>CAVXRD010000001.1:0-1713648 GCA_963764165.1 uncultured Verrucomicrobiae bacterium
CCCGGCAGCAGCAGCAACAAAAAGAAATCCACCATTGAGCGCAGCGCCGTTTCGCTTTGGCCGACGCCAACACTTTCGATCAGCACGAGGTCGAATCCCGCCGCCTCGCACAAGAGCATCGTTTCGCGCGTGCGCAGGGCGACGCCGCCTACGGTGTCGCCCGCTGGCGACGGGCGAATAAATGCCTTGGGATCGCGGCTCAAATTTTCCATGCGCGTCTTGTCGCCGAGGATGCTGCCTCCAGAACGCTTGCTGGTGGGATCAATCGTCAACACCGCCAGTGAATGCCCCTGCCCTGTCAAATAGCATCCGAAAGCCTCGATGAACGTGCTCTTTCCCACACCAGGCACGCCGGTAATGCCTAACCGGCGTGCCTTTCCAGTGTGCGGGAGCAGAGTCTGCAAAACCTCCTGGGCCATCGCTTCGTGGCGGGGCGACTGGCTTTCAATCAGCGTAATGGCGCGGGAGAGCACGCTGCGATCCCCGGCTAAGACACCGGTAACGTAGTCCTTCGGACTCCACGTTTTGGATGACGCTGATTGCATGAATCATGCGGCCAGGCGGGCGGCCAGTTGTGTCAATAATTCCTTCGCGGCGTCCGGGATGCACGTTCCCGGGCCGAACACCGCCGCCGCGCCGTTTTCCTTGAGGAAATCGTAATCCTGCGGAGGAATGACTCCGCCAACCACGACCATGATGTCGGGCCGTCCGACTTTTTTGAGTTCCTCGACCAATTGGACGAGCAGCGTTTTGTGTCCGCCAGCCAGCGAGCTGATGCCGACGATATGGACGTCGTTTTCAGCGGCCATGCGGGCGGCTTCGTCGGGTTGCTGGAAGAGCGGGCCGATGTCCACATCGAAGCCGAGGTCGGCGTAGGCAGTAGCGATGATTTTCGCGCCGCGATCGTGGCCATCCTGGCCCATCTTGGCGATGAGAATGCGCGGACGCCGTCCTTGTTTGCGGGCAAAATCGTCGGTCAGCCTGCGAACCTGCTCGATTTGCGGGTCTTGTCCGAATTCCGATTGATACACTCCGGACACAGTTCGAATCACAGCTTTATGCCTCCTGTAAACTTTCTCAAGCGCGAATGAAATTTCGCCCAGCGTGGCCCGGACGCGCGCGGCGTCAACGGCCAGCGCGAGAAGATTGCCGGTGTTGGACTCAGCGGCTTGCGTCAGCGCATCCAGCGCGGCTTGAACCTTGGCGCTGTCGCGCTCGGCGCGGATTTTTTGCAGGCGTTGAATTTGTGATTGACGCACGGCGGTGTTGTCCACTTCGCGGACGTCGAGCTTCTCGGCTTTTTCCAAGCGGAAGATATTCACGCCGACAATCGCCTCTTTGCCCGAGTCGATGCGGGCCTGGCGGCGGGCGGCGGCTTCTTCAATGCGCAATTTCGGCAAACCCGTTTCGATGGCTTTGGCCATGCCGCCCAAACTCTCCACTTCCTGGATGTGCGCCCACGCGCGTTTCATCAGGGCTTGCGTGAGCGCTTCGACGTAATACGACCCGCCCCACGGATCAATCACTTTGCAAATGCCGGTTTCCTCTTGCAGGAAAAGCTGCGTGTTGCGGGCGATGCGCGCCGAGAAATCCGTCGGCAACGCGATGGCTTCGTCGAGCGAATTGGTATGGAGCGATTGCGTCTGGCCGAAAGCCGCGGCCATGGCTTCGAGGCAGGTGCGGGAAATGTTGTTGTACGGATCCTGCTCCGTCAGCGACCAGCCGGATGTTTGCGAATGCGTGCGCAGCGCGAGCGATTTCGGATTCTTCGGATGGAACGGCGCGATGAGCTTCGCCCACAACGCGCGGGCGGCGCGCATCTTCGCGATCTCCATGAAGAAATCTTTTCCCTGCGCCCAGAAAAACGAGAGGCGCGGCGCGAAAGCGTCAATATCAATTCCCGCCTTGATGCCGGTGCGGACATATTCCAAGCCATCCGCCAGCGTGTAGGCCATTTCCAAATCCGCTGTCGCTCCCGCTTCCTGCATGTGATAGCCGGAAATGGAAATCGAATTGAACTTCGGCATGTTCTTGGAGGTGAATTTGAAAATATCGGCGATGATGCGCATCGAAGGGGCGGGCGGATAAATGTAAGTGTTCCGCACCATGTATTCCTTCAAAATGTCGTTTTGAATGGTGCCGGAAAGCTGCTCAAGCTTCACTCCCTGCTCCTCGGCGGCGACGATGTAAAATGCCATCACCGGCAGCACCGCGCCATTCATCGTCATCGAAACAGAAATGCGATCCAGCGGAATGGATTGGAAGAGAATCTTCATGTCCTCCACCGAGTTGACTGCCACGCCCGCCTTGCCGACGTCGGCAATGGCGCGCGGATGATCGGAATCGTAGCCGCGGTGCGTGGGCAAATCGAACGCCACCGACAAGCCTTGCTGGCCGGCCGCGATGTTGCGGCGATAAAACGCGTTGCTTTCCTCCGCGGTCGAGAATCCCGCGTACTGGCGAACGGTCCACGGCTTTGTCACATACATGGATCCGTAAGGCCCGCGCAAAAAGGGCGCGATGCCGGGCATGCTCTGCAGATGTTCGCAATCGGCGAGATCGTCCGCGACATAGAGCGGGCGGATGTCCACGCCCTCAAGCGTTTTGTGGATGGCCTCGTCAAGCGATTCGCGGGCATCGGACTCGAAGTGGTTTCGCCAATCCTCGAAACTGGTGTGCTTCGGCTTGGATTCGAAGTCGATTTTGGTGAAATCAGGATAGTTCTTCATAGCGTCATTCCTAGTTTCGAATGAATGGTGTGGAGCAATGCCGCCGCGTCTGCGCGAATGTGAATGAATTCGTCAATGCCCGCTTTCTTGAAGCTTTCGAGTTGATCCTTCGGAAACCCGGCCAGCACGATTGTGGCATTCGGTTTGACGCTGCGAATGCCCTTCACAAGCGGTGGCACAAGCGCGGGATAATTTTCGTCCGTCGAACAAATCACCGCGACGTTCGCAGTCGATTTTGCGAAGGCGTCCACAGCGGCTTCGCTCGATTTGAAGCCTTCGGGGGAAACCACCTCGTAACCGCCAGCCGCGAAGAAGCCGCGCGAAAAGTCCGCGCGAGCTTTGTGGTCGCGAAGCGATCCCATGTTGAGCAGGAACACTTGCGGCGCGGCATGGCCGGCGGCCACATATTTATTGACAGCGCCGCGCAGGCGTTCGAAGGCGAGGGAGGCGCGCGTGATTTCCACTGGCGCGACTGGAGCGCACGGATGATCGTGAATGCGAATGGCGCGGACAATTTCGCCCAGCGTCGCGCCGGCAACCACCGCCTCGACACATTCGGCAAACAAACCTTCGCCGCGAATGTTGACGATGTTCGACAGGCGCTTCAGCACCACTTCACTCTCGGGATCATCCATCGATGTGCGGTAATCCGCGATTTGCTGCGAGCGGCGCTTGTAAAATGAATTTGTATCCACCGCCGGAACTTCGAGCGGTTTCTCCCTGGTGTTGGCGTATTGATTGACGCCGACGATGGAATCGCGGCGACGCGAGGCGTTGAGTATCGGGCAGGATCTGCACGACGGAATCTGTCAACAGCTCGCCGGCATAGAATTCAGATTGCAGGCGGTCGCGGAGAATACGCCCAGCAAAAGTCAGGCCGCCGAAGTGAGCCTCATCGCAGCCCGCGTCCGCGACGCCATTGCGCAGACACGTTCGCTGGCTCACGGTCTCGTTCCGGTCGTTCTGGAGTCAGAAGGTCTCATGTCGGCCCTGGCAAAATTGGCGGAAGACATCAGCCAGGCGTTCGGCGTCCGGTGCCAATTCAAGAATGAAACTCCCGTCCACGTCCATAACAACGCCGCCGCCACGCATCTTTACCGAATCGCCCAGGAAGCGGTGGCAAATGCCATCAAGCACGGCAAAGCGAAATCGATAAAAATCCGCCTCGCCGCCGAGCCAAAAGGAATCGTCCTGACAATTCAGGACAATGGCGCGGGCCTGCCGCCGAATTCTGCCGCCAGCAAAGGAATGGGGCTGCACATCATGAAATACCGCGCCGACATGATCGGGGCTCAAGTCGCGATCCAAACACAATCTTCAGGCGGAACCGCAGTCGTTTGTTCCCTGCCGCAAACCGCCGCCTCAAATCGAAAATGACTTCGCGAAAGAAACCTTCGGCTAGGGCCTGTTAACACTAATTGACATTTTATAGGCGACAAGGCAAAATGGCTGGGTGGAGCTTACAGAGAGTCAATATCAGCGGGTTGCTGATTGTCTGCCGCGGCAGCGCGGCAACGTGAGCATGACCAATCTGCAACTTCTCAACGCCCTGCTCTATGTGGTGGAGCATGGGTGCAAATGGCGCGGCCTGCCAAAACATTTTGGCAACTGGCATACGATCTACACCCGCATGAACCGCTGGAGCAAAGCGGGCGTGCTGGATCGAGTCTTCGCCCGGCTCCAGCAGGAGCAAATCCTGGCGATCCGGATCGAGCAAGTCTGCTTGGACAGCACGACGATCAAGGTTCACCCCGACGGCACCGGGGCGCTAAAAAAAACGGCCCACAGGCCATCGGGCGCTCCCGAGGCGGTTGCACCACCAAAATTCATCTGGTTGCCGCGAATGCCCAGTGCGCCTTAATGCTCAAGCTTTCCCCCGGCCAGGCGGGGGACGCGCCGCAAGGACGCGAGCTTTTGCAGGCGGGCGGGCCGGTTCCGGCAGGGCTTCCACTCATCATGGACAGCGCCTATGAAGGGGACGAGACTCTGCAACAGGCGCGGGAATTGGGCTACGCTCCAGTGGTTCCTCCTAACCCCCGACGCTTAAATCCGTGGGAGTATGACCAAACCCTTTACCGACGCCGCAATGAGATTGAACGGCTTTTTCGCCGACTCAAAAGCTACCGCCGAGTCTTCAGTCGCTTCGACAAATTGGATGCGTTGTACTCCGGATTCGTCGTCCTCGCGCTCATCGTGGAGGCGTTACGTTAGTGTTAACAGGCCCTAGGAAAAAAGTGCTTCTGGTGGATGACCACCCCATGACGCGGGAAGGCTTGGCCGCGCTGATAGCCCACCAGCCGGATCTTCAAGTTTGCGGCGAAGCTGGTGACGCGCGCGAAGCAATGGAAAAGATAGCATCTCTGAAACCTGACATTGTCCTGAGCGATATTACCTTGCCCGGAAAAAACGGGTTGGAATTGATCAAGGACATTCAGGCGATGCACCCGCAGGTCCGGGTGCTGGTCATCTCGATGCACGACGAGCTGCTGTACACGGAGCGGGTCTTGCGGGCCGGTGCGCGCGGTTACGTTATGAAACAGGAAGGAGGGAAAAAAATTGCCGAGGCCATCCGGCGCGTCTTGGACGGGCAAATTCACGTCAGCGAAAAAATGTCGTCAAAAATCCTGGAAATTTTCTCCGGGCGCCGCCCGGATTCGGCCGCCTCGCCGGTGGAAAATCTGACAGACCGTGAGTTCGAGGTGTTTCGGCTCATCGGCCAAGGGCTTGAAACCAAGCGAATGGCCGAGAAGCTTCACCTGAGCGCCAAAACCGTTGAGGTTCATCGCGCGAACATCAAGGCCAAGTTGGAACTGCACAGCATGTCTGAATTGATTCACTACGCTGTCCGCTGGGTCGAATCGGAAGGCGCAGGCCAATGAAGGATGCCATTTGCGCCTGCCGCCACCTCAAAACACTTCCGACTTCAATCCAGTCTCGACTTTAATGCGCTGGCTAATCGCGGCGAGGCTTGGAAGAGGAAGATGGCCGCATTCGGAATTTGGTGTGGGGCGCGTTGCAGAATAAATCTGAACCAGCGAAATCATCGCCCCGGCGTCTTTCAATTCGCGAAGGCGCTGGATGTATTGATCAATCTCCTCGTGCGGCGGCTCCTGACCGGCGATCAATGGAAATAGACTTTGGATAATGATCGGGCGCTTACGTCCGGTTAGCCTCGCATTGTCCATGACTTTATCCAGCGGGACTTCGCTGCGATTGACCCGATCCATATAAGCCTGCGTGCCGGCGTCGAGCTTGATCCAAATTTCATCGTCGCGGGTAAAATATCGGAGTCCCTCCTGGACCTGCGGCAAGTTCAGACCTGTGCCATTGGTGATGAGAACCATCTTGAAGAAAGGCAGCCCGCACGCCCGCACATGCACCACCGACTGCACGGCCTCGGCAAAATTCGCGCACAACGTCGGCTCGCCATCGCCACTGAAAGCGACGTGGCGCAGGCGAAGCAATTCCGGACTGATGCTAATATAACCGGCGCATTGCCGAATTCCTCCCGATTGGATCAGCAACAGCGTCCTCTCCAATTCCGCCGCCATGACGGCCGTGTCCAGTTCGGTTTCAGTGGGCCGGACATTTCGATGCACCTCGCAATACACGCAATCAAAATTGCAAAGCTTGTCCGGGTTCATGTTGATGCCGAGGGAAAGCCCGCGCGCCCGCGGGGAAATCAGGACATAAACGAACCGATTGCCGAGAAAATTCCGTGGACAGCCGGAGGCCGTCTGGGACACGCGGCCCCCTTGCGGCTTCATCTCATCAACTGCGCAATATTTTGCGGTCATTATTTGTTCCTCCAGCTTCGTCATGCTCGACTCACTCTGACATAATGCCCCGAAGCCTCTACCCCGTCCTTGTCTATTGCTGACTACATTTTGCCCGGCAGCAAATGCCGCCCTTTTCGCCTGGCGGCCAAATCCGCGAACTAATCACCAAAAAGCCACGAGCCAAACCGAACACCAGGGTTCAAATGGTTAAGGCAAATCCAAGGAATCAGAATTCAAGACAGATGAGTTTTTTGTCCATACGACGGCCCCACGGAGAATCGGCCCTGAAAAAAGGAACATCCTTTCTCTCTGTCGCGTTAGCCAACGCAACTCCCGAGTCGAATTTACAGCAACTGAGCAGCCACTCGTCCGCCCAATGCAAAAGCTTCTCTCAATGGCGCCCGCCCCTCGGCGTGGCGGGGCACCCCGGTTAGGAATGATACCGCTCGCAGGCAAAGCTCTTCGCCGTCAACCTGCGCGTGCGCGCCGATCGGCGTCTGGCAACCGCCGCCCATAGCGCTGAGCAGAGCCCGTTCGGCGGTCACGCATTGGAAGGTTTCGTCATCGTTCAGTCGCGCGCATATCTCGGCCATGCGTTCATTGTCCGCCCGAATTTCCAGGCCGATCGCGCCCTGGCCCACGCAAGGCAGCATCTCGTCCGTGTCAAGAATTGTGACGGCCAGGCCGGTGGGGGCGTCGCGGCCTTTTAATTCACCAGCGGCGGTAATCTGGATATGGAGCCGGCCCAAACCTGCGGTGGCCAGGATGGTGGCGTCTATTTCAGGCTGGCCAGCCAGCTTTCGCAGCCGTGTGGAGACGTTGCCGCGAATTTCGATCACATTGAAATCCGGACGTCGCGCCAGAATTTGCGCTTTGCGTCGTGTGCTGCTGGTGGCAATGGTCATGCCCGGCGGAAAATCAGCCAGTCTCGTGTTGGGCTTGAAAGCATCGCGATAGATAAGAACGTCGCGAACATCCGCACGCTTCCCGGCGACCGCCGCGAGAAGCAAGCCGTCGGGCAGTTGAGTCGGCAGATCCTTCAGGCTGTGAACGGCGACCGCCGCTTCGCTTTTGAGCAGGGCGATCTCCAGTTCCTTGGTGAACAGGCCGCGCGGCAGGCTGGCGTCAATGCGCGACATGGAAGCGGATTGCAATTTGTCGCCGGTGGTCTTGATGATTTTAAGGGCAAAAGCGAGCTTGGGAAATTTTGCGCGACAATCCGCCAGGACCATGTTCGCCTGGGCGAGGGCCAGCGCGCTGCCGCGCGTTGCAATGAGGACGGGCGAGTCGATCATTATTTAAGATAATTCGGGGGATTGTTGCCGCAAGCAGAATCCGGTTAAGTGGTGTTTTTGCGACTAAACAAAATATGCTTAATCAATGGCAAGATACGCCCTTCTCCAAACTTCACCACGCGCTATTCTGCACTCGTTATCTAAACCTGCTTCAATTTGCTGATGAAAACAAAAAATCATATTGTGGTTCTGGCCGCCAGCTTCTTCGCAGCGGCCGTGGGCGCTTTGGCTGCGGACGATGTTCAGACTTATTCGGTCCCAAAGGGGCATCCGCCCATCGTTCAAACTCCCGCAGCCGCGCCTGGCGCCACCGAGCTCGAAATTAGTGCGGCGCCCATCCGATGGACGACGCCCGGCGAATGGCAAGAACTCCCGGCCACGAGTGTGCGCATTGGCAACTTCGTTGTGCCCGGCAAGGGTGACAAAAAGGCAGAGGTGGCCATCACATCCTTTCCCGGCAAAGTGGGTACGGAATTGGACAACGTTAACCGCTGGCGTCGTGAGATAGGGTTGAAACCGGTGGAGGAAAGCAGCATCTCATCGCAGGCTGTCAGTATCGATTCCCATGATGGAAAGCTATACGATTTCTCTGGGGCATCAGCTAACACCGTGGTTGTCTTGCTGCCTCGCGAGGGCGCCACCTGGTTTTTCAAATTGCGCGGCGACAAAGAGACAGTTAATGGATCGAAGGCTTCCTTTCTAGCTTTCTTAAGGTCAGTTCGTTTCAGCGGGGAGGCCGAGCATAAGCCGATGGCAACTTTGGAAGCAATGCCCTCTGATCCGCACGCCGGCGCCATACCAGCCATTGACAACGCTGATGGCGAACCCAAATGGAATCCCCCCTCCACCTGGAACCCCAATCAACCTGGCCCGATGATTGTTAAGAGCTTTTCCGTGCCGGGCGATCAAGGTCGGAAGGCAAACGTTGCCGTTAGCGTCTTCCCCGGCGATTTCGGCGGCGCGTTTGCGAATGTAAATCGGTGGCGCGCCCAGATGGGACTCGCCGCGATTAAGCAAACCGAACTTTCCAAAACAACTCAGCCACTGCAAGTCGCGGGCACCGCGGCGATTTTGGTGGATTTGAGCAATCCAAACAGTCCAGCGCGCCTGGTGGCGGCCATCGTCCCGCAAGGAGACAGAACTTGGTTCTATAAACTTGTCGGGGATGAATCGGTGGTGGCTAAGGAAAAGGATGGCTTTGTGAAATTTGTGCAAACGGTTCACTACCCTGAGCCATGATTAATCGCTTCGCCAAACTCTTCAGTTCGCTGCGGCTCACCATCGTGTGCCTGGGCCTTGCGCTCGTCTTGGTGTTCGCCGGCACGCTGGCCCAGGTGCGCCTGGGTCTCTACGTGGTGCAATCGGAATTCTTCCGCAGTTTCTTCATCTATTGGACGCCAGAAGGAAGCCATTGGAAAATCCCGGTTTTCCCGGGAGGCTGGACGATTGGGGTGGTTCTGGTGGTCAATCTCCTCGCCGCTCACATTCAAAGGTTCCATTTCAGCCGCCGAAAAATCGGCCTCTTCCTTGTACACGCGGGCTTGATTCTTTTGTTAGCCGGTTTTTTTCTGACCGAAATTTTCCAAGTGGAAAGCCAGATGCGCATCGAGGTGGGTGAATCAAAAAGCTATGCCGAGGACAGCCGCCGCAATGAACTGGTCGTGATCGATGTTACCAATCCCGACCGCGATGACGTGGTCGCAATTCCGCAATCAGCCTTGGCACAGGGCGGGGAGATTCATCCTCCGGGCCTGCCCTTTGTGTTGCGTGTCAAACATTTCCTGCCCAATTCACTTCCGGCCGGCCCCATGTCCGGCGGCGGCGAAAAACTGAAGGCCGCCAACGGCATCGGCCAAAGATTGCTCTTCACTGCCGCGCCACCGGCGGGCCGGATGGACGACGAAAATAAGCCCGCGGCGCTGATTGAGGTCGTGGCCGACAACAAGGCCATTGGCGAATGGACGGTTTCGACCTGGCTGACCAAGCGGCCATGGTCTTCGGAGTTGCAGGCACAATTTGGGGAACTTTTGGGTGTGCCGATTGAGGCGGCTCAGGGATTCGCATGGGCGGGCCATAATTACGAAATCGCCCTCCGCCCCGTTCGCTATTACAAGCCTTACAGCATCACATTGTTGGAATTCAAGCACGACGTCTATGCAGGCACAGACATTCCGAGCAATTTTTCCAGTAGAATTCACTTGAGCGATCCGAAGCATGGCGAGGATCGCGATGTGCTGATTCGAATGAACAGCCCGTTGCGCTACGGTGGCGAAACCTATTATCAGGCCAGCTTTGAGCCGGGCGACAAGGTTTCGATTTTGCAGGTGGTGCATAACCCCGCTGCGGCCACCCCTTACGTGGCTTGCGCCCTCATTTGCGTCGGATTGCTGGCGCAGTTTCTCACGCACTTGTTTGGTTTTGCCAGGAGGGGCGCGAGCCCATCGCAGCTTGTCCCAGCCCGGTCAGAGGTCCCTGCGCACTTGGTGGAGCCTATGATCGAGGCGGAAAGGAGTGAAGCATGAAAAAATGGATTCCGTGGTTAATTACCGGTGCGGTTGCGCTATGGTTTGGCTCGGGAGCGCTAGCTCCCAAGCGGGTGGATGGTTTTGATTTGGCCGGTTTCGGGAGGCTGCCGGTCCTTCTCAACGGCCGCATTCAGCCTTTCGATTCTGTTGCGCGCAATGCTTTGCTCAGCATGAGCGGGCGCTCGACGGTGCGGTTGGCGGACGGCGGTTCCCTGTCCGCCCCGCAATGGCTATTGGAGATCATGGCCAACTCAGCTCTGGCCGATCAAAGAAAAATTTTCCGCGTGCAACACCCTGATCTGCAGGGCTTGCTTGGCGCGGAGAACCAAGGGCTTCAGCACTACTCCTTCCATGATCTGACCAATCAGATTGATCCTCTAGAATCGCAGGCGCTCAAGCTGGAGGAAGCGGAGAGCAAACAAGGCGGGGACGCGGAAAAAGCGCGCACTCCGTTTCAAAAGGACTTGATGCATTTATATGACAGCGTTGTGCTTTACAACCGGCTCAAGAACAATCTTGGTCCTGCGGGTGCCGAGGATTTTCAAGGGGAAATTGAGCTGTTTGCGGCGACGGCGACCACAAATTCCTTCAGCGAGGAGAAGACGCGCCTGCTTGAGGGATTCTATCGACGCTACGCCCGGGCGGCCGATTTCGCGTATGTCAGAGCCATCCCGCCGCGGCTCGGCGAGGATCGCAGTGCCTGGACAAGTGCCGGAGCGAGCCTGACTGGTTCACGGGAGGTTCATCCCGCGGTCAGGTTTTTCGCAGCCATGTCCACGGCCTATCAAACCAACGATCCCGCCAGCTTCAACCGGGCGCTGGCCGGTTATCGTGTCTGGCTGCAAGAAAACAATCTCGAGCCGGAACTGGCAAAAGGATCGCGGGAATTTTTCTTCAATCAACTCGAGCCATTTTACAAAAGCCTGGTGATTTACATTGCCGCCGTCCTGCTCGGGTGCGTGTTTTGGATCAATTTTTGGGAACCGGCGCGGCGGACTGGAGTTGCGCTGCTGGCGCTGGCGTTCATCATTCACACTTTCGGATTGGGTTTCCGCATGTATCTTGAAGGCCGGCCGCCGGTCACTAATCTGTACTCTTCGGCCATCTTCATTGGCTGGGGGTCGGTGGCGCTGGGTCTCATTTTGGAGCGCATCTTCAAAGGCGGCATTGGTTTGGTGTCATCGGGTTTGATTGGATTCATCACCTTGATCATCGCGCACCATCTGGCGCTGAGCGGCGATACGATGGAAATGTTGCGCGCCGTGCTGGATACCAATTTGTGGCTCTCGACTCACGTCGTCGTAATTACCATCGGATATGCGTCCATGTTTGTCGCCGGATTGCTGGCCGCGATTTATATCGTGCGCGGTTTCTTCACTCGAACGCTCTCCGCCGAAACCGCCCGCGCCCTGGCGAGGATGGTCTATGGCATTGTTTGCTTCGCCACGCTGACAAGTTTTATCGGAACAATTCTGGGAGGGATTTGGGCCGACCAATCCTGGGGCCGCTTTTGGGGTTGGGATCCCAAGGAGAACGGAGCGTTGATGATCGTTCTTTGGAATGCCATTATCCTGCATGCCCGATGGGGCGGCCTGATCAAGGAACGCGGCTTGATGGCCATGGCGGTGTTTGGCAATATTGTGACGAGCTTTTCATGGTTTGGAGTCAACATGCTGGGGATCGGGCTGCATTCCTATGGTTTCATGGATGAAGCTTTCTTCTGGCTGATGGTATTCGATGCCACGCAAATCGCGCTCATCGTCTTTGCCCTGACCCCGGGCCGGTTCTGGGCGAGTTTCGCGCCGCGTTTTGCCGCCAAGCCAAGCTTGGCTTAAACCACCGGTTAGGTGGCTTCGGAATTTGCGAAAAGAATTTTTGACAGGTGCCTGTCGAGGCTCGACAGCGCGCCCGCACAGGTTGCCTCGCGGGTTTTCACGAGAAGTGTGTCAGACCAAGCTTCTTCCTCGACTTGCTCGCTAATGAACCAATGGAGCAGCACTTGAGCTGGATAATCTTTCTCGGCCAGTGCGATTTCGTAAGCTGCGTGAATGCCCGCGGTATTGGCCCGCTCTAAATCATACACCGCCTGGGAAATGTCGTTGAGATGCTTAAAAGAGGACATCGGGGCAGCCAGGGTGCCAATGGTCGGGACCACTTCCCGGTCGGCGAGATGCTTCAGAATTTTTTCGGCGTGGCTCTTTTCCTCCGCCACCTGATCATGAAAGAACTTGGCGAACCCCGCGTAATGATGAACCTCGGACCAGTAGGACATGGCGAGGTAAGTCTGGGAGGCATGCAATTCCTGCCCAGCCTGCTTATTCAGCGCCGCAACAACCATGGGGGATATATCCATTATTGACAAAGGTATCGCGGGGCTTCTCCGCCGTCCAGAGAATTGTTTTGGCTTGCTCCCGGCAATTCGGCTTGCAGATGGAATGCACGAATCGAGTTGCTCTATGTGCCTCGATTTGATTGTTTTCATGGGATGAAGGCCGTGCTTCGGGGTTGTTCCTCAGATCCATTTATGGGCCGCTCCTCCAGCGCATGCTCCTCGGCCTGCCATTCCTCGGAAACCCGGCCATCCATGCAAGCCCGGTTCAAGGGATAAACGTCCGGATCAAAAATGACGTGGTATAAATGCCAGACCACGATGGCCAGACACGCCAGAATGGCTTCGTAGTAATGAAAGGTGGTGGCGACATCAATCGCCCAGCGCGGCAGCCAGTGGGTGGTGGTGAGTTTGAACCAAATCATCAAACCCGTTGCGCCCATGATGATCGTGCCCCAAACCACCGCCCAGTATTCCATCTTTTCCGCGTAGCCAAACCGCCCGAATTTCGGCTTTTCCTTCCCCAGTCCTGTCAAATACCTGGCATTGGCCGTCATGTCGCGCGCGTCCCTTGGCCTTGGAGCCATGTCCTTGATGAGTCTTCGGCCTTTCCGGGTGGCCGTCACGTAGCAGATATGATAGGCCCCCACCGCCAGAATGACGATGCCAGCGATGCGATGTCCCCCGCGTCGAATTCCTTCGTCCGATCCCAGGAGCCGCGAAATCCAGGAGTCGGGGAATTTCAAGGCGAAACCCGTCAGCGCCAAGAGAATAAAACTCAACGCCAAAACGAAGTGTTGCGCGCGCTGGGAGAAATCCATGCGCAACACGGAGCGGTCTTCGCGGCGCGCCCGCGCGGCCACTTTGCGTCCGAAGATCAAGGCGTTGTGCGCCGCCATCAACCCGATCACGCTGAAGATTAAAACCAGGTAAGCTTTGCGCACCCACCAACTGATCTGCTGCCCGAAATCGCCGCCGACCTCGGCGGAGGCGGAGTCAATATGAATTTTACCCTGCTCAAAATTGGCGCTGGCGCCGGGATGGCATTGGCCGCATGTCGCCGCCAGATTGTCTTTGTAAATGGTTGAGCGCGGGTCGGTGGAGGCAAGAATTTTATGGAAACCGTGGCAACTGCCGCAGTTGGCTGCCCGGGTCGAACCGAATTGCGCCGCCAGCCCGTGGTAACTGGCGAAGAACGTCTTTACGCGGTCGGCCGGCAAATTGAACTTGGTGTTGAGCCGCTCCGACGCGTGGCACTGGCTGCATATTTCTGAAATCGCGAGGGAGGAGCGGTTCTTGAGGCCCTGTATTTTGTGTTCCGAATGGCAGCCAGTGCAGGTGGGAGCATCGCGCCTTCCGACAGCCAGCGCCTGGCCGTGAACACTTTCGATCACGTCGCGAGACTCTTGTTCGTGGCATTGGCCGCAAGTCCTGGCCAGATTCGTAAAATGGAGCGGCGACGCGGGCAAATCCGCCGACAGGATATCATGTTTGCCATGGCAGTCGATGCACTGCGGGGCTGCGTGCGTGCCATTGTGCGCATGGGCCATGCGGGCGTTGCCATGGACGCTCAACCCGTACGAGAGCGATTGATCTTTGTGGCAGCGCGAGCAATTGACCAGCCGCGCGGCCAGATTATCGTCCGGATGTTTGACAGTCAGATCACTGTGGCAACTGGCGCAGGAAGTCTTTTGATGCGCCGAACCGGCAAGAACGGCTGCGTCCACGTAGAGCAGCTTGGCCACGCCCGCCGCGTTGGTCGAGGTCAAGGTTTTGTCGCTATGGCACTCCAGGCAATCGCTGTTCTTGATGTCTGCTGCAGTTAAAGCCGCCGCCCCAAGCCATCCCGCCGCAAGGAAGATAAACACGCGGTTGAACATGCTTGGAGTTTGAATTCACAATGATCGTTGCCGCTCGTCATTGCTTGTTATTCATTTTGCAGTTCTTGCGCGGGCTTTCTGGTCTTTCGCTGCCATGAACCACAGGGTCACCATCCGCATCAAAAGCATAGCCGAACTTATCCGCTGCGTCAAATCGGAGAAGCGGGGTTAGCGCCTCAACTTTGAGTTGTCGGTCGAGACAAATAGTTCCAAATCACGAGACCGCCGTGCTCACGGCTAACCAAGCACATTGAAAAGCATATTGAGCATGGCTTCCGCGGTATAAGGCTTTGGAATAAAATGTTTGACGCCGGCGTCAATAGCTTTGGAGATGCCCGCATTGGCGTCCAATCCGCTGGAGGCAATGATCTCGATCTGCGGATTCATGGCTAATAAAGCGACCATGGTGGCTGGTCCATCCATAATCGGCATGGCCATATCTGTCAAAACCACGGCAATTTCGCGCAGGTGGAGCGCGTAAAGAGAAATAGCAATGGCGCCGTTTTCGGCGAGCAAAACACGGTAGCCAAAATGCTCCAATGTTTTCTGGACCACGGTGCGGACGGCTCGTTCGTCATCCACGACCAGCACCAGTTCGCCATGTCCTCTCGGCAGTTTGTTCAGCGCCATGTCCGCTGTTTCAAGAGGCGCTTGCGCCATGTTGGCTGGCAGATAGACCTTAAACGTGCTTCCCTTGCCAACTTCGCTGTAACAGTGGATGAATCCGCCATGACTCTTAACTATGCCCAATGTGGTGGACAAACCCAAGCCGGTGCCTTTGCCGAGCTCCTTGGTGGTGAAGAAAGGATCGTATATCCTATTGCGTATTTCCTCGGGGATCCCCGTGCCCGTATCCACCACCTTGATGACGACATACGGTCCAGGTTTAGCGCTCAGATTCATGCCGCTATAAGTTTCATCGAGCATCAAGTTTTCCGATTCGATGGATAATTCACCGCCGTGGGGCATGGCATCGCGCGCGTTGACGGAGAGATTCAGCAGGACTTGGTGGAGCTGGGTCGCGTCGCCGGTGATGGTCCAGAGGTCTGGAGAAGCGCGGTAGCCGAATTTAATCGATTTGGGAAATGTCTCTTGAATGATATGCCGGATTTCACGGATAATCCGTGCGGGTTGAATGGGGACGCGATCTCCAGCGATGCCGCGGCCAAACGTCAGCACTTGCTTAACCAAACTGGCGCCGCGCTGAACATTGGTCTCCAATGAATCCAGCAACGCGCGCCCGTCAGCGTCAGAGATTTTGTCCTTCAACAGCTCAATGGAAAACAGCAAAGGCGCCAGCACATTGTTGAGGTCGTGCGCGATGCCACCCGCCAGCATGCCAAGGTTTTCCATCCTTTGCAGTTGCAGAACCTGCGATTCCAGCTTTTTTCTATCCGTAATGTCGCGGACGACTACTTGCGCCGCGGACTCTCCGTTGAAGGTAAAAGGTATGGCCGTGACCTCCACATCCACGGCGCTGCCGTCCAGGCGCAGAAATTGTTCAGGGAGCATTGGCGCGGTCAACCGCTCTGTCTGGAGTTTCGCCATGCGGGCTGCGACCGTTTCCCGGTATTTGGGGTGTATGAATTCCAGCACGGATCGGTGGAGAATTTGATCAGGATGGGTTGCCCCAAAAAGCTTCAATCCAGCGGCATTGACGTAGGCGAATTTGCCGTCGCATCCGATAAAGATGGCATCGGGTGAATTTTCCACCAACTGACGGTACCGCTGCTCGCTCCCTTGCAACGCCGACGTTGCCGCCACCCGATCGGTGATATCAATGACCGTCGCCTCTATGTAGTTGGCCGTTCTTCCTTCGTCCACCGCCGACGAAAGGTTCACGAGCGCCCGGCAGGATTTGCCATCCTTGCGCTTTAAGCACATTTCATAATCCGCCAGCACTCGGCTCTCCTTGAAGCGAGCAAGCATGGCGTGCCGATCCTCCGGGTTGAAATACAAGTCCGTGACGTGGCGGGTCTTGATCTCTTCAATAGAATTATAGCCAAGCATGCGTACCAAAGATTCATTGCACTCCACGATCTGGCCATTCATCAGGGTCGTCAGGACTCCGGCGGCGTTGTGTTCAATAAAACGGCGGCAGCGCCGTTCGGACTGTCGCAAGGTATCCAGTGCCAGCTTGCGCTCTGTGATATTCGCAAATACAAGCGCGACATGTCCACTCGCCGGATTATAGACCGAGGCGTCCACCCATGCGCCCGAGGATGCCAGCTTCATCTCGAAGCGTTCGGGCTGGCCGGTCGCATTCACCCGGCCAAAAATCTCGAACAATTCCGGGCGGGCCTCTTTGATGCCCGGAATGACCTCCGTGAGCTTTCTCCCTATGACATCCTTCAGACCGGTGATATTCTCGAAGGCTTGGTTGACCGCCACATAAATGGCATCCACTGGCTGGCCATATGCATAGACAAACTGGCAATAGGCAAAGCCTTCCAGCATGTTCGCAAACAAGGAACGGTAGCGGGACTCGCTTTCCCGCAATGCGTCCTCCCCCTTCTTCTGTTCGGTGATGTCCTCTTTGACGGCTAAAAAGTGCGTGGTTTTGCCGATCTCATTGAAAACCGGCACGATCGAAGCGCTCTCCCAGAATAGCTCGCCATTCTTCTTTCGGTTGTGGAACGTCCCGCGCCATTCCTTGCCGGCAAGAATCGTGCTCCACAATTGCTTGTACTCTTCCGGTGGCGTTTCACCGGACTTCAGAACGCTCGGTTTTTGGCCAATCACGTCGTCGGGGGCGTAGCCTGTTATCGCCGCAAACTTGGGATTGACGTAGGAAATCCTGCCGGCCAGGTCAGTGATCACAACTGAGACAGGACTTTGCTCAACGGCGCACGATAGAACGCGGGCCTCGTCGGTTGCCCGCCGAAGTTGAACCAAAAGGCATGACACAACCCAAAGCGTGCCAATGCCCAGGCAGATATTGACCACCGACGTGCCAAAATCCATTCCAGCGGGAGAAAAATAGAATCCTATTACTGTCAGCGACGACAAGACGGCGGCCATTAGAAATGGCGAGAATTGCCGGTTGCCATAGTGCGAAAGCAGCAGCGGGATGAAATACAGCACCCAATCAGCTTCTCCCTGTGGAGTGAAACAGTCAAAAATGAAAATCCCAATGATCAGCGCCGGAATGGCAAAGGGGACAATTTGCCTGATGCGAGATGAGATCATGGCATCACCTATTGATCCCCGTGGCCAGGTCGGTTGCCCTGAGCGGTTTTTTGGGTGCAGCGCGCTCCGAATGGTTTGGAATAGCACAGTTATTCATGCACTTACTATTCGTCATCGCGAGCGCATCACTATCGCCCTTTTTTGGCTTTCTTAAGCCAAAAATTGGGTTCCGCAGATCCTGTGCTGAGATCCGGCGGACCAAGCGGCGCCCTGGCAGGGCGCAGCATTGAATGTGCATATAATCTCGAAAAAGCCATTACACCCGTTACATCATTGATTATCAACCGGATAACCCGCTACAAAAATAGCTCCAGAGCCGCTACAGACCCGGTACATTTCTTCCCAGAGGGTTGCCATTGAATGAAACAATGCGTTTTCCGTGGGCTCTTAAAGCAGTCGTCGCGGATGCGTTGGCCACAATTCATTCCACTGAAGACAGAGAAGAACCTTTGAATATCTCCGCGGGCGCTTTGGCGCCGCTGGACATTTTTTCGTATAAAGCGAATTTTCTTAGAACCTCATTTTGCGCGGCCTGAAGAACCTCTTTGCCTTGCGCCGAATCCTTGCCTGTGAGGAGTTGAAACCGCCTCTCGGAGGCCCAGAGTTTTTCCAAGGGAGTCTTAGGAGCGGATGAATCAAGCTTCAATCCGGGCTCGCCCGCCTCGACGCGCCGCGGATCGAACCTGTAAAGCGGCCAGAAGCCGGTGTCGACGGCCAGCTTTTGCTGGTCCAAGCCAAATCCCAGGGAATAACCATGCTCAATGCAAGGACTGTAGGCTATGATAAGAGAAGTCCCAGGGTATGACTCGGCCTCCTCAAAAGCCTTGACGGCTTGGGAATCCTTCGAGCCAAGTGCTATTTGGGCCACATATGCCGTGCCGTAAGCCATCGCGATCAAGCCAAGGTCTTTCCGTCCGCTCCGCTTGCCAGCCACGGCGAATCTGGCCGAAGCGCCACGCGGCGTCGATTTAGACTGCTGTCCGCCGGTGTTGGAATATACTTCCGTGTCCAGGACGAGGATGTTGACCT
This sequence comes from uncultured Verrucomicrobiae bacterium, assembly GCA_963764165.1. GTDB lineage: Bacteria > Verrucomicrobiota > Verrucomicrobiia > Limisphaerales > Palsa-1400 > Palsa-1400. The sequence goes on from CAVXRD010000001.1 coordinate 18,756, forward strand.
TGGCGTTCATGGCCAGAACGTGGTCCAATCCGCCGAAACCGATGTCATAAGCCCAGCCGTCGCCACCGACAATCCAGATGGATTTTCGCACAAGCGCATCCGCCAGCGTATTTAGTCTGGCGGCGTCCGGCCCGGGCAGAGAGGAGAGCGTCCGGCGCAATTGCACCACTCGCTCGCGTTGCTGGCGGATTTCCGCGTCCGTTTCCTGTTTGGCCGCGAGCAATTCGTCCACCAAGGCAGCTCCGATCTGCGCGGAGAGCTTTTTCGCCAGTTCCTGCGCGAATTCTGTGCGCTTGTCCAAAGCTGTCCGCTGGCCAAAACCGTATTCGGCGTTGTCCTCGAAAAGCGAATTGGACCAGGCGGGGCCGCGGCCCTCGCCGTTAACCGCGTAGGGAGTCGTTGGCAAATTGCCGCCGAAAATCGAGGAGCAGCCGGTTGCGTTGGCGATGATCAGGCGGTCGCCGGCCAACTGCGTTAGCAGCTTGACGTAGGGCGTTTCGCCGCAACCGGAACAAGCGCCGGAAAATTCCAGCAGCGGCTCGCGGAATTGCGTGCTCTTGACATCCGAGGCCAGCCGCGCCGGGTCAGGCAAAGGCAGCTTAAGGAAGAATTCGAAATTGGCCTTCTCGCGTTCGCGCAACGGCGCCATCGGTTCCATGTTGATCGCCCTGCGCGTGGGATCAGCCTTGGATTTGACAGGGCAGACGGCGACACAAAGCGTGCAGCCAGTGCAATCCTCCGGGGCGACTTGCAGGGAATACTTGGAATCCTTCCATTCCTGCGAGCGAAAAGCGGTGGATTTGAAGGTTTCCGGCGCGCCAGCCAATTTGTTGGCCGGGTAAAACTTCGCCCGGATAGCGGCGTGCGGACAGACCAGGACGCATTTATTGCATTGGATGCAGATGGACGAATCCCACGCTGGAATGTCCAGGGCAATGGCCCGTTTTTCCCAGCGGGTGGTGCCAGTGGGCCAGGTGCCGTCCACCGGAAACGCGCTGACGGGGAGCAAATCGCCCTTGTTGGCCAGCATGACGGCGGTGACACGCTGGACAAAATCCGGCGCGTCCGTCGGCACAATGGGCGTTTGGTGGCGGGTCGCCGAAACGGTCTCGGGCACACGGACTTCGTGCAACGCGGCGAGGGTTTGGTCGACCGCCGCGAAATTCTTATCGATGACCGCCTGGCCTTTCTTGGCGTAGGACTTGCCGATGGCTTTTTTGATTTGCGCAATGGCCTCCTCGCGCGGCAGCACGTTCGACAGGGCGAAGAAGCACGTCTGCATGATGGTATTGATGCGCCCGCCCATGCCCGTGGCTTTGGCCACCGTCGAGGCGTCGATCACATGGCATTTGAGTTTTTTGGCGATGATCTCCTGCTGTGTCTCGACGGAAAAATGATTCCAAACGTCGCCTGGCGCGAAGGGGGAATTGAGCAGCAGCGTGGCGCCTTCCTGAGCGTAATCCAGAACGTTGTAGCGACCCAGGAACGCCCATTGATGGCAGGCAACGAAACTGGCTTTTGATATCAGCCAGGGCGCGCGGATGGAATTCGGCCCGAAGCGCAAGTGGGAGATCGTCATCGCGCCGGACTTCTTGGAATCATAGACAAAATAGCCCTGCGCGTGGAGGCCGGTGTCTTCGCCGATGATTTTGATCGTGTTCTTGTTGGCTCCGACCGTGCCGTCGGCGCCGAGTCCGAAAAAGACCGCTCGCACGACATCGCTGGGTTCAAGATCAAATTCGCTGTCAAACGGCAGCGAGGTGTGGGTGAGATCGTCGATGATGCCGATGGTGAAATGATTTTTCGGCTCGGGCCGGCCAAGCTGGTCGAATACAGATTTGGCCATCGCCGGGGTGAATTCCTTGGACGACAAACCATAGCGCCCGCCGACCACCACCGGATCCGCGTCGAAGGAGGCCAAGCCCCGGTCACAAGCTTCGCGCAGGGCAGTTACGACATCCACATAGAGTGGCTCACCCACCGCGCCCGGCTCCTTGGTGCGGTCAAGCACGGCGATTCGCCGGACGCTGGAAGGCAGTGCGGCGATAAAAGCGCCTACTGAAAACGGCCGGTACAAACGCACGCGCAAAACACCAGTTCTCTCACCATGACGATTCAGCCATTCGACCGTTTCCTGCGCGGTCTCGCCGCCCGAGCCCATGATGATCAACACACGCTCGGCATTGGGATGGCCGGCGTAATCGAACAGCCGGTATTGCCGGCCGGTGATTCCTGCGAAGCGATCCATGGCTTCCTGCACGAGGCCGGGAGTGTTTTCGTAAAAGGAGTTGCACGCTTCGCGCGCCTGAAAAAAAACATCGGGATTCTGCGCCGTGCCGCGAACGCTGGGGCGGTCTGGCGTCAGGCCGTGGTTGCGGAAGGCTTGGATGAACGTCTCGCAAGGATCTATCATCGCGTGCAACTGTTCGTCCGTCAGGGCACGGATTTTGGCCACTTCGTGCGAAGTGCGGAAACCGTCAAAGAAATGAAGGAATGGCACGCGCGAGGCCAGGGTGGACGCGTGCGCGATGCTCGCGAAATCCTGCGCCTCCTGCACTGAGCCCGATGACAACATGGCGAATCCGGTGGAACGGCAAGCCATCACATCGGAATGATCGCCGAAGATGGAAAGCGCGTGTGTCGCCAGCGTGCGCGCGGTCACATGCATGCAGAACGGCAGCAATTCGCCGGCGATTTTGTACATGTTTGGGATCATCAATAGCAGGCCTTGCGAGGCGGTGAAGGTTGTGCTCAGCGAACCGACTTGCAGCATCCCATGCAATGCGCCAGCGGCCCCGGCTTCCGATTGCATTTCCACCAGGCGCGGCACGGTGCCAAATAAATTGGGACGGCTCGCGGCGGACCATTGGTCACACCATTCAGCCATGGGCGAGGACGGGGTGATTGGATAGATCGCGACGGTTTCGCTGAGGCGGTAAGCAACGGAGGCCGCGGCCTCATTTCCGTCCAGCGTGGTGAATGGCACGGTCTCTTTGGTTGTTGAAGATGCGTTCATATTGGACATTTAGAATAACGGCTCGACGATGATCATTTGGGCCAGGTTCGAAACTGAGCGCCAGCCGGGCGTTGCAGACCTGGCAGATCAAATTGGATTGCCGAATCAGCAGCCGAATCACTTGCTGTTCGCAAAAGCCGATTTCCCGCAGGCGCATGGTCACATCGGGCGGCGCGGAAAGTTCCTTGATGCGCACCGACATGCCCGCTTTGACCCGGCTAAGGGGACAGGTCGTCGGTTTGGCGCAATGGGTTTCTTCTCGGTCGTTCGGGGCGGTTGTTTCGGCGTGCAATATCATGATTCGTTCGATCACCCCAACTTACGGGCCGCTTCTTTCCACGACTCCACCGTCCCTGCCATTCTCAGGCCATTTTTTGGCTGATGATGACCGATGCAAAAAGGTCACTCCCCAAAAAATGTCCATCAATTCGCAACGCCGGTGTAGTTGACGCTAACCGTTCCGGGCGATGGTCGTGGCAACATGAAGAGTGCAAAAGATATTAAGAAAACCGAATCGCCAGCGAGCGGAAGGAGGGGCGCATGATGTTTGTGGCCGGCATCAGCTTCAAAACCGCCCCCGTCGCTCTCCGCGAGCAGTTAGCCGTTGTTCCATCACGCCTGATCGAATCCTCGGCCCGCGTCAAAGCGGAGGCTGGCCTGTCCGAGTTGACTGTGCTATCCACTTGCAACCGCGTCGAACTTTACGGAGTCGCCAGCCAAACGAGCGGATTGGGTGAACTTCTCAATTTACTTGCGCAAACCAGCCTGGATATCTCCGCTTATATCTATGTGCACACGGGCGAGGCTGCCATGCGCCATCTTTTTGCCGTGGCCAGCGGCTTGGATTCAATGGTCCTGGGCGAAACGGAAATCACCGGCCAGATAAAAACCGCCTACGAAGCAGCCCGCGCGGCCCAGCTCACCGGCCGCGTCCTCAACGCCGCCTTTCAACGCGCTTTTCAAGTCGTCAAAGCCATTCGCACCGAAACTCAAATTGGGCGCGGCGCCACTTCTGTCGGCAGCGTCGCCGTTCAGTTGGCCGAACGAATTTTCGGCGGTGATTTTCACGACAAGACGGTCATGATCATTGGCGCCGGTAAAATGGGAGAAGCCTGCCTGCGCCACCTGGCCAAGAAAGGCGTCCAATCCATCATTGTGGCCAATCGAACGCTTGAAAACGCGGAACAATTGGCCCGCGAGCTGGGGGGACGCGCCGTCAACTATATGGATGACGGATTGGCCGTCATGACGGAAGCGGACATTGTCATCAGTTCAACCGGCTGCCCTGCCACCATCATGGATCGCGAAGACGTGGAAGTGGTGATGCGCCAGCGCCCGGACCGCCCGCTTTTTCTCATTGATATCGCCGTGCCGCGGGACATCGCCGCCGACGTGCAGGAACTGAAGAACGTTTTTCTCTACAACATGGACCACTTGGAAACGCTGATGCGTGAAAACGTAAAGCTGCGGGAGCAGGAAGTGGCCCGATGCCATGACATCATCCAAGAGCACACTGAAGCTCTCACGGCAAAGCTAAACACCGCCCCTCTGCCCGAGCGCCGGACGGCAACGGCTCCGCAACCTGGCTGGGCTCTGTGCGGTTCGGCTCAAGCGCAGGCCATATAAGCGCTCAATGTGAATTTTGGCAATGGGCGCTGAAGGGGCGCAAGGGGATCGGATCCGGTTGCCAGGACGGAACGCTGCGAAGCGCTGCCGCGGTACAACAAAAAAACAGAAGGTAAATTAATATGAAAACATCGAGAATACTAATCCTCGGTTTATTGACAGGAGGGGCGCTCCTGGCGCCGGGTCTGGCCCAGGCTGCCACCACGCCTGGCATGGTGAACTCACCCCACGACTTCACCGTTTCCACAAACTTGTGGGTCAACGGGGTGACAAATTGGGTGCCCAATAACAGCGTGTGCGAGGAATGCCATACAGTCCACAAGGCCGACGCCGCTTACAAGAATGCGGGTCCTTTGTGGGCGCACAACATGTCGGGCAACACCTATACGCCCTTCACCAGTCCCACGTTGAAGGCCGATGGCTACGCCAACGGCGGAACGCCGGGCTGGAGTTCCCTGGCCTGTCTTAGCTGCCATGATGGATCTGTGGCCATCAATTCCCTCAACGGCAGCGTGGCCAGCACTCCGGTCAACTTGCCCAATGGAACGACGTTCCAGATTGCCGTCGGCGGGACCGACCTCAGCGGGACGCACCCAATCGGGATTGATTACAATGTCGTTCAGCCAGTGGATGGTTATTTGAACGCATCCTCAACCATTGTGCAAAATGCCGGCGCGGACAGCGGGGTCAAAACGATCCAGCAGGAATTGCTCTTCAATGAGACGGGCACCGGCGGCGGGTCGGGCATGATCGAGTGCGCCAGTTGTCATGATATTCATCAACAAATGGGTGTCTCGGGCACAAGCCCCACCGGCACGACCATGAAATACAGGGATGCGCTGAAAATCGGCGGCATCAATCCCTTCAACGGAAATTCCTCCTCGCAGGCTCTTTGTTTGACTTGTCATATCAAATAGCGCGGACGCGGTTGGCGTTTCGCAGCCGCCATGCATGGGCGTCTGAATCCAGAAGGAACAGGCGCCCCATTTTTTTTGTCAACGGTGCAAGGGCAAGCGCACTAACCAAAGAATGCGATGAAGATGCCAAGATACGGCGAGCCGATTTCCAACATTCCTCCCAAAGTGATCGCGTGAAGAAAATAATTCATTATGGCAATTTAATGCGGGCGGGGCTTCTCGCCCTTCTGGCCGTTGGTTGCGCCACTACCAAACCGGCGCCATCTCACTTCGTGTTTTTTCCAGGCGCGCCCGATCCGCCCCGGCTGCAGGTACCTTGTCAGTTTTGGGACTGAGAAAGACCTCGGGACCGAGGAGTCCGGCTTCTCCCAGTTCATCACGGGTCAAAAAAAATCCGACAAATCGCTCGGCAAAGTCTACGGCCTGGCCATGCACGACAAGAAGATTTATGTGTGCGATTCGGAGTATAACTCCGTTCTGGTGCTGGACGTGGCCAAGCGATCCCTGGATTCGCTGCCGCTGGAAGGAGAAACGGCGCTGTCCGAACCAATCAATATCACCATCAGCCAGGATGGCACGCGCTACATCGCCGATGCCCGGCGTGAACAGGTGCTATGCCTGGACGCTTCCAACCAATTGAATTGGGTGCTGGGACACAAGGGAGAAATGAAGCCGCGGGACGTTGCCGTCGGCCAGGACCGAATTTATGTGGCGGATGTCCAGGCTCATGCGGTTCGTGTTTATGATAAATCCGCCACCAACCTCCTCTACTCCATTCCCCGGGACGAAGACCGCAAGAACTCCAACGCGATCCTGCTTATGCCCAGCAATCTCGCCCTTGATGCCGAAGGCCGTCTCTATGCCTCGGACACCGCAGCCGGCCGCGTCGAAGTCTATGGAAAGGATGGCCGCTACGTGCAAACCCTGGGCGGGTTCGGTGACGCGCCGGAACACGGACTGCTCAAGCGCCCCAAAGGAGTGGCAGTCGACCGCGCGGGAGTGGTTTATGTCGTGGACGCGGTTTACGAGCTGGTGCAAATGTTTGACAGCCAGGGAAATTACTTAATGTGCTTTGGCTATCCTGGCTTGTCCTCAACGGCCGGCCTGCACTTGCCCGCCAAAGTCATAGTTGACTACGACAACGTGGGCCTGTTTGCGAGGTACGCCGCGCCGGATTTCAAAATTGACTATCTCGTTCTAGTCACCAGCCAGTTCGGCCCGCGCAAAGTTTCCGTCTTCGGATTCGGCCACAAGAAATAGCCTCGCCATGCGCCGCCATACCGCCATCTCCTTGGTTATCGCCGGGGGCATTTGCGCGGCGATTTTTCTAGCCGGCTGTGCCTCATCCGGTCACCGGCGGTGGCTGAATGTTTTTTTTGACGGGGTTCCCGATCCCTCGGCGCAAGCGCAAAAAAGGCCCGGTCCCGCGCTCCCGCAGACGAATGCCGCCGGGGCCAAACCCGGGCCGGCGGTTCCTCCGCAGCCGCCCCAAACCGTCTTTTTCAACCACAAGCCTTACGGTGAGGATAACTGCCTGGCATGCCACGAATCTCGCTTCTCCATTGGAATGAGAGGCTCAATGAAGGAAGTTTGCTTCAACTGCCACAAAGACCTGGCGCCCACAGTCGCGCCCAAGTCTGCCCACCAGCCCTTTGGCGACGGCGAATGCGCCTCATGTCACAACGCCCACTATTCTACCAACAAATTTCTGCTCGTCAAAACGGCCAAAGCGCTCTGCGCCGATTGTCATGATCCGGTGGTGGCCAAGCCCAAATCCATCCATCAACCGTACGGGGATGGCGATTGTCTCTCCTGCCACAGCGCGCATACATCCACTAATAAATTCCTCGTCACGCGCGCGGGGAAATCCCTCTGTTTCGATTGCCACGATGATTTCCTGGCCAAAGCGAAATTCAAGCATGACCCAGCCGGAAACGGTGAATGCGCATCTTGTCACAATCCTCATGCCTCGGTTAATAGCGCCCTCCTCGTCAAGGAATCGCAGAAATTGTGCTTCGATTGTCATGAAGAAAAAGACATCGCCGCCGCCAAAGGCCACGCGAACATGGGCAACGCCACCTGCCTCAGTTGCCACGATCCCCACCTAGGATCCGACCAGTACCTGCTCAGGGTGGCAAAGGTTGCCGCCAAACCTTCCATCTCGCCGCCATGAAACTGTCCGGTCAAACGTGGCCCGCATGGATGCTCGCCCTGCTGTTTTCATCGCTGCTGACCCGGCGCCTGATGGCTCAGGACGGCACGCACTGGCTAAACTTGAGGCCAATAACGGCTTTTACGGAGATGGATGTGGAATGGGAAAAGGATACGGAAACCGTCGGCAGCATGAAGATCAACTCGGATCGCTTGTATTTGGCTCCCACTCTTGGACTGGGACTAAGCGGTTCGATCTATCATCCCAACTTGTTGCAATTCGATATCAAGGGGCAGGGCGGATATATCGAACAAGACCTCAGCAGCCAATATGGCTCGGCCCGCCAGAGCTCCACACAGGACAGTTATCTGCAAAATTACGATGTGAACCTCTCGCTTCTGAGGAATCAGCCTTATGCAGCGAATTTCACCGCGACCAAAACGCACACTATTCAGGAATTGGATGCGTTCAATCAAGTCATGGTGGACAGCCAGAGTTATGGGTGCCAGCTAGGCTACAAGGCGGGCCCGATTCCCTTCAGCCTAAGCCTGAAACATCTGGACGAAACCGAAACCGGCCTCGCCTACAACAATGCGTTTGCGCAGGACAGCCTGGATTTCAACGCCGCCAACGAGCGGGCGCGCGGCAGCACAACTTTCAGCTACGAACTCGGCCAATACACCCAAACTACGACCGACATTGCCCAAAAGCAGACTTACCAATATGGCACCTTGCAGGATGTCGAGAAGTTCTGGAAGGACGACCGTGGCCGGCTGACCTCGATGGTCTATTTCAACCAGGAGGATGAGAGCGGCAATGAAGCGGACAACGTGACCGTCCAGGAAAACCTCGCCCTCTGGCACTCTCCATCCTGGAATAGCTTCTACAATTACAACTACAATGACTCCTACGTCGATCCCGCCGACACTACGACGCACCTTGCCACGATCGGATTGCGCAATCAGCTCTACGAGAGTCTTTCTTCAGCCATGGACGTTCACGGCACACTGGAAAACGAATCCGCGCCGGGCAACTCGGCCGCCGAGACAACTTATGGAATTGGCAATTCCGAGACTTACAGCAAGCGCCTGGGCAACTGGGGGCATCTGACCCTCGGCAATACAGCCCGCTTCGACTGGACGCACGATAATAATAGCGGCGCCGTCAACACCGTCTTCAACGAGCAGCACGCCCTGACCGACGGCACCCCAACGTTTCTGACCCAGCCGCGTGTTTTGGCCGTGACCAAAGTCACTGACCCAACCGGCGTCCACGTTTACCTCAATGGCATTGATTACGCGCTCGTGAGGGCGGGAAGCGGGATGCAGATTGAGCGCGTTCCCACCTCGCTCAATCTGACTAACAACTCGTCCGTTCTGGTCAACTATACGGTGCAGGCAGAGCCATCAGGCTCCTACACCACCTTCAGCGACCAAGTCCAATTGCGATTGGATCTATTCAACGGATTGGCCGATGTTTATTCGGGGCTGGGCTGGGTTGAGAACCAGGCGCCCGCTGATTTCGTTTTGGAGAATAGCTTCTCGACTCTGTCCGGCTTTGACTTCAACTGGCGCTGGCTGCGGGCCGGCGGGACGTATGAAACGCAGAATGCCAGCCTGATCAGTTACATCACCCGCGGGCTATATCAGACGGCAACTTTCCGGCCCGACAACAGCTCTACATTCAGCATTAATGCTCGCGAGCAGTGGATGGAGTACTTCCAGCCGCAGCAATCCATAGCCGATTACACCTTTACCGCGCGTTACTCCGAACGGTTTAACCGCCATTTGGATGGCACCGTGGAGGCGGGAGTTCTGAATCAAGCCGGCGGCCCGCAGGCGGAAACGTTGTTCACGGCTGGCGCACACATCAAGTATTTCGTCGGCAAATTGTCTTTCTCGCTCGCCTACCAATTCAATCAACAGAACACGTTGAACGGCGCTGCCGAGAGAAACCTCTTCAGTTTCACCGCCCGGCGCGACTTCTAAATCATGAAAAAGAAGATGCCAAAACCAAATTCGTCCACAACCTCCTTTCTGGTTGCGATTATGGTATTGGCTTTTGCCTCATGCGCGTCCAGTTCTTCAATTCATGCTCCCAGCGTCCCTGCCCGCGTTTACCCACAAGCACCCGCCCTCGCGCGCCTGGAATATGTCCAGTCGATTCGCGTGCCCGCGGACATGGATCTTAAGCCATCTGCCTGGTCCCGCATGAATTCCTGGATCACCGGCCGGGGTGGCCCAGCTCCGGTTCTGGCCAAGCCCTTCGGCCTGTGCTTGGACGAATCGTCGAATTTATGTGTGACTGACATGGAATCGGCGAGCGTCTGTTTCTTTGATCTAACACACGGAGCTTTCCACCAATGGAACAAGATTGGAGCCATGGTTCTGCAATCGCCTGTGGCGGTGGCAAAACGGAAGGATGTTTTCTATGTGGCCGATTCGAAATTGGGGCTGGTGCTGGCTTTCAATTCTACCGGCCATTTGCTTTGTTCCATTTCCAATCAATTAGTGCGCCCCGCCGGACTGGCGGTTGCGTCCGACCGGCTGTATGTGGCCGATTCCCAGTTGCACCACGTAGCTGTATTTGATTTGTCGGGCCACTACCTTTTCCAATTTGGGCGGCGCGGCATCGCTCCGGGCGAATTCAATTTCCCGACGCACATTGCCCTGGCGCCGGGCGGCCAAATTCTGGTCACTGACTCAATGAACAGGCGGATTGAAGCATTTGACTCCAACGGCGCTTTCCAATCCGTCATAGGCGGCGCTGGCGAGAGTTCCGGACATTTCACCAGGCCAAAAGGCGTGGCCAGCGACAGTTATGGGCACATTTACGTCGCGGACGCCCTTTTCGATAACTTCCAGATTTTCGATTCGGCCGGGCAATTTTTGCTGGATGTTGGATCGACGGGCGCGGAACCGGGAGAATTCTGCCTGCCAGCCGGAGTCGTCATTAGCCCGGACAATCGCATTTTCGTCGCCGATTCCTACAACCATCGCGTGCAGGTATTCAAATACATTGGTCCGCCATGAACGCCCCCTTAACAACAAGGATAGTGTGGTTGGTAATTCTACTGCAAGCCACTCTGCTAAGGGCGGAGAGCATCTTGAACTCGCCACATAACCTCTCCGTGGGCGGCCCCGGCTCGATCAAGGCGGCGGCGGAAGCGGACGCCTGCATTTTTTGCCATACTTCACACGGGGCGGCCCCTCAGTCGCCTTTGTGGAACCACACTAGCTCGGGCGCAACCTACACGCCCTATAACAGCAGCACGATCAAGGCAACCGTGGGCCAGCCGACGGGTGCTTCCAAGCTATGCCTTAGCTGCCACGACGGCACCGTGGCGCTGGGTTCGCTACGCGGGAGCAGCACCACGATTAAGATGCAGACCAACGCCTCCGTGATGCCATCTGGCAAATTCAATCTGGGCACCGATCTTTCCGGTGACCATCCGATTTCCTTTGTCTATGATGCGAATCTGGCCGCCAGCGATTCCGGATTGAAAAGCCCGGCGACTCTCACAAGCAAAGTGCGCCTGGACAGCAACAAAGAGCTGCAATGCACTTCCTGCCATGATCCGCACGATAATCAGTTCGGCAATTTCATGGTGCAAAACAATTATGGTTCCGCGCTTTGCCTCAATTGCCACAACATCACCGACTGGGGCGCCTCTATTCATAACACTTCGCCCGCGGTCTGGAACGGCCAGGGACAGAATCCGTGGCCAGGCGCCTCGTTGAAATCGGTCGCGGCCAATGCCTGCGAAAGTTGCCACGCCAACCACAACGCCGGCACCAAGCCCCGCCTGCTCACGGCCATCAACCAGGAGCAAAGTTGCTACGTTTGCCATAGTGGCACCGTGGCCATGAAAAACATCCGGTCCGAGTTCACCAAATGGAGCGCTCATCCCGTCGAATTGACCGCCAATTTGCACGACGCCGCCGAAGATCTCATCAATTCGCCACGGCATGTCTCCTGTGCCGATTGCCATAATCCACACGCCAGCAAAGCCCAGCCCGGCACAAGCTCAACTCTCTCCGGCGCATTAGCGGGCATGAAAGGCATCAACTCGTCCGGCGCGCCGGTCAAGCCACTGGCCAAGGAGTTCGAACTCTGCTTTCGTTGTCATGCCGACAGCCACAGCAAAGGGCCGGCCATGGTTATCCGGCAGACTCCGCAAACGAACAAGCGCCTCCAATTCAATCCCTCCAACGCTTCTTTCCATCCTGTGGAAAGCGCGGGGAAAAACGCATTTGTGCCCAGCCTGATCGCGCCCATGAATGCGGCCAGCGTGATTAACTGCACCGACTGTCATAATAACGACCAGGGTCCCGGCGCAGGCGGAAGCGGCCCGCGCGGGCCGCATGGTTCGGCTTACGCGCCGTTGCTCGAACGGCAGCAAATTCTGACTGATATGTCTGCCGAAAGCGCTGCCAGCTTCGCCTTGTGCTACAAGTGCCACAGCCGGGCCAGCATTCTGGCCAACCAAAGTTTTCCGGGCCATTCCCGCCACATTCTCAATTATCAAACCGCCTGCACGACTTGTCACGATTCCCACGGCGTGTCGTCCAACCCCAACCTTATTAACTTCAACTCGGCCTATGTGACGCCAGCTCCCAGCGCAGGATTGAGCTATACCACCGCCGGCCGGGGACGTGACAATTGCACTTTGTCCTGCCACGGCAGCGTCCACCTCAACCGCAGTTACGACCGTCCGGCCACACTGCAAAAGCGCTCGTTGACGAAAGGATTCTAAGAGCCATGAAATCCCGCGCTTATCATAATCGGTTCAGCCATCAGCAAGAAAAGTCAAACAAATCGCAAATGCCGCGAAGCAAGCCTTGGCATTTCACTTCAATTTGGTGTGGATGAAAAAAAGTGTGTTCATGCGAGCGGGATCCCGCCAATCCGGGCCGGCTTCGACGCGAGTGGCGTCTGGGCGCAGAATCTCCATGAGCAAAGTAATCAAAACAATCCTCAGAGTATTATGAAACAAACAAAATTAATTCTAGTTCTCCTGGCCTTGGCAGCCGGAACGGCAGTGGCCTCGGCCTCCGATGTTGATGCCATCTGGGAAAAGAGCTGCCAGAAGTGCCACGGCGCCGACGGCAAAGGCGACACAAAAATGGGCGCCAAGGTCGGTGTGAAAGATCTTACCGATGCCAAGTACCAAGCCTCGTTCAAGGACGAAGCCGCCTTCAAGGCGATCAAAGAAGGCATCAAGGAAGATGACAAAACCAAAATGAAGCCCGCGGAAGGCCTGACCGACGACGACATCAAAGCCTTGGTTGCCAAGTCCCGCAGTTTCAAGAAATAAGCCGTCGAAACAACCACCACACCCCGCACACATGGCAACAGAATCAGCCAATCCAACCCCACGCTCCAAGTCGCTTCTCCGCAATTGGACAAGTTTGACCGGAATCGTTTTGATGGCGGCGAGCGGGTTCGCGTTTCTGTTGCTGTTCTTTTTGGACGCGGTCGCGCCGACGGCCAATCCTTACATTGGCATCCTCGCCTACCTCGTCGCGCCCGCCTTTTTCTTCGGCGGGCTCACTCTGGTGATTATCGGCGTTTGGTTTCGCCGCCGCCGTCTGGCCAAAGTCGAGCACGTCACTGGCTCTCTGCACATCGATATCGACTTTGGCCGCAAACGGGATCGCCGCATCCTGACATTTTTCATCCCCGCCTCCGCTGGTTTTCTATTGCTAACAGCGATGGGAAGCTATCATAGCTACGAGTTTACTGAATCTGTCACTTTTTGCGGCGAGGCCTGCCATACGGTCATGCAGCCGGAATTTGTGACGTATTCACATTCGCCGCACGCGCGGGTGGCGTGCGCGGAATGCCACATAGGAAAGGGCGCGGAATGGTATGTTCGCTCAAAGCTATCGGGAACTTATCAAGTATACGCGGTGATGGCCCATAAGTACGCGAAGCCGATTGCAACTCCCATCAAGAACCTGCGTCCCGCCCAGGAAACCTGCGAGCAATGCCACTGGCCGGCCAAGTTCGTCGGCGACGTCGATAGAACATTCAATTACTTCATCCCCGACAAGACCAACACGGAGTATTCCGTCCGTATGCTGCTTAAAGTCGGCGGCGGCGACCCAACGCATGGACCCGTTGGCGGAATTCATTGGCACATGAATGTGGGCAATAAGATTGAGTATCTTGCCTCTGACGAGAGCCGCCAGAAAATTCCCTGGATTCGCGTCACCGATAAAAAGGGCGATGTTACCGAATATCGCACCGCAAAATTCACCAACGAGGTCAACATCGCCGCTGTTCGCAGGATGGACTGCATGGATTGCCACAATCGGCCGGCCCACAAGTTTAATTCGCCTGAAAGCACCGTAAACATGGCCATGGCCCTCGGCGATATCGATGCGGCCTTGCCATGGATCAAGACCAACGCGGAAGCGGTATTGTGCCGAGCCTACACGAACGAAGATGAAGCCATCGAAAAAATCTCGGCCACCCTTTCCGATCGTTACCCCAACGATGCGCGCATCAGGCCCGCCATCGCAGCAGTGCAGAATATTTACACGAACAATTTCTTTCCCGAAATGAAGTCTAGCTGGAAGGCCTACCCGGATAACATCGGCCACAAGGATTGGCCGGGCTGCTTTCGCTGCCACGACGGCCAGCACGTGAGCGTCGCCAAAGACGGCATGAAGAAGATTATCAGCAACGATTGCAATGCCTGCCACACCATTCTATCGCAGGGGAATGCGGAGCAAATGAAATTGGCCAGTCCGATGGGGCAGAAATTCGCCCATCCGCAGGACGAGTATGACCCCGCGTTTCAGTGCACGGATTGCCACAATGGCGGACTGTAGAAGATGGTTCCGGATTAGCCGCAATTCTAGACTATCAATTGCCAAAGATGGTGGAGCGCTGGGCTGTCGGTGCAGTTTAATTGTCGAATATGAAGCCTCCTTTAATTGAGCCGGAAGATGAAGCTGCGCCCGGGGTTGCCGGCCCAAGGACAGATTTCAAGCCAATGGCAGGCGAACGGGTTGGTCAAGCCGAAACCTCGCTGTCGCAACCTTGGTCGCAGCGTCTGGCAGAAATCAGAACACACGAAATCAGAACACACGAATATTCGCCTCTCGACGATTAGTCAGGCGGGGACTTCGCTAACTCAAGAGGAATGATATGAATGCAATGGCTTACAGCAAAAACAGGGTGAATGACCGCGCAGCATGGCTCAAAGCCGGCGACGCCTGCTGTGAAATAACGCCCGGCCCGGCGAAACATTTTTGCCGCTTGGTTTTGCTCGGCGCGCCCGGCGTGGGAAAGGGAACTCAAGCCGATATGCTCCGCCAATGGTCTGGCGCCTGCCATCTTTCCACTGGCGACATTTTCCGTGCCGCCAAGAGCCTGTCCCCCGCCGAACGATCCCCAGCCATCCAAAGCGCGCTTGGCTTCATGACGCGGGGCGAGTTGGTTCCCGACGGCACGGTGCTCGATCTGTTGCGCGAGCGGGTGCGCTGCCTGCGCTGTCATGGCGGATTCTTGCTGGATGGTTTTCCGCGCACCGTCGCTCAAGCGGATGCACTGGAACAATTGCTCAGATCGGAAATCTTGCCTCTGACCGCCGTCATCGACTACGAGCTGCCAATTGAACAGATCGTGGAGCGATTGGCCGGGCGGCGCGTATGCACCGATTGCAAGGGCACGTTTCATGTGACAGGCCTGGCATTGCCGGAGACCTGTCCTCATTGCGGCGGATGTCTCGTGCAACGCGAGGATGATCGACCCGAAGCCATACAAGTCCGCATGGAAGCGTATCGCCGCAGCACCGAACCGCTGATTGAGTTTTATCGCCAGTGCGGATTATTATTAGCCGTTTCCGCCGATGGCACACCCCTTGAAATTTTTCAGCGAACAGTAAACTCCTTGACCCAGCGCCATTCGATGGCCTGATCCAGCGTCAAGTTCGGTGGGATTTTTCACAAGAAACGGGAAGCATCCGCCGCCGAGCATGGCTTATGTTGGATGCGCAATGAAAGTGTTAGAAAAGGAATCGGCTCTGCTGGATGAGCAGAACCGTGCAGCGGCCTTGTCCCGGAACGAACCGATCCGGCTCGCAACGCCGTCAAAGAATTCTCGCAATAAAGTGGCTACACATCCAGTTCCTACCTTGGCTCAAAACTACTACTGAGCTTACTGGAGCAAAGACAACGACGCAGGGCGCGCCTCACAGCGCGCCCTGCGACTGTACATTGGGCAACAGGAAATCCAGATCAGGCCGCTGGCCACAATCCATTCTTCAAAGCCCAAGAAATGGTGAGGGTTTGGCAATGAAGGGGAAGCCTGTCTGGCGCTTCTATTTTAGTTTGCTGCCATGCGAGAATTATTGGAAAGCGAGACGAAGCAAACTGAGCGCGCCCTGCGCCCTGTGGAGCCGCGAGTGGCGAACTGCACAAACCGCCAACGGATCCTTGACGCGCTGAACTGCTCACAAGTGGACCGTCCGCCCGTCTGGCTGATGCGCCAGGCTGGCCGTTGTTTGCCGGAATACCGCGCTCTCAAACAGGATTTCTCTTTCCGCCAACTGATCAGCATCCCGGATCTGGCTGCTGAAGTGACCTTGCAACCGGTGCGCCGATTTCATTTCGATGCCGCCATTATTTTCAGCGACATCCTGGTTGTGCCGGAAGCGTTGGGGCAAGGATTTCGATTTCGCGAACAAGGCGGCGTCGAAATGGATTACATGGTGCGCGACAGCAATGATATTCGACGGCTCAATACTCAGGGCGTCTCGGAGCGGCTCCAATACGTGGCCGAAGCGATTCGTCTGGCGAAATTGGAATTGAAATCGAATACGGCCTTGCTGGGTTTTGCCGGTTCGCCTTGGACGCTGGCCAATTTCATGCTCGAAGGCGGCAGCGCCGGCGCGCATACCAAGGCCTTGGAATTGTTTCGCAGCGACCGCGTGCTTTTTGATTCGCTATGCGAAGAATTGACGCTGGCGGTGATCGAGTTTTTGCAGTTGCAAATCAACTCGGGCGTGGATGCCATCCAGATTTTTGACAGCCTGGGCGGGCTGTTGCCGGGGGAGGATTTCGACGCGGCTTCGGGCCATTGGATGCGAACGATTGTTTCCGCCCTCAATGGCCAAGTCCCCATCATCGTGTATTCCAAAGGCGCCCGCGACTGGAAATCATTGATCCGAACTCGCCCGCACGCCATCGGGATCGATCACGAAATCGATTTGACCGACGCCAGCCAGCAGATTCCAGCCCACATTGCCATGCAAGGCAATCTGCCGCCTGGTTTGCTTGACAGCGGAGAGCCGGAGTTGGTGGCGTCGGAAACCACGCGGCTGCTTGAGTTGATGCGCGGCCGCAACGGATACATCTTCAACCTCGGCCACGGCGTTCCTCCGGCCGCACGGATGGAAAACCTCGAAGCGCTGGTCAGCACAGTGCAAAACTTCGCATGAGCAAACTCAACGTTGATCTTGAACTGGTGCAGAAATACAACGTGCCGGGCCCGCGCTACACTTCCTATCCACCCGCCCCGCAGTTCAGCGATCAAGTCACCTGGCCGGAGGTGGCGGCAAGAGTCGCGGCGGCGCAAGACCCCAAGCGCGGTCTTTCTCTCTATTTCCATATACCTTTTTGCGAGTCCCTTTGTTGGTATTGCGGCTGCACCACTGTCATCACGACGCAGCGCGAAAAAGGCGCTCTTTACCTTGACTACCTGGACAGGGAAATGGAACTGATGCGCGATCGCATCAATCCCAAACGCCAAGTCGTGCAGTTGCATTGGGGCGGCGGCACCCCGACTTTCCTTTCTCCCGACGAAATTCGCAGGCTTGGACAATCCATCCGCAAGCACTTCAATTTCGCCCCGGATATGGAGGCGGGCGTGGAGATAGATCCGCGCCGGCTGACGCGCGATCACGTCGAGGCCTTGCGCGAAGCAGGCTTCAATCGGGCCTCCATCGGCGTGCAGGATTTCAATCCCGCGGTGCAAGCGGCGGTGCATCGCATTCAACCGCGCGCTCAAACCGAGAAGGCCATTGAATGGGCGCGCGGCGCGGGCTTTTCCTCCATCAACCTGGATCTGATCTACGGTTTGCCCCGCCAAACAGTGGAAACCTTCAACGAGACATTGGAGGAAATCATCAAGATGGGGCCGGATCGGCTGGCGGTATTTAGCTACGCGCATGTCCCCTGGATGAAACCGGCCCAAAAGATTCTGGAGCAGGAAGCCGCGTTGCCCAGCGCCGAAACCAAGCTCGACATTCTCAAACTGGTCATCGAGAAGCTGACTCAAAATGATCGCTACACTTACATCGGCATGGACCATTTTGCCAAGCCCACCGATGAAATGGCAGTGGCGCAGCGCGAAGGAACCTTGCAGCGCAATTTTCAGGGCTACAGCACCAAAGGCGGGGCGGACATTTACGCATTCGGCATGTCGTCCATTTCGCAGGCCGACGGAGTCTATTGGCAAAATATCAAAGATTTGCCCGGATATTGCGGCGCGCTGGCTGCCGGCAGGGAACCCTTTGCTAAGGGATATGTTTTGAGCGATGACGACAAGATTCGCCGCCATGCCATCATGCGGCTCATGTGCGACATGGGTCTGGACTACGCCGCGCTTTCCAAGGTTCTGGGGATTGACTTCGCCCAATATTTCAAGCCTGAACTGGATTCCATGTCGGACTTGGAAGCGGACAATCTGCTGGTCCGCAAGGCCAGCGGCCTGACCGTGAACGAGGTGGGCCGGCTTTTCATCCGCAACATTGCCATGCGTTTTGATCGCTATCTTCCGGCTGGCAAGGAGCGGCGCTTTTCAAAAACAATATGAAGCCCATCGCCATCATCGGAGGCGGTGTCACCGGGTTGACCGCCGCATTTTCTCTCCAGCAGCGCGGCCTCCCTGTCAGGCTGTTTGAAGCGGCGCCTCGCGTGGGCGGTGTGGTCCAATCCATTCGCCGCGGCGGCTATCTGGCCGAATTTGGACCCAACAGCATCTTGGAGACATCTCCGATTGTGTCCAATTTGATCCGCGAACTTGGCTTGGAATCGCGCCGGATTTATTCCAACCCATCCGCCGAGAAGCGTTACGTGGTGCGTGGACAAAAACCCGTGGAAATGCCCAATTCGGCCGCGGGCTTTTTGACGACGCCCCTGTTTTCTCCCGCCGCCAAACTGCGTGTCCTGGCGGAGCCATTCATCCTGCCAGCGCCGGCTGATGTGGAGGAATCCATCGCGCAATTCGTCCAACGGCGGCTGGGCCAGGAATTTCTCGATTACGCCATTGATCCAATGGTGGCTGGGATTTACGCCGGTGATCCTCATTTGCTTTCTGTCACGCAGGCTTTTCCGAAACTTCACGCGCTGGAGCAAAAATATCATTCTCTTTTTCTGGGCCAATTCCTGGGCGCGCGGGCGCGCAAGCGCAGCGGAGAAGTTTCCAAGCAAGACGCAAAAAAGTTTTCTTTTGACGACGGCTTGCAGGTTCTCATCGATGAGCTGCAGTCCCGCTTGGTTGACGAAATCCAGACCTCCGCACCCGTCGAGAGCCTGACGCGCACAGACGATGGCTGGCTGGTTGAATTGGGTTCCGGCGCGGTCAAGTGCAGCGCAATCCTGCTCGCCCTGCCCAGCCACAAAATCGCTTCATTGTTGATCAAAACCGAGCCGAAGCTCGATGCTGCCTCCCTTCTGCGGATCCATTATCCCCCGGTGGCCTCGGTCGTGCTTGGCTTCCGGCGCGCGGACGTGGCGCATCCACTCGACGGATTTGGCATGCTCATACCGAAGAAGGAAAAGTTCAATATCCTGGGCGCGCTCTTTTCGTCCTCCCTCTTTGACCACCGCGCCCCGGATGGCGAAGTGGCCATCACTTGCTATATGGGAGGCGCGCGTTCTCCTGAATTGCCTCTCAATACATCCGCTGAGCTAGTCGAGATCGCGGTGAAGGACCTTCGCACGATTTTGGGCGTCCGGGGACAGCCAATCTTTCAGCATGTGACCGTTTTCAGAAAAGCCATTCCACAATACAACGTCGGCTTTGCCAAATTCAGGGCCTTGATGAGCGACATGGAACTCAAGGCGCCCGGCTTGTTTGTGGCCGGACACGCCCGCGATGGCATTTCCCTGAGCGATTCCATTGTTTCAGGCCACAACGTCGCGGGCAGAATGGAAACCTTTGTGAACACACGCCGACAGCACTTCCACCCCAAGCAACACCTTGTATCCGCATGAACAATCGCGCCATTCTCCTCGTCAATTTGGGATCGCCCAATTCGCCGTCCGTTAAGGATGTGCGCTCCTACCTCGGCGAATTCCTGATGGATGGCCGTGTGCTTGACGCTCCTTATCCCGTGCGCTGGTGCATCGTTCATCTCGGAATTCTGCCCAGTCGGCCCGCGCAATCGGCGGAAGCGTACGAGAAAATCTGGACGCCCCAAGGCTCGCCGCTGGTTGTCACCAGCCGAAAGGTTCAAGCCGCGCTGCAGCAACGCTTGCCCGTGCCGGTGAAGCTGGCGATGCGTTACCAGAATCCCTCGATCATCAATGCCATTGTCCGCCTGCATGAGCAGGGGATCAACGAAGTGTTGCTCATCCCTCTCTTTCCGCATTACGCCATGTCCAGTTACGAAACGGCGGTGGAGCGGGTCAAAGACGCCATCGCGGAAATTTCGCCGGAAATGGCGCTGGCCGTTATGCCGCCCTATTACGATTTTCCAGATTACATCCAGGCATTGGTGGCGAGCGCGTCGGATTATTTGCGGCAGGACTATGATCATTTGCTCTTCAGTTTTCATGGCATTCCGGAGCGTCATTTGCGGAAATCCGATCCGACCAAGTGCCATTGTTTGACAGCAAAAAACTGCTGTTCGAAGGAAAGCCCCGCGCAGGAAACCTGCTACCGCTCGCAATGCTTCAAAACCGCGCAAGCTTTCGTGAAAGCGGCGGGCATCCGGGAGACCCAATACTCCGTCGCCTTCCAATCGCGCTTGGGCAGAGATCCCTGGCTCAAGCCCTACACCGACCACATCCTTGAACACATGGGCAAAACCGGTATGAAAAGGCTCTTGGTTATTTGTCCCGCCTTTGTATCCGACTGCCTTGAAACGATTGAAGAAATCGGGCTGCGCGGGCGCGAATCCTTTCGCGCCGCTGGCGGCGGCGAGCTGACGCTGATCCCTTGCCTGAACGACCATCCGCGCTGGATTGAAGCTCTCGAAAAAATGTCCTGCAACTGGCTGGGCAGATCAAACCAGGCGAGCGCAGTGGAACAAGCCGCGAGCGGGATAGCTTGTTAGCTAATGCAGATTGAACCCAGCAAACTTTATTATGATGACATCAACGCCGCCTAAAACATCCGTTTCATTCGCACACGATATTCTGCGCCGCAGCGGCGGCAGCGCGCTCGGCTCCATTTTTGCCCCGGAATCCGTGGCCGTGGTCGGCGCAACAGAAACGCAGGGCAAAGTTGGGCGCACGGTTGTCGAAAATCTTTTGCAAGGCGGATTTGCCGGAACCATTTATCCCATTAATCCAAAGCGGGACACGATTTTGGGACTCAAGACCTATCCCGGCATCGAGGCGCTTCCAGCCGCGCCGGACCTGGCGGTGATTATCACTCCGCCACCCACAGTGCCGGGCATCATCGAAGAGTGCGTCAAAATCGGCACGCGCGGCGCCATTATCATTTCCGCCGGTTTCAAGGAAATCGGGCCCACCGGCGTGGAGTTGGAGCGGCAGGTTCTGAAGCAGGCGCACAAGGGCCAGATGCGCATCGTCGGCCCCAACTGTCTCGGGGTCATGGTGCCCCAGCATCATTTTAACGCCACCTTCGCGGCCAACATGGCCCGGCCCGGTTCGGTGGGTTTCATCAGCCA
Source organism: uncultured Verrucomicrobiae bacterium (assembly GCA_963764165.1). GTDB lineage: Bacteria > Verrucomicrobiota > Verrucomicrobiia > Limisphaerales > Palsa-1400 > Palsa-1400. Next base: position 40,340 of record CAVXRD010000001.1, read on the forward strand.
AAGCGGCGCGCTCTGCACCGCCATTCTGGATTGGAGCTTGCGCGAAAATGTCGGATTCAGCGCCTTCGTCTCCCTGGGATCCATGCTCGATGTGGGCTGGGGAGATTTGATTTATCATTTGGGCGAGGACCCGAACACCAAGAGCATTGTCATATACATGGAATCGATTGGCGACGCGCGCTCGTTCCTCTCGGCCGCTCGCGAAGTAGCGTTAACCAAGCCCATTATCGTCATCAAGCCCGGCCGCACTGCCGCCGCCGCCAAGGCCGCGGCGTCGCACACCGGCTCGCTGACTGGCAGCGATGAAGTTTTGCAGGCGGCTTTCCAAAGGGTTGGCGTCTTGCGGGTCGAGGCCATTTCGGAATTGTTCGACATGGCCGAAGTTTTGTCCAAACAACCACGCCCCAAGGGTCCGCGCCTGACGATTGTCACCAACGCGGGCGGACCCGGCGTGCTGGCCACTGACATGCTTATTGGCAGCGGTGCGCAACTGGCTGAACTCGCTCCGTCGACCATGGCCGCCTTCAACCAAATTCTGCCCCCAACCTGGAGCCACAACAATCCGGTGGATATCATTGGCGATGCCGGCCCCGAGCTTTACGCCAAAGCCGTGGACATCGCGGTCAAAGATCCCAACACCGACGGCTTGCTGGTCATTCTCACTCCCCAGTCCATGACGGACGCCACCGCGACCGCCGAACAGTTGAAGCCCTACGCGCAATTGGACGGCAAACCCATTCTGGCGAGCTGGATGGGAGCCGGCCAGGTTGAGAAAGGCGAGGACATTCTCAACGCCTCAAAAATCCCCACCTTCAAGTACCCTGATCGCGCGGCCCGGGCCTTTTCCTACATGTGGCGTTACAGCGAGAATCTGCGCGCGCTTTACGAAACGCCCGCTCTCGCGCCGGAATCTGGCGGCGAGGAAGCGATGCGCCAAAAAGCTGGCCGCGTGCTTGCCCACGTGCGGAAGAGCCGGCGCACCCTGTTGACGGAGCATGAATCGAAACAGATTCTGGCTGATTACGGAATACCGACGGTTGAGACTCTCATCGCCACCAGCGAAGCCGAGGCGGTCGAGATGGCGGCGCGCCTGGGTTATCCAGTCGTGTTGAAATTGCATTCTGAAACCATCACCCACAAGACCGATGTTGGAGGTGTGCAGTTGAATTTGCAAACGGCCGCAGCCGTTCGGACGGCTTGGCGGGCCATTGAATCGGCGGTGACTGCCAAGGCCGGACGAACGCACTTTCTGGGCGTGACGGTGCAGCCCATGGTCAAATTGGAAGGCTATGAATTAATCATCGGCAGCAGCGTGGATCCGGCGTTTGGCCCCGTTTTGCTGTTCGGCACGGGAGGCCAGTTGGTGGAAGTTTTCAAGGACCGCGCCCTTGGGCTGCCGCCGCTCAATGCGACGCTGGCCCGCCGCATGATGGAACGCACCCAGATTTTCACGGCTTTGAAGGGCGTGCGAGGCCGGGCGCCGGTTGACATTTCCGCGCTGGAACAATTGCTGGTCCGCTTCAGCCACTTGGTGGTCGAGCAGCCTTGGATCAAGGAAATCGACATCAATCCCCTGATCGTCTCGCCTGAACGCATCCTTGCACTCGACGCCCGGGTGGTTCTGCACGACGCCGACACACGCGAGGAATTCCTGCCCCGCCCGGCCATTCGGCCTTACCCGGCGCAATATGCCGCTCCCTGGACATTGAAAAATGGTGCAAACGTCATCCTTCGCCCCATTCGGCCCGAGGACGAGCCTTTGCTTGTGAAATTTCATCAAACGCTTTCTGAGGAAACAGTCTATCACCGATATTTCAACAGCCTGCAGTTATCCGAGCGCATCGCGCATGAACGGCTGGTGCGGATTTGTTTCAACGACTACGATCGCGAAATCGCGCTGGTGGCCGAATACAAGCCGAGTTGGGAGTTGGACGCCGAGATTTTGGGAATTGGCCGTTTAATCAGGCTCCGTGGCACCAACGACGCCGAATTTGCCTTGGTCATCAGCGACACTTGGCATAGGATGGGGCTCGGCGCTGAAATGCTAAAGCGCCTGGTTGACATCGGCGAAACCGAAGGGATTCGGCGGATTATCGGCCACATCCTCCCCGAGAACCATGCCATGCGGCATGTCTGTCGGAAGGCGGGTTTCAAAGTCGAACTTGACCCGGAGGGGCATGATTTTCTGGCCACCTACAATTTTTCTATAAGTTTTACTGGTGGAATTACCGCGGGATTATAAGCCCGAGTTCGATTCCCTGAGGAAGCTTCTCTTGGAAATCGCACCGGAACGCTCGGCGGAGCGCCTGCTCCGCAAGGTGGTTCAATGCCTTGCCAACCGCCCCCACGCCGTCATGGCCAGAATCTGGCTGATCGATAATGGCGACCTCTGCGGCGACTGTTTCACCCACCCGGAATGCACCGATCAAACCCGCTGCCTTCATTTGGTGGCCAGCGCGGAATCCGCCACTTCAGGCCTGGAAAGCAACGGCAACTCCAACGAGGAATTGAAACGCATTCCCATTGCCTCGGGCGTGATAGGGCGCATTGCGAAGACAGGAAAGGCGGCGATCAGCAGTGACACATCGCATGACCTGAGCGGCATTGGCGGGCCGGAATCCGAGAAACGCGCGGAAATCAAAGGCTTTAACGGCCAGCCCATTATTTTTCGCGATGAAGTGCTCGGCGTTCTCGCCCAATACAATCGCATCCCCCCTCCGGAACTGACAACCGAATGGCTCCGCATTTTCGCGGATCACATCGGCGCCGCGATTGTCAATACTCGGGCCTTCGAAGAAATCGAACGGCTCAAATCGCAACTGGAATTGGAGAACACGCTTTTGCAAGAGGAGGTGCGCGAGGCCAAAGCCTTCGGCGAAATGATTGGCGAAAGCGCTGCGCTAAAAAAGACAATGCGCCAAATCGAAATGGTTGCCCCGACCGATGCGACAGTTCTTATCCTGGGCGAATCCGGCACGGGCAAGGAATTGGTGGCTCGGGAAATTCACCAACGCAGCCGCCGCCGCGAGCGTCCGCTCATACGCGTCAACTGCGCTTCCATTCCGCGCGAACTCTACGAGAGCGAATTTTTTGGCCATGTGAAAGGCGCATTTACTGGCGCGGTGAAGGATCGCGCGGGCCGTTTCGAGGCAGCGCAGGGTGGGACGCTTCTGCTGGATGAAGTCGGCGAAATTCCGATTGAATTGCAAAGCAAGCTTCTGCGCGTTTTGCAGGAGGGGCAATATGAGAGGGTCGGCGACGAGCGCACGCGGACGGTGGATGTCCGGATTATTGCCGCGACCAATCGCGATTTGCCGCGCGAAGTGGAGATGGGCCATTTTCGCCAGGATCTTTATTATCGGCTCAACGTTTTCCCCATCAAAGTTGCGCCGCTGCGCGAGCGGGTGGAGGACATTCCGCTGCTGGCGGCGGCGTTTTTGGAAAAGGCGGCGCGAAAATTAAATGTGCCGGCCGCGCGGCTCACGCAGGCGCATCTGGCCCAATTCCAAAATTATCACTGGCCGGGAAATGTCCGCGAATTGCAGAACACCATCGAGCGTGCATTGATCCTGGCGCAGCACGGAACACTTTGGTTTGAGTTGCCCACCGGCGGCTCCGCGGATTCCTCGCAGCCCGCCGCTCAAGCAAATCCGCCACCGTGTGGTTCCGATGCGCCCATTCTGAGTGATTTGGAATTTCGCCAGAAGGAGCGCGAGAATATTCTGGCCGCGCTGAACAAGACAAAATGGAAAATCCATGGGGCAGGGGGCGCGGCGGAATTGCTCGGGTTGAAACCGAGCACATTAATTTCCCGAATCAAAAGTCTTTCGCTGCAACGGCCTGAACGGCCGGCGTCGTAGTCCATTAAGTCGCCGACGCGGCCAGCGCCCGCGGCACTGCAATATCCGCTTCGGTGTTGGAAATGATATTGACGTAGTTTTTGAAAATATTCTCCGCGATGTTCGCGACAATCTCGATTGTTTCCGACCCCGAAAATCCAGCCTGCCGGATGAGAGACAGATCCTTCTCGCTTATGTCGCCCCGCTGAAGGACAACGGACTGCACGAATCGCAGCATCGCGTTTTCGCGCGGATCCTCGGATGCCGCCATGCGGGCGAGGCGAATATCCTCCTCCGTCAATGCGGCTTCCCTGGCGGTGCGCGTGTGCGAAATCAAGCTGTAATTGCATCCGTTGATTTCAGCCACTGCGAGGGCGATCTGCTGGCGTTCGCGTGAAGTGAGCTCGCCGCGGGCCAGCGAATATTCCATCCCGGCGAAAGCCCGGGTCGCGGCCAATGATTTCGCCAGCAACCGCAAAAAATTCGGAATCGCCTCCGGGCCTGAATGAATCTTGGAAAGTGAAGCCCGAACTTCCGAGGTCAGGCGGTGCGGTTCTACAGGATTAAGTCGTGTCATGGGAAGTGCGTGATGAATGGAATATCGCTGGTGGCGGCCCGCTTGCGCCACTGGTAGTCCAATTGTTTGTCTAGAATTTTTTCCCGAAGGGCGGCCGACTCCGGAGATTTATCGTCAATGCCATTGAGTTCCGCGGCAAATTTTTTGGCCGTGACGCCTTCAATGGCTGCTTCTATGTGCTGGTTTTTGCCACCGAAAGCGCTGAGGGCGCGCTGGTAATAGCCAAGCGACTTGTCAAACATACCCTTGGTGGCATAAGCGGCACCCAGCGTGGTTAGAAATTTTACATTGTTCGGCCCATGCGCCAGCAAAGCCTCGAAGCGTTTGATGATGGCGTCCTCGCCATTGCCGGCGGGGGCCGGCTTGGTTTCCTTTTTTGCTGGAGGCGGAGGCATCGCAGTCCCCGTGACTGAAATCGCCTGGGGTTCAGGCTGGGCTGGCGCCTCGGCGATCGCAATCGTTGCGGCCATTTTCTGAAAAGCACGCTGCACCGCGCCGTCATTTGGGTGTTCCTTTAAGAGCTGACCATAAATCATCGCAGCCTTTGAAGTGTCGCCGTTCTTGGCAAGAGCCTCAGCCAATTCCAATTTGTAGGCGCAATGTTCAGGATGCTCGCCCGCGAGAACTTCCAATGATAGCGCTGCCGTGCGCGGCAGGTTCAATCTCATGGCGCATCCGGCCAGTTTTTCGTGGGCCAGTTTATTCGCCGGGTCCTGGTCGAGGATGCGTTCCGCCGCCGCGATGGATTTCAGCGGCTGAAAATGGGAAATCACCTGTAGCTTGGTCAGCGCCGGCGACAACCGAATGTTGCGCAACGTGGAATTCCACCTTCCCTTGCATGAGCGCCCCGCGCTGGCCTGTGCCCGCCGCAGCGCGCGGCGGCATTCGACGAACCCGGGTTCGATGTCGAGCGCGGTAAGGAAGGAAGCCATCGCCGACGATAGCTCGTTTTGCAGAAGGGCCGTTTCGCCGCAACGATAAAGCTCAAGGCAGGCAGCAGGGATTTGTTCCGCGGTCTTCTCCCGTACCGATTCTTGACCGCCAGTCTCGGACGGTTGGGCGTCCCGTCGTTGGTTAATCATATTAACTTCCAGCATCAATAACCGTGCCAAGGTTCTTGGCGGTGGAATTTGGCAGAAGCCTCGCTCCGTGCAAAAATCACGGACGGGCAAGCTCCTGCCGAGCCCTTTTCATAGGGGAATGGGTCAGCATGCCCCTCGCCCTGCCAGCCTCAATTCTTGGTGAACGCCGGTCCCGATTGGCCCGGGAAAACTTTAAATTTTCCAACTGAAGCATCGAATTCTCGCCAATCTCCAGCGAATTCTCGTGATTCCAGTGACATGCGCCTGCGGAACTTCTCCTTGATGCCTCACAGCGTCCGTTGGCACGTCTCATGCCCACAATGGAAGGTGAGAGGAACCAATTATGTTACACAGCATCAAAGCACTTTACGGAAAGAGGCTCGCGGCGACGGATGACAAGGTTGGATACGTCGAGGACTGTTACTTCGACGAAACAAACTGGGTTGCCCGCTACATCGTGGCGGACACGGATTGGCGGAGTTATCCACGCCGTCTGCTTCTGTCGCCTCACGCTCTGGGGCCAGTTGCCGACCGCGGCAAAGCGCTGCCGGTAAATCTTACCCGCGAACAAATCGAAAAAGGCCCCACACTTGACTGGCTTGGATTGGTCACGCGCGATTTCGAGCTCAAGTATTACAGTTACTACGGCTGGCCGGTTTATTGGGCGGGCGGCTCGCTCTGGGGGCCAACAGATGTTCCGCCGCAAAAGGTCGCGCAGCCCGGCGAGCCAGCATGCGCGGCGTCTTCCGGCAAATTCAATTCCGGGCCAAAATTCGAGCCACCGCGGACGCTGCTGCGAAGCGCGCGGGCGATTTTTGGATTCCACGTTTTTTCCAACGGCCAGCGCGATGGCCGCCTGTCGGATCTTTTGTTTGACGAGAAAAACTGGCACGTGGCCTATCTGGTTTTGGATACAGGCCGCTGGCTGGCACACAAGGAAGTTCTGATCTCCACGCGCAAAATTGAGTCCATCGACTGGAATCAGTTCCGGGTCAACGTCGCGCCCGAAAAATCCGAAATTGACCGCGTTGTCGCGCGGCCTGTTCTCCACGGAAAAGCGGCGCCCTTTCAGCCGACGCTGAGGCACGCGTAACGTCAATAACAAATTCAGAATTTATGAACTCAATCACTGGTGAGAATTCCTCCGCGCTGGAAGCGGTTCCTGACCGCCTCCAATTTCACACGGTTTTGGCTCCTGTTGATTTTTCGGACGCGTCGGTGCGCGCCTTCCGGTATGCGGCGCGGATTGCGGAAAAGTACGGGGCGAGAATCATTGCGCTGCATGTGGTGGAGAATTCGCTTGGCTACTATGGTTTTGACGCCACGGTAGGCGACGCCCTGGTCAGCGAAGCGCAGCAGCGGCTCGACAAAATCTGCCGCGAGGCGAAAGTGCATCCCGAGTGCGTTGAAACGATCGTCCGGCTTCCAGTGGATTCGGTGGCGAAAGAAATCGTGCTGGCTGCGCGGGACCTCGCCGCCGATTTGATCGTGATGCCTGCGAATCAGCACGCAGGCTTCGCCTTTGGACTAATCCCGAACACGGCTGACAGGATTGGCCACCATGCGCCGTGTCCGGTGTTGTTTGTGCCGCCTCCGATTCCGGCGGGCGGCAAAGTGTAAACTCTTCAAGAATCTTAAGCGCGATGCGCGATGCAATCCGCTTCGTCTCGCTTAAACACCTTTTCCTCCTCGGGCAGGTAAAGGTAGCGCCCGCAACTCTCACACATGGTAATGTCGTCCACATGCATAAGGCGGTTAATTGTGCCGATCGGGACGCGCATATAACAGCCCGTGCAGACCTGGTGCCGCACGATGGCGACGCCAGCCTTTCCGCGATTGGCGAGGCGATCATAGTGGGCCAGGAACGGCGGCGGGATTTTCTCGCGCAATTTCGCGATGGCGGTGTCGACAGCTCTGCCTTCCCCGGTTCCAAATTCGTATTCCTGAAGTTTAAGTAAATTGTTGAGAAGCTCTTTCATAGGTCGAGGGCAATAATGGGTTTCTTTCCATTGAGTCGGGATCCAGGCCAAAAAGAATCGGCGCCGTGTTCCTCCGAACTGCGGCGCCGATTGTAAATGCATAGGAATGAGCCATTCAATAGTGGATCAATGCTGTTTCTTTCCTTGGCGCTTGAAACCCTTGCTGGCTGCCGGGTTGGCGGCAGCAGCGCCTGTCGGCTGGGTTTGGGCCGGCTTTTGGCTATCGCAGCAAGTGGTGGGTTTGGCAGCGCCGGCTGTCGCGGCGGCTGCGGTCGGGGTGATATTAGTGCTTTCGCTCATAATCGTCGTATTTAATTGTTTTGGCCGCATTAAGCGCAGCCACAACACTCATTGCAAGAGGCATGCCAGTGCGCGTGGCGGTGCGCCTTCCTTGTGCAAGCCAGTCTCCGCCAACATATTGGCTGCGTGGAGAATGGCGGGGTCTCAACCCTCGATAATTCGCTACTTGGGTTTTCTCGACGTTGAGTTGCGAATTCTCGCGTATTGCGAACAGGCCGTGAGCCGATCTCGCCTTCCAGGAGACAACGAAAATTTGCGCAAATTAGGGCGACTCGCAGAGCGGGCAGACGGGTCCTTGATTAGAAATATGGACTTGGATCTGAAGGACAAGACGATCTGGCGGATCGCGTCAGCGCGGCTGATTATGTGTAGGTCTTTATCCAACGGAGGGATTCAAGCTGCCTGCGCAAGGCGAGACGCCCATCATCATGGTTGGGCCCGGCACTGGCATCGCACCGTTCCGCGCCTTTTTGGAGAAACGCCGAGCCATCTGCGCTTCCGGGAAAAACTGGCTCTTTTTCGGCGACCAGAAACGTTCCACAGGTTTTCTTTATGAAGAACAACTCATGGGCTGGCTCAAAGATGGCCACCTCCACCGGCTCGACCTTGCGTTTTCGCGGGACCAAGTGGGAAAACTTATATTCAAAACCAAATGCTCGAAAACGCGGCCGAGCTTTGGAAGTGGCTTGAAGCAGGCGCCCATTTCTACGTTTGCAGCGATGCTTCGCGCATGGCAATAGACGTCGATGTGGCTGTGCATGAGATTCTTGAAACTGCCGGCGGCAAAAGTTCGGTCGACGCGCGTTCTTGCGTCGCCAAATTAAAATCCACCCGGCGCTATCAACGGGATATCTATTGAGGAATTAGACGTTTCAGGATCACTCTCCCAGCCTCTTTACCCTCTGGAAAAATCTCGCTGGCTTATTTTCCGGCATAGCTACAGTTTGAAAAAGGATGACAAGAATTGTGGCCGATTCAACAATATATATTGAGTCAGCGCCGGTTGACCTGTCCATGGTGACGAGATGAAACGAGTGATTGAAATCAGTGATCTTCTTTAAGCGAAGGAAACGCTTGATGCCAAAACCCAAGATTCACGAGACAACGAAATTCTTCGGGCGGGTTTTTCCCGGAACAACGGAGACGAAATCCCAGTCGCGTCCCCGATCTCGAAAGCCCCACAGAACCACAACTGAATTACGACTACTCGACCAACAATTTAATTCTGCACTATAGATATATGAACACATCCTACGAAACAAATTCGATCCTAGAACAAACCAAAAAAATGAAATCCCAGCCTGGCTTTGTTGCCGCGCTGGACCAAAGCGGTGGCAGCACCCCCAAAGCGCTGGCCGACTATGGAATCAAGGGGGGATCATGGTCCAATGATGGCGATATGTTCGAACTGGTGCATAATATGCGCGCGCGCACATCACGAGCCCGAACTTCACCGGTGAACGGATTCTGGGCGCGATTCTATTCGAGGGCACCATGGAAAGAGATATCGAGGGGCAGCCCACGGCGGATTATCTCTGGAACGCCAAACACATCGTTCCATTTTTGAAGGTGGACAAGGGGCTTGCAGAGGAAAAAAACGGTGCCCGTCTGATGAAACCGATGCCTGAGCTTGGAGCGCTGCTTAAAAAGGCCAAGGCCGCGCGCGTCTTCGGAACCAAGATGCGTTCCGTGATTCATCAATCCAATCCGGAAGGTGTCAAAGCCATCGTCAACCAGCAGTTCGAGGTGGCCGCGCAAATCAACGCCGCCGGCCTCGTGCCGATAATTGAACCGGAGGTTGACATTCATTGCCCGGATAAGGTGGCATACGCATTCTTAATGCCATGCGCCATCGACCGGCGCGATTACAAGGTGGTATCGTGTATAGTGGAATGACACCGGCAGCCGCGGCCACGGCAAAGAATCAGCTTTTTAATTATTCTCGGGCTTATAGTGGCGCGGTCGTGCTGGGCGGCTACCCTATCGATTACTGCCAACGGAATTGAGACGGACGGAAGCAAGATGGGGCATTTCAACGTCAGTTTTCCAAATTTCCTTTCGGACTCGAAGGACAAGACTTACGAACCAATCGAAAATCTCTGAACAACGGTATAGCCGTACGGCAATTGGAGATGGCGCTTCTCGAATCCGACAGGGCCGCGGACGAGAGCCAGTTTGGCAACTCGCCTTGACTTTGTTATGAGTCTCAAACGAATGTGCTACAAGGCTGGTGGCTACGCTCGGCGCAATGATCCTTATCGCCGGGAGAATTCTTCCACATATCCGCGCCGCCCCGACTCGAATCAAATCCAAGCGTCCGCGCCGGACGTTTCGCCAATTGGTGGCTGCGGTGTCGCCGTCTTCATGCTTGGCGGATTGCTCGCACTCGCGTGCCCTCCGTTGGGTGTTGTCGTCATTTTGATCGGCGGTCTTGTCGCCAGCGGCTCCGCCGTTGCATCCAACCGGCGCGAGCAATTAGGGGCGAGTGCGCCCCCATTGCCGCCCACGCCTTCCGCAATTCAGTCAGACGAAAGGAAGCAAGGGCGATTGATCTTCCTCCCACTCCCGCCGCGAGGCGGGAAGCCGGTCAAGCCAGAATACACGAAGTGTTCGTGCGGCTGCTGCGACCAGCTTTTGCAATACAATTCGGAGTGCAGCGGAATGACTGCTTCGTGTCCCGCCTGTCAACAGCAGGTCGTGTTGCCGTGTGGGATTTACGAACGAAAACGTGAGCGGTCTTCTCCATCCCCCGGTCGCCATTAGCGCAAAATGCTCCGACCAAAACCCCCGCCCCCCGTCTGGACTTGCAGGGGTCAGACGGCGCTCCAATTCTGTAATCGGGAGACAATCATGGCTGGCGTTGAACGCTGTTAGCTTTTGTTGCGTTTGTTGCCACTAGACATTGCCACTACGCAGTGGGTTTGGCGTAAGTGGTTGATTGAAAGGATGGTGGAGCCGAGGGGAGTCGAACCCATGATGCGACGGCAACGGCGACCAAGCCGGAGTCGCGCCCAAATCGCCGACAAATTGCGCCGATGAAACGGGCGTTGGCGGTTACGTTCCGCTTCGGGTGCATAGCCACTACTCGTTTCTCAATTCTACATTGTCACCCACGGCCATTGTCGAACTGGCCAAACGGCATGGCCTGTCTTCTGTCGCCCTGACGGATACCGGCAACCTGCATGGAGCCGTAGAATTTGTAGAAGCAGCCAATACCTTATTACACGCGGCTATATTGCGATCAACATCAATCGGTTTCGTCCAGTTGGCCGAGGGGCTATCCATCCTGAGTTTTCGGTGAGCGAACTGGAGGTTCAGCTTTCCTTGCGACGGGCAATGTCACGGTTTCGTAAAGACGAATCCGCCGCACCTGATACTGTTGAAGTGGAGGCACAATGCCATTGCGGCGTGGGCCGATTTCTCAACATCATGCCCAACGGCGACGTTTTCCCATGCCATGTGCTCACACAGCCTGAATTCTCTTGTGGCAATCTGCGTGAACAAAGCCTCGTAGAAATGTGTCGTCGTCGTGGTTTGTTGGGGACGCTCGCAGGACTAGATTTTCGCAGATTAGCTCAGACTGATCCAGATCTTGCCGAATTGACCCGGCGCAATACCTGTATTGGTGAGGTGTACGAGCGGACACGCAAATCGCCTGCGTGGAATGAACACGTCCCTCATCCGACCGCGCATTGCAATTGCTCGTCGGACGAAAGTTCTTTCGGAACGGCGAGAATAAATTCGCGCGAAAGTTGAGCATCCTTGCGCCGCTCGGACTGCTCAACCTTATTCCAAAGGGAAGCAGTGGAGACCGTCCATTCCGGGGAATTTTCGGGCCGGAGTATTACGGAAGAAATCACGCCTTTAGTGCGGCTGGAATAATCATGGGTCTTGCCTGTCCGCTCGTCCCTGATTTTAGTGCCAGTGCGATAGGCGGCTGCGGCGACCGATGAATGTCCCTTTCCTCTGCTCACAATCTTTGCTTCCAACCGGTATATTGCCATCAACTTACCAGTCGCAACCTCCTCTCACTTACGAACAGTATATCAGAAAATAAACGCCAAGTCTCGCTGAGAATGGCTCTCACAGCCACTTTCCTGTCATTCGTCCACTGGCGTCCATTACCGTCCGCCACACAAAAAGCAAGAATGCCTCAGCCTGTTTGGAGCCGCGACGGCCCGACCGAAGGGCCGGAGCGAAAAACGACGAACAGCGCGGTTATACATCGCAAGCGATGTTCCGCGCTTGGAGGGGGATTCCAAAGCCATCCCCCTCCTAGTCCACCCCCGCTTTCACGGCCTCCGCCAAGCTCCGGCAGGGGCTGCCGCCCCTCGCTCAGACCACCCCGCTGGAAGGGCGTGCCGCCCTTTCAAAATCCCTGCCAAGGGTTGCCACCCGTTGACCGGCAATAGGGGCGACGCCGCCCCTAAAACCCCAAGTTGTCACGCATAGAGTGCATGAAATCGATTTCCCACGATTAGCGTTGCACGATGCTGTTTACAGCCCCAACGTTGCCCGCGTGGGAAACGGGCATGAGGCATTGCCGGAGTTTCACCCGCAGACGGTGTTGCGGGATTGGGGCAACGGCAACGCCTTTCGCCTCGCCGATGCGCAGACAGGCGTCTGCGTATTCGGCGCAACCGGGAGTGGCAAAACCAGCGGCCCGGCCAAACACCTTGCCTACGGCTACCTTGCCGCCGGGTTCGGCGGTTTGGTGCTTTGCGCCAAAATTGAAGAGCGTCGCCAATGGCAGCAATGGGCTGCCGATTGTGGCCGATTGGATGACCTGGTCATCGTGGACAAATCCGCCAAATGGCGATTCAATTTCATGGAGTGGGAGGCCAGTCGGGAAGGCGGAGGCGCTGGCCTCACCATCAACATCGTCGCCTTGCTGGACGAGATTGCCAGTGCCGTTGCCCATTCGGCGGGCAAGGCAGACAGCGGTGGCGGCAACAACAAGTTTTGGGAAGACGCCCTTCATCACCTGAACACCAATCTCGTAGAACTCCCAAAATTTGCCGGTATCCGCGTATCGCTTCCGCTATTGCGTTCTATTTTGGTTTCAGCACCCACTGACCTTACCCAAATTCAGGACATGAATTGGCAGAAGGAAAGTGTCTGCTGGAAGATCATCGACGAGGCCGATCAGGCAACCAAAGATGCCAGTGCAGACGTGCGGGCGGACTTTAAGGAATGCCGGGATTACTGGCTCAAGGAATATCCCGTCTTGTCGGAAAAAACCCGCAGCATTATTGCCCTGACATTTTCCATGCTGGTGCGCCCGTTCATCACCCGGCCACTGAGGCAAATCTTCTCAAGCGACACCAACGTTAAGCCGGAGGATGCTTTTGCGGGCAAAATCATCATTGTCGATTTGCCCATTCAGGAATTCCGCGTGGCCGGACGGGTTGCAAATCTTGCATGGAAATACTGCTTCCAGGTGGCAGTATTGCGCCGCACGCAGCCCACCACACCAGACACTTATCTGCGCCCGGTGTTCCTTTGGGCAGACGAAGCGCATAATTTCGTCAGCGATTTTGACGCTGAGTATCAGGCCGTGGCGCGAAGCGCGGGCGGATGCACTGTGTATCTGACACAGAACCGCGAAAGTTATCGCCGCGTGCTCGGCAATTCCGACGCCGTGGATTCACTCCTTGGCAACCTGCAAGCCAAGTTCTTTTGCCAGAATAGCGGCGATACCAACGAATGGGCGGCAAAACTGCTTGGAGAACGCTGGATTCATGTCACCAGCACCAACGTCGGCCAGAACAGAGCGGACGATATACGCAGTGAGGGTGGCCACCAATCCGGCGTCTCGCGCAGCGAGCAGCGGCGATATTTTGTGGAACCGTCGCGCTTCACTACGCTCAAGCGCGGAGGCGCACAGCATGGCTATCAGGTGCAGGCCATTGTTTACAATGGCGGCCACGTATTTCCCACTGGACTCCAAGGCAAGGAGGAACTCCTGCCTTATAAACTCCTAACCTTCAACCAAAGATAAAATATGGCTGTTCAACGCAACGACGAACTAACGCTGGGCGAAAAAATGAAGATCGTCCAAATCTTGTCAATATACCCGGCCCTCACCGTCATGGTGTTCAGCCGCCGCAAGCTGGGCTTTCGGATGCTCAAGCCCAGCAGGCTCATCGGCGTCGCCATGCTGCTTGTCGTCGTCAATGACGTGTTTGGGTTTTTTAACGGGCTGGGCTTTTGGTTCTCTGAATACCCGTGGATTTTTTTAGGTTTTGCGTTCTTTCAGCGGTGGCGGCGCTGGCAGGAAATCTGCCGGGGCGAACGCTGGCACACCATGTCGCCCGGCATCTCATTTCTTGAAGATTTGCCGCTGCCGGAAATTCTCACGTCGCACCGGCGCATTTACCGCTTCGTGGAACCCGTCGCCTATTATATTTTGGGCTGCATCCTCGTGCATCTCGGCCTTGCGGCATTGGGACGATGGATTGCCTTTGCCGGATTCTGCTCGTTCATTTTTGAACAAACGGTGTATGAGCGGCAGCTTGACCGCGACCTGGACACGCTGGACGGATTAGTTGCGGCGGAAGTTCAGGCCGAAACAGCCGAACACTTTTCCGGCGACATGGTGTCTGTCAATCAGCGCACATTGACCGATACAGCAGGCATACCCACCGGCGTGGCTTTTGACATTCACCGGCAGATTGAGAAACGGCGCGCACGCCAAGCTGTCAAGCCCGAGAAATATGCAACAGAAGCGACCACGCGAATTGTCCAAGTAAACGTGGCCGCGCCATCACCTGCGCCACTGGCCCCGCCGTCGAGTCCAGTTGCGGAAACGCCACCGCCAGCAGCGCGACCGGCCATTGATAATCTGGCCAAGGATGAGCCGGAAAATCCGGCATAGGAGGGTTTATGACACCGCCCTTTTCGCCTTTTTGTTGTGGCATACGCTGTTGCTCGCTATAACACGGTGCATGACAGTGAAAGGACGCGCATGAGCACTACACCCGAGCAAATCAACCTGTGGCGCAGCGCTCCGTCCGAGCATCAGCGTTTGGAGTTCAAGGAGGCGAAGACACAGTTCGACTTCAACAAGCTCTGCAAATATTGCGTTGCCATCGCCAATGAAGGCGGCGGAAACCTTTTGCTTGGCGTGGCTGACCAACCGCCTCGCCCGGTTGTTGGCACTATGGCGGTGAACAATCCTGTTGGCATGGCGGAGAAACTTTTCCAGACACTCGGCTTTCGTGTGGACGTTGAGGAGGTCAATCATCCCGACGGGCGCGTGGTGGTCTTTCACATTCCTTCGCGCCCGCGAGGGACGGCCTACCATCTGGAGGGCGCTTACCTCATGCGTGCCGGTCAAGAACTCGTGCCCATGAGCGAAGATCAATTGCGTCGCATCTTTGCCGAGGGTGAGCCGGACTGGCTGGAAGAACATACAAAGACGGGGCTGGATGCCGCGCAGGTGGTCGAACTCCTCGACACGCAGAACTTTTTTGAACTGCTCAAGCTGCCATACCCTGCCGACCAAGCCGGTGTGCTCGACCGCCTCCGACAAGAGCGTCTCCTAGATTTGAAAGCTGGCAAATATGCCATCCGCCGACTCGGCGCATTATTGCTGGCCAAGCGGCTTCAGGACTTCCCGGATATTTCCCGGAAAGCTCCGCGCGTGATCGTTTATACCGGCACGTCGAAACTCGCCACCAAGCTCGATGAGCCGGGCGTCAAAGGATATGCCGTTGGCTTTCGTGAACTCGTCCATTTCATAATGTCCCAGCTTCCGCAGAATGAAGTCATCGAGGACGCCTTGCGCAAAGAGGTGAAGCTCGTCCCCGAAGTCTCCATTCGCGAACTCACGGCCAATGCTCTCATTCATCAGGATTTTCACATCAGCGGCGCGTCCGTGATGATCGAGATTTACACCGACCGTGCCGAGATTTCCAATCCGGGCGAGCCGCTTGTTCCGCCGGATCGTTTCATTGACGGCTACCAGTCCCGCAACGAACGTCTGGCCGACCTCATGCGCCGCTTCGCCATCTGTGAGGAAAAAAGCAGCGGCATTGACAAAGTGATTCATGCGGCAGAGGCGTTCCAACTTCCCGCCCCGGATTTCCGCACCACCCATCGCCGGACAGTGGTTGTCATCTTCGGGCCAAAGAATTTTGATGACATGGATCGTGACGACCGCATCCGTGCCTGCTATCAACATTGCGCTTTGAAATGGGTCATGGGAGAACGCATGACCAACCAATCCTTGCGTGGACGCTTCCGCCTGCCGGAACACAAAACCGCCATAATCTCCCAAATCATCGCCGCCGCGATTGAGGCCAAGGTTGTCAAACTGGATGACAAGGTCGGTGTTTCACGCAAATATGCCCGTTACCTGCCATTCTGGGCGTGAAAACTTATTTAATGGCAACCCATCGCGTAACCATCAAGCATCCCGTAACCCACTGAACATGAAGGACATGCTTATTTAAGCGTTTGCCTGCGGAAATCTGGAAACAGAGGTGTGAAATTTTGTGACGCCTTGTGACGGGGGCGCTTGGCGGCCGAACGAAACGAGTTGAGCAGGCAGAGCTATTGTCACCTAATTTTGGAGAGTGACCAGGACAAGCATTTTCTGACGCCCATAGGCATAACCCCAGTTGTAGGGGTTGGTCGGTCATGAAAATCTTGAAGACGATTAGCAATGCCTTCATCTTTGATACGAATGACATCGAATTTCAAATTGCCAGCGGACGGGGCGAAACACGCGATAACTTTTTTAACGCCCAACGGTAAAGAAAAGGGTTCGACCCAAGGGAATCTTTTTGAAGTCATTCAGAAATACGAGCGTCGATTTGTGGTTGATAATCACATTGATTGGTTTGGATTGTCTGGGTTGCCCGAAAATTCTAACGTTGCCTTTATTCTTGGCACGACGACAGACAGAGAAACCTGCTTCCTAAAATCTCTTTTTGAGGACAAAACTGGAAAACTCAAGGTTCGGCAAAATGTTTTCATGTTTGGAATGCAAAGTCCGAAACGCCCCACGCAACAAGAAGTTCTTGCGGGAAATTTGCCGCCGTTGACACCAGACCTAGTCATTTCACGGCTTGATGAATATGCCACTTTAGTTATGGACATGGAGGGCATTCGTAAATTTGAGCAGCCCGACGGCGATAAGGGAAAGTTTGACTCGTCTTGGTCTATCGCTGACGAGAAAAAAAAGTTGCTGGCATTGCTGTCCGTAAACGAAATCGAGGAAATTGAGCAGATGCCAGAGTTGCCAGATCGGCGACTGAAAGATGATGAATTCCGCCTCGAAATTGAGCGCAAGAAACCTAAATGTTTCAAACGATTTTGGGAAAGCAATGATGTGGCGCGCTTGGCCTATTCACGCTTATTGCTTTTTTCCAACAAAATGCGCAACGAATTTGCCAAACCTAATTACGCCAATGTTTTCGGCGACCTTCACCTTATTCAGAACACACTGTTTTTTAATGCCGGATTCGCCAGCAAGGACAAAGCTGTAGTCTCAATGGCGAGGTTTTGCGGATTGCCGAGGTTTGAGCCATCCGTCAGAACCGGGAGTTAGATAGCATCAGACGGGAGAGGAGTGACATTGGACTCGGCCGTTTGCACATTCTCATTTCGTGGGGACAAATTCTGCCGCAAGTTTTTGGGCTTCGCGCTTTTGTTCTGGACTCATATAAGTAGAAACATATTGGATTGCATCCATTCCCATTATACTCCTAGGTTTGCCCTGTGCTTGGGCCAAAGATAGCCACTTATAAGCCAAGACATTACTTTTTTCTGCTCCATCCATTCCCATAGTTTCAGAATAGCAACAACCCAGTTCAGCTTGAGCCGCAGCATCATTATGATTTGCCGCTTGAGTAAGCCATTTCACAGCTTCTATGGCATTTATCGGAACTCCTTTGCCATACTTATAACAGACGCCTAAACGTAACGCGGCTTGAACATCGCCGCTTTCAGCTAGTTTCTGATCCTTTTTAACTTGATTGGCAGTAGCGATGGTAGCTGGGTTGGCTTCGCTCGCTTGCACATTTTCATTCTGGGAAACAAATTCTGCCGCAAGTTTTTGGGCTTCGCTCTTTTGTTCTGGACTCATATAAGTAGAAACATACTGGATTGCATCCATGCCCATTATGCTCCCAGGCTTGCCCTGTGCTTGGGCTAAAGACAGCCATTTATAAGCCAAAACATTACTTTTTTCTACCCCATCCATTCCCATAGTTTCAGAATAGCAACAACCCAGTTCAGCTTGAGCTGTAGCATCGTTATGATTTGCCGCTTGAGTAAGCCACTTCACAGCTTCTACGGCATTTATTGGCACACCGTCACCATACTTATTGCAGAGGCCTAAACACAATTCGCCTTGAACACTTCCTTGTTCAGCCGCTTTACGAAACCAATTGACGGCCTGATTTTTATCCACATTGACGCCGCGACCTGAATAATAAGCTCTGCCAATCTCGACTTGGGCATTCACCATACCTTGTTCAGCCGCTTTATTAAGCCATTTTACGGATTCAGCATCATCCTTGCCTCCTGCCGCAAAGTTGGTTGTCTGGGTTGAGTAATCCAAACCCAAACAAAATTGAGCAGTCGCATCGCCGCTTTCAGCCAATCTCTTGTCATTATTAAATTGTATCTCTTCTTGTGGTTCAATGGCGGGAGCAACTTTAGCGGGGGATGGTGCTGGTGAAGAGGCAGGAGTATCACTTGTGTACTTAGAGCCCGTCTGAAAATTGATTTTCATTGGGAAATTAAGCCAATCGGCGAAGTTGGAGGCGTATCATGGCGATAAAGATCCAAGCCTCGGCGCTTGTTTCAGTGTTTTCGTAATCCCGCACCAATCGACGGTGGCGCATGAGCCAGCCAAAGGTTCGCTCTACCACCCAGCGGTGCGGCAACACCTTGAACCCGCTGGTGTCGTCGGAGCGTTTAACAACCTCTACCTCCAGATTGGGTTTGAGTTCCTTGACCCACTGCGCGAAGGCATCGCCCGTGTAGCCACCATCCACCCATAGGAGGCGGAGCCGGGTGAACCAGCCCAGCACCTGGCGCAAAACCGTTTGCGCTCCGTCCCGTTCCGGAGTGCTGGCCGGAGTCACCGCCACTCCGAGCACCAGGCCTAAAGTGTCCACCAGCAGATGCCGCTTGCGGCCTTTGATCCGCTTGGCGGCGTCATAGCCAACATTGCCTCCATGACCGTCGGATTTCACGCTTTGGCTATCCAGAATCGCCGCCGTCGGCTGGGAGCGTTTGTCGTGGGTTTTCCGAACGAAGGTGCGCAGCGCGTCATTGAGTGCCGCCCACTGATGGTTCACAGCCCATTTCCGGAAAACATGGTAAACGGTTTTCCACGGGGGAAAGTCAGTGGGCAGATAACGCCACGGATTGCCGCATTTGATCAGATAGAGAATGGCATCCATGATGCGCCGCCGGTCTGTGGGAGGCCGTCCGCGCCGGGACGGCTTGGGAAGCATCGGCTTGAGGAAGTCCCATTGGGCATCGGTGAGGTCGGAGTCATATTTAGCGTTTTTCACGCTTCAACGGAAGCTGCGCTTGAAATGTAGGCGCTTTTCGCCGAAGCCAAAGTCAACTAAACAATGCAACTTTTATTTACTCGTTACCTTCATTCTGATTATTCAGACGCGCTCTTAGGATTGCTGCCACCGGATGGATTTGCAGAGCCAGTCGAGCTTGAACTTGTGGTGCTGGTGGAATTGTTTCCCGAATTTGCCAATATAACTATCACGATGACTACACCAGCGAGAACAGCCAAGATTATTCCGGCTTTCGATTTGGTTGGCGCGTTTGCTATTTGTTTGGCTGGCTCCAGCGGGTTCCGTTGTTCAGCTTGCGCTTCCGGCTGTTGGTCCCCATGTCGCTGGCGACTGGCTTCTGCCAATTGTGCAGCGCGATATTTTATGTATAGCGCTCGCGCTTTGGCATCGTCACCGCCCATTTCTGCATAGGCCCTTGTCCAGAGCCCGGCAACCAATTTCTTTTCCTTCAATTCCCGCGCAACTTCATCATAAAATTTGTCGTCTTCAGCTTGCTTTAGCTTCCTTTCTTTTCGCCTTGCAAGCCATCCACTTCCCAAATAGCAGATTAACCCAGCCAACGACCCGCAGAAAAAGTCAGTCAAAACTACTGTCACTGGATGTTGCTGATACGCAGGGTCGTTTTTTTGCGCATCTTGGTATGCAAACATACCGCCAAGCAGCAGCGAGACAAGTATGGCGGTTAAAATTCGCGTTGGTTTATTCATTTTGCAAAACCCCCATTAAAACTAAATGAGAGCTGGGTTTGAACACAAGATAAATACCCGTGCTGAGGACGCGGACAACAAACCGTCCCCCGTCCGTCCAAGAGGCGCAAGCGGCCGCTCGCTTTCAGCGTGGCAGGCCACCGCGCAACTTGTGCCACTTGTCCTTGCCCATTTGAGTCTGAGATTTGACCGTCCGTGTTCCGCCGTGCGCCTTTAGGCTTGCCTCATCCCCGTCAAGCCACGGCTCCCGGGTACTCACCGCCAGCCAAAAGTCAGAACCGCGCGACCCAGCGTCCCATTTTGATAGCGGCGTCAGACTGTGATTTTGCTGCTTCGGTTTTGCCCTTGTGGGACAATGATTTGCAACCATTTCCGGCGACGCAGGCAACATGACGCTGAAAGCCTCGACGTTGCGGTTTGAGGTTAGTATTTCTCCAATCATATAACCTTCATGTACTTAAAGCGTGAAGCCTTGTCTGCCGGACGCAAACTTGCCTGATTGCTCATGTGCCCGTCACTGAAACTGAAAAGTCAGCACGCAATTGACGTAGTTGCCGTTACTGATGCTCATGGAATAGGTTCGGGGTTTAGTGGCAACGCCGCCATTATCGTAGCATGACTCTGTTTCAGGCCATATTGCTGTCGTTGTATCCGTAGGGCCGTTATCGCTATTCCAACCATAGCCCCAACCTCCATTGCCTCCGGGAACATAGGCATTATTTGTATTCTGCGAAGTCACTCTCCCTGTTTCCGGCATACCATCATCCATCTTCTTATCAATGTCATAAGCTTGCCGGACGCTCACGGAAGGTATGAGATTATCCGGCTGGCAACTCCATGTATTGCCGACCGCGGGCATGTTTTGAACCTGGAAATAATTAATGCCGTTGACGCTCCAAACATACACATAACCACCTTGCCCCAGCTTCGCTTGAGGAAAAAATGCGCTCAGATTCGTGCTGGGTATAAGCGTTGTGGCAAAAGGACTGCTGGTAACGGCAGTGAATGATCCTTCAATAAGATTGATGTTCATGCCGTTGGCATAGGTCAGATCGGTCCAGAACAGGCCGGTTTCTCCGCAGGAGATTCGCCAGCCATTATTCTGGCCGGATGAATTCCAGTTTACACCTTCTATTACGCCGTTCCCGTCGCCTTCGCCTGCGTAGACGCCTCGGGCGAAGAACCCGAATTGTTGGGCAACCTGTCCATTCAGATCTCCCGGCAGCGCATTAAACTTGCCCCGGAAGGTGTTCACAGCGGTATTGAGCTTCTCTATCTGTGTAATCTGTGCACGCTCTGCAGCAGCATTTATCAAATCCCGCCCCACCAGCACTCCACCGACAATAAACCCAATGACAACGAGGACGATGCTCAATTCGATGAGCGTGAAGGCCGCAATCAAAGCCTGCTTGGCGGAACGCGAAGCCATAAGCACTTGCATCTGGTTCAAGAGAAGCCCTAACTGGTTGTGGCAACTGCACTTCTTGCATAATCCATGTCGCCGACAATGTCATCCTCATTTGAAGCACTGACGTAGAGGAATTTGCCCCACGTCCTGAGCGCGACGGCTTTGTTCCGCTTCGCTTGCCCCCTTGCCCCGCCGCTCCGCTCCGCAAAACCGCCGCCCTCACGCCGCCCCCGATTCCAGCTTGTCACTCAGAATGAAAGCCGCTGCGTTCCGCTTACTCGCCCGCCCCCTTTTGCCCACGGGCGACCGCTCCACTGCGCGCCTTTCCCTCTGAGCGACAAGGTTTCGCGGCCCCCGCGCCCCATTTGGTAGTCATTGGGTTGCTTTCAAATCCGTTTTTTTGCGCGTCCTCCTGCCTATCGCCCTCACCAGCCTGCTTTTCGAGCCGGGGGCCGGACAGCGGTGCCCTCTGAAGACTACTCCCGCTGGCCGCCCGGCTCGGCAGGCTTTTGTTGGCGAAGGGCGATAGGCCGAGAACGCACAGAGCAAAAAAAAAGATTATGAAAACAAAACAAAATTCTAAATCAGTTTCAGAGCTCCAGAACCGGACCGCACAGGGCAGTGAACACAAGGCAGAATTGCCGAAGATTGATTTGAACAAACGGAATCAGAACCGGGTTTTACCGATGGAATCCTTGCTTGAGTTGATTCGGAAGGAAGCACCCGCGTTTTGGGATGCGGTGGAAGTCGTCGGCAAGTGGGTATGGTTGCAGTTCGACGGCAAACAGCCGAGGGAGATTACCGCCGTTATCTCTCAGCTTGGTTTCCATTGGAACAACCGCCGCCAAGTCTGGCAGCACCCTTGCGGGCAAGTGACCGTCCGGGCGGACTTCGATCCCCGCCGTAAATATCGTTCTTACTTTCCGTCCGACCAGAAGCCCGCCTAACCGGAGATTTTACCTATGAACGAACAAATACCGTTGTTTCCGGGGTTCGACATCGTGAAGCCGTTTAAGTTTCCCCCGCAGCCTTATGAATATAAGGTGACGGCCTTGCGGGAGTGTCCGACACCGGAACACATGCAGGAATGCGACACGCCCGCGAAAGTAGCCGATTATTGGCGCAGGCACGTTCCCGCCCATCCGTATTTCAGCCCGGAATGTGAGTGTTTCGTTGTCTTGATTCTCAACACCCGCCGCAGGGTGAAAGGTCATTACTTAGTCAGTGTCGGCACGATGGACTGTATTCTTGTCCACCCAAGGGAAGTTTTCAGACTCGCGATTATGACCGCCGCATCCGGCATAGTGTTGACTCACAATCACCCCAGCGGCGAGGAATCGCCTTCCGAGGCTGACATAAAGGTGACGCGTGACCTGATGCGCGCCGGGCAGCTTCTCAAAATCGAAGTCATTGACCACGTAGTTATCGGCAACCCCGGCCATGTTTCACTTCGTGAACTTGGTTATCTCTCTTGAACCCATGAAACGCAACAAACGCCGCTTGCCTGTTCCGCAGCACGAGTTTGGTTTTGTGCCCGATACGTTCACCCTGATTCAGGAAAACGGACTGGACGGAGACCGTCTGGCCCGCGAACGCGCCGAGGCAGACCGCGCCCGGATAATTGCCGAGAAAGCGCAAGCGGCTTTGTTCAACCCATCACCACGCAAAAACTGATATGAACACGAACGAAAACGAATCGCCCTTTGGGCCAATTGTTTACACCTACACCCGCGCCCAAGCCCTTGCCGACGGCGTGCAGGTTGACGTGACCGCCACCGCGCAGGAAGCCGGAATTCGGTTTCCCGTATTCCTGACCCGCACAGTCTTTGACGCCTACGTGACCGTTCCGCCTAACGTGGACGGCCAAGACAAAGCCGGGAGACTTTGGGACGTGCTTACCCTCTTACGGCACGCCATCCGAACGGCACGGCCCGGACAAGACCGATTGCCGTTTGCGCTCTACGTGCGCAACGACAACCGCCGCGCAAAACTCGTGAAGCTGATCGCCGCTTGCGGCGCAAATGACATCGACGATCCCCAGCCCGCCATTACGGTAATGATGCCGGGGGAGGATTGATCGCCCGAAAACACAAATGTGGCTAGACCGGCAACGGTTTGGCCGCTTTTTTTGCGATTGGGGACTTGCGCCGTCCCCAAACCCCCACCGCCAGAGGCATGGCCTCTGGACTCCATCACTCGCTTGCGCTGGCTTTTCCGCTTTCGCGCCCTTTCCGACATCGCGGAAAGGATATTGTTTGAAATCACCGGCACCGCCGAAATTCTGGCGGGTCAAACGAGCGTGCCACTGTCAGTAAAACCTCCAGTAAAAGCACCTGAAAGTTACCAAAAATAGTGGCGAGTTACGGCGAATTTTTATTGATTTTCAGAGGGAAAAGCCGTATTTTCCTCTTGTCTGAATTCGATAGACAGACTGTGTCCATCTGTGGCTTCCCCCTAAGTGAACGATCTCGGAAAGATTGCGGGCGCCTGGCCAAATCGCAATTACTTTTGTTCAGTGACGGAGGAAAGACGGGCAGATGCGGCGTTTTTATAAGTGATGAGCGCGCGGAACTTCCAAACTTTCCCCGGTTCGATAACGTCGGTGTAATCGGTTGCGGCGCCGATTTTCTTTTTGTGCTCATCTATAATCTCCAATTCCACTTTAACGCCGAAGCGTTGATCGGTGGTGCTATTGGTTAACGCTCCCACCGCGTAAATAAGGCTTCCCTGCCCCGCCTTTTCCAGGACGACGCGGCTTGGCTGCAAGCCCTGCCAAAGGTCAACGGGCGGCTTCGGCTTCGGCGGCGGAGCGGACGTCTGAACGAGCGCCGGCATGTTGGAGAGGGGTGTGGCGTTGGTGGCGGCAACTGTCTTGGCAGGTGGCGGCTCGGCGGCATGCTTTTGCAGCAGCACAAACGCCAGACCCGCCGCGCCCGCCATGATAATCACCGCGATGGCGACGCTGATAAATGTGGGCTTGCCGCCTTTCTCGCCGCCGTCGCCTTCAACAATTTTGGTATTGGGAAGCGAAAGAAGCGTCGGCCATTTGCAATGCGGGCAATTGATTTGCCGGCCAGCCCCTTCAATAGGGAACTCGATGGGGCCACCACAGTGTTGACAGGTGCATCGAGCAAAACTTTCTGGTTGGGGCATGCCTATTAGACGAACCAGAGGTTACTGCGCTTCATGCCTGATGACAATTCATTTTGCGGACGTGCAGCAGGTTGGGCGCAGACAATTTTATAGCCCGTCTGCCTGCGCTGGCAGGCAAAAGGATCAAGTGCAGCCGCAAATGGGCGCAGATGAACGCAGATAAAAAGTCGAAAAAAGTTCGGGTGAGGCAGAGGGCAAGCCGGGTTAGTGATTCGACAGCGCAATGCCGAATTGGAGCACCGAAATCCCGTTCAATACAAGGGCGCGAACGCCGGTGATTACTCCGCCGACTATTTGGTCGGAGGCCGGGTCATTGTCGAATTGAAAGCGGCACCTGAATGCCAGACAGCCGGCGCAGCAAAATTACTCATCAATGGAAAGCCACCGGCATTGGAGCAGGGTTGCTTATCAACTCGGTCGCGCCAGAGTCGAATCCAAGCCCGCAAAGAGCATGAGCGGAACGACGATCCCGCCGGTGCAAAACAGGCTGTAAAGCACTACCGCAAAAGTTCCGATAACCTTCCGCCGCAGCGCAAGCTGCCCCGTGCGCCAGCGCATTACCGCGACCAGCGGCGGAAATAGCAGCGTCACAGCGCAAATTTTGTTCTTATTGAATGTCCGAACATCCTCTCTGCGGGATTGTAGTTGGCAGGAATTTGGTTACAATGAAAATTACTTGAATGGCAAACGACCCCCACAACCAGGCCGGCGGGAGCGAAGGCGGCTCCGGCATGCCGCAGTTTCCGAACACGGCCTACTTCGCCAAGCACCCGATGCCGGAAGTTCCGCAGAGCAAGCCGTTGCAATGGTTTTTGCTACTGGCATTCGTGGTTACCGGAGCGTCGTATGTGGTTGGACTTTGGACGGAGGACAAAGCCGAAATGGTCAAGACCGCCACGAGCCGCATCCGGCAGGCAACCCATCGCCAATCCGATTTTTCCCAGCACATGGCAGCGGGGGAGAAACTTTTCGCATCGAATCAATTTGATAAAGCTGAGCGCGAGTTCCGCCTCGCCCTGCTGCGCCAGGAGTCCGCGGAGGCGCACCAGCGCCTTGGCGCGATTTACATCAAGCAAGGCAATGCGGAGGCTGGTTTTGCGGAATATCGGGAGGCCATCAAGGCAGATCCGACGAATAACGCCCCCGCCACCAGCGCATTGGCGCTCGCCATGCTCGCACAGGGGAAGACTGACGATGCGGAGCGCATCATTCGCAGTTCGCTCGCGCAAAATCCCAATTCCGGTTCGCTGCATTACGATTTGGCCGCGACGCTTCTTCAAACGCGTGTCGAAACAGAGGGCCGCCACCGCGCCGCGGTGGATTCTGGAAATGCCAAAGAGGCCGCTGATGCTGAATCACGTTCAAGGAGCCTGGCGGCGGACGCTTTGAAAGAATTTGCCGAGGCGGAAAAAAATCAATTTGACAGCGCCGAATTCTGGACCCGTTACGGCGCGTTGTTGAACGAATCCCATCGATTTGCCGAAGCGGAAACGCGCTTGCGCAAAGCCGTTTCGGAGGATCCGAAATCGGGCTCCGCGCATTTTGAGCTGGGCGCGGCAGGCTTGCAGCTGGGTCATTACGCGGAGGCCATCGAACATTTCAACACAGCTCTCACCATCACGCCAGACGACCCGAACACCTTGATCGAAATGGCGCTTTTATACGCAACCGCGACGAATTCAGAAGTGCGAAGCCCCAAGATGGCCGTCCAGCTTGCCACCCGGGCAACAGACGCGACGACGAGCCAGAACATCCATTACATGGACACCCTGGCCCGCTGTTACGCCGCCGACGGAGATTTTTTCGGGGCCATCGCCTGGGAAAACAAAGCCATCCACCGCGCGACCCAATTGAATGAGATGAGCCAGTTGCATGATTTGCAAGGGCGCCTCGCCCAGTTCATGGAGCATCACACTAATTAAGGGACGCCTCGGCCGAGACTGTCTCAAAACGTTTTAGTCTGGCCGATCTGGTTATATGGGCACCAATAGGGGCTGTGGAAACGGGTGTCAACTTTTAGTTGTCAGAGCGTGGCTGGCGTCAGCGATGACGCCAAGCTTCCCTTTCCCTCCTTTTTTAGGCCGCCATCGCCAAATTTCCTTCAACCGCGGCGGTTTTGACTTCCATTTTCGGCGTCTGGACCCGGGCCTGCCACTTTTTATAGAGGATTCGCAGGTTCAAGGTGGCGCATAACAAGGCCCATTGGGCTTGCACGGCTTCCAGACCCCAAACTGTCCAACGCCGAAAGCCGTCGTGTTGCTTGAGCTGCCCAAACCGGCGTTCGATGATCTCTTTGCGCTTTCCATAAA
Organism: uncultured Verrucomicrobiae bacterium; assembly: GCA_963764165.1. Taxonomy (GTDB): domain Bacteria; phylum Verrucomicrobiota; class Verrucomicrobiia; order Limisphaerales; family Palsa-1400; genus Palsa-1400. The sequence continues at coordinate 67,249 of CAVXRD010000001.1, forward strand.
GCGCGGCGGGTCCTGGCTCTTGCAGCCGGGCCCGCATGGCTTGCACCAGCGTGGTGTGCGGCCACACTTCGACTTGCCGCCCTTTGGGATCGCGGCTGCAGAGGGCGCGCACGGGACAGTCTCGGTGATGGCAGCGGAAGCGCTCAACGGTCTGGCCTTTCTTGGTGGTCTGGCCTTCGTGGTCCAGAAGGCGCTCTTGCGGGCAGGTGACGGTGTGGGCCGCCTCGTCATAATGAAAATGCTGCGTCGCGTAGGCGTTGTCGTGGGCTGGCTTGCCCTCCGCCGGCGGGGCCAGCACATTCATCTGCTGTTCCACGGCCGCTTTCAAGTCGGCCCCGCCCCCATAGCCGGCGTCGGCGGCGGTGAGGGTTGGAATGGCCGCCGGACCGAGGTTTTGCCTCGCTTCTTCAATCATGGGGACCAGCTGGCCGGCGTCGGTTTCCTGGCGGGTGGCTTGACAGGCGACCATGATGCCCTCCTGGCTGTCGGCCACCGCCTGGGCGTTGTAGGCAAAGCGGTTGGTGTCGCCGACTTTCATCCGGCGCGCCTCCGGTTCGGCTGGATGGTAATGGTGGCGCCCGTCGGCCTGCAGCTGGGCCAGGCCTTTTTTGATTTCCTCGCGCAGGGCCTGGCGCTGGGCCAACCCGGCGGGCAGCCGGCAGCCCGGTGCGCTGGAATCCTGGTTCTCCGCCACGACTTTGAGCTCGATTTCCTCCAAGGCGCCATCCAGCTGGGCCAGGAGCTTCTCCATGTAAACCTTGCTCCAGCCCTGCGGCCCGCTGCAGGCGGCTTGAATCTTGGTGCCGTCCAACGCTTGCAAGGCAAATCCCACCGCCCCGGTGCGGAGGGCCAGCTGCACGGTTTGCTTGAAAACCTGGCGCAGGGCCTTTTTGTTTCCGTCCCAGAACCGCCAGAGGCTGTTGTGGTCGGGGGCGTTGAGCCCCGTCAGCCACAGCAGCGAGACATGCTCCGTGCAGGCGGTTTCCAGCTTGCGGGTGGAGCGAATGCGGTGGAAATAACCGTAAAGCCAAATCTTGAGCAGGAGGCTGGGGGCATAGGGCGGACGGCCTTCGGCGGCGGCGGGAATGACAAACCCAAGCTGGGGCAGATCCAACTGGTCGACAAATTCGCGCAGGAAGCGGGCGGGATGGTCGGCGGACACCCAGTCCTCCAGGGCGGGCGGGAGGAGGAACTGCTGTCCGTAATCAGGGGCAATCGGTTGAGCCATATTTGTTGAACGGCATTGTCAACTAAAGGCTCACATATTGTCAAATACATTCCTCAAAAAACAGAAGTTTTGAGACAATCTCGGCGAGGCGTCCCTACCTTTACACAGTGAAGATTTGTGGTTGCGCGGCGCGGTGTTGTTGGTTATCCAAGATGGTGACGATTCTCTTGAGGGGCAGAATCACTCTCGTTCGCAGTGGCCCGCTTCCCTCCCGCAATCGTAATGAGTTGATTGGAGAAAATTTATGAAAATTCAGAATTTGATCGTCGCGCTCTCAGTGTCGGCCGCCGTTGCCACCCCCGCCTGGGCCTCGCCGAGTCCTGTCGATGAACCCCTGCCCCTCGTCGGCACCGCCGCGCATGGCCACACTTATCCCGGCGCCACGGTCCCGTTCGGCATGGTGCAATTAAGCCCGGACACGCCGATTGAGGGATGGGACGGCTGCTCGGGTTATCATTACACGGATTCGGCCATCGTCGGATTCAGCCATACCCATCTGAGCGGCACGGGTTGCGGATGCCTCGGGGACATTTTGCTGATGCCAACGGTCGGAGAGATCCAATTCGGCGGTTACAGTTCGCCATTCTCCCACAGCTCCGAGCACGCCACACCCGGCCGCTACAGCGTTTTTCTCGATGGCCCGAAAGTCGCCGTTGATTTGACTGCGACGCCCCGGTGCGGATTCCACAAATACACGTTCCCGGCTACCGATAGCGCGCACATCATTCTTGATCTGGCGCATGGCGTTGGAAACAATTCGGTTGACACGAGCATCACGGTTGAGAACGACACCACGGTCAGCGGATGGCGGGCTTCCGACGGCTGGGGTGGCCGCCGGGTGGCTTATTTCGTCATGCAATTCTCCAAGCCATTCGCCTCCGTGGCGATGGAGCGCGATGGCACACGGCTGCCCGCCGATGCCCGCGCTGGCAAAGGCAAGGGCGTGAAGGCGGCGTTCAACTACACCACCGCCGCCAATGATGCGATCCTCGTCAAGGTCGGCATTTCCGGCACCGGTGTCGAAGGCGCGCGCAAGAATCTTGCGGCGGAAATTCCGGCGTGGGATTTCGATGCGGCGCGTTCGGATGCCGTTGCGCAATGGCAGAAGGTGTTCAGCGCGGCGGACGTTGAATCCTTCGACCCGCGCATTCGCACCACCTTTTATGCGAACCTCTATTTAAGCTGCCTCGCCCCCACCTTGTTCAACGATGTGGATGGCGCCTATCGCGGAATGGACAAGACCAATCACGCGTCCCCCGGTTTTCAGAATTACACGACGTTCTCGCTGTGGGACACCTATCGCGCGGAAAACCCGCTGATGACAATTTTGCAACCGGGCCGCGTCGATGACATCGTCAAAACGCTGCTCGCGGAATACAAGGAAAACGGCCAGCACACGACGCCGATTTGGCCGCTATGGGGCAACGAGACTTGGTGCATGATTGGTTACCATTCGGTCTCCGTCATCGCCGATGCGTATTTGAAAGGCTTCAATGGATTCGATGCGGAAACGGCTTACAAAGCGCTCCGTGACACGGCGATGCAGAATCGCAATGGTCTGAAGACGTATAAGGAAAACGGCTGGGTCGCATCCAAGCCGCACGAAGAGGCAACTTCCAAAACCATTGAATATTCCTTTGACGACTGGAGCCTTGCCCGCATGGCGGAATCGCTTGGACACAAGGAGGACGCGGAAGTCTTTTACAAACGCGCCGCCAATTATCGCAATTTGTTCGACGGCACGACGAAATTCTTCCGCGGCCGCAAGGCCAACGGCACGTGGCGCTCCCCTTTCGTGACGAACGCGCTGGTCGGCGACGAATACACCGAGGCCGATGCGTGGCAATACGCTTTCGGAATTCAGCAGGACGTTCCAGGAATGATCGCGCTTTACGGCGGTGATCAGGCTTTTATGGACAAACTTGATTCGCTGTTCACGGCAGATTCGAAAATCCAGACCAGCATTCCCGACATCAGCGGATTAATCGGCCAGTATTCGCAGGGTGACGAGCAGTGCCATCACGTGGCGTATTTGTATGACTACGCGGGCGCGCCCTACAAAACGCAAGCGCACCTGCGCGAAGTCATGGCCAAGGAATACGACGACACGCCGTCGGGCCAATGCGGCAATGCGGATTGCGGCCAGATGTCGGCCTGGTATGTGTTCAGCGCGATGGGATTCTACCCGATGAATCCGGACAGCGGTGTTTACGCCATAGGCAGCCCGGTCGTCACCAAGGCGACCCTTCGCCTTGACCCGGTGAAATACCAGGGACACACCTTCACGGTTGAGGCCGAGAACAATTCTCCGGAAAACATCTACATCCAATCCGCCACCTTGAATGGAAAGCCACTTAACCGCGCCTGGATCACCCACAAGGAAGTGACCGGCGGCGGCGTGCTGCATTTCGTGATGGGCGCGCAGCCCAATAAGGAATGGGCCAGCGCGAAGGAAGATCGCCCGCCCGCCACCATGCCGGCCAACTTCCAATATGCGGCCTTGCCGGAACCCGCTTCAGACAAACCCGTCAGTCTCGCCCTTCCCATCAGGATCATTTGCGGCAGCGACGAGGAAGCAGGCGGATTCATACCCGACCCGAATATGTACGACGGCGCGACCAACGAGCGCCGCACCCACGTCGATACCAGCGTCCCGCACGCCGCCCCATCGCGTGTCTATCAATGCGAACGTTACGCGCAGGATTTCTCCTACACCTTCGCCGTGCCGAAGGGCCACCAATACCACGTCCGCCTGCATTTCGCGGAAATTTTTGACAATCAAGCCGGTCAGCGCGTTGAGAACATTAACATCAACGGCCAGCCAGCCTTGAAGGACTTTGATCCGTTCACGGCGGCCGGTGGCATCGACAGAGCCATCGTCAAGGAATTCGAGCACATCGCGCCTGACTCGAATGGCAATATCGTCATTCGTGTGATGGCCGCGCCAAACGCTCCCGATCAAAACGCGAAGATTAGCGGCATCGAGATTCTGGAAGAAACGGGGGCTTAAGGTCAGCGCTTCAAAGCTGAAGTTGCTTTTTGCTACTTCAGCTTGAACGCATTAATCGTTATGACTTCGTTCGTGCTTGCCAGATCATAAGTGTTTATCCCCACGCCGCTGGTAGACGTGGCAAAATCCAATTGCAAGTACACAGGGACGGCGGGGCTGGGGTTGGTCTGTGTCATTATGACCATCGCCGTGTGGTTTCCCGTCGGGAAACACGAGTAAGTTCCCATTTCACCAATTGCCGGCAAGCCATTATTTAGCCCGATATAGAAAGCCTCGGTAAACATTCCTTCGAAGAATGAGATGGTGTTGGCATGCGCCCCCGCAGGAATTAGAACAGTCTTTCCATCAAGCGTAGCCGGGAGCAAATCCTTCGTCGGCGTTACCGTAAATTTCCCCGCTTCGAATCCGTTCGTATTAAAAAAACTTCCGCCCTGGCTGGTGGTGAACAACAAATCCCAGACACCGCCCGAGCCGGCTTCAAGCGGGGGATAAACGTAACTGAACGAAACTTGGGCGCTTTTGGGACCCGACCGCAGATACGCATAATTGCCGACACCACTCGGTTCATAGGCGAGGGAGGTTATGCCAAAGGTGGCTTCGCCGAAATCAACCGTGTATGGATGCTTTGGCTGGAATGGCAGTTCGTTCTCAGGCGTCATCCGAATCTGAAATCCTGCCAGAGACGCAGGGGCAAACTGGGCGCCCTCTTTGTGCACCGCTGTGTTTGTGAACTCACCGACGCCGACAGCCACTTCACTTGAGTCGAAAGCGCTCGAAAAGTAATTCCCCGCCTTAGAAGATGCAAACGTCACCACCAAATCGTTGGATTCGCCGAGGCTGGCCCCTTGTATCGAACGCATGCTTATCAAGCCCCCGCACGGAGAAAATTTAGTGTAAGTGTAAGCTCCCAACGCATTCGTAGATGTCGGACTATTGTTGGTAAAGACGCCATCGGAGTATGCCACGGTGTTTGAATTGCCGAAATCATAGGTCATGCCCGTGAGCGAGGACGGCGCCAAATTCGTTGCCAAGGGGAAGCCTGTTTCCATCGTTCCGGTGTCTCCTGAGGACGTGGCAAACGTCACGAGAACTGGATCGCCCATGGCAAAAGTAATATCCAGGACATTGGTGACTCCAGCCATTTCCGCCGGAGCTATGTAATCAAGAAAGATCTGCGCCGTGTTCGTGCTTGTCACTGTGTATGTGTAGTTTCCGACGCCTGAGGGATGATTCGTGTCAGTTGACTGCTGCACGAACGTGCTGGCGCCAAAACTTATTTCATATGGGACTCCATCGGACAGGACCATTTGAGCCGCAGTGCCGTCCAATGACCCGGGAGCAAGCACCAACTGGCCAGCGTCGATTGTAATGTAGTTTGTTTTGGATGAGTGCCCGAGGAGATCGACGGCGTAAGCAGCGACCACGTTGCTCCCTAATAAAAGGTCAATCGAAGCCGACCAAGTTTTGCTGGTATTTGTGACGGCGGGCGACCATTCGAAATCACCCGTCTTGGTTGCGGCGTTGCCACAGTGAATCGCCTCAATCCCGCCCGCCGCGTGATACGTGCCGGACACCGAATACGGGCCTGTGAATGCCGGCTTCTTTTTTCCCGGGGCAGTTATAGAGATTACCGGCGGTGAGACCTTTTCAGCTCGGGCGGATTGGGTTGAAAATCTAGCCAGCACAAAACTTAACACTGCAAACACACAGCCAGATCCAGTTCGCATAGATATTTTATTCCTCCATTACAGTCCAAAGCGAGTTTCACATTCAGACACTAGCAGGACACCTTTTCATCGGTAGCATTTTCCCCGTTGGACTGTTAAACTAAATCTTGGGAGTCCAGCCGTCGCGATATTCCCGCTGCCACAAGGCCGAAGCCGCCTCGTCGCCGACGATTTTGCGCGAGGCTGGGTCAACATTCAGCGTGTGGCCGGTGCGCCAGGCGATGTTGCCGAGGTGGCAGAGCAGCGTGCTTTTCTGGCCGTCTTCAATTTCCGAACGCAGCGGCTTGTCGTTGCGGATGGCGTCAATAAAATTGGCGAAGTGAATGGAATCGGCTGTCTCGCTGCCTTCCAGTTTGCCGGGAATTTCGCGCACGAGCTTGTTCTTTAGGTCGTAGATTTTCGCGCTTGAGGAGATAGTCATGCTTCCCTTCTCGCCGTAGAAATTCACGCCGAAGCCTTCGCCCTCGAATCCGCGCGGATCGCAGCTTTGGCCCTCCCAGACAATTCCAACATCGCCGTAATCAAAAGTGGCCACGTAAAGATCGGGCGTCTCCCAATCATCTTGACCTTGAAAATGGTAGCGGTTGCCGCCGCAGGTCACGCGCTTGGGAAGGTCCACGCGCAAGCCCCATCGCGCCAAGTCCAGCGAGTGGACTCCGTTGTTCCCCAGCTCGCCCGTGCCCCAATTCCAAAACCAGTGCCAATTGTAATGGATGACGTTGTCTTTGAACGGGCGCTCCGGCGCGGGGCCCTGCCACAGCGAGTAATCAAGCCATGACGGAACGGGCGCCAGCTTTCCGTGGCCAATCGAGGCCCGATGGTTGGTGTACCAAGCCCGGGCGAACGAGAGCTTCCCAATTTCGCCGTCGTGCAGCGCCTTGATCGCTTCCTGAACCCACGGCCAGCTCCGGCGCTGATTTCCCATTTGCACCTTGCGCTTAAATTTCCGCGCGGCGGCCACCAGCCATTCGCTTTCCTGGCCGTTATGGCTTCCCGGCTTCTCGACGTAAACGTGTTTGCTTGCGGCGCAGGCCATGATTGCCGCGGGCGCATGCCAATGGTCGGGCGTGGCAATCGTCACCGCGTCAATATCGGGGTTGTCAAATAACCGGCGCATATCGGCGACTCCTTTGGGAGCCTTGCCTTGCGCTTTCTCGACGGTCGCAACTCCGCGGGCCAGCGCCCGGCTGTCCACATCGCAAATCGCGGCGATTTCGACATTCTCCAGAGCTTGCAGCGCGGCGATGTGCGCCGCGCCGCGCCCGTTGCAGCCAATCACCGCAACGCGGACGCGCTCGTTTGCGCCGGCCGCGCGGAGCGAAGGAACAGATGCAAGGGACACCGCCCCCGCAAATGCCGAGGCTCGTTTGACAAATTCGCGGCGTGTCAAGCCGCTCGTTTCATTTCTTGAGCGCATTCAATTCGTGAAGCAAATGCAGGAAAAAGGCGACATTATCCATTTGCAGATAGCGCATGGTTCCGCCCATGCGCGCGTAGCTTTTGCAGAAGCGCAGATAATAGGCGGGATTTTCTTTCGGCGGCTCGCCCCGCGTCCAATCCCATTTGCCGCCATCCTGCAAATCGACGACATAAATATTGTGGCCTTTGACAATTTCCCTGCCCGATTGCAGGCGTAGATTATTGACGCAGCTTAGGCTCTTCTCAAAGACTTGCGGCCCCATGATGGCTGAACCTACCGACATCACCACGCCGCCGTCCAATTCTTCGACCGAGCCGCCGAAAATTCGGAAATCCATTTCCGCGGCTCGTCCGAGAGCCGCGCCGTTGAACATAGGGTGATTGGCAAAAATGTCGTAACCGATGCCCGGGTGAACAGTAAAGGGAACATTCAATTGGAATGCCTGGGCAACAACGCAGGTCTCCTTCCAAACATGCCGCACAATTTCCGATCCGCCGCGCAAGCCGTTCACACGCATCGCCCAAAGCAGTTCGGCTTTGGCGGGCGCAAATTCGTCACTCGGATTGGCCCTTATGGCCGCCTCAAGCTCCGCTACGCCAGGCAGAAACGTCCCGTCCTCCATAACGAAGCGCCCAATCGCCCGCCCGAGCCCATCGCCTTGGAGGCCACCCGCGAGAGCTGCCATGTTAATATTCCTGCCAGTGCCGTCCCATGTTCCGAACGTTCCAGTGGCAACGTTCTCGCGAACGCTCTCAGTGGAAACCCCGCAGAAGGCAAATTCCCAATCGTGAATGATTCCCGCGCCATTGGTGGCGAGGTGCGTCACCCAATTTTCCTGCATGAGCTTGATTAAGAGCGGAGCAGCGCCGTTCTTAATCAAATGCGCTCCATAAATAAGCATCACCGAAGCGCTCTTGCCTCGGGCGGAAAAAATGTCCCGGGCGCATTGCCGGATTTGGTCGAGGTTGAGATTATTGGCGGCGGGAAGTGCGGCCTCGGGCTGAATTAAAATTTCCTCCAACCGCGCCATGCTGCGGCGTTCCGCCAGGGGGAGAACCTTCAGCCGTGTAAGATTGATCGGTGCCGACATTTGTCAGTTTCGTAATGGACACTGGCAAACATCGGCTGCCGATTCAATTCTCTTTTCTGTTTACCCCCTTTCCGATTTGACTACGCCGCTGTGTTTTACGGGCCAGTTCAATATGTCCGTTCGAGGCCGCAGCACATCTTGCGGCGGCCAGGCGAAGTGACAATCACGGCAGTAAAACTCTTTGTCGATTAGGCGGAACAATAATGCCAACGAACCAAAAATGGTCGGCATGATGAAGTTCCGTCCGAATTGCGGGTAGTCAATGTTGGGCGAGCCGCATTTCAAACAATGCACCTCGTGTTGCAACAAGCGCTCTTCCGCATCCGTCGAGACAAGATATTCCCGGGCTTTCTGAAAATCCGGGACCTTTACCATGACCCGATCGCACGCCAGCGGTTTGGTCAAAAATACCATCCGCTGAAAACGCTTGTTGTCCATGATTTTGGCTTCGATGCCCGCCCGCTCCAGTTTCGCTTTCACGGCCTGGGCATGTTCCAAATCGTTGAAGGTCGCCACGGCTTCGATTGGTCCTTTCATGTACTTACATTAAGCCCCGAAAGCATCGCTTCAATGATACGGAGTGCTGAACTCAAGGTGAGGGTTTTTTCCGAGCGATCCTTGCCAGAAATGACGAATCGGGATTTTGGAAATTAAACCGGAGGAACCGGATAAAACAGATTTTCAGAGGCGTCATCAGGAATGAAATTCATCCCACGCATCTGCCGTGCAGTCGACTTCCTTGATTAGGAAAAATTGAATCAGGAACGACCGAACTCAGGAAAAGAGACTGCAATTGGTTTCGCGCGCCTCGTTATTTCGGGTCGGTGGCGAGGTATTTCTTGCCGTCATTAGCGTCATCTCCATCCTTCGAAAACGACCCCGGCCTCTTTTTCCTGAGTTCGGGCGTTCCTGACTATTTATTTTCCAGTTGGGATTTTCACGCCAAGCCCAAGGGCACGGCAAGGTCAGCAGTAGCCAGAAAGGAAATTTGGTCAAAATTTTGCCAAAAATGCAGACTTCTTCGAGATAGCACTTTTTCGAGATAGCATTGCAGAGGTTCCTCGCCGAAATGAATCAAATCGGGGGACTGATATTCCACCGAAATCGCATCGGGTGTGATTAAAAGCGGGTGACGGAGCGCGGCTGTGTCGAAGACCAGCCGCAGCAATACTCGGTTCATCCAGCGCGTCTCTCGGGTTAACGTTTCTGCGGCTGGTCTTCGACACAGCCGCGCAAAACTGTCTGCGCGCATCACCCACTTCTAATCACACCCAATCGCGTCCTGAACGAAACTTTTAGCTTGCCTAATGGCCGATGCTTGGTAGTCTTCGGGCCGGTCTTCGGAAAACCTGTAAATCACGGAGGTCTGCTTTGAGACGCTCGATTTTATTGACACTTATTATTGGCGCTGTTGTTCTGGCGAGCCTTAGCCTTCTCCGCCCCGGCGATTTCGTTTCCCGTCCGCCATCAGCGCCGCCAGCCACGCTAATCGCCGGGTCCAGGCCGCAACTCCCCCCGCCTTCACCCAATGCCCCACTCCCCCGCTCTGTAGTGGTTGTGGCAGCAACGAACACGGCCAGTCCGGCGAAGGTTTCGCCTAAGGCTATTCCAACCGCCGAAGATAAATTCGCGGTTTGGGCCGATGCCTTCGCCAGTGGCGCGTCGAATATCGCCGAGGGCAAGCAACTGGCCAAGGAGCGCAGGGCGGAAATGAAAAATTTAATTCAAACCAATCCTCAGCGCGCCCTGGCGGAAACGGTCCCGTTCGCGTGGCGCCAACAGTTGCCGCCGGAAATTACCGCGGAATTCGAGCAGCAACTGGATGGCCGGGGTAATTTGATGGTGGCTGTCGGGACTGATTTTTCCCAGGGAACGAGCTTCGTCGATCGCCGCGTGGAAATGGGCGGCAAGACTTACCAAGCCTACGTCTACGGCCGCCGGTTGATCCAAGCGTGCCAAACTGGCATCCCGTTGCATGGCATTGCTTTGGATGGCAAAATGGCGGTGCTGCCAGATCCGTTGCGCAAGTTGGGTTCCGACGAGGCCAGCGCGCTGGCCGCGCAGAGCGGAACCCCGCTGGAGGAGATTTGCGGGGTTTCCGGGCAGGCCGCCGATTCTCGAAATCAACCCGTTTACGCCGAGAGCGGCCACGGCATTTTGTGCTTTTGCGGCGATGATCATTATGCTCTGGTCAACCGGAGCCAGGCGCTGGCCGAAAGCGGTGGAACGGCCGCCACCGGCGACAAGACGACACTTTCCGGCGATGCGACCATCGACGACGCTTGGACAGAGGGGCCGAAGGCTGTGCTGTATATGCGGGTTAATTTCCCAGACGATCTCACCGAGCCCATTTCGGAAGCAGATGCCTACGAGGCGATGGAGCAAGTCAATAACTATTACACGTCACAATCCTACAATTTGACCTCGATGGACGCGACCGTCACCCCTCTGCTCACGGTTCCGCAAGTCAAAGCTTTTTATACACCCGATCCCAGCCTTCTCCTGGCGGACGCCCGGGCGGCGGCGTTGAACGCGGGCTTCGACACGGACAATTTTGACCGCGACATCGTCGTGTTTACTGGGGTGCCCGGTTACACGTTCGGAGGCCTGGCTTATGTGGGCGGCAAAGGCGTCTGGCTGCAATCCATGGGTGCCGGGGTGACTTCGCATGAGCTGGGCCACAACGAGGGTCTTTGGCACGCGAACCTGTGGAATACCACCTCCAATTTCAGCGGCATCGGCCCGGGCACGAATCTGGAATATGGCAATGTTTACGACACGATGGGCAGCGCCAATGCCGGCATATACCAATTCAATTCCGCCCACAAAAATGCGCTCGACTGGCTCAAGGCCGACGCCGTGCAGCTTGTCGCCACCAGCGGCGTTTATCGCATTTACCCGATGGACGATCCAACCCGTGTGGCCGGGCGGTCTTACGCGGCGGTCGTGCGGAAAGATCTCATGCGCAATTACTGGATTGAATTTCGCAACCTGTTCACAGGCAATCCGTGGACGCAGCACGGCGCGCTGCTGAATTGGGCTCCATGGGAGCTAAGCAACGGCGGCTCTCATTTGATTGACACGACGCCCGGCTCGCCCGACCCCTCCGACCCCGACAGCCGGGATGATGCCGCCGTGGTCATTGGCCGCACGTTCAACGACGAGGCCGCGGGTGTCCACATCACGACTCTCGCCCGCGGCGCGACCGGGACCGACCCTTACCTCGACGTGCAGGTGAATGTCGGCGGATTCCTGGGAAATCAGGCGCCCTACATGGACGTCGAGGTGGATCAAACCAATGTCGCGCCCGGCACAGAAATACATTTCCACGCCTCGGCGATTGATCCAGATGGCGACACGATGGCTTACGCATGGACGTTTATGGATGATTTTTCCTTTTCTACGAATAATTTGCCGTGGATCGGGAAGATTTGGAACACGGCGGGCGATCACGTCGTCCGCTGCGTGGTCAGCGACATGAAAGGGGGGGAAGCCAGCGCCAACACCGTCGTCACAGTGGGCAGTCCCGGCGGCGTGCGCATTACCGGGCGGGTCGTTGACACAAACGGCTATCCATTGGAAGGCGTGCTGGTCGGCAACGGCACAAATATCGTCAGCGGCTTTCAAGGCTGCTACACGGATAGCGACGGGCGTTATATCATTGCCAACGTCAATAACACTCTGCCTCTGGGCGCCATTCAGTATGGATACACTTTTGAGGCCACCACGAATTGGACGGACCCGCTTCCCGGCACGGATGCCGTCACGAATGCTGATTTTGTCGGCACGCCGCTGACGGTCGTCACCCTCGCCGCGGATACCAACCAGATTTGGGATACGGACACTTCGACGCACACATTCACGCTGGCGCGCACGGGAAACGCCACGAACGAATTGACAGTGCAGCTCTACATTTCCGGCTCCGCCGCCCTCGGCACGGACTATTCCATGGAACCAACATTCCCGACCAATTACATCACCTTTGAGCCCGGAACGAACAGCATAGAATTCGATTTGCATTCGCTTGACAACGGGAGCGCGGTCGGGCCCGTCACAGCCACGATGACCGCCACGGACGATACCAACGACGTTTCGCCCGCCTACGTGCTCGGCCCGCTGGCGGAGGCGTCCATCACGATTCTCGTCAGCCATCCGGCGCCGAAATCCACCATCAGCGTGACCACCCCCACCCCGGAGATTTCGGAGACGGGAATCGATGGCGGGCAGTTTGTCTTCACGCGGGACGGGCCCACCTCAAACAGCCTTTACGTCAATTATTCGATTGGCGGCACGGCTGTCCCGGGCATGGACTTCGCGCCGCTGGCGGGCGTCGTGCTCCTGGCAGCCGGCCAGGCCTCCACCACCATTCCGATGCAGCCGCTCAACGCGTATCGTGTCGCGTCGAATAGCACTGTGACGGTCACGATTGCCAGCAGCGGGAGTTACAACGTCGGCAGCTCGGCCTCGTCGACCATTACCATCGACAACGACGCGACCACTTACGTGACCGTATTTCCAACCGTTGAACCCGCCACGACCGGTTCGCCCGGCGTCTTCACCGTCAAACGCGACGGCAATTTGTCCGACGCGCTGGTTGTCAATTACACCGCGAGTGGCACGGCCGTCTCCGGCACGCAATACAGGGCGCTGAGCGGGTCCGTCACCATTCCCGCCAATGCAACGACGGCCAATGTGTCGCTGCAGCCGATTGACACCGGCGTATTGGAGCCGGACGAGTCGGTCACGCTGACCTTGGCCAACAATTACAATTACGACGTCGGCCTGCCCGCCAGCGCCACGATTGCGATTACGCAAAATGAAAAACCCACCATTTCAATACTCGCCACTGTCGACAGCACGACGGCGCAGGGGACGCCGTTCGGGGAATTTGTCATTTCAAGGACCGGCAGCACCGCCAGCAACCTCAGCGTCTACTTTAGCATCAGCGGGACGGCCTTTGCCGGCGCGGATTATCTGCCGTTAAGCAGCCCGGAGATCATTCCCAGCGGTTCGAAATCGGTCACGGTCGATGTAATTCCATTTCTCAATTCGTATCTCGAAGGCACCAACACGGTCATTCTCTGCCTTCTGACGAACGAATCCTATAATGTCGGCTCGCCCAACACGGCCGACATCTTCATCGGCCCGTCTGGATCGCCGCAGGAGCCGGGCATCGGATTTTGCTTTCCAAGTTCGTCGTATCCGGCGTTCGAATCGCCCGGCATTGCGGTGGCGCTGAGCCTGCCTTCGACGAGCCCAGTGACAGTCAGTTACGTGGTCGTCGGAGGCACCGCGCCATCTTCACGCTATTCCTTGCCGTCCGGCACGTTGACCATTGAACCGACAAACGAAGTGGGAATTATTCCGCTCACGGTTCTCAACCCAATTTCTCCGCAGCCGGAACAAACCGTTGAAGTCGCGCTTTACAATCCGATCAGTGCGTCGCTCGGCGCGATCCGCGTCCATACCTACACGATCCAGTCCAATGACGGCTGTGCGATCAGCGTGAGCGCGACCGTTTCAAACGCGTCGCGGGCGGGGCCGGTGCCGGGCAACTTCCGCTTCACGCGCACGGGCCCGACGACGGCCAGCCAGCCGGTCACGTTCGAGATCACCGGGACGGCCAGCGCGCCGGCGGATTACCAGCCGCTGGGAAATTCGATCACAATTCCCGCCGGCGCCACCTACGTGGATTTGCCCGTGACGCCGACGGATCTGGAATCCGTGCAAATTGGGCAGACTGTAGTCTTGACATTGATCAGCGCGAGCAACGCCGCCGTCGCCACGCCGAGCACGGCGGTGGTGAACATCAACGACAACGCGACCAACATCTTCCCCGTCGTCGCAGTAACGTCAACGAACCAGCCCTACGCAGTCGAGGGCGGTGCGAATGGAGCCTTCGTCATCACGCGCACAGGATCGACCGCCGCCGCGCTGACGGTCACACTCGCTGTCAGCGGCACGGCCACGCCTGGCTCGCGATATACCGCGTTGCCCACGTCTGTGACCATTCCAGCGGGCCAAACCAGCGTGACTATCCCGGTGGTCGCCATCAACGACACCGCCGTCGAGGGTGAACAGACGGTCATACTTTCGCTCACCGTCGGCCAAACCTACCAAATCGGCGCAAACGCGGCGGCGACGGTGACGATTCAGGACAACGACCAAAACGTCTGGATTGACGCCGGAGTTTTTGACGCGGCCAAATATGGCCCCGTGCCGGGGCAGTTCACTTTTTCGCGTTTTGGCACCACCAACACCCCGGTCACAATTTACTACACGATTAGCGGAACGGCGCGGGACGGATACGACTACGCGTTCATCACCAACTTCATTGTCATCCCGGCAGGACAATTGACGACCACGCTGCAGATCATGCCGCAACTCACTGGCGTGGTGGAAGGACCGGTCACGGTCACGCTCACGCTGCTGGCGAATTCAGCCTACGGGCTGGGCGCTCCCAGGAGCGGCACAGTGACCATCGCGGATAATTACCCTAACCTCACGATCAGATCGATCATCACGAATGTGCTCGAAGGCAGCGGTTCCAACGGCGTCTTTCGGCTGTCACGCACCGGCGATCCCAATATCGATTTCACCGCCTATCTGTCCGTCGGCGGCACGGCCACTTACGGAACAAGCTATCCAGCCTTCCCGACGAACATCTATTTTTCGTGCGGAATCATGTCGATTGACTTGTTCGTCTCGCCGATCAACGACATGGTGGCGGACGGCGATAAAACGGTGACGACGCTTATTGTGCCCAACCCGGCCTACACCATCGGTTCGCCCAGCAACGCCGTCTTAACCATTAACGATGCCGGGACCAACGAGACGCCGCAGGTCGTGATCGATAGCCCCGTCGGCGGCGTGGTGTATTTGGTCGGCACGAATGTGGGGCTTGTTCTGAATGCAAGTGCCACGCAAACCAATCCTTTCATTAACGTGACCTGGAGCGAAGTTTCCGGCCCGGCTGCGTTTGCTTTCACGGACATCACCAATTTGGATACGGAAGTCCTCTTTACCAACGCCGGCATCTACGTGCTGCGTTGCACGGCGTCCAATGGCACATGGCAAACGTCTGCCGATGTCACGGCCATTGTCGCGGCCGATATTTTGAGCAGCTCAAATATTTTGCATTGGCCGTTGGACGATGGCGCAGGGACCAACGTCCTCGATATTTCCGGCCGCACCAATAACGGCTACCTGGCCGGCTCTCCTTTGTGGACGTCGAATGGCATTATCGGCGGCGCTTTGAATTTCGACGGCGGCAGCGATTACATTCGCCAATCCACCAACGCCAGCCTGCTCAATGGCCTGCGGGAATTTTCGCTCTCGCTGTGGATCAAAACGGCGACGACCAATGTGGATGGCGGATTCTTCGCGGGCGCAGATCAAAATTACACCAATCAGACGCTGTCGATGGCCGCCCGGCAATTTGCTTCGTGCGGCAATTACTCCAACGTTATCGAAGTCACGGTGCCGACGACCCGCGGGGTGGTCCGGCACATCAGCGCCAGCGGCGCCATCCAGCCGATGCAGTGGGAAAACATCACGCTCGTGTGGAGCAACAACGCGGCGCCTTCTCTCTACATCAACGGCCAGCTAGACCAGCCGTATTCCGGTTTCGTCCCGGTGGCGGGCGTGGTCACCAATTGCCCGGAATTTGTCGTCGGCAACGGCGGTCCGGGCAGTCCCGGTTCGTGGAATGGCTCGGTGGACGACGTCCGGCTATTCCCCCGCGCGATGACTCCCAACGATGTGCTGGGACTTTACGGCTGGACCGTCTCGAATCACGCGCCGGTCGTCAGCGCCGGCTCGAACATTCTTGTGCAATTTGACACTCCAATTTCCATCATCGGCACGGTGGCCGACGATGGCTTGCCGAACCCGCCGGATTTTGTCACGACACTCTGGAGCGACTTTGGCACCAACCCCGTACCCATGCCCGACCCCATGAGTTTGAGCAATCTCGTCGTGTTCACCAACGGAGGGGTTTATACCTTTCAGTTGACAGCAGGTGATGGCCAGGCGGCCACCTTCAGCCTGATGACGGTTACTTCGGTTCCGCCGACGCTGCTCAACATCAGCGCGGACGTTCCCGACGCCTATGAATTAGGCCCTGTCCCCGGCGACTTCACTCTGACGCGGCAAGGCGGCGACACCAACGACCCATTGACGGTTTACATGACGATTTCCGGCACGGCCAGCAACGGCGTAGATTACGTGACGATGACCAATATCGTCACGTTCGCCGCCAACTCCGTCAGCCTCTACATGCCCGTCCTGCCCATCCTGGACAACGTGATCAAGAGCGATGAGCCGGTCATCTTTACCATCGTGACCAATGTTTCCTACACGATTCAAAACGGCCAGGCCTCGGTGACCATTCACCCATCCCCCTACAGCGAATGGAGCATCGCCAATTTCACGCTGGAGCAATTGACGCACCCCGAATTGTCCGGGCCGGCGGCGGATTATGAACCGGATGGCATACCAAACTTTGCCGCCTACGCCTTCAACTTGAACCCGAAAGTCATCAATCCCAATCCGCCTTACCAATGGGACTTGGAGGTCAGCCCGGACGATAATTTGCTTCACTTGACAGTGACGTACGAGCGCCGGCTTCCACCGCGCGACGTCGAATACGGCGTGTTTGTCTCCACCGATTTGCGAAATTGGTTTACGGGCACGAATTACGTTGAGGAATTTTCGTCCGTGCCCGACACGAACAATATCACTGAAACCGTCCGCGCCCGGGCCCTGCGACCCGTGCCCGGTTCGACCAATCTCTTCATAGGAGTCGGCGTCTGGCTCCAACAAGTCGCGACCGATCCATGATTTTTGTGGCGCCTTCGCTGGAAAAACCGAGGCGGGCAAATCCATCGTTTAGTTGATTCAAGGCTGGCAACCGCGCCGCCTCGCCGCTAGTCTATTGGCAACGTGTCCGACGCCACACAGCTTCTCCAATCCGCAGCCGCTGGCGATTGCCGCGCCGGGGCCGAATTGCTTCCCCGCGTTTATGACGAACTGCGCCGACTTGCCGCGCATCGGCTGGCAGGCGAACCCAACGAGCACACTCTACAACCCACCGCTTTGGTGCATGAGGCATGGCTCAAAATCTCCGCCCCGGACAATCGAGACTGGAATGGGCGCCATCATTTTTTCGCCGTGGCCGCCGAGGCGATGCGTCGCATCCTGGTGGATCGCGCTCGCCGCCGCCAAGCCGCCAAACGCGGCGGAAACGCCATGCGTCTCGACGCGGACGACCTTGATATTCCCGCTCCGGCGCCCGACGACCGTTTGCTCGCCATCAGCGAGGCCCTCGAGAAATTCCAATTGGTGGACGCGCGCAAAGCTGAGTTGGTCAAGTTGCGCTACTTTGTTGGCCTTACGTTCGAAGAGGCGGCAGAGGTTCTCGGCATCGCCGTCCCGACGGCCAAGGAGTGGTGGGCATACTCCCGCGCCTGGCTCCGACTGGAGGTTTCAGGGGCGGGGCCTGGCGAACCAGCGGCAGGCTTGGAATCGTAGCGTTTGAAATCCGACTGCGGCTGCTCTTTCTTTCGCGGCGGAACATACTTCTAGAGTCCGAACTGCGCTTTACCTTATAGATGGGCGAATCAGATCAAGGCAAAAAGCCGGAACAGAACCGCGAGGCGGCGCTGTTCCAAGCTGCCGCCCAACTTACCGCATCCGCCCGCGCCATGTTCCTCGATGCCGCCTGCCATGGAGAGACGGCCATGCGCCAGCGGGTTGAAGCATTGCTGGCCGCGTGCGAGGCCGGAGACTCGTTTCTCGATCCTGAAAAGCCAAAGCCAGCGGACGATCTCATCAAGACCATCAAAGTCGAAAGAGCCGTCAACCCGAATGACGAGGCCGTAGGCCAGACCATCGGGCGTTACAAGCTCATGGAGAAGGTCGGGGAAGGCGGCTGCGGCGTGGTCTACGTCGCACAACAAATTGAGCCGGTGCGACGGCGCGTCGCCCTTAAGGTCATCAAGCTGGGGATGGATTCCAAGGAAATCATCGCGCGCTTCGAAGCCGAGCGCCAGGCGCTGGCCATGATGGACCACCCCAACATTGCCAAGGTGCTGGATGCCGGAACCGCGGAAAACGGGCGTCCTTACTTTGTCATGGAGCTGGTGCGAGGCATCAAAATTACGGAATACTGCGACCAGAACCAGCTCAACACCAGGGCGCGCATGGCCCTGTTGATCGAGGTCTGCCACGCCGTCCAGCACGCGCACCAGAAGGGCATCATCCATCGCGACATCAAACCTTCCAACATCATGGTCACGCTGCACGATGGCGTGCCGGTGCCCAAAGTGATTGATTTCGGGATCGCCAAAGCGACGGAAGGGCGGCTGACGGACAAAACGGTTTACACCCAATTGCATCAATTTATCGGCACACCTGCCTATATGAGTCCTGAGCAGGCGGAGATGAGCGGCCTGGACATTGATACCCGCAGCGATATTTACAGCCTCGGAGTCCTGCTCTACGAGTTGCTGGCCGGCAGCACGCCGTTCGATTCCAAGGAACTGATGGCCTCCGGAGTGGACGCGATGCGCAAGATCATCCGGGAACAGGAGCCGGTTCGCCCCAGCACCCGCTTCATGACTCTCCAAGACGCGGAATTAACCACCACGGCCAAACGCCGATCCACCGACAGTTCGAAACTGCTCCACCAACTGCGGGGCGATCTGGACTGGATTGTCATGAAGTGCCTGGAGAAAGACCGCACGCGGCGTTACGAGACGGCCAGCGGCCTGGCTTCCGACATGCAGCGGTATTTGCGCAGTGAATTGGTTCTGGCGCGGCCTCCCGGCCACATATATCGGCTCCAAAAACTGCTGCGACGCCACAAAATGATGGCCGTGGTGGCCGGCGCGGTCCTGGCCGGGCTGCTGATGGGCTTGCTCCTGGCCGTCTGGCTGGCCGTTTACGTCCTCCACACCAAGCCGGAGCAACGAGACCCGACGATTAACCTGGATGGCAAACTTGAACCGTAAGACCTGCCATGAGCACTGAACAAACTCCGACTGCCTCCATTGCATCATCATCTCAAACAGGGCCGCGCCGCCGTCGGCGTTATGTGGTTACGGGTCTGCTCGTTTTTGCCGCGACCATCGCGCTGTTCTACGCCGAAGAAGATTGGCGGGGCCGCCGTGCCTGGGACAATTGCAAGCGCGAGCTCAAAGCCAAAGGGGTCGTCCTTGACTGGTCGTCTTACACGCCTCCGCCAGTGCCGACTGACCAAAACGTCTTCGGCGTGCCGGAGATGCAAAAATGGTTTGAAGGCAGAGGCGGGAATGAATTCACCAAAAAGCTGAATTTTCCCGGCCTGAATCAGAACACCAATAGATTTGCCGTGGCCAACGTGACAATCGGTTTGCCGGGCACAAATCCGCCTGGCAGTTCCACTGTGTTGCAATGGGCCGATGGGAAATTGGCGGAAGCGGAGGCGGCCCAGTTGATGAACCAGGCACTGGGACCAACAGCGGTGGATCCCCGGGATCATGGACCTTTCTACCCCATCATGGCCAAAGCGCTTGACGAAGTGCGGCCCGCCCAAATCTTTTTGCAATGCCAGTCCACTCCGACTCTCAAGGAATTGGACACATTCCTCTGCAAGAAGCTCGGTCCCAAATCGGATGGAGCCGGGGCGCGAGTTGAACCGACTGGCAGCAATTCATACCGCGTGACAACGTGGGAGTCCTATCAGGCCGCTGATTTTGTGTCGTGGAGCCACAGCATGGAGCCCGATCTCGTTTTTGTTTACAAAGCACTGCAGCGTCCCTATGCGCGCCTGGAAGGAGACTATGACGATTTCAATGGGCTGGTGCCAAACTTCGTCGCGTATCGCAACCTCGCGCAAAATCTGGCGGCGCTGGCCAAATGTCACATGGTGCTCGGGCAGCCTGAGAAAGCTTTGGACGCACTCACCTTGCTGAATCAATTGCGCCGCACCTTGGAGTTCCGCCCGTCAGGCAAGGGCACGACATTGGTTTCGGCCATGATCGACGTAGCCTTCGCCGGACTTTATGTTGACACCATCGGTGATGGGATGCGGCTGCAGGTGTGGCGTGAACCGCAGCTAGCCGCGCTTCAGGCGCAGCTCGATGAAATCAATTTGCGTCCGTACGTGGTGCAAGGGATCGCATTCGAACTGCCCGCCGGCATCCACCACATCGAGACTGCAAGCTACTGGGAGAAGGCCAGAAATCAGCCAGGAAACAAAACGTCAGGATTCTGGTTTCCTCCTATGCTGCCGCAAGGCTGGATTTACCAGAACCTGGTTGTCTTCGCCAACCAGGAACAAAAATTGGCTGAAGGCCTGCCTCGCCAGCGGGACGATGTTGTTCCGCACCAAATCACCGCCGCGATTTCGTCCGTCGAGGCCGTGGCAGACCACCCATCGCCCTTCAATCTCCTGTCGGCCGTAGCCATTCCCAATTTCACCCGCAGCCAAAAGGCCCTGGCGCTTAATCAAACCAAGGTCGGCCAGGCGCGGGTGGCCTGTGCGTTGGAGCGTTATCGGCTGGCTCACGGCGAATATCCTTCCACTCTGGATGTGCTCGCGCCTCAACTCATTGATAAAATTCCACGCGACCCTATCGGTGGCCAGCCGCCGCATTATCACCGCACGGACGATGGGAAATTTCTTTTATACTCGATTGGCTGGAGTGAAACCGATCATGGCGGCCAAAGCGGTTCCAACGGCAAGGAAGGCGATTGGGTCTGGATGGTGGACTAAGGCTGCGATTTGTCAAAAAAATCATGTTGATGCGTTATGCGCATGCTTTTTGAGGCGCGAGCGCGCTTTGCCTTATGGATGAACCAACTCGGCAAGCTTGACACATTAACAATAATCACGAAGACTTATGAAAAAAATAATGAATCCAAATCTCCCCAGGCCCATTCGCCGATTCCCCTGTCTCTGGGCTTGTCTGTTTCTCACCATCCTGGGAGCGGGCATTGCCGCAGCGCAGACATCGACGCCCCTTGTAAATGGCGGCGACAACACCGGAACAATCACTTCCGGCGGAACGAATGCATGGACATTTAACGCCAACGCAGGGGACACCGTGGTGTTAAATCTGGCCTCCACCAATTTCCCCCCGCAGTTCGACCTGTTTGGGCCCGACGGCGCACGGGTGGCGGAGGACTATAATGGTATTGATGACAGCGTGGCGATCCAGGCCGCCCAAAGCGGTGTTTACACGGTGCTCGTCAGCAGCTACAACGGCGCCGGCAACGGCTCCTACACGCTGCGTCTGGCGGAGTTATCCCAGCCATTTGCCGTGCCGCCGGTGGCGCTGACCAACGGCGGCGAGAACGTGGGCACGCTGGAGCTCGGAGGCTTGGCGCTATGGTCGTTCACCGCTAACGCAGGGGATAATTTCGCGTTGCGTTTGGCCACCACCAATTTCTATGGCGCCCTAATTTTGACCGGACCGGATGGCACGGTGTTATTCAACAACACTTGCTGCCCCGGGCAGGATCTCTCGTTCACCCCCTTCACCGCCACCAATAGCGGCCAATATACCGCGCTAGTGGAAGCGCAAGACGGCGAAACAGGCTCTTATGTGCTGCGCTTGGCCCAGATAGCCCAGCCACTCAGCGTGCCGCCGGTGGCGCTGACCAACGCAGGCGCAAATTTCGGATGGCTGAACCTCGGAGATGTGGACCTATGGTCATTCACCGCTAACGCCGGGGACACTTTCGCGCTGCGCCTGGCCACGACCAATTTCGCCGGCATCCTCGGCATTTACGGGCCGGATGGCACGGTGGTATACAACAATGCTTGCTGCGCTGGCCCGGATGACTCGCTCACCCCCTTTACCGCCACCTATAGCGGCGCATACACCGTCCTAGTGGAAGCGCAAGAGGGTGGAACCGGCTCGTATGCGCTCCGTTTGGCCCAGATTTCACAGCCGTTCAGTGTGCCGCCTGTGGCGATGGCCAATGGTGGCGAGAACATAGGAATGCTCAACCTCGGAGATCTGGACCTATGGTCGTTTACCGCCAACACAGGCGATAATTTCGCGGTGCGATTGGCCACGACTAATTTCGCTGGCATCCTCAGCATCTATGGGCCGGATGGAAGGGTATTATACAATATCAGTTGCTGCGCCGGCCCGGATGATTCATTCGGCCCGTTTTCCGCCACCAACAGCGGCAAATACACCGTGCTGGTGGAAGCGCAAGAGGGCGGAACTGGCTCGTATGCGCTGCGTCTGGCGCAGATCGACCAGCCCTTTAGCGTGCCGCCTTTGACAATTGCCAATGGCGGCGACAACCTGGGAATGCTCAATCTCGGAGGCCTGGACCTATGGTCGTTCACCGCCAGCGCCGGGGACAACTTCGCGCTGCGATTGGCCACGACCAATTTCTACGGGTTTCTTTGCCTCTACGGTCCGGATGGCACCGTGCTGTTCAATAACAGTTGCTGCGATGCCCAGGACATATCCTTCGGCCCGTTTGCCGCCACCAACGGTGGCGAGTACACCGTGCTGGTGGAAGGGCAAGTAGGCGGAACCGGCTCCTACGCATTGCGGCTGGCCCAGTTCTCGCAGCCGTTTAGTGTCCCGGCCTTCCTGTTGGCCAGCGGCGGCACTAACAGCGGAATTCTAAGCCCCGCCGGCTTGGACCGATGGGCTTTCAACGCTTGCGCGTCCGACGAGATTAACGCGCAGTTAGTGACAACGAATTTCTCCTCCAGCTTCAGTTTATATGGACCCGATGGCTCGCTCTTGAGCACCGCGAACGGTTACCAAGGACTTGCCTCGGTGGCCTTCGAGGCTACGAATTGCGGCACCTTCACTTTGCTGGTCACCAGTCTCACCGCAAGCGCATCTGGGGACTACGAATTTGCGTCGGGTGTTCTTTCCCCAGCAGTGAAAATCTGCGCCCCTGCCGTCACGGCCTCCAATGTGGTCGTCACGGGAGTTGGCGGATTGTCCAATGCCGATGCGAAGTTCATTCTGTTTAGCGCGCCAAACCTCACTGCGCCCAGGCAGATCTGGAACCCCGTCTACACCAATCAATTTGACAAAGGCGGCGTGTTTTCTTACACGAACAGCATCGACCCCACCTCATTACAGGAATATTTCCGATTCCGCGTGACACCATGAGCCGGGGCGCCGGCCTGTTTCAGCCCCGTTACGAGCGAATACTGGCAGACAAAGTGCCTCTGGTCACGTTGGGCGCAGGAACGGCATTTCTTCGCGGCCTTCGTTTCCTTGTTGTAAAAAGTCCCAAAGAGGAAAAAGGCGTCAACGGCCTGGCTCCGATCGCTCCAAATTCAATTTTCCGCATTTTTTCTCCAAAAATCGCGCCAAAAAACCTCTGGTAGGTTTTCTGTCTGCCCGGCGATGTGCCAAAGTGCCGCCATGCCTATAAATAATAGGACGGAGAGAAATGGACGGAGAACGGACGGTGGTTTTTGCCCGAGCCGTCGGCCGGCTATCGTGTCGGGCAGCGATTCTTGGAGCGCATGCCTTGGTTCGCATTCATTATATGAAAACATAGGTAAACCAAGGTAAACATAGGCAAACAAAGGTTCTTTTTGAAAAAAGTTGTGAAAACCGCGCGGTTGGAGGACTCCGCCAAAACGCCAAATGATGGTCATTATCGGCAATTATCGCCAGATTTTGAAAAATTCATGAGCGCCGACGTAATTCCAGCCGAATCGGGAAGGGGGCTGATAAGACTGGCGCGGGGGGCGGTCTGGTGGCACGTTGCGTCTGTTATGTTGAAACTGCACTCTGTCGCTGGACTCTGTTTGTGCGTTGGGATGGCGTTGACCGCGGTCGCGGGCTCTGTGCCCACCGGCGAAAAATTGCCTTCGTTCGGGTTTACCGGCCCGGAGATTTATCCCATTGATGACAGTGTCGCCCTGCTCCACGCCGCCGATATCGATGGCGACGGATTGATCGATTTGGTGGTTGTCAACAACAAACGTTCCAAGATTAACATTCTCTACAATCAAACCGGAAAGACCAACGCCATTGTCACACAGCTCATCGGGCGCCGCGAAATCAACGAATTGCCACCGGACTCCCGCTTTCGCGTTGACGCCATTGCCTCAGAGAAGCGCATTTCCTCGCTGGTGGTCGCGGATTTGAACGGCGACGGAAAGCCGGATCTCGCGTATTACGGCGAGCCGAAGGAGTTGGTGGTGCAATACAATCAGGGCAGCAACACCTGGAGCACACCCAAGCGATGGCCCATCGATGACGGGCAATTGTTTGTCAATGCCCTCTGCTCTGGGGATTTGAATGGCGACAAGCGCACTGATCTCGTTTTGCTGGGCGAAAACAATCTTTATTTTCTCGCGCAGAACGCAGACCACACTCTGGCCGAACCGCAGAAAATTCCGTTCTCCGGCGATGTCCGCGCGGCGCAAGTCCTCGATATTGATGGCGATGGGCGCGACGATCTCCTTTTGATAAATTGGGACAGCCCGAATCCGTTCCGTTTTCGCCTGCAAAACTCCGTGGGCGAACTTGGCCCGGAAATCTACTTTACGATGCCGCCAGTCCGCTCCTATCTGGCGGATGACCTGACGGGCGATCACAAAACCGAGGTCGTGAGCATCGCCGCGAATTCCGGGCGCGCGGCTGTTTCGCATTTTATCCAGAAGCCGGCCGAGCCGCTTTCCGGGAGTTTCAAACAGGGCCAGTTTCAGGTCTTCCCTTTGAGCCGGACGACCCGCGCGCATCGCGGCGTGTTGTGGGCGGATGTCAATGGCGACGGTTTGCCGGATCTACTGGTAGCCGAACCCGACAGCGGCCAATTGAGCCTTTATTTGCAAAAGCCCGACGGCTCGCTCGCGGCGGCCAAGACCTTCCCGACCTTTGTCGGCGTGAGCGAATTGGCGGTGAGTGATTGGGAAGGAAACGGCCATCCCGACATTTTCCTCTTGAGCAGCGATGAGCATCAAGTGGGCGTGACGAAGCTCGACGAAAAAGGGCGCATCGCGTTCCCGACGATTATTCCTCTTGACGGCAAGCCGCTGACGATGGCGGTGGGCGCACTGCAATCTGGCGCAAAACCGACCTTGGCGGTGATCGTGGAGCAGGACACCAACCGCGTGCTTGTCACCCGCCACTCGGACGGAACAAGCCATCGGCAAACGCTGAGCAGCGATTTCAAATCGATGCCCTCCTCCATGACCATGCACGACGCGAACCAGGACGGGCTGGCCGATCTCGTCATCCTGATTCCTTACGAGAAAATCAAGGTGCTGGTGCAGAAGGAGGATAATTTGAACTTCGAGGAAGCGGACGTTTTGCCTCCCGGCGGCAGCGCGGAAGATCCATGGCTGAGCGTGTCCGATGTGGACGGCGACGGCAAACCGGAGCTGCTGCTGGCCCAGAAAAATTTCATCCGCGCGGTCGTGCTGAAAGCCGACAATGACAAAGCCACCAACGGCAAGCCATCCTGGAACTTTTTCGTGAAAGAGCAAATCAACGGCGCGTCGCGCGATTCGCGCATCGTCGGAGCCGCTCCGTTGAAGAACGGCGCCAACGGCATTGCCTCGATATTTCTTCTTGACGCAGAAAAGAAGCAGCTCACCTTGAGCGAGCGCGACAAGGCGGGCGTGTGGCAGGTGGTGCGCAACATGCCGCTGCCTTACAGTGAATTCACCACCTTGAAACCGGTGGGGCTTGGCTCGACCAACGCAAATTGCGTGGCTCTCGTGGGCGTCAACGCGGTCGGCACGATGGCGACCAGCGGCAGCGTCTGGCGCCTTGAGGAATTGGACAGCTACGAAACGCCGATCAAGGATGGTTATCTTCGCGACGTGGTGTCCGGCGACCTTAATCACGATGGCCGCAAAGATCTCGTGTTCCTTGAGACCTCGAAGAATTACCTCGATCTCGTCACGTTCGAAAAGCCGAACAAACTCGTTCCGGCGAACCGCTGGCAGGTATTTGAAGAGCGCACCTTCCGCTCCCGCCGCAACGACGGCGCCGAGCCGCGTGAAGCCGCCGTCGCGGATGTCACCGGCGATGGCAAGGCCGACCTGATCGTGCTCGTTCATGACCGGATCCTAGTCTACCCGCAAGAATAATTCGCGAAGCGACCCATAAAGGTAAGGACGCCTCGCCGAGGCGTCTGGGGGAGGTGGAAGTTTGCAGGCGTATAAATTCGCGCAGAGATCGGGGCAAGCCAAAAGTCTTTTCGGGCCGAGCGTTTGAAAAGAAGAACATGCTCGAAACTGCCACGGCATCAGACGCCTCGGCGAGGCGTCCCTGCCTACTTCTGCTCATATAGCCGCGCGGTTTCGACCATAATTTTTTCGACTTGACTGTAGTATGCGTCCTCAGTCATCGAGCTTTTCTTCGATCGCAGCGCGCTGAGCTGTTGTTCCAATTCATCACGGCGGGCGCGGGCGGCAGGTGCCAGGGCCTGCTCCTCTTTCCCACGGACGAGGAACATCTGATTGGCGCGCACGCCATCGACCGATTTGCCTTTGTCCGCTTTCTTCACGGCCAGCACTCCCCGAAACCATTCCGGCGGCGTGCCAAGGCCATCGCCGTTGTCATCGATCAGCGCATGCTCCGTCATCAGCCGTCCCTGCTCGTGATAAAATTGTTCGACTTGACGCGATGCGGTTAGAAACGCCTCCAGCAGCGAAACCTGCCCGTCGTGATCAAGGTCGGCTTTAGGATCGCCGATGGCGCGCGCCATGTAACCGCCAAATCTCGAAAAATTGACTTCATATCCGCTGCGCGTGGAAGTGACAACCACCCTGCCCGGCGCGGACAACGCCGTCAGAAACGGCCCGCTGGCCGAGGCGCATTGGATAATCGCCAGCGGGCGGCGGCAGGATTTCAATGCATTCGAAAGGTTCGTTGCGGAAATGTCGGGACCGCGCAAATTGAATTTCGCGCCGCCGTCGTCAAATGTTCCGTGCCCAATGAAAACCAGCCACAGTTCGCCAGTGCCGTTGGCGGCTTTCTCGGATAGGACTGTCAATAATTGCGTCAAATCATTCGTCGCCGATTCTTTCTCGAGTCCAACGGTGCGGACACGAAATCCGCCTTTTTCCGCGGCCTTTTCCCACAAATTGGCCCATTCGGAAAATTGCGTTTCGAACGCCGGCTCACCCGCAGCGCCGACAACGAGAACCAACGTGCGTGCGTCGTTCGTTTGAGCGCGAGCGAAGGAAGTCCCCACGCAAATCGCAAGAAGGACCGAAAGAAAAATTCTCACGGCAATCCCTTCCAGCGGCGGATTCCCCACTCCGCCACAAAGCAGCCGAGGGCAAACAAATAGACCGCCGGTTCCTGCCACAGCGGCTTGCTCCACGACTCCATGACCGGCGCCTTGCGCTGCGGAAGTTTTCGCACGAAATCTGGCAACGCGTCCACCGTCAGCACCTCGCCGCCGGTGCGTTTGGCCAGCGCTTCCAAATAAGCGCGGTTCGGCGTCAGCGAATGAAATTCCTGCCCCGCCGGATCCATCGCCCATCCAGTCTTGGCGCGGCCGATCACTGTGCCGTCGGCGCGGGTCGCAATGGCCTCGGCGATGCGCGCGCCCGCATCGTTCTGAACGTAATCGCGCTGATACGTTCCGGCTTCGCTGGACGACGCGTCCGCCAGCAGTTGCAAATCATTGGTGGACGTGTTGGTCGACAATTGCGCCGGGCGAATTGTCAACTGAACATTGACGTTGTCCATCGGCTTGTATTCCTCGTCGCGCACTTTGACGACGAGCCGGACCAACGAGGGATTCCCATCTGCGCCGGTTTCGGCGTGGATGGCAACGCGGGTGGGAACGTCCGACACGAGCCAGCGCACGAGTTGCCGCCAGGATTTGGCGAGATCTTTTTGGGCAGCCTCGTCGCGCATGCCGGCGCGCCACAAATCGCCGATCATGATGGCGGCGGTGCGCCCGAGGCCGAAGCGTTGCACGGCGAGGGCGGGATGTTTGTTATTATTTTCGTCCACCACGGTGGCCAGCACGCTGGCGCCGGGTTTTACATCCCGCACCACGTTCAGCACACTCGTAGGGCGCATTCCGTCCAGGCGCTCGCGTTCCTCGGCCTCGGTGGAGCGCAGGCGCGTCCACGGTTGCAGCCAGCCTTCGCGGGTGAGATCCAGCTTCCACTTGTCACTCGATTCGTTGAGCGCCGGGCGGTCGAGGTAAACGGGCAAAATCGAGGCAATTACCGTCCCCGCGTAGTTCCCCTGGCGAAACGATTCCGCGCCGCCCAGCATCAGAAAACCGCCTCCGCGTTCGGAAACAAAACGCTGGAGCAATACCATCTGATCGTGGGTGAAAAAGTCCGCCTCCGTGTCGCCCACAATGACAGCGTCGTAGCGAAAAAGCTCTTCGGCTGTCTTTGGAAAACCGCCGCGAAGCTCAAGCTCATCCTTCGTGTTCAAACGCATGATGACTGGCTGGTCGTATCGCGCCGTCTCGTCGTCGGTGCCACCGAAGCCGCGGTAAAGCGGATTGCTGGATTCACCAGCGCGGCCCATGAAAGCAAATTTTGGCTCGCGCTTGGCGATGCGGATGACGGCAGGCATGTGGACTTGCGGGTCGTCTTCAATGGCGCGGTTCAGGAATTTGAATTCCCAATTTGGACGGCCGCCCACGTAAAGAACGCGAAACGGCTCTTCACCGCGATCCACTGCGACGATTTGCTGATTGTTGGCCAGCGTCGCCTCGCGCGATTCCGCCGAGCCGCCCAATTCGTCGCGGACGCGGGTTTCCACTTTGTAAAAATGCAATCCCGGTTTGTCAGGTTGAATTTGAAAACGAAAGCTCAGCGCGCTTTCCTCCCCGCTGGCTGATTTGTCCTGCTGCGTGACGACATTGGACATGCCGCTCGTTACTTCGACCAGGCGAGCCACGACATCGGAGCCGGAAAAGCCGTGCGCATTCACTTCTGCCTGGACTGTCACTGGCGCGTCTTCGAAAGCGGTTTGGCTGACGCTGACTTTATCAAGCGCAATGTCGCGCAAACCGGACGCGCTGCCGACCACCACCGGATAAACGGGCGGGACATTTTCCAATCCAGCCAAGGCGGCGGTCGCGTCCGTGGCGTTGCCGTCTGTAAATAACAAAACTCCCGCCACCGGCTGGCCGCGCCACCGGTCCGCCGCGCTGCGCAAGGCGTGTTCGAGGGCGGTGGCGTTGCCGTCAAATTCGAGACCGGCGAAATCGTGGACGTCCTGGACGTTTGCGTCGAAGGTGTAACGGCGCACCTGGAAATTGTCTTCGAGAGTTTTCTGCCAGCCGCTGGAATCGTTGGTCAATTGGCGGCGCAGCCAATCGCCGCGAGATTCACTTTCGCCGTTGTCTTTAACGCGCAGGCTTTGGCTTTGGTCGGCCAGCACCGCGAAGATGTTCGCCCCGGGCCGCGCGCGCTGGCCAACGCGCATGGGTTCAAGCAGGCAAAGCGCCAGGGTCAACAAACCGGCGAGTTTGAGCAGCCCGCAACCGAGGCGCACATTGCGTCCGGCAGCGCCACGGCTGCCCGCCCAAACAAGCGCCAAGGCAAGCACCATCATCACCGCCAAAACTGGAAACATCCACCCGCGGGCGGAAAAGACAATCACTGACCTCCTCCCAATTTTTCGTAATACTTGCGCACCAGCTCTGCGTAATTATCAGGCACCGGGTCATGGTCGAGGGGCACGAGGCTGTGCGAGTTTTCGATGCGGGCCAAAGCTTCCTGAATCTCCGCGCGGGCCTGAATCATCGGCTGCACCACGTTTTCTTTCACCGCGGAAAATGTGGGCTTGCGGTCATGCAAACGGTAATCGGCGCGATAGGCCGCAACGCGCTCCCGCAGGGTCGCGAGACGGTTGCGCAATTCCGTCGAGTCAACAACTTGCTCCACGTCGCGCATGCGATCCGCCCAATTGGCAAAATCACCACCGGTGATCGGGCCTCTCGCGTCGACGCCATTCGCGCCACCGCCGGCGTTTGCGTTGCGATTTCCGGCGCGGCTTTGTTGAACCAACTTGCTTAGAGTATCTTTGCCCCCTTGGCCACCCTCTGCATTTCCCTCGGTGTTGGCGTTCTCTGATTGGCCTTCGCCCGATTGGGGCTGGCCATCCTGTCCCTGCTGCCCTTGTCCGCTTTGTCCAGGTTGCCGCTGTCCGTCTTTTCCTTGGCGAGATTGCGACCCATTGCGGGCGGCTGTTTCGCCGGGCTGGCCGTTGCGAGAATTTGCGTTTTCTTTTGCGTTCGCCGCGCCCGCCAAATTTGTTTGGCCCGTCCGGCCCGCGCCGGGCACCGCATTCGTTCGTGTCGCCAACGAATTGGTGCTTGGGCCGCCGCCACTCGCTTCCGAACCGGAAAGATTTGTTTCTCCTCCAAGCCCCTGCCCCACTTCCTTGGTCAGTTTATCCAATTCCGATTGCGCATACCGCAACGCATCCGCCTGGCTTCCCAGAACACTTTCGGCCGCCCTTTCGATGCGCTGGCTGAGATCGTTAATGTTCGTGCGGGCGGAATTTTCCACTTGGGCCGCTTTGTCGAGAAATCCGCGATCCACGAGCTGGCGCGTCGTATCCAATGCGCTATCAATGTGCATCGGACCGGAGTGGCGCAACGTGTCGTAAAGCTGTTCGGACAAAAGCGGCTCGGTGCTCTCGGCTCTTTCAGTCAGATCCTGCATGGTAGAAAGAAGATTCGTCAGGGCGCTCTCCTGTTGGCTCATTCGCTTTACAAGATCCTGCCGCTGCTTTTCGTCATCGAGCGTTTGATGGTCGGGGCCTTGCATATTTTGAAGCGTCTGGCCAATTTTCTCCTCTTCCTGCGACAAGTCTCTCGCCTGATTTTGCAGTTGACGCATCTGCTGGGTGAATTGGCTGGAGGTCTGGCCGCGCAATCCTTCGCGCAAATTCTGCATGCTCTGCTGCGCCCGCGAACCGGAGGCCAGCGCCTGCGAAACGGATTCGTTGGCCAAATCCTGGGCCGCTTTCTCCGTCTCGGAACGCGCCTGGTCCAAGCCCTTGGCCGTCTGCGAAAGCGCGCTGGAATCCTGCGCCTGGTCGAGTTTTTGATGCAACTCGTCCAGGTCATTCAACATCTGCTTTTCTTCGTCGGCGAGATGCTTCAATTCGCGTTTGATTTCCTCTTTTTCTTTCTCATCGCGAGCCTGCTGCAGCGCGGTTTGCAATTCGCGCAGGCGATCATTCAAATCCTGCTGGCGCTGGGCCAATTCCTTCAAACGGTTGGCGGTTTCAAGCTGTTCCTTTTGCGCGGGAGTCTGCGGGGCGCTGGCCTGTTTCTCCGTCTCGTAACGATTTTCCTCGCTGGTCAATTCGAGTTGGTCCATCTGCTTCTGATTAGGCTGGCCTGAACTGTTGCCGCCCTTGCTTTTTTTGCGGTTGCGCGTGACTCGAAATTCGCGCGGCGTCAATTGCAGCACTGCCTGATAGGCAGCCTGTTCCGCTTCGATGGCGGCTGATAAATCGGCCGGGTTTTTCTGGGCGGCCTGTAGCGCTTTGTCCGCCTTTTCCATGTTTTCCATGGCAAGTTGCAAACGGCTGCGCTCGGTCGGATCCTGCGATCTTGAGAAGAGTTCCTTCGCCTGATCGAGCGCCTGCTTTTGCGATTCATCCACTGTCGCGATGTCATTGGCGGCGGCATTTTCCCCTCCCGCTGGAGTCGTCGCGGGCTGGGCGGCAGCCAGTTGAGCGCAAAACCAACCGCTCATGCAGTAAAGTGTCCAACGTGTTTTCATGGTGCTCCGTTCTGTTGCAGTTTCCAGGTGGCGACGACTATGTCCCTTTGCAATTCCACCAATTTGACGTCCTCATTCCCCTGCCCGCCCTTCTGACCCTGGCTGCCTTGATCCGAATCGTCGCCTGCGCCGGATTGGTCCTGGCGGAAAATTTCGTCAAAGGGCCGAATCTCGGCAAAATAAATGTCGCTCATCGTGCGGCGGGTTCTTCCATCCGGCCAAATGTCATCTGCCCAAACGAAATAGCCGACAACTTGGTCTTCATCCAAATTCATGTTTTCGAGCGGTATCATGTAATTAAAGGCCGCCTTCTGCTTGGACGCTGCGCCTCCACCCAGTTCCACAAGCTTGGGATTTTGCCCGGCGATTCCAAACCCGATGCCATACTTGACCAAACCGAATTCCCCCGAAGCTTCACCGCGCAGTTGAAGCTCCTCCAATCGCGAGACCCGCTGATCGCCACGCGGTGAAACCACTTTGACGATTGGACGGCGATTGGTCTGCACTTGAAAGATAAAGTCGGACGGAAATTTATTCGTGCGGCCCTCCGCATCTTCCAGCGCGAGGAGGAATTTGCCGCTGTTCGTCAGCGTGTAGGCATTGAGCAGCGCGGTCGCGTTGCTGACGATCGTCAAGTCGATATTGGTCGCGCCGCTGACGAGACGGGCGTGTTTGACTGGTTTGTTCAATTGAAAATTGTAGGTCAGTTGCGTCCCGGTAATGGCGCTGATGCGGCGGGTGTCAGGGATGGTCTTGTTGGTAAGGCCGGTATATGTCGGATACACGAGCGAGGCATCCGCCCGCACCAGAGACGGATAATCGAAAACGTGGATTTTATATTCCGGCGTTTTTCCGCCGGGATATTCGACGTGATATTGTCCGTCCTCGCGAACCTCGACGAGGCTTGCGCCGTAAACAGGATCCGCCAAATGCCGTTCCAGCGGAAGGCGCTGAGTTTTTCCCGCCGCCGAAACGACGACGAGCGCCGCCTCCGATGGCGGCTCGCTGCCGAACCGCGCAGCTACGACGAGGCTTGAGCCGCGCTCGATGGTCGCATCCCCGGGAGTCACCGTCACGCCACCGGGCAGCACGGCTCCGAAAACGGAGTGCGCTTTTCTCGCAGTGTGCGCGAGCATGACCATCGCAAACACGCCAACCGCCATCGCCGCCAATCCGCCGGACTTTGCGACAGCGAGCTTGCGCTCCGTTTGCCGCTTCCAAAGCGCGCGCTGTGGATGGGCCAGCACTTCGTCCACCACCCGCAATTGGAGAAATCCGAAGCCGTTTTCACCTGGCCGCTGTTCGGCGGCGGCGGAAAGAAGATGACGCAATTCCGGAAAATCATGCTCCATCGCGGCAACGAGCGCCTTGAAATCAGCAACGCGTTTTTCGTGCCGAGTGAAGATGACGACGGTCGCCACTAATCCGCCCACCAGCGGCAAAAGCCACATCGCGCGGGAAGTCCAGCCGGTGACCCATTGCGCAAGCCAGCCGAGCAACACCACCGCCGCGATCACGAGCCAGCACAAACTCAAGTCGCGCCAAAGGCGGGCGCGCCGAAGCGTCAGTTCAGCCGTCGCGAGTTCGAGTTGCAGGCGCGGTTCCATTATGTTGCTGCCTCCATTGTGACAGCGCGCCGGGCCAGCCAGCCGCCGAGCGCGATTTCCCCCAACGTAACCGCGAGTGCGCCGACGATCAACCAGCGCCACAGCTTTTGCCGGTTTTCCAATTCCGAGTTTTGCAGATGTCGCTGGCGGACTTGAACAGCCTGCGCGGAAAGTTGGGGTTCCAAACCAAGCGGCACGCCGAGGCGCGCCAATTCATCAAGAGAGATCACAGCCGTCCGGCTTTCTTCGAGCGGAACGTTGACCGCGAAATAACGCTCGTGGCCCGTCCACGCCGCTTTGTAAAGACCGGGTTTGTCAGTGGCGGTAAATGCAACTCCGGCTGGCAAATTCGTCGTAAGATTGTCGTGCGTCCACGCAACGATCTGCCCAGCCGAAGCGGGAGCGGGAATGGCGTCGCCCGTGCGAAACTGCGTGCGAACGGGCGCGCTGGCTCCGCTCCAATCGAGCATTGTTTCAAGCAGAGGCGGGAATTTGCTGGAGACGGCCAATTGGCTGTCCGACGGACTCCATCCAGAAGCCAGCACCAGCAAATGGCCCTTCCCCACCGGCACGTCAGCCAGCGCTGGATCGCCGTCGTCAAATCTCGCCAGCACGCGCGCGTTCACCGCGGCGGGGATATTCCAGTGGCGATGCTTCCAAAAATGAATATGGGTGAAATCGCTGAAGCGCGGATCGTCGAATGGTTTGAAAAGCGGATGTTGAAAATCAACCGAACCCAGCAGTGCAAATTCCCCCGGAGCTTCTGACAACTGAACGCTGGGCAGGTTCAGCAGCGCGGCCAGTGTCGGCCCCATGTTGCCGCTCGTCAAAACGAGCAAAGCAGTTTTTCCGTCTTCCAGCCATGTGCGCATCGCCGGGAGCTGCGAATTTGGCAAATCTTCCGCCACCACGCCGAAGACAGTTTGCTCTGTCAACTCGGGCGAGAGCTGGGCCTGCCACCGTGGCGACGACGGCAGGGCGCGCTGCATATAGTAGGCAAGTCCGCTCGTGTCGTTGGTGAGGCCAACGCCCGCAACGTAAATCGCGACACGTTGAACATCGGGCGCGGCGTAGTAAGACAAACTCCCGTATTCGAGATCGCCGCCAGTGAGTTTCAGCGCGCCCGAGGCCGTCGCGGCGACTGGATTGGGCGCGGTAAATGTTCTCGTCTGGCCTGGCGTCAAATAAACATCCATTGGCTCTCCGCCACCCTGCCAGCCAAGCTGGAATTTTTCCATTTTTGAGTCGCTGGAATTCGCGATGCGGACGTGAATGGCGTCCTCGACCCCGGAGACAGCCGCGGGCGGTTCGAGAATTTCCAACCCCGCGTTCGACCGCTTTTTTGCGGCGATGATTTTCGGAATGACACGCGTTCCTTCCGGCCATTGATAGCCTTGCAGCCCGTTGAGTTTTGCGCCTTCCTGCAAATCGGTGATGAGAACAAGTTCGCGGCGGTCGGCTGTATTTTGGCGGAACAAATTGGCCGCTTCCGTCAGAGCAAGGCCGAGTTGCGTTCCCTTCCAACCGGGCGTCACCGTTTCTAAACGCTGACGGGCCAGCGCCGCGCGATTGCCGGAGGGCCAACTTGCCCAGTCGGAGAAACTGACAATCGTCTGCGGTTGGATGTCAAACGTCATCACGGTGACTTGGTCGTTCAACTCGGTCTTGTCCAGATATTCGGCGGCTGCGGCGCGCGCCTTATCCCACATTCCTTCCCGCCGCATGCTGGCGCTCGTGTCGACGAGCAAGATCATGCGGCGTTCGCCCGCTGAAGCGCCGGGCGGCGTGATGTCATGGGCAAAGAACGGCCGGGCAAATCCAATAGCCAGCAATAGCAGGCAAAGACAGCGCAACAGCAGCAGCCAGAAATGCTCGATTTTGCGGCGGCGCACCGCTTTCGGCGGCGTGGGACGCAGAAACATCAGCGAACTGAAATCGATGCGATCTTTTGCCGCCCGCCGGATGAGATGAAATAAAATCGGCCCGGCAATCGCCGCTCCACCGAGCAAAAACCATGGAGAGAGAAAGTTCACGCGGCGGTGGTTTGCCGGCGGCGGCGAACGAGTTTGCCCCGGCTGGCCCGGCTGCGCAGAAAATCCAGCAGCGCCAGGTCCATCGCGCGATCCGTCAGCAGCCGATGGAAAGCAGCGCCAAGTTTGCTGCACATCGCCTCGACGCGTTCGCCGTGTTCTTGCAAACGCTTTTGATACGTCTCGCGAATCGCGGCAGGATCGAGGTAAATATCGCGCTCGCTCTCCATGTCGTGGAATAGCAGTGCGTTCTCGAACTTGAAGGCGAGTTCATTTGGATCGAGCAACTGAAAGACCACTAATTCGTGGCCCACCGCGGTCAGGTGCGCCAGGTGCCGCTCCAGTTCATCCACGGGTGCGAGCAAATCGGAAATCAGGACGACCAATCCGCGTTTGCGCGACAACTCAGCGATGCGGCGCAGAGGTTCCGTCAGATTGGTGGAGCGCCCCTCGGGCTCGCGTTCCAGCGCGAGCATGAGCTGTCGCAAGTGTCCGTGCCGATGTCGGGCGGGCAAGTAATCGCGAACACGTTCATCAAAGGAATACAACCCAACTGCGTCGCCCTGCGAATAAAGAAACCATGCGAGCGTCGCCGCGAAGGTTCGGGCGTAATCCGATTTGGTGTAGTCAAGGGAACGGTATGTCATCGACCGGCTGTAATCGACGAGCAAGTGGCAGCGAAGATTCGTTTCGTCCTCGAATTTTTTGAGATAGTAGCGATCCGACCTCGCGTAAAGCCGCCAATCAAGATAACGCGTATCGTCGCCCTGCGTGTAAGAACGATATTCGGTGAACTCGACCGAAAAACCGTGATACGGGCTGCGATGAAGCCCGTTCCAAAAGCCTTCCACCACGACGCGGGCGCGCAGTTCCAAGTTGCGAATCGCCATCAGCGCCTTCGGCTCGACAAACCCTTTTTCCCGTCCTGGAAGTGTCTCCGGCATAAATCTTAAGACGCACCCGGCTCGGCCACGGTTTCGATCAGACGGCGAATGACGGTATCCACATTGACGCCTTCCGCCTCCGCGCGGTAATTCACAAGAATCCGGTGGCGCAATACCGGAGTGGCCAATGCGCGAATGTCCTCGCCTGTTGCGTGCGAGCGGCCTTGCAGCAAGGCGCGGGCTTTGGCCCCGAGCGTGAGAAATTGCGCGGCGCGCGTGCCGGCGCCCCAGCTTACCCAATCATTCACGAACGCGGGGGCGCCCGGTTGCTGCGGCCGTGAGGAAGCCGCCAGGCGGACGGCGTAACGGACGAGAGTTTGCGAAATGGGAACCTGCCGCACCAGTTCGTTGAATTCTAAAATGTCTTTGCCGGTAAAAATCGGTTCAATGGGCGCAGCGCGGCGGGCGGTGGTTTGCTCCACCACGGCGACCTCGTCGGACTCAGGCAGGTAGTTGATCACCACGTTGAACATGAAGCGGTCCAACTGCGCCTCGGGCAGCGGATAGGTGCCTTCCATTTCAATTGGATTTTGCGTCGCGAGCACATAAAACGGCTCTGGCAGCGAGTGGCGAATTCCAGCGGCTGTGACCTGATGCTCCTGCATCGCTTCGAGCAGCGCGGCTTGCGTCTTGGGAGGTGTGCGGTTGATTTCGTCGGCCAACACCATATTGGCGAAGATCGGTCCTTGCACGAATGTCATTTTGCGGCCGTCGCTCCCCTCCTGCAAAATTTCCGTGCCGGTAATATCCGCGGGCATGAGGTCGGGCGTGAATTGGATGCGCTGGAATTTCAGATGGAAAATCTGGGCGATGGATTTGACGAGAAGCGTCTTGGCCAATCCCGGCGCCCCGGTAATCAAACAATGCCCGCCGGAAAAGAGCGCGAGCATGATTTGTTCGATCACCTCCTTTTGACCAACGATGGCTTTGGCCAACTCGGCTTCAATGCGGGTTTTACCTGCGGCGAGACGCTCGACGGCGGCGCGTTGTTCCTCGACGGGATTTATTAGTGGTGGAGCGGAAGCGATGTCAGTGGCGTTCATTTAATGCGTCATTAGGTAAACAATAATATTGATCCCGAGCGGATAAGCGCGAGTTTCCGAAAATGTCTTAAAATATTCCTCGTTTTCGCCTTCGCGCTCCCAGCCGTCGCCATTGTCGGAATTATGGGTGGCGATGATCATGATGCGCTGCCTGTCATCGAGCCAGGCGCGGACGTGCATTTCGTGGGTGTCAGGTCCCCCGCGATATGAGTGGCCACTGCGTTCCCAAACGTGGATGGATGGCACCTGCAAATCCTGCACGGACGACTTTTCGTTCAAAGGAAACACGGTTTTGAAAACCGGATGCGTCAATGGAAGCTCGATCCAATTCCGATCCGGCAAAACGCGTTTGATCTGCGTTTCAAATCGATCCCAATCGTCGTTGCCCCAGAAATCATCCGCCATCAACGCGCCGCCGCTCATCAGGTAGCGCCGCAAAATGGGGACTTCTTCGTCGCGCAATTCCATGCGGCCCGCCTTGACCATGTAGATGAATGGGTAGTTTGGAAGATCGTCGTTGGTGAGTTTGATCGTGCGGCCGTTTGGATCGACTTTTATCGCGGTCAATTGCTGCAAACGGTAGGAGAGATTCAAATCGCTGTCAGGATAATCGTTGATCCAGCCGAACATGCTGGGAACCTGCGTCTTGTCGTATTTATATATGACGCGCGCGAAAGTAAAAACATCCCTCTCAAAACCCGGTTCGTTTGTCCAATCGGGAGTGCCGGTGCTGTGGGATGCCGTTTCACGCGCGGTGCGAACAGTGTCCTCGTTTACGTCGTCCCCGCCTTCAGTGCGGACGATTGGCCCCGTGGAAAACCGGCCGCCCCGATGTCCGCCGCCGCCCCATCCATCGCCTCTTCCCCCACCGAATCGCTCCTGCGCGGCGCACAGACCCGCAAGCACAAGGACAGCGGTGAACAGCGGCCATTTTGAAATCGGCCTCAAGAGCGTCCCTCAATTTCAAGGAGAAGCAATTGCGCCTCGCGAAAACGCGGCGTGTCTTCAAGCGCTTGCAAAACAT
This sequence comes from uncultured Verrucomicrobiae bacterium, assembly GCA_963764165.1. Classification (GTDB taxonomy): domain Bacteria; phylum Verrucomicrobiota; class Verrucomicrobiia; order Limisphaerales; family Palsa-1400; genus Palsa-1400. Next base: position 106,091 of record CAVXRD010000001.1, read on the forward strand.
GCCGTTTCGCCTCGGCTTCCGCGCCCCCCCGGGCGTGAAGAAGGCGGGCAAGTTGGAAATGAACTTCCGCCGGATCGGGCGGGTCGAGCAGCAGCATTTTTTGATATGCGGCAATTGAAAGATCGCGCTGTCCCATTGCGTCACCGGCTTTGCCCAACGCTTCATACGGGGCCGGAATCAGCGGGTCGACTTGAAGCAGCAACTGGGCATATTTCGCGACGGATTGCCAATCCTTGCGGTCAACACCAATGTCAATTAAACGGCGATAGAGATCGACGAAATCCGATTCGTGCTCGGCCAATCTTTGGAGTGTGGCATATTCGGCGTTGGTCTCGAAAAGATTTCGCTCGGTCACGGCCAGAAGCCAGAGAGGATTTTCGGCGCGACGTTCGCCAGAATATGCATCGGCTGCCGCAGCCAGCAATGGTTTCGCAGCAGCCCAATTCTTATCCTCGATAAAGCCACGGGCGCGGGACATCAGCGAATAATAATTATTGGCATGCGCCATGTTCCATGTGTCAGCCGAACCATTTGTACGCGGATCGGATCCTGCCGGTGCCGGCCCGCCGGTACGCCGACGAAACAGCGTGTCTTCATCGATTGGAGACGGTTCCCCTGCCGCCCCCATTTCGGCGGGCGGCTTTTGCAGATCCGCCTTCGGGGCGAGCGCATTGGCTTTCTCGCGGGCGAATTCGGAAAACTTCAATTCCAAATTCGCCATTGGCATCGTGCGGGCCGCGATGCTTTCGTTGATTTCCTTTCCGTCGCGCAAGTCTTGCAGGATCGATTTGAGCGTGTCGAAGCCGTGTTGCTGCACTAAAAATTCCACCACCAGCGAGCACTCATAATAGGCGAACAGCAAATCTTCGGAACTTTTCGGCGACAAAAACGCGCCGCTCAATCTGCTGATCGGAGTCAATTTGCCTTCGCGAATCATCTCGCGGTATGCAAGATTCATCCGCTCGCCCCACGTCGGATTTGCCTGGCGCTCTTCGTAAACGGAAATCCCCTCGCTCAACCAGCGCGGCATGCGATTGCGCGTGTCGGTCAGCGTGATGACGTGGCAGAATTCGTGCCACAAAACGTCCTCCCAATTGGCGGGATTCGGCTCCTGCGAGGCCGGGCTGTTGGCCGTGATGACAGAACCAAAACACACGCCGAGATAACCGGGGTTGCCCGGCATGCCAAATGTGCGCACGGCAAAATCCTTCTGCTCGGGGAAAATTTCGACCTGTGTCACGTTGGTCAGCGTCACTCCATATTTGGCGGACAGAGTTGCCTTGGCGCGGTTCAACAAATCCAACACGCGATCTCCGTAAAGCGCGGCTTCGTGGGCTGTCATGCGAACGGCGAAATCCGCGTTGGTCAGCGTTTGATACTTGGTCATCTGGTCGTGGAGCTTGACCAAATTGTAGAGCGTGACGTCGTAACTGTCTTGATTGTGAGCATCCTGCGCCAAGTCCCAGCCCTCGGATTCGCGGCCGAGGCGCAGCAAATCTTCCGAAAGTTCACGGCGCGCCGGGAGATAAGTGGGACTGAATTCCAATGCATGTTTTTGCTCGGCCGCAGCTTCGTCGAATCGATATTTCCGCGCGAGCTTTTGGCCAATTAGGTAATCCACTTCCGGATTGCTCCGCCAAAACTCAAGCGCTGCCTGCCGATCCTTTTCGAATTCGACTGTGTCATTCCTCAACTTGGCCAACACCGCGCGATACGCCCAAGCCTCTGGACAATGAGGGTTCACCTTGAGCGCGGCGGCGAGTTGCTCTTCGGCCTGCTCGTATTCCTCAGCGTCGATCATGCGGCTGGCGATCATCAAGAGGCTGGAGACCTGGTGCGGATTACCCTCCAGCGAGGCCTCGAGGTGCTGGAGCATTTCCTTCTGGTCGCCGGATTCGAAAGCTTTGGCCAGCCCGGATTCCATGTCGGGATCGTTCGGGAATTTCTTCAAGCCGAGCTGGAAGGCATCGGCTGCCATCGCGTAATCATGCTTTTCCAGGGCGAGATTTCCGGTGTCCAGGAACGCGTCACGCGGCGGGTTTTCCACTCGTTCGGCGGGGCGGAAACAATTATCGAGCACCAAACGAGGTTCGACACCGAGCAGCAGCAATGCCTGGCCAAGCGCAGGGGCGTCGTCATTTTGGAAATCAGCAAATCGGCGCTCGATCATCATTTTCATGCGGCTCAGCTCGCGTTGAACCCCGGCGGAATCGTTTTGATACATGGCCGTTTCGCGGGCGAGCAAATGCAGGGAAAGATTGTAGGAATCAGCCGCCACGGCGGCAGCATTGGTGTGAGCCTCCGCGTAACGGCCAGTGGCCATCAGCGACTTGATGAGCATGATGCGCCACGCGTCCTGGTAGGCGCCTTGGGCGACTTTTTTCCGGGTGATTTCGATGACTTTGTCGTAATCGCCGTGGAGAAGTTGCTTCTCCGTTTCGTCCACGGTTTGTGCCGATGCGGCAAGCGCCAGGAAGAAAAAAATGCTCCCCAGTCCAAGCCATTTCGACAACGAGACGACGCGGTTCGGCATGTCGTAAGACAGATACGCCCGAATTGGGGCTTTATCAATGCGCAATCAAACGCGAAGTTTTATGAGACGCATGCAACTTATAGGACGCATGGGGCTGCGCGCGAATTTTACCGCAGCGTGGCATGGACAGCGCCTCAACCCGGACGCCTCGGCGGGGCGTCCCTGCCTAAATTCAGGGCGAAACCAGCCGGTAAAACGCCTCCGTCGGAGAAAGCGGCACTGAATACGGCGAAGCGGCTCCCGGCACATTTGCCCAAACCGCCGACGAATCGAGGCCGTTGGAAGATTCAAGATGGCATACGATGTTTGTCGGCCATGTTAACGAAAGCTGTCCAGATTTGACGGTTGCGCTCAATTGCAAGGGCGCGGTCAAATTGTAGAGCCGGACATAATCCACCTGCATTTCGGCGGGGAAAGTATTGGAATTAATGGAGGCAGTCGAAGGATTCCCCACATAATTTCCTCCGACGGCAAGATTCATGATTATAAAGAATGGCTGGTTAAACGGCGTGGGGTATGAGCCGACAGAGCTGGACCAATTGGTTTGCGTTTCGTAGCGAATTCCGTCCACAAACCAGCTCACCGCGTTGGTGGTCCACTCCAACAGATAACGATGAAAACTGGTCACCGATCCGCTGGGGAGCGTGTAAATTTGAGTTTCGTCACTGCCCGAATGCAGGCTGCCCTGAACGTTGACGGGCGTGCTGCCGTTGTTCTCGACGACATCGATTTCACCGCAGCCAGGCCACGAAACTGAATTAATATTCGCGCCGAGCATCCATAGGGCCGGCCAGAAACCGGTGCCGGCTGGAAAGCTGGCGCGCCATTCAAAGCGGCCATATTCCGCCGAGAAGAGGCCTTCGGTCTTCATCCGGGCCGAGGTGTAATTGAAACCGTTGGTGGATTGCTTTAGCGCTCGAATGTGAAGCAACCCATTCGACACGTAGGCGTTTTGCGTTGAACCGGTGTAGTATTCCAGCTCGCTATTTCCCCAGCCATTGTTGTTGCCCAAATCGTAGGTCCAGACAGAGGTGTCAACGGAAGTGCCGTTAAATTCGTCGCTCCAGACCAGGTTCCAATTCCCCTGTGGCTCGCCAGAAATTTGGGTCAACGTCATATCATCGAAATAAACGGAACCCGCGCTGTTGGCCGCGTCTCCCTGGAACGTGATCTGAAATCGAACAAAGCTGGTGCCCGCCGGCGCGATCAGGAGATTTGTGGTTCCGATCAGCGCATACGAGTTCGGATTGTATTGGTTCGTGACAGCCAAGTTCACCCATGCGTTTGTGGCGAAACTTCGTGATTTGATGGCGTTGGTGGTGATGGCGGATGAACGATAGACGGCGATGACGTTCTGACTCGCGTCCCGAAATGAAACCTCCAACCACGCCGCATTCTGGCCCGCCAGGGCATCGCTGCTCAGGGTATATGCCCACCCGTTGGCCGAGTAAACAACACCGGGACCGGAAACGTTGTCTTGATAAACCCCACTGTAATTCGCTGAGGCGATGAACTGCTGATATACCTTCAGGTAATTGGTTCCGCTGTGGGCAACGGCGGCAGAACTTTGAACCGAGACATTCCCAATGGTATTGCCGTAAGAATCCCACGGTGACACATTCGGCCCCAATTCAAAGCCTTGATTGGTCAGAACGTTGCTGGCGCAGGCCAAAGGGCCAACGCCGAAAACTGCGGCCAAAAGAATCGTCCTCAACAAAGAAAAAAACAGACTCTCACGCATGAATACCCTTAAGGATCGACGGCAGGGTTCCATTTAAGGGCGTTGATTTGCGCAAGCTCGTACGGAGTCGTAATTTCAGTCAAACTTTGGTAAAACCAGAGTTCGTTGCCCGCAGTCCAAGTTGTAAACCGATACATCGTCTCCACCTTGCACCACCTCGCTGAACCATCCGCAAAGACTTCATTGCCGCCATCGGGAGCCGGAGTGCTTCCCCGGCGATGCGGTGGCCAGTACTTGTAGGAGGCATCAATGTCTGGAGAAGTAATAAGGGCCTCAGAACCACCCCACTTGCCGCCAATCTTGGCCACCAAATCCGCCGCCAGGCACCAGTACGGCATGGATTGGCTCTGTTTGACAGGGCTATGTGTGCCCGTAATGACGTTGGCTGTGGCATTGGGCGTCCATTCGGTGAAGCCGCCCATATATTGGTAGCCAATGATCCACTGTGGATAGTCACCTGTGTCTGAGTATGGCAGCCCTGGAATTTCAGGACACGACCAAACACAGGGGCCGTTCGTCACGAACGGGACGCCAGCCATTTTCACCGCATTGGTCCACATCGAATCAATGGCGTACTGCACGAAGGGAGGGTTGCCTGGCGTGTTGTTATCGTTGTCGCCGGGTTTGGCCGGCACGTAGTAATCCCGGCTGTCTTGGGCATAGCCCGTCATGCCGACAGCCAACTGGCGCAGATTGCTGAGGCACTTGGTCCGCTGGCCGGCTTCCTTGGCCTTGGCCAAGGCGGGCAGCAGCATCGCGGCCAAGATGGCGATGATGGCAATCACCACCAGCAATTCGATCAACGTGAATCCGCCAGCGCTGGCGCGCTTCCCTCCAATCTCAGCCGTCTGCCGTGTTTGGCTCCGCCTCCGTGTGCGGGAAGCGAAGCTTTGGTTCAACTCCATCATGTTAGCTTTCATTTTGGCGGCCTCCACCCGGCTTCTTTACTGCACTACAACCGAATAATAACCTTGCGTGCCGGTCAATGGTTTTGTGACGGTTACGGTCGATCCAGTCCCTGCAATGGCTGATCCCACTGGAGTCCAATTAGGAGGACTGGTCAGGCTGCTCTCATACATGAGCGTATAGTTGTGACCTGCCTCAGTAGGAAATGCAAGACTGAGCTGGCCCGCCACAATCGAGGCCGTCACCGTGAATGCGGGCGGCGCTGGAGCCAGCATGAAGAACTCGATGTTCTGGCCGTCGAGCGCTGTTGATTTAAATGTGGTGGCCTGCCCCGTCGTGTAAACAACAGCCGGGCTGCCATTGCTGTTCAGGAGAGGAATCCAGTGCCAAGCTTGGTAGCCGGTGGCATTGTTGTCCGTGAAGGTGCCCAACACGCTGCTGCTCTGGACTGGCGTCCCGACCCCGTTGGTAACAACGCTAAAGCTGTTGGAATAGTTGGCGCTGTTGGCCATGCGAGCCCAGACATACCAACCGCCCGCGGGATAGTGGCGCGTGTAATTGAGCCAATCGCCGGCTGAGACATAGCAAAGGTTAAACAGTCCGATGTTGGCGTCGCCCAAAGCCTGTTGCGCGGCCAGGAATTTGGGACGCAGATAATCCGTCGACACTTGGGCGCCCACTCCGTCTGCCCACCGGTATTGCTCATAACCACCGGGCGAAGTTCCAACGGTCTGTCCCGCGGCGGCAAAGTTAACGTCAATTCCCTGTTGGGCAATGGCTCCAGCGCCATAGGGATCGATGCTGCTTGTCCAGCCTCCGGGGTAGCCAAAGTAACTGTTCGTAGCCTCCGTCCCTGCAGGCCCAGGTGAAGTGCCAACCACATCGGCTGTCGGGATCGGATTATCAATGAACAGCCCGCTGTACCAGCCGGGGCCCGATTCGGCTCCCTGTTGTGGAGGGGTGGAATTGTTGTCGTTCGTGCTGAAGTCGTAGTCAATCGCTTCCCATTGGTAATTATTGACATTGAAGGTGTCAAAATTAACAACAAGGGAGTTGAACAGCCCAGCCGTGTTCGTAGCCGTGATCACGGCAGAATAAACCGCATTCGACTTGACCGGATAACTGCCAACCCATCCACTGCTATTCTGCACCAGGGTCAATCCCGATGTGACATTGGTGCCGTTCAGCGTCAAACCGATGCCACTGCTGAGAATGGTGGAGCCGTTAGTCGCGTCCACTGTAAAGGTGAAGTGGTTGGTCGCCTCGAACGGATGCACGCCATCCGGATACAAGGATGAAAAAGCCGGCGGACGGACCGTAGCCGCTGGCAGAAACATCAAAAAGCCAAGGTTGGGATTCTCATTCGGCCCTTGAGAGAGCTGAAAGGTTTGCACACCGCTGCCAATGGTTACCGACAATAGATTCCCATAGCTGTCCGTCAGGGGAACATATTCAAAGCCGTTCCAGTCATTCTCCGCGAAACTGACAGTGCCAAACTGACCAAGGGGCGTCAGGGTTTGATCTGAGGTGGTAGCCGGGCTCGGAGAGACCAAGGATAGCTTGGCCTCTGCGCCGCTGCCTTGAACGGCCATGAAGAGCCAAACATTATAGGTGCCAGCCGGTGCCGAATCAGTGGGATATCCGCTAGAGCCGAATGTCCTCGTGTAGTTAAACCAATCACCCACGGTGGTGTATCCGATGGCCAGCTCTGGAAAATCATTGACCCCATTCGTTGTGCCTGTCGATGCCACTGTGTTCTTTTGCTCGCTGACAGTGTCCGGATTGGCTTCAGTTACGTAAGGGGCGCCGGAGAACTGGTCCCTGTAAAAAAGAGCATTAGGACCTTCACCGCCGCTCTTGTAGAAGTCAACGCCCGAAACCGCGTAGTACGACAGAGTGTTGTAGAGCCATACTCCTCCGTTGGCCGGCGTATCAAGATATTGACCGCCGTTGTAATTGTAATCAGAAGCTTCAATGACCAAGGCGGGCGCGTAAGTGTCGAAGGCGAGAGCGGCTTTTATGGATTGGCCCTTGTTATCCAAGGCCGTGACACTAATGCTGTAATGCAGGTTTGTCGTCAGCGGCAAGGTGAGCGTGGCCGATCCCGAGTTCAAGCCCACGACGTTGGTGCCGCCAAACGCGCCGTTCGCATTGAAGGTCGCGTTGTTGGTCGTGACAAGAGGGGAAGTGAGCTGAGATGTTACAACGGTGACACTAAAACCAGCGATATTGTTGGCGGCGGATTGAGCAGTGAACTCGACACTGGTGTTGGTGCACATGGTAAGCGCATTCAGGTTGCTCGTGTAGCTCATGGTTGGAGGAAGTCCCAGAGGGGGTGGAGGCGGCGTGCCGCTCACGAATTGAAGTTGAAAACCGTCCAAATCACATTCAGAGTTACCGTTGCCAAAAGTAACATCCAGATTCCCGTTGGCGTCCGCAGTGACTCCGGCAAACTCAACATAGTCCACGCCACTGACAAGGTTGGTGGTGACGTCGTCATAAGTGGAGGTCTGGGTGTTCCCGCCCACCGTGAAAGTGCTCGTTCTTCCGGCGGCATTGCCCGCACTGTAAAGGTAGAGATTGTAAGTCCCATTGGGCGAAAGGCCGCCGAAATTGAGGGATCCGTATCCATCAGCAGCGTTGTTGTAGCTGCTCAAAGCAACCGCCATCAAGGCTGCATACGGTGTGTTTGGGTAGCCCGTGCCAGCGTCTTCCGCGGCAAGGCTGGACCATGAAAACGGGCTGGTGCTGCCCCAATTGATCGCATTATTATCAAAGGTTCCACCTGGACCATAAACACTCAACGTAACCGGCGACAAATTGCCATCAGAATAAGACAAGGTCCCACTGGCATTGGTGTAATGGGCGTCGTTAGGATAACCCCCGTAGCTGGAAGCGGTCAAGCCGTTCCATTTATCACCCGCTGCGCCAATGGCCGCCGCGCCTGACATTGCGGAAGGCGCAGGGGCATTGCCGCCGCCATAATCCGTATTGATGGAGTCGTCAATAAAATTGCCACTGAGTATGATGCCTGGGCTGGACTCGCGAACGCTTTCCAGGTAGTTTGTGGGATTCGCCGGAACACCTGTATCAATGCGAAAATTCTGTATCCAGCCGTCAAAACCGCGGGCGCCCTCATAGTTTCGGTTGCCGATGACAAGATACGGGGCGGAGCCCAAGGCAACCTTGAGGCCTGGCGCCGATACTTGATTTACCAGCACGGTTGGCGACGTGGCTGAGCCGGTATATTGAGATATGTTGGTGCCGTCATACGCCCAAGCCACAAAGTACCATGTGTTGGTTGTAAAATCGCCGGCGGGGTAATTCGTCGGGGGCGAGCCGGGTCCAAAGGCCGTTGTCAGCGTCGTGGCGCCAATGGAAAAAATGAACTCGTTTTCCTGTTGGAACTTAACGCCGATGGAATTGGCGCTGCCATCGTTTCCACCGGAGGGGCTAAGAACAAAAAGGCGGGGCAGGACGAACCCGCCGCCACTTGGCGCCTTGACGGGCTGGTTAAACCACATCGATACGATAAAGTTGGTAATGGTATTGGCCAGCAACGGATCAGCGAGGTCCGCAACGCAGTTCGCGGCGCTTGCCCCGGTGGGCGGTGTAGTCGCGTTGCCCGGCTGAGTTCCCCCCTCGCCATTGGTGAGACACAAGGCCCGGGCGCCGTCAAATGCGCCATTGACACCTGAACCGACGGCTCCATGAAAGTCAGACGGCACGCCTGTGGCGCTATAACCAGTCAGCACGACACCGCCGAGCCCGCCCAAGCTGGTGGAACTGACCGTCGTGTTGCTGCCAGGTGGGTCAGTAAACGGGAAATAAAGCCAATTGGACGCTTGACCCTGAGTCTGCCCGGGCAAAAGAACAGCCGCTGCGGCGACGATCGCAATCTGGCACAAAGCTTTGGCGCAATTCAATTTGGAACGAAATAGACGGATCTTGGAAGGACAAGAGTAGGATTTATTCATATTTCTCGCTGATTGGGTTAATCTTTGTGCATGACACGCAAGGCAAGGGCGAACGCATCTTGCGGGCGACGGCTTTGCTCGTGAATGTATGACGTGTTCATCATGCTTGACGGGTGCTGATGCTGGCTATTGAACCTGAATTCTCAACCTGCGCCATCCCTCTTTCGAGGGATGCGATAGGCTTGACTGGCTACTAGTCTCTGCTTAACCATTGAGTACCTGACACGTCGCAGTCGGCCTTTGGCAATAAAATGAGTTCGGGTCATCAGTTTCGGGTTGCGGCCGGGGCTTTCCTGGCTTGGGGATGCCTTCTGTTCGGCTCCTCCGCCGCGGCCCAAGACAGGAACCACGCTCTCACCAATATGTCCGAGGTGATTTCCCTGCCGGCCAACCTCGCCGCGCGCCAGCTCAAAGTCGATGTGACGGGAACGGTCACGGCGACAGTTCCCACCCTGGGAGGGAGTTTTTTTGTCCAGGATGCGGGATGTGGCGTGTTCGTGGATAATCGCGACGGGCCCCTTCCCCAGCCCGGTGACATTGTGCGGCTTACCGGCGTCACTGAAAAGGGCGCCTATGCTCCCGTCATCACCGGGCCAAAGTATGTGAAGCTCGGCACGGGGCCACTTCCCCCCGCGCGGGCCGTTTCAGTTGACAGGTTCATGTGCGGCGCGGAAGACAGCCAGCGGGTGGAGGTTTCTGGAATTGTTCGGTCCATCGAGATGAGCCTTACTGAATCGAACATCGACTTGGGGATCGCCGCGGGCGGTTACAGGTTTCATGCCTTTCCCAAGATGCCGCTCGGGTCTGATCCCCAGCGGTTGATCGGCGCGCGCGTGCGCCTGCGCGGCACTTCCGGGGCGTTCTTCAACCAGGAACAGCGCCGCCTTACAGCGTTGAAACTTTTCATGACTGCGGAGCCGGAAGACTTTGTTGTCGAGGCGATGGAGGCGGTTGATCCCTTCACCGAACCGGTCTTGTCCATGAATAATATTGCGCAATACCGCCGCAACAAACGGCCGGGTGAACGCATTCATTTGAAAGGAACGATCACCTACCGGAGACCGGGTGAGGAATTCTTCCTGCAGGACCAGTCCGGCGGTCTGCGAATCAAGACTCATCAAATGGATCCGGTCTCCGTGGGCGACGTCGTTGAAGTGGCAGGATTCGCGGATATCGAGAATTTTCTGCCGGTGGTTGAGGACGCCGTTTTTCGGCGGACAAGCGACCCGCATGCCGAACTAGCTCCGAAGGTTGTCACCCTTCAAGAGGTGCAGGATGGCCTTTGCCACGCGAGTTTGATAACGCTGCAGGGGAAATTGCTCGACCGCTTCATCCGCCGCGATCATCAGCCGGGAACCTGGAAACCTTCGCCGCAAATCGTGCTCATGATGCAAAGCAAGAATCTCACCTTTACCGCGGAAACAGACGCGTCGGAATCCAACTCAGACCTCAACGCCATTCCGTTTGGAAGCACCATCGAAGTCAGCGGCGTTTGTTTCACCGAGAGCGGCGAGGACGGAAAGGCGCGGTCGTTCCAAATTCTCGTGCCCCCGGGAAAATCTGTCCAGGTGCTGGCCGAGCCAAGCTGGCTGACGCCCCAGCGCCTGCTGGGCGGGCTGGCCATTCTTTTTGCGGTCTCGATTGTCGCGCTGGGTTTGACGGTGGTTGTTTCCAGGAAGAACGCGACGCTGAGAACGCTGATCCGGGAAAAGGAAAAGGCGCAGCTGGAACTTTGGCAGGCGCATGACCAATTGGAGGAACGGGTCAAGGAGCGCACCGCTCAGCTCAAACTTCAAATCACGGCCCGCAAGGAGTTGGAATTGCAGTCCAAGGCCACGCTCGCTGAACGAACGCGCCTGGCCCAGGAATTGCACGACACGCTCGAACAATCGTTGACCGGCGTCGCCCTGCAATTGGACGCCACCACGCGCCTTTTTGAGAAGGAATCCGACAACGCCAAGAGCCACCTTGAGATGGCCCGCACTCTGGTTTCGGAAAGCCAGATGGAAGTTCACCGCTCCGTCTGGAACCTTCGCTGCCGGGCGCTTGAGCAATTTGATTTGCCGGAAGCGCTGCAAATGAGCATCCGGCAGATCACCGGCGGCTCCAATTTGCGCGCGGACATGAAGGCGCGCGGCCGCGTCCGCCCCCTGCCGGAAACGGTCGAGGAAAATTTGCTGCGCATCGCCCAGGAGGCTTTGACAAACATCATCAAACACTCTGGCGCAACGCAGGCGGAAATTGATCTGGATTACGGGCCGAAGAACGTCATTCTGCAAATCAAGGACAATGGCAAAGGATTTGAGCGGGACGAATGCGCCGGGCCGCGCGAAGGCCATTTTGGCCTTTTAGGAATCACCGAGCGCGTGAAGCGACTCGAGGGGGAAATTCATTTTGCCAGCGCACCCAATGGCGGCGCCGCGATCCGCGTGAAAATTCCGATTCCGCACGAATCCATGGCTGTCGAGGATCCCCAACCGCAGTTAACAACATGAGAAGAGACGGAAAAATTGGAATCCTGCTGGCCGACGATCATTTCATCGTCCGCATGGGCCTGACGGCCCTCGTCAATACCGAACCCAACATGGTCGTCGTCGGCGAGGCCGCGGATGGCAATCAGGCGGTGGAGCTTTACGGCAAGTGCAAGCCTGACTTGGTCCTGATGGACTTGCGCATGCCCGGCAAGGACGGCATTGACGCCACCGTCGAAATTCGCAGCCGCGATTCCAACGCGCGCGTCCTGATGCTGACAACATTCGACGGCGACACGGACATCCACCGGGCGCTGCAAGCGGGCGCGCAGGGCTACGTTCTCAAGAGCGCGACGGGGCAGGAATTAATTCCCGCCATTCAAGCGGTGGCTGCCGGCCATCGTTGGATTCCGAAGGAAATCGCCAAGCGCCTGGCCTCGCGGAAGTTATTTGAGGAACTCACTCCGCGCGAAGTGCAAGTGTTGCAATTGCTGGGCAAGGGACTCGCGAATAAACAGATCGGCGACGTGCTCAGCATCACCGAACACACCGTGAAAGATCACCTCAAGAGCGTGTTCGGCAAATTGCAGGTTGTTGACCGCACAGAGGCCGTCACCGCAGCCGTTCATCGCGGCATCATTCGGCTGTGAAAGCGAACCACAACGCTCTTGAGCAGCTGACCCCGGCAAGCATGTACTTCCTGACTGAATTGTTAAAACTAAACTCAAAGGCCGACATGCTCTCCTTGACCAGCTAGACTATGGAGCGTATTTTCCCAAGATGAGTCTAACTGCGGTGGAACAGCCTTTGGTGGATCGCTTGCTGGAGCCGTTGAGCCGTTGCATTCGCGGCGTTAGCGAAGCGGAGCTTTTGAATCTGCGCGCGGATGCCACGCTGCAGGCGCGAATTGACGAATTGGCCGACAAGTGCGATGAAGGCGCGTTGACGCCTGAGGAGCGAGTCGAGTACCAGACTTACGTTCGATTTGGCAACTTTGTCGCCATCTTGCAGGCAAAGGCTCGTCTCCGGCAAAGCCGATCATCAGCGGATTGATGAACGCGGCGGGCCGCCAGGAAGTTCGGCAACAGGCGGGCTTCCGCTGCGAATATTGTCACGTTCACGAACGGCATTTGCCGTTCTCTGCTTTCCATCTTGATCATGTCGTCGCTCGCCAGCATGGCGGGACCGAGGACGCCCAAATCTGGCGTGGAGTTGCCAGAAATGCAATTTGCTGAAAGGAACCAATCTGAGCGCGGTCGATCCGGACACGGGAACCGTGGTCCGGCTATTTCATCCCAGATCAGATCAATGGGCCGAACACTTTTCGGTGATTGGCGGACGCGTCCTTGGCTTGACGCCTACGGGACGAGCGTCGGCTTGGCTGCTGCAAATGAATGCACCTTATCGCATTGAGCTTCGCGCAATATTAGCGGCTCCGGGTAACGATTGAGACACCATGCTATTTTAGCGACACGACACTCGCCGTCGCGCGACGGTCGTTGGACCGGTTATAGGTTAATCCGAAACCAGTTGGGAAAAGCGGCTTATCTTCCGTGCTGACCCGCGAGGACAAGGGCTCGTTGCTCACTGGCCATGCGCGTGGAAGCTTTCCAGTGGGTTTAAATTTGCCCAGCAAAACATCCGCCACCCCCTGCCCTTCGCTGCCAGGCAGCCACGCTGCGACGAACGCATCGCTCATCGTCAGCGCTTTATCCAAAATCAGGGGTCGCCCGGAAATCAGCACCGAGATGACAGGCACCCCGCTCTCTTTTGCCTTTGCCACCAGCGCAATATCTTCGCTCGAAATTTTCAAATCTTTGCGGTCGCCTTTTCCTTCTGCGTAAGGCTTTTCGCCGAGGACAACAATGACGGCATCCGCGCCCGGAGCGCCGGCATTCGGCGAGAAAGTCACTTCCACTCCCGCGCCAACGGTCTGGCGAATGGCTTCCAAAATGGTGGTGCCGCCATGCAATGTCTGCCCGGCATCTCCCTGCCAGCTAATGGTCCAGCCGCCGCATTGGGTGCCAATGTCATCCGCGGCCGCACCCATGATGTGGATATGTTTGACACTCTTGGCGATTGGCAATGCGTGTTCTGAATTCTTCAGCAAAACCAGTGATTCCCGGACGCATTGACGCGCAACTTTTCGGTGCTCAGCCGACCCAATGGCGGCGGTCAATGCGCTGTCCGTTTGGTTGCGGTCGAATAATCCCATTTGATATTTGACCCTCAAAATTCGCGTCACGGCGTCGTCGATTCGTGACATCGGCACTTTTCCCTCGTTTACCAATGACTTCAAATTGTTAATGAAATCGATGTAATTATTCCCCTCGCCCGGCCCATGAGGCACCATGACCATGTCCAGGCCGGCATTGATTGAGGCAGCGACATCTTCCTTGAAATCCGGCGAAATTTGGTCGATGGCAGCCCAATCTGAAATCAAAAATCCCTTGAAGCCAAGTTCGCCTTTGAGAACACCTGTCAACAATTCCTTATTGGCGTGCATTTTCGTGCCGTTCCAACTGCTGTAGGAAACCATGATGGAGCCAACTCCATCGCGCACGGCTTCCTGGTAGGGTTTGAGGAAAACACTGCGCAAGGTCGCTTCATCGCAAACCGTGTTGCCCTGATCCACTCCATCCGTCGTGCCGCCGTCCGCCAGAAAATGTTTGGCACACGCAAGGACAGGGCTGGAGGCGGAAAGATGATTGCCTTGCAGCCCGCGAATGACGGCCGCGCCCATCTCAGAGACCAAAGCCGGTGATTCGCCGAAGCTTTCGTAGGTGCGCCCCCAGCGTTCGTTTTGGGCGATGGCCACGCACGGCGCGAACGCCCACTGAATTCCCGTCCCCTCCACTTCCGCTCCGACCACTCTTGCAGCCTTCTCCACCAGCGCGGGGTCGTGCGTTGCGCCGAGTCCAATATTATGAGGGAAGATCACCGCACCATCGACGTTGTTGTGCCCGTGAACGGCATCGATTCCGTAAAGGAGTGGAATCTTCAAACGCGTTTTCAGACCGTATGAACGAAAATCGTCGCACGATTGCAGCCAGCCTTTGGGCGAATTGTCGCGGGGCGCATGGCCGCCGCCGCTGAGAATGGATCCCAGAAAATATTTTTCGATGTCCGCCTTGTTATTGGTCAGAGCCTCGGAATCCGTCTGGGTCATCTGGCCAATCTTTTCATCGAGACTCATCTGCGACAGCAGCGCGGCCACTTTTTTCTCGACCTCGCCTGAATTGCCCCGGGCCTGCGTCCAAAACGGAGCGGAAAGGACGACGCATCCAGCCAGCAAACGAGTGGCCAAACCTGTTTTGCGTTGGACGGCGAAGGACAGAGTGCTACCCGATTGTGTTGTTCTCATAGTCTTACTTGCCTGCTATTGTAAATTCAGATGGCAATGCCCTTCATCCCTCTTTGGAGGGATGCCCAGCAACGGCGATTCCCCTGATTATTTGGGATGCGTTTTTCCCAGCCCGCTCGCACGATTTGCGGCATAGGCCATCGCCGCCGCGCTGCGAATATCCTCGCACTCTTCGCTGTTCTTGCGTCCGCGAGTTGTTTCGCGCAGGTGCGCCTATGGCTCACAGACATCGATCACGGCGCGTATTTCCAGCAGCAATCCGCCCTGCTTTCCTTTGGCGGCTCTGTCAATAACAATCCCACCATCACCGTCGATGAATCGGAAGCCTTTCAAACCATCGACGGCTTTGGCTGCTGCCTTACCGGCGGCAGCGCTTTGCATTTGATGAAGATGGAACCGGCGCTTCGGGCGGCGTTGTTGAATGAATTGTTCGCCGACGATGGCACAAACATTGGCATCAGCTATCTTCGACTCAGCATCGGCTCGTCGGATTTGGACGCCAAACCATTTTCGTATGACGATCTGCCTGCGGGTGAAACCGATCCCAGCCTCTCAAAATTCAGCGTCGCGCCCGACCAAACCGCCGTAATCCCTGTCTTGAAGAAAATTCTGGCGATAGCGCCAAATCTCAAGATCCTCGGCTCGCCTTGGTCCGCGCCCGCATGGATGAAGGACAACGGCGACACGCGCGGAGGCAGTCTAAAACCGGAATGCTTCGGCGCCTACGCCAAATATTTTGTCAAATACATCGAGGCGATGAAGGCGGAAGGCATTGTGATTGGCGCGATCACGGTCCAAAACGAGCCGCTCAATGCCGGAAATAACCCGAGCATGTCTATGTCTGCGCAGCAACAGGCCGATTTCATCAAGGGTCATCTCGGCCCGGCCTTTCGCGCGGCGGGATTAAAAACGAAAATTATACTCTACGACCACAATTGCGATCACCCGGAGTATCCGATCTCGATCTTGAACGACCCCGGGGCAAAGGAGTTCGTCGACGGCTCGGCTTTTCATTTGTATGCCGGCAAAATCAGCGCGCTCTCCAAAGTGCATCAGGCGCATCCCGGCAAAGCGCTCTATTTCACGGAACAATGGATGGGCGCCCACTCCGATCCCAAGCGAAGCCTCGACGATCACGTCCGGGATTTGACTATTGGCGCGACTCGAAATTGGAGCCGAAACGCGCTGGAGTGGAATCTGGCCGCCAACTCAAAATACGAACCGCACACCGACCGCGGCGGCTGCGACCGGTGCCAGGGCGCGGTGACGATTGACGAAAACACCGTGCAGCGGAACGCCGCCTATTACGTGATGGCCCACGCCGCGAAATTTGTCCGCCCCGGCTCGGCGCGCATCGCGTCCAACTATTTGACTGCCCTGCCGAATGTCGCTTTCAAGAGTCCTGACGGGCACAAAGTGCTGATTGTTCTCAACGACACTCCGGCAGCCGAGGCATTCAACATTCGGTGCGGCGGACGTGTGGCGCAAACATCGCTTAACAGCGGTGCTGTGGGAACGTTCGTCTGGCCTTGACTCGTTCCCCCATAAAAACAGGACGAATAAGTCGAATACGACTTATAGGACAGCCTCACCGGGCGATAGCCGCCAACATCTCCCTGGCCACTGAGTTGTTCGGATCAAGACGCATTACTTCCTCGAATTGCTGGCGGGCTTCGTCGCGCGCTCCTTGCAGCGCCAGCGCTTTCCCCAATTCCATATGGGCGTCTGCCAATTCCGGCCGCATTCGGATCGCCTCGCGAAACTGCCCGACGGCGTCGGCTGGCTGATTCATTTTTCCAAACAGCTTGCCCTTGCACAAAATGAAAGCCGCCTCGGAAGGCTCCAATTTCGCCGCGCGATCGCACTCTCCGAGCGCCTCCTTGAATTTGCCCTTGCTCGCGTCAATGTTGCTCAATTCAAACCACGCCACCGCGCTTCGCGGACGAAGTTTCAAGCACTGGCGAAAAGCGGCCGCCGCTTCGTCCAAGCGTCCCGCCTTTTCCAGCATTCGGCCCTCTTGCGAAAAACAAAGATAATAGCCGGGCAAAATGGATTCCGTCTCATGCCAGACGGATGCGGCGTCAGCCCATTTTCGCGTGGCTTCGAGGAAATCGGCGTAGTTGAATCGCAAGAGGTGGTCGTCCGGTTTTCGTTGGATGTCTTGCAAATAGATCGTCCGCGCGCGTTCCGCCGCCGCCGCACTCAGCCGCGCACGCACAATGCCGCTGGCATTGGTCAAGGCCGACAGCTCCTCCGCATTGTTGACCTGGCTGTCAAGTGGAGGGCGGTGGCGCCGGCGAAAAATCTCGCCCAGAGTCATCATCCGGTTCCAATCCGTCAAGGCCAGCGCCGCCTCGCAATCGACCTGCGAAGCCCAAGCCCCGTTGGAGTTCCAATGCTCTGCTGACGCAACTGCGGCAGCCCAAAGACGGCCCAGGCGATAGTTGCCATCAAAATTGAAATGCACATGCTCGAAAAACGTTTCATCGCCGCAGACCCCCGCCGGAGTGTTGCTGGCCAGGATCGCCGCCGCATCGACAAAAACGAAATTGCTGCGTGAATTCAGCCGGGCCGTCTGCCGAATCAAATCGTTCAGAATAGAATCGGTGCGAAACGGCAGCTCATCGAAATCGCAGGCGAGTTGAAAGTGCTGCCTGGCGGCGCCGCCATTGGTCAGGCGCAACAAGCACTGCGCCAAACTATAGTGCAAATCCGCCGCTGCCGGCTGGATCTTCAGCGCCTCCGAGAGCTTGGAGGCAGCCTCTCGAAAATCCCCCATGCGCCGCGCTTCCTCCGCATCCGTCACGAGCGACTCGCATCGCGCGCGGGAGCCTGCCTCCAAAGCGCTTCGAGGAGTGGAGGCGAACGGTGGGCAATCCTTCAAATTGACAGCAACAGTGTTCAATAAAATAGTCGCTCCAGAATTTAATCCCGCATCAACAAGGTCTTGCAGGTTCCTTTGAAAATTTCGGTAGACGGCCTCCTTTCGCGGGTCGTCCGGCGGCAATTGGCGGCCGAGAAACATCTCCATCCCCGCCCACGCGTGGGGATCCGCTGACTTCGACTGGATGCCGCGCATCGCGCTCATCAGCAATTGGCCAACACGCGCCGTTTGCAGCGCAAGCCCCATGCGCACCGACCAAATCGGCGGCGCTTGCGAACCAAAAACCGTCGCCGCGCCAAACGGCCCCACCATTTCGTTGTTGCCCATGTAGATGATCCACACATCCCCCTCGTGCTTGGCGCATTCGCGGGCGATGGGCAAAATCACATGGGAATTGATGGCGGTAACGGAAACATTGACTACCTCGAACTTTTGTTCTGGAAATTTCTTCTCCAGCAGCGTCTGCAAATATCTTCCCGCGCCGTAAGGCGGGCTTGGGTCGCCCAATGCCGCGGACTCGCCCAGAATGAAAATGCGGCGAGTGCCCGGCTCCTTCCGCGCCGCCATCCGCAACGCGCCCGGCAGCCGCGCCAAATCCGGCGGGAAAAAGCGAAGGACAAAATCATCATTATTGACAAGATAATCGCGGCCGTCGATGCGCGCCTTTTTGAAGAACGCCGTGTCAAAACCGTAGCCTGCCAAGCGCAGCACGGCCTCAGCCAAAGCGAACACGAACGAAGGAACAAGCACCAGTGCCAGCGCCGCAAAAATCCACCGCCTCCCCTTTGGCAAGGGCTTGCCAGGGCGGCCTGGATCAGGTCTTTCAGCCGATCGAGAAACAGGACGCTGCCTCTTCATGCGCGGATTCCACGGGTGTTCATCAGCGTATTTTAGCGTGAGGGCGTGAAATTGGCTATCCCGTTATTGACACGCAGGCATTGCGGCCGCGCGGAATTCGTTCGAGATGGTAAATGATAAATCCGTGCAGGAACAAGCGAAGCTCCCGCGCCTGCTCTTCGCTGAGGCGCAGTTGAAAAATCCCGGGCCAGTCCATTTCAAAGAGTCTTTCGACAATCGCTTTCGCACCCGGCGTTAAAGTGCTGGCCGACAAATTGGGTTTAAGGCCGAGTTCGTGAAGCCATTTTAATTCGAACGCAAAAATCGTCTGCGGTTTGGCCGGATGCTCGGGCAATATTTTCAGCATGCCCGAAAAGCTGTCGAAAACCGAGGGCATCGCTGCGTCAGGTTCAGCGGTCTGCTCAATGAGAGCCGCGCAATACGACGCCTGCTGCACGTAAATCAAATCGCGCCGCAGTCCCGGATGGCTGTTCACTAAATGCGCCTCCCGCAGGGTGTGAAGTTCCGAACGGCGCGAGCGCGCAAAGCTGATGTCTGACAAGTAGAATAGATCCAGTTGCCCGCGAAATGGCGATTTCGTGCGGCGCGCGCCTCTGGCGACGGTCGCAACGCGCCCGAAATCCTTCGTGAGCCAGCTCACGATAAGACTCGAGTCCGTCAACGGACGGACGCGCAGGACCAGGCCGGTCGTGCGCGAAAGGTTCATGGCGCCTGAATCTGCGCCGCGGTCAAGCGATGGCTGTGGTCCGGAGAAATGGCGCCGAGGCTGATAATGAACTTGATCCCATCCGCCACGGACATATCCAAAACCGTGACCTCACTCTGCGGCACCATCACCAGAAAACCGGAGGTGGGATTCGGCGTCGTTGGAATGAAAACGCTGACCAGTTTCTGCCCATCCGCGCCAACTTGCTCTCCCGTGACAAACCCGACGGATTTGGATTTCCCGTGCGGAAATGTCACCAGCACCACTTGCTTAAAGGACGACTTGTTGCTGCTGAACGATTCGTTGACCTGCTTGATCGTGCCGTAAATCTTGTTCATCAACGGCACGCGCATCATCACCCTATCCAGCATTTCGAGCATTTTCCGCCCGAGGTAATTTCGCGCGTAGCGGCCAATCAAGCACACCAGAAACACCGCCCACAGCAGCGCAATCCAGCTCCAATACCATTGCTTGTCGCCAAAACCGCCGTCGCGGGTTCGCGGATAAATCCACGTCTTCGGGAGGAAGAAGAGCATCTTGTCGGTGACGTTGGAGACGTTTTGAAAAATCCAAACCACCACCGCCACCGAGATCACGACGGGCATGACGATGGCCAGACCCGCGAAGAAATTGGCTCGCCAGCGCTTAAGAAAGTTGCTTTCAGCTATCGGCACGACCGGGCCAGTTTGCTCAAATCAAACCGCCCTGACAATTCCTTTACGAGGCGGTTTTCCTCCCGCTTCATCACGCGCCTCAGACCGGGCTCCGTGTCATCGTAGCCTCGCAGATGCAGAACGCCATGCACGACGTAGCGGGCTAATTCATCCGTCCAAGGAACGCGAAACTGCCGCGCGTAGGCCATTGCGTCCGGAACCGAAATGTAAATCTCGCCTTGGATTTTGGACGCGGCTGCCGGCTCCTGGTAATCGAAGGTAATGACATCGGTCGAGCCTTGATGGCCCAGGAACGTTTCGTTGACAGCTGCCATTTCGCCGGCTTCCACAAAGTGGATCCCTAATTCGTATTCCGCGTAACCCGATAGATCCTCCAAAACGCATCGCGTAACGCAACGCCACGCGACTCGATCTATAATGATCTTTTTTTGCCGGCTGAAAAACTGAACCAGCTTCATTTCGGCGGATGGCGGTGATCTTCGTAAGCCGCAATGATCCGCTGCACCAGGGGATGCCGCACGACGTCGCGCTTGGAAAATTCCACGATCGCAACCCCCTCCGTCTTGCGCAGCGCCACTGCCGCCTCAATCAATCCGGAATGCTTGTGGGCCGGCAAATCGATTTGCGTCGGGTCGCCGGTGATGACGGCCTTGGAGCCAAGCCCCAGGCGGGTGAGGAACATGAACATTTGCTCCTTGGTCGAGTTCTGCGACTCGTCAAGAATAATGAAAGCGTGGTTCAGCGTGCGCCCGCGCATGTAGGCCAGCGGCGCAATTTCCACCACGCCGCGCTCCATGTGCTTCTGCAAATCCTCCGCCGGAAGCATGTCGTGCAAAGCGTCGTAAAGCGGGCGCAGGTACGGATTAATCTTCTCGTAGAGATCGCCCGGCAAAAATCCCAGCGCCTCGCCCGCCTCCACCGCCGGACGCGTCAAAATAATTCGCGCCACCTGTTCCTCGCGCAAGGCCGAAAGCGCCATCGCCATCGCGAGATACGTTTTGCCCGTTCCCGCGGGGCCCAGGCCGAAGGTCACGTCATGCGTCCGAATCGCGTCGACGTATTTTTTCTGCCCAACAGTCTTGGGGCCGACCGGCCCTTTCTTGGACGATGTCGTGATTCGCTCGGAAGCTAGCGCGCGCAACGCGGTCACGCCTTCCGTTTTGACCACGTTGAGGGCGTGGGTAAATTCTCGTTGGCGCACTGATCCACCGCCCTTGATCGCATTCTCAAGCGATTGAAACAACTCTCGCGCCTTCTCCACACCCTCTTCCGGGCCGTCAAGCTTGATCCAATTTTCCCGCGAGACAGCCTTGACGCCCAAATGCTCTTCCAGCGTTTGCAGGTTGCGGGTGTCGTTGTTGAACAATTGCTGCGCGAGGCGCGCGTTCTCGAATTGAAGCGTTTCGGTGGACATTAAATTAGAGTGCGAGCGCCGCGCGCATTCGGGCGGCGACGTCGGCCAGCGCTTCCGGCAGGACGGTGGTGTTGGCTATCACTGGCATGAAGTTGACGTCGCCGTTCCAGCGCGGCACGACGTGGACATGCAGATGCTCGGCGATGCCAGCGCCCGCCGCCCGCCCGATGTTGATGCCGATGTTGAAGCCGTTCGGATTCATGACTTTCGTGAGAGCATTCTGGCACCGGCGCACCAATTTGAAAACATCAGAAAGCTCCTCGTCCGTTAAGCCATTGAAATCCGCCACCTGCTTGTAGGGCACCACCATCAAGTGGCCGCCGATGTAAGGAAACGAATTGAGAACCGCATAACAGGTGCGGTCGCGCGCAATCACGTAATTGGCTTCGTCATCGCTTGAATCGGCGATGGTTTTGAAAATAGAGGCATCCGCGGGCGCCGGTTTCGGCCCGCGAATGTAAGCAATGCGCCAGGGCGCGTACAACGGTTCCATGATGAATGCGTAATTGCGTAATCGCGAATGATACTTCGGCCAATTCCACCGCAAACGCAAGGAGAATTGAGATTCGCGCGTCGGCAAGAAAGGTAGCAACGCCTCGCCGAGGCGCCCGGGGACTCTCACAAGGCCGAACGCGCTCGAAAAATGCCACAGCCTCGGACGCCTCGGCGAGGCGTTGCTACCTTGCCGGAAGTTTGACACATCCATGTTCCAAATTGCGGCGTTTCTTGTAATTGATTGGAAATCGGCCCGGAATTACCGTTCCATCATTATTGACACGGCATCATGAAACGGACCAGGCGCAGCAAACGCATCCGGTTGTATTTGATCGGCGGGCTTTCCCTTGGCGCGCTGGCGGGATGCTCGCCGGGTTCCGGGCCGCAGCGCATCAGTTCGGAATGCGTCTACGCGAACAATTATTACCTGCCAGGGGCCGGTTACTATCACGCCCCGTTCGGCGCATGGTATCCTCATCCGTATAATTATCTGGACCCGCAAACGCATCTTTATTACTACGGCGGGCAATGGGGATCTGCGCCGTTTGTGAGCATTATCAATGTGTCTTCACCCACCGCCCAGATTGCGCAAAACGTGGAGGCCGCGCGCACGGATATTCCGCGCGGCGGCTTCGGCTGCACGGGCGGGCACGGCGGCTACTTTCACACTTATAGCTGACGCATGCAGCGCCACGTCATCGAGCCAAGGCCGGATTGGATCTCCAAAGTCGAAAGCATTGGCCTCACTTATCATTCGCACGACAACGGGCCATATTGGGACGAATCGGCCTGCTACGAACTCACGGCTCGCGAAGTCGATGTCCTTGAGGCCGCCGCCAACACACTTCATTTTCTTTGCATCGATGCTGCCGAAGCGGTCATCAAAAATGATTGGTGGGCGCGGCTGGGAATTCCGAAGGTGGCTGTCCCCGCCATTTTGCGCTCGTGGGAACGTGATGATTTCAGCCTCTACGGACGATTCGATTTAAGCTTCGACGGCACAAATCCACCGAAGCTGCTCGAATACAACGCCGATACACCGACTGCCCTCGTTGAAGCCTCAGTGGCACAGTGGTTCTGGCTGCAGGAAACACATCGCGGCGAGGATCAGTTCAATTCCCTTCACGAGCGCCTGATCGCCGCGTGGAAAAAATGGAGCGGCAAGACTATCCACTTCGCGAGCGTCAAGGAGCATGCCGAGGATGAAATGACGGTGCTCTATTTGCGTGACACCTGCGAGCAGGCGGGCATCCGCACCCGTCCGGTTTGGGTGGAAGACATTGGCTGGGACGCGGCTCGCCAACAATTTGTCGATCTCGATTTCGGGCCAATTCAGAACTGTTTCAAACTCTATCCCTGGGAATGGCTGTGGCGGGAGGATTTCGGCGTTCATCTGCTGGGCGATTCCGCAAAATGGATCGAGCCCGCGTGGAAAATGCTCGTTAGCAACAAGGGCCTTCTGCCGATTTTATGGGAACTTTTCCCAAACCATCCAAATTTGCTTCCGGCTTATGAACTGGCGGAGCCGTTGCGGGGCCGCTACGTGCAAAAGCCAATTCTGAGCCGCGAAGGCAGCAACGTCACCTGGGTCGAAGGCGGCGCAATTGTCGAACAAACAGAAGGCGGATACGGACAGGAAGGATTCGTGTATCAAGCCGTCGCGGACACGCCGGAATTTGGCGGACAGCATCCGGTTTTCGGAGTTTGGGTGGTCGGACGTTTTTTGCCAAAACGTATCGCATCATCGGCCGTGCGGTGCTCGGGATTTCGGATTTTGACGCAACCTATTACTGGAACGAATTTTATCTTGAGAGCGCTGGCGGCAAACCGGCGATCCTCGTCTTCGAGGAAGCCGAAACCGGGCCGTCGTGGAAGCTATTCATGCTGTTTGAACCCGAGCAGCCGATGACCGCGGAAGAGGCGGCGGCCAAAAGAGTGGACGACATCATTGAATTCGAGGGACGGAGCCTCCGCATTACGCGCGTCGACCAATCGAAGGTCTATTACACAGAGGGAAGGACGCCCGAGGGCATATTGACCGGAAGAACCGCCTCATACTTCAACGCCGATGCAGGCGAACACGAACTCGTCGTAAGCTGGACGGGTGGCGAAGTTGAAATTTATTCGGGCAACACAACTTCGGCCATGATGGTTGCGTCCGCCTTCAGGCTTGAAGGGTTGAGCGCGCAACGATTTGTCTCCAGCAGCGGGCGGAGTTGGATTAGCGGGAAAATTTTGCGAATCGCCCTGACTTGCATTCTTGTGGCGGTCCTTATTTTCTCGTGCGTCGCCATCGGATCGCGGCCTCGAACCGCGCCGCCGTCTGAGGTTGTCGCAGCGCCCTCGTCTGATCTCAAAATCGGCCATGCCTGCACTGTCAATCAGACGAGTTACAGAATTGTGGGCCGCCGCCTGGTTGAAATGGCGGAAACTGGCCGCCGCTGGCAGCGCCAGGAATTTGACTTGCAAGGGGCGGGCGACGAAATCGCCTTTCTCGCGCACGAAAAGGGCACGAACGGACCGGAGTGGATATTGTATCGCCAGACTGAAGCGCAAGAGGACCTGACGCCGGCCAAAGCTGCCGCCCTGCCTGCCGGCGCCGGGATCAAAATCGAAAACCAGACCGCCCATGTCCGGGAGCTTTTCCGCCGCACCGTCAAATCGGCAGATGGCGCGCCGTCCGAAAATGCGGGCGACGTCACGTACGGCTTTGTCGCCAGCCTGGATTCAAACACCCCGATATTTGTGTGCTGGAACCAGACCAACGTCGGCTACTGGCAGGGCCGTCGAAACGCCGTCGTGAAATAGCCTTGCCCCGGCCAATCCGGGCCGCCACGATTGTGTGGCAATTTCTGTGACGCCAACGTAGATTGGCCAAAACAAGTCGCCCCAATTATGCGCGCATTCGTGAGAGCCTTTTTGCAAACGGCGAAATTTCTCGCCGTTCTATTATTCCTCTTTTGCACCGTCCGTCCGGCGCGCGCGCAAAGCAACCTGTGGGCGCTGGCCAAGGAGTTCTCGTCGGTGCATCGCTATTCCACGCTCTTCACCGCGCAGGACACGCTGCATTGCCTGGCGACCGACGCCGGCATCGACACAGCGATCGAATGGTGCAGGCAATCGGGCATCACGCACGTTTTCATCGAGGAGTTTCGCGATGGATATATTGCGGAACGGGCCACTTTGACTCATGCGCGCGATCGTTTTCGCGATGCGGGCTTCGCCGTTTCCGGGTGTGTCACTACGACGATGATCGGCAAACCGTCCAGCGGCTGGGGGCCATCGGTGGCGTGTTACACGGACATGCCGACGCAGGCGCGATTGCAGGGAGTGTTTGAGTATGCGGCGAGCATGTTCGACGAGATTATTATTGACGATTTTTATTTCGAGGATTGCAAATGCGCCGCCTGCGACAGCGCCCGCCTGGCCAAGCGCGTCGTCATCGCGGATAAAACCTATCCGGTGCCGAGCGAAAGCTGGGAGGATTATCATTGCTCTTTGATGGTGCATCTCTCGGAAGACCGCGTGCTGGGCGCGGCGCGCAAAGTGAATCCGAAGGTGAAGCTCATCATCAAATACCCGCAATGGTACGATATGTTCCAAGTGCGCGGCTACGACGTTGCCCGCGAGTCGGCGGACTTCGACAAAATCTGGGTCGGAACCGAGACGCGCGATTACACCAATGAATTGCATTGGGGCGGCACGGTGCAATACGAAGGTTATTTTCTCATGCGCTGGCTCGGGACGGTGGGCGGCGAAAAAACGGGCGGCGGCTGGTTCGATTGGCTGGGCACGAGTCCGCCGTATTACATCGAGCAGGCGCGGCAGACCATCCTGGCGGGCGCGAAGGAATCGATGCTCTTCTGCTACGGCGGTTTGAACCCATCGGCGCACAGCGATTTGCCTGGCTCCATTCCATGGCCGACACCGACGGGCGCGGACGATACGACTGCTCTTCGCGCCAATCTGCCCGAACTTCTCGCCACTGCGCGCGAAGTTCAGAAGCGCCAGCCTTATGGCGTCGCCATCTACAAGCCCATGAGCAGCAGTGGCGGAACCGAGAACCGAGTTTTCGATTACCTCGGCATGATGGGTCTGCCTCTGGTGCCGTGCCACGATTTTCCATCGAATGCTCCCGCCGCCATTTTCACAGTCCACACGTTTGACGACACAAACGCCGCAAACAAAATCAACGATTACATCAAAGCCGGCCACCAGGTCGTCCTCACGGACAACCTGGCGAAACTGCTCTCTCCGCGGCTCGCCCTTCCCGCACCCAATGTCCGCGTGACTGGGCTTCCGGAGTATCTGGATTATTTGCTGATGCAGCCGCAAGATCATTTGGACCAGTGGCGCGATTTTTTGTTGAAGGGTCTGAACGTCACCTTGAAAGCGCCGGACAAGGTCGCGCTGTATCTCTTCAAGCCCAACGGCTGGGTTATCGAAAATTTCAACAACGACGCCGTCACCGTCGAGTTCAATGGGCAATCCATGAAAATCGCCGGGCGTGGCTGGGTTTGCCATTGGGAATAAATTTTTATTTACAGCACTTCGGCGCGTGGTTCGCTGGCACGGACACCAAGATTTCCGTAACGGTGGTAATCGGTGCTGATGCTCTGTTCGTGCAAATACCACAACATCTCCAGCCTGCCTTCAGCGGAAACCGGGACGCGAATCACGCACCCGCCCGCCTCGGCGCCAGCGCGCACTATGATTTCGCCAATGCCATCGTCCGAAGCGTAGCGAACGCGGTCCGCCTGCCCTTCGCGAATGGCGATTGCCAGTTGCTCGTCCGAT
The DNA here is from genome assembly GCA_963764165.1 of uncultured Verrucomicrobiae bacterium. Taxonomy (GTDB): domain Bacteria; phylum Verrucomicrobiota; class Verrucomicrobiia; order Limisphaerales; family Palsa-1400; genus Palsa-1400. The sequence continues at coordinate 132,911 of CAVXRD010000001.1, forward strand.
TCCTCGACGAACTCAATCGCCGCAGCCCATGTTTCCGTCACCTGCTCCAGCAACCGCACGGCTGACGACTTGGTATCCGGAGGCACGCTGACCGTCACACGCGAACCCGCGACATGCGCGGCGCAGGCGCGGACGAAAATATCGAATGCGGTGTCATCAGGAGCGATGCGCACGCGAACATTCTCCAATGGAACGTAACGCCGCACGTTGTCCTGGCCGACGAGTCTAAAGTGGTCGTGCTCCTTGCCGAATTCTTCGCGCGCCGCCGTTTCACAGCTCAGAATCGCGGCAATTATTCGGTCGCTCTCGGCGTGCTTTGCCGCGCGCAATCCGTCATGGATTGCCCTCAGCGCGGGAGTCGACGGGGCACCGGGAATTTTTGCCGGGGGCACATCGGTGAAGTTCATCAATTGCGCGACGTAATTCGGCCCGCCCGCCTTCATCCCCGCACCGAAACAGGATTTGCCCATTCCGCCGAATGGCTGGCGCAAAACAACGGCGCCAGTGGTGACGCGGTTGATATACAAATTGCCCGCGCGGATGTGGCGCTTCCAGTAATCCCATTCGCGCTCGTCCAGACTTTCGAGACCGCTGGTGAGCCCGAAGCCCGTTTGATTGACAATCGCCACCGCCTGGCGGAGATCTGAGAAACGCATCACCGCCAGCACCGGCCCGAAAAACTCCGTCAGGTGGGTGAAGCTGCCAGGGCGCGCGCCGTACTTGATGCCGGGAGTCCAAAGGCACGGATTTCCGTCAATCGGCTGCGGCATCAAAGCCCATTCTTCGCCCGGCTCCAGGACTTTAAGCGCAATCGCCAGATCACCGGCAGGCGGACGGATCAGCGGGCCCATTTTCGTATCCAGCTCCCACGCGGAGCCGACCTTCAAACTTTGCGCCGCCTCGCACAGCCCGCGGCGAAATTCGCGGTCTTCGTAAACTTCGTCCTGCAAGAGCAGCAGCGACGTCGCGGAGCATTTTTGCCCCGCATGGCTGAAGGCGGAATGCAAAATGTGTTTGACGGCTTGGTCGCGATCGGAGACGGCGGTCACGATGGTGGCGTTCTTGCCGCCGGTTTCGGCCAGGAGATGGAGACGAGGATTGTCGCGCAGCATTGCCAGCGCCGTTTCCGTTCCGCCTGTCAAAATAACGGTGGAAACTTTCGGATGGCTGACCAGCGTTTTCCCCTCGGTCGCCCCCGCGCAGGGCACGAATTGGAGAGTGTTCCTTGAGACGCCCGCATTCCAGAAGCATTGGCAGAATTGCCACGCGGTCAGCACAGTATCGGAGGCCGGTTTCAGTATGACGGTATTGCCCGCCGCCAGCGCCGCTGCAACGCCGCCGCACGGGATCGCGATGGGAAAATTCCATGGCGACACCACCACCACCACGCCTTTGCCGCTGGCTTTGAGCGTCGGCCGCTCCTGCCACCAACGCGCTGTATCGCGATAGAATTCCAGAAAATCGATGGCTTCGGAAACTTCCGGATCGGATTCGGGCAGCGTTTTGCCGCCCTCTCCCAGGGCCGCGCCCATAAGATCGCCGCGACTCTCCCGCAGCTCTTGCGCAACGCGTCCTAAAATTTCCCATCGCTCGGCGGGCGCTTTTGCGCGCCATCCGTCCGGATCGGCATTGGCCACTTCGACAGCGCGGGCGATGTCCTCCGCGTTCGCCTGCCGGTATTTCGCCACCACCACCCCGGCGCGCGACGGGTCAATCCGTGAACGCAGATCGCGACCGCGAAAAATTTCCTCCCCTGCGATAACCAGCGGAATTTCCGGGGCTTTGTCGCCGCAAAGCGGCTCCCACTTGTCAATGATTTGACGCGCCCATTCTCCATTGGCGCGAAGCGCGAAATCCGTGTCGGCCTCGTTTTCCAAATGCTGCCAGCCCCCGGCCACCGCGTTGATTTGGGCGGGCGGATTCTGGCGGTTTTGCGTCCGGCGCGGCGCGGCGCTTGTGTTCGGAATGGCGTCGAAGGCCGCGAGAAAGCCCTGTTCAAGCTTTTCCCATTCGGGCGTGCCAGCTTTGATTTTGAAAGCGTAGCGGAGGAAATTTTCCGGCCCCGTGTTCTCGTCGAGCCGCCGGATGAGATAGCCGATGGCGTTGAGAAAATGCTCCTTTTTGCACGCGGGCGCGTAAAGAAGCAGGTTGCGCGACAATTCAAAAAGCGCGCGGCGCTGATGATTCGCCATGCCCTCGAGCATTTCAAATTGGACGCGCTCAAAAGCATCGCGCTCGTGCGTCAAGACGAGTCCGTAGGCTAGGTCAAATAAATTGTGGGACGCAATGCCAACATATGCGGCCGCCAGATTCTCGGGCAGCAACAACTCATGCACCATGCGTTTGTAATTCGCGTCCGTCTCGATCTTCGTCCGATAAGGCGCTTGCGGCCATCCGTGCAGCGATGAGTCCACCCGTTCGCTTTCCATGTTCGCGCCCTTGACGAGCCGGATGGTGATCGGCGCCCCACCCGCCGCCACGCGCGCGCGGGCCCACTTCAGGATTTCCTGCATCGTGCCAAACGAATCGGGAATGTAAGCCTGCAGCGCGATGCCCGCGCGAACCTGCTTCAAACCCGGCCGTCCCAGGCAGCGCATGAAGGCTTCCGCCGTCAGATCCTTGTCGCGATACTCCTCCATGTCGAGGTAGACGAATTTGGAAACGACCGTGCCGTCTGAGCGGGTGAATCGCGCCCGCTCTGCTGTCAAGAACAATCTTTCCAGCCGGTCGCACAGAGTGGCGACCGTGTGCTCGCGAGAGAGCGCCGAGATTTGCGAGTAAACCGTCGAAATCTTAATTGAGACAACTTCTGTTTCCGGCCATTGCAATCCGAGGAGGTATTGCTGCAAGCGGCGTTCGGCCTCGGGCTCGCTCAAAATGGTTTCGCCGAGAAAATTGACGTTCATGCGAACGCCTTCGCGCGTGCGCTCGGAAAGATGCTGCACGAGCAGTTCCTTTTCGCCGGGAAGGATGACATTCGCGGTCTCTTTCTGCATGTGCTCCTTGACCATCGGCAGCGCCACGCCCGGCATGAAATTGCCGAACGATTGAAAGCCCTTCATGAGCGTGCGATCCACCGGCCCGAAAAACCTCGGCACACCCTGGACATCCAGAATGTGAATCAAATGCTCGACCGCGCGATGCGGATCGCTGGCGCGAAAAGCCTGGTCGGTCATCTGCGCGAGGGTCGCCTTGTCAGACGGCGTTTGCAGCATGCGGTCCAGCTCGGCCTGCTGGCGTTTTTCCGGAGCGGTTTGCAGAGCGGTAGCGCGCTCCTGCAAGTGGGTGGCCAAGTACAAAGCTTTCTGAACCGAAACGGGGTGTTTCGATTTCTTGTCCGGCACGAAGTCTGCGAACAACTGATCCAAAGGCAGGGCATTCATAATTTCCTTCCAACCTTTTCGATGCCGCCGTTCGCCTCCAAGGTCAATGGCAAATGTATTGAATCTGGAACGACCGAACTCAGGAACGGAGGGTCAAATTCCAGCAAGTGCGAATCGGGTTTCTTGAATTGCGGTCTGCTTATAGGACCATTAAACCCAACCGAGAGGCCAATCGGCATATCCGCCTCTTGTCCGGTTCCCCGACGATTTCGGTCGACTAGCAGTGGCCTTGGCCTGAGCGGATCAAAGTCGCTGTCACACGCATCGTCAATGGCCTGCCAAAGGGAAATGACTCTCGCGCAGAGAAGATGAGCGTGCGGAGAAACAAAAGACAAATCCGCACTCTGGAAACACCGAGGAACCTCTTTTCCTGAGTTCGCTCATTCCAGATTATAAATCGCCCCCCTGAGTTTTCTTTTTTCCAAAATCTCGTATCTTTGGAGACTCGTTGCATGGAAGTCGCCGAGGCCATTGACCCGCCGAAGAAATCCACGCGGTCTTCCGCGATGGAACAGTTGCTTCGCTGGTTTGCGAAGAATCGTTGGAAGCCTTTTCCGTTTCAGCGCCAGGCATGGGATGACTGCCTCGATGGAAAGAGCGGACTGATCCATGCGCCAACCGGCACCGGCAAAACTTACGCAGTCGCCCTCCCGCCAATGATCGGCTGGCTGGCGAAGAATCCGGAACGCCCGGGGTGGCCCGAAACGGTTCCGTTGACGGTTCTCTGGATTACTCCGTTGCGAGCGCTGGCCAATGACACGGCGCAATCCATTTTGAAACCCATCACCGATCTCAGCTTGCCGTGGACAGTTGAATTGCGGACGGGCGATACATCGGCGGCATTGCGAGCCAGACATCGCGAGCGTTTTCCAACCGTGTTTATCACCACGCCGGAAAGCCTTTCGCTGTTGCTTTCCTATGCGGACAGCTACGAGAAACTGGCCTCGCTGCAATTCATTATCGTTGACGAATGGCATGATCTTCTCGGGACGAAACGCGGCGTGCAGACGGAGCTTTGCCTGGCTCGCTTGCGGCATTGGATGCCCCATCTTCGCACTTGGGGGCTTTCCGCGACGCTTGGCAACTTGGACCAGGCGTTGCGCGTGTTGACCGGCGATGCGGCGGCAAACGCTTCGCTCATTTCCGGCGATTTGAAAAAGAAGGTGGAAATCGAAGTCGTCATTCCAGAAAAGGTGGAGTCGTTTCCGTGGGCCGGGCATCTTGGCCTCGATCTCCTGCCGGAGGTTGTCAAACGCCTCGAGAAACATCCAACCACCCTGCTCTTCACCAACACGCGTTCGCAGACTGAAATCTGGTTTCAAGAATTGCGCAAGGCGCGGCCAGATTGGGAATCAGAAATTGGTGTCCATCACGGTTCGATAAGCCGCGATGCGCGTGAAAACGTGGAGGCGCGGTTGCGAGCGGGCACAATCCGCTGCGTCGTTTGCACGGCGAGCCTCGATCTCGGCGTCGATTTTTCGCCGGTGTCGCAAGTCATTCAAATCGGCGCGCCGAAAGGCGTCGCGCGCATGTTGCAACGGGCGGGCCGCAGCGGGCACCGGCCGGGCGCGGTCAGCAAAATTGTGTGCGTGCCAGCGCACGCCTTGGAATTGGTGGAATTCGCGGCCGTGCGCGAAGCCATCGCCGGCGGGGAATTGGAGGCGCGCCCGCCGTTGGAACATCCGCTGGACGTTCTCGCGCAGCATATGGTGACGGTGGCGCTGGGCAGCGGTTTCATCGAGGCGGATTTTTTTGAGGAAGTGCGCAAGAGCCACGCTTATCGCGACCTCACGCGCGAGGAATGGCAATGGTGCCTTGATTTCGTCGTGCGCGGCGGAGCGGCGTTGCGGGCCTATCCGCAATATGCGCGCGTCGTCGAGGAGAATGGAGTTTATGTGGTTCAGGATTTGGAAATCGGCCGGCTGCATCGAATGTCCGTGGGCACCATCACCAGCGATAGCGCGATGGCGGTGCGCGTGATGCGCGGACCAATGCTCGGCACAATTGAGGAATCCTTTATCGGACGTCTCAAACCCGGCTCGAAATTCTCATTCGCAGGATTCACTTTGGAATTGGTGCGGGTGCGCGACATGACAGCGTATGTCCGCAAAGTAAGAAAATTGAGCGGCACCGTTCCGCAATGGATGGGAGGCAAAATGCCGCTCTCCACGCAATTAGCCGCTGTTGTTCGCCGCAAGCTGGCCGAAGCGCGATGCGGGAAGTTCACTGGCGCAGAAATGCGGGCCGCCGCTCCCATTCTAAAAATCCAAAACAAATGGTCGCGCCTTCCCAATCCAGACGAACTCCTCGTCGAGCGTTGGGAAATGAAGGGCGGCACTCATCATTTCATCTTCCCGTTTGCGGGGCGGCTCGTGCATGAAGGGCTGGCCGCGCTGGCGGCTTATCGCGTCTCGCAAATTCTCCCCGTCTCCATTGCGATGACGCTCAACGATTACGGCATTGGCCTTCTGTCCGGCTCAACCTTCAAATTAACCGATGACCAATGGCGGAAGGTCTTTCGTTCCGAAAATCTATTCGACGATCTGGCAGCCTGCTTGAACTCCGCCGAACTCGCCCGCCGCCAATTTCGCGAGGTCGCGCGAATCGCCGGTCTCATCTTTCAAGGCTACCCCGGGCAAAGCAAATCCGCGCGCCAGCTTCAAGCCTCCAGCGGTTTGTTCTATGATGTCTTTGTGCGTTACGATCCAAAAAATCTGCTGCTGCAACAAGCCCAGCGCGAAGTGTGGGAAAAACAATTGGAAACCAGCCGCCTCGCCGCGACCCTTCGCGACATCTGCGGAATGAAGCTGGTTTGCTGCGAGATTCCGCGCTTGAGCCCCCTTTCATTTCCGTTGTGGGCTTCGTTTGTCCAGGCCAACATCACTTCCGAGCAATGGTCCGAGCGCGTCAAGCGCATGGCGCTGCAACTCCAGAACGCCGCGGCTTCCGACCTCGCCAAATGACGAGCATCGAAATTGATTGCGCCGGCGAAAAACTCCGCCTGCTTCCCGAGAAAGCGGTTCACTGGCCCGCCGCGGACACGCTTATCGTGGCCGACTTGCATTTCGGCAAACCCGCCGCCTTTCGCGCCTCGGGAATCGGAGTTCCAGAGGCAACCACTGCAACGGATTTGGAGCGACTGACAAAGCTTCTCCACGAGACAAAAGCAAGCCGCCTTGTCATCTGCGGCGACTTCACGCATGCCGCGAAAGGGATGCAGGCTGTGATGATGGGGGCGCTTGAAAAATGGCGCGGCGAGCATTCGCCAATCGAGATGATTCTCGTCGCTGGAAACCATGACCGGCGTTGCGATCCATTGCCGCAGCATTGGAATATTGTTGACGCTGGTCTGAGTTGGAATTGCAAACCGTTCGTGTTCACGCACGCACCCGGAAAAAGCAAATCCGGCTACGTCATTGCCGGGCACCTTCATCCCGCCATCGTGCTGTGGGAGAAGTTTGGCCCCTCCGTGCGCGCGCCGGCGTTTTGGTTCGGGGAGCGCGAGGCTGTTCTGCCCGCCTTCGGCAGCTTCACCGGCATGAGCCCGATTCGCCCTGAGCGCGGCGATCGCGTTTTCGCGGTGGGCAATGGTGAAATCATCCAGGTGTGCCCGGGGAGACGTAATTCTTGACACCCTGCTCTCGCGGCCCGGTGTGAGACAGAATTCTTCTTTAAGAATTAGATTGCGTCAGAATGTCCAGGCATTCAGCAGGCATGCGCGCGCTTCCGTGCGCGAGGGAAAATCTCCGGGCCGCCGAAGCGCCGTAGGCGCGGCACGTTTGTAGAAAACAATCCGAAAACATGCCCAGAGAACATGAGTGCGCAGAGGGATACAAAGGCAAATCCGCACTGATGAACCCGTATTCAGGGAAATGCCCAAAGGCGTAGCGCAGACTTCCAAGCCTGCTGGCCGCGACCTGCGACCGGCACCTTAGAATAGCCGATGCGAATCGCACCAATAGTGTGCCAAGCGGATTAAAAGAAAAACGTCGCGGAGAACCGCGCCGTTGGTGTGCATAGCCACCATATTACCCAGCATAGTGGCTAAGCAGCCCCCTTGGGGTAGGCGGTCTGGTTTGGGTTGCCGACTGCATCGTGCGCATGGCCGTTGCCGGGCGAATCCGGAATGGCAAGAAAATTGAACAACAAGCACCGTTTATTCACGCCAATCAATCAAGTCGCGTCATTTGAAAGAACCCGGTGAATGTTCGGATAAAATTCCACTGGAAACCCTTCTATCAATGGCTTGCCGTCGTAATCATTGATATTGCCTGACGCGCCGTGCGCGATAAGAATTTCTGCCACCCGGGCATAGCGCCGTTCATCTTCGCCCCGTTCTATCTTATAGTCGGTAATATCCATCGCACCCAGTTGTCCAAGCGCGTCAGCCGGCACGGGAAATCCTGCGGCAACCATGATCTCGACAATGTCCGCCCTGCCGTGGAAAGTGGCCAGTTCAAGAGGGGAAGATGCGCCATATTTGAAATCGCTGTTTGCCCCATGCGAAATGGCTTTGCGCGCAAGTTCGGCGTCTTCGCAAAAAATTGCGGCAATCAACTCGGCGTCACCACGCCGGGAAGTGTTTGCCCCCGCTTCTTCCAAAATCTGTGCTGCGTCGTGCAAGCCGCTGCGAAGCGCCACCATGAAAGCAGTCCATCCGTCTGTCTCCGCATCCTCCAACCCCGCTCCTTGAGCGATCAGCCGGCGAAGCTCAGCTAAATCGGTTGGATCCTGGGGTTGACGATTCGCCACCCATGACTCGCCCTTTGTTGCCATTGAATAGACTAGGTGCAAGATCTCATGCATAGCGTGGTGCGTCATCATATCCATCTCAAATTTCGCCTCATTTTAAGCAATCCAACAAATAATCCGACCGAAACAGTAAGACAGACACAAAAAAGCCCCAAAAACAAAAAATACCCCAATGTGGACGTAACGGTTCCAGCATTCGCCCTATCGCGCAATACTTCGGCGTTGGGCCAAAACCACTCTCTAAATGCGCTAACAATAACCGATGCAAAGCACGCTCCCGCTGACAAGATGCCAGATAAGCTGCCGAACCAAGCAAGCCGGCTCCGGAAGAAAAGAAAGATCGCCGAGACGAACCAAATGTAAACCAACCAAGTAAACACAACGCCATAAATCGGCATTGGTCCTGCAGGAGCGGGCGGAGGCGGAGCCGAGGTAACAAAACGCCAATTATCGGGCCAGATGGTCATCAAGAAGAACCATGCGGCCAAAATCAAATTACCGACACGCGTAGTCATATTGCGGATCGGAGTGAGCATACGATGCCGAATTGTGATTATGCAACTCCAGTCGCAGATGTTGGCACATTATGGAAAACGCTCGATTTCCACCGCAAACCGGCCAGTCTGTCCGCATGGTTGCGAAGCCCAAACTCGTCCTCTGCCTCGGCCTGGTTTTGAGCGGTGGTTTGCTTGGCTGCTCCACAACAAATCAGCGTGATAACTGGCCCGTGTTCTATGATAGCGAGAAGGGGCCAACCCAACTTTCAATTTCGCGCGAGGCACAATCCATCGATTTTTACACAAATGGAATCCCGGCTTGGAATTATGATTTGCCTGTCCCGGCGGCAAAAATCAACTCGCCTGTGATGAAGGATTTAGGTGACGTGGGCGGATTGCGGGTCATCGAGGTGCGGCTTGCTTTGACAGACACGTATTATACCGACGCGGTGATGATTTTGGAGGAAGTCGATTCCGGGCGCTTTTTACCGGTTTATGTTCAGGACTACAACCGTCAAGTCCGCTGGCCAACCGCCAACAGCATTACCAAAGAAAAGAAGCAACTTACGGTCAATGCAGGCATGGAGTACGCAGGAACCGGCCATTTCCACAATCATTACAAAATTGCCATTATGCCGGACCGTAATCCGGCTGTCGCAAATGAAAACAGCCGGTAGCGGCTAATACCACGTAACAGTGTAATTGCAATATTAATTGACATTTCAGCATTGCCGCCCTATTTTTCCCTGTCGCCGTCAGGCGTGTTCTTTGACATTTTGCGTTCGTTTCAAGTGGCGAGGAACCTCTGCTCTGCGTCTCCGCGCGAGATTTCGTTTCATGCCACAATGGAACCAAACCGCGTTCACAGAGGGAAAGAGATCTCTCGCGCAGAGAAGATGAGTGCGCAGAGGGATACAAAGGCAAATCCGCATCCCACTGAAAATGGGGGGACTATCAAAACTGGGTGGGATTCCGAGTGAATATTTGGGCCGACACGCCGGTCTGCCCTACCAAATTGGGGTAGGGCGGTGCTGCGCCGCCGCCCCAATATTGCTGGAGCCTCACCCAATTTCAATTGCGCCCCTTAAATCGTGGTCAAGGCGTTGCACGCTATTGCACCCTATTGCACCCTTGGCTTTTTCGCGCCAAAAACCTCATTGTGCCCCCACCAAGTTAAGCAAAAACGGCGCGGAAAACCGCGCCGTTGATGTGCATAGTAACTATACTGCCCAGCATCGTGGCTGAGCCGCACCGCTTAATAGCGATAATGGTCGGGCTTGTAGGGGCCTTCGGGCGAAACGCCGAGGTACTTGGCCTGTTTCGTGGTCAGCTTCGTGAGCTTGACGCCGATTTTTTCCAAGTGCAGGCGGGCCACTTCTTCGTCCAATTTCTTGGGCAGGCGGTAAACGTCCGGCTTGTAAGTTGCCTTGTTCGCCCACAGGTCAAGCTGGGCCAGCACCTGGTTGGAGAACGAGTTCGACATCACGAAGCTCGGATGGCCGGTGGCGCAACCAAGGTTCACCAAACGTCCCTCGGCCAGCAAATAGATGCTGTTGCCTTTCGGGAAGGTGTATTTGTCCACCTGCGGTTTGATGTTCAGTTTCTTGACACCGGGAGCGGCGTTCAAGCGGTCGACTTGGATTTCGTTGTCGAAGTGGCCGATGTTGCAGACGATGGCCTGATCTTTCATCTTGGCCAAATGCTCAACCGTGATGACGTCGCAATTGCCGGTGCAGGTGACGTAAATGTCCGCCGTGCCGAGCGTGTCTTCGATGGGCGCGACTTCAAAACCTTCCATCGCCGCCTGCAAGGCGTTGATGGGATCGATTTCTGTGACAATCACGCGGGCGCCGAAACCGCGCAATGAGTGCGCCGAACCTTTGCCGACGTCGCCATAACCGCAGACGCAAGCGACTTTGCCGGCGACCATGACATCGGTCGCGCGCTTGATGCCGTCCGCCAGCGATTCGCGGCAGCCGTAAAGGTTGTCGAACTTCGATTTGGTGACAGAGTCGTTGACGTTGATGGCCGGGACAAGGAGCTTGCCGACTTCCTTCATCTGGTAGAGGCGATGGACGCCGGTGGTCGTTTCTTCGCTGACGCCCTTCCAATCCTTCACCACGGTATGCCAGAACTTCGGTTGTTCCTTGGCCACGCGCTTGAGGAGGTTCTTGATGACGTCTTCTTCGTGCGAAGCGCTGGGCGTGTTGACCCAATTGTCGCCGTTTTCCAATTCATAACCCTTATGGATGAGCAACGTGGCGTCGCCGCCGTCGTCAACGATCAATTCCGGGCCGAGGCCCTTCGGGAAAGCCAGCGCGCGGAAGGTGCAATCCCAATATTCTTCCAGCGATTCACCCTTCCAGGCGAAGACCGGGATGCCAGCTTTGGCAATCGCCGCGGCGGCGTGGTCTTGCGTCGAGAAAATGTTGCAACTGGCCCAGCGCACATTGGCGCCGAGGGCCGCGAGGCTTTCAATCAGCACCGCCGTCTCGATGGTCATGTGCAGCGAACCGGTGATTCGGACGCCTTTCAGCGGCTTGCTGGCGGCGTATTTCCGGCGGATCGACATAAGGCCGGGCATCTCGTGCTCGGAAATGTCGATGGCTTTGCGGCCCCATTCAGCGAGGCTGATGTCGGCGACTTTGTAATCGGCGGTGGTTCCATTTTTAACCGCCGGCGCGGCCAGCGATTTTGCGCGGCGCGAAGGAGTAAGTTTTACAGGCATAATATAGTTTTTAGTGGCGTTGGTTATTTGGCGGCTTTTTTCAAGGCAGCGGCCTTGTCCGTTTTTTCCCAGGTGATGCTGGCCAGATCGTCGATTTTGCCAAAATGGCCGTAATTGGTGGTCTTGGAATAAATGGGGCGCAGCAAATTCAATTGCTTGATGATCGCGGCCGGCTTGAAGCTGAAGACCTGTTTGACTGCCTCCTCGATTTTCTCATCGCTGACGACGCCGGTGCCGAACGTATCGACACACACGGATACTGGGTCAGGATAGCCGATGGCGTAGGCGAATTGGATTTCCGCCCGCGTGGCCAATCCCGCCGCGACGATGTTCTTGGCGACGTAACGGCCCATGTAAGCCGCGCTGCGATCCACCTTGGACGGATCCTTGCCGCTGAACGCGCCGCCGCCATGCCGGCCCATGCCGCCGTAGCTGTCGACGATGATCTTGCGGCCGGTCAAACCGGTGTCACCCTGCGGGCCGCCGACGACGAAACGACCGGTCGGATTGATGAGGAACTGTGTTTTCTTGTCAAACAGTTCCGCTGGGAGAACCTTGTGAATGATTTCCTTGACGATGAAATCCACGATTTCCTTGTGCTTTACCTCCTCAGCGTGCTGCGTGGAGACGACAACATTGACGATGCGGACGGGCTTTCCGTTTTCGTATTGCACCGAAACCTGCGTCTTGGAGTCCGGGCGGAGCCAGGCCACTTTGCCGGACTTGCGCACGCGGGTTAATTCGCGACCGAGGCGATGGGCGAACATGACCGGCGCGGGCATCAATTCCGGCGTTTCATTGCAGGCGAAACCGAACATCAAACCCTGGTCACCGGCGCCCTGCTCCGCCGTGTCCTTGCCTTCTGCCGCGCGGGCATCGACGCCCTGCGCGATATCCGGGCTCTGGCGCGTCAAAAGATTGGTGATGAACACCTTTTCCGCATGAAAAACGTCGTCATCATTGACGTAGCCGATCTCCGCAATGCATTCGCGGACGATGTCGTTGATGTTGACCTTGGCTTTGCTGGTAATTTCTCCGCCGACCACCACCATGTTGCTCTTGGCATAGGTTTCGCAAGCCACGCGGCTGCGCGGATCCTGCTTCAGATATGCGTCCAGGACGGCATCAGAGATTGTGTCGCAGACTTTGTCCGGGTGGCCTTCCCCGACAGATTCGGATGAAAAAATGAAGTTCTTGTTCATGTTAAAAGTTGACAGATACTCGTATTAACGTATCTTGATACGAAGATATATACAGTAAACCAAGCGACGGTCAAATTATATTTTCATGTCCGGCACATTAAAAGCATTGCGCGCCCTTTCCGATCCCACCCGACTCCGAATCGTGTCGCTTTTGGAGCGCTCTGAACTTTCCGTGAACGAGCTCCAAGAGATAACACATTTGGGGCAATCGCGCATCTCCACTCACTTGGGTTTATTGCAGGAATCAGGCTTGCTCGAATCACGCCGCGAGGGCAAGCGGACATTTTACCGCATCAAATCGCGCGCGGACCAAACCGCCAGTGAATTTGTCCAACTGGCCGTTCGCGGGGCAAAGGAGCTTCCCGAGCACGGCGCCGACGAATTAAATCTGAAACGCACCCTTATTCGCCGCACCGAGCAAGCGCAAGTCTACTTCAATCAAGTGGCGGGCCGGTTTGATCGCAGTTACGGCCCGGGCCGCTCATGGCAGGCGTTTGGGCAGCTCTTGTTGCGCGTGCTTCCCCCGCTCGTCATCGCCGACCTGGGTTCCGGCGAAGGGTTGCTCAGCGAACTCCTCGCCCGCCGGGCCAAGAAAGTCATCGCCGTCGACAACTCCGAAAAAATGGTCGCCTTCGGCGCGGAGAAGGCAAAGAAGAACAAGCTCAAGAACCTGGAATTTCGCCTCGGCGATTTGGAAAATCCGCCAATCCCACCCGACAGCGTCGACTTGGTCGTCCTCAGCCAGGCCCTGCACCACGCCGCCGTCCCGAAGACCGCGATGGCCAGCGCCCACAAAATCCTGCGCCCCGGCGGCCAGGTCATGATCTTGGACTTGCACCGCCACAACTTCGAGCAAGCCCATGAACTCTACGGCGACCGCTGGCTGGGATTCACCGAAACGGATTTGCATGGCTGGCTGGAAGAAGTCGGCTTCAAGCATGTGGAAGTTAGCATCGTCGCCAGAGAAGAAGACGAACCCCACTTTCAGACGCTCCTGGCCACCGGGGAGAAGTGACTTCCTCGCCACAAATCGGTTTGCACCATGCGACCATTTCTGGCAGCTCTTCCAACATGACCATGGGCCGAGATAATGCGGGAAGTGGCTGAGTGGCCCTCGGATCGCCAGAACGAATTGGCACCCTTCCTGTCGCATCTTCGACTTGAAAAAGACAGCGCTTGGCGGGCAGAAATGACGCGGCGCATTGACGACAAGAATCCCGCCAATTGGGTTTCCTTCCCAGAATGCAAGAAGGCTCTAACATCGCTCGGCTCCTGACCTGAAGCGGGGTGAATTAGGGAGCGGAAAGGCGGAAGAATTGGGCTTGATTGGAAATGGACGCGGGCAATGTAACAGACGACGCTCCGTTTTGATTGACAACGGCGAGATTGACGGCGGACCACACAACAGGCGGGGTCAGGTTCGTTGTGGCGAAAAGCGAGAACGGCGAGGCGGAGGATGGCCATGAGAGGGTCAAGCTATTATTGGCCGCCGTGTAAACACCGGCGAGCGCAGGCAGCGGGATGGCGGCGCTGGCCTGATTGGAGGGCGGGCTTTCTCCGCTGGGGTCCGCGGCGGTCACGACGTAGTAATAGGTCGCCCCACTGGCGATGCTCGTGTCAACATAATTCGTGGCAGTAACCGCGGCAATGGTGGTGTAAGGTCCGCCGTTTGTTGCCGAGCGCTTGATGTTGTAGCTGGCGGCAGAGGAGGAAGCGGTCCAGCTCAATGAAACTTGCGCGGTTCCGGACGCGGCGGTCAGGCCGGTGGGCGCGGGCGGAATCGTCACCTTGACTGAGACGTTGTCTAACCTAGCCGTGTTCGTCAGGGTATTGTTGTGAGCTGTCACCGCGAGGCCGAGAAGGACGTTTGAGGCCATCGGCACAGTCACGCTGCCGACTTGCTGCCATGTGCTGCCATCACTGGAGACAGAGCCCGCAAAGGAGTTTCCGGTGCGCGCGAGCTTCACCCAATACGGCGCGGCGCCTGATCCGCTGACGCTGGTGCTGACTGCGCCGGTGACGGGCCGGTCGGACAACAGCGAGCCATTTTGGGCGCTGATGAGCATCGCCACGTTGATCGAGTCCTGGTTGAGCGATTCGCGTATCATCACTCCGGCTTTGGCCCATGGGTCGGTGATCTGCAAACTCGCCACGCGGCTGATAATGGTGCAATCGCCGGAGACGGCGCGATAAACATAGTGAAACGAATCGGCGGAATTCCATATATCCAAACCGGAGCCAGTCACTGTGTAGACGGCGTTGGCATAGCTGGCGCCTCCCGGCCAACCGACATCGCCGGCATCTCCGTCCCACTCAGCGGATACGCCGACATCCTGATCCATCCAGGGCGCAGGAAGGGTGGTGGGTTGCGGGGTGGCATTGACTTCGCTGGAATTCGCGCTTTCTCCATTCCCATTAACCGCAGTGACAACATAATAGCAAGTCATGCCATTGGAGAGACCCGTGTCAATATAACTCAACGCCACGCAGGAAGCGATGGTGGTGTAGGGGCCGCCGGTATTGGTCGCGCGCTTCACGTTGTAGCTGATCGCGCTCTCAGCGGCGACCCAATTCAACGATGTCTCCATGTTGCCGCCTGCCGCCTGAATTCCCGCTGTGAGCCCCGCCGGGATGGCCAATCCGGCTCCGATGACTTTTTCGCCGATGGGCGGCAAAGGCGGGCCGTTGACGGGCACGAACTCGATCCACCCCAAATCGCAGCCCGGCGAAATGACGTTGATTTGAAGGGTGGTCTTGCCCGAATTGGTCACGGTTATATTGTTGACAACGTAATTAGTGTAGACCGTGTAACTGCCGGTGTTGCCGAGGCTGACGACGCCTGAAATCACGTTGCTGTTGAGCATGACGGAGATTTGGCCGCCGGCGGCGCCGCCCGCATAGCGGATGTAGAGATTGTAAGTTCCCGGTGTGCATGCCACCGTGTGCCGCTCCCATTCGCCGGCGGCATTCCAGCCCACTTTCAGCAACGTTCCAGGATCGTCACACGAGGTTTCATCCACTCCGTCGCACCGCCCGAAAAAGCCGTTGTTCCACGCGGTGCCAGCCGGACCATTATTGGCTTCGTCATCCGAGACTGTGTTGGAATAGGCGAGGTTGGTATCGCCCATATCGTAATCGACGGCGAAAATCTTGCCGGGAATGGTCACGCCGCTTTTGTAAGACAGCGCTGCCTGGCAAAAGCCCGCGCCAGAATTGGTGCTGGGACGCATGAGGCTGTCCACAATTTCCGGATGCACCAGGCAATTGCGGAAATTAGCTGCCATGGCGAAACCCATCAGCCAGTTGTAAGCATTGGTGACGGAGGGTTTGGCCAGCGTATTACTGGAGGCCCAGTAAGCCATGAGCGTCTTCCAGCCCTGAGTCTCCGGGAATTGAGCGATCGTGTAGAATTCCCCGCACGCTTTGTAGGCCCAAAAACAGTGGCCTTGCTTGATGGTGGCCGTCTTGCCGTTGGAGGTGAGAGTGACTGGATTGTTGTAGGTCGTGCCGAGGATTCTATTGCACCAATGCGTGGAATTGATGCCGAATTCCCCGCCCCAATCCGGGACGTTGGCTCCGACGGCGGTCGCCCGGTTTCCCGTGTCTAGAGGAAGGGGGCTGCCGTAATCATGATCGGAAAAGTTCCAGTTGCCATCCGTCCAGCCTTCATTGACATCGTACAACGTGCTGGCATAAGCGTCTCCCTCGCAAAATAGCGTGTGATTGGCATCCACTAGACGAATGGTGTGAATGAGATTGGAATACGTATTGCTCAAATACGGCGGCCCTACTTGATGATCGCTGACAGCCGTGTTGACGGGTTCATTGAGGAGGTCGTAACCGCCGATCCACGCATTGGTCGAGTAATGCGACGCGATGCGCGACCAGATATGCTCTGCCAGCGCGAGATTGGCGGCGTTGGCAAACACGCTGGCGGTGTTGGTATTGAGCGTGCCGCCATAGTTGACGACTGCAAAGTTGTTCGGGCCTCCCGGGGCGCAGTGCATGTCCGGTATGACGTAAATGCCATTGGTAGAACACCAGCCCACCAGGTTATCCAGGTGTTTGAAACCCGTGCTTATATCGAAACCGTTGCTGGGATAGTTATTGGCCCAGTTTGTGACCTGAAAAAACTCTTCGAAGGTATACGGCACGCGAACGCTGTTGAAGCCTTGTTGGTGCAAATAGACAACGTCGGCCGCGCTGATAAAGTTAGTCCAGTAAGCATCCATGACTTCCGCCGTCAGGTTTGTGTCTCCGCCCAGCACATCCCGGATGGCGGCGACCAGCCCGTCGTAATAGTTAGCGATGTTGCCTGAGCCAGTGCCGGCGCTGGAGTAGGCAGGCAGGCTCACATTTCCCAGCATGTAATATTCCGGCCACAACCAGCACCCCAAGTTCACGCCGTTCAAAATGATTGGCTGATTGTTGATGTCCAGATTCGTAACACCAGAAGTGTGCAAATAACCGGCCCGCGCCAGCCCGGCCCAGAGCGCACAGAGGAGAACAAGGGCGCTGCGCAACGCGAAGCCTCGAGCGAGGTGCAGCGCCCTCTGCGCAATGGCCCTAAAATTTCCTTCGACCGGATTCATTAACCTTCTTGCGGGTATTGCTTGATTGTGGCAGACCAAGGCTCGCCAAGGCAACACCAACGTTGGCCATCTCGAAACTAAATTAAAATACCCATCACACAACCTATGAAGTTGATTCTCCGCGGGTTGATGATTTCCACCCTCCTGTTTTGCAGCGCGGCCCGCGCGCTGGAACCTGCCAACCCGCAGGCCAACGCCAAAGCCAGGGCGATCCTCAACTATTTCCAGAGCCTCAGCGCTCGCCAGGAAAAGCGTTTGGTGTCCGGTCAATTTACAGATTTCGGCCGACCAGCCAGCCTGCGGCTCATGAATGAGATTCACGACCAGACCGGCCAGTGGCCAGCCCTTATGGGAGTCGATTACGCCGATTTCTCCACCGGCAGCCTGGCTTGCAAGGCTCCGAACCAAGCCGCCATCGAATATTGGAATCAGGGAGGCATGGTCACGATCAGCGCTCACCTTTTCAATCCAGCAAACCCCAAGGGCGGCGGATTGCGTGACAAGGGTGTTGACTTGGAAGCCTTGCTCGCACCCGGCACCGATACGCATACGCGGTGGATGCAGGAACTGGATCTCATCGCCGCCGGATTGCAGGAACTCAAGGATGCCGGTGTCGTGGTGTTGTGGAGGCCCTTCCACGAGATGAATGGCGATTGGTTCTGGTGGGGCGCAAAAGACCCGGCCAGTTTCATCAAAATCTGGCGGCACATGTTTGATTATTTCAGCAAGACGAAGGGGCTGGATAACCTGATCTGGGTCTACAGTCCGAACCACGGGAATAAAACCGCCGCCTATTATGCAGGTGACCCATACGTTGATCTTGTGGGCCTGGATGCTTACACGGATTTCGTGGACACGGAACACATCAAGGGCTACGCCGAACTGGCGAAGATGGAAAAGCCATTCGGCTTCACCGAATACGGCCCGCATGGCTCGCAAAACCCGCCGGGCGATTACGATTACCGGCGGTTTCTCGAAGGCGTGAAAAAGGACTTTCCCAAAGCTGTGTTTTTCATGAGTTGGAACTGGAAATGGAGCTTGGCCAAGAATAATAACGTCAAGGAGATGATGGCTGACCCTTGGATCGTCAATCGGAACGACCTTCCCACAGGACTAGCGGATATGCGCATACGCTTCCTGTCAAACAAACGAATTGTTTTTCTGGGCGACAGCATCACACAAGCCGGGCAATACGTGTCGTTCACCGACTATTACCTGGAACGATTGTTTCCCGAAACGGATTTCGATGTCTACGGGCTGGGTCTCGCGAGCGAAACGCTTTCTGGTTTAAGCGAAAAGGGCCATGCTGGCGGGGCCTTCCCGCGTCCGTGCCTTTTCGAGCGGCTCGGACGCTTGCTGGAAAAGTTGAAGCCCGGAGTCGTATTCGCTTGTTATGGAATTAACGACGGCATCTACATGCCTCTGGACGACCAACGATTCGCGTCCTTCAAGGGCGGCGTCCAGAAGCTTATCGCGCAATGCAAAGAGGCTGGGGTAAAAGCCATTTTCCTCATCACACCGCCGATCTTCGACGCCGCCGAGAAACCAGGGGAATTTAACTACGACAGCGTGATGACTGCCTACGCCGCCTGGAAGGTGACGTTGAAAGACCCGGGAGTTCATGTGATTGATCTGCACACCGCGATGCGCAAGGCGCGTGACGCCAGGTCGGAAGCTTTTTCCAAAGACAGCATTCATCCAGGCGACGATGGCCACTTGCTGATGTCGAAAACGATTCTGGGCGCATTTGGTATTCAAGTCCCCGATGAGCCGCTGGCCGCCATCCAGGACGACCCTCTCTTCAAGGAGGTGGATCTTTTGCGCAGGCAGCGCTCGACGCACTGGCTGGA
The DNA here is from genome assembly GCA_963764165.1 of uncultured Verrucomicrobiae bacterium. Classification (GTDB taxonomy): domain Bacteria; phylum Verrucomicrobiota; class Verrucomicrobiia; order Limisphaerales; family Palsa-1400; genus Palsa-1400. The sequence goes on from CAVXRD010000001.1 coordinate 151,915, forward strand.
GCACATCGGCTACACGCGCGAAAAGACGGTGGCGCCCCAGCCGCTCGGAGATTCAGAGGCGGAGGAGCGAAAAATGCGGCTGGTAATTGATGATCTGCGGCGGCGCCGATAAGGTGTGCAGGACAAAATTCTTCATCAACAGAGTCGCTGGGAGTCCCGCCGCTGAATCAGCCCGTCCGAGGCGAGATGCCTGCCATCATCAACATCTGGTGGCTTCAGGCTTCAGGCTTCAGCGAGGTGTGAGCGCTGCCAGAGGCGCAAATCCCGGTTTCAACGGTTTGTCATAGCGCCGCTTCAGCCGGTTATCTGCGCTCAGGCCTCTCGCACAATTCGTCCATTCTGGCTCAGCCGCCATTGGCCGAGCAGCGGCGGTCCCAGGAGGTCCATTCCGTGCGCACGGTACAACTGAGCAAACTGATCGGCTGACAAAACCTCGTATATGTTTGGTTTGCCGTCGAACTTGCCAACCGCCCGGAAGAACTCCTCCATCTTGCCCGCCGGTTGGTACATGTTAATAATTTTGCCCGGCGTTTCGTTGATGCACGCCCAAACATGAGCCACTTTGCGCGGGAGGAAGACGGATTCGCCGGGGCCGGCTCGAAATTGCTTTTCACCCACCTGAAAATCAAACTCGCCGGCAAGCACATAGATCCATTCATCTTGCTCGGCGTGAAGATGGCGAGGCCCACCGCTCCTGCCGGTGATCTCGAATATACACGCCGCGCCCTCGGTGTCCTGCGCCGACACCTTGCAGTCGCTGGACGAATGGCCGTTGAGTTTGATGCGCTCGCCCGACCGGTCGTCTCCCGCGGCTACGCTGAACCCGGCAAACATTTCCTGGCTCTTCATTTTCTTCTTTCCTTTCAAGTGCTGGATGGTCTTGTCGACGGTTTCAATCAGCCTTCGTGTCCGCGCCAGGTCCTTTTCCATTACCTTGCGATGCGATTGGAGGGCGGCGAGTTTTCCAAAATCGGCCCGGGCCAGAATCCGTTGAATCTGCCTCAACTCAAAACCCAGCTCCCGATAAAAGAGGATTTGCTGCAAAACCAAAAGCTGCGGTTCTTCATAGAACCGATAGCCATTGGCGCCATAATAGGCGGGCTTGAGCAGGCCCGATTCATCGTAAAAATGAAGCGTGCGCACGCTCACCCTCGACATCGCGGCCACTTGTTTGACTGTATAAGCCATCGTTTTTCCGCCCAAGCCACACGACCCAGGCGCTTGTCCCGCACTTTCGGGCCTAACGTAACGTGAGGGTCAAGGGATTTTTGTTGTTGTGCAAGAATTCAGTCGCTCCAGCCGGTGCCGGCGAAATCAACCGGACGACATTCTTCAAGCAGATGGAAGCCCGGCTGGATTCCCAGCGGAAAACACATCCCGCCTGGACGGCTGCGCGTCCAGAGGTGAATATGGAGCGATGGCGGGCCCCGGCGCAACGAGCTTTTTTTCGCGAAAAACCAAGGGTGCAATAGGGTGCAATAGCATGCAATGCCCCGAGCCCTCGCGGAACACATCCAAGGGCGGGTGGCATCTCCTGAAATGCGGGATCGGCCAAATGTCAAAGAACATGCCCTGGCGGCAACAGGGGGAAAATAAGGCCAAAAGTCAGTTTTGTCAATTACTATTGCACTTACACTGTTCCGTGGTATTTAGAGAACTGGCGGTTCTCCGCGTCATATTGGTATTGCGTGACAATCGGCGTATTCGGAACGCCATTGACCGTCGCCAACGTCGTTTCGGAAGTCCGGTTGCCGTTGGCGTCGTAAGTGTAACTCGTGGTTGAGACAGGCATCCCGCTGCCGGACGGCCATTGCTGGGTCATGGACGCGACTTCGCCGGAACTGTTCGGCTGCGGCCGGCCGCTGCCGGGATAATAGGTGTAGGAGGTCGTCACCGGATATGACACGCCTGGCGATTGCTGCGTCGAGCTGGCCACCAAGGCAATGGCGCTCACGATCTTCTGAAGATGGCTGTCCGCCGTCCAGGTGTAATTCAACGCCCCTTCCGGGCCGATTTTCGACGCCAACCGGTTGAGGCTGTCGTAGGTGTAACTCACCGTCCGCGCCGTCGTGCCGCCCCCCGTCGTCACAACGCTGCTCCTTTGGCCCCCGGGCTTGTAACTGTAAGTCTCAACCGTGTTGCTCTCTCCCGCGTTGATGGCGGGAAGGAGCCTCGTGGCCATTCTCCCCATCACGTCCTCCGTCGTGACGATGGTTTTGCCGCGGAAGTCCGTCACTGAGGTTTGCTGGACGTTGATGCTCGAATTGGTGGCCACCGGGACATCGGCGTAGGCGGTGATTTCAGCGGAGCCATCCGGCAATATGCGCCTGGTGCGGCGGCCCAGGGCGTCGTATTGGTATTGTGTGAGGTTGCCGTTGGCGTCGCTCTGCGAGAGTTGGTTGCCGCGCTCGTCGTAGGTGTATTCGTAGGTCAAGAGTCCCGAGTCTAAGAGGACGGAGGTCAATAATCCTCGGTAATCGTAGGTGTAAAACGTGTGAACTCCCGCCTCGTCGGTTGTCTCCACCTTGTTCCCCGATCCGTCGTAGGCAATGGCCGTCTGATGCCGCGTCCCGTCGGCCAGCACCGGATACGTCGTCAACACCAGCCGGTTAGCCGTGTCATATAAATAATCCGTTTCGTGGCCATTGGCATCGATCATCGAAATCTGGTTGCCGTTGGGGTCGTAAAAATACTGCGTCGAGTTCGTGCCGCCGGTGGGCGCGATGGTTTGATTGATGCTCGACAAGCTCACCGTGTAATTGGTGTAAACCAGCACGTTGGTGCGGCGTCCGGCGGCATCATAACTGTATTGCGTGACGTTGCCATTGGCGGCCATGGAATATCGCACACGGCCGGCCAGATCATAGACCGTCCGCGTGAAGGAGACAAGCGTTCCCGCGCCCGTGTTGGTCATTCCGTAAATGGTGTCTCGATCCTGTCAAAATATGTAAATATGCTGGTCTGACCCCTTTTGTGCGACATATGCTACATATAACTCGTGTAGCCCGTTTGGAACAAATGTCGATTATTCAGGATATAATCCGAAAGGTGCATTGCGATTGTTTTCGGTACCTTGCAAAAGGCCTCATCCAAGTTAGCCATACGCTTCTCCTTATACGCCTCTGTGAATGCCTCCCATGAATTGCCGGAATCAATCTTCTCCCCACGGTAGTCGTGGCGCAGATATTGGTCAAATGCTTCCTCAAAAAGCAGGACAAATGGCTGAGCCGCAATTAAGCGAAGATCCTCAAGGGTCTCCTTACTAAGCGTTTCGCCGCTATTCCAGAAAAACTGATGGTATCCGCCGTTGTTAACCTCGTTTTGTAATCGAAAGCCTGTATAAACGGCCCGCCAGTGCTGGGGAAGACGCAGAATATACTCGGTACGCCCATCCCCTTTGAGATCCTCGATATGCGCTAGCACTGCTTGCCACGCCGTATACGCAGGATTCTCTCCATTGATTTGCTGCTCGGTTAAAATTAACGGTTTTCGTTTCAATTTGATTAATGCGGGTACGCTCCAGCCTTGAGCTCTTGTCCAATCACAAGAAGCCTGGCCCGGACGGTGCCTGGCAAAGCTCCCTCCAACTCGTGGCATAGAGTTTCGTAATAGAGATCTGTATGCAAGCCGTCGTGTGCCGATGAATCCAGAAAAGCCCCATTAGCAGCATCGTCGAGGTCAATTTGCTCCCTCAGCAAAATCGCCCGAGCCCTGGTGGCGCGCACATCATTACGCGCAACAATATGATGGGCGTCAGTGCCTGGCGGCCTGGGTTCACCCACGGCTTCGAGGTTACCGGCGAGATCCCTGGCACAAGCGTTATGCGTAAGAATATTATCATCACCGACAAAGTAAGTATGTGTGTCCTTAACCTCAAAGTTAAATACGACATTTGATGACAATTCGATCGTCATCGACGATAGCTCTAAATTGTTACCATCCAATGTCTTTAAGACGTCTCCAGAACACAGATTGGCTGCCTCTCGCCATCCCGACCCATTTACCCAAAATCGGTGTTGCGGCGTTGTTTCCAAGAGGTTTGTGCCGAAACGAAGGATGGCAAGCTCACCTACAGAACGACGGAATAATCTCCGCACTGGCTCCACAATAATTTCACCCTTTTCTACGTCCCATGACCATACACTGTCCCCAATTCTTACATCTTCTATCTTTTTGTAGCCGTCCACTTCCATAATTAATGTTCCGGAGACAAAACAGTTATTCGCAGTTCCGTTTTCCGATATCTCACCATATTTCATTCCAGCAGTGGCCCCGTAAATGCTCGCAAAAATCAAGACGGCACTCGCTTCCCTTTGCTCAAGTGTTGCATTTGGATCCAAGAGAGTCGGTCCGTAACTCAATCCGCTGTATACCGCTCCCCCGACTCCCAAGCCTACGCCAACGGCCGGAATGTAGCCGGCAAGCGGACCTAAAACCGCTCCGAGAGCCGCCCCCTCAAAGACCGACCTTGCAGTTATCGCTCTTCCCTCTGCCACATTGGCAACAGCGCTGCTAAGTCCTCCAATCGTGGCTCCAATTCCCATGGAGATCATCAAGTCTCCCATATCGTGCCCGCTCGGGTCGATGTGATTGGCCGGATTTGCTTCGCAATATAGATATTTATGAAGGGACAGAGGATCGGTTTGGTCGCCATCATAAGTATCTATTGTCCAAAACCGCCCCAATTTTGGGTCATAATAGCGGGCGCGGAGGTAGTATTGCTGCAAGTCCGGGTCCCATTGCTGACCGGTGTAGCGGTAGTTGCTTGTCGTGCTGTTGGTGCTGTTGAGCAGGTTGCCGTAGCCGTCGTAGTCGAAGCTGGCTGCGACGGTGTTGCCGTCCAGCAGCATGCGCGTGCTGCCTTGGCCATCGGAGGCGAAATACAGGATGTCGTCGCCGTCGGTGCATTGGCTGATGAGCGACAGGCCGTAGGCGTAGGATATGGATGTCCCGTTGTACGGCGAGAGGGATGTCCATTCCACCAGCACTTGCGGGTAGCCGGTTGGGTTTTGATCATCCACCAAATATGTGGTCGTGATGCCGCCCACGGTCTTGCTGATGCGGTTGCCGTCGGTGTCATAGGTAATCTGGATGTTGGTTCCGCGGGAGATCAGGCGGTTCTCGGCGTCGTACTTGGCGCCGTCGGGCACGCCATTGGTTGTCACCGAGTTGCCGTTGAGGTCGTAATTGGGGTTCGCATTGTTCGCCCAGCCGTCTGAGTCAATCTGGTCTCGGTGGTCGAAGACGAATGCCTGATTGGTCAGGTTGTCGTACGGCGTGAAACCAAAACTGACGGTTCGGTTTGTCCGGTTGCCCACCGGGTCGTAAGCGTAGGTCTGGCTGCCGTCGTTGGTGCCAGTATTGCTGTAGTACGTCTCCGAGGTCAGGCGGCTGACGCGCGGAAGGTTTCCGCCGTCGTAGCCGTATATGATCTGGCGAACGACACTGGTGCCCAATGATTCGGTCACATTTGTCCGCGCGCCGGTGGCGTTGAGGCCGTAGGCGTAGGTTTGCAGTTGCGTTCCGGCGTTGTTGGTCAGGGCCACCTGCAACAAACGATTCTGCGGGTTGTAGCTGTAGGTGTGCGACATACCGCCGGGATAAACGCACTTGGCCTCGTTCCCCACCGCGTCATACGTGTAACTGGTCACGTTCGGCGAAGAAATCGTGCTGTTGGTCACGAACGCCAAGCGGCCAAAATTATTGTAGCCGTATATATTTCTCAAGGCCAAGCTTATTCACGGTTTCGGCCTTCCACGCTTCTAGTTGAGCCAGTGCCGTTTCTGGATTTTGCAAAAGCTTGCCTTCGATCAATTGCGTTCTTTGTAGCAACTCGGCAATCCACGGAGTGTCTGATTGTTCAAATCTTTGCTTAAATTCAGCCAATACTTCCAGACCAGCGGCATAATCACCGTTTCTAACCAACGTATAGGCGAAGGCCTCCAGAGTGTGTGGATTTACGCGCTGTCTGTCAAACTCGACAGACGCCTTCAGATACCTTAGAACTCCTTCCCGTGTGAGAACATTATTGAGAAACGGGATTGCCTCACTACGAATGACCGCGTTTAAGTCTGCTAGTAAATTCGGATTATCCAGACGCCAATTCAGAGCGTTCCCAATGCGATTCCCGTAATTGAAGTAAATATAATCTGTTGGAACATAGAGGGGAAGGAAAAAAACATGCAAATGAAAGTAATTGGCGTCGGAGGTGTTTTCAAAATATAATGTGCGCAGAAAATCGTCCGCAGGCGACATAAGGATCATTTTTTTCTCCGATATGAAGCCGGGTAAATCAGGCAACAGCGCTTTTGCAATTTTTTGAGCTTGTTTCGTTGTCATGGTCTAATTTCTTCAATCGGTATGTTTTGATAACCTTCCGGTAAATGCTTTCGGATTTGTTGGATTCGAGCGGCTTTAAGTTTAGCACTTCCTGTTTTCAAATCCCACACTGCTTGAGGTTGCAATTTGTCGCCCTTAACCACATCCAAGCGTACGGAACCGGGTGTGCCATAAGGGACTTCTTTTCCGTTAAGATATGACACCTCCGAATTCAGTCCCATCGCTTTTACTTCTTTTGCAAATGCCGTATGTGCCTTTGTGCCAAAACCCGGCATGCCCTCCGTTAGTCCAAACTCCTCTTCAACAGTTTTCGCCGCACGCCCAGCGGCTCCCATTAAATTTGCGGCAGTTGATTCCGTCAAGGCGAATTCCTGCGCACCTTGAACCGTATTCGCGCCATTTACTTCCAGACTCACGGCCTCCCCGCTGACATTAGCCCCAAACAACAGGTCACCAGCCACGTCGACTGTCGCGCCAATCCCGTAACCCAATGCGAGTCCATTGGCAACGTCCAGAAGATAGCCGCCCAGTATCGCGTTTTCAGTCAGCCTGTTTTGAACGCCGATAAGCGTTGCCTGAAGCGCATTTCCGGCAGCTAATACTGCTCCATTGTACATTCCATCCAGGCCCGCAGCGATAGTGGTGCTCATCATCAAGCCACCAAGATCGCCATCATGCCCTGATGGGTCCCTCATGTTCACCGGATCCGCTTCGCAGTACAAGTATTTATGAAGCGACAACGGGTCTTCCTGATTCCCGTCATAACTATCGCTCGTAATGAAGCGGCCAAGGTTGGGCGCGTAATATCGCGGCCCAAGACTGTACATTTCAAGATATGGATCATAGAACTCGCAGTCATACAGGTAGAAGTTTTGATCCGACCCTGTTTGATACAGCAGGTTTCCATAACCATCATAGTCATAGGTGTCCTGTACGCTTCCCGAGCCATCTAAAAGCAGCCGCACGCTCCCTTGCCCGTCAAATCCCGTGTAACGAACGGGCGAATTGCTCCAGTTTTGGCTAATCAAGCTCAAGCCCCACACGTAACTAACGGTGGCCGACATGGCTTCGGGCCAGTACTGCGCCACCACCTGCGGATACCCGCTCGGACTCATTTCATCCACAAGGTAAAGATTGATGCCGTAGGATTCATTGACCCGGTTGCCAGAGTGATCATACTCCAACACATCGTCCCCTTGGTCGGTGATCAGCCGGTTCTGCGCGTCGTAATAATTTCCCGAAGCCGAGCTGGGCAGGGCCAGCGTGTTGCCGTTGGCGTCGTAGTTTGTGTTCGCATTGTTCGGAATATTATCGCTGTCAATCAAATCACGATGGTCGTAAGCATTCGTTTGCCCGGCCACCGGGGAACCGGCCCAAGTCCGGCGCGTCAAGCGGTTTCCCGCTGGGTCGTACGTATTTGTCACCGCCCCGATGAAACTTCCTGACGTCCCGTAAAACGCCTCGGACGTCAACCGGCTCACGCGGGCTAGGCCGGAGCCGTCATAACCCCACGCCACCTGGCCCAATGAGCCGTGGCCGCCGGATTCGACCACATTGGTCCGGCTCCCCACCATGCTCAACCCGTAAGCAAAGCTCTGCACCAGCACCCCACTACCATTGGTCAAGGCCAGCCACGTCAGACGGTTTTGCGCGTTGTAACTACAGCTATGCTGCACGCCGTTGGGATACGCGAATCCCGCGAGATTTCCGACATTATCGTAACGATATGTGGCAGCATTGGTGGCCAGATAATTGCTGACGCTGGACAGACGCCCCAAAAAGTCATAGCCGTAGCCCACGCTTACATCCGGCGGACCGCCGGATATGGCCACCACGCCCGGACTGTAAGCCTGCATGGTCTGCACCTGATTATTGGGTGTGTAGGTATATTGAAGAGCGCCTTCGGGACAGGTCTTGACGATCAGCCGGCCCACATTGTCATAAACATAATCCTCCTCTCGGAGAAGGCTTCCGCTGTTCGTAATCCAGACGTGGCTTAATTGGCCGCCAGGCAGATATGCATATGTTTCCGTTGTGGTTGTTTCCCCAAGGTTAATCGGCGGCAGAACCTTGGTAGCTATCCGCCCCACCACGTCTTCGGTCGTGACGATGGTTTTGCCGCGGAAATCCGTCACCGAAGTTTGTTGCACTTTGATACTCGAACCGTTGGTCAGAGGGACGTCGGCGTAGGCGGTGATTTCGGCGGAGCCGTCGGGCAGGATGCGCATGGTGCGTCGGCCCAGGGCGTCGTATTGGTATTGTGTGAGGTTGCCGTTGGCGTCGCTCTGCGAGAGTTGGTTGCCGCGCTCGTCGTAGGTGTACTGGTAGGTCAGTTGACCGGAAGAAGCTGTGTCCAGGATGACTGAGGTCAGCAATCCACGGTAATCGTAGGTGTAGGCTGTCTTAACTCCCGCCTCGTCTGTCGTCCCAATTTTGTTCCCGGCCCCGTCATACGCAATGGCCGTCTGATGGCGCGTCCCGTCGGCCAGCACCGGATACGTCGTCAACACCAGCCGGTTGGCCGTGTCATATAAATAATCTGTTTCGTGGCCGTTGGCGTCAATCATCGCGATCTGGTTGCCATTGGGGTCGTAAAAATACTGCGTCGAGTTCGTGCCGCCGGTGGGCGCGATGGTTTGATTAATGCTTGACAGGTTCACCGTGTAATTGGTGTAAACCAGCACGTTGGTGCGGCGTCCGGCGGCATCATAACTGTATTGCGTGACGTTGCCATTGGCGGCCATGGAATATCGCACACGACCGGCCAGATCATAGACCGTCCGCGTGAAGGAGACAAGCGTTCCCGCGCTCGTGTTGGTCATTCCGTAAATGGTGTCCGCTCCCGAGCGGGTGATGAGAGCGGTGTTCGTCTGCCTGGTCAGCGACACACCCGAAAGCCGCTCCACACAAACCACCCGCCCTGCTCCGTCGTAGACATTCAAGCTCGCGGCATTGGTGGTCGCGCCGCCCGTGCCAGGCACGGACCGATCCTGCGTGTAGAGAACATGATTCAACTCGTCATACGTCATCCGCGAAACCGTCCCGTCCGGATACGCCGTTTCGATCAAATTCCCCGCCGCGTCGTAGGTGTTGGTGGTGGAGCGATTGTCCACGTCCGTCGTGATGTAGGGATGCCCGGCGTGGTCATAAATCGTCGTGCTGATGCGGCCAATCGCATCAATTGTGGCCACCAGGCGATTCTCCGCGTCATATTGGTATTGCGTCACGATGGGCGTGTTTGGAACGCCATTGACGGTCGCCGTCGTGGTCTCGGAAGTCCGGTTGCCGTTGGCGTCGTAAGTGTAACTGGTCGTCGAGACAGGCATTCCACTGCCAGACGGCCATTGCTGCGTCATCGACGCGACTTCGCCCGAGCTGTTCGGCTGCGGCTGGCCGCTGCCGGGATAATATGCATAGGAGGTCGTCACCGGATATGACACGCCTGGCGATTGCTGCGTCGAGCTGGCCACCAACCCGCCCGCCGCCACGCCGTTAATTCCCATGATGGCCGGCGCGTAAGTCATCGACGATTGCGAGCCGGTCGGGTCTTGCGATTGCAGCAGATTGCCACTGGACGGATCGTAAACATTGGTCGTGCCGTTGCCATTGGCGTCCGTCGACAACGTCGGCTGACCCATCACGTTCAACTGCACCGACGTCGAATTTCCCAGCGCATCCGACTGGCTGATGGGCCGGTTCAACGAATCGTATTGGGTCTTCTGCGAATTGCCGTAGCTATCGGTCTGCGCGGTCACATTGCCATTGTTGTCATAAGTATAGGTCGTGCCCGTGTAACCCAGATCGCTGATCGGCTGCAACACACTGCCGACAGCGCCGGACGGAGCGTAATTCACCGTCACCGTCTGGTTCGACCCGCTGACCATGCGCGACACCGTTTGCACTGTGGTTGTTGGGTTGTAAGTGTAAATGGACGTGTGCAGGAAGGCATCAAACTGATTCGAGAGCGAACCATCGCCAGCGGCAGAATACAGATTGCTGGTCACCAAGATTCCACGCCCGTCGAACACCTGCGTGAGCCGATTCGTGTTCACGTCATTGTTCGAATCATATCCGTAAGTCGTCCGCTCGAAACCGCCCGTGGCGTAATTGGTGACCTTGTCCACCTCCATCAAAAGGCCATTGGTCGGATTCGCGCCCTGCACCAAATAACGCACCACCCAATTGGTGGCATACGCCCCACTATGCATCCCCGCCGACGCATCGACGCTATCGGAGACGTTGATCCACGTCTCCGGCGGGCTGGTGTTGGTAATTGTGGTATAACTGAATTGAATCACCCGCCCATTGGAGTGCTGCATGGCCGTCAGCCGGTTGAGGTTGTCATAGCCATAACTGAGTGAATTGCCATTCGCGTCCGTAATCTGTTTCAGCAGCCACACCCCCGAAGGCTGAATGAACTGATAGGTTGTATTGGCTGCGGTGGTGTAGACAAAGGTATCAGGGCTAAACTGAGTTGTCTGGTTGTCAGGGTCTCCAGTTAAAAAGAATGTGTTATGGCCCCAAGTATTCAAATCGTCTGAATAGCCCAAGCTCGCCGTCCCCTGCATTGCCTCGGTGCACGTCAAAGTGCCCTCATTCGGGATGCACGGCTGAAAGGACAGTGACAGGCCCGACCCCTGAGGGTCATCGGCCGGCGCCAAAGTCGGCGAAAAGTAAGCAGAAGCGCCGCCGGGAAGCGTAAGAGTGACCAGATGGCTTGTTGTCTCCGCAGCGTAGGCGACTCCAGAATAGTCGAAACCAGCTTCGATCCACCCATTAGCCAGATTTCCATTGGCGACTTGGACGGAGGCGACACTCCAACTAGGCGTCCAGCCAATCCCTAGATTACCCGGGCTATTGGTAATCTGGCTCGTGTAAGAACGGGAAATCGACAAGGGCAATCCCGGCGCGGGCAATTGCAGATCGGTCGCTGAGGTTTGATACATCGTCAGCGGCGGTTGAACGAGCATTGTCATGGTGCAGGTGGCAGATGTGAACGTCGCGCCGTTTTGGTAGTCTCCAAGCAGCGCCACGGTCGGCGAAACCGGAAGAGTCACCGCCTGCGCCGTCACCGCATGCGTTCCACCCGGCACATTGAACCACGTCATTTGCGCCACCGGCCCCGGCGCGGAGCCAATCGCGTTCGGCCCGTCATAGAACGTCACCATCGCCCCGGCCCCGTTGGTCGTTTGCACCGACGCCGTCAGCGTCAAATTCGTGGGCCCCACATTCGTAATGGAACCGTTCGTAGCCGGCACAACATACGTGCCCACAGTCAATACGATTGGATTAGCATCCGGAGCGCTGAATATGTTTGAGTACAGCACCGAAGCCGAGGAAACCCCGCTGATCTGCCCCTGCTGGTTGACATCCACCAAATCAAACCAAAACACCGTATTGTCAACCGTGTTGCTCGGGACTGGAAACGAGAAGGCCGTGCCCGGTCCCGAATAAATGAGATAATCCGGCGGCAGCGACCAGGAAAGCCGGTAGCTCGCCGCCCCGCTGACCGGCGACCACGAAAGCAGAATGTTCGACGACCCGCACGCGGCCGTGAAATTCTGCGGCGGCATGCTCGCCAGCGTGGCCGAGGCCACGATGGCAATCGGCGCGGAATCCACCGTTGTGCCAAAAGGCGTCGCGGCCTCGACCACATAATAATTGGTCACGCCATTTTGAACCGGCGAACAGATGAACGACGTTCCGTAAGTGTTTCCCAGCGCCGTGTAAGGCCCCCCCGCCGAGGGCCCGCTCTTGATGAAATAGCTGGCCGCGCCGATCCCATTCCATTGCAGCGAGACATAACCGTTCCCCGGTGTTCCGATGGCCGTCAGGATGCCCGTCGCCGAAGGCGTGACGTTGGTGGCCACCGCCCTGAAACAGTTGAAATTGCTGTCGAAGGCCGTGACCCGGTAGGCGTAGGTCACGCCATTTACAACATCATAATCATAGTAGGCCAGGCCGTATCCTGTGCCGCTTAGCACCTGGTAGGAAGCATCCGTATTGGTCTGGAATTTCCTCTCCACAAAACACTGATACTGCGGAGGGTTGCCCAGCGACTCCCAATGCAGGTAGACCAGGCTGTCGAAACCAGTCGCGGCGAGCGTGAAGTTGGTTGAAATGTTGGTTGACAAACCAAGCGTGTTTGAGGGCGTGGCCGAGGCAAATGCAGGCTTGCCCAGCACGTAATCAAAATAACTCCAATTTGTGTTCGCATTCGTCACTTCGTAGAGCACCTCCGGCGTCACCTGATAATTGTAAGTCGTGTCATTGCTCAGCCCCAGATGCCAAAACCTGGTGTCATTGAGATTGGTGGCGACGAACGCGAAGTTAGTAGATCCATTCGTGTTAAATCCAACGTTGTAAGACGTCGCATTCGAGACCGCCTGCCACTCCAAATACACCTGTTCATTGCCCGCCACGGCAACCACCTTAAGCGGCGCCCCGATGTTACTGAGGTCGGCGCACTCTGATATCGGCCCGACAATGGTTGAATAGATCCCAGGCTCACCATTCGACACGGCGCAAACCCTGAACCAATAGATATATTCAGGTATCAATCCCACGTCGTTGGTCATATTGTAAGTATAAGTATCGGTTGAGATGTTGCTCAGGCTCGATGCGGAGTAGAATACAGGCCAGGGAAACGATGACGCTGTAGGCGCTTGCTTATTTTGATCGTCTTGACGGCAGACATATGTTTCAATATCAAACCCGTCCAGCCCGCTCGTCGCGTCAAACTGCCACGTTAATTCGATTTCACCGTTCTGCGGGACCCAGTTGGTCAAGATGATGGGGGCTGGAACGCAGGTTGAGGGGTCCAGCGCAATAGGGCCATTGGTGATGGACGGCGGGCCAAAACCCGCGCCATTTCCAGCCACGACATAATAGTAGTAGTTAACGCCGCCCTCCGCCGATATATCAAGATTCGACTCAACCGTTGTTTCATTAATGATGGAGTACGGGCCGCTAAGGCTGGTGCTTCGGCAAACCTGATACACCGTCGCGCCGTCTACAGCATACCAAACCAGGTGGATGTCCTGGCACTGCGAATCAATGCCATAATTCGTCGACCCGTATAAATAGGAAGAGCTCCATATCACGTTGGTCGGCGGCGGATAAGGCGTCGCCGAGGCTTGGTCAGACTGCGGCGTTTCACTGCCCGCATACATTGCTGAAACAGTGTAATAATAAGTCGTCCCATTGCTTAGCCCGACATCGAGGAACGAGTTGCTCGTTGAGGTTCCAACGACTCCGTACGTCCCTCCGTTCGTCAATGAGCGATAAACATTGTAATAAGCCGCTCCTGGAAACGAGGCCCAATTGAGCTGAATTTCCGTGCTCAATGGCGTCGCCACCAACTGCCTTGGCCGATCCGTAACGACGGACCCGCACGCAAAGACCGACTGCCATCCAATCCAAACGTTGGTTGCAAACTCAATATTGGGATTCAAGATTGGTTGAGCCGACTGGTAGTCAGGATAATTATAATCGAAACCATTTTGGTCGAACTCGAGATCACCCCATTCCCATACGTTGCCGGATGAGTCCAGGGCGACGCACGAATCCCACGCCACATCGATTTTGATGATGTTTGACAATCCGTAAACCTGGACGGGATTCGTATACACGCCGCTGGAAGCATCATAGCCTTGGGCCGCAAGCCCCCACTGCCAGACAGTTCCATCTGACATCAGGGCCAGCGAGTATAGCCCGCCTGCGCCGATCGAGACAACGTTGGTTGGGAGCCCAGGTGCTTGTTGAGGAACATTGGTGAATCCGCAATCGAGAGGAGGCCCGAAAATGCAGCCATTGAGCAAAGCCAGCCGCGGCACAAATCCAAATTCCCACACCGTTCCATTAGATCTAAGGGCCATGTAGTGCGAGGCCGAAGCCGACACTTGTATTACTGGGGAGCCCGTGTCAAAGTCCGTCACCCTGGTCGGAACTTCATCCGGCCCTCCGAAAAGGGTGAAAAACCCCGCATTTACGACATTATAGTCGTCTAGATCTGTATCGAGCGACTGCATTTCTCCCCAGCACCAGACGGAGCCATCGACACCCAGGGCCAAGGCTGACATAGCCTTGTCTGAAGCGACCTCAGCCACCGAGATTTGTTCCCCTTGCGCGTTCGTGATTCCAGTAATGGGGTTTGCCTTAAAGGTGCCCACTCCTTGGAATGTATTATTGCCTTCCCACTCGTCAAGCTCTCTCCCAATCTCTCCAAACTGGAGGTCGCCCCAGCTCCAAATTGTTCTATTTGTGCCCACAGCCCTGATGGCGTAGATCGCGAGATAGCCCAGCGAGACGTCAACAGTGTTTGTCCAAGGCGCCAGCACGCCGGTGTCATTCGACATTTCCACGAGAATTGGGGTGGTAAAGTAGGGCAGAAGCTCGTTGGTTCCCACGCCCTCGCCGAAGATTCCGTAAGCGGCGGTCATGGATCCCCACATAAGGAGATTTCCGGCTTCGTTCACCGCAGCTCCCCCATCAAACGGATCGTGGCTAAATGCCTTTAGATTCGTCAACCCGATGGATTGGACAGGAGTTGACACCGAAAGCGGATTTGTCCATGGCCACGCCTTGGATGGCAGGTCTGGGGTGGGAATCGGCAAGGAAGCGAAGTTCCCATCCGCCAGACTGCCCCACTTGTTATTTCCCCACCCTAGCATAACCGTGGGTGGCAGCGGGATGATCGGCACCGGCACTTGATTTGTAGACAGCATGGCGCCGTCCGAAACGCGGACGAAAAAGGCGGGAACGGCTATGCCTTGGTGGCTGATCCCGGGCGTCCATGCCATCGTGCTTTGGCTGTTAAACGTGCAATTGGGTTTTGAGGCGGTCGGTGGCGCAAACGGCGTTCCGTTGATGACCAGGGTGCCATTTGTCACCGTTTCAATTTCAAAATAGAATGGCCAGCCGTTCGGATCCCGCGCGTCGGACTTGTTCGTCACAGCCGCAAACGACACGCCGTAGGCCCCTCCTCCAATAGAACTGCACCAAACATTCGATACGCTGGAAATCGTCGGCGGCAACGCGGCATTCGTCACTAACAGAACAACCGACGAGCTGGTGACGCTGGTGTAACCATTGGCAATGATCACCGAGTACGTTCCTGAATCGTTGGTGTGAACCTGGAGCAGCGTCAGCACATTGCTTTCGCCGCCGATGACGCTGCCCACGCCGCTGACCAGATTGCCATAGCCCGCCTTCGACCATTGATAGGTAACGCCGCAAGACCCATTTTGAGCCACAGCAAAGACTGCGTTGCCACCAGAGGCCATGGTCAGGTTGGTCGGCTGTCGGAAGATCGAAATCGTGGTTGGGTCTGAGATGGTGATGGCAGCGGTCAAACTCGTGACCGCGCCATAACTGTTCGTGACAATTACGGTGAAAGAATTCGTCCCAACGTTCGTGCAAGCCGCAGTGTAGTTGGATTGTGTGGCCCCCGCGATATTGGTGCCGCTCAATTGCCATTGATAAGCGAGTGGGAGTGAGCCGTCCACGGCGACAGATAGCGTCACCGGCGTTCCAAGACACGTTCCTTGGGTTTCCGGCTGCGACACAATGACCGGCGGCGTGCTGGCCGGAGCGATGATTTGGACAAGAACGTTCGTGCTGCTGTTTCCACCGCAACTGTCGGAGACTTCCACCGAGTAAAGTCCGGTGTTCGCGTATTCGGCGTTTGATATCGTATAACTGCTGGCGGTTGCTCCGCTGATGGAGCTGCCGTTGAATGACCACTGATATCCAAGCGTTCCCATCGCTCCCGGTGCCGCGGCGCTCAGCGTGACAGTGCTGCTCAAATTCGTCGTCACCGGTCCGGGACTGACATAAAGATTGGTCGGCAGGGCGCTGACGCTCACGACTGCGGAGGCCGAATCTGATCCATACGCATTTGTAACAATGACCTTGTAAGTCTGCGTTGCGCTCGTCGCTGAGACGGCGCCTATGCTCAGCGCCCAATTTGTTGAAACGGTGTTGGTTATTGGCGCGTCGTTCAGATACCACTGGTAATGGAATGTTGAAGCCCCGCCCGCCACCACTTGCAGCGTAAGAAATTCTCCTTCGCAGACAGTCCGGTTTGTCGGCGGAACGACAATGAAAGGTGACTGATTGTAGCAGTCAGGAACGGACAGTGTCGCAATGGAGCTGGTCACGGTGCCATTTGTATTCGAGACAACTACCGAATAGTAGTTGGTGCTTGGGTAAAAGCTCGTTATCGATATCGAGTCATTGGTAGCGCTGGAAATCGCGAATCCGTTGGACATCCATTGAAACGAGATAGGCTTGCATCCTGATACATCCACCCAGAGATTAACCTCCTTGCCTGGACAAATCGTCTGGCTGACCGGTTGCGTTTTAATGACTGGCGACCACACGTTGGTTGGCCCAAGGTTGGTGTTGACATCGACTTGAATTGGGGATGAAATCTCAGCTCCCACAGCGTTCCAAATCACACAGTCGTAGGTACCTGCGTTCGTGACATTTGCTGTGGGAATTAAACAGCCCGCAATGTTCGCAAACGTGCATTTCTGCGCACACGGGTCGAATGAGGTTCTCGCCGGCCACCCGTTAATATAACCATTGGCGTTTGGAATTGGTTGACCGTTGAACCGCCATTGGTAGATGATCGGGAAGTAGTTTGGCGCCACTGGCAGGCCGAAAGGCTCAACCCACCGAAGAAAGGGGTAAAGCCAGAGATCGGGCGCATCTTGCCACCAGGTTGGATCGTAATTCCACCAAAGGCCCAGAGCATCCAAAGAGCGCGGGAGGACATCCAAGGTCAAAATCAAAGGAGAACCTTCATCGACATTTGTGGAACTGGGCTGCCACTTGACCAACGGCGGTGATTCCACCCAACTAACCCCGAATTCACCCTCGACATACTGCAATGGATAGTTGCAGAGCGCCCAAATTGTCGGAGGGTGAGGTATGATATAATCAGCCCCCGGACACCACTGAAGTGCCGATGGATCAATGATTGGATATGCGTAATAGGTATAGGCCTCGATCCCCGTCTGGACTGTCATTGGGGGGCTGATATTGGTTCCGCAGGAGCCGATAATTTCCAGCTGAATTGTTCCCGCCTTGCCAATATACGCGCTCGGGTCAAGATATGAGTTAGTGGCTCCCGGGATGGGGCTGGCGTTGGCCAGCCATTGGTAGGTGACGTTGGGGGAATTGGTTGCCGCAACCATATCCCCTGGGATCAAAGCTGCTCCAACGTCAAGATCGTACGGCACGCCTTCCAGATAGTTAAATTGCCCTTCGACGGTTCCTGATCCGACCCAGTTTATGATGTTCCACGCATTTGGAAACTCGGCCAGTTCGGTATCTGGCATGCCATAGGGCAATGAATCTGAAGAGTTTGAGAGCACTCCCCAGTAAACAAATTGCGCGTCCTGCATGGCCATCAGGAGATTTGTCGTGCACGTGACGGTTTGGTAGCCATTGCTCGCCACCAAGGCGTAATTTCCCAGATCGGTTGACTGAAAATTGGAAATCGTGAGGGTGGCTGAATTTGCCCCGCTTATCTGCGTGTTGTCCGTCAGATTGACGCCGTTAAGCTGCCATTGAAGACTTAGCGGCTCAATCCCATTGACCGTAGATCTGAGAGTGACGGTGGCCCAGGTGCAGATGCTCGTTGGGGTTGCCGCGATTGTGGGCGTCAAGTCGATTGGACAATTATATGTCGTCAGCTCATCAAGCTGGCCGCGCATTTGGTTCGTGCCGGTGTGATCGCTGCCAATGCTGAATCCGTAGAGCTCGCGCTGCGCAATCGTGGGGTAATTGGTCACTCCCGGACCAATTTGCGCCACAGTTCCATCCAAAATTAAGGACGTTTGATCCGGGCCGTAATTGAGCGTCACTTGATGCCACGCATTCGACGTCCAATTTGTGATGGACACGGCGATGTTGGTCGTAGCAACCAAATTGGAACTGGTCGCGAAATAAAGCCATGAACCGGCCGAATCCACAAAAAGCGACCACCAGCCATTGGTTGAACTGGCATCGCCCAATTGCAGAAGTGTTCCGTGCGCTCCCCCGGGGCCGGAACCACCGTTCCAATCCGGCGCGAACCAGAAATTTACCGCCCCGTTAATGCAGTTGATGTTCAGGGTGCCGTTTGCTTGGGCGTATGGATAACTCAGATTGGCGGAAATATTGGTATCGACCTTAAGAGCGTTAGTCCAAGGACTGGCAGGATTCTGGAGGCCGTAGCTCGCCAAAGGCTGCTGGCCGGGGCTTCCGACCCAAGGGCCGCCCGCATTTCCCTCGTTGAAGCTCCAATAGCCGAGGAGCAACGCATTTGTATTCGAACAGTTTTGCTCCACATCACCGTCTTCAAACACACTGATGATGTTGGTGATCGCCGATGTTCCCGATTGGCAGACGACGGTGAAGATTCCGGGCTGCGCGAGCGAAATATACGTGATATTGGTCAGCTGCCCGTCTAGCGACCACACCGCAGGCAAGCCGCTTGCGGGCAGATTCGGCGACGATTTGGCGACAATTTCCAAATTGCTGGAAGAAACGGGAATGGAATATGTCAGCAACGTAGCATTGCTGGAAGTGAACGGGTAGTTCGTCGGCGGCGCCAGCGAGGCAACTTCCACAACGGTGAGGCTGGCATTGGAGCTGGTGGCTGTTCCAGCCACATTTGTAACGCAGACCGAATAAGTTCCCGAGTTGGCCAGCTGCGCGTTTGCGACGGTGTAAGAACTCGAAGTGGCAGTGGATATATTGGTTCCGTTGAGCATCCACTGATAGGATAGCGGAGTGCTCCCGGCTGATGGTGCGCTGAAGATGACAGTTGCCCCGAGGCCCACGACCTCGCTGGCGGGCTGCGCCACTAAATAGGGAGGACCGACCGGCAAACCGTTTGTTCCAAGAGCAGGATAGTGAAACCCGATGCTGACAGCGTTTGTTCCGTCAATCGTGTTGTTTGTCATCACGGTGAAATAAGACAACTCGGCCGCGGAAGCTGACTGGCTCCCGGCATTTATCAGTGTCAAATTTGTCGGTGAAAATATGCTTGGATAATAGTAAGGTCCGAACGCTCCGCTCTGAAACGCAGGGCTGCTACTCAGAATGACAGCGTTGTTTTCAGGGGGCACAACACCGTAGTTTGTGGTGACGTAGGCGTTGTTGCTGCACACGTCCATCGGTTTCTGCGTGCCGCTGCCCTGGGCAAACGCTGTTTGGTCAAGCAGGTTGTCGCGCACCGAGAATATGCCGGAGTTACGGTGGGTGATCGTCAGGGAACCATTCCAAAATAAATTATTCTCCGCCGTAATCGGGATATTCGAACCGAGGTCGCTTAACGTGACCGCCGCGCGTTGGAAAAGGCAGTTCGTCAACGCGGCAGGCATGAATTTTAGGTTCACAGTTGCGTTGAAAACCTGGCAGTTTTGGAGAACGACAGGCATCGCAGCATCTTCCGGATAGACTGCCCCGTCCAACGAGAGGGTCGAGAATTCCGTGAATGAAAATGCCGCCGAGGAGGAATCCGTCTGCACAGGCGTGATCAAATTTCCCTGCCACGCAACGGTCGGCCAGCACCAGTTCGTATTGGATTGCTCCTGCACCGTGTTATATTTCACGAATAAAGCTGGGCTGGTCGCGTTGCCCTCGAAATTGAGAATTCCGTTTGCATAAAGCCAAAACCCGTATTCAAGTCCGAACGCCGCAACGGCTGTCCCTGGGAGCACAGTTACGGTGGCGTTTGAGATCGCGGCGTTCACCGCCCAATCCAAGGGCGGGTAATGATATCCAAGGTCAAGCTGGTTCCCGATGTTTCTCGGCACTACGGGGCCAAGGTTGGTGGTATTCGTGATCCAAGATTGATTGAAAACCAACGGCGGATAGGTGGTCAAAGACTCCAAATCGGCAAGCACCGCAGCATTGATGTTTGTCGTACCCGCATTCTGATTTGTGCTGCCGTTCGCTAGATAATAGCCGCCAGCCCCTACGGTCTGATAAAAGCCCGTGTTAGTCGAATTCACGACGCTGCTGCTGAACGCGATTCCAGAAGTATTGGAAACCCCTGTGAAGATGCAATTCGTTGCAAAACAGATATTGCTGGACCCGGTCATGAACGTCGAAATCTGATCCGCCGTCACGTTTACCGCATTGAGGGAAGCAAAGTTTGAGCCGACGCTATTGATGTAAAAGGCGGTGGTGCATTGGGCAAAAAGCACGTTATAGGCGTCGATAGGAAATCCCGACGCTGATCCGGTATACGATAGATAAGGAACTAAAAACGCGCTCGAACAATCAAAAAATTGGCAGTCCCATATCTGGATGGGAGTCGAGCTGAACCACGAAATAACGCCCATAATGGCGTCGGCGGAGTACGAAAAGCGCAGATATTTGAAGACAAGGGCATTTGTCCCCGGATTATTGAAGCAGATGTATGCTGCCGCGCACGTATTTGGAGTCCCGGTGCTGCCGCTGATGGTCGATCCGGCAGTGTTGTCATTCATGGAAGTGAAGACCGCCGGGCGATACGCCGCTGTTTGGCATACGATGTTCGAAATCAAGATTTCAGCGCCTGAATTATTCGTGTATTTGACTACGGCCCCGCCTTCCACTGTTAGCGTGCCCGAAACATTGACTGTACCCGTCACGAAATAGGTAGAATCGCCCTGGAGCGTGAGATTGTTCGTGCTGCTCAGGAGATTATAGTCCACCACCAAGCCGGATTGATTTTTCTTCATTCCGGCGAACAGCATCGAATTTGTTTCGCTCTCAATCTGTCTAGACCATTTCTTGGGGACGTCCAAGAATGCAAGGCGGCGAACCGAACCACGCCCAGGATCAAGATTCGAGGCGTGAGGGAGATTCTGAAGCTGATTGGAAATCGCCTCGAAAGGTATGGATTCAATCAAAAAGGTCCTGCCATTCACCTGAACCCATCTTTTTCTCACGCTTCCGGCGGGCACCGGCGCATCCGCCCCATTGAGATAAAGCGCCTCTCCCACTCCCATCTTCATCTCACCGAAGTCCAGCACTTGGTCGTCGACTGTGCTGCCATTGGTGATCGAGCTTGCCTGAGGTTCAGCGGAATTGAAAAACTCGGTATAGATCTGCAAAATTGACCCGGCGTCAGACAGGCCGTAACTCGCGGGACCGGCTGGCGCTTGCCGCAGCACAATGTCCTGGCTCAGTCCGGCCTTCGTGTAGGTGTACCAAATATCCGCATTCAGATTGCTGAAAGCTCCGGAGTATAACACCTGATTTGTCGCCACAATGGTGCCAGTGCAATTTTTCAGTGTTGCAATCATGGCATTGGATCCAGTCGAAGTATCGTACCAGGCAAGGCCCACCACCGAGCTTGAAAGCTGCTTTCCATCTGGCGTCGCAACCACAACCGCGCCGCCCGGCGCATTCGCGTTAAGAGCCCAGGTGACTTTATGCCGACCCTGGACCGCTTGCGCTCCGCCTGGAACGGCGTCAACTTCCTCAACGGAGTCAGCGTATTGCCCATTCGTGAGGTAGCAAAGTCCGGTTGCGATTTCCGTGTAGGATTGAATATTGGTTGTTACCGTTCCAATGGAATTTGTCTGCAACTGCAAGCGCTGCCAAAGCCGCGAATGAGGAGTCCGCCCGGTGATGGCGTAGTCGCTTGGAGTTGATGTGGCGGTCGAGTTTGTGGTTTGAACTTGAGCCAGGACGCGGCCTGGGCCAAGGACAACTCCAGTTAAAGCTATTAGGAACAATCGGCGGGCTAAAGGGGGAAAATTCATGGAGTGTTGCCTGCCGTGTCTTGCGGGGGAGCGCGGCAATGAAATTGGTTGTTGAATATTGAAATTGCGAGCCTGACAAACCCTTGCTACATCGCGAGCGATAGCAGACCCAATAACATTTCTCGGGAAGAGAGTTTCTACAGATCAATTGAGAACGTCAATCTATTTTTGAAGATAATTCAAAGAAAATGGATCCAATTGTCACTTACTGTCGACTTCTATCGATGCGGAGAACAGTAGATAGCCAAATTGTAGCTTATCGTCTGCTATTCGCCGGGCCTCGATTCCTCAAAAATAGATTGACGCCCCAATCGCCAGGTGTGATGAAAAAAGGTGAAGCTCTCAATAATATAATATTGAGGCGGCGGCGCAGCACCGCCCTACCGCAATTTGGCAGGGCGGACCTGTGCGTCCGCCCAAATATTCGTGTGGAATATCACGGTCAATCGCATCTAATCGCCCTTGCGTGCGATTTTTTGCTGGCAGTCAACAAATTGTTTTGATAGAAAAGCAAGCCACGCCGGGAAACGACGCAGGAACGGGTACTTCTTTGGCGCGATGAAAGTGATCTGATGCAATTTCGAAACGAGCATCTTGGGGACGAAAAAGTGAAAGGCCGCAAGCTGTGACGGGGCGGAGCTTTGCCGAATTTTTTCCTTGGCGCCACGGGCCAGGAATTACTTCGTCCGTTTGGCCCAAGCCAAATCGCGCTCCAGCGTCAACAACGTGCAAGTGTTGTGCAGTTTAAGCTAACCTATTCGGATTTGCCGCTCGTATTCTTCATGAGGCCCGATCCAAAACCATTTTGCCGCGCCACCTTCTACGATGGCAAGGGCTCGATAATTGTCTGTAACGCGCGCAGACCAGAATCCTCCAACTTTTTTAAAATGAAGCGAAGGATGCTGCGGGTTTTGAAGCCACAACCTGAAGGCCCTTCGCGCCGCACGTTGGATTTCTGGCGGCAGTTGCGCGAATCGGTTACGAAAGCTTTTTGTGGTCGAGGAACGCATCAAGCGGTGCCTCCGACTCGCCCGGCTCCTCTTTCTGAAGACGCTCGTAAAACTCGCGCAGCCTGCCAGACCCCGCATCGTGCTCGATTTGGCGATCCCATTCGTCCGCATGGCGCTCGCGCAGATGCCGAACGAGTTCGAAAAACTGCTCGCGCGGCAACCCTTCGATTTGCCTCTCTATTTCCTGCAACGTCGTCACACATACAGATTATCTTAACCAAGCTTGGTCATCAAGCCCAAGCTTCAACGGAGCCGCGCTCGCTTGAGCGCGGAATGTATTGGTTTTCACTCGTTTTAACATGCAACGAGCCAGCTTCAACGGGACCGCCTTCGACGGACGATTTGTTGGAGACGATTGACAGTTCAAGAATTATTGCTTAACATGCAACTAGACATAACACGAATATCTTAAATTGTCAAACTCAGCGGAACAATCGCCGCAGAAACCAGAAACAGAACATATTATGAATGAAGAACCAAAACCAAAAGTCCTCAGTCTGGACCTCTTAAAATCAGCCGTGAGCGGAAGTGCCGCCGCATTTCGTTCCCGCACCCGTCTACAACCTGCTGGGGGTGAAGGAGACAAAGTATTTCCGCCAACTTATGCCGGAGCGGTCTACGCCAAGGAGGAGCGGCAAATCAACGGCGCAAAGGTTCCATGCGTGCTGCTTGATTCTGTCCAAGCGCAAGCGAACCGCTTGGAAGAGGCGCTGCAACGGGCATTGGATGCGGGGACGCTCAAGAACATCCCGGTGTTGAATGTGGATTTTACCGGCCTTGGTCTCTTGGATGAAATTGGACGAGTGAGCACCCTTGAAGCGCCACATCGAATCGCTGATGCGATCCTTCGTGACAGCCTTTATGAGGGGCAGCCGTTTCGGAAGAGCACACTCGGGAAGTCATTAGATCAAGCTAGCCTGCAAAACGCTACTCCGCTTTATAAACTCTGCCCGACGGCGTTGATTTTCGGCATATGGGATTCGACAGGTCCAAAAGGTGGACTCGGCGCGAAATTTCAGCGGGCTCTCGTATCGGAAATCATCGGCGTGAATGCCGAGATCGGTGTAAAAACAAGTAGCCGAATTGATCCGCTTGGCATGCGCGCGGCGGCAATGGTGGTCAAGAAGCCAGACGGCAGCTACGAACTTGCGAGCGACAAGGCAAAGGATGCTGTTTCACCGTCAGGAGTAAACCACGGCAACATTCCACCCGACATCACTAAGCCAGGAGGGGCCGGTGGAGCAACCTTGGACTACGCCGAACAAACGGTTGTCCTGTCCCTGCCCGCGCTGCGTAAGTTGCGTTTTCCTGTAGATGGTACAACAATCCCCGAGCGGGACGCGGCGGGGCGGACCGTACTTGCAGCATTGGCTCTGACGGCGGCCACGCTGGCGGCGGAGAGCGGATTCGATCTCCGTTCCCGATGTCTGCTCTGGCCGACTGAGGCGATGAAGTGGGAATTGCTGGAGACGCCAGGGAAGACTCCCACCGAGTTCACCGTCACAGCAAAAGAAGCTATCAAGCTTTTGGAGGAAGCGGTTGTGGCGGCGGAAAAGCTCGGCTTGGTATGGCAAAAAGAGCCGGTGAAGTTAATTCCCTCTCCGAATCTGGTTGCCCTGCTCAAGCGGTCGCAGGACATTTCTGCCAAGTCGCCAGCGGGCGCATCGGCAGAATAAACCGAAGGCATCACC
Organism: uncultured Verrucomicrobiae bacterium; assembly: GCA_963764165.1. Lineage (GTDB taxonomy): Bacteria > Verrucomicrobiota > Verrucomicrobiia > Limisphaerales > Palsa-1400 > Palsa-1400. The sequence goes on from CAVXRD010000001.1 coordinate 176,707, forward strand.
ATGTTTACCCTCGGAATTGATTTCATCACCGGTGTCGCGGTGATGACGGATGCGGCCAGTCGGGAAAAGGCCGAGTGGCCACCGCATCCAGCCCGCGTTTTCATGGCACTGGTCGCGGCGCACCACGAATCAAAGCCACTGCCAGAAGATGGCCACGATGCAGAAGCGGCATGGGTTCACGAGCGCGCGGCTCTGGAATGGCTGGAACGCCAAGGCGCTCCGCAAATGAGTTGGCCGGAAGCTTCACCGCGCGACGTGGTAAAAGTCTATGTTCCGGTGAACGACGCAGGAGTTCCGCAAAATGCCGCCCGAGTGAAAGAATCTGAAATGCGAGCCGCGCTCGGCGTAATGCCCGATCAACGTAGTCGCCAGGAGCGGACATTTCCCGCGGTGCATATCAACGGCGAAGGTCCGAATCGACATGTCTATTTTTATTGGCAAAACGCAACGCCTCCGACGGAGATTGTAGCTGCGTTCACCGGACTCACGCGGAAGGTGACCCGCATCGGACATTCTTCGTCACTCGCGCTAGTTTGGGTTTCCGAGATTGATGACGCACCTTCGCCTTCTTACAAACCAAATGCGAACGCGACTAAGACACGCCAAGGCGTGCCGCTTCGGATTCCTGTGCCGGGCTTCTTGGCAGAGCTCGACCGATGCTTCAACGCGGGTGAGATCGACGACTTCTTCGACCTTTCGGCAGCAATTTTAACTAAAACCGGCGCCGCAAAAGATCAAGCGAAAACAGCGTTTGAAGACCGTTTCGCGACGGCTTGGAGTAGGAACGTCAGCGCTCCGGTGCGACTGCGTCCTTCGCCGGGACGGACGGCGCATTACTCACGCGTGGACGAAGGGAAACCTCTCGTTGTTCTGTCGAGTTTCGATTCCGAACTCCTGGTGCTGACGAAGCAGGAAGGACCGGTGCTAGGCTTGGAATCCACTGCGGCCCTCACGGCTGCGTTGCGGGGATATTTATTGCAAGCGGGCGAAGACAAGCCAGAGTGGTTCACGGGCCACAGCGCGCCGGGGTTGCCCTCGACTGGCGGGCACATAGCGCTTCTCCCGCTCGCTTTTGTGGGAGCGGAGCATGCCGATGGTCACATCTTGGGATTGGCCGTAGCCTTCCCTCGCGCGATTCCCGCGGCGGATCGGGCGGCTTGTTTGCGCGGGCGGCTGTTTGGCTCATCCGGTGATGACCTCGAACCGGAACTTCAGATGGGTAACCTCGGGACGTGGACGCTGCGACGCGAAGAACGCAGTCTGCCGCCGCTGGCTCTGCGGTCGGCGACGTGGTGCGAGCCGTCTTCCGTCTGGGCGAGTGTCACGCCCGTTGTTCTCGACCGGCACCCGAAGCACGATCAGCAAACCGAGCGAGCGCAGTGGCGCGACGAAGTCGTCGCGAGCGTCGCCCAAAGTTGCGTGCGGCAGGGTCTGCCGAAACCGGAATTGATTGATGTGGACAAAACCTCGTGGCACCGGGGCGCGCCCCGCTCCCGACCTGGCCCCAGCGGGATGCCGTGGCTGCCCGGCAAGAAAGGCACCCCCCCCCGCCAGCAGGTGCATGTGCTCATCCAGTTTCCCTGCGAAGTGCAAGGTCCGCTCCTTCTCGGCGCGGGACGCTTCCGTGGCTACGGCCTCTGCAAACCGCTCGGCTCCTTGTTCAAATGAATCCGCCATTCCTGACCGCCGACGATTTCTCAGCGTTCTTCCGCGAGCTTTGGGGATCGGACTGCGACCCTTTCCCGTGGCAGCGTGAATTTGCCCGCCGCCTCTGTGCAGGGAAAGTGCCCGACTACGTGGCTGTTCCAACGGGGAGTGGCAAAACGGCGTGCCTCGACGCCGCCGTCTTCGCCCTCGCGACGCAAGCCGCTTTGCCAATGGCTGAACGCACGCAAGGCCGGCGCATTTTCTTCATCGTCAATCGCCGAGTCATCGTGGACGAGGCTTACGACCGCGCAGGAAAGCTCTGCAAAAAACTTGGGGACGCCGCTTCCGAATCCGTGGCTGGGCGCGTGGCCGCAGCGTTGTGCAAGCTTTCCGGGGAAGTCGAGGCGGTCCCGCTAGCGCGTGCGCAGCTTCGTGGGGGAATTTATCGCGATCGGAGTTGGGCCAACTCGCTCCTCCAGCCGATGATTATTTGCAGCACAGTAGATCAGGCAGGGTCGCGACTGCTCTTTCGCGGCTACGGTGTCAGTCCCCAAGCCCGGCCAATCCACGCAGCTCTCGTCGCGCAGGACAGCTTGCTGATCATTGATGAAGCGCACATCAGCCGCCCCTTCATCCAGACGTTGGAATGGGTGAAGCGTTATCGTCTTCACCAACCAGCGGGGTGTGAGACTGTGCAGCTTCCTTTTCAGCTTATTCAGATGACGGCGACCCCTCCGGCTGACACGCGTAACGACCAAAAAATCACGCTTACGCCCCAGGATCATGAGCATCCTGTTTTGAAACCGCGCCTGCGGGCTGTGAAGCCTGCGCACCTCATTGTAGAGCCGAAGGCGAAAGGAAAAGCTCGCGAGGAACAAATGGCGAAGCGGCTTGTGGAGGAAACCAAAAAGATTCTCGCCGAGGATCACCCTCGATCCATCGCCATCATGGTCAATCGTGTGGCGACCGCGCGTTCCGTCACGGCAAAATTGGAAAACGAACACAAGGGACGCGTGACGCTTTTGATCGGACGACTGCGCCCACTGGATCGGGAAGCAACAACGAAAGACATTCAGGAACGCCTCAAAACTGGAGCCACCGCCAGAACCACCGAGGACGGCCCGAGCATTGTGGTCTCGACGCAATGTCTGGAGGTCGGAGCCGATTTGGATTTCGACACTCTTGTGACCGAAGCCGCCAGCCTTGATGCGCTCCGCCAGCGCTTCGGGCGTCTTAATCGGGGCGGGCGCGACATCACGGCCCGCGCGGTAATTGTCCTGCCGGGTGATCAGGATTTGCCCGTGGACAAACTTAACGAGGCCGCACCGTGCGATCCGATCTACGCCAACGCCATCCCTCGAACGTGGCGTTGGCTGAGTGGTCTGGCGCAAGATGGCGACGGCGTAGTCGATTTTGGCATCAACGCGATGGGTGCTGCCGTCGATGCTCTCCGCGCGTCCGGCAGCGAAGAAGCACTCGTGGCGATGTGCTCACCGACCAGCGATGCTCCGGTTCTCCTCCCGGCTTATCTGGACTGTTGGGTGCAAACGAATCCCGCACCCGCCGCTGATCCCGACGTCGCGCTATTCCTCCACGGCGCGCAGCGCGAGATGGCAGACGTGCAAGTTTGTTGGCGCGGCGACCTGCCCGAGGCGGAGAACGAAGACGAGTGGGCGGACATCCTCAGCCTTTGCCCACCGACCACGGCGGAGTGTCTGCCGGTGCCGCTGCCTATCTTCCGGGATTGGCTAGGCTCGCGTGGCAAGTTCGAGGACTCCTCTGGTGATGTCGCCGAAATCCAGGAACTGCTCGCCAAGAAAAAGGAGGAGGAAGAGCGCGGCATTCCGGCCCTCGTCTGGCGCGGTCCTGATGACTGCTTCTTCGCACATCGTGCTGCCGGTCTTCGCCCCGGCGACACCATCATTCTCCGCGTTCAGGGTGGCGGATGGCAGGCACTCGGACACCTGCCCGGTGTTCCTGCCGATCCGCAGACCACGCCTCAAGGATCACTCCCTCCTGAGGAAGTTTGTCGTGTCGATTTTGCCGAAAGAGCCACCGCGTCGACCCGGCGACGCGCGATTCTTCGTATCCACCCGGCTCTGTGGCAGACGTCGGAAGCCGGACCCGCAGCGGCAGCCCTGAGGGACATGGCGCTCGATCCCGAAAAAGATTGGCGCATCCCAGAAATCAAAGATCTGCTATCCCGGCTTTTGACCGACGAAAACCCCGGCCGGTCTCTCACCGCCGAGCAACGGGAAGTGATCCAGCATCTTGCCAAGAAAAGCGTTCGCGTCTACGCAGAGCCATATCCCGGCAACAAAGGGTTCGCCCTGGTTGCTCGCGACCTATTGCCGCACGGTGATGCCGACGAAACCAGTGACACCGACGCCGACGCGCTCCTCGAAGCCTCCCAACCCCAGGAACTGTGCGACCACACAAAGGATGTTCTCGACTGCCTCGAAAGCTCCCTCGCCTTATTGCCACTTGCGGCGTGGCGCGAAGCGCTGATCGCTGCTGCTGCGGTGCATGATTGGGGGAAAGTCGATCCGCGTTTCCAAGCAATGCTGCGCGGCACCACTCCTTTCGCCGCTATGGCCAGTGGGATCTTCCTCGCGAAGTCCGGTTCCATCGCTTCGTCCGCCGCAGCCCGCCGCGCGGCGAGGCAGCGGGCCGCACTGCCGGACGGCTTCCGCCACGAGATGTTGTCCCTCCTCATGGCGGAAAACTCCATCGGAACAACCGCGCTGCCCGCGCCCCCCATGCTCCACGCGCTCACCCTGCATCTCATCGTTACCCACCACGGCTACGCGCGCCCCTTTGCCTCGCTGGTGGACGACGACACTCCGCCCGAAGTGAGCCTGCCCATGAAAGGCGAGACCATCGCCGTCACCGGAGCCGAGCGCATCGAACATCCCGCTCACGCGCTGGACTCCGGGCTGGCTGAACGCTTCTGGCAAATGAACCGACACTACGGCTGGTGGGGCGTCGCCCTCCTCGAAGCAGTTCTCCGTCTCGCCGATCAATCCGCCAGTGCCAACCCGCGAGCAATCACGAAACCATGATGACTTCATCCAACGAATTAACCCTCCCGGCATTGCAAGGTTCGAGCTTGCTCGGATTCTTGGCCTCACTGGGTGCTTTCCGCACGATCGCCATGCTGCCGGAAGCGAGCGATGTCCGGATGCGATGGGTTGCCGGAGGAGGCTCGTATTGCCCCGTGCTGCGGTTGCCCTCGCCAGCAACGCCCGAGGTGATCGTCGAAAAACTGCATGCCGCATTGCGCGGTCTCGCTGGCCACTACGTCATCACCGTGGACAAGGACTTGAAGATTCCTCGCGGCGTCTTTCGCAAACTCGCCGCCAATGCAGCCGAAGACTTTCTAACCCACACCGACCCGATGGCCGCGAGCATGGTCGCGGCATTTGGCTGCGACGCAGTGGGAAACGAAGACGGCACAATCGAAGACACCGCGTTTCGGACGATGAGTGGCGCAGGCCATCAACACTTCCTGGAATTCATGAACGTGTTGGCGAAGGAAACGACGGTGGAGCAACTGCGTGAAGCGCTCTTCGGCCCGTGGCGCTACCGAGACTCTAGCCCTACCATGCGGTGGGATACGGAGGATGACCGCCGCTACGCCCTGCGATGGGATGAGCCATCGAAAGACCCCGTCCGCACCGTGCGCGGGGCAAACCTCTTAGCCATCGCCGCGCTACCTTTTTTTCCGGTTGTCCCCACTTCCAGCAGCACGGTGGCAACTACTGGCTTCAACGGTCGAGGAAGCCGTGATACTTTCGTCACATGGCCAGTCTGGACGGGCTGGCTAGCGCTGGATGCTGTTCGCTCGCTCTTAGGGTTGAAAGAACTTCAGGAGCCGAACGAAACTTCTATAAAGTCTCTTGAAATGTATGGCGTAGTTGCAACCTATCGAAGCCAACGAATTACTCTTGGAAAATATAGGAATTTTACCCCGGCGACCTCCATGTGAACGCTCATTCGGTACTCAACTACAACCGATCAAAAACATTAATGTCCAAGACCCATCAGCTTAGTCCGAAAATCGTTTAACCAACCCATGATTTATGAAACCCAATCTCGACAAAATTGATGATGCCGTGCTGGCGTTGCTTCGCTTGAGAAGCTTCGCCGAGGGCAACGTAAGCAAAAGGTAGTATGCCGCTCGAACCATTTGATCTCATTTGCCCGGAAATCGCCCGCAATGAACAGGCGGCTTGTGTCGTCGCCGCTGGGACGTCCGGTGAGCCGTCCGGCGAAAGTCTGCCTGGCGCTGAACCGGACTCCTCGGCGAGGCGTCCCTGCTTCTCGGCGAAAACCAACATGAATTATCGGAATCTGCGGGAGGGGGCTCCGTCGCGGCGTTTTCATCCCGGAAACGCCGGGTCGGGGGACCCGGCCTGCATTTCGGAATCGAGCGCCCCGTTGCGCCTTCGCGTCAAAAACCCCTTTTCGCAATATTTCCCCGAAAATCGCGCCGAAAACACTCTGGTAGGTTTTCTGTCCAGCCTCAGCCGTGGCAAAATGCGTTCATGAATGGAACTCACCTCATAAATAGGGATGGGGCGCGGGGCGAGAGATTTGCCCGAACGACAAGGCAGCCCGCAACGCGGACACCGCATATTTGTGCTGGCTCGAGGAGGGAGAATATCCACCGCGTCTTCGACCGATTGGCAACGCGGTCATCCCGGCAAAGAGCCGCCACCCACAGGGCCGCCACAGACCAGGCCCTCCGGCGTCGCTGCTCCTCAGTTGCAGGTCCGTTTGCGTTTTCAGCCGGATGAATCGTTGCACCCTATTGCACCTACCGATTATGAACGAGCCTGATGCCTCCAAAACAGACGCGCTTTCCGGCGAAAACCAGCACGAATCATCCAAATATGCAGGCCGGGTGCCCTCACCCGGCGGGCCGGATGCCCTATCTTGCGAAAACCAACGCTCGCTAACACCGCCGGCTTCCACTGATCGCGAGCGATTGGGCTATTCTACGAGTGATGCGGGCGGACGCTTGGGCGAGGTTCCCCTACCTTCAAAAGATCGCGAACGTTTGCCGGATTCTACAAGTGAAGCAAAGCCGGTAAAAATCGTGCTGCGGGTCGAGGCGGTTGAATCGCGGCTGGCCAAGGCCACGCCACCGCCGGTTGAACCTTCGCCAATTCACACGCCGGATGCCCTGCCCTCCCCGGCCCGGCCGGAAGCGGAGCCGCAGCCAATTCCGGCGCGGATGCTCAATGAATTCGTGTATTGCCAGCGCCTTTTCTATTACGAATTCGTCGAGGGGGTGTTCGTCGAAAGCGCGGATACAGTGCGCGGGGCGGCCATTCACCAGCGCGTCGATTCCGGCAATGGGGCGCTGCCCAAAGCCAAACGCAAGGCGCAAGCCGACAAGGCGAAGGATGGCGAAGAACCCCCGGCCAATGCCGCTGGCTCCGCGCCACAGGAAGCGGAGGCGCAGAGCGCGGACTTGTCCGCCGCAGCCTTGGCAAAGGCGGAACCTGAAACCATTCATTCGCGCTCGGTGCAAATGGGTTCAGAACGGCTGGGAGTTGTCGCGAAGATGGACCTCGTTGAGTCCAAAACAGGGAAGGACGATCTTTTCACCGCCTTGGAAGTCTGCCCCGTTGACTACAAAGCGGGCGCGCCCAAAGAAGGAGAAGAAGCCAATGAATTGTGGGACACCGACAAGATTCAGCTCGGATTGCAGGCGCTCATTCTGCGAGACAACGGCTATGTTTGCTCCGAGGGCATCATCTATTACCGCGCCACCAAGCAGCGCGTCCGGCTTCCCATCACGGCGGAACTCGAAAATTGGATTCTTCAACAGATTGCCGAAGCCCGCCGGGTTGCCGTTGGGCCGATTCCGCAGCCGCTCGTCCATTCGCCGAAATGCGCGCGATGTTCGCTCGCCCCGGTCTGCCTCCCGGACGAAACTCGGATGCTTTCGGAATCGGCGCTCGTCCCGGGTCTCCTGAGCGGTGAGTTTGTCAAAGGGTCGAACGGCGATGCCGCGAATGCAGAATCGCCGCGCCGCCTGATGGCCGCCCGCGACGACACCCGGCCCCTGTATCTCAACAGCCAGGGATTTCGCGTCGGGTGCAAGGATGAAGTGTTGCAGGTCAAAGAAAAGGACCGCCTCGTCGAGGAAGTGAGAATGCGCGACCTGTCCCACGTCGCTCTATTTGGAAACATCCAAATTTCTACGCAAGCCATTCAATCGCTGTGCGAGCAGGAAATCCCGGTCACCTACTTTTCCATGGGCGGCTGGTTTTATGGCATCACGCGCGGCCACTCGTTGAAGAATGTCTTCCTGCGGATGGAGCAATTCCGCGTGGCGAAGGATCCGGCGGCGTGCCTCGCCCTGGCCCGGCAATTTGTGCATGGAAAAATCCGCAATCATCGCACGCTGCTCATGCGCAATCATTTGGAACCTCCCGAGCCTATCATCCTCAAGCTCAAAAGGGCCGCAGAGGACGCGCTGGTTGCCGAGTCCCTTGAGCAGCTTCTCGGCATCGAGGGAGCGGCCGCGAGCCAGTATTTCCAACAATTCAGCGGCATGGTCAAGGTTGAGGATGATTTGCCTGGATTCGAAACGACGCCCAAGGAAAAGCAGCTCGCGTTTAGTTTTAACTTCAGCAATCGCAACCGGCGTCCACCCGCCGACCCTGTCAACGCCATGCTTTCGCTGGCCTACAGCATGTTGAGCAAGGATTGCACGCTCGCGGCGCTCGCGGTTGGATTCGATCCATATATCGGCTTTTACCATCAGCCGCGATTCGGACGTCCCGCCTTGGGATTGGATTTGATGGAGGAAATGCGGCCGCTGGTGGCGGAATCCACGGTGTTGAGCTGCATCAACAACCGAGTCATCACCGAGAAGGATTTTGTGCGCGCGGGCCAAGCCGTGAATCTTTCCGCGCCCGGGCGCAAGCGCTTTTTCCAGATGTATGAGCAGCGCATGAGTTCCCTGATCACGCATCCGCTGTTCGATTACAAGGTGAGCTACCGCCGGGCGCTCGAATTGCAAGCGCGACTGCTGGCAAAAGTGCTCACTGGAGAAATCAAGGAATACATTCCATTATTGACGAGGTAATCCATGCGCACGACCTACCTGGTTTGCTACGATGTCGCCGATGCCAAACGACTGCGGCACGCGTTCAAGACATGCCGCAACTTCGGCGACCACTTGCAATTCTCGGTGTTCGAGTGCGATCTCAATCCGTCGGAGAAGATTGAAATGGAAACGCAACTCGCGCAAATCATCAATCATGATGAAGACCAGGTGCTCTTCATCTCGCTTGGGCCGTCTGAAGGCCGGGGAGACCGCGTGATTACGGCGTTAGGCTTGCCCTACACGAAATTGGACGCGCCGTGTTATGTGGTCTGACGTTCTGGGCTCTTTGACATTTTGACCTCGCGAGCGGCAGGGTGGTGCGGCAGCCCCCGTTGCCGCTCGCATGCCACAACCATTTGAATACCAAGCTCTACCGATGACACCATCGACCAGCAGAACAGAAAAGGAACGAAAGGGATACAGGCAATCGCAAGAATCCTCTTGCGGGCCTGCCCCGGAACGAGTTACGCTTCGGGACATTCCACGCTCACGCGAGCGTGGCTCCGTTGAAGCCACGCAAGAAGGACCCAAGCCGTTATCGTTAAAGGCCATTCCACGCTCACGCGAGCGTGGCTCCGTTGAAGCTTATCGCGCAAATTCGCAAGAATCGTCTTGACGCTGCATTCCACGCTCACGCGAGCGTGGCTCCGTTGAAGCTACCGAATTGATTTGAAACAGGATTCGGCACACGCCCATTCCACGCTCACGCGAGCGTGGCTCCGTTGAAGCAATCCGCTTGACTTTCCTGTGGCTTTTTTCGACGAACATTCCACGCTCACGCGAGCGTGGCTCCGTTGAAGCGAGTTCGGCGACACGCTCCGCAAGGTTCCCAACGGTGACATTCCACGCTCACGCGAGCGTGGCTCCGTTGAAGCTCGTAATTCGGCACAAACACCCCCTGCCTTGATCCCATTCCACGCTCACGCGAGCGTGGCTCCGTTGAAGCCGGACGAAGGGCTATAGCGAGACGGAAATTCTCAACATTCCACGCTCACGCGAGCGTGGCTCCGTTGAAGCCCAACTGGCAGTGGGTGAGCCATCATTATTTTTGGGCATTCCACGCTCACGCGAGCGTGGCTCCGTTGAAGCTTCATTGCATCAATTGTTTTGTTGACTCCCCGGAATCATTCCACGCTCACGCGAGCGTGGCTCCGTTGAAGCACCTCAAGCCATGTGTGCTTGCGCGTGACCGTGCAACATTCCACGCTCACGCGAGCGTGGCTCCGTTGAAGCTCGGCTGGAAATTTGGAGTAACTGTAAAGCTCCCCGGCATTCCACGCTCACGCGAGCGTGGCTCCGTTGAAGCGGGACTGGCAATGGCAATGCCCGGGCTGCAAGACACGCATTCCACGCTCACGCGAGCGTGGCTCCGTTGAAGCTGCCAGGTTATTTGAAAAATACCGTTCCTCTGATTGCATTCCACGCTCACGCGAGCGTGGCTCCGTTGAAGCGATTTGCTGTTGTTCGAGATAGACCAGGCGCGGGCGCCATTCCACGCTCACGCGAGCGTGGCTCCGTTGAAGCCATCACCATTTATAGCGGGGGCGCGGGTTACAGCACATTCCACGCTCACGCGAGCGTGGCTCCGTTGAAGCGCATCAAGGATTTGACGATCCGTCGAATGGAGGGCGCATTCCACGCTCACGCGAGCGTGGCTCCGTTGAAGCAATTTAATCGCGCAGCGGACAAGCACGACCGACGCGGCCATTCCACGCTCACGCGAGCGTGGCTCCGTTGAAGCCAGGATTCACAAAATATGAACCCACCTCGCAAATTCCATTCCACGCTCACGCGAGCGTGGCTCCGTTGAAGCCGTTGCTCCAAGCGGCGGGGCAGGCTCTGGTGGAGGTCCATTCCACGCTCACGCGAGCGTGGCTCCGTTGAAGCCCGCTGGGAGTTGAGTTTCAGCAATACAAGCCGGAACATTCCACGCTCACGCGAGCGTGGCTCCGTTGAAGCTTCGTCATGGAGTTTTTGCAGCGTTTTTTGCGCGGGCATTCCACGCTCACGCGAGCGTGGCTCCGTTGAAGCCTACGGCGGAAAGAGCGGCAACAAAAAGAAACGCCGCATTCCACGCTCACGCGAGCGTGGCTCCGTTGAAGCAGGATTCCGGCGCATTGATTCATTGGGCCAATCGGCTCATTCCACGCTCACGCGAGCGTGGCTCCGTTGAAGCTCAGCACGAGCGCGCACCGCGCCGATTGCTCCTCCGCATTCCACGCTCACGCGAGCGTGGCTCCGTTGAAGCCGCAATTTTCGACCGGTCAAAAACCACGCGGCGGTGCATTCCACGCTCACGCGAGCGTGGCTCCGTTGAAGCCCTCCAAAGTAGGGGAATGGGGATTTGAGAGTGTCACATTCCACGCTCACGCGAGCGTGGCTCCGTTGAAGCAGCCCCAGCGACGATTTTTTTGTACTCGGTCTGCAACCATTCCACGCTCACGCGAGCGTGGCTCCGTTGAAGCTGCATCCGCAATGACCTATCTGCCGCGCATGGCTTGTCATTCCACGCTCACGCGAGCGTGGCTCCGTTGAAGCCCAATGTTGCCAGTTCCTGAATTCTGAATTGCGCCCCATTCCACGCTCACGCGAGCGTGGCTCCGTTGAAGCTAGGAAATTGGCTAACCATTCATCGTGCCCCGGTGAATCATTCCACGCTCACGCGAGCGTGGCTCCGTTGAAGCCGGCGCGTCGAAGGGCGGAATTGACGGATTCGAGAAGCATTCCACGCTCACGCGAGCGTGGCTCCGTTGAAGCTTGTCTGCGTGGCTTGCTCATACTTACCTATGGGCTTCATTCCACGCTCACGCGAGCGTGGCTCCGTTGAAGCTTGAGTGGTGCAGCCTCGCGGAAAGCGAGGGGGCAATCATTCCACGCTCACGCGAGCGTGGCTCCGTTGAAGCCGCTAGTGGCGGATTTCATGGCGATGACATTGAGCGTCCATTCCACGCTCACGCGAGCGTGGCTCCGTTGAAGCACATAATCGGGGAAGGATTTCATTCGGAAAGAAGGTCCATTCCACGCTCACGCGAGCGTGGCTCCGTTGAAGCTGATATTGTGTCATTTGAGTAATTACCTTCCAATTTCATTCCACGCTCACGCGAGCGTGGCTCCGTTGAAGCAACAACAAGCGGAAAAGGGCAAGATTTCGCGCATTACATTCCACGCTCACGCGAGCGTGGCTCCGTTGAAGCGCTTCGAGATCGCGCGCGTTGGCGATGCCCTTCAATCATTCCACGCTCACGCGAGCGTGGCTCCGTTGAAGCCACGTCGTCTGGCTCCAACAATGCGCCCTCCATTCGACATTCCACGCTCACGCGAGCGTGGCTCCGTTGAAGCTTCAATAGCTTCAATTGTGGGAACGAGGCTAGATTCCATTCCACGCTCACGCGAGCGTGGCTCCGTTGAAGCGCGAAGAACTTAAGAATCTCTTGGCTGGAAAACGCTCCATTCCACGCTCACGCGAGCGTGGCTCCGTTGAAGCCTCCAAGGAAAGCAGTCACTCATTGGTGTTGCCCGTCATTCCACGCTCACGCGAGCGTGGCTCCGTTGAAGCCTGTACGTGGGGCAGCGCACGCACGCGAACCCGTACCATTCCACGCTCACGCGAGCGTGGCTCCGTTGAAGCTGATCGCGTGATTATTGCGTCAACAATCATTTTTTGCATTCCACGCTCACGCGAGCGTGGCTCCGTTGAAGCGAGACTACCAGCTCCGTCCAATGCACTGATGGCACCCATTCCACGCTCACGCGAGCGTGGCTCCGTTGAAGCAAAAAGGACGGCGAAATTTGGTATCTCAAAAACTCAGCATTCCACGCTCACGCGAGCGTGGCTCCGTTGAAGCGACGCTCGCGTGATTCTCACCAATTGGGGGACGTGCGCATTCCACGCTCACGCGAGCGTGGCTCCGTTGAAGCGTCATCGACGTAACAAATACTTTGTTCTGCACGTCCATTCCACGCTCACGCGAGCGTGGCTCCGTTGAAGCATTTCCTCTCGACTCGCCATCGGTTCATGGTTTGGAACATTCCACGCTCACGCGAGCGTGGCTCCGTTGAAGCTGCTCAGTTGGCGGCCGAATGCGGCATGACGATGACCATTCCACGCTCACGCGAGCGTGGCTCCGTTGAAGCATTGTACCGTGGTAAACGTCTGGTTTCTGCATCTTACATTCCACGCTCACGCGAGCGTGGCTCCGTTGAAGCTCTAATTTTCTTGGGAGGAACACAAATTCCCTTCGTCATTCCACGCTCACGCGAGCGTGGCTCCGTTGAAGCATGTTGGATTACGCAAAGATATTCGTGAAGATATTCATTCCACGCTCACGCGAGCGTGGCTCCGTTGAAGCCTCCTGCGCTTTAGCCATTGCAATGAACTTGCTGGCCCATTCCACGCTCACGCGAGCGTGGCTCCGTTGAAGCGTCCGGGTCAATCCGATGCGGGACGATGGCGAGCGCATTCCACGCTCACGCGAGCGTGGCTCCGTTGAAGCAAAAAGTCGAGGGAGAACCTAAGTTTATAATGCCCACATTCCACGCTCACGCGAGCGTGGCTCCGTTGAAGCCGAATGAGTCAAGAGACATTTTTTAACCCTTCGTAAACATTCCACGCTCACGCGAGCGTGGCTCCGTTGAAGCGACAGACAATTTCACGACGACGGGCAGCAATTCGACATTCCACGCTCACGCGAGCGTGGCTCCGTTGAAGCTTGGCCCAGGAGCGAAAGCGAAAGAATCCCCCCCCCCATTCCACGCTCACGCGAGCGTGGCTCCGTTGAAGCCATTGATGCGCCGGAATTGGTCATGGGTTTCAGCCTCATTCCACGCTCACGCGAGCGTGGCTCCGTTGAAGCGAGCAGCGCGGGCTTCGACCCGCATCCGGGAATCACTCATTCCACGCTCACGCGAGCGTGGCTCCGTTGAAGCATATCGTGTTGACAGCGAATCGGTCGCTCACGCCGTGCATTCCACGCTCACGCGAGCGTGGCTCCGTTGAAGCATCGTTTTCTCAGCCTCGGCGAGCTTCGCGTTGGTGCATTCCACGCTCACGCGAGCGTGGCTCCGTTGAAGCATTTCCGGCGAGATCAAGCGCATAGTTACCAAGCCATCATTCCACGCTCACGCGAGCGTGGCTCCGTTGAAGCCTGATTTTCTGTGCCTACTCCCCTCCCGCGCTGCATCATTCCACGCTCACGCGAGCGTGGCTCCGTTGAAGCCCGGATTTCTCGGCGTGCTGAAAGGTGATGCTGAAACATTCCACGCTCACGCGAGCGTGGCTCCGTTGAAGCCGTAAGAATGGAAAGAGTCAAGAAGTGAATCAACGCCCATTCCACGCTCACGCGAGCGTGGCTCCGTTGAAGCGCGCGGCGCAGCCCCTCTCCAAGGGATGTTCCATCCACATTCCACGCTCACGCGAGCGTGGCTCCGTTGAAGCCATCACCATTTATAGCGGGGGCGCGGGTTACAGCACATTCCACGCTCACGCGAGCGTGGCTCCGTTGAAGCATTGCGATGACGTTGAGTGTCTGCAAATTCTCCGCTCATTCCACGCTCACGCGAGCGTGGCTCCGTTGAAGCGTCCCGCACGAAGTAGTGATGGGCGGCGCGCGCGCTCATTCCACGCTCACGCGAGCGTGGCTCCGTTGAAGCTTCATGGCCGCTCCTTGAAGTCCCTTTTCGCCCGCCCATTCCACGCTCACGCGAGCGTGGCTCCGTTGAAGCCGCGCTGGCAGGATTGCTAACGGGAGAAACAAGCGCCATTCCACGCTCACGCGAGCGTGGCTCCGTTGAAGCGATGTATTGATGGATTTTGAAGGCCAGATGAGTCTGGCATTCCACGCTCACGCGAGCGTGGCTCCGTTGAAGCGCAGGCCCTGTCACAACAAATCCTCCGACATGGGACCATTCCACGCTCACGCGAGCGTGGCTCCGTTGAAGCGCATGTTTGTTGAGCGTGGCTGGATATTCCATTCCGACATTCCACGCTCACGCGAGCGTGGCTCCGTTGAAGCTCTTTTGTTTTTCTCCGGCTTCATGCCTTTGATGGACATTCCACGCTCACGCGAGCGTGGCTCCGTTGAAGCCTCGTTGCATTGCTCTTCACCGTTCTCATATCGCTCATTCCACGCTCACGCGAGCGTGGCTCCGTTGAAGCCCCATTGCGAGGTTGTGCTGTTGTAAATCAGGTGTAACATTCCACGCTCACGCGAGCGTGGCTCCGTTGAAGCGTTTAACATTATTTGAAGGGTCAAAATACCCCTATAATCATTCCACGCTCACGCGAGCGTGGCTCCGTTGAAGCCACGCATCTGGCGACGTGGCGTGAAAGCTCAAGTGGCATTCCACGCTCACGCGAGCGTGGCTCCGTTGAAGCTGCCGAATTACGAGAATAATCCATTCCTATCGGCGGCACATTCCACGCTCACGCGAGCGTGGCTCCGTTGAAGCCATGTGAACACCTAGCGCATGGATTGTTTCCAGGGCCATTCCACGCTCACGCGAGCGTGGCTCCGTTGAAGCAACATAGTCAACAATCCCATCTGGAGATCGTGAGGCCATTCCACGCTCACGCGAGCGTGGCTCCGTTGAAGCCGGCTTGGGGTTGGCTGGTTTGCCGTTGCTACGACAGCATTCCACGCTCACGCGAGCGTGGCTCCGTTGAAGCAATTTCTGGCACTGGCGGGAAATTGGTCAGCCAACGGCATTCCACGCTCACGCGAGCGTGGCTCCGTTGAAGCAATAGCGGACTTGGTAACATTGGGAAAACTCGGTATGCATTCCACGCTCACGCGAGCGTGGCTCCGTTGAAGCACCATTCATCTTAAATATATAAACTTTTTAGTATAAACATTCCACGCTCACGCGAGCGTGGCTCCGTTGAAGCATACAGGATTGTCATTAGGCCAATAAAAAGCCCAATCATTCCACGCTCACGCGAGCGTGGCTCCGTTGAAGCTAAGTTTCGGAGGGAAATTAATCAGCGAGGGCCTTGACATTCCACGCTCACGCGAGCGTGGCTCCGTTGAAGCTAAGCATTTTATTACTTATTTGTGCTAGTAGGCACTCATTCCACGCTCACGCGAGCGTGGCTCCGTTGAAGCAATGTCCACTCTTGCACAGCGCATCACCGGCAGATGCACAATGTACATGCAATAACTGTAACCGCCTATTGCCATTAAGACGCGATTCTCGTAAAAGCGTTTCGGAATTCCATGCAGCGCGGTGGGATCGATTGACCAAAACAAAAGGGCAGAGAAAAATATCGCCAAAGCGCTATAAAATAAATCTCTGAGCAGAGGATGATGGATGGGATCAAACCCACCGGCCGCCAGCGCCGCCAGCAGCAGTCCCGCGATTGCGCCCGCGTATTTGCAAAGCTTTCTTGCTAACCTTTCTCCATTGGGCAGGCGCATCAGCAACGCCAAGAGCGCGCCCGCTGCCAAAGAATCCGCGCGCGTGGGCGTCAAAGTGTATAGAACAAACCAACTCGCCCCACTGGCAGTCAGAATCAATCGCACGACAATCTCGCCGAACATTATTCCAAGACAAATCCCAACCAGTTTGCGGTGCGAAAACGAAAAAATCACCAGCGGCCAGATCAAGTAAAATTGCTCTTCCACCGACAGCGACCAAAGCGGCATGAGCATTTCTGTCCACTGATCCCACACCTTCTGCATCGCCACCCAAAAATTTGCGGTATAAGTCCAAAGCCATGGCTGTGCCAGAGGATGCACAACATCTTTCGGGCAAGAGCAATGCGGGCACGCTTATTGCCGCAAGCCGGTGCAAGACGCACCAGAAACGCATAGAGCTCCGGGGCATTTGTCGGTCGGATGCGGAATGCGGCCTCCACCATGATCGTTCGCAAGGTTCTCGAACCCTGATTAGTAATGCTGCCGAAGCGGATGCTTTCACCGCTTGATCGCTGCCTCGGGATGAGGCCGGAGAAGCTGGAGATGTGCTTGGCAGAGGCGAATCGAGTGAAGTCGCCGACCTCCGCAATGATGGTGAGAGCCGTCACGATGCCGATGTCCGGCATACTTCGCAAAATGGGAATGAGTGGCTCGTCCTTGGCGATCTTCTCGCAACGGGAATCGCATTCGGCAATGCGGCGGTCCAGTTCTTCGATGAGCGTATGCAGCTCCTTCATCGGAACGTCATCACCGGCCATGATGCCAGCTTTCCCGGCTTTCGAGAGCGGGTTTCTGCAAGCAATGCGGTGCAATCCGATGATGGTCGCCATACCGTGCAGTCGATTTTTAGCGCTCACCCGGAGCCGAACCAGATATGCACGATGCCGGAGGACAATGCGGAGACCGTAAGTGGAATCCGGGACGCGATAGCTCTCCGGCAAGTATCCCAGACGAAGCAGATTGGCGAGAGCGCGGGCGTGTCCCAAGTCATGCTTTTGGGTGCTTTGGGCGATGAGGCGCACTTTGTTCACGTTCGCCGGATGCACCTCGACGCCGGCTTCTTCAAGGAGGGCCGCCACCCATCGCCATCCGCAGGTCGGCTCCAACGCCGCCTGGACGTCAGGCCCAGGGGCGGGCAGACGCTTTGAAGTTTTGATAATATTATCGGGATGGCAGGGAACGGAGTCCTTCCAAACCTCGTTTCCTTCGCCATCGAGAAGTACCCACACGGACGAGCGTTTGTGCAGGTCGATCCCAAGTGTATGTGTTCTCATACATCTTTTGGTAAAGATTGATAAAGGGGCTGGCCCGACTAAAGCGAGCCCCTTTATGATACCGAAAGGGGGTCACAGCGTCATGTATGTAGCTAGTGTCAGCGCGGATTTTTAATTTCGGAACTGAAGTTGACACTGTGTGACGGCCAGTCCTGGCAACCCATTTCAGACTGCCTTCGGAAATCCACTTTCGAAATTGACCGTCGGCATACAAACCGCAGGCACTATCACTTCCTTTTTACAGGACGCCCGGTCCGCGCGGTCTCGGTCAAAACCTGCATTACGCTCAAGGTTCGTTGGGAAGAGTTGGGCGGCGGCTTTGCCCATGTCAGCGAGTCCAATCCCGCTCTCAACGGCGTGAATTGCATCACCAAATGCTTGGAACATGAGCTGAGCAGGGACGATTGCTACGAGTCGGCCAAGTTCGGCGGCGGAACCTGTGACCTGATGCTGTCCAAGGCGGTTTGGAAGGCTTCCAACCACGCCCGCCGACAGACGGGCCGTTGAGCACGCGGCACAAAGTCCCGCCCATGCGTGATGGGGCACTTGCCCCCGGTGATGGCTTGAAGATCCACTATGTCCACGCCCGGTCAACCACCTGGCGCTCGGATGCCAGAAGCCTTGCCGACACGGCTAAAAAGGAAAATTGCCACGCCCTGCGTGGCCCTGCGCATCCCCCTTCCCAAACAACTAGCCCAGCGGCAATGAGCGATTCAAACTAGCGCGAAGCGCCCAGCTAAAACGCGAGCCGTTCGGTGCGCCTCATGTGCAAAAGACGTGGCAATGACCGTTTTTCACGGTCCAGGCCATTTTAAACGTTCTCTTAGAGATTCGGGGACGATCTTGAAAAGTTCCTTGATGCAATTTGTAATAGGACTATGGAGGGCATGAGCAGGATTATTTCCGCGCTCGTAGAAAATTCGAGCTTGTGAATTCAGCCAGTCAATATCGTACTCCGTAAAGTCGGCATTAAGCAATAGTCGTGGCAGATTATGCACCAATTCCATTTCAGGGTAGAGGGAACCATACGTAAAGCGTTTCCACGCCGTGTGAGTTTGCAAATTCCGCATCGCCGGAAGCATCCGATCAAGAATTCCAAGATAAAGTTCCTGTTTTTGCGTTAACATGCGAGCCTTATGGTTGCGTCATCTTATAGGTCGTCGATGGAGAGCCTTGGTCCCAGCTTCCTGTGCTTAGAAAATCGTTTATGTATTTCGGATTGCCCGTCTTCGCGTAAAACATTAACGCAGCCGTCATCCGGTGATTTCCTTCGCTGATAATATAACGATTACCGCTTTTGTAGCCGCCAATCGTCGGGATAGCCGAACGGTCCTTGGGCGTGCTGCCGTACTCAGAAGGAACATTTCTCACGGGTTTTCCCGCAGCCATATCTTCTAGCAATTGCGGAATTTGATCAAACTTCTGCGCATCCAAACCAGATTGCATTGATTCAACATCGACCCCGGGAGGAGCTTGGACTTCAAGCGGGAATTGGGGCGGCGGCACCGGGACGTTTGCTGATGGTGGTTGCGCCCCTGCATTTTGCACAGCAGTTGCATATCTGAAACCCATGTTCACCCCCCAAAGAGCAGTAACAATCATGGTGGCCGAAGCGACTTTTTGGTTGTAAGTAGCATTCGGACTTAAGAGTATCGGGCCAAAGGCCCCAACGCCATAACCTGCACCAAATGCGCTCGCACCGGCAGCAAAACCCGGGAAAGCCACCCCTAGTGGGCCAAGCACTCCGCCAACACCTGCGCCGATTAAAACTTCTTGAAGCGTAACTACTCGACCTTGAGCCTCAGCATTAACCCCTGCGGATAGTCCTCCGATGGTAGCGCCGATTCCAACTGAAACTAGCACGTCGGCTAAGTCATGCCCACTGGGGTCCATGTGATTTGCCGGATTGGCTTCGCAGTAGAGGTATTTATGAAGGCCCAACGGGTCGGTTTGGGTGCCCTCGTCGGTATCCATCGTGATACCGGCGACGTATGCGATTTTTCCCGCCGAAGCCCCGGCGTCGTAGGCCCCCTGGCCCGCCCGCGTGAGCGCGTGCGCGTTGGACGGGGAAAGCCCGCCCAGGAGAACGGCTAAAAGAATGGACAGCCAGCGATGCACGTCGGCGGCGATTTTACGGGGAGAACGGCCCGGAGGCGAGGCTGATTTATTCCCCCTCGGCCAGAGCCTCGGCGTCCAGCGCGGCCAGCAACTCAGCCCTGGCCGTGAGATCGACGGCGGGTGCGGCTGCGCCTGGCGTGGTTTCCGGCGCGTTGCTCGGCGCGATAAAGTTGAACTCCGCTTGCGCATCCGGCGCGGCGGTTGCGCTCTCAGGAGTGGGTGCCTGTTCGCTGTGATTGGGTGAAGGCTCCGCCTTCATTTTAGCGGGATGAAAACGATCATGCACCAACTTGAGATGGGCGATGGCGACATGGGTGTACACGCGCGTGCTCTCCAAAGAGGAATGACCGAGCATGGCCTGGATGTAGCGAATGTCGCAGCCCGCCTCCAAAAGCTGCGTGGCCATCGTGTGGCGGAACAAGTGGCAACTGCCCCGGCGCGTGATGCCGGCGGCGCGAAAGATGTAGCGCACCTGCGAGCCAAGCCGGTTGGGATTGACTCGCACGCCCTTGGTATTCACGAACACGGCGGATTCGGCCACGGCGGAACAAAGCAGCGGTCGCGCTTCCAGCAGGTATTTTTCCAGCCACTGCAAGGCCCGCTCGCCAATCGGCACCACCCGGTCTTTGCCGCCCTTGCCCTGCTCAATCCAGACAAAGCCCCGGTCAAAGTCCACGTCGCCTTTGTTGAGTTGACAGAGTTCGGCCCGGCGCATTCCGGTCGAATAGAGGACTTCCAGCGCGGCCCGGTTGCGCAACCCGGTGGGCTTGGCGAGATCAGGCACGTTCAACACCGATTCGATTTCAGCGGGCGAAAGCAGCGCATGGGGCAAACGCCGCGAGGTGCGCCCGTACTCGAGATCGCTGGCCGGATTGTAAAGTATAAGGCTTTGCTTGGTCAGCCAGCCGAAAAAACTGGCGATGATGCTGACGGCGTGATTCTGCGTCTCGACCGCCAGCGGCTCGCCGTCCTTTTTCCGGTAGTGGTAAAGGTAGGACTGATAATTGAAGATGACGGCGCGTGTGACCTGGCGGGCCTGGGTCAGCCCGGCCTGCTCGCAGAACGAACGGAAGGGCCGCAGCATTTTGCTGCGCGTGTAAACCGTCTGCGGCGAAAAGTGATGCACGCGCAAGTGTTCCAGGTAGCGGGCCATGAGGTAAAGCAGCCCCTGCGGGTCTTCATGCTCGGAAGGCTTATGACGCGACAGGTCTTGCTCGGCTAGATGGGCGTAATAGGTTCTCACCGTTTTTTCTTTAGTTGTCCTCTCTTACGGCTGTTAAACCACTAACAACTAAAGAGATAAGAGCGTCACGGACGGCTGACGATTTCATGACGAAGCGTGACGAAAGATGTTTTTGGGATGACGATTTCCCCTTCATGCTGACGATTTCTCTTCGTAGCCGGGCATGTCCGCCGACTGCGGCTCCGGCCCGGTGTAGGCCAGTTCATAAGTGAAGCGGGCGGCGGTGCCTGGCAGCCGATGGCACAGGACGTATTCGAGGCTGACCAGCCGTTCCAGATGGCGGCGCACCTGCGCTTCGCCCCATTTCAACTGCTCGCGCATCTCGCGCCGGGTGAGCCGGACGCGCTCCGATGGCATTTTCTTTTCCTCAGCCACTTTCTTGACCAGGCTGTGCAACACCGAAAGGAAGGCCCGCGTCGGCGGCGCCAGTTCGTCCAGGCTGCGCCCCATCACGCCCGCCGCCAGTTGCTGCGCCTGGCGCAAGTCCTCCTGATCGGCCTCGATGTATTGCACCACCTGGCCCCGGTGCTCGCAGCTTTTGACCGGCTTCTGGAACTGGCGCAAAAAGGCAATGGCCCGGATGAGTCCAAGATATTTCTTGTGGTCGCGGCGCAGGCGCAGGCGGTCGCTCGGAAAGCGCAGCGTCTCGGCAAACGGGATAATCACTTTCAGCGGTCGCAACAGCCGTTGGGCCGCGTGATGGGTCGCCAGCACGGCTTGCTTGTCGAGCCTGGAGAGCAGGCCCCGGAGCGTTTCGCTCTGGCGCTGGGCGTCGTGGATGCGCTGCGTTTGCTCGCGCTCCTCGTCCACCGAAAGCACCAAAAAGCGGTTGGCCAGCTCCTCGTCGAACTCGGCCTGCGTGCTGGTCATGAACTGCGCCACCGGGCCTTCCACCGTTTTCAACTGCGTGCGCGGCATTCCGCCGTCCGGGTCTTTGACCGTCACGGCCAGCACCAGCTTTTTCTCGCTCTGCAAAATCTTGAGCGGATAGGCGGCGCTCTGGCTGCCCTCGTCCTCAACGACCGCCAGAACCTTGTGCTTCAACCCGTTTTCGGGAAGATAAAACAACGCCTGGGTGGTCATGGCCGTCAATGCCTCCTTGTCCTCGTCGGGCACAAAGTCAAGTATAGCGTTCAAGAGCGAGGATTTTCCGGCGGCGCTGCGGGCCACGATGAGGCCGGAAAGCGGGTCGTCCAGCTTGCGGCTGATGGCGATGAGGTAGCCCAAAAGCTTGTTGGTGTCCTCGCCCACCGTCCCGGCCAGCGCGAAGTCGGCCACGATGCGTTCCAAAAGCTTCGGCTCGCGCAACAGGGCCAGCGCCTTCATTTCCTCCTCCGGCGTCATGACGGGTGCGCCGGTGGCCGTGGCTTTCATGCGTTCGATGATCTGCTTTTGCTGGTGTTCCTCCACCCGCACCAGGAGCTTGCTCAACTCGGCTTCGACGGTGTTCTTGTCCAGCCCGGCGACCTGCGCGGCCACGCTGGCAAAGCTGGCGCGGGCGCGGGCCTGGTAAAGATCGAGCGTGTCAACGTGCATGGCGTCATGCCGGATGAGGCGCAGATTGACCTTGAGGCTGTCAAAACTCGTATTGCTTGACAGTCCCCGGACGCGATAGACGCGGTCGCCTGCGCAGAGTTCGGCCACGCCATCGGGCAACATCTGAAAGCAAGCGGTGCTTGCATCCATTGCGCCTGATGGCGCAGGCGCTGCGCCGTTGCGTTCCGGCGTGTGTGCGCCGTTTGCTGACAGTGGCGCGATTTTCGGTGCCTGCAGATCCACTGCGCCTGGCGGCGCGGGTTGGGCTGCGATTGCCTGGGCCGGTTCCGGCTCGGCTAAAGGAACAACCTGAATGGCGCTGACAACGTTCACCGGCAGCAGGCGGTAACTCTTGGCAAAGCATGAGGCCAGATCGCCTTTGGCGTCCTTGGATTGCCTCACCAAATCGTTGGCATCGGACTGGCGCGGCCATTCCACCCGCCACGCCTCGATGCCCGCCGCTTCCAACTGGTGCGCCAGTTCGTTGGCGGCCGTGTTGCCTGGCTCGTCGCTGTCATAGCAGATCGTCACCCGGTCGGGACGGCACGCTTTCAACAGTTCCCAATGGCCGGGCGTGAACCCCCGGACGCCATAGCTCCAGGTCACGCTCTCGAACCCGTGGACGTAAAGGCTCAAGGCGTCAATGGCCGCTTCGCACAAAAGCCATTCGCGTTTGCCATGCAGTCCCGCCGCGTTCCACACCCCGCTGTGCTTTCCC
This sequence comes from uncultured Verrucomicrobiae bacterium, assembly GCA_963764165.1. Lineage (GTDB taxonomy): Bacteria > Verrucomicrobiota > Verrucomicrobiia > Limisphaerales > Palsa-1400 > Palsa-1400. The sequence goes on from CAVXRD010000001.1 coordinate 199,781, forward strand.
GGCAGGTAAAGGTGCGGGCAGGCGTTGCGCACGGGCGCGGTGATGCGCCGCCCATACATTTCGCCGATGCCAGCCGTGGTGAGGACCGGGAACACGACGCATCCGGTCAGGTGCTCGTGGCCGCTCTCGCGCAGGATGCCCAGCCGCTGCAGCCGGTCGCGCAACGCCTTTCCCGCGCTCGTCCCTTCGGGCGGCAGCCGGTAGGCCAGCGTGCGGTTGGCGTAACCCAAACGAAAATGTTTGACAGATTCGGGGTGAAAGCAGCCCCGCTTTTGCAGGTATTGCATGGCGGCGGGCTGGTTCAAAAAGGTCTGGTGGTAAAAGTCGGCCACGCGCAAGAGCAGTTGGGCGTCGGTCACTTCCTCGCCGTCGCCGACCAGGCTGGCGTATTGCTTGCCCGATTTCGTTTTGACAGTCCCGGCCAGCGGCGTCCTGCCCTCCATTTCCAGCAGCCGCTCCACCGCCCGGCGGAAGGCGATTTTCTCCAGGCGCATGACCAGGTCAATGACGCTGCCCCCGCCGCAGCCAGCCAGGCAGTTCCACAGGTTTTTCTCCGGCGTGACGATGAACGAGGGTGTTTCGTCCTGATGGAACGGGCAGCGCGCCGCCAGGTCTTTGCCGTGCTTCTCCAGCTTGAGGCCGTAATGCTCGCAGAGGCGGGTCAGCGCAAACTCCGTTTTGAGCCGGGCCACTTCCTGTTCGCTAATCCATTTCATGGTGCTTGCGCACGGCCACCATTGAAGGAAACCCATTCGCCGGTTTTCGGGTTCCAGCATCCCCGCAGCCCGTCGGTGTCAAGAAGATGATGCCAGCGTCTTTCAGCGGTCGCGGGCGAACGGAGCGCGAGCTTGATCATGCGCTGGCCCCGGTCGTACCAGCCGCAGAGTGATTTAAGCCGGTCGTCCCATCCGTGCTGATAGGCTTCGCGCACGGTCAACCGTCCCAAGGCCGCCAGTTCCTTGCCCACGCCCGCCGCCAGCGCGTCCCGCTCCCAATCGTCCCAGGGATAATGGCCGTAACTGCATTCGAGGACTTCCGAACCGAAGATGTCCAGCGGTCGCCGGAACTTTTTCATGGTGGGCCGTGGTCTGGCCAAACCCGTCAAGCCTGTTTCGGAAGATTTTGACATGAGGCGCATTTAGCGGTATTTCGTATAACTGTGCAAGCACTTTCGTATATTTCGCCAGATTGCCTTTATGATTCGGAGATGACAACGGGACGACCCGCATCGAAACCCCGCACTGTGTTGGGCCAGCGCATCTCCGAGGCTCGCCAGTTGGCTGGCCTGACTCAGCAGGCACTTGCCGACAAGGTCAACGTGTCTCAGCGCGTGATCGCCTACTGGGAGCGCGAAGCTGTTTCTTTGAGGGCAGACCAAATTAATGCTCTTGCCAGTGCGCTCAATGTGACGGCAGATGCTCTCCTGGGGCGCAAAGCCCCTCGCGGCGGCGGGCCGGTCGGAAAAGCACGGCGCATGTTTGAAGAAGTAAATAAACTGCCGCGTGACCGACAACAGCATGTTCTGCGCGTGGTCGAAGATCTGTTGAAAGCCAACCGTCCTGAAAAAGCAGCCGCTTAAACGCCCGCCCCGTCCCCCGGGCAGTGGCGGAGTAGTGGGCGGATTCTGGGCGAGTAGTCAAGGATTGTGGCCCTGCCGCTTGACGGTCTGCCGGGCCTGTGCCATTGTCTCACCGTTGGAGCGATTGAAGAACGGCTTTGGTGTGTTTCCTTGGACGCCCGCGAGCGTCAGGTAAAGTTGTGATGCGTTTCTAAGTCTCCTCTCTTGTGTGGCCCGTGCGGCCTTTTCCCCGTTGGGGTTTTTTAACTGTTGGTTTCCAGCCTGGGCGCGGGTGCGTCCGGGCCTTGGTGACCCGCCGACTCGTGTGATGCAAACGCCCGAAGCCTATCAGATTGGACGCATTGGCTGGCAACTCTTTGGCACGCTGACTTTCAAGTCCGAGCGCCTGCCGGAAAGAGTTCGCCTGGCCATGTGGTTCGCTTATGCCCGTCAAACCGGCAAAAGGCTTGGGGTCAAGTTTCACCGCCTCCTGTGGTGCCTGCGCCAGGAACAAGGCGAGATCGGCGGACGCAGGCATTTTCATTATTTGATGGCAGAGCTTCCCCATGAGCAACTCTGCCCGGCGCTGAACTTCGAGCTGATGGCCCTCTGGCAATCGCTCGGCGGCGGCTGGGCCAGGGTGGCGCGTTACCGCAACGACCTCGACGGCGTCGGCTACGTGCTCAAGGGCCTGGGCTACGCTTCCGAAGCGGAGCAGCATTACGAGATGCGCAAGTTCGGAAGCCAGCGCTGCCACCTCATTCTGTCGAACTCGGTGTGGCGCACCCTCCATCGAGCAAACCTCGGACGCCATCGCTCAGCGGCGGCTTCCGGGGCCATTCGGTAACAGAGAGGCCGTCGGGCACAACCTTGGGCAATCGCTCAGTTGTGACACTTCGAGCGGGCCCTGCCGGGGGAGCGGCGCGTCAGCGCCGCCCCCCGGCGGGTTGCTTGAAGACCCACTATGTACAGACCCGGTCAACCACCCTGGCGGTCGGATGCCAAAAGCCTGGCCGACACGGCTAAAAAGGAAAATGGCCACGCCCTTGCGTGGCCCTGCTCACCCCCCATTCCCAAACAACTAGCCCAGCGGCAATGAGCGATTCAAAATCCGGCGCGAAGCGTCCGATTAAAAAAAAGGGGCAACAAAAACGATTGGCACAAATATGAGAATGCTCAAGCCAAAAGCCAAAAGACAGTAAGGAACCCAGTGGAGAGTTTCGGACCGTAATGGTAAGTTACGCCTCGAAGTCAACAAAAATCCCAAGAGAATACAGCAGACACAAACAAATGTTATAATCCCATCAGGAACACGATATAACAAAACACCCGTGACTCCGCCTACGCGCATTGTGCCGAAAATGGTATCGTAACGACTACGCAGGTCGGGCTTTAACCAAAATTCAAAAAGCAGCACCACCGCGAGAACACAGATCGCATTCACTAAGAGCAACCCAATTAAATGTCGATCCGGATTCTTGTGATTTTGTTGACACTTGATGAAGGCCAGGCAGGAAGTCGCAAAACACACAATGCCTAGGACGTACGAGATGCACGCCCAATTCAACCATGCTGGCGCAATCTTCCCAAGCGTGTCATTCATAAGCACTGTGGCTATCATCAAGGTCTTTCTCCAAGGCCGGTTTCAAGACCTTGCTCGGTGCTGTTTGAGAACGGAATCATTTGTTGTGAGCCGGTTGACCAACTGAAACCAGAGAGCGAAAAGGGAAAGCCTTTCATCAGCCCGCCGGACTCATGTTCAGGAAAGTTCCGAACGCCTGCTCGATTTTCAATTGCATGGACAATCTCGTGCGATGCGATGTTTGCCGTCATAAAGGCATAGCTATTATCGGTTGCGCCGGTCGGCGCAGCCGCGTTTAAGCCTTTATCGATATTATCGGGATAAAGGTCAACGATGCTACCGTGCGTGTGACCGAGAACGGTGCCGCCACTTACATAGTCAATAAGGATGTTATATGTGTGCGTAGGTTGATCGAACCCAGCGGACACCCCCGCTGGCAAGCCTCCGTCTATCACCCGCAATTGAGTCGCCCGTTGGTATTGTGATATTAAGGCCGATGTTTTCGACAAAATTCGGTCATGCACAGCTCTTTCATTAGCAGTCCCTCCGGGCGAAACATACACATTTACTGTTCCGACATTTCCAGCCGTTTCTCGCCAGACGGAACAGACGGTGTGCGTAAACTCGACAGCCACAATAGTTACTAGGGCCGCAACGGTCAAACATTCAGTCAAATCATGTCCACTTGGGTCAATGTGATTGACGGGGTTTGCCTGGCAATAAAGATATTTATGAAGGCCCAACGGGTCGGTTTGGGTTCCCTCATAGGTATCCATCGTGATACCGGCGACGTATGCGACTTTTTCCAACGCAGCCCCGGCGTCGTAGGCGGCCTGGCCCGCCCGCGTGAGCGCGTGCGCGTTGGACGGGGAAAGCCCGCCCAGGAGAACGGCTAAAAAGATGAACAGCCAGCGCATCACGATGCGGGCGATTTTAACGGGAAGAGCCGAATGGTTGCGAGCGGATTATTTGAGCGGGCCGCTAGGACGATTCTTCGATGGCTTCGGCTTCCAGCGCGGCCAGCAACTCAGCCCTGGCGGCCAGATCGGGAACGGAAGCGGGCGCGGCTGCGCCTGGGGCGGCTTCTGGCGCGTTGCCCGGTGCGATAAAGGCGAACTCGCCCTGCGCATCCGGCTTGGCTGCGGGTGGGGCGGTCGCGCTGTCGGTCGCAGTGGGCGCAGGGACTGCCTGCGGCATCTTGGCGGGATGAAAACGATCATGCACCACCTTGAGATGGGCAATGGCGACGTGGGTATAAACGCGCGTGCTCTCCAAAGAGGAATGGCCGAGCATGGCCTGGATGTAGCGAATGTCGCAGCCCGCCTCCAAAAGCTGCGTGGCCATCGTGTGGCGGAACAGGTGGCAACTGCCCCGGCGCGTGATGCCGGCGCTGCGAAAGATGTAGCGCACCTGCGAGCCAAGCCGGTTGGGATTGACGCGCACGCCCTTGGTGTTCACAAACACGGCGGGTTCGGCCACGGCGGAACAGAGCAGCGGTCGCGCTTCCAGCAGGTATTTTTCCAGCCACTGCAGGGCCCGGTCGCCAATCGGCACCACTCGGTCTTTGCCGCCCTTGCCCTGTTCTATCCAGACAAAGCCCCGGTCGAAGTCCACGTCGCCCTTGTTAAGTTGACAGAGTTCGGCCCGGCGCATTCCCGTCGAGTAGAGGACTTCCAGCGCGGCCCGGTTGCGCAACCCGGTGGGCTTGGAGAGATCAGGCACGTTCAACACCGATTCGATTTCAGCGGGCGAAAGCAGCGCGTGCGGCAGGCGGCGCGAGGTGCGCCCGTACTCGAGATCGCTGGCCGGATTGTAAAGTATAAGGCTTTGCTTGGTCAGCCAGCCGAAAAAACTGGCGATGATGCTGACGGCGTGGTTTTGCGTCTCGACCGCCAGCGGCTCGCCGTCCTTTTTCCGGTAGTGATAAAGGTAAGACTGATAATTGAAGATGACAGCGCGTGTGACCTGGCGGGCCTGGGTCAGCCCGGCCTGCTCGCAGAACGAACGGAAGGGCCGGAGCATTTTGCTGCGCGTGTAAACCGTCTGCGGCGAAAAGTGATGCACGCGCAAGTGTTCGAGGTAGCGGGCCATGAGGTAAAGCAGCCCCTGCGGGTCTTCATGGTGCGAGCCGCACGGGCCTGGCTTATGACGCGACAGGTCTTGTTCGGCCAGATGGGCGTAATAGGTTCTCACTGTTTTTCCTTTAGTTGTCCTCTCCTACGGCTGTTAAACCACTAACAGCTAAAGAGATAAGAGCGTCACGGACGGCTGACGATTTCATGACGAAGCGTGACGAAAGATGGTTTGGGGATGACGATTTCCCCTTCATGCTGACGATTTCCCTTCGTAGCCGGGCATGTCCACCGCCTCCGGCTCCGGCCCGGCGTAAGCCAGCTCGTAATTGAAGCGGGCGGCGGTTCCTGGCATCCGATGGCACAGGACGTATTCGAGGCTGACCAGCCGTTCCAGATGGCGGCGCACCTGCGCTTCGCCCCATTTCAACTGCTCGCGCATCTCGCGCCGGGTGAGGCGAACGCGCTCCGATGGCATTTTCTTTTCCTCGGCCACTTTATTGACAAGCGTATTCAAGGCGGCGAGGAACGCCCGCGTCGGCGGCGCCAGTTCGTCCAGGCTGCGCCCCATCACGCCCGCCGCCAGTTGCTGCGCCTGGCGCAAGTCCTCCTGATCGGCCTCGATGTATTGCACCACCTGGCCCCGGTGCTCGCAGCTTTTGACCGGCTTCTGGAACTGGCGCAAAAAGGCAATGGCTCGGATGAGTCCAAGATATTTCTTGTGGTCGCGGCGCAGGCGCAGGCGGTCGCTCGGAAAGCGCAGCGTCTCGGCAAACGGGATAATCACTTTCAGCGGTCGCAACAGCCGTTGGGCCGCGTGATGGGTGGCAAGCACCGCCTGCTTGTCGAGCCGGGAGAGCAGCCCCCGGAGCGTTTCGCTCTGGCGCTGGGCGTCGTGGATGCGCTGCGTTTGCTCGCGCTCCTCGTCCACCGAGAGCACCAAAAAGCGGTTGGCCAGTTCCTCGTCGAACTCGGCCTGCGTGCTGGTCATGAACTGCGCCACCGGGCCTTCCACCGTTTTCAACTGCGTGCGCGGCATGCCGCCGTCCGGGTCTTTGACCGTCACGGCCAGCACCAGCTTTTTCTCGCTCTGCAAAATCTTGAGCGGATAGGCGGCGCTCTGGCTGCCCTCGTCCTCAACGACCGCCAGAACCTTGTGCTTCAAGCCGTTTTCAGGAAGATAAAACAACGCCTGCGTGGTCATGGCCGTCAACGCCTCCTTGTCCTCGTCGGGCACGAAGTCAAGTATAGCGTTCAAGAGCGAGGATTTACCGGCGGCGCTGCGGGCCACGATGAGGCCGGAAAGTGGGTCGTCCAGCTTGCGGCTGATGGCGATGAGGTAGCCCAAAAGCTTGTTGGCATCCTCGCCCACCGTCCCGGCCAGCGCGAAGTCGGCCACGATGCGTTCCAACAGCTTCGGCTCGCGCAACAGGGCCAGCGCCTTCATTTCCTCCTCCGGCGTCATCACCGGTGCGCCGGTGGCCGTGGCTTTCATGCGTTCAATGATCTGCTTTTGCTGGTGCTCCTCCACCCGCACCAGGAGCTTGCTCAACTCGGCTTCGACCGTGTTCTTGTCCAGCCCGGCGATCTGCGCGGCCACGCTGGCAAAGCTGGCGCGGGCGCGGGCCTGGTAAAGATCGAGCGTGTCCACATGCATGGCGTCATGCCGGATGAGGCGCAGATTGACCTTGAGGCTGTCAAAGCTCGTATTGCTTGACAGTCCCCGGACGCGATACCTGCGGTCGCTGACGGAGAGTTCGGCCACGCCATCGGGCAAGAAGGCGAAGCCTTCACCCACTGCGCCTGACGGCGCGGGCGGGCCGTTCGTTCCGTTTGTTGACAGTGGCGCGACTCTCGGCGCGTGCAAATCCACTGCGCCAACAGCGGCGCTTGGCGCTGGGCAGGCGGGGCTTGCATCCACTGCGCCTGGCGGCGCGGGTTGGGCTGCGATTGCCTGGGCCGGTTCCGGCACGGCTAAAGGAACAACCTGAATGGCGCTGACCACATTGGCTGGCAGCAAGCGATAGCTCTTGGCGAAGCATGAGGCCAGATCGCCTTTGGCGTCCTTGGATTGCCTCACTAAATCGTTGGCATCGGACTGGCGCGGCCATTCCACCCGCCACGCCTCGATGCCCGCCGCTTCCAACTGGTGCGCCAGTTCATTGGCGGCCGTGTTGCCTGGCTCGTCGCTGTCGTAGCAGATCGTCACCCGGTCGGGACGGCACGCTTTCAACAGTTCCCAATGGCCGGGCGTGAACCCTCGAACGCCATAGCTCCAGGTCACGCTCTCGAACCCGTGGACGTAAAGGCTCAAGGCGTCAATGGCCGCTTCGCACAAAAGCCATTCGCGTTTGCCATGCAGTCCCGCCGCGTTCCACACCCCGCTGTGTTTGCCCGGCAGGTAAAGATGCGGGCAGGCGTTGCGCACGGGCGCGGTGATGCGCCGCCCATACATTTCGCCGATGCCCGCCGTGGTGAGAACCGGGAACACGACGCACCCGGTCAGGTGCTCGTGGCCGCTCTCGCGCAGGATGCCCAGCCGCTGCAGCCGGTCGCGCAACGCCTTTCCCGCGCTCGTCCCTTCGGGCGGCAGCCGGTAGGCCAGCGTGCGGTTGGCGTAACCCAAACGAAAATGTTTGACAGCTTCGGGATGAAAGCAGCCGCGTTTTTGCAGGTACTGCATGGCGGCGGGCTGGTTCAAAAACGTCTGGTGGTAAAAGTCGGCCACCCGCGAAAGCAGTTGGGCGTCGGTCACTTCCTCGCCGTCGCCGACCAGGCTGGCGTATTGCTTGCCCGATTTCGTTTTGACAGTCCCGGCCAGAGGCGTTTTGCCCTCCATTTCCAGCAGCCGCTCCACCGCCCGGCGGAAGGCGATTTTCTCCAGGCGCATGACCAGGTCAATGACGCTGCCCCCGCCGCAGCCAGCCAGGCAGTTCCACAGGTTTTTCTCCGGCGTGACGATGAACGAGGGCGTTTCGTCCTGATGGAACGGGCAGCGCGCCGCCAGGTCTTTGCCGTGCTTCTCCAGCTTGAGGCCGTAATGCTCGCACAGGCGGGTCAGCGCGAACTCCGTTTTAAGCCGGGCCACTTCCTGTTCGCTAATCCATTTCATGGTGCTTGCGCACGGCCACCATTAAAGGAAACCCATTCGCCGGTTTTCGGGTTCCAGCATCCCCGCAGCCCGTCGGTGTCAAGAAGATGATGCCAGCGTCTTTCAGCGGTCGCGGGCGAACGGAGCGCGAGCTTGATCATGCGCTGGCCCCGGTCGTACCAGCCGCAGAGGGATTTAAGCCGGTCGTCCCATCCGTGCTGATAGGCTTCGCGCACGGTCAACCGTCCCAAGGCCGCCAGTTCCTTGCCCACGCCCGCCGCCAGCGCGTCCCGCTCCCAATCGTCCCAGGGATAATGGCCGTAACTGCATTCGAGGACTTCCGAACCGAAGATGTCCAGCGGTCGCCGGAACTTTTTCATGGTGGGCCGTGGTCTGGCCAAACCCGTCAAGCCTGTTTCGGAAGATTTTGACATGAGGCGCATTTAGCGGTATTTCGTATAACTGTGCAAGCACTTTCGTATATTTCGCCAGATTGCCTTTATGATTCGGAGATGACAACGGGACGACCCGCATCGAAACCCCGCACTGTGTTGGGCCAGCGTATCTCCGAGGCTCGCCAGTTGGCTGGCCTGACTCAGCAGGCACTTGCCGACAAGGTCAACGTGTCTCAGCGCGTGATCGCCTACTGGGAGCGCGAAGCTGTTTCTTTGAGGGCAGACCAAATTAATGCTCTTGCCAGTGCGCTCAATGTGACGGCAGATGCTCTCCTGGGGCGCAAAGCCCCTCGCGGCGGCGGGCCGGTCGGAAAAGCACGGCGCATGTTTGAAGAAGTAAATAAACTGCCGCGTGACCGACAACAGCATGTTCTGCGCGTGGTCGAAGATCTGTTGAAAGCCAACCGTCCTGAAAAAGCAGCCGCTTAAACGCCCGCCCCGTTCCCGAGCAGTGGCGAGCAGTGGGCGGATTCTGGGCGAGTAGTGAAAGGATGGTGGCCCCGCCGCTTGACGGTCTGCCGGGCCTGTGCGATTGTCCCACCGTTGGAGCGATTGAAAACGGCTTTGATGTGATTCCTTGGACGCCCGCGAGCGTCAGGTAAAGTTGTGATGCGTTTCTAAGTCTCCTCTCTTGTGTGGCCCGTGCGGCCTTTTCCCCGTTGGGGTTTTTAACTGTTGGTTTCCAGCCTGGGGCGCGTGTGCGCCTTGGGCCGGAACCATTCGCATTGCCGTTTTATGCTCGCGCCTTTTGAAGTTATTGGCCACCGCGTCCAGGCCGCCGCCGGACACGGCGCTTTGTCGTTTGAACGGGTGCTGGTCCTGGCGGACGCGGACCCGTTCTGCCCGTTGCGCCAGACAGTGGATTACGCCCTGTCGCCGGATGAGGCCGGGCTTCCCGCTGGCCAGTGGCTGGGCCGCGTCCTGCTCCTGGGCATCCATGACATGGCCACCGGCTACGGCGGGCGCTTGCGCTTCGAGGGCCGCATCATGGGGGCGCAAACTCAGCGCGAGAACCTGGCGGCGCTGCCCGCCCCGGCCCACACCGGCACGCCCCGCCGCCGTTCCTTGGAAAGCCCCGATCTGCTCATGCTCTGCGGCGAGGCCTGGCAGTTCTTTGGCACGCTCACCTTCAAGCAGGAGCGGCTGCCGGAGCGCGTGCGCCAGTCCATGTTCAACGCCGCCTTCCGCCAACTGGCCAAAGAACTGCATCTCTATTTTCCCCGTTTGGCCTGGTGCCGCCGGGAAGAGCTGGGCGAGCAGTTGGGGCGGCGGCATTATCACTTTCTGTTGACAGGACTCCCGGCCCGGGCCGCGAACATCTCCACCTGCTTTTTTCTCATGCACGCATGGGAGAAGATCGGCGGCGGGATGGCGCGTGTCCGGCTGTACAACCAGGGGCAGGACGGCCTGGCGTACATCACGAAGTGCCTCCACGGCGGCGACGCCTACGAGACTTCCAAGTTCGCGGAGGGCCTGTCACACCTCACGCTCTCAGACGGGTTGCAGCGCATGTTGCGCTCCCGTCCAGTGATGGGAGAGAGGCGTCTTGCACAACGCGACACGCCGACAGCGGGCGGCTTTCCTGCGTAGGGAAACGCTCTCTGGCAGCAAGGCCAATGGCCGGTTGTGACTTCCAAGCGGTTCCTGGGGGGCGGGCGGAGCGGCGCGTCAGCGCCGCTCGCCCGTCCCACAGGTTGCTTGAAGACCCACTATGTACACACCCGGTCAACCACCCTGGCGGTCGGATGCCAAAAGCCGGACCCAGCACGGCTAAAAAGGAAAATTGCCACGCCCTGCGTGGCCCTGCTCATCCCCCATTCCCAAACAACTAGCCCAGCGGCAATGAGCGATTCAAAAATGGCGCGAACAAGTCGAAAATCAAACGGCTTATGTTTGACGGTCAACCGCCAAGACTTTTTGCCAGTTGAGCCACTCGATAGTCTTCCATCAGGCTGAGGCAAACTTCCTCCATCGGTGGAAAGTCTATTGTAAACAAAGGTCGCAGGGCGTTGGCAAAATCAGGTAAGGTCAAATCGCCAAAGCCAGTGGCCAACGCCGTTAAGGTCACTTTTTTAGCTGCCAGTTCCGCCGCCATCCGCAAAGCCGTGGCAATGGTTTCTTGAACGCTTTCCGGCGTCGCGTGATACCAGCCGTCCACCGCCACCGCATGAAGCACCGCCTTATAGGGAAGCTCCGACCCGGAATACGCAATCACTTCACCGAACCGGGCGGCGCGTGGCGTCCGTCCTGCAATGACCTTGTGCAATTCGGCCTGCATCCGTGGCCCATATCGCCCCAGCAAATCCGCCCCCACGCCGCCGGAAAGATTCAACGAGACGTTGGCCGAGCAAATCAGCACGTCCGCTGGCTCGTCCAAAATGTTGCACGCCTTTAACGTCCATCTGATGAACTTCGGCTGAAAAGTTGCGGTCGCTGCTTGCAATTAGCCCTCAACCGCAAAAGTGATGGTTTTGACCGCTTCAGTCAGAACAACAGCTTGCGTTGAGCGAGCAACCCCCGCCGTTTGCCCCTTGGCCAACTTGAGAACAATGTGGCTGAATGGCTCGCCCGGATTTTCAGATTCCCGAAACCCAACCTCTGCGTCGTCAGGGACATCAAGCACCGACCCAATTTGTACCCCCGACGGAACCAATGCGGCTGGCAGCAGAATGGTTACTGGCTCATTAGCCGTTAGCCGCAGTCCCTTCGGCCAGCCAAACGCTTTGTTTGACTCAATCTGAACTGTGCGGGCTTGATTCATTTAATTGCCTCCCGAAAGATACCGTATATCATCCGGCATCACTCCCTGTTGTTGCGTGACATACTCTGTCCAAAATGACCTTGGAAATTCTTGCACATTCGACAATTTGGACGGACTGACAACTGCTGCTGCGCCAATATTCTGACTGCTCCCGGCGAGATCATCAATGGATGCCTGCTGTAACTTTGTCAACCTCGAGTCCCTTTAACAGCTTCGGTGCAACATCAAAAAACCTTCGAATAAAAATTATCGCGTAATCACACGCGCTTTCCACCTCGTCATTTGTAAGATACTCCCATTCCGTCGGTCCGACCCCAAGCCATGAACAAAAAGATATATTCTGTTGCATGGACAAACACTTGCTGTATGTACCCTTCGTGGCTGGAAATAAAAACATATTCTCGCTGAAAATATCGTGGGAATATTCAATCACCGCATCATCTCGACCAAAGTGAAAATTTGTGCTTACAATCCATCCTCCAATACTTGTTTCAAAATGTGGCTCTGGATCATTAAGCTGCCAGTCTAATATCCTTTGGTTTTTAAATGTGCTTCTGAATTTTCCCAACATCTGCTTACGGAGCATTTTCCTGCTGGCGAAGCTGATTTTTTCGCCAGCAGCTCGTCGTGCCGCAATTTGCTCTTCAAATGTTTGAGGAATGGAGGCAACAATAGGCTCAATTTTTGACAGAATGGCGTTATCATCGTCCACGTAGATTTCCCCGATGAATTTCTCAAAATCCGGCCGACACATCTGAAATACCGTTAGCGCCTCGGCTGCTTTTCCCTCTCTTTTGAGCCGTAGCACGTGCCGATATAGCCCTTTGATTCGAAAAATATTATCACACTGCAACAGCAAAAGCTCGTCACTTTGAGAACACTTATCGCCCAAGTCCTGAACCACGTTACAAAAATTTCTCCTAAGAAGTCCATCAATCAAGGTCAACTGCTGCGTCCTGTTCAGTTGTGTAATAAATTGACTTACCTCCCAAACGATCCCGGACTTAAACAACCGAAGATTGGAAAACGACAAGTCAATCTCGTTCCGCCATTCACTGGCAGCCCATAAGTAAAATCGAACTTGAAACTCGCGGCGCGCTTCTGAAAACGTCATACGGATCTCGGCTGGCTCATGGGGCTCCCTCCTCAGCAGTCTCGGCTGCAATTCCCTCTGAATCTTCGATGTCGGCCCCTTGTGCTCGCGTTGTGGACGATGCAAACTTTTGCGAAACTGATTGCAGTGAATTATATGTGATCAACCCCAATACCGGCGGCGTGACCACCACAAAGAATGGCGGCACAGGAACGGTAAAGCTGAGCGGTGGAGTATACTCAGCAGCGCTTCCCACATGCCAGCCGCCCTGTGGATCTATCGCTTTAAACACTACCATGTATCCTGCAAGCTGAGCTGCGCCCGCCAACAGTCCTTTAGCGTTTCCAGGTTTTATTTCGAAGACTGATTTTTGCTCCACGTTAACCAGATCGGGCAACGCTTGTTCAATTAAGCGAGCCTTACCCAATAGTTTAAGGGCTCTCAGAATAGACTTGCCAGTAAGACCATTTAACTCTCCAAACTTGCGCCGAAAATCCGCCATGATAACTTTTTCCACCGCTTTCCCAAAAATTGCAGCCGGGCTGTTTCCCGATGTTGAAGACGCCGCAAATCCCGACAGGTCAGTCATATTGACGGGGTCGGCTTGGCAATAGATATATTTATGAAGCGACAGCGGACCTTCGTTATCCCCTTCGTCGGTATCCATCGTCCAAAACCTACCGAGTTTTGGGTCATAATTGCGGGCGCGGAGGTAGTATTGCTGCAAGTCCGGGTCCCATTGCTGACCGGTGTAGCGGTAGTTGCTTATCGTGCTGTCGGTGCTGTTGAGCAGGTTGGCCTCGTTCCCCACCGCGTCATAGGTGTAACTGGTCACGTTCGGCGAAGAAATCGTGCTGTTGGTCACGAACGCCAGCCGCCCAAGATAATCGTAGGCATATTCCAAACTCACATCCGCCGTGCTCGAGTTGGTCGCCGGCCCGTTGGTTGTGATCGGCACGGTCAAAAAGCCCGAGATGCTCAGAATGTGGTTATCGGGTGTCCATGTATAACTCAACTCTTCCAAGTCGTACATCGAAGCTTTCTGCGTTAGGCGATTGAGCCCGTCGTAATTGTAACTGTACGATTGCGTGGTAACGCCGCCCACCTTGACCGTCACGCTGCTGCGCTGCCCGCCAGCGGTATAGGTGTAAGTCTCCACCGTGTTGGTTTCACCCGCGTTGATCGGAGGGAGCGATTTCGTGGCCATCCGGCCCATCACGTCCTCGGTCGTAACGATGGTTTTGCCTCGGAAATCGGTCACGGAAGTTTGCTGGACATTGATGCTTGAGCCGTTGGTCAGAGGCACATCGGCGTAGGCGGTGATTTCAGTAGAACCGTCCGGCAAAATTCTCGCGGTGCGGCGGCTCAACGCGTCATATTCGTATTGCGTCAGATTCCCATTGGCGTCGCTCTGCGAAAGCTGGTTGCCGCGCTCGTCATAGGTGTACTGGTAGGTCAGTTGACCGGAAGAAGCTGTGTCCAGGATGACTGAGGTCAGCAATCCACGGTAATCGTAGGTGTAGGCAGTCTTAACTCCCGCCTCGTCTGTCGTCCCAATTTTGTTCCCGGCCCCGTCATACGCAATGGCCGTCTGATGGCGCGTCCCGTCGGCCAGCACGGGATACGTCGTCAATATCAGCCGATTGGCCGTGTCATAGAGGTAATCGGTCTTGTTCGTTTTGGCATCGATCATTTCGATCTGGTTGCCATTGGGGTCGTAAAAATACTGCGTCGAGTTCGTGCCGCCGGTGGGCGCGATGGTTTGATTGATGCTCGACAGGTTCACCGTGTAATTGGTGTAAACCAGCACGTTGGTGCGGCGTCCGGCGGCATCGTAATTGTATTGCGTGACGTTGCCATTGGCGGCCATGGAATATTGCACACGGCCGGCCAGATCATAGACCGTCCGCGTAAAGGACACAAGCGTTCCCGCAGCCGTGTTGGTCATTCCGTAAATCGTGTCCGCGCCCGAGCGGGTGATCAAACTTGAGTTGATCGCCTTGGCCAAAATCACACCCGAAAGCCGCTCCATGCAAACGACCCGCCCTGCTCCGTCGTAAACATTCAAGCTCGCGGCATTGGTGGTCGCGCCGCCGGTGCCAGGCACCGACCGATCTTGCGTGTAAAGAACATGATTCAACTCGTCATACGTCATGCGCGACACCGTCCCGTCCGGATACGCCGTTTCGATCAAATTCCCCGCCGCGTCGTAGGTGTTGGTGGTGGAGCGATTGTCCACGTCCGTCGTGATGTAGGGATGCCCGGCGTGGTCATAAATGGTCGTGTTGGTGCGGCCAATCGGATCAATTGTGGCCACCAGGCGATTCTCCGCGTCATATTGGTATTGCGTCACGATGGGCGTGTTCGGAACGCCATTGACGGTCGCCGTCGTGGTCTCGGAAGTCCGATTGCCGTTGGCGTCGTAAGTGTAACTGGTGGTCGAGACAGGCATCCCGCTGCCGGACGGCCATTGCTGGGTCATGGACGCGACTTCGCCGGAACTGTTCGGCTGCGGCTGGCCGCTGCCGGGATAATAGGTGTAGGAGGTCGTCACCGGATATGACACGCCTGGCGATTGCTGCGTCGAGCTGGCCACCAACCCGCCCGCCGCCACCCCGTTGATTCCCATGATCACCGGCGCGTAAGTCATCGACGATTGCGAACCCGTCGGATCCTGCGATTGCAGCAGATTGCCGTTGGACTGATCGTAAACATTGGTCGTGCCGTTGCCATTGGCGTCCGTTGAGAGGGTCGGCTGCCCCATCACGTTCAACTGCACCGACGTCGAATTTCCCAGCGCATCCGATTGGCTGATGGGCCGGTTCAAATAATCATAACCTGTCGATTGCGTATTGCCATAGCTGTCTGTTTGCGCTGTGACATTGCCCTTTGAATCATACGTATAAGCCGTGCCCAAATAGCCGGGTGCGGTGATCGGTTGCAGCACGGCGCCCACAGCGCCCGAGGATGTATAATTGACGGTCACCGTCTGGTTCGTCCCACTGACAGTCTTGGTAACGAGTTGTGTTTGGTTGGTCGGATTATAACTGTACGCAGATGTGCGCAGCAACGCGTCAAATTGGTTGGACAGGGTTCCGTCGTTAGCGGGAGAATACACGTTGCTCACGGTCATAATGCCGCGCCCGTCAAACACCTGCGTAAGGCGATTACAATTCGGATTAGCGTTGGTTCCATAGGAGTAAGTGGTAATTTCATAGGTTCCAAGCACGCGATCCACCAGCTTATCCACCTCAGTGAGAAGCCCATTCGTTGGATTGCCCTGAACGAAATATCTGACCGCATAATTGGTTGAGGACGTTCCACCTGAAAGGTTCCCAGCAGCTTGAACACTATCAGACACATTAATCCATGTTCCCGAAGCATTAGTCGCATAATTGAATTGAATCGACTTGCCGCAAGAATGTTGCATGGCGATCAGCCGATTCAGAGCGTCGTAATAGTATGTTACCGAATTGCTATTGGCATCAATGATTTGGCGGAGTCCCCACGTTGGTCCGCCGTTGATCAGGAAAAATTGATATAATGTCCCTGCGGTTGTCGCGTAGTTGAACGTGTCGGGCGCAAACGGCGTGTCATCTTCCGGATCGACCGTTAGAGAGAAAGGATGGCTGTCCCAGGTATCCCCAATATCAGAAACGCCAAGATAGAGTGTCGAACTGGCAGAATAGCTACAGGTCAGAGTGCCCTCGTTCAAATAGCAGGGCTGCAGTGTCAGCGGGATTCCATTGTCGGGGGCATCTTGAACAGATCCCAAGGTGGGCGCAAATACAGCCGTTCCGCCGCCCGGGAGCGTGATCGTAATCATGTGACTCGTTGATTCAGCCGCAATATCATCCGAAAGTTGATCTAAACCCGCCTGGATCCACCCCGTGGCCAGATTGCCGTTGGCGATCGTCAATGTCGCCGTGTTCCAAGAAGGAGTCCATCCAATTCCCAAATCTGAGGGGCTATTCGTGTATTGACTGGTATAGGAGCGCGCAATTGCAAGCGGCAAGCCGAACGGACGAACGACCAGACCGCCTTTGACTTTGTGGGGACGGGCAGCAAATGGGAGAAGCCTTCAAAAATGTGGTGGCGATTTTTCAAGCAGAACGACGAGTTGAATCTGCCGCATCTCACGTTCCATTGCACCCGCGTCACCTTTGTCACGCGCGGGGCCAAGCAGGGCGTGCCGCAGTCCAAAATGATGAAGCTGGTCAATCATGCGAGCGAGGAAATCCACCGGGTCTATCAACGGCTGGTCGTGGCCGACGTGCGCGATGAATTGAACGCCATCAAATTTCCTGTGGCCGCTGCGCCTGTGCCGCCGCCTTCCGATGACTCCCCAGCCCAGCCCGCAGCCGAAAGGAGGGGCGAGCGCAAATCCAGTCAAACACATCATTCAGAGGACGGCACGAAGGCCGCGTAGCCCTTTCATCGCTGAAAGTTCGCGCCCGGTGATAAGACCACACCGCCGCGCCTCGACCGCAATGGGGTGGAGATCGGCGACGGCATTCGGGTTGTCTCCATGCACATATCCTCAATTTATTTGAGGAAGTGTGCGAGTCTGGATTCTTAAACGCCCTCAAATGCCAGATGCTCCTGCCGAGGGTCATCCTTGGAATGACACTCATACACGTCCCGCATCCGAAAGGAGGGGTGAGCGTAAATCCACTCCGAAACCTCCACCGGGTCCAAACGGCGGGGCCGCGTCGCCTCATTCGGATACATGGCCTTTTTGACCGCCAGAACGTAGCTGACCGAGTAGCCAAGTTCGCTGGCGATCTCGCCCGCCGTGCAGTGGCGGTGATGCTCGCCAGAAGGGGCGGGAGGCGGAGAAGAAGGCTGCCCGCCGATTTTGGGCCGTTTGCGGGCCACCGTCTGCTTTTGGGCCAAAGGCGAACTTCCCGGGCTCTCAACCGCCGTCGGCGAGCGGAAAAACTCGTGGTTGTCATGGTAGCGAAATGTTCTGCCGTCCATAGTGCCTCCTTTACCACGGCCAAGACTTGCGGCGTGGATGCGACGGAACGTTTCTCGGTGTTTCCATAACGCCTCTAAAACAAATGTGTGTTTTCACGCCTCAACTATGACGTGGCTTCACAAAAAAGTTGTAACGCAGCCTGAACATCTTTTTGAGGCAACTTGTGCTATATTATTGATCTCTGTATAATATAGTGACAATATCACCAAAGCTCGGCTTGCTTCCAGAAGGCAGTGACCAATTTGGGTCTGCGCCGCATCCGGCTCAGGGCCTTGCGCCCGCAATGACTCAACTTCGCCAGGTCGGCCGCGCAAAGATTGGGCAACTCGTGCTGCTTGAAGTAACCCCAGACATACTCGGTGGGATTGAGTTCGGGCGCATAGGCAGGCAGTCGTTCCACCCAGATTTTGCCTTTCAGTTGATCCACATAGTCCCGCACCAGCCGGCTGCGGTGGATGGGACCACCGTCCCAAATGACCAGAAGCTTGCCCGGGATGTGGCGTTGCAGATGTTTCAAGAATTCGATCACCTGCGGGCCTTTGATGGTGCCGGGGTAAAGCCGGAAGTAAAAGTTCCAGACCGTCACCCCGGCGATGATCGAAAGCTTTTTCCAGTTGAAGTCGAACTGCAATACCGGGGTCTGGCCGCGCGGCGCCCAAGTGCGAACCCGGTGCGGCTTCTGGCTCAATCCGCTCTCGTCGATGAAAACCACGATTCGCCTCTCGCGGAGGGCTTTTTTTTAAGCTGCGGCCAGCGCACTTTGCGCCAGCGGGTGATCTCCCGCTCATGGCGCTGCCGAGCCTGGGTGGTGGGCCGCTGGCAGCTCCAACCCAGCTTTTGCAGAAGCCGGCAAACATGGTCCTCGTGGTATTGGACGCCCGTCAACCGTTGGATAACGGCGGCCACCCGCCGGGTGGTCCAAAGCTGGGTGCCAAAGTCATGGGCTTCGGGTCCCTGTTTGAGGGCCCGTTCCAACTGGCGGAAGTTCTCGTCGGTCAGGCGGGGCTTGCGCCCGGCTCGCCCAGCCTTTTTGAGAGAGGGCGCGCCATGGTCCTGCCAAGCCTTATGCCAGCGGCTGACCGATTGCCGGTGGACGCCAACTTGGCGGGCGACCTCGGCCTGGCTCAAGCCTCGGTCGAAAAGTTTGACGGCTTTCATGCGCCGCCGTTCCAGTTGTGCAAACTGCGCCAAATCGCGTTTTACGCCTTTAGGATTTCCCATACCCAAAAATTAGCATAAAAACAATAATGTGTCACTATATTATGCAGAGATCAATAATTATTTTGGGCCGAATTTTGCCGATCAGCCTAAAAACTTTCAGCCCATTCGGGCGAGGCCAGTCGGCCATTTTCGGGGCGCTCATCGCGGGGCCGCATTGAATGAATTCTTCATATTGCGGCAAGCCTGCCGCAACGGACTGACGGCGGGGTGTGTGACACACACGAAATGACTTTGCTCCATAATCCAAATTGTCTGCCCGGGCAATTGGCTCAAATGGCTCATTCGCAAACAAGTCGTCACGCTCCGCTCAACCTGGGGCTGAAATTGGATGCGGGGCTTGACTATTGTCCGAAAAGAGCATACATATTTCTGACAATAGGTTTGAAATGAATGTAACAAATCCAATAGATCAAGCGATGCTCGCACGAATCAAAACGCGCGGGGATGGCTGGGTTTTCGCGCCAAACGACTTCGTTGACCTTGGCAAGCGGCCCGCAGTGGACAAGGCGCTATCACGGATGGCGGCAACCGGAGTGATCCGCCGGGTTTCTCGCGGGTTGTATGATGTTCCCCGTCAGCATCCCATCGTGGGAACGACCGCGCCGAGCGTGGACAAGACCGCCCGTGCGCTGGCGGGCAAAGCGGGCGCGCGGCTGCAACCGACCGGAGCGTATGCCGCCAATCTGCTGGGGCTGTCCGACCAAGTGCCCGCCAAAGTCATTTTTTTGACAGACGGACGGAGCAAACGAATCCGGCTTGGAAAATTGGACATCGGTACTAAAACAGACTTCGCCGCGAACGATGGCGACCGCCGGAAAAATCAGCGGCTTGGTGATTCAGGCATTGCGTTACCTCGGCAAGACGCATGTCAATGACAACACGGTAAAACGTCTGGAGCGCAAATTATCCGCAGACGACCGGAAGCAATTGCTGGCCGATCTGGCTTACGCCCCGACTTGGATTGGCAATATCATGCGACGCCTGGCGACGGAGTTGTGAATTATGGACGACTTCGTAAAATTGAGAGCCAAGGAACGGCGGATTTTCTTTGAGGGAACATCTGGACCGAAAAACATGGAGGCGCAAATTGTCGAAAAAGACTTTTGGGTCTGTTGGACGTTGAAGGAGTTGTTCCGGCTGCCTGAGATTGGAGAGCACCTTATTTTCAAAGGCGGCACGTCGCTGTCAAAGGTGTTCAAGGTCATCGAGCGATTTTCCGAGGACATTGACGTTTCGATTGACCGGAGCTATCTCGGCTTCGGCGGCGCGAACGAGCCGGAAGCGGGCGCGAGCAACAAGGAGAAGCAACGGCGCATTGAGGCGCTCAAAGCCGCGTGCCGGCGCAAAATCGGAGGCGACCTGCTGACTGCATTACAAGCCGCCATCAAATCAAAGGTTCGCCATGACGAAACATGGTCGCTGCATTCCGACGATGACGACCCGGACAGGCAGACTTTGTTGTTCGATTATCCAACGAGTTTTGCGCCGGTCACGTCCGCCTACATCCGACGATCAGTAAAAATCGAAATGGGGGCGCGGGCGGACCACTGGCCGAGCGAAACGAAGACGATCACGCCGTATGTGGCGGAAAAGTTTCCAACAGGATTTCGCGAGCCGAATTGCGCGCTGAAAGTTTTGTCGGTGGAACGAACCTTTTGGGAGAAGGCGACAATTCTACACGCCGAGTTTCATCGCCCGGCGGACAAGGTGATGCCGGAGCGCTTCTCGCGGCACTACGGCGACTTCTACGAGTTGATTCATAAAGGCGTGTCAAAATCTGCAACCATAAAACTGGACTTGCTGGCGCGAGTGGCCCAGCACAAAAGTCTGTTCTTCAAATCCTCCTGGGCGAAGTACGGCGAAGCGGCCAAGGGAACTTTGCGGGTCGTGCCTCCAGAGCACCGACTGAAAGCGTTGCGAGAGGACCACCAAAAGATGCAGCAAATGTTTTTCGGTGAGCCGCCCGAATTTGACAAAATCATCGCGCTCCTGAATCAATGGGAGTCCGAGTTCAACCAGATTTAATTTATCTTCTCAGATAATGAGAAGATTAGTGAGATGACTACGAGCCGAAAATGAGCCGAATGTGGCGCGTTTTGGAGAACGCGGATTCAGTGCCTGGTCGTGCCGTCATTGTCCCCAGGATTGCGCCCGTCCTGTGCCCTCGCAACACTGGGGCCAATGCAGCCACCACCAGGACAGTCTTGGACGGACTGTAATCCGCTTTGGACGCCTAAACCAGCGCGCCGAGGGACCGTGCCGCCATTCCCCTTGTCCCTCCCGCTCCGTTCGTCAGACGCAGAGCCTGCCCAGGCTCCGCTCTGCCCTCTCGCTCGTTTTTTCCATCGTAGCGACTCCGAGAATCCGTCAAGTTAGAATCAGTGCCAGTCGCTGCCTGAGTGGCAAACTTTTTACCCGATTGCCGCTATCATCTGAATAATCCATCCGAATGCGAACGCACCAACTCCCGAAAGGATAGTTTCAGCACTTGTGGCTCCGATGCGCGAATAATGTCTTTGTTCTTTGGGTATCTATGCCTCGTCTTCGTCATGGTACTGATAACTGTTGGGAGCGTGGCTCCAATATACAACGCTGAATACCAAGTGCTGGCTTGGAGGGCAATGGCCATGACTCCACCAAGTCCGGCATACACAGCACTGATTGCAAAATACCACAACGAAAATTTCACCCTTGTCTCACGCAATCCATAAAATCGGACAATCTCTGGGGCGACGGCTCCAAGGCTTCCGAGAAGCATTGATACAATATTACTTTGTGGATGATCCATTCTCGCTTCCGTTAAGTTGTCCAAACCATCAAACAGTGCACAATTCCACTGCCTCGCATAAACCTCCTACGGCGACACTTGCACTGCCCGGTAAAACCGCTGTCCTCCAGCAGGATTCGTGTCGAGTATAAATTGTGGGTTGGTTTGCAGCGTGACATTGAAAAGCGGTGTCCAGAGTGATGGGGTATTTAACTGCGAAGTGCTTTCAATCAGATATGTATTGCTCACCACGCCGGTAAGGCTCATCCCGAAATAAAGCTGCGGACTCAATAGATTCAATGTTGCCGAGGAGGTGTCGCTATTCAAACGGGCAATTCGATTGATGTTGGTGCCGTTAAAACTTGTGAAATTTCCAGCAATGAGAGTCTTGCCATCGGGTTGACATCCAAGAATAACGCTGGCCACAGTATAGCCGGGGACATTGGGGCCGGAGCCTGGATTGAAAGTGACATCCAACGTCCCATTGGTATTGAGCCTTGCCAAGCCCCCAGCAACGCTGACGCCGTTAAAGGAGGTGAAAAGTCCTGAAATAATCACTTTTCCATCAGGCTGCAAGGCGATTGCGGTTACAGGGCTATTCGCGCCTACGCCAGGGTTAAAATTGGTGTCGAGGCTGCCATCCGCATTCAGGCAAGCGATATAAGTGCGCGAATAACCGTTGATGCTTGTGAACCCGCCGCCAATCAAAATCTCGTCCTGCGGCGTCACAGCCAAGCTCTGAACATTTCCGTCCTGTAGCAGGGAATTAAATGAGCCATCGACGCTGCCGTCAGTATTCAGACGAGCGAGATAATTCAGGTTGCTGTTATTTACGCTTGTAAAAGATCCGCCAATGACTATCTGACCGCTTGACTGCAATCCGAGCGCATTTACTGACCCGTTCGCACCCGTGCCATTATTGAAAGTTCCATCCACGGCACCATTCGTATCGAGCCGAGCAATATTGTTGAGGTTAGTCCAGTTACCATTACCGAGGGAGACACGGGCAAAGTCCCCAACAATCAGCACCTTTCCATCAGACTGCAACGCGATGGCAAGCACAGTGCCCCCACCGCTGATGCTGCCGCTGTAGAGAACACCCCCGCCATTGGCAGCACTCGTGTTGAACGCCGTGTCCACACTACCACCGGTTCGGAGGCCTATTGGCTCGTTCCAAGACAGTCCATTCCAGCCAGAATAGCCGCCTCCGATGAGTATTTCGCCATCCGCCTCCACGGCCAACGCGCCCACTAACGGGGGGTAAGAACCTACGGGGCCCACACCCGCGTAAAATGAGGAGTCCAAACTGCCGTCTGCGTTAAGGCGTGCGACATAGTTTTCGTTAGCTCCATTAAAATGCGTGAAGGCACCACCTATCACGATTTGCCCGTTGGTCTGAAGCGCCATGCAATAAACTTGACCATCGGCGCCAGAGCCAGGATTGAATGTCATATCCAGTGAGCCGGGCTGGGCGCAGGACAGAAAAGCGGAGGCTAAAAAGGAAGCCACAATTACTGCTTTGGCCATTCGTTTTGTTCTCATATTTGTCTGGACGCTGTGCCTGACCGTAATTGTTGTCCAGCATAAATTTACGCGCTCAAAATCGCTGTTCAGGCGAAGAATTCGCAACTGCTAGACCGGGGGGCGGCCCGTTCAAGGCCGCTGATACCAAAACCAGACATAAACCCGACAAACCCGACATGGCGAAACGAGCCGTCACGTTCCGCCCGGCGCAACACAGTGTTTGACTCCCGCGAATTCGCAGGCATCCTTTTCTAAATGAAATCGGTTTCTGATCTCTCTGTGGCCGACCTACGGCGCGTCATTGCGCTCAAGGAGCAAATCGAGTCGTTGGAAGGACAACTCGAAGCCATAGCCGGGGAATCTAGCGCCGACGCTGCCAGCCCAGCCGAGACCCCTGTTCCCGTCAAGCGTACCAAACGCCGCCTGTCGGCAGCGCATCGGCGCAAACTTATCAAAGCTCTCGCAAAGGCGCGAAAGATACGATGGGCAAAAGCGACCGGGACCAACGCGGCTCCAAAGAAACGCCGCATGAGCGCGGCGGGACGCGCTGCCATATCAGCCGCAGCCAAGGCGCGATGGGCCAGGGTCCGGGCGGCAAAAGCCTAACCTTGTAGTTCTGACGGAAGTTCATCCAGCGATTCCCTTTCCGGGGCGAAGCCAACGACAATCAGATTTGTATCCTCACTCAGCGGCTTGATTTCAATGCGTCGAATGAAGGGCTGGTTCTTATCAGGCTGTTCGTACGTGGAGTCATTTTCCTGGATGGACTCGACAGCGTGCTGAACGAGGTCATCGTAAATGGAAGAAAGACGGTGTCCCTCGATGCGAACCTCGCAGGTTGCAAACGTGAGCACCAGAGCCACGGAGGGGTTGTACTGCACCATTTCCAAATACGAATAAGGCAGCGCGACGGCGTTGCGGCCCGTGGCGCGAATGTCAAGCATGGCGACGACACGGGAATGATTGACCGTGTACGAACGGCGGGTTTGAGATACTTCACTCATAATTGTATTCCTTGTTTTGTTGCTTTCTTGCGTTCAATTTTTTGCAATGCTTTTTGGCGAATTGTTTGCTCCGGCGTTTGCCGATTCGTTGTTTGCTCCGGCACAAGCTGCCGTTTCCCGGCCTGACTGTGCGCCAAATGCGCGGCCTGGCGGGAAAGCGAGCGGGCTTTCAGGACTTCAGGCAGTGTGCCTTTGGCCAGGTCAGTGGCGGCGGGCCGTTCACCGGAAACCGCGACGGCATCCATGAGGGCGTCTTTGTTGTCGGTGTAAACCTTGATGGCCTCGACACCACGCGAGGCGGACACGTAAAACTGTTCGCGGGAAGCGGCGGGCAACGAGGCTTCACATTCGGCGACAAACAGGCGCTGAACGGTTTTGCCCTGTGAACTGTGCGACGTGACGCAGTAGCCGTGAGCCAGGTTGCCGAAATTCTTGTCCAGCACCCAACCGTTATCCAAAACGATGTCACCCTCTGCCGTGAATTTCCTCACCCTCCGCAGTTCGCCGTTATTGACACGATGACCGTCTTTTGTCTGGCCGTTTCGGGTGATGCGGATGTGTTCGCCCGGCGCGAGCGGCAACTTGCCCGCCTCGTACACGTCAAATGAGGCGGAGCTTCGCCCCACCGTCAAAGAGCGTTGCGACCCATCGGCGCGTTGCACGGCAATCTGATTTTGTGCCCGGCCCGTGACCGTGACCTTTTCGCCCCGCGTGAACCCCGCCGTATTTTGGTGGAACTGCACGACCAGCCCCGGTTGATAGTTTTTGACATCCGCGCGTTGCGCTTCCGTCCAGCGGAGATTCTTGAGTTGCACGACCTCCTTTTCTGTTGCGCCGAGTTTTTGCAGAGTTTTCAATTCCGCGCGAATTTTTTCCGTGACGCGCCCGCCTTCGGCGTGGGTGGGCGAGACGACCAGGGCGGACTTGTTATCCTTGACTGCCTGCAAATAATCGGTGGCGAGCATCTGGTAGCGTTCGTCTGCGGGGACTTCCAGGACCGCGCCGAGCTTTTCCAGACCGGCAAAGCCCCCCTCGACATCGCCATGACGCAGGGCGTTGACGGCTTCCCGATACGTGGCGTCGCGCTGGCGGCGGATCTTTTTTATCTCCACGGCTTGCAAGGCGGCATGACGTTCCAGCAGCCGGAGCGCATCGCCCCGTTCGACGGCGCTGTGTTGCGCGGTGTCACCGGAGAGAATGACGCGGCAGTTCTGTTCTTGCGCCAGTTGCGCGACCTGTTTGAGTTGAGGCACGGACAAAAGCCCGGCCTCATCAATCAGCAGAACGCCATTGCGGATTTCATCCTGCATCTTGCGGCTGTGCAGCAGCGCGGCGACCGTGGTTGCATTCTCAAAGCCTTCCGACCGGAGGACGCCGCGAGAGGCTTCCGCCGATGGGGCGAAGGCAAAAACTTTATGACCAGCAGACTCGATACCGGCGACCGCTTCCTTGAGCATGGTGGTCTTGCCTGTGCCCGCGCCGCCACGGACGGCGATCACGCGATCCGGCGACCGGAGAATGTGAAACACGGCGTTGCGTTGCTCCTCAGCTTCTGACGTCCGCAGTTGCGGATTTTGGATCTGATACGGCTTGTCGTTGAGCGGCGGGCATTTGCCCTGGCCGTGACCAACGAAATCAATCAGTTGTTTTTCCTCCGCCAAAATCTGTTTTGTCGTGAACCACACCCTGCCATTGCGTTCCCTCTGGATAAACTCATCCCGTAGAAGCTGGCGTTTGACCTCGTTGACATTGAGCGAGCCGATGCCGTGGTGCAGGGCTTCGCGCAGCAGTTCCTTGTCTGTGGCGACCGAGGCGCGTTCGTAACGGTGAGCAATGGCGTAATCCATCGCCAGTTTTGCCGTCATGCTGTTGACCTCAATTTTCGGCGAATCAGGCTTGATGCTGGCCAGAGCGTTTTTTTCATCAGCCGTGAGGCGACCGTTCCAGATTTCGCGCAGTTGTTCCCTGGTGATGCCGTGCCGTTTGTTTTCCCGCGAGAGCGCGGCCAGCATGTCCTTTTCTTTGGCCGACGTAATCCCGCGTTCCGCTGCCAATGCTTCAATTTGTTTGGTGCGGAGCGAAAACTTGTCCAGAATTGTTTGAGACACACCGGCGATCTCCCAGCCCTTTTCCGTTCGGTCAACTCCGTAGCCAATCTCAGCCAGCCGTTTGGCGAACCGGGCGTGAAAGGCGGCTTCGTAGTAAGGCGCATCCCGTTTCAAATCGCCGAACTCCCCGGCCTTCCAGCGTTGCTCCACGTTGTCCCAGGTGGCGTTGAAGGCGAAGCAGTGCGCGTGCAAGTGGGGGTCTGGAATGCCCTTGACCGGACGCGCCGTAAAATGATGGAACTCCGCCCATACCAGATTGCCGGTATTGCGGCCACTGTTTTCACCGTGAACCCGGACGCGGGTTCTCATGTCCGTTTCCAGTTCCAGCATCGTCTCCGTGACCGATATTTTGAACGCGCCAAAAATCCGTTCATCCCGGTTTTGCTCGTACACGACCGACACCGACTTTGGGCAATGGAAATTGAAATCGTACCCGCCCCGCCGGTTCTCCTTCGTTCGCGGCGTTAAGGATTCATCCGAACCCGGTTTCAAATTATCGGCCAGGGCATCAAAGGAACGCTGGTCAACCCGTCCAGACAGCCCCAACCGTTCCGCGCCCAAACCTTGCCATTGACCGATGACCTCCTGCCCTTCCGAGTAGTAATCTTCGCGGCTCAAGCCCTGAGTATAATACTGCTTGGCTTGACCGGCGCTCACACTGGCAACGACTCGCAACATGACACGGCCAATATAAACCGTGCCATGAACCAGCGCAAAAAATGGTAATGGTTTGCAACGACCAAGCCATAAACCCAGTGAAATACCGTTTTGCTCAACCGCAATAAGACCGCAACCCCGAACTCAAATCATGACCAATGCAGCGTGAGCATGGCAACCATGAGCCATGTAACAGCGCAAAGAGCGCAGTGCAGGCTTACAAAAGTTAAGCCTTAAAACTTACAGACATCTCTCCTAAGCGGAGCTTGAGGCGGGAAAAACGGGCTGGCACATCACGGCGAAATCGCGTGGAAATCTCCGAGCTTTCCAACGCTCATCCAGCGTTTTTCCAGCCGAAATCCGAAACCGGTACAGCCGTCGTCTCGCAAGATTGCTCATCAAAAAACCGCGCCGTGACAACGCGAGTCATCTCCGCGTTCCGTTTTGCGTCATCGTGCTGTTGACCTTCTGGACCACGCCTACTACGGAGCCACCCATTTTCCCAAGCCCGCCAAGCCTGATCCGGCCAGTCGATGCCAACGTCGGAAAAGAACGGCGCAGGCGTGTATCGTAGGACAGGTCTTGAATTTTTCAGGAATCCAAGCCCAGGTGCCGACGTTTCTTAAGAAGAGTGGCGCGGTTCATTTTGAGAACTCTGG
Source organism: uncultured Verrucomicrobiae bacterium (assembly GCA_963764165.1). Classification (GTDB taxonomy): domain Bacteria; phylum Verrucomicrobiota; class Verrucomicrobiia; order Limisphaerales; family Palsa-1400; genus Palsa-1400. Next base: position 227,314 of record CAVXRD010000001.1, read on the forward strand.
CAAGGACACTTGGTTTCTGATCGAAACGGTGCATCAAGTATTTGACCAATGCGGAATCCACCTCGGCTGAAAGCTGCTTGTAGGACGCTCCAGCCTGAATCCTCGCCGCTGCCCAGCGTTGCAGGACTCCGTTAAACTCGACGTTGGTGGGTGATTCAGCGACGACACGTACGGCCTTGGGCAAGTGATGCGGCTGGATGATTTTGCCGGAGCAGACGGCGACAGCGTGTTCGAGCGCGTTCCTCAATTCACGCACATTGCCAGGCCAACTATGATTGGCGAGGCACCGACTGGTGTTCGAGCCGAGTGCCAACTCGCGGCCATCTGAAATCTGGCTCAAGAAATATGCGCTCAAGACCGGGATGTCTTCGCAGCGGCTGACCAGTGGTGGCAGTTCGACTTCCAACACATGCAACCGGTAGTAAAGGTCCTCGCGGAATCGGCCCGCCTGGACTTCCTCCCGCAGAGAACGATGCGTGGCGGTGATTAGTCGCAGGTCCATGCGAAGGTCCTCCCTGCCTCCCACACGGTTAAAAGTCTTTTCTTCTACGAATCGCAAAAGTTTGGCTTGAACGGCCGGCGGAATGTCACCAATTTCGTCCAAAAACAAGGTGCCGCCGACCGCGCGTTCCAAGTGACCGGGGCGCATGGCTCCCGCGCCGGTGAAGGCGTTTTTCTCATGCCCGAAGAGTTCGCTTTCCAATAGCTGTTCCGGCAGCGATCCGCAAAGCAAGGTGATGAACGGACCCTCACGACGACGGCTGTTGGCGTGGATGACTTGTGCGGCCAGTGTTTTTCCCGTGCCGGTTGGACCAGTAATAAGAGCGGGCGCGTCAGTCGTGGCTGCTTGGGCGATGGTTACGAAGGCGCGCTGCATTTCTGGACTTGCGCCGCCAAGCAGCGCACCAACCTTCGATTTGGACGGCGGGGCAGAACCGACCGAGGCTGCTTCGGCCAGCAGATCGCGCATGGTCCTTTCCAATTCCCGAAGGTCAACGGGCTTAACCAGGTAAGCTGCGGCTTTTAGTTGGCGCGAGGTGATGGCGTTGTCCAATGAGCCATGTGCGGTGATGATAAGCACGGGCGGACGCGCCACAGACTGATTGACAACTTCCAGCACGCCCCATCCGCTCATATCCGGCAGGCCAATGTCCAAAATGACCAACGAGAAACTTTTTTTCGCCAATTCTTCAAGACCGAATTGGCCAGAGGCGCACAGAGTGGCGTTGGCACCGATGCGCTCACAAACCATAGCCAGCGCCGTGGCCAAAGCATCCTCGTCTTCAATAATCAGTATTTTGGGATTCGTCATATCTCGATCCGCACAAGCGCGCCTCCTTCGGGGCGATTGCCAAGAATAAGACGGCCCCCGTGAGCGCAAACTATGTTCCGAGCCACGCTGAGTCCGAGGCCCATCCCTCCTTCCTTTTCCGAGTACAACATTTCCGCACCGCGCCGAAGCGCCGTTGGCGAAAAACCACAACCCGTGTCGGCGAATCTGATGTCGTTTACAGAAACGGTTATGGAGAGCATTCCTCCTTTGGGCATCGCTTGGATCGCGTTCAAGATGATGTTATGAAAGACTTGGGCAAGACGGTGGATGTCTGCTTGGACACTCCGAGGCGTCGAGGCGGTTACTGCGATACGGACTTTTGCGTGACGAGCGGCGGGCTCGAGTACTCGCACGATCTGCTCGATTAGCTCTACCAGAGCAATATCTGTTCGCCGTGGCGGCTCAGGGCGGGCCAGAAACATCCATTGATTGAGCATATCCTCGATTTTGGCGGCTTCATGGACGATCAATCCCGCGCCAATGGGTTCTTTTTGTTCCAATAATTGGCCGTGCAGCCGAATGGCGGCAATGGGATTGCGAATCTCGTGCGCCAAAGAAGTCGCGATGGAGCCGAGCAACCCTAAACGTTGGGCGTCGAGATACGGTAGCGTGACCGCCCAAGCCAAGGCAAACCAGAGCGCCCAAAAGGCGGTCAGAGCGCCCACGGAGATCGGTTGAAGCAAAACATCTCGCAACAGTGGGCGTTTGCGAATCAAAGTCAGTTCCGCTCCCGAATTGATCGGGACAGTCACGGCTTCGTGGCGAGCATCTGGGGCTGGCAAGCGTTGCAACTGGACTTCAATACCGCGCAATTGGCTAAGGTGTCCCGCAAGAAACTTGGCTTGTACAAGTTGGGCGGCGCGGATGAAATCGGCGTTGGCCTTGGCCGAAAGCCCTTCAGTGCCTTCTTCCGATTCAATTTTGGTGTTGTCGCGGATATAATCAGCATTGGCTTCGGCCAGCGCCGCAAGTTCGGAATGCGACTGGCGTTGAAAGGCCGCATTGAGCAAAAAGACCATCCCAACGGTTCCGACCGCCGCAAAGAGCAGGAGCGGCCCGGCAATACGAATCCAGTGACGCTTATTCATGGATACATTTTATACTTAACTGGCCCATCATTGAACAAGTTCTATCCACTTTCAAACATTTTTTGGTCTTTTCGTAGTGACGTAAACTCCTTTCTATATAGGAGTTGTGAATTGCCGTCCGATCTGGCCCGTTAAGTGCTTAGTTTGGCGCTGGCAATTCTTTTCGGGCCGACATTGATCCATTATTTTGATTTGTGAATAGACTTTTGACTGTTTGTGGGTGGGCTTTGGTTTGCGGTTTAGTTCTGTTCGGAACAACCGTAAGAATCCAAGCCGACGAGAATTATTACCTCTACGTTTCCAACGAGCGGTCTGATAACCTAACCGTAATTGATGCCGCTACACGCCAGGTCGTAGCCACTATCCCTGTCGGCAAACGTCCACGCGGCATTCACCTCAGCCCGGACGGTAAAACAGTGTATGTTGCCGTCAGCGGCACGCCCCCTGAACCACCCCCAAAGCTCGATGCGAACGGCAATCCCATTTTTCAGAAGGGCCACGACGAGGACGATGACGATAAAAACGCCGACAAGTCCGCTGACGGTATAGCAGTGGTAGATGTCACTCAACAGAAGCTCACCGGGAAATTGCCCGCAGGTTCAGACCCGGAACAGTTTGCGGTCAGCGCGGATGGCACGCGGCTGTTTATTTCAAATGAAGACGTTGCCACCGCAAGCGTGCTCAACATCGTCAGCGGCAAAGTGGAAAAAATCATCCCGGTTCACAAGGAACCGGAAGGCGCGGGGGTCCGGCCCGATGGCAAAGTTTTTTACATCACCTGCGAGACGGACGGAGAAATCTTCGCGGTGGATGCCTCCACTTTCAAGGTGATCACGCGTTTCAATGTAGGCGGTCGGCCTCGCTCTGTCGATTTTCTGCCGGACGGTTCACGGGCGTTCATTCCCTCTGAATCGGCAGGCCAACTGCACGTCATTGACTCCATCAATCATCAGGTCTTGGAAACGGTCGAGTTGCCCAAGGGTTCAAGGCCAATGTGCGTAAAAGTTTCGCCCGACGGAAAGAAAGTTTATGCGGGCGCTGGTCGGGCCGGGACGATTTGCGTGATGGACGCCCAGAGGCACAAGGTGTTGAACACCATCAAGGCAGGCAAACGGCCCTGGGGCATCATCATTTCACCCGATGGCAGGTTTCTGTACCTCAGCCAACGGCCCGTCAAATGACATCTCTGTCATTGATCTGGCGACTGAAACGGAAGTTCAGCGCATCCCGGCAGGAGCAAGCCCTTGGGGAATTCTGCTGGTCCCGAAAGCTCTTTAGTAAAATGATGCACAAACGACATTGGATTGAGATCGCCCGCTCTGTCTATTTGACCATTGTATGGCCACGCGCGGTTTGGTCCGCCAGGCGCGATTCTTGGCCCATGAAATTTTGTTGCGGCGCGCTTGTTATGTTGACACTGTTTGTGCCCTCCCTGCACGCTCAGCAGACCAACACGCCCGCTACCTCAAGCGGGCCTGAGACCTCGATTCCCTTGCCGCCAGTCACCGTCATTGGCAGAACCAATGGGGGGTCCCTAACTTCACCGCCCATAAGCGACGCGGCCCGAAAAAAGAAGGAAGTTCCCGGCGGCTTCACAATTCAAGGTATCGACGACCTCAACAAGAGCCGCGCATCCAGCTTGGATGATCTGCTCCAGAACGCACCCGGCGTTATTATGCTCTCAGAGAACGAGGCCGAAGTGAGCAAGATTTACATGCGCGGCTACGGCGTGATTCAGGAGGATGAGCCGAGCAGTGTGTGGTATTTGCTTGATGGTCTGAGCCTGAATCAGGCCGACGGTGAAATGATTATCGAAGACCTGGACGTTGGGACGTTTAAATACGCCGAGGTTTACCGCGGCGCGGACGCTTTGCAATATGGCGGCTTGACGCTGGGTGGCGCCATTAATTTCGTTCCGTTCACCGGTTACGACGCCTCCCCGTTGAGCGTCAAGACTGAGGGCGGCAGTTTTGGTTTCGTGCGGTCGACGATCAGCAGCGGCGGCGTGGATGGGCCATTTGATTATTACGTCTCCGGTTCGGTCCGCTACCGCGAAGGCTGGCGCGACCATAGCAGGGAAAGCACCGAACTGTTCTTTGGCGATTTCGGCTATAAGTTCAACGACCACCTGGAAAACCGAGTTTATGTTACCATAGATCAAACGGGTCGTGAACTGCCTGGCGCCCTTACCTTGCAGCAAATGGAGTCAAATCCGCGGCAGGTCGAAACGACCCCGGGAGCGCCGGAGGCCAATGCCATCACTCAGGATTGGCGCAAGGACTGGTACTATTTTCGCCTGGCCGACAAGCTTAGCTACAAAGAAGGACCGGAAGAAGCGGACGCAGGGTTTTATTGGTGGCACCGCCAAGCTTACGAACCCAACATATTCATCCCCGACAACACTCTTGCAGGCATCGGTTCATTCTACGCGGATGATTTCGGCGGCTTGTTCAACTCGACTACTCGCTGGGACTGGCTTGGCGGGGAGAACATACTGACCCTGGGGTTCACCCCCACTGTGGAGGATGAACATGATTTGTACCATGAAAACCTGGACGGTTCGGAGGGCGCACTGACAGGCAAAGACGGCGAATTGTCCATCAATGCCGTGCTTTACGGGCAATTCCAGCATTATCTGACGGAAAAGTTTTCCATTTTGCTGGGCGTCCAGGGCATATACGCCCAGCGTCATTTCTCAGATCTTTTCAACACCTCGGTGGATGGCGATCAATCGCGCAACCTGATTTACCGTGGGATCAATCCGAAGGTCGGGCTGATCTATGAGCTTAACGATAAAAACCAGCTTTTCACGAGTTTCAACCGTGGCTATCAGCCGCCATCATTTGACGACATGGTTTCCTTTGACACCGGCCCCAATACGAGCCAGGTCCTGACACCCGTGGAGGCGCAAACGGCCTGGACGGCCGAAGTCGGCACACGCGGCGAAGAAGGGCGGTTCAAATGGGAGCTGGCGCTCTACCATGCGTGGGTTCGCCACGAGTTGGTGGATGTTTACAGCGCCGAAACGGACCTCGACCTGGGAAGCCTGAACATTCCTCATTCCATGCATCAAGGCGTGGAGGCAAGCTTGGAGTGGCGATTGTTTGATTCGATGTTCACGCAAGGGAACAAAAAGCGCGCCGGAGACCGGTTAACCTTGCGCCAGAACTTTACGCTCACCGATGCGCACTTCAGTCACGATCCCGATTTTGGAAATGATCGCATCGCCGGGATTCCGATCTACGACTATCAGGCGCAGTTGATGTACGAGTCACCCTATGGGTTCTACGCTGGGCCAAATCTGCACTGGATCATGACCCGCTTCCCGGTGGACAATGCCAACACACTCGACTGTCCGGCCTACGTCCTCCTCGGATTCCGGGCCGGGATGGAATTGGGCAAGGGCTTCTCCATTTTCTTTGACGCGCGAAATTTATTAGACCAGCGGTACGCTTCCTCGGTTGACCCGATCTCCAGCGCTTCCGCTTTTCAACCGGATGTAGCAGTCTTCCACCCCGGCGATCCGCGCTCTTTTTATGGCGGCGTGTCTTGGGTTTGGTGAATTTCAGAAGGGTTAACCGTTTCAGATACGTGTCGGAGTGACCACCACTTCCTGACAAAACCAAGCCATTTCGCCCTTCCGGTTCGGCCGTTCGCAAAAGCTGGCTCGACAACGCCAGGCGTTTCGTCCCAATGACGATTCAACGGACACTTCTTTGTAAACGCGCCAAGCGCCAACCGCACCCTCCGCAATCCTCTGCAAACCTCTGTTTCCATCTAATTTCCATCCGTTTTCTTGAAAAAATCTATTCGTGACCGACTGGTAATGGCGAAGGACGAGAAAACGATGTCGCAATCATCGATGGAATTATTATTGACGGAGGCGCAATCCGCGCCCGCCAAACCGAGCCGCAGCAAGCTGGAAACACACCGGGCCGCCATTAGCGAACTGCGCCGCAAACGCTGGACGTTCGCGGAAATCGCGGACTGGCTCAGAGAGCGAGGCGTGAGCGCCACGACCAGCAATGTGCATCGGTTTTTCCGACAGACTAAACACACGCCGCCATCCATTGAGCCGGTGCGGGCGCAATCAGCGTCGCCGTCCGCTCCAGTTGATGCGGAGAAACCGAAGCGCAAAATCCGCTTCAACATTCCATTATGAAAAACGTAAAACATCGCCTGCTCTTTCCGATGCAGGCCAAAGGAAACGTCGGCAAGAGCCTTGAAATCGCCACGCGCGCTTGCTGGTTCAGCGAGCGCGGCATCGAATGGCAAGGCTTTGATCTGGATGGCGACAATCGCACGCTATCGCGGCTCTTTCCCGGTGAGGTGCAGCTCGTGCCGATAACGGGCCGGACCGACGACCAGGACGAACTGGTTTCCATTTTGAAAGAAGTGACAGCCAAGCCCGTCACCATCGTGGACGCCCGCGCCCATCTGGACGGTGTATTGCGAACCGCCCTGCAAGCCACGCGGTTTTTCAATCTGGCCAAACAGCTAAACATCGGCATCACCGTGACCATGTTCCCGTTGGATGACGTGGACGTGATGACAAATCTGGATGAGCTTTGCCAATTCTGCGGCAGCCAGGTTGAATACATTGTTGTCAAAAATCCAGCCCGCGCAGCGCGAACAAAGATGTTCGATGGCAGCCCGCTGGATGACGAACTGAAGGCATTGGGGGCGACCATCATCACGTTGCCGCTCTTGTCGGAAATCGTAAAAATGAATCTGGCCTTTCTCGAAACCAAGCACGAGCGCGGCATCCCGTTCAACGAAGCCATTGGCAGCGACGAATTGGGGTTGGACATTATGGCGCGGGGCATGTTGCAGGATTGGACCGGCCAAATGTTCAATCAGTACGACCGCATCGCCGGAAGGCTTTTGCCCACGGCGGAAGCTGAGAAGATCAAGCCGAAGGCCGCGCCCGCCTTGGGCGAAGCGCCGCGAGCGCGGCGCGGGGCCAAGGTCAATTTCGCGCAATAGGAGTCACCCCATGACCGACAGCCCACCGCTTTTCGAGGAAATGCTGGCCGCGTATCCGGCGGACAAACGCGAATTTGCCCGCCGCGTCTATGACCGTTTTGCCAACGGCGATGCAACCGAGTTTTTCGCCCAATTGTTCTTGCTGCTCGACGTGTACGCCAATTACGCCAAGCGCATCCCGCAGGCAGTCAGCGAAACGAACCAGAGCACACTGGTATCATTGAAAAAAGTGCGGGAAGAAATCGGCTTGCTGGCGCAAACCGTGGAAACCCGCAGCGTGAATCTGGATAATCTTTGCGAGGAAACGACCGCCCTTTGTATGGCCGCCCAGGAGAAATGTGAAGCGGCGGCGGAACGGCTGGCCAAATTGACCAAGGAAATCGGCCAGCAAGTGGACACCAAGGCCATTGTCGAAAGCATCCGCCAATCGGTTGACGCCGGCGTGCGGGCCGAAGTGATACAACCGTTCATGCAACGGACGGAGGAATTAAGCGCAGACGTGCTGCCGACGCTGGAAAAAATCAGGAACGCGAGCGAGGAAGCCGGGCGGATATGGCCAGGACGCATTTGGAAAATGGCGTTGACTTGCGGACTGGTTTTGGGCCTGGCCGTGGCGATTGTCGGGACCAGCGCGGCGTATTTCAAAATCAAAAGTCATTACGACCGGACGCTGGCCGAACAAATCGCGTCAGCCGAAAAGACGCTGGCGCAGAATCAGGCCGCGTTTCGGGAACTGGCCGTGGCGAATGTGCCCGTCCGAGTAGTGCGGGCGTCTGACGGCAACACTTTGCGGGGTGGTTACGCGGTGGTTATCGAAGGCATTTACACCACCGAAGAACGAACGAACCAAAACGGAAAGGAGGGAATAATTTACTTTTCCAGCCAGCGCAAGGAAAGCGAACTGGAAAGCATCCAGCGGGAAGTACAGGACGCCTATCAGAAAATGAAGGAGGCGGGCAAGTGACGGGGCGGTATGAGGAAGTTCGGCACGCCTCGATTTTTGCCGGACAAACCGTTTGCACAGAGTTTAGTCATCCCGGCGGGCAGCTTTCTCGCGGGCTTGGTTGTGTCCCAAATCGTGCGGCCAGTCGGCCTTTACATCTGCATCGGCGCCGTGTTCCAACGCTGGACGTACAGCCGTCTTTACAAAGAGGAACGTACGCGCCAGATGGACCAACAAGACCGGCAGTTGATGAACGCATGGAAAAGCGGCGAAGCCGAGCGACAAACGCCGCCAATAATCGTTGAAGTGGCGAAGGGAACGCCGAGCCTTCACAGCGGAGCGGAAGAATCGGCCTTCAACGAACGCTGGCAGCGGGTGTTAAACCACCCACCGCCGCCGCCGGGCCAATCCTGAAAAATCACCGGCGGCTAAACAAGTTCCACTCTTTCGCGGCACATAGTTCCCTTTTTATCGAATGCGCACGAAACGTGCTGTTTCCGTTAACATTCGCCATATATGATGCGGGCGGCATCATTGCTTGTCCCGTTTTACGACAAATTTCGGACCAGTGCGATCCCCGTTCCTCATGAACCCATCCCAGATGATCGTATTGCCATCGTCGCTGATCTCTCCTTTAATCTGCTCATCGGCGAGAGTAGATTCCGGGGGGTATTCCTTAATGAACTGATTTCCATGTAAATCATACTCTTCTTGCCGCGTCGTGCCCTTTATGGCCAATACGTTGCCGCGGCTGTCCTTTTTAGTTGTGTCGAAGTGCCAAATGATTATCAATTTACTCCCATGTATTTCAAATGTGAAATGGCGATCGTTGGGCCAGTACCAATGGGATTCTTTAGTTTCGCGATATATTCCTGTTATTTTGCGGTTTAAGTCTTGGGCTTGGGCAGTCGCTTCGGCCTCCCTCCTGCGTTGCTCGGTCTCGGCATAGTGGCGTTGTCGCTCGGCTTCTTCTTGCCGCCGTTGTTCTTCAGCCCTCATAGCTGCCTGTGCGGCGGCGGCCCTTTCAACGTCCTCTGCCTTTACTTCGAGAGCATAGATTTTGTCTTGGACAGATCGCGATTCGGTTTCGGGATGCGTAAATAACTGGTAGAGTTTCAGGTTGGCAATAGCATTCGAGTAATTTCCCCCAGCCTCCCACGCCAAACCAAGATTGTAGCGTGCTTCCGGCCACCAAGGGGCAATACGGCTCGCATCATTAAATTCAGTTACGGCTTGTGAAAAGTCTTCGGCAGTCTTCGCATCCTTGAAACGCACTCCACCACGCACAAAATGCTTCCGCGCATCTTCGGGAATGGCAGGCAAATGATCAAGTCCAACGGCCAGCTTGACAACCTTCTCCGCCGCCTCTCGTGTTGGAGCCTCCGCTCTTTGATATTCGGCCAGCGCCTGCTGAAATGCAGCATTGGTGATGCCATCGTCCGCCGCGAATGCGGGCTGTGAGGAAATCAAAACAACCAGAGCAATAAAAAGTAAATTCAGTCTCATAAAAATCAAAGTGTTCTATCAATAAGCGTGACGGCCAAGCCCGTGACGCCAATAATCAACGCTCAACTTTTGTTAAGGTTTCATCTCGAATTAGCCCGTTATCAAATTCTTTGGTGGTTCCATTCATCATGGACGCCCTCCAATGAATGGAACTCGAAGATTTGTCGATTGTGACTTTGACAGGCTGTTCCGGCACTTCACCACTGGCTGGCTCTTCCCATTTAATATGATGATAATCTGATCCGTGGATGATCCCGTGGAGAGACGGCTCATTGTTGCGGCGGCCATCGTTTATAGAATAAATATCAACCGAGGCGTCAGTGACCACAACGTCGGCCTCATAAGAGTACACCACTTTGTTGTATAGACCGTCGCCCCTCTCCATTACCCGCCGCCATGAGTACTTTCCGGCGAGAAACCCGAATTGCCGATTAAATTCGTCTGTTTTAGCACGTTTAGCTATCTCTAACTTACGCTGTGCGATCAAATAATCCATCTCTCCAAGATGTTTGCGCACATCGCTGGCATCGCTCGCATTAGGCGCTACCAGAAGATAAAACTGATAGTTTTGTTTTGTTTGTTCCAACTGACCGGCCTTCTCAAACAAAAGCGCCGCATTAAAATAGTAACTTGAAATCCAAGGAGCAGACAGTGCTGCGAGGACGTACTCTTTGGCCGCCTCAGCATAATCTTGCTGAGAAGTGGCTCCTTTAGCGGTTGCCGTCGCCCGGCCTTCGTGTATATCCGCCTCGGGAGGAGTCGCCGGTTTCGGTTCCATCGCCAAAGCATACCTGATGATGTGCTCCCTCAAGGAAGCATTCTCCGGCTCTCGTTGAAGTCGAGACAAAGCCTGCCGAAATCCATCATCGGATGTAATTGGTGCAGCAGAGCTATAAGCAGAGGATTTTGAGGAAACGCTTTCGGATGTGGTCGTTGCGCAACCTGCTAAAGAGCAGAGCACCAACGCTACCAAGGGTAAAACCGCGATTTTCAAGACCATGTGATTTATTCCTACGTGAGTGTCTGCATAAATCAGGCAGGGAGCCGGAAGCTTTTCGGTATCGTTTGTGTTCATTGTGTCGAATGGGAGGGCTACTGTGTTCGTAATTTTTCCTCGTGCCTAGTAAAAATATCCACGAGGCCTTGTTTCTGCATTTCATTAGGGAGTTCAATAAGGTACGCTTGGGAAATCACGTCGTTGGCTTCCTTTATGGCAGATCGCAAAGCAGCTTGCTCCGCAGGGTCTTGGGCATGGGTCAGAGCGGCGCTGGCTTGCTTCAAATACGCTTGGGCTTCCTTGAAGGGCGGGTCATGTATGGCCGCCAATTCTTTAAACTTGTCGGTTGCTTGGCCAATTATTATGCCTCCTGTCTCAATGCACGCCCTTGTCATAGCCGCGTGCCGAGCTTCCGGCGACATCATGGCGTCCCAAGCGATGCGACTGCTGCTGTTGCCCAGAGCCGGGTCAAGAATGGCTTGGGCGGCTTTCAACATGCCCACATTCACATTCTCGCTGATTGGCTGATGCTCCCGCAATGCTCGAACCAACAAAGCAAACTCCTTTCGGCTTTCAGGATTCCTCTGGTAAGCCAGAGCCTGGTCGTAACTCTCGTTCTTTTTGACGATATAGACATCCGCCGCATCTTCTGCCGCGATGAACGATTTGCCAGCCATAAGAATGAGTCCGACACCTCCAGCAGGCCACTCCATTCCATTGATCTTTGCGTAAATCTGGGCAACCGCAGTACCCCCATCCAAACCTTCAAGGACTCTCCTGCTTCGCTCGTCGCTCTTTGCCAGTTGCCCAAAGCCGATTGAAGCAATTTCCGGGGGTATCGGAGGAGGAACCTGGATTCGATGAATTCCACGATGAATGGAGGCTGCTGTCGGATAACCGGATATGCTGGAATTGATTTCCTTGAGGCCAGAACCGTTGCCACCAATAGAAGCAACGGCCGCGCTGCTATCTTTCAGCTTGAGGTTGGTATCGCCGAAGCCTTTCAGTTGACTCAAAACGTCGTTTTTGTCGCGCTCAAATTGGCGGGCAATTTCGGCGGCTTTGGCTGCGGCTGCATCACGCCTGGCCTGAGCATCACGAGCTTCCTGCGTGTAGTCGGGTTGAGGCTCGCTTGGTACGGGCCGGGGAGAGCCATCATCCGGTTGAGGAGTCGGAGAACGGGATGGCACATCAATGTAGCCGCTGCCCTTACCGCCGGGTTTGCCCCCACCGCCCCAACCACCGCACCTTGGGCATCCATAGTAGCTTTGAATTCCATTGAGCACAGGCCCTGGAATCATGCCCGATCCGCCACAACGAGGGCAAACTACCTGGTCCGCCAATACGTGGAACGTCCACAAACAAATGGCCAGCGCACCTGCCCATCGAAGGAGCCGTTTCATTTTTTCGTTTTTGTCATACAAGTCTTATTCAAGCTTGTTTAGCGTACCGTGCCACCGGCTGATTTTAGCCGGATGGCAAAGGTTAGGAGCTACCGGCTCCCACCATATAAAGAGGAATCCTTACGGATTCGTTGCAAACAATTTGCGATTATTCCTAAAACTCGTTGCGAATCAGCCACTCAAAAGACAAGGGGCGTGACCTACTCACGCCCCACGACGGGCACTGGTATGCCCTTACAGGAACGCTTTGGGGCACGCCCGATTTGGGCGTGCCTCGTTGCGTGTCCTGTACATGAAATTACCAGTTTCGTCGTGGACAGCAGCCGAAGCCGCAAATCTGTTGTTAATTGTTTCTATCACATACTTTTTTTCTGGACATTTGGATGGAACCACAGACCTCAGTTGGATGCAAGTGGCTATTTTTGACACATTTCCGTCATGGGCTTCCGCCCCGCCGCGACACCAAAACGCTTTTCCCTTCACCCCCTGAAAAGCGTTCTCGTGTCACGGCCCCTGGCCGGACTGTTTTCAATTCTTCACCGGCGCACCCTCTTGCCCCGCGCTCCGTTCCGAATTGCAAACAGACCGGCATTGGAAAAGGCGGCGCAGTCGCGCCAGCCAATTCCTTTGACCAGGAAGCTCAGAATTGCCCAATACCGGGGATGGCCAACAATGGCAGAGGCGCAGACGCGCCTTATTTCAACCGAATTCGTAATGGGGGCTGATTTTGGCGCGAAACGCTCCGTCCATTGTACAGCCCGTCTGCGCCTGTCAATGTATTGCTCGCCCTGTTCCCTCTGCGCTCCACATTGACAGTGCTCGACAGGCTTGGGGACTTTGCTTCTAGGATTTCGCGCCGGGAATTCTGCCAAGAAGTCGAGTAGAGTGGAGGCGCGAGCGGTTTAGGTCAAAGGCTTCCGTTGTATCCGCCCTTTCGGGTTTCGTGGCAAATAGCCCCCAGACCGTGCTCTCGTTTCCTCCACCCCCTCTGAAACTCCGTACGGCGGGTTTTCCCCAGTACCGGCTTCAAACGGGCTGTCAGCAGCGACCTTCGCGGCTCGCGCCGCTTATACGCTGCCACAGTGGAGATCTCGTCCGTTCGCGTTATTCCGTAGTCGGGCTTGCGCCCGGCGGCACTCGCGGCTTCTGACACCACACACCCGCCCAGTGGCCCTTGGCTCCGCCAGCGGTTGTTCTGTCCGCCGACCTCATCGCTTACTATGGCCACATCCGAGTCTCTGCCTCTCCGCTCCGGCTTATGCATTATTCCCGAAGCGTTCAAAGGGGCAGAGAGTCCCCAATTTACTCTGCGTGTCTTTCAGACGTGTCGCACTCCTTACCCCGGCGGCTTTCCGGGTGCCTTTGACTGCTTCTTCCCCGGAAATACATGCCTTCGCCATCCTCCTGAGAGGCTCGGCGCCGCGATCCCCTGCTTTTCGGAACAGCAGGGTGGCCTAACGAGGCTGCAAGTTTCACTTTATGTTACGACCCGTTCTTTTGTTGGCGCGGCTCCGCCCGCGCGTTTACGACCCAGCTCTCATCCCGCCAGATCGCTCCGCGGGACGTGGGTTATCGCTAAGCGGGTAACAGTCCATTCCCGCTGCCGGACTTTCACCAGCCAGACACACAGCATTATGGGCTGCGCCAGGAGAGGGACCGCAGACGGACAAAGGCCGGTGGTAATCCAGTCAGAGCGGCGATTTCGCACTTGTTTGGGTACCGGCGAGAAGGTGCGCACCCAAGGGCGTTTGCAATCTGAAGTGTCCAACGCTACGTCGCGCAAACAAAATATGAACCAAAAGAAGCGGCGGATTGGCGCAACAACTGCGTTTATTGACGCGCGGCTTGGCGGTTGCAAGCCAGGTTGCCTCTGTGCTTCAGAGTGTGCTTTAAAAATCCGAGGGGTTCTGCGGCGAGGGATTTTGGCCGCAAGCGAGGCGGCGAGGCACGAGAATCCCCGCAGCGGGCTTTGAGTGCCGAGCCAACGAAGGCTGCGGACAAAAGAACCGCCGCCCAATGGGTTTTCGCGCAAAAGACCCTCTGGCTTCGTTGCGCCTCAGTCACAGCCCCGCTTGGGGATGCTCCTTCGTTGCGCCTCGCCATAGGTTCCTGTGCGTAAAAAAACAGAGACCCTCGGATTTTTAAGGCACACTCTTGAGCGCCGCACGGCGCGGGCGATTGCTTGCCCCGTCACGATCCGCCGTCGCCTAGCTATGGCGGGACAAGCCCTCAATCAATCGCTCTTTTTCCGTTGCGTCCGGGTGGTTTCGCCCGCAGAATCGGCACTGTAGCTGGCGACCGGGAGCAAAGCGGGCCAAGGGCGGCTAACGGCGGCAAAAGCCGGATTTGAGCTACATTCTGGCTACATACTTCGTAAGTGCCTCATTCTCAATGGAGCGGGTGAAGGGAATCGAACCCTCGTCTCAGGCTTGGGAAGCCCACATTCTACCATTGAACCACACCCGCGCTCTCTCGAACTGCCGCAATATTACTGGCTGCTTCCTCGTCTGCAAGCGCCAATCTTGCGAAGTCAATCCAAGCTAATCACCCGGCGGACCAATCGGATCCTCGCTCAGGGCTTTTTCGAGGGCGTCGACGCGGCGCATCAGTTCGGGGAGTCGTTGCAAGGCAATCATTTGGCGTTTCGCTTGACGATCGGGCTGGGCCGGAGCGCCAAGCCATTTGCCGCCGTCCGGAACGTCGTGCATGACGCCGGATTGCGCGGCGATGGTCACCTTGTTGCCGATCTTCAAATGGCCCGCAATCCCCACCTGGCCGGCCAGCGTCGTGTAATGCCCGATCTTCGTGCTGCCCGCTATCCCGACTTGCGCCACAACCAAACAATGTTCGCCAATGCTGACGTTGTGCGCGATCTGCACCAGGTTGTCAATTTTTGTGCCTTTGCCAATCGTCGTGGGCCCGAGAGCGCCGCGGTCGATGCAGACGTTGGCGCCAATTTCGACATCATCCTGAATAATGACCTGGCCGACTTGCGGCACTTTCCGATGCATGCCAGCGTCAAATACATAGCCAAAGCCGTCGGAGCCAATCACCGCCCCTGCGTGAATGCGGACGCGCTGGCCAATTTGTGTGTGGCCGTAGACCACGACGTTTGGGAACAACCGGCATTGCGCGCCGATGGTCACATTGCGCCCGATGTGGTTGCCGCCCTGCAGCACAACCCCCGCCCCGATTTTCACGTTCTCGGCAATCACGCAATTCGGCCCGATGTGCGCCGAGGCATCCACCTGCGCGGTCGGATCGACAATCGCCGACGGATGCGCGCCGGGCGAGAATTTGCGATCGGGAAAAAATAGCGGCAGCACGCGCGCAAAGGCGATGCGCGCATTGGGCACGCGGATGAGCGTCTTGCTCGCGGCCGCGAACGGGCCATCGATGAGAATGGCCGAGGCGGCGCTTTGTTCGGCTTTCAAAAAAAATGTCTCGTTCTCCGCGAACGTAAGGTCGCCGGTCTTGGCGGCCGTGGCGGGTGCAAAGCCCGTCAAGCGAATCGAGGCGTCGCCGATGACCTCGCCGTCCAATTCTTTGGCTATCTCAGCAGTGGTGAACATGTGTGTTTCTAAATTGCGCTGGCCCAAGTCGCCGATTGACTTGAAAAATCCATCCGGGCCACTATAAAGGCGCAGAACTTTGCAATACAACTCCAACTTTGGCGAGCATTCTTATGAGCAGAAAAATTCGTTACGGGATGATCGGCGGCGGGCGCGGCGCATTTATTGGCGCGGTGCATCGCATCGCTGCGGCACTGGATCAGCAAATCGAACTTGTATGCGGCGCCTTCAGTTCAGACGCCGCCCGGAGCAAGGCTTCCGGGGAGGATTTGATGCTGCCTCCAGAGCGCTGTTACGGATCGTTTGACGAGATGATCTGGACGGAAGCCTCACAGCCCGCGGACCGGCGCATGGATTTCGTTGCCATTGTCACTCCGAATCATATGCATTTCCCGCCGGCGCAATTGGCGCTGCAGCATGGTTTTCACGTCTTAAGCGACAAGCCCGCCACGCTCAATCTCGCGGAGGCGAAAAAACTCCGCACGCTCGTCAAAAAAACCGGGCTGCTTTACGGCGTCACGTATACATACACGGGATATCCGCTGGTCAAAGAAGCGCGCGACTTGGTGCGATCTGGCAAGTTGGGCAAGATTCGCAAAGTGGTCGTTGAATACCCGCAAGGCTGGCTGGCTACCCTACTCGAAAGCACGGGGCAGAAGCAGGCGGGCTGGCGAACGAATCCGAAAAAATCCGGCGCGGGCGGATGTGTCGGCGACATCGGCACTCATGCGGAAAATTTGGTTCATTACGTCACCGGTGCGGAGATTAAGGAGTTGGCGGCGGATGCCACGATTTTCGTCAAAGGCCGCCGTTTGGATGATGACATCAACGTGCTCGTTCGTCTTGACAACGGAGCCAAGGGCGTTCTCCACGCTTCGCAAGTTTCCGTCGGCGAGGAGAACAATATCAATATCCGCGTCTGGGGCGAAAACGGCGGACTCGAATGGCATCAGAAAGAACCAAACACGCTGCTAGTCAAATGGCCTGATCGTCCGGCGGAAACTTATCGCACCGGCTGGGGTTACTTGGGCGAAGCGGCGAAGGGCGCGACTCGCACGCCGCCAGCGCACCCGGAAGGCTACCTGGAAGCCTTCGCCAACATTTACAAAAATTTCGCCAACCACATCCGCGCGGTCGAAGAAGGCCGCAAGCTTGCGAAAACAGATCCTGCGCTGGATTACCCGGGGATTGAGGATGGAGTTCGTGGCATGGCATTCGTCGAGGCGGTTCTGGAGTCGTCGAAGAAAAATGCGAAGTGGACGAGGTTGAAGGGTTAATGGGGTTTGGCTAGAACTTCAAAAGGCCAACAAGGTGAACCAAAAATTCCTTCACTCCAAACCGACTGGATTCCGTCTCGTGATGTGCCTCGGCCAAAGTTGAACCGCTGTCCACAAATTTTAGAAAGATCGTTTTGTCTACTATATTTCTTAACATCGAGTAAATGGTTCGCGGTTGAACTGCGGAAGCCGTCAAACTTCGATTTATGTTAAACGAAACAATCCTCTTGGGCTCAAAAATCAGGTCTTCTCTTTCAACGAAGGAGGACGGGCTATATAACAACAGGGTGGCTGGTCCCTCGACAACTGTGAAAAAATGCTCGCGCAAACACCAAAAGACTGGATGCAGTTTTATGTGGGTGCAAATCTTTTTGGTAGCATCCGAGAAACCAACCAAATGGCGGGCGCTGACAAAATGTTTTTCCCCCGGCGAAATTGAAAGTCCGTAAAAGTTGCCGCGGACATGATAGCCAGTGACCGGCACCTCCACCTGGTATTCATGACACCGAACCATTCTCATTCCAAAGTAAGATTTATTCAGAATTCGCATAATCGGCCCCCCAAGCGGGAAGGGTGGCCACCAACACCACTCAAAGTTCGGATAGCCTGTTAAAATCGACTTTTTGAAGTAAAACCCCTCGGAATTTTCCAACGTCACGACCGCCGCGTTACCCTTCGATTCGATTTTCATCACTTAGACCCGCGTGGTCCCAAACCTGTTTGTGATCAGCAGCCACCTGAAAAAAACCCTCGGTACTGAAACCGATAAATGCGAGAAACAGGAGCACATCAAGCGCTCGCCGTATAAAAGCGGTCCAGACCCATACAAAGAGCGTTCTTGCTTGCCCGAAGGGCTTCGACCACGATGATTTTCTAAGTGACTGAATTGCAGCTTGGTTGTCATCTATTTTCTTCTGTATAACCTTTATCTCGCTTTGAATTTGGTTTCTTCTGTCGACTCGATCCTGCCACCAGTAATGGTCCCAAATGTGCCACCGAGACGGTTCCGGCCCAGGATCGACCAACTGGGCCAGTTCGTTATCGATCTCCGCTTTTAGATTATCTAATTCATTTCGCAGTTTCGCGATCTGTTCAGGAATTTCACCGAAAGGGAAAATGGGCAAGGATCCTTCATCGAATAGCGCTCGAGCCATATGAACGGCCCCAAATATGCCCGCTAACCCCAACAGAAACATGATCGTCGTTTGCAGTCTCATTCAATAAATCCTCGCGCAAAGCATCTGGTAATAACCATTCAGAGACGCTCAGAATGGAAGCCCAGAAAACCGGGATGTTTTATTCGCCAAGAATGCGCTTGTCAAGCTGTTTACCGGACAGAGCAAGGCTACGGGCGCATCCTGACGTTGCCCCCGTTCGATGGGACGAACCTTCGCCCCCGTTGCGTGGGACGGGGAATCAACAAGTGGCACGGGGGCAGTGTCGAGATGCGCCCCAAGGCCACGCATTTAATTTGCATCAATAGCAGCAAACAAACTTTATCGGCCTCTTTTCTTTTTGACGCGACAGACAGATTCTTCATGGGAAATCGCAGCTACCTTCCCCAAGTCCATCTCCCGCT
Organism: uncultured Verrucomicrobiae bacterium; assembly: GCA_963764165.1. Lineage (GTDB taxonomy): Bacteria > Verrucomicrobiota > Verrucomicrobiia > Limisphaerales > Palsa-1400 > Palsa-1400. The sequence continues at coordinate 245,998 of CAVXRD010000001.1, forward strand.
CCCGCCGATCTAGTTCTTCATCTGAATCATCCGTCCATGGCGTCAGTTCACCGCGCTCTCGCGCCAATTTGAGTTCATTGTGAATGCGCTTTTCCGCTGCCCCCATTTCCTTTGGCGTCAGGCCATACTCTTGCAATGCGTAATCCGTCGAATCCACTTCCACAGGACGCAGCGCAACGATTTTGCCGTCTATCACAAAACCAATGTCGTGGCCTGCGCTGCTTTGTTTAGCCAATAGCCGAGCCGAGCACGTCCCTCTGTTATCGTCAGCGTTTTCACACGTTTATTTTTGCGCACGGGGTCAGCGTTGCAAGCGTGGAATCCGGTTAACAAAGGATGCGTTGGCAATAGTCGCGTGCCGATCCCCTTCAAGCGCTTGACATCGCATCTTCCCCGGCAGAAAGCTTTTTGGCATGAGCAAAACACTGCGTGTCGGACTGATCGGCTACAAGTTCATGGGCAAGGCGCATTCGAATGCGTGGCGGCAGGTCAATCATTTTTTCCCGGAATTGCCCGCCAAAGTGGAATTGACGGCCATTTGCGGGCGCGATGCCGAGGCAGTTGAAAGTGCCCGCGCCACCTTCGGCTGGGCCCGCGCGGAAACGGATTGGCGCAAGGTCGCCAGTGCGCCAGATATTGATATTGTTGACATCAGCACGGGCAACGACACCCATTGCGAGATGGCGCTGGCGGCGTTCAAGGCGGGCAAAGCCGTCATTTGCGAGAAGCCGCTGGCGCGCGATTTGGCCGAGGCGCGGCAGATGCTCGGGGCGGCGCGGAAATCCGGCTTGGTTCACATGGTCTGCCACAATTACCGGCGCATTCCCGCCCTGGCGCTGGCGCGGCAAATGATCGAGGCGGGCGAACTCGGCGAAAACCTCCGCCATTTTCACGCCCGCTACGCGCAGGATTGGCTGGTGAATCCGGAATTTCCCCTGACTTGGCGGTTGCAAAAAAATCTCGCGGGTTCGGGCGCTCATGGCGACATCATGGCGCACATTATCGACCTCGGGCGTTATCTGGTCGGCGAAGTTTCGGAGGTGTGCGGAATGATGGAGACTTTCATCAAAGAACGTCCCCTGCTCGCCCCGGGGTCTGGCGCGCCCAAGGCAAATTCCACGGGCAAGAAAGGCAAAGTCACGGTCGATGACGCGGTAAGCTGGATTGGCCGCTTCGAGCGTGGGACGATGGCGACGCTGGAGGCAACGCGTTTTGCTTACGGGCGCAAAAACCATATCGCGATCGAGATCAACGGGGAAAAAGGCAGCCTCTATTTTGATCTCGAGGACATGAATCGGCTGAAATTTTACAATGGCAACGCCGCCGCGGGCCGCAAGGGCTTCACGGATATCATCGTGACGGACCGCGAGACGCACCCGTTCATGAGCCATTGGTGGCCGCCCGGGCACATCATTGGCTACGAACACACGTTTGTGAACACGTTCGCGGACTTCATCGAGGCAGTCGTGTCAAATAAACCGACACATCCCAATTTTCTGGACGGCGCGCGCTGCATGGCGGTCATGGAAGCCGTCGCCGAATCAGCCGCCGGCCGCAAGTGGGTCAAAGTCCCGGCGGTGAAATAAGGAAGGCGATCGGTAATCTGGAACGACTGAACTCAGGAACGGAGGTCTGGGAAGGGAAGTGGAGCCTTGTCTATTGTTCCGCCCTGCTGGCTTGCCGAGCCGCAGCTCGGAGCGGCAGCGGAGAGCGAAGGCTGGTGGAGCCGAGGGGGATCGAACCCCTGACCTTCTGAATGCCATTCAGACGCTCTACCAACTGAGCTACGACCCCAGCCAAAAAGGATGGCCAATTTACGCACCCCGCACGCTTTGCGCAAGACAAATGAAACGATTTCTTCGGGCAAATCCCTCCGCCTCCCCCACCCTTCACTTTTTCTTCGGCAGCGCGAAGGCGACGAAGGCATCGCCGCGCGGCGTGCCGAGGTGCAATACTCCAGTCGCTGGGATTACGAGATACTGGCGACCGTGGATTTCATACGTCGCGGGCGGGGCACTGCCGGCGAAGGGAAGGGTCGCGGACCACAATTCCTTGCCGTCCGTTTTATCGAAGGCTCGGATTTTGTTGTCGCGTGTGCCGGAGCAGAAGACCAAGCCGCCGGCAGTCACAATGGCGCCGCCATAATTCTCCGTACCTGTCAACGGAATTCCCCTGGCGGTCAATTCGGGATACTCGCCGAGCGGAACTTTCCATTCCAATTTCCCCGTGTTGAGGTCGATGCAATTGAGCGTGCCCCACGGCGGCTTGTTGGCTGGGTAACCCTCCTGGTCGTAGAATCGCGGATAACCGGCGAAACTGTATATGGGCCGCTCCGTCTTCGGAGTCTCGGCGGGAGTCGAACGGTCGCGCAACATAAGATAATCGAGCAGCGCCTTCAACTCCGTTTCTGTGATCGCGGCATTGGCGGGCATCGCATTCTTCCCGCCACGAACCTGTTTCACGATGGCGTCATCGTTCATGCGATGGCGCAATCCGCGCAGCGGCGGTGAAATGCCAACGCCCATGCGTTCGCCGCCGTGGCATTGCATGCAGTTTTTTTCGTAGACCATCCTGCCGGATGTCTTGGGTCCCGTCGTATCCTCCGGCGGATCGTCGTCGCGGAACATGGTGATAGCCCAGCCGATGTGATTCGCTGTCACATAAAGGCGGCCTGTGTCGTAATCAATGCAGGCGCCGGTCCATTCCGCGCCGCCGTCTACGTTGAACAGCAGCGTCGGAATGCCGTCGGAGCAAGGGCGAAAACGGCCCGTCCGCATTCCCTTGAACCGGCTCCGCGCGAAATCCGCCGCGTCCTCCGTGCGATCGGTCAAATCAGCCTGCGTGAATTCCAGTTTCGCAAACGGCTCGGGCAATTCCACATCCGGCTGATAGGGCCACGTGACTTCACCGGGAACATCGCTCGTCGGGACGCGGCTGAGGCGGAACGGATAAATCGGCTTTCCGGTCACGCGATCCAGCAAAAGCGTGTTCCCCATTTTGCTGACCGCCGTGACGACGTCGATTTTTTTGCCGTTGCGCGTGATGGTGGTGAGATTCGGCGGCGCGGAAATATCGAGATCCCAAATATCGTGCCGAATTTCTTGAAAATGCCAAAGCCGTTTGCCGGAAGTGGCGTCAATCGCAATCACGCAATTGGCGAACAAATTCAATCCCCGGTGCCGCATGCCGATGTAATTTGGCTTTGGCCCCGCAGTCGTGATGTAGGCGATGCCGCGGCTGTCATCAAGCGCCATGCCGGCCCACGCGTTGGCCGCGTAATCCTCCGTTTTGTCCCAGGTGTCGTAGCCGAATTCGCCTTCGTGCGGGACGGTGTGGAACGTCCAAATCTGCGCCCCTGTCGCTGCGTCAAACGCCCACACGTCCTTCATGTAACCTGGCGCCACGAGTATATTTTTGAAAACGACCGGCGCGACGCTGCTGGCTCCATAACCGGGACGATCAACTCCGGGCAATGTGAGCTTCCCGTGTTCGCCAAAACCTTCGATGGCTTTCCCTGTCTTGGGATTAATCGCATACATCGATGGACCCGAGGAAAAGAAAATTCGCTCCGAGACTTCTTTGGCACCCGCCCAATAGGTTAATCCACGAAATGCAGGCCGCCCGTCGGGCTTGAACCGCCACACCTCCGCGCCGTTGACGGCATCGACTCCGACGACATCATTTCCTGGTGTCGGCGTGATCATCAGGTCATGCACGATGATGGGGTTGCACTCGAGCGCCACTCCGGAATCGTGCGAATGGTAGGTCCAGGCCGGCGCCAGTTTTGCGACGTTCTTGCGGTTGATTTGGGTGAGGGGGGAAAAGCGCGTTCCGGCGTCGCTTCCATGCGAGCGCTCCCACGTCGCGAGACTTTTGCGCTTGGGCCAGCCGTCGGCGCGAGTCAATTCGTCCGGCGGCGCGGCGGGAATAGTCTGGTAAAGCGGAAGTTTTTCGCGGGCGGCGCGATCTTCCACAGCCCAATAATCATTCGTATTGACTTGAGCGCGGAGGGGAATCGCCGCCGCCACAAGCGCGGCCAGCCATGGGAATCTGCCAGGAAAATTCGTGGGCTTCATTCGACGCAAAACATTGCCGCCCGCACGCGGAAAAGCGAGCCTCTTCTAACAGCAGCTACGGAACGGAAAACGGCCACAGATGGACACAGATCAACACAGATTTCTGACAAGACATTTGTTTGACAAGCTGAGTTCCATTCCTGCGTTATTGGCCCATCTCCCGCCGTAATCGCCCATGAAGTCTTATCTGCTTTAATCTGCGGCTAATTCAATGGGGTGAATGGAGCCTCAACCCGGACGCCTCGGCGAGGCGTCCCTACCTTGGGACATCAGTAAACTTTGCGCAGGTTCGAGGGAAGAATGTTCAACTCGTCGCGGTACTTGGCGACGGTGCGGCGGGCGATGACGATTCCTTTTTCCTTGAGCATCTTGACTATTTCCTGGTCGGAAAGAGGTTTGCTCGAATTCTCGTTTTTGAACATGTCCGCCACCATGTCTTTGACACTTGTGTTGGAAATGCCGCCGCCGCTGTCGGTCTGAATGCCGGAGGTGAAAAAGTATTTCATCTCAAAAACCCCCTGCGGGGTTTGGATGTATTTGTTGGAGACGGCGCGGCTGACAGTTGTCTCATGCACGCCGACCACTTCCGCCACTTGCACCATCGTCATCGGCCGCAGAAAGGCGACGCCCTTGTCCATGAACTCGCGCTGCCGTTTCACAATCTCGTTGCCGATGTTCAGGATCGTTTGCTGGCGCTGCTGCAAGCTCTTGATCAAAAATTTTCCCGCCCGAATTTTGTCGCGGATATAATCGCGCACTTCGGCGTTGCTGCCGGATTGCGACATCATGTCCTTGTAGGCGTTGCTGATGCGCAGATGGGGGATTTGCTCGTTGTTGGTCGTGACGATGTAATCATCGCCCACCTTCTGCACAAAGACTTCCGGCGAAATATAGCGGTCGTTGTCCGGCAGAAATTCGCGGCCGGGGCGCGGCTCCAAATGCTTGATGCGCTGAAGCGCGGATTGCGCCTGTTCCACTGATATTCCAAGTCCTCGGGCAATCTCGGGCAATTTCCGCTTGAGCAACGCGTCCATGCAATCGCGAATGATCCGGTACTCGATGGATTTCTCGCGGCCCGCGCGCTGCAATTGGAGAAGCAAGCATTCCTGCAAATCACGCGCCGCCACGCCGGGCGGATGAAATTCCTGGATGACCTTAAGCACGTCAACAATCTTTTCCGAGGCGATGTTGGTCGTGTAGGCCAATTCGTCGATGCTGGCCTTGAGATAGCCGCGCTCGTCAATGTTGCCGATGATCATTTCGGCAATGGGCCTTTGGTCATCCCGCAAATCGGAGAAACGCATCTGCTCCAGAAGGCTTTCCTGAAGCGAAGTGCCCGCCACCAGCGAATCAAACATGAATTGTCGGCGCTCCTCCGCTTCCTGTCCATGGCGCGAGGGCAAATTTGTTTGGGCCAGGTGATCCTTCCATTCCTCGAACTGGACGAGCTTGTCGAACTCGGCCTGAAAATCGTCAACCGGCGCGTTGGTCGGCTTTTCGGTCGCTGGGTCAAATTTCACATCGGCGGGCGGCTCGGCCAAATCGGCGGCGAACGCCTCGCCATCGCTCTCGCCATCGGTCTTGACCCGTTCGCTCTGCTCGACTTCCGCCGCCGGAACTTCCTCCAAAATGGGATTCTGAATCAACTCCTGTTCGACGAGGGCTTTCAGTTCAAGGGTAGGCGCTTGCAACAGCGCTAGCGACTGCTGTAATTGCGGCGCCAGAACCTGCGACAGCGACATCCTTTGCGATAAATGCAAGCCCTGTGACATCAAGGCCATATTACCCTTTTTTCGCGCAGGCTCAAGCACAGATGTCGTTTTTCCCCAAAAAGGACGGCGGACAAAAATTCTTCGCCGGCCGGAAGGGCGAAGACTGTCTTTGCGTTTGGCATTGCTTAGCCGGGACGACGCAGTCGGATTTGGGAGCGCTATCGTCCCGGTCGCTCTGGCCGGCCCACGCGAAAGCGTCTTCCCAATAATTTGTTCAGATCTCTCGCCGGACAGTTCAGCAGATCTTTTGCGGTCACCGTTTGGTGAAATGCCTTTGCGCGAAGAGTTTTCGGCGGGACGCCGAAAACAGCGGTCGATACGACCGCGCTCCCCAAATCCAACTGCATCGTTCCGGCTTACGCATGCTGCCTTGAACTCACCCGCGCTTCCAAATACCTGAGTGAAGCATTGAAATACATATAGTCTCCGAAAATCGGTAACATCGGCTGCATCGTTGATTCCCGGAGAGGTTAGATTGGTTCGATTTCGACGAATATGATATAATCTCCAAAAAGGGGCAACATCCGCTACACTGTTGATTATAAGACATTTAAGGGGCAACACTTGCCGCTACAGAGCCGCTACAGACCCGCTACATTTCTTCCGAGATGGCAAAGCGCAAATAGTGAGGACACGCGCCTTGTGGCGAAAACCAAGGGTGCAATAGGGTGCAATAGCGAGCAATGCCCCAATCACGATTTATTTAGTCGCCCTTCCCGCCCGCTCGTTAAAAAACAACCGCTCCCTGGCGTCGGAATCCGCAAACTGTCAAAGAACACGCCCTGACGGCGGCAGGTGGGAACATAAGGCCGAAAAGTCCCCTTTGTCAATTAAGACAGGAATTGCACGCTTCTGTGGTATTCACTTCGGGATCTGCGGGCGGGCTTTCAGGGCAAGCATCGCGTTCCACCGAAAAGGGCGAGGAACGGGGCGGCTGGACACATTTGAGCAAAATGTGTTTACTTGAATCCCATGGCTTGGGTTAAGCGAAAAGGAAGTCATGTTTCTGCCGTTGCGTTTTTGGTTTTGGGACTGTCAAGCGCGCTGCTCATCCAAGCCGTTCGCACGCCGGCAAGCCGCAGGCAGGTTCTCGCCGATGGCTCGGTGCTGACATTGAATCAGGTCAAGGTTGGCTCAAATGTTTCCTTCGCGCATGGAAAACCGATCGAAAAGCTTCTCGGCAATATCATCCCCTCAAATGGCGTTCATGTGCTCAATTTGGACTTGAAACGCCCAACGCGCGAAGCGTTTGGCTATTCGGAAAAGAGTTGGTTGGTCGCTGAATTTAATCTTGCCGGACCGAACGCCACAAATCATCCATTGATGAAACCGCTGTTCTTTCGGCAATTTCGAGTGGTCATTTAGAACGGATTCGAGTTTGCGCAGGAATGGCGGAGCGACAAATTCGGGCCTTACAGAGACGGCGACTTTGGCTATATTCTCACCTCACGATTTCCTCGCGACTCCCGGTGGCTTGGACTTCGGGTGGAAAAACGCCAAAGCAATGATAAAGGCGGCCCCTGGGAAGTCATTGCCAACCTGAAAATCACCAATCCGGTCCAGCCCGTCATTCAACCCTGGGTGGCCGATCCGCGAGCGACGATCATATCCATTTGCAGTCTGGATTTGTCGTTGGGCAACGCCGTTGTAAGCACGTTTCCCTATAAATCGAATGACATCTGGAACCATCACGTTGATTTGCAAACCGAGGTCAAATCGAGTGGAATCTTGCTCACCAACTGGGAGGCGAGATTCACGCAAGCCGAAGATGCCAGTGGCAATTGGGACCGTTTTGCCAGTCATCGAAGCCTCGATCCACACTACGTCTGGAAACTGGAATCGGATTTTGAGATGCAGTCCGACTTTCCACCGGGAAGCGTCGCGACCGTTTCATTGCCGGCATCAGGCAACACAGCCGTCACGACAAATCTGATGAACCTGCCGATAACCGTTTCCTGGGACGGAAATTGGATCAATGCCAGCATGCCAACCAACCATCCGGAATTGGCGTTGCGGTGTGTCGCCATCACCAACGACAGCGGCGAAACGGCGAGGGATGGAAGCGCCAGTTGGAGTCAATATCATTTTCGCAAAGGTGATTTCATGGTCCAAAGAAGCAACGTGCTCTTTACGGGTTTCAAACCCACGAAGGTCGTCGTTGCGGTGGTTTCAAATTTTCATGCTTCATTCTACACGCAGCCAAAGATTGAGGCCCACCAGAGTGAGTGATGGTTTTTAGCGGGCGGATTGCGAACTTCCGGACAGACATTTTGTGCCAAAAAAACAGAACCAGAGAACACGGAAAAATCAGAATACGCTGGATATTCCGCCCTAGGATATATAAATGTCTGGCGTGGAAGCTGCCCGCAATGTTAACGAACGGATTTCAGTTGCGAAATCTCGTCTTTGCAAGGGGCCGGCGCCAGATTGGGTGGCGCCATTAAGTTACGATCCTCAATTCAAGGTCAGAACCGACAAACAACAGACGCATTTGCTTTTCGAGGATCACCGGCACGCCGAGCGGCAAGAATTTTACGTCCATCAGGTCTACCGGCTCGAAAACATGGAAGCGGTTCACCAAAATTCCCAGTGGAGGGTTAATTTCGAACCCCGAATTCAATCCGTTACCCTTCACCACATCGTCCTCCGCCGCGGCGATGTGGAAATGGATCATTTGAATTTGGACCACGGGCAATTTCTTCAGCGCGAGGGCGAACTGGATCGTTTGATTATAAGTGGCTGGATCACTTTTCTGATAATTCTTGAGGACGTTCGCGCCGGAGACGTTCTTGATTTTGCCTACACGATAGAATCAAAGCCCGAAGTCATGCCAGAGGCCGCGTCCGGCACGTTTCAACTGCCTGAACGGATTTCGATCGGAAAATACGTTTGCTCGATCCGGTTTAACTCCACCCGGTCGATGCAGTGGAAATCATCATTCGATCATAAAGAACCCATCATTTCCGCGGGCGGCGAATTTACAACATGGACGTGGCGCGGAGAAAATTATAAGGGCCCCGAACGCGAGCCTCACACGCCGGATTGGCACACCGACGCCCCTTCCGCCCAATACTCCGATTGTCCGGATTGGGGCACTGTCGCAAGAGCCATTGCCAACGCATGGGAACCACAAATCACCAATGTCCCGTTGGGAGAACTTGCGAGTGAAGTTGAGAAGCACTCGAAAGAACTCGCGGCTCGCATTGATAAATCCATTGAGCTGATTCAGGACACGTTCCGTTATCTGAGCGTCAATTTGACATTCGGCGGGCAGATTCCTTCCCCACCCAATGCGGTCGCTCGGAGGCGATACGGTGATTGCAAGGATTTGTCATTCCTTCTGGTCAATCTGCTCCGACAAATTGGCGTGCAAGCCCGGCCGCTGTTGGTTCACTCGCGGCTGAGAAAATCTCTGGCCGGAACGCTGCCGTCTAACCTGTTGTTCAACCATGTCATCGTCGAGTTCGAAGCCGAGGACAAACGACGCTGGATTGACCTGACCTTTCGTCGTCAGGGAGGCGGCGCGTATAATCGTTTTATTCCCAACTACGGTGTCGGCCTGCCCATTGATTCTTCCGCAACCGGCCTGGTAGAATCGCCTATTATTCCGGGGCAATCGAATGTTCGCGATCATCACGACACGGTCCTCGTGGATACGACGGGAGCGACTTCATTGGTCTCGATAGTCATTCGCGCGGAGGGTTTTCAGGCGGATATCATCCGCAACACGCTGGCGGCTCAGGGACTGGAGGAGCTTTCGCGCCAGCATTTGAAGAACTGCGCGAATCGCTTCCCAACAGTATGCAGGATTGGTGACTTAAAATATGATGACGACCGCGCCGCCAATAAATTCTATATCGCGGAGGTTTTTGAGATCGATAACTTCATGATCAACCACTCCGACGGGTCGAAATTGCAATTTAACATTCCGAATCACTGGATTCAACAGGCGCTATTGCTCCCGGAAAACAAAACGCGCAAAAGCCCGTTCGCTCTGCCCTTTCCATATCATTTGGTTCATAGTATTGACGTTCGCGCAGACTCGCTGCGCGCAAGCACCGGGCAAAATAGCGACCCTGTTTTCACGCTGTCATCCGAGCAGGTTTATTTTCGCCGCACCAAGAAAGCGGGCAATGGCTTTTGGGTGCTGGAAATCTCTCTGGATTTCAAAGGGGACGCCGTTCCCGCAGAGGATATCCTGGATCATCGGCAGTTTGTTGAACTCGTAATGCAGAAAGCGCTATGGCACCTCACCTTGCCACGCGGCGTCGCGAGACCGGCCCAGGATGCTGACTTTGGCGAACTTCCTCATGTGCTTATTCGGGGCAGCGGAACAACGGGCGCGCGGCAGCTTGAATCTAGCGAGGCGGCGTCGCTCAATGACTTCAAGTCCCGCTGGAAAGAAATCCAATCGTGGCCACTGGTGAAAATTATCGACGCCAAAGTTCCTGTTTATGAAGTTGCGCGCTTTGACTCCGGCCTCGTGTGCGTCCTAACGAACTGCCCCGAGGTGAGATTGGGAGCCGAAGTTAACGGCTTTGTTGAAATTGGCCTGCGCGATGGGCGGGAAGGCTTTATTCGGAATGAATCGAGAATATTTCGGTTGCAGGACGCGTTCCGAAAGGAGAAGCACATCGCCCTTCATAAGGATCCGGATTACACATCACTCATTGTCGCCATGGTGACGCGGGGTGACGCATTAAGGTCATCCGAACCTGCCGTCGAGCGAGATGGAATCACTTGGGTGCCGGTGTCTGGCAATCACGGCAAGAGAGGGTTTATGGCCGCGGAGGCTGAACCCGCGTTTTCGGCTCCGTCCACGCCGGAGGAAAATCGGAAAAGGCGGTCAGGAATGCAAGACACCGCGCGCGTTTCGTACATCCGTTTAATGGCCGCGCTGGGAAGCGTTGTAGCGGGGATTGTTTTCAAAGGAATTGGCGAGGCGAATCCCAAAAGGATTATTTTCTGCAACATTTGCGCCGCTGCGTTGTTTGCGCTGGGATTTTTCAAATTCCTTCAGGCGTTCGCCATGTTCTTTCAGAGTCGTAAGGAATAGAATACAATTGTTCAAGAGAGATCATATTCGCCATAGTAATTCCATGAAAACGACCTTCGTGCTTGATGCCTCTAACCGGACCGTGCTTTCGCGGGAACTGCGGCGGGCGGCCGGGATTTCTCGGCGGCAAAACTATTGGTCTCGGCCACACCGGGGCGCATCGTTTTTGAGATGGAGGCCAATCCATCCGGGCGCGTCGTTAAACGCGGCAGACTCAAGGTCTGGACGGGTGCCGTTCCGGTCACGCCAATTGAGGTGGCCGTTGCACAATCTCGGCACTGCTAACGATGACCTTTCCGTCCAGATCGTGACGCGCAACCTGTCGCACTTTCCGCATGTGGCACCGGACATTGAGATTCTGACTCCTTGAGAGGCTTGCAGACTCGGGCACTGGTGTTCGGGTGTCCGACCAAGCATCGTCGGAAATGCGGATCTCAGCGCGTCTGCCTCGGCGCACTTGCAAATCGTCTCGTCTCTTCCAGCATTGGATTGACGACGCAGCTAAGCCTCCTACAATGCTGTCCGACGTGGAATAGTGTCGCAAGAAGGCGCAGTTTCCGGCAACCAATTCTCAATGAATCAACTACTACAGAGAACGTTTACAATCCTGCTATGGGCTATGCTTCTGTCCATTGGAATAACGGGATGTAATAAGAGCAAGGACGACGGAGACCAAAACGGCCAAAAGACGGGATCCCAACCGCAGCAGACCTCCCAAGAGGTCTATTTCAAAACCCATTTCCAAGACGAATCCCAGTTCCTGATTGAATCGGTACTGGCAGATGTATCGGAGATGGCATATTTCGCCAAACACCATGAATTGCCAAGGGATCTAGCGGTGGACGCGAAGGAAACCGCCCATTCCGACTTGGATGCGCCGTCATACGAAATTACCGTTCGACTTCCAGAAAAGACGATTCGCGCGAAGTTGCGGGTAGATCAGGCCATCTGGGCGCCGGAACTGTATGCCCCAATTGGAAGCAACATCTTTGAGGCGTTGAAACTCGCCCCGAGTGCGCCAACCGGCAAGGAGAATGGCGGAACGGAAATGGTTGCGTCGTTGTTGCAATTAACTGCCACCAATATCGAGGCGGAGAACGAAAAGCTTTCGGCGGAGTTGGAGCGGAATTTTGATGATCCAAACCTCCACGAACGGGCTGCCATGTTGATAGGCGCGTTCGCGTTTCGGGAGCAATACGGCGCGTTTGAGGACGTTCGCAATCAACTCTGCCGCATGACCTCCCATTTGACCGTCGCTAGACTTCTCCGGAACGAGGCAAATTACTCGGCCACGGGCAAAGTGGCGGACGCACTCTTGTTCACGCGAATGGAAAATGCGACCGATGCGATTGGCAAAATTAAATCGCTGGACACTAATGTGGCTGAAGTGGGCGCGTGGGCGCGCGCCTTATATGCCCGAGACACCAAGGATTATCGCGCACTGGAAGCCGTTCCGCATCGGACGCTGGCGGAGGAGTTTGAGTATTTTCAGGCCCAAGCCCTGTGTCTGAATCCAGAACTGCCTTGGGAAGCCCTGCCAGAGAATTTGAAGACAAATTACGCTGATTTCTACCACATCCTGGGCCAATCGGAGGAGTCCATAGAACTCGGCCACACGCTGCTGCAGGAACGCATCCCAATCGAGCTGAAAGAATTCGATGCTGTATACAAAATGACGCACCATGATCGCCAGGCAACGGGAAGACTGGCGGACGTTCTCAATAACCCGCCCGAACGCTGTTTTTCAGCGACGGCATCTGGTTCCCGCAAGGTATCGGTGATTGGATGGGGACAGTGGGCCGCCTATTATCAACGGCAGCTTTGCAGCGCGGCCACCGACAATTTTCACTTCCTCCTGGCCCGCTATGGTTCGCCGGAGGACGCCGCGGCCTATAGCGAGCAGGTGAACAAATTGTTTTCGGGACTAACCCTTTTCCCATTTGTTCTGCGGTCTGACTGCACGAATGAAGCCACTTATCGGTCCTCGATCGACCTTTGTTATCCAGCAACCCAAGCGTCGCCCCAGGCTTTTAACGCGAATTGCTGGAACCTTATATGCGTTCCCGAGCCTTTCGCCGAGTTCTACCAGCCCTTTCCCAGCCCGCACTTGGTGGATTGGTTCAAACATGACCCGCCCCCTGGGACGGCGTTCGAAATGGGATGCCGGGAGATTCAACCACCCATTACGGAGCGCGCGGACATTGGGCCGTTTCTCGAGTCTCTGCACGAAAAAGATGCAGCCTCCTGGAACATAATCCTGGCGGTTCTGCATTTGAAATACCACGACAATATTACCGCCGAACAGCTTGAGGCGCTGCTCCGTCCCGTCTTGGATTACGATGCAAGGTCCATGACTTATCTCGCGGGCAAATTCGAAAACGATCCCGTTCGCTATGAAAAATCGATGCTCAAGGCCGCGGATCTCATGCCTGCCGCCAACACGGGTCTCGGCTATCATTTTGCCCAACTCGGCGATGACCAAAAGGCGATTGAGTATCTAAAGAAAGGAATGGATTTCGATCACAATGGAGTCGTCGCAGCAGCCAACGCCGGGGCGCTCATGAAGCTTTATTTGAAACATGGCCGCGACAAGGAAGCGTCTGATCTCGTCGATAAAGCAGCGTCCATCTATTCGGCTGCCGGTTTCAGAGCCAAGGCCGATTATTTGGAAGCGAAAGGGCGGTATAAAGAAGCCCTGAATTGCTACGATGAAATCGAGGCGCGATATGGCCCAAGGGAAGACACTGTGGCATTTTTGCTTCGCGCGAAAGCCAAAACCGGCGGAAAGGAATTCGACAAAATTCTGTCCACTCGCACGGCTGACTTCTTTCCGAACGGCATGGAGAGAGTCACCTTGGCCAGCTTCCGCAAACCACCGGACGACGGGGTAATCCTCGGCGGCGACAATGCCGAAACTGCCAAGGTTAAGCTGAATATGGGAGACGTGATTGTCGCGCTTCACGGAATCCGCGTCCATAACTTCACCCAGTTTTCATTTGTTCGCGATACGGCTAGCGAATCTGTATTGGACCTGATCGTTTGGCAAGGCGGCCACTATCATCAGATTAAAGCAAGTCCGCCAAATCGCAAATTCGGAGTCCAAATGCCCGATTATCATAGGGGCCAATGAACCCGCGACGGCATTGCGCCATACGGCAATAGGCATAACTTGACGCGGAATTGAGAAAACCACATTTGTTGCAGACCCCGTATGCCTCCAAAGTGCGATATTTGCGGAGTTGCCGCGTTGGAAAACGAGCATTTTATCGTGGAGACTTTGCCGTTCCGCGGATCAAAAGCTTATTGTCCGGCTTGCCGGCAAAGGTTTTATCGCCGGGTTTACACCGTGCTGACGGCAGCCCTTGTGAGCATGGGAATCATTGGTGTGCTCAATGCGATATGGACTCATAGCGGTTTGCTCAAATCGGTTCCGGTGCAACTGGCTTTGCTGGTTGGCGTGCAATGGTTCATGATTCTCCCCCACGAACTCGGCCATGGCCTGGCAGCACGGTCGCTCGGATACAGCCAGATAAGAATTTTGGTTGGCGCGGGAAGACCGGTCTTCTCACTGAAAATGTTCGGTATTCCAACCCTCTTCAACTTGATTCCCTTCGGAGGAGTGACGATTTTTCAAGCGACGGGCCCTTTTACTCGCGGGCGATCATTGCTGTTTGTCAGCGCCGGCTTGGCGGTCAATCTTGCCGCTGCGGTTTTCGCCCTCTGCCTGGCATCGCCTGCGGTGATTTTCAGCTTTCAGACTGCCAGCGCGGCAAAAATCTTCTTTTGGGCAAACTTGTTTGTGCTGTTTGAAAATCTGCTCCCTTATCAGGTTCAGACACCGTTTGGCCCCTTGAACTCAGATGGTCGTCATCTATTCAATATTCTGTTCCGCTGGAATAAGCCGCTCAAGAGTGGAACCACCACTGTTCCTTCATGGGAAATTGCGATTCGACTTTTGCTAAAGTGGACATTGCTCCTGATCATGTGTGTTGGTGCGCTGCTATTTCTTCTGCTGGCAGCCCTTCCGTTCCTCTCGCGAAGCGGCGAAAGCACTTTGGTGGCGAAAATTGCTCTGCCTGCGATTATGCTGCCGCTGGCGGCGGTGACCGTTTTCATGTGTGCGCGGATTGCAAAGTCACCCATCTCCCGCGTTCGAACAAACAACACCCCCTCTGGATTTCAATCTGCAATCGTGCTGACCCCGGAACTCCATGGACTGTATCTAAGAGCCATTGAGCGCAGCGCGCAGAATGATTTTGACGCGGCCCAAACTTTGCTCGATCAAGTCGTTGCGGGACTTGCGAACAACCCTCCTGCTAAATACTTGCCTCTTCGGATGTTGAAGCTGGACTTCATGATCACTCAAAGACAGGTTGAACTTGCGGAGAAACTCTGCCGCGACTGGGTCGAACAGGCGCCCACTCATGCGGAAAAAATCATGATTCTCGACAGTTTTGCCTGCCTGTTCATATACCGGACTCCTCCAACCGATCTGGATGTCGCGGAGCGCTTCGCGCGAGACGCCCTCGCAATCGCTCCTGGAACCTTAACGCTTATGGGCACGCTCGGCGGAATTCTTACAGAGCAAAAACGCTTTGCGGAGGCGACGCCATTGTCACAGGAATGCTTCGATCGCACCGCCGTGATTAGAGATCGAGGGATTTCCGCCTATTACCTCGGCGTGTTAAAACTCAATGCCGGAGACAAAGCCGAAGCCAAAAGACTCATTGATCTCGCGATGCTTCTGAATCCCGCCCCTTGGCTGGTGGCGAAAGCCAAAGCCAAGCTCAAAGAACTGGACGCGTGATCGCGCAGAGAGCCCTCGACAGACCGCGCAGCAAGGTAGCGCCTCGCCGAGGCGGCCGGGGACGTGGCACTTTTCACACTCGATCTCCTCTCAAAGGATTTACCAAAAAATCCTTCTGCTTGGCCAAGTCTTTGCCAGAATCAAACGCCTGCAAACCTTCACGTCCCCGGACGCCTCGGCGGAGATTGTCTCAAAACTACAAAATCCTCAAAGTGTGTCAATACTACTAATCTCTCATTTGCGATATGGCGCATTTTTATTTTCGGCGAGGGTGTTTTGGTGGTGCTTTTTGAAGCCGTTTTTGAGTTTTGAGACAGACTCGGCGAGGCGTCCCTACCTTTTACCCACTTCCAATCACACTCCTCTCATTCCACAGTCACGCTCTTGGCGAGGTTGCGCGGCTTGTCAACATCACAACCCCGTTGAACGGCGATGTGGTAGGCGAAGAGTTGCAGGGGGACGCTGGCAAGGATTGGATACAACGGTTCAAGCGTGGCGGGGAGGTAGATGACGTCGTCGGCGAGGTTGGCGATTTCGCTGTCGCCTTCGGTGGCGATGGCGATGATGGGGCCTTTGCGGGCGCGGATCATGGCCATGTTCGCGAGTGTCTTCTCATGCATTGAATCTTGCGGCACGACGAAGACTGTCGGCGTGGCGGCTTCGATCAGGGCGATGGGGCCGTGCTTCATCTCGGCGGCGGAATAGCCTTCGGCGTGGATGTAGGATATTTCTTTCAGCTTGAGCGCGCCTTCCAACGCTATCGGAAAGGTGTAGCCGCGGCTCAGGTAGAAAAAATCGCGCGCGTGGCTGTACTTCGCGGCGAGTTCGCAGATGGCACCGCTTTGCTTCAGCAATGTTTCTATTTGACGCGGAATTTCCTCGAGCGCCTTCAGAATTTCCCGCGCCCGATGCACCGACAGCATACGCATGCGCCCAAGGTGAATGCCCAGCAATGTAAGAATGACGAGCATCGAAGTGAATGCTTTGGTTGACGCCACGCCAATCTCCGGCCCGGCGTGCATGTAAATGCCGCCGTCGGATTCCCGCGCGATGGTGCTGCCGACGACGTTGCAAATGGCCAGCGCGCGGTGGCCGCGGCGCTTGGCTTCCCGCAATGCGCCGAGCGTGTCCGCCGTTTCGCCGGATTGCGAAATCACCAGCAGCACGGTGTCGCGGTCGAGCGGGGCGTTGCGATTGTAAAATTCATGCGCGTATTCGACCTCGACGGGAAGGTGCGCCAATTCCTCAATCAAATACTCGCCGACCAGCGCGGCGTGCCAGCTCGTGCCGGTGGCGGCGATCACAATTCGGTTGATGTTGCGCAATTCCGCCGGGGTCATGTTCAATCCGCCGAAACGCGCGGTCGCGCCCTCGAAATCGATGCGCCCGCGCAGCGCATTCTCCACCGCGCGCGGCTGTTCGAAAATCTCCTTCAGCATGAAATGCGGGAAGGTCCCGCGCTCGGCATCCTGCGCGTCGAAAGCAAGGTGGCTGATCTGCACTTGCGCCGTGTCCGCGCCGAGATT
This sequence comes from uncultured Verrucomicrobiae bacterium, assembly GCA_963764165.1. Classification (GTDB taxonomy): domain Bacteria; phylum Verrucomicrobiota; class Verrucomicrobiia; order Limisphaerales; family Palsa-1400; genus Palsa-1400. The sequence continues at coordinate 263,235 of CAVXRD010000001.1, forward strand.
CTGAACGTCATAACGCTCGTTGGTGATGGCGGCGACGTCGTAGTCATTCAAGTAAACGACTTGCCGCGTGTGGGCGACAATGGCATTGGCGTCGCTGGCCAGAAAATTTTCGTCCTCGCCCACGCCGATGATCAGCGGCGAGCCGCGCCGCGCGCCGACGATCAATCCCGGATGATCGACGCAAACGAGCGCAAGTCCGTAGGTGCCGATGACCTCGCGCAAGGCATCGCACACCGCTTTCACCAGCGCGGTGGAATCCTGCGATGCGCCCGCCTTGTAATGCGCGCCAATCAAGTGCGCCAGCACTTCCGTGTCCGTCGCGGATTGAAACGTGTGGCCCTGCGCGAGAAGTTTTTGTTTGAGGCGGTCGCAATTTTCGATGACGCCATTATGAACGACCGCTATTTTTCCAGATTGATCCAGGTGCGGGTGGGAATTCTCGTCAGAAGGCGGACCGTGCGTGGCCCATCGCGTGTGGCCGATGCCGATGAATCCCGGGGCGGGCGCGCCGCGCAAATGCGCCGCCAGACCGTCGTCAATGCTGCCGGCCTTTTTCCGCACCTGCATGGCGCCTTGTCCCAGAACAGCGAGGCCCGCGCTGTCATAACCGCGATATTGCAACCGGCGCAATCCGTCCACCAGAATTGGGCTCGCATCCTTCCTGCCGACATATCCGACGATGCCACACATAGAGGCGATGGTGCTCGATGCGCAGCCAAATGAACAGTAGGCAAACTGCTTATAGTATGTTTGTCAGGCAGCATCGCATTCTCGTGGCAAAGGTGGGGACGCCTCGCCAAGGCGTCCGGTTGCGTGGGATTTATTCCACGGTCTTCGGATGAGCAGCGCCTCGCCCCGGACGCCTCGGCGAGGCGTCCCTACCTTCAAACCGAAAAGATTGATGCGGGGCATTCCGGTGGTAATATGAGCGTCAAGGGTCATGTTGTTTACACGATTTAGAAAAATTGGCCGCGCGGTCGGGCACTTGCAGCGCCTGCGTGTCATCATCAGCGTCTTTCTGCATTACGGCTACGAGGATCTGGCCCGCCGCCTGCCGATTCCAAGCCCGTGGCATCTCCCCTTGCGCGCCCAGCGCCGGGCGCAGGAGGAAATCGCCCTGCTGACGGGGCCGGAGCGGTTTCGCAAGGCGCTCGAACAACTCGGCCCGACGTTCATCAAACTCGGGCAATTGCTGTCAACACGAACTCATCTGCTCCCGCGCGATTTCACGCTCGAGCTGGCCAAATTGCATGATAATGTTCCGCCCGTTTCCTTCGCGCAGGCCGAGGCCGTGATGACAGCGGAATTGAAGCGCCCGCTGGGCGAAGTCTTTCAAAGCATCGAGGAAACGCCGATCGGCTCAGCCTCGATTGCGCAGGTGCATCGCGCTGTCTTGGTCAACGGAGAAAAGTGCGTGATCAAAGTGCAGCGGCCCGGCATTGAAAAAACGGTGCGCGTCGATCTTGAGATCATGGCCTATCTGGCGTCGCTCCTGGAAAACCACGTCGAGGGCTGGCGCATTCATCAGCCAAGCGCCGTGGTGGCGGAATTCGCGCGCAGCATGGAGCAGGAACTGGATTTTCGCGCCGAGGCCGCGCATATCGAGCGCTTCGCGCATCAGTTTGCCGGCGAACTGACGATTTACGTTCCAATGGTGGTCTCGGGTTCTGTGACGCGGCGGGTATTGACCATGGAATACATCGAGGCGGTGAAGGCTTCGAATTTTGAATTGCTCGTGGCTTCCGGCTTGGACCGCCGCGAGATCGCCACCCGCATCACGGATCTCGTAATGAAGCAGATTTTCGTCCACGGCTTTTTCCACGCCGATCCGCACCCCGGCAACATTCACATTCTGCCGGGCAACATCATTTGCTTTCTGGATTTCGGCATGATGGGTTTTCTCGACCACCAGACGCGCCAGACGTTTGCGCGCTTTGTGCAGGCCATTGGACAGCGCGATGAGACCGCCGCCGCCGCCGCCCTGCTCCGCCTCGCGCACGCTGAATTAGACCCGCCGCGCATCGGCTTCGAGGCGGACGTGGCTGAATTCATGCACCGCCATTTTTACCGGCCGGCGGGTGAAATGGTCTTTGGCCGCCTGATCAATCATTTATTCACATTGACAGAGCGGCATCAATTGACGCTGCCCGCCGACCTCTCCGTCATGCTCAAGGCGCTGGGGCTCATGGAGGATTTGGTCTGCCGCCTTGACCCCGGCCACGACATCATCGCGCAAGCCAAGCCGTTCATGCGCGAGGTTTTGTTCCGGCAGGTCGGGCCAAAACGGCTGATGCGTTCATGGCTGGAATTTGGCAGCGAGGCCATGAGTCTGGCGCAAGATTTGCCGCTGGAACTTCGCCGGTTGATGTCGATTTTCAAAGACGGCCGCGGGCGCCTTCATATACACCATCAGGGCCTGGAGGGGCTGATGAACACACTTGAGCGCATCGTGAACCGCCTCGCGTTCGCGCTGGTGCTGGCGTCGCTGATTATTTCCTCGTCCGTCATTGTCCACGCGCGCGTCCCTCCGCTTTTGGGCCATCAGGTTTCCGCAATAGGCGTGGTGGGATACCTGGTGGCTGGCGTGATGGGATTCTGGCTGCTGATAGCCATGCTTCGCCACGGGAAGATGTAGGAGCGGTTATGACACGAACCCAACTTCGCAGTTGGGTTGGGGACCGCGACCGTCCCGGTCGCTCTGGCCGGCGTCTCGCCGGCCAGTCCTCCGCGACGAGGGGACATCACCGATTAGCGAGAAGCTGGACGACGGAGGAATTTAGGCCATACGCCTAAAACGGCGGTCGGGACGACCGCGCTCCCCATATGCAATCCGGACGGCGAAAACACCCCATTTTCAAATAGTCGCAGAAAAGCAAATTCGGGTTTGACACTTGTGCGGTGCAATCTTAGGTTTGTGGCGGTAGACAATAAAATTATGGCAGACAATATTCCCACTCCTGGAGGCGCAGTTCCGCCGAAGCCGGCCGAGGCCGCTAAGGTTCAACCGAAAAAGGAAACTGTCCGCATCAATTTGCCCCCGAAACCAACGTCGGCCCCGACGATCAAGCTGCCGACGCTGGCTCCCGGCGCTCCGCCGCCCAGCGCTGCGCCCGTTGCGGTGCCCGCCGCGCCGCGCCCTGTAGCCGCCGCTCCTGTCGCCGCGGTGGCCGCGGCCCCAGCGGCTGCCGCCCCACGCGTGGCCAGCGCCGCGCCCGCCAGTTCCGCCAAACCGGCTCCGGCTGCCGCTGCCCCGCGCCCCGTGGCCGCGCCCGTCGTCCGTGGCGTGAGTGGATTGGATATTGGCTTGGGCATCGCCGCCTGCGTTTGCAGCCTCGCCGCGCTGGGAAGCGTGATTTATCTGGTGTGGATTTTGAAGGATACCACCGCTTAAGCTGGAACTGAGCGGCACGGGATTTGCCATTTTATTAACCAACAAACCAACAACGTTATATGACCGCGGAAAATACTCTTAAGCTGACCCAGGCGAACTTCGCCGAGCAAGTCCTCAACGTGCCCGGTCCTGTCGTGGTGGATTTTTGGGCTGAATGGTGCGGGCCCTGCAAAATGATCGCGCCGCTGGTGGAGGAAATCTCCGGCGAATACGACGGCCGCGTCCGCGTTGGCAAAGTCAATATCGATGAGGAGCAGGCGCTGGCCACGCAATACGGCGTGCGCGCCATCCCGACGCTGCTGATTTTCAAGGCCGGCGAAGTCGAGGGCCAGATCGTCGGAATGTGCTCAAAGCGCGACCTCAAAGCGAGCATCGACCGCCTGCTCTGAGCCACTTCCGGTTTTGCCGGGAGCCAGGCTTGGCGGGATGCTATGCCGCAGATTAATACCCCTCGCACGTTAGAGCGCAGGGGCGAGCTTTTTCGTCAAATAGGCACCTTTCTGGCGGCGGGCATGACGATCAGGCAGGGGCTCGAGCATCTCAAGCGCAATCCTCCCAGCTATGCGCTGCGCCAGAAAATTTCCCAGTGGCTGGAATACCTTGAGAGGGGACTGACCGTCACCGACTCCGTCCGCGCGCTCGGTTCGTGGACGTCCGATTTTGATCTCGCATTGATTGAAGCCGGGGAGAAAAGCGGACGGCTTGATGCCGCTTTTAAGATGCTCGCGCTGCATTACGAGGAACAGGCGCGGCTGATCAAACAAATCATCTCGGATTTGCTATACCCGCTGTTTGTTTTTCATTTCGCGATTGTGCTGTTTCCGTTCATCAGCTTTCTGCAAACGGGCAATGTGTTTAAGTTCGTTACCTCTGTCTTGCTGGTGCTTGGGCCATTGTATGTGGCGGTTTACTGTCTGATTTTGGCCTGCCAGGGCCGGCATGGCGAAGCTTGGCGGGCGCGGCTGGAAGACATTCTGCGAATCGTGCCCGTTCTCGGCACGGCGCGAAAGGACCTCGCCATCGCGCGATTGTCGAGCGCGCTGGAAGCCTTGCTGAATGCGGGCGTGCCGATTGTTGGCGCATGGGAACTGGCTGCCACCGCCAGCGGATCGCCCGCGCTCAAACGCATTGTCCAAACGTGGCGGCCGCGCATCGACAATGGCTTCACTCCGGCGGGATTGATTTCCGAATCGCCGGAATTTCCCACCGTCTTTCACAATCTTTACCACACCGGCGAAATCAGCGGGCAGCTTGACCAGGTGTTGAAGCGGCTGCACGAGATGTACCTCGAAGAAGGCACCCGCCGGATGCGGCTTGTTTCGCGCTGGGGCCCGCAAATTCTCTATTTCGGCGTGGCGATTTATGTTGGATTCAAAGTAATTTCCTACTACATCGGTTACTTCAACATGATCGATCAAATCTCCAAGTAATCTCGTTTATTCTATTTGACATGACGGTTTCCGAAATCCTCACCAACGAAGAATTGCGCCGGCACGAATTTCCCGTGGCCGGCGAACGAATTTTCATGGCCCATGCCGCCGTCTGCCCCCTGCCCCGGCGGGTGGCGCACGCCGTTTCCCAGCACTGCGAGGGCGCGATGCTTGACGATCAGGAGGGGCTGAATCCGGCGGCCCCGCTCAAGCGCGCCCGCGAAGCCGCCGCCCGACTCATCCACGCCAAGCCCGAGGAAATCGCGCTGGTCGGACCGACGTCGCTGGCGCTGAGTTTCATCGCCGCCGGATTGCCGTGGCGCAAGGGCGATAACATGCTCGTCTATTTCGACGATTATCCCTCGAATGTTTATCCGTGGATGGCATTGGCGGAGCGCGGCGTGCAGGTGCGTTTTCTCAACATTCGCGATTACGGGCGCATCCGCACAGTGGACGTTCTCGGGCAGGTGGATGAGCAGACGAAATTGGTGGCGCTGGCGTCGAACCATTTCATTTCCGGCTGGCGCACAGAAATCGACGCCATTGGAAAACAATTGCGCGAGCGGAATATCTTGTTTTGCGTGGACGCCATTCAAACGCTGGGCGCCTTTCCGACCACGGTTGAAAACGTCGATTTCCTGGCCGCCGACGCGCACAAATGGATGCTCGGCCCGTGCGGCGCGGGAATCATGTATGTCCGGCAATCGATCCAGGAGAAGTTGCGCCCCATCGTGCATGGCTGGCACAACGTGCGCTGCCCCGACTTTGTTTCGCAGGAGCGCCTCGAATTTCAACGTGACGCGCGCCGCTACGAAGCCGGCTCAGCCAGCCTCGTGGGCGTGGCCGGTCTGACCGCGTGCATGGAATTGCTACTGGAAGTCGGCGTGGAAAACATCGCCGCCGAATTGCTGCGCAAACGCGCGCTCCTCGTGCCAGCACTGCGCGCCCAAGGCTGGACAATCCTGCACGGCGACTCCCCCGCCGCCAACCAAAGTGGCATCCTTAGTCTTTACAAACAAGACGCGAGCATGGTGGAAATCCGCCAGAAGCTTCTAGTGGAGAAAATCCAAACCTCACTGCGAACCGACCGCGAAAATCGGCAATACCTCCGGCTGTCTCCGCATTTCTATAACACGGATGCCGAGTTGCATCGGTTCTTGGATACTCTGGAGAAGACAAAGGGATAGCGCCTGTCGGCAGGCACATTTCTCATCTCGGCCGGCCGCTGGGTCGATCATCGCCGTAATCTCCACCCTTCGCGTCAAAAATTCCCCATTCTTGCCTTTGATCAGGCGGGAAAGGCGAGGTGTAAGTCGGATTCATCTGCTTCCATTGCCAATCCGATTCTGCCCGCTCATTCGCGCAACCACCGCAGATGCATCCGCCCAAAACGGCACCAAGTGCGAAATATAGCCACGCAAGTCTCGTTGAAAAGATGCTATGTATGCGGCGCATTCAAGAAAAATGCTTCCATCCGCAAGCCTTGTCAAATGATTTGAGAAACAGCCCATCGGATTTGCATTACTCATGATATGGGTGGATAGATAGGCCAGGCAAACGGCAACGCAAGACGACATATGAAAGCATTTGCACTCCAGTATCCGCCGTGCCCCAAATGCCGCGCGCAAGCCACGCGCTTTGATTGGGGACTCGCTTCAAATTATTGGCGTGTTCCCATCGCGCTGGTTACGGGCTTCCTGTTGGTTCCTGTCGGAAGTGCGGGCCTTGTGTGCAATCGTTGCGGGAAAAAGTTTCATTAGCCCTGTGAATGTGGGTCGGCGATGCAGTAGGAAAGTGAGTATGTTCACGGCCTAAGCATCATTCCGTTGTCAAAAGCCGTCCGGAAAACTCTCACTAGAAAAGGCTGCGCGAATTCATTCAATTGCCTTCGATGCAATTCATATTCCTCGTCCCAGAAAAAGTCCTCGCACGGCTCCTGCGTGCTTCTAATTTCGAGTTTCGCGAGAAGATGGCCTTTCGGCTTGTCGTTGGGACTGCCCTCGTAGCTGAGATGATACGCGGAAAGTCTTGCGCTGATCTTCAAGTATGGAAAGACGAGATGCTCCGCTGAATCGGAGTGCATCGGCGATTGGGCTTTGGCTTCTATCTCCACGCAAAACAGGATTTCGTAACCATGGTAGCAAACTTTCATGGTTCCCTTTGACGATCCGTCTTTTAGCTCGATAAAGCACTGATTGAATTCCGACGACGCGATCGCTTTCCTTAATTCCGAGATGGCTTGCGCTCCGAAATCCGCGACGCGTTGCACTCTCCGGTTGCGGTCCAATACGAGTTTATTCTGTTCTTCGAATGTCATAAGAATGATCCCACCAGTTTCATCGCGTGCGGCATGTTAAGCCCGATTGCGTTCCGATCAACTCACTTTTCCGCCGCAGAACGTAGAGATGCCTCGCCCAGACTTCCGCCTGCGCGTGAATGACGCTTCACCGCGGACGCCTCGGCAAGGTGTCCCTACCATTAATGACGTTTATACAAATCCGAATGCGCCCGGTGTCTCTACTGATGGATGGCAGATGCAATAGCGGCAAATGAAGGAGAATTGGACTCTGTGGCGGAGGACCTGCCAATTCTTTCGCCATTCTATCGACGGGTCGATTGGTGGACGTTTTCAGCAACGGCCCTTGTGGCGGTCATGGTCTATTTGCTGACGCTTGCGCCCGAGGTAACGTTGGAACAATCGGGACAGTACGTTACCGCTTCCATGTGGGCGGCTGTGCCGAATCCACCCGGGCATCCGTTCTGGACCATTGTGACGTGGTTTTTCGTGAAGCTTATTCCGTTCTCCAATGCCGCCTATCGCGTTGCCCTGGCTTCCGCGGTGGCCTCGGCGCTGGCTTGCGGCATCGTTGCGATGATGGTGTCGCGCGGAAGCTCCTTGATGATCGAGTCGGCGGAGGATTTCAAAGGCATTGATCCGCGGCGTCTCAGTGCAATTTGCTCTGTGTCGGGTGTCAGCGCGGGGCTTATGATGGGCTTCACCGGTGTTATTTGGAGCCAGGCGGTGGTCGTGCAGACATACGCCCTGAGTGTGTTGCTTCTGGCATCGGCACTGGCACTGACGCTGCGTTGGATTTACTCACCGCAAAGGCGGCGGTATATCTATTTGACTGCGATGCTTTTCGGACTCTGCATCACAAGCCATCAATTGATGATTGTCGCCATGGGGCTTGAGGTGGCGATTATCGCCGGCGACCTCAAATTGGGCCGGGATATTCTGGGATTTAATTGCCTTTGCTGGTTCGCAGGCGCCTGCGATAAATGGAGTCATCTTATCGGTATTTTTGATGGAACCAACCCCTTCCTCTCCGTCCTATTTCACATGATTGGCGGACTATCGCTTCTAGGATTTGCCGCGTTGATTTTCATAACGCGCGGCTTTTTCACTGAGTGGAAATCTGTTCTGATCATGGTGGCACTGTGGTTCGCGGGAGCGGCGTTCTATTTCTATCCAGCGCTGGCATCGATGACGAATCCGCCGATTAATTGGGGCTATCCGCGCACGGTGCAGGGCTTTTGGCACGTCCTCATGCGCGGGCAATATGACAGGATGAATCCCATCGATTTTATTCACGAACCGGCCGCCCTGCTTCAGGCGTGTCATCAGTATCTGGGTTGGCTTGCAAGCGAGTTTCCTGCGGTTTGCCTCCCGGCGGCCCTTGGTCCGTTTTTATTTTTGCCCAAGATGCGAAAGCGCGAGCGAGGTTGGTTGATTGGGCTGGGCAGCGTGTTTTTTTGTTTGTCCGTGCTGACGTTGGATTTGCTCCGCCCCTCGCGCGACCGCCAGACCGATTCGCTTGTGCAGCCATTCTTCGGTCCATCCTACGCCCTTGTCGCGCTGTTGATGGGCTGCGGGTTTGCCTTGGCGGCGGCGTGGATGGAATCGCGACCGGCAGGCAACAGCCCGCGTCAAACAGCCCCTGACAATCCACCGCCAATCCATTCACTGCCGCACAACCCACCGGTTATCCGTCCATCGGCATTTCACTGAGGCCCCATTTGTCAATACTACTGTATCGCCGGTCGAATATCTCAGGGAGGACAGGCCAATTGTCACCGGAACCGCTTGCATGTTCGTCACTCCCATGACTGCGCCGGCAGGAATTTGCCACGGATGCGAGTCGTCCAACACCCAGGTGGAATTTGTCCGCGAGGCGCTGATGAATTGCCGCAAGCCCCAGGCATAGCTGATCGAATTGCTCCTGCCGTCGTAATCGAAATAATTGTGCGGCGGAAACTGGTTGGAGGGATCGTCCAGGTAAAATTGCCCGCGCAGAAGCGTGCTGTTCAATCCGTCGCGCATGTTATCAGCCACGTTGTTCTTGAATAGGACGTTTGTCCCCCAGCCGTAGCCGTAAGCAAATCCGCTCCCGCCGGAAACCGCCATGCGGGAGGTGTTATTGCTGATGGTGGCGTTGTAAAGCGCGTTCTTTCCGGTGCCCTCCACCTGGAGCAAGTAATAAACATTGGAGGAAATATTATCCGCGATGTTGATGTTCTTGTTGGCCGCAGTGCCCTGGTAACCCGCCGTTCCTATGGCAATCGCCGTTCCCGATCCATTGCCGACGAAACTATTGCTGATGATGTCCACATTCTGGGCGGGTGAGATTTGAATGCCATTCCCGCTGTTCATCATGTGGAAGACGTTGTTCCGAATCGTGTACTCAGGGTTTGGGCTTCCTGTCTCGGCGCCATTCAACGCATAAAGCGCCTGCACGATGTTCGTCGCGAAATTATTGCTGAACGCCGACGGCAAGGAAGCATAAGCCTCGTAGAACTCGGCGATTTGCACGAGGTTCGAAAATTGGCAATAAGAGATTGTGTGGGGAAAGGTCAGATTGAATGCTGTGGCGTTGCCGTTGAAAAAAGAGCAATGAGTGATGAGCGCATAGCCGTTGCCATTGGCGTTGATGCTCTTGAGCATTTCGCCGCGCCAATTCTTGACAATGCAATTGGTGAAAACGAGCGGGCAAAACTTGCCGTCGCCCGTGATGATGACGGCGTCATGCGTTTCGTCCCAGCCGGTGCCGTCTTTGGTCGAAGCTGGGAAATAAAGGTGGGCGCTCAATCCCGGCCTCGCGCCGCCATCCATGGTCAGCGACTCAAAAACCAAAGGCTCCGAGGGTGTGGAAATCGGGCCGTGAATGTCAAACATAAATCCCCGATAGGCAAACCGGCCCTTGAGCTGCCACGCGCCGCAGCCGGAGAGAATCGTGGAGCCGTCCGGCGCGCCAATAAGGCGGATCCCTCCTCGCTTGAAGGTAACAGCCGGATGCGTAACACCTTCGTTGGCCATTTTGAAATTGGCCGCCGCCTCCGGGGAAATCAGCAGAAAATTGCCGCCCGGGATTCGAATCGTCGTGTCTTTGCCACGGGCGGCGTCAATGCAGTGCTGGAAGGCGCTTGCGTTGTTATGCCCGCAGATCGCCAAGAGACCCGAACCGTCAGCCCCGCACGCCTGCGACAGCACGGCATTCGTTCCGTCGAGGCGAACGATTGCGGCGACGAGATCGGAATGGTTCGTGGGCGAAGTGCGGGGGCCCCCGCCAAAAATCTCGACCCATTTTCCAATGTCAGCGCTGGAGAAGGCGCGCCCTGCCCGGCTCACGATGGGAGAATTGCGGGTGGTGCTAACACCCATTTCAGCAGCATCGCCAACGGCTCCGTAATCGGCCATGGAAAGAACTGTTTGCGCGGAAAGGGTGTGATTCAACGCCGCGCAAACAAAGGCCATCAAAACCCAAAATCGCCCGTTGCTCGTGTGGTGTTTCACAAATTCGTTGGATTGTTGCGCTCAAACCGCCCCACGGCAAGGCAGGACACGAGCAAGACTTGAAAATTAAACAGGAGGAAAACCGAGAGCGCAGAGAAGAATGTCATTTTTCCAAAGATAATTTTTCCCATCTCCGCGCCCTCGGTCTTCCTCCTGTTCAAAATTTTTTGTTTCAAAATGAGCCAATTGCCCCCTCTTGCCATTTGCTCAATGTCGAATAAAATGGCGCTCCAATTCGTCAATAATCCGCCCAATGTCGATGCGCAAGCCAGGCTTTATCCGAATCGGGAAATTCGTTTCCCGCGCACTGTTGGCTGCTTCCTGCGTCTCAGCGGGCGCCGCCGAATTGCCCCCCGCCGCGGCCACCAACGTGGATTTCGTCCGCGATGTCCAGCCGATTCTCGGCGAAAATTGCTACGGCTGCCACGGGCCGCGCAAACACGAGTCCGAACTTCGCTGGGACAACAAGCAAATCGCCATGCGCGGGGGCGATCTCGGCCCTGACATTATTCCCGGGCGCAGCGCGGACAGCCGGATGATCCGATCCGTCGCCGGTTTGATCCCGGATCTTGTCATGCCCAAATCCAGCGAACGGCTGAACGGCAAACAAATTGGAATTTTGCGGGCCTGGATCGACCAGGGTGCGGTGTGGCCGGACAGCGCATCCGTCAAGGTCGCCGATCCGCGCGAACATTGGGCTTTCAAAGCGCCCGTCAAACCGCCGCTCCCTTCCGTCAAATCGAAAAAATGGGCGCGCAATCCGGTTGATGAGTTTATTCTCGCGAAGCTTCAAGCCGAGAAATTGCGCCCGTCGCCGATGGCAGACCGCCCCACGCTTCTTCGCCGTCTGAGCCTCGATTTGACGGGATTGCCGCCGACCATTGAGGAGGTCGACGATTTCGTGGCCGACCGCTCGCCGAATGCGTATTCCAAACAAGTCGAGCGCCTGCTGGCCTCGCCGCATTTTGGCGAATGCTGGGCGCGGCATTGGCTGGACGTGGCGCGTTACGCGGATTCCAACGGCTACGAAAAGGATCTTGCGCGCACCATCTGGCCATATCGCGATTGGGTCATCGACGCCTTCAACCGCAATCTTCCTTACGACCAATTCGCCATCGATCAAGTCGCGGGCGACATGCTGCCCGATGCCACCATCGAGGACAAAGTGGCGACCGGTTTTTTTCGGAACTCGATGCTGAACGAGGAAGGCGGCATTGACCCGGAGGAATTTCGCAACGCCGCGATCATCGAGCGGATGGATGTTTTGGGGAAGGCGTTTTTAGGTTTGACGCTGAATTGCTGCCAGTGCCACAACCACAAATACGACCCGATTTCGCAAAAGGAGTATTACCAATTCTTCGCCTTCCTTAACAACGACGACGAGCCGGAGATGGAGGTTCCCGACAAATCCGCGCAGGCAAAACAGGCGGAAATTAAAAAGAACATCGCCAGAATGGAAGACGAACTGCTCGCCAAATATGACGATGTGCCGAAGAAAATGGAAGCGTGGGAAAAGGAAATGAAGGCGGCGGCGGGCGACTGGACGGTGCTCGAACCGGAAGCATTCTATGCCAGCGTGGGAACAAAATTCACCAAGCTGGAAGACCATTCGCTGCTGGCCACCGGCTCCAATCCCGGCGTTTCAGAATACACGGTCACCGCGCGCACAGCGTTGAAAGGCATCACGGGTTTTCGGCTGGAGGCGCTGGCGGATCCGAATCTGCCGGCCTACGGGCCGGGACGCGCCGGCAACGGGAATTTCGTCTTGTCAGAGTTTATTGTCCAGGCCGGGCCGGTTATCCCCGGCGCGACGAATACAGCGACGAACACCATCACGCTGACGAATGCAACCGCTGATTATTTTCAAGCCAGCTTCCCACCCTCCGCCGCGATTGATGGAATCATCACGAACAAAACCGGCTGGGCCGTCGACGACTTGCCGGGCCGCCGCAATCGAAGCCACCAGGCGGTCTTCGAGGCGAAAAACCCCGTGAATTACGACAGCGGAACAATCTTGAAATTTACGCTCAATCACAGTTTCGGCGATGTCCATACGCTCGGCCGGTTCCGCATTTCGGCAACGACTTCGCCGCAGCCGCTGCGGGCGGACCCGCTGAGCCGCCATGCGCGGGAGATTCTCGGGGTGCCACATGATCAACGGACGGCAGCGCAGCAGCGCGAGTTGTTCAGTTTCTACCGGGCCACGGATTCGCGGATGGCCGACGTCAATAAGAAGATCGACGAGGAGCAGGCCAAGTGGCCCTCGGCCCCGAGCAGTTTGGTTTTGGTGGCGCGGGAGCATCCGCGCCAGTCGCACATTTTCATCCGGGGCGATTGGCAGAAAGAAGGCGCGCCAGTGAAACCGGGCGTGCCTGCCGTCCTGCCCCCGCTCCCTGCCGACGCGCCCCTGAACCGGCTGACGCTCGCGCGCTGGCTGGTTGACAAAAGGAACCCCACTGTGGCGCGGGTCATGGTCAATCGCCTCTGGCAGGAAATTTTTGGGCGCGGATTGGTGGCGACTTCCGAGGATTTCGGAACGCAATGCGACAAGCCCACCCATCCGGAATTGCTGGATTGGCTTGCCTGCGAGTTCATGGACAGCGGCTGGGATGTCAAACATATCATTCGCCTGATGGTCGAATCGGCCACCTACCAGCAGTCGTCCGTGGTGGCGCCGGAAATGGTGGAGCGCGATCCCGACGACCGGCTGCTGGAGCGCGGCCCGCGCGTGCGGGTGGACGCGGAAATTATTCGCGACATCGCGCTGAGCGCGGGCGGATTGCTGCAGGAAAAACTTGGCGGGCCGCCCGTTTATCCGCCTATTCCCGAGGGCGTCATGAGCCTTGGCTACGGCGCGCCGATGGCTTGGGAAACGAAAGCGCACGACCGTTACCGCCGGGCGATCTACACTTTTGTCAAGCGTTCCGTGCCGTATCCTTCGCTGAACGTTTTCGACGGGCCGACGGGCGAAAGCGCCTGCCCGCGCCGGACTCGATCCAACACCCCGTTGCAGGCCCTCACGACGCTGGATGATCCGGTCTTTGTGGAGGCCGCCCAGGCGCTGGCTTTGCGCGTTTGGAAAAACGGCGGCCATAACGATCACGACCGCATCAATTACGCCTTCGAGCTTTGCACGGGACGCAAGCCGAACGCTTCCGAGGCGGCGACGATTTCCTCGCTGTTGATCGAGGAGCAGGACTTCTTCGCGGATCGAACAGCGCGCGCGGTGCAGGTGGCGGTGCAAGACGTGAAAAATCTGCCGGAGGATGTGAATCTCGAAAAGGTGGCCGCCTGGACGATGGTGGCGCGGGTGTTGCTAAATTTGGACGAAACCATTACCAAGGAATGATCCAGTGAGCTTTGCCGAACATTATTGCAACGAACGCCGCGCGGGCGTGACGCGCCGCTATTTTTTCCGCCAATGCGGAATGGGCCTCGGCGCGATGGCGCTCGCCTCGCTGCTGCGCGGCACCGATGCCCTTGGCGCGGCGGTTACAGGTGGAAATCCGCTCGTGGCGCATGCGCCACAATTTCCAGCCAAAGCCAAGCGGATCATTTATCTCTTTCAAGCCGGCGGGCCGAGCCAGTTGGATTTGTTCAATCACCGCCCTGCCCTCGCGAAATACGACGGCCAGCCAATTCCGAAGGAAATCGTCAAAGACCAGAAATACGCCTTCATCAAGCCGGACGCGGCGCTGTTTGCCTCGAAGTTTGAGTTTGCCCGCCACGGCCAATGCGGAGCGGAAATTTCAGAGGCGCTCCCGCACCTTTCGGAAATCGTGGATGACATCGCGATCATCAACTCGATGAACACGCCCGCTTTCAATCACGCCCCTGCGCAAATTTTCATGAACACCGGCTCGACTGTGTTCGGCCGCCCAAGCATGGGATCGTGGGTGACATACGGGCTTGGCAGCGAGTCGCAGAATTTGCCGGCGTTTGTCGTGCTGAGTTCGGCGGGTGGAACCAGCGGCGGCGCGGGGAATTGGGGCGCGGGCTTTTTGCCGACGGTGTACCAGGGCGTCCCGTTCCGGCGCAGCGGCGATCCAATTTTATATTTGACTAATCCTCCGGGGGTGACGCAAGCCATGCAGCGGCGCGAACTGGACGCGCTGCATCAACTGAACCAGCAGCGCCTCGGCGTGGTGGGTGATCCGGAAATTGCCACCCGCATCAACGCTTACGAGATGGCGTATCGCATGCAAACCAGCGCGCCCGAGCTGATGGATTTGTCGAAGGAATCGAAGGAGACTTTGGAGATGTACGGCGCGAAACCAGGCGAAAGCTCGTTCGCCAACAATTGCCTCCTCGCCCGGCGATTGGCCGAGCGCGGCGTGCGTTTCATCCAGCTTTTTCACGAGGCGTGGGATCACCACAGCGACGTCACCAACGGGATTAAGAAGGAGTGCGCCACCACCGACAAACCTTGCGCCGCCTTGATCAAGGATTTGAAACAGCGCGGCATGCTCGAGGATACCTTGGTGATTTGGGGCGGGGAATTCGGCCGCACTCCGATGGTCGAAACGAACAAGGAAGCTGGGCGCAAGCTCGGGCGCGATCATCATCCGCAGGCATTTTCGATGTGGCTGGCCGGTGGCGGCATCAAGCCCGGCCAGACCATCGGCAAGACGGATGATTTTGGCTTCAACATCACCGAAGACCCCGTGCCCGTGCATGATCTGCACGCCACCATCCTGCGCCTGCTTGGCTTTGACCACACCAAATTGACCTATCATTCCCAAGGCCGCGACTTTCGGTTGACAGATGTTGAGGGCGAGCTGGTCTCCAAACTGATTGTGTGAAAGCCGCTGTATTGCACGGACGTGAGGACATCCGGGTTGAGCACATCGAGCCTCCCAAAATCGGCGCCGGCGAAGTCCGGGTGAACATCGAAGCCGCGCTGACCTGCGGCACCGACCTGAAGGTTTACAGGCGCGGCTATCATGCGCGCATGATCGTCCCCCCGTCCGTTTTCGGGCATGAATTTGCGGGTTCCATTTGCGAAATGGGCCCTGAAACGAGCGGCTGGAGTCTGGGCGACCGTGTCGTGGTGGCCAATTCGGCTCCGTGCGGAGAGTGTCTGTATTGCAAGAACGGGCAGGATAATTTGTGCGATGATTTGCTTTTTCTGAACGGCGCTTACGCGGAAACAATTATTGTGCCCGCGCGCTTGGTGAAGAAAAACATGCTTCGCCTCGGTCCGAAAACGCGGGCCGCCGACGCCGCGCTGACCGAGCCGCTGGCGTGCGTGGTGCAAGGCTGGGAGGAAGTCGCGCCGAAAAAAGGGCAAAGCGTTCTTATACTTGGCAGCGGGCCGATTGGCTTGATGTTTGCCGCCGTCGCCCGCCACGAGGGCTGCAACATCACGATGGCCGGCCGGGGGCCTCGATTGGAAACGGCACGGAAGCTCGGCGCGGATTATGTTGTTGACGTTGGCGCATCGGGCGATTTGGTCGGTGCTGTCAATAAGACAAGCCACATTTATGACGTGGTGATCGAGGCGGTCGGAAAGCCGGAAGCGTGGCAGGCCGCATCGATGCTCGTGCGCAAGGGCGGCAAGGTGAATTTCTTCGGAGGCTGCCCGGCGGGAACCACGGTGACGCTCGACACAAGCCGGCTGCACTATTCGAGCATCACGCTGTATTCGAGTTTTCACCACAGCCCCCGCACGATCCGCCGAGCCCTTTCGCTGATTGAAGAAGGCGTGATCAAAGCCGCCGATTTTGTCGATGGCGAGGCATTGCTTGATGATCTCCCGAATGTGTTCCGCTCGATGGCGGCCGGAAACCGCGCTGTCAAGACTTTGATTCGAAGGTAGGGATGCCGATCCCCATTCTTGGTAGGGCGAGACTCTGTCGAGCCCTGACTAAATTTGGTCCAAAATCCGATCAGGTCTCGACAGAGTCTCGCCCTACCGGTGAAGTCATTTCCCATTGTAGGAAATGCGCCACATCGTGTTGTTTCCATCGTCGGTGATAAGCAGCGCGCCATCATGCGCGACCGTGACTCCGACAGGCCGCCCCCACACGCTGGCATTGTCAACAACAAAACCTGTCATGAAGTCCTCGTATTCGCCCGTCGCCACGCCGTTTTTGCAATGGACGCGGACAACCTTGTAGCCGGTGCGGTTGTTGCGATTCCACGATCCGTGAAAGCACGCAAAAATGTCGCCCTGATATTCCGCCGGAAATGCGGAAACGCCGGAAGCCGCGGTGTAAAACGCAATTCCGAGCGAGGCGGAATGGGCTTGCAGCGGGACATCAGGAATCGTCGCTTTTCCGGCGAGATCAGGGCGTTCGCCCGCGTGCCGCGGGTCTTCGTGATTGCCCATGTAATACCATGGCCAGCCGTAATAGCAGCCTTCCTTCAAATGCGTGATGTAATCGGGAACAAGGTCGTCGCCCAAGCCGTCGCGCTCGTTGGTTGACACCCACAAATCACCTGTGTCGGGATGGATCGCGAGCACAGCGCCGTTGCGAACACCGGTCGCGTAAGGATGCATCGGCGTCTTGCCTTCCGGGTCGGTGATGAGGATGTTTGCGCGGTTGCTCTCCGTATCCCACGCCGCGCCGAGGCCGCGTTCAGCTTCCCATTCGCGAATCGCATCGGGTTCCTTCTTCTTCATTTCTTCCGCCACGTTCGATCCGGAACCAACCGTGATAAACATCCGCTTTCCATCTTTCGTAAACGCCACGTCGCGGGTAGTGTGCCCGCCAGTTGTGTTGGCGAGGTGCGGCACAATAACTTCCGGCTTTTGATCCGTCTTCAAATCGCCGTTGGAATAGGGCACGCGCACGATGGAATTGTTATTGGCAATATACATCCATTTTGGATCAGGGCCCGGCGGATAAAACGCCATGCCGAACGGCCTGTTCAACCCGCTCACAAAAATCTGGTTTTCCGCGGGCGCATCGGCTCCGTCCGTCGTGCGCATGACGCGAATGCGATTCTGCCCCGTCTCGGCAATGAAGATGTCGCCGTTCGGAGCCGTCCGCAACAAACGCG
Organism: uncultured Verrucomicrobiae bacterium; assembly: GCA_963764165.1. Classification (GTDB taxonomy): domain Bacteria; phylum Verrucomicrobiota; class Verrucomicrobiia; order Limisphaerales; family Palsa-1400; genus Palsa-1400. Next base: position 280,852 of record CAVXRD010000001.1, read on the forward strand.
GGCCGGACAATCCGCTGGCGAATTGCTTCACGGTGAAATTGGGCGGGACGGACAATTTCGCGTCAGGGGGAGCGGGAACGACTTTCGGTCCATTTCCTGCCGATGGCGTGGCGAACGGCGGAGGCAATGTTGCCACATCCACCCGATGTTTGACACCGGGCTTGGCGTGATGCCAGTCGCCCTCGTCGGTTTCCGGGTTCGGAGCCGCGGGCGCGGGCGTCGACGCTGCAACTGCGCCTGGCTCCGCCTTCAACGTCGCCAGGTAAGCGACAAGATTGCGCCGATTCGTCTCGTCCGGCACCGACACCAGCATCGTCGTGCCAGGGACGGCGGACACCGGATTTGCCAGGAAGCGATTCAACGCCTCCGCGTTCCAAACCAAACCAGAATCGGCCAGCGCCTTGGTGTAATTAAAATTCGGGCCGGAGCCGGCCCGGCGTCCGGCCACTCCGACAAGGCTCGGCCCCTGCCCGCCGATGGCGTTGTTCCGCGGCCCGAGCACCGCCGCGTGGCACAAGGCGCAGTTCTGCCGGAAAAACGCCTTGCCCCGGCTCACTTCATCCGTCATCCCCCCCGCCTCCGCGCCCTCTTCGGTCCCGGAAATATTGATGACATTGACGCTGGGAAATTCTGGAATTCGCACTTTGAGAAACGGCTTTTCCGCCGCCGTGTGGCACGCGTAACAGCCGGCGATCGTCTGTTTGTAAGCCGTCTCGAATCCCGGCTCATCCTTTTTCTCGATGGCGGTGGCGACCGATTTGAGTATCGTATTGGTGACAGCCTCCAGGATGCCGCCGAGATTTACCTGGTCCCCAGCTTTCGTCACATAAACCGGCTTCACCTGAACCGCCCACGCCAGATGCGCGCGCGTCGTGTCAAGGTAATAGCTGGCCAGCGGCCAATTCTGGTTTGTCCCCGCAAACCACAGATTGCCGAAGTGATAACCCACATCCGCCATGACGTGCGCCTGATCCGGCGCGGGTGAGCCCGCCTGCGCCGCGGCCTTCTGCGAAAAGGCTCCAACGCCTCCGATCACGAACAAAGCGGCCGGAAGAATCCGTCCACCGACGCCACGCACAGCAGAGATTGACGCCGCAAAGCGACCAGCCGAAAATCGGCCCCAGAAAAAATGAGATGAGTTACACACCATCGCAAACTATCTGACGCCTATTTGACATTCAACCTTCAACAAAATTTTGCCACGGCGCAAAGCGGCCGGAAAAAGTTAATCAGGAACGCCCGAACTCAGGAAAAGAGGCCGTGGATCATTTCTTGATGAAATTATTTTCCACGCGACAGCGCAAAATCTAATCCGACTGGCGAAAATCTGGAGGAAAGTTTCGGCTGAGGCGCACGAATCCAAGGCGCGCCCCGCAACCAAGATTAGTCTCTTTTCCTGAGTTCGGGCGTTCCTGATTCAATTTTTCAGCCCAGGTCCCCTTCGGACAAACGCTGTCGACTCCGCCGTTTTATTCTGGCAAATAGCAGGGATTGTCTTTCAAAGCCGCGGTTTGTTCATGAAAAGCTGGTTTCAATCACTGGTAAGCACTGGCTGGTTGGCGCATTCGATTCGAACGGCGCTGGCCGCCTCGGTCTCGCTGGCGTTTGCGCGACTTTTCAAAATGCCCCAGCCTTATTGGGCGGCTGTCACGACCATGATCGTGACACAATCGACTTTGGGCGCCGCCTGGAAAATTGCGCGCCGCCGTCTCATCGGCACAGCGATTGGTGCGACGGCAGGCGGGCTGGTGGCCACGTTTTTCGGGCCGAATGCGTTGGCCGTCGGCCTCACCATCTTTGCGCTCGGCATCGTATGCGGTTCGCTGAAGCTCGATGTAGCCGCGTATCGGTTCGCTGGGGTCGCGCTCATTATAGTGACGCTGGTGAGCGCCGGAATATCACCGCCAGCAACCATCGCCTTCCACCGATTCGCGGAAGTTGCGATCGGAATTTTGGTGGGCCTCCTTTTCTCCGCCATTTGGCCGACGCAGGAATTAAAGTCAACTTGAGGGGGTTTAGGGCTTGTTAGATTGGGTGAAAACGCGCAACCACCTAGCGCTGACGCAGCGGCATCTTGCCCGCATGGCAGACACTTGCGCGCATATTATATATATAATCTCCAAAAAGGGGCAACATCCGCTACATCATTGATTATCAGGCGTTTAAGGGGCAACAAAAATGGCAACAAGGTGGCAACAAACCCGCAACATTTTCGGAACACAAGGGGATTTCTACACCAAGGAAACAAAAGGGCACGAAGAATTCTGTCGCGCACGCCATTGATTTTGGGAGCGCAACCATCCGCAGATATTGGGCGATGGCGACGAGATTTTTGCCGTGAAAACCAAGGGTGCAATAGGGTGAAATAGCGTGCAATGCCCCGATCACGACCTATTTAACCCCTGTGCCTGATGGCCCGTTAAAAACAACTGCATCGCTGCCGCGGAAATCCGCAAAATATCAAAGAACACGCCTCGGGGGGCGACAGGGAGAAAAATAAGGCCGAAAATCCCTTGCGTCAAATAAGATTGTAATTGCACTCTTACGTGGTATTTCGTGGCATGACAAACGAAACATCGATTGCTCAGGGGGGACTGGAAGCAAAAACATCGCCGGGGGCGCCCGGGGGCAGGAGTGTTGCGGGCGGACGGGCCGCGCTCGCATGAGCAAGATTGCGCTGCTATTCCACTGAAAACAGCGCCCCCACCATCGCACGATTACGCATTTTTCTTTGATTCATCGCCGCGACTTGCGATAAGAATGGAATGGCAACGGACAACAACACCAAATCCTCCGGCGATTCGGGCAACATGGCCGAGACAAAGCCGCCATTCAGTTAGCTGTCGCATGGAGGTTCTGCAACTTACCGCCACGCAATTCATCAAGCCGATGTCAACGGGGAGAAACCGTCCACTCTTGCTTGGATGTGAGGACAACGCTGCCAACTCCTTTGAAGTGGTGGTAAAATTTCGTGGCAGAGAAATGGACGCGAGGGCGCAGATTGCAGAGTTGGTTACAGCGCAACTGGCCGACGACTTGGGATTGCAAGTTCCGCAAGCGGTCGTGGTGGACGTCCCAGCCGGATTCGAAGCCATCTTCGCCGAAAAAGAATTGGCAGAGATGGTGAGAATGAGCCCCGGATTAAATTTCGGTTCCGTAAACATTGGTGCGGGCTTCACGACATGGCCACCCGGGCGCAATCCCGTTGGCATGCAACGGGATCAGGCAGCGGATGTATTCGCCTTCGACACGCTCATCCAGAATCCCGACCGACGCGCATCGAATCCAAATTTGTGGGCACGATCGGACAAAATCGGCGTCTACGATCACGAGCAGGCCTTTTCGTTTCTAGCTCTGCCGATTATTGGCGGCGCGGCCAAGCCGTGGGAGGCGGCGACATTGGCCAAGACCTTCCAATTTTTGGAACAGCATCTATTTTACCGGAGCCTGCGCGGCGGTCGATTGAATTTCGGCCCATTCATGGAAAATTTGGGCAAGATTACAGACGGACAACTGCAAGGATATTTCGACATGGTTCCGCCCGCCTGGAAATGCCAAGGCGATTTATGCGAGCAAATCGTTGCATATTTGTCTGAGGCTCGCAATCACAGGGAAACTTTGATACAGTTCATTAAACACTTGCTACGATGAAAACAAATTATAGCACCATCATCCTGCGTTACGTTCACGATGTGGTGACCGGCGAGTTTGCCAACATTGGAGTGGTGCTCTATGCGCCTGACCAGCGGTTTTTGGAGGCGCGCTTCACCGCCTCGTACGAACGGCTCAACGCCATCTTTCTCAAGATCGATCATCTGCATTTCCGCGCGTTGATGCGTTACATGACCCATCGGTTCGAGGAATTGGGCGCGGAAATCCGCAACGAATTGCATATTCCCCCGGTAAATGCCTTGTCGGAAATTGTCAAAAAGGTTTTGCCGCCGGACGATAGTTCGCTCCAATGGTCGCAGCAAGGCGGCGGCATCACCGAGGACCCGGCGCGCGTGTTGGGCGAAACATATAAACGATTAGTCGAGCGCTTTGTCGCGGGCGCAACACAAGTGAGCCGCAGCGATGAGGAGGTCGCCAAACCTTTTAAGGCCAAGCTGGGCAAGATGGTCGATAAGCTTTCGGAGAAGACGATCAAGACAAAGGACTACCAATACGATTTCCAATTCGCGTGGAAAAATGACGTTTGGCATCTCTACGAGCCCGTTTCATTTGATTTGGTTGACCCAAACAGCATCCGGGAAAAAGCAAATCGCTGGCTTGGCCGCGGCGTGGCGCTGCACGATGCGGAAGAGAGCTTTAAAATTCATTTCATCCTCGGCGAACCACGCCAGGAAGGCACGAAGGCGGCGTTTGAGAATGCACTGCATTTGCTGCAAAAGATTCCAAGCCAGAAACATCTAGTCCGCGAAAACGAGGTGGACAGCTTTGCGGAACGTGTCTCGGAAGAGATCACAGCCCACGATGCCGAGGCACTTCCATTACGCGACAAAGCAAAACAGACATGACCGATGCGGTATTTTAGACCAAATTACACGTGCCTTTCACACTACAGGAACCGAGCGAGTATGAGGTTTACGATGCCTATCTAACAAATCTCTATGGCAACAGATCGGCCAAAATTGTCGTTTCATGCGGGACAATCCCGCCCGATCCCAAACCGAGCAAGGCCTATATCCGACGCGGTTTGCCAGGCGTGAGACCTGACACCCTCGCGAACTTCGATCGAGCCTGTAAGCGACGGAAGGAACTGCACAGGGAGTTTTTCAAGTGCGCCGCCCGTATTCAGCTCACTCCACAGCCAGCGAGCGAGACATACGGTTTGCATAGCATTCGTACTGATTTTCCTACCGGTAATGGCATTGTTTACTTCTCATGCATCGGATTCTCCAAGGATGGTCGCCAGGCGCTCGGAAGTGTTGATACATTTTCTAACAAATCGTTTCCGAACGCGGGATTCGGTTGGTTTATCCTAGCGAACTTTGTTCGTGGAGCTTGGCAGGTGGTCGAGAAGAAAATGGCTTGGATTGCATAGGTCGAGCCTCATTTTTTATGCGTCGAATAATCGCAAATGTTTACTGGCCCAAGACTGAAGAAAAGCCCGTCGTTTCGAATTGCTTCTGTTCTTGGTTTGGGCGATCGCGACCCTTGAGTTCTCGGTATTGGTGATCGGGGGCAAAATTTTTCTGATCAGCCTTTATGGGTGGACAAACGTGCACGAACAAGGGTTGGTGATATTGGCGATGCCCAAGGGTCGCCCCTGGCCTCTTTCTAACGGAGATGTTGTTCCAGCAGGTCTGACATTCTACCATTACGCGATCTCGCCGGTGTGCTGGCTCGCGATATTTTTCATTACAGATCTCCCACTTCGGCTAGCCTTACCAAAAAAGAACCCAAAGTCCTCATGGAAAATATTCTTAAAAAAATAAGTTGACCGTTCGGTCAAATTGTGGCAGATTGGTTGCGTCGAGAGAAAAAATGACGAAGGAAATAACAGTCAATTGGCCTGCGAGTAAGGCAAGATGGCCCGCCGACCGGAATCGGTAAGGGAATCACGTTTATGGCTAAGCCTGGCATCACTAAAGATAAACTCGTGGAAGTCGCTTTCGATCTTATTTGGGATCAGGGCTACGGGTCGGTGAGCGTGGGGGATATTTGTGAGCGGGCGGGCGTCAATAAGGGCAGTTTTTATCACTTTTTTGAGTCGAAGACGGATCTCGTCATTGCGGCGCATGAGCATTTTTGGGAGGTGAAGCGGCCCGAGATGGATCGGATTTTTTCGTCGCAAGTGCCTCCGCTGGAACGCATTCACTTGTGGTGTGAATGGGTTTACGCGACGCAGAAGGAGCGATTGGAGATGCACGGCCACGTTTGCGGCTGCCCCTATGCAAGCGTGGGCACGGAAGTCGCCGGGTGCGATGATCGCATTCGGGCCACCAGCGAGCGGTTGATGGCGCGCGGGTTGAAGTATTTTGAGAATACCATCGCGGATGCGATTCGCGAGGGGCTTGTTTCGGTCACAGACCCGGCTCAGGCGGCGCAGAGGATTTGTTGTTTGATTACCGGGATCATGGTTTCGGCCAAGGTTCAGAATAGTTTGGATGTGTTCAAGGACTTGGAACCGTCTATTTTGAATCAACTGGGCGCAAAAGTCCCGGCAGTGTCCTAATCGTTGTTCGCCATTCGTTTTAATTGTGTAAATAGGCCAGAGGTTTGTTCAAAAAAGAATTGACCGGTCAGTTTAAAGTTGAAGGAAAAAATTTATGAAAACGCCAAATAATAGATGCTTGGAACACACAAATTCAGTGAGTCAAACGCAAACTCAAACGCGGTTCGCGGCGCTGGTCAGCCATTGCCGTGATGGATTGGAAAAATTGAAGGGCCAGCTCGTGCAGCGGTTCACTTCGGAATTCGCCGATGTCAACGCGCACATCATCCGCCAGGCGGTCAATGAAGCGGACGCACTGGCGGCTTTGACCGACATACCCCACCTTGTCCTGCCCGTGCTGGCGGAAGAGAAGGTGCAAGGGGTGCGCGAGTGGGCGCGCAGGCAGCAGGAAATCCGCGAACGGTCGCAATTCAGTTTCGCCGCTTGATGCGCCCGGCGCGGATTCGGTTCAACTGGCAACTAAACCAAACCAAACTAAACCAAAAACGTTATGTCGCTATTTATGTCTTTGTCTTTGAAAAATTCCTGGAAGTCGTCCGTGGCAATTCTGGCGCTGGCTGCGGCCACGACGGGTTGCGAAAAGAAAATCGAACAGAAACCGCCGCCTCCCCCAGAGGTGACGGTCGCGCCGGTGGAGCAGCGCCCGCTCATCGAGTGGAGCGAATTCACCGGGCGCACGGAGGCGGTTGAGTCGGTCGAGGTGCGCCCGCGCGTTTCCGGCTACATTCAGAAGGTCTGCTTTCAATCCGGCCAGCTTGTGAAGAAAGGCGACGTGCTCTTCAAAATCGATCCTCGCTGGCACAAGGCGGATTTCGACCGCCTTCAAGCCGAGGCCGACCGGGCCAAGGTCCAACTCGACATCGCCAAGCGCGAAGCGGATCGCACCAAGGATTTGCTCGAGAACAAAGCCATTTCCATCGAGGAGGCCGATCAGCGCGTTGCCCGGTATAACGAAGCCAAAGCGGCACTGCAAGCGGCCGAAGCTTCGCGCGATTTCGCCAAGCTCGATTTGGATTACACCGAGGTTCGCGCGCCCATCGACGGGCGGGTCAGCCGCGCGATGTTGACCGAGGGCAATTATGTCAATGGGGTGGCCGGCGGAGCCTCTTTGCTGACGACGCTTGTTTCCGTCAGCCCTGTTTACGTTTACGTCGATGTGGATGAGGATTCGCTCTTGAAATACAACGCGCTGGCGGCCGCGAAAAAATTGGAGACCAACGGCGACGGGAAAATTCCTGTTGACCTCCAGCTTGGCGACGAACCTGGGTTCTCGCACGCGGGCGTTGTGGAATCATTCGACAATCGCCTGGACGCGGACACCGGCAGCATTGTGTTGCGCGCCGTGTTTCCGAATGAAGACGGGCGCATTGTGCCCGGATTGTTCGCCCGCATCCGCCTGCCCCTGAGCGAGAAACAGCCGACGCTCCTTGTCAGCGAGAAAGCCGTTGGCACCGACCAGGCGCAGAAATATGTATTGACGCTCACCAAGTCCAACACGGTGGCGTATCAGCCTGTCACGCTCGGCCCGCTCATTGATGGGCAGCGCATCGTCCGCACCGGATTGCAGCCGGGCGAGAAGATTGTTGTCAATGGAATGGCGCACGTCCGCCCCGGCATGCCGGTGACGCCGCAGGTCGAAACCAACAGCCCGGATCGCAAGATCGTCAGCCGCTGAGCAGCCGCATTTACCTTAACCAAAGGCCAGCCATGAACTTTTCGGATTTCTTCATAAGACGCCCCATCTTCGCGGGAGTCTTGTCAACTTTAATTTTCCTAATTGGGGCCATCGCGCTGTGGAAGCTTCCGATCAGCGAATATCCCGAAGTGGTGCCGCCGACTATTGTCGTGCGCGCCAGTTATCCCGGCGCGAATCCCAAGACCATCGCCGAAACGGTCGCCTCCCCGCTCGAGCAGGAAATCAACGGCGTCGAGGACTCGCAGTATATGTTTTCGCAGGCGACAGCGGACGGTGTGATGACCTTGACCATCACCTTCAAGCTCGGCGCGGATGTCGACAAGGCGCAGGTGCAGGTGCAAAACCGCGTTTCCCAGGCGCTCCCGAAATTGCCTGAAGACGTCCGCCGCCTCGGCGTCACGACAAAAAAGCAATCGCCGGATTTGACGATGGTCGTTCACCTGTTCTCACCGGACGGGCGCTATAACGAAGTTTATTTGCGCAATTATGCCACGCTTCAGGTGAAGGACGTCCTGGCGCGCATTCCCGGAGCTGGCGACGTGCAGGTGTTCGGCTCGGGCGATTATGCAATGCGCATCTGGCTCGACCCGGATAAAATCGCCTCGCGCAATTTGACCGCCGACGACGTGGTCAATGCCATTCGCGAGCAAAACGTGCAAATCGCCGCCGGCGCGGTGGGACAGCAGCCAGTGAGTTCGCCGGTGAATTTTGAAATGCAGGTGAACGCCAAGGGACGCCTCATCACGCCGGAGGAATTTGGCAAGATCATCGTGAAGACCGGCCCGCACGGCGAAAAGACGGTGCTCAAGGATGTCGCGCGGGTCGAATTGAGCGCGGGCAGTTACGCGTTGCGCTCGCTGCTTGACAACAAGACGGCGGTGGCGCTGCCCATTTTCCAATCGCCCGGCGCGAACGCGCTCGAGCTTTCCAGCAACGTCCGCCACACGATGGACGAGTTGAAGAAAAACTTCCCGGATGGCCTCGATTACTCCGTGGTGTATGACCCGACGACCTTCGTGCGGCATTCGATTGAAGCAGTCATTCACACGCTGGCCGAAGCAATTTTGCTGGTGGTGATCGTCGTGATTTTGTTCCTGCAAACGTGGCGCGCGTCGATCATTCCGCTCGCGGCGGTGCCGGTTTCGCTGGTGGGAACCTTCGCGGTGATGCTCGCGGTCGGATTTTCCATAAACAACCTTTCGCTGTTCGGGATGGTGCTGGCCATCGGCATTGTGGTCGACGACGCCATCGTGGTGGTGGAGAACGTCGAGCGAAACATCGCGCTCGGATTCGCGCCGCCGGAAGCCGCGCGGCGCGCGATGAGCGAGGTGACGAGCCCGATCATCGCGACGGCGCTGGTCTTGTGCGCGGTGTTCGTGCCGACGGCGTTCATCAGCGGCTTGACGGGGCAATTCTACAAGCAATTCGCGATCACGATTGCGATCTCGACGGTCATCTCGGCGTTCAATTCGCTGACGCTCTCCCCTGCCCTTTGCGCGGTGCTGCTGAAAGATCACAACGCGCCGAAGGATGTCTTCGCCCGTTCGATGGATAAAATCTTCGGCTGGATCTTCCGCCCGTTTAATCGCGCGTTCGCGTGGGCGGGAAATAAATATTCCACCGGCGTCGCCTCGATCCTGCGCAAATCGGTGGCGGCCCTCGTGGTCTACGTGGCATTAGTCGCTCTGACCGGATGGGGATTCAACAAGGTGCCGACGGGTTTCGTCCCGACGCAGGATAAACAATATCTTGTCGCGTTCGCGCAATTGCCCGACGCCGCTTCGCTGGATCGCACGGACGCGGTGATTCGCCGCATGGCGGAAATCGGCCTGAAAACGCCCGGCGTTGAAAGCGCGGTGGAATTTCCAGGATTGAGCATCAGCGGTTTCACCGTCGCGCCCAATGAAGGCATCGCGTTCTTCACGCTGAAGCCCTTCGACGAACGTACGACGCCGGAGTTGAGCGCGGACGCCATTGCCGCTTCATTGAACCAGCAACTCTCCGCCATCCAGGATGCATTCGTCCTCACCGTGTCGCCGCCGCCGGTGGATGGCTTGGGAACGATTGGCGGGTTCAAGCTTTACGTGGAGGATCGCGCGGATCTCGGTTACGACGCGGTTTACCAATCGATTCAGGACATCCTGGGAAAGGCCTACCAAACGCCCGTGCTGGACCAGGAGTTTTCCTCCTTTACTGTGACGGTGCCGCAGTTGGATGCGGACATCGACCGCGTGAAAGCAAAGCAGGAAGGAGTGCCGTTGCAGAATCTATTTGACACCATGCAGGTGTATCTCGGCTCGCTTTACGTGAACGATTTCAACCGCTTCGGACGCACTTACCAAGTGATCGCGCAGGCCGATTCGAAATTCCGCGGCAGCGCTGAGAGCATCACGCGGCTGAAAACGCGCAATGAAAAGGGACAAATGGTGCCGCTGGGCGCGCTGGTGCGCGTGGTGGAAACGCACGGGCCGAATCGCGCGATGCGTTACAACGGTTATCCCGCCGCCGAAATCAATGCCGCGCCCGGCGCTGGCTACAGTTCGGGGCAGGCCGAGGCGCTGCTGGCGAAACTCACCACGGAGACGCTGCCGAAAGGGGCGAGCTTCGAGTGGACTGATCTCACCTATCAACGAATTCTCGCGGGCAACACGGCTATTTACGTGTATCCGCTTTGCATTCTGCTGGTGTTCCTTGTGCTGGCGGCGCTTTACGAGAGTTTTCGCTTGCCGCTCGCCATTATTCTCATTGTGCCGATGTGTTTGCTGTTCGCCATCACCGGCGTCTACCTATCGCATGGCGACAATAATATTTTCACGCAGATTGGCTTGATCGTGCTGGTCGGATTGGCGTGCAAGAACGCCATCTTGATTGTCGAGTTCGCGAAGGAAAAACAGGCCGAGGGATTGTCGGCTTTTCAATCTGCCATTGAAGCGTGCCGCTTGCGGTTGCGCCCGATTTTGATGACGTCGATTGCGTTCATCGCGGGTGTGTTTCCGCTCGTGGTGGCGCACGGCGCCGGTTCGGAAATGCGACGAGCCATGGGCGTGGCCGTGTTCGCTGGAATGATTGGCGTGACGATCTTCGGACTCTTCTTGACACCGGTGTTTTACGTGACACTCATGCGCTGGGGGCCGAAACCGAAACACGCTCACGCACCCTTGCCGAGCGGCACAGGAATCGGACCGTCCACTGCGGTCGCGGGTTTGATTCTCGCGTTGTTGCTGATCCCCACCTCCATCCAGGCAGACGGTTGGAAAGTGGGCCCGGACTATCACGCGCCGACTAATTCCGTTCCCCCGGCTTACAAGTCCGAAGAACTCGGTTCGTGGAAGGAAGGCAAACCGCTGGCGGATGTTCCCAAAGGAAAATGGTGGGAAATTTTCAACGATCCGGATTTGAACGCGCTCGAAGAACGTGCCGGCCAGGCCAACCAGGACTTGAAGGCGGCGGTCGCGCGCGTCGATCAATCGCGGGCCACAGCTCGTGTCGCGCGGGCGCAATTGATGCCGTATCTCAGCCTCGACCCTAGCTTGAATCGCCAGCGTTATTCTCCGAATGAGCAGCCGAGTTTCGGAAACATCACGGCCACCACCTACAGCACCCCGCTTGATCTCAGTTACGAAGTGGATTTGTGGGGCCGCGTGCGCCGGAGCTTTGAAGGCGCGCGGGCCGATGCGCAAGCTTCGCTGGCGGATTATTACAACGGCCTGCTGACCTTGCAGGCGGACGTCGCGGAAAACTATTTTTCGCTGCGCGGCCTTGATGCGGAAATCGCCACCGTTGACGGCACCGTCGGATTGCGCAAAGAGCAACTCAAGCTGGTGCAAAGCCGTTTTCGCGGCGGCATCGGAAACGAACTCGACATCGCACGCGCCGAAACCGAACTCGCCACCACGGAGGCAGAAGCAGCGGCCTTGGCGCAACGCCGCGAGGAAATGGAAAATGCGATTGCCGTCCTGGTCGGCGCGAACGCGGCGTCGTTTCATTTGGCGCCGCTGAAATCCAGCAATTGGGCGCCGAACCCCCCGGAAGTTCCCGCCGGTTTGCCGGCCGATTTGCTCGAACGCCGCCCGGATGTCTCCGAGGCGGAACGCCAGCTTGCCGCGACCAGCGCGCGCATTGGCGTGGCGAAAGGCGCGTTCTTTCCTGTGCTGACATTGACAGGCTCCGGCGGATTCCTCAGCGCGGATGTTGATACGCTGTTTAACTGGAACAGCCGGACATGGTCGATGGGGCCGAGTTTGACGCTGCCCCTTTTCGCGGGCGGGCGCAACAAGGCGAATTTGAAACGCGCGAAGTCTGCCTTTGAAGAGGCGACGGCTCATTATCGCCAGCGCATTCTCGTGGCGTTTCAGGAAACCGAGAACAGCCTTTCGGCCACCCGCCATCTCAGCGTCGAAGCGGAAGCGCAGAAGCGCGCCGTCACCAACGCGCGCCGCGCGGCCAATCTGGCCGAGAACCGTTATAAATCGGGAATCGTCGGATACCTCGATGTCGTCGATGCGAACCGCGACGCGCTGCAAGCCGAGCGCGACAATGCCCGCCTCGCCGGCCAGCGACTGGTGGTTTCCGTGCAGCTCATCAAAGCGCTCGGCGGCGGCTGGGAGCAGGCGCAAGTCAATGATACTGTTGCGCCTGTCAAGAATGGCCTGCCGGTGGCGATGTCGAAGTAAGCATGACGCGTTGGAGCGCGGCTGTGTCGAAGACCAGCCGCAGCCATATTCAAACCAGGGAAAAGCGAACTGCGACAATTACGGTGATCGGCTCCGCGTGCCTCGGTTTGCATCGGAACCCGCTGCGGCTGGTCTTCGACACAGCCGCGCTCCGGCGGCGCTTCAAGACTTGCGACGGCGTTCTGTTTACAGTTCAATGCGCGGCGTGAGCCAGCCACCTGAGCCAAGACTTCCGGGGCCACCACATAATCCCGGCGTGCGCGACTTGATCAAGGGCAAACGCCGCTGGGCTGGGCCGCCAAAGCCGCAAGACGCCAAGCAGGGATTCCGCAGTTGGAACGAGCGCGGTTATCTTCCCCATCGGGACGAGCCAGGCTTGACACAATTCGTCACGTTCCGACTGGCTGATTCATTTCCTGAAGCGCTTCGTTCGGAGTGGGAGCACCTGCTAAAGATTGAGGACAACGGCAGGCGGCAGGCGGAACTGGAATCGTACCTGGACCGAAGCCGTGGCGAATGTCATTTGCGCCAGCCTGAGATTGCCCAACTCGTTGAAAACGCGATGCGGTTCTTCCACGGCGAGCGTTACGAAATGCGCGCTTGGGCTGTGATGCCGAATCATGTTCACGCATTGTTCAAAGTAGACGCGACGCCGATGGCGGATATCATCCAGAGCTGGAAAAAACACACGGCACAAAAGGCAAACCGGCTATTGAACCGCCGCGGTGAATTCTGGCAGGCGGATTACTGGGACACATTCATGCGCGACAGAAACCACGAATTGAAAACACGCAACTACATCGAAGGCAATCCGGCGAAAGCGGGACTTGTTGTCGATCCGAAGGTTTGGCCATGGAGCAGCGCCCGATTTTGGGATACTTGTGGCGTGTTGAAAATCCAGCGCAACGGCTGAACGGCACGCGAACGGAGCGCGGCTGTGTCGAAGACCAGCCGCAGCCATATTCAAACCACGGAAAAGCGAACTGCGACAATTACGGTGATCGGCTCCGCGTGCCTCAGTTGGCATTGGAACCCGCTGCGGCTGGTCTTCGACACAGCCGCGCTCCGATGGATTCAGTTGGCATGCTCCTTCTTCACTTCCATGTTAGTTCGGATGCTGGGGCAGGCGGACTTTGAAGCGGGTTTCGCCGGGCTTGGATTCGAATTCGATTTCGCCGCCGTGGCGGTCCGCCACGATGCGATTGCTGATCACCAAGCCCAAGCCAGTACCAGCGCCCACGCCCTTTGTCGTAAAAAACGGCTCGAAAATATGCGCCTGCACTTCTGGTGGAATTCCCGCGCCGTCATCCACAATTTCAACAACCAGATAATCGCCGTCCAAAAATGTTCCGATGCAAAGGGCGCCCTTGCCGTTCATCGCGTCGATGGCGTTGTCAATAAGATTTGTCCAGACCTGATTCAATTCGCCGGGATAAGCCATTATTTTTGGCAATTTGTCAAAGGCGCGGCGCACCGTGATGTTTTTCAATTTGTGCCCGAGCATCACGAGCGTGCTCTCGATTCCCTCGTGGATGTCCATCTCCTGCATGGGCGATTTGTCCATGTGGGTGTAGGCCTTGACGGCTTTCACCAATTCGGAAACGCGCGCGGTGCTGTTGGTGACCTGCGTCAATAAGAGTTTCAAACTAATCCGGGCTTCGAGCCACTGGATAGCTCCGGCGCGGCTGTCGGCAGGCAATTTGGAAGTCAGCTTTTCCAGCCAATCCACTCCCAATCCAGCTTCCACGAATGTTGGCGCAATCGACCAGCTATCGGGAATGCCCTGGCCTTCCAGCCACGTGCCGACGACGTCCTGGCGGTCGCTGCGGGTGATTGAATCGAGCTTTGGAGCTTTGGCCAAACCGCTCACGGATTCCTCGGAGGCGGGAAGAAGATACTCCCAATGCTCGGCTTCCAATCCATGAACCAACTCGCAAAGAAACGATTGCACCCGGTCGGTGGCCTTCTGCAATTCCGCCGCCGCCCGCAACGCCGCCGACGCAGGATTATTCAACTCGTGCGCCAAGCCGGCCGCCATCGTTCCCAGTGAAATCAATTTCTCGCGCTGGGAGGCAAAGCCTTCGATGTTGCGAAGGCGCGCCGCCGTCATCTTAATCACCTTGCGCGCCACCGAGGGGCACGTCCCGAGCATGTGCCAGAAGCCTTCTTCATTCAGTCGGAATACCCTGGCAGTCTTGGACACGCGCACCGTCGACATCCACGGCGAATCGAGAAGCAGCGGCAATTCGCCCATAAAATCGCCCGGTTTGCTCGTCGCCATCAAAACGTCCTGCCGGTCGTAAGAGCGCCAGAACTGGATTTCCCCACCTAGATTTATGTAAAACATGGATGACTTTTGCCCTTCCGCGGCGAGAACGGTGCCGACCGGAAGCTCCACGATTTCTCCCGGCTTAATGCAATCAAGCTGGTCGTCCGACAATTCAGCGAACAGCGGCATTTTGCGGACAATTTGAAGTTCGGCGGCGTCCATGATTTTACAATGTGGCAAGATATTCATGCACGAGCTTCACAGCCATCGCGCCCTCGCCGACGCCGGAAGTAACGCCCTTGGCGGAGCGGTGGCGAACATCGCCCGCCACGAAAATCCCGGGAACGCTCGTTTCAAGATAAAATGGATCGCGGCTCGCGCTCCAGCCTTTGGGCCTGCGGCTTTCACCGGAACTCAGATGCTGGCCGGAAATGACATAGCCCGATTGGTCGCGCTCGACAATGCCCGCGAGCCATTCCGTCCGCGGCAGCGCACCGGCGTAAATCAGCAGCGCCGTCGCCGGAGCCGTGCGCTCCTCGCCGGTTTTGCTATTTCGCAGGGTGACACTCTCGCAATGCCCCTCGCCGCAAACGTTGATGACATTTGTATTGACAAGCACTCCGATATTCTTGGTGGCGGTGATCTGGTCTTCGAGATATTGCGACATGGTCATGGACAGCGCCGCTCCGCGAACAACCATCGTGACTTTGCGCGCGAATTTCGAAAAATACATCGCCGCCTGCCCGGCCGAATTCGCTCCTCCGATGATGTAAATATCGCCGTCGCGGTAGGAGATGGCGTCGCTCATCGGCGCGTAATAATATACACCCGCGCCGAGCAATTTTTCCGCTCCCGGAATATCAAGCGTGCGATAGGAAATCCCGCTGGCCACCAGAACGGCGCGGCCGGCGATTTCGGCCCCGTCCGCCAGCTTCACCACGCGCGACGGGCCATCGGCTCGCAAGCCCGCGACTTCCTGCGGGGTGAGGATTTCCACGCCAAAACGTCGCGCCTGGGCGACGGCGCGGCGAGCCAAATCGCCTCCGCTGAGCCCCGTTGGAAAACCAAGATAATTCTCGATGCGCGAACTCCGGCCCGCCTGCCCTCCCGGCGCTTCGCGTTCAATGAGAAGCGTCTTCAATCCGTCAGCCGCGCCATATACGGACGCCGCCAATCCGGCAGGGCCGCCGCCGATGACAATCAAATCGTAAAACGGGAGATCCGCCTTGGTCTTCAAATTCAGCTTGGCGGCGACCGCAGCCACATTCGGCTTGGGAATGAACGAACCGTCGGCAAAAACCACCAGTGGCAGGCAGGTGATGTCGGTCTTGCTCGTCGTCAACAATTGTTTTGCGGCGTCGCTTGTTTCCACGTCGAGCCACTGGTAGGGAATGAAATTGCGCCCGAGAAAATCACGAATCTCCATTCCCGCCGGCGACCAGCGATGGGCCACCACGCGAACGCCCTCGAACGGCGGCGAAAAGTTCGCCTGCCAATCGTCGAGCAAATCATCCACCACATTGTAGAGCCGCTCCTCCGGCGGATCCCATGGCTTCATCAAATAGTGGTCGATCTGCACCGAATTGATGGCCTGAATGGCGGCATCGGTATCGGCATAGGCTGTCAACAAAGCGCGCTTGGCGTCCGGGAAGAGCACAATGGCCTGCTCGAGAAATTCGACGCCGGACATCATCGGCATTCGCTGGTCAACAAGAAAGAGAGAAATGGAATCGTTTCGGAGTTTCAATTGCCGGACCGCATCCATCGCCGATGCGCCGGAGTCGGCGGCCATCACGCGGTAGCGATTCCCATATTGGCGGCGCAAGTCGCGTTCGACAGCGCGCAGCACTTCCGGATCGTCGTCCACTGTCATCAATATTGGTTTTGGCATGGCAAAAATTTGTTGGCGGCGCGTCAGGCGAGGGAAGGGTCCGAGAGCGCATGCTTGCTGAGCGGGTAATTTTGATCACGCCACGCGTCAAGACCGCCGAGCAGCGGTCGAACGCGGGCAATTCCATTCCGGCGCAGCAGCAGCGCCACCTGCGCGGCGGTCGCTTCATTCGGGCACGAGCAGTAGACGACGACTTCGGATTCGGCCGGAATCGCGTAGCGCTTTGCCTTCACTTCGTCCATGGAAAGATGAACCGCGCCGGGAATCAGCACGGGGTCGCGGGTCAATTCCGCGCTGGAACGCAGGTCAAGTATAACGATGCTTTGGCCGCCGCTCTGCATGTTGCGCAGTTCGTCCACCGTGATCCGCGCCATGCGCAATTCATCGAGAAGGCGTTTGCGCTGCCAGAATTTGTAAGCGAGGCAGAGCACGATGATCGCCGCGATCAGCATCAGCGCCGTCCCCCCGACGCGCGCCACAGCGGCTTCGATCTGCTCGATTTGCGCGCTGAAAAAATAGCCGAGGCTGATAAAGCACGCCCCGTAGAGAATGGATCCGACACCGTCAACCACTACGAATCGCGTGGCCGAAATATCCGACATGCCCGCCACCGGAGGCGCCATCGTGCTCAAACCGGGAACGAATTTCGCGACGACGATCCCGCGCCAGCCCCAGCGGGTGAAAGCGTTCTGGGTGCGCCGGACACATGAATCCGGTTCGAGCGAAACCTTGCACAAAAGATTCAAGACCTGGGTTCCGCGACGCCGTCCAAGATAAAACCAAATGACATCGGCGATCACCGCCGCGAGGGCTGTCATGGCCACGCCGTTCCAAAAATTGAACGAACCGTTGCTGGCCAGCGCGCCGACAGCCAGCATCCACGGCAAGGCGGGAAGCGGAAGCCCGATTTGCTCCACAAAGACAGCGCCAAACAGAACGGGTGCGCCGTGCTTGATCAAAAATTGACTGGTGTCGGTCATTCGAGCGCTGTGACAACGATACAGCACTCCCAAACTACGACGAAACAGTGTTTATGCCAGAGGAAATTGAAGCGCCGGAATCTGAAATTTAAATCTGGAAATCAGGAAATCAGGAAAAAACGAACGCGAAAGACATGCCCTGATTGTCGGTTCATTGTGTTCATGGATTTCATATTCTGAATGCGATCTTTCGCAGGCACATTTGCTAACTCGGCGCTACGCAGCGGTTGAGCAACCAACATCAGGGGAAAGATTGGGCCGCGTTCAGCAAGCACCCCAGCCCGATGGGTGTAAACTAAAAGTTAGATGGATTTTGATATTCAGGACCGATTTCGAGAATCGAGGAGGCTGGTTGAGGACAGCCATGTCGAAATCAGGAGGGCACGGACGCTTGTGAAAGAAGTGCGCCAGAAGCTCAAAAAATTCCGCCAGCTTTACGTCCAAATCAAAGAAACAAGGCCATCCGATAAACGCCGAGCTTGAGGTTAAGCTGGCGAGTCTCAGGCAAATTCGACAGAAGCTGTCGACAGAAGCTTGATTCCTGAGCCCTCGGCGATGCGGTCGAGGGCGACGCCCATGGTCGGAGGGCTACAGCCTGGCAGCTAACGCCGGGTTTCACTGCCTCACTACAAACTCAAGCGGCCCGGGGCAAAATCTTGTCCCTTGTTGCCCGGCTGCCGTCGAAACTTCAATGGAGGCGGAAACCGAGTATTTGCCGGGAGGCAGCAAGAACAGGCTGGAGAGATCGACATTCCATTTCGCGGATTCGCCCGGGTTCAATTTGTGAAAAATCCACCCAAACGACCTCATCGGGCGCCACTCACGTTCGCCTTCTGGGGTAGGCTTCGGCATCCCGTGATTGGAGTCGATGATCTTAATCCGCAGCTCGCGAACGTGGTTAATAGTCCCATAAAATACCGGGGCCTGGCTTTCATTCACCAGGTTCACGGTGAATTCAGCGCGGGTACCCTCACGAATGCGCACAGACGGAGGCAGAGAAAACTCCACGCTGATTCCATCGCTGCTGGAGACTGTTGTGCCCGAGAAAATTCTTGCAACTCCATCGGTCCGAACAGACGCGCAAGATACGGAAAGGAAAATGGCGATCGAAAGAGAAGCCGCCATAAGGAACCCTCGCGTAAACAGCCTGACCGAATCCGCATTCGTTGACCGCATGGGGGGCATCTTTTTTTCAGCCTCTCCAGAGGGAGAATTGGTGCGCTTAGCAGGACTTGAACCTGCACGGGTTACCCCACTACCACCTCAAAGTAGCGTGTCTGCCAATTCCACCATAAGCGCATCCGTGGCTGCGGCACATCATGCCAAATCGCAGCCATTATGCAAGCGCCTGATTTTCACGGAGTTTATTTTGATTTGAGTCAACAAACATACCACTGTCAACTGCATGGTTAGAATTTTGCATTTTTTACTGGCGCGGCGGGATTTCGTGGGCTAGGGTTTGGGCGTTGGTCTGCGGGTTCCCCAGGGGATTATTTATATTCGGGCCTCGAGGGTATTGGGCAGAGCGTGGGTGCAATAAAATTAAACAGCGTCACCTAAAGTCTGTTGTGACGGTTGTTACGATTCGGGAGTTCAAATGACGCTTGTGCAAAATCTAGACGTTAAGAAGCCTTTTGGCGCGGCGGTGAAAGCGTGGCGAAGCCGATTGCGGATTTCGCAGGAAGAATTGGCTGGAAGAGCGGGGCTTCACCGCACTTATGTTTGTGATATCGAACGCGGTGCGCGCAATCTTTCCCTCAAAAGCATCGACCGGCTTGCGCGCGCGCTGGAGATTTCAACCGCCACGCTGTTTTCATTTGACCCGGCCACTGGCCTGCCGGCGGAGCCCGGCTTCGGCAGCGATGCGCTGGTGGATATACTTTTTGTCGAGGACGATCCGCACGACGCCGAGATGGCCGTTGAATCCTTGAAGGGAATCTCCAACCGTGTGCAGTGGGTCAAGGATGGCAAGGCGGCCCTGGATTTCTTATTTTACAAGGGGGAATTCGCAGAACGCATGCCTTCGCAGAGGCCCCAGTTGATCCTGCTGGATTTGGGTTTGCCAAAAATGAACGGGTTGGAAGTGTTGCGGCAAATCAAGGCGGACGAAGGCACGAGGATGATCCCGGTTGTCGTGTTGACAGGTTCCGGGAGGGATCGCGACATTGCGACCAGCAAGCGCCTCGGCGCGGAGGCTTACATTGTCAAGCCATTGGAGATGATCAACTTCGCCCAAGTCATTCATGCTGCGGCTGCAGTGGGCCTTGGTAAAACCGCTCCCGCCGCTACCGAAGTAAATTTTGGCAGGGCAAGACTCCGCCGAGCCCTGACTGGATCTTGAAGGATTTCGGGAACGCTAAATCTGACAGAACCCAATTAGGGATCGACGGAGTCTCGCCCTGCCGGGACTGGCATCTTACAGCCACTTCCTGCGAATCAGCCACATCTTGACGAGCTGGGTTGCGACCACGTAAGCGACGAGGGTCGCGAAAAGAATGGGCCAGTACAGCCAAGGCAGCGGCTCCAGCGCCAGCATGCCCGCCAGCGGTGAATACGGAAGCCATGCGGAAATCGCCATGATGACCACGGTGGTCATCGTCAGCGCGGCGCTGGCGCGAGCTTGGATGAATGGTATCTGGCGGGTGCGAATCACATGGATGATCAAGGTCTGCGTCATCAATGATTCCACGAACCAGCCGGTGTGGAACAGCGCGGCCTTGGCGGGAGCCCAGCAGTGGAAAATATAAAGCATCACGAAAAACGTGGTGTAATCGAAAATCGAGCTGATGGGACCGATGAACAGAATGAACCGCCGAATTTCCCCCATGTCCCACGGCAGCGGCTTGGAAATCAAATTAGGATTGACATTGTCGGTTGGAATGGCGACCTGCGAAAAATCGTAAAGAAGATTATTGGTCAAAATCTGGATCGGCAGCATCGGCTCGTAGGGCAGGAACGCGCTGGCGCCAGTGAAGCTGAACATGTTTCCAAAGTTGGAACTGGCTCCCATGCGGATGTATTTCAGAGATATTCACAAAAACTTTCCGCCCTTCCAGCACGCCTTCTTCGAGCACCATCAGATTTTTTTCGAGCAAAATCATGTCCGCCGATTCCTTCGCGATATCAACCGCGTTGTCAACAGAAAGGCCCACGTCCGCCGCGCGCAGGGCCGGCGCGTCGTTGATGCCGTCGCCCATGAACCCAACCACGTGGCCATTTCGGCGGAGCGCCTCGACGATGCGCTGCTTGTGCGTGGGCGAGAGGCGCGCGAAGACCTGCGTCGTTTCCACCGCTTTGCCAAGCTGCTCTTCGGTCATGTTTTCGACCGCGCTGCCGAGCAGGACGCCCGTCGTGTCGAGGCCAACGTCTTTGCAAACTTTGCGTGTCACCAGATCGTTGTCGCCCGTAAGCACTTTGACGGCGACGCCATTTGCTTGCAGTGCCGCGATGGCCTGGCTGGCGGATTCCTTGGGTGGATCGAGAAAGGCGATGTAGCCCTTGAGTATGAGTTCCGACTCGTCAGCTTTTGAATAGGCGGCGCGCTTGTCCAGCTTGCGCGACGCCACTGCCAGCACGCGAAATCCGTCCGAGCTGAGATCGTTGTATTCCTGGATGAGGTCGCCGATGAGGATCGGCTCCATCGGCAGGATTTCACCCTCGCTCTCAAATTGCGTGCAGCGGGCGAAAACGGCTTCTGGAGCGCCCTTGGTCAGGATGACGTATTCCTGCTCAGGCGTCTCGACGATGACCGACATCATCTTGCGCGAAAAATCGAACGGGATTTCGTCAACTTTTTTATAGTTGTCGATGCAAATTTTTTCCGCCGCCGCCGGATGGCTCAGCACCGCGCGATCCAGGACATTTTTCAAACCGGTTTGAAAATGGCTGATGAGATAAGCGTCGAGCAGGACAGCATCGCTGTCGTTTTTGAAGACGTCGCAATGAATTTCGAGGATGACATGGTCGCGCGTAAGGGTGCCCGTTTTGTCCGTGCAAAGAACATCCATCGCGCCGAAGTTTTGGATGGAATTGAGGCGCTTGACGATGACCTTTTTTTTCGCCATGGCCATCGCTCCCTTTGACAAACAGACGGAAACAATCATCGGCAGCATTTCCGGCGTCAGCCCCACCGCCAGCGCAAGCGACAGGAGAAAGGCGTCGTACCAATTGTGTTTGGGCGCCTTTTTGATTTCCTGCGGGTAGGCGTCCTGCAACAGCAGGCGGTTCAACCGGTAATCGTGTTTGCTGGGATGCTCAATTCGCGATTTTGTCTCAGGCGATAGCGCCACGTTTTGGAACCTTTGCGGGTCATAAATCGATGGGCCGGAAATGACGTCATTTAGATTGTCGGCCAGGACGCGGTTGAATTTGTCCACGCTGTCCGGAGAGCCTTGCACGGCGGGCAGCGACGCCTTCGTATCCGCCGGGAGGTGATCATACAAGAACGCGGAAACCGGATCGGTTTTGGCGTTAATCTTGTTGGCCAGCGCAGGTGTGGCCGCGATGTCATTATCTCCCAATTGTGAAGGCGCCTTGCTCAGCGCGTTGATGAAGAAAACGGCTGGCACCATGATCAGCATGAACGTCAGCATCAGATACGTAAAGCGCTTGATGCCCTTGTCAAAACTTGTTTCGACCGCTTCCGCAGTCATGCTGCTGGCGATGCTGCCAAGATAGGTTCGCGGCCCAGTCTCGACAACCACGGCCTGGGCAGTGCCGCTCTCCACGCTGGTGCCGAGGAAACAGAGATTTGTGAATTCCAGCGGCGCGATTCCTTCCCGCGTTTCGCGAGTGTCAAATTTTTCGACTGGCAATGATTCGCCGGTCAGCGTCGCCTGGATGATGAACAAATCCTTGGCCGTCAGAATGCGCACATCGCCGGGAATCATGTCTCCCGCGGAAAGCTTGACGATGTCACCGGGAACGAGGCATTGAAGCGGCACCTCGCCGGGCTGGCCGCCGCGCACCACGGTGGCGGTGACCTTGATCATCGCCTTTAATTTCGCGGCGGCGGAATCGGCTTTCGATTCCTGAATGAACCGCAGCGCGACGCCGAGAATCACCATCGCCACCATCAGCCACGCGCCGACAAAATCGCTGGTTTCGTGCGCGGTGGAAAAACTGATGACGGCCAGAATGGTCAAGAGAATGACCAGCGGATTGCGGACGGCGTGCCACAGCCGGGAACCCCAGCTATGCTGCTTCTCGCTCGACACTTCATTGGGTCCAACTTTGGCCAGCCGCGCTTCGGCTTCCTCCTCGGACAAACCATCGAGGGAAGTCTCAAGCAATTTCAGGCTCTCCGGCCCTTCGGCACGCGCGGCGTCGGCCAGCCGCGAAGGCAGGCGGACGTTGGGCATCTTTCGTTTTGATGACGGCAGGGGAGCCGCGGGTTTTTCCGAACTTGTCATGGTTCCATCTTAGTGCGCGGTTCAATCCTTGCCGGGCCGCGCGAACGCCCAAAGCCTAAAACGGAACCAACAAAGCGCAACCCCTTTTTCCCTCGGAAAAAGATTTTTTACAGAAGCACACCAAGGCAACGAAGGAAGGCCAAGCGGACCGGACAGAAAATTTGTCCCCCTTCTTTATCTTTGTTTGCTTCTGTTAAGCATATTCCGAATGCCCCGTTGGGATCACGGCGTCACTGTGGCGGGCGGCGTGTTGGTTGCGTTCCAGCCGCCGCCGAGGGCCTTGTAAAGCTGCACGGTGGCGAGAAGCTGATTCAACGTTGTTTGCGCGAGGGAGTTTTGCGCTGGGAAAAGCAATTGCTGCTCCTGCAAAAGTTCGTAGTAATTCGCCTGGCCGCCAAGGTAGCGCTGGTTGGCCACTTGAACCGCGTCCTGATACGCCGCCACCGCGCGCCCCTGCTGCTCTCGTTCCTCGGCCAGATTTTGCCGCGACGAGAGCGCGTCCGAGACTTCCATGAACGCCTGCAGGACACTCGATTGATATTGGAAGCGCGCTTCGTCCCACGCAGCCTTCGCCTGGCGCAATTGCGCCTTCAGCAAACCGCCCTGGAAAATCGGCCCCGTGGCCGCCCCGGCCAGATACCATGCGGACTCCGCGCCGCCGCTCAACGCGTTCAGTTCAGGGCTTGCCTCGCCGAACAGCCCTGTCAAAGTGATGCGCGGATAGAAGGCCGCCTTGGCCACGCCAATGCGGGCGCTGGCCGCATGCATGAGTTGCTCCGCCTGGCGGACGTCAGGACGGCGCAGCAGAAGATCGGAGGGCAGGCCGGGCGGGACATTAGGCAGCGTGGCGGTTTCCAAACCCTTGGTCTGGCGCACAATTGGCCCGGGATTCATCCCCAATTCGACGCGAATCTGATTCTCCTGGATGGCGATTTGCCGGCGCAATTCCGGAATCGTCGCCGCAGCCGAGGCAAGCGCAGCCGCGGCGGCGGATGTTTCCAATTTCGACGAAACGCCCCCTTGCAAGCGGTCGTTGAAAATTTTCAAGCTTTGCGCGAACGAGTTGGTCGTGTCCTCCGCGATAGCCATTTCTTCGTCGAGAGCGAGCAATTGGAAATAGGATTGCGCGACATCGGAGATGAGCGTGATCTGAACGTTGCGCCGCGCTTCGTCGGTCGCCAGATAATTCGCCTTCGCCGCCTCGCTCAAGCGCCGGACTCTTCCCCAAAAATCAACCTCCCATGAAACACTGCCAGCGACATCTTGAAAAGTGGCCGGCTTCTGGCCGAGCACGAAAGGCGAGCCGCCGACGGCGTTGCGATCTCCGCCGGCCGTGCCGGTGTAGCCGACTTGCGGATAGAATGCCGAACGCGCCTGGGTCAGCATCGCCCGCGATTCTTCCACCCGCGCGACAGCGGCATGCAAATCGTAATTGTTAGTCAGAGCGGTGTTGATGAGCGCCTGCAAATTGGTGTCCCGGAACAATTGCCACCATGGCAAATCGCCCATGGAATTCGTCTCAATCCCCAGGTTGCCGCGGAAACCGGCGGGAGCGTGGGCGTCCGGCGGCCTGTAGTCGGGGCCGACCGAGCAGCCCGCGATCACCACAGCCAAAATCGCGGCGGACCACTGTTTGAAACTGAACATGCCGCGAGCGCTCATGCTTTTCCTTCCTGATGCGGCGCGAGCTGCTTTCCCTTCACTCGATGGCTGAATTTTTCCACGATATAAAATGTTACCGGCACAATGAGCGTGTCCACGCATGTCGCGCCCAGCATGCCGCCAATGACAACCGTGCCGAGCGTCTGGCGCGCATATGCTCCCGAGCCGGAGGCAATCCATAGCGGCACGCAGCCCATGATAAAAGCAAACGAAGTCATCAAGATTGGCCGCAAACGAATGGCCGCGCCCGTTTGCGCCGCCTCGATGATCGATTTGCCTTTTTCGAATTCTTCCTTGGCGAAGGCCACGATCAAGATCGCGTTTTTGGCCGCCAAGCCGATGAGCATGATCAAGCCGATCTGCGCGAACACGTTGTTCTGCAGCGAGCGCACGTTCAACGCCACAAACGCGCCCAAAATCGCCGTCGGCGTTCCCAGCAGCACGCTAAAGGGGAGCGACCAGCTCTCATATTGAGCGGCGAGAATCAGGAATACGCAAAAGAGCGACACACCGAAAATCACCACTGGTTTGACACCCTTCTTCGCCTGCTGTTCCTGGAAGGAAATGCCGAAATAATCGTAGCCCATGCCTTTTGGCATGGTCTCTTTGAAGACCTCTTCCAGCGCGGCGGTTGCCTGATCGGCGCTATATCCATCCGCGGCGCCGCCATTGATTTGCGCGCAGGGATATTCGTTGTAATGCAGCACAAATTCCGGCCCGGTTCGGCGCTCCGCCGTTGCGAACGCCGTCAAAGGCAAACTTTGGCCCAGCTTATTGCGCACATAAAAGAGGCCCAGATTGTCCGCGCTGGTGCGGTATTTGTCCTCCGCTTCAATGTAGACCTGCCATTGCCGCCCGAACCGGTTGAAATAATTGACAAAGTTCCCGCCCATGAACGTCTGCAATGTCGAATAAACATCTGTCAATGACACGCCCTGCTTCAAAACTTTGTCACGGTCGACTTTGACAAAGATTTGCGGGACGTCCGGCAGGTGGGTCGAGAACAGCCTGGGGCTTAGTTCAGGGCGTTTTCTGGCGGCCGCGAGGAATTTGTTCAAATTCTCGGTAAGATAGGCTGGATCCTGCGAGCCCGACCGGTCCTCCAGCATCAATTGGAAACCGCCCGCCGTTCCAATGCCCGGGATCGGCGGAGGAGCAAACGAGACCGCGGTCGCCTCCGGCAGCGCGCCCAAGGCCTTGTTGATTCGCGCGGAAATGGCGCTCATTTTTTCTGAATCCTTGGTTCGCTCGCTCCAAGGCTTGAGCGTCACGAAGAAAAACACGTTGTAGGTGGCCTGCACCTGGCTGAGCAGGCTGAAACCTTCCACTGTGGTGTAGTGTTCCACACCGGGCACACCGGCCAGAATCTTCTCAATTTTCTTTGCCACCGCATCGGTTCGCTCCAATGAAGCGGCATTTGGCAACTGAGCCTGGACGAACGCGTAACCCTGATCTTCGTCCGGCACGAACGCCGTCGGCAGCCTCCGGGCAAATTCCACCGCCGCGAGCGCGACGAGCACCAAGCCAATGATCACGAAGACAGCCTTGCGGATAAACCACAAACTGACGCCAAGATACCCATGCCGCAGTTTGTCAAAGGTGCGGTTGAACCATCCGTAGAAGTGCCGCATCGGCCCTCCCCCGCCTTCTTTCTTCGGACGCAGAAGCAGCGCCGCCATTGCGGGGCTGAGCGAGAGCGCGTTGAACGCCGAGAGCATCACTGAAATAGCGATGGTCACGGCGAACTGCATGTAGAGCAATCCAGTGATGCCCGAAATAAAAACCGTCGGGATAAAGACAGCCGCCAAAATCAGCGCCATCGCCACCACAGGCCCGGAAACTTCGTCCATCGCTTTGAGCGCCGCATCTTTTGGATTAAGCCCTTCCTCAATATGTCGCTCAGTGGCCTCCACCACGACAATCGCGTCATCGACCACCAGTCCGATGGCCAGCACCAACCCCAGCAGCGACAGGGTGTTAAGCGAAAAACCGAAAATGGGGAAAAAGGCAAACGTGCCAATCAGCGACACGGGCACCGCCAGCAACGGAATGAGCGAAGCCCGCCATCCTTGCAGGAAGATAAATACCACGATGATCACCAGCACCAGCGCGATGATCAGGGTCCACTTGATTTCGCGCATGCCTTCCGTCACCGCTCGCGTCGTGTCCAACGAAACGATGTAAGACAAGTCGTCCGGGAAACGCGCCTTTAGTTTCTCCATCAGGTTGCGGACGTTATTGGCGGCATCAATGGCGTTGGATCCTGGCAATTGATAAATGGCCATCACCGCCGAGGGCTTGCCATCCAATCTGCCCACAATGCTGTAAGTTTGCGCGCCAAGCTCAATCCGCGCGACGTCTCGCAACCGCACCACCGAGCCATCCGTGTTCTCGCGGACAACAATGTCGCCAAAATCCTTCTCAGTCACCAATCGGCTTTGCGCGGTGATGGTGTAAGTGAATTCCTGGCCCGCCGGCGTGGGAGGGCCGCCTACCTGCCCGGCCGGATTGACCGTGTTCTGGGCGTTAATGGCCGTGGTTAAATCACTTACTGTCAGGTTCAATTTCGAAAGCTGGTCCGGCTTTACCCAAAAACGCATCGCATATTGCCCGGCCCCGAAAACGGTTACTTGGGAAATGCCCTTCAGTTGCTGAACCTGATCCACCAGGTTGATGTAGGCATAGTTGGCCAGCCATGTTGAATCATGCGTCCCTTTCGGCGAAGTCACCGCCACCAGCATCAATGGCGTGGTGGGCGACTTAACCAATGTTATGCCGAATTTAGTTACGTCGCTCGGCAATTGCGGGCCGGCCTGGTTTTCGCGGAGTTGCGCCAGCACCATGTCGATGTTGGGATCCGTCTTGACGTCGAAATTCACTCCCATGCGCATCACCCCGTTATTGGCGCTGATGGAATACATGTAATTCATGTTGTCTACCCCGGCCATCTGCTCTTCGATGGGTGTGGCGACCGATTGCGCGAGCGTTTGCGCGTCGGCGCCGACGTAGGTCGTCTGAATGCGGATTTCAGGCGGGACAATTTGCGGATATTGCGCGACCGGCAGGCTCAGCATGGTCACGAATCCCACCACCACCTGCAAAATGGCGATGACCATCGCGACAATCGGACGATTTATGAAAAAGCGATACATAGCTTTGTCGGATGCGCCCGGTTAATTCGTCTTGCCTGCGGGAGTGGCATTGGTCGACGCCACAGCGGGAGGCGGATTCGTATCGACGGTCGCGCCATTGGGGGCCTTTTGCAGCCCTTCAATAATGATTTCATCGCCGGCCGAAAGCCCGCTCTCGATAAGCCATTGGTTTCCAATCTGATCGCCCACCACAACATTCTTGACATGCACCGTGTTGGTTTCAACCACGGCAACTTGAAACGTCCCCTGCAATTCATTCACCGCCCGCTGCGGCACGAGCAGCGCGTTGGTGCGAACTTCAGTTTCGGCGCGGATGAGGGCGTATTGCCCGGGGCGAAGCAAGTTGTCGGGATTCTCGAATTCGGCGGCGACTTGCAGCGTTCCGGTATTCACGTCTACCTGGCGGCTGGTGAATAGCCATTTGCCGCGCTTCGGATAAACCGTGCCGTCGGAAAGAATAAGCTCCAGCGGCAGCGTCACTTCCTGGGATTCCGAATGCATGCGCCGAAATTTCAAATAGAGCTGTTCGCTGATATTGAAATAGGCGCGAATCGGATCAACCGTCGAAACCGTGGTCAAAACTCCGCTGGCCGGCCCCACGAGGTCGCCAATTTGCGCTTGCGCCAAACCCGCAATCCCATCCACCGGCGACGTGACTTTCGTGAACTCAAGATTGAGTTTCGCGTTCTCGACCGCAGCCTCATCCGCGGCCAGCGCGGAGACCGCGCCAAGATTGGCCGCCGTCGCATCATCAAGTTCCTGCTGGCTGACGGCATGGGTCTTGGCCAGCGGCGTGAAACGCTTCACGTCCAACTCCGTCTTTCCAAGGTTTGCCTGGTCCTGTTTCTGTTTGGCGATGGCTTGATCGAGCGCGGCTTTGAAAAGGCGCGGATCAATCTCGAACAGGGTGTCGCCTTTTTTGACTTTGCTGCCCTCCACGTAATTCTGCTTCATCAGGTAGCCGGTGACCTGCGCGCGAATCTGCGCGTTGGGATAGCCATCGAGCGAACCGACCCATTGCTGGTGCAAGACCACGTTTGTCGGGGTGACAGCCACGACTTGCACATGCGGGGGCGGCGGCTTGGGTGGCGCGGGCGGTTTGCACGCCGCCGCCATGAGGCAAATCACCCCCGACGCAAAAAGAACCTTTGTCATTCTCATCGTAAAATTCTTTTCCATTGAGCCATCAGGCAAAAAAACGAGCCTCAAAAAAAGCGGCCTGCCGGAGGTATTCCCGTTGGCCTCTTTTCAAAGGCAGGCACAAGTTAGTGCATACTAACTTCTTGTCAACCTGCAAACTCGGGCCCGAAGAATCCGACCGCGAGATTTGACTCGCAAAGTGCCGCGCGCTCTCTTCAAAAACAGGTGCGATTTACCGCAATTTGGTGCGACTAGCTGCGAATGGGTGAAACTGGTTGCCACAAAGTGCGGGACTCGCCTGCATCGATGCGCGTTGGCACTGGCGGCGATCAGCCGAGAGCAAGGCGGATTCGGAGTGATGTCAGGCGACCGCAGCGAGATGATTACCCCGACACATCCCACTGCGGATCCCAGTCCTCAGTCCTATCACACATGTTCGTCTGCAATGAGCGCACTTTGGCACACCCGCGGCGAAACAGAAAACCTACCAGAGGTTTTTCGGCACGATTTATTGGAAAAAAATTCAAAATTCGGAGGAATCTCACAATTTTGAGCATTATGAGACAGGCAGGGGCGGTTTTTTGCAGGGCAGGTTTCCAAACCTGCCAGAATCGCGGATTTGCAAATCAGCTTGCCCATTGCATTTTGCGGCAGGCAGGTTTGGACGCCCGCGATCCAGCGGCGCATTCCAGTTATTGGCCAATTGGGAAATGAAGAACGCGAAGCATGCCGAGCTTTTGCAGAAGTCCGCCCTCACAAAAACTGAGATGCGCCCGATCCAGCTGACGCGGAGGTTTGCGCCAGACAATTATTTGGCTTCAGCTCCCACTGCCTGTTTCAATTGCTGAAAACCGTGCTGATCAAGCTTTTGCCGCAAGCCCTTCACAATTTCTTTAACAACCGTCGGCCCCCGGTAAATCAAGCTCGTGTAAATTTGGAGCAGCGCAGCCCCGGCGGTGATTTTTTCCCACGCATCGTTCGCGTCGAAAATGCCGCCCACGCCGATGATGGGCCAGGCGCCCCTGCTCTGCCGGTAAAGATGCCGGATGACTTCCGTGCTTCGCTCGCGCAGCGGCCGGCCGCTCAGTCCGCCCGCTTTTGAATACACGTCCCGCACATCAGCGTTCGCTGCCTCGGGGCGCGTGATGGTGGTGTTGGTGGCGACAAATCCGGCCAGGCGGCGAGGGCCGGCCAACTCAAGAATTTCATCGAGCGCTTGAAACGAAAGATCGGGCGCGACCTTCACCAAAATCGGGATGGAAACCGCGCCCGTGTTGTTCTCTTGCAGCGCCGCGAGAATCTCATCCAGCGCCGCCTTGTCCTGGAGCTGCCGCAAATTCGGCGTGTTCGGAGAACTGACGTTGACCACACAAAAATCGACGTGCGAACGGAGCGTGCGAAACGTGCTGGCGTAATCCTCGGCGGCGATCTCCAGCGGAGTCACTTTGGATTTCCCGATATTGACGCCGACGGGATGATGGGGCCACCTGCCCTCTTGTTTCCAGCGCGCCAGTGCTCCCGCAAAAACCGCCGCGCCGGGATTGTTGAATCCCATGCTGTTGACAACGGCTTCCTCCGAAACGGAGCGAAAAACGCGCGGGAGCGGATTCCCCGGCTGCGCGCGCCAAGTGACGCCGCCCAATTCGCTGAACCCAAATCCCATCGCGCACCAGGCCGGAACCGCTTCGGCCCATTTGTCCATTCCGGCAGCGAGGCCAATGGGATTGGGGAATTGCAAGCCGAAGGCTTCCACGGGAAGTTCGGGCGCCCCGCAAAAAGCGCGCGCAAGTTCCAGCAGCGGCTCGTGGCGGCTGGCCCGCCCGAGCATCTTCAACGTGAAATCATGAATATGCTCCGCTTCCTGCCGGAACAGCACGGGTCGAACAATGCGGCGATAAAGCCAGCTCACAGTCTGCGCCGTCAGCGCCTGGCGGCAGCAGCTCGGGCGGAAACCCGGCCAGCCTGCTGGCGCACCGCGCCCGGCAGCATATTACGATATGTGGCCAGCGCCAGAAGGGGCCAGCTATTTCGGTACATGTCGTACTTCAGGTAAAACACGCGAGGGAATCCCGTCCCGGTGGCCTCGGCTTCGCTCCACGAGCCGTCCGCGTTGTGAGTGCGAATCAAATACTCAATCCCGTTCTGCAGCGCGGCAGAACTGGGATCCTCGAACGCGCAAAGCCCCATGACCGCCCACGCCGTTTGCGAGGCAGTGCTCGGCCCCTGCCCTTTGAACACCGGATCATCGTAGGTATTGCAGCGCTCGCCCCAGCCGCCGTCCTCGTGCTGGACGCTTTCCAGCCAGACGCGGGCGCGCTGAACCCAATCCTGCTTCATGTCGATGCCCAGGGCGCGCAGGCCGCGCAGCACCTGCCACGTGCCATAAATATAATTGACACCCCAGCGGCCATACCACGAGCCGTCCGCTTCCTGATGCTCGCGGATGAATTGCATGGCCTCCTGAATCTGTGGATTCTCCAGCGGGAAATTTTCGTAGCCCAGCAATTCCAAAATGCGCGCCGTGATGTCGGCGCATTCGGGATCGAGCATCGCGTTATGATCCGCGAAGGGAACTTTTTCGAGAATGCTCTTGGTGCAATCCTTGTCAAACGAAGCCCAGCCGCCGTCCTTGCATTGGAACGTCAGCGTCCAATTCAATCCGCGTTCGAACGCCGCATCGCGGCGGGCGGGATTGCTGGTCGGGATTTTCCGCAGGGCCAGCAGCACCATGGCGGTATCGTCGACGTCCGGATTCCACTTGTTGTTGAATTCAAATACCCAGCCGCTCGGCTCCACGTCCGCGGTATTCTTATATTTCCAATCGCCGCGGAAACGCACTTCGCGGTCAATCAGCCAATCGCACGCCTTTACCAGCGCGGGATGATCGCTGGGCAAACCGGATTCGTGCAGCGCGATGGACACGATGGCCGTATCCCAAACCGGCGACGTGCAAGGCTCGATGCGCACCGTGTGCTCCGTCTCGTGCTGGAGCGCCTTCAAATCCGCGCGGCACTTCTGGACGTGGACATTATCGTCGGGATAGCCAAGAGCTTTAAGGACGATAAGCGAATTCAACACACCCGGAAAAATCGCAGCCAGTCCGTCCGTGCCCTCCATGCGTTCCATCATCCATTGCTCCGCCTTTTTCAAGGCGCGCTTGCGGAACGGGTGAATTCCGAAGCGGGCAAAGTGCTCGGCGAACTTATGCAGCGAATCCAGCCGCAGGAACAAATTGCGCCAGGTGAAAAACTCGGGATCGCGCGGCAGCATCAAATCGCGCTCGTGAAATCCCAGCGGGTAAAGTTCGCTGAGGTCCGAATTCCGACCGAGGTGGCGGGTCGGTTTGAGGTGGTTGAGAATCGCCAGCGGCACCAGCATCGAGCGGCTCCACGAACTCATGTCGTAGAAATGCACGCCGAACCATTTGCCCAGCAGGATGATTTCGCACGGAATGGTGGGCAGATATTCCCACGGGAAAAGACCAAGCAGAGCGAGATAAAGCTTGGAGAACGTATTGAGCCGCGGAATTCCGCCCATGCTCAAAGCAGTTTGGCGAGCGCGCAGCATGCGCGGATCGGTGGACGGCACGCCGGCCAGTTTCAGCGCGAGATAGGCCTTGATGGTGGCGTTCACTTCCGCCGGGCCGCCGGGATAGATGCTCCATCCGCCAGTGGGCATTTGGAGACTGAAGAGTTGGTTGACCGCTTTTCGCTCCCATTTTTCATCCACCGACCTGTCCCAATGGTGAAACGCGAGCGTGTCCGCCACCAGCGTGCAATCGACGATGAGTTCGCCGACCCAATAACCTTCCGGCTTTTGTTCGCCCAGAAGGTAATCTTGAGACCGCTTAATGGCGGAGTCCAACTCAGGCAAGGTGAAAGATTCAAGATCGGAGGCGCGAAAAACGCCATTCACCTGCTCATTTTCAGACATGATTGTCTTCACATTCGGTAATACGGGACAGTACCACAATTCTTGCAGACATCGCAGTGCAATTTGCGAGGTGCTCGAAAGCACGCCAAAACTGTGCAGCCATTGCGCACTTCTGTAAAGCTCAATTTCACCCAAACCTTTGCCGAGTTTTGCGAAACCGTCAACATATTGTGGGTTCCGCAGGCGCTCGCACAATCCCTTGGGGGGCATGGCGCAGGGCTTTCCAAACTTGGAGGGTGCAATTTGGGCGCTGAAAAACCGTAGGTGCAACAGGGTGCAATAGGGTGCAACGCTTCTTTCCGGCGAGATGCGGTTAAGGGCAACTCCGCAGATGGCGTCGGCCTTATTTCATCCGGCTGAAATCGTTGAAGAACCCGCGCGGGAACAATGCAGAGGGTATGGGGACCGCACGCGCCTCGCGTGCAGTGTTCCGCGCCCTCGCGGAACACATTCGATGTCTGAATCGATTGGTTGAACGAATTCGCCAGTGGCGGCTGGCAAGGCGCCAGTCGTCCATACCCAAGGGCGGGTGTGCTCCCCGTGAAATGAACTGCCTCGTTCCGCCTATGACCGTGCGTCTGCACGGACGCACTCTGCCACGTCTGGAGCTGGATGGAAAACCTACGGGAGGTTTTGCGGCACGATTTTTGTAGAAAAACGCGGAAAAAATTGAATCTGGAACTCATGAAATCAGGAAAAGTGGCGTCTGGAACGATGCGAGCGGATTTGGGAGCGCGACTGTCCCGGCTGCCCTGGCGGGTGTCCCCAAGAGTTCTCGATGAAACGCGGGCGTGAAACGGGGAGAATTATTGGGCGGCGACGCAGAGATTGTCTCAAAACTACAAAATCCTCAAAGTGTGTCAATACTACCAATCTCTCATTTTCGATATGGCGCATTTTTATTTTCGGTGAGGGTGTTTTGGTGGTGCTTTTTAAAGCCGTTTTTGAGTTTTGAGACAGACTCCGCAGCACCGCCCTACCTCAATTTGGTAGGGCGGACCTGTGTGTCCGCCCACATTTCCGCCAATTCAACCGCACAGTTCCAATCGCGCCCCGCCGAACAAGCCAGAATCCTCCATTCCTGATTTCGTGAGTTCCAGATTAAATAACATATAATCTCGAAAAACCCGCTACACCCGCTACATCGTTGATTATCAACCAGATAAACCGCTACATTTGCCGCTACAGGGCCGCTACAAACCCGCTACATTTTCTTCCGGGCGAGGCAGTCCAGCCTCAACAAATTGTAGGCCGGGTCGCCCGACCGGGCTTCCAGAGGAATCGCAGAGACAGCGGCAGATGGAGTCCAGCGTCGAACCATTTGCGAAAAACAAAAAGTGCAAAAAGTGACGCCTGTCTTGGTTTCCCGGAGGGCGACCGACAGATTGCTCAAAGCGGTAGAAATTCAACACAATTAGCCATTTCCTCGGCGGAACTGGCCTCGCTGATGATTTCAAGAATAGAATGAAAGCGACATCGCGGCCGGAGCTTCATCGCTTCAGACGCGAAGCAACAACTCGATGGCGAGGCTCGGCATGCATCCTGATCGCTTCTTCTTCAGTGGCAGCGATCTTGCGATCCAATTTCTCGCGATGGTCCGCATAGTAAGCCAACGCGGCATAGACTTCACCCAATGTTAGCTGGGGGTGGTTCAACGCCAACTCCTCCGCGCTCCATCCGTAGGCGACATGCTCGCGAATCAGATGAATCACTTTAAACTTTTTGCCCGCAATCAATGGCCGCTCTGGATTGGAGCAATCCAGATGTTCGTAAGCGTGCGTCGTCACTGACATAGCCAAAGTTTAGCATAGGCAAAGCGGCGGGCAAGCCCTCTTAAAACACGCTCGGGCATCTGCTGCCGGTTCACCCTGACCCCAAAAAGCGCAAAAAGTGAGGCCGCCTGCCCCATGTCAGAATTTCCCTCTTCCTTGCGCAAGGTCGCAAGGATTTGGCCGACTGATTCAGCAAGGCCCGCCGCGTGAGGGCACGCGGCCTACAGGGACGCGCTCGATTCCGAATTGTAGGCCGGGTACCCTTACCCGGCGGTCGGGTGGTGATCGAAAAACCATTGAATATGAATATAATCTCAAAAAACCCGCTACACCCGCTACATCGTTGATTATCAACCAGATAAACCGCTACATGGGGCGCTACAAAGCCGCTACACACCCGCTACATTCCGGGCGAGGGAGTCCAGCTTCAACAAATTGTCCAAGTCCCCCACCGGCGCCTAGAGGGATCGCAGAGTCATCGGCGGATGGAGTCACATGTCGAACCATTTGCGAATAACAAAAAGTGCAGAAAGTGAGGACTGACGCCTGCGCTAGTATGCGCTCATGTTGGTCGGTTCAAAAATATGTGATTATGTTGGGCGATGCCCTAATGGATGATCCCTCTAGGACCGACGCCGGCATAGCAGGTATCGCATATGCTTATTTCGGATCGTCAAACGGGTCCGGCTTGCTGATGGATCCGCCCGCAAGCTTGGTCGCGTGCTTCAGCGCATTAACCATTCGCTTTGCTTTCTGTTCATCAGTCACACGAAATGAAAATCCAGGGAGGTTATCTATATAGTTCGTCTTCTTCACCAAGAGATCTAGGGATGACGGGTGCGACGGTGAATACGATTTAGAAATCCCGCCGACGTTGCTTTTCAATTTCTCATCGCCATGCGTTTTGCCTGATACATTCCACGCGCCAGGTGAATTTGTATCCTGACTGAAATTAATGGTTTCTGCGTCAATTTTCCTAAACTCAATGCGCGTCGTTGAAATATTAGTAGCGAAAACACAGATCGTGTCTCCAATTACGGTAGTTTCGCTATTCACAGTCAACTCAATGGCCGGATCAAGAGGCTTGTGGGCCATGGAATAAACATAGGAAAAGGTTCGAACTCCCCCTGGATCAATGGGTGAAAGCGAAATGGAAAATTTAATGTTTTCGTTTGCGCGGGAAACGATGTAATTTATCGTGCTATCGAGATCGTTAGTAAATGAATCGTCCGCCATCGCAGGGAAGCAAACCAAGGCAAAAACGATCAAATAAATCTTGCTAAAAGGCAATTCATTGAGCATGCGCATAAAATAAAATGTAAACCTTGTTTCCCTGATCACGGTCGTAAGGGAGCCAAGAAAAGGATATCTTAACTTTAACCTTCCTTGTTACATCTATGCTTCTTAGTTTGACCGACGAACAGGACGTGCTGCAACTCCCTAAATAACGGGGGATAGCACTCTCTTCCTCGACGCTAATGCTGGAAAATCCAGAAGTATTCCTTGATGAGGCGGCAAAAAGTGTAATGTCCGAACCTGGCGGAAGCTCAATGCTGAATTCCTTTTCACTGCGATCAATAACAGTGGCAAATTGGCGATAGTGGGACGCATCGCTGAAATCCAGAGACCGATCACTATAGCTAGTCTCGGCCGAGTTCTTGAGCAGATCTCGCAGCCGCGTGCGAGCAGTTTCAAGTGCGGTGTCGGTTGATGCCGCCCCGTTCCCGGCTTGACCGGTCTTCCACAAATCAATTTGGGCTTGCGCGGAATTTAATTCACGCGTAATGGCATCGAATTCCCTGTCAAGTTGCGGAAGCATTGTATCTCCCCATGTTTGCAACGACTCTCGCAGCTTTGCCGTTCGCTCCATTGCCTCGTGGAGGTTTTTCAAAAATTCTTGGGCGGCGGACCTGCTGGTCGGATTTTCTTTCTCAATTTCATCTCCCAAAATCGAGGCTGCGTTGTTATACGACCCGAATATCTCGGACGCCTGGGAGGCAAGTTCCTGTAATTTCTTTGCCCCATCTAGAAATCCGCCGGATGGAGAAGACTCTCGGCGGATGATTGCAATTGGCCCTAGGTAATTTTCGAAGGTAAAGCGATCATCGCGTGTGTGAAAAAAGCGATTAAACCGGCGCTCGAAATCCTGGTTCAGCTTCAACTGCCTCGTTACCGAATCGACAGTCTTTCCAGTAATGAGCCCCCATCGTGACGCAGCAGCTCCGGTCGGGACGCCGCTTGGATAAAGCCAAATCTCCCATTCATCGACTTGCTCGTTTCTGGGATCACCTTGAATTATACTGGGCGTCGAGCGCCCATCGGATCGATAATAGGGATCAGCAGCACTTTGCTCAATGAAGATGAAGCCAGTCAACGCAGTCACGAGCAGCAAATTGACTCGGCTTGCCACAGAAAGACGTTGAGGCATCAAGGCTTTCTTGGGAATCTCGACGACCCTCTCCGCTGCGACCGTAACATCAAAATCAGAGGATAGACTCAAAACGGCTCTGTCTTTTTGGCCAATACAATAGCGCGCCGGAATCAGCCGAATGCGCTTTTTTCCGGAATCCAATGAATCCGACATCAACATCCTTCTTGCGAGGCGTACTAAAAATACTGACATGCTATGCTCGCAAATGGATTGTTTCACGATGCAGTCGAATATACAGTGTGGTGGTTTCGAGGAAAGCATTAAGGTAAAGGCGGCAAAAATATAAGCGGGGCTGATAAAGCGATTGCGCGGGCATTAGTTTCAGTTTATCGCTCTTAAATAACCTTAAAAATCGCGCAAGAGTTCGCATGTCCGGGTCCAGTGTCCTAATTTTTTGCGCTTATTTTTTTCGCAAATGGTTCGACTTGACTCCATCTGCCGCTGACTCTGCGATTCCTCTGGACGCCGGGTCGGGGACCCAGCCTAGTGCGCTTGAGAAGGAGCGTGCATAGGAGGGTGGAAGTCCCTCTGTGGCGGTGCTTCCCGCCACGAGTTGAAAGTAACTGCGTTCTGGCGACAGGGCGTGGAGAGCAACTGGAAACGAAAGGACAGTCCGTAGAACTGCGGGCCGCAAGGCCCGTCGCAAGTGTCATCGCAAGTGTCAATCGCAAGTGTCAGTCCTCACTTTTTGCACTTTTTGCTTTCCTGCTTTTAGGCGAAAAAGGGGTCAGACCAACAGGCGAAAAAGGGGTCAAAAAGGGGTCAGACCAACATAATTACATATTATTCTTCCACCACGAACGACGTCCGCAACAATCCAGGGCACGCGGCCTACTGAAACACCGCCAATTCAGCATTCCCAAGGCAGGGACGCCTCGCGGAGGTGTCCGGTTGCGAGCGATTAATTGCACGGATTGCGCATGAAGAGAGCCTCACTCCGGACGCCTCGGCGAGGCGTCCCTGCCTGCCGCTTCGCGGCACAGCGACAGACTTGGAAGTCTGCGCTACTGCCTGGCTGGGGCGCGAAAGTCCTCCAGCGTGAGCGCCGGATAGTAAACTCCCTTGAACTCGCGGCGCCACCAATCCCCTGTCTTCTTGCGCGTCTCACGGTCCGTAAAATGATATTCGTAAACGATTGCCCGGACGTACTTGGGCGGCTTTTGCGGGAATGGATTTGTGGCAAGAAGATCCAGCACGGGCTTCGATCCCTCCAGCAGCCGTTTCTCAAATGGAAAGAACCAGGTTCTCGAACGCACGGGGTCAAGGACGGCGAACCACATCTGCCAATCGAGGCGCGGCTGGTAGGGGGCGACAAATTCCGGGCGGCGGCGCACATCGCCGGGATTGTATTTGAATTCGTAATCCCGCCATTCCTTGCGGTCGTCGCTGCCTTGCATCACAATTTCCGGCCGGGTTTGCGTCATCACGGCGAAAAGCCCGTAACCATTAAAGCTCCTGAGCGGATGCACCCACGCGAATACCACGCCGACGGCCTCCGGCCATTGCTGCTGGACGCCGGCGGTGAGTAAAAGCGGAATCGTGGTTGCCGGAATAACACACGCCGTCAAAATCACTGTAACCGGCCATGGCCACCGGCGGCCTCGCGCCGCGACCGGAGGCGTCACCGCCACTTCCTTTTTCGCGCGGAGCCATTTCAACGCGTTGTCATCCAGCAGCGGAATGCATAGCACTATCGTGAGCCAGTTAAAGAACGTGTAATTGCCTGTCAACATAATGGCGACCTGGAAGAGCGCAAACACCACCGCCGCCGTCAGCCGCAATCGGCGCCCGGAGAAAATGAAAACCGGCACAATCAATTCGATCACAAACATAAGCACGGTGCAAAACGTCTGGAGGCCATTCGGCCATTGATGCGCGTACCAGGCAATCCAGGTGGGCAGCGGCTGGGTTTCGTAATGGACGCGCAATGCGCTCAAGTTCCACCACACCGCATCACCGCTCATGAGTTTGACGCAGCCGGACTCGAACATGAGGCGAAAGATCAGCCAGCGCAGAAGCCAGATGACGAGCGCCGAGGGCCTGGCTTGTCTTGACGGACGATCAATCCATTGCAGCGGCGCAAAAAATATGGCCAGAAAACCCGTTTCCAGCAGAAGCGAATCCCACTGAAAGCCCAGGAACGGCCCGGACAGAACGCAGAACGAAAGGTAAGTCAGCCACAGAAGAAACGACGTCAATAAAGGCGCAGCCCCGGCGAGAAGCGCGATTGAAAACACAATCCCCAGGCCGCACTGCCAATGAAGCGCGGAATCGCTGGCGCTCAACCAGCCAAAGGTCGGCATCAAATGAAAACGCTCGAGCCCTATATGATTTCGCACCGCGTCCACACTCGCGGAGTCCATTAATTCATGGGCCGGCAAAATTCCATTGCTGCCGATCAACCCGTCGATCTGCCCCCAGAGCGAACCGAAGGCGACCAGATAAATCAGAGCCAGCCCGCGAAAAAACGCGAAGCGCGTCCAAATGTAGGACGGCGGCGCGATTCCTGGCCCGGAATAAATCCGATCCCAATGAGACAGCGTCGTCCGATGGTAGGCAACTTCCTCGTAGAGCAGTTCAGCCAGATCGGCAAACGTATCGGATCTTCGATAAAGGCCGAGCAGCCAGCGGTGCCGATTCCCCTCCGCCAGCGATTGAAACACGGCCTGCGCCCCGCGAGTGACGGAACCATCCGGCAGCACGAGATGAACCGCTTCCTCGAAATCTTCCATCGGGATTTCCGGGAACCGCTGCGGAATGGATTCATCCTGGAAGGGAAGAAAATCAACGGCATCGAGAGTAATCGCCTTCCACCGTTCAATCCAACGGCAGCAGAACCGGCAATCGCCGTCAAAAATCATCAACGGCTTTGGCGGCGGCGACTGGACACGTATTTCCTGCGGCACATGGGAATGTTATCTTTCACCGCCGAAAGTCGAGGAAGATTTGTCCGTTTCTCACGTAACGGGGTGCTTCCTTCGCAGTAAAACTTGTTGGCGGGGCAGAGACTTGCATTGCCGAGGCAGAAGCGTAGGCTAATGAGGTTCTGGCTTTTGCGGCCGGCGGCGCAGGAATTGCGGGAATCCGCCGAATTATTACGAGACCATCTTGCCAATCATCACCTATAAACATCTTTCCGATGTCTCACGCGCTGAATTTCTATCAGTTTAAGTTCAGTGACGACCTCATAAACAACGCGATAGTCGCCCAGACGAATGCGATACGCGTGGCGCGATCCAGCCAGTTTTTCGACGCCGACGGCCTCGATAGTCCGCTCGCCGACGCTGGCAGGCAATTTTCGGAGTTCCTTGAGCGTGAATTTCTTCCACTCAATGCGAAACGGCATGGCGTTTCAGCTTCTTTTTGAACTCGTCGTGAGGAATAGTTTTTTCACCGCGCCGTTTTGCGATGACTGCCAGATCGTCCATGTCCTCCAAAAGCTTTTCGTACTCGGCAATGTCCAAAACAACGGCGGTTTTATGTCCTTTGTCATTGGTCAAAAACTGCACTGGAGCGTTCATGCGTAAAAATTAGCTTCCTGCCGAATAAATTTCAAATTCTTTCGGGGTGTGGTGATGACTTGTCCGATTGGGAGACCAGCAGAAAACGTTCGTTGGCCAAAGCGCCTTCGGAGCGTCGTTGGCCGAAAAAATTGCGGGTGACAAATTGCAACTGCGGGTGAATACTGCCATCTAATCTAACGTCTTGTCAGGAGCAGCCATGAGTTCGCTTTGCAGTATTATAATCTTGAAAAAAGGCCGCCTTAAGCGCCGCGTGGAGAGCATGTTCTCCGATTTGAGCGCCCGTTCCGTGCCTGTCATTGCAGCATGGCTGGCCGTTGCGAACATCGCCACTGCGGACAACATTTCCTACAATAACCAAATCGGCCCGATTCTTTCCGAACATTGCTTCCATTGCCACGGCCCCGATTCAGCCGCGCGCAAGCCCAGCAAACACCCGCTGCGCCTCGACAAGCCTGAATTCGCCTACGAAGCGCGCGATGGCGGCAAACCGGTGCTCGTCAAAGGCGACCCGGCGGCATCCGAAATGATCCGGCGCATTGAGGCGACGGACGACGACGCCATGCCGCCCGCCAGCGAGCACAATTCGTTGAAGCCGGACGAAGTGCGCTTGCTCAAAGAATGGATTTCTCAAGGCGGCAAATACGAAAAGCACTGGTCGCTCCTTCCGCCTGTCCGTCCTGCGGTTCCCAACGACGGCGGCAGTTGGGCGCGCGGGCCGATCGATCATTTTGTGGCGCGCAAATTGGCGCAAAACGGCCTCACGCCAAACAGCGACGAAGACAAGGCGCGGCTGTATCGCCGCTTGAGTTTCGACTTGACTGGGCTGCCGCCCAGCCCGTCGGAGGTGGAGGAATTTGTCCATTCCAAATCCGGCAAAGCTTACGAGAAGGCGGTCGACAAAATGCTGGCCAGCGATGCCTGCGCGGAGCAATTCACCCGCTGGTGGCTCGACGCCGTTCGCTACGCGGATACGCAAGGCATTCACCTCGATTTCGCCCGCAGCGTCTGGCCGTATCGCGATTGGGTGATTGACGCCTACCGCACCAACATGCCGTTCGATCAATTCTCGATTCAACAAATCGCGGGCGACATGCTGCCGCACGCGAATGACGGCGAAAAAGTCGCCTCGTGCTACAACCGGCTGATTGAATCCACCAGCGAGGGCGGCGCCATTCCGGACGAATACGCGGCCATCTACGCGAAGGACCGAGTTGAAACGACGGCGGCGGTGTGGCTCGGATTGACGGCGGGTTGCGCGACGTGCCACGACCATAAATTTGATCCGATTTCGACCAAGGATTTTTATTCGTTGACCGCTTTTTTCCGCAACACGACAAGTTCCATTCTTGACGGTCCCAACGGCAACAACGCGCCCACGCTTTTTGTGCCGGCCAAACAGGACGTCAAGCTCGCGAAGGAATTGGAGAAAATGATGGCCGACAATAAGAAAGCCATCGAGACGCGGAAGAAAACCGCGGAGCCCGATTACAAGAAATGGGTCGCCGAACAGCAGACCAAATCCGAAAAGCTGCTGGGCTTAAAACCGTTCATGGAACTGCCGCTGGCGTCGAGGGAGTTGCTGGTGGGGCAAATGGACGGCAGACACCTTGAGTGGGCGGGAACCACCAACCTGACGAACGGGCCGTTCGGACTGGCGCCATTGGTGAAGGGCGGCGACATCGTCACCAATGCTGCCCCGGTTGTGCCGCGCTCCGGAGTCGCAAGCTATGGCGCTTATATCATGGTGGATGGAAAACCAAACGGCGCGGTTTTTTCGCGCATGAACAATTCGGATGGTTATCGCGGCTGGGATTTTTGGCTGACCGAGGGCCGGCCAACGATTCACATCATCGATCAGTTTCCCGATCACGCGCTCAAAATCACCGCCAACAACGAACTGAAACCGGGCCGCTGGCATCACGTCATGGCGGTTTTTGACGGCAGCAAGAAAGGCGCGGACGCCCTCGCGCTGTACGTCGATGGCCTGAAGGCAAACGTCGAAGTCAACAACAACAATCTTGGATCCAATATCTTCGCCAATGTGCCGTTCCGGCTGGGCGGACGTTCCAGCAAGGACGGCGCGGCCGACGGAATTTCCGGTGGCAAAGTCTACTTGCAGAACGTGCGGTTTTATCAGGCGGCGCTAACCGGCAAAGACGTGGCGCGCCTGGCGCTTGAAGGATTGATTCGCCCCTCGGTGTTCGATACGAACTCCGATTTAACTGAGGCATATCTGGTTGGTTACAATCGCGAAAGCCAGCATCTCATCGCCGAAGGCGCTGCGCTCAAGGAGAAATACAAGCCGATTCGCGAGCGCGGCGGGATGACGCTCATCACCGAAGAAAAGTCAGACACGAAACCGAGCGCCTATGTTCTCATCCGCGGCACTTACACATCCAAAGGCGACGAAGTTTTTCCCGCGACACCATCCTCGCTTCCGCCCATGCCAACGAATGCGCCGCGCAATCGCGTCGGCCTCGCCGAATGGATGATGTCGCGCGACAACCCGCTGACGGCGCGCGTCACGATGAATCGCCTCTGGGCGCAAATATTCGGAACGGGAATCGTCGAAACGACGGAGGATTTCGGCGTCATGGGCGCGCGGCCCAGCAACCAGGCTTTGCTGGATTGGCTCGCGGTTGAAT
Organism: uncultured Verrucomicrobiae bacterium; assembly: GCA_963764165.1. GTDB lineage: Bacteria > Verrucomicrobiota > Verrucomicrobiia > Limisphaerales > Palsa-1400 > Palsa-1400. The sequence continues at coordinate 324,209 of CAVXRD010000001.1, forward strand.
TCATGGATTCTGGCTGGGATTTCCGGCACATGGTCAAGACCATTGTCATGAGTTCCACTTACCGTCAATCGGATGCCATTTCTCCTGAAAAGCTAGAGAAGGATCCACTGGACAAGTTGCTTTCCCGCGCGCCGCATCTGCGGTTGGAAGCCGAGGAAATTCGCGACCAGGCCCTGGCCGTCTCTGGATTGCTTGTCAATAAAATTGGCGGGCCGCCGGTCAAGCCGTATCAGCCGGAAGGCGTTTGGGAAGCTGTCGCCATGAAGGAGTCCGATACAAAAATTTACAAGCAGGATACCGGGCCTTCCCTTTATCGCCGCTCGCTCTACACGTATTGGAAACGCACCGCGCCGCCGCCCAATATGGAAATCATGAACGCGCCGACCCGGGAATCGTTCTGCACGCGCCGCGAACGAACGGACACGCCGCTCCAGGCCTTGGTCACGCTGAATGACACGCAGTTCATCGAGGCCGCCCGCCATCTTGCGGCCCGCGCCATAGTTTCCAACAAGAGCTTCGACAAACGCCTCGATGCGATCACCGAACCGCTGATGGCGCGCGACCTGCGGTCCGACGAGCGCGCCGTCATGCGAAAGATGGAAGAGGATTTTCAGAAAAAATATCAGGGTGATGCGACCGACGCGAATTCGCTCTTGAAAGTTGGAGAATCCCCGGCGGACGCAAAAATCGCGCCCGCCGAACTCGCGGCCTGGACGCTCGTGGCGAGTGAAGTTCTCAATCTCGACGAAGCGCTGACCAAATAGAACAGCAAGGATAGCCATGAATTTTGACCCGCAATGGATGCCGCTTGTGAACCATTACAACGCCGCGCTGACACGCCGCCAATTTTTCCGCCGCAGCGCCGCCGGACTCGGAGTAGCCGCGCTTTCTTCGCTGCTCGGCCCCAGGGCGTTTGCGCTGGAAAACAGCGACACGCCCGGACCCGATAGCTTGTGGCGGATTGCGCCAAAAGCGAAGCGCGCCATTTACATTTCGCTCATCGGCGCGCCATCGCAACTGGATCTGTTCGATCACAAGCCCGATTTGCGGTCGCGTTTCAAGGAAGACTTGAAGGATTGGCTGAAGAAGGAAGGCGAGCGCCTCACCGGCATGACGTCCGGCCAGGACAAGTTTCCGCTCGCGCCGTCCATGTTCAAATTCAAGCAATACGGACCCAGCGGCGCGTGGATCAGCGAGCTGCTCCCTTGGCACGCAAAGATGGCGGACGATCTTTGCTTCATCCGCTCGATGCACACCGATGCCATTAATCACGAGCCGGCCAACCAATTGGTTTACACCGGTTCCATGATTAACGGCAAAGCCTCCATTGGCTCGTGGCTCGCCTATGGCCTTGGCTCGATGAATCAGGAATTGCCCACGTTTGTCGTGCTGCACGCCACGCACTCAAGCCCTTATTCCAACGTGCAGGCCATCACTGCGCGGCTGTGGGGTCCAGGATATCTCCCCGGCAAATACGCAGGCGTCGCGCTGCGGGCCAAGGGCGATCCAGTTCTCTACCTGAAGGACGCTCCCGGAATCTCGCGCGAAATGCGCCGCGAAATGGTCGAAGGCATCAATGCCCTGAACGAACGCTCTTACGCCGCCATCGGCGATCCGGAAATTCAAACGCGAACCCAGCAATTTGAGATGGCGTTCAAAATGCAGTCGAGCATTCCAGAGCTAACCGATTTGTCCAAGGAAACGGAAAAGACCTACGAACTTTACGGCGAGGACGCCAAAGTTCGCGGCACCTTCGCAAATTCGGCCTTGATGGCGCGTCGGCTGGCGGAGCGCGGCGTTCGTTTCGTGCAAATTTTCCATCGCGGCTGGGATCAGCACGGCAGCCTCCCGCGCGATCTTGCCTCGCAATGCAAAGACGTCGATCAAGGCTGCTATGGCTTGATCCAGGATCTCAAGCAACGCGGCATGCTGGAGGACACGCTGGTGATTTGGGGCGGCGAATTCGGCCGCACCGTCTATTGCCAGGGCAAACTGGAGGAAACGGATTACGGGCGCGACCATCATCCTCGCTGCTTCACGATTTGGATGGCCGGCGGCGGCGTCAAGCCGGGCTTCGTCTACGGAAAAACGGACGAAATGTCCTACAACATCGTCGAAAATCCCGTCCACGTTCACGAGCTGCACGCCACCATTCTCCACCAATTAGGAATCGACCACGACAAACTCGCCTTCAAATACCAGGGCCTGGCCCAGCGCTTGACGGGAGTGGAGCCGGTCAATTACGTCAAAGATATTTTGGCTTAAACATTTTTCCCGGGCGCAGCCCGCTGTCCAAGGTAGGGACGCCTCGCCGAGGCGTCCGGGGACGTGGCGTTCTACACATGCGACCTCACTTTATAAAAGCACGTATTGCGATCTCGTTGGCGCATATTCGCAGAACGTTAGAGGAATTGCTGCGTCAACAAAATGCCACAACCTCGGACGCCTCGGCGGAGACTGTCTCAAAACTCAAAAACGGCTTTAAAAAGCACCACAAAAACACCCTCGCCGAAAATAAAAATGCGCCATATCGCAAATGAGAGAATCATAGTATTGACACACTTTGAGGATTTTGTAGTTTTGAGACAATCTCGGCGAGGCGTCCCTTGTATCTTCTTCTTATTCTTCTTGGTAATCCGATGTCGGATCTCCAAGTTGATGCCGCCTCTGCGCCTGCAGGCGCAGAGGCGGCGGCGGGTTTGAGAACGTGCGTCCCTTGAAGTCGCTGTCTCGGCAGCGAGCTCCGTAAGGTAGCGTGTTCCATTCCCGCCCATTGTTCCAAACTCGAACCGTTGCCTGAGCGCGTCTAACAACGCGGCTCGAATTTTACAAGTATGAGTCAGACCAATTCGCCTTCCATTCTCTTCGTCGGCCTCGACGTTGCCAAGTCCTCTTTGCAGCTTCACCTGGCCGCTCAATCCCATGCCCTCTCCAATGACGCCAAAGGCCATCAAAAATTGATCGGCCTCTTAAAGTCTCATCCAAGCGCCCAAGTGGTCTGCGAAGCCACCGGCGGCTACGAGCAGCCTGTGCTGGCCGCTCTCCATGAAGCCGCCATCCCTCTGAGCCTGGTCGAAGCCGGACGGGTCCGTCACTTCGCCAAAGCCAAAGGCAAGCGCGCCAAGTCCGATCCCATCGATGCTGCCGTGCTCTCCGCTTACGGAGCCGCCCTCCAGCCCGCTCCCACGCCCCAGGCCTCTCCCACCCAGCAGCAATTGACTCAACTGACAAGGCGCCGCCGCCAAGTGGTTGAACAGCTGGTCGTCGAACGCAATCACGCAGAACATTATGCCGACAGCTTTTCCCAAAAACAGTCCCGCCAGATCATCGCTCTGCTGGAAAAACAAATCGCCCAGTGCGAGCGGGAAATTGCCTCGCTCATGGACAAGGACGCCGACTTGAAGAAAAAAGCCCAGCGCCTGCAGACCATCCCCGGCGTCGGCTCCGTCACCGCCGTTTGCGTCCTGGCTGAAATGCCCGAACTGGGCACTCTCGAGGATGGCTCCTGCGCCGCCTTGGCTGGCCTGGCCCCTTACAACAGCGATAGCGGCCAACAGTCCGACCAGCGCCACATCGGCGGCGGCCGGGCCGGCATCCGCCGAGCCCTCTACATGGCCGCCCTAAGCGCCGTTCGCTGCGACCGCATTCTCAAAGAGTTCTATTTGCGATTGCGGAATAACGGCAAAAAACCAAAGGTCGCCCTCACCGCCGCCATGCGAAAGCTTATCCTCCTTATGAACCGATTGCTGAAAAATCCCAATTTCCAGCTTGCCAGTTAACACCGTTGCTACCTTAGAGTGGCGCCTTTGGCGCGAGATTATTCGTAATTGTATCGCAACGGATATTTTGGCGTGAGCCATTTCAACGCCAAGTTGCAAGCCAAGTGACAAACGGCGCTTAATCGTATAAGCTTTTTCGTGTGAGTACCGTCACAGAAATTATCGAAGCGGTGCAGAAATTGCCGGAAGGTGAAAAAGCGGAATTTCTCGACCGCCTGCGCGAAATTGATTTCGAGGACGCTTGGGATCGGCGCATTGAAGCTGACGCCAAGGCCGGACGGCTGGATGCGATTTGGCAGGAGGCTCTCAAGGACATAAAAACCGGGCACACAAAACCGCTCGATGAAGTCATTAACGACTCCTAGCTTCTGGAAGGCGTATCAGGCGCTCTCGACGGATGTTAAGGCTCAAGCATGAAAGGCTTACCGACTCTGGCGCACCAATCCGCGCCATCCCTCGCTTCGATTTGAACCAAAAGGGAAATATTGGAGCGTCCGTATCACGCGAGGCTGGCGTGCGCTCGCAAGTGAGCGTGAAGGAGTGTTATATTGGTTTTGGATCGGCCCACGGATGAATATGAGCGACTACTGAAATCGTGATACATATAGAACGTTTCACACGGTTGACAATTATATGCCTTCTTTCAGTTGCGGGGCGGCGTATCACGCAGCACGGCGTTGAAATGATCCGGCTCGTCAAGGAAGCGCCATAATACCGGGCAGGTTCAGGTTGTCCGCTTCCTTCGGGTCGATTTTCCGAATGGCGATTGCAGCCAATCGACGAATCAGTATGTCTTTGTCGGAGCCTAGCAACCGTTTTAATTGAGGCAGAGCGGCGCAGGCAGGCGGACCGATGTCGCCGAGCAATTGAATGGCGTCATAGCTCCATGGATCCGACAGCGCCTCCATCAATCCTTGCACAGGCGGCCCCTTCTCCATCCCCAATCTCCAAAGCGCAACCTTGGCGGGCAATGAAATCTGAGCGGCGTACCGAGTATTTGAATTGGCTGCAAGACTTCTCAGGATATTTACCAGACCATAGCTGTGTGGCTCAATTCTCGCCAGCGCGGAGGCAGCAGCGGTCTGAATGACCGGGTTCTGGTTTTGCAATAACGACTGCAAGGCCGGCGTGGCAGCGGCTGCGCCAGAACCGATGATTCCGAGCGCCCTGCATGGGGCTGTAATCTCGGGGCGGGACCGTGCCAAAGCGGTGGCGTTAAGAACGTGCGTCGGCAGCGATGATACAAGCGCGTACACCGCAGCGACCGCTTCAGGTCCAATTTCGGCAAGAGCATCCGCAGCGTTCCACACGACGATTTCAGCGTAGGGCACTAGATTGGTGGCATGCGCTGTTTGCGGGATGCATTCCTGAAGGACCTGGATCAAAGTCGGAACAGCAGGTTTGGCGGCGGGCCCATACAGGCAAATGGTCTGCAAAGCCGGTATTCTCTGCTGGCCGCTTTTTCCGATAATTTCAATTAGCCTCTCGATATTCGGGCCGGGGTGCTGGTTTGCTTCGTCAATGCTTGATCTGTATAGATCGGGATCGATCTCGCGCAGAGTCTCAGCTGCTTCGGTGCGAGCGGGTTCGGTAGACGTGAGCACGCTGTGCAGGACGAGAGCCGCAGCCGGTTTTCCCGCTAAACCCATTCCGCGCAATTCCCCTAAGGTCGTCATTTGATATTCAGTTGTTAGATTTCGCAGGTTATTTGCGAGGATATTGAGAACCGCATTCGTTTGCCGATCGATTTTCCAGAGAGCATCGGCAATCGAATTGGATAAGTCGTCGCTCCCATTGGGCAACTTATTCAACAGCGCGGGAATGGCTCCCTTTGCCTTCGGGCCAATGCTGGCCAGCAAGCGAGCGGCCAACGACACGTTTGGCTCCAATCGGCATTCTTGGAAAGCTCTGATGAAATCCTGGGTGTAATCAGCCTTCATGTCTCCCATTGCTTCAAGCGCGTTGAAAACCGAGTCGTCGTCATCGATCCGCTCCGAACTCGCAGCCGCATTGAATTGCCGCATCAGCTCGGGCAGAGCGAACTCTGCAATCGGTCCGAGTTTGCCAACGACGAAGAGCGCGTTTCTGCGGCGGTCTATTGGGCTCGGACGACTTGCGAGCGCCTCGCGAAAGGAATCAGGCATCGGCAGACGAGAATCCGCCAATCGCTGGAACAAGGAGGCTTCCCTTTTCTCAGGTCCGTCTTTGATTATTCGCGCGAGAAACAAAACGCCCGGTTTGCCAAGCGATTGAAATGCGCTAACAGCGGCTGCCCTGTCGGCTTCGGAATCCATGTGATCCAACCAAAAACTGGCGGGCGTGCCTTGGAAGGCCGGTTCGCGAAAAGAAAGCCACACGGAAAGCGAGGCGATCATCAATAGCAGAAAAACCCAGAGAACTCGATTGCGCGAAGCGGCGAATCTTGCTGTCGTCATTTGTGCCGCGGCAATTTGGGAGCCGTCATCGCCGACGCTCTGAGATAACCCCCGTCGAAACAAACCCGCGTGACATCCTCGAAGCGCATTCGTCGCGGGCCGGTCCACTCCCCGTAGTAATTCGCGTCCTCAATGGTGAATGTCCTTTTTCCCATGCTGATAACCGGCCCGACGTAAGTGAGGTGTCGATCTCGGCTCTCGCGATGGACGGAAAGCAGGGGATAACGCTTGGCAACCGAGGCTAGCAACTCCGGAATAGAGCCAAGCGAAATGCCCATCGGCGGTGTCGGTCGAATCTTCAGTCGGCGCACAGCACGGAATCGCCAATAGCGCGGGTCGTCAAAGAAGCAGTATGAACGAATGTCTCTCTGTCGCAGGACGTCGTAGCCAGTGAGGCAGAAAGCCTCAGAGTCGAAAAAATGCACTAACACCAATTCTTCGTTGGCGTCCATCACGAAGCCGAACACATTGGACATCCCGGCATCGCTGCGGATAAGTTGCACCATGTGCCGCTGTTTCTTCTTCAAATCGCGTTGGAGACTGGTAGGCACGACGATTTCACCTTTAGGCCGGCGGCTTGGTTGAAACCAAGAATTCCGACAATTGTTTTAATACGCGGCGATGTCGTTCGGGGGAAACCTCCCCGATCATTCCTATGACCTGCTGCCCTGTGTAAATCGCCAGAAACCTGCGCGAATAAGCGAATCCACTTGCAATCCGCTGGCGGCAAAATCGTTGTCTGCGCGCAATATCAATTCGTCCAATCCATGCACTTGCTGACGCAATTGGCTGCTGACGCCGCACACCAAAAAATCGCCGAATGGCGGAAGGGTTCTCAGAAGGATAGCCGGTCGCGGCTTCCATTGACGGTCCGCTTGAGGCAACGGGACGAGGATTACGTCCCCTTCTTTCACTTGCGGGGCGGCGCATCGCGCAGCACGGCGTTGGAATAATCCGGCTCGTCATCTCCAAAGGCGCGGGCGAACCCAGCCTGCGACGCTGCCAGCCACGCCTGACGCTCATCTCCCATTGAATCTCCGGACACCACCGTCACAATGAGTCTCGCGTCGGGCTGCAGCTCGTAGGGCTCGTCGAGGCAAATCTGCTTGCCATCAAAGTGCGCTCTTAAAGTAACCGTGTTCACGCAATTACTATTATCTCAAATACGCCACCCCGGCAAGCGAGGAACAGCAAACTCGTCGTGCTCTTCGCAGCGCAGGTTCCAAACCTGCGCTGCAACTACATCCCCAAATGATGCTCCTGCAGCGTCTTGGTCGAGTAACAGTTTTTTTGCAGGGCGGCGATGCCAAGCGCGGCGGCTCGCGCGGATTTAAGGTCCGTTTAAGGAGATTTGGAATTCCACCGAATGTTCGCTTTGTTCATTTGGCGGCTCTTTATTAATGGAAATCGATGAACGACAGCCGGAAATTGCTTCAAGATTACGCATATCATGGCGAGGAGGATGCCTTTCGGGAATTAGTGGCGCGTTATGTCAACATGGTTCATTCCACCGCCTTGCGGCTGGTGAACGGGGACTCGCACCTTGCGGAGGACGTAACCCAAACGGTTTTTCTGAATTTGGCCCGCAATGCGAGCACGCTCTCCAAACAAGTCATGATCGGCGGCTGGTTGCACCGAAACACGTGTTTCGTTGCGCTGACCATGATCCGCGGCGACAGGCGACGGCAAAAGCGCGAAAGGCAGGCTGTGGAAATGAACTCAGCAGAAGATCATTCGGTCTCCAACTTGGCCGTGGTGGCGCCCTTATTGGATGAGGCGATTAACGAGCTGGCAGCGGAGGATCGCACAGCAATTCTGCTGCGCTTCTTTGAACAACACGAATTCCGCGCCGTGGGAGAGATTATGGGCAGCAACGAAAACGCCGCACGGATGAGGGTTAATCGGGCGTTGGAAAAACTGCACGAGATTCTGAAGCGGCGCGGAGTAGTGCTATCAGCGGCGGCCTTGGGAACGGCGCTCGCAGCAGAGGCAGTGACAGCCGCGCCGACGGGGATGGCAGCCATCGCGGCGGCGGCAGCACTCGGCGGAGCGGCCTCGAAGAGCGCAACCTTAACCATCATAAAAGCCGGAGTCATGACCAAAACAAAAATCGCACTGGCTGCCGCCATTGTTGCCGCGCTGGCGGTGTCCGTGGTGCAGCATCAAACCATCCGCGCGCTGCGGGCGGAAAACAACATGTTGAAACAACAGGTGGCGCAGATCGCGTCATTGCAACACCAACAGGTTGATGCTGCGCAAGACGCGGCCAAGACAGTCCGCGCGCCGCTTACGGATCCGCAGATGCGTGAATTGGCGAGATTGCGAAACGAGGTGGCGCGATTGCGCGAGCAGACCAATGAACTGGCCAAGGCTCGGCTGCAAATTCAGGCACTAAATCGGCCCGCCCCGGCGAGCGGAGATCCCGGGGCAGGCATGGTCATTGCCAGCCCATCCGGAATATTCCCTGGCAGCGCAATTCAGATTGCGAATCAAATTACAAATATTTGCATCACGAATCTTCGGCTCATTGAGGAGGCCAAAGAGAAATGGGCCTCGGAAAATCAAAAGCAAAACGGCGACACTCCGACGATGGAGGACCTGCGGCCTTATTTTGGCCATGGACCCGACGGAGCGCGACCGAACGGAACTCAGGCGCTGCTGGGGAACGGAACTGTCGTCGAACTCGACTTGGCGCACTGCCCTGACGGTGGTGTATACAAGCTTGGCACCGTCAGTGAGAAGCCGACTTGTAGTATTTCAGGCCACGTTCTGCCTTAGCTTAGCAGCGGTGCCCGACCGTAAGTCGTGAATTAGCGCGCCGCCGTTACATCCCCAAATGATGCTCCTGCAGCGTCTTCGTTGAATAACCATTTTTTTGCAGGGCGGCAATGCCAAGCGCGGCGGCTCGCGCGCCGCTTAGGGTCGTCATGATCGGCGTGCCGGTGTAGACGGCAGTGGTGCGGATTTTCACCTCGTCGGCGCGCGGAGTCTGGCCGGCGGGGGTGTTAATGACCATGTGAATGTCGCGGTTTTTCAGCAAATCCAGCGCGTTCGGGCGGCCTTCGGACAGCTTGAAAACAAGCGACACTTTCAGCCCCGCTTCTGTCAATACTCGCGCCGTTCCCCCGGTTGAAGCGATTTCAAAACCGAGCGCCACAAACTGCTTTGCGATTTCGGCGATTTCTGGTTTGTCGGCGTCGCTGACGCTGACGAAAATGCGGCCTTTAAGCGGCAGCGGCGCGTTGGCCGCCATCTGGGATTTTGCGTAGGCAATGCCCAAATCGGCGTCCAGGCCCATGACTTCGCCGGTCGAGCGCATCTCAGGCGAAAGTAGAATGTCCTGCCCGACAAATCGATTGAACGGGAACACCGATTCTTTGACAGCCCAATATGGCGGGCGAATTTCGCAGGTGAAACCGAGTTCGGAAAGCTTCTTGCCCGCCATGACTTTGGCCGCGAGCTTCGCAAGCGGAACGCCAATCGCCTTGCTGACAAACGGCACCGTGCGCGAGGCGCGCGGATTGACTTCCAGCACGTAAACTTTTTCCCCTTTCACGGCGTATTGCACATTCATCAGGCCTATGACGCGCAACTCCCGCGCCATCGCGTGCGTGTACTGGCGCATCGTCTCGATGACGCTTGCCGAGAGCGTGTGCGGCGGCAGCACCATCGCCGCATCGCCGGAATGGACGCCGGCAAATTCGATGTGCTCGAGAAATCCGCCAATCACGCTGGTGCCTTGCGATGGATCGGCGAAATGTCCGACGTCCGCGATGCAATCGACATCGACTTCGGTGGCGTCTTCCAGAAATTTGTCCACCAAGACCGGGCGTTCCGGCGAAGCCTCGACCGCGAAGCGCATGTAATGATTCAATTCCGCGTCAGAAAAAACAATCTGCATCGCGCGCCCGCCCAGCACGAATGAAGGCCGCACCAGCACCGGATAACCCAGCCCATGCGCCGCTTCGAGGGCTTCCGCCTCGTTGGTGGCCAGGCCGTTTGGCGGCTGCGGAATGCCAAGCCGCGTCAGCATCGCCGCGAACAATTTGCGATCCTCAGCGACTTCGATGCTCTGCGGCGAGGTGCCGATGATGTTGACGCCATTTTTCTGCAACCCGAGGGCGAGATTCAACGGCGTCTGCCCGCCAAATTGGGCAATCGCGCCCCAGCACTTTTCGCGTTCGTAAATGTGCAGGACGTCCTCCAGCGTCAGCGGCTCGAAAAACAGTTTATCGCTCGTGTCGTAATCCGTGGAAACGGTCTCGGGATTGGAATTGACCATGAGGGTTTCAAATCCATCCTCCTTGAGCGCGAAAGCCGCGTGGACGCAGCAATAATCGAACTCGATCCCCTGCCCGATCCGGTTCGGCCCGCCGCCGAGAATCATGACCTTCCGCTTGCCGCCCCCGACATTGGTCTCGTCATCGCCGCAATCGTAAGTGGAATAATAATAAGGCGTGTAAGCCTCGAACTCCGCCGCGCAGGTGTCCACCAGCCGATAGCTCGGCACCAGCCCGAACTCCTTGCGCGTGGTGCGGATATCCGCCTCCGTTTTCCCCGTAAGGTGCGCAATTTGCCGGTCCGAAAATCCGAGGGATTTGGCCCTAGCCAGCAGGTCACGATTCATTTTCAAAATCAAAATTCAAATCGCCCCGAGTAAGCCCCACCAAACCAACGCTTGCAAGAGGAATTGAGGGGCCGCAATTGAGGCACGACAACCCGGGCAGAGCCGCAGATGGGCGCAGTTGAACGCAGATAAAATTACCCCGGACGCGAGCCGGCCTTGCAGTGGAATTGGTTGGGTGGCGAGACATTGACGAACTCTTAAAATCTGATAATCTGATTTTTGTGAAGAAAGTTAAAATCAGCGTGACGGAGGCTTCCCGAAACTTTGCTGACTGCATTAACCGCGCCCGCTACCAAAACGTGACATTTATTCTTCTCAAGAACGGATCACCAGTGGCTCGGTTGACGCCGGACTCGACAAGCAAGGTTTGCGCCGGGCGCCAACTTGCCGAAGCACTTGGTGAGATCGATCTGCCGGATGCTGAAGCCAAAGAGTGGCATCGTGATTTATTGGCCGCTCGCAAGACCTTGGAATCTCCCGTTAACAAATGGCGATAATCCTCGATGCGGATGTCATCATTCGCGGCGAGAAAGGGGCGTTTGACCTCCAATCGTGGGTGACAGCCCGCCCAGAGGAGCGTTTTGAGATTGCCGCGATCACGGTGGCGGAACTCTGGCATGGAGTGGAGCGCGCCACGGGCGCACACAAGGCGCGGCGTCAGCGGTACCTTCAAACGATAGTGAATGCCCTGCCTGTCATCCCCTATACGGAACAGACAGCGTATGAACACTCCCGCCTTTGGGCCGAATTGGAATCGACCGGGAAAATGATTGGTTTTTACGATGTCATCGTGGCCGCAACAGCGCTGGAGCGTGGCTGCGCGGTGGCCACGTTCAATCAAAAGCACTTTCGCGAGGTGCCGGGCTTGATGGTGATCGAGCCAAAATGATCCGTCTCCAACCGTGCCCGAAAACTGGCCACCGGCATCAAATGGCAGCATCAGATCTCAAGACTTGATAAGGTTCATTTGGCGGCGCCGATTATCCTTATGAGTGACAAGCAAATTGTCGAGGACTTGCTCCAGCGGATTCCCGAAGATGCGTCTCTTCGCGACATTGCCCGCGAGATCGAGTTCATCGACGCCGTGCGGGAGGGACTTGCCGAGTTGGACCGCGGCGAGCGGATTTTGATCGAGGACGTCGAGCGCGAGTTGCCGACATGGATTAACGCCAGACATTAGAGGTTAACCGCATCACGCAGGAGCGCCTGGTAATCATGCCGGATAAAAGAGCCACAGACGGACACAGATCAACACAGATAAATCAAAAATCTGTGTTGATCTGCGTGAATCTGTGGCCAGCTCGGTCCTTTGTTTCTGGCTGCGTTTTGCGCCCTTTTCCCCCAATTCTACCGCCTTTGCCTTCGCGTGTTCGCGATGTTGACGATCCAGCCTGAGGCCACGGATAGGACCAGGCTGACCGTCATCAGCGTTACTCCGGTTTTCAGGAGTTCCTTGGAATTTGGCGAACCCGGCGCGGCGAAGAACACCGAGATCGCGGCAATGGCAACGAGCGCGGCGACGCCTGTGTAAAAGTACATGAATGTGCGCAGTGGGCCTTTCGGGCATTTAAACATGCCGGCAACCGGCAAAAGCAATCCGCCAAAGAGCAGCGTGGCAATGATCCATGGCGTGTTTACGCCGAAAATCACGCAACCAGCCAGCGACAGCAATACCAGCAGGATGGCGCCGCCCATCCAATTGCTCGCCACAATTTGCTCGCGCGAAAGGGCCAGCCGCCCAAATGAGTTGAGGCGGAGAGTCAGGTTGAAGAGCGGGCTTGCTATCCACGTCATTACCGCGAATGCCAGATACAAAATGCGCAGCGGCAATATCCAGTGCGCGAGAGCCGGATTCGTTTGCGAAGCGGCGCGCAGAACCTGGTTTCCAAAATATGCGCCTAACACGATGCCCCACCGCCCGCGCCTGCTGAATTTGGCCATGAACAGAAAATACCGAAGCATCAGCGCGTAAATAAAATTCCTGGCCTTCAGCGCTTCCACGATTCCCCGGCGCGCCCATTCGTTCGTGGGATCCAAGCGCAGCGCTTCGCGGAAATGTTCCAGCGCGGCCTTCGGGTCATTCTGCTCCAGCAATGTCCAACCCCGGTTGGCGTGGGTGACGGAGTTGTCCGGGTTGCGTCGCAGGGCGGCGTCGATCGTCTCGCCCGCCTGAGTTTTTTGCCCCAGCTTGACGAGCGCGATGGCTCGGAGATTCGTGCAGGCCACGTCCTCAGCATCCAATTGCAAACCCTGTTCCGCCGCCTCAAGCGCGGGCTGCCATCGGGCCTCGTTCAAATGAATCTGGGACAGCAGCGCAAAATAATGCGGCTGTGAGGAATCGAGCCGCAGCGCTTCGTATATGGCGGCCAGCGCTTCGGCGTCGTAATTGCGTTTGTGCCACACGACCGCCAGCGCGTAATGCGCATCCGCAAGGTCCGGCGCCAGGTGGACCGCCTGCTGCGCTTCCTCGGTCGCTTCTTTGAATTGTTCGCGCTCCACGAGGCAGCGAGCCAGCAGGGAATGCGCATGGGCATCGCGAGGTTCGGCCGCCAGCGCCTGGCGAAATTCCGTCTCCGCCATATCAAAGCGAGACTGTTGATAAAGTAAAATGCCTCGTTGAAAATTCGCGTTCATGAAAATGGGACCTCCCGCCAGCCAGCCTCAGAGTTTCAGAAATTGCAGAATCTCATCGTAAATTCCGCCCTGGTTGGAATACAGAGCGTAGTTTCGCGCGGTGGCAAACCATTCTTTGGTGGTTGGTTTTTGCGCGCCCGCCGCGGCCACCAGATCCTTTGTCGTCAGCGGCTTGGGAATGCCAGACTTCATTGCCTCTTGGAGTTTTCGTTCAACGGCGATGTCGATCACAGCTTTGAGGTCCGCCCCGGAAAAGTGGTCGCATTTCTTGGCGACGTGGTCGTAATCAATCTCCTCGACGGGCTTGCCGCGGCAATTCAATCGCAGGATCGCGGCCCGCGCCGGGGCGTCCGGCGGCGGCACAAAAAGAATGCGGTCAAACCGCCCTGGGCGGCGAAAGGCGGAATCCAGATGCCACGGGGCGTTGGTCGCGGCGAGAATCAGCACACCTTCGTTGGAACTTTGCACGCCATCCATCTCCGCCAGGAACTGGTTGATAAGCTGACGCCCGGCGTGCTGCCGCATGTCCGAACGACTCGCTCCCAGCGCATCAACCTCGTCAAAAAACAGCACGCACGGGCGATGATTGCGGGCGTGCTCGAACAATTCATGAAGATTGCGCTCGCTCCGGCCAATCCACATATCCAGCACGTCATTGATGCCGACGGCGATGAAGGCCGCATTGATTTCCCCGGCCGTTGCGCGCGCCAGATACGTTTTCCCGCAGCCTGGTGGGCCGTACATCAGGATGCCGCCTCCAATCGATTTGCCGTAGGCTTTGTAAAGGTCGGCATGCGTCAGCGGGTGGATGATCTTAAGGCGAATCTCCTCCTTCACCTTTTCCATGCCGCCAATGTCCTTGAAATTGACCTTGGGCCGCTCCACCTCGCGTTCGACGCCTTGAGGCTCCTCACCTTCCCAAGCGGCGCGGACTTTGCCTTCAACCACTTCGCTTTCCCGCTCGTTCGCGCCGATGCCCAGGCGCGCGGCGAATTCCGTGTCCGCCACGGCGCTGTCCAGTTCAACGGCGCGGCGATACTCGAAAATGGATTTCTCGATTTCACCAGCGGCGGCAAGCAGCCGGGCGTGCAGCAGGAAGGCCCGGGCCGGGGCATTTTGGGTTTTGCACAGGTCCTCGATAATGACCAGCGCGTGGGTGTGCTTCCCCTGCTGGTGAAAAGCACGGGCGAGGCCGAGTTTCAAGGCCGGGCTGTTGGGCGCGTTGCCGAGAGCTTCACGAAATTCCTTTTCCGCTTCTTCCGCGTGACCGTGCCCGAGCAGCGTTTCGGCGAAATGCTGCCGCAGCGCGAGATTGTTGGGCGAAACGCGAAGCGCCTCGCGCAACGCTTTCAGTGCGTCATCGGCTGAGGGATTGTCAGTGCTCATGATCTAAAATTGACCAGCGATGCTACACTTAGACGATTCGGCTGCACAGAAAATTAGAACCTGCGGCAAGGTCCGGGAAAAACCGGTGTTGGCCGTGCCGGTTGAACCGACCTGCTCGTGAGCTTCGCCGCTGAGTTCCTCGTCTTCCGGTTTTACATCGCAAGATACTTTGTCGAATCTGAATCCTTCGAGACCACTGTGAAGCCATGCACCCACGCGCACTCCCAAATTTCGTCGTCCCCGGCTTCGTGCATCCCGACCAATCTCACTTGGCTCGACTCTGGAAACACATCCTCCAGATCCTTCTCCAATTTGAAGCTCAAGTTCTGGTCGAACAGCAGTTTCATCCGGCCACAGTGACGAGGCGGCGTTCGCGTTCAGAGGCGTATTCGAGACAAGCCCGGATGTCTTCCTCCGTCAATTCAGGAAAGTCGCCAATAATTTCAGCGTGCGTCATCCCCGCAGCCAGCCAGCCAAGCACGTCGGCCACGGCAATTCGCATCCTTCGGATGCACGGACGCCCGCCGCGCTTGCCGGCCTCGATGGTGATAATCTGTTTGTAATCCATACTTGGTCATCCCTATAACATCCCAGCGCCGACGGACAGGCAATACTTTCGACTTTAGCCCAGCCACCGGACGCAAATGGGCACTTATGTGTGACCCTTTTTCCGATCCGAGCCAATCGCTGTTATCGCGGGAAGCTGTCGAAATGCCATGGCCGGTGAGTGCCGTCAGGCACGCCATATTTGTACCATCCACGAAATAACAGGCCCAAGCCCCGTCAGAGGCGAGACGCCTCTGCCACCTTCAACGCACCCAGCAGCAGAAGAATTTGTCCTGCGCTCCGCAGCCCGTTGCGTTTACTTTTCGCTTTTACCACGGAACGAATGCCGTTAGCGTAACCACCATGGCTAAACCTGCATTGGGGCGCGGACTTGGCGCCCTGTTCAGCGGCGCGCCTTCTCCAGCTCCCGCGGCTGGAAAAGATTCCGCGCCGCCCGTCCCGACGCCCGCTCCGGCTGGCGGCGAGCAGGTGCGCCGTGTCCCTGTCAAGCAATTGCATCCCTGCCCTTTTCAACCACGCAAGGATTTCGCCCCGGAATCGCTCCAGGAATTGGCCGATTCCATCAAGGAACAGGGCATTGTGCAGCCGTTGATTGTTCGCGCCGTGGGCGACGGCTACGAAATCATCGCGGGTGAACGGCGATGGCGGGCGGCGCAATTGGCGTCGCTGACTGAAGTGCCGGTTATTGTTCGCGAAGCGGATGACCGCGCTGTCCTAGAGATGGCGCTCATCGAAAATTTGCAGCGCGAGAACCTCAATGCCATCGAAGAAGCCCAAGGTTACGCGCAACTCGTCAGCCAGTTCCAACTCACGCAGGAACAGGCCGCCGTCAAGGTCGGCAAGAGCCGCGCGGTGGTGGCAAATGCGCTGCGGTTGTTGAAGTTGCCGCAGGCGCTGCAGACATTTGTTCGCGATGGCCGCCTCTCGGTGGGCCATGCGAAAGTAATTCTTGGATTGCCGCTTCCTGAAACGCAGCAAACCGCGGCGGAACGGGTGTTGAAGGACGCACTCAATGTCCGCCAGACCGAGGAATTGATCGTTGAGCTGCAGAAACCGGCCCCCGAAAAAAGCGCGCCCAAACCAACTCCCGCTCCGCCGAAGACGGATGCCCACGTCATGGCGGTGCAGAACAAATTTCAGGAGCGTTTCGGCACCAAAGTCGCGATCCGTTATAAATATGGCAGGGGCTCAGTCGAAATTAAATTTTTCAGCGACGATGATCTTGAGCGGATTTTAAAAGTCGCGGGAATCGAAATGGATTAACGGCACAAGAGACACACGCTATTTCCCAATTACATACATGAATACACAACAACTTCGCGCGCAGTGCGCGCAAGCATTGATGGCCCAGCAGGAACGGGCGACACATCTGAGCGCCTTTGTCGGGCTGGATGGCTTCGTCGACGAAATTCTCCACGTCGTTGACAAACGCGAAAATGCGGAAGTCTACCAGCGCCTGCCGACCATCGCGCAACTGGCCTCGCGTTTCGCCGCCGCCGCCGGCAGAAGCACCAACCTGGAGCTTGTCAAACAAATTACCAAGCTCGGCGGCAACGGCCCGATCATGGCCAATGCCCTGGCCAGTTTTGGCGTGCGCGTGACGTATCTCGGCGTGCTGGGTTATCCCGCGCTTCACCCCATCTTCAGTGACTTCTCGAAAAAGGCGGAAGTCTACAGCATCGGCGATCCCGGAACCACAGACGCCCTTGAATTCGACGACGGCAAGGTGATGGTTGGCAAACATTACACGCTCAAAGAAGTGACCTGGCCGAATATCCAGGCACGATTCGGACGCGACAAGTTCGCCGCGAAATTCGGCTCGTCGGACCTCGTCGGCTTTGTCAATTGGACAATGCTCCCCTACATGAGTGATGTCTGGGAAGCGATCCTCTCTGAAATCTGCCCGTCGATGAAAGGCCCGCGCCGCACGATTTTCTTCGATCTGGCCGACCCCGAGAAACGCACGAAGGAGGACATTTTGCGCGCGCTGGATTTGATCGGGAAATTTGAGCCTTATTTCGATGTCATCCTCGGGTTGAACGAGAAGGAGGCATACGAAATCGGCAACGTGCTCGGGATGAAACCGGCATCCACCACGCCGGATGCGTTGATGGATTTTTGCATTGCGATCGCGAAACAGTTGAAATGCGGCACACTGGTGGTGCATCCAGTTTCCTACGCGCTGGCGATTACGAAGGGCCAGGGCGCGATGGTGGAAGGGCCGTTCACGCCCAAGCCGCTGATCACCACCGGCGCGGGCGATCATTTCAATTCCGGCTTCTGCCTTGGAAAATTGCTTGGCTTTGACAACGCGATGAGCGTCCTAACGGGCGTCACAACCAGCGGTTATTACGTCCGCTCGGCGCAGAGCCCGACGATTCCGCAACTCGCGGCGATGTTGAACGAGCCAGCGTAAGCGCATGATCTTGGAGGTTGTCAAATACGGGCATCCGGCCTTGCGGCAAAAAGGGGCGCGGATTGAAAAAGTCACGCCCGAGATCGAGAAACTGATCGCCGACATGTTCGACACAATGTACGTGTCGAAAGGCGTAGGCCTCGCGGCCCAGCAAGTCGGCAAGGCATTGCAGTTGACAGTGGTGGACGTGCGGGCTTCGACGGAACGCCCGTCCACGCTTGAACTCGACGGCAAGCCGGCGGTGGTGGAGCCGTTCATGCCGCTGGTGCTGATCAATCCCAAAGTGGAACCCGTTGCCGATCCCGAGGAAGGCCCCGAGGGCTGCCTGAGCTTCCCCGAGATTTACGCGGATATCAGCCGCCCAGCGAAAGTGGACGTAACCGCCACGAATGAGAAGGGCGAGGAAATCAAATTTCGCGCGGGCGGATTGCTGGCCCGGGCCGTTCAACACGAACTCGATCATTTGAACGGAATCCTTTTCATCGACCGCATGAAACGAGCGGACAAGGAAAAGCTGCGGGACGAATTGGATGTGCTGCAAGCCGAGACCAAGGCTGAGCTGAAAAAGAAAAAGAAGTGAGCGGCAGCCATGCGGAAAAGTTTTCAACTTTTGCCGTGCGGCGTGAGACGAAAAAAATACGA
The DNA here is from genome assembly GCA_963764165.1 of uncultured Verrucomicrobiae bacterium. Taxonomy (GTDB): domain Bacteria; phylum Verrucomicrobiota; class Verrucomicrobiia; order Limisphaerales; family Palsa-1400; genus Palsa-1400. The sequence continues at coordinate 342,695 of CAVXRD010000001.1, forward strand.
GGAACATTCGTCAAAGCAGCGGGAAGAATTTTTATGCAGACCGCAGATGTTCTGTTTCCCGTACCTCTCATTAACACCCCGCTTCAGCGGGGTGCGGGCGCCGTCGGCCCGACAAAAACCGTTTCAACGGTTTTGGCATCGCGTCACTTCGCCCCGTAACGTTCCACCCGCAATTTCGGCGCGGCAAGACCGGAAACCGTTAAAACGGTTTCCTCTTCGCTCGCATGGGGCCTCCCCGCTGAAGCGGGGTGTTAATGAGAGGAAAGCCAGAAGATTCTTGTCGTGCGCCTTTTTGCTGCGGCTTGCCATAATTTTTGTTGACGTCAATTTGCGGGCAGAGGCACCGCGGGGCCTGCGCCCTTGGAACGACTATCGCACGATCATGTGGATTGGCGAAAGTCCGGGGCGCAAGCCGGACAAACTTCCGCTTTTCTATCAGCGCCTCAAAGAAATGGGCATCAATACTACAATGGTTTCAGGCGAGGCGGATCCCGCGCCTGCTTTGGAGAATCATTTTCCATATTACGTTGAGAACATGGTCAATCGCGGGCTGTGCCTGAAGTTCAATTCCAATGTTCGCGACTGGGATAAATTTGTCACCGAGTGGAACAAAAACGGGCGGCCAAAATCCGCGATGACGCGAGACTATTGCCTTGTCGATCCTGAATGGCGTGATTGGGCAAGCAAGGAAGTGACGCGCATCGCCTCGCAAAACGCTCAGCACCACCCGCTCGCCTACAATTTGCGCGACGAACTTTCCACGACGTATTCAGCCAACCCGTTCGATTACGATTTCAGCCCCGCGTCGCTCGCCGCGTTTCGGAAATGGCTGCATGGACGATATTCGACTTTGGCCGCGCTGAATGCGGAATGGGAGACCGCATTTTCCAATTGGGACGAGGTCACGCCCTTCACCACCGACGAAATCAAAGCGCGCATGTCCGGCCAAAAACCTGGCGTCAAAGCCGATTGGCCGGAGTTGCGCGCGATGAAATTCGACAAAGAGTTGGCAAGGCAAAATCCCCTGCGTTGGAACTTCGCCCCGTGGGCGGACTTCCGCAGTTTCATGGATCGTTCGCTGATGGACACCTTGCAAACTCTCACGATTGCAGCGCATCACATCGATCCAGAAACGCCCGTCGGCATCGAAGGAACGCAAATGCCGAGCGCGTTCGGCGGATATGATTTTCGGCATCTGGCGGATGAGATGGACTGGGTCGAGGCCTATGATATTGGCAGCTCGCGCGAGATTCTGGAATCGTTCATGGCGTTCAAGCCAGTTCTCACTACGGTTTTTGAGAACGACACCAACCACGCGCGCCGCCGCCTGTGGCATCTCTTGCTCGAGGGCGATCGCGGATGCATCGTCTGGTGGAGCGAGGACTGCATTGACTTCACACGCGACGACTACGCGCTGACGCCCAAGGCAAAGGCGCTGGCCCCGGTTCTCAAAGAGATGGCTTCGCCGCTGGCCAAGATTTTCATTCGTCCGGCGCTGAGGACGAGATCGTCCATTTACATTTTGTATTCCCAGCCAAGCATTCAACTCGATTGGATGCTGGAGTCCGCGCCCGACGGCGTGACGTGGCAGCGGCGTTTTTCCAGTTACGAAGCCGCCAACAACCACATGATCCAAATGAGGGATGGCTGGCTCAAGGCATTGCAGGATTTGGGCTATGATCCCGTGTTTCTCGCCACGGATGAGTTGGACACAGGCATGATGCCCGGCTCGGGCGTTCTTATATTGACAGACGCCGCCGCCCTCGACGACGTGACCGCCGCGAAGGTCAACGCCTTCGCGGCGCAAAACACGGTGCTCTACGATGCGGAGCCCGGAACATTCGATGGGCACTGCAAGCTGCGAATAACGAACGCAATTCATGTGGACACCTCAGGAAAATGCCCGTTCGATCCGGCGGACTATGCGAAGAATCGCCTTGGCAACAAAATGAGCGGAACGAGCAATTTGGCGGCGTGGCTCTCAGGCAAATTGAAGGCGCCGCCAGTTCCACTGGACGCCTCGGACCACGTTCGCTTGCACCAATACTACACCGGGGCGGCAAACATCCTCGCGTTCGAGCGGAACGCGGAATATTCGATGAGCGAGTCACTCTCGCAGGCGGGCGGCAATGAGGCGCTGGAAAAGCCGATTTCGCAAAATGTGATTTTGGCGGAGAAAGGGCATTTGTATGATCTCAACACCGGCGCTTACTTGGGCTTCACAAATCAATTGCGCTTCACGCTCGACCCGTGGCATCCATCGTTGTTCGCGGCTGCCCGGAGAAAAATTGAGGACGGGAAATTGATCGAGACCCTTGGTTTCCGCGAGTAACCGCGCATCGCGAAGCGAGGTAGGGACGCCTCGGCGAGGCGTACCTGCCTACTGACTCCTTTCGAGCGCGGCAAGGTTCGCGGCAGACGCCGCATCCAGAAAGTATTTCACACCCGAATGCCACCGCAGCGCGGAAGCGGGAGCGGCGGGATTAATTTCTCCTGTCAAACATTCCGCCACTGCCTTGGCTTTGCGGGCGTCCGGGACAATGCAGAGGATCTGCTTCGCCTTGAGAATTTGCTGAATCGACATGGAGATGGCGCGCAACGGCACGTCCTCCAAAGTCGGAAACCAGCCTTCTCCCCATTGTTGACGGCGGCACGCCTCGTCCAGAGTGACGACAATGTAAGGCTCCTCCGTCACAAAGTCAGCGGGCGGATCGTTGAAGGCAAGATGCCCATTTTCGCCGATGCCGACGAAGGCCACATCAATCGGCGCTGCGTTCAAAGCCGCGCCCACCGCGCGGCAGACACCGCCCGGCTCCGCTTCGCCGTAAAGAAGATGGTATTGGGAAATGCACGCGGGCTGAATAAGCCGCTCCAGAAGATATTTCCGAAAGCTCGCCTGATGCGTGGCAGGCAGCCCAATGTACTCGTCAAGATGAAACATTTCCGTGCGGCTCCAGTCGACATCTTTGCGCGATGCCAATGCCGACAGAAAATGAATCTGCGAAGCTCCCGTCGCGGCTATAAAGCGCGCCCTGCCCTGCCGCGCAATGGCGTCGTTCAAAATGGAAGCCGCTTCCTCCGCGGCAGCGCGGCTCAATTCGTCGCGATTGGGAAAAATCCGAATGTCTTGGGACGGCGCGAGATTAATTTTGATCATATCGCGCGGCGCCACCATCGCGCCCAACGGAAATCAATGCTTTGGCCGCAGCAGAATCGCCTTCTTGGTCGTGCCCTCGACTTCGACGCTGCTGGCTTCGATGCCCGGGTCGTCCTTCAAGGAATTGTAAATGACGCGCCGATCAAACGCGCTCATCGGCTCCATCTCGACGACATCGCCCCAGCGGCGCACCTTCTCGGCGGCAGCCTGCGCTTTTTGCACGAGAGCTTCGCGGGCCTTGGAACGGTAGCCGCCGACATCGATGAGAACCTTGGGAGCGTTTTGATCCTTCTGAAAAAGCATCCGGTTGGTGATATACTGAAGGTCGGATAACGTCTGCCCCTGGCGGCCAATCAAGCGGCCCGAGTCGTCCGTTTTGACGTCGAGGAAAACACCGTCGTCCAGAGGATGTTCTTCGACGGTCGCTTCAAATCCCAGTGTCTTGAGGATTTCTTCGAGTATGGCTTTGGCTTGCTCAGGCATAGAACCCAACTACTTTCTCCGGGCAATATAGCCCGGCTGTCAAACATTGGCTATCTTTTTTTCCTGACCGGCACGGCGGCAACGGTGACTGGCGCGTTGCTGTCGGTCGTCCTGGTCAGCTTCAATTGCAAAATGCTCAGCAGCGTGCTGACCGTCCAATAAAGCGTCAAACCGGCGGACATCCGGTAGAAAAATACGATCATCATCAGCGGCATCCAGCGCATCAATTTTTGCTGGGCGGGATCCATCCCGGGCGATGGCGGCATGGTATGCGATTGCCAAAGCTGGGTCGCGCCCATGATGAGAGGAAGCGGGTTAATGGGGAGGCTTCCGACAAACGGCAGCGTAATCGAGGCAATGGTGTCCGGCTGCGAAAGATCCCACGCCCACAGAAAATGCGCGCCCCGCAATTCAATGGCCCCGCGCAGCATCGAATAGAAGCCAATGAACACCGGCAATTGAAGCATGCTCGGGATGCAACTGCCCATCGGGTTGATCTTGTTCTGCTTGTAAAATTCCAGCGTTTTCTCGTTCTTCTTGACGGCATCGTCCTTGTATTTCTCGGAGATCGCCTTGAGTTGCGGCTGCAGCGCTTGCATGCGCTTCTGGGATTTGTTGGCTGACGCCGTGAGCGGCCAGAACACCATCTTCAGCACAAACGTGATGATGACGATATCGAGCCAGTACGACGCCCCCAGCAGGCTGTGGAGCCCGTTCAAAGTCAAGAGCATCAGCTTGGGCACGTAACCCCAAAAACCTGTGAAATCCATGATCAGGTCCAGGTTGTTGTCCATCGCCTCGCCGATGTGGGCCAGGCGGTTGTATTCCTTCGGCCCAGCGTAGAAAGTGAAGTCGGACTCAATCGTTTGGCTGGCGGCCAGGGTGGCGCTTGGGTAAACGAGGGATGCCTGATAGCCATTTGTCAGGTAGGCCGTCATCGCGTTGGTGGGGCCGCTCATATCCGGCGGATCCACCCGGATCTTGTCGATGATGACTTCGGCGGCGTTTGTCGGTGGTATTGCGGCGAGCGCAAAAAACTGATTGTCCACCGCCGCCCAAACCACATTGGTGGCGCCGTCTTCAAAGCGCCAGCGCGGCGTTCCGGTGCCGGGCACGCACCCGAAAAGGCGATTAGCATACCATCCGTCGCGGATTTTGGTGGATTTTACGCCGTTGAACCAGAGCCCTCCAATCGCCGTGGGATCATCCAGCGGGCCGATGGCCGTCGCAGTGCCAATGACAATATCGCGATCCGGCAGCGCCAATGGCTGCGCAGTGGAATTCTCCAGCCACAGACGCGCCTTGAACATGTAATTCGTCCCCGGCGTGAATTCCTTCACGACTCGCAAACCGTTATGAAACTTCTTCTCGGCGTGAACGACATCGCCCTTCCTGGAAAGCTCAAAATCTCCGGTGCCGTCGAGATCGGATCCCATCAGCGCAAAAATCGGAAGCGTCGCGTTGTGGTTCAGACAGGCCAGCTCGTTGCTGGAAGGAGCGGGCTGGCCGGGACGGCGAACCACCGCCTGAAAATTGCGCAATTCAATGTCCTTCACACCGCCGCCATGAGAAGTGAAGTGGAAAATTAAATCCTCATTGGTGACGGAGATGATTTGCTCTGGGCCTTCGTTGCGGGACGTCGCATTCGTCGACGACTGTGGCGCGCCCGGCGATGCAATCGCCGTATTGGATGCGCTGCTGTTGGGCTGCGGAGCGTTGGTCAATCGCGCTTGCGGATGAATTGCGCTGGGCGGCGGCAACACCACCTTCTTGGGCGGAAAATAATGGTCGATCACCGGCGACGCTACAAAGTAGAGCGCGATGGCAGCGACAAGGATAATGATCGATTTACGATCCATGGCAAATTCCAGAAGTCCGCAAAGTATGTTTTACCGAACGTGAAGGCGGCGGGCACGGATCATCGCCGCACTTGCCCCACGGATGGCATCGCCCCAAACGGCGCAACGCCAGCCACCCGCCGCGAATGACCCCATGCTTTTCGATGGCCTCCCGCGCATATTGCGAGCAGCTCGGATTAAAACGGCAGCGCGCCGAAGGCCCCAAAATGAAGACCAATATCGGCGAAATAAAAAGCTGATAGAGACGGATGCAGAAGCTGAGGCTAAATTGAACGATATTCATGCGCCAGACCCGTTAGCAGCCCTATTCCAAACCCGCCTGACGGAGAACGCGCACCAAGTCGTTTTCGACCTCAGCCAGCTTCTTGCCGGCAATGGACGGACGTGCGATCAACACCAAGTCCACCGGTTTCGACAAACCATGCTGATGCAGGCGAAAGCCTTCGCGCAACAAACGGCGAGCCCGGCTGCGCACCACGGCGCCCCCAATCTTCCGGCTCGTGACAACGCCAAGACGGCTCGATTGCCCCGCCGGACGCGGCAGGACATTGGCAATCAGACAGCCGCAGACCAATCGGCGGCCTTGGGCCTTGGCGCGGGCAAATTCACCCCGCATCTTGAGGCGGCTGGCACGCGGAAAGGTCAAACGCGAAGATGGCGTTTGGGCCATGCGATTGAGCGCAATTAAACCGGGGTAAGGCGGCGGCGGCCCACGCGGCGGCGATTGGCCAGGGTGGCGCGCCCGCTCTTGCTTGAATTGCGATTCAAAAAGCCGTGTTGGCGCTTGCGCCGGATCTTTGACGGTTGATACTGACGTTTCATTTCTTTATTAGATTAACCAGACGTTGCCACATTTTCCCGGGGAGGCGACGGCCCCGTCCTGAGCGGGCAGACCGCAAATCAGAGTGTGAGAAGATAGCGGCTCGCCGCAAGGTGTCAATCGCGCAAATTGCCTTTTGGATCGTCGCAAAATCAATCTGGTAGGGACGCCTCGCCGAGGCGGCGGGGGTGAAGCTTTATATATGCGGCTACTGCGGCATTTATCCCGCGCAACCGGACGCCTCGGCGAGGCGCTACCTTCGGGAAGTCGTTTTAACTCCCTCAATAATATATAATCACCCGTCCGTGTCCTCCGAGGCCACCGGCATCCCCTTCCCCGCCGCCACCCCCTCCGCCGGGCGCCAATCCGTTTCCAGCGCCTGACCCTGAATCGCCATAACCGCCAGAACCACCGTTGGCGGCGCTTCCGCCATAATTGCCGCCGACCGCGTTACTCCATTGGCCAGTTCCGCCGGTTATGTTAATCGGCGCAGAACTTGTCCCGCCCGCTCCACCGATTCCGAAACTTAATGAATTGGAGCCGCCCGCCCCGCCTGTCGCACTGATCAAATTTCCGAAGCTCGTCATGCCCCCCGCGGTCGCCGCCACACCTCCAGCACCTATAACAACCGTGTATCCCGCTCCCGGCGAGACGCTAAATACGCCCTTCCCATAGCCCCCGGCGCCGCCGCCAGCGCCATGCGCGCCGCTTCCCGCGCTTCCACCGCCGCCGCCACCACCCCAAACTTCAACCATGATCCGGGATATTCCGGCAGGAATTACAAACTGATTCGTCCCCGCCGCATCGAAGACGGTGATCGCGGGAATCGCCGAGCCTGCGGCGCTGTTCGAAACCGAATTCGCCAGCGCGTAATTTGTGAGGTCATTGAGCATCGCGTAATTCGAGCCGGGAATTCCGTTGAGCCATGCGGCATCGACGTTTTCGAGGCTCGTGCCATCGCCGGAGAAGATTCCGGCGAACTGATTCGTGGCGTTGTCAAAAATGACATTCGCCGGATAAGCGCCGCTGAGTTGGGAGGCTGGCAACGGACCGGCAAGATTGCTGGCAGTGTCAGCCATTAAAGCATGCGGCGTCGCAAGAATGGGCTGCATCGGCGCCAGCGTCGTGAAAGCTCCACCGCCGTTCGTCCGCACCGCGATTTCGAGCCAGCCATTCGAGGCACTGTAAATGGCGGAGCCAAAATCCAAGGAAACGGAAAAAAGCCCGTTGCTGACCGCGACAGCGGAATTCGTCGTTATTCCGCCCGGCGTTCCTGCTGTGTCGCAAAGGGAGAAAACGAAATCGAAGCTGCCGTTGGCGGAGCGTCCGCCAGCGTTTAATTGGCCTTGATAGAAAAATGCCGTGCCCTGTCCAAACGCAGCCGCGGCGGCGAACGACAAAGCCCCTGCCCCAACCAAAAGACGCAGCGGGTTCATGAGTAGACGGCTGCCAATGCCGACGGAGCGGGAAGGTGGCGGAAGGCACCCACCTTTGTCAATTGTTTTTCCAGCCTTTTCGGGAAAATCCGACGGCACGCTGCTGTGACACAGACCAGCCGCCGCAAGTCGAAACAAACGGCGCGCCGATGCATTACAATGCACGTATGATTAGAGGTGGGTGAGGCCTTCAAGAATATTGGGGCGGCGACGCAGCACCGCCCTACCTCAATTTGGTAGGGCGGACCTGCGTGCCCGCCCAAATATTGTCACCCTGTTCCAATCACACCCTAACAACGCGCCGCGGCAGATTCATCGTCGCATCGCTCCTTCTAATCAATACAATATATAATCTCCAAAAATAGGTAACATCGGTTACATTGTTGATTACAAGGCATTTACGACGCTACAATTAGGTAACACTTCCGCTACATTCCGCTACATTTTCGGGCCGGCGTGTCTTCGCGACCTCGTGTCCTTGTTGTTAAAGGTCTTTTTTCAGGTTGCCGAGGGCGTAGCGCGCATGGCATTGCCGGGCCAGCCGGAAACGGCAAGAGGATTGAACAACAAGCACGCAAAGGCCACGAAGAGACTTCCGTCAACGCGCCCGGCCAGTGGGAAGAGAACTCTCGCGCAGAGAAGATGAGTGCGCAGAGGAAGACAAAGACAAATCCGCACTCCACTGAAAACGGCGAGGAACTTTTTTTGGTTGCGGCTGGCCGCGCTGCGCCCTCGCACCCTTGCGTTAAAAACCCCCTTCCCCGGCTTCAAAGAGGGACATTAGCGCCAGGACGCCAGGGCACAGCGCGGCAAAGCCGCAACCAAAAATAAGAGGAAAGCGCCGTCCGGTCTGGGTAAGATTGGATGTATGCAAAACAAACCGCTTACCCATGACGGCGCTTCCAACTCTTTTGTACACAAACATGCTTCCTCAATTCTAGGAGTTCTTTCGGGCTTTGATCGCCTGCGATTGCGCGGGACGCTGCGCCAGTTGTACGGCCCCCAGGTGATGGAGGCCTACTTGAACGCCTGCCACATTCTGATCAAGGATTTCAGCCAGTTGGTCGAACGGACCACCAAAGCGGTCAAAGACAAAGCCAGGGCCCTGGCACAAACAGCCGGGCGGCCTTTTCTTTTCGTCCCCTCCAGCCAAACCAGCAAGGAGGAGGTGGCGCGCAAGATTGCCGCCCGCGATAAAATCACCGAGGGACTGATCGCCATTCTCAATTGCACGGAACCCTGCATGTCCTTTCAAGTCGTCGGAAACCCCCAAACCAAACACATTGAGGTGAAGGTTCAGCAGCGCAAGTGCAGCCATCTTTATTTCTATTTCGAGCATTCCAAGTTTGGCTTCATGCACCTGCGCCTGCAAACCTGGTTTCCCTTCCAGATTAATATCTGCCTCAATGGCCGGCATTGGCTGGGAAAGCAGTTGGATCAGGCAGGCATTGCCTATCAAAAGAAGGAGAACACCTTTTTGCGGGTGGCCGATATGGGGCGCGCTCAAGGCCTGCTGGACCAGCAACTGCAAACTGACTGGCCCAAGGAGCTGGGCCGGCTGCTCAATGAGGTTCATCCCCTGCACCGGTCGATTTGCCAGCCGCTGAACCTCAAATACTATTGGAGCGCTTCGGACACCGAATATGCCACCGATGTCATTTTCAAGGAGCCCGAGAGCCTGGCCCGGCTTTATCCCAGCCTGGTTCACCATGCCATCAGTTCCTTTTCCAGCGCGGACGTGATGAGGTTTTTGGGCCGATACGTTCCCATCAGCACGGGCAGGGTGTACGGCCAGTTTGAGGGCGAAATCACCAGCGACACCAAACGGCGGCCGGAGGGCGTGCGGGTCAAGCACAGTCTTAACGGCAACTCGATCAAATTTTACGACAAGCAGGGCTCGGTTTTGCGGATCGAAACGACGGTGACGCACCCGGAGGAATTTAAAGTTTATCGCAAACCGGAAGGCCGGCCCAAGGAGGCCAAACGCTGGCTGACATTGCGCCGGGGGCTGGCCGACCTGAAACGGCGCAAAGAAATCTCTCACCGGGCCAATGAACGTTATTTGCAGGCGTTGGGATCCGTCAGCGGAACGGTGCCGCTGTTCCAATGGGTTGAAAAATGCTGCAAGCCCCTGCGGCAGGCGGGGCGGCGCTACCGCGCCCTCAATCCTTGGGCCCCGGAGGACGGACGCCTTTTGGAAATGGTCAGCCAGGGAGAGTACGCCCTCAACGGCTTTCGCAGTCGAGACATTCGGCAGGCCTATTTTCCCAGCCGGTGCGATGACCGCGAACTCAAACGCAGAATGGGCTGGATTGGACGCCGACTGCGGCTCCTGCGAGCGCATGGCTTGATCGCCAAAGTCAGCGGCACCCACCGCTATGTTGTCACCGAGAAAGGGCGCACCACCATTACTGCGCTCTTGACCGCCCGCAAAGCGGACGTGGACAAATTGACCAAACTCGCCGCCTAAAACTTTGCCAAAAATGAAGAGTTTTCCGAAATAGCACTACAAAGGGCGCAAAGATTTTGCCGATTGTTTTGGCCGATCCCCGAGGAGTGGCGTCAATACTTCTTGAAAATGGCGTTGGCGTTCTTATGTTAATGTTCAATATGGAAATCGCGCTCGCTAAAGATGTTGAAGATTTTCTTCAGGAGCAAATCCGCGAAGGCGTTTGCGCGGATGCGAGCGATCTCGTTAACGATATTCTTCGAGCCGTCCGCGATCAGCAATCCGCCCGTGTCGCGGCGACACCGGAATTGGAAGCGTGGCTGCTGGCCGCCGCTGACGAACCTGCCACACTGCTGACAGGCGCGGATTTCGCTGGGATTCGGGAGCGATCTCAGGCGCGACCAAACCCTTCGGCCTGATGAACGTCCGTAAAACGGACACATTCCTCGCCGATATTGAGCGGCAATATGGGTGGTACGTCTCGAACGCGGGTGTCGCCGTGGCTGATCGCTATCTTAACGCCGTGGAAACAGTCTGCGGGCTGCTTTCTCACCATCCAAACATTGGCCCGGCTGGCGGGTTTGCGCATCCAAAATTGCGGGATTGGCGTTTCTTTCCCGTGCTCCGGCCATTTGGAAGGCACATCTTGTTTTATCAAATCGTGGCCGGGGAAGTCGTGCTGAGGCGCCCTTTGCATGGGCATCGAGATTTGCAAGGGGGGTTGCTCGACCCCGCCTCGGACCATTGAAGCATCTGATCCTTGCGACTCTGCGGCCCTTGCGTTAAATCCCTTCCCCGGATCCGATGGGGTAATTTAACGCCAAGACGCAAAGGCCCGAGAGCGCAAAGATTTTGCAGATTGTTTCATGTGCCTTCTCCAAGAGTTTTTCCGGGCCATCCTCGGCCACATTCGCGAACAAATGGTAAAGCTGGAACAAGGCAAAGATTTTAATGGCAGCGTAACTTGGACGGAAAAGGCCAAAGCCCAACAATATTACGACAGCCTGAATATTGAGAAGGATCCATCGTCCAAAGAGAAATGGCTGAACCGCACCCGCCTCATTGCAGAAAGGAGGCAGCGGTTTGCATCAAAGCTTTCCTTCGTGGAAGATGATGAAGCAGCGGTAGGCGTCAAATCCCAAATACCCGAGGATCCCATCCCAGTCAAAGTTGGAAGCCCCTTAATTGGAGAAGCGGTCAATTCCGATCACGAACCCACTAAGACAACGCCAAATACGACGTGAGTGTAAATCAGGCCACGGGTGTGGCGCGCAACTGCGTCGAAGACCAGTCATAGCGCGTTGAACCGGAGGGAGTGAACTTTTTTTTGGTTGCGGCTGCGCGTGCCTTTGCGCCCTTGCGTTGAAGTCCCCCTCTGGCCTCTTTTCCTGAGTTCGGTCGTTCCAGATTCAATTTTCCTAATTTTTCTCCAAAAATCGCTTCAAAAACACTCTGGTAGGTTTTCCACCACACGATATCCGTGCCAAAATGCGCCCATGCTTATGCAGGGTCATATTGAGGGAGGCGGCGCCGCGGGCGACTTCATGCTCAGGCGCGGCAGTCTGGGCGCTCTTCCAGCGGGGCCACATCGACGGATGTTTCACTACATTCCCACGCGGGATTTTCAACATTCCAGGAAAAACTGTTGCACTCTATTTCACCCTATTGCACCTACCGTTTTTGCACCCAGCTTGCACCCTCCAGGACGGGTTTCCGGCAAAGGTCGGCGCGGCGATGCCCGGTGCCAAAACGAACCTTGTCTGAGCCGTGGCGTTGCTTTAGCGTCCTGCCGTTCGTGGTCTTTATGTTCGTTTATGGATGATGCGCCGATTTCGTTTGCGGATGCGGAGATTACATCTCCTCCCTCGCTCCATATCGCGACGGACAACGGGCGCACGACGATGACGTTTGCGGGCGATTGGGTTTGGCGCGCTTGCCCGCCTCCGGTGCAGCCGCTGGAATTAGGCGTCCCGGGAAAAGTCACCGCGGTCAGATGCGTGATTGCGGGTGTCAAAGCCTGGGATAGCACGCTGCTGGCGGTGCTTTTGCAATTGCGCCGCCAATGCGCGGCTTCGCGTGTCCCATTCAGCGCGGAGGGGCTGCCGCCGCATCTCAAAAAGCTGCTGGATTCCGCGCCCGACGCCAAATGGCCTGATGAGCCGGTTCCGCCGCCCTCCGGTTTCTTTTATGGCGCGGGGATTAAACTCAAAAAACTCGTGGCTGGACTTTACCACGCCGTTTATTTCACGGGCGAATGCGCCCAGGCGCTGTTCCACGTCCTGCGCCATCCCAAGGCGCTGCGGTGGGATGAATGCCGCCTTGTCATGCAGGAATGCGGGCCGGCCTCGCTGGGAATCGTCGGATTGATCAGCTTTTTGACCGGGTGCATCCTGGCCTGGCAGGGCGCGCTGCAATTGCGCCAGTTCGGCGCGGAAATTTACGTGGCCGATCTTGTCGGCGTGGCGCTCGTGCGCGAGATGGGGCCGATCATGGTTTCAATCGTTCTGGCGGGCCGGATTGGCGCGGCCTTTGCGGCCCACCTGGCTACCATGGAGGCGTCGGAGGAAGTTGACGCGCTGCGGACTTGGGGGTTCTCGCCGGTGCAATTTCTCGTGCTGCCGCGCATCGTCGCCTTGACAGCGATGATGCCAATCCTGGTGCTTTACGCCAATCTGCTGGGGATCGTCGGCGGCCTGCTGGTGGGAATGGGCGTGCTCGGTTTGGCGCGCGACGCGTATATGTCAGAAACGTGGCGGGCGCTGCACATGGGCGACCTGGAAATCGGACTTGCCAAGAGCATCGTCTTTGCCATTGGCGTGGCGAGCATCGGCTGCGCGAGCGGATTGAAGGCGGATCGCAGCGCGGAAGGCGTGGGCGCGGCGACGACTTCATCGGTTGTCAAAAGCATTTTGTTCATCATCATCGTGGACGCCATTTTCGGCGCGTGTTCGCAGCCCGCAACAGTGGCATGAGCGCCGCCGATTCCAAATTTGCGGTCGAAGCGCGCAATCTGGATTGCGGCTACGGCGGAAAGCCCGTGCTGCGCGGCCTGAACTTTCAAGTGAGGCCCGGCGAGATTTTCGTCATCATGGGAGAAAGCGGCTGCGGCAAAAGCACGCTCTTGAAACATCTCATCGGGCTGAATCCTCCGCTGGCGGGCGAGGTTATTTTTCACGGGCGCAATTATTCGCACGCGCAAGGGCCGGAGCGATACGACTTGCAGCAGCGTTTTGGCGTGCTTTATCAAAGCGGCGCGCTCTGGAGTTCGCTGACGGTGGCGGAAAATGTCGCGCTGCCATTGATCGAGCACACGACGCTGGATCGAGCGACGATCAATGAATTGGTCATGCTGAAGTTGGCGCTCGTTCGCATGGAGGCTTTCGCGCATTTTTTCCCCTCGGAAATCAGCGGCGGCATGAAAAAGCGCGCGGGGCTGGCGCGGGCGATGGCGCTGGACCCGAGCCTGCTCTTTTTTGACGAGCCATCCGCGGGGCTTGATCCGACTTCATCGCGGGAATTGGACGATTTGATGATTCGCGTGCGCGACAATCTTGGCACCACGCTCGTCGTGGTGACGCACGAACTGGCGAGCATTTTCGCCATCGCGGACAACGCGATGATGCTGTGCAAGGAAACGCAAGGCATCATCGAAATCGGTCATCCCGCCGAGATGGCGCGCAATTCGACGCACCCGGTCGTGCATCGTTTTTTGAATCGTGAACCTCGGGACAAAACCGCGGCAGCTTCCTTATGACACGAACCGAATTCAATCCGGCCAAGCTGGGAGTCTTTTTGATTGGCGGCCTCGCGCTTGGCGTCATGGCCTTTGTTTTGTGGGGTCCGCTCAGCGATCTTTGGCAGAAGCGCTACGTGACATTCTTCGACGAAGCGGCGACGGGCCTCGACGTCGGCTCGCCCGTCCGCCTCAACGGGGTGAACATCGGCAAAGTCGAATCCATTGATTTGTTTTTCGACCAATCGCAAACCAACCGGGTTTACACCGCGGTCGTGGTGCAACTGGATCCCCACAAAGTCAACAGCATCAGCAAAGGCGGCGTGGGATTCAATGCGATGCTCGCGAACAAGGAGGTTTCCGCGATGCTTGGCATTTCCGGCCTGGTCAGCATGACGCTGGAGGTGGATTTGAAAATTGAGCCGCACCCGCTGAAGGAAAGCGATTACCACGCGTGGGAGATGTCCAATTACGCCAATTACTTTGGCAAATATCCATGGATTCCCGCGCGGCAATCGATAATCGCGAAGGTGATGGAAAAATTGGACGATGTTCTGGAGGACGAAGCGCTTCCGAGCATCATCGGCTCCCTCGGCGCGCTCATCAGCACCAACAACAGCAACGGGCTGGTTTTCAAAGTTTCCGCCGCCGCCGACAATCTCAACGCGCTCACCAAAACGCTGAACACGATGCTGGCTGTCAATACGAATGACATTCACACCGTCGTCAGCAATTTCGCGCTGCTCTCCGCAGACGTCACCCCCAAACTGGACATGCTGGTGAGCAATCTCAGCAACGCTTCGATCAGCGCGCAAACGAATCTCGATAAATTTGGCGCGGGCGTGCAATTCATCACCAACAGTCTGCCAGGCATTTTGACAAATCTCGACGCGCTTTCGTCGGAGCTGTCGGTGGTGTTGCGGGGCGCGGCACCCATTCCGCCGCAAGCTGTCGAAACATTGCGCAGCTTGCAGGACACCAGCGAAAGCCTGCACCGCCTGGTTGATTTCGTGGAGCGCCACCCTGAATCGCTGCTGCGCGGGCGGGCCAGCGAAAAATGATTATGAAGAAACGGAATTTAATCGCATCTGCGTTTATTGCCCTCATGGCCGCCGGCTGCCTGAGCCAGCCCGACCGCGTCCAGTATTACTATCTTTCGGCGCCGGCGCCGTCGCACGCCTCGCCGATAACACCGGACAAAACATTCATCACTGGTCTGCGCCTGAGTTCCGCCGATTTCCTGCGCGCGCGGCACATGCTCGTGGAGGTGGGTGACAACCAATTGCGCCCCTCGGAAGACAATATTTGGGAAGAGCTGCCGCAGGCCGGATTCGCCCGCGTGCTCTCGGCGCGATTCGCGCAGAATCTGCCGAACTGCCAATTGATTCCGCTCCCGAGCGCCAGCGCGAGCCAGCCGCAAATTATTTTGGAAATTCAATTGCTCGCCCTGGCCGGCCGCCTCAAGCCCAGCAGCGAAGCGGAAGTCGCCGCGGAAATTCGTATTCTTGACGCGAAGGGTCATTTGATTGAACGCGATGAAATTCGCAAAGCGGTCCCGTGGAATTCATCCGGCAAAACAAAAAACTACTCAGCGCTGGCGGCGGCGGAAAGCAAAGCCGCGGCGGAAATGGCGGACGAAATCGCGGTCAAACTAGGAGCCTGCTGGGGCAAGATGTCTGTCAAATAAAGGTAGGGACGCCTCGCCGAGGCGTCCGGCGACGTGGCATTTTTCGAACGCGTAAGGATCTGCGAATGTCCCCGGACGCCTCGGGCGGAAGTTCCGCTTCCCAGAGGCGTCCCTACCTCGCTTCGCGATTTCGCCTACGCGCGGAAAAAGCGCATGGCCAAAACATTTGCCACGAGTCCGAACGCCAGCAAAACACTCATCGGCAGCAATGCCGCTTCAATGCCCGCGCCGAAGCTGATGAGTTGATTAAGCGCGGCCAGCGCCCAGCCCGTCGGAAAACAGAGCGCCACCGTTTTAAAAATGGGCGGCGCGATCTCCATCGGCCACCAGCAGCCGCCGAGCGCGCCCATCATCAGGCCGGCCAGAACACATATAGGCACCACGCGGTCTTCCGACGCGAGCACGCACCCGGCCAAAACTCCAGAGCGTGCCTCCCACCCACGAGAGCAGCAGGAGCACAAGGAAAACGCCGGGAAAGTTCGCTCCAATGTTGACGTGAAAAACAACTTTTCCCAACACAAGGAAATACGCGACCTGCGCCGCGCCCAGCAACGTGTTGCCGTAAATCTTTCCCAGCACAATTTCCATTTTCGAGGCGGCGGATGTGGTCAGGCGCTTAATGACTCCGTTGCGGCGGGAGGCCGCCATCGAAGTGCCGCCAAAGATCAGCAAGTTCAGCATGACATACATCACGAGATTGCCGGGGAGCGAGAAATTGTATCCGGACGGCACCGGCTTCCGGCCCGCGAAATGCGAATCCAGCGTGACCGGATTCGGCGCCTTCATAATCTCGTGCAGCGATTGATCGGTGAGATTGGAAAGGCTGCCTTCCTTGCCGACGGCTTCCAGCAAATGCCCGTTCAATCCGACCAGCGCACGTGTCAAGCGAAGGTCCAGCATCGCGCCATCCGCTTCCCCCGCCCCCTCGGCGTGAATGAATGCGAGTTTCGTCCGTTCGCCGCGCAGCGTGCGCTCGGTGAAATCGGCGGGAATATGAAGCTCGCGAACAGGCTTATCGGTGTTGGTCGGCGAGAGCACCCACATGCCTTCGGCGCCCATTTCTTCAAGGAGCGTTTTCGACAAAAAATTTGTGTCGTCGTTGAAAATTTTCACCGGCGCGGTGCGGTCGCGCGCGTCGCCGGGCGCCTTGTTGACACTGCCGAGAAAGTAAACCATCACCGTCGGAATCAGAAACAGCCAGACGTAGGCGGTGCGGCTGCGAAAGAAAATCCGGAGGTCATTATGGCCGATGGTGAGAATTCGATTCACTAGCGAAGCCCCTTTCCAAACCGCCGTTTGAAGGCAAAAGCCGCAATGGCGACGCATGCAATGCCAGTCACCAGTAATTTTGCCGCGGGCGAACTCCAACCCGCGCCAGGCCACCAAAGACCGCGCCCGGCAGTCGAAAACCAAAACGTTGGCAACAGCGGCATGATGCTCTCGCGCAGGAATAGCGGCATATTGTCGGGTGGAAACATGCAGCCGCCAGCCATGCTCAAGACCATGCACAGCATATTATTGAGCGCGTTGGCCCGCCGTTCGTCGGGCATGAGCGCGACCGTCACCGACATCAAACCGGCGCAGAAAACAACATAGGCGACCGTCAGCGCGGCCAGTTGCAGCGGATGCGTCCAATGAAAATGAAACATCACCTGGCCCGCCCCCAAAATGATGGCCGCGCCGATCGAGACAACGACCGCCGTAAAAATCACCTTCCCGATGATGAACGGGAGCAAGTTCTCGTGCAACGTCGTGTAGCGCTCAAAGGTCCGCTTTTGCAATTCCTTGTGCAAATCGTTCATGCCCTGGCTTGCCAGCATCAGGAGAAACATACCCGCCATGCCGACGAGCATGTAGGCGAACAAATTGAATTTCTGCTCCGGCTCTTTCGCGGCGCCAGTCGGCGCGCTGGCGGCGACTGCGTTGGTGGCGGGCCTGGCTGCCGCGTCGCTTTGCTCGGCCAGCGCGTTCGTAAAGGTGATTAACGGTGGGAAAAGGTAGCCGCGGGCGGCGTGCAATTTATTCCCCGTTTCATCAACCAACCGGGCGATGTCGTGGTAGTCGGATTTGTCCTCGATGACCGCGCGCCACTTTGGAAATTCGCCGTTCAAGTTTCGGGAGATGGCGTTTAATCCGCTAACCACCACGCCAAATAGCTCGTTCAGAACTGTCGGGTGAATTTGCTGGGCCGGATTCTTGATCAGTTCGAGTTGAACTTTCTCGCCCATTAAATAGTTTGACGTGAAATTCGGGGGAATGACGAGAATGGCGGCGAGTTTGTCATCCCTCAATTGCCGCTCGGCCTCTTCGCGTTCGAGGAAAACTGGCTCGAGAAATTGGCCGCCCTTCCCTTGAGTCGCCGCGCCGCGCAAAATGTCCGAGATCGCTGACTTGTCATTTTCCACCACGCCAAATCGAATGCGCCCGATGCTGTTGTCGCCCCCCTGCCCGCCGAACACTAATCCGACTATGGCCGTGATGGCGATGGGCAGCGCCAGATTCAAAAGCCAAGGCAGCGGATTGCGAAATACCCGCCGCAGATCTTTTTCTATAAGGGCGCGCAGCATGTCACTCGCGAAGCTGGCGGCCTGTCAACTGCAAGAACACGTCGTTCAAGCTGGGCCGTTTCAGCGAGACGTTTTGCAAATGAATGGGCAGCGCCAGCAGTTCCTTCAGGCAATCGGACGGATCGCGCTTGCCGACAGCCGCCACCACCAACTGTTTTTCGGACTTCTGCAAAATCATGAAATGCTCGGTGAATCCGTCCCATTGCGCGGGCGAGCTTTGGCCAAAATCCGCCTCGACCGTGAACACCAGCCCCTGCCCCAGCCGCTCCTGCAACTGGCCCAGCGTGCCCTCGGCCAGCACTTTTCCGTGATCGATGATTCCGATGCGCTGGCAAAGGGTCTCCGCTTCTTCGAGGTAATGAGTCGTGTAAAGAATGGCCGTGCCGGAGGCGCGCAAGGCCAGGATGAATTCCAAAATTTTATTCCGCGCCTGCGGATCGATTCCCACAGTTGGCTCGTCAAGCAAAACAAGTTTGGGGCGGTGCATCAAGGCGCAGCCGAGATTGATGCGGCGTTTCATGCCGCCGGAATACGTCTTGACAGGATCTTTGGCGCGGTCTGTCAACGAAAGGGCCTCCAGAAGTTCCGCGCCCCGCTGCTTTGCTTCGGACGCCTTCAGTCCCGCAATGCGCCCCCAAAATTCCAGATTCTCGCGGCCGGAAAGCTCCTCGTAAAGCGCCAGGTCTTGCGGCGTCACGCCCATCGCTTTTTTTGCATCGGAAGGGCTGTCGGAAAACGCCCTGCCATTGACGAAAATCTCGCCGGAATCCGGCTGCAGAAGCCCGCAGACCATCGAGATGGTGGTGGTCTTGCCGGCCCCGTTCGGGCCGAGCAGCCCGTAGACCTCGCCGGCGGCGACGTTGAAACTGACACCGTCCACCGCCCGGTTTGCGCCAAATGTTTTGGAGATTGCGCTGACTTTGAGTGCGTCCACGACGCGATAGTAGAATTCTTTCGCGCGACGGCAAGATTATATGCTTTACAAAGTCCGCCGCTGTTTGGAATTGACTTAACTGCCCCTCAAGCGTGGCAGGCTTGGGCTCTACTTTTCCCGCGCGTAGGTGATTTCCATGACTTTGACCTCTTTGCCAGCCTGAATTTGAAAAAATTCCATCATGCGGTGGTCTTTGTCCAAGGCCTTTACCTTTTGGCGCATCTTCATTGTAACGCCGGGCATCGGCTGTTCGTCGCCTTCGTAGGTCAGTGTCTTGGTGGCCGGATCGTAGGTGCCTTCCAGCAACATGATGCCCGTGCCCATGTTATCGATCCACGACGCCACATATTTCTTCTTGGTGTTGTCGTAACCCTCAGTGGCCATGCCTTCGTATTTCGCGTCCATCGGCTTCCCATCCGGCCCGGGCACGGACATTTTGCCGCTGTTTTCGGAAATGAAATACCGGCCGTCCATCACGGATTTGGTGACGCTCACGCCGCTGGCCTCCATGGGCGGGGCGTCCGGGCTCATCCACCATTTGACTTTGTATTTCCAGGTGCCGACCGCTTCCTCCAGCGTCTTATGGTTTTCGCCGGGCTTTGCCATTTCCGCCATGGCCGCCATCGCCTGGGCTTCGGGGCCGCCGGCTGGCTTGGCGTCCTGGGCTGCAACAACAGCGCTCAAGGCCAGGGTCAATAACGAAGTGGTCAAGTGAA
Source organism: uncultured Verrucomicrobiae bacterium (assembly GCA_963764165.1). Taxonomy (GTDB): domain Bacteria; phylum Verrucomicrobiota; class Verrucomicrobiia; order Limisphaerales; family Palsa-1400; genus Palsa-1400. The sequence continues at coordinate 362,536 of CAVXRD010000001.1, forward strand.
TTGAAAATTGGACATTCTTCATAATGCAATCTCCAGATTTATGGTCTTGGTTTGAAAAAGGAACGGCAACAACCCATTCACTCGCACGAGGGCAGGTCGTCGGTATCGTTCGGGCGAAACGGAGCATACGCCGTTCTTCGGAAGCGTAAAGCAAAAATTCGGCGACAACGGGGCTGCCCCGCAACATAACTCTTTGCCAAATGCCCGGCTTTTGGGAAAAATCGGGACGTGAGCCATTCGACGCTGGCCGAAGCCAAAAAACGCCACGGTGAACTGGCGGCGGAAATCCGCCGCCACGATCATCTTTATTACGTCCAGGCGCGCCCGGAAATTGGCGATGCCGCCTACGACCGCCTGTATCACGAATTGCTGGACTTGGAGAAGGAGTTCCCCGAACTGGCCACGCCGGATTCGCCGTCCCAGCGCATGGGTGATCAGCCTGTCAAGTCCTTCGAGCAGGTGGGGCATCTCCGCAAGATGCTCAGCCTCGACAACACCTATTCACCCGGCGAGGTCAAAAGTTTTGTCACGCGCATGCAAAAGCTGCTGCCCCACCAGGAACTTTCCTGGACGGTCGAGCCGAAAATTGACGGGCTGGCGGTCAATTTGCGCTACGAAAATGGCGTCCTGACCATCGGTGCCACGCGCGGCGATGGCGCCAACGGCGATAACATCACCACCAACCTGCGCACGATTCGTTCGCTGCCTTTGCGGCTGTCGCATGTGAATCTTCCCGAGGTCATGGAAGTGCGTGGCGAAGTTTATATGACACGTGCTGGATTCGCCAAGCTCAACGCCGAGCGCGCCGCCGCCGGCGAGGAGGTTTTCGCCAACGCCCGCAACTCCGCCGCCGGCTCGCTCAAGCAGCTTGATCCGCGCACTGTAGCCAAGCGTCCGCTGGATATTCTTCTTTACGGTCTCGGAGAGGTTCGGGGTGGCGCCGCGCCGGAATGCCAGGACGAATTGCTCGCGTGGCTGAAGCAGCTTGGATTCAAGACGGCGCAGAAATTCTGGATTTGCCACAGCGAGGAGGAACTGTTCGCCGCCATCGATGAACTCGACAAGTTGCGCCATAATTTTCCTTATGAAACCGATGGCGCGGTGGTCAAGTTGAACAATTTCGCGCTCCGCGACGAAGTCGGCTACACCAGCAAAGCGCCGCGCTGGGCCATTGCCTACAAGTACGCTCCGGAGCAAGCCGAGACGCGCCTGCGCGGCGTGACGGTGCAAGTGGGTCGCACAGGAGTATTGACTCCGGTGGCGGAATTGGAACCAGTGTTTCTCGCCGGCAGCACCATTGGGCGCGCGACGCTCCACAACGAGGACGAAATCAAGCGAAAGGACATCCGCATCGGCGACACTGTCGTGATCGAAAAAGCGGGCGAAGTCATTCCAGCGGTCGTGAAGGTGGTTGTCGAAAAACGCCCGGCATCGTCGGAGCCTTTTGACTTTCTAAAACACATCGGCGGTCATTGTCCCGTTTGCGGCGGCTCTGTTCGCCGTGATCCTGAATTTGTCGCTTGGCGCTGTGAGAACATTCATTGTCCAGCCCAGGCGACCCGGCGCCTGGAGTTTTTCACCGCGCGCGGGGCGCTGGATATTGAAAGCGTTGGCGGCATCGTGGCGGACAAATTGGTGGAACGAAAACTTGTTCGCGAGCCGTTGGATTTGTTTGTATTGACAGTGGAGAAACTCGCGGAATTGAATCTCGGCACCGTGGACGCGCCACGCGTCTTCGGACCAAAGAACGCCGCCAAAGCCGTCGCCGCCATTGAGCGCGCGCGAACCGCGCCGCTGGGGAAATGGCTCTTCGCCCTCGCCATTCCGGAAGTCGGCAAGACGACCGCCGGGCAATTGGCGGCCTTCCACGAAACCATCGAGGACGTCGCCGATTCGCCACTTCTCAAAGCCGTGCTAGCCTACCACGAAGACGCGAATCCAGAATCAAGCGAACAGGCCATGCGGCAATTGCTGGACGCGAATTTCGCCGAACACAGTCAGCGTAAAAATCCCAAGGAAGGCGGCATCGTCACCGAAGTCGGCCCGGTGGCGGCGAAAAGCGTGTTGGATTACTTCCGTTCCGACGAAGGCAGGAAACTCCTCGCGCGAATGAAGGAACTGAACATCCGCCCGCAAAGCCAGAAAGCCGCGGCAAAAACCGGCCTGCCCTTCAGCGGAAAAACGTTCGTCTTGACGGGCACGCTGCCCAGCCTGAAACGCGAGGAAGCGGCGGCGCGAATCGAAGCCCTCGGCGGCAAAGTGACTGGCAGCGTCAGCAGGAACACGAGCTTTGTGCTGGCCGGAGCGGAAGCCGGATCCAAGTTGGAAAAAGCGGCGGAACTGGGAATCAAGGTTATTGATGAAGCGGAATTCCTCAAAATGTGCGAACTGGTTTGAAATTAAACAGGAGTTTTCATGGACTGCGTCCACCACCCATGATGAAAAGCTGTTTTCACGGGAGAAAATACGAGGAAGCGCAGGTAAAAGGATTCCTCGCCGTTTTTTCAGCGGGATTCGGTGCTCTTCTGAAACTGCATTGAACACCTGTCCGCAAATCCCGAAGGGATTGTTTGGCGGGCTGACGCCGCATTCCGGGAAGACTTCACCTCTGCGCCCTCGGTCCTCCTCTTGTTCCAATCTTTTCAGTCCTGCACGCACTGTAAAACAAACCATATTTGCTTGCGCGACGGGCACAGAGGTTGCACTATCACTCCTGCAATCGCTGGCAAGGAATTGAGCACCCTTGTCGACAGCAGCGAGCAGGATTAGATGAGCAAAACAACATTTGCAGTCGCAGCATCCCGCGGCGGCTTTATGGCTGTCTTGGCATTCCTTGGTCTTGGCGTTGTGCCGTTAACAACGTTGGGTGAGCCTTCGCTGGGCAAGCCCATTATTCCCCCACCCCCATCCACAGCGCCACGGTCTGCCGCTGCGGCGAAGCCAGCGACGAACCACCTTGAACTGACCGCCAGCCAAGTCGCCCTGACCGATGCCAACACCGGCTTCGCGTTTGGGTTGCTTCAGCAAATTTCCGCGGAAAACCCCGGGGCGAACATTTTCATTTCGCCCTACAGCGCTTCGACCGCGCTGGAAATGGTGTCGCTTGGAGCCGCAGGAGAAACGCTCATTCAATTCCAACAAACGCTCGGCCTCACGAATCTTGAAACATCCGCGCTCGAGACGGCCAGCAAGGCCAACGCCTCCATCGTCAGCGCCAAAAGCTCCAGCTTCCTTCTCTCCACGGCAAATTCGGTCTGGTATAAAAAAGGCCTGAAGGTCAACCCTGAGTTCTTGAAGGAGAACGAATCGTATTTCGGCGCGAAAGTTGAGGCGCTCAATTTCCTAAACCCGACCGCTTCCCACACCATCAATTCCTGGGCTTCGCAGGCAACCCACGGCGAAGTCAAGGATATCGTCGCCTCGCTGGATCCCCGCACGCAGATGATTCTAGCCAACGCCGTTTACTTCCGCGGCTCGTGGCAAACCGCGTTTGATCCCAAGCAAACCAGCATCCAGCCGTTTTATACGGAAGGCGGCGGACAGGTCCCGGCGCATATGATGTCGCAAACGGGCACTTACAATTACTCAGCCGTGAACGGCTATCAGGCCATCGAGCTTCCCTACAAAGGGGGCGATATGGCCATGTATGTTTTTCTTCCCGGACCTGGAACGAACGTGCAGGATTTTGTGAATCTGATGAGCGGATCGTGGTGGCAGCAAACTGTTCCTTCCGCGTTTTCACCGATGCAAGGCACGATTGATCTGCCCAAATTCAGCCTGAATTTTTCGGTCGGCATGATTCCGGCGCTGGAATCCATGGGCATCACCAACGCCTTTTCGAGTGAGGCGGCTGATTTCAGCGGCATCACCACGACAGAACAGCTCTACATCTCGCAGGTCAACCAGCAAGCCGTTGTCGAAGTCGACGAAAAAGGAACGGTAGCCGCCGCCGTCACGACAGTCACCGTGGCAGCCGGCGCGGTTCCTCAGCCAGGCACGCCTTTTGTCATGAACGTTGACCGCCCATTCGTATTTTTCATCGAGGACTTGCAAACGAAAACGGTTTTGTTCTCGGGAACGGTGCTTAATCCGAGCGCGGCGGGGAATTGACTGAACTTCACGAAGTTTCTGCCCGTTTCCGCACCTCGTCACTCGCCGGCGCTGGCGATTTACGAGGCGATTTCGAGAATAACGGGGTGGTCAGTCAACTGCAAAGTGACTCGGTCAAGCAGATCTTGCGCCCGCACAGCATCCGTGCCCACGGTCGGATCGTAGACTTTCACCGATCTGCCGCGGCCAAATTTTACTTCGACGCTGTTTGTGCCCTTCGTCAATTCGCTCCAGACGGCCAGAAAGAATTTTCCGCCGCTTTTTTGAAGGAGCATGTCATGCACCGTTTCCGCTTTGTTGGAAATGTCGCACGTCATCTTGCCCGGGCTTGCCAGCTTTCCGGAATCGGCGAGAATAGAGGTTAAATTGTGCAGGTAAACGGCGGATTTTCGGGCGGTGGTGTAATCGCTTTTGTAAAATCCGCAGGAGCCATCCGGGTCATCCATCATCTCGTAGACAAAAGTGTATTTCCAGCCAGCCTGAAATTGATCGAGGAACATGTTCAGGAAAACTTTCCCCTGCGTGTCGTCGCCAGCGGGCGTGTTGTCCGTCCACCAGCCTGTCTCGGTCGTCACCTTGGGCAGTGTTTCCAGCGCCGCCACCGGATAGCCCTGAAAATGCATGCGCCAGGTTCGCCCGTGATTTCCGAACAATCCATCGATCCCCGGAACATCCGCCGCTTCGGCTGCCTTGAATGGTTGATTGTCAATAAGACCTTTGAGATGGCCGCAGACGTAATTATGGACATTCGCAAAATCGGCAAAGCGCGTTCCATCAGGCATCAGGCAATGCGCGCCGTTCGGGATCGTCAAGTATTGCAATCCGACATTGTCGATTTCCGCGCCCATTTCGCTCGAGCCGAAGACGGGGTATTTCTTGAGAGTCGCATCGCGTTTGACGGCGTTGTAAAGATCGCGCTGAAATCTCGCCACCGGAAGCCAGGTGCCATTGGTCATTCCAGAATCCTGCCCCTGGTAATGCACGCCGCCGAAATTATTCGGCTCATTCGGGCCTTCAACCGCGAGCAGCGCGCCCGCATCCGCCAGAATTTTCGCGGCGGCGATGGTTTCGGTGAGAGCGCTATTGGTTGTCTTTGTGCGCTGATTGAGAAAGTGGTCTGACGCGCCGCTTCCAGGCCCGAAGGCCACCATGACTCCTGCATCGCTGTGAACCTTGAGAAGGCCGGAAATGTCGTAATTGCCGTCCGCCCCATCGCGAACATTCCGCACGCCGAGATATTTCAACGGCTCGACCATTCTCGCGGCGTCGTAGCCGTGCTGGATGTGGACACAGACGCCGAGGGAATTGAGAAAATCGCTGGCGCTGGCGGCCGTGGTTTCGGCGCCTTGGGCCGCAGACGCAACGGATAACAAAAGCCCGAGGGCAACGCGATTCATGCTGGCAAGAATATTGGAAGCAAGCAAGCGATGCAACCCGCTAGACGGAGCGCGGCTGTGTCGAAGACCAGCCGCAGCCACGTGGAATTGACCGACGCGCCTGGCAATGGAAACGCGCTGCGGCTGGTCTTCGACACAGCCGCGCCCCTTTCCAATTTTACTCTTTCTTCGGAAGTTTCACTTCCAGATACAAATCGCGCAATTGCCGCGCTTCAACTCCAGCCGGCGAGTCCGTCATTAAGTCGGCGCCTTTGGCGGTTTTGGGGAAGGCAATGACGTCGCGAATGCTGGGCGTTCCGCACAGAATGGCAATCAAGCGATCAAATCCCAGCGCAATGCCGCCGTGCGGCGGCGCGCCGTAGCGAAACGCTTCCAGCATGTAGCCGAACCGCGCCTTGACCAAATCCGGCGGAATTTGCAGCACCTGCTCGAATACGATCTTCTGCACTTCGGGCTGATGAATTCGAATCGATCCCCCGCCCAACTCCACGCCGTTCACCACAATATCGTAATGCTGGCCGCGAACCTTTTTCGGATCGGTGGTGAGAAATTGAATATCGTCCGCCACCGGTGCGGTGAACGGATGATGGCTGGAATACCAGCGGTTCTGTTCCTTGTCGAACGCGAGCAATGGAAAATCCACCACCCACAAAAAATCAAAACGATTCGGATCGATCGTTAGTTTCCCGCGTGTCCGCAAAATATCAGCGCAGTAAATGCGAATTTTTCCGAGAATTTCGCAGGCATTGAGCCATTGATCGGCGGCGAACAAAATCAAGTCGCCTTCCTCGATCTTCAACTTTTCAACCAGCGCCGCTTTTTCCGTATCGTTGAAAAATTTGACTATGGGAGATTTCCATTCGCCATTCTCCACCTTGATGTAAGCGAGGCCTTTCGCGCCAAAGCTCTTGGCGTATTCAGTCATCGTTTCGATCTGGCCCTGCGTCGCGTCGGCCATGCCTTTGGCGTTGAGGGCTTTGACCGCGCCGCCGGCGGCAATTGCGCCGCTGAAAACCTTGAACGTGCTCTTGCGAAATTCCTCCGTGAAATCCACCAACTCCATCCCGTAGCGGGTGTCCGGCTTGTCGATGCCGTAACGGTTCAGCGCCTCTTCAAATGAAATGCGCTTGAATGGCGTCGGAATTTCCATCCCCAGCGCCGTCTTCCAAATGCGCTTCAGCAAACCCTCGATCAAAAGGTAAATGTCCTCGCGCTCGATGAAAGACATCTCCAGATCGACTTGAGTGAATTCAGGCTGGCGATCGGCGCGCAAATCTTCATCTCGATAGCAGCGGGCCAGTTGAAAATATCGCTCCACACCACCGACCATGAGGATCTGTTTGAATTGCTGCGGCGATTGCGGCAGCGCGTAAAATTTTCCGGGATGCACGCGGCTCGGCACCAAGAATTCGCGGGCGCCTTCGGGCGTGGATTTGAAAAGCGTCGGCGTCTCCACTTCCAGAAATCCCTGCTCGTCAAAATAGACGCGCGTGGCCGTGGCCACTTTGCTGCGCAGGCGAAGATTCCGCACCATTTCAGGCCGGCGCAAATCGAGGTAGCGATATTGCAGGCGCAATTCCTCGTTGACGTTCTTCGCGACCTCTGGGTCGTCCACTGGGAATGGCAGCACCTCCGCCATGTTCAGCACATCCAAGGTCTTGACGCCGATTTCGACTTCGCCCGTGGGAATCTTGGTGTTGTTTGTGCCAGCCGGGCGGGCGCGAACAACACCAGTCACCGTCACGACGCATTCGCTTCGCAGCGAGGCAGCGCGGTCAAAAAGCTCCTTGGCCAAATCCGACGGATCGAAAACGGTTTGGGTGCGCCCCTCGCGGTCACGAACGTCAATAAAGATTAATCCGCCGAGATCCCGCCGCGAATGGACCCAGCCCGAGAGAGTTGCAGTCTGGCCAATGTGGGCCGGACGCAGCTCATTGCAGTGATGCGTGCGTTTCATTTGAACTGCGAAGGAAATTGCCGGGGCGCTAAATCTCGAAATCGAAAATCAAAATGTTTTCCACCAGGGGCGCGGCGCCGGTCTTGAAGCGTTCGTGCTCGGGGTGAACCAAATAAGCGTCGCGCGCCCCAATATCCGAAAAAGTCATGATATAGCCGTGAGTCATCCCTTGATTGGGCTCTCCCACGCTGCAATTCGTTCCCGAAACGTAGTCATCGATTCCCGGCACCGTCTCCGACAAATCCAGCACATCGTCGAAGAACTTCGTGATCAGGTCTTCGCCCGTGCCGTCTTTAAACTTCAAAAGGACAATATGTTTTACCTTAGACATGGGGTTAACTTAGTTTTTTTTGCCGCTGGCTCAAGCCTTATTCTCATAATTCATGCGTCCCGGAAAGCACGTCCGAAAGCCACTTCCCGGTTTTTCGCCTCAAAAATCGTTGCGTGCTATTGCGCCCTGTTGCGCCTTGATTTTTGATCACGTAAATTGCGCCTTCCGAACTCGGGAAAAGTGGCCGGAGCCGTTTTCGGGGGTTGGGATGCATCAAAAATATTGGGGCGGCGACGCAGCACCGCCCCGCCTCAATTGGCAGGGCGGACCTGCGTGTCCGCCCCAATATTCTCCCCGCCTCCGGACACGCCCCCGCCGCTCGCTTTGTTTCTCGCTTGCGACTCCTTCCACGATACAATCGCTAATCGCGTGCCTACTCTGCTGGCCATTGAAACGTCCTGTGATGAAACGAGCGCTGCTGTCATTTGTGATGGCGTGGTGCTCGCCAATGTCGTTTCTTCGCAAACGGCCATTCATGCGGAGTATGGCGGCGTGGTTCCAGAATTGGCGGCGCGGGAACATTTGCGCAATCTGCTCCCGGTGACGCGGGAAGCGATGCGGCTCGCCCATATTTCACCGCGGGATTTGGATGCGGTCGCGGCCACGCGCGGGCCGGGTTTGCCCAACGCCCTGCTCGCCGGCCTCAAAGCGGCCGAGACACTCGCCTACACCTTGCGCAAGCCGATGCTCGGCATTCACCATCACGAAGCGCATCTTTACTCGCCCTGGATCACCGGCGAGCCTCCGCGTTTTGATGCAGCGAGTTTCGAGCCGTCCGTTTCGCTGATTGTCAGCGGCGGGCACACGCTGCTGGTCCTGGTGCGCAATATGTTTGACCACCGCGTCCTTGGCTCGACGGTCGATGATGCGGCGGGAGAATGTTTCGACAAGACCGGAAAATTGATGGGTTTGGTGTATCCGGCGGGTCCGGAAATTGACCGACTTGCGGCGCAGGGAAATCCCAAAGCGTTTGCATTCCCGCGCCCGATGATTCATGAACCGCACGATAATTTCAGCTTCGCGGGCTTGAAGACGTCCGTGCGCTATTTTCTCCAGAAGCAGCCTGCCCTGCTCGATGACCCAAAAACCTTGCGCGATGTCTGCGCCAGCGTGCAGGCCGCAATCGTCGAAGTGCTCGTCACAAAAGCGATTCGGGCGGCGATGCGCCACGCCGTTCCGTGCGTGACTGCTTCCGGCGGGGTGGCGTGCAACAGCGCGTTGCGGCGCGAATTGGAGTCCGCCGCCAGGAAGGCCGGCCTGCGCTGCCGCTTCTCCGACAGAAAGTTTTCGACTGACAACGCCGCGATGATCGGTATTTTGGCCGAGCGCAAGTTGATGGCCGGCCTGGCGGAAATTCCGCTGGACACTGAGATCGAGCCGGGCTGGGCCCTTTGATTTGCCACCAATTACATGAAAGCCGTATTGCAATATATCGAGGACCACAAGAAACGCTTTGTGGATGAGCTGTGCGAATATCTCCGTTTTCCTAGCGTGTCCGCCCAGGAGCAGCACAAGCCGGACATGGCCGCTTGCGCCGAGTGGCTTGTCAAACATTGCCGGAACATCGGCCTGGAAGCGGAAATCCGCCCGACCGCCGGCCATCCCATCGTCCTCGCGAAGACAAAGCGCACGGGCAAGCCGGCTTATCTCGTTTACGGTCATTACGATGTCCAGCCGCCGGAGCCGTTTGAATTGTGGAAAACGCCGCCCTTTGAGCCGCGCATCGAAGGCCGCTCGCTTTTCGCGCGCGGCTCGTGCGACAACAAAGGCCAAAATCTCGCCCACCTGATCGCCGTCGAAGCTTACTGCAAGACGAACACGGAGCTTCCGTGCGACTTGACCTTCCTGATTGAGGGCGAAGAGGAAGTCGGCAGCAAACACCTCGAAGAATTCCTCAAGGCCAATAAAAAAGAGCTGGCGTGCGAAGCGGTCGTCATATCCGACACGGGCATGCCGAGCATCAAACATCCGGCGCTGACGTATGCGTTGCGCGGAATCATGGCTTGCGAAATCACGCTGCATGGGCCGTCGCGCGATCTGCATTCCGGTATTTTTGGCGGCACGGTCGATAATCCGGCCATGGCCTTGAGCCAGATGCTCGCCAAATTGCGCGATAAAAACGGACGCGTCGCCATTCCGGGCTTTTACGACGATGTCGAAAAGCTCTCGGCTTATGAGCGCCAGCAGGCGGCGAAAATTCCAATGACGGAAGCGCAGTATAAAAAGCTGATGGGCGTCCAGCAATTGTTTGGCGAGCGCGGATTCACGTTCGTCGAACAGCGGAGCGCGCGTCCGACCATCGAAATCAATGGCTTGACCAGCGGTTATCAAGGCGAAGGCAGCAAGACGATCGTGCCCTCCTGGGCGCGGGCCAAACTCACTTTCCGCCTTGTGCCGAACCAAAAGCCGGAAAAAATCCGCAAATTAATCTTGAATCATTTGAAGGATATTTGCCCGCCGACAGTTCGGATGGAAGCAACCTCGGGCCACGGTGGCGAGCCTTATTTGGTTTCGCCCAAAAGTCCAATGGCGCAAGCAGCGCTGCGGACGTTGAAGGAAGCGTTCGGCAGCGAGCCCATCATGATGCGCGAAGGCGGCTCCATTCCGATTGTAAACCAATTCAAGAAAGTGCTCGGCGCTGACTCGCTCCTGCTTGGCCTATCCCTGCCGGACGACAACGCGCATTCGCCGAACGAGAAATTTAATTTGGATTGCTTCGAGAACGGCGCGCGCATGGGGGCTTTGTTGTGGCAGGAACTGGCGAAGCTGGGATAAAGGCAGGGTCGCCGGGGCGTCCGGGTCGCGGCATTATATGTGCGCCGGTCCGGACGCCTCGGCGAGGCGTCCCTGCCTATGATGCTTCATCGTTGCGCTGAAATGCGTTTCATATCATAATTCGCTTATGGCAGTACCAACGGTTCCCGTCACATTGTCACCTGAGCAATTGGATGTGCTGAACAAGCAGCTTTCCCACATGCGCCATGAAATCAATAACCAGCTCTCGCTGATTGTCGCGGCGCTGGAACTGGTGCGCTTCAAGCCGGATATGCGCGAGCGCCTGCTGGAGACGATGAGCCAGCAGCCTCCAAAAATCACCGCCGAAGTTGCCAAGTTTTCCGAGGAATTCGAACGCGCCTTCGGCATCACCCGCGACAGCGCTTCGGCGAAGGGTTTCTTTTGAGCCAAATCATTATTTCTATATGACAAAAACAGTCAGGACTTTGATCGTTTCAGCCGCCATGTCGGGATTGGTCGCCGGGGCCGTTGTCAGCGGTGGCTGTAATTCAAAGAAAGATTCCGGCGCAACCGCTGCGAGCCCATCGTCGGACAAGCACGATTGCAGAGGGATGAATAGCTGCAAAGGCAAGGGCGGCTGCAACAGCGGCGACATGGGCTGCAAAGGCAAGAACACCTGCAAGGGGAAAGGCGGCTGCAAAATGTGATCTCGCCGGGGCGTTTGTCCTCCCGCTGCGCTGCCCTTCTTCTCGCGCTGAGGTTGATGTCGAGTTTCACAGCTTCTGCGACTGACGCAATTCTCACTGTCGGCAAATCCAAAATTCATATTGACGCCGCCGCGGGCCGTTCAGTCACAGATTCCGACCTTTTGGATTGGGTCCAGCGCGCCACCTCTGCGGTGACAAATTATCTCGGGCGTTTTCCTGTCCGCGACCTGTCTTTGGAAATCGCGCGCGGCGGGCGTGGCGCCGTCAACGACGGTGTCACCCATGGCGGAACGCGCATCACGATTCGCCTCGGACGCCGCGCGAAGGCTGGCGATCTGCGCAACGATTGGATGCTGACGCACGAGATGTTCCACCTCGCGTTCCCAACCCTTGACGACCGTTACAAATGGGCGATGGAAGGCCTCTCCGATTATCTCGAACCGATTTCCCGCGCCCGCGCAGGCCAACTCACGCCGGAGGAAGTATGGCGCGGGTTTGTCGAGGGACTTCCGCAAGGACTGCCCGGGCCCAACGACAAGGGCCTGGACGGATCAGAGAATTGGGGCCGCATTTATTGGGGCGGCAATTTGTTCTGGCTTTTGGCGGACATTCGCATTCGCGAAAAGACCGGGGGCCGCCGCACCCTTGAGGATGCCATTCGCGCGATCCTCGACGCGGGCGGAAACGGAGACGCGAATTGGTCCATCGAGCGCGTCATAAAAGTCGGCGACCATGCCACCAAAACAAGCGTCCTCGAGGAATTGCATGAGGAATTTGGCCTGAAGCCCGGCGCAGTGGATTTGGACACGCTTTGGAAAAAGCTCGGCGTCAAATATAATGCGGGCGCCGTCACTTTCGACGACACCGCGCCGGACGCCGACATTCGCAGGGCGCTGACACGCTCTCCGAGGTAGGGCCTCGGCGAGGCGTCCCTACCTCGCTTCGCGACTTGCATGTTTTCGGATTTACCAGCTTGAGAGGCGGCTCGCCGTGCGCTAGCGTCCCATGGTGAATGTTTTCGTGACCGGCGGCGCCGGATATATTGGCTCGGTCTGCGTCGAACAATTGCTCGATGCGGGACATGAAGTAACTGTCTACGACAATCTCAGCGAAGGCCATCGCTCGGCGGTGGATAATCGCGCGGTGTTCATCCTCGCCAAGCTAAGCGACACCGACAACATCGCCGAAGCTGTCCGCGACGCCAAACCAGACGCGGTGCTCCACTTCGCCGCCAACGCGCTGGTGGGCGAATCGATGGTCAACCCATCGAAGTATTTTCGCAACAACGTCTGCAACGGTTTGAAGCTGCTCGACGCAGTCGTCGCCGCGGGCGTGAAAAAGTTCGTTTTCAGCTCGACCTGCGCCACCTACGGCCCGCCTGATCGCGTGCCCATGACGGAGGATTTGCCGCAGCGCCCGATTAATCCTTACGGCGAATCGAAATTGATGTTCGAGCAAATGCTGAAGTGGTATGAGCGAATTCACGGATTGGAATTTGTCGCCTTCCGCTACTTCAACGCCGCCGGCGCCGGAGAAAAATTTGGCGAGCATCACCGCGTCGAAACGCATCTGATCCCAAACGTGCTCAACGTCGCGCTGGGCCGCGCCGCTTCCTGCGAAATTTTCGGGACGGATTATCCGACGCCAGATGGCACATGCATCCGCGATTACATCCACGTCGTCGATCTGGCCCAGGCGCACATCCTTGCGCTTCAGCCGGGCAAGAAAGGATTTTTCAACCTCGGCAACGGCGGCGGTTATTCCGTCCGCCAGGTCATTGATGTTTGCGCGAAAGTGACTGGCAAACCGATCCCCGTCGTCGAGAAACCGCGGCGTCCGGGCGATCCGCCCAAACTCGTCGCCGCGGCGGACAAAGCCATCCGCGAACTCGGCTGGAACCCGCGGTATCCGAAGATTGAGCAGATCATTACCGACGCCTGGCGCTGGACCGTGGCCAACCCCAACGGCTACCCGGATTGAGCAATTCGCCCCCCCGACAAAACCTATTCTGGACAATTCAGTTGCGCCTTCATCGGTCCGTGGCCGTGTAAGACTCAACTTTGGGAACGCTCTCAATTCAACCGTGTTATCGATTCAGAACCAATGATAACATCGGCTTGAATTTGAAAGAGTTAACCGAAATGCCGAAAGAATTTTGCCAAAGGTCCGGCACTACTTCGCAGCCGGCCGCGCCGGGTCAGCCGCAGGTTTCCGCTTGTAAGTGGCAAGAAAATGGTTCGAACCAACGGGACTTTGAAACTCAGTCGGGCGAGGGCCGGGCCCAAGGTTGTAACAAACGCGGAGCGTGTCGCCCTTCAATTCATAGATCGCGAGAATCTTTTTTCCAGCATTCGGGCCTTCCACACCGCTAATATCGAGCGTCTTCGGCTTCGCATCCGGATTGATAGCATAGGTGCCTTTGTCGACAACCTCGGCGGTCACTTCATATTTTCCGTCGTCAATCTTCAGCGTGATGAGTTTCAAGGTGTCGGGGCTCATTCCCACGCCGCCAAGTTCAGCTTTGGTGGGTATCCAAGTGCCCTGAATCACCTTTGAGTCTCCGGGCCGGGGGCCGGCAGTGGCAGTCATCAGGGTTGACAGCAACAATATCGAGAGAAACGCGCGAATTTTCATAGTTGGGTTTTGTGAAATCTTGGCTGCACGGACCTTCGAACGCGCAAAAGGTAGCCAATTTCCCGCCTGCCGGTCAAGAATGATCAGGCTGTCCGCGCAGCCCGGCTCAGAGGCAAATGCCGGCGTGGCGCCCCTGCCCTTAAATTCCTCTTTGAAGTTCGGGCAATGCGATTTAAATTCGTGGCATGTTACGTCTGCGGGCCATTTCGCGCGCCGGCGGCCTTCTCGCGCTGGCCGCCTGCCTGAATGGCTGCATTCCGGGCGACCCGCGTGTGGATGAAGAAAAAGATCCACACTTTCAACGCGGCATCACGCTGGTCAACGGGCTTGATTACAAGGGGGCGGCGGATGAATTTGAAAAAGCGCTCGAGGAGAATCCGCGTTCCGCTGCGGCGCACTTCGAACTCGGCTGCCTGTGCGACTCGATGAGCAACAGCGCGGCGGCCATTTATCACTATGAGCGCCACCTGGAATTGATGCCCAATTCCCCGCACGCGGCAATGATTCAGCAGCGCATTCACGGCTGCAAACAGGATTTGGCGAAGTCAGAATTCCTTCCGCCCAACACGCAAAATCTCCAGCGCAAAGTCGATGAATTGCTGGTGGAGAACCAATCACTAAGGGAGAAATTGGCGGCGGCCCAGCGGCAGCCTGGGATGGCCCAAGCCGCCGTCGAGCCTTCGCGGCCGGCGGTCGAGCCGGTGCGTTTGACACAAGCCGTCCAAAACGCCCAGGCTCTTCCCGCGGCTCGCCCAAAGACGCACGTCGTCCGCGAGCGCGAAACGATCAGCTCAATTGCGGCGCAATACGGCATCAAGGCCAGCGCAATTCTCGCGGCAAATCCGCGCATCGACCCTCGGCGATTGCATGTGGGCCAAAGCCTGCAATTGCCATAAAAGCATGCGATCACGGATTTTTTTCCTGGCCATCGTCTCCTTTTGGCTGGTGATGAATTACCTGCTTTACCGCTCCCAATGGGGCGCGCACAGCCGCCTTGGCAGCGAGATTCCGCCGGCCGTTGTCTGGGAAAAAATTCTCACCGCGCCGGACACGTCCTCGCTCAATATTTACGATCACAACAAGCGCATCGGCATCTGCCACTGGATCGCAAACGTCGGAAATTCCCCCGTGGCCTCGAACAAACTTATTGACAACGAGTACACCCCAGATGGCGAGGATGAACAAGTCACGGGTTATTCGCTGATCTTTGAGGGCAACGCGGCGCTGGCCAACAGCAACCGGCTTGGCTTCGAGATAAATCTCGATCTGGCAACCAATCGCGATTGGAAGGATTTTCATTTGCGAGTGAGCATTCGCCCGGATATTTGGGACATCCAGGCGGTGGCCGCCACGGAGAAAGTCATTCTGCGGATCGACGACAACCACACGCATTACACGAAAAACCTGAGCTTTTCGGACCTGCGCAATCCTGAAGCGTTGTTGGCCGACCTCGGCGGACCGTCCGCATGGGCGGTGCCGGCTGGGGCCGGAATCGCCCCGTCAAAGGAATCGGTTTCCAAAATGGTGGTCTCCGTGCAGTGGCAGGCGCACGAGGACTGGATTAATTTCGGCCACACCCGAGCGCGGGCCTACCGCATCGAAACCGCCTTGCTCGGAAATCATATTCGGATTTTCACCAGCCGGGTCGGGGAAATTCTGTGGGTGGAATTGCCGAATGGCATCACGCTCCGCAACGAGGCGTTTGAACATATTTAATGATCGAGCTCAAAAATCTCACCAAGAAATTTGGCGACCTGGTGGCGGTCGATGATCTAAGCCTGAAGGTGGAGCGAGGGGAATTCTTCGCGGTGCTGGGGCCGAACGCCGCCGGGAAAACGACGTTGATCCGTGTGCTCGCGGGTTTGCTGAAACCGACGGCCGGCACCGCGCGCGTGGCGGGATACGACGTGCAGGCCGATCCATTGGAAGCGCGGCGGCGGCTCGCTTACGTGCCGGATTTTCCGTTTCTTTACGACAAGCTGACGCCTTGGGAGTTTCTGCGCTTCACAGGACACGTTTTTCAAATGAGCGAGCACCATATCCAGGAGGCCAGCCGCGCGCTCATTCCGCGTTTTCATCTGGAGCCGTTCATCGGCCGCCCGATTGAAGGGCTTTCGCACGGAACGCGCCAGCGGGTGGCCATCGTATCAGCGCTGCTGCATGATCCGGAAGTTCTTGTTATTGACGAGCCGATGGTCGGCCTGGATCCTCAGCACGCCCGCGTGGTGAAGGATGTTTTGAAGGAGCGCACGCTCAAGGGCGCGACGATTTTTCTTTCCACCCACCAGCTGAGCGTGGCGGAGGAAATGGCCGATCGCATCGGGATCATGTATCGAGGCAAAATGGTGGCCGTCGGCACGCGCGACGAATTGCGCCAGCGCGGAGGCCCCAATGGCGGGCTGGAAGACGTTTTTCTTGCCCTTACCGCCGGCGGTTACGGACCGGCTGCGCCTGCTTGATCCGGACCATGCCATAACCAGAAAGAATTTTGACAGGATAACAGGATTTACAGGATGGATAACAAGATTGCCCTCCGAAGAGAAGCATCCGCATGCTTGCGGCCACGCCCTGCCGATGTTGTTAAAAAGGCTAGCGTGACCGTCTCGGTCGCCTCCGGTGGGCGTCCCGCCGACTGGCTCCGGCGGATAATGTGGTTCCACCTGCCTGGTGATTTAAATGCGGAAGCTCCCCATTGCAACCGAATGGTCACGGCAGCATGCCTATGACGCCGCCTGAAATATTCGCGTCAATTCTTCGCGACCCGAAACCGTTTCTCGCCCTGGCTCCCATGCAGGACGTGACGGATTTGGCCTTTTGGCGCGTCATCGCGCCGTACGGCGGCGCGGATGTTTATTGGACGGAGTATTTTCGGGTGCATGGCGACTCGCGTCCCGAGCGTTGGATACTTGACTCAATTATGCACAATCCAACCGGGCGGCCCATTGTGGCGCAGTTGATCGGGAACGACATTCCGGCGCTCACCCGCACCGCTCGTGAATTGCAGCGCCACCCCATCGCGGCGATTGATTTGAACCTCGGATGCCCCGCGCCGGTCGTCTACCGCAAGTGCGCCGGGGGCGGACTGCTGCGAGAATTGCGAAAGACAGATGGAATCCTGGCGGCTTTGCGGGAGGCGGTCACGATCCCCTTTACTGTCAAGACTCGGATTGGATTTGAATCGCCCGGCGAATTCGATGCGCTGCTCGAATTATTTTCGCGCCACGCGATTGACCTGCTGACGGTTCATGGTCGGACTGTCAAACAAATGTACAGGCCCGGCGTGCGTTATGACCTGATTGCGCAGGCGGCGCGCGCGCTCAAATGCCCCGTGCTGGCCAACGGCAATGTTCATTCCGCAAGCCACGCGCTTTCAGTGCTCTCGGAAACCGGGGCGCGGGGATTGATGATTGGCCGCGGCGCCATTCGGAATCCGTGGCTCTTCCGGCAAATTCGCGAGCTGCAAGCAGGGCAGTCCGTTACGCTTCCGTCGGGCCGCGAGGTGCTCGCCTACATCCGCCAGCTTTGGGATTCACAGGTCACGCCCGACGCCAAAGAGCTTGCCCAAGTGCAGCGTTTGAAAAAATTCATGAACTTCATCGGCGAAGGCGTCGTTCCGGCGGAACCATTTCTGCACGACGTCCGGCGAGTCACGACGCGGGCGGATTTTTTCCGATTATGCGAAGATTACTTTGATCACGACAGCCCGATGACACTGGAACCAACAGAAGCTGTATTCCCGGAAGAGGTCAGTAATTGATGCTGGGCAGCGTCTGGCTGAACGTCATGTCAGCCGGGGTAAAATGCTTGTAATTTTTGACGTGCCAATCCGCAAAGAGCACATTCACCCGATTGTTGTGCGTCGGCGAACTGAGGCTAAACAGCAGATTAGTATCGTTGTCGTTAATATCCGCGTTGTTGGTGGGTGTGGGATAATTGACATCGCCGGATAGCACGTAGGCCGATGGGTACATGATGCTGCGGAGAATTACGCTCGATGGATTCCAGCCGGCACTCGCATTCGGATCGTCGGCGAAGGCAATGGACCCCATGAAATAATTGTAGCCAGAATGATTGTAAAACCCGGAAAAAGCGGGGCAGCGAAGAACATTGGTGTTGTTTCCGTAATAGGGCATCAGCGCCTTCGTCCAAGGCATGTTGGGGTCGTTCCAGCCGCCTTCGGCTGGACTGGATATGCTGGCAAAGGAGGTCGGCAGCCGGTCATTCGCATCGTCCCCGTACATTTGCATAGACAAGCCAATCTGGCGAAGGTTGTTGACGCAGAAAATGGCCACGCCCTTTTCTTTGGCCCGGCTCAAGGCAGGAAGCAGCATGCTGGCAAGAATGGAAATGATGGCGATGACGACCAGCATTTCAATCAGTGTAAAAGCTCTCGCGGATCGTTTCAAAGTTACCTCGTTGTCTGATTCACTATAGGTCACCGAGCCAGCATTCGCCATAAGAATCCGGCCGCCGTCATCACTTTTGCTTCGCCGCCTTGGCCTGCACCATTTCCAGCGTGTCCTGCAAAACAATCTGCTGATCCTTGTCCAGTTTCGCGGTGTAAGCGACCTTCTTCAACGGTTTCAAGGCGGCGACGTAATTGCTTTGGTCGATCATTTGGCACGCCTGCTCCATGTACTCCTTCGCGGCGGTCGATTGGAAGGTCGCCCGGATTTTGGCCGTATCGAGCGTTTTATGGGAACAGCCCACCGACGCCAGAGCGACAAATCCGGCCATGGTGAAAATGAAGATCAAACGTTTCATCCTCCTTTCAACATAACACTGCCGCCCTAATTTGTCTGTCTTTTTCAATGACACCGGAAAGCGGGCAATTTTACGAAATTTTAACTCCCTTTTTCCGCAAGGTTGACTTAGAACCTACGCGCGGTGGAGGAACTTTCATCGCATGATGAAAGCCATCTTTGCCATCGCCTGTTCCAGCATCGCGCTAAACGCGATTGCACAGGAGACTGTAAAACCGACCGAGCCGGTCGAAGGGCCGACGACGGATCAATGGTGGAATTTTCACGCGGCCACCACAGAGGTAGGGCAGCTTCATCCCTCGTTTCCCGCTCAATACTCGGGGCCTAACAGCTTGAACAACAACTTTGAATCCGCTGAAACCGTCTCGGTGGACTTATATGCGGGGCTGCGGCTTTGGCGCGGGGCGGAATTTCACATGGACGCGCTGGCGTGGCAGGGCTTCGGCTTGAGCAAAACCTTCGGCATCGAGGCATTTCCCAGCGCCCAGGCTTACAAGCTGGGGGCGCCCGTTGGAAATTTCGCCATCACCCGCGCGTTCATCCGGCAGACGTTTAACTTCGAGGGGGAAATGCAGCCGGTCGCGAACGACCTTCTTCATTTGCAGGGCAAACAAAGCGATTCGCGCGTCGTCGTGACGGTCGGAGAAATCAGCCTGCTCGATATTTTTGACAACAACGCCTACGCCTCTGATCCCACCAAGCAATTTATGAGCTGGGCGCTGGTTGGGAACGAAGCGTGGGATTATCCGGCCAACAGTCTTGGCTTTACCACGGGCCTGGCGGGCGAACTTTATTTGAAGGATTGGGCCGTCCGCTACGGATTCTTCCAGATGCCGAAGCAGGCGAACGGCCTCGCGATGGACATGGCTTACACAAAGGCGTGGGGCATGGTGACGGAACTCGAGCGCCGATTCCGCCTCTACGATCACCCAGGCGCAATCCGGCTGCTGGCCTATCTGAACAGCGCGCACATGGGCAGTTACGAGGAGGCAGTCGACTCTGGCATCCGACCCGCGAATATAGATTTGACACAAACTTACCGCGTCAAATACGGCTTTTGCCTCAATTTCGAACAGGAGATTTGCAAGGACATTGGCTTCTTCACGCGCCTCGGCTGGAGCGATGGCCACTCGCAAGCCTGGGTCTACAGCGACGTAGACCAGCAGGCTTCGATGGGCGTGAGCCTCAACGGCGATTTATGGAAACGCCCGAATGACACCTACGGTTTGGCCGGCGTGATCAGCGGCGCCTCGAAAATCCACCAGGAATTTCTCGAGGACGGCGGGCTTGGAATTTTGGCTGGCGATGGCGCGTTGAATTACGGTTTGGAACAGGAATTGGAGACTTACTACAATTTCCAGGTCTACAAAAATCTCCACTTGACCGCCGATTACCAGTTCATCATCAATCCGGCCTTCAACCGCGACCGGGGACCGGTTTCGGGTACTGGGCGGGCGGGTGCATTGGGAATTTTAGAAATCACTGCTACTCCAAGATTGAGTCCAAGTCCCGTGCGCCATGGGCGATGGCGATGATTCGACCGTCTCAAATGCTGCTTCGACAAATCTCCGGGCCGCTTCGGCGTTGCTGCGCGGCGATGTGATCGGCAATCGCATCAATGTTGTCGGCGGCGGCTTCCGAAAAGACGAAATTACCCATTTCCTCCGCGGGCCTTGTGTTTTCTGCGCAAGCGAGCAAACACGTCTCTGCCATCAATTCCTTCGCCTCGATCTATTGATTCCATTGCAGCAACCAATTTCTCTTCCAGTTCCGCCTTTGAGCTAACCGTAAAACGCTTCAACAACTCCTCCTTCTCCAGCAACCGCAACCCATCGCGCCAGACCTCGCTGGCGGTCTGGCAATCGCCGCTTTGAACCCTGCCTCAACAAATTGCTCCCACTTTTCTCCGAGTGATACAATCATAGGCGTTTTGATTAAATCGTTAAGATCAAGATGCCGAATAACAAAAATGCGCAAGCAGTGTTATTGGCCGCGTTGATCACAAGGTCGCGAATATCTTCTCCAAAAACAATCGGTTCGCCTTCGCGCTGGCGGTGACTTCATCGAACGTTTTTCCTCCCGCGCATTCCACAAAACTCGGCCCGTTGAATCCGGCTTTTTTCAATACGCGGTACACACCGGCAAAATCCACTTTCCCCTTCCCGAACTCAATCATGACGTCCTCTTTCTTGCCGCCGCAATCCTTCGCGCAAAATCCTGTGACGTGTTCGGCAATCGGTTTCAATTCCTCGATGGGATCCTTGCCGGTGTAGTAAATAATATTTCCGGCGTCATACCAGATTTTGAAATTGGGCCGGCCTACCGCCTTGAGGCAGCGCATGATTTCCTCAGACGCGCCGCTGCCGCCGCCGTGCGGTTTCATCACCAGCTTGATTTTGCGGTCTTGCGCGTAATCGGCAGCCTCTTTCATCGCGTAGTAATACTTCTGGTCATCCGCCGCCTTGTCGAAGCCGAAGGTAAGCATCCACTCGATCTTGAACATCGCCGCGTGATCGATCTGCTTCCGAACCTGCGCCGCCGCCTCTTCTTTAGCGGCCTCAAAGTTGATGCGAATTGCGCCCATGGTGGCTTCGAGGCCTGAATCGGCGATGCGCTTCTTGAGGCCATCCAAATAATCCTGGCTCGAATCCGCCGCCAGAAACGACTCGCCGGGCATCGGTGTCAACAAACCGATGGTTGAATATCCAGCTTGTTTGGCTCCATCCAACGCGGCGTCAAATCCCCAATTCGCCGGCTGCGGCACAGAACGCGGCTGGGTGCCCGAACCGAATTTCTGCATCCATGGCCGATTGAAACATCCGATTGGCCAGGAAACGCCCCCGGCGGAAAGTTGAAGCGCGCCAGCCGCCAGGCTTGCGGCGGCAGTCGTTTTGACAAACGTGCGGCGGGACACAACGCGATCCGATTTCATCCGCCCAAGCTGCCAAAACCAAAGCTGCGCTGCCACGAAAAAGCGCGATCAAAAGCGGGTGATTGAGGCAGGCCTTCAAGCGCGGCTGTGTCGAAGACCAGCCGCAGCAATACTCAAACAACCGAAATAGAATCTTGTTATGGCGATCTCAGAAGAGCGTATCAAAATTTCGGAACTGCGACTGGCGAGCCGTGGAACTTGTTCAAACGCGCCACTTGTTTCGAAGCGGCTGCGGCCGGTCTTCGTCACAGCCACGCTCCGCTCAAAACAAAATTACTCGCGCCTCACCGACTTCTCATCACACCCCAGCCAATGTGATGGTGAGACTTTTGGCGGCGGCTGGGGCATGATGGTTTCGTTGAACGCGGAAAATTACCAACTCGTTCGTTTAAAAAATGGAACGCATAGCATTCGGTCGCTGGCGGAGCACGAGACGTTTCATCCCGTCGTCGGGCCGGTGGCGGAAGCAGAGGCGCTTTATGTCAAGCAACTCCGTTTGCGGGAGCGTTTGCAATCGCACCAGGGCGAATTCGTGGTTTGGGACGTCGGTCTCGGCGCAGCCGCCAATGCCGTGGCCGTGCTGCGCGCGACCTCGGATTTGCCGTGCCCGCTGCGCATCATCAGCTTTGACCGCACGCTGGAACCGCTGGCCTTCGCGCTGCGGCACGCGGCGGAATTGGGCTATCTGTCCGGCTACGAGAATGTCTTGCGGGAATTGCTCGGCAACGGGGCCGCGCTCGGCGGCCGGTGGGAATTGCGCGTTGGAGATTTCCCGGAGCTTTTGCAAAAATCTCCCCCGCCCGCTCCGCCGCCGCACGCGATTTTATTTGACGCCTTTTCGCCGGCGAAAAATCCCGCCATGTGGACTGCGCCGCTGTTTTCAAATTTGCACCGCTGCCTCGATCCGCAAAGACCTTGCGCGATGCCGACTTATTCGCGCAGCACCTTGCTGCGTGTGACATTGTTGCTCGCGGGTTTTTTCGTTGGAGCCGGCCACGCGACGGGCGAGAAAGAGGAAACCACCATCGCCGCGAACACGCTGGATTTGCTTGATGAGCCCCTGTCACACGAATGGCTGGAACGCGCGCGCCGTTCGCGAAGCGCGGAGCCGCTGTGGGAGCCGGTGTATCGGCAGGCGCCACTGTCGAGCGAAAGCTGGGTGAAACTTTCAAAGCATCCGCAGTTTCAGCGAGAAAAAGGCTGTCAGTGAAAGACCCTATAGTGCCTGCCGCGGCCAGCCGGCAAGCTGTCGCATGATCATAAAAAATCTCAAACTGCTGGGACTGTTCTCCATAACCGCTGCCTTGGCCACGGGCTGTGCCGTTCAAGTCAGACCCCCGGTGGTGGAAGTGGCCGCCCCCCAGGTTGAAGTTTCGGTGGGCGTGCCGGACGCCTATACTTGGGACGGTGTCGAATATGTCGGTTTTGTTGGCGGTCAGTATATGTATTTGGGGCCCGGAGGAAGCTGGCTGGTATGCGATCCCGTCCGGCTTGAGCGCTTCCACGGATGGGAGCGGGGCCACCCGGATTGGCGGCGCACTGCCATTCGCAACGAGGGTCGCAACGCGCGCGGCAGAGGACCGGTCCGAAAGGAAGAGAGACACGAAGAGCGGAAATGAGATTCTGCTATTAGGATTATTGCCAAAGCAAACTGTGCCGCAGGGAAAAGACGCCCGTGCGGCTAACCTTCCGCGCTGATCTTCTCCATCCACTCAGGAACCGGCGCGTCTTCAACGGCGGGGCGAAGGAAACGCGACAGCGGAATGCACGCTAGAACCAGCGTGGCGGACATGAATCCCACGATTGGGAAATTCCGCAATTCACCCGTCGGCGAATCTGTGATCAAACCGCTTACGTACGTGGCAAGCCCAAGGCTGAATTGCTGCACCGACGAATTCGCACTCATGAATCCCCCGCGGTACTGCGATTTCACGCTTCCGGTGATCATCGCCATCGCCGGCACCGAACGTCCCGACATGCAGACCATGAACAGCGCGCAGACCGCTATGCCGGTTACTAATGGCACCGGGGGCAGATTCGTAAAAATCAACACCGGCACCACCGCACACACTGAAACAATCCAAAACACCCGCGGCTTCCCCACCCGGTCCGACCAGCGCCCGATATAGTTCATGCTGCCGAATGTGCAAAGCCCGCTCACCAAATAAATTAACGGCAAATGCTCCTCGCTCATCCCCGCGTTCTTCTCCATGTAAGTTGGGATGAACGGAAAGATGAGCGCCCCGCCGCACGTCAAACCGGCCATCAGCAAAAACGCCATCTGATGATCCCGTTCCATCCAGACCGACAAAACGCGAGTGACCGGATGCGATTGCCGGGCGCGGGCCAGGTGATTCCGCATCGGCGGAAAAAACCACATGCAAAACGGCAGAATAACTGCCGCCAAACCCGCCAGCACATAAAACGGCGCGTGCCAATTCGAGAGATGCTTTAAATAAAGCCCGCAAGGCACACCAATCGTCGAAGCCACAGAGAAAGCCGACATCACCAATCCCATCGCCGCCCCGCGCCGCTGTTCGGGCACCGCATCGCCGATGATGGCGAGAATCAGCGCGCCAGTGACCCCGGCAAACGCGCCTGCCAGCGCCCGCGCCGCAACCAGCAAATGGTAAGTTGGAGCCACCGCGCAAAAGAGCGTGCCGGCCGCGAACCCGGTAAAAAGCACCAGCAACGCGCTTTTCCGATCAAAATAATCCAGGAAAAACCCCGCCAAAACCCCGGTAATCCCGGCAGCGACCGCGTAAGCCGAGACAATCAGCCCAAACTGGCTGGAAGTAATGTGCAAAACCTCCACATAAGTCGGCCCCAGCGGGAGAACGATGAGGAAGTCGAGCACCGTGACAAACTGGATGGCCGCCAGCATTATCAGCAGCATCCATTCTTTTCGAGCATTCGAATTCAAGTGCGGAAGTTAAGGCACAACCGATTGTTGCGCAAGGAGAGGCAAAAGGAGGCCGCCGTTCATGTTCGGCATGGGGGTTCGCATCGGTTCGATGGATTTGAAAATCGCCTGCGTCGCCATGGCGCACGACGCCACGCTTCTCACGCGCAACGTCAGGGACTTTGCCGAAGCCTCTAGCCTGCGATTCGAGAATTGGATCGAGTAAATGTGCTCGAATGGTTTAAGGATGGGAGGAACAGATCCGCATAAAGCGTATTATTGACCGACGCAGGTAACGCAAGGATGAAAATTGCGGGAGGATATTCTTACCGGCGGACCGAATAAACGATGCGCGCGAAACCAACTTCGGTCTCCTTTCCTGAGTTCGGGCGTTCTAGATTCAATTTTTCCTAATATTTCTTCAAAAATCGTGCCTAAAAACCTCTGGTAGGTTTTCTGTTTTCATTTCCATGTGCCAAGCTGCCTCGATGAATAATATTATATATGTGAGTTTGAGTTTGGGTTTGATCGTGTAGATGGGGCTGGTCGTGGGTTTGGCCGAAGCACCCTTCCCATTCGGCCTTCCAAGCAGGCGCGGCAAGCCGCAAAGTCAAAATCGGGCAGTTCCGTTGTTCACGCGAACCCCCTTCCCGCGCTAAGGCTACGGAATGCAGCCCGGATGCCTTGGCGAGATATTCTCTGCCTTTTCCTGGCGCCGCAACGAGCGGCGTGTGTCATGGAACGAGTATCACCTAATCGCAGCAAGTCGCACCAAATCGCACCAAATCGCACCAAATCGCACCAAATCGCACCAAATCGCACCAAATCGCACCAAATCGCACCTGTTTTTTGAAAAAATCGCGGGAAAAGCAGAACGCTCAAGGACCATCATTGCGTATAAATTTTATTGCTTCGCCCCGCCCGCTGGGGGACCCGTTGCCCGCGAAACGGAATTGATTGGCTGGCCGAGTTCGGGAATCGTTGGCCGCGTGCAAACGAAACCGCGTCATGGTGCCATCGCCTCCGGCCTGGTGGCGGCGGTGTTGCTTTGGGGCGGAAACAATACGGGCGTTAAGGTGCTGGTCAAACAATGGCCCGCGCTGACGACCGGCAGCACGCGTTTCATCGCGGCGGGCCTCCTGATGCTGGCGGTCTTCCGCTGGACGAACTGGCTTGGCAAGCAAGTCCCCATGTCGGCCGAAACGAAACGCATTCTATGGACGCGATGCGCCCTGAGTTTCGCCGTCTACATTGCGCTGTTCAACTGGGCGTTGCAGTTGACAGCGCTTTCGCACGTTGCCGTATACCTTGCGGCTGCGCCGGTTTGGGCGCTGCTGTGGGAAGGATGGCCGGAACCCAATTGGAAATCCGCGCAACGCTACGGCGCAGCCGCGCTCGCCTTCAGCGGCGTGCTGGTGCTCTTCCTCCCCACCCTGCTCCACGCGAAAGCCGGCAGCGTCCTGGGCGAAGTTCTGGGGCTGGCGTGCAGCGTCCTCTGGACAAATTTCGGCGAGCAATGCCGTGCGCTCGGCAGCGAAATTCCCGGCCCGCAAGTCACCGCCCAAACTTTTTGGCGGGCGGGAATTCTGATGGCGCCGCTTTCATTGGTTGAATTGGCGACGGGCAGCAAAATGCCGCTGACGGCTTCGCTGATCGGCATTCAGATATTCTGCACCATTTTCGGCGGCGTTGTGGCGTTTGCGCTGTGGAATCACGGCTTGCGCCATTGGAAAACGAGTCAAGTCTATCTTTTCAGCAATCTCATCCCTCTCAGCAACATGGCATGGGCGCACGCATGCCTCCACGAACCAATCACCACGCGCTTTTGGATTTCGACGCTGCTCATTATAACTGGCGTGCTCATGAGCCAGGCCAATTGGCAACGCATCTTCGGCATGCGCTGGCTGCCGACGGATTAGGCGGAGAGGAAAAGATCCCAACCTTCACTGTAAGACGCACTCAATATGATCCGATGCGGCCATGCTGGAGGCGGGTTGACTCGGTCACAGGATGATGTAGGATTCATCCATGAAGTCCGACACGTATCCGTTAGCTGTGCCGCCCGAACTGCTCGGGGAGGTGCGAAGGGCTTCCCGGGATTTGGGCCTCTCCATGGCGGACATCATGCGGCAGAGCATGAAGCTGGGGTTGCCCAAACTTCGCGAGCAGTTAGACCCCGAACCGCCAAAGAATCTAAAGCCATTGTCGAAAGCGGAGTCCCGCCGGTGTTACCAGCAGCCGAACGACGAATTTGACGCGCTGGAACATCATCTCGCCAGCCTGCCCTCGCCGCCTCCTGACGCGGAATGAAAGCCTGGGACATTTTCAGTTGGCAGCCTACCGGTTGGCCGGAGCCCCATCCAGCGATCATCGTTTCCCATCCCGACAGGGTGGCATTCAAACCGGATGTGACCGTATTGGTATGCACCTCGCGAAGAGCGACCCGGCAACCGGAACCCAATGAGGTCATTCTCGACGCCAATGACGGCCTGGATTGGCCGACGCTATGCAAGTGCGACCTGCTCTACACCATCCAAAAAGCGGATCTGCACAATCGTCGTGGAGCGGTCAGCGCCGAACGCAGAAGGCAGATCATTGCCACGATCAATCGCGCCAACGGTTGGCATTGAAGCGGCTTGCGACAGTCGAACGCTTGGTTGCACGAACCGATCACCAAGCAGTTCTGGTAGGCTCGCTTGTTTTAGCATGCGGACAGGCTGTTGATGAAGTTTGGCTGAACACCCGATCATTTAAATGTGTGAGAAAGACGGGGCTTTGACGCCTAGCCCTGTTCCGAAACTAATCGTATGACAGACCACGATCCCACCATCCGCATCGAACATTTTCCCGACGGCAGCGATGATGCACCCCTAATCTTGATCTGGGGCTACGATATCCAAGCCACCCGTGACTTGTTCCATTCAATTCGGGCGCTTCGCGATGGAAGGGAACAGGAAATTGCGATTCACCGATTGCCACACTTTGAAGGGGTCGGGGGCTTGGAGCTCTTCGCCCGCATGTCTGAGATTAGTGACCATGGGCCGAAGTGCCGCAACGGACTCATTTTTGATTGGCGACTCTCGGATGAAGAGTGGCAGCAGGTGGAAGATTTGCTCGCGCCCTTCTGCGACCGATACGCAGCACCGGGGCCACACCAGTGGCTCAACAATTCACGTGGGATTTCTGTGATCTTTTCGACGGGAAGAGGATGGTAGATATCGCTCTTTCTACCGGACTGGCGCACGTTCAGTGGGGGGGAATTTGAACATTTGTTTCCGGTGGTGTCGCTTTCGCTCAACCACCGGCTATTGGCTGCCATCCCCTCCGGCATGCCGTCCGCTAGTGTAGTGTCTCTTAAATCGCTTTACATTCGTTGCGTCGCATTTGGCCTGTGGCTAGGCGCGACGAAGGAGCATCCCTTCATGGGGCTGTGACTGAGGAGCAACGACGCCACAGGCCAAATGCGACGCAACCCGCAGGGCGGCAGGTCTTTTTGACGCAGGCCGCGTTGCTCGCTCCTCACAGATCCATGCGGATATGCTCGTCGCTCGCGCCTTGCCCCCGTCAAAAATCCCTTGCCGCGAATGTAAAGCGATTTAAGAGACTACACTAGGATAGGCCAGCAGGCTCGTCTCCATCGACGGGTGGCCGTCCATCCGCGCCGGCGCCGTCCAAATCAATAAGAATGTCCCGGGGCTCCGCGCCTTTGCTGGGGCCGACGATTCCGCGCAATTCCAATTCGTCCATGATGCGCGCGGCTCGCGTGTAACCAAGGCGCAATCGGCGCTGCATGAGCGAGACGCTGGCTTTCTGCTCGCTGCGGATGACTTCGATGCATTGCTGGATCAATTCCTCGTCCTCGTCGCTCGCGCCATTCTCGACGTCCATGCCGCTGCTGCTGCTGACTTTCTGCAATTGCTTGTGGATTTCCAGTTCGTAACTTGGTTTGCCCTGCGTGGCGATGTAGTCAACTATTGTTTGCAGCTCGCCATCGGTGATGAGCGCGCCCTGCACGCGAATCAATCTGGCCGAGCCGGGCGGCAGATAGAGCATGTCGCCCTTGCCCAGCAATTTGTCCGCGCCCATTGCGTCAAGAATAGTTCTGGAATCGACTTTGGCCGCCACCTGGAATGCGATGCGCGCCGGGATGTTGGCTTTAATCACGCCGGTGATGACGTCTACGCTGGGCCGCTGCGTGGCGACGATGCAATGGATGCCCGCCGCGCGCGCCATCTGCGTAATGCGCGCAATCGCCATTTCAACATCCGCCGGCGCCACGAGCATGAGGTCCGCCAATTCGTCAATAATAACAACGATGTAGCTCAGGCGATCGGGAATGACGATTTCCTCCTCGCGCGGCACCACAATTTCCTCGTCGAGTTCCACCGCGAAACCTTCCGAACTGGCCTCGACCTTCTCCTTTTTGCTCATCAGCGGCAACTCGGGCTCCGGAGGAGGAAGCGGCTTGTTCTTTGGCCGCTCGTTGAATGAGCGAATATTGCGCACGCCGACTTTGGCGAAAATCTGGTAGCGCTTTTCCATTTCGTTGACAACCCAGCGCAAGGCGAGAATCACCTTTTTCGGATCGGTCACAACCGGCACGACAAGGTGCGGCAAAGCGTTGTATTGCTGCAATTCGACCACCTTCGGATCAATCATCACGAAGCGCAATTGATCCGGCGGAAAACGATAGAGCAGCGACGCAATAATGGCGTTGATGCAAACGGATTTTCCGGAGCCGGTGCTGCCCGCAATCAGCAAGTGCGGCATCTCCGCGAGGTCGGCGACGATGGGGACGCCGTAAACATCCTTTCCGAGAACGAGCGGAATGCGGGCCTTGGTGTTGCGCCATTCGTCAGAATCGAAAATGTCCCGCATGATTACCTTCGTCTTGACAAGGTTCGGGACTTCCACGCCGACGGAGCTTTTCCCGGGAACGGGCGCAAGGACGTTGATGCGTTCCGCCTTCAGCGCGGCCGCGATATTATTGCTCAAGCCGACAATGCGTTCGAGTTTGACGCCCGGCGCGGGATGCAATTCGTAACGCGTGATGGTCGGGCCTTTGGTTATGTCGCCGAGAGCGACATCGATGCCGAATTGCGCCAGCGTCTGCTGCATGAGCTTGGCGTTGGCCATCAATTCCTCCCGTGTCTCGGTCGGCTTAAGAGAAGTGTCGGGATACTGGAGAAAATCGAGCGGCGGCAATGTGTAATTGCCGATCTTCGGAGTGGAAGCAACCGCGATGGGCTTCTTCCGCGGCGCGGGGCGTCCGCGAGCGGGAACAGGCAACGGCGCGGGCGGCTGCGCCGGAAGTGCGTCGGTTGCGGCAGAAGGCGCAGAGGCGGCCATCTCTGCTTCCATCGGCGCGGCCTCCCCAGGTTCCTCGACTTTGGCAATTTCCGGTTCTGGCTCGGGCTTGGGCTGTGCGGCCGGTTTGCGCCCAAGGATATCCGACGCAGTTGCGGCGGCCACTTCGCGCGCGGTGATGACCATGCCCACTTCCGCGGGCGTCGATGTCTTGGCCGGTTCCGGCGCGGGTTTTTCTGGCGCGGGCTTTTTCGGGCGGTCGCCGGGCTTCCCTTGCGGAACGCTCATGTCGCGCACGGTTGGCTCCGGCACGGGCTGCATATCCGCGCCGAGGCCGATGGGTTCCAAAACTTTCGGCACGGTGCCACGCGTCGTTTTGTCGACTTGATCCTGCAATTTGCGCGCCTGCTTTTCCAATTCGCGCGCGCGGCGCTCCAACTCGGTTTCGCTTTGCGTTTTGGCCTCCTGTTTGGAGGCAATAAACTGGCGGCACCACGCGCCGAGTTGGAAGTTTGTCAGGTACATCAAGCTGATGATGTAGGCCGCGCCTAGAACGATGCCTGCTCCGACGCGGCCGACATAATGCAGGACGTGCCTGTCAAGAAATTGGCCAATCAAGCCGCCCATCGGCGTGTTCATCGTATGCTGCAGGCTTTGCACCCAGCCGAAGCTGTTCTCCATCATGCTCGCCATGCACATGCAGCAGACAAGCAAAACGATGCCCCAGGGCCAGCGAGTCTGGAGGTATGCCAGGAAGCGGAAAAGATAACCGATGCCGAACAGCAGCATCAGCACAGGCAGCACGAACGCGCCCACGCCAAAAATCCAAAACAGCAAATACGCCACCCATGCGCCGAGCGGTCCGCCGAGGTTGCGCATGGGATTATTGGGCGCGGTGCCGTTGGTCGCCAAATCGTGCGAATCATAAGAGAGCAACGCCACCAAAAGGAGAAGGGCGGCGGAGCCCAGCAAAATGCCAATGACATCGTGCAGGCCGTGGGGCTTTGTCGGGGACGCTTCTTTGCGAGCCATGAGCTTGGAGCTTAGAGCGGTGTGGAAATGCCGTCAACAGGCGTCAACAGGCGTCAGCCACCGTCAATATCCGTCAAAATCTCATTTCGCCGGATGCGAAACGCGCGAACTTCCGCGAGCAAGTCATTGCCGCCGCGGCCCGGAGCACCAACCGAATACCTCGTCTTCATAAGCTGAGTCTTCCACAACTCGAGCCAAAGGAAAAACCTTCCAGAGGTTTTTTGGCACGATTTTTGGAAGAAAAATGCGGAATTTTGAATCGGAACTCGGGAAAGCAGGAAAGGAGGCGTCTGATCGATTGGGCGCGTCGCTTCAGACGGAGCGCGACTGTGTCGAAGACCAGTCGCAGCATGCTCAATCCGACATGCGCGGTCGCACACCAGAAGCAGTCAAAATTGCATCTCTCCATTATTGGAGCGCCTCCAATTTATAACATGCTGCGACTGGTCTTCGACACAGTCGCGCTCCGTTTCCGGCGTGTCCCGCCAAATCTACTATTTGACGATTGCTTCGGGCTCGGGTAAGGCAACTGTCAATATGCGACGCTGGATTTTTACTTTGCTGCTTTCCTGCTCGATTCTTCATGGCGAGGATCGGTTCTTCCCTTGCGCCCTGGTCGTCGCCAATCCGTCTCCCCGCCGCCAAGCGTTTCCTGTCGACCCGGTCGCGGAGGCTCTTGTCTCCGGCCATTGGAATTCACCCACCAACGGTCAACCCCTCTCGCCGAGCATCACGAACCATGTCTGGGAATACGCCGGGGCTGACACCAACGGGGTCTTTTCCGGTGCGCAAATGGAAGGCGGGTATCTTCGCTACTTGACTTACGCGGAATCCAACACCGTTCGCCTGCTCTCCGCGGCGGGAGCAGATGTCATGTATGTCAATGGCGAACCGCACGTGGGCGATCCTTATTTCAACGAGACTGTCACGCTGCCCGTTCTGCTTCATAAGGGTTCAAACGAATTTCTCTTCGCCGTCAGCCGCGGGCGGTTCCGCGGCAAGCTCTCCGATCCGCCAAGGCCTGTCTCGCTTTATCAGAAGGATCCAACCCTTCCCGACATCATTCGCGGCGAGAACGATCCGCTTTGGGCCGCTGTCATCGTGATGAACGCCACGACAAATCCGCTGACCCGCCTCAACTTGCGCGCTTCCGCGGGCGGACGCCATTGGCAGGAAACCACGGTTCCGATCATTCCGCCGCTGAGCATTCGGAAGGTCGGGTTCCAATTCAAGCCGCGATGGGATGAACACACCAACGCTTTGCCGCTTTGTGTTGAATTGCGGGCGGGCGGCAAGACACTTGATTCCAATTCGTGGCAACTCAATCTTCGACGGCCCGATGAGCATTACAAGCAGACGTTTCGCAGCGACATCGACGGCAGCGTTCAGTATTTCGCGGTGGCGCCCGCGATTCCCCTTCCGGGCGCGCCTCCGCCGCGCGCGCTTTTCCTCTCCGTTCACGGGGCAAGTGTCGAGGCGACCAGCCAGGCGGGCGCTTACCAATCCAAGCATTGGGGCACTGTCGTCGCGCCCACCAACCGCCGTCCCTACGGGCTGGATTGGGAGGATTGGGGCCAAGCCGATGCGATGGAAGTGCTGGGGATTGCGACCAACCGTTTCGATATCGATCCGCACGAAGTCTATTTGACAGGCCACTCGATGGGCGGTCACGGAACCTGGCATCTTGGAACGACATTTCCGGATCAATTTGCGGCGATTGCTCCGAGCGCGGGCTGGATCAGTTTCTGGTCTTACGCGGGTTCCGAGCATTCCGACAATCCCGATCCGATGGCCGAAATTCTCCAGCGGGCCAGCAATCCCGGCGACACCTTGGGACTGGTCAGCAACTGCCTCCACTTTGGCGTCTACATTCTCCATGGCACCGCTGACGACAATGTTCCGGTCAAGGAAGCGCGCACGATGCGCGACCGGCTTGCGCAATTCCACTCGGACACAAGTTACTACGAGCAACCCGGCGCGGGGCATTGGTGGGGCAATCAATGCGTCGATTGGCCGCCGCTCTTTGATTTCCTGTCGCGCCACCGGCGTCCAGATGACGCTGATGTTCTCCACATCAACTTCACTACCATGAATCCGGGAGCTTCGGCGCGCTCGCATTGGATTTCCATCGAACAGCAGATTCATCCGCTGCAAAAAAGCGTTGTCATCGCAGATTACGATTCCATCCACCACGCTTTCAAACTCGAGACTGAAAACGTGACGCGGCTGCAATTGCGCGCAGGCAGCATCGCCGCCCCCGGCCCCGTCACGGTAAAGATCGACACGAACGAATTTTCCGCCCTGCCGGACGCAGCTCTTTCATTTGCGCTCACCAACGGCCAATGGTCTCGCAGCGGTGCGCGCCCGGCGGCGCAAAAGGGTCCTGGTCGATACGGTCCTTTCAAGGACGCGATCGGCCACGAAATGCAATTTGTCTACGCCACGCACGGTACGCCGGAGGAAAACGCGTGGGCTCTCGCCAAGGCGCGCTTCGACGCGGAGACGTGGTGGTACCGCGCGAACGGCTCCGTCGATGTCATTCCCGATAGTGTGTTCAATGCGAATTTGGAACCTGACCGTGGGATTGTGCTTTATGGCAACGCTGACAACAACAGCGCCTGGCCATCTCTTCTCGGCGACAGTCCCATTCAAGTCCGCCGTGACGGCGTCAGCATCGAGAGCCACACTTTTGGTGGCACGGATCTCGCCTCCCTCTTTTGCCGACCGCGCCACGGAAGCGATGTTGCCTGCGTCGCGGTTGTCTCTGGAACGGGCGTGGAAGGGGATCGAATGACTGACCGCATTCCCTACATGACGGCGGGCGTTGCGTATCCTGATTGCGTCGTCTTCGGCGCCTCAAATCGTTCCGATCCAAATTCCAGAATTCTAGCCGCAGGCTACTTTGGGATGGATTGGAGCGTTGCGACCGGGGATTTTGTTTTTCGCCCGAAAGATTATAAGCGCTTCATGTATTAGCAATGCTCCACCATTACAATGCTTGCCGCTTTGGCTCGCGGTAACGCAGCCAGAACAACGCGGCCAATCCGGGCAGCAGCATAAACGTCACCGCCCACGCTCCGCTGCCGGGATGATCTGGGAAAAATTTTAGCGCCGAGGCTGCCATCGCCGGACCCACGCAATTTCCAACTCCGATCACCGCTTCATGCACGCCGCCATGCTCGCCTTTCGCCTCGCCGACGTCCATTGAGTAGAACAGGGCCGAATAGTAAATCAGCCCAATCGCGGGCCCGAAGGCGAGCTGAGCCAGCACCAGCGTCCAAAAATGCGGCACGAGAAGCAGGATGGCGAAGGAGGCGATTAGCACAACAAACGCGATCGCCAAATAACGAAATCGGTAATGCCAGCCCGGCCACATCCAAAGGCCGACAAACGCCACCGCGCGGGCAAAGAGCCAAATCGAGCACACGAATCCTGCCATCATCGGCGACAAACCCAGCCGCGCCGCGACGGCCGGCATGCTGGAGATGACGGTGTTAATGGCAAGGTAAGCCATCGGATTTGCGACCAGCGCCAGTGTTAAGAATGCGGCGGGTGGGATTGGCGAACGGTACGTTTCCTTGATCACGTGCAAAATGGGAATTTCGCTTCGTTGGGCCACTTCCGGCTGCTTTTGAGCCTCGCCTTCCAGCCAGGTTGCGACACCGAATTCAATCGCAAGTATTCCCGCTGGCACATAAAACATGCTGGCGCCCCAGCCCCAACTGTGTTGCATTGCTCCAGCGGTGAAATAAGCGAATCCGGCCGTCGCCGCCCAGACCACATTGTAAAATCCGACCAATCCGGGCAATCGCGCGGGCGGTTCACCTTCGCTGACCAGCGCCTCCATCGCGGGCCATGTCAGGCACATGCCGAGCGAACCCATTACCGCCAGGGCGATTGTCAACCACACGCTTCCGGTCGCGCTGCACGCCAGAAACGCCGCAATCATGATCGCTGCTCCCGCGCGAACGGCCGTCAGATACCCGAATTTCTGCGCAAATTTCCCCCCGTAATACGCGCCGAACGCATACACCAACCCGAGCAGCGCCGCCAGCATCAGGTCTTGCATCGGCGTGAAAAAGAACCGTTTCTCGGTGTAAAAGTAGAGAAAGTAGAAGAAATAGACGGTGGCCAATCCGTTAAGCGCTTCCAGCACAAAGCAGGCAGCCTTCAGATTGGGAGACGTGATGCCGCGATGAATTTGCGGCCTCGAAGCCAGGTCGTGTTCCATTCGATTCGGCGCAAGTTGCCTGTCAGGGAGCGTGGTGTCCAGTCTGGTTTGCCGCTTCAATGACGGCCATTATTCGCATGAAATGGGACTGATGGGAATCATGGGAGTCATGGGAGGCTCGCTAAGCCCGAGATTTCCTAATCAAGGAACCAGCGCATGCAGCGCGAGAGCCTCGAAAAATCGACGGGCTTTTCGAGAATCACCCGACGATTGGAATAGCGGTCGGGAAAGAGGTTCCATAGGCCGCATATGCCGTATAACTCCTATTTTTCTTCTGACAAATGCAACCAACGAGGGTTATTTTACAAATTGAGCGCGGATGAAAACAAAGTAAGCCAGCAGCAGAATCGCGAGCACTCCGCTCAGCCAGCGAATCTCGCGCCCTCGCCCTGCAAAAAGGCGAATAATGGGGTCTGCGATCATTCCCAATGCCAATCCGTCGGCGATGGAATATGAGAGAGGAATTCCTATCAGCGTGAGGAACGCGGGAAGGCACGCCGCCGGGTCGTCCCATTCAATTTTTGCCGCGCTTCGCATCATCATCGCTCCGACCACCACCAGCGCGGGAGCCGTCAGCGGCGGATAGCTTCCCATCATCATCACCAGCGGGCTGAAAAAGAGTGAGAGCAGAAACAATCCCGCCACCACCAAGCCAGTCAAACCAGTCCGCCCGCCCTGCTCCACCCCGGCGGCGCTCTCAATGAAACTAGTCACGGTGCTCGTTCCCATCGCCGCGCCCGCCACGGTGCCGATGGCGTCCGAGACCATCGCCTCGCGCGCCCGTAGCAATTTGTTATTGACGATGAAACCGGCCTGCTCGCACACGCCAATGAGCGTGCCGATCCCGTCAAACGTCAGCATGAACAGGAACACCGCGACAAACGGAAGCATCGCCGGAGAGAACGCTGCGGCCATATTCAATTTTAAAAACGTCGGAGCCATGGAGGGAGGCATTGAGACGACTCCTTGCGCAAATTGAAATCGTTTCACTAGCATCGATTGCGACACGACGGTTGAATTTGTCCACGAACTCGGAAAATGCGGCAGCATAAAATGCAGCGATGCGGCCAAAATCGTAGCGGCCACGATGCCCCATAAAATCGCGCCGCGCATTTTTCTCGCCTGAAAAATAGCCGTCAATAATAGGGAGGCGAAAAAGATGATCATGTCCGGGGAGCCGAATTGCGCGTTCAATTTCACCGCGCTCCCTGCATCCTTCACGATGACTCCCGCATTTTGCAATCCAATGAACGCGATGAAAAGCCCAATGCCAGCGGCGGCGGCGTTTTTCAAACTTGGGCTGACCGAATCAAAAATCATCGCCCGGATGCCGAACAATGAAAGGATCAGGAAAAGAATGCCCGACACCATGACGGTCCCCAGCGCGACCTGCCACGGGTCTTTGAACCCCGCCGCGGCCGCGGCGGGAATCGCGGAGAATACGAAGAAAAAATTCTCGCCCATTCCAGGCGCCTGGGCGATCGGATAGCGCGCGCAAAGCGCCATGATGGCCGTCGCAAGGGCGGCGGAAAGGCACGTGGCGGTCATCACTGAACCGGCATCCATTCCGCTGGCGAAGCCGAACATCTGCCCGGAAAGGACGGATGGCTGCACCACCACGATGTACGCCATCGTGAGAAAGGTGGTGAGTCCGGCGAAGATTTCGGTGCGGACGGTGGTCTGGTTTGCGTTCAGCTTAAACAAACGTTCGAGCATATGGCCAACGCAGGCCGATCATGCGCGAACGTTTTGCTGACAGCAACGGGAAAACGCGGCGGCAGGGACGTCTCGCCGAAACGTCCGGGGTGAGGTGGTCATCCGCGCGCAACCCGGGACGCCTCGGCGAGGCGTCCCTGCCTCGGACGATTACACTGGCACCTCTTCCAAGGCTTCTTCGTTCTTGGCCAGCGACAAATCGGTCAGGTTTTGATCGGCTTCTTTTTCCTGATCGAGAATTTCCTGGAGAATTTCCGCGGCGGGTTCGCTGCCGAGGAGCTTGGCCCATGTGCAAAGCGTGCCGTAGGTGGCGATTTCGTAGTGCTCAACCTTCTGGCAGGCCGCGATGATGGCGGCGTTGATGCTCGGGCTTTCCTTGTTTTCGGCCACAATTTCGTCGCCTTCGTCAAGGATGCCGACCATGGCCGGGCACTTTTTGGTGCGCGGCTTTTCCTCAAAGATCTCGAAGACGCGCTCCAGTTGCTCGATCTGGTTTTCAGTTTCCTCGAGATGGTTTTCCAGCGCATCCTGCAGTTCCCCGCAGGTAGCGGCGTCCATCATTTTCGGAAGAGCCTTGGTGATGCGGTGCTCCGCGTCGTACATATCAGCCAATTCGTTTAAGAACAAAGTTCTGAGTGCCTTCATAATTCAATTTTAGTCTGGGTTAATTGTTTTGACGCGAGCCAGCGCCGCGCTTGCAACAATCCTTAGCTAGGCAAATGCCAAGTGCCTCTCCCCGGGGAATTTCCGCGAAAAGGCATGCAATTAGAGCTTAAACTGGCACTTTGCATGGTGAAACCGTGCATGAATCCATGTGGGGCTCGGCAGCCTGCACCAACGAACCTACTTGTCTGCAACGGCGTCGTAAACCTCGGCAGCGTGCGGACGGGGTTTCACTTCACACCAGATTTTGCGGATGCGGCCGTCGGGGCCAATGAGAAACGTGATGCGATGCATTCCCATATATTTCCGCCCCAGAAAGCTCTTCTGCCCCCACGCGCCGTATGCCGTCGCAATGCCTTTGTCCTCGTCGGAAAGTAAAGGGAATGGCAGTTCGTATTTCTTGGCGAACTTGTCGTGCGAAGCCACCGAATCGGCGCTTACGCCGAGCACGACGGCATCCTTCTTGGTGAAATCGGCGTATTGATCGCGAAAATGGCAGGCTTCCATCGTGCAACCCGGCGTATCGTCACGCGGATAGAAGTAGAGCACGACGTTTTTCCCGCGAAACTCGGTCAGGCAGACGACCTTCCCGCCATTGGTCTTTGCGGTGAATAGCGGTGCCATGTCCCCTTCCTTGACTGGCAAATTGAGTGCTTTCGGCATATTGAAAATCGTTGGTACTCGCTTTCCCCAATTAATGCAACGACCGTGTCGAACGCAAACCAGTCGTTGGCGGGGACGCCTCGGCGAGGCGTCTCTACCCTTATTTCTTGCCGAAACAGTAGAGGTGGGCGGATGTGCGGATGAACAACCGCCCTTCGGCAGCGGCAATGGTGGCGTGAGTGCGGCCTTCATCTCCCAAATCTCCTTCGCTTAACGCAGCCGTGCAGAGGACTTTCCCGTCTTCCGCTGACATGACGACCGCCGTGCCAAACTCACTTAAGCAATAAAGTTTGCCGTCGGCTCCCGTCGGCGAGGCGCGAAAAATCTCCCTTACTCCCAGCGATTGCTTCCATTTGACCACGCCACTCGACGGCTCCACGCAGAACATCGTCTGTTTGTCACCGTCCAGGACATAGAGTTGCTTTTTGTAATAAAGCGGCGTCGGGCAATCTGTGGTGAATTCCTTGGACGACCATGCTAATTCAGAGGTGGATACATCTCCCTTGCCACACTGGCGGTAGGCGAGGAACGGATTTCGCTTTGGCCCGCAAATGAATATCATTCCATCGGCCACCAGCGGCGAAGGCACAAGCCGCGACGTTGAGGGTTCGCGCAGATTTACAATGCCCCCGCCCCGCCAAATTTCCTCGCCGGTGGCCGCATCTTCGCCGGTCAGGTAATTGCCGCCCGCAACCACAATCTGCGCCTTGCCATCGCATTCGCTGGGAATCGGGGTGGAATACGCTTCCTGCGACTCGTTGAGGGCGTCGGTTTTGCGCTCATGCTTCCAGACGTTCTCACCAGTGGCCGGATCCATACAAAGTATGAATGACTCAGCCCCGCGCCGCAGCACCTCCACGTAGAGATGGTTTTTGTAAAGCAGCGGCGTGCAACCGTAAAGCCACTGAATCGAGAACGGCCCGAATTCCTTGGTCAAATGGCGCTCCCAAAGTTTCTTCCCGCTGAAATCGTAGGCGGCCATGTCTCCGGTCCCGAACATCGTCCAGACCGTTTTGCCGTCGGTGATTGGCGAAGGCGACGCGAGATTATTGCGGGTTTTGGCGCGGTTTCCCGTGCTGGCTTGCTGCTGCCAGCGGATTTTGCCGGAGTCGCGATCCAGGCACATGAGAACAAGATTCCCGTCCGCATCCGGACTGTTGACAAAAACAGAATCGTTCCAGACGATCGGCGTTGCGTGCGCCTGGCCAGGCAGCGGCGTCGACCAGAACAAGTTGTTTGTTTTGCTGAACGTGTCGGGCAGGTTTGCCTCGGTAGTGGAGCCGTCAAGGGATGGCCCGCGCCATTGCGGCCAGTTTTCGCCCATCGACGAAGTTGCCGCTCCACACCAGCACGCCACAGCGATGGCGTTCAAACTGCCCCAGGAAATTCTCATACCGCGTGGCCACATCATCTACAAAATTCCGAGACAGGCAACCAAAATCCAGAGGCATGCATGCCACAAACCACCTTCGGCCGAGCGGTGAGTTTGGAAACTTGCCCGGCACGTGCAATTCAATTACACTCGCCCGGATGGATAAGGCGCCTGAGTCTTGAAGTGGCACTGCGCATTGTGGCGCCAGCTTGATCTGGCGAAGAATGCCTTTCGAGAATTCCACTCGCAATGCTTTTGGTCGCATCGCGAAGACGCGGAAATAACAAAGAAAATCCCGTTCATCTCCCTGGCCTGCGCGAAAATGGCGGATTGGCAGGCTGGCAGGCCGCAGCCACCTGCCGCCGCCCGGGGGCTGCCGGGCAGCAGGCGCTGCGGCTGCCGGGGGCAAATCTAAATTCCGCCAGCGGAGCCATTATGAAAAAAAAGAATCCAAAACCAGCGGAATGCTATTCGGCGTTCCTGCGGGGCATCAACGTCGGCGGCAACAAAATCATCAAGATGGCCGATGTCAAAAAAGCCTTCGAATCGATGGGTTTTGACGGCGTCGAAACTGTCGGCGCAAGCGGCAATATTCTCTTTTCCGGGGAACCGATGGATGCCGCGACAATGGCCAAGCGCCTCGAAGACGGCCTGCGCGAGAAACTGGCGGCGACAAGCTCCATCATCGTGCGAACCTGCGCAGCCCTCCGCCAAATGATCGCTGCCGAGCCATTTAAAAAAATCAAAGTCACGCCAGACACGCGCCTCTACGTCACCTTCTTCAACGCCGCTCCAGTCTCCAAAAACAAAATCGCCATCCCCTACCGCTCCCCGGACAAAATCTTCGAACTCCTAAGCCTCACCGGTTGCGAACTCTATTCCGTGGTCGACCTCAGCACCGGCGGCAGCACACTAGACGCAATGGGGCTCATCGAAAAAGAATTCGGCAAAGCCGGCACCACGCGCAACTGGAATACGGTTCAGAAACTAGTCGTCAAAGCTGGCTAGCATACTTGCAAAACGCAGTTTTGGGACTCGCCCTTAAAAGGAGCCAATTGATCCGTGCTGGTAAATTCCTTGCAACAAGGCAATGAAGAACACGAAGAAATTTGTCTCGCACGCGCTCCGCGGAGTCGATCATATCATTCGCTGCGATTCTTCTCGATCCAAATCATAAATGATCTGGAATTCGATGGCTCCATCTTTGACACCATAGCCGCCGCTGCCAGTCATCCCGGCCAAATCTCCGGCGCCGGAACCTCTCAGCACCTTCCATGAACTCCGCGGCTCGCCCGCAAAAACGCCGTCGTGCTGAATGACAAAGCTGCCCTCTCTGCCGTCCAGCGTGCCGGTGATGCGTTCAAAGCCGATGAAGTGCGTGGCGCCATCTGCGCCCGCGCACATCAAAAATTCCGCCACGCCCTCGCCTACGATTGCGCCAGTGTAAGAATGCACCGCTTTTGTGAGTGTCAATTTCGTTTCGCCTCCGATATCGCCGGAAGGCATGTCTTTCCAGTCTTTGATGGAAAAGGTGGATTTTGATGTGGTGCTCATAGTCGCAAAAAAGCGCATCGTGCCCGGCCAGCGAAGCCGAGTCAATCGTGGCGCGCCAGGCTGGCCGGGCCAGCGGGTTGCATCGG
Source organism: uncultured Verrucomicrobiae bacterium (assembly GCA_963764165.1). Classification (GTDB taxonomy): domain Bacteria; phylum Verrucomicrobiota; class Verrucomicrobiia; order Limisphaerales; family Palsa-1400; genus Palsa-1400. Next base: position 403,629 of record CAVXRD010000001.1, read on the forward strand.
CCCGCCGTTGCACACGAGATCTTCCGCGGCTTGGCGTCCTTGCGCCCTTGCGTTGAAGCGGCAGCGGTCTTTGAAGGTCAGGCTGTTTCAGCACAGCAAACCACCGACAATCTTTCGCAAGCCGCCGTTAGCGGAACAAAATCATTTCAACTACAACTGGGCGCATGAAAATGAAACGTGGATTCACTTTGATTGAGCTGCTGGTGGTCATTGCCATCATCGCCATTCTCGCCGCTATGCTTCTGCCCTCGCTGGCTAAGGCCAAGGAACAGGCCAACCGCACCGCTTGTCTCAGCAACCTCAAGCAATGGGGCTTGGCGCTGGACATGTATTTGGATGATTACAGCCAGGTTTTTCCCGATTTCAGCATTCCCAATAACACGCCTGAAGCTCCCAGCGGCTACGATCAGGACAATCTCCATTGGAGCGACCTCGCCATTTTTGCCGCCGAGGGATACGGAAACGCCGCCTGGTTCAACGCCCTGCCGCCATATGTGTCACAGCAAGCGCTTTGGCAATACTCGGCCAACCCCACCAACTTTGTGGATGGCCGCAGCATTTTCAATTGTCCCACCGCTCGCTTCCTGGCCGGTGAAGTTGCTCCGTTAAATCGCGTGGCTTTCAGTTATGGCATCAATTTCAAAGGCACCAACGGATTGGTTCCCGCGAGTTCCCCCTTCAAGGCCAGCGCGGTGCTGCACCCGTCGGCATTTGTCTTTTATTCAGACGTTCGGGCCAATTCCGGTGAAACACCATTTTATGGCGCGAATCCGCTCAACGATCTGGGGGCTGCGCGCGGATCGCTCAACCACCTCTCCTCGCGTCATGATTCCGGGGCAAATCTCACTTTCCTTGACGGCCACTCGGCTTATTTCAAATATTCGTACATGGCCTACCAGAAAGGCACCAAGATTGGCGATCCCGGCCGGTCGGACATCAATTGGTCTTACGACGGCACGCCTTCGCAATAATACGGAAAAGCAGATTTCAGGAAAATGTTTAGAGCCTAAAGGCAAAACGGCCCGATTTCTGCTTACCGCGTGGGTTCGTAAACATGAGCAGAATTTGCCTGATGAAGAACCCAAAGACTATCCTTGCCACAACCTAGGGGATTGGCCTATATAGTGCAGCGATCCTTTATAATGTCATTGTCCAACAAACCGCAACCAAGGCAGAACAGGGTAAAGCCGGAAACCGAAGACGCCGATAATCGCGGTGGCCGCAGAGAGCCGTCGCAAGTTATCGCCCTAGGGCATGTTTGGCGGCCCAGGCAGAGCCGGCGCAACTGACTATGCCCATACGAATCAACCTATTGGCTGAGGACCAAGCCGCTGAAGAGATGCGGCGCAAGAATCCGGTCAAGCTTGGCATTTGGATTGGGAGTTTCATGGTCTTTATCATGTTGCTTTGGATTTTCAAACTCCACATCGACATCCATTTCAGCCAGCAGAGCTACAAACTTTACGATGACAGTTGGAAAGCCGCAGCCGCCAAGTATGGCAGCGTCACGAATAACAATGCGAAAATCAGCGACGCGGACATCAGGCTCAACGCCCTGGACCGGCTTGCCACCAATCGCTTTTATTGGGCATCCGTGCTGAACGCGCTTCAGCAGACGATGATCAAGGACATCCAGATCACCAGGATTACCGGTGTCCAAAAGTACACGAAGGAAGACCCTCGGACCATCGGCTCAGGACCGACCGCAAAAAAGATTCCGGGCAGCATGACGGAGGCGGTGAGCATTTATATCGATGGAAAGGATTACAATCCCGCCGCCCAGAATTACGACAAATTCAAGGAAACGCTTTGCAATTACGGCTTCTTCGTAAAAGGCCTCGGCCGCCGCGATGGATTCGTGCTGGAGACCGTAAGCTCACCGAGCGCCGACGCGTCAGACCCCAGCCGGCAATACGCCGTCTTCAAGTTGGTCAGCCGCTATCCTGAGGTGCGCCGTGAATAAGCTGACCAAGGCGCAAAAGGACCAGCTGATCGGTGTCGTCATGGGAACGCTCGCGCTCGTCGGCCTGTTGTGGTATTTCGGAGTTGCTGCCGCGCAGGATGATCTGTCAAAAACCGAGCGGAACACTGCCCAAATGAAAGACACGCTGGACAAGGCCGAACGGCAAATCCGCATGGGGCCGGAAGTGGCGGAGGAATTGACCGCCCGGACAAATCTGCTGGCCAAGAAAGAACTGCTCCTGGCGCCAGATCGCGATGCCTACGCCTGGATCATTGGCACGATGAATGAATTTCTCAAAAACCGGAAGGGCGTTAATCTCTCCAGTTATTCGAAGCCGGACGTCAGCGATTATGGCGTGATCCCAAACTTTCCTTACAAATGGGCGACGTTTCACCTGGGCGGGTCGGGTTACTATCAAGAACTGGGAAAATTCTTCGCCGACCTTGAGAATGGTTTTCCGGCGTTCAAAGTGGAAAACGTGGAAATCAGCGCCAACACCGTCGTCGGCGGGGAGGCTGAGAGGCTGAGCGTCCGCTTTGACCTTGTCGTGCCCATTAAACCGCCGGACACCAAGTGAACACGCGCGTTTTATTTTCCAGAGGTGTCCAGGCGGCTGCGGCTGGCGGATTGACTCTTTTGCTGTTCACGGCCTGCAAACCGGACGTAAAGCCCAGCGGGCCAGCCAAACCGCCGGCTTCAAAAACCAATGCCGTTGCCGCCACCAACATTGTGGCCACCAACCAATATGTCTCGGTGTTTCAGGATCTTTTGCCTCCCAAGGGACTCGACCCATTCTTTCCCGATTCGCACCGGCGCGACCCCGCGGCCCCGGCAGCGGCGACGGCGGAAAAGCCACCACCCACGGCAAACATCTTGCTTAAGGGCGTGGTGGGGGCGGCGGCGCACCGGCTGGCCGTCATCGGCGGCGGTTTTAACAATTCGATTTTGGAAGCGGGCGAATCCGGCTCCGTGCGCGTCGCGGATGGGCAGATCCGTGTCAAATGCATCGAGGTCGGCGAGGATTATGCGCTCGTCCAAATCCAAGGCGAGAGCCAGACGAGAAAACTCCCGCTGAAGAAATGATACTTAATTTTAATGATCCGTGATCCGCGTCAACCAATGCTGAGATTGTCAATGATATGAAAATCCAAAAAATCTTCGCGGTCATTCTGGCGGTGTCTGTCATTCAATTGGCGGCGCCAGCCCAAATCCCGAACCCGGGCCAGCCTCCAGTGCCGGAGCAGCCGATGAGTCCAAATGGCCCGCAGCCAAACTCCACGAACGCTCCCGCGCCGGAACCCCTGCCAACGCCACTTCCCGATGGGCGCACCGTGTCCTATAGCCGCCTTGTCGGCCCGGATCCCAACGTTTCCAATAACGTGCCGATATACGAGGATGTCGCCACGGACGTAAATCTGCCGGACGTGGAACTGCCGGATGCCATTCGCTCGATGGCGCAGCAAGCCCATTTGAATATTGATTTTGACCCGACCCTTCTGACGGCGCCCGACGGGCACCCGATTCCTCCGCCGCATGTGACCGCGAAGTGGAAGGATTTGACCGCGATGCAGGCACTCCAGGCTTTGCTGGACAACAACGGCTGGCAGATGAATTGGAATCCGCGCACCAAGGTCGCCCGCATCACGAAGCGCGACGCCGCCGCAAAGGAACCCATGATCATTAACGTCGTTCCTCTCTCTTACGGCAGCCCGACCAACATCCTCAAGGAAGTCGAGTCGACACTTTCCTCTGGAAGCTCGATCGTGGCCGACATGCGCACCCACCAGCTCATCATCCGCACGACAGAAAAGGAATTGGACGGCATCACGGCGTTGATCAAGAAACTCGACACTCCGACCCGCGAAGTGCTGGTGGAAGCGCGCATTATTCAAACCAGCAAAGACATCACTTCAGCCAAGGGCGTTGACTGGACTGGCACCCTTGCGTCGCAACATGTGAGCTTCGGAAACGGCCTGACGCAGGGAACATCGGTCAGCGCCGGGCAGTCCACAACAGGCGCGGGAACTGTGATACCAGAGACGAGCACAGTTTCCCCGAGCGGCTCACCCATCACTTCCACCGGCACCACCACCTCGCCGCTGGGCAATGTCTCCAGCAATGTCACCAGCTTTACCTCCACGATTCTCGGCTCGCCGTCGCAAGGCGGCGGTTTTTCCATGAACACGGCGCGTGGATTCAGCCCCGCAACGGCGTTCCTGAACGCGGACGGTGTCCAGGCGGTTCTCTCCTTCCTGAACACGGATAGCGATACAAAAACCATCGCTTTCCCCCGCACCGTCGCGCTGGATGGCGTGCCGACGGAATTGGCCGTTGTGCAAAACATTCCAGTTTTCATCCAGCAGCAAAGCGCGCCCGCCGGCGGTTCCGCCTCGGGACTGGCCACCATTGCGCCGAGGTACGATCTCATGGTGCAGGGGACGATCCTCAACGAAGTGGGTGTCAAACTGAAAGTCATCCCGCGCATCGCGGGCCCGACGAACGTGCTGCTGGATCTCTCCCCGGAACTCTCGGAGCAGGATGGCACAGTGACAGAGACACTGAACGGCCAGCCCAACCAGGCGCCCATCTTCCAGCGCAGCCGCATTACCACACAGGCGTCCGTCCCCAGCGGCTACACGCTGGTTCTCGGCGGCATGGACGAGGATACGGTAAACAAGGTGCAGACCAAGGTGCCGTTCTTTGGCGACATCCCGATTTTTGGAAACCTCTTCCGCAGCAACAGCAAGGGCCACACAGCCCAAAACACACTCATTTTCGTGACGCCGACCATTGTGACCGATTCCGATTATCAACGTTCTTACAGCCAGTTCCTGCAGCGCCGTCCGGAGTCGGCGGCCAGTTTCAAGGAATCAGCGTGGGACTCGGCCCAGCCGTATGACTGGACCAAACCGAAACCAAAAGTGGCGCCTGATTATCAGCCGTAAACACCCTTTGCCTGCCCTATGAGTTTAATTGCAAAAAAGAAATTGGGGCGCGATGGATCGCAACGCTGGGCTGGCCTGGCCCTGGCGTGGCTGCTCGCGCTATCCGCTGGCCCTGCCGCCCGGGCGCAAGTGACGGTGGACACGATCGGCGGCGGTGTCCGTGTCGAGTGCGGCTCTTCCTCTGGCTTCGCGGGTGGGAACACCTGGTCGGCCGCGCAATTCAACGATCCCGTTTCGTGCGCCCTTGACACCAACGGCAACCTTTGGATTGCGGACCACAACAATTCCGATATCGAGGAAATCACCCAGGCTGGCAATAAATCGAGCAGCGTCACTTACCAAATCAAGGTCAACTCGAATTCCCACTGGTTTACCAATGTCGTTTCCGTGGCAATCGACCCGGCGGATAATTTGTATGCGATGCTGCCGTCGCCGCCGACGGTTGTGAAAGTAACCCTGGCCACTGCCCCCTCCTCGTTGAATATTCTCGGTTACCTGAAATTCTCCAACATCCCGTCAGGCACCGTTGCTTCAGCCATGACAGTGGACGGAAGCTCGAACGTCTTCATCGCCTTTACCAACGGGGTGATCGTCAAGTTCCAGATGCTGGACAATTCCCACCCGCCCACCACCAATATTGTCAGCTACGGCGGAGGCCTCTCGCCCGCCCTGCATTTCATTGTCAGCAACGGATTCGCATGGAATCCGGCCGGGCTGGCCCTCATGGCCGACGGGAAGCTTGCGGTCAGCGACAAGGAAAACAACGCCATCTGGGTTGTTTCAACAAATGACTACACCGCAAATCCGGGTCCTCAATTGCTGGTGGGCGCAAACGGGGCGGGGTTCGACGATGGCAGTCCGGCTTTCGCCAAATTGGACCAGCCGAGCGGCCTTGCGGCAACTGCGGATGGCAGCTTGATTGTTTGCGACACGCAGAATAACCGCGTCCGCCTTATTGACAACCAGGCAAACACTACGACTCTTTATGGCACGCCGAGCAGTGAGTGGCCCGCGACATGTTGCACCTGCGACCCGACGCTTTACGCGGGCTGGGTTGACGGAGTTTCCGGCATCACGCCCACCAATGCAACCGGGCGGGCGCCTGTGAGCTGCGCGATTGGGACCAATGGCCAGCTTTTTGTCACCGAAAGTTATTACAGTCTCATCCGTGAAGTAATCGGCACGACCTTTGCGCAAGTCAACTTGAGAGCATCGCTGCCCATCGCTTCAACACTGCCCGCTTCGGGCGTCTCTTCCACCAACGCAACTTTGATTGGGACAGTGAATCCAGGCGATGAGCCCACATATTATTTTTTCGAGTGGGGCACCAATGCCAGCTACGGGAGTTACACGGCCACCAATCTCATCTCCACGAGCCTCATGGCGAGCCAGACGGTGGGAATCGTAATCACGCAATTGTCGCCCGGCACAATTTACCATTTTCAGTTGGTCGCTTCCAACGGCCTGGGCTTCAGCTACGGCGGCGATCAAACGTTTGTCACACCGGCCGAGCCCGCCATCGTTTCGACTTTGCCAGCGTCAAGCGTCACTTCATCGACGGCGGTGTTAAACGCTTCGGTGAACCCGGAGTATTCCGTGACATCCGTTTATTTTCAGTGGGGAACGACGACCAACTTCGGCTTCACGTCCACTCCCATTACGCTGGCGTCGAACCTGGGGTCGTTTGAAGTGGTATCGCAAGCGATTGGAAATCTGCAGACCGGCACGATCTATTATTTCCAGGCCACCGCGTTTAACAGCGGCGGAACGACAGCCGGCAATATTCAAATTTTCAGCACGCCCTACGTCCCGCCGCCTACAGTGACTGTTTCGCCGAGCAACGGATATTATCCGAATTGTGTTACGGTCACGGTCACGAGCACATCATCAAATGTCTATTACACAACGACCGGCGTGACCCCAACGACCAACAGCACGCAAGTGCCGGTGACGTTCAACGGATCGAACTATGTGGGCTTCATCGACTGGTGCAATTCGCAGGCGAATTTGAGCCAGTTGCAAATCCTGTCCGGCGCGGGCACAAATACAACGCTTGTTCAAGGATCGCTTGGGAGCGCCAACCAGATCGGATTTCCGCAAGCCCTTTTCGCCGGGCCGGGGGAGCATCTGTATGTCCCGGTGGTGGCAGACCTTGTCTCGAACGCCACTCTTGAATCGCTTCAATTTCGCGCCGAGATAACTCCAACATTGCCGAACACCAACAAAGTTGCCTCGATCACGCTCCAGCCGCTCACAGACAATGACCTCGTGCTGCTTCCCGGGCCCGCCCCGCTCGATGCGCCGGTATCCTTCACGACATATTCCTATTCGACAGCGACGAACGGATCCGGACTCGTTGTGACCGCCCCGGGCGGGAGTTCTGGATTGGATATGGCCGGGGCGGGTGTCGTCGTCATGCTGCATTTCCAGGTTCCCACGAACGCAACGGCGGGCGAGGTTTTTTCGCTCAATATTTTGGATGTATCAGGCACCTCCGACGGCCAGCAAACAGCCATCGCGATTTCGCCATTGCCAATTCAGACGCTGACGATCACAGATCCGCCATACCTGGTCGGCGACTCTTCCCCCAGTTTGGGCTATAACGCGGGCCAATTCGGCAACGGTTCTCTCGACAACTCCGACGTCAACAATGCGATTTATGCCTCGGCCGGAATCCGCGTTCCGCCGACAGACAGTGATATTTTTGGAGCCATGGATGCATGGCCGCCGGATTCTGGCGGCGTCGGTGGCGACGGCCTCATCCGCCTGCTCGATTGGGAAACCATTCTTGCCCGCTCACTTGGTGGAATTCCGCTTTATCCCGGTTTGGACACGAATAACTACATCCGGTTTTGGACGAACGGCGATACCGGCAATCCGTCCCATCAAGTCGTCGATTGGTATCCGGGCGGACCGCCGGTTTCTTTAATAGCCTCGCGCGGGCTGCGCGGGCCGGGCCCGAAAGACTTTGATCTTTCCTCGTCACCGCCGGGTCTCGAATGGTTCTGCCAGGCGTCCGTTGGCGCGGGAAGCGTCACGAACGCCCAGCCCGGAAGCACGTATTCGCTTCCTGTTTACGCCAACGTTCTCGCCGGCTACGATCTGGCCGCGCTGCAATTCCGCGCCACTCTCACCGGCAGCCCCGGCGCCCCGGCGGTTTCGTCCATTGCATTCACGCCCGCGTCCGAAATTCCGTATCCCGACATTCTGCCCGGCTTGAATGGGGCGGATAAGGTGATTGCGTGGGGTTTCGGATCGTTTGCCTCGCCTCTTATCGGGAGCAATTACCTCGGCACGATCTCCTTCCAGGTTCCCGCCAGCGCAAGCCGGGGAGAGTCTTACGCCCTTCATTTCTCCGGCGTCGACGGCGCACCCGGCAACGTGGAATACGAATTGGAGAGTTTCCCCGGCTCGCTGTGGGTCATGTCGGCGGATGCGGCTCCGGCGTCCATCACTTCTGACGAATGGAAGATTTACTTTTTCGGCAGCTACTCCAACAGCCTGGCGGCGGATAATGTCGATGCCGACAGCGACGGCGCGTTGAACTGGCAGGAGTACGTGGCCGGCACGAATCCCACCAATGCCGCGTCGCGTCTCCAATTTAACGGCATCGCCAGGCTGACCAATGCGCCGAACACCACGGCGATCAACTGGTTGACGGCGCCGGGCAAAACATATATACTGCAATCCAGCCCCAGCCTGACCGGCAGTGGTTGGACTCCTGTCAACACCAACACCGGCGATGGCAACTTTTACCAGTGTGTCATCACCAATTTGAGCGGCAACACCCACTTCTATCAACTCCGTCTTAGCAATGAGTAATTCAGTTCCAAGTTTATCCGTTTCAGCCCGCGTCGCGATGGGGATTGTGGCCGCTGCGTTGTGCACAGGCACTGTCCGGGCGCAATATGTCGGCACGTTAGTCACCAACCTAAGCAGCCCGGCAGGCGTGGCGGTCGACTCGAGCAACAACGTCTATATTACCGAGCCCGGCAATTACACCGTTGCCGTGTATGTTCCGAACGCTGGCACGCTTACGACGCTGGCTGGCTCGCCGGGCAACTTTGGCGCCGATCCGGGAACTGGGCCGGCAGCGACCTTTTTCATTCCGCAGGGCATCGTGGTGGCTCGCGGCGGATTGGTGGTGGTTGACCAGGGAAGCCAGCTCATCCGTTTTGTCACTTACTCTGGGACTGTCTCAGACATCGCCGGCCAGGCATTTGTTTCGGGCTTTGCCAACGGCAACGGGACATCGGCCACCTTTAGTTATCCGACGGGAATTGCGGCTGACGCCGCGGGCGATCTTTACGTCGCCGATTCCCAGAACAATGCCATCCGCGAAATCGACCTCAATAACAACGTCACTACGCTGGCCACCGGCGGTTACATTTTTGATCGTCCCAACGCCGTTGCCGTCGATCCCAACAACAACGTCTGGGTGGCCGATTCCGGCCATAACAACATAGTCCTGATCAGCAACGGGGTGGCGAAGGTGATCGCGGGCAGCGTCAGCGCGGCGGCGGGAACCAATGACTCGCTCGTGGCATTGAACGCCCGCTTCCGGAATCCATCCGGCCTTTACTGGAATACGAACACAGGCGCCCTGATGATTTCGGACACTGGCAATGACACGGTTCGCAGCTTGATCGTTACAAATTACAATGGCGCCACCGGCTACGGCGTGGTCACGACGGCGGGTCTCGCCAGCGTGCCGGGCTTCCAGGACGGAGCGCTCACGGTGGCGGAGTTCAACCAACCGCTGGGCATCGCCCCGGATGTGACGGACTTCGGCGTCTACGTCGTTGACAGCGCCAATAATGCGGTGCGCGTGCTCCAGCCCACCAAGCCCGAGGCTCCGATCACCCCTCCTGTTTTTGGCTATGTGAGTTTTCCAGCCAACGCCGATCCCCCTGGCTCCTCGGTCTTCGTGGCTTCAAGTTCTGCAATCTTCAATAATTTGACGAACATTACCATTGAAGCGCAACAGGGCACAGAAACATACCTTACCTACGGCCCGACAGGCAGCTCGATTCCGGCCCCCGGACCGGGAAGTCCCACTCCGGCCATTTATCCGGGCGACGGCAATATGCCTTCTGCCATCTCATCCATCATTTCACCGAACCCTGGCACGAACGATATCACCCTATATGCCATTAGCGTCCAATCAGGCCGGCAGCCGAGCGCCATTTCCACCGCGCGATTCCAGTTTCTCACCGCCAACCCAAACATTATCGGCAACAACGCGGCCGACATCCAGCTCACCGACATCACGTCCGGGGCGGCCCTTTACTACACCCTTGATGGATCAGTGCCGACGAATAACGGAACCAGCCTGGGACCGGTTAGCTCGGGCTCCATTCTATCGCTCACCATTACGAGCAATGTTGAATTGCAGGTGCGCGCGTTTACCCCGGGCCTGGCCACGAGTCAAATAGTCAGCAATCTGCTGTCCATTTCCAATGTCGCGGGCAATCAGATCTCATGGGGATTTGCCTCCGGGCTTGGCTCGTCGCATCTGATAACAGCGGAAAATCTGACATTCTCTGCGCCGATCACTTTCTCCCAAATTCCCACCTCACTTACGGTTTACTCGTTCCAGTTTGATGCGGTGCTGACGAACGCTCCAGGGTATGCAAATGCCGCGCCGCAGCTGGATCGAAGCAATTTTATTACTTACCTCTTGCAACCTGATCCGACACCTCCGACCTTTGCATGGATTCCGCCGGGAATCGTTGATGTGGAAGGCGGCACGATAACCAGCGGAGTTTCCGCGACTCAGCCGTCCGCGTTGGAAATTGCCTGGGTGACACCCCCACCCGTCACTAACCTTTATACCAGCCAGAGTTTGTTGCAATACTCAGGGGTCGATGAAACATTGTTTGCGCTCGCCACCAATGGAGCCTTGGTAGGCGCATTGCAGTTTGTGATTCCCTCCAATGCCACTCCCGGCACACCATATTTGCTGCAGGAAGAGTTCCCCTCGGCCAGTTCGTTTATTCAGCCGGATTGCTGCGGCATGCCCATCGACGTTCTCGTTCAGGCAACGACCAACGGCGCGCTGACAGGAACATCTCCCAACGCCATGAAGCTGGTGACGGTGCTCACCAATAATTCCCCCGCCAGCGCCCATTTGGTTGGAGATGTGTTTCCGTATGGCTGGTACAACATCGGTGATTTTGGCGATGGCGCGCTTTTGAACGATGACGTCATTCAAACGATGGAAGGGGCCATTAAATTTGGAAACACTCCGTATCCCGCCAATTTTCCGCTCTATGACGCGATGGATTCTTCGGATGGATCAATCAACACCTTTTACGGAGACCCCGATTCCGCCATTAACATCATCACCAATGGCGATGGCTACATCGATATCTCCGACGTTTACGTAACATTGCGGCGCTCGCTGGATCCGACCTTGACCAACTATATCCGCACATGGACTGGCTCGAACTGGTATGCGACGGTGTATACGAACACCGTGCAATTGGGCGCAAAGACTTCGCCGCACAAGCTGTTGACCGGCGGGCCGCGTTATGTGGCCATCGGGGCGGACCGCGTGAATACCTATGGAAGCTTGGGCGCGGAGGTGCCGGTGCGCGTTTTGGCGGCGGATCCAGTTTATCCCATTCGCGTCATGCTGCTGAACGTGGAAATTCTGCCGCTGGATGGCTCCCCGGCTCTAACCACTGGCCTTTCGTTCTCGACCGGCACGAATCTTGGATCGGCCTACACAACACTCTCGAAAGCCATTAATAATTATGCGGGGGCATGGCTCAATGCCGGAGTGGCGGGTGTCGCAGGCACGAACCTGCTGGGGACTTTGAATATCGTCCTGCCGTCAACCGTTTCAGCCAATTCCGCTTATCTGGTGGAGATCGACACCTTCTCGGCTTCGCCGAACGGATTCTCGCTCTTCAAGAGTTCGACGCAGAATGGTTTGATCACCGTCAGCAATCGCAATGGCTCCAGTTGGAATGATGGCATTCCCGATTGGTGGCGCCTGCTCTATTTCGGCACCGTCTCCAACGCCATGTCCGCCGCCAGCCTGGACCCAGACCGCGATGGCGCGAATAACTGGCAGGAATACGTCGCGGGCACGGATCCCTTGGATTCAACTTCAATCTTCAAGTTCGCGGCTTCGTCGGATCCGGTGGCGGGCGCATTCACACTGCAATGGCCTTCCGTCGTCAACAAGTCCTATAGTTTGCAGTCGGCGTTGTCGCCGGGACACGGATGGTCTGTCATTGCCACCAACCTGATCGGCAACGGCCAGGTCATGCAATGGACAGACACCAACGCCGCCGCCACCCGCTTCTACCGCGCAACAGTCCAGTAAAAATTTGGCTGGGGGCCTCGCCCGGCCCCTTTCGAAACTTTTCGAGGATTTTATTCCGCACCCTTTGCCAGTTGCGAGGTATTCCCCTACAGGAAGAATAGTAAATTCCCTAATGATGCGGTTTCTATAGCATAATTCCAGCCAAATTCAAGCTCCCGTTTCCTTGAATATTGCCCCCTTCCCCGTAGACTGTCGCCGCCACGGGTTGACTGTGGGCATCCGATTATGTGGATCGTTCGACTGGCCTTAAATCGGCCTTATACATTCGTCGTTGCCGCGCTGATGATTTTGCTAGTCAGCCCGATCGTTATATTGCGCACGCCGACGGACATCTTCCCGAACATCAGCATCCCGGTCGTCAGCATCGTCTGGCAATACACGGGAATGTCAGCGCAGGAAATGGCGCTGCGCATCGTTTTGCCCGCCGAACGAGGCATGACGACGACTGTCAATGATATCGAACACATCGAATCGCAGTCGCTCAACGGCATGGGCGTGATCAAGGTGTTTTTTCATCCCAACGTCAAAATCGAGGCCGCCATCGCCCAGATCACCGCCATCTCGCAATCAACCCTGAAGCAGCTGCCGCCCGGAATCACGCCCCCGCTGGTCATCAGCTATAATGCCTCCAGCGTACCGATTTTGCAATTGAGCTTGAGCAGCAAGACGCTCTCGGAATCGCAAGTCAACGACTTGGGCGTCAATTTCCTGCGCACCGGGCTCGCCACAGTGCAAGGCGCGTCCATTCCTTACCCCTACGGCGGTAAAACGCGGCAGATCATGGTGGATTTGGACATGGCTGCGTTGAATGGCGTCGGCCTCTCCCCCAACGACGTCGTCAATGCCGTCAACGCGCAAAACCTGATCCTTCCCGGGGGCACTGAAAAAATGGGAAGCATCGAGTATGTCGTCGAATTAAACGGAAGCCCCACGACGATCAGGGACCTTAACGACCTCCCGCTGAAACAGGTCAACGGGCACATGATTTACATCCGCGATGTGGCGCACGTTCGGGACGGTTTTGCGGTGCAGCAAAATATTGTCCGCAGCGACGGCATCCGCGCTTGTTTGGTGACCATCATCAAGTCCGGCGCCGCTTCCACCCTGGACATTGTCAGCCGCGTGAAATCGGCGTTGCCGGAAATCGCCAAAACGCTTCCGCGCGAACTTGAGATTCGCACTCTCCTGGACCAATCACTGTTTGTGCGCGCGGCCATTCAATCGGTTGTCAAGGAAGCGGTCATCGCCGCCTGCCTGACGGCCTTGATGATTTTGATCTTCCTTGGCAATTGGCGCACAACCTTCGTCATCGTCATCTCCATTCCGCTGGCGATTCTTTGCTCGATCCTGACGATGAGCGCGCTGGGGGAAACGATGAACATCATGACTCTCGGCGGACTCGCGCTGGCGGTCGGAATTCTCGTCGACGACGCGACGGTTGAAATTGAAAACATCGAACGCAACCTGAGGGAAGGGAAGGAACTTCGGCAAGCCATTCTCGACGGCGCGGCCCAGATTGCCGTGCCCGCGTTCGTCTCGACCTTGTGCATCTGCATCGTGTTCGTGCCGATGTTCTTCCTGACGGGGACAGCCAAGTATTTGTTCGTCCCGCTGGCGGAAGCGGTGGTATTCGCGATGCTCGCTTCCTACATTCTTTCGCGAACATTGGTGCCGACGCTGGTCATTTATTTTCTTCGCAATCACGTCCACGAAACGGGCGATGAGGCCACCGGCTGGCTTGGGCGGTTTCACGCGAAGTTTGAGCGAGGCTTTGAGCGCATTCGCGGGAATTATCGAAACTGGCTGAACGGCTGCCTCCACCATCGGGGGTTATTTGCGGCATGCTTCCTCGGTTTTTGCGTCGCGTCCTGTTTCATGGCCCCGTGGCTGGGAGAGGATTTCTTTCCCAAAGTGGACGCCGGACAGATGCGCCTCCACGTCCGCACGAAAACCGGAATGCGCGTCGAGGAAACAGCGGTGACGTGCGACCATATCGAGGAATACATTCGGAAAACGATTCCAAAGGAGGAATTGGAAAGCATAGTGGACAACGTCGGCCTGGCGGTAAGCGGCATCAATAACTCCTATAACAACGGCGGAACGGTCGGCTCCTTTGACGCCGAAATCCTCATTTCCCTCAACCGCGAGAAACATCACGCCACCGAGGATTACATTCGGCGCCTGCGCCACGATTTGAACATCAAATTCCCGGGCACTTCGTTCTTTTTCCAGCCGGCGGACATTGTCAGCCAGGTGCTTAACTTCGGCCTCCCCTCGCCCATCGACATTCAGATTATGGGCCAGAAGCAAGAGACCAATTATCATATTGCCACCGAGATGGCGGACGAACTCCGGAAAATCCCCGGCGCGGTCGACGTCCATGTGCAGCAGGTGTTTGACTTGCCGTCTTTGAACGTGCATGCGGATCGAACTAAGGTGGAGGAGGTCGGCTTCACCGAGCGCGATGTCGCCAACAGTCTTTTGGTGGCGTTGAGCGGGAGTTTTCAAACAGCGCCGTCGTTCTTTTTGAATCCCGTCAACGGTGTCACCTACAATATCGCCGCGCAAACACCGCAATACAACCTGGACACCTTGCAGGCGCTGGTAAATGTCCCCATCACTGGCACGGGCGGCGCGATCCCGCAATTGCTCGGCAACCTCGCCACCATCACCCGCTCCACGGAACAAGCCGTCGTCAGCCATTACAATATCCAACCCGTGATCGATATCTATGGAGACGTGCAGGGCCGCGATTTGGGGGCGGTGGCGGCGGATATGCAAAAAATCGTGGACAAGGCGCAAAAAAATCTTCCACGCGGCAGCTCCATCGTTGTGCGCGGACAGGTGAAGACCATGAAATCGTCGTTTTTGGGATTGGGACTTGGGCTGCTGTTCGCCATTGTCCTGGTTTACTTGCTGATCGTCATCAATTTCCAATCCTGGACAGATCCTTTCATCATCATTACTGCTCTCCCGGGGGCCTTGTGCGGCATTGTCTGGATGCTCTTCTTGACGCACACGACTCTTAACGTACCTTCGTTGATGGGCGCGGTAATGAGCATCGGTGTGGCAACGGCGAACAGCATTCTGGTCGTGACTTTTGCCAAGGAGCGGCTTGAGGAAACCAAAAGCGCCTATCAGGCGGCGCTTGAGGCCGGGCATATTCGATTGCGCCCGGTCTGCATGACGGCCCTGGCGATGATCATCGGCATGGTGCCGATGGCGATGGGATTGGGCGAAGGCGGCGAACAGAATGCGCCGTTGGGCCGGGCGGTCATTGGCGGTCTGTTATTCGCAACAGTGGCAACCCTCTTTTTTGTGCCGGTGGTTTTTTGCATGATTCGAGGCCGGCAGGATGGCGAAACCGAAGAACAACATCACGGCGACGCCCCAAAAGCAGCTTAAGGTATGAAACAATCAGAGACTGTAACTGAACCAAGGCCGGCAGCGGCCCCCGCCCAGGCTGGCGGAGATGCGCATGGCGCGGGCCATCCGCACAGCAGCAGCCCTTCTGTCCCGCCACCAGGACCGGCGGGCAAGCTGCCGTTCGTTATCCTAGCCATCATTTTCATCGCGCTTGGCGTCATGGCTGCGGTCCGTCTCGTCGACAAGCGCGCAGTCGGCAAGGAACTCGCCAAGGACACCGCGGAAAACGCCATTCCTACGGTCTCCATCATTCATCCAAAACGGACGCCGGTGGATGTGCAGATCGAATTGCCAGGCAACATCACGGCTTTTGAGGAGTCGCCCCTCTACGCCCGCGTCAGCGGTTACTTGAAGTATTGGCTGACGGACATCGGCACGCGCGTTACCAACGGGCAGCCATTGGCGGCGATTGACACGCCGGAACTTGATCAGCAGCTCAGTCAGGCAAACGCCTCCCTGGCCCAGGCAAAAGCGAATCTCGCCATCGCCAAGGTTTCCGCCGATCGATGGCAGAAACTGCGGGAAACTGATTCCGTTTCTCAACAGGACACCGACACCCGCGTGGCTACCTGGCACGCCCAGGAAGCCAGCGTGAACGCGGCGGAGGCGGACGTTAAGCGCTTGCAGGAGTTGACGAATTTCAAAATGATTACGGCGCCGTTTTCCGGAATCATCACCGAGCGCACCATGGACGCGGGCACGCTCATCACGGCGGGCGGGTCACGCGAGATTTTCCGCCTCGCCCGCATGGATCCCCTGCGCGTTTACGTCAGCGTGCCCCAAGCCTACAGCCAGTTGATCAAGACCAATGACAACGCGACGCTGACCTTTACGGAGATGCCCGGAGAGACTTTCACCGGGGTCATCGACCGCACCGCGGGAGCAATCGACCCCGCCTCCCGCACCTTGCTGACGGAAATTCTCGTGACAAATACAGACGGGAAATTGTTCCCGGGAGCGCACGTGACGGTTCACCTGCATTTGGCCCAGCAAAACGTGCCGGTGATTATTCCTGTCAATACTCTTTTGTTCCGCGATGAAGCCGGCATGCAGGTGGGCGTGGTGGAGTCCAACGACACTGTCCGCCTGGCCCGGGTGACGGTCGGCCACGATTATGGAACCAACCTGGAGATTGTGCTGGGTGTGTCGGAATCCGACAGCCTTATCGTCAACCCCTCGGACTCCCTTGTGAACGGCGCGAAGGTCCGCGTCGAGCAACCAAAACCGGAAGATTCCAAGCCCAAACATGAATGAGGTTCGCGCGAGAAGTTCGAGCTTCTTTCTAACGAGCGCGATGGCGCTGGCCTGGCTGTTCGTGCTTGGCGGCTGCGAAGTCGGGCCGGATTATCATCGGCCCAGCCCCGGCACGGTTCCTGCCCAGTGGAAAGCAGGGGCGCCGTGGAAGGAAGGCCAGCCCAGGGACACTGAAATAAAGCCTGATTTTTGGGAGGTGTTCGGCGACGCCACCTTGAGCAGCTTGGAACGCCAGGCGACCACCAACAGCCCCGATGTGCGAGCCGCCTTTCAACGCATCGAGGAAGCGCGCGCGGTGGCTCGCATCACGCGGGCTGATTTGATGCCGGCCATCACCGGCAATCCCAGCTACAATAATTCCTATTATTCCATTGGCCGCACGGGCCAGCCAGGGGCCTCTATTCTCGGATACACAGGCGACCAATTCATAATGCCGATGGACATGAGTTACGAAGTCGACCTTTGGGGGCGCGTTCGCCGGTCATTTCGCGCGGCTCGCGAACAAGCGCAGGCGTCGGCGGCGGATTATCGGACAATTCTCCTTTCGCTGCAGGCCAGCATTGCCCAGACGTATTTCCAGATTCGCTCCGTCGATCTGAATCGAAGGGTGGTATCGGAATCAATCGATTTGCGGAAAAAGAATCTGTCACTCGTCGAGTCGCTCCACAAAGGCGGAGCTGGGAGCGAAGTGGATGTTGCCGAAGCCGAAACGGAACTTGCGTCCGCTGAAGCGCAGTTGATCGGGCTGAACTTGAATCGCGCCCAATTGGAAAATGCGCTCGGCACGCTTGTTGGCGATCCGGCCACGGTGTTTTCCATGGCGGAAACCAACCGCTTTTACCGTCCTCCTCCCATTCCGGTGGCGATGCCTTCGGATTTGCTGGAGCGCCGCCCGGACGTCGCCCGCGCCGAGCGCGCCATGGCTGCCGCAAGCGAAAACATCGGGGTGGCCAAGGCCGCGTATTTTCCGTCGCTTCAGTTGACAGGCGCGGCCGGCACAGAAAGCGTCAATTTGCAGGATCTCTTCACGTGGGAGAATCGATTCTGGTCGCTTGGCCCGAACATCACCATTCCCATTTTTGAGGGCGGCCGCATAAAATCCGGCGTCCAGCGCGCCAAGGCCGCTTATGAAGAATCCGTGGCGCAATATCGCTCGCAGGTGCTGATCGCGTTTCACGAGGTCGAGGACGGGCTGATCGGATTGAAGCTCTTGAAGAACCAGTTCGACGCGCAAATGCGGGCGGTTAACGCCGCCAAGGAAGTCGCCGATCAATCCCGGCTGCGCTACAAGGAAGGCCTGGCCAGCTACATTGAAGTCGTCATCGCGGATCGCACTGTGCTTGATAACGAAGTCACCGCCTACGAGCTGAACGGCAATGCGATGGTGACGACGGTTTCGCTGATCAAAGCCCTAGGCGGCGGCTGGAGCACGAACGCCCCGTTCATGGACAAGAGCGTGTCGCCGATCGAGAAGGGCAAGTAGGCGTGGCGAACCGAAAAACACGGTAGGGCGAGGCTCTGGACGAGCCATGCCTTTCTCTGGATTTTGCGCTGGTCTCCTTTTGACGCTACGCCCTAAAGTGGTTTGGTGATCCAGCCGCAACCTCCTGAAAAATCAGCACGCCGCAAACCTGCGGAGGGCGTAATCAATGATTTCAACCAGCGCACGATGGTCTTAGTGACCGCCTGCATAAAAGATCGCGCACGGTGGCTTGCTTGCGAAGAAGCGCACACGATCCTCGTAGAAACGTGGAGATCAGCCACCGCGTGGCTGGTTGGGAATTATGTCTTGATGCCAGACCATTTGCATTTTTTGGCAGCTCCACGCGATTTGTCTTTCACTTTGGAAAGGTGGAACACCTTTTGGAAGAGTCGTTTCAGCAAAGCGCATCAGCAACGCCATTGGAATTGGCAGTCAAAGGTATTCCACCATCGATTGCGCCGAGACGAAAGCTACTCGCAGAAATGGATGTATGTGCAGGAGAACCCGGTGCGGGCAGGATTGGTGAAGGAGATGGGCCAATGGCCGTACCAAGGGGAGGTTCACGACTTGCGCTGGTAGCGAAGATGGCTCGGCAGGAGCCTCGCCCTACCGAGCTTTAGTAAAATCGAACGTTTAGCCTACAATCCCAATTCGCTCTTCACTTCACGGAAGCAGCGAATGGCGAAATCCAAGTCTTCACGCGAGTGCCCCGCGGAAATCTGCGTGCGGATGCGCGCCTTTCCTTGTGGGACGACCGGATATGAAAAGCCGATGACGTAAACGCCCTTGGCCAGCATCGCTTCCGCGACTTTTCCAGCCAGCGCGGCTTCGCCTAAAATAATCGGAACTATCGGATGCGTTCCCGGCAAAATATTGTAGCCGACTTTGCTCATCTCTGCGCGGAAGTATTTGGTGTTCTCTTCCAATTTATCGCGCAATTCGGTTGACTGCGAAAGGAGTTCGATCGCCTTGAGCGAACCAGCCACGATCGATGGCGCCAAAGTGTTGGAAAACAAATAGGGCCGCGAACGCTGGCGCAAATACTCGATAATCTCGCGCCGTCCGCTCGTGTAACCACCACTGGCGCCGCCCAGCGCCTTGCCAAACGTGCCGGTCAAAATATCAATGCGGCCCATGACATTGTGGAACTCAGGAGTCCCTTTGCCATGCTTGCCCATGAAGCCAACGGCGTGGGAATCGTCCACCATGACCAGCGCATTATATTTGTCAGCGAGATCGCAAATGGCGGGAAGATTCGCGATGTAGCCGTCCATCGAAAACACGCCGTCGGTGGCGATCATGCGGAACCGCGCCGACTTGGCTTCCACCAAACGCGCTTCGAGGTCCGCCATGTCATTATTTTTGTAGCGATAACGCGTTGCTTTGCAAAGGCGCACACCGTCGATGATGCTGGCGTGGTTCAATTCGTCGGAAATAATCGCGTCCTCAGCGCCTAGAATTGTTTCGAACAGCCCTCCGTTGGCGTCGAAGCAGGAGCTGTAGAGAATCGTGTCGTCGGTGCCCAAAAAATCACTCAGGTTTTGCTCCAGCTCGCGATGGGGCTGCTGTGTTCCGCAAATGAAGCGCACAGACGCCAGCCCGTAACCCCACTTGTCAAAACTCTCCTTCGCCGCCGCCAAAATCGCCGGATGCGAGGCGAGCCCAAGATAGTTGTTTGCGCAAAAATTCAGCACCGGCGCGCCGCCGCTGACCCGCACGCTGGCGGATTGCGGAGTCGTGATCACGCGCTCCGATTTATAAAGCCCCTGCGCGCGAAGATCGGTGAGTTGGCGCGCCAATTGTTCTTTGACTAGTCCGTACATATTTAAATTAACGTGGACGAAATCCTGCAACGATGCGCCCGAATGTCAAAGTGTTTTCCAAGGGACGCCTCGCCGAGGCGTCCGGGGTGAGGCGTTGTTCACGCGCAGACCGTGGAATTAATCCCGCGCAACCGGACGCCTCGGCGAGGCGTCCCTACCTTTATTGGAATGTCCCCAGAATTTGCGATTTGACCGCGCCGCGCCGCCGATTAACATCGCCCCGTGAGTGTATTGTTTATCGGTTTGGCCACTGCCGCGCTTCTTGGGACTTCCGCGGATGCTGCAAGCAATTCCGTTTCAGCCAGCGGCGGCGTCGCCATTTCTTCCATCAACACCAACGATCCCGTCGAGCGGGAATTCCGCAAAGTCATGGTTGACGATGACGACGCGGAAAAAGAAATCCTCGGCTGGATGGACAGCGCCGAAAATTTTGACAAGTCCGGCGGAAAATCTTCCCCCGTGACGCTGAACTTGCGCATCCAGCAGAAGCTCGACGGTATCAAACGGGAGTATCAGGATTTTGTTGACCGCCATCCCGAGCATGTCAACGCGCATCTGGCTTTCGGCAGTTTCCTGAATGACAACAACGACGATATCGGCGCATTGCTGCAATGGGAGAAGGCGCGTGATCTGGCCCCCACCAACCCAGCGCCGTGGAATGATCTCGGCAATTATTATGCGCAGCCTGGCCGCCAGGTGCAAAAAGCGTTCGAGGCTTATGGCAGAGCAATTGATTTGAATTCGAACCAGCCGGTTTATTACCATAATCTGGCCGCTGCGATTTACCTGTTCCGCAGTGAAGCGGCGGAATACTACCACATCGATGCGACCCAGGCTTTCGAAAAAGCGCTGACTCTCTACCAGAGCGCCATAAAGCTGGATCCGCGGAATTTCATTCTCGCCACCGATTACGCGGAAGCTTTTTACGGCATCAATCCTCCGCGGTTGCAGGAAGGCTTGGCCGCATGGGAGAACGCCTTGAAACTCGCTCCCGCCGAAACCGAACGCGAGGGCGTGTTTCTGCACTTGAGCCGCATCCATTTGCAACTCGGCCAGCTTGAGCAGGCGCGGTCAAATTTGAATCTTGTCACCAACGCCAATTACGCGGAGTTGAAGGCCAATCTGTCAAATAAACTCGCCAAAGCACAGCAGTTGGAGAAGAAGACCCAATAAGACGATTGGCGAGAATCTCGCAAGATGCCGAAGTCGTTTGACGGTTCACCCAAGCTGTTTTTTCAGAAAACTCAATGCACCCGCAGCCCCAGGCTCGTCCCATTTCGGTGATGACAAAAGCTTGCGGAGCGCCTCCTCCTTTTGCTCCCTGCTTTTGCGATTGTAACGGACTGCCGACCAGTCACAATTCTCAAGACAATACCGCACGTACGACTCCGTTCCATTTGTATCCCACATCCCCATATAGACGTATCCCGCGACAATGAGAAATGGAACCCCATCCACGACTTCAATCGGCTCAAGTGGCCATACTCTCGAAGACGGCGCCACGTTTCCGATCCTACCGCCATTCCAAAACAACATCTGACCAATTGGCGGACTCTTGAACAGCGTGCCTGGTTTCTGTGCAAAAAGCATTCGGCACAGAATCGCGATCTTCGTCCGTTCATCAAGTTCGTACGGGGCGTTCAACTCGGAATCCCGCGCCAGCACGAGGAGTTGGCGGCCGGCCTCTGGTTTGCCAAGAGACTGGAGTTTTGCGGCAGCCTCGATATAAGGGTCTATCTTAAAATCGGATGGCAGTCCGCCTAGAGAAAACTTCTCCGCTGCACGATTATAGTCCTTGGAGCACCCAGTGACTACAAGCATCGCCATCAAGAGCATCTGCATTGCCAGCGCGCCCATACATTCATCCTAATGATGTCCGCAGCAAGAACCGTCGGCACGGTGGACATGCTGCCCGCCCGGGCGCGGCAAGGCATGGACGATGATGAACAGCGCGGCTACCGGAACCGCTATCGGACTCAGCACCACTGTCAATACTCCAAACGCAATCCTCCCCGCCCTGCCCGATCTCGATTCGACGTGGTTGAATTTTTCCATGCGGTTCGCGAACGGCGAACGCCACAATATCCAATATGTTTTCCACGCCTCGGCAAATCGTGAACCAAAGCCCTTCTTCTTGACGCCTGCGGAGCTAGATTTCACCGCACCCGGGATGTAAACGAAGGTTGGAATGCGCCCAATATCCTCGTAAGTTTCAACGCTCTCGGAAAGCGGCAGCGGCTCCACAAACTCGATGTCGCGGCGGGCGGCATCTGTCAACAATAGGTATTGATTCGCCTTGACCGAGTTCTTCAGCAGCCGGTGCACGGCGATAACGTCGACTCCGGCCAGTTCCTGGAAATTGAAAACGCGATGGAACAGCGCTTCTCCGCTGTGAACAACCACTTTCAACTGCAGCCGCTTGATATTCGAACACGCTTTGCATTCGCACGTCGTCGAGGCGCTCAGCTCGCTGACGCGGGCGCTGAACATGCCGAACAGCTTCAGGAGGTTTTGGCCGATGGTTCGTTTCGCCTCCCCCCAGGGCCGCGCTAGATTTTGTTTGCGGCAATAAAAAAAGACCGCGTCCCCTTCCAGCTTCGCCACTTCCAGCGGCAGCTCGATTTCTCTGATGATCGTCTTGATCAGCTCGGTGATGATCGACTGGCTGTGGGCCAATGTTTTCGCATTGGCCGTCATGTAACTCGTGTAGCCGCTGATATCGGCGATGATGAGCATCACCGGCTCCGGTGTTCCTTCAGCGGCTGCCGCAGGAGTGGGGCCGGCCGCGATGTTTTGCGTTGCAAAAGCCATGAATTAAGCCGACGCGATCAATTGCCGGAGCACGAACGGCAAAATGCCGCCATGCTGGTAGTAATCGATTTCAATCGGCGTATCG
Source organism: uncultured Verrucomicrobiae bacterium (assembly GCA_963764165.1). Taxonomy (GTDB): domain Bacteria; phylum Verrucomicrobiota; class Verrucomicrobiia; order Limisphaerales; family Palsa-1400; genus Palsa-1400. Next base: position 426,755 of record CAVXRD010000001.1, read on the forward strand.
ATGCGGCAAGTTACGGCAACATTCTCCATTTTGCCATCGGCGCGATGGATTACCAGCGTCACGTCCTGCTGCGGCTTCAATTGCTCGCCGAGGCCGGCAACATCAAACGTCTCCGTGCCGTCCAGTTTCAAGGTCTGCGCGGTAACGCCTTCCTTGAATTGCAGCGGGAGCACGCCCATGCCGACGAGGTTGGAGCGATGAATGCGCTCGAAACTCTGCGCGACCACCGCCTTCACGCCAAGCAGGCGCGTTCCCTTGGCCGCCCAATCGCGCGAACTGCCGGTGCCGTATTCCTGCCCCGCCAGAATGATCAAGGGCGTGCCGGCCTGCACATACTTCATCGCCGCGTCAAAGATGCTCATGGCTTCGCCGGACGGCTGGAATTTCGTCACGCCGCCTTCGGTGCCCGGCACCATCAGGTTCTTGATGCGGACATTCGCGAACGTGCCGCGCGTCATCACGCGATCATTGCCGCGGCGCGATCCGTAACTGTTGAAGTCGACATAATTGACGCCGTTCTCGATCAGATATTGCCCGGCCGGCGACGTCTTCTTGATGCTGCCCGCGGGCGAAATGTGATCGGTGGTCACACTGTCGCCGAAAATCCCGAGCGGACGCGCGCCTTTGATTTCCGCAATGGGCGAGGTCTGCAAGCCGAAATTCACGAAGAACGGAGGCTCCTGAATGTAAGTGCTTTTCGGATCCCACTGGTAAGTCTGGCCGACGCTCGACGGAATTTCGTTCCACTTCGGATTCTGCGCCGCAAAGTCGCGGTAAAGCGCGCTGAACACTTCCGGCTTGAGCGCCGATTTCATCGCATCGCGAACCTCCTCCTGCGAAGGCCAGATGTCCTTGAGATACACGTCGCCATTCGTGCCTTTGCCAATCGGCTCTGTTGTCAAATTAACGGTAACGCGGCCGGCCAGCGCAAACGCAACGACCAAAGGCGGCGACATCAGGAAATTCGCCTTGATGTTTTGATGCACGCGCGCCTCGAAATTCCGGTTGCCCGAAAGCACCGATGCGGCAATGACGTCGTTCTTGACGACCGCCTCTTCAATCGGCGCCGCCAGCGGGCCGGAGTTGCCAATGCACGTCGTGCAGCCGTAACCGACGAGATTGAAGCCGAGCTTGTCCAGCGGCTCCTGCAATCCCGTCTTGTTCAAATAATCCGTCACCACCCGCGATCCAGGCGCGAGGGAGGACTTCACAAGCGGATGCGGTTTGAGTCCGGCGGCCACTGCTTTTTTCGCGAGCAAACCGGCCGCGAGCATGACGGACGGATTGCTCGTATTGGTGCAGCTCGTAATGGCCGCGATCAAAACATCGGCGTGATGAATTTCACCGCCGGACGAGCCGACGCCCTCCGTCACATCCGGACTCGGGCGGTTGTTGGCCATTTCCGCCTCGGTTTGCGGATTGGTGCTCATCTTCAGAGAATGCTCACGCGAGACCGGCTCCTGGCTGCCGCCACCGGATGCGGACTCTCCATTGGCCGCCACCGGGAAAGACTTGCCCAAATCCTCCGCCGCTTTGCCAAATCCGCTCTCGGTCACCGGCTTGGAAAACGCCTTCGTGAATTCGTCCTTCAATTTGCTCAACTCAATGCGATCCTGCGGGCGCTTCGGCCCGGCCACGCTCGGCACAACCGTCGCGAGGTCCAATTCCAAATCTGTCGAGTAGCTGATGTCGCCCTTCTTGGGCATGCCGAACAATCCCTGCGCTTTGAAATAATTCTCGTAGAGGCGGCAATGCTCTTCGCTGCGGCCGGTTTGGCGCAAGTATTCAACGCATTCGCCGTCGATGGGAAAGAAGCCCATCGTCGCGCCGTATTCGGGAGCCATATTGGCAATCGTCGACCGATCCACCACCGCCAGCGCCGCCGCGCCGGGTCCGTAAAATTCCACGAACTTTCCGACCACCTTCGCCTTGCGCAGCATCTGCGTCACCGTCAAGGCCAGGTCCGTCGCTGTCACGCCCGCCTTCAATGCGCCTGTCAAATGAACGCCCACCACGTCCGGTGTCAGAAAGTAAACAGGCTGCCCGAGCATTCCCGCCTCCGCCTCAATGCCGCCCACGCCCCAGCCAACGATACCGAGGCCGTTGATCATCGTCGTGTGCGAATCCGTCCCGACCAGCGTGTCCGGGTAATAAACCGGCGGCTGCGAGCACAAAACGCCTTTGGCCAGGTATTCGAGATTCACCTGGTGCACAATGCCGATGCCGGGCGGGACGACCTTGAAGGTGTCGAACGCCTGCATACCCCATTTCAAAAATTGGTACCGCTCGCGATTGCGCGAAAACTCCATGTCCAGATTGCGCGCCATCGAGTCGGCAGCCCCCGCGAAATCCACCTGCACGGAGTGGTCGACGACCAAATCCACAGGCACCAGGGGTTCGATGATTTTTGGATTTTTGCCGAGCGTCACCGCCGCGGACCGCATCGCCGCCAAATCCACCAGCAGCGGGACGCCGGTGAAATCCTGCAAAACAATGCGGGCGACGATGAACGGAATCTCCTGCGTGCGGGGGGCATTGGGCTGCCATTGCGCCAATTCGCGGACGTTGGTTTCAGAAACTTTCTTGCCATCGAAATTGCGCAGCACCGATTCCAGCACGATGCGAATGGAAACCGGCAGTTTGGAAATCGGGCCGACACCGGCTTGTTCGAGAGCGGGCAGCGAGTAGAGTTGGCCTGTCTGTCCGTCACCCCGGTCAAAGTCTTTAAGGGTGTTGAATAAATTATGTGTGTTGCTCATATGTAATCGCCCCGCAACATAAGTCCCAAATGGAAAAGGCTAAAGGCTAAAATTTCTTCGTGTCGTTGCCTTGCTGTAAAAAGTCCGTTATCTTCAACGTCCGCATTCAACGTCCGCAAACTCAGCTTGCCGACGACGTGGTGCGCATGGTCCTCGCCGGGAGTGACCGGGAACGCCAAGAGGATTGAACAACAAGCCCACACGAAGCGCCCGAGGCGAGCGCCGTCAGAAATACGCGCGCGATGCAATAGAGGGCGCTTTCATTGCAGGGCACACTTCAATAATCGCCCCGAGAATCCCGCCAAAGCCTCCTCGTTGCCTTGTTGGAAATAACTTTGCGGCCAAACACTCTCTTCAACCGGCCCGCGATATCTGGCATTCGCGAATCGTCTGTTTTGTCCGCGCACACTGGCAGCAACCGGGCCACCCTGAGACGTATATCGTGATCGCAACTTCCTCTCCGTTGCCAACCCAATCCAGAATGCGATTGAAATTCCGCCGCATATCGCGGACCGATGCCGTCTTCATTTGCTCCAAATCGTGCCGCAAATCTCTCCGAGGCAAAAGCCGAAAGTCGGCAGAAACGCTCTCATTGCGGTTGAATCTTACGCGATAATAGACTCACGCTATTCCGTCGCGAGAATCTACGCTTTTAAATCTGATCTAAAATCGGCGGGAGGCACAATCACACTCGACGCTTCGATTCGGATATAATGGAGAATCACGGGGGCGAGCACCATTCCCGTTATTCCCATTAAGCGCTCGCCCAATACCAATGCCACCAAGGTCAGCCAAATGGAGGTGTGGATTTTGGAGCCGATGATTTTGCTGTTTAGAAAATACTCGAGCTTGTGCACCACCACCAGGAAGGCCAGCGCCCATAGTCCCGCAGTCGGCGAGACGAGAAAACCCAGCGCAACCACGATGGCGTTGCTGATCAAGTTGCCGATCACGGGCAGGAATCCGCATAGAAACGTCACGCCGATGGCCACCACGACATGGGGAAGATGCATGACCAATACGAAAATCGCAGTGAGTGCGGTGTTGATGGCGGAGATGGTGATTTGCGCGTTCATCACCATGGCGAAGCTTTTGTAAAATGCCGCAAAGCGCTTGCTAATCTCCGCGCAGCACAGGGAATACAAATTGTTCGCGGGCGTTCCGTCAGGCGGGGCCAATTCCAATTGCGGATGCAGATATATTCCGATCGCCACAAGAACGCCGATGGCCACATCAATGAATTCGGCGGTTGCGCCGCGGGCGGCGTCGGCAAAGGCGCCGAGGTTGTGCGCCTGGCTTTCGGCGAAATCTTTCGCCTTGTCCTTCAACCCCTCCAAATCGGTGAACGGCAGCTTGATTTGATGCTCGTCCGCCCATTTCACAATGGCCGGCACCGCTCGATTGGCAATGTCCGGCAACGCATGAATGGTGGCGTGGATAAGATGCGTGAGCGCGTAGCCAATCGCCGCAATCAGCAGAATAAAAATGCCGATGGCAACCCACTTGGCGCCCGGCTTGACAAAGTCAAACTTCGTCAAGATGAAATACGAAAACAGGATCGCCAGCAGCATCGCGCCCAGATGCAGCACTCCTGCCAATACCAGCACCAGCATTATGAAGACGAAGGAGACGCGGCGGCTCAGCATAAGGAATGGGCGCTCCTTCGGTTCGGGCATGGCGAGACCCAAGACGAAGCGCGGCTGTGTCTAGGACCAGCCGCAGCTTTGCCCAAATCAATTCCCGCTTCTCTCCGCTTTGACACGGCTGCGGCTGGTCTTCGACACAGCCGCGCTCCGGCAGAGAAGCGTGCAAAGATCAAGCAAAGCATGGCCGGCTTGTTCCTCCACCTGACTAATTCTGCTTGGGGAGCATGCCCAGGATTTCCTGCTGCTCTTGGTACCACTCCTGCAAAGGGCGCGACAGGATGGATGGCTTAAAGTCTTTGCGCTGTTCAACTCCGAGGGCGGCATCCACTTCATGCTTCAAGGCTTCGTTGATCTGGGACTTGGCCTGGTCGGCCCACGTCCTGAAGGCGCCGGCTTGCGGGGCGAGCATCTTGGCGGCTTCCACGCGCGTGGCCTGGTCGTATTTGAACTTCGGCACCAGGACAAGCTGCTGGTCTTCCTTGCCTTCGATCTTGTTCGTTTCATCCTGGGCGGTGATCACGGTCTTGGCCAGGTCGATAATGCGCTGATCCATTTTGGCCAGCACGTCGTCTTCACTGACGTGGCCGTTGGCTTCGTAATCGAGATTGCGCGGGGAATTGCCGAGGCGCTCGCACACGCGCTGCACGACGTCCTTCTCCAATTCCTCAAAGTATTTCCGGCCGCGCTTGACGATAATATCGCGTTCCTCCTTGGTGAAGCTGTATTTCTTCTCGTCGAGGCCAACGAAGGTGGAATAGTTGGCGTTGGTCAGCAGCTTCTCCAATTTCGCGGTCAGGTTCGTGGCGTTGATGCGCTCCACGGTCGGCATGTTGGTCGGTTTGTCTTTCATCTCCAATTTCAAATCGACCGGGAGGAAGGAGAACGCCGCGCGATCGACGCCGCCGATTTCATCAAGCTGATTGGTCAGATACTTCCAATGCGCCTGCAAGCGGTCCTTGCGATTCAAATCGCCGACGAAATCGAAATCGCGCTCCACCTTCAGCGACCGCGTGTCGGCTTTGAACCACGACAACTCGTCGCCGAATTCCGTCGAAAGCGTCAACGCGGAACCCGTCGCGCTCAAATTGACCTGCTCGAGGGGAATGCGGTCGTGCGGATTGCGCGGGGCGCGCGCGCGAATGAACGATTCGATGATGCCGTTGGGCAGCAAATCAATCGTCTGCGCAATCCCCGAATAGGCTGCGACAACCGGCTCGACTCCGTAATCGAAGCGGCGAACGTCGGCGTAACGGAATACATCCTCGTCGGTGCCAAAGAGCATTTTCTTGTCACGCGCCTCGGTGCTGTCGGAATAGCCCCAGCCGATGGCCCCCTTGTCGTGCGGCAGCGGTTCCTTTACCGTGCGCATGCGCCAGCCGATGAACACTCCCGCTTTAAGGATGTTGTAATCCATCACCGACGCGGATGGGTATTTGTTGGTGTAAGAGTCAAGGGGTTTGCCCGCAATATAATCGCGGAACCATTGATCCAGTTCTGACTGGGTGATGTTAGCTTCAAGGCTCCCGGCGAAATTGTGGCGCAATCCGAGGATATGCCCGACTTCGTGCGCGACCACTTCGCGGACATAATCCTGCGAGGCGCGCAGCACCGCTGCATCGGTCAAAGCATCGCTGGCCAGGACTTCTTTCAAGCCGCCCGCCATTTGCTGGGCGAACGAAGCCGGGTCAATTTCGCAACGCGGGCCGGACGACTTGAATGGGAACAGCCGATCCAGCGTGAGTTCCTTCTTCTTGTCATCCTTTTTTGGCTCCGACATATCCTCCATGCTGCGGAGCAGCGCGCGCGCCGAGGCGCGGCCGGAGAACGCGAAGACGCTCGTGATGTAAGCCTGGCCGTGCTCCGATTGGCCAGTCAGCGGATCCATCAAATCGTCGGCGTAGGCAAAGCCGGCGTTGTCCCACGGCACCCATTGGATGATGTTGTAATTGGCATCTGGCGCCGTCACGCCATCCGGAGCCTTCTTGGCCTGCATGACTTCTTTGCCGAACACGAGGTTCCAGTAGAGAATCGCATCGCGCACGGCATCCACGTAATTGGTCGGAGTATTGGCCGAATAATAGAACACCACCGGCTGGCGAATATCGAAGCGAGCCGCCCTCGATGACACCCGCCCGGTTTCCGGCTCAAGATGGCCTTCAGTGTTGAAGAATTTTGTGTAACGCGTGATGGTCAAATCCGGCTCTTTGCCGACAAAATCCGCCGGCTTGTAAGGCTCAATGAAATAGCGAACCTCGTAGCGGGATTCGAGATTTTCCAGGAATTCACGGTTGCGGGCCTGCACGCTTTGGCGAATGATCAGGCGATCCTTGTCCGCCTTCATTTCGAAGACGCGGCTCTCGGGAACTTCGAGCACCATGTCGCGCTCGCCGAGGTTCAGGCCGCCTTCGCTCGTCCACGCATCAGTGAAAACGCGGCGCATTCCCTTGTTGAAATCAATCACAACGCGCGTGTCGTCCTGGCGGATGATCGGGAAAGTCGCCAGCAATCGCCGCGCGGGCAAATCCTGCGTCACGACCAAGCCCTGCGTCGACTCATACATATCGACGCCATCGGGATAAACCTCGAAGCGCACGATTTTCCCGGACAGGCCCGTGCTGGTGGCGGCCAATTCCTGCGGGATGATTGAGGCGCTAAATTGATAATCCTTGCCAAGGCCGGCCTTTGGAATGGCCAGCATCCAATTGTCCACAACTTCCAGCGGCGGAGGGACGGCTTTGGCGGTGTTCGTATCCGCGAAGGCGGAGCCTCCGGCGAAGATCAAACCGATAAGAATGCAACAAATAGCCGGAATTCCGGCGACCCGGGGGATATAGGATTTATGACGATTCATTTTCTTTGGGGGAATAATGTGCTTGGTTGAAGGGAGTGGACGCAAGCAAGAAGGGTAAGCAATTTGCTTGTCGTCCAAACTGTTGGAGAATCACACGGCAGGGCGAGGCTCCTGCCGAGCTTATGTTATCAGCGAGTGCCTTCGGCCGGAACGGCCGAATTGCGTTTCGCCAGCGCCTTTTCAATGGTAGGACCCAAGTCTTCGCCGTAGACCGCTTCGCCCTCGGCCACAATTGTGCCCGTGTCGCCATCGATCAAAAAAGCGTGCGGAATGGAGTCAATGTAATAGGTTTTTGCCACCTCGGCGTTCCAGAACTTGCCGTCGAAAATTTCCGGCCACGGCATGTTGTGCTCTTTGGTGAACTTGGCCAGTTTCGCACCGTCGTTTGGCTGGTCGAGGCTGACGCTGAGAATCTCGAACCCTTTGGAATGATATTTCTCGTAGGCGGCGACAACGTTCGGCAGCTCCGCCTTGCACGGTTCGCACCAGGTGGCCCAGAAGTCGAGCATCACCAATTTGCCCTTGTAATTGTCCGGAAAATGGATCGTGTCACCGTCTGTGGTTTTGGCTTCAAACGGCAGTGCCTTGGCGTTCGCCGCCAGCGACGGTCGCGGCTTTGTTTCTGGAACCGTGTTGGTGGATTTCACAAATTGAAAACTTCCACCCGAAGGCGTCATGTCCGCGATTTCCCACGTCGTGCCGCCAATGTTAAAGGGCTTGGTCACATCGAACAATTCTTCGTGCTGGAACTTTCCGTCGTCGTTCAAGTCGATCGCCAGATGAACAGACGATCCATTGGTGCCGCTGGGCGGTTGAAAATTGCCGGTGCAGGCGTCATCCACCAACAGCGCGTGAAAAGTCTTTCCTCCGAGGGTAAGGTCTCCCGCCCGGCCGAAATCGCGATAATAAATCAACGTGCTGGCCAGCTCCGCGCGGGCTTTGTCGTGCTTGTCAAAACGATACATGCTCATGTGCGCCGTGAGCTTTTCGCCCTCGGTACGAGAGGTTCACGTCGCAGCCTCCAAAATGCATTATGTTGGTTCCTCCATCGGGGCTCTTTTCCTCGCGCGCTTTCCACTCGGGAGCCGGATCGTCGGTCAAATCGCCGTTGCCGTTGGAATCGACAAAAAGGCGGGCGGGCTTTCCTTCCGGCTCGTCCAGAATGACATAAACCGTGGTTGGCGAATTGGTCGGGCCCATCACAAGTTTCCCATAAAGCGGCGCGCCGAGGTCTGGCGGCGCTTTGGCAATGCCTTCAGGCTTCTCGGCGGAAAGCTTCAGCAGCACAGGGCGGTAGCCGCGCGTTTTCTTGGTGATCCCGGAGGATTGCCATTCGAGTTTCACGTCATCCGCGCTGGCGGCCATCGCGGCGCTAGCGGCCAATGCGCAAAAGGCCAATTTAAAGTTGCAGTTGCATTTCATATGATTGCTTTTTAATGAGGTTGAGCCAACGCCTTTTCAATTGTTGCAGAGAGATTTTCGCCGCGCAATTCAATTCCTTCCGCGACAATTTTGCCGGTGTTCCCGTCCACCAGGAACGAATGCGGAATCGAGTCGATGGAATATTTCTGCGCCACCGGCGACCTCCAATTCTGCCCTTCATACACCTCCGGCCACGGCATGTTATTGTCCTTGATGAATTTGGACAGCATGCCGTCCACCCCGGCCTGATCGAGGCTGACCCCCAGGATCTCCAATCCCTGCGCGTGGAATTTTTGGTAGGCGGCGCTTAAGCCCGGTATCTCCCCGCGGCACGGCGGGCACCAGGTGGCCCAGAAATCCAGCAGCACGAGTTTGCCTTTGTATTTCCCGGGAAAATGAACATCGTCGCCCGCCATGGTCTTGGCGTCGAAGACCGGCGCGTTCGTGCCGACTGTCAAATGCACGCGCGGCGCGCGCGGCGTCCGGGGCGCTTCGACAAGGACGGGCTTGGTGGACTTGACCAATTGAAAACTGTCGCCGCTCGGGCTCATGGCGGCGACTTCGTAGGCCTGCTCCCCGATTTTAAACGGCCCGCTGATGTCAAATGACTCTTTGCGAACGTCAAACTTGCCGTCATTGTTCGTATCGATTAGCAAATACACGGTGCTCTTCCCAAAGTCATGGGCGGGGCGGAAATCTCCCGTCGCGCCGTCATCAACCAAAACGCCCTTGTAAGTCTTGCCGTCCACGGTGATCTCCCCTGCTCTGCCGTAATCGCGGTAGTAGAACAAAAGGCTCGCGGAATCCGGGCGGCTCGCGTCGTGGGGATCAAAACGATACATGCCAAGGCGAAGGTCCAATTTCTGGCCGGCGTATGGCACATGAACAACCGCGCCGCCAAAGTAATTCGTCAGCGGCGTTCCATCCCGCGATTTTGCCACCCGCGGTTTCCATTCGGAGGGCTGCGCCCCAGCAAGTTCCCCCGTGCCATTGGCATCAACGAACAGGCGGGCGGGTGATCCTTCAGGTTCGTCAAGAATAACGAGAAAAGTCTTCGGAGACTCTGTTGGGCCGAGTTCGATTTTGCCATAGAGCGGGGCCGAGAGATCCGCCGGCAACGACTTCAATTCCTGCGGTTTGTCAGAGGACAACGCGAGGCGGACCGGAGTGTAAACGCTGGCGCTGTTGACAATATTAGAGGCCAGCCATTCCATTTTGATGTCATCGGCGCCGCGCGCCAGAAGGCCACCGAGAAACAAAATGGCGCAGCCCACGCATGCGATCCGCTGCCGCCTCTTCATCCAAAAACGATGCGCCACCTCACCCGCAACCGCAAGGCTGTTTGGGAGGGAAGCCTTTTGCGCGTCTCATTTGAATCTCCAGAAGCTTCTCAATTTCATGTCGCCGCGTGCAACACTCCACAATCCTGGAAACTCGTCGATGGAGTATGCTCGAAGAAATCTGCCGATGACGGGAAAAGAAGGAGATGTGCCGCGCCCTGTCGTGCGGAAGCGATAGCGGTGGGCCGCCGCGCCGTCAATCGTCTGCAACTCGTCGGTGACGATAACAGGACTGCCAGCCGTCCAGTGAAGCAGCAACATGACGAGAAGCAACGTGGGCAAGAAAATGATGAGCAGCACACAGGCCGCGAACCGTTCAGGCAGTGACAACCAAAATGGCTTGAAAGAACTCATGCGCAACCGATTAAGTTCAAAGTCTGTTTTACAATGGAAAACAAACACGGTGTGGTAAATATGGCCACTTTGCGGCGAAAATCGAGCAATTTCCATAACCTGTCAGCAGCAAGGTAAATCGAGCAGAACCGGATAGCGAGCCATTCAGTTCGCCGGTTTTGCCGTCGAAGGTTCGTTGAGCTGGGCTTTGGCCTCTCATTGCGCCGAAGAGCGGCCCAGGCCGCTCGAAACGCAACGCTCCCTCAAGTGGCTGTTTCTCATTCGGCCGTTCGTGGTCGGTTTAGAGTGACCACTGACAGAAATACCCTCTAATCGTGTAATTACATCATTCATTGACGCAATAGAGTTCCAGCTTTATGTTTTCCATCTCGCCGTCAGGGCGTGTTCTTTGAAATTTCGCGGATTCCCGCGCCAGAAAGGGGGCGTGGTCAGAATCGGGTGACAAGCGCGGCTGTGTCGAAGCAACGTAAACCCGAGAAACGCGCTGGATGATCCGAATATTGCCGCGGCTGGTCTTCGACACAGCCGCGGTCCGCAAAACTGTCTGCGCGCTTCACACATTTCTAAATCGTGATTGGGGCGTTGCACGCTATTGCACCCTATTTCACCCTTGGTTTTCGCGAGAAGGATATCCGGGGAAAAGTGCAGCCAACAGAAGCACCCAAAGGAAAACGAAAGGGAACGACGGAAAGACGCCGCGCTTCATGCAACCCGACAGCGCGGGAAGAAATGTTGCGGGTCTGTTGCGGGTTTGTTGCTATTTTTGTTGCCCCTTATCTCGTTGATGGTCAACCGTGTAGCGGGTGTTGCCCCTTTTTCGAGATCATACACTATACCGAGCTTTGGCCAAGCCAGTGCCAAGCCTGGGTTCCAAATGGGTTGTCCCGCAACGACGGCTAACGAGTTGTCTCATTCCACCGAAAATGGCGTACTCAACGATGTAACGGGTGTAGCGGCTCTTTAGAGCTTATATGCTATTTGCATTTAATGCTGTGCTCTGCCTCAGCCCTGCTTGGCTTCCCGCGAACTTGGCCTTGGCGTTTTCAGGGCATTAGCCGTAATCTCAAACTATCAAACCATTCAACAACGGCGTCTGTATGCGCAAAGGCTTTCTTGCGATGTTTCTCTCGGCCATCGCGCCGGTCGCCATTGCGCAACCAAACCCAATCCAAGTCAATATCACCGTGAATGCTGCCAGGCCACTTGGAGAACTGAAACCGATCTGGCGGATGTTTGGCGCAGACGAGCCGAATTACGCATCGATGCGCGACGGCAAAAAGCTCGTCCATGAATTAGGGGCGTTAAAGCCAGACGGCGTCTTTTTCCGCGCCCACAATTTGCTTTGTTCCGGCGATGGCACACCCGCTCTCAAGTGGGGATCGACGGGAGCATATTCGGAGGATTCCCATGGAAACCCGATTTATGATTGGAAAATTCTGGATGGCATTTTCGATGTCTATCGTGACAACGGCGTGCGGCCTTACGCGCAAATCGGCTTCATGCCCGAAGCGCTTTCCACCCATCCCGAACCATACCAGCACCACTGGAGGCCCGGCGACAAATACAGCGACATCGAAACTGGCTGGGCCTATCCGCCGAAGGATTACGGGCGCTGGCGCGAGCTGGTTCAACAATGGGCCGGGCATTGCGTGGAGCGCTACGGAAAATCCGAGGTGGAAAAATGGTATTGGGAAGTTTGGAACGAAGCCAACGGCGCTTATTGGAAATCCACCCCGCAGGAATTCTTCAAGCTGCACGATTATGCCGTCGATGGCGTCCGCCGCGCGCTTCCAACCGCGCGCGTCGGCGGCCCGGACACGGCGGGGCCGGGCGGAAAATGGATGCGCGAGTTCATCGAGCATTGCCTGCGCGGGACGAACGCGGCCACCGGCAAGATCGGCACTCCGCTCGATTTCATCTCCTTTCACGCCAAAGGCGCGCCGGAATTCACCAACAACCATGTCCGCATGGGCATCGCCAATCAATTGCGCGCGGTCGACGATGGTTTTCGCCTCATCAAATCGTATCCCGAATTGAGCGGCATCCCGATTGTCATCGGCGAATGCGATCCTGATGGTTGCGCGGCGTGCCAGGGCCAGCAACTCGGCTATCGAAACACAACGATGTATTCCAGCTACACCGCCGCGAGTTTCGCGCGCATTTGGGAACTGGCTCGAATCGACGAAGTGAATCTGGACGCCGCGCTGACGTGGGCTTTTGAATTTGAAAACCAGCCGCCCTTTGCCGGCTTCCGCCAGCTCGCCAGCGCCGGAATTGATTTGCCGGTGTTAAACGTGTTCCGGATGTTCAGCCAGCTTCGAGGCCAGCAAATCGAGGCATCCAGCGATGGCCAGATTCCTTTGCGCACGATGTTGCAAACCGGAGTTCGCGAGAAGCCGGACATCGCCTCCCTCGCGGCACTCGATAACAATCATTTGGCAGTGATGATCTGGCATTATCACGATGACGACCTGCCTGGAGCTTCCGCCGACGTCGCGCTGCGCATTGAAGGAATTCCGGCTTCCGGCGCGAATCTCACCCGCTACACCATCGACGACGAACACAGCAACGCCTACACCGCGTGGCTGCGAATGGGTTCGCCAGCGACTTTTGCGACACAGCAAAGGGAAGCCCTGGAACATGCGGGGCAATTGGAGATAATCGACAAGCCGCAGCCGTTGAAAATCGATCACGGCGCCTTGTCAATCAAGCTGGCGATCCCGCGGCAAGCGGTCGAATTGCTGGTCTTCGACCTCTTGCCATAGCGACTTTTCCGAAAATTAAACACTGGCCACAGATTGACGCAGATCAACACAAATGAATGAAACACAGCACAAATCATCTCGGCGCCAGGCAGTCGAGCGCAGGATCAATGAGTGTTCGCGCTCGGGATTCTGCAGCTTGTCAGAAATCTGTGTTGATCTGTGTCAATCTGCGGCTTCAACGCCTTCTGTGGTTGTCATTTTGGAAGGCAGCTACTAAAGTCCCGCCTGATTAAATAATTTAAATTCAAAAACGAAAATGAGTGTTTTGATTGTTGGTTCCACGGCGCTTGATTCCATTAAGACTCCCAAGTCGGAGAATTCCCGGCTGCTGGGCGGCTCGGCCAGCCACGCGGCGATTGCGGCCAGTTTCTTCTCGCCGGTGCAGCTCGTCGGCGTGGTGGGTGATGATTTTCCCAAACCCTACATCCAGCTTTACCGCAAGCATAAGATTGATCTCGAAGGCTTGCAGATTGTCACCGGCAAAACATTTCACTGGTCTGGCGAATATGAAGTCAACATGAATAATCGCCGCACGCTGACGACCGAACTTGGCGTGTTTGAATCTTTCAATCCGCTTCTGCCGAAATCCTACCAAGCCGCCCAATTTGTGCTGCTGGCCAACATCGCGCCCGCCCTGCAGCACCACGTTCTCGACCAGATGAAACGGCCCAAATTGGTCGTGGCCGACACAATGGATCTGTGGCTGAACATTGCGCTGCCGGAATTGTTGAAATTGCTCCCGCGTGTGGATGGTTTTGTTTTGAACGAGAGCGAGGCCAAGCAATTGACTCAGGAGGATAATCTGTTTGTCGCCGCCAAAAAAATCCGCAAGATGGGTCCCAAGTTTGTCATCATCAAGAAAGGCGAGCATGGCGCCATTCTGTCCAGCCGCGGCGGGCTTTTTATTTCCCCCGCATATCCGCTGGAAAAAGTCGTCGACCCGACGGGCGCCGGCGACTCATTCGTGGGCGGCATGATGGGTTACCTCGCGACCGCCAAGGGGCCGGTGGAAGGCAATTTGCGCAAGGCCATGATTTACGGAAGCATCGTCGCCTCGTTCTGCTGCGAGGGATTCGGCGTCAAAGCCACGACGCGTGTGAAACGAGCAGACATCGAGAAGCGCCACAAAGTGCTCGAAGATTTGACACGTTTCGTGGACTAGCCACGCAAGTTGGCGTAAGGTGGAATGCGTATGAAACGCGATCAAGTCACCGATCTCTATTTCATGGAGGCCCGCGCCAAGCTGATCGATCTCGCGGCATTTTTGGATCGCGTTGATCGCGCGGAGGGTTCGGACGATTTTCGCGTCGCGGCCCTTCGCAAGGCGCTGGATGAGCTTTCCGTCAATTCGCCTGACCGCGTCAATCGCGTCCTGCTCAGCTTGAGCGATCCCACGACCGAGCCGCTCGCCGCCGCCACCACAAAGGCCGCCTCGGGCGCGTGGCCGGGTGCGGCGATGAAATAATTTTCCGCCGCATGCGCTTCATCGAACCACACGGGCACATGGTCAGCCGCACGACGGATGATTACATGGCGCTGGCAACCGCCGGATGCCAGGCAGTTTGCGAGCCGGCGTTTTGGGCGGGATACGACCGCAGCTCCGTGGACGGATTCTACGATTACTTTCGCCAGCTCACAGAATACGAACCGAAGCGCGCGGCAAAATTCGGTTTGACGCATTACTGCTGGATTTGCCTGAATCCAAAGGAGTCCGAGGACATCAAACTCGCCACAGAAGTTTTGGAGATCATCCCGAAATTTCTGGATCGGCCGACCGTGCTCGGCATTGGCGAGATTGGATTAAACAAAAACAGCCGCAACGAGCTGGCGATATTTGAGAGGCACGTCCAAATCGCGGTCGATTACAAACAGCTTATTTTGATTCACACGCCGCACCTCGAGGACAAGCTCAAGGGCACGCGCTTGATCGTCGACGCCTTGAAATCCGACAAACGCATCGATCCAAGCCGCGTTATTATTGACCACGTCGAGGAGCACACGATCAAACTCGTGCTGGACGCCGGATTCTGGGCCGGGATGACGTTGTATCCGGAATCGAAATGCACCGCGGCGCGCGCTGCGGACATGATCGAGCAATACGGAAACGAGCGACTCTGGATGAACAGCGCCTGCGATTGGGGCGTGAGCGTTCCGCTGGCCGTGCCGCGGGCGGCGTTGGAAATGCGCCTGCGCGGGCACACGCCGGAGGCCATCGACAAGCTGGTTTACCAGAATCCGCGCGCTTTCCTCAGTCAATCAAAGAATTTTTCCCACCTGTCCTGATGCTGCTGGCCAAAGGTCATCATCTCGCCTACTGCGCGAATATTCACCGCGGCGAAAGCTGGGCGGAGACGCTGCGGGCGCTGGAGACGCACACGCTCGAAGTCAAACATAAGGTTTGCCCTTCGGAGCCTTACGCCATTGGCTTGCGCCTTAGCGCCCAGGCAGCCCGCGAATTGTCGGACAGCGAAACCTTGCTGGAATTTCAGCGGTGGCTTGAGGTGCATCACTGCTACGTTTTTACAATCAACGGATTTCCCTTTGGCCGATTCCATGGGCAGCGCGTGAAGGAGCAGGTTTACCGTCCAGATTGGACGTCGCGCGAGCGCCTGGAATACACAAATCTTCTTTTCGACATTCTGGCGCAACTCGTTCCGGCTGGCGTCGAGGGAAGCGTGAGCACTCTGCCCGGCTCGTTCAAGGAGTTCATCGAAACGACCGAGCAGCAGAAAGCGATTCGCGATAATTTATTCAATTGCGTAAAACATATTGAGCGCCGGAGCGCCGAGAGCGGGCGAACGCTGCACCTTGGAGTGGAACCGGAACCGCTGGGATTGTTCGAGACAACGGCGGAGACCATCGCGTTCTTCGGCCAATTGCGCGATGAGCACTCCAACGATCCGCGTTTGGAGAAATTTCTCGGGGTCAATTACGACACCTGCCATCTTGCGGTTGAATATGAGGATCCCGTTGCGTCGCTTTCTGAACTGAGCCGGAACCGAATCAAGATCAGCAAGCTTCATCTGAGTTCGGCGCTCAAAGCCAAGGCGACCACGGCCGCCCGCTCGGCGCTGGCGCAATTTTCAGAAGACGTCTACCTGCATCAAGTCGTGGCGCGCGATTCGCACGGCCAACTCACCCGCTACCGCGACTTGGGAGACGCGTTGAAGGCCGATAAACCCGCCGAGGAATGGCGTGTGCATTTTCACGTCCCTCTGCATGGCGCGGCGACCAATTTATTCGAGCCAACGACCGATCACCTGCTCGGCGCTCTCGACGTCCTGAAAGCTGATCCGCAGCTTTGCACGCACCTGGAAATGGAAACCTACACATGGGAAGTGCTCCCCTCAACAATGAAAAGCGCGAGCGTCGTCGATCAACTTTGCTCTGAATACGAATGGTGCCTGCAAAAACTCAATGGACGCGGATTGGGCCTAGCCAACTCCGAAAACGCCGTCTAACCTTGCTATGGATCATTATTTCTGGCACATCGAAACGCTCTTTTATGCGAACCGGTCATAAGTTTCTGTCAACGCTCGTCTTCTTGGCATTCGCCTTGATTTCTCCCAAGTCGTTCGCAGCGGGAGGAACGGGCGACGTGGCGATTCGATACCATTTCGCCGGCGCGACCAAACTGGCGCCTGATACAAACTTCGCGCGAAGCCAGGCGATTTTTTCGATTCCGCCAGCACGGATTTTCGAGGAATACGTGTTGAATCGGCTGGCTGACCGAACCGCATCCGCGCTGCAACTAACGGCTGCGGGCGCGGCCCAGGCTCCCATTCGTCCATTGTTCGACACCCTTTTGCAGGCGGAATCGACGGGCTGTTTCGGTGGAACCGACAAGGCGCATATGGATTTCGTGATCGCGCTCCGGGCCAATGCAACGACGGTCGCGATTTGGGAACGAGCCTTGGGCGCCGCCTCGCATTCACCGGGCGATCCCATTTCCTTCGACGGTTTCGCGGGCAAGAGCTGGAAGGTTTCCGGCAGTCATCCCCTGTGGCAAATCACCGCCCGCGATTGGCTGGTAGTGGGGCGCGGTGAGGATTTGGCGGCGACTCGCGAGCAATATCTGCAAAGCATCAAGAAGATAGACTTTCCAGCCACAGTTTCCGGGGAAGCCTGGCTGAGCGCTGATATCGATTGGCCGCTTCTTTCGAATTGGGCTTCGCTGTACGACTGCCCGTTCAAGCTCGCCAAGACCAAGGTGGATGTGACCATCAAAAATGGCCGGATGCGCGCGACCGCAATTGTCAAGTATCCGGCGGAGATTCCGTGGCAGCCCCAGCCGTGGCATGTTCCCCGCGAGCTGATGAACAACCCGCTGAGCAGCTTCACCGCCAGCCAGGACCTGGCGGCCTACCTGAGTCTTGGCCCGGGCCTTTCGCAATTGGCTGGAAGCCCGCTCACGAACCAATTTTTTTGCTGGGCCTCGCGCGAGATGCCTCTGGAGAGCTGCGGCGCGTGGCCGGTCGCGGACAGCACCAACACCTTGCGCAAAGTGGGCGCGGACGGCCCAGTTGTCCTGAATCCCCTCTTGACGCCGCGCGGCGGATCGCAGTTGAAGTGGTTGGCCAAGAAGGACGTGCTTGTTTGGGAGCCCATGAAGCTCACCTCGCCGGAGCTTTCGGCGCGGCGAACCAAAGACGGAGATTTTTTGCTCGCGGAAATATTTCCGAAGGTGGGCGATCATGCGCCGGTCCCTGAGCAGTTGCTCAAGCAGTTCGACCAGAACCAGAATTTAGTTTACTACGATTGGGAGCTTACCGGACTCCGGTTGAAACAGTGGCGCGTGCTGTCGGAACTTCTGCCCGTGCTTCCAACTCCATCCGCCGCGGACAAGGCGCGCTGGCAAAAGGCGGCTCAGAGCATGACGAACTCCACGGCTGCGAACCAACCGAAGAATGCCACCGCCCTGGTCGATGCGTGGCTGGCCGGGCTTAGCAATCCTATACTTGACAATACGGTGACCCAGATCACGCGGACTTCGCCGACCGAGCTTTCCGTGGTGCGCAATTCCGAGCTTTTGTTCACGGGGGTTGAGCTGGTTTACATTTCACATTGGCTGGCGGATGCGCCGATTGGCCCCATCGACGGCGCCCTGCTCCCGTGGGCCAAGATGTCCGGCCCCGGCGCAAACTTGCTTCACCATTGACGGCCATGCTGAAACTTGGCGTAAACATAGACCACGTGGCGACCCTGCGGCAGGCGCGCTACCGCGGGCGCGAACGCGGCGAGCCGGATCCCATCGAGGCGGCGCTGATTTGCGAATCGGCAGGGGCGCACGGCATCACGGCGCATCTCCGCGAAGACCGGCGGCACATTTTGGATCGCGACATCCGCCAGCTTCGCCAAGCCATCAAGAGCCGGCTGAATTTCGAAATGGCGAATGCTCCAGAAATTGTCAGCATCGCGCTTGAGGTCAAGCCGGACATAGTTTGCATTGTGCCGGAGAAGCGCGAGGAAGTGACGACTGAGGGCGGGCTCGATGCGTCGGGCCATTGGACGGCCCTGACCGAAACGCGCCAGCGCATGAACGATGCAGGAATCGACGTGAGCCTTTTCATCGCGCCCGAAGCAGAGCAGGTGAAGGCGGCGGCGAGGATCGGCAGCCAGTTTATAGAATTGCACACTGGCCAGTTTGCGGAAAATTTCCATCGCAAACGCGAGCGGGCCGTGGAATTGGCGCGGCTCGTCAGCGCGGCGGAATTGGCCCACAGCCTTGGCTTGCGCGTCAACGCGGGGCACGGGTTGAACTATCAAAACCTCGCAGTCGTCCGGCAAGTCCCGCATCTGGTCGAGTTGAACATCGGCCACAGCATCATCAGCCGCTCCATCGTCGTTGGTCTTGCGACCGCCGTGCGCGAAATGCTCCTGCTGACGAGCTCGCCCGCAGAAACCAATACTTGACAATAGCTCTGTGATCCTCGGCACCGGCACGGACATCATTGAGGTCGAGCGCGTGGACAGCGCCCACAAGCGGTTCGGCAGCCGCTTCGCCGAACGCATCCTGCGCGAAGCCGAATTGGCCTACTGCCTGTCACATAAATTTCCGGCCCCATTCCTCGCCGTTCGCTTCGCCGCCAAGGAGGCCGTCTCGAAAGCGTTCGGAACCGGCATCGGCGCGAAACTTGGCTGGCAGGACATCGAAATTTGCCGGAAGGAATCGGGCGAACCTTACATCGTGCTGCATGATCTCGGCAAGGCGCTCATGGAAGAGCGTGGCGGACGCATCGTCCACATCACGCTCAGCCACACCGAGAAATACGCCACCGCGACGGCGATCCTTGAGTCGTAATTAGAACGACTTCGTCGTGCCGGGGACGGGTATGGCGTAGCGCCCATTGGCGTCCGGCTTCGTCGGTGTGGAAGCATCCCAGCCAAGGGCTTTGGGGAACGTGTCCAACTTTGAATTAATCGCATTGTCCCAAGTCACTTCTTTGCCGCAATAGGTGGCCATGCGGCCCATGACCGCGGTCATCGTGCTGTAAGCACCGTACTCCAAAGTTTCGGCGTAAGGCGTGTCGTTGCGGATGGCGGCAAATAAATCGTCGTGCTCCTGCTGATACGGGTCGACGTCGTTATCACTGCTGTAACGCCATTTGTTCGCGCCTTCAATTCGATGCCCGCTGACGTCGCATAATCCGGTTGTTCCCTGGACGTGCTCGGAAACATTGTCCCAGCAGCCTACGATATGGCGGCATTGGCTGCTCAGCCGGGAGCCGTCCGGGTATTCAAATTCCACCGCGTGATGATCAAAAATTTCGCCGTTGTCGATTCCCTTGCGCACTTCGCGGCCGCCCATGCCCCAAGCGCGGACCGGGTGCGCTTTCTTGACCCAATTGATGACGTCCAAATTGTGAATGTGCTGTTCAACAATATGATCGCCGCAAAGCCAGACAAAATAATACCAGTTGTACATCTGGTATTCCATTTCGGTGGGGACGCGGCCCAATTTTTGTTCCAGCTCTTTGCGCGGATGAACCCACACGCCGGGATTGTTCCAATAGGCGCGCATCGCAACTATATCGCCGATGGCGCCGTCATGGAGCCGCTGGATGGTTTCAAGATAGCCTTTTTGGTGATGCCGCTGCAATCCAACTGCGACCTTCAAATTCTTCTTCTTCGCCTCAGCCGCCGCGGCCAAAACTTTGCGAACGCCAGGGCCGTCCACGGCCACGGGCTTCTCCATGAAAATGTGTTTGCCCTGCTTGACAGCTTCCTCGAAATGAGAAGGGCGAAAGCCCGGTGGCGTGGCAAGGATCACCACGTCGGCGAGAGCCATCGCATGTTGAAACGCGTCGAACCCGATGAACTTGTTCTCCTCGGGAACATCAACGCGGTCGGCATGTTTGGCCTTGAGCATGTTGTAGCTCCCGTCCAGGCGCTCCTTGAATACATCACCCATCGCGACCAGCTTGAGCGGACCGGTCGTGCTCAACGCCTGGTCCGCCGCTCCGCTGCCGCGGCCTCCGCATCCGATCAGCGCCACCTTCAGAGTGTCCGTGCCGGCGGCAAAAACTCCCGGAGCCACGGCGGCGGCAGCGGCAAGGGTGGTCGTGGCCCGGATGAAATTCCGGCGTGTGAGTTCGGGAAAAGCGGATTGTTTCGAGTTCATAGCATTTATTGACCAAAGGGTGTTTATGCCTATTCAAATAAACTGTGCGCGGCGCTTGATCAATCCTTTTCCGTGCCGCTGTGCCAATACTTGTACATCTCCTCCACCGACGGAACTTTCAGCGGGCGGATGATGCGGAATCCGACGAACTGCGCGTCGGTCAAAAACCAGATGCTCTTGGGCAACTGCGGGTCCTGCATTTTCCACTCGGGGCCGGAACCGCGGCGCACCGCGCTGCGCAATTTGTCCGCTTTGTCCTGCCAGGAGCCGCCGCGCACCACATGCGGATACGGCTTGGTCGCTTTGTTCCACGGCTCGGTGACGATGTCCGTGAATTTCTTGTAATAGTTTGGGTCGTATTGATCGAGCGTCCACTCATCGACGTTGCCGATGATGTCGTAAAGGCCCCATGGATTCGGCGCTTTCTTGCCGACCTTTTGATATTTGAAATCGCTGTTGTCATCGAACCAGGCGTAATCGCCGAGCTTCGCCGGGTCATCGCCAAAGAAGTAGGCGGTGGTCGTGCCGGCGCGGCAGGCGTATTCCCATTCGGCTTCCGTAGGGAGGCGATAGAAATGGCCCGTCTTGGCGCTAAGCCATTGGCAATAAATATTCGCCGCGTGCTGCGTCATGCTGATGGCCGGATAACCCTCCTTGCCCATGCCGAAACTCATTTCGACGTAGGGCTTGGTCGGCCGCGTCACGGCGTCCACCGAGGCCGCGGTGTAATTGGTCGTTCCGTCTTTCGGCGGCGTGGACGATGAGGATTTGTCTTCCGGATACATGAACAATTCGTATTCGTCCCACGTGACTTCGCATTGCTCCATCCAGAACGGTTCGATCTTCACTTTGTGCTGCGGGCCCTCATCATCCTTGCGACCGGCTTCGGTCGCGGGGCTGCCCATGAGATATTCCCCAGCGGGAATCGGCACCATCGCGTAATTCACGGCTGTTCCCGGAATGGTGTTCGTGTAAGGCTTCATGTCCGCCTGGGCCTGTTCTTTTGAAACCGTGAGAATGTTCAGGCGGATGGCCTCGACCAATTCCAAATCCTTCGCCTGCCCGCCGCCCTTGGGTTCGCCTAATTTCACCTCGGCCGGCCAATTCGCGCCCTGCCCCACCCACTTGGCAATCGTCGCCTTCGCGTCGGCGGAAAGCGCGCCGCCCTTGGCAAAAATCGGCACGACATCGTGCGCAAAGTCCACCTGGCCCGCTGGGGCAGTCGAACTTGCTGCCGCCTTGGCGGACGGATAGCTCAATTCCGACGGCCAGTCGGTGCCCTGCGCAACCCACAACTTCAAAATATCCTTGCCGACTTCCGGAACGGGCCCGCCATGATCGAGAATCGGCTCGACGTCGCGGCCGAATTCCACCTTCATCACCACCTTGAGCGTCAAGCCATCCGGCCAAGTCGCACCCTCGGCAATCCATTGTTTGAGCGTCTCGGATTGCTCCTTGGTGAGAGGTGTTTTGCCCTTGGGCGCCGGCGGCATATGGCTGTCATCGGTTATCGGCAGCGCTGTCAACGAATAGACCTGGCTGTCATCCGGATGGCCGGGAGAAATGCGCTGGTCCTTCTTGTGCGGCTTGAAAGCATCCTCTTTGGTGTCCAACGCGTATTTCCCGTTTTCCTCGGCGTGGGTGGCGTTATGGCAAACCACGCAATTCATCTCGAGAATCGGTTTGACGTCCGTGACGAAATCGACAGGTTTGGCCGCGGCATCATTGGCCAAAAACAGGCCAGCCGTTACGGCTCCCAAAGCGCAACATTTAGGGAAAATCATTTCGTGCGCATGATTGGGAACGCCCCCGAGAAAGTCAATCCCGGCCCAAATATTTGCCGACCACAACCGCGCCTGTTGAAACAAAATTCCCCGCCATTTTCGAAACGCCCAATTAACTCTTGATCGCTGCTCAGTTTTCATGATTTTTGGTCTAATAGGTCTAATTTGGTCTAATTCACTCGATTTTGGGGCGCATGACGGGACCGCCACCCGCCCGATCAGCAATCAGCAAGCTTTTCGCGCGCTGCGACCAGCATCTCCCAGCCACCAGTTCATTCGACTCTGTCCTGACATATATATTCATGGCAACACAAGTCTTGCACATCCGCCGCCAACAGGGAACCTGCCAGAGGTTTTTCAGCACGATTTTTGAAGAAATATTGGGAGAAATTGAATCTGGAACCACCAAACTTAGGAAAAGAGCCACAGATTGACACAGATCAACACAGAGCTGGCACCACTGTCTCAGCAACATCTGAATTGCCGGATTCTGCCGTTATTACGGACAGCCACTGATCAGCCGCGACGCCGCTTTTGATCGCGTCAGAGGCTTGCGGCGGTTGCACTTTTGATGACGGTTATAGGTGAGATCAGCCAACGCGTAGTAGGAGTTCCTGCGATGCGAGCGATTATTTGGAAACCTTTGCTTTCTTTGGGTGCGGGTCCTCCGCCATATTTTTAACCTGCTGCCAGAGTTCGGACTTTGCATCATCCTCATGCATTACATAAGACCATCCAGTGCCAGAATCCTTCCATTTAAGTTTCTTCCAGGCTGAAGACCTCGAAACTTTAACCAATGCATTGCTTGCGGTTTCACTCGTGGGCAGCGCAAACAACTCCGTCCGAAAGTCACCCTTTGAAACGCAATATGCGAGGTAGTCCTCGGCCTTTTCCGCCTGGCCAAATAGAGAGTAACCCGAGCTCATCGATAAGGGCACACCATTTACAATGGCAAATGGCATGTCGGGCCAATCCGATTCCTTCATTGAACCGAAAGGGAGCAAGTCGCTCGCGCCTAGCATTGGAGCGCGGAGGATTCCACCGCCGTTTTTTGGCTTAAAAACCAACCGGCAAACATGACAAATCTTTTGATCCACTTCGCAGTGCTCCCGGAAGCTGCGCTCCGTCTTCGCGGCCTTTTCCAATGCAGCACACGCTGCAGTCTGGCCGGCGCTAATGAAGGTGTTGGCGGACTGAACGGCTTGGTCTGGCCGAAAGTTCCAAGGGTTGATATCCGGGAATGCCAGAATCGCCGACTCAAGATTGTTGGTACCCGCATGGCACGAAAATGCCACCACTGCGACGAACACTTGAAAGCCAATTCGGTTAATTAGCATGGCGGCTGTTTGTGGACGGCGAGCGGTTCGTTCATTGAAGCACAAATTCTCAAGGCGCATCCTCTCGCTCGCAGTGCGGCGGCGGAATTTCGCCGGTGATGCAGCCCACTGCGGTCCAGGCGGCATTGGAGACTTGGGTATCCGTGAAACATGCGCGCAATGCAGGAATCGAATTGCTCGCCTGCCCGCGAAAGAACCCGATCGATTGCGCGGCCGCCTTGCGCACGCGGACGTCCGGATCGCGGAGCACGCCGGTCAAGGCGGGAATCGACAATTGGGGAAGGCTGTGGGCGAGGCCAAGGGCTGCCGCGGCGTCGGTGCGGACGCCAAAATATTTGTCGTTGAGCCCGCGAATGAACAACGGAATGGCGACGTCCCGGCGCCCTCGCATTTCCAACAGTGCCGCGCATACAGCCGATCGCACCCAGAAATTCGTGTTGCCAAATGCGGCGGCGATCGTATCTGCAAAAGGGGTGGCGTATCCGCCAAAGTGCGCCAGTGCGCGGACGCTGGAACTGCTCACAAATGGACTATTATCAGCCACTCCCTGGATGAGGAGCGGGATGCAAATCTCAGGGTGTTGATGGATGGCCCCAAGCGCTTCCGCAGCGCACGAGCGTCCAGAAGTATCCCTCCCGTGGAATACACTCACCAGCGATGGAATCGCGGCAGCAGCGTCCCCCGGCGAAATGCGCCCCTCATCGACTGAGTTCGCCAGCGCACCGATGAAAAATCCCGTCTGGGGGAAAGTCATGCCCGGGAGAAGATTCGTAAACGCAGGCAAAGCCGCCGGGCCGATGGCCATCAGCGCATAGAAACTTTCTATGCCGCCTTTTTTTGCATCCGCCTCCAATTCCGGCAGGCAAGGCGCTGCGATGGGGCCGAGCGCTTGCAGCATGCTGGCGCCACGCTGATGCTGGGCATCGAAATTGTGCAGTTTGATATGGAGCAGCGCAACGTGAGCGCCGAGCCACTCCTTGATCGCTTCCCTTGTCGTCAACCCCGCTCCCAAATCCTCCATCGCAAAAGGCAGCGCTTTGACACCTGTGGCTTGGATTGCTTTCTTCGAAGCTTCGACCTCTCTCCAACCGTTTGGGTCAGAGAAATTGGTGCTCGCCTTCTGGTAACGCGCCGCCCACTCGTACAATGTTTGATTCCCGTAAACAGGAAGTTTCGGCGGGGAAACAGATCGAATCGCGGCGAAAACGCAGACTGCCACCAACACAAAGCCCGCCCCAAAAACCACAGTCCTCGATGGCAATCTCATTGCCCATAATTGACCTGACAAATACTTTTTCGTTCAAATCTTTGCCGCCTTCGCTACGGATTGATCTTGCCCTGGATAAAATGGATGGCGGTTTCGGCGGCATGGGAGACTGCGGCATTGGAAGCTCGGGCATCTCTCAAGCATTCGCGCAGGGCGGGAATCGCATTGCTCGCGCTGCCGCGGAATTGCCCCAAGGATTGCGCGGACAGGATCCGCACCGTTGCCGACGGGTCGTGAAGCGCGTTCGTTAATGCGGGAACCGCCAAAATCGGGATGCTGTGGGCCTGCCCCAGGCTCATTGCGGCGAAATTGCGGATGGATTCGTCGGTATCCTGCAATCCACGGACGAGCGCCGGAACAGTGACCTCTCCGTGCGTGCGAAATTTGCCCAGCGCGTCGCAAGCGGCGAGCCGGACTGAGGAGTCCGGACTGTCCATCGCAGCCGCAATTTTATCCGCACAGATGCTGGCGGATTCACCGAACGCACCCAGCGATCGAATGCTTGACGCACGAATCGATTCGGATTTGTCCGCCAATCCCTGGGCCAGAAGCGGGACGCAAATTTCAGGTTGTTGATGAATGGCCGCAAATGCATTCGCCGCCTGCCAGCGCCCATAAGAATCCGGCGAAACGAAAACCCTCGCCAGATACGGGACGGTGACGCCGGCAGCCTCTGGCGAAATGCGTCCCGCATACACCGAATTCGCCAATGCGCTGATCAGGTTTCCTGTCTGTGGAAATACGGATGTCGCGATAATATTCGTGAACGCAGGCAACGCTGCCGGGCCGATTGCCATCAGCGCGTCCTCGGTGTAACCGCTGTAACCGCTGCCTTTCCTCGCATCGGCGACCAATTGAGGCAGGCAAGGATCCGCGATGGGCCCGAGCGCCTGCAGCATGCAGATCCCCCGCGCGCGCTGAGTCGTGAAATCGTGCGGTTTTATTGTGAGCCACTTGGCGTGGGCGGCGAGCCATTGCCTGCCCTTTTCCACCGTCGTCAATCCCGCCTCGGCGTCCGCCATGGCATACGGCAGCGCCTTGGCGCCGATGGATTGGATGGCCTTCTTCGAGGCTTCGACTTCTTTCCACCGATTCTGGTCAATGTAATTTGTGCTCGCGATCTGAAAGCGCGCTGTCCACTGGTAAAGCGTTTGATTTTCGTAAATGGGAAGGCCGCGCGCGGAAAGCAATTGAACGGCGCCCCAAACGCAGCCAGCAGCCACGGCAAAAACCACGATGGCGATCAGTTTCCGAAATGGCGCTTTCACGGGAAATTAGAGTTACGGAGTCGGGCGCCCATCGCAACCCTGAAAACCCTGTTCATGCTGTCTCAATTTTTGGTTCCTCGACGATTTCGGTGGAATAGCAGTGGCAAATTTGATTCATCTCGGCGAGGAAACTCTGCGTTCTCTGCGCCTCTGCGCGCGATGGCGTTTAATGCCACGATGAAACCCAATGGAAAGGGACCATCCCATGCATGCCAAGCAGTGGCGCACTCGTCTGGTTCTGGCGAAGCTCCAAGCAGGCATCGTTCTTAATTTTGGTCTGGAGCGAATCAAGGACGGGATCACACGCATCGTCAACGGCCTTCCAGAGGGAGAAGAACTTTCGCGCAGAGAAGATGAGTGCGCAGAGGAATACAAAGACAAGTCCCCACTCCACTGAAAACAATGAGGGACCATTCACATCACCTCCATCGTCCAAAAACGACTCTGGCCTGTTTTCCTAAGCTCGGGCGTTCCAGAGTCAATTTCTTCCCCCTTCGGTTCTTTGCCCCCTTCCGCGAACAAAAGGGCTTGCAAATGGGCCGTCTTTTTCCAGAATGCACGCGCGTCGTCGCCGCTGTGACCTTGGAAACCATCACCATCACGCATTTTTTCACCTGCTTTCCCGCATGAACCATCGTTTCATCCCACTCATTTCCGTCGCGTTGCCAATTCTGGCCCAGGCTCAATCCGAGAATACCGCTGCCATGCCTGTTCCCTACGATAATGCCATTCCGGCGGCGCAGGATGTTCCGTGGCCAGGCACGGTCACGATTTCCGTCGACACGACCGATGTGACGCGGGCCATTTTTCAGGTGCATGAATCCATTTCGGGCACCATGGCCGGGCCGCTAACCCTGCTCTACCCAAAGTGGCATCCCGGGCACCACGCCGATTCGGGCCAGCCCTCGCAATTGGGCGGATTGGTTATTAGCGCGGGCGGCAAGACCATTCCGTGGCGGCGTGATCCAGTCGATATGTGCGCTTTCCACATTGATGTTCCGGCGGGAGTTTCGAGCATCGAGGCTGATTATCAATATCTCGCGCCGACCGACATCACCCAGGGCCGAATCGTCACCACGCCGGACATGCTCAACATGGAGTGGATGGTGGTGGTTGTTTATCCGGCGGGATATTACGCCCGCCGCATCAATTGCGACGCAACTGTCAAATACCCCGACGGCTGGAAAGGCTGCACCGCGCTGGAAGCCGCCTCGACGGATCAATCCACGGTGCATTACAAACCTGTACCGTTGGATGTCCTTATGGACAGCCCGATCATGGCCGGCGCGAATGTGCGCGTGGTTGAGCTCTCCCCGAAAGTACGACTGGACATCATCGCCGACCAACCGGAGCAGCTTGCGGCCACCGATGAGCAGCTTGAACTGCACAAGAATCTGGTCAAACAGGCGGTCAAATTGTTCGGCGCGGAGCATTACAACCATTACGATTTTCTCCTGGCCATGAGCGATCGCCAAAGCGGCATCGGCCTTGAGCATCATCGGAGTTCGGAGGATGGGGTCGACGCCGCTTACTTTACCGAATGGAAAGATCATGTGACTTCGCGCAATTTGCTCCCCCACGAATACACGCATAGCTGGGACGGCAAGTATCGCCGCCCGGCGGATTTATGGACACCCGACTACCGCGAGCCGATGCGTGACTCGCTGCTGTGGGTTTACGAGGGCCAGACGCAATTCTGGGGTTACGTGCTCGGGGCGCGCTCCGGACTTAACACGAAAGAGGAAACGCTCGGCGCTCTGGCCAGCATCGCCGCTCATCTTGACACGGACGCCGGGCGCAAGTGGCGCCCGCTGGAAGACACAACGGATGATCCGATCATTTCGCAGCGCCGTCCCAAGGCGTGGCGTTCCTATCAGCGTTCCGAGGATTATTACAACGAAGGCATGCTCATCTGGCTGGATGCCGACAGCTTGATTCGCGAACTTTCTCACGGCGCGCGCTCCATGGATGATTTCGCCAAGGCATTTTACGGCATGCGCGACGGCGATTACGGCGAATTGACCTACACGTTCGACGACGTCGTCCACACGCTCAACGAAGTGCAGCCGAATGATTGGGCGGCATTTCTGCACAAACGTCTCGATGAAGTCAGCGACCACGCCCCGCTGGATGGCTTCACCCGCGGCGGTTACAAATTGGTTTACACGAACACTCCGACCGATTGGTGGAAAACAGCCGAAAAGCAGCGCAAGATGACGGATCTCACTTTTTCCGGCGGGTTGATCATGGGCAAAGAGGGAGAAATCACCGGAGTTGCTTGGGGCAGTCCGGCTTTCGATGCGGGCCTGACCGTGAGCACGAAAATCATAGCGGTGAATGGTCATTCGTATGACAACGATAAATTGAAAGCCGCTATCAAGGCGAAGAAACCGTCAATCAGCCTTATCGTCAAAACCGGCGATGTTTTCCGAACTGTTGAACTCAAATATGACGGAGGATTGCGCTATCCGATGTTTGAGAAAATTGGCAGCAGCCCGGCCACGCTGGACATGTTGTTAAGCCCGAAAATGTAAGCCTTTACGGTAGGGCGAGACTCTGCCGATCCCTCATTAAACCCCGTTTCCAAAATCGAATCAGGTCTCGACGGAGTCTTGCCCTGCCGAGGGGGATTAAGCATACACCAGCAAATGGATTTCATCGGGCAGGTTGTCCGAGATGTGGCGGATGATGTTGCCGCGCAACAGATGCGCTAACCCTTTGCGTTCCGGCGCGCCGAGCACCAGATAAGACGCCCCCATCGTCGCCGCGATGTCCACAATCGTGTCTCCCACGGAATCGCTGACTGCGTAACACGGGAAGACCGGGTGGTTTTCGGCTTTTGCTTTGGCGACGAGGAACACTTCACGGGCTTCGTCGTCTTCCTGCCATTTCTTTTTGTAATCCTGCTCTGTCAGAATCGGCAGCGAGCGGACAAAAAGTATGTAGAGCGGACGCCGGGTCAACTGCGCCTCTTGAATGGCGAAATCCAGCGTTTTGCCAATGCCGCGCACGGCGCACATCATTGGCGGCCCGTCGACGTTGTCCATGCTGAAGCTCGTGGTGGCCATCGCGAGCGTTGCAGCCGCGGCGGGAGCGGATTCCTTCGGTCCCGTTCCTGCGCCGGCGGCGGCGTCCTTGGCCGCCTTTGAGCGCGAGGCAAATTCTCCAACCAAGCCCCGCGCGATCAGGCCGATGACCAGCACCGCCATCGCGAATTTGAGAGCGGTCGGCTTGTAGACAAACAGCGAAATCTCAATCGCGAGCATGATGACAAAAGTCACGTACATGACAGCGCGCTCCCATTTTGCCAATCCGAGTTTTTTGTCTGTGCTGCAAGCCCCAAGATTCGTCGCAATCGCGCCGACCACTCCGACCGCATACAAATCCGCCAATCCGCTGACGTCTTTCACCGCCAAAACCAGCAAGGCCGGGATGACCGTAGCGATGATCAGGCCAAGATTGGGCACGCCAAATTGGTTCAGCTTTTGGAAGCGGGCGGGCAATTCGCCGTCGCGCGACATAAGAAAGGAAATCGCCACCAGATCAACGATGGCCGTATTTACCGCCGAAAGCAGCAGGACGCCGAACACGATGCTTACGATCAGAGCGGCCGCATACGATATGCCCGGATGGGCGGCGCCACCCACGAACATCTGCGCCATGTAACGCAGCATGTAATCGCGAACGCCGGGATTATTAGGCGCGTCGACATCAGGGTTCAACGGGTCCGTGCTATTGATTTTGAGGTCCGGCAGCGCGTGCATTGCCAATCCCAACAGCGCCGTGAAAAGGCAGACCTCGACCATCACCAGCAGGATCGCAGGAGTGGAAGTCTTGGAAACATTCGGATTGGCGTCAGAACACCCTTTATTGAGCCTCATCACCCCCGTTGAGTTCGCAATGGCCTCCACGCCGGAAAGGGCCAAAACGACGCCCACGAAGCCCTTCCAGTTGGCCATGAATCCGCCGGTCGGCCGCACGACATGGTGTATCGCGTCTGGCAGATGCGGCAGGCAGAATATGCCCAACAATACCACGACGATGACCGTCGGAATGGAGACCAGGGCTGCCAACGTGCCAGAATGGCGCGGCCCAAAAACATTGATCAGTCCGATAATGACAATGAGCGCCGCGGCCCAATACTCCGGGTGCGAAAATTGGAGATATTGAAAAGCCGAAAGCGCGCTCAGGGCCGCCGTCACTATATAATCCGCCACCAGCAAAAACGCCCCGACTATGGAGATGATGACGGACCGATGCCGGACGCTCGCATAAACGCCGCCGCCATCCGGGTAATGCCGGCAGATGGCCATGTAATTGACCCCGACAAGGGCGGTCAGGAGGCACATGGCGGCAATCAGCCAGAACGAGCTGTAGCCGCCCACCGCGAAGGCAAGCCCGATGACATAGGCCTTGCTGGTGCCCCAATCGCCATAAAGAATTGCCGCGGCGCGGGGAACATCGACGTTGCGTGGACGCCGGGTGTTGCCTGTCACCATCATCGGTATGTGTCGGAAATCACGCCGGGAAGTTAGGAAGCCCGCCCTCCATTGGCAAGCCATTAGTAGATTCGAGCCAGCGCGCTGTGACGGCAGGGCGAGGTTCCGTTGATCCCATTTTGGATTTTAAGGCTTGTGGCGAATGACGCCTCCGGAACGCGCGGAAAAATTGAATCAGGGCTCGACCCAGTCCAGCCCTGCCATTAGATATTTTTTACTGTAGTCCCACCTATTTGTGGCATTATTCCATTAAGCAAATAAATGACATATGGAAGTTGGATGGCCCCCGCGGCCATGGTCGGAGATTCAATTTGTTTTCTCGCCTCCCCCTCTCTCCGCAGGCGGGGCGACGGAATCGGCCAGAGCGGCTTGCGCGGCTATTTTGCCAAAAAGAGCGATGCGCCCCTGCCCAATAGCGTCCGCGGATGTTGGTTGTCATTTCAAGCGCGAACTCGCTATAGTGGCCCGCCAACATTTGGCGCGCGACATGAATAAGAGCACAAAATCCCCGGTTACGAATGGCCTGCGCGATATTTCGGTGCAGGATTTTTGGAGCAATCCCTTGTTGCCGGCTGAAACCCTTCAGGCCAAGCTCAACGGAATCCCCGTCGATCCAAAAGTGTTCCCGCAATTGGCCGGGGAGATTCGGCTGATTCAGGAGCTGCTGTTCGCTTTCGGATCGCGGCGTTACGGGGCGATTTCCATGCTCGCGATTGTCGATATCCTCCAGGCGACGGATTATTTCATCGCGCTTGACGACGGCAAACCGGACAGCAAAGAGGACGGTTACTCCGACGACGCGGTTGTGATCCACAAAGCAGTTCTCAAGCACGAGTCAGAGCTAAAAGCGTTCAAGCAGTGGCTGCATTCGCAGTAAGAACGCAGAGGCACGGACGCCTCGCCGGGTCCATCTCCACACAACCTTTTGCGTTAAACGGCTTTCTGTCCTATTTTGACCGCGATGCGCACAGACGCCGCGGCAGCCACTCCAGCACGATCTCAGGACGCGACGGAACGGACCGTGATGTCCATTCTCGTCGCGATTAGCTTTTCCCACATGCTCAATGACACGATTCAATCCCTCATCCCGGCGATTTATCCGGTGGTGAAGGATTCGTTTCATTTGAATTATTCCGAAGTCGGAATGATCACGCTGGCGTTCCAGATGACCGCCTCGCTGCTGCAGCCGCTGGTCGGCCATGTCGCGGATCGTCGCCCGCAACCATACGCGCTGGCAGGCGGGATGTGTTTCACACTGATTGGTTTGGTGCTGCTGGCGGTGGCGGGAAGCTACCCGATTTTGCTGGTCGCGGTGGCGCTGGTCGGTGTCGGATCGTCCGTGTTTCATCCGGAAGCCTCGCGGCTGGCTTACATGGCGGCGGGCAAACGGCACGGATTCGCCCAGGCCCTTTTCCAACTCGGCGGCAACATGGGCAGTTCGCTCGGGCCGCTGCTGGCTGCGATCATCGTGGCAGGCGCTCACGGGCAAATCCGTGTCATCTGGTTCACAGCGGTCGCGGTGATCGCGATCATCATCTTGTGGTACGTTGGCCATTGGTATGGGCGGAACACGTTCCGGCTCAAACCGCGTCCGCGCCCGGAAGCTCATGGCGGACAAAGACTGTTGTCGCAAAGAAAAGTGGCTTTCTCCATCGGCGTTTTGGCCGTGCTGATGTTCTCGAAATTTTTCTACCTGACCAGCATGAGCAGCTATTACACATTTTATCTGATCGATAAATTCGGCGTATCCGTGCGCAGCGCACAACTTTACCTGTTCGTCTTTTTAATTTCGGTGGCGGCAGGAACTTTTGTGGGCGGACCGGTTGGCGACAAATTTGGACGCAAATATGTGATTTGGGCGTCCATCCTCGGCGCGGCGCCATTTACCCTGCTCCTGCCGCACGCAAACCTAGTTTGGACGGCGGCGTTGTCCATTCCGATCGGGTTGATTTTGTCCTCCGCCTTTTCGGCAATTTTGGTTTATGCGCAAGAATTGGTTCCCGGAAAAGTGGGATTGATCGCGGGTTTGTTTTTCGGACTGGCCTTCGGCATGGGTGGATTGGGATCCGCGCTGCTGGGCAAACTCGCCGACAAGACGAGCATCAATTTTGTTTTTCAAGTTTGCGCCTATCTGCCGTTGCTTGGCTTGCTAACCGGATTTCTGCCGAACCTTGAATCTCGCGGCGCCATCAGTCTGGGCGCTGAATCAGAGATAGAGGCTTAATCTGTCCCGCGCTGTCCTTTTCAAAGATTGCCGACAGCGTGGCGCGCATGGCTATTGACAAGGCAACCGGAAACGGCGCATTGCCAACCCCGGGCGGACACGCGCGGGGCGTTCGTTTCCTTGATTTCACACAGGCGAACTCGACAGATGCGAGCGGCCTTTGTAGACCTATCTGCGGCAAAACTATGAAAACTCAATTTTTACTCGCGTGCCTCGCGGCTGGGTTGATGTCCTGCACCGTTTCGGCTCAAACCATGCGGCAACCGTCCGAAGAGGTCAACAGCCCTGAGGTTCGCCAGCGGCAGGGGCTCTCGCCCAACACGAATCTGCTTTTTAATGGCTGGGGCGTTACGCCCGCCGGGCAGCATTGCGTCATTAGCGACCTGCCCTTGCGCCTGGTTGTTGCGCCGGACCAGAAGCGGCTACTGGCCGTGCACGGAGGTTATACGAAACAGGGCGTGACATTGATCGACCCGAAGACGCGCGAGCAAACGCAGTTTCTTCCGCTCGCTGAATCGTGGAACGGGCTGGCCTTTAACAACGACGGCAGCCGTTTCTATGTCACCGGCGGCGACTCGGGTTTGCTGCACGTCTTTTCCTACAAAAACGGCGAGGCGGCGCTAGAGCAGTCCGTCGAGCCGGAATTAAATGCGGCTTCCACCTTCCTCGCCGGC
The DNA here is from genome assembly GCA_963764165.1 of uncultured Verrucomicrobiae bacterium. Taxonomy (GTDB): domain Bacteria; phylum Verrucomicrobiota; class Verrucomicrobiia; order Limisphaerales; family Palsa-1400; genus Palsa-1400. The sequence goes on from CAVXRD010000001.1 coordinate 460,566, forward strand.
ATCGCCGTAAATCCCCGTTCGGGCGACATCTACCTCTGCAACGAAGGCAATCAGGAAGTTTGGCGGGTTGACGCGGCAACGCTTAAGGTGACCGCGAGGATTCCCGTTGGCGAACATCCGCATAGCTGCATTTTTGGCGCGGACAAGCGCCACCTTTACGTGAGCAATTGGGGCAGCCGGAGCGTCAGTGTTATTGACACGGAGAAGGGCCGCAAGGTGCGCGATATTGCAGTTGGCCGGCGGCCCAACGAATTGACGCTCAGCCCGGATGGCCGCTTGTTCGTGGCGTGCGCCGGTGACAATACTATCCACGTCATCCAAACCCACTCTTTGGAAAAGGCGCGCGTAGCTGCGGACGCAACCAAGAGACTCGATGAATCCACCCGTGAAATCATCGCGACCTCGCTTTATCCCGATTCTCCCGAGGGCAGCACGCCGGATGCGGTGGCGGTTTCCCCGGACGGGCGCACCCTGTTCGTGGCCAATGCCGACAACAACGACGTGATGGTGGCCGATATTTCCAATTCGGGTTCCGAATCCGCCCGAAAAAATGACGAGTCGGTTTCGGTGGTGGAAGGATTCATTCCAGTCGGCTGGTATCCCAGCGCCATCGCGGTGAGCCCCGATAACCAAACGCTATATGTCGCCAACGGCAAAGGGCTTTCGTCGTGGGCGAACTATCCGAAGAAAGGCGCCGAAGGCCGCAAGCAGGGCAAAGGCTTCGATTACATCGCCAATCTATTCTCCGGCTCTGTGTCGTTCATCGCCAAGCCGGATGCCGCGCAAATGGCGGCCTACACGGCGCAAGTGCGTCGGAATTCCCCATACACGCCTGGCCAGTTTGAACACGCCCCAGTCGCCAGTGACTCCGCCGTCCCCGACAAAGCCGGCCAGCCCTGCCCGATCAAATATGTACTTTACATCATCAAGGAGAATCGGACCTACGACCAGGTCTTTGGCGATTTCAAGGACGCGCATGGCAATCCAGCCGGCAACGGCGAGCCGGCGATCACGATGTACGGCGAAACCGTGACCCCGAACCATCACAAGCTTGCCCGAGATTACGTTTTGTTTGACAATCTTTACTGCAATAGCGAGGTGAGTGTCGACGGCCACAGTTGGTGCGACGCGGCGATTGCCACCGACTTCAACCAGCGCTCCTGGATCATGAGCTATTCCAAGCATGGAAAATTGCCGGGCAATGATGAAATGGAAACGCCGACTTCCGGATATCTTTGGGATCTTTGCCGCCGCCATGGGCTGAGCACGAAAAATTACGGGGAGGCCGCCTATCGCGTGCCCAGCGCCAATCGCGGCCATTGGCCGAGCGGCCGCGACATGGACCGGGTGCAAGGCTGGATCAGCGACTTGCACGAAGCGGAACAGACGGGCGCGATGCCGCGTTTGGCGATCATGAGCCTCGGCGAGGATCACACCAGGGGCACTGCGCCAGGCGCTTTCACGCCGGACGCTTCAGTAGCCAGCAACGACCAGGGCCTGGGCAAAATTGTCGAAGCCGCCAGCCACAGCAAGTTCTGGAACGAGATGGCGATTTTCGTCATCGAAGACGACGCGCAAAATGGACCTGACCACGTCGACGCCCACCGCACGGCTGGACTTGTCATTTCGCCGTATTGCAAGCGAGGTTTTGTTGACAGCACGTTATACTCGACAGCCAGCATGGTTCGCACCATTGAGTTGATTCTGGGCCTTCCGCCATTGACGCAATACGACGCCGGCGCGACTCCAATGTTCAATGCTTTCAGCAAAACGGCCAAAGCTGATCCGTATGCGCGCCTCAATCCCGGCGTGGATGTGTTCGCCAAGAACACGCCCAAATCCCCCGGGGCGAAACAGTCCGCGAAAATGAATTTTCGCGATTACGATCTTGCGCCGGAGGACGAATTGAATCGCATCCTGTGGGTGGCCGCTAAAGGACCGGATGTTCCGTACCCCACGCCGATACACCGCACCATTTTGACAAGTGAATCTGCCGCGAGGTAAGCGAGGACAAGACTTCGAATAGCAGAAGGACCGAGGAAATAGAGAGGAAGATTGCAACCGCGGCCGGTCTTCGACACAGCCGCGCCCCGCCTCACGGCGTCGCCGCTCACTTCCCAATTGCCTCGGTTTTTTCGCCCTCCGCATTTTTCGCTGGCCATTCAAATGGATAATGGTATGAATAAAGAAGGATTCCGAAGCGTGTTGGCGGTCATCATCCTGAACCGAAAATGGATATGTGAACGAAGCCCGTGTCATCTCCTCGCAGGCGGCAGGCGAAAGCGAACGGACGGAATTGGTGCGGCTCCGTTTGGCTGCCATTGTTGAATCTTCTGACGACGCCATCATTGGCGAAAACCTCGAAAGCATCATCACCGATTGGAATCGTGGCGCGGAGCGAATGTTCGGTTACACCGAGGCCGAAATGCTTGGAATTTCCTGCGTCAATATCATCCCGCCCGACCGTCAAGATGAGGAAAACTTCATCCTTGGGAAAATTCGGAGCGGCGAGCGGGTGGACCACTTCGAAACCCTGCGGCGGAGCAAGGATGGGCGCCTCATCCCCGTATCCATCACGGCGTCGCCAATAAAAGATATTTATGGCCTGATTGTTGGAGTCTCGAAAATTGCCCGGGATATCACGCTGCAAAAGGAGCACGAAACCCAGCTCGCGAGGATGACCCGGCTTCACGCCGCCCGGAGCCAGATCAACCAGGCCATTGTCTGGTCCGCCACGAGTGACGGATTGTTTCAGGAAGTCTGCCGCATACTGGTTGAAGCAGGAGGGTTCTGCATGGCCTGGGTAGGCAGGAACAATCCCGACACCTCGGAGATTTTGCCCGTTTCAGTGTACGGGAAGGAATCAGACTACCTCCAGACTGTAAAGGTTTTCAGTGATGACCGGCCGGAAGGACGGGGCCCGACGGGACTGGCGGTGCGAACGGGCCGGCCCTACATCTGCAATAACATGCGCCAGAACCCAGTCACGCTCCCATGGCGGACGCAGATATCGCAGCGAGGCTTTCAATCCTCGTCCAGTGTCCCAATTCGCGTTGGCAGCGGTGTTTGGGGAGTGCTTGCTGTCTACTCCGATGACCCGTGGTTTTTCAAAGACGCCGAGGTGGGGCTGTTGGAGGAAGCGGCGGTGGACGTTTCGATCGCGCTTGACGCGCTGGCCGAGAAGGCTGCCCGCCGACAAATCGAAATAGTCGCAGAAAATGAACGGCTTTTTTCCGCGACGATGATCGATAGCATGCCCGGCATTCTCTATTTCTATGACATGCATGGGCGCTTTATGCGTTGGAACAAGAATTTTGAAACCGTCTCCGGCTATTCCGCCGCCGAGATCAGCCAAATGCACCCTCTGGATTTCTTTCGGGATGAAGAAAAGGAGGCGCTGAAACAGCGAATCGCGGAGGTTTTTGAAAAGGGCGAATCTTTCGTCGAGGCCCCCTTCCTTTCCAAGGATGGGCGCACCACCCCTTATTTTTTCACTGGCAGGCGCGTCGAATTCAACGGCTCGACCTGCCTTGTTGGAGTCGGGATGGACTACACCAAGCAAGTGAAAGCCGAGAAGCAGTTGCGCGTTTTGAACCAGACGCTCGAGCTTGAGGTCGCCGAGCGGACGAGCGATTTGCAAACGGCCCTGGCGCGCGCCGAAGCGTCCGACCGGCTTAAATCCGCATTCCTGGCCACGATGTCGCATGAACTGCGCACGCCACTCAATTCGATCATCGGGTTTACGGGGATTGTTCTGCAAGGATTGGCTGGCCCCCTGAACGCGGAACAGTCGAAGCAATTGGGAATGGTGCGCACCAGCGCGCGGCATCTTTTGGAACTCATCAACGACGTGCTCGATCTTTCCAAGATCGAAGCGGGACAATTGGAGCTGCGGCCCTCGTCGTTTCAATTGCGCGATTCGCTCGAACGCGTGCTGGGACTGGTCAAACCCATGGCGGAGGCGAAGGGATTAGCGTTGACAGTGGAGGTTTCGGCGGATTCATGCGAAATCACCAGCGACCGCCGCCGGGTGGAGCAGATACTTCTTAACCTGGTCAACAACGCCATCAAGTTCACTTCCTCGGGCGCAGTGACGGTGCGGGCTGAGCGAATCGCGGCCCATCAATTCGCCGGAAACTCGGGGGCGGCCGCCGCCATCCGGCTGAGCGTGATTGACACGGGCGTTGGCATCAAGCCGGAAGACCTGGCGTGTTTGTTTCAACCGTTTCACCAGATTGACTCCGGCCTGGCGAGGCAGCACGAGGGCACTGGCCTTGGCCTGGCGATCTGCCAGCGTCTGGCGGGCCTGCTGGGAGGAGAAATTGCCGTCGCCAGCAAATGGGGCGCGGGAAGCGAGTTCTCCCTGGTCATGCCGGCAGCCATTTCTCCCAACTTATGAAACCGGGGACTGTTTTATTGATTGAGGACAACGCGCAGAACCGCTACCTTGCCACCTACCTGCTTGAGAAGCATGGCTACAACGTGGTGGCCGCAGTGGATGGCCCACTCGGGATTGAAGCGGCCCGGCAGGCAAATCCGCATCTGATACTCTTGGATATACAATTGCCCTTGATGGACGGTTACGCCGTGGCCCGCTCTTTGCGCGCGATTCCTTCCCTGCGCGCCGTTCCCATCGTGGCGGTGACTTCGTATGCCATGGTGGGAGATCGCGAGAAATGCCTGGAAGTCGGCTGTGACGGATACATTGAGAAGCCAATCAACCCGGAAACGTTCGCCGCGGAGATCGGGCGATTTCTAAACCCAAACGCTGCGGACCCGGCCAGCCCATGAACCGGATTCTTATTGTTGACGATAAGGAGGAGAATCTTTATTACCTCGAGGCTCTGCTGGCCGCCAGCGGCTACACGGTTGAATCCGCGCGCCACGGCGCCGAGGCGCTTGTCAAGGCGCGGCAGAACGCCCCGGATATTGTCATCTCCGACCTGCTGATGCCGGTGATGGACGGCTACACGCTGCTGCGCCTTTGGAAGGCCGACGCGCGGTTGAAATCGGTGCCTTTTATTGTTTATACGGCCACCTACACTGATCCGGAGGACGAAAAACTGGCGTTGAGCCTGGGCGCGGATGCCTTCATTCTCAAGCCGTCCGAGCCGGACGATTTTCTCGCCAAGCTGCGCCAGGCGGAGACCAACGCGGCCTCCACTCATCCCGCTCCGCCCAAGCGTCCCGAGGGTGGCGAAAAGGAGCTGCTCAAGGTTTACAGCGAAACGCTCATCCGCAAGCTCGAGGAAAAGACGCTGCAATTGGAGGAAAGCAATCGCGCCCTGCAACTGGACATTGCGAAGAGGACGAAAGCGGAGGAGGAACTGCGCTGGAAGACGGCCTTCCTCGAGGCCCAAGTCGACTCGTCCCTCGACGGCATCCTGGTGGTTGACAGCGAGGGGAAGAAATTGCTCCAAAATCTGCGCATGATCGAGTTGTGGAAAATCCCGCCCCCCATCGCCGAGAACAAGGATGATGCCGCGCAAATCGCCTACGTCACCAGCCAGACGCGGAACCCCGCTGCGTTCGCCGAAAAGGTCGCCTACTTGAATTCCAATTCCAACGAAGTGAGCCAGGACGAAATTGAACTTTTGGACGGCACAATATTAGACCGGTATTCCTCCCCGGTGCGCGACAAGGGCGGGAATTATTATGGGCGAATCTGGGTCTTTCGCGACGTGACCCGCCATCGCAAACTGGAAGACCAATTGCGCCAGTCGCAAAAAATGGAGGCCTTCGGGCAATTGGCCAGCGGTGTGGCCCACGACTTCAATAACATCCTGATGGTGATCCAGATGCAGGCGGAATTTTTGAAAATGGCGGAAAATCTGTCGTTGAAGCAGCTCGATTGCGCGGACGAAATTGTCAAGGCGACCGGGCGAGCCGCCAATCTCACCCGGCAACTGATGCTCTTCAGCCGCAAGCAAGCGATGCAGCCCCAGGACGTCCGGCTGAGGGACGTTCTCGAGAGCATGACCAAAATTTTGCATCGCACGCTCGGCGAGCACATTCACCTGCACTTCAAGTTCGCCCCCGAGCCTTTGTATGTTCATGCGGACTCCAGCATGATTGACCAGGTTCTGCTCAACCTCGCGGTCAATGCCCGCGACGCCATGCCGAAGGGTGGCGACATGACGATCGAAGTCTCCGCGTCCGAATTTGATGAGGTCTCCGCCATTCAAGACTCGCAAATTCGGCCTGGCTCATTTGTCTGCTTGAGCGTCACGGACACCGGCTGCGGCATCCCGCCGGAAATTCTGCCGCGCATTTTTGAGCCGTTTTTCACCACCAAGGAAGTCGGCAAGGGCACGGGGCTTGGCTTGGCCACGGTCTTCGGCATCGTCCAGCAGCACAAAGGCTGGATTTATGTTTACAGCGTGGTGGGCAAGGGAACTGCTTTCCGGGTTTATTTTCCGCGCGTGCAGAAGATTTCCGACGACAAGCCCGCCGTTTCCTCCCGATTTCCCGTGCGCGGCGGCCATGAGACCATTCTGGTCGTGGAGGACGATCCAGCCGTTCGTTTGACAGTCACGACGACTCTTTCGCGGCTCGGCTATCATTTGCTGGAAGCGTCGTCCGTCGCCGAGGCGCTTGAAGTCTGGGAGGAGCATCGCGCCGAGATTGCGCTGGTTTTGACAGACCTCATCATGCCCGGCGGGATGACTGGGAAGGATTTGGCGGAAAAGATCGCCGCCCGGGGCGCGAAGCAGAAATTTATTTTTGCCAGCGGCTATAGCGCGGACATCACGGGCGATGATTTTGTCCTGGAGGAAGGCGTCAATTTCCTGGCCAAACCCTTCGACGCGATTCAACTGGCGCAGACGATCCGGAATCAGTTGGATCGGCGCTCATGATTTTATGTCGCGCACCTGGAAGGCGACGCAGCCGATAATGATAAGCGTGAAATTGTAGCCGCACAAAATGCTGAGGGATTCGAATATCTCCGACCACGGAATGCGCTGGTCGAAGATTTTCATCCAGCAATCCATGTGATGCGTGAAAAACCAGTCTTTCAAATCGTGGAACACTGGCATGTCCTGGACGACCCTGCTTGTCAATACGAACGATATCGCAAGGATGGTCGCGGCCGCCGGCTTCACGTTGAAGCACGAAAACATCAGCGCCCATCCCATCGTCGTGGCGGCGCCGACCGTCATCATCAAAATGGCAACGACGAAGCGCCCCCAGCCTTCGCCAGCTTCGTAAACACCGAAAATGTTGTCGGGCGGGAAATAAACGAACAGTCCACCGGTCGGAAACAAGCAGGACGCCACCGCGACGCTGATGACGCCGAGTGAAAAGGCCAGCATGAACGAAAAGATCAGGCCCGCCATCCATTTCACCATCGCCAGCCGGAATCGCGAGATGGGGCGTGAGAGTATCATGCGCAATGTGCCATCTTCCGCCTCCTTCGCCAGAAGGTCGCCACCGACGAGCGCCACGTAAATCGGCAGCAGCAGCAGCGCGATGGGAAAGAGCGAGGCCACGCACATCGTCAAGTTGGTGATGAACGGCGCGGGATCGTAGCCATTCAATTGCAGCATGAACGTCAAGTCGTGCCGCGGCCCCTTCGTGTAGCGCAACATCACGAGAATGAGAACCTCCGCCAGCAGGAACGCGCCGAACCCGATGTAGGTTCGTTTCTTCCCGAACATTTTCCGAAGCTCGTTGCGAAGTTGGAAGTAGAACATTGGCTTACAAAATCACTCGAATCACAAACAAGGCTTGGCAGGGCGGGGCTCCCGCAGAGCCATTTGCGGAGGGGGTGGCTCGGCGTGAGCCTCGCCCGACCGGTCTCACACGTTGATTGGCGCACCCGGTCATTTCTTCATCAACCCCAGGTAAAAGCTCTCCAGGGTTTCCTCCTCGGGGGCGATTTCAAAAACCGCATGCTTGCGCTCCACCAATCGTTCCACAATTTGATTCGTCGCAACTCCGGGTGAAGGAAGGATGAACTGACCTTCGCGCTCATTGGCGATCATGTTCGACTCGCGGAGAATTTGGGTGGCTTCCACAAAATTCCCAGCCTTCAGCCGAATCCACCCGCCGCGAGAGCGCGTCTCGGAAATGCTGCCCTGGAAAACTTTGCGCCCTTGGTTCATCACCGCAATCGAATGGCAAACCTGCTCCATCTCCGCCAGCAGATGTGACGAAACCAGAATCGTAAGACCCAGTTCGCGATGCAGCCGCTGAATGGTCAACCGCATTTCGTGGATGCCTTCGGGATCGAGTCCGTTGCTGGGCTCGTCAAGTATAAGCAGTTCCGGGTTGGGCAGCAGGGCCTGGCCGAGCGCGAGGCGCGCCTTCATGCCGTGCGAATAGGTTTGCACGCGGTCCTGAATGCGTTTGCCCAGCCCAACCCATTCCACGACCTCCTGGATGCGCGCCTTTGAGGTCGGCGCGGTATAGAAGCTGAGAATCTCGAGGTTTTTCCAGCCGCTTAATTCCGTGTAAAAGGCGGGCGCCTCAAAAATCGCGCCCACTCGTTGCAGCGCTTGGCGGCGGTCGCGCGTGATGTCATAACCGCAGACGGTGAGTTCGCCGGAAGTCGGCCAGACCTGTCCGAGCATCATGCCAATGGCGGTGCTTTTTCCCGCGCCGTTGTGGCCGAGCAGCCCGAAAATTTCGCCCTTGGGCACGGCGAGCGAAACATCAATGACCGCCGGCTTCCGCTTAAACGTTTTGCTGACGTTCCGCAATTCGATCATTGCGCGCCTGGAAAGATGAGAAGGTTTTTGATGTGGCTGTCCGCGTAAAGATAGTTGACAGCGTGCTTCGAGCCGAGAAGGGAATGAAAACTCTGCTTGTCAAACACGACAGGGATTTTCGAATTGCCGGGAGTCATGCCCATGACTTTCAGTTGGTTCGCGTTTTGCCCGTTGAGAAGATTGTTCCAGGAGTAACTCGAACCCGTTAGCTGGAAGATTTGCTGGTTGTCCGACGGGCAGCGCAGCACATTAGTCGAACCCAATTGCGGAGCCAGCACGACATCGATGGTCGCAAGATTCGTGTCCGCGTTGGTCAGCGGCATATCGTACATGGTCGGCATGATGTTGTGGCTGTCGTCCACGTACATTTGAAGCGCGACACCTGTCTGGTGAAGGTTGCTTTGGCAGACCGCCGAATGGCCTGATTCCTTGCCCCGGCCCATTGCGGGCAAAATCATCGCGGCAAGAAGTGCGATGATGGACATCACGACGAGCAATTCCACCAGTGTGAACGCCGAATAATTTGGCAGGGCGGGACTCCGTCGAGCCCTGAAATTCCGGGAGGTGTCGGTTGCGAAAAACGCATCAAATCCAGTCACGGCTCGACAGAGTCTCGCCCTGCCGAATTTATTATATAAACCACGCATTAATGCCCTCCCCGGAACAATCTCCCTGTCTCCATGTTCTTCTGGATTTCCTCCAAAAGCGGCGCAAGCTCAGCCTTCGTCTCGGCCGAACTGCTGCTGTAAACCGAGTTCAATCCGATGGTCGTCACCCGCTGCTGCAATTCCGGGCTTAGCACTGGCGGCGCATTGCTGCCAGAGGGGGCGTTGGTGGAATTGTCCGTGGGACTCTCCCGCTGTTCCCGAAGTCTTTTGACGGCGTCAGCAATGGCGCGCTGGCGTTTGTCCGCCGGCTGCTGTTCAAACGCTGTCAGCATCTGATGAAATCCCGACGGCAATGTTGCGTCGAGAAATTCGCCTTTCTCCGCTTCAGTCATCTCATCGAACCACGGCTCCCACATGCGTTCGATGCGCGAGTGGTGGCGATCCTCCGCCGACAGGGCGTTGATTTTATCGGCCAGGCGGCGCAACGCTTTGGCGCGGTCGGCGGCGGACAATTTGGAGAGATCGGTGCTTTCGAGGTAGGCGCGCAGCTTCTCGGGCGTCATTTTGAAGCAACCCGCCAGGACGTAGCCGCCCAGTGCCAGCAGCCAAACGGCGGCAATGGCGGCTGCGGCCAATTTTAACGGCCGATAACGCGCGTTCATGGCTCAAGTGTATTCGGCCTCGGGCGATTTGCAACCCGTCTCACAACTCATCTTCCCGCTCGGTGTAGAATAACCGGTGGGCGCAGTCGTAATCCGCCTCATCGACGAGCACCTGGGTGGAACGGTTCAGGTCGCCGTCGTCGGGCGCGGAAGGATCGGCCCATTGCTGGGTGGCGCCGATGCCGTGCTTTTCCAGCATGGCGACCATCAACTCAGCATTGACTAATGGGCCGGTGTAAAAGAGTTTCATTCCCCTGTGCGGGCGGAGCTTGACCGAAACTTTTCCCGCGATAGTTGTTTAATGTTAAGCAATCGTATGATATGGAAGTTAGCCGCATGCAGACGCTCTTGAAAAGCCCCAACGGAGGCGGGGCTGAATCCCGTTTCGCGAAAAAGGGGCGCGAGCGCTTTTTTGGCATGGGCTGGGGGCTGGTGGCGCTCCTGATGATTTGGCTGGGCGACGCGGTTCAGGCCCGGCAAATTTCGGAGTACAGGGATCTGATCGACGCCATTAATTCGAGCAACGTCATCACGGCTTTCGCCAGCAATGCCACCATCAATCTGACCGCACCCGGGCAGACAATTCAGATCACGAAAAATGTCCAGATTGATGGCGGCTCGAATGGCGTTGTTATCGATGGCAACGGCAGTACACGGATTTTCGACATCCACGCTGGTGTCACGCTGCGGCTTTACAACCTGCAGGTCATCAACGGCTCGGCCTCCATTGGGGGCGGGATTTTTAATTCAGGCACCCTGATTATCAGCAACTGCCTGGTGGCGGGAAATTCCGCCACCAACGTTTCCGGCGCCAGCGGCGGCCCCAATACCACCGGCGGCGATGGCGGGAGCGGATCCTCCGGCCAGCCCGCCTATGGCGGAGCCATCTACAGCCAGGGGCCGCTTTATATCTATAATTCGATTGTTGGCACCAACAGCGCGTTCGCGGGCAACGGAGGCGCCGGCGGCGCGGGTTCGGCGCCGGGTTTCGGCAGCGCCTTTGGCGGGATCGGTGGAAACGGCGGCAGCGGCGGCAACGCTTACGGCGCGGCCATCTACAGCACTAGCGGTCCCAATGTATTCGTTTACACTGAATTTTTTGACAACTCGTGCGCCGCGGGCTCTGGCGCGGGCGGCGGGGCGTCGGGCGGCGGGGCCTTTCCCGGCCCGGGCGGCGGTGGAGGGACGGGCGGTTCGGCCATCGGCGGGGCGGTCTTTGTCTCCGGATCGCTCTTCATGACGAATTGCGTTTTTTGGGGAAATACCGTGACCGGCGGCGCCAGCGGCGAGGATGACAGTGGCAATGGGGGGCAGTCGGGTGGTTCAGCGCAGGCGGGCGGTCTTTACGTTGCTTCCGGGACTTCTGAGGCCATCCTTCAAAACGACGAATTCTTCCAAAATACCTGCACTGGCGGCGCGGGCGGGGCAGGCACTGGAAGCCTGGACGGTTCTTCTGTATCTGGAGGCGGCGGCGGTTCTGTTGAGGGAGGTGGACTTGTAAGCGCCGCCTCCTTGATGACTCTTCGCTATTGCACCATAGCCAACAATTCTCTCAATGCCGGATCGGGAGGGGCTGGCAGTTCGAGCGCCGCCTCGTCTGGCAATGCCACCGGCTTTGATATTTTCGGAGCTGGCGGCGCCATCACTATAAAGGGATCGCTCATTTCGGGCGGCGGCAACGGTATTCCCAACACTGTTGGAGTCACCGACGCGGGCTACAATGTCAGCTCAGATTCAAGCATGGGGCGCCTCTATTCTACGACCATTATCAACACTGATCCTCAGTTGGAGGGCGGCTTGGAAAACAATGGCGGGCCCGCCATCGGGCCCACTAATATTCTTGACGGCCCTGTTTTTGAAACAGTTGATGTTGTCCCCGACAGTGTGGCGGTCGGCTTTGAGCCAGGCGTGCCCGGCCTGACTTTTCCGGCGACCGATGCCGCGGGCTATCTCCGCAGCACTCCCACCACGGCTGGCGCCCTCGAGGGCAACCCCCTTACTCTTGACACCAACATTGGGGTGACCGTTTTGTCGCTTTCTGGAGATTCAACGATCGGCGTTGGCGGGACGGTTACGCTGTCAGTCTCGGCCACCGCCACCGCCACCAATTACTCTATCGTTGACACGAACACGACCGGAACGAACAGCCTTGGCACCAACGCCATCTCTACCAATACGATTACGACGACCGATGTTTCCAGCACCCTTGGGTATCAGTGGCAGCTAGGGGGGGTGAGCATATTTGACGGATCGACGTATAGCGGAACCGCCACACCGAATTTGGAGATTAAGAATGCGGGCGGAGCGCAATCGGGGGAATACACCGTTGTGGTGAGCCCGTCCATGTTGGAAACCGCCGCCACCAGCGCGCCAGTCACTGTGTCCGTCAAAGTTCCGCTGAAAATCACATCCGAACCCGCCAGCAAGAAAGTGCCTTACGGATCGGAAGCCAAGTTCACCGTCAAAGCAACCGGCTCACAGCCATTGGCCTACCAGTGGTATCAGCTTGCTCCGGATGGGGGCTCCAATATCTTAAGTGACGATGGCGTAAACATCAGCGGAGCCACCGATGCGACGTTGCTGATCGAATCCGCCGTGACCAACGACACGGGCATCTTGACTAACGACGCCGGCAGTTACTTCGTCATTGTTTCTGACAAGTTTCACACGAACACCAGTTCCCGCGCCGCTCTTACCCTTGCTCCTGATAAGACAAAGCCATCGATCAAATTCGTTTCGCCCGCCTCCGGAGCGCGCGCGACTAATTTCACCGTCACTGGCACCGCCACCGATAACGCGCAAGTGGCTTACGTCAATTATTGGATTACGAATGCCGGAGCCCCCCCCTACACGAACGTGGCCACTCTTTCCACCAATAACACCACAACCAAGACGTGGACGGTGACCAACGGATTTTCGCCAGGGCTGAATTATCTGGAGGTGCAGGCGGTGGATGAAAGCGGCCTCGCTTCGCCCATTGAGACTCGCAAGTTTTTCTTGCTAACAGCATCGACCCTGCACCTCACCAATGGTGCGCGCGGCACAGTCAAAGGGACGGCATTGGTCAAGGGTGACACGGCGCCGACGAATGGCGCGGTGTTGATCGTCGGCGATAGTTACAAGCTGACCGCCACGCCCGACAAAGGCTACTTGCTAAGGCGTTGGATAACGAATGGCGAGTATGCCGGCAATTCCGCAACTCTCACCTTCGTCATGCAATCAAACTTGACGATTATCGACACGTTCGTCACCAATCGCTTCGAGGAATACGGGACGTTTGGAACCTACAATGGCTTGTTCTCTGTCACCGACGAACCTTCCCCTGATAATTCTGGCATGGTGAAGAATTTGAAACTTGGCCAAAGCGGAACGTTTACTGGCAGTCTTTTGCTGCATGGCCAAACATACGCCCTGGACGGGTTCTTTGGCGGGAACGGGCAGGCTAGCAATTACGTCAAACGCACGCACGCCCAAGGCGGTCCGCTGGTGCTGCAAATGACGAACGCAGTGGATAGCGCCATCATCACTGGCAGCGTATCTGATGAGCAATCCGGCTGGGTAGCGACGCTGGAGGCCGAAAAATCCATGGGAAGTTCGCCTTCAGCCGAATACACCATTCTATTGACACCGGATTCCACCAGCAACGCGGTGCCCGGAGATGGCTATTTCCTCGTCACCAACCACAATGGCAGCGTCACTCTAACCGGTGCGCTCGCCGACGGCACGGCCATCAGTCAATCGACCCCGCTTTCATTTTTGGGAAATGTGCCAGTCTTCTCGGACACAATATATGGAGGCAAGGGTTTGCTCCAGGGCTGGATCAATCTTTCCAATGGAACAGTATTTGCGAATTCGATGACGTGGGTCAGGCCCGCTGCCAAGCCCGGGATTTACGCCGCCGGTTTCACCAACCTGCTGGACGTATCCGGCGCCGGCTGGACAAATGGCCTGTCCGCTGGGATCTCCGATACAAACGCGATGCTGGCGATTGATGATCCCAGCACCGGATTCACATTGCCGTATATTGCCGCCATCTCTGACAATGCTATTCTCCAATCTCCGGCAACTACGAATTACATCCCTAATTCGCTAAAGGGCACGATCGCTCCCAAGACAGGTTTGATGACAATCACCTTTGGAACGGGCGTTGGAAAATCCACCATCGTTGGGCACGGTGTTCTCCTCCAAAACGGCACCAACGGCGGCGGTTATTTCGTCACGAAGACCAGCACGGGATCAATCTTGTTGACACCTTAATGGAAAGCTAAAAGGCAGGGACGCCTCGGCGAGGCGTCCCTGCCTCGGAATCTAGATGCGTCTGCCCTGCCCGGCAGAAGCCTCGCCCTTCCCCTGCCCTGGTAAAAATTTAAAGGAAGGGGATCTCATAAATTTTCAAGCCTGCCCTGTTAAACGGGGATCCCAACTTGTCCCGGCGCCCAAAACAAAAACATTCGAACAGGAGAAAGACCGGGGGCGCAGAGATGAAGACCATTCGGGGAAAGGGCATTTTTCTCTGCGCTCTCGGTTTTCCTCCTGTTTAATTTCAAAGGCACTAGAGTTGACTCTGATACCGCCGCGTCCTGGCAATTTAAAACCCCGCCCCCAATGCCTGCCGCACTTGCTCGATTTGCTGGTCGCGCAATTCGGTGGTTTGCATCGGTTGAATCCGCGTCGGGCGTCCAAGGAGGGTTGCGATGGCGTCGGCCGCGCGGTCGCATATGCGCCATTCGCGGCCTGGCAACGGCCTCCGGCCCGGGATCACCGTCCTGTCGTCGAGCAGCGGCGCGAGCGTGGTCGCTGCACCGGCGGCCGGCGGCGTTTCAAGTATCAGCAGCGCCTGTTCGCGGAGGGCCGGATCCAGCTTCTTGTCGCAAGCTTGCTGCGTTAAATTCTGAACCAGCCTTTCCGGCGCGAGCTTTTTCAAAGCCGCGCCCGCCGATATCGGGTAATCCGCGCCGGCCAGAAAACCAAACAGCCGCTCTTCTGCCGGGTGGTAACCGAGGTCTCCCAGCGCCTCAATGATGCCAGCGGCGGCGGGTGGCTCCTCAGCGCGAAAGGCCAGCGGATTCTGCATGCGGCCCATCCGCTGGAAATTGAAACGCGCATCTCCGCCTCCTCCGCCTCCCCCCATGCGAGCCACTCCGCGGGCAAAGTTCAACGGAAAATCGCGGACGACTTCGTTCTGCTGGCGCAATTCCTGGGGCTTAAGCGCCGGCATTTTGAGCCATGCATCCAGGTTCGTGACCATCGCCGGAGCCGCATTGCTCGCTTTGATTCGCGCCAGGGCTTTGGCCATGGCGTTGACAACGTATTGATTGGTGTCGGACAGTCCGTGCAGCAGCGGCTCGACAAATCCAGCATTCGGCGCATTGGTCTCAATGACGGTGGCGGCTTCCCAGCGCACGGCGGGAGCGGAGTCCGACAATGCCCGCAATTCGGTCGCGCGTGTTTGGTCCGTCGCCGGAAGGCGGCTCAATAATTCGCAGTAGATGCGCCGGGCGCGCGGCGGCGCGGCGTCAAACGCGGAGCAAATCAAGCCCGCGTCCAGTCCCTCCGGATGTTCCAAAAGAATCGGCGCGATGACGATGGCGTGGCCGGCCCCATTCGTTTCCAACAGCGCCATGAGATCGCGCTGGTATGGCTGCCAACGCAATTTCGCGATGGCCTGGCAAAGGCCGTCCGAAACCGGCTGCCATTGCTCCTCCCCGACGCGGCCCAGCGCCGCGATCAAGGCGGGCACATCGCGGTCCACGGCTCGCGTTTGGATTTCCTCCATCGCCTCGCCAACCTCCTTGTACCCTTCCGCGTCCGCGTTGAACGAGGTGAAGGATTTGAGCAATTCCGCCATGCTGCGTTCCGCGAAAAAGCTCGCGGTAAAAGCGGGCGGCGGCGGAACATTCCCGGTGGCGGCAATATCGCGCCACGCCGCATCCTCGAGTGGCGGCTCATTGGTCCGGCTGAATTCTCGATAGCTCAAGACCGCGCCCCGATAGAGCGCGAGCTTTCCGCCTGCAGGGAGAATAATGTAAAGCGTTTCCGGCCGCCCGACGCCGGCGTAATAAGAGACGCCGCCTTCACCGGGGAATTGGATTCTATTGACAAGCGCGGCGCTGTCTGAATTGGCCTCTGGCTGCGCATCGGGGAAGAATTGGAACGACGCCAATTTCATCCCGTAGCCGCCGATCCATTTTTCGTCCTCGCGCGAAAGCTCCGCGCCCTCCAGATGCTTGCGGGCCAATTCCGCCAGCCTCTCGCAAAACGGGCCGAAATCCTCCATCAATTTTGTCACGGATTTTCGCGAGTTGAAAAAATGAAGCAGCACTTTGCGGTCGGCTTCGGAAGGCGAGGTTTGGCTGGCGCACCGGCGCGCAAGCGCTTCCAGATCGTTCATCATCTTTGGCAAAAGGTTTGGATTTTCTTCGTAGTCCGGACCCTTTGCGTATGCCACGACAAACTCGTTGAATTGCGCCAGCGGCCCGGCCATCCGCTCCTGTTCCTCAGGTGATCGCGGGGCGCCGGCCTGTTCCATTTGGACACAATCGAGCAGCTTTTGGGCGGTGGTCTTGGCGTCGAAGGCTTCTTCAATGCCGGCTTTTTTGAACACCTCGGCTGCCTCCCCCGCCAGCTTGCCAAGCCCCGAAAAAAAGTCCGGATAAGGCTCGACCTGGCCGCTTCGCGGGCGATCTGCTTCGTTGTCGCCGCCGCGCATCATCGTGTGACCCGTCGTCTCATGTTCCAGTTCAGCCCACGCGCCCAGTTGCGTCCAGACTTGCTTGTCCGCCCACGCCTGCGAGCGCAGCGCGGGGCCGACGCGGACGGGCAAAGGCGCCTGCAGCGCCTTCAGGAGATCGAGCGCGCGGGCGCGCAGCGAATCCGCCGGCGCTGGCAACCCGGCTTGCTTTATGCTGTCAACTAAAGCATTGCCATCCTGGTCCCGCAACGCCTGTTCCGCCGCGGCGGTACGAAGGGACGGGGAGGCCACCAGAAAATCCAAACCGGACGGGTTTGCGCCCGCCGGAACCTTCGCACCCGGGCTGATCGCGGCCGAAAGGGCGCTTTGCCTTTGTTGCGGCGGGAGCAGGCGGAAACCAGTGATGGCCGGGGTCGCTTTGGCGAGGTGGGACTGAATTGCGGAAACATTCTTGAGCATTGCGGACAGGGAGGCATCCGCGCCCGCAGACGCCTTCTCGGCGTCCAGATAGCCAGTGATTGATCCGCGGCTCATGGGAGCGAGCAGCGCCGCCCATGGCTCTTCAAGTTTTTGCCAGGCGGCAAACAATTCGGGCTGCTTGTTCAGCAACCATGTCAGGCTGAGCGCGAGTTTCGTTTCACGCGTATCGGAGAGTCGAAATTCCACCGCCGCGTACCACTGCCAGGCGGCGCGATAACCAATCCAATCCGCATTCGTCTCGCCGCCGTGCTGATGAAACTCCGCCGCATGCAATGGCGGGCCGATGGCGACACCCGCCTCGGTATTGCTGGCGAGCAATGTATCGATCAGTTTCTGCTGATCCTGCGGCAATGAAACTCGAAACGATTTATCCTGCAGCGCCAACCCGACCGCCGCAAAGCGCGCCAGGTCGGAAAATTCGGCCGGTTGCGCTTTCGCTTGTTCGCCCGCCGCCGTCCACAGTTGCCGCGAGAACTCCTGCAAACGCGAAGTCTGGGAGGATTCCAACTGCCGCATCCCGGCCGCCAGCAAAACATGGTAGCCGTGCCACGCTGAATCCGTGGTGATGAAATACGGCAGCGAATCATCAACATAAGGCGCGAACATATCTTTGTAAGACGGGTCAGCGACGACGAACCCATTTTTCTCCAGCAAATGCCACGCCGCCACTGAGCCATCGAATTTCTCCAGCCCTTGCACCAGCGAATAGGTCTGCGCCGAAGCCGCCCCTGTGGAAACCAAAAGGAGCAACGCGACGCGAACGATGGCGGGCCTGAACAATTGAAGCGCTTTCATCTCGGGGCAATATTATACAGCACACCCGCCCGTCACAAAAGCGCGAATCGGAGTCCTGAAGAATGCGGGGGCGCGCCTCACCTTTTGCGTCGATGAAACTCCGAGCGTCAAGCGATCAATCCCATGTTGCTTCGTGAGGCTTGGAATTCAGAGCAGCGGTGCGCTAACGTCGACAGACCCCTCTCATGGATGACCCTTTCTCAGTCGAGCTAGACATGAAAAGAGTCGTCCCCGGGCTTGGCCTTCCGAACGCTGCTTGAAAATCCATCAAAGAAAAATGGGATGTCATCCTCGCGGTTCCCTCGCATCCGGCTCCTGACGCGGTCAAGCGTGATAATCGCAATGCGAAAACGAGGCTCGCCCACAGCCTCCAATTGAGTTCAAGCGACTCATCCGGTGCGGGCAATCTAGCGATGTCAAATTACATCCGCTCCTTTTAGGATTCGATCCGAAGCCATTGCACCCAAGCTTTTTCGCGCCTGCGGTTCGGGGCCGCCTTTGCTTGCGCTGAAGCGGGTGCATCGAATTGGCGTTTGGATTTGCTGCGAATTGAAAAACTAACGCGCTTGCAGACGGAAGAATTGCGCACCCGTTGCCGATGGAACTATTGCAGCCTGCCATTGTCCGCCAGAGTAGCTCACCGCATTGGTTGCGGGTGTCCAACTGCCCGTCGATAGATCTGTTGATGTGTATAAGACAAACACTCCAGCGCTCTGGGGCCAATCGACAATCGTCATATTGTTTGAATTCGTCACCCCAATGACTGGCGAAGGATTCACTGCGGATGCGCTGTTGAAAATGCCGTTCGACGTCGCATTCATCCAGGACGCCCATATCCAATTGGATGAGCACAAGCCTGAAGCGATGCGGGCTTCGTCCATCGCACCGGCGAAATAATATACATTGTTGGTGAACCTTCCAAAGTCGAGCGGGCTGTTGTTGGCAAAGTCAGGGACCGTTGCGCCGCCGGCCACATTGGTTCCGTCCACATACAATTGAGCCGAACCAAGAGTCTCATTGACACTCGCGGCGACCGAGTGCCACACGCCTGGCTTCATTACGCCAGCCGAAGAAGACAGGGTTTGCCCGTTGCTGCCATCGCCATCTTCGAAGAGCAGACGCTGATCCGCCGTGTTGTAAGTGTTGACGTAGAGACCAAAGCCATCGGTATTCCATCCGCCCGGTTTGTTGGCGAATATGGTTTGAATATTGCTAGCGCCAGAAGCGGGCCTCACCCAAGCAAAAAGAGTGAACGCAGTTCCCGCGTTAACCGATCCCGCGTGGAGATAGGAAGTTGAGCCGTTGAACAATCCGCCCCACCCTGCTTCGCCCACCGTCACCTCGGGCGCGACACCAGTCCTGGCCGGATAATTGCCCGTGCTGTCGGTGTAGGGAAAGTAGCTTTGCTCCAAATGCCATACGAGCAAGTGTCGCGGCTGCCAAACGGAGCCGTTCGTCGTGTAGGCTGGCGGCGAGGCGGCCAATGGATTTCCCCAGTACGCCCATATACACGTGTTCGTTCCGCTCAAAACCGGCAACCGAACCCAAACGGTCGACGTGCCGGCAGTGTTCCATTGATTAATCTCATGCGGAATGACCGTCAGGCCGCCAGCATCCGTGAATCGCAAATCGCCACCGGTCGCTGAGGCGAACGTTGAATATGAAAATCCCGCCAGGCCGTTGCTGAATTCCATCAAGGCCGGAAAATTTCCCAGCGCCTCAGCGCGGTTATAACCAGGAAATGTGATCCTCATTCGGCAGGCATAGTTCGTCGTTGCCAAACCTGCCGTGCTTAGCGGATTCGCGGCAGGAGCCCAAACTTGGGCGCTCGCGTTGCTGGCGAAGAACGACACATAGTAATTCGTTCCGGCCAGCAAGTTGGTCAACAAGACCGAATAGGTCGTCGGATTGAAGTTTGTATTGATGGCAACCACCATGCTGGATTCCCAACTCGCGGGGTTCTGCCCGCCATTCTGCCGCCCCCAATACACCGATACCGTCGCATCGTCATCGCCGTAAACGCCTTGCGCGAGCGAGGCGGAAGCAGAAGCGATTGTTTCGGATAGAAGGCTGACGTTTGCGTTCGTCAGCGTGAGATTCACCGGGGCCGCCAGTGGCGAGTTCAGCATCGGTGACACAAGCGCCGAATACTGCGTGTCCGTGGGCAAAGCTCCTGTGGACTCGTTAAACTGCGCCACCATGAGTTTGGCCGCGTTCAGGAAATACTGGTGCAGATAGTAACACGGCGCTTTTGTATCGGTTGGGCTTATGAGATAATAGTTAGTCCCTCCCGCCGAAGGCGTCTGGTTGTTGTACATCTCCCAAAAAAGTATGAAAGGCAGGCATTGTCCTCCGTAATTCCAACCGAGCAGACGTTGGATGTAGGAACGCGTCACCGGCTCTTGGGCGGCAGGCGTTTCATAACCCCAGCCATACTCGCCGATCCACAACCGCTCACCCTGAACGACCGGCGCTTTGTTGGTCGGAATGTGTGACTGGATGTAGTTTAGCGTCGTGTACAAATCCGAACTGCTCAGATTCTGCGCATCGTAGGATGAGTACGAAACATAATCCAGATTCGTCACGTAAGGAATGACGTCATTAATGACGCGCTCGTTATTGGTCGGTCCATTCAGCATCGCATCGCGCACGCGGTTGCACTCGGAATAATTGTAAACGAAGACGTTTGTGTGGGCCGTGGCGTTCTTTGCATCATCAACCGCCTTCTGCCGGTTGTTCAGCCAGCCGATCATTCCCGAGATCGTCGCAGCCGACGGATTCGTGGCCCACGCCGTCCCGTTTACGGTAACGCTCAAGTAGCCATCCCCTTCCCAATGACCAAGGTAAAACGTCTTGCCGGAATTGTTATAGTTGGTCAGAAGGTAGCACGTAAGTTGATACATTTCCGTATAATCCACCGCTCCCTGGGTGGCATTATACCCGCCGCCCCACCACTCATCGGAATTTCCGAATGGATACTCCCAAATGATGAAATGGCGAAATGGCATGTCCAGCACTTGTTTGTAGGATGGCTCATCGCGCGCCTCGGTGATCAAGTTGGTTACATTTGATGGCAGCGTGACGCCCGCCTGATAGGCGGAGTCACTCCCCATGTAGAACTTAATGACGTCACTCCCCATGTTGGTGATCGCCTCAGCGGTTTCAACAAGCACCGTGTTGGTTGTGAAATGGTACAGCCCTGCGAAGGTCTCCGTTCCGACACGAATGTTGTAGCCATCCACTGCCGGAATGGCGAGAGTGGCCGCCAGGCCGGACGCAGCCGCCACCGCCCAGGCGCCCAAAATAAGAGGCATTTTCATCCAATTTTGATACAAAATTTGCCTCCTTAGCAATCGAGGCGTGCGCCATGCTTAGACGGACGCCTGGTTGCAATTATTCAGAAACTCTCCGGGCTGCTATTCCTACTTGCCCTGCAAGCGGTAGAAATGACTTCCAGCCGCGGCGGGCACGGTCTGCTGCCAGACGCCATTTGTCATAATGGCGGTTGTGTTGGTTACAGGGGTCCAGCTTGCGGGTGCGGCCAGACTCGTTGTCGTCTCCAGAGTGAACGCTCCATCCCCGGTCGGCCATGTAAACTCATAGCCGCCCGCGTACGGCGCGATAGTCAGGGTCGGCTGGAGATTGACCGATGAGTAACTTAAAAATGAGCTTTCATACATATTCAAATACGTCGTCGCAATCCAGTTGCTGGACGCAATGCCAGATTGGACACGCGCTTCGTCGATGGTGCCGTTGAAATAGAACACCGGGTCAAGGAATGCGCCCAGATTCAGTTGGTTCGTCAATCCAAACGTCGGCACTGCTGCACCCTTGTCGTTATAGACTCCATCCACATACAGCTCAGCAATGGAGTTGACCTGATCCCACGTGGTGGCCAGCAAATGCCACTGGGCGACCGGCACTGTTCCGGCCGCGCTAAATGGATCAGCGCCCCCGCCAGCGCCGTTGCCGCTGTCGAAGTGGACGGCGCCGTCGCTCGTGTTGTAAGTATTGACGAACAACGAGAAGCCGTTGTTGCCATAACCGCCATGCGCGTTGGCCCAGACGGTTTGAATGTTCGCGGCGGTTGCACTCAAATAAACCCACGCATACGTCGTGAATTGATTGCTGAGCGTGACAACGCCGGGTGTGATGAAGTCGGATGTCCCGTTGAAATCCTCCCCATGACCTACAATTCCAGTCGCCTGGACTGGCGCCACGCCGTTGGTGGCCGGATATTGGCCCGTGCTATCGGCATAGGGGAACCCGCTCTCTTTCAAGTGGTAGACAACTTCGTAATCGGCATTTAGCCAGACATTGGTGGATCCAGGGGATTCGTCGGTATCGTTAGACTTGCCCCAATACGCCCAAATGTTCGTTCCGTTGAGCACAGGCACCCGCACCCAGATCGTGGAAATGCCGTTGTTGTTCCATTCATCAATTTCGAATGGCAGAACTCCCGTCCCGCTGGCATCGGTGAATCGCAAGTCGGAGCCATTGGTTGCCAACTGCGAATAGGAAAACCCGGGGATTTCCGAGGGATTCAAGGTAATCAGCGCGGGAAAGTTGGTCAGCGGCTGGCCAGTGTATCCCGGGAAGCCTATTCTTACGCGATACGCATAGCTGGATGGCGTCAACTGCGGAACCGGCACGCCAATTACCGTAGCGGTGCTGCTGACCGCGGGAACGCCATTGGCTTGCGATGCCGTGGCGGAATTTGTAATCGTGACGTAGTAACTATTTGTCCCCGCCAGAGCGGTGAATGTATAGCTGGAATTGGTCGCTCCAGCCACAGCATTGCCATCGGCATACCATTGGTAGCTGAAAGGCGCCGTGCCAGAGACGATCACAGCAAAGGTGATCGAATCCAATCCAGAATACAGCTCCACCGTCTGCTGAAGAGGCGAGATGTCCTGAACGATTTGCGGCGGCCCGAGCGCCACGCTCAAATATGGGTAATCACTCACAGTTCCATAAGCGTTCGACACCGTGATGGTGTACTGCCCCTGTGAACTCGCCTGCACATTTGAAATCACCAGCGTGGGATTGGTGGAGACCAGATTATTATTGGGATCAAACCAACTGTAGGAGAGCGGCGCTGTCCCGGTTGCCACGACCGTGAATTCAGCAGTGGATCCGACGTTGGTCGTTTCATTTTGCGGGGTCAAAGACTCGATGATCGGCGCAACGCCTGAGGCGAAGTAATGATTTTGAACCTGGGCCGGAGTCAGGGCATAGTTGTAAACGGCCACCTCGTCTATGGCTCCAAAAAATTGGTTGTCGTATTGCGACCCAAGACTTTCCTGGCGCGCGCCGATCGTCAACGGCTGGGTCGAAGTCAGCACGCCGCTTTTGACAGGTATGTTTCCGGTGCCCGCATTGGTTCCATCAATATAGATATGCACATGCCCGTTTGCTTCATCGCACACTCCAACGACATGGTGCCACTCGCCGTCCGTCTGTGGCGCGAAAGTGCTAGTGGCGCTTTCGGAAGTGCCGCCGGCATCGCGAACGTAAAACCGCAGGTCGTGGGCCGGGTCGCTGCCCCCGCAATCGAGGGCGAATTCCTCGCCGCCGTTACCATAGCCGATGGAAATGATTCCGCTGTCACTAGAAACACCATATGCCTGCAGCCAGCATTCGACGGAGAACTCGGCGCTTACGTTGGTAGGCGCGGCAAAATTCACATTGGTGGGCACCCAGCCGACGTAACTATTGTTGGCACTCACAATGCCAAATACTGGCGCCGCCCCTTCTGTCGGGTCCGTTGTGGTGTCGTAGGGGGCGGCGTCGGCCAAGGCCACATTCGTGTATATGCCATTGTATCCACCGACATAGTCAAAGGCAGTGTCGCCTGAACTTTCGTCCAGCCGCCAGAATGCCATGGGGCCATCCTCCAGCACCGCCACTGGATACGGCGCGGTGGGATCCGGCAAAATCGTCACCGTGATTGGACCCGTGGAGGTTGAACCTGCGACATTGGATGCCGTTCCGACGTAGGTGGCGCCCGCTTGAACATTCGTGATCCGATAGGTTCCATTGGTGGATACGACGACTCCGTTTGAAGTCCACGAGTAAGCAATCGGAACGGCGCCTACCGCCCCGATCGTCAGCGACGGGCTGGATCCGGCATAGACCATGATGTTGGCTTGCGATTCATTCACGAAGGTTGGCGCTCCGTAAATGTAGACTTGAACCACCGAGCTTGTAGCGGGCGCGCCGAATCCGTTGGCGGCAACAAAATACCAGCTTCCACTGGCGTTCGTGAGCACTGAACTGTAAGACAGAATTGCATTCGTTTGGCCAGATACGGGCACAAAGCTCGAACTGCCAGGAGCCTCCTGATACCATTGATACGAGATGGGCTGCGAACCGCCAACGATACCTGAAGCCGCAATCGGCGAGCCTTGATTATTTGTGACACCCACTGGCTGGACTCGAATGTAGGGCGGCACTTCAGCCGTATTGAACAGGGACTGAATTTCAGCCGCAGTCAGCGCATTTGTCCAGAAAGCCACGTGAGCCACCTGGCCGTCGAAATCACGGATAGTGTTGGCGGAACCCCAGCTTGCGTAAGTGTATTCCGAATCCCCGCCCAGCAGTAGATCATTGACATTTCCGGCGATTTTAATGCCGTTTGTGTTCGAGGCTGTGACAGCCAGCGCCCCGTCAAGATACATATACTCGTTGGTGCCATCGCTCACACCAGCAACCATGTGCCAGTGGCCGTCATTAAAAGCCCAGCCGTTCGTGGCAACGGCAGCCGCGGTCGTGAACTGCAACTCGGGCCCCGGCCCTGGATTAAAGTGGTTTTCCGCCGCGACTTGCCCCAGCGCAAGCCGGTACGAGCTGTCGCCGTGCCCCACCATCTCTTGGAAGCGCCCAGGCGCATCGGCAATATTGCCTCGGAACCATGTGACAAGTGTCAATGGAACCGCATTGGAAGGGTTCAGGGCCGCGGGCAAACTGCCGCCTCCCACGTCCACCGCCCCAAACCAGCCGTTGATGGCGACGCTGGTGCTGGAACCGCCAAAGCCGCCGTAACCGGGACCCGCCGCGCCAGGGCTGGTGCCCGGCTGATACACGCCGTTCGCCGCCGCGCCGATCGTTCCGTAGTTTGTAGCCGCGGGAAACGTGCGGGCGGGATAGCCGGCGTTAGTTTGATAAACGGGATCGTTTAACCGATAGTAAAAGCCGGGATTATCCGCCAGAACGGACGCTGGGTAGTTTGCTCCAAACGTGGAATTTGTGCCGTAAGCCGTTTGATAGTGGTTTAGAATGCTGCTCTGTGGCAATACTTCGTTGTAGATGGCGACATCGCCTATCGTCCCCTTGAATCCGTTGCCATAGGAGGCGGAAGGTTCGCTGCCAGAACCGATCATCAGCGGCGTGCTGGGATCCGGGACAAATGGCTTGCCGTCCTTGCTTATGATGTTCAGAGTGCTTACCAGGTTGCCGTTCGTGTATAACGCTTCGGTGGTGCCATCAAAGGTCGCAACAACATGGATCCACTCGTTTAGCCCCACCCAGCCGTAAGTGTGGCTTGAGTCCAGTTCATGACCCTTGCTTTCGGCGTTGGTTCCATTGCATATGAAAAAGAAGTAGTTTTGATAGCTTCCGAGCTCAACGCCGGACCACCCAAGCCCAGTGCCGCCGTAGAACGGATTGTTTGTGTTCGGGCCCCCGTAATTCACCGTCGAAAAACCGCCCTGCCCAACGATATCGAACAGGCCGTTGTTCGTGCTGGCGAACTTCACCCATGCCTCTATTGAGAATGGCGGGGTCAGCGTCAAATTTGTGTTGATCGCGCCATTCGCCGTGCGAGGCACAATAACGTACTGCCCCGGCTGACCGGCGCATACCATGCCGACGCTATTATCGAACGGCGCAGTGACAGCGGGCGCCTGCGCAATGTTATTCGTAATATACCACGTCGTGCCGGACGGTTGGTACCAGGCGCCGTAATAACCGTTCGCCTGCCCGCCAAGAGTTCCGAGATTGACAGCGATATTGCTGAACGCAAAAGCAGACGGCGGAGGAACCGTTTCGTTTAAGGGCCAGTAACCAGCCGGACTCAAATTCGTTACTGCCTGAAAGTAGGGACTCGAAGGCTGGGCTTGGGCTGCCGAATTAACGGCCAGCGCCGCAATGATGGCGGCGGAACGGGTGAGCGTGTTTCTTGGCATAGTGTTTGAACGTGTTGACTAAAATGCTTAATTGTATTGACACTGAGTGATTGATTCCTCTTATGACAGCTAACCTATACGATTCGATATTAAGGGTGACAAGTTAAAATAGCCGCCTGGAATTCGATTTAACCTCACCGACACAATTACCGGCATATTCCTGGCAGATGTCGTCATATAAGCTATTCCCGGGCAGCAAAGACAATTCGTCTCAACAATACCCTGCCCGGGCATTTCTTTGCTGTGGTGCCGGAAAATCTCGCAGGTCGGGCGGGAAAAGTCCATTATATTCTTGCCTGACTCACCCTGTTTGCAGCCTAAGACTTCCCCTTACGAAGGCCTCAAGGAATTTACGAGTGGAAACAAAATAAAATCCTCCGCGTCATGCGGCCATGGGCCTTGGCGGCGAATGAAAACGCAAACCAGACGCTAATATTTTTGCAGAGCTGTTCCAGCGCGGCGGCTGCTTGCGTATCGCCCTTCCCCGCGGCCAGCACCGTCGTCCAATGCGTGGTGGTGAAAAGAGAAGCTTCACTAGCCGGCGCGGATAGCTCCGGCCCATCTGCGCTCTTCCGCGAAAGGTCGTTGGTTTTTAAAGCGGCTGCCGGGGTAAACAAAACTGCCCCCTGTGGTCAGCCATTTTCAAAGCACGTTCCATCGCGCGGAAAACGAAGCCGGCCTCTTTTCCATAGCTCCTGAGTTATCGATCAAATTATCCGCCTTTTCGCGGGGTCATTAGCCTGCACCTGCGGCCAAAGCAGTTCGCAAATGTCCTCAGCCGTGACAATCCCGTTGAGACGGGTAGTGCGACCGTCTCGGTCGCCTCCAGTCGGCGCCCCGCCGACTGGCTCTGGCGGAAAATGTGGATTCACCTTTCGGTGATCTATCAAAAGCGTAAGGTGTCTTCGGCGGGACGCCGAAGAAGGCGGTCGAGACGACCGCGCTCCCCAATTTCAGCTGCATTGTTACGGCTCAGGGAGTTGAGAAAAAGTAAAAGCGATCCGGGTAATTCACAGCGTTCGTGTCAGTGAACTGCCACATGCCGCTGGCATCTATGTTGTTGTTTGTGAAAATCGGCTCCCAAAGGCTGGGTTCCGCCAGATTGGTTGTGGCCCACAGGCGGGCGCTGCTGCCTGGCAATCCGGTCAAATTCAGCGTAATGCTTCCGTCGGAGTTCCGCGCAGGGTTGGAGAGCAATGGAGCGATTAGGGTGAGCGTGGCCACGCCGCTGGTCGCGCTGCCATAAAGATTGGTGACGGTGACCGAATAAATTCCTGCTTGCTGTACGCGAATATTCGGCAGGGTCAACGTCTCGAGGAACGGCCCTTCCACGGGGTTGGTTTGATTGAAATACCATTGGAATGAGGCCGGATACGGGCTGAGGACGCCAACGTTGAACTGCACTGTCCCGCCGACCAGTGCGGTTTGACTCAGCGGCCCGAAGTTCGTAATAACCGGGTAGCAATTTGTCAGGACTTGGACTGTTGTTGTTTGGACGTAAGGAGAGCCGGGATTAGCGCCGGATGCCGTGGACCCAGTGTAATTATTGACGGAAACGGTAACGGTGTATGTGCCAGCCTCGCCGTATTGCTTTTCGAATATAGTTTCGGGCTGGGTGAAAATCGAAGGCGTCGTTCCGTCGCCCCAGTCGACCGTCCCGCTCGCTGAGGTGACCGTGACCACGCCGGGATTGGGATTTACCACCACGTCGAATGTCATCGGTTCGCCCGTGCAACCCAGATTGTTGAACGTCGCCGGAACGAAGTAAGATTGGTTGATCGTCGCCGTAGCGGCGCCGGTGGTTGTGGTTGAATGGCCGTCGAAACTGCCGCCTCCAACGAGCGGAAAGGTTCCCGAGCCGCCGGCAAGGGCGTAGCCAAAGGTGCGCGCGTGATTGTCAAAATACGGTCCCCATTGGATGGCGCCGGTCGCTCCATTCCATAATCCGTCCGCGGAAATGGCGGTTGGCATTACGCCCGGCGGCAACACCTCGGTAACGGTATAACAATTCACACTTCCTTGCGGTGTCGCAGCTATGGCCACAGACGGGAAAAGCGTGCCATTGCCTGACACGGTTCTGGCCAGCGAGAGCGAATTGGTGGATAGGGCCGCATACTCTCCCACGGCGGACGAACTGGGCAGATAACCGGGCCGGAATGCCGCCACGCGCAACGTCGTTTGGGTGTAAAAGGTCAGAGCACTGGTGTAGAGCGCGCTGGTTTTCGTGGGCACCGTGCCGTCCGTTGTATAATAGATTGCGGCCTCGGGATCAGGCGATGAGATCGTCACCGTCACTGGGAGGTTGGATGCGGTGGGGGGTAAAAGAATCGGGACGGTTTCTTGCGAGGGCGCGGCGGGCACCGTGTAAGATGAGGAGGATGCAACGGTGACATTCATGATCGACTGGCTGCTGACGCCGTCGGCGCTCAGCGTCAATTGCACCGGATAAGTTCCCGGCAGGCCCGTTCCTTGGAAACTGAGACTTTGCCCGTTGACGCCAAAGAATGGCCCCCAATAGATCGCGTTGTCGCCAGCCACGTAGCTGCCGCCGTCCGAAATGCTGGTCGCGCCCAGGCCTGCGGGCAATGTCGCCGTTACTGCAACACAGCTCGCATTGGTCGCCGGAACAAGCCCAAGAGTCACCATTGGCGCCAACGGATTGCTGAAATTCACGCTTGCGGTGAGCGTGGCGTCGGGCGGCGCGGCTGGCGGCCCGTAAACCGCGACGCTGGCCGAACTAGGGAGGCAGTTGCTGGCAAAAGCGACCGCCCGAATCAGGCTGGCCACTGTGATCGGAAAGGGCTCGGCATAAAGGAAAGAGTTTGGCGAGCCTTGCGCGGGCAACGATCCATCCAGCGTAAAATAAATCGCGGCATTGGGTGTGGCATCGGTGATTGTGACCACGACCGGCACATTGCTGCCGCTGCCAGGGGAAAAGACGGGCGGACTGGCCTGCGTCGGCGGCGTGGACACGCTGTTGGTTGCCTCGGCGGCAATGGTTACGTTGGTAATGAGTTGCTCCGAACCAACGCCATCCACACTCCACGAGAATTGGACCGGGTAAGTTCCCGGCGCGCCGACCGCCTGATAACTCAACACCTGCGCGTTGGTCCCGAAAAATGGACCCCACAAAATAGCGCTGCCGTAAAGACTCCCTCCGCCAGAAATGCTCGTGGCTGACAGCCCCGGCGGCAATGTTTCCGTGACCGCCAGGCAAGCCGCGTTGGTGCCGGGCACCGCCATGATGGTGACGACTGGCGCGACGGATGCATTAGCATTGATTCCAATATCAACTTGCGCATTCGGGAGCGCCGCCGACGGACCATAAACGGCAACACTGGCGGAACTGGGCAGGTAGTTGCTGGCAAACGCAACTGCGCGAATTAGGATCGGGGCCGTTATGGAAACGGGATTGGTGTAGAGGATCGAGGCTGGGGAGCTTTGCGTGGGCAACGTGCCGTCCAGCGTGTAATAGATAATAGCATTGGTCACCGCGTTGGTGATCGAAACTAGGACTGGAACATTGGAGCCGCTGCCAGGCGTGAAAACCGGCAAGGGCAGCTGCAATGGCGCTGAGGGCGCGGTGATAGGCCCCGTGGTTTCGAGAATGGTGACCAGAGTTGGGCCCGGAGAAAAGTACCAGGCGCCATCCATCCATGCTCCTCCGCTGACGGGATAACTGGCTGGCAAGCCCTTCAGGCGGTAGCTGACATTGGTGGCGGCAGTGCTGAAATAGGGCCCCCAACGAATGGCGTTGATAGCCGGCAGCCAAACGCCATCGCCGCTGACGGCGACGGCGGTGGCGGGAGCGGGAATGGTCTCTTCAATGCTAAAACACGAAACGCCCGCAACCCCCGAAACAGCAATTGTCACCAGCGGTTCGTTGGGAATGTCACTGACGAAGGAACGCACGTAGGAAGCCGGAGGGACATTCGTCTGCGCCGAGGCGGCCAGCGCGCTGAAGAGCGCGAGGCATAACGTGGACAGTGTGAATGTTTTCACCAGAGATCCTCCTCGTAAGAAGGTTGGAGGTTCTTAAGGTTGGATCTTCCAATTCACGGGACGGGTGCTGCCGTCGTTGTAATAGGCGCCCCCGTTCGTCATCAGGAAACCAGCTCGTGTCACATAATTTGCCGGGATGGGATTCGGCGGCGCGTTGCTCCAGCCCTGGCCGCTTTTCCATGCGGCGGCGTAAGCGGCGAATTCGCCCGCCGTGATGGTCCACGCCTGGTTGGTGTCCGCCGGATGAAACACATTGGTGGTCAATTCGTAGCAGCCCATGTCTACTGAGGCGTTGGCTAGCCGAGGATTGCCGTCAAGGTCGTTCGCGGGCAATGAGGGGGCATTTGCGGTTCCGGCGCCCCAGCAAAGCGATGTGCTCGGAAAATGGAAATCTCCGGCCACTGGATTGAAGAATTGGGGTGAGACATCCACATTGCTCTGAGCGATGGTCCAAACCCCATACGAACTGTCGTAGTCGTTGCATTCCAGTTCGCTGGGCGAGCCGCCGCCTGTGAGATAAACGTCAGACCCCGCCCCGCTGGCGGACGAATTGCCCCAGATGATGTTATTGAAAACGTAAAACGCCTGCGTGCCGCTAGTTTGGGTGTTCTGGATGGCGAGCCCGCCGCCGCCGCCGGCGGAGGTGTTGCCGAAGAGGGTGTTGTTGATCACGTAAATCATGGACGACGCTAAGGAAGGCGCCACATAAATACCGCCTCCTTCGTAACTGGCGCCCGACTGACTATTGTTGACGATCAAGTTATCGGTGATGGTGGCATCGTCGGTATTCGCGTAAATCGCGCCCCCTCCGTAAGCGGATGAATTCCGTTGAAATGTGTTGCCGATAATGGTTGGCTCTCCCTCATCGACACAAATAGCCCCCCCCGAACCGCCGCAAGTATTCCCTGTAAATCTATTGGCGGTGACCAGCAGCGCAGGAACGCCGTAAGCGTAAATGGCCCCGCCTTGGTTATTGCATTGATTTGCGTCAAACGAATTGTTGGAAATCGTCAACGTCGAGCCAGCCACCTCCAGCGCGCCATGATAAACGCTTGTGTTGCCCGTGAAAGTGTTCCCGCTCACAAGGCCATAATCTGCGCTAAGCTCTGCCGCACCCGGCGGGGCATAGGATGTGTTCCAAGTCGAATTGTCGAGAAAGGCATTATTTGTCACAAACAATGTCGAGGCGGATGCGCTCAATCCGCCACCGTAAATCGAGCTGTTTTCATAAAAAGTGTTGCCCGTTATAACGGCCGTGCCTTGATAGCCCGTCGAGACAGCCGCGCCCCCAGAGTAAGTGTTCGAGGTAAACAAGTTGCTGATGAGATTGAGCGCAGCGCTGGCGGAGAGATTCGCCCCTTCAGCGTTGGCTGTCAAGACATTATTCATCACGCTAATGAAACTGGGGCCATTGGCATAGATGCCATAATCGGCATTACTCTGGGCGATCACATTCGATACGGTCAAAATCGCACTGGCGACAACGGCTAAACCGTGCCCGTAGTTCCCTGAGAAAGTTGAGTTCTCAATGACATTGGTTCCAGTCACTCCGGTGATATAAATTCCGGTTCCATCGTTGCCATTGGGTTGCTTGCCAATGGCCGTGCAGTTGGAAATCACCGTGTATAACCCCGAGGTGATTTCCAACCCCATCCCTTCGCTATTTGAGAGGACAAGGAATTGGCAGTTGGTCACAGTGATCGTTCCGCCGCTGCTGGCGCCGATGCGCAAGGCGCCGATTTGGCTGTTTCCACAATTACGCACGAAGGTCATGCCGGAAACGGTCACGTCGCCCGAGCTTCCAGTGCAGGTGATATTGAGGTCGCGTCCCCCGGCCGCCCCATCGAGCGTAATGGCGGGATTGGTCACACTCGGCTCCGGCATCAGCGTCAAACTGGTATTGGCGGCGCTGTTGTAGTTGAAATTGCCCGTATAATACCCGTTGGCCAGATAAATGGTGTTATTCGCTCCGTTGTTGGCCGCTTCTGTCAGCGCGTTCTGCAAGTCCTGGGCGGTGACGACGTGAATACCGGTGGACGCCTGCCACGACCCAGAATCGTCATCGTCAATTTGCCCATACACTTCCGTCCAGAACCGATTGATATGCCCGCTCCCTACAGCAGCGTCCTCGCCTAGCTCGATTACGTAATCGGTTCCTCCGTTGTTGGGCGTGTCGGTGGCTTGCACTAACATGGAGGTGATCTGCTGAGAATTCCAGGTGAATTGGCCCGAATAAGTTGCCCACCCGTAGAACGCATCATCGCCAATCTCGGCCGAAGGATAGCTGAGCGTCCCGTTGATGGGAGTGGTAACCTGGATGGATATGATGTCCGCGGCTGATCCACCGCCTAGAGGGGAGACTGGCGCATCGAGAATGATTTTGCCGGAGAATCCAGGCTTGCCGCCGACCCAGTCATATTCGTAGTTGCCGCCCAGCACAGGAAGGGAAGCACCAACCAGCAAAACTCCCATGGTCACTGCATGAGTTTTCCAGCGGGAACAGGTCAATGGTTTCATAATTCGTTGTTCGTTGAATTTGATCGGTCACTTACTTCTAAAGCGTCAGCTCAACGCAGTTACAATTTATTTTGAAACCGGTCATTTTTCCCGAGCTTTGGAGAGAATCGGGAGACGACGACTGCGGCGGGGCCGTTGACGCCCTCCATCAGGGATGGTTCGATTTTTTGGAAGAAAAGCCGTCGGCGTTCATGGAAAGGCCCGGCACGTTTGTTAATTGTTTGGACCAATTTTCCTTAACAAAGCCATTGAAAGGCGCCAAGCCTATGTAGGCAGACCATCCTCCGACAGAATTGTAAATGGCCAATTCCAATTTTCTGGGGACACCTGCGCGAAAGGATATTCGGTTCGTCGGGTAGAAGCCGAAGCCTGATCCTGCCAGAAATTGATCATCCACGAAGAGGCTGTGCCCGTCGTCGCCCGAAATGACAACATCTATGTCCCTATCCACGCTGGACTCAACCCACGTTGTAAGTATTTGGTATCCCGTGTTTCCACCGGGGTCAAAAATGTCAGGCCCCTCATCGCTGATCGGGCTGGTCTGGCCCTTGCATTCGCGTGGCGAAGTATAACCGCGGAACACTGCTCCCGCGTATTCACCGGGCGAAGTTGGAAAGTAGCTTGTGCCTTTTGGCTGTCTTTCAATCAGTTCCGAGTATCGCCATGCGCCAACGGGTGAAGAGGTAAAGAACGCGTTCTGCGGCGGTCGATGATGCGCCTCATAGGCCCATAATGGAATCAGAACGGCCAGAACCACCGCCAACACCAGCGCGGCATCCACCAAACGCCGACGATGCCGCGAGACCGCTCGTGAATACATATACCAGACGCTTGCCTGGGCGGCCTTCACCGGCCTGGAAGTCAGAAATCGATCCAAGTCATCAGCCAGGTCGGCGGCGCTTTGGTAACGCTGGCTGCGATCCTTGTAGAGCGATTTCAGCACAACGCGATCCAAATCGCCACGGAGAGATGGCACCCGGCTGGATGGGCGCGAGGGCTCTTTCTCGCGAATCGTGCGAAGGATTTCATCGAGCGCAGCTTGCCGAAGTTCGCCCGCATCGAACGGCGGTGCGCCAGTCAGCAATTCATAGAGCAGAATTCCCAGCGAATAAACATCGCTCCGCCCGTCCACCTCGCGGAGGCCCAACCCGGCTTGCTCCGGGCTCATGTAGGCGGGCGTGCCAAGGAATTGCTCGAAGGCGGTGAAATACGTCTTGTCCGTCAAGGGCTGGTCGGACACAGCCTTGGCAATGCCAAAATCAATGATTTTCGGGGTGGCGCCTTGCTCGTTGGACGAAACGAGAATATTGGACGGCTTCAAATCCCGATGAACGATGCCTTTTTGATGGGCGTGCTGGACAGCCGCGCACACTTGCATGAAAAGAGCGATCCGTTGGCGCACGTCGAGCTTCTGCGTGTCGCAATAACTGGTGATCTTCTGGCCTTGCACCCATTCCATGACGAAGTAAGGACGCCCGGAGTCCGTCGCGCCGGCATCAAAAACCTTGGCGATGCCCGGATGGTCCATGCGCGCCAGCGCCTGTTTCTCGGCCGCGAATCGAGCCACCACGGCTTTGGTATCCATTCCCAATTTGATGATCTTCAGAGCCACGTTTCGCCGAATAGGCTCCCGCTGGCTTGCCAGATAAACTGTTCCGCAGCCGCCTTCGCCCAATTTCCCGAGCAATTGATAGGGACCGATCCAGCCGCCGATTTCTTCCGCCACTGCGGCTGGCTGGGAAGGCGGAACCGGCTGTTCAGAATCAAGCTCCAGCGCAAATTCCAACAGGCAATGCAGGCAATGCCCGCGAGGTGCTCCCGGAGACACGCCTCTGCCGCAACGAGTGCATTTCTGGACATCGGCCATATGAATTGTTCTAAACCAACAAACCAGCGTGGTTACAAAAAAACTGGCTCCGCCGATGCGCTCAGCGCTAGTCGGAAATCGAGGCGAAGAGATGGCGCACTTCGTCGTCCACCTCGGCCCGCGTCACCACGGTTTGAGCGACTTCCGTTCTCAATATTTCTCCAAACCGGCGGCGCAGACGATGCAAAGCGACCTTGACGTTTCCGGCGCTCATGCCGAGCGCGGAGGCGGCGTGAGCGCTCTTCTCCGCGGTCAGTTCCTGGGTCAACCACGGCTCAAGGGCTGCAAAAAGTTTCTGTTTCCCGGATTCTTCATATTCGGCCTTCAATTGAGCCATGACCCGCTCCACTAGGACGATGGCCCAGCCGCAGTCAAATTGCGCCTCCGGCGTCATTCCCTCCGCGGTTTCCCGCGCGAAGACGGCTTCCGCGTCGTCCAGCGAGATAATTTCGCATTGACCGCCGCGTTTGAGCCTCTGGTGCCGTGCATGCTCATTATTGAGAAAATTTGCCAGTGCCGCCAAAAGGAAGGTCCTGAATTTGCCCTTTTGCTTTTCCGCTTTTTTGATGCCGTCATACTCGAGGAAACTGGAGAAAAAGCCTTGGGTCAAATCCTCGGCATCGTGCGGAGAAGCTCCGCGCCGTCGGATAAACGCGTAGACAGGCCTCCAATAAATCCTGCACAGGTGCTCCAAAGCTCGCCCCGCCTCTTGCGCGTCGCCGGAACGGACGGTCAGAACTACGGTCCAGAGGGTGGTAGAGAAGGCTGGGCCATGCTCGGTTAAGGGCTTTCTGGCTTCGGGCAATGTAGGTTCTCCCCACTGTTTCATTCCGTGCGCGCAATTTTACCGCGCTACGGGACGATGTAAACAGAATATCAAGGCAAATGGGATCATTCGCGCTTTTTTCGGCAGTTCCAGGGTTTCAAATTAAATTTCTCTGCCTTTTGAAATCTGGTTTGAGCATATTTCGCGGATGCTGCTAGGGTTGCAATATGCTCGCGCCAAATGAATAAGCGATTTCGCATCGTGTGGACTTTGTCCGCGGGATGGCTGCTCGCGGTCGCAGCAGACGCCGCTCAGATTCATTTTGATTTCACCAAAACTCCGCCGGGGCAGACACCGGCTGGTTTTTTCAGCCTCGCGACCGGTCATGCTGCGGCTTCGATTTGGCGGGTGCGCGAAGACGCGGTGCCGCCAACCATTGCGCCGTTGACGGAGAAAGCGCGCGAAGAAACCGCCACGCAATCCGTTCTCGCGCCGGCGGCCGGAAGCTCGGGCCCGGGAGACTTTTCCGTCCTCCTCTACACCAACGAGGTGTTTTCTGAATTCGTATTGACGGCGCGGATGAAAATCTCCAGCGGCGAGGCGGGCGTGGTGCTGCGGGCGCAGGATGCGAATAATTATTATGTCGTACGCGCCAGCACGGAGGGAAATTTGCTTTGGTATCGGGTCGTCGGCGGGAAGGCTTATGACATGCTTGGCGTGGGTGTGCGGCTGCCGTTTCCGCCAGACGTGTGGCAGGAATTAAAGGTGGAATGCGCCGGGAATCAAACGCGCTGTTATCTGAATGGCAAACTGGTTATTCCTCCGGCCAAGGCCGGCGCGCCGACCAACGACCTTGCTGTCAATGATACAACGTTCGCGCGCGGGAAAATCGGTTTCTGGCGGCGCGGCGATGCGAAGTGCGCCTTCGCCGGCGCGCGCGTGCAATACATGCCTAAAGTCCCCTTTGCCGAGACGGTGGTGGCGGACATCAGGGAGAAATATCCGCGCCTGCTTGGCCTGAAAATTTACGCCAACAAGGAATCGAACGCGCCCGTCATCATCGCCGATTTGCATGGCGAAGGGGTTGGGAGCGCGGGCGCAAAATACGAGGAGGATGTGATCCAAAAAGGCGTGATGTATTATCTGCCGGATGGCAAAGCGGTGGAAGTGACAATGCCGCTGCGGGATCGCAATGGAGAGGTCGCCGCCGCATTGAAAACGCGCATGACCACTTTCCCCGGCGAGTCGAGGGACAACGCCATCGCCCGAGCCACGGTGATCCGAAAAGCTATTGAGCAGCGCATGAAGACGCTGCAAGATAGCTTGATGGAGCAATGAAGAGGGGAAATATTTAATCAGGAACGGCCGAACTCAGGAAAGAGGCTGAAGGTGATTTCATGCGGATTCATTATTCGCGGCCATTCGACTGAAGCACTGTCAAACTGATGCGGCAGGGTGAGGCTCCCGCCAAGCCTCTTCGGAAATAGGGATGGCTCGGCGGGAGGCCCCAACCAAATGATTTGGTGAGAAGCGCCAATGAATCAAAGATGAAATGCGGGTCGCGTGTCGCGCTCGGCGCCCTCGCCGAGCGCTTCCCCGGACAGTTCATTGGCAGCCTCGCCCCGCCAAGTTCAGCGGAATTTGCGGCCTCTTTTCCTGAGTTCGGTCGTTCCTGATTAAAAAAATTTCCGATTTCAGCGTGTGGGAGCACCCTCGCTCAATCGCGTGTGAATTATTTCCAGGATTTTCGCGCAGGTTTGATCGGAGGTGAGGCCGGAATTATTAATGACAACAGCGCCGAGCGCAATCATCAGCGGCGCTTCGGCGCGCTGGCTGTCGCGCTGGTCGCGGGCGGCCAGATTTTCGTTCAGCCCCTCGGCGGCGCGGCGTTTGGACCGCTCATCAAGGTGCGCGTCGAGGTAAAATTTGAAATCCGTCTCGGGAAAAACATTCGTGCCAATGTCGCGGCCTTCCATCACCAGATTCCCGAAAGCGATGCACTCGCGCTGTTTCTCCTTCATCCATTTCCGAACCGCCGGCACGGCGGCGGCATGCGAAACGGCTTCGCTCACCGCGCCTGTGCGAATTTCCTTTTCTGGAAAATATCCGTCCACCAAAAGCCGGACTTTTCCGTCGATGCAATCGAGCTTCGTCTTCCAATGGCGGCAAACGGCGGCAACGGCTTTGGGATCATGGACATCTGTTTTTTTCTGCAAGCAATGCCAGGCCAGCGTGCGGTACATCGCGCCTGTATCCACGTAAACGTAGCCGAGCGCCTTGGCCACCATGCGCGCATTGGTGCTTTTGCCGCTGGCGCTGGTGCCGTCGATGGCGATGATGATGGGCGAGGGTTTGGAATGGCTCATGCCGCTTAATCCGCAAAAAGGTCTTCACCGCTCAGAATCCGGCCTGAGCGCGGGTCAAGAATCGTCGCGCCCAGCCCCGATGGAGCTGGCGCCGCGAGCTTCTGGAAAAAATTTGGGAATGTCTTTTTCACGCAGGACGGATTTTTGATGCGGATGCCTTCCGTTTTCAATCCAACGGTGGCGAAACACATCGCCATCCGATGATCGTTGTAGGTTTCGATCTCCGCGCCGCGCATCTTTCCCGCTGCCGGAAAAACAGTCAAGTCATCCTTCTCCTCAATCACCATCGCGCCGCATTTGGTGAGCTCGGCTTTGAGGGCGGCGACACGCTCGCATTCCTGCACACGCAGACTTTGGAGGTCGCGGAACTTTGCCGGGGCATTGCCGAAAGGTGCCACCGCGATGGCCGTCATGATGCTGTCGCCCAATTCGCGGCGTCGCGAAACTTCCGCGGGCAGCGGGAGAAACTTCGGAAAGGCCGCGTCAATCTGCCAGTCCGAGTTCGGGAACGCCGCCACTTCAATGCGCTCGCCGTTCTTGCGCGGCATCAGCCAATTCGCCGCGTAAAAATAACTGGCGCTCGAAGCATCCGGCTCAATTTGAAATTCACCGCCGTTCTTCGGAAATGCGGAGATAAGCTGCCGCGTCATCGCCACGTAGGGCGCTTCCTCCTCCGATTCGCCGTCCAGTTCAATTTTCCATTTCCCCTGGCTTGCGCACAGGAGAAGGGCCGAGGCAAATTGCGAGCTTTCCGAAATATCCACATGGCAGCTTCCCGCTTTTGGCCCCGCGCCGTGAATGTCCGCCGGCAACCGGTCATTCGGGGAATCAATGCGATAGCCAAGCGTGCGCAAGGCGGCGAAGAGCGCGGCTTGCGGGCGCTCGTGCATCCGCGCCGTGCCGTGCAGCCGAAAAACGCCGCGGCCCAAACACACGAAAGCCGCCAGAAACCGCGCGGCGGTCCCGGCATTGCCGACGAAGAGCGAAAGCGGATGATCGACGGCGCCGCCATTCAATTCGCGGACGCCCAACCCTGTCAAACGAATGGTGCGATTGCAAAATTCGTTCGTGTCCGCCTCCAATTCAATTGACAGCCCCAGCTCCCGCAGCGCCGCCGTCATGATTTGCGTGTCCTCGCTCCAGAGCGCGCCGCGCAAGGTCACGGCTCCATTGGCGAGCGCCGCGAGGATGAGGGCCCGATTGGTGATGCTCTTTGAGCCAGGCACCGTGACGACTGCCGATACTGGCGCAGCCAGCGGCACGATCTCAATGATCTCGGGCAATGGCATGGCGCGCGGACTATTCGGCCGGGGATGTGGAGATGGCGCGCCAGTCGTCGCGGCGCTGCTTGGCTTTGGCGAAAAATTCCTCGATGGCGGTCACGTCCTGGCGTTCGAGCGCAATCTGAAATTCCTGCAAATCCTCGATAAAAACGCCGAGAACGCGGGCCAGATTGTGCCGGTTTGCCAGCGCAATATCGCGCCACATTTCCGCCGAGCCCGAGGCGATGCGCGTGGTGTCGCGAAATCCATTGGCGCACACAAGCGCCTGCTCCTTCGGATGGACCGGGCTCAAGATGTAATTGGCCAATTCCGCCGCGACGACGTGCGGCAAGTGGCTCGACCGGCTGACAAGGTCATCGTGAACTTCCGGCGTCAGGCGCAGCGGACGCCCGCCGACCGATTTCCAAAATTCCTCGACTTGACTGATCGCGCCCGCCGTCGAAAAACGGCCGGGAGTGACGAGGCAGACCGCGTTTTCAAATAAATCCGCCCTCGCCGCCGCCACGCCGGATTTTTCCGAGCCGGCCATCGGATGGCTGCCGATAAATTCCGCGCCGACCTGGCGCGCGATCGGCTCCAGCTCCCGCACCACCGTTCCTTTGACACTGCCAACATCGGTGACAATCGCGCCGCGTTTCAGGAAGGCTTGAATTTGGTCCAGCAGCCCGGCCATTTGGGCCAGCGGCGTGCAGAGAATCACCAAATCCGCCCCGGTGACGGCCTCCTTGGCGTCCTTGGTCACGATATCGGCGATTCCGAGGGCGCGGCATTCCTCCAAAGAGGAATCGCGCCGAACGAAGGCCGAAATCCGAGCGGCCAACTGGCGTTGTCTGATGGCGAGAGCCAGGGAACCGCCCAGCAAGCCCGCACCGATGACACTGATGTTATTCCAGCGCATTGATCCCCGTGAGGGTACGCCATTCTCCCGTCAAG
Source organism: uncultured Verrucomicrobiae bacterium (assembly GCA_963764165.1). Classification (GTDB taxonomy): domain Bacteria; phylum Verrucomicrobiota; class Verrucomicrobiia; order Limisphaerales; family Palsa-1400; genus Palsa-1400. The sequence continues at coordinate 500,433 of CAVXRD010000001.1, forward strand.
TCGAACGGAATTTTTGAAGCAGCTTCGCACTCGCCTGGTTCTGGCGAAGCTCCAAGCAGGACTCGTTCTTAATTTTGGCCTAAAGAATCACGGATGGGATCACGCATCGCCAATGGCCCGCCAGAAGGAAAGAAGCTTCGCGCAGAAAAGATGAGCGCGCGGAGCAAATCCCCCTCCACTGAAAGCGGATGGGCGGCAGAATTCTTCATGCGGGCTTGCCGCCAAAGCGCCGTCGGCGCTCCATCGGCGGCCCCGCCAATCCGTGATTACGCCTCTTTCGGGATTAATTCAGCAGCCAGAATGGCGGCCTTTTGCCCCGAAACCCGAATTTTCAATTTGCGGCGCAGGTAGGTGTCCTCGCGATTGAAGCTCTGAAAGCTCAGCAAGTGGCCCTGCGCCTCCCAGCGCGTCGACTTTTCACCCAAGGCCCGCAAGAACTCGAGGTCCACCGCGAAAAGATCCCGCTTAAAAATGCGGATTATCGGCGCGAAGAGCTTGGCGTGCGGGTAAAGGCACTCTTGCAGCGCTTTATTTTCATATTCTGATTCGGGACAGCCAAATTTTTCACAAAAACGCGCTCGGAAATTTTGGTTTATCACTGTACACGGTATCCAAGTTGCCAACCCTGATTCAGCAAGGCGACATGTTTTTCCACAAAACATCGCAGTTTGCAACGATTGCTCAAGCCGTTGCACTTGACAGAACCGGGAAGGATTACAAAATACGGCTCCAAACTTTTCAACAGCCGGATAGCTGCGCACAGCCTTGAAAAAAGCCGAATTGAGTTCGATCGACCGGGATTTGCAATGGCTGCCTTGGTTTCAGGCCCCCCATCGCCGCGAAAACAATGAAAGGCTTTTCTCGATCTGTCAAGAGCCAAAGTGTTAAACATAAGACACATCCACAAGGAGCTCTTTCCGGGTGCAATATAACATCCCACCGCGGGCAAAGCCCGCATGGGTCATTTGCCTACCCCAAAAACTCAGGTTTTCCCGCAGCCCCGATTCATCTGAAATATCCGTAGCTCTTTCGGGGGAGACGCGATTGCACCGGCCCCTAAATTCGGCGATACAATTTCAACGTTGAAGCTGAAAAGGATTAACAAATCTCGCGCGCTTGGGCCACTGATTCCCAGCCAGCCACGAATATATTCCGCTCCGCCGGTGGATGGAGAGGATATTCGCCAAGATGGCGCGGCCAACGACGGAGCCCCCGCAAAAATCGTCGGCATAGGCGCCTCCGCGGGAGGCTTGGAGGCGTTTACCGAACTGCTGCGTCATTTGCCTATCGATGCGGGTGTCGCCTATGTTTTGGTCCAGCATCTTGATCCCACCCATCCGAGCCTTCTTTCCGAATTGCTGGGAAAAGCCACCACCCTTCCCGTCCGCGAGGTAAAGGAAGGGACGGCGGTGATGGGGAACAACATTTATGTCATCCCGCCAAATTGCGATTTGGCCATCCGCAGCGGCGTGCTGAAGTTGTCACCGCGCGAAAGAGGCGCAGGGCCCGCGCGCTCGATTGATTCGTTTCTCAAGTCGCTGGCTGAGGACCAGGGCGAGCGGGCCATTGGCGTGATTTTGTCCGGCGCGGGCTCCGACGGTTCGCAGGGGTTGAAGGCGATCAAAGAGGCGGGCGGAATCACCTTCGCCCAGGACGACCGGTCCGCCAAGTACGACAGCATGCCGCGAAGCGCGCTGAGCACGGGATGTGTGGATTTCGTGCTGCCGCCGCAAAAGATCGCGGAAGAAATCGCCCGGATTATTTTAAGGCCTGACGCCTCAAAGGGCCGCGCGGCGGCCAACGCCAAAACGCGGCGGTCTTCTCCGCGGATGAATTCGCGGGCATCCGGCCCGATGGCCAACTTCCCACCCGCGCCGGAGGATGCGAATCTGCGGAAGCTTTTCCAGATGCTTCGCGCCAAGACGGCGGTCGATTTCGGCTACTACAAGCCAAACACCATTCGCCGCCGCCTAGCCCGGCGGATGGGTCTGTGCAAGGTCGCCAATATCGAAGGTTATCTGAAATTCATCCGGGACAATCCGCCGGAGTTGGAGGCGTTGCATCGCGATTTTCTGATCAACGTCACAAACTTTTTCAGGAATCCGCGAGTGTTCGAGACGCTGAAGCGCCGTGTTTTCCCAAAACTCATCAAGAATTACACGGGGGCGGATCCGCTGCGCTTTTGGGTGGCCGGCTGCTCGACCGGCCAGGAGGCCTACTCGATGGCCATGGCTTACGCGGAATTCGCCGAGCAGGCCGCGACGGCCGTGAACGTGCAGATTTTCGCCACGGATGTAAACGCGGCGGTGTTGGACCAGGCGCGCTCGGGCCGGTACTCAACAGCGATGCTGGAGGGCGTCTCCGAAACGCGCCGGCAAAAGTTCTTTTTCAAGGAGGACGGCCATTTCCGTGTCAGCAAGCCCATCCGCGACATGGTGGTTTTCGCGCAGCAGAACCTTTTGCTTGACCCCCCCTTCACACGCGTCGACCTGGTGAGCTGCCGGAATGTTTTGATCTATCTCGATTCGGCGATCCAGCAGAAGATCATCCCGACCTTCCATTACGCCCTCAAGCCAAACGGCTATTTGCTTTTGGGAACGTCGGAGTCCGCGGCGTCATTTCATACGTTATTTGACTCGATTGAAAAAGCGCACCGGGTTTACCTTAAAAAACCTGCCTCGACGTGGCTCTATTTCGACCGCCCCCCGTCTGTTCCCTCTTTGAACCGGACGACCGCCAACACGCCGACCACCATCACGCGCGAAGAGTTCAGTTTGCTGGATGCGCAAAAGGAGGCCGACCGCGTGCTGCTTTCAAGCTACACGCCAGCCAGCGTCTTGATCAATGACGCGGGGGATGTCCTGCAATTTCGCGGCCCGGCCGACCGGTTTCTCCACGTGCCCTCCGGCAAAGCGTCGTTTCAATTGCCGAAAATGGTGGGCGAAACGCTGGCCGCCCCGCTGGAGCGCGCCATCAAAAAAGCCCGCGCCGAATCACGCACCGCCCTCGAACGCGACGTTCCCTTCGACAAGAAAAAATCATTGCTCGATATCGAGGTCGTGCCGCTGCGGAATCTGCGGGCCAAATGCTTCTTGGTAATTTTCCGCCCCATCCCAGCCCGGCTCAAGGCGTTGCGAGTCCTTCCTGAATTGAAGGGCGCGCGGGCGGCGGACGCGAAAACTCTCCGGCAAGTGGCGGAATTGAAGCATGATCTGCTGGAATCGCGCGAGCGCTACAACGCGTTGCAGGAGGAACACGAGACTTCCACCGAGGAATTGCAGGCTTCCAACGAGGAAGTCCAATCCGCCAACGAGGAATTGCAGAGCCTCAACGAGGAATTGGAAACCTCGAATGAGGAGCTGGAGTCCGCCAACGAGGAACTGACCACTCTCAACGAGGAATTGGCCACCCGCAACACCGAGTTGCGCGAGAGCGAGCAGCGTTTGCGCGAACAGGCGCAATTGCTGGAAATGGCCCCCATCCTCGCCCGGTCCGCGAAGGATCGGATTATTTTCTGGAGCCGCGGCGCGGAAAAAATGTACGGATTCTCGTCTGACGACGCCGTCGGACAAATCGCCCACATTCTCCTCGGCACTGAATTTCCGCAGCCGATTGAAAAGATCCAAAGCGAACTGCTCCGGCACGGCCATTGGGAAGGCGAGGTCAGGCATCGCCGCAAGGATGGCCACGTTATTTCGGTCGCGACGCAATGGGTCGTCCAGCACGATGAGCAGAACAAGGTGCGCGCGGTTTTGGAGGTCAACACAGACATTACCGACCGCATCGAGGCCGAACAAAATCTGGCGAGAACGGAACAGTTCAATCGCAGCATTCTCAAATCAAGCCCCGACTGCATCACGGTGCTGGACTTGGACGGCCGCATGATTTTCAGCAACCCGCCGGACCCGTCGCACGATTTCCCGGACTTCAAGAGTTGCGGCGAGCGTTATTGGCCAGGCTGCTGGCTTGGTGTGGCAAGAGAACCCGCGGATCTGGCTTACCGCGAAGGGCTGGCCGGAAAACGATCCCATTTCGAAGCGCAATATCCAACCGCCAAGGGCGTGATGAAATGGTGGGATGTCGTCATTGGCCCCATTCTCGGCCTGAATGGAAAGCCGGAAAAACTCCTGTGCGTGGCGCGCGACATCACCGAGCACAAGCTGGTGGAAATGGCGACCGTCGAACGCAGCAAGCGCGCCGCTCTTCGCGCCGAGATCGCCCTGCAAGTAGCCAGCACTGGCCCGCTGAACGAATCGCTGCAGCGCGTCACCGACGCTCTGGTGCAGCGCCTTGGACTCTCCTTTGCCCGAATCTGGACTTTGGCGGACGGCGCGGAAGAATTGGAATTGCGCGCCAGCGCGGGAATGTACACGCATCTGGACGGCGCGCATTCTCGCATCAAGCTTGGCCAGAAAAAAATCGGACGCATTGCTTCCACCCGCCAGCCGGTGGTGACCAACGATGTCCAGCACGACAACGAAATTTCAGACCGCGAATGGGCCAAGCGCGAACGCATGATCGCGTTTGCCGGCTTCCCGATGATTGTGAACGACCGGGTCGTCGGAGTCCTCGGAGTATTCAGCCGCCATGCCATGCCAGAGGCGTCGGTATTGGAATTGAACTTTTCCGCCGAAGCGGTGGGCCAGTTGATTCAACGAAAACAGGCTGAACAATCCTTGCGCAACGCAGAGGAGCAATTGCGCGATTACGCCTCGAACCTGGAACGAAAAGTCCGCGAGCGCACCGCCTCGCTGCAGGAGGTCATTTCGCAGTTGGAGGAATTTTCCTACAGCGTGTCGCACGATTTGCGGGCGCCGCTCCGGGCCATGCAGGGCTATGCCACGGCGATCCTGGAGGATTACGGGGAGCGCATGAATCAACCCGGCAAGGCGCACTTGGATCGCATTATCCGCAACGCCTCGCGCATGGATCGTTTGATCCAGGATATCCTTACTTACAGCAGGCTGGGCCGGCAGGACATCCGCCTCAACGCCGTGCCGCTGGCGCAGATGGTGGAGGAAGTCATTCAGCACCGGCCGGAAATCAATTCGCTGGGCGTCGACATTAAGGTTGGGGAAATTCACGATACCGTGCTGTGCCATGAGCCATCGCTCGCCCAGGCCATTTTCAATTTGTTGAGCAATGCCATCAAGTTCGTGGCTCCCGGCACCAAGCCGGAGCCGCGCATTTGGGCCGAGCGGCGCGACAAGCACGTCCGCCTCTGGGTGCAGGACAATGGCATTGGCATCAAGCCGGAGTATCAGAGCCGCCTGTTTGGCGTCTTCGAGCGCATCCACCCGGATACGAAATACGAGGGGACCGGCATCGGTTTGGCCATCGTTCGGAAAGCCGTCGAACGAATGAATGGCAAGGTTGGCGTGGAATCCGACGGCATCAATGGCAGCAAATTCTGGATAGAAATTCCTGCCGCAGAGAACGGCGAATCATGAAAACGACAGAAACCCAATTGCTGCTTGTGGAGGACAATGAGGACGATGTGTTCCTCATGCAGCGCGCCTTCGAAAAAAGCAAACTGACACTCCCCATGCGCGTCATTTGCGACGGCCAGGAAGCGCTCGATTTCCTCAAGGGCGCGGGCCAGTATTCTGACCGGCACGAGTATCCTCTTCCCGCCGCCATCTTTCTCGATCTCAAACTGCCCTACATTCATGGCTTCGAGATTCTAAAATGGATTCGCCAGGATGCCGCCACTCGCAACATTCCAGTTTATGTTCTGACCTCCTCCCTGGAGGAACGCGACCGGCGTCAGGCCATCGAACTGGGGGCGCAGGATTACCTCGTCAAGCCTCCCAGCGCGCAGATGCTCGTCAGCGTCGCGGCCCTGCTGGGCATTCCGGGCGCGGCTTCGGTCCCGATGCCTTCGAGCGTGGTGGCGGCATAAGTTAAGGCAGGGACGCCTCGGCGAGGCGTCTTCGCCTTCAAGAGCACACGGTCATCGCGCGTTTGGCCGGCTCGGGCTTTCCGCCGGCTCGATAGTCAATTCTAATTTCTCCGTGCCGCGCAATATCCCTAGCGGCGATTTCACGCCAATCTCCCTCCCCATCAACGCTCGTTGAAGATCGTCAATGCTGGCGAGCGGCTGGCCTTTGAACGAAACGAGCGTGTCGCCCTCCCGCAAGCCGCTGACGGCAGCCGGGCTGCCCGGCTCAACGCCGAGCACGAGCACGCCGCTGGGCGAACCGAGCCGGTGAAAGCGGGCGATTCTCGGATGTATCGCCGCAGTCTGCCCCATCACGCCAATCCAGCTCCGCCGCAGCCGGCCCTCTTTGATCAGCCAAGCCGCGACCAATTCCGCCGTGTTGCTGGCAATCGCAAAACAGATTCCCTGCGCGGGCAGGATAATCGCCGTATTCACGCCGATGACTTCGCCCCGCGAATTCACCAGCGGGCCACCAGAGTTGCCGGGGTTTAAGGCCGCATCCGTTTGCACAATGTTGTCAATCAAGCGTCCCGATTGGCTCCTCATGGAGCGCCCCAGCGCGCTGACGACTCCCGCCGTCAGGGTCTGCTGAAATCCAAACGGGCTGCCAATGGCAATCGCGATCTGGCCCACCCGCAATTTTCGCGAGTCGCCAAACTTTACGAAAGAAAGCCCTGGGGCGTTGATGCGAATCACGGCCAGGTCGGATTCAGGATCGTCGCCGACCAATTCCGCCGGGAAGACTCGCGTGTCCGCCAGCGTCACCTCCATGCGCTCCGCGCCATGCACGACATGGCTGTTGGTGACGATGTAGCCGTCCGGCGCGACGATGAAGCCGGAGCCGCCGGATTCCTGGCGTCCCCCTTGTTGCGGCGCGTTGGAGTTGGCCCCCGCGGAACGCCCCACGCGAATGTTGACCACCGCCCGGCTGACGCTGGCGGCCACGCCGCTGACCGTTTGTGAATACACGTCGAGCAATTCGCCATCGTCGACTGATTCGGGGAGACTCGCGCTTTTTTCCGGGGTCGCCGGTTCGACCACGAGCGGCGCTTCCGCCACTCCCCTCCCGCCTTGATATATTCTTCTTATCTTCATAATAACTGACGCAATATCTGACAGCGCGAACTTATTTCAACCAGAGTCAGGGGTGCGTCGTTTACCGTGCCGAAGCCTCAGAGATGGATCCTTCGCTGCCTTTGTTTTGCTTCTGTTATATAATCTCCAAAAAGGGGCAACATCCGCTACACTGTTGATTATAAGACATTTAAGGGGCAACATTGCCGCTACAAACCCGCTACAAACCCGCTACAGACCCGCTACAGACCCGCTACATTTGGTCCGGCTGGAGCCACTTGAATGAAATAGGGTGGTTCCCATCGCATCCCAAGGCTTTCATCGCGGAAGCCTCTGAGCTGAGAGCGTGTCTTGAAAATACCTTGGGAAAGGGATTGCGAGCGCGGCCGGGCGGATGGCGAGGCAGCCCGCAAAGCGGGCAGCTATTAATTTGTTCTGACTCGAAGAAGGAGAATATCCCTCGTGGATCTTCGACTGAGGAGCAACGACCTGTCCTCCGTTGCCATGGCGAAGGAGGAAGCCAGCCGCCCCGCCCCGCCCCGGCGGGCTGCCTTGCCAGAAGCCCGCCCCAAGCCAGCGCGCCCAACCCCTATTTATGAGATGGATTCTAGCAAATCGAGGCTGCCGCCGAGCCACCTTCGGCGTACGGCTCGGCAGAGGTCTCCAACGGCCCCAACGGATCGTGCGAACGTCCAAGGAACCCACAACATATCGGCGATCCTAGGCAGCCTCTGATAGCTAGCCAACAACATGCCACATTCTCGTTTAAAAAACTTGACATGCAGCATTAAAGTGGTATCGGTGCTTTCGTAACAGCCAAAGAGTGGGTGTAACACATAACCTGACATGGCGATTCCCCCCTGCAACTTGGAATCGGGGTTTTCTTGAAGATTGCATTCTTTCCCAGGGAAAGGGCCTTAATCGGGATCACCGGCAATTGACAATATGGCAAATCGATAACTTTTACTCTTATGAGAAATCATGCCTGTTTTGGCTGTCCGGAAAGACTCAACAACAAAGCGATAATTCTGTTAAGCATTTTCATGTTCGGGAACATGGGTTTGATCTGTCCGCGATTACTCAGTCAAGTGATTCTATCGCCGAACGCTTATTGGAACGTAACTGATGTTACTCATCAGACCGCGCCGGCCAATCTCGGGACATTGCAAGGACCGTTTGGAAGCCCAAATTACAATGGAAGCGGCGTCCCTCCGGCAGTAACCCCGTGGAACTATTCCTATTCTGGCGCCTCAAGCTCGACAAATGAAACATGGCTCTTGCAGACAAAATTCAACCTGCCCGCCACGTTCGGCTCAGTGTATTTTACTATCGCTTGCGATGATGCCGCCATCATTACAATCAACGGAAATCTGGTTGTGGCGGATTTTAATGAACTCGGCACTACATGGACCACGCCACAAGCCATTCCAGGCGGCGTGCTCCATTCCGGGGTTAATGACCTGGATGTTGTCATTTCCGGAAATGGTAATCTGATTAATAATGGCGACATTCTATTCTGGGAGCCCGGAAGTGACAACAATGACTATTTTGCGATGATGCTTTCGAGTCAGGACTGCATGAGCTTTCCAACTGCCGCGATTCAGTCAGCAGATCCGAGCTGCAGCAGTCAACCGCTCACGCTGACCGCGATCAATGCGCAGGAAAATCCCGCAGGAACCGGTTGCAGCGGAGCAAGTGTGTCTCAAGTTATGTTTTACGCCAACGACGTGCCGGTCGGACTTGCCACAACAGCCTCAGGCCCTGGTACTTATACATACACTTGGGCCAATCCGCCGGCAGGTCTGTACAGCATAACGGCTGTAGTCACAGACAGCACCGGTGCGAGCACAACTTCAGCGCCCGTGACGCAGATTATCGGCGATACGCCAACTGTTTCAATAACTTCTCCGCTCAATCCAGGGAATCAGTACGCTCCTTATGTAGCGTGCAGCTCATCGCTGCCGATAAGCATTACCGCAAACGCTTCCGAAAACCAGGGCACCTATTGCAATGGCGCGACAATTTCGAGCGTCGCTTATTATGCAAATGGAGAGCTGATTGGATCTTCAACATCAGCAGGCACGCAATATCAATATAACTGGAGCCCGCCGCCCGGAAATTACACGTTGGTCTCGGTGGCGACAGACACCGCCGGCGCGTCAGTGCTGTCCTCTCCTGAGGAGGTCGTTGTCAGCGAATCTTTTCCAGTTATTGCATCCTCGATTTCCCCATCGGGGGCTTGCGAGCCCTCGGGTTTTACGAAAGAGGAATCTGACGACGAATCCCCAGCATGCGACGATGCAACCGTCAGCATTTATCACTGGTACTTCCAGGGAAATTACTTCACCACTACAAACCCGGAATCTACGGGCCCTGGAGCGTACAACGCGTATATCATAGGGACTGATACCGACGGAGATATTGCGACGTCGACCCCGACGGCTATTACCATAGGAAATTTCCCGGAAACTTCGCTGACCAGTTGGTTTTACAATCCTGGAGGCAACAACAATCTTGTCACTGCCGGGTTGCAAAGTCCGGTATACGGCACTGAATTCTTTAGTCCTACAAGCATCCCTTTGAGCTGCCAGGTACAGGAAGTGGTAAATTGCAATCCTAGTGAGCCACCCACCCTTTCGAGCGTCAGTTTTCAAATTACCAATAACGTTTCTGGAGCACATGAGGGAACGGTGCCGGTTCCTGCTTCGGAGTTCACGGTACCGGACCCTTCTTTCCCGAAAGTGTATTCGGCATCAGGGTCTTGGGAACCCAGTGCGCTGCCTCCAGGAATTTATTCGGTTGCGGCCACAGCGGCGGATAGCGCAGGTAATCCCTGTGAGACGTCGCTTCCGACGGAGTTCATTGTTGAAGGAGCGATCGCCTCCGGAACGATGCCCGCTGATGTATACGCGCAGACGGCAACACTGCTTACAAATGGGAATCTGCTAATTGTCGGCGGCAACAGTTCTACAACCGGCATCCAGTCAAAATCTGAAGCGGAGTCAATTTTATCGGGAACCTTCGCTCCATACGCGCCTGTTATCCCACGTGCATATCATACGGCGACTTTGCTGACAAACGGGCAGGTGCTCATTGCCGGCGGCCTGGGAACCAATGGCCCACTTTCCAGTTCACAGCAGTCTACCAATTCCAACTGGTCGACGGTCGGCTCACTCCAAACTGCGCGGTATTCGCACACTGCGACGCTGCTGACGAATGGCCAGGTGCTGGTAGCGGGAGGGATTGGGGCCGCGGGCACGGCGCTTCCCAGCTGGGAACTTTACTTGCCGGGGGTCAGAGGATGGAATTCCATTGATAGCCTAGGGCCCATGAACCAACCGCGCTACTGTCACACAGCGACATTGCTTCCCGACGGCCAGGTGTTAGTGGCTGGAGGGGAGGACGGTGGCCCCCTTCCCAATGCGGAGCTTTTCAACGTCGCGACCGGGACGTGGACTGTGACTGGATCGCTTCAGAACGCTCGTTATAGCCATACGGCAACGTTGCTTCCCAACGGAATGGTGCTTGTCGCTGGAGGATATGGCGCAACCGGAGCGGTTGACATCGCCGAATTGTACAACCCGGCGACCGGGCAGTGGTCCGCGACAGGTTCAATGGTTACCGGAAGATATTACCACACCGCAACATTGTTGGATGACGGGGCGGTGCTCGTTACCGGCGGACTTTCTGGGACTACGCTATCGCACACCGAATTGAGCAGCATGGAAATATACGACCCCAACACCGGACTTTGGGGGAGCTTCGGGCAAATGACCCTCGCTCGAGCGCAACATACCGCAACGTTAGGACCATTGTCGGACCGTGGTGTTGTAATCATTACAGGAGGCTGGAACGGACCAAAAAAAGTGTCGCAATCGAGCACCGAGCTAATTTTCCCGTAGCTTTGAACGGCAGCGGAACCGTCGCCAAGCTTTAGTATGGCGATGCTTCCGAGGAACTATTCATTGGTTCGTTGGAAATGGGCACGAGCACCCCCCGAGGGTCATTGAAGCCACCTGCCGAGCTGGTTCCCGAGGAGAAGGCGCGGGAATCTCGCCCCGCCGCCCATTCGCGCAATACAACATCAGTAATTGAGCGAGCCGGGATCGGCCGCCGAATGCTGCGCGAACCAAATCCAATCCACGTTGTTGGCTCCGCCCATGACAAATGGGTCGTGGCCGGTGGCATTGAGCAGCGTGGTGGTTTGCCACTTGTGGATTTGCGCGTGTCCGTCGGCAAACGAGAGCGACAGGGCATTGATATGGTAAGCGGCGGCGGGCACGTCTGGAAATTCGCCGGTATGACTGTTGATTTCGAGGTAGCCGTCATTGATGCTATACGCATTCTCCTCACAAAAGACAAAAGCGTCGGAGGGCGAGGGATGGGTAATGTCCGAATCCTTTGAGTAAAGCAAGGCCGGAGCATCGTCGTTGAAGTTGGCCTTGGCCATGTAGACGGCGCCCATCTGGCCATTCATGGAATAAGTCCTCAATCGTTGGCCGTTGGCGGAGGGGACAATGTCGGCGGGGCATTTGTAGACGCCAATTTGTCCAGCGACATAGGGTGCCAGCAGGCCGGACTTGTAAATCGCGATGTTTGTGTTGCCTGGCAAAGCCGATGGGTAAGCCTCATCGCCCGTGGCACTGTCAATCCAGCTATTGGTGGCGACTCCTGCGCCAGCATATCCGTCGTAGGGCGAGTTGGGCACCAGATAGCCATTGTTGTCGTTTTTATATTCAGCCGCCGCCAATTGGCATTGCTTGAGGTTGCTAATGCATTGCGATCCCAAGGCCTGCGACTTGGCTTTCGACAGGGCCGGCAGCAGCATTGCGGCGAGAATCGCTATGATGGCAATGACGACCAAAAGCTCAATCAGCGTAAAACCCCGACGGAAGTTTCCAATCGTCGCAAGTTTATTCTTGACAGTAATATTTTGTTTTTTCATTGGGCGGGCGGAGCTGGAATCAATGACGCAATTGTAGGCCAGTCCTCCTGCGCCGGGGCGGCGATGCCGCCCCGGCGAGGAAGCTGGAATAGGTATTGGCCTTACTCAGGAATGGCCACTTTGTAGAAGAACTGGCTGCTGGTTCCTGGAACCGTGTAAGGCGAAGAAGCGCCGCTTACCGGCGTGAAGGGCTGGGCGAGGTTGGTCGTCCCGAGCAAAGTTCCAGCGGGATAAGTGAGGACCACTTTTCCTCCGACTTTCGCGTAAGTGAGGGTGGCCTTCCCAAGGTAATGCGATGTAATCTGGGCTTGTGACAGGGGATAGTTATAAAACGCCACATCACTCACGCCGCCATTGAACCCAAAAAACGCGCCGTCACTGCGCTGGCCGAGCACTTCCGGCTCCGCGCTCAAGCTTGGGTCGCCGTTAATTCCGTTTGGAACATAGAGGGACGCGGGGCCAGAAGCACTGCCAGCGACTCCGTTGACGTAAAGCTGGATGGTCGTCCCATTATCCACCAAGACCAGATGGTACCATGAGCCAAGCACCAGCGGAATGTTTGCGTAATCGCTGATAAATGTCGCGGGCGCGCCGGTGTCGTTGAAGGTCACCAGTGTGAATGCGCTGGCCGGATGCTGGTATATGAGCCAGCCGGACAGGGACGAGCTGAAGTTTGAATTATACATGGACGAGCAGATTGTGCGGAAGTTGTTTGGATCTTGGGTGGCCGGCTCGAACCAGCCTTCAAATGTCCATGTGCCATAGGGATTGAGTTCCAGGGCGTAAGGAATGTCCACCACGCCACCTTCGCCGGCCACCGCGGATTGCGGGTCAAACAATCCAACGCCGGTATTTGTCTCTCCCGGAATGCTGGTCGGAATCTGCCAATCTATCGGCCCCAAGGCATTGTTGTAGGTGCCGTCAAAGCTGCCCACGGCATCAACTGCGTCGGTGGAATTGGTCGGCTCGTCCAAATGGTAGAATGCGACCGGATTATCCGCCGCGACAATGGCGCCGTATCCGCTCAAGGGAACAACGACAGGCCTCGGTTGGACCGAGAGGGTGACTGAGTTGCTGTAGGAGGTGAATGGATTGGTCACGAGGACCCAGTATTGGTTGCCGCCCATGGACAATTGAACATTGGTCAGCCAGAGGGTGTCATTGGTCTGGTTCGTCAATGAGGTAAAACTGACGCCATCCGGACTTTCGAACCATTGGTAACCGATGGGGAGAGCACCGTTGGCCGCGATGCGAAACGCTGCGTGGCTGCCGACATTATATGTGATGCCCGAATAGGGCGGGGCGATGACGTTGATGTCCGTCAGCAGGGTCAACACGTTGGTGACCGAGTTGGTCGCTCCGACCGAGTTGGTAACTCTGACGTAATACGCAGCGTTGTTGTCCGCAGGGTAGACGGGAACGAACGAATAATCGCTGTTGGTCTGACCGGCGACGGGGCTGCTGTTTTTATACCATTGGTAGGAAAGCGGCTTCGTTCCAGCCACCAGCGCGCTCAGAGTCACGGGCGTGCCGGAATAGATCGTGGAAGGCAGCGACGGTTCACTCACAAAGCTAGGGGCAGCGAGTGGCGCGGAGATCTCGTTCGTGCCCACGTTATAATGATGAAGGATTTGAGCGGCCGTCAAAACATTGGTGTAGAACGCGACTTGGCTTACTCCACCCTCGTAGGGCCCGTGGCCCGTCTCTCCGGGGCCGCCGATTTCTATGTTTGCGGCGCCTGGGTCGGCGAGGTAGCCGGGTAGCGCAGCGGAAGCGTTAGCCTGGCCGTTGACGTAGAAGGTCGCATTGGTGCCGTCCCAAGTCACTGCCAAGTGGGTCCATTCCAGCAAGGTGACAGCCGCGCCGGCCCCCACAATGGCGACTTCGTTCGAGGTGCGCATGAACACTTGCCAGGATTGCGGAGATGTTTGCGACTGGTAGAAATTCCAGCCTGAGCCGTTTCCGAAGGTGCCGCTGCCGTAGGGGCCGGAAGCGGCCAGAGGCACGATGTAGTCCGGTGTATGCACCGTCGTGGCCAGAACCCAGCATTCAGCCGAAAATGGCGCGCCGGTTAGGCCGTCGCTGTTGACCGGCGCCAAGAGCGGGCTGGCAGGGAGGGCCACATCTCCGTAATCACCTTCGCCGCCCGAGCCGTAGGTAAATAGAATTGAATTGGTGTCAATGCCCGGCTGGCCGAGCTCCGGCGAATTTGAATCATTGAAATTATAGGTGCCGTCAAGGTGATTCGTTGTGGAATCGACGGCGGTGCCGGCCCCCGGCAACTCCTGCAATTGGTAATAAGCCACGGGATTGTCCGCGAGAACCACCTGGGAGTAATTGGTGGCTTGCGCCACTGCGCTTTGTGTCGCGCCCAGGAAAAGGAGAATCGCCGTCGCCGAGGCGAACAGGCCCCGCGGAAGCGCACAAGTCGTAAGTTCACGTATTTTCATAGTTGAATGCTGGTTTTGATTTGTTGATTTCCACACAGACGCGCGCCGGCACGATTTCCCCTGACACTTCGCCAAACGCTGAGACGTTTTTATCACAGTCAATCAATAATGCAACAAAAATTATTACAAAATTTTCTTGCGGTCTTTTTCCATCTTAAATAACTTCGCAGTCAAGGTTATGAACCGGAACCGCACCCTTAGCCACATCGCATGTCTTCTCGCCCTGTTCGCCGGATTGGCGCGTTCAGAGGCGCAATCCCCTGCCATTATTCCTCTGCCGCAGAAGATGGAGGTCGGGCATGGCTCGTTTGAAATTGGCGCGGGAACGATGATCGTGGCGGGCAAGGGCGCGGCAGAAACCTGCCAATACCTGGCATCCGAGTTAAATCGCCGCGCCGGCGCCTTACTCAAGGTGGCTGGGAACAAAGATGCGGTGGCGAAGGGGAATATAGAATTGACGCTGGATGACGCGAATCCGTCTTTGGTCGATGAAGGTTATGTGCTCAGTGTAACGCCTGATTCGGTGACGATTCGCGCCCACGCCGCCGCCGGACTTTTTTACGGGGCGCAATCACTGCTCCAACTGCTTCCTCTTCCTGAAGCAGGCTCCAAAACGTCCGCCCCAGCCCTGCCCTGCGTCTTCGTGGAAGACCATCCGCGTTTTCATTGGCGTGGGCTGATGCTGGACGTCTCCCGGCATTTCTTCAACAAAGAGGAAGTCAAACGGCTGCTGGATGAAATGGCATGGCACAAAATGAACGTATTCCATTGGCACTTGGTTGATGACCAGGGCTGGCGCATCGAAATCAAAAAATATCCGCGACTCACCGAACTTGGAGCCTGGCGCAAAGCCGTCGGTTTCGGGCTTGATCCAAAATCTGGAACCGCTTTCGGGCCGGATGGGCGCTACGGCGGATTCTACACGCAGGAAGACATCCGCGAAGTCGTCGCTTACGCTGCGGCGCGCCATATTACCATAGTGCCGGAAATTGAAATGCCGGGGCACTCTAGCGCCGCCCTGATGGCCTATCCACAATTCAGTTGCACCGGTGGGCCGTTTTCGGTGGATTTGCCGGGCGGCGTTTTCAACGGCGTTTATTGCGCTGGAAACGAAGCCACCTTTGGATTTGTGGAAGATGTTTTGATCGAGGTGTTCGCCCTCTTTCCCGGAAAATTCATCCATGTCGGCGGCGACGAAGTTCTTACTGACAATTGGAAGGCGTGCCCAAAATGCCAGGAGCGCATGAAACACGAAGGGTTCACCAAGGAGATGGAATTGGAGAGTTATTTCATTCGCCGCGTGGAAAAGATCGTCAATGCGCACGGCAAGCGCCTTGTGGGCTGGAGCGAAATTCGCGAAGGCGGACTGGCGCCCAGCGCGACGGTGATGGATTGGGTCGGCGGCGCTCTCGAAGCGGCTTCAGCCGGGCATGACGTGGTCATGTCGCCCTTGAAGGATTGCTATTTCGATCACTATCAATCGCTCAACCAGGCCAAGGAACCGAAAGCCATCGGCGGCTATCTTCCGTTGAAGCAAGTCTACGCCTTCGACCCGATTCCGACCCATTTGCCCGTCCAATTTGAATCACACATCCTCGGCGGCCAGGCCAATGTTTGGACGGAATACATTCCCAATTTCAAACAGGTCGAATACATGGTTTTTCCACGCTTGAGCGCCATGGCGGAAGTGGATTGGTCCCCGAAGACTTCTCGGAATTGGGATGATTTTTTGCTGAGGGTCGCCATCGATTGCAAGCGTCTTGACCAGCTAGGAGTCAACCATCGCGCACTGACCGACGAGCCGCTGGCTCCGGCCCCTGAGCAGTGAAATTCCCGCCATGAAATTGTGGAGACATTCAATTTGCCTCGCCGCCGCATGGCTGATGGCGGTCTCCAATCTGACAGCGCAAACGGCGGCCACGTCCGAAATAACGTCGCTGCGCCAGTTGAAATCACTGACAGCCGAGCAGGCTGCGGCGGGACCGGCTGTTGATGTGAGAGGCGTAGTGGTCTGCCACGACGCGGGCTGGCACCAGCTCTATATTCACGATGGACGCGAAACGCTGTACTTCAACGCCGATGATTTTTCCGTCCAGCCCAACAAAGGCGATGCCATCGAACTCACCGGCCGCGCGCGCGGCACCAACAGCCTGGAAAACGGCAAGCTGGCCATTGTTGGCAAAGCCGCCTTGCCCAAAGCCCAGCCGCTGGAACTTTCGGAATTGGGCCAGGATCACGGCGAGTGGGTGCAAGTGCAAGGCCGGGTGCTTTCCGCTGAATCAAGCCGCGGGCGCCTCGCCCTCATGCTGAATGAAAAGGGCCAGAATTGCCTCGTTTACATTCTCGGCGGCGCTGTCACGAATAATTTCCAGCCGTGGCTCAATTGCCGCGTGCAGGTGCGGGGCATCAATGCCAGCCGCATGGCCGGCGGGCGCCTCGAATCGGGTCTGCTCTTCGCGCCCGGCCCCGACGAAATCCGAATTCTCGGGCCAGCGGGCATTGAGCCGTCGCAAATTCCAGTCGTTTCCATCCGCAGCCTGCTCAATCGCGAGTTGGGGTCGTGGACCAACCAATGGGTTCACATCAACGGGCTGGTGGTGTCCTATCGCCGCGGCGAATCCGTAACCGTGAAGGATCCGACCGGTGTCATCCGGGCGCGCGTCATTCAGTTGACAGAGATGCGCGGCGATGAGCGGGTGGACGTTTGGGGTTTTCTGGAAACCGGCGCTAACGAAACCATTCTCAACAACTCGTATTTTGAAGTGGCGCAGCCGCCGCCGCAGTCCATCGGCGTGGCGGCTCCGGCGGTTCCGTTGTCGCGTGTCGCGCGGCTTCCTTCGGAATTGACGGAGGTCTCGGACATCCTGCAATTGCGGCCGGAGGAGGCGGCCCAGCAATTGGCGGTCCGGCTGCATGGCGTGCTCACTTACGCCGATCCCGCATGGCGCAACGGATTTTTGCAAAACAACGGCGAGGCCATTTACGTCGACATTGATCCGTCGCAAAAATTTGCGCTGCCGGGCCAATGGGTGGAATTGACGGGGCGCACCAGCCCGGGTGGATTCGCGCCGGAGGTGCTAAGCTCGCAAATCACCGTTCTCGGCGTCACCAATCTGCCGACGCCCGCGCACGTGGATTTGGAGGATTTGGCGAATGGCCGCTTCGATTCGCACTGGGTGGAGATGGAGGGATTGGTGCGGCGCATGGATGAATTGTCCGACCACGCCAGCCTGAGCCTGATGACGCCCAAGGGGCGATTCAAAGCGATCATTCCCGGATTTGAAAACAAACCGCTGCCGACAAATCTTATTGACGCTCTGGTCAGCGTGCGCGGCGCCTGCACGTCGGAATTAAATGTCCGCCGGCAATTAAGCGGCATCACCCTCCACGTCCCGAGCCTCGAACAAATCAAAGTTCTCGAACCGGCTCCCGCTGACCCATTCGCCATCGCGACGACGCGGATTGACGCGGTCGAAACCTTTGACCCGGATCGTTTCGCGGGGCGCCGGGTGAAAATTCAAGGCGTTGTCACGCTGCGCATGATCGGCCAGGGATTCATGGTGCAGGACAGCTCCGGCGGCATGCGCGTGCTGACGCGGCAGACGAACGAACTCCACCTCGGCGATTTGGTGGAAGTGATCGGCTTCCCCGCCATCGGCGATTTTTCCCCCTACTTGGAGGAAGCGGCCTACCGCGTCATCGGCACCGGAACGATGCCTGTTCCGAAACCGGTCAAAGCCGACCAGATTCTTCTCCACGGCACCAACGACGCGCAAATTGTCAGCATCGACGCGCAGTTGCTGCAAAACGTCCCCCGCTCGGCCAACCCGCAAATGGTTTTGCAGGATGGGCCGATCATTTTCACCGCGCAATTGGAGTCGCACGCGCGCCAGCAGGAAGTGCCCGATTTGGAATCCGGATGCCGCCTTCGCTTGACAGGGATTTGCTCCATCCAGGGCGGCGAAGGCCACGAACCGCAGGCGTTCCGCCTCCTCCTGCGAAATCCGCTTGATGTGCAATTGCTCGAATCGCCGCCGTATTGGACGGCGCGGCGCTCCTTCATGCTGGCTGGCGGAATGATGCTGGCGGTTTCCGCCACGCTCGGCTGGGTCGCCCTGCTCCGCCGCCAGGTCCGCCAGCAAACCAAAGTCATCCGCCAAAAACTCGAGGACGAGGCTGCGCTCGAACGGCGGTATCGCGAACTTTTCGAGAACGCCACCGACATGCTTTACACGCACGATCGCGAAGGGCGGATCACATCCATCAACCAGACGGGCGAGCGGCTTTTGCAGCTCCCGCGCAGCGAAGTGCTTGGGCGCAACATCCTCGATTTCCTGGCCGAGGAACAACGCGCCACGGCCCGCCAATGGCTCGTGCGATTGCACAAGGGCGCGGCCACGCCGAACATCGAATGGGACGTCATTTCCGCCTCGGGCGAGCGCGTGAAATTGGAAATCAGCGCGCGGGTGATGGCGCGGGACGGCAGCGATTCGGAACTCGAAATTGAAGGGATCGCCCGCGATGTCACCGAGCGCAAGCGTCTTGAGCGCGAGATCATCGAAATCAGCAACCGCGAGCAGCGGCGCATCGGGCACGATTTGCATGACGGCGTCTGTCAACAATTGGCGGGAATCGCCTTTCTCATTTCGACACTGGCTGAGGAATTGGCGGAAGAAGGCGTCCCGCAATCCGTGCAGGCCGAGAAAATCAGCGTGATGATCAATGAGGCCATTGACCAGACGCGCGGCGTGGCGCGCGGCTTGTTTCCCGTCCGGCTCGATGAAAAAGGTTTGGTCGCATCGCTGGAAGAATTGGCTGCCAACGCCAGCGAGGTCTACAAAATCGACTGCCGTTTCATCGCGAACGGCCCGCCGGTGGCGGTTGAAAACGAGATCGCGCTGCACTTGTATTACATTGTGCTTGAGGCGCTGGCCAACGCGGCCAAGCACAGCAGCGCCTCCACAGTGGAAATTTCCCTGCAACCTTCCGGCGACCGCTGGCTGCTGACCATCGAGGACGATGGCGTCGGCTTTTCCCTGCCCGCGCAAAACCAGGACGGGATGGGCGTGCGGATTTTGCATTACCGCGCGCGGGTGATTGGGGCGACTTTGAACTTGCAGAGCCTGCCCGGTTCCGGCACCACCGTGACGTGCCTTTTTCTGCCCGTGTCGCGAGAATTGCCCCGCGGCGGCGCGCTTCGAGGCCAGCGCCCGGAGAGCAGCCGCGTGGACCATTCGCAACCTGAGCACGCATGAAAAAATCGAGCGACAAAAGCCGGATATTAATTGTTGACGATCATCCGCTGTTTTGCGAAGGATTGCGCCGCATGCTTGACCGGCATCCGTCGCTGGAGGTGTGCGGCCAGGTTCCCGACGCGGTGCAAGCCATGAAAGCCGTGGCGGATTTGAAACCCGACCTCGTTTTGGTGGATATTTCCCTCGAAGGCACTAATGGCATCGATCTTATCAAAAGCCTCAAGGCCAAATACGAAGACCTGCCGGTGCTGGTGGTTTCGATGCACGACGAATCCCTGTACGCCGAGCGGGCGCTGCGCGCGGGGGCGCAGGGTTACATCATGAAAAACCAGCCCATCCAAGTTGTGCGAAGCGCGATTTTCAAGGTGCTGGGCGGCGAGATTTTTCTCAGCGAAAAAATGTCCACTTCCGTCCTGGCGAAGCTGCTGCGCGGAAAGACAGAAGAGACGCCTTCCTCGGTTGATAAATTGAGCGACCGCGAATTGGAGGTTTTCCAAATGCTGGGCGAAGGTAAATCTTCGAGGCAAATTGCCGAATCCCTCGAATTGACGATTCCAACAATCCATTCCTTCCGCAATCGCATCAAGGAAAAGCTGGATTACAAAAACTCAACGGAACTCGTGCTGCACGCCATGCAATGGGTGCGCGAGCGGGTCGAACATCCGTAATGATGCAGCGAGTTAAGTTGTGGGGGTGGCTTTTGGGATTCCTCTTCATTGCCACGGCACGGGCGGATTTGTGGGTCACAGGATATTACCCCGGCTATGAATCAATGCCTGTCAGCAATATTGATTTTTCGGCGATTACGCATGTCATTCATTTTGCCCTGGTTCCGCAATCGAACGGATCAGTGAGCGGCACCGCAAACGAAATCACCACCGCGGCAGCCTCCAATCTTGTTTCCGCGGCGCACGCGGCCGGACGAAAAGCGCTCGTGTGCGTGGGCGGTGCGGGAGAAGAAGCCAATTTCCTTGCAGCGACGACCAGCGCAAACATTGGCACTTTCGTCAACAATATCGTCAACTTCGCGTCGAACAATAATTACGACGGAGTTGATTTGGATTGGGAGCCGTTCGCCTCCTCCGACGAGACGCAATACACAAATCTCGTTTACGCCCTGCACAAGGCATTGAACAGACTCCCGTCGCCGAAATTGTTGACAGTCGCGTCGCCGTCCGCGCCTGAATACGGGGACACGCCGGTGATCTTCTCCATGCTCAGCGCGGTGCAGTCGCAGTTCGATCAGATCAACATCATGACCTACGATATGTCCGGCCCGTATGAAGGCTGGGTGACGTGGTTTAACTCGCCAATTTATGATGGCGGTTATGCATTTCCGGGCACTTCGGAGGTCGTGCCTTCCATCAATGCCTCGATCAGCAATTTTCTCCAAGCGGGTGTGCAAAGCTCCAAACTCGGCGTCGGCACGGCCTTTTATGGCGACATTTGGACCGGAGGACCGGGCTTGACTCAACCGCGCCAGGGATGGGCAACAAACACGCCGACCGTCACACAGGTTAGTTACGCGCAGATCATAAATACCTACTACCAACCAGCTCTTTATCATTGGGATGCGGCTGCTCAGGCCCCGTATCTGGGCATCACCAAATCACCCGCGTCAAACGACATTTTCCTCTCCTACGACGACAGCCGATCCAGTCAATCAAAAGTCAGTTTCGCCCGGAATTTGCGTTTGGGTGGAGTCATGATCTGGGAACTGGCGCAGGATTATTTTCCCACGATGCCAGCCGGGCAAAAGACGCCCCTGGCAAGCGCGATAAAATCGGCTTTGGCCACCCCCGCATTTGTGTCCGTTCAGAACAGCAACGGCGCAGTCACCTTTAATTTCACCGCGGCGCCGCTCGGCTTGTACACCGTCGAATGGACGAGCGATCTGGCAGCGCCGTCGTGGACGGTGCTCGCCAGCAACCTCTCGGGCATCGGCACGAATGTCCAAACCATTCAAGTCACCGACCCGTCGCCCGCAAGTCAGGGCGACCGATTTTACCGGGTCCGCACTCCGTAGTGGAGTGTCTCTTAAATCTTGCCGAAGCGCCACCTTTCCACACCGCTCTCCGGCCACGCAAAGTGACTGGGATTAAATCTCCGAGTCGAATTTGTAAGTGCCCGAGCCGACCTCAAAAATGGCGTTGTCGTTTTCCTGGCGGAGGAAACGGATTCCCTCAGCTCGCTTGATGCTCTTGCCGCCCTCGGTGACGTTGGCGGCGTCTTTGGTCGGAACGCAAATGGTGGCGGTGGTGTTGGCGGGGATGGTTACGTTGAGCGCCAGCTTGCTTCCGCTGAGCTTCCACGAAGTCGCGATGCGGCCGTGGATGGAATCGTATTGGGCCCGCGCCCAGGTCAAACTGTTGGTCAGAATCGCCGGCTTGATCAAGATCGAGGCAAATCCTGGACTTGCGGGACGAATTCCGCCGACGTATCCGAACAGGTATTCTCCGCATGAGCCGAGAGAATAATGGTTGAACGAATTCATGCCCGGGTCCTGAAATCCTTTATCCGGCGTCCAGCCATCCCAACGCTCCCATATCGTCGTGGCTCCGTGTTTCACGGAGAATAACCACGAGGGAAACGTATCCTGCGTCAGCAATTTGCCGGCCGTATCGAGGTAACCGTTGTCCGTCAGCATCGGCAAAAGATAACTGACTCCAATGAAACCGGTGGAGAGATGATTGCTCCTCGATTGAATGTCATGAGCCAGATATTCCGCCGCTTTAGCCTTCAAATTGTCCGGCAGCAAACCAAACTTGAGCGCCATCGCATAATCCGTCTGCGTATCATCCCGGATGCGCCCGTCTTCGGCGACGAATTTTTTGACGAAGGCTGCTTTGATATCCTCAAACAGTGAATTATACCTGGCAGCCTCATCTCCCCGGCCCAGCACTTCGCAGGACTTGGCGAGCAGATGCGTCGAATAAGCAAAGAACGCGGTGCCGATCACGGACTTGGGAGTTTCGACTCCGTTGTTCAGCCAGTCGCCGTAATCGTTGCCGCGATCTTTGTCACGTATAAGACCCGTGCTGTGGGCGCGAAGGTATTCGACCCACTTGATCATGTAAGGCAGATTTTTTTCGAGAATGCGTTTGTCGCCGTAAGCGTCGTAAATCGTCCACGGGCAAATTACGCCCGCATCCCCCCAGGCTGGAACGCTGTTGGCGCCCATGGTGTTGGGACTGACATCACTGAACGAGCCTTCCAGCGTCTGTCCGTCGTCGACATCAACCATCCACTTCGTGAAAAATCCGGCCACATCGGCGTTGTAGGTGGCGGTGCGAACGAACACTTGCGCGTCACCCATCCATCCGAGGCGCTCGTCGCGCTGCGGGCAATCGGTCGGGATGCTGATGTAATTTCCGAGCTGGCCCCACTGAATGTTTGACTGAAGCCGGTTTAAGCGCGGATCGGAGCAGGAAAATTCACCCGTGCGCGGGACGTCCGAGGCGATGACAATTCCCGTCACCGCATCCATCGAAGGCGTGGAGTCCAAGCCTGTCAACTCCACGTAACGGAATCCGTGAAATGTAAAACGAGGATGCCAGACTTCTGTGCCTTTTCCGCTGCAAATATAGTGGTCCACCGAAGGCGCGCCGCGGAGATTAGCGACGTAAATGGTTCCGTCGGGATTGAGCATTTCAGCGTGGTGTATGGTGACTCTGGTTCCGGCGGACGCGGAAATTTTCAACCGGACAAATCCGACCATGTTCTGCCCCATGTCATAAACCCAATGGCCGGGCGCGGATTCCTTCAGCGTCTTCGGCTTCAATTCCGTGATTTCGCGAACCGGCGGGGAGGCGACGCCATCGAATTCTATTTTCGGCTCTTCCTTAATCGACGAAGGCAGCCACGCGCTTTCATCCAAGCCCGCTTTGTCCCAGCCCGCCATTTCAGCGCGCGCGTCGTAAGTCTCGCCCTGCATGAAATCGGAGGAAATGATGGGGCTGGTGTGAACCTTCCACGAAGAATCGGTGGCAATGCGCTCGGTCTGCCCGTCCGCGTAGGTAATTTCCAATTGCGCCATCAATGCCGGAACTTTCCCGAAATACTGAAAGCCGCCATTGCCAATGTGCCCGCTATACCATCCGTCGCCCAGCATCGCGCCCATGGCGTTGGGGCCGATTTTAAGCATTCCAGTGACATCGTAAGTTTGGTAACGGATGCGCTTGCGATAATCTGTCCAATCCGGCGCCAAAATAATATCGCCAACCTTCGCTCCGTTGATGTGCATTTCATAGAGCCCCAGCGCTGTCACATAAAGTGTCGCGCTTTTAATCCGCCGTGAAAGGTCGAATGTCTTGCGAAAGCAAGGAACACGGTCGGCGTCGTCCGGCAGGGTCAGCAATTCATTTTCATTGATTTCCTTGCGCCGCGCCTCGCCCCCGACTGCGTAGTCGACTTCCAGCGTCTTTTTTTGGTTGGGGGCGGGATCGGGGCCGAGCGCCTTATTGTCCGCCAGCATCACCAGGCGGTTATTCGCGATGTGGCTGGAAAGCTTGGCTGTCACGTCAGCCCGCATGCCGCCAACTGTTGAACTGTAGACGGCCTTTTGAATGACTAGTTCGCGTCCTGTGGCCGTCGCGAGGGATTCGCCCGTGATCCATTGAGCATTCCAGTCCGATGGCTGGAGCAATCCCATCTCCCAAAGAGCCGGTTTGCTCCAGTGGCTCGCACTGCCTGTTTGATCCCATGCGCGCACTTTCCAGTAGCAATCCTGCCGTGAGGAAAGCGGCCTGCCCCTGTAAACTATCTGCGTCGAGTCCGCCGAAGAAACGATGCCGCTATCCCACAAATCGCCTTGGTTGGAATTCAGCAGTTTTGGCGAAGATGCAACGAGAATCTGGTAAGCCGATTGCCTTTCGCCCCGGCGATTCGAGGTGATGATCCAGCTCAATCGCGGCTGAACCGAGTCAATCCCCAGCGGATTGTCCAGGTACTCGCAGCGCAGATTTGCGACATCAGCGGCGAGCAATTTGGTTGCGAGAAGAGTGAGCGCAATGAAAGTTTGGGAGAGGCGTTTCATTAAAATGTATCTTTAACTTCCCGCGAGAATGCCATCCAATGTGTGCCCGTCAGCCCTGTCCATCGCGGCAATTTCTCCCGAGTTCAATATATAGCAGTGCTTAATTGCGTCTCAATTTTAGCCGCAAGCACAGGCGGGGGTCTATCCCTAGATTCGGTGAGTGTCGGTTAACCGAAATCGGTAGGGTGAGGCCGCGAGGCATTTTCATTATTCGCAAGAAGATCGGACTTATAGGACCTATAAGACTTAGGGGACGGCTCGTCATCCCCTCTGCTTTAACTTCCAGTCTGCGATTTGGAGGCCATGTAGCGAATCACGGCTTCCGTCCGCGAGCGCACGTGCATTTTGCTGAAGACATGTTTCAGATGGCTGCAAACGGTGTCGATGCTCAGGTTAAGCTTGTCAGCTATGATTTTGTTCGAATAGCCCTGGGCCAACAGCAGAAGAATTTGCTCCTCGCGCACCGAAAGATGCGTCGACTCGTCGCGCACCTGCGCTTTGCGCCGGAACGATTCGATTACGCGGCGGGCGATTTGGCTCGTCATCGGAGCGCCGCCGCCGAGCACATCCAGCAATGCCGCGCGCAACTCGGCCGGCTTCGTCCGTTTCAGAAGATAACCATCCGCTCCCGCCTCCAGCGCCAGAAACACCAGTTCCTGATCATCCATCGCCGTCAGGATGACGATCTGCGCGGCGGGCAAAAGCGTCTTGATCTTGGAAGTGCATTCGATGCCGGACATGCGCGGCAGGAAAATATCCATCAGCACAACGTCCGGCTCTTCTGGCGGAATGACGCGCAGCGCCTCTTCCCCCGTCGCGCAAGCGCAGACGCAGGTGAAATCCTTGAACGAATTAATGAGATGCACCCAGCTGTCACGCACCTTCGGCTGGTCTTCGACCAATGCGACGCGGATGGGTGTTTTGGGCGCCGCTCCGGCTGCGCCCCTGCCGCCGGCTGGCTTCTCTGCCGCGGTGGATGGCGGCGCTGAAAGTTTCACAGACATGATTTTTTATAATGCCTTCGTCTCGATGATTGGCTCGGGAGCGGGCTGCACCTTGGCGAAGCGGCTCCAAAAATATCGCCGCGACTTCTTCAAGGGAAGGCTAAACTGAATCCGGCAGCCTTTTCCCGGCTCGCTGGCAATATCGCACGCCCCGCCCACTTCGCGAATTCGCTCCGCCATGTTGGTGAACCCGTTGCGGCCCGGTTTGAGGTTCGCCTTGTCGAAGCCGCGCCCGTTGTCGGCGATTTCCACCAATAGTTTCTCGCCATGAAAGCTGATGCGCAGCGTCAACTCGCTGGCTTCCGAGTATTTGACGGCGTTGTTGAGCGATTCCTTGATTGCCATCAGCAGCGCGCGGCGCACCGGCAGCGCCAAAACCAGCGATGACATTTCCGGGGCGATATTGAACAGGCACTGAATCTGCGTCGGCTTCAAATATTCCTGCGCGTAACCGCACACGTAGGACGAAAAATCGCTGAACGTGTCGTGGCGCGGGCTGACGGCCCAAAGAATTTCGTCCATCGTGGAAAGAACGCCGCGCGCTTCCTCGCAGATGCGGTCGATCTGCTGTCGGGTGGTGGAATCGGGCGGCAGTTCGCTCTGGGCGACTTCGCCATGCAGCACCAACTGCGTCATGCGCGACCCGAGATCGTCGTGAATATCGCGGGCGATGCGGGCGCGCTCGCGCTTGAGCAGCCACTCTTCTTTTCGATGCGTCGACAATTGGGAAATGAGCCGGCCAGTGATGATGAGGGCCACCGCCAGTATTGATGCCAGCAGGATTTGGAACCATCCCGTTTGCCAGAAATAGAGCTGGATTGGCAAAAGCGTTGGCATGGGATTCACGTTCTCAGGCTTTTCCCACCACGGTGTATCTCCTAGAAATCCAACGATGGTCGCGCGCGGCCAATCTTCCGGGGCGACCGTCAATGTTTCCCAATGGCGGCTCCCTTCCGGCACGATGCGCCATTTTCGGTCCGACCCAATCGTCATCGTTGTTCCGTCGGCGAAATCGATCCGCAAACCAAAAATCATCCCGGCGAAGGAGGAGGAATTGTAGGCGGTCACGGCGAGTGTGTGCCAGCCGGGCGAAAGCAGCGGCGTGATGTTGTAATCATATAACTCGCGCCACTCCGCGCCATGCCCCAGTTCGCGGCCATCGAGCATCAACGTGTATTCGTTGTCGGCGGTGACTAACAGCCGCGAGTGGATGATGGCCGACTTGGAAGGGATTTCAAAGGACCTCCATAACCGGCACGTCTGGCGATCCTGCGTTTTCGAGTCCCAAATCCAGTTGCCGAGGCTGTTGGTCAAATCTTCGGCGCCAGTGGCGGCAACTTTCAGGTTGCGGCTATTGGTTGGCTGGCCGAATGCCATCAGGCCAAATGCCAAAAGGCTGGCGGCGATCAAAACGAGACGGACCCGAGCCAGCGATTTCTTGGAACAAACCCCGGCGCGAATGAATGGGCGCAAACTCAAAGAAGGAATGAAGAAAGTGGAGTCCATCTGTTGGGCTTACTAGCAGCAATTCATGCCTGAGTCAAACAAGTCTGGCAAATCTCAGAAAGGGAATGCCGCGGATGGACGCAGATCAACGCAGATAAAAAATTCGCGAACGCGACAAGTGAGATTGCGACTCCGGCCACGGCTCGCAACAAATGGTCATCGTAGAGCAGGAAAATAAACCAAAATGCAAATATGCCGCCAGGCCTTCGATCAAACGAAGAACCGCGCCCTGCGCCCGGGTCAGCCCCATGACAATTCGCTGTCATGGGTGCACTTTTACACATCCGCCGCGAAAACGAAAACCTACCAGAGGTTTTTTGGCACGATTTTTGGAGAAAAAATGCGGAAGAGGGTTTTAAACGCGCCGGGTATACGTTTGAGGCTCAAAAAGACGCAAAGTGTTATAGGGTGATATAGGGTGCAATGCTCTCTTTCCGGCGAAATCCGTTTGGACGGCCCCAATGACAGGGCAACCAGACTGGGGCGCATGAACATGAAGTGGCGCGCTGCGCTTCTTCCCTCAATATGACCTTGCATATGCATGGACGCACTTTGGCACGGACGGCGCGGGATGGAAAACCTACCAGAGTGTTTTCGGCACGATTAATGGGGAAAATTTAATCTGGAACGCCCGAACTCAGGAAAAGAACCTGCAGTGGGTTTCGCGCGCGTCGTTAATCCGGGTCCGCGTTGCGCATTCATTGGTCAATGCTCATTGGACGCCACAATTCAAGATAAGCATCTTGAAATCACGCCGGCGGGGGCAATGTCGGGGGACGGGACTGTGCTTTGACGAAAGCGAGGGCGCGGCGGCGAATGCCTTCCGTAAACATTTCACGCGAAACACCTGGGGTATTTTTCAAAGCGTCTTCCAACCGCGCCTCATAATCGGCCTGCCGATGCTGACGCTGCCGGGAGTCGCATTCACCCAAGGCCAGATAAGCCTATATCAGGGCCTCCAACTCCGGATTCATTCAGGAAACACTTTTTGCAGGAGTTCCTCGGCTTGGGCATCGGTGAGTCTGTTGCCATGCCACATGGCGAGGTCGTCTTTGAGCATCCGCTGGGTGGCGGCAACCATAGCGGCTATATCCCGATCCGGGAAGGCCGGAGTGCTTGTAGCGGATGACAAGAGTTCGCCAAAGGCAATCATCGTTTCCAATGTCGCTTTGTGTTTGCGCAGCTCCTCAACTTTGGGGTTCTCAACGAAATGGGTCCATGGGTACATGCGCAGGGGGCTGGCCATGTTCGCCCAGTCCTCAGCATCGGCGGTTAGTTCCTGGAAAATTCGGCTGGTGGCGCGTTCGATGAAGTTCGGCGGGACGATCAAGGAATCGCTCTCGGTGCTGGGCATGGCGGCCACGCTCATGGCTGCAATTTAGTCCGTTGACGCCCACGAAGCAAGGCGATAAAACGACTGACATCTGCCAGCCATCATGCACAAATCATTGCCACACATGTGGTTGGAAATGGGTCCAATGAGAGGACTCGAAAAACCGCATTCCACTTTTGCGGCCACGTATCATCCTTCTGGCGACAAGCGAGATCGCTACTCGGTCGTTCTTTGGATGGCATTCCCCATCCATCAATGGCAAAGTGCCCCTTTGGTGGAATGAAGAGGGTTTGATTGAATGTAGTGAGGCTCTCAATAATATCAGGGCGGCGACGCAGCACCGCCCTACCTTACTTTGGTAGGGCGGACCTGCGTGTCCGCCCAAATATTCCCCCCACTTTCAATCACACCCGAATTTAGAATGGAGACAAAATAAGAGTTGCCGAAAACCCATCTTTAGGTATTGTAGTTTCCAGCATACCTGCCAAGCCTCTGGCGCAAGCCAAGCTCAAATGTGGCGGGTTTTTTATTGCCACGATTGTGGGGGGCAGCAACTCAAGTGATTGCTGTTGTGGATAGCGCCGCAAAGCCGATGGGCCAGAAGGCGACGCGCCAGACAAAATAGCCGCAGACGGACTCAGATCAACACAGACTAATCAAAAACCTGTGTGAATTTGCGTTCAAGTTGTTAAAACCCGTATGAATAAGGGGTTTCTTGATGCGATGGACGGCCACAGCCAGCGAAACTGTCAGTCAGGCAACAGATAGCAAAACAATTCGCCAATACTGGCCCAGTCGCCCCCAGCAAAGACTGAGGTTGCGCACCATGCCATCGGTAAACTTGAGTTTTTGGAAGTTGTGGATGCACGAGACTCTTTACGACAAGGCCACGAAGAAATTTGTCGCACGCCCGTAAATGGGTCGCAGCTACTATTATGATTGAAAACGGTTGACCTCGTTGGAGAGATTGATTAAGCGTTTGGAGGCAAGTCCACGATTGGTGAAACGACCGCCGCTCCTTTTTTGGACTGACGAAGCGCTCAATGTCTGTGGGCTACCCGTCTGATCCTAAGTCAATTCGAAGCAACTGATGACTGTGCCGTTTCTCGACGAGCAACTCGTACCGAAAGACTTGCGAACTAAACAGGTTCTTGCAGGTCTGTTTCTCTCTCGATTTGACAGGGAAGGATTACTTTCACTCGGATTCGCAAGTTTTACCGAAGCCTTTAATGCTATCGGTTTCGCATTGGGCGCTCGCCCTGCCTCAATCAAAAACTACCGCGACGAATTTGATCCAATCCATTCGTCAAAAAGGAAGGGATGGCACAAACGAGCGATGCGCGATTACTGCAAAATTGCGAGCGACAATTACGGAGAGTTGTCGCTAAACGATTTTGCTGCGCTATTGAAATCCTTGATTTACGAACGGGGTTCGCTTGATCTCATTACTGAAGAGATTGAATCCGAGGAAGGAAGAGAAAGCTCGTTCGCAAAGCGCCTGATAACGGGTCAGGCAGCGGAAAGATACTTTGAAGAGGTTCACCCGACTCTCCCGACGCTGGCGGATTATTCACTGGAGAACGTCACAGATTTCGGGTGCGGTTTTGACTTTCGATTACGAAAATCAAAATCGGACGATTTTCTGGCAGTTGAGGTAAAGGGTTTGAACACCGCCCGGGGAGCAATATCTCTCACAGAGAAGGAACACCGTATTGCCGATTTTCTGTCCTCACGATTTTATTTGTTCGTCGTCCGCAATTTTCGAAAAAAGCCCTTTCACACAATTTACTGCAACCCGTTAAGATCGGAACTTAGATTTTCGCGCCAAGAGAGGCTAATCACTCAAGTAAATTGGCGGGTTTCGGTTTAACAAGGGAAAAAAGGCGTCAGACCAACATAATCGCATAATTACACGCGGATTTCGGAACTCCATTCTTCCAACCTGCGACAGACTGGCTCATTTGTTTGACTCAGATAGGCGCGTTACGAACTCATCGATCTCCCTGCCAAGCGCCGGGATTCGCTGGGTGTAGGCGATCGGATTGTCCCGGATGTGGGATGGGAATATTTTGCTGTCCGCGAATTCCTCGTCGGCGTAGCGCTCGCCCAGGTTGCCGATGATGGCGATGATGTAATGCCGGAATGGCTTGCCGGGAAGGGATGACACGATGCCCGCGTCTGAGCCGTAGTTGAAGGTCCAGCCTGTCTTGTGGGCGAAATTGACCTCGGCCCTGGCGTTGGCTTCGCGGATATCCACTCCGTAATCGGTTTCACCCACCACGACGTGGCCGGTGCCTGGATTGATCCAGCGCTCCGAGACGCGCGAGGGAATGCCGGGGCGAATGTGCGGCTTGCCGGGCATGTTGGCCGTCGTGAGGGCATTGTTGAAGGCTTGATCGGACAGGGTCTTTTTGAGGTAGGCGCGCGACGAATCGGAAAGAGTTTGCGCGCTCACGGGTTTGCCATCGGCCCCTGTCCACAGCGTGGCCGGGCCGCCGTCGATCAGCCAGAAGAGACGTGCGACGTCCCAGGCTGTCATGTGAATTTGTCCGGGCGACCAGGTCCGCCCGTCCTTGGGGTTGGTTCCGTTGATTTGCAGGGTGACCAGGTTCATGTCGCGGAACTCGCGATTGAGCGGTTCGATTTCGTTCTTATCATGAAACATCTTGAGCAGCGCGCTGGTGGCGTGGTTGTCCGACACAGTGAGCATAGGGTCTATCCACTCGCGAATTTTTCGCGTTTCCGGCGAGGCGCCTTGGACGGCATACGTGTAATCGGAATCGAGGGTAATTTTTCCCGCATCAACCATGCGCATGGCATGGAAGGCAACCATGATCTTGAACAGCGAGGCGGGATACGGGGCCATGAAACGATAAGGCGCGCCCTGGCGGCCCGGAAGGATGTCGTCGGCTTCCGTCAATGGCGGGTTGTCCGTCCAGCCTTTGGCGGAAAGCTGGTTGCCGTCGTCCGGGGAGAACGTGCCGCCGTCCGACCGTTCGATGTCCCAGCGAAGGAAGCGGACGGCGCTTGCGCAGAGGCTTTTATCCAGCGGCACGACCAGGCCGTCGGGATAATCCCGCGAAAGGATCACGTAGGCGCGATCCACCATCTTTCCTGAGGCATCGAGCTGGATGACGGCCACGTTGACGTTTGGAGGATGCGCGATTTTGCGTCCCGGCTGGCCGAGATGCGCCCTGACAGGCCGGCTCTCATTGCCCGCGCCGAAGTCAATCACATTTTCAAAATGCGCGGCGCGCACAGCGGCCAGCAGATTGGATTCCAAAGGGGAAAAAGGCTGCGCGCGGGACGTGCAGCAAGCCGCCGTCATAAAAAGAATGGCGAGACAGAATTTCATTCCGTGGTTGTTACAAAAGACACTCGGCTTAACGCAACACTTTAACCGCAACAATTCGGTTCCCCGACGATTTCGGAGGAAAAGCAGTGCCGAATTTGATTCATTTCGGCGAGGAAACTCTGCGCTCTCCGCGCCTCTGCGCGATTGCGTTTAATGCCACGATGAACCAAATCAGATTTCCGCACAGATCGTCACTGCTGCTTACCGCGTCCACACGCAGCTTGACCCTCGACTGGGAAAGAATTTTCGCGCAGAGAAGATGAGTGCGCAGAGCAACACAACGACAGGTCGCGTTGAGTCTTCCATTTCCAGCCCGCGCGCTCAAATACCATAAACGGGTGAGCAGGCATCACCT
Source organism: uncultured Verrucomicrobiae bacterium (assembly GCA_963764165.1). GTDB lineage: Bacteria > Verrucomicrobiota > Verrucomicrobiia > Limisphaerales > Palsa-1400 > Palsa-1400. Next base: position 532,686 of record CAVXRD010000001.1, read on the forward strand.
GAAATGGTGAGGTGGTTTTGGTTGAAGGCACTGAGCAGTGACGGTATATACTTGGGTAAGCTATTGGGAGTTGAGCAAGGCCCAAGGAACGCAAAAAAACGATTCGACGCCCAATGCGACTAAACTCTTCCAACGTGCTATTTTGAAATCCATTTATCCATTACGCGCGGCCTGCCGTCTTGCCGCGGTTCTTGCATTTTTCGTTCACGCATTTTTGTTGCAGGCGCAGCAATCCGCGCTCCAACCATTCAATTTGCACTGCGATGCGCGCACCAATCCGATGGGCATCGATGACACGACGCCGACGCTGAGCTGGCAGTTGCAAAGCGCGCAAACGGGAACCGCCTATCGCGGAATGACACAGACGGCTTACGAGGTTCAAGTCGGCTCGCAGGCCGGCGGTTCGGATTTGTGGGATAGCGGCATGGTGGCGAGTTCGGATTCGCTCCACGCCTTGTATGGGGGCAAAGCGCTGACGAACAACGAAGTTTGTTATTGGCAGGTGCGCGTTTACGACGGCAATGGACTCTCGTCCCCTTGGAGCGCCTCGGCGCAATGGTCGATGGGCCTCATCCACCAAACCAATTGGCTCGCGCAATGGATCGGTTACGACGCCGCGTATTCCCCCACCTCGCCGCAACTCGCGCCCATCGCCACCTTCAACACCTCGGGGCTGAGCTGGGTGGGATTGCCATCCGGCACCGGCACGCCGGGAGTCAATCAAGTTTCGCTTCGCAAACAAATTGTCCTGCCCACAAATCAGACGATCACCAACGCGGTGTTTTGCGTTTACGCGGATAACTACTGCATCGCCTACGTGAACGGCACGCGGACAACGAACGACGCCGCCCGCTGGGAAGCGACGGCGCTGATGAACGTCACCCCCCTGCTCCACGCGGGCACAAATGTCCTGGGTCTTTCCGCCACCAATTCTGACCAGGTTCCAGCCACCGTTATCGGGCAGCTCGTTGTGCAATATGCTTCGGGCGCCGTGACGAATATTCCAGTTGATGGCACCTGGCAGGCGGCGCAATTGCCGTCGCCGACGTGGACTCAAGTTTCGTTCAACGCCTCGTCGTGGCCGAACGCGAGTGGTGGCAACGGCAATGCCTGGGGCACGCCGTCGTTGAACGATTTGCCGCGCATGCCGGCGCCGTATTTGCGCAAGGATTTCTCAGTCGGCCAAACGGTCATGCGCGCGACCGTTTTTGTCACCGCCCTTGGAACCTACGAATTGCACCTGAATGGCCAGAAGGTTGGCAAGGACGTGCTAGCTCCCGGCTGGACGCAATTTACCAAGCGCGTCTACTACCAGACTTACGATGTCACGAGCCTCGTGCAAGCCGGCTCAAACACAATCGGCGCGATTCTGGGTGATGGCTGGTATGCGAGCGATCTCGCCTTCAAGGGCACGCGCTGCAATTACGGCGGCGTCCCGCGTTTCATGGCGCAGCTTGTTCTCCAACTCGCCGATGGCACCCAGCAAACCATTGTCACCGACAATTCATGGAAAGCCAGCTACGGGCCAATCCAGTTCGGCGATTTGTTGATGGGCTCCAAATATGATGCGCGTCTGGAAATGCCCGGCTGGGACATGACAAACTTCGTCGACAGCGCCTGGTCGCCGGTGGCCACTGGAACTGGTGCGGCGGGATTTGGCTACACCAATGTCACGTCGCTAGTGGCGAGTTTCGTCCACAACAACACGCTCAATTTCACGGTAAACAACACAACCATGGGCGGCGATCCCGATTATGGCGTAGCCAAGGTGCTGGCCTTGACGTATTCGCTGAATGGCATAACTCAAACGGTTCAATATGCGGAAAACACTGCGATCTCGCTCGGCGGCAGCGGGCAAACGCTGGTGGTTCTCAGCGCATACTACGGCGGCCCGAATTCCATTCCCGGCAACGGCGGTTTTCTAATCACCGGCGCCATTACCGAACCGTCCCGCTGTTTTGAGAATATTCCTGCCACGAACATGACCCAGCCAGCGGCGGGATGTTACACGTTTGATCTCGGCCAGAACATCGCAGGCTGGGCGCGCATCACCGTTTCCGGGAACGCCGGCGACATCATCACAGTGCGCCACGGCGAAATGCTCAATCCGGGCGGGCTCATTTACACGGCAAATCTTCGCGGGGCGGAGGCGACGGATACCTACATTCTTTCCAGCAATGGCGTTTCGACGTTCGAGCCGCGCTTCACTTTCCACGGATTCCGCTATGTGGAAATCCGCGGTCTTTCGACGCCGCCGACGGTCGCTGCCGTAACTGGGGTGGTTGTTCATTCGGATATGGCGCCGACCGGCAGTTTCCAGAGTTCCAGCCCGCTGCTAAATCATCTTTACAGCAACATTGTTTGGAGCCACAAAGGAAATTACCTCGAAGTCCCGACCGATTGCCCGCAGCGCGACGAGCGCATGGGTTGGACGGGTGACACGGAATTCTTTATCCCGACGGCGGCCTACAACTTCGACATTCAATCGTTTTTCCGCCGCCACATGCTAACGTATGACGAAGACAGCATCTACGCTAATGGCTCAATGCCGAACGTTGCCCCGGACCTCAGTGTCGGGACGGCCGGCATCGCATGGAGCGACGCCAGTTGGATTTGCCCCGACACGATTTATCGCGCATATGGCGACACCAACATCATCGCCGACAACTACGCCGCGATGCAAAGTTACGGCGCGTATCTTTCAAACTACACCTCGGGCTATACTTTGCCGAGCACGCCCGGTGATTTGGGCGATTGGCTAAACCTCGGCGGGGCGGCTTCAGAACAGGTCATTGACACGGCATTCTATGCCGGTTACGCGCAAGCGATGTCGGAAATGGCCGGAGCCATCGGGCGCACGAATGACGCCGTTATGTATGCGACGCTGCACAGCAATATCGCCAACGCCTTCGGCAGTTTCTTCAATTCCAGCGGCGCTTTTTCCGACGGCAGCAGCCAGACGGGTTACGCGCTGGCTTACACCTTCGGCTTGGTTCCCACCAACCTTGCCTCGAAAATCTCGCAGCAATTTGCGAATTCCATTGCTTCCTACGATTACCATCTGGCGACGGGTTTTATTGGAACGCCGCGGCTTCTGCCGGCCCTGCATCTCGCGGGATTGGATAACTTGGCCTACACCGTTTTGCTCCAGCAAACGTATCCGTCGTGGCTCTACCAGGTGACGCTTGGCGCGACAACCATGTGGGAGCGTTGGGACGGCTGGACGCCTGCGGCGGGATTTGAGACGCAGACGATGAATTCGTTCAACCACTATTCCTTTGGCGCTGTCGGGCAATATCTCTACGATGCGGTGGGAGGAATTTCTTCCACCAGCCCAGGATACAAAACGATCCAAATCGCGCCGATACCAGGGAACGGGCTGACATGGGCAGCCACCAGCTACGACTCGGCGCGCGGAATGATTTCGACGGCGTGGACGAATTTCGGCGGGGAATTAAATCTCGCCGTGACGATCCCGCCAAACACCACGGCGCAAGTCTTGGTGCCGACGATCAACACCAACGGCGTCACCGAAAGCGGGATGCCCGCGGGTTCGTCGCCGGGCGTCGCGTATCTTGGCTATTCCAATGGCGCGGCGATGTATGCCGTCGGTTCGGGAAATTATTTCTTTGTTGCGCCGCAGCAAATCCAGGTGAGCGCGACCGAGACGGACGCCGTCTACGCGGGCGGCAGTTTTCCGCCTTTGCATCCCGGCGATCTGATCACCAACTCCTCGACAACGGTTGTTTCAAACCAACTCGCGCTCGGCCCGGAAAACGAATTTCCTTACACATACCTGCGCGATGGAAAAATCGGCGCGCCGAACACGACAAATTACAGCGTTGAAATCAGCGGCGGCTACATCACGTATAATCTCGGTGCAGGTCCCTCAAACGCGGGCTACACCATAACCAATCTTACGACTTACACGGCCTGGCGCGACAACGGCCGCGAAGATGCCAATTACAGCGTCCTTTGGTCGCCGGATGGTTCAAATTATTTCACTGCTGCCACAGTTTCGTATAACCCGTCGCCTTATCCCACTACCAACGGCACGGGCGGCACTGTCACGTCGCTGGCGATGGCGAACTTGACGGGCGTTCGCTATCTCACCTGGAATTTCTCCGCGGGCCAGCAAAACGGCGGCGTCGGGTATACAGAACTCGCGGCTTACGGCGTTCCAACAGTGCCGTTGCAGCCAGCCACGATCAGCGCGGCCATGTCGCCCTCGGGAGGGACATTCGTGATGTCGGCCAGCGGGCTTTCCACCGGGCAGACATACGTGCTGCAAGCGACAACGAACCTCGCCAACCCATCGTGGGTGGCGCAAACAAATTTCGTCGCGACCCAGGCTTCGATGACAATCACCAATTCCACCAGCGCCAGTTCGCAAATGTTCTACCGGTTGGTCGGCTATTGATGCGGTGCGGCGCATGGCCCCGAAAAGGTAGCGCCTCGCCGAGGCGTCCGATGCTGTGGCAGCATTCGAGCACGGCCATTTTTTCGAAAGCTGGGCGCGAAGACTCTTTCGGATTTGCCGGATCTTTGGACGAAATTTTACGCCCGCAAAACTCCACATCCCCGGACGCCTCAGCGAGGCGTCCCTACCTCGTTTCGCTATTATAGGCTCACGCGCCTTTAACCACGCCCTTGCGAAATGCGATGAGCCATACACCGCACGCCACGAGTGAGGTCGCGGAGATGACCACTCCGGTTTCGAAGGCCGCGTCCTTATATATGACATCAACTTCGTGCGCGCCGGCGGGAACTTCGAGCGCCTGAAACGCGTAATTGGCCCGCCACAATGGCGTTTCATTTCCATCGACGCGGGCGCGCCAGTTTGGAAAATATGTTTGAGCGATCACCACCATCGCAGGAGTGGCGCTTTGTGTTTTGAAATGGATTGCGTGCGCGGAGAATTGCGGGAAAAGAATTTCGGAGCCCCCGCCGCCGCTCGCATGCACGGCATTCCGCGCATCGTCCAGCAGGCAGACGAGGCGCGACGAATCGAATTGGTCGGAAAAAATCGTGGTCAGCGCATTGGCCTCGCTGAGGAAAATTGGCTTTTGACCAGCGGAGATCAACGGGCGCGCTGTCGGTCGATGATTCCATCCAAAGACATTGGTGGGATTGCCGATTTCGGAAATTCCCAAAAAATCCAGCAGTCCCACGGCGTCGTTGGTTCCAAAATAAACTCCTTTGAAAATATTCAAATACAGAGGCGAATCGAGCGGCGTGAATCCATCAAACTTCGCGGCGTCATCCAGCAAATTAAGGTTCATGAACATCGAGTAGCGGCGGGCCTGGAGATCGTCATCGGGATCCTTGGAGCCGTGGTTGAGCATCACCCAAAAGGTCTCTTTGCCCCGCATGGCGCGGGTGGTTCCAGCGCGCATCTCATCACGCCAGCCGAACAACTGGCGAACCATGCCCGGCTCGAACTGCCCCACCGACGCCGTCGGGCTTAGGTCCGGCGCGTGCGTCAGCACGTCCATCCAGGCCAGAAAAAGCACGCCTGCCTGCGCACAGCGTTGTGTCTTCGCGCCGCCAAGCCGGAAGGCGAACGGGATGCAGCCCGCCGTGGCAATCAAGAACACACATCGCAGCCCGGCGTTGCCGAGAATTGTGCCAAAGTCGTCACCTTGCGGATGCAACTTCTCGAACGCCACCACGGTGGCCACCAGCGCCAGCGCAGCGAACACCAGTCGTTTCGCATGATTCCACTCCACGCGCCACTTCTCCGGCTCGGCCTTCGTCAGCCAGACGACTCCAAAGGCCGCCAGCAACGGCAGGGCAAACGTCACCATCATCACATACTTCACTGGGAAGCGAATAAAACCGAGAATGGGAATGAGCTTGACAGCAAATTCCTGGACGAATCCGCCCTCCCCAAACGACATGAGCAACCCGACCGCCGCCACGCCGGCGAGCAACCGGACGCGGACATCGCGCGAGCGCCACACCGCCAACAGCGCCAATACGACTATGCTGATTCCCACGTAATACGATCCCGTCCACGGCTGGTTCGCCTGCATGTAAACGCCGTTGTAATTTGGCTGGCAGTGAAACAGCGGCACGAAGTAATTGATCCATCCCGTCAACGGCATCGCGGCGATTTGTCCGTAGTCGCTTGTGGCAAAATCGGCGGTTCGATGCGACTGCCCGAGGAACGACACGAACGGAAGCACTTGGGCCATCGCCAGACCCGCGCCGAGAATCGCCGGAGTGAGGCTTCGCGCGAAAATTTGCCATTGCGCTTTGGGCCGCGCGGCCAAGTCAGCGGCGGCCAGCAATACCGCAATGACTGCTGTTTGGAGAACTAATTCCGCCCCGCCCGAAAGAAGCTGCAAGCCAACCGCCAGCGCCGCGTAAACAATAAATTTCCCGCCCTCCTCCCGCGCCCGCTCCAGCAACAGGATAACCCACGGCATCCATCCCATCGCGGCTTCCATATACGGCCACATGACGCCGTACCAGGTGAATCCGTTGAAGGCAAACACCAATCCGGCCAGGGATGCTGCAAAACAATTTCCCGTCCAGCGCCGCGTTAGAAAATACATTCCCATTCCGCCAAGAAACATGTGGCCAAGGGAAAACATCCCGAACGACCACGGCATTGGGAAGATCACATAAAAAAGCGCGGGCGGATAAAGCGCCATGGTGTTCCATTGGGCCAGGAACGGAATGCCGCAGCTATTGAGCGGATTCCAGAGTGGAATCTCTCCCCGCCGGATGGACTCGCGCAAATAATATCCAAACGGGTAGGCGAATTGCGAAGCGTCGCCATAACCGAAGGCGCGCCACGCAAGAACGACCTTGGGAAAGCTCGCGGCAAGGATTAACGCCAGCAAAATGGCGAACCGCACGGGCGAAAACCAGGCGAGCGCGGATTTCTCGGAAGTCACCATAAATGAACCGGGTATTCCCACACCCAGTCTCCTTCTTTTTCGTCGAACATTTTCTTGCCATTAACACCGCCGTCGTCCGTTTCATTCCAGCCCACCGAGTAAAGAACGAACTGGCCGTCCTTTGTTAGGTGATATTTATAGGGCTTTCCGGTGATCACATCGTTGGGCACTTGAGACATAAATTTCGGTGTCAACTCGTCCAAGGTCTCCGGGAATTGCCGGTTGGCCAGGCGGTATCGCTCAAGGGCACAGGCGATGGCGGCTTGGTTGGCGGCTGTCTGCGACGCCGCTGCTCTGATGATCAATTTGCTTAAAAAATCAAGATTTGCCGACATGGCCCAATGTTGCACGATGGACTTCAACGACAGGCGCTCGGAGGACTCTCGAAATTTTCTGGTTAATCCTGCGCGGTTCGACGCGTCGATCGCTGGGAAGACCCGTTTCGCAGGCGAATCGAAAATTCCCCGTATTCGAGCGTCAAAAGACTCGCAGTATCCCAGAGTTTCCAGATCATACCATCCGGAAGGCATGATTTTGCCCACCAGATCAAGTAACTTTTTATGCGAGGTCGGCTGGCCGATGTTGTCGGAATCGCCGATTTCAAGATAGTAGAGGTCATCCAACTGGCCGAGACCTGTCTTTCTCAAATGCGCTATTTCACGTATCCCGAATGTGCGCTCCCCTATGATTGGTTGAACGATGTCCGCGAGAAAATCATATTGTTCCAGACATTTCTGGAGATCCAGCAATTGTGATTCATCCCAATGGTGTTCGGCCAAGCCTTCCCAGATTGGTTGAATCACGATTTGAAAGTCAAATATACGAACCAAAGAGGAGATGACAACAGGCTCCGTCTTGACGGAATCTGTCAAATAGAGCGCCAGCTTCACATGACTCAGCGCCAAATCCGGTTTCCCCGCCGCCAGTTCTGCGCCCGCCAGCAGATTCAGTCGCTGGCAAATTCTTTTGATATTAGCAAGATGGCTGAACAAAATCTGCGCAGGATCCTCCGCGTCGAAATTGAGGGGAAAACGGCAGGAAGGCCGGGCGCTGGCCGCTTGAAGTTCAGCAAAGGCCTCGTCATCCGGCTTCATTCCTTCCAAGACCGCCAAAGCGGCAGATCGCCGAGCGTCCGGGTCCGTTTCATCCGACTCAAAATTTTGACCAGCCTTCAGTTCACCAGCCTGGAGCGCAATCCAAGCCTTCTGCCAGCCTACGAGGTCCAGAAAATGGCGGTGCCCCAGAAAGGATTGGTAATTTGTATGAAAAACATAATCGTCGGCGCGGGCGAAAAGATCGTTGGTAAGAATGGGTTCCTTGCCTTGAAACAATGATTGAGCGATGGGGGTTTTGGCGAAATTCTCCTCATCGGAGACAGGTTTTGGAACAAGCGAGAGAAAATCTAGCGTCTCGCCGCGCGCCTCCGCGGCCTTGCGATACCGTTTCCAATCTCGTTGGCCGCGCCAATCCTCCTCGGCGTAAAATGCTCCCGTCAGCACAGCCACACCCGCCAGCCACATCAGGGAGCAACGCCACCAAGGCCCTCGAAAGAGCCAGCACGTCCACCGCGGCTGGGGCATGGCAGGTTTCATCCGTTGTCCGGGGACAATAAGCCGGGCCTCAGGTTAGGGCAATGCATCATCTCCCCGGTTCGTGTGCGCGCCTCCTTATTTCCCCAACAACAGAATGCACGCAATGAGCGAAATAGGCATCACCACCAAACCGACTTTTAGGAATTCCCATGCGGAAATCTTCACGCCCTCGCGCCGCAACGCCATCAGCCAGAGAATCGTCGCCAGCGAGCCAGTCACGGAAAGATTCGGCCCCAAATCCACGCCGATGAGCGTTGAGTTGATGATCCACGATTGCGTTTGCGTTCCGTGGAGCACGTTTCCGCAGATCAAGCCGACGGGCAGATTGTTCATGACGTTCGAGAGCAGTCCAACGCCGCCAGCCGCCATCATTTTCCCCACTGCGAATTCCTGCTTCTCCAAAAACTTCACGCTTTGATGGGCCAGGTCCGACACTCCCGCCCCCTGCAACGCTTCAACAATCACAAACAATCCGGCCACCAACGGAATGACGGACCACGAAACTCCCTTCGCGATTTTCAGCGGAACGCGGCTGTCGCGCGTGGCGACCAGCGCCGTCGCAACGACGGCGGCGACGCAAGTTGGCGCGCCCAGCGGCCATCCCAGCGCGGATGCCACCATCAACGACACTGCCGCAAGGACAAGACCGCCCAGGGCCAGCCGGCCTTCCAGCGTTAGCTTCGTCTGGCGAAGCGTCTCGCGAATCGGCTGATGCAGTCGTTTTCCTGACAGCCAGCGCAGGCAGAAAAATGTCACTATGATCGACACGAGTGACGGGGCGAGGAAGATTTTCATCCACTCCCACAGTCGCGGCATGCCCTGGCTGAAAATCACCAGATTGGCGGGGTTGGAAATGGGGAGCACGAAGCTGGCCGCATTCGCAATGAGAGCGCAGCCGAGAAGATGCGGCACAGGATCCACTTTCAATCGCCGCACAATTGTCAAAACAGCCGGCGTCAACACAACAGCGGTGGCGTCGTTCGAGAGAAAAATAGTCACCACTGTCCCGGCAAGGTAAACGAGTAAAAACAAACGCGTCGCGGAATCCCTCGCTTGGCTGGCGGCGATTTCCGCGATCCAATCGAAGACTCCTTTTTCGCGGGCCAGTTCCGACAGCAGCATCATGCCGGTCAGGAACAGATAAACATCGAGTCCCTTGAGCACCGCGCTTCCGGCTTGCCGGGGAGTGATCAGAGCGCAAAGCAGCAAGACGGCCGCGCCGCCGCAAGCCCACCAGGCTTCAGCAATGTCGCGCGGGCGGAACAAAACGCAGGCGATGGCCGCCAGCGAGATTATCCAAACCAATCCAGAACTCATTCGCGCTACAAAATATCTCCGCGCTTTCGCCAGCCGCAAGAGTGCCGCACAAATTTCTTTCTCCTTTTGGCAACCGGTTGCAACGACGTTTTGAGCTTATCGGCGCCGCGGTGCGCGCGGTCGTCACCGCGGCCGCGATGAATGGAAAAAGAATTGAACAGAAGGACACGAAGCACACAAAGAAAAGCAAGAACCGGGAATTTCCTTTTTCTTGGTTAGCGCCTCAATAAAAACCTGCATCCATAAATAGCGGGAGCCATCGCCTTGCCCTCTTTGAGTCCTTTGTGTCCTTCTGTTCAATTCTTTTTTCCCCTGTAATCCGACATGTCAAAAGCAAACAGACAAGGGCGGCAAAAATTCTGTCTCCACCCCAGCCGCCAGCATCCGTCCTAAATGACTTTCTTTCCGCTCGGCCTGCGCGTATTCTTCTTACAGGCATAAGGATTTATGTTTTGCGCTGCCACAGCCGCTCTGATTCGAGCCACCCGCACCTTGGTGCGCGGAGCCGCTGTTGTCATCTCGCTCGCTCTTGCATTCGGAGCCGCTGCGCAAACCAATAAGACTGGCGCAGATGTTTCCACCAGCGCGCCAGCTTCGACGAACGAAGCCACTCTGTCGCTGCAAGTCATCGACGTGGAAACCAGCCAGCCCATTCCCGATGTCAAAATTCGCGCCTGGGTTCACGCCAGCCCGACGGACAAGGGCGGCGTCAGCGTCATTCCGGTTCCCAAACCCACCTCCGAGAACTTCTCCTACAGAATCAGCCTGGCCAAGGATGGCTACGTGGGCGAAACCATCACCTGGTCAAAAGGTCAAGGGGACAAGTTCACGGATATCCCGACCAATCTAGTCGCCAAGATGGAGAAAGGCGTGTCCATCGGCGGGACTGTCAAGAATGACAATGGCGAACCCGTTCCGGGAGCGCGCGTCATTTTCTCCGGCATATCTTCGGCGGAAACCGATGACCGCGCGCGCAGCGTTATTGCTCCCAATTATCACGTCGAGCGCACCGATGCCGAGGGCCATTGGCATTACGGCGAGGCGCCGCGCGATTTCGAGCGTTTGACCTTCCGCGTCGTGCATCCTGATTTTTTCCCGACCCTTTTCGCGGCCGAGGGCGCGTTGGGCGACACCACCATTAAGATTTTGCCGAAAGCGGATTTTCTGGCCGGAAAGGCGGCGATGATTTTGGGACACGGCCTGGAATTGCTCGGAAAAGTTGTCGATCCAAACGGGAAACCAATCGCCGATGCCACCGTCACGCGCAATCACGAATGGCGCAATCCCGCCGCCCAGCTCATGACGGACACCAACGGCGAATTTAAAATTCTCAACCTAAGGCCCGGTGAAATGTATTTGACGGTTCAATCCCCGGGAATGGCCGGTTGGGCACAATTATTGACGCTCAGCAATGGGATGCCGGATTTGAAAATTGAACTGGCGCGCGGCAATGTTTTCAATGGCCGCATCGTCGAACCATCCGGCAAACCCGTCATCGGCGCCACGGTGCAAATGGATCGCGAGGAGCGCGGGCCCATCGAATTCGAGTGGAGCGCGACGTCGGATAACGACGGGCGGTTCAGTTGGGATTCGGCGCCGGAGGGCCCTCATCCCTATTTGTTCATGGCGGGCGGATATCATCCTCGCTCTGAGCCGAGCATCATGGCGGATGGAAAGGAGCAGGTCTTTGTCATGCGCCGGGCATTGGATGGCGACCAAACGATCGTTGATGGCTTTGTCACGGACGCGGATACGAAGAAGCCGCTGACGGACTTCACCGTTTATGTGAAAAACTACAGCGGGCGCGCCATTTCGCATTCGCGGCAGTCGTCCACCACCACGGACGGGCATTATTCGGTTGGGGTTCCGTCGATGTCTGGCGGTTACGTCGTCACCATTGGCGCGCCGGGTTACGCGGTGAAGGCGTCGCGGCTCAAGGACGTCGGCGACGGCGATCTGCGCATGGACTTTGCCATGAAGCCGGATCCCAGCGCGTCCGGCCGCTTATACACGCTGGCGGGACAATTTGTTCTCAACGATTACAAGGGCAGCGTTACCTGGACAAATCAGGCGTTCACCCTTGCCAACGTCGTGCCGGATCCGCCTCTCAAGTCCGTGGATGAGGATGCAAGGCGTGAGGAATTGCAGGCTTTTTTGATGACCGATGAAGGGCGCGCCTGGCAGGATTCGCACCGCACTTATGACGTGGAGGTGGACGCCACTGGCGCATTCAAAGTCGATGAATTGCCGGAAGGCCCGTATCACCTTGATGCGAATCTTCGCGACGGCCCGGCCGGCAAGAGCGAACCGATCGCCGGGCTATCGCTGGATCTTGATGTGCCAGGAAGCGCCCCGAAGACAAATGCAGTTGTTGACATTGGCACTATTCCGCTCGCTCCGAAAAAAGTGCTCCACCTTGGCGACGCCGCGCCGCTTTTTGAAGTGAAGACCGTCGATGGGACACCGCTTCGCCTGGCGGATTACCGCGGCAAGGTTGTGCTGCTGGATTTCTGGGCCACCTGGTGCGGGCCGTGCGTGGCGGAGACTCCTTACTTGAAGGCGACTTACAAAAAATTCGGCGGCCTCGATCGTTTCGCCATCATCGGCCTGAGCCTCGATAACGACCCGTCCGCGCCGAAGGCATTCGCGGCCAAAGAAGGCGTAAAGTGGATTCAAGGCTTTCTCGGCCAATGGTCGAAGTCTGATGTTGCGCCGAAATATGGCGTAGAAGGCATTCCAGCGATTTTTCTGATCGACGCGGATGGAAGAATTCTGGCCAAAGATTTGCGCGGCGAAGCCATCAAGGAAGCTGTCGGCGCAGCGCTGGGGAATGACTGATTCCGGAGGTAGAGACGTCTCGCCGAGAGGTCCGGGGACGTGGAATTTTGCGGGCGTTGAATTCGCGCAGAGCTAGGCCGGCCAAGAAGCTTTAGCGCGGAGTCTTAAAAAAAACGCGCCGGGAAACTGGCACAGCTTCGGACGCCCCGGCGAGGCGTTCCGGCCTTTTTTCGAGGTGGATGCGGGGATAAAAAGCGTGTAGGATATTCGCATAGGATGCGTCATTGCGAATTCATACAATCACTCATGATTGCGGCTGTGGCTCTCGGCGGCATTGTCGGTGTCGCGCAAGCGCAGCCATCTGGCTTGGGCGTCAAAAATCTCGAACCGGCCGGCGAACAAAAGCGTCTGGTCAAAGTGAACGTCGTCGGCGATGTGGTCGACGACGCCACCGGTGAGCCGCTGGTGGGATTTTACCTGACGCAAGGGGAGCTCGATCGCGATCACGTTCATTTTGACTGGACTGAAAAAACCCGGCAACTCCTGACGCGCGGCCATTTCGTGGTCGAGATGGTCAAAGGCAAAACGCCGCCCGCCGTCCTCGTCGAGGCGGACGGCTATCTTCCGCAATGCTCAGGACCCGTTCGCTCGCTGGACGCAAAGATGACTTTTCGCATGAAAAAAGGAAGCGGCGCGCATGGCGTCCTGCTGACTTCGGACGGAAAGCCGGCGGCTGGGCGCGCTGTTTTTCTTGCGCGGGACCGGGAGCGTGATTTGGTGGCGCTGGAAGGCGCATCTTTGGCGCCGTCTCCGGCGTCGGCGCGGGTCCGCAACACTTTAACCGACAAAGACGGCAATTTTTCCTTCCCTCCGGATTTGGATGATTACGCCGTGGTCGTTTCGGACGAGGCTGGTTTTGCGATGGTGAAAATTGAGGCGCTGTCAACAAACGCTGAAGTTCGCTTGCAGCCATGGGCGCGCATCGAGGGCACTCTCATGATCGGGGCGAAGGCCGCCGCGAATGAAACCATCCGGCTGGCCGACGCCTTCAATTCCTACGCTTGGCATCCGCGCCTTCTTCCCCCCTACTCCATCGTCACCGATGCCAGGACGGACGGCTCGGGCCATTTTGTTTTCCCGCGTGTTCCTCCGGTGGATGTGAAAGTGTTCTATTCGCCGAGTGTTCGCCACTCCGGCGAGTCGGTGAACGCCATCACGGAAATTACGAATATCACGCTGGCGCCAGGCGAAAGCCGCGCGGTAACGATCGGCGGCCAGGGCCGTCCTGTCATTGGCAAAATGGAACTGAAGAATTACCCAAAGCCGATTCACTGGGAGGAACAGGTATTCTGGATTGAGTCCGTCGCGCCAGAACCGCCGGGAATTCCCACCTTCGACGACGCCAACAGAGAATTTCGCGCCGCACGCAGCCAGTCGCGGACTCCGGACCAAATGGAAGCCGCTGAAGCGCGCTTTTTGAAGAAGCGCGAGCAAATTTCCCTCGCCCTGCGCGATTACTATTCAACGCCGGCGGGGCGTCAATACTGGTTTTCCAAGCGCAGCTATCTCCTGCGCTTTTCGCCGGACGGCTCTTTCCGCATCGACGATGTCCCTGGCGGGAAATACGAGCTTACAGTGGATCTTCGCGAAACGGTGGCAATCAAGGACCAGATTCACACGCCGCTGATCGACCTGCACAAACAGGAAGTCGACGTCCCCGCCTCGCCGGAGGGCAGAAGCGATGCGCCGCTGGATCTGGGCACCATCCGGCTGGTCGCACAATTGCACCCCGGCCAGCGCGCGGAGGATTTTGCGGTCACAAATTCCGACGGCAGGAAAATCACGCTGGCCGAATACAAGGGCAAATGTCTGCTGCTGAATTTCTGGGCCAGTTGGAACGCGGCGTCGATGCAGGCATTGCCGGACTTGAAGGAGGCATTTGTCAAATATGGCAAAGAGCCGCGCTTCGCGATGCTGGGCATGTGCCTCGACACCAACTTCAGCGCGGCGGCGACCTTCGCCGCAGCCAACCACCTGGATTGGCCGCAGGCGAATTTGGGCGCGTGGTCGTCCACGGACCTGCCGGACCGCTACGGCGTCGAGAAGCTTCCCACCACGGTGCTGATTGATCCCAATGGCTTCGTCATCGCCAGCGACCTCCAGGGCGGTTACATTGAAGCCGCCATCGACTCAGCCCTTAACGCCCATGAATAAATGCGCATTACGCTCGCTCGCGGCGGCACTCGCTTTCGCCGCAGCCTGGGCAAGCGCGCGCGACGCGCAGACGCTGGCGCTGATCGAGCAGACGTATCTTGAGGCCAAGGCGGAATACAAAACCAATTCGTTGAGCGACGCCGCGGATCGCAAATTCGCCAGCGCCTGTTTCGACAAGGCCGACAACGCGCCGGATGACAAGGTCAGAGAAGCATTCGCGCAGGAGGGAATCGATGCCTGCCAGGCCTGGCTGGCCCGCGATCCGAAGAAAGGCGCTGCGCATTATTACCTCGGCATGAACCTCGCGCAGCTGGCGCGAACGAAAACGCTCGGGGCGCTTTCCGTTGTCAAACAGATGGAAAAGGAATGGCTGGCCACGCTGAACCTGGATCCGAATTGCGACTACGCCGGGGCGGATCGCAATTTGGGTTTGTTGTATCGCGACGCGCCCGGCTTTCCGTTGAGCGTTGGCAGCAAGAGCAAGGCGGAGGCGTGCTTGCGGCACGCGATTCAACTTTCTCCCGAGTATCCGGAAAATTGGCTTAACCTGATCGAAACCCATTTGAAGCACAAACCGTCCTCCGTGCCGGACGAATTCGCGAAATTGAAAGCTTTGCTGCCCGCCGCGCGCAGACAATTTTCCGGGCTCGAGTGGCAAAGTTCCTGGCAGGATTGGGATCCGCGCATAAAAAAGATCGAGAGCAAATTGGCCGAGTCGCAGTGAAGGTAGGGACGCCTCGCCAAGGCGTCCGGTTGCGTGTGGATATGCTAATGGGGCGCGGCGTGAATAGCGCCTCACCCCGGACGCCTCGGCGAGGCGCTACCTTACCTGCCGCTTGACGATTTCTGCACGCCGGATTTTACTTGTGCCATGCGAATTGTTTTTGGCTCGATGTGCGCGATAGTTTTATTGGTGGGATGCAGGCATCCCGCTCCGAGTCTTCAGGTGAACACGCCGCCGCCCGTTTCGCCCAAAACGTATGTCACGCCACACCTCGGCATCTCGGGCAGGGTGGAAATGGTCAATGACCAGGGGCGATTTGTCGTGCTGAGTTTTCCGCTCGGAAAAGTGCCGCTGCCGGGACAGCATTGGAGCATCCGCCACGCCGGATTGAAGATCGGCCGTGTCAAAATCACAGGCCCGCAGCGGGACGTCGATACGGTCGCCGATATTGTGGAAGGCCAGGCCAACGTCGGCGACGAAGCGGCGCCGGAATAATCTAAATATCGCGCGCCGGGGCAGTCGTGGGCGAGCCATCGACGGCCGGCAATTCCAGCCAGAAGCGGCTGCCGACGCCCACTTTCGATTCAACTCCGCAAGCCCCGCCCATTCGCTGCAAGGCGCGGTCAACAATCGCCAGGCCAATGCCGCTTCCCGGGTAGTTTGCCGCGCGGAGACCTCGCTCAAAAATCCCGAAGATTTTTCGCTGGGCCTCTGGCGCGATGCCGATGCCGTTATCCTCCACCATGATGCGCACTTTGGAGCCGCTGGCCGCCTCGGTCCAAATGGCGACGCGCGGAGTGGCCTCTGGCGGGATGAATTTCAGGGCGTTGTCAACAAGATTGGTGATGCATTGCTGCAGCAGGGTTCGCTGCGCCACGACTCCAAGCAGCGGCCGCTTCACCTCGATGAACTGGGATTTGGCGTCGCACATCAGGAGCGCGTCTGAAACAACCCCGTCCAGGTCAACGGGCGCAAGATGGATTTCCTCGCGCGAGACTCGGCTCAATTCCAAAATGTCGCGTGTCAGCACGTCCAGCCGCTGGCAGGCGTGATTGAGCCGGGTGACAATGTCCTGGGCGCGTTCGGGCAGCGCGCTGGAGTAATCCTCCCTCAGCGCCTGGCAGTAGCCAATCAAGGCCCGGATGGGAGCGCGCAAGTCGTGCGCAAGCGTGTGGGAAAAGGTCTCAAGTTCGCGGATGATTTCGCGGAGCTTGGCCGTGCGATCCTCGACTTGACGCTCAAGCTCGCGGGCGTGCTGGCTCAATTGAACCTGGGCCGCGTGCAGTTGCCCGGCGGTCGCCTCCTTGGCCATGGCCACCGCCAGGTACTGGCTGATGGTGGAGAGAAGTTCCATTTCATCGGGTGGCAGCAGGACCCGGGTGCGGGTGGCAAGACACAGCAATCCAACGCGGTCCGCGCCGCTGAAAATCGGGAGGATCGCGCACGCCTGGAACCCGAGAAGTTGATAGAGGACCGCGTTGCCCGTGCGATCCTCCTTCAGATGATTCAACGCACAGGAGGAATTCGCCGCCAGCAGTGCCTGGCCGACCGGGGAATCTGCCGCCAGGATGCCAAACTGGCTTTCCTCCTTGGGGCTAATGCCGCCTTTGGCCGCCAGCCGGTATGTGGCCGCCCCTGCCGGGCGCAGGTAGAACATGTAGGTGTCAAAATCAAACTCCCCGGCGATTTTGCAAAACAGGTCGCGGATGGAATTGCGCGGCGCGGTCGACTCCAGAAGGTGCGCCAGCGCCCAGGCCAGGATGTTGTCGCGCTGGTGGCGGCGGCGCAGCGCCAAAGACTGCGATTCGCGCTGGCTGACGTCGTCAATAACAATAATCGTCCCGACAATTTCGCCAGCGTGCTGGAGCGGAGCGATGCGGGCGGTTTGCTGCATCTGCTTGAACCCGCTGTCGCCGGGGGAAAGCGGCAGGTCGATCAGATAGCCATGAAGGGCGGTGGAGAGCACGCTGACCTGCCCTTCCAGCGCGCGGGAGAGCCGGCCCTCCATCCCCCTGGCCGAAAGCTCGGGAAAAAGTTGGAAAACATTGGCGCCGACCACAGCCGCCGCCGACTTGCCGCTATGGACTTCCATCCAGCGGTTCCAGCTCTGGATGACAAATTCCCGATCCGTGGTGATCACACCATACGGAGCGGAATTGTCGATCCAGGCCAGCATGGCCGCTTCCCTTGTGTTCGGGCTGGCGGCGCTCTCTTGAGACATAGGTTTCAGCTTTGCAGAGGGACTCCGGCTTTCGCAAATCAGGAAAGCTGGCGTTCCTCCCATTTCTTCAATTCAATCATTAACCGCTCCAGCGATGTCACACTCAAAATGACGACCAGATAGCCAGAGACATCGCTCGTCTTGAGATGAAAGCGCGTGTGAATCATCAAGGCGAACTGGAGTTCGCGCTGCTCGATGGTGATGGACTCAATGACGTGCTGCACGTGTTCGATATGCAAATCCGGCACCGCAAAAGTGACCTGCACTTGCAGCAAATTGCCGAAGATTCCCAAACAGGCGTTCAGGACAATGTTGCCAACTTCCGTGATGACCTCGCGGGCGGCGCCGTCCAGTTCTGTCGCCCCCGGGCGTTTTGTCAACAATTGGTTCAACAGGAGGGCGGCGGATTTGTCGA
This sequence comes from uncultured Verrucomicrobiae bacterium, assembly GCA_963764165.1. Taxonomy (GTDB): domain Bacteria; phylum Verrucomicrobiota; class Verrucomicrobiia; order Limisphaerales; family Palsa-1400; genus Palsa-1400. Next base: position 550,855 of record CAVXRD010000001.1, read on the forward strand.
GCAGCAGAATGGCGTCGCCCGCGATCGGCCCGCCAAAAACCTGATGCACGCTGGCCACTTCACCAGCGACGACCCCTTGCAGCAGCGGCGTGATTTCGGCAATCGGATGAATCGCCACGTGCGGCACCTCCAGGCTGATCTGGTGGCCGGAGAGTTCGGACAGGACACCGGCGGCGCGGGCGTAACCGATGTTGATCAGTTCCGTCAGCGCGTCCTTCTGGCTGGCTGTTAAGTCCACGCCACCTCCCCGGCAAGGATTTTGTTCACGACGGAGATAAATTCCTCTTTGTTGAGCGGCTTGTTCAAAATGGCCGCCGCGCCCGATTCCTTGACTTGTTCGCGCGTCGATTTCTGAATGTCAGCCGTCACGATAATGACGGGAAGGGCCGGGTTGATCTGATGCAGTGTGGCCAGGACATCCTGCCCGCGCATGCCGTGCATCACCATATCGAGGACGACTAAATCGTGCCGGTTGAGCGTGTAGCGCTCGAGGGCCGTGCTGCCGTTGTCCACATCTTCCACCGTGTGCCCGGCTTCTTCGAGCATCTGACGCGTGAGCCGCCGTGCCAGGCCCGAATCATCCACGATCAATATTTTTGCGCTCATAAATGTCTGCTAATACTCTCGGCCATCGCGGTGAGCGGATACGCCCCGTCGCTCAGGCCCGACTCCGCTACCGCGCGGGGCATGCCGAACACAATGCAGGATTCCTCCGCCTCGGTCAAGACGATGCCTCCCCGGGATTTTACCCATGCCGCGCCTTCGCGGCCGTCGTCGCCCATGCCCGTCATGACAATCGCCAGCACCCGCGAGCCGAAACTTTCGGCGGCCGATTGAAACAGCACATCCACCGACGGGCGATGCGGTTTGTTGCTGGGATTTAAAGTCAAATCCATCACCGGCGCGCCGTCCAGACCTTTTTTCAACCGGAGGTGCATTCCCGCCTTCGCAATGGCCACCGTGCCCGCTCGCAGAGGTTGGTTCTGAGACGCCTCAATGACGTTTAGCTTTGATATGGCGTTCAGCTTCTCGGCAAATAATGCGGTGTAACCTTCCGGCATGTGGAGCACCACCGCGACCGGAGCCGGAAAATCTTCCGGGAACTGCGGGATAAGATACCGCAGCGCCTGCGGGCCGCCCGTGGAAATTCCCAGGACCACCACATCCACGCCGCTGGCCTGCCGGATGCACAATGGCGGCACGGCGGATTGGGCGAGCGGATGGATGGATCGCTTGGGCGCGCGCGCCGCTTCCTTCACCTTCTCCTTCAATTCCTCGCGCACTTTCCGCAAATCATCGCTCGCGCTGGCCGTCGGCTTTTGCACGAAATCGACCGCGCCGGCCTCAATCGCGGCGAGCGCGGGCGCGCAATCCTCGGGCGCGGAAGTCAGCATGAGAATCGGCACCGGGCAGACTTCCATTTGCCGGCGCACGAATTCCACGCCATCCATGCGCGGCATGGTGAGGTCGCATGTGATGACATCCGGCTTCAGCGCCGCCGCCATCGCCAAGCCATCTTCCCCATCCCGCGCCGCGCCCACGACTTCGATGAACGGGCTGCCAGAAAGCATTTCCATGACGACCTTCCGCACGAACGCGGAATCGTCAATAATTAAAACTCGAACCAGAGCGGGCATAACTCAAAAAAGCTAGATGCGGCGGTAAACGAAGACTTCCCCCATCTCGCACAATTCATACTCCACTGTCAGCCGCAACAGGGATTCCGCTGCTCCAACAAATAAATAACCACCGGGCGCCATGCGGGCCGCAAATGAGGCCAGCGCCAGGCGAATGGAGTGGCGGGAAAAATAAATGAAAACGTTGCGGCAAAAGACGGCATGGGAGCGCGCCAGTGGCGCAATTTCGCTCGCCGCCATCAAATTTGCCTGCTGAAAAATCACGCGCCTCGTCACTTCCGGCGCAAGCTGCCAGCCGCCTTCCACAGCCTTGAAGTATTTATAACGGAGTTCCGGCGGCATCGAGCGAAAGGATTTCTCCCGGTAAACCGCCCTCTTGGCCATCTCCAGCGCGGCGATGCTGGCGTCGCTGGCATTTATCTCAATCGGATGGCCGCCCCACCCGGCCTCCATCAGGGCGATGGCGATGGTGTAGGGTTCCTCGCCGGACGCGCAGGCGGCGCACCACACGCGCAGCGGAGCGCTGGTCTTCTGGAACCATGCCGGAACGATCTTCTTGACGAACACGTCGATCTGCCCAAATTCCCGCCAGAAATAAGTCTCCAAAACGGACAGCGCGTCCATGACCCGCCCCCAATCCGCATTGCCGTTTTCGCGATATTTCAGCAGGTAATAGTAATCGAGAAATGAAGCGCAGCCGCGCTCCGCCGCCAGCGGGCGAATTTTGTCCAGGAGCACGTCGAAACGATCCGGCTCAAACAAAATGCCGGTGTTCTCGTGGACAAGCGAACTCAAAAGTTCGGCTGTCCCCGGCGGCGCGGACAGGGGCAAGTGCTCAATTTCCTCTCGCATTGAATTTGGTTAAGCGGATTTTGGCGGGGCGGACCGGGCCGGGGCAGGCGCTCCCGGGGAAGCAGCACTTTTGGCGGCGGGCTTCGACTCGGCTGCCATTTCCGCGGCAGCGATTTCGCACATCCGCTGAATCTCGGCGGCGCGGCCTGTCACGGCGCCAGCGCGGGCAGACTGTGTTTTGTTGCCGTGCGAAATGCCTTTGATCTGCTTCGACACATTGCCCGTCGAGGTCGAAATATTCTTGACGGCCTTGGCCTGCTCCTCCAGGGCCCGGGCGGCTTGCGCGCTTTGCAAACGGATGCTGTCGGCGGCGGTCGTGATCTCCCGGGCGTCAGCCGCCTGGCCGGAGATCGATTTGCTGACGCGCACGATCAGGTTGACAAGCTTGTCTGTTTCGCGGGAAACCTGCTCCGCCGCCTTGGATTGCTCGGCCAGGGATCGTGCTGTTGACACGGAGCTTTGCCGCATCGACGAAATGGATTGGGCAATTTGCTGGGTGCCCGCGGATTGCTCCTTCATCGCCTTGCGCAATTGCTCGGCGATGCTGGAAGTCGATTGGGCGGCCTTGATGATTTCGCGGCCGGCCCGGCCCTGCTCATTCATGGCCTGGGCCACCTCGCGGGAGGCCTTGCGCATGTGAGCCGTGGCCTGGACAATCTGGGTGGCGCCCTTGGCTTGCTCGGCCGTTCCCAAGGCGATCTGCCTCGACTGGGTGGAGGTGGCCGAAATAGCCTCGGTGACGCGTTTGGCCGCGAGGATTTGCTCCTGCGTGGCGCGGTTGATTTGTGAAATGAGGGTGGCGCTTTCATCCACGCCTGACAAAATGATTTTCAACCCACCCAGGCCGCTTTCCGACTGCCGGGTGCTTTCCTCCGCAATCCGCATGCCCTGGCTGGCGCTTTCGGTGGCTTCGCGGGTGGCATCCTCAAGGCCGCGCACAATTTCCGAAATGTCCGCTGTGGCCTTGGCGCAGCGGTCGGCGAGATTGCGGATTTCCTCGGCCACCACGGCGAATCCGCGCCCGGCGTCCCCGGCCCGGGCGGCTTCGATTGATGCATTCAACGAAAGCAAGTTCGTGCGCTCGGCAATTAAATTGATCGTGGCCACAATCCCGGAAATATCGCGGGTGCGCTTGTTCAGTTCCCGCATGACGCCGGCGCTTTGGGTCATGGCGGCGGAAACGCGGCCAATGCCCTTGATGGATTCCTGGATCACTTGCCCGCCTTCGTTGGCCTGCCGCGCGACGCGCGTGCTGATTTCTTCTGTCCTCTTGACAAGCTCCGCCACTGACGCGCTCGATCTCTCCATTTGGGTGGAGGTCGTGGCGGATTCGCCCGCCAGTTGCGTGATGCGCTCGCTGTTTTGCGCGACGCCCTGGATTGAACGGGCCATTTCTTCAATCGAGGTCGATGTTTCCTCAATGGACGACGTCAGGCTCTCGGACATTCCAGCGACTTCCTCAATCGAAGTGGCCAGTTCATTGATCGAAGTGGAAGTTTCCTCGGCAGCCACGCTCAAGTCGTCCGCGTTCTTGGCCACTCCCGCGCTCGAACGGCTCAATTCCTCCACGGAAGTTCCCGCTTCCGCCAGCGCCGAAGCCACGTCCTCGCCATCTTCGCTGATGCGTTTAATGGAGGCGGTCGTTTCGGTCATAGCCGAACTGATCGATTGCGCCCCAACGGACATCTCCTGAGTCTCCGCCGAGACGGATTGGAGCGATTGCGTCATCTGCTTGATCGAAACGGTCGTCTGCGCCGCCGCGCCCGCCAATTGCGCCGTGTTGGCGGTGACCTGCTCAATCGAGGCCGCTAATTCATTGATGCTCGAGCTGGTCGACTCGGCTGAAGATGCGAGTGACTCGGCTTGGGTCGCGGTTTCGGCCAGGGACGAGGCCAATTCCGCTGTTTGCTTGGTGATTTCGGAGACGGATTCCGACATCTTGGCAAAGCTATGGTCTCGGCCCGTGCCAGCCGCTCCGTTCATGGTTGGTTTTTGCTTTGGCATAATTAAAGTTAAGCTGTTGTTTGCGCTTCGACGGCAACCGGCCCAACCGCGTCAGGCATTGGAGCGGGCTCCATGGAATCGACGTCCAGTATGGCGTCCAATTCCACCAGGAGAATAAGGCGGTCACCTACCTTGGCAACGGCCTTCAAATAATTGCCGCTGATGCCGGTCAAGGTCTGTTCGATGGGGCGAATCGATTTTTCCGTGAGGGAAATAAATTCGCGGGCGGAATCCGCAATCAATCCCACCACGCGGTCTCGCACTTGCACAAATACAAGGCGGGTGCGGGCGTCGAACGGCGCGCGCGGCAATCCAAAGCGGGTGCGCAAATTCAACGCGGGAATCACCTGGCCGCGGGAAAAAACCACGCCGTCGATGGCCGGATTGGCGTTCGGCACGACGGTGACGTGCTCCATCATTTCGATGTGGCGCACGTCCGCGCTGTCCACGCCGTAGGTGGATCCGCCCACTTCAAATAAGATAAATTTTTTCATTCGACCAAATTCGCGCCTGATTCCGCATCGGTTTCGGCGTCGGCAATTTGCGGGCGCACCGCGCCGCGCGTCAGATGCTCGCCGTCCAAAATTAAAACAGGCTTGCCGTCGCCCAGCTCCGTCGCGCCAATGATCCCCGGCGCCTGGCCGAGCGGATCACGAATGGCGCGCACCACCACTTCCTTCTGGCCGTGGATTTTGTCAACAATTAAACCGTTGCGCCCCCGATCCGAGCGCAGCACCAGCAGGCAGAGCCGGGGCAGCGTTGAGGGCGGCAAACGAAACATTGACGATAAGCGCGTTACTGGCAAGGCGCTGTTTCGATAAGGAATCATCTCCACCCGGTTGATCATGCGAATATCCTCAGGCTGCACGTGCATGACTTCGCTGACAAAACTCTGCGGAATCGCGCACGTCTGGCTTGCGGCCGAAACAATCAGGGCCTCGGCAATGGCCAGCGTCAGGGGCAGCCGCAGGATGAATCGCGTCCCCTTCCCCAGTTCCGATTCCAGGCTGAAGCGGCCACCCAAATCGCGCAGCGTCTCCGCCACCACGCCCATGCCCACGCCCCGGCCGGCGGCGCGATCCGCGTCGTCGCGCGTGGAAAAGCCCTGCATGCAAAGAATGTTCAGCAGCGCCGTTGAATCGATGGCCTGGGGAACTTGCAATCCTTGCGAGCGGGCGCGATTGACCACGGCCTCCGCATCAACACCGCGGCCGTCGTCGAAAACTTCGATCAACGCGGAATCGCCGCTGCTGGAAGCGCGAAGGGTGATGGTCGCTTCCGGCGATTTTCCGGCGGCGGTGCGTTCCTCCGGTGTTTCCACGCCGTGGCTGAAGGCGTTGCGGACCAAATGCAGCAAAGGATCTTTCAACCGCTCAAGGACATATTTGTCCATTTCGGTGTTCTGCCCTTCCAAAACGAGCCGCGCCTTTTTGTTCGATTCGCGCGCCAGATCGCGCACCACGAACGGCATGCGCGCAAAAATTTCCGACACTGGCACCATCCGCACCCGCATGATCGACTCACGCAATTCCCGCAGCGATTGCCCGAGCGATTGGTTGAATTCCTGCAAGATGCCGACGTCGATGCTTCCGCCGGTCCGCTTGGCCTGGTTCAACTTTTCTTCAAAACGAGACCGGCAAATGACGAGTTCGCCGTTGATGCGCATCAATTCGTCGAGCCGGTTCAAGTCCACCCGCATGACGTGCGACGGGGAAAGAAATGGCGTGGCGGCCGCGCTTTTGCCGGCGGGAGCGGGCTCCTCTTTTTCCACCGCTGCAGGGGCGGCGGGCGCCGACGAGCTTCGGCCCATTTCTTGCGCGGCAATTCCGTCCGCTTCCCATGCTGCCACGTCGCCGATGGGGTGGCGCGCGTGAACGACAAATTCAAAACTCAATTCACCGCCGCCCGTGACTTTCGGCGCTGCCTCGACAATGTCGCCGATGGCCGCGATGCGCGCCCGCACGGTATTAATATTGACGCCGCGATCGTCCAATTCGCGCTTCGGGCGAAAGGCAAATTTCCAAACTGGCAGCGTGGCGGAGGCCGAATGCGCCGCCATTTCACGGAGCGAGGCGAGGAGAAAATCGATGTTGGGAATGGGAGCTTCGTTGCGCACCGCGAGGACCATTTCCTCGAGCTTTTGCGCGGAGTCCATCAGGACATCGAGGACGCGGTTATTGATCGTCGAATCACCGCGCTTGAACCCGAGAAAAAATTCCTCGGCCGCATGGGCCAATTCTTCCGCCGCCCTCAGCCCAACGATGGCGGAGATTCCTTTGAAGGAATGGAAATTGCGGAAAAGATCGTCGATCACCGCAGGGTCAAATTGCCCGGTGGAATGCTCGAGGCTGGCCAGAGCTTCGCGAATGGCCCTCAAATGCTCGTCGCCCTCGGCGCAAAAATCGTCGACAAGCTCCCGCTGGATAGTTGGTTTTGAGTCCGAGCTCAAATCGTTCCTTGGCCGTGCTGTCGTGCAACCGGATCCTGAACCCTCCCGAGCCACAATAATATCCGCTCGGGGGTAATAGGTTTGACGAGATAATCGGAAGCGCCAAGGTCGCGGGCGCGCCTTTTGTCCGATTCCTGGTTTGATCCGCTGAGCACTACAACCGGAATCGATTGCATGAGCGGCTGGGATCGAAGCCATTCCAGCACTTCAAACCCGTCGACCACCGGCATCTTGAGATCAAGAAAAATGAGGGAGGGGAGCATGCTGCTTTCGCATTGCCCCAAATATTCGACGGCAGTCTGGCCATCCATGACATGCTTCACTTCGCACGGGATGGTGGCTTTCTCAACTGCCCGTTGGAAAAAAAAGGAGTCATCCTCCGAGTCTTCCACAAGCAGCACCATTTGGGCAGAATTCATTTTTGATCAATCTCTTCGCCTGCGCGCACCTCCTGCGGGGGACAGGCCGTGCAAATCGCGATGCAGCTCGCGCCAGTATCGCGGTGCGACGGTACATACAGTGCATTTTTCCCGCGATTTTGCAAGAAGTATTCCCGCGGCAGGGACGCCGGGGCGCAAATCAAGTTTTGGCAGGGACGCCTCGCCGAGCGCCGAGGCGTCCGGGGCAAGGCATTATTCATACGCATACCGCAGCATTAATCCCGCGCAACCGGACGCCTCGGAGAGGCGCCCCTGCCTTTCAGAGGGCTTGTCAAAATTTGATTTGCGCTCGGAAGCCTCTCCTGCATTCGTAGGTTTAGGGCAGGAAGGCCAAGACATCTGCTTTGAGGCGTTATTCATGCCATCTCCGTTTTTTCGCGCAAAATACAGTGCTGGAAGTGAAGGCGGTTGGAGCGCATGATTTCGTCGATGATTCGCAGGTTCTGGCCAAAATTTTTCTTGTATGCCGCGGCGCTTTCGGTGCCTCCCGTTTGCGTTGCCGTCTTTTCCAGGCTCGATGCCCTCAGCGCGGTTCTGCTCGGGGGATGGGCCGGCATTGCGGCGGCGGTCGCATGCACCATTTGGATGGTGCGCGATTCGAAGGCCAGGGGCTGGCGCGCCGCGTTATTGTATGTGGGCGTTGGAATGGCGCTTTGCGCCCTGAGTCTTGCCTCGACGTTCATCAGCTATTTCCTGGGGCCGGGCGCCTCGATTCCAAATTGAAGCATGAGCGCGCCGAAATCCAGTTTCCCGCCGCGATTGGAACTCGTGGACAAGATACTGAAGCGCACCATGTCCCGCTGCCCGATTTGTCACGCGCGCTGCTCCGCTGAAGTGTGGCGCACCGGCGGCATTCCCTCCAAAATCCTGCTCACGCGCCTGTGTGCCACCCACGGTCCCGCAACGGTTTGCATCGCTTCCGACGCCCGATTCTACTGGCTCTCGCGCGGCAAAGACGCGAATTCGCGCTGCCCCGCCCAGGCCTGCCGCGCGTCCGACGAAGCCCCGGCGGGAACGCTCGGGCGAAACGCGGAACCGGGCGATGCGCTCGGCGTGCAGGAAAAACTTTCTACTTGTCTTGCGCTGATCGAGATAGTGAACTCGTGCAACCTCGCCTGCCCAACTTGTTACGCCGATTCGCCCGTCGGCGCGGGCGCAGAAGTGGACGCGGTTCCGGTGGAGGATTTGAAACGCCGCATCCAAGGCGTGGTGGATCGCAAAGGAAACATCGAAATCCTCCAGCTTTCCGGCGGCGAACCGACGCTGCATCCGCAATTCTTCGAGATGCTGCGCTGGCTGCAGGATCATCCGAGCATTGATTACGTTCTGTTGAATACCAATGGCGTCCGCATTGCCAACGACGAAGAGTTCACGCGCGAACTTGCCTCAGCCTTTCACTACGGAGCGTTCCAACTCTATTTGCAATTCGACGGCCCGCAGGAGGAAGGCCAGCGGTTCCTGCGCGGCGGAGATTTCCGGCGCGTGCGCGAACAATGCCTCGAACGCTGCCGGGAAATGAACATTCCCGTGACGCTCGCCATGACGGTCACGCGCGAAAATCTTCCCTTCCTTTGGGCGTCCATCGAGTTCGGCCTGCAATATCCGAATGTTCGCGGCATCAGCTTCCAGCCCGTCTTTGGCAGCGGACGCATCCCAAAACTCGACGAGGCGCCGCTGAACACGGCGGACATCATTCTGGGCGCGGTCGGGCAGTCGGGCGGCGGCCTTCGTTTCGACGACTTCACGCCGCTGCCGTGCGGCGATCCAAATTGCGCTACCATCGGCTACCTTCTGAAAGTGGACGGCAAAGTGCGCTCGGTCAGCGACTTCATCGATTTCACCGCGGTGCAGGGATTTCTTCATGACAAGGTTCGATACAAGCTGGAGGATTTGATGAAATGCGGCTGCGAATCTGAGCCGCTGGGCGACCTCCTCAAGAAATTCGAACTCGATGAAACACATACCTTTCGTTTGTTCATCAAACCATTCATGGACGCCTCGACCTGGGACGAGGATAGGATTGACCGTTGCTGCACGCATGTGATTCGGCCGGATGGAAAGCTGGATTCGTTTTGCAGGTATTATTCGGGGTTTAAAGCATGAGTGATGAGAATCCAGAGAATTCGATTCAGCGAGAAATCGCGTATGTGCTGTTGGCTTTGTCGCCTATTCCGATCTTTCTGATTGAGGCGCATTTTGCCGCCCGTCACGCAACGCAATTCATGGAGTCGCTTGTTAAAGGCACGTGTTTTCTCTACGCGCCACTCGTTTCATTTGGAGGCGCTCATGGCATCGCTCGAAATTTGAAACCGGACGGACAGCCAAGTGGGCTCGTGACTTTCTTTGGCGGGTTGGCTTTTCTATTTGTGAATGCCGTAGTTACCGTGGCAATCGGGTGTTCAGGCGCCCGGCTATGATGGGCGGCGTATTTCGTTGATGATTCAACTTTGCAAAGATGGACAACCAACCGATGAAGCCAAAGGGACGCTCGAAAATGGTTTGGGTGCTGGTGGCGCTTTCGCCGATCCCAATCGTGCTGATGGAATCCGGTCTCGTCTCCGCCCATCGGATCGGTCTGCCCGTCGTAATTTTCACCTGCCTATATTTCAATGCGGCCCCCTCTCTGATCGGAGCTTTTAAACTCATTAGCGCCCGGAAGATTGACTTGGCGGGCAGCATCTTCCTGAGTCTCCTGCTCGCGGCAGGCTTCTATGTGATTAACCTCGTCGGTGGAATTGCCGGATGCAGCATGATTACCAGCGAAGATATCTTCAAAGGGCGCTGAATTAACTCCTTTCATGAACGACACCAATGCCAAAGGGAATATGAAGCCAGTGCTCATCGCGCTGTCGCCGACGCTTCTGATCCTGTTTGCGATTGGCATGGCGGCCTTTGATTATAACGATTCGTTCTTTGTTCTTTTCATGATGTTTACCTATCTCATTTACTGCCCGTTCGTGTCGCTGCTGGGCGGGTTTCAGATAACGCGCAATCCCGTTATTGGAAGGGCCGCCCGAATTACTAGGGGATTCGGAATGGCCCTATGTTTCGTTATTTTGAATTACATCATTGGCTTTATCGGCTGCGCAGCAGTTGACAAGGTCGCTCACCATTAAGACCTATGCGCCCCGATCTTCATGAGACCGGTTACGGCTGGCTGATGTTTGCGGGCATCGTGGTTAGCATTCTGATGTGGTCGCGGGTCGCCCGGCGCGATGGGCGGCTGCCGCTGATTTACGTGGCCGCGCTGTTCGGCGCGTTCGCGGGGGCGAAGATTGTTTACCTTGCGGCGGAGGGCTGGCTTTACTGGAATGATCCAAATCGCTGGATCATTCTGGCCACGGGAAAATCCATCACTGGCGCGTTTCTCGGCGGATATGCGGCGGTCGAGATCGCCAAGCGCGCGCTTGGATACAAGACCGCCACGGGTGATTGGTTCGCTGTCATTGCGCCGCTGGGGATCATGTTCGGGCGCGTCGGCTGCATGGTGCATGGCTGCTGCCTTGGCGAAGTATGCGCGCCAAGCTGGTATACCATGAACGACAGCCACGGCGTCGCGCGCTGGCCGGCGGCGGCGGTGGAATTGATCTTCAACGCCATCATGCTCGGCGTGGCCTTGCTGCTGAAACGATTCAAGATTTTGCCCGGCCAGCATTTTCATATTTACTTGATGGCTTACGGAACATTTCGATTCGTCCACGAATTTCTTCGTGACACGCCGCGCATCGTCGGCCCGTTTTCCGGCTACCAAATCGCCGCGCTGGCGGTGGCAGCGCTGGGAGCAGTGGGATTTATTTTACGTCGGCGAAAAGCTATGCCCGAAAGCGCGTCAACTGTGGCGGATCCTCGAACAGCTACGTAATTCGCCTGCGAATTCTGCTGTTAGCTTCTTCATCCCAAAGGTAGGGACGCCTCGCCGAGGCGTCCGGGGTGAGGCACTGTCTACGCGCGCCGCGTGGGCATTTTTCACACGCAACCGGACGCCTCGGCGAGGCGTCCCTACCTTTAACAGGCCCCGCCAAGTGAAGACTCGAGTGAATGTTTAATTCTTTACGGGCCCTGTTTCCTTGCTCACCCATTCCATTGCGCCTTCTAGCGTTCCAAAGGTTCCTTCCAGTTGCGCTTCGTAGGCCTTCTCCAAAATCTCACCAAGGTGCTTGCCGGGTTTCAGGCCTATGGCCAGGAGATGCCGGCCTTGCAGTATCGGCGGCGCAGGGCTTTGGCGGACTTCCAACTCGTAGGCCTTGGCCAGCAACGCTTTCACATTTTCGGGGATGACGGCGGGGCGCGGGGGGCGACCCATGCTATCGGCGGACATGACTACGCAAAGGCCTTCGATGTTCTCCGGAGACAGACGGCGGGCGAGGCGGCGGACGGCGCGGTCGGAAATTGTCTCAAGGTGGAATAAGTGGTTTTGCACCAGTGGGAGGACGCGCTGGACGATTGACACCGGAGTGCGGATGCGTTCGAGAAACGCGCGGGCGGGTTCGACCCCGGCGCTTTCGTGGCCGGGTGACACGATGCGTTCGCGGCCATCCTTCACGGCACGGTGGGTGCAGCCCGGTTTTCCGAAATCGTGGGCCAGCACGGCGAGCATGTAGACGGCTTTGGATTCGGGATCGGCAGCTTGCCAGGCGGGGAGCGCCACCATCGCATCGCAGCAATGGCAGGTGTGGACGAAAACGTCGCCTTCGGGGTGCCATTCGGGCTCCTGCGGGACGCCCATAAGCGCTTTGATTTCAGGGAAGTGATCGATCCATTCCGTCTCCGCCAGGAAGCGCAAGCCGGCCGAGGGGCGGCGGCTGCGCTGGGCCCATTTGAACCATTCGTCGCGCACGCGTTCGACGGCCAGTTCGCCAAAACTGCATTTCATGCGCCGCGAAATCTCGAGCGTCTCGGGCGCGCCGGTGAGATCGAATCGCCCGGCGAATTGCATGCCGCGCAGCACGCGCAACGGGTCTTCGCCGAACGCCGCGCTCTTGTGGCGAAGAACGCGATTTTGCAAATCTTCCTGCCCGCCGAAAAAATCGAGCGCCTCGCGTTTGCGGGGGTCGTACATGATCGAGTTGATGGTGAAATCTCGCCGCGCGGCTGCCTCCCGAAGCCCTATGCCGGGCTCGAACGCGACTTCAAATCCCTTGTGGCCGGGAGCGATTTTGGAATCTTTGCGCGGAAGGGTGAAATCGTATTCGTGCCCGCTTTGGGTGGTGAGCTTGACGACGCCAAAGGAGCGCCCGACCAAATCGGGGCGGCCCCAGCGCGAAAGGGCGGCGACGAGCTGGTCGCAATCGACGCCGAAGACTTCCACATCGAAGTCTTTCTGATGCGGATGACCAGCCAGGGCGTCGCGAACGCAACCGCCGACCAAATAGGCCTGCTGCAATTCCGGTGTTTCTTGGAGGATTTGCTCCAATTCAGCCGGGACGAAATTCATGGGAGGAATGTGACTTATGGAAGCGGTCGAGGCGAGAAGTATTCGGGCGGTTCGCGGCTCGGAAGATGGCGCGGCGGGAATCGCGAAGGGAGCGGTCGGAGAGGGCGCCGACCGCGACACGCGAGGCGCGTGTGCTCCCCAGGCCTTTAATTCCAGGGAGCGCACGCGCCCCCGCGTGCAGCGGGACGCGCCTCGCGTCGCGCATCCCATTTTAACACCAAAACGGTTCCTTGGCAGCCTCGCCCTGCCACGCGTTGTTCTCTTTTCCCCTCTTGGGCTACCGCATTGGTGGGGGCATCGTGCCGGACGAGTTGGCGGAGGTGCGGTCGCGCATCCAAAGCCAGTCGCGGAAGTCTGCCTCGTTCTTGATCGGGCCGCCTTTGCCGGTTTTGGGCTGCACGCTTAACCATTGGTGCGACTCCGAATGGCCGTCGGCAAAAGCAAAGCCACAGCCGCCGTTATGGTATGTTCCTGGCGCATCCCTCCATTGCGCCAACTCCATTCCAAAGGCGAAGGCGGCGTCGTTGAGATTCTTGACATCTTCGTCCACCAGCACCCACAGCCCCGATGGGCCCGGCGCGCGAATGCCGGACATTTTCCCGTACGTATACCAAGGCTGGTCGCGCTTGTGCGTTCGCTGGTTATTGAGCCACGGTCCGTTCACCGGCAGCGTCGGAGCGCCGACGTGCAACGGCGTGCCTCCCCCGATCCCATTCTCATATTGATCGTAGCCCGCGCAAATGGTTCCAACGGCCTGGCTCATGGAAAATGTTCGCGCGGCGGGAACGGTCTTTCCGATCATCGAGGGGTCGCTTCCTTGATAAGGGCCCAGCCGCAAATCCGCCGGGCAATGAAACACGCTGACGCTGCCGTGCAAATACGAAGCAAGCAGGCTGCGCGACTGGTCGCGGAGAATGTCGGGATTGAACTCCGCGCTTTGACCAATGCCCGCGCTCCCGCTGCACCAATTGTGGCCGGGGATGGTGTTGCCGTCGTCCGGGTTTGGAGGAAAGAGATCGTGAAAATCAGAGGTATACATGGTCATCGCCGTCATCATCTGCTTTCCGTTGCCGAGGCAATAAGTTTGCTGCGCCTTTTGCTTGCCCTTGGAGAGCGCCGGCAAGACCAATGCGGCCAGAATTCCAATGATCGCGATCACCACGAGCATTTCAGTGAGCGTGAAGGCTTCATCATTGGTGGCGGTGCGCGCCCGCGCATTTCGAATCTTCATATTCAATTCGGCTTCGGTTGGCGGTTCAAACTTGCTTCCAATGCCAGCGTAGCGGCGTTCCAAATTTTGATCGTGTAGTCGTCCCTGCACGCCGTGGCAATGCGCGAGCCGTCTGGTGAATAGGCCAAACCAAAACATTCTCCTGTGTGTGCGGTGACCGAGTTTATCATTTTGCCGGTCTGCGGATCCCACAGCACCAAGGTGCCGTCGGCATAGAGAGTGGCGAGCGTTTTGTCGTCCGGCGAAAACGCGATGTTGTTGACTTCCCCGGCGCAGGCAATGTCCTCTTTGACGGTTTTGGCGGCGGTTTTCCACAGGCGAAGAGTTGTGCGCGATCCCGAGGCAAACATGGAACCGTCGTGCGAAAATGTGACATACTCCGCCCTTTGGCTGCCGGGTTTCCCATTGAACGGCTCCAGCGCCACCGGCTCGCCGGAACTGGCCATCGTGAAAAAGTAAAGTTTCCCGCTGCGCGTGGCGCCAACGACGAAGGCGCCATCCGGTGAAATGGCCACGCTGAGAAATTTCTCGCCCTGGACCAAAAGCAGACGCTGTTCCTTCCCGTCTGCGTTCCAAGTGTCGATCGTGCCGTCAAATGTGGCGCTGGCAACAAGCTGGCAATCGTCCGAGATGGCAACCGCGTTCACCTGGCTGGCTGGCGGAGAGAATATTCGCAGAGGTTTTCCGTCTATGGGATCAACTAGTTTAGTCATCCCGGCAAAATCTCCGATGGCGATGAATTTCCCATTTTTTGCCCATGCAACACTGCGGATGCTGCCAATCTGCCGAACGACTTTCGCCCGGCGATCACCGATTTTCCAGAACACCAGCTCGCCAGGCTTCGGAGGGCGCTGCGGACCGGTCTGGCCTGTGGAGGCCACCACAGTATTGCCATCGGGAGAAAAACAGGTGGCCCAATATTTTTCCGGCGGAGGTTCTGGTGCTGAAGACTTGATAAGCCACCAGACGACACCGCCGATGACGGCAAGAAACGCCAATGCAAGCCCCAATGCCATTGGCCCAATTCTTCGGCGTGAACTGCCTGGTATCATGCCACTCATGCAGATGCAAAAGGTTCGCTGCGCGCAAAGGTCTCGTTGCAGTCAAACAAATCTGGAATTGCTTCGGTCGATGATGGGGCGGCGGCGGATGAGAGTCAAGCGGTGGATCAATGCAACAAGGCGTCGAAGGCATCATGGAAATTTGGGCTGGCTCCCATGTCCGTTTCCGTTCTCAATGAACGCGCATGCGTTTCGCCATCTGCAACGAGATTTTCCAAGGCTGGCCGCACGAGGACGTGATTGGTTACTGCGCCCGGCTCGGCTACAGCGGAATTGAGATTGCCCCGTTCACGCTTGGAAAAACGGTGAACGACTTTTCCGCGGCGCAACGGCGTGGCTTGCGCGATTCGGCTCAGCGCGCTGGAATCGCCCTCTGCGGATTGCATTGGCTGCTGGCCAAAACGGAAGGGCTTTATCTGAATCACCCGGACGAACAAATCCGCTCGCGCACCGACCAGTATTTGTGCGATTTGGTCGATTGCTGCGCCGATCTCGGCGGCAAAACGCTTGTGCTGGGCTCTCCGCAGCAGCGCAATGTCCTGCCCGGAGTCACGCCGGAGCAGGCGCTGGAATTAGCGGAGAAAACGCTCCAGGCAGCCGTGCGGCGGGCGGAGGAATTGAATGTCGTCATTTGCTTCGAGCCACTTTCGCCAGCGGAAACGAATTTCATCAACACAGCGGCGGAAGCCATCGACTTCGCGAACCGATTTTCCAGCGCCGCGATGAAAATCATTCTGGACGTCAAGGCGATGTGTTCCGAAACGGCGCCGATTCCGCGGATCATTCACGATTCGTGGCCGCACTTCGCCCATTTCCACGCCAACGACAAGAACCTCAAGGGACCGGGCTTTGGCGAAGTCGATTTTGTCCCCATCGCGGCGGCATTGCAGGAGGTGGCGTATGACGGATTTGTCTCTGTCGAGGTGTTTAAGTTTGATGAAGGGCCGCAGGTGATTGCCGAGCGCAGCCTCGAATATCTCCAGCAAACGTTCAGCCTCTAATTTTAGAGGGACGCCTCGGCGAGGTGTTGGGGGCAACACAAGAATGCCACAGAACTCGGATCTTTCGCCCAGCCATTGCAAAGATGGTTGCGTCCGAATATGCCGCATCCTCGGACGCCTCCGCGAGGCGTCCCTGCTCAGACCCTAATCGCGACGCCAAGACGTCCGCGCTCCGACGTGCGCCTTGTTGACCCTAGTTCTTAATGTGCCTAGTTTGCTTCCATGAAATCTCTTTATGGTGCTGTCTTTGGTGTTTTTCTGTCATGGAACCTTTTTGCGGCGGGAGCGGATGCCGGGGTCGGGCCGAGTTTCAAGGGGCCATTGGGGTTGCAAATGTATTCCCTGCGATTTTATTCGCCCACGAACCTCCTATCGCAAATCGACAAAGTTCACGAATACGGCTTCAAAACTATTGAAGGCGGCGCGCCGGGACGCGGAATGTCACAAGACGAATTCTTCCACGAACTCGATAAACGCGGAATCAAATTGGTGAGCACTGGCGTGGATTACGGGCGGTTGAAATCCAACCCGGACGCTGTGGTTGAGCAGGTCAAAAAGCTGGGTGTCAAATATGTGATGTGTTCCTGGATTCCACATGACAAGGGGGTGTTCACAGAGAAAAATGCGCGGGAAGCCATTGAGGTTTTCAATGCTGCCGGCCCGAAATTCAAGGATGCGGGGATCGTCTTTACGTATCACTGCCACGGTTATGAATTTCAACCTTTTGGTAACGGGACGCTGTTTGATCTGATTGTCAGGGAAACGAAACCTGACTCCGTTTTCTTTGAACTGGATGTGTTTTGGGCCCAGCAAGGAGGAGCCGATCCGGCGAAACTGCTCGCCCAATATGGCTCGCGCTTCAAGCTGATGCATGTGAAGGACCTTCGAAAAGGCGCGGCCAAGAATTTCACCGGTGGCGCGCCTGATCAAGATAGTGTTCCTGTGGGCCAAGGCGAAGTGGATTGGAAAGCTGTGCTGAGAGCTGCCGAACAAGCGCACGTTGAACATTACTTCATCGAAGACGAGGCCAAGGACGCCGCCGATCAAATCCCAAAATCATTGCGCTATTTGGAGACGCTGCAGTGGTGAGGATCGGAAGGGAATTAGCCGCAGATTCACACAGATCAACACAGTCTGTATATCGAATTCAGGCACGAGGAGAATACGGGTTTTCCCTCTGAAAATCAATGAAAATTCGCCGCAACTCGCCACTATTTTCGTTAATTTTCCGGTGCTTTTACTTGCAGTTTTACTGACAGTGACACGATGGCAAACTGAATGTTGAACGGCTCACGCAACCGCGCGGGCGCACTTCGCCCAGCATATGAGTTTGACCCACGTCGCGTTCTGTCTACTATCACGCCAGCGTGAATGACGACACGTTTCGGTTTCGCTTCTGCAAGTTGATCGGCTGTCCCGCTGAAGAATATAAAGAGAGGGCGCTGAAAGAGTGCCTTTATCTCCACGCGCGACGCGTGGCCCCGCTCTTGCGTCTGGTGGTTCCCGCTCTTTTCGCAAAAGATCACGATTTCATACGCTACCTTGGCGACAAAACAACACGGTGGGACGCACGCGTTGAAATCATCTCTTTTCAGGAATCGAATCGCGAAGCAGGTTTCCTTCGCCGCGTGCTCTGGATTCGGATATCGGGTCGTAAAGCCAGTTTTTTGGCATCGCGGATTCTAGGACGGGAAGAAGATCAACAGTAACAATTCTTCGCAGTCGCCTCGACTAAAGCGTCGTCTTGCCTGCGGCCCTCACCTTCGCCCATCGGGCGCGGGCGGCTGCGGCAATCTTGGCCCTGGCTTCCGGGCTGCTACGACCGTCTTTCTTTTTGGTGGCTTTAGCGGAAGCGTTGCCTTTCATTTTCGCCCAGCGGGCACGCTGCGCGGCTGCAATCCGTGCTTTGCCTCCAGCACTCATCCCGCCCGACTTTGCCTTGGTAGGAGATGGTAATTCGGCACCACCGGCTATCAAAGCCAGTTCGCTGTTCAATCGTTCAATTTGTTCTTTAATCGCCAGCACGCGGCGAAGCTGGTCTGTCGTCAAACTCGAAATAGTCGTCATTATGTCACATTTAAGTTTCAATGCCGCTATCAGTCAAAGCGAAACGCGGATTTTATTACGATAACTGGGCCGTGTTAAAAAAAACAAAACCGAGCACGCCACTCAGCGTGCCCGGGTGAAAACTAACTTACTGCGCCGCAAACCGTATTGAAAATGACACGTATTGTCTGCAAGGGAACCCTGCTTTTTCTTGTACTGAAGCCCCTCGCATCCTCAATTGCGTTTAAGTCGGATGCGAACAAACCGAGTCCCAGAGGTCAAAGACCTTTGGCGGGCAAGGTTTGGGAAGGAAGCCACCTTCCCAATAAAACGAAAATGCCCCGCGTAAGAGCGGGGCGCGATTTTTTTTCGATGGTCAATCCTCCCCCGGCATCATTATCCCATTGCCGCAATCATTGAAGCTTCCGTTTCGACTGCAGTTATCATGATTTACACCTTTGTTCCACGACCGGTGATTACGGCAACGGCGTTGGAGAGTGGATTTCTTAGCATTAACGTAGGAGCGATAACGGCAAACTCACGCGTTGTGCTTCAAAGCAGTTCGGACTTAGTCAACTGGATTTGCATTGGGACAAATACGCCAAGCGGACCCGACACAACGTTCAATTTATCGCCCACAAATGCCGGGAGTTACTTTAGGGTTTTCGTGCCAAACTAATCGACCCAGTAATTGTATGCCCTCAATCGCCAAAGAATTATTAGAGAGTTTAGTTCCTGCTCCCTATCTCGTGATCGTAATTGGAACGCTGCTCGCCATTCTACTAGTTGTAGAGTTTGTGCTTAATCCCGACCTTTGGGGCAGGCTGCGAAAGGCATGGAAGCCTCTTGGTATAATTGCTATTTGCGCCGCCGCGTCGGTGTGTTTGACATGGTATTTCCGTGGCGTATTTATGCGGTCACCGGCGGCCCGAACTGTGATCGTTGTTCCAAAATTCCCGGGCGATACAGGCGCGGTTCAACGGGACATCGTGAACAGCCTTTTAATTGAGTCTCTCAAACTGCAGATCACCAATCTAACCGTCCTCGCGGTTGACGATGTGCTCGATGGCGCTCCTGACTTCGGGGAAGCGGCGGACGAGAAAGCTCGCAGCATCGGAAGGAAATATAGGGCGTCTTTAGTCCTTTGGGGGGGAGGAATTGGCAGCAGCGGGAAACTGTGGGGGAGAATCACAATTACCGACGCGACGGAATTCTTCATGAACAATTATCAACTGGGGCCACAAGCCGTAAATGTGATCCCGCTTCCGGACATTTTGATCCATAAGCCGATCCGCCTGGCTCTCATCGCAAGCGGGCTGGCCGCCATTGGGCAAGGGCACTGCGATCTGGCTTTATCGAAGTTTCAACAAGCAACAAACGAACAAGGCTTAGAATCAAACGAGCTTGCCGCGTGTGCGTTCTACGCCGCAACTTGTCATCTTCGACTGGCCGAACTTACGAACAAGCCTGAGGATGAAGTGATTTATGCCGCGGATGATTTTCACCTTGCAGCAAAACTCTTTGGCGTCGCAAAAATGACAGAGGGAGAGGTGACCGCTGCCAACAATGAGGCGTATGCCTTGTGGCTTGAGATTAACCACGCAAAGCCTGAGAAAATTCCTACCCTGCTCAGCAATGCTGTTGATGTCTATAAAGATGCTGAGGGTAAGGTGGACAGGGTGAAGAGCATTAGGACTTACGGAGTTATTTTGGGTAATAAAGGCGCTGCATTACGCGACTTATCGCTTTTTAGCGGAACGAATTGCCCGGTTATTCTCGCGGACGCAATTCGGACGTATACGAACGCACTCGCGATTCTTGACGACGGAAGCAATCCTGCTGAGTGCGCGGCGATCCGAAACAACCTTGCAGTGGCGATGCAAGATTTGGCGGATTACAGCCTGGGAACAAACGTGGCTCTATGCCTTGCCGAATCGACGAAATCGATTGATCTTGCTTTGCGCGAGCGCAATAGTGGTAAGGAACTCGCAGAGAAGGCTTGTTCGTCGGCAACAATGGCGGCAAACCGATACAAGGTTGCGGCGCATCTTGGGGAATCCGAGGCATGGAGTGAGCTTGCGCTGGCAAGAGCCGATTGCCGCGAGGCACTTAGGTTCTATGGGCCCGGCAGGATGCCGGATCAATGGATAATCACTTTGAGTTTAAGTGCGGATATTTCGATAGCGCAGGCGTTAAGGCGACCGCCAACAGAACGACTTTCTTTGCTTAATGAGGCAGTGACGAATTATGCTAAAATACTGGCATTTACGGAGTCCGAAAAGTCGAAGCTACAGCACGCTTACGCTCTTAATAACTTCGCAACTGCGCTGAGATATTTATCGATCTCCAGCCCGAGTGATGCCGTCGCGCTATTAAAGGCATCGGCGAAGAATTTCGAGGCAGCCGTATCTATCTACGATGTCAAAGGACTCGTTTTGCAGTCCGTGAGAGTCAAGGACAATTTGGGCGTGGTCTGGTCTGATTTGGCGAAGCTTTCTAGCGGATCAGCGAAAGTCGCGTATTTGACGAACGCAATTGCTACACACGAGGATGTGCTGCGTTTTGTTAGCAAGGATAATTTTGCTCAAGATTGGGCGTACGTCGAGTGTAACTACGGCAGCGATCTGTGTGCGATGGCTTCACTCATGAATGGCAAGCAGGCAAAGTCTTTCCGTGATCGCGGGATTATTGCGTATCAAAGAGCCTTAACTGTATTCGATCCGAGACATTTTCCTTATGAGTTCGACATAGTTATAAAGAAGCTACATCATGAGCAATCGGCTCCGAATATCTGACACGAGTTTCTGGGAAGCCGTGTTGCGGAAAATGATTTGCGTAAAAGAGAGCGATCGGAGTTGAGGTTAATAGGCAGTCAGTATTTCCAATTGAATGAACCGAAATGCGCGGATTTTGATTCACAAGAAAAAACTACGCCTGCCCAGAATTTTGACAAGGCTTTTTCTTCGATTTTGTCATGGCCGCCCAAACCCTTCTGGCCAAGTCCCGTTCCTCGTCGCCGCTTGCATGTAGGTAAATTTCCGTTGTTTCGAGACGCGCGTGACCGAGCCATTTTTTGATAGTGGTCAAAGGCACATCTTGCGAAACGCAGGTGATGGCGAAACCGTGGCGCAACCCTTTGGGCGAGGCCATTGCGCCGTTAATGCCTACTTCTGCCATCCGAATTTTAATGAGACGGTACGCCGTAGGCCGAGACACATTCCAAACGCGGGCTGAAGGTTGCAGCCGCGCTACGAGTTGCCGCAGTAACGTCACAAGGCTGTCAGGGACGGGCACCGCCCGGAAGCAACCCGGCTTGCGCCGCTTCATTGTCTCAAAGACCAAGGATTTTGCACGAATGTCAACGCGCCCAGCCGTCATATTCAGCGCTTCCGAGATTCGACAGCCGGTGTAAAGCAGCGTAAGACAAAAGGCCCGGGCGGAACTGTCAGGATCATCGTCAACCGCTCGCAAAAAGGCCTTTTGCTCAGCGCCATTTAGATACTTCCGAGTGCCCTGCCGGTCGAACAAGTCTGTCTGCTGCGCACTCACGGGTGAACCAGAATCCGCGCATTTTGATTCACGGAAAGATAACAAAAATAAGAAGAAAAAATATGACTATCCAAAAAATCATTGGGGAGAATGGCACGATGCCAGCGCTCTGTGGCCGGGGTTCCTGCCCGGCGGCAATTCTGGCGGAAAACGGGGATGTGTTTGTGCAGGGCTACGTACCTGCGCCCGACGAGGGCGCGGTGTTGACTGCGCCGACCGGCGAAAGTTTCGTGCGCATGCCGCGTGCGACGTTTGAGAAAATTGCCCGCCAGGTGCTGGCGGCGTGAACTCATTCGATCTCCATTTGAGCCGCCGGTTGCGGCGGCTCAATTTTTCTCAACAACTCATTTACGTGCTTTTGGAAAGACAGCGGATAAAAATGGCCTTTCTCGTGCCAATGCCGCCGCATGTTCTTCATGGTCATGAAGTCAACGAGATTGCGCTCAATGCTCTCTTTGAGTTCGGGCTGGGCCACTGTGCGCTGCATGTAGGTGAAACTGAGAGACAGTTGATTAAGCCAGAGTTGGAGATAGCGGGTTTGCCAAAGCGGATCAACATCGTCGTGGTCGTCAAGAATCTTGAACAGAACCGGGTGCGAAAATCCCAAGGCCATCAGTTCGCGATTGATGTCATAAAGTTTGACGAGCGAGTCGGACTCGCGCTGACGATTGCCAACATGCAGTTGGAGCGCGACGAAAAACAAACCAACAAGCGATATGATGGTGGAAGCCAGCGAAATAACATGATCCCAAGGCAGCATGTGACCTCTCCCTTTGACAGGCAATTAAGCGGAAAGCGATTAATCCCATTTGGACTAATCGAATTTGGTTGTCAAGGTCGCGGGATGGATTACTCACCTCGATACGGACAATTTCGGGCGACGCTGCGGCGCATTCGTGTCGAAGCAGGACTGAGCCAAACGGGACTTGCCGCGAAGCTCGGCAAATCGCAGACATTCGTTTCACGCTCGGAGCTTGGCGAGCGCCGGATTGATTTCATTTAGACGGTGGATTTTTGCGCAGGCTGCGGCGTTACGGTCGGCGATTTCATGACGCACCTGGCGAACGCCGCACCTCATTCACGGGGGCTGAAACGCAAAAGCCCGCGCCGCATGGACGCAATGGGAAGACTCACTGGCTTGTAACCTGTGAATTTGACACTTAAACACGACATTCTTGCGGAGTGTGCTTCTGACAGCACAGCCATTTCCGGCTTGCGTTTTTTAGCATTGACATGCAGTCTTTTGAGTGTCGCAGCAGCCAGACGGTCCGCTGACAGTGTTTTAGCGACACGCGAATTTGTTTCGGCAATTGCCGTGAATATGAACATGGGAGGACGCCAAAGAGCTTTCACGCTCATTGAGTTGCTGGTGGTCATTACCATCATTGCAATACTGGCCGCGCTCCTGCTTCCGGTGCTTTCCAAGGCCAAACACAACGGTCAAGACGTCAAGTGTATCAATAATCTCAAGCAAATTTCGACGGGCGGGCTGATGTATCTTGACGAGTGTGGCCCTACGATTCTGGAAAGTGACACAAACGAAACCACTTACTGGCCGGAACGGTTGGCTCCATACGGAGTAACTACCAATCTGTTGCTTTGTCCGGTGACGCAGATCGTCCCCGTTACCGGGAATGGCGGTTACAATATAGGCACGGCTTCAGTGAGTTGGTCGTTTTGGCCTCCCCCATTTTCCACCCCGCTGAATGGCTCTTACAGCATGAACGGATGGTTTTTCTCCTATGATACAGGCCCGGATAACGGTTGGGATTCACCCGCGCCGCCACCGGTGACCAGTAATCCGAGTTTTTCATTTCGCAATACTTCCGCAATCCAACGCCCGGCAGTAACACCGTTCTTTAACGATGCAATTGTCTGGGACGAGTGGCCCCTCGAAGTCGATGGGTCTGCGGCGGATTTGTCAACCGGGGCGGGGTTTAGCATCTGGGGGATGCAACGCTGCACCATCTGGCGTCACGGCGGTAAAACCGCCACAACAATGACTCCCGTTACGGATTCCATGATACCGCCGATTTATCGGTTTCCTTCCTCGTCTGCGATAAACATTGGTTTCGCGGATGGGCATGCTCAGGCGGTGAGACTGAAAGACCTTTGGAACCAATATTGGCATTATAATTGGAAGCCGCCGGTCAATATGCAATAGCGCACGTTTTCCCCATGCAACAACCAACCACAAAAACCACCTGAATCTTCAACCAGGCATCAGGGCCTATCCCAGAAAGATGCAGCCTATGCACAAGACACGTACATTGCTCGTTTTGACGTTCATATTCAGCGTTCTGCTTGCAGCGCGGAGTGCCCACGCTCAAACCCCGGATTGGGCTGACATGATTGAGGTGTCCGAACTTCCCACCAACGGGGTATTCTTTTCGATTCAGCTATATCCGTCGCCTCCGTGGCCCGCCGACCCATATCCTGATTTACCGCTCTACACCGACACCAATGTTTCAGGCGTTTACTGGTTTGATGATCGCACCGTCGATTACGGCGAGGCCCGCCATCGCCACCATCACCGGAGCAGTTCCGGCGGCGGCGTAATTATCGCGGACGATGAGGAGGGGCCGCCAGCCCCCGGTGGAACGAATACAGGCAGCGGCGGCGGCTCGCTTTATGTCCCGACGTTCACGCCGCCCGGCTTCGGATTTACAAACTGTGATACGTGGACGAATTTCTGGCTCGTGATGAGCCAGACCAACTCGACCACCAATCTTGCCATCGGTGCCATCTCCAATACGCTGCCCGGCTTGCAATACTGGTTGCTCGCGACAACCAATCTTGCCGATCCCCACTGGACGGTCATCCAGATGTTGACGGCGTCGAATTCCTACACGCCGTTCTCGGTGACGACTGGCGGCAGCAATTGCCTGTTCTTGTGGGCGGTCTTAAACACGAACACTTCACCGCCCATCATTACCGTGCCCCCAACGAATCTCGTGGTTGCCGCAGGGAGTTCGGCCACATTCTCGGTGACGGCCACAGGCGTTCCCTCGGTGGGTTACCAGTGGTATTTCGACGGGACAAACTTGCCCGGTGCGACCAGCAGCACGTTTACGATTCCCAGCGTTAGCGCTACGAATCTCGGCATTTACACCGTTTTCGTCACCAATGTGCTGTGTGAGGCAAGCGCCAGCGCCGGACTCGGCATGATTTGGTCCAATTACCTGGGCCCGATTGACGCCTCTGCGGCCATTGACCCCAAAGGAAACATTTACATCGCAAACATGAATAGCCAATTTTTCTCGCTGACTGCTGCGGGCGCCACCAACTGGACAGCGACTGTCATTACCGGGGCTAACTACAACGACCTGACTCCGTCGGCGACATTTTCGCCGGACGGCAGCGCCATATACATCGGGACCCAGGATTCCTCGGGAGGTTATCTCGATGCGTTCAATCCGTCCACAGGTTCTCTGTTGTGGCAAGTGCCGCTGGGTGGCTGGGTTAGCTCAACCCCAGCCGTTGCGACAAATGGCTCTGTGTACGTGGTGGCCGAAAACAACACCACCAACGGGCTTTTTTCCATCAACCCGCACACGACCAACATAAACTGGATCTTTTATACGGATTGGGGCGTGGAAGAAGGTATCGGTTCGGCTTCGTCCCCCGCCATTGGGCAGGACGGCACAGTTTATTTTACCGCGGCGTATAACGGGGGAGGACGGCTTTACGCTGTTAATCCAAGCGGGGGGCTTTCGTGGTTTTTCCCTTTCCCAGAAGGAGGCGCACCAGCCACATCCCCCGCCATCGACGCCGCCGGTAATATCGTTTTTGGCTCTGGCGATGGCTACGTTTACAACATCAGCCCCACGGGAACATTGCAGTGGCTATTTGACACAGGCTCGGCGCAGACTATCGCCTCATCTCCGGCGATTGGGCCAAACGGCTTAGTCGTGGTGGCGACGGAAGGAAATATGGTTTACGGGATCACGAATGGTGCCCAGGCTTGGGCATATACCGGTGACCAAGCTTTCATCTCGTCGCCTGCTATCGCAGCAGACGGAACTGTGGTTATTGGATGTGCCGATAACACCCTTTATGCAATCACCAATGGGGCCGTGAAATGGTCGTATACGACCGGGGGCTACATATTCTCCTCACCCGCCATCAGCCCGGTTTCGGGAGCAGTAGTGTTCGGTTCGGATGACGGTTATGTGTATTCGCTGTCCGGGGTGCCGGCGCTTGCAGACTCGGCGTGGCCCATGTTTCACAAAGCCCCAAATCACAGCGGGGCGGCCCCGGCTACGTCGGAAGCGACGGGCGATTACCTTGCCGCGTTCCTCAACAGTCCGCAGATCAACACGAGCGCCTCACCGCCGTATTTTAGTTTCGATGTGAGCGGAACCCCAAACAGCGGATGGGAAATCTATTCCTCGACAAACTTAAGCAACTGGACCTCAATCGGCTCGGTCGTGCTTGATTCCTATGGCCTGTACTCTGGATTCCAAACCACAAATATTTCGGGCTTGACCAACTGTTATTTTGAGGCGCACGCCGGGGCCTTTTGTTCACCGATTGTGGGTTTTGCAAATGTCACCATTCCGGCGGGATCGAGTCTGATTGCAAATCCGTTTCAACAGGCGGATGATTCGCAGAACCCGCAAAATTCGGCTGCAGGCTGGTTCAAATTCTTACAGCAGAACTTAACCAATACTCCCGTTCTGCCGTATGGGTCAATCTTGACCGAATGGAACGGAGTAAATTTTGTCGGTGAAACGAACCTTGCGACTCAAGTCGGATGGTTTCCGAACGGGGACAACCTAATGGTACCCGGCCGCTCGGCGTTCTTCATAAATCCCACGAATTCGTTCAGCGTTCCTTTTGCGGGCTGGATGCCGCAGCAAACAATATCAAAATCCATCGTTGCCGGGGAAAATTACGTAAGCTCGCTGGTTGCGATTGCCGGGCATGTACAGACTGACCTGGGTTACAACCCGAACAGTGGCGACAAAGTGCTTTTGTGGAACGGAACCAACTTTACCACTAATACTTATACATATCCGACC
Source organism: uncultured Verrucomicrobiae bacterium (assembly GCA_963764165.1). Taxonomy (GTDB): domain Bacteria; phylum Verrucomicrobiota; class Verrucomicrobiia; order Limisphaerales; family Palsa-1400; genus Palsa-1400. The sequence continues at coordinate 577,583 of CAVXRD010000001.1, forward strand.
GGCTGGTCGCCCTCTGAACCGTACATCAAAATAGGCGAGGGTTTTGTAATCCTTGCCGTGCAGAGCAACATCTGGACAAAAACGCTCTCAACGTGCCCCGATACTTTCGTAGTCCCTGCAAATCCTCTTTGGACAGATTCAGGGGCCACGGTTGTGAGCAACAACCTCGTTATATTTGTTTCGACCAACACCTGGTCGGGCGAGAACGGGCAGTACTGGAATGCGAACGGCATTCCAGGCGGGGGAGACGGTACGGATGTATTTCTCACTGACACCATTGCCAATCAGTTCGCCTTAATCGCTTTTGTGGGGCCGAATCCCTATTACGATACCAACGGCGTCAATCGCTGGGGTGACAACACCTATTTTCCGCGACCGGCAGGACAAGGCTATTTTCTTGTGGGAACCAATGGACAGTTTACGAGCGACCGCGCGGGAGAATTATGGTTTGGGATTAATGACGATGCCACTAGCAAAGCCATTGAGGATAATTTTGGTGCGCAATCCGGGCACCTCGTTATTACGAATGCGCCGTAGTAAGGCGGTCGCTATTTCTTAAAATTACGGATCAACAGTTCAAAAGATTTAAGGCGTAAACGGTCAGAACTATAATCCTTTTGCGCAGCGGAAGCCAAACCAGCCGCACTCGCCTTCGGGACCGGCGCAAGTGCGAGCTGCGCACCGCGCGGCATCGGCGTTGTTGCCCCAACCGCCGCCGCGTCTGACGCGTCCGAACTGGGGATTTAGCGCTCCGTGCGGATCGGTGCCTCCCAAATAAGGGCTGCCTTTCCCATACGGCGGCGGCGTAAGCCAATCCCAACACCACTCGGTAACATTCCCGGCCATGTCATAAAGCCCATAACCATTCGGCGCAAACGACCCCACCGGACTTGTATGGGGATTAAAATTCGACTGAGGCCCTTTCGTATACTTTGGGTCGAGGCCCCCGGGTCCCACGTCGTAGTTACTGAAGCCGCTGGGGTCCGATACGTAGTTAGCCTGTTTTCGCGAAATCTTGTCGCCCCACGGAAACCGCTTGCCGACCAAGCCGCCCCGTGCCGACTTTTCCCACTCCGCTTCGGTAGGCAACCTATACCCATTGGCCTCCCACTTCACAAATGGCTTCCGCACTTCCCCATTCGTGTAAACCTTAGTCAAACCCGCGTCCGTGTAATATACCGGAACCAGACCTGCCTGTTGCGACCGCGCATTGCACCACTTCACAGCGTCGAACCAATTAATTCTGCACACCGGATCTTTTGCCGTCTTGCCCAGACCGGCATTCACGAAACCGTATCCGTGGTTCGTCGCCCAATTATAGACGGCCTGCCATTGACTGTAGCACACCAAGTTCACGTCCATGTAAAATGCCGACACGTTCACGCTAACGGGGATGGTGCGTGCTTCGTGATCCACAGTGTCTCCCATTGTAAATGTTCCCGCCGGAATTAGCGCCATGCCAGCGGGAACAACACCGGAAGCCGGTTGGGCTGAAGCGCGATGAACGACGGCAGTTAGCGCAAGCGCGATTAAGACATTGCATAATTTTGTTTTCATAATTTTGGTAAAAACCGATTCTTTCCACATCATGATTTGTCCCGTACGAATTTAATGACAATCCGCTCAAGCCGGGTTATTCGGCTCATCCTTCGCCATATTGTCCGGTGGTGCCAGCGCAGCAGGCTTCTCTGGCGCAGGCGTCAGGTTCACTTGCACAAACGGCTTTACTGGCTGCGGCTCTTTTGAAAGCCGTTCCGCCTCTTTGATGGCTGCACGGCGAATTTCGATCTGCCTGTGGATATCAAAAGCGACGCCGGTTGGTATGCCTGCTGTGTCCTGCAAGGTGCGCTCCTGCTGGGCTGGCTGCGACCCCGCAAAATGCTCGACTGTTTCACTCTGCACCTCGGCGGCGACCAGCCCGTCCAGAATATCAAGATCGCGGTCAAGCTGCTTCTCGTAAAGCGTCTGCTCGAAAATGAAAAGACAGAGCGCAGAGAATGCGAACCATCGCGCCAGATACATCGAAACGAACGAGCCAAAAAACATGGCAAAGATGAACACGGCAATGGGATCAAGAAAGCGGTAGATTCGGCGATGGGATTTCAGGATCGCGGGCAGCGGCAGGAGTTCCAGGTAAGACACGCCGGTTGAAAGCGTGTGCCAGCGTTCGCCCCGGCAAAGCTCCTTCCAGCGCAGGTAACGCTGGGAGAAGCCTGCTATCATCAAAACCATCGGGAATTCCGTGAAGACAACCCCGGTCGATTTGACCAGCGGCAACATATTTACCATGTCATCGACGACCGAAAGAAAAAACGCCATGCCAATGATGCGTGTTGGTTTGAGCATTCGGAAGCCGACTTTGCGTCGCATGAACACCATGATGGTGAGCGCCGGAAAAATCGCCAGATACTGGACGATTTTCATTTTGTCGGCGATGGTGAGGTCTTCGTTGCGTTGGGATTGGGTTTGGGAGGGCATGGTTTATTTACTTTTGGTTAAACGTGATGAGTTTATAGGGGAGCATTTCTTCCTTACCTGGGCTGCCTGTCGGAAACTGGTGGCCGCCATTGTAGACAATGGCCTGCACCTGAAATTTATGCGCTGCGCCTCCGCGTTTCAAAGTCGTGAACCGGGCCGGTTCGACAAAATACCGCCTTTGCTCACTGCGCGTAACGCCGGATGACTGGTTGCTTCCCTGCGGGTTGCTAGGGCAAGAGGGAGTGACGATGACCAAGCCGATCTATGGAGTTTACCACGGCAGATTTATTGAAATGCTGTTGACGCATTTTGATGACTCTTTCGCTTCTGTGGCGGCTACTGCCCAGAAAGAAACCGCTGTCGACAGTTTTAAAGCTCGTGGGGACTGACGGCTGAAACCATTTTCCTAGATCGGATTTTCACGGTTCGTCAGGATTCTATGAAAGAAAAATGGCAACGGAAATGATGGCAGCCCTCATCCACTGGCGCATTAAGCCAGATGAGAGCAGTAACGCAGCATTCCTTAAACACTGGAAGGCAAACAATGCAATTGGTGATCGAAGTGGCCTTATTGCAGAGTTCCTGAGCGACTCCCTTCCAATAGCTGATTTTCCGTATATCACTTGGCATTTGGACGGCGAATCTCTAGGGGATTTCAAATCGTATGTCACCATAGGTCTTTGGGCAGATGCCGAGGATTTTAAGGATGAAATTGCAAAATACTTTAACGATGGTAAGCCAATGCTCAAGTTTGAGAAATATCGGCGACGGCGCGTCGTGTTCAAGCCAATAGGGTGGAGAATTGGAAAGACATCGTTACCCAAAGGCGACTCCACGGGTGTAAAATAGTCGGCGGAGAGTCTCAATTTATTGAGGTCGGCAAATCCGGGATACGTCAGTTAATTCGCTCGATCTTGTGCGATAAACAAGGGGTATAATTGGGGGTATATCCGTTCTCAAAGTTTAAAAATATCGTGGCATTTCAGTTTGATATACCGTTTTCGTGGTTACCGTAGGGGTCACCAAAACTTAATAAATTCTTGGTGATTGGAAGGTGCAAATAGGGCCAGCATCGTCCCAAAAGCGGCGTCAAAATTCTGTGTCACAGCCAATCTTGCGAATATCGGTCGGGTGTGTTTTCTCCAGTTTCATCCAAATTGCAATTATTGACAATCGGCCCGATTTTGGGGTATAATTTCTGTGTTTATACCCCACCGCAGGAGATTTATACCCCTTATGGCTCTCTCGGACGCAAAGGTGCGCAATGCCAAGGTCGGCCCCAAAAACTACAAGATCGCCGATGGCGAAGGGCTGTTCCTGCTCGTCCATACGAACGGCGGCAAATACTGGCGGATGAAGTATGTCTTTGCGGGCCGCGAAAAGACGCTCTCCCTTGGCGTTTACCCGGATGTGGGTTTGGGAGACGCCCGCGATAAGCGGGCCGCCGCCCGAAAGGCTCTTGCCGCTGGAATAGATCCTGGCGTGGCAAAGAAGGAAGCCAAGCGCGAAACCGTCTTAAAGGCGGCGAACTCGTTTGAAACCGTGGCCCGCGAGTGGCTTGAAAAACAAAAGGGGCGATGGTCGGACGTCACGCAGACGATTCATCTCAACCGGTTGACAGCACACGCATTTCCGACGCTGGGGAGCCGCCCCATTGCAGACCTCAAAGCCAGCGAAGTGTTGACGATGCTGCGCGGTATCGAAACCCGGCAAACCTTGGAAACGGCGCACCGGGTCAAACAGGATTGCAGCAAGATATTTAATTATGCCATCGCCACGACTCGGGCCGAGCACAATCCAGTGCCCACTTTGGAGGGAGCTTTGGCTGTGCCGGTCACTCAACACCACAAATACCTGAAAGAGGACGGGCTGCCGGACTTTTTCCAGCGGCTGGAAGCCGGTGATTTGGACGACCTGACCAAGCTGGCATTGCGCCTGATTGTGCTGACTTTCGTGCGCAGCATCGAATTGCGCGGTGCCAAGTGGTCTGAATTTGACCTGGGTAAAGCCGCGCAATGGGTGATTCCGGCGGAACGCATGAAGATGAAAGAGGCGCATATTGTTCCTTTGGCGAGCCAGGCAGTCGCCATACTGCACGAATTGAAGGAATTGACCGGGGACGGGGCGTATGTGTTCCCCAACCAGCACAACCCCGAATCCTTCATGAGCGACAATACTCTAATTTACGCCCTTTATCGCCTCGGCTACCGCTCACGGATAACCGTCCACGGTTTCCGTTCCACGGCGTCAACGATTCTCAATGAGAACGGCTTTATGCCGGATGTGATTGAAAGGCAACTCGCGCACAGCGAGCGCAACGAGGTGCGGGCCGCTTACAATCACGCGCAATACCTGCCGGAGCGGCGCAAGATGATGCAGTGGTGGGCGGATTACCTTGACAAGGTTGCGGGCAAGAAAAAAGCGACGTGGCGGAGCAGGTCGTAGCGGCTTCATTCACTGCCAGGATTCTTCCATTCTTTGCTCGGGCGGCTTATTGGCCATGACCGTGACTAAGTCGTGGCTGGTGGCGTCCGTTCTTAAAAGGCGTGTCGCTTCCGCGCTGGCGCTTGTGCAGCTTCGCCCGCTGTTGCGGCGCTGGCGCGGCCTTTCCGAGCGGCTCTTGACCACCAGCCCTTTCCTCGTCACGTCTGGCCAATGAAGGCCGACGATTACGAAAGGAAGAACCATGACCGTATTTGAATTCGCTCTCCTGCTGAACGCCACAGCTAATCTTGCATCCGCACTCCTAAAGGCAATCGACCTCTACCGCGAGGGCCGCCGCCGATGAGGCGGCGGTTTTCGAGATGGCGGTTAGATGCGTGGCTTCTGAAACACCATGCACACATCGTGCAGGCCGGGAATGAAGCTGCTGCGGTAGACCTTCTTGCTGCTCGATGCCCCGTGACTGAACCGGATAATGTCGGTGCAGCATTGGCGAAGGCCGGCAGCGAAAGCGAGTTGCTTCGTGTGATAGGTGAGTGAAACGAATCCGGCCTCACGGTCGCAGTAGTCTCCCATGAGGATTGCGAATTTCCCACCTGGTGCCAGAACTGCCATGCAGTTGGAGATGAATACTGCGTAGCGTTCAAGGAATACCGCCAGTGTCGGCGTGCGCGATAGGTCGCCCGGATTGTTGGTGTAAAGCTTCTGCCGCCAGTAGGGCGGATGCGCCCATACGAAGTCGAATGTTGCGCATTCCGGCAGACTGCGGAAGCAATCGGCGTCGGTGGCGTCAAACCCGTTGCGGATGTCACGCGACAGGCACGGCGTGCCAAGCTCGCGGCATACGTCCGCGCATGTTCCGCTGCCAGTCATCGGGTCAAATACGCTTTGCGCTCCGAAAAACACGAGCAAGTCACGGATGAGCTTGCCACCGCAATTACCTGGGTATTTGCGGTCGCCATATTCCCCGGCACGGTGAAAATGATAAAGGCTCGTTAGGTGCGGCACGGGACTGGCGTTCACGGGTGCCAGCGGCAACCGGGCATAAACCGGCGTGGCGCGTGGTGAAACTGCAACGTCACGTTGTTGCGCCGCGTAATCCGAAGTGGTTGACTGAATGAAATTGATCATGGCTGAACTCCATCGGTATAGGTGCATCCAGTGATGTGGGCATAGATTTCTTCGGCATGTTCACGGCTCTTGAAGTCGCCGATGCAGGACAGGCCCTCGCTGGGGATGTGACCGAAGAGACTCCAGAAATCGGCGTCGTCATCGGCTACCTGCTCGCACCATCTATCGCCAGAGGTTGCGAATTCCTTGACGCCGTGGATTTCGTAGCCGTCGAAGCGGGTGGCGCAATACCGTTTCCAGTTTCTGACTGATTGAGAACTGCGCCCGTGCGCCGGTCTTTTGTCGAAAATACGTGATCGTCCGGCTGTTCCAATCCACATCCTCGGCGGTCATGTTCGCGGCGTCGGCCTGCGCCGCGCCTGTCTCCCACAAAAGTTCCAAATACAGCTTCCACTCCGTTTTATCTTCGTGTGCAATGATGCGCTGTTGTTCGTCAGACGTGAGGCCGCGCCGGTCTTTGGCGTGATATTTCGGCCAGAGATAAGGAGCCACTACCGGAAGCGCAATCCAGCCCATGCTCAAGGCGAAGTTGTGCAGCCGTTTCAAAAAGCGGACGATGGACACTTTGCCGTCTTTGAGCGCGGCAATGAAATCGTCGGCGGTGGTTTCCAGCAATTTCTTTCGGCGCAAGGCATCATAAGACGGTGATTTGAACACGCTCGCGTAACGGTCTTTGCTGCTGTCCTTGCCTCGGCTTTGCAACTGATCCATGACGGTCTGCCATGTGCGCTCCACATAGGCGGGATCACTGGCCGTGAGATAAGCGCGGGCAAGGTGCAGATTGAGCGTTGGTTGCTGCTGCGCCTCATTGCGGGCATTCAGAAGCCTTCGGGCTTCGGATTCGTCTTTGGTGCGCAAGCTGGTCTGTTTGCCGGTTACGCTGTCCTGCGCGTAATACATTTCTCCGCGCCGGAACATGGTGTATTTTGTTTTCATAACTGGACACCCTGATTTTCGATATACCAGTCCTGCACGCGCCGCGTTTGTGAACGCCAGCGGTGGCAGAGTTTCAGCGAGTTTTGAACAGTGGCGGCGAATTGTTCTGGCAATCGCCGATTTACTGTCCGTTTCGCTGACAGTGGCCGTTGATCCGTTCAAGAAACCGCTAATTGGCAACGGTTTACATATCTTGAACACAGATCAACACAGATTTTTAAGAACGAACGTCAGTCGCATTATTTTGCGGCGGCGTTTCCATTTGGTCTTTTTGTTCATTGGCTTCACCGGTTTTATCTGTGTTGATCTGTGCAAATCTGTGGCCAAGCTTTCCGCAGCAGAGCGGGCTTGAACTGTGTGTTTGGCAGGATACAGTGGCGGCGATGAATCGCATGAAAGGCACCTCCGCCCTCACCGCGCCGTTCGCATTGGCCGCGCTGCTTCTCCAACTCCCCTCAACGCAAGCCTGGGCCGAGCCGCTCAAGTATCCCGAGGCGCACCGGGGCGAGACGGTGGATGATTACAATGGCATCAAGGTGGCCGATCCCTATCAATGGATGGAAAAACTGGACGCGCCCGACACACACGATTGGATCAGGGCGGAGGCGAAACTGGCGGATTCGTATCTGGCCAAAATTCCCGTGCGCCACGAATTGGAGGCGCGGCTGACGGAATTACTGAATTTCGAGAAATTCGGCATGCCGTTTCATCGCGGCGATCGTTATTTTTACAGCCACAACAGCGGGTTGCAGCCGCAAAGTGTTTTGTTTGACAGCGATGGATTGAACGGCGAGCCAAAGATGGCGTTTGATCCAAACACTCTGTCGACCAATGGCTCCATCTCCGCCTCCGGTTACGCAGCCAGCCCGGATGGATCGCTGCTTTGCTACGGCGTCACGCATGGCGGTTCGGATTGGATGGAATGGCATTTCCGAAATCTCGCCACCGGCGCAGATTTGCCGGACGTCATCAAGTGGACAAAATATTATCATCCCGTTTTCGCAAAAGACGGAAAGGGCGTGTATTACAGCGCCTTCCCCGCGCCGTCGCCCGGTGAGGAATTGCGCGTTCGCGATTTGAATGACGCGGTTTTTTATCACGCGCTCGGCACCACTCAGGCGGCCGACCACAAGCTTTACGAGCGGCCCGATCATGTTGATTGGCAATTCGATCCGCACTTGACCAAGGACGGCCATTGGCTCGTCATCCGCGCTGGTGAGGGAGAAGTGGGAGACAAGGGATTGGAAAATCTTTACGTCATTGATTTGACATCGTCGAAACGCGAAGTCATTCCGATTACGGAAGGCTTTAAGGCTGATTATATTTTTGCCGGGGCCGATGGCGGCAATCTCTTTTTCCAGACCACATTGGCAGCTCCTCGCGGCCAGGTGATTTCCATCGATCCAACTTCGCCCGCCGCAGGGAATTGGAAAGTAATTATTCCGCAAGGTTCCGACGCGATGGACGTGGCGGGCGGAAGCGTCACGCTGGTCGACCATCAGTTGATCGTGCGAACGATGCATGACGCGTGCAGCAAAGTGACAATATACGGGCTCGATGGCACGCTGAAACGCGAACTGGCGCTGCCCGGGCATGGAACGGCCGCTGGATTTGGCGGCGATCCCGATGATCGCGAGACCTTTTACGATTACGTCGATCCAATCACCCCGCCGACGGTCTACCGCCTTGATCTGGAAACGGGAGCAAGCACGCTTTACCGCAAACCGAAAATTGCATTTGACACGGGCCAGCTTGAAACGAAACAGGTTTTTTATCCCAGCAAAGACGGGACGCGTATTCCAATGACGCTCGTTTACAAAAAGGGCATCAAGCTGGATGGCAAGAACCCCACCCTGCTCTACGGCTATGGCGGCTTCGGAATTTCAATGCTGCCACGCTTTGATGTTACACGCCTCGTTTGGCTTGAGCGCGGCGGCATTTTTGCGGTGGCGAATATTCGCGGCGGCGGAGAATACGGCGACGAGTGGCATCGCCAGGCCATTCGCGCGCATAAGCAAATTGTATTTGACGATTTCATCGCGGCGGCGGAATGGCTGATCGCGCAAGGATACACATCGACGCCGAAGCTCGCGATTGAAGGCGGGTCCAACGGCGGGCTGCTGGTGGGCGCGTGCGTGACGCAGCGCCCCGATCTTTACGGCGCGGCGCTCGCGTATGTCGGCGTGATGGATATGCTGCGCTTTGACCAATTTGGCCAGGGCGCGGGCTGGGCCGGCGATTACGGGCTGCCGCACAACGCGGAGGACTTCAAATATCTCCGCGCCTATTCCCCATACCATAACGTCAAGCCCGGCACGCATTATCCCGCGATCATGGTGATCACAGGCGACCACGATGCGCGTGTCATGCCGGCGCACTCCTTCAAGTTCGCCGCGGCGTTGCAAGCGGCGCAGGCCGGTCCAGAGCCTGTTCTGCTGCGCGTGCGATTGAACACCGGCCACGGTTCCGGCGCGACCAGCCGCCAGCTCGTGCAGGAGCGCGCCGATGCCTACGCGTTTCTGATGCAGAATTTAGGGATGGCGGACACGGCGGGGAGCAGATGAATTGAGCCGGTCTTTTCGTAGCGCAGGTTTCCAAACCTGCTGTATCGCGGATTTCCAAATCCGCTTGCCGTATATAGGCACGCAGGCTTGGAAGCCTGCGCTACCCCTGAGGGCATTCTGGTTCTCTGCGGTCGGTGCGAATGGCTGAGCGGATGGACTCCCGTTTGACTTTGACGGGAAGCATTAAGAACCCCTCCCGTGTGCGAACGGGTTTTACCGTCGGAACTTCCTTTTCCACCAATTGCAAGATTTGCACGCTTCCGTCCGGCTGGCGGCTGGCATCAAAGGCTGTGTGCGGGGGGAACAGCTTAGCGGAACAGCTTCGCCCGTCCTTATCGGATACCAATTTCATGACGGGATTATCCCATAAGCAACGGCCGCCGCAATCGTAATGGATGATGCTGTCGAGTTTTTCCCAACGGTAAACGTCGTCACGTATAACAAAAGAAGCCAGTTCCATGCCAAAACGTGGGGTTTCCGTGAGTAAGCCGTGCATAAGTAATAACAATTTTTTGTCGCTGTGTCTCGCCTCTAGAATATCTTTTTCTCCCATGATTGATTCCGTAAATTCGGAGTCGAGCTCAACCTCGGCAGATCTGAAGAGACCCGGCTCCTCGACCCCGTCGGCGAACACCAGTGCCCACTTCCAAGTTACCGGAAGATTCAACCCGCGCGACTTGCGATATGATGAGTTTGGCGTGCCTGTTCTTAGTACGGCCGAAATTGAATCCATTGCCGAGCAGGTACTAGCGAAACATTGCCAGTCGGTTCTGACAAAGCCGAAACATACTCCAGTGGTCGAGATAATCGATCGACTTTGTGAGTCAACAAGGCTTATTTGCAAAATTACGGACCTTGGCAACCGGGGCGATTCGAAGATCCTCGGCAAAGTCAATTTCTCAGAAAGAACGCTTTACCTCGATCCGTCGTTGACTTACGAGCGCGAAATTCAAATGCGATTTACGGCAGGACACGAGATCGGGCACTGGGTAATTCACCGGTGGAACTTTTTAAATTGGAAGATCACGGGTAGCAGGTCCGAATGGGTGGAAATCGAAGGCACAAGGCTTGGCGCAGCACCCGTGCGCACACCACGCGAATGGATCGAATGGCAGGCGAATATGTTCTCTGCCGCATTGATCATGCCTCGCCGCACCATCTTACGGGCGCTTATTGAAGCCCAATTTTCAATCGGAACGCTAAAGAACTTCGGACACATCTGGTTGTCCGATACTCCCCAAAGCAAACAAGATTACGAGGCACTGATAACTTTGATTTCAAAAACTTACGGCGTGTCGAAAAAATCTGCGGAAATTCGTCTGCGTTCGCTCGATATGATTAGCGAAGATTCGAGCTATAGGTCGCGGAAGCGAGACGCCTCCGATGCGCTTTCAAATATGAACCTCAATCGTGAAAAATCTGTGCATTGATTCTCGTCGGATAAGAGTTATTAACACTATTCACAACCAGGATCGCGATAGCGTGTAAACCATTAATAATCAATATATTATATCATTGCTTTTGGGAGTATGTTTTGATTTACTTCGCTTTAAAAACGGGCTTAATATTTTTGATGATTGATTCCGTGAATGAGGCAGGTTCAACGTCGGCGGATTTGAAGAAAACCCGCCGCAAGACTGCGTCCTCGAACGCAGCCGCCTCAAAAGTCGACCGCCTGCCGCCGCATTCCATTGACGCTGAACAAGGTGTGCTTGGTTGCGTGTTGCTTTCTCCCAATGACTGCCTCGGCGAATGCATCGAAAAACTTAAGTCCGGCCCGCTCGTTTTTTACGATCTTCGGCACCAGTTGCTTTTCCAAACGATGGTGGAAATGTTCGACGAAAAAGTCCCCATCGACGTTATCACGCTCAATCAGCGGCTGAAAAACAAAGGGCAATTGGAAGGCGTCGGCGGCACGGCCTATCTCGCGACCTTGCCGAATCTGGCGCCCTCGGCGGCCAACCTCCCCTACTACCTCGAAATCGTCCTGGAGAAGTTCCTGCTGCGAAAAATGATGCAGACATGCACCGGCATCATCAGCCGCGTTTACGATTATGAGGGCGAGGTCGATTCGCTGCTGGACGAAGTCGAGCGCGACGTCCTGCAAATCGCCCAGGACCGCATTTCCGGCGGCACGGTGACGATCAAGGAGCTTGTCAACCGCGCCATTACAAAGATTGAGGAATTCCACACCAACCAGGGAATGCTGACCGGCGTTTCGACCGGCTTTACGGATTTCGACAAAATGACCACCGGCCTGCACGAAGGCGAAATGATCGTCATCGCGGCGCGGCCGTCCGTCGGAAAAACATCGCTGGCGATGAACATTGCGGAGCATGTGGCGCTGGAATTGAAAGTGCCGGTCGGAGTGTTCAGCCTGGAAATGACGGCGGATCAACTGGTGCTGCGCATGATCTGCTCGAGGTCGCGCGTGAACCTGCGGAATGTCACGGCGGGCTTCCTGGCCGAGCGGGATTTTCCGCGCCTGACCGACGCCGCCGGGCGCATGGCAGGGGCGCCTTTGTTTATAGATGACAGCTCCGGTCTGTCCGTCCTGCAATTGCGGGCCAAGGCGAGGCGCATGTGGCAGCAGTACGGCATCAAATTGTTTGTCATTGACTACTTGCAACTGCTCCATTCTACTTCGCGTCGAGCAGAGAACCGGCAGCAGGAAATCTCGGAAATTTCCGGCGGCATCAAGGCCCTGGCCAAAGAGCTGAGCGTGCCGGTGATCGTGCTCAGCCAGCTCAACCGGGATCTGGAAAAGCGCGGCCCGGGCGAGCGCCCGCGGCTCTCGGACTTGCGCGAATCAGGCTCCATTGAGCAAGACGCGGACTTAGTTGGTCTATTGTATCGTGAATCAAAAAGCAAAGACGGGGAAGAAGAACCGGAACTGGATCAAGACGCCATTCCTGTGAAGCTCTATATTGCCAAACAACGCAACGGCCCGACCGGAGATGTCGATTTGACATTCCTCAAGGGATACACCCGTTTTGAAAGCGCGGCCAAAGTAAGCTCGGAAGACATGCCGGCCGACGCCTGAAAATGAAAATATTCCCCCGTCTGGCGCTTATCATCTGGGTGTGGATGGTCTGGTGGGTTCCATCGGCATCCGCCCAGCTTATTGGGCCGACCATCACCCAGATTTCCATCCGTTTCGTTGGGCCGCCCAACGTCAGCGAGGATTTCATCCGGGCCAATATTCGCTTGAAAGCCGGCGAACCGTTCACCCGCCCGGCGGCTGACCAGGATACGGTCACGCTTTATCAAACCGGCTATTTCTTCAAGATCCAGATTCTGGCCGACGACCACGCGGGAGGCGTTTCATTGACATATGTCGTGCAGGGAAAGCCCATTTTGGCGGACCTGAAGATCATCGGCAACGTCCACATGAGCCTGAAGAAGGTCAAAAAGAAAGTGACCTCGAAGGTCAACCAAACGCTCGACGAGCGCAAGCTGTTCGATGACGCGCTTTCCATCAAGGAGCTTTATGAGAAGGCAGGCTATGAAAAGACAACGGTTGAAGTGCTGCCGCCAGTGGTCGACGAGGCGGCCGGCCGCGGTTCCGCCACGATCGTCATCCACGAATCAGCCAAGGTCAAAATCAAGAACGTCGTCTTTGAAAACGTCGGCACCAATTTCACCCAGCATGCGCTGCGCAAGGTTCTTAAGAACACACGCCGCCGCTGGATGTTTTCATGGCTGACGGGCTCGGGCGTCTTGAAGGAAGACGGCTTCGACGAGGACAAGGACACGCTGGTGGATTTCTACCAGAACAACGGCTTCATTGATTTCGCCATCATGGATGTCAACAAGGAGTACATCAATCCGAAGTGGATGGTGCTGCACATCAAGGTTTCCGAAGGCAAGCAATACAAGGTCGGAACCGTCGACATCAAAGGGAACACCATCTTCACCACGAACGATTTTTTCCACGGCACTAATATTAACAAGATCATGATGAAGTTGAAGGAGCAGCCTGGAGCGATCTTCAAGCCGACCGATTTCAGCGCCGACGAGCAGACCATGCGCGATATGTACGGCTCCAAGGGCTATTTGGATTCGCAGCAGCGGGGCACCACTTTGATCGAGGCGACTCATTCGGCCAACCCCATCACCGGCACCATGGATCTCGCCTACGACATTCACGAAGGCGACAAGAATTACATCGAGAGAGTCATCATCAAGGGCAACGTCAAGACGAAAGACCGCGTTCTGCGCCGCGAGTTGGCTGTGTTTCCGGGCGAGGTTTACGACATGGTGCGCGTGAAGATCAGCAAGCAGCGCCTCGAAGGGATGGATTATTTCAGCAAGGTCGATGCCCAAGCGCAGGATTCCGACGTGCCGAATGCGAAGGATTTGGTGGTCGGCGTGGAAGAGAAGAGCACCGGCAGCTTCACTCTCGGCGCGGGCTTCAGCACCGTGGAAAGCATTGTCGGCACGGTGGAGGTCCGGCAGGGGAATTTCGATTTGTTCAATTCGCCAACGTTCACCGGCGCGGGACAAAAATTGCAGTTGCGCCTTTCCATCGGGACGCTGTTGCAGGATTACGATTTGAATTTCATCGAGCCTTGGTTTTTGGGAAAGAGGTTGATTTTCAGTGTCGATCTGTTCCATCGCGAGGTTTACTACAACGCGCTGCACGATGACTACGTCGAGACATTCGACGGCGGCACGGTCAGCCTGACGAAAGCGCTGTTCGGCCTCCAGGCGCTGAAGGGCACCGTAAGTTACACGCTGCAAAATGTGCATGTCTCGATTCCATCGGGTTACGAGACTTTCCCCACCACCGACTATTCCACCGGGGTGCCTGTAGTGACACCGCCACAAGTATCAACCAACATTATGGCGGAGCGCGGAACCTATTTTGAATCGATTCCGGCGGTTGCGCTGGAGTATGACACGCGCAACAACTTGCGGATGGCGGACTCCGGCCAGGATTCTTCCATCAAGATCTCCGCGGCGACTCCGCCGGGGGACGTGGAATTCTACAAGGTCGAAATGCGGACGGATTGGTATTTCAAGGGTTTCGGCAAGGGCCACATTTTTGAAGTGGTCGGCAAAGCGGGCTGGGTTACGCCTTGGGGCAACACGACTCACATCCCCATATTCGACCGCTACTTCCTCGGCGGCATGTATTCTTTGCGCGGCTACCGCTACGAGACGGTCGGCCCCCTCGATGACATGGGCGAAGCGCTGGGCGGCGACACGGATTGGTTTGCGTCGGCGGAATACAGCATCCCGCTGCTGCGCAACAGCAATATGATCCGCTACGCATTCTTCTACGATATCGGCAACGTGTATCCCGGCTCGCTCAGCTTCAAGCCCGCTCCCGGCGACCAGTTCTATAATGACGACGTCGGGATAGGTTTGCGGATCGTCCTGCCCATCGGCGGCGGCACGCCGCTGCGGTTGGATTACGGCGTGCCAATTGAGCACGGGCCAACGGCCAGCCGGTTCGGAAAATTCCAGTTTGGCATCGGATACTCACGCCAATTTTAGAACTTAGGAGTTATGAAAAAATTAATTAAAATTTGCCTCTGCTCAGCAGGCATCGCGGCCTTGGCGATGAATTCGCATGCCGAACAGAAAATCGCGACGTTTAACCTGCACAAGGCCTTCGACAGTTATTACAAGACCATACAATCCACCGCTGCCATGAAACAGGATGGGGAGGAAGTGGCCAAGGAGCACCAGGCGATGATGGATAATTTGCGGAAGCACAATGACGAACGCCTGAAGCTCGTCGACAAGGCAAACGACCAGGCCGTCTCCGCTGAAGAGCGCCAGAAAAGCAAACGCGAGCTCGACGACAAAATCGCCGAGATGGAGACCGAAAAACAATATCTGGCGGAATTCGAGCAGCGCGCCAATGTGCGCCTCCGCGAAAAGGAGCAGCAGCGGGTCACGGACATCGTGAAGGAAATTCAGGGCGTTGTCGCGGCCCACGCGAAGGCCGCAGGCTATTCCATGGTGGTTGATTCATCCGCCAACAGCATCGTCAGCACGCCCATTTTCCTTTACACCAGCGGCCAGGATGACATGACCGATTCGATCATCAAGGAACTCAATGCCGCCGCCCCTCCGGGCTCGTTGAATACAAATGCCGCGGCGGGCTTCATGACGAACTCGCTGCCGTTTACCCCGCCGATCAAATAGTTGCGGCCTGCATTTCTCAGGCCGGGCGAACCTCTGTCGAGCCCTGACTAATAAAGCAATTTGGCGGGCGAGGAAAGCCATCCTTCCCAAAAACTAAAAATCCAATCATGGCTCGACAGAGCCTCGCCCCACCGCGAATAAATTACTCCGCCCTAAATCGGTTCGTTCCCTGAATTGCATCTGCCTTGCGGCCCTTCCGGATCATTTCGAGGAATTTCCGGCGCTGATCGGGAGTGAGCACCTCGCGAATATCCTCCCGGACGCGCTTCAGCTCTTCGGTCATTTGCGGCGAGATTTGACTCCACAGCGGCTGGGTCCGCTCCTGGCTCGTCCTCATGATTTTGGCGATTTCGTCGTGCTGGGCCGGAGTCAAATCCAAGGACTTGTCCATTTTCTTTAGAAATTCAATCCGCTGCATTTGCAGAATGGGGCCCACCATCGAGGGGCGGTTGGTTGCTCCACTGGAATTAGTCGCAACGGCAAAAGAATTCGTAGCGCTGACCAGCGGCGCATCGGCGCGGGTCGCCATCGTTCGGGTCATCAGGCCGCCGGTGACGACACCGCAGGCAAAGATGACCATGGTGGCCAGAATGACCTTCCACGGACTCACCAGGCATCCTCGATGTGTTCACCGATCGGGGCGAAAACAGCGGCTTCAAAATCCTGGGAAAAATCTGCGGTCTCAACTGGCTTCTCATTGTGATAAGCCCAAACTCCACAAGCTGCGGTGATGGCGATGCAGGCGATGGCAGCCTGCCAAAGCGGGCGTCCCCATTGCGACCAGACATCCGGCGTGGCCGGACCCGAAAGGCGGCTCAAAATCCGCTTCTCAAATGCATACGGAACCTTGTCGCTGGGCGGATTGTTCCGCGCCGCGGCCATCAGTTTGTCGTGCAGCTCATTTACATTCATACTGTGTCCATTTCTCAGACGTTTTGGGGAGCCAGTGGGTTACATGTACTTTTCTTTGGCCATTTTGGCCAAGATTTTTTTCATCTCGGCCCGCGCCCGGAAGGCGCGCACCTTGACCAAAGGCGTCGACCATCCTGTTATTTCCGCAATTTCCTTCACCGACTTTTCCTCAATCTCCAGCAGTGTTATCACCATCCGCGCCGGCGGCGAGAGGCGCGACATCACGTTCTCAATCAGCAGCTTCGCCGCATCCGCGTCAGAACTGGCGGATTCAGGGGCTTGCACAAATCGTTCCAGCCAGTCGGTTTCCGGCTGGGAAAGTTCTGTGAATGACGTCTCCCGATTTCGCTGGTGACTGCGAAGAAAATCGTAGCAAGTCCGCACCGTCAGCCGCATCAGCCAATGCTCAAAAGGCGCCTCTCCGCGAAAACTGTCCAGCTTCTGGTATGCTTTGATGAAGACTTCCTGGACGATGTCCTCGATTTCGCTCTCCCGCCGGGCGTAGCGGCGGGCCGTCGCGAAAACCCGGGGCTGATATTTAATGACCAGCGGTTCGAAGCTGGCCGGATCGCCCCTTCGCGCAGCAGAAATCAGATCCGCTTCCGTCGGCTCCATCCGCTTATTCTGCCACAAAGCGACGTCAAACAAAGCAGAACATTTTTCACGTTGTTCCAGGTAGCGCCTCGCCGAGGCGTCCGAGGACTCTCGCGAGTCCGTACGCGTTCGAAAAATGCCGCAGGCCCGGACGCCTCGGCGAGGCGTCCCTACCTTTCAATTGCATAAAATCCGCCCCCTCTCCTCCACCGCGACGGGGAGAGGGGTGGGCGAAAAAGGAACTCATCTTTTTCCCTTTTCGTCCCGGCTGCGCGAGGCGTCGGCAGTAGAATCAACGCCATCGGCAGGTTGCCAAAATTCAATTTCAACACCAAAACGCGCTGCGGACTAAGTCGTTTTCGCCGTCTTCTTCTCCTGGTGCTGCTGAAGCTTCTTGAGCTTGTCCAGGTTCGTCTGTTCCTCTGTGGTAAGTGAACCTGTGGACTGCTTTTGTTCCAGAGCGGTGATCTTTGCATCGACCGCCGCTTTGACCTTTGCCTTCTTATCTTCGGGAGACAGCCCCTTCAAGTCCGCCTGCGTCAACCCCACGAAAGCCAGCAATTTGCGGCGCTCCTCGGCCCTTTTGGCGGGATCGGCATTTTTCTTCACCGGTCGATCTGCGCTGGGCACGGAATTCGTTGGTTCGTAAGCGAAGAGCGAAGTCGAAGAAATTGCCATGAACCCGGCAGCCACTGTAAGCATGAGTAACTTTTTCATTGTATTATTGCAGACGTTCACGCCATGGCGGAGGTTACAAGCCACAATCACAAGCGAAACCCGGTGGAGTGAAGCTCTCCAATGAATCTGTGCAATGAGCGCACCCGGAAGTTTAAATAGTTCATCAGCGCTTCTCACTTATCGTTTGGCCGGGGCCTCCTGCCGAGCCGCGCGCCCGCTATTGATTTGCTCCATTTGGCGTGAGCGATTAAAGTCCACCAATGCAATTGACCGCAAAATTTCAGCCGCCCACGCGCCTCCTTTTGGGGCCGGGGCCGAGCAATGCCGCGCCCTCCGTTCTCCAAGCCATGTCGCTGCCCCTGGTGGGGCATCTTGATCCGGTTTTTGTGCAATTGATGGAGGAAATCAAGCGGATGCTGCGCACCGTGTTTCAAACTTCCAACGACATGACATTTCCCGTCAGCGGCACCGGCAGCGCGGGGATGGAATTTTGCTTTGCCAATCTCATCGAGCCGGGCGACGAGGTGGTCATCGGCGTCAACGGAGTTTTTGGCGGACGGATGGTGGATGTGGCGGAGCGCTGCGGGGCGCGCGTCACGAAAGTCGAGGCGCCGTGGGGAAATATAATTGACCCGGCGGCGGTCGCGGATGCTCTCAATAAAGTGCGTCCTAAATTGGTGGCCGTTGTTCACGCGGAAACCTCGACAGGCGCATTGACTCCGGTGGAAGAAATTTCAAAATTGGCGCACGACGCCGGCGCGCTTTTTGTGCTCGATGCCGTGACATCCCTTGCCGGGCATCCCGTTCTTATTGACAAGTGGGGAGTCGACGCCGTTTACAGCGGCACGCAAAAATGCCTGAGCTGCCCGCCGGGCTTAAGCCCCGTTTCGTTCGGCGCGCGCGCGATGGCGGCCGCAACGCAGCGCAAGCGCAAAGTGCAAAGCTGGTATCTTGACGTGAACATGCTCGCGTCCTACTGGGGCCAGGATCGCGTTTACCATCACACCGCGCCGATCTCGATGAATTACGCGCTGCACGAAGCGCTGCGGCTTATTCTCGAGGAAGGTTTGGAAAACCGCTGGCATCGCCATGAGCAAACGCACCTCGCGTTGAAACACGGCTTGGCCGAAATGGGATTGGAATTCTCCGCGCAAGCCGGCCATCAATTGTGGTCGCTCAACGCGGTCCGTGTTCCCGAAGGCGTCGATGAAGCCGCCATTCGCAAAGCCTTGCTGAACGATTTCAATATCGAAATTGGCGCGGGGCTTGGACCATTGAAGGGTAAAATCTGGCGCATCGGATTGATGGGCGAGAATTCGCGTGTCGAAAACGTGGAGAAAGTGCTCTCTGCTCTAAAGACTTTGCTGCACTGACGCGCCGCGGCTCTGCAATTCCCGCAACCCCTCCTCCGCCTCGGCGCGCGGGAGGTTTCCGGCTTCCAAGACGGAATCGCGCTGGCCGAGAACGCGTTCGTAAAACGATTCACCCAGCTCCAGGCTGGCCGGATGGTTGGCTGTTTCGTCAAGTATAAGAAAAAGCTGGTCTTCCGCTTTGTCCCATTGGCCGGTGCTTTCATAATGGCGCATGAGCAGCGCCCGCGTCCGGATTGGCAGCGGCTCGCCCGCCAGTGACAAGGTCAATTCCTCAGCGCGTGGAACGTAGGCAGGATGCCCGTCCGGCCCTTCATCCGCGGAGACATTCAGCAAAAGCTGCAGCGCTTTGAGCCGGATTCCGCGCGCGTCACCCGCGCGATTTTCCGCCGCGGCGATTTCTCCCGCTTCGCTCAGCAATGCGATGACCATGAACACGCGGTCATGGACGGCTTGGGTCGGCTGGTCTTGCATGAGGCGCGCGAGCAACTCTGTTTCGGAAAGGGCGGCAATGCCCTTGGGGCCGAGCGCCGCCAGTTTTTGAAATTCCTCGTCCAGCGCGGATTGGGCGTCCTGCCAGCGGCCATCCTTGCGGAATTGGCGAATGCGCATGAGTGCCTGCATGCACTCCTCAATCATTCTGATCACGTAATCGCGGCGAAACATCTGTTGTCTATTCTACAATATTGGAAGCTGCGTCGCCACCGGGAAAGGTAGGGACGCCTCGCGGAGTCTGTCTCAAAACTCAAAAACGGCTTTAAAAAGCACCACCAAAACACCCTCACCGAAAATAAAAATGCGCCATATCGAAAATGAGAGATTGGTAGTATTGACACACTTTGAGGATTTTGTAGTTTTGAGACAATCTCCGCCGAGGCGTCCGGGGTGAGGCGTTCTCCATGCGCATGCCGCGGCATTCATCCCGCGCAACCGGACGCCTCGGCGGAGACTGTCTCAAAACGTTTTAGTCTGGCCGATCTGGTTATATGGGCACCAATAGGGGCTGTGGAAACGGGTGTCAACTTTTAGTTGTCAGAGCGTGGCTGGCGTCAGCGATGACGCCAAGCTTCCCTTTCCCTCCTTTTTTAGGCCGCCATCGCCAAATTTCCTTCAACCGCGGCGGTTTTGACTTCCATTTTCGGCGTCTGGACCCGGGCCTGCCACTTTTTATAGAGGATTCGCAGGTTCAAGGTGGCGCATAACAAGGCCCATTGGGCTTGCACGGCTTCCAGACCCCAAACTGTCCAACGCCGAAAGCCGTCGTGTTGCTTGAGCTGCCCAAACCGGCGTTCGATGATCTCTTTGCGCTTTCCATAAAGCGCGGCGGGTCCTGGCTCTTGCAGCCGGGCCCGCATGGCTTGCACCAGCGTGGTGTGCGGCCACACTTCGACTTGCCGCCCTTTGGGATCGCGGCTGCAGAGGGCGCGCACGGGACAGTCTCGGTGATGGCAGCGGAAGCGCTCAACGGTCTGGCCTTTCTTGGTGGTCTGGCCTTCGTGGTCCAGAAGGCGCTCTTGCGGGCAGGTGACGGTGTGGGCCGCCTCGTCATAATGAAAATGCTGCGTCGCGTAGGCGTTGTCGTGGGCTGGCTTGCCCTCCGCCGGCGGGGCCAGCACATTCATCTGCTGTTCCACGGCCGCTTTCAAGTCGGCCCCGCCCCCATAGCCGGCGTCGGCGGCGGTGAGGGTTGGAATGGCCGCCGGACCGAGGTTTTGCCTCGCTTCTTCAATCATGGGGACCAGCTGGCCGGCGTCGGTTTCCTGGCGGGTGGCTTGACAGGCGACCATGATGCCCTCCTGGCTGTCGGCCACCGCCTGGGCGTTGTAGGCAAAGCGGTTGGTGTCGCCGACTTTCATCCGGCGCGCCTCCGGTTCGGCTGGATGGTAATGGTGGCGCCCGTCGGCCTGCAGCTGGGCCAGGCCTTTTTTGATTTCCTCGCGCAGGGCCTGGCGCTGGGCCAACCCGGCGGGCAGCCGGCAGCCCGGTGCGCTGGAATCCTGGTTCTCCGCCACGACTTTGAGCTCGATTTCCTCCAAGGCGCCATCCAGCTGGGCCAGGAGCTTCTCCATGTAAACCTTGCTCCAGCCCTGCGGCCCGCTGCAGGCGGCTTGAATCTTGGTGCCGTCCAACGCTTGCAAGGCAAATCCCACCGCCCCGGTGCGGAGGGCCAGCTGCACGGTTTGCTTGAAAACCTGGCGCAGGGCCTTTTTGTTTCCGTCCCAGAACCGCC
The DNA here is from genome assembly GCA_963764165.1 of uncultured Verrucomicrobiae bacterium. Taxonomy (GTDB): domain Bacteria; phylum Verrucomicrobiota; class Verrucomicrobiia; order Limisphaerales; family Palsa-1400; genus Palsa-1400. The sequence goes on from CAVXRD010000001.1 coordinate 599,077, forward strand.
AGAGGCTGTTGTGGTCGGGGGCGTTGAGCCCCGTCAGCCACAGCAGCGAGACATGCTCCGTGCAGGCGGTTTCCAGCTTGCGGGTGGAGCGAATGCGGTGGAAATAACCGTAAAGCCAAATCTTGAGCAGGAGGCTGGGGGCATAGGGCGGACGGCCTTCGGCGGCGGCGGGAATGACAAACCCAAGCTGGGGCAGATCCAACTGGTCGACAAATTCGCGCAGGAAGCGGGCGGGATGGTCGGCGGACACCCAGTCCTCCAGGGCGGGCGGGAGGAGGAACTGCTGTCCGTAATCAGGGGCAATCGGTTGAGCCATATTTGTTGAACGGCATTGTCAACTAAAGGCTCACATATTGTCAAATACATTCCTCAAAAAACAGAAGTTTTGAGACAATCTCCGCGAGGCGTCCCTACCTCCTTGCCTCTTGGCGCTTTCTACGCGATAATCCCAGCGTGACTGCTACAGAGACCATGTCCCCTGCGGTGCCGGATGCGCAGGGCCGTTTTGGCCCTTACGGGGGACGTTTTGTGCCGGAAACCTTGATGCATCCTCTCCAGCAACTGGAGGAGGAATATTTTCGCGCCCAGCAAGACCCGGCTTTTCAGGAGGAACTCTCCTATTACCTTCGCAATTTCGTGGGCCGCCCCACTCCGCTCTATTTCGCCGAGCGTTTGACCCGCGAACTTGGCGGCGCGAAGATTTATTTGAAGCGCGAAGATTTGAACCACACCGGCGCGCACAAAATCAACAACGCGATGGGCCAGATTCTATTGGCGCGGCGGATGGGGAAAACGCGCATCATTGCCGAAACCGGCGCGGGCCAGCATGGTGTTGCCACGGCCACAGTGGCGGCGATGTTTGGTTTGAAGTGCGTCATTTACATGGGCGAGGTCGATTGCCGGCGGCAGGAGTTGAATGTCATCCGCATGCAGATGCTCGGCGCGGAAGTTGTTTCTGTCACCGCCGGCCAAAAGACTTTGAAGGAAGCAGTCAACGAAGCGATGCGCGATTGGGTCACGAATGTTCGCTCCACGCATTACATTTTGGGCACCGCTTACGGCGCGCATCCCTACCCGGTGATGGTTCGCAATTTTCAGCGCATCATTGGCGATGAGGCGCGGCGGCAAATCCTTGAACAGGAAGAGCGCCTGCCCAACTTGCTGATCGCCTGCGTCGGCGGCGGCTCCAATGCGATTGGGCTTTTCTACCCGTTCCTGGAGGACGAATCCGTCCGCATGCTCGGCATCGAGGCCGGTGGGGAAGGCATTATTCCCGAGCGCCACGCCGCGCGTTTTCAAGGCGGTTCGCTGGGCGTTTTGCAGGGGACGCGTTCTTTCATCTTGCAGGACGAGCATGGCCAGATTCAGTTGACACACAGCGTTTCGGCTGGCCTCGATTACGCGGCGGTCGGACCGGAACACGCCTGGCTGCGCGACAAGGGCCGGGTCGAATACGGCTACGCGACCGATGACAAAGCGATCGAAGCGTTTAACAAATTGGCGCGATTGGAAGGAATTATCCCGGCGCTGGAATCTTCCCATGCGGTGGCCGCCGTGATCGAACGCGCGCCGAAAATGGCGAAGGATCAACTCGTCATCGTCAACCTTTCGGGGCGTGGCGATAAGGATGTCGCGCAAGTCGCGGCGCGCATGAAATTGTAAAGCCGGCAGGGCGAGACTCCGTCGAGCCCTGATTAAGTCCCTAAAATCCAATCAGGGCTCGACGGAGTCTCGCCCTGCCGAAATATTTGCCCATGAATTTTGCTGAGAAAATTCTGACTCCCGCATCGCTTGCGGCTTGGCGCGAGAATTTGCGCCGCGCTGGCAGGCAGTTGGTCGTGACAAATGGCTGCTTTGATATTCTTCACCTCGGCCATGTGACTTATCTCCAGCAAGCGCGCGACCAGGGCGACGCCTTGCTCGTCGGAGTCACTGGAGACGCGGGCGTTCGCGCGCTCAAAGGACCGGGACGCCCGTTGAACGGCGAGTATGATCGCGCCGCCGTGCTGGCCGCGCTGGAATCGGTGGACGGCGTGATGGTTTTCCACGAAGGCGATGCGCGCGTGTTCGTGCAAACCGTGCAGCCTGATATTTACGTTAAAGGCGGCGATTATACGGTCGATACCATCAACCAAGACGAACGCCGCCTGCTTGACAAAATGGGCGTCAAAATCGTCATTCTTGGCGGCGTGCCAGGCAAATCGACCACCGCGCTCGTGCAAAGAATGCAGGTGGACACTGAGCCCGCAAATAGCTTGCCTTCCTCCAAAAGCGGGCTTTCCATTGAACCCATGCCGTCTGAAATTTTCGTGGCCAGCCGTTGGACCAAGGGGAATCATCTATTCCCGACTCACATTGAAATTACCGACCGCGCCGTGGTCCGCCACAAGCGATCCTGGTTTTCCAAGGACGAGATGAGCGTCGGCATTCAGAAGGTCGCGTCGGTTCATATCAAGACGGGCTTTTGCTGGTCGGAGATTTTAATCGAGACGACCGGCGGGACAGACCCGATCACGAGCCACGGCCACCGGAAGTCGGACGCATTGCGGATCAAGGAGTTGATTGAGACCTACCAGCAAGGCCGCCCGGCCTCGGCCTGACGCAGAACTGTCACACAATCGTTACCCCCGCGCCGTTGCCTGCCTGTGACATTCCCGGCAAGGTAGCAGCATGAAAAGCAGGATACTGGTAGTGGACGATGAGCCGGATGTTCTTGATCTTGTCACATATAATCTCGGACAGGCGGGCTTCCAGACCGACACAGCCGCCGACGGCGCCGAGGCTTTGCGCAAGGCGCGCTCCAGCGCTCCCGACTTAATCCTGCTCGACCTGATGCTTCCGGAAATGGACGGGCTTGAAGTCTGCAAATTGCTCCGCCGCGACGCCAAGACGAGCGGCATTCCCATCATCATGCTGACAGCCCGCGCCAGCGAAATCGACCGCATTGTCGGCCTGGAATTGGGCGCGGCCGATTACGTCCCGAAGCCGTTCAGCCCGCGCGAATTGATTTTGCGCGTCAAGAAACGCCTCGAACAAAGCAGCGGCGTTCCAGCCAAAACCACGTTCACACTCGGCCCGCTGGAAGTGGATGTCTCGCGCCATCTCGTAACGGTTCGCAATCGGCGCGTTGAATTGACCGCGACCGAATTTAAGCTGCTAGTGTTGCTGCTCCAGCGCCTCGGCCATGTGCAGTCGCGCGATCAATTGCTGCGCGACGTGTGGGAATATGAAACTCATATTGACACCCGCACGGTGGACACGCACATCCGCCGACTGCGCGAGAAACTCGGCCCCGCTTCAAGATATTTGGATACGGTCCGCGGAGTGGGTTATCGCTTTTCGCCTGAGATGAATTAGAGCAGCGGCTAATCGGATTTGCGAAGCGAGGTAGGGACGCCTCGCCGAGGCGTCCGAGGCTGTGGCATTTTTCGAACGCGCTCGGACTTGTGAGAGTCCCCGGACGCCTCGGCGAGGCGTCCCTACCTTTACGAAAATGAAAAAGGCGCGTTCGTGGGAACGCGCCTTTTGCTTGTGTGTAGAAAAATTTATGGCTTTATCGGGCGGAGTTTAATGTTCTTAAACGCCACCGTTCCCGGATGATCGCCCTGCAAGCCGATGTGACCAATATCGGATTCGGCAAAACCGTTAAACCTGCTGAACTTGCTCTTGGCGACCCGGTCTTTGAAATCCGCGCTGTGCAAATCGTATTCAAGATACTTCGTGCCGTTCATGAAATGCTCGCATTTCGTCGGGCCGACAATCAAACGCACATGGTTCCATTGATCCGCAGGCTTGGTCGTATCGAGCGGCTTGCCCGTGGCTGGATCGATCGGTGGCTGGTAGAGACCGTAGAGCCAGCCGCAGAGCGAGCCAGGGTCTTCGGGAGGATAATCATCTTCCAATTGGAATTCAGGCCCGGTCCACCAAATCGTCCGGCCTTTGTCGCTCACGTGATACATGATGCCGCTGTTGCCGCCCTTGGAAATTTTGTAATCGAGCTGCAATTCAAACCAATCGTATTCGGCGCTGGTCTCGATGTCCTTGCCGCCTTCTTTCTTGCTCATCGCGCCGTCCTCGACCACCCAGCCGGGGCCGATGGTTTGCGCATGAAATTGATGCCAGCCGTCGAAATTGGTGCCGTTGAAAAGCAATTGCCAGCCAGCGGCTTTTTCTTCCGCGGTCAGCGTATTGTCCTGCGCGAAGGCAGGCGCCGCCAAAAGCACCAGCGACGAGAGCGAAGCCAATCCTGCTTTGAGTAAGTTCATGGCGTTTTTGATACGCCGCTCGCTGGCGGGAGTAAAGTGAAAAAACAACCGGCTTGAATTTTCTGTCGGATTGTGGGGCGTGCGGTTGTTTAATAAGTGAGATGCAAGCAAAGTCCGATGCCCAATTGTTGCAGGAGTACACGCGTTACGCGAGCGAACCCGCCTTCAGCGAACTCGTCCAGCGCCATGCGGGCCTCGTTTATTCCGCGGCGCTGCGCCAGATTGGCTCGCCTGATCGCGCGCAGGAAATCGCGCAGTCAGTTTTCATAGACCTCGCCCGCAAGGCGCAATCGCTGGCGTCCGACCTTCGCGTTGATTCCACGCTCACCGGCTGGCTGTATCGCGCCACGCGATTCGCCGCGCTGAACATGCTGCGGAATGAGCGCCGCCAATCCGCCCTCCACTATGAGCTTATGCGCGAACTCCAACCCGGCTTCGAATCGCCCCTCGAATGGGAAAGAGTCGCGCCGCTTCTCGATGAAGCTCTCTCGACCTTGAGCGACCAAGAACGCGATGCCTTGCTTATGCGTTATTTCAAAAATCAGGATTTTCGCAGCGTCGGCGCCGCGCTGGGAGTCAGTGATGACACGGCGCAAAAGCGTGTTTCGCGGAGCCTGGAAAAATTGCGCGCCGCGCTGTTGAAACGCGGGATCACCACCACCCCCGCCGCCCTTTCCGCCGCGCTCGCGGCCCACGCCGTGCAGGCCGTTCCCGCCGGACTTCCCGCAGCTTGGTCAGCTGCGGCGCTGGCCACCGCGCCTCTTGCCGCAAAAAGCGGCGCAACATTGAGCCTATTGAAAATTATGAGCATGACAAAAATTCAACTTGGAACCGGCGCGCTGATCGTCGCCGGCCTGGCCGCGACCGTCGGCGTCCAGTATCAATCGCAAAACCGGCTGCAGCAGGAAAATCAAGACCTGCACCAGCATATCACCAGATTGACCGCGGACTTTGAAACCCTTTCTAATCGCGTGGCCCAGGCTCCCGCCTCCGCGCCAGCAAGCGCGCCGAACGATCAGTTCCGCGAATTGTTGCGATTGCGCGGAGAAGTGGGGCGGCTGCGCGAATTGACAAACCAAATGGCCGCGGCGCGCGCGCAAAATCTGCGCGTTCAGGCGAGCATGGCAAACCAGGAGGCTGAAAACGCGAATTTTGTGGGTCATAGCGCATCGATCGTCAACGCGGCGAAACAAATCGGCGTGGCCTTTCGCATTTACTCCAATGACAACGAGCAGTTTCCGACAAATCTTGCGTCCATCCACAACGAGCTGGCAGGTGCGACTAATTTCAGCGGCAACGTCGCCTTGGACAGCTTCGAAATGGTCAATGTGGGCAAAGCCGGCGACCGCTATCCGCAAGCTGTCTGCATGCGAGAACGCGACGCGCGCCAGGCGCCCGACGGCAGTTGGGAGCGCATTTATCTTTACTGCGACGGCAGCGTCCAAGTCGTCCGACAGCCCGACGGCAATTTCGACCAATGGGAAGCCCAAACCTCCGCCAATGTGTTTCCCGATCCGCAGCAGCCATAAATTAAATTCGGGCCTTTTGGGGAAATTAGGGAAGTATTTAATCTGGAAATCAGGAAGCAAGGAAAAGAGGCTACGGAAAGAAACTCGGGGGCATTTGCCATGCGGGGGGCTGAGTTCAGATTTTTTCCTAACGGTTTCTTTCCCGCGCGTGTGTTTTGTGATTCATTGGGAAGGTGCAATTCGGCTCGTTTCAGTTGAAGTCCAATCTCTTTTTGTCGCCGCTGGCAGGTTATACCAATCTGCCGTTCCGCCTTGTCGTGCGCGAAATTGGCGGGCTTGATCTCGCCACGACGGATCTCGTCAATGCCCGCTCTCTCCTCGAAAAGAAAAGCAAGGCGCTGAAGCTCATTGAAACCTGCCCAGCCGATCAACCGCTCGCGGTTCAGCTTTTCGGCGCGGTGCCGGAGGAAATGCGCGACGCGGCGGCTTACTTGGAATCCATCGGTGTTGCATCCGTGGATATCAACATGGGCTGCCCAGTGCGGAAGGTCTGCCGCGTCGGCGGCGGCTCGGCCATGATGACAGAAATGGACAAGACGGCGCACCTCGTGCGAGGCATGGTCAGTGCCGTCAAAATTCCCGTGACCGCGAAAATGCGCCTGGGCTGGGACGACGACAATATCACCGCGCCGGACTTGGTGCGCGTCTTGGAAGATGCCGGCGTGTCCGCCATTTTTGTCCATGGCCGCACGCGCGAACAGGGTTTTGGCGGATCGGTGAATCTTAAGGGAATCGCGTCGGTTGTCAGCGCGGCGCGAAACATTCCAGTCATTGGCAACGGTGATGTTACCACTCCTGCGGCCGCGAAAATGATGTTCGACCAGACAGGTTGCGCGGGGGTGAGCATCGGGCGCGGCGCGCTTTATCATCCGTGGATTTTTCAGGACACGATTCATTTTCTGCGCACGGGCCAGATTCCGCCCGAGCCGAGTTTTGAGGAGCGCATCCGCATCATGCGCCGCCATCTGGATTTGATGATCGAAATTTTTGGCGAAGAGCACGGATGCCGGATGTTCCGAAAAATCGGCCCGTGGCACTCGAAGCGCTTCGGTCCGGCCAACGAATTCAACAAGCGCATCGTCAAAGTTGCGAACCTCGCGGAATTCAACACGATCCTCGAAGATTACCAACGCTGGCGCGAGCAGTTCCTGGACGAGAACGGCGAGTTGAAACCCAATTATCGCCCTGCGCCAGTGGTTGCCTCATTCATGCGCGAGCCAGCCGTGGCGCAGCGGACGGAAATCCCCGTGCCAAAGGGGCCGGTTGAAGTCTGGTAAAACTTCAACTGGCCTCGCCTTTGCGAGGGTGGTGATGGTGGAACAGCGTGGCGCGATAGGCATAGAGGTACCAAACTATCAAAACATTGCCAATCATCACCAGCAGCATGTAGAGAGTGACCTGCTTGGCCAATTCGTATATTTCAATAGGAATAAAAAATGCCGATTCGCCGATGGCCAGCCAGCCGGCCCATTCCGCCCGAAAAAGCATGCCGATTCCTTCCACCAGCGGAAAAAGCGAGAACAATACGATGCCGAGCCCCCATATCCGCACCTGATTGGCGGTGACGTTTTCTATCTGGGACGCGATATGCTGAAAAAACTTGTTTTCGGGATGAATCCGAAGCCGTTCAAAAACATGCCTCACCACCGGCCGGTTCAGCAGGTCTGACCATTCGGCGGGAAGATCGTTATTCGCCTGGCAAAAGATGACGATGCCAAAGGCGATGAACGCGATGCCTTTGAGCACCTTGAAAAGAATGATGGCGTAAAGAGTGGGCGCGCGTCTGAGCGGGGGTTCCACCGCAGTGCTCGCGAGCGCACGCATCCGCGCCTCGGCTTCCATGGACATTTATCGAATTTTCTCCTGCAGCAGAGCCGGCAATTCGTTAATTTTTACCCGAGTTTGTTTCATGGTGTCACGATCGCGCAGGGTGACAGTATCCTTCAATTCCTCTCCCTTTTCGCCCAATGTATCGAAATCGATGGTTACCCCAAACGGAGTGCCTGCCTCGTCCTGCCGGCGATAACGCCGTCCGATAGCTCCACTATCATCATAGTATACCGTCATTAAGGGCCGGAGCAAGTCTCTAACTTCCATTGCCTTTGCGACCAGCTCGGGACGGTTCTTTAGCAGCGGAAAAACGGCGACTTTCACCGGCGCAATGCGCGGGCTGAATCGCATGACGATGCGCTTCTCCATTTTGCCTTTGTCGTCTGGCGCTTCGTCTTCGCAGAAGGCGTTGCAGATAATGGCCAGCGCCAAACGATCCGCGCCTGCCGAAGGTTCAATCACGTGCGGAACGTAATTTCCCGCCGCTAAACCCGCCGCGTCTTCGCGCGCCTGCTTTTCGGCTTTCTCCTCAGTCTCGCCAGTTTTCAAAAGGTACTTCTTCCGATTTTCGCAATAGCGATCGGAAAGTTCCTTTTGCTTCGACGCATCCAATTTGGCCCACGCCAGCTTCAATTCGTCGTCAAAAATAGCCATCGTCTTGCCGGAGAAGCGCTGGTGCTGCGAAAGATCGAAATCGCTGCGCGCGGCCACGCCTTCCAATTCTTCTCCCGCGAGCTCGCCCTGCTCATTGCGCTTGCTGAACGGGAAGCGATACAAAATATCCACCGTGGCGCGGGCGTAGTGGGCGAGTTCCTCCGGCTTCTGCCAATACTCGACAAGGCTCGTGCGGGGCAGCCCGATTTGCTCGTAAAAGGCGAGGCGCTCCTCGACCCAATACTGATGCCACATCTTCCATCCCCAATTCGCCTGCGGCTGGCCCGGGTGGCCGGCGCCCTTCGGCTGCGCCACGGAACCGGTAATGGCTTCAACGGCTTCGTCAGGGCGAATGAAAAACTCGAGTTCCATCTGCTCGAATTCGCGCGAGCGGAAGGTGAAGTTGCGCGGGTTGATTTCGTTGCGAAACGCTTTGCCAATCTGGCAAATGCCGAACGGAACTTTCTGCCGCGAAACTTCCGCGACGTTTTTGAATTGAGCAAAAATCGCCTGCGCCGTTTCTGGGCGGAGATACGCCACATTTTCCGCGCTCTCCACCGGGCCGACGTAGGTTTTGAACATCAAATTGAACAGGCGCGGCTCGGTCAGGAGGCTGCCGTTGTCGGGATTGTAGCGCGTGGAATTTTCGATTTTCTCCGTGCGCTCGCCGAGGAGCTTGGGATCGGCCAATCCGCGCTGGCGGTAAAAGGTGCGGGCGGATTGGCGGGCCAATTCAGCCTGCTTCGCATCTGGCACTAAATATGAGTAAGGCTCGCTGGAAGACTTGGGTTTGTCGCCCGCGCTTTCCTCCGCGCCGGTAAAATGGTAAGCCACGCCGCTCTGGGGATCGATTTGATCGGCCCGGTAGCGCTTCTTGGTCAACAGGCAGTCAACCATTGGGTCCGCGAAGGTGCTCGTGTGGCCGCTGGCCTCCCAAATTTTCGGGTGCATGATGATCGTCGCTTCCAAACCGACGACGTCATCGCGCAGGCGGGTCATCGAGCGCCACCAATAGTCTTTGAGATTGCGCTTGAGCTCCGCGCCGAGTGGACCGTAATCCCAAAATCCGTTGATGCCTCCGTAAATTTCGGAGGATTGAAAGACCAGCCCCTTGCGTTTGCACAAGGAGACAATGCGTTCCATGACATCATTAGACTTGGGTTCACCCATAACACGAATAGTTCTGCAACCACGATTCCATGTCAAGACGGGTGGATGGGAGACATTAGACGAATGGGAAAAACCGCCGATTACAAAACCGGGTGCATATTGGATTTGGGCCATTCATGGGAGAACTGGTAGAATCGAGCCATGGGAACTGAATTCACGACGGACAGGGCAAAATAACGACGAGGCACGCGACATGATCAAAATAGCGGATGTCAGCCACCATTACGGATTGCGACCGGTTTTGAGCCACATCAACCTTGAAATTCCTGACGGAAATCTGGTGGCGGTCATGGGGCCAAATGGCGTTGGCAAAAGCACGCTGCTGGGAGTCATCGCGGGGCTCATCTCGCCCGCCAAGGGTCATGTGGAAATTAACGGACTCCGCCGGCGCGCGAGCGAAGAGGTTGAACTGAAAATTCGCCAGCAAGTGGTGTATCTGCCGGATCATCCATGGCTGCCGGAATTCCTGACCGCGCGAGAATGGCTCCTCGCGATTGGCCAATTGTACGACATTGAAGCGGAGCGCTTGATGGATCACATCAGCCGCCTGCTGGATCTTTTTGATTTGGCCGACAAGGGCGACTCGCCCATTCGCACATGCTCAAATGGGCAAAAGAAAAAAATAGCCATTTGCGGCGCATTAGTGGCAGAGGCGCCGGTTCTTGTTCTTGACGAACCATTCACCGGCGGCCTGGATCCTTCCGCCATTCTGGCCTTGCAGCGGGTATTGCAACACCTCGCCAGCCGCCCGGACATGACAATCGTGATGGCATCGCAAATTCCGGAAATGCTCGAGTTGATGGCTCACCGGATTGTCATCATTAGCGGAGCTCGCGTCGTTGCCTACGATACACTGGAAGGTTTGCGCGCCAAGACGGGATGCCCAGGCTCGCTGCCGGAGATATTCGAGAAAATTGTCCATCCGCAGACCCTCGATCATATCGAGAAATATTTCTCCCGCCCCACGCCATGAAACGCCCCCTGCCACTCCATTCGCAGAATGTCTGGCCGCCATTTCCGCTGGTGATTGCATTCCTCGTGATTTACAGCGTGTTCAATGCGGGCATTTGGCTCATTCACCTCCAGTCAAACCTGATGGCAAAGGAAATGAGCAATGCGCTGGACCGCGAGAGCATACATGGCGCAATTCTTGGAAGCGCTGCGGTCGCATATGCCCTCTATCGACTCGGACGATTCCATCCCGCTTGCAACCGGGCCTACAGCGCGTGGTTGAAATCATCCCCGTGGAGTTCAGACAGGCCGCTGCCGGCCGGACCGGTGCATCTCGTCTGGCAGGACGCGGTCGCCGTTGGCTCCCTGGTGGCTCTTGCCATTTGGCCTGGGCGCGTTTACGCCTTCGCGCCCCTGATCGCATTCGCCCTGGCTTACTTGATTGGGCTGACCTGCATTCTCGCCGTCACTCGCACCTGGCCTTGCTTTTTAGCCGCTTCGTTCATCTGGCCGGGGTTCTTGCTTCTAGTCAGGGCCCCTTGGCTGTCGACGGCTCTTGGCGCCATTCTCATTCTGGTGATCTGGCGGGGCACGCGAAGAAGTTTTCAGACGTTTCCGTGGCCTGCATGGGCGAGCGCGAATCGCCTTGGCCTCTCCGGTGGCAGATCAGAACTTCCTGATTTTCGTTTCGACGGAGCCGTTTCCGATCCAATGCGCTTGGGGTGGCCCTATTTCACGCTGTCGCCCAAATTCAAACCGCGATCCATGACGGTCTCAGCCAGCCTCGCCATCAGCGCCCTTGTCGGATGGTGGCTTTACTGCTTTATAAAATGTTTCCAAGCCGAGCCAATGCCGGCGGGCATGGTGTTGTTTCTGGCCATCGTCGCCGCGTGCGCGCGCGTTGTGATTTACTGCATGGGCGTCGTCCCACCGTTCAACGTTTGGGGGCGAATGGCCTCGCGAAGGTTCATTTTGCCGGGGTTTGACAAAGTGTTCTTGACACCAGTGGCGGTGGTGGCGGTCGGCGTGCTGGGAGGCATGTTAATCCAGCACTCCGGTTCTTGGTATCCGTCTGCAGACTGTTTGGTGGTTGCCATTCTGCTGCTCGTGTCATTCGAGGGACGGCCATCTCTTCGAGATTGGATGCTCACCGGCCAGGTTCGTTTCCACCCGTCTTTCACCCAGCGAAGCAATCGCCAGCCGCTCCGGCGCGTCTAATCTAAACCCGCGCACAAGGTCGTCCCGATCGCTTGAATCGTTACGATTAAATTTCGCTTGGTCCGGGGTCACTTGAATGACTTGTCCGGGTGAGTCGGCGGCGGCGGGACTTCCACAGGCTGCGCCTTGATTTCGTCCTGCAAAACTTGAATCGCTTTTTCCAATTGCGCGTCGTGCCCCCCGAACGTGGCGTGCGGCAGATTATCCACCATGATATCCGGCTCGACGCCACGGCCCTCGATGAGCCATTTGCCTTCCGGCCCATACACGCCGTATTCCGCCGCCGTCGCGATACCTTTGTCAACTAGCCAGTTGTCCGACGAAAGCCAGATCTCGCCGCCCCACGTCCGCATCCCGATCACCTTTCCGAGGCCAAGGCGCTTGAAACCTTCGGTGAAAGCTTCGCCGTCCGAGGCGGTGCTTTGGTCGCACAAAACCACCACGTGCCCGCGAAAGGCATACTGCATGTTCCAATACGGCTGGCCAGCCCTGCCCTGCCAGTAAAACCACGCCTTGCGCATCAGCTTCTCCAAAATCCAACTGTCGATGTTTCCGCCGTGATTATGGCGAACGTCAATTATAAGTCCTTTGCGGTCGAACACCGGGTAAAAATCCCGCGTCCATCGCGCGATGTCGGCGGAACCCATCGCCCGCAAGTGAAGATAGCCGATGTCGCCATGCCCCAGTTCTTCCGTTTTCAGGCGGCGGGTATATTCCCACTCGTTAAACTGCAACTCGGATTCTTCCGCGGCTGTGATGGGATTGGCGATGGTTTCATGCGACGCATTTGTTCCAGTCGATTTAATCTTGAGCAACACCTGCCGGCTGGATTGGCGGCGCAGCAATTCGCCCATCGGTTCCGAGAGCACCGGAATTCCGTTGATGGATTCGATGACATCTCCCTCGTGAACTCCCACAGCAGGGCGCGCCAGCGGCGAGGCTTCGTCCGGGTAATCCGGGTCGGTTTTAAAAATATGATCGACGCGATAACCGCCGTCTGCCGGAGACAACGCGGCGCCCAAGGCGCCGACCCGAATGTCTTCCGGCGTCGTCCGCAAATCTCCTCCGCGAACAAACGTGTGCAGCGCCGACAATTCGCCCACCATGTCGGCAATCAAATCCGCCAATTCCTGCCGGTCTGTCACGCGGTCCACCAGCGGCAGATGCCTTTGCAAAATCTCCGGCCAATTCACCCCGTGCAGGTTTTTGTCGTAGAAGAAATCGCGTTCCAAACGCCAGGCTTCGACGAACATCTGCCGCCATTCCTGGCGCGGATGGAGTGGAAAAGTCCAATCCGCCAGCCGCACACTTTTTTCCAGCTTGGCCGGCGCGCCCGCGTCCGATGAAATGATGTAGAAGCTGTCGTCCTTGCGGATGAGAAGTTTCTTCCGATCCTGCGAAAGCTGGAACGAAGTGATTTTGTCCGCCAGCGTTTCCATTTTGGGATCGTCGTTTGAAATCTCTGCCACTTTCAAGGAAAGATCCGCCCGCTCCGAGCCGGAACCGCGCGCCAGGATGAACAGGCGCTTGTCCGTCATGGCGAGCTCCGAATAATTTCCATCCGGATAGGGCGCGTGCTGAATCCGGGATTGAATTCCGTCCAAGTCAATCACCACTTCCGCGGGCGATTTTTCATCCTTCGCGCTTTCGTCCGTCTCCTTTTTTTGATCGTCAGCCTTTTCCTCCTTTTTGCCGCTCTTGCCGGGCTTCTTCGGCTTTTCCTTGTCCTTGTCTTTATCCTTGTCGTGGTCGGCCGCGTGCAATTCATCATTTGGCTGGAACGGTGATCTCTCGCCTTTTTTCAGGGCGACGTAGAAAATTTCGCCGGGCGTGTCAAAATAAGGCTCAGGCGCGCGCAATCCCCACGGCGAGCCCACCACCGCCTGCCAATGCCGGTCCGACAGGAAATACAGCCACTTGCCGTCCGGGCTCCAAGCGGGGCTGGAACTGTTGGCGCGGTCGGTGGTGATCTTGGTGGAGACTTTTGTGTTCGTATTGTAAATGCAAATCTGCGGATAGGTGTTGTCCGCTCCGCGCACATAGGCGAGCCACTGGCTGTCCGGCGACCAGGCGAATTCCTTGAATTCCTCGACCTTCGACGTGTCAATGACAGTGGGTTTGGCGTCGTTGGTGTTGAAAAGCCACAAATTGTAGTCCTTATCGCCAAACGCCACCCACTTGCCATTGGGCGACGGCTTGCCATCGAATCGATAACTCTGCTTGTTGCCGGACGTCACTTGTTTTGGCTTTTCCAACCCATTAGCCGCCAATTCCACGAATTCCAACTCGCCGCTCGCATCCGACAGCGCCAGCAGCGTCTTTCCATCCGGCATGAAACGCGCCCCGTGATAACGCACCGAAGGATCGCGAGTGACTTCAACGAACCGCCCTTGCCTGGCGGGCGCAACGAAAATCTGCCCGCGAGCCGTCAATGCGAGCCGGTCGCCGTCCGGCGAAAGGTCCGCCGTTGTCAAATAATCCATCGGTTTCTTCACCCATTTTTCCCGCTCCTGGTCGAAATCGGAACTTAGCGTGATCGGCACCATCATGTCCGTGCCAGTTCCAATGTCGTAAAGCCACAAGTCCGCTCCATTTTGGTAAACAATCCGTCCTGCCGCAAGAGAGGCGGATTTCACATCCCATCCTTTGTGCTTGGTCAATTGCTTGAGATCGCCGCCGGATGTATTCGCGGACCAAAGATTCATCGTGCCATCGCGGTCGGAGACAAAATAAAGCCTGTCCTGCCACAGCATCGGGTTCTTGCTTGTTCCCTCGAAATCCTCCATCAACGGCTCGGCTTCGGGCGCGCCGTCCGTGTATTTCCAGAGGTGCTGGATGTCGCCGCCTTTGTAGCGTTTGGTATGGCTGCTTTGGAACGGCAGCCGGGTGAAATAAAGCGTTTTGCCCGACGCATCAAACATCCCATCCGCCGCTTGGGCGAGCGGAAGGACAGTTCGCCGCCCCGTCGCCGTATCGATGGTGGCCAACTGCCAATCCGGCAGCGTGGCGAAGTCTCGTGTCGCGTAGAGAATTTTTCCATCCGGCGTCCAACTCACCGGCGCCGCGCTCCGCCCCTCGTAAGTCCGGCGTGTGGGCAAGCCGCCTTCGATTGGCATCGTGTAAACTTCCATCGGCCCTTCGTATTCCGCCGAGAAGGCCAGCGTCTTGCCATCGGGCGAAAAAACGGCGTTCACCTCGTTTCCAGGATGGGATGTCAAACGCACGGCCTGGCCGCCCTGCCGTCCAACCCGCCACAAATCCCCTTCCGCCGTGAACACGACCGTGTCCTCGTGGATGGCTGGGAAACGATAGTATCCTTTTGGCCCCTCTTCCGCCCGAAGTGCCGAGGTCAAAAGCATCAGAAGCCCCAGCGACGCCGCTCTGTAAATCGAATTCATGTCCAGAATTTAGCCATCGCGCCCGATGGCATCAATGGAATTGCGCGGGCCACCGGCCACCGATGTCCAGCGCTCGATGGAGTCTTCCCACGCGAAGATGCCGCTTTGGTCAGGCATAACTCAATTTTCAAAAAAATTAGGTGCGATTTGCTGAGATATGGTGTGATCGGCCGCGATTAGGTGATACTGGATCGAGTTTCCGCGATATGTGTGAGGCATCGAATGCTTCATAATCGTGGGAAGAGTGCAGCCGCTGTGCGAAATCCGCCTGAAGAAAACAAGCAGAGCACTGGCAGAGCACAGCATTGAATGTGCATATAATGCATATAATCTCCAAAAACCCGCTACACCCGCTACACGGTTGACCATCAACGAGATAAGGGGCAACATTTCCGCTACAGAGCCGCTACAAACCCGCTACATTTCTTCCGAGAGGGTTGCCATTGAATGAAACAATGTGTTTTCCATGGCCCCTTAAAGCTGCCGTCGCGGATGCGTTGGCCACAATTCATTCCACCGAAACAGCGAGGAACCCAGCATTTACTGCAATAGAGAGTGCAACAAGACTGCAATAAACCGCAGTGCAATAGGGCGCAATAGGGTGCAACGTTGTTTCCGGCGGGAGCCGGTCGCAATTGACCCTGCGGACTTGATATAGGAGCCCCCTGACTTCCCTCTCGTCCAGCGTGGCTTTAGCGAAGGGGGAAGTCTTGGCGCAGGAGGTTGCTTTCCCGTCCACATGGGCTTTCCGCCGGCGCCGCCCATCGCAACAGCAGGGAATCTCATCAAACTGAAACTCACATGTATATTCTCTGGCATACACCCATTCTGACACACGGTTATGCAAACAAAAAACCTACCGGAGGTTTTTCGCCACGATTTTTGCGGTTTTTTGCAAAGGAACTGAATCTGGAAATCAGGAACTCAGGAACGGGTTGAGCAGCCCCAGATGGACGCGGATCAACGCAGATTTTTGATGGGCGATTTTGCATTGGCAAATACCGACCATTTGAATTCTCTGCGGTCCCATAGAAACTGCCATCTCGATTCATCGTCAGCGCCCCACGGGCTTCGCCCCATCCACGTTTGTGTGCGTAACCGCGTCCACCGCGCCAAACGCGTGCAGCACCGTCAGAACTTGCCCGTGGGCGAATCCAGACATCCACAACATCCCCAACACCGCCAAAACCGAAACATTTCTTGCGCGCAATTTCATGAGTTTTTAACCCGAAATCCGAGATTAAAATGGCCAAGATGCTGCAAGATCTTGGAGCAGAAATGAATTGGAAAAATTGAAGCCATACCCAAAGTGGTCTGGCGAGATTTTTTCAATTCATTTATGCACAAGAGATTGCGGCAGATTGGCCGTTTTAATCTCGGATTTCGGATTTAAAGCTGTAATCCGCGGCGTGGCGGATGGCGAGGCAGCCCGCCAAGCGGGCAGCTTATAATTTGTTCTGACTCGACGAAGGAGGTCAGTAAGACCTCGCCCATTTCTAACCTCGCCATTATTGGCCGGCTTGAGTTTCTACGGAAGCGGTACACCATCGTCCGCATCCCTCATGGACTGATTCGGGTCAGTCCAACATGATGACATATTTCACGGGTCGCACTCCCTACCCTCGAACATCGGATCGAACCCAGTTCATGGAGAAATGTGCGATTGTTTTGGACTGAGCCTTTTCCTGGCAATTCTTCCGGAGCCGGTTCAAGGCTCGCGCTACTGGGAGGTTAATGCGATTGGAGGCGGAAGAAGGCGGCGTTGTTCGATCCCGGGAAAGTGAATTCAAGGTTTCCCGCGCTGTCGATAACGGCGCCGGTGCCCGGTGTGTTCATCGGGAAGGCGAGGAAGTCCAGCAAGTTCGTCGCCTTCTGCACACCAATGGTCAGAGTGAACAGGCCGTTGGTCGCGTTCTTCTGGAGGAGCGGATTGCCGACGTTTAACGCCTCCACCTGTGAGAGCGAATAGAGGCCGTAGGCGTTCGGCGAATTGGTGACGGCAGCGATGCCAGTGCCGATGCCGCTCTGGGCGAGGGCGTTGGTTTGCGCCGGCGTGAAAAGGCTGTAGGCGTTCGACGGAAACACGCCACTGTTGTAATTCGACAAAGCCAGGTCCAAGCCGGCCAGGTCCAGTGAGCCGGCCACGGGAACGTCAAAGGTCTGGTCCGGTAAAGCATTGGTGCCGTTAACATTATAAACCACGGTGCTGAAATGATAGGTGGCGCCTCCGCTCAACTGCGTCTGCCCCGTCGCATTGGTGACGCTGTTTCCCGACGGCACAGCGATGGAAATGGCGCCGCCGTAGGCCGTTGTCAAACCGGTACTGGATAGTCACCGTGGTTGGCCAGTTATTCGGGTTGACCTGCGCGGCCAGTTGCACCGGCGTGAGACCATTAACCGGGTTGTTGGAGCCAATGACGGTGGCGCTCTGGGAAATTAACTGCGGCGGCGGAAAAACCCAGGTTGATTGATACGCGCCGATGTCCACAAACCCGTTGGCCTCTCGTGGGAAACCGCGCTGGTCGGTGGTGATATCGAAGGGCGCATTCAAGATGGAAATATCGCCGGCATGCACGGCCGGACTGGTGGAAATGAGCGCCATGGTCCAGGTGGAACCTCCGTTGTTGGTGAGGGGAAGCAGGCCCGGGTTGAGCGGCGCTGCCGCCATTCCGGCCAGATCGTGATTTACTGCGTTGGTAACTCCAGAGCTCCCGTTCAGCGCGCCAATCAAATTGTAACCCTGTGAGTTGATCGTGCCGAAGATGTCCGGGGCAGAAGGTCCAGTGTTCGCAGCCACCAGCGTATTAAGCAGGGTGCAGGGGCCGAAAATTCCCCCACCACTGCCGGTGAGGCCGGCGGCTCCGTTTGGGCCGAAACTAGAGCCCGAGCCGCCGTTGTTGCCGTTGCCGCCGAGGGCGGCACTGTTGCCGCTGAGAGTGCAACAAGTCAACGCCAACCCCCCGGCGGAGCAAATACCGCCGCCGTTGCCGCCGTTGCCGCCGTTGCCACCAAAACCGCCGAAGTGGGCCATGTTGCCGTCGCCGCCACGACCGCCATTGCCGCCGAGAGCGGCACTGTTTCCCTGGAGTGTGCAACTCGTCAAGGTTAATAAACTGGTGCTGTAAATACCGCCACCGTTGCCACCGTTGCCACCGTTGCCGCCGTCGCCGCCGTTGCCGCCGTTGCCGCCTACGATATCGGTGCCCCCAAAACCGCCGTTGCCGCCAAGGCCAGCACGGTTTCCGTTGAGTGTGCAACTCGTCAGGGTTAATATACCGGTGCTGTAGATACCGCCGCCATTGCCGCCGATGCCGCCGATGCCGCCGTTGCCGTCAACGGCGCCGATCCCGCCAAGACCGCCTTCGCCGCCCTGGCTGGCACTGTTTCCGTCGAGTGTGCAATTCGTCAGAGTTAGTAAACCGGTGCTGTAAATACCGCCGCCGTTGCCAGCGTTGCCACCGTTGCCACCGTCGCCGCCGGTGATACCGTTGCCGCCGTTGCCGCCGGCGCCGCCGAGGCCGGTGCTGCTGCCACTGAGTGTGCAACAAGCCAGGGTCAATTCCCCGGAGTTGTAAATACCGCCGCCGTTGGCGCCGCTCCCGCCGTTGCCGCCGTTGCCGCTGCCAACGCTGCCAACGCTGCCGTCGGGAGCGTGGCCGTTGATGATGGACAGACCGGAGATGCTGTTGGTGGTCCCGGCCGCGAACTCGAACACCCGGCTGGTTCCATTTCCGCTGATAATGAGGTTCGTCGCGCCCGGACCGCTGATGGTCAGGCTATTGGTGATGAGCAGTTCACCCGAGGTCAACGTGATGGCGCCGTTGGTGGCGAAGGTGATGGCATCGCCGGAAACGGAATTGAGGATGGCGTTGCGTAATGAGCCCGGGCCGGAATCCGCCAGTGAGGTGATAACATTGGTGATGGGAAACCGGGGCGTGGTGAAGGTCAGGTCCCCGCCCGCGCTGGCGCCTTCGCTGTTGAGGGCCGCCAATTGGAAATGGTAAGTGGCGCCGGGCAGCAGGCCGGTGATGAAGTTCGTCACGGACAAGGTGGCGTTGGTCGCGGCCAAGGTATTGGTCGTGCTAAAACTGCCGTAGTTGGTGTCCAAGCCGTATTGGAACCAGGCGGTGGTGGCGAAGCCGTTGGGATTGACGGTGCCGTTGAGTGCGGCGCTCGTGCTTGCAATGGCGCCAGCCGCCACCGTGGTGGTGACGGGCGATTGCGGCGCATAAACCCAGGTTGATTGATACGCGCCGATGTCCACAAACCCGTTGACCTCTCGTGGGAAACCCCGCTGGTCGGTGGTGATATCAAATGGCGCGTTCAAGATGGAAATATCGCCGGCATGCACGGCCGGACTGGTGGAAATGAGCGCCATGGTCCAGGTGGAACCTCCGTTGTTGGTGAGGGGAAGCAGGCCCGGGTTGAGCGGCGCTGCCGCCATTCCGGCCAGATCGTGATTTACTGCGTTGGTAACTCCAGAGCTCCCGTCCAGCGCGCCAATCAAATTGTAACCCTGTGAGTTGATCGTGCCGAAGATGTCCGGGGCAGACGGTCCAGTGTTCGCAGCCACCAGCGTATTAAGCAGGGTGCAGGGGCCGAAAATTCCCCCACCACTGCCGGTGAGGCCGTCGGCTCCGTTAAAGCCTGGACTTTGGGTGCCGAGGTTGCTGCCGGAGCCGCCGTTGCCGCCGAGGGCGGCGCTGTTGCCGCTGAGAGTGCAACAAGTCACCGCCAACCCCCCGGCGGAGCAAATACCACCGCCGTTGCCGCCGTTGCCGCCGTTGCCGCCGTTGGCGCCGCCGCCGAAACCCCCCTCGGTACCCCCGCCGGCGCCGCCAAACCCGCCGTCGCCGCCGAAGGGGGCACTGTTTCCGTCGAGTGTGCAACTCGTCAAGGTTAATAAACCGGTGCTGTAAATACCGCCACCGTTGCCACCGTTGCCACCGTTGCCACCGACGCCAGGCTCGCCAGTTAGGGCGTCGCCGCCGTAGCCGCCAAGGCCGCCAAAGCCAGCACTGTTGCCGTCGAGTGTGCAATTCGTCAGGGTTAATAAACCGGTGCTGTAAATACCGCCACCGTTGCCACCGTCCCCGCCCTTACCACCGTCGCCGCCGGTGACGTAGCCGCCGTTGCCGTAGCCGCCGACGCCGCCGACGCCGGCGCTGTTGCCACTGAGAGTGCAACAAGCCAGGGTCAATCCCCCGGAGTTGTAAATACCGCCGCCGTTGCCGCCGCTCCCGCCGTTGCCGCCGTTGCCGCTGCCATCGCTGCCAACGCTGCCGTCGGGAGCATGGCCGTTGATGATGGACAGACCGGAGATGCTGTTGGTGGTCCCGGCCGCGAACTCGAACACCCGGCTGGTTCCGTTGCCGCTGATAATGAGGTTCGTCGCGCCCGGCCCGTTGATGGTCAGGCTGTTGGTGATGAGCAGTTCACCCGAGGTCAACGTGACAGTGCCGTTGGTGGCGAAGGTGATGGCATCGCCGGGAACGGAATTGAGGATGGCGTTGCGTAATGAGCCCGGGCCGGAATCCGCCAGTGAGGTGATAACATTGGTGATGGGAAACCGGAGCGTGGTGAAGGTCAGGTCCCCGCCCTCGGCGGCACCTTTGCTGCTGAGAGCCACCAATTGGAAATGATAAGTGGCACCGGGCAGCAGGCCGGTGATGAAGTTCGTCACGGACAAGGTGGCGTTGGTCGCGGCCAAGGTATTGGTTGTGCTAAAACTGCCGTAGTTGGTGTCCAGGCCGTATTGGAACCAGGCGGTGGTGGCGAAGCCGTTGGGATTGACGGCGCCGTTGAGTGCGGCGCTCGTGCTTGCAATGGCGCCAGCCGCCACCGTGGTGGCGACGGGCGGTTGCGGCGCATACAACAGGTCATTGGTGCTGAACGCCCCGGCAGCGAAGGTGAACACGCGCACCTCGTCCACCGCGCCATTGAAGTTGGTGAAAAAATTTGCGGCTAGGGAATTCGCTCCGAAACCCGCCACCCAGAACGAGTTGGTTGGCGGCAAACACACACCCACATTGGTGACGGCGGGAACGCCGTTCACATACAGGATGTTCGTCCCCTGATTGATGACCACCGCCAGATGCGCCCACACTCCCGCCGGCGCCGGGACGCTGCCGAAATAAGTGATGCCGCCGCGCAGCCCGCGCCATTGGCCGTTGTACCAATTTATGCCGCAGCCGTTGTCGCCCGCGTCGCCATTGAACGCGACGACGCAGTTCCCGCCGCTGCCCAAAGCCGGCTTGGCCCAACATTCGATGCCGAAATTATTCGTCATTGCGGGAATCAACGCCGCCGAGCCGGCGCTGCTGGCGGCGCCGGAAAAGCTCAGGCACCAGGCGCTGCCGGTACGGGCGGCGGCGTTGGTGGAGACATTGGTGGTGTAAGCCACCGAACCAGTCAGGGTCATGGTCCGCCCGCCGGTCGGGTCGGTGGTGCTGCTGGCCGGGCCGTTGGCCACGCCCGGATCATTCTCGCCCATGCGCCAGTAGGAGACGGTCGTGACCGTGGCGCGCGCGCCGGGTGCGAGCATGAAATTAAAAACCGTGGTCAGCACGGCCGCGATGAGCCAGGACAGGATTCGAATCTGTTTCATAATCTTTTAATAGCTACCGACTTGGCTTGAAACCGTCTTCGCCATGAATGAAAACTCAAGGTCGAAGAACCTGAAAATGATGCAGTTAATTTTGTATACAATCCCCCGGAATATGGCAAGCGGAAGTGGCTGGATTTTGCACCGGCTTCTAGCCTGCTATGGGACAGCAGGCGGTAGCTTTCGGAATCTAGCCCGGCCCGAGCAGGCCTATTTCCCCGGGTTCCTATGAGCTACAGCCTTATGGGACAGCATCCGAACCCAGCAAAGACAACCAAGGAGCCACCTCCGGAACGAACCAAAATTTCAGAACACAATTTCGCCAAAATGGGCGCGCTTCCATTGAAAATCAACCGGTTGCGTCACGATTCATCCCGTTATGGGACGGCTGTGATTTGAATTCATGAATGGCCGAGTTGCAGTGCCTGCTTTTTTTGGGCTTCTTTTCATCTGCGTTGATCTGCGTTCATCTGCGGCCCTCTGTCACCGCACGAAGCCGCAACAGACTCGAAACGCCTTCCCAGAGCGGGTATCATTCTGTGCGGACGCAATTGGGATGTGCGGTTTGGACTCTGGGAGGGTGTAATCAATTGAGATGATGACCAACGAATTGCTTCGCCGTTACGCGGTCCGCCTCAATCAGTCCGAAGCAATGGTCACCGAGCCAGTTTCGCCGTTAGTTCCTTTGTAGTAGCCGTAACCCGCGCCGTTAAATATGACCCCGCTGAAAGTCGCGGCCTTTTTTGCGCTCTCTTTGAAACTTCCGGTAAACGCGCCATTGGATGGGGTCAGTTTGATGGGAGCATTACTGGAATCGGAGAATGTATTCTTCACCGGATTGAATGTGACTGGAATGTCGATTCCGTCGGGAAGGCTTAGTCCGCTGTAGTCGCCGTCAATTTGCAAAGCGCCACTTGTCCAGCCAAGGACATTGCTTCCGCCTTTGGGAGATTGGTAGAAACTGCCGATGACGGATGGCGAGCCGGAGAATCCTTGCTTGTAGGCGGAATTCCTAACGCCCGGGTTGGCATCCCACTCAAGGCTC
Organism: uncultured Verrucomicrobiae bacterium; assembly: GCA_963764165.1. Lineage (GTDB taxonomy): Bacteria > Verrucomicrobiota > Verrucomicrobiia > Limisphaerales > Palsa-1400 > Palsa-1400. The sequence continues at coordinate 621,741 of CAVXRD010000001.1, forward strand.
CCGGTGACATTCGTCGCAAAATCCAGTGAGCCGGACAAAAGGCCCGCACCGTTGTATAGCGAGGCGAAAACAAAACACGTGCCGTCCCCCAGCATGTCGGTATCGAAGGTGATGGGCGGCGAGATTCCATCGGCTAAATTCAATTTCATTGCGACATTGCCGTTCGTGCTGACAATCGCGGTGCATGGGCTGTAACCACCCGGGCCTGCCGATGGATCGCTCGAAACAGGGGCAAGGACAAAATTGTAAATGCCTGGAGGCGTGCCGTTATATGAGCAAAGCCCGGCGAAGACGCCTGACCACTCAAGTTCATTCGTCAGTTCAGGATCATCGTAATAGTAGATGGTTCCATACACGCCGCTGCCTACCGAAAGGTCGTCGTTCGTATAAAACTCGATGGATAGGCTGACCTGGGCAAACCAGTTCGACGCATACTCAATGACCTGCGAGAGGGCATTTGCACCCGTGCCATCCGGCGTCCCGGTGAATTGCCCGGACAGGCTCGCCACATTTTTGACGTACCCGCCGTTGTAAAGCCTGCCCGAAAAAGCGCCTGATGGACTCACGGTAAAGGTGATGTAGCCGGAACTCCTGGGCGATTCCCCAAAATAATAATCGAAGTAACTGCCCGCGAACGTGCCAGTAAGCGAGCGGTTCAGAAACGGGTTCGGCACGAAATTGGCCGTCAATTTGCCATCGGTGTCCAAGTAATTGAACTTGTTGCTGGTCGCGAGCACGTTGCCGTTGCCGTCGGTCCAATTGAGGAACAGGTAGCTCGTGTTTTTAGGCGCGGTCGAAACGGTGTAGCTGAAACCCACATCGAGTTTTTGGCCATTCTTGATTCCAGCCACGGTTCCTGCGCCAGGCGGGTTCACTGCTAACTCGGCGATGGTGGGCTCGATCCATGAAAACTGTCGCGTAATCGCCGTCAATCGTCCTGCCGCATCCTCGGCAATGAATGTCACTTGTGAGGGCCCGTAATTCGTCAACTCGACTTGGACGGACCAGTCGACCGAGGAGTAATTGGTTTCAGCGGCATTGGTGAACTGATCGGCCTGATATAGATACGTGGTGCGGATTTCGCCGCTCATATCCAGGAGGGCATTCGTATCACTGTTGAGAATGTAACCTGCAGAGGTAATACCCACAGGATCGCTCGCTGTGCCATTTACTTCGAAGGTCGGATTTCCGTTTGTGGAAAAGATGTTTGCCCCGACGCGCGTAATGGCCAGTTTTGGCGGAGTGAGATCGCTCGTTCCTTTTACGGAACCTGATTCAAGCGGGTAGGGGCCGTTGCCATCAGGGTTGGGATCCTTTTCCTTGTCGCTTCCGGTAACAGCGACGACTGTGTCGAAATTGTATATCTCATAGCCGTCCCCGCTCACGAATTCCACGTTGACATCGAAGAACTGCTTCGTCACGTGCGAATCCAAATTGTAACTTGTGTTGGTCCCGGGGGATTGATTTCGAAAATACGTTGATTCGTTAATCATGTCGGCGGAGGCGACGGCTGAAATCGTGATTTCCTTGCCGGACCAGTGAACGGACGCTTTGCCAATAGCTCTGCCGTTTCCATCCTCGAAAGCATAAGTGGCGGTCTTATTCGAAAGGGAAAACTCGGCGGCATCGGCAAGCGCGCCGCCAAAGATTGTAGTGTCGGCGGCATACGGGCCGATGAGCAGCACGAATATGGTGTCAGAGTCCACAGTGCTCAGGTCCGCGCCGTTTAACGGCACAGATATGTTTGCGCTAAACAAACCTTTGGTCTCAGTGTAGTAACCGGCGTAGGATTCCTTCTTCAGTGAGTCCTGCCACGTGTCTGAAAAAGTAATTGACGGAGCTGCCATGGCGTTGTGGATAGCGAACATGCTGGCAATCAATGCCAGCCAAATTCGCAGAGTAGTTTGCATAGATTGAATTCGCGGCAGATGAGAACGCCTAGTTTCTCATTCAGCGTTCGTGATCGGCACGGCCGTATCATTAGGATGTTACGCAAAAAATCAAGCCGTTTTTAAGGGACGGCGATCCCAATTGACAGCGCTGGCTATTGATTGCAAGGTTTATGCATGAGCCAGGAGCGAGAAAGCGGGAGGTGCTCTATTCAGGGTTTCACCTTGACGGAGTTGCTTGTCACCATTGCCATTATTGCCATTCTGGCGGCGCTTTTATTGCCGGCGCTGTCGTCAGCCAGGGAAAATAGCAGGCGCACTTATTGCAAAAGCAATCTTCATCAAGTCGGGCTGGCGTTTGACTTGTACGCAGACGAAAACCACCAGCTATTGCCGGATTGCACCAAGAACAATCCCGCGTTTTATGGCTCTTTCTGGCCGTGGGATCTTAATACGAATGTCGTGCAGTCGTTGCAGTCCCATGGAGTCACGCGGGCCACTCTTTATTGCCCTTCAAATCCAGACATGAATACAGACATGCGCTGGGATTTCTGGAAATATTATCCGCCCGCGCCGATTCGCGTTTTGGGCTATGTATTCCTGCTGAATGGCTGTGTGCAGGTGCCACCGAATTTATGGCGCAAGAATATATTGGGCGATGGCACCAACAGCCCCGCGCAAACCGAATTGGTCATCGACGCCGTCGGGCGGCAAGGTGAGAGTTTTACGCAATTGCAGGGCCAAAACAAGGATCGCACGAGTCATTTAAACGGCAGCAAGCCGGCAGGCGGCAACATAGCTTTTGAAGATGGCCATGCCGCGTGGCGGAATTTTACGGATATGCAGCCGCGTTTCACCGGGAATGTTGTCTGGTACTATTAACCTTTCCGCCAGTGTTTCCAATCGTGGATGCAGCGCTCGCGCATGACGGCGGCCGCGCGCTCCAGCCAACTGGCCGGCTTCCGCGCGAGCTGCTTGGACAACTTGGCGGCCGGCGCGCCGCCAAGGTGGATGTTGGCCGTTTCCCAGCCCATGTGATATAGCAAGGCCCGTTCGTCGCGCTTCTGCGGAAGGTGGCTTAGCGGAATTCGAAAACAATCCTGCGAAAGCCGGCACACCAGCCATTCTCCGCGCACCACCACCAGAGGATCCGGGCAGCGCACGGCTTGTTTAAGGATTCTGTCGTAATGGATTTTTCCGCCTTTTTTTCCGTCCACCCAGCGAATGGCTGAAGGCGTGAGAGCCTTGGCCTCGCGGCAAATGGGACCGCCCCGCCACTCTCCCGTTGCGGTAAAACGCAGCTTTCCCAAACTGCCGAGGCCAGCCACGCGATGCACGAATCGCAACGGCACATTCTTGTCCGGCAGCAGATCCTTGATGAACCGCCGGATTTTTGACGGAATTGGCGCGCGCTCGGGCGCGAAGGCGTCGACCTTGTTCCAAAAGCGCTCGGGCATATTCAAGCGATACCGCACCATCTCGCGCAATGGCGTGGCGGCATCGACCAGGGCCAGAGGCTGTCCGCCTGCTTTCAGGCAAGCCTTGTATCCGCGGAGGATTTCCGCGCAAGCCGCCGTATCGGGCAGGGAAAGCTCGCCCATTTCCGCAGCCAGATGCGCGCTGACTGTCAAACGCACAATGTCGTTGGTAAACGGCATTTCATAGCATTCGTCGAAATCGTTGATGCCCCAGATCAGGCGCCCTTCGGCGTCGCGCCAGGTGCCGAAATTTTCCACGTGCAAATCGCCCACGGCCAGGACGGAAATATCTTTGGCAAGTTCCGGGCAGGCCACTGGCCATAGCTGGGCCCAGCGGTAATAGGTGGCGCGCAAAAAACAAAACAAATCCTCGCGCATCCGAGTGTGTTTGAGTCGAAGATCGGACTGCAAGAGCTGCGTTTGACATCCCAGCCATGCCTCATAACTTTCGGTTGCTTCACGAATGTTCACGAGTGGAGGATGGGCGATAGAAATTCCAATTGGTCGGGGCGCATTGGAACGCGGGCGCGATGCGTTGTCAAACTATATCTGCGGTCTTACCCGCGGAACCAGATCGAATCGGCTTCGGTTGAACCAGCGGGCGTAAGTGGCCAGCGAGAGAACCGCCAAGCCGGCAAAAACGACTCCACTTGGCCAGCAAACCCACCATGTCGGCGCGAGGAAAAACAACGCACCCGCAACCAATCCCAAAACTGCCAAAACGGCAGCCTTAAACACCAGCGCGGTCCTTTTCATGTCATCTGTATTGGGCGAGATCGCCGCAATAATGATGAAAGGCTGAGCGATAATCATTGTCGCACACGCTTTTACGATGACAGTTCCAACCATATTCAGGCCTCGCGCCTCAGCCGCAAACCCGACTATGGCGGCCAGAAACGGGAGACTTAATAAAGTCCGCAGCACATTGATTTTCAGCATCGTGCGGGCGAGTTCCCAAAATCCGATGGCGTAATTCGCGAAATACGGACTCGTCAGCCCACCTTCCGGCGGCAAGGCAAATCCCCGCGCTCCTGTCAGACTTCCCACGGCGACGGCGATGCAAAAAAGAACGGACATCGGGCCAAGACCAGCAAGAAACGCCTTCAATCGATAGGCTCCATAAAAATGGATGCCCAGGCAGGCCGGCACACCCAAGGCCAGCACAAGCATCACCATGCGCTTAAATGACGCCGTGAAATTCAAGCGGCCCGCCAGCATGAATTCCACGATGGCGCGCTCTCGCGCGCCAAGCCAGCGCGAAAGCACGCGCTCTATCCAACCCACACTTTTCCAATCGACTTCGGCCAGGAATCCGCGGCTCCGAATGGCCGCTGCGGCCTCGTCCTTCTCGTTGGCGAATTCTTCGCCCAACTCGATGACTTCCTGTGATCGCCCATCCGAGTCGTGCCGCGTTTCGGTGTTCAAGAAATCCTGCCGCACTTTTCGGAAAGCCATCGGAGAGATGGCGAGCACACACGCGGTCAGCAATCCCGGCACTATCTTAAGGATAGAAATCTCGGGGCCGGAAACGCCAAGGCTTTGAAGTATCCAGCCGAGTGGAGGCGCCACCCAGGCATAGTGTCTTCCGAATTCAATGACAGCCGGATAAGTGCTGCCGCCCCAGAGGCACGCTAAACCGGCGAGAATCGTTAGCCAAACCACGGCATTGATTAAGTGGAGCGGCACGCAAGCCATCAAACAAAACGAAATAATCACCGTAAAAATCCATTGCGCCAAGCCAAGCGCCACAGCGCCTGGCATCACTCCCCAGCCCATGCCCGAAAAAGACAGCAGCAATGCATAACCGACCACAAAAGCCGGCAATCCCCACAAGGTTCGCCGAACAAAACGCTTCGTCTGCGCGAGAAAAATCGCCGCATCGGAAATAGGAATAAACTCATAAACCACCAGCCCCGAATCCTCATAAAGGGCGTGGTGCAATTGCCCTGCTCGGACAAACATTTCCGCCAAAGTCCATAAGAACACAATCGCGACGACGTAATTGATGGCGCTTTGTCCGGCGAAGGAAGCCATCGCCGCAGGCCCCATGATCCAAAGCCAGTACATCCAAGCCAGTATACTCTTCCTGCCTCTGGCCGCCTTGCGGGCAATGCGGCGCTCCTCCCGCATCGGCGCGGATGCATCCACCTCGTCGTCCACGCGATCGCGCAAGACGCGCGTCAATGACCACCATGTCATGCGGCATCCTCCTTGCGCATCTGCTCGAAAAGTTCGTCCAGCGCGCTTGCGCCGGATGGCGATTCCGCGCGCAATTCGGAAGGCGGTTGAAACGCGCGTATCGCACCCTTGTGGATGACGCAGACCCGGTCGGCAAAGCGTTCCGCGGCGTCAAGAATTTGCGTGGTGTAAATGACGGTGCGTCCAGAGGCCGCAGCTTCGCGGGCGCGGCGCTTGAAACAGTTGATGCCGTTGGGATCCATGCCGGAGGCCAAAGGCTCGTCCAGCAGCCAGAACTTCGGGTTCACTGCCATCAGCGCGGCGAGCGTTGCCTTGTAGCGCTGGCCGCGCGAAAGCGTCGCGAGCGGGACGTTGGCCAGCGGGAGCATGTCCAATTCGCGCAAGACTTCCACCACGCGCTCTTCGATGCCGGGTTGCGCGAGTTCGTAAAGGCGCAGCACCATCCCAATGTGCTTGATCGGCGACCATTCCTCGAAGATGGCGGGAAAATCCGGGAGAAACATGAATTGCCGCCGCAAATCCATCCGCCCGCGAACGAAGACTTCGCCGTCGTAGAGAATTTGCCCCTTGTCCGGCGCAACGGTGCCGGCGAGAGAGCGCAGGAGAGTTGTCTTGCCCGCGCCGTTCAACCCGAGCAGCGCCACCACCTGCCCGGGCTCGATTGTCAACGAAACGTTATCCAGCGCCCGCCGCGCCTTGAACGATTTCACAATCCCCTGCAATTCAATTTTCATAGGTGGCCATAGCCGAAACCACAGCCACTGAACCAAACCCCGCCACGGAAGGCAAGTCTGCCAGAAAAGAGCCACAGATGGGCGCAGATCAACACAGATTTTTTGATAACGGAACACCGGAGGTGTCTAGCCGCAGATTTACGCGGATCAACGCTTACTAAGAAAAGTGTGGTGCATGTCGCCTCAAAAATGCCACGCCCGACTTGCGTCCTTCATTTCATGCTGCGTCAGTTTCATCCCGTTAATCTGCAGATCTTTTCTTGGTTATATCTTTGTTGATCTGTGGCCAATTCCGGTTCTGTCATTGAACTAATGTGCGCTGCGATGGTCTATTTTATATATTGAAAGCCACTGCGGCCTAACACTTCCAACGCGATGAATCCTAAACGCATTTCTTCCGCAAACTGTATTCTGCCTGTGATCGGGTTGCTGGCTTTCGGCATGGCACTCGGGCTGACGGTCGCGCGCGGCGACACTTACAACCTCGGCAAGGTCAAAGGCATCCATGCCTTCAACGGCTCCGAGGCCGCGCGAAAACTGCTGGAAAAAAACGGCTTTGTCGTCACAGACCCGGCTTTCAAGCAAATCTTCGAGCCGTACATCCGCAGCCCCATGAGTGGCGATCCTTCCGCGAGCGATTCCCGCGACGATCTGCTGCCCGCTTTTATCACCGTCGATTCCGCCTGGCATACTTACCACGTCATTTTCGAGGAAGGCGTCAAGGAACTGGAGGAATTCCAATGTGATCATCTGGCCGGATTTTCCAAGGCTCTGGTGGCGTCCGCACGGCAGAATTCTTTGCCAGAAATCGCATCCTACGCCTCCATCGGGCTGGCTCTGCAAGATCCATCCGCCCGCAATGCGCTCAGTTCTGGGGAGAAATCGATTGTCGAATCGCTGTTGAGCGGCTCGGCGAATGTCGCCGTTCCAATTGGCTTTGAGTTATCGCCTCTGCAATTCCGGGCTCAAAGCTTCTACACGCAATCTCCGGAGTTGAGCGCTTACTTTGCGGCGCGTCAATGGTACGGCGGCGTGGTGTTCCGGCTTGCCGATTCCCATGAGACGGACCTCGCTCTCAAGCTTGCAACTCTGGTTAACAGCGACACCAATCTTTTTGCCCAATGGAAGCAACTGACGGAGCCGTATGACTCAATGCTCTCGCTCCCTGAGGATGGCACGGTTCCCATCTACGCCGCAGCCAGAAAGGCCGGGGCGACTGACAAAGTCATGCAAAAACTCCGTGACACGGTGCCCTCCCCTCTCATCAGCGATCAGCAACTCTCGCCGGACGACTATTCCAATTTCGGCCAATCCACCCGCGGATTTCGTTTGCTGCCGCCTCGGAGTTTGCCGTGCTCCATTTGTTTTCACAAAAGCACGGATCCGGCCATCCCCGGCCGCGCTTATCCCAGCGGGCTTGATTTCATGGTTTCGTCCCCGGTGTTGCGTTCGCCCGCAGCGATTCGAGCCGCGCAATCCCAATTTGGACAAGCCACCGTGGAAGCCTTGCTCAAAATCGACGCCAGCCCGCTGCCCGATTCGCTCTACGGCGAATCGATGAAGCTGTTATCGCAATTGCAACAAGCTCCTCCAAATTCCGTTGCGCCGGTTTTTCGCACCCCAGCCTGGAACGATCTGCAACTTTGGACGCAGCTTTCCGGTTGGGCCGAGCAGCGCCATACATGGGCTTTGCATGCGAAACTTACCGTCTTCTATAACGGCATAACGGATCCACCGCCCGGAATTGTTGCGCCTTATCCTGGCTTTTTTGCCGGGCTCGCCAAATTATCGAGAGACTCCGCCAACGCCCTGCGCAAAGCTGGTTACGAGGGGCCGTTCGACCCGAAAGCTGTGGCGGTCGAGATGATGACGCAGATGTCGAAGCCTCAGACACACTTGTATGACGAAGAAGCCATGTCGAGAAGCGGCAACCAATTCAGCCAGTTCTTCACTCAATTCTATTCGGAGCACGAAAAGGAAATGGCTCAAAGCACGGACCAATGGGAGAAGACCATGACGAATCTCCAGACGATGGCGGCGCGGGTGGCTCAAACCGGCGGCGCCACATCTGACGACATCGCGACGCTGAAATTGTTTTACAACTCTCGCGTGCCGATGGCTGACACGCTCTCCAATTTTGCGGGAACGTGCGACCGCCTCGCTGATCTGGCGACAAAATGCCGCGATGGCCGCGCCTTGTCTCCGGACGACGCGGAATGGATCAGAAAGTACGGCGAAACCCTGGCCAACTACCACTTCTATTACGGCAATTCCTATGATGTTCCCCTTGATAACTTCCCCATCGCAACCCGCGTTTATTCCAACCCGCTGAAAAGCGCCATGTTCTACGCTGGCTTGACTCGGCCGAAGGCAATATATCTGATCGCCAACAACCAACTCTATCGCGGCGCGGTGATGACCTACCGCGAGTTCGTCCGCCCCGACAACCAATTGCTCGACGACGATTCGTGGCGCGACCTCGTCTCCAAAGGCCAGGAACAGCCCGCGCCCGCCTTTACAAAGTCCTTCTGCCCTCAACGCTCGTTGGCGGAATGGATGGAAGCAATGAACGCCGTGCGCCTTGACGCCTATCAAGATCGGCAGGAGATTCTTTCGCAACTCTCTTCCAGTGCCACCGAAAGCGACTTGCCGGCGCTCATCAAACTCATGGAGTCCTCCGCTGAACGCGATCCCGAGCTTTTAGCGAATCTCGCCCATACAATCGCTTTTTTGCCGTGTCAACAATACGAGATTCCGTTGCTCAAACTTCTCAGTGCGAGCAACGCCGCGCTCGGCGATGCTTCGGCATTCATTCTGACGAATTTGGGCGCAAAGCTGGATACCGCCCCGATTGTCGCGTCCTTTGATAAAGAGACTCCCCGCGTCCAACGTCTTCGACTGGTCGTCCTTCAGACGGTTGCGACAACCAACGGGGCGGCGGCGAATGTTATTTTTCAAGCGCTCAAGAATACGAATGACGGAGTGCGATGGCAGGCGGTGCAGGCCCTTCTGAGTGCGCGTTTGACGAATAGCTCCGCAAAGGATGCATTGCTCGCGTCGCTCAAAGACACAAATGTGTTTGTGGCCGAGAATGCCGCCCGCGGTGTTTCGCGTCTTGGCGAAACGAACGCCTGCGAAAACATATTGGCCGAACTGAAACTTCGCGTGGCCCACCCGCCGTCCGACGATGAGGAGCAGAGCCAGCTTTCGGCCGTGTCATTTTCTGACGGCTACGAACGTTCAAAGAGCCGCTTTAGCAGCAATTCCAACATTCTCGACCCAGACGGCCAATTGGGACGGGTGGACTTCGTCATGCGCCGGAGAGCGCCCAATTTGCAGCGCGTCAATGTCATGGCTATAAATCCGCGGGTCGTCGATTTCATGCAGGAGCGCGATTTCGACGCGCTTGACAGATGGATTCAGCTCGTGGGAACCCTCAAGTGCCCCGGAGCCGAGGAGTATTTTCTCGGCCTGCTTTCCGGCGACCGCAGAACCGCGGCGTTTTCCGCCCTGCAAAAACTTGGCTCGCAGCGCCTCCTGGATCAGACCCTCGCTGCGGCAATCGATTCGCACGGGGCGTTGGAAATCCGTGTGCAGGCATTGATTGACCTCTCCCGGCTTAACGCCACTAATCAGTTGTGCGCGATCGTCCCGCTCCTCGACGACAAGACACCCATTCCAGGAACGGAATCCCCGCGCCTGCCCGCCCGCAGAATCTGCGACTGCGCGGCGCAGACCATCGCCATCTTGCGGGGCGAAGGACGCAACTTGCCGCTTCTCCTCATGAGAGATCCCGATGAGCTGATCGCTCGATTGAAAAATGAGCCACAGATGGGCACAGATCAACACAGATAGGAACTGAAAAAACGAGCTGCAGATGGATGCGATAAAATTGATTAGAAGGAGAAGAAAAGCAGGAGGACCGTTCGCCCATGGCGTTTTGGGGCGACACGCGCCAAGCGCGCTTTTTTAAAATCTGTGTTGATCTGTGTCAATCTGTGGCCCCCCGCCCGCTGGGGACACCGGGGAATTCCCTTGTCACCAGTTCTGGCGACTTTCGGGTTTGCGGGGATGGGCTATGCTGTTCACAGTTAACGGAGCGAAATGCGGTTGTTTCCGTGAAAAGTGTCAGCGTGGTCCGCAGCGCTGCTTCGAAGACAGAAAAGACTTAAAGTTGTTCTCAAGTCAGAGAGGGCCGGGCCTGAAAACCCCGGCCCTTCTGTTTTTTCTGTTTAACCCACAAGAATCGCGGTCGCAATGACCGCAACGGTGAGAATCAGGCCCGCACACAATATCCGGTGCTTGTTGCACCAGAATTGCCAACTGAAATTCTTGGCGCGCCCATCAAAGGAGCCGTGAGCCGAGTAATCGCCGGGAACGGATTCCCACAAATTGCTCGGCTGGCTTTCGTCTCGCGGCTCGTCGGTTTGCTGGCTCTTGAATCCGGTGCGGGCCAGGTATCGATCAAGCAATCCAGGCGCGAGTTTGTTGCCGAGGATGGCCTTCACGGTCGGAAGCCCAACGTAAAGTTCGCGCCGCCGATGGGTCGCGGCATAGACGATCGCATCCGCCGCAATCTCCGGCTGAAAGATGGGAGGGACTGGCTGCGCTTTCTTGGGCAGACGGCTTTTCACCCAGGCGAATTGCGGCGTGTTGACGGCGGGCATTTCCACGATGCAAACGTGGATGTCCTTTTTGTCATGCAAAAGCTCGCAGCGGAGCGAATCCACGAAGCCTTCGATGGCATGCTTGGCCGCGCAATAGGCTGATTGCAGCGGAATGCCGCGATAAGCCAGCGCCGAGCCGACCTGGATGATCGCGCCGCGATTGCGCGGCCGCATACGGCGCAAAGCCGCTAATGTGCCCCAAACACAGCCAAGATACGTGACATCCGTCACGCGCCGGAATTCTTCCGGCTGCATTTCGATGATCGGCGAGAAGACGGAAACCATGGCGTTGTTCACCCAGATGTCGATGGCGCCAAACTGCCTTTCCAATTCATCCGCCGCCGACTCGACGGCCTTTTCATCCGCCACATCGGCCACCAGCACAACCGCGCGGCCGCCCAATTCCTCAACCTCCTTCTTTGCCGCCTCCAGCCGCTCCCGATTGCGCGCCAAAAGCCCAATCAAAGCGCCGCGCTTGGCGAAGGCGCGGGCCGTGGCGCGGCCAATTCCGGCGCTGGCCCCGGTGATCATCACCACTTCACGCTCGATCGGTTGCTCGCTCATCAGTCAAATAAATTACTTCGCCTCTTCCAGCGCCTGGACGGAGTTGCGCCGCCCCAATTCCGATTGCTCCTGCATTTCAGGAACCGTCATCTTGGGGTAAATTTCCTTTCCTTCGGGATTGGCGCGGCTGCCTTCCCGCAGCACTTTGGCGACGACTTCCGCCAGGTGCATTGGCTCTTTGCACGCGAGCTGCTGGACTTGCTCGCGGCAACTGAAGCCGTCCATCACAATTAAAATATCCTGCGCCGCTTCGCGAACGGCGGGCAGCAGGACGCGCTCGCCGCATTTCACCGACACGTCGTAATGCTCGGTCTCGAAACCAAACGAGCCAGCCATGCCGCAGCAGCCCGAATCCAAAATCTCAAATTCCAAGCCAAGGCGCTTGAGCAACTTTTCCTCGGCGGACATTCCGATCACGGCGTGCTGGTGGCAATGCCCGTGGACGATGGCTTTGCGCGACAGTTTCGGAAAGTCGAATTTGCTTTCGCTGAGAAATTCGCCGAGCGTTTTTGTTTGCTGAGTCAGGCGCGCGGCATCTTCGTCGAAGGGAAAGAGCCTCTTCAACTCATCGCGAAACACGGAAACGCAGCTTGGCTCAAGGCCCACAACAGGCAGGCCTTCGCGGATTTCCTGGCGCATGGAGAGGAGAATTTCGGCGAGCCTTTTCTTCGCCTCGTCGAGCATGCCAAAATCGTAAAGCGGCCGGCCGCAGCACAATTTCTCCTCCGGCAAAATGACACGGCAGCCGATTTTTTCCAGCACGGTGACGGCCGCCTTGGGAATTTGCGGATGAAAATAATTGTTGAAGGTGTCAACCCAGAGAATGACGCGCGGCTTGTCTTCGTTTTCGATCAACCGCCGTTTCCACCAGGCGCGAAATGTCTCGGGCGCGAATTGCGGCAGAGTTCTCTTTTGCGAAATGCCGCCGATCCATTTGATGAAATTCCCCACGACTGGCAGGCGGCCCATCCAATTCACCAATCCCGGCATTCGCGAGGCAAATCCCGCCCACCTGCGAATCAGTCCCATCGAATAAGCATGGCGGGGGCGGAGGCGGCCCTCGTAATAATGGGAAAGGAACTCCGCCTTGTAAGTGGCCATGTCGACGTGCATGGGACAATCTGATTGACAGCCTTTGCAGGCGAGGCAGAGGTCTAGGCCCTCGCGCACTTCCTCGCTGCGCCAGCCGTCGCGGATGACTTCCCCTTGCAGCATTTCAAAGAGGAGCCGCGCCCGTCCGCGGGTGGAGTGCTTTTCCTCGCGGGTGACCATGTAGCTGGGGCACATCGTGCCGGTATCGCCACGGCGGCATTTTCCGACGCCCACGCAGCGGAGCATCGTTTCCGGGAAATTCCCGCCATCTTCGCCGTAGTGAAATTTTGTTTCCGGCTGCCACGGATTATAATTGACACCGAGCCGGAGATTCTCGTTGTTGTGGAAGGCGTTGACGACCTTGCCGGGATTCATTTTATTTTCAGGATCCCAGATGTTCTTGAATTCCCGGAAGGCCTGCACCAATTCGTCGCCGAACATGATGGGCAGCAAATCCGCCTTCGATTGGCCATCCCCATGTTCGCCGGAAATGGAACCGCCGAGGCTCACCACCAGCTCGGCGGCCTCGGTGACGAATTCGCGGAATTTCTTGATGCCCGCCGCGTTCTTCAATCCGAAATCAATGCGGGTATGAATGCAGCCGTCGCCGAAATGGCCGTAAAGCGAGCAGCCGTATCCGAATTTATTATAGAGCTTCCTCAGTTCGCGAAGGTAAACGCCAACGCGATCGGGCGGCACGGCGCTGTCCTCCCAGCCTTCCCAAGTGACAGGTTCGCCCGGAACCCGCGCGGTGGCTCCCAGACCGGCCTCGCGGACTTCCCAGATTTTCTTCTCCTCCCGCGGATCGTCGTAAAGTTTCATGCTGGGAGCATTGGGCAGCTTCTTCAAAGCCGCCATGACAGCGCGCGCTTTTGCATCCGATTCTTCCCGCGTCTTGCCGCCGAATTCCGCAATCAGCCAGCCCTTGCCGTCCGGCATCAGCTTGAGCGCATCGCCATGCATTTTGAGCTTTCGCATGTTCTTCTCGAGCACATCATCGACGCCCTCCAAACCCAGCGGGCCGTGGGCGAGCACTTCCATGACATGGTCTCCGGCGGTGTAAACATCCGGATAACCGAGGGCGATGATGGTGCGGGCGGGCGGGCTGTAAATGAGGCGCGCCTTCGCCTCCAGCACGGCCACGCAAGTTCCCTCCGTCCCGACCAGCGCGCGCGCCACGTTGAAGCCCTTTTCCGGCAACAATTGATCCAGGTTGTAACCGGAAACGCGGCGGGGAATTTTCGGATATTTTCTGCGGATGAGTTCCGCGTATTTGACAGCCAGGATTTTCATCCGGCGGTAAATTTCAGCGCGGCGGCCGCCTTCGCTGACGATCCTCTGAAATTCCTCCTCGCTCGTTTCCCCGACTTTCATGCGCAGGCCGTCGTAAGTCAGCACCTCCATCTCGATGATATTTTCGACCGTCTTGCCGCCCATCACGGAATGGACGCCGCACGAGTTGTTGCCAATCATGCCGCCCAGCGTGCAATGATTGTGGGTGGAAGGATCGGGCGCGAAGGTGAGATGATGCTTCTCCGCTTCCGCCCGCAAATCATCAAGCACGATGCCCGGCTGGATGCGCGCGAAGGCTTTTTCCGGATTTAATTCCAAAATGTGGCGCAGGTATTTGGAAAAATCCAAGACGACGGCGACATTGCAGCACTGTCCCGCCAGGCTTGTTCCCCCGCCCCGCGAAAGAACCGGAGCGCCCACCTCGCGGCAGGCCGCGACCGTTTTCACCACGTCCTCAATGCTCTTCGGCACGACGACGCCGATGGGGATTTGCCGGTAATTCGACGAATCTGTCGAGTACAATGCCCGCGCACCGCTGTCAAAACGAACTTCGCCTTCGAGGCGGCCTTTGAGCAATTCAGCGAGGCGCCTGGCATCGCCAGTCCAATCGTTGCCAGGTTCGTGGCGGCGATGGGATTCAGGGGGCTTGTGTGATTTCATATGTCGACCTTGAAACCGGATATATCCTGCTCTTTCAGCTCGAGTCCGAGTCCCAGCTCGGAGTCGCTGGGAATGAGAAATCCATTTTTATGCCTGACTGTCGCGCCCTCGAAGAACATTTGCTCGATGCGCGCGTGATCGTGAAAATACTCAACGTGGCGGGAAGGCTTGGTGGCGCAGCAGAGATGCGCGTGCAGCGCGGGCGCAGTATGGGCGGAGAGGGGGATTCCAAAAGTCTCGCAGAGCGCCGCCGTCTGCAAGAAGCCAGTCACGCCGCAACGGGTGGCATCCGCCTGGAGGACATCCACCGCCTGGGCCGCAAGCATTTGCTTCGCCTGAATGGCGTCGTAGTTGTATTCGCCCGCCGCGATTTCGATTCTGGCTGGAAAGCGCCGCCGCAGAAAGGCCAGCCCGTCCAAATCGTCGGAGCTGACCGGCTCCTCGAACCAACTGACGTCCTGGCCGGCGAAGTGAAGCGCAAAATCCATCGCGATTTTCGCCGAGTAAGCGCCGTTGGCATCAACAAACAATTCCGCTTCATCCTTGATGACCTCGCGAGCCCATATCACCCGGGGGACATCGACCGACGGGGACCGCCCCACTTTCATCTTGACCATGCGAATCCCCTCCCCAACCCAATTCGCCATTTGCCGCTGCAGCTCCTTGCGCGAGTAGGACGTGAACCCGCCACTGCCATAAACGGGAATTTTTTCGCGAATGCCGCCCAGCAATTTCACCAGCGCCAGCTTCAGCAGTTTGGCTTTCAAATCCCAGAGAGCGATTTCCACCGCTGCGATGGCCGACGAGGCAATCCCGCGCCGCCCGGCGTTTCGGACGGCTGCGTTCATTTCGCTCCATAGCGCTGAAATGGAGAATATGGACTTGCTCTGGAGAATCGGGAAAAGCGTGTTGCGAATCAGCGGCACACAGCATTCATGCGCATAGCTGTATCCAAGCCCCGTCACTTCGCCCGCCTTGAGGCGGACGAGGATTAAGGTGGTTGACGACCACTCGATGGTTCCGTCGGATTCGGGCAAATCCGTTGGCACCGTGTAGGCATGCACTTCGGCGGATTCCACTGTTTCATTCACGGGCGTATCGATCCTTCAATGCGGCAGGTAGCTTTCGACCATGTCCTTTACCGATTGGCGGATCATCGAGCCCGATTTGGGATCGCCGTGCAAAACAGACCCCATGAAATGACGCGCCTGCTTGAAGGTTATATGCGGCGGCAGCGGAGGAACCTCCGGGTCTGTCCTGGCCTCAATCACGACCGGACGATCGGCAGCCAGCGCCTCCTCCCACGCCGCCGCGACGCAAGCGGGGCTGTCAAGTCGAATGCCTTTCAGGCCCAGCGATTCCGCATAGGCAGCATAAGGGAAGGAGGGCAATTCCTGGGAGGCGGTGTACTTCGGGTCGCCGCTCAAGACGCGCTGTTCCCAAGTGACCTGGTTGAGATCCGAGTTATTCAGAACCAAAATGATCAGCCGCGGATCCTTCCATTGCTTCCAGTATTTTTCGATGGTGACAAGTTCGCCATTGCCGTTCATCTGCATCGCGCCATCGCCGACCAAGGCAATGACGACGCGTTCCGGAAAAGCGAATTTCGCCGCGATGGCATATGGAACCCCCGCCCCCATCGTGGCCAGATTTCCTGACAGCGACGCCATCATTCCCGGGCGCAATTTCAAATCGCGCGCAAACCAATTGGCCGCCGAGCCGGAATCCGAGGTGAGAATGCAGTTGTCGGGGAGGCGGGGCGAAAGATCCCAGAAGACGCGCTGGGGATTGAGCGGATTGGCTTCGTTCATCGCCCGCGACTCGAGGACTTTCCACCACTCGGCGACATCCTTTTCGATTTTGTTGCGCCACGAACGATCCTCTTTTTGTTTCAGCAAGGGAATGAGCGCCTTGAGAGTTTCCCCGGAATCCCCGGCGAGACAGACATCCGCCGGATAGCGCAGGCTCAACATGCGTTGGTCGATGTCAATCTGGACGCAGCGGGCCTGGCCTTCCTTCGGCAGGAATTCGGAATAGGGGAAACTGGTGCCGATCATGAAAAGCGTGTCGCAATTTTGCATCATGTCCCAGCTCGGCTTGGTGCCGAGCAAGCCGATGGAGCCGGTGACAAAGGGAAATTCGTCCGGCAGGGCGGCTTTCCCGAGCAGCGCTTTGGCCACCCCTGCCCCGAGAAGTTCCGCCGCCTCGACCACTTGCAGCGGAGCCCTGGCCGCGCCCGCGCCGACAAGCATCGCGACGCGCTTGCCTTCGTTGAGAATATGCGCCGCCCGACGCAGTTCGTCTTCAGCGGGCACAATCACAGAATTTGCATGGCCGACGCCGGAGTGAACTGTTCCATGAAGATGATCGGGCTTTTCGACCGCTTTTTCCTCCTGCAAATCGGCCGGAATGATGATGCAGGTGACGGTGCGTTCCGCTCTGGCGATGCGCACCGCGCGGTCCACCAAATGCCGGATCTGCGCCGGGTGCGAGGCCTGCTGGACAAACTCGGAGGCAACGTCCTTGAACAGCGAAAGCAAATCCACTTCCTGCTGGTAAGCGCCGCCCATCGCCTGCCGGGACGCCTGCCCCACGATGGCCACGACGGGGACGTGGTCCAATTTTGCGTCGTAAAGACCGTTGAGCAGATGAATCGCGCCGGGGCCGGAAGTGGCAAGGCAAACGCCCACTTCGCGGGTAAATTTGGCATGGGCGCAAGCCATGAAGGCCGCCATTTCCTCATGCCGCGCCTGGATGAATTCCAGCCTGTGCGAATTCTTTTCCGCGCGTTGAAGCGCTCCCATGATGCCATTAATGCCGTCGCCCGGGTAGCCGAAAATTCGCCGAATACCCCACTGATGAAGCCGATGGATCAAAAAGTCCGCGCAGGTGTCGCTCATACGAGTATTCTTTAGCTAGACTCCTGCCAAAGCCCCGGCTCCCCTCCGCGTGGGGCGGCGTTGGGGCGCGCACGGCAATTTGCCCGCCGACAGATTGACCCTGATTGCAAATTGCCAAAGCGGGGAAATTCCCGCTGGGGACACCGGGGATGCCCCTTGTCACCAGTATTGGTGACTTTCAGGTTTTCAGGGAGGAGGTATGGTGTTCACAGTTGACGGAGCGAAGTGCGGTTGTTTCCGTGAAAAGTGTCAGCGTGGTCCGCAGCGCTGCTTCGAAAACGAAAAAGACTTAAAGTTGTTCTCAAGTCAGAGAGGGCCGGGCTTAAAACCCCGGCCCTTCTGTTTTTTCGAGATAAGTCATTCTGGCTTTTTCCCCACGCGCGTTGAACAATTCGGTTAGCGGTCTCCCGCCAGCATTCTCGGGTTGTGGAGGTTCATTTACGGCGCACGACTGACGCGCGCGTCTTTCCCGCTCAACAGGGCGCAGGCCGCTCTACTGTTTCATCAGCGGCGAGCTCGCAAGTCAAAGTCACCACAGGCTGGCTTTGAATATCACGCCGGAAATCCTCAGGAATCCGCGCCCAATCCAGGACCTCAACCAAGATGGGAAGATTGCTTTCGGAGAGCGCCTCGCGCAAGCGCGAGACGTTTTTGCACGGCGCGTCCAGCTGCTCCGGGTTGCGGATGACAAGGTCGAGATCGGATGTCTCGTGAGAAGTATGGTTGACCCGACTGCCGTAAGCCCAAACTTCCGCGTTCGGCACATATTGGCGAAGCAGTTCAATCAACACGCTTAGGTGCCTGGGTTGGAGGTCAAGTGTCGGCATGGCCAAATTTCTCCCGCAAGGTGTCTTCAACGCGGCGGGCGTCCGCAATGAAGTCCGGCATCAGGGTGAGGGTTTCTTCGGCAAAGCCCTCGCCGTAGTCATGAGCGGTATTGTTGCGATTGTCCCGGTAGGTGAACCAGCGTTCGACACTGGCGGCATCCATCAATCCGTGCCGGGCCGCATTGCGCAAAACTTCCTTGTAGGTGAGTTCGTCCACGGCGCGGGGGTTGGCGGTGTAGGATTTGATGGCTTTGCGGAGCAGTTTGCCGGCAGTTTCCAGCGCCAGTTCAAAGCCTTTCACTGCGGCATTGCGGAAGATTTCGTATTCAATGCTGCCAGCCGGCACTTTCCGCAGTTGCACGAGGGAGGATTCCAGGGTTTGGATGCAGCGCGCGAGATGTTCGGTGCGAAGGCTCATGGCTTTTATATTCGGGCACACCAAAGCTTTGCATCAGAGCGCGGGGCGCTTTCCGAATCGCCGAAAAATTTGGTATCGCCGTTCTTTGCCATTCCATTCTTATAGCCGTCCAAGGCGACGAAATAAACAAAAAATCCGAAAACCGTAGAAAATCGAGGCCGCAATATCGCCGGGTTGCGGGAATCAGGAATATCGGTGACAGTGCGATCGCTATGAACGATTTATTAAAAGGAAAAGTTGCCCTTGTCACCGGCGCGTCTCGCGGGATTGGCCGCGCCATCGCCTCGCGTTTGGCTCGGGGCGGGGCGGCGGTTTCTGTCAATTACACGAGTCAGCCAAAGGCGGCGAATGAAACCGTGGCGGCCATCAAATCCGCCGGAGGCGACGCCTTCGCGATCCAGGCCGACATGGGCCGGGTCTCGGAAGTGAAGCGGTTGTTCGACGAGACAATTTCGCATTTCGGGCGTCTCGATATTCTTGTCAACAACGCGGGCGTCATGTTCATCAAACCCGTCGCCAGCACCACCGAGGCCGATTTCGACCGCATCTTCAACATCAACGTGAAAGGCGTTTTCTTCGCCTGCCAGCAAGCGGCGACGCGATTGGCCGACGGCGGCCGCATCATCAACTTGTCCAGTTCGACGACAGCGCGATTGATGCTGAACTACGGCGCTTATGTAGCCACAAAAGGCGCGGTGGAGCAACTGACGCGCTCGCTGTCCAAGGAGCTTGGCCCGCGCGGCATCACTGTCAACGCCGTCTCTCCCGGGCCGACCGAAACGGAGCTTTTCACCACCGGCAAGACGCCCGAGGAAATCAAATTCTTCGGCGCGCAGTCCGCCTTTGGCCGATTGGGCAAACCGGAGGAAATCGCGGAGGTTGTTGCGTTTCTCGCGAGTGACGCGGCTTCGTGGGTCAGCGGACAAAATCTCCGCGCCAACGGCGCGCTGGCTTGACGGAATCCGCGGCGCGGGCACGTTATATCTCCATGCGAATAACGGCCGCCTTGCGATTCTTGTTTTGCCTGCTCTGTGGGGCCATTGCCGTCCCCTGCCGCGCCGATTCGGTAACCGTCTTCGCCGCGGCGAGCCTTGCCGACAGTTTGAAGAAGATTGCCGCCGATTACGAAGCCGGTTCGCAGGATAAAATCGCTTTCAATTTCGCGGGCTCCAGCGTCCTGGCGCGGCAGATTGAGGAAGGCGCGCCAGTGGATATTTTCTTCTCGGCGGACGAGGCGCAGATGGATCAATTGCAGAAGCGCGATCTCATTGCCATTCCCACCCGCGTCAACCGACTGGCGAACTCGCTGGTTATCATTATCAGCGCGGACAGTTCGATTCGCCTCGACGCGCCGGATGATTTGGCGCGCGCCGACGTTCATCGCATCGCCTTGGCAGATCCGAAAGCGGTCCCCGCCGGAGTTTACGCAAAGGAATACTTGCAGGGCAAAAATCTTTGGCGCGCCGTGGAGGCAAAAGTCGTTCCCACGGCGAACGTCCGCGGGGCGCTCGCTGCCGTCGAGTCGGGTGATATCGAAGCGGCCATTGTTTACAAAACGGACGCGGCGATTTCGAGGAAAGTGAGGGTGGCGTATGAAATCCCGGCAACGGACGGGCCAAAAATCATCTATCCGATGGCGGAATTGAAAGGCGCTCCCGACCACAAGGCGGCGCAGCGGTTCATGAAGTTTCTTCAAACTCCGCAAGCCGGACGTGTGTTCAAGGAGTTTGGATTTGTCGTGCTGGACAAAAAAACATGAGCGAGGCGTGGCAAGTGGTCGGCTTTACCGCGTGGATTTCCGCCGCGAGCACGATTTTGATTTTGCCATTTGGCCTGGCGGTGGCGTGGCTCCTGGCCCGGCGCGACTGGCCTGGGAAATCCGTCGTTGAGACGCTGGTGACACTTCCACTTGTCATGCCGCCGGTGGCCACGGGTTTGATTTTGTTGAAGATTCTCGGACGCCGCGGCGCGGTGGGCGGATTCTTTCACAACCATCTTCCTCTTGACATCGCGTTCACGTGGCGGGCGGTGCTGGCGGCGCAGGCGGTCATGTCATTTCCGCTGCTGGTGATGTTTGCGCGGACGGCTTTCGCCGGCGTGAATCCGCGCCTGGAACAAATTGCGAGGACGCTCGGCGCAAGCGAGTGGCGCGTGGCGTGGACGATCACGATTCCGCTGGCCGGGCGCGGCATCGTTGGCGGAATGATCATGGCCTTTGCCCGCGCCGTCGGCGAATTCGGCGCGACGATCATGGTCGCCGGCAACATCCCGGGCCAAACTTCCACGCTTTCGCTTTCCATTTACGAAGCGGTGCAATTGGGCGACGACGCGGCGGCGATGAAGCTGCTCGGCGTCGCCGTGGCGCTGGCCTTCATCGCGGTGTGGATCGGAGGTCTTATGCTGCGGAGGAAATTGCGATGACGCTCGCGCTCAAAAACATCCGCCTTCCGCTGGCCGATTTTGCCCTGGAAATCGATGCCGCATTCACGCGACCGGTCACCGCCATTTGCGGACAGTCGGGCGCCGGGAAAACGTCCCTGCTTGATCTCATCGCCGGGCTGCGGACGCCGGAGAGCGCGTTGATAAAGCTGGATGGCCGAATTCTTACTGACACGGCTGCCGGCGTGATGATCGCGCCGAACCTGCGGCGCGTCGGCTATGTGCCGCAGGACCTGGCGCTGTTTCCACATTTGTCCGTTCGCAAAAATCTGCTTTACGGAGCGAAGCGGCAAATTCCAGACGATTCCATGTTTCATTTCGATCACGTCGCCAGCGTCCTGGAACTGAATCCTTTTGTGGACCGAGGCATTTCCGATTTGTCCGGAGGCGAGAAGCAGCGAATCGCCCTGGGGCGCGCCTTGCTTTCGTCCCCCGCGCTTCTTCTTCTTGACGAACCGCTGACCGGCCTCGATGCGGCGCTCAAAGCCAAAATCATTCCGTATCTCGCGCGGGTTCGAACCGAATTCCAAGTGCCGATGCTCTACGTGAGCCACAACCGGGCCGAGGTGGAAATGTTGTGCGATGAAATTTTCGAACTCGAGCGGGGCCGTCTTATTGAATTTCGAAGTCGCAAAGCGAGGTAGGGACGCCTCGGCGAGGCGTCCGGGGTGAGGTGCAATTCAGGCACGACGCCTCGCGCATTGCAACACGCAACCGGACGCCTCCGAGGCGTACCTACCTTAATTAGAAGACTTGAAACCCGCCGCATTCATGGTTCCACTGTGCGCGGATGAAAGCGGATGACATATGGCTGGCGATTTATTCGGTTGCGGATCGAATGACGAATCCGAGCACAAAGGTCGGGGCGGTCTTCTATGGCCTCGTCACGATTCTCGTGGCGTGGCTCCTCGGACGCGCCGTCAAACTGGCCATCCATCGCTCTCTCGACAGGATTCAAAGGGCAGGCGCGGATCCCACGGGCATTCGCTTTCTTGGCAAGCTGGCGAGTGTGCTCATTTATCTCGTGGCGTTCGTCGCCTACGCGCACGTCATTCCGGCCCTGACCAGCCTCGGCAAATCGATGCTGGCCAGCGTTGGCATAGCCTCCGTCGTGGTCGGCTTGGCTGCGCAAAGCACGCTGGGCAACTTGATCGCCGGCATTTCACTGGTGCTCTATCGCCCATTTAAAATCGGCGACCGCCTGCAGCTTGCCGCCCCAACAGGCGTTGAAATTGGAACGGTGGTGAACATCGACCTCGGCTACACAGCGCTGCGGACGCCCGATCAGCGAATGCTCGTCATTCCCAACAGCACCATCGCCAGCCAGGCGAGCGTAAACTTGACAGCCATCCCCCCACGAACCTCCTGCAATGTTTCGGTTTACATTGCCAGCGGCAGCGATTCCGCCAAGGCGCGCCAACTGCTTCTGGACGTGGCAAAATCCCATTCCAAAAATTTGCAAGTGGATGGCTGCTACGTCACGCGCGTCACGAGCCGCGGCGTTCTATTGACACTTTCGGCGGGCTGCTCCAATCCCGATTTTGCGACTGGCGTAAAATCAGATCTGTTGGAGGGCGCGAAGACGCAGCTTGATGCGGCGGGGATCAAACTGGTTTAGTCGCGTTTCTTCGCGGCGTTCTTCAACAATTCTTCAGCATGTTTCCGGGTCGCTTCGCTTTGGCCGCCAAGCATGCGCATCAATTCCTGCACGCGCTGTTTGTCTTCAAGCAGCGTGATTTCGGAAACGGTTCGACCCGCATCGGAACGCTTGGCCACTACAAAATGGGAATCCGCCGCCGCCGCCACCGCCGGCAAATGCGTAATGCAAATCACTTGCCGCCGCCGCGCAATGCGCGACATTTTTTCGCCTACCACCGCCGCCGTTTCGCCGCCAACGTTGGCGTCGATCTCGTCAAATACAAGGACAGGAATTTCGTCCTGCGCTGCCAGCACGGTTTTCAACGCGAGCATGACGCGCGACATTTCGCCGGATGATGCAATGGCGCGCAACGGGCGGGCCGGCTCGCCGGCGTTTGGCGCGAATTGAAATTCAATTTCGTCAAAGCCGGTTGCGGTGAAACGTTCGAGTGTGCGAAGTTCGGCGTCGAACCGGCTCTGTTGAAAGCCGAGTCCGTGCAACTGCTGCATTGCCGCTTTGGCCAATCTTGGAATGGCCTGGCGGCGTTGAGACGCCAGTTCGTGGCCGGTCTTGCGGATTTCGCCGTTCACTTTTTCCAACGCCGCATTCAGGCGGGCCAGTTCGGCATCGCGTCCCTCCAGTGATTGCAAATCCGCCCTCGCCTTTTCGCCGAACGCGACCACATCAGCCAGCGTCGGGCCATATTTCCTTTTGAGCGTGTGCAGCAAATTGACCCGTTCCTCCAATTGCCGCAGCCGAGCCGGATCAACTTCGACGGTGTCCGCGTAATGGCGTAACTCTGACTGCAATTCGCCCCACGCGACGGTGGCTTGGTGATGGGCCTCCACGAGATTTGCGGCGCGCGGGTCAAGGCGCTGCAGCGATTGCAGGGTGCGCCCTAATTCTCCCGCGCGGTGCAACAGCGAATCGTCCTGCTCGCCCAGAAGACTCAGTGCCGTCTGCGAAAATTCCAACAATCGCGCCGCATTGCCCGCGCGCTTGAATTCCTGCTCGACGGCTTCCTCTTCTTCCGGCCGCAATTTCGCGGCGGCGATTTCGTTTGCCTGGAAACGGAGCATGTCGAGTTGCTGGGCGTAGGTGCGTTCGTCAACTATAAGCGCGGCCTTTTGCTCCTCAAATTGGCGCGACTGGCGGACAAGCTCCGCAAACCGCTCACGCAATGCCGCAAGCCCGGCGAAGGCGTCCAAAATGTCCAGTTGCCGGGCGGGTTGCAGAAGCGATTGGTGCTCATGCGGCCCGTGCATATCGACCAACTCCTGCCCCAACGCCGCGAGGACTTGCAGCGTGGTGGGCGAGCCGTTGACGAATTGCCGATTCGCGCCCGCCGCCGTAAAAACACGCTTCAAAATCAATTGATGATCGACACACGGCTCAAGCCCGTTGTCCTCAAAAAACTTCGCCGGGATCGCGCGGGATTGGTGAAGATCGAAGACGGCTTCCACCGCGCACGAATCACTCCCCGCCCGCAGAAGCGTCCGGTCCGCCCGTTCCCCCAAAAGCAGATTGAGTGCGCCAATGATGATCGATTTGCCGGCGCCCGTTTCGCCGGTAATGGCGTTGTAGCCGGGCTGCAATTGCAAAGTGAGGTCCGACACCAACGCAA
Organism: uncultured Verrucomicrobiae bacterium; assembly: GCA_963764165.1. GTDB lineage: Bacteria > Verrucomicrobiota > Verrucomicrobiia > Limisphaerales > Palsa-1400 > Palsa-1400. The sequence continues at coordinate 646,164 of CAVXRD010000001.1, forward strand.
GATTTTTGATGCGCAGAGTGCTTAACACGGCGAATTTGCGGCTGAAGGTTGAAATTTCGGGCGCGCCATACATCCCGATATTCGTGCGAGTGCCACGCTGTTTCAATCAGGAAATCTGCTGGCCTTAAAAGGTAGCCTCGCCGAGGCGTCCGAGGTCGTGGCACTTTTCGAACGCGGGGGACTAGCGAATGTCCCCGGACGCCTCGGCGAGGCGTCCCTTCAGATCAATCAGAAACCTCATTTCGGTATTTAATGTCGCCATCAAACGATGTATACACTGCTTCATGCGAGTGCTGATCATCGGCTGCGGGTATGTGGGGCTGCCTCTGGGAGCGGAACTGGTGCGGATGGGCCACCAGGTCGTTGGTGTCACGCTGAGCGGCAAATCGCATGCCACCTTGGCCGGGCACGGCATCGAACCGTTCGCCGCTGACGTGGCGCAGCCGCACGCTTTTCAGAATCTCGCCCTGCCATTCGATTGGGTGGTCAATACCGTTGCCTCCAATCAGGGCGGCGCGATCGAGTATCGGATGACCTATCTTGAAGGCGTTCGCAATCTTCTCCGCTGGCTGGAAGCATCGCCGCCGAAAAAATTTGTCTACACTAGCAGCACGAGTGTCTATGGGCATACGGACGGCTCGCTTGTCAAAGAAACCAGCCCGACGGAACCGCAAGGCGAATTGGCGGCAATTTTAGTATCGACAGAGAAGCTCCTTCTCGAAGCCGCGCAAACAAAAAAATTCCCGGCCATCATCCTTCGCGTGGCGGGAATTTACGGGCCGGGGCGCGGGCACCTTTTCCTGCAATATCTCAAAGACGAAGCGCGCATTGCTGGCCATGGCGAGCGGCTGATCAACATGATTCATCGCGACGACGTGGTGGCAAGCATCATCGCGGCGTTGAAGAGCGGGCGTCCGGGTGAAGTCTACAACACTTGCGATGACGAACCAGTGCCGCAAATCCATTTCTTCCGCTGGCTCTCCGAAACGCTTGGCAAGAACATGCCGCCCTTTGTGCATGAAGACGCGGCCGCACCGCGCAAGCGCACGCCGACGCACAAAAAAGTGAGTAATCGAAAATTGCGGATGGAACTTGGGTGCGCGCTGCGCTATCCGACATTCCGCCAGGGCTACACCGCTGAGATCAAGCGGATGGAAGATGCGGGCGAGTTGTAATAGTCGCGAAGTGAGGTAGGGACGCCTCGCCGAGGCGTCCGAGGTCGTGGCGTTTCTCGAGCGCGTTGGGACTCGCGAACGTCCCCGGACGCCTCGGCGAGGTGTCCCTACCTTTGAAAGCTTAGAAATGTCCGGTGCGCACAATCTCCCTCGCCTGCTCCACTAACTTTATGTCCGCCGTCAGATCGCCGAATCGCAATGGCGGCGCGCCGCTCTGCTGGCGACCGAGAAATTCGCCGGGGCCGCGCAGAAGCATATCCGCTTCCGCGATGCGGAATCCGTCGTTCGTTTCTTCCATCACCTTCAAGCGCCCTCGGGCTTCGTCGGCTTTGCCGTTGGAGATCAGAATGCAAAACGAATCCCCCGCACCGCGCCCGATGCGCCCGCGCAATTGATGAAGCTGGGCGAGGCCGAATTGTTCGGCGTTTTCGACCACCATGACGGTGGCGTTCGGAACATCCAGACCCACTTCCACCACAGAAGTCGCCAGCAAAACTTTTATCCGGTTCGCGGCGAAATCGGACATCACGCGCTCCTTTTCGGCGCTGTTCAGACGGCCGTGCAGCAATCCCACTTGCGCAGGGGCGAACACTTTTTCGAGTTCCTTGAATTCCTTCGCCACTGCCTTCACCCCAGCCGCGGTGTCTTCCTCCTCGAGGCGCGAGTAAACAATATAGGCCTGGCGTCCTTTCTTCAATTCCGCCGCCACGAACGGCCAGACTTTCGGCAAACTTTCCGGGTCGCGCACAAACGTCTTGATTTTCCCGCGCCCCGGAGGACTGCGGTCGATGATGGAGATGTCGAGGTCGCCGTAAAGCGTCAAGCCAAGCGTGCGCGGAATTGGCGTGGCCGTCATGACAAGCAAATGCGGATACGCCCCTTTGCGCACAAGCTGCTCGCGCTGCGAGACGCCGAATTTGTGCTGCTCGTCAATAATGACGAGGCCGAGCTTTTCCGGCGTGAACGATTCTTCCAGCAACGCGTGCGTGCCGATAAACAGGCGCGGGCCATCCGTCCTGAAAAGCGACGACGACTCCCTCCCACCCGCCCGCACCTCGACGGGAATGTTCAGCTTTTCAAACCAGCGCCGAAAATTAATCCCATGCTGCTCGGCGAGAATTTGCGTCGGCGCCATCAGCACAACGGACGCGCCGCTTTCGAGCGCCATCAACGCCGTGCAGGCGGCGACGACCGTTTTCCCGGAACCGACATCACCTTGAAGCAATCGGCGCATCGGCACCGGCACTCCCATATCGCGGCGGATGGTTCGCAAAACATTTTTTTGCGCGGGCGTCAGCTCAAAACCGAGCGCTCCCAGAAATGGCTTTATCAGATGGTTATCGCCGGAGCAGACGAGGGAGCGCGCGTTCTTCTCGAGATTTCGCCGGCGGGTTTGAATGGAAATCTGAAGCTCGACGTACTCGTCCAGCGCAAGGCGACGCCGGGCAATTTCGGCGTCAGACATTTCCTCTGGGAAATGGAGCATTCGCACCGCGTGCGAACGCAAAGGCAATGGAACAGCGCCTCCCTTCAGTTCGATTTTCTGGGCAGCCAACCGAAGGGCCGGACGCGGTTCGGTGATGGCCGATTCGAATTGCTCCAACACCCGCCACACCAAAGCGCGCAGCCAGCGTTGCGGCAGTCCTTCCGTGAGGGGATAAATGGGGGCAATGCGATTCAGATGCACGGATGTCTCCATGCGCTGGATGACTTCCGTTTCCGGATGATCGATGGTGCGGGGCCGCAGCGAATTGGGTTTGCCAAAAACCACCACCTCCTCGCCCACGTTGAAATACTTTTCCATGAACGGAAGGTTCCACCACCGGCAATGCAACCGCCCGGAGCCATCGTCAACTATAAGCTCAAATACAGAAGATCGCCCTTTGCGAAAGCGATTCAATCCCGCCGCGATGATTTTCCCGCAGATCAGCACGGGCGTGCTGAGTTCAACCTTTGAGATGGGTTGAAAATTGCGTCGATCCTCGTAGCGGCGGGGTCGGTGCAGCAATAAATCGCCAGTCGTGCGCAATTCAAGGCGCTGCAATTGGCGGGCGCGCTCGCCCCCCACGCCGGGAATATGTTCGAGCGGCGTCAGCAATGGATCGTGTGCGGCCGCGCTCACGTTTTGGCCGCGAGCCGCTCGCCGCGAACCCATTTGCCATCAATCATCGACGCCGCCACTGCGCCTGTATGATTGACAACCGCGGACCACGCATCCTCCATTTTGCCCTCGTGCGGAAGGGCGATGAGATCGGCGAGGCCGTGCTCGAAAAGTCCGCCGATTTGCTTTTCGCGCCCCAGCGCGCGCGCCCCGTTTCGTGTGGCCATGCGGACGATGGCTTCGGGCGAGACGTCCGGGTTCGCTTTTGAAAATGTCCTCATCTCGGCAAACATATTCAATTCCGGCTTGGCCCGGCGAGGCGTCAGAACACTGGCCAAACTATCGGTGCCGAGGCAGACGTTGACGCCAGCCGCGTGAAGTTTCTGGTAAGGAAACGCCGCGTGGCCAAAATAGAGATGGCTGCGCGGGCAATGAACAACGCTGGAACCCGAATCGCCCAATGACACAATATCCGCGTCCTCGAGATAATTCGCGTGGACGGCCAAAAAATTCCTCCCCAGCAGCCTATGACGGCGCGCTTCCTCAACCGGCGTTTTCCCCCGGCAATCCGACATGTCGCGCTGGCGTTTGAGCCAGTCAAACATAGGCCCGCTTTGCTTGGTGTACATTTCCTGCTCGGCGCTTGATTCGGCCAGGTGCATCGCCACCCGCAAATGGCGCTTCTTCGCGAGGGCGGCCGTTTGGCGAAGCAACAGGGGATTTGTCGAGTAAAGGGCATGGGGCGAAAATCCGGCGGAACATCTCGGCGATGCGAGGCTTTTTATTTTCCCGGCGGCTTCGCGCAAAATCTCCGCCGGTTTGCGGCCGCTTCGGACGCCCGTCATTTCGAGGAAGGAGAAAACCCGCAGCGAAGTTGATGACCACACTTCCGGCAGCAATTCGGGAACAGCTTCGATGTCCGCCACCGTCGTGCAACCGGTGCGTTCGAGCATCTTTGCCCCGCGCAGCCATGCTTCGGCGTAATCTGAGTAGCTGGCGGCTGCCTTGAGCGCCAGCAAGCCCTTGATCCAATCGGGAAACTGCTTTTGCGGCGGCATCCCGGTCATATTGGTGTAATCCAGATGGCAGTGGGCGTTCACCAATCCCGGCATCAGCACCATCGCGCCCAAATCCACTGAAGGTCCGCTTGATTGAGCCGTCAAGTCCCGCCATGCGCCGACCCCCGCGATGCGATTTTGGGAGACGAGAACTGCCCCGTTTTCAATGGGGGGTGAATTGATGGGCAGAACGACTCGCGCGCGAATCAGCATGAAGGGGGAAGCGCCTGTCAACCGGTTTCGGGCCGGCTAGACTTCAATTCCCTGCCGTCCTTCCTTGCCGCGCGTCCCCAACGCATGCTTGCGCGCCTTTGTTTTGCTGTGGCGCTTGCGCAACTGCTGTTCGACTTTTTTTGTCACCATATCGATGGCCGCGTACATGTCACTTTTATTGTCCTCGGCAAAAAGATCCGGTCCCGGCACCGACAGGCGGATGGAGCAGTTAAACTGCCGTTCCGGTTTTTTGAGGTGGTTGTGCTCCAGGATGACTCGCGCGCTCGTGCAATACTGGTCCAGGTGCTCTAGTTTTTCGAGGCGGGAGAGGATGTGATCTTCAATTGATTTAGTTAGCGTGACATTATGCGTACTAAGAATGAATTTCATACAATTCAACATGCGCCACCTTTTCACCAAAATCCAATTATTTTGAAAATCGCAAATTTCTTTCCCGTGGCGGAGTTCTGGGGTTAAATCCGCAGCGTGCCGAGCAAAGTCATATCCGTGGCCAACCAGAAAGGCGGAGTTGGGAAAACGACGACGTCGATCAACATGTCCGCCTGCATGGCGCAATTGGGAAAACGCGTTTTGCTGGTGGACATCGATCCGCAAGCCAACGCCACCAGCGGCCTGGGCCTGGAAAAAACCGAGGGCGCGAGCGCTTACCGCCCGCTTCTCGGCGAAGGCGCTTTGGTTGACAAAATTTGCAAAACGGCTTTCGAGCGCCTGGACCTCATCCCAGGCGAAGTGGACATGTGCGGGGCCGAGGTGGAAATCGCGCGGGCCGAAAATCATCTGCACCGTTTATCCGCGCTGCTCAAACCCATCGTGGATGGCGGGCAGTATGACTTCATCGTGATTGATTGCGCGCCGTCGCTCGGGATTCTTACGCTGAACGCTTTCGCCGCTTCGGACTATCTCCTAATCCCTTTGCAGTGCGAATACTACGCGCTGGAAGGCATTTCCATGAGCCACAAGGTGCTGGGCCAGGTGCAGAGCACCGGGATTAACCCGCGCCTGCAGTTGCTGGGCGTGCTAATGACGATGTTCGATGGGCGGACGCGCCTTTCGGCCCAGGTGCTGGGCGAGGTTCGCCAGCATTTCCCGGACAAAGTATTTGACACGGTGATTCCGCGCGCCACCCGCCTTGCCGAAGCGCCGAGTTTTGGCAAGCCCATCATTCACTACGACAAAAACAGCGCCGCCTCCGCCGCCTACGAAGCTTTCACGGGCGAAGTCCTCAAACGCATCAAGTAAAGCCATGAAAAAATACCTCTCCATTACATTTGCAGCAGCCGCCGGAATTGGCTCGCTGAACATCAGCGCCATCGCCCAAGGCGGCGGATGGCCGGACGCAGTCAGCAAAGCGCTGGAAGCAAGCGGCACGAATCGCCCGGCGATTGAAAAAGTGCTGGGGAAAGCGCCAGCCAGTGAACGCCCGGCGGTCGAGTTCCTCATCGCAAACATGCCAGAGCGCGATTTGCAAACGCTGTCGGCGGATTACATTTTGGAAGACGTCCAGTGGGCCTCGGATGCCTTTAACGTGGCACCCTGGCACGGGCAAATTCCGACCGAGATTTTCCTCAATGACGTTCTGCCCTACAGTTGCGCAAACGAAACCCGCGATCATTGGCGGCAAAAGCTGCACGATTTGAGCGCGCCGCTGGTAGCCGATTGCAAGACTCCGGGCGAAGCGGCGCTGCGCATCAACGCGAAACTTTTCCCGATGGTCAACGTCAAGTATTCGACCAAGCGCAAACGGGCGGATCAAAGCGCGCTGGAAACGATGGACAGCGGGCTGGCCAGCTGCACGGGGCTATCGATTTTGCTGATTGACGCCTGCCGGTCGGTGGGCGTCCCGGCGCGATTGGTTGGCACGCCGATGTGGGCGGATAATCGCGGCAATCACACCTGGGTGGAAGTTTGGGACAACGGCTGGCATTTTATCGGCGCGGCCGAACCCGACCCCAAAGGGCTCGATCACGCATGGTTCGAACACGACGCGGCGCAAGCAATCAAGAGTTCCTCCGAGCACGCGATTTACGCGGCAAGCTATCAAAAAACCGGCCTGAGTTTTCCGATGGATTGGGCGCCTGGCGTGAATTGGGTCAGCGCCGAGAACGTCACGGACAATTACACTCCCTCCGGCTCAAAAGAGGCCGAGCCGAACAAAATGCGCTTGCTGGTGGATGTGCTCGATCAAATCGCGGGCAAGCGTGTGGTGGCGAAGGTCAATGTGACATGCATCACCAACAGCGCCGTTCACTTTGAAGGCATGAGCACCAGCGAGACCGCGGACAAGAACAACGTCCTTCCCTTCCAGGTTCCGCGCGGAATGACCTATTTAATAACCGCAGAGGCAAATGGCCAAAAGGCGGGGCGCGAATTTATTTCAGGCGGCACAAACGCCCAGGCCGTTGTCGTGATCTCGATGAGCGACACGACTCTGTTCCAATATCCGTCACAAATGTGCAAGGCGCCTGCGCCACCAGAACTGATCCCTGCCGCCGATGAAACGAAATTGCGCGAGGCATTCTCCGCGTATTTTGCGGCATCACCGGACAAGCAGGCCGCGTGGAAATTTTCGCGCGGCGAGGAAAAAATGCTGCGCGAGCACGAAGCGCCAGTCCGCCAGATCGCGTGGGAAGCCTACAAATCCGCTCCAATTCATGACGCGGCGAAGAAAGATTACGACGCGCACGAGGTTCGTTTCGACAAATACGTCAGCCCTTACACGATCAAGACGGTCGGCGCGCGCCCAGCCGCTGGCTGGCCCCTCTTCATCGCCATGCACGGTGGCGGCGGCACAGCCAAGGAGGTCAACGACAGCCAGTGGAAAATCATGCAGATTTACTACAAGGATCATCCTGAAGTCGGTGGATATAAATATCTCGCCCTGCGCGCGCCGAACGACTCTTGGAATGGTTTTTACGATGATTACGTTTATCCGCTGATTGATAATCTCATCCGCGAATTCACGCTGTTTGGCGATGTCAATCCCAACAAGGTTTACATCATGGGCTACTCGCATGGCGGTTACGGCGCGTTCGCCATCGGCCCGAAGGAACCCGATTTATTCGCGGCGATCCACGCCAGCGCAGGCGCTCCAACCGACGGCGAAACGACAGCCAAAACTCTCCGCAGCACCGTTTTCACTTGCATGGTTGGCGAACTGGATACCGCTTACGGGCGCATCGACCGCGACAAGAAATTCCGCGAAACGGTGAGGGAATTGCGCGGAGACCGCACGGACATTTACCCGGTAAACGTGCAAATCATCCCCGGCAACGGCCACACCGGCCTCCCCGACCGCGACGAAATTCTCGAGATGTATCCGGCCGTCCGCAGCACCACGCCGCGCGAGGTGACGTGGCTTATGACAGACGGCGTGATCAAGGACTTTTTCTGGCTCCACGCCGACGCGCCCGCCAAGCAAAAGGAAATCGACGCCACCTGCAACGACAACCACATCGTCGTTACCACCACCGCCAATGCCGGCCCGGCCAAAGTGTTTCTTGACAGCCGATTGGTCGATTTCCAAAAACCAATCATCCTGGAAGTGAATGGCAAATCGTCGAAGTTAAAAATTCAGCCCAGCTTGCGCACGATGTGCCAGCGGCTCATTGAGCGCGGCGATCCTTCGCTCGCCTTCACCGCAGAAGTTCCACTGGCGCAAAGCACCGCTTCCAAATGAAAAGCTTAATCCCCTGGTCTCTCGGCTTGGCTCTTCTCACGCTCGGCATAGCGCGGGCGGAGGATTGGAAGTTCCCCGTTCCCAAGAGTGAAATTGCCCGTTACACGGCCTATCACATCAGCGAGCCAATCACGATCGATGGCATATTGGACGAGGATGCGTGGAAGAAAGCTCCGCGCTCGAGCAGATTTGTGGACATTATTTCCGGAAAGCCAGCCTTGCATGACACACGCGCGCAATTGGTTTGGGACGACAAGTATTTGTACGTTGCCTACAAAATCGAGGAGCCGTTCGTCCACGCCAAATTTACGACGAACAACTCGCCGATTTATTACGACAATGACGCGGAGATGTTCATCGCCGGCCGCGATTCGTATTACGAATTGGAAATGAACGCCTACAACACGACCTACGAGGTGTTTTTCATTTGGGACGACGCCTATAAAAATGGATTCGCGCAAGCTCCCGAATTTGCGCGCGCCAACATGGTGCCGTTCAACGGTGTCGATTATACGAATCACCCGCGCGGCGGGCGGCTCGGAAATTTCAACTGGCATTTCCCCGGCAAGAAAACCGCCGTCCACATTGATGGCACTGTCAATAAAGATGACGACCGCGATCGCGGTTGGACCATCGAGCTCGCGTTTCCCTGGGGAGGCATGAAATGGCTGGCGCAGGCGGATGGTCGCGCGCTGCCGCCGAAGGACGGCGACACTTGGCGGATGGATTTCTCGCGATTCAATACTTACAAGGAAGCGCCACCGGCCAAGGATTCCGGCGGCTGGGTCTGGACGCGCCACGGGGTCTGGGATTCGCACATTCCAGAGTGCTTTGCCTACATTAGCTTTTCGACGAATGACGTCAGCGCGGCGAAACCGGCGGAGTCGAAATAGCGGCCAGCGCGGCCCGGACAACTTCCTCCGGGCCGATGCCGCGCAGGCATCGCATATCAATTGGGCACACGGGCAGAAAACAGGGGGCGCATGGAGCGTTGCCCCGCGCAATTTGGGCCTGTGGCGAAAAGATTGGCCCTGTTAATTCCGGGGAGGTGCTCCCAAAAACCGCCACCATCGGAGCCCCGACGGCAGCCGCGAGGTGCATGGGCCCCGTGTCATTCGTCAACACGAAATCACAAATTTTCAGGGCGCAGGCCAGTTCTCGAAGGCTCGTCTTTCCGGCCAAATTTACAGGCGCTTCCGCGCTCCCAGCTCCAATCTCCTTGGCGATGGATTCCGCCAAAGCAAGATCACCCTGTCCGCCAAAAATGACCCAGCGGCATCGCGTTTCTTTCTGCAGCAGGCGCGCTGCTTCAACAAAACCCTCCGGCGGCCAGCGTTTGGCGGGTCCATATTCCGCTCCGGGGTTCAATCCAAACCACGCACGGGCCGAATCGCGCTTTAAACTGAATTTATTGCGGACTCCTTCCGCCTCACCTTCGGAAACGTCGATTCGCGGAGCCATTGGTTCCGAGGAGGCGCCCAAAGCGGCAACCAAGTGGAGGTAATGGTGGACGTGATGCGCCGTCGAGGAAAAAACCGTCCTTTCGCCACCGGACTGAATGCGCTTCTGTATTTCCCCCACGGTGCGTTTCCGCATTTTGACCGAGCGGGGTCGCGGCGGCACGGTCTCTGTCAAAAGGAAAAAACTGCCCGGACGCTTCACCCCAATGCGCCGCGGAATTCCGGCAAACGAAAGCTCCGCCGCCGAGCGGATCGAATTTGGGAACGCCAGCGCTGCTGTAAATTGTTTCGCCTTCAGCCGCCGGGCGATTTGAAACGGGCTTTCGCCAGGAAAGAATGTCAGAACTTCATCAAGCATCCGCTGGCCATGCCAAAGTCCCGCGAGTTTCTCATGCGTCAGAATGGAAATGCGCGCCGCCGGATGAGCCTCGCGCAAACGAATCAAGGCCGGGATGCTCATGACGGCGTCGCCCAGCCAGTTGACGCCGCGGACGAGGATGTTCTCGGTCGGGGCGCCCATGTCAGCGAAGGCAGATTTTGCGGACGCAGTCGTCGAAATCTTCCGCGCCGCTAAGGATTTTTATTTCCACGCGCATAAAATAAATCGGCAGATCGCGGCGATCTAATTTCGGGAAGCGCACGGCGTCCTTTTGCGTTGTGATGATGACATCGGCCTGCCGCTTCTTGCTGCGATTGATGGCGTTGAGAATTTCCTGCTGGGTGAAGCGATGGTGGTCGGCGAAACGCTTGGAATAAACGAGTTCGCGGCACAATTTCACAAGGCTCTGCTCGAAACTCTCCGGCTGGGCGATGCCGCTCAGGCTGGCCACGCGCAGGTTTTTCATGAAATCCAGCCCTTTGCGCTCGCCGGTGAAAACGTCCTCAAAGTAAAGAGGCGCATGAATGCACTCGATAATGCCGGCGGTCGGATTGTAGCGGGTGATGCGCTCGCGCAATTCCTTCGTCTTGCCATCGCTCTTGGTGATGAACACGACCGCCGCGCGGCTCAGGTGCGACGGCGGTTCGCGGAGCGTCCCGCGCGGGAATAGATGCTCGTTGCCGAACGGCTGCTGGCAGTCAACAAGAACAACATCCTGCCGCCGCCCAGCCAGGCGCCAATATTGAAATCCATCGTCCAGCAGCAGTGTATCGCAGCCAAAATGCTCAATGGCGTAGCGACCGCTTTTCACCCGGTTTTTGTCCACCAGAACGACGACATCTTTTAGGTTTGACGCCAGCATGTAAGGCTCGTCACCAGCGGTTTCGGAATCGAGCAGCAGGCTTTTGCCATCGGAGACAATGCGCGGGGGGGTGGTATCCTCGCGCAGCAGAAATTTATCCAGAAGCGTTTCCGCGACAGGTTTTGGCCGCGACCGGTAGCCGCGCGTAAGGATGGCGACTTTGCGCCCCTGTTTCTGCAATTCGCGGGCAAATTTCTCGACCACCGGAGTCTTGCCGGTGCCCCCAAGCGTTAGATTGCCAATGGCAATCACCTGAATGCCAAGAGTTGAATCCCGCATCAAACGCACCTTGATGCAGAAACGATGAATCGCCACCAGCAACTGGTAAAATTTAGAAAGAACGAACAAACCGGACCGAACAAAAGCAGGGAACTTCCCGCGCCGTTGCTCAAAGATGATTTCCAGATACGGCGTTTCGATAGATTCTAACCAAGCGCGGAACATATTCCGCCCCAAGTCTGCACATTGCAGCGCGTTGCCGCAAGCGGCAGTGCATTGTTTGTTACTATTTTCTTCGTTTACTTTGTTATCTTCTGTTCATTTTCGGCTTCGGTTTTCAACTTGTGACGCGCGGGGCGTTGTGCCCAAAATAACTGAGCCGGTTTTCAAAAGCCAAAACCGGATTCTGTAGTGAAACTCTCAATCAAAAGCGATTACGCAGCCCGCGCCGTCCTCTGGCTTTGCCAGCATCAACGTGACGGTGTTGCCCGGACCGTCGAGGAAATGGCTTCGGCCCAGGGAATTCCGCCCAACTATCTAGTCCAAATTCTTATCGAGCTAAAGTCCGCCAACATCGTCAAAAGCCAGCGCGGAAAAGACGGCGGCTACCTGCTCGCCCGGCCGCCGGCGGAGATTACTTTTGGCGACGTCCTCCGCTGCATTCACGGCGAAATCTTCGATCCGCCGGGATTAGCGCAGGCCCAAAGCCCGCCGGAATTGCGCCAGGCGTGGGCGCGATTGAAAGATGCGGTCAACCGCGAAGCAGACGCGCTGACCTTTCAGAAGCTGCTCGAAAACGCGGCCGAGAAGAGCAAAATGTATTATATTTGACGCTCGCAAGTCACTTCGCGCCCGGCTTTTCGTATTTCTTCAATTCGCCGTGCGGAGAGATCGTCACGCGGACTACCCAAAGTCGTAGCGCAGATTTCCAAACCTGCCAGCCGCAAACTGCAACAGGCCGCTTGCGGACTACCGATGCAATCAGTTCCAATTGTGAGGCAAGCGGATTTGGAAATCCGCGATACAGCAGACTTGGAAGTCTGCGCTGCAAAACCGAACGCTTGACAGGCCTCAGGCGCCGGGCGCGGGAGTCTCATAGCTTCGGACAAAGGCGTGCACCGGATGCATTTGGCCGCACATGATGCACCGCACCATTTCGAATCGAGTCCCGCAGCTTGGGCAAACACCGTGGTTGCCGAACATATCGAACGGCTGGCGGCATTTGCCGCATCCCCAGAATTTCCCCATCGGCGGGGCCTCGCCGCAGCTAGGACACGCCAACCCCACGTGCCGGCCCGCTTCTTCGATCTTGGCGAATTCCCGAGCGTATTGCAGTCCGCCCCAGCATTGGAACAGCGCGAACACCGCCATCATGACCATCCATTGTGACCGAATCGAAAAGAGAAGAAGCACGCCAACGGTGACAAACCCAAGAATCGACGCCACTTTCAAGCTTCGCGCAAAGCCGAGCCAGTACCAAAGCAGCGATTGCACAATCTTACCGCCATCCAGCGGATAAACCGGCAGCATATTGAAACAGAGAAGACCGATGTCGATGGTCAACGTGTTGGTCAGCAATTCAATGATCTGCTGATCCGCGCCGGACCTTGCCGACACGAGCGTAGCAACAAATAAAATCGGCGCCAGAAGCACATTCACCAGCGGCCCCGCGGCGATGCTCCAAAGCATGGCGCCAGGCCGCCACGGCGGACTGACATAGGCCACGCCACCAAGAGGCCACAAGACGATTTCATCCGCTTTTCCCCCGACACTGCGGCAAGCCAGCGAATGGCCGAATTCGTGCATGAGCACCATTGCGAACAGGAAGAGGCACTGCCAGGCGGCCCAAACATAGGAGCCGCTCGCGCTCCCCACGTACGAAGTGAGAAAAAAAGGGACGATGAACCACGACCAATGCAAATAGACATTGATCCCCAAAAATTGGAATAATCGAATCGAGCCTTTGGAGGTCGGCATGACAAGTGGACGGTACAGGCAATTCGGAGAATGAGCAAGGTCAGGTAGGGACGCCTCGCCGAGGCGTCCGGGGTGTGGCTCTCTACATGCTGTTTCGACAATTTTCTCGCCTCACCCGGACGCCTCGGCGAGGCGTCCCTTTAATTATTCCTCCACTGGCACGACCAGATTTTCCATGATGTAATCTTTTCGCTCAGGCGTGTTTTTGCCCATGTAGAATGTCAAAATGCCCGCCGTCTCGGGCTTCGATGCGTATTCAACTTGACTCAAACGCATCCCCGTTCCGATGAATTGCTTGAATTCGTGCGGGGAGATTTCACCCAAACCTTTGAAGCGCGTGACCTCGGAACTTTTGCCCAATTTCGACATGGCCGCGTCGCGCTCGGCTTCGCTGTAGCAATAAATGGTCTCCTGCTTGTTGCGCACGCGGAAAAGCGGCGTCTCCAGCACATGCAGATGGCCCTCATGCACCAGATGCTCGAAAAAGCGGAAGAAATACGTGATAAGCAAATTGCGAATGTGCAGGCCGTCGACATCGGCATCGGTGGCCAGAATCACTTTGTCGTAGCGCAGGCTTTCGACGGTATCCTCGATGTCCAGGCTGCGCATCAAATTATACATTTCGTCGTTGCGATAAACGATGTCGCGCTTCAAATCCCAGACATTGAGCGGCTTGCCCTTGAGGACAAAGACGGCCTGCATGTTGACATCGCGGCAGCTCATGATCGGGCCGGCGGCGGACTGCCCTTCTGTCAGGAAAATCATCGTTCCCTTCCCTTTGCCCTTTGCTTTGTCAAGATGAACCTTGCAGTCGCGCAATTGCGGGATGCGGATCGTGATGGCCTTGGCCCGTTCGCGGGCCAGCTTTTTGACCTCCTGCAATTCCTTGCGCAACTGCTGCGTATCCGCAACCTTGGCCATGATTTTCTCGGCCACTTCCTTGTTGCGATTGAAGAAGTGCAGCAACTCCTCGCGCACGGTGTTGACGAGGTCGGAGCGGATTTCCGTGTTGCCGAGCTTGTTCTTCGTTTGCGATTCGAACACCGGATCCTTCAGGCGGATCGCCACCGCGCCAATCATGCACTCGCGGACATCGTCGCCTTCGTATTTGCCCTTGGAGTATTCGTTGACAGCCTTGAGCAAGCCTTCGCGAAAGGCGCTCAAATGCGTTCCGCCGTCCGAGGTGTACTGGCCGTTGACGAATGAGAAAAAAGTTTCGCCGTAACGGCTGTTGCTGTGCGTAAAGCAGAATTCCAGCGTCTTGCTGGTGTAATGCAGCGGCGGATAAATCGGCTCGGCATGATCGGCTGCCAAATCCTCCATCACGAGATCGAGCAAGCCGTTGCGCGAAACGAATGTTTGCCCGTTGTAAATGAGCTTCAAGCCAGAGTTCAGATAACTGTAATGGCGAAGGCGCTTCTCGATGAATTCCGGGCGCAACTCGCTGTTCTTGAAAATTTCCGGGTCGGGCACGAAGCGAATAAAGGTGCCGTCCGGCTCATTCGGAAGTTCGCCCTTCTTTTCGCCTTTCAATTTTCCCGTCTTGAAGGACGCCTCGACAAATTCCCCGCCGCGATGGCTGCGAACCAAAAAATCCTTCGAGAGCGCATTGACAGCCTTGGTGCCGACGCCGTTCAAGCCGACGCTGAATTGGAAAACGTCGTCATTATACTTGGCGCCCGTGTTGATCTTCGAGACGCAATCGATGACTTTCCCCAGCGGAATGCCGCGCCCGAAATCGCGCACGTTCACGGTGGTGCCCTCGATATCAATCCGAACTTCCTTGCCGTGGCCCATGATGTATTCGTCGATGGCGTTATCGATGACCTCCTTAAGGAGGATGTAAACGCCGTCGTCGTAATTGGAGCCATCGCCGATGCGCCCGATGTACATGCCGGTGCGCAGGCGGATGTGCTCCAGGGACGACAGCGTTTTGATTTTGCTCTCGTCGTAAACGTGCTTTTTATTTTCAGCCATAAACTGGCTCCAATATTGGGACGAACGGCGCGATTGCAACCGGAAATTTCCGCTCGTCGTGCCTTTGTGGCGGCGTTAGGCTGCCGCGGGCCATGGCAAAACTCCGCATCACCAAACGCAAAGTTTCCGGCGGCGCGCTCGCGTTCGCCGGTTACATGCTCTCGCCGCTTTCGTGGTGGAACGATCTTTTTGTGAACTGGCCCATCGCGCTGGCCTTCGCGTGGGTGGTCAGTTTCTTTTACAAGCCCGCCTTCACCGCGACCTTGATTCTCGGCTATTGGCTTACGAATATTTTGGGCTTCGTGCTCATGCAAAAAGGCGGGGCGAAAATTATCAGCGAAGAGGATAAGCCCTACACACGCCGGCTCCTCTATCGCGACCTGGCCATTTCTCTTCTTTACACTGCGGCGGTGGTGGTGCTGGTGAAAATTGGCATCATCGCTCCAATTCAGGATACGGTGCAAAAAATCGAGAATTTCGTGCGCGGCAAATGACTCCGCCGGAGCGCGGCTGTGTCGAAGACCAGCCGCAGCAGCGTTCGAATGAACCGGCGCGCGTCTCGGTGTTAACATGGCTGCGGCTGGTCTTCGACACAGCCGCGCTCCGATTACTTCCCCATCTTTATCAAATGATCGTATTGCGCTTTCGTCAATGGCATGACCGAAAGCCGCGAATTCTTGACAAGATGAATTTCTTTTACAGCCGCGTCGCTTTTGACAGCGGCGAGCGTGACAGGTTTCGCCAGGAGTTTGACGGGAACCAGCGCCACCGCCACCCAATCGCCATCCTCCGCCGTTGGGTCCGGATAGGGCGCGACGGAAACGCTGGCGATTCCGACGATCTGCTTTTCGTCGCCGCTATGGTAGAACAAAACAGTGTCGCCCTTTTTCATGCCGCGAAGATTGTTTCGCGCCTGAAAATTCCGCACGCCCGTCCATTCGGCGCGGCCTTCTTTGACAAAATCCGCCCACGAATAGGATTCCGGTTCCTGTTTCACCAGCCAGTAATTCATAACCCATTCTTACGCCGTCGCAGGTTTGATGGCAATCACACGCACTTCCCGGCCCAGCTTGCACACATGCACTATGCGCCTGATCAAACGAAAGCCCGTCTCGCCCAGATGCAATTTCGCCGCCCACACTGCGGCGAATCGCGAATAACCAAACTCGCCAATGCCCGCCTGCGAAATTTCAAAACCGCATTCGCTCACAAGATTGCCGAGCGTCTGGACGTTCCATGAATACAGATGGCGATTCGGCTCGTCCGGCCGAAATTTCCGGTAGCGGCGCTCGCGCTCATAGGGCACGCACAAAACCAATCTCCCCGACGGCTTCAACCAGCGGCGAATTTCATCGAGGACTTCCGGCGGATTGGGAACATGCTCGAGGGTGTGGTGGCAAATCACTACGTCCGCCGCGCTGTTTGGAAAGGCGCGCGGTTCCGTGATGATTTCAATTCCGAGTGGCTGGAGTTTGGCCAGTTGGGATTCTGCGATGTCGAAGCCTAATTTGCGGCGGCATTTGAGGCCCGCCAAATTCCAGCCTGCGCCCACGCCATATTCGGCCACCACGTCTTCGCTCGCGACGAACGGGGCAAATTTGCGCGCCCGCAGCGCGATCACCCACGGGACGGCTTGCTCCGGGATGCCGCGCTTGGACTCGTGGTATTGGCGTCCCGCTTCGCCGCGGTAATGGCGCTGAACCTGGTCAATCGGCACGCCGAACTTTATCCGCCCGCGCGCGGTTGCACAATGACTGTGTTGCGACGATCGCGATCTCTTAAAGGTAGGGACGCCTCGCCGAGACTGTCTCAAAACGTTTTAGTCTGGCCGATCTGGTTATATGGGCACCAATAGGGGCTGTGGAAACGGGTGTCAACTTTTAGTTGTCAGAGCGTGGCTGGCGTCAGCGATGACGCCAAGCTTCCCTTTCCCTCCTTTTTTAGGCCGCCATCGCCAAATTTCCTTCAACCGCGGCGGTTTTGACTTCCATTTTCGGCGTCTGGACCCGGGCCTGCCACTTTTTATAGAGGATTCGCAGGTTCAAGGTGGCGCATAACAAGGCCCATTGGGCTTGCACGGCTTCCAGACCCCAAACTGTCCAACGCCGAAAGCCGTCGTGTTGCTTGAGCTGCCCAAACCGGCGTTCGATGATCTCTTTGCGCTTTCCATAAAGCGCGGCGGGTCCTGGCTCTTGCAGCCGGGCCCGCATGGCTTGCACCAGCGTGGTGTGCGGCCACACTTCGACTTGCCGCCCTTTGGGATCGCGGCTGCAGAGGGCGCGCACGGGACAGTCTCGGTGATGGCAGCGGAAGCGCTCAACGGTCTGGCCTTTCTTGGTGGTCTGGCCTTCGTGGTCCAGAAGGCGCTCTTGCGGGCAGGTGACGGTGTGGGCCGCCTCGTCATAATGAAAATGCTGCGTCGCGTAGGCGTTGTCGTGGGCTGGCTTGCCCTCCGCCGGCGGGGCCAGCACATTCATCTGCTGTTCCACGGCCGCTTTCAAGTCGGCCCCGCCCCCATAGCCGGCGTCGGCGGCGGTGAGGGTTGGAATGGCCGCCGGACCGAGGTTTTGCCTCGCTTCTTCAATCATGGGGACCAGCTGGCCGGCGTCGGTTTCCTGGCGGGTGGCTTGACAGGCGACCATGATGCCCTCCTGGCTGTCGGCCACCGCCTGGGCGTTGTAGGCAAAGCGGTTGGTGTCGCCGACTTTCATCCGGCGCGCCTCCGGTTCGGCTGGATGGTAATGGTGGCGCCCGTCGGCCTGCAGCTGGGCCAGGCCTTTTTTGATTTCCTCGCGCAGGGCCTGGCGCTGGGCCAACCCGGCGGGCAGCCGGCAGCCCGGTGCGCTGGAATCCTGGTTCTCCGCCACGACTTTGAGCTCGATTTCCTCCAAGGCGCCATCCAGCTGGGCCAGGAGCTTCTCCATGTAAACCTTGCTCCAGCCCTGCGGCCCGCTGCAGGCGGCTTGAATCTTGGTGCCGTCCAACGCTTGCAAGGCAAATCCCACCGCCCCGGTGCGGAGGGCCAGCTGCACGGTTTGCTTGAAAACCTGGCGCAGGGCCTTTTTGTTTCCGTCCCAGAACCGCCAGAGGCTGTTGTGGTCGGGGGCGTTGAGCCCCGTCAGCCACAGCAGCGAGACATGCTCCGTGCAGGCGGTTTCCAGCTTGCGGGTGGAGCGAATGCGGTGGAAATAACCGTAAAGCCAAATCTTGAGCAGGAGGCTGGGGGCATAGGGCGGACGGCCTTCGGCGGCGGCGGGAATGACAAACCCAAGCTGGGGCAGATCCAACTGGTCGACAAATTCGCGCAGGAAGCGGGCGGGATGGTCGGCGGACACCCAGTCCTCCAGGGCGGGCGGGAGGAGGAACTGCTGTCCGTAATCAGGGGCAATCGGTTGAGCCATATTTGTTGAACGGCATTGTCAACTAAAGGCTCACATATTGTCAAATACATTCCTCAAAAAACAGAAGTTTTGAGACAATCTCCGCCGAGGCGTCCGAGGATGTGGCGGTTTGTGGGCGTCTAAATCCGCGCAGAGATCAGGGCGGCCCAAAAGACCTTCCTGCGAAGCCTTTAAAAAAAGAAGATCACGCTTCTAAACCGCAACATCCCCGGACGCCTCGGCGAGGCGTCCCTACCTCAATCACTGTGTTGCGGCGCGTCCCCGCCGCCCGTAGACTTCGGCATGCCCGAGATGGCTGAAGTGGAATATTATCGCAAGCAATGGAGCTGCGGTGAAAAGCAGAAGGTGCTGGCGGTGGAGTTGCATCCGGCCGCCCGAGTTCTGCGCGGAGTGGATTCGGCGGCGCTGAAAAAATCCCTGACCGGCGCAACATTTCTCGGCTCGGAAGCTCACGGCAAACGCCTCTTTTTCCGATTCTCGAATGACGCGTGGCTCAGCTTGCACATGGGCATGAGCGGAAGTTTGACCTCGCAAAAAGCGGACGCCGAAATCGGACGCCACGATCATCTGGTGCTGCGGCAGGCCAGGCAAAGTTTATTCTTTACAGATCCCCGACAGCTCGGCCACGCGCGTTTTCACGCAGGCGAAACTCCGCCATGGATGGCTAAACTTCCGCCTCAAGTTCTGTCGCCGAAATTCACCCGCGCATTGATGGACAAATTTTTGGCCCGGCACGGACGGCAGCCATTGAAAGCGTCGCTGTTGGCGCAGGAATGTTTTCCGGGCATCGGGAATTGGATGGCGGATGAAATTCTCTGGCGCGCCCGGCTTCGTCCCTCGCGGCGCTCGGATAGCCTGTCAAGCGCGGAAGCAGGCAAGTTGTATCGCGAAGTTCGTTTTGTGGCGCGGGAATCTTTGCGCACCATTGGCGAACGCCTGGGTGATCCGCCGCCTTCGTGGCTGTTTCACGTCCGGTGGCGGGCCGGCGGTTTGTGCCCGCGTGACAAGTCGAAATTGGAACGCACGCAAGTCGGCGGGCGCACGTCGTGCTGGTGCAGGAGTTGCCAAAAGTGACTTTTTCTCTCTTTAATCTCACGTGGACGTCAAAGTAAAAATTTGCGGGATAACGAGCGTGGCCGATGCCGAAGCGGCGGTCGCCGCGGGCGCGGATGCGCTGGGCTTGATGTTTGTGCCCAGCAGCCCGCGCTATTTGACGCTCGAGGCCGCGGTGGAAATCGCGCGAAGGCTGCCGCTGTATATTTTGCGCGTCGGCGTTTTTGCGGATGCACCGGCCGCTGATGTTTTCGCGGCCATGAACCATTGCCAATTGACGCTTCTCCAGTTTCATGGCGCGGAGCCGCCCGCTTACTGCGTGCAATTTGGCTTGATGACGATGAAGGCATTTCGTGTCAAGAATAGTGATTCGCTGGCGGATTTGGCCAATTACCAAACCGACGCGTTTTTGCTCGATAGCTTCGTCCCAGGCCGCGCGGGTGGAACTGGCGAAACATTCAATTGGGATTTGGCGATCGAAGCCAAAAAATTCGGCAAGCCGATTTTTCTCGCGGGCGGATTGAATCCGCAGAACGTGGCCGAAGCCGTCCGCAAGGTGGAGCCCTTCGGCGTCGATGTCTCCAGCGGCGTCGAGCTTTCGCCGGGGAAGAAAGATCCAAAAAAAATGCAGGACTTTGTCGCCGCCGTTCGCGGCGCATAAATTATGAGCAAGGAAATCTCGCGTTGTCCGTGGCCGGTGGATGAGCTTTACCAAACATATCACGACACGGAATGGGGCGTGCCGCTGCACGATGACCGCGCCCTTTTTGAATTCCTGATTTTGGAAGGCGCGCAAGCTGGATTAAGCTGGCACACCGTTTTGAAGAAGCGCGAAAATTACCGCGCCGCCTTCGACCAATTCGATCCGGAGAAAGTCGCCCGTTACACGCCCGCAAAAATCGCCAGGCTGCTGGCCAATCCGGGAATCATCCGGAACAAATTAAAAATCGCCTCGTCCGTTCAAAATGCGCGGGCGTTTCTCAAGGTGCAGGAAGCCTTCGGCAGCTTTGACAAATATATTTGGGGCTTCGTCAATGGCGCCCCCATTGTCAATCATCCGCGCACCATGAAAGACGTCCCCGCCCGCACGCGCGAGTCAGACGCATTGAGCAAAGACCTGAAACAGCGCGGATTTAATTTTGTAGGTTCCACGATTTGCTACGCGCACATGCAGGCGACGGGCATGGTGAACGACCACCTCGTCCATTGCTTCCGCCACGCGGAACTTTGCGGGAAGTAGAGCGCCGAAGATGCTGGGCGATCTTCCATGACCTTCCCTAATCCTTCAAGTGTTTCTGTTCGCCTACTGCGTAAGCCTCCCGCAGCCAGCCCTCAACCTCCTCATCTACCTCCATCACCGACATCAGGCGGAAATGATGCACATGGTTTCGCCGCGAAATCGTCTCGATGCGCCGAATGCGGGGAGCTTCCAGCCGACGTGCCAGCACCACGTGCCCGTCCACCCATCGCGTCCGCGGCGTCACCTGCGCGAAGGACATCCGCACTTGGAATGCGATGCGCGTTTTCTCCGGCAGCACCTTTACCGGTCCGATTTTTCGGATTGCGCCCAACACCGCCTCAAAAATCGCCCGCACCTCCGCCGGTTTCCCCGCGAAGTGCGTTTCCAAATCATGCTTCCCGCAAAAGTGCGACTGGTTTCGATTCGCAAACTCGCGCCCGCAGCCCGGGCAGCGCCACAACGGTCTTGCCGCGCGTTTTAGGCAGCCGGCAGGATTTGCATCGTGTTTTCCGCGCATCGTCAAGGTTTCAACGAGAGCTTTTCGGCGGCGGCCAATCTGCGCTGATTCGCATCAAATGTCAGAAATTCCTTCGCCTCCAAATGTAATGCGGTTGCCACATGAAGAACATCAAAGCTCCGATGCCCACTCAGAGACGTGTGCTTTTTCGAGAGTTGCTCTGCCAGGACAAACACATCCTGAAAGTTGCAAGGCATTAAGACTGCCACACCGTTTGAAAGATCAGTGTCAAATTGCAGAAAAGCAGCCTGAGCAACTGACGGGGCGATCCCTTCGCACGGATTTGCGGAGTGTCTCCAAGTTTGAAAACGAAGCGACTGGCGAAATTCATAGGCTAGAAAAGCCGCAACATGAAGCGGCTCGCGCATGCCTGCGGCATACGCGGCGGCGGAAGGTGAATTCGACTGCTTCACATAAAAGGCGCACAGAAAACTTGTGTCCGGGTACGCCGTCATGACAGGTCTCCCCGACTGAGTTCAAGACCCCGCGCAATGTCTGATGAATCGTAGCACGCATCCCCGAAAGTTTGCTGCAGACGCGCCATGATATCCGGCATTTTAAATTTGCGCGGTGTTTGGCGAGTCGCCGGCACCAGCCGGGCAATCACTTTTCCTGATTTGGTAATTTCCACCGACTCGCCCTCCTCAACCCACGCAGCCACACGAGGAAAGTGATTTCGCAAGTCCCTGACAGTCGCTGTTTTCATCGTGAGACAAACGTGTCTCACAGCGCTTGAAAAATCAACAAAAAATCACAGTAGGTCAAGCTTTTGATTAACCCGATTTCAAAAGGCGTCGGGCCGAAGGGGTTCGGCCTTCAAAATGTCGAATCTCCAATCCAAGGCGTCACACTCGAAAGTCTCATCCCTAAAGTAAAACAGAAAATGCCGGGAGCGTTCGGCTGCCCGGTCGACCTCAACCCATTCGTCTGGGCATTCCGCCAATCGCAAATCGCCTTCTACCTCGTAAAATTCTCCCCATCGCGGAGCCAACCCGGTGAATCGACATTGTCCGCGAAACCAACCCTCATCATTAGTGGCGCCGAGGCGATAACGAAGACAAGAAACGAATCGCAGCCGTCCTTTGTCCTCAGCACTGAATTGCGGAAACTGGAACGGGTTCAAAAAAAACGTGACGACAACATCACCACCCTCGATAGCGACTCTCGGATCAGGTGCATTAGGCTCGGCGTTCCACCCCTCATTGAGTTGTCGGAAGGTCGTCAAGGTATCAGTTTGAACTCCACACTTTTAATAACATCCTTCATCATAAGCATCATGTGAAACGAATTTACCGGCGAAGGAATGAAGCCGTATTTGGAGTAAAAGTCGGCGGCCCGCTGGTTCTTGGCATGCACTAACACGGCGCGAATTCCGATGACGCGGGAAGCTTCCAATATCTTTAGCAAAGCGTGCTTTAGCAGGCCTGGGCCGATTTTCTGGCCTTGAAAATTCGTATCTACAGCCAGCCTTGCCAACAAGGCAACCGGGATCGGATGCTGTGGGGTTCCTTTGGCCACTCTTTCTGGAACGGCTGCCCGTTCAACAGAACCTGCTGCAATCGAAAAATATCCGACCACGATAGTCTGATCCACAGGGGTAGTTACATACGTCCTGGCGATTCCCGCGCTTGTGTTGGCCAGGGCATATTTGATGAGAAACTCGTTCAAAGCGGTGTTTCCACAATCAAAATTCCGAACGTCATGGGCACTGCTTATCAGGGCTGGAGGCGAGAACATCAACGCGCCTCAAAAACGGATGGTTCAGACAATAACCGTTTCAGTTCAGGAATTTCCTTTGCCGGCGCATCCAGTGCCGCATTGAACGCCAGCCATTGGGCCTTGGGCAGAACAAACCGGGTCTGCTCCGCCAATATTGCTTCCGCAGCGTCTTGGGACGAGCGCACGACGAAATCAGTAAGCGAGTTTTTGCGCAGTTTTGCCGCCTTGAGGATCAGAATTTTCACCGCTGGCGCAATTCGCAAATTCAGGCGCTCGGTTGCCGCCTGTGTATCAACACGGGGTTTCGATATTGTGCTCACAATGTGCGTACATTAGGCTTTTCGCTCTGGTTGTCAAGGGACCTTTGTTCCAGCCGCGGATGCTGCCCGAAATTGTCCCGCCACCGGGCTGAATGATAAATTCGGCCTCACTTTATAATTGTTAGCGCTTTTGGCTTATGGCATGGTTTGTCCAGCGGCAGCCACGAGTGTTGGCTGGGCTTTGCTGAAGCACAATCTAACGAAAGCATTTTATGGACGTTCCGCCATTAACCACAAATTTGCCGCCGTCGGCCACCCCAAGAGGAAGTGACAAAATTTGGACGGTGCTCAGTCATCTCTCGGTTTTTTTGGCCGTGCCGTTCATTTTGCCATTAGTCGTTTATCTAGTGATGAGGGATGAGTCACGCTATGTCTCGGAGAATGCAAGGGAGGCGCTCAATTTTCACGTTTCACTGCTGATTTATTCGCTTTGCTGCATCCCGCTCGCGCTGATAGGAATCGGTTTTCTCTTATTGTTCGTCATATGGATATCCTCCTTGATTTTTGCGGTCGTTGCGGCTGTAAAATCATCCGATGGATCATGCTACCGCTATCCGCTGACGATTCGGCTGATTTGAGGAATCCCTAGCCGAACGATGCGGCCAAAAAAGCAGCGCGACTATCTTGGTCTTCTCTAGGCGGCGTCCGCCGACTGGCTCCGGCAGAAGATCCAAATTCGCCAATCGATGATGAAGCAAAAGCGGAAGAAGTCTTCGGCGAGACGCCGAAGACGGCGGTCGAGACGACCGCGCTCCCCAATTTGCTCAAATCTTACCTTCTTCTGAATCCGCCGGTAAACGCCATGATGATAATGATGAGCAGGATGAGGCCGACACCGCTTCCGCCGTAGACAGGTCCGCCCCAATAAAAGCCGCCGCCGCCCAGCAGGAGGAGAAGAATAATGAGAATGATTAATGTATTCATGAACGAGCATCGTGCCGAAATCACCCCTACAGCGCGATAGGGTGTTTCACATGCTTTAATTGACACGCAACCCGCACCCCAGCGAAATCAAGACCCCATGTGTTCAGGCAAGACCGAAACCTTGAAGAGATACTTTTTACACACTCCGGAATTGAAAAAGTTGGGGAACGATACATGATTCCTATATGAAAACCTGCTCCTACCCTGTGGTATTGAAAGGCGAATTGCTCCACGAGATTCCGCAGACTGCCAAGGTGACAGGCCTTTCGGTCGCGGATTGCATCCACCAAGGCGCAAAGCTGGGGCTGCCGAGTTGCGGGAACAACTTGCGGGGGGCAGTGTAAGAATCACCAACGTGAATCCGTTGCCAGCCAAAGCCGCCGGGGCTCTCTACGCCGAAGCGGACGACGACACGGCGGCCATTAATTTTTTCATGGAGGCCCAGTCTAATTCACAGTGGATAAATCGAACCTCACCCACAAGCGCGGCATGGTGACGTTAGAGCGGAGGCGAGATATCGCCCGGAAGATTATCCGCGGACCGGCGATAGCCGGACTGTAGGGGTGCTGCGGCCAAAATTGGGGCAGATTAGCGCTGACAGGGAGTTGTCGAAAAGCCGCGGCCAGTGAGTGCCGTCAAGCACTCCATATTTGTAGCAACCACCAAGAAAAGTCCCAAGCCCCCGGTAGGGAGCGCACATATTCCGCGCATACAAGCGGGCCAACGCCAGCCGATCTCGAAAGCTCGCAATATTGCCTCATAGTTATCGCTCCTTTGCCTTCTGGTTTTCCGCAATGAGGCGCAACTCTGTGACAACTCGCTGTGCCGCCCCATACAAATCTAAATGCTTCTGATTGCTTTCATTTACGACATTCCAGTCAGTGTCAATCACTCGAACCCCGTCGTAGCACACAAGATAAAAACGCAGATGATTGCTTGCGGGGTATGGATACTCCTTTGTGGGAATCGCTGCGTCGTAATAGTGCTGTGCGACCTTGACGCATTCTCTGGCAGCGATTCGAACTCTTTCGTGACCAATGCCACCAATGACTCCAAATGTGCCGGTTGTATAGATGCTCGCGTCCCCTGTGGCGCGAGCAATAACAGTAGCGATTGCGGGCTCAATCGGCCAATCCATGATAACCGCACAAACTTGAGGAAACTCCGCCGTCGACTTTTCGCCAAAGTCGGAAGGCACCATAGTCAACTGCTTTAGACGCATCTCACGCATGGTCTCGGCTGGACTCTTCTTCGCTGCTGGTTCGTTGGTTTGCGCCATAGCTGCGAACGCTTCAATAATCAAAGACGCGATGAAAAGCAATGGGTGCATAGCGTGGGTCCAAAGACCAAAAAATAGAGCACCCTCCCCCTATTGGCGAAATCACACCAATATCTTCTTCACCAAATCCGGGAAGGTGCAGTCCTGGCAAAGCGCGTTCGTGCGGTCGCAGAAATCGTGGGTGATTTGGTGCAGGCCTTGTTGCGCGGCGGCGGTTCCGAGGCGGAGGTTTCGCTGGCCGCCGATTAATCTTTGGCGGGCGAGGCGGAGGATGGCGTTGTCCTGGGCGGCGGGCCAGGCGAGGTAACGATTCTCGGCGGCAGTGGTCAGGGCGGCGTTCTTGCCGGCGTTCGCGCGGGCCCAGAACCATGGGAGGATCACGTTGATGGCGAGATCGGTGGTGCGCTGTTCGCCCAAGAGGGGCTGCGGTTTGCCGAGGCGCGGGGAGGCGAAGCTCCAATGCCACGACCAATAATCGTCGGCAGGCGGCTGCAGGCAGGCGAGCAGGCTGGAGGGAAGCTCGCCATCGGCCACCGGCTTGGTGAACCATTGTTCGAGGCGCGGAATGAAATCGTTTGTTGACACCCAGTGGGCGGCCAGGGCGAGGCGGCGCTGGGGCTGGTTGGCGGGGCGCAATCCATACATGCGCCACAGATTTTTCGGAAGCGTGACGGGCTGGAATTTTTCGCGCTCGCGCCACCAGTGATCCCACAAAATTCTCGGATATTCTCCAGGCGTTCCGGCGGCGGAAATGTCGGAAGGCAAGAATCCGCTTACGCCAAACAATCGCGCCTGCATCCCGACGAGCGAAACTGCCCGGCCGCCTTCGCCTTCGGCTTCGCGCAGGACAGGCAGCAATTCCGCCACCCGTTGCATGGCCCAGACGTTCTGGCGGTAGCCCAGTCCGCGGAAAAGCCCTTCCCAAAGCGCCTGTTCCCACCCGGCGTGGCGGGCGCGGGTTTCCAATTCCCGGGCTTTGCGATTGAACCGCACCATCGCCGCCTGATGCAAAAGTTCGGCCGTCCGCTCCATTCCGAGCAAGCTCAGCGGAGCGGAGCACGCGCCGCGCAATGTTTCCGGCCAATTCTCGGAACTTCCGCCAGCGCCCCATTTCCGCAAATCGTCCAAAGGCAAATCCAAATAATTTTCGAGCGCCAGCATGCGGCGCGCGCCGCCGGACGCCTCCGTGCCGCCGGTCCAAACGACGTGCAGGATTACCCCCGCGAAAGCTTCATTGGTGTGGTGTTGGTGAGCCTGCCAATTTTGCGGGATAAGGTCGATTTCCACGTCACCCGAGCGCGGCTCCTCGTGGCCGAATTGCAGGACTGCGCCGCGAAAATCCGGCCCCGCGCCGTGATTCCAAAAGCCGGGGTGCAGCACGCGGACGGGATGGCCATCGGAGGTGCGAAGTTCCTCGCGGCGAAGACGCTGGTGATGCCAGACGCTTTGGAGCAGCCGTTCAGGGGGGTGAGGCGAATTGCTCTCACCCAGGAGCGCACGAGCTTCCTGCTCGGCGCGCCATTGAACATACAAATCCTGCCCGAGAGCACCCACAATCTTCATTTGACTCCGAATACGCCGAATGTCAAGTATGCGACACCGAATTTTTGGTGGCGTAAGGCGCGGCAGCCTCTGCGCACTCATCTTCTCTGCGCGAAAATTCTTTTCCCTCGGGCTGACCGTTGAGGATGCGCATGATGCCGTCCTTGATACGCTCAGTCCAAGGCCGCTGCGAAAGGCCGCTCGCGAAAAGGTCTCGCCTTGTCCGCCAGGCCATGCTACAAGTGGGCTTGAGGAAAGCCTGTAATCCAAATGAGCAGATTCGTTAACTTGGAATTTGAAGGCCCGGACGGCGAGCATAATCCCTTCGCGGACTCCGCATCCGTCGCGGTCAAGGACGAATCCTTCTATCAACGCGCCGCCCAATCCGCTTTTGAAGCCGGCGATTTCCAGAACGCACTCCGCGCCTACGCCAAAGTCCTCGAATTCAATCCAAGGAATGCCGCGGCGTGGACCGCCCAGGTTCGCATGCTGACCGAATTGGATCAATTGGAGGAAGCCAGCGCCTGGGCTGACAAGTCGCTTGAAAAATTTCCGCGCGAAGCCGATTTGCTCGCCGCCAAAGCCGTCGTGCTCGCGCGCCGCGGAGAAATTCAAAATGCGCTCGCGTTCTCGGATGCGGCCGTCGGCGAAAACGGATCCTCGCCCTGCGTGTGGCTGGCGAGGGGTGACATCTTGTTGACAGCCCGGCAAACGCTTGCGGACTATTGCCTTGAAAAGGCGATGATGCTCGCGCCCGGCGATTGGAGTGTCGCGCTCCAGGCTGCCCGCATCCGCAGCCGCCACAGCCAATTTTCCCTCGCCCTGCGCCCGTTGCAGCAGGCCGTGGAATGGAACCCGCGGCATTTTCGCGCATGGATCGAACTGGGCAAATGCCAGGAAGCGCTCGGCCTGGCCAACGCGGCTGAGAAATCTTTTGTCCAGGCGCAAGCGCTGAATCCCAAGGACGAGACGGCAGCCGAAGCCTTGGCGCGCCTTTCCTCCCGCGGTGCGGCAGACCGGTTCCGCAAATGGTGGCGGCGGATCAGCAAATGACCGACTCGCATCTCAACCGCCTCCTTGAAGCGGCCAGCGAATCGGAAGCGAGCGATCTCCATTTAGTGGCGGGTGTGCCGCCGGCCTTCCGCGTTAACGGCGAAATCATTCTGGCCAGCGAAGACGCGCTAAGCGTCGAGGCGCTTTCGGCCATCGCCGACAGCGTTCTCAATGAGCAGCAGCGCGCCAAGCTGGATCAGGATTGGGAGCTTTGCATTTCCATGCACCACGATGTCGGCGGCCGCGTGCGTGTGACGTTCTACCGCCGCAACGGCCACACCGAAATGAGCCTGCGCTTCTGCGGCCATCGCGTGGCCAGCCGCGAGGAATTGGGGCTGCCGGAAAAAATCGACGAACTGGCCCGCCGGCCCAACGGCCTCGTGCTCGTCACCGGCCCGACCGGCGCAGGGAAGACCACCACGCTCAATTATCTTGTTGACCTCATCAATGGAGAGCGCCGCTGCAAAATTGTCACCATCGAAGACCCGATTGAATTCGTCCACGAAAACCGCCGCGCCATCGTCGTGCAGCAGGAGGTGCTGACCGATGTGCGGTCATTCAACCGCGCGCTCATTCACGTCCTGCGCCAGGATCCGGATGTCATTGTCGTCGGCGAGATGCGCGATCACGAAGCCATCTCGACGGCGCTGACTGCCGCGGAAACGGGGCACCTCGTGCTGGCCACGATGCACTCGCCGAATGTCTCGCACGCGCTCGAGCGCATCATCAGCGTCTTCGAGGGCGGCGCGCAATTGCAGATCATCACGCAGCTTGCCAATTCGCTCGTCGGCATCCTCGCGCAGGATTTGTTGACAGCGACGGACCGGACGCGCCGCGTGCTCGCCTGCGAGCTGTTGATCGCCAACGGCGCCGTGCGCAACATGATCCGCGAAAACCAGCTTCATCAATTGGAAAATTGCATTCAAATGGGCCGCAAGGAAGGCATGATGCTGATGGACAATTCCCTCTACGATCTCTACTGCAAATGCCTTATTTCCTACGACACCGCCGTCAGCCGCGCCCGCAATCCGGAGCGCATTCTCCGCGACCGCAAATAATGGCGATGAAAGGGCGCATTTCAATCTATGGCAATCGAACACACGCTCGCTGCCGGCTGATTCCCTCGCCCCGCCTTCGGGGAGAGAGCCAGGGAAACGGGTACTCGGCAAACGACATAAAACCTGACGACTTCAATGCCCATGGCTTCCAGAGAGATTTTTGGGCACCCTCTCTCCTTCTCTCTCCCTGCCATGCAGGGAGAGAGCGATCACGGGTCTGCCTGCCAGGAGTTCGTCGGCCGCCAGCCTTCCCCAAAGCGGAGACGCCACCGCGATGAAACGCCTGCGGATTTTATTGTCTGCCGCAGCCGTGCTGGCCGCATTTGCGGGGTGGGCCGGGGCCGCCCCGGTCGATGCGGACATCACGCG
Source organism: uncultured Verrucomicrobiae bacterium (assembly GCA_963764165.1). Classification (GTDB taxonomy): domain Bacteria; phylum Verrucomicrobiota; class Verrucomicrobiia; order Limisphaerales; family Palsa-1400; genus Palsa-1400. The sequence continues at coordinate 675,757 of CAVXRD010000001.1, forward strand.
ATTCATTGATTCCAAAAGCAATCACATATACCGGGCGTCGCAGGATGAGGAGGCTCCCGTCCCGCCGGAAGTGTGGAAGATGTTTTCAGCGGCCTCGGCCGGGAAGTGGGCCGACGCCTCCAATTTGCTGGAAACTCTCAAAGCCGCCTACGCTCCTTTCGCGCCGCGCCCGCTGCCGGCGGACATTTGGTTCCGCGTGCAGGATGTGGGCGGAATCTGCTCGGTGCTCAGCGCCTATGACCTGAAATTCTGCCGCCTATTTGCGGAAGAAGTTTTCAAAACCATTCCGCGCGGAAGCATTTATTTTGGCGGCACCGATCCCGGCCGCTTCGCCATTACCGCGCTGAGCGTTTCGCACGAGGACGCCAATCCATTTTTCACATTGACACAGAATCAACTGGCCGACACCAACTACTTGAAATACGTCCGCGCCCTTTACCGCCAGCAGATCGTTCTTCCCGACGACGCCAAAGTATCGGACGCCTTCTCGGAATACCTGAGCGACGTCCAGCGCAGGTCGGAGCATGACAAGCAATATCCCAACGAGCCGAAACAAATCGTCCCGGGCGAGGAGGTCAAAAACGTCAATGGCCGCCTGCAAGTCACCGGGCAGGCTGCTGTCATGATGATCAACGGCATCCTTGTGCGCGATATTTTGCAAGCCAACCCGGATCGTGATTTTTACCTGGAAGAAAGCCTGACGCTCGAATGGATGTATCCCTATTTTCTTCCCGCCGGCCCCATTGTCAAACTGCGCCACGCCCCGAGCGAGGGCTTATTTGCGGAGACGGTGCGCAATGATCGTGAGTATTGGCAGAAGCTCACACGCCGCCTCATCGGATTGGTCGTCCACAATGAAACCAGCGTGGCGGAAGTCTGCGCGATGGCGCAGGACTTGAACGGCGTCCCCCAGGATTTTGAGGGCGACCCGGCGTTCCTTCGCGACTCCAGCGCGCGGGGGGCCTTCTCGAAATTGCGCTCATCGATCAGCGGCCTTTATTTGTGGCGGGCCGCCCACTCGCGAAATTCCGAAGAGCGCCGGGACATGCAGCGGGAAGCCGACCTCGCCTGCAAACAAGCTTATTTGCTGTATCCAAAAAATCCGCAAGCCCTCTGGCGCTATGCAAACCTATTGGCGACAGAAGGCCGGGTGGAAGACATGCAAAAGCTGATCGAAGCCGCCCGCAAATTGAACCCCGAGGACGCCACCGTCAATTCCCTCTCGACCTACGCCAAGCAACTGTCCGACTGGCAGCGCGCGAACAAATGAGGCAGGGACGGCCCGCCGAGGCGTCCGGTTGCGTGTGCATTGTGTCAATAAAAGCTAACATAGGAGGGCAAACCGAACCGGAAAGACGCTCTGCTCCCCTTCGTTTCCTTCTGTTAAAAACCGTTCCGGCAACGCCCTCCTCACTTGTCTTCCGGAGCAAGCTGCCACGGGAGCGGGCGCGTTTGCGAGTTGGCGGAAAAATCGACGGGGTGAATGCGCCTCAATATGGCTTGGAGCCTTTCCTGCCACGGCTCTAAATGGGCGCTGCCGAGGACCATTCCCCACGTCCAAATTTCGCTGTCGCGGGTGACGACGACGCCCACTGGAATATGCACGCCAGGCGGGGCGTCATGCGCTGCGCCGGCAATGAAGGCAACATAATCCTTTTTCAGTCCGATCCTGCGGAATTTTGGCGGCCCGAATGGTGGCCTCGGGCCATTGGGCAAACCACAGGAAGCGTCCATGAGCCACAGCGAGCCGTCCTTCTTGGTCAAACCCTGGCACCACCAGTTCCCGCAGGCTGATATGCCTCGCCAATCGCTATCGGCCCCGATTCGCACCGGCGACACGTCCAGATCTTGATTCATCACGCCGGTATATGCGTGCGCTTGACGGCCCCAAGCCCACAAAGAGCCGTCGGATTTGATGGCAAACACTGTGTCGTCCGTCCCAAAGCCGACGTCCACCCAATTTGAATCGGCGCCCACACGCGTCGGAATGACAATTTGATGAGTGGCTGGAGCAACAGATGGATTGGGATTTTCTCCCCAGTACCAGAGTGTGCCGTCAGATTGCTGGCCGACGACCGCCAGCCAGCCTGCCCATACCTTTACCCAATTGGTGGACTGGCCCACTTGCATGGCTTTGGCACACGAGCGGTTGGTTATGCCGATTCCCAATTCGCCCGCCCAGTTCATGCCCCAGGCCCAAAGCGTGCCATTTTTCTTTAAGGCGAAGCTGCTGTAAGCTCCAGTGGACACCTGGCGCCAATCGTTTCCCGGAACGCTTCGGACGGGAACCATCCGCATTTTTGCTTTGGTGCCGTCGCCCAATTCGTCCGACGTGTTTTCCCCCCAGGCCCAAATCGTGCCGTCGGATTTAAGGGCCAGGTTGTGCTCGCACGCCGCTGAAATGCCCACCCAATTCGTGTCATGCCCGATGCGGGTCGGTTGAACCCGATAGGCAACATTGCTAAGCCCAAGCACGGGCCAGCCAAGAAAGGATGTTCCCCATGACCACAGGCTGCCATCCGGCGCAAGGATAAGCGCATGAGTTTCGCCAAGGCTCACTGCCGGAGTCACGGGGCCGGCCGGCAATTTAGTTGCAATCAGGGACTCCGGAAGCAACCACAGAACCACGACGGCTGCCAGCATCACGAGCGATGCCGCCAAAACCACCTTCTTGCGTTTCGCGCCTGCCACAAAATTCACTTGAAAGCCGGGAATTGGAAAAGTCAAGGCCATGCGGATTAGCCGCCTTGAGAAATATTTCACAAAAATCGCGCCGAAAAACCTCTGGCAGGTTTTCTGTTCCTGCAATGGTTTGGTAAAGTGTCCTCATGGTCATAAACAAAATGATGATCGGAATGATTAAGGGCCGCGCAGCAGAGCACAGACCGGCGGAATGGCGCGGTTCGGAAGAACTGTCCGGACGCAACTGCCAGTATCACCTAGTCGCAGCAAATCGCACCAAATCGCACCTGTTTTTTGGAAAACGAGACCCATCCCGAAGGCTCCGAATTTGATTTCTCTTTCGCGAGGTTGGACGGAAAATGTCCGTGCGTTGTGGTAACCTTCTTGTCAAAGCAAGCTTGGCGTGAAATCCGATGGCTCCAGTGAAATTGTGCAGTTGCGGCAGATCTTGTCGGAACGCTTTCCGCATTTGCGCCAGTGGCGGGAGGAGGCCGCAGCCAAACCCGCCCCCGTCTGGCCCACTGCCCTGCCCTCGCTCGATGAACGTCTGCACGGCGGATTGCCCACTGGCGGCATCACCGAGGTCGTCGCGGAAAAATCCGGCACGGGCAGCGCGGTTTTTCTCCGGGCGCTGGTGCGGCAGGCGCGGGCCAAGGGCAAGCCAATTGCTTTGATTGACGGCTTGGATTCGTTTGACGCGGCTACGCTTGAACCCGCCGTTCTTTCCCAATTGCTTTGGGTGCGCTGCAAGACGTCCGACGAAGCGATGAAGGCCACCGATATTCTTTTGCGCGATCGCAATTTATCGCTCGTGATGCTCGATCTTAAAATGAATCCGGCCGCCCAATTGCGCAAAATCTCCAGCCCCACCTGGTACCGGCTGCAACGCATTTTGCGCCAGACAGGCATGGCGTTTGTGGTGGTGACGCCGTTTGCCATGGCGTCCAGCGCGGATGTCCGCCTCCGGCTGGCCAGCCAATGCGCGCTCGACGCGCTCGGCAAAAATGAAGATGAAGTTCTAACGAATCTACACTTCGACTTGACACGCTTTGCCGTGGCGGGGCACAGCGCGGAGTCGATGGCGGCGGAGGCTGGGTGATGTTCGCCGTCATTTACATTCCCAATTTTCATTTGCAGGCCGTCATGCGCCTGGAGCCGGAATTGCGCGGCAAACGCGCCGCCATCCTCGACGACACGATGCGCAAGGCGACCGTGTTTCAATTGACAGAGGAGGCGCAAAAAGCAGGCGTGGAAGTCGGGCTTACGCCGACCCAGGCCATGGCGCGGTGCCGCGATGTCGCCATCCGCTCCCGCTCGCGCGCGCAGGAACAGGCGGCGACGGAGACGCTTCTGCAATGCGCTTATTGTTTTTCGCCGCGCATCGAAGCCACCGCCGAGGGCGTTTGCACGCTGGATTTGAAGGGCTTGCCGCAGGACGACGCGCTGCAATCGCATCACCGCGACGATATCGAAGATTGGGCAGCGACGATTTTGCGCGCACTCGGCCAGGTGCAATTGGACGCGCGCGTCGGCGTGGCGGAAACACCGTCGCTGGCCTGGAAAGCGGCGCGGCTCGCGCGGCCGTTTTTGGCGGTGGGGGATTCGGATAGTTTCGTTCGCGATCTTCCGCTGGAAAGTTTGAATCCGCCGAGGGAATTGCTGGAAGTGATGGAAAAATGGGGTGTGCGCAGTGTCGGCGCGTTTCTCGCGCTGGGAAAGGACAAAATCGCGGAGCGGCTCGGCCCGGAAGCGGTGGAAATATTCGATCTCGCCACCTCGCGCGAAGTGCGCCCGCTGAAATTGGTGGTGCCGCCGGAGACATTCGAGGAATCGATGGAGTTTGAGCAGCCCGTGGAATTGATCGAGCCGCTGCTGTTTGGACTGCGCCGATTTGTCGAAAGCCTGACGCGCCGTTTGGATTTGATTTATCTCGTCGCTGCCGAGCTGCATTTGCGCCTCAATCTCGTTTCCGGCGAGAAATACGAGCGCGCGCTCACCGTCCCCGCCCCGACCTGCGACAACGACATTCTTTTCCGAATGCTCCACACGCATTTGGAAAATGTGCGGACGGATTCGCCGATTCAAAGCATCCGACTCTCGGCCAAACCGGCGCGGTCATTGAATTATCAATTCGGCCTTTTTGAAGTTTCGCTGCGCGATCCGAATCAATTTCAAGAAACGCTGGCGCGATTGAATGCGTTGCTGGGACCGAATCGCGTCGGCACTCCGCATGTGGAGGATACGCACCGCCCCGACAGTTTTCACATGGACACGGAGCGGATCAGCCGCGGGATTTTTGGCGAGAACGAGGAGGAATCGAACGCTCCGCAACCCCTGCCCATCCACGCAGGCGGATTGGCCTTGCGGCGGTTTCGCCCGCCGTTGTCCGCTGTCGTCGAAGTGCGCGAGTCGCGCCCGGCCATTTTGCGCAGCACGGTTTTCATCGGCGCGATTTCCGAGGCGCAGGGGCCTTGGCGAATTTCCGGCGATTGGTGGGCCGAGCGCAACTGGGCTCGCGACGAATGGGATGTGCAAACCCGCGACGGCGGACTTTTCCGCCTTGTGCGGCAGGACGACCAATGGTTCGTGGAAGGCATGTTTGATTGATGTACGTTGAACTCCACAGCCGCAGCGCGTTTAGTTTTCTCCGGGGCGGATCATTGCCGGAGCAAATGGCAGTCACCGCCGGCGAATTGAATCTCGGCACGATGGCGCTCTCAGATCGCAACGGTGTTTACGGGCTTCCGCGCTTTTCGGCGGCAGCCAAGGAAAACGGCGTTCGCCCAATTCTCGGCGCGGAATTGACGATGGAGGATGAAACGGTTCTACCCGTTTTGATTGAGTCGCGCGCGGGCTACCAAAATCTCTGCCGCCTCCTGACGAAATCGCATCTGCGCAGTCCGAAGGGTGAGGGGCGAATTCGTTGGAGTGAATTGCCTGAGTTCGCCGGAGGGCTAATGGCGTTGACCGGCGATGAGGAAGGGCCGTTGATTGCAGCCGTCCGCCATTCGTGGCAACCGGCGAAAATGCGGCGAACAAGTCCGCAGCAAGTTTTGGAAAAGCTCATTCAAGCGTTTGGCAAGAATCGCGTTTGGGTGGAAATTCAGCGTCACTTTTTGCGCGGCGAAGAGCGCATCAACAAATCTCTCGTTGATCTCGCGGCCAGCCATCGCCTTCCCTTGCTGGCCACTAATGGCGTCGTTTACGCCAAACCGCGGAGCCGCCAGATTCTCGATGTTTTCACCTGCATTCGCAACCACACCCATCTGGACGCGGCGGGCCGATTGTTGACAGCCAACAGCGAGCGCTTTCTCAAAACCGCGCCGGACATGGAGACACTTTTCCGTGATTTGCCGGAAGCCGTCGCCAACACGGAACGCCTCGCCAACCAGCTTCGCTTTTCGCTGGAGGATTTGGGTTACGAATTTCCCACCTACCCGGTTGGTGCGGGCGAAACGATGGATAGTGTGCTCCGCGAACAAACCCTGGCCGGCGCCCGCTGGCGTTATGACGGCGAAATTCCCGACAAAGTCCAAAAACAAATCCGGCACGAATTGGCCATCATCGAGAAATTGGGCTTCGCCGGATACTTCCTGATCGTGGCGGACCTTGTGAAGTTTTGCGTCAATAACAATGTCATGGCGCAGGGCCGGGGCAGCGCGGCCAACAGCACTGTTTGCTTTTGCCTCGGCATCACGGCGGTGGACCCGATCAAATACCACACGCTGTTCGAGCGTTTCCTGAGCGAAGGCCGCAAGGGGTGGCCGGACATCGACATTGATTTGCCGAGCGGCGACCGGCGCGAAAGCGTCATCCAGGAAGTGTATCGCCGTTACGGAAAACACGGCGCGGCCATGACGGCCAACGTCATCACCTATCGCGGCCGGAGCGCGGCGCGGGAAATTGGCAAGGCGCTTAATCTTCCTCTTGACGTGCTGGATCGCTTTTCCAATTTGTTCGGCAACGGCGACTATCCGCATTCCGTCGCGCTGCCGGAGCAGATGGCGCAGGCCGGATTGCCGGGCGAGCATCCGCGCGCGCCCGCCTTCGCTTCGCTTTATGCGCAGATGTATTCGCTGCCGCGCCATCTCGGGCAGCACTCGGGCGGCATGATTATTTGCCAGGGAAAACTCGACGCCGTTGTCGCGCTCGAAAATGCCTCCATGCCCGGCCGCGTCGTCGCGCAATGGGACAAGGACGATTGCGAAGACCTCGGCATCATCAAGGTCGATTTGCTTGGCCTCGGCATGATGTCGCTTTTGCAGGACGCCATCGAGATGACACGCCAGCGCGGGCATCCGGTGGATTTGGCGCGGATTCCAAACGACGATCCGGCCACCTACAAAATGATGCAGGAGGCGGATACCATCGGCGTGTTTCAAATCGAAAGCCGCGCCCAAATGGCGACGCTGCCGCGCATGAAGCCCAATTGTTTTTACGACGTGGTAGTGGAAGTGGCGATCATCCGCCCCGGCCCGATCCAGGGAAAAATGGTGCATCCCTATCTTAACCGCCGCGCCGGGCGCGAGCCGGTCGTTTATTATGACGAACGTTTGCGTCCAGTGCTGGGGCGCACGCTTGGCATCCCGCTGTTTCAGGAGCAATTGCTGGAAATCGCGATGGTCATGGCGGATTTTTCCGGGAGCGAGGCAGAAGAATTGCGCCGCGCGCTCAGCTTCCATCGCTCGGAAGAGCGCATGAATCGCGTGGCTATCCGGCTTCGCGCCAACATGGAAAAAAAGGGAGTCGCGCCGGAAGTCATTGAGCAGATTTCGTCGGCCATCAAGTCGTTTGCCCTCTATAGTTTTCCGGAATCGCATGCGATCAGTTTTGCCATTCTCGCCTATGCCAGCGCGTGGATGAAAACGCATCGCGCGCCCGAATTCTACGCCGCGCTGTTGAACAACCAGCCGATGGGGTTTTATTCCGCCGCCACCATCGTCAAGGATGCGAAGCGCCACGGCGTTAAAATCCGGCCGGTCAGCATCGAACATTCCGACTGGCTTTGCACCATTGAGGCGGATGACGCGGTGCGGCTCGGCTTCTGCGTGGTAGGCGGATTGGGGCAGGAACTTGGTGAGCGCGTCGTGGGCGAGCGCAAGCGCGAGATTTTTTCCTCGATGGAAAATTTCAAGCGGCGGACGCGCCTTGGAAAATCGGAATTGCGCGTGCTGGCGGAAATCGGCGCGCTCAACGGCCTGGCCAGGCATCGGCGCGACGCTTTGTGGAAAGTGGAGGCAATGCCCGCGGAGGACGACCTGTTCACGCTGGCCGAAGCGAAGCGGCAAGAAGAACCTTCGCCCTTGCTGCCGATGAACGCCATGGAGCGCCTGCGTGCCGATTACCGAGGAATGCATTTGACAACCGGCCCGCATCCGATGACGCTGATTCGCGACCGTCTGGAGGGAGTTTCGCGCGCGGCGGATTTGCCGAAAATCCCCCACAATCAATTGGTGCGCATTGCCGGCGCGGTCATTTGCCGCCAGCGCCCCGGCACGGCCAAGGGATTCGTCTTCATCAGCCTCGAGGATGAAACCGGCGTCAGCAACGCCATCGTGACGCCGCAGCTCTTTGAAAAAATGCGGCTGACGATCACGCAAGAGCCGTTCCTCACCATCGAAGGCCCTGTGCAAAATACGGACAACGTGGTGGTGGTCAAAGCCCGCCGCATCGAGCGCCTTTTTGAGCCGCAATTGGTGACGGGGGCATCGCACGATTTTCACTAACAGTCCCGTGAAAAGCGAAACGCGGTAGGGCGAGGCTCCTGCCGAGCCGTCCCATGATTCCTGGTCATCGCATAAAAATGGGACTTATAGGACATATAAGACCTATGAAACGCCTCGGCAGGAGCCTCGCCCTACCATGCGGATGGGTTTAAGCGCAGTTTTACTTCTTCTCATCCGGCAGAGGAAGCAACTGAGGAATGCGATCCTTGAACGGCGGAATGGCGGGGCCTTCGCCTTCGGCTTTGTCAACGTAATAGTAACCCACCGTAGTGTAGGAATTTCGGAGCGGTTTGCGGTCTTCATCCCAGCCGCCGCGTCCGTGTTCCAGTGTAAACAATAAACTTTTCTTGAACGGCACTGGGTCCTGGATGTGCCAGCGGTAGCAGGTGTTCAGGATGCCGCGTTTTTCGCCGCCTTTGCTGGCGTTGTCATAAAACGGCACGCCAAAATACGGCGTCCAAAATGCCTTGCCAAAATCCCATGCGCCGCAGAAATAATCTTCGCTTCCCGTGCCGCTGATGGACGGTTTCTTCGCGCCATCGACATACCAGTAATCGTTCCCCTCGCCCCACCAGCCATCGCTGTTGGCAAGAACGGAAATGAACGTGCCAACATAATGCCCTGCCCCGGTGCTTTCACAAATCGTCAGCGGCTCGCCTTTGGGCGCAGGAAAATAGGTTCGGTATTGCGTATGGAAGTAGCGGACATCCTTTTGCGCACGTTCGTCGAGGCGGTAGTCGATGTTGTAGTAATAGCTGTCCACCGCTTTTTCGCCTTCGTTGGAGACAGTCAGCACAGCGTGTTTTTTGAACGGCATCGGCCAATAGCAATTCAGCGCCATCCGCGAACCGACACTTACCGCTGCGCTCTGAAATTCCACATATTTGCCGTGGCCTTGGGCAAAGAAATCGCCGACCGGGCATTCGACAGCGGGCTTGCTCGCGTCGTCCCAGGTCATGCGCAAAACCAATTCGCGCAGATGTTCGTGCGATGGCGAGGCAATTGTAAACCAGATATGCTCGATGCGTCCGTTGCCGGTGATGTCCGCCAGCGTGTATGTCTGCCCCGGCTCGATGCGGCGGGCGTCGCCGTTGCGTCCGTTGGGATCGGTGCTGGAAGCGCGGCCAGCGGTGAATTCCTTTTTCGCGGCGAGATCAGCCGGGAGCTGGGCGAACGCGACCTGCGGCGCCAGCGAAGCAAAAGCGGCCACGCCCAATAAACCCGCGGTAACTGACTTCAACGAGGTAATCATGCCCGCACCATATAGCGGGCGAGAAAACGGAGTCAAGCTCAGGGCTGTTCAAAGGCAGCAACGCCGCGCTTCGCGACAACAATCACCGCGGCTTGATTTCGCCGGAGCCGGTGATTCGCTTTTGCACGTTGGGCGGATTTCCTGAGTAGCGCACCGAGCCGGAGCCGGTGATGCTGGCGTCCACAGTTTCCGAGGCGTTCACGAGGGCGCGTCCAGAGCCGGTCACACCCACCGAAACGGTCTTTGTTGCAAGCTCCATCGCCTTGATTTCACCGGAACCTGTGATTTGTCCGTCAAGAAGATCGGCGGAGCCTTTCAAAACGATGCTCCCGGAGCCTGTCACGCTGGCGGTAAATTTCTTGGCGCTCACTCCATCCGCATGGATTTCGCTGGAACCAGTGACAGACGCGCCATCGAGCTTCGGCACCGTAATTTTCAACTTCACCCCGATGCTCGTGCTGTAGGATTCCTTCGAGCCAATGTTGAGCGTGTCGCCGTCAACTTTGGTTTCGATGATCGGCAGCAGATTGTCGTCCGCCGTGATGGTCAGCGACACCGGGGCACCAACCGCAATTTCCACTTCAGGCGAACCGGTCACGTTGATTTTGGAAAATGCGCCGACCGTTCGCGTTTCCGTTTTGGCGACGCCGGAACCGTGAATGGATTTGAAATCGCAGCCGCAAAGACCTGCCAGCGCGACGCACAAAATGGGAAGGCATATTGTCTTCATGGGAGTACTACACAGCAGCATCAATAAAGTTTCAACAGTTCCTCATGCGCCGCAAAGCCTGTCAACCAAAAGGTTCTTAAAACCGTCCATGTTCGTCCAGGTGGCTGCCACGTTGATTTGCTTCGCCTGCGGGTCGATGACAGTCATGCCATCGTCCGTCACGCGGATGCCAAGGCGTTCCATCCGGCAAAAATCCCGCGCCACCGCCAGATAGACGGCAACCGTATCGAAGAGCGTGGTGGAGCCTTTCGATGAATCCATGTCTGCCTTTCCCGCGCTCCAAAGCCGGTAGTTCGCGATCACGCTTGCGGCGACAGGGTCGCGGGACTGGAGCAGGCGCTGATAACGCGGGCCGTCGAGCGAGATAATGCCGCAGGTGTCGAGCGGAGTGATCGTCATTTCCCAAGGCGCGGTGAAACATTCCCGGGCGGCGGCAACATCGGCCTTCACATTCCATTCCGCCCCGGGAATCTTGGAGCCGCCGTAGCCAAGCCGCACGCTGCCGTCCATGCCAACAATGCGGGCACGGGTGGCGATGCGAGGCTCCCGCTTCAGCGCGGCGGCGACATTGGCCATCGGGCCGATGGCGATCACGGTTACCGGTTCAGGCGAATTCATGATGACGTCGACAATGGCGCCGATGCCGTCCGCGTGAACCTTACCCGGATAAGCCTTCAGATCGTAATCGTTGACCCACTTCAGCAAATCTCCGGCGCCGCGCGGTTCGACATCCGGGCCAACCGCTATGGGGATATTGCCATGACCGGTTGTTTGCAGAAATTTCGCCAGCAGCTTTGCGCGATAGTTCGGCTTGCCGTATTCCGTCGCCACAAGTTTCAAATTCAGCTCCGGGCATTTGAGCAGGAAGCCGAGCGCCCATGTGTCGTCGATGTCGTCGCCGATATCCGTGGCAAGGATGACCGGCGTGGGGAGCCCCGACGGCTCGGCCAGGGCGCTAAGGCTGGCAAAGGCGAGTGTTGAGGTCTGAATAAAGGTGCGGCGATTGATTTTCATGCGGCGACTGACCGCCATTCAAGCACCAGGCAGCCACCGGCAACAAGCTCAATATCCAGTTCGTGAACTTGCCCGGCACCCCTCTCCTCGCTGGGCGGGGCGAGGGAATTGATGAGACGTGTTTCGGCCCTCGATCGCAGCAAATTGAAATGCGCCTCACGCGTTCGCCAACTGGAGCTGCCACCTGAGTAAATAGTGTTGACGCTGCTCGCCGGGGCCAGAAAGGGCAGCGTGAAAGCCTGCTTCTCTCTGGACAAATTTGTCACGACGAGATGCTCCAGCGCATTTCCGCCGCTCCATTTTACGGCGAAACAGGAATCAATTCCTGTTTCGCAAAACTCGGGAACTCCTTGTCCGATAAGCGTCTTGGACAGGCGCCGGATCAGATCGCGATAAAACGCCGCCATCTCCAAATCTTCCGTTTCCGGCCAATAGGAATTGAACTGCACTGGCGCGCGGTGCTTTCGTCCCGCCAATTGTCCGTCATGCAACAAACGCAGACCAGGTTGCGCGAGCAATAACACCGCCGCTGCCCGTCCCTCCTCCGATGTCAGCAGGGCAGCTATGGGCGCTTCGTCGTGATTCGCGAGAAAGCGCGCCGGACGAAAACTTTCCGCAACCTTGCGCACATGCTTTTGCAAGGCGCTGAATTTTCGCTCGACCAACTCGTCGAGAAATTTTTTGTCGTAGCAATAATTGAAGCCCAATTTTTCCAATCGCGGTTCGGTGTCCCAATAGGCCTCCGCGAGGAACAGAAAATCCGGCTGGCGTTGCCGAACTTCAGAGATGGCGTCCTCCCAGAATTCAGTCGAGGGCGTTTCCCCGGCGGCAGGAAAATCCGCCCATGTCTTGGCGAAAATGTCGTTCAGCAAGAGCATCGCCATGTCGCACCGAACGCCATCGCATTGCGCGGCGACGGATTGGAGAACATCCGTCATCGCCCGGCGGGTGGCCTCGTTTCGGTAATCCAACTGCGCTGTATCAATCCACGGCGGGAAGAATGGATCCTTTCCATGCGCGACCCAATGGGCGCCGAGGTGGAACGTCCCCGCCTTTTCGACAGGACTGCGTACGAACAATTCGCTTCGCTGCTCAAGCCAAGGATGATCGACGCCGAGGTGGTTCGGGACGAAATCGAGGATCAATTGCAAGCCATGTCGATTTAGAAGGGACCGGAATTCGCGCAGTCCGCTCGCTCCGCCGAGCAATTCCGCGACGGAATATTCCGCAATGGCATAGGGCGAGGCAGCCAATCTTTGCGGGCCGTTTTCCCCGAAGGCGTCAATGCTCAACTTGCGGAAGCCTGGCTGGCTGCGGGCAATCTCCAAAGTTTTCGGACCCGTCGTCCAAACTCCCATTAGCCAAATGTGCGAAAAACCCAAATCCTTCCAATCGCGGACAATCGACTCAGGAACGCGATCCAGCGTGACCAAGTTTTGCGAGCCCCCAGCCAGCTCCCGCAGCCAACAGCGCGTGTTAATTTCCAAAACGAGCGGATGAGCCATTAATGCAAGTCTCCTCAAAAGGTAGACGCCTCACCGGGATTGTCTCAAAACTCCAAAATCCTCAAAGTGTGTCAATACCACGACTCTCTCATTTGCGATAGGGCGCATTTCTATTTTCGGCGAGGGTGTTTTTGTGGTGCTTTTTAAAGCCGCTTTTGAGTTTTGAGACACTCTCCACCGAGGCGTCCGGTTGCGTATGAAAATGTTCGCGGCTTTCGGCGTAATTAACGTCCCGACCCGGACCTCTTAGCTATTGAGCAGCTTCATCGCCTTTTTGGCGTCGGAAACGCGGAGAATGAGCAAGCCCTTCTTGGCATCCGGCGGCGTGGCGGAATAGGCGTATTCGATGTTGACCTTGCCAGCGGCCAAGTGCTGCGCGACTTTTGCCAGCGAGCCCGGTTTGTTGTCGGCCGTGAGCATCAGCACGTCATCCTCCACCACCAGCGTCCCGTGCTCCTCAAAGACAAAGAGCGCCTTGACCGGATCGCTGACGACCATGCGCACGACGATGTGATCGACGGTGTCGCTGGTGGAGAGTGCGTAAATGTTGATCTTGGCCGCGCTGAGAGCCTCGCAGATTCGCGCGAGCATGCCCGGCCGATTCTCGAGGAAGAGAGCCAACTGCTTTGTTATTTGCATAATTTCCATTAATCATGCCGCCCCCGGGCGGCAAAAGGGGTTTTGCAACATCATAACACAGGCAGGCGATAAAGCCATTCCCTCTCGAACCGGCGGTGTCCTAATTTGCCTCCAATAGAACCGCCAAACTCTCCGCGACAAATTGGATGATGGAAACCTTGCAGACTGGGTAACCATTTCCTTTGCACCAAGACGTAATTGCAAGCGGGGTCACCACAATGCGTCGCGCAATAAACCCTTGGTCGTTGTAACGCTTTTCAAGATTCTTGATGTTCGCCCGGAAAGCTTCATAGGGAATCGCGTTTTGTTGCTCGGGCAATGGCAGCATCGCAAGGACGCTTAAATAGTCCTGCTCACTCTCGTACCATTCCACTGGCAAGACGAGCGTGTCTGAACTGGCGCTCTTCATTTTGCTTTGCACATCCGGCACACCAGCAAAGTTAACCATTGGCCCCCTTTATTCAACCAAATCAGGGCCCGCCGGAAATTCAGGCCAATATGAGTGATTTTCCTTGATCTCGCTCAGAGTTTCCCCTATGTTGGCCTCGCCCTATGAGTCTATCCCAACTGAAATCAAAGGGGAATCTGGAGGAAAAGCACTGGAAAGCTTTAACGAGTCTTCTCGCCGACGATGACGCAAAGGTTTATCGCACCGTCCGTGAAACCCTTCTTTCCTACGGTCCTGCCATCGCCCAGCGCATGCGCGAGCATAGTTGGAGCACTGATCCGGTCCTTCGCCGCCGCGCCAAGGAAATCATCGATCACTTTTCCCGTCAGGAAGCCGACAACCAGTTCCTCGCCTTCTGCCTGAATCAAGGTGAAGATTTCGATCTCGAGCAGGGCGTTCTCCTGCTTTGCCGCACTCAATACCCGCAAATCAGCCTCGATGGCTATTCCGCCTGGATGGATGATTACGCCACCGAATTGCGCCAGCGCCTCGACCTCAACGGGCCTGTCGATCAGACCATTCGCGTCATCAACGATTACCTTTTTCGCGAATTGAAATTCGCGGGTGACGAGAAGAACTTCAGCGACCCGGATAACATTTATTTCAATCGCGTCCTAGATCGCCGCGTTGGCAACGGCATCAGTCTGAGCCTTCTCTATTTGCTGATCTCGCGCCGCTTGCGGCTGCCGATGACGTGCATTGGCTTGCCGGGAAATTTTCTGTGCCGCCTGCAGACCAGCCGGATGGAACTCTACATTGATCCCCTCCACGGCGGTCGCCTTCTCGTGAAGGCGGATTGCGTGAAGCTGGTGATGAATTCGCAGCACCGCTTTGACGACAGCTTCCTGTCGCCCGTAAGCCCGAGGCGGATACTGCTGCGCATCTGCGCTAATCTGCACCAGATTTACACGCAGCAGAAATCGACGCTTCAGGCTGAACGTTTGCAGCGGTATTTGGTGGCACTGGCGAAATAAGATTTATTCGGGGAACGCAGCCGCTGAGCCGCCCTATTCGTCCCATTCCTCTCATTTCTCGCAGGAAGATGGGAATTAGAGGAATGATGGGAATAATGGGGATGTCTCCTTTACGTCTTTTTCACCTTCCGCATCCAGCCGCGCCATTGCCAGGCTGCGAGCATCGGGTCAAGGCGCGCCACCACCAGATAGGCGATTCGCGATTTGAATCGCGCCCACAATGTCCGTTTCGTCCGCCATTCCTCCAAATCAATCCGTTTGGAATGGGTCAGGATCCGCTCGAAATATTTCCGCGCCTTCCTGAGCCAGTCGCGGGTCGGACAGGCGCAGCATGAGCTCGTAATTTATGTCCAGGGCGCGCGGGTCGAGATTGTTCGATCCGGCATAGACAATATTATCGAGCAAATACAATTTCGCGTGCAGGATCTGCGGCTGGTATTCGTAAATCTCCACGCCAGCGATGAGCAGGCGGCGATAAAAGCTTTGGCCGGCCAGGCGCGACATTGGCACATCGCTTTTGCCGGGCAGAATCAATTGCACGCGCGATCCGCGCCGGGCTGCCCGCCCCAATTCGTAGCGGAGGCGCCATGGCGGCAGGAAGTAGGCGCAGACAATCCGCACAGACTTCGCCTTCGCCAAGTCCCGCCGCAGCGCGAGCTTCACTGGCTTCGTCGCGGCGGGGCCGCCCAGGAGCAGCTGCGCCGCGGGCGCCGCCACCACCTTGGGCTGCGCTTTCTTCCGCAATCGCACGAACGGCTGGAATGTAAAATCCGCGTTGGCGAACATTTGATCGAACGCCGCCGCCATTTCGGGAACAAGCGGCCCGCGAACGAGCATTCCCAAATCGCGCCAGCCGGAATTCACGCCGTCGCCGTCGTATTCGCTGGCAATGTTCACTCCCCCGATGAAGGCGAGGCGGTCGTCGCACAGCAACAGTTTGCGATGATCGCGAATGCTCGCCGTTTTCAATGTCAGCGTCAGCGGATTGAACCAGCGAAATTCGCCGCCGCACGTTCGCAACGGATTCCAAAAGGTGTCAGCCAGCCCCATCGAACCAAACGCGTCAACAAGAACCTGAACTTTCACGCCGCGGTGGCAGGCGGCGGCCAGCGCATCGCGGACGCGCGCGGCGGTTTCGCCCGCGCGGACGATGAACATCTCGAGCCGGATGTTTTTTTTGGCCGCCCCGATCTCGGCCAGCATGCGGCGCAGCATCTCGGCGCCTGTCGCCAGCCATTCGTAATCGCGGGTGCCCTGCAAATTCATGTGACAAAGCCTCCGCCAGACTTGGCGCCGGGGCAATGGACGTTTGCACCCCATGTCTCTCGGATGGACTGCGGCGTGACGCCTTGTCCGCGCAAGGCGCGCAAACTTAACGCGTCTTCGCGTTTGGCCAAACGGCGCCCGCTTTCGTCCGTCATCAGCAAGCAATGAAAAAAATCCGGCGGACGCAACCCAAGCGCGCGATACAGCAAGATTTGCCGGGCGGTCGACAGCAGCAGGTCTTCACCGCGCACAACTTCCGTGATTCCCATTGCGGCGTCGTCCAATGTCACAGCTAATTGGTAGGACGGAACGTCGTCGTGCCGCCATACCACAAAGTCGCCAAAATCCCGGCCCGACACGAAGCGCTGCGGACCGCGGGCGCCGTCGGCGAATTCAACCGCTTCGCCATCCGAAACCTGGAAGCGCCAGCTTGGCGGACGCTGGGATCCCAAAGGCAGGGACGCCTCGCCGTGGCGTCCGGTTGCGTGCCAAAATGGAACCTCACCCCGGACGCCTCGGCGAGGCGTCCCTACCTCGGAGCGGACCTGCGTTAACGCAGATTGATTTGTGCTCGGTTGGACAGACGGACGGCACGTCCCTGGATAAACCGGCTCCTCGTCGCCCGCATGGGGAGCGCGGAGAGCGCGCATGACATCCTGCCGCGAGCAATAACACGGATAAACGCGGCCTTCCCGGCGAAGCTGCTCGAAACCGGCGCGGTAGAATTCGCGGCGCTCGCTTTGCGAATACGGCGCGTGCGGGCCGCCGCAATCGGGGCCTTCTGTCCAGCGAAATCCAAACCAGCGCAAATCCTCGATCATGGCCGCGGCGAATTCCGGGCGCGACCGACTCGGATCAAGATCCTCGTTGCGCAAAATCAGCGTGCCCCCCGCCGCGTCGGCCCGTTGCTGGGCCGTCCAGAATGTTCGCGCGTGGCCCAAATGCAAATAGCCGGTGGGCGATGGCGCGAGCCGTCCGCGATACGCGCCAGCCATGCCGCTCACCGTTGAATCCGGGCCGACCCGCCCTTCATGACGTGCATCACTTCATCGAGCAAAACCTGCGAGGTGTCTCCACGGGTGGTTTGCAGCAGCGCGCCGTGGGCCGCGCCGAAATTCACGATGTCCTCCGGCGGCATGCCCTTGATCAATCCGTAGGCGATGCCGCTGGAAAATCCGTCCCCGCCGCCGACGCGGTCTTCGATTTCCAAATCCTTGAACGTCCGCGCTTCGCAGAATTTTCCGTTCATCCACAAAATTCCGCCCCAATTATTGACAAGGCCGCTCTTGACCTCGCGCAGCGTCGTGCAAACGGCTTGGATGTTCGGATACGCTTCCACCACTCGAAGCACCATGCGCTTGTAGGCTTCCACCGGCAATTCGCGCAGATCATGTGTCGTGCCCTCAACTTCAAAGCCGAGCACCTTTTGAAAATCCTCCTCGTTGCCAATGAGCACCTGGACATGCGGAATGATGTCCTTGGTCACGGCAATGGCTTTTTCGCTGCTCCACAATTTGCTGCGAAAATTCAGGTCGTAGCTCGTGATGGTTCCGGCCGAGTTGGCGGCTTGCAGCGCCGCCTTGGTGACCGCCGCACTGCTGTCGGAAAGCGAGGCAAGAATGCCGCCAGTGTGCAGCCAGAGTGCGCCTTCCTCGTCGAAAATTTTCTTCCACGAAATTTCCTCCGGTTTCATCGAAGTAATAGAGGAATGGCCGCGGTCATACATGGTTACGCTGGCGCGCACGCCGGTGCCGACCTCGGTGAAATTCAAGCCGACGCGCCCTTTGCGGCCGACGCCATCGAATTTCTCCATGAGCACATGCGATACGTCCATCCCGACGGCGCGGGCGTGATTGAGGATGATGCGCGCGACGGGATTATCCGGCAGCTTGCTAATGAAACCGGTGCGCAATCCAAGCCGCGCGCAAGCGTAAGCGACATTGAACTCGCCGCCGCCCACATCGACTTCGAGCGTTTTGGAAAATTCGATGCGGCCGTGGCCGGGCGGAGCCAGCCGGACCATGCATTCACCGAGGGACAGGAGATCAAACCGGCACTTGGCCGGGTCACGTAATTGTAGCGCCATATATTTAGTTCAGGCGAGATTAGAGGTGAGCGCGGCAAAATGCCATAAAATCACGCGCCCTTAAGGTAGACGCCTCGCCGAGGCGTCCGGTTGCGTGGGAAAAATGCCGTGGTTGGCGCATGAAGAGCGCCTCAACCCGGACGCCTCGGCGAGGCGTCCCTACCTATGGGACTTATACGACGCATAGGACTTATACTTTCCCAATCCACTTGCGGTCTTCCCAGACGGCTTTGAGGGAAGTCAGGTTGCGACTGTCAAATATGTTTTTTGCCGCCGCCAGGACTTTGCCCTTTTTCAAATTGAGATAAGCATCGCTGGCGCTGATGGCCACGAATTGCAGCACGCTCGGATCGCGGTAGCAATCGATCATGCACTTGGTGCAGCCGTCGCGAATCAGCTTGGATTCGTCGAAATCGTAGATCGAGCACATCGGCTTGTCCCAAGCGTGGCAGCGGTAGAGGTTCAAGTTCCAATCGAGGTAGAAATACTTGTGGCCCCCGAGGCAGCCGAATTTTTCCGGCTCCTTCCGCAAATGCCGCTGCATTTCAGAAAGCGATTCCCGCGGGTTGACCACGGGATAACCGCTCGTGACTTTCATCCGCTTGATTTGCTCGAAAACACCGATCAGCTCCTCCGTTTTGTAATTGACCAGCGACGAATCGCTGAAACTCAAATAGCTCGAAGCCAGGCTGGTCAGCGGATAACTGAATGTGCAGCTCGCAAAACCGAGCGAGCGCAAAAATTCCGGCAGCTTCGCGTAATCATCAATCAGCCGGCTGGCGGTGACGCTGGCTGTCGTTTGCACGCCGAGTTCCGCAAAGAATTCGTTGGCCCGTTTTATTTTCCGGCAGACTTCCGGCAAGCCGCGGTTTTTCTCGTGGCGGGCGACATCGTGTGAATCAATCGACATGATGACGCTGCTCAAACCGTCGGAGGCCAGCGCCCGCATGTTTTGTTCCGTCCACAACGATCCATTGGTGCAGATCATCGGGTGAATCCCCTTCTCTGCCGCGTAACGAACCATCTCCCGGAGATTCTTGTGAACCAGCGGCTCGCCGCCCACGAACAGCAGATAGCCAATGTGATTCTTGACCGAAATATCGATGACGTCTTTGGCCTCTTGCAGCGTCACCGTCCGGCGCTGTTTGGGGTCAAAGCGATCCACCGCAAATCCGCAGAAATCGCATTTTGCGTTGCAGATATTAGTAATGGCGAACTGAAGGTAACCCGGCCCGCCGTGATTTAATATCTCGCCAACCATCGCCCCGAGTTTTTTCCTCGGTTTGACGACGGGCGTTAAAATCTCCGCCGCGCTGGAGGCGGAAGGCTTAACTGCTTTTTCTGGCAAGGCAAACACACTGCTCATACTCGCAGGAAAAATGCCAACGGTTTCAAAAAATGTCTAGTCCCCCGTTGCGAATTTCAGTGTTAGAAAAACTCATTGAAAATAAGGTTTTCCCCTAGATAAATTCCCATGCGGAGACTTCAAATCCATCTCGCCACTATAACATGCCATTATCAATCAGGCGGGTTTTTCCAATAAAAACCGCCAGCGCAAGT
The DNA here is from genome assembly GCA_963764165.1 of uncultured Verrucomicrobiae bacterium. Classification (GTDB taxonomy): domain Bacteria; phylum Verrucomicrobiota; class Verrucomicrobiia; order Limisphaerales; family Palsa-1400; genus Palsa-1400. The sequence continues at coordinate 695,639 of CAVXRD010000001.1, forward strand.
TGCGTCCCTTTTTGCGCGTTTTCAACCTCCTCCAAAGTTTCGGGATCGAAGAACTCTATGTAATCCACGCTGCTATCCGGCACTGAGGAAATGAGCGTCGACAGTTCGGCTTCCAACTTCTTCGCAGGGACGGGGCCCGGCGCAACCGCGGCCCTGGCGTAGTTTATCGCCTCGAACAAAACGGAGGCTTGCTGGCGCTGCTCTGGCGTAAGGTACTTGTTGCGGGAACTCATGGCGAGACCCGAAGGTTCACGCAAAGTCGGGCCAATGATGATCTTCAGCGGGAAATTCAGATCGTCCGCCATTTTCTTAATGACTGCCGCTTGCTGAAAATCCTTTTCCCCAAATACGGCCGCCTTCGGTTGGATAATGTTGAACAGCTTGGCCACGATGGTGGTGACGCCGCGAAAATGCGTCGGGCGGGCATCGCCTTCCATGCGTTTGGAAAGCCGCTCCTCCGCCACGTAAGTGCTGTAGCCGCCGGGATACATCTCTCCGTCAGCGGGAGCGAAAACGACATCCACGCCGGCGTGCTCGCAAAGATCGCGGTCGCGGGAAAAATCGCGCGGATAAGCCGCCAGATCCTCGGTGGGCGCGAATTGGGTGGGATTCACATAAATGCTCAGCACGACCACGCCTTTCTCCCCGACTGACTTGCGCGCCAGCGTAACCAGGCTCAAATGTCCTTCGTGCAAGAATCCCATGGTCGGCACGAGGCCGATGGGAATCTGGCGCGAACGCCATGCCTTGACTTGACGCTGCATGGCCGAAACAGTCCGAATGACTTTCATCAAATTTATCTCTGATATTTGGCAGGGCGAGACTCGGGAGGCGGAACTTCCGCTCGATCCTACTTTGGATTTTGCACCTTTGCGGTGTCCCGGTTCCCTAAATCCAATCAGGGCTCGACGGAGTCTTGCCCCACCGTCTAATGCGCCCGGTCAACGGTGTTGTCAAGGTGCCATGCTCGTAGGGTAGGGCCTGCTTTGACATTGGGCGGCTTTCGGCCATAGTTTTACCTATGACCGATGAATCCGCCAGCGCCCTCCGCTTAGAATGCGACCGATTGACCGCCGCTTTGGCAGAAAAAACGGCGCAATTGGATGCGATTTCAAAGGAATTTGAACAGTTCAGCCAGGCCATTTCCCACGATCTTCGCGCGCCGCTGCGGGCGGTCGAAGGATTTGCCCAAATTCTGGCGGAGGATTACGGAGACAAGCTCGACGAGGACGGCAAGCGCTGCATCGAAACTCTTTCAAACGGCGCGCACAAGGCTTCGGCGCTGATCGAGGCCCTGAGGGTGTTTACCCGCCTCTGCCGCGCTCCGTTTAACCCCGCCACGCTCGATATGAAGAAGCTGGTGGCTCAAAAAGTCGAGGAGTTCAAGGCCGAGGGGGCCGCGGCAAAATTCAAAGTCGAAGCGCTGCCCGAGGCGTGGGGCGATTCCCATTTGGTGGAGGCGATTTTTGAGCAGTTGCTGTCGAATGCCGTGAAGTTCTCGCAATGCCAGACACGCCCTGTCATTGAAGTTTCCGGGCGCAAGGAGGCGGAAGGGTCGGTGTATTCTGTCCGGGACAATGGAGTCGGATTTGATCCCAAATATGCCGGTCGTCTCTTCGCTGTTTTTCAACGTCTGCACGAGGAAAAGGATTTTCCGGGCTACGGGATTGGCCTGGCCACAGTTCAACGGGCGGTGCATCGGCACGGCGGGAAAGTGTGGGTCGAAGCCAAGCTCAATGCCGGCGCGACGTTTTCCTTTACGCTGCCGGCGCCTCGTTCAAAGTAGCGACGCTGCGGCGGGGCATCCCTGCCAACAACTAGCACTTTGAACTTTCAACATTGCGGCTCCTGCCCGTAAAGTTCCGGGATGACGACGAAAGAAACAGTGGAAATTTTTCGCCGCACCGGCGCGCTGTTGGAAGGGCATTTCATTCTGCGCAGCGGATTGCACAGCCGCCAATATTTCCAGTGCGCGCTGGCCCTGCAATTCATGCCGGACGTGGAGCGCCTTGGAGCGGCGCTGGCGCAAAAGCTTCACCCGCTCGGCGCAGCCACGGTTATAGCGCCGGCGATCGGCGGCTTGGTCATCGGGCAGGAAGTGGCGCGGCAATTGGGCGTGCGATTCATCTTCGCGGAGAAGGAAGAAGGCAAACTCGTCATGCGCCGCGGCTTTAAAATCGCGCCCGGCGAAAAAATTCTCGTGGTCGAAGATGTCGTGACCAAAGGCGGACGCGTCCAGGAAACCATCAACATCGTTCGCGCGCATCAAGGCAACGTGCTGGCGGTGGCCACGATCGTGGATCGTTCCAACGGGTTGGTCGATCTCGGCGTGCCGATGTTCAGTTTGCTGGCGTTGCAGGTGGAGGCGTTTCCCGCGGACAAACTCCCGCCCGATCTCGCGAAAATTCCCGCCGAGCATCCGGGCAGCAAGTAATATGGCCTTCGCGTCGTTCGGCCAATTCGTGCAGGCGTTGGAACAGGCGGGCGAGCTTGCGCGGATCCGCGAGCCGATGGCGACGGAATTGGAAATCACCGAACTGGCCGATCGCGAAATGAAATCGCCCGGCGGCGGCAAGGCGCTGCTGATCGAAAAGCCGCTCGTCCATGGCCAAGTCTCGCCCTTCCCGCTGGCGATCAACACTTACGGATCAAAACGCCGCATGGCCATGAGCCTCGGCGCGGATTCCGTAGACGCCGTTGCCGCCGAACTTGGCGCGCTCTTGAAAGCCAAGCCGCCCACGAGTCTCGGCGAGGCAATCAAGCTGCTCGGCTCCGCCATGGATTTGCGCCATGCCAAACCAAAACTGGTATCCAAAGGCGCGTGCCAAGACGTCGTTCATCAAGGCGCGGAGTTATCAGCCAATTCAACCGGCGAATGTCCAACGCTTCTCTCCATGCCGATATTGAAATGCTGGCCGATGGACGCCGGACGTTTCATCACCCTTCCCTGCGTGGTGACGAAAGACCCCGACACCGGCGAGCGCAACGTCGGAATGTATCGCATCCAGATTTACGACGGCCAGACGACGGGCATGCACTGGCAATTGCACAAGGTCGCCGCACGTCACGGCAAGCGTTATTACGAGACAGGCCAGCGCATGCCCGTCAGCATTTTTCTCGGCGGCGATCCAGTGCTGGCATTTTCCGCCACCGCCCCGCTGCCGGATGGCTTGGACGAATTTCTCCTGGCGGGCTACCTGCGAAAGAAGAGCGTGAATCTCGTCAAATGCGTGACAAACGATCTCGAAGTTCCCGCCGATGCGGATTTCGTCATCGAAGGATACGTCGATCCCAAGGAACCATTGCGGACGGAAGGACCGTTCGGAGATCACACCGGCTATTACTCGCTGGCCGATTTGTATCCCGCATTTCACGTGACAGCCATCACGCACCGGCGCGACGCCGTTTATCCCGCGACTATCGTCGGCATTCCGCCGATGGAGGATTTTTACATGGGCACGGCGAGCGTCCGGATTTTCCTGCCGGTGTTCAAAATGAATTTCCCCGAATTGGTGGACATCGCGCTCCCCGCTGAGGGCGTTTTCCATAATCTCGTGTTCGTGAGCATCAAGAAAACCTATCCGATGCAGGCCTACAAAATCATGCACGGCCTATGGGGCATGGGCCAGATGATGTTCACGAAATATATCGTCGTCGTCGATGAGGACGCCGACGTCCATAACACCAGCGAAATCCTTTTCCGCCTTTGCGCCACAACCGATCCGCAGCGCGACTGCATTTTCACCCGCGGCCCCGCCGACGTCCTCGACCACGCCACCAGCGAGCTCGCGATCGGTTCAAAGCTAGGCTTCGACGCCACCCGCAAACTGCCTGGTGAAGGCTTCAAACGCGAATGGCCACCGCTCATCAAGATGGACGAAGCGGTCAAGCGAAAAATCGACGAATGGCGAAGGCAAGGGTAGAGCCACTGACTGGCCCAAATCAAACGCGAATTTGAACGGGAGGAAGGCCGAGGAACGGAGAGAAAAATGATCCGCGGGCAAAGGGCATTTTTTTATGTTTTCCTGGCATTTCACCTGCCTAATTTCAGTCTTATCAAGATTCCATGCGCGCCGTTATTCAACGGGTAAGCCATGCCGAAGTGGCCATTGGCGGAGCTGTCAAAGCAAACATCCAGAGCGGACTGCTGGTGCTTCTTGCCATCGAAGACGCCGACAACGGCGAAGACATCGAATGGCTGAGCGGAAAGATCCTCCGCCTGCGCATCTTCACCGATGAAGAGGGCTTGATGAACCGCTCCGTGCAGGACATAGGCGGCGGGATATTGCTGGTCAGCCAATTCACGCTTTTCGCCAGCACCAAGAAAGGAAACCGCCCGTCCTTCTCAAAATCCGCGTGTCGAGAAATCGCAATTCCGATATACGAACAGGTCATTGCCAAACTGACGGCAGATATGGGCAAGCCGATTCAAACCGGGGAGTTCGGCGCAGACATGAAAGTTTCCCTGCTGAACGACGGGCCTGTGACTATTGTCATTGACACAAAGAACCGGGAATGATTTGTGCTTGAAAGTCCGATCCAGAAGCCGCAAGTTGCATCTTGTCCCCAACCTGATGGCATGCGCCATGGGCATCCTCTTGGGGCTGGGAATTGAACTGCTTTGCGGGATAAAGCCGCGCGGTTCGCAGAGTTGACACGCCGCCGGCCATTACAATTTCGCCGCAATTTCCAAATTGCTGGATGCGGTCGCCAGATGCTAGGTTTCGTTCGTGCTGCCATCCTGAGATTCCAATAATAGGATTAATCAATGAACTTTGGCTTCAATCTTGAATGGCCTCCGTATGTGGGGAGCGTGGTTGGAATTCTGGCGAGCGCCGCGGCGGTGATCGGCGCTTTGGTTGCGGGAGTCCTCATGATGCGCAGGCTGATTCTGGCGTGGCGCAACTGGGGCAAGCCTGTCGCGCTGGGTGCGTTTGCCAGCCGGGCTGACTTGCTGAACGAGAGCATGCCTGTCGTGGGGCTGCGGGAGGGCAAGGAAGTCGGACGCGCTTTTGACGTCATTTTAGATTTGCAGACGGGATGTGTCGCTGGCTTCCGGGTTAGGGCGCGCTGGCACAAGCGGCTTTTGCCGTTCGAGCGAGTCAAGAGCATCGGGCGCGATGCAATTACCGTCGAGTCCGCAGCCGAATTGCAGGTGCCGGACACGCTGCCGGCGCTGGCCGCGTTGGCAAATTCGAAATACCGGTGGGAGGAATGCGAGGTCGTAACGGAGGCCGGTTCCAAACTTGGAACTGCCTCCTGGCCCGATCTCTGGTATAACCGGCTCGACGGCGTCGTTGAGCTGGCCATCGAAACATCCCATCATTCAATGATGAACGGTCTGCTCTCGTGGGCCATCGAGCTGGCCTCGGTATTTCAGCCAATCGACGACTGGATCGGCCAGCCGGCCAAACTCTCGGTGCGAGCGCCGCTGCGCGCGTTTCGCGCCGCCAGCCGCAGAATGATCATTCTTAGCACGGAGGGAGAAGCGCAGTTCCAGTCAGCTATGCAAACGCAGGCGCGCCAGACCCGCGAAAGCGTCGACAATTTTCTTGGCAAATTGAAGGATTTTATGAATCGGCGCTGGCGGGGATGCCCGCGCCCTTCCCCGAGCCCAGGCCTCAGCGCTTCCGCCGCGGCTCCGCAGTCCTCAGGGGCCGACCGCAAAGATTAATTGCGAACATTGGACTTCAGACTCTCCAGGCGCTTTTCCATGGTGACCGCTGTTTGTCACAAGACCACTCGATCAGCCAAGCCCGGGGCGTGATGCACAACTGGACCACCAAACCAAGGTTCATCAGGGCGATGTGCGCCAAATCCCGCACCGGACGGAAGTGCGATTGCCGCAATTGGCCGGGCTCGTAACTGCATTGCACCGGAATAGCCACGATCGCCGTGCCGGCCCACGAAGCGCGCACCATTATTTCCAATTCAAACGCGAACCGCCCGGAACGAACCTTCAGCCGTTGCGCCAGCAAAATGGGGTAGCAGCGAAATCCGCACTGGGAATCGCCAAGGCGAACCCCTGTCTCCACCCGAAACCAAAAGCTGGAAACCGCGTTGGCCCGCCGGCGGCCAGCGGGGCAGTTCGATGCGTAAAAGTCGCGCACACCTACTATGAGGGCGGCTGGCTTTGCGGCCGCAGCTTCCATCATTTTCGGAAGATCGGAGGCGAAATGCTGGCCGTCAGCATCCATTGTGATCACATGACTGAAGCCAAGCTCCGCCGCCCGCTTGAAGCCGGCGGCCAGCGCCGCTCCCTTTCCGCAATTGAACTCCAAACGCAGCGTTCGGCATCCCGGCACTTCCGCCAACGGCACCGCCGACCCGTCGTCCACGATGATAACCGGGCAAAACTCCCGCGCCGCGCCCGCCACGGCGGCGACGGTGGCGGCGTGGTCAAAACACGGTATGACGATGCAAGGGTTCACAGCGGTTGATATTCAGCAACTGACGGATTCGGTTCGCGACGCAGCCAGGCGCTTAACGCGGCTTGCGCTTAAATTATGGTGCCAGCGAGTGGAATCGAACCACTGACCTCGGGCTTATGAGTCCCACGCTCTAACCAACTGAGCTACGCTGGCTGGCTGTGCCGCCTTATATTTCGCGGACATCGCCCGCCGTGTCAATTTGGATTTTTCCCTTGATTAGCGCCCGTTCGCATTTAAGTTGCCCTGAGTAAATCAATTGCATGAAAACACTCAGCCAGTTTGTCCATTTATTTGCCACTGCCGCTTCGGTCGCCGCCGCGGTCGCGATCGTTATTCCTGCGCAGGCGGGCGATGCCCCGAAGAAAATCCTTTTTTTCTCGAAGTCATCCGGGTTTGAGCATCCGATGATCGTGGAGAAAAACGGCGCCAAGAGCAAGGCTCAGGTCATTCTGGAGGAGATCGGCAAGCAGCATAATTACGAATTTACGTTCACCAAGGATGGCTCGGTCTTCACGCCGGAGAATATCAAGAAGTATGACGCTTTCTTTTTTTACACCACCGGAGACTTGACGGAGGCTGGCACCGACAAACATCCTCCCATGAGCAAGGAGGGAAAGGCTGCCTTCCTGGAAGCAATCTATCGTGGAAAAGGATTCATCGGGACACATTCGGCAACCGACACGTTCCACTCGCCCGGCGGCAAGGAGCACAGCCCTGCGCGATGGCTGTTGGACGGCGACAATGCCGATCCCTATGTCAAAATGATCGGGGCGGAATTCATTATCCACGGCAACCAGCAGCCCGCGCATCAAATCGTGGTGGATAAGAATTTTCCGGGAATGGCGGCGGTGCCGGACGGCTTCGGGCCAAACGAAGAGTGGTATTCCCTCAAGAATTTCCAGGCCAATCTGCACGTCCTGCTGGTGCAGGACACTTCAACCATGAAGAAGACCGCCAATGATGGCCCGGCCTATGATCGTCCAAATTATCCGTCCACCTGGGCGCGGCTGTACGGCCAAGGCCATGTCTTTTACACCAGCATGGGCCATCGCGATGACGTCTGGAGCAGCCCGGTGTTTCAATCGGTGCTGATCGGCGGCATTGATTGGGCCGTTGGCCGCGTAAAGGCCGACGTCACACCCAATATCAACACCGCCGCGCCCGAAGCAGACGTCCTCCCCCCTCCCCCAAAGCCCGCGCCGCCAAAAGCTGCGAAGAAGTAAGAAGTAAATTGTGAGAATGGGATAAAATGGCTGGAGAACCCGTAAGAGTTTTATTAATCGACGACGAGGAGGCATTTTTTATTCTCCTGCGCCGGATGCTGGCCAAGGTGCCCGGCAAAAAATTCGTCACCGACTGGGCTCCCAACTACGATGAGGGCCTGAAGGCGCTCAAGGAAAACCGCCACGACGCCTGCCTGCTGGATTACCGCCTCGGGCTCCACACCGGGCTGGAGCTTCTGCGCGAAGCCACCGCGGCGCGCATCCAGGCCCCGATTATCATCTTGACGGGATCGGACGACGCGCGGGTCGATCTGGAAGCCACCGAATTGGGCGCTGCGGATTTCCTGCTCAAAGATCAATTGGATCCGGTCATCCTGGAGCGGGTGATCCGTTATTCCGTCCAGCACGCCGCGACGCTCCAGGCGCTCCAGAAAAGCCACGAGCGCTTTCGGCTCCTGTTCGAGCGCAGCCTGGATGCCATTCTCATTTCCGACGATGCCGGCCGGTTCGTTGAGGCCAATGGCGCGGCGTGCGTGCTGTTCGGTTTGAACCGCGAGCAGGTGCGCGAATGGACGTGGGGCGATCTCTCGGTCGAGGCGCTGGCCCAGCTCAACGAGCGCCGTTCCGAGGGCCTCGGCGAAATGTCGTTCGTCAAACCCAACGGCGAGCGCTGCTTCATCGAATTTTCCTCCACTCAACTGGCCGCCAATCTGAACCTGAGCATTCTGCGCGACGTCACCGACCGCCGCTCGCTTGAGCACGAAATCCAGGAGATCAGCGAGCGCGAGCAGCGGCGGCTCGGGCAGGATTTGCACGATGGACTTGGGCAGGCCATGACTGGAATCGCCTTCCTGGCCAAGGTGCTTCAGCAAAAGTTGGAGGCCAAGAATGTTGAGGAAGCAGAGTCTGCCGGCAACATCGCCAGCCTCATCAACGAAGCGCTGTCGCAAACGCGGCGCCTCTCGCGCGGTTTGTGCCCGGTGGTTTTGGACACCAACGATATTGAAGCAGCGCTGGAGCAATTGGCGGAAAACCTTCGCAGCATCTTCTCGATTTCCTGCGAACTGCAATGCGATCCAGATATTCAAATCGCCGACAATGCCGTCGCGGTTCACCTCTATCGCATCGCACAGGAAGCGGCCAGCAACGCAGTCAAGCATGGCCACGCCAAGAATATTCGTTTAAGCCTGCATGGGTCGCCTTCGCGCCTGATGCTCAAGATCAAGGATGACGGGAATGGCTTTCCCAGCGGCGTGGTCAACGGCAGCGGCAAGGGGAAAGGCATGGGCCTGCGGGTGATGCATCATCGCGCCCGCATGATTGGCGCCACCATGAACCTGCGCACCCCGAAAGGCGGCGGAGTGACTGTGACTTGCTCGCTGCCGACTCCCAAGGTAAAAAAGTAGTTGCGGGATCTAAAAACACCCAGGACAGGCAACCATGATGCAGCCAGAAAATCGCCGGCACCAATGGCTGCTGTGCGCACTTCTCGGCGCGGCGGCGTTTCTGGCCTTTCTTCCGGCACTGCAGTGCGGGTTCACCAATTTCGACGATCCCGATTATATCACGCTCAACACGCACATTCAAAATGGTGTTTCATGGGCAGGGTTCAAGTGGGCGATGACCACCGGCTACGCCGTCAATTGGCATCCGCTGACGTGGCTTTCTCACATGGTCGATTGTCAATTATATGACCTCAAGCCGGCCGGCCATCACCTGACGAACATCCTCCTGCATGCCAGCAACACGATGCTGCTTTTCCTGCTGCTCACCCGATTGACCGGCGCGCCATGGCGGTGCGCGTGGGTGGCGGCGATCTTTGCGCTGCACCCGTTGCGGGCGGAATCGGTGGTTTGGGTCGCGGAGCGAAAGGATGTCCTAAGCACATTTTTCTGGATGCTGACGGCGCTCGCCTACGTCCGATACTGCGAAGCCCGCGCCGCCGGGAGCCGGCAGTCAATATTATTTTACATCCTCGCGCTGGCGGCCTTTGCGCTGGGGTTGATGTCCAAGCCGATGCTGGTGACGCTGCCGTGCGTTCTGCTGCTGCTTGATTATTGGCCGCTTCAGCGATTGCAGCTGAACCGGAATTTTTCGTGGGGCGTCGTGCTGGAGAAAATTCCATTTCTGGCCATGGCCGCGGCGGACAGCGTTGTCACATATTTGGTGCAGGACAAATCGGGCGTGGTCGCTTCGCTCGCGAAAACACCCTTGAACGAGCGGCTGGCAAACTTGCCGGTCGCCTACATCCGCTACTTGGGCAATATTTTTTGGCCTTCGGGATTGGCCGTTTTCTACGGAAGCCGGCAGTGGACGGCGTTTCAGGCAGGCGGTTCGGCTTTGATTTTGTGCGCTATTACCGGCGTTGCGGTGTGGCAATGGAAAACGCGGCCCTGGCTTATCGTGGGCTGGCTTTGGTTTGTCGGCATGCTCGTCCCGACGATCGGACTTGTGCATGTGGGGAATCAATCCATCGCCGACCGCTACACCTACGTGCCAAGCGTGGGCATCTCTATTATTGTAGCGTGGGGGGTGGCGGAATGGCTGGCCAGCAGGCCGGCCACGCTGCCTGTTGTGGGCGCGGTCGGACTGGGCGCGATTGCTGCCTGCACTGTCGTGACGGAGCACCAGATTCCATTCTGGCGCACCCCCGTGAGCTTGTTTGTGCGCGTGGCGGACGTGGCCCAGGAAGACAGCATCACCTGCTACAACATCGGTTGCGCCGTGATGGATGAGCACAATTACGTCCGCGCCCAGCGCTGTTTCGAGCGCGCCTTGCGTGTGGCCGACGACCAGGTTGCGCCTTCGCTCATGGCGGACATTAAAAACAATCTCGGCCGCGCTGACCTGGAACTGGGCAATATCCCGGGAGCGGTGAGCAATTTTGAAAGCGCCATCAAAACCAAGCCGCTCTTCCCGCAAGCCTACTTCAACATGGGCAATGCCTTCACGTCCAATGGCCAGCCGGATGTGGCGGTGGAATGTTATCAAAACGCATTGCGCATGGATCAAAATCCGGCCATTTATCGGGCGCTGTCAAATGCATACACGCGGATGGGCGACACGGTGAAAGCAGCCGACGCCGGCTTGCAAGCCAAGCAAGCGGCGCTGGGCATTGCGCCTGCAAAGGCGCCCACCCCGCCCCGCCCATGATGCCGTGGGCGGCCAATCACAAGAAATGCGTCATCTGCGCCGGCTTGTGCGCGGCGGTCCTGCTGGCCTTTTGGCCTGCCCTGCATTTCGGCTTCGTCAATTACGACGATCCGGACTACGTGACGAGAAACTGGCATGTCCGGCACGGCTTGAGCCTCCGGAATGCGCTCTGGGCATTTACCCATGTCGCGGCCAGCAACTGGCATCCGGTCACTTGGCTCTCGCACATGCTCGATTGCGATTTATTCGGGGTGAAACCGCCGGGCCATCATCTCACAAGCCTGCTGCTGCACGCGGCAAACGCGGCGCTTCTTTTTATATTGTTGACGCAACTGACCGAAGCGATGGCTCCAAGCGCCATGGTGGCGGCGATTTTCGCGCTTCACCCGTTGCGGGTTGAATCGGTGGTTTGGATTTCGGAGAGAAAAGACGTTTTGAGCGGACTGTTCTTCCTTTTGACGTTATTGGCTTATGTCCGCCATGCGAAGAATCCGGAATCAAAAGGCGCCTACGCTTCGTCCCTGGTTTTTTTTGCGCTCGGATTGATGGCAAAGCCGATGCTCGTGACCGTCCCTTTGATTTTGCTCCTGTTGGATTACTGGCCGCTCCGGCGCTCCGGCCCGGATTCCTCCGGCCATTTGATCGGCGAAAAGATTCCATTCTTTGTCCTCTCGATCGCGGCGGGCGCGGCAACGTTTTTGGTGCAAGACCGCGCCGGCGCGGTCGCGGCGTTAAGCCATTACTCGCTTGCGGCGCGGCTGGCTAACGCGCCCGTCGCCTATGTTCGTTACATCGCGAAAAATTTCTGGCCGGTTGATCTTGTTGCATTTTATCCGCGCACGTATTGGGGTGTGGCAGAGGTTGCTGGATCGATCTTCGTGCTGGCCGCCATCACCATTTTCGTTCTTTGGAAATGGCGGACTATGCCTTTTCTCGCCGTGGGGTGGTTTTGGTTTTTGATCATGCTCCTGCCCGTGATCGGAATCGTCCAAGTCGGGGGGCAGTCGATGGCGAATCGTTATACTTACTTGCCAGGAATCGGACTTTGGATTGCGGTGGTTTGGGGTTTTACCGAATTGCCGTGGAAAGCGGGGGTCTCCGTCGCCGCGGGGGTGGTGATCTTGCTGCTGGCCATTGAAGCGCGCGGCAACACCTGGGTTTATCAGAACAGCGAAGTTCTTTGGATCCATACTATGAGCGTTTACCCTGACTGCCTCCCGGCGGAGAATAACTTAATCCGCTGCTACATCGAGCGCGGCAACTGGGACAAAGCCGCCGATGAATGCTCACGCGCCCTGGCGACCAACCCGACCGACCCGAAGGCAAACGACGAAATGTCACAAATTCGTTTGCATCAAAATCGCGTCAATGATGCGCTCGAGTATGCGCGAAAGGCCATTGACGAAGAACCGCGGGCCGCCGAATTCCACGAGACACTCGCCATCGCGCTCCTGGCAAAAGGCGACTTTCCCGCGGCAGCGGACGCCTGCCGCGAAGCGATTGCGCTGGATTCCAGCCAAGCAAAAGCCTGGTGCAATCTCGGCTTTGCCACCCTTCAGCAAGGCCGGGCTGCCGAGGCGGTGGAAGATTATCTCAAGGCGCTGGCGCTGGATCCGGACTACGCGCTCGCGCACAATGATCTCGGCAGCATTTACCTCCGGCAAAAACAGATGGATGACGCCGGAGCCGAGTTTCAACGCGCCGTCGATTCCAATCCAAATTACGCCGAGGCGCATTACAATTTGGCCGGCGTGCTGGCGGAGCGCGGAAATTTGGATGAAGCAATTGCGCACTGCCAGCGCGCCCTCGAACTTCTGCCGCAATTGACACCGGCGCGGCAGAGGCTGGCGGCGCTGCAGGCGCAACGGGAAAGGAGTCATGCCCGCTGAAACTCCCGTTCGGCCGAGGCGCGTTCTGCTCCTGGCGGCGATCTTGGTCGCGGCGGTTTTCTTTGCTTACAAACCCGCGTGGAACGCCGGATTTATTTGGGACGATGACATCTATGTGACACACAATCGGCTTCTCACCGCGCCGGACGGATTGAAACGGATCTGGATGACGACCGATTCGCCTTCGCAATATTTCCCGCTTGTTTACACCGCGTTGCGAGTGGAGCGCAGCGCGTGGGGATTGAATTCGACCGGTTACCATTTGGTGAATATTGGATTGCACGCCGCGAATGCGCTTTTGCTTTGGATGCTGCTGCGGCGTCTGCGCGTTCCCGGCGCATGGCTGGCGGCGGCGCTGTTTGCCCTGCATCCGGTGCAGGTCGAATCGGTGGCGTGGGTGACGGAACTGAAAAACGTCCTCTCGTTTTTCTTTTGCCTGCTGGCGGGCCTGGCTTGGTCGGAATTTCTCGAAGACGGCGCCAACCTTTGGCTGTTCTACTTTGCCGCGCTGGCGTTCGAGGCGCTCGCGCTTTTCGCCAAGACAACGGCCTGCACATGGCCCGTCGGATTGCTGGTGATTGTTGCGATTAAAGGCCAGCCAGTCAATTCGCGGCGCATCCGGCAAATCGTTCCATTCTTCGTGCTCGGGCTGGCGATGGGCCTGGTCAGCGTGTGGTGGGAACGGCACCACCAATTTGCGACTGGAGATATTTTCAAAGTCGGAATCGCTGGCAGATTCTTGATCGCGAGCCACGCCATTTGGTTTTACCTGGGAAAACTAATCTGGCCCTCCCACTTGGCTTTCAGTTACGAGCGATGGCATATCGATCCGCGCCAGCTCGCGCAATACTTGTGGCTGCTGGCCGCCCTTGGCGCGGCTTCGGCGCTTTGGTTCGCGCATCGCGCCGTCAAACTGGCGGCCGTTTATTACGTCCTGATGCTCGGTCCGCTGCTCGGTTTCATCATGAATTATTCGTTCCGCTACAGCTTTGTGGCGGATCACTACCAATACATGGCTTGCGCCGGGCCTTTGATCCTGCTCGCGGCCGCGATTGACAGAGCCGGGTCGCTTTTTGGGGAGACAAAGCGAAACGCGCTTTGCGTCATATTATTGACAACGCTTGGAGTTCTGACGTGGCGGCAGTGCCTGCAATATAAAGACAGCGAGGCGCTCTGGCGGGCCACGCTGCGCAGCACGCCATCTTCGACCATCGCGCGCAACGATCTCGCGGCCGCGCTGCTCGACCAGCATCGCGACGCGGAGGCGGCCGAACTTTCGCGGCAGACTCTGAAGATGGATGCGGGAAATGCCGTGGCGGAAAACAATCTCGGCCTCGCGCTCTTGGAAGAAGGCCATGCGGACGAGGCCGCGCCGCACTTGCAGCACGCCGTTGCCTTGTCTCCGAATTTGCCAAGCCCCTATTACAATCTCGGCCGCATCTGCCTTCAGCAGCACCGCTATGACGCCGCGATCACCAATTTTCAAACCGCGATTCGCCTGCAGCCGGATTACCCGGAAGCATTTTGCAATCTCGGTTTCGCCTTGCTGCAGACCGGCCAGATTGCGCCCGCGATCGCAAATTATGAAACCTCCGTCGCGCTTGATCCGAATTATTCTCTTGCCCACAACGATCTTGGCAGCATTCGATTGCGGCAGGGGCAAACCAACGAAGCGCTGGCGCATTTCAAAATCGCGGCGGAACAAGGGCCGGATTTCGTCGAGGCGCACTACAACCTGGCCGGAGTTTTAATGGCGCAAAATCAGTTGGACGAATCATTGAGTCAATACGAGAAAGTAATTCAATTGCGACCGCGCCTGCCCGAAGCCCACTTCATGCTTGGCAGACTGGCGATGGCGTATGCGCGAATCGGGCAAAGCGGGCGCGCGGTGGAAATCACCAAACGCGCCGTTGACTTGGCTCAAGCGGGCGGCCCGGCCGAAGCTGACCTGGCGAAGAATTTGAAAGCGCAATTGAGTGCGCTTTCAGCGCCTGCTCACTGAACCATCACCGTGCGGATGAAAGGGCAAACCCAAAAAATTTGAGACAGGATAAAAAGCCGGCGCGCGAATGTGACAATGCATTTTGACTCCCCTTTGTTTTCTTTGTTACCTTCTGTTAAGATTTCTTTTGCAACAAGGAAGCAAAGGCAACGAAGAATTCCGTCTTGCCACCCAACTCTGAAATCCCAGGCCTTTATCCTGTTCATCCTGTCTAAATTCCGTGTTTTAATTGCCCTGTTCGGCAGCTAGGCCGCCTGCAAATTTTTGCGCGGGTCGGTCGCGCTGATGATCACGCTTACGGCTTTTTGATTGAAGCCTTTGAACCCGCCACGCCGCTGCAGGTTTTCGAGATGGCTTCCGATCGCGCCTTCTCGCTGGAACTTGTCCGCCTGCTCCGGCGTGATCAATCCCGCCGCCCGCAATTTTTCAACGCGCTCCGGCGAAACGGGCCAGCGTTCGCCTTCAGTGAACGCCTGCCGCAGAAATTCAAAATTGGAGAAGGGCTTCATCGTCTTGATCCCCTGCCCTTCCAGCTGCGCGCGCAGTTGATCGAAATCAAAGCGGGCCTCCAGATGGTGCATGCCAGCCTCTAGAATGCTTTCGCCGTGCAGGCCGCACCACAACCCCACCGTGCCAAGCGATTTTCCCGGCGCGAGGCGCTGGGTCGAGAAATCAATCTCCGTTTCCTCCGGGCGCAAGTCGACATCGGCAAAAACAACAACGCCAGTCGTCGGCTGCTCGGATATTTGCGCGCCCCAGCCCGCTTCCGCGCCGGCATAATAACGCTCGCGCTTGGTGAAACCGAGTTTCACCAGAAGTTCAATCGCATCGACGAAGTGCTCGCGTGAGCAGCGGAAGGTGTGATGGTCGTGATTGCCCCAGCCGAGGCCGAGAATGTCCTGGCGGCGCTTTTGCAGTTGCGCGGCGCGGTTGCGGCTTTCCCAATAGCGGCGCTCTTCCTGAAAATAGTAATGACACGACAAATCCGGCCCGACCAGTTCCAGCGAACGCGCCAGACTCCGCCAGAGCGCCTCAATGCCCTCGGCTGAAGTCGCGCAGCGGCGGCGGCGCGCGCGCCAAAGATCCTGCGCTTCCACCATCTTTTCCAACTGGCCCGGCGCCGGGGGAGCCACCACAAAGCCGCGGTAAGCATTGCGTTCCACCGCTTCGAGAGCCACGCCGCCTTCCGAATTGATTTTGACACGGCGCAAACGCGACAGAGGAGCGCCTTCAATGGGCGACGGGAGCGAGTGGGCGGCAACGAAATCAGCCACGAACTCCGGGCGCAGGGAGATCATCATCTCGCCTTGTTTTGCGCCGAGAATGACGCGGGGAAGAGTCGCGCGCGGATGGTGCAGCACAGTCTGTCCGCCGGCAATTTCCACATTATCCTCGACCATTCCAACGGCGCGCAACGCTGGTTCATCGTCGGCGCTCAGAGTGGCGTGGTCGATCCATTCAAAGAAATCCGTCCCAGTCTCCGTGCGCATGCGGGCGGCCAGATCGCGCGCGAAGCTGTTGCGCGCCAAAAATTCGTCCATGCGGAGCCGCAAATAAGTTTCCGCCTCAAACGCCAGGGGCCAGTCAAACCGATCATTCATAGGAATAGATGTTACCGTGAAACCATAAAAGACCGCGGGCGGGAACGCAAATGAAACGTCGGCCCATAAGCGGGCGTGATTAAGAATGGGTGAGGCGCAAGCGAGATTGCCGAGGGTTGGCTTTGAGCGGAGCCGGCTGTGCCAGGCCCAGCGACCCGGCATTAAGAGAAGCAGGCTCCGCCGTGACGCGAAGCCTGAATGAGATAGGTGCTTTGAGCAGCCGAGCAAGTTTGAGCTGCTTGCTTCGCCGCCGAGGGTGCTAGCGTTTAACGCCTGGCTGGAGCCGTGCTTAATTCGACGAGCCGCGGCGGCCAAAATGAAAGCCTGTTTCGTCCTCGTAACCTTCACGAATCACGAGGGTTTCACGAAGTTTGGCCGCCATTGCTGCGATGGCTACCAAGATCATCGCCAGAAGCGATACAGACTCTTTATTGGCATGCGTATCCATACTGCTTTCCATAGCAATCCAAATGCCAATGGGATCAAGGCCCAAAATTCACTGGCAACAGACCTGAGAGCCCGCCAGCCGCGTATCTGGCCGAGACAGCTTTCTTTGACAGCATGCCCAATCTTGGGACATCGATCGGCCAAGGCAGGGGACGCCGCGGCGAGGCGTCGCTATCATGCGAAACGATTGTATCGCTTTTTTATTTCGCCTTATTAATATGCTCAAATGGGACGTCAATGGCTCCATGCAAAACGGTTGGTCGCCGGCCTGAAGAAGGGCCGCACCACAGCGAAACTTGTCCGCGAAATTTCAGTCGCCGCCAAAATGAGCGGACCCGACCCGGACATGAATCCGCGCCTTTTCGCCGCCATCGAGAAGGCCAAGAAGGAAAGCGTCAACCGCGAAGCCATTGATCGCGCCATCAAAAAAGGAGCCGGCATCGGCGCCGAGAAATTAATCGTCGAGCACGTCGTGTTTGAAGGTTACGCCCCTCACAAAGTTCCCATAATCGTCGAAGCCTACACCGACAACGTCAATCGCACCGCGCCGGAAGTTCGCATGCTCTTTAAGAAAGGGCAGCTTGGAGTGGCTGGCGCGAATAAGTTCCTGTTTGACCACGCCGGTCTTGTCGAAGCGCACCATCCTGATGCCAAGACCGACTTGGAAACCGCCGCCATTGAGGCTGGGGCGAACGAGTTTGAACCGCTGTCCCATGAGCAAAATGACGATATTCCCGCAGGCGCGGCCGGAGCTCGTTTTATTTGCGACCGCACGACAGTTCACCAAGTTTCCAAGTGGTTGAGCGCGAATGGTTGGACTGTGGTAACAAGCGAATTAGGATACGTTCCGAAGAATTTTCCCGAGCTAAACGAGACGCAAAGGGTTGAGGTGGGCGATTTTCTGCAAGCTTTGGAAGAGCATGACGACGTCCATCGCGTCTGGGCTGCTGTAAAGTGAAGCAGTACGCTTTTCAACCAATAATTTCCGCTCTTTATCATTGACTCAGAGGAAGTTGTATGTCGTGATACGTCCCCATTAAGTCGGTTCGTCTCTAATGACCAAATCTTTTCGCAAGACAAGTGTCGCCAGTGCTTCAGGTAATACCACAAAGTACGATGCGCACCACCACGTCTTGGCAAAAGCTTATGGAGCCCAAGCCGACCTGCGACGGGAGCTGTCCGACTCCAAATCCGCCATCGCCGAAAGGACTGAAATTCTCAAAATCTTTGCGGATTGCAGCGATCCCCAGCGGGCGTGGCTATTGCTGGAGGATTATTTCGAGAAACTGTCATTGAATCGCAAAGACTTCGGCGCGCAAGAATGGTGGCAGCGGGTCGTCACGGCGCAGGGCAAGAAGCGCCTGGAAGAAACGGCAATTCTCTTCATGCGGTTTAACCGCCCGCTGCCGACCGAACTGCAGCCGCACGCCAACCCGATTCGGTTCGCCGAAATCGAGCAGGCTGAACGCGATCACCGGCTCGTCCAGCAACTGGAGCACTGGCTGTTCCCGGCCTCTCCTGCCGCGCCGGAAATTCCCCGCGCCTCCATCCGAGTGGCCTGTGAGGTCAAACCGGTCAGCGAAGGCTCGCCGCTCAAAGGGCTCAAGATTTCATTTTACATCTCCCGCAATCGCACCGGTGAAAAGCATCGGACGGTGGCTGAAGTGGTCGACCTCGCCTCGCGTCCGGCGCATGAGAGGGAGCTGTTTTCTGGCGGCGATTGGATGTTCATCCAATGGCTGGGCGAAACGCATCCTGATCCGGAAGGCTTGTGGGAATCCCTGTTTTTGAGCGGCTCGGAGCTGTTGCAGTGGCTCGTGCGCTGGGGCGACCATGGACGGATGCGCGCGGAGGAAACCAACGAGCCGATTGTCTTCGACGGGCAGCTGGCGCACTTGCGTCCGAACCTGGAATCAACCGGCGAGCAACTTAGTTTTACACACCGGCTGATTCTTCCCAACGGCGCGTCGCACGCGCTGAATGAGGCGCACTTTTTCGCCGGGCACCCGGCGATGGCGATGGTGGGAAACACCTTTTACTTGCTGCGAAGCGGGCCGCCGGATGACCTGCTCAATGCCGGTCCGGACAAACGATCCATTCCTGTCAACAAATTAAGCCATCGGCTGCTGACGCGGCTTCGCAAGACCGAGGCCATAAAAAACATCCAGTGGGATCAATTGTGTGATGTCAATACCGCCCAGCCCCGGTTCATTTTTGAATTGGTGGATGACGTCGTGCGTTTGCGCCTCGGAGCCAGGTGCGACGACGGAACATTGTGGCATTGGACCAGCCAGGAATGGGAGCGAGACGAGCCGCGCATTGAAATCAATGCGAAGCCGCGAATCCTGGACGACCCGAGGCTTGAGAAAGCCATCCAATGGCTCAGCCAGCTGGATTGGTTCACTCCCGAACCCGGCTGCTGGGTCGGCGACGCGAGCGACAATTTCCTGGCCCAAATGGCGGCGGCATGGCCCGACCGCCCCGCGGAAGCGGAATATCTCGGCAATCCCGCTTTTCACCGATTGTTCCTTGCGCCAACGGCGCTGCGGCCGCGGCTGATGGTGCAAGGCAGCGGGATCGATTGGTTCTCCGTTTCCGCCGCGTGGGAAGCCGAAGGAATGAAGCTGACGCATGCGGACTTGCTCTGCCTTCAATCCGCAACCGGGCGCTTCATCAAACTGCCCGACGCAGGTTGGATGCAATTGGATTCACAAGCCGTCCAGAGAGCGCACGAAGCGATGGCCGATCTCGGAATTGAAGGACTGGTTCCTGTTCCGCAACGACTCGGCTTGCAGCAAGCGGCGCATCTTGAGGAGGAGGGGTTGAAGCGCTTCGGCGATTCTGCCGAGGCAAAAGCGTGGCGGCAGCACCTCGCCGAGTTCCGAGGCATTCCCGCCATGCCCCTGCCCGCCGGCGTGAAGGCCGAGCTGCGGCCCTACCAGCAAAGCGGATTCGATTTTCTGTGCCACCTCACACAGCACCATCTGGGCGGCATCCTGGCCGACGACATGGGACTGGGCAAAACGCTGCAAACGCTCGCCTGGCTGGCGTGGCTGAAGGAAACTCAACCCACCGGCAAACCCGCGCTGGTGATCTGCCCGGCTTCCGTGCTTCACAACTGGCGGCGCGAGGCGGAACGGTTCACGCCGGATTTGAAGGTGCTCGTTTTGGAGAGCGGCGCGGCCCGCCACAATTTGCGCCGCCGCATTCCCGAGCACGATTTGATCGTCACCAATTACGCCCTGCTCCGCCGCGATCTTGAGGCGCTGCAGCAATTCGCTTTCCGTGTCGTCGTGCTGGACGAAGCGCAATTCATCAAGAATCCCGACGCGCAGGTGACGATTTCTGTCAAGCAATTGCGCGCCGACCAGCGCCTGGCCCTGACCGGCACGCCGCTGGAAAACCGGCTGCTGGATTTGTGGAGCATCGTCGATTTCGTCCAGCCCGGGCATCTTGGCACGCAGCAGAAATTCCGCGAGAAATACGAGCCGGCGGGCCACTCCGACGGCGACGCCCAGCGCATTGCCCGCCGCCGGATTTCGGCCAAGCTGCGGCCCCTTCTCCTGCGCCGCTTGAAAACCGAAGTGGCGCGCGATTTGCCGGAGCGCATCGAGCAGCGGCGAGATTGCGACTTGGGCGAATCGCAGCGCAAACTTTACCTCGCGGAATTGCGCCGCAGCCGGGAACAGGTGCTCAGCACTGTCAACGAAACCGGCGTCAAAGGCAGCACGATGCATGTGCTGGCCGCCCTGACGCGCTTGCGCCAGATTTGCTGCCACCCGGAATTGATCGGCAACGACGCGGCCTCGGGCAAGACCGATACGCTGTTCGAATTGCTCGAGCCGCTGCTGGCCGCAAACCACAAAGTTTTGCTCTTCAGCCAATTCGTCCAGATGCTGAAAATCCTGGAGCGCGAATGCGCTGCGCGCCATATTCCGACCCACATTCTCACTGGCGAAACGAAGAACCGCCAGGAAGTCACGCAGGCGTTTCATGACGACACGCGCGGGTCGGTCTTTCTGTTGAGTTTGCGCGCGGCGGGCACTGGCTTGAACCTGACCACCGCGAGCAACGTCGTGCTTTACGACCCGTGGTGGAATCCGGCCGTTGAAGCGCAGGCTATTGACCGTTCCCATCGCATCGGCCAGACTCTGACGGTAAATGCGTATCGACTCATCGCGCCGGGCACCGTGGAGGAAAAGATTTGGGAATTGCAGCAGCGCAAAGCCAAAACGATCGCCGACGTCCTCGGCGAGCAGGGCTTCGCGCGCAATCTCTCCCGCGCCGATCTCGAGTATCTTTTCTCGGAAGATTGATCGCGGCATGACCACTTCGGCGGCATCGCGCGGCTGGCTGGCGATTTTTATTTTCGCATTTCTTCTTGTCTCGACGCCTGCGCGCGCGCGATCACCGTTGTCGGAAGCTCTTGATCGGGCGGGGCAATTGCGCGAAAGCGGCGACTTCAAGGGAGCTGCGGCGGTGTTGAGCGCAGCCATGCAAGACCCGGCCATTTCTCCTCCGGCGCGAAAAGAATTGGAATTCCAGCGCGACGTGCTGCAGCGCATCAAGGGCGATTACTCCATGACCAAGGACGCGCTCTTCGCCAAATTGAAAAAATCGGTTCGCGACGGCGCCACGGAGGAATTTGAAAAATGGCTGGCTGATGGCTGGTTCGATAGCCGTGTTATTGACGGCCAAACTTATTTTGTCGATGCGAGCGTCAGCAATTTATATTTCCGCCATCCCGAGTTAAAAACCCGGCGGATGGATGGCAAGGATGACACCATCGAACAGCAAGGCCGCCTCGCCCTTGCGCGAGCCATCAAGGACGCCGCCCGCAAAGAGCACAAACCCTACGTTCTGCCTCACCATTTCTTCTGCACGATGGATGTCACCGCCGCGAAGGACGCGGCGCCCGCCGGGGAACTGATCCGCGCGTGGCTCCCTGTGCCGCGGAAATATCCGTATCAAGATGAATTCAAATTGACAGGAAGTTCATCGCCCATTCTAAATCTCGCCCCGGAGACCAGCCCGATTCGCTCCGCATTTTTGGAACAGCGCGCGGTCGCGGGGCAGCCGACAAAATTTGAGATCTCGTTTCAATACAAGGAAGACGGCGTCTTCTTCGATTTGAAACCCGAGGAGATCAAAGCCATCGATCCGCACGATCCCGAGCTGGCGAAATTCGTGGCGGAAGCGCCGCACGTTGTCTTCACTGAGAACATCGTGAAGCAGGCGCGCGACATCGCTGGCTCCGAAAAGAATCCGATGCTGGTGGCCAAGGCATTTTTTGATTGGATCGGCGCGAACATCCAATACAGCTTCGCCCGCGAGTATTCGACGCTCACCAACATCAGCGATTACTGCCTGACGCACCGCTACGGCGATTGCGGCCAGGAGGCGCTGCTGTTCATCACGCTTTGCCGGTCACGCGGCATTCCCGCGCGCTGGCACACGGGCTGGGATACGTATCCGGGTTTTATTGACATCCACGATTGGACTGAAATTTATCTCGCGCCCTACGGCTGGGTGCCGGTCGATCCGTGGGCTGGAATTTATTCGGCGAGTTATTGCACGAAATTGACCGAGGCCGAGCGTCACGAATTGCACGACTTTTATTTCGGCGGTTTGGATTACTACCGGATGGCCGCCAACAGCGACCACAGCGCGGAACTTGACCCCCCAAAGAAAACCATGCGCTCGGACGATGTGGATTTTCAACGCGGCGAACTGGAATGGCAGGGCGGCAACATTTACTTCGACAAGTACAAATACAAAATAAATGTCCAGGAAATGAAATGAAGTTCTCCTCCAAAAAAGCGCTTGATGTATCGGTGAAGGCCGCTCGTGCCGCCGGCAAACTCATGGGCAGCCAAAAGGGCGAGCCGAAAAAGATCAACGAGCAATCGCAACACGACATCAAACTCGAATTGGACGTGCGCTGCCAGAAGCTGATCGAAGGCATCCTGCTGAAGGCTTTTCCCGAATCCGCTTTTTTGGGCGAAGAAGGATTGGCTGGAGAGGCGGGCTCCCCGCTCCGGTGGGTCGTCGATCCCATTGATGGCACAGTTAATTTCACTTACGGGATTCCGCACGCCTGCGTTTCGATTGCGCTGCAACAGCGCGGTGAAGACGGGAAATTCGCAACTGTCGTTGGCGTCATTTATGATCCATTTTGCGACGAGTTGTGGTCAGCCATTCGCGGGCAGCCGGCGAAGCTCAATGGCAAAATCATTCACGTCAGCAAACACACGGAATTGGCTGAGTCCATCGTCTCCATCGGCTTTTCCAAAACTGACGACAGCCTCCGTGAAAATCTTCCCGTGTTTAATTTGCTTGTCCGGCGCGTCCGCAAGATTCGCATGATGGGAGCGGCGGCGCTCGCATTGACTTACGTCGCCAGCGGAAGATTCGACGCTTACATCGAGTCCGGAATATCCCTGTGGGACATTGCCGCGGGCGGCCTAATTTTGGAATGCGCCGGCGGTGAATTTTGGCATCACGAAATTCCCAATTCTACGAAATTCACCATGATCGCCAACAACGGCCTCCTCCGCGGCAAACTGGAAAAGCTGAAGCGGGAGGCGCACAAGACTCAGCCAAAAACAGGTCACTGAAACATTGAGGGACGGGCAAAGATCGAATAGACTTGCGCCAATGCTGACACGACTGCGAATCAGGAATTTTAAGCGGTTTCCCGAGGCAGATATTGAATTAGGGCGGGCGGTTGTCTTCGTCGGTCAGAACAACTCAGGCAAAACAACCGCCCTTCAATCGCTGGCTTTGTGGAGCGCCGGCCTTCGAAAATGGAATGAAGCGCACAAGGGAAAGACAGCCCCCTCGAAACGTCCCGGCGTTACCATCAATCGCCGCGACCTTGTCGCCATCCCGGTGCCGAGCGCAAATCTCCTTTGGCGTAATCTGCGAGTTCGCGACGTCAAGAAGACCGACGCCGGCCAGCAAACCGACGGGATTCGCATCGACATCATTGTTGATGGCGTTCATGAAGGGAAAGAATGGTGTTGCGGACTCGAATTCGACTACGCCAATCCAGAATCGTTTTATTGCCGGCCATTGCGCGGCGCCGACGGAAATCCTTCCGACCGAATGCTTGTGCCACCTCAGGCAGCCGAAACGGCGATAGCCTTTTTGCCGCCGATGTCCGGGATGGCGGCCTCGGAACCGAAGTGGGAAACTGGGCGGATTAACGTGCTGCTGGGTGAAGGCCAAACGGCGCAAGTGCTGCGCAATCTATGTTACCAACTTTACGAGCGCGGGGAATCCTCCAAAGATTGGAATGAAGTTTCCTCGTATATCAAATCCCTTTTTGGCGCGGAGCTGCAGCCTCCGGAATTCATCAAGGAGCGCGGGGAAATCACGATGGCTTACAAGGATTCGGAAGGATCGATCTTGGATCTCTCGTGCGCTGGCCGAGGCCTCCAGCAAACGCTTTTGCTGCTGGCTCATCTTTACGCGAACCCAAAGACGGCTCTTTTGCTTGACGAGCCAGACGCCCATCTTGAGGTACTCCGCCAGCGGCAAATTTACAAAATACTGACAGACGTGGCGGCCAGCCAGGGATCGCAAATCATCGCGGCGAGCCATTCCGAAGTTGTCCTAAACGAGGCGGCAAACCGTGACATGGTAATCGCATTCGTGGGTGCACCTCATCGCATCGACGATCGGGGGCATCAGGTTGTCAAAGCGCTAACTGACATTGGATTTGACCAATATTACCAGGCTGAATTAAAAGGCTGGGTCCTCTACCTCGAAGGCTCCACGGACCTCGCCATCCTTCAGGCTTTCGCCCGGACTTTGGGGCATCCAGCCAGCGCCATTTTGGATCGTCCTTTTGTCCACTACCTGACGACGAACCTTCCCACCCGCGCTCGCGAGCATTTTTTTGGACTTTGCGAGGCGAAACCAGATTTGATGGGCTTTGCGCTGTTCGACCGGATTGACAAGCCCTTAGCCCGCGACACCGCCTTGGTTGAAACAACGTGGCAGAAGCGGGAAATCGAAAATTATCTTTGCATGGAATCTGTCCTGCTTGCCTACGCGCAGAAGGACGACGCAGACGATCTGTTCGCGCGAGCAGAATCCTCTCGTCGAATCCAGACGATGCGCGAATCCATCAGCGAGATCACCCATGCCATGCAGACTCTCGGCAAGCCCAATCCATGGTCAGCAGATGTCAAAGCGAGCGATGACTTCCTCAACCCACTATTTGATCTTTATTTTAGAAATCTCCAAATGCCAAACATGCTTCGGAAATCGGGCTACCACCTTCTCGCCAGCCTGGTTACCAAAGAGAAAATTGATCCCGAGGTTACTGTGAAACTCGATGGAATTCTCGCCATCGCACAAAAAGCGATTGCTCAGGAAGATTAAAGCTTCCCGGCGCTCAAGCCTCAATCCCGTAAATCTTGATCTTGTTGTAGAGCGTCTGGCGGCCGATGCCGAGTCGCTTGGCGGTTTCGAGTTTGTTGCCGTTGGTGTCCTTCAGCATTTGCAGAATCGCATTGCGCTCCATCGCTTCCATCAAGGTCAAATCTGGGCTTTCGGCGGCGGCGGGGACGGCGGTCACGGAAAGATCGCGCTCGGTAATTTGAGCCCCTTCGCACATCAGGACGGCGCGCTGAATTTCATTCTGCAATTGGCGCACGTTGCCGGGCCAGTCAAACGCGCGCAGCGCCTCGCTGGCCACGGGACTGAATCCGGTCAGGTTGCGCCCGGCTTGCGCGCCGAATCGTTTCAGAAAAGCGGTCGCCAGCGGGATGATGTCCTCGCGGCGGTCGCGCAGCGGCGGCAAATGAACGGAAATGGCGCCGATGCGATAATAAAGATCTTCGCGCAAGCGGCCGGACTTGATCGCCTCGTCCGTGGGGCGGTTGGTGGCGGCGATGATGCGGCAATCCGTTTTGTAACTGATGCGCCCCCCGACCGGCCGAACTTCCTTTTCCTGAAGGACACGGAGCAATTTGCTCTGCGTATCAATCGGCATTTCGGAAAGCTCGTCGAGCAGCAGGGTGCCGCCTTCGGCCTGGCGAAAAAGCCCGTCGCGATCCACATTCGCGCCAGTGAAGGCGCCTTTGACCGAACCGAACAATTCGCTTTCGATCAACTCGCGAGGCAGCGCGGCGCAGTTGATTTTGATGAGCGGGCCTTTGTTGCGCGGGCTTAAGTTGTGAATCAAATCCGCAATGACTTCCTTGCCGGTGCCGCTCTCGCCGGTGATCAAGATGGAGACGTCACTCGGAGCGATGCGCTCGATGGTGCGCACCACCGCTTTCATGCCCGTGCTCTGGAACACCGGCGACGATGCGCCGCTCATGGTGTCCAGCGCCTTTCGCAGCGACGTTGTTTCCTGATTCAGCCGGCGATGCTCCATCGCGCGCTCGACGGAAAGCAGCATGAGCTTTTGATCGAAGGGCTTGGTTTGAAAATCGTAAGCGCCGCGCTTGATCGCCTCGACCGCCTTTTCGAAGGCGGCATTTCCCGTCAAGACGATCACCTGCGTATCCGGCCAGTTTTTCTTAATCTGCGGAATGAGATCCATTCCATCGCCATCCGGCAGCGCGAGGTCGAGGAGAATCACGTCCGGCTGCGTCTCGGTGAAGGCGCTCAACAACTGGGTGGCGTTTGATTTGGGGATGGCTTCGTAACCGCTTCGTTGCAAGATCGCTCCGATCAAGTCTCGCACGCCATCGGTATCATCCACCACCATGATCTTTGCTTTCATACGTTTCTATCCGGTCTCATGAAGACATGCGGCGACGAATCGCTCAAATAATTGCCGGAAAAGCGGGTCACTGTCAATAAGCCGCTCCGGGTGAAACTGGACGGAGAGCAGGAAAGGCGAGCCCCGATCCTTCAATTCCGCCGCTTCGATGACTCCATCCGCGCTCCGCGCCACCACGCGCAACGGCTCCGCCACGGCGCCGATGGCCTGATGGTGCGTGCTGTTCACTTCCACCGATTCCTTTCCCAGCACGCTCGCCAGCAACGAATCCGGCTCAACCCGGATTTCATGCACCGGCTCTGATTTCTTATCCGTGCGGCGATGATTCAACGCTCCAGGAATCTGCGTTCCAATATCCACCACCAGCGTTCCGCCGAGCGCCACGTTCAACATCTGATGGCCGCGGCAAATGGCCAGGAGCGGTCTCCCCTTTTGAAAAACTTCCGCGATGATTCCGGCTTCCCATTGATCGCGCTCGGGTTCGATGCCGCCCACCGTCCTGGCCAATTCCGCGGAGAGTTCCGGCGCGTAAATTTTCGGGTCAACATCCTCGCCTCCTGTCAATAATACTCCATCACAACGCTCGACCGCATCGGCGATGACGGAACGGTCAGTGGTGGCGGGAAAAACCACCGGCAAACCGCCCGCGGCGATGACGGCGTCGGTGTAACGATTGGAAAGGCTGATCGAGGCATCGGAAAACTCCTCGCCCTTGGCCGCCGTGCTCGGCGCAATCAAAATAATGGGGCGTCGTGACATCTTAATAAGTCGTTCCCGGAAAACGCTCGGCAATGATTTTCTCGATCTTCTCCTCTTCCTCCGGGCGCAACAGGCGCCGGTTGATGCGGCGGCGAACCGAATCCAGCAGCGCGAGCCAATCCTCCGCGGGAGGCTGCTTGATTTCCTCCCAGCGATCAAAGCGCTTTTCGCGCCGGTAAAAAATCCACTGCTTGCCGACGTGCTGGGCATAGCATTGCAGCGACACCCCTTCGGGCGTCTCGCGCGTCCAGCTTATTTCCGCTTTTGGCATGTAAATGATTTACGGCGATTCCGGCAAATCCACGCTGGCCACCGCCATGGCCGCGATCCCCTCGCCGCGCCCTATGAAACCCATGCATTCGTTGGTGGTTGCCTTGATGCCGATCTTTCCAGCGGAAACGCCAAGCGCTTCGGCGATGTTCACCTTCATCGCAGCGGCGTGGGGCATCAGCTTCGGTTCCTGCGCGATGATGGTTGCATCGACGTTGATGATTTTCCCGGTCTTAAACGTAACCTGCCGGGCGGCCTCTTGCAAAAAAAGTTTGCTCGCCGCCCCGCGCCAGCGCGGATCGGAATTCGGGAAGAACTGCCCGATGTCCCCCAGGCCCAAGGCTCCGAGAACCGCATCGCAAATGGCGTGCATGAGCGCATCGGCGTCTGAATGGCCGTCCAGACCCTTGGTGTGGGGAATGGCCACTCCGCCAAGGATCAGTTTTCGCCCCTCGACCAACTGATGCACATCGTATCCGATTCCAACATGAATCATAAAACGCGCGAGTATAACGTGTTCCGCAAGCAATCAAAGAGTTTCTTTTGCGCAGACCATAGTTTTCTGTCATTGGCAGAAGCAGTTTTTCCCCTATAAAGCATACAGGCGCCTCCCTGATTGCAGGAATTCATATGTCTGTTAAAGTTTTTACGTTGTTTGGGGGATATAAGACCCGCCCGGTGATTGGTTGCATCGGGCGGGTTTTTCTTTCCTCCTTTTGGCAGGGCGAGACTCTGTCGAGCCGTGATTAATTCTCGTTTCCCCAAAAAATCCAATCAGGGCTCGACAGAGTCTCGCCCTGCCGTTCTCAAACCGCCCTTGCCGTTCGTTCATCCAAATGTATTCTGTCCGCGTGATTTTATATGGATGCATTGACTGATATCTGGCCGCTGGATCCGAAGGTTGTTTTTCTCAATCACGGCTCATTTGGAAGCTGCCCGCTGCCGGTGCTTGAGTATCAGCGCGAATGGCGCGACCGACTGGAACGCCAGCCAGTTCGTTTCCTTGTCCGCGAATTGGAGCCGCTGATGGATCACGCCCGCGCCACGCTTGCGGAATTCGTCGGAGCGCAACCCGAGAATCTTGTCTTTGTCAATAATGCAACCACTGGCGTCAATACAATTCTCCGCTCGCTCACCGCGGAGCCAGGCGATGAATGGCTGGTCACCGACCAGGAATACAATGCCTGCCGAAACGCATTGGAATTCGCCGCTGCGCGAGTCGGCGCGAAAGTTGTGGTGGCGCAAGTGCCGTTCCCCTTTGAAACCATCGAACAATTGATCGATCCGATTCTAGCCAAGATTACGCCGCGGACGAAACTAGCCCTGATCGACCACGTTACCAGCCAAACTGGGATGATCATGCCGGTGGAGCAGCTGGTAAAGGAATTCACGGCGCGCGAAATCGACACGCTCGTGGACGGCGCGCACGGGCCAGGAATGGTGCCTTTGCAATTGGAGAAACTGGGCGCCGCTTACTACACGGGAAATTGCCACAAATGGCTCTGCGCTCCCAAAACCGCCGCCCTGCTTTATGTCCGCCCCGATCGGCAGCATTTGATTCACCCGCTGTCAATCAGCCACGGATTGACCACGCCGCGAACAGATCGCTCCAAATTCCTCGTCGAATTCGGATGGCCCGGGACGGCTGATCCAACACCGTGCTTAAGTGTGGTCGAGTCGCTGCGCTTCGTGGGTTCGCTCATGCCGGGCGGCTGGCCGGAAATTATGGCCCGCAACAGCGCGTTGGCGCGCGAAGGCCGGAAAATTTTGTGCGAGGCGCTCAAGGTTCCGGCTCCCTGTCCCGAGTCTTTCCTTGGTTCGATGGCTGCGGTTCCGCTGCCGGATTCCGACCGGCGCGGCGCTTCTCCGCTGTTCATCGATCCGCTGCAGGACACATTGCTCAATCGCTATAACATTGAGGTGCCGGTCGTGCCGTGGCCCGGTTTTCCGAAACGGCTGATTCGCATTTCCGCCCAATTGTATAACAACGCTGATCAGTGGAGGCTGCTGGCCAAGGCACTGCAAGAAATCCTGGGACTATGATCGCGCTTCTCGATTACGGTTCGGGAAATTTACGCAGCGTGCAAAAGGCGTTGCTGAAAGTCGGCGCGGATGTGAAAGTCGTGACGAGGCCGGATGAAATCAAAGGAGCGCGAGCCATCGTGCTGCCAGGCGTCGGAGCGTTCGACGATTGCCTACACGCAATGCAGAAGCAGGAGTTGCTGGCGGCGGTGAAAGAGTTTATCCACGGCGGCAGGCCGTTCCTAGGAATCTGCGTGGGCTATCAGGCGCTGTTTGACCGCAGTGAAGAGTTCAACAGTTGCGCGGCGGGCCTGGAAATCTTTCACGGCAAGGTCGTTCGATTCTCCGACAAAGCGGGACTGAAAGTGCCGCAGATTGGTTGGAACCAACTCAACGTCGTCCGCCCCGATTGCCCGCTTTATCGCGGCATCGCGTCGGGCAGCTATGTGTATTTCGTCCACAGCTATTTTCCGAAGCCGGAGGACAAATCAATCACCGCAACGGAAACAACCTACGGCGAGCCATTCGCGTCCTCGGTTTGGCGCGAAAATGTTTTCGCGACGCAATTTCATCCGGAGAAAAGCCAGGGCGTGGGGTTGCAGTTGCTGAAGAATTTTATGGCGCTAAGCGCGTAAAGTTAGCGCCGCGACAGGCGGGGCGCCGTTGCTCTTAACGCGGGGGCATCCCACTTCTTGGACAGAATCCTCTGATCTTCAGATCTGCATTTTGGTGAAAGCCGCGCGTTGCGCGCCGTTAACGCGCTGCCAGCTAATTTAACCTTTATTTTCCTATAAGAGTTGGCAGAATATTCTCGAAATGCGCGAACGGCTCGGTGTGATGGAAGAGCAGCCTACATGTTTACGGCCCACCTGTTAACTGCGAAAATGGCGGGCTGCGACTGGCCCCGTTTTGCCCCAGGAGATTCGGTATTGATCTGCCTCGGCTTTTGCCTTCGTCGCGATCCGAAATCCGCACCGCAGGTCTCCTGTGGATGTCAGCAAGCCTTGAAGGCCGCCGTGCTCGGGCCGGATGGCCAGGAATTCCAAACCACGGACGATTAAGCCATGTTGCGGATCACTCGCAGTTGGATATTGCTTTCGACCCTGCTGGTGGCCGATGGATGGGTTTTGTCGGCCCTGCATGCGTTGAACCGGACGGGTTACGCGTTGAGTTTCCTTCTGGCCGGCGCCTTATTCATTTTTTGGGAACGAAGGGAGCGCACGCTGAGGGGCCCAAGCCGGCTGCTTTGGCCTCGAATCAAGGCGCGTTTCGGGCGTCCCGCCCCACTGCTGTATTTAGGGTTGTTTGGCCTGGCACTCGTGGAAGGGATAATCTATCCGGAGGATGGCTCGGACGCCGCCATGTACCGCACTCCTCGGGTTTGGCACTGGCTGGCTGAAGGGCACTGGCATTGGATTCGCACCTTCGATATCCGAATGAACATTGCCAATTGCGGGTTTGAATGGATGTCGGCTCCCCTGGCGCTGTTTTTCCACACTGACCGGCTGTTTTTTTTGATCAACCTCATTTCCTTTGCACTGCTGCCGGGGCTGACGTTTAGCCTGCTTAGAAGTTTGGGCGTGGCGGGGCGGGTGAGTTGGTGGTGGATGTGGCTGCTGCCGGCAAGTTTTTGCTATGCGTTCCAGGCGGGCCGGCTGGCCAACGATGGTTGCGCGGCGCCTTACGCGATGGCCTCAGTCGTGTTTGGCCTGCGGGCGCAAAAAACCGGGCGGGTGGCGGACCTGGCCATCGCCATGCTGGGGACGGCGCTGGCGACGGGAATGAAGCAGACGAACTTGCCGCTGGCGCTATTGGGGCTGATTGTTGCATTGCCAGCATGGCGGATTGCAGTGCGGCGTCCCGTGCTGGTTACGGCGGCGGGGTTAGCCGCCTTGGTGGTTTCCGCGATCCCAATGATAGTGATCAACTTGTTCCATGACGGCAATTGGGTGGGCGTGCCGCGGCATCCGGGCCCCGACTGGACGCAATGGCAGAACATCGCGGCGGCGTCGCCGCTCTGGAGCGTGTTTGGCAACCTTTTCTCGCTTCCCCTTCAGACCTTTGCGCCGCCGTTTGCCCCATTTTACCGGCATTGGAACGAGATGATGACGCGGTTTGTGCATTCCGCGGCGGGAGCGCCGTTTTCCACTTTCGAGAGCTTTTGCAAGCTGGCGCCAGTGCTGGACGAACAAAAAGCCGCGCTGGGGTGGGGAACTGGCTCCCTGCTGTTGATTTCGCTGGCGGCAAATTGCCGAGCGCGCTTCGGCCATTCGAGCAAGGAGACCACGGCAGCGGCAGCAGTGGAAGGCTGGCAACTCGCCGCGTTGAGGTGGGCTCCTTGGGGGCTGTTGTTATTGTTCATGGCCAAGGTCACGAGTTTCGAGGCGGGACGGCAGCTTTCGCCATATTATCCATTTTTACTGCCGGCGCTGCTGGCTCCGGCAGCCAATGCCGTGCTGGTGCGGCAGCGTTGGTGGCGGGCACTGGCCTATTCGAGCATGGCGCTGGCGGGCGCTGTGCTGATATTGCAGCCTGGCCATCCACTCTGGCCTGCGGCAACGGTGCTGCGCCCGGCAGCCCAGAAACATCCGTTCGTGCGGAATTTATACGGCCCTGCCGAGGTCTATGAGCGCCATCGGGATTTCTTTGAACACCAAATTCCAGGGGACGTCAAGGTGGTTGGATACGCCACGGGGGTTCAGTCGTTGGAACCGATGTTATGGCGGCCGTTTCAGCGCCGGGTCGAACGGGTGCTGCCGAATGATGGACTGCCGGAACTGCAGGCCCGGCACATCCAATATGTGGTGGTGGAAGACGCTTTTATCAGGTCAACTGCCGGGTCGCTGGAGCAATTGCTGAAGCGATTCAACGGGGAACTAGCTGGGCAGGTGGAGGATTATCCCTACGGGTACAAGGCTCCGCCGGGTCATATTTATTTGATCCGGTTGTTGCCAGCCGGAGGGAAATAAAAGGGTTGATTTGCCCGACGCCCGATTTTATCCCGAATTATGGGGATGGGCGCCTCAGTGGAATTCATCCTTAAAACGGCAGTTGCCCATGATCGAGATTAGCAAAAGCCTGAGCCAGAAAGCTGTGCGGAGAAAGCGAGCATATCCAACTCGGATCTGTAAGCTTTCGACAAACAGCTTTGTGGCCAGGATCTTGCAAATATCGGTCATGGGCAACTGCCGTTTTAAGGTTCATAGGATAGGCCGAGTGCCCGTTCGCAGGAGTGGTCAATCGCAGGCCAAATCGGCGCGCTCTGACGGTGGCAACAGGAGGGCTGCCTGGGTCACGGAATCCTTAGTCATCGGCATGGTCCAGTGTAACCCGAAACCATCTTCCTTCGCAAGCAAGTCGCGCGTCATTTCCTCACCAACGATCTCAGCGTCTTGAGATTCTCCACATCCTCGTGCAAATCATCGGACTTAAACGTTTCAAGGCATCCAGGTGTTTTCTTGAACCGCGCATCGTTGACAATGTGGCGGAAAGCCTCGAGGCCTATCTTGCCTTTGCCGATGTGCTCGTGACGATCCACTCGCGAACCCAAATCTGTTTTTGAATCGTTCAGGTGGAAGGCGGCGATGCTTTTGCGGCCAACCAGCGCGACCAATTGCTTGATCGTTTTGTCCCAGCCCGCAGGCGTGCGAATATCAAATCCCGCCGCGAAAAGAT
Organism: uncultured Verrucomicrobiae bacterium; assembly: GCA_963764165.1. GTDB lineage: Bacteria > Verrucomicrobiota > Verrucomicrobiia > Limisphaerales > Palsa-1400 > Palsa-1400. The sequence goes on from CAVXRD010000001.1 coordinate 728,853, forward strand.
GCGCTGTGTCAATGCAAAGGGCGAGCCGCTCGGGTGTTTCCACATGCTCGAAGATCGCGGCCAGATGCTCGAATTGATTTCCGAGCGCGCTCCCCTGCCCGGCCGTGTTTTCCAATGCAATGCGCACCTTCGAATCTTTCGTGGCGCGGATGACCTCGTTCAATCCGGTGACGATGTTGGCAAGACCCGAAGCTTCGCCCGCCCCGGTATGGGAGCCGGGATGCAAAACGAGGAAGGGCACGCCCAACGCCCCGGCAAAATTAATTTCCTGAGTCAGGGATTCAATGGACTTCGTGCGGTTGTCCGAAGGAGCCGCGCCTAGATTAATCAAATAACCCGTGTGGCCAAAAACAGCGGTGGGTTTGACGCGCTTCCATTCCGCCTTGAACCGCGCTGCGTCCGCCTCCGACGGCGCGCGCCCAAACCACTGCATGTTATTCTTGACGAAGATTTGGATGCAATCGGCCTTGATGCGTTCCGCTCGTTCAAACGCAGTCCAAACGCCGCCGGAAGTGGAACAGTGCGCGCCGAAAATCATTTTGAACGACTTTACAGCACATGAGTCGAATGCTCAATAATGGTTTGCTTCGGGTTCGCTCATTTACCTCAGGCAATATGGCTTTGAGTGAACGAACGAAGGTTTTAAAAACAAAACAATATGCGCGCTCCTTTGATTCTCCTTGCGGCGATCGGCGCAATGCTTTTTGGCGGCTGTGCCTCTTATATCCCGCCGAGTGGCAGGGCGAATCTCTCTACCATCACCAGTTCCAGCATGAGAGAGAGTTTCGCGGCGAAACCGGCGGCCGGCTTTCCGGCCGGAATCGCGGCGGTGCATGTCCAGGCGTCCCATTACCGAAGCTACCAAACAGACACCGAAGGCGGAGTTTATGGAGAAGGCCGGTATTCCGTGATCACCACGAAGGAGGCAGAGAATAATGCCGATTTGGACCGGTTGGCCCACTTGCCAGGCATCGGCGGTCTGATCTCCATCAGCACGCTTCTGCTGCCTTCGAAGCTGGAGTCGGATCGCGATTTGCGCGAAGCCGCCGCCAAGCTCAAGGCCGACATGGTGTTGCTTTATACATTTGACACGTCGTTCCACAATGAAGATGCCTCGGTTGCTCTCGCCGTCGTCTCGCTCGGGCTCTCGCCCACACGCCATGTCTCTGTCCAAGTTGCGGCGTCAGCGCTGCTGATAGACACTCGAACGGGCTTCATCTACGCCGCATTGGAGTCGAACGAGAAGCGACGGGTTCTTTCCAACGCCTGGGAATCACGCGAATCTGCTGATCGCGCCCGGCGCGACGCGGAGAAAGCCGCATTTAAGAACTTGGCAGCCGAGTTCGAAAAGAATTGGCCGCAAGTTGTCGAGCGTGCCAAGAAAGGCGCTTAGCTCAAAGCGTCTCGGGCGTTTGCAGCAAAGAAGCGACGCGCGACAGCAATCGGCCCGCGCCGCCTCCGTCCAGAACGCGATGGTCGAAGCTCAGCGTCAGGTTGCATTCGGTCACCGGCACAAACTGGCCTTTTTTCTCGTCCCAGAAAGGAACTTTGCGGCTTGCGCCGAGGCCGAGCACCAGCGTTTGCTCGGGCAGCGGAATGGGCGTGGCCCATGTCAAACCGAATGTTCCAAAATTCGTCACGGTGGCAATCGAGCCGCCGGTGGCGTCTGGCGGGAGGCGGCGCTGGCGGGCCAATTCCACCAATTCGTTGTAGCGAACCACCAGGGTCGAAAGCGGGTAAATATCGACGTCACGCATGACGGGCACAAGCACGCCGTCATCGGCTTCAACGGCAAATCCGACATCAATCGAGGGCGGATGCACGATTTTGTTTCCAACCAAACGGCCGGCTGGCGCGCTGTTTTCGGCAAGGGCGATTCCGAGCGCGCGCAGCGCATATAGCGCAAAGCCGATTTTCGGGACGCTGACTCTTCGGTGCGCGAGCATCACTTCCATTTGGCATGGCAGCGCAACCGTCGCCAGCGGACGGCTCCAACTGCGGCGCATCGCATCGGCAACAGCGACGCGCATGGTGGAGGCGTCGGACAATTTGTTATTATCGAGGTGCGCTAGAAATGCCTCAAAATCCTGGATGGTCACGCGCCCCGCCGCGCCGCTTCCCGCGAGGCCAGCCAGATCGGCCGCGTGCAATCCCAATTCGCTCATGCGCGCTTTCATGCGCGGGGACATGTAACTCGCGCCCCCGGCATTGGCGGGAACGGGCAGTCCCCGCACCATCGGCTGAACGGACTGGCGGGGTTCGGACACGCCGCCGCGTTCCGCCGATTCGGGGGGGGCGGTGAGGCCGGGATCATCGTTGTCGAGTCCGAGGCGCTGCGCTTCCTCCTCGCTCAATTCAATGTGGCCCAGCACGGCGCCGACCGGGTAGCTCTCGGACAATTTTGCTGTCAAATCGACAACTTTCCCCCCGCACGGGGCGGCGACGTTCATGGTCGCCTTGTTGGTCTCAACTTCAATGACGTCCTGATTGGCGGCGACGATTTCGCCGGGCTGCACCAGGAAAGTGATGATGGTCGCCTCGGCGATGGATTCGCCCAATTGCGGCATGATGATGGGCAGTTGTTTCATGTTACATTTGCAGCAAATTTCTCGCGGCGGAACAGACGCTTTGCGCGGTCGGACGATGCACAAGCCAGAGATTTGGATGAAATGGAATCGGAGTGTCCTTGGCGTTGAGCCGCTGCGGAGGCGCGTCGAGCAAGCCGAATCCTTCCGTGGCAACCCGCGCGATGACTTCCGCGGTCACGCCGCCCCACGGGAAAGATTCGCCCACGCACAGCAGCCGCCCCGTGCGCGCGACGGATGCCATGATTGTATCCGTGTCCAGCGGCTTCACCGTGCGCAAGTCGACCACTTCGACCTCCGAACCTTCGGCGGACAATTCCTCGGCGGCAGCCAGCGCGTCCTGCACCATGGCGCTGTAAGCGACAATCGTCAGGTCGCGCCCAGCCCGTGCGATGCGTGCTTTTCCAACCGGCATCGCTTCGGTCGGCAGCGCGGGCGCTTTCAGGTGGTAATACAATCTTTTGTGTTCGCAGAAAATAACCGGGTCATCAATGGCCACCGCTTCCAGCAGCATGCTGTAAGCATCCTCGACCGTCGCCGGCGTCATCACGACCAAGCCGGGATAATGCGCGTAAAGCGCCTCAAGGCTCTGGCTGTGGAACGGTCCGGCGCCAGACGTTCCGCCGCTGGGCAGGCGAATGGTGATGGGACACGGCACATTCGTGCGCCAAAAAAGCGTGGCCGCCTGGTTGATGATTTGATTGAGCCCAGGCGTGGAAAAATCCGCATACTGCATTTCCACAATGGGCCTCATTCCCTCGATGGCCGCGCCAATGGCCGCCCCGACAATCGCATCTTCACTGATGGGCGCGTCGAGCACGCGGCCGGGAAATTGCGCGGCAAGATTCTTCGTCGCTTTGAACGCGCCGCCGAATGCGCCGATGTCCTGCCCGTAAATAAACACGCGGGGATCATCCGCCAACGCCTTGGCTTGCGCCTCGCGAATCGCCTCGAGATACGTAATGCTCATGGCTGCGACGCAAGGTCCGCGGGCACTTCAAAAACCTCTGTCAAATGCTTGGATGACAGCGCGCACCAGCTTTCCTTGTAGGGATCGGGCGCGGGCTCGCGTTGAACGGTGGCGACGGCTTCATCGACCTCCTGCGCCACTTGCTGCCGCATTTCACGGATGGCTTCCGCCCCAGCCCAGCCTTCCCACAAAATGCGTTCCTCCGCCACTTTCAAGCAATCTCGGCCGAGCGGGGTTTTCTTCAATTCCGCGTCAATATAATGGGCATCGTCGTGCTCGCCATGCCCGCAAAGCCGGAGCAATGTCGCCACGACCATCTGCGGCCCGCCACCCGCCCGAGCCTGCGCCACGGCAGCCGAAACGACGCGAAGGCATTCTTCCAAATCCGTGCCGTCCACGTGCCGCACGGGGATTCCATAACCCGCCGCTTTGTCTGCGAGATCGCGGCACGCGAACTGGCGGTTATTCGGAGTGGAATAGGCGAATTGATTGTTAGCCACGATCAAGACCAGCGGCAGATGTTCGACAGCGGCTTGATTCAAACCTTCGTGAAACGCGCCGGTGGAAGTCGCCCCATCGCCTAGGCAAGCTGCGCCGACGCATCCCTCTTTCCTCTGAAATCGGCGGGCCATCAACGCGCCATTGACGACAGAAATCATGGCCCCGAGGTGGCTGATCATCGCTAACAAACCTTCACGGGGGCGGCCGCGGTGGACATTCCCATCACGCCCACGCATCGGGCCGAGGGCGGAGCCAAGATACGTCCGCACGCTGTCCAACGTCGGTTCGCCGAAGGCGAGCCGGCCAGCGCCGTCGCGGATGAGCGGGGCGAAAATATCACCCTTGCGCAAAGCGAGGCCGAGGGAAACGCTCAGCGCCTCCTGGCCTTTTCCGAGAAAGACACCGCCTTGAATTTTGCCCGCGCGGTAGAGTCCGGCCATTTTTTCGTCCAGCGTCCTCGAAAGGAGCATGAAACGAAAAGCCTTCAAGTATTGCGCCGAAATAGCAGCCGCGCTTTCCTGAACTCCGCCGCTTTCCAAAGTTTGCAGCATGGGAACCACTCTATGCGTTCTGGTTGGGAAGGAGCAAACCGATTCTTTGATTCGGACTTACGCCGAGGTGTGATCGAAAGTGGGTGATGGACGCAGGCCGAAAGATGGAGCGCGGCTGTGTCGAAGACCAGCCGCAGCAACGCTCAAACAACCGAAAACGAATCTTGTGGTAGCTATCGTCGACAAACATATAAAAACCTCAGAACTGCGACTGGCGAGTCACGGTCTCTTCCCGACACGCCACTTGTTTCGAAGCTGCTGCGGCTGGTCTTCGACACAGCCGCGCTCCGTTAAGCGAAACGGCGGCAATCTCGCTCACGCCTTCTTGGGCGCGGTTTGGCTGGCCGATTCGATCATCTCCCAGAATTTCGGGTTCGCTTGCAGCGCCTCGTCTTCGCCGGTGGGGAGGCTGGAGCGGTAGAGAAAATCCTTGAGCGTGTTGCGGCTCAAAATCCGGTGGACGACGACGCCCAATTCGTGGCGCTCGAAGTAAACCCGGTAATCGCCGAGGCGGAAGCGCTGCAGCGTCTTGCCGGCGCGCTCCAATTTGCCAAAATGATGGGGGTCGCTCTTAAGGACTTCCTTGGGCAGGCCGCGAAATTCGCCCAGGATGTTAAGCTGCAATTCGCGCGGCATCTTCGCCAGTTCGGCGGCGCTGGTTGGGTTGAATATTATCTGAAATTGCACGGTGGCAGTTTAGTTGGATGGTGGAGGAGTGGGAAGTGCAATCTCGCGTCGCGTCTAGTAAATCTCGGCAGGGCGAGGCTGGGGGGCAATCCCATTATTCCCATTTTTGATGGGAGGAATGGGAATTATGGGAGTAATGCTACGGATCGCTCTAAGGCTTTGAACTCCGCCGGAGAAAGCGCATGACGGTGTCGCCGTGCTTGAGCTGTTTTCTTTCCTCCCAATCGGGCGGAATGGTCAGCGTGTCGCGTTTGGTGTGGCCTAGCACAAACAATCCGCCGTCCACCAGCAAGCCGCCCAGCGCGGGTTCATCCAGCAACTTTTGCGCAAACGAACTGGAGCGGCGGCCAACGTTTTTTTCCCCGTAGGGAGGGTCGGCCAGGATCAAATCAAACGGACGTTTCTCGGCAGCTAGTTGATGAATTGCCGTAAAGGCATCCTGCACGCGGATGCTCAAGACACTGGAGGGAATCCCCGTTGTCTCCATGTTTTTGCGAATGAAATCGGCGTGCTTGGAGGATTTTTCGATGCAGACCGCCGCCGCCGCGCCGCGGCTCAAGCATTCCAGGCTCAACGCCCCTGTCCCGGCAAACAGTTCCAGCACGCGCACTCCCACCACCCGTTCGCCGAGGCTGTTGAAAATTGCCTGGCGCACCAAATCCGGAGTGGGCCGAACATCGAAACCTTTCGGCGCCTTGAGCAGAATGCCGCCAGCGCTTCCGCCAATAATGCGCATATATTAGAAGCTAAAATCGAGATGCTAAATTCGTTCGCGGCCGATATAGCCCGCTTCGAGGTCGTGCCAGAATTCGATGTCTTCCTCATCTTTTTCCCAGCACAAAAAAATCTCCCGCCCGTCCCGCATCGCTGGAAAATCAATGAGGCCGCGGCTCCAATCTTTCAACTGAATTTCCCGCACGCGGAATTCAGACAGCACTGTATGGCAGCGGGCCAGCGTTTTGATGTATTGATTCACCGCTTCGCCGCCGACATCGTCGCCGTCCGCCATGAGAGCGGTGACGCGTTCTTCGTGGGCTTGGAGCCGTTCCTGGCAGCCCTCCAATTGAGCCAGCCATTCGCGAATCCGGGGAAGCAGCGCCCGCGCTTCCTCCAACGTGTAATGTTTCGAAAAGTGCACGCGTCAGAGGCTGCCGGTGGAATACTGCTCCAGCTTCCGTTTAACCTCGTCGTTCGGCTCGATGGAGAAGGATTTTTTCCAAGAGTCGACCGCCTTGTCAACCTCATGCAGGGCAAGATAAACCTCGCCCAAATGGTCGAAGACGGTGGCGTCGGGCGGCGTGGTGTATTGGATGGCTTTGAGCAATTGCGGGAGTGCCTGGCGCGGCTGGTTCTGCTTCAAGAGGACCCAGCCAAAGCTGTCAAGAAAAGCGCCGTTGGTCGGCTCCAGGTTAAGCGCTTTCTCGATCAATTCCCGCGCGCGCCCCAATTGCTCGCCGCGATCCGCCAGCATGTAGCCGAGGTAATTCAACCCTTCCGCGAAATCCGGCGCGAGCGTGACTGACTTCTGCAAATACGTTTCGGCGTTCTTGAAATCCTTAGCCCGCTCGCAAGCCGCGCCGAATTGGAAATAAAACCGCTGGTCCAATTTCGAGCGGTCAGAAGCCTCCGCAATCACTTCCGCTTCCTTGAAATGGGGTATGGCCTGGTCAAATTTCTTCAGGCGCGCATAGGCCACGCCGGAATAAAACTCGAAGCCAAACGTCTTCGCGAAATGCCTTTGTGCCTTGTCCAATGTCTCGAACGCTTCGGTGTCACGGTGCAATTCCAGTTGAACGAGCGCCAGGTCGTAATACGCCTGCTCAATCGTCTGATCCCACATCAGCGCGTTGGCAAAATCCTCCGCCGCCTCCACAAAATTGGTCCCTTCATACGCCAGTTCGCCCAGCACAAACCACGCGCGCGGATAATGATTCGGATTGCCGCTCACCAGCGCCTGAAGCTGCTTGGTGGCGTTGGTGCGATCATTGGTCTGGATGTAAATGCCGGCGAGTTTCTGGTGAAGCTCATCGCGAATCGGCGACGCATTCGGATTTTCCTCCAGCAGCCGGTTGAGGATTTCGATGGCCCTGGGCTCCTTGTTGAACCGCGCATAACTATCGGCCAGCCGCTCCCAAAGCCGCGGATTGGTGAAACGGCATTGGGCCGCGCGGTCGAGCAAAGCCACGGCGGACGCTTCGGCTTCGGAATCCTTCGGCATCGCTTTCAAATACTCGCCAAAAAGGTCGGCCACCGCCATCAGGAGATTAGGCTCCGGCCGAATATCGCGGGCGGCCCGGTGAAGCGTTTTGTCCGCTTCGGGCCAATTTTTATCATGGAACAAAACTTCTAATTGACAGCCATAACCGTCGAGCATCCCAGGCGCGCGCTGAATGGCCAGCTTGCTTGTCGCCAGCGCCTGGCGGGGGTGATTGGCCGCCAGTTGCACCCGCGAGAGCCATGACAAAATCACCGCCGAAGCATCGGGACGGGCGGCGGATTTGGTCAGGAGCGCCAAGGCCCGATCGTTTTCCTTTTCCTCCAAAAGCTCTTCGGTCACCTGGATGACGAGACTCTCATTGGAGGGATCAGCCAAGGCGGATGCCTCCCATTGCCGTGCCATGCCAGCGGGATCAGCGTTGTTCAAATAGGATTCGCCTGCGGCATAGTGGGCGAACGCGTCTGCGTTGCCAGTGGCAAAAGCAGACGCATGGGCCGGGTCTTTTTGTGAAGACGCCGGCGCCGCCGCGGTGGAACGAGGGGGAGTTGTCGCGCAACCCGGCAAGAGCAGCCCGGATAACCCGAAAACAAGGATGAATTGAATTGCCTTCATGCGGTCCATGACGGAGTCCAAGAGAATCCGTTTTCCGCGCGCCGAAGGGGTTGTGAACAACCCTCCAAAACCCACCGACACCAGCTATTTCTGCCAGGTGCGTTTTTTGTGCCGATTAGCGCGCAGCTTTTTGCGGCGTTTATGCTTGTTGATCTTGCTTTTGCGTCGTTTTTTTAGTGATCCCATAATTAGTTGTTCATAAATGCCCGGTCAATATACCACTTTGTTCAAAGGATATTCAATAATTCCTTCCGCCCCTGCTGCCTTCAATTGAGGGATTAATTCCCGGACAACCTTTTCGTCAATGATTGTCTCCACAGCCACCCAGCCGGTCAAGCTCAGGCTGGAGACAGTTGGGTTCCTCAGCGCGGGCAGGGTTTTCAGGAGACTGTCCAAATTCTCTTGCCGCAAATTCATTTTCAAGCCGACTTTGCTTTCGGCATCGAGCGCCCCGCGCAGCAGCATGGCAAGTGTCTCGATTTTTTTCCGTTTCCACGGATTCTTCCACGAGTCATGATTGGCGATCAGGCGCGGTGTGGAAACCAATAGCGTGTCCACGATGCGCAATTTATTCGCCCGAAGCGACGAGCCGGTCTCGGTGATTTCAACAATCGCATCCACCAATTCGTGCGCTTTGACTTCGGTCGCGCCCCAGGAAAACTCCACTTCCGCCTTCACCTTGTGCTGGCGCAGGTAGCGTTTCGTAATGTTGACGACTTCGGTGGCGATGCGTTTTCCTTGCAGATCCTTCGGCGATTTGATGGGGGAATTTTCCGGCACCGCAAGCACCCAGCGGGCTGGCTGGCTGGTGGCTTTGCTGAATTGAAATTCGCCGACTTCATGAACCTTGGAGCCGTTCTCGACGATCCAATCGTGGCCGGTCAGGCCGCAGTCAAGATAACCGTGCTGGACGTAGCGGCTGATTTCCTGGGCTCGAATGAGCCGAACGGACATCTCTTCGTCGTCAACATACGGCGCGTAGGAACGGCTGCTGACCTGAATGTGGAAGCCCGCCTTGGCCATCTTGGCCAGGGCGGCATCCTGCAAACTTCCCTTGGGCAATCCCAGTTTCAGCACTTCTTTAGGACTCATGTTGCTTGGCGGAACGCTTGGTCTTGACTCGGGAGTAAACTTTTCCGGAGGGCTTAACCTTCGTTACCGGCGAGATTGTCCACTTCCGCCGCGGCAAAGCCAACTTTTTCTTTTTCGCTTTCACGGCGAAAACATGGCCGTAATTTGCGATTTTGAAAAGTTAACAAAGGATGGGGATCTCAACGCAAGGGCGCAAGGCCCAAGGACGCAGCGCGGCAAAGCCGCAACCAAAGAACGTGATCCCCTCCGCTGTTCCAGATTCAAATTTCTTTCCTCCGCCCCTTCGAAAATCTAAATTTCCGCCAGATGAGTCATTACTGGTCGATCTTCGTTAATTTGCTGGCGACGCCTTTTGAGCGCATCAATCTGGTTTGGGGAATCGTGCCGATTTATTTCGCCCTGCTGTTAAACGAAGTGACGTCGAGCAAAGCCAGTTTCCGCACCGCAGTCCAGACCGGGTTTTGTTTCCTTTGGGCGGGGGCGCAATGGCTCTACCCGAATTTCACGTCCTCAGGTTATCAATCGCATTTGATTGAATCCGCGGCGATGCGGCCTGTCAAAATGCTGGTGACGTTCATGGTGATTGTGTTTGGCCTCGTTTCGTTGGTGAGCGGATTGCGCAAAAAATTTCCGAAGCACGGCCGTTTCCTCGGCCAGACGCGGTTCGCCAATTATTTCATGATCATGATTTTCCCGATGCAAGCCAGCGCCCTGTCGTGGACGTGGGCGCGCCTCGGGGCCATTCTCATCTTCGCGGCGCCCGTCTGGCTCTTGCTGCATTTCGGGTTGATGCCATTCCGCGGCCCGAAGTAAAGCAATGTTGGCGAAAATTCTGCACGACGATTAGTTGTTGCGCGGAGACGGCGAGTGTCTACAATACGCTTCCGTGTTGCGTCAGCATAAACGGAAAACTAACCCTTGCCTTCCTATGGAAAAATCATCGCTGCATAAAACCGCCCTTGCCCTCGTCATTGCCGCCGGCTTCGCGTGTTTCGCGCCGAAGCCCGCCCTCGCGGCGGACGCCCCTGCCATCTCAGCGGACGAAGCCATCGCCCGCATCAAAAAGGAGGGCATGTCCAACTCCCAAGCCATGACCACGCTCAGCTATTTGAGCGATGTCATCGGCGAGCGCCTCACTGGCTCGCCCAGCCTCAAGCGCGCCAATGAATGGACGAAATCGAAGTTGACCGAGTGGGGCTTGAGCAACGCGCATCTTGAATCGTGGGGGCCGTTTGGCCGCGGCTGGGAGCTGAAGCATTTTTCCGCGCAAGTCACCGAGCCGCTCGATTATCCGGTGATCGCCTGCCCCAACGCCTGGACGCCAGGCCTGTCAAAAACATTGAAGGCCGACGTGGTTTACATGGGCAACGTCGGCACCTCCAACCTCGAAAGTTACAAAGGCCAATTGGCTGGCAAAATTGTCCTTATCTCGCCCATGCGCGAACTCTTCCCCCGCACGGAACCGATCTTCACACGCCAAACGGAAAGCAATCTCACGCGGCTTGCGGAGATGACCGGCAACGCCGACCGTCCCCAGCGCATCCGGGGCGGGACGAACAGATTCGGTGGCGGCACGAATCGCTTTGGCGGCGGCCCCGGAGGGCGATTCGGCGGCGCGGATCGGATGCGCGGCCCCCGATTGCTCGCATTCTTGATGAAGGAAAAAGTGGGCCTCGTCATCAGCGAGAGCTCGCAGGGCGACGGCGGGACGATTTTTGTCTCCCAGGCGTCCGTGCCAAGCACGAATACGAACACAACCGCTGGCTTTGGCCCCGGCCCCGCGGGACCCCGCCCACCCAGTTATTATTCGCTGAACGCGCCTCCCATGCCTCCACAAATCACGATGGCGGCGGAGGATTACAACCGCCTGGTCCGCATGACGCAATTTGGCGTGACGCCGAAAATGGAAGTCGATCTCAAGGTCAAGTATTACACCGATGATCCGATGGCTTACAACACCATCGCCGAAATTCCCGGCACTGATCTGAAGGACCAAATCGTCATGCTCGGCGGGCACATGGATTCCTGGCAATCCGGCACCGGCGCCACCGACAACGGCGTCGGGGTCGCTGCAGCGATGGAAGCGGTGCGCATCATCAAAGCGGCCGGTTTGCAGCCGCGCCGCACCATTCGCATCGCGCTCTGGTCGGGTGAAGAAGAAGGGTTGCTCGGCTCGCGCGCTTATGTCTCGAACCACTTCGGAAACTACGGCACCAACGCGCCGCGCAATCGTGGTTTCCGCCGCCCGCCGTCCGATGACGATACCAACACCGTCGCGGAACCTCCTCCGCCCAAGCTGATCAAAGGCCCGGAGTTTGATAAGCTTTCGGTTTACTTCAATCTCGACAATGGCGCTGGAAAAATCCGCGGCATTTACATGCAGGGCGACTCGGCGACCAAGCCAATCTTCACGAAGTGGTTCGAGCCATTCCACGAAGACGGCGCGGAAACAATCACGGCCTCCAACACCGGATCGACCGATCACGTTTCGTTCGACGACATCGGATTGCCAGGATTCCAGTTCATCCAGGATCCGCTCGATTATTCAACCCGCACGCATCATTCGAATCAGGACGTCTTTGACCGCATTCAAGCGGATGATTTGAAGCAGGCGTCCACCATCATGGCCGCGTTCGTTTACAATGCCGCGATGATGGACGAGAAATTCCCGCGCAAATCGGCGGAGACGGACTAGGAGTTCATCTCGGTGGGGCGAGACTCTTTCGAGCCCCGACTGGATTTTGGAGGTTTTGCGCAACGGCGTTTATCGTGGTGAGCACGTTAAGCGCCGTAATTCCATTCAGGGCTCTGCAGAGCATCGCCCTGCCGCGAAGGGATTGGATTACTTCGCGCGGGCGCGCACGAATTTCTCGATGCGGTCGAGGCCCTTCTCGATGTTCTCCATGCTGGTGGCGTAGCTGAGCCGAATATAATCAGGCGCTCCAAAGGCCGAGCCGGGAACCGCCGCAACTTTTTCCTGCTCCAGAAGCTGCGCGCAAAAATCCAGCGAGCCGAGTCCGGTCCCCGAGATGTTCGGAAACAGATAGAATGCGCCCTTCGCGTTCACGCACGATACGCCGGGCATCGAGTTCAATCGGTTCCACGCGTAGGACCGGCGCCTGGCGAATTCCGCCAGCCAAAGCGGAAGATGATCCTGCGAGCCATTGAGCGCGGCCACCGCGCCCTTTTGCGAGAACGACACCGGATTGCTCGTGCTGTGGCTTTGAATGGCGTCGATGGCTTTGGCAATCGGCTCCGGCGCGGCTGTCAAACCTATTCTCCAACCGGTCATCGAGTAGGCCTTGGCCAGGCCATGCACGACAATCGTGTGGCTGTAATGCTCGGGTGAAAATGCCGCCACGCTGGTGTGCTCCGCGCCATCGTAAACGAGCTTCTCGTAAATTTCGTCGCTCATGATGAGCACGTTCTTCTCGACGCAAATGTCGCCAAGGGCCTTGATTTCCTCGCGCGTGTAAATGGAGCCGGTTGGGTTGCTCGGAGAATTGAGAATGAACAAGCGCGTGCGCGGCGTGATGGCGGCCCGCAATTGATCCGGCGTGATTTTGAATTCCGTCTTGTCCGACGTCTCAATGAAAACCGGTGTCGCCTCCGCCAGCCGCGCCATCTCCGGATAACTCAGCCAGTAAGGCGCGGGAATGATCACTTCGTCGCCGGGATTGCAGGTGGCGAGGATGACGTTGCAGCAGGAATGCTTGCCACCACAGGAAATAATAATTTGCGACGGCTTGTAGGCCAGTCCGTTGTCGCGTTTGAATTTGTCCGCGGCGGCCTGGCGCAATTCCAGAATGCCGCTGCTGGCGGTGTATTTCGTGAATCCATCGCGCAATGCCTTGATGGCCGCCTCAACAATATGGGCAGGCGTGGCAAAATCCGGTTCCCCCGCGCCGAAGCCAATGACATCCATTCCCTCGGCCTTCATTTGTTTCGCCTTGGAATCAATGGCGAGGGTGATCGACGGGGTCAGCGCCGCCGCCCGGCGCGAAATTAAATTATTCATATTCAAGCCGAGAAGAAATAGCGGCCATCTCCATCAAACTTCAAGGGGAATTTGAGCGCTCGGGGAAATCGCAAACTTGGTCTCGCGGCTAAATCAAAAATAAATTACCATTTGTCGAGCTGCATGGAAAATTCGCAAATTGAAGTCAAGCATGTTCCCGAGGAACAGCGTTTTGAAGTCCGGCTGGAAAGCGAAGTCGGCTTCCTCAGCTACGCCATTCACGGGGATGAAGTGATGCTCGATCACACTTACGTGCCGGACGCGTGGCGCGGACGCGGCGTGGCAGCGGAGCTGGTGAAGGCGGCGATTACCGAAGCGCGCCTGCGACAGTGGAAAGTGCGCCCCCGATGCTCCTACATCGCCACCTATTTTCAACGCCATCCCGAATGCGCGGATGTCCTGTCCGCGCGTTAGGAGCCATCCTGGAACCGGGGAAAGCTCGGCAGCCTCGCCCGGCCGGGCTTTCCTCGGATCGATGGCGCACAGCGTGAAATTGCCTTCGTATTTGCCAGCCCTTGCGCTTATTTTCCGTCGTGATCGCGCGCGTGACGCTGGATATCGCCCTGGGCAAGGAATTTGATTACCTCGTTCCCGAAGAATTGCAGGAAGCAATCGAAGTTGGAACGCGGGTCAAAGTTCCGTTTGCCAATCGGCAGGTGCTTGGCTGCGTCACCGCGCTGCCGGAAACTTCTCCGCATTCGATTCTCCGCCCGATCATCAAGACGATTGGCCGCCAATCGCACGTCACGCCGAAGATTCTCGAACTGGCCCGCTGGCTCGGCGAATACTACTGCTGCCCGCCGGAAATTGCTTTGCGCAGCGTCCTCCCGGAAGCTGTGCGCAAGGAAAAGGAAGGTTGGCGCGAACAGCTTTGCGTCCGCGCCCTTTCCGCGCCTGGCATGCAGCCAAAGTTAAGCAAGCGCCAGTCGGAGATTCTTGAGATGGTTCGGGCCGCGAAGGAAATGCCGTTGCAGGAAATTCTCCAAAGCGCGAACACCACCGCGCAAACGCTCCGCCGGCTTGAAGACAAAGGATTGCTTCACATCGCCCCGCAAATTTCCGAGCGCGATCCTTATGCGCGCGAAACCATTTTGCCAACGACCGCGCTGGAACTTAACGCCGGCCAGGCGCGCGCCGTCGCGGAAATCACCGCCGATATCGGCTCCGCCGAATCCGGCAAGGCGAAGCCGGCGTTTCTTCTTCACGGCGTCACCGGCAGCGGCAAGACGGAAGTTTATTTGCAAGCCATCTCGCACGCGCTGCAAAGAGGCCTGGGCGCCATTGTGCTGGTGCCAGAAATTTCGTTGACACCGCAGACCGTCGAGCGATTCAAGGCGCGCTTCAGTTCCGGGCCGGTAAAAACGCTCGTCGCCGTGCTTCACAGCCACTTGTCCGCAGGCGAACGCCATGACGAATGGCACAAAATCCGCCAGGGCCGGGCGCGGATCGTCATTGGCGCGCGCTCCGCCGTCTTCGCCCCGGTCGATCCGCTCGGGCTGATCATTGTCGACGAAGAGCATGAGTATTCCTACAAGCAGGAGGAGGCGCCCCGCTACCACGCGCGCGATGTCGCGGTCGTTCGTGGACGGATGGAGAATGCGGTGGTTGTCCTCGGCTCCGCCACGCCGTCGATGGAAAGCTCCTACAACGCGCAGAAGGGAAAGTACCGCCTGCTCGACATGCCCATTCGCGCTGACAATAAGAAAATGCCGGCGGTGCGCGTGGTCGATATGCGCCAGGCGGCGCGCCAGGAAAAAGGCCCGCCGATGTTTTCGCCCCAATTGAAAGAGGCGATTCACAAACGCCTTGAGCGCAAGGAGCAGACGCTGCTTTTCTTGAATCGGCGCGGATTTGCCACTTCTATGCAGTGCCCGCTGTGCGGCTACGTGGCCGAGTGCCCGAATTGCAGCGTGGCGCTTACATATCACCGCCAAGCCGGGCGATTGAAGTGCCACATTTGCGCGCACGATGTCCCCGCCCCGACTGTCTGTCCCGATCCAAAATGCCGCAATCCCGCGATCCGTTTTGCCGGCATGGGGACGGAGAAAGTTGAAGCCACGCTGGCCAAATTGTTTCCGCACGCGCGCGTGCAGCGAATGGATTCCGACGCGCTCAAACGCAAGGAGGATTACCGCCGCATCCTCGGAGATTTCCGCACCGGCAAAACAGACATTCTCGTCGGCACGCAGATGATCGCCAAGGGCCTGCATTTTCCGAACGTCACGCTGGTCGGCATCATTTACGCCGATCTCGGCCTGCACGTGCCGGATTTTCGCGCGGGCGAACGGACATTTCAATTATTGACGCAAGTGGCCGGCCGGGCCGGGCGCGGCGATGTGGAGGGCGAAGTGATCGTGCAGGCGTTCACCCCGTTTCATCCCGCCATTCAATACGCCCGCCGCCACGATTTCAACGGCTACTACGAGCAGGAAATCGAATTCCGCCAGCAATTGAAATATCCGCCGACGGGCCGCATCGCGCTGCTGCTTCTCAAGGGGCGCAACGAAGACAAAGTGAAATTGTCCGCCGCTCACGTAAAGCAGGAACTCGAAAAGCGCGCCGCCTCCGTCGGCGATCTCACCATCTCCGGCCCCGCCGCCGCCCCCCTCGCCCGCGCCGAGACGCTCTATCGCTACCAAATCATGCTGCGCACGCGCCACATCATGAAGCTGAGTCCCGTCCTGCAGGAACTTTGCGCCGCGCTGAATCTACCCGACGGTGTGACGATCTCAATCGATATTGATCCCGTGAACTTGATGTGATTGCGCGGTTACTCGGCGCTGTTGGATAGGAGAGTGCCGGCGGTAAATATCGGAGGCGAATCCTGATTTCTTTCGCCCTGCTCCGTGAGCAATTCGTCCAATTTGTCCAACGACTTATGGGCTGCGCTTTCGTAGTTGAAAAAAGTTGGTTCCTGATCGGCCTTTTGCCCCGAGGCTGCAGCGGAGCGATTGCCAACAAACGCGCGCCTGGGAGCGCCACCAAATGGCCACGCGGCCACCCACACCAAAATCGCGAGCGCCGCGGCAGACCCAACTGCGAATGAAAACCTCCAGTTCCACCTAGAGTCGCCCGAAGGGCGTCCCGCGGACGAAAGCGCTCCGGCCACCCGCCGATGGAATAATGCGGTTGGCTGGATGTCCGCCCCTGGTTCTGCTCCACGCAAGTTTCCCGCGATGTTGGAAATCTCTTCCAGATAGCAGCGGCACGCGGCACAAGCTTTCAAATGTGCCAGAAGCTTGGATTCAACTTGGATTTCCAAGGCATCCATTGCCAGCCAGGCAATTTGCTTCCGGTATTTTCGACAGGGATTCATAAAGTCTTGGGTTTCGCCTCCGGTTGGATGAATTGGCCGCGCAGGGCTTTCATGCCGCGCAAGTTTTCCAAGGCATGGAACAAACGCGATTTCACCGTTCCTTCAGAACAGCCGAGGGCGGCAGCAATTCCGTCGAGGGAATCGTCGACGTAAAATCGCAAATGAATGACTTGCTGTTGCTTCGGAGGCAGCGTTTGAATGCATCGCCAGACAAGCGCCGCCTGGTCGCGCTGCACGGCGAACTGGTCGGGCAAAGGTTCATGATCAACGACTTGATTGAGGCTGCGTTGGAATTCTTCATCATCGTCTGCTGTGATGCAGGAAAACAGCGGCCAGCGCTTCCGGCGGATGGTGTTGCGGTAACGGTTCAGCAGGATGGCGCAGAGCCACGTAAAGAACTGGCAGCGGCCATCGTAGCGGCGCAGCGATTTCCAAGCCTCCACCAGCGTGTCTTGCGCCAGGTCTTCTGCGAGGGCGGCATCCCCACTGAGCGCGACGGCTTGTCGCAAAAGCCGCGCCGCATAAGTCTGGCAGACCTCTCCAAACGCACCGGAGTCGCCCTCTCGAGCCCTAAGCAGGAGACTCCGAGTTTCTGGAATCGCGCTCTCCACAATGGATGGACTCAAGCTGAACACACCTGGAATTAGGTCTGGAAAAACCAGGCAGTTCCAGAAAGAAATTGCCCGCTCCGTGATTTGCTAAGGCGCCGGCGCCTTGCCCGCGTTCTTGCCAAAAACCAGGAAGGGAGGCCCGTCCGTCTCCTCAAAAATAAGGACTTCCGGATAACCCAGCCCCGCGTAGGAGGCGTCCAATTCAAAGCCTCGGTCAACGCCGTCAAACATAAATCTCTTGATCGCAAAGGCCCCGTTGCCGCAAGGGTTGGGAATGCTCCGCAGACCCGGTTCGCCATGCAGTTTGTACTGCACAGCGGCTTGAACCATTGCCATGTCCGCCAACGCGGCAAATTCCCGCGGGCGGCATTTGTCCAGGGCCGGAAGAAACTCGTGGATAAAGGGGTTGGAGGAATTCTGCACTTCCGCGCTGAACTTCGGCATTTGTTCCTGGTATTGCGCGAACGGCAGAGCCTCAATTTTTTCCAGCCTCCCATAAATCGAATCCATATCCCTCAGGAGCTTGATCACGCCGTCGCTTGTCCCGCCCGCGGCGGCGGCAATTTCTTTCCAGTGGGTATTCGCTTCATTTTGCCCGTCGCCGCTCGATGCCACGAAATCAAAAATTCTCTGAAGGCCTTCCATCGCCTTTGCGTCATTTCCACGGTTCTCGTTCTGCAATTCCACAGCGCGGCTGATCATCCATTTCTCGAAGCACAATTCTTCCATCGGAATGCACGCGGCGATGGTGCCCCGGGCGGGCGGCGAGTTGAAGGCTTCCGCGATCCGTTGCAGGGACTCGACAGAAAACTGGTTGAAATTCTCCGCCGCCGTGGCGCAAACGCTGCGTTCCACGGCGATCTCCACCAAGGCCCCGATCAAACACCCGTCACTGGCCCCGTGCCGGGCCAGCGACAGCGTGGCCAGCAAATCCTCCCGGGCGTCGCTCTGACGCCCGTGCTGCAAATCCCACATGGCGCGCAACCGCGCCGCGTTGGCCGTGGCCTTGATGCGAGAGAGGTGGGGAATCAATGCGCCCGGTCCCGCGCTCCAATCAACCCCCCAATCACACAGCGCTGTGGAAGTCGCCGCCTGGCGGAGGAGTCGAAACTCCGAATCATACTCCGCAACCAACTCTCCAAAACGATCCGGCAGCTTCTGGCCTCTCCATTCGTTGGTATACAAATAGTCCCGATCCTTTGGCGAAAAGTCCGGGGCAAGCTCAAATGCCCGGTAATAGGTTAGGGACGGATTAATGTTGGTGCGGACCGGCTGGCCTCCCGCCACGCCAGCCGCGCCCGCGAAAACCAGAAATGATAAACAGACCGATTTGATAGCGTTCATGCACATTAATAACGGCAATGCCCCAAAAGGTTCATTATTTCAGTTCAGGGGTAGGAGGCCTCGCCTCGACAACCACCGCATTGCATGGCAAATTGAGTCGTGGCTTTGGACAAACTCGAAAAATTGCAATCGCTCTTGCGCTCCTACGGTTCGTGCCTTGTCGCGTATTCGGGTGGAGTGGATTCGGTTTTTTTGGGCTATGTCGCGCACCAAGTGCTGGGCGACAAATGCCTCGCCGCGATTGCCGATTCTCCAAGTTTGCCGCGCCGTGAATTGGAGGAGGCGGTGGCGCTGGCTCGCCAGTTTTCCATTCCGCTTGAGATTATTAAAACATCGGAATTTGATAATCCGGCTTACGTTTCCAATCCGAATAATCGCTGCTATTTCTGCAAACACGAATTGTTCACGCAATTGACTCCGCTCGCGCGCGAACGAAAATTCGCCGTTGTTGCCTATGGAGAAAATGCGAGTGACGTTGGGGATCATCGACCGGGGGCGCAAGCGGCGGGGGAATTTCAAGTGCGCGCGCCGCTCAAGGAAGCGGGTTTGACCAAGGCGGATATTCGCGCCCTTTCCGCGCAATTCGGCTTGCCGACCGCCGACAAGCCGCAGATGGCCTGCCTGAGTTCACGCGTGCCGTATGGCGAGACTGTTTCGCCGGAAAAATTGCGCATGATTGAAGAGGCGGAATACGTTTTGCGCGATCTTGGCTTTTACGATGTCCGCGTCCGGCATCATCAATTGACCTCCGGAGCGCATCCAGCGTCGCTGGCCCGCATTGAAATCGGCCCGGACGAAATGCCGAAATTATTGACAGACGGAAATTATACTCGCGTGGCGGAGAAATTGCGCAAGATAGGCTACATGCACATCACGCTGGATTTGCAGGGTTATCGCCGCGGAAGCGTCAACGAAATCTCCGTCATCGCTGCACGAAGTAGCTGAGATTTTCCAATTCGATCGCCAGATTCACGTTGTTGACAACGACCGATTCCGGGACTTCCGGCACCAGCGGCGAGAAATTCAGAATTCCCGAAATCCCACATTGCACAAGCGCGTTTGCGACCTCCTGCGCGGCCGTGGCGGGGACCGTCAGAATGGCCATTTTCACGTTCCGCTGGCGGACAAGGGGCGCGAGCTTGTCCATCTCGCAAATCGGCACGCCGCTCTGTTTTCCTCGGTGGCGGCCGGCATCGCAGTCGAACGCAGCGATGATTTCGAAGCCTTCCTTTTCAAATCCGCGATACGAGAGCAGCGCAAGCCCCAAATTTCCCACACCCACCAAAATCACCGGCTGCAAACTCGTCCGGCCAAGCGCATCGGAAATCATGTCCGCCAGCTCGCCCACATCGTAGCCCAGGCCGCGCGTGCCGAACTGCCCGAAGTAGGCAAGGTCTTTGCGCAATTGCGTCGGTTTGACGCCGGCGGCTTTGGCAAGGGCGTCGCTGGACACAGTTTGGTGGCCATTGGCCTTCAACTGCCGCAATCCGCGAAAATAAACCGAGAGCCGATAAACGGCCTTTCGTGGAATTTCAGGTTTGGCGACCTTTTTCAAGCGGGGGAAGATACGAAATCCCCTCCCGCCAAGCAAACACTCTTGTCGACTTTCCGCATCCAAAACGCCATTCGCGCTGGCAGCAGGTCATGCTCGCAAAGTCCGGCGGCATATTGCCATTGTTGTGCCCAGCCCAGGTGCGAACAGCCTTTGCCATCAACCTGAAATCATTGACGAACGAGATGCGGTCAGCCCGACGCTGGGGCGTCGGCGAAAAAGTCCGGCTTGTCCCCTGCGGCCCGTTCCAGGGATGGTTCCCGCGCTTCAAACAAGCAACTTCTCGAGCACGTCGTAGTGCGTCAGCGTGAAGCCGAGCTTGTGATAAGTCTTGATCGCGGCGTCATTATGCTTTTCGACGTAAAGGCGCACGCCGGCCACGCCGCCCTGCTCGCGCGCTACGGCGGTGACAAATTCAAAGAGCGCCTGAAACACGCCGCGCCGCCGGAAATCCGAGCGGACGAAAACACTTTGCAGCCACCAAAAATCGCCATTGCGCCAATCGCTCCATTCGTGCGTGATCAACAGTTGCCCGATCACTTCGCTTGATTCCTCGGCGACAAAATAAGTTCCCTTGGCGGGATCTTGCAGCAGCGCTTCAACCCCTGCCCTGACGGTAGCGGGATCAAGCGCGAGATTTTCTGATTCGCGGGCGAGCTCGATGTTGAAATGGGCCAGGACGGCGGCGTCGGCAAAAATGGCTTTTCGGATGTTCAAGATTCGCAAGATAATAGGAAACTGAAGGCACGTGCGCAAACACATGATAGGTCCTATAAGACCTATAGGACCTATCAGTGCGACTGAAATAACACCAGCAGCCCCACCAATGCCGCCAGCGCCACGCTGTGAAAAAAGACGTAACGCAAAATCTTCCCCTCGTGCCCGTACCAATTCGTGGCGGTGCTCGCCACCACGATGCTTTGGGCGTCCAGCATTTTTCCCATCACGCCGCCGGAACTGTTGGCCGCCGCCATTAGCGCCGGATTCAGCGCCAGTTGCCGGGCGGTGATTGTTTGCAGTGAGCCGAATATCACATTCGAGGCGGTATCCGAGCCTGTCAGCGCCACACCCAGCCAGCCGAGCATTGTGCCGAAAAAGGGATAAAGCGGCCCAGTTCTCGCGAGCGCAAGACCAAGTGTCGCGTCTGTCCCGGAATAGCGCGTGACGTAACCGAGCGAAAGCATGGCCGCAATCGTCAACAATGAAAATCGCAGCCGCCAGATTGTCTCAACATAAATCCGCGCCATCTCGCGCCACCGATGGCCCATCAATGCTCCTGCGCAAAGAGCGGCAAATAAAATTCCCGTCCCCGTCGCCGACAGCCATTCCAGCGCATAAACCGCTTTTTCTGGCGGCGCGCCGGGCGAGCTCACCTCCGGTCCGCGCGCCACCTCGCCATGCAAATAAGGCACGTTCCACTGGCAGTAATTCGAGAATCCGGCCTGGTTCAAAAACTTTTTCACCGGCGGCAATCCCCATACAAAAATGAAGAGCGATAACAAAATCCACGGCGTCCAGGCGCGCACCAAATCCCGCCGCGATGGCGCGATGGCCACGGCCGCGGCCGCCGCATTCGAGAGAATCCAGAGTTTTCGCGGTCGCCAGAATTTCAGGAGAACGATTGTGGCGACCACGGATGTGACTGCGGAAACAACGTCGACCAGCCAAGGGCCATGAAACCTTGAAATGAGAAATTGTGGAATGGCGAAGGCTGCCCCGGCAGTTAATGCGGCTGGCCACACTTCCAGCATCCCGCGAAATCCAGCCATCGCCCACACGACCCAAAACGGAATGATCAGGGAGAACGGTGGCAGTTGCGTTCCGATGATGGCTGAAAGTGTTCGCACATCGATGCCGGTTACAACACCCAATGCGATGACTGGCGTGCCAAGCGCTCCGAAGGCGACCGGAGCAGTGTTGGCAATCAGCGCCAGCCCGGAAGCCATGAGCGGCTCGAAACCCAATTGAATCAGAATGGCGCTCGCGATGGCAACCGGTGTTCCAAATCCCGCCGCGCCTTCAAAAAACGCACCAAACGAAAACGCAATCAGAATGACTTGCACACGCGGGTCCGGGGCGAGCGTCGCAAGACTTCCGCGCAGGAGCGCAAAGAGGCCTTTTCGCACGGTCAATTCATAGAGGAAAATCAGATTGAGAATAATCCAGCCAATTGGAAAAAGTCCGTAAGTTGCTCCGAATATGGCCGCCGCGCCCGCCGCTTTTCCCGGCATCCCAAAAACCGCCACCGCAATCACCAGCGCCAGAACCAGCGCGCCCACCGCGGCGAGATGAATTTTCACGCGCCAGATGGCGATGGCGGAAAGCAGCGCCACCACCGGGGCTGCGGCCATTAGGGTTGAGAGAGCCGCTGAGCCAAGTGGATTGTAATGCTGCTGCCACACGCAAAGCATGAACGGATAAGACAGCACCCGGTGGCGTCGCGCCAACTATTTTCGGGCGCAACGAACCGCCGACACTCTAGCGGAGCGCGGCTGTGTCGAAGACCAGCCGCAGCAACGTGGGAATGACCGACGCGCGCCTAGCAATGAAACGCGCTGCGGCTGGTCTTCGACACAGCCGCGCCCCACTATTTTCCAACCGGCGCGTTCGCGTGCTCCCACGAGAATTGCCGCCAGAGTTCCTTCAGCGGTTCAAGATCGCAGTGGGCGGGCAAGGTTGTCCCATAAGCGGCATAGGCATAGAGAAACGCCAGATGTTCGTATTGACTCGCAAATTCCGGCGAGTGCCCGCCCATCTCGCGGCAGAATTCGCGGGCGGTCCGATCCAGATGCACTTCGATATTCCGTTCGCGCGCCCAGGCGCGGATGGCGTCGTAAGTGTAAAGAATAATTTCCCGCGGCGGCATCTGATGCTCCCCACTCGCGAGAAACGGATTTTTGTACTCTGAGAACGGGCGGAGATTGGGGCGGGCGAATTCGGGCTCCGCGCGTTTGGCGGGACGCCAGCGCGGTGTCAAGTCGAGCAATTCGCGAATGAATTTGGCAATCGCCTCCGCCAGTCCGCGCGCCATTTCCAACAGGAAATGCCGGCAGCGATACAGCCACCAGCCAAACAACAGCGCGCCCGCAATAATAATGACGGTGCGAATAAACTGATAAGCACCCGGCGGCGGAACGACTTGGGGCATCTGCGAAGGGCTTGGGCTGGGCGGCGCGGGTTTGGAACCGCTGTCGGAAGGCGCGGTTTGCTTGCTGGGATTTTCCGAGGGCGGCGGTGACGACGCATCCCCTTTTTTTCCGCCCTGCTCGTCCCCGGGGCGACCATCGCCTTTTCCAGACGAATTATATTTCGAGGCGTATTTGCTGGCGTTGAGCAAGGTCGAGTCCACGTCGTGCTTCAATGCCATCCATGCCTGGCTCGCGCCCGGTCGCGGCAGCAACAGCGCGCCCACCAAAACAAGCACCGCAACGCCGACACCAAGTTTCAACCATGCAAAGGCAACCGAAGGCGGCATCCTCAAATAGCGCTGCCGCAGATATCGCCGCAAGCCGAGGAAGCTGGTGGTCACCAGCAAACCCAGCGCAGCCGCCATGTAGACAATGACGAATGTCATGGCGCGTTTCCGCGAGACATCCGCGTTCGCCGGAAGCAGCGCCTGCCCGATCGCGAACAGAGGCAGCGCAGCCAGCGAAAAGTAGATGACCCAGCATCCGGGATTGTTTGAGACCTTCCGCTTTTTTTTCGCCTTTTCTTTCGCCTTCGCCTTGGCGGCGGCGATGGCATCCAGCTTTGGCGCGGGCGTCTCAACAGGCTTGGGAGCCGTTCTCGCCTGCAACAATCCTCTCCCCGAGGAATCCTCGTCCTCATCCAGCAGCGTGCAATCCCAAACCAATTTGTGCGCGCAAAACCAAACAGCGGCCAGAAGGACGATGCCGAGCGGATAAGAAGCCTGCGTCTTCGCGAGGTAAAACAACACGGACGCCGCCAGCGCAAAACCGTAAAGGGACGCATACTCGCTCGATTGCTCAATGGCAATGCGCGAGACCAGCACAATCGCCACCACAAACCAGAACATCACCCAACGGACGCTGCCTTCCATTTTGCCCTGGTAAAAAACCTCGATGAGAAAAAAGCAAAGGCTCCCGACCAGCGCCATGATGAGGGCGGGGCTGAGCGAGATCACCATGTAATCGGCGGCGGTGCGGCGCGGTTTGTTCGGTATCGTGTACATCACCGTATCAGCGCCTGCGCGCAAAGATTGCTGATGGCTTCCTCGCCGTTGATCACCCTGAAATCAATTCGCTGGGCCAGCAGCATCCCTGCCCAATCCGGCGGGCGCGCCCAATCCGGCACCGCGTCCATTTCCATCGAAACGACGATGGCTGTCACCAACAAGCCGCGCCGCGCCACATTGCCAAGCGCGGCGGCGATTTGCGGCGTCACCGTGCCAAGAACGGCCACAACGGTTGTGTCTCGGGAAATGTTGTGCGCGGCCTCATTGAGCATCGCGTCGAAATCCAATCCATCCGTCAACTCCAGCCGGGCCAGCGCCGTCATGATTTTCGCCAAATGATCCTCGCCGCGCCGCGCTTCCAGAATCACGGGGCGCAGGCGCGTGTTTTCCGCAGGTTCCGCGGCGCGGGCGCGGGCGTCGCTGCGGGTCAGGAAATTCGCGCTCCAGCCTTCTTCGCGAATTCGATCCGCGGCATCGCGCCCGTTGGAAACGAATCCCATTTGCTGTCCCATCAAGCAAACCGCATTGGCCAGTGAAGCGACCGTCATCGCCGCCAATTCCGCCGAGCCGACCGCCATCGGGCCAGAATAATTTTGCGAGTGGAAATCAAGAATGAATGTTGCTCCGGCGACGCAGGAACTTTCGTATTCGCGGCTCTGCAATTGGCCAGTTCGGGCAGTGGCGCGCCAATGAATTCGATTCAGCGGATCGCCATGTTGATAGTTGCGAACTCCGGCGATGCGCGTGGGATCCTCAAACAGCCGGTGCGCCAGGCGAATCTCTCCGATGGGACGGCGCGATGAAAGATTGTAGCCTTCAAGCGAAACGAGTTTCGGAGGCACCTCGATAAACGCCGGTTCGGTCATCACGCGAAAGCGGCGGTGCAAGCCGAACACATCGCCCGTTTCCACCAACAGCGGGCCGAGTTGATAATAGCCGCGCATCAAAAATTCGACCTTGTAGGACAGCACTTTCGTTTCGCCGGGCGCCAAGCGCGCGACGGCGAGACGTCCGCCTTCGGCCTTGATGTGATGCGGTGTTTGCGTCAGCGCATCGCGGGAAAGCGCATCTTCCAAAAGCACCCACGGAACCGCCACGCTGCCGGTGTTGCGAATTGCCACTTTGACCTCCACGCTCTGGCCGATTTCCAGCGCCTCGTCGCCAGTGAACCGCCGCACCTCGACGCAATTGGTCCAAAGACGCGTGAAGACGCGGTTCAACAGCAGCACGCCCAGCAGCACATACATCGCGTAGACAAGGAGGCTGAGTTGGAAAACCAGCCCCAGCGCCAGCAAGGCGATTGTGCCGGCAATCCATTTCATCGCTTGACAGTTACTTGCGGTACCGCCACGGAATTCAAGACTTCGTCCAGCACCTTCGTCGTCGTCCGTTTTCGGAGCCGGCTTTCCGGGCGCATGATCATGCGATGGCCAAGCACATGGTAGAAAATATGTTTGACGTCATCGGGAACCACAAAGTCGAAGCCGTTGATGGCCGCGTAGGATTGCGCCGCGTGCAGCAGCGCCATCGAAGCGCGGGGGCTTCCGCCAAGCGAAAGATCCGGATGATCGCGGGTGGCCTGGATCAATTGCACGATGTAGCGGCTGACTTTCTCGTCGCAATGAACGTCGCGCACCGCCTTCTGGCAATCGATGATTTCCTGGGCGCTGGCGACGGCCTCAAGGTCTTCAATCGGATGGTGGCGCTGCAATCGCAGGAGCATGGCAATTTCGGATTCCGCCGACGGATAGCCGAGGCTCAAGCGCATGAGGAAGCGATCCAATTGCGCTTCCGGCAGCGGAAAGGTCCCCTCGTGGTCAATGGGATTTTGCGTTGCGATAATGAAAAACGGCGGGGATAAATCGTAATTGATCCCATCGGCGGTGATCTTTCGCTCCGCCATCGCCTCCAGCAAAGCGGATTGCGCGCGCGGTGTGGCGCGATTGATTTCATCCGCCAGCACAATTTGCGCGAAGAGCGGCCCCTGGCGAAACTCGAAGTCCGCCGTCTTCGGATTGAAAATGGAGCTGCCGGTCATGTCGTTTGGAAGCAAATCGGGCGTGCATTGGATGCGTTTGAATTTGCACCCGAGGCTTCGCGCCAGCGCGCGTGCCAGCATCGTTTTGGCGACGCCCGGCACGTCCTCCAGCAGCACATGCCCTTCGGCCAGGAACGCCACCAGCGTCAAGAGGATTTCCTGCCGTTTGCCAACGATCACCTTTTCGATGTTCTCGATGAGCCGCCTGGCCAGCGGAGCTGCGGGGATGGTTGAAACCTCGCGCTCCGAGGGGTCCTTCTGTTTGGGAATGCGAATGGAACTTTCTGATGGCGCCGGGGCGTCAAGACGAGTTTTTGCGCCGCAGCCCGGGCACGCCACCATTTTCCCGGCCAATTCCGCCGGGAATTCAATGTGCTGGCCGCAGGCGGCGCAGGTGCTTTTCGACATGGCTGGCATAAATGAGGCTAAAAAATGAAGTTCGGCTGGGCGAGGCTCCCGCCGAGTCGTCCCATCATTCCCATTATTCCCATGGGTCCCATCTTCATGGCAGGAAGGGGACGGCTCGGCAGGAGCCTCGCCCTACCCTGCACTGTTGGCAATTTGTGTCTCATGCCAATTCGACAGGACAAGGGCAGCGGCGTGTCAAATTTTTGGCGGGCTTGAGAGGACAACAAAATTGAGTGCGCCCAGCGGCGCCGGAAGAAGGGCGCGCTGGAATTGTCCGGCGCGCTGGAAAGCAATGGCAATTTCCAGGCCGTTATTTCGGCGAGGTGTCGGTGTGAATCACCGCGCCCGGAACAACCAGAACACCGGGAGTGGGAAGGGTCGGCGACGTTGGAACTTCGCTGATTTTAGCCAGTTCGCGCGGCGTTAGATTTGGAACGGGCTCGGGAACCATGTCGTAAGTATAGGAGTACTCACTTGTCCCTCCGAAGGGGTTGTGGCCTGCGCAACCGGCGGCCGCCAGAACCGTCACCAAGAGCAGCAGTTTTAATTTCATATAATATGTGTCGGGGCGATATTCTCTTGACGCAATAAGTTTTGCGCTGATTCAGCCATAAGGGAAACACTTAACCAAGCGTCCTGTCAAGCGTTACGCGCCCGCCCCCCCGCCCATTGCCGGATGCGCCCCACCTGCTCCTCCATTGTTTTGGCCAGCGGAACAGTTTGCGCGAGCGCGGCCAAAATATCGGCGGTAGTCAAATCCCGCCGGGCGTAAAAGGCGTCGTACAACGCGCTGTTAATTGCTTCCTCAATCTCCGCTCCGCTGAAGTCAGGACTGGCAGTGGCGCAGGCCACGATGTCGAAAGCAGCCGGCTCCCGGCGGCGCTTGGCGATGTGAATGCGGAAAATTTCCGCCCGCTCCTCCACCGACGGCAGGTCAACAAAAAAGATTTCGTCCAGGCGGCCCTTGCGCAGAAGTTCCGGCGGCAATTGGGAAATATCATTGGCCGTGGCCACCACAAAAACCGGCGCCGTTTTTTCCGAAAGCCAGGTCAGGAATGTTCCAAAAACCCGCGCCGTTGTTCCGCCATCGGCCACGGCCGAACCCTGCGAGCCCGAAAATGCCTTGTCGATTTCGTCCACCCACAAAATGGCGGGCGCCACGGATTCAGCCACCGCAATGGCCCGCCGAACGTTCTCCTCCGAGGAGCCAATGAGGCTGCCAAACATCCGCCCCATATCGAACCGAAGCAGCGGAAGCTGCCATTGCGTCGAGACCGCTTTTGCGCAGAGGCTTTTTCCGCAGCCCTGCACTCCCAAAATCAAAATCCCCTTCGGCGCGGGCAATCCGAAGGCGCGCGCCTCTTCGGTAAATGCGGTGGAGCGTTTGTTCAGCCAATCTTTCAATGCCGCCAGGCCGCCGACCTGCTGAAAATCCTCGGTTGCCGCGCAATACTCCAGCAAACCGCTTTTTCGGACGATCTGCTGTTTCTCCGCCAGCACCTCCGGGACATCCGCGCCGGAAAGCCCGTTCCCTTTGACAATGATCTTGGCGAAGACATTTTCCGCCTCACTTTCTGTCAAACCCAAAGCCGCCTGCAGCAATTTTTGCCGGTCGTCCTGGCCAAGTTCAATTGCGACCCGCTTTGCCCGCTCCACCTCAGTGATGATTCTATCGAGCAGCGCGTTTAAATCCTCGCGGTTCGGGAGGGGAAAACTGAGAACCGTAATCTCCTTCTCCAGCTCCACCGGCATTTCCAGAACAGGCGCGAGGATGACGATGGTTTTGAAACTGTCCTTCAGGTGCAGCGCAATGTCCTTCACCCGCCGGACCACACTCGTATTTCCCCGCGCCAGAAAAGAATGAAAATCCTTGAACACGAACAGCGCGGGTTCGACTTGCTCGACCACCATGTCCAGCGCGGCCACGGGATCTTTCGTCGCGGGATGGCGGGCTTTCTGCGATTGAATGGAGGCGCCCGCCGGAACCAGCCCGGAGGTGCAAGTCCACTCGAACACTTTCTTCCGGCGATTGGCCGCGACCGCATGCACCGCTTCCTGCGCGCGCATTTCTTCGGAAGTTACAATGTAAAGAATCGGGTAGCGGGCGCGGACGAGCAATTCCAGTTCGTCTTGAAAATTCATCGGCGCGGCGGCGAATTTGTCAACCAAACAGCTTGCGCCACCATGGCGTTTTCGGCGGCGGTGATTGCGCGATGGATTTGCCCAGGCGCCGCGCGATGCCCGGCGGGACGCTCGTCAGCGAAGCGTCATGCCGCAGCAGTTCCTCGGGGCCAGGGAACTCGATCGGCCCGGACTTTCCCTTTGATTGCGAGCCGGAGGTTTCTTCATTTCCGCCGGTCCAAAATTGATTTGATTTCATGTTACTCCGTTTTTGCAAAAAGGGCGCCAAAGGCTTTGCGGGCGCGAAACAATTTTCCCCGCACCGCATCAGCCGACTGCCCGGTCAGCGCCCCCGCATCGGCATAACTTAACTCCTGATCGCTCACAAGCAATAGCAAGAGGCGGTATTCGTCGGGCAATCCATCGAGCGTTTTTTGGATGCGCGCGCCCAGCTCCTTTGTTTCCAGTATTCGCAGCGGCGACTCGCTGGCAGGCTGGCGTTCGAAAAAGCCCTCGTCATCGCGGAGGGAGATATTGCGTTCGTGCCAGGTCGACCGCATGTTTTTGCAATGATTGATGGCGATGCGATAAAGCCAGGTGCGGGCCGAAGCATCGCCGCGAAATTTGTCCAAGTTGCGCAGGGCTTTGAGGAAGACATCGTGGGTGGCGTCCTCGGCCTTCTGGGCGTCACCGAGAAAACGCAACGCCAGATAATAGATCGCCTTGCTGTGTTCGGTGTAAAGCGCGCTTAACGCCGCAGGCAGCAGGCTTGGATCCGGCGCCAGCGGAGCCGTCTGTTCCGCGCAAACCTCGTTCATGGCTAATTCCATCAACGATTAGACAGCACCACCGCCGCGTTGTCACGCGCGATCAGAAAGGCAGGGACGCCTCGCCGAGGCGTCCGGGGACGTGGCAGTTTGCAGGCGTCTAAACCCGCGCAGAGATCAGGTCAGACTAAAAGACGTTTCCTGCGGAGCCTTTGAGAAGAAGATCACGCTTGCAAAACGCCACCGCCCCGGACGCCTCGGCGAGGCGTCCCTGCCCGCAAAAATCAACGAACCCGCACCAAAACCCGCAGTCGTTTGAATGCATACGTGTCTGCATTGCCCGCAAATGTCCAATCCGGCGCATCGGACGGACGATTGCCAATTCCCAGATCGGCATGGCCGCCCTCTCGCCAATGATTAAACGCAAACAGCGTTTGGCGGGCGTCGTGATTGTGGACTTGCATGGAGCCATAACCGTCCTGCGGCTCTGTGGGCTGGTCGCCGAAATCGAAAATGTCACCGGATGCGTTAGGAACTCCAGACGTGTTCGCCTGAGCGTAATTGTTCGGCCAGAATTCAATATTGCCGCCCGGCAAATCGATCCCCTGCTCGATTCCCTTCACATTTGAGACAATGTTCATATGCTTGACGTTCTCCTGGAAAAAAGCCCCAGACTGAAGCGTCGGCACGCCGATTTTCGAAAGATCGTGCGTGAACGCCTCCATTGAGACGTAAACGTATTCCGATTGGCCGGCGGCCTTTTGCAACTCGAGAAAATAGGCGATGCGGTCAAACGGCGCGTTGATGTTCTTATGATTGTCGACGTCGTATTCGATTTTTCCGCCCGCCTTCCCGATGTCCAAATCGTAAACCAGCTTGTATTCGTGCGATTCAGGAACCTTGCTCGCGAGGAGATCGCGTTTGGGGATCGAGCCGACACGAAATGCGCCCGCTGGCAATCCTGCGCCGTTCACCAGGTTTGGCTCCGCCAGCATGCTCCACGCAAAACGCATCGCCACCGGGTGATGCACCTCGGGAGACGACAAAACGACACTCGATCCCTCAATGCGCGCGTCCGCCTTGACGAACCCGCCCTCATCGGCGTCGACGATCTCGAACCAATTCAGCGGTTTTCCGTCACGGCTGGCCAATCCGGCGGCATGATCGAAATGCACCCGCATCTCGCCGCCCTCGATGTCAAGTGAGCGGTAGGCCGGGCCCGACGAATCAAAGCCGGTGCGGCCATAAGTATTGGCAAGGGCCAGCAAGGCGAGGCGATTGCCGACGACCTGTTTGTTTTTCGGATGAATATCGCGAAGATCGCCGACATCGTTGATCACGGCCATTCCCGCGTGGGGAATTTCGCGGGCCGCCGCCGCCTGCGCCTCCCACAATTCCGGCTCTTTATCGGGGTCGCCGCCGTAGTTGAACGGCGCAATTTGGACAAAATAAAATGGGAATTCGCCTTCGTGCCAAACTTCGCGCCAGCCGTGGACAAGCGCCTTCATGTGCTCGGTGTAACGCGCGCCTTCGCCAAGATTCGATTCGCCCTGATACCAAATCGCGCCGCGAAAGGAGATTGGCACGAAGGGATGAATCGAGCCGTTGTAGAGGGCCGTCGCATTTTGGAGATCATGCGGCGCGAGAAGCTCGTTGGGAAAACCGGGCATCGGCGGAACGACAGAACGCTCTTCCATCGCGTGGTGCGCGGCCCGGAGCCATTCCTCGGTTTTTTCGAGCGCCTCGCCAAGGCGGTGCTGATGGATATCCGTCGCCGGGTTTGCCATTTCCACCGCTTCAAATTCATTCCGCAATGCTGGGATGGCCGCGAACCCTTGCGGCGGCGTCCAAGATTCGATTCTCGTGCCGCCCCAGCTCGTCTCAATCAATCCAATCGGAACACCCAATTCGCGATCCAGCACACGGCCAAAATAATAGGCCGCCGCCGAAAAGCCGCCCCACCCGCCTTCCGCCACGGTTTTCGGATTGCACTGGGCCCAGGCGCCCTCCACGTCGCGTTTGGGGGTTGGCGACCATTCGCGTTTGTTCAGGAACAGGCGGATGCCGGGGTGATTCGCCTCGGCAATTTCCTTTTGCGCGTCGCGCGCCATGCCGATGCCCATTTCCATGTTCGATTGCCCCGAGCAAATCCACACTTCGCCAATCAGGACGTCGTCAAATACAACTTCGCTTGAGCCTGAAACTTTCATCGCGTGCGGGCCACCGGCGGCCATCGGCGGCAGTTCCACTTTCCATTCGCCGCGCTCGTTTGCGACCGCCTGGGCGGAGGCGCCGCCGAGCGTTACGCGGACCGTTTCATTCGGCGCGGCCCAGCCCCAGATTTTAATCGGCATGTCCCGCTGAAGAACCATGTGGCTGGAGAAAAAATGCGGCAGGCGCACCTCAGCGCGGGCTCCCGGCGCAAGCGCGGCGCAGCACAAGAATGCCAGCAAAAACAAGCGCGCGGAGGGAATTCTCGAAATTCGATTGATATTCATAGGAAAAATCTAAGGTCGAAGAGTCCCGACGCCAAGTCAAGGGAAAGGCCGCAATTTCGCAAACACCGATGCAGGACAGAATTCTTCATCCCGCGTTGTTTCCCAGCGTCGTAGGCGCTTCGGTGGTCCTGGATTTTCCCGCGCGCCTGGCAATTCTTCCCGCGTCTGTCCATTTCCTAGATACTCTAACGGGGGAAACAATCCTTAATGAAGAATTTTGTCCTGCACTCGAGAACACAGTTCCGTGGAGGGCGGGAAAGTTTTAGCAAAAGGAAACAAAGGCAACGAAAGAATCCAAAACTTGTCAGGCTCTTCGAAATCCTTCGTCCCCTTATGTTAGTATTTCCCGCAAATATTTCGTTGCCGTGGTGAAGGTCAACGCCAGCGCCGCCAGCGTCCGCCTTCGCGGCGAAAGGCCGGGCCGCCATGAACCCACCCGCCGTGAAACCAAATTCCACCGGGGTAAGGCGGCAGAGCCCAGCGCCCAGGCGTCCAAACCCAGC
This sequence comes from uncultured Verrucomicrobiae bacterium, assembly GCA_963764165.1. Lineage (GTDB taxonomy): Bacteria > Verrucomicrobiota > Verrucomicrobiia > Limisphaerales > Palsa-1400 > Palsa-1400. The sequence continues at coordinate 761,440 of CAVXRD010000001.1, forward strand.
CGCCCCTCCAAACCCAATCGCCATCCACCCACACATAATCCGTCCCGGGCGCGGGGGGCGGCGTTTCCACTTGTGGCGGTGGAGGAGGCGTCTGCGCGCCCGTGGCGGCGCCGGGGCTGCCGGGAGGTGGAACCTGCGGCGAAGACGATGCGGAAGCGGCCTCCGCGCTCGGCGTCGTGATCATGACATCGACGACCGCGTCGGGCACGCCGGATTGCTTCAGATCGATGATCTCGTTCGCGTTCAAATAATAGACCGAGTGCGAATTTCGAATCTGCTCATTGATGACCTCCGGCGGAAACGCCAATTTCGCCATCAGTTTCACGTCCGGAACCGTCAAGGGCTGGTCAACCTGCACCCGGTGCGCCGTATCCGGCGAAGCCTGACGGAGCTTGTTCAGTTGTTCGGGTGTAAACACGGCGACGGGCGCGGGCGCGGAATACGCCACCGGAGGAGGCGCGGTGGCGGGCGCAGGCGCAGGGCTCGAACAACCCGCGATAAGGGCGCCTGCCGCTCCAGTCAAAATCACAGTTCCGAAAAATCGACTTCCAGTGAACATAATAGTTTTCACGTAACAAATGTACACTGGAGAGCCGTCCGCGCAACCCCCCTCCCTACGCAGGGCAAACACATCTTAATTCCAAGGGACGCCTCGGCGAGGCGTCCCTGCCAATCAGCGAGCCTGGCGCTCGTTGATTTTCAAAGAATTACAATAATTTAGATGCGTCTGCCCTGCCTCCTTACGGCAATTCGTGGTGGGCTGTAGTGCATGTCGGCTTCTCTCCGACGGTGTGGATGGTATAAATGCCACCATCAGGACAAGCCATGTTGCCATCGGAATGGAATGTCGCGAGATACGGTTTCAGGTCGTCCATGATAGGGGTGTCCTCCGCCGTTTTTCCGTGCTCAAGAGCCCATTGCTGTTTGGCGGAATCAATAATCCTGAGTCGCTCAATGCAGGTAATCGTCCTCTGGACCTCGGCATCGTCCGGGCCCGGGAACATCAGGACTTGCATGGCCCCCTGTTTAACGACAGTCATTTGCGTGTCGGCCACAGCAAGCCCGGGAGCGTCTGAGTGATGAAAGACAAGCGCAAATGTTTCCCCGAGGGGATTCGATTTATTATTGGTTACGGCCAACTCAACCGGTGTGAACGGCCCGCCATACGGGATGAGATTGAGGCCGAGGTCGGTGAGCAGAATGCCTTTGACTCGATCAAGCTTCCCCTCCTCTCTTCCGATGGGGGGCGGCGTGAACACCAGATCGAAATTTCCGGTCAGGCCCGTCTGATCTGAAACGGGAGTGTTAAGCACCTGGCCGATGAATATGGCAAAATCCTCCATCGTCTTCCCTTGCATCTGCCGTTTTCCGTTTTTAGAATTCTGGTTTCCACGCGCCGCATTCACCAGTCTTGCCATGCGGTTTGTCTCGTCGATCAAATGGCCCAATTGCGCCCGAAGGCGCGCCAATTCCCGCGTTTTTCCCTCGGAAACAGCCGACGCGGCGGCTTGGAATAACTGGTTCGATAGGCGTTCGTTGTCAGCCTTCAAACCGGCGAGATCCGCGTTTTGTGATCGCAACCGCTCGTTTTCCACTCTCAATCGCGCAACGGAAGAGTATTGCCAAACGGCTGGAACGGCCAGAGCGCCAGCCACCAGGACAATTGCGGCAATTTTCATTTTCATAAGTCCAAGAGTTTTCAGAAGCGAGACACTTGCGTTTGTTCCCGCCAGAGTTCCAAGAGTAGCGGCGGCGACGCTGGCCGAAAGGCCGACGGGCGCGGCTTTCACGGTTTCGGCGGCCAGCGCGGCGCCAAGAGCGGCGCAGGTGAGGGCCGCGCCGCGCTGGGTCAAAAGAGTGTGCAATTTTTCCAGGGCGCGATTCACCCGCATCCGCGCGGCGTCCTCGTTCGTTCCCAGCGCCTGACCCACGGAGCGAAAATCACGCTGCTCAAAAAAGCGAAGCATGATGGCCGTGCGATCTTCGGGGCCGAGATGGTTGATCGCGTCGTCCAGAATGCCCGCGACCCGCGCTAAATCTGCTGACGAGTTATTTTGCATGGCGATGAGTTCAACCGCTTGTTGCTCGCGATTTTGACGGCGGCGATTTCCGCGAATGGTGTTGGCCGCAACGAAACAGGTATTCTGATGCAGCCACCCTCCCACCACCGCCTCCCGCGCGATGGCACCCGCGTTCCTGGCCAGATTCAAGAAGACGGTCTGCGTGATGTCTTCCGCCAGATGCGAATCGCCATTGACGAGGCGGCAGGCAGTCGAGTGAACCATGTTCACATATCTGTCGACCAACTCCCTGAACGCCTTTTCCGAGCGGCGCTGCGCGTATTCCTCAAACAATAATCGGCTGTCGTTCATTTGTTCCACATATATAGACCCGCCCAGCGCGAAAACCGAACAAACGCGTCGGGAGCGGAAAAGCCTGCGTTCTTGTAGAGCTTGGAAAGCTTGACGAAGCAGAAAAGATTTATGAACAATGCTTAACCGACGAACCGAACGATGCCAGTGCCAAAAATAAGCTGAAATATGTCCACCGGCTTCAAGAAAAGGTAAAATCACAATAGCGTGAATGCTCAATACATTGCTGACGTGCGCAGGAAATTGCGCTTTGCGCCGTACATTTTGGCGACGCTTTTGATCGTTTTTGGCATCTCGCTGTTTTGGGTTGCTCCCTCGCTCAAATATTTGGCGGTAGGGCTGGCATCTGGCTCGCTTGGTTCCGCCTGCCTTATTATGTACTGGCGGACGCGGCGCGAGGGATTTCAACTCGCGTTGCTCGCGGTCAACGTGATGACTATGTGCATCGGTTCGTCCGGTTTAGGATTCGGACACGCCCTTCAGTACCTCTGCGTTATACTCACGGTAGAAGCGGGAACTTCCGTGGTAATGCGGCATCGATATTTAACGTGGACACAGAAATCAGCGGTTAACAATCCGCAATAACTAACGATCATCCTCCTGAAAGCTCGCCACCAATGTCCGGTGATCTGACGCTACGCCCCAATTCGGCGTCGCCAGCGCATACGCCCCGTCCTTCAGGCAATGGCTTTTCATGCCGCTGCCAAGCAGGATGTAATCGATGCGCGCGTGCGGAAAGGGGTCACCCATCAGGCCCCGGGGTCAGTCCCCGGGACTGACCCCTTTGACCCCTTTCCTGATAACTTGCTGCTGAAGGATGACGGTAATTGCTCGATTTTCCCGCATGAACCAACGACAATGCGAATCTTTATGGCATTCATTCCTGAAAACGCTCAATGGTTCCTGGCCCAGCATGTCGAGGAAATCCGGGTGCAGAGGCACAAGCGCAATGTCGTGCATATCAATTATGTATTGATTCAGGCGAAGAGCCCGCGGGAAGCGTATCGGAAAGCCATCGAGTTGGGGAAAAGAGGAAATGCGAAATACAAGAATCCAGCGGGCGAGACCGTGACCAAGCGCTTTCTTGGATTACGGGACTTGGATGTGATACACGATCCGCTGGAGCACGGATGCGAGATCATGTTTTCCGAGCGCTTAGGAATGACAAGAGCAGGCATATGCAAGCTTTTACGGAAGAAGGCGGAACTTGAAGCATTTCTTCCGATTCGCAACCGACCCGGCCGCCCCTGTTACGCATCAAAAGAGATCATGGACGAAGTTGCCAAGGAATTAGTCAGGTCCGGGGAAGGGGTCACCCTGCCCACATAATCGCACCATTGCGGTTTGCGGTGCCCCCATGAATACCACATAAAAATGTAATTTCAGCATTAATTGACAACCAAGCCTTTCGGCCATAATTTTCCCTGTTGCCGTAAGGGCGTGTTCTTTGACATTTTGCTTCATTTCGCGCCGGGGAACCCTCTGCGCACTCCGCGCCTCTCTGCGCGAGATTGCGTTTTATGCCAGCCGAAACCAAACCGCGTCCACAAAGGGAAAAGAACTCTCGCGCAGAGAAGATGAGTGCGCAGAGGGATACAAAGGCAAAGCCGCACCCACCGAAAATAGGGGGCTATTAGAAATCGGTGGGATTTCAGTGAATATTTGGGCGGACAGGCAGAGACTGTCTCAAAACGTTTTAGTCTGGCCGATCTGGTTATATGGGCACCAATAGGGGCTGTGGAAACGGGTGTCAACTTTTAGTTGTCAGAGCGTGGCTGGCGTCAGCGATGACGCCAAGCTTCCCTTTCCCTCCTTTTTTAGGCCGCCATCGCCAAATTTCCTTCAACCGCGGCGGTTTTGACTTCCATTTTCGGCGTCTGGACCCGGGCCTGCCACTTTTTATAGAGGATTCGCAGGTTCAAGGTGGCGCATAACAAGGCCCATTGGGCTTGCACGGCTTCCAGACCCCAAACTGTCCAACGCCGAAAGCCGTCGTGTTGCTTGAGCTGCCCAAACCGGCGTTCGATGATCTCTTTGCGCTTTCCATAAAGCGCGGCGGGTCCTGGCTCTTGCAGCCGGGCCCGCATGGCTTGCACCAGCGTGGTGTGCGGCCACACTTCGACTTGCCGCCCTTTGGGATCGCGGCTGCAGAGGGCGCGCACGGGACAGTCTCGGTGATGGCAGCGGAAGCGCTCAACGGTCTGGCCTTTCTTGGTGGTCTGGCCTTCGTGGTCCAGAAGGCGCTCTTGCGGGCAGGTGACGGTGTGGGCCGCCTCGTCATAATGAAAATGCTGCGTCGCGTAGGCGTTGTCGTGGGCTGGCTTGCCCTCCGCCGGCGGGGCCAGCACATTCATCTGCTGTTCCACGGCCGCTTTCAAGTCGGCCCCGCCCCCATAGCCGGCGTCGGCGGCGGTGAGGGTTGGAATGGCCGCCGGACCGAGGTTTTGCCTCGCTTCTTCAATCATGGGGACCAGCTGGCCGGCGTCGGTTTCCTGGCGGGTGGCTTGACAGGCGACCATGATGCCCTCCTGGCTGTCGGCCACCGCCTGGGCGTTGTAGGCAAAGCGGTTGGTGTCGCCGACTTTCATCCGGCGCGCCTCCGGTTCGGCTGGATGGTAATGGTGGCGCCCGTCGGCCTGCAGCTGGGCCAGGCCTTTTTTGATTTCCTCGCGCAGGGCCTGGCGCTGGGCCAACCCGGCGGGCAGCCGGCAGCCCGGTGCGCTGGAATCCTGGTTCTCCGCCACGACTTTGAGCTCGATTTCCTCCAAGGCGCCATCCAGCTGGGCCAGGAGCTTCTCCATGTAAACCTTGCTCCAGCCCTGCGGCCCGCTGCAGGCGGCTTGAATCTTGGTGCCGTCCAACGCTTGCAAGGCAAATCCCACCGCCCCGGTGCGGAGGGCCAGCTGCACGGTTTGCTTGAAAACCTGGCGCAGGGCCTTTTTGTTTCCGTCCCAGAACCGCCAGAGGCTGTTGTGGTCGGGGGCGTTGAGCCCCGTCAGCCACAGCAGCGAGACATGCTCCGTGCAGGCGGTTTCCAGCTTGCGGGTGGAGCGAATGCGGTGGAAATAACCGTAAAGCCAAATCTTGAGCAGGAGGCTGGGGGCATAGGGCGGACGGCCTTCGGCGGCGGCGGGAATGACAAACCCAAGCTGGGGCAGATCCAACTGGTCGACAAATTCGCGCAGGAAGCGGGCGGGATGGTCGGCGGACACCCAGTCCTCCAGGGCGGGCGGGAGGAGGAACTGCTGTCCGTAATCAGGGGCAATCGGTTGAGCCATATTTGTTGAACGGCATTGTCAACTAAAGGCTCACATATTGTCAAATACATTCCTCAAAAAACAGAAGTTTTGAGACAATCTCGGCAGGGCCGCCCTGCCAAATTGCGGCAGGGCGGTGCTGCGCCGCCGCCCCAATATTGCGCCCTTAAACCAGCGCGGAATGCCTTGAATCGTGTCGTTGCACGCTATTGCACCCTATTGCACCCTTGGTTTTCGCGCTCCAAAATGCGCACCCGCCAGAGGAAATGTAGCGGGTATGTAGCGGCCCTGTAGCGCCCGATGTAGCGGTTTATCCGGTTGATAATCAACGATGTAGCGGATGTAGCGGCTTTTTCGAGATTATATGCACATTCAATGCTGTGCCCTGCCAGTGCCCCGCCTGGCCTCTCGATCTGGGCGCGTCTCCGACAACGACCGCACCTGGGTTCTCATTCCGCTGAAAACAGCGAGGAACCACACTTCGGCGGTCAAGGCGCTAAGGAGCAGGCACGGAAAACCCCGCCACCAATGGCCGATGATCCGACGCCACTCCCCAATTCGGCGTTGCCAGCACATACGTTTCGTCTTTCAGCCAATGGCTTCTCATGCCGCTGCCGAGAAGGATGTAATCGATGCGGGTATAGTCGTCGTCTTTGGCGTAATAATGGGTCCAGGTGATGCGGCGGGCGCCGCGCTCGTCGGTGTCGCCGTTGCGTTCGGCGGGGCGGGTGTCGAACAAGCGGGCTTTGCCGCGGCCCATGATGGCGCGGACGGGTTTGGAATCCTGCAAATCGTTGAAGTCGCCCACCACCGCGAAATTTTCCAGCGGATCCTGCGCGATGCGGGCGTCAATCACCCGCCGCAGCGCCGCCGCTTCCTCGTAACGCCATTCGTCCTCATCCGCAATTGCAGAAGGCCGGCGTGATTTCAAATGCGCCGCGATGAGGGTGAATTTGAATTGCGGACTCACTTGAATATCGACCTCCGTAAATCCGCGGCTTACCGTCAAGCGACGCCCTTCCAGCAGAAAATTCTCGTTCGTGTGCGGGTGGCGGGCGGAAAACGGAAACCGGCTCAAGACCGCCAGATGGATGTTGGTGTCGTATCCAGTAATCTCATCCCAAAACGGCAAGTCGAGGCCGTTGGTTTTCAGGTTCGCTTGCAAACTTAACAGAGCGTTGGTCGCGCCAATTTCCTCCAGCGCGATGACATCCGCCTTGAGCGCCACGATGCATTGGCAAACCTTCGCCTGCGCTTCCGGGGATTTGACATGCCGGGTCCCGGAGGCCACATCGAGATAATTTTCCACATTGAAGGTTGCGAGACGAAAGACATTCGTTTCCGCACGCGCCGCAGCCACGGCCACGAAAACGAACAGCAAGAAAAGCCACAACCGAACTGGTCTCGGTTTCATGGGGGAGGACATTAGCCACAGATTTACACAGATCAACACAGATAAATTCATGGGAGGAATGGGAAGTATGCGACGCATGCAAGGCGGGCACGAAGACGCCCTTCGGAAAAATCTGTGTTGGTCTGTGTAAATCTGTGGCCAATTCCGAGAATCTGCGGCCAATCTGCGATTTTGTTTTCTTTTCCGCCACAAACTCATTAATAGTGCCAGTGCCAATGAAGACATTCGCTGAATTGGGATTTCCCGGTCGGCTTATTGCGGTCGAAGGGCTGGACGGTTCCGGCAAATCGACCCAAATTTATCTGCTTAAACGCTGGCTGGAATTGCAGGGGCTGAAGGTTTTTTTCAGCGAGTGGAACTCCTCCGCCCTTGTCAAAAGCGCCACCAGCAAGGGCAAAAAACGCGAACTCCTTTCACCCACCACCTTCAGCCTGATCCACGCCACGGATTTTGCCGACCGCTACGAACGCCAGCTGGTTCCCCTGCTCCGCGCCGGCTACGTGGTGCTGTGCGACCGCTATATTTTCACGGCCTTCGCGCGCGACACCGTTCGCGGCTGCCCGCCGGAATGGGTGCGCGGCATTTACGCTTTCGCGGCGATGCCGGACCTGGTTTTCTTCTTCAAGGCGCCGCTGGAGACCTCGCTGCAGCGCATTCTGGACGCGCGGCCGCAATTGAAATATTTCGAGGCTGGCATGGATTTGCGCCTTTCCTCCGATCCTTACGAGAGTTTCCGAATTTTCCAGGGACGCATTCTGGAACAGTATTTGGCGATGAGTTCGGAATTCAAATTTTTGGTCATCGACGGAGGCCAGCCGATTGAAGCCCAGCAGAACATCGTCCGCGACCTTGTGGCCGCCAAGGTGGACTTGCGAAAATTTCTGCCGTAAAGCGCCCATCGAAATCATGAAAGCCGCCCGTTCGAGCAAGCCCAAACCTGATGCGCCAGCCGCCAGCAAACACAAGCCATTGCGCTCGAATATTATCGTCCCGAAGTGCAAGCCGCGCCGTTTTTATGGACAAGGCGTCCCTGGCGTCGATCTTTCCAAATTGGCCGGAAAATTAATTGTGGTGGAAGGCGCGGACGGCTCGGGCCGCTCGACGCAAATTGCTCGGCTTGTGCAATGGCTGGAGGCCAGCGGACACGCGACGGTGCAGGTGGGATTGAAACGCTCGACGCTGGTCAGCGAGGAACTCGACAACGCCCAGCAAGGCAACATCCTTAGCCACACCACCCTGAGCCTTTTCTACGCGACGGATTTTGCCGATCAATTGGAGAACATCATCCTGCCCGGTTTGCGCGCCGGATTGATGGTGCTGGCTGATCGTTACATTTACACGCTGATGGTGCGCGACATGGTGCGCGGAATGGACGAAGTGTGGTTGAAAAATCTTTACGGCATCGCGCTGACGCCGGACGTGGTTTTTTATTTGAACGTGCAGCCGCAGGAGCTTATCGAGCGCAATTTCGCCAAGAACCAGTGCCTCGATTATTGGGAAAGCGGCATGGACCTGGGGCTCTCGCGCGACATGTTTGACTCGTTCCTGCAATACCAGGCGCTGGTCGCCGCCAAGTTCCGCGAAATCCAAAAAACCTACGGCTTTACCATCGTGGACGGCCACCAATCGCCGGATGAAATCAGCATGGAACTCAGGGATCGCATCCAAAGCGTGCTTGAAGATTAATTCCGGACTGCCCATTTAAAACCAACGCATTCCTATGGCTGAAGCCAGCGTCAAACCTGAATATTATATAGGCGTCGATCTCGGCGGCACAAAAATCCTCGCCGGAGTCTTCGACGAAAAACTCAATTGCCTTGGCCGCAGCAAAATGAGCACCAAGGCCGATCGCGGCCCAGACGAAGTCATTGACCGAATCGCCCGCTGCGCGCGCGACGTGGTTGACGAGTGCGATTTGGATTTCAAGCAAATCCGCGGCGTCGGCATCGGCGCGCCGGGAGCGATTGATCCAGAGACTGGCCGTGTTATTTTCGCACCCAATCTCCAGTGGACGGACGTGCCGCTGAAAAAATTGCTCGAAAAGGAAGTGGGTGTTCCGGTGTCCGTTGAAAACGATTGCAACGCCGCCACGCTGGGCGTTTTTGAAAAGGATTTGCTGGGCAAGCCGCGCTATTTGGTCGGAGTGTTTATCGGGACGGGCCTGGGCGGCGGCATTATTATTGACGGAAAGCTTTATCCCGGATTCGGCGGAACAGCGGGGGAAATCGGCCACATGGTCATCGAGGTGGGAGGCCCGAAATGCAATTGCGGCAATCGCGGCTGCTTCGAAGCGCTGGCCAGCCGCACCGCCATTTTCCGGTCCATCCACGCCGCGATCAAGGACGGCCAGAAAACGCTTTTGACGGACATGCTCGGGCCGGACTTGGCCGATTTGCGCAGCGGCGATCTGCGCAAAGCCATTCGCAAGGGCGACAAGCTCGTGGAAAAAATCGTGGAGAGCGCGGCGGAATACACCGGCATCGCCGTTGCCAATCTCATCAACATTCTCAACCCTCAAACAGTCGTCCTCGGCGGCGGGGTCATCGACGCTCTTGGTGACGAAATGATGGCGATTATCGTCGAGACCGCGGAAGATTACATTTTAAGCGGAACCAATAAGGGTGTTGACATTGTCGCGAGCAAAGCTGGAGACGATGCCGGCATTATCGGTGGCGCAGTGCTGGCGCGCCGAGCGGTGAAATAGCGTCGTGTGTCGAAGGCAAATCAAATTTTAAGGGGCGCCTTTTCAAAGGTAGGGACGCCTCGCCGAGGCGTCCGGGGTGAGGTTTCAAATTTGCACGCAACCGGACGCCTCGGCGAGGCGTCCCTACCTTAAAGATTCAGCGTGTCCAACATTTCCCAACATCGCTGCGCGGTTATTGATGTCGGAACCAATTCCGTCAAGTTGTTGGTGGGCGATGTCGCCGCCGGCGTCGTCACGCCGGTTTTTGAGACAAGCAAACAAACACGGCTTGGTGCGGGCTTTTACGAAACGCGCCGCCTACAGGCAGGCGCAATCGCCGCCACCGCAGCCGCTGTCGCGGAATTCTCGAAAGCCGCCCAGCAACTTAACTCCTCCCCTGCCCGCATCATCGCTACCAGCGCCGCTCGGGATGCCATCAATGCGGAAGAGCTGGCGGAATCCATTCAGCATGCGAGTGGTTTGGAAATGGAGGTTATCTCGGGAGATCAGGAGGCGGATTGGGTTTTTCGGGGCGTTGCCACCAATCCAAACCTCGGGAATATGTCGGCGCTCGTTCTGGACATTGGCGGTGGAAGCACTGAATTTATCGTCGGCGAAAATGGGGTTTCGCAATTCAGGAAAAGCTACAGCCTCGGCACCGTCCGCTTGCTGGAGAGGCTCCGCCCAAGTGACCCTCCCGGCCTGAAAGCGCTCAACGATTGCCGGGCCGGCTTGCGCGAATTCTTGAAAGCGGAAGTTGAGTGGCAGGTGAAAGCAGCCTTAAACACGAGCCGCCCTGTCCGCCTCGTAGGGACCGGCGGCACAGCCACCTTGCTCGCGCGCATCGAGACGAAGATGACGGGCTTTGATCGCGAAAAAATCGAATCCACGCCATTGACTTTGGAAGGCATCCGCCGCGAATTGGAATCCGAATGGCAAATGACACAAGCCGAGCGCCAGAAAATCGTCGGCTTGCCCGCCAACCGAAGCGACGTCATCCTGACCGGCATTGCCATCTACGAATCCATCCTGGAGCTTTTTGGGTTTAGCGAATTGACAGTCAGCACACGCGGATTGCGGTATTGGGCTCTTCTGGAGCCCCCGAAAGACAAAAAAAGAGCGGACACCATTGCAGTGTCCGCTCCCCAACAACCAAACTAACCAACCCTTGGCCTCAGACAGACCGCCTGGGAAAACCAAAAACCCATTCGGCCTCAGTGCTGAGGCTGTAATATATGACGCTTCATTTTTGAAATTGTTCAACAAAATATTTTTCTTTTTTTCCCCACCCATCACCCGCATGATTGGTTGACCGAATGTCCCCGGAGGCAGGCAGTTTAAACGTCATGCGTATTACAAACCTCAACCCAGATTCCGATATCGGCGCCAGTGCCTGGCTGCTCGAATCGGAAATGGGCACCCTATTAATGGATGCTGGCATGCATCCCAAGCGCGAAGGCCGGGAAGCCTTGCCGCTTTATAAATTGCTGGATAACAAAGCTTTGGATGCCGTTGCCATCTCGCATTGCCACCATGACCACCTTGGCTCTTTGCCGATTGCAGCGCGTTATGGACGCAAGGCGCATCTCATCATGACCGAGCTGAGCTATTGCCTTGCGGGCCGTGTGCTTCACAACTCAGTCAACGTCATGGTGCGGCAACGGGATGAACGTGGCGTCCGGGATTATCCGCTTTTCAATCACGACCAGGTTGAAGAAATCGAAGAAATATTTCAGGGTTTCAAATATAATCGTGAAATCGATTGGGCCTCCTTTACCCGGACGCGGGCCGGACACCGGTCGCCAACTTTGGAATTTTTTGACGCTGGGCACACCCTTGGCTCGGCGGGAATTCTGGTCCGCTCCGGCTCGAGGACTGTTTTCTATACTGGCGATGTCTGCTTTCACGATCAAACGCTTCTGCAAGCCGCCCGATTCAACAAAGTCCGCGCCGACGTGCTGATCATGGAAACAACCCGCGGCGGCGTGGCCAACGGTCCTGAATTTTCGCGGGAAAACGAAATCGCGCGGCTCACCGCTTCCATCCAACGCGTCCTGGCGGCACGAGGGAGTGTGCTGATTCCGGCCTTCGCGCTTGGACGGACTCAGGAAATCCTGGCGGAATTGGCGCTGATGATGCGCGCCGGAAAAATTCCGCGGCAGCCAATTTACATTGGCGGATTGGGCCGCGTGTTCACCGAAATTTATGACCTGAAATCGTATCTGGCCGACCGCCAATTGCCGAACCTCCAGCTCATGGAGGAATTGCAACTGGTCGTCCTGGAGCGCGATGAATTGAATTCCATCAAGCTCGGCGGCGGGCGGATTTTCGTGCTGACGGCGGGCATGCTGACCGAGGGCACTCCCGCCCATGACGTCGCGCGCCGCATGATTGAAGACGAGCGGCACGCGATTTTCTTCGTCGGCTACGCGGATCCCGACACGCCGGGCGGGCGCTTGAAAGGTTCGAAGATGGGCGAGGAATTCCTGTTCAGCGCGGACGCGGGAAAACTGACGCGCAAATGCGAGATGCAGCAATTCGATTTGACAGCGCATGCCAACCGCGAAGCGCTGCTGGAATTCGCGGGGAATATGTCGCCCAAAGTCATCCTGCTCGGGCACGGCGAACTTCAGTCACGCACATGGTTCGAGGAGCAACTGCGCGCGCGGTATCCGCACATCAAAGTTGTGCAGCCTGCGCCCGGGCTGACCGTCGAGGCGTAATCAAAATGGAAACCCGGATTTCGGTTTGTCGCGCTTTTCCCGCTCGCGGTGCTTTTGTGAGACTTTCTGGAGCAAGTCGTGTTCTTCTTTCGTAAGGCTGTGAATGCCTTGCTCCGAGATCTTTTGGAGGATCGCATCCACCTCCCGGTTGAGTTCCACAGGTGACGCTGGGACAGCGGCCTTTTTCTTCCTGCCGAAATTGAAATTGAGATTGAACCATCCGGCACGCTGCGGCCGCCAGGGAATCGGGCGTGATCTCCGCTTTGTGAAATCAAAACCTTCCAGCGGAACATACATCGCATCCCGGCTCATGTACATGAACAGCAGGATGGTGCCGACTGAAATGCTGGCAAACCACCAAGGGCACATCCCAATGTGGTTGGGGTGGAGGGCGGCCGCCGTATAAAGCCCCACCAATGCGCCGCCGAGGTGCGCATCGTGCCCAACGTTGTTGAGTTGACGATGCATCCCGATGAACGAGGCGAGCAAGTAGGCGATGGCGTAGATTGAGGCTGGGATGGGAATAGGAAAGAAGATGAACCCGAGGTTGCTCCCAGGGAACAGCAGCGTGTAAGCCAGCAGAACGCCCGACACTCCCCCCGAAGCCCCCAATGCGCGGTAGTCGTGGAAACGATGGATGTACAAGCCAAGGAGGCTCCCCCCCACAATGGAGGCGGCATAGATCAAAAGCAGATTGCCCCAGCCAAATCCGAATTCGATCCACTTTCCGAACAAATACAATGTAACCATGTTTGCTGCCAGATGAAATGGGTCCAAGTGAAGGAAGGCAGAAGTGATAATGCGATACCACTCTTTCCATGCCAGAATCGCTTCGGGCCAGAAGAAGTATTTCTCGCGAAAGGCCGCTGACTGAAAACCGTAAAAAGAAACACCGCAGGTGATGATAATCACCGCGATCGTGAAATAGGCGTCTCCAACCATGTGCACAACGGTAGCAGTATGGGGAAGAGGCTCGCTCCTGTCGATAAAATGCTTTGGACAGAAATGGCACGGGAGCACGAGCGCGGCTGTGTTCGAAGGAGCGAAGCGACGAAGAATCAGCCGCAGCGCGTCGCGATTCACAGGCGCCGGTTATCTTTACAAAACCGCCGGTTTGAGTTCAGCCTGCTGCGACTGGTCTGCGACACAGTCGCGCTCCGCCGAACGGCCCTCGGCAATCCCCCCTTTTAATCGCACTCTACGGAGCGAGCGCATTCGCTCCCGACTTTGGCTCCAAATTCAGGCGATAGCCGATTCTCGGCTCCGTCACCAATAACTCTGGCTGCGCGGAATTGGATTCAATTTTGTCCCGCAGATGCGTCACGTAAACGTGCAAATAATGAGTCTTGTCAACATGATTGGGACCCCATACGGCCTCGAGAATTTGCGGATGCGTCAGCACCCTGCCGCAATTTTGCACGAAGAGCCGCAAGATCGCGTACTCTGTTCCTGTCAATTTCACAACACTGCCCCGCACTTTCACCTGGCGCGAAACCATGTCCACTTTCAGCGGACCGGCCTCAAACACGCTTGCGCCGGGCTGCGCGGCGGCATGGCGCCGGGCGACCGCGGCCCGCTCCATCAACTCGCCCGTGCTGAAGGGCTTTGTGACGTAATCGTCCGCTCCAGCGCGGAAGGCCCGGATTTTGTCCTGCTCCGAATCCCTCACGGAAAGAACGATGACCGGAACGCTCGACCATTCGCGCAGCATCGCCAGCGCGCCGAACCCGTCGAGCCCGGGCAATCCTAGGTCAAGTATGACCACTTCAGGTTTTTCGCTGGCAATCGCCGCCAGCCCTTCCCTCGCGTCCTCCGCCTCGATGACCTGGTAGCCTCTGGCCACAAAGCTCAATCGCAGCAGCCGCCGCAGTTGCGGTTCATCGTCAATAATAACAATGATCGGCTTGCCCGGAGGCTCGATTGCGATATTTGCATTCATCGCGGTTGGAGGCTCACGTGAAAAAGGGCAGGCTCCGGGACACCCTCCGGAACCTGCCGCAAACCCCTGGCGCTCCTGCAAGCGCCAATCCTAGAAGTGATAAATAATGTCGAATTGCGCCGTGGCCTGGCTGCGGCGTGTGCCGTTGTCAAAGGGCTTCGCTTCGTCTGTTGGATCAATCGCGCTCCCGTGCGTTCCGTAGGAATGATCGAAACGAAGCTCAGGGCGGACGGTGATCAATTTTGACGGCCACCATGTGATTCCGATGGAATGCTCGGAATACAGCGTCGCGTAGCCGGTCCGCTGGCCGTTATTGTCATCGAACACTTCATTGCGGACTGTCAAGAAGACGCTGGGTCCGAGGCGGAACATGACGTAATTGAGAGTCGCCCATTCGTCCGCGTAGCCGGGATGCACCGGATACTGCCCGTCGGTGTAACCCATGCCGCCCAATTGGCTGAGCGGCTCATCGGGCGCCGCCACAGGTACGGGATGCCCGAAACTTGAGCCGGGGCCGCCCGTTTGGCCGGGGGCATTTTCCTGGTACATGTACCAGGTTTCATGGGACACCCAGATTTTCTCGTTGAACTTGTAGCTGAGCGTGCCGACGTATTGCTGGATGTTGTTGAATCCCCACTGCGCGTTATTGAAGGAATTCGCGCCGCCGTAGAAACTGAATTTATTATTGTCAGACTGGTATTGGATCATCACCGAACCGGTCGGCTGCGTGCCGGGATCCTGCGTTTCCCACGGCGTGACGTCGTTGCCGGCCGAAACGCCGCCCTGGATGATCCAGTTTTTGTTGAGCTTGAGCGTCGCAAACAATCCCCACTGCGTGTATGGATCAAATCCGTAAAGCAGCGAATGCGATGACATCAAATTATTCGGGGCCAATTGCGCCTCAATGTCCGCCATGGAGATGATGCGCCCCAGCGTCAAATTCAACCCGTCCGCAATTTTTGGGATGTAGAGCGTGCCGTACATCATTGGATTATCCGTCCCGTAAAAGGCGTTGTGCTTGAGCAATTGGTCGCTGCCCCATCCGCGCGAAATCATGTAGCGATAGTCGAGTCCGTAAACCTGCGAAAGGCGAAATCCCCAATCGATGTGGTCGGTCTGGTTTTCGTCCGCGGTGCGCTCGGCGTAAAGAACAAATTGGTTCTGTTCCAGACGATCGGAACGCTGGTCGTAAACTTCTGGAAAATTGTTGCCTTGCGAGGTGATTGGGTTGACGCCTTTCTTGTTCGAGGTGCTGACGTTCCCCGAGAAATCTTCCCAGCCGTAAAACTTGATTCGGTTGTCCGCCCAAAATTGGCCGTGCGGCCCGGCATACAGCGCTTCCATCAATGGGTAATCGGTGGTGATATTGGGGTCGCCAATGATTTCCGTGCCGCCGACCTGCCATTCCGGGTTTGGATAAGGGGGTGAATCAAACGGCGTCGCATTCCCTCGTCGGTTTGGTTGCGGAACCGCGTTCGTTCCACCCGCCGGAGCGGCATACGCCGACGCGCCAAGGTCGGCGCGATTCGCCTCGTCGAAACGGCGCCAGAAGCTCTCGTGCGCTTTGTTTGCGACCGGCGTGCCACCAACGCTGTTCGTGGTTTCCTCGGCGCTCGGCGCGATGGCGCTTCCGAACCAACCCGCCGCAGCCAGCGCCAGCGTTATACAACGGAACCGCATCATTCTATTTGACATCCTAAGCATATGAATCTGATTCTTGTGACAAATCACGATCCTACCGTAGAAGCAGAGGCCAGCGCAGGGTAATCAAAACGCGAGTCAAGAATCTTAAAAAAACGTTAAAATGGCACTGCTCGCCGCCTCGAATTCGGCGCATGCGGGTTACTCCCCACCCGAATCAGCGACCCGCGAATCCGCTTCGCGCGGCCTTTTTTCATAGGTGGGCATGGTGTCTTCGGAGAGGTGTCTCCGCAAGTTGCCCTAGCTCCCAATCAGGTTGTGTCTTCGCCTGAGCAGACTAGGTTGCCCTCATGGAAGGAGAAGATTCGACGTTAATTATCGGCGCGGGTCCCACAGGATTGGCTCTGGCAATTGAGCTGCAACGCGCCGGCCTGCCGTTTCGCATTATTGACAAATCAGCCGCGCCCGCCAGGCACTCGCAAGCCTTGGGCGTGCAATCGCGCACGCTGGAGCAGCTCGAACGCTACGGATTGGCCGAGGAGTTTGTGTCCCGCGGCCGCAAAGCGCATTCCTTCACCGCCACCAGCGATGGCAAGCCGCTGGTTTCGCTCGATTTCCGGGACATCCCGGGCCGCTATCCTTTTGGGCTCATGATTCCGCAATCAGCGACCGAGGAAATTTTGACCCGCAGCCTCGTGGAGCACGGAGGAGCCATCGAACGGGAGGTGGAACTGCTCGGGTGCGAAAATGGTGTTGACGGAGTCCATAGCATTCTCGCCCACAAAACAGGGCGGATCGAGCAGGTCTTCACTCGCTGGCTCGTGGGTTGTGACGGGGCGCGCAGCAAAGTGCGCCACGCCACTGGCATCAACTTTTCCGGGGAAATCGCGCCTCTCAGTTTCTTCCTCGCCGATTTGGAATTGAGCGGTCCGAATGTTCCGACCGAGGCCCTGCGAGTTTATTTGCACGACGGCGGCGCGCTTTTTGTCGCCCATTGGAGCGAAAAGATTTGGCGCCTCGTCATCATTTTCCACGAACAAGCGCGGGCGCAAGACACTCCTGATCTGGCCGATTTTCAACGGGCTCTTGATGAATTTGCCGGCGGCGGAATGACCGCCTCGAATCCGATTTGGATGACACCGTTCCACGTGAACGAGCGCATCGCGGACCATTATCGGACCGGCAACATATTTCTCGCGGGCGACGCCGCGCACATTCACTCACCGGTCGCAGGGCAAGGGATGAACACCGGAATCCAGGACGCGGCGAATTTGGGTTGGAAACTCGCCGCCGTCCATCGCGGCGGTGATCCCAATATATTTTACAGCTACGAGGAAGAGCGCGCCACCGTCGGCCATGCGGTCCTGCGAGCCACATCGCGCGGGCTGAATGCGCTCACCACCACCAATCACCTTCTGCAAAAAGTTCGCGATTTGTTCATGCCGATTGCCACGCGCTGGCCCCTCGTCCAGCGCACCGCCCTTGGGTTCATTTCCGAAACGGCCATTGATTATCGCGATTCGTCGATAGTGCATGATGAAGTTGGCGCTGGCCGGCTGCGGGCTGGCGATCGCGCGCCCAATCCGGACATTTATTCGCGCCGCTTCAAACCGCAGCGCCTGCTGGATGGTCTTTCCAGCGACCAGCATCTTGCCCTCGGCATCAATATTCAGGACGAATCCGCTTTCGATCACACCCTTCCCGGCATTCCCCATTTGCTGCTGATGACGGGAGCCAGCGCGACGCATTCCGTTCGCGCCGCCTGGAGCGACTTGGATCTCGCCGAGGAATTCGGCAGCGAACCGCAAATCATTCTCGTGCGCCCGGACGGTTACATCGGCCTGCGCTGCCGCGAAAAAGATCACGACTCGATCGAAGATTATTGCGATCTGGCGGGACTTCCTCTTTCGCACGTGGCGTCCGCCGCGTGGTGACGCGTTTCCGAAGGTAGGGACGCCTCGCCGAGGCGTTCGGTTGCGCGTGAAAAATGCCACCGCTTGCGAGTAAATAATGCCTCACCCCGGACGCCTCGGCGAGGCGTCCCTACCTTAGTTAGAATTCTTCTCTTGCCAGAAGGCGGGGCTTGTGAAAAGTTTCACGAACGGGAGGAAAAGCCCTCGACTTCCTTCCCCATGCTTTTATGACACACGTGAAATTGCACATACCGGGACCGGTCGAAGTCAGCGAAAAAACATTCCGCGCGTTTTCGTCGCCGATGATCGGCCATCGCGGCCAGGGGTTCAAAGACCTTTACGCCAAAATGCAGCCGCAGTTGCAACAATTGCTGTACACCAAGCAGCTCGTTTATCTGAGCACCTCCTCCGCGTGGGGCGTGATGGAAGGCGCCATCCGCAATCTCGTCAAGAAACGCGTGCTCAACTGCATGTGCGGCGCCTTCTCGGACAAGTGGCTCGATGTATCCAAACGCTGCGGCAAGGAAGCCGAAGGCCTGCAAGTGCCGTGGGGCTCTCCCATTCTCGCCTCCCAAGTTGAAGCGAAACTTTCGACCGGGCAATTCGACGCCCTGACGCTGATTCACAACGAAACCTCCACCGGCACCATGAGCCCGCTCTACGAAATCGCCGCGCTCAAGAAGAAGTTTCCAGACGTGATGTTTATCATTGATGCCGTCAGCTCGATGACCGCGATTAAAATGGAGTTCGACGCCCTCGGCATCGACGTCCTGTTGGCGGGAACGCAAAAGGCTTTCGCCATGCCGCCGGGATTGTCGGTGTTCGTCTGCTCGCCCGCCGCGCTGGCCAAGGCAGCGACGGTGTCCGATCGCGGATATTATTTTGACTTCGTCGAATTCCAGAAAAACGCCGAGCAAGACATGACGCCAAGCACGCCCAGCATCGGCCATGTCTACGCGCTAGCCTCGAAGCTTGAGGACATTTTCGCCGAAGGCTTGGACGCTCGTTTTGCCCGCCACGCGAAGCTCGCCCGCATGACGCAAGCGTGGGCCCTGCGGAACGGTTTCAATTTCTTCCCCGAGCCCGGCTACGAATCCGTCACCCTGACCTGCGTCAACAACGGCGCAAAACCCGGCGGTCGCGCCGTCGACGTCGCGAAGCTGCAGAAGCTGGTCAAAGAAAAGGGATTCCTGATCGACGGCGGCTACGGAAAAATCAAAGGCACGACCTTCCGCATTTCGAACATGGGTGACGAGACCGAGCAAACCATGAACGAACTCTACACCGCCCTCGACGACGCCTTGAAGAAATTGTAAGGAAGCGGCATTGGCGCATGTCTGGCTGATTCCCTCGCCCCGCCTGTGGGGAGAGGTCCAAGGGAGAGGGGAACTTAGCAAATGATTAAGGCCCGTACGATTGCCATGCAAATGACTTCAAGAAAGCCTTTATTGGACGCCCGTCTTTTCTTTTCTCTCCCCGCCGGGCGGGGTGAGAGCGATCACTTGTCGGCCTGCCGTGCGTCTGCCAACCTCGTCAAAAAACTGCCAAATCACCGGAGACCGCACAATTTTACATTTCAAAAACCAGTGAGATTGACGGCGATTTGGTGAGATTTGGTGCGATTTGCCGATACTGAAGGGAACCTGGAGCCTCTGTCCTTTTTGCCCAGATGCGATCAGGAGTCACCTAATCAAACAGAGCACAGCATTCAATGTGCATATAATGCATATAAAATCTCCAAAAACCCGCTACACCCGCTACATCGTTGATTATCAACCAGATAAACCCTACAAAAAAGGTTCCTCGCCATTTTCGGTGGAATGAGACAACTCGTTAGCCGTCGTTGCGGGACAACCCATTTGGAATCCAGGCTTGGCACTGGCTTGGCCAAAGCTCGTTATAGTGTATGATCTCGAAAAAGGGGCAACACCCGCTACACGGTTGACCATCAACGAGATAAGGGGCAACAAAAATAGCAACAAACCCGCAACAGACCCGCAACATTTCTTCCCGCGCTGTCGGGTTGCATGAAACGCGGCGTCTTTCCGTCGTTCCCTGAAAATTTTCATCAAGATGCCTGCACCATCATTTGTTCCATTGAAAACAGCGAGGAACCTACAAAAACGGCTACAGAGCCGCTACATTCGTTCCCACTGGAGCCAATTGAATGAAACAGGGTGCTTTCTTTGGCATCCCAAGGCTGTCAGCGCGGAAGCGTTGGCCATAATTCATTTCACTGAAAACAGCGGGGCACTGGCGAAGGTGTGTAACAACGTTGTTAATCAACCACTTAGCCGTAAAAACTCAGTCGAAAACGGGAGCGCGACTGTCTCGGTCGCCTCCGGTCGGCGTCTCGCCGACTGGCCACCGCAGACCAAATCAGTTCACTATTTGGTGAAGCCGGGGTGAATGCAGGATGCCTTCGGCGGGACGCCGAAGGCGGCGGTCGAGACGACCGCGCTCCCCATTTTCACCTGCATGGATACGGCTTAGACTAGTCCGTCACAAACGATTCCTCGCCAAACCAAAACAAATAGTTAGGGCGCTTGCCTCGCCGCGAAAGCCAAGGGTGCAATAGCGTGCAACGCCCCGACCACGATTTTTAGCCGCCCTTCCTCACAGTCCGTTAAAAGGCAACCGCTCCCCCTGGCGGGGAATCCGCAAAATTTCAAAGAACATGCCCTGATGGCGACAGGGAGGAACATAAGGCCGAAGCCTCTTTTGTCAATTAAGACTGCAATTGCACGCTTCTGTGGTATTATGAGGCATGACAAACGAAACATAATTGCAGCACTAATTCTACCCGATTTCCTGCTTCCCGCATGGCCCCGCGATTGGACGGTGTCTCCGGCGGAAGCTAAGACGGAACGGGGCGGAATTGACAGGGGAGTTTTTCGGTGAGGAACTCTGCGTTCTCTG
The DNA here is from genome assembly GCA_963764165.1 of uncultured Verrucomicrobiae bacterium. GTDB lineage: Bacteria > Verrucomicrobiota > Verrucomicrobiia > Limisphaerales > Palsa-1400 > Palsa-1400. Next base: position 782,301 of record CAVXRD010000001.1, read on the forward strand.
CGCGTCTGCGCGAGATTGCGATTCGTGCCACGATGAAACCAAAGGAGATCACTGTCCAGATCGTCGATACCGCTTGTCGCGTTTTGGCTGGCGCGAATCAAGGACGGTATCACACACTGCGTCGACGGCCTGCCGGAGGAAAAGAATTATCGCGCAGAGAAGATGAGTGCGCAGAGGCAAACAAAGACAAACCGCTCTCCACTGAAAACGGTGAGGATCGGTCACAGTGCGGCATCTGATTGACGCCACCGGGCCATGCGCGTTTCAGGAGTTTGGTGAAGTTTTCGCGTGCTTTTTTTAGCTCTGTAAGCAGAATTATTACACTTTAGTTGAAAGCCATCACGAAATTTAACGACGAAAGAATTGCGAAATGACTTCGACCACTCCCCTGCCCGCCGCCCTTCGCCGCTATAATATTTTCCTCCTGCTGGTCGCCGGGCTCGGCGGCCTGCTTTATGGCGTGGATGTCGGGATCATCGCGGGGGCGCTGCCGTATCTGGAGGCGACTTCGAAATTCACCTCCGGCCAGCTTTCGCTGATCGTCGCGGCGGTGCTTCTCGGCAGCGTCATTTCCACTCTCTTTGCCGGGCTGTTGTCCGATTGGCTGGGGCGGAAGACGATGATGATTATCAGCGGGGCTCTGTTCGTCATCAGCATTCCGGCGATTGCCCTGTCGCACGGCTACGGGCCTCTGATCATGGGACGGTTGCTGCAAGGCATCAGCGGCGGGTTCATCGGTGTTGTCGTGCCGCTCTATCTGGCGGAATGCCTCAATGCTTCCAATCGCGGCAAGGGCACCGGCATTTTCCAGTGGCTGCTGACGTTTGGAATTTTGGCGGCGGCAATCATCGGGCTGTATTTCAGCGCGAAGGTCGATGCGGTCAAACTTCTGGGCGACAAGGACAAGGTTTTCGCGGTCCAGGAATATGCGTGGCGCGGCATTTTCTGGGTGTCGCTGCCGCCGGGAATTCTCTTTGTGATCGGCGGTTTCATGCTGACCGAATCGCCGCGCTGGCTTTACCGCAAGGGACGGATCGCCGCAGCCCGCGCCGCCCTTCTGCGTTCCCGCACCGAGAATCAAATGGAGGTCGAAATCAAAGAGATGGAGCTGACCATTGCTTCAGAAAACACCAAGACCGCCGGTTCAGCCGCCAAAGAATCGCTGTTCCATAAGAAGTACGTCATCCCGTTCGTTCTTGCCTGCATCATTCTTGCCTGCAATCAAGCCACCGGCGTCAATTCGATTTTGGCGTATACGCCGACGGTTCTTCTTCAGGCCGGCCTTTCGGATTTGAGCGCGCACCAGGCGGATCTTTATCTAAAGACCATCAACTTCCTCGCCACCATCGGGGCCGTCCTGCTGGTCGAGCGCAAGGGGCGCAAGTTCCTGCTGAGCATGGGGACATTGGGAATCATTTTTTCGCTCTTTTACGCGGGCATCGTATTCCGTGCGGTTGACAACAAACGCGTCGAATGCCGGGATGCGCTGCAAGCGATGGTGGACAAGCAATCGCTGAAGTTTACCTACGACGATAAACTCGCGGCGGCCCTCGCGCCCAAAGGCGCCGAGGCTTCCAAACCCACCACGCTGGTGGTCATTTATTCCTACGGCGATTTCCACAGCGCGACTCCGGCTATTCGCTCCGATGCGGGCACGACCAAAGAAATCACCACGAACGACCTTCCGAAAACCAAAGTCGAGGCGTGGTTCTCCAACCCCGCCGCGGACCTGGATGCCATGCGCGCCGCGCCGCTCCACATCGACAATGCCATCATCACGCCGATACCAGGCTCCAACACGGGCTGGACGGTTGCCGTTTGCCTTTACGTTTTCATGGCGTTTTACGCCGTTGGCCCCGGGGTTTGCGTTTGGCTTGCGCTGTCGGAATTGATGCCGACCCGCATCCGCTCCAACGGCATGAGCATCGCGCTCCTTTTCAATCAGGCCGTTTCCACAACCATCGCCGCCGTCTATCTGCCAACGGTCGGAAAGCATGGCAACGCCAGCATGATGTTCCTTTTTGCCGGATGCACGGTGATTTATTTCATCACCGCCGCATTTTTTCTGCCGGAGACGAAGGGCAAAACGCTTGAGGAAATCGAGGCGCATTTCGAGCGCAAGAAAACGTGACCGGCAATTCCACGGTTTCGCTCCGCGAAAAAATCGGGCAGATGCTGCTTGTCGGCTTTCGCGGATTGCAGGTCTCCAGCGGCGACCCCATTGCGCGCGATCTGGAAGAAGGCCGCGTCGGGTCGGTTATTCTATTTGACCAGGAAATGGCCGATCCGTCGATTCGCGTCCGCAATATTCAATCGCCAGAACAGGTGCGCGCGCTGACGGATTCGCTGCAAGAACGAGCGCGCGCGCCATTGCTGATAGCGATCGACCAGGAAGGCGGACGGGTGAATCGCTTGAAGCCCGAGTATGGATTTCCGGCCACGCCTTCGCATGAGGAATTGGGACAGGCAGACGATGCCGCGCATACATTCGCCGAAGCGGCAAAGATTGCGGACACGCTCGCCACTGCGGGAATTAATTTCAACATCGCTCCGGTGGTCGATCTCGATGCGACGCCTGACAATCCCATCATCAAGGCAAAGAAACGCAGCTTCAGCGCGAACGCTGAGAAGGTCGCCCTCCACGCCGCGGAATTTGTGCGGGCGCACCGCCAGCATCGAGTCCTCACCTGCCTGAAACATTTTCCCGGCCACGGCAGCGCTCGCGGCGATACGCATTTGGGTCTGGTGGACGTGACGCCGCATTGGACCGAAGATGAATTGATCCCCTACCGCTGGCTGGTCGACGCAAAATGCTGCGACACCATCATGACCGCGCATGTGTTCAATTCGCGCCTCGACGCTTCACGCCCGGCCACGCTATCGCCCGCCGTCGTCACCGGCATGCTGCGCCACAACATTGGTTTTAACGGTGTCGTGCTCAGTGACGACATGGAGATGCGCGCCATCTCGCGCCAATTCGGTTTGGAGCAGGCCATTCAATACGGGATTGAAGCAGGATTGGATTTGCTGTGCTTCGGCAACAACATGAATTTCGACCCCCACATCGGCGAGAAGGCCGCCAACATCATTTATCAACTCGTCGACTCCGGGGCGGTCACCGAAGCGCGCATCGACGAATCGTTCCATCGAATCCGAGCACTGAAGCAAATTCTATGAAACTCGAAGAAATTTAACAGAAGGACATGAAGGGGGACGAAAACCACAGACGCTTTGTTCCCCCTTTGCGGGCCACACCAAGCCTTCTATGAACCGCGACGAGCCAGAATAGACTTCTTTCGTCATTGCAGACCTCACCCAATGAGTTACTATTTCGCGATGAGTGCGGTGGCGGAAATTGAATCAGCGATTGAAAAACTCTCGCCTTCCGAAGTGAGGGAACTGGCGGCGTGGCTGGATGAGTATCAGCAAATGATCAATGCTTCCTCTGAAATTTTTTCGCTTTATGATCAGGAGGAAGGGGCGAATTCGTAATGCCGGTGGCCAGACGTGGCGAAATCTGGTTGGTGGATTTGGGGATGGCACAAAAAACACGACCGGCGGTCATTTTGAGTATTGCGTTTCTTGACCACGAACGAGCTGTCGCAACGTACGTTCCTCGCACCACTGTTCTTCGCGGAACGCGGTTTGAAGTTGCTCATCAGGCACGCGGATTTGAGCCGGGCGCATTCGACGCCCAAGGGATTGGCGGCGTGCCACTCGTCAAGCTGGTTCGCAACTTGGGGTTTCTCGATTCGGAAAACCTTGAAAGAGTGGAACTCGCTGTCAAGAACTGGCTCGGACTGCGTTGATGCCTGATCGAAGCGCACCTCCAATACATCTGCATTCCGCAAGCAATTCCTAACCGCCGCATCCAATTCTTTGAGCGTCCGTGCATCTTCCTCAACGCAGCCCTGGTTTTGCATTGTCATTGGTGGCGTCATCAGGCACTGTCGCCACCAACCAGCGAAAGGACAGCTATGCGTTTTTGCGGAATGATTTCAGCAGCCGGTTTCGTCGCGTTGACGATCGCCACCACTTCCACACGCGCCCAGGATTGGCCGCAATGGCGCGGGCCCAATGGGGATGCTCGTGTCACGGGCTTCGAGGCTCCCAAAGCGTGGCCGCAGGCGCTTCATCAACAATGGAAAGTCACCGTGGGCCAGGCCGACGCCACACCCGCGCTGGCGGGCGGCAAACTCTACGTTTTTTCCCGGGCCGAGGACAATGAAGTCATCCGCTGCCTTGACGCCGCCACCGGCAAGGAACTTTGGAGCGACAAGTACGAGACGATGGCAGCGACCGGCGCGGCCGGGTCGCATCCCGGCCCGCGAAGCTCGCCCACACTGGCGGATGGGAAGGTGGTTACTTTTGGCGTGCGCGGCACATTGTCGTGCTATGAGGCAGCGAGTGGGAAAATGCTTTGGCGCAAAGATGATTTGCATGGCTGGCCCAAATTCTTCACCTCGGCTTCGCCGCTGGTGACGGATGGAATGTGCATCGCCCAAATCGGTTCTCCAACCAACGGCGCCATCGTCGCTTATGACCTTGCGACTGGCGCGCAAAAATGGCGCTGGGACGGAGACGGTCCCGGCTACGCCTCGCCGGCAGCGATGACCGTTGGCGGCACGAGGCTCGTCGTCGCGCAAACGGATAAACGCGTCGTCGCAGTCAGCTTGGCGGATGGAAAACTCGTTTGGGAAACGCCGTTTGCTCCCTCGGGAATGGGCGGCGCAAATTGCATCACCCCCGTCATTGATGGCCAGACGATTATATATAGTGGCTCAGGTCGTGGAACCATCGCAGTGAAACTCGACAAAACGGGTGAGACGTTTGCCGCAACACCGGTCTGGACGAATAAGGAGATTGCGCCGCGCTTTTGCACGCCGGTTTTGAAAGACGGCTTTCTGTACGGCATTGGTGATAATAAATCCGGGTTCTATTGCATGGATGCCAAGACGGGCAAAACCGCCTGGTCGGATCCGACCGCCCGAGGTCCATTTGGCTCCATTTTGGACGCGGGTTCGACGCTCATCGCGCTGACTCCGAAACAGCAATTGATCGTTATTCAACCCAGCGAAAAAGCTTACAACGAAGTCGCGAGCATCAAAGTCGCCGACAGCGACACTTATTCGCAGCCGGTGCTGGCCGGAAAGCGTCTCTACATTGAAGACCAGAATTCGGTGATCCTTTGGACGTTGGATTGACCGAAATCTCGGCAGGGCGAGACGCGGTCGAGCCCATTTCTAAAACAATCCAATCAGGGCTCGACGGAGTCTCGCCCTACCATCTGGCAAGAAACGACTTTCGCGCGTATTCTAATTGAGTAGGCTGGAGGTGTGTTTTGTTGTTGGCGATAAATTCCTGAGAAATGTGAATATAATGAATCGAATTGGCAGTTGTTCTGGGGCAATTTTATTGGCGCTCATCATTCCCTCCGTGGCGGGTGATCAAATTACGGTCTACACCGCGCCGAAAGATCGCCCGGCGATGGCGGCGGGGGCTCCGAATATTCCTGTCAATTCCTCGCCCATCCACTGGACGACTCCGGCGGGATGGGACGAGAAACCGGCGGACGGAATTCGTCTCGGGAGCTTTGCTATAAAAAGTCCAGCGGGCGGGCGCGCGGAGGTTGCCATTACGTCGTTTCCCGGTTCGGTCGGGACGGAATTGGATAATGTCAACCGCTGGCGGGGTGAACTTGGGATGCAACCCACAGGTCCCGACGGAGTCACGTCGGAGCCCGTCACCGTCGATGGGATCGCTGGCAAACTTTACAATTTGGGAAATGATTCCGCGCGCACCATGGTCGCGGTCATCATGCGGGAGGGAAGTTCTTGGTATCTCAAATTGCGCGGCGATGCCCCGGCGGTTGCGGCGGCGGCTCCCGCGTTCATGGAATTTCTGAAATCGGTTCGGTTCGGCGGCCCGGCAACCTCTCCCGTTCCCGGCGAAGCACCCGCCACTGCTCCAATGGCTGTCGATATGAAGTCACCGGCCTTGCCCCCCGGCCATTCCGACACGGCGGAGACCGATGATTCGGCGAATACGCCCCAGTGGAAAATTCCCGCCGATTGGACGCCGGCTCCGTCGCGCCCGATGCTTTTCAAAGTATTCACCCTCGCTGGAGAAGCCGACGCCAAGGCAGAAGTGACGATTAGCTTTTTCCAGGGCGAAGTCGGCGGCATGCTGCTGAATGTGAACCGCTGGCGTGGACAATTGGGCCAGCCGCCCATCGACCAGGCGCAGCTTGACTCCGTATTGGATTTGATCAGCACGGCGGAAGGCAAAGCGACGATGGTGGATTTCACCGGCACCGATATCAAAACCGGCGCCCCGGCGCGCCTCGTCGCGGCCATCGTTCCGCACGCCGGCTACACATGGTTTTACAAGCTGATGGGCAATGGCAAGCTCGTTGGCAGCCAGAAAGATAGCTTTGTGCAATTCGTCAAAACCGTGCATTATCGCTGAGATTTTTATGGTCGATCGATTCATTAACTTCTTCACCTCGCTGCGCCTGACGGTGGTTTGCCTGGCGCTGGCGATTGTGCTGGTGTTCGTCGGGACGCTGGCGCAGGTGGATCTCGGCCTTTACGCGACGCAGGAAAAATTCTTCCGCAGCTTCTTCGTTTTTTGGACGCCAGGCGGCACGAGCCTGAAAATTCCCGTCATGCCTGGCGGCTGGCTGCTGGGGCTGCTGCTGCTGGTGAATCTTATCGCGGCGCACATCAAGCGCTTCAACTTTTCGCGCAAAAAAATCGGCATCTTGTGCATTCACGCGGGTTTGATCCTGCTGCTCAGCGGGCAATTTCTGACGGAACTTTTCCAGCAGGAAAGCCAGATGCGCCTCGAGCCCGGCGATACCAAATTTTATTCCGAGAGCGGGCGCAAATATGAATTGGCGGTGATCGATACGACGGATTCAAAATCGGACCACGTCGTGGCCATTCCCGAATCGTTGCTGGAAAAGGGCGGCGATATCAAGACGCCAGAGTTGCCTTTCACGCTCAAAGTCAAAAAATTCTACACCAATTCGGTTCCGGACGGACCCGTGACCGCTGGGCCGGAAAGAATTGGCTCCACCAATGAGATTACGAAGATGCTGCTGTTTTCGCCGACCAATGAGACGCGGACGATGGACACGGTGGACGTGCCCTCGGCTTTGGTGCAGGTGGAAACGGACAAGGGTGTGCTGGGCGAATTTGCGGTGTCGGCGTGGCTGACCAAGTATCCATTCTTCGTGAATTTCACCAACATGAGCCGCTTTGCGCCGGCCTCGAAACGAAACGATGCGCCGCCCGATGCGACCGTTCCACAGTCCTTCGCCTTTAACGGCCGCACCTACACAATTGCCCTGCGTCCGGTGCGCTATTACAATCCCTACAGCGTCCGCCTGATCGCCTTCAACCACGATCTCTATCCCGGCACCGACACGCCGATCAATTTCTCCAGCAAAATTCATTTGAATGACCCGTCGACTGGCGATGATCGCGACATCTTGATTTACATGAACAATCCGCTGCGTTATCGCGGGGCCACGTTTTTCCAGGCGAGTTTCGAGCGGGGCGACGCGGGCACCATTCTCCAGGTTGTGCATAACCCGGCCTCGCTGGCGCCTTACATCGCGTGCTCGCTGGTGGCGCTTGGGCTGGTGATTCATTTTCTTATGACGCTGTTTGGATTCGCCCGCAAACAAATGCAAAAACCCGGGACGGCCACTTCCGCTCCCAAAAAAGTAAACGGCGCCAAGGCGCTTGAGCCAGCGATGGCCGCTTCCAAAGGGAGGAACGCTTGAAAAAATGGATTCCGCTGGTTGTGGCTTTGATTTTCGCGGGTTGGTTTTTGGGCGGATTTTCCGAGCCGAAATCCAAAGACGGATTTAATTACGCGGCCTTCGGCCGGCTGCCGGTTTTGCTCGAGGGGCGCATTCAGCCGTTTGACGGGGTGGCGCGGAATTCCCTTCTGAGCATGAGCGGGCTTTCGGAAGTCAAGTTGACGAATGGCGAATCAATCGCCGCCACCAAATGGCTGCTGCTTTCCATGACGCGCCCGGAGGAAGCGGATAAGCTGCCGATTTTCCGCATTACACATCCTGACCTCGAAGGATTGCTCGGAACGGAAAAAATGGGGCTGGGATATTATTCGTTCAACGATTTGACGAATCAATTTCCGTCCATTTCCGAGCAGGCGCGAAAGCTGGCGGAGCGGGAGAAAGACGACCCCGATGCGGCGAAATCCAGGACGCCCTTTGAGAAGGATTTGATGCATGTGTATGGCAGCGTGCAGACTTACATGCGCATCAAGAGCACGCTTGAGCCGGAAGGCACGGCCGACTTTTCGCGCGAGGTGGCGGTTTATCAGCAGTCGATTGCCCCCGGGCGGGCGGCGCTCGACGCCACCCAGCAGGGCAAAACCGCGAACCAGGAAGACATGGAACGCATCGCGGCTTTCTTCAAGCGCTACGATCAGTTTGCTGAATTCGCCTACGCGATGGTGATTCCGCCGCTGGCCTCCGAACCGCGCACCGACTGGCGCAATATGGGAACTTCGCTGAAGGAAACGCTTCGCTCGGGAGAAGTGAGTGCGGCCGTCACGGATTACGCGGCGATTGCGGATGCCTACCACACCAATAATCCGGCGCAATTCAATCAAGCCGTGGCCAATTACCGCGCCTGGATGCAGGGCAACGGGCTCCACGCTGAACTCAAGCAAAGCGGCGACGAGGCGCTGTTCGACCAAGTCGCGCCGTTCCTGAAGAGCATGGCGATTTACCTCGCGGCGATGGTGGCGGGATGCCTTTTCTGGATCAATTTGTCGCAGCCGGTGCGGCAGACGGGCTTCGCGCTTCTGGTGCTCGCGTTCATTATTCATTCCGTGAGCCTCGTGGTTCGCATGTATTTGACAGGCCATCCGCCGGTGATCAACTTGTATTCCTCGGCGATTTTCATCGGCTGGGCGGCGTGCCTCTTCGGGCTTTTTCTGGAGCGCATTTTCAAAGACGGCATCGGGCTGGTGGTGGCGGGATTTATCGGCTTCGCGACCTTGATTATCGCGCATCATCTGGCGATGGGTGGCGACACCATGGAACCGCTGCAAGCCGTGCTGCTCTCGAATGGCTGGCTTGCGACACATGTGGTGGTCGTCACGCTCGGTTATGCTTCGATGTTTGTGGCTGGATTGGCGGCGATTATTTATGTCGTGCGCGGTTTCTTCACAACGTCACTCTCGGCGGAGATGGGCAAGAGGCTGGCGCGAATTGTTTATGGCGTAGTTTGTTTTGCGACGCTGTTCAGTTTCGTCGGCACGATTCTAGGCGGCATCTGGGCCGACCAATCCTGGGGCAGATTCTGGGGCTGGGATCCGAAGGAGAACGGCGCCTTGCTGATCGTGCTCTGGAACGCCGTGATTCTGCACGCGCGCTGGGGCGGGATGATCCGCGAGCGCGGCATCGTGGCCATGGCCATCGTCGGCAACATCATCACCAGCTTTTCGTGGTTTGGCGTGAACATGCTTGGCATCGGCTTGCATTCTTACGGGTTTATGGACAAGGCGTTTCCGTGGCTGGTGGGGTTCGACATCAGCCAGGCAATGCTTCTCGTCGTGACCTTGCTGCCGCTGCATTATTGGGCGAGTTTCAACAAGTCCGCCGCGCCCAAGCCGCCATCCGGCCCCTCCCTTCCAACTCCTTCTGCTATTGCCTCTTAATCGGCGAAGCGACAAGCTGGGCGCATGACGGTCAATCCTGTTCGATGGCTGCTGTGTTTGCTGGCGATGGCTATGCTGCTGGCGCCAGTGCCTGCCCGCGCCACCGACGCGCGCCTGCCCTACAGCCTGCTTCTCACGATGCAAAAGACGCAATTAAAGCTGTCCCAGGAACACACTAATTTGACACTCGTTCTTCAAATCCGCTCGATCAATCCCGAAGTCAAGTATAGCGAAGTTTCTGTGCATATCGATTCAAAATCGGGGAAAGTGCCGATTCCTGTGCTGGCGGAGGGCGTTTTCACTGTCCCCATCCGCGACGATTTGGTTGCCGAGAATCCGTGGGTTATTGTGAACCAGCCGGCAGGCACGATGGAATTAAGCTGGCACGCCGGGCTTGCGCCAGCGGTGGCGAAGGAGATGACCAATTCGATTCATTACGGAAAACTGATGCGCGCCGTCCAGGAAATCGAGGGAGTGCAGGAATCGATGCGGCAATTTTTCCCAAACGCCCCGCGCCTGATCGCCATTGGTGTGAGGCTCACGTTTCACCACGATTCAATAGCGCCCGCCGCCAGAATCCATACCAAAGACGGCCTCCGCCTGCTCACCGCCGACCACGATAATCAGTTGATTATCCCGATGGTGCAGGACCTCATGCAAGAGGACCCGGTTCTAAACCTGACGGAAAACCCGATCGCGATTGAGATTGTGACGCGGAAAGAGGAATAATCTGGAAATCAGGAAGGCAGGAAAAGGGCTCTGGAAATATTTTACGGCCACAGGCCAACGCGATGGGACTTATAGGACCTACCCGTCCTATAGGACGCATACGACTAATGAACTGAATCCCGCAAATTCTCCACTCGCGCGACACCTTTTCCGGCCTCTTTTCCAGAGTTCCTGATTTCCAGATTAAAAATTCCCGCTACCAGACGTGCGCCCTCAAGTTCGGCTCGCGCCACATGGGGTCGCCGGGCTTGATGTTGAAGGCGTCGAAGAATTGCTGGTAGTTGACCAGCGGCCCCACGGCCCGGAAACGGCCCGGTGAATGCGGGTCGACCGTCACCAAACGCTTCGCTTCCGCGTCGCGGATGTTCGTCCGCCAGATCTGCGAAAACGAAATGAAGAACCGCTGCTCAGGAGTGAAGCCGTCGATGTTTTTCCGCTTCGACGGGTCCTTGGCCAGAAGGCGCTCCAGTGCGTCATAGGCGATGCTCACTCCACCGAGGTCGGCGAGATTTTCGCCGAGCGTCAATTTGCCATTCACATGCACGCCGGGCAGCGCTTCGAAGGCGTCGTATTCGTTGACGACTTTTTCCGCGCGGGCATCGAATTCTTTGGAGTCCTTGTCCGTCCACCATTCGCTCAGGTTTCCTTCCGCGTCGTACTTGCGCCCTTCGTCGTCATAGCCGTGGGTGATTTCGTGGCCGATGACCACGCCGATGGCGCCGTAATTGACCGCATCGTCCTCGCTCAAATCAAAGAATGGCGGCTGCAAAATTCCGGCCGGGAAAACGATTTCATTCATCGATGGATTGAAATAAGCATTCACCGTTTCAGGTGTCATGCCCCATTCCGTGCGATCCACCGTTTGGCCAAGGCGCGCATTTTCCCGATGCTCCTCGAAGGCTGCCGCGCGCCGGACGTTCCCGAGATAATCGTTGCGCTTAATTTTAACAGATGAATAATCGCGGAACTTGTCGGGGTATCCAATCTTCTGGGTGAAGCGGTCGAATTTTGCCAGCGCCTTGGCGCGGGTTTCATCGGTCATCCACTCCACTTTTTCGAGGTGATCGCGGAAGACGGCGCGCAGATTATCCACCAGGTCCGTCATCCTCGTCTTGGCTGCCGCCGGGAAATATTTTTCCACGTAAAGCTGGCCCAGGGCTTCGCCGATGTTGCGGTCGATTGCGTGGAAGGCGCGTTTCCACCGCGGCTCCTGCTCTGGCTGCCCGCTTAAAGTCTTGCCGAAGAAATTGAAGTTCTCCTGCTCCACCTCCGCGAACAAATAAGGCGCCGCCGCATGCAAAACATGCCAGCGCAGATACGTCTGCCAATCGGAAATCGGGCGTTCCTTGACCATTTTGCTGACAGCCTCGAAAAATTCCGGCTGACCGACGATTTCATAAGCCGCGCCCGACAAGGAGCGCTCCGACAAATACACATTCCACATGATGCCCGGCGTTTTCGCAATCAGCTCCGCCGTGGTGAATTTGTTGTAATTCTTGTTTGGATCGCGCAGGTCAACGCGGCTGCGGCTGGCTTTGGCCAATTCCGTTTCCAAATCCATCACCGTCGCAGCGTCTTTGGCCGCAGCCTCCGGCAATTCGCCAAGGAGCGTGAGCATCTTGGTGACGTGCTCAAGGTAAGCCTTCCGCTGCGTTTCAAAGCTGTCCTTCAGATAGTAATCGCGATCCGGCAGCGAGAGCCCGCCCTGATCAAATCCCAGCGCATAAATCGTGCTCTGACGCGCATCCGGACCGACACCCGCGTTGAAAATGCCACCGAGCCCTGTGTCATGGAAATGCGCCACGAGCTTGAACAAATCTTCGGCCGTTTTGATTTTTTTGATCTTATTCAAATCCGGCTCAATCGGTTTGAAGCGCAATTTCTCCAGCGTGTTTGTATCCATCGCCGAGATGTAAAAATCGCCCACTTCGGCTTTCACGGACCCTTTGGGATTTTTCGTGGCGGCGGCGTCTTCGAGCAGAGCGTGGATCAGAAAGGTATTGCGTTCCGCCAACTGGGTGAAGCTGGCCCAGCGCGCCTTGTCGGCGGGAACGGGATTATTCTTGACCCAATTGCCATCGGCGAATTGGTAGAAATCCGCCCCCGGACTGACCGACTTGTCCATGTAATCGACGGAGAAGGCGGGCACCGGCGGTTCCGCGCCCACGGGAGCCAGCGGTTCCGCGGCGACAGACAAAGCAGCCAGCGCCGCAGCGGCTCCGGCCCATTTCATTTTGATTTCAGGAAACGGCATAAAATTCATTTCGATTCGCAGGGCAGAATAGGCGACTTCCCCCTGCCTGTCATCCGCTAAATTGGCAAGCGTCCGGGGGCCCGAATAATATAAAACTGAACAGAAGTTTTTCATGGACAGCGTCCACCACCCATGATGAAAAGCTATTTCACGGGAGGAAGACCGAGGGAACGGACATGATCCCGCCAAGGCGGACTCTGTTCTCTCCGCTTTTCTCCCGTTCAATTTCCAAGCCGCAACAGTGCAGTTGAAATTGGGGAACGAGGTCGTCTCGAACGCCGCCTTCGGCGTCCGGCCGAAGACATCTGACGCTTCTGATAAATCACCGAAAGGCGGACCCACATCTTCCGCCAGAGCCAGTCGGCGGGATGCCGACAGGAGGCGGCCGAGACGGTCGCGCTACCCTTCTCAAATGCATTGTTGCGGCTAAGGCCGGCGGGTTCTTAGCGTATCTTCAATTCCGCGCGGATTCTCTCTTCACACTTCGGGCATACGCCGTGGGAGAATTCGGCGTGGGTGTGGTTGCCGACATATTCCTCGACGCTTTGCCAAAATCCTTGATCCGAGCGGATGTTTTTGCACCAGGCGCAGATTGGAATCATCCCGGAGAGGGTTTTTACTTCCGCCAGGGCCTTTTGCAACTCAGCGATGAGCTTTTCCCTTTCAACTTCGGCCTGGTGGCGCAGTTTTCTCTGGTGGCTCGCCATGTAGTAGGCGGCGAGCAACAGCACCACTGCCATCCCGCTGCCAAAAATAAGCAGCCGCGAAACGCCGCGAAAATCGTCTTGTTCCCGGTTGTCACGCGTGAACAGCAACGATTTCTCCTCCTCGTTAAACGCCCTCAGGGTGCTGTTGGCCTCGACAGCCGCCGCACGGCTCTGGCGTTGAGCATCTGAACCCATCGCCGCGCCCACGCCCGAACGGCGGAAGATGGCAAGCGTCCGCTCATCGGCAGCGAGTTCGCTGTCCACCGCGCCGGACAATTTTGCCAGCCGCTGCGACTGCAATGAGTTGTCGACCGTCAATGCAGCCAGTTCCTTGAACCGCTTTTTCTCCGCATGAATTGTAGCGCTATAGGACTCCAGGGCGTTTGTGTCCCCCGAGATGACGTAGCTTCGCAGCCACCGCTGGATATCTGAAATATCCTCCTCCAGGGCCTGCGCCGTCAGGATCACGTCAAACGTGTGCTTTCTCAGGGCGGTCGCGTTCTGCAATTCAAAGGTTCCATTGCCTGCCACAATCGCGATCATGATCATTAGCGCCACCGAGCCGCTGACCGGCAGCAAATGCCGGAAATCGAAGTCCTCAATTCGCGCCGCCTGCAAAACCCATGTCATCATCCCGATCCCCAGCAATACAAAAAGCGTCGCGGTATGAATCGCCATCTGCGAATACGCGCCCCAGCCATAGGCCGCCGAAATGCCGACCACGTATCCCACCAGCGCCACGCACGCGATCTCGGCGACGACACAGGCCAGAATTCCCACACAGGTCATCACCGTTTGCCGGGCGCGCCTGGCTTGGGCCAGCATCAATCCCCCGCCGATAAAAATAAAACACACCGCCGTAAGCGGCGACATCCGGCCCGGAAACCTCGAAGCCGGGGCCAGATAGTGGGTGGAAAAAAACTGGTCGATCCCAAAATTCCTTCCCAGAAGATACTCAAGCCAGGTCAACAGCGAAAGAAACGCCGCCAAGCCACCCAGCCATGCGCCCAAAAACTTCCGAGCGCCCGCCACGAAAAACAGCGCGGCTCCGCAAAGGATGAAGCAAAGAGCCGTGTTGTACTGAATGGGCGCCGCGTCCGGAATCATCTTCAGGAACCACGTCCAATGCGCGTGCCAGCCTGCGACGGCAAGCGCGCCGCAAGCTGCGGTCACCGCGCCAGCCACACGCGCAAAACGATGAAGCGGCAGGGCATTTGCGATGGCCTTATTTTCGTTGGAACCGGACATGAATCGGCATTAGACTGCAAACCAATCAGGGCGCAAAGTCGAGCTTTATCCGTGCGTGTCAGAGGGCGCGTCCAGCCATGTGAGAAAGTGGCATAGCCGTCCCGGCTCGGCTGATTCTCTTGATTCAGCGGCGGGACGCCGCTGCCACTCTGTTCGAGAGGATTTTGACCTGCACCCATTGCCAAACGAGTCAAATGAACATCCGATACGAAACCTCCAGACAAATCAGCCCAGCCGAGTTTGTCGGGCTTCTCAAACGGTCGACGCTGGCCGAAAGGCGGCCGGTGGATGATCCGATCTGCATCGAGGCCATGCTCCGGCACGCCAATCTTCTTTGCACGGCTTGGGATGGCGAGACGCTGGTTGGAGTGGCGCGGTCGGTCACGGATTTCGAGTATTGCTGTTACCTTTCGGATTTGGCCGTTGATGAAAAATACCAAAAGCAAGGCATTGGCAAAGAGCTGATTCGGCTGACCCAATCAAAGCTCGGCCCCAGGGCGAAGCTTATTCTCTTATCCGCGCCAAAGGCTGAATCGTATTACCCCAAAATTGGATTCGACGCGCATCGTTCCGCCTGGATTTTGGCGGCGAATAAACGCATTTGACTGCAGATTCAGTGGAATAATCGCGTGGTCTTCCAGCATGCAGCAACGGCCTGCCCAACAATCCCGCAGGGATTGAGAAGTTGGCGTCCAGCTCGAATTCCGCCGAAAACAGCGATGAACCAAATTTATTTGTCCCTCAGCAGCCAGTTCAATTTCAATTTCTCAGCCAAGCCCAATAGAATCGAAGTCGTGGGCGGCTTTACCAAATAATAATTAGCTCCCAATTCCTTCGCCCTTCTCAAATCCGAAGGCTCCTCGGATGAAGAGAGAATGACGATCACCACACTGCTCAGGCTGGGTTCGCCGCGCGCCCAAGCCAGGACTTCCAATCCGCTGACAAATGGGAGTTTCAAATCCAGGAAAATAACAAAGGGCAGCGGGTTGGATTGCCGGTCGCTGAACCTGCCTTTTCCCGCGAGGTAATTCATCGCCTCCTGGCCATCCTCGGCCAGGGCCAGGGGATTTGAGATTCCCGCCAGCTTCAACGCGCGCGTCATCAGGAAGACATCATCCTCGTTGTCTTCCACCAGCAAAATGGTTGGCGCGCCGCTCATTCCGCCGATTTCAGCATCACCCAAAAGCGGCTTCCCTTGTTCAATTCCGATTCGACTCCCGCCGATCCGCCCATGCGTTCCGCCGATTTTTTGACGATGGCGAGGCCAATGCCGGTGCCTTCATAGCGTTTCTCGGGATAGATGCGTCCAAAAATTTGAAAGATTCTCTGATGATGCTGTGGGTCAATTCCTATTCCGTTGTCCGCGAACCAAAGGCGGACGTCGGAACCGATTCTTTCGGCGGAGATGCGAACTTCCGGAAACACGTTTGGGTTTGAAAATTTCACCGCGTTGCCCAGGAGATTGGAAACAATTTGGGTCAGCAGCGCTTCATGGGCCATCACCGGAATCAGCGGAGAAACCTCGACTCGTATTTTGCCGGGGCCAAGATTCGGATAATTCTGCACAATTTCCGAGATGACCGCCCCAACGTCAACGGCCTTGAATTCGATTTCGCCTTTTGCAATCCGGCTGTAGGCCAGCACATCGCGAATGAGCAAATCCAATCGGAACGCGGCCCGGTGGATTCTTTGGAGGTGATGGGCTGCTTCGGGATCAAGCTTGTCCTTGTAATCCTCCAGCAATGCGTCGGCATACCCTTGCATCGCCCGCAGCGGCGCGCGCATGTCATGAGAAATCGTGTAGGAGAACGCTTCCAATTCCAGGATGGTTTCCTTCAGCCTGGCCGTCCGCTGCTGCACGGTGTCTTCGAGCACTTGGTTTTGCGCCGCCAGCGCGAGGCGGGCTTCGATCAGGGCTTGGGCGGCCCGCTTGCGTTCCGTGATGTCCTGCACGACGCCAACCATTCCAATGACCTTGCCGTCGGAACCGTAAATGCCGCGCCCCCGGGTAGCGACCCATCGCTCCCCGGCAACGTGCGTGTTGAGCGCATATTCAATATTGTAATCGGAGTGCGTGGCCAGCGCATGCTGCGAAGCGGCCCTTGACCGGTCACGATCCTTTGGATGCACCAATTCACGGACTCCTTCCCAGGTCCAATGCGTAATCTCCTTTGCTTGCCCGAAGATCACCGAACCGCGCTCGCTCAAGGTAAGGATTTGAGTGCCCGCGTCCCAGCTCCAATCGCCAAGATCCCCAGCGTCAAGGGCCAGGTGCAAACGCTGGGCGTTTTCCGCCGCGGCGATTTCGGATAGCTTGTGCCTTGTGATGTCCAGGCACGCGCCTGTCATATGGGTGGGCCGGCCCGCGTGGTCGAAAAACATTTTGCCCTTGTCATGGAGCCAGTGCGTGCTGCCATCCCGCCAAACCACGCGGTAAGACATGTCAAAATCCCGCCCTTCCCGCGCGCAACACCGGCACATTTCCACCACGCCCTCGCGGTCTTCCGGATGAACAGCGGCCACGAAATTGTCAAGCGAACGAATCGTTTCGTGCGGGGCCAGTCCAAAGAGCCTGTCCAGGTTCTCGTCCCATTCCAGGGAATTGTCGCCAATGTTCCATCGAAATGTGCCCGCGCCCGCGGCATTCAGCGCGGCCTGCAATCGCTCACCCGTCTCACGGAGGTCTGCCTCCACCTTTTTGCGAATGCGCGAGAGCTTCACGTGGGCGTTGACGCGCGCCAGCAGCTCGCGCGCGCTGAAGGGCTTTGTCAGATAATCATCAGCCCCGGCATCGGTGCCTTCCAGCCGGGATTCCTCGCCGGCGCGGGCGGAAAGCAGAATGACAGGAATGCCCCGCAGCGAAGCATCGTTCCTCAAATGCTTGAGCAGTCCGAACCCGTCCAGCTCCGGCATCATCACATCGGTCAAGACCAGATCGGGCGGATTTCTCCTCGCCGCTTCCAGCGCGAGCGCGCCGTTGGAAACGGCCTTCACGGCATATTCCTTTCCGAGCAATCGCAGGATGTATTCGCGCAAATCCCCGTTGTCTTCCGCCAGAAGAATGCGCGGCAGGCCGCCCAGCGAACCCGCATCGCCGGCCGTCGTCAGCGCACTTGCGCTGGAGGTGGAAATCTCCAGTGACTGCTGAGGCAGCCAGGAAGACACCTCCTCCGCGAAAAGCTTGCTCTGCGAGGCCGGATTGGAGCGCGCCAGAATGTTGGATTGTTCGCCCGCGGCGCGATTTTCCCCAAAGGGAATTCTGATTTGAAACGTGGTGCCCTTGCCCTCCGCGCTTTCCACTTCGGTTGTCCCCTCATGCAGCCTCACCAATTCACTGGCCAGCGCCAGGCCGATGCCCGTGCCCTCATGGGAGCGCCCCCGGGCATTTTCGATTCGGTAGAAGCGTTTGAAGATTTTGGGCAGCTCCGCCGCTGAAATTCCGATGCCCGTGTCCCACACCTTCAATATGACACCGTGGCGGCCAGCCCGAAGCGAAATGCCAATTTCTCCGGAAAATGTGAATTTGAAGGCATTGGACAGCAAATTGAAAACGATCTTCTCCCACATGTCACGGTCAACAAAGACGGGCCTGGGAAGCGGCGGACAATCCACCGTGAACGTCAATCCCGCTTTCTCAACCGCCGCTCGGAAAACGCTGGCGAGGTCAGCCGTCAATGTGGCGAGGTCCGTTTCGACGAAAACGGCCTGCGCGCGGCCAGCCTCAATGCGGGAAAAATCGAGGAGTGTGTTGACCAGCTTTAGCAGGCGAAGGCTGTTTCGATGAATGACTTCAAGTTCCGCGCGGTCATCCATGGCGCCCGGCGGCTGCTTTCGCGCGAGCAGATCCTCCAGTTGGCCGAGCATGAGCGTCAGCGGAGTGCGGAACTCGTGGCTGACATTGCTGAAGAAAGTGGTTTTCGCCCGATCCAATTCCGCCAGCATTTCCAACCGCTGCCTTTCCTCTTCTGCAACGTGCGCATTTTGGATGGCAGTGGCGATATGGCCGGCGACCAGCTCGAAAAACCTCAGATATTCCGAATCCAGCTTGCGCGCGGCATTTGCACCCACGATCAGAATCGCCCATGGTTTTTCCTGCCCACCCGAAAGGACCGGCAGAACGACGGCTTGCGACAATTTCTGGCCAGCCAACCCTGCGGGAAATCCGCCTACTCCGCCAATAGACACCACGCGCGGTTGATGATTTTTCAACACCTCGTCCACCGGCCAAAGAACGGGTGCGCCGGGCGGGATCGACTCGGGGCTGGCGTCCAATCCTTTTTCAATGCCAATCGCCTGCTCCAAAGTCAGCGCCTTCCCGTTCGCGTCGAACAAATAGAGCAGCATGAACGGAATATCATCCGCATTCTTCGCCAGTATGGCAGCCGCCGAAGAACAGGCGGACGCCGTCGTTTTTTCCACGAGTGATTTCGCGGCAAGTTCGGAGAGGGTTTGCAGCCGCCGCGCGTTGAGCACCTTTGAAGTCACCTCCGCCGACGGACAGAAAAGGCCGCCGACACCGCCCGATTCATCGCGAATGGGGCTGTAAGAAAACGAATAAAATGTCTCCTCCAAAAAGTCCCCGCGGCTCATGAACAGCCGGACATCATTGACGAAGGAAGCCTCGGCTTTTTGAAACACTTTGTCAGCCAGGGGACCGCAGATGTTCCAGATTTCGGCCCAGACCGTCGCCGCCGGCTTTCCCAAAGCCCAAGGGTGTTTTGCCTGGCTCAAAACCTGGATGTAAGCGTCATTGTAAAGGAATGTTGCTTCAGGTCCCCAGCCGATCCACATCGGATGCTGGGAATTCAGCATGAGGCCAACGGATGTTTTCAGGCTCTGCGGCCAGTGCTCAATCGGCCCGAGGGGCGACCGCTTCCAATCGAAGGCGCGAATGTTCTCGCCCATGGAGCCGCCGCCGTCAAGAAAGCTGAATGTTTTTTCCAAGCGCATCCGAAACGATTCGGGGGATTGCAAACCGCCATGTTACGCAGGCGGCCTTGATTGCACGCAGCACAATACCAAGGGAAGGCGTTTTTTCAACGAGAACGTGTCATCATTGGCCAAGCGGGGATTGATGAAGGGCGTGAGATTGAGGTCGCGAAGCGAGGTAGCAACGCCTCGCCGAGGCGTCCAGGGTGAGAATTCCCCTGACGAAGTTCGCGCATTGAACCCATGAACTCGGTAAGTTCATGGGGGGTTCTCAAAATTTCCGGCGTCTCGATAAATTTCACCCGTCGGCCCGGACGCCTCGGCGAGGCGTCCCTGCCTTTCGTTGAAAGTCCACTTTACTGGGACGAGGTCCAGTGATGGCCAGTTCCGTCGTCGGTCACGGTTGGAAAAGCGGAAATCCGTAGGCGGGCAGCCCCTTCCGGGATCAGCTCCACCGCCTGCACGGCAGCATCCGACGCGGCGGGACTCTGCTGCAGCACGCCGCAAAGCTTGGAACTATCCAGCGTCCAACCCGGAATTTGCCGCCCGTGCGCTGTCAACTCAATGGGACTGTGATCGGGCGTGAACGGGTAATTGTCCGCCGGCCAACTGCGCGTGACCACTTCAAATGAATTCTCCGGATGCTCCTTGTCCAGCGTCAAACCGAAATTCCACGGCGACGCCGGATGGATTTCGTAGGAGGGCCACTTGCTCGTGTCCGCGCCCGGCTGCCACTTGGAATCTTCGATCGCGGTTTTGACGCTGTTCTTCTCTTCGTAATCCTCGTTGATGTGCAGCGAGAAAATCAACGGACCGCGTTCGACGCTGACGGAATCGTGATTCGCGGCCCAGCGATGAACATCGATGTTCATCGGCAGCGTGAGCGCAACTTCGTCGCCGCTTTTCCATGACCGCTCGACGCGGGCGAAATGGCCGGCCCGAAGGCTTGCGCTGACGGACTTGCCATTCACTTTGAGCGAAGCATTTTTGCACCACGCCGGGATGCGGAAATAAATTGGGAATTGATCGGATTCGTCTAATTTCACCGTAAAGCGGATGGATTCTTCGAATGGATAATGGCTTTGCTCCTCGATGTGGACCTTGCCGCCGCTCCCGACCCGCGCCGAAACGGAGCAGGCCGAATAGAGCGTCGCGCAAATGCCGTTGTCCGGCGTGGCGTACCAGAGATGCTTGCAAAACGCCGGCCAGCCCATCGAATGGTTATGCTGGCAGCAGCGGGAGCTGAACGGATTCATGATCAGGAACGGCCCGCCGTTGTCCAATCCCGGCGCGTGCGATTCCGAATCGCTCAAGACCATGTTCGGCGCTGTCAAATATCTCAATGAGCGCAAATCCGGCATCAGCGCGGCGGGATAATCGTTGAAGGCGACCTCCTCGCAGTTGTCCGCCCAAAAAACATCGCCCGTGATTTCCAATAGCAATTCGTCCGAGAACATTTGCTCGACCATGCCGCAGGTCTCGACACCTTGATGCGGATCGGAATGGCCGGGCCGGCAATTTTCATCGCCGCCGAACAAGCCGCCAGGCACTTGGCCGTAACGCTTGCGAACTTCGCGGAAATCAGCGTAAGTCGCCTCCAGCTCGGCGCCGTTATGCGTCTGCAAATAGTGCTCCGCCGGTTCGCGGAATGATTCGGTGATGTTCACATTGTGCCAGTTGGGGAGATCGTTCTTCATTTCCCAATTGGCCGTGCAGCGGTGGATTTTAGTGGCGACTTCGAGCAGCGATGGGTCGCCGGTGAGGTTGTAAAGCCAGTAAACGCTGTGGAGATTGTCGCCGCCGCGCATTTTCTGCCAGTAATGGGTGAGGAATTGATTGTCCGGCACTGTCAACTGAAACTTGAAGTAGCGCGACATCACTTCCGGCACGCGCGCGTCGTGTGTGTGCTCATAATAAGTCTCGAAGCAAAAAAGCATCAGCATGTTGGCCCAGAAATCGCGCGAATGATCGTCGTCGAAACGCTGGTCAGGGCCGAAATCGCCGTCGGGCCGCTGGCTATTGAGCGCGCCTTTGACCCAAAGTTCGCCTTCGGCAATCATTTTGGGATCGCCGGAAATGTAGGCCATCTGCAAATAGCCGCGCAGCCAGTAAGGCACTTCCTCCCAGCCATATTTGCCTTTGCCGTCGCGGCTGAGCCAGGCGTTGTCGGACTTTTGCAGCCACGCGCTGATTTCTCCCAGGTGGCCGCACAAGCCATCCGCCTGGCGCTTCAATGTTTCGCGCAGCCAGCCGCCCGGTTGGACATCGGCAATCGGGAGCGGGATCAATTCCGAGGGCAGCAGCGGGGCGCGATTGCCCATGTAGTAGGAATTGGTGGAGTGCATGCCGCTGAAATCACCGGCGCCGGCGGCTTGGGCACTGGGCGTGGCGGCAATGCAAATGAGACACATTGCGGCGGCGATTTTGCGAATATTTGTCAAATGCATAAACTTTCTTTTACCAAGCCCCCCCTCGGCAGGGCGAGACTCTGTCGATCCCATCATGGATTTCGACGCTGGGAAAACTGACACATTCATTATCTGTTTAGAACGCCAAAAATCCAATCAGGGCTCGACTGAGTCTCCCCCTACCGTGAGAGATGGAAGTATTCGGCGGCATTGGTTGTAAATATTGTCACGGAACTGGTTTCGTTGGCGAGCGTCGGCGCAATCGGCACTGGCAGCCACGTTGTGGGGGGTGCGAGATTCGTGGCGTAATACAGCGACAGGCCGCTTTGCGTTGGCCACGAAAGCGTCATCGCGCCATTTCCAGAATTCGCGGCGGACAGCGTGGCGCTCGACGCTGCGACATATTTGCCGCGCAGCGAACTTTCAATCGACTGACGTGTGGCGGCTGGCAGAAGCGAGTTGTAAAGTCGAACTTCCGCCAGGTCGCCGCTGAAATAGCCGAGCAGCGATTCAATGCTGCCTAACGTTAAGTTTGGAACATTGAGCGCGTTCGTGCCACCCGTGCCGGTGGCCGCCAAGAATCCATCCACAAGCAATGCCAGCGCGCCTGTGCTTTGCGCGCGCTCGAAAGTCACGACATGCGGATTGCCATCATTGTAGCCGAAGGCGGAAGCAATCGAGACATCCGGATTTCCCGTGCCGGCGGCGATTTGGCCATCGGCGGTCAGGCTGATACCGAAGTCATTTCCGTAGCCGGGCTCCTGGCCGTTCAGCAAGCCCGCGCCCTGGTAATACCACGGGTTGTGGCCGAGTCCCTGCGTGCTTTGAAAAACCAGCATCGCCGTGAAATCGTTGGCGACGGGGCGCGCAAAGGTCAGGTCTGTGTATTGCGCGGCGATGAAACGCACGACCGGCGAGCCATTCATCGCGCCTGTCACATAAACAGGCTGGTAAGCCGCGTTCGTTTGGATGGCATTGCAGCCAAAGCCGCTGATATCCGGCCAATTGGAAACGGCGCTGCCGTTGACGGCGTTGGTGATGCGGTCGGCTTCGAACCACGCAACGAGCGTCCCCGCCAAGCTGACGCTGGCATAGACGGGAGCGGAGTTGGCGCTGACGTAAATGGCGTTGGTGGCGGCGACAGTGTACCAATAGGTGGATCCCGGCGAGACATTCGTGTCAACAATCGGGCCGGCGGCTGCGCTGGCAATGGCCGAAAACGGCCCGCTGGCGCTGCCGCCGCGTGAAACAATGTAGCCGCTCGCGCCCGCCACATTCGACCAATTCACCGTCACGGAAACAGCGCTGGCGGAAGCAGTGACTTGCGAAGGCGCGGGAATCGCGTCGATGCCCCACTTGTCGGCCAGTGTGTTTTCCAGGCTGGTGAGCTGTGCGTTGGTGAAGACGCTGTTGTAAATACGAATTTCCGCCATGTCGCCCGTCAGGAATCCGATCAGCGTTTGAATGCAGCCGATGGTCAGGACGGGCGGCGCGGTCAGGGATTCGGTCCCGCCCGTGGCGGAGGAAACAAGGACGCCATCGACGTAGAGCACAATATTCCCCGTGCCTTCCGTGCGCTCGAAAACGGCGAGGTGCGGGTTGCCGTCGTTGTTGCCGTTGCCGGAATAAATTGCCGTGTCCGGCTGTCCTGTGCCCGCGCAAATCTGGCCGTTTGTATTGAGGCTGGTGCCGAAGTCATTGATGACATTGGGAACTTCGCCGTTCACCAAGCCTTCGCCGTTGTAATACCAAGTGCTGGTGCCGGAGCCTTGTTTGCTGCGGAAGACAAACGCGATGGTGAAATCATCCTGCACAGGCCGCGCGAACGAAAGGTAGTTGCTGTTGGCGGAATTGAAATGCACCACTGGAAGCCCGCTGATTGCGTTGTCAAGCAAAGTGGGTCGGGCGCTGGCCGTGGGCTGGGTGGCGTTGTTCCCCTCCCCGCTCAAATCCGGCCAGTTGGAAATGCTCGCGCCATTGGCTAAATTGGTCAGCGAATCGGCGGCGAACCATGCCACCAAATTGACCGGGCGCGCGGCGACCTCGCTTGAATACGCGCCGACGCCATCCGAATCCACCCCGGCGACGACATAATAATAGGTAACACCGTCAACTACATTTGCATCCGTAAACTGCTCGGTGTCGATGGTGGCAATGATCGTGAAAGGCCCGCCGGAAGTTTGCGAACGCGCGACGATGTAGCCCGTGGCCGCGGGCGAAGACGACCAATTCAACGCCACCGAGCTGCGGCCAATGCTCGCCGTGAGATTGGATGGCGCGGGAGGCGGCGCGGATTCGTCGGCGTAGAGCGCGGCGATTTCCAAATTGCCGAGAGCGCGGTCGAATATTTTTATTTCATCCAGATTGCCGGTGAAATAGCCGCTGCCGGTTTCGATGCGACCGAAATTAATCGAAGGCGGCCCGCTCAACGTGTTGGACGAGCCGGCGGCGCTGGCCTGCAAAACGCCGTCAACGTAGAGGCTCATCAGGCCGGTCGATTGCGCGCGGGTGGCGGCGCACAAGTGCCACGCACCGTCGTTGACTGCATTGGTGGAAAGCAGCGTCGTGTCCGGATCGCCAACGCCGAAGGCCAGTCGATTGCTGATGATCGAGGCGCCAAAATCAGTGTTGCCCGCGCCCATCGAACCATCGACGAGGCCAAGGCCGTTGCGCCACGTTCCACTTCCGCCTGTCGCGGTAGTTTGGAACCAGAACACAAGGCTGAAGTCGTTGGTGACATCGCGATTGATGCGGACGAAGTTGTTCGAGCCGTTGAAGCTGAGGCAGCCGCCAAGTTTTCCATTCACATCCCAAAGCGCTGGGCCATTGATCGTGCCGTTGTCGCCATTGCCGGAGGAATCGTAAGCAATGCTGCCATTCGTTTCGTTGAGATTCCAATCGCCCGCGACATCGGTCGGAATGGTGAACGTATTCGCGATGAGAATTTGCGAATTGATGCCGACGTCGATGAATTGTCCGCCCGTGGTTTGATAGCACGAGACGGCCATGACGTTCGTGCCGTTGGGAATTATCGCGGCTTGCGCTTCCGCGCTCATCGCCAGCGGAATGTAAGTGGACGAATAGCCCGAAGCTTGCGCGGCCAAGACGCCGTTGATGTAAATCACCACGTCTTCGTCGTGATAAACGCTGAAGGTGAGGTTGCTGATTTCCTGCGGCGTCAAATTGCCGGGATTGAACGTGCGGCGAAGCCAGATATATCCCGTCGTTGTCCACGACGTGTTGGGAGTAACGCCGGGATCGGTCGTGCCAAAGCCAGCGAGGCCGGTGCTCCAGGTGGAATCGTTGAAGTTTGTGGCGTACCAATTCTGGGAAGCCGTGTTTGTGTTGATGGTGTACTTCCAAGTCTGCGGCGTCACCTGCGAAGTCGGGATAATAGTGGTCGTATTATAATATCCAGTAATCGCCTTTTCGTTCGAATACGCGATTTGCGCCGGGTCGGGTTTCACGACCGCGCGGTCATAAGTCAGCAGGCCGTCGCATTCGTTCTCGACGTCGGTGATTTGCGTGTAGATGGCGGCGTTCAGACCGCCCGCTTTGTAGGAAACCAATTCGTCGGAATATTCGTCGTAAAGCGGATTGATGTCCGCGCCGGTCGGCTCGTTGATGTAGGCGGGAGAGGCTTGGGAAGGATTCCACAAATGGCCTTGCACCAAGTTTCCGATGCCGCCGTATTCACCATCGACGTTCGCCTGGGTGGAACTGGTCGGATCGCCGGGCGGCGGGTAATTGTGGTTGTCATACACATTGCCCACTCCAAAATAAGCGCCGCCGCTGGCTTCGTTCACCAAGCGCGATGGATCAAGTGTGTTGACGACCCCCACCAAATAGGCCGTATTGGTCTGGCCGACGCCGTCGCCGCTCCCCTGCTCGCCTTGATCTTCGTTGAAGACATCCCACATGATGATGCACGGGCTGTTGATGTGGTTGGTCACCAGCGCGCTGAGTTCCGCGGTGAATTGGACGGGGTCGACCGCTGGCGGATTGGCCGCGCCGGTGTAGGAATTGCAGGTCGGCATGTCCTGCCAGATCATCAGGCCAATCACATCCGCCCAATAATACCAGCGCTGCCGTTCGACTTTTTCGTGCTTGCGGATCGTGTTGAAGCCGAGGGCTTTGGTTTCCTTAATGTCGAAGGCAAGCGCTTCGTCCGTCGGTGCGGTGTAAATGCCGTCCGGCCAATAGCCTTGGTCGAGCGGCCCCATGCCGAATACGGGCTGATTATTCAGGTAAATCAGCGGGACGCCATTGACGAAGTTGGTCGAGATTTTGCGCATCCCGAAATAGCTCGAAAGCGTATCGTTGGTCACAGCGTTGTGAACGAGTGAAATTTGCAAGCTGTAAAGGAAAGGGTTGCTGGGCGACCACAATTGTTGATTCGTAATAGGGACATAGAACGCCGTCCCCGACGCCCCGCTGGCCGATCCGACCAGATTCGTGCCTGCATAGGCTTGCGCATTCACGGTAACGGCAGTCCCGCCGTACGGATGGACGGTGACAGCGAGCCGCGAGTGATCAATGTCCGGCACGAGCAGGATATCTTGCGCCCCTGCGGCATCGACAGGTTCCAGCCAAGCGGGTTGCCAGACGCCGCTGGAGGACGTGTACATGATGCCCCCCGGATAAAGCGTCTGTTTTCCGCGAGGCTGACCGCCATTGTCCTCGGGGCTGTAAACTCGGAGAATCAGCTCGTTCGTTCCACCATTCAAATATCCGGTGATGTCGTAACTGAACGGATCGTAACCGCCTTTGTGCGTTCCAACATCCTTGCCGTTGACGTAAACCGTTGTCTGCCAAGTCACCGCGTCGAGGTGGAGGATGACATGTTGTCCCGGCCAATTCGTCGGGATGGTGAACGTCCGCCGGTACCACGACCAGGCAGAATACTGCATGACGCCGGAAATGGCCGACTCCATCGGAAAAGGCACGAGTATGCTCGACGCCAAAGTGTGATTTGTGGGAACCGGATCGGAACTGTTGGTGCCGGGCTGGAATTGCCATATTCCATTAAGATTCAGCCAATGGCTGCGCACGAGCTGGGGGCGCGGATATTCGGGCAGCGGCGTGTTGGTGTTGACCTGGCTGGTCCATTGGGTTGACAGGGGCGGTTGCAGCATCTGCCAAGCGTTCGCCCGAGGGGACGACAAGGCCACTCCGAGCGCGATCATCACAAGTGGCCATGCCAAACGGACGAACCGCGATTGCAGGGCTTTCATTCTATGTTACTTTATGTCCAACGCCCTCGAACGTCATGTGGCATGAATTGGCTACAGCCCGGGTGGGCACTGGCGGAAGGAGCGGAAAGTGAAACACTGTGGCCACTTTATGCCACATGACGGTGCATGCATGCAGTGTTAGTTTGACTACACAGCACAAAAGGGACATCGGCTCGTCCGAGAAGTCGTCTTTTGGCACGCGGCAATGCCGCTTGGAAATTGATAATATGAACTCTAAACATCTGCCGAGAGCGATCAGAGCGGGATTCACGCTGATCGAACTCTTGGTCGTCATCGCGATCATCGCAATACTTGCAGCCCTCTTGCTCCCAGCCCTGGCCCATGCCAAAGCCGAAGCCAAGCAGACCAGTTGCATTAATAATTTTAAACAAATGGGAACGGGTTTGGCCATGTATGTCGTTGATAACAAGGCTTATCCCGGGTGCTGGGCCGCAAACGAAAATACATATGGGTGGATCTCGCGGCTACTCCCCCAAGTCGGCAATAATCGCGGTATTTTTTGTTGTCCAGCCGCGCCTTCTTCTTCCTTTTTGGATACCAATTTTAACAAAATGCTTGGGGGAACAAGTGTGGTCACTGGTCAATACGACGCCTACGCCGTACGCAATACGAGTCAATTCTCCGTCGGGATGAACGATTGGGGGTTGGGCCAAGCAACCGGGAATCTGGGCACTCCGGAATCAAATTTGGGTCTAGGGGGAGACATTGATGGCGGTGTCGCGCCAGCCCCAGTAAAAGACACCACAATTGTTGCTCCGGCCCAGATGATCGCGCTTGGCGATACGCGTGCCATTCAAGGCGGCGGGTGGGAAGCAAATCTCGATCCGACCGATATGCCAAATAGCAGTCAAGGTCAGGACGGTGGTCAGGAGCCCGCCAATCGACATAGTTATAAGGCGGATATGGCATTTTGCGACGGTCATGTGGAAAAAGTCCAGCGCAACGACAAGGCCCCCGGTAATCCCGCCCCGCAGAACTTGATTGATGACACCCAAGGCAACATTTGGAGAGCCCGCTGGAATAACGACAACAAAGTCCACAACGAACTGCTCTGGCCCACAGTCGCATCAACCGTCGGTATGGGTGCGCAGTCAATGTATCTCCTTGATCCCTCCTTTTAATTAACGCGGCTTCAATTTTCGCTGAAACCCAACGGGCGGCTCCAACAACGAGCCGCCCGATTTTCTTGTGGGTTCCTCGCTGTTTTGAGTGGAATGGGATGCTCCCTCTGATGCTTACACTGAAGGCCTTTCCGTAAATCCCGAAGGGAGAATGGCGCTTACTCAGCCGGACCAATGCAATTGAGAAGGTAGCGCGGCCGTCTCGGTCGTCTCCAGTCGGCGTCCCGCTGACTGGCTCTGGCGGAATATGCGGGTCCACCTTTCGGTGATTTATCAAAAGCGCAAGGTGTCTTCGGCGGGACGCCGAAGACGGCGGTTGAGACGACCGCGCTCCCCGATTTCAACTGCATGGTTACGGCTTAGTGCGCAAAACCCTACCGGATAGCCAGAGGTGATAAAGCCAAAGAAGCGACCGGAGCTTTTACACTCCGGCCGCTTGCGCAATTACCTAACTTGATTCTCTAACTCGCCGCCATCCTTACGGGCTGACGAGCACTTTGAAGAATTGGGCGCTGCCGGTCGCCGCATTCGTGTAGGGCGACACTGCCGCGGAATTGGTCGTCCAAGGGCCGAGCAAGCTCGGAGCCTCCAGCAACGTTCCCGAAGCCCAAGTCAGAACCACATTGGATCCAGACTTGGCGATGCTGATCGTCACCGGTCCAGCGACAGCGGTGCCGTCGTAGATGCCTTGGATCTGCGCGGCGGTCAGGGCTTCCGTGAAGATCGCCGCATCGGCCACGTAGCCCGAGAGCATGCGGGCGCCAGGGTAATCAGGCGCGCCGCCAATCCACGCATCGAGCTTATTACCAGCCGGAGCCGGGGTAATGGTGTTGAAGGCTTGAGCCACACCGTCGACGTAGAGCACGCCGTTGTTCTCCTCACCAACGACTCCGTTGTAGGTGTAAGCGACCATGTGCCAGTTCTGGTCATAGATGGTGGCCGGGTCGGTGGCATCCGCAGGCGGCGCGCCGTCGTTGGCGCCGGGTTCTCCGCTGCCGTTGATGCTAATGCGCCAGGACGTATCACCGTGGCCGAACAAGTCATCGAAGCCATTTTCCGCCGCCAAGTTCACCCAAGCCATCACAGTGATGGCGTTGGTGATGTTGAACGGCCCTTCAGGAATGTCGACATAGCCCGAGCTGCCGTCGAAGAGGACCGACAAGCTGTCGCCGCCGAAGAACCCATTGGTCGGCCCCGCTTGGCCGAGGTAGCAGCCGCCCACATAGGATCCGTTGTAACCGTGCGCGACATCGTAAGCGATGGTGCCGCTGGTTTCGTTCAACGGCCAATATCCGAGCGGCCCAAGCGCCAGCACTGCCTTCTGATATTGCGTTGGCGCAACGACCGTCAGGACGACGGGCGCGCCGGGAGCTGTGCCGTAGGCATTGGAAATGACCACCGTGTAAGTGCCGGAATTGCCCAATTGCACATTGGGAATGGTCAGCGTTCCGTCTCCGCTCAGCGAGCTGATCGGCGTGGAGCCGCCATTATAGTACCAATAATAAACGGACGGCGAGCTGCCGGCGTTGGTGGCAGTAACGGTGAAAGTCGCGCCTTCCAGCAAGGTCACGTTTGTTTCGGTCTGCATTTCGTTCACCGGGCCGCTCGTCGGAACCGTGATCGCCGCGCTGGTGCCAACTGTTCCGTCCATGGTGGCGGAGATGGTCGCTGTTCCGGCATTCACCGCTGTCACGAGGCCGCTCGAACTGACCGTCAGCACGTTCGGATTGCTGCTGCTCCAGTTGGTAATGTCTCCGGTCACAGGAACGCCGGTCACTTGCGCGAAGTTCGCCACGGCCGAGGCCGGTTCGCTTTCACCGGGAATCAACTCGCTGTTCGTCACTGTCACGGCGATGTTCAGCGGCGTGGTGTTCGTCACCAGGACACCCGGGCCAGCCGAGGCGCTGAGTGACAAATAGAGCGGCGACACCGCGCCATCCCAAATGCGGAACTCATAGATCGTTCCCGAGAACTGCGGGTCGCCGTACGTATCGTTTCCGAGCATGTCCTGCGTGGTGCCATTGGCGCCGCCGATGTTGGCGGGCAGATAGCTCGAGTTCGGCAGCGTTGTGGAGGAGACGTTCGTGCCGCCTTCATAGAGCGACGCCACGAGGTTCGAAGCTGTCACCGTCAACACAGTATACTGTTCCGTTCCCACCGGGTAGAGAGTCGGTTGATACAGGTCATCTTCCCCGCCATTCGGGGTGAAGGCGGCGATCGGCAGGTTGCCGCCGCGGTTGGAGTAAGGGCAAAACTCGAAGTTAATGTTGCCGTTATCCGCGAAGTCCCAAATGGTCGCCCACAAGTTTTGCGAATTCATTGTCACCCAAGTTTCGATGGTCAACGAAGTGGTGTTCGTCAACAATCCGTTTGGCAGGGACACATATCCAGAAGTGCCGAATCCGCCGCCAGAGCCGGGGAGTTGCAATCCGTCGGAGATGGTTGGAGTAGAGCCGTTGTTGCCGGTCACGACGGTTCCATTGGCGCCGCCGACGGAGTCGGTCGCGTCACTGACGAAGCTGTAACGGTGCAGCAACTTCGCCTGCACCACATTCAGCGTGGCGGTGACGTTGGTCGAACCACGGGAATTGGAAACGGTCAGAGTGTAAACGCCAGCTTGGGAGAGCTGAAGGTTCGTCAATACCAATGTCGAATTCGTCGCGCCCGCAAGAGGCGTCGGACCGAGGCTCCATTGGTAGGAGAGGCCGCCGCCGAGCGCTGTCGCCGTCAAGGTCACATTGTCATCCACCGCATACGTTCCACCGGAAGGAAGGGCCGTGAAGGAGGGCGGTGTATTGGCCACTGTAATGGTTGCGCTGGTGGCGGTCACGCCATTGACAGTCGCGCTTACAGTCGCGGATCCGCCGTTAACCGCCGTGATCAAACCACTGCTCGTGACAGTCAGCACAGTCGGGTTGCTGCTCACCCAATTCGTGGCGGAAGGAGTGAGATTCACACCTGAGACCTGAATCAGATTCGCGATGGCCTGGGCTTGCTGAGTCTGGGAACCGATCATTCCGTTCGTGCTCAGCGAGATCGTCAGGGACTGCGGAACCGTGTTGGTGATCACCACGCTCGGGCCGGCTGCGGCCGCCGCGGCAACATAGTCGGGAGAAACTGCGCCGTTCCAGATGCGGAATTCATAGACCGTGCCAGCGAACTGGTTGTCGCCATAAACGTCATTGCCAATGTTGTTTTCGTCCGTTCCCGCCGCGCCACCGATGCCGCCGGGCATATAGTTGGTGGATGAGAGAACTTTGACTGCGTCGATATAACCGTTGGTGTAAATGTCGGCAGCCAGCGAGTAGTTATTGTAGGTCACAACAGTGTATTCATCCGTGCCATTCGGATAGGTCGTCGAGGTTTGGAGGTCTTCTTCGCCACCGTTCGGGGTGAAGGCGACTTCAATCTTCGTTCCATTGTTGGCCGGATAGGGGATCAACGCGAAATTTTGGTTGCCGTTATTGCCGAAGTCCCACAACTCCGCCCAAGTATTGCCTTGGGTCTGGGAGGCCCAGCACTCAACGGAGATCGAGGTCGTATCGGTCAGAATTCCCGACGGCAAATTGACGTATCCAGAGTACCCGTAACCTCCATGCGTATTGCCCGGCAGGATCAAACCGTTGTTGAT
Organism: uncultured Verrucomicrobiae bacterium; assembly: GCA_963764165.1. Taxonomy (GTDB): domain Bacteria; phylum Verrucomicrobiota; class Verrucomicrobiia; order Limisphaerales; family Palsa-1400; genus Palsa-1400. The sequence goes on from CAVXRD010000001.1 coordinate 814,285, forward strand.
CGAGGCAGCGTTGCCGCCGTTCGGGCCAACGAGGGTTCCATTGGCGCCGCTGACAGAATCCGTCGCATCGCTCACGAAACTGTAGCGATTTTGCAAGTATTGCGGAGTGACGGTGATCTGCGCGCTGGTAGCGGTGATTCCGCCGACTGTGGCGCTGACGGTTGCCGTGCCAGGCGCGACACCGACAATTAATCCGCCGCTGTTGACTTGCAACACCTTGGGATTGCTGGTGGTCCAGTTGGTTGCATCGCTGGTGGCCACGATGGGTGTGCTGCCGGAAGCCGCCATGGTGACTGTCACAGCCGCTTGCTCGGTGCCCGTGACAACGACACTCGGGCCCGCCGTCATGCTGGCGGACGTGGGTGTCAGGTTGGTAACAATTGTGCTCGGCCCGGCAATCGCCGCCGCACCGACGTAGCGTTCAGAGACCGCACCGTTCCAAATGCGGAATTCATACACCGTGCCTGAGTATTGCGAATCACCCCAAATGTCGTTGCCGAGAAAGTTATGGATGGTGCCAGCAGACCCACCGATCAAACCGGGTGTGTAACTCAGGTTCGGGTAGGTGTGAGTCGCAACGAGGTTTCCGTCGTCATACAGACTTCCCACCAGATTATTCGTGTTAAACGTAAAGACAAAATATTCCTCTGACCCATTCGGCACGGAATAGGCCGAGTCCGTCTCCTGATTGTTATTGTTGGGCGAGAGCGCGACCTCCAGCTTGTTGCCATTGTTGGCGGGATAAGGAATCAGGGCAAAGTTTTCAGCCGTGACAGTGGAGAAGTCCCAGAGTTCCGCCCACGTATTTTGCGAATTCTGCGTCGCCCATATCTCAATGGTGACCGAGGCCGTATTGGTGAGGATGCCGGCCGGCAACGTCAAATAGCCGGACGTTCCGTAACCGCCGCCGGAGCCGGGGAGTTGAAGGCCGTTGGCAATGGTCGCCATTGAGCCGTTGTTGCCGGTGACAAGCGTTCCATTGGCGTTGCCAACGGAATCTGAGGCATCGCTTACGAAACTGTAACGATGCAAAAGTGTTTGGGCCGACATAAGGGACGGCATGGCGAGCAGCGGTAACGTTATAGCAGCTCGACAGACGCCCTTGCGCAGCAACGCAATTGTGTTCTGGTGTAATTTCATGGAATATTCCAAGTGTTTTTTATTAACTACTGATATCAGGTCGTTAGTTCCCCTCCATTGTACCAGGCCGCAAAGGTTGGTCTTTGCAGACGAAGATGCCTTCGGCAACCGGTTTTTGACGGGTGAACATGGTGGCATAATAAATGCCTTGGCTCAGACTGTCATGTGGCATGAAGTGGCCACAGAGCGCGTTTTTGGCCACGTCGGGGGGTTTATAGGGAAAAAGTGAATCAGGAACGACCGAACTCAGGAACGGAGGCACCGCCCTGTCTTTCGCGCCCCGGCCATTCGGGCGCGCTATCCATTATTCCCCTACTTTACTGCTCCCCATCGCTCCCGAAATAACGGTGGCCACTTTTCCTGCGTTCGGTCGTTCCTGATTAAATACCTCCCTGGTTCTACGCGCCAGTTGTAAGAACAGGTAATTCTGTCAACGAACGCAAATCACTTGGCGTCCCCGGCCATTGCTATACTATCCGCGAATGAAAGCGCGCATCTTCTATTGGTCGATCACCTCGGCCTTCGCCGGTTTTCTTTTCGGATTTGACATGGTGGTCATTTCGGGCGCAGAAGAAACCATCCAGAAATTGTGGAGCCTCAGCCCTAAAATGCACGGGCTGGTCATGGGCTCCGCACTTTACGGAACGGTGCTTGGATCGCTCCTCGGCGGCTGGCCCACCGATAAACTTGGGCGCAAACGCACCCTGCTCTCCATCGGCGCGCTATATATATTATCGGCTCTCGGATGCGCATTCGCTGACAGTGTTGGACTCTTCGTAGCGGCTCGGTTTATTGGCGGATTGGGCATTGGAATTTCCACCGTGGCCTCACCGCTCTACATTTCCGAAATCGCCCCGGCCAAATGCCGCGGGCGGCTGGCGGGAATGTTTCAATTCAACATCGTCTTTGGGATTCTGGTGTCCTACGCGTCCAATTGGGCCATCGTCCAACTCGGCGTTGCCAATGGCTGGCGGTGGATGCTTGGCGTCGCGACTTTTCCCTCGATTATCTATGCCGCGCTGAGCGTCGGCCTGCCGGAGAGCCCGCGCTGGCTCATCTCCCGCAAGAACGATCGCGCCGCCGGCCTGAATGTCCTGCGCATGATCGAACCCGAGAAATCCGAAGCCGACTTAAACGCGCACGCCGACGAAATCCTCGCCGCCGCCCGCGCGGAAACCAAGGCTGGCGGAGGCTTTTGGACATGGCGCCTGCGAGTCCCAATCATGCTGGCGTTTTTAGTGGCGTTCTTCAACCAGCTTTCCGGCATCAACGCCATTCTCTACTTCGCCCCGCGCATATTCGAACTGACTGGACTGCAAAAAAACGCCGCCATGCTGCAATCCGTCGGCATCGGCGTCACCAATCTGGTCTTCACCTTCGTGGGTCTGTGGCTGATTGATCGGCTAGGACGCCGCACCCTGCTGTTGATTGGCTCGTTCGGCTACATCGCCTCACTGGGACTGACCGCCTGGGCGCTTTTCACCCAGCATTACGCCATCGTGCCTGCGTGCATCTTCGCCTTCATAGCCGCCCACGCCGTCGGCCAGGGAACGGTTATTTGGGTGCTGATTTCGGAAATCTTCCCCAACCGCCACCGCGCGCAGGGCCAGGCGCTTGGGAGCTTCACCCATTGGATATTCGCCGCGCTTCTGACCACCTTTTTCCCAATCGCCGTCGAGTCCATTGCCCCCGGCTATATCTTCGTCTTTTTCTGCGGCATGATGGTACTGCAACTGTTCTGGGTCCAATTCATGGTCCCCGAAACCAAAGGCGTGCCACTTGAAGAAATGCAAAAGAAATTGGGAATTGAATTGGCCACAGATTAACACCGATCAACACAGATAAAGAAACAAAGGGATAATCAGAAAATCTGTGCCATCCGCGGCTAAACAGCCCTTTGGTGTGCCCGCCTCAAATTGACGCTAAATTGACGGCTCCGTCGTCAGAATGCAAACGGCGGCGAAACCCCAAGCTGCGTCCGGCCATTTTCGCAACAGCAATCAACGCTCCAAAACCTAAAAGCAACACAAGCAGGTTGAGCGTCCCGGCCTCTATGGCAACGCCGGTGCCCACCCAGAAGGACGGGCCGCGTCTTTCGAGGTTGATCACATTGTATGCGGGTGCCAGCCCAAGGTACGTTTGCAGCCAATCCCAGCTCCAATGCCAGCCGATGCCCATCCAGAGCGAACCGGTCATCGTTCTCATCCCTCCCAGCAAAAAACTTCCCACAATCGCGCTGATCACGAAGGGCAGCCCAAAGCCGTCCACGCCCCAATGCGATAATCCAAAGACCGCGCCAGTGGCGAGCAATGCGATCCACACCGGAAACTTTTCGCCGAGATTTTGCAGCAGATAGCCGCGCGTGGCGCTTTCCTCGACTGTGGAGGTGACAAAATAGTGAACGAACCCGCCCAAACCCAGGGCCAGCAAATTGGAGGCGGGAATATCGGTGCGCAGGCCGTGCGGTTGAATCCAGCCCATTTGCTTTTCCACAATGAAGATCAAGCCCATCATGGCGGCAGCCAATCCAAACCCGGCGAGAAACATCGGCAACGCTCGGGAATGGCTCGAAAACCAAAAAATCCACCACGATTTTTGATCCACCCATTGGCGGCACGCATATACCGTAACCAAAACAATTGCAGTCAACCAAATGCCAGCTGCAATTTCGACGGTGGTGAAAACGAACGGCCCGCGCAAGAGATGCTTTGCAATCCAACGGGCACCGTCGGTGATGGGTGCTCTCGAATAAAGGCAAAGCCCGTAGAGGAGGCAAAACAGGAGCAGCCGCCAGAACAAGTTCACCCGACCATCACGCGAGAGAAGCACGCGTGTCATCGGCTCGTCCGTTGCCGCCGGAACTCGGGGGAGTTTGCAAGCATCAGCTTCCGGTGATCATCTGAACTTCGCTGCCTTCAATGCCGTCGTGTCCGCCGCGCTTTTCACAGAGGGACTCTTCCTGCCGCCAAACCGTCTTCACGGAAGCCGGGGCATGGTCGGGCGCGTAATGGCTGATCCAGACGAAAACTTCCACGAAGTTCGTTTTGCCGTCTGCATCATCGCGAACGATGACGTGCGGCTTGGCCAGCACCATATTTTCGCGGCGGAAAACGGTCCATGCCTCGGAAAGCACCTGTTGAAATTCCGCCTCCTTTCCCGGCTTGACATGATACGTCACAAGCATGTGTTCAGGCTCGCGTTCGGACGCATCACCTTGAACATAATTTGTTGAAGTGGAACAACCGGCAACGGCGGCAATGAGAAGCAAGAGCGTAATCAGTTTTTTCATAGTTGGCTTTTCGCGCGTTCACTCGCGATGGCTGACAGCATATTCAATATGCCCTTTGCAACGCCTTTTTCTGACGGACGCGACTCTATTCCGCCCGCTCCATTTTGTCGACGCCTTAAAAATGGAGAGATTGCGGAAACTGGACCCGCAATGGCATCAGGCTCACTTTTGAATTCCCCATGCTTGCTTTGCCCAAGGGCGCATGGCGTCGTATTTATTTTCCCAAGTCGTGTACATTTCTCCGACGATTCCAGGAACGCTCGCGGTGTTCTTTTCCCAGTCGGCGATGTCCGCGCCGCTCTCATCTGAATCGTAGTAGCCGGAGAGAATTTGGCGCAGACCAAGGTCTGCGAAGAACTGGCAATTTTTCCCTTTTGCGCCGCCGTTCCAATTCACGATGCCAATTCCCTTGTCCAACCCTTTCCACGAACCGGCGAAGCTTCCGTTGACGGCATAGTAATGATCGACCGCATTGTGCATCGGGTCGAACATATCGCTCCAAACCCAAATCTCGGCGTCCGGCCGTATTTTGCGGATGATCCTGGCGGCGCGCTGGACGTTCCACGCGAGAAGTTCGCCCGCCGACATCCCCTTGCCGCGGCAGGCGGCGCATTGGTTGGCCACGCGAATTTCGTCGTGCGACATGAAGAAGGCTTTCGGATGCAGCAATTCGTCAGCGTGCTTTACTTCCGCTTCCCAATCCTCAAAAACCTTCGGCTCGCTCAGACATGTGTTGAGGCGATCCTGGTACACGACGATGGGATGATAGCAGCTCACGCGCAATCGCGCGCCCTCGCGAATGCGCGTGGCGGCGGCCAGCCTGATGGACGGCTCGTCGTGATAGGCCCACCAAGGATTCAGCAGCGGGTCGGCAATGGGCTGGTAATCGCGGCCTTCCTCATACTTGACACCATCTTCACCCGCCACTGTGACTGGACAACCCGGACGGCGCAGCACATTGACCAAACCGATTTCCGAAACTTCGAGATCATCCCACCACATCGCGCCGTTTTTGCCCGACCATGACCCGAGATAAAGCAGCCCCTTGTCGTGATCGAGGCTGTTGAACACGAGATCGTAATGTTTCCAGTCTTGCGTGCTCTCTGCGTGAAACGTTTGAAAACTGATGGACTGGCTCGTGTTGGTCGTGAGCAGCTTCACCTCCGCATCAGCGGGCGACAATTTGTCTGTCTTGAGCCAAAATGAAATTCGATATTGGCGGAAAGGCCGCAGCGCCACCGGCTGCATGAGGCGCGCGTGGCTGTGCTCGTTCTTCCCGATATTCTCCATGCGCAACGATGTTTTTCCGCCATGGACAACACTGTGATCGGCAAACGTCGTCACCCCTTCATCATCCTGCATCAGCCAACCCTTGAAATGATTTCCCACGGCATCCTCAAACCCGCCATTGGCCACGCGTGTCGGATTATCCTGCTCCAAAAACGCCTTTCCGCCGTGCGCGACAAAGAGCGCATTCGACACCGGCGCGCCCTCGACATAATTGCGGTCCTTGCTCCCTCCCATCACCACCGCAACAAGATCCAGGCCATTGGCTTGCGCCGCCTCGCGCAGCGCCGCCGCCTTTGACTCCGCGACATTGCATTGAAAAACGACTCCGTTGCAGCCGCACTCTTTTGCGGCCGGAAACCGCGAGATCATGGCATCGATTTCCTTGGGGTCGTTCATATCCCGCCAGAAGAACAGCCACCGCTTCTCCTTCCGAGAATCCGCCGCACTCACCGTAACGGTCAATGCTACGAAAAAGACGCAGCAGGTGAGGCGGACAACAAATCGAAGTGCTTGCATAGGGCACATCCTATCGCATTTGCGCCAGCGGCACAGCAAAACAGCGCAGCGAGCGCCGCGGGCGCGTTACTGGACGGCCAGCCGATAGAACCGCTCCACCTTCGAACTCCAGTTTGTGAAAGCGAAATTGCTGCTGCATTTCTGCGACACTGGCCTGGCCTGCTGACGGCTGGGAATTCGTAATGCCGCGCGCCTGGACCTCCATCCGCTGAAAGGCCCGATTTCGTGGCGCTTCGGCACGGCGCCGCGCGGCGCACTAGCTCACTGCTTCAGCCGGAAGAATAAATTTCCGGCCGGAGCAGTGACAATGATGCTGTTAGTGCCGTTGGCAGACGTTATGGTGAAATTGCTTGCCGTCCAAACGCCCGCGCTCAAATTCGACGTTTGCTGCAGCGTGTAAGTGTTGGTGTTCGCGTCCGGCCAAAGCACCTTGACACTGTGGGGCCCGTTGGGCGCGATGAGAAGGTTGGGAAGGCCCGGCTGCGGCACGGCTTGGACGCTCCAGAAGCCTCCCGTGACACTGAAAGAGCCGCCGCTCATGGCCGCGCCTGCATCGGGTTGGCCGATGGTTCCGCTCAGCGCAAATGGGCCGTTGGTGCTGGTGCCGCCGCCACCTGCAATCTTATACCAGTTGATTGAGTAGCTTTGGGCCGAGGCCCGCAGGCAAAGGACGCCGGCGCCTATTAAGATAGCAATGGCTTTCAGTTTCATTATTTGTCTCCAGTTGCGAGTTTAAGGAGCTTTTCCAATTTCTCCACGCGGGCGGCCAATGCCGCGTTCTGCTGTTCCAACTTCTGGTTCAACCCCTGAATCGCCGCCAAAGCCACACCTTCCTCGTCCACCGTAGCGATATGCCTATCGTCCGGGCCGAGATTGAAGGCGGCATGGAAATCCTGGGCCATGGGGCCGATGTGATCCTGCGTGCGATCCTCTTTGAAGTTCCACTGGCTGACCGGCAGAGCGGCGACTTTAGCCAACACTTCCTGCGGGTTCACGGGCTTGAAATGTTCCTTCGCGTTGCGATCGCTGGTGGTGACGAATGTGGTCGCGGCACAACTGCCACTCACCTGAAGAGGATAACCAGGAGTGGTCGTGCCGATGCCGACGTTGTTGGCGATCAGCGCGAGAGGCGCGCCGCCAATACCTTGCTTGAAGGACTGGATTTGCGCATAGCCAGCAGCGGTGCTGTTCGTGAAGTAACCCAACAAAAGCTCTCCCGCTGTCGTTCCGAGCCCCCCACTGCTCGCTACGATGACTTGCGGCGATCCTGGGTTGCCGGCGGACTGGACGACCAACGGATTTCCAAACGCCTCGGTGCCGGTGCCAATGCCAATATTGCCGCTAAAGACATTGCTTGCGCCAGCAAAGGTGTTGCCACCCGCGAGCAACGCCACGCCGGTCAAATTGGTCCCGCTAATGGCAGGCAATGCCCCGGTCAGATTTGACGCCGTCAAGCTGGTTAAACGAGCGCCGTTGATGGCGGGCAGGGCGCCGACCAGATTTGAAGCTGGCAGGTTGGTCAAATTGGCCCCACTGAGGGTTGGCAACACGCCAACAAGATTCGACGCCTGCAAGTTGGTCAGATTGGCTCCGCTGATGGCGGGCAGTGGGCCGCTCAGATTGGAAGCCCTCAAGTTGGTTAAATTAGCCCCGCTGAGGGCAGGCAGGACGCCTGCCAGGTTGGCCGCCGACAAGTTGGTCAAATTGGCCCCGCTGATGGCCGGAAAGACGCCCACCAGGTTGGCCGCTGGCAAGTTGGTCAAATTGGCCCCACTGATGGCCGGAAAGACGCCCACCAAGTTGGCCGCCGGCAAGTTGGTCAAATTGGCCCCACTGATGGCGGGAAAGGCGCCGGTCAGATTTGAAGCCGTCAAGTTGGTCAGATTCATACCGTTATTGCTGCTTAGCGTCTGCAGGTTGGCCGGCAAGACGGCGTTCGCCAGCGTCCCGACCGTCAGTGAGGCCGCGTTCAGGTTGGTGAGGTTCACGCCGGATCCGTTGAAGCTCGTGGCCGTCACTGGGCCGGCGGTGGTGAAACCGCCCGCCGTAATGGTGCCTGCAGTCGTGGCCTGCGAAATGCTAAAAGTGATCACCGCCAAGCCGTCAGCGCCCGGGCTTTGCACGTTACCGCCGGTTCCGTTCGGAAAGACATAGGATGGATCGCCGGAATTGCCCGCCGCGGTGTTGGTTCCCCCAATGATTATTGTCCCATAAGAGCCGCCGCCACCTCCGCCGTTCTGATAAGCAGCACTTCCAGAACCGCCACCCCCGAATCCACCGCCGCCTCCACCGGCGTCACCGACTTCGAAGCCCCCGTTTCCATTGGCGGAGCTTGGAGAACTGATGCCCACATTGGTTGCTCCCGTGGCGTAATTGCCGCCAACTGCCCCGTCCACGCCGCCCTGGCCTCCAAGGCCGTTATAGCCGCCTGCGCCGCCAGGCCCGCTGCCGTTGGCAATTCCTGTTTGGCCAGGGTTGCCTCCGGCCCCGCCCGATCCCGCCGCACCCGCGCCACCGCCGCCTCCCGCCACCGCTTCGGTGATGTAGTTGCTGCCGTTGAGATAAAACAATGAGCTGGCCTGTCCGCCTTGGGCGACTTCGTCACCTGCGGTGGCGTTGCCTCCCATCGCATCTCCAGAGCCATTTCCGCCTCCGTGGTTGTCGTTATAGTCCCCGTGCTGGCCGACCACGACAAGGAAAGTCTGTCCTGCGACGACATTGAACGTTTGTTCGACGAAAGCTCCTCCGCCCCCGGTGCTCCCAAATAAGCCCTCGCCGCCGCCGCCGCCCGCGCCCCATAACTTGGCGGTCATTTGCGTGGCGCCCGGGGGTGCCACCACCGTATTGATGCTGGCCGACAAAAAGATATTCGTTTGGCTGACCGGAGTGGTCAAAAGAACGTTGGCGGGCAGGAGAGACGATGAAATTGTCCCGCTTGAAAGTTGCGTGGCATTGAGATTGGTCAAGCCGCCGCCATCGCCGCTCAAGATGGCATTGGTGATGGAGACACCCGCCGCCACGCTGTTGGCCAGGGTGGCGGTGCTGGCGTTGCCGGCCAAAGTGCCGGTAAATGCGCCTCCCAGGGTCACGCCTGTTTCCGTGTTCGTCACCACTGCGGCGGGCATCTGGGCCAGGGAAATGGTTCCGCTGGAGATTTGTGAGGCATTGAGATTGCTTAACCCGCTGCCGTCGCCTGCAAATGAAGCCGCCGCAATGATCCCAGAAGCAGTTGCTTCCGGCGCGCTAAAGGTGATGACGACCAGACCATCGGCCCCCGGGCTGGCTTGGCCGCCGCCGGTTCCGTTGGGAGAAAGATAGGATGGATCACCAGTATTACCTGGAGCGTTGTTGGTTCCCGCAACGACAATGGCTCCATAAGAGCCGCCGCCGCCGCTGCCAGCGTAGGCGGTACCGGAACCGCCACCGCCAAAACCGCCACCGCCACCGCCATACTGGCTTCCGCCGCCGCCCCCGTCTCCATCAGCGGAGCCTAAAGAACTGATACCCGCATTGGTCGCGCCGCTGGCGTAATTGCCGCCGGCAACGCCCCCGCCTGATCCGGCCGCGCCTCCGACACCGTCATAACCGCCCCCGCCGCTCAAGGCGCCGTAGGTCGTTTGGCCGGGATTGCCTCCCGCGCCGCCGGATTCCCCGTAGTCCGCGCCGCCGCCCCCTCCCGCCACCGCTTCGGTGATATAGTTGGCGCCGCTGAGATAAAACAATGAGCTGGCCTGTCCGCCCTGGCCGGCCTCGCTGTAGGGGGCTGCACTGCCTCCCGCGGCGTCTCCAGAATCGCTTCCTCCCGCGCCGCTGTCGTTATAGTCCCCGTGCTGGCCGACCACGACGAGGAAAGTCTGTCCGGGCACGACATTGATCGTTTGTTGCACGAAAGCTCCGGCACCGCCAGTCGCCCCGGCACCCCCCCCGCCGCCACCGCCTCCAGCGCCCCATAGTTTGGCCGTCAAGACCGTGGCGCCGAAGGGCACAGTCAATATATTAGTGCCGGCGGACGAGTAAACATTCGTTTGCAGGCCGGTCATCACGGTCGTCAGGACGTTTGATGGGAGGAGAGACGTCGAAATGGTCCCGGTCGAGAGTTGGGTGGCGTTGAGGTTGGTCAGCGCCGCGCCGTTGCCGCTCAAGGTGCCGCTGATGCTAAGCCCGCTTTCGCCGTTTGTCACCACCGCCGCAGGCAACTGCGCCAGCGCAATCGCGCCCGTGAAGCTGGCGGCTGTCCCTGCCGCTGGCGCATACATAGCGTAGGGCGTGGGAGTAATCGGCTGGAACGGGCTTAAAGCGGCGAAGCTCCCGCCCCCGTTGGTTCGCACCTCCACCTGAAGCCAGTAATGATTGCCGTTGAAGAAGCCGCCACCGAAATCCAGACTGACTGAGAATGAGCCATCGCTAACTGCCGTGGCCGTCTCCGTGATGGTCTGCGACACGGGCATGCCGGTGTCCCGGTTGGAGCTGGAGTATAAGGTAAAGGCCATGTCGTAACTGCCATTGGCCGGCGCGCCTCCGCTGGTCAGGAATCCTTGATAGGTGAAGGCCGTCCCTTGGGCGTGGGCCGTCAAGGCAGCCAGAGTGAATAGCAACAGACCCACCATTATCTTCATTACTTTTTTCATAATCATTGGCGTCGTTCGAGTTGTTTAGGTTCGAATGTTGTTTTGACAGCGGCATTACCGGAACAAGCCGGGGCTGCCTCTCAATCACCAATGCGCAAAAGACCGCGAGAAAGTAGGTCAGCTTTTTTGAAAGATTTTGGCGAAGGTCGTTGGGCCGCATCCCAGCACGGATGCAGAGAGTGCAGCCGGCGGTCGAGCGAAGCGAACACCAACGGGAACACATGCAGAGTCCTCCCGCATCCTGGAGGGATGCCAGATTCACACCAAGGTGACGACTCCATCATCCCTGCCGGGATGAATTTAATTTACTATATTGTCCCGTGGTGTCGCTTCGCTCGACCACCGGCTGCACTCTGGTGATGCCTCCTGCCTCGGAGATGCATCGTCAGCCGCCGCGCAAATTTGCTTTCTGAAATTCTTTACGCATTGCGCATCGTCGCCTGCGTCGATTGGATTATTTTATCAAGGCGTTTTTGGCGGTCATCATTTGCTCCAGCTTTTCCAGTCGGGACCGCAACTCCTGAACCTCCGCGTCTTTTTCCTTCAACGCTTTTTCCGCGCCTTCCAGCTTTTGGTTCAATCCTTGAATCGCGGCCAGCGCGACGCCGGTTTCGTCCACCACGGAAATGTGTTTTTCATCCGAACCGTTCAACTTAAACGCGGCATGGAAATCCTGCGCCATGGGGCCGATGTGCGGCTGGCCCTGTGCCGCTTTGTAGTTCCATTTCGTCACGGGCAGCGCCACGACTTTTTCCAAAACCTCGAGCGGATTGACGGCGGCGAAATTTTCCTTGGCCGTCCGGTCGCTGGTGTAGTCAAACGCCTGGCCGTAAACGGGGCCATAGCAGTAAACCTCGCTGGTGGCTATGACAGCGCTCACCTGAATCGAGCCGCCGGAATATGCATTCGCCGTGATCGTCGCTCCGTTGAGTGAGGCTGCGGTGGTGGTCCCGTTCAACGTCACGTTGCTTAACGTCACGCCTGATTCATTGTTCGTTACCACGGCGGAGGGCAATTGCGCCAGCGGCACGGTGCCGGTGGTCAGTTGGGAGGCATTCAAGTCGGTCAAGCTCGCTCCGCTTATGGCGGGCAGCGAGCCCACCAATTTGGATGCGTTCAGATTGGTCAATCCACTGCCATCACCCGAAAATCCCGCCGCCGAAATGTAAACTGTGGGTATGGTTTGCACGATGCTGAAAGTGATCACCACCAAGCCATCCGCGCCCGCGGCCTGTGATGCGCCGCCAGTTGCGCTGGGAGAAGTGTAGGACGAATCGCCAGTATTGCCGGGAACATTGCCGTTTCCTCCGACAATGATCGATCCATAAGAGCCGCCGCCACCGCCGCCGCCGAATGCGTATTGGGATCCGCCACCGCCGCCGCCGTATCCGCCGCCGCCTCCTCCGTCACTGCCTCCGGGCGCGGCGTATCCGCCGCTGCCGCCTGCGGCACTCACGGAAGCCAGGCCCGCATTGGTCGCCGTGCTGGCGTAATTGCCGCCCGCGCCTGAAGCGGATGAACCGGCGGCGCCACCGAGGCCGTTGCCGCCTCCGCCACCGCCGCCAGTCAGTGTTTGGCCCGGATTGCCTCCCGCTCCCCCGGAATAAGAGTATCCCCCTCCTCCTCCTCCTCCCGCGATCGCTTTGACAATATAATTGACTCCGTTTTGGTAAAACAGCGAGCTGGCTTGGCCGCCCTGGCCGAGACCGCCGCCACCGGAGCTTTGTCCACCCGCGGCGTCGCCGGAACCGGCACCGCCGGCATTATTATCCGAACTATCCCCGTGCTGGCCGACCACCACCAAAAAGGTCTGTCCCGGCGCGACATCGACGGATTGTTCGACAAACGCCCCCGCGCCCCCGCTCACACCGGAACCGTGGCCTCCGCCCCCGCCCGCGCCCCACAATTTGGCGGTCATGAGCGTGGCATTGGGCGGCACCGTGACCGTGATTGTTCCCGCCGAGGAATAGACATTCGTTTGGATTGCATTCGTCTGCGCGCCCACCAGCACGGTGGTGAAGATATTGGTTGGGAGAATGGAGGCCGGCAATGCGCCGCCGACAAGGCTGGAAGTATTCACATTCGTGAGGCCCGCGCCGGAACCGCTGAAACCGGCCGCCGCAATGGCTGACGATGTCGTCGTCTCAAAGCCGCCAAACGTGATCACCACCAAGCCATCAGCGCCGGGAGTCTGCACTTGTCCGCCCGAACCGTTGGGAATGATGTAGGACGGGTCGCCGGTGTTGCCGGCGTTGTAGTTGGTTCCGCCAATGATGGTCGCGCCATACGAGCCGCCACCGCCGCCGCCGGATTGCGAACTGCCTCCGCTGGCGCCGCCGCCGAAACCGCCACCACCGCCGCCGCTGCCGGTTGTGGAGACGGCGCTTCCACCTTGGCCGTCGACGGAGCCGAGTGATGCGATGCCGGTATTGGTGGCTGCGGCAGAGTAATTGTCACCTGCGGTCCCTCCCGGCACGGATGCTCCCCCGATGCCATTGGAGCCTCCGGTTCCTCCAGCGCTGGCACCCGCCTGGCCAGGGTTGCCACCGGCGCCTCCGTTGACGGAAGCGTTTGCCGCGCCAGCGCCTCCGCCCCCTCCCGCCACCGCCACGGTGAGATAGTTTGTGCCGCTGTTAAGAAACAAAGAGCTGGCCTGTCCACCCTCGCCAGCCTTGGCGCCAGGATTGACGATGCCTCCCGAGGCGTCTCCCGAACCGATCCCGCCCCCATTGTTGTTGTTCGTGTAATTCCCGTGCTGGCCGACGACGACGGTGAACGTTTGTCCCGGCACGACAGCGAGGGACATTTGTGAGAATGCCCCTGCGCCTCCGGTGGACGCCAAACCGCCGCCGCCACCCGCGCCCCATAATTTGGCGGTCATGTTCGTGGCTCCGGCAGGCACCATTAGCATCGTGACTCCGGCCGTCGAATATACATTCGATTGAATGATGGTCCGAACCGTCGTCAGGACGTTGGATGGAAGCAGCGACGATGAAATGGCGCCGCTGGAAAGTTGCGAGGCGTTGAGATTGGTCAGGCCGCCGCCGTTTCCAACGAAGTTGCCACTGATGCTGAGCCCGGTTTCGCCATTGGTTACCAAGGACGCCGGCAGCTGTGCCAATGAAATCGGCCCGGAAACGCTGGCCGCCGCACCGGCGGTGGGCGCGTAAATGGCATAGGGAGTTGGGGTGATGGGCTGGAGTGGGCTCAATGCAGCGAACCCGCTTCCACCATTGGTCTGCACCGCCACCAGCAGCCAGGCATCGCCGCCGCTGAAGACATTCCCGAAATCGAGACTGACGGTAAAGAGTCCGTTGCTGACCGCGACGGCCGTGTTGGTGATCGGCCCGGCCACTGGAGCGCCACCGTTGGCGCTGGCGCAGAGGCTGAATGCCAAATCAAAACTGCCGTTGGCAGGAACGCCGCCGCTGGTCAATGAACCTTGATACGTGAAAGCCGTGCCTTGCGCACGGGCTGAAAAGGCGGCCAGGGAGAAGAGCAGCATGCTCCATGTTGTTCTCAGTATTGTCTTCATGGCAATTGGCTTCATTTCTGTTTGTTGGAATTCGACGCGTGATTGGCAACGCCACATCCTAACCAGCAGGGCTGCCTCTCAATCACCAATGCGCAAAAGACGGAAAGATAGTAGGTCGGCTTGTGTGAAAAGTTTCTCAGGCAGCGGCAAATATGAGTTTCTGTGCTGTTTTCAGAGGAATGCGGATGTCTTTGTGGATCATGTTTTCACGATACCACCAAAGCGTGCAATTGCATTCTTTTTTGACAAAAACATCCATTCGGCCTTATGTTTCTCGGTGTCGCCGCCAGGCGTGTTCTTTGACATTTTGCGGATTTCGCCATCAGGGGAGCAGTTGTTCTTAACGGACAGTTAGGAAGAGCAACTCATTAAATCGTGATCGGAGTCTTGCACTATTGCACTCTATTGCACCCTATTGCACCCTTGGTTTTCGCGCCAAGGCATCACCCTCCTGATCAGCCCGGAACAGCATCCTGCCATGCCACGCTATTGCGCTTCCACCGCGCCGATGTCCACCCGCGCGCCGACACGGCGCGGCTTGCCGCGTTGATCGGTCGCGCTGCGGTTCGTCACTGAATCGTCGCCCGCGTCAATTGCCGGGGAACCGGGCAGAGGCGGCATCGTTTGGATGGGGCCGCCGTGGTCGCCGAGCGCAGCCAGCAAAGGCGGGGCGGTGAGTGGTTTTGCCCCGACGGTCGGAGCGGCGGGCCGGTCGTCCATGACAAATGAAACGAGATTCGAGCCGGAGTAAGACAGCACGGCTTGCTCATTAAAGATGTCGCGGCCGTTCGCGGCCGAGCTGTTGCCGGCCACGATGCTGTTCTCCAAATTCAAACTCGAATACTTGTTGCATACGCCGCCGCCGCACTCCGCCTCATTTCCCGAAATGGTGCAATGGGACACTGTGGTGGGCGCCCGGCATTGGAGAGCGCCGCCGTATTTGCCCCGGTTCCCAGCCAGCGTGCATTGGATCAAATGCAGCGGCCCCAGGCTGAAGATGGCGCCGCCTTCATCGGCTGAATTATCCATCAGCGTGCAATTCTTAAGTGTGACGGAAGAATCCCGGAGAGTGTAGACCGCTCCTCCCACCGGGGCGATTGTGTGCGCAATGGTCAAACCAATGAGGGAGACATCCTTGGCGCTCACGGCAAAAACACGCAGCTTGCCCCCTCCGGACAGGGTGATGCTTTTATCCAACGCCGAACCATCGATGGTCAGACTCTTGTCAATCAAAATATCACCGCTGAGCAGCACAATTGTCCTCCCGGATAGATTCGTGGCGAAGGTGATGGTGTCGCCGTCTTGCGCGTTCAACACCGTGTCCCGCAGAGAGCCGGCTTGGCCGTTGGAAGCATTGAGAACCACGCGAGTGGCCCCACCGCGGCCGAAACGGGAGGCAACCGAAAAGGGAAGGACGCCCTTGAGGCGAGCCAGATCGTCCGCGCACAATTCGACCGCTCCGATATCAACCCGCAGTCCAACCAGCCGGCGTGATCCGCGCTGATCAAGGGCAAATCGAAACGCAACTGCATCATCGCTGCCTGCATCAATGGCCGGCGAACTGGGCAGCGGCAGCATCGTGAGCACCGGGCCGCCATAATCCCCTAGAGGCGCCAGCATCGGATCGCCATCCACCAGGTTGTATTCGCCCGTGTAAGATCCGACGATGTTGGTGCCCAGGTTTCCCGCGACGATCGAACCACGCACTTTCAACACGCCCTTGTTGCAGATGCCTCCTCCGCGCCCGGCGGAATTTCCGCTCAGCGTGCTTTGGGCAACCTCGAGAACCGCCCCGGCGGAGTTGAGGACAGCGCCCCCTTCCTGCGGCGTCACGTTGCCGCTGAGGGTACACCCGTTGATTGCTATATTGCCTCCCTCGCTATTGAAAATCGCGCCGCCGCCTCCGTCATTGTTGGCCCGGTTGCCAGCGAGCGTGCACGCGCTCAAGGTCAGGTTGCCGCGGTTAATGATCGCGCCTCCCGCGCTGTCACAGTAACAGTTCGTGAGTGTGAGCCGCCCCAGAAAAACCGTGGCGCCCTGGCCAATGTCAAATATTCGGCCTGCTTGATTGCCATCAATATAGATGCCTTTGGGCAGGCTATCTGCGGAAACGGAAACGTTTCTTCTTATTGCAATATCGCTGCTTGTCAATAAAATCGTCTGGCCGGATAGATTCGTGGCGAACGTGATGGTGGCGTCATTCGTCGCATCGAGAATCGCCTGTCGAAAGGAGCCATCGCCGTGATCGGCCGAGTTGACCACAATGTTTGTCGCCGGGCGCCTATGGGTGGATTTCCAGTGTTCAAGCACTCCGCCGCAAATCACGCTCAGGATAATGACACCGCTGGAGATGAAGGCAAACCGATGCCGCCGCACCAGTTTTTCAAAACGGTAGGCCGCGCTGGGCGGGCGTGCGATGATCGGTTCATTGGCCAGATGCCTTTGCACATCCTCCGCCAGTCCTTTGGCCGACTCGTAGCGGCGCGCCCGGTCCTTCTCGAGGCATTTCATGGCAATCCAATCCAAGTCGCCGCGGACGGCATGGAACAGGCGCGGAGGTTCCGACCGGCGCGCTTGCGCCACTGCGGTGGCCTCCGCCGCGTTCATCGTGCTCAAACGCTCGCTCGGACGCGGCGGCTCCTGCTCACGGATGATTTTAAGCATGTGCTCGTGGCCCGCTTCCATGAGGGCCTTGCTTTCAAACGGCGGATGGCCGGTCAGCAGTTCGTAAAGGAGCACGCCCAACGAATAAATATCGCTCCGTGTGTCGGGTTCCAGTCCGCTGCGCGCCGCCTGCTCCGGACTCATGTAGGCGGGCGTGCCCAGAAATTGATCCATCGCGGTATAAACGGTCTTGTCCGTCAGCGGTTGGTCGCTGATGGCCTTTGCGATGCCGAAGTCGATAACTTTCGGCACCGCCACTCCATCGTGGGAAGTGACAAATACATTCGACGGTTTGAGGTCGCGGTGGATAATCCCCTTTTGATGGGCGTGCTGCACCGCGTGGCAGACCTGGACAAAAAGTTTGATCCGCTCCTCGGTGCTTAGCTTGTGAAAATCGCTGTGCTCGGTGATTTTCCGCCCGCGCACAAGTTCCATCACGAAATAAGGCCGGCCCGCATCCGTCGCGCCGCAATCGAGCACCTTCGCAATGTTCGGATGATCCATCAGCGCCAAGGCCTGCCGCTCGGCTTCGAACCGCGCGATGACCGCCTTGGTGTCCATCCCCGGCTTGATCAGCTTGAGAGCGACCCGCCGCCGGACTGGCTCGGTCTGCTCCGCCACATAAACGACTCCGCAACCGCCCTCCCCAATCTTTTCCAGCAGTTTGTAACGGCCCACCCGGGTGCCAATGAATTCATCCGGGGCCGGCGCTTTGGGAATGATTTTTGAGCTTGCGACTTCGGACGGCGGCTCCGGCAGCGCGTCCGGCTGTTCGTGGATGCTCAACAGCGCGTCGAGACGCCGCTGCAAGATTCCATCGCCCTTGCACGCAGCCTCGAGAAACGCCGCCCGTTCAGACGGCGGCAGCTTCAGCGCGGCGGCGAAGAGGATTTCTTCCAGTTGCCGTTGCGCGAGTGTTGGTTGGTTGGAATGGTTCAAGCAGCGCTATCTATCAATGCGCGGAAGGTTGCCAAAAAGTATGGAGGAACGCGGCCAATATTTGATGCGCTTTTCATTCCAGCGGCAGGCTGCGCATTTCCAAAGCCAGCCAGGCCCGCGCGTAAGACCACCATTCCTTCGCCGTCGGCACGGCGATGCCGAGCGCGGCGGCGGCTTCCTCATAATTCATGCCGGCAAAATACCGCAATTTTACCAGATCGGCCTTGCGCGCATCCACGGTGGCGTATTTTTCAAGCGCCTCGTTCAAGCGCAACAACGCTTCGTCCTCGGCCAAGGGCGCGGCGATTTCCATTTCTTCGAGGTCGAGATGCTCCGCGCCGCCGCCGCGCTTGGCGGCCAGCCGCCGCCGGGCGCGCTCAATCAAAATCCGCCGCATGGCTTCCGCGGCCGCGCTGAAAAAATGCGCTGCGTTTGCGAATGCGATATCCGCGCTATTCCCCGCCAGCCGCAGCCAGGCCTCATGGACCAGCGCCGTGGGTTGCAGCGTTTGGGTGGCCGATTCCCTGGCCATTTTCTGAGCCGCCAGCTTTCGCAGTTCATCGTAGACCAGTGGCAGCAGTTCAGCGGCAGCCGTGGGGTCGCCTTGCTGCGCGCGCTCCAGAATCTGGGAAACTTCACTCAACGAGAATCAAGATTAATCCAGAAAAAACGCGGATGAAACCAAAAACGATTCAGGGCCGCGCCCTGTCAAAAACTATGGTCAAAGAGCTGACTGGCCGCTGGCGGCGCCGAAGTGAGCGCACCGCGATTTTCTGCCGGCGCCTTTCCATCATGATGATGCTCGCGCTTTCTTTAGCCGGAGCGGGGGCGCAATCAGCGGGGACCAATTCCACGTGACAATCGGTGCAAGACCCCGGACTCACCGGAAAATCCCTTGCGCACTCCTCCTTTTTCCGGCCAGCATAGGCCAGCGTAAACAGCACCCCCGAATGTCAAAGGCCCTAAGGATTTTGATTACTGGCGCGGCAGGCGGCATAGGAATGGCGACGGCGCAAGCTCTGGCCAACCGAGGGCATTCAGTCGTCGCCACCGACGTATCCGCGTTGAGTGGAACGGAAGGCATCCAGGCACATGCGCTCGATGTTACCAGCGATGACTCTGTGGCGCGGTGTCTTAAAGAGGTTGGTCCGCTCGATGCAATCGTCAACAACGCCGGCATCTTTGGACAAGGGCCGGTGGAAAGCTATCCGCTCGATCGCATCCGGCAGATATTCGAGACAAACACGCTCGGCGCGCTGCGCTTAATCCAGTCGGTCTTGCCCGCCTGGCGACAGCGGGGTTCCGGCGTCATCGTGAATGTGTCGAGTGTGGGCGGCCGAGTCTCCGCGCCCCTCGAAGCAGCATACAACGCCTCCAAGTTCGCGCTCGAAGCCTTTACGGAGTCACTGCACGTGGAAGTCCGCCACTTTGGAATACGCTGCGTAATCATCGAGCCAGGAAACACCGCAACTGGCACGAAAGCGGCCGAGCGCCATGAAGGACCAGCCGACTACGCCGGACTTTGGGAACAATGGACGGGAGCCCATAACAGAATGACGGGGCCATCTGGTCCGCAGGGACCCGAAGTTGTCGCATTAGCCATCGCCAGCGCCATCGAAGACCCCGCGACACCGCTTCGTGTAGAGGTCGGCCAGGACGCTAAGATGATTCTGGGCCTGCGAAAAAGCCTCGACGATCAGGCATTCGAAGATGCAATGAGAAAGGCCGTTGGGCTTACGTGGTGATCGGATGGCTGCCCGGCCACGGTTCGTTTCAGTGGCGGATGAAAGCGGATAAAAGCTGCCGGTTTGCAATTCCCATTTCTTTGGCTGGGATTTTTCTTAGGCTCTTCCCATTGAAAGCTCTTCCTCTTTCCTGATCTTCGCTCTTCTTGCGTTGTGTTCTTCCAGTTTGATTCTTGGTGCAAAATGGTTGCGACTAAGATCGAAGCGCGGACCAAAGGTCGAAACTCGGCTCTTGAGGCGCAATCTCAGTGAAGCTGGAGACGGAAAAATTGCACTGGGGGTGTGGAATCAGGCGGGATGGTCTGAATCTGCAGCAGATGATTGGTTGACGAATAATAGGAGGTCAGCATCGTCGGGCCGGCGGCGGGGATGGAAAACGAAAGCGGCGTCCAGTTTTTCAGGTCAGAAGAACCGGAAGCGGTGTAGGTGCGACCAGGCGCAGTCGTAAAGGAAAGCACGGCCGAGCCAGCGCTTTGGCTGACAATGTTCACGCTGAACGCGTTTGTCTGGTACGGAAAGTTTTCGAGCAAATACTCCTGTTGCAATGTGCGGCCGTCAGACGTGTAAACACCATAGGGATTGATGCTTCCGGCGGAGACGTTCAATCCGAGCGAGGCGAGGAACGCCTCCGCCCACGCGAGGGGCACTCCAGAGGCGCCGAGCCCTTGTCCCAGCGTCAAATTTTGCACCAACAATTGCGACGGAGCACCGAGCGTTAAATTGGTGCCTTGCATTTCAATGGGGACATTGGTGGCCGAGTTAACCACGACGAGCAGTTGGAATTGAGTGCCAGTGGTCAGCGCGTTGCTAACGTAGGGCTGAGGGATGCTTCCTGCGTCCATGGGGACTTGCACTGCATAGTTGATGCCGACAGCGAGATTAGGCTGGATATTGGCCACCACCTGCATGCCCGTGCTTGTTTGCAGGACCACCGTATCGGCAGGGTTGGCCAGCGGGTTGCCGTATTGATCCTTCGCCAGGCCGTAAATCAAAATATCCGGCGCGGGCGGATACGCCCAAGCTGCCAACGGTGACAGGAACAGGGCCAGCAGGGCCATCGTTAACCGGCTGCACAGGCGTTTCATTTTCATGACATACAAAGTTTAGTTGCCAGCGTAAGAATAGGTGACGAAATACAAATGCACGTCTTTGACCGTGTTGATAAAGCGGGCCAGGCCCTGATTAGGGTCGGCCAAAAGCGCGCCTCCGGGAATGATCAATTTCCACCGGCTGTTCCAAACCGAGCGTCCTATCAATCGTTCGTTGGTGTACTGCGACGGCTCCAGGGATCCCGTGGCTCCGTAGATGCTTGCAGTGAAGGCAGCGGTGGTCGATACTGGCCGAAAGGCTTGTTGTTTGCGGACGGCAAAGAGCGGTTCAGAAAGCGAGTCCGCGGCCGTGTAAAAAGGCGTGGAGGAGAAATCCGAGGCGCCGATGTTGAACGGCAGCGGAATGGCCACATCATCCACGTTCCAGGTGCGAATCGTGCTCGTGTCCCCCAGCGGCGGACTGCGCATGGAATCGGCGCCGCATGGTATCAAGTAAACATAAGGCGCGGCGGCGAGCGCGTTGGGATCGGTTGTGTTGCCCGGGCTATTGGTGCCGCCCGCGGTTGGATTGTCCATTCCGATATAGCCGTCCAAACAGACGCCCACCGCAAAGATCTTCGTCGCAAAGGAGCTGGTGCTAAAACTGTGGTCGCCCGGCCCGAGGATCTGTCCGAAGAGGTTTTGGCCTTCTGTGATGGTTGTGCTGAATGTTAATTCAATGCCCGGCACAGCTTGTCCGCTGCCATTATCGATTTGCAGGCAATGATTTTCCACGTCGGGATCGGCTCGAAGATCGGGCTGGATGCTTTGGTTGAGCAATTGCTGCCATTGCGTGTCGCCAGAGGCCCCGGGCAGAATACGGTAGTTCTCCGAGCGCAGAGAGGCGATGGTTCCGTAGCCATCGGGGTTGTTAAAGCCCAACCGGCCTTTCAGCACCTGCCAATCGCCATTCATCTCCGCCAGTGCGTTGGCCAGGCCCGGATCGCCCGTGTCACTGCCGGAGATTTGCGGCTGGCCGTTTTGGATGACTCCCAAAGCGCACGAACTGACGATTTGATTGAGGTAGGACTGGCCCGCGGGGGTGTTGAGCAAGCCCGTCTCATAGTCGTAGGCGTTAGCCGCCATATAGGTGTACTCGGCCGCCAAATTAAAGAGCGTGGCATATCTTTCCAAATCTTCGTTCTGGAAGATGAGAAACGCCGCATCGGCCACTGTGTAGCCTTGGACCTGGGCGGCAGTGTGCTGGCGGAAAGTTTCGCGCTCGGATTGGAGGCGCACGCCTTGCGCGACCAAGGTTTGATAATTGGCTTGGGCGCCGGCTAACTCTTGCTGGGCCTGATCAATATTGGTAAAATCCAGTTGCACGGCTGCCAACTGCAGCTGGAGGCTTACAATCGAATTCGTAATACTCCCCAAAAAGCTGTTGGTAGCCATTTCGTTGTTAACGGCTTCAACATCGTCGGCGATAGTGTCCTCGTGCGCGGCCGTGTCAATTTGATCAGCCAGGTTTGCGGCTATAGCCACTCCATTGAGCGTGCCTATGGTTGCCAGAACGGGCCCCAGGAGGAGCTTGCCGAAGTCCCCGCCACTGGCCACCCCCAGAATGGTAGTGGTTGGAACTGTCGCTGTAAGCGTTGAAAGAGTGCCCGCATATAAATTGTTAAGCTCGTTTTCCGTGTCTTGTATCGTTAGTTGAGTTTGAGTGAATTTCGTAGAGCTGGTTTGCAGGCTTTGATTCGAAGTCCCCAAGGTAAGATTAGCAGCCGCGAGGGAGATCTGCGCGTCAAAACCAGCTACATCGCTATCAAAGGCTCCTAAAGCTATCTGAGCGCTGAACAAGGTCTGACGGAGGTGGTCCGTGGCGGCATCGACGGCCAGCGCTGCGGATTGGATGCTGCCGGTAGAAGCGCGCGTCTGGGTCCACGCCGCTGGCTTGGCAAAACCGTCCGCGGCGACCGTAAAACTGAACACCTGGCCCACAGTGGGAGCAAAATCATAGCTTGTTTGCATGCTGATGGGCCAGTCGGGCGACTGATAGTTCGTAAGGTAAATCGTGGTGGTGAGCGTGGGATCCGGCAATATGCCGCCGAACGTGTTGGTGGCCCCGTAGTCCACGTACATATAATGCATGAGGTCGGGGCCGTTGTAGCCGTCTGGATACGTTCCCCCGGGGCCGATATCTTCCGGGTACGGTGTCCCGTACAACTCTATCAACTCGTCGTTGTAAGCTAATTCCTGCGCCGCTACGGACGCCTGAAGATCTGAAAGCGAATTCTGTTGCTGACGCAATTCCTGCGTCACGTTTTGGGCGGCGTTAAAGGCAATGACCGCGTTGTTGAGAGCCTGCACGGCGCGGGCGTAAATTTGATCAAAGTGAGTTTGCGGATTGGAGCCGGTCACTTGCTCGGGATTTATGTCAAACGGTATGGCATTTTGAGACAGGTTCATCGGAGTGAAGCCCGCGTTGGCATTGTCCACGTCGGCCTGCAACGCGGCGGCAGTCGTGGGCAGCTCCGCCAAGTCGGAGACTGTCTGGCGATCAACGATTTGGACGCCCTGATCATTGGGATTCGTGTCCTGATAGGGGACCAGGGAATTGCCAACGACCCAATTCAAATAAGCTCCCTGCCCCACCCGGGAGGCCCAATGGTCCAATGCCCAGTAGCGGGTGACATGTTGCGTGTTTCCATTGTTGTCAACATAAGGATATTGGCCAACCCAATTGGTTCCCATGTAATTCCACCCGCCGGCGGTTCCCGGTGCATAGTCTTCGCGCCAAGTGAGATCAAAGACTTGCCGGCCTGTGCGGGCCAATGCATTGGCGGACGCGGCGAACTTGGATTCGTTTTCATAGTTCACTGTCACCGCGGCCCCCAAGACCAGCACCGTTTGCGCTTGCGGCACCCAATCGAAATTCGGGTTCATCAGCAACTTGTAGTATTCCGTCATGGCGGTCAGGTAGTGGCCATAGGCGTCGCCGTGGCCTTGCGGGAACATGATCTCGGCATCCGCGGCATTAGCCACGCCATCACCATTCTGGTCGGTAATATTATAATTCAACGCATAGATGACCTGTCCGGCATCCAGTCCATAGGTGTAGTTCCAATAGAGGCGGTTATAGACCGGCGGGAGGTCCACGCCAGGCGACAAGCTGTCATCGCGTCCGCGCAACAGGCACTCGTTTTGCGCCAGGAGAGTGGGGACTTCGCCCTCAAAGCAAAAAGAGGCGGTGGCGACCGCGCCGTAAGTTGTGTTATCAGTGCCAAAACTGATGGTAGGATTGAGCGAGTTGGCCCAGGCGGCATTTCCCAGCGTCATGTAGAGGTCGTTCAAATACCCGGCCGTGGTCAGCAGCGCCTGGTTGGCCGGCCCATAGTCGATGCCGGCATTGATGCTCAAGCTTTCGCCCGTGTTGAGAACAGTTTCATAGAGCGAAATCAAGCCAGCGTTGGTGATCGAAGACTCGTTCAAAGGCACATTGCCAGTCCAGCGCGCTCCAGCCTCTTGAATAAGATTGGCGGTGGTGTTGGCCGGATTGTTGTAGAGGTCCTGTGTCTGGCCAGAGATGGGATCAATCGCTTGCGTCACTCGCGTGATCCAGCCCTCAGCCAAGATGGGATTGGCCCAAGGCGACCAAATGGTGGAAACCACGTTGTTATTGGTCTGGAGAAAGCCGTACCGCATGGAAATGTAATTATCGGATATGCCTTGAATACCGGACGCCCCGAAGTCCAGGACTGGCCCGGGATTGGCTTGGGGCAACGGCGTCCAACTCGGCTCCGACCCCAGCGGCGGCGGCTGGCCGTTGACGGGCGGCTCGATGCGCCAATCGTAGATATATTGGCTGGTGTTCCCGGCCATATCGGCGGTGTGCTCAAAGGTGGATACCTGACTGAAAGGATTGCCATTGCCGTTGTTGGCCACGACCAATGCTCCGGCAAAGAGCGGCATGGAAACCCTCGTCACATAAACGCTAATCGGATCGCCCGAATACGCGGGATTATCGCCATTGGCCACGACATAAGTGACATAGCCCAAGCCAGGACCAGACGCGCTCATGGCATAGGAATCGACGGCCGTGTCGGAATTTGTCACTTGCACGAGATCGCCTGCCAAACGGGTGACGGTTTCGCCGGGATTAATGACATAAGCGCCGTTGGAGTTTATCCCGAAGGTGTATTCGGACACGGATAAGTTGGACACGGCTTGCGTCCATTTGGGATAGGCGGAATCACCCCTCGAGCAAAGACCCAGGACTGCCGCA
Organism: uncultured Verrucomicrobiae bacterium; assembly: GCA_963764165.1. GTDB lineage: Bacteria > Verrucomicrobiota > Verrucomicrobiia > Limisphaerales > Palsa-1400 > Palsa-1400. The sequence continues at coordinate 839,344 of CAVXRD010000001.1, forward strand.
AGGTCATCGCCCCGCAGAACATTAAGCATGACATAATCGCCATTAACCGGATCCGATGTGAACAGTCCCTTGAAATTGAGCGTCACCGTATTGGGATCGAACCAGACTCGGCTGATTAAATTCGGCGGCAAAGTGGGAAAGTAATAAAAGCCGTTGTTCGGATTAGATTGCACACTGGACGGCAAGCCGTTGATGGCCGCCAGACTGGATTGCTTTTGCACGGTCGGATCGAAGAGCACTACGCTTTGATTCACGCTGCTCAACGGCCCGCCATTGGTGGCAATAGATTGTTGATACAGTACTTGAACACTGTCCTGTCCGCGCACGGCCGACAATCCATTCACCGGCGTGGTCAGCGTTTGGCCGCGAGACATCGCGGGCAGCGGCTGCCCATCCTGCAACTCAGGCCAAACTGGCCGATAGACAATATCCAAACTGGGCGTATTCGATGACGAAGGTGAGCCGACAAATACTCCATTGGACAAGGGCCGCAGATACGGCACGATAGAGCCAACAGCGGGCCATTGGCTGGCGCTGCCGAGGCTTGGCCAGGCGAAACCCGGCAGGGTTTTGTAATAAAACCGCATGGTAAAGCTGTTGCTGGGCCCCGCTGGCTGGGCGAGCGAGGGTGGACGGTTCGAGTATACATCAATCTGGCCAGAGTATTTATTGGTGCTGTCGAGAACCAGCGGCCCAAGCGCTGACACCGCCCCTGAATTAACCACATTGACAAGCAGCGGCACCGCAAGCTGGCTCTCGTCGGCCGTGTCCGTAATGGTAATGGTTACGGGAAATGTCCCCGTGGTGGTCGGAATGCCGACGATACTTAAACCGTTTGTGTCGCTTTCCTGATAAGCAAGACCCGGCGGCAGATCGCTCATTCCCACGTCCAGCGAATCGAGCAGGCGCGAGACGTGGATAAAATAGTTGAAATTTGAACTGACGACGGCGGTCGCGTCCGGCAGGGGGCCAAACGAGGCATTATTCGTGTTATAGCTTCCCGCCTGAAGTGGCGGCAAGCCAGCATTAAGGCCGCGGTACACCCAAAAATTATTTTTGCGGTCTTGAAAGGTGAATGCGGAATAAAGGGAGTAAGGCCCCACCGGGTCCGAGCTCGGATTCCAGCCGATCGGCAAGTCGCCGGACGTCCCCGACGGTTCGGTGTCGTAATTGGTGCCGTTGGCCACCGGCTGCGCCAGCAAAGGGAGAGGCATGGGGGCTTGCAATTGGGTGCCGGCGGTGACGATGTAATCGAAATAAATTCCCGCCGCGGGGTTTTCGCGCTCGACCTGAAAGACGCTCATGGCCGGGCGGCCATCAGTTCCAGTGTAACTAACCAGCACGAATGGCGCCGACGAATACCCCCCGAATGGAGAATTGCCATTGCTCACATTCGTTACATTCAAATCGTCCCGCAACGCATAGGCTTGGCCGGCGAGCATGACGGCGTGTTCCTCATTCGGATTATATCCTGGCTGCGTCGGATCGTTTTGATAATAGATGCTGCCTGCCGCCCGCAGGCTGTCCAACGGACCGCTTCCCGCGTTGCCAGCCAGGACGATTGTCGGCGCCGCCGCCGGCCATTGAATCGTGTAATCTCCCACAACCGACGGCCAGTAGACAGTCTGAAAGCCCTCGGAATTATCGGCATTGTTGGTTCGGAACCACCATACTTCCAACTGGTTATTTCCGGGGATGGCATTGACTGGAATGATGGCGCCCTGGTTGGCGGCGCCAAATCCATTGGCCAGCGGGTCGATGTAGGCCAAGGCGTCATACGAGGTGCCAATGTTGGTGTTCAGGAATGTGGCATTGATATTGGTGTTGATGTAGCCCGCCCAATAATCACCTGTCACTCCATTGGCATATTCGCCGGGTGGAGCGGCGATTTGCTGGCCTACAGTGATGTTCGCGGTATAGATGTAAGGAGGATTGAAGCCGCTGGCGTAATTGGTAAGAGTGGAATTGCCGGGGTTCCAGGCGCTTAAATTAGTCACCACAGACGTGTTGAAAATGGTATTGTTCTGCAAGCCCTGCGAAAGAATCGAAAACACGCGCTCGAATCGAACCTGGCCATTGGCATTAAAGCGCAGCAAGGCGCGCTGGGCTGGGTAAGAGGCGGTCAACCACGTATAGAACTGCGCATTGGGGGCCAAAAATGCGCGCTTTTGGTCCAGCGGATCCTGATAATCAATGCTGGGGTCTTCAGCCTGGTCCAACTGCACCGCCGTCAGCTCGGCCTGAGCCTGGCTGGCAGTCACGGGACGCAAGTAAAAGCTGTATTGCGACGGGTCGGCCGGCCATGTCAAAACGCAATCATTGAAAACATACGGCCATTGAAGCCCGGAAACCCCGGTAATGAGCCAATAAATCTCCAAATCGGTCAGATTGACTGTAGCCTCGTCGGCCCAATAGTTGGCCCCATCGAAGTAATAGAATTGACTGCCCAACTTGTTGATTGGCGAGGCCGTTAGGCCGGCCCCCTCAGTGGGGTCTTGATAGGGAGTCAGCAAATTGCCGAGATTATTGGTGACGACCGCGGGGATCGGCTCCATTTGGACATCCACAATTTCATAGCCGAGGAATTCGTTGTTGCCGCTCGGGGTAAGCTGGCCGTCGATCTCGACGAAGACCCGGCCTGTCGCGTTGAAAGCACGGATGACGTTATGCACGGAGTCATACCAAAGGGTTTGCAGGTTTGTGATTCCATTGACCGCCGAATAGGGCGACTTGACCGACAGTGGAACCTGTGAGTTGTAGATGACGTTCAAGCCGGTAATTTGTCCGGCAGGAACTTCGACGGGATGGCCGATGTTGGCAAAAGTATCCTCAGTCCAATACATGGTTTGGGGTGTCTTGACCGGGCTGGGGGAAACCAAATAGTTCTGGGTGTAAAGCAGCGAGACAGAACTGTCGCTATTGGTTACGTAGTTCGGAATGCCGCCGGCCGCCAATTGGTTCGTGTAAGCAGGGATGTTAGTGCCGGTGTAACGCGCGAATGTAATCCAGGTCACATTGATCGAGCCCGCCTGGGTCGCAAAAACCGCACCCGCATTTGAACTATAATAGAAAGAAGCGGTAGTGCTGCCGTTGGTATAACCGTTGTAGCTCGCGGGTTGGGCCAGCCAATAAGCATTCCCGTTGGTGATCGGCGTTCCATGAGCATCCGTCGACGGCGCTGGAATGACGCTGCCAAAATAAAAGTTAATCGCCTGGCTTACATACGGCGCCCCCACCTGCGCCCGGCGCAGAATAAATTGCGCGCCCGAAGCATCAGCCCCGATGGGCAATTGCATGGCCCGCGCCACATTCGAGGAAAAGGAGCTCGCCCCGGTCAGATAGGGATTGTTCGTCAGCAGCGTCAGATCGTTGGTGGGCGCCGTGACACCGCCGAAAGAAAACAAGCCCGCAAATTGCCTGGCGGTGAGATTGGCCGCCCCGCCGGTCGAGGAATCCACCGTGGGCGCTTTTCCATCGGAGCCGATGTTGGTGTTGACCGAAGTCGAAATGGGCTGGCCGCGCTGGGATTGGAGGTTGACGGTGGTGGCGTATTGACTGAACTGGATGGCCGTAATTTGCTGGCCCAGCACCTGCCCGGCTCCATTCAGCAGGAGGAGCAGCAGTCCGGCGGCTAGCGGAATTCGGTGGAGCGGTTTCATGATGGAAAATCTATCAACAGTTTTCCTATTTGCCGCGGTTGTTTTGGTCTTTTGTCAGCAACTTGACTGCGGCTTGAAGTTCTCGCACTTGGGCTGTTAACGCTTCAAGTTCCGCGTCCTTTTTCAGCAGTTTTTCATTGAGTCCCTGGATGGCTGCCAGGGCCACACCCTCTTCATCCACGGTCGAGATGTGTTTGTCATCGCTGCCATTGAGGCCAAACGCAGCGTGAAAATCCTGCGCCACCGGGCCGATGTGTTTCTCACCCGGCTGCGATTTGTAAAACCAGCTTTCCACCGGTATGGAGACCACCTTGGCCAGCATTTCCGCGGGACTCACAGGGGCAAAACCGCTTTTGAGATTTCGATCCGAGGCATTGACCCAGGTTGTGCCATTGCACGTCGCGCTGCCCACCGCCAAGAGAGCCGACGGCGAGGTGTTATGGATTCCAACATTGTTGCCCGAGATGCAGATAGCTGACGAACCGGCGCCGGTTTGAAGAAGCAACCTTCCATTTACATTACGAAGGACCATGTCATGCGCGGTTGCGTCTGAACTGGAGTAGCCTGCGCCACCCAGCATGCAGTAATAAAGACCGCCGTTATCAGTGGAATAACTGGGTGAGTCCCATAGAGTCAGGCCAGCGCTGATCCCCGGCCCAAATGTGCTGTAAATATTCATTGCTCCTCCGTAATAATTAAAGGCCGCCGCGGGGTAAAAATCAGATCCATATGTTTGGGAGCTGCCACTGCCAAAAGTGTTGGCGCCGCCAAGAGTCGGCACGCCGCTGAAGCTGCCGTAGAAAGCGCCGGCGGTTACCGAGCCACTGACGTTCAAGTTCCCATTGGACGAAAGCGACATTGGAGTCGTAGATGTGCCAATGTTCCCCGGTGACGCATCCGCGCGAAAAAAGAGACTGCCGCCGCCCCAATCAATGACGCCGCTGGCCGAATTGTAGATCAGATGCGTCCCCTCCAGCTCCAGATTGCCATTCACGTCCAGTGCCGAGCCCGGGGTGCTGGTATTGATGCCAACAGAGCCGCCAGCATGGTAGACATTGGTGCCCGAAGTCTGCCACACGCCTAGGTTGGTGGCTAAATTGGCGGCCGTAATCACATTGGCGCCGGTCACATTGAGTGCATTCGCGGCCTGAAAGGCAAAAGGCGAAGAAACCAACTGCAAGCGCGGCAGGATGGTGATGTAACCATTGGCGCCGATTCCCAGGACTGTCATTTCGACATAGCGCGATAGCGCGCCACTGTTGGTAAACACGTTCGCCAGCGGCACATGCAACGTTGGCTCGCCTGAAAATGCGGTCCCCTGGCCAAGCAGCACGCTGAAGTTGCCGTTATCGACCGTCACGGTTTGCAGCTCGGAGAAATACTCATTGCCACCGGTGGGGGCATCCCAGATGCGGTAGACAACATCGTAAGCCTTTGGCCCTGTGTTGGTGTTGCCTAGCGCATTGCCATTGCCATCCGTTAAATATCCCTGGTAGGCCATGTACTGCGAGGTTGCCTGGGCGTGGGCCGCGGCAGGGGCAAGCGCAACCGCCAGCAGCATCAGTCGCACCGCATGGCGCATCGTTTTGCTAAGAATTGTTTTCATAATCTTGACATTGGATTGACATGAGCATTGAGATTATTGCGTGGTCAGGGCAGAAACGGAGCTGATGCGTTGCAGGGAAAAGGAGCCGGTCGTCTGGTAGTTCTTGGTGAATCCGCCGAGGCCTTTGAATACAATCGTTTCATTGTAAACTCCGGACAGTGTGCTATTGGCGGTGGTCAGGCTGATAAAATTGTTGGTATTGGCGACCAGCGAAAGTGTGATGATGCGGTCAACCTCGTACGATTCGCTGCCGATGGGCAATTCATGCGGGGGCGATGCGGCATCCAGGTTGTTATGATCGGGATGGTAGGTGTGGAGAAATGGATTGGAGGCCTGATCGTCATAAGGCTCGACGATGGTCGCGGTATAACTTCCGCCCTGAGCCAGAGGGCCGCCCGTGAAGGCCCACGGCGTATTGGTGGCCATCCATGGCAAGTGGGAAGCGCTGATGCGCCGGGCGATGGCCAGTTGCGCCGGATCCAGGGCGGTTTGGGTGGTGGACAGGATGGGATTGGTGACACCCACTGCCATACCGTAAAAAACGCGCTGCAGCAGGGAACAGCCATTGCTGTTGTTGAATACGATTAGACGCAGCGGAAATGGAGACACGACGGCATCGAGATTCGTATTATGCGCGGAAATGACATAATTGCTGACCGACGACACCAGATCGTTGGTCACGGCCACTACCAACATATTGGTGGCCAGCGCCAGATTTATATTGGTATAAGCGTTGGAGGTCGTAACGATGGGCGAGTTGAATACGCTGGCAAAAGCCACGTTTGTCACGCTGCCCACAAGGTTGGTGGTATTATTGGTGATCGTGTAGCTCTGGTTGATGACTAGGGAATTCGTGGTGTAGGAAAGGATGAGGTTGTTCGTGACTGAATAAGCATTGGTCACCACGCTAACGGATATCAAATTCGGCAGGTTGGTAAAGACGTACAGGGGCGGAACACGGAATGCGTTAGTCGTGCTTGACGAGAAAACTACATTCGTCGTGCTGGAATAGTTCGTGACCGTGGGACCATTGGTCGTGACCGAAATGCTGACGGTCGGATTGGTCGCCATGCCATTGTAAGCGGCGTTCGTCGTGACCACGAGATTGGTTACAGTATAGTTGGATAAGTAGATGACATTGGTGACAGGGCTAGAAAAAATGGCATTCGTAATGAGCAAGGTCTCGACAGACAAATCGTCATACACAAAGTTCGTGACCACGACCGGAGTCCCATTGCTCGGAACCACCGCGATTTGATTGGTGACTGCGAATTGGTTTGTCACCGGTTGGGTGGCCGTAAAAGATACGTTGGTGGTATTGGTCGTTTCCCAGACCAGGAGTTGGCCGTTGTTCGTAAAATAGTAGCCCGTGACGGTGGTCGTGATGTCAATGTTGGTCGTAAAGCCAAGGTCTATCTCCGTATTCGTGCTGAGGACGAGCCCGTTGCTCGTAATGGAAATCCCATTGCTCACAAAAGTGTTGATGACCTCATTCGTTACCGAATAATAGCCGGTCACCACGTTTGATGTGGTCGCGGTCGCGATCAAGAAGTTGGTCGCCATTCCCAGGGTGGCGGCGCTGTTGGTCCTGTAGCTGACGACTTGGTTTGTGACCAGAGTCGATGCATACGAGCCGTCGCTGTTGGTGGCGTAAGACTTGAGGTCATAGCTGACTTGGGTGACATTGGCATTGCCCACCCACAAACCCGAATTATCGGCGGCGGTGGCCGATACTGGCACGTTCATCTGCGAGAATCCCAGCGAATCAGTGAATTGGAGAATTCCGGCATACAATGTTCCGTTGGCGCCGGGCATCGCATAACGATTCACTCCCAAGACTACCTGTATGTCGGATCCGGCCTGCCCGTAAGGCGGGAGCGTCCAGCTTTCTGTGGAACCATTTATCGGTGTGTAAGCGTAGGTTAAGTTCGAGGAGTTTTCGACGCCCTCCAGCAGCAAAGGCGGCGGGCCAGCGATCGGCGTCTGCCCGTTAGGAGCGGTTTCCGACGGCAGCACCGACATATGAACTGTTAGCGCATTTGGAGTAATGTTGACCAGATGAACCGTCAACTGGCCGCCAGTCGAGCCGTAAAGAAGGCCCGCCGGATTGGGAAGATTCACCTGTAATGGGCCGAAATAGACATTGTTTACGTTTTGGGCGCCAACCCAATAGGCCTGACCGCGATTGACCGGCGTGGAATTGAACAAAATCAACGGGGCGGGATTCAGGTTAGGCTGCTGAGTGGAAAATGGGCCGCCCGGATACTCAAAGATCTGCACGATATTGTCGATGGCGGGAGCCGGGGCAAAATAACTGCCAAAAGTGGGCGGATTGTTCGGTGGAGTGGAAAAACCGATGAGGTTCAGGCCGGTCAAGTCCCACGCATAATGGGGCGGAACCGGATGGCCTTGAATGGACCATGTGTAGCTCCCGGCGCCACTCGAGTGGATCAAATAAGCCGCATTGCCAACCAGCGCCGCCAGCGAGTTTTGGCTGTTGGTCATATTCCATGAAACCCAACGGCCGCCAGCGCTCAACGGCGACTGCGGGCTGCTTATATATTGCGCGGTGCCCGCTGGAACCTGCCAGAGCCAGACCTGGTCAATCGGATTGCCCGCGCTAATGGGCAAATTGGGAGTCGTTGGCAGAATAGCCTGGCTCGAAGCATCCACAAACAAATACGCAGCCGTCCAGCCGTTGGTGACGGTAACATTCTGGGTCAGCCATTGGGCTTTTGCCGGGCCAACAAAGAAGGCAGCGGTGGCAAACACGGCTATCGCAGCAACGGCATGCCGGATGAATTTCATTTTTCTCGGTACAAACGGATACATTGAGCGTTTATACCGGTTAATCCGAGAATTTATTTTTTGGTTTTACGCGGCCCTTTGTATTCGTTCTGCCGTCAGGTATCAAGTCATATCGCAAAATAATACAAGTTCCGCCTGCGAGTCACCCGGGGGCATTCGTTTGACTTGGCGCCGGGCTGGATTGAATGATTCTTCGCCTGTGGCGTGCCGTGTGCCGAAGGTCGCATTGCTTGAGGGCAAATGGCCGTTTCAAGCCTCCGGCTCGAATGACTTTGCGTCGAAAGGATTTTTTTTGTTAGGTTCTGAAAGTGAACTCGAAAAAGTCCGCCATTCCGAATTGGACACCGGAGCAAATCGCAAACGGCCAGCGTTGGGTTCAGACATGGCGCGACGCAGCTCCGGCGTTGGAGGTAGTCCGGCGGCGGGAATTGCGCTGATCGTGATTGAGGTCTTCCGGGCCGCTGGCGAACTTCAGGCATTTTGCGTGGATCAGGCCTGGCAGTTTTGCTTTATCGGCGGGCTTGCTTTGCAACGTTGGGGGGAAGCAGGTTGAATTGAAAGGCGTTCCCAGTATTTTGGAAGAATTGGAGCAGCGACGGCGGCTTGAAGCCGAACTGTAACGGGATTAAATGGAGCGGGTGATGGGAATCGAACCCACGTATGAAGCTTGGAAGGCTTCCGTTCTACCATTGAACTACACCCGCGCCCAAGTTCTTCGCATTTTACCGCGATGGCTTGCCTTGTCAATCCTTCGCCGTGTATTCTCCCGCTTCGATGAATTCCTTGCTCGTTTCGGGCGGACGAGTGGTGGATCCAGCCAGCCGGCTCGATGCCATCGCGGATGTCCTCATTCTCAATGGGAAAATCAGCGTCGTCGGCGCAAACGCGGCTACCGGGGCGGCGCCGGAGACGCCGCGTTTTGACGCGACGGGGCTGGTCGTCTCGCCGGGGCTGATCGATTTGCATGCCCACTTGCGCGAGCCGGGACAGTCCGCCAAGGAAACCATCGCCACCGGCACGGCGGCGGCGGCGCGGGGGGGATTCACTTCCATCGTGTGCATGCCCAACACGTCTCCGGCCATTGACAACGCTGGGACCGTCGCGCTGATTCGCGAACGGGCGCAGCGCGAGAGCAAAATCAATGTCTTCGTCGCGGGCGCGATCACCCGGAATATCGCAGGCGAGGAATTGGCTCCGATTGGCTCGCTGAAAGCGGCCGGTGTCGTCGCGCTCACCGACGATGGGCATTGCGTGCAGAACAACGAATTAATGCGCCACGCCCTCGATTACGCGCGGATGTTCGATCTTCCCGTGATGGATCATTGCCAGGACTATTCGATTGTCACCGATGGCGTCATGCATGAGGGCTATTGGAGCACGGCGCTCGGATTGCGCGGCTGGCCCGCGGCGGGCGAGGAATTGATCGTATCCCGCAACATAGTCCTTGCGGAATTGACCGGGACGCATGTGCATTGCCAGCATTTAAGTTCAGCGGGAAGCGTCCGGCTGCTGCGCGAAGCGAAAAAGCGCGGCGTGCCCATTTCTGGCGAAATCTGCCCGCACCATTTCACGCTCACCGACACCGTCATGGCGGGCAGCGACAAATTCTGGGCCACGGATGGCAAAGACCTGCTTCCCGGTTCCGGCGAGCGCCCGCGCTGGCCCTCCTACGACACGAATTTCAAAATGAATCCCCCGCTCCGTTCCGCCTCAGATCGCGAGGCGTTGATCGAAGGGTTGGTGGACGGCACGGTGGAAATCATCGGCAGCGATCACGCGCCGCACTGCAATTTCGAAAAGGAAGCGGAATTCGATTACGCCCCCTTTGGCATCACGGGTTTTGAAACCGAATTGGCGCTCTCGCTTATGGCCCTTTATCACACGCGCAAGCTTTCGTTGATAGACTTGATTGCCAAGTTCACCGTGGCGCCCGCGCGGCTGCTTCGCTTGAAAGACAAGGGAATCCTGCGGGTTGGCGCGGATGGGGACGTCACAATTTTCGATCCCGATCGCGAATGGACGTTTGACGTGAACGCCTCGGCCAGCAAATCGCGCAACAGCCCCTTCGGCGGCTGGCGGCTGAAAGGCCAAGCCGTGGCGACCATTGTGAATGGCGTCGTGGCGTGGTCCAAGGCCGAGGGAAAAATTTGACAGGATGAACAGGATCTACAGCATTAAACACTCACTCAGCGGTGAGTTGCGCCCAAAATCCGTCCCATCTTGTCCGATTTGTCCTATTCTTCCCATAATCCTTTGCATGACACGTTTTGGAAAAAGCCTCTGCCTTCTTCTCCTTTTCATCGCCATTCCATTTTCCCGCGCCGCCTCTTTGGTGTTGGCCAACGGCGGGAAAACGGATTGGGTCATTCTCCAGCAACCGGGCGCCACGCCAGCGGAGAAATTTGCCGCAACCCAATTGGCCGACACGTTAAAACAAATTACCGGGGCGTCGTTTGCGATTCAGGAAGCTGGCCCGCAAATTCCCCCGCACGCAATTGTTGTTGGACAGGGGGCGGCTGCGTTATCGGTGTTCCCTGAGGTTCCGTTTGACAAGCTCGGGTTGGAGGAAGTCGTTATAAAGACCAAGGGCGGGCGGCTTTTGCTTTCGGGCGGACGACCGCGCGGGACGGTTTACGCGGTGGCGCAGTTTCTTCAGGACCAATGCGGCGTGCGCTGGTGGACGCCTTGGGCTTCCCGGATTATGTCGAATCCGAACTTGGCGATCGACGAACTCAATGTCCGATATGCCCCGGTATTTGAATCGCGCGATCCGTTTTGGTTTCCTGCCTTCAACGCCCTCTGGGCCGCGCACAATTTTTCCAACAGCCAAAGCGCAGGCCTCAAGGATGACATGGGCAGCGCGATTGTTTACAAGGGATTCGTTCACACATCCTATCCGCTCGTCCCGCCCGGCGAACTTTTCGCGAAGCATCCAGATTGGTATGCCGAGGTCAAAGGCAAACGGCTTTCGGATAACGCTCAGCTTTGCCTGATGAATCCGGAATTGCGCGACTATGTGGTGGGGCGCGTCAAGCAATGGCTGCGCGAATCGCCGGAGGCCCGCATCATCTCCGTTTCGCAAAACGACTGTTTCAATCCGTGCGAGTGCCCTCTCTGCAAACCCGTCGACGATGCCGAAGGCAGCCACTCCGGCACGATGCTGAATTTTGTCAATTACGTCGCGGAAAAAATCGAGCCTGAATTCCCGAATATCGCGGTGGATACGCTGGCCTATCAATACACCCGCAAACCGCCCAAAACGATTCGCCCGCGGCCCAACGTCATCGTCCGCCTGTGCACCATCGAATGCAATTTTGGCGAGCCGCTGGATTCGCCCGTCAATAAGAGCTTTGCCAGCGATATCCAGGGCTGGTCGGCCATTTGCAACCGCTTGTATATATGGGATTACACGACGGATTTCGCCCATTACCTCCAGCCGCATCCGAATTGGTTCACGCTTGGGCCGAATGTTCACTTCTTCGCGACGAATCATGTTCGCGGCGTTTTTGAGCAGGGCGCGTATCAGAGTTACGGCTCAGAATTCTGCGAATTGCGCGCATGGGTATTGGCGCAACTATTGTGGCGCCCGACGCTCGATGACCGCGCGCTGATCAACGAATTCCTCGATGGATATTACGGCCCGGCCGCCGCATCGATCCGCCAATATATGGAATTGATGCACCGTGCGTGCAAAGGATGGAACCTTGGCTGTTTCGCGGGAACCGATTCGCCCTTTGACCAGTTCAAGACTCTCGCGGAAGCGGAGAAATTATGGGAGCAGGCGGAAGCTTCCGTCGCCAATTACCCAGCGTATTTGCCGCGCGTTCGGAGCGGGCGAATCTGGCTCGGCTACGTCTGGCTCACGATGTGGGACAAGCTTCACAAAGAGTGCGAGGAGGCGGGCGCGGTTTGGCCGGTGGCCGGCAAAAAAAGAGAATTCGCCGAAACCTGGCTAAAATGGACGCATGGCGACCCCGCCCTGCCGTGGACAAAAGTCGCCTTTGTCAATGAGGGGCAGCAAACGCCGGAAGATTGGGCAAAGCCATTCCTAAGAGATTAAATAATTCCCAATCTTCCCATTCTCCCATCATCTGAAATCGAGGCTTCCGAAGATTCGCCGCTTGCGATGCCGCCTTCGATTTTTATAATGCGCCATGCTCGATATCAGACTGATCCGGGAAAAAACCGACTTCGTGCGCCAGCGTCTGGCCACTCGGCACGGTGGGGATGAGAAAAAACTCGACGAGATTCTCGCCTTGGACGACCGCCGCCGCAAGGCGCTGGCGGAAGTCGAGCAGCTCAAGGCCTCTCGCAACCGGGTCTCCAAGGAAATCGGCGTTCTGATGGGGCAGAAAAAGCCCGCAGAAGCCGAAGCCAAAAAAGCCGAGACACGCGCGATGGGTGACAAGATCGCTTTGCTTGATAAGGAAAGCGCCGAAGCCGAAGAGCAGCGCAACACGCTCATGCTGCAATTGCCCAATCTCCCGCACGAGAATGTGAAAATTGGCGCCTCGGCCGAGGACAACCCCGAGCTGCGCGTTTGGGGCCAGAAGGCCAGTTTCGATTTCAAACCGAAAACGCATGTGGAGCTTTGCGACAGCCTGAAGCTCGTCGATTTTGCGCGGGGCGCGAAATTGTCCGGCAGCGGTTTTCTTCTTTACACAGGTTGGGGCGCGAGGCTGGAACGGGCGTTGATTCAGTTTCTGCTGGATTTGCACGTCGGCCAGCATGGCTACACGGAAATTTCGCCGCCCTTTCTCGTCGGGCGCGATTGCATGGTCGGCGTAGGCCAATTTCCAAAATTCGCCGATCAATATTACGGCGTGCAGGAAGGCAATGACGCCTCGACTCTCGGCAAATTGTTTCTGGTGCCGACGGCGGAAACGCCCGTGGCCAATATTCATCGCGAGGAAATCCTGCCGGAGAGCCAATTGCCGATTTGCTATTGCGCTTACACGCCATGTTTTCGTGGCGAGGCGGGTGCGGCGGGCGTTGGCACACGCGGCATGATTCGCGTCCATCAATTTGACAAGGTCGAGTTGATCAAGTTCACCAAGCCGGAGAACAGTTACGAGGAACTCGATAAACTTGTCGCCAACGCGGAGAAGGTGTTGCAATTGCTCGGCTTGCATTACCGCGTCATTCAGCTTTGCACCGGCGACATGAGTTTTGCCAGTGCCACGACGTATGACATCGAAGTGTGGGCGCCGGGCCAGGGGCAGTTTCTGGAGGTTTCCAGTTGCTCGAATTGCGAGGATTTCCAAGCCCGCCGGATGAACACGCGTTTTAAAACAGCCGAGGGCGAAAACAAATTCCCGCACATCCTCAATGGAAGCGGCACCGCTTTGGCGCGGTTATTCGTGGCGTTGATTGAGACGCATCAACAATCCGACGGCAGCGTCATCGTGCCCGAGCCGTTGCGCCCGTATCTAAAGGCAGACCGAATCGCCATCAATTAATCATGGTGCTCGAAGCCTCAGTAGGTAGGGACGCCTCGCCGAGGCGTCCGGTTGCGTGTGAATCATGCCTCACACCAGACGCCTCGCCGAGACGTCCCTGCCTAATCCCAGAATGAGAATCCTGATCGCCAGCAGCGAGGTTCATCCGTATTCGAAAACCGGCGGGTTGTCGGACATGGTCGGGGCGCTTGGGAAATTTTTGGGGCGCGCCGGGCACACCGTCGGCGTGGTCACCCCGCTCTATCGCGGCATCCGGGAAAAATTCCCCGAGCTTCGTTTGTTTGACTGGCGTCTGGACGTTTCCCTTGGCGATACTCCAGTTGCAGGACGAGTCTGGACGCTGGAACCCTCCGAGGGATTGACCGTTTACTTCATCGAGCAGCCGGAATTTTTCGAGCGCGGCGATCTTTATCAAGAGGGCGGGTTTGATTACCCCGATAATGCCGAGCGGTTTGTTTATTACTCCAAATGCGTCACCCACCTCGCACGTTATTTGCCGTGGCGTCCGGAGCTGTTGCACCTGCACGATTGGCAATGCGGGCTGGCCGCCGCCATGGTTCATGATTTGAAAACGCGCGGTAGCTGGATTGATGCGCCTTCGGTGTGTTTGACAATTCATAATCTCGCCTACCAGGGGATGTTCGCCGCGGCTAAGTTCGGGCTGACCGGCTTGCCCGAAAGTTACATGCAGCCTGACGGTGTGGAATTTTACGGCTACATGAATTGTCTCAAGGCTGGTCTGAGCTACGCGGACACGATCACGACCGTCAGCCCGCGATACGCCCGGGAAATCACCACCGAGGCTTACGGGTGCGGATTGGACGGCGTGCTGCGCCGGCGTCAGAATATTCTGCACGGCATTCTTAATGGCGTCGATTACGAGGAATGGCGCACCAACGAAAACCCGTATTTGAAAGCTCCGTTCACACTTGATGATCTCGCTGGAAAAGCTGTCAACAAGGCGGCTGTCCAGCGGGAATTTGGCCTGCCAGAAGAGCCGGAGATTCCGCTCTTCGGCTCGGTGACGCGCCTGGCGGAGCAGAAGGGCGTCGATCTGCAATTGGCGGCCTTGCAGGAGATGCTGGCAGGAAAGATGCAATTCGTGCTGCTGGGCAGCGGCCAGCGCGAATACGAGCGCGGCTACCGCCGCCTCGCCGAGCGCTATGCCGGCAAATGCGGAGTGCAAATTGGGTTTGACACGGGGCTTTCGCACCGCATCGAGGCTGGATGCGATTTTTATTTGATGCCATCGCATTTCGAGCCGTGCGGCTTAAATCAGATGTACAGCCTTCGCTACGGCACGCCGCCAATCGTTCGGGTGACAGGCGGGCTGGACGATTCTGTCACCGATATTTCCGAGAATGTTGACAGCGCCAATGGCATCAAGTTCACCGAATACACCGTGCGCGCTCTGTCAAAGGCCATTCGCAAAGCGCAGATGCTTTATACGGACAAAGAACTTCTGGAACATTACCAGCACAACGGCATGTCGCGGAACTTCTCCTGGGAAAAAACTGCGCACGACTATGCAGATTTGTATCACCAAGTCTGCACTCCGGCAGTCGTGGCATAGCTTCAAAAATTCTGAAGAATTATTGATGACGCAGCTTTGTTAGTGCGTCTAATTTCGGCAAGTGAATGGAAATGTAACCTTTTGCCATTCTATACCGTCATCACATGAGAATGAATCGATTTCAAAAAGCGGCGCCGGAAAAAGGCTTGAAAGCTTTCACCTTGATCGAACTGCTGGTCGTAATCGCGATCATCGCCATCCTCGCCAGCATGCTGCTGCCCGCGCTTGGCCAGGCCAAGGAAGCGGCGCGCCGCGCCAAATGCACAAGCAACATTCACGAGCTGGGCCTTGCCAACGTCATGTATGCCGGCGACAACGCCAACGCCTACACGCCGCGCAATTCCACCGAGCGCTGGCCCGCGCTGCTGATCTCCTACTACAAGAGCACCAATTTGCTGGTCTGCCCCAGCGAGACGAACACTCCCGCCACCGCCGGTGTCAATACGAATCTTTATCCCGCCGATTGCGCGGCCCGCAGCTATATCATCAACGGTTTCAATGACGGCTATTACGAGAAATACGCCGATCCGAATTGGATGAGCGACATTCCATATCCGTATTTGACAGAAAACGAAGTGCCGCTTCCCTCGGCCACAATTCTATTCGGTGAGAAGCTGACTTATGCGCCGGATTTTTTCATGGACTATTTTGCCTACGATGATGGGCTGCGCCTGGATCAGAACAAGCACGCCCGAAGCGTTCAAAATCCGAATGCCGGCGGATCGGTAAACGGATTTGTTGACGGCAGCACGCAATTTCTAAAGGTCTTCCAAGGCTTCACGCCGGTGATTCTTTGGTGCACAACTCCTGATTATCGCACCAACGTCATCGGTTCGATGCCGCCGTGAACTAACGATCGGGGATATATTTGACCTCATTCGCGACGCCTAAATCTCGCAGTACGAGCTTGCCAGTTTGAAAAATAAAAGGCGCCACGCCAGCATAGCACCGATCAGGCAGGCAAAAGAACACAATATGAAATCACGGGGGATGGGTGGATCGAAAATCAGAACCGCGCTTATAGCCAGATAGGCCGCCAGCCAGAATATAATCCCTTTTGCGATCACACCGACCGTGCGCGAATAATGGGCGAAACAACTCCTGCCGTAGAGTCGAAGATAAGCAAACGCCCCAAGGAGAAATACGGTGGCCATTATTAGAAGGTCAAGGTATTGGGGAAACAACTCGGTCATGACGTTGTCCTGAAACAGGCCTGACTCGAAACGCAGCCAAAAACCCGCGCGGAGCGCAGAAAAAGTCACCACAGCGTCGCCAATCAAAGCAAGAGTCAAAACAAAGCCGGGAAGGGGCTTAAACAGCAAACCTCTCACTGTTGCAGACTTCATTTTGGCACGGTAACCGGCGGGTGTGACGATGTCAACCGGAGCGAGGCTGCAACCGGGTGTGGGACAAATTTCTTCGTGTCCTTTGTGGGCTTGTTGTAATAAGTCCCAGTCCCTCAAGGCGTCGCCGCCCTCGTCGAGAAATCGATATTCGTCTTGACGCTTCCCGCTTCCACCAGGATGCGATACTTGACATCTGGTTCCAGCGGTTCAGGCTGGGCGCTCTTTAGCTCCGGTTTCATCCCCTTTATGCGCTCGCCATAACGAAACGCGCGCACCGGCGGGGAGTTGCTGTCCGTGGTCAGCCACCAGATCGGACGGCCCAGGGGATTGAATTTGCCGCCTTCCCACGGAATCACTTTTATGCTCGTGAGCTTGAAGGAGTCGTTGAGCGAAAAGAAGACCGGCCACACCGTGGCGTCCGCCCGGCGGGCGGGACGAAGGGAAGGGTTGATGACCATCTGCGGTTTCTGGAAGCGCCCGCGGTTTAGCCAGAACGACACGGCCACCAGGAGCAGCAATATAACGATCCATTTGGCGTCTTTTTTTTGCATGACGGTCGTCCGTAGTCTTCACGCGATTTGACAACGGGTCAAATCCGTTTCGCCGGACGCGGCAAAAATAACAGCATCAAACAGGCCATCAGCGAAAAAATGGCAATTCCCGCCCCGATTTGAAAGGTCCTGTCAACATAATCCAGCCTCACGCGGTGCCGTCCCGCCGGAACTGCGACAGCCTGGAATCCGTAATTCGCGCGCAGCAGGGGAACGCGCGCGCCGTCAACCCACGCCTGCCAATGGTGATAGTAGGTTTGCGCAACAACAAGCATGGTTCCCGAATCGGCGGCGGTCTCGAACGCGCACGCATTGGGCAAGAATTCGCTTGATAGAACTTTCGCGCCGGCATCTGCCCTGGCCGTGACGGCCGATTGCGATTCAACAGCCAAATAGACGGCTCTTCTGGGCGCGAAGTTGCTGGAGCACAATGCGTCGAGCGTCGCTTTGTCCCCGAGGAAAACCGGCTGCTGGCCGATGGTTGCCCACGGCATGTAATTGCTTTGCGCAAACCACGCGAACATCGGCTCCAGCGGCGCAAATTGCGAAACTCCCAGGAATTCGACGACACCCAGCGACGCCTTTCGAGCCTTCAATAGCTCGGCGACTTTCTGCTCCTCGGCGGGATGGACCGACATGAATCCGCCAAGCTTCGGAATGCGATCCAGCAAATTGCAGTCGCTGAATAATTGCAGGCGCTGCCGGGCGTATAATTGCAGCAAATCCGGATGCGCGAGATTGTCCAGCATCCGCTCCGTTTCCGGGGCCAGCATGGCGCGGGATTCGCCGGGCCTCGGAAGGGGCGACAGGGCGACCATGCGGGCATCGTAGGCGCTGGCGGTTACAGACGGATTTTGCTGAGGTTGGTGCGCGCAAATGTCCAAGCCGAGGCAGATCAAAAGCGCCGTGGCGAGCCATGATTTTGCGAGAGGGGAATACTGCTTTAGAATTTGCGCGAACAGCACTGCAATGCCCGCCAGGAAAGCCAGCCGGCCCAGGGCGTTGGGCCAGACGTCATTCCATCTGTCCGCGGGAAACGGGAACCAGCGCGCCACCGCCATCACCGCCAAAATCGCGAGCGCCACCGCCAAGGCCGATTTCTTCAACGCTTGCCACGCCGATTCGGCGGGCTGCTCCTGAAGCCATGCGATTCCCGCCGCGGCCAGCAACGGCAGGCAAAAAACTGTCAAAATAATAAATTTGACCGGAAAGCGGATGAGTCCGAAAAACGGCAGCGCCGCCTTCAGCACGTTGAGCAGATAACCCTGGTCGCCGAAGGCCATGAGAATCCCCGCCAGCGCCAGCGCTCCCAGCAGGAGGACGCGCCGCCCCCGCGCCCGCCACAATGCGATCCCCGCCAGCGCCAGCGGCCAGACGCCGACGTAGTAGGAGGAAGTCCACTGCTGCTCGTCCTGGGTGAATACGCCGCTGACTGAGCCGGTGCTGTGAAAAAGCGGCACCAGGAAGTTGGCCAAGCCCCACGGCGGCAGCGACCAGAATCCATTCCCGGCCGCCGTGCTCCGGTCGCCGTGCTGGACAAGATCGAGAAATGGCAGCAACTGCGCGGCGCTGAGCGCCGCGGCGAATAATCCCACCATGGGCAACCGCAAAAGAATTCTTGCGCGAGCTTGCGGGCCGCGGCGGATATGCGCCGCCGCCACAGCCATCACGATCAGCCAAGTCAACAATACGGACTCCGGCGAGCCCGCCAGGCACTGGCAGGCGGCCGCCAGCGCGGCCCAGAGGCACCAGCGCCATCGTTCTCTCACCGCGCGATCACACAGATAAACGACCCACGGCATCCAAGCCAGCCCGGCGGTGTGGCACGGCCACATGAGGCAATGGATGCTCAATCCGTTCCACGCAAAGGCCAGCCCCGCCACTGACGCGGCGAAGCGCCTTCCAAACCAGCGAAGCGCCAGATAATACATTCCGAGCCCGCCAAACAGAAGATGCCCCAGCAAAAAGCAATTCAGCGACCATGGCATCGGGAGCAGAATGTAAACGAGAGAAGGCGGATAGAGCGCCATCGTGTTCCATTGCGCCAGGAACGGAATTCCGCAATCGTTGTACATATTCCACATCGGCAGGTGGCCATGCCGATAGGAATCGCGGACAAAATAGGCCACCGGATAACTGAACAATCCGGCGTCGCGATAGCAAAACGCCTGCGTCCCCAGGATTAATCCGGGATAAGTGGCAAAAATCAACCCCGCCAGAATCAGCAAGAAACGGCGCGCCGAAAATTGGCTGTCAAAGCCTTCGCGCGAATCTGTGTGTGAATTCCTCATCGAGCGTCCTCTTTTTTCAGCGTTTTTTCAAAACAGGCGCGGCTAGCTGCGATTTGGTGCGACTGGCTGCGACTAGGTGATACTCGTTGCGCGGCGCACACCACTTGTTGCGGCTCCAAGGCGCGCTGGCGCTCAGCATTCATCGGCGGCGTCTCCCGTGTTTTTCGCAAACGAGAGCTAGTTTGGTCTCATTAGCTCTAACGGCTCGATTTGCTCCTGAAAGCGCGTCGGTGCCCGAAATGGCGTCCATCTCGAGCCCTGCGCAAAGCGCCGGAAATTCTCGGTCCTCAGCCCTAAATAATATTGTCATGAAGGCAGAATGGCACAGTGGAATGCAAACAGAAAATCTACCAGAGGTTTTTGAGCAGGATTTTTGAAGAAAAATTGGGGAAAATTGAATCTGGAACACCGCGTGGCTATACCACTGAAAATGTTGAGGAACCAAAACTTTCGCGCAGAGACGATGCGTGCGCAGAGGAACACAAAGACAAATCCTCACTCCCCTGAAAACAGCGCGGAATCACGTTCTTTTGGTTGCGGCTTTGCCCCGCACGTCCTTGCGCCCCTGAGTTAAAAATCCCTTGAGGCCGTGACTTGTGACGCACCAACTCATGCCATAAACAGCGACCGTCAGCAATCCCGCCGGGCAACGACTCTTCAATCCGGCGAGATTCTTCTGTGCCAAAGATCCTCCACAAAACATCACTCTGATTCGGTCCTCGCCGGAACTTCATCGAGGAATACCAGCTGTTTGTGGCCGGGCTCGCCAACCAGGGCAACGGGGCGATTTGGGAAAAGCGCCAGCAATTGTTCGGCGGTGATGCGTTTCACTGGAGCAGCCAGTGCGACTGGCATTCCGGGCGCCAATGGCTCCTGGACCGAAGGCGGCGAATGCAACATGAGAATCGCCAAAAGCGCCGCTGGCAGTGCGACCAGTGAAATGCGGGCGGCGGCATTGCGCCGGCGACGGCGGCGGAGTTCCGTCAATCCACGATGCAGCGTCGCAGCTCGCCATTGGGCCAGATCGTCGTCGGCCAGGATCGCGTCCAGCAATTGCTTTTTCTCTTCTTCAGTCATGGCGTTTTGATTCTCGTTAAAATGCTCTCGCGAAGCTGGCGGCGCAACCGCAGCAATCGCGATTCCACCGCTTTCTCCGTCAGGCCCGATTGCGTGGCAAGGTCTTTGACGCTTTGGCCGTCGAGGTATTTTCCCTCGATCAAAGACCGGTCGGCGGGCGGCAGAGTTTCAATGCAATCCGCCAACGCCTCGGACATCGCATCCTCGCGCGGGACGGGCTGGGAATCGACATCGCTTTTTCTCGTGAATCGCGCCAGCAATGCGGCATACCGGCTTTGTTTGCGTCCGGCGTCGCGGGCGGCATTGCGCGCGATCGTCACGAGCCAGGCCCAAAAGGCATCCTCGTCCGCGAACACCCGTGGATGCCTGGCCACCCGAAGCATCGTCTCCTGCAAGGCCTCGCGGGCCTGAGTCTCGTCGCCACGCGCGATGACCAGCAGAAGGCGATGGAGGCGGTCGAAGTAAAGCGATTGAAATTCACAAAAAGCGACCTCGTTCCCGGCCACCAAACCTTGTGTCAAACAAACGAGGCGGCTCCGCGCCACATCGCTTTGATCGCGTTCTGCCACGGTTGATAACTCCGGCAGTTGCAAGGAAATGGAGGTTTGGATGGTCGTTGCTGGCACTTGCTTCAATTCTGGGACTTGGCCGGGTCGGCATTGTAATTGCGTGAGGCTCCGGGATTGCTTTGCTCCGGCGGCGCCCCGCCCTGCCTGAAAAGTCGTTCGAGGGGCGAAATTCCGTTCATGGCCCCTCCGCCTCCCCCGGCGGGCTGGCGTTGCCAGTCTGACGAGCCAGCCACTCTGTCCATGCCCGGCAATGCTTGAATCACCTTGCCGGCGATGATGAGCGATTGATGCGGCCCGGTGGCAATCAGCATCTGCCCTTCGGCAAAATACTGAAAGTCAGGCTGACCCAAACTTGGATCCACCGACTGAATCGCCTGGCGGATCACATCGCGCAAACGTCCAATCGCTTTATCAATGGCCGCAGCTTCGGCTCCTCCGCCGAGTAAATTGGCTGGTCCCGGTGCATTGGTGTTTCGGTTATGCTTTTCGTCCAATTCGGGCAGGATGTGATAGAGATACCCTTGCAAGTTAAAGCACTCCACTGTGCGCTCGTTTTGCCAGGCGGCATGACCACCTCCATCTGCCGTCGGCTCAAGAGTCAGCAATTTGCCCGATGTTTCGAGGTCAAACGCTCCGCTGGTCGCCACGCGCAACGCTTTCAACTCGGACAGTGGATCGTCCACCCGGTCAAGAAGATCGCCCACTTTTGCCTTCGCCAAACGGGGATCCAAGGCGAAGCTCGCGTCGGCATAAATCATTGTCAGCGCTTTGATAGCGTTGGCCAGGTTGGCTTCGCCATCGCCCACCGGCGTCCAGTTTTTCCCGGGTTCCATGACAAGGACTAAGCCGTTCTCAACCTTCCACTCACCTTGGCGGGGAGCGAATGATTCCAAACGTACTGCGTTAAGCGAGACATGGGGAAGTGCCGCCGCAGGTGCCTGCTGCCCGAAGGCGGTTGCCGCCGACGCCATGACGGTGGAAATTGAGATCGTTGTCAGCCAAACACCAAGCATGTTGTTCTTTTTCATATTCATATCGCATTAAGTCTCCAATCACAACACGCCTGTCGGGGGCGAAATCCCGCAAGAAAAGAGGAATGATTAATCTGGAACTCAGGAACGTCAGGAAAAGGGGCCTTGCGAATTTTGATTATCGGCGCCTGGAAACTCGCAGCCGCTCAGCGCCAAAGGCGTGGCATATTTACAGAAACGCACCTTAAGAAAATCTCCCGAGCTCCCTCGGAGCGGCATCTTCCGCGTCGTCGGACACTTTGCGCGGATATTCGCCAGTCATGCCACTTGTCCGTGAGGGCGGACAAAACCCGTAAGGCCACAACATAACCACAATCTTGAAAGACAGATCGCCGTTTATGCCGCCCCGCTGGGGCTTATGAGTCTGGTTTGTGGTTCGTCTCTATAAATATTCCGCGCCTCTGGCTGCAAAGACCGTGGGATTCTCCTGTGGGTTTGACCAATGACTTCATCGTCGTCCCGCGCGGCTGTTAAACCAATTGGTCGCACCGGGATTGAATGGAACTTCAGGAGCCTCTTTCAAATACGCAGGCGCCACTTCGCTCCAGTTTGTTGGATGGTGCCCTCTCTCCAGCGCGAAAGCATGGGCGGCAAATTCGGCCTCCAGATCCCTCACCGAAGTCACTCTTTCGTCCAATAAATGAACAATGCCAGAATTCGTTCGGCGGACGGGGGCCAACGTATGCTCCGCAATGCACGCATTTACGAACTCTTTGATCCCAGCGAAGCTTCCGAGTTGATTTCGGAGCCACGCCCTTTCGCGGTGGAGTATACTCGCGGATGGCTCGATTTTCGACTCAATATTCTCCAATTGTTCAATGCATTTGCGTGATTGTTGGAGGTCCAGCTTTGGAATGTCGGACTCCAGCAGCAACTCGGCTTCCTTTTCGCAAATAAAAGCGCACTGGGCGTCATCCATGAGCCCGCCACGATCGAGTTCTACTCCGATCTTCATCATGGTCAGGAAACATTCTGCTGCTTCTTCTGGCCGGTTATCCAGATCTGCCAATTCGCCCTCGGTGCGGATTGTCTCCTCAAGGTCTCGATTCACAAGGATCTGGCCGAAATGCTCCGCCTCCCACGTCTCCGAATATTCCACTGGAACCCGGCATTCCTTGGCAATCCCCAAACGCCCTCGAGCCAACGCGGCCCTATTCCACGACACGAAAATGCGGTGTTGCTGCAACGGCGCGCATCCCAATATGGTACCACCTTTCACCATTTGACCCGCCGCGACGAAATCATCGTATCCGTTTGGATTGGGCAGCGGGTCCGGTTTCGGCGCGGGCAGAAGCACAAGCCACGCAAAAAAACCGGCGAGGACGAGTCCCGCCAGAAGCAGGAATATCTTGAATCGATTTTCAAGTCTCACAATGACTCCAAAGCCGCTGTAACCTTTCCCCACCGCCTCACGTATGCTCAGTGGTTGGATTGACATTCAACCGTAACAACAAAGTGAATTTAATTTAGTTTAATTTTATGATTATGAAACAGAACATCCTGACCGCTTCGGCCGCTGCCGCGCTTTTCGCGGGGAACTTCGCGGGCTCGGCTGCCCCGCTCAACTCCAAGGACGTCATCGCTGATCCCGCGCTGGTCGTCCATGTGGATGTCGACGCGCTGCGCAGCACCGCCATCGCAAAGTCGATTCTTTCGCAGCAGGATGTTCAGGACAAACTCGCTGCCTTTGGCGCCCTCTTCGATTTCGACGTCCGCACCCAGCTTCACGGCTTCACCATTTATACCACCGAGGAGCATGTCCAGGACGGCACGCTGATCGTTTACGCGGATTTCGACCCCAACAGGCTGCTGACCCTCTTCAAAGGCGTGGCCCAGGATTTTCACGCCATCACCAATGGCTCGCACACGATGTACACGTGGCTGGATGACAAACACAAGGACAAGGACGGCGACGATCACATGTTTGGCGCGATTGTCGGCGGCCGGGTCATGGTCAGCCGGAGTGAAACGCAATTGGCGAACTCGCTCGAGGTCGTCGACGGCAAAACCAAGACCTTCTCCGAAAAAAGCCTGCCGCACAGCGACGAAGGCGAATCCGTCATCGCGTCCGGCGTGCTGCTGAAGGTCGATTTGGGCAAAGGCGACGACAATGCCGCCATCTTGAAATTATCCAAATCCGTCAGCGCGAAGATCGGCGAAAAAGGCGACAAGATGATCGCCCATGTGAAATTTGAGGCTGCGGACGATGAGACGGCCAAGAAAATCGCCGACATCGCCCAAGGGTTGATCGCGTTTGGCCAATTGATGAAACCCAACGAGGATTTAGCGAAGCTGGCCAACAGCATAGTTTTGAAGCAGGATGGCAGCACGGTGGGAGTGTCGCTTCCAGTGGCGACTGCGGATCTGCTCAAGATGGTGAAGGAAGGCCAGGAGAAGGAAAAAGAAAAGGCCAAGCACAAATCCCACAACGAAGGCGTCAGCGAGGGTGCTTCCGACAGCAAGTAGAAGCGGACAGGCCAAGCGTGGCAGTTGATTTTCAAATCGCGACCGACGAGGACCTCGCCCGGCATAGCCAGGGCGGGGACTTTTCGGCTTTTGAGGAGCTGGTGCGGCGTTACGAGACGCGCATTTACGCGTTCGTTTACCAGTCCTGCGGACACGCCACGGACTCCCGCGAAGTGACGCAGGACACATTCGTCCGCGCCTTCCAGGCCATCGCGCAATTTGATCCAACCCGTTCGTTCGCCTCATGGATTTTTACGATTGCGAAGAGAAAAGGCATTGATTGCTACCGCGCAAGAATTCCAGCAGGCGATGAAGCCGTGCCCGAGGAATCGGCTGAGGAGGATCCCGCGGAATTGCTCGCCCGGCAGGAGGACGCTCGCGATATCTGGCGCCGGGCGCGCCAGAAATTGCCGGACAGCCAGTTCCAGGCGCTCTGGCTTCGCTACGCCGAGGAAATGGACGTGGCGCAAATCTCGCGCGTGCTCGGCAAAACCCAAACACATGTCAAAGTGCTGCTGTTCCGGGCGAGGAACAAATTAGCCGTTGATTGGCAAACGACGCCGCCTAACATGGTGCTGGCGGAAAGAAGGAATTGAATTATGAAAACGTGGCTCAACAAATTGAGAATTTCGTGGGCGATGGATTCGGGCAAACCGCTGCCGGATTCCTTGCTCCGCACCATCGCGGCCGACCCTGAATTGCAACAGTTTTCGCGGCAAACGCAATCGTTGGAAGGCTCGGCAAAGGCGTCCACCGTGGCGGAACACCCCCTTCACCATTCGATTATGCAATCCGTGCGGAATTCGCGGCACGCCGCGCGCCGGCCGGAGCCGAAACATTCGCTTTTTTTGCCGTGGGCGTCGATTGGAGTTTCGGTGGCCGCAGTCGCGCTGGTTTGCTTTGGCGTGTTGCGTCATCACCGTCAGGTGATGGACGGAACAAAGTCTTTGAACGAAGCGGTGGCCGTTTTGCAACTCAGCGAGAAAGTCACCAACACCATGCCGTATTTGCTTACGCCCTACTCCAACGAATTAGCGCGGGTCGACCGCAATTTGGAAGATACGAAAAAAATTCTGCTGGCGAGTTTTCCGTAAAGGCAGTGAGGCGTCGCCGAGGCAACCGGCCCGCGCGTGATCCATGCCATGTCCCGGACGCCCCGGCGAGGAGTCCCTGCCATTCAAAGGCCGCAGAGGTTATGGCTAAAGTTGTGTGAATGCGCCGGGCGAGCCCATCGCAGAATGGGAGCGTGGAAAGCGCAAGTGCGGCCTGGCCGAGGCATCCCCTTCTATTGGGACTGGGTGCTGCCGGGTGGCGGGTCGAAATGAATCACATTTTCCCCGGGCTTGGCAAAACTGAGGCGTTCGCGAGCGAGCCGCTCGATGGTCGCGGGATTCTGCAAGGCGCGAAATTCCGCGTCCAATCTCCGGGCTTTGTCCTGCTCCGCTTCAATCCTCTTTTCCAGCTCAAGCTTGCTGCGGCGGAGGCGCTGGTTCTCCCGGATAACAGGCTGGTACCAAAGAAAAATCCCCAGCAAACTGGCGACAACCAGCATCGCCATGACGAGGCGAAACAATTTGTCCCAAATGCTGAATCCGGCGTTCACGGGCGAAACTTAATCACCGCGCGGCGAAAATGGGAAGAAAAATTTGCGATTTCCCGG
This sequence comes from uncultured Verrucomicrobiae bacterium, assembly GCA_963764165.1. GTDB lineage: Bacteria > Verrucomicrobiota > Verrucomicrobiia > Limisphaerales > Palsa-1400 > Palsa-1400. The sequence goes on from CAVXRD010000001.1 coordinate 865,440, forward strand.
GCAATTCTCCGATCGTCTGCCGAGGCTGCCTTGGCTCTTCTTCAAGAGCAGCATCAATGCTCAGTGACAATTTCCGGGCGCGTGCTTTCAACGATGGCCAGCAATTCCTTCTGCTCCTTGTTTGGAATTTGCAGGCGGTCGAGGGAGACCTTCAAATCGCCAATCGTCGCATCGAATTCGGAATTGGAGATGTGCATGCTGGCATGGGAACTCTTCATCTCCTTGCCCTCGTAATGCGACGGGCCACCGGTGGCCAGAGCGAGAAATTCAACGAGATGCTTTTGCAGCATGACGACGTTGTTGGGAGAGTTTGACCACGCGACTGACTCATTATGATGGAATGAAAATCCGCCTTTTGTGACGTTGTTCCGATCCCAATTCACGCGCGGGTCCTGCATGGCGCGAGGCAGGAAATCAGCCACGATTTTTTTCAAGCCGTCCTCGCCGCCAAGGCGGTCGTATAGCGCCAGCTTCCCTTCCGCCTGCGCCGCCTTGTTCGTTCCATCGGCTCCGCTTGCCGAAGCGCTTGTGTTGACGACTTCCGCTTTCTTGACACTTTTTTCGCCAGCGCCCTCGCCGCCGCCGGTAAGCTGCTCGTTTTGCGCCATGCGCTGGCTGGCCCGCTGGTCGGCGTCGCGGTCGCCGGAGGTGAAGAAATCCTGATTCTTGGCCTTTGCCTTCTGGCTCCCGCATCCTGTCAACAGAACAACCGTCGCCGCGCACGATACGCAGGCGATGGTTCGGGCCACGGCGCCAAAGGTGCTGGCATGCGACGGTTCCCGCCCGCTTTCACCCGCCGGCGCCGGCCCTTGTGCCGATGGGCCGGATTCCTTCACCGCCGTCAAGCGCGGCACGCGGGGAAATTGCAGGGACCGCTTTTCAAATCGCCGCCAAAAAGCCAGATAATTGTCCTGCGCGCCTCGCGCCCTCGTGATAATAGATTTTTTTTCCATAAAAAACTCCGTTTAGGTCGTTAGTTCCCGTTGCTGGTCGATATGGCATCCGTAAAATCCGGCGCGCTGAACTTGAGACTGTCATTTGTGTTGAGCTGGTCCAATCGCGGCAGATAAGCGCGCACAAACGCGTTGCGAAAAATATTTCCCAAGGTGGTGAGAAGCTTGATGCTGGTGGGTCCATCCGCCTCGGCGGTAAAAGGGATCATCGTGCCAAATTGGTCGCGCGGAATGTTCCGCAGCGCTTTCGTTGTCGCACCCACCAGGGCTTGCCAGAAAAACTGCAGAACGTTGTCTTCCTTCAGATCTTGCGCGAGGCTGAATACTTGGAGGTTCCGGAACAGGGGTTTGATGTAACCGGTGATTTGCCCTTCCTTGGCGTCGGTTTCCAGCACCAGATCGAACCAGCCGCGTTTGAAATCGAATTTTCCATAAGCCAGGGCAAGGTCGTTGATTTTGGTCAGGTCGAGATTCAGCATCCGGACTGCCACGTGAAAAGTCGGTTTGTAGGAGAACGGATCCAGCGTCATTTCAACGTTGAGCTTGGCTTCATCCATGGCGGTTGCAGTCGCTTTGACCGTTGCCGAGAGCGGGCTGGATTGGTCCGAAATGTTGCCCAGATTATCAATGGTTGCCTCAAGATTGGAAAGGTAGACATCGACCGGCTTGGCAGTTTGGTAAGTGCGAAAATGCACCGCGCCGCCGACGACCCGAAAGCGATTGATTTGAAAGGGAAACAAATCGCGAATCATTTCCAGCCAGGGACCTGTTCCGCCGGTCTGGGAATCGTCGTCGCTCGGGGCGTCGACAAAATTAATCACCGGTTGTTCAGCCGTTATTTCCCCGACGATCCGGCCGTGCAGCAGCGCATTCCATTGGATTGAAAGATCGAGATTGGATGCGGCGAAGAATGGCACTGGAACATTGCCCGTCGTCTTGTCGATTTTGATTTGCTCGATACTGTAGGCGCCGCGCCACAAATGGATATGAACAGTGCCGATCTGACCCGAGTAAAGGGGATTTTTGCTCAACGTCTTATTAACGTAGCGCTCGACTGACCACGGCATGATCGCGCGCACAACACCCAGCACGAGGGCGAGCACCAGAAACGTCCATCCGAAAAATCGCAGCACGCGGTGGCGCTTCGGTGGTTTGGTTTTTGGCGCGGGAGCCGACGGCGGGAAGGTCGAGCCAACGTCGGCAGTCTTCACCAAAGTTTCCTCGTGGTCGCGATGCTTCATTGCTTCTCGCTCCAACCAAGATGGAGGGGGCGCAAATCCGCCATTCGACTAGCCGTTCCGAACGAATCCATACCTGTGTGGTTATGCTAGTGAATAGCGCGGGGTGGTTCTACGGGCATTTACCCTACCTGAGAGCGCCACCCAGGAGAATTTGCCGCTAAAAATTGATAAGCCAGGGGTGCGAAAGGCTCCTTGCAGGTTTGACCTCAAATGCAGGGCATCCATTTGCAAATTGCCAAAGGGCGCGCAAAATGATTCAGTCAATGAAATGAAGCTGCCGAGGTTACGGATGAATTCGCCAGCCCACCGGCGCGCAATGGAGGCGGCGTTTAATTATTTCGCCTGGTGCAGCCTCATCGCCTTCACAGTCGGCGACTTGCGCGGCCGGCCTGAGATTGTTTGTAAAAACTGCCGAATCAAGCCACTTCTGCCGGCGGCGCAAAGCGTTAATCTGCGGCAAGCCAAATCAATCTCTGCCAAAGCCCTCTAGTGCTCAGGTTGCAAATGTAGTGCATTGCATTAATTGTGAGGAATTGTAATATCAATGAACTCATGAACACTAATTCACCTGCGGGCGATCTTTCTCGCCGCGACTTTCTCAAGACAACTGCCAAAACCGGCCTTGGCTTATCGCTGGCCGCCAATCTTGCCATCGAGCGCGCTGCTTACGCGGCGGGCGATGACACGATCAAACTCGCCCTCGTCGGCTGCGGCGGACGCGGGTCCGGCGCGGCGGACCAAGCGCTGACCACGACGGCCAACGTCAAACTGGTCGCCATGGCCGATGCGTTCGAGCCGAAGATCGAAAGCAGCTTGAAGGAATTGGTCAAGAACCATCCAGACAAGGTGGATCCGGCCACGGTCCATCGTTACGTCGGTTTCGATGCTTACAAAAAAGCCATCGCGGATGCGGACATCGCCATTTTGGCCACGCCTCCCGGATTTCGCCCGCTGCATTTTGAAGAGGCAGTCGCGCAGGGAAAGAACGCGTTCCTGGAAAAGCCCGTGGCTACCGACGCGGCTGGCGTCCGGCGCATTCTCGCGGCCAACGAGATTGCCAATCAAAAGAAACTGAAAGTCGGGACAGGATTTCAGCGCCATCATTCCTCCGGTTATATCGAGGCGCTGAAACGTGTTCGCGACGGAGCCATCGGCGAGATTCTTGCGATGCGGGTCTATTGGCGGGGCGGCTCGCGCGGCGGCCAGCAGAAGCTGCCCAACGAAACCGAGTTGCAGTATCAAATTCGCAATTGGTATTTCTTCACTTATCTTTCCGGCGATCACATCGTCGAGCAGCATTGCCATAACATCGACGTAGCCAATTGGTTCAAGGGGACGCACCCTGTCCGCGCCATCGGCATCGGTGGCCGGCAATCGCGCACGGCGAAAACGTGCGGGCAGATTTTCGATCACCATTACGTGGAATTCGAATACGAGGACGGCACGCGGATGTTCAGCCAGTGCAGCCAATTCCCATCCAAATGGGGGCGGGTCGCGGAAGCGCTGCAAGGTTCCAAAGGCACGGCGGATCTAAACAACGACCGCCACATTTTCAACATCAAGGGGCCAACGCCGTGGCGTTACGAGGGCACGCCGAAAAACCCCTACCAAGTCGAGCACGACGATTTGTTCGCCGCCATTCGCAACGGCGATGATTACAACGAGGTCGAGAATGCCGCGCACAGCACGATGACCGCGATCATGGGCCGCATGTCGACCTATTCCGGCTCCGAGGTGCAATGGAAGGATGCCATCGCGTGCCCGGTCGTCCTGATGCCGGCGGATCTGACATGGGAAAGCAAAGCGCCCGTTCAACCTGATGCCGACGGATTTTATCCGGTGGCGCATCCGGGCAAAACGACCGCTTGCGAAGACGTCTCATGGGCGACCTGATGGAGCAGAGGTTCCTGCGAATTCGGCGGGGGACGCGAAATGGCCGCGTCATCCGTGAAGGGGAATCTCATTGTTCCGCAATGCCGCGAGGTCATTGAGCCGGGTCAGAATGGATGGAGAAGACTTTGATTGGCTTTGGTGGCCCAGGTGCGTTTTTTGAGCCGAGCCGCTGGGGAGCATTCGATTGGCCAAGGAGGCGACAGCGGTGGAGAAGTTCGGCGCCATGCCGCTGGAAAGCACCGCTAATTTCGCAGGCACGCCAAGGACCACGCGCGCCGCGTTCCGCTGGCAGGCCGAAAGAATTTTCGCCGCCGCGCGCTCGGCGCTCATCGAAAGAAGCGGAAGCGAGCCGGAAACCGAAAACCATGCATGCTCGGCCCGATGGTCGCCCTTGAAGAGGGCATTTCTGCTGCTGCCAGTGCGCATGAGCCCGGGGCAGATTGTTGTCACATAAATATGCTCGCGGCGCAGCTCCGCCCGCAATGCCTCCGAAAAGCCGACCAGCGCAAATTTGCTGGCGCAATACGGAATCATGTGGGGAATGCCGATTTTTCCGCCGATGGAGGCGATGTTTACAATCCGCCCCGCTCCGGCGCGCCGCATATGCCGCAGCACAGCCATCGTCGTGTGGAGGGCGCCGTAAAGATGCACCGCCAGGGCGTCCTCATAATCCTGGACAGTCATCGAATCGACCGGTCCGACCTGCATCATGCCCGCGTTGTTAATGAGAACATCGATCTTGCCAAAACGCCTGGCCACTTCGCTCATCGCGGCGTTGACCTGCGAAGGATCTCGGACATCGCACGCAATGCCGAGCACGCCGGTGCCCCCGGCCCGGAGCTGGTATTCTGCGCGGCGCAATTGCCCCTCGCTGCGGGACATGATAACCACGTTGGCGCCCTTGCCGACCAATTGGCGCGCCAGCACAAGGCCCAGCCCGCGCGACCCGCCCGTGATCACGACGAGCCGGTTTCGAAAAGAAAAGCGATTGTGGCTGGCGATCCGCTTCGCCATGAAAAAACCACCGAGGAACGCGCCCGCCACTGTTGCTGTTTTCCACATGGCGCAACATCGCGCGCCTTGCGGAAAGAACAAGAGGGGAATTGCCCTATCCGCGCCCCGAAGCGGGCGCCTGCCTTTGTCACGCGAAAAGCCCCGCCGCTTCCTTGTACACGACAGACTGTCAAGTGAACTTCCGCCGCCTCCCGAGGGAGGTGCGCAATTTTGTTATAGTGTCCTTGCGCGGCGAAAGTGGGGGAACTCTTCGCGTTTGGGCCGGGAAAAACGCGGAGGGGTGGGTCAGGTTGCACGTCAACAATACCTAATGTAAATGAAAGTAGGAGGCATTGATGACAGGAACAGCAAACCCAAAAAAAAGCAAAAAGGATTTCGCGGCAGGCGAATCCAGAAAAGCGAACGCCCCATCGCCGCCATCCTCCGCGGAGAATGCCCCCGCGTTGACTAATCCCAAAACCGGCGCGCCAGCTCACAGCCTGGAGATCGCCCCCAAGTTTTGGGCGGAATTTTTCGCCAGCCTCAAACGCGCCCAGCACGTCATCCACATTCGAGAGAGCCAGCCTGGCGGTTCATTAAAGGACGTTGCCGTCAACGCCCCTTTGCGCCGCGCCGTGCTGGAGCACGAGAATGACGGATGCAGTTCCGTGGTAGTCCTCGAGATTGGCGAAGACTCGGAAAAACCGGCCCGCCACGAAATCGTCGAACCTTTTCAGCTCTGGCTGGAAAATCGCAAAGGAGATCGTTTCGGCCGGCTACAGATTCGAGCGGAATCGGGAACGTCTTCAATCGACTTCCATCCGCTCCTCACCTATGAACGCCACACCTGACGAACGGTGTAGAAACGGAGCACCTTATGGACGGAAAACTAGTAGTTGTGGCTGACTTGGGACATATGAAGGCCTACCGGCTGGACGATGACACCCGCTTCAGCACGCCCCATCTCGAATTGATGGAGGAATGGCAAATGGATGCCCACCGCCTGCCCGGCGGCACCGCGACCGGCAATGCCGGCCGCTTCGACACAAGCGCAATCGAATCCGAGCCGGATTCGGACAGCGATGCAAAGCACGCAACGATTGAACGGCGTTTTCGCGCCGTGAAATTTCTCGCGCGCCGCATCGAGCATCTCATGACACGAGAGCACGTTGAAAAATTGTTTCTGGCCGCCGATTCGGGAATCAATCGCCCGATCCTTGACCAGGTCAATGCAAGCGTGCGTTCAAAAATTGAGAAGAACGTGCGCGCGGATTTGAGCCGCGTGCGCCCCGACGAGCTGCTGCAACATTTCTCCACTTGAGAAATTGAATTAGTCCTGGCGTCAGAACTCGGTTCGGGTGCGCGCGGCGGCGATCGAAAGGTTGCCGCCGCGCGCGCTTTTTGCGAATGAGGGGAGCGTGGCCGGCCCTTTTTCCGGCGCCGCGGAAACAGTTCACTGGGAGCCTCGCCCTACCAAGATTCACCCACCCCTGAGTCGGGACTTTCCTCCCTAGCCTGCGCCTTGAAGGTGAGGGACGTTAAGAGCGAGACCCAGGCCTGAAGCCTGCGGGGCTTAAAGTTCAAGGAGAAAAATATGAATGACTTGGAAAAACTATTCCTTAGCGAATTGCAGGATATTTACGACGCAGAACATCAGCTCGTCAAGGCTCTCGACGAGTTGAGAACCACGGCCAAAGCCCCTGAGTTGAAAGCCGCCTTTGATTCACATCTTTTGGAAACGAAAACGCATGTGAAGCGCTTGGAGGATGTATTCCAGGCTCTCGGCCAAAAGCCCAAACGCCAGACCTGCGACGCCATTGAAGGCATCATCGACGAAGCTCAAACGCTCGCCGAAGAGTTTGCGGACAACACTGCCCTGGATGCCGGCTTGATCGCCGCGGCGCAGAAATCTGAGCACTATGAAATCACAAGCTATGGCAGTTTGTGCGCGTGGGCTCGGGAATTGGGAAACACACACATTGAGAGTTTGCTGCGGCAAATCCAGGACGAAGAGCGCGCCGCCGACGAAAAGCTGACCGAACTCGCCCAATCCGCGTTGAACCGCGAAGCAAGCTGGTCCGATACCGGAAAGAGTTCCAGCACCGTGGCCACGCTAAAAAAGCTCGTCACCCACGGAACGTGATTTGACTTTTCGGCTTTGGCGGCGGCGCACGGTGTGCCCGCCGCCGGAGCCGAGGCTCATTAAAGGAGGTGAATTTCGCCATGTTAAGATGGACATTGATTTTCTTGGTTATCGCATTGGTGGCGGGGGCATTTGGTTTCTTCGGCGTCGCCGGGGCGGCAGCGGGCATCGCCAAGATTCTGTTCACGATATTCATCGTGTTCTTTTTGATTTCTCTGATCTACGGGCTCTCTCATCGAGCGCCTTGAGAGAATGAGACACGTCAGCCACGCCTCCGCCTGTAGCGGTGGGCGTGGCTGCTTGTGTTTTGTGTTTTTGACAAACGCGCCGCGCGTCATAGGTTGAATCCTGGGTATGCCACAAAAACATGTTGTCGTTCTGGGCGGAGGATTCGGGGGTATGGAATTCTGCCAGCATTTTCACCATGCGGATGCCCGCATCACCATCGTTGACCGGGCAAACCACCATTTGTTCCAGCCGCTGCTTTACCAGGTCGCCACGGCGGGATTATCCGGGCCGGACATCGCTCAGCCCATCCGCTCGATTTTTTCCAAACGCCAGGACATCACGGTGCTGATGGACGAAGCGGTTGATTTCGATTTCGTCAACAAGAGAGTCGTCTTAAAGCACATCCAGCTCCCTTATGACTTCCTCGTTTTGGCAATGGGCGGGCGCAATTGTTATTTTGGCAAACCACAATGGAGCCAGTTCGCCCCGGGCCTGAAGAATCTTCAGGACGCGATGGCGATTCGCAGCGAGCTTCTTATGGCTTTTGAGAGGGCGGAAAATGGCGCGGATGATGCGCGGCGAAAAAAATTATTGACTATGGTCATTGTGGGCGGCGGCCCGACTGGCGTCGAGATGGCGGGCGCATTTGCTGAACTTGCCAGGAAAGTGCTGCGGCGGGATTTCAGGCGAATCGATCCCGGCCAGGCGCGCATTGTCTTGCTCGAAGGCGGCCCTGCGATCCTCGCCCAATTCCCGAAGAAATTATCGGACAGCGCCCGGCGGCAGCTCGAGTCCATGCATGTTGAAGTTCGCACATCGACCCGCGTGAAAGAAATTCTGAAGGAAAAAGTGGAGTTGGAAACCGGCGAGGTCATTGAAGCGGCCACTATTGTTTGGGCGGCCGGAATTGCCGCGGTGGAAACCACGCAAAAGCTGGGCGCGCCACTTGACAAGGCCGGACGTGTCAAAGTGAATTCGGACCTCTCTCTGCCCGGCCAGCCAGCCGTCTTCGCCATCGGTGATATGGCGACAATGGCCGGGGATGACGGAAAGCCCATTCCAGGCGTCGCGCCCGCCGCAATGCAGATGGGACGGCACGTCGCTAAAATCATTGGCGCTGAACTAAACGGCGGCGGCAAAGACCGCCCGCCCTTCAAATACCACGACAAGGGAACTATGGCCACCATCGGCAGATCGGCGGCAGTGGCGTGGCGCGGCAAGATCATGGTTTCGGGGTTCCTGGCCTGGCTCATGTGGCTGGTGGTTCATTTGTTATATTTGACTGGCATCCGCAACCAATTGGCCGTTCTTTTTCAATGGACATATTCCTACCTCACCTACAAGCGCGGGGCGCGAATCATAGCGCCGGAGTCTGCCTCCCAAGGCAGAGACGCCCCGCCGAGGCGTCCAGGGTGAGAATTCTCTTAACCAAGTTCGCGCCCGGGACGTTTCGCCGCTGCGCCCGCCAACATGCGCAATCCACCTGGACATTCTTTAGGACGAGGGTTTAATCCCACGACAGGCGCATCTTAATTATTGTGGCCTATGGCGCGTGAATGGCGCCCCACCCCGGACCCTCGGCGAGGCGTTGCTCTTGGACGCGTAGGTCTTGACCCCATACGCTGCTTGCCATCTTCGCTTAAGAATCCGATGCTCGTCTTTGTATAATGAACGGATTTTCAGCGGAAGGAGTCAAAGCATTCGTCGGCACTTTGCCGCCGTGGCCCTCTCTCATTTGCATCATTGATGCGGCAGTGCTGGCGTTCACATTGGTGTTGGTTCAACGCTACTACGCCAGGCAGGCCCGGCAAAGCCGTGGAAAATTGCTGGCTGACGCCGCTGAGCGCGCTCCGGTTGGCCTCCTGCAGGTTGGTTCCGACGGCATCATACAATGGGCGAATCCGGCTGAATTGGAGCTGCTCGGCTACACCCGGGGCGAATACGTGGGCAAGAATGCCACGGAATTCTACGCCGACCAGGCCGAAGGCCGCGAAGTCTTGTCCCGGTTGGCACGCGGCGATACGCTGCGAAGCCACCCGACGAAATTGCGCGCCCGGGATGGCTCCTTTCGCGATGTGCTTATCAGCTCGAGCACCGATAACACCGACGGAAAATTTTTGCGCGCCCTGCTCTTTACGCAAGACATCACCGGACGAAAACGCGCCGAGGAGGAAATTTTCCGGCTGAATCACGAATTGGAACAGCGCGTGCAGCAGCGCACCGCGCAATTGGAAGCGGCCAACAAGGAGATGGAATCCTTCAGCTATTCCGTCTCCCACGATTTGCGCGCGCCTCTGCGCGCCTTGCGCGGTTTCAGCGAGGTGCTGCTCGAGGCGCATTCCGCGCAGCTCGATGCCACCGGCCAGGAATTGCTGCGGCGGGCGTGCGGAGCCGTTTCGCAAATGGAGCGCCTCATCGAGGATCTCTTGAAACTGGCCCAGGTTTCGCGGGCGGAATTGCAATCCGACGAGGTGAATTTGAGCTCGCTCGCCACGGAAATTGCCGGGGAACTGGCCACCGCTGATTCCTTCCGCGCGGTGAAATTCGACATCGCGCCCAATTGCGTGGCGGTGGGCGATCCGCGGCTGGTGCGGCTGGCGCTTGATAATTTGCTTCGCAACGCGTGGAAATTCAGCAGCAAGACGCAGGATGCGCACATCGAATTCGGCAAGACAGCCGCCAACGGCAAGGAGCAGGCCTTTTTTGTCCGCGACAACGGCGCAGGGTTCGACATGGCGTATGCGAAGAAGCTTTTTGGCGTCTTCCAGCGCCTGCATCCGGCGAGCAAGTTTCCTGGAACCGGCGTTGGGCTGGCCACCGTCCAGCGCATCATCAACCGCCACGGCGGGCGCGCCTGGGCCGAGGGCGTAGTCAACAAAGGCGCGACTTTCTACTTTACGCTGCCGGGCATAAACCATGAGCTCAATAAACCCGCCATGGCAGATCGAACATGAAAAGCTTGAACAGACCACTGCAAATTCTCCTGGTTGAGGACTCCGAGAACGACGCGCTCCTGCTTCAAATGGCCATCGAGCGCGCCGGCAACAAGTGTGTCTGCCGCCGGGTGGAGAATGCCGAGGAAATGGCCGCCGCCCTGCAGTCACAGGAATGGGACGCCATCATTGCCGACTACGTCATGCCGGAATTCGACGGCTTGGCGGCGCTGGCCATGGTCAAGGAACGCCAGTTGGACGTGCCGTTCATCATCGTCTCCGGACACATCACTGAAAATACCGCGGTCGCCGCGATGAAGGCTGGCGCGCACGATTACGTGATGAAGGACAAGCTGGCCCGCCTCTCGCCAGCCATCGCCCGCGAAATGCGCGAAGCCGAAGTCCGCAAGGCCCAGCGCGCCTCGGAAAAGGAACTTTGGGCCGAGCAATCGTTCCGCGCCGCCATCGAATCTTCCATTCCCTCGGGAATTGCCGTCGTTGATTTGGATGGCCGCCAATCCTACGTCAATCCTGCCTTTTGCAAAATGGTCGGCTGGACCGAGATTGAACTTCTGGATCGAAAGGCGCCGTTTGAATATTGGCCGCCGGAAGAATACGAGCGCATTACCGCCTCGCTCGCCAAAGTTGTCGAAGGCCAGGCGCCGCCGTCGGGCATCGAACTGAAACTTCGCCGAAAAAACGGCGAACGCTTTTACGCCCTGCTCCTTGTCATCGCTCTGAAGGACTCGTTTGAGAATATCAACGGCTGGCTGAGTTCCATCACCGACATCACGCAGCTCAAGCAGACCGAGGAAGCCCTTCGCCGGTCGCATGAAGATTTGGAATTGCGCGTCCGCCAGCGCACGGCCGATCTTTCGGCTGCCAATACGCAATTGCAAGCCGCGCTGGCCGAACGGCGCCGGCTCGAAAACGAGCTTTTGGAAATCACCGACAACGAGCGCCGCCGCATCGGTTTGGATTTGCACGACGACCTCGGCCAGAAACTCACGGGGGTCGCGCTCATGTCCAAGGGCCTGCAAGTGCAGCTTGCCAGGAGGAATGCCGAGGAAGCGGCGGACGCCAGCCGCATCCACACGCTGATTCAGGAAGCGCTTTTGCAAACGCGCGAATTGTCGCACGACATGATGCGCGCCGATTTTTCGAACCAGGACTTGGGGGAGGCGATGGAAGCCATGGTTTCCCACGTCAAGCGAACATTTGGGGTCGAATGCGAATTCGAGTCCGATGAGGATGTGCCGCAGCTGGACCCGACAGCGATCAGCCAGCTTTACAAGATTACGCAGGAAGCGGTGACAAATGCCATGAAGCATGGCAAGGCGAAAAACGTGAACATCCGGATCGCCACCAACGGTGACTACAAGCTACGGCTATCCATCGAGAACGACGGCTTGCCCATGCCGCCGATCGTGAGCAAAGACGCAGGCCTGGGCCTGCGCATCATGAGCTACCGCGCCAACCTGATTGGCGCTCACCTGGAAATCAAAGCGGGCGAACGCGCCGGCGTCGTGGTGGCATGCACCTTGCCCAAGTCTTCGTGAGCCGGGGCCGGAGTTGAGTTTTCGTCCAGACGGCCACCGAGGTCGCGATTGACGATTCCCTTGGAAATCGCGTAGCGGGTGAGGCCAGCCACGTCGTGGATGTTCAGCTTGTTCATCACCTGCTGGCGATGTTTTTCAACGGTCTTAATGCTGATTCCCAACTCCCCGGCAATCTGCTTGTTCGGCATGCCTTCGGCAATGAGCTGCAGCACTTCCGCTTCGCGCGAGGTCAGATCGACATTGCGCTTGAGCGGCTGGCCGTCGTTGAAGGCCTGGCGGCAGCGGTCGCGCAGGCGCTTGGCGATGGACGGGCTGAAATACGCGTTGCCCTTGTAAACTTCGCGGATGGCGAGGAGCAAATTATCGGCGGCCGTTTGCTTGATCAAATAACCGGAGGCGCCCACCTCGGTGAGCTGCTGGACATAATCGTCGTCGCTGTAGGAGCTGAGGACGAGGACCTTCGTGTTGGGCACGGTCTTGAGCAATTGGCGCGTGCCTTCGAGGCCGTTCATATGGGGCATCATGACGTCCATGATGACGATGTCGGGATTCATTTTGACAGCCATCTGGACGGCTTGGCGGCCATTCTCCGCTTCGCCGATGACTTCAATGTCCTCGGCTTGGCTGAGCAACGCGCGCAGGCCCTGGCGAACAACCGTGTGATCGTCGACGAGCAGTAATGTGATCTTCTTCATATTTGTATAAAAGCTACGATCATTCTTGCAGAACGGCGCCTGATAACAATCAGGTGGAATCCCCTATAGGCCCTACAGGAAAACCGCAATCATCAGGGTAATCTGTAGTCTACAGAGGGGCGGGTGACCCCGGAAATCCCCTAGCCTGCAATGAGTTTCATCTTTCTCTTAAAATGCAGACAGGCCCCAGCAATCCTGATGTCATGAGGGGGGTGGTCTTTTTCAACGCTCGAATATTGGTTTTGGTCAGACGCTTTTCCAGCGGAAGAAATTGATCGCCAATAATTCTGTTCGGCCAAAAATTCACCACTTCGACTTCCAGTGAATTGTCGCCGGGTTTGACCGCGGATGTGATGTCCACCGCGAACGGCGGACTCCAGGTTATCCCGCACGAGAAGCCGTTAACCTTGACCTCCGCCACTTCGTGGACATCACCAAGTTCAAGAATGATGCGGTCCTGTGCTGCCGGTGATTCCATGAAATGATTCCGATAGATGGCCGTTCCAGAATAATACTTGACGCCATCCTCCGGCCGCGCGCTCCAGCTTGCCAAATGGTCGAATCGCGCCGATGGGGGCCCACCCCAGCGCGGATCAAATTGCACGGTCCATGGGCCGGATAATACTTCCGTTGATTCGACTTTGGGCCAGTTCGGCTGGCCCAGCGATGGATGGGCCGAGGCGGCTTCGCGGAAGACTATCAAAATTGAACCGCACGGATCGAAATGCAAATCCAGCGCCGTGCGTCCACCTGGCGCACGATAATCGGTGGCGAAATGATGCTGGCCGCTGACCGGATCCCAGATTTCTGGCGCAAGATCGCGGATTCGAAAGGAACAGCGCAAAGCGACGGCGTTGCTTGAGCGATTGGCCACAAAATAGATTTGCGCGGTTCCGTCGTTGCGATGAATAAAATCAACCTCAGGGCTTGATGAGCGTTTATCGCTGGCTTCCCACAAAAAATCCGGTTCGATGCCTTTGGCCGCCAATGCCTCGTGCGGCGACTGGTTCGTGATAACGCCGTTCGTTCCATACAATTCATCCGCCAGCGATTGAAGGGTTTTATCGGAATGAGGATAATTGGAAAGGCCGCTGGCCTCAGCTGGCTTCTGGCCCACCACGGTCGCGCCGCCGTCGACCAACTCTTTGACTTTGCGCAGGGCGGGAATGGAAATGGAATTCCAGTGCGGAAGCACAAGCATTCTGTAACTCATTCCGTCCGGCAGGCAAATTTGCCCGTTCGCAACGGTCGCTCGTTCCACCAGCGCCTCCTCGGTAATGACATCGTAGTCGTACCCGGGCAGAATCTGCGCCGGATCGGACTTCTTCAGTTGGGCGAAATTGGGAACGTGGTCGCCGTAATAATAGAGCACGTCCGCAAATGGCAGTCCGCGCTGCATCAAGGCCTGGCAGCGGTCAATGTATTGGAAGAACGCCTGGGATTTCCCCCACCACGTCACCTTCGGATTCAGGTGTGTGCCAGCGAAATACTGCTGGCCTGGAATTCCCGCTTCCTCCGGTGAACAAACGAATGCGTGCCACACCAATAGGTTCAGCCCTTCGCACAATGCCTTGTCAAATGAAGGCTTCAAGTTGGCCCAAATGGATTCCTGCCAATGCGGTCCAATGTCGGTAAACCCCTCCGCATAAACCAAGTTGTGGCCATACGTATGGGCGGCGCTGGCCGGCTGTTTGACAAAAAACCGGTTCTCATCCCCGATGCGGTGCTCCCAGGACCACGCCCAAAATTCGCTCATCGGCGCGTCATCCCAGCCGAGGCAGCGCTGCGCGTCAATCGGCACCGCGTGGGGGCCGCCGCTTTCAGGATGAATGCCGAGGCCGCGGGCGTGGGCCTTGTCGCGAAAAAGGCGGTAGTGATAGTCGATGGCAAGGTCGCCTAAGGTTTTGCGATAATCGGCCAGAAAACGATCGCTTTGATCGCGGCTGTTCACAATCCGGCCCGCCAACACCGGCGTCCAGGGCATCATGTCGTATCCGCGCCGCTCCTGAAATTCCTCGCGCAGTCGCGGCGTCCAATTGGCCAATTCGATTTCCCAGCTATCCGTGTGCAAATACTTGAGCGTCTTTCCGGCCAAGGGGCCGGCATCCGAAATCAAAGGTTCGACCACGGCATTCCAATAGCGCTCAAACGCGCCTCGGTCATAAACGTCCAGCGCGAAACCGTGCCAGCCCTCGCTGCATGTTGATACGTAGGAGTGATCTCCGATCGTATATCCAAAACGCAGGATCTGCCATTGGCCGGGCGGCGCATCCCAATGCAGCACGCCATCCGCGCCTAAATGGCTGGTCAGGTCAACCATGTTTTCCGCTGCGACGTCCTCCTCGCCCGGCAGGCCGGCCGCTTCCGCAAATAGCGCCGAGGAATCTGGCGCGGAAAAGGGCGTCAAAGAAGATTGCAGGGCCTTGATCTTCCAATTCTCCAGCGGTTGAGCCCGGTGGCCCGGTTTAATCCGGTATCCAACCACTGAGGAATCGCGATAAAAATGTTCCCGCTCATCGGGCTGCGGCAACTGAATATCGACGTGCTTGCCGCCGGCGAAATCCGACTCCGACCAAACATACTTTTTGGCGGCGTCCTCGGCAGTGACCATCGGCCCTCCCAAATTCCAACCACTTTGGATATTAAGGCTCATCTCAAGGCCGAGCCGATTGGCCTCCCGCAAGGTGTGCTTGTAGAGTTCGCGCCACGCATGAGAGAAAAAAGTTGGCCCGTGAGGAACGGTCGCATTGCCCATCTGAGAGGCGCCGCCCGCATCGACAATCACCGCGCCACCGAATCCCTTTTCTTTCATCCCTTCCAAATCGCGTGTGATGGATTCCTTGGTTACGTTTCCATTCAGCCACCACCAATAGGCCTTGAGACGAGCCGCCAAGGGCGGATTTTTCCAATCATCTTCCAGCGTTGACGAGGCGAATGCGAGGTTTGGCGTCAGAAGCAGGCATATCAAAACAAGGACTCGCGTAATTCTCACAATATTTAAGCCTGTCGCCCCGCCCTTGGCGCGAATTCATTTCGGAAGACCCGGCACGACGCTAGCCTGGGCGCGGTATAAATCCGCCTCGTCGGCAGTCGGCCCTCCGGGAAGGACGAGGTCCTGCACGGTGTCTGCGGGATAGTTGATCATATAAGCGCCTTGCGGCACGGCAAGGTCCAGCACAGCCTTGCCTTTCCATTTCCAGTATTCGACGCGGCCATCCAAAAACGATATGCAACAGCCGCGGTCGTGAACGCTCGTGGGAATATTCCACCAAGAGTAATTGCCATAAGGCCAGATTCCAAAGGAGCCGTTATCGATGCTTCGCGCATCTTCATGCCAGAAGACCGAATGTTGCGCAGGCGATGGATGCGAGCCAAGCTGCTTTTCGGCAGTGATATTGTATTCAGCGTAACTGGGATTAGTGCTGCCCAGGTTATAGTCAATCGAATAGGTCAGCAGGCGCGGCTGGGCCGGCACGGCGGGAGTCGAACCGGTGTCTGTCGTCATGACCACCGCGGTTTCCGCCGGGCATGCGTAAATCTGGGTGGATTTATTGTAGGCGAAAAGGTAGCCGCTCTGTATGTAGCTCGTGTTCGTCATCGTTCGCGCATTGCCAGTCATCCATGAGTCGTTGTCCTCGGCGGTCGAAATGGCGTTATTAGGAACAAACCTGCCACTGTAATCGCCGGAATACATAATGTAACAAACCT
Source organism: uncultured Verrucomicrobiae bacterium (assembly GCA_963764165.1). Lineage (GTDB taxonomy): Bacteria > Verrucomicrobiota > Verrucomicrobiia > Limisphaerales > Palsa-1400 > Palsa-1400. The sequence goes on from CAVXRD010000001.1 coordinate 881,786, forward strand.
GGAGCTGCCGAAGATTATTCAAGCAGGAAGTCCTATTGGCCTGCGCCTTGGCGTTCGCCAAGGCGGGCAAGAGCAACGCGGCGAGTATCGCGATGATGGCAATGACCACCAGCAGTTCAATCAATGTAAAGGCACACCTCCACCGCCAACCATGCCGGCCCCATGATGAAGTGGAGCGGGCGGCGCGCGTGTTATTGAGAACCGGGCGCATCATCAAGCAATGCGTCTTGTCATGGCAGTTCCAAGACGTAGAACCCAGCCGCTCCACCTGTCGGCAGGCTGATCGAGAAGCCGCCGCTGCTGTTAAATGACCCTGTCGCCACGACAGGCCATGTAGAAACGGGGTTAGCCAGACTCGGCGAGCCCAGGATATAATAAGCGCCGCCAGGAGAGCCGCCAGAACCGCTCATCTGGAGCAACCCGCCGCTCAAATGCGTGGTGATCGTGGTTGGGAGGGTTTGCGCAATGACCTCGATAAAGTTGGTGCCTGTCGCCGTGTCGCCCTGCGCATCAGCTACAGTATAGGTCCAGAGGTCCGATCCGAGATAATTCCCGTTGGGCGTGTAACTCAGCAATGTCGAAGTAAGGTAGTTTAATCCGACGCCATTGGTAGTCGAGGTGTCGTAGGTCGAAAGCGTCCCAGGATCGCCATCCGGAAAAATTGCATTATTGTACAGAGTAGAGAGGTCGAAGTTGATCGTCTGATTTTCATAGACGTAATTTGTATAGTTGGGAGCGATTGGATATTGGTTCGTTGATACAAGAGTCAATTTCGCAACCGCGCTGGTAACCGATCCGGAGGCATTGGCCACCACCACTTGAAAATTGGTGCCCTGCAGGCCGGCGGCTGGATTGGTGTATGTCAGCGTGCGCTCTATCGCACCGGGCAAGATGAAGCCGTTTGAATACCATTGGTAACTCAGCGGCGGCCGGCCCACGGCAACGACGGAGAAACTCGCTGAACTGCCGGGCTCCGTGAGGTTCGCATCGCGGACAGTCTCGCTGGCGGGTTGCTGCAAAATAGTCGGCAACCCAGGCGGCAGCGCGTAGCCAATCATGGTCGGTGCGTCCACTTTGATGGCGGCGGGGCCGGACGGCACGATGACAAAATCCAACGTATTCAGCCCGGGAACAAAAAAACCGGCATTGGTGGCGGTCTTCGTCACTGGAAGGAAAGTTGTCCCCTGTGCGTTGAACGTGACGACGCCATTATTATTGCTGATACTGAAGCTGTTGGCGTAGAGCGGCGCCACACTTGGCATGCTAAAGCCGGTGCTTAAGCCGTTAAGCAGGATATTGGTAAGAGTGCCAGTCAGCTCGAACCCGGATTGGTAAACCAGATTGGTCGGGCTGGCTTCGTCCAGGAGGAAGTGAGTCCGAATAGTATAAGTGCCCGACGGGTCGCTGGGGGCGTTTCCGCCCGTGTTTCCCTGGTCGCTGATCCACATGGAGGCAACGACGTTCGGTGCGTAGCCACCGCTGCTGCAGATAATTTCGATCGGGCAATTGGATTCCCAGATCATTTCACCCGGCCCGAGGAAAGTTGGATTCGAGCTTTGGATCAGCGAATAATTGGGATCAGGCACATCTCCCGCGGATACTTCGTTCGACACGATTCCCGTGGAGTAAAGCTCGTTGGCAACCGCGCCAATGGTCACTTGCATGACGCTGGTGGTGGCGGCGCCATAAGCGTTCGACGTAATCAAGTAATAAGCTCCGCCGTTGGCAAACGTCGCGTAAGGTATGTCAAGAATCACATTCGTCTGGCTGGTGAGATTGGTGCCGTTTTGGTACCAAGTATATGTCGCGGGCTGGGATGCCTCGACAGGCGCGGTCACACTCAACGGTTGTCCATAGCCAACGAGGACATTTGCCGGTAGTGGCGCCGTATTTGTCGGCGGGATGCTGCCTCCGGCAATAAATGCCATTTGATTTGACTTGAGGCACAGATCCGTGATGCGAACTTCGCACATGCTGCCCACCAATCCCTCGTTATTTCCCGGGTTCCCAAGACTGCGCCCGCTTCCGCCGACGCCGATGTTCGGTTCGACGGTGCCTTCCGGAGCGCCGTTCAGCGGACGGATTCCGTTCGGCATGGCTGTGTTGGTAACGTTGTTTTCAACGATCAACACGTCAGCGTAGGTTCGGCTCGGATCCAGCAATGTCCAATAAAGTGTCAACTGGCTTGCCGGGTCGCTATTAGTGGGACTTTGGCCGGTGAACGTCACCGCCACATGGTACCAGGTATTCAATTTTGCCGCATCCCGCCCCGTGGTTGGAAGTCCGGGCGTGAAGTTATTGTCGGTGCTGCCGCCAAGCAGGTCCCATTGTTCCTGCGAGGTGTTAAATCGCCATTGCCAGCCGCGGGTCGTAATGGCCCCCCCTGTGTCTCCGGTAAATATCTCGTAATCACCGGCAAGGTTGTTGCTCAGGCAAATGAGCGCCTCGAAGGTGAAAGCGCCCGTCGTCGGATTGCAAAGCTCATTCACGTTTGGGAAGCTGCCTCCATAAAGGAGATGGTATTTGTTGTTGCCGGTATACGCGTAGTTCAAGCCGGGAAAACCCGGACCCGGCGCGCCCAAATATGTATTCGTGAAAGGATACGTTGTCGGGGTTGGCTCGCCATAGTTGGTCAGCGTGACGGCCGATGCGTTGGTGCTCAAATTCGCGCTATCCATCGCGAATTGTCCATTAGTCTCGTTCAGATGCCAAAGATGCAGGGTGTCGGCATTGGCGGTGTAAGGAACGGCCAGGCCGGCCCGGACGGTATTTGCTCCCGCCAGCATGGCAGCGACGATGAGCATTTTTGCGAAGAATTTCAGGAGCGTGTTGCTAAGTTTCATGTTGGCTGATCCTTCAGGTTTGGATTTTGGCCGGCGGAAGGCCGGCGATTTGATGGCGATTGGCCGAATTTGTGCTTGCCGACTTCATTTTTCACCAAGGCGGAATTTGTGCCGATGCTGCCGGAAAGCGAACCGTGCTTTCAGGGACGCAAAAACCGCTGACGGTGTGGTGTAATGCTCTTTTTGTATCCGAAGCCCTCGGAAGCGTCCATACCCTCAATCGGGGGTAGTTAGAGTGATTTGGAGTTAAGATAGCGCACCGCCGCTTCGGTGCGGGAGCGGACGTGCATCTTTTCGTAGATGCGCTTGAGGTAGCTTCGGACTGTCTCGACGCTTAGTTGAGTTTGATCGGCAATTTCCTTGTTGCTGTATCCCTTGGAGAGGAATTCCAGCAATTCATCTTCCCGCGCCGACAGCTTCACCGATTCCTCTTTGTTCTGGGAACCGCGCCGGAAGGATTCCACCACCCGCCGGGCAATGGCGCTGGTCATGGGAGCGCCGCCGCCAAGCACGTCCAGCAAGGCGGCGCGCAAATCGGCGGGCTTGGTGCGCTTGAGCAAGTAACCGTCGGCGCCCGCTTCCAGCGCGCGAAAAATCAGTTCGTCGTCATCCAATGCCGTCAGAATGATGGTGCGGGTTCCCGGCAGCAGTTGCTTCAATCGCAGCGTGCATTCGATGCCCGACATCCCCGGCAGCAGCACATCCATCAAGACAACATCCGGCTTGATGGACGGAATCATTCGCAGCGCGTCTTCGCCGGATTCGCATTCGCAGAGGCATTTGAAATCGGGAAACGAATCGATCAGCCGCGCCCAGCTCGCGCGAATCTTTTCCTCATCCTCCACCAGTGCGATCCTAACCGGCGCGAAGGCCGCAGGCTCGGGAAGCGACATGGGAGTGGCAATGTGCATAGCTCGCTCGATGTAGGCCAAAGAGTCCGGCCCTGTTCTAAATTTGTCCATACCCTCAATTGGGTGCGGCCTCATAAGCTTGTGGGTTGGGTGTCCATCTCCCCGTTGCGAATGAAATGCCAGCGATGCAGTCGCACGGACGGCAGCGGCACCTCAAATTCCATCCGGCAGCCCTCGCCGGGCGCGCTGTGGACACGGCATCGCCCGCCGAGATCCTCCATGCGGCCGGCCATGTTGGCCAAACCGTGGCGCAGCGGATCCGCGGCCGCCGCATCGAACCCGCGCCCGTTGTCCTCCACCACCGCCACAAGCACGTTGCTTTGCAGGCGAATCCGCACGGAGACCTCGCTGGCATTCGAATGCTTGATGGCATTGCTGAGAGCTTCCTTGATTGTCAACAATAGGTTGCGCCGAAACGGCAAATCCAGCGCCAGCGCGGGCAATTCCCGCTGGATGTCAAATCGGCATCGGACTTGAGCCGAGCGCAAAAAGGCCTCGGCGTATTTGCAAATGTATATGACGAAGTCATTGAGCGTGTCCCGCTGCGAGTTGACCACCCAGACGACTTCGTCGATCGCGCCCAGGACGTTGCGCGCGCCATCGCAGATCTGGTCAAACTGGCCGCGGGCCTCCGATTCCAGCGGCAGCTTGCTTTGGGCTTCCTCTCCTGTCAATAATAATTGCGTCAGCCGCGCCCCGAGGTCATCGTGGATGTCCCGCGCAATCCGCGCCCGCTCCAGGCGGAGAAGCCGTTGCGCTTTGGATTGCATGGCCAGCTGCATCATCAAATAAATCGAAGTCAACGCGCCGAGCCCGCAGGCCGCCAGCACAATGATCTGGAACCATCCCCTTTCCCAGAAATGGATGGTTTGCGGGAGGAAGGGCGGCAAACTGACGAAATGGGTTGGCTCCTTCCACCATGGCTCCTCACCCAATTGCCCGACGATAGTCACTGCGCGCCAATCGTCCGCCGCGCGCCGGCGCGATTCCCAGTGCGGGACGTCCGCCGGGACAATTTTCCACGATGTGTCCGAGGCAATATTAAAGCTCTTTCCGCTGTCTGAAACAATATGAAGCCCCAGTATGACTCCGGCTTTGTCATTGTCGTTAAAGCCTTCCACCGCCAGCACATGCGGTCCTGGATCAAGCAGCCAGGTCAGATCGTAGTCGCTGACCGTGCGCCAATCGCTGCCCCGGCCAAGCTCGCGGCCATCCAAATACACGGTGAAGCCGTTATCCGCCGCCAGCAAAAGGTGGGCGCGGGACACTTGGAAATTCTTCGGCACGGAAAAACATTTCCAAAATCGGCACGTCTGCTTGTCGCGCGTGACGCTGTCCCACATCCATTTGCCGAGGTAATTCGTCGCTTCGCGCAGCGTTGAGGCTTGCGCGGAGCCGGAGAGGTCCGAGTCCCCGCCCCGCACCTTCAAGCCGAACACGCAAAGGAAAAGGCACAAAACCGCTGCAATTTTCGCGCGACGCATAGAATGGCTGGCCTGAGATTAAAAAGCCTTTCCCGCACAAACGCAAGCGCGCATTCGGCCTGATAAAATAAATTTTGAACAGGAGTTTTCATGGACTGCGTCCACCACCCGGAATGAAAAGCCATTTTCGCTGGAGGAAAGGAAGTGAACGAAGCGGGGCAAATCGCCCCTCCCAATCTGGCCCATTGCAGCGCAGCAGCCAAAGTTGATTGCCGTCAGGGCCATGCTTGACCGTTACGACGCGGTCACGTCCGCCCTCAACACTCCGCCCCGCGCCTCCGTCGATTTTTGCCTCCGGTCCCGCCTTAACAATCGATGTTTCGTCTGTCATGCTCCCATAATACCACATAAGCGTGTAATTACAATATTCATTGACAAACTGGGCATTTCGGCCTTATGCTTCTCCCTGTCGCCGCCAGGGCGTGTTCTTTGACATTTTGCGGATTCCCGGGTCTCTGGCGCGGGCTTGGCCGGAGCGTTTCAGTTCATTTCAGGGGGGCACGCCCGCCCCCGGGTGGGGACGACTGGCGCCTCGCCAGTCGCCATTGGCAAATTCGTCGCGATCGTCGGATGTGCTCCGCGCGGGCGCGGAACACGGCACGCGAGGCGCGTGCGCTCCCCAAATCCAAACTGAATCGTTTTGGCTTGGAAATACATCGTGACCGGGGCATTGCACCCTATTGCAGCCTATTGCACCTTGGGTTTTTCGCGAGGCTTGGACAGGGGTTGCCGGGTTCAAGAAAACGAAGAAGTCCTGGCCGCAATCGCCTTTACGCCATGCAATAGTTGGGCCAAGCTGTGCATTGTATGAAATCGTTGAAGGAAATTCTTTTGTGCCTCCTTTTCGCCGTGTCGCTTGCTCCCTGCGCAAAGGCTGGTGACAATGCCGCCACACTGATTCTCAACGGCAAACCGGCTCTTGTATTGACGGTTCCAGCCGACGCCAAAGTTTCCAACTCCAATGCCTTCGTCAAAATCAAGACGGCGAATTGCACGGGCTACATCTGGCTCGTCCCTGGCATGAAGAGTGTCGCGGAAGCGGAGGCGCAAGTTGGCGAAATCATCAAGAGCGAGTTCGTCAAATTCAAAGTCAACGCCAGCATGGAAATGAAAGTTGGCAAATTGAATGTCAAACATATCACAGGGTCGGGCAACGAGGCCGATGACGGCGACCCGGGGAATGCCGAGGCGATTGTTTTCAAGGCGGGCGCCCATGTCTATGTCGCGTGCATCCACGGTGAAGCGGACGAAGCGGCGCGTGAGCGGGCGGCGTTCCTGGCCATCCTCGGGACGGCGCATGCGGCTGAGTAACAAAAGGGCCGTCGTTGCAATCCCGGCAAACCGCCTCCGCTTCAAGCCCGGGGCGGGGGCCGCCGCGCATTCGCAACTCGAATCGCCGCGATTTTTGAATCGCGAGCTAAGCTGGCTCGAATTCAACCAGCGCGTTCTGGCCCAGGCCCGCGACCCATCCAATCCCATCCTGGAGCGGCTGAAGTTTTTCTGTATCACCGCCTCGAATCTCGACGAATTTTTCCAAGTGCGCGTGGCGGGTTTGAAACAGCAAATCGAGAGCGCCGTTGTCACTCGCGGCGACGATGGGTGGACGCCGGCGGAGACATTGCGCGCGGTGCGAAATCGGATCCACCAGATGGTTGATGAGCAGTACCATTGCTGGCGCGCCGAACTGGCGCCGGAACTGGCCAGCCGGGGAATTCATTTCCTTGCGCCCGCGCAGCTTAACGAAGAGGACCACAAATGGCTCGAAGAATTTTATCGCAGCGAAGTCCGCCCCGTGCTCACGCCGCTGGCGCTCGATCCGAAACATCCGTTTCCGCAACTGCTCAATAAATCGCTGAACACGATTGTGGAAGTGGAAATGCGGACGGGCAAGGAGAAGCTCCGCCACAAGGCCGTCGTGCAGGCGCCGCGCGTGCTGCCGCCGGTGGTGCAATTGCCGCGAGCGGACTCCGGCAGCCGCGACTACGTTTTTCTCGAGCAGGTCATCGGGCATTTCCTCGGCGATTTGTTTCCCGGCACGCGCATTCTGGGGCATTGGCATTTTCGCGTGACTCGCAACAGCGAGCTTTACATCGACGAGCAGGACAGCGGCAATTTGCTGAAGGCAATTGAAAAGGAATTGCACAACCGCCGCCGCGGCGCCGCGGTGCGGCTCGAAATCGACCACCAATGCCCGCCCAGCATTCGCAAAGCGCTGCTCGGCACGCTTTCGCTGGAGGCGGACGATCTGAATTTCATCGACGGCCCGCTTTATCCTTCGCGATTGATGGCGATTTACGAGGGCGATTATCCGCCCGACATGCGCGATGTTCCGTTTCGCGCGCCAGTCGCTGCCGCTTTGCGCAAGAAGGAGGAACTTTTCACAGCCATTCGCCGCCGCGACATTTTGCTGCATCACCCATACGAGCAATTCGAGAGCGTGGCGGATTTCCTGGAAGCGGCCTCCCGCTGTCCACGCGTGATGGCGATCAAGCAGACGCTCTACCGCACCGGCGGCGATACGCGCATCGTCGGCGCATTGATGGAAGCCGCCAGCCGCGGCAAAGAAGTGACGGCGGTGGTCGAGCTGCGCGCGCGCTTCGACGAAGCTAACAACATCCAATGGAGCCGCCGCCTCGAGGAAGCCGGAGTGCATGTGGTTTACGGCATGGTCGGCTACAAAATTCACGCCAAAATGTCGCTGGTCGTGCGCAAAGAAGAAGACGGCATCCGCCGTTACGTGCATTTGAGCACCGGCAATTACAATCTCACCACCGCGCGCATTTACGGCGATGTCGGATTGCTGACGTGCGATCCCGATTTTGGCGAGGACGTCTCGAATGTTTTCAATCTGGTCACGGGCATCGGCCATTTCGTGCCGATGAAAAAATTGCTGATCGCTCCCTTTGAGCTGCACCAGCGCATGATGAGCTTCATCGACCGCGAAGCCGCGCACGCCCGGGCCGGAAAGCCCGCGCATATCATCGCGAAAATGAACGCTCTGGTGGACGGCGAAACGATCCAGGCGCTTTATCGCGCCTCGCAGGACGGCGTGAAAATCGATTTGCTGGTGCGCGGCATTTGCTGCCTGCGCCCGGGCTGGCCGGGGTTGAGCGAGAACATCACGGTTCGGAGTGTGGTGGATCGTTTTCTTGAGCACAGCCGTTTGTTTTACTTTGAAAACGGCGGAAAACACGAATGGTGGGCAGGCAGCGCCGATTGGATGCCCCGCAATTTCTTCCGCCGCATCGAAGCCGTTTTTCCCATCGAAGACCCGCGCCTTCAACGCCGCATCCACGGCGAAATCCTGGCCATTCCGCTGGCGGACAACAGCAAGGCATGGCTGCTCGAACCAGACGGAACCTACAAGCTCCGATCCCGCAATGGAGAGGTGGAGGTTCGCAGTCAGTACGAATTTATGCGGCTGGCGCAGGAAGGGGTTGCGCCGCGAAAGCGGCGAGAGAAGCAGATCGTGGCGGCGCAAATTCCATGAACGACAATTCGAGTTGGAAAACTCGGATTCGAGTTTTCAAAACAGTTACGCTTCTGGTTTTCTTGGTGTTCTCGGCATCTGCGCAAACAAATGCTCCAGCCGGCAAGATTGTATGGTGGGGGCGAAATCAACGGCTCGGTTTTAACGACGCGAATGGGGTCGTCGAAAATGAGGGCGAAATAGTCACGAACGCAGTCGCGGTTTCTGCGAATGTCTTGGGAGCTTTGGCGCAGACGAGTGATGGGAAGGTATTGGACTTTGAACTCCATCCAAACGATGAAAACAAAATTCGACCCGGGTTGAGCAACGTTGTCTCCGTCGTGGCCGAAAGAAATTCCTCCTGGGCTATCCGGCAAGATGGAACAGCGGCTATATTTGGTGTCAGATCTCCTGCCGGATTCGTTGGTCTTGAGTCAAATGTGGTTGCGAATCTGACGAACATAGCGTCCATCGCCGGGGCCGGTTCCCCCATGTATTTGGCGTTGAAAAGCGACGGGACCGCGCTCGGATTTCGTCTCGACAGTCCGCGAATTCAGCAAGTGACCGTTCGCGGTCAGATCCTCAGCAATGTTGTCGCATTGGCCTCTCTGGACTTCACGCCTCTTGTTCTAAAGAAGGACGGCTCCGTGTTACGCTTGGGATATCAGACGCCAGGCGCGCCGCCAGTGAAATCACGGGCTGAGACGCGCAACGGACACGTTTGCATAATTCTTGGTGGAGAGAGCCAAAACCTGCCCTATCAATATACCTCAGCCGATCCCGTGCTCATAAACGGACTGCCGTTGACCAATGTCGTTGCGCTTTCAAGTGGCCTTGCGCTGAAAGCCGATGGCACAGTGGCTGGATGGAAAATGAATTGGGATACGGAATCAGTGGAAGCTGCCCCCACTCCGGCTGGACTTCATAATCTGATTGCCATTGCCGGCGGGAATATGGCGCTAAAATCTGACGGCTCTCTTGTTTCCTGGGGAAATGACGGAAGTGAAACGGCAGATGCTCCCTCCGGCCTGAGCAATGTTGCCGCCATTGCGGTGGGAAATGGATTCAAATTGGCCGTCACTACCGGAAATATTCCAGCGGGAGTATTTGTAAAACCTTACGGGCGATTGGAAGAAATGGCACGAGAGGCCGATGTCATTTTCAAGGGCCACGTCACCGCAAACACGAAAATGACAAATGCGAACATTCGCTCAATGCATTCGCTTATGGCCGCAGACGCGACAGAATTCGACATCATAAGCGTTTTGAAGGGTCCGCCTCTGGCCAAATTCGTTTTCCGGCATGTTTCCGGCATCGCGCAGTTGGGAGACATGGATCCCCCTGAATGGCCTGAGTTTTACAAATTTGAACCGGGGCAATCCTATTTGGTTTTTGCTGCGAAAAGCGGGAGAACAAATGGCGTGTATTCTTCTCCAGGAGTTCCGGATGATTTTTGGATGCTGCCATGCTCTACTCCCTACTGCCATCATGGTGTCATCCACACTTTGGACGCCCGCCCCGTTAACGGGCTTTCGGCAAGCGAGGCGTACTGGCAGGAACTGAAACTTCTCCTATACGATTCGAATCCCGAAAACGAATTATTCGCCATCGAAAAGCTGGACCGCCTGAGCACACCTGAGCAAGCCGAAAAATGGCGGTATCCGGTTTCATTCAAACGCCACGATGTTTTAGGCCTGTTGTTTCCAATGACAATGATCGAAAACAAAAAAGTCGCAAAGCGAGCCGCCAGTTGTTTTCCCAATCAAAAGTGAAATCGCAGCCACCAAATTGGGCCGCGGGCCTAAGATGTTGCCGATGTGTTGCCACTTTTTGGAGATTATATAACTATTTGCAATAAGGTGCGTGAATAAAGCCCCACTCCGGACGCCTCGGCGAGGTGTCCCTACCTCTGAATATTAGCGCGCTGAGGGCGCGGGTTGCTCGGCTTCGGCCAGCTTCGCCCCGCATTGGCTGCAATAGATGGCGGAAGGCGGGGATAGAAAGCCGCATTGCGCGCAATTCTGCAACGCCCGCTCGTGGCGATGGTGAATCATCAAGTTGCGAATGTAGGGAATCCAGGTGAAGGCGTAGGCGAATATAAAAACCGAGTCGCGCTTGTAGAAGACGGCGTAAGCCAGCAACACCAGCGACCCGGCAATGCTCAGCCACCAGAAAAGCGCCGGCACGACGACTTGCTTGCGTTTTTCCGTAGCGAACCACTGCACAATGAAGCGGGAAAAGAAAATTCCGTTCCCCAGCCAGCCGACCACTTTCCAGACGCTCCATTCGACGCCGAGAAATTTTCCGTCAATCCAGGGAAAATGTTCCAATGATGGCATCGTCAAGAAAGAATCTAAATCATTCCGCCAGCAGCTTCCCGACCTTCCCGTTGAGATCTGAGCTGCCGTTGATGTCGCGCAGGTTTCCCTTCTTGTCGATGAGCCACAGGCCGGGACTGTCAACGTCAAGTTTCTGGACGAGTTTGTTGTCGCCGTCGAAATACTCCGGCCAGGGCATTTGATTTTTCGCGACGTATTCGGTCAGGCTGCTTTTTTCCCGATCCAGGCTGATGCCGATAATTTCAAGGCCCTTGGCGTGGTTCGTTTCGTAAGCTGCTTTGATCTCAGGCATTTCATCAATGCACGGGCCGCACCACGTAGCCCAAAAATCGATCAAGACCACTTTGCCCTTCATCTGGGACAAATCCACTTCGCGTCCGTCGACAGCCGTGAACTTGAGATCGACGGGTTTGCCAATCTTGTCGAATTTCTTCAATTGCTCGACGGCGGAGCTTTTAAGCTCGTCGCTGGCCACGGGGCTGTTGGTGATTTCCTGCAAAATGACACGGGCTTTGGCTGGCTCCACGTTTCCGGCGAGATCGAGGAGCATCCCGAGAATCTCCGGGCGCTTCGGGAATTCCTTTTGCAACGCGCGGGTGTCTTTTTCGTATTGGGCGAGCACAGCGGATTCGCCTTCGGATTCCTTCGCCTTGGCCGCGCGCTCCACATCGTTTTGGCGGATGGAGAAGCGTTCGTCCTCCGTAAGACTCGGATCGGCCAGCAGCGTTTTCTCCTCGGCGTCGAAGCGGGCTTGCTGGTTGGTGGCGCCCATTTGCAGCACAATGCGCGTCAGCTCGAATTCTTGTTTGCGCGCCTCATTGACATGAGTGTCCGCTGGAAAGCGCGTGTAGAAATCCTTTGATTTGTCCATCAGCGCGAGCACGTAGGGCATGAAGAAATCGGTCTGTTCCTTTTCGGACGGCTTGTTGGTGCCCCAAGCGTCCGGGGGGAAGGAGGCTCGGAGGCGGCTTGCAATTCGCCCCACGCGGAGACGGCATTGGTCGCGGTCAATGCGTGCGCCAGCAAATTCGTCGGGGCGGGAACAAGCGCTTCCGGCACCGCTTTGCCGGGCGGCGACAACAACGCATCGGGCACTTGCGGCTTGTCCTGGGCGGCGACAACGAGCGCAAAGCCGAGAATGCCGGCGAGCGTGATAATTGTGGTGAATCGCATAAATTAAACGTAACTTACTCCAACGACGATTTACCCGCCAACGCCTGCCTTTCCAAGACAAATTTGGCCCGGCGCGGGTTGTTTGGCGCGTCGAAATCGGTCTCGGCGGGATTTTCCTTTACGGTGTCTTTGACGACGTTTTGCTCCAAGCGCGCGATTTTCCGGGCGAATTCCAGCATGATTGCACAGGGTTCGAGGCATGGGATAATGCTTTTTCCGGCGGGTTCGTCCGCGCCGAGTCCCTCGACGGTCCAGAGTCGGCGCTTCAAACAAAAATCGGCGGCGCAACAGGCGCGAATTGCCGCGCCCGCGATCGCGTCATCGAGGCTGGTGGTGATGCGATACATCCCCGTCTGCCGTTGCATGAAAGCGCGATACGACGTCACGGGCGGCGAATTGGATTGCGCGGCAAACCAATCGGGCAGCGCGCCCGGATATATATAATGCAATGCCATCTCAAACGCGGCTGGGTTTGCCGCTACCGCCCACCAGCCCATTCGCAACGTTGGAGCCGACCGCAATGGACGGAAGGCTCCAGCGGCGGTGGTTTGAGCCCAAACGCGCAATTCCGTTCCTTTAAGAAGCTTCAGATTTTCCACGTTGACCGCCCGATCCAATTCATGCCGCAATTCAAATGCCCCACCGCGCCTGACAATAAGAATTTGCCCAAAGACAAGCTCCGTGTCCCACGCCGCGAGGAATGCGCGCAAATCGGGGTTCATCCGCCAGCCACAATGTTAATGATTTCCAGGCGGTCACCGTCCTTCAGCGCGCGCCCGCTGAATTCCGATGGAGCGACAGCCTCGCGGTTGTGCTCAACGACGACGCTCCGGGACAGAAGTTTTTGCGCTTTGAGAAATTCCTCGATGGTGCAGGGAAAATCCGCCGACACCCGCTGCCCGTTGGCGATGATCGATCCGCTCGTCATGATGTTACGCGGTGAGCGCCGTGTCCCAATCCTTCCAGACCGGCTCGTAGCCGAGGCGCTTGAGAAGCTCGGCGATTTCGGCGGGCGAACGATCGTCGGCAATTTCAAACTGGCCGGTCGCGCCGTTGGCCCGTTCGCTGGAGCCTTCCGCCAATTCCACGATGCGCCCGCGAGTGGTGTGATGGAGCTTGTCGCGCCCCGCGCCCGTGTAACCACCCGGCTCAGTGTGGCTTCCCGCGCTGATCATGGTGATGCCAAGCGGAATAAGACCATCGCGAAATTGAGCCGACTCCCGGGTCGAAAGGACAAGCCCGGCGTCCGGGAGGAATATTCGCAAGGCGCAAACCACCTGCGCCAACTCGCGTTCGGACATCGGCGAAGGCGGCTGAAATTCTCCCGCGCAGGGACGAAGGCGCGGCATGGAAACGGTCAATTGCGCCTTCCAGCAATGTTTCAGCAAGTAGGCCGCATGCGCCGCCAGGCAAATCGCCTCGCGCCGCCAGTCGGTCAAACCGTAAAGCGCGCCGATTCCCAATCTGCGAAAACCGGCGGCGTAACCGCGCTCGGGCGTTTCCAATCGCCAATCAAAATTTCGTTTCGGGCCCGCCGTGTGCATGTCGGCATAGACGGCGCGATCGTAAGTTTCCTGATAGACGACAAGGCCATCGGCGCCCGCCGCGGTGAGCGGGCGATATTCCTCCGTTTCCATCGGCCCAATTTCAAGCGAGACGGACGGCGTTTCCTGATGCACCGCCCGAATGCACTCAGCCATGTAGCCGCCGGAGACAAACTTCGGATGCTCGCCAGCGACAAGAAGAATATTTCGAAATCCCTGTTCGCTGAGCGCCCGGGCTTCGCGCAAGACATCATCGATGCTCAGCGTGACGCGGAGAATGGCGTTGTCCCGCGAAAAGCCGCAGTATTTGCAATTATTGACGCACTCGTTGGAGAGGTAGAGCGGCGCAAAAAGGCGGATGACGCGGCCGAATCGCTTGCGCGTCAGAGCTTGCGATTTAACGGCCATGGGTTCGAGCAATCCAGCCGCCGCAGGCGAAATCAGCCTGGCGAAATCCGAGAGGGCTGGGCGCGGATTTGCCATGGATTGGCGGACCTGCTCAGGGGTGGCTTCCGCCGAGCAGGCCATTAGAGCATCCAGCGGAAGCACGTTAAACTCACTTACAAAACTCACGTTGAGGACGATAACAAAGGATGGCGGAATGTCGAACAAGGAACTAGGGAGGGGAAAGATTTAATCAGGAACGACCAAACTCAGGAAAAGAGGCAAAGGTTGCTTTTCAAAAGACGGGAGTGAGAAGAATTAATGGGACCTAAGCCTTGCGGATGCAAATTAGCCTTCGCGTGAAACCGAGTGAGGCCTCTTTTCCTGAGTTCGGTTGTTCCGGATTAAAATTCTTTCCCAATTTCGGTTGCCAATGGCATTCAAAACGTGTTACATCATGGGGCGTTCGCAGGTTAAACCGCCCGAATGAAAACTCTTCTTTTTGCCTTCGCCTTTGTCGCGGCATTCTTTGCCGTGCCTTTGCTTGATGCTCAAAACTACAGCATCAATTGGCATACGGTGGCCGGGGGCGGCGGCTCCAGCGCGGGCACGGATGGAACCAATTCCTATTCTGTCACCGGCACTATCGGGCAGCCCGCCACCGCCACCATGGCGGGCGGCGCTTACTCGCTCACCGGCGGTTTTTGGAGCTTCCTAGCCGCGGTGCAAACGCCGGGTTCGCCAGTGCTGACGATTACCCGTTCTGGAAAACAGGCGGTCATTTCCTGGAATGCTTCGGCAGGCGGATTCGCGTTGCAGCAAACCTCCACTTTGGCCGCCAAGGCGTGGTCATTTTCATCGGCACCCCTGACAACCAACGGTTCAACCATTTCAGCCAGCGTTTCAATAACCAATGGCGGCTACCAGTATTTCCGCCTCATTGCCCAGTAACCATCCAATCCTGGATAAAACCAAAACCATGATCCACCCGACGTTTCGCACCTATCGCCGGCGCGCAGCCGCATTGCTCGCGTGCGCTATTGCCGTTTCCATCTCCATTCACGCCAGCCCTTCTGCGCTCCAAACGCTTCACGGCCATGTGCCGGCGGCGGCGACGAAGGCTAAACCCGTCTCCAAATTGGATGAGACCACCCACCTGTCCCTGGCCATCGGCCTTCCCGCGCGCAATCAAGCCGATCTGACGGCGCTTGTGCATGACCTTTACGACCCGGCCAGCCCCCAATTTCACAAGTATCTGAAGCCCGCCGAGTTCGCGGCGCGCTTCGGCCCAACCGAGGAAGACTATGCCGCCGTGAAGGCTTACATGGAATCCAATGGATTGCGCGTCACCCAGACGCATTCCAACCGTCTGCTCGTTGATGTCGACGGTCCCGTGGCGTCGATCCAAAAGGCATTTCATGTCAATATGAATGTCTTCCAGCATCCCAAGGAGAACCGCACCTATTATGCGCCGGACAAAGAGCCGTCGCTGGATGCGAACCTGCGCGTCCAGCACATTGCGGGCTTGAACAGTTACCAGCTTCCCAAACCGCTGGTGGTGAAGAGTTCGAACTCGAATCACACCGAGACCCTCAGCGGCACCGCTCCCGGCGGCAATTTCATGGGCCGCGATTTTCGCAACGCCTACGCTCCCGGCGTGACGCTGTCTGGCGCGGGCCAATCCGTGGCCCTGGTAGAGTTTGACACTTATTACGCAAAGGACATCACCACTTACGAAACGACCGCGAACCTGCCCGCCGTGAAGCTCGTCAACGTTCCCATTGATGGATTCAGCAGCGCGCCCGGCGGCGGCGCGATTGAAGTCTCGCTGGACATTGAAATGGCAATTGCGATGGCGCCAGGGTTATCGCAAGTCCTCGTTTACGAGGAGGATTACGGCGCGGCAAACGGGGGCGATGACATGCTGAATCAAATGGCTGTCGATGACGCCGCGAACCAAATCTCTTGCAGTTGGATTTTTGAAATTGATGCGACCACCGACACCATATTCCAGCAGATGGCGGCGCAGGGCCAGTCGTTCTTCACTGCCTGCGGCGACAGTGGCGCCTATAATTACAATCCGCTGCCCCTTGATTCTGACGCAAACATTATGGTTGTCGGCGGCACAACGCTGACTACGACGGGAGGGGGGGCGGCCTACGTTTCGGAAACTGTCTGGCAAGGCGCGACAAACTCCAATTATGGCCCGGGCGTGGCTGGCAGCGGCGGCATTAGCAGTGTCTACCCGATCCCATATTGGCAACAGCCGGTGAACATGTCCTCCAACCTCGGTTCAACGGTCTGGCGCAATGTTCCGGACATTTCCATGACGGCTGACCAGGTCTATGTCACTTACGACAATGGCGCAACCACCTCGGTCGGCGGTACGAGTTGCGCAGCCCCTTTGTGGGCTGGATACACCGCGCTGATCAATCAGCAGGCAGCCCTGTATGGCCGCCCGCCGGCTGGCTTCCTGAACCCAGCCCTCTACAACTTGGCTCATACTTCGCTCTACACGAATTACTTTCACGACACCGTCACCGGCAATAATACGAATTTAAGCGGAACAAACAGGTTTTACGCCATGCCTGGCTACGACCTCTGCACCGGCTGGGGGACTCCGGTTGGGCAGGCGCTCATCAACGCGCTTTCGCCGCCGGACAGCCTCTTTTTTGAGCCAAGCGCAGGGATCAGTTTTTCAATCTTCGGCAAAGGCAGCGTCGCCGGTCAGACGCGCGCGGTCATCTTCACCAACACCGAACTGACCACCGTCGAGTGGTCCGCCGGCCCGCGCCCATCGTGGCTGACCATGCCGGTGGTCAAAGCGGCACTTACAAACTTCGGCAGCTCGGCGGTGACATTTACGGTGGCGACCGCCGCATCCAGCCTTCCGGCGGGAACTTACATGACAAACCTTGTAATTACGAACCTCGATTCAGGGGTCCTTCATATTTTCCCCGTCACACTGGTGGTCAAGGATCCGCTATCTGTTTCGTTGACAAATAATTTTCTCGTCACCGGCCCGTCTGGGGGGCCATTCACTCCCGCTGCTCCGACGGTCCTGTTGAGCAACGCCAGCCCAATTACGATTAACTGGACGGCGCAAACCGCTTCGCCGTATTTCACCATGTCGCCCAGCAATGGAACATTCACACCGGGGATGACGACCAACGTGTTCGTCACGCCGACGGCTGCGGCCAGCAATCTGTTGATCACCGTCCAAACTGGCAGCCTCGGCTTCACCGACACGACAACCGGGGCGACGATCAGCCAGCCCTTCACGATTGACGTGGGGAATGGCGATTTTGAGACGGGAGATTTTTCCTATTGGAACTTTAACGCGCAAGATTTCCCGGCAAATTTCGTGGGAGCCGTCACAAACGGCTGGAACGACTTTGACGGCTACGACTATATTCTATCTGGCGAATTTAGCGCGGTTCTCGGCCAGACAAATGAGCTCGGCTCAATTACGCAAACGCTCGTTACCACTCCGGGACAGGCTTACGTGATCTCGCTGTTTATTGACAATCCCGTCGGCGGGGCGACAAATCAGTTCGTCGTAAAATGGAACGGCTACACGCTCTACAGCAAATTGGAAGTGCCGGTCATCCATTGGACCAACATGCTCCTGCTGGCTTCTTCTGCTACCACAAATTCCACGCTGGAAATTGATTTTCGAAACGACCCGGACTATTTCGGATTGGATAACATTACGGTAACGCCAATCTCGCAGCCGCAATTCAGTTCGTTTTCGGTCGGGGCCAGCACGATTCAATTTCAGTGGCCCGCCATCACCGGATATCTGTATCGCCTGCAATACACCACCAATCTGGCGGGGCCTTGGACATATTTCGGGAACAACATCAAGGCGACGAATTCGATTATGACGCTCACCGAACCGCTGCCGGTGGACTTGGTTCGCTATTACCGGTTGGTCTTGAGCGGGTTGTAATGAAGCCAGGCAGGGGACGCCTCGCCGAGGCGTCCGGGGACTTTCGCAGGCCCGACGTGTTCGAATAATGCCACGGCCCGGACGCATCGGCGACGCGTCCCGGCCTTTTTAAGATTTGCCGGGGGCGCGCTCTCCCGTATAGTGTCGCCATGATTGAGCTGGCCGAACGAGGGCGCGCGCAGGAGTCGGATTTTGTGACGCGCATTCCCCTGCCGCCGCAGCGCCTTGACGCGCTCTCCCGCGATATTCTCGCGCTCAAGAAAGAGCTGAACGCCGTCATCCTGGCCCACAATTATCAGGTGCCGGAAATTCAGGATGTCGCGGATTTTGTGGGTGATTCCCTGGGACTTTCACAACAGGCGGCTAAAACGCAAGCGGATGTCATCGTTTTCTGCGGCGTTCATTTCATGGCGGAAACCGCCAAAATACTGAATCCCAACAAGATCGTCCTGCTGCCGGATAAGAATGCCGGCTGCTCATTGGAAAGCAGTTGTCCCGCGCCGAAGCTGGCGGCATTGCAAGCCACCAATCCCAATTTTTACACCATCGCCTATATCAATTGCAGCGCGGACGTGAAAGCGTTGAGCGATGTGATTTGCACCAGCGGCAACGCCGTTAAAATCGTGCAGGCAGCCCCCAAGGATCGCGATTTGCTGTTCGTGCCGGACGAAAATCTAGGCGCGTGGGTCATGGAGCAAACCGGGCGCAAAATGACATTGTGGCAGGGAAATTGTTACGCGCACGTGGAGTTTACGCACGCTGGCATCACACGCATCCGCCGGGAATTTCCCGACGCCCCGCTGGTGGCCCATCCGGAGTGCGTCAAAGCCGTCCGCATGCTGGCCGACGAGGTTTGTTCGACGGAAAAAATGGTGGATTTTTGCAAGCGCAGCCCGGCGCCGGTCTTTTTAATCGCGACCGAGGCCGGCATGATTCACCGCCTGAACAAGGAATGCCCCGGGAAGCGGTTCGTGCCGGTGCCAGTGGAAAATTGCCGTTGCAACGAGTGCAAATTCATGAAGATGAATACGCTCGAAAAACTTTACGACTGCATGGTGAGCCAGGCGCCACGCGTTGAATTAAGCGAGGCGATCATCAAACGCGCCCGCCTGCCGATTGACCGGATGCTTGAGATTTCGTCTCAGCCAATTGCGAACGCGGGATGATCTGCCCGCAATCGTATAGGTCCTATAAGTCATATCAGTCCTATTCCTCCTATAAAAGGCAGCCCCCTGATTGACGAACTCCCCCAGAAGCCCCATACTGACTGGCATGAAGCTTAGAAGTCTGCCCGTCCTCCTTTTTGTGGCGGCAGCGTCCCTCCTCTTTGGTATTCGTTGTGTTGTTGCTGCCTCCGATGGCCCTCGGTCGTCGCTGCCCATTGTTTACGTTCAAGTCTCCAATCCGCTCGCGTCGGAGCCCGGCGGCAATCCTGGTTCGTTCACCATTTTTCGCTCCGGAAATACAAACACTTCCTTCACGCTGCCAATTTCCCTTGCTGGCACCGCCACCAACGGCGTTGCCTATGCAGCCATTTCCACCAATATCACCTTCGCGGTGGGTGAGGAATCCACGAACATCGTCGTGACGCCCGAAATCGTGCCGGGCGCGACCGGTTACAAGACGGTGGTGCTGAATGTCCCTCGCGATAGGGTGAACCGGGGAACGGCGCCCGAATATAATGTGGGCGCTTCCAGCCGGGCCATTGTCTATATCGTTTACAATTACACCAATATCGCCCCCAAGGTCAGCCTTCTCTCGCCCACCAACGGCGCATCCTACCTCTCGATGCCGAATATCGCCCTGACGGCGACGGCAAAAGATTCCAACGGCTGGATCACGAGCGTGCAGTTTTTCGCCAATGGCGTCAGCGTTGGCACGGTCACAAATTACCTTGTCGGAGATGGTTACGGGCGCTCTCTGATCATCCGCGAATCGCATGGCGCCGTCTTCCCGACGGTCTCAAAATCGGTGGATTCGCGCTACGCGTTGGTGTGGACGAATGTCCCGCCGGGCGCATACAGCTTGACCGCCGTGGCAACGGATAATGCCGGATTGCAGACAACTTCCGCCGCCGTGCAAATCACCGTTACGCCAACATTGCCGAAGGCCATGGTTCGCATCATAAATCCGGCCAACGGCGCGAGTTTTCCTGCTTTGGCCCCGATCAATATTGTCGCGGCCGCGGGCGAAACAAACGGGGTCGTCAATACGGTGGAGTTTTTCGTGAATGGAACCAACAGCATCGGCGCCGCCACCAACTATTTGGCAGCCGAGCCGTTCAGCCGGTCATCGCAGCATTCGGCCTGGCTCCCGTTCTACTTTCAGTGGACCAACGCGCCCATCGGCACTAATGCGCTGACCGCCGTGGTGACCGACAACAACGGAACGACGGCCACGTCCGCGCCGGTGATCATCAACATTTCGACGAACGAATTCCATCGTCATCATTGGTGGTAAGCTCTCCTTCGGTTGCAATGGATTTTCTAACATTTCCAGAAACGGACCCGACATCAATCTACCGCTATCGCGACGGACTTTACGCTGTCGATGTGCTGACGGCAGCGATTTGCCACTTGGATTTGTTCGGCCATCTCGCTTCCCGTCCGTCCGATTTGCCCACGCTCTGCAAGGCGCTGGAGATTCAGCGGCGCCCGGCCGACGTGATGCTGACTTTGTTCACCGCGATGGGACTGTTGGAAAATCGCGGCGGCGTCTTCTATTTGACAAAAATGGCGGGCGAACATCTGGTCAAATCCTCGCCATGGTTTATCGGGCCGTATTTCGGGTCGGTCAAGGAACGGCCGGTTTGCCGCGACATTCTCAACGTGCTGCGCACGGGCCACGCCTCGAATTTCGCCAGCCTGCGGGACGAAAAGCAGTGGAGCAAGGCGATGGAGGACGATGCCTTTGCGAATTCCTTCACTGCGGCGATGGATTGCCGGGGCGTCTTTCTCAGCCGCTCGGTGGCGGCGAATCTTGATTGCGCGAAGCATCATCGTTTGCTTGACATTGCCGGAGGCTCGGGCGTTTACGCCTGCGCCATCGTGGCGCGCCATGCGCATTTGCGGGCGGCGGTTTTGGAGAAGCCGCCGGTGGACCGCGTGACGCGCCGGAACCTTGAAACGCGCGGCTTCGCGGACCGTGTCGATGTCATCGCAGGCGACATGCTCAACGAGCTGCTGCCCGAGGGATTCGACATGCATCTTTTCTCCAACGTGCTCCACGACTGGGACGAAGATCGGGTGCGCCATCTGCTGAAAAAATCGGCGGACGCGCTGCCGGCGGGAGGAATGATTATTATACATGACGCCCACATTAATGCGGACAAGACCGGCCCCCTGCCCGTCGCCGCTTACTCCGCGCTCATGATGACCATCACGGAAGGCAAATGCTACTCGGAGACGGAAATGGCGGAATACTTGACAGAAGCGGGTTTTCGAAAATCCGTCTATACGCCGACGGCCGCTGACCGCAGCATCATCGTCGCCGTGAAGTCTTGAATGATGGATTTCGCCGCGCCGCAACTTCAAGGGGCGGCGAACAAATTCTCAGGAGCGCCGGGAGGGCTTTTCTCCGGCGGCATTTTTGTTTTTTCTGCCCAACAGCCAATACACGGGCGCGAATACTGCGAAATTGAAGATGGTGGCCGCGATCCACATCACAACGAGTGCCGCGAGTACAACGAGAATGGCCTGGATAACTCCGGCACCCTTGCGCAAAAAGTCGAAGAAAACAGAAGTTGCAAGCGCCCCCGCCATTGCGATAGGCGCCAGGATGAACGTCGTGTGCGTTTTCATGCGATTAATCGAATTTACTAATAACACAGTTGATTTCGATACTGAAGCGCAATTTTGAATTTGGCCACAAGCGCGGCGGCCACTCCCCGCTCCCGCGAATCAGACTTGGTTTTCCAGAAACGCCTTGTGAACCAGCTTCATCGCCTCCTTGCCCTTGGCGATGTCAACAACAACGGAAATCTTGATTTCGCTCGTTGAAATCATCTGGATGTTTATCTCCGCATTGGCCAGGACGTCGAACATCCGGGCAGCCACGCCCGGATGACTCCGCATTCCAACGCCAACGATGCTGAGCTTGCCGATTTTTTCGTCGGCGATAATTTCGCGCGCACCTATCTTGTGGCGCAGTTCCTCGATGATCTTGGTGGCTTTCAACAAGTCCGGCTTGTCCACGGTGAACGAAAGATCTGTCGACGGCGCATTTGGCGTCAGGCTGATATTTTGGACGATCATATCGACGTTGATATTGGCGTCGGCGATGGCCTTGAAAACGCGCGCCGACACGCCGGGACGGTCCGGCACCTGCACCAGCGTTAATTTGGCCTGGTTTTCATCAAGCGAGACGCCGCGAATCACGACGCCTTCCATGCTGCGAGTTTCTTCTTTCACAATGGTTCCTGGGTTGTCATTGAGGCTGGAGCGGACTTCAAAGGGCACGCCGAATTTTTTGGCGAACTCCACCGAGCGCGATTGCATCACCTTTGCGCCAAGCCCGGCCAGCTCCAGCATTTCGTCGTAAGAAATTTCGCTCAACTTGGTGGCGTTGGGCACGATGCGCGGATCGGCGGTGTAAACGCCGTCAACATCGGTATAAATCTGGCAAAGCTCCGCCTTCAGCGCCGCCGCGAGCGCGATGGCCGTCAAATCCGAACCGCCCCGCCCCAGCGTCGTAATCTGTCCGTCCATCGTCTGGCCTTGAAATCCGGCGACAATCACGACGCTGCCCTGGTTCAAAAGCGAATGAATGTGGCGCGGCGTGATGTTTTTGATTTTTGCCTTGGTATGAACGCCATCGGTCATGATGCCGGCCTGCGCGCCAGTCAAAGAAACGGCGGCCACTCCCAGCGCCTGCAAGGCAATGGCAGTCAGCGCGATGGTCGTCTGCTCGCCGGTGGCCAGGAGCATGTCCATTTCGCGTTCATTAGGCAGCGGCATTAATTGTTTGGCCATCTTGATCAGGCTGTCGGTCACGCCGCTCATCGCTGAGACCACGACCACTACCTGGCTGCCCTTGGAATGATAACGAGCCACCCGCTCCGCGACATTTTTGATGCGCTCCGGGTTGGCGACTGAAGTCCCGCCGAATTTCTGTACAATCAGCATTTTAACCCGCCGGCCTTTGGTCGGCGGTCGGACAGAGTAAAGTGGATCGCCGGTGAAAGCAATTCGCGTGATTGGGTATTGAAAGGAGAGGCAACTTGCTGATGCGTCATGCTTGATGGAATCCGGTTCTGGGATCGTGTGGAATGGCTGCTCGAAAAGACGTTCGGCCCGCGCCGCCGCGAAGACATATCGATCCACGGCCATAGCCCGCCGTGGCTGGCGCAATTCGACCGGAAATTAGGAGGGGCCACGGCGAGTTGAAAAAATTTTCGGAAATCGGCGGCTGGTGGGAATAGTATTGCAGAATGTCTGAGAGTTACACCGATTCCCAATTGCTGAAGCGTTACGTTTGCGATGGCGCGGACGACGCTTTTGCGATCGTGGTGCAGCGCCACATGCCAATGGTTTACGGGGTGGCGCTCAGGCGCACGGCGGATTCGGCGCTGGCGGGCGAGGTGGCGCAGCAGGTCTTTATCCTGCTGGCCAAACGCGCTGTCTGGCTGGCGAGCCATCCTTCCCTCGGCGGATGGCTGCATCGAACCGCCGTCCATCTTGCCCAGCACGAGCAGCGCGGCGAAATCCGCCGCCGGCAACGCGAGGGAACCGCAATTCAAATTGGCGCCTGCATGAAATCCGACGAATCCATCCTCTCCACCATCATGCCTGTTCTGGACGAAGTGCTGCTGGAATTGCGCGACGCTGACCGCGAAGTGCTGGTGCTTCGCTATTTCGGTGACAAATCGCTGCGCGAAGTGGGCGCGGCGCTTGGCATCACCGAAGACACCGCGCAAAAACGCGTGGCCAGGGCGCTCGATGCCCTTACGGAAAGATTCCGCCGCCGCGGATTTGCGCTCGCGGGCGCGGCGGTAGTGGCGCTGGCATTGCAGCCATCCCCAGCCCACGCCGTTCCCGCAGGCTTGGCCGCGGGAACGGCGAAGGCAGCGCTGGCGGTGGGAGGGGCCCATACTTTTGGGCATTTCACAATTCCAATCATTAAGTATATGAGCCTTACCAAACTCCAAACGGCCGCCCTTTGCTTGACGCTTGCCGGCCTGCCGCTGGGTTATCAATTGCATTCGCTAGTGCGTGCCCGCAAGGAATCCAGCCAGCTCAATTCCAAACTCTCTGCGCTGCGCCTTGAAATTCTCAAGAACGAGCACGCCAGCGCACGAACGGCTGGCAAGATCGCCAGCCTGGAAGCGCAGGCCTTGCGGAACTCGACAGTCAATAAAACATCCAAGGCACCCGCTCCCAAACTGGACATTTACGCCTGGGATGAAAATTCGCCTTACGTCCGCCTGCCAAAATCCGTGATGGCGAAGATTCGTTTCGCGCCCTTCGCCGAACGCATCGGGCAGGATGGCAAAACGAATCGCTACCAATTGCCGCCGCTGGAAGGTGACGGATCGCCCCGGCCCGCCCTCGAAGCGGCGCTCGGCCTTTCCGATGACGAGGCAAAACAATTGCGCGAATTGTGCCAAAACGAATTCAAGCAATTTCAACAGTTGGCCGCCTCGCACAGCCAAATTACGGAAGGGACTTTTGCCAATGGCAGCAAGCCGACGGTGACCATGGACACTGCCGCCTTCGCCGACGAAGGCGCGCAGGTCCGGGATCAGTATCAGGCGCAAGTGGCCGCGCTGATCGGCCAGGATCGGGCTGAGGCGTTCTGGGAGCAGGCGACGCCCATGTTCCAGGATTTGTTCAACGATTTCGGCGCGAATGGGAGGAAATTGATGCTCATTGATAATCCCGCCGGACTGGAATTGATGAACAGCGACAGCAGGGGATCCACCATCGGCTCGCTGAGCCAGCTTAACGGAATGCCGCTGCCGCCCCAACTGCAAGCCTATGCCGACACTTGGGCGGCCCAGCAAAATAATCCCTCGCCTGCGAAACAACCCTAACCACGGCCGTTATGAAAAAACTAGTCATTGCCGTCGCCATCGCCGTCATTGGCGTCCTGGTGTGGAAGCATCAGGCAACCGGTCTGCGTTCCGTGGACGTGCAGAACAGTCGTTTGGCTGCCGCGGTTGCGGAACTGGAAGCCCGCGCCGCGGCTGCGAAATCAAAATCCGATGCCGCAGAGCAACGCCTTGCCGCGATCCGGTCTGAATCCCTCCGCACGCCCATTGCGAAAACTGGCGGCGATCCCCGCGAAATCGCGGATACTCACGCGCCCCCCGATCCCGATCCGTCGCGCAACGGCGGCTGGCCTGCTGGCGCAAGCTTCATGTATCTGCCGAAGCAATACTTGACGAACGCCTCATTTCGATTGTTTGAGGGCGGCAGGCTGACAGATGAAGCGGCGGCGCTTTACGGCATGTCCCCCGGGGAACGTGACGCGACGGAAAAAGCGTTCGACTATCTGGTGGAAGAATTTCACAAGATCGAAATCTCGAAAATGGCAGCGGTTGACCCGCCCGCCGGATGGGGGCCGCTGGCCAATTCCGACACACCCTCAGCCATGCATTTTGATTCGGCGCTGACGTATCAAATCCCGGATTTGACCCAGGACATCAACGCCGCGCGCGCCGGATTTGCGGATCAATTGCAACAGGCGCTCGGACAGTCGCGGGCGCAAATGCTTTCGTCGGCCGCGAGTTCATACCTCGCCGACAATCTCAACGATCTTGGCTCGGGAGATCGCATTGTCGGCTTCATGTGGGAGCCGGAATCGGATGGGACGCATTCGCTGTGGTACGCGCAGGCGGGCGGCGGCGCCGGGCAGGGATCGTTTCAATTGGTGCAACCCGACCTGGACCCGAATTCGCAAATCGCCTACTACGCCCGGCTTTTCGGCGTGCCGCTGCCGCAAAAATCCCAATAGTTGACGCGCTGTTACGGAACCACCTGCTTGATTCGCAGGAAAACATTCGGGCCGCAAATCTGGTCCAGCCGCTCGAAGCTGGTCGTGTTCGTCCCGGAAAAGGTGTTGCTGCTCGTCGTGCCAAACGTGTTCGTGTAACCCGGCACGGTCGCCCAAACTCCAGAAGCGAGATTCGAGCTGTATTGCGGGAGAAGCTGCATCGTGTTTGTCCCGCCGAAAAACGTCAGCACGATATTGCTGGACACAGTTGTTTTCAACACGCGGGTGGGCGCCGGCGCTTGCGGCGGTGTGACGTTAATCACCCCGTAAAACGTGTGGAAATTGCAGATATAATAGAGTCTTGCGGGATAATTAGCGGCCGGAATCGCCACCGTGATGGTTCCGCTGCTCACTGCCTGGGCGCTGGCCCCGGAATAGTGCGCGCTCGTCGTCGGATTTGTGCAGATATCCACCGGATGAATGGAAGCGGAGTTGATGGTGAATTGGTAAGTTGCGCCTGCCGAGACGGTGAAGTTGTAGCTGTCGTCGACATTGGCGTCTTGTGCGGCCTGTCCCGAGCTTTGACCGTTGACGACAAATTCATATTCACTGCCTGGGGTGGTGACGGTGAAATTTGGCGGCGAGACGGTCACCTGCTGCTGCGCCTGCGATGCTTGCCAAAGGGCCGTCATGGCCGAAATTACGATAAATGTGGTCAGCCTGTTGATATGTTTCATTTGTGGTCTTTTCAGGTATGAGCAAAAGATCGAGAATTTGTTCCCAAAAAACGTGCGATTGCTCGAAAACTTGGAATTAGTGTGACAAGGGAGGTCGAGCCGAAGCGACAATGGGAAGGAAAGACGGGCTTGCACCTGGCATACGACGGGAAAGCGTTGGTACCCGGCGCTCCAACACAGGCGCAAACCCATACGTTTGATGAACGGGCTTCCAATTTGTTCCAAACTTTTATAAAGATTTTCAGGAACATTTTGCTGTTTTGTGACTCATAATTAATAAACACGTATGCCAGGCCCGGAATTTGAATCGGTGGTGGCGGGTCATTATGAGCCGCTCTACCGCTTCGCCATGAGTTTGACTCATTCAGAGCCCGATGCATGCGATTTGACTCAGCAGACGTTTTATATGTGGGCCACCAAAGGGCACCAGCTCAGGGACCAGTCCAAGGTGAAATCGTGGCTCTTCACGACGCTCTACCGCGCCTTCCTGGAAACGCGCCGCTCTCACGCCCGTTTTCCCCACTCGGAATTGTCGGCGGTCGATGGCGAATTGCCCGTGATCCATCCCCAGGCCGCGCGCCAATTGGATGCAGCCCACGCGGTCGAAGCGCTCGGGCGGGTGGATGAAGTCTATCGCGCGCCGGTCGCTTTATTTTACATGGAAGATTGTTCGTATCAGGAAATCGCCAATATTTTGGATGTTCCCATCGGCACCGTCAAATCGCGTCTGGCACGGGGCCTGGCGCAATTGAAGAACCTCGTCACCGGCAGCGGCACAGCGCAAAGCCAAGCGGGAGGAGAAATGTGACGATCGCCGAAGCCAAAGAAATTCTCGTCTTGTTCCGGCCCGGTTCGGCGGATGAGACGGATCCGGATTTTCGCCAGGCGCTGCAACTGGCCAAGAGCGATCCCGAATTGCGCGCTTGGTTTGAGGACCATTGCGAATCGTACCGGATCATGCGCGGGAAAATGCGCAGCATCCCGGTTCCGGCGGGATTGAAGGAGCAAATCATTTCCGAGCGCAAGGTGCAGCGTTTGTCGATGCTCAAGCACTGGCGTCCGATCCTTGCCGCCGCCGCTGCTTTGGCATTACTGATTTCGGTGAAAATGGGAGCCTGGCATCGCGGGCCGGAACCGTTCGCCGCTTATTGCGCGCAAATGACGGAAAGCGCGCTGCAAAGATACGGGATGGATAAGCTTTCGACGAATGCGCTGGAAATCGGAAGTTTTCTGGCGGAGAGCGAGGCGCCGACAAATTACACGCTGCCAAATGGCCTGAAGACCACCCAGTTAGTGGGCTGCGCCGTAAAGAGCTGGCAAGACAAGCGCGTTTCCATGCTCTGCTTCAAAACCGGCCGTCCCCTTCCGCCGGGCGACCAGAGTGACTTGTGGTTGTTTGTCGCGGACCGCGATAAATTGAAAGGCAGCCCGCCGCCGGGAGGTCCAGTCTTCGGCCGCGTCGATCAGGCCACCATCGCGACGTGGTCCGATGACAAGAAGGTCTATTTGCTGGCGGCGGTAAGCGACGAGGCGCTCCTCGGAAAATTCGTTCAGTGAGCAGCGATGCCGTCAAAGAAGCAAGTCGTTAAATCCAAACCAGCTTCTCAGAGGCGGAGAAAACGCGGGCTATCATTGCATAACGGGATGAACGTGCTCGAACTTCTCGGGCGGACTTCTTTGCGCTTGATTCTTCGATTCGGAAGGCTGACAATTGCAGCGAAAAAAGCGATGGATCATGGGATTTTTCAGTCGCAAACCCAAAATACAGGACGAAGCGTTTAAGGACTTGGCGCATATGTTCTTTAATCTTCCCGATGATCCAACTCCTGGCTCTGAAAATCTGGACCGGAACGCCTTTGATTTTTCCGTTGAAAGCCTCGCTGTCGTCGATGACTACTTGGAAATGGTGCGCGATCGTGATTTTGACAACCGAGCCCTGACCAAAGTGATTCTTCGATCTGGTGCTTACGTTGGAGAAGTTATTCGAGGGCACATCAATACAGATCATTGGCTCGATTATAAGGAGGCATCGCGCCTGAGCTCTCAAATCACGATGTTCGGCGAAGGCATAGGCACTGCCGGCATCTTATGGGACGGAAAGAGCGGGTTTACGTTCCCTCTTGCCAAAGTCATGAAGTTCCTCGAGAACAGCCGCGAGGACAGTGTGAAATTCCTCGCTCAGGCCATTATCATCAGGGCAAAGGA
Source organism: uncultured Verrucomicrobiae bacterium (assembly GCA_963764165.1). Lineage (GTDB taxonomy): Bacteria > Verrucomicrobiota > Verrucomicrobiia > Limisphaerales > Palsa-1400 > Palsa-1400. Next base: position 910,759 of record CAVXRD010000001.1, read on the forward strand.
GAACCCTTAGCGGCGCCGGGGTTTGGGGCGGCCATTTTCGGCCGCACGAATATCTTGCAATCCCACAATATGCAGCGGATCGAGAACAGCGGCATAGCCGTCCTTCTCCACAACTACTACTGTTCGCGGGTGGATGATGATGAACTCCGGATGGGGAACCACGAATTTATCTCCGCTTGAAGTCACAATCGCAAATGGCTTGAACCCTCCCGAAAGACGGCGGCGAATATGATCCACCTTCATACGGCAAGCATGGTCGCCCGCCAATGATCCGTCAAGCTACGCGATGTCAGAATGCTACGGCGGATTGGGGGATGAGATTGGCCATCTGGGCACCCGGACAATGCGCTCCCGAAACCGAATCTGGCACGTCATGCTAAATCGAAGCCGATAGTGGTATCATGAGTTCCCCTGAGAAAATGCATCGACTCGTCGAAATAGTATTCAATGTTTTCGCGCAAGTGCTTTTGCCATGTGGCCACAGCCTCGCCGCGAAACCACGAATAGCAGGCGAGTCCGTAGCCGAATTGCGCTTCTGATAAATAGCCGAGGCTGCTCGCGCTCCATCCCTGTCGGCGGCCATCTTGCCATTGGCTGAATTGAAACCTTGCGTTCGCAGTCAGAATCCCAGCTCCGAAATAAACCGTGAGCAGATCAGTCAGGGGTTCGCTGTCCTTCGCGTCGCGTGTGATTCGTCCGTCAGCCAGCAGATGGACGTGCGCAAGCTCGTGGCAAATGGTTGCGGCCAAAGCGGCTGGGCGGTTCAATCCATTGGCATCCAACGCGATTATTAGCCGCCCGTCCTTGTCCGGGTGCACGTACAAACCAGCGGGGCCCGAACGCTGCGATGATCCATGAAACCAAGGCATCGCTTGGATCGGCTCCCGCTCCGAGTAATACTGCAGTTCAAGCCGAGACGGATCAACCAGCATGAAGCCGCATAGTCGCTGAAACAAATCGTTCCCGTCCGCGTATGAACGATCCCACTTCTTTGGCAATAGTTCGGACGTGGGATCCAGCGGCGGGCGGCGAATTGGGTCGGGTCCGAACTGCTCTCGCAACCAAATTATTCGGCTCTCCATCCACGTTTTCTCTTCAGGAGTGAGATGGCAGGAAGGCTCCTTAAACTTCCGGGCGAGGTTGCGGAATAAGCCCATAAAGAGGCGAAATGGACCCTTTCATCACAATTGCAATTTCGGAACATCCGGCACGTTGACAAGCCGCGACATGATCATTTCAAAAATGCCGACGGCGGCAAAGATGATCGAGCAGATCCAAAGCGGCTTCTTTTTGGTCAGCAGGCACAGGGACGCCATGGCGATGGCTACGGAAAAAAACGAGCTGGCCAGCGCAAGGCTGCCGCCGATCTGGCTGGCGGCTTTCTGGCGGGCCTCGTATCTGTGGGCAGCTTCCCGGATATCATTCTTGCGGTCGTTGTAATCCTTGATTTTGGCATCATAGGTCTTCTGCATATCAGCGGTGTCATTGGCGGATGAACTCCTCACCAATTGCGCGCGGTTCAATTCAAACAGATGCTGCTTGATCGATTGCGCCTGGTAAAAATTCCAAAAATCCGAAGCCTGCAATTGCGACATCTGGTTCAAGCTCGAGGATTTTCCGGCCCATTGCGTGCCGATGGAGGCGATGACGGCGAAGAGCACGACCGTAAAGGAAACGTATTTGGTCCACGCCTCCTTGCGCTCCTTTTCTTTTGCCGCCGCGCGGTCGGCCTTCAAATCCGCGATGAATTCCTTCAGTTCCGCCAATTCACTTTTCAGATCATCCATATAATATTCGTCAATTCTTACGAGACTGGTTCACGTAATGCAATCATTGCCGATTCACATTAAGTGGAGCGGCTGTGTTCGACGGAGCGAATCGATGGAGAATCAGCCGCAGCGCGCTGCGATCAATCAGCGCCTTTCGTTCAACGTGCTATAACTGGTCTGCGACCCGGTCGCGCTCCTCCTAAGGCCTGCGTCCATCACCGCTTTTTATCACACCCGCGTGCACGCCAGTTGCACTGGCTGCTGCGCCGAAACGATTCAGTTGATGAAGAAAAACTCGTTGGAGATTAGGAGGGAGGAGCGGCATCGTGCGCCTCAGTATAGGCGCCGTGGCGGTTGCGCGATGTGATCATTATATAATCTCCAAAAAGGGGCAACACCCGCTACATTGTTGACTATAAGGCATTTAAGTAGCTACAAACTGGCAACAAACTGGCAACATGACCGTTACAACCAGCAACATTTTCGGAACATCGGGGAATTTCCACACCAAGGAAACAAAGGACACGAAGAATTTTGTCTCGCACGCCATTGATTTTGGGAGCGCGACCATCCGGGGTATTGGGCGATGTCCGGGGTCATGGGGCAATGAGGTTTTTGCCGCAAAAACCAAGGGTGCAATAGGGTGCAATAGCGTGCAACGCCCCAATCACGGTTTGGGTGTGATTTTAAGCGGGGAGGATATTTGGGCGGACACGCAGGTCCGCCCTGCCAAATTGAGGTAGGGCGGCGCTGCGTCGCCGCCGAAATATTATTGAGGGCCTCCACCACATTCAATCATGCCCTCGCGGTTTATTAAGTCGCCCTGCCTAACACCACAGGGCAGACGCATCTTAATTCTGTGGTAGGGACGCCTCGCCGAGATTGTCTCAAAACTACAAAATCCTCAAAGTGTGTCAATACTACGACTCTTTCATTTGCGATATGGCGCATTTTTATTTTCGGCGAGGGTGTTTTTGTGGTGCTTTTTAAAGCCGTTTTTGAGTTTTGAGACAGTCTCCGCCGAGGCGTCCGGTTGCGCGTGAAATGCTTCTGGCGTTGTGCATGAATGATGCCTCACCCCGGACGCCTCGGCGAGGCGTCCCTACCAATCAACGAGCTTGGCCTCGTTGATTTTCAATAGATTACAAGAATTAAGATGCGTCTGCCTTGCCTGACACCACCCTGGGGCGCGAATCCGCAAAATGTCAAAGAACACGCCCAAGCAGCCCGTTAAAAAACTATGGACACTGCAGTTTCGCCAAAAGTGGCCCGCCGACAAGGCGGGACGAAGGAGCATGTCCAAACTGGACCTGTGACTGAGGAGCAACGCAGTCGCCGGGCCACTTTTGGCGAAACCCTTAGGGCTGAGGGCCTTTTGGCTCGGTTCTTTGTCGTTCCTCACTCCCAGATCCGTTCGGAAATGCTCGCTCGTCTCTCCGCGAACCAACCCAAAACTCCTCTCAGCTGCAATGTCCATAGTTCTTTAACGGGCTGCCAACGGCAACAGGGAGAAAATAATGCCGCAAGCGCTTTTGTCAATTACTTTTGCAAATGCACGTTTCTGTGGTATATATGGGAGCATGACAAACGAAATATCGATTGTCCGGGTGAGACCGGAGGCAAAAACATCAGCGGGGGCGCGGGGGGCGGGCCCTTCACGTTTTCAGTGGAATGCGATGCTCTCACTGACGGTTGCTCCGAAAGCCTGTCCGTAAATCCCGAAGGGATTTTATCATTCAGCCCAGCGTTGGCTCGATTCTGAGAGGGCCTACGCTGGGTCATGGCGATTAAAAGTTCACAACCCTGAAAGGGTTGAATATCAGATGCTTATGGAGGCGATGCAACTCTTTCAGAGTTGATGGCTTCTTGGCGTTGACCCAGGGTAGCCCTCTCGGAATCGGGCAACCCTTGGCTAGATGATCCCAATCCCGTTGGGATTGTTCGGCGGGTCGGGAACTGAAATACCACGCGGCTATTGCATTGAAAATGTGGAGGAACCGAAAAAGGCGTCGCCAACATACTGTAATTGCATATTTTGACGTCACCCAATACAGGCGGATGTTTGCGGTTGCTTGATTGCGGGCGGCTGCGCAAGTCCGGGCGGCGATATCAAATCAGTTCGGAAGAAGGGGCAATGATCGCGACCAGAATATGTGAATACTCTAACTTAAAGCTGCCTTCAGAACTCATGCACCGAACGGATCGATGCGCTTGCGAAGCAGATGTCCAACGGATACGTTAGACACCATGAAAACAATTAGCACGCGCGAGTTCTTTCATGCTCCGGGCCTCGTCAAGAGTCTGCGGCCGGGGCAAACACTCCTGGTGACGGATAATGGGAACCCCAACTTCATGGTCACGAAGGCGGGATGCCGCCCCATGAAAACTGCGGCTGATTTGCAGCGGGAGGCCGAGGAGATTTTTCCGGGAAAACGTCCCAGGGTGAATTTCACCAGCTTGATTCGGAAGCTTAAAAAATGAATCTTTATGCGGATTCGAGCTTTGTTGTGGCAAGCCGCATCCGGCATGACACTTTTCACAGGCCTGCCTTGCAGTTTTACAAAGGCCATGAAACCGACGTTTGGTTTTGGTCGCCCTGGCACCGGGTGGAAGTTTTGAATACTATTCGACAACTGACACGCAATCCCGACCGCAAACGGAGCCTCAGTCAGGCAGAAGCCAAGGCGTTGATTTACCGGATTGAAACGGACGTGCGCCTCGGTTATTTACTGCACATCGAAGCAGACTGGAGGGATGTGCTTCGGACGGCCAGCGAAATCAGCGCGGAGAACGCCTTTGCCCGCTCGTGTCCGGCAACGGATTTGCTCCATGTCGCTTACGCAAAGGAATTTGCCGCGGATCTGTTTGTCAGTTTCGACGACGAACAGGTTTTGCTGGCGCAGTCGGCGGGATTAATGGCCATCAACCCCGTGAATGGGTCTTCTTTGTCGGATTGAGTTGTGGCAGAAGGCCCCGAAAACCATTGCGCATCGCAGCGGTTTTGGCCGCATTAGCGTCATGGCTGGAGAGATGGCAGAGTGGTTTAACGCGCACGCCTGGAAAATGTAAAACCGTTTTTTGCTTTGGTAATCTCATTGCATATTTTGAAGTCACCCAACACAGGCGCATGTTTGCGGTTGTTTGATTGCGGGCGGCGGCGCAAGTCCGGGCGCGGATATCAAATCAGCTCGGAAGTGCGGGCAATGACCGCGACAAAAATATGTGATTGAGTTGGTCTGACACAATGCCCTAATGGGCGCCCCTTTCACTTTCTGCCGATCAAGAGAATCGCCGTGCGGGTGGGATTGGGAACATCAAAGAGCGCCAACGCCGAACTGCATAAATGGATGCAATCCAACGGGAAAGGAACGGCGCTGCAGCCAACGAAGGCAACAAAATGATCGAGAAAACAGGCAAAAACGAACGAAACTATGGGTTGACCCCTTTTACTGTGCTCGGTTCATTGCTCCCTTTCAATTTCACGGCAATAGCAACAGGCGATAAAATCCTTCTGCTTCTGGTCCGATGGCAATGGATACCGTCGTCGTGGAATTGGTTGCGATGATGGCGGTTCCTAAATCAATCCAGCTTGCCTGAGAAAGATCGGTCTTGTACCTGTAATTGCCATGTTTGTCCTCTGGTTCCACTCCAAGCAAGAGTCAATTCGCTATCGGTTCGACTTGAAGTTACAACAAGCATTGGCAGCTTTGTTGCAACCGCCGGAATATATCTGGTGAGCAAAAAAGCGTGTCTTTGGCCCAATGGATTGAGACCATAACCAACTATTTGGCCTTTGTCGTTGATGCCGTTTGCGCACAACAACGTCCATCCGGACGTTTGATCGATCCAAGTGTTCAGGTCAATAAACCTGCCTCCCGCGTAAAGACAGGCACAGCCTTCTCCGCCAGTATTGTAATCATAAGTAAACCCCACAATCTGACCTTTGTTGTTTATGCTCGTGGCTTCGCTTCCATTGGTTCCCAATGTACCCAAGTCAGTCATAGTCCCTGCACAATAAAGGAATGCATGGCCCAACAGAGAGGCATAGCCGAAGTCGTTGCCACTGATTGTAGAAAACCCAACCACTTGGTTGCTGTCATTAATGCTGTAGGCATCACTGTAACTGCCGCCCAGTGTACCCAAGTAGGTCATCGCTCCCATATTATAAAGGTACGCTTCATCAGTTCCTGGGTAGTAATTGATACAGGCGATTAGGCCGTTGTCATTTATGGCGGTCGCTTCACTCTCGGCGTTCGTGTCGCTATCTAGCGTTCCCAAGTCGCTCATCGTTCCTGCGGAATAGAGAAAGGCATGCCAGGGGCCTGCGACGGTGTTGGCATAACCTACAACCTGTCCACTGTTATTGATACCAGAAGCTTGGCTGTAAGCGCCTCCCAAAGTACCCAGGTCAGTCATCCTTGCTGCGTTATAAAGGAAGGCGCGGTTCGAGACGCAGTTCCATGAGAACCCAACGACTTGACCCTTGTTGTTGATAGCGCAGGCCATGCTGCCGTCGTCATCGCCGCCGAGTGTTCCCAAATTGATCATTGCCCCTTCGCTATAAAGATAGGCATAGTCGGCGAGGTCCCCACTAGCATAAGCATCCCCTACCACTTGGCCCATGTTGTTGATAGCAAGTGCTTCGCTGATGCTCCCTCCCAGTGTTCCCAGGTCGATCACCATAAGATATGTAAGCGCATTTATGAGGTCAGTGCCGCTCGGCGTGCCCCATCCAGTGCAGAGATCGTAGCCGGAAACTGCGAAAAACTGGTTTGGGCTGGCACTGCTAGTGTTATTCCCAGATGTAATGTCATTGAAGCAGGAGCCGTAATTTGTGCTCTGACCAATCCCATAAATCGCTGGATTGATAAAACCCACCGGTGGCATGCCGTTTGTCTCTGCCTGCTGGTTGACGAGCGCCATAAAACCAGCCCAAAGAGGCGCGCCGGCACTAGTCCCTTCTATTGCCTCTTCTTGGCCATTGTCCGCAACGACAAAAATGTCGTCGGCGACCATGGCAACATCGGGTAGGTTTCTCATCCTCTTCGATCCCCTATTAGCGCTCATATCAACTCCCTGTTGCCACTCCGGGATTGGGTACGAAGCGCTGATTCCGCCGCCACTACCTGTACCGTTGTTATCATTCCAAACTGATTCCGAAACCCGCGCTTCACCTGAACCGCTCATCGTCAAGGATGTTCCACCCACAATTGTGATACTCGGCTCGTCGACTGGCGATGGAACCCCTCCGACGTAAGCATCCTTGTCGCCACTGGAGTTGAAGAAACTTTGCCCTTGCAGGCCAAATTCTTGAAAAATCTGCTCTGTGCTTGCGTCGATGTTAAGGCCGGTCCACGAACAACTGATTTGGTTGGCTAGATCGTCCGTGGCGATGCGGTTCAAGATGTCATTATCAACCGAAACCACGTCGTTGTTGATGGCCTCGTAAACAAAAACATTAGACAATCCAGGGGCGATTGAAATCGCCATCTCAATATCCAGAGCAACCTCGCCATTGTCGCTGCCTGGCGTGCCGCTGAATCCATCCAACAACACATTCGACAAGGGTACGGTGTGTATGCCAGCTTTGCCTTCATAAATGGCGATGTCGTTTGGATAGTAGCCGTCGAATTCAACCAAAGCAACCGCCTGCCCGAAACCAGTCAAACTGACTCCCGGCACGTAGGCGGCACGAAAATCGTTGCCCATATAATTACCGCTTGGCCCAGAGCCGTTTTGTGGGGTGGCATTCCGCGGATTTGGTTTCTTCCGGTGCATGTTGGAGTGCAGACGGATGTAGTTGTCCAAGCCGCTGATGTGCAGGACGGGCACGACCGAATCTAGAGATGGATCAACATCCGGAGCAAAGAAAGTTCGCGGTTCGGTTGGATGTTGGTAAATAAGAAGGCTAACATGGAACATTTTCTCTATTTGCGCGACCGTCCCACTAACATCCAGCAACGTGCGATTGGGTTGTGTTCCTGTGACCGTCATGCCATTGGCTTCAACGAAATCTGTGAGAGCCTGATAATCCTCTTTGGTTGGGCCAAATCGCGCTGTGAACTGCACGGGGGTCAAATACTGGTGATAATCGGAACTTCCCGGGTCATAGATTTGTTTAAACAGTGTGTCGGCCTCTTGTTTCCCGCGTAATGGCAGGCCGATGATGATACCCAGACGGGTTAACGGCGCCAAACGACCAACCGGTTGCAGGCGAGCTGTGATCGAAGGAACATGGCCGTGGAGCGTTTGTTTACCCCTCGGCTGCGCGACAGCCGCCTGTTGTTGACCAACAACCTGACCTAAAACGGAACCTACTGGCATTAAGACGCCAGCCAAAATCAAGTTGAGGCCGACGATTTGCGCCAGCAAGTGAAATAGACGTCTCTTGCACGATCCCATAAATGACTTGGAATTCAAATTGCCTTGCATGCCAGCGTTTGCTTCAAAGGACAATTTTTCTACGCCGCGCCCAACTTAAATGCAACCGAAAAGTCGAAGCCAGAACGATTCAGTTGATGAAGAAAAACTCGTTGGAGATCAGGAGCACTTGCGCGAACTTATCCCACGTCCCCAGTGGCTTGACTTGCGCGCCGGGGATGCGGAAGTTCTCACGGGCGTCCCATAGACCCGTAAAGGGGTCAGTTAAGGGTATTGGCATATTCCAATACCCTTAACTGACCCCGTTGTCCGATTACGCATCCGCGAGCTCAAGAGCGGACGACAGGAGGTGGAAACAGTTTGGATCGTCACCAGTCTGAGCGCCGAGAAAGCAGGCGCGGCCCGGCTCTTGGAGCTAGCCCGCCAATACTGGAGCATTGAAAACGGCACACACGACCGCCTCGACGTCAGCAGCGGGGAGGATCGTTGCCGGGTGCGCCATCCCGTGGCGGCAACGGTGCTCGGGATCCTCCGCCGCGCTGTGCAGGGTGAATATCGAGCATGGGCGCACCGCCAGCGTAGAGTCAGAGACAGCACCTGTCCGGCCTTCCTGGAGAAGATGGGCCGACGCGTCCCCTTGGTTCTCCGCTACCTCCTCGGCGATGTCTCAAGACGTTAGAGCGGCCCTGGCGTTGCTTAGCAGTTTTCCCAAGGTGCTTGTCAGGAGTTCGGAGCCGTGCTAAGTTCTCAAGGCCATGCAAGTGACCGTCGAAATGCCCGACCAAATTGCCCGCCAATGGGGAGACACCCCGGATGCGATTGGCCGTCACATTTTGGAGGATGCAGCCATTGAAGGTTATCGCGCCGGACGCCTTTCGCAACGGCAGGCAGGCACGATGCTGGGGCTGGACTATTGGCAAACCGAAGCCTTTTTGAGCCAGCGCTCTGTGCCGCTGAATTATTCCCCCGCCGATCTCTCGGATGACAAGGTCACGCTGGAAAAAATTCTTTCCGGCTCGTGAGCGTCGTTGTTTCTGATACTTCACCATTGACTACCTGATTTTGTGCCACGCGGCCGACGTGTTGCCCCAGTTGTTCCACCAAGTGGTGATTCCGCCGACGGTGTTCCGCGAAATGCAGCAGCCCAACACGCCGCCCGCGGTGCGCCAGTGGGCATCCGCGCTGCCGCCTTGGGTGAACGGGAAGCTATTTGCCTCGCCAAGGAAATCCACGCCGACGCGGTGCTGATGGACGACAAGGCTGGGCGCAACGCGGCCAGGCAGTGCGGTCTGGCTGTGGTCGGAACCATTGGTTTGCTGGAACAAGCCGCCAAACGAGGGATGGTTGATTTGCCAACTGCACTGGCAAGTCTGCGCCGGACCAACGCCCGGCTGGACCCCGAACTCATTGAAGCCGCGCTTCTTCGTGGCCAGGCACGGACGCGAAGTTGAGAGCCGCCTAATCTTCCAGCAGAGCAGATTTCCGTTCACCCCCCCTCCCTCGAATTGACGATTGCCAGAATCGCCGCCTTAAGAACCGCCGGGAGTTTATCCCATGACGCGACTGCTTTAGCCAAATCAGGTACTGGCCGTGTCCGCGGCCTGTGCGCGCATCCGTGTATAGCCCTCTGTGGCGGATTGCGGAACCATTGTAGTATTTGGCAGAAATTGGATACACTCCCGATAATCCTATTCTCAAACGCCGCCATACAATACCTCCGTTGGCCGACATCGGCGTAGCCGCATGCCAAAACTTCATGCCCAGCTTTTACCACGCCCGCCCCCGGCCATGGCAGGAGGTCCTCCCTTTACCGCCTACACTTCATCGTGCATCTCAATCGCAGGTCCAAGCCATCAATGATGCTCCTTGCTTGGCGGAACGGTATCGACTGAAGAATTGTTCGTCCCGGCGCCCAACCGCAGCTCGGATGACGCATATTCTGCGATGAGATTCCTTCGTTGCTGGTCCGAATACCTCAAATAATCTGCGTCACTAATTCTGATCAGCTTCCGCCAGTTCCGCAGTTCGACCGCAGGAACGGTCGCCCATGAGCTCTCTTCAAGCCGAAGAAAAACCAACTCCTTTGTTCGGCCATCAATTTCAATCCAAACGTCTGTTCCCGGTTTTGGTCCCCATTCCAAATCGAAAAGCGGAAGCATATCCTTTAAATTTGCTTCCTCGTTCCGCCATCGAAATTGCTGGCTGACTACGCAGCGGTTGCTTCGTTCTAGCGCCGACACATTCACCCCCATTTTCCAGAGCCAGTTCGTGGCGAGGTGGTACGCGTCATTCGTGCCAATCGTTGAGGACTGCCTGGAAAGCCAATCATTCCTTCTGGCCACGGGCCAGGTATCCCAAATATTGCCTTTAACTATAAACACCAGTCTTCCGGCGTCAGAGAATCCATAACTGTAATTGTCCGTTGTCACCCGCCCTGAAAACTTTGGTTGATTCGGAATATCGCCGGCCCATAAGGCTGGCGGAGTGGAAAACGCCTCAAACCCCCAAAGGTTAGGAGCAGTTACATTGGTATACCTCAGAGTGCTCGTCTCCACCGGCAGATTTTCCACCAGACCAAGCCGCGGCACCGCCCAGTTAATATTCGAAACCATTAATGCCACTGCAACGTACTGATAGGCTAAAAACATATTTTCATCTCCCGCAACGCCCGAAGCTATTGGTTAATGCCCCCTCGGTAATTAACGAGGGTTCGATTCCCTTCGCCCGCTCCATGAATAATCCACCACTTACAAAGAGACGCAAGTGAAGTGCAAGCAAATCGAGCACTTCCGGCCCCGAGAATTCAATCCAATTTTTCCGTCAGCGAAGGGAATTGAACCCTCCTTGTCGCCTCACCCCTGGGTGGCAGGCCACCCCCCCGAGGCAAGCCTTGCGATGCTATGGAAAACGCCGAGAAAGGGGTCAGTTAGGGGTATTGGTATATGCCAATACCCTTAACTGACCCGTGGCGCACCATTCATAGCCATGTCTCGCCATACGTCCGAATTTCAGACCAACATAATCGCATATGCTCCGTCCTCCGCCAAGGCGCGCGCTGCTAAGAAGCGACGCGCATCTCGTCAGCCTTGAGCGTAGCCGCACTTTTCATTTGTCGAAACCGTCGTCATTCAACAATCTGTGGCTGTGGGCGTGTCTTCGAAAACGAGCAATGGATTTGCGGCCCCGCCTCGCACGGGCAAAGAGATGCGGTCGCTCTACCGCCGAGTAGTCAAGAAGATTACCGCCATGTCGCCTGAACAACGGCTGGCGACGATGGTGCGGGCGGGCATTTACACCAAGAGCGGGAAGCTGACCAAACAGTACGGGGGCTGATAAAAGCGATTCATTCCACAAGCTACGGCTCCCTGCTTCGCACTCCGGGCCATACGTCAGAGCAGCGCGGCCCCGCGCCTCGCCTGACGATGTTTTCAAATCCATTCAGGCGGACGAGTGATCGCTTCGTTTTCGTTCACCCGGACCGTGGCCGGAAATAAGTGGCGTGGAATGTCTGTCAACGGGAGCGGTTTGCAGGTCACTCCCATGCGGTGATAATTGTCGTTGCGGCGCTGTTGGCGCTCGTCCTCCAAAACCGGAACATACACGGTGATTTTTACGTGCGGATAATTCTGGCGCACCCATTCGACGGCGGGTTCAAGGTCGGAATCGCCGGACACAATCACCATTGAATCGGTCAGCCCCCGAACGGCGTCTTCCAGCAGATTGATCGCAATGTTCACGTCGGTCTTTTTTTCCTCGGCCACTTGGTATTCGAGGCGGCGCATGCAGTCGCGGGCCTGGCAGGTGACAGTGCGCTCCTGATATTTACCCAGGATGATTCTGACTTTGGGCAACGTGCCGAGTGCCTTCAAATATCGTTTTTGGCGGTCACGCCGGGTGCTGATGTGTTTCATCGGATCAACCAGCGCCGTGAAAAATTTGACGCTGACAACATCCTCATCCAGCCGCAACGCCTCAAAAAGCGATTGGACATTCAGCCATTTCCACGCCGGGTTGTGCTGGAATATGCCAAAATACCAGTTGAACGCATCCACGTAGATGGTGCAGCGCTTTTTGGGTTGTGGCGGCGGGTTGGATTCAGCATAGGGGGAAAAAGGGGCAAAAATCATTAAAATGGGGCTTGATTTTCCGGGCCGAGAGGCCGATATTCATCCCAACTTCTCGCAATTGCGATTGGGTGATCCGAAAGGGTTGCCCTCTTTTTTTGCCCGGATGGACCGGGCGAACCAGCCTGCAACCAGCCAACTATTCTGCAGAAAGTGTCCGCCGAATCGGCGGGTAATCCAAAAGCATTCATGCACGTTCTTTTAGCAGGCGCATTCTGTATGAATGGATAAATGATGTCACGGTTGGAAACGCGTAATATATGGGGCGCCTAACGGCACTCACCGGACATGGCGTTTCGACAACGCTGGTGAAAACCTGCAATGATAACGAGCCACTGTCAATTAAATCCGTTAAGCGCATCGTCCGCCCAGTTTCCCAGTTTCTTCGTCCCTTGCTTCGTGAGCATCAACCGGTTAAACTGCGGCCATAAGTGTGACTGCCATGCCCAGCGTCGAGAGCGATTGTCGAAAAGAAGTTTGCCAGCCAAATCCAGCAGCAGCATAGCGCCATAACCAGCCTTTTGGTTTAACGTGCTGCGACTGGTCTGCGACACAGTCGCGCTCCGCATAAGGTCCCTCACCCATCACCCACGCTTCAGTTGATGAAGAAAAACTCGTTGGAGATCAGGAGCACTTGCGCGAACTTATCCCACGTCGCCAGTGGCTTGACTTGCGTGCCGGGGAGGAGGAAGTTCTCGCGAGCGTCCCATAGACCCGTCAAACCGGTCGTTTCCGCGTCCGTCCGCGCCATCAGGACTCGCGGGGCCCACTCGAAATAGTTGGCGCGCATTCCTGGCAAAGCTTCGACCATGAAATCGATCGTGTCGCCCTCGCGCACTTCAATGTTATCGAGGGTTGTCATGACCGCGCCGCTTCGCACCTGCCATTCGTTCAGCAATCCGAGGCGGCTGGAGACGACGAGTCCCTGCCCCGCGCCCTTGGTCGCCAGTTCGCCGCTGATGGAAATGACGCCGTCCCGCGGCGCGATCCATCGGCGGATGGCGGCGACGCTGGCTTTGCCGGGAATGCCGCCAGCCGCGTTAAGCTGCACAAAACCCAAACGCGCCTGAGAGCTGGCGTCTGTTGTCCAGGCGCCGTTTCTGAAATTGGACAGCTTCTGGAAATCCTTCGTGCGCTGGCTCGAATCGTCGAAGAAGCCGGCGCCGTAATCCCACGCGGAAGTCGCGGGTTCCACCGCGGCGGCCGACGGCTGCTCACGCGCGTATTCCTCTGCCAGTTCCAGCTCGCGGCCAGTCGGCTGGCGCTGGAAAAGCAGGCGGTACATCCGCGCGACAGTGGCGGCAGCGTTGTTGGAAGACGCGCCGCAGTGCGCGGCCACGGCCCGCGCGCATTGCGAGATGAGAGGGCCATTGAGCAAATACAAGGCCTGCGGCGCAACGATGGTCTCGAACCGGCCAGGCGTGCTCGTGTTGGGATCAGCGAAATCAAAGGTGCGAAAAAGGGAGGGCAGCTTTTGGCGGTCGATATAGGCATAAACTGTGCGGCGCGCGGGCGCGGTGTTTGAAGTGATGTCCACCGGGTGGCCGCCCACCGTGAAATCCAATTCCCCCGCGACCGACAGCAGAGAATCGCGCATGGCTTCGAAATCGAGACGCACGGGATTCATGCGCCAATACCGGGTATTGTCTGGATCCGTTTTGGAGACGGCCGCGTCGTAGGTGCTCGCTTGTTGATAGACACTGGAGAGCATGATGAGCCGGTGCAGCTTTTTGAGCGACCAACCGTCCCGCATGAAGCGCGCGGCCATGTAATCCAGCAACCCGGCTTGCAAAGGGCGCTCGGAGCGCAGTCCAAAATCACCCGGCGTCGACACGAGCGGCGCGCCGAAGTGATGCATCCAAACGCGATTGACAAACACGCGCGCGGTCAGCGGATTTTGCGGACTGACGATGTCCTCCGCCAATTGCAATCGCCCGCTGGCTTTTTCGGGGAACGGTTGCTCTCCCGGCTGGGCCAGAATCGAGAGAAACTCGCGTGGCGCCTCGGGCCCGCGCGTTTCTGGATTGCCGCGCAGGAACACTTTGGAATTGGCGGGATGCGGTTTGTCCAGCAAGACCATGGCCCGCGGCGGCGCCCCGGGATCGGTCGCCTCAATGTCCGCCAGCTTCCCCCTGAGCGCGTCGATCCTGTCGCGCATGGAATCGTCAATTATATTTAGATTGGTCAATTCGGCGCGCGGCGGATTGAGCGGCGAATCCGGGGCCTCGGCAAACGCAATCAATTCGATCGCGTTGTCATCGCCAGTGCCAATCGCCGAGAAAACTTGATTGTATGTCGAAGCGGCGTCTTCCAAATTGGCAAAAACCCTGCCGGAAAAAGCCCTGGCCACAAACGGATTCAGGTCGGCGCCGGTGTATTTGGAGGCGCCGGCCGCCAGAGCCTTCCACGGGGCAAACAGCCGCCCGTGGTTTGTTTCGATCTGCGCCAGATTTGTTTTCCAGCTCAAGTAGACGGATTTGTGGAGGCCGCGCTCGCGGACCAAGTCGTCTTCAGCGACGGAGTTGCTGGCCAGGGGAGCGGCGTCATGCACGGCCAGCAGGTAGTCTCCCACCCGCCTGCGCAAGTTCTCGATCACCGCCACTTCGTTGGAACGCGCGCAATCATCCAGCATGGCTTGGGTGGCCTGAATTTTGGCCAGGTAATTCGTGTAAGCCTCGGACGGAGGCGCGGTCAGCAGCGGCAAATCGGGAGGCTCAGCCGAACTGTTGAAAACGCCGTGCAGCGAATAATAATCGCGCGCCGGTATGGGATCGAATTTGTGGTCGTGGCAGCGGGCGCAATTGACCGTCAAACCCAGCAATCCGCGCGAAACCACATCGATCCTGTCGTCAATAATATCGTTTTCGTTCCCGGAGAATCGGCGGCCGACCGTCAAGAAACCCAGGGCCGCCAGATTCCGGTGCTCGTTCGCGCTGGCGGGCAATTGATCGGCCGCCAGTTGTTCGAGGATGAATTGGTTGACCGGCTCGTCTTCGTTGCAGGCGCGGATCACGTAATCGCGATAAGTGTAGGCGTAAGGCAGCCTCGCGCTGTCGCGCCCGCTGGCGCTGCCGCTCGTGTCCGCGTATCGGGCCACGTCGAGCCAGTAGCGGCCCCAGCGCTCGCCGTAGCGCGGGGAGGCCAGCAGGCGGTCCACCACTGTGGCGAAGGCGTCCTTGGAGCGATCGGCCAAAAAGGCGTCCACCTCCTCCGGCGTGGGCGGAAGACCTGTCAAATCAAAAGTCGCGCGGCGAATCAGCGCGCGCTTGTCCGCCGGGGGCGACGGATGCAGGTTTTTGGCCTGCAAATTCTCGAGGATGAAGGCGTCAAGCGGTGTGCTTATCCATTTCTTGAGCTTGCGGACTTTTGGCACGGCCGGCTCGGTGATCGGTTGAAAGGCCCAATGCTTGCGCGCCGCCTCCAGCGATTGAGACGCCACGCTGGCGCCAGCCTCGCGCGGGTCCGGCGCGCCCATTTTCACCCACTCCCGCAAGTCCTCAATTTGCGCATCGCTGAGTTTGTGGTTTTTGGGCGGCATCTTCAAATCCGGGTCTTCATAGCCGATGGCCTTGATGAGAAGACTGTCTTCAGGACGACCGGGCACAATCGCGGCCCCGCTGTCACCGCCCTTGAGAAGATCATCGCGCGTGTCAAGCATGAAGCCGCCATGAACCTTCTCGCTATGATGGCTGTGGCATCGGTAACAATTCTCGGCCAGCACGGGCCGGACTTTGCTTTCGAAGAAATCCAGGCCCGCCTGGGAGACGGCATTCGTGGCGGCAGAAACAGTCCAGCAGGCAAAAGACAATCCAACGGCGATAAGACTCGCTCTAAAACGCGCCAGGGCGCCCGCACTCATGATTACGCCAGCAGCGCCTGCACCACGCTGCCCTCGGCACCGGTAAGCCGGAAGTCGCGGCCGGCGCTGCGATACGTCAGCTTCGTGTGGTCGAAGCCGAGGGTTTGCAGGATGGTGGCGTGCAGATCGGCGATTCCGACTTTGTCTTTGACAGCGTTGCAGCCGAATTGATCGGTCGCGCCGTGAACGTAGCCGCCTTTGACGCCGCCGCCAGCCATCCAAATCGAAAAGCCGGTGGAGTTATGATCGCGGCCCTGGCCTCTGCCGCCGGCACTGTTTGAATTGATGTCGCTGGTCGGGGTGCGGCCAAATTCGCCGCCCCAAATCACCAGCGTTTCCTCCAAAAGGCCCCGCTGCTTGAGATCGGCCAATAGAGCGGCGATGGGCTGGTCGCAATCCATGGCGGACTGGCGAAGGCCACTCTCGATTTGCGTGTGATGGTCCCAGCCGTTGTGCCACGCTTGAACAAACCGGACACCGCGCTCGATCAGGCGGCGCGTAATAAGAAGCTGCCGGCCCTGCGGGGTGTCGCCGTAAAGGGCGCGAATGCCGGGCGGTTCGCCAGTCAAGTCGAAGGCATCGCTCGCGGCGATCTGCATGTGGAAGGCGGTTTCGAACGATTGAATACGGCTCTCCAGCGGACCTTCCTCGGCGCACGTTTTAGCGTGCTCTTCCTCGAGGCGATGCAGCAAATCCAGTTGGCGGCGTTGCTCCGGCAGCGAGGTGGTGGGGCTGCGGATATATTCGATAAGTTTCTCGATCCGCACATTGTGGGTCTCCAGGTAAGTGCCTTGGAAACTCCCGGGCAGGAACGCGCTCTGCCAGTTTTGTTCGCCGAGCAGGGGCCGTCCGTTGGGGCTCAGCGCGATAAAGCCGGGCAGATTCTGGTTTTCCGTACCCAGGCCGTAGGTCACCCACGAACCCATGCTCGGCCGGGGGAATCGTGATTCGCCCGTGTTCATGTTCAACATCGCAATGTCGTGGCTCGGCACGGCGGTCTGCATCGAACGGATGATGGTCATGTCATCCACATGCTGGGCCAACCGCGGGAAAACTTCGCTGACCTCAATGCCGCTCTGCCCGTGCCGTCTGAATTGGAAAGGCGAGGGAAAAGCCGCGCCGGGGCGCATGATGGATTTGTCAATCTCCTTAAGCGATTGGCCGGCGAATTTGGCGAGCGCGGGTTTGGGATCAAACGTATCCACGTGCGACGGCCCGCCCGCCATGAACAGATGAATGACTTGCTTGGCCTTGGCCGGGAATTGCGGGGGACGCGGAGACAAGGGCGATAGAACGCTGTCCGCGCGAGCCGACGGAGCCAGCCAGCCGGCTGAATCGAGCAGCGACGCCAAACCGAGCGCTCCCATGCCCATGCCGCAACGGCAGAGGAATTTGCGCCGGGTCAGAAACCGGTCCGCAGGGTGCATTTGATGTTCCCTCTTGTTCATGGACTGCTTGGAACGGGCACCACAATACATCGTCTAATATGGGAAATAATGCAAGGACAGCTTTTTCGCGCTTTGTTTGACTCGAAATCTGACATGAAATCGTCCCTGTCTCGACCGGCGAGTCGAAGGATCGAGGCATGTTTCATTGAAGCCCAGCGTATCCTGAACGCGGTTGTGCGTTCCGGCCGGGAGATTCCTCGCCGCCAAAAATCTCTTTCCCAAATCGCCGCCTTCATGTTTAGTGGCGTGGAATGACTCACAAGACTGCTTTGATGTTTGCGGGGCAGGGTTCGCAAAAGGCGGGGATGGGACGCGACTGGGCGGAACAATTTCCGCTCGCCAAATCCATTTTTGAGAAGAGCGGCGAGATTCTTGGTTTCGATCTCGCCCGCCTTTGTTTTGATGGCCCGGAATCAGAATTGACGCAGACGCAAAATGCACAGCCGGCGATTTTTGTTTCGAGCTGGGTCGCGCTCCAATTGCTCAAGGAGCGCATGCCCGGTTTCGTTTTCCATGCCACAGCCGGGCTTTCGCTGGGTGAATTGACGGCATTAACGGCAGTCGGCGTCTTCAGCTTTGAGGATGGGTTGAAAATTTCGCGGCAGCGCGGGAAATTCATGCAGGAAGCATGCGATCTCACCAAGGGCACCATGGCCGCCGTCATCAATCTCGATCAGGCTGTCCTGGCGGAAGTGTGCGCCACCGCCGATGTCGAAATGGCGAACCTGAATTGCCCCGGCCAAATCGTCATTTCCGGTGAAACGGAGAAAATCACCGCCGCCTGCGAACTCGCCAAATCCAAAGGCGCCAAGCGGGCCATGATCTTGAGTGTGGCGGGCGCCTACCATTCGCGTTTGATGGCCAGCGCGCAGCCGAAGGTCAAAGCGATGCTCGACGGCATCCAGGTGAATTCCCCGAGCGTGCCAGTCATTTCCAATGTTACCGCACGGCCGCACGGCGGCCCGGACGAAATCCGCAATGGCTTGACCGCGCAGGTCGTTTCGCCGGTCCGCTGGGAGGATTCCGTTCGCTATTTGCTGGCGCAGGGATTCACCCGCTTCATTGAACTGGGCCCCGGCGCCGCGTTGAGCGGTTTTCTTAAGCGCATCGATAGCTCCGTCACCATTATGAACGTGGAGAATGTCCCAAGCCTCGAAACCGCCGTGAAGAGATTGTCCGCGGAACCTTAATACTCATCCTCGAATATGTCGCAACCAACACTTGCCAGTCAAATCGCCGTCGTCACAGGAGCCGGGCGCGGAATCGGACGATCCATCGCGCTCGCCTTTGCCGGAGCGGGGGCGGACGTCGTTTGCGTTTCCAGAACGATGGAAAACGCGCAAAAAGTCGCAAGTGAAATCACCGCCCTGGGCCGCAAGGCTTGGGCTCACGCCGTCGATGTCTCGGCCGCCGCCGAGGTGGCCGCCGCCGTCGAGAAAATCCTCGCCGAAGCCGGAAAGGTGGACATCCTCGTCAACAACGCCGGCGTGACGCGCGATGGCTTGATGATGCGGATGAGCGAAGCCGATTGGGATGCGGTGCTGGACACGAATTTGAAGGGCGCGTTTTTGTTTACGCAAGCCTTCAGCCGCTCCTTTCTAAAACAGCGATCCGGGCGGATCATCAATATTTCCAGCGTCATTGGCTTGATTGGCAACGCCGGGCAGTGCAATTATGCGTCAAGCAAAGCGGGCTTGCTGGGCTTCACCAAAGCTGTGGCCAGGGAATTTGCCTCGCGCGGGGTGACGGTCAACGCCATCGCTCCGGGATTTATCGAAACGGACATGACGGCTGTGCTGTCGGCTGAGATGAAGGCGGAGCTGCTCAAGCGTATTCCGTTGAATTCGCTGGGGCGCCCCGAAGATATCGCGAATGGCGCGCTTTTTCTGGCGAGCCCGGGGGCCCGGTACATCACCGGGCAGGTGCTGGCCATTGACGGCGGCATGGTGATGTGAGAGAAATAGAAAATGAGATTCGGGGCTTGACGCTGCATGGAGCGTCGGGCATAGACAATCAAACTAAATAATTAATAACGGAGTGCATCGATGGCTGAAAAATCTATAGAGCAAAGAGTCAAAGAAATCATTGTCGAACAATTGGGCGTCAACCCGGATCAGGTCACGCCAGAAGCCAAGTTCATCGAAGACCTCGGCGCCGATTCCCTCGACACGGTTGAACTCGTGATGGCTTTGGAAGAAGAATTTGGCAACGAAATCCCGGACGAGCAGGCCGAGAAACTTCAGAGCGTCGGCGATGTCATCAAGTACATTGAAGACAGCCAGAAGAAATAAGCCGGCAGCACTTTGCCTGGGCAGCGCGGTCAAGCTCGCTGCCCTTTTTTTATGGCCAGCCATTGGACAGAGCGGCGAGTTGTCGTGACGGGGATTGGGGTTGTTACCGCGTTGGGAACCACCCCTGGGGCTTTTTGGGAGAACATCCTTGCCGGCAAGTGCGGCATAGGGCCAATTCGCTCCTTCGATGCTTCGCACTATACAACGCGAATCGCGGCGGAAATTTCCGATTTCGATCCCGTGCCCGCCTTCCCCAGCCCAAAGGAAGCCCGCCGCGCGGACCGTTACGGGCAATTGGCGATTTTTGCGGCGCGGCAAGCCTTGATTGACAGCGGCTTGGATTTGGACAAGTCCAACCGCGACGAAATCGGCGTGTTCCTCGGCTCTGGCATCGGCGGACTTTTGACGATGGAGGAGCAGCATTCCATATTGCTGAGCAAAGGGCCCGGCCGCTTGTCGCCGTTTATGATTCCGATGCTCATTCTCAACATGGGTTCAGGGTTGTTTTCGATGTATAATGGATTGCGCGGCCCCAACGTCGCCACGTGCTCAGCCTGCGCGACGGGCACGCACGCATTGGGCGAAGCGTGGCGCACCATTAAAATGGGAGACGCCGCGGTGATGTTCGCCGGCGGCAGCGAAGCGGCGGTTGTTCCGCTGGGCCTCGGCGGATTTTGCGCCATGCGCGCCATGAGCACCCGCAACGATGACCCCCAGCACTCCTCCCGCCCGTTTGATCGCGACCGCGATGGCTTCGTGATGGGTGAGGGCGGCGGCGTCATTGTCCTGGAAGAATTGGAGCACGCCAAGGCTCGCGGCGCCCGTATTTACGCGGAAATGTCCGGTTACGGAAATGTTGCCGACGCGCATCACATGACTTCCCCCTCTCCCGGTGGCGAAGGCGCGGCCCGATGCATGAAAATGGCGCTGCGTTCGGCGGCAATGAATCCTTCTCAAATTTCCTACATTAACGCCCACGGCACTTCCACTCCGCAGGGCGATGTGGCCGAGACGCAAGCCATCAAGACCGTCTTCGGCGACGACGCCAAAAAAATCGCGGTAAGCTCGACCAAAGGCGCAACCGGCCATTTGCTAGGCGCGGCCGGCGGCGTGGAAATGGCCATTTGCATGAAAGCGCTCGAAACAGGCATCGCCCCGCCGACGATCAATTTGGAAAATCCTGATCCCGAATGCGATTTGGATTACGTTCCCAACGTGGCGCGTGAAATCAAAGTGGGTGCCGTCATGAATAATTCCTTCGGCTTCGGCGGCCACAACGCCTGCGTCATTGCGACCAAATTCAATGGCTAGCGCTTGCTTCCTGCGTGTTCAAGCGCAAACGCTGACTTTTGAATTCTCATCAAGGGCGGTGCTGGCACCCATCCAGCGGGGTATCTTAAAGATTGCTGCGGTTCGCTGGCTCTGCAAAATCTTCTTTCCCCGCTGATCCGCCACGAAAATTCCATCGATGGAAAAATTCGCTTGCGCTTCCAAGAACGCGGTCGGTTTTCGAGCCACCGTGATCGCGCGCGCGATGCCAGATGCAGGATGTGAATTGGTGATTTCATTCGCAGACTCCCCTTTTTCAGGAGGAGCCGTTAAGCATTCCTGAACTTCGGTTTTCTCGCCCTTGGCGGGCGGCGGCTCGCTTACCGCCGCCCTAAAAGCTCCGACTGTGAATTCCAAGACGCTTGCATGAAGCGGCCAGGGTGTCCAGCGGGTGCGTTTTCTTCTTGCCTGAGATTTTTTTTATACCATAGTGAGTGCCGTTAACGCTGTGGCGATACAGGCACGGAAGTTCGGAATCTTTTCCAAGAATTCCTTGGTTTGGAGAGGCCGATCACTCGTGGCCCAAAGTCTTGGGGCACCAACGGGGGGAGACAAGCAGATGTCGGCCTGCGCGAAATCGCCGCAAGTCGTTGCAATTAAATTGGATGGGGTCGTAGCTCAGTTGGTAGAGCGTCTCGTTCGCAATGAGAAGGTCAGGGGTTCGACTCCCCTCGGCTCCACCATCCTGATTTCAAGCACTTGCGTTAGGTTGACTAAAAGCAAGAGCGTCATTGATTCAAAATGCCCAGGCGCTGACGCTTGAGCTCCACGGAATTGACGGATCGACCGAGGAGTTTAGCGACCTCGGCATCCGGAACTTTTCCGAGGAGTTGAATGTGTTTTTCGATCCACCGTGCAGGCCGCCGCTCGCCCGCCCAAGCGACAATGGCCAACTCCGAACGTCGGGCTTGGACGGCGGTTCTGGTCCGTCTCAGCAGCAGGGCCACTTGTTCGTCCGGAGGCGTGCCGAGAATCTTGTCATCTTCCGGCGGCCAGCGATTGGGCTGGCAGGGCGGAATTGCGGCAGGAGCATCGCTCCCGGACACACGTTAATCACGCGAGGTCAAAGCGATCAAGGTTCATGACCTTATTCCAAGCGGCGACAAAGTCGGTGACAAACTTATTATCGCCATCGGAGCTTCCGTAAACTTCCGCCAACGCGCGGAGGATGGAGTTTGAGCCAAAGACCAGGTCAGCCCTGCTGCCGGTCCATTTGACTGCCCCCGTTTTGCGATCCCAGCCTTCAAACACGCTGGCATCCTGCGACGCGGATTTCCATTCCGTGCCCATGTCAAGCAGGTTCACGAAAAAGTCGTTGGTCAATGCCTCCGATCGCTTGGTGAAGACACCTTGCTTTGAACCGCCGATGTTCGCATTGAGGACGCGCATGCCTCCCACGAGCACCGTCATTTCGGGCGCGGTCAAAGTGAGCAATTGCGCTTTGTCGATCAACAGTTCCTCGGCTGAGAGGGCACATTTGCCTTTGAGATAATTGCGGAAACCGTCGGCGATGGGCTCGAGCGCGGCGAATGACTCGGTGTCAGTTTGCTCCTGGGATGCGTCCATGCGTCCCGGACTAAACGGAACCGTCACCTCGTGTCCCGCGTTTTTCGCGGCCTTTTCGACGCCCGCGCAACCTGCTAAAACAATTAAATCTGCCAGTGAGACTTTTTTTCCGCCAGACTGCGCTCCGTTGAAGGTTGTTTGGATGCCTTCCAAGGTTTTGAGAACCTTGGCAAGCTGCGCGGGTTGATTGACTTCCCAATCCTTCTGGGGGGCGAGGCGAATCCGTGCGCCATTGGCGCCGCCGCGCTTGTCTGATCCGCGGAAGGTGGACGCCGACGCCCATGCGGTTGAAACCAATTCTGACACAGACAGGCCCGAGGCAAGAATTTTCGCCTTCAGAGAGGTGATGTCCTGCGAATCAATCAGCGGATGGTTCACGGCAGGAATGGGATCCTGCCAGATCAGCTCCTCGGCGGGAATCTCCGGCCCGAGATAGCGCGCCCGAGGGCCCATGTCGCGGTGCGTTAACTTGAACCATGCCCGGGCAAATGCGTCAGCAAACTGCGCGGGATTGGCCAGGAAGCGCCGCGAAATTTTTTCGTAGGCGGGGTCAAACCGAAGGGCGAGATCCGTGGTCAGCATGGTAGGCAGGCGTTTCTTCGACGGATCATGCGCATCCGGTATCGTCGCGCTGGCTCCTTTGGCGACCCACTGTTGTCCGCCAGCGGGGCTTTTTGTGAGTTCCCATTCGTATCCGAAGAGGTTCTCGAAAAAGTTGTTGCTCCATTTTGTGGGTGTCGTGGTCCATGTCACTTCCAGCCCGCTCGTGATCGTGTCACCGCCTTTGCCCGTGCCAAAGCTGTTCTTCCATCCCAAGCCCTGCCCTTCGAGGCCCCCCGCCTCGGGCTCCGGTCCCACATGAGAGGCTGGTCCCGCACCATGGGTCTTGCCAAAGGTATGGCCACCGGCGATGAGTGCGACGGTCTCTTCATCGTTCATCGCCATCCGGGCGAAGGTGTCGCGGATATCCCTTGCTGAAGCAATCGGATCAGGTTTGCCGTCAGGACCTTCCGGGTTGACATAGATCAAGCCCATCTGCACCGCAGCCAGCGGTTTCTCGAGATCGCGCGTGTGCGGCACCTCGCTGTCGTCGTCTTTCACGAGCACGGCGTGTGGCTCTACGACTCCCGGTGAGCCCTTCGAGTAGCGCTCGTCACCTCCGAGCCATTTGGTCTCCCGGCCCCAATAAACGTCGATATCCGGCTCCCAGACGTCCTCGCGCCCGCCGCCGAAACCGAACGTCTTGAAGCCCATGGTTTCAAGCGCGACATTTCCAGTGAGAATCATCAAGTCGGCCCAGGAAATTTTCCGGCCATACTTTTGCTTGATCGGCCAAAGCAGGCGGCGCGCCTTGTCCAGGCTCACGTTGTCCGGCCAACTGTTCAGCGGCGCAAAGCGCTGCTGGCCCCGGCCGCCGCCGCCTCGGCCGTCCCCAATGCGGTAGGTGCCCGCGCTGTGCCACGCCATGCGGATGAAGAGACCGCCGTAGTGCCCAAAATCCGCCGGCCACCAATCCTGCGAGTCAGTCATCAGCGCCGCGAGATCCTTCTTGACCGCCGCCAGGTCAAGGCTTTTGAACTCCTCGGCGTAGTTGAAATCCTCTCCCATGGGGTCGGATTTGGAGGAATGCTGGTGCAGTATTTCAACCTTCAATTGGTTTGGCCACCAGTCACGGTTCGAGGTTCCACTATTGCTGGCAGCGTGGTTAAATGGGCATTTGGCTTCAGATGACATAAATTTTACTTCGCCTGTTCTCTTTTTGTTAAAACAGTTTTGACCGCTTGTTGAAATTGCTTCTTTCCTTTAACCACCATAGGAATTGCCTATTAAAATGCAACAACTTCGTTCGGTTCTGGCGGTGGCGCGGACGGGAGACTTGAAGCAAAGAATTTGTGGCGGGGCCGACGACGAGAGACGGGAGAGCGATCTGCAATTGTGTTCACGCCCATTGCGCGGAAACCAATTCTTGAGAATTCACCACCCGCTACGCCAGGATTTCTTTAACCACATCGCCAGCCGCGTCCGTGAGGCGATATTGGCGGCCTTGGAATCAGTGCGTCAGCCGTGATGCTCCAACCCCCGAGCAAGCCAGAATGGTGGCTTGCAGATCGTGAACATGCACCGTTTTTTCCGTGATGTTAAAAGAAAAATCGTCGTTCTGTCCATGTGCCCTCCCGTGACAGGAACCGGAAATTGACTTCGCAGAGGAATTTAGGGAAAATTGCTTCAATGTCCGCAGTCAGGTCCTCCGTACATAATGGCGCAATAGCGCAGTTGTTTGCGCCAAAATCGCCCAAACTTTCGTTCATGGAATTCTTGTGGCGATTGGCTTGGGTCGTGATTCTGCCTCTGTCGATCTCACAGGCTGCCGCCGCGAACAATTATCTGGTGGATTGCTGGCTCAACCGGGACGGTTTGCCACAAAGCTCGGTGACCTCCATCGCGCAAACGCAGGACGGTTATCTGTGGCTGGGGACGTTTAATGGGCTGGTCCGATTCGACGGCGTGAGATTTGTGGTTTTCGACGATGCCACGACCTCCGCATTGCCGAATAACCGCATTGTTGAATTATTGGCGGATCGGAATGGGCGTTTGTGGATCATGTCCGAAAAGGGCGATCTTACGGTTTGCTCCAATGGTGTTTTCAATGTCGTTACCAATTTGTATCCGGGCCTGCCGGAAAAAATTCACGGCATGGCCGAGGGGATTGATGGCATCTGGCTGCAAGCCGAGACTGGCGCATATTATTATTTGCGAAACTCCAAAGCCATCCAGGTCGCAAATATCGAGAGTCCCAAGTTTGGCACTCCCTATTCGTCCGTGGTGGATGGAGACGGTGTTCTTTGGGTGACGCAATGGCGGGCACTCCGGAAGCTGGAAGGAACAAACTTCGTCACGGTTGAGACCCGGGAGCCCGGTCGTGGTTTTCCCCGAGATACTTTAACTCGCACGAAGGACGGGACGCTCCTTGCGGCGGGGATGGATCTCGGTCTGCGCTGGTACCGCCACGGCAAACTCGTCCAAGGTCCGATCGCCCTGCCCGTTCCTGTGGTTGGATGCCAGAACGTCATGGAAGACAAGGATGGCAATGTCTGGGTCGCGACCGTCAATGCCGGGTTGCTCTGTTATCAAACCAACCATCAATGGCAGGTGCTCTCGGTTTCAAATGGGCTCTCGATTAATTCGCTGCGCCGCGTCTATCAAGACGCACAAGGTCACATTTGGGTGGGAACGGACGGGGGAGGGTTGAATTTGTTGCGGCAGCCTCGAATCGAGATGTTGGGCGAAAGCCGGGGCCTGGCGGGAAAAGTTGTGATGAGCGTTTCATCGAATCCCGACGGTGGCGTTTGGATTTCTTTGAATGGCCAGGGAATTCAAAAGGCGCAGGGGGGCAAAATTGTGCAGATCGCATTTCCTGGGCTTATAACAAAATCCAGTGTCGCAAACTGCCTGCTGGCCGACGCCAACAAGGGCATGTGGATAAGCCCTCTTAACGACGGCGGCCTGTGGCGCGCCGATGCCAAAGAAATTCGACAATTCGGCAACAAGGGGGCTCGAACGCGGCAATACGTCTACTCCATTTACGAAGATCACCAAGGCGCCATATGGATGGGCGACCTCTTCGGCTTGACGCGATTCAAGAATGGAGAATTTAGAAACTTCACCCCGTCCGATGGCGTCCCGGAGAAAGCGATTCGGGCCATGGCGGAGGACAGGGATGGCGTGCTCTGCCTTGGTGTCGAACAGTATGGTTTGATGCGCTGGAGCGGCGGCAAATTTTCGGTTTTCTCCAAGCGAGAGGGGCTGGTGGATGATCGCATCTGGTCGCTTTGCGCGGACAAGGCGGGAACGATTTGGGTGGGCACGTATGGCAGCGGCCTCGCGCGCTTCACGCATGGTCATTTTGACTGCCTGAAAAATGCGCTGCCCGTTCGTGAAATCGCCAGCTTGATCGCCGATGACAATGGCGGTCTGTGGGCGGGCACGGGTCAAGGCTTGTTTTGCATGAGAATCGAGGAGCTCAATGCCATGGCGGATGGCAAGCTTGGCCAGGTGAGTTTCCGTCAATTCGGGCCGAATGACGGCATGTACACCCAGGAATGTTCGGGTGGCCATCAACCTTCAGTTTGCAAGACTCCGGATGGGCGCTTGTGGTTCGCCACTGTGGGCGGCGTGGCCATCGTCGACCCGGCCAACCTTGGGCCTGAGCCTTCCGCGCCCCGCGTCCTCGTTGAGCAGGTCCGGGTGGACAATGTACCCGCGTTTGCGTCCGGCATGTCCAACGGGCCGGTGATTGTTCCAGCCGGGGTTCATCACCTTGAGATTCGTTACACGGGGATTAGCTTTGATGATCCCAAACGGATTCAATTTCGGTATCGGCTCGCGCGCACCGATGTAGAAAGCGCCGCCCAGCCCTGGACAGATGCCGGCGAACAGCGCGTCACGCAATTTGAAGCTGTCCCACCCGGCATGTATCTGTTCCAGGTGTCAACGCGCAATGGCGAAGGAATATGGAGTTCGGATGCCGCTGCGGTCGAAATTACGGTTCTGCCTGAGTTTTGGCAGCGAGCCTCCTTTCAGGCCGCCAGCATCTCGGCGGCGGGATTGCTGCTCTACGGGCTTTATGCCCGGCGCGTAAGCCGTTTCAAACGGCGGCAGGCCGAGCAGGCCGCGTTTGCGGTGAAACTCATTGAATCGCAGGAGCGCGAGCGAAAGCGGCTTGCGAGCGAGCTGCACGATGGCTTGGGCCAGGATCTTCTGATTATCAAAAACCGCGCCGCTCTGGTGTTGAATGACGCCGTTGTTTCGCCCCCGCCATTGGAGGTGCTGCGCGAGATTTCAGCGGTGGCGAGCCAGGCCATCGCTGGAGCGCGGGAGATTTCGCAAAACTTGCGTCCTTATCAATTGGATCACTTGGGACTGGCGAAAGCGCTGGAAGGAATTTGCCGAAAGGTTCGACAAGCCTCTCCCACCAAGTTGACGTGCGAGTTTCGTGAAATCGACGGAATATTCACGCCGGAACAAGAGATTAACATTTATCGAATCGTGCAGGAGGCGTTAAACAATATTGTGAAGCATGCTCAAGCCACTGAAGGAAACATCCAAATGCGTCGAGAAAATGGAAAAGCCGTTCTGGTCATTCAGGACAATGGAAGAGGCATCAGCCCGGGAGCCAAGCACGCCTCCACCGAATTGAGCGGAGGTCTCGGATTTACCAGCATGCGGGAGCGGGTCCGGATGATGGGTGGCAAGCTGGAACTAAAATCAGCGCCAGGCGCCGGCACACGAATAAGCATTGAGTTGCCGCTATGACGACAGTTTTGATTGCCGACGATCACCCGGTTTACCGGGAAGGATTGCGACGCGTTATGGAATCCAGCCCGGCCATCCGCATCGTCCAGGAAGCCTCCAACGGCCAGGAAGCGTTGCGCTTCATACAACAATCGCCGCCGGACGTCGCGGTCCTGGATGTCAACATGCCGCTGATGAACGGGCTTGAAGTGGCCCGCCAAATGAAGGCCTGCCAGTCCCCTGCCCGGATCGTTTTCCTCACCATGCATCAGGAAGAGGACCTGTTTAACGAAGCCATGGACGTTGGCGCCATGGGCTTCGTGCTTAAGGAAAGCGCCATGTCGGACATTCTGGCGAGCATCACGACTGTGGCCCAGGGGCAGTATTATCTTAGCCCGGCGATTTCAGCATTCCTCGTGCGCAGGCAGGCCGGCAAAATGGCCCTTGAAGCCAAACATCAAGGCATCGCCCGCCTGACGCCCGCCGAGCGCAAAATTTTGCGCCTGATCGCCGAGAACCGCACCAGCAAGGAAGTGGCCCACGAACTCGGCTTAAGTGTCCGCACCGTGGAAAACCATCGGGCCAACATTTGCGCCAAGCTGGAACTGCGCGGCATTCACAGTTTGGTTCGGTTTGCATTCGAAAATCGGTCTCATCTTTAAGCCGTTTTCTTGGAGCGTGAGTAAAACTACTCAGGCCGAATGAGTAGGCACCGCTATACACAGGCAGATTGCATTCCGCTATCGTGGCTAGAGTGGCCACAACTACCGACGATATAAACCCGATCATTAATGTCGTTTTGATCGCGGACGACCATGCCCCCTTTAGAGGCCTCGTGCGAAGCCTGTTTTCTTCGGAGACAACACATTTCATCGAATGCGGTGATGGCGAGGCGGCCGTGCGAGCCTATTCGGAGAAGCGTCCAAATTGGGTTTTGATGGACGTCGAAATGAAGGGGATGAGCGGATTGAAGGCCACCCGGCTCATCAAGGACAAATACCCGGAAGCGCGCGTGATCATTGTAACTCAATATGACGATCACGACCTATGCGCAAAAGCGGGCGAAGCGGGAGCATGCGCTTTTATCCTGAAAGACAACATTGCCGATTTGCGCCGTTATCTCAACGCAACGCGCCCTGCCTAATGTATGAAAACACAGAATAAATATCCGAGCAAACGCTCGATTGCGCTGGTCCGAGCTGTCGCGCGTGTTTTGGTTTTGACTGCCCTGCTCGCCGCCTGGCCCGCCTTTGCCCTGCCCGTCATCTACGTCAACCAGCATGCATCCGCCGCCTCGGCCCAGACGGGCGTTAACTGGGCCAACGCGTATAAGGAATTGCGCAACGCGTTGCCCGCCGCCAATGCCATCGCCGCGACCAACGGACAGGGTGTCGAAATATGGGTGGCTTCCGGCACGTATTATCCTGACGTGCAAAGCTCCCAGAATCGATTTGCGACCTTTAACGTCGGCAGCAAGGTGACCATTCGCGGCGGTTTCGCAGGGTCTGAGACCAGCCCCACCCAGCGGTTGCCCGCGTTCGACCAATTTGGCAACCCCGCGTTCTTGACGGTGCTCAGCGGCGACATTGGCCAGCCGATGATCACACAGTTGAGTTCGACGAACACCTTGTCGCAATTCCTGAACACGCCGAATTTTCCTTACTTCACGAATGCGGTGGGGCCAGGTTCACTTGCCAACGACCAGGACAATTGTTTTAACGTCGTGACACTAAAGAATGTCGCGGGTGTCTCGCTGGATTCGCTGGTCATTTACGGCGGCTACGCTGGAAATTTAATGGAAGACGGGACAAATGTAGTATCCGTCAACGAACTGGAAAGCATAGGACTGTGGAATTCGAACAGCGTGACCAGTCCGCTCTACCCACTCACGAATATTGTGGCCGGCGGTGGCATACTCTTGACCTTTCCGCCGTCCAATATCCACCGCCCCGCTTCCGAAATCGCCCTGACCATGACCAATTGCGCGGTCTGGGGCAACTATAGCGCGGGCTACGGCGGCGGCATGTGCGTCTACGGCGGCAATATCATCCTTCGAAACTGCCAGTTTGAATACAACGTGGCAGGCATGGACGGCGGAGCAATTTGGGATGCCAGCGTCCACTCGGAAATCGATTTATGCACCTTTGAGCGCAACGTGGCGACGGAGTCCGGGGGCGCGATTGGCTACATCACGTTTGACTTTCCGTTCACCGTCGCGAACGCCGAGCAGGAAGTGTCGACAAACAGCACGCTGGTCTCCCAGCAGGTCGAATCCATTGTGCATACAGTGACGCGCGGGCTTGGCGTTACTAAAACGGCCATGGGGGAGCTTGGACTGACAGAGGAACTCCAGAATGGCGTCAGCGCCGCTTACACATCGCTCAAAGCGTGGTGGCCATCGGGTTCAGGCGGCATTGAAGGCGCCAATGCCTCCCTGGCGGGAATTCGCGACCTGCAGGATGCCGCCGCAACTCCAACCGGACCGAGTTCTCAAGAAATTGCCGATCTGTGGATTAGGAATTTCGGTTCCTCGACCACTTCCGAGGCTGCGGCGGCCGAAATCGCCGAAGATGCCGCCGCAGATGCGGAGGATGATATTCCCATTGGGAAACTGTTTGATTTGACGGACGGAGCGGACCTGCCGTTCGCCGTCATCAACCTTGGAACCGACATCGCCATCCTCGCCGGAGACACGAACGGAATCGGTGGAGAAATTGCGCTGGCCCTTAACAGCAGCACCTCGCAAATCCTATTCTTGGCATCACCTCTGTCGTGGATAATTTCCGCAGTTGAAGCCGAAATAAGCGATATCGAGTCTCTTGCGGTCGACGCGCCGCCAGAAGATCTCAAGAGCACCTACAAGAAGGCCCAGTTGGGGCAATACAACGCGGCTCCGGCTTCCCTTTTGAACGGATGCGTTTTCTCCAACAACACTGCGAACCTGGATGGAGGCGCCTTCAGCGAAGCTTATAAAAACGTGCAAGCACAAGGCTGCTGGTTCGGAAATAACGACGGCGGTGTTTCCGGCGGCGCAATCTCTTGCGGAGATTGGTGTTTGGCCTACATCGCGGATTCCGCCTTCTACGGAAACTCCAGCGAGAACGGCTACAGCGCGGTTCTTAACTGGGGAAATTCGCGAACGTATCTCTATAACAGCACCCTGGTGGGCAATGGGTCGCCGAATACCAATTATGCCACGGCGATTGGCAATCAAACCGGATCGGATGTGAAGGTCATCAATTGCGTTCTGTGGGGCAACACCAATGCGGTTAACCGGACGGGAGGCGCTGACATCACCACCATTACGCGCGCGCTTTTGCCGCCGTCGTCGCAAGCGGCCTACGATTCCATGGGTTCTGCCCAGGGCGACCTCGTCGCCACCTGCGATGTTTTCAACTCGGACGTCCAAAACGTCGGCCCCTTGGGCACGAAGATATATGACGTCGTGACCGAACAACCCGCCAGCATCGGGCAATCGCTGTTGAATGTCTTGGATTTCAGTTTCGGCGGAGAGCAGGAGCCAACGATCACGGCCACCGCCGTCTCATTGCCCGCGCCGACTTACGAACAATTCCAATTCGAGCCGCTAAGCGTGTCAACGGATGTTTATGATGCGATTAACAATATCTATCAGGATGTCATTTGGTGGGACTTCGCTGGTCTGGCAGAAACTGTCGGCTTTGTCAACATCGGGGAAGGGACAGTGACGTGGCCTTATGAAGGGGCTACCGTTGAACCCGGTGACTACAACAACAACCCTCAGTTGGGAGGCTTCGAGGGCATTGATCCAAAATCGTCCTCGCCCATCAGCGCGGGATATGATTACCCGCTGGAAATTTACGGACAATTTCTTTGGTCTGCTTATGCGGAAAGCTCACTGCCATCGTTCAACGTGGCCCGTGAGAACGACCCGGCGATGGACGCGTTTGACTCCTACAACGAATACGATATCCACGGTCTCAGGCGGGAGGGTTCAATAGGCGCCTCCGATCCGCTGGCAACCTCCACCGCGTCCGAGAATGGCATCTCTCCTTTGGCAGCGCCCTTGGAGCTAGGACTTATCGGCAATGGGAGCGGCCCCGTCCTGTTCGTAAACGCCAGTGCGACGGGGAATGGAAGCGGCAGTTCATGGGCGAATGCCGTGACTAGCTTTTCCCAAGCTGTGCAAACATTGCTTCCCACTGGCGCGCAAATTTGGGTTGCAGGCGGCAATTACGCCGCCAATGGTGTGACGGTGGCGGCGAGCACGGTGATTTACGGCGGCTTTGCCGGCACGGAATCCAATTTAACCGGGCGCGTTTTGGGAGCGCATCCAACCGTCGTGCATGGCAACGGCAGCGGGGCCGTTTTAATTTTGAACGGCGCCGTGATGATCGACGGATTGAACATAACGGGCGGCGGTTATTCCGACGAGTATAATGGCGGCGGTGGTGTGTATTCCTCCGACTCCATTGACCTTGCTACTTTCTCCAATTGCGTCTTCAGCAATAACACAGCCAACGAGGGTGGAGCGATGTATCTGATGGGTCCCGCATTGATCGCGAACTGTTCCTTCTTAAACAACAGCGCCAGCTACGAGGGCGGAGCACTGATGCTTGAGGATTACACCAACTACAGCGGCGATGTAAGGCTGTATGATTGCGTTTTTGCCGGAAACTCCGCGGCCTATGGCGGCGGCGTCCTTATTCGCGGCCCCGATGTGAACACCGGCGTCGAGTTTCATGTTGTCAATGACACGTTTTATAACAACCGATCCACCTCCAGCACGCCTTACCGTTCAGCCAGCCAGCCGGGCGGCGGCGGACTTTTGTTTGATGACAGCGAGACTGGCTTTTTGACGGTCCAGAACTGCATTTTCTGGCAAAATTCAGCGCCGGGCGGAGCGAACATAGAATGGCAGCAGTTGGAAGCAGCTCCTTACACGCTTTACGAATCCTATTCGCCGATTGAGTATGGTTATCGCCAATTTGCCGTGGGCTCCTCGCTCATCGAAGGCATGGGAGTGTATTCGAGCCCGCAACCCTTTGACGAGAACGACATTGGATATCCGAATTATCCCGCATATCTGGCGGCGAGCAATGCGCTTTCCCTGGACCCGCTCTTTGCGAATCCAGCCGCCAACAACTTCAATTTGACAGCGGGTTCTCCCGCGTTGGGTGCCGGCATCGGCTCAGGCTTGCCCGCCGGGTTCCCCTACTCCGACCTGGCGGGAAACCCGCGGGAAATTGGCTCACGCCTGGACCTGGGCGCCTATGAATATCAGGGGGCAGTTAACCCTTATGGCGTTGAGGTGACGGCTTACCAAGGCTGTGGCGGCGGATTAGGCAATGCCACGATGCAGGCCACCTGGAACATGAACACCGCCGTCAGCGGATTGCAGTGGCAAGTGTATTATCCTGGGGCAACCGGCTGGAGCAATGTCAGTGGACAATATTACACAGGAATCAATTCCAGCAACTTGAACATCACAGGATTGCCGCCCTCGCTCAACGGAACCTTCTACCGACTGGTGGCAAATTCGCCGCCGGGATTTGCCTCGTCACCCGTGGCAATAGCGTTCTCGCCGATAATCTATGTCAATTCGCGCCAGGGTTACGCTGGCAATGGCACGTCATGGAACAATGCTTTCGTGGATATCCAGAGCGCTCTTGACGTCTCGACAGGCTGCCAGCAAATCTGGGTCGCAGGAGGCATTTACAATGGAGACTTGTTCATCGGCAATAATCAAAGCGTCGGTCTGATCGGCGGGTTTGCCGGCAATGAGACAAGTCTGGCCC
The DNA here is from genome assembly GCA_963764165.1 of uncultured Verrucomicrobiae bacterium. GTDB lineage: Bacteria > Verrucomicrobiota > Verrucomicrobiia > Limisphaerales > Palsa-1400 > Palsa-1400. Next base: position 944,595 of record CAVXRD010000001.1, read on the forward strand.
AGCGCAATTGGCGGGCGAACCCAACAATCCTCAGCGGCCAAGGCGCCGGCAACGCCAATCCGTTGGTGGAAATGGAAGGCAGCGCCGTGATGGACGGCTTCATCTTGACAGGTTCAACGAGCTATTCGGTGGTGGACTGTTACGGCAACACGCCTTCCCTTCAGAACTGCAACATCACCAACAACCAGGGGACGGCGGCGATGTTTAACAACTGCGTCTCTGCATCCGTGGTTAACTGCATGGTGCAAAGCAACGGCGGCGGCGGCCTTAGCTCCAGCGGCCCGCTCAGCGTCGTCAACTCCCTCATCGTCAATAACAACTCCGCGTTCCTGGCCGCCATCAACGCCTATAGCCAATTGTCCGTGATCGGCTGCACCATCGCAGGCAATCAGGGCTACACGTGCGGCGGAATTGAAACCATCAATGCCGCGGTCACCATTAAAAACTCAATCTTATGGCAAAATACCGCCAACCCCATTTACGCCACTCCTTCGCTGATGGAGTTGTCAGCGCAGGGCAGCTCGCTTTCAATAGCCAATACCATTATCGAAAATTGGAACGGCGGCGGAGCATTGCCGTTTGACCCGTTATTCGTTTCGTCCGCCACTAACTTTCAATTGACAGCGCATTCGCCTGCCATAGGCGCGGGCAATCCTTCCGAGATCGACGGACAGGCGACGGACTTGGCGGGAAATCCGCGCGTGAGTTTCCGCAACAACACGACCCAGGTGGACTTGGGGGCCTACGAATATGCGGGCGCGGCGAGCAGCCCGGTGGCGCTTTATGGATCGCCGAAATCGATCACCAGTTGCACAACCGCCAATCCCATCTCCTTCACGGTAGCCGCCTCGAACAGCTTGGACAGCGTGACTTGGCTGGTGAACGAGGGTCACGGGTTTGCAACCGCCACCGCGGGAGCTACCTTCCAACTGACGCAAAGCTCCGGCGTCACGAATACGGCCACGCTGACCATCCCCACTCCTTTGCAAAGCATGAACGGCTGGCAGTTTGAAGCGCAGATTGGCTCGTACACAACTCTGCCGGCCATTTTGAATTTCGTGCCGCCGACAGTGATTTACGTCAATCAATCAGCCCCTGGAGCCAACAACGGCACAAGTTGGAATGACGCTTACACGAGCCTCGCCAGCGCCGTGGCGGAAGCGAACGGCTGCTCGCAAATCTGGGTGGCGGGCGGCATTTACAGCAATCCGGGCGGCGCCAGTTATTCCCTGCCGGAGGGAGCCGGGCTCTATGGCGGTTTTGCCGGTTACGAGGATGCACTGAATGAGCGAAGCCCCAACAACAGCCCAACCATTTTGACCACCGACAATTCCGATGACATCATTTCGCTCGGTCAATATGCCAAACTAACGCCAGCCACGGTGGTGGATGGTTTCACATTTCAGCTTAACACCGGAGTGGGAATCGGGAATTACAGCGGGGCCGCAACTGTCCGCAACTGCAGCTTTGAAGGACCGACGATTTTTGCAATCTACAATGTCGACTATTCGGGTTCTATCACCGGGAGCACATTTTCCAACGTTCAAGGAGTAGCGATTCAGAGTGAATTCTCCAGCCCGGTGATTGCCAGCAACACCTTCCTGAATTGCAGTTCATCCGCGAACTTCCCCTTGCTATATGGCGAGGACTCCGTGCAATCCGTCGCGGCCTGCTCCTTCGTAAGGAACACTACCGCCTGCGTCGGCAGTGAAAATGGCGGCGGGGTCACACTCACGCGCAGTTCGTTCCTGAGCAATAACGCTCCCTCGGGAGCCGTATATCTGACCGGAGGGAGCGTGGCCAGCACCATCAGCGACTGCTTATTCGTCGCCAACAGCAATGCGTTTCGCGGTTCGGCCATCCAGGACTACAATAACAACACCACGGTGGTCAATTGCACGTTCGCCGACAACGTGACGGCTTACGGAGGCGCACTCTACTTTTCTGAAGGCGGTGCAGTCATTGCCAATAGCATCCTCTGGAGCAATACCGCAACTCTTGCGAGCGCGTATTTCGTCTTGCCCGAAGTGCAGCAGGTGCAAGTGGCCGCAGGAACTATCATCGTGTCCAACACGGACGTCGAGGGCTTGAATAAGTTCAACGGCAGCGGCAATATGGGTTACAATCCCCAATTCAACTTTCCGCCGTATGATTTCAGCTTGTCGACGAATTCTCCGCTGATCAACGCAGGCAGTTTGAATTTTGCGTCAGCGGCAGGCGCGGTCGATCTCGCAGGGGCCAACCGCACCGCGCGAGGTGCGATTGATATGGGCGCTTACGAATTTCAAGGAACACCCGCCACACCGGTCTATTCGACGGGAATTCCAGGATTGGTCAGTTTGTGCTCCGGTCGCGCCAATACCCTCAGCGTTCCGCTGACGGCCAATCTAACAAATGGATTCGTTTGGCAATTATGGTCGCCGACGGGCGACGTGACGGAACTTGGGGATGCCAACAGCTCGGCGCCCGGTTATTCGATCGCCGTTGGGAACAACCAGACTTCCATCACTTTCCAGCCTTCCGAGAGTTTGATTGGATCGTCTTTTGTAGCGTTGGAAGCGGACGGTTCCAACGCCGTTGTCACCATCGCCGGACTGCAAGATCCGGAAATCATTTACGTGAATTCGGCGGCGGCGGGCGCCAACACTGGGACAAGTTGGACGGATGCGTTCACCAGCTTGCAGCCAGCGCTGAATCAGGCCTCGTGCTCGGATATCTGGGTCGCGGGCGGCCCCTATGTGGCCTCGACGTTTACTGTCAACAACGACGTGCATGTTTACGGTGGATTCGCAGGAGGAGAGACCAACGTTTCCCAACGCAACTGGCAAATCAACACCACGACCCTCCAAGGCTCTGGCAATGACTTCACCATTCAAACCTTTGGATCCCCGCTCTTTGACGGCTTCACGATCGCTTCCTCGGCGGCAACGCATTCGGCCGTGTTCTTATACGGTGGCAGCCCCACGCTTCAGAATTGCGTATTCCAAAACGTGACTGGCGGCGCGATACAAACTGAAGGCGCATCCGCGCAGATCGTCGCCTGTCAGTTCCGCGGCAATTCTGCGCAGAACAATAGCGCCGGGGGAGCCATTGACAATTCATTTCATTCAATCATGCTGGTGGATCAGTGCATTTTCACCGGCAACAATGCCATCAGCGGCGGCGCTGTGTTCAATGACAACACTTCCGCTATCACGCTGCTGAATTGCTTGTTCACCAGCAACAACGCAACGGATGGCGGCGCAATTTACAATCTCGGGCAGGCTACCGCGATCAATTGCACGCTATATGGCAACACGGCCGAGAGGGGTGGAGCTTGGGAGCAGTATTCATCGGGCAGCGCGCCGGCCTCGGCCACCATCATTAATTCTATTTTGTGGAACAACGCCGCCACCGGCTATGGCATTGTTTCCTATTCCTTGGAGGACTCGGAAGCAGACGGGACCAATATCGCCATTTCCTATTCAACAGTGCAGGGAATCACGCCTGGATATGCCAATCTCTCCACCGATCCCCTGTTTGCAAATCCGTCAACGGGAAACTTTGCGTTGTCGCCATGGTCTCCCGCCATCGGCAGGGGTGAACCTTGGCCGGGATTGAATTGGACCAATTACCTCTCAGTCGATTTGAACGGGACGCCGCGCTCGCCGACCAGTGATGACCAAGGCGCTTACGTGGCAGCCGGCCACTCAAACACACTTAATTTCGATTCTCCATTGACCTCAGCGGCGGGCTGCGTTGGCGGGTCAGCCATCTTCGGCATCAGCTATCCGCCAGGGAGTGGATATAACATCGCTTGGCTGGTAAACACCGGCTCTGGCTTTGCCAGCGTGGCATCCGTTTTTCCAGGAGGCGGATACACGATCAGCAACGGTCTTGGTGGTTCCTCACTTAGTTTTGAGGCGCTGCCGCTGGCCCTGAACGGGATGCAGGTCGAATTCCAGGTCGGAAGCGCAAGCTACACATCCCCACCCGCCACCCTGACCGTTTCCTCGCCAACGGTGATATACGTGAATGCCGCCGCAACCGGCGCCAATAACGGCACGAGCTGGACGGATGCCTATACCAACTTGATTTCGACGCTAAGTTCCGCTCCCAGTTGCACTGCGATCTGGGTCGCGGGAGGAAACTACGTTCCAAGCGGCTCGCAGCAGACGTTTGTTTTGCAGCCTGACCAGCAAATTTACGGAGGGTTTGCCGGAAACGAAACAAACGTGAACGAACGCGTCTTTGGGATGCATCCCACCTTATTGGGAAACCTGCTAATAGAGGCCACGGATAGTTCCATCGACGGCAACTCAAGGCTGGATGGGCTCTGCTTTACAAACTATGGCGGCAATGCCACCTTGGTATACTTGTCTGGATGCGGCCCGGTGGTTGCCAATAGCGTTTTCACGGGAGGAAATTTCGAGGTGGACGCGGCAAGTTCAACCGCGACTTTTACCAACTGCAGCTTCCTAAACAATGGATCTGATTCATGCATTTTCACCTTCGGCAGCACCAATGTTGAGCCCACCATCGAGGGTTGTCAGTTTATCGGCAATCTAACAGGCATCTACGCTGAAGGCCCGGTGAGCGTGGCAGGCTGCTTGTTCGAATCCAATCTGAATACGGCCGTCATCGGGCAATCCGGCCGGATTGCCGGCTCCTCATTCATTGGCAACATCGCAGATTCATATGCAGTCGCCAGCGGCGTCCTTCTCCAAGGCACATCAAAGATTTCGAGCTGCCTGTTCGCTTGGAATAGTGGAGCCAACGCGCCCGTGTATGTGGAAGGCGGCCAAGTTGTCAACTGCACGTTTGTCCACAACGAGGGATGGGTCGGGGCGGCGGATGGCACTTGCAATCTCGCCAACTGCCTGGTTTGGAAGAATAGCGGCCAATACGGTAATTTCTACGGCAGCGTCAATGTTAGCCAATCGCAAGTGGATTCCTATTATCCATACTTTGTCAACGACGCGGGCGGAAACTGGCAACTGACTTCGAACTCCCCCGCCCTTCGCGCCGGGGGCGTTGGCAACGTGATTGACACCGTGGACCTGGCGGGCAATCCGCGCACAACAGGCGGCCAGGTGGATTTGGGCGCGTATGAATACACCAATGCGCAAGTTGCGCCGGCTTTTATTGCCGGACTTCCGGCCAGCGTGACGATTTGTTCCGAGAATGGGACTGGTTTGCAAGGTGGAGCATCCATTTCCGTCGCGGGCGCGGCGGGATACACCTACACATGGCAGCAAGTTGGCGGCGGGGTTGTCACCAATAACGCCGATGTAACGATCTCCTCGTCAGCCAATGCAAGCGTGCTCTTTTTCCCGGACCCAGGTATTCAGTTGAACGGCGCATCTTTCCAGGTGACCGCACAAACGCCATACGGCTCAGTGGCGGTTCCCGGGACTGCCACGCTGACGGTGCTGCCGCGGCAGATCATTTACGTCAACGCCAGCAACATCATCAGCGGGGACGGCAGCAGTTGGGCAAACGCTTACACAAGCTTGACGCCAGCGTTGGCCGAAGCCGGCAACAATCCCTGTTCAGAAGTCTGGGTGGCGGCGGGCGTCTACAAACCGCAATCGCTTGGAGTGCCGAATGGCATCCCAATCCTCGGCGGATTCGCCGGTTGGGAGACCTCGAATTTGCAACGCAATTGGACCAATAACGTCACAGTATTAGGCGGCAGCGGAGGCCCGCTGACTCAATACACTAGCGATAGCTTTGGCCTGACTTACTCCAGCGGCACTGGCGGCCCGCTCTTGGAAAACGTCAGCGTGCTCGATGGATTTACGGTTAGCAATTGCTCAGGAGCGGCACTGCTTCTTTCGCTTTCCACGCCACCCGTGATAGCCAATTGCACCTTCGTCCAGAACACCGGCACTGCCGACCCCAATTCCGACGCCGCCCTGATTTCGTTCGTGACCGACGAGACGGTTGTCGTCACCAACTGCGTCTTTCAAAACAACCAGAATATTCTCCTGCGAATGGCGATCAGTTTGGTTGCAAACAACGTCAACCAGCTAGTCGACGTCACCGGCTGCCTATTCGAAAGCAACAGCGTCACGCCAGTCGTCATGCTCGACGCCGGGCGATTGCTCCTGGAAGGTTGCCGATTTCTTACCAACCAGACAGCGGACACAGGCACCATTTATACCGGCTACGGCACTACTGCCCTGGATCGGTGCATCTTGGCGGGCAACGCGGGACAGGATCTGAACTACACCGGCGGCGGGGCCGCGTTGGAGTGCGACTACGGAACAGTGACCATCAAGAACTCCCTGCTGGTGGGCAACAGCGGCAGATTTTGCGGAGCGATTGAAAACAGCATGTCGACTGTTGTGGTGGAGAATTGCGATGTGGTGCAAAACACCGGGAATTACTCTTGCGGCGGGATTTTTAACGGCGCCGGCGGCACTCTAACCCTCGCCAACTCGATCTTCTGGAACAATAGCGCCATCCAGGACGGAGGAACACTTGCGGAGCAGCAGATTTACAACAGTCAATCCATTCAGGAGTATTACAACCTAGGCAACCTCATCAACTGTTGCGTTCAGGGGCTGCCTGAATACTACATCGGCGGATATTTTTACGATCCGCTGTTTGTCAATCCGTCCGCGGGCAATTACCATTTGCAAAGCGTTTCGCCGTATTTGAATTCCGGCAACAACACCTACGCCTCCAGTCTGGATCTGGATGGCAATGCGCGCATTGCGGGTGGAACAGTTGATCTGGGTTGCTACGAATTCGCCGGCACGGCGGGCGCGCCGGAACAAATCTTCCAGCAGCCGGTGTCGCAGACCGTATGCGCTGGCAATCCGGCCAATTTTGCTTACCTCTACCAAAGCGGCACGGTGCAATGGTATTGGAACAACGGCAGCGGCTTTCAACCGGTGGTCAACAGCGCCTCGCAGTATGTGCAGGCTTCGACAGTAACGCTGCCCAACGGCACTGTGGGTGGCGGCCCCCTGACTGCTTTATCATCCACCTTGATCGTCACCAACACTTCTACCGATTTCAACGGATATCAATACATGGCGGTCCTGGATAACTACACCAATCCTGTCTCCGTGCTGACTGTAAACCCCCGCTCTGTTATTTATGTGAATAGCAATTCACGCGGCGCCAACAGCGGCGCGGACTGGCTGGACGCCTTCACGAATCTCGATGAGGCTCTCGGCATGGCCGGGGGCTGCGAACAAGTCTGGGTCGCCCAGGGAACCTACATTCCATCGACCAGCTTTGTTCTCCAGCAGGGAGTAGAGGTTTACGGAGGCTTCGCGGGCACGGAAACGAATCTGGCTCAACGCGACTGGACAAATTACCCGGCGCATCTACTGGGAAACGGCTCATATGCCCTCGTGGACAACGCGCAAAACGGACTCAACGCCGCGACGCTCCTGGACGGGTTCACGTTGACCGGCGCCGGATCATTTCCGGCTGTAATTAATTACCAAAGCAGCCCTGCGTTCGCAAATTGCTCATTTGTCAACAACAGCAACGCGGGCTTCGGCCAGGCCATCGTGGAAAATCAGTCGGGGTCGCCTGTCTTCAATAACTGCCTCTTTGCCAGCAACAGCCAATTGTGTGTTTACAATTTCACGGCGTCACCGGCCTTCAACGGCTGCCAGTTTATCGGCAACCAGAATTCCAATGGTGTGGGCACTGTGGAAAGTTTTGGTGATACCAGCCATCTCTTGCAAAGCGGCCCGCAGTTTATCGGATGCAAGTTTATTGGCAACTCGGCCCAGCAGGCTGGCGCCATTTTCAACGACAACGGGGTTTGCCAGGCTGTTAACTGCGTGTTTTCCAACAACACCTGCGGCAACATTGGGGAAGGCGGCGCACTCGTCAATTCTCAGAGCGGCGGACTATCCGTCTTTGGCGTCACGAATTGTTTGTTCGTCAGCAACTCCGCCTACACGGGAGGGGCGACAGGGAACGATGGCGGACTGCTATACCTTGTCAATTGCACCGTCACACGCAACACGGCCGCCCAAGCCCCGGCCGGCTTGTTTGACAGGCAGACTGGGGGCGGCACGTTTTGTTTGAACTCAATCGTTTGGCAGAATCTGGCGAGCGGCGTGGAGAGCACGCCATCCGAAATGACGGACTCGGTCTTCTCTTCAAATTCTTGCATCGAAGGAATTGCTCCGGCGGGATACTCTGTCGGTGGCGGAGTGATCCAATATGATCCGCTCTTTGTCAATCCGGCCACTGGCAATTGGCAATTGTCCCCCAACTCTCCGGCCATTGCCGCAGGCAACCCTCAACTCGACGGCAGCGTCAGCACAGATTTGGCGGGCAATCCCCGCGTTGTGAATGGAACGGTGGATCTGGGGGCCTACGAATTGGGACTGCCGCGCTCCGCCTCGCCTCTCGAATTGGTGTCGGGGCCGGAATCCCAAACGATCTGCGCGGGCGAGAGTGCCATCTTTACCGCGACCGGAAATGCGGGTGTCAATTATACATGGGAGTATAACATTGGGTCCGGCTGGAATTCTTTGTCTTCCGGCGGCAGCCAGACCCTGGCCACCACGTCAACCAGCACCACCCTGACAGTCTCCAATGCGCCTCAATCGCTCAATGGCATCCAATACCGCTTGAACGTGTCCACAGCAACAGCGACTAATCAATTCTACGCTACATTGACGGTGACTCCTTCGGGCGTGATCTATGTCAATGCTGCGGCCGGTGCAGGTGGCAATGGCACTTCGTGGGCGCAGGCCTACAACAATCTAGCCGTAGCTTTGCAAAACGTGGCCGCCTGCGACTCAATCATCTGGGTGGCCCACGGAACCTATGCCTCTTCAAATCTCAATGTTCAACCCGGTGTTTCGCTCTATGGGGGTTTCGTTGGCACAGAAACCAATCTCACCCAGCGCCAGTGGCAGGCCAATCCCTCAGTGCTATCGGGCGGAATCGCTTTCCTCGGCGATGCGCCGCTGCCAGGTTCTTCGCCGACAATTCTGGATGGCTTTTACGCCGAGGGCGGCACAGTCGGCGTATCCATTTCAGGCGCCTATCCGCCGACGCTCGCTACCGTATCTGTGCAAAATTGCGTCATCGCCAACAATTCCCAATACGGCGTCACCATCTCTGAACCAGCCGCCAGCGGAAGCGTGGTGCAGAACTGCCTGATTGAATCGAATGGCCTGGCGGGCGCGTTCCTTTGGAACTGCAGCGCCACTGTCCTCAACTGCGTCATAACGGCCAACGGAAATGCCACGACGCTGGGTGGCGGCGTGGTGTTGTATGGAGTTGACAACGGGACCCTTTTATCCAGCGCGCAACCGACCGTTGAAAACTGCTTGATCCATGGAAATTTCGCCCAGCAGGGCGGCGGCATGTATGCGTATTCGAGCGTGTCGAGCTTTGTCGAACCAACGATCGTCAATTGCGTCATCGAAAGCAATTTGGCTGGGGCGGGCAGCGCGCTTTATTCGCAGAACAGCTACGTCTCAGTCATCAATGACACCATTGTCAATAATACCGGCACCGCGCCCTATCCCGGCTACGGCGCGGCCATATCCGGCGCGGCGCTGAATCCAGATTCAGTTTTGATCACCATTGAAAATTCGATTTTGTGGAACAACTTGGCGGCGGGAACCAATGGCGTGGCCGCGGAATATTTTGCGCCGCTGCAAAACATCGTGGAATACCTGGTTTATAATTCGGACGTCGAAGGATATCCGGCATCAGCAGGAAGCGGCAATCTGGGCGCGGATCCTCTTTTTGTTGACAGCGCCACGAATTTGCAATTATCCGCCTCCTCACCGCTGCTGGGTGCTGGCAACGCTTCGGATATCGCCGGCTATGCCTTGGATGCGGCGGGAGCGCCTCGCCTCATTAACAACCGTGCCGACCTTGGCGCATATGAATTCCAAGGAACGCCCTCGTCTGCCGTAACAGTCTCGCAGTATCCCGTGTCCACGATTTATTCCCCCTGCTCCAGCACGTTGACAGTGGTCGCCAGCGGTAACGCGCTGACTTACCAATGGCAAGTGAACACAGGCGCCGGTTTTGTGAACATTCCGGGCGCTACGAGCTCGTCATTTACAGCAAGCCCGGCACCCGCCAATGGAACACAATATCGCTGCCTCATCGCCAGCGCCGGAGGCTCCGCCTCGCCGACGACAGCGGCAACGATGACCGTTTATCCACTCGTTTGGTATGTGAATGCGGCAAGCCCGGGCGGTGATGGAACGTCTTGGGCAACGGCTTTTACCACGCTGGAACAAGCGCTGGCCAACCCATTGCTCCAGCATTGCGGTGAACAAATTTGGGTCGCGGCGGGAATCTATCAGCCTACCAACAACCCATATAATTCATATATCCCGCTGAGCCTGTTGGAAGGCGTAACACTGTACGGCGGATTTAGCGGAACAGAAACCAACCTGAGCCAGCGCAATTGGATTGCCCACCAAACTATTCTTGACGGCAGCAAGCTGGAGGCAAGCTCAGCTATCATCAACAACCTGAGCAGCATGGACGGCTCCGCCTCAGTTGATGGATTCGTATTCCAGAATGCCCAGACGGGAGTGGAGAACAATACAGGGGCAAATCCCACAGTCGCGAATTGCACTTTCCTCACCAGCATAGAACAGCCTCTTTACAACTATCAGAACAGCGCGCTCATTACGAACTGCGTCTTTAACGGATGCGGTGAAGCTTACAACCAGGACTCCTCCAGCAAATACGTGGGTTGCACATTCGAGAATACCACTAACTCGGCAATTCTCTTTTTCAATGATGCCGGTGTCGGAGCCCAAGGAACCATCGCGCGCTGCCAATTCGTTAACAACACCGGCGGCTGCGTTTCCGTTAACGCATCAGTCCTGATAAGTGATTCGCTGTTCACGGGCAATTATGGCAACAGCCGCGAGGTGATATTCGTGGATCAAGCCACCCTGCGCCTTGTAAACTGCACATTCACGGGCAACAGCGGAGCCAACGCCGCTTTCCTTATCGGCGAGGAGCAGGCGAGCATCGGCATTTATAATTCCATCTTTTGGAATAATTACTGCGGGTTGACTCAAGATTCATCAGAGCGGGGCATGTTTGGATATCCTGGCTATACATTCACCCAAGTAGCCGAAGCGGCCAACAATGACATTCAGTCCCCTTCCCTCCAGTTCAACGGAAACGGCAACGTGAGCCTGGATCCGATCTTCCAGATGCCGCTGCCACCGTTGACTTCCGAGGGGCCGATTGCGGCGAGCGGGGATTTCCATCTTACGGCGGATTCGCCGCTGCTTGCAGCGGGCGCTGTTGGGCAGGTCGCCGATTCGGTGGATTTCGACGGAATGCCGCGTGAAGTCAATGGTTCCGTGGCGATGGGTGCTTACGAATACCAAGGCGGACAAGGCTCGCCGGTGGTGATCACGCAGCAGCCGGAATCATTCGTGTATTGCTCCAGCGCCACGAATTACTTTGAAATTGGCATCAGCGGAGCGGAGGTAAATTATCAATGGCAAGTCAATCAAAACAACGGGCTTGGTTTCGCTTCCATCAGCGCCGCCACGAATGCGGTATTACCCATTGTCAATGCCACCATTGCTGAAAATGGATGGCAGTATCGCTGCCTGGTCAGCGCGGCCGGAGGCGAATTGTATTCCAGCACAGCCTCTTTGACCATTTATCCCAATCGCCTTTACGTCAACGCGACCAGTGCCGGCGGCGACGGTTTGTCATGGGCCACCGCCTTCAACACATTGCATCAGGCCCTCAATGCTCCGGTGGATCCTTGCTCAGAAAATCAGGTTTGGCTCGCCGCCGGAACCTATTCCGACGTGAATCTGGCGGAGACCGAGTTGCAAATAGTCGGCGGTTTTGCCGGGACCGAGACGAATGCCGCGCAGCGGACGTTCACCAGCGCGCCAACGATCATCACAAGCACTCTCTACTATAACGGTTCCTTGGTCGATGGGGTCACCTTCAACGGCGCGGTGCTGGATTGCGTCAGCGACACAACAGTTACCAATTGCGCTTTTGTCAATGGAACAGGAGGAGGCGGTTGGTCCAGCGTGATGCTGAATTGGGAAGCGTATACGGGACAAGAGGCCGGCCAGGGAAGCGTCGTCGTCAATTGCCGTTTCACAAATGATGCCTACGGCGTCTTCGCCGGTTTGAACGCAACGGTTTCCAACTGCTGGTTTGTGGGGCAACGGGATGAGGCCATCAGCGGGCCGCCATATAATAGCTTTAATTCCAGCTCCAGCGTCGTTATCAATCATTGTTCGTTTATCTCAAATCTGGACACTTGTTTGGCGTTCGACAGCCAAGGATACATTGGGCAAAACATTTCGATCCTTCATTCGGTGTTCGAATACAACAACAGTTGGCCGGTTTTCTCAGCGGCGGATAACATTGCGATGAAGGATTCGTTGGTGGCGAATAACGGGAATGGAATATACCTTCAGTACGGATCAGGCAGCTTCACCGGTTGCACGATCGTTGGAAACCAAGGCGAGGGCGTCAACGCCAACTATGCTGCGTTGAATTTGACTAATACGGTGTTGTGGGGAAATTCGCAAGGCGGTTACTTTTCAGTGTCTGGCTATCCTCTAACGTTCGACCATTGCTGGGTGCAAGGCAGCGCTTCCGACCCTGTGTTCGCCGGGGTCGGCAATTACACTTTGTCGCCATGCTCGCCACTCATCGGCGCGGGTGATGTCAGCGCCGCCAACGGCGACCCGCTTGACCTGGCCGGCAACCCCCGCACCTACAATGGCTCGGTGGATATTGGCGCCTACCAATTCGAGGGAGTTCAAGCGGCCGCCTTCTCCATCGCTGCGCAACCGTCAAATCAATTGGGCGACTCGGCCAACGCAGTTGAGTTCACGGTTCAGACTTCGCGCGCAGCGGGTGCTTATCAATGGCAGGAGGCCGGCCCCGGGGGCGCCTTTACCAACCTGGTTGACGGAGGCGTTTATCTGGGAAGCCAGACCGCGACATTAACAGTCACCAACGCCTCCCCATCAATGAATGGCAGCCAATTCCAATGTGTTGTCGCTTCTCCTGAAGGCTGCACGCTGGTCTCTTCCGTGGCGGAGTTAGTCTATGGCATTCCGCTGGCTGCGGCATTGGAGGCGCCAACTGGCGTGACCGTAAACTTTTCCGGAGCCGCGCCCTGGTTTGGCGAGACGAATGTGACACATGATGGCCTCGTCGCTGCTCAAAGCGGTGGCGGCCTTCGGAATGGACAAGAAAGCACCATGACGGCCGAGGTTCAAGGACCAGCCACTGTTAGCTTCTGGTGGTATCTTTCCAGTTACGGCAGGTTGCAGTTTACGGTGGATAACTCTTCCATTGCGGCCATCGATAATGAAGTTGGCCCCTGGCAACAAGTAACGTTTCAAATCGCAAGCGGGTCGCATCAATTGCAATGGAATTTTGAAGAATATCAAACTGGCTTAGGTGTGGATGCCGCCTGGGTATCTCAGTTAACCGTTGTGGGCAATCCCGGCGTCTCCGCATTGCCCGCCCTTACCGTCGTGCCGCAAGGCGCTAGCCAAACCTACTCTGTCACCACGACGGGCAACGCGCCGTTCACTTATCAATGGTATTTTGACGGTTCCCAAATCGGCGGAGCTACGTCTTCCACCTACTCCGTTTCCAGTGTCCAGCCGTCCAACGCCGGCACGTATTCTGTGGTGGTGGGCAACGTCCTCGGTTCGGTTGATGCTTCGAATGCGGTCTTGGCCGTGACCGGGCCGCTGTCAGCGGCCCTTGCGAATTCGGCCAACACGTGGCTGACGGGCGGTGACGCCCCTTGGTTTGCCGAAACCAACGTAACTTATGGAACGAACGCCTATGCCGCCCAATCCGGCAGCATCGGAGCCAATCAGCAAAGTTGGATGCAGACGACGATTTCCGGACCAGGCACTCTATCGTTTCTATGGCAGGTCTCGTCTCTCACCAACCATGGGTTGCTGGAATTCTCGATTAATGGGGTGTCGACCAATCAGTTGACGGGACAAGCCCCGTGGCAGGGTTACACCAATCATTTCGATGCGGGCACCTACACCTTCCGCTGGACTTACTTGCAAGATGGTCAAGTCAGCGCCGCAACCAACGCTGGCTGGGTCGATCAGGCAGCGTTTGCGCTTGACGCAAGTGTAAGTTTTGCCGTGACCAACAATGCCGACAGCGGTCCCGGCACCCTGCGCCAGGCCATCCTGGATGCCAACGCGACCCCCGTCTTCAGTGTTATCGATGCTACTTCCATTACAGGCGCGATTAATTTGCAGAGCATGCTGCCGATTATCACCAACGCCATCAGTCTGAAAGGCCCCGGCAGTTCGAGCCTGACCATCAATGGAGGTGGCACGAACCGCATCTTCTTTGTTGATGCACCCAACCTTAGTGTCACTTTCAGCGGAGTGACTTTATCCAACGGATTGGCTCGCGGCGGCAACGGCGGTGATTCCGGAGGTGGCGGCGGAATGGGCGCAGGTGGCGCGCTCTTCGTCAACGGTGGCGCCATCACGGTTTCAAGCGTTAGTTTTCTCAACAACGCCGCACAAGGTGGCGTTGGGTCGAGTTCTCAAAACAACAGCTTCGGGAGCGCCGGCGGCGGTGGCGGAATGGGTGGCAACGGCGGCGGTGGACAATTTGGCAGCGGCGGTGGCGGCGGTTTGCTCGGCAACGGCGGCATTGGCGGCGAAGGCGGTGGCGGCGGTGGCGGCGGCGGTCTCTATGCCAACGGCGGCAACGGCGATTCCCAACAGACAGGCGGCGGCGGTGGCGGAGGTTTAACGGCGGGTTCGAATGCGGATTCAACCCAGGATAGCGGCGGCCTTGGCGGCATCGACGGTGGCATGGGCGCGTCGGTTTCCGAAATTTACACCAATGGCGGCGACATCGTCGTGGCAACAAACGCCGCCCCTGGCGAAGCTTTTGGCGGCGGCGGCGGCGGCGCGGGTGGGCTGTGGGGAACACAAGGTGGCGGCGTGATCTATGCTCCAACAGCCGCAACTGCCGGCGCCAACGGAGGCAAATACGGTGGTGGCGGCGGCGAAAGCGGCAGCCTGCAAAATAACCGCACCGGCGGCGGCGGCAACGGCGGTGATTTCGGCGGCGGCGGCGGCCAAAGCGGAGACGCTTCCGGCAATGGCACAGGGCAAGGTGGATTCGGCGGTGGCGGCGGCGGCGGCGGCAACGGTTACACTGGCCGCACCGAATTGGCCGGGAATGGCGGATTCGGCGGTGGAGGGGGCGGCGGCGGATCATATGGTGGCGACGGCGGTTATCCTGGACCTTACGGTGGCGGTTCCGGTATTTCGGAATTTGGAGATGTAGGGCCGGGCGGAGGCGGTGCGGCGTTGGGCGGAGCGGTTTTTGTGCGCGCCAACATTGGCACCTCGATTCACATTATTGACAGCGTCGCGGACAACGGTTCAGTTACCGGGGGCGCGGGCGGAATCGCGGGTTACGCTCCAAATAGCGCCGGTGCGGGACAAGCGGATGGCAGCGCCTTCTTCTTGCTCGGCGGAACCAACGAGATCACGGTTGATCAGGGCAGCAATTGCATCGTCGCAGGCAGCATCGGCGGATGGAGCGGTTCGCCGGGTGTTTTGATAAAAGACGGCCTTGGCTCAGTCACACTTTCTGGAAACAATAGCTTCCATGGCACGCTCAACATCAATGCCGGCACGGCTCAACTGCTGGGTTACAATACGAATCTCGTCGTTTCAGTTGCCGCGGGCTCTGCCCTGGCCGGAAACGGAACCGTCAACAATTTGACCATGGCTGCCCAGTCAACTCTGGCAGTCGGCGCTGCCATCGGCAAGTTCACTGCTGGAAATGCCACGTGGACTGGCGCAGGCAATTACAATTGGAAGCTTCACGACGCGAACGGGACGGCGGGAATTGGATACGATGAGCTGAATTTCAGCGGGACACTCGATGTCTCCGAAGCAAGCGGGTTCAATATCAATTTAGAAACAGTGGCCAGTGCAATCACCAACTCCGCCGGCACGGCTGTCAACTTTAACAACTTGACGCCGAACTCATGGACGCTCGTTGACGCGGCTGGAGGCATTATAGGATTCAACGCGGCGAATTTCAACACTCAGACAAATGCCAGTGATGGGTCTGGAAGCTTCGTCAATAATATCGGGAGCGGCCAGTTTAATTTAAGCCTCAGCGCCGATAACACCCGTCTGCAGCTCAATTTCAAAGCCGGCCAAATCATCACGCTAGGGACGCAGACGGCTCATTACTACGGCCAGTCTGCATTTTCGCCGGGAGCCACCTCGTCATCCGGACTGGCAGTGCAATACACGGTTGTATCCGGGCCGGCCAGCGTGGCCAACAATTTGGTGACTATCACCGGGGTTGGAGTTGTCACCGTCCAAGCGTCGCAGGCGGGCAACGCCAACTACACCCCCGCCCAGCCCGTCCCCATCATTTTCAATGCGGCCCAGGGCACACCCATCGTGAGTTGGGCAAGCCCATCGTCCGTTGTGTATGGAAGCGCGCTCAGCGGCACTCAGCTTAATGCTTCAGCCAATGTGCCGGGCAGCATGGTTTACACTCCGCCATTGGGCACGATATTGAATGCGGGCACGAACACGCTGAATGTGGCCTTTACGCCCGCCGATACTGTCGACTACGCTTCGGTCTCAACAAATGTGTCCCTAGTGGTTTCGCCCGCAACGCAAACGATTAACTTCTCGCTGACCAACACCGGCTACGGAGCGCCGCCAATTACCCTCGCCGCAACGGCATCGAGCGGGTTGCCTGTGGCATATAGCATCGTTTCCGGCCCCGCTACGGTGTTCGAAAGCACATTGACGATTGACGGCGCGGGCGCGGTCGCAGTCAAAGCGTCGCAGATCGGCAGCGCGAACTTCAACCCAGCCAGCTCAACATCCAGCTTCACTGTCGCGCGCGCGCCGCTGACAGTTAACATCTCCAGCACCACCAATGTTTATGGCACGACGAACATTATCTACAGCGGAACTCTCACGGGCGTGACCAACAATGACAATATCTCCATGACGCTGATCGGCACGAACTCCCCAGCACCCTCTTCCGTTCCAGATGCCTTCTCAGGATACCTTGTGGGTTACACCGGATATAATGTCTATCCACTCCAGCTTGCTTGCGATGCGGCCGGCAATGTTTATGCCGAGTATGAAGTTGTGCAGGGCGCAGGTTCGTTTAGTTTCCAGATTAGCGAATTCAATCCACAAGGCGGCTACATCCAGACGATTGCCAGTGTTGATGAACAGGAATATTCCGGGCTGGCGGTCGATGCCGGCAATGTCGTCTACGTGGCGCAAAACTGGCCGTCATCCGCGATCCATAAATATAGCGCCAATGGAACTTCCTTGGGAAGTTGGGCGAACAATCTTCAATTCCCACTAGGGGTTGCCGCCGATCACTTTGGGCACGTTTATGTAGCTGATAACAACGCTCTCCAGTTCGACACGACTGGAAATTTCCTGGGCACGGTGGGGTCCACTGGCAATGGACCCGGGCAGTACGGCCAGGTTAGGAACATTGCGGTGGATGCAAATGGAAATGTGTATGTCTTAGCCCCCAATGAGGTGCTCGTTTATGACATAAACCGGAATTGGCTCCGAACGTTTGGCTCCGGCATATTCACGTTGCCGGACTGCGTGGTGGTGGATATTTACGGCAATGTCTATGTTAGCGACTCCGAGGCGAACACGGTTTATAAATTCAGTCCCGAAGGAAATCTGCTCACATCTATTGGCGGCGTTGGATCGGGCAATGGGGAGCTCGATGGGCCGAGCGGTTTGGCCATCGGAACAAACGATGCGCTTTACGTGGCGGACGAGTTCAACGCACGGATTGACACATTCACTCCCGCGCTGACTAATGTTTATGCTGGCACGCCGCCCGGAGTTTATCCCATCATTCCTTTGTTCACTGATCCGAACAATCGACTGCCCAATTATCTCGTTACAACAAATGCAGGCACGCTCACTGTCACGCAAGCCGTGCAAACGATCACATTTGCGGCCATCTCGACTCATACATTTGGCGACGCGCCAATTACCTTGCAGGCGACTTCCGACTACACCAACGGATTGAACTTTGTCTTCACCGTTATCTCGGGACCGGCCACGATCTCGGGCGATACACTTACTCTTTCTGGAGCGGGCAGCGTGACGGTGCAGGTGGAATTGGGCAGTGATGGAGACTACGCGGCTCCGGCGCCCGTGCAGCAAACTTTCGTGGTCAACAAAGCGACACCGGTGCTTACGTGGGGAAACCCCGGGCCAATCACCTACGGCACGGCTTTGGGTGGAACACAACTGAACGCAACGGCGAACACCAGCGGCAATATTGTATACAGTCCGTCTGGGGGGACCGTGCTCGGGGCTGGAAATTATCTTTTGAACGCCGCCTTTACTCCCGTCGACACGAATGATTACAACAGCATCAGCGTTTCCGTTCCGCTCACGGTTAGCCAAGCCACCCAGGGCATAGTATTTAATTCGCTCGCCAATCAGATCTACGGCGTTGCGCCTATTACGCTGAGTGCCAGCGCTTCCTCCGGGTTGCCGGTGACGTTCTCACTTGTATCCGGCCCGGCCTCGCTTTCCGGCAGCATCCTGACGATCACCGGTGCCGGCACCGTCACCGTGCAAGCTTCACAGGGAGGCGATTCGGATTACGCTGCGGCGGCCAGTGTCAGCCAATCTTTCAACGTATCTCCGCAAACGCCTGTCATCACGTGGGCGCCGCTGGCGAATATTGGTTACCTGACTGGTCTGAGCGCAATCCAACTGGGAGCAACCGCGAACGTGCCAGGCGTGATGGCCTATAATCAGACGCCTGGAACGGTGTTGAATGCTGGCACTTATCAAATTGTGGCCACCTTTACACCCACTGATGCAACCAACTACACAACCACCAGCGAAACAAACACGCTGGTGGTGAATCGGTTGACGCCTGTCCTAACTTGGGGACTTCTGGCTGGGATAACTTATCCAACGGCATTGGGGGCAAGCCAGCTTGATGCTTCGGCCAATGTTCCAGGATCGTTTATCTACAACAAGACCAACGGGACAATCCTGGGCGTCGGAACTTATGCTCTCATCGCCTCCTTCACGCCTGCCGACACAACAAATTACACACTGGCCAGCGCGACCAATACTTTGATTGTAAGTCAAGGAACGCCTGTCATCACGTGGAATGCATTGACGGACATTTCCTACCCGGCTGCCGTCGGCGCCGCGCAATTGAACGCCACCGCCAATGTTTCAGGCGTCATCAACTATAGTCTGAACTCCGGCACGGTGCTTAACGCGGGAACTTATTCTTTGATCGCAACTCTTGCGCCCGCCGATTCGGCAGACTATGCGGCTGTCACCGCCACCAACTCCTTAACGGTCCAGAAGGGCGCACAATCGATTACGTTTGCGTCCCTGCAGGATGTTAATTATGGCCCTAGTCCCCTTACTGTTAGCGCCAGCGCGAGTTCCGGCCTTCTGGTCAGCTTCGCCGTTACCGCTGGACCGGCTTCGGTGACCGGAAACAGCTTGAGCTTGCAAGGCGCCGGCACCGTTACAGTCGAGGCCAGCCAGGCAGGCAATACCAACTACAACGCCGCATCATCGGTGAGCCGGTCGTTCAACGTCTCCACTGCAAATCCTTTCATCGAATGGACTAATCCGGCGGCCATGGTATACGGCGCTCCGCTGAATACAAACCAACTTAATGCCAGCACCTCCGTCGCGGGGAGTTTTGCTTATCTCCCGACCAATGGAACCGTGCTCAACGACGGAACGAACGTGCTTTCCAGCGTGTTCGCGCCCGCAAATTCCGCGCAATACAATGCAGTGACAACCACAGTCGAAATCGTTGTCCTCCCGGCAACCTCCGGCCTCGCTTGGGCCACACCATCGCCGATCAATTACGGAACTGCGCTTGATTCCAACCAACTCAATGCGACAGCCAGTGTCGCGGGCACATTCATCTATACGCCGGGCGCGGGCGCCATTTTGGATGCGGGCTTAAGCGGTCTCTCGGTGACCTTTACGCCTGACAACACAAACTACCTCAGCGCCTCTGCGACTGTCGATTTGATGGTCAACGAGGACAGCCAGCCCATCCAATTTTCCAAGATTGGCGATCAAGTGTACGGCGCCGGCCCCATTACAATGAGCGCCTCCGCGCCAAGCGGGTTGCCGATCACCTTCGCGGTGATCTCCGGCCCCGCGACAAATGCCGGCGCTTTGCTTTATCTGACAAATGTGGGGCAAGTTACCGTGAGCGCATCGCAGGCAGGTGATCTGGATTACGCAGCTGGCGCAACCAATCAATCGTTCTCTGTGAAACCCGCCACGCTGACGGTGGTGGCCTCCAACGCAACTCGCGTCTACGGCCAGCCAAATCCTGCATTCACGGGCAGCCTCACTGGGATCGTGCCAGGCGATAACATCACCGCCTCGTTCGAGGCCGTCGTTCCAGCGGAACCGACGGTGGCTCCTGTTCACGCATTTAACTTTGGCAACGGCAATTTGCAGACTCCCGAATTCCTAGCCATCAGTCCCAATGGCCGGATTTACGTTTCCGACCAGGAAGTCAACGACAATACAAAAGTTAAAATCTTTTCGTCCGCCGGACAGTTCGTCAGCCAATTTGCGCTGAACATGCCGGACGGTGGATATGATCCTATTGCGCAAGGCGTGGCCTGCGACGCGCAAGGCTGCATTTACGTGGCAGGTGAGTATTATACCGGAAATGGATTCGCCAATCCTGTCATACAGAAATTCGACTCCAATGGACTTTATCTCGCTCAATTCCCGGCCCTGTCGACGTATCCGAACGCAGGCCTCGCCTTGGCTGGAACCAACCTGTTTTACACCAGCTCCAGCTCGGGCATCAGCGCGATTTTTGAATACGATCTCAACGGCAATTTCATTCAGCAATTCGGCTCCACCGGCTTCGGCCCTGGGCAATTCTATATTCCTGCCGATGTCGCTGTGGATTCCGTCGGCAATGTTTACGGCGTGGATACCTACGACAATCGCGTCGAAGAATTCAATTCGTCTGCAGCTTACGTCAATCAATGGAGCGTCGGCTATGGCAACTATTCCGGTTATCCGCTTCAATACGGCATCGCCGCCGGCCCCGATGGTTATATCTACGTCGCGCAGGGCGAAAGCAACACAGTTTACAAGTTCGACGCCAACGGCAGCCCGCTGGCTTCCTTCGGTGCTTTCAACATGCCTGAAGGCATCCGGATGGACTCATCCTCCAATCTTTACGTCATCGATGCTGGCAACGCCCAGATTCAAGTCTTTACTCCAGCGCCTCCGACTCTCGTTGATGAGCTCTCTCCGGCAGGCACTTATGCCATTGTTCCCATCCTCAGCGATCCCAATAATCGCCTGTCCAATTATACTACCAACGTGACTGACGGCGTCCTTACCATAATGCCAGCCAGCCAGACGCTCGCATTTGCGCCGGTGCCGAATCAAACCTATGGCGTTCCGCCGGTCACGCTTCAGGCCACATCCGCCACGCCAAACTCAGGCCAACCCATTGTGTATTCGGTCGTTTCAGGTCCGGCGACGATTAACGGCGACGTTTTGACACTGACGGGGCCGGGCGAAGTAACGATAGAAGCCGATCAGGCAGGCAACAATAATTACAAGACGGCGGCATCTGTGACGCAATCCTTCACATCATACTCTCCGGTTCTGGATCACTTTGTCATCAGCCCCTTGGCAGCTCAGCTTACTGGCGCCCCGGCTAGTTTTTCCGTGACCGCGTTGAATGCGTCCAACCAAGTCATCACGGTTTTCCAAGGCATGGTCAATTTCGCGAGCACAGATCCGCTGGCGACATTGCCCGCGCCCTACACCTACACGATTGCGGACCAAGGGGCGCATATGTTTAACGTCACATTTGGAACCGCTGGCACGGAGGTGTTAACAGTTCAATCTGGAAACGTCACCAATTCCATTAACGTCCCTGTCATTACGCTAACGACTGTAACGAATGCCAATGATAGCGGCTCAGGTTCATTCCGGCAGGCAATTATCAACGCCAACGCAGGTTTAGGTGTGGTGGACGCAACACAAATTGCCGGCACCATAGCATTGCAAAGCGCGTTGCCGTTGATTACGAACGCCATCACGATTAACGGGCCGGGCGACGGGGGCCTGGTCCTTTCTGGTGGCGGGCAAAACCGGGTGTTCTTCGTGGACGCAGGCACCAATGCTGTCAATATCAATAATTTGACGATTTCGAACGCCTTCGCCAGGGGCGGCGACGGCGGCGTCGGCAGCGGCGGCGGAGGCGCTGGATTGGGCGGCGGCATGTTTGTGAACAGTGGAAATGTGGTCATTTCAAACGTCGTCTTCGTGAGCAATTCTGTGGCCGGCGGCAGCGGTGGGGCGTTCGGGCCGCTTTACCAGGCGGGCGGTGGAGGCGGCCTCGGCGGCAACGGAGGCAATGGGGATGACGAAAGCGGCGGCGGCGGCGGCGGTGGATTTGGAGGCAACGGCGGCGATTCCTATACGACCTACGGCGCGGGCGGCGGAGGCGGCGGGTTAATCGGGAACGGCGGCGAGGCGGTGAATGGTGGCGGCGGCGGGGGGGGTGGCCTGACCGACGGCGAGAACGGAGGCGCGCCCGACTACGGCCTTGCCGGAGTGGATGGAGGCAATGCCGGCCAATTCCAACAACCGGGCCAGAACGGTTTCCTGTATGGCGGCGGCGGTGGCGCCGGCGCGGGCGAGGGAGTCGGTGAATCCGGCGGTGCGGGCGGCGCCTATGGTGGCGGTGGTGGCGGCTATTGGACCGCACCCGGCGGCGAGGGTGGTGATTTTGGCGGCGGCGGTGGCAATGGCGGCGCCGGAGGCTTCGGCGGTGGCGGCGGAGGCGGAGCCATTATCGGGCCCGGGACTGGAGGCTTTGGTGGCGGCGGCGGTGGCATAGTCACATACTACGGCGCCGGCAGCGTGGCATTCGGCGGCGCGGCGGGCACAGGCGCGGACACAAGTTATGACGCCAGCGACTGGAAAGGTCCAGGAGGCGGCGGCGGAGCCGCCCTCGGAGCGAATTTGTTCGTGCGCGGGAATAACGGAGCGTCCGTCACGATTGCCAATTGTCAAACGCATGCCGGCTCGTTGCTAGCCGGCCCGGGTGGAGAGGGAGGCGATAACAATGATGGCCAGCCCGGTTCCACCGATGGCACAACTCTTTTTGCGCTTGGCAATGGCACCGTCATTCAAGTGGACGACGGCACCAATAGAATTGACGGTTCCATCGGCGGCTGGGCCGGCTCACCCGCCGTCCTGACAAAAACAGGCGCGGGTACACTTCAGTTGACAGCGAGCAGCGACTATCCGGGCACGACGTATGTCGCGCAGGGAACCTTGGAGGTCGACGGCAGCATCGCCAATAGCCAAGTCTTGGTAACCAACGCCGCCACGTTCACAGGCGCTGGAACGGCTGGAGCGCTTACAACATACAGCGGAGCAACTTTGGCCGCCGGTCCTGGAATGGCAACCCTGACAGTGGGCGACACCTCATGGCAAGGCGCGGGCACCTTCCGCTGGAAAATCCATGACGCATTGGGCGAATCGGGCAGCTCCTATGATCTTTTGAATGTCAACGGCACGCTGGATGTCTCGCAGGCTAGCGGTTTCATAATCGACGTCGCGTCATTCTCAGATGCCGCCGCAACTGAATCCGGCAGCGCGTCGAATTTTAACAACCAAGTTAATCAATCCTGGATTCTCGCGCAAACGACCGGCGGCATCACGGGCTTCAATCCGTCCAACTTTGTCCTGGCCTCCGCGGACTTTTCCAACCCACTCGGCGGCGGTTCCTTTAGTTTGGATGTCGCCGGTACAAATCTTGTATTGACGTTTACCCCGATGCCGAAAGCGCCGGAAATTGTTGCCACCACTGGCATCGTTAACGGCGACGGCAGCATTACCCTGAGCGCCGCAGCCATCCCAGACGGGGCGGCGACGGCGGTCTATTTTGAATACGGCCGCTCTACCGCATATGGAATGACGACATCCACAAACGCGATTGGTGACGGCTGGCTCGAAATTACCAATGCCGAACTCATCAGCAATTTGCCACCTGCAACACCCTGGCACTTCCGCGCTGTTGCTGCCAATCGCCTGGGAACGAACTTCGGAGCCGATCAGCAATTCGTCAGCGCACCTGTTTTGGCATCCGTCGACACTCGGCCCGCCACAGGCCTGACAGGTCAATCGGCCATCCTCAACGCTGTGGTGAATCCGAACAACTCAGATACTGAAGTCTATTTCATCTGGGTCAATGGAAGCGGCGTTGAAAATCTCACGGCTGCAATGGACATAGGAGCAGGGACGAATCCGGTGCCCGTGAGCGCGACGTTGACTGGCTTGCCATACGCGAGCACAAACAGTTTCAAAATCGTGGCGATAAATGATGCAGGAACGAATATGGGAGACGACGTTACCTTCGTGACGGGTGCCGGCGCGCCTTCAGTCGTCACCTTGCCAAATTTCAAGTCGCCAAGGCAATTCGCCGGCACCGTCAATCCTAATGGCGCGGACACCGCCGCCTGGTTCGAATTCGGGGCTACGACGGCGTATGGCTCTTATACCGAGCCCAGCGATCTTGGCGCTGGAACAGGTAATTCAAGTTTTTACGATTATCCGAATAATCTAACACCCAATGCAACGTATCACGTGCAATTGGTGGCATCCAACAGCTTTGGCTTGGTGCTGGGCGGCGATGTGCTCTATACCATTCCTCCAAGCGCGCCTAACGCGCAAACATTGCTTGCATCGAACATCACATCAAGCTCCGCCGTGCTCGAAGGCGCGGCTAATCCAAGCAATTCATCGTCCGTGGCGTGGTTTCAATTTGGAGCGACCACCAACTACGGCAACGCTTCGCCCTCCGTCAACATTGGCGCCGGATCGGCTTCAACCCCGATGTCGTTCACTCTCTCCGGCCTGACACCGGGATGGCCGGTCCACTATCAACTGGTTGCTTCCAATGGCGCGGGAGTCAGTTTCGGAAATGATGTCAACATTGTTCCACCCTCCGATGCGCCCGTGGTCGTCACTCTTCCGGCGGAGAACATCCAAGCAATGGGAGCCACTCTGGAAGGCACAATTACTCCCAACGGCGTGCCGCTTTCCACCCATTATGAAATTGGCACGAGCACCGCCTACGGGATGTCCAGCGCCACAAACCAGATTCCCGGCTTTCTCGGCGCGTTGACCTTCGACGGCACCGACCAATACGCCTCGGTGGCGCAACCGTCCGTCCCAACCGGCAATTCCTCTTATACTATCGAGGCTTGGATTCAACCCAATGTCATGGACTACCAAGGGATTATTGCCTGGGGCGATTATGGCAGCTATAATGGGGTCAACGAACTTACCCTTACCCCAGATGGAATTGATAATGACTGGGGAGGCAACGACTTTTCGGTTAATACGCCGAGCTTGACTGGCGCCTGGCATCACGTCGCCGTCACTTATGATGGGAGTTCGCTCGAAATGTACCTCGATGGCGCGCTCGTTCAATCGGAAATTCCCTCCGGCGCGCTCGCGGTTGACAATACAAATCTTGCCTTGGGCTTTGCCAACGGCGACTTCTTCAATGGCTCGCTGGCCGAGGTGAGTGTATGGAACGCGGCGCTGGATCAGACTACCATTAGCAATTGGATGTTAAGCAGCATTTCTCTCAGCCACCCGTTCTTCACCAACCTTGCCGCTTACTGGCCAATGAATGAAGTCAGTGGCGGCATCGTGAATGACGACAGCGGCAACGGCAACGCAGCCACTCTGCAAACCACTCCTCAGTGGACAAATTTCACCGAATCGCTCCCAATGCCTGTTACCGGCCTCCTAGGTGGAACCACCTATCATTTTCAATTAGTCGCCGGCACGAACCTTGGCGGCGACGCTAGTTTCACCACCATCACGCCAGCTCTGCCGATAGCCATCACGTTCCCGGCGACGATCAGCGACAGCGGAAAATCAGGCCAGGACGAAACTTTATACGGTTTGGCCGTTTCCGGCGGGGCCGACACTCTGGTTTATTTCCAATATGGGCCAAATACCAACTACGGCTCCGCGACGGCAGCGCAGGATGCCGGATCCTCCTTATCGACCACCAATTCCATCAGCGCCACTCTTCCTTATACCGCCGGGCAGCACTACCGTCTCGTTGCTTCGAACGCAGTCGGTGTTGCCTACGGCAATGATTTGACAGTGGACTTGCCGCCGTCGCAATCCAGCCAGGCAAATCTCCCGGCCTCGGCCAACTGGTTCGCTTGGGCGGACACGGACGGCGACGGGCATCTGGATATTGTTTACGACGAAGGCTTCCTTGGAGCGCTGCACAACAACGGCAATGGCTCGTTCTCCAGTCCCATCACCTACGGCTCGTCGTTGACCTTCGGCTCCGCCGCTGTCGCCGACTTCAATAACGACAATCTGCTGGATGTTTTTTTCACAGGATCCTTCCGCCTGAGCAAATTTGGCTCTACTCTGATGGAACAGATTTGGCAGAACCGGGGCAGCAGTGGATTATCGCCGCTGAACAATACTGGCCTGCCCTACAACGACGGCCAGGCGCTGGCGGCCGATTTTGACAACGATGGCAAAGAGGATATCCTTTTGCTGGCAGCCAGTGGGGGGAGTTCCATCCAGCTATGGCACAATAACGGCAATGGAACCTTCTCCTACATCAATTCCGGGCTGCCTTCACTCAGCTATGCTGCCGCCGCTGTCGGTGATTTTGACAAGGATGGCTCTCTCGATGTCGTGCTGAGTGGTCTCGATGTCGACGGGAATCCTGTTTGCGAAATTTGGCACAACCTCGGCAATGGAACCTTTACGAATATCCATGCGACCCTTCCAGCATTATACCGCGGCGGTCTGGCAGTCGCAGACTTTGACAATGATGGGTACCCCGATGTTCTGATCACAGGTTTGGAGGCGAACAACAATGCCACAGGCGGCATTTGGCGCAACCTGGGCAATGGCTCTTTCACGAACTACGCGGCCATTCCCGGCATGTTCGGCGGCCAGGTGGCTGTGGGCGATTTCAATAACGATGGCCTGCTGGACATCCTTATTTCGGGCGATGACTCCGGTTTTAATCCCCAGCTCCAATTGTTGCTCAATCTCGGCCAGGGCAATTTTACCCCGTTCCCAACCGGCCTCCCACTCCTGAACTCCCCCATCCTTGCGTTTGGCGATTACAATAACAATGGCCTGCTGGACGTTCTCATAGCCGGTTACCAAGGCGGCAATTCTGTTGTCCAGCTATGGAACAACAATTGTTCTGTGTCCAACACGCCGCCGACGGAACCTTCCAATTTGTCCATCGCGTTTGGCGGCGGCGAGGCTGTCCTGAGTTGGAGCGCGGCCAGCGACGCCCAGACGCCTGCCGCCGCTTTGACTTACAACGTGCGCGTCGGTTCGACCCCTGGCGGGTGTGACATCATCTCCCCAGAGTCGCTTCCGTCCGGGCGTCGTCTGTTGCCCGCCCCCGGGAACGCACAGGAGCGATTGTTCATGGTGTTGGCGGATCTGCCGCCGGCCCAAACTTACTACTGGAGTGTCCAGGCCGTCGACGGCGCTTTCGCCGGTTCGCCCTTCGCGACCGAACAGACATTTGTGACACCCATCCCACCCGTGGCGTCGACTTTGTATGCTAGTAATGTAACGGCGACATCGGCGACTCTCAACAGCCTAGTGTATCCAAAGGACGCTCCGACAACGATATCCTTCGCATGGGGAACTTCGACCAATCTGGAGCACACGAATCTGGTGACAACGTTGCCTGCCGAGTATGGCGGCTATTATATCAGCAACGCTCTAACCGGCCTTACGCCGGGCACATTGTATTTTTACGCTGTCATAGCCTCCAATGCCAGCGGGACATCTGTGGGAAGCATATTCACTTTTTCGACGCCATTCGCCCTGCCGCCAGTGGCCGGGACGTGGTTTCCCAGCAACGTGACGACGTCCTCGGCGATTCTCAATTGTCTGGTTTACCCGAAAGATGCCGCGACGACCGTCCGCTTTGCCTGGGGCCCCACTCCAAGCCTCCAATACACGAATCTGGCCGCCACATTGCCAGCGGAACTTGGCGGCTATTTCGTCAGCAACTCGCTGGCCGGCCTGCTGCCCGGAACGATGTATTATTATTCCGTTGTGGCATCCAACGCCAATGGGATTGCGGTTGGAGACATATTTAACTTTACGACGGCCGTTGCACCAGTGGCGTCGACTTTGTATGCCAGCAATGTGACGGCGACGTCCGCCACCCTCAACAGTCTCGTCTATCCGAAGAATGCCCCAACGGCCGTCAGTTTTGCCTGGGGCACAACGACCAACCTGGAGCACACGAATCTGGTGACAACGTTGCCTGCCGAGTATGGCGGCTATTACATCAGCAACGCTCTTAGCGGACTGACTCCGGGGACATTGTATTTTTACACTGTCATAGCTTCCAATACCAACGGGACAGCCGTTGGGAGCATATTCACTTTTTCGACGCCATTCGCCCTGGCGCCAGTGGCCGGAACGTGGTTTCCCAGCAACGTGACGACGTCCTCGGCGATTCTCAATTGCCTGGTTTACCCGAAAGATGCCGTGACGACCGTTAGCTTTGCCTGGGGGCCAACTCCAAGCCTGGAATACACGAATCTGGCCACCACATTGCCAGCGGAACTTGGTGGTTATTTCGTCAGCAACTCGCTGGCCGGCCTGCTGCCTGGAACGATGTATTATTATTCCGTTGTGGCATCCAACGCCAATGGGATTGCGGTTGGAGACATGTTTGAATTTACGACGGCTATTGCGCCAGTGGCGTCGACGTTATTTCCGAGCAATGTGACGGCGACGTCCGCCACCCTCGACAGTCTTGTCTATCCGAAAGATGCCCCAACGGCCGTCAGCTTTGCCTGGGGCACGACGACCAACTTGGGGCACACGAACCTGGTGACAACATTGCCAGCCGAGTATGGCGGCTATTACATCAGCAACGCTCTTAGCGGACTGACCCCGGGCACACTTTACTTTTATTCGGTGCTCGCATCCAACACGAATGGAACTGCGACTGGGAATATCATGGGCTTCACGACGATCGGTGGTTCCGTAACGTCCAGCCGCGGCAAGATTACTGAGGGGCAATTTTTCAATGGGGTCTTCTCAATTCAGTTCGTCGGAACGGTGGGTCACACCTACGTCATCCAGGCCAGCACCAACCTGTCAGACTGGGCTCCAATTGGCACAAACACTCTGCTAGCAAATCCAATCTATTTCAGCGATCCCAATACCACGAACTCTGGGCTCCGCTTCTATCGCGTAGTGCCATATCTAAAATAGTCTGACGCCACCATGGATCGCCGAGCTTAATGCCGACGGCTCACGATCAGCCCTGAGGAGCTTCGCCGCGAGCGGGGACGGGCAGCCTTTTGTGAATTCACCGGATCCGCATGCGCACAATCCATCCCCATTGGTCGAGAAACACGTTGATTTTTCGAGGTGCCAAGGTGCCAGCGAGAGTTTCTGATTCGATCAACTCGTGCTTGCGGTTTTTTGAAGAATGTTACGCAAGTGGCTTATTTGAAGCACCTTCCACCGAAGAAGGATGGTCGGGGCGGTGAGATTTGAACTCACGACCTTCTGAACCCCATTCAGACGCGCTACCAAGCTACGCTACGCCCCGACTCGGCGGACAACCATTCTCGCAAACCCCCGCCCGCCTTTCAATATCTTTTATTCGATGGCATCCTCTTCTGTCAACTACAGCCTTGGATCGACCGGCTCGCTTTCGAGGGCCAGCACGCCGAAGACGCATTCATGCACGCGGCGCAACGGCTCTTTGCGGACGAATCGTTCCAATGATTCCATCCCGAGCGCGAATTCACGGGCGGCCAGCGAACGCTTGGCGCTCAGCCCACGCGAGCGAAGGCGCTCCAGGTTTTCAGAGGCCGTATACTCGGGGCCGTAGATGATGCGCAGGTATTCGCGGCCTCGGCACTTTACGGCGGGCTGAATGAGTCCGCGCTGGTTTCTGGCGATAAAATCAAGCGGCTTCACGACCATCCCCTCGCCTCCTTTACCCGTCAATTCCTCCCACCAGCGGATGCCTTCGGCTTCGCTTTCGGGATTGGTGACGTCAATCATACGATACGGAGTGGCCGCGAGAATTCCGCCGGCGAGGCGCCCGAGGGTTTGCATGTGCCAGTCGTGCGGCTTGTCCGTGTGAACTTTGCCTTCCGTTGCCAAAAGATGAAACGGCGCAAGTTTCAAATCGCTTACGGAATTCACCGGCCAGCAATAACGGCGATATGCCTCGACGTAATCGGCGATCATTTGTTTTCGGGCCAACGTCTTCGCGAGCAATTCCTTCACGTCGAGTCCGCGCGCCAATGCCTGACTCGCGGCTGACACCTCAGCCTCAAGAGCGGATGACGCCGCTGCGCCAACGGAAGCGTATTGTTGCTTCACCAATTCCTGCGCCTTCGCCGACCACGGCATCAATTCGCAATCAAGGCAAAGCCAATCGGTTTGAAATTCCTTCCAATAACCCGCCGATGCAACTGCGCCGCGAACCTTCTCAAGAAACTCGCGTTCAAGTTTGGAATCATCGAAGAACTGTCGTCCTGTGCGCGTGTGGCAAATGCCAATTTCGCCCTCGGCGTTGCCGAACCGCTTGCGCGCCGAATCTTCATCCCGACACACGATCACCACCGCGCGCGAACCCATGTGCTTCTCCTCGCAAATCACGCGCGGCACTCCGGCGTGCCGGTAATAGGCGAACGCTTCGGCCGGATGCTCCAGCAAACCCGCCACCTGCGTCGTCTCGCTCGGTGACATTGTCGGCGGCAGGTAAATGAGCCACTTGGGATTCGCGGCGAAACGGCTCATCACTTCGAGCGCGGCGGTCGCGTTTTCCTCGCGGATCGTGACGTTGCCGTGGAGTCTGGTATTGACGAGGCGCTTTCCGAAAACGTCGGCCAAGTCGAGCAAATCGTCCTGCTGCTGTTGCGCGGTCAGCGCGGGCGCTTGCGCTTCGGCAGGCAGGAAAGGCTTTTTCGATTCGGCGTAAGTTTTACGCGCGGGAACGGAAACCAATACCTTCTCTGGATATCGCAGCGCCGTCAGCTTTCCGCCGAAGACGCAGCCAGTATCGATGTTAATCGTGCCGTTCAACCATTCGGGGTCCGGCACCGGCGTGTGCCCATAAACCACCATGGCGGTCCCGCGATATTCCGCCGCCCAATTGTATCGCACCGGCAACCCAAATTCGTCCGTCTCGCCTGTCGTCTCACCATATAGTGCGAAGTCGCGCACCACGCCGGAACCGCGCCCTTGCATCGATTGCTTCATGCCTGCGTGGGCCACGACTAGCTTGCCGCCGTCCAAAATGTAATGGCTCACGAGATCGTCAAAAAAATCGGCGGCGTCGCGGGTGAATCCTTTGTGATCCTTTTCGCAGGTTTCAAATTGCGCGAGTGATTCGGCGAGGCCGTGCGTAATCTGGACGTCTTTTCCACGAATCTTGCGCATGAATTTTATGTCGTGATTCCCAGGCACGCAAAGCGCGGTGCCCGCCTTCACCGATTCCATGGCGAGGCGCACAAGCGATGGGCTGTTCGGCCCGCGATCCACCAAATCGCCGACGAACACGATTTTCCGATTCTCCGCGTGCCGCCATGCTCCGCCCGGCTGCTCGCAATAGCCCAATTTTCCGAGCAACTCCGTCAATTCATCAAAGCAGCCGTGAACGTCGCCGATAATATCGAACGGCCCGCGCTCTTGTTTGAGATTATTCCAAAGCGGCTCGCGCACGACGACGGCGGCATCAACCTCCTCCACCGATTTCAAAACAAAGACGTGGCGAAAGCCCTCCCGTTGAAGACCGCGCAAGGAACGATGAAGATTCTGCGACTGCTGCCGCACCACATGCGGCCCAAAATTCCGGTCGGCGCGCGATTTGTTCCGGTCGTGGGCGAGGCGTTCGGGAACGTCAATGACTATGGCCACTGGCAGGCAATGAAATTCCCGCGCCAGCTCCACCAGCTGCTTCCGCGATTCGGCCTGCACATTAGTGGCATCGACGACTGTCAAATAACCGGCGGCCAATCGCTTCCTCGCGACAAAATGCAACACTTCGAACGCATCCTTCGTTGCCGCCTGATTGTTTTCATCATCCGACACCAGCCCCCGGCAATAGTCAGACGACAAGATCTCAGTCGATTTGAAATGCTTCCGCGCAAACGTGCTCTTCCCCGACCCGGACACGCCGATCAGGACAACGAGAGAAAGTTCTGGGATGGTGAGTTGCATCACTGCAAAGAGGCACAACGTTCGAGCGCTAATCGAATTTTTTTGGGATCGCCAATTTTGAGCAACCGCGCTTGCAGCAACACGGGCTTCCATCTCACGTCAGAGGTGCGCATGACAGTGTTGATGACTTCAGCCACGGCGTCCTCCATAAAAGTCCAATCTCGAGTGCCGATGCTCACATTGAACGTTTCGCTTCCGACCTCGTTTTGAGAGATTCGGTCAAGCAATTCCAGCATCGGGCGAACGGAACGCGCGTC
The DNA here is from genome assembly GCA_963764165.1 of uncultured Verrucomicrobiae bacterium. Classification (GTDB taxonomy): domain Bacteria; phylum Verrucomicrobiota; class Verrucomicrobiia; order Limisphaerales; family Palsa-1400; genus Palsa-1400. The sequence continues at coordinate 977,164 of CAVXRD010000001.1, forward strand.
GCCCCTCCGAGAAAGCCCCACGATGGCTTCGCCTTTGATCTCGCCATCGGTTTCCGTTAGCCGCGCGGCAAGAGCTTCTCGAATGGCGGGAGTATCCGCGTCGATCAGCGAACCGAGATTGAATGTCGCCCAATTGCGAACGTCGAAATCAGGATCGGCGGAGAGTTTAATCAACGCCATGATGGCTTCCTCGTTTTCAAATCCGCCGAGAGCAACTGTGGCCGCGTAACGCACGTCCGCATTGGCATGTTCTTGAAATCTCAAAATCGCGGGAATGCACCTTTTCTCGTGAAAATGCCCGACTGCGTGCAGCGCTGAAACGAGCGGTTCAATCGCAGTTTCATCCGCTAACGATGCAAGAAGCAAATCGACGCAGCGCGGCCCATTCCACTTCACAGGCATTCGGCTCTGTCCGAGAATCGTCGCGGCCGAGTCCCTGGCCATATCGCTTTTACTCTTAAGAAGTTCGACCACGTCATCGATAATGGCAGGCAAACGATATTGCAGCAGACGCATAGGATCCCAAAATGCTTCGTCGTCGGCATCCATGTCCTTCCTCAACACGAGGTCGATAAGCTCGCCATTTGACCGAGGGTCATTGCGATATTTCTCTTCCAACTCGGGCGACAGAGTCATCATTGTCTTCCCTCGATGACAGCCATCTGAGTTGGCGAACCCACCGCTTGATCTTCGGGGCCGATGGAAACGAAACGCGCGCTGTAACCGAACCGCACGGCGACGCCATTCGCCCACTTCTGAAACTCAGCGCGAGTCCACTCGAAGCGGTGGTCGCGGTGGCGGAATTTTCCGGCGGGGAGTGTTTCCCATTTCACGTTGTATTCGCTGTTGGGCGTCGTGATGACGACGGTTGCCGGGCGAGCGCACTCGAAAAGCACTCGCTCGAAGGCGGCGAGGCGCGGGGGATCGAGATGCTCGATTACCTCGACCACGGCGGCGGCGTCAAACCCGGACAGGCGCTCGTCGCGGTAAATCAGCGAGCCGTGGATGAGGCGGAGGCGCTTCTTTTGCAGTTCGGGCATCCGATCGTAATGCAAACGCTCGCTGGCAATTTCCAAAGCGCGATGCGAAACATCCATTCCGACAATTTCGGTGAATTGCCGCTCTTTCAGCAATGCTTGCAACAGCTTGCCCTCGCCGCAGCCAAGATCCAGCACACGGGTAGCGCCGCTCGATTTCAGCACGGCAAGCACAGAGCCTAATCGCTGCTCGTTGAGGCTGATGGTGCGCTCCACGACTTCCTCTTCTTGACTGTGCGCCTCCGCGGCGGCATCCGGATCCACTTCCGTGTCGGCCACCAATCGCACGAGGGCATCGTCCACCAGGCTGCGCTTGTGCTTCAAATAGCGGCGCGTGATGGCATCGCGCTCGGGATGGGTTGTGAGCCAGCCTTCGCCATGGCGCAGGAGCTTTTCCACTTCATCGTCGCCCACCCAATAGTGCTTGTCGTTGTCAAGAACAGGGGTCAGCACATACAAATGCGTCAACAATTGCCGAAGCGGAATGCTGTTCGCGAGTTCGACCTGGTGATATGCGCTCTCACCCCACTCGGGAAAACGCTCGTCCAGCGGCAAACGGCGGGCGGCGATGGTGTAGCCGAGCGGCTCAAATAATTTGCGCAAAAATTCCCCGCCCCCGCGGCATGGCAGCGCTGAGAGTGAAATGCTCAAAGGCAACGCCGCCCCGATCAGGTCAGGCCGCTCTTTGCTGCTGCCGGAAAGCGCGCTTCCGAAAACCTCCGCAATCGCAACGCTCAGAAACGACGACGCGGCGTACGGGCGATCATTGACATATTGCTCCAGCAAACCGCCTTCGCCCGCCGGCCCGCGCCGATTCCGCACCAATCCGACTGGATCCACCTCGACCTGCAGCGCCACCGTGCAGCGTTTCTCGTTCGCCTCGGGATAAAAGACATTCGCAACGCCAAAGGTCAGAGGAAACGATTGGACACGCGCGGGATTCTTGCGCAGCAGGAATCCGATGTCTGTCGCCGGCCGATGCGTTGTGGAAATTGTCAATAACATGGTGTGCCCGCAATTTCCCAGGTAGGGACGCCTCGCCGAGGCGTCCGGGGTGAGGCGGGGTTCACGCGCAACCGGACGCCTCGGCGAGGCGTCCCTACCTTTGCTCTGTCAATCCTTCTCCAGCAGGAAGGCTTTGGCGCTTTTGCGACCGAGGGTGGATTCCACTTTCAGCAGCGCGGCGTAATCCGGCGGCGGGATGATGGCGGGGCTTGTCGCAAATTCATGTGTGATCGCCCATTGGCCGGCGCTGTCGTTGGAGGTGATGAGCGCTTTTCCGCTGCCGTCGGGCGCGTCGAGCGTTTGGCTGCCGGGCGCCATCACGACGTGGCGGAAACCCGGCGGCAAATCGATTTCCGTGCGCACGGTGAATTGCCCGCCGTGCGAAATGTAGAGCGGCAGCGCGCGGCGATCCGCCCCGACCGGCAGGAGCGACGGCGTGAAGGGCAGATCAAAGTAGAAGTATTTTCCGTCCAGCACACTGTAATTATCCACGTCGGCGGTGAATTGCTCCACGCCGGGATAGGTGTCGAAATGGGTCGTCAAATCGCCCACGGCGTGCGCGCCCTGCGCCAGGCCGGAGACGACTTCCTGGAAGTAGCGGCGGCGTTCTTCCGGCGGCAATTCGGAGAAGTAGCGGTTTTTGCCGTTGAACTCCGAGCCGTAATAATGGCGAGTCACCTTGACCCGCGTCTTGCCCGTGTTGTCCGGCGAAAGCGTGTAAATTTCCTCCACTTTGTTCTCGCAGCCCGGCGCGGCATGGATCACTTCCGGCGCGCCCGTGGCGAGCGAAATTCCCATGCGCCCGTCGAACACGGTCGAACCGAGCTTGGCGTATTGATCGGTGTCATTCAGGTAATAATTGGTGCCGTCAACTTCGACCCGCACCGCCGGGTGATCGAAATTGCGCGGCAACGGGAATGTCAGCGCGACGTTGGTAATGCCGCCAATGGGAGGCAATTGGGAAGCCAGCACGATCTCCGGCTTGAATCCCGCGGCGCTAAGCATCGCGTAGTACAGAATGGCGCGATCGGCTGCATGGCCATAGCCGTCAGCGAGCGTCGTGTCGGCGGCGGAAAGTTCGCTCAGCGGCAAGTCCATGAAGGACGGCCCGGCGAGGCGAATCGACTTGGCGATGAAGTCTCTCACCGCGGTGAGAGTTTCAATTTTTCCGTGCGCTTGCGCGGCCAGTTCCGCGCCTTTGGCGGAAGCCTTGGCGCTTTGTGACGCGCGATTGAGCATCGTCTCCTGCAATTCCTTGAGGTAGGCGGTCATGTCTCCCGCAAAATAGCTGACGCCAGAATTGTAAACCCATTCCGGCGGCAACGAGGGTTCTTGCGGCAGCGCTTTCACATGCTCGACTTCCCAGCGGGTGATTTTCTTTCCATCCTTCTCGCTGCTTTCGACTCTGATGGCGCCGGACTTTCCGCTGACATACTCTTTGACGGGAACGCCGTCCGGCGCTGTCAAGGTGAACGATTTTTTATCCAGTTCATCGGGCAACTGAAACGATTCAAAGCCAGATTGAAACGGGGTATTGGTCGTCGTGATTTCAAAACCGACGTCAATAATAGAACCGATTTCCACGCTGGGAAGATTGGCCACCAGGATTTTCTCGCCGGTGTAGCGTTTGGCCGAGGCGTTCCAGCCAGCGTCCATCACGTTCATTTCACCCGCCGCGATTTCCTTTTTCTCGCCGGTTTTTGAGGTGACGGTGCCGTGGGTCAAACGCGCCGTCTGGCACGCCGGGTTGTAGGGAATTTTTATTTCCGATTCGCGAATTTTTCCGGCGTAGGTCAGGATGCGCTTGGAGAAATTGACCTTCAAAGTGGATGTGTGCGCGTCAATGATTTCCATCTCCTTCTTGCTTTCGATGATTTCCGCATTGGACGGCACGGACTGCGCTTCGACTTCCGCTTCCGCCACGGCGGGCGCTGCGGCGGCTTCCGAGACGGCGAGAATTGGCGCTTTGCGCTGGTCGTATTCCATCGATTTCAAGGTCTGCTTCAGGGTGGCGTAATCGCTCGGGGCAAACTCCACCACCTTAAGCGTCAGCTCGCGGGAACCGGTCAGGATGCCGTCTTTGTCAGCGACTTTCTCGTGGAAGGCAAGGCTTGGATCGTCGATGGCCGAATAGGTGGGGAGCGAAATGGCGTCGCCAAACCCGCTGCCCAACTTGATCGAAACAGCCTCCGCCAAACCGCAGGCAACGGACGTTTGCATCGGATATTTGCGCTTGTCCAATCCGGCCCCGTTCAGGATGAAATTGACCACGCCGAAATCTTTTCCGATCCATGGCAGGTTCACGATCGCTTTGCCGTGGCCGGTCGCGGTCAAACCTTCAGCGGTGAATTCCATCTCAGCGTGAAGGGCGGAAGTCATGTCAGCCATGTCCTCCGGCGTGACTTTCAGCGAGCGGAGGCGCGCGCCGGGCATGGCGCCTTTGAGGTTGCGCTCAAAAAAACGGCGGCGGTCATCTTCCTTCATGTGGGAAAAGGCATTGCGATAGGCGTCGTCGTTGACGCCGTCAAAATAAAGATCCGATTTCGCCTCCAGTTTTCCCTCGGCGGTGAGGCTGCCGGTGGTCACGACGCGCATGAGGTGGTCCTGCGGCGGCTGCACCGGGCTGATCTTCAAGCCCTCGCCTTCCGGACGGCACACCAGAAAGCTCTGGTCGCAATCGCTGGTGGGCAGAAGCGCGCGGGTGTTTTCATCGGTGGGATCCATCAGGAGATAATCACCATCCTTCATTTGCACACTGACGATGGCGTGATTGAAATCGGGATCCGGAACTTCTTTATCGCGCTTGGTGCCGACGCTGATGAGCACTGGATAGGCGTCTTCGCCAGCCTCGCGGAGCATCGAAACGAGCAGCGCGGCTTTGTCGCGGCAGACGCCGTATTTTTTGCCGTAGGTCACCTCAACATCGTGCGGCTCAAAACCGGGCCGATCCTTCTCCGGCGTCAGCCCCATGTAACGGATATTCTTGGAGACGTAATAAAAAACAGATTTGATGCGCTCCATTTCAGAAGTCACGCCGTTGGTGAGTTTGCTGACTTCCTGTTTCATTTCCGGCGTCGTCGCGTCGAGATGGGATTTGCTCAGGTTCCAATACCATTTCGAAACCGTCTGCCAGTCGGGCATGGTGCTGACGAACAGGCGCTGCAGCGTCATTTCGTACGGCGGCATGGATGGCTCGTCGAACATGCGCGGGACATTTTGCACTTCCCAATGATGAATCGTGCCGCCGTCATCGGCCGCCTTCTTGGTGTAGACGACGGTGTTGGGGACTTCATCGCGAAGGGCGATGCGCACCAGCGGGCGGTCAGCCGGAGCGTGAACTTCATAGGAAGTGTGGAGCACGAAACTGGAGCCTTCAAACACGCTTTCCTCCGCGTATTGGCCTTCGATGTAAGCGCGATTGATGCTGACGCGGGCAACTGAATGAACGACATCGCCAATCTCAACGCCAGGAATGTTGACCTGGAGAATTTTGCTGTTGGGATCATAAATATTCATTGCCATCTGGCTGTCATCAATCGTTTCCTTTGAATTGGCGGCGACATCGACGGGGACGGCCTTTCCGCCGGGCTTGATGATCTCCAGGCTTGGCACCGTCACGGTCGTGTAGGGCAGCATGAAACTGAGCGTGAGCGTGCGGTTGTTGCGTCGGCCCTTTTCGGTGAGAACCTTGGTGTAGGTTTCGTCCTGGCATTCGCCCGTGCCGTCGGAGCGGTAGATGCGCATCAATTTCCGGTCGACGATGGCGTCGTCGCAATCGGGATATTTGGCAAGCGTGATTTCACCGGCGGCGGCGAGGACTTTTTGTGGATCAAGCAGCGACCAAATCGGGCCGGAATAGTCGTTGGTGTGGGCGCAGACCGCGCTGGTGAAGGCCACGAAAATGGCGGCGAACACAGCCACGGCAAAACGAATGGGCTTTGAGCAGTAATTCATAAATAACGAAAAGACTGGTGGCAATTTACCCCAGAGCGAGGTTCGTGCCAGAAAATTTGTTTGGGTGCGCCGAGACGCGGGTGCCCGTTCCCGTTTTCGAGATTCAAGGCCATTGGCGTTTTTTTGAAAATCTACCGATAATTAGTGTTATTTAGCGGTAATTAGCGTAAATCTCCGCGCATTGTTCCAGCGCCTCGTTGCCGCCGGTTTTCTTGCATTTCACATTCATGGCAGAAGCATCCTGGCATATCCCGAAGCAAACAGAAAACCTACCCGAGGTTTTTTGGCACGATTTTTGGAGGCAAAATTGAATCTGGTACGACCGGACTCAGGAAACGAGGCATTTTTCAGTGAAGGCGCGCTAGTCCGTCTTGGCACGCTTTGACATGGTCGCAGATTTGGGATGAAAACTATCTGATGCAAACGACCGTTCAGCTCAACGACGACTTGCTGGCGCAAGCCACTCAAATGGCGCGCGAGAAAGGTTATGATCTGATCACACCTTATCGCGGAGACGTTGCGCGATAAGATTGCGTCCAGTCCGTCTCCTGCGCCGTTTCTGGGATTGGAAACCTTCGGCGGCGAAGGAGCGCATCCTAGTGTAGATTTGAATAACTCGGCTGCACTATTGGATTTTATAGAACGGGGCGAATGATTTTGGTGGACGTCAGTGTTTTGGTATATGCTCATCGCCGGGAATCAGGAGATCATGATCGCTATCGGCAGTGGGGATTGACTCACTTCGGATTTTTTGACGATTTCCCAATTCGGTTCAAAACAACACAAAATAGAATGAGCGCCGCCAGCGCGTTTGTTAGCCCGTTGAATGTCAATCGGTCCATGGCGTAAAAGAAAAGGATGGCCAGGAATGCCACCACCACCAGAACTGAAAAAATGCCTTCAAATCGACGCATTTGCTTTCCTCGGATTCGATTTCGGTTGGGGCCGGCTGGATTGCCACCCAGCTAAAGCCTTCGTTCCTGAGTTCGGTCGTTCCTGATTAAATCATCTTTTCACGGTTTTGTGTCAGCCAACTCCAGCACCGACAGGATCATGCTGAAGGCGGCGGCGGGGTCGCTGTTGTTTCCCAAGTTGACCACGAAACAACTGTTGGTGTTTTGCCGCGAAGCGCAGTGGCCGTCGGAGAAAAGGATGCTCGCATACGCTTGCTGGTGGTGCGTGCTGGGATAGACGTTGTAGGCGGCCACGGCGGGTGTGCAGAGGAATTCTGTATCCATGACCAAAGCGCGGATGGGCAAGCCGTTTCGGTTTTGGCCGAGGTTGTCCAATTCAATATGGGTGGGCACGAAGGGCGAGCCGGGGGTGTCGAAAAGCGCGGTGTTGCCGCCGTGGCGAAAGTAGTAGCTGGATTGGGCTTGCGCGTGGCCGACTTGCGCAAGTTGGGTGTCTGCGCTGATCGGCTGATCGCTGCCGGGGCAGAAACAGACTTTTGGCTGGCTGGCCAGATACGATTGCAGCATCAAGCCCAATCCCACCGGCGCTCCCGCCGTAATCGACAGCAAACTGGTCGGCGCGCCCGTGGAGGGATACAAATCGAATGGGCTGGTGAATGCAGGGGCTTTCGGTCCGTAGGGGATGTCGCCCGAGCTGTCATCCGCATAGCCGCGGATGGCGATGCCGATCTGGCGGAGATTCGACAGGCAGGCGGTGCCTTTGCCCCGCTCCTTGGCGGAGGCGAGCACTGGCAGCAGCAACGCCGCGAGGATGGCTATTACCGCGATCACCACCAACAATTCGATTAGGGTGAAGCCTCGAACGCGTGCTGGCGGAAGGACGGCGATGCGTCTCGCAATAAAACTCTCACGGAGGAATTTTAACAGAGGGACACGAAGCACACGAAGGGGGGGCAAAAGATCGGTCCGGTGCTTTTGGCCTTCCTTCGTGTGCTTCGCGTCCTTCTGTAGAATTTTCATTTTTTGGCCTCCGATGGAATCATGCAGCGGAGGTCGTATGTCAGCCTGGAAGTTCGTTTGAGGCAAGCCTTCCGAGATGCCCGAAAAACTCGCAGCGAGCGCGGCCCAGCCTACACGCAACTGGACGTTTTGGCGGGCGAGGATTCATCGCGAGATTACGGCGGCGACGTCCCGATAGTAATCGAGCCACTCACGCCGGCACTGTAGAATCGCTGGGTGGCGGCGGAGTTCGTGTCCGTGAACAGCATTGAGCCGCTCGTGTTGGTGAACGTGCCGAGGCTCGTCCATTGCCAGACAGGCAACGCGAGATTGGTGGTCGACAGGACTTGATAAACCGTGTTCGGTTCGCTCACGACGGTGAATTGCATTGCGCCGTTCGTCATCAACGGATTGATCAGGTTCAACGGCGTGCTTTCAACGAGGCGCACATTGTCCACGTCCCAATAACCGCCCCATGATGTCGGGTCGTAGGGATCGGGCACGGCCATCAATTCGATTCCGATGTGTTGTCCGGCCCACGGGTCGGTGGGGTTCACGGCCGGGAGTGTTACGGAAAAATCCGCATACCCCTGGTCGTTCGGGAACTGCGCCGCTGAATTGGCCACCAAGGTGCTGGCAATGATTTGCATGTTCGTGGTGTCGACCAAGTAGTAAAAGCTCAACGCGAAGGCCGATCCTTCCGCCATCCCGCCGCCACCGCCAAGCACGGCAACCGTCATGGTGTAGGATTTGCCGGGCTGGTAAATGGAATTGAAAGCGTGCGTCGGCGCAGTGGCGTCGGCGCCGATGCTGTTGTAATCCTGGTAGATCGCAACCTCCGGCAATGCAAACAGGAAGGCGGATTGGACACCATTGCCGTTGGTGATGTAGGAACTGTTTGTTCCCGCGCCCGGGTCAGGCCAATTGTAAAATGTCCCCATCAATTCAAACCACGGCGCGCCGCCGAAGTAGGCTGGATCATAATAGGCGGGCTGCGCCGCTTCCGCCCAGGAACCGAGCACCGGCGAAGCATATGGGAAATTGGTGCCAATGCTGGGCGTTTCAAAGGAGAAGTTCGGGACATAAAGCCCTTCCAGCACGCGAACATTGTCGACATCCCAATAACCACCCCACGCGTTCTGGATCGCCAAAGCTCGGAGTCGCCACGATTTCCAAGCCGATCGGCTTGCCCGCCCACGCGTTGGTGGATTGAACGTTGGAAATGGAAACCGAGAAATCGACGAAATGCGTTTCGTCCGGGAAGTTGCCGATGGTGTTCGTGACGGTCGTGTCGCCGATAATGTTCGTGCCGCCGGAATCATCCACGTAATAAAGATACAAATCGATCGTGGAACCGTTGGTCATCCCGCCCCCGCCGCCGATCAATCCAACGGTCATTGTGTAGGATTTGCCGGGCTTGTAGGTGGCGTCGAGCGATTGGAAAATGCCAACTTCAGGCAAGGCAAAAAGAAAAACCGCCTGCGCGCCGTTGCAATTGTCGATGTAGCTGGAGTTCGTCGCGGTGGAATTCGTGTAGTTGGCGACATTATAAAAGGTACCCACCAGATCGTCCCACGGTGAACCGTCGAATTCCGACGGGTCATACCAATACGGCTGGGGCGTTTCCTGCCAGTCCTCGAGCACCGGCGCGGCGTAGGGGAAGTTCGTGCCGATGTCGGGCAATTCAAAAGAATAATTGGGAACCGGGAGATAGCCGGCGCGGGCTGATTTGGCCGACGCGAGAACGACCACCAAAAACGCGAATAACGCAATCCATCGGATCGCGGAGAAAAAAGGGGAATGCTGGGACTTCGTCATCATTTTCATGCTCAATACTATGTTAAATCGGAATATAAATCGGAGTAACGCTAAGAAGCCAAAGCCGATCACATGCGCAACTGTGCATGTATCCATGGCGCCGGGCAAGCTGTTTTTGGCAGGTGCTTTGACGCAACGAAGGTGAAATAAGAATTTAATCAGAAAGACCGGGAGAACGGAGTTGAAAAATCATCGTGAGGCAAAACCGTTCTTTCTCGGGTTCTCTCGGCATTCCTGTTTGATTTCAAAGTCTGGAGTTAAAGGCCCCGGTCCAGACGCCTCGGCGGAGACTGTCTCAAAACTCAAAAACGGCTTTAAAAAGCACCACAAAAACACCCTCGCCGAAAATAAAAATGCGCCATATCGCAAATGAGAGAGTCGTAGTATTGACACATTTTGAGGATTTTGTAGTTTTGAGACAATCTCGGCGAGGCGCCCCTACCTTTTCTGGGGCCGAGTTCACCCCGGAGGCGGGTTCGGATTCAGGGTGAATTGCGTCGTGTCGCCGGTTCTCGGCTTGAGTCCCAGGATGACGCCGACCTGCTCTCCCAAGAGCCGCGTGTTGATAGGTTTGGTGATGTAGGCGTCGCACCCGGCCTCGAACGCCTTTTTGTCATCGCCCTTCATCGCATACGCTGTAAGGGCAGCGACCTTGATATGCTTGGTGGCCGGATCGGCCTTGAGCTGGCGCGTCAGTGTCAACCCGTCCATGCCGGGCAGAGATATATCCATCAATATCAGGTCGGGGTGTTCCTTCTGAATGACCTCGAGAGCCTGGGTGGCGTTGGTGGCGTCAAATATCTGGTAGCCGCTGAATTTGAGAGCGTAGGTCGCAACCTTGAGGTTCACCGGGTGGTCGTCGACCACCAAAACTTTGATGGCGTTGCCGTTCATGTTGTTGGGGAGGCAGTTTTTGGCAGGACGACGGTGAAGGTGGTGCCTTTGCCAATTTCGCTTTCGACGCTAATGGTGCCGCCCTGTTTTTCGATAATTTTACGGGTCAGCACCAGGCCCAGCCCTGTTCCGCCTTGGCGGCGGGTTGGCCCGGAATCCAATTGCTCGAACTCGCGGAATAGCCGGGACAAATCGGCTGGCTTGATGCCGATGCCGTTATCTTTGACAGCTAGCTTGAACTTGTTGCCATCGTTTGGCGCGCAATCAATGATCACGAATCCGCGCTCGTCCGTAAATTTAATCGCATTTGAAACCAGATTAAACACAACCTGCTTGAATTTAAGCTGGTCCAAGTATACGTCCCCCAATTCGGGAGCGACAGAAGCAAATACTTGAATGTTTTTCTTCTGGGCAATGGCCCGCGCCACCAGGCAAACCTCGTGCAACGCTTTCTTGGGGGAGAAATTCTCCGCAATGAATTCGAGCTTGCCCGCCTCCACCTTGGCCAGGTCAAGAACATCGTTGACGAGTTGCAGCAGCAGGCGGCCGCTGGCGAGAACGTCGTCGAGAAATTCCTTTTGCTGCGGATTGAGTTCCCCAGGGCCGCCGTCAACAAGAAGTTCAGAGAGGCCGATGATGGCGTTCAAGGGCGTGCGCAATTCGTGGCTCATGGAGGCGAGGAATTCGGACTTGGCGCGCCCGGCTTGCTCGGCGTTTTCCTTGGCTTCTTTCAATTCGGCGGTGCGTTCGGCGACTTTGCGCTCCAAATTCTCGTAGGATTCCCGCAGGGCTTCCAGCGCCTTCTCCCGCTCGCTCATTCCCGTGTTCAAAAAAAACAGGCCCACCGACAAAAGCGTAATGCTTAGAAACAATCCCAGCGGCAGCAGGAGAAAGGTGGTTCTGGAAACGTTGGACTCCTTCTTTTGCCGTTCGTCCAGGATTTTGTACTCGACATTTTCCATGTCCTTGACGGCGTCACGGATGGCCACGGAAACCTCCACCCGGCGGTCGTCGGCCATCAGGCGCTCGGCGGCGGCGGCTCCCTTGTCGCGGCGGGCGGCCATGATCTTCTCCCCTGCGGCAATGCGCTCCTCGACCAGCGACCGAAGCTGTGCAAGGCGATTTCGCTGGTGGAATTCATCGAGAGTCAATTCGTTGAGGGCCTCGAGATTCTTGTACAAAGCCATGCGGTATTCGGACTCCTCGGCAAAATATTGCGGGTGGGGATTGTTGAGGTAATTGGCTAGAGTGGTGCCAAGCGCGGAAACGCCCACCATGATTTGGCCGATTTCCTTCAGCTCCTCCTCGGAATGGCCCACGTCCGCCGAGGTGTGCTGAAGCTGGTCGGTGAATTGATAGGAAATCGCCGAAGCCAAAACCAGCGACACAATTCCAATCACAAATCCGCCTGTGGTCAATTTATCCAGGGACCAAACCAAGCCGCCGCGGTACTTGGCCAGGCTGAGCAATCCCACACCCAGCACGCCAAAACCCGTCGCGGTGTGAAAGGAGACGCCGGCGTAATCCCAAAGATCGATGTTGAACATGGCGGCGAAGACATGCCCAACCATCGTCAGCAGGCCAACCGCCAGCAGTGAAGCGCCGACCGCCGCCAGCAGCGCCGTGCGCCACTTGGAAGTTCGCCGTCCGGATTCCGCCACGAATTGAAGCCCCGTCAAGAAAAAGCAAAAGGCCGTCACCGGCGCCATGCGCCCCGCCACCGATGCCTTGTTGGCGGGACCTGGATCGTCAAAGAAAAAATGGTCGATCTGCAAATCCGCCCCGGAAAAATACTCGGTCAGGGTCAAGCCGCCGATAGCCGCCAAGGCCAGCCCGGCGACCAGGGCAATAACGCGGCCCGTGGCGTTGACAAACCGAAACGAGAGGGAAAACAAGGCGATCCCGCACAGCAAAAACCCAATCGCGGTGTTGGCCTTCATCGTCACAGAGCCCGGGACGATGGTTTTGAGAATCTGAATTTTAAAAGCCCAGCCCGCCAGCACGATCAGGCCGAGGATGGCCGATGCCGCCGCTGTGGTGGACGCTATTCGGAGGGATCTGTCGTTCCTCATAGCAGAGGAGGCGCAGCCAGGTGCCGTGCCCGCGCTGTGCCGCACTGCTCAATAAAAATGGCTGGCCATCGTGACATTCTATAAAACATCCCGAATTCACCGCTGTGGGTCAATCAAATTGACGTTTTTCTCAAAGGCGGGGACGCCTTGGCGAGGCGTCCGGGGTGAGGCCTAATTCATGCGCAAGCCTCGGACATTTTCACGCGCAACCGGACGCCTCGGCGAGGCGCTACCTCGCTTCGCAACCACAATCGCGCAACTTTGAGATTTGACGCGAGTTCATGCGGGAGCCAACATTCCTCTCATGAACTCTAGCGTTATTGCATTTCTGGCGCTTGCGGGAGCATTCGCCGTCTCCATGTTGCCGGCCGCCGCCGCTGATGCTGACAAACCGCAGTACTACGAATTGCGCGTTTACACCACGAAATCCGCCGAGCAGCAAAAGCTGGTCAGTGATTATTGGCAGAACGCGGCCGGTGCCGGCTTACAACCGCATGGGCATCTCGCCCGTCGGCGTTTTCACTGAAACTCAGGAATCGCCTACGAACAAAATTTACGTGCTGGTTCCGTGCGATAGCTTGGAGACGTTCGCCGCCATTCCCGCCAAGCTCGCCGCTGACACCGCTTATCAAGCCGCTTCCGCCGAGTACATGGCGCGGCCCAAAGGCAGCCCAGCCTTTGAGCGAATTGAAAGCTCTCTCAATATTGCTTTTGACGGAATGAAAAAACTGGCTGTTCCGCCATCTGCCGCCGAAAAGAAACCGTGGATATTTGAATTGCGGATTTACGAGAGCCCGACCGAAAACAAAGGCATTAACAAGGTCCAGATGTTCAATTCTGGCGAAGTTTCGTTGATGCAGGAAGTTGGCCTAAGCCCGGTCTTTTTTTCACAGACCGTCGTCGGCCCGCAAATGCCGAACCTCGTTTACATGGTCTCCGCGGAAAACATGGACGAGCACAAAAAGCATTGGGACGCTTTTCGCAACGCCGCCGTCTGGAAAAAACTCAGTTCGGATCCGCAATACAAAGACAACGTCTCGCGCGTGACGAGCATTTTTCTGAAACGCACGCCGGCGTCACAGATTTAAGTCGTCGGCCAAGAATCTCATTTCTTAAGCGACACAAGAACAGCGGTTCCATCGAAACGTGGCTTTTTGGGGTCTCCGACGGCCCGCGCCTCCGCAAGCTTGCGCGTCATACGCGGTCGTCCGACTTTGTTCACGAAAAACTTGAGTTTCCCTTTTTCCGTAACCAGCAATTGCTCCCCATAACGCCACGCATCCACCAACCCGGCGTCGCTATAAACTTTCGCACAGTCACCGCTCTCATATAGCTAGTTTTATTGTCTAACGACGCGGCATCGAAGCGAAATTATTTGGAGAATTCCATCTGATCTTGCGTTGCGGAGGATGCGGTCGGCGAGGGCACCGACCGCGACACGCAAGGCGCGTGCGCTCCCGCGCGCAGAGGGAAGCGCCTCGCGTCCCGCAGCCCATACGCCTTATAATTCCGATAAATCCGCTCCTTACTTCGCAATTGCCTGTGATTGATGGCTTGGATAAGACTGTTCGCCATGCTTGCATTTTTAAGGTTGGCGTTCAGTGGTTTTGCTCTCAGTCTTATCTGCGCTGCCAGCGTCACCGCGGAACCTTTCAAAACGCCCATCGGTCTGCAATTGGAAAGTGTGAACGGCGGCATGCACAAGGATATGGCCGGGACGCTCGAGAAAGTCCACAACTGGGGTTTCACTGAGGTTGAGCTCGTGGGCGACTACAATCTATCGCCGTCCGCCTTGAAAGCGGAATTGGCTGAGCACAAGCTCAAAGCCACCAGCGCGCATTTTCCCTACGCGACGTTTCGCGATGCGCCGGATAAGCTCGCGGAAGAAGCAAAAGCGCTGGGCCTCGTCACCATCGGTTGTCCTTCGCTTCCTCAGCACGACGCGCTGGATGAGTCCGGCTGCCGGGCCGCCGCCGAGATGTTCAATCATGCGGGCCAAATCATGAGCGAACACGGCGTCAAATTTTTCTATCATCCGCACGGTTACGAATTTAAACCATTCGGCCAGGGCACACTCTTTGATTTATTGGTGACAAATACGAATCCCAAATACGTCCATTTCCAAATGGATATTTATTGGATCGTCCACGCTGGCCAGGACCCAATCAAACTTCTCAAGCGTTATCCGGATCGCTGGGTTTCGATGCACTTAAAGGATATGCGGAAAGGAGCGCCAACGGGAATTTTCAATGGCACCATCAACCGAAAGGATTTTGTGCCGATTGGCCAGGGGCAGATCGATATCGTCGGCGCAATGAAACTAGCTTACAAATTTGGCGTCAAATCCTTCATCATCGAAGACGAATCCAGTTCTGCCGACACGGGAATTCCCCAAAGTTTGACGTTTTTGAAATCCGTGACGTGGTGACGGCCGGGGTATGATTAAATGCGTGTGATCTTGCAGGCGCGAAGCGAGGTATGGACGCCTCGCCGAGGCGTCCGGGGTGAGGTTCTCTCAATTCCAGCGTCTTGAAAATTTCACACGTCGACCCGGACGCCTCGGCGAGGCGTCCCTGCCTTTTCGCCGCTTTTATCGCGCCGGGAAATCAAGACAGACAGAATTTCATCTCGCATGAACCGCAACTGGCGTTAAATTCGAGCGCATGTCGTTTTTTTTCGTTTTTCTGGGATCCGGCACCTCGCAAGGCGTGCCGATCATTGGCAAGGAATATCCGCCGTCGTTCCTTGCCAATCCGAAAAATCATCGCACGCGCCCGTCCATTTACGTGGAAACGGACAAAGTTAAGTTCGTTGTCGACACAACGCCGGAGTTTCGCATCCAGATTCTGCGCGAAAACATCCGCTGGCTGGACGCCGTCATTTTCACCCACGCGCACGCCGACCACATCATGGGCTTGGACGATTGCCGCCGGTTCTGCGATTTGCGCGGCGGCCCCCTGCCCGTTTACGCCACCAAGGTGACGATGGACAATTTGGCGCGCGTGTATAATTACGCCTTCCTGGCCAAGGAAATTCCCAAGGGCTATTTCGCGCCCGAGCCGCATCTCGTGGAAGGCCCGTTCACGCTCGGCGATTTGGAAATCACGCCGATGGAATTGCCGCACGGGCCCGTCAACACAACGGGCTACCTTTTCACGCAAGGCGGCGTCAAACGGCTGGCCTATCTGAGCGATTGCAAGGAAGTCCCGGCCGCCGCGCATGAGATCATCCACGGCGTCGAAGTCTTGGTGCTCGATGCGTTGCGGCACGCTCCGCATCCGACGCATATGTGCCTCGACGAGGCGCTCACTGCCGCCCGGCGCATTAATGCGGGGCGCACTTACTTCACGCACCTGACCCACGATTTCGACCATGACATCGCGCAGGCCGAGCTTCCGCCGACGGTGGAATTTGCCTTCGACGGATTGCGGGTGGATGTGCCATAGTTTGACCGCGATGCGATTCCGCAACTTCGTGGCCGCCGTTATTCTGATATTTATCGGAATTCCATTGGCGTCCGCCGACGGGCCGGGGGACTCGGTTGTTGTCGTATATAATTCCAAACAGCCGGATTCGAAAGGAGTCGCCGAGCATTACGCCGAGCGCCGGCACGTTCCCAAGAGCCAGATCATCGGGCTTGATCTGCCGACGGACGAAACGATGTCACGAGCCGACTATCGAACGAAACTGCAGCAGCCATTGCTGAAATTTCTCGAGGACAATCACCTATTCACCTATGCCCCGGCTCCCGATGGCGACACTCCGAGCAATGCGGTTCCAATCGCGGCGACGGTTCGCTACGCGGTCCTCTGTTACGGCGTCCCGCTGCGCATTGGCGAGGATGGCACGCTCGCCGAAGCCGGCGCGGATACAGTTGCAGAACCGCTGCGCCGCAATGGCGCAGCCGTTGATTCGGAATTATGCCGGCTGCCGGTGAAAAATTCGACTGCCCTTCTCACAGGGCCGGAGATGAATCACTTGTTCGGCAAGGTCCGCCCCGAGTGGCTGAGCCCCACCAACACGCTGCTGATGGTTACCCGGCTGGACGGCCCAAGTGCCATCATTGCGCGCGGCCTGATAGACAAAGCCATCGCGGCGGAATCGAACGGATTGTGGGGCCGGGCTTATTTTGACCTGCGCGGCCTCAAGGATGGCAATTACAAACCCGGCGATGACATGCTTCGCGCCGCGGCGGAAATTGCGCGCGAGTGCGGTTTTGACACTCTTGTTGACGAGAACGAAGAGACATTTCCCGCCGCGTTTCCCATGAGCCAGATCGCGCTTTACGCCGGCTGGTATAACAGCGATGCCAACGGGCCGTTCGCGCGGCCGAAGGTGGAATTCATGCCCGGAGCCTTCGCCTATCATCTGCATTCATACAGCGCGCAAACGCTCCGCAGCACCAACACCCATTGGTGCGGCCCGCTGCTCGCGGAAGGCGCGGCCGCGACCATGGGCTGCGTCGATGAGCCTTATCTCTCAGGCACGCCCAACATGGATATTTTCTTCGCCGCCTGGCTGCGCGGCAGTTTCACTTACGGCGAGGCCGCCTACGCCTGCCAGCGCGTTCTCTCGTGGCAAACCACGGTCATCGGCGACCCGCTCTACCGCGCCTTCAGCATGCCCCCCCGCGCCCGCCACGACATGCTCGAACGCCAGCACAGTCCATGGCTGGAATGGGCCGACCTGCAATTCGTCAACGAAGCCCTGATCCTCGGCGCCAAGCCCGCCGAAATGATCGATTACTTGACAAGCCCGTCCGTCCCGTCCCACAGCCCAATCCTTTCCGAAAAGCTCGCCGAACTATATCACGCTCGCGGTTCATCTGATGACGTCATCAAATCGCTGGAAGCCGCATTGGCGGACAATCCATCCCCGCAGCAAAGAGTGCGCCTGACCCTGAAACTCCACGACCGATTCATTGGCGCGAATCGCGAGTCCGACGCGCTGGCGTTGCTCGAGAATTTCACCAAACAAAATCCCGACTACCCCGACCTCCTCAGCCTTTACCGTAGGATGGAAGCCCTCGCCACGAAACTGCACCACTCCAAGGAAGCCAAAGCCATCGCTGACGAGATTGCGAAGCGCACGGAGCATAATTAACGGCTTTTGGTCCCTACCGAAAAAAAGTGTGGATAAATCTGGAACTCACGAACTCAGGAAGAGAGTTCTGGAAAGACATTCCTGATTTCCAGATTAATTCCTCCCCAATTTTACTCCCATTTTCCAAGCTTGACCGGAGACGGACAGTGCGCTAGTTTCTGCCGTCATGCTCGGTAATTGGCTGCAAGTTATTCTGACAGGCGTGGTCGTCGTAGGACGGCCCGCCGTGGAGACTTGTCGCGTCTAATGCTTTCCGACAAACCCACGGCTGAAAAGGTCGTGGGTTTTTTATTTCGGCCCCCGGCCCGCCAGCCAAAAATCATATGAATACAAAAGTCCGAACAAAAAAGTCACAGGCACTCAAAGCTCCCAAAGCTCCGGTCTCCAAAATCGGCGCGCCCATGGCGGGCAGCGATATTCTCATCCGCGCCCTCGAACGCGAAGGCGTCGAACATATTTTTGCCTATCCGGGCGGCGCCAGCATGGAACTCCACCAATCGCTGACGCGCTCGACCATTCGCACGATTTTGCCCCGGCACGAACAGGGCGGCGCTTTTGCCGCCTGCGGTTACGCCCGCGCGACCGGCAAGCCGGGCGTTTGCATGGCCACCAGCGGTCCCGGCGCGACCAATCTCGTCACCTCCATCGCAGATGCCTACATGGATTCCGTCCCGCTCATCGCCATCACCGGCCAGGTGCCGCAGGCGATGATCGGCAAGGGCGCGTTCCAGGAAACCGACTTTTTCGGCATGACCCTGCCGGTTGTCAAACATAGTTATCTGATCACCGACATCAATGAAATCCCGCGCGTGGTCAAGGAAGCGTTTTATATCGCCCGCACCGGGCGGCCCGGCCCGGTGGTGATTGATTTCCCGAAGAATCTCCAGCAAGCCCGCACGCAGCCAGTCTGGCCGACAGAAGTGACCTTGCGCGGTTACGATCCGCTGCAAAAGGCGGACGATCTCGCATTGAATGAAATCATCGGATTGATCGAGAAGTCCGAGCGCCCCGTGCTTTATTGCGGTGGCGGCATCATCACGGGCGACGCGTCAGAAGAGCTTCGCAAATTTGCCGAGGCGACCAAAATTCCCGTGACCACGACGATCATGGGCTGCGGCGCCTTCCCGGAAACGCATCCGCTTTCCTTGCGCTGGCTCGGCATGCACGGCGCGGCGTTTGCCAATTGGGCGGTGAGCGGTGAATATCAATCACGCGCGAATTTCACCGACCAGGCGATCAAGGTGAAAGACGGGGCGGATTTGCTGCTGGCCTTCGGCGTGCGGTTTGACGACCGCGTGACCGGCAAAGTTGAGGAATTCTGCAAGACGGGAACGATCGTTCATATTGACATCGATCAATCCGAGCACAACAAAAACCGCAAGGTGCATCTGGCCATCCAGAGCGACATTAAGTACGCGCTCAAGCGGCTCAATGAAATGGTCCGCAACCGCAAAATTCAAAAGACCTTCGAGGCGTGGCACAAGCAGATCGAGGAATGGAAGGCGCGCGCGCCATTCGCCTGGAAGGTCGACGAAGAGGTGGTCCACTCGGAGCACATGCACGAACACCTCCAAGGCCGCGAAAGTGAAGTGATTCTGCCGCAGATGGCCATCGAGATGCTTTACGAATTGACCAAAGGCGAGGCCGTCATCACGACAGGCGTCGGCCAGCACCAAATGTGGACGGGGCAATTCTACAAATTCAACACGCCCCGCCAGCTCATCACCAGCGCCGGACTGGGCGCGATGGGTTTCGGTTATCCGGCGGCGCTCGGCGCGAAAGTCGCCCTGCCGCACAAGCAGGTGGTCGATATTGACGGCGACGGTTCCTTCCTGATGAACGTTCAGGAACTGGCCACCGCACACATCGAAAAAATCGCGGCCAAGGCGATGATCCTGAACAACCAGCACCTCGGCATGGTGGTGCAGTGGGAGGATAATTTCTACAAGGGCAATCGCGGCAACACCTATTTGGGGGACCCGAATTTGCGCAAACAAATTTATCCCGATTACATCGCGATGGCGAAGAGCTTCAATGTCCCCGCCCAGCGCGTCATGTATAAGAAAGACCTGCGCAAGGCGATTCAGGATATGCTTGACTCAGATCAGCCATATTTGCTGGACGTCATCTGCCCCTACACGGAGCACGTGATGCCCTTCATCCCCGCCGGCCGGACGGTGGCGGATATGCGGTATTGAGTTGGTCGATTTGGCTTTGGCTCGGTAGGGCGAGGCTCCTGCCGAGCCGTCCTATTGGTCGTATAAGTCCTATAGGTCCTATTCAATAAAAGCCCGGGAAGATGGGATGGCTCGGCGGGAGCCTCGCCCTACCGTCAAACATTCAGAAGCTGCTCTATTTTTTCGCCGATGCTCTCGCGCTCCCTGTTGCGCAACAGCGATTCTCCCACTAGGATCGCCCCTGCCCCCGCGCGATAGACTTGCTGCACGTCGGCTGCCGTGTTCAATCCGCTTTCGGCGACGATGAACTTCCCCGGCATCTTCGCGGCGAGGCGGGCGGTCGTCCCCAAATCCACAGTAAAATTATCCAAATTTCGATTGTTGACGCCGATGAGCGGCGCGTCCATCGCAAGCACGCGTTCCAGTTCCGCCTCATCATGCACCTCGACCAGCGCGGTCAAGCCCGCGTCGACGGCGAGTTGATGGAACTGGCGCAATTGCGCGTCGGACAAAATTCGAACGATTAACAGGATGGCGTCCGCGCCGTTTTCGGCCGCCTCAAGAATCTGGCGTTCGTCAATTATAAAGTCCTTGCGCAAGAGAGGAAGCGAAACCGCCGCGCGAATTTGCCGAAGGTATTCCAATGAGCCTTGAAAGAATTTCTCGTCCGTGAGCACGGAAAGACAGGCAGCCCCCGCCGCTTCGTATTCGCGGGCGATGCGAACGGGATCAAAATCCGCGCAGATGACTCCGGCGGACGGCGAGGCTTTCTTTACTTCCGCGATCAATGCAACCGGGCCGCGCCTGGGCTGGCGCAGCGCGGAAAAAAAATCGCGCGGCGAACGGCGGGCATCCCGGATCATCGCGGGCGTGACTTCGAAAGTTGGCAGCTTCGCCACTTCGCGCTTTTTCTCCGCGACAATGGTGTCGAGGATGTTCATTAGTCTTCCTCGTCTTTGACGCCGGCCATGCGTTTGAGCGGGCAGCCGGCGCGCAGCCACGCGTTGACGAATGGGTCCAAATTGCCGTCCATGACGCCCTGGACATTGCTTGTTTCCTCGCCGGTGCGCAGGTCTTTCACCATGCGATACGGCTGGAAAACATAACTGCGAATCTGGTGTCCAAAGCCAATCGAGCCTTTCTCTCCGTAAAAGCGTTCCAATTCCGCTTTCTGCTCGTCAACCCGTTTGGCGTAAATTTTCGAAATCAACATGCGCATGGCGGTGGCGCGGTTTTGATGCTGTGATCGCTGGCCTTGCGATGCGGCAATCAAGCCCGTGGGCAAGTGCGTGATGCGGACGGCTGTTTCCACTTTGTTGACGTTCTGCCCGCCCTTGCCGCCGGAGCGATACGTGTCCACCTGCAATTCGGCGGGCGGAAGAACGATATCCGAACTCGTCTCCTCGATTTCCGCGATGACGTCGACGCTGGCGAAACTGGTGTGGCGGCGCTTATTGGAATCGTAAGGAGAAATGCGGACGAGGCGATGGACGCCGCGCTCGGCTTTGCAGAAACCGTAGGCGCATTCGCCGTTGATCAGCAGCGTGGCGCTCTTGATGCCCGCCGTTTCGCCGAGCAGGACATCCGATACTTCAACTTCCCAGCCGCGATTTTCGCACCAGCGCTGGTACATGCGCAGGAGCATGTCCGCCCAGTCGCAAGCTTCCGTGCCGCCCGCGCCGGAGTTAATGCTGAGGATGCAATTGTTCCTGTCGTGCGGGCCGTTGAGAAAAACCCGCAGCTCAATGCTCTCCAGCTCACTGGTGAATTTCGCCAGGTCGCGCTCCAGTTCGGCTTCGTGGCGGGGCTGTTCGCTGGCAGGCTCGTCTTGCACCAATTCGAGCATCGCCTTGAAATCTTCGGCCTGGCGCTCGGCTTTGAGGACGGGCTCCGTCTTTTTGCGGAGAGAATTGGCTTCGTCGATGAGGGCCTGGGCTTTTTCGCGGTTATTCCAGAAACCCTCCTGGGCCATCAACTGATCAAGTTCGGCGAGGCGTTTTTGAATTCCTGGCAAGTCAAAGAAACCTCCGCAGATGAGCAACTTTTTCCTCAGCGGCCGGCAATTGAACTTTGATCTTGTCGAACATGATGGCGAAACATACAGCAAAAGCCTCCGGACGCAAAGGGCAAATGGGGCATTTCAAAGGCAGGGGCGCCTAGCCGAGGCTTCCGAGGACTTTCACAAGTCCGAACGCGCTCGAAAAACGCCGCAGCCTCGGACGCCTCGGCGGAGACTGTCTCAAAACGTTTTAGTCTGGCCGATCTGGTTATATGGGCACCAATAGGGGCTGTGGAAACGGGTGTCAACTTTTAGTTGTCAGAGCGTGGCTGGCGTCAGCGATGACGCCAAGCTTCCCTTTCCCTCCTTTTTTAGGCCGCCATCGCCAAATTTCCTTCAACCGCGGCGGTTTTGACTTCCATTTTCGGCGTCTGGACCCGGGCCTGCCACTTTTTATAGAGGATTCGCAGGTTCAAGGTGGCGCATAACAAGGCCCATTGGGCTTGCACGGCTTCCAGACCCCAAACTGTCCAACGCCGAAAGCCGTCGTGTTGCTTGAGCTGCCCAAACCGGCGTTCGATGATCTCTTTGCGCTTTCCATAAAGCGCGGCGGGTCCTGGCTCTTGCAGCCGGGCCCGCATGGCTTGCACCAGCGTGGTGTGCGGCCACACTTCGACTTGCCGCCCTTTGGGATCGCGGCTGCAGAGGGCGCGCACGGGACAGTCTCGGTGATGGCAGCGGAAGCGCTCAACGGTCTGGCCTTTCTTGGTGGTCTGGCCTTCGTGGTCCAGAAGGCGCTCTTGCGGGCAGGTGACGGTGTGGGCCGCCTCGTCATAATGAAAATGCTGCGTCGCGTAGGCGTTGTCGTGGGCTGGCTTGCCCTCCGCCGGCGGGGCCAGCACATTCATCTGCTGTTCCACGGCCGCTTTCAAGTCGGCCCCGCCCCCATAGCCGGCGTCGGCGGCGGTGAGGGTTGGAATGGCCGCCGGACCGAGGTTTTGCCTCGCTTCTTCAATCATGGGGACCAGCTGGCCGGCGTCGGTTTCCTGGCGGGTGGCTTGACAGGCGACCATGATGCCCTCCTGGCTGTCGGCCACCGCCTGGGCGTTGTAGGCAAAGCGGTTGGTGTCGCCGACTTTCATCCGGCGCGCCTCCGGTTCGGCTGGATGGTAATGGTGGCGCCCGTCGGCCTGCAGCTGGGCCAGGCCTTTTTTGATTTCCTCGCGCAGGGCCTGGCGCTGGGCCAACCCGGCGGGCAGCCGGCAGCCCGGTGCGCTGGAATCCTGGTTCTCCGCCACGACTTTGAGCTCGATTTCCTCCAAGGCGCCATCCAGCTGGGCCAGGAGCTTCTCCATGTAAACCTTGCTCCAGCCCTGCGGCCCGCTGCAGGCGGCTTGAATCTTGGTGCCGTCCAACGCTTGCAAGGCAAATCCCACCGCCCCGGTGCGGAGGGCCAGCTGCACGGTTTGCTTGAAAACCTGGCGCAGGGCCTTTTTGTTTCCGTCCCAGAACCGCCAGAGGCTGTTGTGGTCGGGGGCGTTGAGCCCCGTCAGCCACAGCAGCGAGACATGCTCCGTGCAGGCGGTTTCCAGCTTGCGGGTGGAGCGAATGCGGTGGAAATAACCGTAAAGCCAAATCTTGAGCAGGAGGCTGGGGGCATAGGGCGGACGGCCTTCGGCGGCGGCGGGAATGACAAACCCAAGCTGGGGCAGATCCAACTGGTCGACAAATTCGCGCAGGAAGCGGGCGGGATGGTCGGCGGACACCCAGTCCTCCAGGGCGGGCGGGAGGAGGAACTGCTGTCCGTAATCAGGGGCAATCGGTTGAGCCATATTTGTTGAACGGCATTGTCAACTAAAGGCTCACATATTGTCAAATACATTCCTCAAAAAACAGAAGTTTTGAGACAATCTCGGCGAGGCGTCCCTACCTTAATTTCCAGCGCGCGTGCCATTGTTGCAGGGTGCTCACGAAATAACGATCCCGCTTGTGATTGACAACACCGATGAATGAATCGCCCAGCCGAATTGCAATTGCCAACGACCATACAAATAGGACGATTGTAATTAGAAAATTCTGCCAGCCGTCGAGCGGCCATTGATGCCGCCAGAACCAAATCGGATTTTGCCGCAACGGGCCAAGATACATGATGGGCCAAAGATCAATCGCATCGGGCCCCCGCGAACCGAGAAAATCGCACAGCACATGCAAATGAAACGCCACCAAAGCCAGGCCGAAGACGCGCCAGCGCTTGTGAGCGATGGCTGCCATGATTACGGCGCAAAGCAGGGCCGCTGGCAAACCGTGGCCGACAAAGTGATGGTATTTTGGATAATAATAATACTCGTATTTGCCGGAAGTCGTGGCGTCCTTATACCAGTCAACAAAAAGGCCCAAACCATCGAGATCCGGAATGACGCCAGCCAATGAAACCAATCGCCGGTCGCGCAAATTGTCGGTCGTTTTGGCGGCAATGATCCAACTGGCCAGCAAATGAGTTAATGGCGACATTCCGAGAGCGAATTTGTCCGCCCCTCCAGCAAACACCAAAAACCATGTTTGGTTCTCACATTAATTTCAGTTTCGGCAAATCCTGCAGATCGATCAACCCCACCGGCTCGCGCTTCGCGTTGACGACAATCAAGTCGTCAATGTTGCGCTGGTTGAAAATCTTCAGCGCTTCAACTGCAAGCGCTTGGTCGCGAATGCAGATTGGGTTGTGCGTCATCACGGTCGAGAGCGGCTTGGATAAAATGTCCTGGTCGTCGGCGGTGCGGCGGCGGAGGTCGCCATCGGTAAAGACGCCCGTCAATTTTCCTTTCGCGCTGACAATGCTGACGCTGCCCGATTTCGCCCGGGTCATGAGCAGCAGGGCTTCCT
Source organism: uncultured Verrucomicrobiae bacterium (assembly GCA_963764165.1). Taxonomy (GTDB): domain Bacteria; phylum Verrucomicrobiota; class Verrucomicrobiia; order Limisphaerales; family Palsa-1400; genus Palsa-1400. Next base: position 1,002,016 of record CAVXRD010000001.1, read on the forward strand.
TCACGGTAATGGTGTCGAAAGCCACGGCATTGCGATCGCCCGTGCGCATGATGTCGCAAACTTTCATCAGCAAGGCGCGCCCAATCGCGCCGGACGGATGGTGCCGCGCGTAATCCTTCTCCTTGAAGCCGCGCGCCTGCAAGACCGTCATCGCCAGCGCGTCGCCCAGCGCGAGCGTGGCGGTGGTGCTGGCGGTCGGGGCCAGATTGAACGGACACGCTTCCTTCGGCACTTTGACGTTGAGCACGACATCGCTGTAGCGGGCGAGCGATGATTTGACGGAGCCGGTCATGGCAATGATCTTGACGGAGAAACGCTTCAATGCGCCGAGAAGATTCAGCAATTCCTCCGACTCGCCCGAATAGCTTAGCGCGAGAATGACATCCCCATCGCTGACAATCCCCAAATCGCCATGCAGCGCATCGACGCCATGCAGAAACACGCTGGTGGAACCAGTGCTGGTCAAAGTCGCGGCAATCTTCTGTCCGACGTTGCCGGATTTGCCGATGCCGACCACCACGATTTTGCCGCGCTGCCGCAAGGTCTCGATCACAATTTCGACTGCCTGGGTGAAAGAGCCGTCCAGTTGTTCGCGCACCGCTTTCAAACCTGCGATTTCGATGTCGAGCACTTGCCGCGCCTTGGCGAGATGATCCATGCCGCGAGGTTGCCAGCAAGCTGCGCGCAATTCAACCTGTCTTCCGAAGCCACGCTCTGCCACCCGGCAACCGCCTTCCAAACCAAAGTGCAATGCGTGAGGGAGCCCGACTGGCCGCGAAAAACCAAGGGTGCAATAGGGTGAAATAGAGTGCAACGCGCAGACCATGTATGGATTGCCCTGCGTATTGGCCCGCAGCCGTTCGGTTCGTTTCTGTTTTCAGTCGAACGGGAACCCGGCGCCGCCGTTGTCGGGCATTTGCCTGCAGATACCAAGCAGGGCACTGGCAGCGCGCAGCATTCAATGCGCATATAATATAATCTCCAAAAACCAGTTACACCCGTTACATCGCTGAGCATCAACCAGATAACCCGCTGCATCTGCCGTTATGGACCCGCTACAAACCCGCTACATTTCTTCAAGGCGGGAAGTCTCCGGGGGATCCGCAATATTTCAAAGAACACGCCCTGAAGGCCACAGGGTGAAAATAAGGCCAAAAATTCCAAAAGTCAATTAATCTTGCACTTGCGCGTTTATGTGGTATTGTGCCCTTGTGGACATTCTGCGCAGCCGGACTAAATTGATACGGGTGCCATGATGAAAATTTTATTGCTGTTTCTTATTTTCCTGGGTTGTTCCGCTGTCGTCGCGCAGCCTTTTGGCATAGCCAGATCCGCTTTCGCCTTCAACAAGTTCAGTTTCAAACTGCTTGCCCAATCGCGCCAGTCCCTGTCGAGGACAAATTATTTCCTCAGCCCAGCCGGGCTTGCCTTTGCGCTTTCGATGCTGGAAAACGGCGCGCAAGGGGAGACTTCGAATCAGATCATGGCCACGCTTCAGGCCGAGGGGATTTCGCTGGATGAGCTAAATGAGAACAACAAACTTTTCACCCATTCGCTGGCCGCACTGAATGACTCGGTGAAGCTGGACATCGCCAATGCCATCTGGATCAACGGCAATGCGCCCGTAAAAAGCCGATTCATTTCTGTCAACCAGAAGTATTATGACGCGGCCGTGCAGAGCGAGAATTTCAGCGACCCGCAAACCGTGGCCGATATCAACCACTGGGCCGCGGAAAAAACGAATCATAAGATATCCAAGATGTTCGATCCCCCGCTCGACCCCACTCTGCAGCTTATCCTGCTGAACGCGATTTATTTTAAGGGGGCGTGGGAAGCCAAATTCGATGCGAATCAAACACACGAACTTCCTTTCACGCTGGCCGGCGGCGCAGTCATCCAGCATCCCCGGATGAGCCATTCGGCGCACTATCCTTATTACGAGGACGACCAATGCCAGATGGTGGAATTAAAATATAAAGGCGGCGATCTCAGCATGGTCGTCGTGCTTCCGAAACAGCCGCTGGACGGGTTCTTGAAATCATTCGATGCCGCTCCATTTGAAAGGGCGCTGGGGAAATTGAAGCAAGGCAAAGGGACGGTCGAGATTCCGAAATTCAAAATCGAGAATGAGTACGAACTGAGCGGCGTCCTTCAATCCATGGGAATGAAGCTCGCTTTTAGCCCTAAAGCCGATTTTCGGGAGTTGTCCGACAATCCCCTCTTTGTGAGCTTTGTCAAACACAAGACTTATGTGGACGTGAACGAAGAAGGCACCGAAGCGGCGGCGGTGACAGCCGTTGGCGTCCGGGCCATGATCGCGATGAGAGAACACCCGTTCCAATTTGTGGTGGATCGCCCATTCCTGATGGCCATCCGCGACCGCAAGACTGGTTTGATTTTATTTCTTGGCGCTATTTTTGATCCTCGTTAAGCGCCAAGACTTGCTGGCCGTGCGCGGTGAAATTGGTCAGCCCGGAGGGTTTGGGCGATCCCAGAAAATTCATCAAGCGCGCACACAGCCCGCTGAGCAACCCAAACTTCTTTCCAGCGTGACCCTTTCCGGCCGATTCCATCATGGGCTTCAGCGTTACGCTTTGCCCGCGAGCTTTCCGTCGAGGCACTCGCGGACAACGCTGGCCAGGCGGCTGGGCGGATAGGGCTTGGCCAGGAAATTGAAACCTTCCATCAGCGCAATGTCCTTGCCGGCCATGCCGGGACTGTAGCCGCTGGTGTAAATTACTTTCAGCGTCGCATCTTCGGCCAGAAGACGCTCGGCCAATTGGCGCCCGGACATCCCCTCGGGCATCACCATGTCTGTCAATAATAAATCTATTTCCGACCGGTGCTTGTCCCAGACCTTCAGCGCCTCCACGCCCGTGCGCGCCTGCAGGATGCGGTAGCCGCACAGCTCCAGCACGCTGACCACCAGCTCGCGCAAGGCGGGCTCGTCTTCCACCACCAGAATCGTTTCGTCGCCCAGCGACATGGCGGATGGGGTCAGCAGCGGCGGGGGCGCGGCGGGCGGCGCGACCGGCTTCGCGCTGACGGGGAGGAAGATCGTGAAGATCGAGCCTTCGCCCGGCTTGCTGTCAACCACAACCCATCCGCGGTGCTGCTTGACGATTCCATAAACGGTCGCCAGCCCAAGACCGGTTCCCTTGCCGGGCTCCTTGGTGGTGAAAAACGGCTCGAACATGTGGGCCAGGGTGTTCGCATCCATCCCGCAGCCTGTGTCCGCGACTGTCAAACAAACGAATTCTCCGGGCCGCGCCTCGGGGTTCAGCAGCGATGACACCGGCTCCAGCGTTTGCAGCGAAGTGGTCACCACCAGGCGCCCGCCATGGCGCATCGCGTCCTTGGCGTTGATGACCAGATTGAACAACACCTGCTCAATCATCCCAACATCGATCCCCACGAAAGGAAGTTCGGGCGCGGCGGTGAATTCAAAGATGACATTCTCGCCGACCAAGCCATGGAGCATCGGCGTGATGCTCTGGATGACCTCGTTGAGCGACACCTGCCGCTGCTGCATGACTTGCTTGCGGCTGAACATGAGCAGTTGGTTGATGAGCTGGCTGGCGCGTTCGGCGGCGGCCGCGACCTGGCGGATGGAATTTTCGTTTTTCGGGCCGAGGTCGGGAATTTGCAGGAGCAATTCCGCGTGGCCCTGTATGATGGTCAGGATGTTATTGAAATCGTGCGCCACGCCCGCCGCCAATTGGCCGACCGCCTCCATTTTCACCGAGTGCCGCAACTGCGATTCAAGGTTCAGGCGCTCGGTGATGTCCGAGCCGTAACAATGCACGCGGTTGCTGCCGGGGACCGGAATAAACTCCCACGAGAAGGTGCGCCCGAACCGGGTCGTGTGGACATTGGCGCGGCTTTCGCCGCTGGCAAGGCAGGCCAAGATGATGAGCGCCGTATCTTCCGGCACAACCGCGGCGAGCGATTCCTCGCCCAGCGCCTTGGCCAGCCTCTTGCCGGACTCGTTGCAATAAGTCATCGATCCGTCCGCAGTGAATTCCACCACGGGATTCGGGTCGGTCATTGGAAACGACGCAAGCCGACGTATATGATCCTCTTGGTCCATGGATAGGGTTCCAGACAAATATTACGGCGCCGCAACAGGCGCCGGGGTTTCACGTTTTCTGGCGGCGCCCAGCGCATGTTGTTGAATTCGTGCGCGAGTCCCGAAATCAGGTTTCAGGGCTTGTTCGGCCTGTTTCCGTTCAGTGATTTGCCGCTGTAAATTCCGCGCTCCTTCTTCTATCAATCGGAAAAACTCCTCATGCCGGCGGCGCACGGCCTCCACCGCCGCCAGCCCCGCCGCGAATGCGCCCGGCAAAATGACGCAAATAATTTGAAGGGCGCCGGAATCCAGCGAGAATGGCAGCGCCGCCAATGATCGGCCAGAGATGGTGCGCAATTCAAGGGCCGAGACCTGGAGACACGACACCGCCAAAGCAGCGGCCACCCATTGAATATGGTGGCCCGGCAAGCTTTTCCAAAAATCAATCTGCATGTCGCGATACATTTTCACGGATATACCGGCAACGGCTTGAAGACAGCGGCCAATCCTAATTCCGAGTTTTTGAATTTCAACAAGAAAACGCGAGTCAACATCAAAAAAAAGCAATAAACATGCGGTTTTTAGGCACTTCCGGCTTTTTGCAATGGCCGCGCGAGTCTGCGCTGTTCTTATGACAGCTTAGCTTTGGCCGGTTCCGCGAATTGCAATATTTGGCGGACCCCGGAACCGTTTGCGCTCAAAACCGAACCAGGCCATGAGCATGAGAGCACCCGTTCCAGCCAGAATGCGCACGGCGATTTCATTGGGCGGCTGCACGCCGATGAAGATCAGGCCCAGGCACCCGATTGTCGAAATAATTGCCATCGGCTTGTAGCCTGCGCCGAGGTGCCACGGGCCCATCGCCGTCCAAGTCCGTCCATGCGCCAGCAGGCCGGCGAAAATGGGGAGCACGTAAGAAATGTAAAGGAACACCGCGCAAACCGCCGCGATGGTGGTGTATTCCACCCAGAACATGAAAGCCAGCGCCAGCCCCGCGCACGCCCAAATCGAGGCGAAGGGCGTTTTCAGCGTCGGCGACACCTGCCGGAGAAAATCGGAGCCGGGCAGCCCGCCGTCGCGCGCGAACGCAAACATCATGCGCGAAGCCGAGGTGACCGTGGCCAATCCGCAAAAATATTGCGCCATCCCGATGCTGACATAGAGCACCATGGCCACCGGTTTCGGCAGAGTGGAGTTCAGGATGAAATAAAACACGCTGCCGCCCGCTTGGGCCGCCTTGTCCATATCGGGAGCGGCCAGCACCAGCGCGATGAGCATGATCCAGCCGAAAATTCCCGACACTGCCACTGATCGAATTATCCCGCGCGGCGCGTTCACGGCGGCGCTGACGGTTTCCTCCGCCGCATGCGCCGAGGCATCAAATCCGGTGATGGTGTAAGCGGGCAGCAGCAACCCAAGCGCGAACACCCACCAAATTCTGTCGGAGTGAGGCACGACCGCCCCATCCTTGGGAATGCCGCTGTAATTCGCAAACGTCACCAGCCGCGACCAATCCCAATGCGGCGTGTAATGAAACAACGCCACCGCCAGCGCGATTGAAGCGACCAGGATCAGATAGCCGCAAAAGTCGGTCAGCAGTGTTGTCAATCGAATACCTCGATGATTCAGCCACGCCTGGCTGAGGACGATGGCCGCCATTCCGGCGTTGCGAATGGCATGCGCGTGTGGATTCTCTGGCTGAGGAAACGCGCCCATCATAAAGTCGTAGAATCCAGCATCCACCGCCGCCGCCACCGTGATGAGTCCGGCCAGATTGCACCACGCCGTGACCCATCCCCACCCTTTGCCTCCCAGAATCGAAGCCCAATGATACAATCCGCCCGCCGTCGGAAAAGCTGAGGCAATTTGCGCCATGCTCATCGCCACCACCATCGAGAAAATGCAGAAGAGCGGCCAGCCGACGCCAATGGACGCTCCTCCCGCCGTGCAGAACCCGACCGAGAATGAGGTGACGCCGCCAGCCAGGATGCAAATGATGGAAAGGGAAATGGCGAAGTTGGAAAAGCCCGACATGCGCCGGGCCAGTTCCTGTTTATATCCCATCCGCTGCAGCGTCAATTCGTCAGCAGTCAGATTTATTGCCTTCTCGTCTGGTTCCATTTTAACAACGCCCGGCAGGGCGGGGCTGCCTCCTGCCGAGCCATTCCGATTATTCCCATCACTCCCATTCCTCCCATCTCCCCTGCGAATAATGGAATAATGGGAATTATGAAAGTGATGGGACGGCTCGGGAGGAGCCTCGCCCTTCCGGCTTCATTTATTGGCGCAATCACCCGGGGCGATTGGGCTGCACCACAGCCAGCCCTTTCAAAAGATCAAGCGCCCGCGCCAGCGCCGGATCGGCGACCACGGGCGCGGGATCCGCAAGGTCCGGCGCATCGCGCAAGTCGGGAGCGGCATTGTCATCGCCGCTCTTGTGGCGGCGAATCAAACTGACTTCGTTAAGGCGCGGTTCCTCCGGGGCGGCATTCGCGAAGCCCCTCTTTGCGATTGCGGCCTGATGCAGAATCGCGAACGGATTCTGCATGTATGCTTTTTCATCCGCCGCGCTCGTGTTGATTTCGATATCCGGCGCGACGCCCTGCGGCAATGTTTTGCCATCGCCAAAAGCGACGTCGGCCACCGCCACCCGCAATTGGCTTCCGTTGCTCAGCGGGAATTCTTTGTAAACGTAGGCTGCTCCGGGCGTTTGCGAGCCGATGACAAGGCCGGCGCTGTTGTCGCGCAGCACGGCGGCGAGCGCTTCCGCCGCGCCCGTCGTTTCGGCGTTGACCAATATGGCGAGCGGAATCGTAATGGCGTCGGCTTTGAGGGTGGCGTGGGCGGAACCCGTCCGCCAGTCAAGCAGCGGATGATCGGAATTGAGAAAGCAATCGGCCACTTTCGCCGCCGCCGCGTAATCCGCGCCGCCGGCAAAACGCAAATCGAGCACCAGCCCCTTGATCCTGGCGGCATTGGTTTGCCCCAATTGCTGAAAGGCCGCGCGAAACGTGTCAGGAAGATTTGCGGTGATCGCCGCCACGCCAATATAGCCAAACGATTTGTCAAATACACGCTGATCCGCGATGGTGGCCGCCTTGGACGTGTCCGCCGCCGGGCTTACGATGGAAACTTTGGGGCCCAATTCGTGAATCAATCCCATGACGGCTTTACGGTCCAATTGCTCCGCCGAAATCCCGGGAAGATTCGCCTTCAGCAATTTGGAGACTTCCTCCAGGGTCGGTCCCGCATGGGTGGCTTGTGCTGCGCTCGTTGGGGCGGAGTTGGATTGGGCCATCGCGGCGGGCGCGAGCGCGGCCAGCAGCATGGACAGCAGCATCGTTTTCGTTCTCATCATCGGATTGGATTATTCTCGGATGGCGGCTATCGCCTTCGCGCCAATATCGCGCCGAAATTGCGCGCCGTCGAATTGAATCTGGCTGACAGCGGCGTAGGCCCGATTGCGCGCTTCGGCCAGCGTCTCGCCCAGGGCGGTCACACCCAGCACGCGCCCGCCGGCGGTGACAACGTTGTTCCCCTCCCGCGCGGTGCCGGCGTGAAAGATTTTCGTGTGCGGCAAGAGGCTCGCTTCTTCGAGACCTCGAATCACGCATCCCTTTTTCGCCGCGGCCGGGTAACCCGCCGACGCCATCACCACGCATGCCGCCACGCCGCCATATTGAATATCGCAATCCCCCAAAGTTCCGTCGATGCACGCTTCGAGCAGATCGAGCAGATCGGTTTTGAGGCGCATCAAATAAACCTGCGCCTCCGGATCGCCCAGCCGCGCGTTGAATTCCAAGACTTTTGGGCCGTCATTGGTGAGCATCACTCCCGGATAAAGAACACCGCGAAAATCGATGCCCTCCGCCGCGCACCCGCGCACCCATGGGCCGAGGACGGCGTGCGAAACGGCTTCCAATTCGGGCGCGCTCAGAAAAGGCGTGGGCGAATACGCGCCCATGCCGCCGGTGTTGGGGCCGGTGTCATTTTCGCCAATGCGCTTGTGATCCTGGGACGTTGGAAAAATCCGGGTTGTTTTTCCATCGCACCACGCGTGCAGGGAAATTTCCATGCCCTCCAGCATTTCCTGGATGACGATGCGTTTTCCTGCCGGCCCGAACTTGTGGCCGACCAGCATTTCGTCGATGGCCTCGTTCGCTTCGGCCGCGTTTCGGCAAAGCAAGACGCCTTTTCCCAAGGCCAGCCCGTCCGCCTTGACAGCGCATTTGCCCTCCAGCGCCGCGGCGAAATCCCGGGCGGGCGCGGCTTCGGAAAAGACCATCGAGCGGGCCGTCGGAATTCCGTGCTTCTCCATGAAATACTGGGAAAACGCCTTGGACGATTCAAATTGCGCCGCCTTGCGATTGGGCCCCCAAACGCGCAGGCCGTGCGACTGGAACAGATCAACAATGCCGAGCGCCAGCGGATTGTCCGGGCCGACGACGGTAAAATCGATATTTTTCCCGTTCGCCAGCGCCAAAAGCCCCGGCAAATCCTCCGCCGAGACGCTGGCGCATTGGACGGGCGACCCGCTGGCGGCAACAGTTTCCGCAGCAATTCCCGCATTGCCAGGCGCGCACCAAATGGCGGACGCCCGCGCCGATTGCGCGAGTTTCCAGACCAGCGCATGTTCGCGCCCCCCGGAGCCGATGACCAGAATTCTCATGTGCGCCAAATTGAAGCAGGAACAATTCGGAGAAGCCAGTTCGCTGTTGCGTTCGGAAAAGAGGAATTTCTTAATCTGGAACTCATGAAATCAGGAAAAAGCGCGATCTTCGGAAAAATAGTCGAATTTGCTCCACTTTGGCCGCGCGCAGCGCGCTGCCGGTTCATCAAAGCTAATTTCGGCGCCAGCCAAGCAAATGCGGGGGTCGAAGGTCTCCGCCACTTGCTTTTGCAGGGCACTCTCCAAAGGCCAACAGAAGGCAACAAAGGCAACGAAGAACTGCTAATCCGCACCCACACACCCGTTGGTTTGAACAGTTTCAGCTCAGCCATTCATCCCGTTGATCCCGTCTCAATTTCTTCCCATGGGTCACGGCTTGGGCGCCACCGCAATGCCCCACGGGCTTTTGCCCGCCTTGACTTTCTGCAATTCGGCTTCCGTGGCCAGGTCGATGATCGAGATGTCATTGGAGGGGCCGTTGGCGGAATACAAAAGCTTGCCGTCGGGGGAAATCACAATTCCCCACGGGCGCTGGCCGGCTTTGATGAATTTGATCAGCGCATGGGAAGTGGCGTCCATTTCGCAAATCGTTCCGGCCCGCCCTGTTCCAGCATAAACTTTCTTCCCGTCCGGCGAAACCTTGACGCACATCGGACGCGAGCCTTTCGGCAAGGCGATGGTTTCCAGCGGCACATGCTTGACTGAATCGATCACGTGCATTTGCCCGGCGGATTCCGACGGAATAAACGCGCGCGAACCGTCGGGCAGAAAATCAACCGAACGCGGGCGGCCGCCGACGTTGAAGTGATTGATGACTTGGAAGGAGGCCGCATCAATCGCAAAAATTTCGCCGTCCGTTTCGCAGGTCACGTAAAATACCTTGCCATCGGGCATGAGGCCAACGCCTTCGGGTTCCTTGTGAACCGGAATGATTTTTTCCACTTTGCCGCTCGCGATGTTGAGCACGCTGGCGGTGGCGACATCCTCGTTTGAAATGAACAGGCGCTTGCCATCCGGGCTGACGGCGAATTGCTCCGGATCAGAACCGGCTGGCAATTTTCCCACTACCTTTTGCTGCGTGACATCAATCATCGCAATGCCGTCGGCGGACTTGTCGGATTTCTTGGCGTCATCGTCATCGTCGTCCTTGCCTCGCTGGAAAATTGGATTGCCATTGGCATCGAGCTTCGGCGGCGGCTCGGGGGGAGTTCCGCTCACAGCTACGTAAACCGTCTTGCCGTCGGGGCTGACGTGGATTCCGCGCGGGCGCTTCCCAACTGGAATCGTGGCAACGACATTGCGCGAGACGCCGTCAATGACAGTCACGTCGTCGGAGCGTTCGTTGGTTACGTAAACTAAATAGTTTGGTTCGCCGCGGGCGGCCAGCGCCGCCACGATCATGCCGCCAACAACCAAAGCCGCCCTTGATTTCATCACAAGTTTTTTCATAAAGACCGCAACCGCAGAGGAATATCTCACATCCTGCGCCAATGAAAAGGAGGAACGGGGAAGCCACAGGGTGAGGGGTGCAGGACAAAATTCTTCTGCCGCCGAGGCGGCAGAGGCGTCTTGCCTCTGGCGGGCTAATTCAGCGGCGGGACGCCGCTGCCACTCTGCTCGTGAAGAATTTTGTCCTGCACTCCAGGGTGTGATTGGAAGCGGGTGAGGGACGCAGCTCGTCCGGCGCGGCTGTGTCGAAGACCAGCCGCAGCGCGTTGAACCGACAGGCGCGCCTGTTGATCCCAGCATGCTGCGGCTGGTCCTTTGTCGCTTCGCTCCGTCAAACACAGCCGTATCTCCTGGCCACCTTGGACCGCGCTCGACGGCCAGGCGCACGCCGCCTCAAAGTTCTTCAGAAAATCTGTGTTGATCTGTGTAAATCTGTGGCCGCCCACGCAGCTATTCCTCAACGGGCGGGATGGACTGGATGGTCGGTGGCGCGTTGGTTCCAGTGTCGCGGCTCTTGCGCTTCGCCTTCTTCTCTTCGTCTTTCTTGGCGGCCTTGGCGCGCTGCTCAGCTTCCCGTGAAAGCCGCTCCTCGATACTTTTGTTGCGGCGCTGCTCATCCAGTCGAATTTCCAACTCGGCCTCCTTGACGCCGGAAAGTTTGTCCCGTTCTTGCGTGGCAACGACAGCGGCCAATTCCGGATCTTTCAACACCGTCGGGCGCATGAGCATGATCAATTCGGTGCGAAGGTTTTGCACCGAACGGCTCTTGAACAAATTGCCGATCCAGGGGATGTCCTTCAAACCCGGAATGCCGGAGTCCGACAAACTGCGGCTGTCACTGATAAATCCGCCAAGGATGATGGTCTCGCCATCCTTCACGGCGACCTTCGCGCCGGCCTGGCGCTTGGTGGTGGTCGGAACGCCGCCGACACCGGAAATCTGCACGTCGGGCCCGAGTTGCTCGACGTCCGCCTGGATGTCCATCACGACCAATCCGTCCTGGTTGATGAGAGGCAGCACCTGCAAATGAATGCCTACCTCCAATTGCGTGTATTGCGAGCTTGGGCCCGAGCCGTAACCGTAGTTGTAAGTGCCCGTGACATAGGGAACTGTATTTCCGATGAACAGATCGGCGGGGACGGCGTGGGAGGTTTGAATGCGCGGGCGCGAAAGAACATTCACGCGGCTGTCACCTGCCACCGCTTCCATGACGACATTAAGGTCATTGCCGAATTTGGCGAAGTAGCTGAATCCACCCGGCAGATTGGCCAGGGTCGATCCGCTGACGGTCGAAGCCGTGCCCGCGGCGTTGGTGGTGGTGCTCGAAGAACCGGTCAAAAAGCTCAAGGCTGAGGAACTCAAATTGTTGAGGCCGCCCGCGCCGGTAAAGCTGCCGCCGCCCTGGCGCTGGACGAGGTAGCTGACGCCCGTCGACTCGGTGCCAGTCAAGTTGATTTCCATGACGATGGCGTCAATAAGAACTTGCGGCAGCACAACATCCAATTTGTCGATGATGTTGGTGATCATCTTCATGTCTTCGTCATTGGCGAAGACCAGGAGCGAATTGGTGCGCTCGTCGGCGATAATCTTGGTCTGGCCGAAAAGCTGGAATTGCCCGGCCCCGGCCGCGTTCTGGACAATCCGTCCGAGATTCTGCTGGAAGCTGCTTCGGCCAGCCGTGCCCGCGGAGCTGAGGGGGCTGGTGCCGGCGGCCTGCCCCGCGTAACCGCCATTAATGCCGCCTGAGCTGCCAAACGCGCCGCCGCTGCCGCCAAAACCCGAGCCGGAGCCCGAATTGCCGAAGCCGTTGCCGCTGCGGGAGCCGCTGCCGCCAAAACTCGTGGCCCCGGAACTGCTCTTGCCGACCGAGCCGCCGCCGCTGGCGCCCAATTGGCTGAGCGCCTGCGAAATATCACTCGCCAGCGCATAACGAATTTTGATGATCTGGGGCTTGATGGCGTTCGGCGTCAGCACGTCGACCCGGTGGACCATTTCGATCATGCGGTCGACGTTTTCGGCGTAATCCCGGAGGATGAGCGTCTGCGTGCTGGGCAGGGCGATGATGGCCTTGTCCATCCGGGAGAAGGGCTGGAGAATATCCACCAGGTCCTGAAGCGCGACGTATTTAATCTGGATGACCTGCGTGATCATTTTGCCGGCTTTGGCAAGATCACTGAAATTGGTGGAGATGGGCCCGCCTTCTTTTCCAGCCTGCGCTTCCACCGTGACTTTGACAAATTTGTCACCCACCGGAACCGGAGTGATGCCGTTCATCCCCAGGATCATTTCGAGCGCCTGAATGGCTTGGGTTTTGGTCAGGGGGCTTTGCGTTTTGAGGGTAATGGTGGTGTCCTTTAAATTGATGGCGGACGGCCCCGAACTGGAGGCCAAAACAGTGCGCCCCACCAGATCGGCATAAAGATCGAGCAATTGCCCCACAGGCACGGACGGAAAATTATAGGTGATGTCCGCCGGTTCATTCGTCCCGGCCAGGGAATTCGTCGCCCCAGGGCCGCTGGCTGCGGGGGGCGAACCAGGGGCAGGCATACCGGCCAAATTCGGGTTGGCGTTGGCGCCGGCGCTCGGGCTGGGGGGACCGACGGGCGCGACGACGGGCGCGTTGGCCGAAGTTGCAGGCACGGCAGGGAGGCTGGAACGGTGCGCAGGCGGAATAGGGCGCGAAGGAACAGGCGGCACCTGCGCTTGGGCGCCAAGTCCTGCCAGAAAAAACAACAGCAGAAAGAGTGGCCTTAGATTTTTTCGATTCATAGGTTTGGACAAGGTCTAATCCGGAGGATTGGAGCCGCGTTTGGGCAATTGCTTCGCCGGCTTCGCCGGCTGCGCCGATGGGTTGGAATTAAACCCCGGGGGCTTCACATTCGGCGGCGTGTTCGGCTGGTGGCGTGGCGCCTGATTGGGTGACGGAGGTCCGGGGTTTGGATTTGACCGCGGATTTGGCCTGGCCGGGCTGGCATTCACGGTCGGCTTGGCAGTCCCAGGCTGAGGCTTGGCCGCCACTTTCGGGCCGGGCTTGGCGACAGACGGCTTGGGCCCGGCTGCGGGAACTTGCCGGGTGTAACTCGCCGTCAGCGTCAGGTTGCCCCGGAGCTTGTAGCGATTGGCGTCCAGAGGCTTGAGATCCAATCTGGCCACCCGGATCATGGCCGGGTCGTTTCCCATGTTGTAAAGAAAGTTCACCAATTGCTCCTCTTCGCTCTCCATGGTCAGATTGAGCGAATGCTCCTCGAAGAACTGATCGTTCGTCTTGACAGCGCCCGCGCTCTGGCTGGAGACAATGACGCCGGTTTTCCGCTCCTGTGTCATCACGGTGTTCTGCAATTGGATCTGCGGATCAGCGACCTGGGGCGCGCTCATGTTGCCGCCTTCTTGGACTTCCTGTTTGACCAGCTTTGCCACTTGATCGCGCAAGCCGTTGGCCGCGGTGTCTTCCTCGATCAGTTTCTGTTCGCTGGCGGCATCGCTGCGAATTTTGGCCAGCTGCTTTTTAAGGGCGCCCCATTCGCCGAAATGCGGCCAGACAAAGAGGAAATTCAAAACCACAATCACCACCAGGAAGATGATGGCGAGGGTGCGGCGCTCACCCGGCGTCAGATTATACTGGCTGAGAAGGTTATTCATTGCCGGCATTTTTCAAGGTGCAGGAGAAGCGCCACTTCGATTGGGATGGAAAAGCGGGAGGCGAGACATCCGCGAAAAGAGTCTCGTTCGGATTGTTGGGGCTGGTGGCATTGCGCAGGGACGCGTTGAAATCCAACACCGTCTGGTCGTCTTCGGCGGCGACGGATCCCCACAGCTCAAGCTTCTGGTGGTCGAAAGAAAGGTTGTCGATGGAGACATTTTCCGGGACGTTCTCCGCCACCACTTTCCAGCAATCCAACGCCGCATATTTCAACGCGTCGCGCTGATGAAGTATCCGAAGCTGGGCCACGTCCTTTTGCGCATTGGTGTAGGCGACACCCAACACAGCCAGGTTGCCTTGCTCGATGTTAAATTGGTGCTTGAGCGCAAAGAGCGCGCTGAAATAAATCAGCACGCCAATGATATACAAACTCAACACCGCGAACGCCCCGCGCATCCACAGGCCGTCGATAAATTGCTGGCGGTAGCGCTTGGCATATTCCGGCGGCAGCAAATTTGTGCTGTCGTCCCCGCCGACGCGCTGGGCGCCACGCGCGATCAATTGGCCCTCCGGCAGCGGCGCGATGACGTTGACCTCCTGGCCTCCATCGGCAAAAATCGATTCCCAGTATTTCCCCTCGGTCAAGGTTGCCACCAAATAAATCCTCGGCGAACCGGGCAGCCAGCCTTCCAATTCTCCGGCCCACGCGATCTGCTCGATTTGCGTTTTTAATTGCTGGCCGCGCTCCAAGCCGGCGGAAATCGGCATGAAGGTGATGTTTTGCACCATCCCGCCAAACCACCAGGCCGCCAGGGCCGGTTCACCCAGCGCCCCGATCACAATCCAAACCCCGTCATCGCGAATATTCAGCGCCAGCAATTGGTCCAGGCCGGGGGCTTCAAGGCGGTCGGCCAAAAACCCGTTGCCTTCCAACTGTCCAAGATATTCCTCGACGGCGGCGCGCCCGGCAATGATCACGATCACTGTGCGAAGCGTTTCCGGCTTCGGATCGACTACCGGCATCATGTACGCGCTCCAGAACGATTTGCGTGACCGGCAGCGGAGAAAGTTTCTCCAACTGCAATTCCACCATCTGTTTGACTTCGGAAATGTCGCCGGCTGGGAGCTGCACGGCGCGCAGGAAAACGCGGTCGGGCGGAAGGATGGCGATGTTCAGCTTGGGCCGGAGCAGCGTTTTCCAATCCTTGGTGGCCACTCCCGCAGGCAGCGGATCGCTGGCCAGCAGGGACTTCTCCCCTTGCACCACAAACCCATCGCCGCTGGCGTCCAGCCGCCATAAACGGCGCCCGGCGGCGTTTGGATTTACAACAATAGCAGATTGCCAGCGCGCCATTATGAACCTTTGGCCCCCTCGGGCCGGACCGATTGTTTCTCGAATGTGATCACAGCAATTTGAAATGCTCCTCGGTTTGCGTGACGCGGATCACTTCCTCGATGGTTGTCTTGGCTGCCCGGACTTTTTTCCACCCGTCATGGCGCAAGGTCTTCATGCCGTTTTCCATCGCCTTGGCCGCAATGGCGGAAGAGGAGGCGCGGGTCAAAATCAGCGAGCGAATTTCCTCGTCCATGAACAGCAATTCGTAAATTCCCATTCGGCCTTGATAGCCGAATTGGCGGCACTCCTCGCAGCCGGCGCCCTTCCAAAATTTCGCGGTGTCGATCTCGCTCTCCGGGAACCCGACGCGCTTCAAATACTTCTTTTCCACATGCTGCTCGGCGACGCACTTGGGGCAAATGGTGCGAACGAGGCGCTGCGCCAGCACCGCTTCCACCGAGGACGCGACGAGAAACGGCTCAATGCCCATGTCAATCAAGCGCGTGAACGCGCTCGGCGCGTCATTGGTGTGAAGTGTGCTGAAAACCAAGTGGCCGGTCAGCGAGGCGCGAATGGCGATTTCCGCCGTCTCCATATCACGAATTTCCCCGACCATGATGACGTTGGGGTCCTGCCGCAAAATGTGGCGCAATCCCATCGCGAAGGTCAGCCCGATGTCCGAGCGCACGGCGATTTGATTGATGCCCTTCAACTCGTATTCGACCGGCTCCTCAATCGTGATGATACGCTTGGTGATCGAATTGATGGTGCTGAGAAACGCGTAAAGCGAAGTGGACTTGCCCGATCCGGTAGGCCCCGTGACCAGCAAAATTCCGTGCGGCTTGACGATGATTTCGCGGATGCGCGCCTCTTCAACCGGATCGAAGCCCAGCTTCTCCATGCCGAGGAAGATTTTGCCGCGCGTCAGGAGCCGCAGCGAAACGCTTTCGCCGTAGACTGTCGGCACCGTTGAGACGCGGATGTCGATTTCCTCGCCCTTGATTCGAACATTGATGCGCCCATCCTGCGGAAGGCGCTTTTCGGCAATGTTCATGCCGGACATGACCTTGATGCGCGAAATGAGCGACGCCTGATAGCGCTTCAACTGCGGCGGCATTGGTGTTTGATGCAGAATGCCGTCAATGCGGTAACGAATGCGCAACTCGTCCTCGGCAGGCTCGAAATGAATGTCCGTGGCGCGGTCCTTGAAAGCTTCCCAAATGATCTGGTTGACGAACTTGATGACGCTGGCTTCCTGGTCGCCCTCCATGATTTCCTTGTCGCCCAGCTCCAGCTCCAGCGGTTCGTCTTCCTTGGCGATTTCGTCCAGCGTCTCGGCGCCGACACCGTAAAACTTCTTGAGCGACTTCTCAATTTCCGTCCGCGTAGTCAGGGCGAAATTGACGGGCACGCGGGCGTCGAATTGCACGGCGCTGAGCATGGCGGCATCGAAAGGATTGCTGACGACGACCTGCAGTTTGCCTTCCTCGAACATGATCGGAAGGACGAAATATTGGAATGCGACCTTGGTGGAAATCTTCTTGCGGGCCTCGGGCGAGACGTCCGTTTTAGCCAGATCGATAAACGGCCAGTCCAGGGCTTTGGCCAGCGCTTGGAGAAACGCCTCCTCGGTCATCCCCTTTTCGCGAGCAACAAATGCCAGCAGCGTGTCCTGCGACCCGCCCTCTACGGCGAGCTTCCACGCCTTAACCCAGTCTTGAAACTGCTGGGGCGTCGCGAGATCGTGCTTTTCCAGCACCGTCTTAATTGAGCCTATAGCCATGACTTAGTATTCCAGATATTGAACAAAGCACGATACAAAAAGTTTCGGTCAGGTCAAAGGTTTTGGAGGCCTATCTGGAAGGCGGGGAAGTGGCCACAGATGGACACAGATCAATCCAGATTGGGGATAGGGATTTGTGTTCCGAGCATTTGCGGGTTGCGTCAGCTTTGACCGCATCAACCCCGCCTCGTTTAATTCTTATCTGTGTTGATCTGTGTGAATCTGTGGCTTTCCCCTCCCCCCTGCCGACTTCGAGCCTTCCAAATCCGCAGTTGTGTTTCTGCGGTTTTCGGATTATCACGACCCCCACTATATGACCGATCCACGCTACGCAAAACTTGCCAATCTGCTTGTCGAGTATTCCACGGAATTGAAAAAAGGCGAACGAATCCTCCTTGATATGATCGATGTCCCGGACGAATTCACCGTCCAAATGATGCGCGCTGTGCGCAAAGTCGGGGCGGTTCCGGTGGTGGAAGTTCGGCATACGAGGATCAATCGCGAAATCCTCCGAGAAACGGGCGACGACCACGCCACGCTGGTGCGCGACATCGAATTGGCGCGGATGAAGAAAATGCAGGCGTATGTGGCTGTCCGCGGAGCTGATAACGCGAACGAATCCTCCGACGTGCCCCCGAAGCTGATGGCCCTTTACGCGCGGACGATCCGTCCCGTGCAGGATTATCGCATCGACAAAACGCGCTGGTGTGTCTTGCGCTGGCCCAGCCCCAGCATGGCCCAGGCGGCCAATATGAGCACCGAGGCCTTTGAAGATTTCTATTTCGATGTTTGCACGATGGATTATCCGAAAATGGCCAAGGCGATGATCCCCTTGCAAAAGCTGATGAATCGCACGGACCGCGTGCATCTAAAGTCGCCAGGCACGGATTTGCAATTCAGCATCAAAGGCATCGGCGCCCTGCTGGCCGAGGGAAAACGCAATATCCCCGACGGCGAAGTGTTCTCGTGCCCGGTCAAAAAGTCCGTCCAAGGCGTCATCCAATACAATACGCCCACCATTTATTCCGGCTCGAAATTTGAAAACGTTCGCCTCGAATTCAAGGATGGCAAAATCATCAACGCCACGTCCAACAACAATAAACGCCTCAACGAAATCCTCGATACGGATGACGGCGCGCGTTACGTGGGCGAATTCTCCCTGGGCTTCAATCCCTACATCCTGAGCCCGATGTGCGATATTCTATTTGACGAAAAAATCGCGGGCTCGCTGCACTTCACGCCGGGCCAGGCCTACAAAGCGGCCGACAACGGCAATCGCTCGGCGGTGCATTGGGACATGGTGTTAATCCAGCGCCCCGATTGGGGCGGCGGCGAGGTATGGTTCGACGGCGAACTGATCCGGAAAGACGGCATTTTCCTTCCGAAGGAATTGCGCGCGCTGAATCCGGAGAATTTGAAGTAAATCCCTCTCGGTAGGGCGAGACTCTGTCGAGCCCCGATTGGATTTTGAAGATTTTGCGAGGCAAAACGCCCCGCAAAATCGAAAAACGCTTTCAACAATCTATGGCCCGCAGCCGTTTACCATTGCAAAATGTTCATCATCCCTTGATGCGGCCAATCCTCTGGCTTTTCGACCGATCCTTTGCGCAGAGGATTCTCGCGAACATACACCCATTTTTCTGTGGAGGGTTTCCACGCGGGTGAACGCCCCGCACTAAAACAAAAACTTAATCAGGGCTCGACAGAGTCTCGCCCTACCGAGAGGATTCTACCCCTTCAAAATCGCGAGAAACTGCTTCATCGCGGGCGACAAAACTTTGTTCTTTTTGTAAATCGCCGCCAGCGGACGGACGAGATCGACGCCGTCGATGCGGACTTCCGCCAGCGTCTGCTTGGCGACTTCCTGCGTGATCGTTCCCTGCGGAACCAGCGACACTCCCGCTTCGATTTCCACTGCGCGTTTCACCGTCTCGATATTGTCGAATTCCATCACCGTCGCCACTTCGACATTGTGGTCCTTGAGAACTTTGTCGATGGCTTTGCGGGTGGGAATATCCGGCTCGAAGCTGATGAATTTCTGCCCGGCCAATGCGGCGAGCTTCACCGATTTATGCTTCGCCAGCGGATGCCCCGGATGGCAGATCAATACCAGCGAATCCTTGCGCAGCGGCACCAATTCGATTTTCGGATCACGCGACGGATACGCCACCAAGCCGAGATCCACCACGTTGCTCAGCACGTCTTCGTAAACCTGGTTGGCGCGGCGGTATTCAAGGTGAACATTGACCGTCGGGTAGCTCTTGAGAAATTTTTTCAAGTAAGGCGGCAGATCGTGCAGCCCGATGCTGTAAATCGTGGCCACGCGAATCGTCCCGGAAATAATATCCTTAATTTCCTGCAACCGGTTGTGCAGCGAATCGTGGGTCTGGATGATCTGCTTGCTGTACTCGTAAAGCACCTGCCCCTCGCGAGTGAGGCGGAATTTTTTCTTGCTCCGTTCAATCAACAAGGACTTGAACTGCCGCTCCAGCGAACTGATTTGCTGGCTGACGGCGGACTGCGTGACATTATTGATTTGCGCGGCCCGGGTGAAACTTTCAGTTTCGGCCAGGTCGCAAAATACTTTCAAACTTTCAATCTGCATCGCCCAATTAAAGGCTGGTGACAGAATAATGTCAACTTATGATAACGCACTTTCTGTGGTGTCGATTAGAAATAACTGACTCAAGCGCTCGCGTCGGCGGCTTGGCGCGCGCGGGCACGGGAGAAAGCGCCGGCGGCTGTGCGGCCATGCCGGACTGCCCGCATTTCCTAAACGCGAATCCCCCTCGCTCAGTCAAACAGCGGCTGAGACTGGCGGCGTTTCCCAGGCGATCATGGCCCGCTTGCGCTCCGTTCCCCAACGGTATCCGCCGAGCGCTCCGGTCTGGCGGATGACGCGATGGCACGGAATAAGCCACGCTAACTCATTGCTCCCAACGGCGGTTCCGACCGCGCGGCAAGCTCGCGGGGAATCGATCATGGTGGCCAATTGTCCGTAAGTGGTCAAGCGCCCGGTTGGAATTTGCAGCAGCGCGCGCCACACCTTCAGTTGAAATTCCGTGCCCTTCACAAAAAGTGTCAGCGGCCGCTGCGTCGCACCGCTTTTCGCGCGCACAAAAACTCCCGCGGCAGACGCCCGCGCCGCGGCATCATCGCGCTTCCATTTTGCCTTGGGCCACAGCCCGCGCAATTCCTCCAGCGCGCGCGTCCGATTGCTGTCAACAAACGAAAGATGGCAAAGCCCGCGAGGGCCCATCGCCAGCAGACAATCGCCAAACGGGCTCTCCACAAACCCCATCGAAATCGTCCAGCGTTCCCCGCCGGATTTGATTTCCCCCGGAGTAGCCGCCTCGACCCGCAAACAAAGATCATGCAGCCGCCCCGGCCCCGACAAGCCGGACTCCAGAGAGGCGTCAAGAATACTTTCACCGCGCCGCAGCAATTCCTGGGCGCGCGAGAACGTCAGCCATTGCAGAAAATTCTTCGGCGTCACGCCCGCCCACGAAGAAAAGAGCCGGTGAAAATGAAACAGGCTCAACCCCGCCTCCCCGGCAAGAACCGACAATTCCGGCTGTTCAGACTGGTGGGCATCCACATAGCGAATAACGCGGGCAACCCGCTCGTAATCGTTCATGCGCTTAATTTGCCAACGGAAGCCCAAGTTTCCCACCCGATTCTTGCCGTGATTTGGCGCGAGATTCGCGGGATGCGTGCAAAATGGAATTGCATCGCAGGCAGAGGGCTTGCGGCAGCAGCATATCCAGAAGTGATAGTTTAACGACATGAGCGTGGCGGAAATTAGGTCCAGCTCTGATTTGCAAAATCTTGCCTGAGACGGACGGATTTGTTAAAATACCTGCCATGGAGGATTTTACGTTCCAATATCAACACAGGGTGGTCTACGCGGAATGCACGGTGGGCAACCACGTTTATTACGCGCGCTACCTCGATATGCTCGAGGAGGCGCGCGGCGAATTGTTCCGCAAGGCGGGCTCGCCGCTGCTTGCGTTGCAGGAGGGCGGCATGGCGTTTCCCGTCATCGGCGCGGAAATCGCCTACAAGGGGCCGGCCCGCTACGACGATTTGCTCACGATCGAAGTCTGGATCGCTGAAATGCGCGGGATTCGCCTCAACTTTGGCTTTCGCATTCTCAATGCCGGCGGCTCCCTTTTGGCCGACGGCGTGACGCGGCATGTCTGCGCCAGCATCGATGAGAAACCCAAGCGCATGCCGCCCGAATTGGCCGAGCGCCTGGCGCCATTTGTTCGAACAAATCCGACTGTCAATTAGACTTGGATTCGGAGTAAGTTAAAAAATTATGTTTTCACACGTTGTAATTTTTTGGACTGATCCCGCCAATCCCAACGCCGCCGATGAGCTTCTCGCGGGCGCGGAAAAATATTTGCGCCCCATTCCGGGTGTCTTGAGCTTTCACGTGGGCAAAATGGCCACCAGCCATCGCCCGGTCGTGGACCAGACCTATCAAGTTGCGCTGAACATTGTATTCCCCGACAAGAAGGCGCAGGACGATTACCAGGTGCATCCGATGCACATCGACTTCGTCAACAATGTTTTCAAGAAGACCTGCCAGCGCGTCGTCGTTTACGACTTCGAATAGTGCCGCGGGTGGAACTTCTGGTGGATGTCGCGCAGGCGGTTGGTGGTGACGTGGGTGTAGACTTCGGTCGTGCTGATGCTGGCGTGGCCGAGCAATTCCTGGATCACGCGCAAGTCGGCCCCGTTTTCCAGAAGATGCGTCGCAAAGCTGTGGCGCAAGCCGTGCGGAGTCACGTTGCGCCCGATATTGGCGAGGCGAACCCTGCGCTTGACACGCGCCCACATCGTCGTGGCGGCGAACGGCCTGCCCCGGTTGTTCAGAAACAGGTTCGCGGGGCTCTTGGCGCCCACTAATTTCGGCCGGCCGGAGCCAAGATAACGATGGATGGCTTCCACCGCTTTTCCGCCGACGGGCACGATGCGCTCCTTGTTGCCTTTGCCGATGACGGTGAGAAATCCCGCCTCGAGGTTCAGTTGTTCGAGCCGCACCCCTCGCAATTCCGCCACGCGCAATCCCGAGGCGTAGGCCAATTCCAAAATCGCCTGGTCGCAAAGGGAGGCGGGCGTGGCGGGTTCCTCGGGCTGAAGCAGGCGGTCGATTTCGGAATTGGAAAGGGACTTGGGCAATCGCTTCCAGCGCCGCGGCAGCGAAAGATTTTCGGCGATGTTGCGCGGGAGAAGTTTCTCCGCCTCGGCAAAATTGTAGAAGGCGCGCAGCGCGGCAATTTGCAGATAAACGCTTTCGGAACTGAGTTTGCGGGCGGGATTTTCCGGCTCGTCCTTGAGCGGGCGCGCGCGTTCGAATTCGAGGAACGCCATCAAATCGGGAAGCTTGATGTCCGCCCAATTTGTGAAGCCGCGCTGCTCCGCCCATGCGACAAAGTTACGCAGAAGGAATTCGTAAGTCTTTTGAGTTTCCTCAGATTGCCCGCGCTCATGGCGCAGATAAACCAGAAAATCGCCGACTAGATTACGCATTTGACAGGCAGGGACGCCTCGCCGAGGCGTCCGGGGTGGGAATTCCCCAAACGAAATTCGTGCATTGAACCCATGAACTCGGCAGGGCGAGGCTCCCGCCGAGCCATGCCTTGCTTAATCTTTGCACGCATCTGAGCCGGAGCGCGGCTGTGTCGAAGACCAGCCGCAGCCGTGTTAATACCGAGAGGCGCGCCGGTTCACTCGAACGCTGCTGCGGCTGGTCTTCGACACAGCCGCGCTCCGGCTTGGGGTTTGCGCAATCTCCGGCGGAGAGGAGCGCAAGACATGCCAAGAGCATGGCTCGGCCGGAGCCTCGCCCCACCGTCTGCCTTGGTAAGTTCATGGGGAGGCATGATTGACGCGCAAACCCGGACGCCTCGGCGGAGATTGTCTCAAAACTACAAAATCCTCAAAGTGTGTCAATACTACGACTCTCTCATTTGCGATATGGCGCATTTTTATTTTCGGCGAGGGTGTTTTTGTGGTGCTTTTTAAAGCCATTTTTGAGTTTTGAGACAGTCTCCGGCGAGGCGTCCCTACCTGCTGGCGCGGGATTCATGATTAAAGAGTTTTTCCCGTCAATCGCGCATACGCATCCAAATATTTCTCGGTCGTGCGGGCGACGATGTCGGCGGGAAGCGCGGGAGCGGGCGGTTGTTTGTTCCACGAGAGCGTCTCCAGATAATCGCGGACGTATTGCTTGTCGAAACTCGGCTGGCTGCGGCCGACTTCATATTTGTCGGCGGGCCAGAAGCGCGACGAATCGGGAGTGACCACTTCGTCGATCAAAACAAGTTTGCCGTCAATGATGCCGAATTCGAATTTGGTGTCGGCGATGATGATGCCGCGCTGCAGGGCGTAATCGGCGGCGAAGGAATAAATCTTCAAGCTCAGCTCGCGCGCTTTTTCGGCGATGTCGCGGCCCGTCAATTCGCACGCCTGCTCGAAAGAGATGTTTTCGTCGTGGCCCGTTTCGGCTTTGGTGGCCGGGGTGAAAACGGGCTCCGGCAAACGAGACGAATCGCGCAAGCCCGCTGGAAGTTTGATGCCGCAGACCGCGCCGGTCTTCTGGTAATCTTTCCAGCCCGATCCCGTGAGATAACCGCGCACGACGCATTCGATGGCGAGCGGCCTGGCTTTCTTGACGATCATGCTGCGGCGCCCGACCTGCGCGGCGAATGGCTGGAGCGCGGCGGGAAGCGGATCGCCCGCTTTGGCGGCTAGATGATTGGGGACGAGATGTTCGGTGCGGTCGAACCAGAAATAGGAAATCTGCGTGAGCACTTCGCCTTTGCGCGGGATGCCGTTGGGCATGACGCAATCAAAGGCGGAAATTCGGTCGGAGGCGACGAACAAGAGATGTTCGCCCAGGTCAAAAATCTCGCGGACTTTGCCGCTCTTGATTTTTTTGATGCCGGGTATTTCGAGTGTGAGCAACGGTTCGTTTGTCATGGCTGGGAAAAAATACCGGCCACAATGGAAGATGAAAGAATAATTTTTTCAGGAGGTAGCGCCTCGCCGAGGCGTCTGAGGCCGTGGCGTTTTTCGAACGCGTTCGGACTTGCGAGAGTCCCCGGACGCCGCGGCGAGGCGCTACCATCTTGTCATGTGCTTGCGGCGTTTCGGTTTGAGCGTGCCGCCATGACGAACAACGGAAGGTGCAGCGCTGTCAATACCAACATCGGAAGAGTCGCCTTCATCCCAAATCCAGCCCAAAACCACGCTGCGCTGACAAAAAGATTTCCAGCCACCGAAATCATCATGCGGAACCGTTCATTCGCTTGGAAAAGTCTTTGCGTGGCGACCATCGCGGTGAACCACGCCAGCAAGATTAGAAACCCGATTTCCTTCGCATCCCCTTGCCAATACACTCCAAAATATTCCCGGCTCACGAAGAAACCCGAGATCATTCCCGCCGCCATCATCGCAAATCCAACCGTCGAAAACTGGGCGACGGCTCGGCTCAGGGAGGATTCGCGGCGGACGGAAAGCACATCGCGTTTTGCCAGGAATACCCAGCAGATTCCCCATGCTCCGAGCAGAAATCCCGTAAAACAGGCCGCCGTGACGGTGAAGATGTGGAAGCTAACGAGAGCGGTGTGCTTCGATGCAATCATGTCCACTGCCATCCCAATCGCGCAGAATGCCCACAGCGCCAGCCCGATTCGCACCGGCAGGATGTGCTGGGTTGAAAGTTTCTTGAATTCGTTTCGCACAAGCGCGGCACTGCCAACTTCAGCCACCGCCAGCCGGAAACTCTCCAGCGGCGATTTGCCTGACGCAATGCGCGCCGCAAAATCTTCGCGCAGATGGCTCTCTAGTTCCACCAGCGCGGACGCGTTTTTCAGGCCCGCCTTGCGCAATTGCTCGCGCCATTCAGCCACCGATTTTTCCAAATTGAAGTTCGTCTCGTTCGTCATGACTCAAGACAATACATTGTGACGCTATGTATGTCAACACCTTTGAATTTTGTCGTCAAATTCGCGGCATATTGGTAACCTCGCGGCCATGGAAACGCTGTTATCCGCCAAGTCTATTCCGCCCCGCGAACGGCTCATCGTCGCACTCGACGTCGCCACCGGGGATATTGCCAAGAAGCTCGTCACCGAGCTGGGTGATTCCGTTTCATTCTACAAAGTCGGCCTGGAAATGCTGATGTCCGGCGACTTCTTTGATCTGGTCAAATGGCTGCGCGAACGCAACAAGCTCGTGTTCGCTGACATCAAATTTTTCGACGTCCCGGAGACTGTCAAAAAGGCCGTGGCGCAAATGACGAAGCTCGGCGTGACCTTCGCGACCGCGCATGGCAATGACGACATCCTGCGCGCGGTGGTGGAAGTCAAAGGCGATCTCAAAGTGCTGGCCGTCACAGTGCTGACCAGCCTCGACCGCAACGACATGACCGACCTCGGTTTCACCTGCGACATCGAGGCGCTGGTGCTTTCGCGTGCGAAGCGCGCGCTTGCGCTTGGTTGCGATGGCGTGATTTCCTCCGGCTTGGAAGTCTCGAAGCTGCGCCAATCGGTGGACAAAAAATTGATTATTGTCACGCCGGGCATTCGCGCGTTTTCGAATTTCGCCAGCAAGGATGATCAGAAGCGCACGGTTACGGCGGAGGACGCGTTTTCGTTCGGGGCGGATTATATCGTGGTGGGACGCCCGATCACCAAGGCTGAACAGCCGCGCGCCCAAGCTGAGCAGATTCAGGAATCCATCGCGAAAATCTTTGGGGCGAAATAGCACGCGGACTTCAATTCAAGGACGCGGTTGAACCGCCCTTCACTTTGTTGGCGATCCACCGATCGTAGCCGTAGGTGAACATCTCGAATAGAAAGAGATTGGTCTGTTCGGGAGCGCTTGAAGTCGATTGCCCGCAATAACGAACCATCCACGCCTCCATGAATCGGCCCGCCTTGGTGTGAACGGGCACCTGGCAGGCTAGTTTCATCGCCATAAGCGTGCGGCGTTCCTTGTCCGCGAGAAACAAAATCGCCCTGCGCAATTTATCCACGGTATCCGCGGAATCGGCCAGATTCGGCGCGCCGCCCACTTGCGCAAACGCGCGTCCCACATCGTCCGCCGAGAATCGAAGCGGCGCAAAACACTCGTCGGCAAAGACCTGTTTTGCCAATCCAGTCGCCGCCTTTTCGTCGGCCAGCACTTTCGAGAATTCCTCCGCATGCGATTCGAGCGCGGCGGTGGCGGCATCGATTTCGCTCTGCTGCTCGATAAAATCCGCGATGGCTTCCGTCCGGAAGACAAGTTTTTTTGCTTCCGGCGCGCCACTGTCGCGCAGCTTCCTGGCCATCTCGCGGAGCGCGGCCGGATTCAAGTTTTCGGGAGGCGGCGAAGAATCCGCAGCAGGCGCGGACAAGGGAGTCGAAACCGGAGTGGGCGCGGGGTTCTCGTGGTGCTCCAATGGCAAGTGGCAGTTCTTGTATTTCTTGCCGCTGCCGCAGTGGCAGGGATCGTTGCGGCCTGGTTTGGTGCTCATATCAGTTTTGAATTGTGATGCGCTCATCAGGCAACTCCAGCCGACGGTTTTCCCGGCCGGGGGGAGCGGCGCATCCCGTTTTGGAACCAGAGCCGCCAGACCATCCCCAGGGCTTCCCAAACTATTTTGCGCGACATGTTGGAGGTTCCGAGGACGCGGTCGGTGAAGATGATCGGGATTTCCACCACCTTCAGGCCCTGACGCCAGATTTTGTGGGTCAATTCGATTTGGAAACTGTAGCCGTTGGAACGCACCGCATCCAGTTGAATCGAGGCCAGGGCCGCGCGGCGAAAGCATTTATAGCCACCGGTCGGATCCGTAAACGGCATGCCGGTGATGATCGCCACATAACGGGCCGCGCTCGTGCTCAGCAGGAGCCGGTTCAAGGGCCAGTTGATCACGCGGATGCCGTTGCAATAGCGCGATCCCAAAACCAGGTCGGCGGTTTTTGCGGCCTCAACGAAGCGCGGGATGTCGCCCGGATCGTGGGAAAAATCGCAATCCATCTCCATGATGGTTTCGTAACTGCGCTCCAGCGCCCACTTGAATCCGGCGCAATAGGCCCGGCCCAAGCCGTCCTTCTCCGAGCGATGCAGCACTTTGACGAAAGGAAATTTTGTGGCGAGTTCGTCCGCCAGCTTGCCCGTGCCATCGGGCGAATTGTCATCAACCACGAGCACATCCACGGCAACGGGCAATTGTGCCAGCCGATAAATCATGGCTGGCAGGTTCTCCCGCTCATTGTAGGTCGGGACAATAACCAATGTGCTGTTCATCTAAAATTTGCGTTTTTTAACGCGCCCGTTGCAAAGCCACGGCAAACGAAAGTCATCCTCGTCTGCCTGTACGGGCGCCCTAAAAATCATCCCGCGGCCAGCGCGGAAAACTAAGCTGAATTCGTGCCAAAATTCAAGGCGCAAAAATCTGCGGCTATTGACGAATCGAACTCTTTGGGCCAATTTCCCGCATTCGACGGTGGGACGGCGATGATTGCCTTTCACCACAAAATTTGCATGGGAAAATCGCTTATCATAGCCGAAAAACCCTCCGTTGCCGCGGATATTGCCAAGGCGCTGGGAGGCTTTTCGAAGGCAAACGACTGCTTCGAAAGTGACAAATTCGTCCTTTCGTCGGCGGTCGGCCATTTGCTTGAGCTTTGCCTGCCCGAGGGGGCGGAAGTCAAAAAGGGCAAATGGAGTTTTGCCAATCTGCCGGTCGTGCCGGATCATTTTGACCTGCGGCCCATCGAAAAGACCGAGAGCCGGCTGAAAGAGCTGCTTCGCCTCATCAAGCGAAAAGATGTCGATGGCTTGATCAACGCTTGCGACGCCGGGCGCGAAGGCGAACTTATTTTCCGCTACATTGTCCAACACGCCAAGGCGAAGCAGCCGATCCAACGGCTCTGGCTGCAATCGATGACGCCCGCCTCCATCCGGCAGGGCTTCGCCTCGCTGCGGGACGATCGTTCCATGAAACCGCTGGCGGACGCGGCGGTTTGCCGGTCGGAATCCGATTGGCTGGTGGGCATCAACGGCACCCGGGCCATGACCGCATTCAATTCCAAAACCGGCGGATTTCATCTGACGACGGTTGGACGGGTGCAGACGCCGACGCTGGCCATCGTGGTGGAACGCGAAGAGAAAATTCGCAAGTTCGTGCCGCGGGATTATTGCGAATTGCACGCCACCTTTGCCGCAAAAGCTGGCGAATATCTCGGCCGATGGATCGACGAAAAGTTCACGCGCGACCCAAAAAATCCGGATCCTGACCTGCGGCCCGAACGCATCCTGGATCGCGCCAAGGCCGAGGCGATTCGGGCCAAATGCATTGGCCAGCCCGGCATTGTCACCGAGGAAAGCAAGCCAGCCACCCAGCTTTCCCCGCTGTTGTTCGACTTGACAAGCTTGCAGCGGGAGGCCAACGGTCGATTCGGTTTTTCGGCCAAGAACACCCTTGGACTGGCCCAGGCCCTTTACGAGCGGCACAAGGTGCTGACCTATCCGCGAACCGATTCGCGCTGCCTGCCCGAGGATTATCTGGCGACCGTGCGCGAGACATTGCAGATGATGGGCGGGACGAATTACGGGACGTTTGCGGGCGAAATTTTGCGCCAGCAATGGGTGCGGCCCAACAAGCGCATTTTCAACAACGCCAAAATCTCCGACCACTTTGCCATCGTCCCCACCGCGCTTGAGCCGAAAGGCCTGAGCGAGCCCGAGCAGAAATTGTACGACATGGTGGCCAAGCGGTTCCTCGCGGTGTTTTATCCGGCGGCGGAATTTCTCGTCACCACGCGCATCACCCGGGTGAAGGAAGAGCCGTACAAATCTGAAGGCAAAGTGATGTTGAACGCGGGATGGATGGCCATCTACGGACGCGAAGCGGAAGGTGATGATTCGACGCCGCGCCTTTCCCCGGTGCAAGCAGGCGAAACAGTGCAGACGACCAAAATCGATCTCATCGCCACACAGACCAAACCGCCCGCGCGCTACACGGAAGCGACGCTGCTTTCCGCGATGGAAGGCGCCGGCAAATTGGTCGAGGACGAGGAATTGCGCGAAGCCATGAGCGAGAAGGGGCTTGGCACGCCCGCAACCCGCGCCTCGATTATCGAAGGTTTGATTTACGAGAAGTATATTCTGCGCGAAGCCCGCGAATTGCAGCCTACGGCGAAAGCGTTTTCGCTCATCACGCTGCTGCGCGGATTGAATATTCCCGAACTTTCCTCGCCGGAATTGACCGGCAATTGGGAATTCAAGCTCAAGCAAATGGAGCGCGGCGAACTGGATCGGGCGGAATTCATGCGGCAGATCGAGGAGATGACGCGCCAAATCGTGGCCAAAACAAAGAACCACGAGAGCGACACCGTTCCCGGCGATTTCGGCGAATTGAAAACGCCGTGCCCGAAATGCGGCGGCGTGATCCGCGAAAATTACAAAAAATACCAGTGCCAGAAGTGCGACTTCGCCCTCTGGAAAATCGTGGCTGGCCGCCAGTTTGAGATCAGCGAGATCGAAGAATTGATCTCGAAGCGCGAGGTGGGACCGCTGCAGGGATTCCGCAGCAAAGCCGGCTGGCCCTTCGCGGCCATCGTCAAATTGACGCCGGAATTGAAACCGGAATTTGACTTTGGCCAGCAGCAAAACGGCGAAGGCAAGGAAGGCGACGCGGTCGATTTGACAGGGAAGGAAAAGATTGGAACATGCCCTATCTGCGGCACGGATGTCTACGATCTCGGCATGAATTATTCGTGCGAAAAAGCCGCGCACCGCAAAGGCTGCAAATTCCGTGTGAGCAAAATCATTTTGCAGCAGCCGGTGGAAAAAGAGCAGGTGCAGAAAATCCTCACGCAGGGGAAAACGGATTTGCTGACGAAGTTCATTTCCAAAAAAGGCCGGCCCTTCAAGGCCTTCCTCGTTTTGGACAAGGAAAAGCAATCCGTCGGATTCGAATTCGAGCCCCGGGCCAAAAAAGGCACAGGTCCCGCCAAAGCCAAAACCCCCGCGCCCAAATTGGATCTCACCAACGCTGAGGAGGTCGCCAAATGCCCCGTCTGCGGCGGCCGCGTGCTTGATGCGGGCAGCGATTACATTTGCGAAAAATCGCAGGCGGAAAAGAAGCGCTGCAAATTCAAAATGGGCAAGGTGATTTTGCAGCAGCCTATCGACCGCGAGCAGGTGCAGAAATTGGCCACCAAAGGCCGCACCGATTTGCTGACCAACTTTATTTCCAAAGCCGGCCGCCCGTTCTCGGCCTTCCTCGTTCTCGGCGACGACCAGAAGGTCACTTTCGAATTTCAGCAGAAGTAATGGGTTCATTTTACCAGGGCGAATCAAGGGCGATATCACACGCATCGTCCCCAGGCTGCCGGAGGGAAAAGAACTTTCGCGAAGAGAAGGACGAGTGCGCGGAGGAACACAAAGACAAGTCCGCGCTCCACTGAAAAACACGGAGGATGCTGCGTGCTGACCCAAGAAAAACGCCGACGCGTCCAATCACGCCAGATTTTCATGAAAAGGCGGAGCGGATGTGAATGGAGGGCCGTCTGCGGCGGCAAGAGACGCCTCGGCGCGGCCTCTGCCGTCGAACGGGCTGCGCGTGCACTTCCGTCCCGAAAAAGATTGCTGGGGCGCATCGCGCCTTCTAAGGTCATGACGTGGCGGTTCAACTGACCATTCTGGGGAGCGGTTCGGCGGGCAATTGCGCTTATCTTGAAACAAATGAGGCGCGCCTCCTCGTGGACGCCGGGCTGACGGGACGCCAAATTCGTGCGCGCATGGCGACGATTGCGCGCGCCCCCGAGACGCTGACCGGCATCCTCATCACCCACGAGCATTCCGACCACATTTCGGGACTTGCGGGCTTGGCGGCGAAATTGGATGTGCCCATTTACTGCAACCGCGAAACAAAAAGCGCCATCGAGGCGCAATTAAAAACCCAGATCAAGGCGCATGTGTTCGCCACGGGCGATTCCTTTGAAGTGGGCGATGTCACGGTTGAAACGTTCTCCATCCCGCACGACGCCATTGATCCGGTCGGATACATGGTGCGCACCGTTTCGGGAAATATTGGGTTCCTTACCGACCTCGGGCATGCGACGAAAATGGTGGTGGAACGGGTGCGTTGCGCGAACGTGCTTTTGCTGGAGGCGAACCACGACGTGAAGATGCTGCAGGACTGTCCGCGCCGCCCGTGGAGTCTCAAGCAGCGCATCTTGAGCCGCCACGGTCATCTTTCCAACGAGAGCGCCGCCGAGGTCGCCGCTCAGATCCTTTCGGCGGATTTGCGCCGGTTGTATCTCGGCCATTTGAGCCGCGATTGCAACCGGCCGGAGCTGGCCCATAAAGCGGTGAGTTCGCGATTGGCCCAAATGGGCGCCACGCATGTGTGGATTGAAGCTGCCTCGCAAGATATTCCCTGTACAACATTCACTCTTTGATTTTGGGTTCGTCGACAATTTCCGTGGAATAGCAATGTCAAATCTGACTCATATCGGCAAGGAAACTCAGTGCAGCAGAGGAATCAGACCAGCATAATCGCATTTTTCGGCTTCACGGTTCTGAATTCGAAGACGGGTTGCCCACGTAGCGCATATTTGAAGTTGCCCGATCGCAAGCGAGGCCCCGTCTTTGGGGCATGGTTCCCGGCAACCTGCTCTGAAAATGGATCACGTGAAGGAAATTCCAATATGTCATTATGTTGATCTGACCCGTCTGGTGGACCGCAAGCACTGCAATGCTTCTATTACCGGCTGTTCACCGATTTAAATGGGCATTTATGACAAGGCAAAATTTGGATTTTGTTATACACTTGCGTGTTTAACAATAATTGTTGGGTGTAATGAGAAAACGCTGACGACTGGAGAGAAAATGGTTTCGTCGTTTTCAAATTCTATGTCCTACGATCAGGTGAAGGTGCTCTTAGCCAGTAACTCATATCAGTCTCAGATTATAGACAAGGAGTTATCTAAAGGTGCGTCTTTATTGGTTATATCCGTCACTAACTATCGACTTTATGAGATCAATGGCACCCTTGATTGCAGCTTCTTCAAAGATCGATTATGGTCCGTCAATTTTACTCCAGCCCATGAGCAGGATATGAAAACACTTCAAATGCAAGTCTTTGGGCGCATCTCAGTTTTTAGACAGGTCGAAGTGACGACTATGGGGAAAGAGGAGATGCCAGCGGTCGTTTCGCCAGAATGTTTCTAAACACAGCAAGGCCTCGTCTCCTTGCCGGCTCCAGTATTGTCCGGGGCGCTTGAAGCGGCATTGAGTCTGCCGGCAGGTTGATTCCACCGCTCCGCTGCCGATAGGTTCTCCCCGTCGCGCCCCAGCCCGATAGTCCATTCGCTCTTGGTGTTCTCGCAGATAGTTGACTTCTTTTTGGATCCCTTCGGCGTCCGCGCCCGCTGGCATGGCTCGCAGTATTTCCTCCAACTGGCTGATGACTTTAAGCGCGGATTGATTCTTGAGTTGTTTGACCAAGGGCCGCAGCCATTGCTTAAGCCGGTCTTTATTCTCGCCAAAAAGGGCTCGCCCCACCGCAGCCAAATGCTGCACCGCGTGATAAAAATCCAAACGCTGGCGCGCCTCGGGAAAACGGTCGTCGGCCAGCCGCCAGATCCAAGCCGCTCCATCGGCGATGACCAGCGCTCCGGCCGCCTGTCCCAATCCACGGCGCATGGCTTCGGCATGCAATGGCTGGCGCAATCCGTCTATTCCCTCCCGCGTGGCCACAAAGCCCCGCTGGCTGATAATGGGGCGCCCGCCATCGGTTTTTCCGCAATGATCAAGCCGGAAGCAGGTGCCCGTATAAACCCAATGCCAGCGTTCGGGCTCCTGCCCGGCTTTGCGCAGGCGCTGGGTTTGCCCCCACTGGTCCCGCTCGCGGATGTTCCATGCATCCATCTGGATAATCATTTGGTAAGGCTCCAAGACCATTTCCGCCTGCGCCGCCGCCGGGGCGCTCCGGCAGGCTTGCTCGTCTAATTTGCGCCGCACCTCCCGGGCTCGCTCCCCCTGCCGGCGCGCTTCCCGGTCCAGCGTCGGACGCGGCATCTTCACTCCGGTAAGATGCTCCATCACTTGGCTGGCCTCGCCCACCGGCATCTTGCTGGCCAGCAAAGCAGCCATCTCCTGCACGCGGGGCGAGTAGCCCGCCGTCTCCTCCAGGCCCAGCAGCGTATCAGCAGGAAAGCGCCACTTCTTGCACCGCTTGCAGAATCCCCGATCCCGCCGAATCGTCACCGGCCCGAATCGTGTCTGGAATGTCCGCTCGTGCCCGTGGCCGATTCGGCTCAAGGGCTGCTGGCAAACTGGACACCGGGGCGCAGCCAAGTCGGCTTTCTTTTGAGCGGCCTTTTGGGTGGCCAAGCGCAGCAGGTCTTGGCTCTGCCGCTCCACTTCCATCTCGATGTCTCCAAGGTTTTGATCTGACGCGACTAGAAAATCACGCACGCTCTGCTCCAGAGCATCGCTCAACCGCGCGGCTTTGACCGCCAGCGACTCCGATGCCTCCGGGCAATGTCGACTAACAGAAGATTTTTCCTCACAGCAAATTGCACTCATCCACTCCTTTTATCCCATTCCTCACGACTTGACTGCTCAAAAACTGAGATGCGCCCCAAGTCTTTGGCGGCATGACAAACGTATCGACAAGAATCCAAGGCCATATTAAAATTGAGATCCATCCGTCTTATAAAGGGTTGGCAGTGTCTTGGGTCGACGAGCGGATGTGGGACGAAGTTGCGGCTTGGGCTTCACCCTGATAGCGTGGGACCGTTGGAAATGGGGTTACCCGTTTGGACGTTGCGTCAACAGTTAAAACGCGACCATCCTCAATTTTCTTATTGAGCTTTTCCTTAGCCGCAAAAGTCTTCTTTACAGGCCGCATCCGATCCCTTCATTTCGTTCGTGTGATTCTTAGAGCCGATCACCGATCATCATCTCCCTAGGCGTTCCAATTTTTCAAGCGTGATGCCATCTTCCGTTTTCCAGATAAGCCAGCCATTGGCCGACATTCCCAAAACAGCAGCGGCGGCCTGGCTTGGGGTGGAAAAAACGTGGTCTTGCTCGAAGATGATCCGGCTGCCCTGCTTGCGCAAAACTCCAGACTCGATCAGCGTGGCGCACACTGCTTCGGAGGCTTTGCTCAAAGGCGACGAGGCGCCGCGCTCAGCGCCGATCGAGCCTTTGAGAACCATAAATCCCTCCTCCACACAGCGCCCCTGGGCATTTGCCCCGCAGCAGTTGCACGTTAGAATCGCTTCCGACTTGGCCGGCAGGACCGCCTCCGGCTCAACCACAGGGGCAGGCCCCAAATAAGGCGCAAGCCGCGGCGGATCTTTCGAGCCGGACATTTCTGCCGTGGAACCGCGGTTGAGGCGGTAGCGAACTCCCACCAATCCAAGCAACAGCGCCGCAAACGGGAGCACCGTGTGCGGCCAATCGCCCAGTCCCTCGATGTTTTCCTCAGAGTAGGAGCGGGGCTGAGTGACGACGACTCGCTGCCTGGCCTGAAGCTGGGCCGCCATGCCCTCGATGACTTTGGCGCGATTGGCCTGCTTTTGCTCGTAACGCTCGCGGCCAACCCTGAGCTTTTGTTGAAAAGAATATTCCGCGTCAAAGAACTGCAGTCTTCGCCTCTCCTCGGCGGCGGCGGAGTTGGTTGGCTGTGGCCCAGTGGAAACGCCGGCCTTCGCCGGCCAGACGGAAGCCAGCAGAAGCGTTAAGGCAACGATGGCGGCCAGATTGGCTCGTGGGACGCAACGGTTCATTGAGTCAAGGCAAGGCCCGCCGAATTTGGCGCAATTTCAGCATATGCGTTTATCTGAATCGGCTGGCCCCAGGGCAGTCCCAAGTTAATGTATTGGTTCGGATTGTTATGATAGCGGCTATTGACCCGCGAGTCGTAAATGAGGCCGAGAGTATTTTGAAATACGATTTGTTCATTTCGTGAAACAATGACTCCGTTAAAAACGGCGGCGCTCTGCGCCAGCCTCATGGCGGCGGCGTGATCCGTATAAAAAATCCCCTGCAGCGTTCCCATGTTGTCAGTCGCCACGGAACTATACGGCAATGGCACACCCAAGACTTTTGGATAGTTTAAGATGTAAGATGCGCGCGTGGCAGTCATATTAATATCCGTGTTGTAATTGTAATTGGCTTCCACAATGCCGTCGCCATCGGCATCATACCAGGTGCCCGTCACCCCATTGGCCTGAAGGTAGGGAATGTCATCATCAGGTGTATTGGCAATGCCGTCGGCGCCGAGATGGGATTCATCGCCGACGACTTGCAATCCGCTCCCGGGATAATTGTAGCACCAGCTAACCCAATCGGGATCCGTCACGTCCCCAGCCAGAATGGACCCTCGCACGGCGTAGGCGACCAAATCATTGCTCATGGACGATGCCACCCACGCGTCACGGGCGGCGACGCTTTGAGTCTCCGGGGGCGTGCCGAAATTCGGACTGTTTGCATAGGTGAGATTGCTGGCAATGTAAAGATTTCCGCCGACATAAAGCGTTCCTTGTCCGGTCACAGTTCCCTGAATGACAAGATCACCCTGAATGACCACTGTGCCCTTGATGGTAATCGGAGCGGCCGGTGTCCCTGCAACATACAAACCAGTTTGCGGAGTCACATTGCCGCCGTTCCCGCCCGGGTTCGGCGTGTAGGCATTCGTCAAGACGCCGGCCACGATTTGGTTGGTGCCAATCCACAGCCCGTTGGTGGCCGTGTTGTTCGTGGCCGCGGCGACGTAATTGCTGAAATTCAAAAGATTGGGCATCGTCACCCGGGGAGAACCCTGGTGAACGAGGTTGGTTTCATCCGTGGCAGCCAGCCCGGCGAACGGAGGCGATGCGTAATTCTGAACCGGCACTTCGTTTTCATCGACTTGGTCCGCGGCGTAGATGGCTCCATTGACGGTTGGGCTGTCTCGGAAATCAAAATCCCAGTTGGCCCGCTGGCCGCCATTGCCAGTGATGGTGCTGCCCCACCACCAGCCCCAATTATTCAGAAAATACTCGTAATCGAACACCTGGCTGGCCGGACGAATCGTCACCGTCGCCTGGATGGTCCTGACTTTGTTTTTATAGCACGCTGAAGAAGTGATCTGGAGGACGTTGTTGGGGGACACCGGCGATTGCACGACCGAGACCCAGGCGCCGCCAAAGTTGGGATCCGGGCTGGCGGTGGAAATGACTTCACCTACCGGAAGGGTTCCAAGCGCCGTGGAATAGTAGTTGCTGGAACCGGGCGTTGGCAGAGTGTCAAAGGCGGCTTGCGCGGCCCAGACTGCGGCATTTTCCGAGGCATAATACGCCTTGCCCCACGCGACACGCCCATAAGCGCTGTTAAGCGAAAAACTGCTTAGAACCAATGTGGCGCTGGCAATCAGGCAAACGACTGCGCCCACCGCCACGACAATCAGCAAGGTCGATCCACTCTGGCGCAGGCGTTTTATTCGGGAAATATCCATAACGAGACGGACGCTTGTCAGTCATTGCGCATTTGAACCGAGAAAGTGCGATATACATTCGCAGGGTTATTGGTTGGGTTGTGCTGCGAGAATCCGTTGTCTGTCATTTGAAAGGTCACGGTAATTAGGGAGTTATTCTGCGAGCCGTCCATATTCCAGGAAGTAGAGAAGTAAAGCTCCGTCAAGGAGGCGCTGACGTTATTGGTCATCCATATCACCTGGGCCGTTGGAATCCCGGTGTTTGGAGTGTAAATGGCCGTCCCATTCGACGCATTAAAACTGATCGACTCCTGGATATAGGCGCCGTTGGTCGGGTAAAACAAAACCACTGAAGAATACCCGTTTGTGATCCCGTTGATAAGAACGGCGCTCGACCAAACGGGAGAAATGCCCTGGTTCGCGCTCATGCTGCGCAGGCAACTGGTGATATTGGCTTCCAGCGTATAGGCCTGTTCCTCGACGGTGTTGGCGGCATACCCATTGCGCTGTTCGGTGGCGGACTGAACGAGCAGGAGGATCACCGATCCCCCCAAGAGAACGCTTATTCCCGTGGATACCATCAACTCCACCAGCGTGAAGCCACGCCGGGAAACCCGTTCAATATCGCCGCGCAGGGGCATCTTCATAGGTTTGGGGTGTTGGCTGTCCGCAGCGTATCGACCTCGACTTCGAGCTGCCCTCCCCTGGCCAGCGGCGCATTCCAATCCACTTTGATGTTCATTTCGATGTCATGGAG
Source organism: uncultured Verrucomicrobiae bacterium (assembly GCA_963764165.1). Classification (GTDB taxonomy): domain Bacteria; phylum Verrucomicrobiota; class Verrucomicrobiia; order Limisphaerales; family Palsa-1400; genus Palsa-1400. The sequence goes on from CAVXRD010000001.1 coordinate 1,039,217, forward strand.
CGTTCCGGCCACGCTGTTTTGCGTCAGGTTCACCGTCATCGTGGGGTTCAAATTCGTCAGCCACAGCAGATCAGGGTAAAAGGTCTGGAAGGCGAGGGTATTGAGTGAGACGGGCGTGTTGTTCGACGGGATGATGATCAAGGGCGCGCCACCAGTGCCGTTGTAAATGTAATTGATCGGCAACCCGGGCCCCACAGAGGTGAAAGGGAGGGCTTTGATGTTCTCGACGTATTTCGTCAAGAAGTTCATGGCAATCGCCTCCTGCTTCGCCTTTCGATTGCTGATTTGATCAAGCACGATGGACGAAAGCCCCGCCACAATGAAAACCCCAAAAAGCCCTACGGAAACGACGACCTCCGCCACTGTAAATGCGGCCGTGCCTCTTGTTTTATGGAATTCAGGAGCCAATTTCATCATCGCATCCGCCAAGCAACCGCCGTAAATGTTTGGTTGAAAAGCGTTCTCACACCCGCCATAAGCAACAACCATTCCACTCTTGACGGAATATTCTTCAACCGCTCGCTCAAAATAGCGGATTGACGGCCGCGATTGTCGCATTTACCCGCTGGCATGCAACTCTTTTCCCCACCCGCAGGCATCACCAGGAACCAGCCCGCCAGCCGTGCGTTGGCTTTAACGCAGGGCGCGCGGCTCCTGCTGCATTTCCCTCGAATGAGGATCCTGATGCGGCCGGTTTGCCGGAAACCGCAAGGTGAAATCGAGCACGCGAAAACCAAGGGTGCAATAGGGTGCAATAGGGTGCAATAGGGTGCAATAGGGTGCAATAGCGTGCAACGCCCCGGTCACAATTTATTGAGTCGCCCTTCCCGCAGGCCGTTAAAAAGCAGCCTCTCCCTGGCGCGGGAATCCGCAAAATATCAAAGAACACGCCCGGGCGGCGACAGGGAGAAACATAAGGGCGAAATGCCCTTGGTGTCAATTAATATTGCAATTACACGTTTGTGTGGTATTATGGATAGGATGACAAGCCAAACATCAATTGTTCAGGCCGCGAGGGTCAGGAGCGTCGCGGGTGGAGGGCTCGTCCTTCACATCATTCCACGTCACTTAAATCCGACTATCAAATTTCACAACACAAACGTTTGCAGTCAAATTCTCTTTTGCGTATACTCAACACCGTCAAGACGGTTGGTGCGCTGACCGAATTTAAGCAAATCCCATGAATGCTCTTCGTTTCCATGGCAAACAACGTACACAGGCGGCGCTGTTGTCACTCATGTTGCTCGTTGTGGCGTCAGGAACCGCCCTTGCCCAAAGCGGGCCGCCCGAACTTCCTCCAATTCCCTTTAACGCGTGGAATTTTTACCCGCTGGAAAATCCGCCGTGGGCGGACTGGTTTGGAGATTTGCCGAGAGCCTCCACCAATCTCACGACCGCGCCAAGTTGGGATTATGACGGAACGGCCCTAAGCCTGGACACCAACGTCGCCTTTTTGCAGTTCGATTACTTTGAAGGCGGCGAACCCGTCCTTTATTTCGACAACGGTTCACTTGCGTGCTGGGCGCAAATGAACTGGACATCTGTCACCGATGGCGGCACTGGCCCGAGCAATTGGGCAGTTTTAATTTCCATTGGCAATTGGACCTCCAACGCGGCTCAATCGGGCTGGACGATAGCGATCGATCCGGCGGGCACGAACCTTGTCATGGAAGCCCAAGCGTCCGGCTCGAATCAGATGGTGTTCAAAACGCCTATCGATTTTGACGAAGGCGACTGGCACTTCGTCACGATGACGTATTCACCGTCCAACAGTTGGCTGTATTTGGAGGGCCAGCCGGTGTGCAGCAATGGCCCGATTCTTTATCAGCCGTCACGTGCCGACTGCACGAACTACGGTTTTTTTGTTGGAAGCCTCTCCACGTCTGGAATTGATACCCTGCAAGGGCAAATGCAATGGCTGGCCACTTACGATTACCAGTTAAGCTCCAACGAAGTCTCTGACGCCTACGCTGCGCAATCGGCCTACATCACTTATTGGGGCGGAAGCTTGCCGCCCATTGGATTCGGCGGTGGTGGCTCTCATTTGGACGCTGATCCGCCTGCGCCGGGCGGCACCAATGTCAGCACCAATTATAGCGGCGGCGGTTATGGCGACACGAATGGGTTTACTCCACCTGCGCCAATTTCGACAACCAACTACGCCGATTACGCGATGTCTTATTTGACGATAACGAACAGTGGAGGATACGCCCACATCGCTGTCCAGAATTGCCTAAGCAATCTCATCTACGTGGTTTACACCAATTCGGATTTAGCCAACTCCAACGGCTGGGCGATCTGGCAGACCAACGTCGCCACAAACACCGCTATAATTTTACCCCCTATTGCAGATGCCACCAACGCTTTGTTCTTCACTTCCGCCCTCGTGCTGTTTACCGGCACAAACGGCTTGGCAGATTACTGGTGCATGGAATATTTTGGAACACTCAATGTAAATCCTTTTGCCGATCCCGACGGGGACGGCTTATGTAATCTCGACGAATTCACTTTAGGCCTAAACCCGACCAATGCTCACTCGATTTCCTCACTCCACAAAGACGCACAAGCACTTATCCTCGCATACACCAACGACTTGGCTGCCTCCAATCACCTATTTATCACGAACGCGACCGCGAACACGAACATCCTTTTAGTTACTTTCAGCCCGACCAAGATGGGAAGCAATTATCAAATTTACAGCCAGGTGCAATCGGTGACGAACGGCCCTTGGATTGTGGAAACCAATTTCCTCGGCACAAATACATCGACCACGGTAGCCGTTTATTTGAACGGGAGAAGCATTTCTTTGATAGGGGGTCTTGGTTGGGACACTGATGGAGATTCCCTGCCGGACGGATATGAAGTGCTCGCCACCCTTACCGATCCGTATCTGCCTGATACCGGAATTACGGGAACCAGTGACGCCTACAAGGACCCGGACGCCGATGGGTATGTCAACATACAGGAGTATTACAACGGCACTGATCCATTGGTGTTCAACTCACCCGCAGCACCGACGGGACTCTCCGTCACATTAAATAGCAATGGCTCCTGTGCGACGATTAGCTGGAGTTCGTCCGGGTCGGCCACAGGTTATACACTTCAACGCAATACCGGTTCAGGGTTCTCCACGATTGCCACTATCAGTGCGCCCGGCACTTTATACGAAGATTGTTCGCTGACTAGCGGTGTCAATGCAAGCTATCAATTGCTTGCCAATTATGCTCTGGGCACATCATCTCCGTCGGCTTTGGTGAACACACTGCTTAACAGCAATTACACTACAAATGCGCTGATCGTACGTGGGCCGGGTGGAGCGCTCTACATAGTTGCCTCGGCGGTTTCGAGCCAAATAACCGCCTTTCGTGTCTTTCATACCAACGTGGCAGATTGTTATTATCCAATTGGTGAGGTGGATCCGGCTCCTTATTACTACGACGGCTCCTTTTCAAACGCTCCTACGCTCACCAATGGATATTTTGACGTACCGATTACCGCCTTCACGAATGGCGTCTGCCAGCTAACCACAAATCAAGTGCCGCCGTACTGTGTGAACCAATTCAGTTTGCAGCCACGCGGCACCAACGGAAGATATGGAGAAATAATACAACTCGGGCAAATAACGAGCGACACGGATCGAGCCGACTATGACATTCCGTTTTTTGACGGTCGCACCAACATCGCTCAGAATATCAAATTCCTCTTGCGGGTCTGTAATACGGAATCGCCATTTGTTATCAGCTACGACGGCTTTAATCTTTCGCAATACCCGGAATCCCCCTTCCCCAATTATGTGTTTGCGGGTTGGCACTTTATGAATGGCTACCAAAGTATTTCCGGCGCCGCCGAAATGGATGAGTTCTGGCCCTTCGAGGAAAACAACTATTATTTAAACCTTTGCCCGTCTGTAATGACTTTCGACTCGTATGGAAACGCCACCTCAGGCGTCGATTGGAATGGAAATTTCGGGGATCCCGACGGTACGTGGAACTTCGAGTACGAAACCGACGATGTGTTGAGCAAGTACTTCGATACGGTTGGACTGGTCTCTGGCAAGTCATCCCCTTCGCTGGCACCAGTATTGACGGATTCCATATCGCAATGGATTTACACTTGGTGGGATGCTGATGCGTACAACGACGGCACTGGCACATTAACCGTGCCTACAGAGACAAATTTCTTTGGCCTGTCGTTAGATTCGCTTGAAGTGGGCAACCCCGGTCCGCTCACTGTCGTTTCCGCGGGAAGCTCAACAACCGCAACCGGAAATATTTTTGCCGACTTTGAGCAACCGACTCTCACATCCAACGGCTTTTACTTCGCCCGGCTGCACACTGAGCCTTTGCCCGGAGAGGATGGTTTCACCGGCACCAACCAGTTGCCTTCGCTGCTTCTCTTGCCCGTCGGCGGACAATTCTCAGTTACGGCCTGGGCGAGGCTGTTGTTGCAAAACGGACGCAGTAACATTAATGCCTATGCTGAACAATATTTTGACAAAGCTTATCTTGCGGACACGAATGGGAGCCTCACCACCAATAAGACAGGCATTCTTTCAGAGTATGGTGAGTTTTTTGCGACTCAGCCGGGCGAGGTGCTGCTCACCACAAAGCCGGATGCAACGACCGGAGCGACCGGCCAATTGGCCGTTAATGTGATTAGGCTTTCGTTGGACGTTAACCATGACGGCGTCATGGACGAAACATTTACAGGCCCCGATAATACTTCTGCGGGGAATCCCTTTGTGTTGTGGCTAAACAACAATTATGACCGCCTGACATACGACTCTGATGACAGTGCGTACTACGACGACGACGTCACTGCACAGGCGACAAATTCTGGCTGTCCATATGTTCCAAGCATATCCACGCCAGACTATGTTTACCGGGATATAGATGGTAACAGGATTATTCCCAACACGCGCGACCTTGAGGACTTCGCGCGTCTGTGGGTGTCTGGCGTCTCCAATACCTTGTCGCGGCTTCCAACAGACAGTGCGGTCACTCTAAGCTGGGGCGACGTTGATGCTCCGAATACCGCGAATCCCACTATTGACATTTTTCAGGCTGCCGACGCTAATGGAGGCATCGGTTATCTTACGAATGCGACTATCGCGAACCTACAGGCGAATAGCGCCTTTTACCATTATGTGGGCAGGCTGGCGCCCGGCGGCAGTCTCCAACTGAACGGTTCAAGTTTTACCAATGGCTGGGCCGGCGACCATTACATTTTTTGTGGCGAGGCTACCGGGGTTGGACAGTTGTTCCTGACAATTTGCGATTCGAGCGGCGATATTTTGGCGCAGTCTTCTCAATACATCCAAATCACCGACATTAAGCAAATGTATGAACGGTGGACGGTCGGCGACACTCCCGCTGATCCCCCTTGGAACATCGCGCTTGTCGCGACGGACAACTACGGGCCGGGTGCCCCTACCAGTCAATTTACGTACACCTACAACCCGACGACCGACACAAATCTGCCGTACATTCTCCTGGTGCATGGGTGGAATAATAGCATTCAGTCGAAGGATTACTTTGCAGAATGCGCCTTCAAACGATTATACTGGCAAGGTTTTCAGGGCCGCTTTGGCAGTTTCCGCTGGCCGACAGACTTCAATTTTAATGGCACTCTGATTGACGCAATGTTTCAACCACATAACTATGACAGCAGCGAACTCAGAGCTTGGCAATCGAGTGTTGGGCTTCTCAACAGGCTCACGGCACTTAATATTCAATACCCCGGTCACGTTTATCTTCTCGCTCACAGCATGGGAAATGTCGTTGCCGGCGAGGCGTTGCGACTGGCAGGAACCAATCAAGTTGTTAATACATATGTGGCAAGCCAAGCGGCGATACCAGCGCATGTGTATGACGGATCGGTGAGTGATCTAATCAATTTCGAGTATACGTCTTCGAAACTCCCGGATTGGCTCGTGGATTTGACATTGCCGTCTTATGGGCCGAGCACCCCAAACATTTACAGTAACCGCTTGGCATCGAATAGTGCAGCGGTATCGCAGCGTATCAATTTCTATAATCCGAATGACTATGCACTGTCCTTAGATGCGTGGTGCTTCAATCAAGAGTTGAAGCCCGATTATTATCCTTATGGAATTTACGCTTATGCTGGAAGCACCAACGATCCGTCTCCTTGGAATCACTTTGAGTTTATCAAAATCCCAACCGGGGTTACGCTTTTTGACATTGTTTCCAATGTTAACGACCTCCACACGGTGATGGCCTTCGCGGCAGAGTCGCGGTCAATTCCTGTTGGCGCTGAGGGTGCCGTGGGCGGCTTGGACAATGTCAGTTTACCCACGATTTGGGGGAGCGACCCGTCTGGCCACAGCTTCAGCGACCACTTTTGGCATAGCGCACAGTTTCGGGGAGATTATTGGCAACAATACCCCTACTGGAATGCTCTTTTAAGTTCAGAGGGCTTTGGCCTAAAATGACTTGTGCATACGCGCCGATTCATGTCTGCGGCTCTCATGGCATTGCTATTCATTGCCTTGTTGATCTGGTTCTTCAGAATGCCTGTCGTCAAAACGCCGAATATGAGTCTTCCGACGGCTCAGGGTTCAAACGCCGCGTTTTCTGCTAACACCAACGTGGTTGCTCATGGCCCTTCGACCGTAGCCACAGTTCGTTCTGTAGCCGTCTCTGTTCTCGACAAAACTTCGCAGGCTATGGGCGGTTTGGCCGCCATAAATGACGAAGAAATAAACTTTCGCGGCCAAGTGGTGGATCAATTCAACGCGCCTGTTGCCAATGCAACTATATTGGCGACAGTTCGCGTTAATAATGGAACACGCGTTGGAGCCGACCATTTCACTTTGACATCAGACAATAACGGATTGTTTTCAGTTACCGGACGCAGAGGCAAGGACTTGGAATTGATGATCAAGAAGGATGGGTATGTTCTCGGCACCGCACGGACTGTTTTCATTTATTCCCAAATGTGGCCAAAGTCCCAGCGATACGTGCCCGATCCAGACAAACCAACCGTGATCAAAATGTGGAAATTGCAAGGTGCTGGCCCTTTAGTGTCCATTAACCAAAATTACAAAGTTCCGTGCGTGACCACGCCGATTGATTTTGATTTGGTCGCTGGTCAAGTTGTTCAGGCAGGTGGAGATATTAGGATTACCGTAGCCCGGCCTCAAGGAATTGTGTCACAGCAATATCCGCAAGACTGGGGCATTTCAGTTGCTGGTGTTGATGGAGGCTTAATCGAAACGACGTTTGAAGATGCAAACGTGACGTATAATCCCCCAACCGAAGGTTATCAGCCGAGCATTTCATTGCCCATGACGACCACAAACCATTGGTCAGGATCAATCGAGAAAACATTTTTCGTGAGCAGCAGAAATGGGCAGGTTCACAGCAAAATTCATATTCTGTTTCACATTAACAGGAAAGCAGAGGACCCAATGGTCATTTCTTTCAAAGGTGTTGCGAGCACCAATGGCTCCGGTAATTGGGAAGCGAGCGCTCAAGCACAATGACTAAAGTCATCCATTAACTCGCGCATCGATTTCCTCACCGTCATGATTCTCATTCATGTAAACTCGAACGCCTCAAGTCGTCGGAAGCGAACAAATTGACTTTTCTGCCTCGCGTGACCTCAAATCCCGCGAAAAAATTCTGCCACAGGTACCCCGACTTCCCTGGCAATCCGCATCAACGCCTCAATGGAGATGATTTTCTCTCCGCGCTCCACTTCTCCGATGTATTTCCAGTTGAGATCAACTTTTTCGGCGAGCATCTCTTGGGTCAGCTTCGCTTCCTTCCGGTAGCGGCGAATCGCTGCACCAATTATTTTCCGATGCGGTAAAATGGTCTTCGGTTTGGTTTTGCCCGCGGTGAGCCGTAGTTAGGCAAAATCCTCCTCATCGGAAGGGTTCAGACCCACATAATCACATATTTATTCCGCTGCTGGTTCAATCGTTGCGGGCTGAATCGGAACCATGTTCGATCCGGCCCCGTTTGAGGATTTCCATCAGCGCCAGTCCGAATTAACGATGCGCGTGAAGCCCACTTCAGTCTCTTTTCCTGAGTTCGGTTGTTCCAGATTAATTTGCATCCCCAGCTTCCGGGCGCGTCTTTTCCTGATTTCGTGAGTTCCAGATTCAATGGATTCTCCACCCCGCTCTTCCACCGCCGTCATTTCCAGTTTGACGTTTGGGAAATCTCACCGCAAGGTCTTATGGCTTTGTCATTGGAATGAAAACAGTCTTGTTTGTCTGCACTGGGAACATCTGCCGCAGCCCGATGGCCGAAGGGCTTTTCCGCCATGCAACTCGTGGACGGACGGATTGCCGCGTCATGTCGGCGGGCGTCGGCGCCATGGAGGGCCAACCGCCCAGCACCCACGCCGTCCGCGCGCTCAAGGAATTGGGCATCGATATTTCCCATCTCCGCAGCCGGATGCTGACTTCCGCCATTGTCGACGAGGCTGATTACATTTTCGGCATGACCCACAGCCATGTCGATTCGATCAATTTGCTCTTCCCCCAAGCGGCGGAAAAGACGTTCCTGCTCCGCGAATTTGACGAAACGCTGGATGAATTTGAAAAAGACATCAGCGATCCCATTGGCGGCTCCTACGAGACGTACGCTTATTGCCGCGACCAGATCGAGCAGGGCATTTTCGCGATGCTGAATTTCATTGAGCAATCGGAGCAAAGGCACGAAGAAGCGGGCGCGGATGTCTCCTGCCGCATGGCGCTGGGCAGCGATCACGCCGGATTTCAATTGAAGGAGACGCTCAAGTCTTACCTCATGGGCCATCATGCCGCCGTCACCGATGTCGGCACCAGCACGCCGGAGACGTGCGATTACACGGATTACGCCCAGGCGGTGGCGGAAGCGGTGTCTTCGGGGCGGGTGGAATTTGGCCTGCTGGTCTGCTCGACGGGCATCGGGATGAGCATGGCGGCGAACAAAATTCCGGGCGTCCGCGCGGCGCTGGTCACGGATGAGCGCACCGCCGCCCTTTCCCGCCAGCACAATGACGCCAATGTCCTCTGCCTCGGCGCGACAGTCGTCTCGCCGGAGGAGGCCAAAAAGATAGTGGACACTTTTCTTTCGGCCAAATTTGAAGGCGGGCGCCATGAGCGTCGCGTCGCGAAAATGGAATCATCCGTTTTCTCGGGCGGCCGCCACGTCCAGGCCGTCGATCCCGATATTGCCAACGCGATTTTTCTGGAAAGCCAGCGGCAGCAGGAAAACATCGAATTGATCGCCAGCGAGAATTTCACCAGCGCGGCGGTCATGGAAGCGCAAGGCTCCGTCCTGACAAATAAATACGCGGAAGGTTATCCTGGCAGGCGCTGGTACGGTGGCTGTGAATTTGTCGACGTGGTGGAGCGCCTGGCCATTGACCGGGCGAAGCAGATTTTCGGAGCGGAACACGCCAACGTCCAGCCCCATTCCGGGAGCGGCGCGAACATGGCGGTCTATTTTTCCGTCCTCAAGCCGGGCGACAAAATGCTGACGATGGACCTGAGCCACGGCGGACATTTGACCCACGGCAACAAGGCGAATTTTTCGGGCCGCTTCTTCGAAATCGTCCATTACGGCGTGCGCAAGGAGGACGAGACGATTGATTACGATCAATTGCAGAAAATGGCCGAGGAGCACCGCCCGCGCATGATCACCGTCGGAGCCAGCGCGTATTCGCGGATCATCGATTTTCAGCGCATGGGCGAAATCGCGCGCTCCATCGGCGCGTATTTGCTGGCGGACATTGCGCACATCGCGGGCCTGGTGGCGGCGGGGTTGCATCCCAGCCCGATTGAGCACGCGGATTTTGTCACGACGACCACGCACAAGACGCTGCGCGGGCCGCGCGGCGGCTTGATTTTGTGCAAGGAGAAATACGCCAAGGAAATCGATTCCCAGGCGTTCCCCGGAATTCAAGGCGGGCCGCTGATGCACGTCATCGCGGCCAAGGCGGTCTGCTTCCACGAGGCGCTGCAGCCCGGCTTCCGCGTCTATCAGCAGCAGATCATTGACAACGCCAAGGCGCTGGCGGCGGGTATGCTGGCAAATAAATTCCGCCTGGTCAGCGGCGGCACGGACAACCATGTGATGATGGTGGATGTCGGCAGCCGCGGCTTGACAGGCAAGGAATGCCAGATCGCGCTGGACGAGGCCGGCATCACTGTCAATAAAAACACCATTCCGTTCGAGACGCGCTCGCCCTTCCTGGCCAGCGGCATCCGCCTCGGCACGCCGGCGGTTACGACCCGCGGGATGAAAGAGGGCGAGATGGCCGCCATTGCCGACATGATCAGCGAGGTTTTGCTTGATATTAAGAACCTTGACACGGCCCATCAGGTAAGACAACGTGTCAGAGAATTAACGGCAAGATACCCCTTGCCTTATTAGCAGAGTTGGGCAAAATCCCCGAATTGGCCGCCGGTTTGAACGAAATCAATTCTTCCGCATCCAATGGGTTAGAAGAAACAGGGGCCGCTCAATCCTCAATTTAGAATTTACATACAAGTTATGCCACCAAAAGCCGCGACTAAAAAAGCCGCCCGGAAAAGCGCGAGAGCATTCGCGCCCAAAGAGGCCGCGCTTGCTCCGGACGACGCCGGCGCTTTGTTAGCCGCAAGCCGCTCCGCGTCCCAGCCTCCCTTGCCCGACTTTATCGCCCCGGAAACTCCGTCCACGCCGGCCCCGCCCTCGGAAATGAAGCTGGAGCCGCCGACCAGCGCCGTCGAGACCCGCGAGGAGCATGAGCCGGCCCCCGCTTCACCCTCCGCCCGCGATGGCGGCGGCGGCGGCACGGTGAACATCGCTGAATTGCAGGCGATGGCCATGCCCGAGCTGAACGCCAAGGCCCGCGGCATGGGCATCGAGAATTTCGGCACCATGCGCAAGCATGAGCTGATTTTCCAAATCCTGCAGAAAAATGCCGAACGCGCCGGGGTTTTGTTCTCGGAAGGCGTGCTGGAGATTTTGCCGGAGGGATTCGGATTCCTGCGTTCGCGCAGTTTCAATTACCTCCCCTGCCCCGAGGATATTTACGTTTCGCCGTCGCAAATCCGCCGTTTTGATCTGCAGACCGGCAATTTGATCGCCGGGCAGATTCGCCCGCCCAAGGACAAGGAGCGTTTTTTCGCGCTGCTGAAAGTCGAAGCGGTCGATACCGAGGAGCCGGATCGCGCCAAGGACAAGACGCATTTCGACAACCTGACGCCGCTCTTTCCGACGAAGCGCTTTCTGCTGGAAACGGCGAACGACGAACTTTCGACCCGTGTGCTTGACTTGGTCTGCCCGATTGGGAAAGGGACGCGCGGATTGATCGTGGCCCCGCCCCGCACCGGCAAAACGGTGCTGATGCAGAAGCTGGCCAACGCCATTCTCAAGAACAACCCGGAGGCGTATCTTTTCATTCTTCTTATTGACGAACGCCCCGAGGAAGTCACCGACATGGAACGCACCTGCCGCGGGGCCGAGGTGATCAGCTCGACCTTTGACGAACCGCCGGAACGGCACGTCCAGGTGGCGGAAATGGTGATCGAGAAGGCCAAGCGGATGATCGAGCACAAGCGCGACGTCGTAATTTTGCTTGACTCAATCACGCGCCTGGCCCGCGCCTACAACACAATCCAGCCGCACTCCGGCAAGATCCTCTCCGGCGGCGTCGATGCCAACGCGCTGCACAAGCCGAAGCGATTCTTCGGCGCGGCGCGCAACATCGAGGAAGGCGGCTCGCTGACCATCATCGCCACGGCGCTGGTTGACACCGGATCGCGCATGGACGAAGTCATTTTCGAGGAGTTCAAAGGCACTGGCAATATGGAAGTTCATCTTGACAGACATCTGGTGGACCGCCGCATTTTCCCGTCCATCAACGTTGAGGTTTCCGGCACGCGCAAGGAGGAGCTCCTCTACCATCCTGACGAATACAACAAGGTCGTCATTCTGCGCCGCGCCCTCACGGGCGTGCCGCCGGTGGAAGCGATGGAATTGCTGCTCGGCAAATTGAAAAAAACCCGCAGCAACATCGAATTCCTGCTCGGCATGGCCGTCGGCTGAGGCAAGGCGGGAAGGCGCGCGGGCAAGGCGCCCTTAAACGGGTGCGTCAGTGCTTTTTCCCGCCGAACCGGGCGCCCCGGCGAGGCGGCCCTGGCCCGCTTCACTCCGGCAGCGGCTGTCCTTTGGTCTCTGGCATCAGCCAGATAATCAGCAAGCCGAACGGGAACAAGCATCCAAGCAGCGTCACCGCGGTTCGAAGATCCGTTTCCGTTTTCAGCCAGGCGGAAAACACCAGCACGAGCGCCGACAAAATTCGCCCGCCGTTGAAACAAAATCCGGTTCCGGTGGCGCGCAGATGCGTCGGAAAAAGCTCCGGAAAATAGACGGCATAGCCCGAGTGAATTCCACCCGTAAAAAATCCCAGCAGCGGGAGCACCCAAAGCAGTTGGGAATACGAATGCGGCAGATAACACGCCACCGGCACGATCACGAACGCTGCGGCGTGCATAAACGCAAAGGCGCGCCGCCTGCCCAGCCGCACGCAAAGCGGCCCCATGCAAACAAGGCCCGCTCCCATTCCCACAATCTCGACAAAGCCATAGGCGAACTTGGCCTTCTCCGCGGCAATGTTCGCGGCCACGCCTTCGCGCAGCAAAAATTCCCGCGCCAAATCCTGGCCGGCGACGGTCACGCCCCAAAACGTGCCAAGGCCAACCGTCGCCAGCAGCATCCCAAGCAGCGCGCGTTTTCGCCAGCGCGGCTCTCCCAGCAAATCCCGGAAACGGCCCAATTTGGGGCCGGTGGCGGCGGCGGCTTTCTCGCCCGCTTCGCGCCAATTCTCCGGCTCCTTGATTTTCGCGAGCACCCAAAAAACGAGAACCGCAGGCACAACCGCGATCAAATAGACAAGCCGCCAATTCGCGCCCGCGGCCAAACCGGCCAGCGCCGCCGCCCAGATTCCGATCACGCTCGAGGCGTGGAAAATCCCCGAGGCTTGCGCCCGCGCTTCGCTCGGAAAAACTTCCGCCACCATGCTGGCCGCGACGGCCCACTCGCCGCCGACTCCCACCGCCACCAAAAATCTCGCCAGCCCCACGTGCCACAGCGAGTGCGCGAAATACATCCAGCCGGAAAAAATCGAATACACCAGAATGCTGACCGCCATCATTGGGCGGCGGCCCCATCGATCCGCCAGCGAGCCAAACAGCATTCCGCCAAACGTTCCGCCGATCAGGAAGACGGCCAAAAACAAATCGCCGTAATGTTTGATGGCCAGATCGGTCGCGTTCGGTTTCAGAATGTCGGCCAGAAGCTGGCCGCGGGTGACATTGAAGATTTGCCCCTCGAACGCGTCGAAAATCCACCCTGCCGACGCGATGACCAAAACCAGCCATTGATAGCCGGTCACGCGCGCGTACCACTTGGGATTAACCGATCCTGAAATGCGATCCATGCAAGGGATGTTGCATTTTCGCGAAGATACCTTCAAATTGAAATGACATTCCATTATGAAATCGTCTATTAGCCGCCGTTCGCTTCTGGCCGGTCTTGGAGCAGGCGCAGCCGCGTTGTCCGGGCTTTCGGCGCTGGCCAAATCGCCCGAGAGCGAATCGCTCCATCGCATCAAAAATGGCCGCATCCGCCAATCGGTCGTGTTGTGGTGTTTCGACCCGATGCCGGTCGAGGAACTCGCGACCCATGCCAAAGAGCTGGGGCTGCAATCGGTGGAGTTGGTCGCGCCCGAGCATTGGCCCAAGTTGAAACAGCTTGGCCTGAGTTGCGCCATCGCGCCGAGCCACGGCTTTGCGAAAGGTTTTGCCCACCGGGAGGAGCACGCGGAGTGCCTCGCGATTCTGCGCCAGCGCATCGACCAGTGCGCCGAAGCCGGGTTTCCAAGCGTGATCACGTTTTCCGGTTTCCGCCGCGGCCTCACCGATGAAGAGGGCCTGCGAAACATGGAGGAGGGGTTGAAACAGATTCTCCCCTACGCCGAACAAAAACGGGTCACGCTTTGCCTGGAGGTTCTGAATTCCCGCGTCGCAATTCCCATGCGCGGCCACCCGGATTATTTTTGCGACCGCCTGGAGCCCGCCGTCAATCTCTGCAAAAAGCTTGGCTCGGAGCGGATGAAAATTCTTTTTGACGTCTACCACATCCAGATCATGGAAGGCGATTTGATCCGCCGCATCCAGGAATCGCATCCCTACGTCGCCCATTATCACACCGCTGGAAATCCGGGGCGCAACGAGATCGACGCGGCGCAGGAAATCAACTATCCAGCGGTGATGAAGGCGATTTTGGACACCGGATATCAGGGATTCGTTGGCCAGGAATTCGTCCCCACCCGCGACAAGATCGCCTCGCTCAGCGAAGCGGCGCGCATCTGCGACGTGTAGAGAGGACTAGGCGTCCAGGGTGAGAATTCCCCAAGACGAAATTTTCGGGCATTGAACCCATGCCTTGCTTAGTCTTTGCCCCCGTCTCCGCCGGAGCGCGGCTGTGTCGAAGACCAGCCGCAGCCGCGTGGAATTGACCGGCGCGCCCGGCGCTGCGGCGCGCTGCGGCTGGTCTTCGACACAGCCGCGCTCCGGCGGGGCTGCTTGCGGTTTCGCCCATTTGCCGCGTTTCGTCGGTTATTTCTGAGAAACTGAATTCCATTTCCTTTCGTGCTTGACGTTCCCGTCATTGGTGTTTGGATATGGACGACATGAGAATCAAAGTTTTATTTTCGCTCGCTCTTTCAACGATGGTGGTGCTTGGCTCCGGATGCGTCAGCCATCCGGACGGACACAGCTCCCCTGGCGTCCCGGTAACCAAAGACACGATCCCCAGCAAGTATGAAAAACCTCTCTCCGCCGTCGTCAATGCCACGCGCGAGGTCCTTCAGCGCAACGGCAAATTGCTTGTCGACAACGTGGTTGACCATACCTTTCAGGCCAAGGTGAATCAGAAAAACGTCTGGGTGAAAGTGAAGGATTTGGACGGCAAGATCACTGAAGTGGACGTTCAAGCCCGAGGCGCGATGGCGGGAGATATTGAGCTCGCGGCCGAGCTTTCCAAGCAAATTGGAATGTTGCTGGTCGTTCAGACGACTCAATAATCGCCGGCGTTTATTACATTCCGCGGCAACGGCACGCCGGCTGGAAACCAGCCGATACGGGCGAGGGAATTTTTCACATCACTTCGGTTTTTCCTCCGTCGCGCGGCGGCAAGCATCCACATTCAAAGGCAAGTGAGGCCGCTGCCTTGCTTTTCTTCGTGCCCGCTGCGCCCTTGTTGTTCAAACGTGTTTTTCACAACAAAGACACGAAGGACGCGAAGAAATTTGCCTCACATCTGGCCACGCTTATTCCACGTGGAAGCATCCCTGGGCTTTCTTGCTTTGAGTCTCGGTCGCCTTTTTCAAACATGCGGGGCAAAGGCAATCGATGCCCGCCTCGACCCTGCGCAACGCAGGCAGGCTGGCGCACCAACAATCCGCAGAGTTGAGGCATTCAAACCGCTCTCCGCAGCGTGGACAGATTTTTTCTTTCGACTGGCTCATCGTGCCCTTCCATTTCGCACGCGCCCGGACGCCTCGGCCCGCCTTCGCTCAAGCTTCGGCGCGGCAAACAACGCGTTACCTTGGCGACTTGTAGTCTTTGATTTCCTTTTCCAAGGCTGCGGCAAGCGTCTCCATTTGTCCATTCCTGGCCAAGGCGAGCGCCTTTTGCGCGACTTCGGCGGCACGATTGAAATCCCCGTTTCCAGCGTGGGAAATGGCGAGCGAGCGCAGGACATTGGGATTGCGTTCGCCGCTCAATTTCGCCGCTTGCTGAAAACACGCAACCGCCTCCGCCCAGCGATTCTGCGCCTGAAACCCCTGGCCGATGCTCGCCCATTGCATCAGCGGATCGGGAGGAAGCGCGGTGGTCGCGGCAAAGCATTGCAGCGCGCCTTCGGCATCGCCTGCCAATAACAAGGCTCGCCCAAGATTGTTTCGCGCGCCGGTGTCGTTTGGATCCAGTTCCACGGCGGTGCGGAAATGAACGGCGGCTTCGGCGTCATTGCCCGTTTTCAGAAGCCGATTTCCCAAATTGAAATGCGCAGTCTCGTCCCCTGGCTGAAGCTCGACCGCTTTTCTATACTCGGCGATGGCGCCGGCGTCGTCGCCTTTGATGCCGAGGGCTTTTCCGAGATTGTTGTGATAATCGGAGTTATTCGGTGCGATTTCAGACGCTTCGCGAAATTGGGCGATGGCCGCATCCACCTGATGACGCGCGAGCATGACGTTTCCGATATTAGCGTGCGTGTCGGCAAATTTCGGCTCAACCTTGAGGGCGCGCTCGAACAGGGCCAGCGCATTGGCCGTATCCCCTTTCATGCCGTAAACGTTGCCCAGAGCGTTCATGGTGCGAAAATTCTCCGGCTCGGCATCGAGAGCCTTTTGATATTCCGCAATCGCGCCATCAAGATTTCCGCCAAGCCGAAGCAAATCGGCAAAATTCTGGTGGGCGATGTAGTTGTCCGGAATAATGGCAAGCGTATGCGTCCAAAGCGCCTTCCCATCGCGCCAGCAGGCCGTTTGGCCATGCGCGCAAATTGAGAGCGTCATTACTACACCCGCCGTTATCGCGGCGGAGGCAATCTTTGGAATCCGCCAGCGTTCAACCAGGTCCGCCACGCCCCACGTCACGGCGAGGGCCAAACCAATTCCCGGCAAGTAAGTGTAGCGATCCGCGCGCGAATAATACGAAATCTGCACCAACCCGCTGACGGGCACGAGCATGCCTAGAAACCAGAGCCATCCCACAGCGAGCGCCGGCGATTTCTTTCGCCCCGCGAACACGAGGCATGTGGTTCCGGCCAGAAACGCGGCGCATGACGCCACTCGGGCGATTGGGATTCCGTGGACGGGGAACGGATACGGGTTGGCCAGATGATATGGGAAAAATGTTTGCCTCACGTAAATCGCATAAGAAACAATCCCGCTCTCAAGACGCAGCGAGAGCGGGTAAAGATTCGCCCCTTCCACCTTTTCCGAAACCAACGCGGTCGCGATGCATGAGCCGGCCGAAAGCAGAAAAAGCGGAATCTTCTCCGTCACAACTTTCCGCCCAAGCCGCCACCGCTGGAGCGGCCACCAGTCGAGCAGCAGCAGCACGAACGGCAGCGTGACAATCATATTTTTCGACAGCAGCCCCAGCGCGAAGACCGCCAGCATGAAAACGTATCGCCCCGCCGATGGCTGCCGGATGTGGCGAACATAGGCCCAAAGAGTCAAAACGAAAAACAGGCCGCTCAAGACGTCCTTGCGCTCGGAAATCCAGGCAACGGATTCCACCCGCAGCGGATGAAACGCAAACAGCGCCGCCACGATGGCGCTTCGCCAGACAAAACCCGTCATCGTTCGGAAAAGCAGAAACAGGAGCACGGTGGTGGCGGCATGGAGCGTCACATTTACGAGATGCGGCCCTCCGGCGGCGGTGCCGAAAAATTGGCAGTCAACCATATGGCTGATCCATGTCAGCGGATGCCAGTGGCCGATTTCGCCATACGTGAAAGCCCATTTTATTCCCTCCCAGGTGATTCCCTTTTGCACAACTGCATTCTCGTAGACGTATTTATTGTCGTCGTAATTGACGAATAAAAACTTTCCCGTCTGGCTGTAGATTGCAAAGACGCCGAGCGCCAAAAAGAAACAAATCGCGACGACGGTGGAACTCTGAGAATCGTCGGTTGGTGGTTTTCTTGGAGCCATGAAGAATTATATGGGGCTCGACGGAGTCTCGCCCTACCGGGATTTTTGAGGTGGATTTTCTCGGTAGACGAATGGCGCGCGGGCGCTGGCTTGGGCAGACTCAACGAAGGCCGTCAGCTTGGAACGGTAAGGCGACAAACCGCACGCAGGGTCGGTTGCCGCGGCATCGCCTGTCAACAACGCAGCCTGGCAGCGGCAGCCGCCAAAATCCACTTCGCGCATGTCGCATTTTGAGCACGGTTCCGGCATCCAATCCGTTCCGCGAAACCGATTGAAGGCGGGCGATTCATTCCAAATCCATTGCAGCGAATGATCGCGGACATTGTCGAATTTCAGTTCTTTGATTTCCCCTGCGGTCGGGCACGGCAGGACATCACCCACGGGATTGACAGTGAGATACCGGCTGCCCCAGCCGTTCATGCAAGGCTTCGGGCGGTCGCTGTAATAATCGGGCGCAACAAACAAAATTCGCATCCGCCCTTCCAAACGCTTCCGTTCGCGGGCCGTGACTTCCACAGCGGCGGCAATTTGCTCGCGCGTCGGCAGCAGCGCGCCGCGATTAAGAAATCCCCAGCCGTCGTACTGCACGTTGGCAAGTTCCAGCCGTTCGGCTTCCAGCGACTCCGCCAGGGCAATGATTTGCGGCAGGCGCTCGATGTTGCCGCGATGAATCACGACATTCACGGTAAGCGGAAATCCCGCCGCGCGCGCCATTCGGGCCGCCGCGATTTTTACCTTATGCAGAGAGGTTCCGGCGATTTCGTTGGCCAGTGTTTCCTCATCAGCTTGAAAACTGATTTGAACACTGTCCAAACCCGCGGATTTCAAACGTTCGAGGCGCGACTCGCTCAGTCCGGCGGCGCTGGTAATCAAATTTGTGTAAAGCCCGGCCTCGCGCGCCGCGGAAATTAGCTCCGCCAAGTCGGGCCGTTGCAATGGTTCGCCGCCTGAAATTCCCGCGTGCAGCGCGCCCAATTCCGCCGCTTCCCGGAAAACACGCTGCCACTCCGCCGTTTCGAGTTCGCGGCCATTCGGATATTTTGTTGGATTCGAGCAATAAGGGCAATGCAGCGGACAGCGGTGCGTCAGCTCGGCCAGCAATAGGAATGGTCGCGGCGTCATGTCAAAAAGAAATCAACATTTCTCCCCGCAGGTGCGACAAACATTCCACGATGTCCGAGGCAATGGCCTCCGCTTCGCAATCGTATTCCTCGCTCAGCGCTTCCGAGATTTCCGCGATGGTCGCCGCGCCGTCGCAGCGCGAAAGGATCTCGTGCGTCGATTCGTCCAGCGGCAGCACGCCTTCGGGATAGAGCAGCAGCGATTCGCCGGTCAGCGGATCGGGCCGCATGCGGACGCCCCGTGCGAGTGCCGGACGCGAGCCGGACGTTATGGGTTCGAGCGGCGGCATGAAAGATCGATGGCGTCGAGCATCGCCCAGAGAAGGTCGCATTTGAATTGCAAGGCGCGGAGGGCGGCCTCTTGCATTTCGCGCGAGGCGCAATATTTCAAGGTAAGCTCCAGGCCTTCGCGGGAATCGCGCGGGGCCTGTCCAAGGCGGTTGGCGAAATAATCGAGCCCTTCCGGCTTCACCCATTTGTAGTATTGACGGAAGGCAGCCAGCCGCGTCGCCATCAAATCCGGCGCGAAAAGTTCCGTCAGCGATGAAGCGACGGCGATGGGCCAGGGTTCGCGCCGCGTGAAGTTGACATAGGCATCCACCGCAAATCGAACGCCCGGGACGACAAGTTCCTGCGCGATCATCTTCTCGCGGCCAAGCCCGGCGGCCATTCCGAGCCTCAGCCACGCTTCAATGCCTCCCTCGTTGTCGCCGATTCCGTCGTGGTCTGTGATGCGATGAAGCCACAGGCGGCGCACTTCCCGATTTGGGCAGTTGGACAGGATCGCGGCGTCCTTGATCGGAATATTGACCTGGTAATAAAAGCGATTGGCAATCCATATTTTGATTTCGTCGCGGTTGAGTTTGCCCTCATTCATCCGCAGGTGGAACGGATGCTTGCTGTGATAAGACGAGCCGCCGATGGCGCGAAGTTTCGCCGCAAAGGCGGCTGGTTTCCAAGTGGTCTGGGTCATATATCAAACATCATCCCGTCCGCGCCCACTGTCACGCCGGCGGCTTCGACCGTTTTTCTTTCCACCGAATTGGCATCAAAGATCGGATTTGTATTGTTGATGTGAATATAGACACGATGGCGCGCCGAAAGGCCACTTAAATAAGGCAGGGTGCCGTCGGAGATTGGCAAATGGGACATGCCGCGAGCAGTGGCCGCCTCGGGCTTGTAGTGCTGCAATTCGCCGTCGGACCAAAATGTGCCATCCACGAAAACGGCGTCGGACGACTCCGCCCCTCCGCGAAATTCCGCGGTTAATTCGCCCAGCCCGGGTGCGATAAGCGCTTTGCCGCCCGTGCGCGGATCGAGAAATTGATAGGCGACCGTGTGTGTTCCATGGGAAACCATGCCAGCATAGCGGGGCGCTTTGCCGGTGAGCGGAATGGCCCGAACTTGGAGATGGCTAAGTTTTCCGCCGATTCCTTTAAGTGGGATGAATGGGGCAAATGGGTCTAATGGGATCTCCTGCCATTCGACACCGCCGAAGGCTCCCAAAACCTGGTCCACGCCCAGCATTGAGGCCGAGGCACGAATAGCCGGCGGCGCGTAGATTCGCATGGCACCCCCTTCGCGAAGTGAAATCAATCCGAGAACATGATCGACATCGGCGCTGGTCAGAAGAATCGCCGCGAGGGGCGTTTGACGGGGAGATTCTGACGCCGGCGCAAGGCATGAATAAGACCGCAACTGCGTTGCGATATCTGGCGATGCATTCACCAGAAACCAATTGCCAGCGCCATCACCAACAGCAATAGAAGACTGAGTCTGCGGCGATACCGCGCCCAAACGCGCCCGATAACAATTCGGGCAACTGCAATTCCACTGTGGCAGTCCACCGCCTGCGGCGACACCTAACAGCAGAACACGAATAATGAGCCTCCTCTGGGGAAGCGGAAGTTATTCCGCCCCCACGTAAGCCGTGCATTCACAGCAAAGCTGAACCGCTTTGACTGAGGGCTTCTTCCATTGCTTGCGAGCTTTGATAGTTTTCATAATAAATGCCTACGGAAAGAACTGTGGCAAATTCCACAGAAAAGTCAAGCCACTGATTATTGCGGCTTTGGCGCGGTGTGCTGGACAAAATTCTTCACGAAAAGAGCGGCAGCGCCATCCCGCCGCTGAACCAGCCCGTCAGAGGCGGGACGCCTTTGCCACTCTTAACGAGCACGGCGTCAAAAGAATTTTGTCCTTACCCTTTGGCGCGCGGGCATGCGACAGAATTCTTCAGAAAACCTCCCGCGCTCTGAGGACGTGCGGCAATGAGTCTCGCCAATCAGAGATCGTTGGCGTCATCGCTTTGTCCATTTCGCCTTCTTTGCGCGGCGAATTCATCGGCAAACGCTCTTAGCGTAATCGAAATTCGGCGCCCAGTATGGCGGGCTGAGGCAGGCACTTCATGAGTGAACCGCAAGTTGGTATCCCAAGGCATCACAAACACAGTTCCGTGTCGCGCCGGAAAGTCTATCGGAAGCCCCTTCAACTTCGCAGGCCAGGGACGCAACCGGAACGTCCGCTCGTCTCCGAGGGAGATAGTCACAATCGGAGCGCCGGGAATAAGATTTTTTGTGCTGTCTCGATGGCGGCCAATGTAATGACCGAGCGTTCCGTCATACCAATTGAGCAACAGTCCATTTAACCGTCTGTCGATGGTCTCTTGTGACCAGGCGAGAAACGCATTCAGAAGGAGAGGTATTGATTCTCCACGATTGACCTGTCCACTATATTGATAATCGACACCGTATGCTTGCTGCCATCGCGGCGTCTTTACCAGGCGTCCGTGCATTTTGATCTCGTGAAAATGGTTCGGGTGCAATTGCCAAATGATTTCAAAATCAACGGTTGCCTGAAGCCTCTCCGGCAATCGACCTATTCGAAAGTCGCTGACGTCGTCCAAGCGGCAACAATCGAATTGTTCAGAAGCCTCTTGCATTGCGGTATTAGTCTAGCCTGATATCGCTCGTCGGCGATATCCAATGGCGAGAATTAAAAGGGGGGCGAGGAAGGAAATCCCCAACACCGCCGAGAAAAACCATGGGCCTCTCATTAACGGAATAACATGGGACTCCAACCATTCTGCGGCGCGGAAGAACCATGTGGCAGTAATGAATTCGACGGAGGCAGGATTGTTCGCATTGCGTGCGATGGCTTGGCCGCCGACAGCGAAATGATGCGCGCACGCCAGGCCCCCTTTCGCCGCCTGCCATCCAAGCGCCGCGCCGCCAAAGGCCAGCCAGCCCACCGCGAGGCCGCCCATGGCCCACACACCCAGAGCCGCCCCGCCCCACGCGATGGGGCCAATGGCTAAACCACCCAGCGACGCCACGCCGATGGCGGCGCCTCCAACACTAACAACCCCCGCGCTTGCGCCACCGAGCGCCATGATCCCGAGACTCACTCCCCCGAGGGCCACTCCTCCCACAGCCACATTGCCGCACGCGAACAAGATGCCATAGGCTCGATCACCGAACGCGAACCATCCCTTCGCCACCGGGCCCGCGGAGACCGAACACCCAGACATCGTGGCGCTCTTAACCAGGGATCCGTGACGGGAGCTGAACGCGATATCAATGAGCGGGAGTCCAAACAGGGACAGGCGACTGCGCCATTGGCGCCCTTCCCATTGAGCGGCCCAACCGGATAAACGGCGCATGGCAGGAGGTTCAGGCAGTTGCGCGGTACCAGCCGCCAGTTCTTCAATTTGAATTCGCTGGAGAGTGTGCGCGACTCGAAGTGACCAGGCCAGCGTCAGCCCTACGTAGCTAAAAATCCATACGGCGAGTGAGATTCCATAAGCAGCCGGATGCCTGGCGGCAAGATGGAAACGCGAAGCCCCGAGCGCAGCCAAGCCGCCCAAAAACACGAGGGTCGTGAGGCCGAGAAAAATGAAACGCTTCAGCAGCATGTCGCGTTGCCGCTGGTAACGTGAAGTTTGCCAGCTTGCCCAGCCTCCAACGGCGCCGCCGAGAATCCCGCCCAGTCCGCCGAGAAGCCCTCCCCACGCACCCACTCCCAGCAATGTCTTGGCCACAGGCACGGCGATCTTGCCGCCGGCAACACCGAGGCTCGCGGCCTTTGCGGAAGAAACAGCAACCGCTGGCAACGCTGCCATCACCGCCAGGGTAAACGCCTTGCCTGGGGTCGTTCGCTCCAGCGTGACCTCGACAAATGCCATTACCTGCTCCTGCAACAACTTGCGCCCTCTCGACAAGCGCTGTCTCACCAAATCTTCGCCGAGGTCCAAATCGCGCGCGACGCATTCAACGGACTTCTGTCGGCGATAAAAAAGAACCAGCGGTTCACGATAAATTTCGGGAATCTGCTCGATTGAGCGCCAGAGAATCGCCTCTTCTTCGCGCCTAATGGCCCCTTCGGAAGGCAGAGGTTCGGGCCCGGGTTTGTCATGCGCATTTTCCAATGGTTCCGCGGCATGACTCGGCTCGCGAACCTGGCGGCGAAAAACATCCTGAATGCGATGCCGGGCGATGCTGCACAGCCACGCGCGCAATTTGGCCGGTTCGCGCAGGTCCCGCAGCGTTCTCCAGGCGGCGAGAAAAGTTTCCTGCGCCAAATCTTCGCTTTGGCTGACACTGCCAGTTGCGTTATAAGCCAGCGAGCAAACGAGCGATTGGTAACGCTCGACAATTTGTCCAAATGCTTCGCGGTCGCCAGCGACGCTCCGGGCGACAAGATCGACATCGGTGACTTCCGCGCCTGACATTGATTTATCCATTATCATATGTGCAGTAGGCGCAAACGGTCGGAAAAGGTGACAGGAATTTTGGCATTGAGCGCGGCAAAGCCCAGTTGTTGATGCGGAGTCGATGTGTTCCCGCACGTCCGCTACGGACAGCGGATAATATAAAAGCACTGGTTCTCGGTCGCTGGCGAGTCAATGAACCGAAGAATACCAGGTGAACTGCCGGAGACCGTTCCTCGCACGGTCCATTGAGGCATGGGCAACGATAAATTTGTGGAGGCAAGAATGGTGAATGGCAGAGGATTAGCGTTGTTGTTGGTAAAATCGACCTCAAACGCCCCGTTCGCGTGGACGGTGGAATTGATAAATAGAGGAGGGATCACCTCCGTGACTTGTGAAACGGGGACTGATACCCCAAGAAGCGAGATGTGCGCGGTGCGATTGGAGGTCGTGGCGGAAAAACGGAAGCTGACAACGCCGTTCGTGACTCCGGTAAGGGATAACCAAGCTTGGTCGCTGGTTGGCGCAAACGGAGCGGATAGGTTTTCGTTGAGCGGGATAACGGGCGGCAGCGCGCCAGCGCCAGCAGCCGCTCCTTCGTATATGGGTGTCATGTCGACGAATGCCCGAGGCGCCTCGAAAATCGTCTGGCTTGTGGCGGAGCCGTAATAGATGTTTCCCAAAGCGTCCACTGACACTCCGAATGGATGCCCCGCGTTGGCAATCACGGTCGTTACAGCATTATCAGCCGCAGTCCAAATCTTGATCGAGTTATTTCCTGTATCAGCAAGATAAACATTGCCTGCGCCATCAACGGCCAATCCAGACGGGGAATTCAAGTTTGATCCGGTGATCGCCGCCGCGTCGCTCCTTATGGGAACATTATTGGTGGCGACATTTACGGCAAGGCAGTTGTTTGCGTCATCCGAATAGTAGACGTCGCCCGCAACATCAACTGCAAGGCCGCCCGCAACAACGCCAAAAAGCAGATTGCTGAAGTTAGTGGCCGCATCAAGCTCGGCAATGAGACAAGTGCCCGCGCTCGTGGCTTCCGCATAGTAGACATCGCCGAGAGAATTTACTGCTATCGCGGCAGGGGTCAGTGAACCAGTTGAAGCGAGCGTGATGAGCTGATTGCTGGACCATTCTTCGACGGCTTGGTTGACAATGTCCGCGATGTAGACATTTCCGGCCCCATCGGTTGCCAGCGCCCCCGGGAAACCCAAGCCGGAGGATTCGCCCGCGACAAGAGTGACCGTATTGTTGACTGCCAGCCATTCACAAAGATTTCCTTGCTCGCCATAATTGGAAATCCAAATGTTCCCACACTTGTCCACCGCGAAGCCGTAGGGATACTGCAATCCTGAAACAATGGCCACGGCCGGAGTCTGAGACGGGACATATGAAGACGCGGCTTGGGTGACCGTCAGCACTTGGCCGGCAATGCAAATGGTCCCAGTGCGGGTCGGACCCGAATTGGTGTCGAATGAATAGCCGATCACCGAATTGCCAATGCCGCTGGCAGCACCCGCGGTCAAATGCAGCCACGGCGCATTGGCGGTTGCGTTCCAAGTGCCACTTGTCGCCAGCATAACTGAGCTGGCGCCAGGGGCTGGTCCTTGGTAAGAATTCGTGGCGCTCAGCGCAGTCCCCGTCTGAACGACGACAAAACTCTGCCCGTTAATTGTCACGACGGCGCTCCGTGGCGGGCCGCTATTGGACTGAAAAGCAAAAGCCACCGGAGAACTGCCCGAGCCGCTGTTATTCGCAAAGGAGAGCCAGGGCGCGTTGCATGACACGGACCAGGATGGATCCACACTTGGGCTGACGATGAAAAATACGCTATCGCCACCCGCTTCCGCCGGTTCGGACAGTGTGGTCACATTTACAAAATAGTCCGCCTGAGAAACGGGGACAGCCAGTCCAAGCACGAAGATATTGCCAGTGCGATTTGAAGTGGAGGAAGAGAACGAATAACTGATGACGCCGTTGGACACGCTTGAAACGGCCAGCCAAGGCTGATCGGCCCCCGGAGCAAACGGCGCCACCAAATCGGCATTGGTCGGCAAAATTGGCGGAAGCGTGGCACCCCCTGCGGTGATGGGTTCCGTGATCGGGGCCATATTTGCAAAAGCGCGGGGAATCTCCACAACTCCTCCGATCGGATAGCCAAGCACGCCGTACGATTCCGGTGTGGCAAAAATATTTCCCGCGCCATCCACCGAAGGTTTGCCACTGTAAATTACCGAATTAAAGGCGTTGGCGGTTGATGAGGAAGAATTCACAAGTGTGATTGCGCCCGTCGCAGCAGACCATTCGCTGATGTCAATAACATGAAAAGTGCCGAACTCGGTCCAGCCCTGGGTCATCGGGTAAACATTGCCGCGCCCGTCGACCGCCAAACCAGTCAGCAAAAGGCCCGAAGACGGCATCGAAAACAACGGCGCCATCACCCCGCTGGAAGGCGACCACTTGAAAACCGCGTTCAGCCCGGCGTCGGCCAGGTAAAGATTCCCCGCAACGTCGGCAGCAATGCCGACAAGATCGGTCAGGCCCGGCGAATTTACCGCCGTCAGCGCGTTGCTCTCGGCGTTCCACTCCTCGACGCTATTCCCGGAGGAGACAAAGACATTTCCGGCGCCGTCAACAGTCAAATCGGTTGGCGTTCCAATCCCCGATTCAAATAACAAGGTCGGCGAAGAGTCACCCTGGTTCCATTTGTTGACAACGATCGCATCCGCCTGATCCCACTCCTGCGAAGTAAAATAGAGAGTGTTGGATGGGCCGATGGCAAAAGCCAGCGGACCCCAGACTTCAAAAAGGTAGGCGGGCGAATTTGTGGCGGATTCATTGTTCATGACGCTAATCTCCGCGCCATCGTTGATATAGAGATTGCCGTTGCCGGCCGACACCACCTCGGCGATGCCACCAAGCGAACCGGAAACTCCCCAACAAAGCTGAATGGGATGGCTGGGCGCCCGAACGTAGTTTTTGCCACCCTGTGTGACGACCACGGTAAGATCGTCAATCGTCAACGTTCCGACGCGAGTGTCTCCAGGGTTGTCATCGAAAGCAAACACCACATTGCCGCTGCCAGTGCCAGCAACGTTGGTTGTGGAAATATGCAGCCACGACGCATTGGCACTGGCCGTCCATGACGGCGAGTCGGACGCGACCACCAGCACCACGCTGTCGCTTCCAGCGGCTGGCCCCTCCACGACATTGGTTACTCCCAAGAATTGAGCCTGCAAAAACAGCGGGAAGCCAAGTATGAAAAGCGCAGCACATAGCCAGCGCGCCAGCCTGGACCCATTGTCGGGCGCGCGACGATTTCCCGACAAATCTGCTCTGAGATTTAAAAATTGGGACCGCCGCTCCGTTGACTGCTCTTGAAAAATTATCATCGGAAAAGCCACTTTGGCGCGGCTTGCTTCAAATATTAAGTTGCCTATCACTTCTTCAATTGCGCTGGAACAAATTCCTCCATGACCGCTTTGCGGAGAAGTTTCGGCGGGACCAGACCTTGGGCGAGCACGAAATCATTGAACGCCATGCGATCGAATTTCCCCCGCAACGCCACTTGGGCGGCCTGGCGGGTTTCCATGATGCGCTGATAGCCGTAGAAATAAGAAGTCGCCTGGCCCGGTCCGCGAAAGATGTAACGCTGCATTTCCTGCGTCGACATTCCTTCGGACAAACCAACCTCTTCCATCAGGAACGACTTGACCTCCTCGGGTGTGATTTGACCGAGGTTGACCATCGGATCAAGGAAGGCGCGGGCCGCGCGCTGCATGCGCGCTTGCAAGGCGAAAAGCTGGCCATCGAGCGGTTCGTAAACTTGCATTTCGGCCTCCGCATACAGCGCCCATCCCTCGACGTTGACGCTGTTGAACGCAAAAATCGCCCGCGCCGTGGAAACGCCGGCTTCCATCATCTTCGCAAATTGAAGCTCGTGGCCGGGTCGCGCCTCATGCGCCGTCAAGGTCCAGGTCATGCCCGAATGCGAGAAATCATCGAACATCAACGCCTTTCCGGTCGGATCCGGCGGCATGCCGGTGGTCAGGACGAATTCGCCATACTCGCCCGTGTTGCCAATCAGGCGGGGCGGATTCATGTGCGGCGCCGGCTGCTGGGCATTCTCGGCCTCGGAAGCCAGGCGGATCACCGCTTTTCGATCCGGCAGGGTAACGACACGGTTGACTCGAATCGCCTCTTCAATTTTCCCAAGCCGTTCGCGGTAAAGCGCCATCACCTCGTCCTTGGGAATCTGCTGTTTCTTCAACTCTTTAATAACCGCGAGATAGCCGGGGTCGGGCAGTCCGCGTTCTTTCGCAATCAATCCAGCCGTGATATTCATCTGGTTCCGAATTTCCGCGAATGAGGTCAGAGCCTTCGAAATCAGCTCCTCGGGGGAAATATCAACGCCGAATTGATGCAGATTATCGGCATAGACTTCCGGTGGCAGCCGGTGGTCGGTTCGCGCGCGCGGAAGGATTTCCGTTTTCACCCACGCGTTGTAATTTGTGAGCTGCTGTTCCAGCGCGCCATAGGATTTCTCCCAGCCTTTGACTTCGCTCTTGGCCAGCAACTCCTTGATGCCCTTGAGCAGCGTCGGCCCGTCGTTCAATGCTTGCTCCACTTCGCCCTTGAACGGGGCAATCAGGCCAGGATTGGATTTAATGCGCTCCATGGTGCGGTCTTTGGCCAGGTCGGCAATTGGATGGAAGCCGTTGGTCAAGCCCGCGTATTTTTCCAGCCGCGCCACCAGTAGCTGCTGGCGATCCTTCGGAATGCGCGGGTCGAGCGTTTGCTGCGCGACGTTGTAAATCATCGAAATGACGTTCACGAACGGAATGAAATATTTCCGGTCCAACGCGCGGGAGCGAAGGTCGTCCTGGGCGGCGGTGATCAGAATTTCCATATCTTGTTTCACCCTCGGATCGGTTTCGACGGCCAACCGCTTTTGCAGTTCCACAATGGCCGCCTCCGCGTCCGCCTTTTGAAATTCAAACTGGTCGCGTGATAGGTCCGTGATCTGGTCGTCAAAGCCATCGACGCCGAGCTGGCTGGCGCCTTCGGGAGCGTATTTGGCCATAATCTGGAGCAACATTTGGGCGTTCGTGTTGCTCAGTGAAACCCAGGCGGGTTCGGCCCCTGCTGCGGAAGATAGAAACGAGCACAGCCAGACGGCCCACAGCCCTGCAATGGTTTTGCATTTCATGGGCGAATACTGCCCATAAGCCCGCCCATGCAAAAGAAAAATTGAGAGCTGCGATGACGTCGCCAAAATGCGATTGCAAATCAACGCCGGTCAGCGGATAAACTCATCACAGAGAACAATGAGCAGCTTTGAGAGCGTCACAATTAGGGAAGTCGAGCCTTCCGATCTTGAAATTTTCTATGAGCATCAACTCGACCCGGAAGCGATTAGGATGGCCGCATTCGTCTCTAAAGACCGAAAGAACAAGGCAGCTTTCGACGCCCATTGGGATAAAATTTTGAATTTGCCGCGAGTCACAAACCGGACGATTGTCGCCGAGGGGCAAGTCGCTGGCTACATAGCGTGCTATCCGCATGGAGAAAACATGGAAGTCACCTATTGGCTTGGACGCGAGTTCTGGGGAAAAGGATTAGCGACTCTAGCGCTCGCCCAAATGCTCCACCTTATTCCAGATCGGCCGATAACCGCCCGGGCAGCGACCGACAACATCGGGTCGATAAGAGTTCTGCAGAAATGCGGTTTTAAAATAATCGGCACGGACACCGGTTTCGCCGATGGCAGAGGCGAAGAGACGGAAGAATACCTGCTGCGCTTGGATCACAGTTAAAGATACTTCGGGATCCATTGGCCAATGGCATAGCGTAGGAAATCACGCAGAATGGCGGGCCTGTGCGTTGCTTGGCGACACTGCGAACGGAAGCGGGACGCTTCCGCCACTTCTTGGCGCTGGCGTCGTTTCTGGGATTGGCAACACTCGATTCAAATGTTCCCACCCTTGTCGTGCCAAACGGGCTTGAAGCGCGGGAGGGCACCGGCTCCTCCGGCATTTTAAACCAGGCCGGCCGCGGGCAAACCGTGTGTATGCCTCGACTAATTATCCCAGCCGACGAATTGGCCGAACGCGCAGCAACTCGTGATAGATGCTGTTTTTGAATCCCTCATGCCGCTTTATTGCGCACTGCCGGAAAATTCAGGAGTCGGGTGCGTGACAACCAATGTTCAATGGAACATTGATGCTTATGACACCAATGGAAATCCGAAAATCTCCGGCTGCGCCGCCAGCGGCTGCCAGGATCATTCCTGTGGTGAAACCAAACCCGGAATGACACCGCCCCCCTTTGACGATTACGCCTTCAACCACCAACGTCGGCCTTTCCTGGCCCAGCGATGCTTCGGGTTTCATTCTGGAGGCCAGTTCTAATTTGGCGAATTGGTACGCCATTACGCCTCCGGCCACCACGAACGGAGGCCAGATATCCGTCCAAATACCAGCGTCCGCCGAGCGTCCTTTTTACCGGCTTCACCACAACTAGTCGCCGCGCGGTCAGACAATTCCCCGACCCCTCTTTACAAGAGCACGCCTGAAAAAAGCGGTGTATCGTGAGTCATATGAAAGAAAGCACAAAAGATCAGGCGGCTGGCAAAGCCCACGAAATCAAAGGCGGCTTCAAAAAAGAAGTCGGCAAAGCGATGAATCGCCCCGACATCGCCAACGAAGGCGCTGACGAACAAGCAGCCGGCAAAGTCCGCCGCAAGGTGGGCGAGGTCGAAAAAGTTTTCGGCCAATAGCCGAGCTACGCGGATCCTGAGTTGGTCGCATCCCATCTCAGGAGTCAGCTGTTGGATGATCGAAGACTTGCATGGCGCAGGCAGAAGCGTAGCGGGTGGATAATGCCAACCGCGAAATCAGCGGAGCGGAGAAAGAGACCGATCCGCGGCGCCTGCATGGATAGCGATTCTCGCGAACGAAGCTTTGAAGCTCCCTCCAATGGAGCGGGCGCAGATTATTGACGCGTTGTGGAGGAGCCTTGACCCTGTCGAACAGAATGCCATTGACAAGGCTTGGCTGCTCGAATCACAAAATCGTCTCGCTGCCTTTCGCGCGGGGCAAGTTACGGCCGTCGAAGGCGAAGAGGCGTTACGGGACATGGAAGACGAATTAAGCTAATAGAAGGTCCGGCTTTTGCGGCCGGCGTGGCAGGAATTGCGGGAAGCCATGAAGTATTACGAAGACAGTGTTCCGGGCTGCTATCCAAGCCAAACTCTGCGTCCTCCGCGCCTCTGCGCGCGATGGCGTTGAATGGCGCGATGAAACCAAATGCCAGAGGGAAAAAGCTTTCGCGCAGAGAAGAAGAGGGCGCAGAGAACACAGATACAAATCCGCGCTCCGCTGAAAAACAGCCCGGACTCACATTCTTTTGGTTGCGGCTCTGCCGCGCTGTGCCTTCGCGTCTTTGCGTTGAATTCCTGCTTCCTTGTTATGGTGAGTCGGTGGGTGGATGATTCAACAAATACGCAGTGAAGCGCTAAGTGTGGAATCCGCCTTCGTCAAGACTGCGGCGCGGCAAGATGGTCGGAGCGACAGGATTTGAACCTGCGACGTCTTGGTCCCAAACCAAGTGCTCTACCAGGCTGAGCTACGCTCCGATTTGTTGATGTTCAAGCACTTGCACAACATTTCGCGGGTGCCACAAAGTAACTTGTAACCCGCACTTGTCACCCGGCAATTTTCTGCTATGTTGTTGTATGAATGCAACAACGCATGAGAATGCCCAGACGAATGGGCATCCTGTCTTCCACAATGTGGGCGAAAATCTGTACCGGCTCGAATCATCGGGAGGATACTACGCACTAATTAAGAAGGGGGGCAAGCAGTTTCGCCGCTCGCTCAAAACAAAGGACCGAAAGCTGGCGGAACGGAAGTTGAAGGAACTCAAAGAAAAAATGGGTGTGTTGCGCGTGACACAAGACCCGCACGGTGATTTCAATAGCATGGCCCATCGTTGGCTTGACTCACGTATGCACAGGCTGGCGGAAAGCACGGCGGAGTGGTACGGATACCTCATCAAGAACCTCGCCGAGTTTTTTGGGGCGACTTCGATTCGGAACATCACCGCTGACGATTGCGAGGGGTGGGCCAAAGCGCGAAGGGGCACCGCCGGCACCAAAGCCTTCGTCAGCGAACTCGACACAATGAACGCCGTTTTCCAATACGCCATTCGCCACGGGATCATTCTTACGAATCCCGCAGCCCACATTGAACGCCCCACGGTTCGCCAGCCAAAAATACAAGTTCCAAGTTTGGGCGAATTCCAAAAAATCGTCGCAACGATTCGTCAGGCTGATGATCGCAAGGACAGCCAGAAGAAAACAAAAGCTGGCGCCGACCTCATTGAGATTCTCGCCTATTCCGGCGCTCGCGTCGCTGAAATCACCGGTGGAAGGAAAAAGAAAAATCCCTTAATTTGGTCGCATGTGAATTTTGAAAACAACACAGTTTATCTTCCGGGAACCAAGACAGAATCAAGCCCTCGCTGGATTCCGATGCCCCACGAACTGCGGGCGTTTTTGGAGAAATTGAAAGCGGAACAAAACCCTGAGCCGAGTGCCGCGCTCATCCCTATTTCCAGCGCGCGAAAGTGCTTGGAAACTGCCTGCCGCAAACTCGGTTTCCCTCAATACACGCACCACGACTTCAGGCACTTCTTTGCGACGACCTGTATCGAATCCGGCGTGGACATTCCGACCATCAGCCGTTGGCTCGGACATTGTGACGGTGGCGCGTTGGCGATGAAACGATATGGGCATCTCCGCCAGGAACACAGCCTCGCCATGAGCAAACGCGTCAGCTTCGACAAACCTGCCAATGTTATCCCAATGCCGGAAACTGCGAACAAACACGCCCAGGCGCAAACATCTGCAACTCCTGACGGAAGACGCGTCGTAGCCAAAGCCAAAGCGAAATATGGCTATGCTTGGTGGGTGTCACAGAATCCGCTTGAAGTGTTTTGGGGGCAAATCCATGAAGAAGTCTGGCTTGTGCCGCTTGAAAGATTGCTTGAGGCCGCGAAACAGGCAATGGGCCGTGAAGTGTTCCGTCAGGAAATCAATGACCGGGATGCCCTTATTGATGAATTCGTGGAAAGAGTCCCCGAATCGTCGCTCAACGAAGTTCTTGCTAAAATTTCTGCCCGTGACGAAAGCGGCCACGGAAAGGACCGCGAAGCAACCAAATGATTTATCCGCATTGGCCGAACGGCTATGATGTCTCGCGCAAGAATCGGTCGAGATCATCTCTGGAATAGATTGGGTGGCGTAGTGCGCGGGAAGGATGGAGGAGGCCCCGCTTTGCCAATCGGTCAATCGTCACTGGGTTCACCCCCAAATACGTCGCGGCCTCGGCACGTTTGAATCCCTTTTTCTCGACAGAAACATTCGTTTCCGCGCCGTTGGTCTGACAATGGTGGGGGGCCTGTGGTTTAGTCAACTGTTCGTTTTGTTTGAGCATAAATCCTCCGATTTTTCAATCTCGATTGACTGAATCATGCCCTGCACGCCTTCCCACGCATCACCGTATTTTTCCGGCACCGGCATGACCCACTCGACGGCGCGTTCCTGAAAGCCAATGGCCAGAGAGCGCAGATTCCGGCCTGCAATCTTCACCTTATGATTGACGAACGAGAGCGCAATCGTGTCGCTTTCGTGGGCCGAGTCGAACTTGGCGACTTCCAAGTGGTGGTAAGGCAGCAGATAAAAACAAGTGGGCGTTACTTCCAACCGCAGGTTGTCCAGGGGGACGTGGTTGCCCATCACTTGACGGCTTAGGTGGTAACACTCTGGGCGTTCTTTGAATTCTCTCATACTCCAATGCCTCCTCCATATCTTTGTTTGTGCTGATGACTGTGGGTGATTTTCCGCGCCGTCCGAATCGCTGGCGATTGCCGCACCAACTCCGATTGTTTCTGTGTTTCCGATTGCTGCGCCACCTCGAACACTTTAGCGGCTTCCGCCTGCCCAAATAATTCAGCCCGGCGCTGCGCGGTTTGACGTTGTGAATGCTGGACGCTGAGGACGTAGCCAATATCACGGCCCCAAGCTTTCGCCAGCGCATGGATGGCGGATTCTTTGACAATGTCCAAGGCCAATTCGCGGCCCCCGGAACGGACGACGTTTTGCCGAAGCTGGATTTTATCGGCGGTGAAAATCTGGACGCCCTTCCGTCCCCGCGAAATGGTCACATACCATTGCTGGTCGTTGGTTGCGGCCTGCACAGCGGAATCGGAGAACAGGACATAATCCACGGTTTTGCCCTGGGCGGCGTAGGACGTGACCGCGTAGCCGCGCACGAACTGGCGGTAGTACTTGCCCAACGTCCGGCCATCCGCCAGGGCGATGCGTCCATCCGGGTGAACGTGGTTGACCGTGACCAGTTCGCCATTGACCACCTTGCTCCCGTCCGTGGCGTTGCCATTGGCCTTCAATTGCAGCCGGTCGCCGCTGGCCAAGGGCAATTCCTTGGGCTGGCAAACCGTGAGCCGGTCGAGGTCTTTGAAGGGAACCGGGCGTATGCGCTGGTTGGCCTCAATCAGCAGATGTTTGTCGGTGACGGCGAGCAAGCGGCCAGTGTCGCCGGGCTTGTAGCCACTGACGGGCCGGTTAAAGACCACTACGGAATCAGGAGCGTAAGATCGCGCATCCCGTTTTTGGGCATCCGTCAAATCCAGCCGTTCCAGCGCGGTCACGGTGATTTCCTCCTGACCGACCAGTCCTTGAGCTTTCAATCCGTGCCGCACCTGTTCATTGACCTTGTGGATCTCCGACCAGCTTTGCGAAACGACCACAGTAGAGTGGCTTGCCTTCACCAGTTCCAAAAAGCGTTCTGCGAGCTTTTGCTGCTGGTTGGCAATGGTGCAGGCGACGATGGCGTCCTGCTGGTCCAGGCGGTCAAAGGATTGAGCCAGCTTCCCGGCCTGCGCTTCGCCGACCGCCAGCCGGTATTGTTCCAGCCACTTCCGTTCCGCCTGAGTTTTCGCCTCGTCGGGATTCTGACGGCGAATGCTGGTCAATTCGGCATATTCCAACCCGGAGTATTTTTCGATTGCCCGGAGTGCGTCGGTAGCTTCCACGGCCCCGTGCTGGTGCGTGTCGCCGGAGAGAATCACCCGGCCCTCGTTTTCCCTCACCAGCCGGAGCAGTTCCAGCATTTGCTTGCCGCCGATCTGCCCGGCCTCGTCCACCATGACCACCGCGCCGCGAGGCAGCGAACCACGAGCCAGAAATGCGCTGAGTGTCCGTGCGCCGATGAACCCGTCCCGCTCCAAATCCATCACTTGCTGGCGTTGTGGGGCGAGGACTTGGACTGTCTGGCCACTTCGCTTGAGCGCCAAATCAACCTCCCGGAGCGTGTAACTTTTGCCCGTGCCAGCCCCGCCGCGAAACAGGGTGACAAAATCCCGCGAGGTCAGGATGTGATTGACCGCCTGACGCTGCTCTTTGTCCAGGGCGGTGTTAAGCACGGGCGGACGAGCGCAAAGCGGCCTGTAACTGCGGATGCCATCTCGCGCCAAACAGACAATTTCCCATTCCCGGCCCAAGACCTCCCGCGTTGTCACCCTGCCAGGGGAAACTTCGTCCCGCACGTAGCCACGATCTTTTGTGACCGCCTGAATGTCAGCCAATGACACATCCCGCCCGCGAGCATGTTCGAGTGCATGACGCCAAAGTTCCTGCTCGCGGACGACGGAACGGCGGTCAAACAAGTGATCTTCCGCCCACGTCACGGTTTCGGCGGCGGTCATTTTTGGGGCATCAGGTTGCAATGGTGAGTTTCGATCAAGCCGGGTCAACTGAATGCGTTCGTCGGACGAAAGCTGCCCATTCCACAACGATTGCAGCCGGGCAATTCCCACGTCCTTGATCTTTCGCGCCCGTTCCTTGTGGGCGATATGATCCCGGATGGCGTTGATGTTGCGACCGGCCTTCTCCGGTTCTCTGGCCAGCAATTCCCGCGTTTTCCGGTCAATCTCCTGATGCCGCTTGGAAAACCGCCCAATCAACTCCTGGGAGACGCCCCGAATTTCAAAATCCCCGCGCGGATTGTTCTCAATGCCGTAACCAAAACGCACCAGCGCCTTGGTCAGTTCATCGTAATAGACCTGAATCGTGAATTTTTTGGCCATCAGCATTTCGCAAGTTTCCAATGCCTTCCAACGGTTCTCGACTGAATCCCTCGTGGCATTGAACAGAATGCAATGGGTGTGCAAATGCGGGTCCAACTCTCTTGACGTATCATGCCGGAAAACTGCGCCAACCAGATTGCCGGTCAGACGATATGATGTCTCCCCCTGCTTCCGAACTCGTGTGGCCGCGTACATTTCCAGTTGCCGCATAGCCACCTGCACAGCCTCATCATGCGCTTCCAGAATTCGCCGGTCATCTCCCACCAACGCCGCAATGGACACCGATTTGGGCGGCGAAAATGTGAAATCATAGAACACCCGGCGATTGGCAACCTCATGTAAATTGCCGTCCTTCCCTGCTTCCATCCGTGTTCCATTATGCCGTTGAGTCAATCGTTCGTCCGTACTTGGATTAAGGTTCCGGCACAGTTTCAGGAACTCATCCGTATGCGTCACTCCTGCAAGCCCCAATGATACCGCGCCCTGTCCAATCCATTGTCCCATCACCCGACGACCTTCCATATAATAGTCGCCGACCTGCAAATGCTCATTAAAGTATTCCTCCGCATTCGACAAACTGTATTGGGCCTTCGTCGCCAGCATGTCTCAAAACTATCATCGAGCGGGTAAAATTTTGCTCCCAGGTGTGCGCAAAAAATCTGGTCGGTGATGCTACCTATAATGTGAATTGGTTATGGGACGCTTGTCTCCTTGCTGGAGCAAGGGGGCGGATGGAAACCGTTTTCCGAAGCGATTTTCCAAACCAGTTCGGAAACAAGTTCCGAATGAACATTCCAAACGAGTCAGCGGCGGAATTGATCGCGCGTTTCAGCCCGAAGCGGCCCAAACGCTACGCCGGACTTCATCCGCACGCTGAGTTCATTCGGGAACTCCGGCGCAATCGCGCCTCGTACGACACCATCGTCGCCATTTTGCGCGAGCGGCACGGCCTTCAAGTCACCGACACCACCGTCCGGCATTTCTGCCGCGACATCTTGCAGGAGCGGACCGCCAGGCGGCGGGCAAAGACGGCTCAGACACCGGCAACTCCCATCCGCCAAGCGGCTCAAATCCTTTCGCTTCGACCTGCCCGAAACCCAAATGCGGACGGGCCGCAAATCGCCGAGGTGGAATTCATCAAAGAACCATAAACGATATGAACAAAATGAAAAAACGACTCGTACTCATCCTCAATGGCAAAGGCGGCGTGGGCAAAAGCTTCTTTGCCGTGAACTTCATTCAATACCTCAAGGACCGCGATATTGCCCACGCGGCCTTCGACAGCGACGACGAGAATTCGACCTTGAAACGCTTCCATTCGGAAGTCGGTTTCATTGACCCTAACACGCCAACGGACATGGACCGCATGGTGGAACCTTTGGAAGACAAAGATGTGGTGGTGGTGGATTGCCGCGCCGCTTCAACCCGCATTTTCCTCAAGTATTTCGAGGAGACAGGGTTGCATACCATACTTGAAGGCATTGGCACTGCCCTGACCATCGCCAGCCCGGTCAATCATGAACTGGACAGTATTCACCAGCTTCAACGCCTCGTTGGCGGGATTGCCGGAAAGCCGGATTTCCTTATCGTTCGCAACGAAGTCCATGGCGAGGGCTTTGATTTGTTCGACAAATCGAAAATCCGCCAAAAGCTGTTGAATGACTTGGGCGCGCGCGAAATCCATGTGAAGCAGATGTATAAATGGCTGGTGGAAGGATTGCAGCGGAGCAAGGCCACACCCACGCTCGCGCTGAAGGATTCAGACTTCACCATAATGGACCGCCAACGCCTGATCAATTGGCAGCGCCACTTTTATGAACAACTTGATTCGGTGAAAGATTTGCTTCTGCCTGCAACCGATGAGAAAGGAAAACCCGCCCATGCAGCCGCGTAATGTCGAGGACGGCAGACGCCGCCTCAATTCTCCCCGCCGCGACCAACGCACATTTCGGCTCCTTCCACAGACAGCGGGCGTCCCTCACCCCGCCCGCCCCTGTCCGCTCCAGTCGCCAAAATGTGCGTTCGTCACGGCTTCCCTTTGGCTTCCGTCTGGACTTGCGTCGCGGCGTTCCGCTACGGATTCCACCCCTGACGCCCTGTTCCATTCCTTCGCTTCACTCTCCGCGCCGCAAGGCCAGACCGAAGCTAAGATGTCAGCCCATTCGGGTCGGCTTGTCCATGCGGACGACCTCGCATTCACGAACCCCGATTCGAGCCTCATGCAGATGCACTTGAATCGAATGAATATCCTTCCATTCGTGACAACGCAGCCAAGGCTGTGGTATTTGCGTAGAGTCGGATGGCAATTGATAAGTGAACTCAAAAAGAATACCGCAAATGTCCGTGCGAACGCGACGAGCAATCGACGTTTATCTTACGATGAACGTCGGCCAGAGCATTGCCGTCTATGAATACGGAGGGCGCACATGAGCAAGCTCCGAATCTTTATCAGTTCCGTTCAAAAGGAATTGGAGAACGAACGCCTCGCCGTTCTGTCGCTCATTTCGACCGACGCATTTCTTCAAGTCCACTGCGAGCCAGTGCTCTACGAATTTGAGCCAGCTTCCCCAAAGGACGCCGCTCAAGAATGCCTCGCGCTCCTTAGCGGGTGCGAGATTTGTTTGACCATCATTTGGAAAGAATATGGCCACGCCGTTGACGGCGTTTCCATCACGCGGCAGGAGTATCGCCTAGCGAGAAACAAGGGCCTGCCGGTGCTGGCGTTCATCAAGGGTGACGCAACACTCCAGCGCGAGCCGGGAACAGCCGACTTTCTCAAGGAAATCGGCAAAGGCGGGCTAAAATACAAACGCTTTGGCAATTTGCTCGAATTGCTCCGGGAGGTCCGTGCTTCGCTGTTGAAAATCCTGAAGGAGCGGTTCGCCATTGAACCAACGTCCGACGAAAACGAAATCGCAGAGCAGACTATCACGGCAACATCCAATTTCGAGCTTCAGGCCCTCAAGCGTCTCCGCTGGGAAGACCTCGACCACGAAACCGCACGGCGGTTGGTTGCAAGCGCCGAACAAAAGGAAGCACGGGGCATTTCAGCAGAAGACCTGCTTCACGATCTGCTTGCGCGCGGCCTGGTCTGGAACGACCCGGAGACTGGCGGCCATTACCCCACCGCTGCGGGCATCGTTCTGCTGGCTCGCGATCCGTCTGTCGTTTTTCCACATTGCAGGATATTGGCCGACGCCTATCGCGGTATCGAGCCGGATGGAGATCCGTCCGACCACACAGATTTACGTGCCCCGATGCCGGTTGCCATCGAGCAAGCGATTGCCTTTGTCGAACGCAACACCCGACACCCCATCCGCATCGTTGGGCTTGATCGCGTCCGACTTGACGAATATCCCGCTGAGGCTTTGCGCGAAGCCTTGGTCAATGCTGTCGCTCATCGGGATTACGAGGACGGCTCCCGCAAAATCATGTTGGAAGTTTTTCCCGACCGAGTTGTCATTTCCAGTCCCGGACTGCCGCCGCCGCCAATCACATTACAAAAACTGCGGTCCAGGAAATATCGTCCGTGTTCCCGCAACCCGATTCTCGCTCAGTGCCTCTCCTTCTTTCATCGCATTGAGGAACGCGGCAGTGGTTTCCGACGAATGCACGACCAGATGGTTGACCACGGGCTTGAACAGCCACGACTCGCAACAGATACCGGCTATTTCCAAATCATTTTTGCAGGGCCTGGGAACAATTTGAGGCGGCTACGTGTTCCCGCCGGTCGTGCCAGGAAAACCGTGCCGCCATCGGTGGAGCAACAACTAACTGAGCGACAGAAGGAAATGGCTACGCTACTTGTGGCTGGGGAAGAATTGACCAGCCGTCAGTGTGAGGCCAAGTTTGGAATCACCCGTCCAATAACCTCCAAAGATTTTGCGGCTTTGGTTCGATTGGGTTTGGCAGAAAAAATCGGCTCCGGTCGCTCCACCCGATACCGGCTCAAATCCCCAAGTGAATCGTAAACTAATCGTTAAGCATTTTTCGGTAATCGTAAAGTTGGCTCATGCAGGAACTCACAAGCCACCGTGCTCCGGCGACTGAAATGAGACGGCAGCAAATCGCCAAATAATCGTCAGGTGTTTTTCCAGAACCGTCAGATGGCTCCTACCCATATCCCGCCGGGGAGGTGCGCACGATGTTTTCAAACGGAAATAAGACTTTTATGGGACTTTTGAACCAGAACCCTGTGGGCGGAAGGAGACAATATTGGGACATTGCATCTTGGAGCATCAGGGGATTGGACGCGGAGGCATCCACATCCTTCGGCGGAATCGTTTCATAAAATTGACAATCGTGCCATCGGCCACCGGCCACCCCGATAATTCCGCACAATGGAGTTGGGCCGGTGCCAGGAAAAGCCCGTCCCAAACCCGCCAAACAGGTGTGGTTTAATCGTCAACGTATTTTCCAGAATCGTCAACTTGTCCTCTAAAGAAAGGGCTTGCCCCGCTCAGGCGCGCAAGTCCCACCGATTCTAAATCGAACGGGAGAAATTGCCCGCAATCGTCAGATAATCGTCAGGTATTTTCCCAGAATCGTCAGATGGCTTCTGCCCATATCCCGCCATGTGCCCAAATTCCATCCTGCCGGGCAGGAGCGAACTCGCTTGTCGCCGAAGGGTCGTTATGGATAAACTCCCCTGCATTCAGAGATTTAAAATGACGATTAACTAATTTTATAAAAATACATTTCGCGTAGCTTCGGCTGCTGTTCCCCTCGAAACCTAGGAAATTTCGCACGAAAGACAGCGCTTGATGCACGCCCCGCCTGGGGCGTGCTGAAAGCGTTCTTTCGTGGGCCCCCTAGGTGCCTGAGGAGAGACGTAAGTAAGTACGTCCCTCTTTTATTTCAGTCACCAGGGTTCCCACAAAGGACAGTCAAAAACAGGGCTGATTCGCACGCGAGCGAACAGCCATGCCCCGAATCTTCGACAACATCGAAGCCGATTTGCTTCCCGCGCTGGCGCAAACACTTTGCGTCTCCGAACGGGCCGACTTTTGCGTCGGCTATTTCAATTTGCGCGGCTGGAAAGCCATAGATACCTTGATCGACCAATGGGTCGGAGGCGAAGGAGCACAATGCCGTCTCATCGTTGGTATGCAGCGACTCGCTCAGGACGAACTTCGCCAGGCGTACAGCCTTTTGCCGGAGGAGGAAGAAATCAGCCAAAAGGCGGTCATCCGCTTAAAACGCCGTCTTGCCGAGGAGTTCCGCGCTCAACTCACGTTTGGCGCACCCACCGACGCGGACGAAGCCGGACTTCGCCGTCTCTCCGCCCAACTCAAAGCGGGCAAAGTGGTGGTAAAATTATTTCTCCGCCACACGCTTCACGCCAAGCTATACCTTTGCTTTCGCCCCGACCCCAACAATCCCATCACTGGCTTTCTCGGTTCCAGCAATCTCACACTTTCGGGCCTGTCCCATCAAGGCGAATTGAACGTGGACGTGCTTGACCAGGACGCCACCGATAAACTTGCTAAATGGTTTAAGGATCGGTGGGATGATCGTTGGTGCGTGGACATCACCCAGGAACTGATTCAGGTGATTGACGAGAGTTGGGCGCGGCCAGAATGTCCGCCGCCCTATCAGATTTATGTCAAAATGGCCTACCATTTGGCCGAAGAAGCCCGCGCCGGCCTGTCAGAATTTTCCATCCCCTCGGACATGCGTGGCACCTTGCTGGAATTTCAATCCGCCGCCGTCCGCATCGCCGCCCGCCATTTGGAAAAACGCGGCGGCGTCATTCTTGGCGACGTTGTTGGCCTTGGCAAAACCCTCATGGCTACCGCGCTGGCCCGCGTTTTTCAAGACCCGCCGCGCTCTCTCGAAACCCTCATTCTCTGCCCCAAAAATCTTGTCGGCATGTGGAAGGACTACGCCCACCGCTACCGCTTGATCGCCGAGGTTGTCTCCGTCACTCAGGCGCAAAACAGTCTCCCCGATCTTCGCCGTTACCGCGTTGTCATCATTGACGAAAGCCACAATTTGCGAAATCGCGAGGGCCGACGCTGGGCCGCTGTCCGCGATTATCTGGCCCGCAACGCCAGCAAAGTCATTCTTCTTTCCGCCACGCCCTACAACAAAGCCTACCTTGATCTCGCCAACCAACTTCGTC
Organism: uncultured Verrucomicrobiae bacterium; assembly: GCA_963764165.1. Lineage (GTDB taxonomy): Bacteria > Verrucomicrobiota > Verrucomicrobiia > Limisphaerales > Palsa-1400 > Palsa-1400. Next base: position 1,081,083 of record CAVXRD010000001.1, read on the forward strand.
TGTTTATCAATCCAGACGATGCAGTCGGCATCCGGCCCGAAGAATACTTGCGGCGTGATTGCGACGGACGGCCCGACGAATTTACCCGCCGCCATCAGTGTGCCGTCAATTGCCTTTCCGCCTTCGAGAAAAGCGGCCATGCCGACGACTGGCGTGAGTTAATGCGCTTGTTCATGGTCCGCCGCACTCGCAGCTTTGTCGAACGCAACTACGCCTTCACCGAATGTCCCAAGTGTTTCACCGTCCTCTTGCCCACTCAGGAAAAGTGTCCCAAGTGCGACCGCGCCAAGGTGAAGGAGGACCGCCGCTTTCTCATCCTTGAAGGCGGCAGCCGTTTCCATTTCCCCAAACGCCAGCCCAAGACTCTGGCGTTCAAGATTCGCGACAGCGACCAGGCCGACCAATACGCCCGGCTTTATTCCGATAAAGTGGTGGACACCGTGCGGATGTTGCACCTTCCACGCTACGGCCTCGCCAATTATTTAAAGCCCACCCTCGACGTGCCGCCGTCCCAGGACGAAGCCGAAATGATGGACAACCTCTCCCGCGCTGGCAAACGGCTCATCGGTTTTTGCCGCACCAACCTTTTCAAGCGGCTGGAAAGCAGCGGCCATGCCTTCCTGCTTTCCGTCCGCCGCCACATTCTGCGCAATTATATTTTTCTGCACGCACTGGAGAAAGGTTTACACCTGCCCATCGGCACCCAGGATTCTGCGCTGTTCGACACCCGCACCGAAGATCACGACAGCGATAGCAATATGTTTGGCGCGGACGATGCCGCCGCCGCCAAGCCAACCGAAATCACCGCCCAAAACCTCGCCGAGTTCGCCCAAGCCGGAGCCGCAGGCTATCAAACGCTAAAAACCGACCACGCCCGCAATTTCGATTGGTTGCGCTCCGATGTTTTTGTCGAAGACCTTTCCCAGCACCTTCAGCAGGACGCCCAGCGGCTTTTCTCCATCCTTGAACTCGCTGGCCAATGGCAACCAGATCAGGATAATAAACTGGCCGAACTCCATAAACTTCTGACCAAAAAACATCCCAGCCAGAAAATTCTCATCTTCTCCCAATTCGCCGATACCGTCTCCTACCTTGCCGAGCAGTTGCAGGAACGCGGAATTAAGCACATGGCGGGCGTCACCGGCGACACCGAATCGCCATCCAACTATGCCCGCCGTTTCAGTCCCGAAAGCAACAAGGCGCGGGACAAAGGCTCGCCCCACTACGTTTCGCCCGCTGAAGAACTCCGCGTGTTGGTCGCCACCGATGTTCTCAGCGAGGGCCAAAACCTCCAGGACGCCGCCATCGTTGTGAACTTCGATTTGCCATGGGCCATCATTCGCCTCATCCAGCGGGCCGGTCGCGTGGACCGTATCGGCCAAAAGGCGGAGGAAATTCTCTGCTACTCCTTTGTCCCCGCCGAAGGCGTCGAACGCCTCATCCGTCTGCGTATGCGCGTCCGCCAGCGCCTCCAGGAAAACGCCGAAGTCGTTGGCACCGATGAAACCTTTTTCGAGGACGAAAAACACGACACTGTCATCCGCGACCTTTTCACCGAGAAATCCGGCGTCCTGGACGACCCGACGGACGACGAAGTGGATCTTGCCTCACTGGCCTACCAGATTTGGAAAAACGCTTGTGACACCGATCCGACATTGAAAAAAATCATCCCCGATCTGCCAGGCGTTGTCTTTTCCACCAAAGCCCTGTCCGCCATTCCCGCCAAACCCGCCGCCGCCTCTGGCCCCCAGCCCGTCCCCGGCGTCATGGTTTACGTCCGCACCGCCGACGGCAACGATGCGCTCGCTTGGGCGGACGATGAAGGCCGCACCGTCACCGAAAGCCAGCACGAAATCTTGCGTGCCGCCGCGTGCGAACCGGCCACCCCGGCGCTCCCGCGCCTAATCAATCACCATCCGCTCGTCCAAAAAGCCGTCAGCACCATCCAAACCGAACACATCACCACCGGCGGCCAGCTTGGCAAACCTTCCAGCGCCCGCCGCCGGGTCTATGAGCGGCTTAAAGATTATGCCGCCCAGGTCAAAGACAGCCTGTTTGACATCAAACCGCTTCATCAGGCCATTGATGAAATTTACGAGGCCCCGCTCACCGAATCCGCCCGCGATCTCCTTAACCGCGAACTCCGCACTGGCGTCAGCGATGAAAAACTTTTTGAACTCGTCCTTTCGCTCCATGAGGAAGACCGGCTTTGCATCCCGAAAGACGATGCCGAAGCCCGCGAACCCAAAATCATTTGCTCCCTTGGCATCCGTAAAGATTAACCTATGCCCCTCGACTTCCAACGCGCCCGCCCCCTCCTGCAAAACGGGAATCTCAGCAAGTTGTTTGTCGAGGAACTCGGCTGGGAACCCTGTCGTCAAAAACTCACGCTCCGGGCCGGTGAAACTGATTACGCTTTTACTGCCATCGCCGAAAAACGCGGCTTCACCGCCTGGCTATGCGCCAACGCCGACGGTAAATTGCCAGACCACACCACGCGGTTGAAACTTGACCGCGCCCTGACTCAGACCAGCTTTGAACATCTCATCGTTTTTCCCACCCGCGACGGCACCCAGCAATCGTGGATGTGGGTGCGCCGCAAAACAGGCAAGCCGCTCGCCGCCCGCACCCATGAGTTCAATCGCACGCAGCCCGGCGACTCGCTGCTCCAGAAGCTCCAGCACCTCTATATTTCACTCGAAGACGAAGAACGGGGCGATGTTCATACCCTCACTCTTTCCGCCGGAGCACAGGCCGCGTTCGACATCGAGCGCGTCACAAAAAAATTCTACAAGGACTTCGATGCGCACCGCATCGCGTTCCTTAAATTCATTGACGGCATCGGCGAAGTGGCCGACCGCGAATGGTATGCCTCCGTCATGCTGAATCGCCTGATGTTCGTCTATTTCATCCAGCGCAAGGGCTTCCTCGATGGCGACCACGATTACCTTCGCAACCGTTTGGACCGTTGCAAAAGGGAACAGGGCAAAGACCAGTTCTACACCTTCTACCGTTATTTCTTGCTCCGGTTGTTCCGTGAAGGCTTCGGCAAACGCCGCAAGGACCGCGCACCTGACCTTGAAAAACTCATCGGCAACATCCCGTATCTCAATGGTGGCTTGTTCGACGTGCATGAGCTTGAGAAGCCGGAACGCTACGGCAAGGTCATCCAGATTCCCGACAAAGCTTTCGAGCGCATCTTTAATTATTTTGATCAATACCAATGGCACTTGGATGAGCGCCCGCTCCGCGACGACAACGAGATCAATCCCGATGTTCTTGGCTACATCTTCGAGAAATACATCAACCAGAAACAAATGGGAGCCTATTACAGCAAGGAGGACATCACCGAATACATCAGCAAAAATACCGTACTGCCTTTCCTCTTTGACGCCGCCCGCGCCAAGTGCAAGGTGGCTTTTGAAAATCCCAACGGCCCAACCGTCTGGGATTTGTTGCGCGAAAATCCTGATCGCTTCATTTATCCCGCCGTGCGCCATGGTACCGATAAAAAACTTCCGCCGGAAATCGCCGCCGGACTCGATACCACCAAGCCAAACCTGATCGAACGCCGCAAAGTGTGGAATAGACCCGCGCCCAGCGACTACGCCTTGCCTACCGAAATCTGGCGTGAAGTCGTCGCCCGCCGACAGCGTTACGGGGAAGTCAGGCAGAAACTCGCCACCGGCCAAGTCCTGGAAGTGAACGACTTCATCACCCTGAATCTTGATCTCCGCCAGTTCGCGCAGGATGTCATCCAGAATTGCGAAGGCCCGGATTTACTCATGGCCCTGTGGCAGCCCATCACCACCATCACCGTCCTTGACCCTACTGGCGGATCAGGCGCGTTCATCTTTGCCGCCCTCAATATACTTGAACCCCTTTACGAAGCCTGTCTGGACCGCATGGAGGCGTTTCTGGCGGAGTGGGGTGAGAACGGCAAAAAGACCCATCCAAATTATCACAAAAAATTTACCGAAGTCCTCGCCCGCGTTGACGCGCACCCCAACCGGCGCTACTTCGTCCTCAAATCCATCATCATCAATAATCTCTACGCCGTGGACATCATGGAAGAGGCGGTGGAAATCTGCAAACTGCGCCTGTTCCTCAAGCTCGCCGCTCAGGTCGAGCCGGACGTTGGACGCGATAACCTCGGCATCGAACCGCTCCCGGACATTGACTTCAACATCCGCGCCGGCAACACACTCGTCGGTTATGCCACGGCGCAGGAAGTGCGCAAGTGCCTCACCTCGGAGAAGACGTCCGGCCACGACCAAATGCGCCTTGGTGTGCTGGGGGAAAAAGACGCCTACGCCACCTTCGAGGACAAACTACAGATCGCCGACGCGGCATATCGCAGCTTCCGTCAGCAGCAGACCGAACTCGGTGGCATCGTCACGGCCCAGGATAAAGCCGACTTAAAAACCAAACTCAAGACACTCGAAGACGAATTAAACTGCTATCTGGCGCGCGAATATGGTGTCAAAGTGAGCGACAAGCCCGCTTACTCCAACTGGCTGAAGTCCCACCAGCCGTTCCACTGGTTCATCCAGTTCTACAGCATTATCGCTCGCGGCGGCTTCGATGTCACCATCGGCAACCCACCGTACGTCGAATACGGCACGAAGTTACAAAGCCAGTACCAGGTCAGGAACTACGCAACGCTGTCATGCGGCAACCTCCACGCTTTTTGCGCCGAAAGGAGCCTCTCGTTGACCTCACCGTCTGGTTGCGTCGGCCTCATTGTTCCACTCCCGTCCATCAACACAGATCGAATGGCTGCGCTACAGTCGCTCGTGAAACCAAACACGGGGGCCAAGGGAAGAAGTCTCTGGGTGTCCGCTTTCGACGAGCGTCCAAGCAATCTATTCAGCGGCGTGGACCAAAGACTGGTCATCGAGATCTTCGGTGCGGAAGCGCAACCACCCACCCTCGCCACAACTGGGATAAATCGGTGGGCCTCCAAGACCCGCGACAATCTCTTCCCGACCATCGCCTACTCACTTCAAGACAACGAGTCCATAGGCCGAACACGTACCATCCTCAAACTCAAGAACGTAGCCATCGAAACCTCCCTTCTCAGGAAACTCTACTCAAATGACCCCATCGAACACTTCCGCTCCACGCTGCCCACCAAGAACCTAGTCGCATACCGCACAGCAGGTGGAAGATACTGGAAAGTCGCACTGGACACTCCCTTCGACTCTGAGGCTGTTAGCGGCAAGGTGGCATATCTACAGGGTATTTCTGGCAGACAAGCTGTTGCCCTAATCAGCAGCTCCACGTTCTGGTGGTACTACTCCTCCCACTTCGACATGTACAACCTCAAGGACTACATGATATTTGGTTTTCGATTCTCAAGCGCCTCCCAAAGCATCCTCGCCGACCTGGACAAGATTGCTGGGAAACTCGTGAAATCCATCGAACATAACGCGGAGGTTCAAACAATGCAGTCGCAAACCCGCGGGGCCGTTGAGCAGAAGATATATAAAGCCGGTAAGTCCAAGCCCATAATCGACGAAATCGACACAGTGCTTGCGGAGCACTATGGGTTCACAGAGGAGGAATTGGACTTCATCGTGAATTACGACATCAAATACCGCCTTGGCCGCGACACCGAAACCGAGGAGGAGTGATCGGAATCACCATGACCCCAACGGTCCTCCATGCCAGCAGCCCGCTTTACCCGGCGCGTTTGCGCGGGAAGCTGGGCGATGATGCTCCACCGCAACTGTCTGCCTTTGGAAATCTGGATTTGCTCGCCCTGCCCAAAACCGCGCTGTTCTGTTCCGCCCGCTGCCCCGGCAAAGCCATCCTCACCACCTACGACCAAGCTGCCCGGTGGCGCGACTTTGGCCGCTGCGTCATCAGCGGTTTTCATTCGCCGGTGGAAAAGGAGTGTCTCAGCATCCTTTTGCGCGGAAGCCAGCCGGTCATTATCTGTCCGGCCCGCAGTCTTGAGAACATGCGCCTTCCTCCCGACTGGAAGCAGCCGCTCTCCGACGGTCGGCTCTTGATTCTCTCCTGTTTCGTCGAACGCAACCGCCGTGTTACCGCAAGTCTCGCCGTCCGCCGAAACGAGTTCGTCGCCGCTCTGGCGGATGAAGTCTGGTTTGCTCACATCGCACCCGGCGGCGAAATGCAATGCCTGGCTCATAAAATTGCTGCGCAAGATTGATTTGACTGTCATGCAGATCATTCGCGCAGTGCCGGTGAGCGCCGATGATTACGTGGGCACAAGCTTCCATCAGGGTGTCGAGCCGCCATGTAAGTGCCCTCACTGTGACACGACGAATGCCCTCAAGGCGTTGGGGTATTATTCCCGAAATGTCACCAGTCCAAAACGTGGCGTTCTGCGCATTTGTGTGCGGAGGTTTCGATGTTGTGAATGCGGTAAAACGGTCAGCATCCTTCCCTCATTCGTCCAACCCTATCGGTTGGTTTTAAATCTCACAATAAACGAGTATTTTGGCGGAACACTCAACACCAACGCACTTTCATGGCTACCGCTTTTGAAACGGTCCTGGAATCGCTTTTCAAACTGGCATCCACGGATTGACCGCATCATCAGGTCCGTCGTCTCGCGCTCGCCGCCTCATTCGGACGCTTCTGGATGGTGGAAGGTCATGGCCGCAACTTTGGGCGACCTTGAAAAAATTACAACGGTGCTTGTGGACCGATTTGGCGTCACCCTGTTCGGTCGCTATCGTTGCCACTCGCCGTTCTCCAACGGCCCGCCACCGAACTGACGTGGCTCCACACAACTTATGTATTTCACTGAAAGCCAACGCGTGGAAATCTTTGCGCGCAAATGAAAATGGTCTCTGAATTAGCTTTGAGCGATAAACGGCGCACCTCCAAGGACGTCGATCTTAATTTCAAGTCACGGGAAATCCGCAATTGTGCAGTCCGCACTTGTGGCAACGAGTTTCTTTTCGTATGAGCACCAGCCAAACTGTACCACCACCCATCAGTGCCGCCGCTTACGTGAGAACGGCCACGGAGAACCAAGACTCGGCAAGCAACCAAATGGACTCCATCAGAAAATATGCCGAGCGCCGGGGAATACAAATCGTCAAAGAGTATTCTGACGCAGGCAAGAGCGGTTTGAGTGCCAAGGGCCTCGAATCCCTGGCAGAGATGATTCGGGATGTTCAGAATGGACCAATCAATTTCTCAGCCATCCTTCTGTACGATGTCAGTCGGTGGGGCCGATTTCAAGATGCCGATGAAAGCGCCTATTATGAATTCATCTGCCGCCGAGCCGGGGTGTTGGTTCATTATTGCGCCGAGCAATTTGAAAGTGAGGCCATCCCTGTTTCCATGATTGTCAAATTACTCAGACTCTTTCCGCGTAAATGAAAACTTCTGCATGAGCACTGGCCCATCAAACCTACCACCAAACAATGCCGCCGCTTACGTGAGAATGTCCACGGAGCACCAGCAGTACTCAACCAGCAACCAGATGGACGTCATAACAGAGTACGCCAAACGCCGTGAAAAGCAGATCGTTAAGCAATACTCGGACGAGGGCAAGAGCGGACTAAATATCCAAGGCCGCGAATCGCTGGCGCGGATGATTCAGGATGTTCAGGACGGGCAAATCAATTTTTCATCCATCCTCGTGTACGATGTCAGCCGGTGGGGGCGATTTCAGGACGCGGACGAAAGCGCCTATTACGAATATATCTGCCGCCGTGCCGGGGTTTCGGTCCATTATTGTGCCGAGCAATTTGAAAATGACGGCAGCCCGATGTCCTCGGTCATGAAAACCATGAAGCGGACGATGGCTGGTGAATACAGCCGCGAATTGTCATCCAAAGTTTTTCAAGGAGCCTGTCGGTTAATCCAAATGGGGTTCAAGCAGGGCGGCACTGCTGGATTCGGCCTTCGGCGCGTACTGGTTGATCAGAGCGGCCAGCAAAAAGCCGTGCTAAAAATGGGAGAGCATAAAAGCCTTCAAACTGACCGGGTGATCTTGATTCCAGGGCCGGAGGAGGAAATCAAAACTGTTCGGTGGATGTATTCGGCATTTGTTGAAGGAAAAAGCGAATCGGAAATTGCCAAGGTGCTGAACGCCCAGGGAGTGCTCACCGACTTTGGGCGCGCGTGGAACCGTTCCACCGTCCATCAGGTGCTCACCAACGAAAAATATATCGGCAACAATGTTTATCATCGCACGTCTTTCAAACTGAAACTCAAACACATTGTGAACCCGCAGGAAAAATGGATTCGTGGGGACGGCAAGTTTGAGGCCATTGTGGAACCCAGCCTTTTTCACACGGCCCAAGGCATCATCCTGGCTCGGAGCCGGAAACTTTCGGATGATGAAATGCTGGAGAAATTGCGCGGCGTGCTCAACAAGCATGGTCGCATCTGCGGCATACTGATCGACGAGGCCGACGACCTTCCTTCCAGCACCGCGTTTCGTTCTCGTTTTGGAAGTTTGGTCTCAGCGTACCGGCTAATCGGCTACGACCCCGGCATTGATTATGATTTTGTCGAAATCAACCGCCGTCTCCGCCAAGAGCATCCCGTGTTGGTGGCGCGGGTGGTACGCCAAATTGAGGAACTCGGCGCCGTGGCACGATGGGACAAAGAACACCAGATTGTTCATTTGAATGAGGAACTCCGGGTTTCCATTGTCCTGTGCCGACACTGCACGACGCCTGGCGGGTCGTCGCGATGGCTGGTTCGACTGGATGACGGGTTAAAACCGGACATTACCGTCGCGGTGCGGATGGACGCAGCCAATGCCGGAATCCGCGACTATTACCTGCTGCCAGCAATTGATATGACTTGGGAAAACCTGCATGTTGGGGAGGAGAACGGCATTTACCTGGACGCGTATCGCTTTGACACGCTGGAATATCTCTTCGGGATGGCTCAACGCACAAAACTACAGGAGACCGCATGAACGACGACGTACAAATGATTCCAATCGACCACATTCGCATTATCAATCCGAGACTTCGGAACAAAGCAAAATTTGAGCTGATTGTGGACAGCATTAAAACACTTGGGCTGAAAAAGCCAATTCAGGTGAGCCGTCGTGCGGCGGACGAAGGAAGTGAGCCAGGTTATGATCTGGTCTGCGGGCAGGGAAGAATTGAGGCTTGCATGGCCTTGGGCTACAAAGAAATTCCGGCGATTGTAGTCGAGGTGAGCAAGGAAGAGCGGTTGCTGCGGAGTTTGGTGGAGAATGCGGCCCGGCGATTTCCCGTGCCGGCAGACTTGTTGCGCGAAATCGAGCGGTTGAAGGTCGCTGGCTATGGCAATGGCGATATTGGAAAAAAGTTGGGAATTTCTGAATCGTATGTCAGCAATTTGATGACGCTGAAGCGGGCCGGAGAAGAGAGGCTTCTCACTGAAGCGCTCAATGGCAAAATTCCAATTTGGATTGCAATGGACATCGCGAAAACCGATGACGTGGAAATGCAGCGGGAAATGCTCAAGGGACTCGAAAGCAAAAAACTGAACCATATTTCCATTCGGGTGGTGAAGCGCATTATCGAGCAACGACGTTTTCTCGGAAAAACACGGGTTCGAGATGATCGAGACAGCCACGCCAGCGCCGATAGCATGGTGAGCATTTACAGGCGCGAGTGTCAGCGCCAGAAGCTCCAGGTGCGGAAAGCGAAATTATGCGAGGAGAAGCTTCTGTTTTTGGTGAAGGCGTTCGACAAGCTGGTTGGGGACGAAAACTTTGTCAATTTGCTGAGGGCCGAAGCTTTGTTTACGATGCCAAAATACCTATGGACGAAAACGTCCCACAAACATGAGGAGGCCGCATGAGTGCTGCCAAAGTGGCGTTCGAGATGAAAACGATCAAAGTGTCGCTTGATCTGATTTTACCTCTACGCCGAATGAAAAATCCGCACAAAACGATCAGCCGGTACAAAAGGATTCTAACCTCTATCAAAGAGGTGGGGCTGATCGAACCGCTGGCAATCCACCCGCAGCGGGATAAATCTGGCACCTACATGCTCCTCGACGGGCATCTTCGTCATAGCGCCTTAAAGGAGTTGGGTATGACAGAGGCGGACTGCATTATCGCAACCGATGACGAGAGTTTTACCTATAACGCCCGGGTCAGCCGGTTGCAGCCCATCCAAGAGCACAAAATGATTGTCAAAGCCGTGCAAAACGGGGTGAAGCCGGAGAGAATTGCTGCGGCCCTCGACATGCCGTTGAGCGCGGTGCGTGCATCCATGAATCTATTGGACGGCATTCATGCCGAAGCGTCCGACATGCTGAAGGACAAGCCGATCAGCCCCAAAGCACTTCGGTTTCTAAAAAAGGTGACAGGCGTTCGGCAAATTGAAATGGCCGAGTTAATGGTGAATGCGAACATATTCGCATCTGGATATGCCGAGGCGCTTTACTTGGGCACGTCGCGAGACCAACTGGTCGATTCTGAAACCCCGAAAGTCAAAGAGGGATTGTCACGGGAAGAAATCGCGCGCATGGAGCAGGAAATGGAGTCATTGGAAAAGGATTTCAAGGCAATCGACGAAGCATTTGGGGAGAACGTGCTGAATCTGACGGTGGTGAAGGGTTACACGAAAAAATTGTTGGAGAACGCGAAAGTGATCCGTTTTTTGAAGGCGAACTATCCTGAATTTCTGAGCGAATTTGAATGGATCGCGGCGGCGGAAACTTTGTGAGGTCAACCCAGGTCATCACTTGCGCGTCAAGGATGACTTTTTTGGGGCAAAGCCCTGGAACAAGCCCCGCCGGAACCAGCGCGTGCCTCGCGCCCTGATCGCGCCCTGAACGAATACTCGGGCACAATTCTCGTGCTCGCAGTCCATGGGTCGTTCGGATAGACTTATAAGTATCACAACGGGATACGATGCGGCTCGCCCCTGACGTGATAGAGCGTCAACTTGCCCACAAGGGGCGTGATAAGGTTCGCTCCGCTTACAACCCACGCTCAATATTTGCCTGAACGCCGCAGAATGATGCAGTGGTGGGCCTTACCTTGGTTGCGTGGCCACAAAGAAATGACAGTCATTTAGTAAATTTGAGGATTTGTGCAATTCGAGGCCAAAACCTTGGCACTCTGGGGACGGAGGCGTCCTTCACATCCCCTTTGGCCGCGATGGTCCCGCTTTCCACTGATCTGCTGTTGAAGTGCCTGATGTCAAAAAGCGCGTCGCCCGTTTCCTCAGGCGGATGATGCTGACAAACCTTGTTGCGAAATAAAGCCATCCGGTCGTTCGGGGTCAGCGTACCGCGATTCCCATCATAATCCAAATACACAAATTCACGATCATCCGTAAACCAAGGTGTCAGTAATTGCGTTATTAGTCCGACGGCGGTTGATGCCAGAACCCCATTTGACCAAACTACTTGCGGTCGACTGCCCGCAGCGCCATATTTCTTTGCCTCTTGCGCCAACCGTTCATCCGTAATCAAGCCTACACACCGCAAACATGGCTTGCCAGGCATTGAAAGAATGACCTGGCCGCCGATTAAATATTGCTCGCCGCCTAATTCGTGGACGTCCATCCCAATGTCGATGTACGGTATTAGGTGCCTTCTGGCAAAGCGTTCCAGTTGTTCGCGTTCGATGAATGAATCCACTGCACCCGCAATAACATCGCACCTCGTTAGTTCGGAGACGGCGCTGTGCCAAGAGCCTCGAATGCTAATTATGCGTGGCTGTTCAACCAAGCCCGCGAGTTGCCGTTGCGCGATCGTAACTTTGGCTGTCGCGGGTCCGATGTCGGCCAAGGTTCCGCCTATGAGCCGATTGGTATTTGTGTCGGTGATATGGTCGGGGTCAATGTTGACATAACCGCCGATTCCAAGATGGCCGCATTGCTGGACAATATGAGAGCCGCCGCCACCGAGGCCAATAAGGCCAACGGTGGAAGAATACAGCGTGGCCTCACTATCGGTTCCGAGAAAGCTTTGCCGCTCAAATCGACTCACCTGGTTTGCCATCCTTTCAACGGCGTGCCCACTTCAACAAATTCGTTGATGATCCTGCCCGGTTGATCTGCGCCCAACCAAATGTGACCTCGCGCATGGGTGTGGCTTAAAACCAGCGCACCGTGGGGAAAGCGCGGTGCAACCTGAAAAAAGTTTGGCACAAATTTGGCCTGCTCACGAAGGTCAACTTTGCTGAATCCAGGATGTCCCTGCCCGCAGTGCGTATGAACATGGAATATGGAAACACCAGACATTGCCCATTGTAGAGCCTTGCGAATTGCCTCCGGCCCCATCATCGCCCCTACGGAATTGTCTCGAAGGTAATCGTCGTCAGCGACAGGACGATAAGCGCGAGCATATACAGACAAGTCACCAACCGTAGCCGACACCCCGCAGGCAATGAAACCGACCCGCTCATAGGCGAACGGGTGCTGACGCGCCAAGTCCTGTCGAACGGACTTCAAGAGTTGGCGGGTGATTTTAAACCGGATTTTCATGATACCGCTCGGAGATGCGCACCCAACATACTGGTCCAAGGCTGCTCGGCCACGACGTTGTTCCACGATGGCGCCCACCAACTACGGCCCAGCACCGTATGGTCTTTCCAGCCAGTGCTCTGCCCGATACCCTCCAGCTTTTGTTCGAAAAAAAGTCGGGTTGTGTATCCGCTATGGATTGAGGGGTGCAATAGAAGCGCCATCGTTATTGTCTTGCCTCCTGCCCGAAATTTGAAATTCGGCAGCAGCACGATAGGCACACTGTTTTCAGCATGAAGAGCCGCATCGGCATGCAATGCCTGCATAGCGGCAAATTCGACCTTGGCATCCATTAGGAAGAGCCTCCGCCGTTCACCTGGCTATAGAAGTGCATACCACATTCGATGCGAATGTTTTCATGGGGTTTTAATGTAACAAGCTCGCCATCGGGGGTTTTCAAGTTCAGCAAATACCCCGGCTCAATAGGAAATTTGGACATGAGTTGTTCGGTGGTATAGACCCCGGGTGCAAGCTCATAGGCAACGTCCTTAAAAAACACTTTTACGAAACGCTTTTCGGTTCTCAAATGCTCCGTCCCCGGCTCTGCAAAATTGACCTCGTCATCCGGACCCAAAACCTGGTCTGGTCGATCCTTGCGTTCCAGAACCAACAATTCATCCGGCTTCACATGCGCAATCATCCGCAGCATCGGCTCTTTTATTTTGGAGGAGCCCCAATCAAATCCGCGTTCGTCCACCGTGAACCGGTAGACCCGGTCAGACCTGAATGCCCAAAACACCTCAACGCCGGGATTGCGAAGATCCACCGTCTGATCCAGGCCGACTGCGACCGTTCCGTGCGCCAGAACCTGAATAAGAACGCAATCATCTGCCGGGCGAAAATCCGCTTTGTCCAGCATTTGACGGGCTGTTGGCACGGGGTCCTTGAATTCAAATTTTCGTTCATTTATGGTAGCCGGGAAATGCCCGGCTTTATCGGCATGGGGGTCATTTTCAGTTGCGGTGTGCATTATGTGCTCCTTTGTTCTTGCTGTTAATGTTTGCTCTCATTACGACCCAACCCTAACCTACAGGGTTTGCAATGTCAAGGCACACACGCACTTTCGTGCGTGTGTGCCGCACATTGCGTGTGAGGTTGACATGGGCGGTGTCACCCTGTATCAATAGACAGTGATTCCAGACCCGATTTACAAATTCATTGGCGCGAAAATTCAGGCCCGGCGCAAAAAACTCAATCTCAAGCAGGAGAATCTGGCGCGAATGCTAGGTATATCAAGAGGATCACTCGCAAACATAGAAACAGGCCGACAGAGCATTCTTGTCCACCAGCTTTTCAAGTTTGCGGTACAGCTTCAATTATCGCCATTCGATTTGTTGCCAGAACAGTCACAGGATGACGTGGGGGGTGAGGCCACAGAACTGCCACTGCCCGCCGACTTAAAGGGGCAGCAAAAAAAGCAGGTTACCAAAATGTTTTCTTAAAATATCAAAAACCCAAAAAAAGTAAAACAAGGAGGAAATAATGTCAAAAATCGCAAAGATTGATCCTTATGCTCGCGCACGACAAGTGCTCGACAAACAATCGATAAAATCGTTTCCAGTTCCGGTCGAAAGAATTGCCAAGGCCTTGGGCGCGCAGATTCGGTTTGCCCCTCTGGATGATGAACTCTCAGGAATGGTTTATGTGAAAGACGGTGTGCCAATCATCGGCGTCAACTCGCTCCATCATCCAAACCGACAAAGATTCACCATCGCTCATGAAATCGGTCATATGGAACTTCATTTGGAAATGATCACCAGTTCCGTCCATGTAGACAAAAAGTTTATCGGCCTTATGCGGGATTCAAATTCTTCAACTGGCAACGAGGAGATTGAAATTCAGGCCAACCAATTCGCAGCAGAACTATTAATGCCCCAAAAACTCATTGAGGAAGAGTTGGAAGGAAAGCAATTTGACATTGATGACGACGGCCCAATTGAAGAACTTGCCAAAAAATTCCGCGTCAGCAAGCAGGCTTTACTTTATAGAATAGGAAATCGCAGTCAAAAGGACTAGGCCCAGATCACCATGAGTCTCATCTTTTATGATACTGAGACAACGGGAACTGAAACCTTTTTTGATCAAATTTTACAGTTTGCCGCGGTACGAACCGACGCCGATTTCAATGAACTCGATCGCATCGACATTCGATGTCGGCTTTTGCCTCATGTAGTGCCTGCGCCGGGCGCAATTACGGTAAACAAACTTAAAGTTTCGCAGCTAATCGACCCTTCTTTCCCATCACATTACGAAATGGTTCGTGCCGTTCGCGCGAAATTACTCTCGTGGTCACCTGCGTTGTTTGTGGGCTGGAATTCCATAAAATTCGATGAAGCGCTGGTTCGCCAAGCGCTCTATAAAACATTGCACAATCCCTATTTGACAAATGCAGGTGGAAACACTCGCTCCGATGTGATGCGTATCGTTCAGGCCTGTAGCATTTATGCACCTGATGCCCTTGCATTTCCGAAGGACAGTAACGGGCAACTGCAGTTTAAGCTGGAAACGGTTGCGGCTGCGAACGGTTTTTCGATTAAAAATGCTCACGATGCGATGGGGGATGTGGAGGCAACCATCTATCTGTCCAAACTGCTGGCAGAAAGGGCCGCCCGGATTTGGTCGTGCTTTATGCGGTTCAGTACAAAAGCAGCGGTGGTTGATTACATAAGCAACGAGCGAATATTTTGTTTAAGCGACGTTTACTTTGGGAGACCGTATTCGTACTTGGTTACAACAATTGGTCAGAACCAGGCTAACACTGCCGAATGGTATGTTTATAATTTAGAGGTTAATCCCGAATCCTTGATGTCGCTTTCGAAACAGCAGTTAATGGTTCGCCTCGACCAGTCAAAAAAGCCAATCCGTAAACTGAAATCAAATGCGGCTCCAATGCTGTTTTCATCCGACGAAGCCCCGGAAACCTGCGCTGGAATTGAACACGGTCCGGACGAACTGGAACGTCGCTGCGTATTTCTGGAAAGCAACACTAAACTGCGTGATCGGATCGTGGCCGCCTTTGAAGCAATTCAAAAAACATATGCGCCATCAAACCACGTTGAAAAACAAATATATGACGGATTCCCGCAAGAGGCTGACGAAAAACTGATGACGGAATTTCACGACGTTCCGTGGGCGCAACGAACTGAAATCGTGGAAAGATTCTTGGATTCGCGCCTGAGGAAGATTGGAAGGCATCTGATCCACACTGAACGACCTGACCTTTTGGAAAAACACATTCGTCGGGATCACGATTTGGCGACCGCAAAAAGATTACTTGGACACGGCGAAGAAATTGCTTGGGTGACCTTGCCGGAAGCTCTTAACGAAATCGAACAATTGGTAAAGAGTGCCAAAGGAGCGGCGTCAATATTCTTTCAGGAACATGAGCAATATCTAAGGAAGCGGCATGAACAAGCCCTCATTCATGTAAAATAGGCGGATTTTTCATCCAATTCTTCCTACAAAAATCACTTTTCAAGATCAAGGTCAGTCGGGTGCTTGTCCGGTGCCTTGGCCCATTCAGTCAAATAATGAAGCCTGCGGCGACCGTTTCCTGTCCAGAAGGCTTTCTGGCGTCACATCCACTTCATAAAGCCCAAGCTGCCCTTTCACGGGAAACGGTTCAATGGCTCTTATATTTTGAAGCACCCATGCGAAAGCGTTGGGGTAAATAGAACACTGGGCCGCAACCTCGTCCGCCTTTGTCATCACCCGGCAATCAACAAGGTTTGCAACTGCAACAGCACATCCGGCAGGCTCAATGTTTGGGACCTTGGAAGATACCAAGAGAACCTGGCCCCGGTATAGCGTCGCCCATTCCCGCGTTTCAATAGTTTTTTTGCCTGATGCAATCAGGTTGGCCCATGGCTGTTTTATGGAAATTGCCTTCATCGGTTACGACTTAAATTCCCAGCAGTCGCTTTGACTCGGCGGAAGCCATGACGCCAAGATTTTTCAAAAAATCATTCGACCAGCGAAGAAGCATGTCTCCCCACGGCGCGTGCGTCGTGATTTTTTTGTCTCCGAATCTTTCGGCAGTGGCGACCGGAAAAAATCCGTGCGAGAGCACAATGATTTCCCGACTCAACGGAGAACAGGTTGTAACCTTGCGGGCGAATGAAACTAGAGCGCGAAAATCCATTTGTTTCGTTGTGTCAACGGAACCGAGATTTTCAAACAGTTTGAACCCATAATCATTAGCTGAATCAAGCCCCGCCTCTTTCATGGCGATTCGCCGATAGATGCACGGGACGCAATAACCACAGTGGCGGACGCCTAAATTTTTATACCTGCTGGGTCTTGCGCAGGAAACGGACCGGCGCATTGCTTGTGCCAGTTTTGGATCAAGACTGCGGAGCATGTCTGTTTTGCTTTCAAACAGAAACGGGTTTTTGATGTTTCCTTTGAAGATTCCCGTTGAATGCAAAAAGTCGGCAAGCTCCATCAGATATTTTGGATGTGCGGTGCGGGTGCTGAGTGTTCCAAGGCGGTTTTTCCCAAGCGGAGGATTGAGTGCAATCAGTCCGTTCTCTGGTATGTAAACCGTGTCGATCTTTGCATCATTGGCCAGTGCTATTGCGAGGCTAAGAAATAAAAGTGAGCGCGGGCGGTGCGTTTCCTCGCATTTGTCAGGAAGGTTATAGCGGTGATCGGCTGTAAATGCCCGCGCTGCGCGACATTGAATTAGCTTCAACTGCTTTGGGAACATTGTTCTCAGCACCTCCGCAAGTTCAGTCTGCGCCGAAGCCGCCGTGCCATCGGCCTGATGACCGCACAACAAAAGTTTTTTCCCCTGCGACAGCAACTTGTGTGCGCCGAGGAATGAATCTATTCCCCCGGAGAACAGACAGACAGCGTCAAAACCAACGGGCAGATGCAAACGATGGGTTCCGAATCCGTCCAATGCAGGCCGGTCGCACCAGGTAAAACGATATTTGTCACCGGCCAGTGTTTCGAGCATCTGGCTGAGGGGGGCTTGATTTGCCGTCCACAGCTTGGGATTCTTTACCGGAAACAGAATGTCGAATTCACGGGTCCAGTCATCGCCTCTTTCTTCGATCTCATCGACAATGTAAACCAGCGTGGCAAGGTCCAGAAAGTCCCGTGTCAGCGGTTCGTGGGAAATTTCCAATGGATGCGAATCCATCTCCAAACGTAGCGTAACATTTGCGCCGCCGGGCACAGAATTGACGATGGTGTAGCCAGAATCCGCTGCCAGGCTTTCGAGGTAAATCGTGGGCAGCTTGTCTCCTTTGCCTACATAACGCACGGCCTTCATGTCAAATCCCTTGTCACAATGCTTTCAGCCTTCCTTCAAGTTCCGACACCAATTCGTTTCCAAGTTTTATACCGCCTTGTCCGAACCAGTCGGTTTTGTCAAAACGCCCCGATGCTTTGCTTTCCTTGATTAAGGATTCCACATGTGACCGGCAGGATTGTCCGACGGCAATTCCCAATCCCTCCGCACCAGCACCTTCGGCCTTAAATTCCGCATGGCTTTGAACGGCATTCCAGACACGGTCAAAGACATAATTTGTCAGGAAGGACTGCACGAGTCCTTCGACGCCGTTTTGATCGAAAAATGCTTGCAGCGCTGTTTCCAAATCGTTGTATTGACCACCATCTTCAAGGGCAGCCACTTCAATTAAGGTGTCTTTCAAGGCGTCACACAAAATATCGCGCTGAAGGGGATCATCGTTTTCGGCAAGATGCTCTGCAATTTTGGCGATAACTTCAGCGGCTGGTTTGCCTTTTAGGTCGCCTAGGCCAAGCGAACCAAGCGCTTCGTCCAATCCGCCATGTTGAAATGCACCACCGAATCCACCCAAGCGAGAGGTTACCCCTCCAATTGATGCACTTCGTCCGCGACCACCGCCGCCACCGCCGCCACCGCCGCCGCCAGCACCACCACCACCACCGCCACCGCCACCGGATCGTGCAGCTTGCGAAGGCAATCCCAAACCACCCAGGGCGCGGACGGTTCCGCCGACTATTCCTGCGGGGGTAGCCTTGGCACCACCATTGAGGTTAAGCGTGATTTCCTTTTTGACCGGCGTCCATTGCCCGCCGCTTGGCGTTGGTTTTCCTTTTGATGTTCCCATTATGGGTTGCCTCCCCGGCGCGAGTTTTTACTGGGCCTGCTGAGCGCATCCGCAATTGTTGAAGCCTTTTTGAACTTGGCCGTGACCGTATCTGGAACATCCGCACCCGCGTCTTTTGCCTTTTGCAAAAGAGTTAGCGCCGCCAACGCTACAGCGGTTTTACTGCCGTCCAGTTCGCCAACAGGTTTTACCATTGTTTTGAATAGCTCCTTGTGGGTTGCCCCAATTTGAGACAAGCCGCCTAGAATATTAGCGATGGCAGTTGCGTCCGCTGCCGATGGCAGGTCTACCAAAAGCTGGCGCACAACGGCTGATGCCAAAGCGGGTTCCTGCGCGGCGGCCCGCTTTGAAGCTGAACGGGACATCAGTGAATCAGTTCCTTCGATGGCGCGGACAAGCTGTTTGGTTTTTTCATCCACTGACACGATGCCAACCGGCTGTCCATGGCTGAGCGAAGTTTGGGCAAGGAAAAGATAAGGCGTGAGGTTGGTGTTTCCGTCCAGTCGCGGTTCCGCGAGCATGAAACCGCAAAGCCCCGGTTCTCCCAGGAATGAGTTCAAAGTGGGTGATTGCTCCGTCACCGTTTTGCCATCGCCGGTCTGAACAATCTGAGCGAGCAATTCGCTGGTCCCTGTCGCCGGGTCGATGGTTTCAGCAAGAATGCTGAAAAATTCGGCCCAAACATATTCCAGCACGGCAAATTTCACCAAGAGTTCAGGCTTAACATTGGGAAGCATGTTGGCTTCGACCAGTTGTTGGCGCAGCGAAAGAATATTCAGGAAGCGTTTAATCTGGCGCGGGTTGCCCCGCAGTCCCCGCGCAAGCGTGTCAACAAACGGGAGGACGCCTGTGAGTTCCTTATCAATCGCATCCTGTGTGGTCGAAAGCACCATTCTATTTTCAGAAACCCATTTTGAGAATACCCCGGCAAGGTCGCCTACATGGGAATAAAACCCGGAGCGGGCATCGCTTAATTTTGACCACGCACTTTCGTTCAGGTGCCTGCCGATTATCAGCATTCCGACGTAACAGCCAATATCGCGCACGTCCTGCGCGGGAATGCTGAACGGTATCTGGACGATCTTTTCCAGATAATCCTTTTGCCGCCTCAAATCATTGCCGACTTTGTAAACCTCGCCGACGGCGTGCTGAATCTTTTCCGCGTCCGCGCCGATCACGAAGGTGCAGGCGGGCGTATTCAGGAAAAGTTTAATGGTCTCGAATGTTTCGATGACCTTGGCGCTCGAACACCGGTCAAGGTCGTCGATGAAAACGACGATCCGGTCAATTCCGACAAGCTTGAGCAATTGTTTGAAATCGCCTTCAAACGATTCCATGGTATCGGTCACTTTGTCCGATTCCTCTTTGAAGCAGTTGGCGAATTCCTCGACATTGGGCGTCATGGTGATGGCGCTTTTCATGAGAAATTTGCCAAGCTTCAAGACGCTCGCGCCTTTTTTCAGTTTGTCGATAAGCTGCTTGGCCTCGCCAGCAAGCGTCACGTCCCTTTGAAGATTGGAGAGGATGGCGTGAATGAGGGCGCTTTGCGCTTCCTCCCGGCCTTCATACATCCAGGCATTGAACCACAGTGTGCTGCGCTTTTTCTCAGCCTTGGTAGCCTCGATGGTCATCATCATCATCTGCATCAGGCTCGTTTTCCCGCTGCCCCACGGACCAAATATGCCAAGCGTCAGCGGTGCCAGGTCTTTATGGGTGCAAATGTTGGCAAGCACCGACACATAAGTGCTGTAGCCGAGGCAGTCTTGGCGTGTTTCACGGTCTGACCACATAATATTTTCCTGAAGATTCGTTCCCCCGTCTCTTGGGCGCGAATGATCGAGAACTATCGTAGGCTGGGGAGGAAACAGGGCAACCTAAAAGTGCAGGCGGGGACATCCTTGCAGCGCTCTGAAAAAAACAAATAAACCGTTCGGTCTTGAATCGGTTGGCATCGGTATCGCCGTGAGTTCGGCGGGAGAGGAAACAAGTTGGAAATGTTGGCTGGTTTTGGCGCGAAACGCCTCGTCATTGTACGGCCCGTCTGCGCCTGTCAAGGTAGTGCCCCCGTCTCCCGCTGCCTCCACCTTGACAGTGCTCGCCGGGCCTGGGGACTTTGCTCTTAGGATTTCGCGCCGGGAATACTGCCAAGAACAGGGAAACCGCATTGGGACGGATGACCCGAACGATGGATTGACCACTCCGACCCGCTCACGAAAGTTGTAATGCCTTCGTTACAACCTGATTCCTCATTCTCTGTAATTCTGTGCTCATGGTTAAGGCTATATATCGGGTTGCCGAAGCAGATTGTCCGCATTTGCGGACAAAGTTTTCCCGGCTGTGCGGTACGGTGCCAACGATGAGAGCAATTGTTCATCGTGCCATGCCTGCCGGAAACATGCGGCAGGATGTTCAGAAGCCTGAACAACTTGATGCCACATCTTCTGGCAACATAACGACCGTGAGAATGGCTGTCAGGCCGCGAAGTCCGCCAGCAGCGACAACGTATTTTGTGTCCCTGATACACCTGACGGTCCTGTGGTTGTGCCAAAATAAGACAATGGAAACGATTGTTCATGGTCTGCACGAGCACAAAGCGGCCTGACAAGAAGGTGGTTTGAGTGAAAAAGTTGAATTTGACGGGCAGACTGGTCAACAAGCTCCGCAACGAGCGCGGCTGGACCCAGGATGAATTGGCCGACCGCCTGCAAAAGGCCGGTTGGTTGATCTCGCGCAGCGGCGTTTCAAAAATCGAGAGCGGTTTTGTTTATGTCCACGATTTTCAAATCCAGGTCTTCGCTTACGTGTTTCGCGTTCCGGCCATCATTTTCGTCCCCACCCTTGACATGAGCAAACCGATTGACGAGACCCTTGGCCGCCTCATTTACAACGAGAAGCATGGCCTTGCGTCGAAAACGAACAAGATGTTTCACGCGGCCTTGTTCGCCGCCAGCGGCAAAGCCGCTTGAAACAGAATTTATGGAAACCGTCGCCAAACCCGAAGAACCATCCGCCATGACTGAACGACTGGCTTATTCCATCGAGGAAGCCGCAGCCATGCTCGGCGTCCACTATTTCAGCGTTTACAGGCTGATTCAGCGCGGAAAGTTAAAGCCATGCCGCGCCTTGCGCGGCAAGCTGCTGGTGCCTCGCGCCGAACTGCTCAAACTGTTAAAGTCCGAATGAGGACGCCCGCCTACGACGGCGTGGATAAGGGCATACTTGACAGAAAACTAGCCGGGGCCGGGACATGAACCGACTGGCCAATGATTTCCAGCGCCGATTCACCCACGGGGTTTCCAACTAGGAGACGCTGCCCACATGCAAAAGCATGGTCGCGGAATTTGGGTTTGACTGCGGCACAAGACCTCTTCGATTTCGTTTTGACAGTCGTATTGCGCTTGCGCCATAGAGAAAAAGTTGTCACCCGACTTGTCACCCGACTGGAAAAATTCAGTCTTTATGAGTCCAAGTGAGTGCAAGCTGAATCACGGCGCAACAATCTTGTGTAAAGGCACTTGCAACGAAAGCAACCACTTTGAAAAGATGGCAAAAACTGGCTAAAATCAACCAAACTTGCTCCCAAACCAAGTGCTCTAGCCAGGCTGAGCTACGCTCCGTTCTCCAGAACTGCCATCTTCGCACATTCCCCGCCCGTTGCAAGCGCTACCACAAGGTTTCTTTGACGACGAGGGGCGAAATAATCTGGAACTCAGGAAATCAGGAACAGAGGCCGGAGGCATTTTCGGGCGACGGGAGGCAACGTGAATTACAGATATAAATAGCGGGCCCGCCCCCCGAATTCACGGCCGACGTGAACATCAACCCCCAGCCTCTTTTCCAGATTTCCTGAGTTCCAGATTCAATTTTTCCCATCGGGACGCGCCCGATTGAGGTTGACACCATCCACTTTGCCTGGCAAAGTAAAACCATGCAGTCGGAATGGGCAGCGGAAAATTTGCAGGTGATTCGCACCTTGATGGAGCGCAGCGCGGTTTACCGCCGCGCCCTGGCGCCCGTCATGGGCGCGATCGGCTTGACAGGTCTCGTGGCGGGCGTGGTTGCCGTCAAGATGAATGTGAACACGGGCGTTGGTTTTGCGGCGTTTTGGATGGCGGTGGCCGTTGTTTGTTTGACTGAGGCGTTTCTCCTCGTGCGCAGGCAGGCGCTGGCCGACGCCGAATTGTTCTGGTCGCCGCCCACCCGCCGGGTGGCCCAGGCGCTTTTTCCGGCGCTTTTCTGCGGCACGGCGGCCGGATTGGCCTGCATGTGGTTTCATCCCAATGACGCCTGGCTTCTGCCCTCGGCTTGGATGGCGCTTTACGGCTGCGCGATGCACGCCGCCGGATATTTCATGCCGCGCGGATTCAAACTTTTTGGCTGGGGATTTATCGTTGCCGGCTGCGCCTGGATGACCGCCGCAACGACGTCCTTGGCCGTGGCAAGCTGGGCGATGGGCATTTTCTTTGGCGGCGCGCATGCGGCCTACGGGCTTTATCTGCATTTCACCGAATGGCGGGGGAACGGAATGTGAACCCAAAACCGTTTCTCCAGATTGACCGCGTTATCCATGAAAAGGGCCGGCTGCCCATCATGTCCCTGCTGGCCGCCTCGCCGGGAATGTCCTTCACGGATCTCCGCGACGCCCTCAATATGACCGACGGCAACCTGAGCATGCACATCAAAACGCTCCAGGAAGCGGGGTTCATCTCCGTCACAAAATCTTTCCAACGGCAACGCCCCCTGACGACCTGCTCGCTGACTCCCGGAGGCCGCCGCGCTTTTGCGGAATACATTGATTTGTTGGAGCAAATCGTCAAACAAGCGAAAGAAACCCGCCAAATCATCGAAAAAAAATGAACGAAATTTCCGTTATGCCTTCTAACTTTGTAATGCAAAGTTTAATTCAGGAAGCTGCCACCAAACGGCGCACTATGAAAATCATTCGCGCAGCTCACATGGGAATGTGCTTCGGCGTGCGGGACGCCATCGCGAAAGCGATCGATGAATCGTCCCACCGCCCCCTCACCATTCTCGGAGATTTGGTTCATAACGAAAGCGTGCTGCAAGACCTGCGCTCGCGCGGCATCGCCATTGAGACACAGGCGGCGGCGGTGCAAACTTCGGCTGTGATGATTACGGCGCATGGCGCTTCCGACAAGACGATGGCGCAAGCGCGCTCGCGCGGGCTGGAAGTCCACGAGGCCACCTGCCCGCTCGTCCACTTCGCGCATCGCGCGGTCCGGCAATTGGTGCAGCAGGGTTATCATCCGGTCATCATTGGCCAGCGGGGGCACGTCGAAGTGCGCGGCATCACAGAAGACTTAAACGAATTCGATATTGTGCTGAGCGAAGAGGATGTTCTCGCTCTGAAAGAGCATCCACGGTTTGGCGTCGCCGCGCAAACCACGCAGCCGCTTGATAAAGTTCGAAGGCTTGCCGAGCTGATTCGCCAGCGATTTTCCAATTCCGAAGTTCGTTTAGTTGACACGGTTTGCCAACCCACCAAACAGCGCCAATCTGCCGCAGTCGAACTGGCCCGGCAATCAGACGTTGTCATAGTCATTGGTGGCGCGAACAGCAACAACACCCGCGAATTGGCCGCAACCTGCGGGCGCTACTGTGAAAACGCGCATCACGTCCAAGGCCCGGAGGATTTGCAATTGGATTGGTTCGCCGCGGCCGCCACCGTTGGCATCACCGCGGGAACATCGACACCCGATATTCTTATTGACTCCGTCGAGAACTGGCTGCGCGCCAATTTATGATTTCCTTTTGCGGCTCGCCTTGGCCGGGCCGACGACGCTTTCCACCTCTCCTTGATGCAGGCGGGTGCGAATCTTCTGGCCGGCCTGAGCATCCTGGCTGGAGCGGATGATTTTGCCGCTGGCAGAGTCCGTCGTGATGGAATAGCCGCGAGCCAAAACTTGCTCCGGCCCGAGGAGACGCAGATGCCCCGCCAGTGCGTCGCATCGCTGGCGCAAGTCGCGCAGCCGCCGCCGCGCTTGCTCATGCAATCGCGAAGTTTCTTGCGCGAGCTTTTCGCGGCGCTGCGCCAGGAGGCGGCCGGGACGCAGCATCCGCAATCGGGCCGTCAACAATTGCGCCGCGTGCGCGCGCCAGGCGAAGCCTTCTTGCATCGCTTGCGCCAGCGCGTCTTTCAGGTCGTCAAAATATTGCAGGCGCTGATTGAGCAAGCGTCGCGGGTGCGAGGCCCGCAGCCTCGCCGCGACTTGCGACAAATGGCGTTGTTCCCCGGCGACGCGGCGCCGCGCAGCATCGTCCATCCGATCCAACGCTCCCGGAATCCACCGTGCGCCCGCGAAAAACCCTTCCGTTAGAATTTCCGCGCCAGCCGTCGGGGTCGCCGCGCGAAAATCGGCGGCGAAATCGCTGATGGTAAAATCGATCTCGTGGCCCACCGCCGAGACGATGGGAACGGCGGATTTCACAATCGCGCGGGCAACGGCCTCCTCGTTGAACGCCCACAAATCCTCCAAACTTCCGCCACCGCGTGTCAATAAAATGGCATCCAATTTCGTGCTGCTCCGCAAGGACCATTCGTTGAGCAGTCCGATGGCCGCCGCGATTTCAGATGCGGCGCCCGATCCCTGCACGGAGCTGGCAACGAAAATGATTTCGAGCGCGGGATGCCGCCGCTGGACGCAATGCAAGACATCGCGCAGCGCAGCGCCACTGGGCGACGTAATCAATCCGATGCGCTGCGGAAATCGCGGCAGCGGACGCTTGCGCTCCTGGGCAAAAAGCCCTTCGCTGTCGAGCTTCAGCTTGAGCCGCTCGAAGGCCGCCTGGAGCGCGCCGATGCCCTGCGGCTCGATGGCGAGAACGTGAAGCTGGTATTGGCCGCGCGGCTCATAAACCGTCAATTCCCCCTTAAGAATCACCTTCTGCCCGTCCTGCAAAGAACCGCGATTGGCCACCGCGTCCGTGCGGAACAAAACGCAACTGATTTGCGCGCCGCCGTCCTTCAACGTGAAATAAATGTGCCCCGAGCTTTGATTGCGGCAATTCGTGATTTCTCCGGAAATCCACAGTTGCCCAAAGTTTCGCTCGAGGATTTTTCGAATATCGCCCGTCAGTTCCGTTACGGAAAAAACCCGCCGCGTCGCCTCCTGCGGGAAAAGCTCGCCGCCAAAATCCCATTGTGATGACGACTGGCGCGGCATGCGTGTCAATTCAACGATTCGGAAATGCGGATGATGGAGGTCGCGCGGCCCGTCTCATTATCGATCCCGATCAGCGCGCCCTGCAATTTGATATTTCCCGAAGCGACACCAAATTTTCGCGGCGTGTTGGTGCAAAATTTCTCGATCACAGGCTGGATTTCCCGCCCGAGCACGCTTTCGTGCGGGCCCGTAAAACCGGCATCTGTCAAATAAGCTGTCCCGCCCGGAAAAATCTGTTCATCTGCTGTTTGAACGTGGGTGTGGGTGCCGATCACGGCGGAAACTTTTCCGTCCAGCATTCGCGCCATGGCAATTTTCTCCGATGTCGCCTCGGCATGCATGTCAACGATAATAATTGGCGTCATTTGCCGCAGATGCACGATCTCCGCCAGCGCGCAGGGAAAGGGATTATCCAGCGGCGCCATGAAAGTGCGGCCTTGCAGGTTGAGCACGCCTACCGCTGGTGCGCCGGAGGATCTCCAGACCGTGCTGCCGCGGCCGACGGTGCCAGGCGGATAATTGCACGGGCGCAAGATTCGCGGTTCGGTTTGCAGAAGCATCATGACTTCCTTTTGGTCCCAAAGATGATCCCCCGTGGTGATGATGTGGACGCCCGCATCGAGAATTTCCCCGGCGGTGTTGATGGTGATGCCCGCGCCGCCCGCGGCATTCTCGCCATTGGCCACGATCACATCAATTTGATGTTTCTCCCGCAAGCCCGGCAGCAGCCGGCGCAGGGCGTGCCGGCCGGGTTCACCGACCACATCGCCGACGAAAAGCAGATTCACGCAGCGAGCTTAGCTCCCGCGAAGCGAGTGGCAAGGGCGCAAATCGATCTTTGAAGGCAGGGACGCCTCGGCGAGGCGTCCGGGGTGAAACGTTATCCACGCGGGAGCCGTTGGAATGTCCACGCCCAACCGGACGCCTCGGCGAGGCGTCCCTGCCTCGGAATTAAGATGCGTCTGCCCTGACTGGAAGCCGAACTCTGCTCGACATTCCTGCTTCGCTTCGGTAAACAACACGGTGCGTGAACCCTGGGTTGCCAAGTCTCCTGCTTTTGATTCCGGCCTATAACGAAGAGGCGCGGATTGGCCCCGTTTTGAAGACTTACGCCGAATTCTTTCCGAAACATTACCAGGGCAAATTTCAATTGGTGGTCGTGCTGAACGGCTGCCGCGACAACACGCTGGGCGTTGTGAAATCGGTCGCGGCCGATTACCCGGTTATCAGCTGGGCCAACCACCTGGACCCCATCGGCAAGGGTGGCGCATTGATCGAGGGGCTCAGGATGGCTCCGCTGGCGGATTTGATCGGATACGTGGACGCGGACGGCGCCACCGAGCCGCTGGCTTTTCTCGATCTTGTCAAACACATCGAAGAGGCCGATTGCGTCATTGGCTCCCGCTGGGTCAAGGGAGCGGTGCTTCACCAGGTGCAATCGGGTGAACGGCGGGTCGCCAGCAGGTGCTTTCATTTCATCGTCCGCTTTTTCTTTCCGAGCCTGAAAATACGCGACACGCAGTGCGGCGCCAAAGTGATGAAACGGGAGGTCGTCGAGAAAATTCATTCGTCCCTTTGCATCGCCGACATGGCCTTCGACATAAATCTTCTTTACCTCATCCAGCGCAGCGGCTATCGCATCCTTGAAGTTCCGACCGAATGGACCGACAAGACGGGTTCGAAAGTGAGTCTCTTCAAATCATCGCTGACGATGCTGCTGTCTGTGCTTCGTGTGCGTTCAATTTATTCGCCGCTCAAGCCGTTGCGTCCGCTTTTTGCCCCGATTGAGAATTGGTTTTATCGGAAGCTTTCTCCGGTCCCGCCAAAGCCGGATCCAAAGGAGTGAGCGGCCCATTCCCGAGCGAGAAAAGAGCCGCGACCAAACAAAGCGCCAAATTGGCCGCGCCGACCGTCTGAATCACCCGGACGAACGCATCAAATGGCTGCGCCATCCGCACCAGCGCCGGGGCTTCCAAGCAAAGCGCCGCTGTATAAAGTGGCGGCACCAGCATCAGCCAACATATCGCCCGAAAATCCCCTCGCGCGAGGAGGTTTTGCACCAGCACGTTGGCGACGGTCAGCGGCAGCAGCGCCCAGGCAAACCAAGGCACCAACGGCGCGGCGCTCCACATTTCGCGGTTGCTGAAGTAAATGCCCATCAGCGGCAATTTGGGAAAAATCGTGCAGCCAATTCCAGAGACCATTCCAAATAGAATTGTCGCAACGAGTGTCACGCGCAGCCCGCCGCCGTCTTCAGAGCGCGACACGCTCTTCGCCACCCGCGCGAACATTACGAGCGCAACCGGCGCGATGAATTGCACGATGGCAAAGCCCGTCAGCATCGCGCCGAGGTAAAGCGCAGTCTGGCGCGTGTCGGTGAAAAGGCTTTGCACGAAGAGCATGTCGATGCTTTGCATCAGAAGCACTGTCCCGAGTCCGACGGTCATCGGCAGCGCGACGTTCAACCATTTTCGCCATCGAAATTTCACTTCGCTCCTGGCGGCCCAAACGGGTCGCGTCATCAATGCTCCGAGCACAATGGTGATCACCTGTCCCACCACGGCTGCAAACATCACCGAAGCCGCTTTGCCACCGAAAGCGAGCACCACGAGGCACGTTGCCGTGAAGCGTCCTGCTCCGTCGCAAATTTGCAGCCAGCCCAATCCAAAAAAATGGTGTTGACCTTGAAGGACGCCCTTCGCCACTGGAATCCAAAGCGACGTCAAACCGATGACCAGCATGAAACCGAGCGCGGCGACATTGTGAATCTTGAGAAGGTGCGAGATTGGCCGCGCCGACGCAAAAATGGCGATTGCGCATAGCGCCCAAATTGAAAACGTCGCAAATAAAACGGATCGAACAGTGCTTGCGAGTTCCGCTTCTTCGGCGTCGTTCTTCACTGCCGCCGCCTGACGCGCGAAAATTGTTTGAAGGGCGGCGGCGGGGATCCCGAGGATGATGAGAACGCGCAACAACGCTCCAAAAGTCGAATAATCCTCCGCTCCCATTTTTCGCGCGACCGTGTGGACAAGGGTCATGAGCGTCCCGCCGACGAACGTGGAAATGACCATCCAACCACTTTGCCGAAAGAAGCCCGTGTCCCGCTTCGCGCTCATGGAGTCATGGCAGCGATTGCAGGAAACGAAGGAAGCAGTCCGCGGCGCCGTTCAGAGATTTCAGACTGATCCACTCGTCGGCAGTGTGAGCCTGGGCAAGGTCGCCCGGCCCAAACACAATGCTCGGCGTGCCCGATTCCGCCAGCACCGCGGCATCGCAGAAAAAATGAACTCCCACCGGCGCTTTTTGGCGTGCCGCTTTGAGGAATTGCTGCACCAGCGGACGGTCCGCGTTTGTTTCCATCGGCTGGCAAGGAGCGTCTTTTTCGTCGTGAATAATCGCGCGCAATTTGTGCTTGCGCAGCAGCGCCTGCAATTCGCGCTTCACGCTCGCTTCCGTTTCCCCCGGCAATGTGCGGCGGTCGGCGCTCGCTTCGCACGCGGCGGGAACGATGTTCGCCTGGCTGCCGCCCTTGATCCAACCAACGCTGATTGTCGGACTGCCGAGCAATGGATGCCTCCGCTTGGCCAGCATCGCGGCATATTCGGTTTGCATCACATCGACAATGCGGGACATTTCGTGGACTGCATTTATTCCCCGATCGGGGCATGCACCGTGCGCCGCTTTGCCGCGAGTTTCGAGGTGCAGCCAGAGGCTCCCTTTGTGGGCCGTGACGACCTTTAGTTTGGTTGGCTCGCCAACAATGGCCAGGTCCGCTTTGAAACCGCTGGCGGCCAAGGCGCGCGAGCCCGCTTGCGCTTTCTCCTCGTCAATGAATGCGCAAAAAACAATTTCGGTTTCGGCGGCCGCGGATGATTTCGCGCAAACTCCATCAGCGCCCCCAGCATCGACGCCACCGAACCTTTCGTGTCGCACGCCCCGCGCCCGTAGATGCGGCCATCGCGCAGCGCGGGAACAAGCTGCTCCGGCGTGAACGCGCCAACGGTGTCCATGTGCGGCGCAAGGAGAATGCGTTTCTTGACAGGGCCGCTTGGAGAAAGGCTGGCAAGGACATTCGAACGGCCCTGAACAACGTCCTGCATTTCGACATCCAGTCCCGCCTTGGCAGCAGTCGCCGCCAGGAAATCCGCGACGCGCCCTTCGCCCGCCAGTGGGTCGCCCTCCGGCAGAAAAGCAGGATTGACGCTCGGCAGCGCGATCAGTTCACGCGTGAGTTTTTCGATTTCGGTCACCGGCGCAGATTAATCCCTTCACCCACCGGCGCAAGGCAAAGTCTGCTCGTCCCTTGTTCCCTGGCGCAGGGCAGCTTTTGACAGAGGCGGATTACTGCGCCGAACTGATGACGAACCACCCCGGTGCCATCGGTTCCGATTAAAGACGTGGGTCCGCACCCAATCGGGGACACCTTTTCATTTTTCTTGGACACACAAAAACCCCATCGCTAAACGTGGCACGCGGGCATTGAGGCTTGCCACTGCCCGCGTGCCGAGTTGCTGTCAAGAGGATTGGAAGCCAAATGCGAATCAAATCCATGCAAACCAGAATTGAGCCGCTGGCGCGAAGGGAGGCAAATGAGTTTGCAAATCTGATTCGCGCCCGTTATTCCCCCGGCAATCGAAGCGCAATCGAATTTTCTACAATAACGTGAGCTGTTGGGCGGTTGGCTCCCGAAGATTGCTTACACCCAGCCCAAGCAGACGCAGCGGCCTCGATACCAATCTTTCGCGACCCAATAAAAAGCATCCAAGCCGGTAAATTTCCGACGATTCGGTGATCGGCTCCTCAACGGAAATCTGGCGCGTGAGAGTCGTGAAATCCGTGTAGCGAACTTTCACTTGGACAGTGTGCGCAGCCAGTTGCTTTTTTTTGAGGCGCCCCGAAATATCAGCGGCCTGCTCGCGCAAACAGGCGCGCAGAATTTTCCGATCTTCGGTGTCCCTCAAAAATGTCTCCTCGCCACTGATGCTCTTGACATCGTCTCCAATGGAAAGCGGACGATCATCCTCGCCGAAGGCAAACTGTTTCAACTTGACGCCGAACGAACCGATGATCGCGCGAAGGTCGCCGGTGTAATCCTGCAAATCCCCCACTGTCGCCACGCCCGCCTGCGCCAGAGTTTGCTCGGTGACTTTGCCGACACCGTAGAGCGCGCGCACCGGCAGAGGGCGCAGAAAAGCAATCTTGTTCTTGTCAGGCACGACGGTGAGGCCGTCGGGCTTTTTGTGGTCGCTCGCAATCTTTGCCAGAAGCTTGTTCGACGCGATGCCAATGGTGGCCGTCAGCTTTCGCTCGGCGGCAATTCTATGTTTGACAGTTTGTGCCAGCGGAACGGCCTTTTGCAGAGAATCATCGATTTCGGCGGCCTGGCAAAGCTGGGAGACGTCGAGGTAGGCTTCGTCGATGGACATTTGCTCGATGATCCCGCCGGTGTCCGCCACGATGTCCATGATGCGGCGCGATTCTTCGCGATAGCGATCCATGCGCGGCCGCACGAAAACGCCATTGGGACAGAGCCGCCCGGCGGTTGCGCTCGGCATGGCGGAACGAACGCCGAATTTGCGCGCCTCGTAGCTCGCCGCGCAAACGACGCCACGCTGGTTCGGCGGCGCGCCGACGATGACCGGGCGCCCGCGCAGCCGCGGCTCATCGCGCTGCTCGACGGATGCGTAAAAGGCGTCCATGTCCAGATGGCAAATGACGCGAAACACAGGCTGACAGTAACCTATTCGATGCGGCAGGGCGAGGCTCCTGCCGAGCCGTTCGACCATTGCCTGAAAATAGGAAGAATGGGACTTATAGGGCTCAAGGTCCTATGAGCCTCCCATAAATTATTACAGAACCGCCGGAATTTTCGTTGAGCGCGAAGATAAATCTTCCGGCTGACCCGCATCCGCCTCCACCGGTTCCGTCACGGGGAAAATGATCGCCGCCGCCACCATTGCCAATGCGCCACACGACAGCCACAGCGCATAAGGGCTGATGGCAAAGAGGCGCAGGCCGATTTGGGGCGCAACGATTAATGCAGCTGACCACGTCAGCGAATACACTCCCATGTATCTCCCCCGCAAATGCGCCGGCGCAAGCCCCGCAACGTATGCGCTGGACACCGGCATCGTCACCATTTCGCCAACGGTGAAAATCACGAGGCACCCCACCAGCGCGGGCACGGTGTGCGCGAACGCGATCAACGTGAACCCTGCCCCGATGATCAAATAGCCCACAAACATCACGAGGCGCGAAGGAAGCTTCCGCGTCCATGAGGTCAGCGGCAGCTCGCACATCACCACCAAGACGCCGTTCAGCGACAAGATAAGCCCATACGTCGAGGTGGGAAATCCCTGCTTCGTGACGTGAAGCCCGAACGTCGAGCTGATTTGCAGGAACACAATGGCGAGCAAAAACGCGGCGCCCAACACGCGGAGAAATCTCCGGTCGCCGCCGAGCGCTTTAAAATCTTTTGTCCATCCGCCGCCCTCATGGGGAACGGGTTTTCCCCGCGGCAAGGCGATCAGCGCGATGATTCCGAACAGCACCGAGGTCGCGGCGTCACCCGCAAACAACCAGAAGTACCCCCTCGCCGCCAGAAAACCGGCCGTCGCCGGGCCGAAGGCAAATCCCGCATTAAATGCCATCCGGTAAGCCGCGTAAGCAGTGACACGTTGATTGTGAGGCACAAGGTCGGCGAGCAACGCGCTGCTGGCGGGCCGATAAAGCTCGCCTGTCAACGCGGCGAGAAAGGTCGACAAAATAATGCCTGGCAGGCTGTTCGACTGCGACAGCATCACCATCGCGGCAGCCACGGAAAACATCGAAATCGCGATCGTCTTGCGCCTGCCGATGACGTCTGCCAGATGGCCGCCAATGAGCGACGCCATCAAGCCTCCGAGTCCGTAGGCGCTCATGGCCAGGCCGGCGTCGGTCAAGGAGAATCCGCGCTGCGTCAAATATAAGGTAAGGAACGGGATGACAAACGTCCCGAATTTATTCAGGAACGTCCCGAGAAACAAAACCCACGCCGCCCGCGGGAGCAAGCGCAGCCGCGTCAACAACGAACCATCATCAGCTTCGTTCATAAAAGCAAAAAACCCTGCCCGCCTTTCGGCAAGCAGGGTTTGGAAAAATTCTTTCTTCTTTACCTGCCCGCCTCCGCTTTGTGCCAGTTCAGATTCATGGACTGGACAGAGTTACGGCCAAACATAACGCGCGTGGAATAGCGCGCAGCCATCGCCGGCTTGGAAGCCAGCGGCGCGGCGCCGTTCGCGGCGGTCATGTTCGGGCAAGTGGTCATTTACTGTGGGAAATTTCTAACACGGCGGCGTTCCAGAGGGCAACTAATAACTTTCATGAATCACAATCGCAAGATGTAATATTCGGATGCGTTGATGAGTCACTTCTTCTCGCTGTCTTCCTCTTTCACTTTCGCATCCGCGCGCAGCTTTGCGAGCTTGGCGGTGTCGCCGAACCACACCACCGCGCCGCAGCGCGCGCACATGCGGGCCTTGGTGGCAATGGAACTGTCCTTGAGCGTCCAGAATTTCGTTTTTGCAGGGGAGAAATAATTCAATCCCGTGCTCCGCACCGTTCCCTCGATCAAATCGTCGTGGCGGCAAACCGGGCAGATCTCGCGGGCCTTGTCCACATCGCGATCACTGTGATAAATCTGCATCACAGCATCAAGGTCCTCCTGCCAGAAGCGCGTCGAGTCCCCAACTTTGCGATAGGTGATTTTCCCCTCGCGCATCCAGCGGTAGAGCGTCGGCTCGCCGACGTCGAGGATTTCCGCGGCCTCGCGGATGGAGAACCATTTCATTTTCGCGGGCGATTCAGTCGATTCCATAATGATCCATTTTACGCGCCATCTCGCAACGCGCAAGGAGAAATGATATTAAATGATAGCAAATGATATTTTCTATTTCGCGTCCAGGGGAATGACATCGCGGCCATGCGAGGCCACATTGACCACGCGCTTTCCATCAATAAGGATTTGATAAGCCACGCCGTCGCGACCGTCAATCTCCGCTTTGCCATCACGAATGGCGACCGGAAACGGCGCCGTAACGCCGCGCCCTCCCCCCGCCGCCACCGCCAGCGAATCCAGCTTTCCTTCCAATGCGAAACGAAGGCTGACCAGCGCCGACGGATTAATGGCCGGCTCGTTGCGCTGCTGGCTGCCCAGATTGAACGAATCCGGCAGGCATCCGGCAAACGGGCCGGAAGGATATTGCTCCTGCTCGGCTGTCAATAGAATTCCTGTCGCAATTTTTGGCCAGTCGGCGCTCTTGTCATAAGGCGCGAGCATCGTCAAGGCATAGGCGTAAACATACCCGCACCATTGAACGGGCAGGCCCATCCAATTGGGCGCGCGCCAGCCCGTGGCCCCGAAGACGGCGATGGTCGCGTAAGGCATCACCGGTTGATTTCCCCATTGGTAAACGAACGGCAATCCGCTGATGGCCCAGCCGCGGGCGCGTTCGAGATATTCCGGTTTTCCAGTCAACTGGTAGCCGCGAACATAAGCGTGGACGAGGTGCGCTGAGGCCATGATGTCGGGTGTGTGCAGCGGAACTTCCCATGTCTGCGCCCCGCGCGGGTCGCGGAAATGTTTCATGTACTCCAGGGCTTTGATCCCGGCCTTCAGGGCTTCGGTGTCGCCGGTCAGCCGCGCGTGATCAAGCAATTCCGCGGCTTGCAATGCGCAGAATCCGCTCGCGGTGTCCTCGTAATGGCCTCGGGCCAGCTTCCCCTCGTAGCGAAATGATCCGTCCGGTTTCTGATTCGCGATAATGGATTTTGCGTGGGCCGTTCGCATCTCCAGCCATTCCTGGGCGCGCCCGGTCACGAAATAAATCGAATCGTTCACGATGTGCCCGCCGCCTGGAACAATGTTCGGAAGCGAAGGCGCTTGGCCGCTCAGCCGCCACAGCGTCGAAGCTTCGTCCGCAAAGGGCGCGCGTCCCCATGAAGGCTCTATGCAATGGCCCCAGCCCGCCTCGGTTCGGAGCGGCGGCCCGTTCAACGTTGTCAAACACAGCGCCAATTCCTCATCGCGCGTGCGGGGAGTCGCCGGCAGCGGCGGCAAATCGTGCTGGCGGAATGCCCAAAGAATCGTGTTCTCGATTGGCCCGGGCGGGCGCACAAGTATTCTGCAATCAATGCGTTTGCCGCGAAGCGATGCGCGGCTGGCATCCGGCCCGTCCAAAAAATTCGGCGTGGCGTAGACCGGCTGCAATGTCATGTCGTCCCAAGTCATCGCGGTCGAGGCGCGGTCCGTGACGAAGGACATCAGCGGCATGGTGACCTTCATGGGATCGGGGGCGTAGCGGACGTGCTCGTCCGTCTCAATATCAAGCGTGGAGGAAGAGTGCTCTCCCGGCCCGAGATATTCCAACCCGGCGAAAATGCCCTGGTCGAGCGGGCCCAAAGCGCGGAGCACCGGCCCTTCGCAAGGCAGGGAGCTCTCGATTGTCACATAAATTTGATTATTGGCGGCGCTCAAGCGAAGCATAATCCCCTCGCCGTTCCATTGAAGGCCGCCCTTTCTTGAGGCGATGTCCATCTTGGGAGACCAGCCGTCAACGCTCACCAGCGGCGCCAGCAACGCCACCAATTTGCCGTCCAATTCAATGCGCGCTCCCGAGCCATCTTGCGCCGCGCGCACGCGAAGTTTGCCCGCCTCCACCGTCGACCAGGAAACTTTCGCGTTCGTATTAACAATTTCAATGGAGCGATGAATGTCCGGCGTCCCCTGGCTCCTCACAACGACGTCGCGCAGCAGGAACGGCGACGCAGCCGCGCTGTTTTCGGTTAATTCAGTGGTGCTGCCGGGATCGAGTTTGTAGGGAAAGCCATCCAGAGTCATCAGAACCCGCTCGATTGAATGGTTGGCAACCCGGGCGGTGATCTGCGTGCCATCCGTCCGAACGGACACAATTTCCAGCGGATGCAGCGTTTGTTTGACGACGTGAATTGAAGCCACGTCCACCACTCCTGCCGCTTCGAGGGGATCGAGCCGCAGTTGTTGAATTCGTTCCGAAGTGTTCAGTGGGACGGTGTAATCATGCCATTGGCCATCGTGGATCAAGTGAAAATGCTGGCTGCGCCCCTCATCGAAACCGGGCGCGTCAACGGGCGACCAAAAAATCTGAGCGCTGCCGCCTGCCGCGCAACGCATCCGAATTTGCACCACCACCGGCCCGCTGGCGCGCATGGACGGACCGAATAAATACGGATCATTTCCGCCGCATTCGATCCGCAATGCGCCATCGGCCACCGCCGCCGTGCAATCGTGCATCGGCGTCCAATCTGTCAATCCATGGGCTACATCCCATCCCAGCAATTGTTCGGTGCGAATCACGGGGCGCGGAAATGGATTCAGCACCTCGTCGGCAAAGGCAGGTTGTAGAATAAATTGCCAAATGAAAAACAGCGGGCACCAGCGACGAATGAAATGTGTTTTCACGGTAGTCTTCACTCTATCACCGCAGATTTCGCCGTAAATCTTTGTTTCCAAGCGGCGCGCATTTGAGGGGTGATTACAAGTCGGAAAAAAAGGCAGGGACGCCTCGGCGAGGCGTCCGAGGCCGTGATGTTTTTCGAAGCGTTCGGACTTGCGAGTGTCTCCGGACGCCTCGGCGAGGCGTCCCTACCCCGCTTCGCGACCAAAAGCCCACCCGCTTTTTATGGCGCCTAGCTTTGGAGATTTGTGTTACAGTGTCGCATGTTTTTGACCGGAATTGGAACGGCCGCCCCCGCCGGGAAATTTACGCAGTTGGAATGTTGGGATGCCCTGCAAAGGGCGCCGCAATTTCCAAAATTGCATGGCCGCTCCCAGGCGCTGCTGCGAAAAGTGCTGTCGGGTGACAACGGCATTTCCACCCGGCACTTCGTCATGGATAACTTGGCGGATGTGTTCGATCTCACGCCGGACGCGCTGCACGCCCGCTTCAGCGAACACGCCCCGCGCCTCGCCACACAGGCGGCTGAACGGGCGCTGGCCGCCGCAAATATTCCACCCTCGCAAGTCGACGCCGTCATCATCAGCACATGCACCGGTTATCTTTGCCCCGGACTGACCAGCTACGTGACGGAAAGGCTTGGGTTGCGTCAGGACGTCCACGCGCTCGATCTCGTGGGGCAAGGTTGCGGCGCGGCCATGCCGAACTTGCGCACCGGCGAGGCGCTCATCGCTTCGGGACGGGCGGGGCATGTGCTGTCCGTGTGCGTCGAGATTTGCAGCGCGGCGTTTTATTTGGACGATGACCCGGGCGTGCTGGTCAGCGCGTGCCTGTTCGGCGATGGGGCGGCGGCGGCTGTGCTGTCGCGCGAAGCTTCGCCAAGGGTTCGGCGCGTCGAATGGAAAACGTGCGGCACTTTTGTCAGCACCAAGGACCGGGACACGCTGCGTTTCGAGCAGCGCCATGGCATGCTGCGCAATATGCTTGACCGCAAAGTCCCCGCCCTTGCGGCGATGCATGCGGAGAATGTTTTGAACGGCGTGCTGCAAAGCCATCCGCTGAATCGCGCGGAGATCACTGGCTGGATTCTGCATGCGGGCGGGCGTGAAGTGCTCGCTTCGCTGCAGCGGCGCCTCCATCTGACAGATCACGACGTCCGCCCCAGCGCCGGGGTTTTGCTCGAATACGGGAATGTGAGCAGCCCGTTTGTTCTATTTGCGCTGGAACGCGCCCTGGCCGAAAATGCTCCAGGCGGCTGGTGGTGGATGTCCTCCTTCGGCGCCGGATTCAGTTGTCACGGAGCCTTGTTGAAGACAGATGAAAATGATTCGTGTGGTTGAGCCAGAATTGCTTGACAGTCTCCCGCCCACTGATCCGATGGCCATCGGGTCGCGGGCGGATTTGCGCACTCTTAACACCCTCATGGGCAACGTCCGCTGGACGACGCGCGCCATTCGCGAGCATTGCGTTTTTTCGCCGCACCGTCCGCTGCGGCTGGTGGAATTGGGCGCGGGCGATGGCACGTTTATCCTGCGCGTGGCGCGGGGCATTGCCGCCCTTGGGCGACATGCGGAACTGACGCTGCTGGATCGCCAATGCTCCGTCAGCGGCCAGACTTTGCGCTCGCTCGCCGCCATGGGCTGGTCGACCGAAATGGTGACGGGCGACGCGTTGAAATGGCTGGAGGGATCCTCGGCGGGTGTTGACATTATTTGCGCCAATTTATTCCTCCACCATTTCCACCACCGGTTTCTGGGCCAGTTGCTGCAATTAGCCGCCGCCCGCACCCATTTGTTCATTGCCCGCGAGCCGGAGCGGTCCGCCGTTGCGCTGACCGCCGCGCGGCGAATCGGGTTAATTGGCTGCAACGAAGTCACGAAACACGACGCAGTCAAGAGCGTGTGCGCGGGATTTGCGGGGCGCGAGCTGAGCGCGCTTTGGCCGGCCAGCGGCGAATGGCTTGTCATCGAAAAAACGGCGGGGTTGTTCTCGCACACGTTCGTCGCGAAGCGGAATGGGTGACACGATCACCATTGTCGGAGGAGGGCTGGCGGGGCTCACGCTCGGCATCGGGCTTCGGCAGCGCGGAGTCCGCGTGGCTGTCATTGAGGCCGGCGATTATCCGCGCCATCGTGTTTGCGGTGAATTCATCAGCGGGCTCGGGCAAGGTTCATTGAAGCGGCTTGGACTGCTGGACGAATTGAAGGAAATCGGGATGCGCCAGGCCGCCACCGCCGCATTCTACGACGGCCCCGACGCTATCGCAAAGCGCCCCCTGCCGGAACCAGCGCTCTGCGTTTCCCGGTTTATGCTTGACGCATGGCTGGCCCGCAAGTTTGTCAAGTTAGGCGGAGAATTGTGCCGCGGCCAGCGCTGGACCCGCCAGTGCGTCGACGGCGTCGTCAGGGCCACCGGGCGGCGCGTGGAAGCGCGGGTGGACGGATGGCGGCTTTTCGGCCTGAAGGCCTATGCGGGGAACGTCGCGCTGGAGGCCGATCTTGAATTGCATTTTGTTCGTTCCGGTTATGTGGGCATTTGCCAGTTGCCCGACGGCCTCGTCAACGTGTGCGGACTTTTCCGGTCCCGCGTCGCTGTTCCCGACCTCGCGAAACATTGGCGGGACTGGCTGCGCGGGCGTTCCGATTCCATATTGCATGCCCGCCTCGCGAACGCCCAATGGGTCGAGGATTCTTTCTGTTCGGTGGCGGGCATCAGTCTTAAACCGCAGCACGCGATCCGTCAGGACGAATGCTGCCTCGGCGACGCGCTGACTATGATTCCGCCCGTCACCGGCAACGGAATGTCGATGGCCTTTGAAGCCGCGGAACTGGCCATCGAGCCGCTTCTCAAATACAGCCGCGGCAGCCTGCCATGGAGCGAAACACAGAGCGCCATCGCCGCGCTTTGCGACGAGCTTTTCGGGCAGCGGCTCCTTTGGGCCGCGCGCCTGCAGAGCTCGCTTTTCAATCCCCTGTCCCGCGAGATCAGCATATTCATGGCTAAGCGGTCCGAAAAGTTTTGGAGAAAAATATTCGAGCGGACACGATAGCATGAGGAATGCCGTAATCCGCGCGAATCGCCTACGGTGTTTTGCTGTTGATCAACTTTGGGGGAGCCACGGTGGCTGAGTCAGTGGAAGGCGGAACCATTCGAAGGCGCGCCAGGTTGTTGACAGGCAGAATTTCCGGGCGCCTGGCCGAGATATTGTAAAGAATGAGGTAGCGGGTCGTCGTGCCCAAAAGCGCGTATTCGCCGGAAGCTGTTTTCGCCGCCGCGCCGGCTTCCGAGTTTAGCTCAACCTGAACGAGGCGGCCGTTGCCATTGCGAATGCTTGCCGCATTGTGCTGGGCGTAGATCGCGCAAAACGTGAAAAAGTAGCCGACCAGGATGAGAACATAACTGGCGCTCTCGAAAAACGGCCACCACTTCCGCGTTCGCAGCCAACCGTGGAACCGGCGGTATTTTTCCGAGCGCTTCAAGCGTCGAGCGTGGCTGCGGCTGACGCGCTGCAGGGTCAGGAGCGAGAGCAGCGTAAAAAGCAAAAGAATCGGCTGGCGCACCGCGACAAGAAGAAAATCGCTCGGATCCGCAAAATCGAAAATCTGCAAATCAAATTCCTGGAAAAACAGGAATTCGTAAACCATGCCGACCGCAGTCAAAAACAAATAGCCAATCGTGAGCCCCAGCCCAGGATACTGCCGGAGCCATTCTTGCCCCCGCCGAAAAGCCACCACATAGAGTGGAATTTCAACCGTCTCCACCGCGCCCGCAGCAAGAATGGGCGAATTTCCCTCTGCTGTGTCGATCTGGCTTTGCACGGCCACACCGAATGTTATACGAGCCAGTTTCCGGCGGCAAGGTTGAAGGCTGCACGGGAAACCGCATAAAAAAAGATCCAAGCATGTTACTTATAGTCAACAATTTATAATATATCTTTTAAGACATTCTTCTTGTGCTCGATTTCAGATTCAATAGAATCCTCTTCAATCGTTCGAGCTTTTAGTGCAGCTCCGCACGGCCCGAAATGGCGGCTAAATCCAGTGGGATGAAACGAACAACCGAACGAAAGCAGTGCCCAGGCAGCGGTTTTGGCGAGAATTTCTCGAAGTCCAAAATCGGCGGGGAACCTTTTGTTCGCTTTCAACCGTGCCTTTCCCGCCTCTTTGGCCATGCTTCCATGATTGCCAACGGACTATGACTTTGCCGTCCCCAAATCAATCGTTGCCATGCCTTGACGACAATTATCAACTGCTGGTGGAGAGCCAGCAGCGATTGGCCTTTCTCGTGGAGTCTTCGAACGACGCCATTATTGGCAAGGATCTGAACAGCATCATTACGACCTGGAACAAAGGGGCTGAGAAGATTTTCGGGTACACTGCCAGTGAAATGCTCGGAACCAGCATTACGCGGCTAATTCCGCCCGAGCGCCTGGAAGAGGAAACGCTGATACTTTCAAAAATCAGAAGCGGCGAGAGCGTGGAGCACTTTGAGACGGTTCGCCGAACCAAGAGCGGCAGGCTGATCAGCGTCTCGGTGACGGCTTCCCCAATCAAAGATGCGCAGGGAAAGGTTGTCGGGGCGTCCAAAGTGGCGCGCGATATAACCGAGCAGAAAGAGGCGCGCGAATCTTTGCGCCGCCAGGCGGCGCTATTTGATCAAATGTATGACGCCGCCATCGTGTGGGAATGGGAGGGGCCGATCACCTTTTGGAACCGCGGGGCGGAACAACTCTACGGATTCGCCCGCGAGGCGGCTATTGGCCAGGTGAGCCATAAGCTTTTGCAAACAACGCTTCCGGGCGGAGTTGATTCTTTCGTCAAGGCGCTCCATAGCAGCGGCCATTGGGAAGGTGAGTTAAATCACATCACGCACAATGGCCGCCACATCACCGTGGAAAGCCGCATGATTTTGGTGCGGGAATCCGGTCGCTCGTGTGTGCTGGAGGCCAACCGGGATGTCACCGAGCGCAAAAAGGCAGAGGAAGAAGCTGCAAGCGCGCTCCGCAAACTGGCCGAGATTAAAGCCGCCCTCGACGAGCACGCGATCGTCGCCATCACGGATGAGAAAGGCAAAATCTCGTATGTGAATGACAAATTCTGCGCGATCTCAAAATATTCCCGCGAAGAATTGCTTGGACAGGATCATCGGATCATCAATTCCGGCCACCACTCCAAACAATTTATCCGTGGCCTCTGGGAGACAATTCGGAACGGCCGAGTTTGGAAAGGCGAAATCAAGAACAAGGCCAAGGACGGCACTTTTTACTGGGTGGACACCACCATCGTGCCTTATCTCGGCGAAGACGGAAAGCCGCAGCAATACATCGCCATTCGAGCCGATATTACAGGCCGCAAGCAAGCGGATGAGAAGACCGCCGAGGCGCTCCGCGAACTCAATGACGTGCGCTCCGCTCTCGATGAACACGCCATCGTGGCGATCACAAATCCCGCCGGAAGAATCATTTACGTCAACGATAAGTTCTGCGCGATTTCGAAGTATTCCCGGGATGAATTGATTGGCCAGGATCATCGCATCATCAATTCGGGATTTCACCCCAAGCCATTCATACGCGGCTTGTGGAAAACGATCGGGTCGGGCCGCGTCTGGAAAGGCGAAATCAAGAATAGAGCAAAGGACGGCACATTTTACTGGGTGGCCACGACTATCGTCCCGTACCTCGGCACGGACGGCAAGCCGGTTCAATACATTGCTATTCGCGCCGACATCACGGAACGGAAACAAGCTGAGGAGGCGCTGCAAAAAGCGCAAAACGAATTGCGGGAGCATGCCTCGAATCTCGAGGCCGCGGTCGCGGAACGCACGGCGCAACTGGTCGCGGCCAACAAGGAACTGGAGGCATTTTCCTATTCTGTGTCGCATGATTTGCGCGCGCCGCTGCGCGCCATCGATGGCTTTTCGAAGGCGGTGCTGGAAGATTACGGTTCGGTTGTGCCCGAAGAATGCCGCCACGATCTGCAAACCGTTCGCAGGTCGACCCAAAGAATGGGGCGATTGATTGACGATCTGCTTTCCTTCTCCAGAACAGGCCGCGCAGCCTTGAAAAAAACCACCATAAAAACGGCGGCCCTGGTGGCTGGCGTCCTCAAAGACCAAAAGGCATTCAACAAGGGCCGAAAAATCGAATTCAAAATCCAGGATTTGCCGGAATGCCTCGGAGACAGGGCATTGCTGGAGCAAGTCTGGGTTAATTTAGTATCAAACGCGCTAAAGTATTCTGCCAAAAGGGACGTTTCAATCATCGAGATCGGCTTCACCCAGCATTCTGGAAGAAACGCCTTTTGCGTGCGCGACAATGGAGTTGGTTTTGACATGGCATATGCGCACAAATTATTTGGGGTGTTTCAACGCCTGCACCGCGCCGAGGATTACGAGGGGACAGGCGTCGGGCTGGCCATCGTCCACCGCATCATTCATCGCCACGGTGGCACTATTTGGGCCGAATCGGCGGAAGATCGCGGAGCCGCGTTTTATTTCACATTAGGAGAAACTTGCAAAGCATGAGCGCATCCACTGTCGTTGAGCTGCTGCTGGTGGAGGACGATCCTCAGGATCTCGCCATGACCCTGCGCGCGCTGAAAAAATCGAATCTCGCCAACCACATTCATGTGGCGCGGGATGGCGCGGAGGCGCTGCAATTTATTTTCTGCGAGGGGCCCCACGCCGCGCGGAGCATCGAAGCTCCGCCGAAACTGATCTTGCTGGATCTCAAGCTTCCCAAAGTCGATGGCAAGGAAGTTTTGGAGCGCATCAAATCCGACCCGCGCACCAAGACAATTCCTGTTGTCATCCTCACATCGTCCAAGGAGCAGAGTGACATCCTCAAAACCTACGACCTCGGGGTTAACAGTTACATAGTGAAGCCCGTCGACAGCGAAGAATTTCTCGCGGTGGTCAGGGACTTGGGAATGTACTGGCTGCTGCACAACCAACCACCCGAACCCGCCTGACGCATGCCTGAACCCCTTAGCATTCTGCTGGCCGAAGACGACGATAGCGATGCCGCTTTAATTGTCCTGGAAATAAAACGCTCCGGGTTTGATCCCTCCGTGCGCCGCGTTCAGACCGAAGCCGAGTTTGCCAGCGGCCTGAAAACTCCCATCGACGCCGTCCTCGTGGATTATGCCATGCCGAGTTTCGAGGGAATTCGCGCCTTGGAAATGTTCAAAGAAAGCGGATTGGAAATTCCCTTCATTCTGATCTCCGGCACCATCGGCGAAGAACGCGCGGTCGAGGTCATGAAATTGGGCGCCACCGACTACATTCTGAAAGACCGCCTCGGCCGGCTCGGAATTGCCATGCGCCAGTCGCAGCAGAAATTCAAGGAGCACAAGCAGCGCCTCCAGATGGAGCGCCAATTCATAGAAGCGCAAAAAATGGAGGTGGTCGGGCAGCTGGCCAGCGGCGTCGCGCACGACTTTAACAATCTTATCGGCGTCATTCTCGGCTGCACGGACTTGATGAGCATGAAGCTCAGCCCGGAGCATGAATTGCGGGGTTTTGTTGACACAATCCATGCTTCCGCGGAAAGAGCGGCGGGCCTGACGAAACAGCTTTTGATCTTCAGCCGAAACGAGACGGTGCGCCCGGTTGTGCTTAACATCAACGACGCCATCAAGGATTTGGACAAAGTGCTGCACCGGTTGATTGGCGAAAATGTGGAGTTGGAAATCCGGCGCGGGGCGGAGATCGGACATGTCAAGGCAGACACGGGCTACGTTGGGCAAGTCTTGATGAACCTGGTCGTCAATGCGAGGGACGCCATGCCAAACGGCGGCAAACTCACCATTGCGACCGCAAACGTGGAGGTCGGCGAAAAGCCCGGGAACGGGCTGGACGGCGCCCCGCCCGGCCGCTGTGTCATGTTGAGCGTTGCCGACACAGGCACCGGGATGACCGAGGTTGTCAAACAGAACTTATTCAAAGCCTTTTTTACAACAAAGCCAAAAGGCAAAGGCACCGGCCTGGGCCTGACCACCTGCCAAAGCATTATGCAGCAAATGGGCGGCTATATCGGCGTCGAAAGCGAGCCTGGCAGAGGGACGACTTTCAAAGTCCTCTTTCCGTGCGTCGATGCAAAACCGGATTCGAGGCCATCAAAAATTTCCACCGGCGATACTCCGCGCGGGACGGAATCTGTGCTGGTGGTTGAAGACGATCCCTCCCTGCGAAAACTGGCGTGCCAGGCTCTGGAGTGCCAAGGTTACAAAGTGATTTCCGCCGCCAACGGGAGGGACGCGCTGCACAGCGTCCGAAATCACCAAGGGCCCCCCATCCGCCTGGTCATCACCGATGTCATCATGCCGCTGATGAGCGGCAAAGTCATGGCCGAATGGCTGAAAGCCTCATATCCCGACCTCAAGGTGCTCTTCACTTCCGGTTATATGGATGACACAGTAAACTCCGAAGGCGTTCCTTCGGCGGGCGTGGACTTTCTCCCGAAGCCCTTTACGCCACGCGGACTGGCCACCAAGGTGCGGGAAATGCTCGACACTCAGTGATGAGAAAGTTCGTTCCGCTTTGTTTTGGCGCCGCCTGGCTCATAACGATTTCCACCGGCCTCGCATTCCTGGCAGAATACGAGAACACGCCGGGGCCGCGAATCGAAGCCCCCTT
This sequence comes from uncultured Verrucomicrobiae bacterium, assembly GCA_963764165.1. Taxonomy (GTDB): domain Bacteria; phylum Verrucomicrobiota; class Verrucomicrobiia; order Limisphaerales; family Palsa-1400; genus Palsa-1400. Next base: position 1,125,950 of record CAVXRD010000001.1, read on the forward strand.
GCGCTGGCCGATTTCAACCGCGGTCACATTCTCGCAAAAGCATCCGACGCTCGTCATGTTCGCGCATCCCCGGTGCCCCTGCACGCGCTCGAGCATCAACGAATTGTCCATGTTGATGGCTGATTGCCAAAACCGAGTCGACGCGACCGTGCTGTTCTTTCAACCATCAAGCAGCAACGCCAATTGGTCGCGCACGGATCTTTGGCGGAGCGCCGCGGCGATTCCAGGCGTCACCGCGCGGGCGGATATCGATGGGCAGGAAGCAAAACTTTTCCACGCCACGACTTCCGGGAATGTGATACTGTTCAATGCCGCCGGGGAAATGGTCTTCAACGGCGGCATCACTGGCTCGCGCGGCCATGAAGGCGACAACGACGGACGCGCCGCCCTGACGAGCCTGCTTTTATATGACAAAACAATTGGAGCGGAAACTCCCGTCTTTGGCTGCTCGCTCACCGACCCGGGGCGCGCTTGCCCGGCTACTCCGTAATTTCAGCACCCGGTGAATTTAAATTTGACACAAGGCATCCCCCAGCAGGGGCGGGCCAGCGAGCTTTTTCGCGAGGAATTGCAGGCGAACCATGTTCGGACTGATCGCCGGTTTGCGTGGCTCATGTTGTTTCAATGGCTGGCTGGAATCACAGCGGCGTTGGTGATCTCGCCAAAAGCCTGGGAAGGAACCGCCAGCCGCACGCACATGCATGTGTGGGCCGCGATTTTTCTCGGAGGTGCCATCTCCAGTTTTCCGATTTTCATGGCGTTGACACGCCCGGGGACGAGACTCACCCGCCATGCCATTGCCATCGGGCAAATGTTGAGTTGCGGCTTATTTATTCATTTGACTGGCGGGAGAATAGAATCGCATTTCCAATATTTTGGGTCCCTGGCTTTTCTCGCTTTCTATCGCGATTGGCGCGTGCTCGCCACCGCGAGCCTGGTGGCGGGCTTGGATCATTTCCTGCGCGGCATATTTTGGCCGCAATCCATTTTCGGCGTGCTGGCCGCCTCGCCTTGGCGCTGGCTGGAGCATGTCGGATGGGTGGTCTTCGAGGACGTATTTCTGCTCCTCGCCATCAGGCAAAGCTTGGACCAGGTGATGGGCCTGGCCGCGCGGCAGGCGGAGCTGGAAGCGATGAATGAAGTCGTCGAGCGCAAGGTGGAAGACCGCACGCGCGAATTGCGAGACGAAATCGCCGTTCGCGCCCGCGCCGAGGAGTCGTTGCGCCTGCTTCAATCTGCCGTGGAGCAATCCAAGGAATCCATCCTCATAACCGAAGCCGACCTCAATTTGCCCGGCCCAAAAATTGTTTTCGTCAATCCGGCCTTTACACAACTCACCGGCTACTCGGCGGCGGAAGCGCTTGGCAAGACTCCCAGGATCCTCCAAGGGCCGCGCACGAACAGGGCTGTTCTTGACCGGCTGCGAAAAAATCTGGCCGCTGGCGGCGTGTTCTCCGGCGAAACCATCAACTACAGGAAAGACGGGACGGAATTCGAGCTGGAATGGCAGATTGCGCCTATTCGCAATGGCCAGGGAGTTGTCACGCACTATGTGGCGATCCAGCGAGACATTACGGAGCGCAAACGGTTTGAATCGCAGTTGCTCCGGTCCCAGAAAATGGAAACCGTCGGCCAATTGGTCGGAGGGATCGCGCACGAATTCAACAGCATCCTGACCGCCATCATGGGCCAGTGCGAGCTCATCCAGCTTGACTTGCCGGCCGACAGTTCCTCCGCCCATGGCGCGCGCGAAATCAATCAGGCCGCCGGCCGCGCCGCCGCGCTGACCCGGCAACTGCTGGCTTACGGCCGCAAACAAATGCTGCGGCCCGAGCCCATTGATCTTAATAATATTCTCCTCAATATGAGGGGCGTCCTAAATCTCATCATGGGTCCCGAGATATCGCCTCTCCTCGTTTGCGCTCCAGACTTGCCACTGGTGATGGCCGATTCCGGACAGGTCGAACAAGTCATCATGAACATGCTGATCAACGCCCGCGATGCGATGCCCAACGGCGGCAAGCTCACTCTGGAAACGGCTCCGGTCTCATTCGACGAGGACAGCGTCGGCCGCAACCCCGAATTGAAGCCCGGCCATTATGTCATGCTCGCCATCACCGACACCGGAACAGGCATGAGCGACCATGTGAAGGCGCATCTTTTTGAGCCATTCTTTACCACCAAGGGGGTGGGGGAAGGCACCGGGCTGGGATTGTCGACCTGTTACGGCATAGTCAAACAAACGGGTGGCCATATTAGCGCCTACAGCGAATCCGGGCGCGGCACGGCTTTCAAGGTCTATCTTCCGCAAGCGCCATCGGCAAGGCCGGATGCCTCCCGTCAAACGGCCGCGCAGGGCGCCTTGCCGGGAGGCACGGAAACCATCCTGCTGGTTGAGGACGATCCCGCGCTGAGGGACATGGAGGAATCCTTGCTCAAGCGCCTGGGTTACAAAGTCTGGACGGCGGGGAACGGCGTCGAGGCGCTGAATTTGAAACAGCGCAGCGAAGTCGGCCACATTGATTTGCTATTCACCGACGTGGTGATGCCGCACATGAGCGGCAAAGAACTGGCGGATCGGTTTCGATCGTTGAATCCGCGGACAAAAATCCTCTTCACCTCGGCCTATACCGAAAGAGCAGGCATCCAACAGGGGTTTATGGACGAAAACACATCCCTTCTCCAAAAGCCATTCACTCCCTCCGCCCTCGCCCGGAAACTGCGGGAGACGCTGGATCATCACCCATGAGAGAGGGCCGCCGCTGGTTTTTACTTTACAAGCATCCCTTCCATTGCTCTAAGCTGCCTGGCTGAAAGTGCTTGTTCCGCAGAGCGGCTGTTTTCAAGCCATTCGGCGAATGAACGAATATCCAGATGAAAGCTAAATTGACCCTTTGCGCGGCAGCCGCCGCTTTGTTGGCGGGCTGCCAGGTTGAGGTGGCGCCGGTTGGCGTGGCTGTGGCACCCGTGCCCGTGGTGGAAGTTGTCCCGACGATTTATGTTTGGGATGGCGTTGAGTACGTCGGCGATTACAACGGGCAGTTTATGTATTTTGGCCCGGGTGGAGCGTGGGTGGTTTGCGATCCGATTGTGCTAGGCCGGTTTCACGACTGGGAGCGCTACCACTCCGACTGGCGTGTGCATGCCATCCGCAATGACCGTGAACATCGCCTGGATCGCGACCATCATCCGGAGGGTTTTAAGGGGCCGGCCCGCGATTCTCGGGTGCCCGAGCAGGCAAGAAGGGACTCGGCTCAAAAAACACCCGCGCCCGCCAAAAAAGCTCCGGCGCCCGCGAAGAAAGCACCTCCGCCCCGGAAGAAGGAAGAGAAACCGAACTAACCGCAAGCGAGCCCTTCCGCCGGGGACGGAAAACGTCATTTCGCGGCACCAGGGGCTGCCTGCCTTTGGATCGATCAATATTATGCAAAGCCCGAGCTGAATGAAGAATCTGAACGCCGCCGCCGCACTTGGCATGTGCTTGGTCCCATCATTTTCAGGGGGAAGCTTTCAGGCCGCCCGCTGAGGCTGGATTTGAAGGTCAATAACCTGGTGTTGGTGGATCATAACGCCGAGCACGGGGCGAGGATGGCCGTGCTCATGCCGTGGATAATCTTCTTGTCAGGCGGGCAGATGGTGGCCAGCACGCCGGAAAGAGTGGCCCGCGCCGCGTCCCCCTGGCCATGCACAAAATAATACGGGCACAGGCGCACCCGGCCCGGCATGTCTGTCAGCTTGCCGGCGTCAAAATCGTACCACTGCGACTTATGCACCCCGGGCTTGTGATAGCGCTGCAAGACATGGGGAGAAGTTCCTGAAATCGCGATCGCGGAATCAACCGCCACCGACCAATCCGCCGTCGGCAAATCGCTGCCGAGAAAAACGCCACGCGCGCCCCATGCCTTTTCCGAGAAGCCGGAGATTTTCAAGATCAACTCCCGCTCGCGCTGCGAAAGCGCCTTCAACTGCTGCCAATCTGTCAAGTCCAACTCCGGTATGGCGCCCTGCGGCGGCAGCGGCGACGGGTCAACCATCCAAGTGTAAGGCGACATGCTTTGCAACTGGGTCAGAAATCGTTCGCCCAATTCCTGCCGCCAGAAACTGCGGAGATTCCGATTCCACAATAGCGCAAACAGCATTTTCTCCTCAAAGATTGGCTTCGGCGGCGAGGTCAACTGAATCCGCTTCAGCAGGGCGAGTTCCAAAATCGTGCTGGCATTGGGAATGTTCGGCAGGTCGAACAATTCGAAAAAGCGGTACACGGCGTCGCCGTTTTTGAAATCAGTGAAATGCGCGTCGCGAATGTTGAAACGGCCGCCCAATTGCGCCGCCACCCATTCCATTTCCGGCCGGTACGTCTGCGCTTCCTCCGAGACAACGATATGCACATTCGGCGCGTCGTCAAAAATCCCGGCGAATCCACGCAGCATGCCATCCGCCCCGCCGATGAGCGTGGAGGAGCCCTCCTTCATCGCCGCATACGTCTGGTTCAGCCATGCCGTCACGCCGATGCCGCCGGGGACGCTGTCAAGCTCCGTGATGCGCGGGCCGGTTTCTGTCAAAATAATATCGGGCCGGATGACGCGCGGCATCTCGTTCTTCAACGCCGCGTTGCGCTGGATGTCCAGGAGTGAGGATGGTTTGCCGCGATCCAGCCATTCGGCGACCCAGCCCGGCTGCTTTCCCAAGAGGCTTTGGCGATAGAGCAGATTAACGCAGCGATTAAATTGGAGCAGCAGCCGGCCGAGATTCTGAAGCTGTTCGGCCAAATCCGGCCCGAGCGGAAACGGAACCGGTGAAACCCGCCAATCCTGCCCTGAAAACAATCCGCCGCCTGGCATGCGTTCACGCACAAAGCGGGCCTGCCGCGCCAATACTTCCGCCGCCGGGGTTGATTCTGTCATCGGTGATTAAGTGCGCAGTTGGCCATCGCCAAAACCAAGCCATTTGTATGTGGTCAGCTCTTCGAGCCCCATCGGGCCGCGCGCGCCGATCTTGTCCGTGCTGATGCCGATTTCAGCGCCCATGCCGAACTCCCCGCCGTCGGTAAAGCGGGTGGAAGCGTTCCAATACACCGCCGCCGAATCGACCCGCGCCATGAACTCGCGCGCCGCGCGCTCGCTGCGGGTCACAATGCTGTCCGAGTGGGAGGACCCGTAATGATTAATATGGTCAATGGCCTGCGCCACATCGTCCACCACGCGAACATTTAAAATGTAATCGTTATACTCTGTAAAGAAATCCTGCTCGCCAGCCAGCTTCATAACTCCCGTCGGCCTCACCTCCCCAGACGCGAATGCTTTCAGCGCTTCCGCGTCCGCCCGGATTTGCACATTCTTCCCGTTCATTCTCCTTAGCAGCGCCGGAAGAAAAACGCCCGCAACCGCGCGATTCACCAGCAGGGTCTCCATCGCGTTGCACACGCCGGGGCGCTGGCATTTGGCGTTGAAGGCAATTTCCTCCGCCATGTTCAAATCGGCCTCGCTATCAACATAAACGTGGCACACGCCCTTGTAATGTTTGATGACGGGAACCTTCGAACATTCGGCAACGGCGCGAATCAAACCCTCGCCGCCCCGCGGCATGCAAAGGTCGACGTATTGCGTCAACGATAACAAAATCTTGATGGCTTCGCGCTCCGTTGTCGGGACGACCTGGATCGCGTCTGCCGGAAAGCAAGGCAAACAGCGCGACGCGGCGGTGATCATCGTGTGGGCGATGGCTTGATTGGAGTGCAGCGCCTCGCGGCCGCCGCGCAAAATGGTGGCGTTGCCGGATTTGAAACAAAGGCTGGCGGCATCGGCCGTGACGTTGGGGCGCGATTCGTAAATGATGACCACGACCCCGATGGGTGTGGAAATTTTTTGCAGGCGCAAGCCGTTGGGCCGGGTGCGTTCGTCGAGGATGCGCCCGACCGGGTCCGGGAGTGCCGCTACTTCGCGCAGGCCGCGCGCCATGCCCGCGACACGTTTGTCATCGAGCTTGAGCCGATCCAGCATGGCGCTCGAAAGCCCGGCAGCGGCCGCATCCTGCATGTCGATGGCGTTGGCCTTTTGGATGGCGGCGGAGTCAGCTTCAATCGCGGCGGCCATCGCGAGCAGGCACTCGTTCTTCTGCGCGGACGTTAACTGAGCCAATCGACGCGACGCTGCCTTCGCCTGCTGGGCGAGTCGTGTCAGTTGTTCAGTCAATATCATGGCGGCAGTTTAATGCAGAACCGGCCGGCGCGCCAGCCATCCGCTTCCTGCCTCCGGCGGGATGGAGTTAAGGGCCGGCGCGCCAAAAGCCGCCGCCAAAGGTGAGTTGGCAGGCAATGCAACATGGGCAAGCGGTTTTGGAAATCCGCTATCCAGCAAGGTTGGAAACCTGCGCCACAAAAACGGGTTCATTGGCAGCCTCGCCTTGCCAAGATTTACTGAGCTTGAACCGCGCTTGAACCGCAGCCAATTTGTCCTCGGTTGTGAATCAGATTCTGTTGATGGCTCATGTCGCGTGCGGCGTCGCCTGTTTGCTGGCGGCGCTTTGGGTTTTTGTCGATGTGCTGAATTTCTCCGCCGCCAACGCCGCCCGGGTTCGCAAGGCCAGCGTTCTTTCAGCCATATTCATGTGGTTGGCTTTTTTGATCGGCGGTTATTGGTATGTATTCTTTTATCCGGCTGACAAGTCAATCATATTGACTGGCCCATGGCCCGCGGCCCATCATTTTTTCATGGAGACGAAGGAGCACCTGGTCATCCTGCTCCTCATGATCGCCACGTATCTTCCCATCGCCGCCCGCAATTGCTCGCTTGAAAGCGCCGACGCGCGGAAGTTGACTTTGTGGATCGCCGGATTGGCCGCCGTCTTGTCGCTGGCGATGGAAGGCGAAGGCGCGATCATCGCGATGGGCGTCAAAGTCGGATTGCTCGCCAAATAAAACCGCATGGAAAACACGAGTCTCTCCAACTACAGCAAGTCCTTCGGCGTGGCACTCGTGACGGCCGGACTCTGCAACTCCATTCTCGTGGTGGCTAAAGAAAAATCTCCTTCAGTCTTGGCGGCGATGGCCAAAATGACGGGACATCACTGGGTCACGCATTCGCTATTTGTCCTGTTTGTTTTTGTTTTCATGGGGTTGCTTTTGGCGCGGATGAATCGGCGGCAGGGGCCGAAATTGACCACGCAAGGTTTGATCAGCTGCGTGGCGGCGGGAGTGCTCGTTTCAGCGGCAATTATCGTCGGGTTTTATCTCGCCGGGGATTGAAATGATAAAGATCCGGTCGGAAACCGGCAAACATCACGCCTGCGTGAAGGTTCCCGCCGCCTGCACCCGCGCCGCGGGCCAATCGGAGAATTTGGAGAGCGTGTCCTTGATATCGCTGGACTTTAGCGGCTTGGTCAGGAACGAGCGCGCGCCCAATTCATAAGAGCGCTGCGCCAGCGCCATCTCGCCGGAAACAGTCAGGACGACGACCGGCACGGCGTGATGCGGCGGATGGCTTCGCATCCACTTAAGCGCCTCGAATCCGTGCATCCCAGGCATGCTTAGATCAAGAAGAATTAACATCGGATAAGGATAAAGCACCCGGTCAGAATAACCGTGATCACCCTCCAAATAGCTGAACATCTCCTCCGCCGATTGCACGCCGTGAACGCAGATGCCCGGACACATTGCGGATATGACGTGTTGCGCAAACCGCAAGTCGTCATGCGTGTCGTCAACGATAAGTACAGCTCCCTTATCGCCGCTCGGCAAAAAATCTGAGCGCTGCATGTGCATGTCTCTTTTTTTCTCTTTTATGAGCTATCAAAAATTAGCACGGCCTTTGGGAGCGCTTCAATCAGGCCGTTTATGGGAGAGTGTCTGCAATTTTCCCCGACCCGGCGCCTCGCGCGTTTCGCCTGAGGCGTTTTTCGTGGAATTCCCCTATGGTGAAGAACTTAGGCATGCGCTAATATCTTCGCCATCTCAGTGAGCACGGTAAACGCCAAGTCACTAACGGCCAAGCTGCGCGCGATAGCGGACGCGCTGGCTCCTGAGGGTTACGAAGACGCGAGGGGTTTTCATTTTGGACATGCGGAAAGAATTGACGAAGATCTGAGCTTTATTGACAAGGCACTCATGGCGCCATTTGAACCAGAATGCGTGGGACACCACTTGGAATTCCAAGAGGACGGCTGCGTGCGAGTGCTTCATTTGGAGGACTCCTCTTCTGACGCGGCGCTAATTCTCGATTGGCTTGAGCGCGGCGGCCTGAAATGCTCGCTGACTCATGCGCGCAATAAGTCCGAATTCGAATGGGCTCTGGATCATGAGCAATTCGACGTTATACTTTGCGACCACAATCTCCCAGGATACAGCGGATTTGCGGCCTTGGAATTTTCGCGCGCGCGCCAGCCGCACACTCCGTTTATCATCCTCTCCGGCGCCTTGGATGATGAGCAGGCTGTGGAATGTCTTCACAACGGCGCGGCGGATTACATTTTGAAGGATCGCATGGCCCGCCTCATCCCTGCCATCCGCCGGGCGATGACCGAAGCCGCGGAACGCAAGCAGCAAGCCGCCGCCCAAAAACGCATTCAAGAGCAAGCCGAACTCCTCAACCTGACCCGCGACGCCATCGTCGTGCGCGACATGGATGATCGAATCACTTTTTGGAACGCCGGCGCGGAATCCATTTTTGGCTGGAAAGCCAGCGAAGCACAGGGCCGCCATTTTGCCAGCTTGCTCCATGGCGCTCCTCCCTTGTTCGCGGACGCCCGGCAATCGCTGATGGAAACAAGCGATTGGGTGGGCGAACTCCAGCTCGCCAGCCGGAAAGGCCAGGAAGTGGTGGTCATGAGCCATTGGAACCTTATCAAAGACCCATCAGGCAAACCGACCGCGATCGTCTGCACCAATACGGACATCACCGAGCAAAAGAAGTTGGAAAAGGTCGTGTTGCGCGCGCAGCGGATGGAGAGCATTGGCTCTTTGGCGAGCGGCGTGGCCCATGATTTGAATAACGCGCTTTCGCCGGTTCTTCTGAGCGCTTCCTTGATGGAGAATTGCCAGGATCCCGAGCAGCGCCGCCGGTACGTGGACGTGATCGTCTCCTGCGTCCAGCGCGGGGCGCGAATGCTGAAGCAAATTCTCAATTTCACAGACGGCCGCCAGGGGCGCCTCGGGCTGGTATCGGTCTGCGCTCAGGTGCGCGAGCTGGAGAAAATGATTCGCGACACTTTCCCGAAATCAATTGAGATCAAGGTCCAAGTCGCCGCGCATCCATGCACCATTCTCGGCGATCCGACCGAGTTGCATCAGGCATTGCTCAATTTGTGCGTCAATGCCCGCGACGCGATGCCGGATGGCGGGAGATTGACGATGTCAGTGCAGAGGGCCGATTTGGACGAGGTGACGGCCGGCCGCTTGGACGGAAAACCGGGGCCGCATGTGATGCTTTCGGTGACAGACACGGGGTGGGGAATTCCAGAGGAAGTCCTGCCAAGAATCTTTGAACCGTTCTTCACCACGAAAGGGCCGGATCAAGGCACGGGGCTTGGACTTTCCATCGTCGCGGGCATCATGAAAAATTGCGGCGGCTGTCTGGATGTCAAAACCGAACCGGATTCCGGCACTGAATTCCGCCTCTACTTTCCAGCGGTGGAAACTGCGGAATTCCTTGAAGCCACCGGCGACGAAGGCCCCGTTCCCGCCGGCCACGGGGAATTGGTGCTGCTGATGGAGGACGAAGAGGCGATTCGGGAACTGACGCGAACAAGCCTCGAGAATTTCGGCTACCGCGTCGTAACCGCGCCGAACGGAGTGCAAGGCATCGCCCGCTTCGAGGAATATCGCGACCGCATCCGGGTCGTGGTGAGCGATACAGACATGCCAAAGATGAACGGCCTGGCTGCCGTGCGCGCGATCAAGGAAATGCGCCCGGAATTGCCGGTCATCGTCGCCAGCGGCTCCCAGCACAGTTCCCAAGAAATCAAGCAGATGAGCGACCATCGCATGACCCGCCTGCGCAAGCCTTACAGTTTGCAGGAGCTTCTCGTCACGGTGTCCAGCGCAGTCAGGGACTAGCTTCAATGGCAGGGACGCCTCGGCGGGGCGCACCTGTCAAAAATGGACACCACACTCGACAGCCGTTGAAATTCCTGAAAAGCTGGCCGCGTGAAACAGTCCATTGTCACGCTGGATTTGGAAGGTGTGCTCGTGCCGGAAATCTGGATTTCCGTTGCCGAAAAAACCGGGATTCCCGACCTGCGCCGCACCACGCGCGAGGAGCCGGATTACGACAAGCTCATGCGCCAGCGCATCGAGATTCTTGACAAGCACGGCCTCAAGCTCGCCGATATCCAGGAAGTCATCGGCGCGTTGCAGCCTCTTCCGGGCGCCGTTGAATTCCTGCGCGAACTTCGCGCCCTGACGCAGGTGATTATTCTTTCGGATACGTTTGAGGAATTCGCCAAGCCGCTCATGCGCCAGTTGGATTGGCCCACCATCTTCTGCAATTACCTGGTGGTGGACAATGGCCGCATCGCCGGACACAAAATGCGCCAGGAAAATCCAAAGCGAAGCGCGGTGGCTGCCTTGAAAACACTGCGCTACTTCATTGTTGCGGCCGGGGATTCATTTAATGACACGGCGATGCTCGGCGAAGCCCATGCGGGTTATCTTTTTCATTCGCCGGATCACATCCAGAAGCAATTCCCGCAATTCCCCGCCTACGAAGAATATGATGACTTGTTGAAAGCCATCAAAAGGGCTCTTGAAAGCCCAGCGTAGCGGCCACCCATACAAATCAGGCCGGCAAGCAAGGGAACGCACTACAAAAAAATGTGCAGAGCCCCTTACAGACTATAATGCGCAAATGCGGCAGCATGGAGACCAGATAAGTTTGTCCCAGTAACTTGTTCATGATTCCCATGAGCGCCGACAACGCAACGCAACCGCCAGCACACAAGGCTCTTCCGCACGAGACCGCCGCGCCCGTCTCTCCAGAGACATTCCGATCCAGGTTCTGCGAACGATTTGGGTGCGAAGACAAGGATTACGAGAAAGTGGCGTTCTCCAAGTTGCTTTTCGCCCATGCCCGCCTGGTGGCGCCGCTGATTCGCGTGGCTTACCCCGAATTCTTCAGGGAAGACCTGAAGTTTGTCGAGTATCTGGGCAACTGCACAGGGAACCGTGATATGGCGGTGGAGTTGCAGGAATTTAAGGATGCGAACCGCACGCGCGGAGGGGTCGTCCGAATGAATTTTTACCTCCGCGTCTCCGGCAAAAAAGCAAAACGGATTTACCGCGAGCTGAAGAATCACGAGCGACCGAGCGCGGCCGCATTGCCCAAGCCTGCCATCATTCCTTAAAAGGCAGGGACGCCTCGCCGAGGCGTCCGGGGTGAGGCCCTATTCACGCGCAACCCGGACGCCTCGGCGAGGCGTCCCAGCCAAAAAATGGCTCGGCCGAGCCTCCCCCCTTGCCGGAACTTTAGACTGGGCAATTCTCACAGCATTTTCTTCAGAAACCTTCCCGTATGGGACTGCTTGTGCTTCGCCACATCTTCTGGAGTTCCCGCGCAGACAACGCTGCCGCCCCCCACGCCGCCTTCCGGCCCCATGTCAATCAACCAGTCGGCCTCGGCGATCAGGTCCAAATTGTGCTCAATGACCACCACAGAATGGCCGGCGTCGACCAGCCGTTGCAGCACGCCCACCAGCAGTTTCACATCAGACGCGTGCAGGCCGATGGTCGGCTCCTCCAGCAGGAAAAGGCATGAGCGGGTGGCGTGCATGTCCGCCTCCCGAAAGCCTGTCAACAAATGGGTGACCAGCTTGAGCCGCTGCGCCTCGCCGCCGCTCAGCGTCGGGCTGGGCTGGCCAAGCCGCAGGTAGCCCAGGCCGGTGTCGCGCAGCGCTTTCATGGCGCGGGACAATTTTGGATAAGCCGTGAAATGCTCCAGCGCCTGCTCGACGCTCAGATCCATGATTTGCGCGATATTCAAGCCGCGCAGTTGCACATCAAGCGTCTCGCGGTTGAAACGCGCGCCCTGGCAGGTTTCGCAGCGAACCAGCGCGGACGGCATGAAATTCATTTCCAGCTTGATCGTGCCCGCGCCCATGCACTCCGGGCAGCGGCCCTGCGCGCTGTTGAAAGAAAATCGGCTTGACGTGTAGCCCCGCATCCGCGCCTCGGGTGTCTGGGCGAAAAGCTGCCGGATTTCGTCGAAGAATCCCACGTAGGTGGCCGGAATCGAACGCAGGGTGCGCCCGATGGGAGACTGATCCACCTCGTAAACCGCCCGCAGCGATTCCGTTCCCGAAATTGTTCCCGCGCCCTCCACTTTCGTCTTCCCCGGTTTTCGCGCCAGCATTGCCGCCGCGGCGGGAAGAAGGCATTCGCGCATCAGCGTGCTCTTGCCGGAGCCGCTCACGCCTGTCAAACAAACGAAACGGCGCAAGGGGAATTTCACGGTGACATTCTTGAGCGTGTGCCGGGTGACGCCGGACAGCGTCATCACCGGTTCTTTCCTGCCAAATGAGACCGGCCGCCGCTGGCCCCGCGCCGGAAACGACTTCCACTCGCGCAGGCATTTTGCGGTGATGGAATTTTCATGCGACATCAGCTCCTTCAGGCTGCCCGCGGCCACGATTTGCCCGCCGTTGACGCCCGCGCCGGGCCCGAGGTCAATAATATAATCCGCCCGGCGCATGGTTTCCTCGTCGTGCTCGACCACCACCAGCGAATTGCCGCGCGCCTTCAGCGCATCGAGCGCATCGAGCAGATGCTCGTTGTCGCGCGCGTGCAATCCGATGGTTGGCTCATCCAGAATGTAAAGCACGCCGCTCAAATTGGATCCAAGCTGCGCCGCCAGGCGGATGCGCTGGGCCTCGCCGCCGGAGAGCGTGGTGGCCGCGCGGCCCAATTGCAAATAGTGCAGTCCAACGGTCCCAAGAAATTTCAAACGCTCGCGAATTTCCGGCAGGATGTCGCGCGCAATCTCCGCTTCGCGCCCTTTCGGGCGAAGCGTGTTGATCCATTCCGCCGCATCGGCCACCGGCAGATCAGAAATTTCCACGATGGTCGGCGGTTTCTTTGCGCCCAGCCCTGCCAATCGAACGGCCCGGGCAATCGGCGCAAGCCGCGTGCCATTGCACGCGCGGCAAACCTCGCGTTTTCCTTCCTGCCATTCGAACCACGATTCCTCGATGGCTTCCTGGCGCGCGCCGCGTTCGGTGTCCGGCAGAAAAAAGGTTTCACCGAAGCCCCGGCACTCCGGACACCAGCCGCGGGGGGAATTGTAGCTGAACATTTTGGGATCCAGCTCGCCAAACGAATCGCCGCACTTCGGACAATTCCGCTCAGTGGAATGGATGGTGACCTTGCGGTCATTGCCCAGCGCAAGCACCGTCCCCTTCCCCAGCCGAAGAGCTTCGTCGACCAATTGCTGCGGGAAAGTGCGATCCACTCTGCCGCGCTTCGTCTTTTTCTCCAGCACGCCGACGACAATTTCCACATCATGCTCGCGAAAGCGGTCCAATCGCATTTGCTGGCCGGTCGAATAAATTTTTCCATCCGCGCGAACCTCGGCATAGCCGTGCTTGGCGGCCCATTCGGCGACTTCGGTATGGAACCCTTTGCGATTCTTGACAACAGGCGCGAGCAGAAGAAGATCACCGCGCTTCTTGGTTTCCTCGATCAACCGCCTCGCCGCTTCGTCGCGGGTCTGGGCTTGCACTGGCAAATCACACCGCGGGCAATACTGCGTTCCCAGGCGCGCGAACAGCAGCCGGAGGAAATGATAAATCTCGGTCACAGTGGCGACCGTGCTTTTTCCGCCGCCGCGCGATTGCCGCTGCTCGATGCTGACGGTCGGGGGAATCCCGGTGATGAGATCGACCTCGGGCCTGGGCAGTTGCTCGACGAATTGCCGGGCGTAGAGATTCATGGAATCGAGAAAGCGCCGCTGGCCCTCGGCAAAAAGCAAATCGAAGGCGAGCGTGCTCTTGCCGGAGCCGCTGACGCCGGTGACGACGACAAACTTGCCGCGCGGGATGTCGACGGAGATATTCTTGAGATTATGTTCGCGCGCGCCACGAATGGCGATGACTTCGGATTCGGCGGCTGTCTGTTCGTCGGCTGCTTTCAACTCACCCATTATCGCCGAGCCTGCGCCCCGCGCAAGCTGGCGGGTCAAATCAGATGGAGGGCGTGATATCAAATGAATCATTCGCGGCTGACCTCCAATTTCCAAATTTTCAAAAAACAGATGAGATTTGGCGGGAATTGGTGAGATTCACCGTGATTAGTTGAGAATGGTTTCATGCTCGCGAAGCGCCAAGAAAGCCTCGGCGAGGCGTGGCTGCCTTGAAGAGCCGGCGGCGCCGGAGCGATGGGCCGCGAATCAGCACGCGAACGCCTGTTTTATTGGATGACCAAACCCAGAAACCCAATTTTGGCCTCATCCGACCCGCTCGTCCTCATGTTCATCCAGGCTTGGTTGACCGCGGAGCCGGTGGAATTCATTTATATGGGCGGATCAAACCCCGGCTCATCTCGGAAAATCCAAGTCTCGCTGGTTTTCCAGCACGAGGAGGAAGGCCGGATTTACGTGACTGGCTATTGTGAGGAGCGTAAGGCGAACCGAGTCTTCGCGCTGGATTTGATCATGACGATTTACGCTTGGAATTGAGGTCGGAATGTCGCGCGTAGCGACGGATGATTGAATAGTTGGAAACGCGATTTGAATGCAGAACTGTTTAACAATGCTGGCTTTCCTGAATTGTAAGGATGCCAATTCATCCCGTTCATCTACCCCGGCAATCACTCACGGAGTCAATATAATCGCACCAGCGCTGGTTTTGTTTGTGAAATAACCGGCTGCATTCGTGGCGTTCTGGAGGACGGCGCCCAAGCCTGTTACTGTTGTGGTGCCGTCCCGGAATTTCACCGTTAACGCCCCGGTTTTTGGATTAATCTGACCGCTTACGAAGCCAGTCGAATTTGGCCCGACGGCTACGACCGCGCCCGTATTGCCCACCGTGACCGAGTATTTGAGTGGCGTGGTCAAATTTCCTCCAGATATCGTCAGGCTGCCGTCGACGAATGGAATTGGAGCCACGTGAGCCGGACGGTTCGTCCATTCCGAACCGAGCACCAATACAATATTGGTGAACCCGTCTGGATACATGGCGGCCAGCCTCGACGCGGGCTTAACCCACGTCAATTGGCCCTGCGGTTCGCCATTGGACAATGTGACCCACCCGAGCAAGAGACCGCTCTTGTTGTAAATGCTGGAATAGATGGGCATGTCTCCTGCGGAAGATATCGGCACTGCCTGGCTGAAGCTCGTCCCGTCAGCCAGCATTCCGCTCAGCGTAACTGATCCTGATTTGTTGGTGATCAACGCATAGCCGTTGCCAGGGGGGCCGTTGGTGGCCGTCGAGGCGGGCGGAATCAGCATCGTGTACTCAGCGGATGGGGACTTCGTGGCAGCGAGGCGCGCTGACAGATCAGCCACCCAGAGTCCGCCATTGGTGCCCGTCACTGTTCCTATCAATTGGGAAGGCGCGACGTTCCAATCCAATGACAAATCCAAGCCCAGCGCGCCGCCATACTTGGCCGCTCGCGGGACGTTGGTGGCGGCATGGCCACCCACGTCAAATGCGCCGCTAAGATTATAATTTGACCCGTCCAGCAGCAATTTGCCGCTGTAGCCGCCCTTGGTTCCTACCTTGAAGGCGCTGAGCATTCCAGCGGTGCTTGCCGTCACATCGTTGCTGACGAAGAACAGCCCGTTGTAAGTCCCGGCAGCGCCGAGAAATAGGTTGGTCACGAAATTCGCCTCGATGGCCAGGCCGGGTTCCATGATGAAATCCAGCGTCGAAGCGCTGGTGGACTTCACTGAACCCGTCCAATTGCTGAACAACGAATGCGCGTCAGGCGTCGCGGTAAGCGAATAGCCCTCCCCGATGTTCAGTTTTGCTCCCTCCGCAGGCACGGTGTCGCCCGCGATGGCAGCTTTGCCTTTGAGTGTGCCGTTCCCATTCCCGCCCTTGGTCAAGCTTAAAGCCGACGGCACCTTGTAGAAGAAGTGCCGGCTCTCGACTGGAGAATGATTTGACGAGAAATCCCAGCTTTGCACTGCCAGGAAATTTGAGCCTGCCAATGTTGCATTGGTAATGGTCCATGTCTTCTTGGTTGCGCTGCCGGCGAGAACGGCCTGGCCTTCGTTTGTCACCACGCTGCCATTGTTAATGTTGGTCATCCAATACTGGACCCTGGCGACCTGCACATTATCCGACGCGGTGCCGCTGATGGTGGAACTGGCCACCCGCGCGCCCGCCGCAGGCGATGAAATGGCGACGCCGGGCGCTGTCCTGTCGGGGAGCGTGGTCAAAAGAGCATTGCTGCTGGTGATGGTTCCATAGGGATTCGTTACCACCACCGAGTAGCTCCCCGCGTCATTGGCAAATAGCGGATCGATGATCAGATTGCTAGTGGTTGAACCGGCGAATTCCGCACCGTTAGTCAAGTAAATGCCGTTCTTTTGCCATTGGTAACCGAGTGGCGGCGTTCCAAGAGCCGTCACGCTGAAGGAAACTTCCGAGCCATCGTACTGCTTCAATTTGTTGACGGGCTGCGTCTTGATCGCCAACGGCACGGCCAAACTCAGGATGGCTTCCGCGCTGGTCATAGCGCCGGATGAATTGCTGACTGTGACAGAATAACTCCCGAGATTCTTTGACTGCACATTCGTCAGCACGAGAGCGGCATTGGTCGCCCCCGGGATCGCCGAATCATCAAAACTCCATTGGTAGGAAATCGGATTCGCGCCCGTGACGCCGGCGCTGAAGGTGGCATTCTGTCCCGTGAGGACGGTCTGGGACGTCGGTTGGCCAAGAATGTACAATTGGCCGGTCGCCAATACATACGTTGAAGCCTGGTAGGAAGCCGGGGCGGCCTCCAGATTCTGGGCATTATCGCGAGCGACACTGTAAAAGTCGTATGAGTGGCCCGGTTGCCCATTGTAAGTCGCGCTATTTAGCGTTGTGCCGCCCTGCCAAATTTGCCAAGGGCCAGCATTGTCGGAAACATACACGTCATAATCAAACACACCCGAACCACCGGGGTCATCGCTGCCGAACCAACTGACGGTGAAATTGGTGTCGAGCTGCACAGAAGCGAGAGGCGTCACCGAGCTAGTGGGAGGCACGCCATCCACCGTATTCGTTGTCGGGTTAGTCGGAATGGGCTCATTGCTGTCAAACACGATGACAGCCTGATTGGTTACGATACTCCCGGTAGGCGTCCCAGCTTTGGGTAGAATAGTGTAGATAACATGGCCCTCCCCGATTTGATTCGTGTTATCCGGCGGCAGTATGCCTTCCTGGCTATTCGCCACCAAACTGCCGGTATTCAAGTCAATCGCATTCACCGTCCAGAAAACCTGTCTATTCTCAATGTCAACGCCAACAGTAACATCGGCGACGACGTTAGTGGGATTGGGAGCAGGCAGAGGAACGCGTGTCTGATAGACGGCAGTGTTCGTCGGAACGGTAATGACAGTGCTCCCAAATGCAATTTCGCCGACACGAAACGAGCGAATGTCAAAGTTCTGATCCATTTTATCCGAGATCGAGACTTGGCGCGCAAAGGCAGAAGCGTTGGTTTCGTTGGCAAAATAAATCGTATAAACCAGTGGCTCTTGAACACTCACGAACGCCGCTGTAGAATAGCCAGCCGGACCTGTCATAGCATTTGGATCCGACGCGCTTACAGGATTCATGTTTCCTGTCCCAGAGGGATTTTTATGCAAGCAATGCGTTGCAATTTGATAAATTTCATTAATGGCATCTGCATCAATAGCAGTCGTCATGAGCCACGTACACCACTCTGGCGCAAGAAAAATACGTCCGAAAAATGCGAAGGTTCCGTTCGCCCCAAGACAGTTTCTATAACCCAAAAGAATGGATTTTAAAGTTCCAACTGCGTCATTACTATATTCCTGTATGCACTGACGATCTATATCACGTGGCCTTGCACTCCTCCTTGCGTCACCTTCGACTAGAGAAGCCAATCCAACTTCGTTGTTAAAGAAATTAGTGGCCGATTCGATTGTTGGTGCTGGGAATTCTCCGATATCGCCCTTGTCTAATAGACCTTCATCTGCAAGCCCTTGAGCGAAAAAGATTCCCCATGAATTCGCGTTAGTCAAGAGCGACCCTAATGGCGACGGGAGATTGTCGATATTCGTTTCACCAATCAAAGACTGGCGCGCAAGCTCAGCAATATTGGCCATCTGCTCTAAAAAGTCCTGCGTGGACTGCGCGGTAGGCGCAACTGCGTAACTAAAACTTTGCATACCAAAGCCTGAGACGGCGAATCCAAACGCATAACTTGCCCCGGGTGAGAGGTTCCTGACAATGAACGTGTTGGTATTTCCATTTTGATCTGTAACAAGGGGAGTCGCCCCCTGTCCGGCGGCCAGATCAATTGAGTAAGGCTGACTAAGTAATATTGAAGCTGTCAGGTACGGCACGTCTACATTTCCAAGATTTTGTATATACCCATTCCAACTGAACGGCGATCCAATCCGAGGGAGCAAGTTAACAGTGCCATTAAAGGCCTGAGCCAGAACGGCTGTTGCGGTTTCAATTGTGAGCGCCGAAGCTTGTATCACTGATACACCGGTCGGATTACTTACCTGTATGTCATACTCTCCGTGAATAGCGTTAGTGAAGTTAAATCGAGCCAGCAATGTAGTGCCATTTACAAAAATGTTGCTGGCCGCAGTATACGTATTTGTCCCGGCGTTTATGCGAACACTTGCGCCCGACTGGAATAGCGCTCCATTAAGGGTAATTGTCACCTGACCGTTGTCTCCGATATTTACCGGAGTAACGCTGGTTATGGCGAATGGGATAGCTGCCGATGAAAGAACGTAGGACGCGGGTCCATTCGGCACGGAGGTACCACGTACAAGGATATAATACCAGCCCGCCTCTGTGGTGGGAACTTGGACCTGCTGATTCGGAGATAATGGATTGTGGAAGACGAAGTCATAATCTCCCAAGTCAGGAACCGCCCCGTAGCGGACATAAAGCTCGTTGGCGCTGTCTGAGGAGGAGCTGTTCAAAGTGATTTGGACCGTTTGGCCGGCGGGGACGTTGACTTTGTAGTATTGCTCGACTCCGGTGGATAGCTGGTTGCTGACGGATTGACCCAGCACAAGAATGGGGATGTCCACCGATATGGCGGTTGGGGATGCGGCGACGTTGTTGCTGAGGTTGGGTTCACGCAGGGTATTCCGCACGTCGGTGCGCACGATGGCATGGTATGAACCGGGCGTGAGGGCGGGCAGCGGGCCAGTCCAACTATCGCCGTAAGACGCGCCCGGGTTCAAATTGCTGTGGTCGTGTGTCGTGACCAAAATGGCGCTCAAATCCCAAACAGTGTTAGTGGAAAGATAGACGGCGTCCGTCCAGGTGGCGGGTGCGGTGTTGGTGCTGTCGTTGGTGACTTGCCATGAGATGGTCGCGGTGTCGCCGGGAAGTCCGGTTGATGGGGAAATCGTGACGCCGGAGGCGGCGAGGTCGGCGGAAGGTGTCAAAGTCACGAACAACGTGGAGGGCGTCATACCGATATTGGCCGCCTCGTTTACGCCGTTAAATAAATCACCGCCGCTGTCCGCAATAACCTCGATGGAATAAAAGCCCGCCGCGCTGGCGGGCAGCAGCATGGATTGCGAATTGGTGTAAGTTTGCCCGGCGTTCAAGCTGGTCGGGCGCGGAAACGTTCCCAACTGGACAATGCTTTGGTCCTGATCCTCGCTCTTGACGAGATAAATGGTGTCATACCAGCCCGTCCCGCCGGTCGAGGCTGTCCCATCGTTCGCCACAATCCAGCTTACAGTAATCGCCTGTCCAGAATAGGCGGTGGCCGGTGCAAAAACGGACGGCACGGTCAAATCCGGGTAAGTGGCGGGAGTCACTTCGATTGTGCCCGAGCTGACCAAGGCGTTGTTGGTCTGGCCGGTGCATTCCGCCACCGCATTCCCGCTGTCGGTCACGACAACGACGTAGAATTTCCCATGGAGCCCGGATGGCAGAGCCGGGTTGATCGTTCCGGTATAGCTGGCATCCGAAGCCAGCGATTTCCCGGGGCTGTATGTTCCCAGCAAAAGACTGTTGCTGGCGACAAAGGCGGAGCTGGAGGACAGATAAACCGAGTCGCTCCACGCGCCGGTGGCGGAGCCCGTGCCGGCATTAATGACATTCCATGATACAGCGAGCGGCTGGCCTGCGGTGGTGCTCGAAGGGTAATGAATCGAAGCAACTTCCAACTGCGGATACGCGCCCACGCTTACGGACACGAGGTTGGTTGCGACGATGGGCTGCTGGCCCCGGCAGGCGGCAGTGTCAAAGCGATTGCTCACGTCCGCAATCACATAGACGTAGAAATCTCCCGCGGCGCAGGTGGAAAATGCGACATATTGGTTCTGGGTGTAGGCCGATCCCGCGGCCAACCCCTCTGGATTCGGATAGACTCCCATCAAGAAGGCGTTGCTATCGAACGTCGGCACTGTCGAAACATAGACAGCGTCCACCCACGCCCCTTGGGCGGCGTTCGGGCCCGCATTGGTGACGGTCCATTGGATGGCGAACGGAACGGCGCCCTGGGCTGACGTCGGGACGGAAATGGCGGATACCGCCAAGGCCGGATAATTTGTCGCTGTTACTTGGATCGGAGAACTTGAGCGGGCGACGTTGTTGGTTTCACAGGGGATTCCGTTGACGACGTTGCTCACATCGGCCATGACATAGACATAGTATTGTCCTGTCAAACAAATCGGCAGCAGATTGGTTTGCGAATTGGTGTAGGTGGCGCCGCCAAAGAGATTCCCCGCGTGCTGGCTCAAGCCCAGCAAAATCGCGTTTTCCGGATTGAATTCCGGGCTCTCCGACAGGTAAACAGCGTCTGCCCACGGAGCATTCGTGGTGGCGCTTGAGGAATCCGTCACAGCCCACGAAACCACCAGCGGTTCTCCCGCCTTGGCGGTGGCGGGGGCATCGACGAAAGATACCAGCAATCGGGCGTCCGCGTTCGGCAAAATGGTGAGTGGGCTGCCGGAAATGCCGACTTGGTTCGTTGCCGTGCCCTCATTCACCTGATCGCCGCTGTCCGCCTGGACCAAGACGTAAAATGAGCCGGCCGGGCAAGCAGGAAGAGTCACGGTCGAGGTCTGGCTGTAGGAAGCACCAGGCGCGAGCGCGCCATTGTGCGCCACCGATCCAACCAGCGTGGCTTGCGCGAGAGCCAGACTTGCGGTTGGCGAGAGATAAACACTGTCGCTCCAGGACGTGGCGCTTGTTGTGCCCGCGCCATTATTTTGGACAGACCATGAAACGGTGATGGGCGCGCCTTGAACGGCGGTGCCCGGAGGGCCCACCTGCGTCACAACAAGACCGGCAGGCTGCGGAACGGTTAGAACGGTCGGATTGGTGGCTGCCAATACGTTGTTTGACAGCGTGAATTCGGTTATATTGCTGCCCGCATTCGCCACAACGACAATGTAGCTGGTTCCAATAATATCTGTCGGCAGGGTCACTGGCATCGAATTGGTGTAACTCGCGTCCAGCGCCAACGTTCCCCAATGCCCAAATGTGCCTAGAAGCATGCTCGACGCAGCGTTGAAGTTGGAGCTAAGCGAGAGATACACGGAGTCATACCAGTAGCTGCCGGAGGTCTGATTAATGCCTTCGTTTTCGACAGTCCAGGAAACATGAATCGACTGGCCAATAACGCCCGTGGCTGGCGCGGTCACACTCGTCGTAACAAGGTCTGATTGCGGTGGGGCGATGATGTCCAGCGCGGCGGCCATTTCGTCGCGCCCGACATCGCCCGACCCGGCGCGGAAATGGATGTCCACCGCAGGGACGACAAACCAAGTGCCCACGACGCTGGAGCCGCCCACCGATTGCGGCAGCGTAAATTGCCCGGTGTTGGTGTAGAACGCGCCGGGCGCGAGCGGTCCGGTGAACGTAATGTCGTCCTCATAGGCATAATCCGCCGTCACTCCGTTGACAAAATTGGAGACCGACGACAGCGTGATTTGATCATCCCAGCTTCCAGTGATCGGGCTCTGGCCAATGTTTTGCACGACGTAAGTGCAAGTGATCTCCGCGCCGGGCCACGTCAGGGAAGGAGGCGCCGGCGCCACTTCCACCGAAACCACGTGAAAAAATCCGGCCGTGACTTCCTGAATGCTGATCGGGCTCGCCGTGGCGCCGATGTTGTTCGTTTCGTTTTCCTCAAACAGCGCGCCGGTGGAATTGGCTTGAACAACAAAATACAATGATCCGCCTACGCCCACAGGAAGATTGACCGTGGCGACCTGTTCATAGCAATCGCCAACGGCCAGGTAGCTCGGATTGGCGAAAACGCCATAGTCGGCGACGGCATTGCCAGTGTTTGCTGTAGAAGACAAATAGAGGTGATCGTACCAAAGCGGCACGTCCGTATCGCCATGGCCATTATTGCAAACGGTCCAATGAACTTCGACGGTCTGCCCCCCTACTCCGCTCCCGGGAGCAGTTACCGAGCTGACCACCAAATCGGGCAAAGGCGGATAAATCAAACTGATTGGCACCGCGAGGGTATCGTTTGTTTCAATCGCCTGCGCCACGATGTTCTGGCTATCGGCAACGACTACCACGTAATAGCTTCCCGGAGTCAATCCGGTCGCTTGGGAAACGCTGACCGAGGCTGTGTTTGTGTAACTCTGGCCGGCGCCAAGAACGGATGGCGCGGGCGCCGAGGCCAGAATCTGCGCGCCAGCAAGATTCGTAGGATTGCCGGAGAGCAGGACTTCATCATTCCATAGATTTGAAGCGGCGGCCCCTCCCATGTTTGTCACCGCCCACGTAACAGGAAAAGCTTGTCCAAACTGGGCGGTTGAAACCGCGCTCACGTCCTTGAGGACAAGGTTGGGAACATTTCCAGGCGGCCATGGCACAACGGGCGTTGCCGTGCCACTCAGCTCAACGCGCAAAGCCGTCGGGCCTCCACTATTGTTGACAACAAACTCAATCGTGTTTAAGCCAGCGACAAACCCGTTTGTGATGCTGAAAGGATACCACTGGCTGAAATCGTTGGCCGTCATGCCGGTATTCTGCCCGTTGATCAAAATCTCCACTCCCTGGTTATCAGTGGACCAGGTTCCGAAGATCGCTGCGGAATTTGGATCGTAAATGGAGAGATCAAAAGCCATTTGGTATGTAAAATTTCCGCCCGCGGAAGAACCGCCAAATGCGCTATCCGCGGGCCCGATCCACGCTGAGCTTGCCGTGTTGCCTTCAAAATAATTATAGGGCACGTCCTCGAAGACATAAGCCGCCGGGCCGGGCGAGCCTGGATCTGCGCTGTTGATAAGCGTGTAATGAGGATCAATGTATCCACCGGGCAGCGACACTCCGTTATCGGCAATCCCGGAGTTAAAGACCTGGAAAGGAGCCTGAACGAGAACGAGCCGCACGTTCGTAACCGAATTTCCCAATCCATCCGTTGCGACGTAGGTGATGTTATACGATCCCAGCGCACCCGTATTCACAGCGCCACTGGCGATCACACTGAGGCTGCCGCAAAGGTTGCTCGCCGTTGCGCCAGGGTCGGCGAACGAAGATCCCAATGGAATGCGCATCGGGTTCAATCCTTGAATGGCAATCACCGGCGAGCTGTCGTTGGCGGCGCTCAGCGTGGCGATCTGGCTGGTCACGCTTCCAAAACTGTTTTCAATCCGCACCGCATATGCGCCCGCATCCGCGAGAACTACATTGCTGAAAACAAGCGAGGCGGTCGCCGATTGGCCAATCAGGGAGTTGTTCGTTACCAGCGATGTCCCTTTATACCACTGAAACGCAAAAGGCGCAGAGCCCGCGACTCCCACCGTGAACACAGCGGAACCACCGCAGCCAACCGTCTGGCTCATTGGCTGCAGTGAGATGCTGGGCGCCAGGCCAACCTGCAAAACCGCGACCGAACTAGTAATCGAACCGAGGCTGTTCGAGACGATGACCCAGTAGGCGCCGTCGTCGAGAGTCGATACGTTAAAAAGCGTCAGTGCATTGGTGCTGGAGCCTGACACATGCCCTGAATCCGCCAAATTCGTGCCATTCTCGAGCCATTGGTAGGCAAATGGAGGCAAGCCGCCCGCCGAAATCGCAAACGTCACATTGGTTCCGACAACCGCGAACTGGTTTGTCGGTTGCACCAATATTACCGGCAACAGCGTGCATTTGCCCCCGCTTCCAGCATTGAAGATGTTGGCCACTTCGACTCCAGCCAACGCGCGATTGTAATACGCCACGTCGTCGATGATTCCATTGAAAGAAAACCAGCCCTGAATGCCTCCTGGCCATGGCGGTCCGGTAAAATAGAAGAAATATGGCGAGCCCTCGGTATAGCCGGTGCCCAGTTGATAATAATACGTCTGCGCATACGCATTTTGAACAAACGGCATGCTTCCCACCAGCAGTCCGTCCAGATAGAGAGACTCCACGCTTCCGTCATAAGTCATCGCGACGTGATGGAAACGCCCGTCGTTCACCGGAACACCGCCAATGATCTGGTCCCTGTTGCCGTCCCAAAACATCTCGCCGTAAAATCTTCCATCAGTCCCCACGTAGAGAAGCGGGACCCAGCCCGATGGGGAGCCGAATGCGGGGGAGTTCTGCTGTCCGAGAATGACGCCGTCGGTAGTGGTTTCGAACCACAATTCCAGGGAAAATGCCTGATCTCCGACGCCGTTTGTCGGGAATGGGAACATATTGTCAGGGAGCTGCACGTAATTGCTGACTCCGTCAAACAAAAACCCCTGCCCAATCTCCGCGCTGGCGTAGCTCGCTCCGTTGACCCAAAGGCCATTATTCTTACCCACGATGTCAAACGCATTGCCGTTGGCTGGATACCAACTGGCAATTCCAGAAGGAGCCTCGACGCACTGCAATGCATCTTCCACGACGACCGTGCGATTGGTGCGCACTGCCACGCCGCTGGGATTTGTCGCGGAATAGGTCAGCGTGTAGACCCCAGGGACATTTGAAATGCTCCCGCTCACGGAAATCTGGAGCGTGCCCGCGCACGCGTCACTCGCGGCGGCAAACGGATCAATAAATATGGATCCAGTCAATAACTGGAACGGGTTCGCTCCGAAAAGAGTGATGGCTGGCTGATCCGAATCCACCACATTCAATGTTGCGACTTTGCTCGTGACCACGCCGAAGAAATTGGATGCAACAAGCGTGTAGCTTCCCGAGTCCGAAAGTTGTGGGCTGGTCAAAGCCAGCGAAGGCGTTGCCGCCCCGGAAAGCGTCATAGTGTTCGTCAACGGCATTCCATTGAAGCACCATTGAAACCCAATTGTGCCGGACCCGTTGGCGCCCGAGTTGAACGTCACTAACGCACCGCACCCGGCAGTTTGACTCACCGGCTGTTCCGTGATGGAAGCCGGCACGCCGACGGAAAGAATCGCGGGGGCGCTCGTGACGGAGCCAAACGCATTCGCCACGATGAAGGAGTAACTGCCTGCATCTGCGGCGGTGACGCTGGATATGACCAGAGCCTGGCCGGCCACGCCGGAGACATGGCTGTTGTTGACAAGATTTGTTCCATCCAACTGCCATTGCACTGTCAGTGGCGTCTGGCCTCCGGCGAGCGCCGTGAATACCGCGTTGGACCCGATTGGGACAAACAGGTTGGTGGGAGGAACAAGCACAATGGGATTGACCACGCACTTTCCCGCCGCGGATGCATTGTAAATGGTCGCCACCTCGGATTGGCTGAGCGCCCGCTGGTAAATGGCAATCTCATCCAGCTCTCCATTGAAGTCGTAGACGCCCGCATTCGTCGCGGCGGTTCCAAAGAAAATCGGCCCCGCCCCGTAATCAGGCGCAAATCCCACGTAGATCTGCCCTTCAAGCTCGCCGTTCACATACAAACTTGCCGTGCTTCCATCGTAGGTCGCCGCAACGTGATAATACTGGCCTGGGCTGATGAGCGTCGAGGATTGGACGCCAACGGCGCCGGATGAAGCCCGGGCCATAATAAATTCAAAGTTGCCAAACTCATTGACTCCCAGCGCATAGCCCGCGTTGGTGCTGCTATTCTGGGTGTAGATAATAGCTTGAAGGTTCGATTGATAGTAGGACGAATAGAGTTGATCAACCTGGACCCAGGCTTCCAAGGTGAATTGCGAAGGCTTGAGGGAAGCGGAATTGGGGACAAGAACGCCAGCGTTTGTTCCATCGAAATAAAAAGCCTCGCCAACGACACCTTCTGCAAAACTCACACCACCGAGCCCCGTCCCGTTGTTGGTTCCGGCGGCATCGAGAAACGACCATTCGCCCTTCCACCAACCCGCCAGTCCGGACGGGGGTGAAATGCATTCCAGACTGCTCTCAACAAGAACCGTTCTCGTGGCGATCGACGTCAGCCCACTTGCGCCCGCAGCGGAGTAGGTCAGGGTGTAGCGGCCAGCAACGGCCGTATTCACGCTGCCTGATTCCGTGACGACGATGGACGGATTGCACGCATCCGCAGCGGTGGCGCCCGGGTCGGCGAAAGCCTGGTTCAGCAGCACCTGCATGGGATTCGCCCCTGTGATCACGATGGTGGGAGCCGTGCTGGGCGAGCAAATCACATTCACGATTCGAGCTACGATGGCGGAGGCCCCAAAGGCGTTTGTTGCCTGGTAATTCAGAACGTAGGCGCCCAAAACACTCGTGTTGACAGTGCCAAAAGTGGTCACCGCCAGCGAAGCTCCCCCGCAGCCATCGGTGGCGGAAGCGCCCGGATCGACGAAAGAGCCATTCAGCGGAATATTTGTTATCGCAGAACCCGCCAATATGATACGCGGCGCAGTCGTGGCGGGAAACGAGAGCGTGACAGGCCCGCTGGTGACACTGACAGAGGCGGCCGCCACAATTACCGTGTAGAAATTCTGGGAGGACGAGCCTGTCAGATTGCTCAATGCCAGCGTGGAGTTGGTGGCCCCGGCAATCAGATTTGTGCCGAAGGAATACCACTGATAGCTAAGCGATGCCGGCCCGCCCGCGAGGGCTGAGAGCATGGCGCTTCCACTGCAGCTTACAGTTGGATTGCCGGGCTGAACCAGAAACAGAGAATTCTGCGGCTGAATTCGAAAAACGGACCCTTCGCCATTCGTGCCGCCATATTCCGTGGTGCCGTACAGGTTTCCGTCGGATCCTTGGATGACTCCGACTGGATCATCCCCATAGAACTCTTGCAAGGTAGTCACCAGGCCGGCTGGCGTCATCTTGAAGACGCTGTATGCGGTTGTGCCGTAAAGATTGCCATCGACGCCGAATACGAGGCTGTTTGGGCTGGCGTCACTGAAAGAATAGAGCGTGGTAAAAATCCCGTCGGGCGCCAGCTTGAATGCGGTGCCGCTGCCATAATTCCCCCCACTCGTGCAAATGCCATAAATGCTGCCATCCGGTCCGTGCGCGAGTGTGTTGATTGGATAATAGCCGTCGGACTCGGAAAAGTAATGAAGCGGGCTAAAGCCGCCATATGGCGTCAGCTCATAAAGCGCGCCGTAACCATACTCACCGCCAAACCGGGTGGTTCCATAAAAATTCCCATCAGCGCCCACGATCAATCCGCCATCTGGTTCGTAACCTTCCCCGTTATAATAATCGAAGTCGAAGAGATCTCCCGCACCGCCGCCTGGCTCCACGAAGAATACGCTGCCGTCATCGTAATAGTAATAGTAGTTGTCGGATCCGCCGTAGTAAGCGGCGCCATAGAACGCGCCGTCAGGCCCCTGGGTCAAACCGGAGAAGTACCCGCCCGACAAAGAAGCCAGATTCGTCAGCGCGCCTGATGCGCTTATTTTAAACGCAGTGCCGCCGTCAACATTTCCGCCCAGGGACGTCGTGCCGTAGAAATTACCGTCGGCTCCCTGGGTAAGCGGAGCATCCGGCTTGGCGCCATTGTTGCCTGGAGTGAACGCGTAGCGGGTGGCGAGCGTCCCATTCGTTCCCAGTTCAAAAAAAGTCCCGCTCGAATAAGCGCCGCCTTGAGCCAGCCCATAGAGATTTCCATCCGCACCAAAGGTCACACCCGACAGCGGGCCATAGCCATCGTTGAATCCGGTGAAACTCCATAAATTTGAAACCAGGCCCGAGGCCGACACTTCAAACACACCGCCCTGCGAATTGGCCCCGCCATCCAAGGTGGTCCCGATGAATGAACCATTTGAGATCACCAGCAATGGACCGGTCGGGGTTGCCCCGTCGGTTCCACCAGCGAAGGCGTGCAAGACCTGCTGCCCGCCGCTTTTTGAAATAACAAACAATGTCCCCCTTGCGCTATCTCCGCCAGACTCGGTGGTTCCGTAAAGATTTCCATCCACACCCTCGGCCAGGCTGATCGGGTACGCTCCGTCGCCGTTTGTTTCACCACCCGCTGGGAGTCCGCTGAAGGAATACAAAGTGGTGGCGTCGCCCGCTGGGCTGATCGATAACACCGCGCCGGTTCCATTGACCCCGCCGTACTCTGCGGTTGCATAAAACTGTCCGTTGCTGGTTTGAATCAACGAGGTAATCTCGCCGCTGTATCCTGGAAAGACGGATAGAACTCCCGCCGCGCTGAGCTTAAAGAAGGCGCCCGTGCCATTCGTGCCGGCCTCGAGGGTGCCGTAAAGGTTGCCATCGCTTCCCCGCAGGAGGCTCGTTGGAATGGCATATCCCGAATTATTGGTGAACGAGCGCACCGTCTTGAACTGGCCGCTGGCTGTCAGTTCAAAGATGACTCCGCCACCGCCGCTCCCGTCGGCGGCAGCGCCGAAAAAGCCGCCGTTCGTGCCAGGCACTAAAGGCAGGTAAGGATTCGCGCCGTCGTTGCCATCTCCGAAGGCATAGATCGTCGTGAGTTGCCCGGACGGAGTCACTTTGAACAAAGTCCCATATCCTTGGGAAGAGCTGTAACTCTCCCGTCCGTTGCCGCCGTACTCGGTTGTTCCATAGAAGTTTCCATCGCTCCCCAGCGTTAAAGGCGTCTGAGGATCGAATCCGCCAAATGTGTTGGTGAAGTAATATAGCGTCGACAAGCTGCCGGCCGGTGTTATTGAGAATACCGTGCCATTGCTGCCAAGCCCCCCATTGTAGGTTGTCCCATAGAACTTGCCGTCGGTGCCCTCGACTAGGCCGGCCGTGGGATTTGCGCCGTCGATATTTGTCGTGCTTGCGTAATTCATCGCCGAAAACGAATACAGCGTCGTAAATTCGGAAGACGGGGTGGAGTCGATCGACCGTGCCGAACTGAATGATTCTCCAGCGGCGTTGCTTACTATGACGGAATAGTCCCCAAGGCTATTTTGCGGATTGGAGATAATCAAGACCGCGTTTGTCGAACCGGTGATGCCTCCTTGGTCCGCGGCGTTGAGTCCGTTAACCAGCCATTGGTAGGTCTCCGTGCCGTTGCCAGTCGCAATTCCAAGGACCAATTCCTGCCCGACGGTTTCTGCCACTTCAATTTGGAGTGCTTGAACCGGGGCTGCCGCGCCCGTGACCTCGAAGATGGTGCCACTGGAGTTGGTGCCACCTTCCTGGGCCATGCCGTAAAGGACGCCCCTGGCATCTTGAATCAAACCATTAGGCTCATCCCCGTCCACACCGTTGGTAAATGTGTAGAGGTTCATCAAGGTACCGGAGGCGGGATCGACTTCGAAAACCGTGCCGTCGGAATAAAAACCGCCGCCGCTAGAGGAGGTCCCATATAGGTCCCCATTTGCGCCCAGCAGCAACGCAGATGACGGGCCGCTGCCATCATCTTCCCCGAGGAAGGAATAAAGCAGAGAATACGCGCCATTCGTCCCAATCTGGAAAATGGTTCCGCTGCCGCTGGCGCCACCATTGCCCGTAGTGCCATACATGACGCCATTGCTGGCCAAAATCAGCCCGCCCGGATACGCGCCGTCGCTGTAGTCTGCAAAGACGTGAAGCGTCGTCAGTGTTCCGGAAGGTGACAACCGGAAGACGGTCCCCATTCCGCCACCAGCGCCACCGTATAAGGTCGTGCCATAGAACATTCCATCGGGCGCTTGAACCAAACCGCCAGCCGGCTGATAGCCATCGACATAATCACCGCTTTCGTTCGTGACCGAGGCAAACCGGTGGAAAACGCTAAGCGTTCCAGAAGGCGTCATTTTAAATGCCACACCTCCGTCGTTATATCTATTGGTGCTACCACCGAACTGCGTTGTCCCATAGAAGTTCCCGTCGCGGCCCTCTACCAGGGCCCCAGCCGGAGATTCGCCATCCAGGTTATCGCCCGTCTGGTTAGTGATCTGCCCAAACGAGTATAGGCTCGAAAACGCGCCCGAGGGAGTCAGCTTGAAAATGGTGCCTTCATAATGAGCGCCCCCCTCCAAGGTAGTGCCGTAGAAATTGCCATCGCTTCCCTGAACGAGCGGGGCTGACGGGTCGGCCCCATCGCTGTCGGTGAACGCGTGAAGACTCGTAGGCGCATGACCGACCACAAATTTGAAGATAGTCCCAAAACCATTCGGCCCCGCCGCACCCGTCACGCCGTAGAAAGCTCCATCCGCGCCCTGCACTAACGCGGCGGTGGGATTGGCCCCGTCGGCGTTCTCATTAGCGGGTTCGCTAAACGAATATAAATTAGAGTAGAGTCCCGCCGGCGACAGGTTAAACACAGTGCCCCCTCCCTGCAACCCGCCGTCTCGTGTCGTTCCATAAAAGACGCCGTTGCTTGCCAGCGTAAGCGCGGCGGCAGGTTCGGATCCGCCCGAATAAACGCCAAAGTCATGCACCGTCGTCAATTGGCCTGTGGAAGTCAGCTTGAAAACTGTTCCGCCGCCATAATCATAATAGGAGTCCGAACCATTGGTGCCACCGAAGGCCGTGGTGCCGTAGAAGTTACCGTCCATCCCCAGCGCCAGCCCAGCGCCTGGACTTGCGCCATCAATAAATTCGCCTTGGCTGTTTGTCACCGACCCAAAGAGATACAGTGTCGATAAAACGCCGCTTCCCGTGATTTTGAACACGGTTCCGGGCCCTTCGTAATCAAAGTAGTTAAAATTGGTATTTCCCCCGCCGCTTGTCGTGCCGTAGAATATTCCATTCGAGTCCTGAATAAGGCCGCCATTTGGGAATGCGCCATCCAATGGGTTGCCATCGCCATTTGTGGCGGCACCGAAGGAATAAAGGCACGTCAGCGCGCCGCTCGGCGTGATTTTGAACAGCGTGCCATAGCCATTCGTTCCGCCGTGGGTGGCAGCGCCGTAGAAATTGCCGTCGGAGCCGAAAAGCAAAGTTCCGGCAGGAGACTCTCCATCCACCCTATCCCCGCCTGCATCCGTTAGAGAGCCGAAGGAATACAGATTCGTAAAAGCCCCAGCCTCGGTTATCTTGAAAATGGCGCCCCAGCCGTACACCCCACCGTCCTCCGTGGCGCCGTACAAGTTTCCGCTCGCGTCGAGCGCCAACGCGCCGACAGGATACGAGCCTTCGGCATAATTACCAAAGCTGTGCAGCAGGGTAAACTGCCCGTTTGTCCCCCACCGGAAGACAACACCGTAATTATTTGATCCGCTGCCGGCTGTGCCGTAGAAATTGCCGTCTGCCCCTTTTACCAATCCATTTGGCGCGCTCCCGTCAGCGCCGCCGCCGAACGAATAAAGGTTGGTAAGCGTTCCATTAGAAGAAACCATAAAGATCGCGCCCGACCCGTTCGTTCCGCCTGCGCTCGCGGTCCCCAAAAAAGCGCCATTGGAAACCGCCACAAGCGCAGACGCTGGATATGCTCCGCTCGCATTTGCATTGTAAATCACTGGCCCAAAGGAATACAGTGGAACGAGGCCAGCCTTGGCCGAGTTCGCCAGGAAAACGATCAAAATCGCCAAAGAATGCGCGATCGACTTCATGCAGTTTGACAGGGGATTCCGCTCGTAAGAGCGGTTAAAGGAGGAGGTTGTATTCATAAGCAAGGCGAGCATGAAGATTTGGTTGGCTTGCGGCTTGGGAAATGGCAATGACTGTGGAGAGTTTCGTTTGAACCAAAAACGGGCTTCCCATTTCACGCAGCCATTTCCTAAACTGACAATCTAAGAATTTTAGGCTGAAGTCAACCGAATATTGGCGAAGATTCCCATTTACAGTTCCGCAATCGAATCAACGCTTGGAACAACTGATAGCTAAGAAAGAGAGCCCGCCCAAGCCCGAAGGCCAAGGCGAACTCCCTCTTTCCCTAACCGGCGTAACGGACCCCTTGCCGAGGGCTTTGTGTTGCTCGTAGGCGATTAAAGGCGGCGTTCAAACCTGCAGGCCGTTCGTTCCCGTATGGCATCGAGGTTCTGTTGCCGTCCAAACGCTGGCGAAAAACACTTGCGGCGTCGTCCACAGTCATGCGTCCAGATTCAACCGATAAAACATCCTCCCCATCTCCTTCTGTTTGGAACGAGCGAAATCAGCAAGCCGAAGCTTGGCTACACTGATGACGGTCGTCTTTAAAGTTTGTCGAAAAAGCTTGCCCTTAATGCGAACACGGGCGAAATAAACGCCAGATGGCTTGTAACGCACGAGGTTTGCGACCGGGATTTTTACCCAGGCATTTTGATGCGGCTCAGCTTGGCCCGATTTCATGCGCTCAGTATCAGATTGTCGATTCGGGAACCTCGACGTTGCTCATAAGTCGCTGATTAATAATTTATTGGGCCCGTAGCTCAGGGGTTAGAGCAGGCGACTCATAATCGCTTGGTCGCAGGTTCGAAACCTGCCGGGCCCACCATTTCGTCCTCTCCATCCGGCCAACGGCACGGAGACAGACGAAATCCAACGCCGCCAGGCGATTGACGATATTCTGGATGAGGTCCTGCGCGAGAAACCTTCGGCAATGAGCGCGGCGAAAATCCTTGAAGAATCGCGGCGGTGAGAGCCTGCGCGGACAGCAGCTTCATCCTTCGATTGCCGCTCCTTGCGCATCAATTAATCGCCGAGTCCCGCCGCGCGCATCTTTTTCTGAGCGGCTTCTGTGTCATATGGCACGCGGCGCAATTCGATGGTTCGTTCGTCTTCGTTGTAAATGGCGTAGGTGGCTTTCCGATTTCCGTCTCGTGATTGGCCGACCGAACCGGGATTCACGAAGTAGCGTTTCGCTGGGTCCACCTTGAATTTGCCGTAGGTTCCGCCGCGAACGGCCGTTTCCTGGATAAAAGCAGCGGGCACATGCGTATGGCCGAAGAAGCAAAGGGGCGTCGTCTGACTCGCGAAACTGGCGGCCGCGGCGACCTTCTCAAAAACATATCCCCAAAGATCCGGTCGAGCCAAATTGGCGTGGACAAGGGTGAAGTCGCGCGCAACCACCACATACGGCAGCGCGCGCAACCACTGGCGCTCGTCTTCAGTGAGTTGTGTGCGCGTCCACTGCACTCCTTTGGCGGCGATTGGATTGAAGTTTTCGAGAGGCAAATCACTTGCGCTGTATTCATCGTGATTGCCCTTGACGCAGGGCGCATTCAACCCGCGCACCAGGGAGAGGCATGCCTTGGGATCTGCTCCGTAGCCAACGAAATCGCCTAGAAATGCGAATTGCGCGCAACCAAAACCCATCGCATCCGCGAGCACCGCTTGGAGGGCTTCGAGGTTTGCATGGATATCAGCCATGATCGCGACTTTCACGCCAAGGAATGATTATCAATTAAATGCTTCAATGGCGAGAAACGAAAACTTTGCCGTCCTCAGGCCTTTTGCGAATTTTTCCGCAGCCAGCCGGCGTAATCTTTTTCGTTCAGCTTCCCGGCGGCCAGCGCCATTGTGCTCTCCACAACGGATTCTTCCGATGCCGTGAGAGCGTGTCCGTTTATCTCCAGAAAAACCGCGCCGACCAGAAACCCGGTCCGCTTATTATAACATCAAGCCTCGGTTCGGTTGCGCTTTCCAGCCGCCTCGCGCAGATTGCAGCCAGCCGATTGTGTTATGAAGGAAAACAGCATCAAGCCAGCGCACCCGGAGGTCCGGATCGGCCATGTTCATTTGAAAGTGGCCGATCTTGATCGGGCGATTGCGTTTTACCATGGTATTCTTGGATTCGAAGTGACGCAGAAATATGGGCGCCAGGCGGCTTTCCTTTCGGCGGGGGGCTACCACCATCACATCGGACTCAATACTTGGGAGAGCCATGGCGGTTTGCCCGCGCCGCCCGGCCACACGGGTTTGTACCATCTCGCGATTCTCTATCCCACCCGCGCCGAACTGGCGGACGCGCTGCGCCGCCTTGTCGCGGCCGGCATCCCGCTGGAAGGCGCTTCTGACCACGGAGTCAGCGAAGCCCTCTATTTGCGCGACCCCGATGGGAACGGAGTTGAACTTTACTGGGATCGCCCGAAGGAGCAATGGCCACGCAACGCGGAGGGCGGGATCGAGATGTTCTCGCAACCGCTCGATCTTGGCGCTTTGATCAAAGAAGCGCCTCCCGCCGCACGTTCATGAAACCGGCTCGCCATCCGCTCCGTCGTTCCCGATGGAGTCGGTTGGGCAACCTTGGCGGCCTTCTTCCGCCGCCTTGAAATCCTCTGGCGTCGCAGGCTGCATGTAAGCGACCGACGATCCTATCTCGTCGTCACGTTTGAAAATGCCGGGGGCGGATGTGCGGCACATATCGCAGTCAGTGCAACTGTCATCCACGTAATAAGGCCCCGGAGCGTTTTGCGGTAATCTTTTCGCTTTGTCTGCCATAGTTTTTCCTTTCGAATTTCAGCACAATGCTACAGGGCTACCTGTATTGCGCAAAATTCATTAATCTCATATAATGATGAATAATATGCATCAATTTCTCAGCAAAGTTCCGTTTGACCTTTATGATCTCGCCTTGTTTCATCTGGTGGCGAAACATCGCAGCTTCACGAAAGCGGCGGAAGCGGCGGGCCTGACCCAAAGTGCCATCACGCGCCAAATCCAGGGCATGGAGAACAGCCTGGGCGTCACGTTGCTGGAACGCACCACGCGCTCCGTGCAGGTGACGCCTGCCGGCGAATTTCTTTCGCTTGAAGCGGCGAGACTTTTAGGGGATGTCGAACGGTCATTAACCCATCTGGCGGAGGAATTCGCCGGGGCGCGCAAAGAAATTCGGGTGGCGGTTTCCAATTCCATTGGCCTTGCCTATTTGCCGGGATTTTTCCACGCGAACTTGCGCCGGCTCCCCGACGTAGGATGCACGGTCACCAATCAGTCCAGTGATCAAGTCCTAACGGCGCTCGAGGCAAACGAGCAGGACCTCGGCGTCTTGTGTCCACCGCCTCGCCTTCCAAATACGGTTCGCGTCACCCATCGGTTCGAGGACACTTTCACCGTAATCGCCAGCGCGTCCGAATCAGGAAAGATTTCCGCGATAACCAATGCGAAAGGACGGCGCGACTGGCTCATGCAGCAGAAATGGCTGCTCATTGGCGAAGGCTCGAACACGGGCAGGCGGATGCGGTCATGGCTGAAGAAACAAGGGTGGCGCATTGATCCCGCGATGCAATTGGATAGCTTTGATTTAATCATCAACCTCGTGGCGCTCGGAATGGGAGTAAGCCTGGTGCCGATTCGGGCTTTGGCGCTATATAATCAAAGGCAAAAATTTTGCCGCGTGCCGCTGCCGGAGGTTTTCACGCGGGAGTTGGTGGTGGTTATCCGCAAACATCGCAAAACGACCGAGCACCTTGAACAGTTCATCGCGAATGTTTTGTTTTAGCGCGGCGCAATTCGAATTACTTGAATCTAACTTCCGTCTCCAAAAGAAGATAAGTCCACGCGCAGACACAGAGCACCCAAACCGCCCACGAGAAGTGCCGCTGGCGCCGGAAGGCGATCAAAAGCAGCAGGGTCGGAACTCCCGCCGCAGCAGATCCCTCAACTCTCGTTCTCTCTCCCCGCCAAGCGTGGCGGGGAGAGAGCGATCACTTGTCGCTCTGCGGAGCTTTTTGCAGAAGTCCGCCCTCACTAAAACTGAGATGCGCCCCAAATATCAAAGTCCCAAAATTTCGTATGGACAGCCCCGCGCTGTTATGATAAGCCTCATGCCCCTGTTGTCAGAGCCGGATGGGCTGCTGTCCCGTTTGACTCAGATTTTGAACGCAGGTATACTTTAAATTGAAATGAAATCGATACGAATCGCTTATCTCGCCGTGGCGCTGCTCGCCATCGACGCTTTTGCTCAACCGTCGCCAACGGCGCCGCCTTCTCAAGTGCCTCCTTTGCGAATGCCCCCCAACGGGGCCAAAATGGCGCAACAGCCATCCATGCCTGCAACGCCCCCGGTGATGCCTCCCAAGGACAGGCTCAGTTACGTCCTGGGCGCGAACATCGCCAGCACCATCAAGAAGGATGACTTGGATATCGATGTCGACCTGTTTGCCCAAGGCATGAGGGACACACTCACAAGCACCAATTCCAAATACACCGAAGCGGAAATCAAGAGCACCATGACGGCGTTTCAAGGCGCTCTCCGGGCGAAAATGCAGGCGGAGCGCGAAAAGCAGATGAAGGAAGCGCAAGCCAAGGGCGAAGAAAATAAGGCAAAAGGCGCGGAATACATGGCTGCCAACGGCAAAAAGCCAGGCGTCATCACGCTGACCAATGGCCTGCAATATAAAGTGATCACCGAAGGCTCCGGCCCGATGCCGAAACCCAACGACACCGTGACGGTCGCCTACAAAGGCAGCCTCATCAATGGCGTCACATTCGACCAAAACACGAACTTCACCACCCCAGTGACCGGGCGCACGATCAAGGGTTGGTCGGAAATTCTTCCGCTGATGAAGACCGGTTCCAAGTGGGAAGTGACCATCCCGGGCGACCTTGCCTATGGCCCGCGCGGCAACCAGAAGATTGGCCCGAATGAAGTGCTGATTTTCGATATGGAATTGATTTCGGTAACGCCGGGACCCGCGGTTCCCGCGCCTGGTTCCGGGCCAAAGCCGGTTTCCATGAACCCGAAGCCAGCGCCGATGCCGCTTTCGTCCAATATGCCTCCTCCTCCCGGAGGCAGCATGAATGTTGTCAGCGGCCAGATCATCAAGGTTCCCTCCAAGGCGGACATGGATAAAGGCGCGAAGATCGAAGTGATCACCAACGCCTCCAACCAATAGCCCCGCGTATTGGGCAGAAAGCAGGAACGCCTCGACGAGGCGTCCAGGGGCGTGGCGGTTTGCGGGAGCATAAATTCGCGCCGAGATCGGGGTGGGCCAAGACACTTTTCGCGCCGAGCCTTTGAAGAAAAAAGATCGCGCTCGAAAACTGCCACGGCATCGGACGCCTCGGCGAGGCGCCCCCACCTTTTCAGGACAGGCGAAACGCGAGGCTTGCACTCGATAAACCCGCCGCTAATATCCGACGCATGGCGAATTTGCCGGGCGCCGCGCCCAACGAAAAACCAGCCCCAAAGCCCTATATCGGGCCGGAGACCCAGCTTCGCGAATTTACTGTCCGCGGGATCATTCTTGGCGTGTTTCTGGGCGTCATTTTTGGGGCGTCGTCTCTTTATCTTGTGCTGCTCGTCGGGTTGACTGTCAGCGCTTCCATCCCTGTGGCCGTCATTTCTTTGACACTGTTCCGCTTGCTGGCAAAATTTGGATTCAGGGACGCCAACATTCTGGAGAACAACATTGTCCAGACCGCGGGGTCGGCGGGCGAATCCATTGCCTTCGGCGTCGGTGTGACAATGCCGGCAATCATGATTTTGGGGTTCGATTTGGACGTGCAGCGCGTGATCCTCGTCGGGACTTTGGGCGCGCTGCTCGGGATACTGATGATGATTCCGCTTCGGCGGGCCTTGATTGTCCAACAACACGAGGAGCTGAAATATCCCGAAGGAACTGCCTGCGCGGAAGTTTTGAAAGCCGGCGCGGATGAAGAATCACGCGCGGTCTCGCAGCACAAGAGCCGCGCGGACGCTGGCGAGCCGAGCGGCGCGGCCATCTTCGGCGGCTTCGCTCTTGGCCTGGTTTACAAGACAGCGATGTCCGCCTTTCGTGCGTGGAAGGATGTTCCGGCAAAGATTTTTGGGCCGCCACTCAACGGCGGTTCGGTTGCGGTGGATATTTCCCCGGAGTTGGTGGGCGTCGGTTACATTATCGGCCCTCGCATATCCTGCATAATGGCGGCGGGCGGCGTGCTCTCTTACCTGGTGCTGATTCCAATCATCAAATTCTTCGGGGCGTCGGCCGCCACCGCCATCGCGCCCGGCACAATTCCGATAAGCCAGATGAGCCCCGACGCGGTTCGGAAGTTTTACGTTCTCTATATTGGCGCCGGTGCGGTTGCGACGGGCGGCATCATCAGCCTGATTAAATCGCTGCCGGTGATTCTTCGCGGCGTGAAGGCGGGCTTGTCGGATTTCGGGGCTTCCGCCGCCGCCGCTCGCGCGGTCGCCCTGCGAACCGATCGCGATCTTTCGATGAAATTCGTCATCGGCGGATGTCTGCTTCTAGTGGCGGCGATTTGGGCCACTCCCACTCTGCAAATGAACTGGGCCGGCGCGATTTTGATCGTCGTCTTCGGTTTTTTGTTCGTAACTGTTTCGTCGCGGCTGACGGGCGAAATCGGATCCTCGTCCAATCCCATTTCGGGGATGACCATTGCGACGGTATTGTTGACATGCTTGGCGTTCCTGGCGGCGGGCTGGACGGCGGTGGGATATTATGTCACTGCCTTGTCGGTCGGCGGCATCGTGTGCGTGGCGGCCTCCAACGGCGGTTCCACCTCGCAGGATTTGAAGACCGGCTACCTGGTTGGAGCCACGCCGAAATACCAGCAAATTGCCATCATGATTGGGGCGTTTTTCTCGGCCCTGGCGATGGGGCCCATCCTTTTGGCGCTGAACAACAACAACACAATTTATGTTCCGGCGGCGCAAGTCGCACCCGGACTGCGTGCGCCGGCCGATGCCAAGTTTGGCCCGCGTGAGACGTTGACAGGCCCGCAAGCCGCCAATGACTCCAAGTCTTACCGCACCTGGCACGTCGAAAACGAGGCCGACTCCACCTCGCGCAAGTATCTCGTCGATGATTCGGGCGCGGCGGTTTATCTGGCTGATCCGGGGATCAACGGCGAATTCACGAAACGTCCCGATGGCTCGGAGGTCAAAAAGTTCTCGGCCCCCAAGGCGGTGCTGATTTCCTACATCATCAAAGGCATTCTCAAAGGCAAACTTCCATGGGCGCTGGTGCTGTTCGGCGTCATGATTGCCGGGGTGCTGGAATTGTGCGGCATTTCGTCACTGGCTTTTGCCGTGGGTGTTTATATCCCGATTGAATCGTCGATGCCGCTGCTGGTCGGCGGAGCGGTTCGCTGGCTGGCGGATCGCCGGCGCCGCGTGGCCCAGCCGCATCTGACCGACGACGAACATTCCGCCGAAAGCGACCGGAGCGCAGGCGTTTTGCTCGCCAGCGGCTACATCGCGGCGGGTTCCATCGGCGGGATTATCGTGGCGTTCTTGAAGGCCAAGATGCCCGGCACAGACGACCGCCTTGAAAAATGGGCCGCAGCGCACAACCCATTCTACGCCGGGCCGCACGAAGATTTGCTGGCCATGATCCCGTTTGTGGCGCTCACGCTGGTGTTGCTGTGGGTCGGGATGCGGTATAAGAAACCGGCGACTGCGTGATTGTGGCGCAATGCACGGACGCCTTGGCGAGTTCGGTGAAATAGCAGTGTCCAATTTGATTCATGTCAGATGAGTTGCACCCTACCCTTTTCGGATTAAATCCGAAAGCTCAACGACATTCTCGAATTCCGCAACCGTCAATGGCTTCGCCACGAAGGATCGGGCGCCAAGCAAGACCGTGATTTCGGCCAATTCCGGGCTGTCCGTGCCGGAAAGCACATGCACCGGAATTTGATTGTGCGGCGGATTGCGCGAAAGCCATCGAAGCACTTCAAGTCCGGTCATTCCGCGCATTGTCAGATCGAGGAGCACCAAGAACGGGTAGGGAAACTTTTCCCGGTCCGCAAACTGGTCCCTGCCCTCCAGGTAATCCATCAATTTCATCCCGGAATCCACCCGCGTGACCCGGAACGAAGGGCGGGCGGCACGGATGGTGCGTTCGGTCAGGAGCAAGTCGCCTGCATCGTCATCGACTAGGAGGATGGTTTGCGGCTGCGCGGTGTCAGAATCTTCGGAATCTTCGGGCGTAAACATTACGCTTCCAGTATGCATGCATCTCGCGGTCAATGGGTATCAGGGAAAACCTTGTCAAAATATGAGAATTTGCTCGGCATTGGATTAGGGCTGAGAGTGGGGGGGGCCGCAATGGGGTATATACCGAACAATGCCATTGGCTCAATCGCGATGGCATGTTGCGGGTTGTTGCCACCCTGTTGCCATTTTTGTTGCCCCCTAAACTGTTGATCATGAATGATGTAGCGGGTGTTGCCCCTTTTTGGAGGTTATATATAAATTGCACGCCTCCGTCTCATGGATGCGAACGATGATGTTCCAGACCGAGCTTGGAGACGATTGTTCAGTTGAAATTCATCATTCTCTTAGGCACTCTTTATGGGTCGTGAGGCTCGCTTCTATTTTGGCTGGATGGCTCGTGGTCGCTTTTGGTTTGACGGCTCAGGCCGATCTGAACCTGACGGAATGCACTGACCTCAATGGCGCTTATCACCGTCCCTTCGTGGCGGGCGCGAAATCGGGCTCCGTGCTTATCTTTTATTGGCATGATTGCCCGATCTGCAACAGCTACGCGCCCGAGATCAATCGCATTTCCAAGGCGTATACGAATTTTTCGTTCTACATCGTTCAAGTCGATCCTGACTTGACCGCCGCCGAAGCCAAAAAACACGCCGAGCAATACGAATTGCGCCCGCCCGTTTTGCTCGATCCGCGGCATCGCCTCGTCCTGGCGGCCAAGGCCACCGTCGCGCCGGAAGCTGTCGTCTACAATAAAAAAGGCGAGGCGGTGTATCGCGGGCGCATCGATAATCTTTACTCCGCCCTCAACCAGCGCCGGTCAGAGGCGACGGAGCACGACTTGCGAAGCGCGCTTGATGCCGTCGCCGCCGGTCGCGTCGTCACGGCGCAGCCGGAGCCGATGGGATGTTCGATTTCCACTTCCGTGGCGGCGGTGAAAGCTCCAACCTTTGACAGGGACATTGCGCCGATTCTTTACGACAAGTGCGCTGTTTGCCATCGGCCCGGCGAGGTGGCGCCGTTTTCGTTGTTGAGCTATGGCGATGCCGCGAAGCGCGCGAAACAAATTGCCCGAGTGACCGGCGAAAGAATCATGCCGCCATGGAAAGCTGAGCCGGGTTACGGAGAATTCGCCAATGACCGCCACCTGACCACCGATCAAATCGACTTGATTCAGGAATGGGCCAAATCCGGCGCAGTGGAAGGCAGCGCCGCCGATCTTCCGCCCGCGCCGAAATTCACCGACGGCTGGACGCTCGGCGAACCGGATGTGGTGCTCGAGCCGGATGAAGATTTTCACTTGGCGGCGGAAGGTCCGGATCTTTACCGATGCTTTGTCATCCCGTCGAAATTCACCGAGGATCACTACATCGCGGCCATGGAAATCCGGCCGGGCAACCGAAAGGTCGTCCACCACGTCATCATGCATTTCGATACCACGGGCGCAGCGCGGGAATTGGACGCCAAGGATCCGGGCCCGGGTTACACAGCGTTTGGCGGCGTCGGATTCAAATCCGGCGGAACGATTGGCGGATGGGCGCCCGGAAATTACCCCACCTACCTCCCTGACGGCGTAGGCCGCTTCGTTCCCAAAGGCGCCGATCTGGTCATGCAGGTGCATTATCATCGCTCGGGCAAACCCGAAACGGAC
Source organism: uncultured Verrucomicrobiae bacterium (assembly GCA_963764165.1). Classification (GTDB taxonomy): domain Bacteria; phylum Verrucomicrobiota; class Verrucomicrobiia; order Limisphaerales; family Palsa-1400; genus Palsa-1400. Next base: position 1,167,787 of record CAVXRD010000001.1, read on the forward strand.
CGGACGAAAGTCGGCCTGTATTTTGCCAAAGGTCCCGTCGACAAACGCCTTCGCGCCAGGATGGTTTTGAAGTTTTTGCTGCGCATTCCGCCGGGAGACCCCGATTACGTCGTTCACAGTTCGATTACTCTGGAAAACGACGTCACTGCGTATCGTGTCACGCCGCACATGCATTTGCTTGGAAAAGACATGAAAGTCACCGCCATCCTGCCGGATGAAACCGCCGTGCCGCTGGTGCATGTGGTGAATTGGGATTTCAACTGGCAAACCTCCTACGAATTCGCCAAGCCGATTCGGCTTCCCGCCGGGACAAAGGTCACGCTGGAGGCGCATTACGACAATTCCTCCAAGAACCCATTAAACCCGCACAATCCGCCGGAAGTCGTCCATTGGGGCGAACAAACCACGGAGGAGATGTGCATTGCTTTCCTGAATTTCACCCTGGACAAGGAACATTTGATGCGCGCGGCCACCTCCGCCAAAGACTCCGGCGGCGAGTGATTCAGTTGACGGCCCGAACCGTTCAGCAAGCCCCGGCACAACTTATTAGTTAGTTGGCCTGCACGATTTGAACTGATCCAGAAAGGTCTATGGATTTACCGTCTGAAGATACGGCGGGCAGAAGATCAATCGATGGCCCCACGGGCACGGATTTTCCCGAAATCGTTTGCATCTCTTGGGCGGCAAGATGGGTTTGCAGTCCAGCCAGCGCGGCCGCCTTTGGGAAGGTCAGCCTGTCAATGTTATGCGCTTCAACGGCGGCCATGAGCGACTTCATTTGTACTGGCGTATATTTGTCAGACACGTTGGTTGCGTTTTGCCTTGCAAAGAGAGACTTCAGTCCGAGCGCTTCCATATCTTTTTCAGGTGCTTCGACAATATCTGAGGTGATAAGGACCTGCGGCGAAGCGTCTTGCGGTGCTTCAATCTTGTTTCCTAGAGAATCGATCCACTCGGGAGTGACAAAGAAGAAAACGCGCTGCCCATCCTCGACCTGCCATCCGCCCGCCACCAGCGTTTCGCCCGGGGCGAGCGTTATTTGGATTTTCGACCCGAATTCCTTAATCCCCGACCCATGCGATTTGTGCGCGATTTTGACGCCTCCAATCGCGGTCAACACGACCACGCCAACAACAATCGCTGTTTGTGTTTTTGTCCATGCCATAAGTTTCAATGCTCCATTGATGACGGTTAAAGTTGAACTGCTCGCCGTCGCGCCTTTAACAACGGCAGCGGCGGTGGTCGCCTTGGCCAGCGCGGCCGGAGCGGCTTGAACGGAATTGGAGGAAATTGCTCCGGCAATGATAGCCGCGGTTGAAGACACGCCTCGTTTGGAAAAGTGAGCGCGCAGCTTGTCCAAGCCCCGCGCCACCCGTTTCCGGGCGGACTCCTCGGTTGCGCCCAACGCCTCCCCAACCTCCCGCAAACTTCGGTTCTCAAAATAGCGCAGGAGAAGCGCATCGCGGTCGGTTTGTCCAAGCCGGTTCATCGCTTCGTCCAGCAGGGGCGACAATTCCAGCCAGGCCGCCTCCGCAGAATCATTATCCATCGTGGATTGCATCTGTGCCTCCTGTTCGCGGCGTCGGCGGCTGGATTCAGTTCTCAACACATTGGCCGCTGTAAAACGGGTGGTGCGATAGAGCCAGCCGGGGAGGATTGTTTTTTCGTGAATCGAGCCAGCCTTTCTGGCTAGAATAATGAAAACCGCCTGGGTTATCTCCTCTGCCAGAACCGGATCACGCACTTGCCGCAAGGCTGACGAATAAACGAGGCTGATATGGCGCGCCACCAACGCGGCAAAAGCCTCCTCGGAACTGTGCCGGGCATACTCCCGCAGCAATTCCATGTCGTGATCCATCATTCACGTTATACATGTAAGCCCGAATGAAAAGCGGACAGTTTATTTTGCGGCAGCGGGCGCGCAACCCACATGGGTGACAAAAAAGGGATCCCAGAGCCATCACACACCGTCAGGGGGCCAATCAATGAAGAGCCAACAGAAGGAAACGAAGACGGGCGAACTCCGGCGGATACGATTTGTTCCCCCCTTCCTTTCCTTCGTTTCCTTCTGTTAAGACCCTTCCGGCTAATTTTCATTGTCGCTGCGAAAATCAACGCTAGTGGGGGTCTCTCCCAGCCGAGGTGGGATGGACTGTTTTGTGACGGGTCGGCGTGACTATATGTGACGGTATTTGTGAGGTTCCTCGCTGTTTTCAGTGGAGTGCGGATTTGCCTTTGTGTTCCTCTGCGCACTCTTCTTCTCTGCGCGAAAGTTCTTTTCCCTCTGGGAGGCTGTTGACGATGCGTATGATGCCGTCCTTGATTGGCTCCAGACCAAAATTAAGGAGTGGACGCGGTAAGCGGCCTCAACGATCTTTGCGGTGATCTCATTTGGGACATTATGGTTGCGAAATCTAAACTCATCCTCTGCCTCGCCCTCGTTTTGAGCGGCGGTGTGGCCTCAATCAGTTTAGGAGCGGAAGACACGGCACGCTTCCCAATCATTGATTTTGAAACGAACAAAAGCGAGATCGGATTCACAAGCGAGGTCGGATTCATTGATGCGTCCGGTAAAATTGCCATTCCACTCAACACCAACTGGTTTCTGGCGTCAATCGATCGCCGGTGCTTTTTGGAAGGATTGGAGCCGGTGCATATTCGCCGCAAGGTTGGGCGAATTACCGGAGACTGGGGCTACATAGACCCGCAGGGAAAATTCGCGGTTGAGCCTCAATTTTCTTACGCAGAACCATTCTCGGAAGGACTGGCTGCGGTTTGCGACGCATCCACCAAATACGGAAATAAGGTTGGATACATCGACCAGGCCGGCAAATACGTTATTCCGCCGCAATTTGACGAGGCATCTGCTTTTTCAGAGGGATTCGCCCGCGTCGCTGTCAGCAATCTATACGGCTACATTGATAAGCGCGGCGCTTTTATCGTGAAGCCGCAATATCGCACTGGCGCCGAACACGGTTTCGCGGAAGGCTTGGTCTGGGTTGAATCTGATGGAAAATGGGGATGCATAAATGGGAAAGGTGAAAATGTCATTGCATTTAAGTTCGCCGGCCCCAGTTCGTTTTCCGATGGGTTGGCGCCCGTGACTCTGGCGGATAGCACGAATGACGCTGGACTGCTAACACCTTCGACAGGATACATCGATAAAAGCGGCGCATTTGTCATCGCGCCGCAATTCAATTTGGCTTGGAAGTTTTCCGAAGGCTTGGCGCGGGTTGATATGGCCGGAAAAATGACCTACATCAACAAGCAGGGAAAAACGGTATTCACCATTGCCAACGGCGGTTGGGCGGATGAATTTTCCGAAGGGTTGGCAAATGTTTCGATTCGGAAAGGTTCTGGCCCGGAATCGTGGGGCTATATTAATCGGAACGGTGAATTTGTGATCAAACCGCAATTCCAACAGGCAAAGCCGTTTTATCGCGGGTTGGCGCAAGTGTTCCTCAACGGACAAATGGGCTACATCGACAAAACAGGACAGTTCGTCTGGAAAGGGAAGACAAGCCCAATGTGGCAGCCGGCAGCAAAGTGAGTTCGAACCCAAGAGTTTCGCCCTCCCCACGTTGGAGCAGGGATTTTGTGACGGCTCCGTGTGACCCTTTGTGACGGTATTTGTGACGGACTAAGTGCTTGATTGACAACGTTGTGACGGGTGTGACGGCTTTTTAGGGGGGTGTGTATGCATATGCCACCCAAGCGGTCAATTTAACGCCTGGGATCGAAGCGGGTCAAAACGAGGCAGGCATCTATGATTCCAACCCAATGTCAGCAAATCTCACCAAATCCAAGCAAATCGCACCTGTTTTCTTGCTTGGTGAAAACAGGCCGCGGCGGCGCCTTTGCGAATTATAATTAGGATTGACACTTTGGGATAAACATTTCTCGAACCGGAGATCGAGGCAAAACATGGTTGCTTTGAGCGGGTTGTGCATTAGAATTCACGAGTTAATTTGGACGACACTTCATGTTAGGCACCCTGAATCCAGGTGAGGAAGCGCAACTGCGGCAGACGATTGAGATGTTCGAGGTCATCACTCAATCGCAGCCGCAGGACTATCAATCGCTTGAAATCCTCAAGGAAGCCTACCTGAAACTCGGCCTCGAACGCGAGGTGATCCACACTTCAAAACGCATCGCCGAGGCCTATGTGCAACTGGGCCAGCTTTCCTCCGCCATTCTCGAATACGAGACCATTCTCCAGCGGTTCCCCGGCGACAAGGACGCGATGGCCGCCATGGCGCAAATCGAAAGCAAGGCCAACAACCTGACCAAGCCCGCGCCGGAAATTGAAATGCCCGCGCCGCCGCAAAAATCTTCCACAACCTCCATCCTTAAGAAGCTCGGCGTCAAACAGGTCGCCAAGCCGGAGGTCGATGACGGGCGGCAGACGATGTTCAAGTATTTCGTGGATGCGAAACTGCTGACGGCGCCGGATTTTGACGCGTGCTGGCCTGCCCCGAGTCTGACCATGTCGCCGGTCAAAGCCGTCGAGCCATTCATCCACGTCCTGGCGGAAAAGCAGATCATGCCGGTGGACAAATCGCTCAAGGTCCTGGCCGACCGCTCACGACTTTCCTACGTCCCGCTTGATCGTTACGAGATCGATATCGAGTTCGCCCGCACGGCTCCGCGCGACGTTTGCCGCCGCTGGTGCGTGGTGCCGTTTGACCGGATGAGCAAGTCTCTCATGATTGCCACCGCCAACCCGTTCAACAAGCAGGCGTTGATCGATTTGGAGGATGCCCTGCAGCAGCGGCTGCTGCTTTATCTTTCGCCGCCGGCGGATTTGATCCGCGTCCTGGCCAAGGTCTTCCGCTGATCGCCGCCGCCATGCCACCTGTCAATAAATCACTCGGGGAACGGATTGCCGACGCGCTCGTTGAAGACGGGCTGCTGACCGGCAAGCAGGTCGAGGAGTTGCTGGAGCAGCAGAAAAAGGAAGGCACGCGCTTCATTAAGCTGGTGGTGGAGAAGGCGTATGTCACGGAGATTGACCTTGTCGTTTCGATGGGCAGGGTGCTGAACACGCCGCCGGTCAATGTGTCCCGCCTGGGCATCGCGGCGGAAGTCAGCGAATTGGTGCCCAAGGACATGGCCAACAATTACAAGGTCCTGCCCGTTTCGCGCCTGGGCAACCGCCTTTACCTCGCCATGGCCGATCCCTTGAACGTCCTCGCCGTGGACGATGTCAAGCGCACGACAAAACTCGAGGTTTTCCCGCTCATCGCCTCCGAGAAAGCGATTGTTGACAAGCTCAACAACATGGAAAACTCCCGCGCCACCACGATGGAGGACATCATCCAGGATGCCGCCAAGCAGGCGGAGGCGGAAGCGGAGGCGGACAACCTGGAAATCTCCACGGACGCGGTCGAGACGACGGATTTGGCGCAATTGGCCGCGTCTTCCGAGGAAGCGCCTGTCATCAAGCTTGCCAATTTGATTCTCGTCCAGGCGATCAAGGACCGTGCCAGTGATATTCATCTTGAGCCGTTTGAGAACATGGTCCGGCTGCGCTATCGCGTGGACGGTGGATTGATCGACATGCCGCCGCCACCCAAGGCATTGCAGGTCGCGCTGACGTCGCGCATCAAGGTCATGAGCAATTTGGACATTGCCGAGCGCCGCCTGCCGCAGGACGGGCGCATGCGCGTGCGCGTCGGCGGGCGCGATGTCGATTTGCGCGTCTCGTTTCTCCCGACGGTGCATGGCGAAAAATGCGTCTTGCGCGTGCTGGATAAATCGAACCTATCGGCCAGCATGGACAAACTCGGCATTGATGCGGAAACGTATGTGCGCTTCAAGTCGGCGGTCGATGCTCCGCACGGATTGATTCTCGTCACCGGCCCCACCGGTTCTGGAAAAACGACCACGCTTTACTCGGCGCTGAACGAACTCAACGGGCCGCAATACAACATCGTCACTGTGGAAGATCCGGTGGAATTCCAGCTTCCCGGCGTTAACCAGGTTCCGGTCAAGAAAGAAATAGGTTTGACGTTTGCCAGCGCCCTGCGCTCGATTCTGCGCCAGGACCCGGACATCATCATGATCGGGGAAATTCGCGATACGGAAACCGCCGAAATCGCGGTTGAATCCGCCCTGACCGGCCACCAGGTTTTGAGCACGATGCATTGCAATGACGCTCCCGGCGCCATCTCGCGTTTGGACGACATGGAAATTGCGCCGTTCCTGATTTCCTCCGCCGTCATTCTCGCCTGCGCCCAGCGGCTCATGCGCCGCATTTGCCCAAGTTGCAAGGAGCCGGTCATTTATCCGGACAAGATGTTCGCCGACCTTGGCATCGACCCGAATTATTTTCACGGCGCCCCGCTCTACCGCGGACGCGGCTGCGAGCGCTGCAAAAATTCCGGTTACTCCGGACGCCTGGCCATCATCGAGGCGATGACCATGACGGATGAGATTCGAAAGCTGGTCATTCAACGGGTGAGCGCGAGCGAAATCGGCAAAGTTGCCATCTCGCAAGGCATGAAGACGTTGCGCGTCGTCGGCCTGGAGAAATGCAAGGACGGCATGTCCACCCTCGAACAGACTCTCCTCCTCACGTCCGCCGAACATTGACAGAAGCCCACAGGGCTGCGAGGTTGTCCCACTTGGTTCAAGACCGGCCCAAAATTGCGACCGGTGATGTCTTCACGGTCGTCGAAGAAACTCCCGTTGCGCAATCCCTGCGCGAGCGCGTGGAGGCGGGAGAGATGTTGTCATTTTCCCGCGTCAGCCCCGGCGCGCAGCCTTTTGTCGCAGCGCTCTGCGCCCGATTATTCCCGTCACGTCCCATCGTCGTTGTCACCGAAGGATTAAAAGTCGCGGAGTCATTTCAGCAAGACTTGGAAACCTGGATGGATCCCGCCAAGCCGCATTTCTTTCCCGATTGGGAAATGCTGCCCCACGAAACCAAGCTGCCCCACGCCGATGTGGTAAGCGAGCGGCTGGCGGCCCTGGTCGCGTTGGCGGATGGCCCGAAAGATTCCCCTTCCCCGCTGCTGGTGACGAATGTCACGGCGCTTCTCCAAAAAACCTGGCCGAGCGCCGAATTGAAAAAACGCACCCGCCGACTGAGCAAAGGCGATTCGATTGATCCGCTCGATTTAATTGAATGGCTGGAAGAGCAATCCTACGAACCCGAGGCCCAGGTGACGCAAAAAGGCAACATCGCCATGCGCGGCGGCATCGTGGACGTCTGGCCGCTGGCCAGCCCGTGGCCGGTGCGATTGGAATTTTTTGGGAGCGATCTGGAATCGCTGCGCTACTTCGACCCAGTCAGCCAGATTTCGCGCGAGGAAGCGAAGGAAATCATCATCGCGCCGGGCGGCGAGGTCGGTCTGCTGAAGCGGGAACAGGGAATTGCAGCGGCGAGTCTGCTCGATTATCTCCCGTCGCAAACGCTCTTTCTTTTCTTCGAACCGGATTTGCTCGACGCGCAAGCGAAGCGTTATGAAGAGCAAGTCGCCGCCGGCAATCCGCTCCTGATGCAATGGGAGGAATGGAAGGCGGAAGTCGTTCGGCGAAAATCCCCGTCCATCGCCATCAGCGATTTTGCGCAAACGTTTGAAGAGGATATTGTCGTGGATTTGGAGAAGCTTGAGCGCCAGGATAGTTTGGAATTTCAAGGTTTGGACGTTTTTCGTCCGATTGGCGCCCGCCAGCCTGAGCCTCACGTCGCCGAAGCGCAGCGGAAGGAGTTCTTCCAGCAAATCCACCGCTGGCTGCGGCAGGATTATGCTGTCCACGTCTTGTGCAATAATGACGGCGAACGGCAGAGGTTCGGGGAAATTTGGAACGAGTATGGCCTCGGAGAAATTAGCGAGCTTCACATGCGACTCGGCAGCATCTCGCGCGGATTTCTGTGCGAGGCGGCCAAGCTGGTGGTGGTCACGGACGCCGAGATTTTCGGGCGCTACAAAGTGCAGCGGCCGCGCCGGTTGAAATCGCCCCACGCCGCCGCCAGCCGTTCGCTGCTGGACATTAATTTCGCGGAATTGGAGGAAGGCGATTATGTCGTGCATTTGCAGCACGGCATTGGCCGCTATTTGGGATTGAAATCGCTTCCAGACGCGGTCGGCGAGTCCGGGCAGGAATGCATGGCCATCGAGTACGCGCCATCGGAATCAGGCCAGCAGGCGCCGAAGCTTTTTGTTCCGCTGAGCCAGGCGCATCTCGTCAGCAAATATGTCGGCGCGGGACGCGGCCGACCTCCGCTCAATACGCTGACGGGCAAACGCTGGATCAAAACCATCGACCAGGCGCAACACGCCGTGCGCGATGTTGCTGCGGACATGCTTTCCATCCAAGCCGCACGCGCCACGCAAATCGGCCATTCGTTTCCGCCCGACAGCGCGTGGCAGATGGAATTCGAGAACAGCTTTCTCTACGAGGAAACTCCGGACCAGGCTAAAGCCATCGCCGCCTCGAAAGCCGACATGGAAGCGCCCAAGCCAATGGACCGCCTGATTTGCGGCGATGTTGGCTATGGCAAAACAGAAGTGGCAATACGTGCCGCCTTCAAAGCCGCCCTCGGTGGAAAACAAGTCGCCGTCCTCGTGCCAACCACCGTGCTGGCCCAGCAGCACTACAACAATTTCCGCGAGCGCATGGCGGATTATCCTGTGCGCGTAGAGTTGCTCTCGCGCTTCCGCAACAAGCGCGAGCAGGCCCGCGTCGTGCGCGAGCTGGCGGGGGGATCAGTGGATATCGTCATCGGCACGCACCGGCTTTTGCAGGGCGACATCGTTTTCAAGGATTTGGGGCTGGTGGTCATCGACGAAGAACAGCGCTTCGGCGTCTTGCACAAGGAGCGTTTCAAGAGATTCCGCACCATGGTGGACGTCCTCACGCTGACGGCGACACCGATCCCGCGCACGCTCTACCTCGCGCTGGCCGGGGCGCGCGACATGAGCACCATCGAAACGCCGCCGCAGGATCGGCTCCCGGTGGAGACCATTGTCACGGGCTACGATGAACGCCTCATCCGCGACGCCGTCCGCCGCGAAATGAATCGAGGCGGCCAGGTTTTCTTCCTGCACAATCGTGTGTTTGACATAGAGACGGCGGCCCAGAAATTGCGGCAGTTGGTTCCCGAGGCGCGCATCGCGGTCGGCCACGGGCAGATGCACGCCGACCAGCTTGAGGAGGTGATGACCGGCTTCATCAATGGCGAGAGCGATGTTCTCTTTTCCACCACGATCATCGAAAGCGGCATCGATATTCCGAACGCCAACACAATTATAATTGACAGAGCGGACCGGTTTGGCTTGAGCGATTTGTATCAATTGCGCGGGCGGGTGGGGCGCTACAAGCACCAGGCTTACGCCTACCTTCTGCTGCCGCGCCACGCTGGATTGTTGACAGACGCGCGCAAACGCCTCGGGGCCATCAAGCAGTATTCCAGCCTTGGCAGCGGATTCAAAATTGCCATGCGCGACTTGGAGATTCGCGGCGCGGGGAATTTGCTGGGCGCGGAGCAAAGCGGACATATTGCCGCAGTCGGATTTGAATTATACTGCCAGCTTCTCAAGCGCAGCGTCGGCCAGCTCAAAGGCGAAACACCCGCGACCCAGGTGGAGACGCAGATCCGCCTTGATTTCCTTCCGACGGGCCAGCAGGACACTGGCGCATTTCTGCCGGCGGGCTATGTTGCCGAACCGCAACAGCGCATTGAGATGTATCGCAAGCTGGCCCAGGCTGCCGATGCGCGCGCGTTAAGCGACTTGCGAAATGAGTGGCGCGACCGTTTCGGGCCGGTGCCGGAGCCTGCGGAACTGGCGCTGCAGGTGGCCGACCTAAAGATCGCCGCCGCCGCCAAGGGGCTGTCGACAATAGAAGTCAAAGAGGGAAAGCTAGTGCTAAAGCGGAATAACGACTTTGTCATGGCGGGAGGAAAATTCCCGCGCCTGAGAAAAACCGAGCCAGCGGCGCGCCTGCGGGAGATTAAGAAGCTAATCCTTGCATTATGAAATGCTCGCATTCCTTGTGCCAATCAATCAGGGAAGCATGTAATTTATATTACAAAAAAGCCTGAGCAGCCCTTGACGAAAGGCCCTAAGGTAACCATATTGTCGCTCATTTTGGACTTTGAGCGATCCAGGAAAAACTTTGTGAAACCAGAAGCCAAAACTAGCCTGAAACCAGAGGCGCGGTTAAAGCGGGCGGCACATCACTCTTCCTCTGAACCAGCAAAGAAAACAAGAAAAACAATGGCTGCATCCGTCACTAATACCATCGAAACTCGTTTGCATATTCAACACGCTGAAGTTCTGGCGGCGAAGAATCCTGGCTTGGATCTCTCCGAAAAAGTTAAGGAGCTTGTCCGCCTGGCGCAGGAGCAGGGATACCTTACCTACACGGACATCAACGACGCCATTCCCGACGGCGTCATCTCGCCCGATGAACTCGACGATCTCTACAGCAAGCTCCGCAATCTCGAAGTCGAGATTGTCGACCAGGCTGAAGTGGATCGCGTCAAGCAGCCCGAGCCCGACGAAGAGGAAGACAAGGGCCGGATGGATATTCTCGACGATCCCGTCCGCATGTATCTCAAGCAGATGGGCCAGGTCCCCCTGCTCACCCGCGAACAGGAAGTCGAAATTTCCAAGCGCATCGAAGATGCGGAAAACGAGGTCAAACGCATCATTTACGGCTTCGGTTTTGCGGCCAAGGAGCACATTGCGCTGGCGGAAAAACTCATTTCGCAGCCGCCCAAGGAGCGTTTTGACCGCGTGATCGTCGACAAAAAAGTCGAGGGCCGCGACAATCATCTTCGCACCTTGCGCCGCCTGGTGAAACAAGTTCGCGCGCTGGACGAGGACGTGGATCAAAAATACGCCCGAGTCCAAGCCGAGAAATCCGAGAATGGCCAGTCCGATTCGCTGGCGCATGATTTCAAGAAGCACGAAGAACGACTCCAGCGCTCTTTCGCCAAGTTTTACTACAAGCAGCGCGTGATTGAAGAAATGGCGCTGGTGGCCGACAACATCCACGACCGCATGCAGCTTTGCCGCCGCACGCTCGCGCAGTTGGAGGAACAGGGGCTCGCCCAGCAGCATCCGGCGCTCCTTGAAAACGAACACCGCAAAATCAAGCAATTGCAAGATTTCGTGCGGATGTCGTGCGATCAGTATCTCGCCTCCTACATGGAGTTGCAGCATTTCAACAAGAAGGCCATTCAGGCCAAGACTGAAATGGTGGAGGCGAATTTGCGCCTCGTCATTTCGATCGCCAAGAAATACACCAACCGCGGCCTTTCTTTCCTCGACCTGATTCAGGAAGGCAACATGGGTTTGATGAAGGCGGTCGAAAAATTCGAGTATCGCCGCGGCTACAAGTTCTCGACCTACGCCACTTGGTGGATCCGCCAGGCCATCACCCGCTCCATTGCCGACCAGGCGCGAACCATCCGCATCCCGGTGCACATGATCGAAACGATCAACAAATTGATGCGCGTGCAGAAGCAGCTCATCCAGGATTTCGGGCGCGAACCGTCGCCGGATGAAATCGCGGATGAAATGCAAATCCCCGTTGAACGCGTCCGCGCGGTCTTGAAGATGGCGCAGCAGCCCATCTCCCTTCAATCACCGGTCGGCGACAGCGAAGACACGAATTTCGGTGATTTCATCGAAGACAAGTCGGCGGAAAATCCGTCCGACATGACGAGCTACAGTTTGCTCAAGGATAAGTTGGGCGACGTGCTGTCCAGCCTCTCCGAACGCGAACGCAAAGTGCTCGAACTCCGTTTTGGCCTTGGCGACGGTTATTCGCGGACGTTGGAAGAAGTGGGCCGCCAATTCAAAGTCACCCGCGAACGCATCCGCCAGATCGAGGCAAAAGCGTTGCGTAAAATGCGCCACCCGACGCGCATCCGCCACCTGTCGGGCTTCCTCGAAACGACCGAGCCGGCGTAAGCTGGATCGGAGTAGGAATTTCAGGCGCACCGTATTTCCGGTGCGCCTTTTGTTTTCACTGGGAAAAGCGGCATTTACGCGGCAACGGCGATGAGATAATGTAAGGATATGAAGGCGAACGCCAGCGGCTTCACGGTTGCAAAGGCTCTTTTCATTGGTTTCTTCTCCTTCGCGTTCCTGGTTGCGGGTGGAGAATCCAATGGCAATCGGCTGCAAGATCTTTTGGCCAAGATCACCCAACAGTGGAATGGGAATGTCGCTCGAAACGAACGAGGAGAGGTCGTGTCGATTCGTCTATACGACGAATTTTTGGCGGAGACTAATTTCGGGCTGATTAGGAATCTGCCTTCATTAACCAACGTAATCCTAAGATACTCTTCAACGACACCGCTGACCGAAAAAGCCGTGGATTCGCTCGCTGCCGCTCCTAACCTGAAGAGCGTGGAATTGGCGTGCTTTTTCAGCAGGATTGAACCCGGAGTGTTCCCAAAACTTTGCAGCATCAGAAACCTTACGGGGATGATTCTTTACGGAGCGTGCCCAACGCATGAGGATTTTCGCGCCATTACAAACCTTCAAAACCTAACTTTCTTTGCAGTCGCTTATTCGAAGAATTTTGGAAAACAAGACTTGTCTGTGTTGACTGCGTTGCCGCGTTTGAATTCTTTGGTGATTGCCGGGACGATGGTTACAAATACCGACACCAATATTCTGAAAAGCTGCCCGTCGTTGACCAACTTTGTGTTTAATGGGAACAGACCGCAGACGAATGCCTCGGCCGGAGAGACCAAAAGCGGCGGGCAGATCATCAGGGTTCCGTCCGCCGCAGAGAGGGAAAAAGGCGCAAAAATCGAGGTCGCGCCCACCATGGACAGCAACGAATAGCGTCGCTCAAATTGCCACCCCGGTTCCCGTTCCCCTAACTTGACAGCAAGACCATCCGGGCAGATTTTCTTGCATGGACGCTGAAAAGCTAACAATCAAGGCCCAAGAGGCGCTCAAGGGCGCGCAGGAAGTGGCGCGCAGCCGCTCGAACCAAGAAATCGGCCCCGAGCATTTGCTGTCGGCCCTGCTCTCGCAGACGGACAGCCTAATCCCGCCGCTGCTGCAAAAGCTCGGCGTGCCCGCGGCGGCGCTAACCAAGGCGGTTGATGAAGAAATCGAGCACAAAGTCAAAGTGCGCGGCGAGGCGACGTCTGATTTGTATTCGAGCCCCGTGCTGAAGAAGGCCCTCGACGCCGCCGTTTCCGAGGCCGGAAAATTGCGCGATGATTATGTCAGCGCCGAGCATCTCTTCCTCGGGCTGATCGAGCAAGGCGGTTCGGCCCTCAAAAAGATTTTTCAGGATCAGGGCATCAAGCGCGACGCTGTCCTGCGCGCGTTGGCGGATTTGCGTGGCAACCAGCGCGTAACCGATCCGAATCCAGAAGACAAATTCCAAGCCCTTGAAAAATACGGCCGCGATCTCACCGCCGCCGCGCGCGCCGGAAAAATCGATCCCGTCATCGGGCGCAACGAGGAAATCCGCCGCGTCATGCAAGTGCTGACGCGACGCACGAAAAATAATCCCGTGCTCATCGGCGAACCCGGCACCGGCAAGACCGCCATCGTTGAGGGACTCGCCCGGCGCATCGTCAGTGGCGACGTTCCGGAATCGCTGAAGAATAAACGGGTCGTTTCTCTGGATCTCGGAGCCATGATTGCGGGCGCGAAATTCCGAGGAGAATTCGAGGAGCGCCTCAAGGCGTTCCTCAAGGAAGTCACTTCCAGCGAAGGACGCGTGCTGCTGTTCATCGACGAGTTGCACACGATTGTCGGCGCGGGCGCGGCGGAAGGCGCTAACGACGCCTCCAACATGCTCAAGCCACCGCTGGCCCGCGGCGAACTTCGCTGCATCGGCGCCACCACGCTGGACGAGTATCGCAAACACATTGAAAAAGATCCCGCGCTGGAGCGCCGATTCCAACCGGTCTACATCGACGAGCCGAGCGTCGAGGAAACCATCGCCATTTTGCGCGGCCTTAAGGAGCGCTACGAAGTCCACCACGGCATTCGCATTCAGGACGCCGCGCTGGTGGCAGCCGCGACACTCTCGCATCGCTACATCGCCGATCGCTTCTTGCCGGACAAGGCAGTCGATCTTGTTGACGAGGCCGCCTCGCGGCTGCGGATGGAATTGGATTCCATGCCTGCCGAAATTGACCAGTTGGACCGGCAGATCATGCAGCTGGAAATCGAGCAAACCGCGTTGCGCAAGGAGAAGGACTCCGCCTCGCAACTGCGTTTGAAAGTTCTCGAGCGCGAATTGGCTAACATCCGCGAGAAAGCAACCGAGTTGAAAGCGCACTGGCAAAACGAGAAAGCCGCCATCAACGCCCTCTCGATTCTCAATAGCCAGCTTGACGAAGCGCGTCAGCAACAGGAAGCCGCGCAGCGTTCCGGCGATCTCAATCTTGCGGCCCAAATCCAATATGGCCGCGTGCCCGACTTGCAAAAGAAGCTCGCCGACATGGAAAAGCAATTCAATGAGCGCCAGGGCAAGCGCATGCTCAACGAGGAAGTGACCGAGGAGGACATTGCCCGCGTGGTGGCCGCCTGGACGGGCATCCCTGTCAATAGAATGCTCGAAGGCGAGCGAGAGAAGCTGGTCAAAATGGAAGATCGCTTGCGCAAGCGCGTGATCGATCAGGACGAAGCGGTCGCCGCTGTTTCCAATGCCGTCCGCCGCGCCCGCAGCGGATTGCAGGAGCCGAATCGCCCGATGGGTTCCTTCATTTTCCTCGGCCCGACCGGCGTCGGCAAAACCGAACTTGCCCGCGCGCTGGCGGAATTTCTATTTGACGATGAAAACGCCATGATCCGCATCGACATGAGCGAATACATGGAGCGCCACGCCGTCGCCCGCTTGATTGGCGCGCCGCCAGGATACGTCGGCTACGAGGAAGGCGGACAGTTGAGCGAAGCTGTTCGCCGCCGCCCATACAGCGTCGTTCTTTTCGACGAAATTGAAAAAGCGCACCACGATGTCTTCAACATTTTGCTGCAAGTCCTCGACGACGGCCGCCTGACCGACGGCCAGGGCCGCACGGTCGATTTCCGCAACACGCTCATCATCATGACGAGCAACATCGGCTCACCCATCATCCAGGAATTCCACAGCGGCAATAGGAAGGGCGCCGCAAGTTCGCCGATAAATGATGAGCAGATGGAGGCAGCGGTGCGCGACGAGTTGAAGAAGCATTTCCGTCCAGAATTCCTCAATCGCATCGACGACATCATCATTTTCCACAGCCTCAATGAAAAGGGATTGAGCGCTATTGTTGACATTCAATTGCAGCGCCTGCGCGACCGGCTGGCCAAGCAGCAATTGTCGCTTGAGCTTGATGATTCGGCCACACTTTACCTGGCGCGGGAAGGATTCGATCCGCAATTCGGCGCCCGCCCGCTCAAGCGCGCGATCCAGCAATTGCTGCTCGATCCGCTGGCGATGAAATTGCTCGACGGCGAAATCAAGCCCGGCGACAAAATCAGAGTGACCGAAGAAAACGACGAGTTGAAATTCAAGACGCCGAAGAAGGCGTGAGGCTCGCGGAGCCGTCCTATTAGGCCTATATCGGTCCTATTCGTCCCATTTTCATGGGAGGAATGGGAATAACGGGAAATATGAGGCGCCTTATGCCGTCTCCGTGACAATCGGCGCCCGTTCTTTGTGCCACGGCGTAGCCTGCTCGTAGGCGTAAGCCAATTGGAGAATCGTCTGTTCGCCAAAGGGTTTGCCCAAAAGCTGCAAGCCAATCGGCAGGCGCGGATTCTTGGTAAACCCGCACGGCAGGCTCAATCCGCAAATTCCCGCCAGATTGCACGAGATCGTGAAAATGTCTGACAAATACATTTGCAGCGGGTCGTCCGTTTTCTCTCCGGCTTTGAATGCGGCGGTCGGCGTGGTGGGCGTGATGATCGCGTCCACTTTTTCAAAAGCTTCCAGGAAATCGCGGCGGATGAGTGTTCGCACTTTTTGCGCGCGCAAATAATACGCGTCGTAATAACCGCTGCTCAAAACGTATGCGCCAAGAATAATGCGGCGTTTGACCTCCGGCCCGAACCCCGCTCCGCGCGTCTTGCAATAAAGGTCCGTCGGATCGCTGCCATCGACGCGCAATCCATAGCGGATGCCATCGAACCGGGCGAGGTTAGCGCTCGCCTCCGCGGTGGCCACAATGTAGTAGGTCGCGACGGCGTAATCAGTATGAGGTAGCGAAACCTCGACAATTTCCGCGCCCATTTGTTCGTAAAGTTTCACCGCCGCCTGCACTGCGGCACTGACCTCGGGGTCAAGCCCGCCGATCATGTATTCCTTCGGCAAGCCGAGCTTGAGCCCTTTGATCGGCGCGGCAAGACCAGCGGCGTAATCCGGCACCGGCTCGTTGACGCTCGTTGAATCGCGCGGATCGTAGCCGCTCATGGCGGCCATAATCAGCGCGGTGTCGCGAATGTCCTGCGTCAGCGGCCCGATCTGATCGAGCGACGACGCAAACGCCGTCAACCCGTAGCGCGAGACCCGCCCATACGTCGGCTTAAAACCCACGCAACCGCACAGCGCCGCAGGTTGGCGAATCGATCCGCCCGTGTCCGTACCAAGCGAGGCAATGCACTCCGCCGCGGCAACCGAAGCTGCCGAACCGCCCGACGAGCCGCCCGGAATGCGCGTTTCGTCCCAGGGATTGCGGGTCACGAAAAAGGCCGAATTCTCCGTCGAACTGCCCATGGCGAATTCGTCCATGTTCAACCTTCCAAAAATGATCGCCCCAGCTTCCTGCAATTTTTCAATCGCCGTCGCGCTGTAGGGAGAAACGAAATTCCCGAGAATTTTCGAGCCGCAATTCAATGGCTGCCCGCGCACCGCGAGGACGTCCTTCACCGCAATCGGAATTCCGAGCAGCGGCTTTTCCTTGTGCGTCGCGCCAGAGGCAAGCGCCTTGTCGGCGGCCTCGGCCTGGGCCATCGCATCGGCGGCATCGTAACTGAGAAAGGCCTTCAACCGGCCATCGACGCGCTCCACTTGTTGCAGGCACGCGCCCATGATTTCACGGGCGGAAACATCGCGGCGGGCCATCCGTTCGGCCAATTGCGAAATAGTCAATTGGTTGGGCATGAAAGTCATGGGCGGGTCACTCGACTATTTTGGGGACGAGAAACAATCCGTTCGCCTTGGAGGGCGCGTTGCGCAGCGCCTCCTCGTTGCTGAGCGACGGGCGGATTTCGTCGGGGCGCACGACATTGACCATCGGGACCGCGTGGGCGGTCGGCTCGATATTGGAAACGTCGAGCTTGTTCAGCTTCTCGATGTAGCCGAGCACATGGGTCAATTGCGCCGCAAACTTCTCCTGTTCGGCGGGAGTCAAGGCAATGCGCGCGAGATGCGCGACGTATTGGACATTAAAATCACCGGGCATGAATCAATCCTCGAAAAATTTCTTTTTGACAAGCTCTTCCAGGGCGTCGAGCGCCTGCACAGAGTCCTCACCTTCGCATGAGACGAGCAGTTTGCTGCCGGGGCCGGCCGCCAGCATCATCAAGCCCATGATGCTCTTGCCGTTGACCTGCTCGCCGTCCTTGGTGACGAAAACATCGCAATGAAATTTGTTGGCAGTTTTTACGAAATGGCTGGCCGGACGGGCATGAACGCCCAGTTTGTTGCTGACAACAAACTCGCGCTGCGCCTTGTTAGCACCCGGCTTTTTCGCACTGCTCATGCGGCGCTACGTTAGACCGCGCAGGTTCATATTGCCATGAAAATTTCGAGGAGCGGAGCGCGGCTGTGGCGAAGCCCAGCCGCAGCAGCTTCGCAACAACTGGAGCGTTGGAATGAGCGCCACACTCCGCCAAGCACAGCCCGAACGTCTGATATTTTTTGGAAACAGCCACATCAAGATTCGTTGTCGGTTGCTTGAGTGCTGCCGCGGCTGGTCTTCGACACAGCCGCGCTCCGCCCCTCGGTCTTTGCCCGTCGCACGTGGAAAGTCTGCGCATTCCTCTCACAACAACGGCTTCTCGCCTGTCGCCATCTGCGCCATAAGGCGCTCGTTCAACTCCTTGGCCGGGTTGCGCCCGGCCGCCTTGAGTTTCACATGAAAAGCCGCCACTTCAATCAAGCGCGCCAAGTCGCGCCCCGGTCGGACTGGAATAATCATGTGCGGCACCGGCACGCCGAGAATTTTAACAAATTCCTGCTCCATCCCCAATCGTTCGACATCCGGCACGTCCTCCCATGGCTTGAGCGTAATCACAAGATCGACGCTCTTCTGCACACGAATGCTGCGCACGCCGAACATGTCCGCCACGTTGATAATGCCGATGCCGCGGACTTCCATGTGGTTGCGCGTCACTTCGGCGCTGGTGCCCATGATTTCGTGGCCGTCCAGCAGCGTGACGCGCGTGATGTCGTCGGAAACAAGGCTGTAGCCGCGCTCGATCAACGCCAGCACGCTCTCGCTTTTGCCGATGCCGCTTTCGCCGCGAATGATCACGCCGATGCCGAGAATGTCCACCATGCTGCCCATCTCGCTGCCGCGCGGGGCGAACAGCATTTCCAGCGCGAGGGTGGCCAGGTTGATGAACTTCATCGTGATCATCGGCGTAATGAAAATCGGCACGTGCGCTTTTTCCGCGGCGCGAAGAAATTGGCGGTCGGGCTGGATGTTTCGCGAGAAAATGATGCCGGGAATTTTGTAGGAGAATAAATTTTCGTAACGGTTCGTCCGCTCGTCCGGTTTGAGCGTCCGCAGGAAGCACGATTCGGCGTTGCCCATGACCTGCAATCGCTTGTTGGCGAAATAACGGGTGAAACCAGCCAGCGCAAGACCCGGGCGATTCACGGTTGGCTCGCGAATGACGCGGCTCAGGCCCGTCGCGCCCGCCACCAGTTTGAGGCTCAGATTTTGCGCTTCACCGGTGTAAAACCGTTCAACGGTTATGGTATCTCGCAGCATGGGAACGGAATGATAGGCCAGCGGACGCCCGCAGTCAGCCGAAAAATCTGGAAGAGATTTTGCAATCGCGAAGCGCGGTAGGGACGCCTCGCCGAGGCGTCCGGTTGCGCGTGAAAATGTTCGCGGCTTGAGCGTGAAATACGCCTCACCCCGGACGCCTCGGCGGAGTCTGTCTCAAAACTCAAAAACGGCTTTAAAAAGCACCACCAAAACACCCTCACCGAAAATAAAAATGCGCCATATCGAAAATGAGAGATTGGTAGTATTGACACACTTTGAGGATTTTGTAGTTTTGAGACAATCTCGGCGAGGCGTCCCTACCTATTGGCGCGGCGCTTCGACATGCAAATTGGTGGCCAGCGGAAAGGTGAATGTCGGCGCGCCCGAGACCAGCGCCTTTCCAAAATCCATCATGGCCTTGTTTCCCACCGTTTTGATTTTCAGCGGATCAATCAGCATGTTCGCCGCCGCCCCGACCACCCTGCCCTTAAAATTTTGCCAGAATCCGTCCCCGGCCTCTTTGTTTTTGACTGACGCAATCGACACGTCCATTTTCGGAGGATCTCCTGCTCGACGGAACGTGAGCATGTTCACGCGGGCGAGGATTTCCTTGGCGGGTTTGATTTCCCCGCCAACTTTATGAAGGTCGCACAGATCGATTGTGACCGGGCTGGCGTGGCCTCGGGCGTTAAAATGCAGGCGCACCTCGGTCACAGTCGGGACGTCGTTTTCCACCGTCCCCTCCACTTCGACCGTGATTTCGCCAGAACCCTGGATGGCGATGGATCTGAGCTGATGCGGAAGCACCTCGCCTTTTTTCAGCTTCTCTTCGTTCTGGCGAATGGCCGGCGCCGTGTCAAATATATTTTTCTGCGTGCCTTCGCCCGCAAGTTCGATTTCACACGTTACCACAAACGAGTGCCGGGAAAATTTTCGTTTCGACGACGTCATTCGCAGCGACTGGGTGCTGTGGGGGCTGGTTGAACTGGTGATTGGCGCGAAGGAAATCAGCGGGACGAAATACATGAACTCCTCGACCGTGTTGGTGCCGGGCTGAGCCTCGCTGAAATGGAGTTGGATGGTCGGGCCGTTGGTATTGCCCGCGTGCGCGATCGGAGCAAAGAGAGCGGTCAACAGCATTACGATCCAAATGGGCGGGGAGAGACTTCGCTGAGCCTCTGATAAAAAACCTCTGTTCTGCCAAAGTCGAATACACATCCGCAAAAACTTGAGTCAAACTTGGCATCCACAGGAAAGAATACAATCCGAAACCGCCGAAAAGAAAGGCAGGGACGCTTCGCCGAGGCGTCCGGGGTGAGGCGTTGGCACGCGCAGACCATCGCATGTGCAACACGCAACCGGACGCCTCGGCGAGGCGTCCCTACCTTAGAATGAATTGGCCCGCACCAACTCGGTGATTGTGCCGAGCACCAAATCTGGCGCGCAACCCAGAACGACCACAATCAACGCCAGCACTACAATGGCGGCCTGCATGCCAGCGGACGGCTTTGTCCAACCCGACGCGGCTGGCGCCTCGCCGGCGTAGATTTGCTTGAGAACCTGCAAGTAATAATACAGCGACACCGCGCTGGCCGCGATTCCAAGAACAACCAGCCAGAGCAATCCCATTTGCGGCGTTGCGCTGATGACGCCGGTGAAGATATAAAATTTTCCAAAAAATCCCGACAGCGGGGGGATCCCGGCCAGCGACAGGACGAAAACCAGCATGCAAAACGACAGCAGCGGCGCACGGCGGCCAAGCCCCGCAAAATCGGAGAACGCGCTGCCCCGCCCCCCGCACGATTCCACCATCGACACCACCGCGAACGCGCCAAGCACAGTGAACGCATAGGTGATCGTGTAATACAGCAGCGATGACATCGCGTAGTTTTTTCCTGAAAGCAACGCCAGCATTGCATAGCCGGCATGGGCGATGGCGGAGTAGGCCAGGAGGCGCTTCACGTTGGTTTGGACGATGGCGGCCACGTTGCCGACGATCATCGATAGCGCGGCCAGCACCGCAACCAGCGGCATCCAGCCGGGGGCAAAACCGTGATACACCGCCGATCCCAGCATTCCTGGAAACGCTGACAAGAGAATTCTTGCGACGACAAAAAAGCTCGCCACTTTCGAGCCGGACGCGATGAACGCGGCCACTGGAGTGGGCGCGCTTTGGTAAACATCCGGCGCCCACAGATGAAATGGCGCGGCCGCCAGCTTGAAGGCAAATCCCACCAGCGTCATTAAAATCGCAACATAGAAAATCGGCTCAATCGCATGCCCGCGTATTTTCAAGGCAACTTCGCCCAATTGAATTTGCCCGCTTACGCCGTAAATCAGGCTGATTCCAAAGAGTGTGAAGGCCGCCGACAAGCCTCCGAAGAGAAGATACTTCAACGCGGCCTCCGAACCATCCGCGCTGTTCTTGTCAAAGGCAGCGAGTGAATAAAGCGATATGCTCAACAATTCCAGCGAAACAAAAATGAGCAGCAAATTGTCCGTGCAGACGAGCAGCATCAAGCCGGCCGATGCGAGCAGGACCACGGCAAAATATTCGCCCGCGTGCCGCGTGAAAGTAGATTGGCTCGACAGGATAATCGCGAAGACCGCCAGAAGGAGCATCGGGATTTTTATCCATTGCGTCAGCGGACTGATCGAAAGCATGTGGCCGTAAATTGGGTACGGCCTCAGCACAAGCCAGCCGATGGCCAGAGCAATGCCGCCGCACGCCGCCATGGCGGCCATCCGCATTCTTTGCCGCGCGGGTTTGCGGGCCATTAGGCCAAGGTCCAACAGCAGCACTAGGAGCGCCGTCAACACAACGATGACTTCCGGCGTGGCCGCGTTGAGGCACTCCAAATAAAAGTTCATTGCGAACCCGCCTTCCACAACGGCTGCATCAGCGGCGAATTCAGAGAGGGATTGATGAATTGCAGCAGCAGGCGCGGATACAAACCGATGACGAGCGTTGAGGCCAGCAGCAGCAATGCTCCAGCGCGCTCGGCGATAGTGATTGGCGCAAGCGGATGGGCGTCGGCTAGGTTCGCATCGCCTTCCGCAAAAAATGCCTTCAACAAAACCCGCAGCGTGTAAGCGACGCCGACCAGAATTCCCAGCGCGGCGATCATGGCATAAGCCGGGAACGCCTGCCACGCGCCCACCAGCACTTGCAATTCGGCAATGAATCCGCTGAAGCCCGGCAGTCCCATCGACGCCGCGCAGGCGACCACGAACGTCACTGCGGCGAATGGCAGCGCCTGACTGAGGTTCATCCGCTGAAGTTGCGCCAGGTCGCGCGTGTGCGTCCTGTCGTAAACCATCCGTCCGACCACCGCAAACAAAAGCCCGGCCAGAATTCCGTGCGAGAACATTTGCAGCACCGCCCCGCTCAAACCAATCTGAGTCAGCGTCATCAGTCCGAGCAGCACAAAACCCATGTGACTCACGCTGGAGTAACCAATGACAAATTTGAAATCCTGCTGCACCAGCGCCACTGTCGCGCCGTAGACAATTCCCACCACCGCGAGAATCGCGATGGTATTTTGCCAATGATGAAGCCCTTCGGGAAACAATGTCATCGCCACGCGCAACGCGCCGTATGCGCCGAGCTTCATCACGACGCCCGCCAGCAACATCGAAGCCGCAGTCGGCGCAGCGACGTGGCCCGTCGGCGCCCAGGTGTGGAATGGCCACAAGCCGGCGAGAATCGCGAAGCCGGCAAAAACGACGATGAACGCCCAATTCTGAAATGCCAGCGGGAAGTGGTATTGCGCCAGCGTCGGAAGATCGAATGTTTTTCCGCCCGCCACCACAAACGCCGCGATCAATCCCACCAAAACCATCGCGCTTCCCACAAACGAATACAGCGCCAACTTCATCGCGCCGTATTCGCGCCGCGTTGAACCCCAGATGGCGATCAGGAAATACTTTGGAATAATCGCAATTTCGTAAAACACGAAAAGCAAAAACAAATCGACGCTCAGAAATACGCCGTAAACGCCGCCAATCAGCGCGAGGTAAAGCGCGAAGAATTCACGGGCGCGCGAGGTCACGTTCCAGGAGAAAAGCACTCCGGCCACCGCCACCATGCCAGTCAAAAGAACGAGAACGATGCTGATGCCGTCGGCTCCCAAGTGGTAGCGCGCGCCCAATTCCGCAATCCACGGAAGATTCGCCACATCGACCATTTTTCCGGTGGAAGCCACGTCGCTGTAATGCGCCATTCCCAGGGCTGCGCAGATCAGCGTCGCCAGCGCCGCCAGGAGCGCCAGCCAGCGGGCCGGGCGGGGATTGTCCGTCGGCAAAAGCATCAAGGCCGCCGCGCCGAGGAAGGATATATATATGGTCCAGGCGAGCATTGTTCCCTTAAAACGGCTTGAGCAGGCGCATCACCGCCGGATTGGCCACGGCCGTCAATAATTGCGGACAGAGGCCGAGCACGAACATCAGCGCAATCAGCGGCACGACCGTGAGTCGCTCGCCCAGCGTCAAATCCGGCCACGCTGACCACTTAACCGGCAGCGGCCCGCAAAAAACGCGCTGCAAAATCGTCAATAAAAATATCGCCGTCAGCAGCAGTCCCGGA
Source organism: uncultured Verrucomicrobiae bacterium (assembly GCA_963764165.1). Classification (GTDB taxonomy): domain Bacteria; phylum Verrucomicrobiota; class Verrucomicrobiia; order Limisphaerales; family Palsa-1400; genus Palsa-1400. The sequence goes on from CAVXRD010000001.1 coordinate 1,191,291, forward strand.
ATGGCCAGCAAGGCAATTTTTCCCGAGAGGTGCAGCGCACCTTTGAAAATCAAGAACTCGCCCGGAAAACCGTTCAATCCCGGCAATCCCAGCGAGGCGAACAGCGCAATCCCCATCAAGCCGCAAAACACCGGCGCCGCCACGCGCAAGCCGCCAAAATCATCCAAGCCGCGCAGCAAGCCCCCGCGCTTCTCAATTAGCCCGACAAAGTAAAACAATGCGGCAGCGGTAATGCCGTGATTGAACATTTGCAAAACCACGCCGTTCAACGCCGCAGCCTGATTGTCTGTCCAGCTTGCCGTGCCGTCGGATGTCCCAGCAGCCGCAAAGATTCCCAGGATGCAATAGCCCAAATGATTAATGGACGAGTAGGCCACGATGCGTTTCAAATCCTTTTGCGCGAAAGCCGCCGCCGCTGGCAGAACAATCGTCGCCGCCGCCAGAACAAGGATGACAACGCGCCATTGCCGGATTTGCTCGGGGAATATCGGCCAGAGAATGCGCAGAAATCCGTAAACGCCCATTTTCGACATCGCGCCTGTCAACAGCATGGCAGTCCCTGTCGGCGCTTCCGAATACGCCGAAGGCAGCCAAGTGTGGAAAGGGACAATCGGCACCTTCACCGCAAGGCCGAGGAAGACACCGAAGAAAACCACCGTCGCGAGTTCTTCGTGCCCGGTGAAAAGTCCAGATTGCGCGGCCAGCGCCAATTTGCCGAAGTCGAAAATGCCGTTGATGGAATAAATCGCCAGAAAGGCGGCCAGCATCGCGATGCTGCCCACCATCGTGTAGAGGAAGAATTGATAAGCGGCTGCAGTCCGATTCGGCCCGCCCCAGATTTTGATGAGGAAAAACGCCGGAATCAAACTGAGTTCCCAAAACAGAAACCAATGCACAAAATTTTGCGCCGTGAACACCCCAAAGAGGCCGGTTTCCAGGAATAGCGTGAAGGCGAAATAAAGTTTTGGATTCCTCTCAATTTTCCAAGAAGCCAAAAGCGCAAATGGAACAATCAACGCCGAGAGCAGCACCATCAACAGGCCCAATCCGTCCACTCCCAGGCTGTAATCGATCTTGAGCGACGGCACCCATGCTGCGTGCTGGACGAATTGCAAGCCATCGCGTGTCCGATCAAAACCGGCGCACAGGCCAAGCGCAAGAACCAGCGCGAGCAAGCTGCCTGCGAAGGCTATGTTGCGCCCGAGCTTTTGCTGGCGATTTCCCATCAGTGCCACGGCGATTCCAAACACGGCAGGCGCAAATGTCAGCACCGTTAAGTTCATCGCGACCTCCACAGCAAAATCAGCAGCAGCGCGCAAAAGGCGAGGCCAACGATTCTCAAGTAACGCTGCACCTGCCCATTCTGCAGGCGCGACATCCATTTGCCTGAACGGCGCACCACATCGGTGCCGACGTCAAAACCGCCATTGACGACTTGTTCGTCAAGAAATCGATTAATCCAAGCCACCCCCAGCGTCAGCCAGCACGCGACCATCACCACGCCGCCAAATATAAATGCATCGTACCAGGCAGCGACGACGGCCGCAAAGTGGGTCAAGCGAATGAAAGTGGCTTCATATATTTCATCCACAAAATATTTGCGCCGCAGCAGATTGAAGAGAGCCGGTTGAGCTCTTTCAATCGGATCCGCCGCGCGTGGAGAGATGGCGGCAGCCTTCGCGTAGATCAAACCACTCGTCACCATCGCGACCGCAACCAAGCCGACCGCCACCAGCATCACGGGCAATTGGTGTTCGCCGATTAAGTTGCCAAAATCGAATTTCGCAACGCTGCCTCGCAAATAGGATTGAAACCATGGCCACGCGGGCGTACCAAAGAATCCCGCCACAACGGCGAACACCGCCAGGATTGACAGAGGCGCAGTCATCGCGAACGAACTTTCGTGCGCATGTTGAGCGCTGCCGGAGCCGGCTTTGCCGAAGAAAACGTAGAAAATCTGGCGCGTCATGTAGAACGCGGTGAGAAACGCCGCGGCCAGGCCGAGATAAAACGGCGCGCTCGAGACGGGCCATTCGCGCGCGGCGTCAAGTATGGCGTCCTTGCTCCAAAAGCCGGAGAAAAACAGAGGCACGCCGGACAACGCCATCATGCCGACAGCGTAGGTGGCAAACGTGACGGGCATGGATTTGCGCAGCGCACCCATCTTGGAAATGTCCTGCTCCTCGTGGCAGCCGTGAATCACGGAACCCGCGCCGAGAAACAGCAGCGCCTTGAAAAACGCGTGGGTGATCAAGTGAAACATCCCGACCGCCACCCCCCCCACTCCCAATCCAATCATCATGAAGCCCAGTTGGGAGACGGTCGAATACGCAAGGATGCGTTTGATGTCGTTTTGCGCCACCGCGATGCTGGCTGCAAAAATCGCCGTAATCGCGCCGACCCAAGTGACCACATGGAGCGACTGCGGACTCATAATGGGATAGACGCGCGCAATTAAAAAGACACCCGCCGCGACCATCGTCGCCGCGTGAATCAACGCGCTGACCGGCGTTGGTCCTTCCATCGCGTCCGGGAGCCAGACGTGCAGCGGCACCTGGCCGGATTTTCCGACGGCCCCGCAGAAAATCAAAAGCGAGATAACGGTTGAGGCAACAAGCCCCGTTTCCAGGCAGCCGTTGCCGCCGTCGAAAAAGAGCAACGTTCCCTTATCCGCATAAAGCCAGAGCATGCCGACGAAAAATCCGAGGTCGCCGATGCGCGTCGTGATGAATGCTTTCTTGGCTGCCGCGGCCGCGCTTGGTTTTTGGAACCAAAATCCAATCAGAAGATACGAAGCCAGCCCGACCAATTCCCAGCACATGAAAAAGAGCAGCAGGCTATTGGCGAAAATCAATCCGAGCATCGCGCCCGCGAACAGCGCCAGAAAACAAAAGAAGCGAGTGAAATTCTCGTCGTGCTCCATATAGCCAAGACTGAAAACGAAGACAAGCAAGCTGACCAGAGCGACCATCACCGCCATGATCGCGCCGAGTGGATCGAGGACGAAACCGAGTTGGACAGACGTCGCGCCGAACTCAAACCAGCGGAAATTCCAAACCGCGCGGCCTCCATGCAGCGTCGTCGCAAACGCCGCGCACGCCAGCACAAGCGAAACGCTGATCGCGACTATGGCCAGTCCCGCACTGAGTTTGCGGCAATGACGCGGCAGCAGCGCCGATAATCCCCCCGCCAGCAGCGGCGCGAACGGAATCAGCCAAATGTAAGGGGCCATGGAGTTCATCATCATCCCTTGAGTGAATCCATCCGATCCAATTGAGTCGTGCGGCGATGCCGGTAAATCGCGATGACGAGCGCAAGCCCCACAGCCGCTTCCGCCGCGCCGATGGCAATCGAGAACAGCACGAACATGAGCCCTGTCATCTTGTTGTCCTGCGGGCCGAAGCGCCAAAATGCGATGAAGTTCAGGTTGGCCGCATTCAGCATCAATTCCAGGCCGATGAGAACGATCACCGCATTGCGCCGGGCCAGCGCACCCGCCAGGCCGATGCCAAATAGCAGCGCCGCGAGGATGAGATAGTTGTTTAGGGGCGCGCTCATTTAGTGGCGGGAGGTGGTTTGGCCTCTTCGCGCATGGCGATGACCACGGCTCCCAACAGTGCGGCTGTCAACAAAAGGCCGACAGTTTCCAGCGGCATAATGTAAAGTGTCATTAATTGCTCGCCGATCTTTCGCACGGGCGCTTCCATGCTGGGAGCGGCCTGCCGCACGAGTCCGGGGCTTGATTTAATCGCGCCGATCAAACACACGCACACGAGCACAGCCACAAGCGCGCCAACCCATGCCGAAGGCGAGGTCAAAGCCACGCCGGGATGAATTTCCGTGTTGTGTGTCAATAAAAGTGTGAAGACAATCAGAATCGCCACCGCGCCGACGTAAACGAGAAATTGCGCGAACCCGGCGAATTGCGCATCGAGTTGCAGATAGATCGCCGCCAATCCGGCGAAAGCGCCCGCCGCGCACAGGGCGCAATGCACAAGATTCCGCAGCGTCATCGCGCCGATGGCGCCTGCCAGAATCAGAATCGCGCAGGCGAAGAATGGCAGTTCACTCAGCATACGTGTATTTTCGCGGCGGCGGCAGTTTCCAGCGCAAACTCTGGCTCAAAAAATGGCAGGGCAGCGCGATCATCGCCGCGCACACCAGCCAGCGAACCGGAACGGCGGCGGCGGATTGCCAGGCGCCTGACCAAAACCAAACAGCACCCACGATCAGATTGACGAGCGCCAGCGGCGTCAGGAATCGCCAGGAAAAATTCAACAATTGATCGAGCCGCAAACGCGGCAGCGTAGCCCGCACCCAGATGAACATGAAAATAATCGCGGCAAATTTCGCCGCAAACCAGATCCACGATGGAATCCATTCCAGCCAGCTAAACGGCGCGTGCCATCCGCCGAGGAAGAGCGTCACGGCCAGTCCCGTCATGGCGAACAATCCAAGATATTCGCCGAGGAAAAACAGCGCGTATTTGAATCCCGAGTATTCCGTTAGAAATCCGGCGATGATTTCCGATTCGCCTTCCGGCAAATCGAACGGCGCTCGATTTGCTTCCGCCGTGGCCGCAATTAAAAATAAAAACAGGCCGGCCGCGCCCCATGGTTTGAAGACGTTCCAGCATTCCAGTCCGCCGAACGTGAGCGCGCCCTGTTGCGCAACGATGTCATTGAGCGAAAGCGATCCGGCCAGCATCAGCACCGGAACCGCCGAGAGAATCAGCGGCACTTCGTAACTGATCATCTGCGCGATGGCGCGCATCGCGCCGACCAGCGAGTATTTATTCTGGCTCGACCAGCCCGCCATGAACACCGCGAGTTCTGATCCCGAGCCGATGGCGAAGAAAAACAGAATGCCCGCGTCAAGATCAATGGCTGTCATGTTGCGCCCGAACGGCAGCACGGAAAACGCCAGCCAAACCGGAACCGTCAGCGCGAGGGGCGCGAGAAAATGCAGCGGCTTGTCGGCGGAAAATGGAACGATGTCTTCCTTGGTGAGCATCTTAAGTCCGTCAGCCATCGGCTGCAACAAACCCCACGGGCCTACACGATTTGGGCCGTAACGGTTTTGCATGCGCCCGAGGAGCTTGCGCTCGGCTAAAGTTGTGATGGCGAACGCGCCTCCGAAGACTCCCATGGTTGCGGCGATGGCCAGCACGGCGAGCACCCACGGCTGCATCGTGGCTGGGAACCAGCCGGAAATCACGTGGCCAAGCGAAACAAAAATTTGATCGCCGCTGCTCCAGTAAGTAACGCTCATTTCGCACCTCCGGGCGGTGGCGCAGCAGCGGCAGGCGCGGGTTTCGGGGCGGCGGCTTTGGCTGCTGCAGCGGCTTCGGCTTTTTTCTTGTCCTCTTCGCGGCGGACGTCGATTTCGCCGGCTTCGGTTTTGTGCAACTTGTTGAAATAGTCGTTGGGCTTGGCGAGTTGCGTTTTGTCCAACAGCAAGCCCGCAAAACGATCCCTGGTGCTTAGCTCGAAAACCTGATCCATTTTAATCGCGTCGAACGGACAGACTTCAGCGCAGATGCCGCAGCTCATGCAGACGGAAATATCAATATCGAACACTTTGGGCTGCATCTGCAATTTGCCGACGTAATCAGGCTTCTTGACTGCGTCTTTCACTATGTAAATGCACTGCGGCGGGCACTCCTTTTCGCAAATCATGCAGGCAGTGCAGCGCAATCCGGCCATTGGATCGCTGCCGTCAAATACAAGGAACGGAATTGTGCGCGCGTTCTCGACCGGCGCGAGCCGCTCCTCTGGATATTGGATGGTGGTGAGGCGCTCTTTGTCGTGGAAACTTCCGGCGAAATTCCGCGCCGTCTCCACCAAGCCTTTGATGATGCCCGAGCCGTTCATTAGCGATCCACCTCTCCGAGGACAATATCCACGCTTCCCAAAATGACGACCGCGTCGGCAATGGTCTGGCCAATGCACATATCCTCCAACACCGTCAAATTAATCAAACTCGGCGGACGCACTCGGTAGCGGTAGGGATTCGGCCCGCCGTCGCTGATCAAATAAAATCCAAGCTCACCCTTCGGCCCTTCGATGCGCCCATAAGCCTCGCCCGCCTTGGGGCGCAGGTTCCGCAATTTGGATTTCGGATCCATGATCGGCCCGGCTGGAATGTCCCGCAGCGCCTGATCGAGAATCTTGAGCGATTCGCGCATTTCCAAAATGCGAATCATGTAGCGGTCAAACACATCGCCGCGCTCGCCGAGCGGGACGCGAAAATTGAACCGCCCATACACGCCATATTTGTCGACCTTGCGGATGTCATAATTGACGCCGCACGCCCGCAGCATTGGCCCGGTGACGCCGGCGCTGACGGCCAATTTCGGCGTGAGCACGCCAACGCCTTCGGTGCGCGCCTTCAAAATTTCGTTGCCCGTCAGCAACGCTTCGAATTCTTCCAGGAATTTCGGAAAATTCGCGACGACGAGTCGAGCCTGCTCTATCCAGCCCGGCGGAAGATCGCAGCGGCAGCCGCCGAAACGCATGTAATTGCACATCATGCGAGCGCCGGTCAGCGACTCAAAAAGGTCAAGTATTTTTTCCCGCTCGCGGAAGGCATACATCAGTGGCGTCCCGAGCGCGCCCATGTCCTGCAGCAAAAATCCCGCGAGCGCCGAGTGGTTGATAAGGCGGGTGAGTTCGGCAAGGATGACCCGGATGTATTCGGCGCGCTCCGGCGGCGTCAACCCGGCCATTCTCTCCACCGTCATGCAGTAGGCCCAATTGTTTGTCAGCGAACAGATGTAATCCAATCGGTCCGTGTAAGGAATGGAAGCGAGGTAGCTGCATTTTTCCGCGATTTTTTCGTGATTGCGGTGCAGGTAGCCGAAGACCGGCTTCAATTTCACCACCGTCTCGCCATCGAGCGCGACATCCATCCGAAACACGCCGTGGGTCGACGGATGCTGCGGACCCATCGAAATTTCCAGCAGTTGCCGGTCGGGCGATTCAGCGGGAAGGACGGTCGCGTTCATGCGGGCGAGCCTCCGGGGTAGTGCTGCTTGGCGCGAGTCAAAACGGCGTCGTGCGGCGTCGGCTCGTATTCGTAATCGTCGGGCTCGACGTAATCCTTGCGCATCGGGTGGTCGGTGAATTCATCCCACATGAGAATGCGGCGCAAATCCGGATGGCCTTCAAAAATTATCCCGTATAAGTCAAAAATTTCGCGCTCCTGAAAATCGCAACTGCGCCAGACCGGCGTCAGCGAAGGCAGCGTCACTTTGTCCGTGCGATTTTCCGTGCGCATCCGGATGATGACGGGGCCGTGCTTGAGCGCCATCGAATAAAGGTGATAAACGGCCTCAAGATAAGCGGGTGTTTTCTTTTCGACTGTCTCTTCAACTTCCTTCTCCACGCCATCGACCGTCTTCTTGACCTTGATTTTTTCCTTCAGCGTTTTTTCGGGCCAATCCACGCCGGTGACGTTGGAAGCGTAATCGAATTGCAAGGCCGGGTCGTCGCGCAAAAATTCGGCCAACTTGCGCGCCGCGGCGGACTCGACCAGCAGCGATGGCTGATTGGCCGCGCTGCCATTGGGAATAATTTCCAATCTGGCGCCGACGGCGGCTTCGATGCGAGCCTTCAATTGTTCGAGAGGTTCCATCAGAATTTGCACACCCCTGTCCGCTCCAAGGTAGGGACGCCTCGCCGAGGCGTCCGGTTGCGTGGGGACATGTTTAACGCGTTGCGCGTAAATAACGCCTCAACCCGGACGCCTCGGCGAGGCGTCCCTACCAGCGTTGGGTTTGCGAAAGTCTTTATCGCTGTCATTCCTTGCGCTCCATCGGCGGCGGCTGCCACAAGGCGGGATTGTTGGGCGGTTCCAAATCGTGTTTGCCGAATTCCGGGATGGGGAATTCGCCCGGCGCATCCGCGTTCAGGTGTCGCGGGCGCTGTTCGCCGGTGAGGTGCTGCTTGGAAATTTTCTCCTGCAACGCCATCAACGCCTGCAGCAACGCCTCCGGGCGCGGCGGGCAACCGGGAATATGTATATCCACCGGAACATAACGATCGATGCCCTTGAGGACGTTGTAACCTTCCTTGAACGGACCGCCGGAAATCGCGCAAACGCCCATCGCAATGACGTATTTGGGCTCCGGCATCTGGTTGTAGAGCCGGACAATTTGCGGAGCCATCTTCTTGGTGACGGTTCCGGCCACGATCATTAGATCCGCCTGGCGCGGCGAGGGCCGAAACACTTCCGCCCCAAACCGCGCGATGTCGAAACGAGCCATAGAGGTCGCGATCATTTCAATGGCGCAACAGGCGAGTCCGAACTGGAGCGGCCAAAGCGAATTCTTGCGGCCCCAATTGTAAAGCTCTTCGATAGTCGTGGCCACCACGCCCTGGCGGCTGAGTTCGTTGCGGAGTCCTTCGTCAATCATAATTAAATCATCTTCGGAGGACGACCCCTTTCACACACAACCAGACCAATCCCTCGACCAGCAGGAGGACAAAAAGCAGCATGCCGATGCACGCGCCCACCGGAAGCCCCTTGAAAGCCGCCGCAAAGGGCAAAAGAAAGATCGATTCGACGTCGAAGACGAGAAACACGATGCCGTAGAGATAGTATTCGGATTGAAATTGCACCCAGCCGGTGGCCTTGGAGTCCAGCCCGCATTCGTAATTGGCGTTTTTCACCGGGCCGGATTTGCGCGGGGAAAATTTCTTGGCCCAAAGCCAGGCCAGAGCAAGAGGAGTGATCCCTGCCAGGATACCGAAGACCGCAAAGAGCGTCAGAAATGAGTATGGGCCAACTTTCATTCGGTCGCACTCAAATGCCTCACAAATGAGGCGCTGGCAAGAACGAAAAAGGCGTCCAGCCACTGGCATAAATGACGTTTCATGCTGGGATAAGCGTGAGCCATCCCCAGGCATCCCCTCTCGCTCTTTCTTGCGATTTTAAAGCCAAGTCTTGTTTTGTTCCGTTGAATGCCTCATCTGTGGGAAAAAGCTGGCGGGGGCGCACTTATGCAGCTTAAGCAACCGGAGCCGTGGCAATGCCCAAAAACGCCAAACGCTATGGCGCCGCGATTAGAGCGAAGAACTGCTCCGCATTCGTGCCGACCGCAAAGGTGACCGTGTTATTGGTTCCAATGACGGCGATGCCGTTGGTCACGGGTGACCAGACGGAGGGCTGACTGAGGTTTGTCGTCTGGCTCAACACAAATCCGGTCAGGTTCGTTGGCCACGAAAAAACGAGATTGGGGAAATTGTTGGAAAATTGCAGCGTCGGCACGGTGATGCTGGCCGCTAGATTAGTCGGTTGTATTAGAACGTAATTAGAAGCACTGGCTCCGCCAAGGGTCATTCCGCTCACGATCACGGCGATGTTGCTGCCCGGAGCTGCCTGGGCGAAATTGGCGATGTAACCGTTGGTGTTCAACGCCACGGCGCCGCCACCGAAAATGCCCGCCAAAACCACATTGTTGGAAGTGAGCGTTGCGGTCGTCGTCCGGTCATAGATTTTACTATTCGCCGCAAGGCCGGAAATGACGGTCACCGGCGCTGGGACGATCTTCAGCGACGTTGCGCCGTTGGAGGCCGAGGAGAAACCGGAATCGCCGGCGTAGGAATAGCTTATCGGCAGCGAATTGCTGCTGGCGGGAAGCACGGGCAACGTGAAATTAATGGCAAAATCGCCGGTGCTGTCGTCAATAGTCGTGGTTTGGGTGTTCCCGTTGATGGTCACCGAGATCGTTTCGCCTTGGGCGGGATAAGCAGCCGCACTCGCCTCGCCGACTTTGCCGGTCAGCACGACGTTGGTCGTCCCGTAAGTGATCGATGTGCTGGCAGCCAAGCCCGAGAAAGACGGCGTGGCTTCGATCACTTGCTGGACCGGCTCAAAGCCAAACACCGTGCCATAGCCGTAACCGCCAACCTCTCCACTTGCCCCAAAAAGGTTGAAGCCTGATTGCAGTAATCCGGACTGCAGCCGCCCTCCGTAGTTGTAGCCTGGGATGCCCCCCGACAACTCCGCGAAATTATACAAGGTGTTGAACGCAGAGCCATTGGTGGCAACCGAAAATGCCGTGCCAGAGCCTTTGCTCCCACCGGAAAAGGTCGTCCCGTAGAAATTGGTTCCCGATAAAAAAAGGGAGGCCTCGGGATATTCGCCATCGGAGCCGTTGAATCCATGGACGACAGTGAACCCCGTGCCATTGGTGGTGATCGAGAAAACCGTGCCATCACTGTGCGCGCCATTACGACCACCTGTGACGCCCGACGCCGTGCCATAGAGTGTGCTGCCCAATAAGATCATCGCGGCCTGCGGCCCAGCTCCGTCGACGCCGTTTGTGAAATTGTAAAGGGTCGTGAAGGCCGTGCCGTTGGTTGTGACGGAAAAGATCGTGCCGTAGTTCGAACTGCCGCCTTCAAGAGCCGTTCCGTAAAGGGTGTTGCCCGACAAAATCAATCCAGCCTCCGGATAGGCTCCGTCGGCATTGGTTCCAGGGTCGTCAGTGCCAGGAATAATGTCCGTCGTGAAACTATGCAGGATCGTGAAGCCCGTGCCATTAGTCGTCAGAGAGAAGACTGTCCCACTGCCGCCACTGCCCTCGGACGCCGCCGTTCCATAGAGGGTGTAGCCAGATAAAACCAAGGAGGCCATGGGATGGTATCCGTCGGTGTTGTTGGTGAACCTATGCAGGGTCGCAAATCCCGCGCCATTGGTGCTGATCGAGAAAATCGTAGCAGAGGTGCCGGCTTCGCCGGAGGCCGTCCCATACAGGGTTGCACCAGATAGAACCAATCCCGCGCAGGGAAAACTCCCATCGGCGCCGTTGGTAAACGTATACAGTATTGTGAATCCCGTGCCGTTTGTGTTAATGGAAAAGATCGTGCCGTAGTTGTTCGAACTCGCCCCTTCGGCTGAGGTCGTCCCATACAAGGTGCCGCCCGCTAAAACCAAGTTGCCTAACGGATCGGCCCCGTCCACACCGTTGGTGAAGACATACAGGTTTACCAAGCCTGGAGGCAATGCTCCATTGGCGGGGAAGTAATTCCCGTCTCCGCTGTAGGCCGCAGTAACGGTGTAATTGCCAACCGGCAGGGTTGTTGGCAGGGCCGGGCTTTTGGCAATCCCGCCGGAAAGAGCCGCCGCCGCGCCGAAGTTCACCCCATTGGTTTGAAATTGGACCGTTCCCGTTGGCGCCACGCCGACACCCGTCACATTCGCTTGGAAGGTCACGCCGGTCTGCCCGTAGACCGATGGGTTGGAAGAGGAAGCCAACACCATCGCACTGTTAGTTTGGCCGACCACGACGCTGACGTTGGTAGTGGCGGTGCCATAATCATTTGTATCCGCCGGGGTGAATGTCACGCTTTCGGAATTGGTGCCTGCGGCGGGCACGGTCGCAGGCGAGGTGAAGGCAAACGTTCCCGGCACGCTCGCCGACCCTCCGCTGAGGACCGAATTGCTCAGGGCCTGCCCGTAATTGAGGGGGGAGGCGGAGGGCGCCGCCGTAATCGAAGGCGGAGGCTTGGCGTTTACTACGACAATGACGTTGGTGACGGCGGTGGTGTAATCGGTCAAGTCCGCAGGTGTGAAAGTGACGCTCTCGGAATTCGCGCCTGTGCCGGGCACAGTTGCAGGCGACGTGAAAGCAAAGGTCCCGGAAGTATCCGCAGCCCCTCCACTAAGGACCGAATTGCTCAAGGCCTGGCCGTAAATGAGGGCGGAGGCGTTGGGCAACGTCGTGATCAAAGGTGTGGCCCGGCTCACAACTTGTTGTCCAGAGCTTAATTGAAGATCGAATACTGTGCCCGAGCCCACACTGCCGCCCTCGGAAGCCGTTCCATAAAAGGTGTCTCCAGATTGAATCAAACCGGCGTTCGGAGAAGCTCCATCAGCGCCATTGGTGAAGCTATATATGGCTGCAAAGCCTGTGCCATTGGTGACGACGGAAAAGACCGTGCCATCCATCGAGGCGCCGCCGCTATAAGCCGTCCCGTAGAGGGTGTTGCCCGATAAAACCAGCGTGCAGTACGGATACGCTCCATCGGCGCCGCCGGTGAAACTATACAAAGTGGCAAAGTCCGAGCCATTGGTCGCAACGGAAAAAACTGAGCCTTCGCCCGAGATGCCGCCATAACTGGCCGTCCCAAACAAGGTGCTGCCTGAGAGAATCAAACCGGACTCTGGACCGCCTCCATCGGCGTCCCCGGTGAAACTATACAAGGTGGCAAAGTCCGCGCCATTGGTGGTGAGAGAATAGAGTGTGCCATTGTAGGAAAAGCCCCCTTCAGAGGCTGTCCCATACAGGGTGTTCCCCGATAACATTAAGCCGCCATATGGAGAGGCTCCGTCATCGGCGCCAGTGAAAGCATGCAGGTTGGCAAAGCCCGTTCCGTTAGTCTTAAGGGAAAAGACCGTGCCATTGTGCGAATGGCCGCCTTGGTAGGCCGTTCCATACAAAGCGCCCCCTGATAAGATCACTCCGCTGTAGGGATACCTTCCGTCAGCGCCATTGGTGAACGAATACAGATTGGTAAAGCCGGCGCCATCGATGTTGATGGAAAAAACCGTGCCATAATGAGCATGGCCGCCCTCATAGGCCGTCCCATACAAAGTGTTGCCCGACAAGAACAATTGGCCATATGGGTATCTTCCGTCAGCGCCATTGGTAAACGCATACAGGGTTGCAAAGCCTGTGCCATCGGTATTGACGGAAAAAATCGAACCTGCGTAGAAACTGCCACCGTAATAGGCGGTTCCATAGAGGGTGTTGCCTGACAGAACCAATGAGGAATAGGGCGAGGCGCCGTCGGTCTCGCCGGTGAAGCCATACAAAGATGTGAATGTGGAGCCGCTGGGCAATCCGCCACTGCTCGGCGCGTAGGTTCCGTCCCCGCTGTAGGCCGCGGTAACGGTGTAACCGCCCGCGGGCAATGTCGTCGGCAAAGCAAGGCTGGTGGCGCTGCCGCCCGAAAGTGTCACCGCGCTGCCGAAATTCACTCCGTTGGTTAGAAATTGCACCGTGCCCGTTGGCGTCGCGCCTCCGCCAGCGACCGTGGCGGTGAACGTGACCCCGCTCTCTCCATAATAGGAGGGATTGGCCGTCGAACGGACAGTTGTGACACTAGTGGCCTGTGCGAGCGCGTTCCGTGCGGAAAAAGCCATGAGCAGACATAAGGCGGCTGTGATTCTTTGGAGGATAACTGGAGACAGAATTTTGGAGGCAGTTTTCATGGGTCTGGTCGTCTTTAGCGGCAGAAAATGCACGCCAAGACGTTATTGCTCAACAATTAAAGACGCACCCATTCTTCTCGTCTCAAATAAGACACAGGATCGAACGGGAAAACAATTGATGGCCGCCTGTATATCCAAAAAGCCATGAACGGTCAATAAGTTTTTTTAATAAATTATTTGATCTGTAATCCATTTCGATTCCCAAGCTGGCAAGAGGCTGTCCAGACACAGATTTTCGCAGATGAACGCTGATTCTCTGATGAAGCGGCCTTTTCGGAAATCCGCCTGAAGAAAGCAAGCATGACACCTGGCAGAGCACCGCATCGAATGTGCATATAATCTCGAAAAACCCGCTACACCCGCTACATCGTTGATTATCAACCAGATAAACCGCTACATTGGGCGCTACATGGCCGCTACAAACCCGCTACATTCGATGCAAGGTGATCCAATCGAATAAAAAATATGCTTCCATGGCCCCTTATGCTTTCACCTCGCGAGCGTTGGCCATGGTTCATTTCACCGAAAACGACAAGGAACCCTTATATTTGGAAATCCGCTTTGCGGGACATGAAGGTATGAATGCCGCATTCCACCTTTTTGAATCCGATCCAGCGCCCGGCCCGCTCGTCTTCGCCATCGGCCGTCTTGCGCGTGCAAGGGGCGCAGCCGATGGAGGCGTATCCGGCGTCGTGCAGAGGGTTGTAAGGAATATGATGGTCACGGATATATTGCCAGACCTCCTCGCGCGACCATTTCGCCATCGGGTTCAGCTTCACGATGTCCGTTCCGCCCTGCGCGTCCAGCGAGTATAATTCGACGACGCCAATGTCCTTGCGCGAACTGGCCTGGTGGCGGCGGAGGCCGGTGATCCAGCAATCCAGTTCGCGCAATTTGTTTTGCAGCGGCAGCACTTTTCGCGAAGTGCAGCACAAATCCGGATCTCGCTTCCAAAGCTCCGGCCCTAGCGCCTCGGCCTGCTGTTCGACAGAGAGGTCCGGGATGATCGACTGAAACTTGCAGCCATAGAAATCTTCCAGCCGCTTGTGCAATTCAATCGTTTCGGGGAAAAGCAACCCGGTATCCAGAGTGAAAATCGGAAAATTCAATCCGGCCATTTTCGCCAGGTGCATCATCACCAGGCCGGAGCCTTGGAAGCTTGTGCCTATGGCCGCGCGCTTGCCGAATCGCTTCCACGCCCAGCTTAAGATTTCCTCGGGAGCACTGTCCTCGAATTGCGCGCTGAGCCGGGCGATGTTGCGCGCGTTCAATGGCGCGGCGTCGCCCAGCGGCTCTTCGGCAGGCGGGGCGATTTCGGAGGGCGGAATTTCAAGGGACGTTTCCACGGAGATTCATGCGGTGGCAACAGCGGGCATTTCCGGTTTCTCGCGCAAGAGAACTCGGTGGCAATAATCGCCGAAGCGCTCGGCCCCGATGCGTTCTTTGGCAAAGCGCGAAAACCACGGGCGCAATTCGCTGGCGATGTCATCGGATTTGACGCTCTCACGAAAGAGCTCGCACAAACGAGTGCCGACCTGCGTGCCGCCGACGTAAAGTTGATATTTTCCAGGCGCGCGGCCGACAAGCGCCAGTTCCGCGGTATACGGACGGGCGCAGCCATTCGGGCAGCCGGTCATGCGGATGATGATTTCCTCGTCGGCCAATCCCACTTCCGCCAGGACGCCTTCGATCTTTCCCAGAACATCCGGCATGACACGCTCGGATTCGGACAGCGCGAGTCCGCACGTCGGCAGCGCCGGGCAGGCGATGGAAGCGCGGCGAACCACGCTGGCTTGATTTTCGACGGGGACGCCGTGTTCGGCCAGAACTTTGGTGATGTCGTCTTTTTGCTCGGGCGGGATGTTGATCAGCAGAATATTCTGCGACGGCGTCAGGCGCAATTCCGGACGAAATATTTCAATCACCCTTCGCAAACCCGCCTTGAGCCGGTAATTTCCCGCGTCCTTGATGCGCCCGTTCTCAACAAAAAGGCCGAGGAATAATTTTCCATCAAACTGCTCATGCCATCCGTAAAGATCGCCCTGTTTCGTGAAAGTGTAGGGTCGCGCTTCCTCAAGCTTTAAGTCGAGGCGCTGCTGCAATTCCGCGCGGAACCAATCCACGCCCTTTTCGGAAATGACGTACTTCAGCCGCGCATGTTTGCGATTGGTGCGGTCGCCAAAATCGCGATGCACAGTCACGACTGCTTTCACTGCTTCCACCGCCTTGTCGGCAGGAACAAAACCGATGACATCGGCCAGCCGCGGGTATGTTTGGGCGTTCCCATGGCTCATGCCCATGCCGCCGCCGGCCAGCAAGTTGAATCCCGCCAACTGGCCGTTTTCAACGATCGCAATCAAACCACAATCGTTGGTGAAAACGTCAATGTCGTTCAACGGAGGGATGGCAATCGCGACCTTGAATTTTCGCGGCAAGTAGGTTTTGCCGTAAAGTGGATCGACGAAACTCTTGTCCTCGTCGGTCAATTTTAATTCCACGCCTTCGACCCAAATCTGGTGATAGGCGCGTGTCTTAGGCAGCAGGGCGTCGGAAATCGATTTGGCGTGGCGCTGGATTTGATCCACCAGCGGGCTGGTGGCCGGAGTGGGCGCCGCCATGACGTTGCGATTCACATCGCCGCACGCAGCAAGCGTGGTGGCCATGGCGTCGTTCAGTCCCTTCATGAATTTGCCCAGGTGGCCCTTGGTGACGCCGTGAAATTGAAACCCCTGCCGGGTCGTGATGCGCAGCGTGTTGTTCCCGTAAACCTCGCAAAGGTGATCGAATCCCAAATAAACCGATGGCGTAAGCGCGCCGCCGGGAAGCCGTCCCCGCACCATGAAAATGTATTCCTTGGCCACCTTGCGCTTGTCGCGATCATCCTGCTGGTAAATGCCGTGGAATTTTAGGAATTCGTAATCATCCTCGGAAAACCGGTCTTTGCCGGAATCGGCTAGCGTCTGGGCAATGGTTCCCGCCAGCAACGGATCATTGGCCTTGAGGCCTTCGTTCCGAGTGAGTTTCGGCGGGTTTTCTGTGTTAATCATAACTTATTCGCTTATGTTACTAAGGATTAGTGTACAGGCAACGGGTGGAGGTGTCAACGCGAGCGATGATTCGCTCCGAATGATCAGGTCAAGCTTGATATGGCTCGCCGTCTGGTGATCGCGATTCTATTTTGCGGCAGCAGCGTTTTGAACGTTGCTCAATTCTTGCCGAGAATCCGGAACGGACTCATTTTATTGGTGGTGGCAGTTCTTGGCGGCGTTCCGTGGCAGGGACACTCAATGCAGGAGCCCGTTTACGAAGGAAAACCATTGAGCTATTGGCTCGAAGCCTTTGAACCTGAAGGGTTTCCAGGCCAGCCAAACTTTGTTGAAGCAGTGGATGCGGTACGCGCCGCCGATACAAGCGCCGTACCTATCCTGCTCAGACTGCTTCGAGCCCGCGATTCCGACTGCACGCAAAAATTGACTCGATTGGCTCGAAAACAACATTTAATAAGCGTCCGATATGTAGCTGCCAAGAATCAGAATTGGGAGGCGCGGCAAGGGTTCGTGGCTTTGAATCGAGCGGCGGTTCGTTGCGCACTTCCACGCCTCGCTGAAATCTGCCGCCAAGACATTTCGACCGGCGAAACCATCTCCACGCGACACCTGTATAGCATTGAAGTTCTGGCTCTTCTCGAATCCCGCCAAAAAATGTGGAATGAAACGCAGTCCAAGACCCCGGCCAAATAATCCCGCATCGGCGCAATGTGGACCTGCCCCAAGAATTAAGTCAAGGAGAGCGAACGCGGTAAAAACGGCTGGAATTATTGGTCCAAGCTGTGTCAGAGATGATGATCGAACCGTTGGTAAGCGTGCATGATTGCAGCGGAAGCCATTGTGCATTGCCCACGCTCGTGGATGCCTCAATTACGACGGGAATGTTGGAAGTTCCCACCACTTCAAACTGGAAGGCACCGCCCGACGGCCCAACGGTGACGCCAGAGGCCCTCGGCGTTGGATTCCATGCCATGGTCTTGAGGCCGTCATAGGTGTTGCTCCAGCCCGTCGTGCCGGGAATGTAATAAACAATCGCGTTCGTGACGCCCAGCAGCGGATTTGGGCTGTAGGAGGGAGCGTTTCCCGCAAAGAAAATTCCGGCGAGATTGGTGCAGTAGGCAAAAGCATTTTCTTCAAGGTTGGTCACCGTCTTGGGAATTGTGATGTTGACGAGGCTGGTGCACCAATTAAACGACTCGAATTGGATGCTGGTGACGCCGGTGGGCACTGCGATGCTCTGCAGCCTGCCGCATTCCGCGAACGCCTGCGAGGCGATGTTGGTGAGAGTGGCGGGAAGCGTGACATTTGTCAGGTTCGTGCAGTAGAGAAATGTTTCAAGCCCGATGCCGGCAACGCCGTTGGGGATGACAATGCTGGCCAGCTTGGAACAGGATTGGAATGCAGTCGGGCCGATGTTGGTAACAGTTGAGGGGATCGAAACGCCGGCCAAATTGGTGTAATCTTCAAATGCCTCATTCGCAATGCTTGTCACCGGCAGGCCATTGATTGAGCTTGGAATCGTGACGTTCGTAGGATTTCCGGAGTAGCCGGTGATCGTGATCGCGCCGTCATTTGTCGTGTATTTCAACTGCGCGTGCGCCGCCACAGCGGTCGACATCAGCCATAGCAAAACGTGCCGCAGAATTTTCATTCCCCTTCACTAATCTGCCGCGCGAAATACTCAAACGGGCATCTCAATGCACAGGGGTGTGCGTTTGGGGGAACAGCCCGCGGCTCGTTGCCATTGTATTTCCAAAATGCGCTTTTCGTTGTAACCTGAACGCGCGTGAAATGCATTGTCACAGCGGGGCCGACGTTTGAGGAGCTGGACGAAGTGCGGCGGCTGACCAACTTTTCCACCGGCTCGCTGGGGACTTCGCTGGCGAATTATCTTTCCGGCCACGGGCACGACACGACCCTGCTCAAGGGGCAGTCCGCCACCAGTCCAATACAGTGCAACGCGGGGCGGTTTCTGCCTTTCACCACCACGGCGGATTTGCAGCGCAAATTCCGCGGCCTCGCCACGAACGAGCGCATCGCCATTTTTCACGCCGCGGCCGTCAGCGATTTCACCTTTGGCAAAATCTGGGAGCGCGACGCGGATGGCTCGCTCACGCAAGTTCACGGGGCAAAAATTTCCACGCGCGGCGGCGAGCTTTTGGCGGAATTGAAGCCGACGCCGAAAATTCTGGCTCAATTGCGCGATTGGTTTCCCCATGCGCTGATTATCGGTTGGAAATATGAATTGGAGGGCGGCAAAACGGAAGCGATCACCCGCGGAGAGCGGCAGCTAAGCGAATGCCGGTCGGATGTTTGCATCGTCAATGGGCGCGCTTACGGGGATGGTTTTGGATGGGTCAGCAACAGCGGTCCTGTCCAGCATTTGGCGAACCAGGCTGAGCTGTTCGAGGCGCTGGAGCGGTTTATGGCGCCGTCGCGGTAGAGACACCCATTATTCCCATGCCTCCGAGGAGCATAGGACTTACAAGGCTTATCGGTCCAATAGGACGGCCTATATTTGAAGCCGCAGTTACAACTCCACCGTCATGACGCGGCGCAGTCCCAATCGGTAAGGCACCCATCCCAGCAGGATCGACATCGCGGCGAATCCCATCCATGTCAACAATATCCATTGCACCGACGTCTCGCCCTTCAACCCCCACGGCGAGCCGACAGCCAGGATCGTCACGGAGCCCACGATGTAGAGAAAGCTCAACACGAGGCAGAGCGTGCCGCCAAATCCGCTGACAATCTTCGTCGGGTTGTCCTCCCGGAAATTCGGATACAGCGCCCCAAGGCCCATCGCCAGCGCTGTCAAGGTGAAAGACATCGTGGCCACGATGAGCCCCAGGTAAAGCGTGCGATCCATCGGCATCCTGAGCATGTGGCAGGACAGCCAGATCAACCCCAGCGTCAACACTAATGCAGCCCGGCTGGCCAGCCAGAATTTCGCCCGCAGCGCCTGCGCCAATCCCATTGGCGCCAGGCCGATGATCCAGAGCCGTTTGCCTTCGAGCGAGAATTGAGGAAAGACAAATCGCGTCGTGAGCGTGGCCAGGTTCAACGAGCACGCGCCGAGGTTCAAATAGCAGACCAGGTGAACCCAGAACGGATTGGTCAATTGCTGGGAGAAGTGCCGCAGGTTGATGATGTAGACGCCGAGCAGCCCGAACAAGACGAGCGTCTGCCCCCATTGCGTCGTGTCCCGCCAGAACATGCGCGAGTCCTTCACCAGCAGCGCGACGACATCCGAAGAGCCCGTGTTGACGAGACGGAAAAAACGCTCGACGCTGCCAGGGCCGTAATCAAATTCCGTTTTCCGCTCCCGCATTCGCCGGAACCACCGCCAGCGCACAAAAATGCTCTGGCGGCTTTGCACGGTGGAATAGCCATCGTAAAAGCGCTTGCCCGTTTGCGTGAAGGTGAGAAATCCGAACAGCAACACATGGCTCAGCAGCACGAGAAGGAAAAATCCGGCGGCTTTCACCGCGCCTTCGGACCATTGCATGACGCTGGTGGAGAGCCAATAGCTTGGCAGCCACGGCCATTCGGAAAAGTGCGTTCTCGTCAGCAATTTATCGAGCGTCGCCAGAACACGGGTGTCCGTCGAATTGTCGGTCAGGGTTTCCGGGCGAAACCAAATGCCGAGCATCGGCAGAATGACCAAGATCGCGGCCACGGCCACCACTTGAAATGTTCGCCGGTCAAGATACCGCGCCAGGATCAGCGCAATCCAGGCCCCCGCCACGCCCGGCAGCACGATGAACAGGGCCAGCGCAAAGACCGTCATCACGTAAAAATGCCAGGGCGCATTGCGGGTCAATCCGTAGGCGGCCAGCAATGGCGCGATCAAAAACAAAAACGCCCAAGATGCCAGCACCGATGATTCCAGGAATTTCCATCGAAAAATGGTTTGCGAGGAAATTGGCAGCGAGGTCAGATAGCTTGTCTCGCGATTGCGGAAAAAATTGCCGTAGCCAATGACCAGATTGCTGAACACCAGCAAAATCAGCAGGAAGACAAACAGGAGATAAAACAGCCGCTCCATCAAGACTTCCCCCAGCGCCGGAAAATTATTGAGAAATTGCAAGCCGCGCCGGAACAGCAAAAACGACAGCGTCAAATACGCGACGACAAAAAGACCAATCGAAAAAGCGAGGAAGTTGGAAGTGTTGCGGACGGTCTTGAGTTTTCGCCATGATTGAAGCGCGCTGATGCGCATCAACATGAACAGGACGGAGGCGCCGTTGTCCGGCATGATCTACGCGGACTGAAATGCCCCGGGCGGAGGCGGTTGATTGACGGCCAGCCAGTAGAATCCCAATTGGCGGATGACCTCCTGGAATTCCTCAAAGCTGATCGGTTTCTGAATGTAGCTGTTGACGCCAAGATTGTAGCTGTCGACCATGTCCCGCTGCTGGCGCGATGAGGTCATGATGACCACCGGCATCGCTTTGGTGCGGGGATCGCCCTTGATGTTGCGCAAGACTTCCAGGCCATCGACTTTCGGCAGCTTCAAATCGAGCAGCACCATTTTGGGCGGATTATCAAAGGAGCGCCCCGCGTACTTGCCGCGGCAAAAAAGAAAATCCAGCGCTTCCTCGCCATCGCGCAGGACGCTGATCTTGTTGGCGAGGTTGTGCTTGGAAAGCGCGTGCAGCGTCAGTTCCACGTCGTTGGCATTGTCCTCAACCAAAAGGATTTCGATGGCACCGATCATAATAGACTCAAGTAGCTTGCAGACCGCCAAGAGTAAAGTGAAATGTGGCGCCTTTGTCGAGTTCGGCATCCACCCAGATGCGGCCGCCTTCCAGGTCGACGATGCGTTTGACCGTCGCCAGTCCGACGCCCGTGCCTTCAAATTCATCCTCCCGATGCAGGCGCTGGAAAACGCCGAACAATTTGTCGGAATACTTCATGTTGAACCCGACCCCGTTGTCGCGCACAAAAATCGCCTGCACGCCATCCTTCGGCTCGATGCCGACTTCAATGATCGCCGGCGCGCGCGGTCGCGAATACTTGACAGCATTGGAGATCAGGTTCACGAAAATCTGCTTGATCAATCCGGGATCGCCTGTGGCCGAGGGCAGCGGGGAAATGCGCCATTCAATCTGCCGATCCGCGGTCTCCGCGCGCAGTTCGTTGCGGACTTCTTCAACCATTGTGTTGAGATCGACAGTTTCCTTCTTGACGCTGGTGCGGCCAACTTTGGAGAGGTTGAGGAGATCGTCCACCAAACGGCCCATGTTTTGCGCGCCTTTGCGGATGCGGCTCAGATAACCCTTCACGGCTGCCTCGTTCGCCTTGCCCAGCTCACTGTCGAGGATTTGGGCAAACGCATCGATATGCCGGAGGGGCGCCCGCAAATCGTGCGAGACGGAATACGTGAACGCCTCCAGCTCGCGATTGGCGCTGGCCAGTTCGCTGGTGCGCACGGAGACCCGTGTTTCAAGTTCGGCATTCAGCGCCCGCACTTCCTTGGTGGCGGCCTCCGCGGCTTGAAGGGCGGAGCGAAGCTGCGCTTCGGTTTCGCGAAGGGCGGTTTCGTTGTCTTGAATCTCCACCAGCATTTCGTTAAAGGCTTCGGTAAGCTGGCCGATTTCATCAGTGCCGGATTTTGGGACACGCGTGCTGAAATCCTTGCTGGCGGCCACGGATTTGGCGGCGGCGGCCAGGTTCAAAATGGGCCCGGATATAATGCCCTGCAGCCAATTTGAAATGACCAGCGCCAGGCCAATGGAACTTATAAGAAGCGCCACCACCAGAACGGCATACCAGGAGAATCGTTGATAAGGCAGCGACAGATCCCACTTGAAGTAAACAATCCCAATCTGTTTGTTGCCTCGCAGAATCGGCACGAAGATATTGGCCGCGCGTCCAACAATTTTAAAGTCGTGGTCCGCCGGATGGGCCGGGAAGGCGCTGTAGGGCGCGTTGGTCGGATAACGGACCAGCAATCCATTCGTCACGTAAATGGCAGACAGGAGGATTTGCTTTTTCGCGCTGAAATTGGCCAGGATTTCCTGCGCCGCTTTTTGGTTTCCCGCCGCCACCGCCGCTTCGCTTTCATCGGCGGCAATGACAGCGATCGATTCGGAATTTGAGCGCAGATTATGCCGCAGATTGAATATCTCGTAGGTAATGAAGCCCGCCGCCGTCACCAAAAGCACGGCGATGCTCGTCATCATCATGACGGTGGTTAGTTTCCGTTTGATCGGCAGGTCTTGGAGCGGCATATGTTTGGGTGCAAAAGCCGGGGGATTAAACTACACAGCGCAAAACGAGGCAAGAATTTCGTGGCCCGCAATCCGTCAAAGGCCCGGCCCAAGCGCCCGCCCCATAACTCCCATGAGTCCCATTATTCCCATCTTCCAAGCCACGAATGGGACTTATGGGAAGAATGGGACAGCTCAGGAGCCGCGAGAATTAGGCGCACTCCGTTACTTGGCGCATAATTTGCTGACATCTTTGCAGTGGAAAAAATCATGACCGCTCTTACCAACCTATCGCGCGGCAAAAATGCCGCCGCGAACTTCCCTGCGAACACCCCCCCAATTCACTTTTACCAACGCCCGGCATGATAACTCTCGCAAATTCCATGTTTGGCTTTCTAAAGAAATTCTTTCCGCAATCCGGTGGCTCCGCCACGTTGCCAGCGCCCATGGCCCTGGCAGAACAGAGCGCGCCCATTCCGATGCCGGCGCCTCCAGTTCCGCCCCCTCAAGCGAGACGCGAAAGCGCGCCGCTGACCCATGCTCCTCCGCCCGCCTTTTTATCGGCGCCGCCCGGCCCGACGGTGCCGCTGCCGCTGCACGAGATCATCGCCCGCCTGCCAAACAACTTGGCCGGACAGGTCTTAGCACGACCACAGGGGGTTTTCGCGCTGCCTTCCGATTTTGTCCTGGAACAACTACGAACAGGCGCAGTGCGGATTCCGTTTGCCCAATTGCGGCAAGGATCCCCTGCGGGAACATTCGCCAGCACCAGTGCGCTTGACGATGAAATGGTGGAAATTCCTCTCTCACTGGTGCTTCCGGCCGTTGGCCCGCACGCACTGGCCCGGCGCGGAGACCAGCGGCAGCTTGAGGTGCCTGACGATGTCACCGGCATTTTCGACACGAAGACGGCCCAAGTCGTCAAAAGAACGGAATCCCCCGCGGCTATCGCGCCAGCCATTCCTGCCGCGCCCACCGCGCCCACTGCGCCAGCCGGGAATGTCCAAATTTCACCGCCGTTTGTCTCGAAATCGGTCACAAGCGAGACAGCCGCGCCAGCGCCAATCAATCCAATCAAATTAACAACGTCTTTTGGAACCTCGCTGAACGGCGCGCCGAAACTGGCATCCGCACCTCTGGTTTCCGCGCCCGCGTTGCCATCTGCATCCGTCAGGACGTCATCGCCCCTGCCCTTTGCGACGAAACGCCCCGTTGTCCAGCCCGACGCCGCGCCCGCGAGTGCGCCCATTCCGCTGCCCCTTAAGGCAGTGCCCGCCGCGACCGAAGATGACTTCATCACGACCACGGTGGAGGCCGTTTCAGCGGGCTGGCCGGAAGCGATTCGCCAGCAAATTGAGCAATTTGATTTGCGGCACGCGCCACTTTCCATCCCGCTCGACCGGGTTGAGCCAGGGCTAAAGTCCGGCCGCATCACGTTCGTGTGGTCGGAGGTCAGTGGATGGATAAAAGCGCCACGACCGGCGATGGGGAATGGTGAGACACCAGTGGAATTGCCGCTGCGAGTCGTGGCGCCCCTCTATTTGAAAAAACGCCCGCCCGGCCCGGCGCGCCGCACTGTGCCGACCGTGGAGCATGTGCCAGACGTTTTTGCCGCGGCGCATCGAATGATGCCTGAGCCCCAGCCCGCTTTCGCCGCCGTGGCGCCGCCGCCCGCCGCGGCTTTGCCGACACCAAGGATCGTTCCCGACGAGGAATCGACATCCAACATTCTCGGTGAGATATTTAACGAGATGTCGAAGACACAATGGACGCCGCAGGAGATCGTCGAGCGCACTTGCACGCTGCATGGAATCGCAGGCGCGCTGCTGGCGGCGCGGGATGGATTGCTGGTGGCGGGGAAACTGCCCGCGCCGATGAGGCCGGAAACAATGGCGGCGTTTATTCCTCAGATGTTTGCCCGGGTCGGCGGATCGACCGAAGCCGCTCAATTGGGTGCTTTACGCGCCCTCAAAATTACAGCAGGCTCGGCTCCGTGCTCGATATTCAAAGCAGGCGCGCTTTATCTGGCTGTGCTTGGGCGCACGGGACAGCAGATTCCTGAAACCGCGCTTGAACGAATCGCCGAAGCCGCCAGCGAAATGCAAAACATTCTTCAAAACTAGGCAATTCCTTATGGCCATCATCAACCAAGCAACAAGGGAGCTTCAGGTCAAAATAGTATATTACGGCCCCGGCAAGGGCGGCAAAACCACCAATCTGGAGCAAGTCCACGGCAACGTCCAAAACATCCAGGAAAAAGGAAAACTAGTTTCTCTCGCGACCAGCTCAGACCGCACGCTGTTCTTCGATTTCCTGCCAATGGAGGCCATGGCCATCAAGGGTTACAAAACGAAATTTCAACTTTACACCGTTCCGGGACAGGTCATTTATAACACGACCCGCCAATTGGTCTTGCGCGGTGTCGATGGCATCGTTTTTGTGGCGGATTCGCAATACGAAAAAATGACCGAGAACGTCGAGAGTTTTCAAAATCTTGAGGACAACCTCAAGTCGCTGAAGCTCAACTTCGCCGATATTCCGTACGTGCTGCAATACAACAAGCGCGACCTGCCCAATGCCGCGCCGACCGACTACATGGATTTCCTCCTCAACAACCGCGAGGTGCAGGTGCCATCCTTTCCAGCCGTCGCGTCGAAATGCGACGGAGTGTTCGAGTCGTTGAACATGATCACGCGCCTGCTGCTGAACAAATACATCAACGAAGGGGCGCGCAAGACGGCCTGATCGCTGCGCTATGCCGGGCATCCCTCCGCTCATCGAGGAAGATTTGCTTTTGCTGGATTCCGCGCTCGCGGAATTGCTGCAAAAAAGCGAGTCGGCGGTCGCCATGGTGGTTGACCAGGGCGGACCAATCATTCATCAGCGCGGCGACACAGATAAATTCGACACCGTCACGATTGCCGCTCTGGCCGCCGGTTCCATCGCCGCGACCCAAGCCATCGCCGAGCGACTTGGCGAAACAAATTTCCGGAGCGTTTACCAGCAAGGCGAGCGCTTCAGCATGCTCTTCTCCGTGATCGATCAAAACGCCGTGCTGGCCATCATCTTCAAGGCGGAACTAAGCGCGGGCGCTGTCAAGTATTTCGCGGCGCAGACCGGCGCGCGCATCGCGGAACAATTCCGCCGCGCCCAGGAACGGGCGCCAGGCCAGGGACTGGATCTGGTTTCGGAAAACGTGTTGGATGTTTCCGCCGTTTTTCGAAAGCAGGGATAATAGAATTTAAACAGGAGAAAGACAGAGGACGCGGAGCTGAAAAAAATCATCGTTGAGCAAAAACGGCATTTTTCTCTGTTCTCTCGGTTTCCTCCTGTTTGACTTTAGGCCGCGCGGCCCCGTAGCGCCGCCGGCGCGGCATCGTTGTAGAAACCGGCTGAAAACACACCCAAGCTCCGGCAGCGGCATCGTCCGCGAATTGCAAATCGGGAGACGCGAAACGCGCGGTTTTATCATGCGAACCCGCAATGAGGCCAGGTTTGGAACATGTCCGCTCAGGGCAGACGCATCTAAATTCCGTGGTGGATTACAAGAATTAAGATGCGTCTGCCTGGCCTAGCGGGAGATCATGCCGGGCTGACATTTGATCTTGCGCGGACGCCCGGTCAGGGCGTCAGCGTGGCCCGATAAAAGCGGGCGGGAAAATTGGGACTTAGCGTGTCGGTAAACATGAGCGTCCCGCCGCCCAGCGAATTGGTGAGCAGCGCCGTCCAGTTTTGCAGATCCGGGCTGGCGAAGATAACCGCATTGGAACCGATTGGACCTGTCAGAGTCGAAACGAACTGATGGCTTGAGAAAATCGAGTTGGTAAAAACCAGGTTTATGGGAGGACGAGTTGCCGACCAGCCTTTTCGAATCGTGTCGTTGTAAACGTCCCCCACGTAGAGGTTGCCCTGGCTATCCACCGCCACGCCTTCCGGGCTGTCGAACCGCGCTGCGCTGCCGGTTCCGTCCGCGCTGCCGAAGCCGCCGTTTCCCGCCAGGCCTGCCAGCGTGGTCACGACCCCGTTTGAACTCACGCGCCGGATGGTATTGTTGTAAAAATCTCCCACGTAAACATAGCCCTTGCTGTCCACCGCCACGCCAATTGGATTCTCGAATTCCGCCGCCGTGCCGGTTCCATCTATGCTGCCGCTGTAGCCCGCCTTGCCCGCCAGGGTGCTTACCGTGCCACCGGGCGTCACTTTCCGAATCATGTCATTGTATGCGTCCGCCACATAGAGGTTGCCGGCGCTGTCGATCGCAATGCCAAAGGGATAACTAAATCGCGCCACGTTGCTGGCCCCGTTCGCGCTGCCGCTGTAGCCCGCCTTCCCCGCAAATGTGGTGACGACGCCGGCGGACGTCACTTTTCGGATGGTATCGTTGAGGGTGTCCGCCACATAAACATTGCCTGCGCGGTCCACCGCCACGCCAAATGGATTGTAAAACTGCGCCGCGCTGCCCGTCCCGTCACTGCTGCCTTGGCTGCCCCCAGCCAACGTGGTTACCACCCCGGCTGGAGACACCACCCGAATGGCGCAGTTGCCTTGATCCGCCACATAGACGTTCCCTGCGCTGTCCACCGCCACTCCGGATGGACTGAAGAACTGCGCGCCGCTATTGGTGCCATCCGCGCTGCCTTCGATCCCGGGCTGGCCCGCGAGCGTTGTTACCACCCCATCTGGAGTGATTTTCCGAATTGTGTTGTTGAACCTGTCCGACACGTAAACGTTGGCCGAGCTGTCCACCGCCACGCCAGACGGATAGTAGAATTGCGCCGCGCTGCCTGTCCCGTCATTGGTGCCCTGGCCATCCGTGGCATCCCCTGCGAAAGTGGTGAAGATGTAGGGTGTGTAGGTGCTCTGGGCGCGGGCGCAGCACGCCGCCATCAGCAGCAGGCAAGCCCAAGCTCGCACGACCGCGGCCAGCCGCAAGGAGCGTTTCGAGTTCCGAGCAAAGGAAATTGCTTGTTGTTGGATCGCTTGAGCAACGGGGTATTTGGGCGCGTTCACAGTTCCTGTTTTCTTGGTTTAATGGTTCGACCGCCGACAGTCCTGCTGGCATCTGTCCGTGAGTTATGGTTTTTGCTGATCGGATGCCGGTTTGACCAAAACCTTTCTGCACTAGGTGCACAAGGGAACGCAAGGAGAATTGAGCAAATATCCAAACCTCGGGTGTGATTGAAAATGGGTGATGGACGCAGGCCGAAAGGCGGAGCGCGGCTGTGTCGAAGACCAGCCGCAGCAACGTGGAATTAGCCGGCGCGCCCGGCACTGCGACGCGCTGCGGCTGGTCTTCGACACAGCCGCGCTCCGCTCAAAGCGAAATCACGCCTCACCCGCTTTCAATCACCCCTCCAAACCTCGGTTCCCATCGCAGCGAGCTGCCGTCTTGGTTGTAGTCAGGCGCAAATCACTCACCAAATTGCGACAAGATGAATCTTTCAATGGTCGCATCCACAAAGAAACCCGCGTCCCCGCATGACCGATTGTGGGCTCACGTATCAGACATTCCAGTTCTCGTGTTTTCATGTCCTCCTTGTGTTGGGTATCCTTGAACAAGGCAAGAACAAAAGACTGATCAAAATTACTCCCGGTGCAGGACAAAATTCTTCTGCCGCTGTGGTGGCGGAGGCGTCTCGCCTCTGCCACCAAATTCAGCGGCGGGACGCCGCTGCCACTCTTTTCGTGAAGAATTTTGTCCTGCGCCCAATTACTCCACACCTTCTTTGACCAAATCGCCTTCGGGGCATCGTTGGCCGAAAAAATCTGCCATTCGGAAAGCGGGAGATTCGGGAAGTACCTGCGAAAGAGGCGACGCAATTTCGGCGAAGCCGTGGCACTTAATCCAACGTCCACTATGTTTCAAAACGGCTGCGGCTGGTCTTCGACACACGTATCTCCGTTCAAACCACTTCAAAACCAACCGTTGGCGCGATTGATCGTGGCGGAATTAAGATGCGTCTGGGTGCGATTAGAAGTGGGTGATGCGCCCGGAGCGCGGCTGTGTCGAAGACCAGCCGCTGCAACGTGGAATTAACCGGCGCGCCCGGCACTGCGACACGCTGCGGCTGGTCTTCGACACAGCCGCGCTCCGCTCAAAGCGGAATCACGCCTCACCCGTTTTCAATCACACCCGATGCGTTTGCCCTGCCTGCTGGTTTCTTGACAATCCGCGCATCATGGGGTTAAGATTCTTGCGGTTAGCTGGCCGCGCAAGTCCCCGCAAACTGATTGAATAAAAATCCAGTTTATCGGAATAAAGGATGTGGATACATGAGAACCAATACGCTTTACGCGGGAGAAAAGCTCCATGCTTTAGAAGCCCATGCCATCCCTTTCACGGCGCATTTTCGAGGCACGCTCTCGCTCTTTTGTCGTCATCTGCTGATTTTATCGCTAACAGGCGGCTTGTGCATGGCCGTGTTGTTTCCGGGAACGGCCGCAGCGCAGATCCAGCTTGCATGGGTTGCCCGCTACACTAATGGCATGGTCACCGGAACCAATCAGCCCATTGGCATGGCCTTGGACAACGCCGGCAACATCTGTGTGGCTGGTTATTCCGAGAACACCAATGGAAACCTTGGATATGTGACCATCAAATACGCGCCGAATGGCGTCCAGTTGTGGGCCGCACGCTTTGATTTGACGAACAGCGCAGAGGCCATTCCGGCCGCCCTTGCGGTGGATGCGAGCAATAACGTCGTGGTCACGGGAAATGCCGGGACAGTGAAGTATGATCCCAGCGGCAACCAGCTCTGGCTGGCGCCATATCCCGGCTCGGCGGTGGCGACGGATAGCAATGGGGAGGTGTTCGTCACTGGTTCTCCCGCCGCCTCCAACGTCGTCAAATTGAGTTCGTCCGGAAGCGAGTTGTGGGTCGCGTCGCCCAACCCGCATCCGACCGCCTGGCAGTCTGTTCTTGTGGACACAAAAGGGTACGCGTATGTCGCCGGAGACGTTGTGGGCTTCAATGGGGGATTTAGGGGATCAAACGACCTGCATATCCTCCAGCTAAATTCGAGCAATGGCTGGCCGGGAATGGGTGGTTCGTTAAGCCCGGGGGACCTCACAAATCCCGAGGACAATCCGCCGCAGATCGCCGGCGCCGCGCTAGACGGCTCAGGCAACATTTACCTTGGGGCCGCCTTCGGCAGCGAGTCTCGGTATGTGTTGGAAAAGAACCAGGAATTGTCATGGCCGCAACCCAGCGGAGACTACTGGTTTACGACCATCGCCCTCACCGTCACTACTAAAGGAACCGGCCTTGCCCTGGATAGCGCAACCAACATCCTTGTGACAGGACAGGCCCAGGACGCCTCCTCGAATCTCTGCTATGGCACGATTAAGATAAGTCCCACGGGTTTGCCCGAATGGACCAATTATTACTCGCAATCCCAGGGAGGAGAAAGCGCGCCAACGGCGCTCGTGGTGGATGCTGCCAATAGCTGCTACGTCACGGGCTATTCATCTGACAGCAACGGCATCAATGACATGGCAACGGTCAAATACAGCGCGGCTGGCCGCCAAGCCTGGTCCCAGCGCTACGCCAGTTCCGCCGGAGGGGATTCGGCGGGCGAAGCCATCGCGGCCGACAATCAGGGTAATTTATATGTGACAGGATATGAAACGCTCTCCGGCGGAGGAACCGGGATGGTGACAATCAAGTATTCGCCGTTCACAATAGCACCCCAGCTTGATGGGGCGGTGTTGGAGCAAGTGGAAGGATCGCCAGGCGAGAACTTTGATTTTTGGGCCAGTTCGGATTTGCAAACGTGGCTGTTCCTGGGAAGCGCCGTTGCTGACACCAACGGCGTGGCGCAGTTCCTCGACACGGGCGCTTCCAACTTTCCCGCGCGGTTTTATCATACGAACCCGCAATGAGGCCAGACTTGGAAAAGTCTCCACTACGGCGCTGAAACAGCCGGTTCCATGCCTCGCTTGGATACCGCATAGCGCGTCAGCCCGGCCACATCGTGGATGTTGAGCTTGTTCATCACTTGCTGCCGATGCTTCTCAATTGTCTTGATGCTGATTCCCAGTTCCGCGGCGGCCTGCTTGTTGGCCCGCCCATCGGCGATCAACTGAAGCACCTGCGCCTCGCGGGCCGTCAAATTCATGTTTTTGCGGTGAGCCCTTCCGTCATCAAAGGCTCGCCGGGCGCGCTCCCTTTGGCGTTTTACGATGGACGGGCTGAAAAACGCATTCCCTTTATGGATCTCTCGAATCGCAAGCTGCAAATCGGTCGCGGCAGTCGCTTTGAGGAGATAACCAGCGGCGCCAGCATCGATGAGCTGCTGGACGTGATCATCTTCGCCGTAGGAACTGAGAACCAGCACCTTGGTCGAGGAAAGGGTCTTCAGCACTTGGCGGGTCGCGTCCAATCCGTTCATAAATGGCATGGCCACATCCATGATGACGATGTCGGGCTTTGTTTTGGCTGCCATTTCCACCGCTTGATTTCCATTCTCGGCCTCGCCGACGACTTCAATGCCGGCGTCCTGGGTCAGCAGGGCTTTGAGTCCCTGCCTTACGATCGTGTGGTCATCAACGAGCAATACTGAAATTTTTTTCATAGTCAGTTTTAACTGACTGACAGCTTGACATGAGAAACAGCGATCACAATCAGGGTGGTTCCTTTCCGTTAGGTAGAGGAAAGCAGTATGACAAAAATTAACTTCTTCTTAACAATTTTGCTGTTCCCCGCGAATCATCGCTTAACACGAGTGGTGTCTATTCTTGCATATGAGAGGCGAAGACAAGAACAGCGCGGCCAGTTGGCCGCCGGGTCTTCGACTCAGCAGAACGATAGACATTATGAAAAAAACATCATTGATCGCAGGAGCCACCGTGCTGCCGGCCGCCGGTGGATTTGCGCTCGGATTTAATTTCGGCGCAAAAATGATTGCCGCCCTCCTCCTTTTCGCGGCTTGGGCCGCTCACGCGCAGCCATCCGGTCCGCCCCCAGACGGAGACGGCCCGCCCCCGTTCGATGGCACGAACGAGCCGCCACCCGGCGGCCCGCACCGCCACCCGATGCCCGCCATCGTCAAAGCCCTTGACGCCAACGGCGACGGCACGATTGACGCCTCCGAAATTGCCAATGCCGTGGCCGCGCTGAAAAAGCTCGATAAGAATGGGGATGGACAATTGACCGTCGACGAATATATCGGCTCGTTCGCCACCAACACGCCGCCGCAAGGCGCCGGCCATCGCCGCCCGCCTGTCCCTGCCATCGTGAAAGCGCTTGACGTCAATGGCGACGGTATTATTGACGCATCGGAAATTGCAAACGCTCCGAAAGCGCTGCTGACGCTCGATAAAAACGGCGATGGGCAGTTGACTCCCGACGAATATCGCCCCGGCCCGCCCCACGGCGGCGGTGGTGGTTTTGGCGGGGGCTCCGGTGGCCCTCCTCCCGGTGAAGGCCCGATGGACGGCCCGCCCCCCGGCGATGGCCCACCGCCGCAGGAATAACGGATTCGGTTAAGTGGAGTGGCGCAACACGGCGGGTTCGAGAAATCGGTCCTGCCGATTTGCACTCAATGAATTCTACTCAACGGGTGCGAGTTGCAGATCTTCCAGGCGAATAATATGAAGAATAGCGCACTCTACGAATCGTTCGCCAATTTGGTCTGCGTCCAAGTCGGTTCCAATCAAGACCGAGCCGCGTTTTACGAACATCATATCGTGGTTCGTAATATTGAAACTTGCGCCATCGGTCATCCAAATGCGAAACGGTCGAAACGGTTTCGCATCCATCCTTTCCTTCAATTGCCGCGCCGTTATCATGGATCGCGTCTCGTGAACCGTGGTCTCTTACCCCGCCGTTGGCGAGGTGGCCGGCGTGTCGGTGGCCTTCTGCTTGAAGACGATCTTGTCGCCTTCGACGGTCGCGGTCATGGGCTCGTTCGGAATTAGGCTGCCTTTGAGGATTTCCTCGGCCAGCGGGTCCTCCAAATAACGCTCGACCGCGCGCCGCATCGGGCGGGCGCCGTAAGTCGGATCGTATCCTTTTTCCACCAGGAAGTCGCGGGCGGTGTTGTCGAGCGTCAAGTGCAGATTCTTCGCCTTCAAACGGCCAAGTACCTTGCCGATTTCCAAATCCAAAATCTCGAGGAGATCGGGTTTTGTTAGTGTGCGGAACACAATGACGTCGTCCAGCCGGTTGATGAATTCAGGGCGAAACGCCTTCTTGGTTTCGTCCATGATTTTTTCCTTCATCCGGTCGTAGGAATTTTCGTCCGTGACTTTTCCAAAGCCCATTTGCGTCTGGCGCTTGATCAAATCCGCGCCGACGTTTGACGTCATCAGGATGATCGTGTTGCGAAAGTTCACCACGCGGCCGACGTTGTCGGTCAATTTGCCTTCCTCCAAAATCTGGAGAAGCATGTTCATTACGTCCGGATGCGCTTTTTCGATTTCGTCGAAAAGCACGACCGAATACGGACGGCGGCGAACCTGTTCGGTCAACTGCCCGCCTTCTTCAAAACCAACGTAGCCGGGCGGCGAGCCCACCATGCGCGAAGCGTTGTGGCGCTCCATGTATTCGCTCATATCCAATTGGATGAGCGCCTTGGGGTCGCCAAACAAAATTTCCGCCAGCGTCCGGGCCAGCAACGTTTTGCCGACACCGGTCGGCCCAAGCAGCGCGAAAGTGCCGATCGGGCGGCGCGGATCTTTCAAATCCGCGCGCGAACGGCGCAGCGCCTTGCAAAGCGCAGTCACGGCTTCCTTCTGGCCGATGATCAAGCGTGACATTTCCTGCTCCAGCGCAAGCAAACGGGCGGCTTCGCCCTCTTCCATGCGGCGCAGCGGAATTCCGGTCCACTTGGACACGACGTGCAAAATTTCCTCTTCGCCGACTGTCACGCGTTTTTCCTCGCGGCTGGCGCGCCAGCCGGCGAGAACAGCGTCCAATTTTTCCTTGGCTTGTTTCTCCTTGTCGCGCATGGCGGCGGCGCCTTCGAAATCCTGATCCTTGATGGCGCGTTCCTTCTGCGTCTTGATCTTTTCGATCTCGATCTCGAGTTCCTTCACTTCCGGCGGGCGCGTCATGGTGCCGATGCGGGCGCGCGAGCCAGCTTCGTCCATCACGTCGATGGCCTTATCCGGCAAATAACGATCCGTGATGTAACGATCCGACATGCGAACGGCAGCCTCGACCGCTTGATCGGTGATTTCGGCTTTGTGATGCTCCTCGTATTTCGGGCGCAATCCTTTGAGGATCAAAATGGCTTCTTCCGGCGACGGCGCTTCGACTTTCACGGTCTGGAAACGGCGTTCCAGCGCGGCGTCTTTTTCAATGTATTTGCGATACTCGTTAAGCGTGGTCGCGCCGATGCATTGCATCTCGCCGCGGCTCAGAGCCGGCTTGATGATATTGGAGGCGTCCATCGTGCCTTCGGCTGAACCGGCGCCAACGATGGTGTGCAGCTCGTCAATAAACAAAATGATATTCCGCGCGCGGCGAATTTCATCCATGACCGCCTTGATGCGCTCCTCAAACTGGCCGCGATACTTCGTGCCAGCCACCATCAACGCCAAGTCCAGCGTAATGACCCGCTTCTCGCGCAAAATTTCCGGCACATTGCCGCGGGCAATTTCCTGGGCCAATCCTTCCACGATGGCCGTCTTGCCCACGCCCGCTTCACCAAGCAGGACGGGGTTGTTCTTCGTTCGGCGGCACAAAATCTGGATGACGCGCTCGATTTCGTTCTGGCGTCCGATGACCGGATCCATTTCGCCTTTGCGGGCGATTTCCGTCAGGTCTCGGCCGAATGCCTTGAGCGCGGGCGTTTTGACTTCGCCTTTTTTTTCGGGCGTTCGTTCCGGAGCGGGTTCGGCGGCTCCGCCTGATTGCTGCTCTTCAGCGGCGGCAAACTGCGGATCGAGCTCCTTCAAAATTTCCTGGCGGGTCTGCTCAATGTC
The DNA here is from genome assembly GCA_963764165.1 of uncultured Verrucomicrobiae bacterium. GTDB lineage: Bacteria > Verrucomicrobiota > Verrucomicrobiia > Limisphaerales > Palsa-1400 > Palsa-1400. The sequence goes on from CAVXRD010000001.1 coordinate 1,225,702, forward strand.
CACATCGAGATTCTTCAAGACGCGCGCGGCCACGCCATCGCCTTCGCGCAGCAAGCCCAGCAAAATGTGCTCGGTGCCGACGTAAGTGTGATTGAGATTGCGGGCTTCGCGGGCGGCCAGCGACAAAACCTTCTTGACGCGCGGCGTGTAAGGAATGTTGCCGATCATTTTCTGATCCGGCCCGGTCCCGACCTGTTTCTCGACTTCCATGCGGACGGTCTCGAGGTCGAGACCGAGTTTTTGCAGCACGTTGACGGCGACGCCCTGGCCTAATTTAATCAGGCCCAGGAGAAGATGCTCGGTGCCGACGAAATTGTGATTGAAGCGATCTGCCTCTTTGCGGGCCAGCGCCAGCACTTGCTGAGCGCGCGGCGTGAAATTTTGCATTGACGATGATTCTTCGCTCATATGTAAATCCTGCTCCGGCTAGTTTCTTTTGTCCAGCGATCCCCCTCCAGCGCCGGGCGCTTTCGGGTTCGGACGGCTCACGTTGCGCAAACGCTCCCGCAGCATATCCGCCCGCAGCAAATCCCGCTCCTCCGCCACCAGTTTCTCCGTAAATTGCTTTTGCAAATGGGCCGGCTGGGTGATGACAAACAATTCGTCGATAAGAGCGCGGTCGCCCGGCGGGAATTCTCCCAGGTCCACTCCCAATCTCATCAGCGACAGCAAATTCATCGTCTCCTTGGAGGCGATGCTGTGGGCATTGGCGAGAATTCCGTAAGCACGTCCGATTTGATTATATACAATCTTCGGCTTTTTTTCCAGCAGCATGCCCCGCGCATTTTCCTCGTGCTCGATAATTTGCAGCAAAACCTTGTTCAACCGCTCGACGATATCCGTCTCCACTTCGCCGAGGGTCATCTGGTTGGACACTTGGAAAACATTGCCCAGCGCCTCGGTGCCTTCGCCGTAAAGCCCCCGCACCGCGAGCCCCAATTTGTTGACGCTGGAAATGATTTGCGTGATCTGCTCGGCCAGGACAAGGCCTGGCAAATGCAGCATCGCGCTGACGCGGATGCCAGTGCCAAGGTTCGTCGGGCAGGCCGTCAAATAGCCGAGTTCCGGGCTGAAGGCATAATCCAGCTTGCGTTCCAAATCGCTGTCGATGGCATCAATGGCCATCCACGCCTGGCGCAATTGCAATCCGGGCCGCAGCGCCTGCATGCGCAGATGATCTTCTTCATTGATCATCACGCAGAGCGACTCCTCCTTGTTGAGGACCAATCCGCTGCCGGCGGTTTTCGCCGCGTGCTCGCGGCTGATCAAATGGCGTTCGACGAGAATTTGCTTATCGAGTGTGCCGAGATTGTCCATCGTTTCGGAGTAAGCGCCGCTCAATTGCGGCAGGCTTTCAACCGCCGGGCGGATGATATCGAGCGATTTGATGCGCTCGTTCTTTTTCGCCCAGCCGGGGAACGCCATGCCGCGCAAATTGCGGGCGAGGCGGACGCGGCTGGACATCACGATGCGGTCGTGCGGGCCTGTGCGCCGGGCCGTTTCAACCGGCGGACATAGAAAATCGTGGATGCTGGCGCTCATGGGGTTGCCTGGCTGGCGTGACGCAATAGCTGGTCTTTCGCCATTTTCATTTCGTCACGAAGGTTGGCCGCCTGCTCGAAGTCCTCCGACGCCACCGCGCGATCCAGCTTTTTCTGCAATTGCTTCAGGCGCTCGGTTAAGTCCCGCCCCTGCCGCAATGCCGCCGGGACCTTGCCAATGTGGCGCGTGCCCTTATGCATGGACTTCAACAAGCTTTCCAAGCCTTCCGCAAACGTGTTGTAGCACTGCGAGCAGCCGAGGCGCCCGGCTTTCTTGAAATCAGCCTGGGTAAACCCGCAGCCGGCGCAGCGAACTTCCGCGCCCCCTGAGGCCGGGACGATTTCCTGGGAGGCGCCCAGCCCCAGAATCAAATCCGCCAGCGAAAAACTGGCGTCGCTATTGACCCCTTTTTCCTTGGCGCACTCTTCGCAGAGATCGACTTTTTGGACCTTGTCGTCAACGATCTGCGTTAAATGCACTTTGGCCGGGTTTTGTTTGCATAACATGCACAGCATAAAATTCTGTTAATAGTGTATCATAGATTCTCCAAAAGGGAGAATCATTTCACCCCACGTTTAGCGGCGTGTGGTAGGGCGAGGCTCCCGCCGAGCCATTCCCCGCGAAGACGGCTCGGCTGGAGCCTCGCCCTGCCGACCTCATCTATTCACCAAACCCCGCCACCCGCCTTCCAGCACACTACCCAAAATTATATCGGCTCGCCAGTTGCCTGGGTTAACTCGCGATACTGGGCCACCAGCTTCTTGGTAATCGGGCCGGGTTTCCCGCTGCCGATCACGCGGCCGTCAATTTTCACCACGGCGATGATTTCCGCGCCGGTGCCAGTCAAAAAGACCTCGTCGGCGTTAAAGAAATCGTGGCGGGTCAAATTCGGCTCGGTGACTTCAATGCCGTCTTTGCGCGCCAACTCGATGACGGTGTTGCGCGTGATTCCATAAAGCGCGCCCGCCGAAAGCGGCGGCGTGAAGAGCCGCCCGTCTTTGAGCAGGAAAATATTATCGCCCGTGCATTCGGCGACAAAGCCTTCGGCGTTGAGCATGATGGCTTCTTCGCAGCCGCCGTTGATGGCTTCGATCTTGGCCAGGATGTTGTTGAGATAATTGAGCGACTTGATCGCCGGATTCAACGCGCTGTGCAAATTGCGCGTGGTCGGAACGGTAATGACGTCCAATCCGCGCTCGTATAATTCCACCGGGTAAAGCTGGATTTTGTCGGCGATGATGATGACGGAGGCCTTCGGGCACTTGTAAGGATTAAGCCCCAAATTACCCGGCCCGCGCGTGACGACCAGGCGGATGTAGCCGTTTTTGATTTTGTTCTTCCGGCACGTCTCGACCGTGGCCCGGATCATCTCCTCCTTTGCCAGCGGGATGTTGAGCAAAATGGATTTGGCGGAGCAAAACAGGCGGTCAATGTGTTCGGCCAGCTTGAATACGCGGCCATTGTAGGCGCGAATCCCCTCGAAAATGCCGTCCCCGTACAATAAACCATGGTCGAACACCGAAACCTTGGCGTTCTTCTCGTCGTAGTATTTGCCGTCGATATAGATCTTCATTGCCGTCTTGCCTTGAGCGAAAACTAATGCCACGCCCGGCGAGATGGAAGCAAAATCAAGACGGGGGAAATTACGGGTCTCGGCGGAACGTTTCGGAAGCAGGCTTATGCGGCCTATAAGACCTATGCGACTTATAGGCCCAATACGTTTGATTTTGTTCTCACGAAACAATTCTCCTTGCCGTCAAAAAGCGGATCACGCTTTCGCGCGGAATCCGGTAGTGCGTTTTGCCGCCGACATCCTCAAGCGCGCCCGCCGCGACCAGCCGGTAGATATGATCGGGGTCCCCGCGCCAGAGGCGGGCAAGCTGCGGGGCGCGAAAGGAGTAATGCGTTGGCGGCACGGCGCGCTCCAAAAACGCGGCCACATCGCTCTCGGGCTCTCGCCCATGCATTAGCGAAACTACAGTGCTTGCCGCCAGCCGCACACAGAGACGCGATGCTCCAGGGCTCCCAATGTTGAACGCCAGCGGCAGCCGGCCTTCCTGGATGCGAATATAAATTTCCCTCTCCGTACACTCCAGCAGTACAGCCGCCTGCCAGGCGGAGACGAAGGGGGATTTGGCTTGAAAGCCGCGGCCAGCGGCCGTTTCCAGAGGTTCTTTTAAAAGTGTGCTCATCGTTGAATAATGAATTACCACAAAACAGTGTAATTATCAATATTTATTTCACACTTTTTTGTGGGACGTGTAGGATATGCGCATGCCTAAAAAAAGCGGATTGGCCACCCAGCGAGAAATCGAGATCGGCCGCCGCGTGCAGCAAGCGCGCGAATACATCAACTGGCCCCAGCCTGCCTTCGCCGCTGAACTCGAGATTTCCCGCGACCGGCTGGCGAGCTTCGAGTATGGCCGCACGCCCCTGCGCTATGCCGTCGGCTACAGGCTGTGCTGCATATTTGATATCAATCCCGACTGGCTGGCCAACGGCGTTGGCGAAATGAAGTCGGGCCAGGTTCTGCCCAACCTGCCGCTGCCGGAAAATTTTCCAGCCAAGGCGATGTACAGCAAAATCTACGACCAATCCAAGGCGCACGGCGAAAAGAAGAAGGCGCCCAAGCCGGAGCGCTCGCCCGCCGAGGATCTCATTCCTGATTTTGACGCCACCACTTACATCGTGCGCGGATTGACTGACCTGCTCTCGAAGGAAAAATTCCGCTCGCCCCTCGAGCGCCAGGAATTCGCTTTGGAAATAACCAGTTACGCGCGCGACCTCGCGCTGCGGCTGCGCCGGGACAAGACAAAGGATCGCGCCTGGGCTGTCAGCGGCCGCCGCGGCGGCGCCAAACCCGCCGACCTCGCTGGCATTCCGACTCGCAACGCCAAAACGATCACCCAGCTTCGCGACGGCGTGAAACGCCTGGAAGGGGAAGTCGGCAAGCTGGATTCCCTCATGAAGTCGCTGAATCCCATCGCTCTCGACCCCGCCCGCCTGCCGCGCCCCGACGCGCTGGAAGTTGTGCGCTTGGAGGAGGCGATAGAAAAAATCGCGCGTCAAATAGAAGAAGCCGAGCGCAAAATCAAGGTGCTGATGAGCAAGCGCGACGTCGCGGCGGCGTGACTAAATTCTGGGTTTCATAGCAGGGACGCCTCGCCGAGGCGTCCGGGGACTTTCGCAAGTTCGGACGCGTTCGAATAAGGCCACGGCTTCGGACGCCTCGGCGAGGCGTCCCTGCCTTATTCACTTCCCCGCTTCCCAACGAATCGCGTTTTTCACAATCTTCAGCGGGATTTCCTCTTTGAAGATGGGGTAGGTTTCGTGGCCGGGGCGGAAGTAAAAGACTTTTCCTTTCCCCACCGTCCACGCGCAGCCGCTCGTGAACGTGTCACCCGTGTCCCATGTCTCCTGGTAAATCATCGCGTCCGGGCGCGGCACATGGAAATGACCGCCGTAGATTTCCGTTTGCGGAACATCAAAGGCCGCCGGAATGCCCGCCGCGATGGGATGATTTGGCAGCATCGTGTGGACGTGGCCGGGCTTGCCCGCGTTGTTCACGACCGGGAAAATGCAGCCCGGCAATTTGACTTCCAGGGTGTCCGCACCATCGTCGGCTTTGAAATGGCGGAAGGACGGCGTCGCCGGGCCGTCCTTGGGCGGCAGTTTTGGCACGGCGGGAATTTTGACAATCTTGACCGTTGCGCGCTCCGACTCGGGAATCGATTGCAGCGCGTCCTGCACCGAGCGTTCATCCATCGCCGCAATGAATGGCTTGGACCAATGCGCTGAGTGCAGCGCAATCAACGAAAGTTTTCCTTCCTTGAGCCGCTTGATGATGGCGTCGACGTGTTCATCTTTCACTTCGGCGTGCTTTTGGTGCCCCCACCAGATTAGAACGTCGCAATGATCGAGCCATTCGTCCGTGATGCCCTGGTCCGGGTCATTCAGTCCGACCGACTTGACGGTGAAGTCCTTTTCCTCGCTCAATTCGGCGGCCAGCGTATCGCCGAGAAAACCACCGTAGGCGGATTTCTGGGCAAGCTGCCGCTCATCCCAAACGACGACGCGAATGGGCGCGGCGATGGCCGCCACGCACGTAAAAGCCAGCAGGAGAAGTGCAGAGAGAATTTGTTTCACACCCATTGGATAGAAGCGCACGGCTCGTGAGTCAATCGGAAAGGGGGTGATAATATTTGGGCGGACACACAGGCCCGCCCTACCAAATTGAGGTAGGGCGGCGCTGCGTCGCCGCCCAAATATTATTGAGAGTCTCGCGCTGCCAAAAATCGGTATCCTAATATAAATTCTTCAATTAGTTCACTTTTTCAATTGACGCATTGAGTTTCTTAATACATAAATTGACTTATCAAATGAAGAAATCGCAGACATCCGGCAAGAAGCTGATTACGCGCTGCCCTTTTTGCGGCGACGAATTGGCCATTGCCCGGCTTTCGTGCTGCGGCTGCCAGACGCAGATTGATTCGCAGTTGGAGATACCGCTTTTCTTCCGCCTGCCGCCGGACTTGCAGGAATTCGTGCTCGTCTTCCTCCGGTGCCAGGGAAAAATTGTTGACGTGGAAAAAGAACTGGGAATCTCCTATCCGACCGTCTGCAAGCGCCTCGATCTTGTCAACGAATTGCTTGGGAACCAGGGGCCGCCGGTCAATCGCTCCCAGATTTTGGAGAAGCTGGAGCGTGGCGAAATCAACGTCCAGGAAGCGACTCAACTTCTAAAAGAAAGGTCCGCATAATGAATATTCTAGGAATCATATTAGGCGTGGTTTTAGGCTGTGCTGTTCTGTTTGGATTAACATTCGGGGTGCGGCGTTATCTTGGCGTCGGTTGGGGCCGGGCCTCGGTCTTTCTGGTGGCGGCCATCGCCGCCGGAATTTTTGGCGGCTTTATCAGGGCGCACGAACCGGCGGCGCTGACGCCCCTGGAGCGGTGGGATAATTCAAATGAGAGCCGGGGGATGGCCTACGGCTGCGCAGGCCTGCTGACATCCATCTTGCTGCTCTTCGCCATCAAGCTCTATTCAAAGTGGATTGCCGGCACGACAAACGAACTGGAGAAGCGCGAGAATCTCGACGGCATTCGCGCCTGGCTGGGCGCGGCCAATGTATCCACCGTTGCCATTCTCGCGATTCTAGCGTGGCTGGCCTTTGACTATCCGCCTCTGGGCATCGGGCTGCTCGGATTGCTGGTCCTGCTGATATATCCTGGCATTAGATCCGCCTCGGCCCATGCCCGCGCCCAGGCGCCCGCGCCCGCCGCGGATCCCAATGCTCCGGAACGCCAGCGCGTGCTTAACATGCTTGACAACGGCAAGATCACGGCGGCCGAATGCGCCGAACTGCTGGCCGCGCTCAATTACTCGGAGAAAACGCAGTCAATCAAACAATCTCCCGCTTCCTCCCAGCCGCCCGGCTGGCTGCCGCTGGTCGGCGCGGCCGTATTGCTGATAGGGTTTTTCCTGCCGTGGTTTACGGTGAGGCCGGCCAGGGAATTCTCACAGACCTTGCAGCGTCTTGCGCCGCTTAATTCACCTTTCATCCAAAACTTCGACAGCGCAACCACGGTGCATATAGCCGGAGGCGACGTCTCGCACGGTCTGGGCTGGCTCGTTCTAGCGCTCGGCGTGGCAGTCGCTGCCTTCCCTTATTTTGCGGGCAATCTTAGCCCGACCATACGCCAGCGATGCATCCTGGCGGGATTGGGAGTTGGACTCTTTGTGCTGTTATACCTGGCGACCAACAACCTGCGCTTTGTGAGCGCAGGCTTATTGCTGGCAACCGCCGGCTACCTATTGCAGTTAGCCAGCGTCTTGCGCGGCGGGCAGTACCTGCCCGCAGTACCGGCAGCTTGACTATCAGAGGCGCGACTTGCCAGCGGCTTTAGCTTTGGCCCAGCGGGCTTTGGCGGCAGCGGCGAGTTTGGCGCGAACGGCGGGACTGCGACGGCCATCTCTTTTCTTCGCAACGGGGGCTTCAGCGGCGGCAGGTTTGCCGGCCTTTACCTTGGCCCAACGGGCGCGAGCCGCGGCGGCAATGCGCGCGCGAGCGGATGCGGACATGGTTCGCTTTCCAGTCTTAGCCGGAGCAACCGATGCGGGTGCGCTGGCGGGTGAGCCGGTAGCAATGGCTTCCATTTCGCTTTCCAGCGATTCGATCTGCTGTCTGATAGCAATAATTCGGTTAAGCTGACTGGTGCTGAGTTCTGTAATTTTCATCATGTGACGGCAATGTTGCATTGAAAGCAGACAGTAGTCAACTACCTAAATCATTTTTTCTACTACTGCGGCCATTTTTCCTCAGTTTGACGAATATCTCCCCGGTAGGGCGAGACTCCGTCGAGCCGTGACATTGAACCAGCATCCCGGCAGGGATGCGAGCTTGCAGCCGGTGGTTGACCGAAGCGATACCACCGGAAAAACGCCCAATAGCTCCCGCCCATGCTGAAAGAATGCCAGCATGAATTGTCATACCCTCACGCGGCGGGCGTGACACAGAATTCTTCTGGCGGCCTTTTCATTAACACCCCGCTTCAGCGCTTGTCATTACCCATAAGTTCAACGGGCGTTTATTAGTTCAACTCCTTCTGCCATCCACATGAGCCGCTGCCAACCACGCCAGATGTTTTGCCAGCCCGGCTCTCCGTCGCTGCGGCGGCCGATGAATCCCCCCAGCCGCGCGACGGCTCGCAATAGCTCTCGATAGGTCCAGCATCCCGGCTTGGGCGCACCAAACCGTTTCTCCAGCAGCTTGATGGCCGCCGTCCCAAATGACTTCTCCTCCACCGGTTCATCGGGCTGTGCGCGCGCCAGCAATTTGAGGTTGAGCAAACGCACGGCCACCACCGCCAGAACCGCCACTAACGACTCGATGCGATTCTGCTTCTCCATTTGACTGGCCTCCGCGCCCGCTCCGCTCTTGAGGGCTTTGTGATATTCCTCGACCCACCACCGGGCGCAGTAGCGCCCAACGATTCTTTGGATTTCCGACCAGCGCTCACAAGGCAAGGAGGTCAGCAAAACCCAATGCAGCCCCTCTACTCCCTCCGGCGGCGCTGCTTCCCGCACCTCGATCGCATGGACGGTCAAACTTTCCATTCTCTGCCCGCCCCGGTAGGGCCCCTGCAAGGTGACCTTTAAGCAACGCCCCTCGACCACCGCCGTGCGCGCCGCCCTTCCAGGTCTGGCTCGCAGTTCCACCGCCATGCGTCCGCGGACGGATCCTTGCGCCAGCTTTTCCAAATAATGCTCGGGGCTTCCAGCCAGACGGCGGTCATGAAAGGCCCGAATGACAAAATCAACCCCCGCCATCAAGCAACGCTGGACCGGCTCATAAAAGTCCGCTTCCCGATCGGCCAGGTAGATCCATCGGCAGTCCGCACTGCGGGCCGGGGGAATTTCCCGCAGCACGCTGGCCCACCGGTCTGACTCGCGCTGGCGGTCCTGCGTCTGCCGCCGGGTCAGGTCCCGGTGGCGATACAATTGTTGACGGTTCCAGCACTGCTGATCCAGCAATCCGATGGCCACGCCCTCGGGCCGCTGATTCAAGTCCCAGCCTTCCACGCGCACCGCCAGAGTGGTGTGCAGAAAAAAGCCTCGCCCATCCTGGCTGGTCAGGCCCATGTCCTCGCAGCAACGCCCTGTAAAATCCAATGGGGTCGTGTCCTCCACTAGCAAATACTCTCCGGGGCGGCAGCATTCCTGGCGCACGCGCTGGCGATGGGGACTCTGGATTTGTTCAAAGCCGTTGCGCGGATCGGCGAAAAACCGATACGCGCCTTTTAAATCGGCCCACTCTGGAAAGGCCTGAGGCAGCGTGCCGCCAGGGTGGGCGGCTAGATGATCACCAATACTCACCAGGCGCTTAGAGTAGCGGGCATCGTGAAGGGGCGCACCTGCAAATTCCAGTTGCGCCCACTGTGCGGACGGAAGCAAATGTGTATGCATAAGCTGCCACCGTACAGAAATCTACTTGACGTACAAGCCCTAAGTCGTTGTTTGCGAAGGAATTAGAAATTAGACAACCTAATACATGCTCGCTTTACTTGTGGGTAATGACAAGCGCTTCAGCGGGGTGGTGGTCCAAGGCTGAGGAGAGAGAAACCGTTTTAACGGTTTCTAACGCCGCAAGAGGACATACTCGGATGAGGTAAAATGGCTGGCGGAGCGCTACGGGTCGAATTGGCGCGATGACAAAACCGTTGAAACGGTTTTTGCGGTTCAGGCCGCGCCCACACCCCGCTGAAGCGGGGTGTTAATGAACGGAACGATGAGCGCAATTTGCGCCTGTATATAAATTCATCCCGCTACTGTGGGGGGAAATTAACGTTTGGAAGAATGTTGTTTCACACCCTCACGCGGCTTTCATCCCTGCCGGGGTGAGTCATTATTATCGCGAAAACCGCCCTACCGTGCCTGTTTTTGAAAAAAAAAGTGAAAAAATCGTGCTAAAAAACCTCTGGTAGGTTTTCTGTCCCGCCGCGGAAGTGCAAAAGTAGGCCCGATGAGTAACAAAACACTCATAAATGCGTCGCGGCGCCATGCCGAAGCTTGCCTCCGCGAAAGCGGCATGGCGGGAGCAGCCAGCCAAAAATGGGTGAGAAGCGCCAATGAACTAATTGAAGCGCAAAGTGCGTCCGCGGAATATGCCGGAGGCATCACAACGATAAGAATGACCCATCCTGGCAGGGATGGCAGCCGCGGGGTGCTTCGGATGTTCTGCTGGCATCCTTTCAGGATGCTGGGGTTATTGGACGTTTTTCCGGTGGTATCGCTTCGCTCAACCACCGGCTGCAAGCCTGCATCCCTGCCGGGATGCGGCCACCGCATTCAACAGACAGGCTCATTGGCAGCCTTCAGCCTAGAATTGGCGAAAAGCGCCCATGACCATTTTCAACCAAAAACTAATCAAACCAAGGATTAACACTTATGACTCGTGTAGGAAAAATTGCCCGTTTGCCCAAAGACATCCGCGATGTCGTCAATAAAAGACTTCTGGATGGCCACCCCGCTGCCGAAATCATCGCATGGCTCAATGAACAGCCTGCCGTCAAAACGGTGCTGGAAGAGGAATTTGATGGCGAAGCCATTAGCCCAAAAAATGTAAGCAACTGGAAAAATGGCGGCTATCATGATTGGAGAGAGGAAATCGAAGCCCTTTCCTCGCGCAGCGGCGGCATCGCCTCCTTCATCAACAGGGTCAGTGCCGTCAAACTCATCGCCAAGTCAGAGCTGCCGGAGGATATTTCCCTATTTCTAGCCGCAACGCTGGCTGTTGAGTGCGAGCAGCTTGATTATATAGCCGACGAAGAAGAACGGATGAAGGCGCTGGGCGCGCTGCTTGACGCTTATGCCCAATTGCGCGGGGCTGACTTGAATGGAAGCAAATATAATCTGGAACGCCAGAAGCTGGAAGACCTCAAGCAAGCAGCCGAGCGCCGCCTCAAAGAGCAAGCCCCCAAACAGCCCATGAACCCAAATGAAAAGCAAGTGCGCATCCGTCAAATACTGGGGACGGAATAAGGCAAGAGCTATGTCACCAATTCCCGGCAAATGTCACCAAATGTCAGCAAATGTAACCTGATTTTTGAAAAATGAATTCTTCCAAAACGGAACGCAAACCGAAGGCGCATTCACGTCCGCATCCGCAGACGGAAATCGCCGCCCAGCCGTCGGCATCTTCACCCCGGACTGGCGCAGAAACACCAGGCGCCGCCGCGCTCATAGAGTCGCTGGATTCGCTGGCGCGCAAGCTCGATAGCTTCTCGGCCGCGTTGGCGGAACTTATGACTGTTCCCGTGAATGCGACAACCGGCAATACAACGGCCGCCGCGAATTCTCTTTCCGGCCCCAGTGCTATTCCCGGTTCCGCTGCGCCAGCCGGACAATCGTCTTTGCCGGATAGTTCATCACTCCGGGGCGCGCCCGATCCGGCTAGCTTGCAAAGCAGCGCCGCCAAAGTGTCGAGCCTTGTTGACAAAGCATCGCAAAGCCGCGGCGCATGGGCACAGCAGGCAGGCGCCATTCAAAGTTCTCTGGAAGCAATCATGGCGTTCCTGGAAAGCGAAGCAGCCATGGAAGAACCAAAGATGGATCTTTCAGACATCATGAGCCGCCTTGGCAATTTGGAGGAACAGCAGCGCAACCTGCAAATGCAAGTCAACGCCGGCCGTTAAATGTCAAATAGAACCTACCAATCGATTCATGGCATCGGATTGCTGCCCGATGGATTCCACCAATTTGAATTGGGTGCGGCAGCGATCAAGATTATGACCTTCGCGATGCACTTTGAAATAGGTGTCGCCGGAAAGAAAATCGGTCAGGAATCGCAGGCCGATCTCGAAGGTGATGACCTTCCCCGCCACCGGCAGCAGCGCCTTTTCCGCGGACGTCAGGAACCCGGCGGCGGTGGAGAGATAACCGCGAGCCAGGGCCTCGAACATCGGAAACTGCATGCCCACCTTGGACAAATCGCGCTCGTCTTCCTTGGTGGGGCTGGTCGTGGTGCGGACCATGTCGCCAAAATCATAAAGCGCCAGGCCCGGCATGACAGTGTCGAGATCGATGACGCAAATCCCCTCGCCGGACGCGTTGTCAAGCATGACGTTGTTGAGCTTGGTGTCGTTGTGGGTCACGCGCTCGGGCAATTGGGCGTCAAGCAAAAGGCTGGCCATCGACTTGTTGGCAAGGGCGAATTCTATCTCGCTCTTGGCAAGGGAGGCCCGGTTAACTGCGTCGGATTCCACCGCCTTCTCAAAGGCGGCAAAGCGTTTTGGAGTGTGATGGAAATCCGGGATGGTATCGTGCAGGCGCGGCGCAGGAAGATCCGCCAGGTGTTTCTGGAACGCGCCAAAAGAACTCGCGGCTTGGAATGCCTGGCCCGGGTTTTCCACCGCGTCAAACGTTTGCGCCCGCTCGATAAACAAATAAACACGCCAAAAATTCCCGTCCGCATCGTGGTAAAACGAAATTCCGCCGCGGGCGGGAACCAGCGTCAGCGCGCGGCGATCGGCATCCGCCATCCCCGCGCATTTTTTCCCGATGTGCGAGGTGACGCGCTGGATGTTTTCCATCAGTGCCGCCGGATTCTTGAAAATCAGATGGTTGATGCGCTGAAGGATGTAGCGGGCGCGCGAGCCGCCTTGCTCGAATATGGCGCAATAGGTGTCATTGATATGGCCGCTGCCGTAAGGCATGGCGGAAATGAACTGGCCCGGCAGCTCAAACTGCGCGGCGACGGCACGAACATCGTGTTTGGGATTAGAAAGCACGAGGTCTTTTGTAACAACAGCGTCACACGGCGTCCAGCGATTCGCGGGGGAAAGAAAATTGAATCTGGAACTCAGGAACGCAGGAAAAGAGGCTTAAATCCGCAACTTCGCTCCTTTATCGTTTGCAAGACCTTCCAGCTAACGCGGCTCCGCCGAGCCAATGCGCCAACAATATCTTCGCATCCATTTGCAAGCGAAACTGAAATGAAATCCCGTCCAGATTCCTCCGTTCCTGATTTCGTGAGTTCCAGATTATTTAATTCCTCATTCCAGGTCGAAGCCGATGGAGCGCATCAAGGCCAGCGCGTTGCTCTTCTCCACCACGCCGGGGCGCAATTTGTAGTCAAACAAAAGCTTCCCATCGGCGAACTGGTCTTCAAAATGGAAATTCGCGCCGGGAGGGTTGACTTCCGACGCGACTTCCGTCAGCGCCAGGTCGTGCGTGGTCATCATGCCAATCGCGCCATGCCGCACCAGCATCTTGGCGATGTGGGCCGCGCCGATGCGGCGGTCGTGCGAATTGGTGCCCGACAATACTTCGTCAATAAGAAACAAAACCGGCGCCCTCTTCTCCGTCAAGTCCGCGATTTGCCGCAGGCGCTTGATCTCGGCGTAGAAGCGCGAAATGCCGTCCTGGAGAGAATCCGCCGTGCGCATCGACGCGCCGATCATCATGGGCGTGGCGCGGAATTTTCGCGCCCGCACCGGCGCGCCCGCCATCGCCAGCACGAGGTTCGTTCCAACGGAGCGCATCCATGTGCTCTTGCCGGACATGTTGGATCCGCTGATGACGATGAACGGATGGGCCGCGCTCAGATGCGCGTCGTTCCGCACCGAGCGCCCCTCCGGCAGCAGCGGATGCCCAAGGCCTTCCGCCTCGATTTCGGGCGATCTTGTGTCAATACTTATTTCTGGCATGACGTCGCTGGGATGCTCGAAGGTGTAGGCGCCCAGCGCGAAAATCGTCTCCATTTCGCCCAGCGAATCGAGCCAGCCGGCGACATGTTTTCCGTGCTGCACCCGCCATTTCTCGACCATGAATCCCAACTGCGTTTTGAGAAGAACCAATGGGCCCAGGACAGCGAGCACCTTGTTCTCGTCCGAGTTCATCCAATCGACCGTCTTCGCCACCCGCCGCAAGGCAAGCGAGGCCGCGCCTCCGCCAATCTTCCACGCCAATTGGAGTTGCCGGAGCCGGGCGGATTCAAATTTCTCCCCTTCCAAACATTCGATCAAATTGGCCAGCGAGAACAATTCCTTCGAGGTGGTTTTCATCTCGTCGACCACGCGCGTCGTCCTCTTTTTGAACATGCCGGACAGGACGATTTGCGCCAGCAGCGCGAATCCATAGAGGCGGTATTGCCCCATGGCCAGCAGCGACCAGGTGATGATCGGCAGGAAAAGCATCGCAAAGCGAGTGGCAGGACTTGCGGGCGCGGCTGGCGCATTGGCCCAAGCCAGCAGCGCCGCGGTGCGAATCTGCGCCGTCTGCAAAATAATGCTGGCCGCGAGCTTTTCTTGCAGGCCGACTTTGCCGCTCGACTCTTTGACCGCGCCCTGGCGCAAGGCGATGTTTTCCGGCGTGGAGGGATTGGCCAGCCACTGCGCGAGGCGCGTCTTGCCGGATTGGGTTTGCGTCGTGTCCAGCAATTCAAAAACGCTGCCTGGGCCGAAAATATCCAGGTCCGCGGCGTAAGGGTGTTCCCTGTCAAGAAATTCCGTGCCGGGCGAGCCTTTGCCCATCCATTGGCCTCGCAACCGGTCAAGCCCGCGCCGATAAAAACCGGCCATCTGCCGCGCGGCATCGCGGGCGGCGAGAATGCGATCATGCAGATACGCCGTCGTGAAAATGCCCGCGATCAATCCCGCGATGAGAAGACCCACCGGCACGAGATTGCGCAGGAAAATCACCAGCCCCAGCAATGCAGCGATGATGAGCAAATTCCAATTCCCGGCGCGGAGATGCCGCTCGTCGTGGCGTTCCGCCTCGAGCGTCCATCGCGCCATGCGCGCTTCATATTCTTGCAGTGGATCCATGAGACCTCCGCACGCTGCCCGATTTCAGGAAATTCGTCATGCAAGATCGGCAGTTTTCTGGCGGAGTGATGAATGCGAGCGAGCTTGTGGTCGCGAAGCAAGGTAGGGACGCCTCGCCGAGACTGTCTTAAAACGTTTTAGTCTGGCCGATCTGGTTATATGGGCACCAATAGGGGCTGTGGAAACGGGTGTCAACTTTTAGTTGTCAGAGCGTGGCTGGCGTCAGCGATGACGCCAAGCTTCCCTTTCCCTCCTTTTTTAGGCCGCCATCGCCAAATTTCCTTCAACCGCGGCGGTTTTGACTTCCATTTTCGGCGTCTGGACCCGGGCCTGCCACTTTTTATAGAGGATTCGCAGGTTCAAGGTGGCGCATAACAAGGCCCATTGGGCTTGCACGGCTTCCAGACCCCAAACTGTCCAACGCCGAAAGCCGTCGTGTTGCTTGAGCTGCCCAAACCGGCGTTCGATGATCTCTTTGCGCTTTCCATAAAGCGCGGCGGGTCCTGGCTCTTGCAGCCGGGCCCGCATGGCTTGCACCAGCGTGGTGTGCGGCCACACTTCGACTTGCCGCCCTTTGGGATCGCGGCTGCAGAGGGCGCGCACGGGACAGTCTCGGTGATGGCAGCGGAAGCGCTCAACGGTCTGGCCTTTCTTGGTGGTCTGGCCTTCGTGGTCCAGAAGGCGCTCTTGCGGGCAGGTGACGGTGTGGGCCGCCTCGTCATAATGAAAATGCTGCGTCGCGTAGGCGTTGTCGTGGGCTGGCTTGCCCTCCGCCGGCGGGGCCAGCACATTCATCTGCTGTTCCACGGCCGCTTTCAAGTCGGCCCCGCCCCCATAGCCGGCGTCGGCGGCGGTGAGGGTTGGAATGGCCGCCGGACCGAGGTTTTGCCTCGCTTCTTCAATCATGGGGACCAGCTGGCCGGCGTCGGTTTCCTGGCGGGTGGCTTGACAGGCGACCATGATGCCCTCCTGGCTGTCGGCCACCGCCTGGGCGTTGTAGGCAAAGCGGTTGGTGTCGCCGACTTTCATCCGGCGCGCCTCCGGTTCGGCTGGATGGTAATGGTGGCGCCCGTCGGCCTGCAGCTGGGCCAGGCCTTTTTTGATTTCCTCGCGCAGGGCCTGGCGCTGGGCCAACCCGGCGGGCAGCCGGCAGCCCGGTGCGCTGGAATCCTGGTTCTCCGCCACGACTTTGAGCTCGATTTCCTCCAAGGCGCCATCCAGCTGGGCCAGGAGCTTCTCCATGTAAACCTTGCTCCAGCCCTGCGGCCCGCTGCAGGCGGCTTGAATCTTGGTGCCGTCCAACGCTTGCAAGGCAAATCCCACCGCCCCGGTGCGGAGGGCCAGCTGCACGGTTTGCTTGAAAACCTGGCGCAGGGCCTTTTTGTTTCCGTCCCAGAACCGCCAGAGGCTGTTGTGGTCGGGGGCGTTGAGCCCCGTCAGCCACAGCAGCGAGACATGCTCCGTGCAGGCGGTTTCCAGCTTGCGGGTGGAGCGAATGCGGTGGAAATAACCGTAAAGCCAAATCTTGAGCAGGAGGCTGGGGGCATAGGGCGGACGGCCTTCGGCGGCGGCGGGAATGACAAACCCAAGCTGGGGCAGATCCAACTGGTCGACAAATTCGCGCAGGAAGCGGGCGGGATGGTCGGCGGACACCCAGTCCTCCAGGGCGGGCGGGAGGAGGAACTGCTGTCCGTAATCAGGGGCAATCGGTTGAGCCATATTTGTTGAACGGCATTGTCAACTAAAGGCTCACATATTGTCAAATACATTCCTCAAAAAACAGAAGTTTTGAGACAATCTCCGCCGAGGCGTCCGGGCCGCGGCGTGATTCGTGCGCAAACCCGTACGCCTCGGCGAGGCGTCCCTACCTTTTCTGAAGTGCCAAAATTGCCCGCTTGAAGTCGCATCGCGGATGGGGCAAATCGTGATAGTCGATTATTGCCAACCGAATTTTTAATTTTTATGGGCGCCTTTATTGTTAACTTTCAAGTTCGATCTGATTCGCAGCCAGCGGTGCGTTCCGCCATGGAAAACCTCGCCACTAGCTCCGCCTACGTGTCGCAGCCAAAGAACGGCTGGATCACGGTTTATGACGAAGAGGCGGACTCGCAAGACAATGAGGTCATCTGCGGAATCGCCGAAGGCCTTTCACGGGCGGTGAACACGGACGTGTTCGGATTCCTGGTTCACGACAGTGACATTGCCGCCTACTGGCTCTTTACCTCTGGCAAGCTCGCCGATCAATTCAACTCCGCCCCGGATTATTTTGGTGATGTGAGCGACGAGGAGCGCGACGCCACCCGTGGCGACACCGACGCCCTGCTGGCTCTGTGCGTCCCGGGCACGACGGCCGAGATGGTCGATGCCGTGATCCATCCCGAAGCGGAGTTCCCCGCCATGGCCGACGAAATTCTTTTCTTCCTGGCCGGTCTTCTGGGAATCGAGGAAAATCGGATTGGCTTGAGCTTTGAGTATTTCGAGGATGACGGCGAGGGCATTCTCGGCGATGTGTCCGAATTTGAACGGGTTGAGGCGGACGTATAGCGATTCCGTTTGCGGTAGACTTCGACCAGTGGCGGGAGCAAATTTGGCGCATGACCAATAGGACTTTTTCGATCTCGAGGCGCTCTTTTCTGAAGCGGACTTCTCTGGCTGGCGCGGCCGTGACGCTGCCTGCCTGGTTCGCCGAGGAACTGCTGGCTGACACTAAGAAAACTCCCAAATTTTCCGCCAATGACCGGCCCAATGTGGCTCTTGTCGGATGCGGCGGGATGGGGCGCGGCGACGCCGGCAATGCCAAGCGGTTCGGGACGATTGTCGCGGTGTGCGATGTGGATTCCAGCCACGCGGCGGCGGCGGCGGAACAGTTTGCAGAGGGCGGAAAGAAGCCGCTCATTCTCGATGACGTCCGAAAAGTCGCGGAGCGCAAGGATGTGGACGTCGTCATCAACGGCACTCCCGATCATTGGCATACGCTTGTCAACCTAACCGTGGCCAAAGCGGGAAAGGACATTTACTGCGAGAAGCCGCTGACGCTCACCATTGATGAAGGGCATCACGCCATCGCCGCCGTGCGGAAAAACAACATTGTCCTGCAGACCGGCACGCAGCAGCGGAGCAGCGCGCGATTCCGGCTGGCCTGCGAATTGGTGCGCAACCAGCGCATCGGCCAGTTGAAGCAGATCACCGTCTGGCTGCCGGCCGGATTGCGGCAGGGGCCGTTTGCCTCAGCGCCCGTGCCGCCGGAATTGAATTGGAATTTCTGGCAGGGCCAGGCGCCGAATGCCGATTATATCAAGGAGCGCTGCCACCAGACGTTCCGCTATTGGTATGATTACGCGGGCGGCACAATGACGGATTGGGGCGCGCACCATAATGACATCGCGCGCTGGGCGGTGGGCGAGGACGGCCCCGTTTCGATTGAGAGCAAGGCGGACTCGCAGCCGATTCCCGGCGGCTACACGGCCATCAGCGATTACGAAGTCACCTTCACCTACGCCAGCGGCGTTCGCCATACGGCCAGGACAACCTCGGACGACAGCATTTACGGCGGCGTGGTGCGTGAGCAAGGCCAGCGCAACGGGATCCGTTTCGAGGGGACGAACGGCTGGATTTGGGTTAACCGCGAGGAAATTGAAGCCAGCGATGAAGCGCTGCTCAACACGCCATTGCCCGCCAGCGCGCTGCGCCTCTACAAAAGCGACGATCACATGGGCAACTTTTTTGATTGCGTGCGCTCGCGAAAACTTCCCGCTGCCGATGTCGAGACGGGGCATCGGTCCGCCTCGGTCTGCCACCTAGGCGCGCTCTCGCTTCGGCTTGGCCGCGCATTGGAATGGAACCCGAAGCGCGAAAAATTCACCGGCGAAGGGGCGCACGAGGCGAACAAGATGCTGGCGCGCGAAATGCGAAAGCCTTTCGATTATCACTTTGGTTGAGAGCCGCAATCTTTGGCCTCAAAAATCGCCGTCCACCAAGAGCGAAATGGCGTTCTGCGCCAAGTCGGCGGCCAGCAGCGGAATGGCCTGGCGCTCCTCGCTGCTCTGGTCGTTGCCGAGGCGGATGTAAGTGCGTCCGCTCACGTTGCGGTTGAGGTTGGTATGGCCGGTATTGATGTTGACAGCGACAACGTGGGCGCTCAGCACGAGGGCGTATGCCTGCGGAGTCAGGACGTTGTTGGGTTCGTAGCTCAGGCCGCTCCGGTCCAGTCTTATAATTTCACCCGTCAACAATATATCTCCACGCCCGGAGGTCTCAAGCAGGTAAGAGCCATCGCGCTGAATTTCCCGCCGCATGGCGTTGGCCAGATATTCGCTGATGCGAGGATCTTTCGTCTTATTGACAAACGACCTTACCTCCACCGTGCGGCTGCCGGCGGGCAGCCCGTTGGTCGGCCCGAGCCGATAACCCGCGCAGCCAGCCAGGGCGGCCGCCAGGATGATGAATGGAAGCGCGCGCATCTGGCTTCGGAAAATCATTTCGGAGCGGCGGGAGCAGGAGCCGGCTCCGGCGCATCTGTCAGCGCGTGGTTGCGCTTTTTCAGCAATTCGATGCGCTGCAGCGCCTCAGCGGCCAGGGGTGAACTGGGGCTCTTGCTCCTCACTTCGTTGTAATAAACCAAGGCGCCGGTCCATTGCTTCCGCTTTTCATAATATTCCGCCACCTTGAAATTTCCCGCCGCTTCCACGCTTTTGAGCTGCTCTATGATTCGCTGGGCCTCCGCCACGCGTGGGTCATTCGGAAACAGGGTCATGAAATCGGTGAACCCCGAAATTGCCTGCCCCGCCACGCTCTGGTCGTATTCGGCCCTGCGCGACTGCTTGTTATAGGCCATGGCGGCGTCATAGAGGGCGTTGGCGGCAACGTCCGGCTGGTCGCTGTAACGATCAGCGGCCAATTCATAAGCCCTCACTGCCAACGGATAATCTTTTTGCTTCTCGCGCGCCGCGCCGATGTACATTTGCGATTGCCAGCCGAGCGGCCCGTAAGGCCCGTAATTCACGATCTTCCCAAACATGGTCGCGGCCACCTCCATGGAGGAGAAAAATGGAATGTGGCCCCAAATCTTCCGCCATTCACCGTGGAGAAAGCGCAACGCGATCACGAATTGCCGATGCTGGACGTCTGGCGTGTCCGTGGATTTTGGATATTTTTCCAGCATCGTTTGATAGGCGTCAAAAGCGTATTCATCCTGTTTGCGCCCCTCGTAGCTGCGGGCGATGATATATTGGGCCTTGGGCGCATAGTCTGACAACGGCCAGATTTGAACGACGCGCTTGGCGGCTTTGAGCGACAGGCGGTACTTCTTGGCTGCGAAGGCGCCTTCGGCCACCTCGAGTTGATCCTTGGCCCGGAGTTTGCGCCAATCGCTTTTCTTTCCAGGCACTTCGTAGGACCAGCCTTCGCCGGGCCGATAGATGAGCGGCGCGGGCGAGCGGAACGGCAGCGCCAGCAGAAGCAGCAGCAGCAAAATCAGCCGCCCGCCAAATCGGTTCATCTTTAACTTCATCGTCATTGCCGGTCACGATATGACAGACGGAATGCTCAACGCAAGCGCGCTTCGCGTGACGCGCATAGCGCCTCCGCCGCAGTCACTTCTTCTGCATCTGCCCGACTTGCGCTTCGATCATTGAGCGCATGAAGGCCGCCTCGGATGGGCTGATGCCGCTTTTTTTTAAATTGACAGAGAAGGCGGGCAGCCACCTTTCTTCAACGGGTCGATAGTGCAATTCGTTGACAAGCCGGTTCTCCAAATTATCCATGTGGCCAGCGCCGTAAAAGACCGCGATGGACGCGCGCGGCGGAAGTTTCTGTCGCTCCACTTTCAAGTCATTGAGAAGATTCTCGTTGCGCGCCTGGATCAAGACTTGGATCAGCTTCTTCCATTCCGGGGGAAGTCCCTGGACATCCGACATGTCGCCTTTCAACCGGCCGATGGCCTCGATCAAAGTCAATTTCGCGACGGCCTGCAATTGCGGACTGCTGGCCATGAGTTGCATTCCGAGCTTGAATAGCGAACCCAGAAACGAAGTGCCGTCCATGATTTGCAGCAAGGAATCGAAGGACGAACTTGCGCCGCCGCCCTTGCCAGCGCCGGGAGCCTCCGCCGGTTCGCCCTCGCTCATGATTTTTTGGATTTGGGCGACCGATAAATCGCTGTTGAGAAAATTGGTGCGGTCGTAATCGATCGCTTCCAATTGAAAAACCAAACCCAGCGATTGGGCGAGAGTCGACTGCATCGAATATCCGGCCTTCCCACCGTCCTTGGCGGGCGGTGGTTTCACTGGAGGCCCCGAGGGCGCGGCGGCATCGCCCACATGGCGGGGATGGCTTCCGGTATTGATGCCTTCAAAAAGAACAACTGTCTGGCTGTCAAGAAAAGTCTGGAGCCTTTGATAATACTCCGGCTCGCCAATATGCATGACGCCCGCGAGCCAAACCGCGGGTCCGCGCTCGGGCGGCGTGAATTTCCGCAGGGCGATTTGCAATTGGACCGTGTTGGAATCTGGATTGGCGATTCGCGTGTAAGGCTGCGCTGCTATGGGCGTCACCGGAAGCTTTGCGCAACCGCCGGCGATCAGCGCGGCCAACGCAGTCAAGAAGACAAAAGAAAATTTCCGCACGCTCCATCTTAGCCATTCGCGTGTCGGGGTCAAACCAGCGCTTTCGTGAGGCGAGCCGTCCCATTGGCTTTAACATAGGCGGCGACAACGAAAATTTGCCAGAAGTTTTAACAGAAGCTAAGGAAGGAAACGAAGGTGGAATAAATGGTCCGTCCGATGCGTTTCGTCTTCCTTCGTTGCCTTTGTTTCCTTCTGTTGGCTCTTTTGGCTTTTCATCGATTAGCCTCATTTCGTCGAGGAGTCCCCTGTTTGAGCTGTCCGTCCTGCAGTTCCACCCGCCGCCCCATCAGGCTGGCCAGGTCCAGGGCGTGCGTGGCCACGATCAGCGTGACGCGTTCCTCGCGATTCAATTCTGTCAACAATCGGGCCAATCCGTCCGCGGAAGCGCGATCCAGCGCGCCCGTTGGCTCGTCCGCCAAAAGAAGGCGCGGCTGGTTGATCAAGCTGCGCACGACCGCGACACGCTGGCGCTCGCCGCCGGAAAGCTGGCCGGGGCGGTGATCAAGGCGCGCGCCCAATCCAACGCGGTCCAGCAGCCGGCGCGCGCGTTCGGGCGCGCCCTTGCGCAAATCGGCATCCTTGCAGACCAGCGTCGGAACGAGCACGTTTTCCAGCACGGTGCATTGCGGGAGAAGGTGGTGGGCCTGAAAAACCATGCCAATGCGGCGGTTGCGGAAATCCGCCAGTTGGAATTCATTCAGGTGGGCCAAATCCTGGTCTTCCAACAGCACCTGCCCGGCGGAGGGCCGATCCAGCGTGCCGATGATGTTGAGCAGCGTGCTTTTGCCCGAACCTGAAGGCCCCAGCAGCGCCACGGATTCACCAAGCGCCACGTCGAGGCTGATTCCCTTGAGGACGCTCACGGGCGGGCCATCCAAAACCGATTGGTAGGCTTTGGCCACGTCGCGAAGAACTAAAAATGCCGCCATGCGCAAGGTGATTTGAATGGCTTTTCCGCTTGGGCGCAACGCTTTTATTCGCCGCAGCGGAATGTAGGCTGAAGAATCCTCAGCCAGTCCCATAAGTCTCATTCGTCCTATTAGTCCCCTCTCCATGCGAGAAATGAGCCAAACGGGAACGCTTCCCTGGAGACCAAGCGCCAAAAAAGTACAAAAAAAACCGGGCTTAGTGATCAGAGGGTGACCAAGAAGCCCGGGGAATTTTCGAATTTAGTACAAACGTAGGATTAGGGGTTTCTCGGTCACTGCTGTACAATTCACTGACCGAAATTCTTGCGGGCTATCAAAGAACATTCTGCATATAGCAAAACCCGCTCTAACTAACTTTTGGCCTAATCCGCTTCCAATTGACCACATTAAGTGGCTAAAGTCAAAGACTTTTTTTAAAATATTTTATTCAAATATTTTCACCCCATTTGCCCTGCCGAAGAGCAGAATACACCCATTTTTTGAAATGCGCCAGCGAAAGCCGAAAGTTGTGGGCAAGGGACTCTAACTTGCAGGCACCTTTGCATTCATTCTCTTTTCCCAAGTTCGATTCAATTTTCCGCATTTTTTCTCCAAAAATCGTGCCGAAAAACCTCTGGTAGGTTTTCTCTTTTCAGATGGATATGCCAAAGTGCTGCCATGACGACGATAGGTCGAATGAGGCTCAGCGGCCCAAGCGGTGCGCTTTCGGAACTTCGGAAGCGGCGTGGGATTCTCGCGCCCTGGTGCTTTTTGATTTTTTCGCGGCCTTTTTGCAATCGCGCCGTCCCGCCGTGTCCGCGCCAGCATATTTTCCTGTGTGCCCGACCACGACGGCTTGACTGCCGCGCCCTCGGAGATTTGCAAATCCCCGGTTCGCGCCCGCCCCGATCACAATCAGGCAAAGATGGATCATTCAAAGCTGTTCAATGCTAATAAAGACATGAATCACAAACTGAGCGGACCGAATGCAACCAACTTTGCAAGAAACCGGGATGCGCCCGTCCCCAAATTGGGCAGCAACCCCGCCACTTGTGTAAACAACAATATTTTTGCGCCTCAACGCTCGGGGAAATTTTTTAATCGCGCGAATTTTTTCCGTTTTTTTGAGTTTCCTATTTACACATTCCGCACGCTTGTTAGTATTCGACGTGCGCCTGACGCACATGAAAAAAATTGACGCCATTATCAAGCCCTTCAAGCTGGAGGAAGTAAAAGAAGCTCTGGCGGGCGTCGGGGTGCAGGGCCTCACGGTATCCGAAGTCAAAGGGTTCGGACGTCAAAAGGGACACACCGAAATTTATCGCGGCAGCGAATACACTGTGGATTTTTTGCCGAAAATAAAAATCGAAGTGGTGGTGGCGGATTCGCTTGCCCAGCAAGCCATCGATGCTATTGTGCATGCGGCGCGCACCGGCAAAATTGGCGACGGCAAAGTTTTTGTCAGCAATATTGAATCCGCAGTTCGCATCCGCACTGAGGAATCGGGCGATCAGGCAATTTGAATTTTTGAAGTCCTCGCCGGCTTTTGCCCGCGAGGATGATTTGTCTGCGGACGGAAAACGAAACGGCAGGAAATTTTTATGAGATATTTCAACGAATGCGGCCTTTTGGAGCAGGATGTTGTAGCAGGCCGATTAATGATGGCGGTGTGGCGTGGCCACCCATTTTTTTGGGCCGAAAGCTCGCCCGCGCAACGGATTTCAGAGGAAAAGCCCCTTGTGAATAACTCGTGAATAAGAGTTAATATGTTCTCCTAGCTTGGCTGGCGCGCATCCGTTAAAACACTCTCGCCAGCCAGAATTGGAAGACGGATTCCAGCAGCGGCAGCAAACTATTGAGACGCACGCAAATTGTATCCAATGCAATTACCTCACAATAAATCACTTGCAACACACTTTCATGGCCCACTCGAAACGGAGTTGACGGCGTCCTCCGGCCTGCGGAAGAATGGCGCGAGACCAGCGCTGTTCCCGTTGTGCGAAAAGCACTTTGGGTTTGCCAAGACTGTGCTGGTGAATAAATGTTGCAATTGAACAGTTTCCCGCCTTCTGGCGGCATCGACATGCAATTATCGGCGGACACCGTTTGGGCGATCGCGCAACAGCAGTTGCGCGCCTTGTTGAACACAGATATTTATAATCTGTGGTTCCTTCCGATCAAGGCCATCGCGCTCGACGAAGAGACGCTGACGCTCGAAGTCGCCAACGACTTCTGCGAGGTTTGGCTCAAGGATAACTATCTCGGCCTGATTCACGACACCCTGGCCCACGCTTCGGGCCAGCATCTCAAGGTGAAGTTTCAGGTGAATCCCGCCGTGGCCGCCGCTGGCAGCCTCGCCGCCCCGGAACCGAAACAGCACAAGGCCAAGGCGCCGGTGGAATCGCCGGACAAGAACAATCCGGCCGCCGTTCGTGAAGCGGCTTTTAATCCGAAAAATACATTTGACACATTCGTGGTGGGCGACAACAACAATCATGCCCATGCCGCCGCGATGGCTGTCTCGCAGGCGCCCGGCAAATCGTATAATCCCCTCTTCCTGTTTGGCGGAGTCGGCCTCGGCAAGACCCATTTGCTTCACGCCATTGGACAGCACATCGGCGCCGCCAAGAAAACGGCCCGCGTGATGTATCTTTCCTCGGAGAAATTCACCAACGAATACATCGACGCGATTCAAAACAATCAGCTCGTCCGCTTTCGACGCAAATACCGCCAGGCGGATGTCTTGCTGATTGACGACATTCAATTTCTGGCCGGCAAGGAACGCATCCAGGAGGAGTTTTTCCACACGTTCAACGCCTTGCACGAGGCGCGCAAACAAATCGTATTGACGTGCGACCGCCCGGCGGCCGAAATCCAAAATCTGGAGCACCGCCTCGTCTCCCGCTTCGAGTGGGGCCTCGTCACCGAGATGCAGCCGCCGGACGTCGAGACCCGCATGGCGATTTTGCGGAAGAAGGAAAAGGCGATGGGCGTGGAACTGCCCGATGACATCATCAATTTCCTTGCCAGCCGCATTCGCACCAATATTCGCCGCCTGGAAGGCGCGCTGATCCGCGTGGCCTCGTTCGCTTCCTTGACCGGCAAGAAAGTGACGCTGCAAACCGTGGAAGGTTTGCTGCGCGAAGTGCTTCACGAAGAGGGCCGCTTCACTGTCAATATTGATATTATTCAGAAGAAAGTCGCCGAGCACTTCGACCTTCGCATTTCCGATATGACCAGCAAGCGCCGTCCGGAGAACATCGCTTTTCCGCGGCAGATTGCCATGTTCCTGGCCCGGCAAATGACGGAAAGCTCTCTCAACGCCATCGGCGAGGCCTTTGGCGGCCGCGATCACGGCACCGTTCTTCACGCCTGCCGATTGGTGAAGGATCGCATGGAAGTCGATTCGCACGTCCGCCAAGTCGTCAATTACCTCGAAAAACAGCTCTTGCGCTAGAAAGCCGGGATGGCCCTGATCGAAGTCCAGGCACTGACCAAGGCATTCCGCACCTACAAAAAGGAACCGGGTTTTCGTGGGGCCGTCCGCGGCCTTTTCAATCGAAAATACGAGCAAACCCTCGCCGTCGACAATGTCAGCTTCTCGGTCGAGCAAGGCGAACTCGTCGGTTTTCTCGGCCCCAATGGCGCGGGCAAAACCACCACGCTCAAAATGCTGGCCGGCCTGATCCACCCCACCACCGGCACCGCGCGAGTCCTGGATTTCGTCCCCTGGGAGCGGCAGGACGGCTACCGCCGACAATTCGCGCTTTTGCTCGGCCAAAAAAACCAGCTTTGGTGGGATTTGCCGGCGCGCGAATCGCTCGAGTTGAACGGAAAAATTTACGGCATTCCCGACGCCGATTTCAAACGCACGGTCGACGAATTGACCGATCTCCTGGCCGTTCGCGACAAGCTGGGAATCATGGTGAGGGAACTTTCGCTGGGCGAGCGGATGAAAATGGAATTGATCGCCGCCCTGCTCCACGAGCCCAAAGTTCTTTACCTCGACGAGCCAACCATCGGGCTGGACGTCGTTTCTCAAAAAACGGTGCGCGATTTTCTCCGCCACCACAACACGAAGCGCAAAACAACCATCCTCTTGACAAGCCATTACATGACGGACATCCAGGAGTTGTGCCAGCGCGTCATCATTATTGACAAGGGGAAGATTTCGTTTGATGGCCGGCTGGGGGAAATTGTGGATCGCTTCGCCGATTTCAAAATTCTCACCATCGCATGGCAGACGGGAGCGACCTTCGCTCCGGTGGAATTTGGACGGTTCGGCGAAATCGTGGAGAACAGCCCTCACCGCGTTCAGCTCAAGGTGAAGCGCGACCAGGTCATCGCCGTTTGCAAGGAATTGCTCGATAAAATTCCTGTCAACGATATTGATATCCAGGAAGTGCCGATTGAGGATGTCATCCGCCAGATTTTTGCCCGATGACACAGGAACACTTGATCAAGGCGGCGCGCGAATTGGCGGCAAAAACAGGCAAGCTCAAATTCGCCGCGCCCGTTTCGCATGTCTACAATCCCCTGCTCTACGCCTGGGCCGGCCATGAAATGTACCTGCGCCGATTCGGCCTGGGGCCGAAGGAAGTCATTTTCCTCGGCATGAATCCGGGTCCGTTCGGCATGGCGCAAACGGGCGTGCCCTTCGGGGAAATCGCCGCCGTGCGGGATTGGATGCAAATCACCGCCGCCATCCAGCGCCCGTCGCGGGAACATCCCAAACGCCCCGTCCTCGGCTTCGAGTGCGCGCGTTCGGAAATCAGCGGATTTCGATTGTGGGGCTTGTTCGCGAAACGATTTGGGACGCCGGAGAAATATTTCGAGCGCCATTTTGTTGTCAACTATTGCCCGCTGGCGTTTCTCGCGGAATCCGGCGCCAATTTGACGCCGGACAAATTGCCCGCCGCCGAGCGTGAAGCATTGGACAAACTTTGCCGTCTTCACTTGCAGCGCGTCCTGGAAATCCTGCAACCCAAATGGATTATCGGCATCGGCGGATTTGCCAAGGAGCGGGCGGAGCTTGCGGCGGAAGGTTTGGACGTAAAGGTCGGCCAGATTTTGCATCCCAGCCCGGCATCGCCTGCCGCCAACCGCGGGTGGGAAAAGAAAGCCGCGGAGCAGCTAGAGGCACTGGGTGTGTGGCCCGCGCGCAGGGCAGACGCATCTTAATTCTTGCAATCCATTGAAAATCAACGAGCGCCAGCCAATCGTTGATTGGTAGGGACGCCTCGCCGAGGCGTCCGGGGTGAGGCATAATTCACGTACAATGCCAAAGGGATTGTCACGCGCAACCGGACGCCTCGGCGGAGTCTGTCTCAAAACTCAAAAACGGCTTCAAAAAGCACCACCAAAACACCCTCGCCGAAAATAAAAATGCGCCATATCGCAAATGAGAGAGTCGTAGTATTGACACACTTTGAGGATTTTGCAGTTTTAAGACAATCTCGGCGAGGCGTCCCTACCTCGGAATTAAGATGCGTCTGCCCCGGGGCCTCTTGATCCGTCTACTTGACTGAATTCACCAGCGGCGAAAGCCCTTGGATCCGCACTTCCAGCTTGTCGCCGGATTTAATCGGCCCCACCCCGCTCGGCGTGCCGGTCAGGATCACATCGCCCGGCAGCAGCGTCAGGTTGGTGGAGACAAAACTTACGATCTGAAACGGATTGAAAATGAGCTGGCTCGTGGTCGAGTTCTGGCGCAACTGGCCGTTTTGGAACAATTGGATTGTTAAGTTGCGCGGGTCAAGATTCGTTTCGACGCAGGGCCCGAGCGGAGTGAACGTGTCAAATGATTTGGCGCGCGCATATTGAGTCTCGGAGTTCTGAATCGTGCGATCGCTGATGTCCTGCGCGGATGTGTATCCAAAAATATATCGCGAAGCCGCCGTTGGGGAAACATTGCGCGTCTTGCGGCCAATGACGATGGTGAGTTCTGCCTCAAAGTCGGTGCGATGCTCGGGGAACGGAATCTCGATTTTCGCGCCATCGGGAATCAGGGAGGTCGGGGACTTCAGCCAAAACAGCGGCTCTTTCGGCAGTGGCTTGTTTTGTTCGCGGGCGTGGTCGGCGTAATTGAGTCCGATGGCGATGAGTTTGGAGGGAGCGACCGGCGTCAGTATTTTCAGGCCCTTCGACGGGGTCGGCTTTTTATCGTAAGTGGGAGACCCAAAAATATCACCATGCGCGCGGAAGATTTCGCCTTCCACCACTTTCGCGTAAAAAATGTCTTCACCCTTCTGAAAACGGCCAATAGCAGGCATAAAGTGTGTCTATTTTAACAATTCGCGGACAGCTTCGCAAGGTGAATTGCCGAGACTTAGAAGGTAGCCTCGGCGAGGCGTCCCTGCCTCGAAGCATTTTCCTACACCAGCTCTGCCTCAACAATCTCCCGCGGAGGCGCGGTCAGCGGCATTCCATTCGCATCTTCCGGATATTCAAAAACGCGGCCCTCAAAGTTCCGAATGATGACGCGATCCTTGTTCCGGCTCAGCACATAATCAGGATTGATCGGCACCTTGCCGCCGCCGCCGGGAGCGTCAATAACATATTGCGGCACCGCGTAGCCGGTCGTGTGGCCGCGCAGATTTTCCATGATATCCAATCCGGTGCGGACGCTCGCGCGCAAGTGCGCCGAGCCTGAAATCAAATCGCATTGGTAGATGTAATACGGCCGCACCCGGCACATGAGCAATTTCTGCATCAGCGCCTTCATCACGACCGGCGTATCGTTTACTTGACGCAACAACACCGTCTGGTTGCCCAGCGGAATGCCCGCATCGGCCAGCCGCCCGAGCCCCGCCCGCACTTCCTCGGTCAATTCGCGCGGATGGTTCGAGTGGATGCTGATGAACAGCGGATGATATTTGCGAAGCATCGCGCACAATTCCGGCGTGATGCGCTGCGGCAGGAAAATCGGAATTCGCGTGCCAATGCGCAAAAATTCAACGTGCGGAATCGCCCGCAGGCGGCTCAATAAAAATTCCAGTTTGTCATCACTCAGCAATAGCGGGTCGCCCCCGCTCAACAGCACATCGCGAATTTCCGGGTGCCTGGTCACGTATTCGATCTGCCGCTCAAATTCAGGATGAAAATCGTAGCCGGTGGCATTGCTCACCATGCGCGAGCGCGTGCAATAACGGCAGTAAGCTGCGCAACGGTCCGTCACCAGGAAAAGCACGCGATCCGGATAGCGATGAACCAATCCGGGCACGGGCGAATGCGAATCTTCGCCGCACGGATCGCTCATTTCCCACGGAGCCGTGAAAGTCTCTTCGACCCGCGGCACAACCTGCCGCCGAATCGGGCAATTCTCATCCGCAGTGTCAATCAAATTGAAAAAATAAGGCGTGATGGCCAGGGCCAGTTTGTGATTGGCCAGGACGGTGCCTTCATACTCTTCGGGAGTGAGGGTGGGCAGGAATCGCTGCAATTTCTCAACGGTCGTAATGCGATTCTTAAGCTGCCAGCGCCAGTCATTCCAGTCGCTATCTGGAACATCCGGCCAGAATCCGCGGCCGGCGGATTGGAATTGTTTCAAGGAGTGAAAAACAGCGGAATCGGGGTCCTCCGGTTCCGCTTGTCCTGCAAGTATGTGACTTTGCATTTTGTGGCACTATAAGATTGATCGGAAATGTGTCAAGGCAGCCAGTTTGCGGGGTAAACGCCCCACTGACAAGCGTGTCGTTGGTTGACAGGGCGAATCGAAAAAGGCAGGTTCTGGATGTGAGGCACAGATTTCTCATAACCAAATCCATTCAGACGCCTGACCGCGCAAAGGGTGCGGTTCTTTTTTCGATACTCGCATTTCTGCTTTGCTCGCTGTCCGCTTTCGCAGACGGAGCACCTACTCCAGCCGATATCTTGCTGGAAGCACACACCAAAGCCTTCCTCGAGACCACCAACAACCGCGTCTGTTTCCGTGAATTCAGCGATGGATCAAAACCCTCCGAGTTCTGGACAAGCGCGGAGTTGATGGAAATGGAATTGGACGCCTACGAACGCACCCACAACCCAAATCAACTTTCCATTTTCACGAATTTATTCAAAGGCTTCATTGCCAGGCGCGGGCGCAACTGGCAGAAAAACGATTTCAATGACGACATCATGTGGATGGTGATCGCCTGCTCGCGCGCTTACCTGCTCTCCGGCGACAAGGAGTTCCGCGACGCCGCCAAGTCGAATTTCGACATGTGTTACGCGCGTGCCTGGTCGACGAACCTCGGCGGCGGGTTGTGGTGGAAGACTGACAACAAATCAAAGAACGCGTGCGTGGAAGGGCCTGGCGCCATCGCCGCCGTGCTGGTGGGGCGCAGCTACAACGATTCGTCCTACCTGGCCAAAGCCTCCAACATCTTCCGATGGGAAATGTCAAAATTGTTCAACGCCGAGACAGGTCAAGTATACGATAACATCCGCCGCAACGGCAAAATAGGCGAGCACGCATTCACCTACAACGAAGGCACCTTTATCGGCGCGGCCAATTTGCTGGGCTACACAAATGAAGCGATGAAGGCGGCGACCTTTACCATGAATCATCTTTGCACAGATGGCATCCTGCCAACCTACGGCGAGACGAACGACGCCGGCGGGTTCAACGGCATCTTCGTGCGCTGGGGCGTCCGCTTCATGAAAGATCGCCACGCCGAACAAACCCTCGAACCATGGCTTGAAAAAAACGCGATTGCCGCGTGGAAATCCCGCCGCGCCTCAGACAATCTTTCGTGGAACAACTGGCTGCAGCCCACTCCCGACGGCCCGCGTAATTCATGGGGCTGCAGTGATTCCGTAGTGTTGCTGCAACTGGTGCCGATCAAGGAACCGTGACGCCTTATCTTACGAAGCGCAGCGGCAGCATCCCGGCAGGGATGCAAGATTGTAGCCGGTGGTTGAGCGAAGGGACACCACCGGAAAATGTCCCAAAAATCCTCCCGCATCCTGAAAGGATGCCAGCCGCAGCCCGCTGTCATCCCTGCCGGGATGAATCATTATTATCGTTTTTTCCGGTGGTGTCGCTTCGCTCAACCACCGGCTACACTCTGTGACGCCTCCGGCATCGGCCGCGCAATCTGCTCCGACACCCCAGCAAGTTCATTGGCTCTTCTCACCAATTGTATTGGTCGGGGCCTCCTGCCGAGCCACGCCTACGCCGATGGCTCAGCAGCCTCGCCCTGCACGCAGTAACGCGCCATCGCCGACTGTTCATGTCTTGATTCGATTCAATGCGCGACGCGCTCGATCGCACGGACTGCCTGGCTTCAGATCTGTCGTTCCATCGCCCTTCATGCACGGCCATCGAACAGTGCGGCCAATTGGACCAGCGATCTTGTGAACCAAATCTCCAAGCCCCTGCCCCATTGAAAACTCCCGCCGGATCGCCTCGTAATCGGATTCGCTCAGTTGCAGGAATTGTTCGCCGTTGCGGTCAACGAGTTTTCCTCTTGACAGGCAGGCGTCGAGGTAGCCGGGCTTGCGGGCGGCGGCGGCCGACGGCGCGTGTTTCATGCTAAGATATTTCATGGCCATTCCGCGGCGCCGGTAAATGGATCGTCGGGGGGCGCGTCGCAAGTCTGGCTCGGATTCCAGCTTGAGCCAAAGCCCGCGAAAACCCCGTTCGTCGGCGTAAGACTCGCCAGATCAGGCAAGATCGACATATTGCCGGATCCGAATATCCCGTAAGGCGGCAAACTCGCGCCGGGTTGAATAATTCCGAGCCAATACTGCTGCACCTGGATGGTGTCGTCCATCGTTGGATCAGGAATCGGCAGGTCCACGATCATAGGATATTGGTCATCGGATTGCTGGGGGTAAATGCAGCCGCGCGCAAACCAGTTGACGCTTTGGCCGCAATTCGGCTCCGGCGAAATGTTAATGCTCGTGCCATACGCGATCACGTAGTAAGCGGTCGGCAGCGGCAGGTAGAATTGCGATTTATAGACCGTCGGCACACTGCACGGCTGGCAGCAAACGCACGCGGTATAGTCCGGATTCCAGCCAACGCATTGGGTGAAATTTTCCGGATAGCCAATGCCCGAGGTGCAGCCATTGGTCGCCAGATTGTCCGGGGAAGTGTGGCCCGGATCGCTGAAATAGCCTGTCAAGCGATTACCCCAAGGCACCGTGGTGATGTCGTAGGCATTCGTCCAATTGATGATGTTCGTTGGATCGCCACCCGGGCCAAGTTCGGCCCCGACGCAGCGCATCATGTAACCGCAATTGGCGCAGCCGCAGGCGGAAGAGGCCGCTATTGTCATGTCAATCATAATACAAAAGCTTTCAAGGTAGGGACGCCTCGCCGAGGCGTCCGGGGTGAGGCATTATTCTTGCGCGGGTCGCGGAAATTATTCACGCGCAACCGGACGCCTCGGCGAGGCGTCCCTACCTTAAAATCCTCTAGGATGTCTCCGTTGGCGTCGTGCATAGAATATAAAAGCTGTAAGTCTTCATGGTGGGCGTTCCACTCACGTTGACGCATTGGCTGTAGCTGACCTGCTGAAAATAAGCCTGCGCGTTCGACGGCAAATCCGCCGGGCTGATGCGGACGCACCCGCCCGCTGTGCCGCCGCTTCCCAATTGCAGATGGAGAATCGGCGCATTGGGAGCGCCCAAACCCGAGATGTTCCCGTAGTTCGGCTGCCCGCTGCCGCGAACATCGACGGTAAGGCCGGGATTGCCATGAGCGTAGGAATTCGACGCCAAATCCGAGAGGCTCGCGGGAAAAATCTGCAAATCCGGCGCGCGGGTGCCCGGACTCGGGCCGCGCTGGGCGACGCTGTTGCCAAGTTGCGCGCCTGCCTGCTGATTCGCGTCATTGGTGATGTTCGAGCCGATGAAATAAATTTGCCGCGGCCCGCGATTCGCGCGCAACCGCTCCACCATGTCCCGCGCGCCGAGATGGGCGGCCGGCCCGAATCGGAGTGTCGTGCGTCCATTGGTCAAGTCGTAGGAAATTTGCTGGACGCATGCGTTCATCGCCGCCCATTCACTGCGCCCGCCGGAGATGTTGAGGTTGTTTCCCATTGGGCAGACATCGCTCACCTCGATTTCTTGGACGCTGAACGAGCCTTCGAATTGTGGAATTTTGGCGATGTTGTAAATGAATCCAGCCAAACCGTAGGGAACCACTTCGCCCTGCACAAATCCCGCCTGATGCTGATAAACGCCGCCAGGAATGCTCACCAGCGTCACGCGCGCCGTCTTCTCGTGATACGGAACGTGCGCTGTTTGAATCGAGCTCGATCCAACTTTGCTAACCTCGCTAATCACCCACTTCGCGTTAATCACCGCTTGAACAACCTGGGCCGCTGTTCCAGACGGCGCATTGCCCGCCAGCATCCAGGGCGCGATCTGCCCGTCTGTCAACAAATACTGAAACGTGGAAAGATCCACCGCGTTTCCGTCATCGGCCCCGCCGGGATCATCCGCCGTCACGGAAACAGACGAGCCGGAGAACAGCGATGGCGTCGCGGCCAGCGTCTTGAATTCAGGAAAAATCTTTTGCCAGAACGGAATGGCTGACGAATTTGAACTGGGATCAGCCGTGTTCACCGCCATCGTTTTGATGCTGCATTGAATCAGATTGCTGCTGTTTCCCTCCATGTCGATCGTCGCGGTGACGCCCGCGAAATCGCGCCCCGCCGCCTCCAGCGCCTGCATGGTGGCGCTGTTGGCGCTGCCGCCGACAAATGCGGGCGAACCGCCGAACGCGCTGGCGGCGGTGTAAAGCGCGCCTGTCAATCCTATTCCCTCGTAAGCCGCGCCGCTGACGGTTCCCGCGACATCGTGAACCACCTCCGTGTAAAGGCTTCCCGAGTTTGATCCTGTGATGCGGAACTTGAGCGCCACCGCGGATGGCGTGAGGTCATCGCGTTTCTTGATTCGGAAATTCTCCGTTGTGCCGACGAACGGCAAACTCACAGCCGGCAATTGGTCGCGCGTCGCAACATGCAACGTAGGCGGCGTGGTGGAGTAATCGAACCACACCAGCCCGTCGCCCATTGGCCCAATCCATTTTAGTTGCCGCCGCAGCGCCTCCGCGCAGGTTATATCGTTGACAGCGTCGAGCGGCGCGCGCAGCACCGTCCGCATGTCCGCCGCCGTCGTCCCCGTTTGCGCGCTTGTCTTGCCGGTGGCGGCGTAGCCTGGAATGTAATCGGGAATGAGAAGATTCGTGCCCGGCGTCACGTATAAATCCCAGTTCGTCCCATCAATCGCCGAGGTCAGCGCGTCGGATTGCAATTGCGGCGACCCGTAATCAATCGTCGTCTGCCCGGCAACGTAAGCGATGATTTCGGCGATTTGCTGCCGGATCGACATCAGGTTGGTCGCGTTGCTGCCGGGCACCGTATCGTTGGGGCCGACGAGCGCATTCACGCTTTGCCCAAGCACGATCTGGCTCCGCCAATCCGCCACGTTGGCTGTTCCATTCCAAGTGAACCAGAGTTTTTGGAACACCAGGCGCTCAAAGAAAAATTCCCATGGCCCGGCGAATTTCAAATCGAACTTCTCCAGCGCCGGACTTCCGCTGCGAAAGGTTTCGACGCGCCAGCCAATGAACCATTGCGTCCCGCCAGTCCACGAGGTGTTGCCGCTCAACGGCAGACCGGCGGCGTTGGTTCCAGCGCCAGAGGATGGCGCGCGCCCGATTCGCAGGATGATTTTTCCACCGTAGGGAATCGGATCATCCGCGTCGGCTGGGAGCAGCAGTTTGCAAGCGAGGTGGTCGTGGGCCTGATTGCCAATCTCGCGCTCGCACTGGCTGATGTTCCAATCCGCCAGCGATTTTTCGACGCCGTTATACGTAAGTGTGGTGAAGGTCATGTCTGGAATTTTTAAATTTGGGCCTTCCGCCGTCGCTCCGCTATGGCGCGACAAGCAGGAACGGAGCCTCAGGGCGCGGAGATCAAATTTGTGTGAGAGCCCGTGATCCAATACAACGCGCATGCGCCCGCGCCATTATTGGAACTCCAGAAAATTCCAGAGCCGGAAATGGCTGCGGGCGGCGTGGTTCCATTGGCGGGCATTACGATGTTATTTGACACGCCCAAGGTCCCGCTAACCGTGAGGGTGAAAGCGGGAGAGGCCGTGTCAATGCCGACGTGGCCACTGTTGGTGGCGTAGAGGACAGATCCGCCGAAACCGGCATACTTTGTCATGTTCAAAAAACCAACCTGAGCCGGACTAAACTGCACCGTGGTGTTCGTTTGCGACGACCACGGCAACGTCGTTCCGCCCGCATTCGAGGGATAAAACGACAATTGCCACGTCAGCGGCTCATTATTGTAATAGGCGTAAACGTCTTCGCTCAGGGCTGGGCCGCTCGTTACATAGTAAAGGCCGCTCTGGTTGTAGTAGCTGTTCAGGAACGAGGTAAAACTGGAATTCGTTTGCGATTGCAGAAAATATCCGCCCTCGCGAATTTGCGGCATGCCAATGTCCGGGTCGTAAAACCCGGTGCCATCGGGCAGGACGCTGACGCCGACGGAACCGTTGTTCATGACCGCTCCCGCGATGGACGAGCCAGCCTCCACGTAACCGACCGCAACGCCCGTCATGTTCTCCAAATAGATCGGATACCCTCCAGTGGGCAATCCGCCCGAAACAATCGTCAGCCCGTCGATCAGCCCCGCATTGCCCACGCCGCCTGTCAAAGAAACAGGACTTCCGCGCCCCGCAACGTAGCTTTCGGCCTGCACCGCGGTCATTCGCACATTGTTGAACGTGCCTGTTCCGGTGTGGGTGTAGACGGCGTTTTGCGCCCAATTGTCAATTATGCAGTTATTGAAGAACAGCCCGCTGGTGGTGCTGCCGGCGCCGCTTTGAAACTCAGGCTGCACGTCAACGGCATTCGTATAGCCGCCCGTGTCACCGTAACTGCCCCAGTCAAACGCGCCCCCGCCCGAGTTCAGAATTTGCCCGCCACCGGAGCCTTCCCAGCGAATCGCGCAGCGCGACTTATGAATGCCGCCGACGCCGCCGAGCGCCTCCCAGCCCGAATTCAGAATCGTCCAGCCACCCACGTCCACGTTGGCGAAGTTGTTGATGCGAATGCCGTCGCAATACCAGCGAATCCAGCTCAAGTTATATGCCTGCCAGCCCTGGCCCGCCTGGTAATCCACGCAGCGGTAGCCGCCGTCGAGAAGCACGTTGTTCCAATTGCAGCTCACCGCGCCGTTGATGCCATCGGCGTTCGTTGTCAAACAAACGAATGCGCCGGCGCTGGGCGGAGTGGCGTTCGTCCAGAATCCGGCGATGTTCTGAAACGTCAGGTAACTCCCCCTCGCCACAAAGCAATTGAGGTGAGGTTTGTCCAAACGATGGCGGAAACCAATGTGTCCGGCTGGCCCAACGCCCAAGACCCGGCGCCATCACCGAGGATGGTCAGGTTCGCGTTCGTGATAATAATATTTCCGCTGACTTTGTATTTTCCGCGCGGGAAATAAATGGCGCCACCGTTTCCCGCCGCCGCCATCGCGTTGGAAATGGCGGCGTTGTTATCGGTGACCCCGTCCCCGACGCCGCCTGTGGAAGTGATGTTCACATAGCTGGCAATCGATACAGGAACCCACGCGGCGCCATTCCATTCCAGCACCTGGCCCGCGGCCGCGCCTGATTGCGTCAACGCCGAGGTCGGAAGATTGGTCGCGCCAGAAATATTGCCGCTGACGATCGCAAGGTTTGTCGCGATTTGTCCGCTGGTGGTGGCATTGGTCAAGTAAGTATTCGTGCCAAAACCACCGAAGGGCGCAATTCCCGAACCGCCACCCCCACCCCCTCCGCTGAATCCAGCCCGGGTCAGCGCGTTGGTCAGCGGCGTGATATTCGTGTCAAAGAAATTGGTTTCGTTGGGCGGAATGGCGTTATTCGTATTGACGACGAATACTTTGTTGGTGGAAATCTGCGCCGAAGCGGGATAATCCATGGCGGCGAATAATAAAATCGCGAATAGAATGCGGAATGCGGTTTTCATTTTGGTCGGAAGTTTGAGCGGGTTCATTTTCTTAGTATCCTTGGTCTGAGAGTTGGAGGGTCAGGACGCCGCCGTCGTTTAGAATCGACAGCGTATGATAAAGTCCAGTGGTGGCATCGAGCAGTTGCGGGACAATCCGCCCCGAAACAGTCGTGTAACGCAATCCGGCCAGGGGCGGAGCGCTGGCGCTGGTGGCGGGGCCGTCCTTCACCGTAAGCGGGCCATTCAAAATGGTGATGTTCTTGGCCGGAGAATCAGTCGTCTGGGCCGTGATGCGCAGCCAATAGTTGACGCTGGCCAGCCCGCCGAGGCTAATGGCCGTCTGGCTATTCGGGAACAAGAATGCAGCGTGATAAAACGGCGTGGTATTGCCGTTCCACTCACTTTGCGTCAGCGACAAATTCATGCTCGCGGCCGCGACAAAGCAACTCAGCATCGGCGGGTTGGAATCGTTTTCCGCCGCAAAAATTTGCGCGGTCACGGAGGCGACATTCGACAGCGAGGTGAGCAGGGCGCCGTTTTGGCCCAGGCCGATGTCAATTTCGATGTCGTCGCCGCGATAAAACGAGGGCGGCTGATTGCCGCGATTGAGATCAATAAGATTGCCCGGCGCGGCGACGTCGCACAGCAGCCGGATGGGAAGAGGTGTCAATGCCATATGTCAATAATAGGAATTTTTGGGGTGATGGAAATTACGGGCTGGTCTGCCACGCGCCGTTGCCGCAGATCGAATAGGTGATGTTGCAGGCAACTTCCTGGTGCGCCACACACGCCACCGATTCCACAACGGCATTCGGCAAATAGCGCGTGATCAATCCAGTGCCGGATTGGTTGTAAATCGTGATTTCGCCCTGCACCGGAACGCTGTCTGGATGAAACAGAATGAAGGCCAGGCAGGCCTCCGCCGTTTGAAACGACCGCTGCGCCGTAAAGGCAAAGCGGTTTTCAAGGTTGTAGCGGGGAATGTTCGAGAGATAGGCCGCCCGGAACAGCGGTGCTTTCTGGATGATCCGCTTTTGCTGGTTGAGGCAGCCTTCCTTGACCTGCCCTCCAGCGCCGCTGGAGAAATTCGTCGAGGGCGCCGAACCGCTAATAAGGCGGATGCTGTCATCGGCCAGGACAAACGGCACGGAACCGCCAGAGGGGGTGATGGTGATTTT
Source organism: uncultured Verrucomicrobiae bacterium (assembly GCA_963764165.1). GTDB lineage: Bacteria > Verrucomicrobiota > Verrucomicrobiia > Limisphaerales > Palsa-1400 > Palsa-1400. The sequence continues at coordinate 1,264,238 of CAVXRD010000001.1, forward strand.
CATGTTTGGCTGAAGTCCGCAAAGAATTGCACGGCGTCGCGCATTTCCAATTGGGAGACGTTTGGATCCGAGTTGAGCCGGAGACGGAGACGGCGCAACGCCTGCGCCTCAATCGCCCGAATCATCGCCGGCGTGCAATCGCACCAGGCGGCAATTTCACCCGCGCTGTGAGTCGCGCGAGGTTTGGCTGCGGCGGACAAAATCGCCAGGCCCAGGTCGATGCGCCTGCCTTTCCGTCCGTTGCGAATCGGCGGCGAATCCACGTTTTTGTGATCGTGCGTCATGGTTTATGCGAGGGTTAAGGCCGCCCGGGATGGAACGCCGCCGCTGGCGATGTTAAGCGTGCTGACCCACCCCAATTCGCCCACGCGCAACGGGCGCCCGCCAAAGACGTATCCCGCCGATTTCAACGCCGCGTTGCCAAGGGTAATGGTGATGCTGCTGCTGCCCGAAATCACGAGATTGGCTGAATTCGTTGACAGCCGGTAACCGCCCGCGGCTCCCGTTCCCTGCGCATACAGCGCCGCGTCAATTTGCGCCGCCGTCGGCCCGAGCGGTTTGCATTTGGCCATCACGCGGCAGCTCGCCAGCTTGAACGCGCGCGTCCGGCCTTGAATGGTCACCGGCTCCAATTTCAGTTCGTGGCTGATCGTCCATTTATCCTGCGCTTGAAAGCTCGTGAATCCCGCGATGCTTCCCCACGCCGCCGTGAATTCCTGCCGCCCGAGGACAGCCGTGCCGGGAACGGCGGGATTGCTGAACGACTGGCCTGTTTGCAGCGTGTAATAGCTATTGGCGGAACTCGCGTTCTGGCCGTTCGCAATGACGCCCCAAATTTCCATGCGGCCCAGCACCGGCCCTTCGACGCCGAGTTCCAGGTCCGGCATTTTGCCGACCAGCGCGCTCGTCAGCGCGACGACATCGCCGTTGTTGCTGTTCCACGCGCAAGCCACGTCGGAACTGCCGGGAAAGGACGTGCCGACCGTGGCGGAGACATACGGGAACATGGTCGCCAGCGCAGCCGTATCGTAGAAGAGCGGGCGGCCTTGGGCTTTGACGACCATGTCCCGATAAATTTCGTCCACGTCGCCGTAAAGCGAAGTGGCAACAACGTCGGTGACGAGCGCTGTTTCGACGGTGGAATCCTCGGCAAATTGAATATTCTGGCCATTAAAGGCCGCGTAAGCCGGACCGCCGGCAAGTTGGGATCGGGTGACACTCATAAATTGTGTATAGTTGACATGTGTTGGATGGGTTTAATTGACGACGAACGTATCGATCATGCTTCCCTGCAAAGCGCCGTTGTAAGCCGCCGTGCGGACAGTCGTGCCGCCTGCGACGCTGAACGGCGTCGTGTACAAAGTCGCATTAGGATTTCCCGCCCCGGGGAAACTCGCGTCCGTGGTGTAAAAAATGGCGGAGCCGCCGCCCGGCTGCTGGTCCGAAAGCGTGACCGTGCCCGCATTGGCGCTGGCGCCCGGAATGATCGTCCGCGTGAGCGCGGTTAACGCAAACGTCGCGCGCAGCGTCACTGCCAGGGCAATGAAGGGCGAATCTGCGGGAGTCGAAACGTATTCATAAAACGTGGGCGCGGCGTAAAATCCTTGCAGCGCCCCGCCGAGGAAAAACAACTGAAACGTCTGGGCCAAATTCACCGCAATTTGTTCGGCGCTAAGCCCGGTGCCATTTGCGCCCTGGTTCACAGTTGGCTGCTCCTTCACGAGAAATTTCTGCTCCAGCGTGCAAACCGGCCCCGCTGTATCCGGCAAAGCGGATTTCAACGCGGGCATCAGAACTTCGATCGACGCCCCGCCCTTTCCGTTGCGTCCCGAAAATCCCGACAAGGCGCGGCTGACTTCGGTGTCCATTCGTTTCTCGCGCACTTTGAAAATGGCGATGCTTTGGAACCATGGCTCGGAGAGCAGCTTGTAATAGACGTCCGGCTGGACGGATTCGATTTGGGCGGCAAGGCTCATATTGAAAATGGGAAAATGGGTCGATTAGGTTTCGCCGAGCTTGTCAAATGAATGCGTTGAAACGCGATGGCCCCGGCGAATGGCCTCCACCCGGAAACTAGGGCCGGTCACGTTCTGCGGATTGGCGGGAATCTCCACCTTCTCGCGCCCTTCGCGAATTTTCTCCATGCGCTTGACAGATTCGTCGTATTGGGCGCGCCGGAAATCGCTCTGCAAATCCGTCTTGGGCAGGCTGCAAAACCACTTCCAGCGAACCATTGCAATGGCGTCGGAGCGAATCTGGTCAGGCACGGTTCCGACTGGCCCAATCTGGTTTCCGCCGACCAGGATGCCCGCCTGAATTTCAGCGGTGATGGTCGCGAGGATGGTCGAAAGGATCGACGAGCTTCCCTGAATCGTGTTCAGCATCGTGACTTCGTCCGGGAGGATTTCCGCCGTGACGTCAGCGGCGGCAAGTGTGTTCCAAGGCATAAGCAATTTTGTTGAGGTAAGGAGCGCCGGCGCGGAAGGATGGGATGGTTGCCGCGCCGGCGCTGTTGGTTGGCTAAGGCGTGATGCTGGCTTGCAGCGTGAGGTTAATGTTGCTGATCGCGCCGTTGGAAACGGACGTGATGCGGAAAGCCGTGGCCGGCTCCCACAGGCTCGTCGCGATGTTCGTCGCGGCGGTGACCTGGTTCGTGCCGTTCAACGGGAACGTCCAGATAAACGGCGTAGTGGTGGTGAAGTTTGTGCCGTAACGGCCGTTGATCGCGGCCGGATTTCCGCCCGCGCTGTCGTAGGCGAAATCCACCTTCACGGTGACGTTGCTCAAGGCAACGTTGTTCGTTGTCGTCACGGTGGCCCACAATCCGATCGGATGCGAACCGCTGTAAGCGAGGAACGTGTTGGTAGAAGCGGCAGCCTGGAACAACTGGTTGCTGGTGAGCGTCTGGCTGGACACCAGCGTGTAAATGCGCGGCGTCACCTGGGTGGTGACCTGCGCAGCCGCGCGGCGCATTCCGGCGGCCAGCATGGCGGACGTGGCGAGAAGGACCAAGCCCTTCTGAATGAATCTTTTCATATTCGTGTTTCGATTTAAGAGTTTTAGTTGACTGTGATTTGCTGAATTCCAGTGGTGTGCTGCACGTGCAGGAACTCGTAGTTTTCGACCGTGAGGGCGATGAGCTTGACGCCGACATCGGTGACATAGACGGCGTAATCGCCCCCGCCGTAAGCGGAGTTGGCGACGTGCCGCACGAGGTTGCTCGAGTCCATCGGGCCGTCGGCTTCGATGCTGGTGAACAGCATGACGTTGCTGCCGATGATTTCCTGCTTGGCCGTGCCGGTGGATTGCTGGTAGCGCTCGGCGTTGATGATGCAGCGATCCACACCGATGGCAGTGGCCACCTGCTCTTCCGTGAATTGCCCCGCTCGCGCCAGCGCGCCGGCGGTGAGCTGTGTCTCGTAGGCGTTCTGGCGCTTGAGCGCGGCCTGATCACCGTAAACGGCGACCAGCGGATAGAAGCCGGTGGTGTTGGCCAGGTTGATGATGTCCTGCTTCAATTCCAAATCAGGATTGCTGCCTGTATCCCAAATGGTGGAGGAAGTGATGGCTGCGGCTTGCAGAAGCGAAACCGCTTCCAGCACAGTGGCGCGCATCATCAAGTCCAGCAGCCACTTGGTGTGGACCTGCTGCCATTCCGGCTTATCCTTGAGCTGGTCGCGGTCCAGCAGCACGGTCAAACCGCGATTGGGCACCTGCAAATCCACCTTCGTGGCGACGCGCTGGCGCACGCGCATGAAGTCGGACAGGATGCTGCGTTTGACACGCGTGTAATCCACGGTCTGCCACGGCTCGTTTTCGTCGTAAACTGTCAAGCGCACGATGCGGCTGTTGCTGGGGCGCGGCGGGGCCAGCGTGTCGCGCAATTGGCGGAGGCGGTTGCCGACCATGCCGTCGTAGCTGATGGCAAAGGCGGTCAATTCCTCGATGTATTCGGACTGCCGGAGCAGCGAATCGTTGGCCAGGCAAACCTGCCCGTGATGCGCGCCGACGTTGTTGGAGGAAATCGCGTTGGGGGCAAAATCGTTGCCCAGCGCGACTCCGAGGGATTCCAACGCCGCCACGCGGGCGGAATTGGAGAGGACGATGGGGTCTTTCATAGTTGTCATGGAGTGATGTGTTATTGGGTGATCGAGTAGGGGAAGCACGGGATGAACGGGATGTCCAATCCGCCAGCCCCAACAGTCTTGGTGGCGCGGCCGATGACCCAGAATGTGCCGTGCCCGGCAGTTGTGAGGTCGCCGACGTAACCGTTGGGGGCCGAGTAGACGAGATTGTCAATCGTGACCGATCCCACCGAAACGCCGAGCTGCATGCCGACGGTGGCGCCAAAACGCTCGATGTCGAAGAAGTCGCCCAATTGGTAAGGGGCGTCCGGCGACACGCCAAGCGGCATGCTGGTCCCGTCCGCGACCGCGGCGTAATATTGGCCGGAACCGCGCTTGTAAACCAAATACTTGCTCGTGACGGGCAGCGAACTGCCCGGATCGATCTGGAGCGATTCGCGCCCGTGTTCGAACACGCCGCCCAATTCGTTGGCCAGGGCAACAGGCTCCGGCCCGGCGAAAAATGCGGCGGGGTTCAGGATGAATTTCAGGAATTTTCTCATAGGTAACTTTTTTCTGTGGATATTTTTGGTGTTCGTTTCTGGGTTATTTCTTTGCCGCCTGGTTTCGGGCAGCTTCGAATTCACGCTGCCGCTTTATGACGGCGATGGCCTGCTCGCGGCGCAAACCGCGCGCCATTTTTTCGCCGATGATGACCTCGTCGGCCTCGGCTTGTTTCTTGACAGCCTCAAACTGCGCGATGCGGGCTTTGAGGATGGCGTTCTCGGCCGCCAGATCGCCGGCGGCGGGCGGCGGCGTGGCTGCCGCGGTGGATGGTGCTGATGATGGAGTTTCTTTTGGCATAGGTGGATCGGTTGAATTAACGGGCCCGCAATTTTTCGGCGAGGCCGGGGTTGCTGCTCATTACGGCGTGGTGCGCCTTGACGGGATCGGTCTCGCCGCTTTCCTTCATGTGGCGCTCGACGGAGGCGCAATACTCTTCGCGCACGTCGCCGCTGGCGCGGTGGTTGGAGAGAATTTTTCCACTTTCGGCGCACGCCGTCGTTTTGAAGCGGGCGGGAGCGTCCAGCAAGCTGGCTGATTCGCGCTCGAAATCGGCTGCGTTTTCCAGCGCCTGAAGACGTGTGGAGCGTTCGGACACGGCCACTTTGCCGCGAGCAATCGCCAAGTCGACGACTCCGGCGGCACGCTGCGATTTCACCTGCGCGATTTGCGTTTTCAAGCCGTTCGCCTCGTTTTCAAGCGCGGCGGCAGCGGACTTCAAATTCGCGACTTGCGATTTGAGATCCTCGTTTTCGCCGGACAGGGTTGCATTCTCGTTGCCCAGCGCCGCGGCCTCGCCGGCGGCGGAGGCGTGGAGCTTTTGCAGGGCTGCGAGAACCTCGGGTTCGGCCGGGCTGTCGGGATGGGCGAGAGTCGCGCCATTGGCCAGCAGCCAGCCTGCGATGAGTTTCATTTCGGGTTCTTTTGTTGGGATGTTTTCTTCGGTTGCACCGGCGGGTCTGGCGTTGGCCAGCGATTCCACGCCGGAAATGTTGGGATGGGCCGTCAGGCCCGCGGACAAAAGCTTGAAGGGCCGGGCCAGAATGGCGTTGCCGCGCCGCCCCATCGGCTGGACATACCAAAGCGCGCTGGGATATTTGCATCCGTCGCGCTCAACGGCTTCGGCGCCGGCAGGCGTCAAGACGAAATGCGCCTCCAGCCCGCGCTCGGATTTGCGCACCTTGTCGATGGCGCCGATGATTTCCTTCTTCCCTGCGCGCTCCGTCGAATTGGGCGAGAAGTCCGCCAGATCAGGATGGCCTTTGTAGACCGGAATGCCGATCACGGCGCGGCGAATGCGGCGGAAGAGAGAATTCTCGCGGGAAAGAAGCTGGTCGGCCGATTCGTGGTCGAGAACCTGGATGAAGTGCTCGCGCTCGATTCGCCCATCTTTTCGGACGAGGCGCGACTTGGGATGCTCGCCAAAGGGCGCAATCAGCGCCCAGCCTTCGTCGTCAAGTGAGTATTCATTTGACAGAATGGTCATGTGTTGGGTCATGGGTAAATTCGGGTTCATTGCTTTGGTTAGGCGGCTTGGTTTGGAATCGAGTAACCGAGCGCCGGCTCAGTCGCATGCGAACTGTAGAAGCCCGCTTCGTCCACCTGCGGATCCGGCATGTCCGGATTGGCGGTCTGCGGCTCGCGCCGGGCGTCTGCGCCGGGCGCGATAGGCGTCGCGCTGGAAGAAGCGGCCGGGAGCGAGTGCGTTTCGCGGGGATGGCCGGTTGTATCGCCCTCCTCCCGGCCGTGGGGTCGGGGGTTGCGGGGAAATTCGAGGCACGGCTCGCCGGGCGCTGGCGGCGTCCAGCGGAAGCGCTTGTAAGCTTCCTTCAAGCTGATGCGAAGGCCCATCGGCACCAGCGCCTGGGCGCACTGCAAATCCATCGCCGCCGAATCGTCCTGCGGCGCGACCACCGCCATCCAGGCCCGCGGCTCTCTGTCAAATAGGTAACGGATTACGGGACGGTCAACGCGGTCGTTCAAAATTTCTGAGGCCCAGGCGGCGTCGCGGGCGAGGAAAATTCCGGATTCCTCTTTTTGCACGCTCGCGCCAACGACGTTTCGCCCGGATTCGCGGCTGCCAGTGGCAAGATCGACGCCGCGATAACATTTGGCGTAAAGGCGATTGACCAGTTCCACCAGAGGCGCGAACGGGAGGGTGGCGGCGGCGGGAATGCTCGAAAATTTAATGTTTAGGTCAGGGTTGTGAATGACTTGTCCATCGTTGGCCAATTCATTCAACACCTGGCGGGCTTCCTCCCACGCAGGATCGCCCTTTTGCGCGCTCGTGACGGCCTCGACAAAACCAGAGCCGTAGCGGGCGTTGAACAACAGCCAGTCGCGCAGGGAAAGCGACTTCAAGACAAACGCCATGCTGAGCGAGCGCATCAGCCCCTGCCCGACCGCCGTCAGCCATTCCCCTTGCAGGCAAGGCTCGCCGTAGACGTCAAATATATGTTTGAGATAGCCAAGATAGCCGCGGCGGCTCTCGAAGAACCAAATGGGCGTGTGGCGGAATTCGGCGGTCACCTCGCGCGCGGCGGGATTATCCACCCGCAGCAGCATTTCGTGGACGCTATAATAATGCGAGTGCGCGGTGGCGAGCTGGTAGAGCAGTTCGCTCACGCCGCCCGAGGAATCCTGGTCCAGCGCCCGGGTGGTGCGCAGATGGCGGTAGAAATACTCGAGGGCCTGGGCGTGGCGGTCCCCTTCCGGGCTGCCGTCGGAAACGATCTGCCAATCAAGCCCGGCGAGGTCGGAGGCGCGCTTGTCGGCATTGGCCGAAAGCTCGCCGTCCCGTTCAATCATGGTTTCCCATATTTTGCCGACAACGCGCAATTCGCCGATGCGGAAGGCGTTGAGGTTGGAGGAAATCCAGTCCATCGAAATGTTCGGCATCGGCGAGTAGCGGAGCCGGATGGCCCATTCGATGCGGGCCTGGTCAAATTGAGATGCGCCACTGAGGTTCATAGTGTGTTCGGGTAGCGGTTGGATGAGCCCAGCGCGGGGATTCGGGCCGCCTGCAGTTCGTTCTGCCGGCCGCGCGTTTCGCGTTGAGCTTTATGTTTCATGCTCGTCATTACGCAACGAGTGAAACATGCATTTATTGAAACAGAAAACCTACCAGAGGTTTTTTAGCACGATTTTTGCAAAAAAAATGCACTTTTTTGCCCCTAAGTCCCATTTCTTGATGCAAGCGCACTTAAAAAAGGGGACAGAAAATGAAAAAGCGGGGGGGGTTGGCTTTTTTGCGGCGGTTTTTCGCAAAAAGAATGATTTTCTGCCGATTCTTAAGTGCGGCGATGGGAAGAATGGGAATGATGTGACTAATGGGATATATGGGACAATACCAATTCAGGGACGCGCGAAACGGGCCTCGGCCTCTTTTCCTGAGTTCGGGCGTTCCTGATTAAAACCTCTTCTTCGGCGCGAAGCGCCGCAAGCGCAGTGCGTTTCCCAGCACTATCAAATCGGAGAAGCCCATCGCCGCGGCGCACAGAATTGGGCTGAGAAATCCCAAGGCAGCCAGCGGGATGGCGGCGGCGTTGTAGAAAAAGGCCCAGAATAAATTTTGCCGGATTGTTGACAGCGTGGCGCGGGCCTGCCGCAAGGCTTCCGGCACGGCTTCGATTCCGGAATTTAATAGCACCATGTCGGCTGCTTCGCCCGCAATGTCGCTGGCGCGGCCAACTGCGATGCCAAGGTCGGCCTGCTCCAGCGCGGGAGCGTCGTTGATGCCATCGCCGACGAAAGCGACTTTCTCGCCTTGCGACTGGAGCTTGCGCACGAGTTCCGCTTTGTCGGCGGGTTTTATTTCCGAGTAAACCCGATCTGCGGCAATGCCGGCTTGCTTCGCGATGGTGGCGGCGGCGCGCAGGTTGTCTCCCGTCACCATGAAAACGCGCAACCCGCTGTTTTCCAACTCGCGCACTGCAGCGGCGGAGGCTGGCTTCACGGTGTCTTTTAACGCCAGCAGCGCGAGCAATTCTCGATCCCGCGACAAGCCTAGAATAGTCGCTCCTTGCTCGCTCCAGCTTGCGATGAATTCGGAATTTTCGGGAATTGGAATCCCGCATTGCCGAAGCCACGCCATTGAGCCAAGCCGCGCCAAGCTGGAAGCGGACACCTTCGCCTCGACGCCTGAGCCAATGACTTCGCGCCAATCAGAAAGCTCAATTGCGTCAAAATCCAATTTAGCGACAGCGCGGCTGAACGGATGTCGCGATCCGCGAGCGAGCGCGGCGGCCAGCGGCAGTTTGGCGCCTTCCGTGGCGGCCACCGCCGGTTCTCCTTGCGTGAGAGTTCCGGTTTTATCGGCGAGGAGGACGGTTATTTTGCCCGCTTTCTCCAGCGCAATTCCGTCGCGAATCAAAATGCCGTGCCGGGCGGCGACGTGCGCTGCAACCATCAACGCCGCTGGCGTGGCCAATCCCATCGCGCATGGACACGCGACAATGAGCACGGCAACCGCGTTTAGAATCGCGGCGGCAAGCGGTGAGCCGTGGATGTGCGGCTGCCAAAGAAAATGACTCATCCACTCGCCGAGGGCGCGGGCGCGTTCAGGCGCAAGACCCCACCAAAGTCCCGTCGCAATTGCAACTGAGACGACAATGGGAACGAAAACGCTGCTGACTATGTCGGCCAGCCGTTGAATGTCAGCGCGGCTGTTTTGCGCGCGCTCAACAGCGGCTACAATTCGCGCCACCGCCGTTTCCTCGCCGACGGCCGTGACCTCGGCATAGGCATGGCCGTTGACGTTGAGCGTTCCGGCGTATATTTGACTGCCAACATCCTTTTCAACTGGCACCGATTCACCCGTCAGCATCGCTTCGTCGACGCTGCATTGCCCGCGCAGCAAGCGTCCGTCGAGAGGGATCCGGTCGCCGGGGCGCAGGACAATTTGATCGCCGGGGCGCAATTCAGAAACGGGCGCATCGGTTTCACTGCCGTCCGCCCGGGCGCGCCGCGCGGTGGCGGGAGCGAGCGCGAACAGCGAGCGCATGGATTTTTCCGCGCGGCCGCTGGCGCTGGCCTCGAACCAATGGCCGATGCTGATGAGCGTGATGATCGACGCCGCTTCCATGAAGCAGAGACGCCCCCTCGCGCCCGCGAATAGCTCGTAAACGCCAAAACCGAATGCGGCAGTGGAACCCAGCGCCACCAGCGTATCCATGTTCGAGCGCCCCGCTTTGATCTGCTGCCACGCGCCTTTGTAAAATCTTGCGCCGCCGAAAATTTGCAGCGGCAGCGTGAGAACAAATCCAGCCCAATGAAACCAGCGTTTATCGCCGAGATGAAAAATCCATTCGCCAACCATTAACGGGATTGTCACGCAAAGACCGCCGATAACGTTGACGCGCCATCCATCGAGAGAAGATTTATTTCCCGGCTTCGTTTCGGGCGAAACAGCTTTGGCCTCGAAGCCGGCGGCTTGAACTGCGCTTGACAGGGCGGAAATATCGGGAGTCATGTCGGCGCGCCAATGCACCCGCGCCCGGCCGTCCTGCAAGGACACGCTGGCGCTGGCGACGCCAGCCACACTTTGCAGGGCGTCGGTGGCATTTCGGGCGCAATTGGAGCAGGTCATTCCGGCAATGAGCAACTCGCTGCGAGGCCCGGCTTGAATGGCGGATGCCATGGGCACACAATAGGGCGAATTGGCGTGAGCAACAAGTATTACAAAACCGGCGACGAGCGCGCCGCGCTGGTCGCAGATCTGTTCGCGGTGATTGCGCGGCGCTACGATCTCATCAACGACTTGCAAAGCCTTGGCCTGCACCGCCATTGGAAAAAACGCGTCGCGAAACTAGCGGGCCTCAAGCCGGGAGACAAAGCGCTCGATGTCTGCTGCGGCACGGGAGACATTTCGTTTGCGTTGCGCCGGGAAGGTGCGGCGGTCATCGGCCTGGATTTCAGCGAAGGAATGCTCGAGGTCGCCCGAGAGCGCGAAAAAAATTGGGCCAATTCGTCCAATGGAACCCATATCGCCTTTCAGCAAGGCGACGCCATGGAGCTTCCGTTTGAACCGGGCAAGTTCGATGCCGTGACGGTGGGCTATGGATTGCGAAATTTGGAAAGCTGGGAGCGCGGCGTGGAGGAAATGGTGCGCGTGGCGCGCTCGGGAGGACGCATATTAATATTGGACTTCGGCAAGCCCGACAACGCGCTTTGGCGGGCGATGTTTTACTTTTATTTGCGCACAGTCGTGCCGTTATTGGGAAAATTACTTTGCCGTGATGCGGCGGCGCTGGCGTATATATACGAATCCCTGCTGGCTTACCCTGCTCAGCGCGGCGTCGCCGAAAAACTGTCGAGGCTGGGTTGCCGCGAAGTGAAAATCAGGAACGCCATGGGCGGCGCCATGAGCATTCATTCGGGAATTAAAAGTTGATCCGGGCAGGGCGAGACTCCGTCGGGCCCTGGTCGGATATTCTGGCTTGAATTTAGTCAGGGCTCGACCGAGTCTCGCCCTACCAGAATTTGGGACGGCGGCAAATTACTTCCGTTTCTGTTCCTTTATTGGTTCGTCGAAATCGTATTCAGGCTCGGCGGCGAGTTCCTGGCGCAACCAGACCGCGAGCGCGACTCCAAAACAGATCAAAAGCCCAACGGGCACGCAGAGCTCACCCCAGTAGTTGAAATTCACATCTTCCATACGGGCGCGGAGGATGAACGGGGCAAAAGAAAATTGCAAATAATAACTTGCGCCCCTTGCAAAATGTCTGCATTGTGTACCGCACTCAGGAGCGCAGGGTAATTTTCTCTGTGATGCTTCATGCTCCACGAGCACAAGCCCAGCGCCCTATGAAAACTCGGACAATCGATTGAATTGGAACAAATCATACGTGTGGTGGAATAAAGCCCCATCGGCACTGGATCGCCAAAAAAACTCCCTGACGGGTTTTCTGTCGGGAGGAACGATTGCCTCAACTCTCTGCACGACTTGTTCTCATTTTGAAACCCTAAACTCCATTACACCTTGATTTCGAACTTTTTCATCTGGATGGCTATCGGCTCAATTGCCGCCATCGTCTACGCCTCACTTTTTGAGTGGATCCTGCATCGTTATATCATGCACCGCCCGCTCGGTTCGTTCACCTACCCGTTTGAAAAGCATGCGCTGGTTCACCACCGCATCTTTAAATCCGACCACAGCTATCACTTGGTCCACGAAAAGGACAAAATGACCATCCCGATGGCGTGGTGGAATGGGCCTGCCTTGGTCGCTGCCTGTTCGGTCCCCTTCCTCATCGTTTCTCTGCTGACAGGCCATTGGGGTTTGATCGCTGGCGGAGCGCTGACGTGCGGGGCGTATTATGGCGTTTACGAATACATCCATTGGTGCATGCACCTGCCGCGGAAGCGCGTGGTCGAACGTTCGGGAATTTTCTTCCGCCTCAACGGACATCATTTGCTTCACCACCGCTATATGAATCGCAATTTCAATGTCGTCCTGCCCCTGGCGGATTTGTGCCTCGGAACATTGATGCTGCGTTCCAAAGTGAGTTTCAAGCAAGCCACCGGACCTTCGGTTCCCAATGTGCAGCCAAAGACACCGGCGCCGGCGCCCGCTTGCGCCGTCGACTGATTTCCGGTTCCTCGCCGGTTAGTTTCCAAGGCAGGGCCGCCTCGCGAAAACTGTCTCAAAACTGCTGTTTTTTTGAGAAATGTATTTGACAGCTACGTGAATTTTTTTCACAATGTGGCTCAACCTATTGCCCTGAGTCCGGACGGCATTTCCTCTTTCCTCCCGCTGTGGAGGACTGCGTGTCCGCCAACCATCCCGCCGGCTTCCTGCGCGAATTTGTCGACCAGTTGAATCTGCTGCGGCCTGGATTCGTCATTCCCGCTTCCGAAGGCCGCCCTCCTGATGCCCCAGCCTCCTGCTCAAGATTTGGCTCTGCGGTTACTTCCATCGCATTCGCAATTACCCCGCGCGCCCGGGCGCCTCTTCGCCGAGGCGGGCAACTCCTTGAGAGATCGTCAAAATTTAATTTGCGCCCTTCCAGCCGGGTGCAGGACAAAATTCTTCCGGAACAGAGCAACAGCGGCATTCCCGTCGCTAAATCAGCCCCGCAGAGGCGAGACCCCTCTGCCACCACAGCGGCAGGAAGAACTTTATCCTGACCCCCTTTGCAGCCTCGCCTGCCCTTTCCCGTTGACAGGGGGGCGGAATTGGCCAAAGCTCGTGCTTCACTGCGCAATGTCGCGCGGTTTGAAAATTTCACGGAGAACTCCACGTGCTTAAAGCAGGAATTGTCGGTTTGCCCAATGTTGGCAAAAGCACCCTTTTTAACGCCCTCACCCGGACGCGAAAGGCGCAGGCTGCCAATTATCCGTTCTGCACCATTGACCCAAATGTCGGTATCGTTACCGTCCCAGACGCCCGGCTTGCTCGGTTGGCGACCATCGCGAAGACAGAAGTCATCATCCCGGCTGCGATCGAGTTTGTCGACATCGCGGGACTGGTGAAAGGGGCATCGCAAGGCGAGGGGCTCGGCAACAAGTTCCTCAGCCATATCCGCGAAGTCGACGCCATCGTCCAAGTGGTACGGTGCTTTGAGGATCTGGATATCCACCACGTTGCAGGCAACATCGATCCGATTAGGGATATAGATACTATATTTACCGAATTGCTTCTTTGCGACCTGGACTCCGTGCGGAAACGACTGGAAAAAAGCGCCAAGGAAGTTAAACGGGGCGAAAAGGTCGCAGTGGCCGAAGCCGAAGTGCTCAAGAAATTCGAGGCGCACCTCAACTCGGGCAAGCTCGGCGTGACGCTTCACCTCACGCCCGAAGAAAAGACAATCGCAAAGTCGTTCTTTCTGCTCACGGATAAGCCCACCATTTTCGCCGCTAACGTTAAAGAAAGTGATTTGGCGGGAGCGGACGCCAATCCATATGTAATTAAAGTTCGAGATTACGCCAAAGCTCACCACTCGTGTGAAACAGTCGTGATTTCAGCCCAAATCGAAAGCGATTTGGTAGATTTGTCGCCGGAGGAAGCGGCGGCGTTCCTAAAAGAACTCGGCGTGGACGAGTCGGGCGTGGGAGCTCTGATCCGCAGCACGTACCATATACTGGGGCTTCGGACATACTTTACCGCTGGTGAGAAGGAAGTCCGCGCTTGGACGATTCATGCAGGGGATACGGCACCGAAAGCGGCGGGCGTCATCCATAGCGATTTCGAACGCGGTTTCATTAAGGCGGAAACAGTTGCGTACGATGATTTGGTACAATGTGGTTCCACCGCTGTTGCGCGGGAGCGTGGACTATATCGAATGGAAGGCAAAGAATACAAAGTGGCGGACGGAGACGTGATGGTGTTTAAATTTAACGCTTAATGCGCGGAATAAACGCAGAAATCGCGTGTTTTTGTCACGCGAAATGCGTGAAAAATTCACGCAACCTGGGGAAAATAGGCAAAAACAGCCCAAATCCGGGACGGCACGGCAGGAACTTCCAATTTGCGGATATATGGCACTGACTATGCTTAAATCTGGAACCAATCGAGTAAACACGGATAAAAACGAGTCCAGTGCGCGCTCCAATGCCAAACTAACAAACAGATATATATGAAACAAATACGGAACAGAAAGGTCGGGGCCTTCACTCTAATCGAGTTGTTGGTCGTTATCGCGATTATCGCCATTTTGGCGAGCATGCTTTTGCCCGCCTTGGCCCGCGCCAAGCAAAAGGCACAACGCATTTCTTGCATCAACAATTTGAAACAAGTCGGCACAGCGTACCGCATCTGGTCGAACGATAACGGCGACCGTTATCCGGCTGGCCAATCCGTCGCCTTGGGCGGCTGGAATGACTATGTCACCTCCGGCACTCCGGCCCTGGCTCCGTATACGTTTTACAACTATACCTTGATGCAGAACGAAATGGGTCAATCGCCCAAAGTCGTCATTTGCCCATCAGACGACCGCAATGCTGGAACGAACTTCTACCCATCTACCACAACCGTGTTTGCTGCGGTCAATGGATCAAGCCCCGCTCCTCAAGCCACGACCGGCACGTTCAATAACGCCGGCTGCTCGTATTTCGTAGGCGTCGGCGCCAATGATACGTATCCCCAATCCTTGCTCGGTGGCGACCGCAACCTTGGTTACACTGGCGCGGGAGGCACAGCGCAAGACCCCAACTACGGCCTTTCCGGCCCCAATGCCAGCCCCGGCTCTCCCGGCAACGCTCCTACCGGCGCTGATGTGATCATCAATACAAACGGCACGATTGTTACCGTCACCTCTGGTGGCGCTACCGAAACTCCGAGCACTGGTTTGATTGGCTGGTCTGCGAAACTTCACTCCGCTGGAAATCTGGCTGGCGCCGGAAACCTCCTGCTCGGTGACGGCAGCGCTCAACAGGTCACTTCTGGAAGCTTCCGCGTGAACTGGCTCAAGAACGCCGCGGACGCGGGCAACTTCACCACTGGCCAAGCCCAATATACCTCGGCTCTCGGAGATATCCGCCTGCTCTTCCCCTAAGACATTCTTAGGTTGAAGTCTGAATATTTGAGAGAGGCACCCGCAAGGGTGCCTCTCTTTTTTGCTCAAACAAAAGCTCCAACCCTGTCAATTTGAGTTTGAACCGTTCGCCCCGGGAGTTGACCAGGAACCGGCCTGTCAGGACAGACGACGTTGGCGGCGCCTGATTTTGCGTGACGCCAAAATCGCAGGATGTGATTTGAACCTCACGAACGGATTCGCAGGCCCCGGCCTTACCGAATCACTGGTTGAGTTGGCGCGCAATCCATGGCAGACTGAATGGAATACTCCACCAGGGAAGTTGTGCTCACATGATACTGATTGTTGTTTTGCGCAGATGCGTTGCGGCTAGCGTCTTTTTTGCAATTTCTGCCTTAATTGGGCTGCTTTCGCCACGCGCGCTTTCCGCCCAAACGCTTCAGCATCGTTACAGCTTTGCCAATAATGCGTCCGACACCGTGGGTGCGGCAAATGGGACTTTGATTGGCAATGCTTACATTACCAACGGCTCGCTTGTATTGCCGGGCGGCGGGGACTCGGATAATCCAGAAGGCTACGTCTCGCTGCCCAATGGACTCGTCAGCAACTGCGCATCCATCACGGTGGAGTGCTGGTTGACGGACATCGAAGGCTCGGTTTGGGCTGAAGCGTGGTGTTTTGGGAACAGCGCCGCGGGCCCCGGCCAGCCGCCGACTGGCGGGACGGCCTATATTTCGCTCATTCCTCACAGCGGCGCAAACGACTTTCGGGGTGCCTTCAATTTGACCGGCGGAGACGAGGTGGATGTGATTTCTCCCAACAGCCCGATGCCGCTCAATGTAGAGGAATATGCGGTTCTCACTTACGACCTCGCCAGCGCAACGGCGCGCCTCTATTTGAATGGCGTCCAATTGGCGAGCGCCGCGATTCCAACAAATCTTTCGCCGGCGAATTATGGCAATACCTTCAACAATTGGCTTGGCCGTGATGAATTCGGCGGTGACCCGATGTTTGCCGGAAGCATTGACGAATTGCGGATTTGGAGCGGCGCTGTTTCGCCATTGTATATCGCCGTCAGCGCGATGGCTGGTCCAAACGTCCTTGTAACAAACCTTACGCCGAACAGAGTTTCGATTTCCGTGAACTCGACCAACATGGCGGCGTCCCAAAACCAACAGGCTGTCGTTAGCGCCAATTTCTTGCAGGCATCCAATGTGCCAGTGACGGCAAGCGCCACGAATTGGACCAGCAGCAACCCTAACATTCTGACGGTATCTGGCAACGGCGTGATTACGGCAGTCAGCGTTGGCACTGCGACCATTAGCGCCATGTTGAATGGGATCAAGGGAACCAGCCCGGCCATTACAGTAGTCCATACCAATCGCGCCGCCGCCATCACCGTTGCCTATTGGCAATTCAATAATTCGGCCAATCTCGGGCTCGACAGCGGCAGCTTCGGCAACACGTTGACAGCAGCGAGTGGCTCGCCGGTTTATAGCAGCGCGGGTTTGTTTGGCGGCGCGCTTTATCTGGACGGCGCCAGCACCATGACCACGCTGTCGGGAGCCTTTCCGGCGGCGGTGCCCGTTGGCGCAAACCCCTACACAATCGCG
Organism: uncultured Verrucomicrobiae bacterium; assembly: GCA_963764165.1. Classification (GTDB taxonomy): domain Bacteria; phylum Verrucomicrobiota; class Verrucomicrobiia; order Limisphaerales; family Palsa-1400; genus Palsa-1400. Next base: position 1,280,951 of record CAVXRD010000001.1, read on the forward strand.
GTCTGGGAGAAGACGGATTCCGGCAATCCCGTCGACGGAGGATTCGTGAGCTGGGGCAGCGCCAATCAAGGGAACTGCAACGCGCTGCGCCTGAGCGATTCGAGCGACAATCCAGATAGCGTGGATAATTATTGGTGGTCGAACGACTTCTACGTTGATGGGCTAGCCGACAATCCGGGCGACGGCAATTGGCATTCCATCGTCGCAACTTGGGATGGAACGAATCAAATTCTTTATGTGGATGGCAGCAATGTCGGGGCGCGCGCGCCAACGCCTCCGAATGTCCAAGGAACTGCCTTTCTCGTAGGCCAGACAGTTGGGGATAACAACCAATTCAAAGGCTGGATTGAGGATTTGCTCATCGCCAGCGCGGCGCTCGCGCCTGCGGACATTGCTATTTATCAAACTGGCAGTTGGTTATCTACCTCCCCCGCCATGCCACAACTGCCCACTGCCTCACCAAGCAATTCCGTCTTTGCCGGAACAACCGTGACCCTCGGAGCATCTGTCGCCGGAGCCGCTCCGTTTCAATATCAATGGCAGAAGAACGGCACTAACATCTCCGCTGCAACAGCCGCGGCCTTGGTATTGTCGAATACGGCGGCAAGCGACTCGGGAACCTATGACATGATCGCAGGCAATTACTATGGCACGAACACCAGCCCGGCCCTCGTATTGACCGTTACTCTATTGACGAACCTAAATCCGCTTTCCGTCAGCGTGGTGGTGACCAATACAACCATGGCAGTTGGCCAAACTCAACAGGCCGCCGTCACCGAAAACCTTCTACAAGTATCAAACTACCCTGCCACCGCCAGCGCCACCAATTGGACCAGCAGCAAACCTTCCGTGCTGTCTGTCAGCAGCAATGGATTGATTACAGCGATCGGCGCTGGCAACGCCACGATCAGTGCCACTGTTCACGGAGTCACTGGAACCAGTTCCAGCTTGATAGTTTCTCCATTGCCACCGCCAATAGCTTATTATCCGTTGGACGGCGATGTGCTCGATTACAGCGGCAACGGCAACAATGGTGTTAACTCCGGCGCCACTTTTGTCTCACCGGCGTATATCAGCTCCGAAGCTGCGGCATTCAACGGCAACAGCTACATCCAAATTCCAGAGTCTATTGGAACCACTGGCAACGGCTTTACGATCTCCATGTGGGTCCAGACCGCTGATACGGCAGGTGGACCGAACTGGTATTCCGGCGAAGGCCTTGTCGATGGCGAAGTAGCCGGCGTCACGACCGACTTCGGGACAGCATTGGTGGGTGGCAGTTTTGCATTGGGAATTGGCCAACCGGATACGACGCTGGCTTCCACCAATTTAATCAATGACGGCAACTGGCATTACCTCGCCGCCACCTGGAATATGACCAATGGAGCTATGAATGTCTATGTGGACGGCGCGTTAGGCGCGTCCGGCATTGGCCCCACCGGCCCACGCGTTGCGCCTCCAAATCTGCGCATTGGGAGCATCCAGACCGGAGTCGGTGGAGGATTCCTAAACGGAGCCATTGACGATGTGCGGCTTTATAACACGGAATTCTCCGCCAAGCAGATTGCGGCTTTGCTGGGCTCCTATTCAGCCGCACCGCAGGTTGGCGTTCCGTTTGCCTCGCCTTCCAACACAGTTTACGCCGGAACGCCGATCTCGCTGAAGGCAAATGTAGTCGGCACGCCACCCTATCAATACCAATGGCAAAAAAACGGCTCCGATATCCCAGCGGCCACTTCGGCCGCCCTAACTTTTTCCAATGCCGTCGTGACGAACTCAGGGAGCTATGATGTCGTCGTCGCCAATGCTTCCGGAACTACCATCAGTCCGACGCTGGCCGTAACAATCAGCCCTGCGAGCAAGCCCATATTTGCCGGGGAGCCAACTCCCGCAAACAGCACGAACTACGTTGGAGGGCTGTTGACGTTGAGTGCGTCCGTCAACGGGACTCTGCCGATTCAATTGCAGTGGCAGCAAAACGGCGTTAACATTCCCAACGCGGCCGGGAACACGCTCACGCTTGTCTCTTTGCAAACGAACGCAGCGGGAACGTATACCTTGGTAGCCTCCAATCCCATTGGCATCGTGACCAGCGCACCCGCAGAAGTCATCGTGCTTCCACAGCCGAACCCCGCCACGCAGAACATGGTGACTTATCATAACGATAATGCGCGAAGCGGCGCCGACACCAATGAAGTTCTCTTGACACTGGCTAATGTCAATGTTTCCACCTTCGGCCGCCTGCTTCAATATGTGACAGATGGATTGGTGATTGCCCAGCCTCTCTACGTTTCCGGCATGGTCATTCCTGGGCTGGGAGCGCACAACGTCGTTTTCGCCGCAACGGAAAATAACACCGTTTACGCATTTGACGCGGATAGCAACAGTGGCTCCAATGGTGGGATAATTTGGAAGACGAATCTTGGGCTCGCCGTGTCCAGTTTTGTTGACGAATTCGGAAATCGCGGCACGGGGTCATATTATCCCGACATTGACCCAGTCGTTGGAATCACCGGAACGCCCGTCATTGACCTTGCTTCCGGAACACTTTATGTCGACGTCCACACTCGCGAAATTGGCATCGCGACAAATTATTTTCATCGCATTCACGCTATTAACATCACCAACGGCACAGAACGCTCTTACAGTCCAGCCGCCGTCACAAATTCGGTGACCGGCGTCGGCATAGACAGCAGCAACGGCATCGTGCGATTTAATGCCAAACAACACTTGCAGCGCCCCGGATTGATGCTGGCCGGTGGCAATCTATACGTCGCCTTCGGAAGCTACGCGGATACCGACCCCTACCATGGCTGGGTGGTGGGGTTCAATGCCAGCAATCTCCAATCATCGGCAAACAATGTTTTCTGCACCACGCCCAATGCCTCGACCGCAGTCTTCGGCATCAACGCCGCCGAGGGCGGGCTTTGGATGGGCGGGGACGGGCCTTGCGCGGATTCCAGCAACAATCTGTATTTTGTAACGGGCAACGGCAGTTTCAGCGCGAGCACGAATGGAGGCGACTACGGAGATAGCTTCGTCAAGCTATCCACCACTTCCAACAGCATGGCCATCGCAGACTACTTCACTCCCTACAATCAGGCGGCCATGGCCGCAAATGACACGGACCTGGGTTCCGGCGGAGCAATCCTATTGCCGGATTCTGTCGGCAGCGCCACCCATCCGCACCTTATGATTGGTTGCGGTAAGGATGGCACACTGCGGCTGGTCGATCGCGATAACATGGGGCATTTCAATCCGGCAAATGATAACCAAGTTGTGCAGGAGGTTCCCGGGGCCATCGCGGGTTCATGGAGCACGCCTGCTTACTTCAACAACCAAATTTACTTTCAAGGCAACAGCGATGTGATGAGAGCCTTCTTCATTAGCAATGCAGTCATCACTCCCACGCCTGTATCAAAATCCATGGTTACCTTCGGAGGTTTTGCCTCTGGCGGCACACCCTGCATTTCAGCCAATGGAACAAACAACGCCATCGTTTGGGCTCTCCAATCCGATGGCTCCGGCACGGGAGGAGCGGCAATCCTGCATGCCTTTAATGCCACCAACCTGGCGCAGGAGCTTTATAATAGCGGCCAGAACTTCCCGCGCGACAATCCTGGTTCCGCCATCATCATGACCACGCCAACAGTCGTGAATGGAAAGGTGATTGTCGGCACTCAGTATGCGCTGTCGGTTTATGGAAATAGCGTTTTCGTGGCCACTCCGATGATTTCGCCAGCCGGCGGACTTTTCACCAATTCCACGCTCGTCACGCTGTCGGATGCGACGCCAAACGCTTCCATTTATTACACGCTTGATGGAACGCCGCCGACCACCAATTCCCGAGCCTACACCGGCCCCTTCAACTTAACCGTCAGCGCCAACGTGCAAGCCATGGCCGTCATCCCGGGAGCGGTCAATAGCGGAGTGGCCAGCGCCAGTTTCATCAACAATGCGGCCACTGGCAATGGAATTGGTTTATTAGGTCAATACTTTGGCAACCATACAAGCGCGAATCCGTTCAGCGGCACACCGGCCTTGGTGGAGACGAATTCGACCATCAATTTTAATTGGGGCATGACCGGGCCAAATCCAGCAGTGGGCGCCACGAATTTCACTGTGCGCTGGACCGGTTCGTTGGAACCGCAGTATTCCGAGCTTTATACGTTCACAACCACGGCGGACGACGGCGTGCGGCTCTATGTCAATGGTCAATTGCTTATCAATGATTGGTTTGACAAGACCAGCGCAACGACGAACAGTGCCAGCATGGAGATGACCGCACAGCAATATTACAATTTGGAATTGGATTACTACCAAAAGACCAATAACGCCTCTGTTTCGCTTTCGTGGAGCAGTCCCTCCACTCCAATAGCCATCATACCTGAGACGCAATTATTTCCCTTCAGCAATCCGCCGCCGGCTGTCGTGGTGACATCTCCGGCCAACGGCGCGACCAACTTTACCGCCACCGCCAGCGTGACCGTCAGCGCCGAGGCCGATGCGACCTATAATCCCATCACCAATGTAAGTTTCTATGCGAATGGCAATTTGTTGGGAAGCTCCGCCAACCTTCCTTATACCATCACCGCAACGGGAATGCCTGCCGGGAATTACGTTTTAGCCGCCGTTGCGACGGATGGCAGTGGTGCAAGCTCCACTTCCGCGCCGGTCACCATCACGGTGAGCGCGGGCAGCGGACTTCCTTACGGGTTGACCAGCAACGCGAAGGTGAATGCGTTCCTCAACATGCCTTCCGCGAACAATGGGTTGGTGCCTGCTTTGCTTTCGGAAACCGGCGTCTTTAGCAACACCGCCGGCCGTGCTCCGGCCGCCGGACTGATTCCCTACGCGCCGAATGCGCCACAGTGGAAGGACAATGCGACAAGCAGTTGGCTGATGGCCGTGCCGAACAATGGCGGAGTGATCACCCCAGCGGAACAGATTCAATTTCAAGCTACCAATCCATGGACATTTCCCTCCGGCAGCGTTTTTGTGAAGAATTTTGACCTCCTCGTCAACGAAACCAACTCCACCGTGCGCCGCCTGGAAACTGAGATACTGGTGCGCGACAACAACGGTTCCGTTTATGGCGTGAACTATAAGTGGCGGCCTGATAACAGTGACGCGGATTTGCTTTCGGCTAGCCTGTCGGAAAACATTTTGATCACAAATGCGGCGGGCGTGCGAACGCAAAATTGGTATTACGCAAGCTCTTCGGATTGCATGGAGTGCCACAACTCTCCCGTCGCTGGAAGCTTGACCGGCATTAACGTTTTAGGAATTAGCACGCGCCAGTTAAACGGCAGCATGACCTATCCCGCCACAGGCGTCACCGACAATCAATTGCGCACGCTGAACAGACTTGGGCTATTCAACCCCGCGATCAACGAGTCAGCCATTGCGAGCTATACGAATCTTTCGGCGATAACGAATTTGGCCGCATCCGCTGAGCAGCGAGTGCGCTCCTATCTGGACGCCAATTGCGCCGAGTGCCATCAACCCGGCGGACAAGGCATCACCTGGGATGCGCGTTACAACACGCCGCTGGCCCAGCAGAACATCACGAATTATCCCGCCGCCTTCCCGCTCGGCATCTCGGATGGGGCGTGCGTCGTGAAGGACAAGGATATATGGCGATCCGTGCTTGTGTCGCGAATCGACACGACCAATCAAGATATTCAGATGCCGGATTTCCGCAACCTGATCGATACTAACGCCGTCGCGTTGATCACCGAGTGGATTAACAGCCTGCCTGGCATTCCGGCGCTGGCGCCTCCCGCCATCACGCCAGACGGCGGAAGTTTCGTATCTTCGGTGGCCGTCGCGCTGACTCCGCCCGATAACAACGCCATCATTTATTATACATTGGACGGATCTCTGCCCACGACGAATTCGCTGCGCTACACCGGACCCTTCGAATTGTTTAGCGACACCACCCTGTCCGCGAGCGCCTTTGAGGCCAATTACAACACCGGCGCGGCAAACAGCGCATTATTCCTTGTCCAGCCGCTTTATTTCGCGGGTTTGAGCTTTCTCAGCAACGGGGAGGTTCAGCTTGGGGTGATTGGCGCGGCAGGGAGCAATTATGTATTGCAGTCTTCCACGAACCTTATCGACTGGGCCACTGTGGGAACCAATACCGCGCAGTCCAACTCCTTTTACATGGTAGCCCCCGTGACCACCAACTTCCCTGCGCACTTTTACCGCGTCATCCAACAATGAAGCCCGGCCTTCGATTTTTCAAGGCCGCGCCCGCAGCCGCCCTGCTCTGGTGCGCGGCGTTTGGCGCAAGCGCCCAGACCAATGCGCCCTCCCGTGAAAACAGCCAGACAGCCGAAATACGCTCTGAAAAAATCAGGGCGGATTGCATCCAAAGCCGCCGCCTGATCTGCGGCAAGATACTTAAAGTGCTGCCAGAGGGCTTGGTTGTTGAAAGCGGCTACACTGACCTTCAGCGTCCGACCTTGGGCTCGTCATGGCTTGTGCCCGGAAGCGTCAGCACCCGCCGGTCACCCGATCTGGTCGAAAGCGCGGTGCCGGGTTCGCCATGCATTGGAACTGTATTGCTGACCGATCTGCCTCGCCTTAAGAGGGGCTCGCCCCGGCCAAAGCCGTTCGATTATGTTGTGTTGCTGGGTTATCCGTCCGGGCAGCGCACATATAATTCCGTTGGCAGCGTTCAAAAAACTGTCCGCTCTTTTTCCGCGACGCTGGCCAAGGCTGTCGCCGTTAATTTCCAAACCGCCACCAACTAAAAGTTAATGGCAACAGGGGCGCCGGCCGGTTTTTGCCCCGGAATTGGATCGGAAGAGGCCGATTCCGTTTCGACTACCGTGGCCAGTATCTGGCCGAAGCCGTTCGAGTAGGTGAACTGCGATGCTGAAGTCCAGTCCAGCCCAAGCGAATTTGCCAGCGCAGTGGCCACTTGGCGGATCGTCGAGCCGGAGCCCGTCACCTGCATGATATAATTGCTGCATGAAATGAAACTGCTGGTTTCATTGACATAACAGACATCATCCACAAAGCCCGGCATGTTGACCACGATGAGCCGCGGCGTATATCCTTGGTTGGTCAGAACGGTGCTGGCCAGGATCATGTAGTCGTAGGGCATGACAGCGCGGTAGAATTGAAAATTCCCTCCATTGCTGAAGGAAATCGGCACCTGTTGGTAAGCGGGCGCATAAGCCAGGCTCAGCAAGTTTGGGGTTTGCGACGATTGATTGCTCTGCGTCTCGTCGCTGGCGTTTGTCAGCGTGATATTGGTAATCGTCTCCCAACTCGTAACCGAAGTGAGATTGGTGGTTCCTTGGATCATGAAGGTTGCCCCCGCCGTGGCGGCCAGATTGAGGTTTGGCATTCCCTGGGACAGCGTCATATTGAGAAACGGCGGAATGCCCCACACATTGGTGGCTGGAGTCGAAGTTCCAGCCAGGTTAGTATTGCTGCCGCTGTTGTGGGAAACTAGCGAGGTTGCGTTTTTCGTCGAACCGCCAAGTGATGATGGACTTGGCGGGCCGCCATGAACATCGGCAGCGCCCGGGGGTGCGGCCGCAGTTACAAATCCGAAGACGTTTCCCACCGCCGCGCCGTTTGCATTGGAAGCCACCACCGCATAGAAATACTGTGTGCCCGGACTCAATCCAGTCAAGTTGTTGCTGATATAGTATCCGCCTAGTTCCGATGGCAGCGCTGCCGCGAGGTTCGTGATGCCCAAGCTAACTGTCGTTCCCCAGGCAAAGCTAACCGTGGTGGCCGCGTTTTTGGGATAAACCAGGCCGTTGAGAGTCGCGGAGGTGCTCGTCACGTTGCTTGCAAAGAGCGTCCCAACCACGGGCGCGGTCGTCGTTATGAAACCGAATATGTTTCCCACCACCACCCCATTTGCATTGGAAGCCACCACCGCATAGAAATACTGTGTGCCTGGATTCAATCCGGTCAAGGTGTTGCTTACATAGTATCCGCCTAGTTCCGATGGCAGTGTGGCCGCGAGGTTCGTGCTCCCCAAGTTAACGGTCGTACCCCAGGCAAAGCTAACCGTGGTGGCCGCGTTTTTGGGATAAACCAGGCCGTTGAGAGTCGCGGAGGCGCCCGTCACGTTGCTCGCAAACAGCGTCCCGACCACAGGCGCGATCGTCGTTGTGAAATTGGATATGTTTCCTACCGCCACCCCATTTGCATTGGAAGCCACCACCGCATAGAAATACTCTGTGCCCTGACTCAATCCGGTCAATCTGTTGCTTACATTGTATCCGACGAGTCCCGATGGCAGCGTCGCCGCAAGGTTCGTGTTCCCGAAGCTATCGTTCGTTCCCCAGGCAAAGCTAACCGTGGTCGCCGCGGTCTGCGGATAAACCAGGCTGTTGAGAGTCGCGGAGGTGGGCATTATGTTGCTTGCAAACAGCGTGGAGGCGACTGGCGGAATCGCTGTCGTGGAACCGGAGACGGCTCCCCCGACACCATTTGAATTAGAACCCGCGGCTCCATTTGAATTAGATCCGGCGACACCGTTTGCGTACGATCCCGCCACGCCATTGGTGCAGCGAACTTCGCTGCAAAACCCACTGACGGCTCCGGATTGCACAACAGCCTGAACCGCAATAAAATACACTTGATTTGTCACCAAACCGGTGAGCGTGGCGTTGGTTTGGCTGCTTGGATACGTGTTGGTAAAAGCATAAACGCCGCTGCCAGTCCCCCAACATACATTATAGGCCGTCACACCCGGCGTCAGCGACGGGCTCCACGACAAAGTGATCTGTCCGAAACACGAACAGCACTGGCCGCTCATCCACAAGAGGGCCGTCAAAATTAATCTGGCGATTAGTGGCCTCATTTCAATCAATCAAACAATAAGCCTAGCAGGCAATCAAAACAAGAGTCAACAAAAATCAACATAAAATTGCCCAACACGGCATAGAAAAACTGCTTTGCAAATGAAGAATTGCGCAAAGCGCATTTGAGCATCAGCACAAGCCGCCGGCAGCATGGCGAGCCACAGCCGGCTGAACCACCCACTCGCGACCCCACTAAAAGTTAATAATAATCGGAGGGCCCGGCGGGCTTTGTCCTGGGATCGGATCGGAAGAAGCCGGCTCGGTTTCGACGACCGTAGCCAGAATCTGGCCGTAACCGTTCGAATAGATGAACTGGGAGGCGGAAGTCCAGTCCTGATTCAACGAACCTGCCAGCGACATGGCAATCTGGCGAATGGTTGAGCCGGAACCCGTCACCTGCATGTTATAATTGCTGCAGGAAATGAAACTGCTCGTTTCATTAACATAACAGACGTCGTCAACAAAGCCCGGCATGTTGACGACAATCAGGCGCGGCGTGTACCCCTGATTGGTCAGGACGGTGCTGGCCAGAATCATGTAGTCGTAGGGCATGACAGCGCGAAAGTACTGCTGCCGCCTTGAATTGCTGAAGGAAACCGGTATCTCCTGCAGAGCGGGCGCATAAGCCATGTTCAGCAGTCCCTGGGCTTGCGATGATTGATTGCTCTGGGCTTCCTTGATTGCGTTCGTCAAAACCACATTCGTGACCGTCTCCCAGCTCGTTTGCGACGAGAGATTAGTCGTGCTCTGAATCGTGAACGCCGCTCCAACGGTTCCGGCAAGATTCAGGCTCGTCTCTCCTCCCTGGGACTTTGCCATGATTAGGAACGGCGGAATGCCCCAAACATTGGTGGCCGGCAAGGAGGCTCCGGCAAGGTTGCTGTTGCTGCCGCTGTTGGTTGAACCAGCTGAGTTAGGCGCGTTAGTGGATGTGGATGAAAATGAGGGGCTCGGAGGGCCGCCAGGCGAGACGGACGGGCTGTTGGTAAAAACTGCTTCGTTGGAGAAGTCGCTGACAGTCCCGTCCGCCAAAACAGACTGCACCGCAATAAAACACACCTGGTTCTCAGGAAGGTTGGTAACGGACACGGTTGTCTGCGAGCTGGGATAGGTGTTGGTAAACGCATAAACGCCACTGCTCGCACCCCAGCAAACATTATACGCGCTCACGCCTGGAGTTTCCGATGGGTTCCAGGCAAGGGTTACTTGCCCGTAGCAAGCTGCGAACGGAGCGGTGGCCCACAAGATCGCGATCACGCCTGATCTAACAACGAGTGGCCTCATTTGAATCAAACACACAGCAAGCGTAGCCTGGCATGGCGCTCAGAGTCAACGTTTTTCGGCGCAAAATCGCGCCAGCAAGGTTCGAAACGCCTGCGCCGTCACCGGATGCCCCTTGTGATAAAATGGAAAGGGAACTGCCACATGAATTGGCCCAATCATGTCAATGAAAGTCTCGCAAATGTCCCATATGTGAGAGACCGTCGGGGGATGCCAATGGCATCCTAATTCGCGAAAGCGCCCAATTTGAATCAGAAGCACATAAATTTACGCCGATGAAGGATGCGATTGAAAAGCGACTGGTGGGACTTTTCCTTCTGATGCTGCTCATCATTGCCGGGATGGCATGGATTTCCATCGACAACATCAAGCGCTCGAAGGACAAAACGGACTGGGTCAACCATGTTCATGCGGTGATCCTGGACGTCGACAACATTTCTTCTTTCCTTCACGCCGGCGATGCCGCCATGAGCCAGTATTTGATAAGCGGAGACGGGAGAGACCAGGCCAATTACCGCACGTCATACAAGGCCATGTCCGAATGCCTCGAAGATGCCATAGCTTTGACCCGCTCGGATCCGTCCGAAGAAGGCCAGCAGAATGGCATTCTAAACCTGAAAAAATTGATCCAGAAGCACATCGATTTTACAAGAGAGCTTGTCCAAGCCCGCCAGAAGAGCGGAGTCGAGGGCGCCCGGCAAATCATGCTGACCCATCCAGACGGCGAATCCACCAGTGATTTTGACCGGCAAAGCGCCTCAATCAATAACCTTGAAAAATCACTGCTGAAAACACGGGACACAGACGCCGTGCGCCAGGAGCAAAATACGAAACACATCATAACGGCTGGTGTCTTCGTCAATGTGGCGCTGCTCGCCATCGCAAGCGTTTTGCTCCGCGATGATCTCCGGTCGCGCCGTCTCGCCGCCTCAGCCTTGGCAGAGGCGAACGCGCACCTTGAAGCGAAGGTTCAGGAGCGCACCGCCGAATTGGTTGAATCCAACCAGACACTTAAGAAGGAGAACCTGGAGCGCCGCTGGTCCAGCCAGGCCCTGGAACACCAGCTCCGCTACAATCAGTTAATTGTCAATTCCATCAGCGAAATGGTGTTCGTCATCAGCAAGGCCCTGAACATAAGCCGCGTCAATCCGGCAGTGACGCATCTGACGCAATGGGAGCCGCAGGATCTCATTTCCCAGTCTTTGGAGCGAGTGCTGAAACTGCCGCCTGGCGGGCCCGCCAATCCGCTCACGACCGCCTTGGACGGCGGCCGCGAACTGCAGGGGAGGCCCGCTTCCGTCCTTACGAAGTCCGGCGCCAGCATTCAAGTGCATTTCAATCTGATTCCCTTGCGTGATGACAATAAAGTGGTGGGAGGCGTGGTCACGGTCAGAACTGGCAGCGGCGCCGCGGCAAATGCGCCATGACCGGCCCTAGCTCCCACAGCTCAATACCCATGAAAAAGCACATTCTCTCGGTCGATGACGAAAAAGACATCCGCGAATTACTGCAAGAAAGCTTGACGATGATGGGCTACCGAGTGAGCACGGCTGCCACTGCCGAGAGCGCCAAGAAAATTGCCCAGGCGGACCGGCCGGACCTGATCATCCTGGATTTTCAGATCGCGGAAAGCGATGGCTCGATTCTGATTGACGAATTTCGGAAGCTATATCCCGAAGTGCCCCTCATGCTCTTGACCGGCGCGGTGTTCGGAACGGAGGCTGTCCGGGAGACTATTTTGACGAGAGTAGCCAGCTATTTGGACAAAACGAGATCCCTTTCTGATATTTTCAACGAAGTCCAACGCCTCATTGGCAGCCCGTGATGAACGGAGTGCGGTTTGGAAAGCGGTGTGGGTTGCTCGCGGCTTAAAGAGACGACACCAAAAAGACAGCCGCGCATATAAACATGTTGCTGGCCCTTCCGAGGCTGGCAAGGCCAGAGCCTCAAAATCCGCTATGACGCCGATGCCTTCTTCATATCGCTAATTCTATTGTCGCGCCGCGATGTTCTGGTAGGATTGAGGTTTCTATAATAATTAAATTAGAGCCCAAAGTTTTTCACTGCTTGTGCCAGCATTCAACATCTCGGATATGATTGAGGGATTTGCATGAAGGCCGCCAGCCATCTGATATTTTTTTTAATCTTGCTCGCTGGCGCATCCCTGTCGAATGCCAGCCCGCTGGAGGACGATTACCAGGTAACGATTTACACCGTTGAGGACGGCCTCCCCGAGAACTCAATCCTGGGGCTCCAGCAGACGGCGGACGGCTACCTGTGGCTGGCATCATACGGGGGCCTGGTGCGCTTTGATGGAGTCCATTTCACGTCATTTGATCCCGGAAATACGCCAGAGTTAAGCGGAACCGGCGGCGTTTACATGCTCGGCTTGGATCGCGAGGGATATTTGTGGATCGTCACTGACGATTGGCGCGTGACGCGATTGAAAGACGGTCAGTTTGAACGTTGCTCCGGTCACTTTGGCCTGCCTGACATGCCGCTCAGCTTCGCCGGTGAAGGGCCCGAGGGGCGCATTGCATTTACCCATGTGCCATTCCAAACAAATATGATTATGTGGGAAAATGGACGATTCAACTCCATGCGCTTTCCACCAACCTTTTCCCTCTCCAACGCCGGCACTGTGCTGGTCGATCCCCAAGGCGATTTATGGACTATGGAAAATGGCGCGGCGCACCTTCTTGAGTGGCGTGAGCTCAAAAAGGAAGTTCCCGCGGCAGCCGGAACCAATATCATCACCGCGCACCCCTCCCGGGATGGCGGCTTATGGGCCGCCACGGCCTCAACCCTGCTGCATTGGAAAGACGGAAAATGGACCGCTAGAGTCCCCTTGCGCGTCGTGCTCAACGACGCGACTACGATGCTGGAGGACCGTGCGGGAAATGTATGGATCGCCACTTGGACCCAAGGCCTGTGGCGCATGGATTCCTCCGGGGAACTCCATCTTTATCGCGGAACAGGAGGCAAACCGTTCCCGGCTATTCGCGCTTTGCTGGAAGATAGCGAAGGGAACGTCTGGGCTGGGACAGACGGAATCGGCTTGCTGCGCATAAAAAAACGCTTCTTCGAGGTCATTGATTCGTCGCGCGGTCTTTCTGGCGAGACAATCCGCTCAGTCGCATGCGACACCCAAGACCGCGTTTGGGCCATCAGCCAAACCGGCCTGGATTGCATCGACGCAAAAAAAAGCAATCGCGTCACGCACGTGGCTGATTTTGTGCTGGGCTGGACCGTCTATTGCGACTCAGCAGACCATGTGTGGGTTGGAACCTTCCCGGGCAAATTGCGGCGATGGCAAAACGGTGGATTTCAGGATTTTCAGGGGCAAAAGGCGCTGCCGGCCATAACGTGTTTGTCCGAAGATGACCAAAAAGCGCTATGGGTGGGAACAGCCGACGGAATTTGGAGATTAACCAACGACGTCCTCAGGCGGGTGAATGTTCCCGTGGAGGCTTCGAGAGATGTCAAAGCCATCCTGGGATCGGAGCGCGCCGTTCTGGTTGGAACAAGCCGCACCGGCCTATGGCGGCTGCAGGATGGAGAATGGACTCACTTCCCCACCAACGGTTTCAACGACGCACGGGCGTTGCTGTCAGAATCCAACCATCTTTTCATTGGAACACATCGCCAGGGCCTTTGGGGTCTTGAGGGAGGCCGGCTGGCTCGATGCAGCCCAGATTCGGGATTGCCCCGCCAAATCAGTTGCCTGATCGAGGATAATATGGGATGGCTCTGGTGCGGCTCAGCCCAGGGAATTTTCCGAATTCCTGTCAATCAAATTGGCTGGACCAATCCCACCGTTGTTCACTGGGGCAGGCCGGAGGGTCTCCTGTCCTCGGAATGCACCCCGGGACGCCAGCCCACCGCCTGCAAAACAAGCGATGGGCGCATCTGGTTCGCCACCAGCGGCGGCGTTAGCGTCATTGATCCCGCCGCCTTGACGACGAATACCATTCCTCCGCCAGTCCATATTGATACCGCTTTTGTCTATGGTTCGCATGGCTCTTTTTCCAACCTGACTGACCTCGCGGTGCCGCCAGGCGAAAATCGGCTGGAGATTCACTACACTGCCTCCAGCTTCACCGCGCCGGAAAGCGTGCGGTTCCGATTTAGGCTGGAGGGAGTGGATCAGGATTGGACAGAAGCCGGAAGCCGACGCGTGGCTTACTTTCAGGGTCTCGGCCCTGGCCATTATCATTTTCACGTCATTGCGTGCAACAACGACGGCTTGTGGAACAGCCAGGGAGCTGTTTTCGATTTCACGGTCCTGCCCTGGCTTTGGCAGCGAACCGGTTTTCAAGCGACGGTGGCGCTCATTGCCTTTGGGGGCGTCTGCCTGGCTTACCGGATGCGAATGGCCCGAGTGGCGGCAGTGAACGATCTGCGGTTGCGGATCGCCCGGGACCTCCACGATGAAATCGGCGCAAATCTTGGCAGCATTGGCCTCAATATCCAACTCCTCATGGCTGAGGCGGCCGTCAATGATCAAGGCCACCGCGATCTGGCCAGCATCGCCCAGCTCACCCGGCAAACCGCCCAGGCCGCCCGCGACATCGTCTGGATCACCAACCCAGACTTTGACAACGTCAGCGGCATGATCGCCCGCATGCGTGAACTGGCGGCCCTCATGCTGGCTGGCAAAAAATGGAATTTAGAAGCGCCCGAGAGCAGGCTGTCGGAGCCGCTCCGCGTCGAACTCCGGCGAAATGTTTTTTACGCCTTTAAGGAATGCCTCCACAACATCGTGAAACATTCCGACGCCACCTCAGTGGCCATTTCCGTGAAAACAGATGGAACCGTCCTGGAATTGAACGTCCAGGACAACGGCCGCGGATTTGAGACTTCCGCGCCTCCCACTGGCAGCGGACTCCGCAATTTGGGCCGGCGCGCGGAGGAGTTGGGAGGCGCCATTGCCGTCGTGAGCAAGGTCGGGCAAGGAACCAGCGTCCATTTGCGCGTTCCCATCGCGCGCCCGTGGAGCTTCTGGAAGAAATGGTCAGCTCACGAAAAATCGTGAGTAGGCAGGTCTCGTGAAAAATGACTAAGATCACGCCGATGACCGAATCTCCTGACGCCTTGAGCGTGTGGATTGTTGAAGACAACGCAGCCTACCGCCAAAGCCTGCTTCGCGTGTTATGCCGCATCGTCGACGCGCCCAATTTGCGCGCCTTTGCCGACGCGGAAGACATGCTGGCGGCTCTGGCGGCTGGCAATTTTCCCAGCGCGCTGCTGTTGGATCTCGGCCTGCCGGGCATGAGCGGCGCGGCGGCCTTGATGCGGGTGAAAGCCTTTGCTCCCCAGATACGCGTTATCGTGCTCACATCCTTCGACGACCACCAATCCATCGCCGACGCCATTTGCGCGGGAGCCTCCGGTTATCTGCTTAAGACCGCGGAATTGACCAACATCACCGACGCCATTCGGGAGGCCCTGGCTGGCGGCGCCCCGATGACGCCGCAAGTCGCCAGCATCGTTCTCGCGATGTTCGCGCAGCAAGGCCACGCCCGAACGGCACAACCCGAATATGGACTGAGCTCTCGCGAGCGCGAAACGCTGGATGGCATGGTGCGCGGATTAACCACCAAAGAAATCGCGGCGCAAATGGGCATCAGCTACCACACGGTGGACACGTATGTGCGGGCCGTCTATTCGAAGCTGGACGTTCAATCGCGAGGCGGCGCCATCGCCAAAGCCGTTCGCGAGAATCTTTCCCGCCCAATGAGGAGCCCAAACTAGCCGCAGGTTCTGGCTCTCCCGAAAAACGCGCGGCAATCGCAGAAACCTTAACGAGAGCTTTTCGCACGCCAGCCTATCCAACAGCCATTGGTGCCGACGAAATTGGTTTCGGCGCTGTATGCCGGAGGCGACCAATTCTTGTCTAAGTGAATTTCTGTGGTGACGCCAGGTTTGACCCCAACCGGCACCGAAACCCATTCACCCAAATCTTCAGCCATGAGCGCCGTGATGTGGTAGGAGCCGGAAGCCAGGGGAACCTTTGCTGGTGTGGAATCATATTTTCCAAGATTATTGTCGCCGATGTGCGCAATCAGCTTTCCGGCATCGTTGTAGATATAATACCCGGTGCGGCGCATGTTTTCGAACCCGTCCCATGCTTGCGTTTCCATTTCTTTTGCGGTGAATACCTGCACTGCGCCCTTGCCTGAAGGATTCTGCGCAAGAAATGGATTGGGCCCGACGGCATCGGCAATTGGCACGGGATGAAGCGCACATCCTGACAGTAATAAAACCGCGCCCACGACCTGTGCGAATTGTTTGACAAGCATCATTTTCACTGCGAGTCACTTTCTTTTTATGGCTGTGTGCCCGTCCTCCCGAGTTGGTAATTCAATGCGGAATTTCGGATTTGGTATTGGTATCTCGCACGGGCTTGCTGAATTTTTGCCTGGGTCTGGGCGAGTTCAGCCTGGCTCAGTTCGACAATAGAACTGGAGCCGACTTGATACCTCTCATGGGCGAGGTCATAGGCTTTGTTCGCGCTGGCAAGAAGTTTGGTGGTTAAATCGACGCGCTTGACGGCATAATTCTCGTTCAGGATGGCAGCGCGCACGTCGCGAATGGCGTCGTTCTCGGCATTGCGCACCGTTTCATCCGCGAGTTGGGCTTCGAGTTGGGCTTTATCCTTTCGCGCTGTGTAAAGAAATCCCTCGAACAACGGGATGTGAATATTCAGGCCCGCCGCTTCGTAATTGTCTCCAATGGCCGAATAGTGAACAGGCAGATTCCCAGCGGCGGCATAGGCGTTGATGGTGGGATAATTAATGTCACGCTCCGCTTTGAAAAACTTTCGAGAGGCGTCGCGATCCAAGCGAACTTGCGCAAGATCGGGCCGGTGCGAGAGGGCCTCCTCAATCAGTGCCCAGTCGTTGGTGATGGCAGCGGTATGAAAATTCATCTCGGCGAGGCCGAAATTGGTGGTGTTTCGGTCGCCGAGCAAATTCGCCAGGGAATTAAACGACGATTGCAAGTCTGTTTCGGCACTGGCAAGCAACAATTTGCCACCCTCCAAATCCACTTCAGCAAAGGTGGCGTCGAGATCCGATTTAAGGCTGTTTTTCACCATCTCCGATATCTGGTCGAAGATCACCTGCCGCGTGGAAACAGTCTGGCGGGCGACTTCCAGGACGGACTGCGCTTCGAGCGCTCCGAAATAGGCAGAATCCACCGCGAACAGGATTTGTTCGCGCGTGGCCAGCGCACCCTGCTCGCGGGCGCGCGAATGAAGTTTGGAACTCGAAACCAGATTGGCCGTGCGTCCAAAATCGGTGATAAGCTGGCTGATATTCACGCCATCGGCCTCACGCGGATAAATCGAAGAGGTCTGCAGAGTTCCGGCTGAAAGTGTATTGTTCTGGTCGTTGGGTGTTCCCACCGCCGTCAGTTCGCCATTCACCATGGGATAAAACATGGCGCGCGCCTCGCGCACACTCTGCTTGGTGATCGACGCCTGCAAGTCAGCGATCCTGATTTTGGGGTAATTCTTGATCGCAATGTCGTGGGCCTCCTCCAGTGAAAGAGCCCGAGGTGCTGTGTTTGTGGTTTGCGCTGAAACAGACCACACCAGCATCACAGTGCAGCACAGGGCCAGCATTCGCGAAGATGAGATCAATTTCATGTTGGGAGGGGCGAGGGTTGAATTCCAGACGGCACATGCGCCTTATCTTTGCGATTTCTATAAACCAACAGGTAAGCAACGGGGACGATGAACATAGTGATCACCACGGAAACCGAAAGCCCGCCGATGATGGCTCGCGCCAACGGCGCGTAAGCCTCGGAGCCGGTGCCCAATTTGGCCGCCATCGGAATCAAACCAATCAAGGTGGCAAGCGATGTCATGAGAACAGGGCGCAAACGAACGCAACAAGCCGTGATGACCGCGTCCAGCAATTCTTTTCCATCTTCGCGCAGACGATGGGTAAATTCCAAAATGAGGATGCTGTTGGAAACGACAATGCCCACCATCATCACGATTCCCATGAGTGACATGACGTTGAGTGTTGTTCCCGTCAACAACAACAAAACCAGGACACCGGTCAGGCCGGCCGGCACCGCCAACAATATCAGCAGCGGATCGATGAGCGATTTGAATTGAGCAACGAGAATCAAATAGACGAGCAAGACCGAGAGAATCAGCCCAAGGCCAAAGCTCTTGAAGGAAGACGTCATGCCTTGAACCATTCCGCGAACATTCACCCGCATGCCATGTGGAACCTGGATTTCGTCGAGGATGTGGTTGACGGACTTCATCACCGCGCCCAAATCCTCGCCTTTGGTCGCGACGTAAATATCAATAATACGTTTAAGCTGGTAGTGATCGACTTCCGTGGCGGAAAGCGAACGGGTAATTTTGCTGACTGCATCGAGACGGGTCGGCAACGGGTGGCTGGCCGACCGAAGCGGGATCGATTGCAATTCGTCGAGATTTTTGATGTGGCCCTCCGGATATTGCACCGAAAGGAAGTAGTCGTTGCCGCTCTTGGGATCGATCCAGAAGCTGGGGGCGACCATTTGATCCGAGTTCAACGCCGTGATGACGCTGCTAACAACCTCCTTCGTGGTCAATCCGAGTTCGCCCGCGCGGCGGCGATCAATGTCCAAGTGAAGCGCGGGATAATCGACATCCTGCGGAACGAGGACATCGCTGACGCCATCGAGCGTCCGGATTCTGTTTGCGATGTCGGTGGCGGTTTTGTGGGCCGCTTCCAAGTCGGATGAGCTGACCTGGATGTCGATTGGCGCAGGCAATCCGAGATTCAAAATGGCGTTGAGTAATCCGCCCGGCTGCACATATACGGTCAGTTCCGGCAGCTCCTTGCGCAATCGCCGCCGCACGCGCTCCATGTATTCGTAGCTGCCAATTTTGTGCCCTTCTTTCAAACTGGTTTGAATGAAGGCGGTGTGTTCGCCGGAGTTGCTCGAATACATTACCGAAAAACCGGGATCGAGGCCAGTGTTGTCGACCACCAATTCGAGATCATCGGGCGACACTTCCTCGTGGATGATTTTTTCCACCTCCTGCACCAACGCGTCGGTCTTTTCCAAACGCGTGCCGGTAGCTGCCTTGAGGTTCACTACAAACTGGCCGGGATCGGTTCGTGGAAAATAAGACACCCCCACAAAATGAAACAGAAGCAGGCTGGCTCCGAAGATGGCGGTCAGGGAGAGGATTGTCCGCCACGGACGATTCAGTGCATAGATCAGCAGAATTTGATATTGATCAACGAACTGTTTGAACTTCGTGTTAAAACCATCGACCAAGCGCCGTCCCAACGACGGGCGTTTTCCGTGGAGATCTGCGCCATGGGCTCCCTTGATAAAGTTCGCGCAGAAGAGAGGCACAACCGTCAGCGCCACGAAATAGGAAGCCGCCAAAGCCAGCACCACGGAGAGCGCCAGCGACGTGAAGAGAAATTTGCTCACGCCGTAAAGGAACGTGACCGGGAAGAAAACTACCGCCGTGGTGAGTGTGGCCGCGAGCACCGGAAGCGCCACTTCCGAGCCGCCTTTCTCCGCCGCCACTCTTGGTGACTCACCCAATTCCAGATGCCGGAAAATATTTTCGAGAACCACGACCGAGTTGTCGATGAGCCGCGAGAACACCAGTGCCAATCCGCCCAGCGTCATCGAATTGATCGTCTCGTTTTCATGTCCCAACGCAAAGAATGTAGCCAGCGCGGACAACGGAATGGAAAGAAAGACAGCCAGGGTCGCTTTGGAATTGCCGAGGAAAATCAGGATCATCAATCCCGTGAGAACGAGACCCACTGCTCCCTCGTGAATAAGATTCTCTATGGCATTCTTCACGAACACCGATTGGTCGAAGACAACTTTGGGAATGAGTTGCTCCGGCACATCAACGAGGTCCGACACCATCTTCTTGACGCCGCTGACGACCGCGATCGTGTTGGCGTCACCGCCCTGCTTCAGCACCGGCAGATAAACGGACTTTTGCCCGGCAACACGGACAATGTTGTATTGCTGGCCTGAAGCGTCCTTTGCGACGCCGATGTCGCCGACCAGCACTGGCGAGTTGCCCACGGTCTTTAGTGGCAGGCTATTGATTTCGTCCATGCCGGTAAGTTGGCTGTTGGCGTAGAGGTTGAAATCGAACGGTCCGATTTTTACATCGCCAGCGGGAAGAATGAGATTGGAATCATTGACCGCCCGCACGACATCCATCACGCTCAGGCTGTGCGCTTCCAGCTTTAGAGGATCGACGTAGACCATTATTTGCCGATGGACGCCGCCGAACGATTCGGGCACTGACGCGCCGGGAACATTCGCAACCTGATTGCGCACGGCGAAGTCAGCAGCGTCGCGGAGTTGTTTTTCGCTCAAGCCATCACCCTTCAATGTAATCAGACAAACCGGAAGACTGGATGCGTCGAACTTGAGCACAACCGGGGGCCATGTTCCCGGCGGTAGTTTGCGCAAATCCGCCGCCGCGAGATTTCCAATAGTGCTGACAGCTGTGTCTGGATCAGAGCCGGGCTGGAAGTAAATTTTGATCAGGCTCACGCCTGGAAGCGAGCGCGACTCCATGTGATCGATGCCGCTGGCGAGAGTAAAGAATCGTTCGTAATGCGTGGTGATGTCGTTCTCGATTTGCTCAGGTGGCATGCCTTGGTAAAACGTCGCAACCACCACGACCGGAATATTGATCGACGGAAACAGATCGACGGGCATTCGCACGAGGGTGGAAATGCCCAGCACGCAGACGACCACGCAAATAACGCAGACGAGATACGGGTAACGAATGGCAAATTTCGGCATGGGATTGTTGGAGGGATTTTACGGTTGCAGCGCAGCCCGCAATTTTTGGACGGTGAAATCATTGGAACGGCAGAGTTGAACGAGTGCGCGTTCCTTTTCCGCTGCTTGATTGGCGGCCCTGGGAATGTCTGCGGCAATCTCGTCCGGAATGCAAAGAACTCCATGCTGGTCGCCCATGAGCAAGTCGCCGGACTTTACAGTAAGACCGCCGACGCTTACGTCGCCGCCGACTTCCACGATGTGAGCGTAGGCATGCGAAACCGCCACGCTTCGCGCAAAAAAATGAAACGGAATGCCTTCCACTTCGGGGAGATCGCGCACCGCACCCGTCGTCACCGCGCCAATGCAGCCAAGTGCTTTTAAGATGTTCGAATGGACTTCTCCCAGGAATGCACCCGTTCCAGGCGCGCTGTCCACATCCTCAATGACGACCACGCGCGGCGCTGGGATCGTCAATACGAAATCCCACCAATCGGTGCGGTCCATGTATATCTGCCCGGTTGGCGGTGGCGCAGAAGATCGGACACGAAGTGTCACCGCATAGCCAACCATTGTCCGCAACGATGGGAAAAAGCAGCGAACACTGGAATCGACATAGCCCTCATTGCGCAGGCGAACGTGAAAACTGTCGATGGCGTTCGCCGCGGAACAGGTGTCGAGCGCCTGCAACGCTGCCAATTGCTCAAGAGTCAAATTGGCTGCGCTCACAAATCCTCCTTGCCAATCAATTTAATTTCCACTTTCTGGCCCACTTTGATTTGCGAACGATTGCCGATGACAACCATATCGTTTTCCTTCAAACCGGAAAGCACCTCGAAACGGTCTGGCGTAGCGAGGCCGATTGTCAGACGACGCTCCTCAATTTCTTGCCTGTCGTTGACAACCAGTGCGGTGGGGGATTTCAGGTTGGAGAGTGCCTGCCCCGGCACCGTCAGCGTATTGGCGTGGCGTTCCAACTCCAGGCGAACGCTGGCATAAACGCCTGGCGTCAAAGACAAGTCCTCGTTTGGCACATCGATTTCCGAATCCATGGTGCGCGTGGCCATGTCGACGTTGTGGGTGAAACGGCTGATCTTGCTGTGCAAGATCCGCCCGGTAGCAGCGATCTGAATTTCAACCGGAACTCCCGACTTAATGTATTGCACGTAGGAAACCGAGACGGGAAAGTCGAGGCGCAGCCGCGCGTTCTCGGAAAGCCGCACCAGAGGCATGCCCGAGCCGCTTGGGTTGACTCCGCCTTGCACCAGCGCTCCCACATCTGCATAACGCTTGGTTATCACTCCCGGAAACGGAGCAATAATTTTGCAATCATTTTGGATGGCCATGAGCCGATCCAATTCCGCCTGGGAAACTTTCACATCTTCCTTCGCGGCGGCGAGGTTCGCGTCGGCAGCGGCATTCTTGGCCCGCGCCGTGTCCAAATCCTGCTGGGAAATCAGGTGGGCCTTGCTCTCGTTTATTTTTTCGAGGCGCGTCCAGCTGAGATGCGCGTCCTCGTATGACGCGGCGGCTTGGTCAGCTTTCTTTTCATCGCGAACTTTGGCCGCCTCCGCGCGTTCAATTTCCTGGGGCAGCTCGGGAATTTCCAATGTCGCCAGCAAATCGCCCTGTTTCACCTGGTCGCCGATGTCGACATTGATGCTTTTCACAAATCCAGCGACTTCCGCATGAAGATCGATGACCTGGTAGGGGCGGAATTCGGCGTCAAAACTTTCGCTGCGGCTCAAGTCTTCGCGATCCACCTTAATGACGGGCACGGTCAGAATCGCGTCATTTTGACCCGGGGGGATTGTTTTGCCGTGCGAAGCTGAGTGGGCGACAAGAATAAATCCACCCAAGCCAATCAGCGCGCAGACGACGATTTTCCACACCACCGCCCCACGGGGGCGAGAGGTTTGCGCACTGCTATTGAAAGGAGACTCGGGCGTTGAGGGAAGGGTAGAATCACTTTCCATTTTTGTGTGAGTTTGAATTTTGGGGGTTGCCGGCCAGAGGAACTTCAACCTTAAATCGGCTGCCTTGGCCTTCGTTGCTTTCGACCTTTATGGTCCCGCCGTAGGCGCTGCAAATGGATTTCGCGATGGAAAGCCCCAATCCGGCCCCTCCCAGTTCGCGGGACCGCGCTTCATCAACTCGGAAAAAACGTTCGAACAACCGCGGTTGAGCTTCCTTCGGAATGCCAATACCAGTGTCTCCCACTTCCATGACAGCCCGACTGTCAAGCGCCGCAACTGAAATGCTCACCTTGCCGCCGGTGGGCGTGTATTTGATCGCGTTATCAAGGAGATTGACAACAACCTGCTTGAAACGAGCCCGGTCTCCTTCAACCACAACCGCCGATGGTGTTGCCGCTTGAATCTCAATGCCTTTATCGACCGCCAGCGGTTCCAGTTGCCCGGCGGTGCTCGAGGCCAATTCAGCCAAATCGAATGGGGCCCACTTTTTTTCTCCATCACCAGAATCGAGGCGCGAAATGGCGAACAAGCCCTCAACAATCCGCCGAAGCCGTTCCGCCTCTTCAAGAATGCTGGACAATGTTTGCAACGATTCTTGTGACAGGGACCTATCTTGAACCATCGCCTCCAACTCTCCTGTGATGAGCGTGAGAGGAGTGCGCAGTTCGTGCGAAGCATCCTCAATAAATCGTTGGTTGTGCCGCACGGCATCCTCCAACCGCGCAATCATATTGTTCAGTGAGACCGAAAGGCGCTCAAGTTCATCACCGGTCTTGGCGATAGGAAGGCGGTCGCTCAGATTCTGGAGGCTGATTCGCTCGGCGCTTTTTGAAATTTGATCAACGGGAGCCAGCGCATTTTGGACTAAAACATACCCGCCGACGATCGAAACTACGACCATGACTGCCAACCCGGAGACCAGGAGAATGACAAAATGATGCAGGATAAGTTGGGCCGACTGGAGCGGAACGCCAACTTCCACGAGGAAATGTTTGCCTGATGCTGATTGGCACGGAACCGCTGCGACCACGATACCTCTGCCGTCTGCCAAATATTCGGGCTTCCAAGTCACCTGCGTGACAGGCTGGGGGAAGGCGGGAATCTCTGCGGCTTTGAAACTCATATCGCGAGGGTCACGCGATACGTAAAGCACGCTTGCGTCGCCGCGAGTGATGCGCACAAAGCGGTTATTCACCTCGGGCGTCACCCATGAATTGATCTCTTCCACCACATGCGCCTCGCCCGTTTTATCAACGTTGGCCAGCAGCGTTTCCGCCATCTGTTGCGCCCGCTGAACCTGCGTCAGCCCAAGATTCCGCACGAGGTAGGCCTGAAGCCCGGCGTAGATCAAAGCACCGAGCAAAACGTAGGAGGCGAACAACAGCCCCGCATACCAAACCACCAATCGAAACCGTATCGAGTGGAGTGTCATGATGGTGTCCCCACTTCCACCGAATATCCAAAACCACGAATTGTATGAATCAGCCGCTTCGAATAGCCGGTGTCCATTTTGGCCCGCAGGTTGGCAATGTGGACGTCCACAATTTTCGTGAGCCCCTCAAAGCTTGCATCCCAGACGTGATCGATGATTACTCTTCGCGACATAACCCGTCCAGGGTTCGTCACCAGGAATTCCAGCAAAATATATTCTTTGACAGTGAGGTCGATTTTCTTGCCGGCCCTCTTGACCTTCCGATTCAATCGGTCAATTTCCAGATCGTCGACTTTTAGGATGTTTGAGCGTTCCGCGCCTCCACGGCGAAGCAGGGCTTTGATTCGAACCAGGAGTTCCGCAAAGGCAAACGGTTTGGTAAGGTAATCGTCAGCGCCTGATTCGAAGTTAAGAACTTTTTCCGCCGTGCTGTCCTTGGCCGTCAACACGAGCACAGGGACTTTGGAACCGCCCTTTCGGATGAGTTTCAGCAATTCCGTTCCACCCAATTTCGGCAACATCAAATCGAGCACGATGAGATCGTATTCGCTTACGGAAATCATTCCCCAGGCGGAGTCCCCATCGTGGCAAATATCGACGGCATAGAGTTCGTCGCGCAGTCCTCGCGCAACAAATTCAGCCAGCTTTTTTTCGTCTTCGACAAGCAAAAGGCGCATATAATGCCAAATTACGCCATGAGTAGACGGGCGATAAATAAAGTTTTGGCCAAGAGAACATTAAGTTTTCTTTACCATTCTCAGGCGTTGCTCGACTGTCCTGGAAAATGAAAAGAGGGATCGATGACCCTCCTGCCCTGGCCTAATGTGACCGTCGCCGCGATGCGCCGACAAAGGGTCAAGCTCAACCGGGCTCTCGCGCCGGAAAGAAATGCTGCACGGTGCTTCCGTAGTGTTGCACCCTGCCACAATTCCGATACAAGATTGAAACACTCGCCGCGCCGCGCCGAACTCGCGGAAGAATCCATTCAGCCCCCGGAGATCAAAGAGTTTGTGGGTTCGGTTTCTATAAATATTCCCCGCCGCTGGCGCTGCCGGAGCAAAAAAAATCCCATCGAGCGTGGATGCGCTCGATGGGATGAACTCTTTGAAAATTATTCGCCTTTCTTGGCTTTCTTTTTCTCGGACTTGGCTGGCTTTTCGGACTCAGGAACAGCGGCGGTTTCTTCTTTGACGCGTTCAGCGCGCTTGTGGCCGCGGGATTCGGTCTTGGCGGATTCGCGGTCGCCACGGTCGCGGTCCCGGCCTTCGCCGGTCGCAGGAGCCTCCGGCGCGGCCACCGGAGTGGTGCTTTCGATGCGGAGCTTCAATTTCGCGGGCACATCGGCGTGCAATCGGAGTTCGATTTCGTGCTCGCCCAGAGTCTTGATCGGATGCTCCAAATGGATTTTGCGCTTGTCGAGGGCGATGTCGAACTGCGTCTTCAACTGGTCGGCGATCATTCCCGCCGTGACGGCGCCGAACATCTTGCCGTCGTCGCCGGTCTTGACCGCCAAGACAGCGATCAGCTTGGAGATGCTCTTGGAAAGTTCGCTCATCGTGTTGAACTCATGCGCTTCGCGTTCGGCGCGGCGCTTCTTGAGAGCTTCGACGCGGCGCTTGTTGCCGTCGGAAACGGGGATGGCCAATTGCTGCGGGATAAGATAATTGCGGGCATAGCCAGCGGAAACCTTCACGAGATCCGACTCGCCGCCAAGGCCCACGATGTTTTGAATCAAAATAACTTCTGTTTTTGGCATAAATTTTTTCTTTCTTAAAATGGAACGTCGTCTTCTTCCGGCGGCGGACCGTCTCCGCTGTCGGGAGGTTCAGGCGCTTTGGGAGCCGCCGGGCTCGGGGCGCGGCGCGGCGCCGCTGATTCACCCGAGCCGCCACCACCTTCGCCGGGACTGCCGAGGAATTGGACGGTTTCAGCCACCACTCCCAATTTGCTTCGCTTTTGGCCGGTTTGCTTGTCGTCCCATTGATCGAGACGAAGGCGGCCTTCTATTAAAATGGGACGGCCCTTGCGCATGTATTGGGCGACGTTTTCAGCCGTGCGGCCGAAAATATCCACATCCACAAAGGTGACCTCTTCCTTTTTCTCGCCGGATTCGCTTGTCCAGACGCGGTTCACCGCCAGGCCAATTTTCGCAATGGCCGTGCCCTTCGGCGTATAGCGCAACTCGGGGTCGCGCGTCAAATTGCCGACGAGAATGACTTTGTTGAAACTTGCCATGGCGCAGCCGGTTGAACTCCAGATTCGTTACGCTGCGACAGCTTTGGGAGCGGGCGCAAGCGTGAACAGAATGCGGAAAATATCTTCGTTATTGGTGAAGCGCGTGCGCAAGGTCGAAAGCACAGTGGGCCCTCCTTCAAACACGAAATTGACGTAATAACCCGAGCTGTGCTTGCGGTCGGCCACGCGCGAAAACGGCTTCTTTTCCATTTTCTGCACGGTCTCGACTTTGCCGCCGGCAGTCGAGATTTCGGCGGAGATTTTGTCGATCAATTCCTTGATCGTCTCTTCCTTGCCCGCGCTATTCAAAATAAACAAACCTTCGTAACGTTTCACTATTTTCCTTTTTCTGCGGGAGCCGTCGCGGCTCCGTTAAATTTATTCATCGCCATGCTGATTCCATCGCTCAACCAGCATTCCACTTGCCGGACGGCGCGATCCAAAACTTCTTCCATCAATTTCCATTCCGCAGCGTCGAACCGCCCCAGAACGTGGCCCGAAATTTCCCGCTGCTCGGGCGTCTTTCGGCCAATTCCAATCCGCAACCGCGGATACCCTCGCGTTCCCAATTGCTGCTCGACGGAATCCAATCCATGATGCCCGCCGCTGCTGCCATCGGGCCTTATTCGCAATTGCCCGGTCGGCAAATCCGCGTCGTCCACTGCAATCAGCACCCTAAGCGGCGGCACTTGATAAAACCGCGCCACGGCTCCGACTGCGTCGCCGCTGGCGTTCATGAACGTCTGCGGCTGCCCTAAAATCAATTTCCGGCCGTCGCGTTCCACTTTGGCCAGCCGGGCTTGAAATTTCTTTTCCAAAACCCAGGCGGCTCCCCATCGCGCCGCCAATCGTTCCACCAGCACAAACCCAATATTGTGGCGGGTGGCGGCGTAATCGGGACCAGGATTGCCCAGTCCCGCGATGAAATATTGGTTCTCCAACGATTACTTCTTCTTGGGGGCGGCAGCAGCCGGAGCGGCGGCAGCACCCTTTGCAGGGGCAGCGGCGCCTTTGGCGGGAGCGGCAGCGCCCTTGGCAGCCGGCGCCGCCTTGTCGCCAGCCTTGGCCGGAGCGGCGCCTTCCGCGCCTTCTTCCTTCTTCTCCTTGGTCATCTCGACTTCGCCAGCAGGCGTGCCGGCCTTTTCCAAAGAGGCGGCTTCCGCAGCTTCGCTGACCGGCGCGGCGCAGGAAAGAACAGAAATATGCTTGTCGCCCATGATCTCAACTCCCGGAGGAGCCACCATGTCGCCAATGTGAATGGCCTGGCCGATTTCCAACTTCGTGACATCGGCATGCAACACTTCCGGCAAATCCTTCGGCAACGCGCGCACTTTCAGCTTGAACAAAACGTGTTCCAGCGTGCCGCCCCCAGTCTTGACGCCTGCCGCCTCACCCACGGGTTCAACCGGGACGCTTACGGTGACTTTTTCGTCCTCGGCCACTTCATGCAAATCGATGTGCAGAAGTTTGCGGGACAAAACGTGGTGCTGGACTTCCTGCACCAGCGCGAGGCGTTTCGGCTTGGTGTCGCCCTCAACATTGAGGTCGAGCAGCACGATTTCCGACGCCGCGCCATGGATGACGTCTTTGATCGCCTTGAGGTCGATCTCCAAATTCTGGGGTTTGGTGTGCCGGCCGTAAATGACGGCTGGGACCCGGGCGGCGGCGCGCAATTTCTTTGCGCCACAGCGCCGATTCAATGTCCGCGGAAACGCGGTTAAAGCGACAGATTTCATCTTTTATACCTTTTTACTTATGGCGTTATATGCCAAATCTCACCGAGACGCCAGCTTTACTAACTGGTGCGCCCGCCTTTGAACTCAAAGAGCGAGGTCACCGACGAATTGCAATTAATTCGCTTAATTGCCTCCCCCAACAACGGGGCCACCGACAATGTCGTGATTTTCACCCCTTCTATAAAGGGGCGTAGGACAGTATCAGTAGTTATAATTTCGTCAATATCTGATTTTCGCAGTCTCTGGATGCCAAGGTCGTTGAGCAAAGCATGGGAGACGACCGCAATGATTTTTTGGGCGCCTCTTTCCTTCAAAAGCGCGGCTGCATTGACCAACGTTCCGGCCGTCTCCGTCAGGTCATCGACCATCAAAACATTCTTGCCTTTGATCTCGCCGATGACCGCCATCGCTTCGGTCTCGGTGGCGCTCTTGCGGCGTTTGGCCACGATGGCCAATTCGGCCTCAAGCACCTGCGAATAGGCGTGCGCCATTTTCAATCCACCCACATCCGGGCTGACAACAGCCAGATCGCCCAGCTTCAATTTCTTGAGATATTCATACATCACCGGCGCGGCGTATAAGTGATCGACGGGGATGTCAAAAAAGCCCTGGATTTGCTGGGCGTGCAAATCCATTGTCAAAATGCGATTCGCTCCCGCAGCCACGATGAGATTGGCCACCAGCTTAGCCGTAATTGGCACGCGCGGCTGGTCTTTTCGGTCCTGCCGGGCATAACCGTAAAATGGAAGCACCGCGGTAAGCCGCATCGCGCTGGCCCGCCGCACTGCATCCATCATGATGAACAGTTCCATCAGATTGTGATTGGTGGGCGGCGAGGTGGACTGAACTATATAGACGTCCTCCCCGCGAACGTTCTCCTCGATTTTGACAAACGTCTCGCCGTCGGGAAAGGACGAGACCGTGCATTTGCCAAGTTCCATGCCGATGGACTCGGCGATGCTCTTGGCCAGCGCGGGATTGGAAGTGCCGGAAAAAATCTTCACAAAATGTCAATCAATGAGACGAAAAAGCCACCCGAAGGCGGCTCTGCGTGTGGCAGAACTGTAACAACGGCGCGTCGGGGCGCAAGAACTATTAAATAGCAAGTTTCGCCAGCCATATAACAAAAAACGCCCGAAAGCACAAAGTGCTTTCATTGCGGCTCACGCTCTGATACTGGATTGGCAAAGATGCGTAGATTCATCCTTTCGTTCATTTGCGGCTTCGTCGTGGCCACATCGGCTGCGATGGCGGGAACCTTTCCATTGACAGACGGCTCCAAGATCAGCGGCAGCCCCGATTCGATCCAGGATAAAGGCGTTGTGTTCCAACTGGACGGCGGCGATCTCTCCCCCCGGATAAGCTGGGATCGTTTCACCGGCGATGCATTGAAGGAACTAATGGCCGAGGCCAAAACCGAAGCGCAACGCGAAATGCTCCGCCCCATGATCGAAAGCCTGCCGGAGGAAGTTGCCAAGCGCAAAGAAATCTCCGTCAAACCCGTCGAGACGCCGCCCCGCCCGAAACAAGCCACCGGCATCTTTGGGCTGTTCGGAAGCCCGGTCGGGTGGTTTATAATGATCGTTCTTTACGGGGCGAATTTGTTCGCCGCCTACGAAGTTTGCATTTATCGCCGCCAGCCCCTTGGGTTGGTCATGGGACTCGCCGCCATTCCGTTTCTTGGCGTGGTCAGCCCCATTGTTTTCGGTGCGATGAAGACGCAGCGTCCTCCTCCCGAGCCGGTGGTGGTGGCTCCCACGGCGGAGGAAGCCGCCGCCCAGGCTGAGGCGCAGGCCGCCGCCATCGAGGAAGCCAAAGTGGCCGAAGCCGCCGCGCAAGCTGCCGCCGCGCCCAGCAAACCCGTCCTGCCGGAGCCCATTGTTTACAAGCGCGGCGAAACTTCCTTCAATCGCCGTTTCTTCGAGGGGAAGTTCGCGGGTTTCTTCCGCGTCGTGCCAAGCGAGTCGGAAAAAGATTTAGTGCTGGCGATTGCCACGGCACGTGGTAATTTCGTCGGACGCCGAATTTCAAAGATCACGCAAACCGAGCTTTATTTGCAGGTCACTGTCAACAATGCGAGCTCGGAGGAAATGATTCCGTTTACGGAAATTTCCGAGGTCCAGGTTCGGCACAAAGACCTTAAGTAAACATCGTGATGTCCAGGCTTAAACAGGAGTCCATCCTGTGCGCCATCGCCGCCTGCCGGCGTTGCGCGCGCGTTGTCTCCACCACCGGTAACCAATGAAAATTCGCACTGTCCTTTTATTCGGCGCACCTGGTTCCGGCAAGGGAACGCAGGGCAAAATCCTTGGCAGCATTCCAAACTTTTACCACTTTTCGTGCGGGGAAGTTTTCCGCAACCTGACGCCGGATTCGGCGCTGGGCCGGATTTTTATCGATTACTCCAGCCGCGGCCAATTGGTCCCGGCCGAGCCTACCGTCCGGCTCTGGCACAACAATATTGAATCCGCAGAGCAAGCCGGGCGCTTCAATCGCAAGACCGACACGCTCGTGCTGGATGGGATTCCGCGCAACATCGAGCAGGCGAAAATGCTGCACAGCCTCGTGAATGTGCATCACATTTTCTACCTGCGCTGCATGGACATGAAAAAGCTGGTGGCCCGCCTGCAGCGGCGCGCCTTGCGCGAAAATCGTCTTGACGACGCCAACATCCAGGTGATCCGCGAGCGGCTCGAGACTTACGAGCGCGAAACGCATCCGGTGCTGGAGTATTACGGGCCGAAATTGGTGCGCACGATCGATTCAACCCAGAAGCCCGTCGCTGTCCTGCGGGAAATCCTGGCCCTGATTGCGAAGTAGCGGAGCGTTTCGCGCAGCGGAAAAAAGAGTGTTCCTCGATGATTTCGGTGGAATAGCGGCGGCAAATTTGATTCATTTCGGCGAGGAAACTCTGCGCTCTCCGCGCCTCTGCGTTTAATGCACTTTTGTTTTTGGCCAGGAGCAGATCAAGCGCGAGGATTACACACGTCGTCATGGGCTGCCAGAGGGAAAAGAATTCTCGCGCAGAGAAGAGGAGTGCGCGAACTGCCAAAAGAGGCCACTAATCATGCCGTTGCGAATCGTTTTCATGGGAACCGCCGAGCTGGCTTGCGCCAGCCTTCGCGCGTTGCTGCGTTCTGAAGCTTTTCAGATGATCGCCGTCGTCACGCAGCCCGACCGCCCAAGAGGCCGGCACAACCAAGCGATGAAATCCGCAGTGAAACTCGCGGCCGAGGAAGCCTCCCTGCCCGTCCTGCAGCCGGAACGCGCCCGCGACCCGGCCTTTGTAACTGAACTGGCTGGGCTGAAGCCGGAT
Organism: uncultured Verrucomicrobiae bacterium; assembly: GCA_963764165.1. Lineage (GTDB taxonomy): Bacteria > Verrucomicrobiota > Verrucomicrobiia > Limisphaerales > Palsa-1400 > Palsa-1400. The sequence goes on from CAVXRD010000001.1 coordinate 1,312,555, forward strand.
GTCATCGTGGTTGCCGCTTACGGGCAGATTCTTCCGCAATCCATTTTGGATTTGCCGCGGTTCGGATGCGTCAATGTCCATGCCTCCATCCTGCCGAAATATCGCGGCGCGGCTCCCATTCAATGGGCCATCCTCAACAACGAGACCGTCACCGGAATTTCCATCATGAAAATGGCCGCCGGTCTCGACACAGGCGATGTGCTGAGCATCCGCGAAACGCCAATTGGAGACAACGACACGTCAGCCACATTGCACGACCGCCTCGCGCTGATGGGAGGAGAATTGTTGACAGAAACTCTGCCAAAATTCGTGGCCGGGGAAATCACGCCGCAGCCGCAGGATCACGCCGCCTCGACCTACGCGCGGAAAATCGTCAAAGCCGACGGCAAAATCGATTGGACGCTGCCCGCAAGGGAAATTCGCACGCGCATTCGGGCGTTCACGCCGTGGCCGGGAGCTTTCGTGGAATGGAATCTCAAAGGCAAGCCGCGCCTCGTCAAAATCTGGCAGACGCAAGTCGTGGATGGCCGCGGAAATCCTGGAGAAATCCTGGAAGCCGAGCGCGCCAGTCTCGTTGTAGCCTGCGGTCAACAGGCGTTGAAAATCGAACAGTTGCAAGTCGAAGGCAGCCGCAAAATGTCCGCCGCTGAATTTCTGCCCGGGTACGGCAAACCTGAGCGAGAGACGTCGCGGTAAGAATGGCGGCATCGTCCCAGATCGGAACCGAAATGCCCCAAAAGCCTCTCAGCCCGACGAGGCCATCGCCAGGCGCAATTCTCCGGGAGAGACGAACGAGATTTTCAGACCGTCCTGAACCCGCTCATAAAGAGGGCTTGTCAGCGGACTAACGACAAAGTTCTTTCCTTTGGGATATTGTTCGCGAAACGCCGCCAGCCCACGACTTTCAAATGCCTGTGGATTCCATTTGCATTCAATGGCGTCTACCGTGTCGCGCTCGCGCGGCAGAACAAAGTCCACCTCACGCTGCTGTTTGTCGCGCCAAAAATGAATCTTTGGCAACCCGGCGGCAATCAGGGTGTCGAGCACGAGGTGCTCCCATAATAGGCCGCAATCCTCCGCGCGCAACTGATCCCAACCGCGGGAATAACAGACCATTCCGGTATCGAACCCAAACACCTTCGGCTGCGCCACAATCTCACGTCGACCCCCTGCGGAATACGGGCGCACTAGATGCGCCACGTGGGTGATTTGAAAAACATCCAACCAGTTAGTAACAGTGGGCCGGCTAATCTGGCTTTCGCCAGCCAGCTTGGAAACGTCGAGCATCCCGCCGCTTTGCCGCATCAGCAATTCCAGCACCCGCAGAAATCCGGCGCGTTTTTCCAACCGGAACAGCTCCTGCACGTCGCGGGCAAAGTAGGAATCCTGCCACTCGGCGTAAAATTCAGGATTGTGCTTTTCAGCGAGCAACGCGGGCGGCAATCCCCCGCGCAACAAGCGCAGCCGCAAATCAGTCACACCAAAGGCCGTAAGTTCCTCATGCAACACGGGCGCCAGTTCAACAACGCGCTTGCGCCCCGTCAGGCTGTCGCGGAATTTTTGCGTGGCCGCGAGCGTGGAGGAACCCGTCGCCAGTATTCTCAATCGGGAAAACCCATCCGCTCCAATCTTTAACAGCCTGCTCGGATCGGGAAGCTGATGCACTTCGTCGAACACCACCCACCTTCGCTTCAGCGATCGGTAAAAGCTTTCTGGATCACGCAATCGCTCCGCCACACTGGGCAGATCACAGTTCAGAAACTCAGCGTCCGGCAGGCCCTGCGCCAGCACCGTTTTGCCCGCGCGCCTCGGCCCCGTCAGCCAGACAATGGGCGCCTGCTTCCACGCGGCCACCAGACGCTGGGTCCAAAAAGGTCTGTCGATCATTGCAACCCAATTTTACATATAGACGTCTAAATGTAAAGTGTAGTTTCTGACGAATTTATTGAGGCAAATCGTCTCAGCAGCTTTGAGGCAATTTCGGCGAGGCGCCACCTTGGGGAGGACCCGCGCCCTCGCGCGTCGCGCCTCACTCACTTGAGGACCCGCCCTACTTGACACGAAGTTCGTAATAGATCAACGGAGTGTTGCGATACGTCACGCGCCCAACCTCGGTGTATCCACAGCGCGCGTAAAAGGGGCCGGCTCCCGCTTTGGCGTCATAGGCGTCAAGTCGAATGGCGTCGGCGGGCCACTCTTTTGCGATCCGCACGACTTCTTGCAAGCAGCCGCGGCCAATCCCTCGGCGTTGCCATGCAGGAGCAACGGCCATGGAGACAAGATAAAGGGGCTTCTGGCAGGGCACGAAGTAACTTGTATCGATCGCCCACGGTTTCTTTTTGCCGAGGTGAAGCGTGGCTACGATATCCTTGCCGTGCCGCGCCACGAAAACAACCGAATTGCGCATCCGCATTGCGAACAGAACTCCCTTCTCGGAAGACTTGGTTGTCCAAGGTCCGGATCCGTGGAGGGCAGTCAGGTGTCCGGCGACGGCGTTATGCAACGCCGCGAGCGCGGACGCATCAGAAGTCTCTCCAGGAAGAAGTTCAATGTCCATGCAAGGCGATAGATGTTGAATCCACTATGGCAAGCCTTCATCAAGGTAGACGCCTCGCCGAGGCGTCCGGGGCGCGAACGAAGCTGTCGTCCCTACCCTGAATACCCGCGTTGAGAGTTACTTGATGAGGCCCAATTCCGCGGCCATTGTCTTTTCACCCTTCAATTCGTTGACAGACGCGTCGATCTTGGTGCGCGCGTAATCTGTCACTTGAATTCCCTGCACGATTTGCAATTTCTGCCCGACGTTGCGCACCGGGAACGAGCAAACCAATCCCGCTTCGATGCCGTAGCTGCCATCGGAAACGACGCACACGCTGTGGAAATCGCCCGCCGGTGTGGGCTGGACAATGGAATGCACGCTGTCGATGGCGGCATTGGCGGCGCTGGCCGCGCTGCCGGCTTTGCGGGCGTTTAGAACAGACGTGCCGCGCTGGGCCACGGTCGTGACGAATTCGGTCTTGAGCCAGTTTTCGTCCTTGATGACATCCGTTGCCGGCTGCCCGTTGATTTTCGCGTGATAGAAATCGGGAAACATCGTCGGGCTGTGATTGCCCCAAACGCCGAGGTTTGAAACCGCCGAAACCGGGACGCCAGCCTTCCTGGCCAATTGCGCCTTGCCGCGATTTTCATCCAAACGCGTCATGGCAAACCAGCGATCAGCCGGGATGTCCTGGGCGTTGCTGCGGGCAATGAGGCAATTCGTGTTGCACGGATTTCCGACGACCAAAATGCGGATGTCGGAGGCCGCGTTCTTCTGCAAAGCCTGGGCTTGGCCGATAAAAATCTTGCCGTTAATTGCGAGAAGGTCTTTGCGTTCCATGCCCGGTTTGCGCGAAACGCTGCCGATGAGCAGCGCCCAATTGATCCCGCGAAAACCTTCATTCAAGTCCGCCGTGGCGGTGAGCTTGTGCAAGGCCGGGGATGCGCAATCCTCCAATTCCATGACGACGCCCTGAAGTATGGGCAGGGCGTCGGGAATATCGACCAGCGTGAGGTTGACGGGCTGTTCCGGCCCGAACAATTCGCCGGAAGCAATGCGAAAGAGGATGGAATAACCAATGGCGCCAGCGGCACCCGTGACTGCGACTGAAATGGGAGTCTTATTCATATGTCAGGAGGTAAATGATGCTCCCCTCGCGAAAAGAAACAAGTGGAAATCGGAATGGCGGGATTTGAAATTGAACAGGAGGAAGGCCGAGGGCGCGTGTTGGAAAGATTTCCACATCTCGCCAGTCGCAGTTCCCAAGTTTTGATATGTTCTTCGAAGTTGGCCACAACACGATTCGTTTTCGGTTGTTTGAGGGTTGCTGCGGCTGGTCTTCGACACAGCCGCGCCTGTCGGACTGCGTCCACCACCCACTTTCCACCACACCTTTTTCTCTGTTCTCTCGGTTTTCCTCCTGTTTAATTTCAGGTTCCCGCCAAAACTTCTTGCCAATCCCCCATTCGCGTCGTAAACGTTATTTGCTCTTTGAAAACGGCGGACGATTTTGTTCGCCTTGAAAATGCAGTCGAATGTCAGGGAACCCGGTGTGAATCCGGGGCGGTTGCGCCACTGTAACGGCTACTAACTCCCAATGCCACTGTTCGCAAGAACGGGAAGGCGGGAGTGAGGTTTGAGGCCGAAGCCAGGATACCGGTTTGATTGTGCTCGTCGCGGCTGGAGATTTCTCCAGCCAGCTTCTCCGCAAAGAGAAGGATGAGGCCAGTCCGCCCGAACTGTCTTTGGGCGGCTCGTCGAATTTCCTCCATTCCTCGTTTGCGAAGTCTGGAGGTTTTTTATTTTGTCCTCAAAAACTTCCCCGGCTTCGCGCTGGTCTCTCAACACTAAAACTGTTCCGCGAAATTCTATTGAATTCGCGGGACAAATTGAAAGATCAGCAGCATGAAAAATGTTCGTTTCGCGCTGGCCATCGCCAGCTTGTTTCTCGTCTCCAAGTCCCCAGCGATTTCGCTGGATGACATTCAATTATGGACCGGCAGCGGCACCAATCGCGCCGCGCTTGTCATCGAATGGAATCCGCCGATTGTGTTTAATAACACCACCGTTCCCGCGCCGGTCGCGAACAAGACCCTGGTGTGGGGTTATCGTTTCAATGGGGCGGCCACGGGAACCCAAATGTTCAATGCCATCGTTGCGGCCAATCCACAACTTTATGCCGTGGAGACCTACGACCCGTCCTTGGGCACCGGCATCGAAGCCATCGGGTTCAATCTTGACGGCAGCGGATTGGCGGGTGTCAGCGATGGAACGAATACCTTCCTTTCTGATGCATTCACCAATGGAATTTTGACCAATCCGGATTTGGGGGCGGATGCCGCGTATTCGATAAACAGCGGCGATTTATTCTGGAGCAGTGATTACAACGGCCCGTATTGGCAGATTTGGAATGAGCTTGGCGACAGCGGCGCATTTTCAAATTCGCCAGAACGCGGAACCAACGCGTATTTTGATCCAAACACTTACAACCACGGCCAGTGGTCTTACGCTGACTTCGGTCCGGATGACCTGACGCTCACCAATGGTTCGTGGATAGGATTTTCAATCGCACCGGACGGATACCCTGAAGACACGAACGCTCCAAGCTATTCCACGAACCTCTATATTTTCAACAATGACGTGCAAGCGCCGCCGTCGCCTGATGGCACTTATGTGGCTTACGTTTGCAACACCAATGATTTTGCGGTTCAAGTCGTCAGCACAAATGATATCGATGCCGCCGCTCCCTACAACCAGCCCGCGGCCGCGCTTGGACGTCCGACGCTGAAATTCATCGATCATTACATGCCGCATCAAACGAGCATCATTCACCGGACAAAGATCGTTGAAGCGCCCTACTGGACTGACCCGAACACCAATGATGTGATCACCGAAATTTCCAGCGGCGGGCAGATTACGGTGAACATGGGGCGCAAAGTTTTCGACGACCCGAATAATCCTTATGGCGTCGACCTCATTATTTACGGCAATTCGTTTTTCTCCGCTTCAGGATACGGCGGGTCGGAGGTGGATGACTTTGCGGATTTGGGCGTTGCCACGTTAAGCACTGGAATTTTTGGCCATTCGACGACGGTTTCAGTCAGCCAGGATGGCGCCAACTGGTATTCCTTCAGCAATCTCTCCGAAATTTTCCCGGACAATGCCTATCGTTGGGATGATCCCAATCATTCGTGGACAGACGAGCAACTGAATCCAACCAAACCGCTCAATCCATATATCTACACGAACAATTTCGGCGGCCAAACTGTCGCCAGCGGCCTGGACCAATTCGTTGGCGAGGCGGGCGGCACGGGCTTTGATTTGAAGGCATCCGGCCTCCCTTGGATTCAATACATCCGCGTGCAGCCGGGAGCGGGCGCCTACACTGTCATTGACGCGATTGCGGCGGTTGACCCGGTGGTGGTGGGCGACGCGCTCTCGATTGCGCCTGACAATCTGACTTCCGGCCTCACGAATTTGCTTTTCCAAAACCCCGCCAATTCCAGCCAGAATCTGATTACCGTCACGTTTAATTCCGTGAACGCCGTCGCAAAGGTAAGCACAGTTAGTTTGAGCGATTTTTCCGCGTTCGCGCCAGTCATTGGCAATTTGTCCAGCGCGTATCAAATCACCGCAAAAGCGGTGACAGGGACGAACACCGTCAACTACACGGCTGCGGTCGGATTGCGCGCGGGCGCAAATTACACCGGCAACGGCGGCGACTTGCGCGTCTATCAATGGAACGGCGGCAACTGGTTGCCGCAGGCGTTCAGCTTTGACGCGGCGAACCATGAAGCCCTCATCGCGGGCGTCACGAATTTTTCCGCCTTCGTGGTGTCTCAGATTGCGCCGCCGCAGTTGACGGCTGTGAGCGCATCGAATGGGTTCGTCTTAAAATTCACGCCGGTGGCGAACTGCCCGAACATCGTAGAACGCTCTGCCGATTTGATGATGTGGACTCCGATCGCAACCAACATGCCAGCCAGCGCACAGCCTATCACGTTGCAAGATCCAAATGCGCCCGCAGGCAGCGCATTTTATCGCGTGCTTGCGCAACCCTGATGCAAGAGCGACGATCAAGGAAATGTCGATGAGGCGGCGACAGATCAGTCGTAGCGCAGGTTTCCAAACCTGCTGTATCGCAGGTTTCCAAGCCTGCATGCGATGTCATGGCAAGCGGATTTGGAAATCCGCGACACAGCAGGTTTGGAAACCTGCGCTACGGCTTCGCCGGGCATTCACCTTGATTGAATTGCTCGTCGTCATCGCCATCATCGCGATTCTTGCCGCATTGCTTTTGCCCGCGCTGGCAGGCGCCAAGGTTCACGCCAAGGGCATCCAATGCTTGAGCAACTTGCGGCAGATGACCATCGCCGCGGAGGGTTATACCAGCGACAACGCCGGCTGTTATCCAATTGCGCAATACTGGGATGACGATCAAGGAACAACTGTTTGCTGGGACTTGACAGTGGTTTATGATGTCAATAATAACGCTTCCGTGATTCCCGGCCTTCTTTGGGGAGGGCGCAGCAACATAAAAATTCAGCAATGCCCCTCGTTTGATGGCAGCGCCGATTGGGTGGACAATCCCTCCACCGGCTACAATTACAACACGAGCTATATTGGCCACGGCGAGGGAGAGGCGGTCGAAGAGCCGGCCGTCATCTCCGCGCTCCAACATCCAGCGAAAACCGCCATTTTCGGGGACGGGCAGTATTCGGCGGGAGCGGACAAATTCATGCGCGCACCCTGGCCGAATCCCGGCGATGCGACCTTCAGCGGTCGATGGAGCGGCACGCAAGGTTTCCGCCACCAAAATCGCTGCAACGTCGGATTTTGCGATGGCCACGCCGAATCGTTGTCGGCGTGTTATACCAACAATGCCGACGGCGCGGCCAACGTCGCACCCGGCACGGGATTTCTTTCGGCGAGCAATTCGATGTATCAGCTCCAGTAACTGATCGAGTTCCAGATTCAATTAATCGCAGCCCGCGCAAGCACGGCGGCAATTTATGTTGTTCATTAGTCAATCATTGACTATAAAGGATCAGCACATTATGCCGATAGTCAGTTAGCCGCCGTCAGCTTTTGAATTGCGGGATGCGAAACATGCCTGTTCGAACTGAAATAAGAATTCCGATGTTCGACGCGATAAGCCTTGAGCCGGTCGCCTTGGATTCTCCCGTGCAAGGACTGCGCCAGGCTGCGGGGTTGTTCTCATGACCGCCGTTGACTATCCAAAGCTGGACGGTGTGAAAAACACGCGCATCCTGATCGTGGACGATAATCCCTCGATCCATGATGACATCCGCAAAATCTTATGCGGCAAGAGCGCATCCCGGCGGGCCCTGGGCAAAATTGAATCGCTCCTTTTTGACCAGGAAGAGCCGGAGCAGGAGGAAACGGCTTTTGAAATCGAGTCCGCTTTTCAAGGGCAGGAAGCGCTGCGAAAGGTGGAGCAAGCGGTGGAAAAGGGCGACCCCTACGCGGTCGCTTTTGTCGACGTGCGGATGCCCTCCGGCTGGGATGGCGTGGAAACGGTTCGGCACATCTGGGAGAACCATCCCGATCTTCAAATTGTCATATGCACAGCCTATTCCGATTATTCCTGGGAGCAAATGATCGAGCGCATCGGAAAATCCGATAATTTGCTCATCCTCAAAAAACCCTTTGACAACCTGGAGGTGCTCCAGATGGCCCACGCGCTGACGGAAAAATGGCGTCTCGGCCACGAGTTGCAGGGGAGGCTGCGCGACCTTGATTCGCTTGTGCGGCTGCGCACGGCGGAATTGCAAACGGCCAATGGCCATCTCAAAAAAGAAATCGCGGAGCGGGCGGCCCTGGAAAGCGCGCTGCGCATGTCGGAGGAGCGCTTTTCCAAGGCGTTCAAGGCCAGCCCGCTGCCTGTTGCCATCCAGTCGCTTCGCGATGAAAAATTTATTGATGCCAATGAGGGATTTTCCGCCCTCACCGGCTACGAGCGGGAGGAATTGATGGGGCGCACCAGCGCTGAAATGCAACTGTGGGGCGGCCAGGCTGATAGCGCCGCCATTCTTCGGAAACTCCGCGAGGAACTGTCCGTGCGGAACCTGCCGTGCTCTCTTCTCACCAAACGCAAGGCACTCCGGCAAGTGCTGCTGTCGGTGGAATTGTTCGAGTTGATGGACGGCCCTTACCTGCTGATCATCGCCACCGATGTCACCGAGCAGCTTGCGCTGGAGGAGCAATTGCGCCAGGCGCAAAAGATGGAAGCGGTCGGGCAGCTTGCCGCCGGAGTGGCGCACGATTTCAACAACATCCTCACTGTCATCCAGGGGCACGTCAGCCTGATTAGCGCCGACGAGCCACCGGAATCCGACCACCAAACGTCCTTAAAGGCAGTGCTCCGCGCCGCGGAGCGGGCCACCAAGCTGGTAGCCCAATTGCTTGCCTTTAGCCGCAAGCAAATCATAAAAATCCGCCCGCTCAAGATTGACCAGACCTTGCGCACGCTCGAAGAAATGTTCAGGCGCGTCGTGCCGGAAAATGTGACAATCAAGGTTATCGCCAATGCCCCGCAGACTGAAGTCAACGCCGACGCAGCCATGCTCGACCAGTTGCTGATGAATCTCGTCGTCAACGCCCGGGATGCGATGCCGGACGGAGGTGAATTGACGCTTTCTTCGGAGACGCTTGATTTGGAGCCAAGAACGCTGCCGGATAATCCCGAATTGCGGCCAGGCAAATTCGTGCGCATCCGCGTGGCCGACACTGGCTGCGGCATCCCAAAGGAGCATTTGCCGAGGATTTTCGAGCCGTTCTTCACCACCAAACCTGTCGGCAAAGGCACTGGCCTCGGTTTGGCGGCTGTTTACGGCATTGCCAAACAGCACGGCGGCTGGATCACGGTCGACAGCCAAGTTGGCAAGGGAACAAACTTTGATCTGTTTCTGCCGCTCCACGAATCCGTCAGGAAGGAGGTTGAGACAAAGGTCGTCGCGCTGTCCCTCAAAGGCGGCACGGAAACTATTTTGGTCGTGGAGGATGACGAGGACGTCCTCTCGTTTGTCGTATCGGTCCTGGCCGGGCAGGGTTACAACATCATTCCCGCGCGGTCAGGCCGGCAGGCGAACGATATTTGGGCTGCCCGCACAGTCAAAATCCATCTTCTCCTCACGGATGTCATCATGCCCGGCGGACTCAATGGGAGGCAGCTTGCCGAAAAGCTTTCAGCCGAAGATCCGGAACTTCGCGTGCTTTACACCAGCGGATACAGCGAAGATTTCGCGGGCAAAAAGTTGGTCGAACAAGGCAAGAGCGATTTTTTGAGCAAACCGTTCGAGGTGCCGGTTTTGATCCAGCGGGTCCGCGCCTGCCTTGATTCCGCCGGCAAAGGCGCAGCGCCTCCTGTGCAGACCTGATCAATCGGCATGATCCGCGCGAGCCAAATTCGATCAACCCGGCGGAGCAGTTGGCTTCCATGCATTTTGCTTCTGCCATGCATCGTGACGGGTCGCGCCGCGGGCCAGACAACAAGCCCAGATTTGATCAAGCCGAACGACCTTGACTGGATCGGTTTCTCCGCCGACGAGGCTCGCAAAAGTCATCCGGTCGAGTTGGAGGGCATCGTCCTTTGCTACGATTTCTCTTGGAACCAATTTTACGTTTCCGATCAAAAGTCCGCCACCTACCTCAGCCCAAAAGCGTTTACCAACAGGTTCAATATCGGCCAGCATGTCAAAATACATGGCCTCACCACTTGGGATGGCTTGATGCCGGTTCTGACCAACACCAGCGTCGAGAACCTCGGGCAGATGCGCCTGCCCGCGGCCGTGCCGTTGAAAATCTCGGAGTTGCGCACGCTGCAGGGGCAATGGATTCAAACTGTCGGCGAGGTGCGCATCGCGGAGGCCAGCCGCGGGCGGATCACCCTCGTGCTGCGCGACGGAAAGCAAACATGCTTTGTTTACATTCTTGAGACGACAGGGACAAACGCCTTTCGGCAGTTTGCGGACTGCCAGGTAAGCGTCCGCGGCATTAACGGCAGCCGCATCGTTGGAAATCAACTCGAAGCCGCCATTTTCTGCCCTTCGCTGGATTTTGCCACCGTAACTCTGAAACCCAATTCGCCCCGGTGGGCGATGCCGGTCACTTCTGTCGAGACGGCGGTGGGAGCGGCATCCACCACCGGGAGGGATAAGCTGGTGCATTTGAATGGATTGGTGCGGTCCTGCGTGCCGGGGGCGTCCGTAACATTGCAGGATCCGACCGGCATCATTTCCGCAAAGGTAACTCAACTGACTCAGGTCGCGGCCGGCCAGCGCATCGATCTTTGGGGATATTGCGCTTTTGAGCACAACGCGCCATCTCTCATTGACGCCAGTTTCGAGGTCCTCGGCCCGAACCACAGTGAGCGGCCCAGGCCAAAAGCAAGAACTCCGCAGCTTGGAGAATCGGCGCTGACGAACATCAGCCAGATCCGGATGCTGTCCCGCGAGAAGGCGGACGAAAACCTGCCTGTCAGCGTCAGCGGCGTCGTCACCTTCGCCGACCCGCACTGGCACGTGACGTTTGTGCAGGACGCGAAGGACGCCGTTTTTGTTGACACAGGCGAGACCGAATTGATTTCGGGGCAGTTTGTCAAAGTAACAGCGCAAACCGACGGCTCGGGGTTCGCGCCCGGTCTTCTCAATGCCTCGGTCGAAGTCCTCGGCGTGACCAATCTTCCGGTTCCAATCAAGGCCAGCCTGCGTGACGCAGCCGACGGGCATCTGGACTCCGAATGGGTGGAAATGGAGGGCGTCGTGCATCACGCCACCGATGAAAGCGGGCGGCTGGAATTGAAGATCACCGGATACGATGGCAGCTTTGATGCAGTGGTCTTTGATTCCCGGGGCCTGGACACGGCGCGCTTGATCGACTCGCTGGTGAGCATTCGCGGGGCCTGCGGATCGAGTGTCAACACTCGCGGGCAAATCAGCGGGGTGACGCTTCATGTGCCTTCGCAGGGCCAGATTGCGATTCTTGACGCCGGGCCTGGCGACCCTTTCGGCCTTCCAACTCGTTCGATTTCTTCGGTGGCCACATTCAATCCGAACCAAATTACTTCCCGCCGCCTGAAAATCACCGGCGTCGTCAGCCTGGTCATGCGCAAAGAGGGCTTTTACTTGCAGGACCATTCCGGCGGATTGCGCGTGCCGTGCCAGATTACCAATGAGTTGAAGGCAGGGGATTGCGTTGAAGTCACCGGGTTTCCGGCCTTCTCGGAACATTCGCCGTGCGTCGATGAAGCGGTGTATCGAGTGATTCGCCACGAGAATATTCCCGCCGCCAAAAAAACCACCGCGCTGGACATCCTGCGCGACGGCGTTCTCGGCGGGCAGGAAATCGAATTGAGCGCACAGGTGCTGCAGAGCCAGTTCAACATGGCCCAGCGCCGCCTCGTGCTGCAGGACGGGCCGATCATCTTCACCGCCCAGGCGCTCTATTCCGCCGGGGGCGGATCCATTTCCGAGCTGGAGCCGGGATGCATCGCGCGGGTGCGCGGCGTCTGCGCCATGCAATGGACGGACACCAGCGAACCGGAAAGCTTCCGCGTGTTCCTGCGCAGCGCCGGCGACGTTGCCGAAATTGAAGGCGCACCGTGGTGGACGCCGCGGCATTGGATGTTCGTCCTGTCCGGCGTGGCGGCGAGCTTCGTGATCGCCGGCAGTTGGGTGATTGCCCTCCGCCGCCGCGTCCGAGCCCAGACGGAAATCATCCGCGAAAAGCAAAAAGAGCTTCTCGACGTTTCGCGCCGGGCCGGAATGGCGGAAGTCGCGACCAGCGTGCTCCACAACGTCGGCAACGTGCTCAACAGCGTCAACGTCAGCGCCACCATCGTCGCCGACAAGGTAAAAAACTCGTCCGTCTCCAGCATGGAGCGCGCGTGCGGCCTCCTCCAGGAGCATCGCGCGGATCTGGGAACATTCGTGACCGACCACCCCAAGGGCAGGCACCTTCCCACTTTTATCAGCGCCGTGACCGAGGATTGGCGGGCCGAAACCGACAGCCTCCGCAAGGAAGTCGAGTCGCTCCGCCACCATATCGATCATGTCAATGAAATAGTCTCGATGCAGCAGAATTTTGCCACGGCGGCGGGCATCGTCGAAAGAGTCAAGCCGCGGGAAGTCGTCGAAGACGCCCTGCTGATGAATTCCGGGGCAGCCGCGCGCCATGAAATTTCAATCGTGCGTGAATACGACGAGAGCGTCGGATTCATCTCCGTCGAGCGCCACAAGCTGCTGCAGATTCTCGTCAACCTCGTCAACAACGCCAAGCACGCCTGCGTCTCCTGCGACGAGCCCGGGCGGGAGATCAGGCTTGGCGTCAAGAAGAATGCGGACATGGTTCGCATTTCTGTTGTTGACAATGGAACGGGCATCAAGCCCGAGCATTTGCCGCTTATATTTAATTTTGGGTTCACCACCCGCCCGAACGGCCACGGTTTCGGCCTGCACAGCAGCGCCATCGCCGCCACCGAGATGGGCGGCAGGCTCGCCGTCAAAAGCGATGGCCCCGGCAAAGGCGCCTGCTTCACACTCGATATTCCTTGCTCGGCCACCCTCAAAGCAGGACAGAAAGACGCGCAAGCGTAATTCCACGGCCAACGCGGAGCGATTGCTGGGCGAGCACGGCATTCCCCAGGACAGCGCGGAAGAGCGCGCCAGTTCGCGTTGCGGATGGAGCGGAGGCGAGACGAAGGCGAAAGCGGCGATGCGCCTGCGGAAGGAAAAGACAGTGACCGTGAAATGGATAGCTATCTATTACTGATACTTTTAATGGCGTTAAATATGAGTCTGATGTGACCCATGATCGTTTAGCGAAATGCCCGGTTTGGAAAAAAAATCAAGCGAATCCCCCCGTGAGTGTGAGGGATGCTACTCCGCTTCGAAAAAGGAGATCGGACAGCTGGTTCCAGATTCAGCCAAATGGAGTTTGTACTCGATTCAGCTATGTCCGCTCCACGGCGAGAAGGCGTGGTACTATCTAGCAACATTTGAGCCCCCATACAATAAATTCGGAACGACAGGGCACCGGCATGTACTTCAGGCAATTGTCCTTATGGACGGGGCTTCGGTTCATCCTAAAACGACCGTGATTAAACAGCCTCCGCATTGACGGTAAAATGAACAGGGCGATGACGCTGTGCCAAAAGAAATCATCGTATGAAGCAGAGGGGTTAGATCCACACAATCACATATTTTGCCTTGAGGGTGAATGAGCAAGGGCGCAAAGTTGGCGCATGCCGCGCAAGATGCGTGTTGAATATCCAGGTGCTCTTTACCGCTTGATGAGGGCTTTGTGTTAACAGATAAGTGATCCGGGACGACTCTACGGCGTGATTCGGCAGCCACGATGGCGATGGAGAAACTTTCGTTTGCATTGAGCGGCACGCGAGTTATATTGGCTCAGGTTAAAGACTCAACTTGGATCCAAGGCTAAAAGTCGGGGAATTGAGAGATCAGCGCCGATAATTCAAGCAAGTTGCCGCCGCAAAATCCTTGCGCGCCACCCGACCTGGCAACGAGAGCCTTTAACCGATTTTTTTGAGTGTAAGGTGGGGGCGCCTCGGCGAGGCGCCCGAGTGCGGTGGCGTTTTCCGAACGCGTTCGGATTGGTGAGAGTCCCCGGACGCCTCGGCGAGGCGTCCCTGCCTGTTCCTTTCCCCATGTTGTCTTGATGCGAGAATGCTCTCGTGCTATTTGGCTGTTGGCCGCATGCGCGCTTTCTTTCGCCACTGTTGGATGTGGATGGCAACATTTTTGTTGCTGGCCGGGTGCTCTGACTCGATCGATAAACTCGACGTGAAACCCGCCGGGGCCCGGATGACACCGCGCGAGGTCCTTCATCTCGCCCACATTGTCTCCGAGCAACAGGGAATCAACCTGCGCCACTTCAACGAGCCGGAATGCAGTTATGAATCCGTGCGCCCGCGCACCTGGCAGGTCTTCTTTGGATCGAAAAGCACGCGCGATTGGAAGCCGTTTTTTGTTTACATCGAAGATCAGACCAGGGAAGCGCGCTTTATCGAAATGCCGTGACGCGCAGGCTTGTTTTAGCGAGCTTTGGAATCCTCCAGCACAAGCACCTCAAACGGTTGCATCGTCATGACGGAAGACTGGCCGGTTTTCAGGAGAGTGGGCGGTTGATTGCCGTCCTTTTTCCATGGGCTGCGCATGACGAAATGATCTTGGGATTCCGCCGGAAGCTCAAAAACCTTCGTGGCGTCCACTGTGAAACTCGATGCCTTATCATCTGGATTGCGGAGCACGAGGACACTCTTGCGCGGCGACCACGCGGCGAAGCCATAAACCTCGCCCCGCCCTGGATCTCCGCCGATCCAATGAATATCCGCCAGCACATCTGAATTGGTTTGAGACCATTTCGCGGCTTCCGCCAAATCGTCCCAATTCTGGCGATCCAGCAGCGATGGCGTGATGTACATTTCCTGCAATTGCGTGCCCATTCCGAAAAACTCGCGGGCTTGCGCGGCAAAATCGTCGTCGCTCATCGTGTTGAGATTTATGGCATTGGTCGCGTAAATCAAACCGTGCAACATGAGTGAATTGAGCGGATAAAGCGGCCCCTGTTTCACAACATTGTGGTAAGTTTCCGCGTCCCGATAGGTCATCCATCGCTGGCATGGCGAACCTTTGCCGGCAAAGTCGTGGTCGGCTCCCCCACGCCAAGTGGAATCGACGTACAACAGCCAGAATGGCGAAGGCCATGTCCCGGTGGTTTCGTTGATGTAGATGTCCGGCTTGGCCGCGCGCAAGTCCGCGATGAGGCGCATCATGCCATCGCCGTCGCGCATCAATCCCTTTTCGCTGGCCTTGGAGCCTGCGGCCAGGCCGTCGAACTTGAACTGGTTGACGGCATATTTTTGCACCATCTCCAGGCAGATGTCGTGGAAACGCTGGTAATAGCGCGGGCCGGCCAGCGAGAAGCCGTTGGCATTGGTCTCATATCCCTGTTGGCAGCCGCATTGGATGCGTTGCTCCTTGGCACGACTGTAGCCGCCAAATGGCGAAAGCCAGACGCCGATTCCAGCTCCGTAACTTTCCGCCGCCGCTTTCAACGGCGCGAATCCATTGGGGAAACCGCCGTGAAAATTCCACAGTGTCCGATTGTCGTCCCAGCCGTCGTCAAACAAATAGGAATCCAGCCGCACGCCCCGCTTCCTCTCCAGTTCGTCCCCGATCGCGCGGATGGCGGAAAGGCATTCCTGTTCATTGTATTTCCGCGTGTCCCAAGCAATGTCGAACCATGAGTTGTAATGCAAGAAGGGCCGGTAGGGATGCGCGCGTTCGCGCTCGATGTAAGCAAGGAATTCCCGGCGCAATTGGCCCGACCGCGTGACTCCGATGACAACACTTTGAGTCAGCGTCTCGCCAGCGCGCAGAACGGCGTTGCGAACAAAACTGCATCGCACTTCGCCGTCATCCTCGACGGTGTTATTCGCCATCGGATGCTCGTAACCAAAAAAGAAATTTCCAGCCACGACCGGCGAGCCGCCGACTGTTCCGAGAGTCTTCGCGCCCGGAATTCTCTCGTCAAGAAGAATGATCTCCCGAACCAGGACATCTTTGCCGAGGGCGCGCAACGCCAGTTCCTGGCGGATATATGTCGAGCCATCGCGCAGGGATGCGCGCCATTCGGCGGAGATTGCGTGATTCGTATCAACAAATTCAGCGACCCATTGCCTGCCGGGAAAACGACGTGAGACTATGGGCGATTTCGGTTCGGGCGCGAGCGGCCTTTCCTCCGGCGGGCTGATGAGATGAAAGTCGGATGCTTTCACAAGCGCACCGTCGCCCAACTTAAGTTGAAAGCATTCCCCGGTTAGCTTGAGTTTGCTGTGGTTCAGTTTATCTTCCACCTCCTCAGTGCGAAGCGTTCCATTGACAATATGCCAGCGCCAGGCGATGGCTTCGTTCTCAAGAGTTCCACCGGCCGGGCTGGCGAAACTGGCGATAATTCCCAGCGAAAGGACCACACTGACAAAGATTAATTTCACGTGTTACTGAACCAAACGATAGAATTGCGGTGATGGGCCGGCTTGAAAAACGTAAGGACTTGCCCCACCTGGCACATTAGTCCAGGAACCCGGACTTAAAGAGCCAGACTCTTGCAAAATGCCGGAGCCAGACCATGAAATTGTGATTTGGCTGCCGGCGCGAGAAATGGACAAAGGTCCCAGCACGGCGGGGGCCAAGGTATACGGGAGACCGGTGGCTATAGCAATCTCGGGCCCACGGTCGTCCTGCAGCAAGATGCGGAAGGAATTTGTGCGGAACACCGGCGCGCCGCCAGGATATTGCGCGGAAAGCGAGACGCGAAACTCGAATTCATTTGTCGTTGCGGCGGGCGCAATGGCCCATCCCAGGTTGGAAGCGCTCCCGTCGTTGAATGATCCGTTCCGCTCGTCGTAACCGAACCCGCTTTCGATCATAAACTCCGCGCCAAACAGCGCTCCACTCACTTCGTAGCCGGTCTGGCTGTTGTCATCCGCATCAATAAATAAATGCGTGTAATAATCCGAAAATGGCCGGCAGGATGAGAATAGCTTGAAGTGTCCGTAAAGGTAGTTGCTATCGTTGGCAAACTGTATCTGGGCAAAATTCACCGCATTCGTGTCCATCGCGCCTTGGTAGCTCCAAGGCACGCCCTCCCAATCGGAAAAATTGCCGTCAATCGTGATGGTGGCGTAGTTGCCGATGATCCCGCGTGTGCCCGGCGTCGCGGCGATGGCGACGATGTTGGTGTCTTCGTGCGATGGCGACGCGCTGTCGCTGGCGCGAATGGAAAAAAAGCAAGTGGCGCCGTTCGACAATCCTGTGATGGTGTATCCGTAAGGATAAAGCCCGGGGCCAGTTCCATTTGTATAGCTGGGCGGGAGAAACGGCACAACATTTGTCAATTTTACGGCGTTGGAAAAGTTCATAGATGCGCCGGCAAAATAGTAAATGTTATATGTCACGGGCCTTGTCTGGTCGTCCGCAATGTCCCAGTACACCGTGGCGCTCTGAGAGCCAACCGTGACTTCCTGCACACCCACGCGCGGAGCCGGTGGTGCAGGCCCTTGGGCGGCGGTGCTGTTCCATACGGGAGCCTGCGTGTCGGCATTCGTCGCCAGCCATGCGGCTGAGTTTGTGCTCAGAGGTTCGTTCAAGGAAGGATTGGTTCGGGTACAGCGGCCAGCCCTGAATCTCCATGCACTCGACATAATCCTGATTGACGATGGCCGCCGACTGAGGGGGTGTGTGATCGTAATCAATTGCAAATACCGTAAAGCCGTCCGGGCGCCCCGCTTCCGCGTTAATCTTCGGGGCAAAATCGTATTTGTTGTCCAGGAATGAGGGAGTAATGGCATTGGTGCTCGAATCGCTGTAATAGCTTTCGAACATCACCATGTCCAGGTAAGGCCGCAGGCAATAGGGGTAAGTCTTTAAGTTCGAATCATAAAAAAACAAACCTCGATTGCCCATGAGCAATTTGCCAACGTAGTTTGTGTGAATCCGCTGCACCAATGCCTGCATTCCAGGAGCCGTCCATTCGTATGCCAATCCCCATGTATTTGGCGCGGCGGTGTCGATGGTGTCGAGAAATAGGCCGTCGCAGTTGTAAGCGTTTCCAACGTTGGTGGTCAAAATCTCGTCCATCCCAGCCTGGCCGCTGCTGGCTTTAGTCATGTTCTTGATCACGTTCCACCAAGCGGGAGCGCCGGCGTTGACGTAATAACTTCCGAACGGTCCGTCTTCGTCCGGCTTCCCGGTCTGGTTTGTTCTTGCGTTAAGATAGTACGAGCCATAACCCGTTCCTCCTGCCGAGGGCAACCCGAGCGCATTGGTGATGCTGGACAGCGGGACGCTGTCCGAGGCACGAGGATCGACTCGCGGGCCAAGTCCGTCATCGACTAGCGGCACGCCATTTCTGTCATCTTCGCCAATTGACAAATAGGCCAGCACTTTCACGTCGTCCGCGGTTCCCAGCACACCATCCGGGCCGCTCCGAATGGTTGCGATTTGGGAAGCAGAAATGTTGCTCGCGGGGTGCAGTATCACAAGATGATAGTTGGTGCGGGCGAAGTTCACCATGGCTGCAGTCCAGTTGCCGTAGTAAATAAGGTACGGTGTCGTGGTGTTTAGGCCCGGGATCGGGCCGCTGCCGCTCGCGAGCAGTTTATTTTGTGGGAGTAATGGGAAGAATAGGAGGTAGGCGCATGCAGCAAGCCCGGCCAAGCTAATTTTGCCTGATACTGATTTCTTCCTCCCTTGGCCGCCCCTGAAAATGATCTGCTTCATCTATCTAGGGGCCGGAATCGCCGGCGGCACCACCCAGCCCGCGTGCCAATAAAGGTTCCACAGGCCAGTTAGCTTCACGTAAGCCGAATGTCCGTCGTAAAAGGTCATATTGATGCCGTTTTGCATGCTCGCGCTGGAAGTGATCGCCGTCGGAGCAACGCCGGGCGGCTGCGACCCGTGCCGCGCAATCGTGAATCGTCCCATGTCGAAGTTGGCATTGCCGTTGTAAAGATCCGCCGAGGGGCCTTCCGTTTCCTGCGGCCATCCGTCAACCCACATCGCATCGCCAAATATGGGCGTGTCGGTAACGTGCGCGACCGTGCTCGGGTTGGAGTATATCCAGCTCTCAGGCGCGCCTAGAAGGTCGGCAACAGAATACGTTCCGCTGTAGAGCCACCCGTTGTAAGCATAGCTTCCCGCATAATTAGTAACCGTCGGCGCCCATTTCCACATTTGAGTGGCATCGCCGTAGGTATATTCGGGGCTTGCCAGCGTCCGCGTCGTCGCCGCACTAGCCAGCGGGCAAACCCGGACCATGTTCACCTGCGCCTGATAACTCAGCAACATCGCCATCCAGAGATTCTCGTCTCCTGTGTATTGGAATTCCTTTCCAAAATCACCGACATACATGGAATGGGAGACGCCCAATTGCTTGAGATTGCTGAGGCATTGCGTGCTGGACGCGCTCAATTTTGCCCGCGAAAGCGCCGGCAGCAGCAGCGCCGCTAGAATCGCGATGATGGCAATCACCACCAATAACTCGACCAAAGTGAAGCCGCGCGGTCGAGGGATGAACCCCACCTCGGCGAATTTCATCGCATTCGGTGTTCGACCGATTGCGATAGGCGCAATGGCTAGCTCGTCGCGCGTCATTGGGCGATGCGGAAGAATTGGGATTTGCCCGACTCGCTAACAACATACGGACTCGTGGCGCCGGAAACATTCGTCCAACTCGGGTTGCTCAAATTGGTGCATGACTGCAACGAGCCGGGCGGATTCCAAATGATTGCAACGTTGCCGCCACTCAAATGAGCAATGTCCATCTTGCCCAGTGGCAATGGCGCGACGGAAGGAGGTGGAACGTTGGTGTAGCCGAGCGTCCCACCCTGCGCGGGCGCTGTGTTTTCGACTACAAACGAAGGCGTCATGCCCTCGAACAGGAACTGGAACGCGTTGGTCGTAAATAGCGCCGTGCCATCCTGGAATGTGGCGGACTGGGCAATTTGAAACTCGAAATTGGTCGAGGGCGATTGCGGCAGGCAAAGCCAATCCAATCCGCTGATGCTGACGCCGTCGTTGAAGTTCCCGTTCTTTTCCTGGTAGCTGTAGCCGCTTTGAATCAGCATTTCCGATCCAATCGCGGAGTAACCCGTGTCCGGATTGTTGTCGGTGTCAAAGAACATGTTGACGTAATACGGGAATTGGCCGGAAGCGGGATCAATGTCCGTCCACAGCGTCACCCTGAAGTAGTAGAAATTAGCGTCATTATATGCATAGATGGCGTTAAAGTCGGCCGCGTCCGTATTCCCACTCGGGGCGGTCGTGGTATAGATCGGCGCCAGGCCAATCCAATCGTTGAACGATCCGTCTATGGTAATGTCCCGCGTAAATTGACCTGAAGTGCCGGCGGCGTTGCCGTAAAGATCATCCACGCCACTCACGGTGAGGGTATAGACCGATCCAAAATTCATCGGCGCTCCCGTGGTCAGTGTCACTTGGGAAGGGTTGCTTGGGTTTTGCACGGCGCCAATCACGCTGATTCCGCCAATGGTGTAATGAGACGCGTTTGCGGACGAGACCGGGTCCAGCGGCTTGGAGAAGGTCACAACCACTTGGGTATAACTTGCTGTAATGCCCGTGAGCGCAGGAGGTATCCGATCCGCCAACACAGTCAGCGTCACCGGGACGCTGTTCGTTGTGTCAGCGGGGTTGCTTACTGTCACGTAATAGCTTCCAGCGTCCGACGGGGCAACGGAGGCAATAGTGTAAGACGCATTGGTGGCGCCCGCAATGTTGGTCGAGCTATGAAACCATTGATACAAGATGGTTGGCGTGGCGGTGACCGACACGGTGAAAGCTGCCGGCGTGCCCTCGACAGCGACGACACTTGCGGGTTCGCTCGAAATGATCACGGGAGTGCTGCTTACCGTCAGCACGGCCGAGCGTGTCGTGACTCGGGAAGAGGCGTTGCTTACCACTAGAGTGTAAGTGCCCGCGTTATTGGTCAACAACGAAGGAATGGTATAGGTGGAAGAGGTGGCTCCAGCAATGGCGTTTGTCCCATCGAATATCCATTGATAGGTCAACGGTCCGCTGCCGATAATATCCGAAGTGAATGTAACCGATTTCCCGGCGAGCACAGTCTGATCGTAAGGCTGATTGGTATCCACATTATAAACCGGGTAGGTTACCGCCGCCGTCAGCGACAAGCCGAAGATCATATCCGCACTGCTGTTGGCGGCCTGGTGAGCCTCAACTTCAAGAATATTGTCTCCGGCTTGGAGCGTTGCCCCATTCAAGCCGAAGATGCTGACCTGGCCGGCTGGCACATTTGTGCCGGTCGCCAGCGTGCCATATGAAACCGCTCCCGCCGGCATCCGGATGCTCGTGACTTCATTGCCGTTCAGATAAAAAACCGCGCCGTCGCTAATATAGTTGGAAACCACGAAGGCAATGTTGGCCGAGTCATTCGTCCATTGAAAGTGAGTGCGGAAGTAATACGTCTCCGGGCCGCTCGAAAGCGGTGTCTGAATGGGCGGATAGCTGGAAGGCGAAGGCGTGTATCCGAATAAACCGAGGCCGGAAGTCCATCCCGCCTGTGTGTCGTCGTAATTCTGGCCCAGCCAGTTCGTGCCGAGATCTGTGCCGGAGGCGTTCACTTCCCACGACGAGTTTTCAAGCGTGATCAACGGGGCGTTGGTTGCGACTGAACCCGGGTTTGCGGCAAAAGCGTAAACAAGCCCGCCGGATGGCGGAACGAACTCGCTGTTGGCGTAGGCGCTCGTGTCGCCTTCCAACAGGACAGCGATTGGACTGTTGGTGCTGAAAACCATTGTTCCGTCCGAGGCGTAAGTTGCGTTTAAGGAAATCGACATTTCGAAATCGAGGCTGTCCGCCGATCCCGCAACATTCCATCCGAGGTTATTTATGTCACCTTCGTTGAAACCACCGTTTTTCTCCTGATAGCCGCCGCCCCATTGGATGAGCATCTCCGAGCCAATGCCCCCGACTGGAAAACCAGTGGAAGCATTATCGTCGGCATCAATGAAGATATTATCGAACGAATTTTGGAAAGCGCTGGGACGGGCGGTGTAGAGCGTGACCTGGATGTAAAGATTGCTCTCGTCATTTGCCATGTAGACGTTCTCGTATTGGATGGCGTTGGCTGACCCTTCAGTCGCCGTATACGCCAATGGCACGCCGGTCCAGTCCGCGAACGAACCGTCAATGGTGATATGCTTGAATGTTCCCGGCACCGCCACCTGGCATTGCGCGCGCACCGCGCAAAAGGTGAGAGCAGCGAAGGTGATGACTGCGCGAAAAAGCGATTTGCAATTCATATTTTTAATTGGATCCGGGCCAAGGTTTTTACTGAAATCGCCCATATTCTAGGCGATTGCCAAAATTTGTCATGTCGCGCAAATGAACTACGCCACCTGCTACGGACTCGATTGCATCAATTTCGCAACGGCCTGCGACCGCGAGTGGACGTGCAGTTTCTCGTAGATGCGCCGAATATGGGTGCGGACCGTTACAAAACTGATTCCCAATTGGTCCGCAATCTCTTTGATGAGATGCCCCTTCGAGAGCATCTTCAAGACCTCAGTTTCCCTCGCGGAAAGCTGGGCCGTCGCCTCGCTGGGCTTGCCGCCGTGGAAGAACTGAACGACTTTGCGCGCGATTTGGCTGCTCATGGGCGATCCACCGCGGTGCGCATCGCGGATCGCTTCCGGCAAGTTCTCCGAAAGCTGCTGCTTGAGCATATACCCGATGGCGCCCGCGCGCAGAGCGTCGAAAATTTGTTCCGGGTTTTCGTATACCGTCAGCATGATGACACGGAGCGCCGGATCGATGGCGTGAAGTTTTTGGACGCATTCAACGCCGTTCATCGCTGGCAAATTGATGTCCATGAGCAGGATGTCGGGGCGCGCCCGCGGGATGTCGCGGAGCGCGGCTTCGGCGGATGAATAATTGGCCAGAAGGCGGAACTCGCTGGACTTGTCGAGCAGACGCACAAGTCCGGCACGAACACCGTCGTCGTCCTCAACTATGGAAACAGCAATGGGCACCATTGGATTGGTGCCGCCATTGTATACCGGAATGGGCGTCGTCCAATAAGAAAAGCGGTTTGTGGCTGTCGTGCAAATGAAGGACACGGCAGAAAGTGAGACGCGGTAGGGCGAGAATGCCAATGAACCTGTCCGATAAGCGGGGGTGGGCAGCATCCCGGCAGGGATGCGAGCTTGTAGCCGGTGGTTGAGCGAAGCGATACCACCGGAAACACGTCCGATAAACCCCTGCATCCTGGAAGGATGCCAGCATGAACACTTGCGCCGCCACGCGTGGCGGGGAGAGAGAAGGAGAGAGGGGCTTTTCATAAAAATTTCGCGAAGCAATGCGAGTTGTAAGCGTTTGGGTTTCAGTTGTTTGCTAGACTCCCCCTCTCCCTAACCCTCTCCCCACTTCGCAGGGCGAGGGAATCAGAACGAGTCCTTCTGTTATTTGAATGCCATAAACTGAGATGCGCCCGCGAGCAAAAAATTCACATTAGGTTCTTGCTTTTGTGTCTATTCCCGGCTTTAAGTTTCCCGGCCTGTTGTCGGAGATGCATGTTCATGCGTGGTCGTTCACATTGGAATCTGCTGGTCGGCATAAGCTGCTTATGGCTTTTTCTGGCTGCGCCACAGGTGTCGCGCTCCCAATCGTTCACCAACTCCGCCACTCTGGCGGCTTCGACGGATGGGACGAATTTGATCATCAACTACTCCCTAGCTGCGGCGCAGGGATGGGTGACGCTCTTTTCGGCCTCCACGCCGCAAATGCTTCTCACCAACGCCAAACCGGTGTGCTTGGCCGCTGCGACCCCTTCGCTTACCGGGCGGTTCACGGTTCCCATTCATTCAAACGCGCCTGTGCAATTTTATCGGCTCCTTCTCGAGCAATGGCCCACACGCGGGCAGGTGCTCGTCTTCACAAACGGCCCTATTGACTTTGCCGCCATGCTGGCAACGTATGGCAGTATCACGAACAGTTCTCAGCCGTTTTTTGAAGGCAATGATGGTGATATAGAACCGACGAATTCCATCCCGATGATTTATACTCAACCGGTGGCCGTCTGGATTGACAACCTCGGAACCTATAATACAAACGGCGCGTTAGTCGGTCCGAATGAAGGACTTTTGATTGGGAAATACGCGCAAACCTCGCTTGACACATTCAGCGATTGCGATTCCGATGCCTGTCCGGTCGCTCCCCTGTATTCGGCGAGTAACGATTTCCGCGTTCTTTACATGGGCGATTCAAACGTGACTGCAAGAGAAGGAGTTCTCTGGAGTTCTCAAGCGCAACTTTATTGCGACATCAATCGGTACCGCGAGCAATTCCTGAACGACGCCTTTATTGACAAATTGCAGTTGACGCCACAGATCGCAGCTAACTTAAAATACCTTCAATACCGACCGGACTTGATTAATCCATTTGATCTAGATCCCGACATTTATGCCGAGCCAACTATGGAAATGTACGAGTTTTCTTTGCCAGATGGCATTCAGCTTTTCCCTGCCGAGAATATCGAAAGCGTCATCGTCAGAACCCGTGGCCCATTCAATAACGACGCATCTCTCCCACCGATTTCAGTTGCTTATGATTCAGGGGCCACCGTGGGGAATTATGCAACGCTGGCGGCGAATTGGATTCTCGGCACAAACACGGGAACTCCTTCAGATGCGTTTTACGGCTCAGCCGAACCGGGCGCGAATTGGGAGAACGATGTCCTTTCCCCTTTCGTCAACGGCCTATCTGCTTGGGTTGCCTATCGTCTCACCGGAACGAATGAGGTGTATACCCAACTTTCGTACATGCTCCGTATCTGGAATGGCTCGGCCTGCGGCGGGACCTGGATTCCCTGCGACAGAGGCCAAAACATCAGCAATGTAATGATGTTCAACGCCGCAGAAACGGACGCGGAAGGCGTCTTTCCCTTCACAGTGGCGGAAAATGTGACCTCTTACGACGGCCCTGTAGCCTCCGATCTTGCGGCTCTTTACTTCGGGGCCATTTTTTATGATATTGCCAATGAATCTGGATTGGGCTTGTACAAAACCGACTTGTTAATCTGGAAGACGCTCTCCCTTGTCACGAATGATCCGAACAGTTTGAGCATGGTTCAGTTTGGGGCCTACGTGCAGCAAGCGGCCCGCCTGCTTTGGCCCGACCTGCGCGAAGCCTATTCCGGTATGAGCCTTTACGAAAATGACCTCGTTGACGTCCTTGCCTCACGCGGGATTCCTATGAATGGGGTCTCCGATTTTCAGTCCAATTTACCGCCTTATATCGGCTCATATCCGGATACGCTGGAATACGACGGTCCCGGATTCGGTTCTAAGCATCCTGACATCCAAGCTCAAGTGAATGCCTACGGCGTTTATCAAGTCAATTACAACACTTTCACTTATTCAAACCCCGCGTCCTACGTCGCCTACCAGATCTATAAACACTCGAAGTATGGACCCTGCGATGAAGTCGCCATAACTGACGGAACCTTCACCATCAACCAGAACCCACCTTTCAATTGGTCCTATAATTACGACGGCACATTTTACACCGAGCTCTCGAATCGATTCGGAAATTTGATTCTTTTTCTCCCAGGTACGGAGGTAAATTTTTTACGGAGCCGCCAGCGCTGCCCCGATGAGGCAACGGGTTCTTATGCCGAGGATGTGCAACCTTTTGGTTTTATTGTCACCCAAGCCATACCGAATGGATTTTCTTTCACTGTCTCCGCCCTGTCCTCAAACAGTGTTTTCAAAACCTATCAACTGACGATTGTTGATCCCTCCACTAACACCCTGGGCGCCGCGAGTTACGCCTGGGCGTTCACGGATTACATGGGAAACATAGCCACCGTCTCCGGAAGCAGCGTCGAATACGACGCCAACATTGACGAGCCTTTCACCCTCAGCATTACCCGCACGCGCGGGAGCCAGAGCGACACGATTACCATGAGGGAGCGCGGCAATGACCTCGACCGTGCCGGGGGCAATGCTTTCGTCAGGAACCTGGTGCCATAAAAGCGGCGCGGCGGGCGGCGCCAGCCAAACGATTGGTGAGAAGTGCCAATGAACTAACTAAAGCGCCGGAGTGCGTCTGCGGAAGATGCCGGAGGCATCACAGCTTGCAGCCGGTGGTTGAGCGAAGCAACACCACCGGACACAACGATAATAATGACTCATCCCGGCAGGGATGACAGCGATGGGGTGCTGATGCGGCAGCCCATTTGACGAAACGGCGTGCCAAGTCCGCATTTCCGATGAGGCTGGCATCCCTCCGGGATGCAGGAGGATTTTTGGGGCGTTTTTCCGGTGGTGTCGCTTCGCTCAACCACCGGCTACAAGCTCGCATCCCTGCCGGGATGCTAACAATTGAGTCCTGAAATCTATCGCCCCAAATCAATCGTCAGCTTCACTGCCGCGCCACGCTCGGGCAGGCTTTCCCATTCGATCATCCCGGCGATGCTCTCAATTCTCTTGCGCATGTTGGGCAGCCCGTTTCTGAGAGCAGACGATTCCGCACAGTTAGTCGCCGAATCCTGCGCAAAGCCCTTCCCGTTGTCGCGAATCATCAGGATGAGCTTGCCGCGCTCGATCGCAATTTGAATCATGACCTCCGTGGCGGCGGCGTGTTTGACAATGTTATTCAGCGCCTCTTTGACGGTTAGAAACAAATTATGCCGCACCTCGGCTGTCAAAAGAATTTCTGGCAGGAATTCCGGAACTTCCAACCGGCACGCGATCTTGGCAGTCTTCAAATACTCTTCGGCGAAGTTGCAGGTGTAAGTCACAAACTTCTCGAGGCTGTCGTTCGTTGGATTGACCGCCCAGACCACTTCATCCATGCGGCGCGTCAAGCTGCGCGCCTTGGCGGTGATCTTCTGCATGTCGGCCAGCACTTGAGCCGGTGAAGCGGACGGTTCCTGCGCAAATTCGCTCAGCAGCGCAATCTCCGTCAGGTTGGCTCCCAAGTCGTCGTGAATGTCACGCGCGATGCGCGAGCGCTCCCTTTCCACGGCACGTTCGCGCTCGGCCTGCTCCAAACGCCTGCGAACACGGCGGCGTTCGGAATAGCGCACGGTCGAGAGAATGGCGGCAAGCCCGCCTGCCGTAGTCAATCCTAGAAACCACTTGGTCTCCCAGAAGTACGGGGCGGCCGCAATTTCAATCGTCGCCCCGGTATTGTTCCACACCCCATCTTCATTGCAGGCGATGACGTGGAATTGATAATTTCCGGGAGGAATGCGGCTGTAGACGGCGGTGCGTTTTGTTCCTGCGTCTTCCCAATCTTTGTCCAGATTTTCCAAACGATACTTGAATCGAACCCCATAAGGCGCAGCGAAGCTCAGAGCTGTATATTGAAATTCAACCCGGCGGTTGCCAGGCGCGAGAGTTATAATGCGCGGCAGCGTAAGCGTCGGCGTGGCATATCCGCTCGGCTGCGAATCCGCAGGCGTGTTTGTCAGGACGTCTTCGATCACGACGGTGGGTGGAAGCGTATTCCAGCCCACCGTTGCCGGATCCACCACGACCACTCCCTTCGTCGTGGGGAACCAAAGCCGGCCGTCGGGAGACTTGTAGCTCGAAGGTTGAAATCCACCCTGGCATTCAACGCTGGGAAGACCATCCTCCAAGGTGAAGGCGGCGCAACGCAGCGGTTCAACGCTGCCGGAGCCCGCCAACTCTTTCTTGCTGACTCTGAATACTCCACCGTAGGACCCGAGCCACAGATTCCCCAAGCTGTCGTCTTGAATCTGGCAAATCACATTATTGAGCAATCCGTTCTTGGTCGACCAGGTTTTGAAGTGTCCATTTTGCCAGCGGCTCAATCCGCCCCGGCATGATCCAACCCACAGAGTTCCTTCTCCATCAACATAGAGGCACCAGATGGAATCGCTTTCCAGACCGTCTTTCCTGCCAAAGTGAGTGAACTTCCCGTCCCGCATTCGATACAACCCGTCCTCGCTGGTCCCCACCCACAAGTTGCCATCGTGATCTTCCACGATAGCCCGAACGTCGAGCGTGGCGGAAGTTCCCGGAATCTCGACCACGGTTCGTTCCGAATTGTGGAGGCGCGTAATGCCGCCAAAAGCCTGCTGGCCAATCCACAAATTGCTCTTGGAATCCTCAAAGATTGCCAGCACTTGCCAGCCGATGGTCTGCCCATCTGACAGCCCGCTAAAACTGGCGCCATCCCACTTGTAAAGCCCGTCCCATGTGCCAGCCCAGACGGTTCCTCCGTGGTCTTGCACCACCGACCAAACATGCCCGTTTTTTAGTCCCTGGTTCGCGCCATAATGTTGAATTTCGCCGTTCCGGCAATGATCGAGTCCATCGCCATCGGTGCCAATCCAGACTCCGCCATCCTGCGCCCCCGCCACTGCCATCACTTGGTCGCTGGCCAATCCCTGCTTGCTTCCGAGCGTTTGAAATTTGGGGCGCTTCAAGCGGCACAGGCCACCTCCTTCCGTTCCGGCCCAAATATTCCCCTCTTTATCCTCCATCACGCAGCGAACGAAATCGGTGGGCAACCCATTATGCGAAGTGACGTGAAGCATCTGGCCATTGGTTTCATACCGAAACAAACCGTCGCCCAGAATCGCAACCCAAAGGCGGTTTTCCGCATCCTCGTACAAATCGTAGATCGGACGATTGGTCCATGAATAACTGCCGAGGTCAGCGGTCCAACGGCCTTCGGCGAATTTCCGCAATTGATTGTTGGCGGCGGCCCAAACTCCACCGGAGCGGCTGGAGGCCAGGAAATCCACTTGGAAACCGGCTTCGTTTGTCTGGCCCCACCTCGATTGAAACCGCCCATTCTGCAATACCGCCAGTTCGCTGGTGGTCCCGACCCAAATGCGGCCGCGATCATCGCAGGCCAGCGCGTGGACCGCGCGGCTCGACAGATTCCAATCGTCCGAATCCACCTTGGACTGGCCGTTGAGGAATTTGATGAGCTGCCATTCGCACGAAACCTCCCACAAGGCGCCATCATGATCGCCGCAAAAATTGTGCGCGTATTCATGCGTGGTGCCGCGGCCGCGGGTTTCGAAGGCTGCGAATTGGCCGTCGCGAAGCCGCAAGAGCCCGCCGTGTTCCGTCCCCACCCAGAGCGTGCCGTCGTCGGTGCTCAGAAGCTGGACGATGCGGCTGTTTTTGATGGCCGGAGTGTTGTTCTCGTCGAAAACCTGAAATTTGACACCGTCAAAGCGAACCAGCCCGTTTTGTGTTCCCAGCCACAGGAATCCATCGGACGATTGCGAGATGCAGGTTACAGTGCTCTGGGGCAAGCCATCCTCAACCCGCCACGTTTTTGATTGGAATTCGGAGAGTGGCGCTGATTCGCCCGCGCGCAAATCATCCGCCACCAGGAAGAGCAGCATGCAGGAGATCCATTGAATGAGAATCCGGTCTGCCCACCTTGGCGGCGAGCCGGATTTGGGGGAAAGCTGAATAAACATTCTTGACACTTTGAGATTCAAGCCAGAGCGCGCGGCGCCGACCGTCCGCCCGAATTCTAGGGCCTCAGTCCGGCGAATATCGACAATAAAATGCGCCATCCGCCTTGGCCCCTCTTCGTTATCTTCATAATACCACACAAGAGTGTAATTTCAACCTTAATTGACAAAAGAGATTTTTCGGGCTTATGTTTCTCCCTGTCGCCGCCAGGGCGTGTTCTTTGACATTTTGCGGATTCCCTCGCCAGGGTATAGGGCAGCGGTGGTTTTTTAACGGGCTGTTCGGCAAGGCAGCTAAGGGCGCATCTCACTTTTTGGCAATCCCTTGCCGACGAAACGCGGTTTCCCTCGCCCTGCGAAGCGGGGAGAGGGTTAGGGAGAGGGGCGGTTAGGAAGCGACTTAAATCCATCGGCCTCAATGCGCATCGCCTCGCCTAGCATTAATGAGTTGCCCCTCTCTCCTTCTCTCTCCCCGCCAAGCGTGGCGGGGAGAGAGCGATCACTTGTCGCTCTGCGGAGCTTTTTGCAGAAGTCCGCCCTCACTAAAACTGAGATGCGCCCGGCAGCTAAATAAGTCATGATCGGGCATTGCGCGCTATTGCACCCTATTGCACCCTTGGTTATTTGCGACTTGGCGGGTGCCCTCGCGGCCACTTAAATAGGGCCAACGCTTCCGCAGCGAAAATTTTGGGATGCCATACACTGCACCGTGTTTCATTGAATCGGCTCCAGCCGGAAGAAATGTAGCGGGTCTGTTGCGGGTCTGTAGCTATTTTTGTTGCGGGTTATCTGGTTGATAATCAACGATGTAGCGGGTGTAGCGGGTTTTTAGAGATTATAGCACATTCAATGCTGGAAGCACGGTGCCTTGCTCGGACTCTCCATGCGGTCTTCATTCGCGTCCAAAAAAGCTCGACCTGTCCGGCTCCGAGGGATTCATTATGCTGAAATAAATACGCCCCAACATCTTTCTGCGGAAAAAAGGATTCATGGCGCAACCCAAGGAGCGCGTCCGCTCGGGGCCACCTGTCTCTTCATGGCTTGCCTGATTTTGTGTGTGGCCGTTGGCAGAGCGCCTGGCGCGGTGGATTATATTTGGGTTGAAGGAGAGAAGCCGGTGACGCAGACGATGACCCGGCATCCCTGGTGGTATGACAAGGTGAAGAAGTACCAGCTTTCAGGCGGCGATTTCATATCCAATTGGAACGAAAAGCAGGCGGGGGAGGCGGCTTATGCGGTGCAAGCGCCAGCGGACAAGGATTACGTCTTTTGGATTCGCGCCAATCCGGTCGGGACGAAACTTTCCTACAAACTCGACGGCGGGGAATGGGCGTTGATCGATATGAACGGGGCTCAAGACACGGTCAACATCGCCGACGATGGAATGATTGATTTGCGTTTTTTGGCGTGGGCCAGAGTGGGCAAAGTCAGGCTGGCGCACGGACCGCATCGCATCGCTTTTCGGATGGACAGCGAGAATAACCATCACGGGATGCTGGATTGTTTTGTTTTCGCGAATGATACCTTCACACCCAGCGGAACTCACAAGCCGGGGGAAGACGCCAAGATTGCAGATGCGGCCAGCGAAGGAACTTGGGCATTCCATCCGCCGCGCGATGAGTTTTCTCCCGACGCCCTGCTGGACCTGCGTTCGCTGAATGAACATATCGCCGGAGAAAATGGCTTCGTGGGGCGCTCGCCAGAGGGAAGCGATTTTGTGCTGGGCGATGGCAGGCCCGCGCGGTTTTGGGCCGTCAATGACGCGGCGTTTGGCACCGATCTCGCGCGTCACGCCCGCTTTCTAGCCAAGCGCGGCATCAACATGGTTCGTTTTCACTGCAACATCACCCCGACTGGGCATGACTTGATGGCCATTGATGAGCCGGATCGCGAGAAATTGTGGAAAGGAGTCGCGGCCATGAAAAAGGAAGGCATCTATGTGACTTACTCGCCGTATTGGGCGGGCGCGTCGCGCACAAAACCCGCGCTCGGATACCTTGACGATGGAGGCAATCACAATTGGGGCTTGCTGTTTTTCGACGCCAAGCTCCAGGGGGCCTACAAGGCCTGGCTGAGGCAAGTATTGACAGAAAAAAACCCCTACACGGGCATTCCGCTGGCCGAGGATCCAGCGCTTGCGATCATCCAGATTCAGAACGAGGATTCGCTTTTGTTCTGGACGGAGCAAGGCATGAAGGTAGAGGCGCACAAGGAATTGCGCCGCCAGTTTGCCGCGTTCGCCGCGAAAAAGTACGGCTCTCTTGAAACCGCGAAGTCGGCGTGGCAGAACGCTGAGCCATCCCCTGACCAGGACGCTCCGGATGACTTTGCGCACCATGACGCCGCGTTGTACATCACATGGCAGCTGACGCAGCGCGGGGGAAGCGCCGGCCAGCAACAGCGCTGCGCCGATCAAATGCAATTCTTGACAGAGACGATGCGCCATTTCAATCAGATGATCGGCGATTACCTGAAAAACGAGCTTGGCTGCAAACAACTCGTCAACGCGGGCAATTGGCGCACCGCCGACAACGTCACCATGCTTGATGCAGAGCGATGGTCTTACTCCGCCAACGACGTCATGGCGGTCAACCGCTACTACGACGGCGCCCACGAAGGGGCGAACAGCGGCTGGGCGATCTGCACCGGCGACAAGTTCACAGATGATTCAGCATTGCTGCATCCGCGGGAATTGCCGCTGACACTCAAACAGGTGGCTGGATTTCCGATGATGGTTACCGAGAGTTCGTGGGTTCCGCCGCTGAGCCACCAATCCGAAGGGCCATTTCTAGTGGCCGCGTATCAATCGCTGACCGGCATCGACGCCTATTTTTGGTTCGCGACGGGGGACGAAGATTGGCGGCAGCCGGGCTCGGCCAATGGATTTATGCCGTCAGAAGGCAAATGGGTTTGCGCCACGCCAATGCTTATGGGCCAATGGCCGGCAGCGGCGTTCATGCACCGCCTTGGTTACATCCAGCAAGGCGCGCCAGTCGTTTCCGAGCAGCGTCCATTGGATGACCTGTGGCATCGGCAAATGCCAATCATCGCCGAGGACGCAGGCTACGACCCGAATCGTGACCAGGGCGCCCCAATGAAGCAGTCGAACATCAAAGCTGGCGTCAATCCCCTCGCCTACTTAGTCGGTCCCGTTGTTGCGAAGTATGGCGGGCCATCGGCTCCGAATAAAGCCGCGGACTTCAGCAATTATATTGACACCGAGCGCAAATCCATCCGCTCCATCACCCGCGAAATAACCCTGAACTACGGCAGCGGATGGTGCAGGCTGGACACACCCAAGGCACAAGGCGTGACAGGTTTTCTGAAGGCTGCAGGCGTCTCGAAAATGGCCGATGTCGAAATTCGCTGCACGAATGATTACGCGACGGTGCTGGTCGTCGCGATGGACAACAAGCCGCTCAAGGACTCCGGCAAAATTCTGGTTCAAGTGGGAACGACCGAGCGCCCGCTCGGATGGAAGACAAAGCCCGCCACGGTTTTGGGCCGCGCCGGGGAGGAAGTTGTGAATTACGGCCACCCGCCGTGGATGATAGTCCGCGCCGATGTGGAAATTTCCGTGGCAAACCCGGGGCTCAAAACCGCCCGTGTGCTGGATTGCAACGGAATGCCTGTGGGAGTGATTCCATTGGAGTCATTTGGCGGACGCGCGACGTTTAAATTTCCACCCGACGCGCTCTACGTGGTGCTTCAGTAGGGAAAAA
Organism: uncultured Verrucomicrobiae bacterium; assembly: GCA_963764165.1. Taxonomy (GTDB): domain Bacteria; phylum Verrucomicrobiota; class Verrucomicrobiia; order Limisphaerales; family Palsa-1400; genus Palsa-1400. The sequence goes on from CAVXRD010000001.1 coordinate 1,345,867, forward strand.
TGGTCGGGGCGGTGGGATTTGAACCCACGACCTCTTGGTCCCGAACCAAGCGCGCTACCAAGCTACGCTACGCCCCGCCAACCGACTGAGGAACGTCAAGATGCCGCTCCTGACGAAGGATTGCAAAGGAATTCGCAAAAAGATTTGCGGCGCCTGCGGTGCCGCGAGGGACAATACATCTCTGCGCGAGGCCGAAACCTCGTTTTCAAAATTGAAACTGCGAGCGAGGAGGCGGCGCTTGCGCTCGCTGGCTTTAATGTTCCCTCAGCGCGGGATCTATTTTGCCGCGACCGTCTTGGCCTTGCCTTTGCCCTTGCCTTTGGCTTCCGTCGCCAGGCGGTAGGTCAAGGTCGAATTGCGGCGGACAGAGCCTGAGTACTTCCGCGCCCATTCGCGATTTGCGACGGCGTGCTTCAGGCAGTGCCAGGCTGTGACCTTTGGCTCGCCGCAAATGACGCAGCGGCCTTCCTTGGCTCGGCGGAGCTGCCATTTTTGCTGGCGAGAGATCGGAAGCTCTGTGAACTCGTCCACAATTTTCTTCCGAGTGTATTCAGTAGTTTTCGTTTTTCCTTTTTTCATATTTCGACAGTAGAGTTCTCCCCTTTTTCCCACCCGGAAATCGCCTCCGGGGCGTTATCAAGAGAACACAGGCTACGGCAATTTTTGAAAAAGAAAAGGACAAAATATGACTGTCGTGAAGAAATAAAAGCGCCCGCGCCTTGGCGCGAACGCTGTCAATTGCATTTATGGCCCGCGCCTGTTCGGCGCAAGGAGTCTCACGCCACCGGCGCGGGAGTTTCAGCGGGAGCCGGATTCTCCGCCGGAGCTTCCATCGGACCGTCAATCATATTCTCTCCCGGGGAATCGGTTGCCCCTTCGGCTGGAGTTTCCGCGGGAGCGGCTGCCTGCTCCGCAGAGGGGGCCGCGGCGGCTGCCCCGGCCGAGCTGGCGGCTTCGCCGCCGGGTGCGGGCGCGGGCTTGGCGCTGGCGGGTTTCTCCGGTTTCGGAGGCCGTGGCGCGGGCTTCTTGGCGGTTTCCAAAATCCCGTTGGCGTATTCAATGACGTGGCCTTCGTGGATCAGCCAGTGCAAATCGCTGGCGAGGGCCGTCTGCTCGGGGGTGGCTGCGGGCTGAGCTGGCGCAACGGGCGCAGCAGGGGCGGCCGGGGCTGCGCCTTCCGCTCCTGGCGCTGTTTCAGCAGGTGCTGGGGCAGGAGCCGGAGCGGCGGCGGCCGCCGGGGCAGGCGCGGGAGCCAAAGTTTCCAACAATTTCTTGCGCGTGGCCTTCGCAGTGGAATTGATGAACTCCACGATGCGTTTGACACCTTCGGAAACCGGCGAGGCTTCCATGTCCAGATAGCGCGGCCGGGCCACCGACACGTGGGTGACCGTTTTGTTGACTTTGAAAAATTGCAGGCCAAACCCGGCGAATTGCTGGCTCAGCACGGTGGCCAGTTGCAGCGGAAAACGCCGCTGCTCTTCCCACGCGATGCGAACCGCGCGCTGCAATCCCTGCGAGCGGACCTGCTTGGCTGCGGCTCCACCCATCATGCACGTCTCGACCGGCTTGATGATATTGGGAAGGTGAACCGAGCGGAAGTGCGCGTTGACCTCGTCGCGGTTGGCCAATTTTTTCGGCTCGGGGACGTTCAGGCAATTGTATTCGGTTTTGAAGCTGTGGTCCTCAATCCATTGCTTGACCACCGCCTCATCGCGGACGATTTTCACGCGCGCCTTGTAAACCTCGAACGGCATGTTGGAGAAGCGTTCGGAATGCAGCTTGTGCAACTGCGATTGGTAATCGTGGTAGTTGGGAGGTCCGAGAACCTTGCCGCTCATGCCGCATTGGGCAACGAACGTGTAAGTTCCCTTGGGCGGCTCGGTGGCGGTGCGCTCCGGCTGGTAGAACATCTGGAAGTGCCGGCCCAGAACATGATTGACAGCCTCTTCCTCGCTCAGCCACAGGCTTTCGTCCACAGCGCAAAGATACATCAATTGAATGATTTTCCCCTCGGCGTCTTTCTTGACATCGAACCGGACCTGCTGCCGCTCCGGCTTCTGCAAAATAAGGCGGGCGATGTCAAAAAGCGGATAGGCCCGGCCCGTGACGCGAATCTGCCGCGCGAGCGATTCCACGCCCTTCTCTTCCGGCAAAATCGAAACGGTTACCGGCGGCGGAAGCGGAGCTTCCTCACGCGGCGCCGAACGATCCTGGCGCCGATCATCGGGACGGCCGCCCCGCCGGTCTCCACCGGGGCCGGCGAAGCCACCGCGTGGCTGCGGGCGTCCGCCAGCCGGACGAGGGCCGCCTTGGCCTTCGCGGCGCGGGCCGCCCTGCCCTTCGCGGCGCTGAGGACGGCGGCCGGGCCGGTCATCAAATTTTCGTTCCGACCGTTCCTCGCCCTGGAAATTGGCGTAACGGTTCGTTTGGGGCGCGTCCTGGGCCCAGGCGGGCAGGAACAGCTTTTCCAAGTCAAAATCGGGTTCAGAGGACGTACTCATTGCTGACATAGGGGCAAATGGTCATTCGTTGCATGTTTACATGAGGATGCGGCGGGAAAGGGCGGAATGCAAGCGCGGTTTGGGTGGAGATTGTGCAACATTATTCACCCTTGTAGCCCTCGGGGCCTTTCAATAGAAAAAGGCCATCGGGATCATGCTCCAATTTTTGCGCCTTGGTGGCTCGGGTGTCGGCGGCTTGCGCAAGATAAACAGGGTCGACGATGTCTTCGTGTATTTTTCCGAATTCAGCTTCCATCCCAGGAGACGGCTCGCGCCTCATCCCCCAGTACATCCACATTTTCGCCGCCTCCAATTCGCCAAACTCGATCAGGTGCCGTCCCACCTGGATGTCAACATAGCAAAGGTTGGGGTCTAATTGCACCGCCTTCACAAAATAGGGCGTCGCTTCATCCAGCTTGCCCATTCGATCCAGCGCCATGCCGCATCCCAGCGGGGCATACGCGTCGAAGGGATTCAACTCCATCGCCCGCAACAGCGCGTTCTTTGACTGTGTGAGGCGTTCTGTTTCATTTTGCCCTTCCGCGCCGCTCAAATCGAAAAGATAAGACGCTACTTCACGGTATGCGCTCCAGTCCATGGGTTCGGCATCCAGCGCTTTTTGGGCGTCGGCGGCAGCCAGATCGGGATGGCTGGAGTCATTGATCGATTGGTAAATCCAATAAACCTGCCTGCCCTGGCGCATTCCTTGAACCGCGAAAAATCCAATGAGCGAGAGGATTGCAGCCGGCAGGATCACTTTGCCAATTTTTCCGGGATTCATCCAGAAGCGCTCGGTGGCGAATCTCCACTGGCCCGCCAGCAACGCCATCAGCGCGATGGCGGCGGTCGCTATCCCGGGAACTTGCATGTTGAACTCCACAAAGCAATGAATCATCAGGGACAGCAACCCGGCGGACGCGCCGAGCACGAAGGCCCGCCTGTCGCTCAGCCCCGAACTGGTATCGCGAGATGTCCGCCCCAGATCCTGCCAGACCCGGTATGCGCCCCAATACAGCAGTCCGATAAAGGCGGCGACGATAGCCATCCCGACGATCCCCCAATCGCACAGGGTATTCAGGTAGTCGTTATGGCAATAAACCGGCCGGGTTTGCACGTTGACCGTGCGCACGGTTGGGAATTTGATGTCGAAATGCCCTGGGCCAATCCCGAGCAGTTTGTGCTGGTTGAAAAGTTTGACAGCTCCAGCCCAATAAAACTCGCGGGAGTCCGTCCTCCCCTCGTAAGCCTCCATGCGGTGAAAGCGTTTTTCAATAGAGTCAAAGGAGAAATAGGCGATGATTCCGCCCGCCATCACCACCGCCAGCACACCGAGAGTTGGCTTCCAATAGTCGCGCTGCGTCAATAATACGGCGCAAAAGCCGAGCAATGCGATGGCCGCCGCCACCATTCCCCCCCGGGAAACCGAAAACGCAATGCCAGCCAGCATCACAATCACGGCGTAGCCCAGGAAGACCTTCGTTATCACCGAGAGCCTCGACATCATCGTGTAGGCCAAAGCCAGTGGCACGGTCATCCCAAGAAACGCCGCCAGATGATTCGGGTTCATGAACGTTCCAGTTCCGCGCCCCGCGTATTGTGGCAATAATTCAACACCCCACACCTGCGGCGAATGCCTCGCCACCTGCAGAATTCCCAGCAGCGACAGAACAAATCCGAGCGAAACGAGGGCGAGGCTGACAATCGTGGCGGAATTCCGGCGATTCAGATTGTTGAGGGCGATAAAGAAAATCGCGCCGTAAACCAACACATGAATCAATGTCTGGCGCGCGGTGTACTCCACGGCCGCCGAAGGGTAGCGAAGAATGGCCAGTCCCATGAAGGCCAAAACGGGCCAGCAGACCGGCGGGCAAAGCAGCCGAAATGGCCGCTGCAACCACATTCGAACGATCCAAATGGCGAGCATCAAACTCGCGGCGATTAGAACGGCCAAAAACGATCCCCGAACGTTGCCGCCGAAATTCAGCGGGCTCCATAGCAGCACGAAAACGAAAAGGACAATGATCGCCCAAACGCAAATGACATCAATGCGCTCGCGCCGCCGGTCCCGCCCTTTCTCCTTGTTAGCTCCTTGCACAGCCGACTTTTAAACTGAAATGATCTTCCCTCAACTCTCAGCTAAGATAGTCGCGCGGATCGGTGATGTGGCCCGTTAACGCGCTCGCGGCCACGGTTGCAGGCGATGCCAGAAACACCTGGGACTCCTTGTGGCCCATGCGTCCCGGAAAATTTCGATTGGTGGCGCTGATGCATTTCAGCGGCGCGTTCATGCGGCCAAAAGTATCCACCGGCCCGCCCAGGCACGCCGCGCAGCCAGCGTTTTCGGTCATTTGCACGCCGGCGTCCACCAAAATTTGCCAGACCGTCTTTCCGTCCCAGCGCGCCGTTTGCAAGTCATGCACAATCTCCGGCGTGGCCGGAACGCCAAACGTATCAATCGTGACATGCTTGCCGCGAAGCACGCGGGCGAATTCCAAAAAGTCGCTCGTCTTGCCGCCTGTGCAGGAACCCACGTAAGCGCGATCAAGCCGGGTGCCGGTCAAGTTCCGCGCCAGGCTCCGGCGGCCTGGATCGGGATGGCAGGCGACGGTTGGCTCCAATTTCGAGAGATCCACTGTCATCTCGAAAACAAATTTCTCATCCGCATCGCGCTCGACCGGCTCGTAGGCCGCCTTCGTGCCGTTTAACTTGCACCGGGCATCGACAAACGCGCGGGTCTGGTCGTCGAATTCAAAAATGCCATTCTTGCCGCCCGCTTCAATAGCCATGTTCGCGACCGTCATGCGGTCGTCCATCGAAAGATGGCGCACGCCCTCGCCGTCGAATTGCATCGCGCGGTAAGTGGCGCCGTCGAAGCCGATTTCTCCAATGCAGTGCAATATGATATCCTTGGCCATCACGCCCGGCTGCATTTTCCCGACCAGGCGGAAGTGCATCGTTTCAGGAACTTTGAGCAGCAATTTGCCCGTGCCCATCACGAATCCGGCGTCCGTATTGCCGATGCCCGTCGCAAATTCATTAAACGCCCCCGCCATGCATGTGTGCGAGTCCGTTCCAAACAGAATTTCGCCCGGCCGCGTATGCCCCTTCTGAGGCAACGCGGTATGGCACACACCGGCATAGTGAGAGCCATATTGGCGCGCCAGCGGCCCGCGCGAGGCATCGAACTTCCACGAGCCATTGGCGTCATCAATGACGTCGTAGAAATAAGGCAGATTCTGCTCGCGCACGAAATCGCGCAGAACGTCGACATTCCGGTTTGATTTCGAGTCGGCGGTAAAAATGTAATGGTCGGGGATGATGACGACCTTGTTGCGATCCCAAACCTTGGCGTGGGCCCCGAACTCGCGCTTGAAGACGCCAATGGTGCCCGGCCCGCACACATCGTGCGTCATCAGGATATCCGCGCTGACCCAGACATTGTCGCCGGCCTGCACCGACTTTTTGCCTGCCGCCCGGGCCAGAATCTTTTCACTTAGCGTCATAGGAGGGATAGATTAACCGAGCCTCACAGACACCGCAACCGCCAAACGTAACAATTCGGTTACGAGGGCGTGGGACAAACTTCTTCATCTCCGCGTTGGCACTAAGCGCCCCGCGGCGCGGCACCTTTGTAGAAACGATCATTAAAAGATCTTTCGGCTCCGTCAGCGGCACTTTGCCGAGGACAGCCGGAAATGGGCAAGAGGATTGAACAGCAAGCTCACACGAAGAGGACGCTTCGGGAATCGTACTGGTTGGAATCGCAGCCCCCTGTCTCTTTTTGACCAACTTTGATCAGGAGGGTCTAAATCGACCATTTAGGTGGCATGTACAGTCATACCCCCCCTAAAAAGCCGTCACACCCGTCACAACGTTGTCCATCAACGACTTAGTCCGTCACAAAACCGTCACACGGGCCGACACAGACCCGTCACAAACGCAGGGCAGACGCATCGTAATTCTTGTAATCTGCTTCGGATTTAAGATGCGTCTCCCCCTTGGTCACAAACGTTCTTCACAATTTAGTGGCGGATGGATATGTCTGTGTGTTCCTCTGCGCACTCATCTTCCCTGCGCGACCGTTCTCTGTCGCGAAAAACCAAGGGTGCAATAGGGTGAAATAGCGTGCAACGCCCCGATCACGGCTTATTTAGTTCCCGCACCCGACAGCCCGTTAAAAAACCAACTGCATCCTGGCGCGGAAATCCGCAAAATATTAAAGAACACGCCCTGCTGGCGACAGGGAGAAGCATAAGGCCGAAAACCTCTCTGTCAATTAAGCATGTAATTGCACGCTGCTGTGGCATTATGGGGCGGCAACGAGTCCTTTTTTGATTTGGTTCTGGAATTTCCTTGATATACATTTCACTGCAATGTATTCTCCTCTTGTGAAGTTGGAAAAGGAATTGGTGGCGGCTTCGTCGGCGCCGCTGGTGCTTTCGATCCTGGGTGAGGGCGATAGCTACGGCTATGCCATCATTCAGCGCGTCAGGACGATTTCCGATGGCAAGATCACGTGGACGGACGGAATGCTGTATCCCGTTTTGCACTGGCTGGAGGATCAAGGCCAGGTGGAAAGCCGCTGGGTTACTGCCGAAAACGGACGGGAACGGAAATATTATGCGTTGACCGATAAAGGTCGGAAGGCGCTCCAAAAGCATCAGGAACAGTGGTCTGCCGTCAACTCGGCCTTGAATCAATTTTGGAAGCCGCGCCATGCCTGACATCGAGACACGGATCGCGGAGTGGCGCAGCCGGCTGATCTCGGCAGGCGTCAATACCGAGATTTGCAGGGAGCTCGAAAGCCATTTACGCGAGAAGGTGGACGAATTTCGGCGCTCGGGAGCCACGGAAACCGAGGCCTTGGAACGAGCCGCCGCGGAAGTGGGTTCGCCACCCGAGATTGCATCCGAATTCAAAAAACTCCGGCCGACCCTGTGGCTGCCTGTTAAAATCACGATGGCCATCGGGATCGCGTCGGGAATTCTGGTGGGCGCTCCGATGGCCGCCAGTCTTGATGGGGCCGAAAGCTTCCTAGCTCTGGGCCATATTTTCAACCTGACGCTCGGCTATATCGTCGCGCTTCTGGCGGGCGTGCTCGGTATTTGCTTTGTGTGCCAGAGAGTTTTTTCAAACTTCCCGCGGACGCGATTGCCCGCGTTAAGGCTTGTCACTTCGAGGTTTGTTTCCCTTGCTGCGGCGCTGACTGCTTGTGGTATTATTCTGGGCTTCGTCTTGATGCAAACGCAAGAGATGCGCGATCGAGGATGGAGACCCGCCATGCCAGGAATGAACGCGCACGCCGTCCGGGGTCCAGTAATACGACGCGGAGGCAAGCGGATCGAAGGGGGAGTGATGCAAAGTCTTTCAATTTTTCCAATGTGGGCGGCTCGCCCGCCGGCGTGGCCGCCTTGGGTATACGAAGGAGATGTGGACTTGACGATCATGCACAACAACCGTCTCGCCACAGGATGGCTGATGAAAGGGAAGGCCGCGGCTTCGGTGTGCGTGCTGTTGTGGCTGGTTTTGGTGCTGGCCGTCCAGCGCTCCCGCAGCCTGGACGAGCGTGGAATTCAGCTCTTAAACATTCTAAGCATCGGCTTGGTTGGCCTGGCAACACTTGGGCCGTTTCTGCCGCCGATAGTGCTAAGCCTCGTCTTTTTCCTCATTGGGCTCGCTCCAGAGAGATGGTTTCGCCGGTCACTGTCATTCGCGGCGTCTCCTCAGTAGTCATCGATGCGCGGAGCAATGCTGTTGGAGCCACACGATATCCTGATCGTTTGGCACCGAATCGGATGTCCACGAATAATAGGTATTGGGAATCATAGGGGGTTCGGTTCGGGGATCCAGCCATCGATGAACTTCCGAGTGTCCGTCCGCAAACGAAATGCCGCTGCAGCCGTTATGATAGTTGGCCGGAATATTGGCGAATCGGGCATTGGCGTTTGTGGCCGTCATCGACACGACAAAATAGGCGTCATTAATGGAGTCCGCTCTTTCGTCGATAAACACGAACGCATTTGCCGGACCGGGATTCTGAATGCTCGAGAGCTTGCCGGGATTGTTAAAATCAGCAACCGGGGCGGTGCTATAATCGCCGCCATTCATCCTCATGTTCATGGAAACAGAGCGGACGCGGGATTGGATGGACCCGTTGATATAGACCGTGCTGGGATCCGAAGGGCACACATAGAGCGGCAACGATTTGGAATAGGGCCAAAGCAAGCCTTTCGGACTCATTAGATTAGTGACGCTGGTATTGTCAGAGTCGGTCGGGTTGGACCAATCCATCCAGCCTGCCGCCCAACTGTTCGTGTTGTAGGTCAAAACGTCGTCACCCAGCGTGTTAGTGACCAGCAAATCGGCGGAATCGCCGGCGTATAACGTCCAGGCGATGCTTAATTGTTTCATGTTGGATGAGCATTTGATTCCCTTCGCCTGTTCTTTGGATTTCGCTAATGCCGGAAGCAGCAACGACGCCACGATGGCAATGATGGCAATAACCACCAGCAATTCGATCAGGGTGAATGCTTTCGTGTCCGCAACCCTGAGCCGGATGGTTTGGGGAGCGCACGCGCCTCGCGTGCCGTGTTCCGCGCCCTCGCGGAACACATTCGATGCCTGAACCGTTCGGTTGGACGAATTTGCCAAAGGCGACTGGCGAGGCGCCAGTCGTCCACACCCGAGGGCGGGTGTGCTCCCCGTGAAATGAACCGCATCGTCCCGGCTAAGTTTTTGCCATGATGCCTTCATGATTTAGTTGTATTTTTTTTGGTATTACTCTGGCCAAACCGCGTCGCAATCCTTGCTCTGAAAGGCGGGGCCTCGCACGCCGCCCTTGTCCGTCCCGCCCCATCCCATTGAGTAAAGAATAAACGTGCCATCAGCGGCGCGGTGATAATGAGGAGGCTGTCCACCGATGACATCCCGCGGGATTTTATCAATGAACTGCGGGGAAAGAGCGTCAAGGGTTTCGGGATATTCGCCGTGGGCCAGCCGGTGGCGTTCGAGGGCGCAGACAATGAGCGCCTGATTCACCTGCGTCTGGCTGTGGGCGGCATTTTGACAAATCCGGAGGAAATTAATTGTGCCCAGGCTGGCAATCGCGGCATATGGCGTCCCGTTTGTAAACGACCGCGCCTTCATCATGGCAGCCTCGACTTTGTCCGGGAAAATGAAGGATCTTGCGGCATCGAGGCCCGATGCAAATTCCAGTTCAATGTTAATCCGGGCGGCCATTTTCTGGTAGCCCCAGCCTGCCGGGAAGACCCCACCAATGGCTGCGCTGCTCGGCGTTGTCCAGGTATTGGTGTTGCGATCCAGGGCGTTGCACGTCTGCATTCGGTCGATATCGAAGGCTTGTTGCACCGGCGGCAGGATTTGGATTGTTTTGAGCTGCTCTTCGAGCACGGCCAATTGCGGTTCGCGCCAGGCTTTCAAGCGGACGCCCTCCGAGACTTGCGTCGCGTAAAGTCCTCTGATGGCTGAGTTAATCATTGCCCCCAGCCACATCATCGGCTTGTTCGCTTCGAAGACGGGGTGGCAAAAATCATGCGCCAGCGTCAGGTCGCGCAGCGATTCCCCGGGCTGGCCCAAAAGAAAATGACATTCCGCTCTGGCGGCCAGAATTTGCGCAAGGTGCCGGGCGGAGACGAAATTAGGCGTTGGAACGGTCTGCTGATACTCATAGGAGCCCGCCATCCTTGCTTTTGGACGCAGCAATGCCTGGCGTATCAATGCGAATTGGGGCTCGAGCTTGTCACTCCACGCCAGATAATCATCCACTCTCGCGAGAACAGGCATGGTTAAACGATAGGAACCGCCGCCACCCGGCTCAATCTTCAGCACCCGCTCGGACAAATCCGGTTTTGCGCGCAGGATGGAGTCGGGCAGAAAATTCTGCAGATCCTTTTCAGTCGGCGCAGCCTGGCATTGCAAAAAAATTCGCGCCGCATGGACCTCCTCTGGCCGCCGCAGCATCAACCCCACACCGATCGAAGATTCCGGCGCGGTGGCCGTAGGCCCGATGGCATTTGTCACCAACCGCGCGGCTTCCGCCGACGCCGCCTTATCGTCCCACCGCAGTGCCACAGCGCCGTCAGGCGCTGCCCCTCCCGCCAGGCCAACGGTCAGTTCGGCAACAGTGATGCGCGCGGCATTGCTGTCGATGTTAATCCCCGGATAAGTCGGAGAGGACAATTCCTTTGACAAGTCGTTCCATCCTCCGTCGCCTCGTCCGACAAACCATTTTTGCATCTCGGGAACGCCGAAGAAGTTTTCATCCGCGGGCACCGGCTCGGGAATGGTCTCGGCCCAATTCTGCTTGACACCTTGGCTTGCCAGGCGGCGCTTGCAATTTTCCCAAGCCCGCCGCCCGCGCCAATTTTCCTCTGCGTAAAGGAGCCCGATCAAGCCCGCGCAAAACGCGAAGCCGAGAAAACGAAGCAGGAGTATTTTCCTGCCTCTCGTTCGTTCAGCACCCGCCGAGGGTTTTCGCCCGTCGTTCATGCGCATCAATCACCGGCGTCCGCAAAAAGTCTTAAGTTTTCATTTTATGGCATTATTTTGACAAGATGGACTGCAGAGCGTCACGCGCCGGGTGTGAGACAGAATTCTACTGGCGGTCTTTTCATTAACACACCGCTTCAGCGGGGTGGTCCGTGGCCGCGAAAGGAGAAACCGTTTTAACGGTTTCCGGCGTTGCCTTGGCTTGCGTCACCGCCTGAATGTGTTCTGTTTCTGTCCATTCCCCCTCCCGTAAGTGGCGCGATGACAAAACCGTTAAAACGGTTTTTGTGGCTCCGGCTGCGCCCACACCCCGCTGAAGCGGTGTGTTAATGAAATGCACGGTGAGCGCAAAATATGCGGCCGTATATAAATTCGTCCGGCTACCATGAGGGAAATTACGCTCGAAGAATTTTGCCTCACAACCTCTGGCGCGAGGCAACATGTTTTATCCTGTTCATCTTGTCCAAGAATCTGGATAATTACCAATCATATGTCTGTTTCGATTTACTACAGCGCCAAGCGGCGGACCCCGCTGACGGCGTCGGAAAAGGAGATTGTCGGCGCGATTGTCCGCTGGTTCTCTGTTGATAAGAAAATAGAGAAGTATATGCAGTCGGGCGAGGGACTGAATTGGGAATCTTTTTGCGTTTACGACAAGCCGTCGGCCCCGGATGTGATATTTGAGGGAGCAACGAAGCTGCCCGACAACACCAAAGAAGCAGTGTGGACTGGCGTTTGGCACTGGTGTTCCCTGCTTTCATTCATCCGGCTCGTGTTGCACGACGCCGAGTGGCGGGTTGCAGTCGAGAATCACCGTATCAAATGGAACGAGCAGGAGCGAAGATACGATCCTCGCACCTAACCGCGAAAGGGCGGTGGTTAGCCTGCATTCGAATCTTGCAGGCCGCGAGCCCTTACGCGGCGGACGCCGGGTCAGTGGACCTGGCTAAACCGAATCCCGGCGGGATGCCGGATTGCAGCCGGTGGTTGAGCGGCAGCGACACCACCGGATTATGATTTAGAACTGGCATGCACCCCGAAAGCGGGTGCCAGAATCCGGCGTAAAAAACGACGCACGGTATTTGGACGGCGATGGGACGCCTTTCAGGGTCCGGGAGATTTTTGACATTGTTTCCGGTGGTGTCGCTGCCGCTCAACCACCAGCTACAATCTTCGATGCCTCCGGCATCCGTAGCGGCATCTCCAGCGGGCGGCGTCCATGGGTTTCGCATTCTTAAATCGCTTGTTCTAACCATCTATTCCTGCTCTCATTCAGAGCGTGTTTGGAAAATAGCTTGGGTAAGGGATTGCGAGCGCGGCGGGGCGGATGGCGAGGCAGCCCGCAGAGCGGGCAGCTATTAATTTGTTCTGACTCGACGAAGGAAAATATCCCTCATGGATCTTCGACTGAGGAGCAACGAAGCCAGCCGCCCCGCCCCGCCGCAACACCGCCCAAGCTATTTTCAAAACACGCTCTCAGTCAAATCCCATGAAAAAGCGTCCATTCTGCGCCATCTTGTTAAGTCTGCTGGCCGGGCTTTGCGTCACCCGCGGCTTTGCGGATGACAAAGCGACCGCGAGTCCGGAGGTGGCGGCTGCCATGCAGCCTTACTTTGACAGCTATAAGCTGGCTGGGGTCATCGCCATTATTGCCGACAAGACCGGAAGGGTTCATTACAAAAACCTGCTCGGCTATGCAGATGTCGAGGCAAAAAAACCGATGAGCGAAGACAACGTATTTTGGGTGGCTTCCATGACCAAGATGTTCGCCGGGGCGTCCATCATGATGCTGGCAGATGAAGGCAAAGTCAGACTGGATGATCCCGTCACCAACTACATCCCGCAACTATCGAAATGGATGGTTGTGGAAGAAAAGGATGAGAATCACGTGCTGCTAAAGCCTTTGGTTCGTCCCGTGACAATTCGGCATTTGCTAAGCCACACCAGCGGCCTGACAGCAATGTCAGAGCTTCAGCAAGTGACTGGCGCGGACAGCACACCATTGAAGGCCCGCGCATTGAGTTCCGTCACCGGCCCGCTCCAATCGCAGCCGGGCGACAAATACGCCTATGGCAATCAGGGCATGAACATCGCCGCGCGTGTTGTCGAAATCGTCAGCGGCATGGCTTACGAGGGTTTTTTGCAAAAGCGTTTTTTTGATCCATTGAAAATGACCGAGACAACTTTTTGGCCCAGCGACGCGCAGATCGCGAGGCTGGCCGGCGCTTACGGCCCAAATAAGTCCAAGGACGGTTACGCCAAAGGCGGCATTGGCTTTCTTACGAAGCCATTCCATGACCGCGTCCGCCGTTTTCCTGAAGCCGCAGGCGGCTTGTTCTCCACCACGCACGATGTTTTCCGCTATGGCCTTATGCTGGCCAATGAAGGGGAACTGGACGGCCAGCGCTATCTTTCCCACGCTGCCATGGATGAATTGCGAAGGAAGCAGACCGGAGCGACCGACGTAGGTTACAGCCTGGGTTACCACTTGCGAAACGGAATGTTCGGCCACGACGGGGCCTACGGCACCGATTTGTCCGTCAACCCCACAAATGGCATGGTGGCCATCTTCATGGTCCAATGCACGAGTGGCGACCAATGGGCCGCGCGTGACTTGTTTCTCAAAACAGCCACCGAAGTATTTCAAAAATGAGGCGCTGAATCAGAACGTTCGCAAATGATCAGTTCTCAAATTAAATAATCTGGAACGCCCGAATGCTGGAAAAGAGGCCGGAGTCGTTTTGCAAGTGATGGGCGGTGAGATGAATTAAGGCTCAGTGCCGGATCCGAAGTCACGATGCGTGTGAATCCGCCTTCATCTCTTTTCCTGAGTTCGGTCGTTCCAGATTCAATTTTTCCCATTTTTTCTCCAAAAAACCACGGCGTCCCGCATTGACTTGCATTGGTCAGGACTCCATTTTCATCACGACCAGATTCATCGTGCCGGAACGAACTCGATAAAAAACAACATCTTTCGCCGGGGTGACGGAATAGAAAATGAGCCAGCGCGCGAAGCCATTCCCCCGCCAGGAACGGATGCCAACCGGGGATAAATCCTTACGCTCCCGTCCAATATGTGGATTCTCCTCAATGAACTCAATTGTTGCGAGCAAGGCTTGATACCACCGCTCCGCAACGTCCGCGCCCGCGTTCTCGTTGAGCCAGATTAGCTCCTCGGCCAAGTCTGCCAGGAAGTGCGGGCGTTTGCGGGCGCTCACCTCTTGCCCTTTAACACCCGATCACGGATGGCCTCCATTTCCTTTCTGGTCAAGGGCGTGGCCGGACCGCTGGCGACGGCCTCATCAATCCATTGTTGGTCGCGCTTGGTGGTCAGCGCGGCGTCAATCTGGAAGGTTCGTTCCAGGCGGCTCATGGCCTCCTGGGTGAGGCTGCGGAAATTCGCGGCCGCTTCCCTTTTCAACTGCGCGTGCAGTTCGATCGGGATGTCTTTCAACGTAATGCTCGCCATACACCGCAACCATAACGGCACCACACTGGTTTGACAAGCTGACTCGACAGCTGGCAAAGGGAAAATTAAATAATCAGGAACGCCCGAACGCAGGAAAAGAAGGCCGAAGTCCTTTCGCAGGTGATGGATGGTGAGACTAGTTTCGGCTCAGCGCCTGACCCGAATCAACGGCGCGCATGGACGACAAGTTCAGTCTCTTTTTCTGCGTTCGGGCGTTCCTGATTCAATTTTTCCCCACCTCTTCGTTATCTTCGTTCCCTTCTGTTCAACATCAGATGCAGGCAGGGTCTCGCCTCTCGAAGTTGTTCCGAACGAAGCCGAATTCGGAATTGCGCCCCGGGTTTCCGCAAACGATAATTCCAACGTGACAGCCAATTCTTCAACGCTCGCCGGACGCGGCACGGCCAGCAATCCGGCCAACCGCTTCGAGCAGATCACCGTCGAGCGCGATCCGGATTGGAATCCGGAGGAGGACGTTGCGCCGCGAACACAATTCCTCCGCGACGCCTCGCAAACGGCCATCACTTACAACGACAGCCCCGACATCCCATTCAACGCCAGCATCAACCCCTACCGCGGCTGCGAGCATGGCTGTGTCTATTGTTATGCGCGGCCGTTTCACGAATTTCTCGGATTTTCGGCGGGGCTCGATTTCGAGACGAAAATCATGGTGAAGGAAAATGCGCCCCAGCTTTTGCGCAAGGAACTCGGTTCGAAAAAATGGAAGCCGCAAGTTATTTGCATGAGCGGCGTGACGGATTGTTACCAACCCGCGGAGCGGAAGTTCCGGTTGACGCGCGGCTGCCTCGAAGTCCTGGCGGAATGCCGCAATCCGGTCGGCATCATCACGAAAAATTTCCTCGTGACACGCGACATCGACGTCTTGCAGGAGCTGGCGAAATATCACGCAGCCAGCGTTTGCGTCTCCGTCACCACGCTGGATTCCGATTTGGCGCGCGCGCTGGAGCCCCGCACGTCCTCGCCGCGGCAGCGTTTGCAGGCGATTGAAATGCTGGCCAAAGCCGGAATTCATGTGGGCGTCAACGTGGCGCCGATCATCCCGGGCCTGACCGATCACGAAATTCTGCCCATCGTGCAAGCCTGCGCGGATGCGGGGGCGAATTTTGCGGGCTACACGATCGTGCGCTTGCCGTATGCCGTGAAAGATTTGTTCGAGCAATGGCTGGACGCCCACGCGCCCGGCAAAAAGGAAAAAGTGCTCAACCGCATTCGCTCGATGCGCGACGGAAAACTAAACGTCTCCGACTTCGGACGCCGCATGTCTGGCGAAGGGATTTTCGCCGATCAAATCCGGCAATCCTTCGCCGTCGCCCGCCGCAAAGCCGGATTGAACGGAGACCGTTATGAGCTTTCGAGCGCCGCCTTTCGGCGGCCACAGGGAGCGCAGTTGGGGTTGGATTTATGAGGCGCTTTTTCAGCTCCGCTAGGAGCGACATAGATGTAGATAACCGACATCATGAGAACCAAAAGCTCCGCAGGAGCGGCACATTCCGTTTGGCGTCAATTCAGGCGCCGCCTCTCTGCTGCATTGCGGAAGATGCGGTCGGCGGGGGCGCCGACCGCGACACGCGAGGGCGCATGTGCTCCCCAGACTCTGATTCCGGGGAGCGCACGCGCCCCCGCGTGCAGCGGGACGCGCCTCGCGGCCCGCATCAGGAATGCGCAGAAATTCAGAAATCTGCAACGTGCGCCATTGCCATCTCTGTAATCGCGTTTTATTTCTTTTCGCTTGGTTGCACTGCCCTAGCTCAACTCTCCTCGACCGAAGAAAAAGAGCCGCGCTCCGCGTTGCAAGACGTCATCCTCCATGTAAACCAAGTGGCTTACGATCAAATGGCCCCAAAATTTGCCGTGGTGGAGACCGCCGAACGGCTTCCGGAATCGAGCGCATTTCGAGTGAAGGACGCGCTGAGTTCTTCGACGGCTTTCGAAGGAAAGTTGGAGGCAAGCCAGAAG
Source organism: uncultured Verrucomicrobiae bacterium (assembly GCA_963764165.1). Lineage (GTDB taxonomy): Bacteria > Verrucomicrobiota > Verrucomicrobiia > Limisphaerales > Palsa-1400 > Palsa-1400. The sequence continues at coordinate 1,362,322 of CAVXRD010000001.1, forward strand.
TGCGCGGAATGGTTTCCTGGAAGATATTTTTATCGGGCTGACTTCTCCTCATTGCAGCAGCCGGGCCATTTCAAGCTCGCTATCGCGCAGAATGGAAAGGAACGCGAGTCCTATGATTTCGAAATCGGGAAAAGCGCGCTGGCCACGCAAACCGTGCCAGCCATTATCCAATATTACCGTCATCAGCGGGCGAATTCGCCGGAAGAATTGAAGGCAGACGAGCATGTGCTTCTCTACGGCAGCACCAACCGGGTTGATTTGCGCGGAGGCTGGTGTGACGCTTCGGGGGATGTCAGCAAATACTTTTCGCATTTGGCCTACGCCAATTTCATGTCGCCCCAGCAGACGCCCCTGGTGGTTTGGTCCATGGTCAATGCAGTGGACACCGCTCCCGCCCTGCTCGACAGCTTGCGACAAAAAACACCGTTGATGGATGAAGCCATCTACGGCGCCGATTACGTCATGCGTTCGCTCTCGCCGGGAGATTATTTTTACATGACGCTGTTCAGCTATTTTAAAAAAGATCCTGAGGAGCGCCGGGTCGTCGGGCTGCTGGCGGACAGCAAAACGACCGCGGATTACCAATGCGCGTTTCGCGAAGGAGGCGGGATGGCCATCGCCGCCTTGGCCCGCATTTCGCAATGGAAGAAAGACGGGCAATTTTCGTCGGGGCAATATCTGGACGGCGCGGTGCGGGCGTTCGCGCATTTGCTTGTCAACAACACAAAATACGACGATGATGGCAAAGAGAATATCATTGACGATTACTGCGCCTTGATGGCGGCCACCGAATTATGGATGGCGACGGACAAGGCCCTCTATCGCGACGAAGCGAGGAAACGCGCGAAAAATCTTGCCGGAAGAATGTCGACGGAAGGATACTTCATCGCCAATGACGGCGGGCGCCCCTTCTGGCACGCGTCGGACGCCGGGCTGCCGGTCATTGCCTTGGCGCGTTATCTTGACAAGGAAAATGACCTGCCCTCCCGGCAGAAGGCGCTCGGCACGATCAAGAAATTCCTGGATTACCAATTGCGGGTCACCACGAATGCCAGCAATCCTTTTGGGTATGCGCGCCAGTCGTTTCTGTTTCGCGGGCAGGTCAAGGATGGCTTTTTCATCCCGCATGAAAACGAAAGCGGCTGGTGGTGGCAGGGGGAAAATGCGCGCTTGGCATCTCTTGCGGCGGCCGCGATTGTCGGAGGGCGGCTGGTTTATCCAGGATCGGGCGCGTTCGGAGTCAAACCAGAGTTGGCCAATTTTGCCAGCGACCAGTTGGCGTGGATATTGGGCAAAAATCCCTTTGATATGTGTTTCATGTATCAGTTCGGACGCAACAATGTCCCTTACATGAGTTCCAGTTTTGGCCACGGCTCGGGCCGGGGTGGGATTTCCAACGGCATCACCGGCAAAGATGGCAGTCCGGATGGTTCAGGCATTGACTTCAAAACGCACGCCAACGGCAACGAATGGCGCTGGACTGAGCAATGGCTGCCGCATTCCGCGTGGTTCCTGCAGGCGGTGGCTGCGATGTCCACACAATGAAACTAAGAATCCTCATAATCCGATTTGCGGCTGTCCTGTTGGCCATGGCTGCTTTTCCAATATTGGCCCAAGATGCTACAAACCGATTTCGCGCACTTGTCCTGGCAGAACGCGGAGACCAGCACGAAGCCTTTGTGGTTGCCGCGCTGGAATGGCTCAAGATCACGGCGGCTAAGGATCATTTCACAATGGATGTTTTCGAGAATCCAAACCAATTCACCAAAGCGTTCCTAGCCAAGTACCAGTTGGTGATTCAGCTAAATTATCCTCCTTACCGTTGGAGCGACGAGGCCAAGGCCGCTTTCCAAAATTACATCGAGCAGGGAAAAGGAGGATGGGTTGGACTGCATCACGCCACCTTGCTGGGCGAGTTCGACGGTTACGCCATGTGGCCATGGTTCTCTGACTTCATGGGCGGAATTCGATTCAAGAGCTACATCGCCAAGCGAGTCGCGGGAACGGTCGTGGTCGAGGACGCGGCGCATCCGTGCCTGAAGGGAGTGCCTGCGACGTTTGTGGTCAAAGAAGAAGAATGGTACACCTACGACAAGGACCCGCGCCCCAACGTGCATGTTTTGGCCCGCGTGGACGAATCGTCTTACCAGCCTTCATCAGATGTCAAGATGGGAGACCATCCGGTGATTTGGACAAATGAAAAAATGAAGGCCCGCAATATCTACATTCTGATGGGCCACCACCCCACCCTGTTTGCAAACGAGAACTACAAAACCCTGCTGCGCAATGCCATTCTGTGGGCAGGCGGCGCAAGCGAAACGAATATTGTCAAATAAATGCACTCAACCAAACTCACAACCATTATCCGGCGGGGAATTGGATTCAGCGCGGTCATTTTGTGTTGCGCCAGCCTCCACGCCCAAAGTCCGGCGCCGCAGTTCAAGGTCGTGGCCTTCTATACCGGCAAAAACGATCTGGCGCATATCAGTTTTGTAAAAGAGGCCAACCGCTGGTTTCCGAAGATGGCTGCCAAGTATAATTTCGATTACGAAGCGACCACGAATTGGAATCAATTAAACGCGGCCTTTCTCTCCCGGTATCAAGTCGTGCTTTTCCTGGATACGCGGCCGGATGTTCCGGCCCAGCGCAAGGCCTTTGAGGATTACATGGATCATGGCGGGGCCTGGATGGGATTTCACTATGCCGCATTTGCTTTGACGCCTTCGGACGATCCGCAGAATTGGGATTGGTATCACGAGAAGTTTCTGGGGTCGGGCGAGTATCTTAGCAACACGTGGCGGCCCACCTCAGCAGTCTTGCGCGTCGAAAACAGCCATCATCCAGCCACCAGCAGTTTGCCGGCGACATTCAAGTCGGCTCCGAACGAGTGGTATAGGTGGAAGAATAATTTGCGCGCCAACCCCGACATCAGAGTGCTCCTCTCCATCGATCCGGCCAGCTTTCCATTGGGGACCGGCCCCAAGACAAATGAAATCTGGCACAGCGGCGATTACCCGGTGGTGTGGACCAATCAGAAATACAAAATGATCTATCTGAACATGGGCCATAACGACATGGATTACGAGCACAAGACCAACAAGGAGCTGTCATCCACTTTTGAAAGCGAAGCGCAAAACCAGTTAATTATTGACAGCCTCCTTTGGCTGGGTGGCGGCAAAAAGCAATGATGTTTGATTTCTATTGGCATCTCCAGGAAGCGGTGCTTGAATTCCCATGCGACTCAATTGTGTCAATACTCGGAGGACATTATGTCGAAGATACTTTTCATCATTGTTTTCAGCGGCATCATTGAATTCTTGACCGCGACACCCGCCGCCGCAGACGGGACCAATGGCGCGTGCGTCACGCCGCCCTCGGGTCTTGTTGGCTGGTGGAAGGGGGAAGACAACGCGAATGACAGCGCGGGCGCCGACAACGGCGCGCTCTCGCCAACCGGCGCGACTTACGCGCCGGGGATGGTTGGGCAGGCGTTCCATTTTGACGGCAGCAACGGCTTCGTGCAAATTCCAGATTCCGCGGCTCTTAAGCCCGCCGCCGTCACGATTGAAGCGTGGGTCTGGCTGGACCCAGGTTTGACCAACCACGGCGGTGAACAAATCGTCTTCAAGAAAAACACCTGGTCCGCCTATTTCGAAGGTTACAGCCTGTTGAAATACGGCGACGGAATTTCCCCCGACGTTTTCGAGTTTTGTGTTTCAAGCCACGGCGACCAGGTGCCCGTATATGGGCTAACAGCCGTGCAGCGCGGGGCTTGGTATCACGTCGCCGCTACTTACGACGGCAGCGAAGCCATCCTTTACGTCAATGGTGTTGCGGACGGTTCGGCAACGGCAGGCTTTCCTCTGGATTACGACACCACGCCGCTTTTCATCGGCACGACGGGCACGTGGCCACCATACTTGAGCATGTTCGGCGGCGTTATTGATGAGGTTTCCTTATACGATCGGGCATTGTCGCCCGAGGAGATTAAGGCCCTCTACAGCGCGGACTCCGCGGGCAAATGCCCACCCGGCTGCACGACGCCGCCATCAGGATTGGTGGCGATGTGGAAGGGCGAAGACAATGTCATTGACAGCACCGGCACGAACAATGGCACGCTCTCGGCCTCCGGCGCAACCTACGGGCCGGGAATGGTTGGGCGGGCTTTCCGTTTTGATGGAACCAATGGCTTTGCGCAAATCCCCGACTCACCCGTTCTGAAGCCCGCCGCGGTCAGCATCGAAGCGTGGGTCTGGCTCGATCCAAGCCTTCCCGCCGAGCAAGGCGGAGAGCAGATCGTGTTCAAAAAAAATACCTGGTCCGCCTATTTCGAAGGCTACAGCCTCTTGAAATACAGTGACGGAATTGACCCCGATGTCTTCGAGTTTTGTGTTTCGCGAAACGGCGATCAAAGGACCCTTTATTCGCAGACGATTGCGGAACGCGGAGTTTGGCATCACGTCGCTGCGACTTATGACGGGACAAACATCGCGCTTTACATCAACGGCGAAGTGGAAGATTCGGGAGTGGCGCCATTCCCGCTGGATTATGACACCACTCCACTTTTCATCGGCACCACGGGCACGTGGCAGCCTTACCTGAACATGTTCGGCGGCATGATTGACGAGGTTTCCATTTACAGCCGGGCGCTGTCGTCCAACGAAATTGCCGCCATTTACTCCGCTGGCGCTTATGGCAAGTGCGTGCCGGAAACGGCGCAAGACAAATTCTTAAATCCCCAAAATGCTGGCGGTAATTTGAATGCCGAATTCGCGGGCGCGCCGGGAGTGACGTACACGATTGAATCCGCCGTCAGTCTTGGCGGGCCCTGGACCAAGGTGGCGAATTTTCAATCACCCTTAACCGATCAAGGATTGGGCGCGGGGGTTTTTGCATTCTCGACCCCCGCCACAAACAGCGCGCAGTTTTTCCGCGCAGTATGTCCTGCTTATTGAATGGGGGCGGCAAAAGCATCACTGCCCTTTTGACAACAGCTTTTCGAGCAGCGCATTTAAGCGCGTCACCATCGCGCTGGGGTCTTCCAGCAAGCCGGCGGCGACGCGCGCGTTGTCAAGCAGTTGCTCCGCCACGCTGCCAGCCAGCGCGGCATCCGTCTGCCGCATCGCATCGAGGCGGGCGATGATGGGATGCGCGGGGTTGATTTCAAAATCATGTTTGACAGCGGGAAGATCCGGGCCGTCCTGCTTCATCGCTTTCATGATGCGCCTCATGCTGCCAGTCATGAATTTGTCCGCATCCACCACCATGGCGGGGCTGCCGACGAGCCGTTGCGAGACGCGCACTTCGTTGACTTTGTCGCCCAGGCTTTCCTTGAGCCATTTGGCCAATTCCTTCGCGGCTTCTTCTGACAACGGGCTGTCCTTCTTTCCAGCTAGATTCAATTCCGCTTTTTCCGCGAGACGCAGCGGCTTGCCGTCGAACTCGCGCAGATGTTCCATCACAAATTCATCCCACGGATCGGAAAGGAAGAGCACTTCCCATTTGCGCTCGTTAAACACTTCGAAATACGGACTGGCCTCGGCCGCGGCGCGATTGGCGGCCAGCAGGCAATAGATTTCCTTTTGGTCGGAGGGCATGCGCTTTACGTAATCGGCGAACGATGTGAGCTTGCCCTTCTCCAGCGTCGAGGATTCGTAGCGCAGCAATTTGCCGAGGGCTTCCTTGTGCGTGAAATCCGTGACGACACCCTCTTTGAGAAACCGCTGATATTCGTGATAAAACTTCTCGTAAGCCTCGGCTTCCTTCTGCGATTGATCGTCCAGGAATTTCAAGAAACGGCTCGTCAATACTTTGTTCAACTTCTGCATCAGCGAGGTGTCCTGCATCGTCTCGCGGGAAATGTTCAGCGGCAAATCTTCGCTGTCCACCACGCCCTTCAGAAAGCGCAGCCATTCTGGGAAAAGTCCTTTGGCCTTGGCCTGGATGAGCACCTTGCGGCAATACAGGCTCACCTCCGACTCCATCCGCCCCATGCCAAGCGTCTCGAAATTGCGCGGCGGAACGAATAGCAGCGCCTGGATCATCAGCGGCGCGTCGGCGGAAAAATGCAGGCGGAATAGCGGTTTTTCGTGATCGTGACCGATGAATTCGTAGAACTCATTGTATTCCTCCTCTTTGATTTCGTTTTTGTTCCGCGCCCAAATCGCCTGCACGGTGTTCAGCCGTTTCCCATTTAATTCAATGGGGAATGGCACGAAACTGGAATACCGCTTGATGATTCGCTCGATGGTATCAGCCTGCGAGAATTCCTTGGCGTCGTCCTTGAGTTCGAGCGTGATTTTGGTGCCGCGCGGCAGGTCGGCGGCAGGGGATATATCGTAGCCGCCCATGCCTTCGCTGGTCCATTCGGATCCCTCCCCCTCCGGCTCAAACGAGCGGCTCAGCACGGTGACTCGCTTGGCGGCCATGAACGCTGAATAAAAGCCCACGCCGAACTGCCCGATCAAATTCACGTCGGGCTTTTTGTTCTCGGCCAATTGCTTGAGGAATGCTTTGGTGCCCGAATGCGCAATCGTGCCGAGGTTCTCGACCAATTGGTCACGCGTCATGCCGCATCCGGAGTCAGTGATGGTCACGGTGCCGGCTTTGTCATCGGTCGTTACCGCGATGATTGGCGCGGTGTCCGGCTGAAAAACCGGCTGGCCCGAGGCTTGGCTGAACCGCAATTTCTCGCAGGCATCCGCCGCGTTGGAAATCAACTCCCGGACGAAGATTTCTTTGTCCGTGTAGAGTGAATGAATGACGATGTCCAGCAACTGCTGGATTTCCGCTTGGAAATGATGTGATTCTTTCTGCATAAGATATTTCGATTACAAAATCGCGGAACGTCTTCCCGCGAGTCAATGCATTCGTTCGTAAATTCCTTCGCTCGGCGCCATCAGATTTTCGCAGGCAATTTTGATCAGAAGCCTAACCGATGGCGAAGGCGGCTCGCCAAGTCCATGTTCACATGCAACACCGCGAGAATCAACGGACATTGCCTTTGCCGGACAAGGTGGAACACGAAGTGATGCTGGACTCTTGAAACACGCAAATCAGGGCGATGCTTAAAAAACACCCGTGTCCGCGCCGTCCGGCGCCCGATGGCGCGGAAGTGGCTTTCGAGAATTGCATCGTAGCGGCGAGCCTGTTCCATTCCCCACGTCTTAATTGTGTATCGGACGATCGCTTGAATGTCCGCATCAGCCGCTTCGGTCAATTCATAAGCGGTCACGTCATTTTTTTGGCTCGCGGTAGACGCTCTCGAATATCTCGTGAACGGTTCGCTGGCTGATTGATCCCTTTTTTGCGCTGCGGATGCGCTCGTCTAGGAATGCTTCAAGTTCCGCCATCGCGGCAGCATCATTTGCGTCCTCTCCCCCGCCGATGGTGCGCTCGATGACAAAGTCTTTGATAGACTTGCCTTGCAAGGCGGCCATCGCCTTGAGTTTTTGGTGCTCGTGGGCGGTTACGTCAATGGAAATGCGACTCATAAAATGTTCCTATTATTTCACTTCCTAGAAGCTGCCAGAAAGCCCACATTTGTGCAATATACATTAATGTGGGTCGAACGCCCAATGTGATTTCCCAGTGAAAAACTCGGAAGCGATAGGCTGGAGATCACTTGGATCCGGATGGAAATCCAGGGAATTTGAACACGACGCCGCAAAAAACGCTTCTTGATTTCCCCGGCGCACGGTCTATTTCTTTAGGCCAATTTTTTTACGACATGGCTTATAAAAACATCACTCCTCCGGAGGGCGGAAAAATCACCATCGCCCAAGGCAAACTCAATGTTCCTGAAAATCCGATCATTCCGTTCATCCGCGGCGACGGCACCGGCCCCGATATCTGGGCGGCCAGCGTCCGTGTCTTTGATGCGGCGGTGCAAAAGGCCTACGGGGGCAAACGCAAGGTGTCGTGGTTCGAGGTTTTCGCGGGCGAAGAATCGTTCAAGCGATTCAACTCGTGGCTGCCCGAGGAAACCATCGAGGCGTTCAAGGAATTTCTCGTCGGCATCAAAGGGCCGCTCACAACGCCCGTCGGCGGCGGCATACGCTCGCTGAATGTCGAATTGCGCCAGCAGCTCGATCTCTACGTCTGCCTGCGCCCGGTGCAGTATTTTCAGGGCGTCCCCTCCCCTGTCAAACATCCGGAGAAAGTGGAGATGGTCATCTTCCGTGAAAATACAGAGGACATTTACGCGGGCATCGAATACGCGGCCGGAACGCCGGAATCGCAAAAGATGCTGGATTTCCTGGCCAAGGAATTTCCCAAGGCTTTCGCGAAAATCCGCTTTGGCACCAAGGAAAAGGCGGAGCAATTCTGGACGGCGGTCGGCGCAAAGGATTTTCCGACGGATGTGCGCGTCGGCATTGGCATCAAGCCGATGAGCTACAGCGGCTCGGTGCGCCTGATTCACAGCGCCATCAGTTACGCGGTTAAATTCAAACGCAAGAGCGTCACCCTCGTGCATAAAGGCAACATCATGAAGTTCACCGAGGGCGCGTTCCGCGATTGGGGTTACCAGACGGCGAAGGAACATTTCGGCGCAGTGGAAATCGACGGCGGCCCGTGGTGCAAAATTCCCGAGGGCAAACCCGGAGCGGGCATTGTCATCAAGGACGCCATCGCGGATATCACCTTGCAGCAAGTGCTCACGCGGCCCGAAGATTTCGACGTCATCGCGACGCCGAATTTGAACGGCGATTATCTAAGCGACGCGCTGGCGGCCCAGGTCGGCGGCATCGGCATCGCGCCCGGCGGCAACGTCAATTATATTACGGGCCACGCCATTTTCGAAGCCACCCACGGGACCGCGCCGAAGTACGCTAACCAGGACCGGGTCAATCCGGGCAGCGTGATCCTCAGCGGCGAAATGATGCTGCGCCATCTCGGCTGGATCGAGGCTGCGGACATGATTTTAAAGGGATTGAACGGCGCGATTGCGTCGAAAAAAGTCACTTACGATTTCGCGCGATTGATGCCCGGAGCGACCGAAATCAAATGCTCGGCGTTCGGCGATAACATTATCGAACACTTGTGAGCGCCAGACCGTTGGACAATTAAGTTGCTCAGGATAGGGGTAGGGACGAGGGATTGAACCTCGCCCCTCCCTCCAAACCGGACGGGCCCGTTTCGGGCATCCGGCTTTCCAGTCAGTGGTTTCTCTTGCGAGATTGGATCGCTTCATGGTGGGCCAAGGCCAGGGAGATTAGCCCCAATTCGGCGAAGTAGGCGTTGGGCCAGCGTTGATGATCGAGTCCGCGTGCGCGTCCGTGTCCTTTGTGCCGTTTTCGCAGGATGGCCCTCAGTCGTCCGCGCACCCAGCTGTCTTCCTTGGTGAACACGTTTGGAAGACTGTGTTTGAAGTATTCAAACCAGCCTCGCAAGGTCAGGTTCACTTCTTTGCTGATTTCCTCCATGCTGTCGGCTCTCAAACGTCGGGTCTTTTGCCGTATCGTAGCCTTTGAGGTCGGCATCCACCACCCACACGCGGCCCGTGTCAAGCAGTTGGTCCACCCGCCGGAGCGCGTCTCTGGCCCCGCGTCGCGGCCTGAATCCATAGCTGTGTTCGGCAAAGATGTTCTCGAATATGCCATGAGGAATCAGCCGCTTCAGTTTTGGGATTCGACCACACACGAGCTGGTGGCCGAAGTCCGCGCGCTGCCGGAAGTGGGCTCAAGCGTCACCTACAGCCCGGATGGTTCGCTGGCGGTTTTCGTTGGCGGCTACTCGGAGGGCTTTTGCCTGGATGCAAAGTCGCGGAAGGTCATCCATAGATTCCACAAGCCCCGGGAGGATGGAGGGAGCCATGCCCCGAGTTGGCCCGTCTTTACCGCCGATGGCCGCCATCTCTTGCTGCAATATGACGAGGATCTCGCCATTTTTGACACTGCAAGCTGGCAGCAAGTTCCAAGTCTGCCCGAAATTCCTCGAGGAGCCGTGCAATATATTCCTTCGCCAGACACCAACCGTGCCGTCGTCACGTTCAAAACTGGCGGCGTTGAACTATGGGATGTTCCGCATTTTCGCCCGATGGCGACGCTGGCAAAAAATGTCCGACTGACGAAAGTCTCGTTCTCGCCCGATGGCCTGCTTTTCGCGACGGTCGCGGTCAGCACCAATGATGTCTCCAATCTTTCGCCTTCGCTCTTTCAGATTTGGAAATCCGCCAGCGGCGAGCTCGCGATGGAAATCTCTTTGGATGGCAAATCCGCCTGGCCGGAGATTCTCGATCATCTGCTTTGGTCGCCGGACGGAAAGTATCTGCTTGCTGCTGCCCGCGCTCCTGGCTTCGGGAGCCAAATCGATGTATTTAATGTGTTCAATGTCGAATCTGGCCGTCTCCGCGCCGGATTACCGGGACCCGTCGGCGAGATTAACGGGCTTGCACTCAAGCCCGATGGCCAACTCGTCGCCGGTGGCAATGACGGGAAAATCTACTTTTGGGATTTCACCGCCGTGATGGACAAGGTGAAGGCATTCGAACGTTCACTTGCAGACTGAGCCGGGCAGCAAGAGAAACATTGGCTTTGGGGCAAGGTGTCCTTGAATAAATATTTACATTCCATCGTCAACCGGGGACGTTCTTGGTGAATCTCGAAATGAAATCGAAACTATTGCCCCTCATCGCCGCGATTTGCGCTCCCGCGTTCGTCCAGGCCCAAACCTCGCCCGCGCCCGAATTAAAGCCCGGCGATCACGTGGCCATCATCGGCGGCACGCTGGCGGACCGGTTCCAGCATTCCGGCTGGCTGGAAACGTACCTTTACACCAAATATCCCGATTGTAATTTGGTCTTTCGCGATCTCGCTGTGCCCGCGGACGAAGTTGCGCTGCGGCTCCGCCCGGCCGGGTTCGGCACGCCGGATGATTGGCTGACGAAGGTGCAGGCGGATGTCGTTTTCGCGTTTTTCGGATATAACGAATCGTTCCAAGGCAAGGATGGCTTGGACAAATTCAAATCCGACCTCGATTCATTCCTGAAAACAACCGCGGCGAAAAATTACTCCAGCAACGGGCATCCGCGCATTGTGCTCTTTTCGCCAATCGCCAATGAACGCACGGTCGATCCGAATTTTCCCGACCCCACCAAAAACAACGCGAATATCCGCCTTTACGCCGAAGCGATGGCGGAAGTCGCCCGCAAGGATGGCGTGCCGTTTGTGGATTTGTTTGGTCCGTCCGAACAAATGTTCGCCGAGGCGGCCAAGAGCAAACATTCGCTGACCATCAACGGAGCGTATTTATCGGATGAGGGCGACAAGGAACTGGCCAGCGCCATTACCCGCGCCTTCGCGGGCGTGCATTCCACCGCGCCCGCGGGCGAGGTCAACGATCCTGAGCATGAGCGGCTGCGCGCGGCAATCAATGACAAGAACGCGCAGTGGGAAAACCGCTATCGCACGATCGACGGCAACAACGTCTACGGCGGGCGCTCCGATCTTTCGTATGCTCCCGGAAAAAGCATGGTATCAGACAGAAATGCGCCTGCTCCATACGTCTCCAATTTCAAAGTCATGGCGGAGGAAATGACCCAGCGCGACACGCTGACGGCCAACCGCGACAAACGCATTTGGGCGCTGGCCAACGGGCGTGATCTCACAGTGGACGATTCCAATTTGCCGCCAGTGGAATCGGTCCCCACCGACATGCCGGGCAAAAACGACGACGGATCATTCCGATATCTTGGGGGCGAGGAAGCCATCGGCAAGATGACTGTCCACTCGCACATGAAGGTGAATTTATTCGCAAGCGAAGAGCAATTTCCCGAGTTGGTCAGCCCTGTGCAAATGGCTTGGGACACGAAAGGCCGCTTGTGGGTTGCGGCGTGGAAAAATTATCCAGAACGCACGCCGACGAGCAAAGTCGGTGACAGTATTTTGATTTTTGAGGACACGAAGGGCACCGGGAAGGCTGACAAAGTCACTCATTTTCTTGACGACTTGAACGCGCCCACCGGTTTCCAATTTTACAAGAACGGCTTGCTGCTGATGGAAGCGCCGGATTTGTGGTATGTCCCGGAAGTCGATTCTCACGGCGGCCCGATCGAACGCGTGCTGATGGGAATTGACTCGGCCGATTCGCACCACACGGCCAATTCACTTTGCCTCGATCCGGGCGGCGCGGTTTATCTGAGCGACGGCGTGTTCCATCGCACCCACGTTGAAACGATGGCGGGGCCGGTTCGCAATAATGACGGCGCGATTTATCGCTTTGAGCCGCGCACCGGGAAATTTGAAACTTACGTTTCCTATGGGTTCGCCAATCCGCACGGGCGTGTCTTTGATTATTGGGGCAATGACATCATCACCGACGCCACGGGCAACGAGACGTATTTCGGCCCGGCCTTCAGCGGGCACATCGATTTTCCCGCCAAGCATCCGGAGATGCACCAATTATGGGATCGGCCGTCGCGCCCCTGCGCCGGCACCGGACTTATCAGCAGCCGGCATTTCCCTGACGAGTTTCAGGACTGTTTCCTCAACTGCAACGTCATTGGTTTCCAGGGAATTTATCTGGTCAAACTCTCGCGTGACGGCTCGGGAATTCACGGCGATATTCAGGAACATCTGGTCAGTTCGTCGGACCCGAATTTCCGACCGGTAGCGGTCAATATCGGCCCGGATGGCGCGATCTATTTTGCCGATTGGCACAAGCCGCTCATCGGCCACATGCAGCACCATTTGCGCGATCCAAACCGCGAGCACGATCACGGCCGCATTTATCGCATCACCTATGAGGGCAGCCCACTGTTGAAGCAGCCAAAGATCGACGGCCAGCCCGTCGCTGCATTGCTGGATTTGTTGAAGGAGCCGGAAAACCGGACGCGTGAACTGGCCAAGATCGAACTCGGCAAGCATGACTCCTCCGAGGTGCTCGATGCCGTGAAAAAGTGGGTCAAATCCCTCGACAAAAAGGAACCCACTTACGAACACAACCTCCTCGAGGCATTGTGGGTTTACGCATGGAACAACGCCGTTAACAAAGATTTGCTGGCGCGTGTGCTGGCATCCCCGACGCCCGAAGCGCGGGCCGCGGCGGGGCGCGTGCTTTGCTATTCGCGCGACCAGGTTCCCAACGCGCTCAGTCTGTACAAAACGCTGGCGGATGATTCGGATTCGCGCGTCCGCCTCGAAGCCGTCCGCGATGCGAGCTTCTTCCGCACGGCGGAGGCCGCGGACGTCGCGTTGACGGCATTGAAGCATCCCATGGATTATTATCTCCAATACACCCTCGGCGAAACGATGCGGCAATTGAAGCCGTTTGTCCGCCAAGCGTTGATGGATCATCAATCCATCGCGGCGGATAATCCGGCCGGGCTGGAGTATTTGATCAGCACGTTTGCCACTTCGGAATTGCTGAAGCTGCCGGGCGGCACTCCCGCCCTGGCGGCGCTGGTTGAGCGCAAGGACGCCACCGACACGGACCGCCTCAATGCCTTAAGCGCGCTGGCCAAGAAAAAGAAAACCAGCCGGGTCGACGAGCTGTTCGCTTTGTTCGGCGCCAAGCTTGACACCGACGAGGCGGCCCAAGTGAGCTTTGCGCATTTGCTGACATGGCAGCAGCGCGACGCATTGAAGGCCGCGCGCCCGCGCCTTGCGGGATTATGCGCCAGCGCCAAATCACCCGACGTTCGCCAGGCGGCGTGGGCTGCGCTGGTGATCGCGGATAATTCGTTCGACGCCGTCTGGAAGGACGCCTCGGCATCCGACGCGGCATTCGTGGACATGCTTGGCGGCATCAGTTTCATGAACGACGCCGACTTGCGGGCCAAGCCGGTTGACCAGGTTTTGCCGTTGCTGCAAACGCCTTCGCGACCCGGCGGCGGCTCCTCGCCGGACGCGCAAAAGGAAATCCTCCGCGCGGCCATTCGCGCGGTCTCAGGGATGAACAAAAAGCCTGAAGCCATTTTTGCCGGTCTGGCGGGATTGATCGGACGCGGCGCGGAAGTTCCCGCCGCTGCGCAGGCAATTCGCGTGCTGCCTCCCACCGTTTGGCCGAAGTCAAAGGACGCCACAAGCACTGCGGCGCTCGGCCTGATTGCGTGGGCCAAAACGATCCCGGTCGCGGATCGGACGAGTCAAGACTACGTTGAAACAGTGCAATTGGCGGGTGATCTCGCCGCCTCGCTGGCCGCGCCTCCTTCGGAAACATTTCAAGCGGACCTCCACGCGTTGCGCGTCCCGGTGTTTGTCATCCGCACCGTCCGCGAGCAAATGCGTTACGACACGCCCCGCCTTGTCGTCCAGGCAGGCGAGCCGTTTGAGATTCGGTTCGAAAACATCGATTTCATGCCGCACAACTTGCTGGTGGTTCGCCCGGGGACTCGTGAAACCATCGGCCTTGCCTCCAGCTTAATGAAGCCCGACCAATTGGACAGCGAAGGCCGCGCCTTTGTCCCCAACAATCCGGACATCCTTGCCGCCACGAAATTGGTCGAGCCGCGCCAAAAGACCGTCCTTAAAATGTCCGCGCCAGAACAGGCGGGAGACTACGAATACTTCTGCAGCTATCCCGGTCACTACCTGATTATGTGGGGCCAGCTCATCGTGACCAAGGACGTGGATGCATATCTAAAGTCCCACCCGCAGCCCGTGGTCACCGGTCCCGCGAGCAAGAAAGATTTTGAGTAGAGCAGACGCAGCCGATACAAAGCACAGATTTGTTTTTGACGCCCCGGCTCGGCAGGAGGCCCCAGCCAGCGAATTGGGGAGAAGTTCCGACGAACAAATTTCGGCGCAAACCAGAAGGTTCACAAAACTGGCTTTGGGCCCTCGCCGACCGCATTAGCCGCGAGGAACAAAGATGAAATTCTCCGGTGAGGGCTCGGCTTTGACAAAATCGGACAGCCGTTTCAGGTCATATTTTAAATTCGAAAAGTAATCCGCCACCACGTCCCTGTTTGCATCACGGACTTCGGTCAGCACAACCGGCCGATGCTTTGCGATCAATTTTGAAGCCCCGCGCAAGACCTCCAATTCATGCCCCTCCACGTCGATTTTGATGAAGGACACTGTTTCGTTGATCCATGCATCGAGACACTCAAGCTTGACGGTTTTTTCGGTGTAACGCTCTGCGGCAGGCAGATTATTCGCCTCCAGGCTGGCCCAGCCATCGTAGACTCCGCCGCCGACCCAGGGTAATTTCAGTGTGGCCTCTCCGGGCTGGGAAGAAATCGCTTTTTCAATGAGCTGGACATGCGGCGGCCTCCACGACTTCAGATCGTGCGTGACGCCATCATTGGGCTCGAATGCCAGCACGCGCGGGAACAAGCCAGCGAGCCTGTAGGTATAATATCCAACATTCGCGCCGACATCCAAGGCAACTTCCCGGCGGCCAACCAACGAATCGAGATGCTGCAATTCCCCTTCCATCGTCCCGGTGAGTTGCATGGCCCGGTAGCGGAACCCGAGACGCTGGCCCGCGGGAAGGAACGGCGTCATCCGCCGGGCCAAGCCTGCTGTGTATCGCCAGATTGGTTTCATTTTCCAGAGATGCCTTATAACAAAGCCAGCGGGGTAATCCTAGTTAATCTGGTTGGTTGAGAGTGGGGCCATCCCATTATTCCCGTGCTTCCCATCAGTCCCATTTTCATGGGAGCATGGGAATAATGGGATGCCCGCTTGCGGTGGGCGCCACGCCGCCCTCGATTTCGTTCAAAATTATCCGCCGCTTTATCTTTTTGACGGTATAGTCCAGTTCCCGTAGGTTCAACGGTCTGATATATGTTTAATTGGTTCATCAGGAAGATTGTCGGTTCGCAAAACGAACGGCAGGTGAAAAAGATGCGGCCCCTGGTTGCGCAAATCAACCAACTGGAGGCCGGCCTGCAATCGTTGTCCGACGATGACCTGCGCAAGAAAACGGCCGACTGGAAGGCCGAGCTTTCGCAAATCGAGGACGACGCTGCCTTGGCGGCGCGGCTGAACGAAATTCTTCCCGAGGCTTATGCGGTCGTCAAAAACGGCTGCCGCCGCCTCGTCGGGCAGGAAATCATCGTCCGCGAGCATCCGTTGAAATGGGAGATGGTTCCCTTTGATGTCCAATTGATCGGCGGCACTGCCTTGCACCAGGGAAAGATCGCGGAAATGGCCACCGGCGAGGGCAAGACGCTTGTTGCCACCATGCCTGTCTATCTCAATGCTCTCACCGGACGCGGCGTTCATGTTGTTACCGTGAATGATTATTTGGCCGCCCGCGACAGTGAGTGGATGGGCGCGGTTTATCGATTTTTGGGTTTGACGGTTGGCTGCATATTGCGCGACCAATCCCCGGCCGAACGCCGGGCGCAGTATCTTTGCGACATCACTTACGGGACGAATTCTGAATTCGGTTTCGATTATCTGCGCGACAACGGCATGGCCACCCGCAAGGAGGAGCAAGTCCAGCGCGGACATTATTTCGCAATCGTCGACGAAGTGGACTCCATCCTGATCGACGAAGCGCGCACGCCGCTGATCATCAGCGGGCCTTCCGTCATCGCGGTGGACAATCAGTACGATCGTTTCAAGCCGATGGTCGAGTCCCTGGAAAAAACGCAGGAAAAACTTTGCGAGCGCTTCCTTTCCGAGGCAGAGGCATTGATCAAAAAGCTGCATCCCGAAGACGGCTCCAATCCCGAAAACCCCGACGCGATCGGGCAAGAAATCGGCATTCTTCTTTACCGGGTGAAAATCGGCGCCCCGCGCCTGGCGGGCCTGGCCAAGCTGCTCGAGGTTCCGGAAAACATCCGCTTCATGAACAAGGCGGAATTGGAAATGCATGCCGACCAGAGCAAAAAAGCCCTTTACGCGGAGAAGGAGGAACTGTTCTTCGCGATGGACGAAAAAACGCACGAAGCCGACCTCACCGAAAAAGGCCGGACCTTCATGCGCCCTGATGATCCGGATGCATTCATGCTGCCGGATACGATGACGAAGTTTCACGAGATCGACAACGGGCCGGAAACGGACATTCGCAAGCGCACCGAGGCGAAGGCGGCGGTTCAGGCGGAATACGAGAACAAAGCGGCTCAAATCCACACCATTTCCCAATTGCTCAAGGCTTACAGCCTGTATCAGCGCGATGTTCATTACGTCATTGAAAATGGCAAAGTCGTCATCGTTGACGAGCACACCGGCCGCCCTATGTATGGCCGCCGTTGGAGCGACGGATTGCATCAGGCGGTCGAGGCGAAGGAAGGCGTGGAAATCGAGCGCGAAACGCAGACACTCGCGACCATCACGATTCAGAACTATTTTCGACTTTACAAAAAACTGGCCGGCATGACCGGCACCGCCGAGACGGAGGCGGGCGAATTTCTGGACATTTACAAGCTCGGCGTGATGGTCATCCCGACCAACCGGCCCATCGCGCGCAAGGATGCCAACGATTCCGTTTACAAAACGAAGCGCGAAAAATTCATCGCCGTCATCAACGAGATTACCAAAATCCACAACGCGGGCCGGCCCGTTCTGGTCGGAACCGTGTCGGTGGAGACGAGCGAGCAAGTTTCGCGGATGCTTAAAAAAGCGGGCATCGTGCATTCGGTGTTGAACGCCAAGTTCCACCAGCAGGAAGCGGAAATCGTCTCCCGCGCAGGCCAGCGCGGCGCGGTCACCATCGCCACCAACATGGCAGGCCGCGGCACCGACATTAAGCTCGGTGAAGGCGTGGCGGATTTAGGCGGCTTGCACGTCATCGGCACCGAGCGCCACGAGTCGCGCCGCATTGACCGCCAGTTGCGCGGACGCTGCGCGCGCCAGGGCGATCCCGGCTCGTCCCACTTTTTCATTTCGCTTGAGGACGATTTGATGCGTTTGTTCGGCTCCGATGGGCTTGTCAAAGTGATGGAAAAAGTTGGCCTTGAGGAAGGCCAGGAGCTCGAGCACTTCATGCTCAACAAATCCATCGAGCAGGCGCAGAAACGCGTCGAGCAGCAGTATTTCCAACGCCGCAAACGCACGCTCGAATACGACGATGTGATGAACAAGCATCGCGAGCAGATTTACGGCTTCCGATATGAGGTGATCAATTCGGATGATGTCCGCGACAAGCTGATGGACGTCATGGAAGAAGTCGTGACCGAGAAAGTTCAGTCGCTCTTCAGCGACAGCAACGAGCCAACCGAGTGGAACGGCCGCCCGCTGGCGGAATGGGTGGCGTTGAATTTCCCCATTCGCATTCCCGAGGAGGAAGTCATCAAGGCGGCGAAGTCCAGCGAGGAACTGCCGGTGCCCGGGTCGGCTTTTGAAGGATTGACGGCGGCGCAATACGGCGTTTGCTCGTTCATTTGCAAAGCCGTGCGCGATGCCTACGAACTCAAGGTGAGCCTCGAGCAGCCCGACGCGCTCAAGACCATCGAGCGCTACATCATTCTCAAAGCTGTCGACACGCTCTGGCAGGAGCATCTTTACGGAATGGATTCGCTGCGCGACAGCATCGGCCTGCGGGCATACGGCCAGCGCGATCCGCTGATCGAATACAAGACCGAGGCCTTCAAGGTCTTCAAGGAATTGGAAGTCAACATCAAGACGGAGATTTGCCACAACATTTTCCGCAGCGCCTCCAGCATGAGGGCGTTCGAGGGATTTTTGAGCAAATTGCCGCCGACGACGACGCTCCAATCCGCCTCAGCAAACGAAGGCTTCGGCGGAGCAGAAGCGCCGCCGGCCCCCGACGGAAAGAAGCCCAGCGATGTCGTCAAAGAGGCGACGGACGCGATGCAGAAAGCCAAGCCCAAGCGGTCTGGGCCGAAAGTCGGACGCAACGATCCCTGCCCCTGCGGCAGCGGCAAAAAATACAAGCAGTGCTGCGGAAAGTAATCTAACGGGCGCGCAAATCAGGAATAGGCAGGGACGCCTTGCCGAGGCGTCCGAGGCCGTGGCGGTTGCGAGCGTAACCTTCCTTCCAAAGGCTCCCGACGAAAAGTCCTTTGGCCTGCCCCGATCTCTGCGCGAATTATGCGCCCACAAACCGCCACGTCCCCGGACGCCTCGGCGAGGCGTCCCTACCTAATTCGGAACCAGGCGGTTTTCAAGTAGGCTGGCTCATTGCGGTCGATGGGAAAATCCGGCGGCTGCGGCACGTAATGGGATTTTTCAACCGTGCGCCGCTCGTGCCGGATGGCCTCGGTAATCGCCGAGGCGAAGTGTTCCGGCGGAAAGTTCGCCGCGTTGGTGGAAGCCAGCAGCGTCCCGCCGGGTTTCAGCAACGGAAGCGCCGCCGCCGTCAACGCGCCAAAATCCCGCCCCGCCTGGAACACACCACTCTCCTTCGAGCGCGAAAAAGTCGGCGGGTCGAGAATGATGATGTCAAATGAACGCTGCTTCTTCGCAAGGCGGCGAAACCACGTCAGCGCGTCGCCATAAATAAAATCATGACGCGCAGGATCCAGCCCGTTCAGGACAAAATTTTCCCGGCCCCATTCGAGATATTTTTTTGACAGGTCAAGGCTGGTCACGCGTCCTCCTCCCGCAGCGGCGCAGACGGAAAATCCGCAGGTGTAGGCGAAGACGTTGAGGACTTCAGGAGCGGGGGGCAGCTCAAATTTCGGCGCGACATAACGGGTTTTGAGACGGCGCCTATTCTCCCTTTGATCAAGGAACAATCCAATCGAGCCGCCTTCATCCAGGCGCAGCAGAAAACGCAAACTGTTCTCGCAAACCGGCAACTCATTGGCGGCGGGCGCGCCGGAAATCCATTCGGGCTGGCTGCGCCCCTGTCGATTGTTGCGCTGATGGTAAATGGTTCTGGGATTCAACCGCTCAACGCGGGCCAGTTGCGCCGGCGTCAGGGGATTCTCGGATTGCGCCAAAACATCCTCGCCTAATTTGTCCACATACAAGCCGCGGCAATCGTCGGCTGCGCCATGCAGAATTCTGAAGGCGTCGGTCTCCGCCGGATTGATGATCGCCTCGCGCAATGCAACCGCAGGGTCCGCCCCAAAATTTGGAGGCGCGGAAAAATCGAGGCGCTCGTTTGTCACCGGATGACTGAGATGCAATTCCGCCGAGTGCAGATGCAGGCGCGCGGCTCGCGTGCCACCGTAAAGCTCGTCGCCCAGAATCGGGAAGCCGTGTTCGGCGGCGTGGACGCGGATTTGATGCGTCCGGCCTGTCAACGGAACGGCCTCAATGAACTCGCCCGCGCGCGAAAACAACGTTTCCGCCAGCACCGCGCCCGCGTGCGGAGGGCGGCTCAAGTATTTTCCGCCGGAGCGAACCAAAGCCGAATGCGCCCGCAATTTCTGGAAATCCACCTTGCGGTCCGATTGCAAAATATATTTCTTCTCGACAGATCGGCTCTCGAATTGCTGCGTCAATGAGCGGTTGGCGGCGGTTGTCTTGCCGAAGACAATCAGGCCGGAAGTTTCTTTGTCAAGACGGTGGATGATGGAGAGATCGCTCCAGCGCGGCTCGCGATTCCTTAGCCATTCGTAGAGGCCTTCGCCGGCAAAGGGAGCGGGCGAATGCGTGTTCCACCCCGCCGGCTTGTTTGCCACCAAAAGGTGCTCATCCTCGAAGACAATCAAACCCGCACCTTAAAAGGTAGGGACGCCTCGCCGAGGCGTCCGATGCCGTGGCAGTTCACAAGCGTGATCTTCTTTTCAAGGGCTTCGCCCGAAGAGCCTTTTGGCCTGCTCGGATCTCTGCGCGAGTCATGCGCTGGCAAACCGCCATCTCCCCGGACGCCTCGGCGAGGCCTCCCTGCCTTTTGTCCAACGTTTTTCAACGCTCTCCTAATTATTGGTGACGGACGCCCACGGCACGCCGCGCTGATCGTAAGAGAAAGTCATTTCGTTGCTGTTGAACTTGCGATAACCGGAAACGTGCCCTTCGCCGAAAAGAATATTCAACCAGCCGTTGTGCGCGGGCGCCGGCAAATTGCCCGGCGTGAACAGCGTGTCTTGCGAGTAATTGTCCGGATCCGCGTCAGTGACATCGAAGGCGTAATTGCAATCGCCGGATAGAATGTAGAGCGAGGGCAGCATCATGCTCTTGTAAGAGACGCTCGCCTCACTCGAATTCGCATTGATGTAAGGGGCGCGCGAGCCCATGAAATAATTGTAGGCTGACTTGGCGTAAAATTGCGACATTGAGGGGCAGCGCAGGAGATTCGTGTTGTTGTAATACGCGGCAATCGGCTGCGACCACGGCGGGATTGTGGGGGCGTTCCACGCAACACTGCCATGCGCCATCGGCAAAAGCGCGTTGTTGTCATCGGCGTACATTTGCATGGCGAGGCCGAGCTGCTTGGCGTTGTCGACGCACTTGACCCGGATGGCGTCTTCCTTGGCGCGGGCCAGCGCCGGCAAAAGCATTCCGGCCAGAATTGCGATGATGGCAATCACCACCAGCAATTCAATCAATGTAAATCCTTCGACGGACTCCGAGCGGCAAGCGTTTTTCGGTTTCACGTTAACAGTTCCGCTTTGATTGACTTCCGAAAGCGCTGGAAAATTCAATAAATTTTTGGCAGCCAAGCAAGGCAGGGACGCCTCGCCGAGGCGTCCGGGGCGAGCCGCTCTACGTTCGGAAGCCGTGGCGTGAACCACACGCAACCGGACGCCTCGGCGAGGCGTCCCTACCTTCACGACTAAAGCGCGCCTGACGAAATCGCCACCAGCAGCGCCGCCCCTATGATCACGCGATACCAGCCGAACCCGTTGAACGTATGCGTCTGCACAAAACTCAGCAGCCATTTGACCGCCACGAACGAAACGACGGCGGCAATCACCGTTGTCAAGATGACCATTTTCCAATTCTCCGGCGGCGCCGCGGCCACTGCAGGGTGCAGCGCGTCCGGGGCATGGTGATGCAGCGCTTTGAAAATCTTGTAGCCGCCGGCCGCGACCATCGTGGGAATCCCCGCCAGAAACGAAAACTCCGTCGCCAGCGGACGCGTCAAGCCGAGCAGCAGGCCGAACATAATCGTTGTGCCGGATCGCGACGCGCCGGGAAAAATGGCCGCGATCAATTGGCCGACGCCAACAGCAATCGCCACCGTCCACGTCACGCTCGCCAGATCGCCGCGGTCTTCCTGGTCAGCCGGTATGCCCTTGCTTTTCAACCACCCTTCCACCGCAAGGAACACAAAACCGCCGAGCAACAGAGCGATGGCAACCGGCCAAAGTTCCTCCGGCAATTTGAGCCCTTTTTTGTCAATAATAAATCCTCCAGCACCTGTTATCACGAAGGCCAGCACGATCTTCAGGAAATAATCGCGCACCGCCTTGTCCTTCCAATCAAAAATGAACTGGTGGAAACGCTTGTGGAAAAGCGGAATGACGGCCAGCACGGCTCCCGTTTGAATCACCACGTTGTAAAGGTCATCCACCCACGGCGGAGTTTTGCCGCCAAACATGAGATGTTCGGTGATGAGCAAATGTCCAGTGGACGAGATTGGCAAAAACTCGGTGATGCCCTCGACGATTCCGAGGATCGTTGAAATAACTGTGTCTGTCATTTGAGATTATTTTGCTGGAGTGTTTGATTATTTTCTCTTGGCAAAGATGGAGAAGACTGATGTGTCGTCCAGTTGGCGCTGTTTGACCTTCAGTTGGCCGAGGATCGCTTGAAATCCAACGTAAACGCGGTGCCACTGATTTTCCAATGCGCGCAAGTTGCCTTCGTTGCTGTCGCAAAGATAACGCAGCGATGGCGCGGAACTGATGAGCGCATGCACGTCCTCGCGCGAGGGTGAGGAGCACTCCACCGCAGCCGTGATCAATTCCAGCTCCTGGACAATCAGAGATTTCACTTCCAAAAACTGGCTTTCGTCTTCCGCCGAAAATTTCTTGTCGCGGGCAACGTTGATGAAGGTGTTAAATTGCTTCCAGCACTCCAGGTAATTTTCGAGCTGGACAACCAGTTGATCGAGTTTTTTGTTTCTCATGACGCGCGTCTCCGGGCCTATGGTGCCACCCATTGGGGGGCCTTCGGCGAGAGAAAAATGATGGCCCCGCCGCGCATGGCGCGCGCCGTGATCCTGAAGCTGGCATACTGCGCCGTCAATTCGTTGCACGCGACGTTGGCCTTGATCGCGCCATGAAACAGGGCAACCACACTGACGCCGATTTCACGCACCACCCCGCCCGCAACCCACTGCGGCACGGTGGAGCTGATGACGTTGCCGTCCGAATCCACCGTGAACGCCCCGGTGGGAAGGCGATGCGGTCCCATGCTGGAGGTCCTCTTGCTCATGACACCCATTTCGCAAAAATGTGCTTCATCGTCTGCTCGACTTTTTCCTTCGTTTGCGCCCTGCGGAATCCGACGAGCAGCGAGCCTTTCGCCGCATCGCTGGAAAGCGACCAATGCCGCTGCAATCCCATCGCCGTCACTTGCGCCAACTCGCCGCCGCCTATTTTTTCGCCAAGGTCGCGCAGGCGTTTGTCGGCGGACCGGACCCATGCGGCCAGATCGTTCGCATTTTCCAATCCCCACGAGAGTGATTCGGCTTTGGCGTCCGGCGGCACTGTCAACAAAAACTCAACGCCCTCGAAGCGGGCCAGTGGCGCGAGCGCGGAACTCAGCGCGACCGGCGCCCCCGGGCCGGAAGCCAGCGCGTATTCGCCGACGGCTTGCATGTCGCGCCACTCATCGAGCGCCTGCGCAGAATCGAGCAGCAACCCCTGATAGGAATTGTGAATCGTGCGCGGATGGTCGGGCTCCGGAGGCTTGATCTCGAAGTTCCCGCTCTTCCACGACATGATTTCCTTGAACGCCTCTTCTCCCGTAAAATTCGCCGACGCAGCGTCAATAAGCTCGCCATTGAGAACCCAGATTCGTCCTGAAACCGCTCCATGGCTGATGTGGAGCACGGCCGAGCTTTGCGAAAGGCATTCAAGCTGAATGAGATCAACGAGGCTCTTGCTCTGCATGCCGCGAAATCCGCCCTCGACCGCGGTTTCGCTTCCCAGCAGCGATTCGAGGCAGTCGCGGAACAACTGAAACTCCTCCGGCGTCCCTGGCTTTTGCCAAAACATATCGACGCCCAAGGCATAGGCGCGGGAGCGGTATTCCTCATCAAGCAGTCCAGTCAGCACGATGGTTCTCAAATTCGGGTATTTTCGGCGGACGATGGCAAGCACTTGCAAGCCGTCCATTTTTGGCATGCGCAAGTCCGTGACCAGGAGCGTGAACGGCTCGGATTCGAGAAGAGCCACCGCGCGCGCGCCCGTGCTGGAAACAATGACTTCCGGCTTGCTGGGCAAGGCGCGGAGCAGTTCCTGATAAATCTCAAGGACCTGCTCGTCGTCATCAAGAAGCAAAATTTTTTGTTGGTCGCCCATGAGGCAGCGAGAGCTTAAAGCCTAGGCATTTGCGATGCAAGCGGAGTCGGTTTTGAAGGCGCGGCCGCAAGAGGGCGGGCCAATTCTGAAAAGGACCACATCCGCCGCATCGCTGCGGCTTAAAAAAACGGAGGGTGCAATAGGGTGCAATAGGGTGCAACGAGCTCCATCCGGCGGAACCCAGTTGAAAGGAACGCTGCCGACTTGAGGATTTGACCTTGCATACACATGAACCCATTTTGCCCCGGCTGGCGCTGGATGGAAAACCTACCAGAGGTTTTTAGGCACGATTTTTGGAAGAAAAATGCAGAAAATTGAATCTGGAACGACCGAACCCACGAAAAGTCCCGTCGCCGGAGCCAACTCCCGCCAGACAAAACAGCCACAGATGGACACAGATCAACGCAGATGCAAACGCTTCTTCATCAGAAATCTGCGTTCATCTGCGCAAATCTGCGGCTTATCTACTGAGATTTCAGGTTTAACCCGCTCAGCAAGGTCCGCAATGGGCTGGCAATTTTGCCCCGCTGCCAGACAATGAACAAATCCCAGGTTGCACCGGCGTCAGCAACGGGAACCATGACCACATTCGGAACGTTCAGATGAGATATGAAGGCTGGTTGAACCGAAATCGCTTCTTCATTCGCCGCCAAGGAGAGGGATTCCACAAGGCTATTGAATTTGTCAATGGTGATCAAGCGGGGACGGAAGCCGCCATACTTGCGGCAGAACTGAATGATTCTCTGGGTGTATCCCGGCACCTCATCGTCCGATCCCCGGACGAACGTTTCGCCCTTTAATTGTGAAAGAGACACCTGTTTTTCGGCCGCTAACGGGTGGCTGACGGGAAGCGCAACAAGGCTCCTTACAGTTGCCAATTTGCGAGCATAGAAATCGCGCGAGAGCAGGTCTATGCCGTACAAGGTCAATGCTAAATCAATTTCACCTTCCCGTAATGCGATGATTATCTCGCCGGGCGTTTGATCAAGCATTTTGACCTTCACCCTCGGATGAGTGCGTCGCAGCACGGCCAGAGCAGGCACAAGGTACTCCTGGGCGGC
Organism: uncultured Verrucomicrobiae bacterium; assembly: GCA_963764165.1. Taxonomy (GTDB): domain Bacteria; phylum Verrucomicrobiota; class Verrucomicrobiia; order Limisphaerales; family Palsa-1400; genus Palsa-1400. Next base: position 1,387,663 of record CAVXRD010000001.1, read on the forward strand.
CGACGCAATATAACCAATACGCAATCGTTCACTTTCTCCGCGAACCAGCCGGCGGACTTCGGCCATGGTGGAATCATAATCTGCCAGAAGTTTTTTTGCCCTTTCGGCAAGAGCATGTCCTCCGTTGGTGGGACGCACCCCGGCCGATGTTCGTTCCAAAACACGCCCGCCGAGTTCAAGTTCGAGTGATTGCAGTTGCCGCGTGATGGCGGATTGAGAAATATGCAGGCGGTCAGCCGCACGACGGAGGCTGCCTTCCTCAAGGACCACCAAGAACAAACGAAGCTTGTCCAGCACGGTTGGAATTGTGATGCAAATTTTGCATCACTCCAATCACAAACCGGCATTAGCCACAAGGCGCGAGAAGGCGCAGGTTTCATTGTCGATAGCAAAATGAAAGCAGGTCAGCTATGAAAGTCGGATTTATAGGTGCGGGAAACGTAACGGCCACAATCGGCCGCCATTTGATAAACGCCGGTCACACGATAGTCGCATCGAACTCCAGAGGTCCGGAAACGCTGGGTAAATTCGTCGCGGAACTCGGTGCGGGCGCCGTCGCGGGGACCAAGCAACAGGCAGCCAAATGCGATATCGTCATTCTAGCCACGAAATGGGTGGACGTGCCTGAGGCGCTCAATGGCGTTGATTGGCGTGGACGAATACTGGTAGATGCGACTAACGCGCATATAAATTCTAAACCCGATCTTAGCCTGGCGGGCATTACCCGATCGAGGTCCGCGTTAAAGGGTCGCACCTCCAGCGAGATAGTCGCCGAGATGGCCGCTGGCGCGCGCCTTGTGAAATCAATCAGCAACATGCCGATGGAATGGATACAGGACTTCTCGCCGACCAAACCCCGAACCGTCATCTTTGCGTCGGGTGACGACGCCGAAGCCAAACAAAGTGTAATCGAGTTAATCAACAGCACCGGACTAGTCGCCGTTGACCTCGGACCTCTTCGCACAGGCGGTGCAATGCAGGAGGTCGGCGCTCCGCTGTCGGGCCTTGAGCTTCACTTTGTCCAGCGCCTTCATCGTCGTTGAAACTGTAGAACTATGAAAACAATGAAAACACAACATTACTTTATTGATCTGACTAAACGTCCACCCCGGAGCTTTCGCGTGCGTTTGGGCAACTGCGTGGTTTTGGCCCGCATGCTCGACAAGGGCCGGGCGACCCTCGCCGGGAAGAGTGGCGGATATGTATTCAATTCCCCAACCGACCAGCGTCTGGTGCAATTCCTTGGCTTCGATCCCGATGCCTTGTTGAAGCAATTGGCAGCCGGCAAAGGTGACGGGGAAATTCTCGAATGGGTCCAGACCCATTCCAAGACCCCACGCTCTCCTTGGGAAATCGAAGCCTGGTCTGCATTCATGGAAAAACGCGGACCGGACAGCGATGCCGAAACACTTGCGTTCTTTGCCGAACAACTGGGTCGGCTTTCCAAAACCCGGGAAGACATTAAAACATGGTTCGAATTCGGCGAACTCGATGACTACGTCAGCTTTGGAGGAAAAGCGTAAATTCAACATGGAAAATAACGAAATACAACAAGAAGGAAAAAACATATGAACAGCAACAACGGACAAAAATTGGCGGGAAAAATTGCGGTAATCACAGGCGGAAACAGCGGGATTGGCTTGGCGACGGCCAGGCGCTTCGCGGAAGAAGGCGCGCACGTCGTAATCACTGGCCGACGAGAGAAAGAGCTGAAAGAGGCCGCAACCTTTATCGGTAAAAACGTCACGACGGTCGCTGGCGACATAACGCGCCTTGAGGATTTGGACCGGCTCTATGCCGTCGTGAAACAGAAGCACGGTCACATCGACGCGCTCTTCGCAAATGCCGGCTGGGGTGAAGTCGCGCCGCTTGGTGCCGCTACCGAAGCTCATTTCGACAAAACCTTCGATTTGAATGCGAAGGGAACTTTCTTCACAGTGCAGAAGGCCATTCCCCTGTTCAAAGATGGAGGTTCGATCATCCTCAACACTTCGGTCGCGAACGTGATGGGCTTGCCAACGTTCGCTGTCTATGCCGCGAGCAAGGCGGCTGTGCGCAGTTTCGTCCGTGCCTGGACCGTGGAACTAAAAGACCGCAAGATTCGCGTGAATGCGGTAAGCCCCGGACCAGTCGAAACTCCGGCGCTTGAGAAAGCGGGACTCACTCCGGAACAGGTAGAACAGGCGGCGGCTGGATTCGTCACGCAGGTACCGCTGGGCCGCCGAGGCAAACCCGAGGAAATCGCGGCCGCGGTCGCGTTCCTCGCCTCTGATGAAAGTTCTTACATTACGGGCGTGGAACTCGCCGTCGCTGGAGGCATGGCGCAGGTCTAAGCGTGGCGTGGTCCCGTGGCTGGCCAGCCAGTATTCGGCCCTTTGCTTCAAGTTCCCCTTGATAATCAAGGGCTCAAACTTGGAGGCGAGGGTCGGAATCGGTCGCCTCAAGCGCGTTTTCAGGGTTAAAAATGCCCGATTTTACGGTTGAGTCAAGCTCAACACTGCCACTACCCGAGCCAACACTTTTCCAACACCTTTGCTGACGTTTTTGCTGACACCTGTTTTTCGAAGCGAGCACGCGAAGCCCAGAAAACGTAGCATGTTGGACAGCCTTTAGGAAGAACGCGAATCATGTGCGGAACGCGTACCGGATGTCGCGTTAAGACCGTTCTCTGGCCATCAATAGAACTCGACAACCGAGGAAGGGGAATCCATAGTGGTGCGCAGCGTACTGCGCTCCAAGATTGGCCCGAGACGACAAGTTCATGACGCCGGAGATACCCACCGGAAACGCAACCCGCACCAGCGAGGAGGCACTGTGGGGGTTCAATCGTGCTCCAACGCTGCTGGTCGCCCTCGGCATCACGTTAACACGTGCCGCCGCCGAACGGCCTCACGAGCATTGTGGAATATCGGATGCACAACTCGCTAGAAAGAATAAAGTTTTCGTCGTTCACAGCGCCTCGATTGGTTGTTAACCGAGGGCGCAGGCGCACTGCGGCCTTCCCATTGCTTGGACAGCCGGAGCTTTTTCATCGCCGCCTCAGCGGCTATAGCCCCACGCCAATCATTCCCCTTACGGAGCTTGCGAAACAACTCGGCCTTTCTCGCCTCTATGCAAAATATGAGCATGAACGTTTTGGCCTTCCCTCCTTCAAACCTCTCGGCGTTACGTACGCCACATTGCGTCTCCTTGAGTCGCAGTTTGGTCCAATTGCTGACCTGGCGGAAGCGCGGCGAATCTTTGCCAAGAGGCCCGATTTGGCACTGATGGCAGCCACAGACGGTAATCACGGACGTGCCGTAGCAAGGATGGCAGCTTGGCTCGGCACAAAGGCCACAATATTTGTGCCGCGCGATATCAAACCCTCTTACCTCCAGCCCATCTATGATGAAAAAGCCGAAATTTGCATTGTACACGGAGACTATGATGCCGCAGTCAAAATGGCGGCCTCCTCCGCTCGGGCACGCGGAGCCCTCCTTGTATCGGACACTGGATTGGACACCGAGGAAGTAGGCCCCAATTATGTTTTGGATGGCTACACTACCCTGTTTGCTGAAATTGATGATATTCTGGGCCGTGATGCCTACGACTGTCTAATCGTGCCCGCTGGCGTGGGGGGCCTTGCGGCAGCTGCGGTAAAGTATTATCGCTCATTCGAACGAACTCAAGCTCTCCGCATTTGCACGGTTGAACCGGACAGTGCAGCTTGCGTCCAAGCCTCGATTCAAGCGGGCCGGATCGTTACGATAACGGCTACGGATTCGGTTATGTCGTGCCTCCAATGCGGCACGGTGTCGTGTAGCGCCTGGCCGTATCTCTACTCTGGATTGGACGCAGCGCTTTCTATCACGGACTCATGGTGCGACCCGGCTCTAGCGGCTCTCTGCTCGGTTGGCATCTTCACTCGCCCGACTGGGGCGGCTGCTCTTGCTGGCCTCCTTGCCTCTTTCCTTTCTTCGGCAGCTATGTCGTTGGAAGGGTTCGGGAGCAGAAGACCCGATTCCATACTCATCGTGATCACAGAGGGTCACGAGTTAGGAGGGGATAGGCGATGAGCACTTGCACCAACGTTCCGAACGTTGCGTTGACCGACCGGTGGAACACATTCATCATCGTAGCACGGCCGGAGGATAAGCATGCGCTCGCAGTGGCCGACGTCCTCAGTCGCAACGGTATTTCAGTTCATATTCTCGATCTCCGACGCCTGAACCGAGACTGGGCCATTCACTACTCCTAACTACGCCGATTGACAATCAAAGATAATGCTGGAGAAAATCCGTAATAGGCGAGGGTCGGTTTTCAACCGACGCCCATGCTCAGTGCTTTCATCGCAAACCGCTGATAAACAGAGTTTTGCACTACTCACATGATTCGACAATGGATGTTGGCTCCTCGCAGCAAGCGGTGTGCCCGTTTTGAGTTACACTTCAAGAACACTGGAGGCGGAGGTCGGAATCGGACTTTCTGCGCGAAGGAAAGCAAGGACACGAAGAATCCTGTCTCAGATCCCAAATCAATCCTGCTTATCCTGTCAAAATTCCGCTGAAGGGCTGCGAAAGCTCTCCGCCATCGCCACGGCTTTGAGCATGGCTTTGGCTTTGTTGACTGTCTCTTGGAATTCCGCTTCGGGGGTGGAATCGTTGACCCAGCCGCCACCGGCCTGCACGTAAGCCTGGCCATCCTTCACCAATGCGGTGCGGATGATGATGCAGCAATCGAGGTTGCCGTTGAACGAGAAATATCCCATGCATCCGCCATACGGGCCGCGCGCGGTTTGCTCCAGTTCGGAAATAATCTGCATGGCGCGGATTTTTGGGGCGCCGCTTAATGTCCCGGCCGGAAACGTGGCGCGCATCAGGTCATACGGCGTCTGGCCGGCGGCAAGCTGGCCTTCGACTTGCGAGACGATGTGCATGACGTGGCTGTATCGCTCGATTGTCATCAAATCCTTCACTTGCACACTGCCGAATTCGCAGACGCGGCCAATGTCGTTTCGCGCCAAGTCGACCAGCATCACGTGCTCGGCCCGCTCCTTCGGGTCGGCCAGCAGTTCTTTCTGCAACGCCTGGTCTTCCTCAAGCGTTTTGCCGCGGCGGCGCGTGCCGGCGATGGGGCGGATTTCAACACGCGAATTTTCGCATCGGACATGGATTTCAGGCGAGGCGCCGACCAGTGAAAAGCCGTCCAACTCCAGCAGAAACATATACGGCGACGGATTTACGGACCGCGCGGCGCGATAAAGATCCACCGCCGAACATTTGAGGGGGGTCGAGAATCTTTGCGAGCCGACCACTTGAATAATATCGCCCGAACCGATGTATTTCTTCGCCCGCTCCACATATCCGCCAAACGTCTCCTTGGTCATGTTGGAGGCAAACGTGATTTCGGGAATCTCCAGCGGCACATCGACTGGAATATTTTCGGATGGCTGCTCCAGCAGGGATATCAAGCGCTCGATTTCGCCCGTTGCCTCCTCGTAAGCCTCCTCGGGCGAGCGCCCGTCCAGGACGGCGTTGACCAGGATGGTGATCGTCTGGGCGACGCGGTCGAAAACGAGCAATTCGTCCGCGATTAAAAAATACATCACCGGCGTGTTCAAGTCGTCGCGGGGCGGACGCGGGATGATCGGTTCGACGTCATGGATAAATTCGTAACCGATGAAGCCCATGGCTCCGCCGGTAAATCTCGGCAGGCCCGGCAGCGCGACCGCTTTGAACCGCGACATCACCCGCTCGACGACGACCAAGCCGTCCTTGACGGTTTTTCCGACGGTGAAGCTCTCGATCACCTTTCCGTTTTCGATGACTTCGACCAGCGGGCCGGTCTGCTTGATGACGGCGCGGGGATTGCATCCGACAAATGAATAGCGCCCGATGTGCTCGCCGCCTTCAACCGATTCGCACAAAAATGATTCGCCCTGACCGCGAATTTTCTGGTATGCGGACAGCGGCGTTTCCAGATCGGCCAAAATGCGGCGCGTGACCGGGATGAGATTGCCCTGGCCGGCCAGCTTCAGGAATTCAGATTGTCCTGGATAATACACGGTTCTTTCTTACCTTCCAGCCGCCTCAAGCGCCACAAGGAAAGTGAGGTGTAAAACAAAACGATCCCCGCGTAGGCGACGATTCCAAAGCCGATCGCATAGGGAATGCTCTCGGGAGGGCAGAACCAGATCAACGCCGCGCCAGGAAGCGCCGTCAACAAACTTTCCCCGCAAATGCAGGCGAAATAAAGCCCTTTGGGCGATTGCTCGATGCGATCGAGAAACCAATGGCTGTAGGCGTGCTCGCCCATCGTCCGCATCAGCCAGGCAGCGTGAAAATTATGCGCGGCTACCAGCACTCCCGCTGTGGCCACGATGATGGCGGTGATCGGGCACACGGCGAATCCGAAGCACATGGCGACATTGACGATTGCGCCCCATTTCCAGCCGAGCTTCCGCGCCAGCGGATTTCCCTCGAGCACAAGGTGCGGCGTCGCCACGTGAGTGCTGAGGAAATCCATTCCGCGCGCGAAGATTAGCAGCGCAAAAAAGCACCAGTAGGCGCGGCCACCGAAAGGAACAGTCGGGCCGAGCATTTATTTTTTCCCGTAAATTTGCTCCGGCCGCATGAGCTGCGGCTCGGTGACGCGCCCGGCAGCGCCGTTCTCATCGAAGGAGCGAAAGAAGCACGAACGATACCCTTCATGGCAGGCCGCGCCGGTTTGATCGACTTTGATGAGGAGAGTGTCGCCGTCACAATCAAACGCGATGTCTTTGACGATTTGGACGTGGCCGCTGGATTCCCCTTTCATCCAGAATTTCTGGCGCGAACGGCTCCAAAAGTGGGTCTTCCCGGTGGCGACCGTAGCCTCAAGCGAAGCGCGGTTCATCCAGGCCATCATCAGCACGCGGCCATCGTGGTCATCCTGGATGATCGCCGGGATAAGGCCATCGGAGTTGAATTTCAGTTTATCGTAAGCACTCATTTTAGCATGGTTGCGCGTGGAAAGATAACAGACGGAGGGGAAGTTAAAAGAGAAGAAGAGCCAACAGAAGGAAACAAAGGCAACGAAGGAGGACGAAAGGCATTTGTTTGGGGAGCGTGGTCGTCTTGACCGCCGTTTTCGGAGTTCCGCCTAAAACTCTTGCGGCGCGTCGTGGAGACTGGCTGGCGAGACGCCAGCCAGAGCGACCAAGACCGTCGCGCTCCCAAAATCCTGTTAAATCACCAGACAGACGATTTGTTCCTGCTTCGTTTCCTTCGTTGCCTTCTGTAAAGACCCTTCCGGCAAATTTTGAATGTCGCTCCGAATAGCGAAGTCACGGCTTCGTGGTTGGAACTGGGGCGGGCGCGTGGGCCGGAGGCAGCCACTGCTGGATTAGTCTTCGCTCTTCCGGTTTCAGCCGATCCAGTGGAATTGTCTGCGCCAAGGCGCGCGCATTTTCCGCCTGTCCGTTGGCGCCAATGGTCGCCACATACACGGCAATCCAGCTCGGTAGCGAATCGGCCACGTAAAATTTTATCCCGTCGTAGGCCTTCAGCGCTCCGGCGGGATCGTTGGAACGCAGCCGCGCCAGCGCCAGCGTCGCTCGATAGGCGGGCAATTGCGGCGAGTCATGGACGAGCTTCTCCGCAATTTCTCTCGAGGCGGGCACATTGTCGTTCAACAGAAGACTCAAGTAGGCCAAATCGTTTTGCGGGGCTGGATCTTCTGGGTAAAGTTCCGCCATCGTCCGCATCAGCTTGCGCAATCCCGGCGTGTCACCCTGCCGTTCGGCGACGCGGATCATCCCCTCGTAGGCGACCCGGGAGAATTTCGGATCCTTCACCAGAACCTGGTAAGCCTGCAAAGCGCGATCCCCTGCGCCGACCGCCTCCGCGTAAGCGCCGATGTATTTCAGCATGTCCGGATTCGACCCAGCCAGAGTAAGGGCCTCCTGCCAGCGCAATTGCGCGCGCGGGCCGTCGCCCAATTGCATCGCTGTCCGCGCCCGAAAGACGGCCGATTGCATGGGATCAATCGGCAACGGCCCCTTGTTAAGGAAACCGTCGAGCTCGTTCCATCGCCCGCTTCTGGACATCGCATCGGTGTAAATTTGGAATAGCTCGGGCAATTGCAGCGCTTTGTCGCCGTTCAAAATTTGCAGAAGATCCGCATAAAGGCCCTGCTGGCTGAGCCAGCGGCATGCGATGAGGAATTTTTCGGGCGATTGCGAGGATTCCGCCAGGACTTTTGCGGTGACTTCGTCTTTGGCCTGCGGCGTCAAGCGCGCTTCCAATTGCATCTTGAGCATTTGCGTGGCGTCGTTGGTGGGGAACTTGGTGAGGTTGGTGAGAAGCTCGCGGACTTCGTTGGTCGCCAAGTCAGGCTGGATGGCCAGGCGCTGGAGGGCTTCGGGAACATTTTCTCCGCCGCCGCGCAAGGCCGTCCACAAAAGGGGCTTGGCCTCCTTCACCGCCTGCGGATCAGGACTGGCTTGAAGATGGCGGGCCAGCATTAGGCTCATCCCGCCGTCGTCCGGCTTGTTTTGCAAATAGGCGCGCGCGAACCGGAGCACTTCCGCCTCTTGATGCTGCGCGTCCGCGAATATGGCCGCCAATCTCACCGCCTCAAGCGGAACCGGCGAGTGCGCCAGGACCGGGTTTAGATATTTGCCAACAAGTTCGTCCCGCTTGAAAAAAATCGCCAGCCGGGCCGCTTCCAGCCGATCGCCATCGTTGCCGCCATTTTCGCCAAAGACCACGTTCCAATGGGAAAATGCATCTGCCATCCGGGCTGCTGTCAACAATCGGGCCATTCCGTAGTTGGCGTGGACGCTGGCCGGGTCGATTTCCAGGGCCGCGCGGTATTTGTCGACGGCGGCGTTGGCCTGCTTTTCGTTGACCAGGAGATCGCCTTGCTGCGCGAGCGAATTGGCGCGGCGGTGTTTGAATTCGTGATAAAGCGGTTTGCCGCCGAAGATGAGGGCTATCACGAGGATCACCAGCGTCCACGTGATAAATTGGCGAAGACGGCTGTTTCTGCGGTTTAAATCTGGGAGGAGCATAATTGAACTAGCGTCCGCTCACTTCGACCAATTGCGGCAGCGATTGTTGAAGGGCCGCGCGCGCCTGGGCCAGGGACGTGTAACCTTCCATCGCAATCTCAAAAACCTGCTGACCGTAAAAGCGCTTGCCTTCCCACGCCGCGCGCAGGCGGCTGCTGGGTGACAATTCCGAGAGGTATTCGTCCCGGGCCTCCGAAAGCGGCGCGTGAGACGCGACACAGTCCTCATGCAGGCAGAAAAACACATACCAAGGCTTGCCGTCGGCTTTAAAGATATAATTCTCAAACGGCAGGCTCGCCTGGCCCGACGGGGGGGAATAAACGAGCGCGTTCGTCTGGCCAACCATCGTGAATCCGCTGTGGGTCATGCAGACATCCGGGGTGTGGCCGCGCGCCAATTGCGCCGCGACCCGGCCCGGCAGCCATTTGATAAAATACATGGTCCATTGGGCGCCGTCGGGGCGCGTCCACAAGCCGGTCTGGCTTTGGTCGCAACGGAGCAGCGACAACACTTCGTCGGATAACGTTTGACGCTTGAATCCGTCCGATGACTTGGGCCAAACCACCGTCCAGCCAACTTCCTTCGCGACGCCCTGCTCCTTCGAGCGAAACCAGATTTCGTTCAACGTCTCGACGGCAATCAGCGCGACCGCGACCAGCACGATGGCGCGCCATGAAAAAAAACGTGGTTGCGCCGTGAGAGTTTCCGCGGGAGGCGATGGCGCTCCAAATTTCTTCGCCAGCAGGAGCGCAAGCGCCAGAATTCCAGCGATCGCGAAAATCAGGCCCGCCAATCCGAGCGCATCATGCAGCGAGGTTTCGGCGGCAGCGCTTCGGGTCGCTGCGATCCAAGTTAGCGTGGTGGTGCGGAGAAAATTCAAAAGGATGCCCCACACCAATCCCGTTCCAATGAGAACGAACCGCGACAAGATTCCCAGCCGATAAAATTCGCCGAAAAAGACGCCCGCCATCAACGTTGTTTGGAAAGAACGAATCCCGCTGCACGCTTCGCTGACACCGAGCGTGGCGTGGCGCAATTGAATGATATTGCCGTGCAAGACGGCAGGAATGCCCATCCAGTTAATGGCTTCAACCGTCGTTGCGGAAATGTCGTGCGTGAGTGTGTCAATGATGGCTTTTTCACCGCGCGTGGGCCAGGGGACCGCGAGCAGAACAAAGGCCAGCGGCATCCAGAAGTGCTTCACCCACGGCTTGCCGCCGATGAACAGCATGGCCAAAAAAACGACCGCAACATAAAGCGCCGCATCGCACCAGAGCAGCATCCGCCAATCTGGATTTGCTTCCAACAGCACTCGCAAAGGCAGCGCGGCGATGGCCAGCAACGCGGCCGCCCCATAAAAGAAACCGCGGAGAAGCGGTTTGGGAGGAACCGGATTTGGCCGGTCCGCCCAGCGCTTCCAAAATAAATACGTCGCCAGAAACGGAACGCCCCATCCGAATGAGTATTGCGGATTCACCGACCATTCGAGGGAGAGAAATCGCAGGCTCGCGGCAATGACCGCCGCCAGGACAATAACCGTCGCCAGCGCCGATTTCAGGGGAGGCGCGGCGGATTCAGCCTTAACGGACGGGAGCGCTTCCGTGCCAGGCGCGTTAACCAATTGGGGGGCGAACTTAGCCACGATTCCCCGCACGATACGTCAAATTCTCCCCGAAAGCACGCGGAATTCGATGGCCTTCCAAAGGCAGGGACGCCTCGCCGAGGCGTCCGGGCCGCGGCACGATTCATGCGCAAACCCGGACGCCTCGGCGAGGCGTCCCTACCTCAAAAGTTCCCACTTCACGTCCTTGTCAGACAGGTGATCATTTCGCGGTGGGCGGGAAATTGCTGGGCGAGAACTTCCCGCTCACCGGAAATGTAATCCGCGTAATCAAACCCCGGAGCCATGGTGGCGCCGAGCAAGGCGAACTTGCCGCCGGCCATCAATCGCGAGCCTTGCCAGACTCCCGCCGGCACCGCCAATTGCACGCGCATTCCCTGCGTGACGTCATGCCCCAAAACGATCCTTTCACCCGACCCGCCGGGTTTGAGTTGCAGCATCTCGACGGGATCGCCCAGGTAGAAGTGAAATATCTCGTCGCCGGGCAGCGTGTGCATGGCCGAAAATGTTTCCGGGGTCAGCATATAATATATCGCCGTCCCCAATGAACGCGGCCCGCTGTAGCCCGGAGGCAGCGCAGGCACGGGAATTTGATGCGCCGCGCGGTAGGTCTCGACAAACCAGCCGCCCTCTACCGGATGCGGCTGCAAGCCCAACGCGTTGATAACGTCATCAGCAGTCATGGGGGAAAAAGGATTTCAAACGAGTGACCGGAAAATGCGGGTCAATTCACGCTGGCCGACGTCTGAGGCAAACAGCACCACCGCCATCATCAAAACCGGAGCGAAATCGATTCTGCCCGCTTGCAGCGGCAGCCACTTAAATGGGCGCATGATTCCCCGGGCCGTAGTATTGACGAATTTCCAGAACGGCAATTCGCCCAAGTACACGTGGGTGTTCACGATGTGCAGCGCGAGAATCGCCACCAGCAAAAACTTCAGCGCCAGATACGCTGCCAGTCCAACGACCGCGCCCTGGGCCACAATCCGCCATTTGGATTCCGTGCTCGCCGGCAGCATTCCCATACGCACAAACAGCGGATTTCCCAGGCACCAAATGGCGGACACCACCAGGAGCGGCAAAAGGATTTTGATCACCGTTGGCCATCGCTCCAGACTTCCCAGTTGCGCCCGCACCAACCGCTGTCCTGGCTCGGCATCGGCTGCCGCCGCATTGATCCACGAGAGCAAAAGGAGGCACAAATAAAAGATTCCCAGCGCCACAAGGAAACTCGCGATCGAGAAGAGAAACATCCGGCCCAGAAGATCGCTGCGAAAAGGGAAGGTGGTCGGCCCCAGCGGGAGGCGCGCATCCCAGCGGACCGGCCCCCCTAATTGCCAATATAACAGAGGCCTCAATCCAATGAGCGCCACGAGCCACGCGAGATAGAATATGCGCGGCCGCTGCCGTTCAGTGCCTTTGATTGCCGAGGCGAGTGATGGGCCGGACGGCGTTTTGGCAGACAGACGGACTGAGCGCCAATTGAGCCAAAGCATCAGCCCGGCGGCGTTCAGAATGAAATCAATCCAGCTCATTCGGCGACAACGACGCTTCGATTGAACGAGTTCACGGGCGCTATTTCAAACCAAAAATAAAACTATGGGAGGAATGGGAAGTGCGGGAGCTATGAACCGGTTCGTTTGAGCGCCAGGCGGACGGTGAGCGAGTCGAAGCCGTTCGGACGCGCATACGCGGCCTCGCGCTCGATGTGCTCCTCCGCCTCCAGCACTGTGATTGCCGCCGCCTCTTTGACAAGCGCGGCGAGCAAAGTGCGCACGATCAGCCGCGCATGCGGGGCGCCGAGGCAAAGGTGCGCGCCAAAACCGAACGACAAATGCGGATTCGGCCGGCGGTCCAGGCGAACCTCCTGCGGCTCGGGAAAAACGGTTTCGTCAAAATTCGCCGCGGCCCAGCCCAGCGACACCCGCTCATTGGCTTTCACCGGCGCGCCATGCACATTGGTGTCCGCCGGGCAAACGCGGCCAATGTGAGTCAGCGGCATGAAGACCCGGAAAAATTCCTCTCCCGCCAGGACAATGCGTTTCGGATCCTCGCGCAAATAATCGAAGGCAGCCGGATTGCGCCCCAGATATGCAATGATCGAGGAGATGCTGTGGATAATAGTGTCGCGCCCGCCGGCGAAGGCGAGATTGCCAAAGCCCATCATTTCCTCCTGCGTGAGTTTGCGCCCGCGATAGGTGGCTTGCGTCAATGCGCTGAAAAAATCCGGGCCGGGGTTTGCCCCAGCGCGATCAAATTGCCCGGCCAGATATTCCTCGAGCACGTTGCCTTTTTTGAATTGCCCGCCCGAAACTTTGAAGACATGAATGCCCCAGCCTATCCACACCTCCGCCTCGGTTTCTGGGACATTGAGAAGATAGGTGAGCGCCCGCGATTGCACGGGGAGCGCGAAGTCCTGCACCACTTCAAACGAATCGCGCCTGCCTGCCTCCGCGATTTTGCCGGCAATCAACGCCTCAACTTTCGCGATCATCTCCGGCTGTTTGGCCCGCTCAAAAAATGGCTCGACGATGGCGCGGTACTCGGTGTGCTCGGGAGGGTTCGTCTCGATTGGCAATTGCCGCATGGTGCGAACTTCTTCCTCGGAGGGAATCGGCACGCGAAACGGCGCGTCCGAGCTGAACGTCTTCCAATCTTTCGCCGCCTCCCGCACGGCCGCGTGCCGCAAGATCATTGGGATAGTTTCGCCTTGAAAGGGGCACCGAAGAACGCCGTCCTTTTTCCGCGCATCGTGAAATGGGTCGGGAATCTGGCTCATTGAATGCCGTTATTCTACGCGAGGCACGGATGCTCGTGCAAGGGACTTTGGGCAGTGGTGCACCATCGCCAGCCAAACAATGCGGGACTTCGAGATCACCCCTCCTATAGTCCTCGCGAATTACGATAAATTCTATGTTTTGTTCAGAGAAACTCAGTGCAAGGGACGCAGCACCTCATCAAGCCTGGCCCGGGTGCGCAGCGCGTTGGGGATCACCTCCTCGGTGATCTTTTTGATCCGTTTTTCGGCCTCTTTGCGCGCGGCCCGAACCTGCCAGGCCCGAGGGTTGAGATACCACGGAATTATTTGCTCGCGATAATGCTCCAGCTTGGCCTGGTGGATGGGCACAAGTTCCAGGGCTTTCTCAAGTTCGGGCCATTGGAGCTCTTCTAGAACTTGGTCCACGACGGGATTGCGCAATCGCTCGATGGCGACCACGCTTCGTGCCAGGAGATGGAACTTGTGGAACAGGGATTCGACGTAATACTCGTCTGGAGCATAAGCCTTTTCGTGAAAACGAAACGTGGAAAAGCGTTCCGGCGTGATGGCGATCCGCACGTCAAAGATATTTTGAACGCCCCAGCCGCAATCACCTGCCGTGCCGAACTCCGTGGGAAAGGGGCGCTGCTTGAGGCAATCGGCGCGATAAAGGTTGCTGGCCGAACTGCCGAGGATGGCGCCCCAGAGATTGGTCACCGCGAAATAAAACTGTTCGGTCGTGGAAAGCAATTGCGGGCTCTTGATCTGCAGTTGGCGCAAAATGACATCAATCGGCCAGCGCTGGTCCGGCAGCGCTTCCCCCTCGCCATTGACGAAGTCCGGCTTGCTAATCACCACGTCGCTGTGAAGTTTCTCGGCCAGGTCGAACAGTGATTGGACGCCCTGGCGGGTGATTGAGTCCCCCACGGTGGAGACGTAAATGTATTTGGCGCTGGCGTTCCGGATGCCAAAATTCCACGACTGATACAGGCCGCGCGGATGGTTCAGGAATCGAACGCGCGGATGGTTCAGGCCGGCGCGGAGAAGCTTGACGGTGTCATCGCAGGAATCGCTGTCCACCACCACAACTTCCTCCGCAAGATCAAGCCAGGAGCGAAGGGATTCAAGATGGGCCGGCACGAGCGCGGCGCAGTTAAGGGTTGGAACGAGAACGCTAATGGGAAGCATGGTTGGGGTGATGTTGTTAGGTGATTCGATGCCAGAATTCCGGGATGGATTCGGGCGAAGGCTCCAAGGCGGGATCGGGGGAGTCGCCCGCTAGGATTCCTGTTAGCCAGCTAAAATGTTGTCTCGGCGCCATGGGTCGGGCAAAACGCTTTTTGACTTCGTTTTATGCAGGGCACAAAGCGGCTGCCATACAGAGGGAAACACTACACACAGCGAAAGTTTTGTTAAAGCTTTTTTCAACAAGAATTTTAGGAAAGCGCCGCAGCCGAGGCCTCAAGCCCACCGGCCCAGATTCTTCTTTACGACGATCCACCGGCCGATCTGGTTCCAATAGCGCCGACGGGAAACCGGCGTGATGGTGGTGGAGAAAATCCTCTCGAATTGATCAAGCAATCTCTCGCGTCCAAAAAACGTGTTCGGCTGGTTGCCGTGAAAGAACGGCTGGCGCATGTATTCCATGTACTTTGCGTCGTCCTTGTCCAATTCAATGATTTTCTCAATCAGCGCTTCCTCGCTGGGAAAATCAAAATAATTGAGAAAGCTTTTGGTGTTGAATTCTTCGCCAATGCGCGGATTGCCCCAATAGATCGGCAGGCAGCGCGCCCACATTGCCTCGGTTAGCTTTTCCGTGGTGTAGCCTTCTATGGAACTGTTCTCAAAGGCGATGTTGAATTTGTAAGAGTGCAGAAAATCAAGCTTTGCCCCCGGCGGCAGGCGGCCGCCGATGTTGTTAAACGCCGCTCCGCCGGAGTCCACCTTCTTGTATTTGGAAAGACGGTGGAAAAACTGGACGCGCTTCTGGGTCTTGGCGCGCTTGGCGTTGCTGACAACAAAGCTGCAGAATTTCTCCCTGCCGGCCATCTTGCCGGCCAGCTCCTCGCCCGTTTTGCGCAGGCTTTGCGGGTTCGTGTTCAAAACATAAAAGGGCAGGCGCAAATTGCGCGGATCGTTCAACTCGCGGCAGGTGAAGGCGTAATCACAAGCTTTGAAATCCGGCTCAAACGATTCCACGGAAACATAAATTTTGACACAATCGTGGATGCGATGCACATGCTGGCCGGGGTCGGCGTAAATAAGAAAATCCGGCTGGTCGCATATTTGGATATCGAACCGTTCACTCAGCAGGTCGTAAAAAAAATTCCTCGTCTTGAGGAAGCCGGGCCAGAAATCGCAGAAATCCAGCCGAACTTTCATTTTCATAATCAATCCGGGCACCCTATCAAACCGCCAAAGCGGCGCAAAGTCCGATTTCTCTTGGGTGCAGGACAAAATTCTTCCGCCGCTGTGGTGGCAGAGGCGTCTCGCCTCCGCCGGCAATTCAGCGGCGGGACGCCGCTGCCACTCTTTTCGTGAAGAATTTTGTCCTGCACCCATTTCTCCTGCTGTCGCAGTAAAAACTCGCGCTTCCGGGAGTCTCTGCCCATATTGGCGCAATTGACATGATTGATTTCTGGCTCAAACTTTGGCGATTGATCGGACCGTACCGGGTTCGATTTGTCATTGGAACCATCTTTGGCGGGTTGGGAGGCATGGCGGACACGGTGGTGCTGGTCACGGTATTTTTTGTCGTAAGCCTCGTCTTTTCCGATTCCGACCAGGCGACGCTGGCCAAAATAAACCAGATAAACCAATATTCACCGTGGCTGGCCGATCTTGTCCGTTCCGCTTTCACCTCGATCGCCACCCATGTTCATGCTTCGAACGTGAGCCTGTTTCTGGCCGTCAGTTTGATTCCCATAGTGATGCTGGCCCGCGGGATCGTCAATTATTTGGGATCCTATCTTATGGGGTGGGTGGCGACCCGCACTGTGGCGGACCTTCGCGCGCGCCTGTTCGAGCATCTGCTCAATTTGCCGCTCGGCTTTTTGACCCGCATCAGCACCGGCGAACTCATGTCCAGGGTCAACGATGTTGGCGTGCTGCAAACCATGTTCGCAGGCTCCATGATCACCATGATCAAGGAGCCGGTAAACATCGCCACTCTTATTTTCACCGCGTTCGCGCTGTTTCCATGGCTGACGCTTGTTGCGCTGGGCACCGTCCCGCTTTGCGCCATACCCATCTATGTCTACAACAAAAAGGTTCGGAAAGCGGGGGCAGCCATCCAAACCGAGGCAGCCAGCTTGAACAACATGATGCATGAGGCTTTCACCGGAAACCGGATTATCAAGGGCTACGGCCTTGAAGGCGTTGTCATGGAACGGTTCCTGGCCAACCAGAACAAGTTCAACAGCCACTATATGAGGGTGGTGCGTTCGACGGAGACACCGGGGCCGATGATTGAATTTTTCGGCGCCATCGGAATCGCAATTGTTCTCTTCCATCTCGGCGGCAGGACCAGCCCGGTCAAGTTCGGGGTCTTCATCGCTGCCATCATTACCATCTATCGCCCCATCAAGGCTGTCATCCGCACACAAAGTCAGCTCAACCAGACCAAGGCAGCCACCGAACGTGTCTTCGAATTGCTCGCCACCAAGAGCAATCTTATTGATCCTCCAAATCCGCTGCCTTTGGTTGCCGCCGGGGCGGACATTGAATTTGACCATGTTAACTTCAAGTATGACGAGAAGCCCATCATTATTGACTTCAATCTGCGGGTCGAGCCGGGACAGATGATTGCGCTGGTTGGCAGCAGCGGCTCCGGCAAAACCACCATCACCAACTTGCTCCTCCGGTTTTACGATCCCGTCAGCGGAGCGATTCGCATTGGAGGCAAGGATTTGCGATCCGTCGCCCTGCGGGACGTCCGGTCGCAGCTCGCCGTCGTCACCCAGGACGTGATTTTGTTTAACGAGAGCGTCCGGCGGAACATCGGTTACGGCAGGGCGGGCGCGACCTTCGACGAGATTCAAGAAGCGGCCCGGCACGCCTTCTGCCACGACTTCATCGTTCAGAAGAAGGGGGGATACGATTTCGTCGTCGGCGAAAAGGGCGCCAACCTGTCCGGCGGCGAACGCCAGCGGGTCGCCATCGCCCGGGCCATCCTCAAGAATGCGCCGATTCTGATTCTTGACGAAGCCACCAGCTCCCTCGACAACGAATCGGAGCGCGCGGTGCAGGCTGCCTTGGATGAATTAATGAAAGGGCGCACGACATTTTGCGTGGCGCACCGGCTTTCCACCATCCAACGCGCCGATTTGATCCTGGTGATGAGCCACGGAAGAATTGTCGAAACCGGGCGTCACGCCGAGCTGCTCGCCAGGGGCGGCGTCTACAAGAATCTGCATGCGCTGGGCATTGAGCAAAAAGACCGGCGGTGAACCGAGTTGGTTTTTGGGAACCTTTGGCGAATTGGCACGGGGCGGGATTGTGAATGGACCTCGGCGATGAGCGCATCCCGTCAGGGATGCGAGGGACTCGGACTCCTCAATTTCGCATCGCCGGGCCACCACTAATACGTCAAGTGGCGTATTTCCACGTCAAACACTTTGTTCCATGCTCACGAGCTCAGGCTGGGGCATGGTTCCCTAAGCCGGGTGTTCTCATTCAAATTTAGCGGCTGATTTTATGATTCGATACGTGTGCATTGTGTTGCTGGGGCTGGTTTCGTCCGCCATGGCGGGCCCGACAAATTCCATTTTATTCGTGACGCAAGTGCGCGTTCCCGGGGATTTCACGACGATCGCGTCTACCTTCGGCAGCCAGCTTTCGACACTTGATGCATGCGGCCGCGGCGGCGATCTTTACATTCGCTACCCGGACGGCACGCTGAAGAACCTTACCCGCGCCGCTGGCTACGGCAAGTGGGGTTCGCAGAACACCAATGGCATCGCTGTGCGCCAGCCGTGCGTCCATTGGTCCGGAAACAAGGCCGTGTTCAGCATGGTCATCGGCGCGCCCACGCGGCAATTCGATTACTCCGGCAATTATTTCTGGCAGCTCTACGAAATCACCAATTTCACCAATCCAAACACAACGCCTGTCATCACCAAGGTTCCAAACCAGCCCACCAACTACAATAACATCTCCCCGATCTACGGCTCGGATGACCGCATCATTTTCACGAGCGACCGCCCGCGCAACGGCGAGCCGCAACTCTACCCGCAGTTGGACGAATACGAGGAAGCGGCCACCGTCACAGGCATTTGGAGCCTTCAACCGACAAACGGCAATTTGTTCATGGTCAATCACACGCCAAGCGGCGCCTTCTCGCCGATCATCGACAGCGCGGGCCGCATCGTTTTCAATCGCTGGGATCATTTGCAGCGCGACCAGCAGGCGGACACGGATTTTCTCGAAGGGACAGATGTCTACGGCTGCTTTAACTGGACCAGCGAAGCGTCCAATTCCGTGCCTACGACTAATACGACGGAAATTTTCCCCGAGCCGCGAAACGTGCGCACGGATTTGCTCGCGGGCACAGGTCTGTTCGGCAACGAATTCAACCAATTCTTCCCTTGGGCCATAGACCAGGACGGCACAGATGAGGAAACGCTCAATCATATCGGGCGCCACGAGATTGGCGGGAGCTACGGCAACGCCTCCTTCACCAACGATCCCAATATTCAGGACCTCTATTATTTCGGCGACAATTACAACACCAACACCATCGATAATTTTCTCATGGTGCGCGAAGACCCGAACGTCCCGGGATTGTTTTACGGCATTGACGCGCCGGAATTCGCCACCCACAGCGGCGGGCAGATTGTCTCCATCACGGGCGCGACGAACATCAACGCCTTTTACATGAAGCTCAATTATTTGACACCGCGCTCGACGCATTATTACGCCGATACGTCGAATGACATCCCTTCCGACTTCACGGGGTTCTATCGCAATCCCATGATGACATCGGATGGCTACATGATTGCGGCGCACACATCCTATCCGTTCGCCGAGATGGACGGCGCCGACCCGAACTTCCCGAGCACACCGTATGATTTCCGGCTCAAGTTCCTCGTGATGAGCAATGGCTATTACGCGCCGTCAACCACGCTTACGTCTGGCCTGACCAACGTGGCCACCTATTGGTCGCCGGACACGCTCGTAACCGAAACGAACGTACTGTGGGAGTTCGACCCTGTCGAAGTTATCGCGCGGGCGCGCCCGGTCCCATATTCCGTCCCGCTTCTGCAACCAGAACTCAATGCCTTCGCGCAGGCGGGGGTCGATGTGGCGACGTTCCAGGAATACCTAGTCACGCACCAACTCGCCGTGATCGTCAGCCGCGATGTGACGACCCGCGACCATGCGGATCATCAGCAGCCGTTCAATTTGCAAGTCGCCGGCACAACTCATGAGACGCTGGGCGCTTCGGGCAGGATTTACGACGTTGCGTGGCTCCAGTTGTTCCAAGCCGACCAATTGCGCGGATTGAATTACGGCGACACGAACAACCCGCGCGCGGGCCGCCGGGTCCTTGCGCAATACCTGCACGATCCCGCGGTGAACAATCCCACAAACGCCTATGCTCCCACCTCGGGAATCAAAATTGCCGCGGACGGCTCAACTGCCGCCTTCGTTCCGGCCAGCCGCGCTGTCTCGTGGCAGCTTGCGGATACCAATGGCACCGGCGTTGTCCGCGAGCGCTACTGGCTTACCTTCGCCGCTGGGGAAATCCGCAGTTGCACCAGTTGCCACGGCATCAACGAAATGGATCAATCTGGAAAACCGGAACCGACCAACACGCCTACGGCACTCGTGCAATTGCTGAATTACTGGAAGACCAACGTCTCGGTGACCGCCAACTCTACCATTATCCAGCAGACGAATTATTTTGAAGTAACCTTTACGCGGCAATCCGCGGAAACGGGCGTCACCTACCACGTCCAAGCATCCGGCGATTTGACCGCGTGGTCCGACATTGCGACCTACTCCGGTTCCAATATCAATTACACCGCCCAGGCCCAGGAAGTTTCCCGCTCCGGCTCACCCACCGAGACGATCACCGTCCGCGACGCGTCCGCCATCACGGCCCGCCCCACTCGCTACTTGAGAATTAATGTGACAAGGCCATAAGCCCCGATGCGGCCTCAGCAAGGCAGGGACGCCTTTGGGAAGCCGAACTTCGGCCCGAGGCGTCCGGAGTGAGGCGCGATTCCCGAGCCGACGAACGCCACCCTTGGGCGGAGATACGGCTGTGTCGAAGACCAGCCGCAGCATGTTGAAACGAAAAGCGCGCCTATGGATCGCAACGCGCTGCGGCTGATTCTTCGTCGCTTCGCTCCTACGAACACAGCCGCGCTCCCTAACATCATCCAATCCGGATATGTGATTTTAAGATATATGAAACTTAAAAGTATTAGTTGCATAGAAATCAGCCCATGTGCTAGTTTCTGACCCGTTCGATGAAATCTTGCTTAAACACATCAGCCGCAAGCTGGCCGACAATGCGAGTCGCAACCGCGACACGGCATAGCCGTCCATGCCGCGGCTATGTTTCTAGCCTTGGACTATCCCTGGCCTCCATTGGAAAACAAATTGAAGGCAATTGGAATAGACTGGCGGTAAGCAGGTAAACTCTCGATCTGGACTTTATCCAACCCTGCTTACGAATCGTAGGCAGGGTTTTTTGTTTCCCTAATATGACCGAATGAACAATCCGCAACGAAAGGTGAATAGTCAGTGAGAATAGGAATCGCGACGTCTAAATGATGTCCAGTGGCGGCAAATTGAAAAACGCGAAGACGAGTCTTGACTGGTCACCGGTGTGGTGTGCCGACGAACCGTCCGCCTCGGTGCCGCAAAATACAAATCGAATTTTACATACAAAAGGCTTCCAAGGAGGTGTGCCTCTAAACACCGAAACAGCCGCCGTGAATCCGCGGGTTGATATCGCAAGATAGCAAGAGGTGTTTGTTCTTTGTTGAGATGGGCTGGGAGATCATTGAGTCTCTCGGCCCTTTTACTTTCCGTGCGCGGGAATCTCCCGCGCGATCGCGCACACACTTATGAGCCGCGCGCCAGCTTGAGCAGCCGAGTCTCCAAAACTTAGCAACCCGGGGCAGCACCGGGGCGGCTCGCCACTCATTTGAACGCCAAATTATTAACCCAAGGAAATCCCATGAAAGTTACCCGTCGCTACCAGAGTCAGTTGCTGTAAAGCAGAAGCTACAAACCTTGCCGCAGAATTCGATTCCGGCCCATCGCGAAATTGAAACTCGTGTTTCGTCCCGGCAATCGATTCTGCATTCGCCCGCAATGCAAGCCGTCCGGCAGATAGATAAAACCGGTAGGGCGAGGCTCCTGCCGACCCATTCCCATTATTCCTATTATTCCCATACGCCCCATAAGATGAGAGCGATGGACTTAATGGGACGGCTCGGCGGGATCCCCGCCCTTCCACGCCTCACAAATAATCAATGCTTACCAACACATGAACACCATCGAAGAAACTGCCACGCGCGTGATTGCCTCGCCCAGCGCCTGGATCGAAGGCGAGGCGCTTCGCCAATTCTATGCCGTCGCAAAGTTTGACGGCATGCGCCAGGCCGTCGCCTTCCCGGATTTGCATCCGGGCAAAGGTGTGCCGGTGGGCGCGGCTTTCGTGACCGACAGCTTGATATACCCGCACCTTATCGGCGGCGATATCGGGTGCGGCATGGCTCTCTTCAAGACGGATTTGCTTCGCAGGAAAGCCCGCCTCGACCGCTGGGCCGGATTGCGCTTCGACCTGGAGCATCGGTGGGAGGGCTCCGTCGGCGCATGGTTGGGCGCGCGAAATCTCGAACCCACCGAGTTCGATGACGCGCTCGGCACCATCGGCGGCGGCAATCACTTCGCCGAGTTGCAGGCCATCGAGAAGGTAGTCGATGCCGACGAACTGGCGATGCTTGAGCTGGGCAAGGAGGAACTCGTCATGCTCGTCCACAGTGGTTCGCGCGGATTTGGCGAATCAATTCTTCGCGCGCACGCAGCGGAACACGGCGGCAACGGCGTAGCTCCTGAATCAATCGCCGGAGAGACATATAGGCGTGGTCACGATCACGCCGTCCGTTGGGCCAAAGCCCATCGCGAACTCATCGCGCATCGATTCGCTTCGGCGCTCGGCGCGGAGGCATCGCGCATCTGGGACGGCTGCCACAATAGCATTACGCGGCAGGAAGCCGGCGGCGAAGAATTGTGGATTCACCGCAAGGGAGCCGTTGCTTCGGACAGCGAGTTCGCCGTCATTCCCGGTTCGCGCGGCTCATTCAGTTATCTGGTGAAGGCAACTGGCGACGGCGAGAGCCACGCCTGGTCGCTGGCGCACGGCGCGGGCCGCAAATGGTCGCGCAGCGACGCGAGGATTCGGATGCGCGAACGCTTCAACGCCCCGCAATTGGAGCAAACGTCGCTCGGTGGCCGCGTCATCTGCGAAGAGCGCGATCTGCTCTACGAGGAAGCGCCCGCCGCCTACAAAAACATTGAGGCAGTGGTGCGGGATTTGGTCGATGCCGGACTCATCTCCGTCATCGCGGCACTCCGCCCGCTCCTCACCTACAAAACGCGCAAGCTCCGCCGATAGCGCGTTGAGTCAAAAATCGGCAATGGGTTTGCGGCGTTAACGCCTGCCCGCGAGCAGCGACGCTGCGAATTCATTGCCGATTCCGCCTTATGATCACAGTCAAACAAACACTCTAACTTATGAAAATCAAACGCGCAAAACGCTCGAAAAACAAAACAGTCAAACCTCAAGCCAAGGTCGTCATTAAATTGAGACCGTGGGGAGGTTTTATCGACGAGACCTATCGATTGGAATCGGCTCTGGCCAGGAAACCAAAGCTCGTTCACATAGAATTCGCCGGCACCGGCGAAATCCCAGCCGATTCAGCGCTGCTCATGCGCTCAATCATTCTCAAACGATCCGCCTCCACGCGCATCGTGACCAGCGCCCGATCCAGTTTGCAGGGCGCGTCCGCGCTCATCTGGCTGCTGGGCGACACGCGCCACATCCGCGAGGACGCCCGGCTGTATTTCGCGCCGGCCGGCCCATTCGTGGCCAGCGATGCGCCCGCAGTCTGGCGGGATCGAAATTGCTACGGGGACAACGATGAAATTGAAAAGGACGATTACATCCAAGTCCTCCACGCGATCAACGAATTCCTGCCCGTCAAAGAGTTGGCCGGCAGGCCTGTGGAGATTGCTGTTCTGAAACAATTCGGCCTCGTCGACAACGCGAAGGCGGACGAATTTCTCGCCGCCGCATTTCAGAAGGCAAACGTCCAACGCTCCAAACCGCGCGCCACTCGCAAGAAAGAGGTGAAGGAAGCCTCTCGGTGACTGCGTGGAAAACGGCAGCGTGGAATCTTTGGCACAAGATCGCCTAGGGCCTGTTAACACTAATTGACATTTTATAGGCGACAAGGCAAAATGGCTGGGTGGAGCTTACAGAGAGTCAATATCAGCGGGTTGCTGATTGTCTGCCGCGGCAGCGCGGCAACGTGAGCATGACCAATCTGCAACTTCTCAACGCCCTGCTCTATGTGGTGGAGCATGGGTGCAAATGGCGCGGCCTGCCAAAACATTTTGGCAACTGGCATACGATCTACACCCGCATGAACCGCTGGAGCAAAGCGGGCCTGCTGGATCGAGTCTTCGCCCGGCTCCAGCAGGAGCAAATCCTGGCGATCCGGATCGAGCAAGTCTGCTTGGACAGCACGACGATCAAGGCTCACCCCGACGGCACCGGGGCGCTAAAAAAAACGGCCCACAGGCCATCGGGCGCTCCCGAGGCGGTTGCACCACCAAAATTCATCTGGTTGCCGCGAATGCCCAGTGCGCCTTAATGCTCAAGCTTTCCCCCGGCCAGGCGGGGGACGCGCCGCAAGGACGCGAGCTTTTGCAGGCGGGCGGGCCGGTTCCGGCAGGGCTTCCACTCATCATGGACAGCGCCTATGAAGGGGACGAGACTCTGCAACAGGCGCGGGAATTGGGCTACGCTCCAGTGGTTCCTCCTAACCCCCGACGCTTAAATCCGTGGGAGTATGACCAAACCCTTTACCGACGCCGCAATGAGATTGAACGGCTTTTTCGCCGACTCAAAAGCTACCGCCGAGTCTTCAGTCGCTTCGACAAATTGGATGCGTTGTACTCCGGATTCGTCGTCCTCGCGCTCATCGTGGAGGCGTTACGTTAGTGTTAACAGGCCCTAGAGCAAGAGGCCATCGGCGGACGGGCAGACGCATCTGATTTCGGAAGCCTCTGATGCGGGACGCGAGGCGCGTCCCGCTGCACGCGGGGGCGCGTGCGCTCCCCAGACATAGGAGTTTCGCGAGCGCGAAATCCCTTTCAGGGGAGCACACGCGCCCTCGCGTGTCGCGGTCGGCGCCCCGCCGACCGCATCTCCCGCAATCCAAATTAAGATGCGTCTGCCCTGGCCATCGGCATCAGAAATAAAAAACATGAAAACGAGTCAAACATAACCAATAATAAAATCCATGAGCACCACCATCGAAAAAGCACTGCAATTCCAAGAACTCCATCGCCGGCCGGGCGTGTTGTTAATACCGAATCCATGGGACGCCGGTTCCACGCGAATTCTCGCAGGTCTCGGTTTCGAGGCATTCACGACATCAAGCGCGGCAGCCGCCGGCATCCTCGGCCGCCGCGACGGAAAGTTATCGCGCGAGGAGGCGCTCGCCCATGCGCGAGTGATCGTCGAGGCCACCGATTTGCCAGTGGCGGCTGACTTGGAGCACGGCTTTGGAGATTCTCCCGCCGCTACCGCGGAGACAATCGAATTGGCGGCGGGCATTGGTTTGGTCGGCGGCTCCATCGAGGACGCCCGCGCGGACCGCGAGAAACCGATTTACGATTTGTTTCTCGCCATTGAGCGCGTTGCGGCAGCCGTGGAAGCCGCCCGCGCGCTGCCCTTTCCGTTCACGCTCGTGGCGCGGTCGGAGAATTTCGTCCGCGGCAATCCAGACTTGGACGACACGATTAAACGGCTGGTCGCCTTTGAAAATGCTGGCGCCGACGTTCTATTCGCGCCCGGCCTTCCGACCTTGGAATCGGTGCGAGAAGTCTGCGCGGCAGTTTCCAAACCGGTAAATTTTGCGGTTTCCGCTCGCGGCAAATCCCACAGCGTGGCCGAACTCGTGGAAGCCGGCGTCAAGCGCATCAGCTTCGCCGGCTCCTTCTATCGCGCCGCAATGACGGGGCTGGTCAACGCCGGACGTGAACCTCGCGAAAAGGGAACATTCACATTTCTTGACCACACCATTCTCACCGCGGAATTGAATCAATTCCTCGAAGAATAAGATTCTATTAAGTTGACAGGACTGCTCGGTGGCGTTTCGAGCGCACCAACAAGACAGCGAGCACGATTGGCACAACGAGACGGGCACACGCATCACCCAAACCTGCGTATGCAAAAACCCTCGACCAGGACGACCGCGGCAACGAGATTTGCATATAAGCATTTGCCGCAGCCCCGCATCCCATAACGAGAACCAGCAATACCGCGAGGAAAACGGGACGTTTTCTCAACCAGTCACCGAGCTTCCATGCGAGACCAGCCCGGCGAAGTCCGGATTTCCAGATATATAGGAACAGACAGAGAAGCGTTCCGTAATTGACGGCGAGATAGACCGGCCCGGAAAGCATGTCGTTCGGCAATAAGCCGTGGGCGGCAATGGCCGACAAACTGGCTGTCGCTGAAGCGATGCGATATACGGCGCCTATCAGTGCTGAGCCAATCACCATCCAGAGGCCCCGATCCAACCAAACTGAGCCGGCATTCACCTTCGCAAACTCGCGCTCCAAATCGCCGTTTCCTCCAAGCCGGCTCTTGGCCACGGCAAACGCTTCGTGCTCGGAAAGCCCATTTGATTGAAGCCTGGCGATGGAATCCCGCAGGTGCGTTTCCAACTGCTCCAAGTCGTCAGGCTGGAAAGCAGATGAGCGCGAGAGCTCTTCGCGCCACGATTCAATTGACTGATTCAGGTCAAACGAGGTTGAGTTTTCCATAGTTTTAACAGCGTGGAATGGACAGCCATCCACTGATCTTTTTCGGTTTGCAGTGATTTCGTGCCTTCCCGGCTGAGCCGATAATATTTCCGCCGCCGGCCGTTGTCGGAGGTCTTCCACTCGGATTCAATTAATTCTTCGTTTTCCATCCAATGGAGCACCGGGTAAAGCATCCCTTCAGTCCATTCGATTTTGCCGTCGGAAAGCTCCCGCACGCTTTGAATAAGCGCATAGCCATAGCTTTCTCCTCCAGTCAGCACAGAAAGGACGAGCGGGACAGTGCTCGCCGCAATGAGTTCTTTCGATAACACGATTTTGACATTAGCCTAGCAGCGTTAGGCTTGCAAGTGTTTTCTTCTTGAGAACGGGCTGCAGGGAGAATCCAGGAAAGAACCATCACGATTTCCAACGTGACTCAATCATTTCCCTTGCTCAGTCTGTTCCAGATGATCTCCGTCTTCTGAGAGTCCTCGACAAGCTCATTTGCTTCCTTTCCAATCGCAAAAGCATTGGTTTCGTAACACTCGATGCAACCCTCCAGAAAATTGCGTACGGAGGGGAACCACCGGTAATAGCGAACCTCGGTAAAACGGTAAAAGAAAGCGCCGGAGCCTTCTGCCCTGGATGGATCATAGAAATACCCGTCGCCAGTCCGATCGTCAAAAACCTGAATCCAGTCCTTCGTGTAACCCGACAGAAGGGAAAACGCTCTGGACTGATGCCACTTTGCGTCTGCCAATTGTCCTTGCAGCACAAATTTCTCCTCAACGAATTCATCCAGCGGCACAAATCGCTGCCCCGGCAGAAAGCTGCAGACATTGCTTCGCGATTGCCCGTTGTGCCACCGATAGAGACTGCGAAGGTCCGGTGGCAGTTTGAAGTGCCCCTGCGTTTCCAGTGTGGAAATTTGCGCTTCAGAAAGTCCCGGTTGAAGTGATGCCAGAACGCTCGGGGCGTTGCTCGACAAACAGGCGGTTAATCGCGCCAGTAATTCTTCAGCGCTTTGGCTTACAACAGGCGGCAGCCGGCCCGGCTTCGGATAAAAGAAGACTTCTAGCATTGACGGAATTGAGCAAATAAGGACGCAAATAACCAGCACCACCGCAATACCCGAAACGACAATCCATTTTCGACGGCCCGTCATGTTTTCAATTCATTAACGTCATTGCGGAAACATCTCAACAAAGAACAAACACGTCGCTAAGATTCCTGACGGCACAAGATTTTATGAATGATAAACTGAATGAGCCGATTGAGCTCGCGCTCAAGCCCGGCGCGAGCTCAAGCTCCAAGCGCCAGCGCTGGAATCCTAAAGATCACAAGAAGTGGATCAAAAAGGTGTATGGAAGCAAGGTCTATCCAAGCAGTGAGAAAGAATTGGCAGCGGCCCGGGCCGAGAGAAAGCTGATGTAAAGGCATGATCTACGCGGATACAAGCTGCCTGCTGCCGATTCTCCGCCCCGAACCGTTAAGCGAAAGCGTTTGGGAGGCCATTCAGGAGGAATCCGTGGTCGTAATTTCCTCGCTGGCGCAATTGGAGACAATTGTGCAACTGAAAGCGCTTTGGACGGGCGGCAGCCTGACTCGCAACCAATGGCGGCGCGTGGAAGCCCAATTCAGCCTTTTGAGAAATCAGGAGCCCTTCGAGTTTGGCGCGCTTGGCCACTCGGTTTTCCAAATCGCACTGCGCCAGCACCAGAATTCGGGCGCACTGGATTGTCGTTCGATGGATCGCTTGCATCTTGCCGCCATGGAAGAATTGAAAATTTCGCGCCTGATGACACACGATGAAAATCAAGCGAAAGCTGCCATTGAAGCGGGTTTCAAAGTCATCCGCCCGGGTCGCGATTGACCGCCCCGTTCTGCCGCGACTGAACCAAGACACCGGCGCGTCATTCATTTGGAATTCGCGGCGGATCCTTTGCCACCTCCGCTGGAGTGGCTTGGATTCGATTAGCGGAGGCGGCCCTTTTTGTTTGACCAGCGGAAAAGGAAATTTAACACTCGACTCAATTTGGAATCGTTTGCGAAAACCATTCTTTCCCGGCTTTTTTGCTGGTTGTTTTTGACAGCCGGTTTTTTCGCGTTTCCGATTTTCGGCCAGACAGCCAGGGACGCCCGGGCAAACACTGATCCCATTCTCCTTCGCCCTGATAATGTATTTGACTCCATTGATGGAAGGACGCACGCGGGCTGGACGGTCCTTGTGGTGAGCAATCGCATTGCGGCGGCTGGAACCGCGGGAGATGTTTCCGCGCCAACGAACGCTTCCGTGATTGCTTTGCCGGGAATGACGCTGCTGCCGGGATTGATGGATTTGCATTCGCACATTTTTCTCCATCCTTACAATGAGACGCTGTGGAATGATCAGGTGCTCAAGGAGCCGCTTGCCTATCGCACTGTTGAGGCGGTGGTGCATGCCAAGGCGACGTTGATGGCCGGCTTCACGCTGCTCCGCGATCTTGGAACGGAGGGCGCGGGCGCATCGGATGTGGCGGTGAAGCGAGCCATTGACGAAGGGCTGATTCCGGGACCTCGTTTGATTTGCGTGACGAAAGCGATTGTCGCCACCGCCAGTTACGGGCCGGGGCCGCGTGGATTTGCCGAGGATGTGCATCTGCCGGGCGGGGCACAGGAAGCGTCTGGCATTCCTGAAGTCATCAAGGCGGTGCGCGAGCAGATTGGCTTGGGGGCGGATTGGATCAAGGTTTACGCCGATTACGGTCGCGGACCAGGCGGGAAACAAATGCCGACTTTCAGCGTCGAGGAATTGCGCGCGCTCGTGCAGGAGGCGCATTCCGCCGGCCGCCCAGTCGCAGCCCATGCCTCGACTGCCGAGGGGATGGCACGCGCGGTTGAGGCTGGCGTCGACACCATCGAGCACGGAACGCATGGCAGCGAGGAAGTCTTCGAGCAAATGGCTGCCAAAGGCACCGCCTATCTGCCGACGCTCACGGCGGTCGAATCCATCGCGGAATACTTTCGAGGCTACAAGCCAGGCAAGAGCGAACCGACGTCGGACATGAAGGACGCAATGCGCGCGTTTCAATTCGCGTTGAAACATCACGTGACCATTGGCGCGGGCAGCGATGTCGGCGTATTTGCCCACGGCGACAACTATCGCGAATTGGAATGGATGGTGCGCGCTGGAATGACGCCCGCGCAAACGCTCATGGCTGCGACCAGCGTCAATGCGAAAATCATCCGCATGGAGGATAAACTCGGCGCCGTCCGCATAGGAATGCTGGCGGACTTGATCGCGGTGCCCGGCGATCCCACCACCAACATCGCCGCCTGCCGCGATGTTCAATTCGTGATGAAGGACGGCGTCATTTATAAGAAGCCTGCTACCGAGGCGCATTGAGTTGTTGCAGCGCCGCCTGAGCCTCGCGGTAATTCGGATCGATTCGCAGGGCCTGGCGAAAATGATCGGCGGCTTCCGCCTGCTTTCCAATTTTCATGTAAGTCAGCGCGAGATTGAATTCCGTTCGCGAATCGTTGGGATTTAATTTGAGCGACGCCTCGTAGGAAGGAATCGCTTCGGTGAATTTGCCCTGTTCCGCGAGTGCGTTCCCCAGCCAGCCGCGAGCATCCGAGTTGGCGGGCTGCAAACGTATAATCTCCCGAAAGGCGCGCTCCGCCTCCGGCATGCGGCCCTGCGTGCTGTCAATGATGCCAATTTTCACCCATGCATCCACTTTATCCGGATCGAGCTTCACGGTTTGCTCGAATTCTCCCAGTGCCTCCGTCGCGCGCCCCGCGGACTGCAGCGTGAGAGCCAGATTGAAGTGCGTGAGCGCCGCGCCAGGGTTCATATCGAGCGCCTTGCGGTAGGTGCTCACGGCTTCGTTGAACAGATTTGAGTCGTGCCGCGCGCTGGCGGTATCGGCCAGGGCGTTGGCCAGATTGAATTCGTAGAGATAATCGCTGTTGATGCGGAGGGCTGTGCGGTATTGCTCAACGGCTTCGTCGAAACGCTTTTGATCGAGGAACAACGCGCCCAGGTTGTTGTGCGCCGCGGCGTAATTCGGCTCCTCTTCCACCGCGATAGTGAGATTGGAAATAGCCTCGGTGGTGCGCTGCTGCCGCGAATAGAAATTGCCGAGATTATAACGCGCCATGTAATTATCAGGCGTTGCGTCAATCATGCGTTTGAACAGTGCCTCGCTGTCCTTCCAATAAAACTCCTGGTGGACCGTCAACCCGGCGAGCACAACCAATGCAGCAACGGAAAGCCCGGGGGCAAACCGGGTCGCGCTCCCACGCTCAAGAACCTCAAATCCGCCCCAGACCAGAATGACGAACAACCCGGTGAATGGAACATAAGTGTAGCGATCCGCCATCGCCTGCATGCCGACCTGCACGAACCCGGCCACCGGCACCAGAGTCCCCGCGTACCATAGCCAACCCACCGTCAGCCACGGGCGCTGACGCCATTGCGTCAATACGACGCCTGTAATGGCCAGCAGCACCAGCGCTGAGATGGAAACAATCCAAACTGGCCATTCCCCGTGGCGCAAATACAGCGCGGCCAGATCGTGCGGCCAGAACATTTTCTCGATGTAGCGTAGATACGAAACGAGCGAATTTCCAATCCTCGAACCGAGCGAAAACGATTCCAATCCGAGCACAGCCCCGCCTTCCTTTTGTATGCGAAACGTGATGACACACAACGCCGCGCTCAAGATGAGGAACGGAACTTTCTCCAACACCAATTTTGGAATTGCGGCAAGTGACGCCATTCGTTTCAGCGGCCAAAAATCCAACAGCAGCAGCGTAAACGGAAGAGTGACCAGCATCGGCTTCGACATCAGCCCCAGCGCGCACAACACGAGACTCAGCCCATAAAACCAGCCGCGTTTCGGTCCACCCATCGCGTAGCGCCCATACGCGAGCGCGGTCAGGAACCAAAAAAGCGTGCTCAACACGTCCTTGCGCTCCGACACCCAAGCCACCGATTCCACATGCATTGGATGCAGCGCGAAAAGCGCGGCAACGGTGGCGCTGCGCCAAATCGCGCCAGTCAGTCGGGAAAGCAGCATGAACAGAAGCGCCGTGTTGGTGGCGTGAAGCAGCGCGTTCACAAGATGCGGCCACCACGGTTGCAGCTTGAACAGCCAGCAGTCAAACATATGGCTGAACATCGTGACCGGATGCCAATTGCGGGCGACTTCGCTTGTCCACGCCCACATAAAGCCTTTCGTGGTAAAACCAGCCTGGACAATCGGATTGGCGGTCACAAAGTCCGTGTCGTCGTAATTGACGAATTGAAACGTCGTGACCGGCGCGTAGACAACGGCGGTGATCACGAACAGCGCAACGGCGATCCAGCGAGTCGATGGGTTTGGAGCGGTTAACGGCGCGGACTCCGGCGCTGGTTTGGCTGAGATTTTTTTCTTCGCTGTCATTTGGCGCCGAAAAGCCGCACGAAATTCGCTTCAACCTGTTCCGCCAATTTCTCCAACGGCACGCTCAGCCACTCGGAGGCAAATTCATAAACCGACCTGATATTCGCCGGGTGATTCAATGGCTTCCCCTCGGCGTCAATCAAATGGTAACCGTCTCGTCCGGCTGGGAGCAATTGGTCCGGGGCATCCGTCTCGATCAGCAGGCGATCCAGCGGGATATGGCGGAAAGTTTCGCGCTGCTTGAGTTTTCGTTCGTGGGCGAAATAGCCGGGCAGCGAAAAGTAAGCGCCCAATTTCACAAATCCCGGCACAAGCTCCTGCGCCCCGCCGTATGAATGCAGGACAAAACCGCGCGCGGGACGCGGCTCGCGCTTTAATATTTCCGTCAGCGGCCCCCACGCCTTCAGGCAATGAATGCTGGCCGGCAGATTCCGCTCCGCCGCCAGGCGAAGCTGCCACACGAACATCTCCTCTTGCAGCGGCCAATCAAATTCTTCCCGCCAGCGGTCCAGCCCAATCTCTCCGACCGCCGACGGAACGCTGTCAATCAAACGCACAAGCTCCTCTTTCCAGTGCAGTGAGTGTTCTTTTACATACCACGGATGGTAACCGAAGGAGGGAAGCACTTCGGGGAATTGCCGGGCCAGCGACAGCACATCCGGCCAATCTTCCTCGCACGCGCCGTTGACGACCATCCGCGCCACTTGCTCCGAGCGGGCCGCCGCCATTAGCTCAGCCGCGCCCGGCTTGAGGCGCTCGTCCTGCAAATGGTTATGGGCGTCGTAGAATTTCATGTTGACGCGTGCGCTTCCGCGAACTTGCGCATGCTTTGCCAGATCGCGCCCAGGCTGTTGCGGCGGTTTGGCGTAAGGTGCTGCGTGATGCCGAGTTTTTCCAGGAACGCCGGACTGGTCTCGATGATTTCCCGCGGCGTTTGCCCGTTGTAGAATTCGCAAAGCAACGCTGCGATGCCTCTGATGATGGCGGAATCGGAGTCGGCCTGAAAATGGCAGCAGCCATCCTTCCACTCGGAGACGAACCATACGTTCGCAAGGCAGCCTTCGACGCGGTACGCCTCGGCGCGAAATTTCGCCGCAAGCGGTTCTGCGGCGCGGCCGATGCGGACGGCATAGGCGAGGCGATCCTGCGGCGTCTTGAACGCCCCGAGCGTCTCCGTCAATCGTCGCTGTTTCTCCGCGATGGTCACTTCACATCAACGTAGTGGGGCGAGGAATTCAGCTCCAAAGATTTTTCCTCGAATTTGACCGTATGCGCTTCGCCCAGCGTCCACGCCGCCGCTTTTCGCGCGCCCGACGCATTGGCAAAAATGAGCACATAATCGTTCTCGCTGAATCCCTCCGCGCGCTTCTCGAAATGAAATCCCTTGAGCGCCGCCACCATTCGCTTTAACGCCACGTAAGCGGGCTTCGGTTCGAGGTTATCCGTCACCGTCCCAAAATTTTGCTCGCCGTCCGCCGGATCTTTCCCGTCGTTTTTCCAGTCATACCAAATCGAAAGTGGGATGCCATTGAGCAAGTTGGAAAGCTGCTGGCGCACCGCGAAGTCCGCCTGCGTTTGCAACGTGACGCCCTTGGTGTTGGAGGCATAGCCCCATTCTCCGCTCAAGATTGGGATTTTCCCGCGCTTCGCTGGCGGCGCGAATGTGTCGATCATTTCGCGCAATTTCTTGTAATCGGCGGCGGCGGTTTCCGGCGGAACATTCGGCGCGCGATACGGATGAACGCTCACACCGTCCAGGTATTCCAGCACCCCCGATTTGAGAAACACCTCCATGTAATTCCAATCGAACCCGGCCATCGCAGGCGCGACAATTGTGGCGTCCGGCTCTGCCTCGCGAATGGCTTTGGCGGTCGCGAGCGCCATCGTGGTGTATTCCTCCGCATTGGGTTTGGGCCTCCAGAAATCGCCGTTGGGCTCGTTGTAGATTTCCCAGATGATGTGGCGGCCTTTGTAATGCCGCGCCGCCTCCGCCGACCAATGCGCAAACGCGGCCACGCTCTCCGCATGCCGCGGCGAGGCAACGTGCTTTTCGGGGACCGGCTCGCCCACCGCGCGCTTGGCGTCGACTACAGGCTCGTACAATTCATTGACGTAGTCGAGGATGTAAATGGGGCGGATGCCTCGCTGGTCGAGATTCCGAGTCAACTCATCGTAATATTGCCAAAAGTAAATCCCGTTTTTCTTTTCGGTATCCTGCCAGCTAAAATCCATGCGGATGAATTTGAACCCGGCCTCGGCGATCAAGTTCAGGTCGCGCGTGCGACCGGTCACAAAATGAATATTGACGCCGACCCCAGCCGGTATGGTTGCCGGGGGAATTTGCGCGCTCACGGCGGCCGGCAGAAGGCCGAGTCCCAAAAGAACTGTAGACAGCTTCATGGGAAAATAATGCAGCAACGCAGCCTGACGGCGCAATCGAAAGCCGATCTTCCAACGGGAGGTACGGGACGAAGAATGGGACTAATAAACAAGCGCAACCCGCCAAGGTGTTTCTAATACGCGCCCGCGCGCAACGCGGATTCAAGCTGCCGCAAATCTTTAGGCAATTCCGCCTGCCAGGAGAGGAGCTCGCCGGGGCGTTGGGGATGCTCCAGTGTGAGCGATTCAGCGTGGAGCGCCTGGCGGTCGAATGGAATGGCGGGCGCGGGGCCGACTTCAAGCCCGCGCGGCATCTCGCGGTAATGGGCGTTATATGTCCGGTCTCCGATCAAGGGGACGCCGTGACTTGCGGCCTGGGCGCGGATTTGGTGCTTTAGGCCAGTTTCAATGCTCAACCGCAATTTTGTAACGAAGCCGCCTTTATGCTTAAGCCGATACTCGTCGGCGACTTCGTAATGCGTCACCGCTTCCTGTGCCTCGGCATAGGCTTCCTCGTCCTCGGGGATAATCACGAGCTGGCGCAATTCGTCGACGGTCAGTTTTAGGCGGTCGCGCCATTCGCCTTTCGCCTCGGGCAACTGGCCTTCCACGAAGGCGAGATATTCACGCTTCATGGTGTGAGCCCGGACTTGCTCGATCAAATGGCTGCGGGCGATCGGATGGAGCGCCATGCAAAAAACGCCGCTGGTATATTGATCAAGCCGATGGACGGGCAGCGGATCCAATTGACGATAAGCGGGCGGCAAGGTTTTTCCGGCGTCGCCGTGCTCGAGTGCCTTCATGCGACCCGCCAGGAAATCCGCCAGAATGCTGAGTGCGGAAAGATCTTCGCCGCCGCCCGGCACGGAAATCAGCCCCGGTCCTTTGTTCACAATCGCCAGCGCGGAATCCAGATACAGCAACGAGACGCGCGGATGAATCTGCCAGCCAGCCCCGCAGTCCAGCGTGGTGGCATGGCGGTCCAGCAATCGCAGGTCGCCCGCCGGATCGGGCATCAACTGGTGCGGCTTGCGCACAATCGTGCCGCCGACACTGACGCGGCCAGCCGTGATCCATTGCTTGGCCCGCGTCTTGGGCGTGCCCGGATACTTGCGCAAGAGCCAATGCAACAACGGCTGCGCTTCTTTCTGTGGCTGCCCCTCATTCATTCCGAAAGCATGGACTGAAAACCGGGGTGTTACAGGAAAAAACTTCGAGCTATTGACACCAGAGCCGATTTCCGCTTTTGTCGTTTGACTGTTGAAAAAGAAATTATTCCAACCGCTTGACGGTTCGGTGACTGCGCCCAAAGGGTTTGCGGCGGCGGGCGTTTTTTGTGACATCAAACGGCTCGGCACCGGCAAAGGCTCCAACAAAGGCCAAAAGCGCGATCTCGCCCTGCTGGTTTCCGATGCGCCCGCGACCGTCGCCGGCGTTTTCACAACTAATCAAGTTTGCGCCGCCCCGGTGAAACTTTGCGTGGAACGCGTCTCGCGCGGAGCCGCCCGCGCGGTGGTTATCAATTCCGGCAACGCCAACGCGTGCACCGGGCGCCAGGGTTTGCTGGACGCGGAAAAAATGGCGAAGCTTGCAGGCGGAGCGCTGAAAATCCCGGCGGCGGAAGTGTTCGTGGCTTCGACCGGGCGTATTGGCGTAACGATGCCAATGGCGAACGTCGCCAAAGGGATTGAAGCAGCGGCGAAACTTGTCGACGCATCGCGGGAAAGCAGCGGCCACGCGGCGGAAGCTATCATGACCAGCGACACCAAGCCGAAGGAAGTTGCGGTGGAATTCGCGATCGGCGGCAAAACCGTTCGGATCGGCGGGATGTGCAAAGGGGCGGGAATGATTCAGCCCGGCATGAGCCCGACCGGGGCCCGTCCGCCATTGCGCGCGCTGCACGCGACGATGCTCTGTTTTCTGACCACTGATGCCGCCATTGACGCTAAAACTTTGCAGTCGGCCTTGAATGACGCGGTGGCAAAAAGTTTCAATCGCATCACGGTGGACGGCGACATGAGCACCAACGATACCGTGCTCATCCTCGCCAACGGGCGGTCCGGGATCGCGCCTTTGACGCCGCGCTCGCCCGCATTCAAGACGTTCCAAGCCGCGCTCGATGAGGTGACGCTGGCATTGGCGCAAAAAATTGTGCTTGACGGCGAGGGCGTGTCGCGGTTTGTCACGGTGAGGGTCGAAGGCGCGCGCACGGCGGCGGAGGCGGACATTGCGGCGCGTTCGGTGGCCAACAGCTCGCTCGTTAAAACAAGCTGGTGCGGCGGCGATCCGAATTGGGGGCGCATCCTTTGCGCGCTCGGTTATTCCCAGGCGAACATTGTGGAGAGCAAGGTTGATGTGGGTTACAGTCTGCCGGGCAGCCGGAAAATTTTGTATTCGCTCAAGCGCGGCAAACCGACCACCGTTGCCTTCAAATCGCTTTGCGAAATCACCACCGCGAGCGCGTTTGATTTGCACATTCGGTTGAACAACGGCCCGGCCAGCGCGCTGATGTATTCCTCGGATTTGACGGAGGCCTATGTCGATTTCAACAAGGGCGACGTCACCGATCCGACAACTCTCGGGGGCTGATATGTTTCGGACGCGCGTTGCAGGCGAGACGGAGCTGGGGCTTATCGAGCATCGGCACGCCCGCGAACTTTTTGCGCTGATTGAGGCGAATCGCGCCTACCTTCGCCCATGGATGAATTGGGTCGACCAGCGGCGCAACCAGACGGAAGCCGCCAATTACATCGCCAACTGCATGAAGCAATTCGCGCTCGGCCAGGGTTTTTACATGGGGCTGTGGCACGCGAACAAACTCGGCGGCATGATCAACCTCAGCCCCATTGATGCCTTGAGCCGCGCGACACCCATCGAATATTGGATGGCCGAGAATCTTCAAGGCAAAGGCATCATGACGGCGAGTTGCGGGGTGGCGATGGATTTCGCGTTCGATACGCTGGGGCTGCATCGCCTGACCATTCGTTGCGCGGAGGAAAACAAACGGAGCCGGGGAGTGGCGGAACGTTTGGGCTTTTCCTTCGAGGGAATCTCGCGCGATGCCGAATGGCTGCACGATCATTTCGTCAGCCACGCCGTTTACGGCTTTTTGCGCGGGGACAAAAAGCCCGTCACATCCCCATAATTTCGTAGCCGCAATCCACGTAGAGAACCTGGCCCGTCATGGCGGCCGCGCCGTCGCTGGCCAGAAACGCCCCGGTCGCGCCCAATTCGTCGGGCAAAACATTTCGTTTCAGGGGCGAGTGCGCTTCGTAGTGCTTGAGCATGTCGGTGAAACCGGCAATGCCGCGGGCGGCCAGGGTGTTGACCGGCCCGGCGCTGATGCAGTTGACGCGAATTTTCTTCGCTCCGAGCTCGCTCGCCAAATAGCGCGTGCTGGCTTCCAGCGAAGCCTTGGCCACACCCATGACGTTGTAATGCGGGACAACTTTCTGCGACCCGTAATAGGTCATCGCCAAAATGCTGCCGCCTTCGGTCATCAATGGCTCGGCGCCGCGAGCCAGCGCCACCAGCGAATAGGCGCTGACATCATGCGCCACGCGAAACGCTTCTCGGGTGGTATTGAGAAACGTTCCCTCCAGCGCCTCGCGCGGCGCGAACGCCACCGAGTGGAGGAGCAAATGCATTTTCCCGAACTTTTCCCGCATTGATTCCATCACACGGGCGATGTCTTCGTCGCGGGTGACATCGCAAGGCATCAAAAGTGTGTCCGGGCCGAAGGTGCCGGCGAGTTCCTCCACGTTTTCCTTGAGGCGCTCGCCCTGGTAAGTGAAAGCAAGCGTGGCGCCCTCCTTGTGCCAGGCCTGGGCAATAGCCCACGCGATGGAACGTTTATTGGCGACGCCTACGACTAATCCGATTTTTCCAGCTAACATTGACATGGCGCGGGCAATAAGAATCCAGTTTACCGCCAAGTCAAAGAAAAATATGAAACCGCGGTTAATGGATGCTGTCCATCGAGAGCCGCCGGTCCGGCGTGTTTCCATCGAAACGGACGATGAGTTCGACGTTTCGAAAACCGCGGCCCAGGCAAGTATTGACGGCGTTTAGGATATTGGGGAAGCGCAGCGCCTCCTCCGCCTTTTTAACCCAGCGGCCCGCCGGGCTCAAAAATTTATTCAAAGAGACGTGCCTCACTACGAAGCTGCTCGGTGATGGATTGTCTTTTTGCATATGTCGAAACTACACCGCCGAAAACATTTGCCAATCGGGGGAAACCCGCGATGCGACGCAGGGAACGCGGCAAATGTCGTTGAGTTTCGCTAATTCACGGCGGGCGCCAAGCATAATTCAACAGTTTTGCTTTGCGCGCCCGCTTAAAAGCGGATGCGTGACACCAAGCCCGCGACACAGTGCGCTCCGATCAATTTCTTGCGCGCACCATCCATTGGTAATCACACCCTTTGGTTCGCTCTGGCCACATCCGGCATCGCAATTTCCGCTCCGCCCATTATCTTTCGGGGATTGAGCAATCCATCTCTAACCAAGCAGCAACTGGAAGCCGCCGCCGCGCGGGGCAATGTCCTGGTGGTGGCGGGCGCGGGCGCGGGCAAAACCCGCACGCTGGTCGAGCGCTGCCTCGCCTGGCTGCTGGATGCCAACACTCCCGGCAGCGTCGATGAGCTTTTGATGGTGACGTTCACGCAGGCCGCCGCCGCCGAAATGCGCAAGCGCCTGCGCGACGGCCTCGAACGCGCCCCCTCAAACGCCCCCCGGCTGGCCGAGCAACTGGCCTTGCTCGACACCGCCCGGATTTGCACGCTGCACAGCTTTTGTTTCGAGCTGGTCAGCCAGCATTTCTACGAACTTGGCCTGGACCCGCAGCTAACGGTCCTGTCAAATGAAGAGTCGCATTCGCTGGAACGGCGGGCGATGGATGGCGTGCTGGAGAAGATTTACGATTCCAAAGAGCCGGGCGACGCCGCAATCCAGAAGCTGATCCAAATCACCGGCGGCGATGGCGACAAACCGCTGCGCGATTTGATCATCAAATTGCACCATTACGGCCAAACCTTGCGCGACCCGGACGGCTGGTTCGCAAGTCAAAAGGCGATGTTCGAATCTCCGGAGCCGCGCGAGTGGAAATGGCGGCTCCTGGAGGCGCTTGAACATTGGCGCGAAACGTGGCTGCCAATCCTGGAATCGCAACCATCCGAGAACACGAACGCCGCGAAATGCGCCATCGTTTTGAAAATGCTGAAAGCGCCCGTCACTCCGAAAGAATGGGCGGCGGCGATGGCGGACATTAAATTGATTGACCAGGATTGGGCGCGCGCCCGGAAAAAGTGGCGCGATCCCATTGAGGACTTTTTCGAGGAATCGGAGTTTCTTGATTCGCTTTGCGCAACGCCGGAAGCGGCGGATCCATTGCTGGAAGATTGGAATTGGGCCCGCCCTTCCATGCTTGCGCTGCTCGACGTGGCGCGCCGATTTGCCGACGCGCATTCGCAGGCAAAGCGGAATTTTGGCGGCATTGATTTTCACGATCTCGAACAATTCGCTCTCCGCCTTTTGTGGAATGGCAGCGTCCCGAGCGCCATCGCCATGCAGTGGCGCGCGAAATTGCGATTGATTTTCGTGGATGAATTCCAGGACATCAACGCCGCCCAGGAAGCTATCATCCTCGCGCTGGCACGCGAGGGCGCGGCGGCGAATCGGTTTCTTGTCGGCGACGTCAAGCAAAGCATCTACCGCTTCCGCCTGGCCGATCCGCGCATCTTTGTCAAATACAAGGCGGACTGGGAGCTGGCGGGCGCGGCGGGAAAGACGCTGCTGCTCTCGGAAAATTTCCGCAGCCACGAGGGGATTCTGAATTTCGTCAACGGCTTGTTCTCCATGATCATGCGCAAGAATCTTGGCGGCGTCGAATATGACGAGGCGGCGAAATTGATTTTTGGCGACCGCGAAAGGCGGGCCGAGATGGCCAATTCCGATTCCGCTCCTCCGCCGGTCGAATTGCTGCTGCGGCGCAAGGGCGACGCCGCGGAAGATGAGGAAAATGCGTCCGACGCCGAGAAAGAGGCGCGCATGGTGGGCAGGCGGTTGCTGGAATTGCACCGCGATGCCACAAAGCCGGTGGCGTGGAGCGAGATGGTGATTTTGCTGCGCGCGCCGAAAAATAAAACCGCCCCTTACGCGAAGGAATTCAATCGCCTCGGCATCCCCCTTGCCGCAGCCCGGGGCGGATTTTTCGACAGCCCCGAAGCGCGTGATTTCCTGGGCCTGCTGCAACTGCTGGATAATCCGCTGCAAGACCTGCCGCTGCTGGGCGTGCTGCGCTCGCCCATCGTTGGCATAACGGATGGCGAATTGGCTGAGATTCGCATTTCCCATCCACGCGGGCGCTTTTGGGAAGCCCTGGTGGAATGGCATGGGAAAAATCAAACAGCGCCGCTCGGCGCGGTGGCGAAGGCCGGGCGCTTTCTGCAAAGATATCACGAGTGGCGCGCCATGGCCCGGCAGGAACCTGTTTCCCAGAGTCTGGAAACTCTACTTGACGCAACACACTACGCCGATTGGCTTGAAACTCAGACGCGCGGCGAGCAAGGACGGGCCAACCTGGAGCGACTTTTGCAGCTCGCCCGGCAGTTCGACACCAATCGCGGCGAAAGCCTTTCGCGATTCCTCGGTTTCATGGAAGCGCAGCAGGAAAGCGACGACGAGTCGGAGCCGGCTCCGACCACAGAAGACGCCGTCCGGCTGATGAGCATCCATCAAAGCAAGGGCCTCGAATTTCCCGTCGTGGTCGTGGCGGATTTGGGAAAGCGATTCAACTTTCGCGACCTTTCCGCCAAAATTATACTTGATGAAGAACTCGGCCTCTGTCCCCGCGTGCGTCCGCCCGATGCTTTCCAAACCTGGCCCAGCCTCCCGTATTGGGTGGCCCAGCGCCGGCAAAAGCGCGAATTGGTCGGAGAGGAATTGCGCCTGCTCTACGTTGCGATGACGCGGGCGGAGAAGCGTTTGATTTTGGCGGGAACGGCATCGCAAAAGGCCATCGCGGAAAAATGGCCGAAGCGCGCGCGGGCAGGTCCTGACCTCGCGCACGTTCTGGCTGCCGCCGGCTTTCTGGATTGGATCGGAAGCTGGCCGCCCGGCGGGGCCGATTTCAGCGCCACGGGGAGGAACGCGTTTTTCCAATGGACGGTTTGCGATGATGATCATCCGTGGCTCGCCCGCGCGGAAATTGTCGCGCCCGAAACCAACGCCCCCTCGAGCGAGTTCGAGCTAACTCCAGAAACACGCGAGCGGCTTGATTGGCAATATGCGTTCACGCGCGAAACCCATATTCCCGCCAAGGCCAGCGTCTCCGCCTTGCGACGCGAGATGGCCCCGGATGCGCTTGAGGAGACGCGCGTATTTCGGTTTGACACGAGGCCGAAAGAAACAGCAGACGGATTCGGTGCGAGCGAAATCGGGCTGGCACATCATGCCTTTCTGGAAAAAATGTCCTTGGAACGCGCGGGCACGCTGGAGAGTTTGCAGCGCGAGCGCTCTCGGATGGAAGTGGAAAAAGCGCTCTCACCGCAGGAACTCGCCTCCCTGGATCTTGACGCGCTGGCCGCGTTTTGGAATTCGGATGTCGGAAGGCAAATTGTGGAGCATCGCGCCGAAGTGCGCCGCGAACTGGCTTTCACCGCCCGCTTTGGGGTGGATGAGCTTTCTGCATTGGGCGCGGCGGAATTTGGCGGGGCGGCGGCTGATGAATTTGTGATAGTGCAAGGCGTCATCGATCTTGCTGTTTTCCTGCCGAACGAAATCTGGCTGCTTGATTTCAAGACCGACCACTTCAATGCTGCAGAACGGGAGCGAAAAATCGATGCCTACCGTCCGCAAATCGAACTTTACGCCGCCGCTGTCGCCCGCATTTATGGAAAGCCGGTTACGAATCGCTGGCTTCACTTCATTGCCAGCCGACACACGGCGGCTCTCGGGGTTGCCGCGCCTGCCCAAACGGACAACGCAGCGCAAATGGATTTACCGGGACTTGTCTCCGAACGGCCTGTCCGTTAACGTCCGATTTCGGCGCGGCCTCGCGTTGCGCCCCAACGATTTTATGTCTGACTCATATTTGCAAAATTTGTTTGCCGCGCGCATTGGCGGCAAGGAATACGGGAAATCGACCGCGATTTATAAGTTCGAGAAAATCAAGCGGGCCAAACGCGCGGCGCTGGCCGCCCATCCCGGCGCGGAAATCATCGACCTTGGCGTCGGCGAGCCGGATGAAATGGCGTTTCCCGAGGTGGTGGCGCAATTGAACGCCGCCGCTTCCAAGCCGGAAAATCGCGGCTATGCGGACAACGGCGACGACGTTCTTAAGCAAGCCGCCGCGCGCTACCTCGACAAGGTTTGCGGCGTGCCGGGCATCCATCCGGACACGGAGGTGCTCCATTCTATCGGCAGCAAAGCGGCGCTGACGATTCTGCCGGCAGCCTTCATTGATCCGGGCGATTACGTTTTGATGACAACACCGGGCTATCCTGTTTTCGGAACGCACTCGAAATATTACGGCGGATTGGTGCATCAACTGGCGCTGCTCGAATCGAACTGCTTTCTACCCGATCTCAGCTCCATCCCCGCCGAGGTTTTGAAGAAAAGCAAAGTGCTGGTGATCAATTATCCGAACAACCCGACGGGCGCTTCGGCCACCAAGGAATTCTTCGCGCAGGTGGTCGAGTTCGCTGTCAAGAAT
The DNA here is from genome assembly GCA_963764165.1 of uncultured Verrucomicrobiae bacterium. Lineage (GTDB taxonomy): Bacteria > Verrucomicrobiota > Verrucomicrobiia > Limisphaerales > Palsa-1400 > Palsa-1400. Next base: position 1,430,650 of record CAVXRD010000001.1, read on the forward strand.
CAGATTCTCGTCATCCACGACGCCGCTTACGCCGCGCTGGTTTTCGAGGGCAAGCCGCTCAGTTTTCTGGCCACGCCGGGAGCGAAGGAGGTCGGCATCGAACTGCATTCGACCAGCAAGAGCTTCAACATGACCGGCTGGCGCTGCGGATTCGTGGCGGGCAATGAACGGCTGGTGCGCGCTTACGGCGATATCAAGGACAACTCCGATTCCGGCCAATTTCTCGCCATCCAGCACGCGGCGGCATACTGCTTCGATCACCCGGAAATCACGGAGAAAATTGCTGCGAAATATTCGCGCCGCATGGATGGCCTGGTGCAAACGCTGCGCAAAGCGGGGTTTGCCGCGACGAAGCCCAAGGGATCGTTTTTCCTCTACGTCAAATCGCCCAAAGCCGCCACGGAAAAAGGCGCGCGGCGCGAATTCAAAAATGCCGAGGATGTTTCACAGTGGCTGATCACCGAAAAGCTGATTTCAACGGTGCCCTGGGACGACGCAGGCGCGTATCTGCGTTTCAGCGTCACGTTTATTGCGAAGGATCCGGCGGACGAAAAACGGGTGCTGGCCGAAATTGGCGCGCGCCTGGACGGCGTCACTTTTGAGTTTTAGAGAAATCGCGAAAATATTCCTGACGGAATTGCTGCTCGGCCGCGAGGCGCGTTAAGCAGGCATCCCAATCCAGCGACGGTCGCGAAGCAGGGACTTTAATCGGCGTCCGTTTGCCTTTGTGCCCGGCGGCGAGGCGGCGGAATGTTTTGCCCCAGAGTTTTGGCTGGCCGTCGGCTGTCAATAATCCGATCAACTCGCTGCAATCTTTTGCGTCGGGATCATCGAATAATCCCCAGTTGAGCCAGCCGCAGGCAAACGGCGCGGAAATTTCGACGGCGCGGCGGTCGGTACTCCTCCTGTTGTTCTTGTGTGGCGGGTGGAAATTGGCCGTCGTTGAAATGGGCCACGCCGCCGCCGTACCAGCCGAATTCGCCCAGCACCACGGGTTTTCCGGCGAGCGACGTTTCACGCACGACGCATTCGAGATAGGCCAGATTTCGCCGCAAAGATTCCTCGGAGCGGTATTTGTAACCGCCATCCTCCAATGGGTAAAAATGGACGGTCAGGAAATCGAGAAACTTCGCCTGCCGATGCGGGCGGAATCCCGAGTATTGGCTCAAGGCGGGGAGCAGCGAAGGAATCGACCATTGAATCATACCGACCGTGACCAATGCAGCAGGATCAGCAGATTTGATGGCGGCCACTTGCTGGCGGGTCCAATCGTCGGCGATTTGTTCGCGGCGGAGTTGGAATTTCAGAAGCGCCGCGGCGTCCGCTTTTTCCGAAACGGCATCCTTCAGCTCATTCCATCCAACGCTTGGTTCGTTGCGAAGATCGTAGGCAAAAATCACCGTCCGCCCCGCATAACGCGCCGCGAATTGCCTCCAAAACGCCTCCAGCGCCACGAGCGTTTGCTCGTCCTCCAATCCGCCCAAGGGCCAATGCGGCGCGCCTTCCCACATATCCGGCCCGGTGGGATGCACGTAGATTCCGGCGGCTTCCGCGATGGACAGGAATTGATCAAATTTCTCGAGACCGGCGGGATCCAATTTACCTGCCTCGCTGTAAAAGGAGCCGTAGCTGAGAAAAACGCGGACGCAATTCACGCCCAGCTTTTTCATGCGCTTGAAATCGTCACGGGTGGCCGCAGGGTCGAATTGTTTCCAAACTTGCGGCGCCCAGCCGGTGTGCGGGCGATAATATGTTACGCCGAAGGGAACGAACGGTTTGCCGCGCGCATCAACAAAGCCGTGTCCATCGGAAGCCACGCGAATTTTAGGCAACGCGGCAGCGGCACGAAGAGAAAACGCGCTGGCCATCCAAAGAAAGGCCAGCGCGTAAATCCGAAAATCCGATCTTGTTACGCGAAGAAACAAAGCGAAGACGCTGCGATAGCCAGGCCGGTAATCCGCACCGCGACCGGCTGCTTTTTCGTGCCGAGGCCGATAGCCACGCCCGCGGCGTGCAGGGCGACCGTCGAAATCAGGAAACCGGCGCTGAAGGGAATCGCGCTCGCGGCGGCAGGCATTTCGTGGCCGTGGGCGTATCCGTGGAAAAGCGCAAGGAAGCCAACGATCATCATGCCAACGCTTGGCTTGAATTGTTTTGCGCTGGCGACCAAACCGCCCAACACGAGAAGCGAGGCTGCGATCACCAATTCAACTCCCGGCATGTAGGCGCCCGAGACTCCGAGGAATCCGCCCAGCAGCATCATGCCGACGAAGCTGGCCGGAATCATCCAAACCGCGCGGCCTCGATAGCTGGCGGCCCACAGACCGACGGCGAGCATGGCAAGCATGTGATCCATGCCAGTGAGCGGATGGAGCAGCCCTTCGGAAAATCCGTGGCTCGTTCCAGGGAGGATGTGGGCGGAAGCAAGATTCGGCAGCAGGAGCAATGCGCTCAAGACCAGCAGGGATTTCGACAAATTCTTTTTCATAAAATAATCTCCCGGATCAAAACGATTATGAATGCGAAACTACCACAGCCTGAGTCAGTGCGTCAACCCAGATTCAAGACCCGGATTCAGAAACCGCAGAGTGGCCACAGATTTACACAGATCAACACAGATTAAACAAAAACAGAAAACCTGGTTGCGGAAGCTTGACTTGATGAGTTCAGCGGGTTGGGGCCTGTTCATCGAAGCTCTTCTCAGAAAATCTGTGTTCAATCTGTGGCTGAAATCGTTTGGCCTTACGCGGCGGCGCGTTTCATGCGGCTTTGGCGGAAATTGTCCAGTCCCACGGCAATGATAATGACGATGCCAATGATGATTTCCTGGGTGAAATTCTGCCAGCCCATTTGGTTGCAGCCGTTGCGCAGCACCGCCATGATGATCGCGCCAATGAGCGACCCAAGAATGCTTCCCGTCCCGCCGCTCAAGCTCGCGCCGCCAATAACCACGGCCGCAATTACATCAAGTTCCAGGCCAATCGCCACCGTTGGATCACCCAGCGTAAGCCGCGATTCCTGCATCAAGCCGGCGAGGCCGAACATCAATCCGGCCAGCGCGTAAATGAACACTTTGACGAGGCGCACGCGAATGCCGCACAAACGCGCCGTCGCTTCGTTCGATCCGATGGCGTAAATGTAGCGGCCAAAAACCGTCTGCCGCATCAGGACCGAAACGGCGATGGCCAGCGCAATCGCAATCCATACGCCCGGCGGCAGCGGAAACAGGTCGTTCGGCGAAAGACGCGACATCAAATGGTTGAGTGGCACGTTGGGTGGATTGTTGACAGTCTGGTTGCCCGAGAGCCATTTTCCCGTGCCGCGCACGACGCCCATCATCCCCAGCGTCACGATAAACGGCGTCATGCGCAATCCGGCGATGACAAGGCCGTTGACGAGGCCAACCAACCCGCCCGCCAGCACCGTCAGCGCGATCACAGATGCAGTGGAATAGCCTTTGACCAGGAGCGTGGCGCCGCAGACGCTGGTCAGCGCAACGACGGAGCCGACGCTCAAATCAATGCCGCCGCTGACGATAATCATGGTCATTCCCAGAGCGCCGATGGCGACGATGACGGTTTGGATCAGGATGAGTTTGAAATTTCCACCGGTAAATAAATAGGGGCGGACATCGGGGCTGAGCGAAAACAGCCCGAGCACCAGCAGCAGTCCGAAGAATGGCCCGACAACATTGAGCGCGTGGGAAAACTTGAAGGCCTTGGCGCGGTCAGCATTGTTCATTGATGCCTTACGCTGAATAACTCCCGCATCAAAGGCCAGCCAAAAAAATTCTTTAGATAGGTGGGGACGCCTTGCCGAGGCGTCCCTGCCTCAAGCTGCCGCCGCTTCGCCTTGTCCAATGGCGGCGGCGATGATGGCGTGCTCAGTCCATTGGCTGACCGGGCGGACTTCGGACAAAACACCCCGGCACATCACGCCGATGCTGTCGCATACGCCAAGCAATTCCGGCAGATAGGAGCTCACGAAAATGATCGCCTTTCCCTCCGCCGCGAGCTGGCCGGCCAATTGGTAAATTTGCGCCTTGCTGCCAACGTCGATGCCGCGCGTCGGCTCGTCAAGTAGAAGAACCGAAGCCTCGTGGTGGAGCAGGCGGCCGATGGCGATTTTCTGCTGGTTGCCGCCGGACAATTCGCAAATCGCCTGCCCGGGACCCTGCGCCTTCACTTGCAGGCGGGACATCCATACTCGGGTGGTTTGCATCTGGCGGGAGTGGCTGACGAATCCGCCGCTGGCCACGGGGCCGAATCGAGTGAGCGTGAGATTGTCTGCAAGACTGCGATTGAGCATCAGCCCTTCCTCCTTGCGATTCTCGCTCAACAGCCCAATGCCGCCGGCCAGGCGCCGCGTGGGCGAAGCATGCGTTTCGTCCTTCCCGCGGACGATGACCGCGCCGCCTTCGGCGCGATCCAATCCAAAGCAGGTTCGCAGCGTCTCAGTTCGCCCCGCGCCAATCAGGCCCGCCAAGCCGAGAATCTCGCCGGCGCGGAGTGTGAGGCTGACAGATCGAGGCTTGGGCCGGCCCGCGAGTTGGCGCAGTTCAAGGACGGGCGCGCCGAGGGTGTGGAACGTGCGCGGGTAAATATCGCTCATTTCGCGCCCGACCATCGCGTGGATGATTTGCGGAAGCGAGGCCGCGGCCATCTTGCCGGTCGCGACGCTTTCGCCGTCACGCAGAACGGTGTAGCGGCTGGCGATGCGCCGGCATTCCTCCAAAAAGTGGCTGATGTAAATGACGCTTACGCCGCGATCACGAAGCCGCTCGATCACCGCGAAAAGATTCTCCGTGTCGACCCGCGTCAAGCTGCTGGTCGGCTCGTCCATGATCAGCAGCTTGGGCTGGCCAACGAGCGCGCGGGCGATTTCGACAATCTGCTGCTCGGCAATCGTGCGGCTGCTCACCGGAACGTCCAGTGGAATAGTGTGGTGGCGAAGTTCAGCGAGGGCCTGCCGCGCGATTTCCCGGCGGCGCGAGCGGTTAAGCCAGCCGAATCGATTCGGCTCGTCGCCGAGCAGGATGTTTTCCTCCACGCTCAAATGCGGCGCGAGGGTCAGCTCCTGGTAAATCATCGCGATGCCGCTTCGCCGAGCGTGAAGGGGGCCGCGCGGGACGAATGTTTCGCCGTCCAATTCCACCGTGCCGGCATCCGGGCGATGCGCGCCGCTGAGGATTTTCATCAGCGTGCTTTTGCCCGCGCCGTTCTCGCCTATCAACGCGTGGACCTCGCCCGGCTCGACGGTGAAAGAGACATTTTTCAACGCCCACGTCGCGCCAAAACTTTTCTGCACGGCGGTCATTCGCAGACGCGGAATGTTTTGGCGGGCCGCGCTCATGCAGACATCTCAGAGCTCGAGCACTTTCTCGAATTTTGTGAGGTTGGTGGCGCCTTGGGGAGTGACGGTTGCGACATCCTCCAGGCGCACGCCGCCCAAGCCGGGATAATACAGCCCAGGCTCCACCGTCACGACGTGGCCGCTGGCCAGAACGTCGCTCGACGTCATGCCGATGCGCGGGGCTTCGTGAATTTCCATGCCGACGCCATGCCCGGTGCCGTGGAAAAACCCCTGCATGCGGCCGCGCTTGGTAACAGTCTTGAATCCTTCGCCGTCAAAATACATTTGCACCGCCGTGTGGACGTCCGCCGCCTTCGTCGCTGGTTTAAGTTGGGAGAAGGCGATTTCCTGCGCGCGTTCGACGGCCGCGTACACTTTCCGCACCGAGTCGCTGGCCCGCCCGCGCACGACCGTCCTCGTGATGTCGCCGAAATAGCCGGTCTTTTGCGAACGCGGGAAAACATCGAGGACGATGGGCTCATTTGCGCGCAGCGGCCCATGCCCAGGCTCATGCGGGTCGCAGGCTTGCTTTCCGCCGGCGACGATGGTGTGGGCGGCCAGGCCGCCCGCCTGCAATATGGCGGTGTCAATCACGCTTCTGAGCTTCTCGGAAGTCAGCGGCGCGCCGTGATAGGTTAATTTGCCATCGCGCCCGATCTTGGAAGATTTCAAAGCCTGCATGCCCTCGGCCAAACCCACTTCGGCCATCATGAGCGCGGCGCTGATTTTCTTGATTTCATCGGCCCGCTTGAATTCGCGCTGGGGGAAAACGCCTTCCTTTTGCACGCGCACTTTGATGCGGAATTTGCGCAATTCCTTCGCGAGGCCGTGGGGAAAATTGGCGGGAACGTAAATTTTTCCAAGTTTGCGCTCTTTCAAAAAGTCCCCCACGACGGCGGCGAGGCCGGGGCGCTTGATTTTGCGCCGCAATTTTTCCACGCATTGAGTATACGAAAAAATCCGGCAGTGCTTGGCGTGCCTGCGGACGCGATTAAGCTCCAAATCGCTGACAAGAATGTGGCACTGGCCGTCAATGCGAATATAGATGAACGGGTCAGGCACGAACAGGCCAACCGCGTAGAGCATGTTGGCGTCGCGTTCGCTGTCTGCGACCATCAAAAGATTTTCAGAATCGCTCATGGTTTTTGGCGACGAATGCCGCATCTGGGGGTGAGCATGCAGCCCGTTAAATAAATCATTTCTTAGACTCCTCCAGAATTAATGGAGGACTGTCATCGGGGCAATAAAATAGGGCCGGCCCGCTTCTAATTTCGGCAATTCAATTCCCAGATCGATCTTGAGCACGGGCGCCTCTGTTTTGCCCAGCAGGTGCATCAGGACCGAGCCGATATCGGCGGGAACGCGGTATTGCACCAAGTTGGCGCTGGAGATCTTCGCGATTTTCTCGGTGCGGGCCACTGCCGTGTCGAAATCTCCGAGTTCATCGACAAAGCCGAAATTAATGGCCTGTTTCCCAGTCAGCACACGGCCATCCGCGAAGTCCTCCCAGTTTTCCAGCAATGCCCGGCCGCTCCCGGCATTTTTCTCCGCGGCGCGGGTGCGTCCAGTCCGCACGACTTCCTTGAACTCGCCGAATGCCTCGTTGATGAGCGCCTGCACCATTTGGTTTTCCTGGTCGCGCGTGCGCTGTTCTTCCGGGGAAAGGTTCTGGTCCTCGCGCTCGCCACTGAGCATGTCTTTGAACCGACCGCTCTTGAAGACTTGCGGCTTGATGCCGATCTTGTCCATCAATTGGCGGTAATTATACCCGTCCATGATAACGCCAATGCTGCCTGTAATCGTCAGTTCATTCGCCACAATCCATTGGCAGGGAACGGAAATGTAATACCCGCCCGAGGCTGCCAGCGCGCCCATTGAAGCCACCACGGGATGATGCGTGTCATTCTGATATCTGAGGATCGCCTTGTTGATGTCGTCGGAAGCCAATACCTCGCCGCCCGGAGAATTCACTTTTAGGATGACGCCTTTAACGTCGCTGTCCTGCTCGGCCATGCTGAGTTGGTCTTTGATGTATTCAACCATGCCGAGTCCCGAGTGGCCGATTTCGCCTCCCGAGATGACGCCCTGGACGTCGATGACCGCGATTTTGTTGTCCGAATTAGTTGAGAGAAGCGTCACTTCCTCGAGGTTTCGCGCGCGTTCGATTCCGATGGCGCGGGAACGTGGGAGCACAGTATGGGACGCGCCGAGGCCAACGAGGTTCACCAGCATCGCGAAAAGGAAGAGCAGCAGGAATACAACGGTGAGAATCTTCCAAATCACGCCCGAGGAACGCTGCGGGGGCGGCATCGTCATCGGGGGCGCCGCATTGGTCGCGCGGATGAACGGTGGCGGGTTGGGCGGCGGAATTGGCGGCTGCTCTTCCATAGTGCAAAAAAGCTAGCGCAACAAATTTGGCCGGGCAAGCGCCATCGCGGCTTTTTTGCAACAATGATGCATGTTTTATAAAGCGGGGGTTGCCGCATCGCAGCTCCACGCGTAATATGAACGCCATGAGGTTTCGGGTCGTTTTGCCGTTGTTTGCGGTCACGCTAATCGGATTGCTTGGGGGAGCCTACGCCGGAGATTCACCCGCCAGATCCAATCCGCCCATCTATGACACAGCCGCCGACGGAACGAAACAGATTACTGACGCGCTCGCCCTCGCGGCCAAAGACAACAAGCGCGTCTTGGTGCAGTTCGGTGCAAACTGGTGTGGAGGGTGCCGATCGCTTCATTCGCTATTCGAAAGCGACAAGGAAATCTCCGCTTTTCTGCAAAAGAACTATGTTGTCGTCATGATCGACACCGACAATAAGAAGAACAAAGCGGTCGATCTTAAATACGGAAATCCGACTCGGTACGGCTTGCCGGTCATCGTGGTACTGGATCCAACCGGAAAGCAACTCACGACCAAGGATTCTGGAGAATTGTTGGAAGGCGACCATCACAATCCCGCCAAAGTTCTCGCGTTCCTGAAACTGTGGTCGCCCGTCTAAAAGGCAGGGACGGCTCGGCGAGGCGTCCCTGCCTCGCTTCGCGACTTCGAATTCAAGAACGCGCGGAGCAAAAAGCGCGAGACGCCGTCTAATCTTTCATCATGAAAGTTCTGATAGTTCGCGCGGTCTGGGTGCTTTTGCTGGCTTTCCCCTTAATTATGAAAGCAGAATCTCGAACGGCATTGTGGAAGGAGGTCGACGACGCTGCCAGGAAGGGTCTGCCCCGGACGGCGATCACCAATCTCGACATCATCATTCGCGGCTCGCTGGCCGATAAGGCCTACGCCGAAGCCACCAAGGCAATTGGGCGAAAAATTGTCCTTGAAGCGAACATCCAGGGAAACAAACCCGAGGAAAAAATCGTCCGCCTCGAAGCGGAACTGGCGCGCACCCCGTCCGAAATGCAGCCGGTTCTGGAGACTCTCCTGGCCTATTGGTATCGGCAGTATCTGCAGCAGAACTCCTGGAGCATTGCCAGCCGAACCGCCACCGCCCAGCCGCCCGGCAAGGATTTTATGACATGGGACGCCAGGCGCCTCAATGAAGAAGTCGACAAGCATTTCCAACACGCTCTTGGCGCGGAAAAGTATCTGAAGGCGACGCCCATTGCGGCTTGGGACGATCTGATCGAAAAGGGCACCATGCCCGAGAATTATCGTCCGACCCTCTACGATTTTCTGGTTCACGAAGCTCTTGGATTCTATCAATTCGGCTTCGGCGGAATGCCCTTTCCAGAGGATGCGTTCGAACTCGAGGCAGACAGCCCCGTTTTTCTTCCGCCAGGTGATTTCCTGCCGTGGGTGGAACATTTGACTGCCGACACGAATTCGGCCCTCGCCAAATCGCTCCGCCTCTACCGCGATCTGCTGCGTTTTCACGAGCGGGATCCCGAGCCGCAAACGGCGTTCGCGGCGGCGGATCTCGAACGCCTCGAATGGGCGTTGCAAAACGCCTCCGGCGAGGACAAGGACGCCCGCTACAGAGAAGCGCTGGAGCAATTCCTCAAGACCCATGCCGAACTCGATGTTTCGGCGATGGCGATGGAACACATAGGGCGCCTGATGGAGCGGCAGGGCGACCCCGTCGGCGCGCGGAAAATCGCGGCGCAAGGCGAAGAGTTGTTTCCGAAATCGCCCGGCGGACAGCTCTGCCACAATCTCATCGCTGAAATTGAATCAAGGTCATTGCGCCTCGAAACGGAGGGCGTATGGAATGCGCCGTGGCCCAAAATATCTGTGCATTATAAGAACATTACGGCGGTCTATTTCCGCGCCATTCCGGTGGATTGGGCGGAATTCCTGCAGCGCCGGTATCCGCGCCCGCAGTTTATGAATCCTGGTCAGCGGCGCGAGTTTCTCAGCAAGCCCGCCGTGTTGCAGTGGAAGGCGGACCTCCCCGCCACGCCTGACTTCAAGGAGCGCGGCATCGACCTTCCCGCGCCGGAAAATCTAAAGCCGGGTTTCTATTTCATCGCCGCCAGCGGGAACGAAGATTTCAGCGAGGAGGACAACGCAACGATGATGACGAGCGTGTGGGTCAGCGATCTCGCGCTGGTGACGCGCCAGAGAACGGGCGAGGTCGGCGGATTCGTCTTGGACGCGGCCTCGGGCGAACCCATTGCGGGGGCTGACATTTCGGTCTGGCATCTCGGCCAAAACGGAGCTCGCATATCCGATCCCTCGTTGAGAACGGACACGAACGGCGTTTTTTCCATGAAGCCGTCCGAGAATCGCAATTATCTTTTCCGCGCCCGCCATCACGGAAACGAAATAGCCTCAGACGAGCTTTGGGGGTACGGCTGGAATTGGGAGGGGCAGGGTAAGCCATTCACGCAGACTGTATTTTTCACTGACCGCTCCCTTTACCGTCCCGGGCAAACCATCCAATACAAAGGCATCTGCCTGCGGGCGGACCACGAGAAGGGCCGCTACGAGACCTTGAATGGGCAGGACGTCACCGTGATTTTTGCGGATCCGAACGGGAAGGAAATCGCCCGCCAGGCGCGCACGGCGAATGATTATGGATCCTTTGCCGGCAGCTTCACAGCCCCGCGCGACCGGCTCATGGGCAGAATGACCATTTACACGATGTCGGCGCCTTTCGGCAGCGCGCAATTAAGTGTCGAGGAATATAAGCGCCCGAAATTCGAGGTGTCGCTGGATGCTCCCAAATCCGCGCCCAAGCTCAATGAAACGGTGAGCCTCACCGGCCATGCCACGAGCTACACTGGCGCGGCAGTCGATGGCGCCGTGGTGAAATACCATATCGTCCGCACGACGCAAATGCCGTGGTGGTGCCGATGGTGGTCTCCCTACAGGCAGGATGGCCAGCATGAAATCGCCCACGGCACGGCGCAAACTGCGGCCGACGGGTCGTTCAAAATCGAATTCACGGCCAAGGCCAATCCAAAAGCGCTCGAAAGGGACGAGCCAGTGTTTGCTTTTTATATTGACGCAGACGTGACCGACGGCACTGGTGAAACGCGCTCGGCCGGGCTGGCGGTGCGGGCTGCCTACACCGCCCTCGCTGCGACGCTTCAGGCTGGCGACTGGCTGACAGACGGCCAGCCCATCGAGCTAAAGATTGGAACCACAACCCTCGACGGCGCGCCCCAGGCGGCGGAAGGCTCGATCAAAGTTTATGCGCTCAAGCCGCCCGCAAAAATGGAGCGCCCGCGCTTGTTCACCCCGGCGGATAATTCGGAAGATCCAAGCGATCCGAATAACTGGCCGCTGGGCGAGGCCGCCGCGGAGAAAAATTTTGCCACCGGCACGAACGGCAGTTCGAGCGTCTCGGTCACACTGCCGGCGGGCGAGTATCGCGCCGTGCTGGAAACCGCCGACCGCTTCGGAAAACATGTCACGGCCAAATTGCCCCTGCGCGTTCTCCAGCCGGAGGCGCCGAAGCTGGCCATAAAAATTCCGCATTTTCTGGCCGCGCCGAAATGGGAATTGCAGCCCGGCGATGAACTGGCGGCGCTTTGGGGAACGGGATACGACTCGGGCCGCGCGTTTGTGGAGATTGAACATCGCCACGAAATCATTCAACGCTACTGGACTTCCCCCGGCCGCACGCAGCAGCAAATCAAATTCGCCATCACGGAGGCCTTACGCGGCGGTTTCACGCTGCATGTGACGCAGGTGCGGGAGAACAGGCATTACACGGATTCGCGCTATGTCTCCGTTCCGTGGAAAAACAAGGAATTGAAATTGTCGTGGGAGCATTTCAATTCCAAGTTGCGCCCAGGCCAAAACGAAATCTGGACGGCCATTGTCAAAGGGCCATCCTCCGAGAAGGCTGCCGCAGAATTCGTGGCCGGGATGTACGACGAATCGCTGGATGCCTTCATGCCGCACAATTGGCCGGGCGGCTTCGGGATTTTTTACCGGGATTCCAGTTGGGATCAGCGGTGGTTCGTGAATTCGGCCGCGCCATTTGACCAGTATAACGCCTGGCGGAATGGCGCAATAAGCTCCCCGTTGTATTACCGCCGGTTTCCGAATGACCTGACCGAAAATTATGGAGGCCTCCCCTACGTCACCGCAACCCTGGCCTTCGGTATGGGAGGAGGCCTTTCCCGGATGCTGTCCGAGAGCGAGGTCGCCGCCGATACCGCGGAACCTCGGGCCACGGCTTCATCGCCGGTGAAGGCCAAGGCAGGAAGTTCTTCTTTTCAAAACAATTTGTCCCTCGACAAAGCTTCCGTTCCCTCCGGACAATTTCCCGGCCCGGCAAAAGGGCCGGCCGCCATCGATCTCGCCAAAGTGACTGCCCGGGTCAATCTTACCGAGACCGCTTTCTTTTTTCCCCAGCTCACCACCGATTCCAATGGCGAAGTGCGGATGACCTTCACCATGCCGGAAGGACTTACCAAATGGCATTTCCTCGGCTTCGCCCATGACCGGCAATTGCGCGGCGGTCTTCTCGAAGGCCACGCCTTCACCTCGAAGGACATCATGGTGCAGCCGAATCCGCCGCGATTCTTGCGCGAGGGAGACACGGTTGAATTCACGGCGAAGGTTTCCAATCAAAGCGATAAGCCGCAATCCGGCAAAGTCCGCCTCACCTTCACTCAGAATGGCGCTGAGGTCTCGGCGGACGGGCTTCTCAAAAACACGTCGCCTGAAAGAACGTTTGAGATTCCTTCCAAGGAATCGCGCAGTTTTTCCTGGCGCATCACCGTGCCGGACGGCGCGCCGTATCTCACCTACAAGGCGGTCGCTTCCACCGGGGAATTTTCCGATGGCGAGGAAGGCGGGTTGCCGGTCTTGTCGCGCCGCGTCCTCGTGACAGAGTCCCTTCCCCTGCCCATGCGGGACAAGGGAAAGAAAATTTTCGATTTCACCAAGCTGCTAAATTCCGGCAAATCCAAAACGCTGCGCAGCCAAAGCTTGACCGTGCAGATGGTTTCCAATCCGGCGTGGTACGCCGTGCTCGCGCTGCCGTATTTGATGGAATATCCCTACGAATGCAGCGAGCAGACCTTCAACCGCCTCTACGCGAATTCGCTCGCCAGAAGCATCGCCAATCACGATCCGAAAATTCGCAAAATTTTTGATCTTTGGAAGAATCAATCCACCCTCGATTCGCCGCTGGAGAAAAATCAGGAGTTGAAATCGGTCATGATCGAGGAAACGCCGTGGCTGAACGACGCCTTGAACGAAAGCCAGGCCCGCAAGAACGTTGGAATTCTATTTGACGACAATCGACTCAATTATGAAACCGAAAATACTTTGGAGAAATTGAAGCAGGCGCAATTGGACGACGGGCGCTGGCCGTGGTTTCCAGGAGGCCCCGCAAGTGATTACATCACCCTTTACATTGTGGCGGGTTTTGGCCGGTTGCGCCATCTGGGCGCCGATGTGCCAACGGATCTTGCCCAGCGCGCGATCGGCCGGCTGGACGCCTGGATGATGGAGCATTACGACGACATTCAGAAGAATTGGCCACACCCGGAGGACTACGCTCCGAATCCGACCGACTGCCTCTATTTGTATGGACGAAGCTTTTTCCTGAAAGACAAGCCCATCGCGGCGGAACATAAGAAGGCCATTGAATTTTTCCTCGGCCAATCGCGCAAGCTTTGGCTGCAAACCAATTGGCGCCAATCTCAAGGGCAGCTCGCCATCGCGCTCAATCGCTGGGGCGGAAATGAAAACGCCGCAGCCGCGCAGGCCATCATGCGCTCGCTTAAAGAGCACAGCGTGAACAATGAAGAAATGGGCATGTTCTGGCGCGATCTTGAATTGAGCTGGTGGTGGTATCGCGCGCCGGTTGAAACGCAAGCGCTGATGATCGAGGCGTTCGACGAGGTGGCGCATGACGACAAAGCCGTCGAGGATTGCCGCGTGTGGCTGTTGAAACAAAAGCAAACGCAGGATTGGCGCACAACCAAAGCGACCGCCGACGCCGTTTACGCGCTGTTGCTTCGCGGCCGCGATTGGCTCTCAAGCACGGCGTTGGTCGACGTGAGTTTGGGAGGCACCGATGTCACGCCGAAACCGCAAACATCCGCCGCGCAAAAAATCGAGCCGGGCACGGGATTTTACGAAGTGCGATTTACTCTGTCGGATATCAAGCCGAAGATGGGCCACGTCACTGTGACCAAGTCAGACGCGGGCGTCGCGTGGGGCGGCGCGCATTGGCAATACCTCGAGGACATTAGCAAAGTGACACCTTACGAGGGAACGCCGCTGCATTTGAAGAAGGCGTTATTTACCAAAGTTGCGACGGCGCATGGCCAGGAACTTCAACCGGTGAAAGGTTCACTCGCCGTTGGTGATGAGTTGGTCGTGCGCATTGAATTGCGGACGGATCGCGATATGGAATTTGTCCACTTGAAGGACCAGCGCGGAAGCGGCACCGAACCGGTGAATGTGCTTTCCCGTTACAAATACCAGGATGGCCTCGCCTACTACGAAAGCACCCGCGACACGGCCAGCCATTTCTTCATCGATTATTTGCCGAAGGGAACTTACGTCTTCGAGTATTCGACGCGCGTGCAATTGCGCGGCGAATACCAAAGCGGCATCGCGGAAATCCAGTGCATGTACGCGCCGGAATTCAACAGCCATAGCGAAAGTGTGCGTTTGATCGTGAAATGACGAGTTGCTTTCATACTTCCCATTATTCCCATCAGTCCCATTTTAATGGGAGGAATGGGAATTATAGGAGTTATGGGACGGCCTCGCCCTGCCGAGCGCGCGGAATTTTCACGCGCTTCACCCACTCCTGGTTTTCCAAATACCACACGATGGTTTCTCGCAAGCCAGTCTCGAACGTGTGCGCGGGCGTCCAGCCGAGTTCCTTTTGAATTTTGCCGGCGTCGATGGCATAGCGGCGGTCATGGCCGGGACGGTCTTTGACGAACGTAATCAGCTTGCGCGACGAACCACCCAGTTGCGGAGCCAGTTCGTCCATTGTGTCACATATAAGCTCCACGATGCGGATGTTCGCCCATTCGTTGTGCCCCCCGATGTTGTAACTCTCGCCATCCGCGCCGCGCGTCAAGACCTGCCAGAGCGCCTCCGCATGATCGAGCACGTAAAGCCAATCGCGCACGTTCATGCCATCGCCGTAAACGGGAATCGCGCGCCGCTGGCAAATGCTTTCGATGATGACCGGGATAAGCTTCTCGGGAAACTGGCGCGGGCCGTAATTGTTCGAGCAATTCGTCGTCACCACCGGCAATCCATAGGTGTGATGATAGGAGCGCACCAGGAAATCACTCGAAGCCTTGCTGGCGGAATAGGGGGAGTTCGGCGCGTAGGAAGTCGTCTCCGTGAAATATCCCGCCGGGCCAAGGCTGCCGTAGACTTCGTCCGTGGAAACGTGATGAAAACGTCTGCCCTCCCATTTTTGGCTCCATGCCCCCCGCACGGCTTCCAGCAAATTAAACGTGCCCAGAATATTGGTGTGAATGAAATCGCCCGGGCCAGAGATCGATCGGTCCACATGCGATTCCGCAGCGAGATGCAAAACATGTGTGATAGCGTGCCGCTCGACGACCAATTGAACCGCCGCTTTGTCGCGCAAATCCACTTTCTCAAAAGCGTATTTCGATCTGCCTTCAATCCCTTCCAAATTCTCCAGGCGGCCCGCGTAGGTCAGGCAATCGAGATTCACCAGCTTCTGAATCTCCGGTTTGTCAATAATATGATGGATCAGGTTCGACCCGATGAATCCAGCCCCGCCGGTGACGAGCAGGTTCATGCCAGGGGTTTCCATTGTTGCAGCGCGTCGGCCAGCGCTTCCTCCACCGGGCGCATCGCCACTCCTGCGGCGAGCAATTTCGAGACATCCATGATGCAGTTGGAGCGGGGCGTTTTCGCCGCCACGCGATAGAATTCCTCGTCGTTCATCCAAAATTCAAAGGGGCGCGATGGCTTCAGGATTTTCTGAATCATTTCCACCACCTGGCGCGAGGTAATAAAACCGGGATTGGTCACATTGTAGGTGCCGAAGGGCGCGCCCCGCTTCCAAAGCTCCACGCAGCCCTTGACGAAATCCTCCCGGTGCGAGAGCGAGTTCGCGTTGTCGTAAACCTTGGCATAATTTTGCAGCTTGCTGAGGTAATTGCGCGGGTCGTCAAATCGGTCAAACGGAATGCGCAGCCGCCAGATATAATTCTCGCCCACGCCGCGAACCGCCTCCTCGCCGAGTGCCTTCGTGCCGCTGTAAAAACTGCATGGAGGCCTGCGAAAACTGAAATTCGGCTCGTCTTGCTCGGTGAAACCGTGAAACGCGCCGCGATTTTCCGCCAGCAGCGTTTGCATTGCAGGAGTGGCCAGGCTGCGCTCGACCCGCTCCGCGCTGTTTTCCTTCACTTTCGCGCCGGAGAAAATGCAGCCGGACGAAACGTGGCCCCACGGGATTTTCAATTCCGCGCAAACGTGCGCCACCATGGCCGGAAAAAGCGTGTTCCCTTGCAGCGTGTCCGCCTGAAACCGTTCGCAGGCGTCGACATTCGGCTTGCCGGTGTAGCCCGCCGAGTTGATGAGAAAATTCGGTTTGACTCGCGCCAAATACTCGCGCAGCGCGGCAAATTTCGTGTACTCCACGTCGGCCCGCGCCGGCGCGGCGAAGTCCATTTTTTGCTCGCGCAGCGTTTGGGCGAATTGGCGCCCCATGTAGCCGGTTGCTCCGAGAAGAACAATCATATCAAATTGAATTGTCGGTCAGCACGCGGAGAAGGTACTCGCGGTATTCGCAATTGGGAATTTTGCCGGCCAGTTTTTCGAGGCTGTCCCTCGACAGAAAACCGCGGCGATAAGCCGCTTCCTCCGGGCAGCCAATCTTGATGCCCTGGCGCTTCTCGATGGTCTGCACATATGCGGAAGCCTCGTGCAGACTGCTGCTGGTGCCCGCGTCGAGCCACGCGAACCCCCGGCTCAGTGGATACACCCGCAAGCGCCCCTTGTTCATGTAGGCCACATTGACATCGGTGATTTCCAACTCTCCGCGCTGCGATGGCTTCAAGTTCTTTGTGATCTCGACCACAGAATTATCGTAAATGTAAAGTCCTGGAACTGCCATGTTGCTGCGCGGTTTGGCCGGCTTTTCCTCAATCGATATGGCGCTGCCCTCCGCGTCAAATTCCACCACGCCATAGCGCTCGGGATCATGCACGCGGTATCCAAAAATCGAGGCGCCGCTTTGAAAATCCGCGAAAGCTTTTTTGAATCCATCCGCGCCATAGAAAATGTTATCTCCCAAAATCAGAGTCACCGGGTCGCCGCCGATAAATGATTCGGCGATGAGGAACGCCTGCGCAATTCCCGCCGGACGCGCCTGCTCGCGATATTCAATCGAAAGCCCCCAATTCGATCCATCCCCCAACAGTTGGCGGAAACGCGGCAAATCCGCGGGCGTCGAGATCAGGCAAAACTCGCGCACGCCATTCTCGACGAGCGTGGTCAGCGGATAATAGACCATCGGCTTATCGTAGACCGGCTGCAATTGTTTGCTGGCGACGAGGGTCAGCGGATAAAGGCGCGAACCCGCGCCACCTGCGAGGATTATGCCTTTCATTTTTCAGCGGGTTTGGCCTTGGCCTTTTGTTGACGCGCGAAGTCCTGGACGTACCACTCCAGAGCCTCGTCCAGCCCTTGCTTCAAATCATGGGTTGGGCGGTAGCCGAGCGAACGGCGCGCTTGATCAATGCTCGCGCGGGAATGCAAAACATCGCCCGCCCGAAATTCGCCGCAGACCGGCTTGATGCCAGCCAGCGCCGGACGCGATTTTGCCAGCCCCTTCCGCAGCAATTCGAATAGTTCGTTCAATGATGTTTGCGCTCCCACGGCGATGTTGAAAACCTTGTTGACCGCGTCCGCCTTCTGCGTTGTGGCAGCCAGAAGATTGGCTTGGACGACATTGGCCACGAAACAAAAGTCGCGGCTGGTCGAGCCATCTCCGTTGATGCGGACGGGCTGGCCCAGCAGCATGGCGGCGATCCATTTTGGGATGACGGCCGCATACGCGCCGTTGGGATCCTGCCGCGGTCCGAAGACGTTGAAGTAGCGAAGGCCAATCGCTTGCGTGCCGTAGCAGCGCGCGAACACATCGGCGTAAAGCTCGTTGATCCGCTTTGTCACCGCGTAGGGAGAAAGGCAGTTTCCGATGTTCGCCTCCGACTGCGGCATTTGATTTTCGTCTCCGTAAACGGCGCTGCTGGACGCGTAGACAAAACGTTTGACACCGTTGAGTTTCGCCGCCCAGAAAACGTTGAGGAATCCGGCGACGTTCGCCTCGTTGGAAAGAATCGGCTCCTCAATCGAGCGAGGCACGGAACCGAGCGCCGCTTGATGCAACACATAATCGACGCCGCGCAAAGCGCGCTTGCAGAGGGCGGCGTCGCGGATGTCGCCTTCAATCCAGCGGAAGTTCTTGCGCAATTCCGAACCGACCGCCACGCGCACCTGCGCGAGATTGTGTTTGTGGCCGGTGGAGAGATCGTCGAGGCCAATGACGCGCTGCCGCAAGCGCAGCAATTGCTCGACAAGATTGGAGCCTATGAATCCCGCCGCTCCCGTCACCAGCCAAACGGAGGGTGATGCGGCGAGTTGCTCTTTCAGTTTGTCGAATGGAGTCATGATTTGAAAATGTCAGGCTTTGCGAACTTGTCCGGGTTTGGTTGGAATCGACGCCATCACATTTCTAGTGTCAACGATGCAATCCGCCCACTGCGCCAGGGCCTTGTAGTCAATATTTGCGTGATTCGTCGCGATAAGGACGAGGTCAAAATTTTTCACGGTCTCGGCGTTCCAGTGAATGGATTTCACGCCTGCCCATTGCGGATGTTCCCGCGTCAATTTGATTACCGGAATGTAGGGGTCGTAATAGGAGACTTCAGCTCCCCGCTCTTTCAACGCGGTCATCAGCACGTAGCTGGGAGACTCGCGATCATCGTCCACGTTCGCCTTGTAGGCGAGGCCGAGCACCAGAATTTTGCTGCCGTTGAGAGCTTTGCGGCGATCATTCAACGCCGCCACAATTTGGTGGAGGACGTAGTCGGGCATCGAAGAATTAATTTCGCCAGCCAGCTCGATAAAACGCGTGTTCTGCACGAACTCACGCGCCTTCCATGTCAAATAAAATGGATCAATGGGAATGCAGTGCCCGCCCAATCCCGGCCCCGGATAAAACGGCATGAACCCGAACGGTTTGGTTTTCGCCGCGTCGATCACTTCCCAAATATCAATGCCCATCGCGGAATAAACGACCTTCAATTCGTTCACCAATGCGATGTTCACGCTGCGAAAAATATTCTCCATCAGCTTTGCCGCCTCCGCGACTCGGCACGAAGCCACCGGCACCAACGCCTTGAAAGCGTGACTGTAAATAAACTTCGCGCGCTCAAGGCACGACGGAGTGAATCCGCCAACGACTTTGGGAATTTCCATCGCGTTGCCGTGCGAATAACCCGGATCTTCGCGCTCGGGCGAATACGCCAAATGAAAATCAATGCCCGCTTTCAAGCGGGAACCCCGCTCAAGGACGGCGCGCAGATTCTCCTCGGTCGTCCCCGGAAACGTCGTGGATTCCAGCGCGACGAGCGCGCCCTGTTTGAGGTGGGGCGCGATGGCCTCGCCAGTTTTCAACACGAATGACAAATCCGGTTCGCGATTTTTGTTGAGCGGGGTCGGCACACAAATGATCACCGCCTCCACTTCGGAAACGCGGCTGAAATCCGTTGAAGCCGAGAAACGGCCAGCCTTCACGGCCTCGGCAATTTCACTGGCCGGAATGTGGCGGATGTAGGTCTGCCCCGCCGAAAGCGCCGCGACTTTTTTTTCATCAATATCGAGCCCGAGGACATCGACATTGGAACGGGCCATGCGGAGGGAGAGCGGGAGTCCGACGTATCCCAGGCCGATGATCGCGATTTTTGTAGTTTTCAAGGCGGCGACGTTCGCTGCGGTTTAGCACGCCGATGCGGCGCAATCAACGCTATTAACGGTCTCCGAGGCAGGGACGCCTCGCCGAGGCGTCCGGGGTGAGGCGCTATCCGCGCGCAACCGGACGCCCCGGCGGAGACTGTCTCAAAACGTTTTAGTCTGGCCGATCTGGTTATATGGGCACCAATAGGGGCTGTGGAAACGGGTGTCAACTTTTAGTTGTCAGAGCGTGGCTGGCGTCAGCGATGACGCCAAGCTTCCCTTTCCCTCCTTTTTTAGGCCGCCATCGCCAAATTTCCTTCAACCGCGGCGGTTTTGACTTCCATTTTCGGCGTCTGGACCCGGGCCTGCCACTTTTTATAGAGGATTCGCAGGTTCAAGGTGGCGCATAACAAGGCCCATTGGGCTTGCACGGCTTCCAGACCCCAAACTGTCCAACGCCGAAAGCCGTCGTGTTGCTTGAGCTGCCCAAACCGGCGTTCGATGATCTCTTTGCGCTTTCCATAAAGCGCGGCGGGTCCTGGCTCTTGCAGCCGGGCCCGCATGGCTTGCACCAGCGTGGTGTGCGGCCACACTTCGACTTGCCGCCCTTTGGGATCGCGGCTGCAGAGGGCGCGCACGGGACAGTCTCGGTGATGGCAGCGGAAGCGCTCAACGGTCTGGCCTTTCTTGGTGGTCTGGCCTTCGTGGTCCAGAAGGCGCTCTTGCGGGCAGGTGACGGTGTGGGCCGCCTCGTCATAATGAAAATGCTGCGTCGCGTAGGCGTTGTCGTGGGCTGGCTTGCCCTCCGCCGGCGGGGCCAGCACATTCATCTGCTGTTCCACGGCCGCTTTCAAGTCGGCCCCGCCCCCATAGCCGGCGTCGGCGGCGGTGAGGGTTGGAATGGCCGCCGGACCGAGGTTTTGCCTCGCTTCTTCAATCATGGGGACCAGCTGGCCGGCGTCGGTTTCCTGGCGGGTGGCTTGACAGGCGACCATGATGCCCTCCTGGCTGTCGGCCACCGCCTGGGCGTTGTAGGCAAAGCGGTTGGTGTCGCCGACTTTCATCCGGCGCGCCTCCGGTTCGGCTGGATGGTAATGGTGGCGCCCGTCGGCCTGCAGCTGGGCCAGGCCTTTTTTGATTTCCTCGCGCAGGGCCTGGCGCTGGGCCAACCCGGCGGGCAGCCGGCAGCCCGGTGCGCTGGAATCCTGGTTCTCCGCCACGACTTTGAGCTCGATTTCCTCCAAGGCGCCATCCAGCTGGGCCAGGAGCTTCTCCATGTAAACCTTGCTCCAGCCCTGCGGCCCGCTGCAGGCGGCTTGAATCTTGGTGCCGTCCAACGCTTGCAAGGCAAATCCCACCGCCCCGGTGCGGAGGGCCAGCTGCACGGTTTGCTTGAAAACCTGGCGCAGGGCCTTTTTGTTTCCGTCCCAGAACCGCCAGAGGCTGTTGTGGTCGGGGGCGTTGAGCCCCGTCAGCCACAGCAGCGAGACATGCTCCGTGCAGGCGGTTTCCAGCTTGCGGGTGGAGCGAATGCGGTGGAAATAACCGTAAAGCCAAATCTTGAGCAGGAGGCTGGGGGCATAGGGCGGACGGCCTTCGGCGGCGGCGGGAATGACAAACCCAAGCTGGGGCAGATCCAACTGGTCGACAAATTCGCGCAGGAAGCGGGCGGGATGGTCGGCGGACACCCAGTCCTCCAGGGCGGGCGGGAGGAGGAACTGCTGTCCGTAATCAGGGGCAATCGGTTGAGCCATATTTGTTGAACGGCATTGTCAACTAAAGGCTCACATATTGTCAAATACATTCCTCAAAAAACAGAAGTTTTGAGACAATCTCGGCGAGGCGTCCCTACCTTCTCTGGCCCGCTTATGATCATTAGTGATGCTGCACCGCGTGAATGATCTTGTCCTGAACCTCGGGCGCAAGAAACGGGTGCATCGGCAAGCTGATCACCTCGTTCGCCGCCTTTTCCGATTCGGGAAAATCGCCAAGCTTGTAGCCGAGATCGGAAAAAACCGGCTGCTCGTGCAGGCATTTCGGATAGTAGATCGCGGTGGGAATGCCCTGCTTCTTCAGACGTTCGCCGACTTTGTCGCGGTCGGGAATGCGAATGGTGTATTGCGCGTAAACGTGCGTGTTTCCGGGCGCGACCACGGGCACCGTGCAGCAATCCCCCAATGCCTTCGAGTATCGCGCGCCAATTTTCGCCCGCTCCGCAACTTCCCAGTCGAAGTGCGGCAGCTTCGCCAAAAGGACGGCGGCCTGGATCGTGTCGAATCGCCCGTTTGTGCCTAGGAGCGGATGATGATGCCGCTGCAATCCCCCGTGATTGCGAACAGCCTTCAACGTTCCCGCCATCTGGTCATCGTTGCAGAACAGCGCCCCGCCGTCGCCGAAACAGCCGAGCGGCTTGGCCGGAAAAAAGCTGGTGCTGCCGATGGTCGAAACGCCGCCGCTCCTGCGCCCGCGCTGGGTCGCGCCAAAACTTTGCGCCGCGTCTTCGAGGACTGGAATTTCAAATTCGTCCGCCAGCGCGTTGATGCGATCCATGTCCGGCATCTGGCCGAACAGGCTGACGGGCATGATGCACTTTGTGCGCGGCGTAATCGCCGCGCGAAGGAGATCAATATTAATATTGTAAGTGGCCGGCTCAATATCGACAAAGACCGGCCGCGCCCCCACCAGCGAAACCGCTTCCGCCGTGCTGATCCACGTAAATGGCACGGTGATGACTTCGTCACCCGGCCCGATGCCCAAAGCGCGAAACGCGATTTCCAGCGTGTGCGTGCCGCTCGATGCCGTAACGCAATACTTGACTCCCACGTAATCGGCCAGCGCCTCTTCCAATTCCGCGACTTCCGGGCCCATGATGTATTGGCAGTGGTTGAGCACGGCCTGGATGCGGGCGTCAATTTCTGTCTTGTAGCGGCGATACTGTTCTTTGCAATCGATGAATTCCATTTATTCGGGGACTTTCTGCTTGCCCACGCCAGTTTTCCCGGGCGGGCGGGGGGCGGAAGCGCTGGTGGTTGCAAGGGCTGGCAATATGTCTGCCATGCGGCGGTTCTCCACCCGCACTGAGCTTCTGTCCACTTCGGTCAAGGTTACGCGACCCAGAAAATCCAGCAAGACTTGTATTCGCTGCCCGGCGGAGGCCGCGCGGAGCACCATTCCCGAAAGGCCCATGAAAACGCCGCCGGCGATTTTCACTTCCGCTCCCGGCACCACTCCATCCGCCGCCACGAAAGGCAATTCGGAATCGAAATGCTGCTTCAACTCCGCAATCACATTATCCGGCACGGCGGGAATTTTTTTTCCAAAATGCACGATGCTGCTGACGCCGGCGATATGCTTCAGATCGTCGTAAGCCTGCTCCAGGACGCAATGGACAAAAATGTAGCAGGGAAAAAGCGGCTCCAGCACGCGCATCACGCCGCGCTGCGTGGCCCGCTCCAGGCGCAGGCGCGGATTGAAAACTTCGAGCCCCAGGCGCTTGGCAACGTTCGCGGCCGCGATGTGCTCGTGCTTGGGCTTTGTCCGCGCGCAGTACCATTCGAGTTTGGCGTGGTTCTGCGATTTAGGGCGCATGCGAGTCCATTCTGCAAAAACTATAGTTCACCTCCGTTCCATTGCAACGCATCGCGCAACAATGCGGAGCGTGGCTGTGTCGAAGACCAGCCGCAGCAACGTGGAATTAGCCGACGCGCCGGGCGGTGCAACGCGCTGCGGCTGGTCCTCGATACAGCCGCGCTCGGCTAACGGTGGCATAGCTCACTCACCCTGACACCTTGCCTTTGCCTTACCACCTGATTAACGTCACCGTCTATGGCTCAGATTAGACCGTTTGCCGCTCTGCGACCCAACCCGGCGCTGGCTGGAAAAATTTGTGAATTGCCCTACGACGTCATGTCCTCCGCCGAGGCCCGCCAGATGGCGGCGGGCAATCCCCTGAGTTTTTTGCACGTCAGCAAGCCGGAAATCGATCTGCCGGAGAGCGTGGATATTTACGACGCGCGAGTCTATGCGAAGGGGCGCGAGAATTTTTCGCGCATGATCAGCGAGGGCGCGCTGAAACAGGATTCGCAGCCGTTCTATTATTTCTACCGGCAAATCATGGGTGGGCACTCGCAAACGGGTTTGGTCGCAGTTGCGAGCTGCCAGGATTACCTCGACGGCATCGTGAAGAAACACGAATTCACGCGCCCTGATAAAGAGGACGACCGCGTGCGCCATATCGAGACGCTGAATTCACAGACGGGGCCAGTTTTTCTGGTTTACAAAGCGAATCCCAAATTGGACAAGATCGCGGCCGGCGTCACATCTCAAACGCCCGATACTGATTTCACCGCAACGGACGGCGTGCGGCATACCTCATGGACTGTGCGCGATGCGGCTGCCTTGGCAACGATCTCGGAGATTTTTGCGGCGATGCCGGCGCTCTTTATCGCCGACGGCCATCATCGCAGCGCGGCGGCGGGGCGCGTTTATAAATCGCGAAACGGCGCGGGCGGCAGCGCTTGGTTTTTGAGCGTTATTTTTCCGGATGACCAGGTGAAAATTCTGCCCTACAACCGGGTGCTGAAAAGTCTCGGCGGCATGAGCGCCTCAGGCCTGTTGGAAAAACTCAAATCGATTTTCGAAATTGCACCTGGAGGCGCAGGCGAGGTGAAAGCAAAACACGAACTTGGATTATTCGTCGAGGGACAATGGCATTCGCTGCATTTTCGGACGGAGTTGGTCAACGGCCAATCGGCATTGGATGGATTGGATGTATCACTTTTGCAGAAGCACGTTCTCGCGCCGATCTTCGGCATCGATGACCCACGCACGAGCAAGAACATTCAATTCGTCGGCGGCATTCGCGGAACGGCGGAACTCGAGAAACTTGTCAATACGAAGCAATTCGCCTGCGCCTTTTCGATGTTCCCCACCGGCATTGAAGACCTGATGACCATCGCCGATGGCGGCGGGATCATGCCTCCCAAGAGCACATGGTTCGAGCCCAAGCTCCGCGACGCCATGTTCTGCCACATGATTTAGCTGGCCCAATTCGAAAGAGGTAGCGCGACCGTCTCGGTCGCTCTGGCCGGCGTCCCGCCGGACAGTTCAACAGATCGGCGGCGATCACTTGGTGAAATTTCTTTGCGCGAAGAGTTTTCGGCGAGACGCCGAAAACAGCTACCGAGACAGTCGCGGTCCCCAAATCACCGCATTGTCGCGGCTTAGCGGTCAGCGTGCGCAAGCGCATCCGCCAAAATTTCGGCGAGATGCTTCGGATGACGGTCGGAAAGATGTTCGACTTGATGGCGGCAGCTCGTACCAGAGGCGACGATGATGCTTTCCGACGGCTGACTTTCAAGCCGGTCGATCAATGGCTTCGCCACTTTGACAGAGAGATCGTATTTGGATTCCAGCGCACCAAAAGCTCCAGCCATTCCGCAGCAACCCGTATCCAGCAATTTCGCCGAACGCCCCGGGATTCGTTCAACGAGGCGCTTCATGAAACTTGTGTCGAGCAGTGATTTGGCGTGGCAATGCGCGTGGATGGCGACGTTTTGGTTGACGTTGTTGAAAGCAATCGCGCCCGGTTCGTGAACGAGGAGGTTTTCCATAAACGATTCAAAAAGGAAGCAACGCGATTTGATTTTTTCCGCGCCCGGAAGTTTCAATTCGCGGTAATCCTCTGCGAACATCGAATAGCACGACGGTTCGAGAAATAGAATCGGTTCCGCGCCGCCGTCCGCTGTCAATAATTCGAGATTGTGTCGGCCCATCTCGGCGGCTTCATCGAGGCAGCCCTGGCTGAACGCTGGCCTTCCGCAACATTTCCGGCCCATCGGCAGTTTCACAGTGAATCCAGCCGCCTCCAGCACCGCGACCGCAGCGCGACCGATGTGCGGTTCGTGATAGCGGACGAACGTGTCGTCCCACAGGATAATTGAACTGCGCGAACCCACGCGTTTTTCGCCGCGCCGTGCAAACCAATAATCGAATCGTTCCGACGCGTAAAGAGGAAGCGGACGCCGCGCGGAAATGCCGAGCATGCTTCCCATCAGGCGGCGCAAGACCGGCGCGCGCAGCATCCAATTCGCCACATTCGGCACAACACATCCCATTCTTCCCATCAAGTCCACCGAACTGAAGATCCGCTCCCGCAAGGAAACGCCATAACGCTCGTGGCGTCCGTGCAGCAATTCCGCCTTCAGAAGCGCGAGGTTCACGTTGGACGGGCACTCGGAGGTGCATGCTTTGCACGAAAGGCAATTTCCCAGCGCCGCATCCATTTCGTCGCTGCGCAAGGGATCGGCAATGCCGCGCATTTCCAGCGCGGCGCGAATCGTGTTGGCCCGGCCGCGCGTGGACATGATTTCTTCGCCCGTGGCCAGAAACGTGGGACACATCGTCGGCGCGTCCTTGCGGCAGCCGCCGCAGCCGTTGCATTGCTCAAGATTGCCGATGAACGAATCATCCTTGGCGGCAAAGGCCAGCCTTGGCTCGAATGGCAAAACCAATTCTCTTCCCGGCCCTTGCCGTAGGTTCAAGTCGATTTTCCATTGGCCATCGGGAATTACTTTGCCGGGATTGAAAAGTCCGGTCGGGTCGAAAATATTCTTTACATCACGCATGACGCCGAGGAGCCGCGGGCCAACCTGGCTTTCCATGTATTCAGTGCGGGCCATTCCCACGCCGTGCTCCGCCGCCAGCGAGCCTTTGAATTGCCGCACCAGCGCCGCGACTTCATCCGAAACTTCACGGAATTTTCTCAGATCCCCAGCGTTATGCAGATCAAGGACGGGACGAACGTGCAGCAAACCTGAAGCGGCGTGGCCGTAGAAACACGCCTCCAAATTCCGGTCGCGCAGGATTTTATAGAGGCCGTTCACGTAATCAGGAAGCACGCGCGGATCAACGGCGGTGTCCTCGATGGCAGTCACCGGTTTCGCTGCGCCTTTGCAACCTGTCAACAATGACAACCCGGCTTTGCGCATGTTCCACACTTGCGCCATGGGCGAGGCATCCCGCAGCAGAAGCGTGCGAAGCCCCAATTTCTTTTTGCGCACCGCTTCCAAACGGTCGCCGTCGTCATCAAAAAACTCGACCAATAGGAGCGACTCGCACGGTTTGCCATCCAGCTCCAAAAGGTCGCGGGCGGCTTTGAACTGCAATTGCCCGCGTGTTTGGTCAAATAGAACTTTGTCGACGTGCTCAATCGCGGCAGGCTGCAGGTCAAGCAATTCAACCGTGGCGCGCATCGCTTCTGAAACCGACGCGAAGAAAATAATGCCGAGCGTCTTTCGTTTTGGCGCCGGCACAATTTTCAATTCCGCCGAAACAATGGCCGCCAGGGTTCCTTCGCTTCCGGCCAGCAAGTGGCTTGCGTTGGCATGGCGCAGGTAACGATCCAACCCATAACCAGGCCAGCGTTTGAGCAACGTTGCTGGCATGCGCGACTCAATTTCGGTCGCGGCAGCTCGAACAACGTGTGACAGATCACGACGCTCTCGCGCGTCGAGTGTTTCAGTTTGTCCATCCGCTCGCACCACTTCCAGCGAAACAACGTGGTCGACAGTGCAGCCGAAAACCGGCGTGTGCGCCCCGGAAGAATTGTTCGCGACCATCCCGCCGATGGTGGCGCGCGAACTCGTCGCCACGTCCGGGCCGAAGCAAAATCCGTGCGGCTTCAGGCATGCGTTTAATTGATCGAGAACGACGCCAGCACCCGCACGCACCGTTCGCTTTTCCAGATTTAAATCAGAAATCCCGCGGTTGAACCGGGCGAACTCAACCACCAATCCCCTGCCCAGCGCGCCTCCCACCAAGCCGCTTCCCGCTCCTCGTGGAATGACGGGGATGCCCGCGATGGCGGCGGCTTTGATGATGGCGGAGGCTTGCGCCGCGCCGCGCGGAAAGGCGACCGCTGCCGGCTCGACCTGGTAAACCGAGGCGTCTGTGGCGTAAAGCTGGCGGGTGAGATTGTCAAAGGCGACTTCGCAATCGACCGCGGCCAGCAGCGCCCGTTGCTGGTCTGCCAACACTACTTAAGCCCGAGATTGCGCACCACCGCGACGGTGGACCGCGCTTTGTTGAGCGTGTAAAAATGCAGCCCGGCAACACCTTCGTCCAGCAGCTCCTGGCACTGGCGCGTCGCGTATTCGATGCCGAATTCCGTGCAAGCCTCGTCGTCGCTTTCGTGCTTTTCCAGGTTGAAAAGCAGCGGCGTTGGAAGCTCGGCGCCGCACAATTTGGTGAAGCGCTTGATTTGGTGCGCGCTCAAAATCGGGATGATGCCTGGTATGATCGGCACCGTAACGCCCTGCTTCGACAGGTAATCACGGAAGCGAAAATAATCGCGGTTATCGAAAAATAATTGCGTCAATACGAAATCTGCCCCGCTGTCAATCTTCGCCTTAAGACGGTCCCAATCCACTTCGCGGCCTTCTTTGCAAGCAACATGGCCTTCCGGAAACCCCGCGGTGCCAATGCAAAAGCCGCCCATTTCTCGTATGAATTTCACCAATTGATACGAATACTCGAAGCCTCCCTCGGTTTTTTGAAACGTGCCGTTGCCGCCTGGCGGATCGCCGCGAAGGGCCAGGATGTTTTGGATGCCAAGCGACTTGGCCTGATTGAGGACGCTGCGCAACTCCTCGGCGGTGGCATTCACGCACGTCAGGTGTGACATCGCAGGAATGTTGTGCTCGCGCTGGATGCGGTCCACGATTCCCAGCGTCTTCTCGCGCGTTCCCCCGCCCGCGCCGTAAGTGACCGAGCAATAGTCGGGATTCACTTCTTTCAGGGCCGGGAGCGTCTTGCCCAGGAGAGCGCGGTCGCCGTCATCCGTTTTCGGCGGAAAGAACTCAAACGAGATGACCGGCAGGCCCAAAGCGGCCTTCCGGGCATGGATGTCGCAGATAAATTGCATTGATGGATTATGGTTGCGGCGTGGCCAAAGTTCAAACGGCAATCTTCGACCATTTGACAAGCGGCAGAACTATTTTACATTAGGCCCCATGAAAATCGTTTTCGCTCTTATTGCTCTGCTCGGTATCGCACAAGTCGTTATGGCTGAAGGAACACCTCTCCAATCCATTCCGTTGAAGGACATCGATGGCAAGGATACATCGCTCAAAGATTATTCCGGCAAAGTGATTTTGCTGGTGAATGTCGCTTCTAAATGCGGCAATACGCCGCAATACGCCGGCCTCGAAAGCCTCTACGAGAAATACAAAGACAAGGGTTTCGTCATCATCGGCGTGCCTTCCAATGATTTCGCCGGCCAGGAGCCCGGAAGCCCCGAGCAAATCAAATCGTTTTGCACGGAAACATACGGCGTGAAATTTCCGCTGATGGAAAAGGCGCACGTAAAAGGAAAAGAGAAGTGCCCACTTTACGCGGCGCTCACGGGGCCAGACGCCGCTTTTCCCGGCGAAGTGAAATGGAACTTTGGCAAATTTCTCATCGGCAAAGATGGGAAAGTTGTGAAGCGTTTTGAACCTTCGGTGAAGCCGGAAACGCCGGAAGTTGTGCAGGCCATTGAAGCCGCGCTTAATTGAGCAGCGGCAGTTTCTGTCAACAGATTTTGGAAGCGGCGGTAATCCCGCCGCTTCTTGCTTTGGTAGGGACGCCTCGCCGAGGCGTCCGGGGACGTGGCGGTTTGTGGGCGTATAATTCGCGCTGAGGTCGGGGCAAGCCAAAAGATTTTTGTGCGGAGCGTTTGAAAGGAAGATAACGTTGGTAAACCGCAACGGCATCGGACGCCTCGGCCCGCCTTCGCCAAGGCTCTGGCGCGGTAAACGAGGCGTCCCTATCTTAAACAGACGAATCCCCTTGGAGACTGTCGCAAAAAGGATTATTAGAAATCCTGCGTGATGGATCTGGTCGATCTCAGTCTCAAGCGGGCAACCATTGGGAACTATAAAAGCATCAAGCGCGTCGAGTTGGATAACTTGAACAACCTCGTGCTGTTGATGGGCCGCAATAACGCGGGCAAATCCAATTGCCTTGACGCCTTCAAGTTTGTTTCGGAAGCCGCCATCAGTTTCGATCACGCCACCGCCGATCGCGGCAAGGGGCTTCTGGAAGTGGTGCATCGCAAGCGGGCGGAGGAGACGGTTGAATTTCTCTTTGAATTCACGCTTGCGCCAAAGCGGCGCGGCGAATTGATAAATCGCCTTTACACCGGCAATTCCCACGCCACAGCGGCGCAAGTTTTGCCATCTGCTTTTCTCACCAAGCTCCTGCTGAAGATTGCGATCACCAGCGATTCGTTTAGCGAAGAATTGGCCACCCCGAATCTTTCCGGCTCGAAGCCGTTCGTCATTTTCTCTGTCAAAGGAACAGCCTTCAGCGTCGAGGCGTTGTGCGGGCAATTGGAAGGGCTGTGCCGGCGATGCAGCGGCGAATTGCCGGACGAACCGCTCCGAATGGAAACCAATCCCGACCTCATCGCCCCCTATCGCCTGCGCCTGGGCCAGCCGGAAGGTTGCGCGGCCTTTCCCATTTCCCATGAAATTGCCGACGCCATTCATCAGCAATTCACCAACCTCGAATGGGCTGATCCGCTGCGGAAAGTGCCAAGCACTTCTCCGATCCTGGGCGAGCATCGATTGGCCGCGGACGTGTCTAATCTGCCGGATGTGCTGCATTGGCTCTACAACAACAAGCCCAAGCAATTTCGAAAAATTGAATCGGAAGTTTCCAAATTGGTTCCTGACCTCGGGAAACTTTACACCCCCACCATTCAAAACGAAGCGACGCTCGGCATGATCGACGACGCGGACGAAGACCTCGTCTACTCCATCGACCAGATGAGCTTTGGCACGCGCTCGCTGGTGGCGATTGTGGCGAAAGTCGTATTGACAAAGCCGGGCGGCTGGGTCTGCGTCGAGGAGCCGGAAACGTATTTGCATCCGAAGGCGCAAATCGGCCTGTTCCAATTTCTGCGCGAGGAATCGAAGTCAAAACGAATTTACATTGCGACGCATTCCACTTCCATCGCGGCTTCGTGCCCGCTGTCGTCGCTGTTTATCGTCCAGCGCGGGCCGGACAAGGCAACAGTCGTCGTGCCCGTCACGGCCAAAGAGGCGCCGGAAGTCATCGAGCAGCTTGGCGTGAAGCCTTCGTTCAGTTTCGAGTCGGACGCCATCGTGTTTGTCGAGCAGCCGGAGCATGTTCTGATTTTTGAGGCGTGGGCGCGCAAGTTCAACTTTCACATCCGAGTGCAGTTCCTCGATATGGAGGGCGCGAACACCTTGCACTATTATGCGAACACGCGCATCGCGATGAGCAGTTTCGTCCACACGCTCGTGTTCGCGGTGTTTGGAAACGGAAGCGACGCGGCCAGCCGCTGCCGCAAGCCGTTGATCGAGCGCCTGCAACTGCCGCCGGAGCAAGTCGTCACCACGGATTTTCCCGATCTCGAGGGTTACTTGCTGGACGCAAATTTGATCAAGAGCGCGTTCCCGTCCATTTCACTTTCGGCGCAGGATTTGGACACCAGGCTGTTGGCGGCCTTGACGTCGGCGGAACAGAAGAAGGCGCTCAATGAACTGCTCACCCAATTCCGCCTTGGAGAATATGATGGGAATGTGGGCGCGCGCCTCGCTTCGTTGATGGGAGAAATTCCGCCGGCTATTCGCCAGCTTTTCGAGCTGCTCGACGCCAGCGCGAAGCCTTATTGGAAGATTTGATCGATTCTTGGAAACCCATTGGTCCCATTATTCCCATCTCTATGGGAGGAATGGGGACCAAGGGGAATAATGGGACGGCTCGGCAGGAGCCTCGCCCTGCCAGCGTCTACAACGCTTCCGCGCCTTTCTCCTCGGTGCGAATGCGGACTGCGTCCTGAACCGACGTCACATATACTTTGCCATCACCGTTCTTTCCTGTCTTGGCGGCGCTGAGAATCGCATCCACTGCAGGCTGAACTTCGCTGTCTGCCAATACTAATTCCAGTTTGACTTTGGGCATCGACTCCGCGCTGTATTCCTTGCCTTCAAACATCTCGGTGCGGTCGTGATGGCGGTCAAATCCCGAAACCTCGCTGACCGTCATCCCGCTGATTCCAAGTTCAAACAATGCATCACGCACCTCGTCCAATTTGAACGGCTTGATGATGGCTTCGATTTTCTTCATTCACTCCGGGCTGCAAAGACACGACTTGCGCGACTTGGTTTCCGGAATGAATTGATGAGCATTGAGAATGCCAGAGAGATCAGAATTCCTAAATCGTGCGGGCATCCATTAGTTGATGCGATTGGAAAACAAATTTCTTGTCCGTCGTGACAAGGAAATCACGCAGAATGAGCAAATTTCGCCATCCTCCCACGCCAAAGCTACGGAGGACAGGGATGCCTTACGTTGTCACATGCTCAGGCTCGACCCATTTGCCGTGTTCCTGGATCAGGTCAACCAGTCGGTCAACGGCTTCTTCCTCGGGAATGTTGAACTTCACCGGATTCTTGCCGACGTAAAGATTGATCTTGTTCGGCGCGCCGCCGACGTATCCGAAATCAGCGTCCGCCATTTCGCCGGGCCCGTTGACGATGCAGCCCATGATGGCGATTTTCACGCCTTTCAAATGCTGGGTGCGCGTTTTGATTCGCGCGGTCACGGTTTGCAGATTGAAAAGCGTGCGTCCGCACGAAGGGCACGCGACGTAATCGGTCTTGAAACTCCGGCAACCTGCGGCCTGCAGTATATTGTAAGCAAGGCGCAGGCTTTGCCCGCCGCCTGCTTCGCCGCGAACCAAAATTGCGTCGCCGATCCCATCCGCCAGCAATGACCCGATCACCATCGCCGCGCGCAACAGCGCGATCTTCGGCTCCAGCGGCACCGGTTCAAATGTCAGGCAGTCCTTCAACAAAATTGGATTTGTTCGCCCGAGCCGTTTCAATTTCAACGCCAGCAGGCGGAACGCCGCAACCGGTGGAAGCGCGAGGTCATCCTTCACGGTGACAAGCTGCGTGTCGCAATTGATTTCAAAATCCTTGGTCGGGTCGATCTCGAAGATGTTCAAATCCTCGTAAACTCCCTCCGGGCGAACATCATCGCGCGGGCGGATTTTCGGCGCGACTTTTTCCCACGTCGCCCGCGTCACGACGACCCGCACCGTCTGCTGACCGCCGCATTTGATTTGCTCGTTAAGCTGGATTTCCGGCGTCACCCGGCGGTCGAATGCGAAGGGCTCAAAGGGCCAATCCTTCTCAGAAAGCCCGGTGGCGTCCGCGCTGGTCAGCAACGGAACCTGCCCCAGCAAATCCGTGCAGACGGCGATTTCGTGCGGAGAATCCTCTGTCAACGAAACACGAATCGTGTCGCCGAGGCCGTCGCACAAGAGCGAGCCGATGCCGATGGCGCTCTTGATGCGCCCATCCTCGCCTTCGCCCGCTTCGGTGACGCCGAGGTGGATCGGATAATTCCAATCCGGCCCAAGCTCCTCCAATCGCGCCACCAGCATGCGGTAGCATTCGATCATGACCTTGGGATTGCTCGACTTCATCGAGAATTTGAAATTGTGAAAATCGCAGGCGCGGGCGATGCGGGCAAATTCCAGCGCGCTCTCGACCATGCCGAGCGGCGTGTCGCCGTAACGGTTCATGATGCGGTCGCTCAAGGAGCCGTGATTGGTGCCGATGCGCATGGCGCGGCCCAATTGCTTGCAGAACAAAACCAGCGGCTTGAATTGCTCTTCGATGCGGACAAGTTCCGCGCCGTACTGGTCGTCACTGTATTCGCGAATGGCAAACTTCTTCTTGTCAGCGTAATTGCCGGGATTGACGCGCACCATCTCAACCCATTTGGCAGCTTCCATGGCGGCTTCGGGCTTGAAATGGATGTCGGCGACAATGGGCGTCAGGCAGCCGCGGGCGCGCAATTCGGCCACGATATTCCGCAAATTCGCGGCGTCTTTCACAGTGGGCGCGGTGATGCGCGTGATCTGGCAGCCGACGGCGGCGAGTTCGAGAGATTGCTTCACGCACTCGGCGGTATCCATCGTGTCGCAGGTGATCATGGATTGCTTCACGACTGGATGGCCGCCGCCGATGATGACGCCTCCGCGGGCTGGATCGCCCACGATGACTTCGCGGGTGTGGCGACGACGGTAAAGGAAGGGAGATTCGCAGTAACGCATGGTTCAATGAGCCCCTTGCGGAGCGGGAGCATTGGCCGGGGCTGGATGTTCCACCTGCTCCGCCGGCTCGATCTTGGTTTGACGATTGTAAAGCATCCGCAGCAACGGCAGCCGTTTGAGATCGAAAAAGGTGATGTAAAGCATCAGCGAAATCAGCAAGACGGCAAAAACGGTTGTCGTATATTCCAGGAACCGCACCTCCATCGGGCGGCGGCGTATTTTTTCGATGATCGCCATGACGATATGCCCGCCGTCAAGCACAGGAATCGGCAGCATGTTGAGAATGGCCAGGTTCAAATTGAGCATGACAAGGAAATGCAGGGCCAGGCGGTAATCGGATTTCACCTCGACGGCCAGCATGCTGGCGATGCCGACCGGACCAGCCAGATCGCTGGCGCGCACGCCGCTTTGCCTCCAATGCACCAGCGCGGAAAACGTCCCCGCAAGCTGGCTCAAGACATCGCGCAACTGCTGCATCGGCAGCGGATGTTCGATGGCGAAATGATCGGTGCCGGGCGCAAAGAAGAAGCCGATCACAAAGCTTTTCTCCCCGGGCTCCTTGGGATTTGAGTCGAGCACCGGCGTCACTTCAAAAGCGACTTCCTTGTCGTTCCGTTTGACGACCATGGCCGTCGGCTTCCCGCCCCATTTTTGCACAAGGTTGGTAAATTGTTCGTGGCTGGTGATGAGCGCCCCGGCCAAGGACACGATTTCGTCTTTGGGTTTCAGGCCAGCTTTCTCCGCTGGCGAACCCGGCTTCACCTCTCCCACAATCAGATGATCCTTGGGGGCGAGGTTGAACATCTTGCCCAATCCTGGCGTGGACTCCGCGACGATCGTGTAATTATTCGAGGTGGCATCCCGGACAATCGTCACCTGAAACTGATTGGTCAGGGCAAGAATCGTAAAGTGGTAGATATCGTCCCATGATTTTACCGGTTTGCCGTCGATGGCCACGATTTTGTCATCTTCCTTGATCCCCATTTTTCCTTCTGGGGAGTCTGGATTCACGTAGCCAATGATCGGCGGGCTGACATGAACCGGCAAACCCACAAAATAAATCAGCCCCGCCAAGGCAAAAGCGAAGATGACGTTCATGGCCGGGCCGGCGGCTGCCACGAGAATCTTGGACAGCGCGGAAACCGGAGGAAGGATCTCGGTCTCCAGCGATTCCGAGGGCTTCGGTCCGCCCTCAAGCGCCGCGGACGTAATCATTTGCGGCAATTTGACAAACCCGCCCGCCGGAATCCACCGCAGCGAATAAAGTATATTATTCTTCGTCCACGAAAAAATCGGCGGCCCGAAGCCGATGGCAAACTCCTCGACCTTCAAGCCCCGTCGGCGCGCGACCCAGTAATGGCCGAACTCATGCACAAAGATGGCCGCCCCGAAGAGGAAAACGACCCCTACGGCGATGTATAAGTAACTTAATATCTGGCTCATTCAACAACCCGCCTTGAGGGCAAGCACTTCAATCTAATGGGACAGCCGCCAGATGGCAACATCACTCTAATTTCACTTTTCTCCGTCGACCGGATAAGCTAAACCCATTGGGTTCCTCGCCATTTTCGGTGCAATGAGACAACTCGTTAGCCGTCATTGCGGGACAACCCATTTGGAATCCAGGCTTGGCACTGGCTTGGCCAAAGCTCGGTATAGCGTATGATCTCGAAAAAGGGGCAACACCCGCTACACGGTTGACCATCAACGAGATAAGGGGCAACAAAAATAGCAACAAACCCGCAACAGACCCGCAACATTTCTTCCCGCGCTGTCGGGTTGCATGAAACGCGGCGTCTTTCCGTCGTTCCCTGAAAATTTTCATCAAGATGCCTGCACCATCATTGTTCCATTGAAAACAGCGAGGAACCCAACAAAAAGGGTCGGCACGGGTGATTCGGAGGGTCTGCATTGGCGCTGGGCCTATTCAATGCGGGGATCTGGAATTATCGGCACGGCGTCGCGAGACTAGCACCAGTGCTTTTAGGATCACAGCTCCAGTATCACCTAATCGCACCTAATCGCAGTAAATCGCACCCAATCGCACCCCTTTTTAATAAAATGAATCGAGACCCGAACCGCATGTGTGCCATTGACTTCCATTCGCCCTCATCCAATGCTTGAACCACGCGTGAGACGTTTTCGATTTGCTTTCGGTATCGCTGGGGGTATCGTCTTCCTCGCTGGCGCGCAGGCGGACGCGCAAACGGTAACCATCGATACGTCCCCAGCGGGATTGCGCCAGATCATTGATGGCTTCGGAACTTGCCAATCTGGAGCCGAGGCGATTCAAACCACGTGGTGGACAAACCTCTATTTCGGCGATCTTCAAGCGTCCATGCTGCGGATGGATCTTTCGCCGTCGTTTATTTCGCCGTATTCGGATAATTCCTACAATTCCCCCGGCTACGGGAATCCCGGCCCCGGCGGCAATTACGTCCGCGCCTACACCAACGCCGCCAACTATACGAATATCTTCAACGGCAGCCAGAGCAGGATTGCGGTGATGGGGCCGAACATTGACTCGAACATTGCCTATTTCAATTTCACCGCCAGCGGCAGCGGGCAGCAAGTGGCCGGGTTGACCGCGCAGGCCGGGAAGGCGGCGGTCACCGCGCTGGGCGATTTCAAGTTATTCGGCTCGTTCTGGTCGCCGATGCCGTGGGTGAAGATGACCGATGGAAATACATATCAGGGCGGCGGCGCAGGACTGCCGGCGGATGGCGCGCCGTTCCCGTTCATCTGGCTGGGGAATTTCGCGGGCGGCATGTTTGACACATCGGGCACACCGCTTCCGCAGTTTGACGATTCCGCGCTAGGCGGCACGGGGCCGACCAGCGCATTGACACAATTTGCCCGCGCCACCGCCGCTGAATTGCGCGGATTTCAAAATGCCTACGGCGTGCCGTTTTACGCCATCAGCCTGCAAAATGAATTGGACTTCGATGAGTTCTACAACAGTTGCTTTTATCCGCTTGGGGCGGGATATGTCGCGGTGCTCAAGGCGGTTCGCGCGGAATTGGATCAGTATCCTGATCTCGCCGGCATCAAAATCATGGGGCCGGAGGATGTGCTTTCCGGCGGCGCCTACGGCATGTGGCAATACCGGAGCGGCAGCACGGAGGCGGATAAGAATCTGCAATTCCTCCAAGACGTGGCCGCTGATCCGGCTGCCGCCGCGGCGGAATCGTTCTTCTGCATTCACGGTTACGACAGCGATGGAGTCAGCGCCGCCGCGGCGACGCCCACGCAATGGGATTGGTGGGTGAACGGCTGGGGCGCAAGTCCCGGCCCCGGCATTCCGAACAACGTTTCTGGCATCGCGGCCTACGGCAAGAAATCGTGGATGACCGAAACGTCCGGCGAAGACACGACATGGCTGAGTCCCTCTACCGGATTTCCCGGCAACGGCGCATGGAGCATTGCGTTGCGCATCCAGCAAGCGCTGACCGCCGGAAAAGAAAGCGCATGGGCCTACTGGCAAATGACGGATGGAAGCCCCGTCGGCTCAGAAACGCTCACCGATTCGTCCACCCTGACGAATTCGCCCAAATACGTGGCAGTCAAACATTTTTTTCGCTACATTCGCCCCAATTCAATTTGTGTCAACACGGCTGTGACCGGGGCGTCCGCGCTGACTGCCTGCGCCTTCTGGCATCCGACCAACGGCACAATGACCATGGTCCTGATCAACGCCACGAATACGCCTGCACAAGCCACGATTCAATCCCCGGCGAATCCTGTTGGCATTACTTCATGGCAAACTTATACCTCAAGCTCGGGAAGCTATTGGCAGTCTTCGACAAATTCGATCACCAATGGAAATGCCACCGTCAATGTGCCCGGCTACGGAGTAGTGACGTTATACGGAATGTCCCCGCCGAAGCTAACGGCGAGCCTGTCAACAAATGGCGCGATAAACCTCGCGTGGCCGCCGAGCGCGAATGGGTTCCAATTGCAATTTACGACCAATTTATCGTCCCATTCTTGGTCGGCAGTGCCTGCGGGACTTCTCGCAACCAACGGAATAACCAACGGACTTGTCAGTGCAAGTGTCGCCCAAGCTGCTCGGCCCGGATTCTATCGGCTGAAGATGCCCTGACGACCAACTGCTTTTGTCACGCAGATGGAGATGATTCCTCAACCCTGATTTCAATCGGCACCTTAAGTTTTTTGAGACATGAAACTATTGAAAAAAAACGCAAACGTTGGAAGACATAGTCAATTTCCACGCGCTTCCCTTCGGCGTAGAGCTCATTCAACTCCCTCGTGTTCGCGTAACGGAGCCAAGTAGTTTCTTTGCCGTCTTCCCCTAACATGACAAATACTTCGGGTCCGTGCCAGCAGCCCTCGCGCAGTTTAACAATCGTCCCGGCAATACGAAACGTGCGCAATTTGCCAAGTTTGATTTTCTGCCACCATTCGTCAGAGCCAAATAGTCCATGTGTTCTCGCATATCCCAATCTTAAAGTTGACAGGGTCGCTCGCTGCGCCGACTGAATGCCGCGCTCGTCCTTGCTTAGTTGGTAGACCGGTATCACCGCCGCGCGTCCAGCCCCTGCCAGCGCCATATCCAGGCCTCCGGCCCTTTGCTTTCCACGACGATGAAATCGCCGTCGCGATGCGCTTGCAGCGGGATGTTGTTTTCATCGGCCAGATAGCGGGCGTCCATCAGCCCCGCCTTGACCAATGTCTCGAGCGATTCTGGCAATGCACCATAGGCGAGCCGGTAGGCGTAGACGGCGCGCCCAATGCCGAGCCGGATAAAGTGCGCTTCATTGTGATTCTTGACAGTGCGCGTGGCTTCCGGCGGGAGGGGCAGAAGCCTCAGCAATTCCACCGCAATGGGCCAGGCTTTTTCACCGTCCATCGCCCGGGCCACGAAGGAAATCTCGTGCGCGCCCGCTTTGAAATAGTTGGTGTGCAGAGAAAGGTCAAATTCCTGGTAATCCGCTGCGCGAAAATCCGCTCCAGCCAGAGCGACCTTGCCGTCCAGTTCGACGTCGCACACTCCGTAATCCGGCGCGGCTTCGGCCATCACGCGGATGGCGTAGCGTCCGTCCTTGTCCACGTCGAAGGGAATCGTCAAGCGCGCGCCGGCCTTCGCATTTGGCCAGCGCAGAATCGGGCGCGCGCCCATCATGCCGGAAAAGGACACGATTGGCTTCTCGCCGCCGGTAACCTTTGTTTCTCGAAACTTTCTGACGAGGTGCGTGGTTTGCCATGGAACGCTGCGGTCGGGGAAAGGCGGCAATTCTTCGGACGGCTTTGGTTCGCCAAGTTGATACCAGAAAGCCACGCTGCTGATGAAGTCGGGGCGCTCGATGAAAAAGCCATTGAGATCATCATCGCAATTGCCTTTGTGCTCGAAGGCGACCTTCAGCGACTTGGAAAATCCTACGGGATCCAGCACATGCCAGCGGTAGGCAATTCCCGAGTCGCCCGCCGAATCTCCCTGCCAGCGCGGCTGCCCAAACCAGGGGCTGGTTCGCACGCGAAAACCCCATGCGTCATTGAAATAATCTTCGCTGCCCGTGCCTTGCAGGCTGGGCGCGCTTTCGCCGTCGATGTAGAAAAAATCATCGCCTTCGCCCCACCATCCGTCCTGCGCTTTTGTCACGCACATGACGGTGCCGACGTAGGACCCGCGCCCTTCCAAATCCGCCACGACGTAATCGCGTCCCATGACGGCTGGATATTCCTGGCGATAGCGCGCGTAAAATCGAGGCGTCTCTTCCGGCAGCTTGTCCAATTCCACGTAATCCACCTGCCAGTAAAGGCCGGTGGTACGGTTCGGATTGTCATTGCGCACGACGATGCGGGCAGACTTGGCGAATGGCATCCGCCAATAACAACTGAGCGCTCCCGTGGGCGAAACCTGCACCGGCACGCTTTCGACCGGCGCGGGTGTGCCCTGGCCGACGGCGAAGAATTCCCCCAGCGGCGCCGCGATGCCCGGCTCTTTCGCGCCGTCCCAATAAACACGCAGCGAAAGCGCATTCAGCTCATCCACCCGTCCTGCGTGGCTGGTCATCCAGATGTGAGTAATGACACCCGGCCCTTGCAGCAGCGGCATTTCAAGAGATTTGCCGGGAGGCAGGATGGTCATGTCCATGTTGGCGTCGTGCCAGTCTGGCTGCTCGTTGCTGGAAACGCGGCGATTGCGGCCGGCGGGCAATTTTGTCAGTGCCCCGAGTGTGTCAAGCATAATAGGCGTTTGCGTTTCGGCCGCGGAAATGGGCTGGGCCCGTTTTTCGAAGTCGATCCAAACCGCGTCGTTCATGTAATCACGGGCGTAGGCGTACGGCATTTGGCCGTCTTTGGCCTCGCCTGCCGAATTGCGGAAAATGAAGACGCCGCCGCCGGGTTGCGCCGCGTCGTCGCGATAACCCGCCAGCAGCACGCTGTGCCCATCGAAGACCTCGCCGGGGCCGCACATTTGCAGGATGCCGCCGATCCATTTCGGGTTTTTGGGCCAGCGGAAACCCGCGGCCACGGGCCATCCCGAGACGAGTGTTTGTTTAATGGCCGCGACATGGGCATCCGTCAATCCGGTCTTGACGTCCCATTCCTTGATCCAATGCAGCCGCAGCCCGAGGCCGAGGCGGGTTTTCGCGTCGGCCGTTGCCGCGATGGGTGGAGTCAGCGTGGCATCGAATTCACGCTTGTAAGGCAAATCTTCGTCGAGGCAAATCCCATAGGCGGAAAAGCCCTTCCACATCTCCGAGAAAAAACCGCCATCCTTGCTGTTGCCACAGGCCTTGTTTGCCGCCCAATTAAGAAACTCCACGCTGAGCCGGGGGCAATGGCCCTGTCGTTCCGCCACAGCGAATTCCAGCGCATTCCGCATGGTAAAAACCGAGCAAGTCCCGCGAGCGCCTTGTTGACAAGGTGTCAAACCGAATTTCTCCATCACCGGCCGCACATCCGTGCTCGCCGGAAGCGGAGCAGCGGCCAAATCGTCCGGCCGCGCAGGCAGGCACAGCAGAGTGAGAAACAGGACGGCGCGCGCGGATGCATCGCGAAGGCGACCATGTCCGAAGCGGTGGAGGAAGGTCTTCGGAGCCGCCAAAAAGTTCAGCCTCGACATGAGCGGAGCTTAGCAAAGCAGCTTCACGCGGCAATACTATTGGGAAAGGGGGGTTTGCTTATTTGTCTATTTGTCAGCGCTTAAATCCGCGCGCCGCGCATTTGTCACTTTGAACTAACAGGCGTCCGCCACTGTCTGACTCTGGACGTGAAACTCACCGATGATGCGCTCACTCATTAAATTTGCGGTCGCAGCGACGTTGGCGGTGAGAGCCGCCGAGGCCAGCCAGAACGCCAACTGGCCGGGATTCCGCGGCCCGCGCGGCGACGGCGTCTCGCCGGCCACGAATGTCCCGTTAAGCTGGAGCGAGAGCAATAACGTGGCATGGAAACTCGCCGTCCCCGGGCGCGGACACTCCTCACCAATCATGCTGCGTGATCGCATTTGGTTGACAACGGCAATTGAGCGCGGCGTCAAGCCCGTCTCACTGTATGGGGAAGACATGACGAGTGCCGAACACGTGGACTTGGAAGCAGTCGGCGTCGACGCGGCTCGTGGAACCATAATCTGGCGGACGCCGCTTTTTGCAGTTGACCAACCGGCGCCGGTTCATTCCTACAACAGTTGGGCCACGCCCACTCCTGTCGTTGAGCCAGGCCGGCTTTACTGCGACTTTGGCGCCTTTGGCACCGCTTGCCTTGACACCGAAACAGGAAAGGTTCTTTGGACGGCGAAACTTCCGGTGGACCACCAATTTGGCCCCGGCAGTTCTCCCGTTCTGTGGAGCAACCTGCTCGTGCTTGTCCGCGATGGGCGCGATGCCCAATATGTCTCCGCCCTCGACACGCGAACGGGCCAGCTAGTTTGGAAAGTGGATCGCCCGCCGATGAATGCCGAAGGCGGGCATCTTAAGAAATCCTTTATTACACCTCTGATTATCAGCGGTGCAGGGCAAACGCAGTTGCTGGCGCCGTGCGCGCAATGGATGGTTTCCTACGACCCGGCGACTGGTCGGGAGTTGTGGCGCGCGCATCACGGCGAAGGCTATTCCATGGGTTCGTCACCGGTCTTCGGCGACGGGTTGGCGATTTTTAGCACGGGTTTCGAGAAGGCTCAATTCGTCGCGGCGCGGGTGGACGGCCAGGGCGATGTGACAGCGACCCATGTTGGCTGGAAGATGCTCCGGCAGGTCCCGAATATGTCGTCGCCCGTGCTCGTCGGAGACGAAATTTATTGGGTATCCGACTCAGGAATGGCTTCGTGCGGCGATGTGCGAACCGGCCAGGTTTACTGGCAGGAACGGCTGGGTGGCCTGCACCTTGCGTCGCTGCTTTATGCCGAGGGCCGGGTGTACTATTTCGCGCAGGATGGACGAGCAACTGTGGTGAAAGCGGGAAAGCAGTTTGAGAAGCTAGCCGAGAGCAGAGTCGCGGGGCCATTGGTGGCCACTCCGGCCTTCGTGGACGGAGCCATCTTGCTGCGGACGGACGGAGGACTTTACAGGATTGGAAAATAGCAAAATTCAGCGCAATCCATTCTCAGGACTCAAGCCTCGTCAGGCTTTTTGACGCCGAATTTTCCGTAGCGCAAGGCGAGCGTTGGCAAAATGAGCAGGTTAAGCGTCGTCGAGGTAATCAGTCCTCCCAGGATGACCAGAGCCATTGGCCCTTCAATTTCCTGGCCGGCCTCTCCGGTGCCCATTGCCAAAGGCAGCAAGCCCATTGCCGTCACCAGCGCGGTCATGAGGATGGGAACGACCCGCTCGGAGGCTCCGCGAATTGCGGCGGCCATGCCCCAGGTCACGCCCTCAACGATGACCAAGTGCTCAAAGTGCGAAACCATCATGATGGAATTGCGCATCGTGATGCCAAAGAGCGTCACGAAGCCGACAAGAGAACCAATCGTCATGGCGCTGTCCCCCGCCGAACCGAATTTCCCGCTGGCCCACATGGCGAGGATGCCCCCTACCAACGCAAACGGAACATTTGCCAGCACCAGCAAAAGATTGCTCCAAGTCCGCGCCACGACAATCAGCAGAAGAAGTATCCCGGCAGCCGCCATGCAGGAGTGGATGAGCAATTCTTTGCGCGCTTGGGCGGCCGCCTCGGCGTCTCCGCCAAAGACCGCGTAAATTCCTTTGGGAAACTTGACGCGAGCCGATACTT
Source organism: uncultured Verrucomicrobiae bacterium (assembly GCA_963764165.1). GTDB lineage: Bacteria > Verrucomicrobiota > Verrucomicrobiia > Limisphaerales > Palsa-1400 > Palsa-1400. The sequence goes on from CAVXRD010000001.1 coordinate 1,473,708, forward strand.
CGCGTTCCGCGCTGCTCACGAATGAGCCAATGTTGGCTTCCTTGGAGGGCGTGCATGTCACCACCTGCCGCCGGCTTGCGCCATCATGCAGGATGGAATAGCGGCCTGTAGTCAAATAAATGTCGGCCAGATCCCGCAACGGAATGACGGTGCCGGCTGGATTTTTCACCATCAGCGCGCCAATTTGCTCCGGCTCCTTTCGCCACGAAGGATCCAGGATCACGTTGACATCCGTGACTCTGCTGCCTTGGTGGATTTGAGCGGCGACGGTGCCCTGGTAGGCAGTCTGGACCGCGTCCAGAACTTCGGCGGGCCGAAAGCCCAGTTGCGTCAGCCGGTCCATCCGCAGCCGAATTGCCATGCGAGGCGCCCCGGGCGGGGATTTCACTTGCGCATCCTTTCCTCCGGGAATGCTCTGGAGAACGGCGGCGACTTCCTTGGCTTTGTCGTCGATCAGGTCGAGGTCGTCGCCGTAAATATTGACCACCACCGGGGCTGATTCGCCCGTTATCGTTTCACTGATGCGGTCGCCCAGAAAGGTCACGACCTCGCCTTGGATTCCGGGAAAGCCATCGATCATATCGTGCAGGCTGTCCATTAATTTCGCCTGCGCCAGGCCGGGAATGTTTTCCTTTAATTCAACATGAAATTCGCAACGATTGGGCTCCCAGGTATCTTCACCCTGCTCGGCGCGGCCCATTTGGACTTCGACGGTGGCGACCTCTGGCTTGGCCAGAACCAGCCGGGTGATTTCCGCGGTCAACCGCCGCATTTCAGGCAATGAAGTGCCGGGCACAGCCTGAACCTGCAAAACAAAATGGCCTTCGCGGAAGTCCGGCAGCATCTGGTCGCCAGGGCCTTTCAGCAAAAAAAGCGAGCCAACGCAGAGCAGGAGGCCGCCAGCCAATAAAATTTCCGGCCCGCGGGCGACGAACTCGAGAGTCTTCCCGTAGGCCAATTTGATCCAGCGTTGAAGGGCCGGCTCGGCATGGTTTTTCACTCCTTTCGAAAAAAACAAAAGGCAGAGCGCGGGAGTGAGAGTAAGCGCCACTCCCAATGAAGCCATGATCGCCAAAATATAGCTCAGGGCCAGGGGCGCAAAGAAGCTGCCCTGAAGGCCGGTCAGGGTCAGCACCGGCACGAACACCAACGCGACGATGAACGTCGCATAGACGACGGCGGTGCGGACTTCCAGGGAGGCGTCCAAGGTCACTTGAAACGATGAGCGCGGGTGGCCCAGCGCCTGATTCTCACGCAGGCGCCGGAAAATATTTTCGACGTCGATGATGGCATCGTCGACGACCGCGCCAATGGCGATGGCAAGCCCGCCGACCGTGATCGTGTTCAGCGTAATTCCAAACTTATCCAGAACGATGATCGCGGTGAGCAATGACAGCGGGATGGCTGTCAACGAGATGAATGCCGTCCGGAAGTGGCCGAGAAACAAAAAGAGAACGACCGCCACCAGGGCCGCGCCCAAGTAGAGGGAATGATTGATATTGTGCAACGAATTCTCGATGAACGTCGCCGGCCGGTGCAGTCTCGGGTAAACTTTTATCTGTTCCCTGTCAAATAGAGGCTGCATGTCTTTTAAGGCAGCTTCCACCGCCAGCGTGGCCTCCATGGTGTTGGCCCCATATTGACTGCCCAGCGAGAGAAAAATGCCGGGCTGGCCTTGAATGAGCGTATCGCCGAATTTCGGCGCGCCTGCCTCGACGACGTTTGCGATTTCTCTCAGCCGCACGCTCTGTCCATGACTTTGCGCGACAACGACGTTTCCCAAGGTATCAGGCGTCAAGGCCGGATCCTCGGGCTGGATGAGGATTCTCTGGTTGGCATTCTCAACAAAGCCCGCTCCCACGACCTCTGTGGATTCGCGCGCCGCAGTGATGACGTCATTAAGCGAAAGGCCAAACGCCATAAGCCGGTCTGGCTGAATTTGGACCTGCAACTGCCTGACGTCTCCGCCGAAAACGATGCAGCGAGCCACGCCCGGGATGGACAGCAACCGGGGTTTGACTTCCCAATCCGCCAGCGAGCGAAGGTCCATCGGCGAAAGATTGGTGGAAACCAGCCCGATTTTTAAGAGGTCCATGGTGGACGAAGTAAGCGGCGACATCACCGGCCGCTTCACGCTGGCGGGCAATTCCCCCGCTGTTTCAACCAGGCGTTCATTGAGCATCTGGCGGGCAATGAAGATGTCCGTTCCGTCCTTGAACACGGCGGTGATGGTGGATAATCCCGAGATGGATTCCGACCGCAGCGAGGCCATGTTTCCCAGGCCGTTGATTGAGTTTTCAATGGGCTTGGTCACGAGCACTTCGACCTGCTCCGGGGAAAGGCCCGGCGCTTCCGTTTCAACGCTTACCTCGGGAGGCACGAAATTGGGGAGGACATCGAGTTTGGCATGAGAGGCTACATAGAGGCCGTAACCGGTCAGGATGCACGCCAAAGCCGTGACCACACCACGAAAGCGCAGTGAAAAGTGAACGATCCAATTTAGCATGGGACGGGCCTGTTTTTGGCTCGGCGCAGGAGGCAATGCCGTGATCGCATCATATCTTTTTCCAACGCATTTAGTCGGGAGACATCGCGGCTTTGAGCTCCTGGGACAAGAGCATCTGCGCCCCGGTGACAACGATGTAATCCTCCGGCTTGACCGTTCCTGTCACGAACCAGCCGTTCTCCGTTGGCCGATCCAGCGGGATTGTTGTGCGTGTGAAAGCCTCGCCGCCCTTGTCTTTGTTCATGAGGTAAATCCAGCCCGAACCCTCGAAACGCACCACTGAATCGCGCGGGATGATCACGCCGGGGATTGCCTCCCCTGGTCTAGGCAGCCAAGCCGTTACCGCCGTTCCCGGGGACAACGCGGGGTCACTGGGTTGGACAAGAAAGATAAGCCCTTGTCCCTGGGTTTGCGGATCAACATCCGTCGCCGGAGCGACAAAGCTCGCTTTTAAAGTTTTGTCCGACAGGGTGACTAATCGGGCGCTGGCGGGAGGAGGATCAAGGACATCACCGGCCAATAAATCCACGCGAACCAGAGCGGCCTGCCGCGCAGCGAGCGACTTTGCAAATTCCGGCAAATCCGCCCGCTCGGCAATGGCTTTGCCCCAAACCAGTGTCAGTTTGTCGCGCAAGGCAGCGACTGCAAGTTGATCATGCTGGGCGGCGGCTTCGGCGGTTTGCAAGGCGCGCACGGATGTGTTGGTTTGCCCGTTGAGCATCTTTTGCCGTTCCCACTCCAGCTCGCTTGCGTGGGAGGCCGCTCTGGCCGAAACCAGCTCATTGACCACTTCGGAAAGGGCCGCCGGATCCATGGTTCGGCCATAGCCTTTGGTTTCAGGGCTCCATTGCCCCGCCGTTGGGTTGGCAAACACAATGCCCGCGTCGCCCTGGTCCTCGTCGCTCATCGTGATCACGGTATTCCCATGTTCGTCGTGGGTGACTTTGGTCCCTTCTTCATCGGGCGGCTTCGCCGCGGCGGGCTCGGGTGCGACAGTGTGGATTGAATGCCACCACATCCCGCAGCCAAAGGCTGCCGCGAGGGCGGAAATGAAAAGTATGGTTCGCTTCACGGCATTTTCCTTTGCATGGATTCCGGACTGGTTGCGGCGACCGCCGATGTTATTAAGCCGATGGGGCGCTGCAGGGCGTCCTCAATGGCGGCCAGCGCCTGTTGCTGTTTGATGCGCGCCTCCAGCAAACCGATCTCCGCCAGCGCGTACTCCAGTTTAGCGGTTAACAGCTCCAATGGGCTCGCCGCTCCCGCTTGAACCTGGCCGGCCACCGCGTCACGAGCCCGTGCTTGAGTTTCAGCCAGCTCTTTGATCATGGTCAGATTGGTTTCTGTCGCATGGTAGCTTGAGACCGCACTGTCAATTCCGGCTAGCACCTTGGCTTGAAGCGCCTTGAAACGCGCGGCCGCCTGCGCGCGCTTTGCTTTGGCTTCAGCGATTGGCCCCTGGTTCCGATTCAAGATGGGCAATTCCATTGACAAGGCGAGCGACCAGACATTGTCGCCTTGATTCCAGTTGTAATTCGGCCCGAAGTGGAGGTCTGGATATTGCCGGGCAATTTCGAGGCGCAAGGCGGACTCGGCAGCCGCGTAATCCGCCAACGCCGACAAAATGTCCGCGCGGCCGAGCAACGCATTCCGCCGCGCCTCCTTCGCCGTCAATTCCGCCAGATTTGTTTCGCCGAAGACTGGCGAGATCCGGATGTTTTCCAACGCCTCCAGCGGCAGCCCGAGCGATTCCGCAAGCTGAGCCCGGGCTTCAGTTTTTTGACGTTGCGCGTCCGCCAAGTCCAGCCGGGCTCTTTGCAGCGCAATGCGAAAAGTCACGATTTCTGAGGGAGTCGCCGCGCCAGCCTGCACCTGTTTTTCCATCAGTTGGACAACTTGTTCCTGGGCCTCAATCTGCTTTTGCAAGAGAAGCTGGCGTTGCTGGGCTGCGTCGATATTCAACAGGCTGCCGCGCACTTTGCCGCGGATATCCCACGCTGTTGCGATAATGTCCAAGCGGGCCGCTTCAGAAACGTTTTGCGCCTGCGCGATTCGCTTCGACCGCTTTCCTGCCGTCTCGATGGGCACGTCCAGCGATACCGTAGGCAGCCATGGGCTCAGGCCGGGTTGAGCGTTAACGTGGCTGAAATTATACGCCGGAGAGACACTCAGGGTTGGGTTGATCCGCCCGCCCGCGGTCGCGATGCCAGCCTGCGCGACACCCCACGCGGCGCGCGCCACGTCCAAATCAGGATGATAATAAAACGCGACCAGTGTGAGCTTCTCAAAATCCCATTCCGGCAATGGCCATGCCGCCATATTGGTCTGGAGGCATTTTTCGAGGAAAGCTTTCGTCGCGGCGCTGTCAAGAGAACGCGATTCGAGTTCCTCGGCCGTCTGCCGGGGCAAAACGGGATTGGCCTCGTAATGGGCGCAGCCGGAGACGAGCGCGGCCAGAATAAGGACGGAAACGATCCTGTGGAGAATCTGCTGCAAAAAGCAGGCCTTTGGCTATTCCATTCCGTATGCCAATACCTTGAAGTTATTAGGCGGCCCGTTGCGCTGGCCAACGGCGAGGTAAATCCGGTGCGTCTTGGGATCGACGGTCATCGTCCGGGCGCCAATTTCAGTCTTCAGCGTCTGAATTACCGTTAGCTTGCCAGGTGAGTCTTCATGGGCGATTGTCACGGTTCCAGCTTTCCCACATGATGCAAAGGCCAATAGTGTGCCCGGATCAAAGGCATTGGCGTCCACTCCTGCTCCAATCGGCACAGTTGTGATGACCTTTCCGGTTGTGCTGTCCATCATGGCCATCACATTGTTGTCCCCGCACCCAATGAAGAGGCGGTGGTTTTTAAGGTCAATGGCCTGCCCGGAAGGTCCTTCGCCTCCCGTAATGGGCCAGGTGTTCACCACCGCATGGTTTTTGGTGTCAATAACGACAACGGCATTCTTGTCTTCCAGATTATCAAACACACGCCCGGCATCCGGATCTGCAGTTCCAAATTCTGGTTTGCCGCCCAAGGGAATAGTCGCCACGACCTTGGCGTTTTTGACGTCGATCACGGTCGCCGAACCGCTCCTTCCGTTGAATAAATAAACCTCATGCTGGCCGGGTTCGTAGAGCATTCCATCTGGATTCTGCCCGGTTTCCAGCTTGGTGATCGTCTCCAATGTCTTCAAATCCACAATGCTCGCCTTATTTTCCCCGCCGTTGCTGGCGACCCCGCGGCCAAGATCGGGCGCCGGAGCAAACCCATGGACTCGGGGAGTGTTGGAGATTTTGCCCACGATTGTGTTGGCATCAATGTCAATGACCACCACTTCAGTTCCATGGCTGACAAACAGCCGGCGGTCGGGGGCATCCACCGACAAATAGTCCCAACTGGATGGATCGCCCACCTGAATTTCTTTGAGAAGTTTGTATTGGGTTTCGGCGGCGCGCATCGGATTGGATGTCGCCAGCACGGACACCACAGCAACAGGAATCAGGGCTCGTATGAAGTTCATGGGCATATTTGATTTAATTCGCTGCAACATGTAACACGCAAACGAAACTATCACGCCGGGAAACGGGATGGAAGCGCCCATTTTTGGGATCAGACGACGGTCGGAATGTTTGCTGCCGGAATCTGGGGGCGCTCATTGGCGAGGCTGTTCGAGGCGTTAAACCCGCGCGGCCTTGCTGGCTTGGACGGCCGGGGGCGCAATGAGGACAGCTTTCTTCGTTTTCAAATATTTCTCGATGGTTGTGATCAGATTGCAGGATATGGGGACGCGAACGGCGTTGAGCTTGCCCAGTTTGTAATGAACCAGTAATTTGCCAACCATTCCCACTCGAAGCTCGCCCTCGGCCATGCGCCAGATTTGGTCGGCTTGCAAGAGTTGTGGGCGAATTACCCGAGGGGAATTGACTTTCTTCATGGTTAACATTACGGCTTGATTTTCAATAAACCCAGCTAATTCGCCGTTTAACGAGCAAAAAGAGGATTCAAACAGGAGTAAGACCGAGAAAACTGAGATGGAAAAACCATCGTTCGGCAAAAAAGGCATTTTACTCAGTGTCGGGCAAAAAGGGCATCTTTCTCTGTGCTCTCGGTTTTCCTCCTGTTTAATTTTTCAGTCTTCCCGAAACAACGCAAATTGATTTGATAGCACCCAAACCGTTGCCTAAGCTCCCCGCCATGTTTGCGATTCTTCGTCCGACTCGAACCTGCGCCTCGCTTCTGGCCGCGATCCTGTTGCTTTCTCCGCTTGCCCGCGCCAAGGACGCGCCCGCCAAATTTGCCGGCATGGAGGAATTCATCCGCCACTATTCGGCCGATCACGCCAACACCTCGCGATTTTACGACCTGGAATGGTCCGAAGAGCGTTTCACCCGCCTCGACAAGCTCTTCAAGGAATGGCAGGAGCGCCTGAAGCAAGTCGATTTCGACGCCCTCGATCAGCAAGGCCGCGTGGATTACCTGCTCATGCGCAACAAGCTCAACGAGGAGGAGGCAGACCTCAAGCTCAACCGCGTATGGCTCGCGCAAATGACGGAACTTCTGCCCTTCCGCCGCCCGCTGCTCGATTTGGAAATCTCCCGGCGCCGGATGGAGACTGTCAATTCTGCCGCCAGCGCGGAAGTCATCGGAGGGATCCCGGACCAGATCAAAAAGCTTCGCGCCCGCATCAAGAAAGACAAGCCGGACGAGCCCGAGAAGTCCAAGAAAGAGGATAAGTCCGATAAGTCGGATGGGTCCAATAAAACGGGCGACAGTGAAAAACCAAAAGCAGACTCCGACGAAAAAGACGCCGCCAAATCCGACAAGGACAAAGGTAAAGACAAGGACACCAACGGCCCGCCCATTAAAATCTCGGCAGTTCTCGCGCGCCGCACGGCTGACGCGGTGGAAAACTTGCGCGGAACCATGCGCGCGTGGTTCTCATTTTATGACGGCTTCCAGCCAGAATTCTCCTGGTGGCTGAAGAAGCCCAACGACGAGGCTTCCAAGGCCCTTGATGAATACGCCAAGTTCCTGCGGGAAGACATCGCCGGCTTGAAGGGCAAGGACGAAGACCCGCTGGTCGGCGATCCCATCGGCGCCGCCGCGCTGGCGGACGAACTTGTGGCCGAGAGCATTCCTTACACGCCGGAGGAACTCATCGCCATTGCGGAAAAGGAATATGCCTGGTGCGAGTCCGAGTTGAAAAAGAACGCGCGCGAAATGGGCTTCGGCGACGACTGGAAAGCGGCACTCGCCAAGGTGAAGAAGGATTACGTCCCGCCCGGCGAGCAGAACAACCTCGTCGCTGAAATCGGACGCGACGCCGTGAAATACGTCACCGAGCACGATCTGGTCACCGTCCCGCCGCTTTGCGACGAAACATGGCGGCTGACCATGAGCTCGCCCGAAGTGCAAAAGAATCTGCCCTTCGCCGCCTACGGTGGCCAGAACATGATGGTCGCCTATGCCAACGAGGAAATGAAGAACGACGACAAACTCATGTCCATGCGCAGCAACAACCGGCATTTCACCCGGATAGTCGTGCCGCATGAATTGATTCCCGGCCACCACTTGCAGGGCTTTGTGGCCGAGCGAAATCGCACCTACCGCTCGATCTTTCGCACGCCGTTCCTCGTCGAGGGCTGGGCGCTCTACTGGGAATTGAAGCTATACGATCTCGGTTACGGCGCAACGCCTGAGGATCGCATGGGAATGCTCTTCTGGCGCACCCACCGCTGCGCCCGCATCATCGTCAGCCTGAAATTCCACCTTGGCCAGATGACGCCGCAGCAAATGATCGATTTCCTCGTCGACCGCGTCGGCCACGAACGCTTCGGCGCCACCAGCGAAGTTCGCCGGTTCATCGGCGGCTCGTATTCCCCATTGTATCAATGCGGCTACATGATTGGCGGCATGGAACTCCGATCCCTCCACCATGAACTCGTTGATTCCGGCAAAATGAAAGAGCGCGAATTCAACGACACCGTGCTCACCTACAACGCCATCCCCATCCAAATGATCCGCGACGGCATGGAGAACATCCCGTTAACGCGGGACATGCCCGCCAGTTGGGAATTCGCCGGCCACCATCCCACCTTTACCCCTGAGCCTGCCTCCAAAAAATAACCGGAAAAAAATCTGTGTTGATCTGTGGCTCATCAACGCAGGTGCATCCTGCAAGCCTTGGCTATGGCCAGCGAATGCCATAGAAAATCGCCGGGTCACTTGTATCAGGCTTGGTGGTAAACTGGTAGGTTGTGCCGGAAGTGTTAGTGGCGTGCCCCACGACTGTCCAATTGGTGAACGGCACAGATAGGTCCGGAGAGGAAACGACTCTAAATGTTTTACCCGGCACGTTGGTGAACGAAAACTGGCACACTCCATTTCCCTTGAATTTCAGCCCCGTCAAAATCGGCGGCGTAACGCCTTGTTGGGTGATGGGAATGGATTGCCCCAACAAGCTGATATGCGCCGTTCGCGCGACGTTCGTATTTGCAGTGAAACTGAAATAAACATAGCCAGCGGCAGTGGATGTAATTTTCAGCCAGGACGAATCGCTCGTCGGAGCGAATGGCGATCCGAGATTAAATGTGGAAGGTATGACTGGATTCAATTTATCCTGCCCGGCGGTGGCGCTCTCAAACTTGGGTGTAGGGTCTGCATAAACATTGGGTATTTCGTAAACACGCGAGGTGGAGTAGTCCACCAAGTAGATGTTATTGGCCGAATCCAGAGCGATGGAAGACGGTTCGACGTACTGTCCAGCCAAATTAGTGGTGGTTCCCGTGGCCGCGCTCCACTTAAGCAGCACGCCCAACCCCCGATCTCCAATATAAGCATTGCCAGAGCCATCAATGGCAATGGCGCTTGGAATCGACCCTGTTGCAAGAATCGTCTTCATGTTGGTTTCGTACGGCATGTAGACGGGATTCGGATTCCACTTGTAGGACGCAGCGGGTGTCCTTAGGCCAACCTGCGCGTCTGAAACGTAGAAATTCCCGAGTATGTCAACCGCAACACCCGTTGGGTATCCTGTTGGTGTCGGCGCCGCGAAAAACCCTCCGGATCCATTCCATTCCTTGACGGCGCCGCCGGCATAATCCGCAACGTAAACAATATTCGACCAATCCATAAACATACTGCTCGGATTGCTAAGAGTGGTTGCCAGAAGATTGGAAACTTGCCCCGTGGTTATCGTATATCTGTAAAGACTGTAGGAACTTAGCGTGCTGGATTGGAGAAAGATCGGATTTTGGGTGTTGTCCATCGTCAAGGCAAATATTCCGTAATAATTGTTTAACAAAACGTTTGTGGCCCCGGTGCTTCGAGACCATCTGATCAAATTGTAGTAATTCCCAGTGTCATTATTTGCGATAAAAGCATTGCCAGAAGAGTCCACTGTAACCGCCCAAGCCAAAGAGTTTGGATAAAGCTCGGTGGTAGGATTTGCATAAACATAATTTGACCCCGCTTGTGTGACGGTGACGTTTGTTCCTTGAATTGTGAGCGTTCCCGTTCGGGTTGGTCCCGCATTCGTGTCAAAGCTGAAAATGACATTGGTTCCGCCTATTCCGTTCGTGAAATTCGGGCTCAAATGAAGCCACGTTGCGCCAGCGATGGCGGTCCAAGTGTTTGTGTTTGGGTAGACTGCCAGCGTAACGCTGTCACTGCCTGCGGCTTTTCCTTCCAGGAGAGAGGTTGTTGCCAGCTTGTAAATCGGAGTTTGCGCCACTGCCGCAACCGCGGTTAAAAGCGCGTACGTGACGTAAAGTATGCTGCGGAGGATATATCGGCTTTTCATTGACGGCTGCAGAACGTGACAGCGCTGCCGACTAGCGTCAAGCCTAATTGCGCAAAATGTATGATTTATTAGAGCGTGTTTTGAAAATAGCGTGGGTAAGGGATTGCGAGCGCGGCGGGCGGATGGCGAGGCGCGACGAAGGAGAATATCCCTCGTGGATCTTCGACTGAGGAGCAACGAAGCCAGCCGCCCCGCCCCGCCGCAAGATCGCCCAAGCTATTTTCAAAACACGCTCTTAGTTCCTAGCTTTCGCGCGCAAGCTCGGTCCAAGTGCATCGGCAACTCTTGGGGATCGCACCAAGACTGGACTGCGGTTGCCGAAAAGGACGTTTACGGCGTCCTTAAGATGCGTATGACATCCGAACCGAATTGGCCATAGTGTCTCAGGTTCCAACTGTAGAGCGTCTTCGCTTTTGACTTGAGGGCGCAGCTTGCCAGCAGCGCGTCATAGATCGCACCGCCGATAATTCCGATGGCGGAATATCGCTCCAGCATGGCTGCATATTCCTTGTCCTCCAAGGCGACAATGGTGAGGCGCTTGCGAATGTCATCGATAAACAGCATGCACTGTTCCGCGTTGACGCGGTGCTTGCCGGGCATTCGGGTCAGGGTCGAATACACCTCCACTAAACTATGCGCGCCGCATGAGCCAGTCTCCTTGTTCAATCCCGCAAACAGGTCAAGGCTCGCACTGTGGTGGGGATGGTCGCCGTAGAAGACTGGCACGAGCGCGGAGGTATCCAGGAATGCCTTCATTCGACTTCGCCAAGATTCTGCGAGTCGCGTTGATCTCGGACATCCTTGAGCACCTGGTCAACGGTGGCGGTGGACAAGGGTTGGCCGGTGCGGAACACCCACACGCCTTTTTCCTTGGCGAGCGGCGCAGTGTTTCGAATGGGGCGCAGGGTGATTTCATCGCCCGCGCTTTCCATTTCCAGCGTGTCGCCCGGGGAGAGGTCCAGCGCCTTCCGCAGCGGTTTGGGCAGCGATACGCGGCCCGCTCCGTCAATGGTCAATCGAGTTGTCATAATGGGATATTACAATGGTTCATCCCATTTTGCAACGCCGCAAGGACGCAGCGGAATTACTTTCGCTGTGTTTGCCAGTTGACGCGCGGCCGATTTTTCCGCGAACATGGTCGCCGGCTTTGCTTTGTGGAAAACCTGCTCTTATGAATAAATTGTGTTTGAAGTTCTCGCTGGGCGTGCTGCTGCTTGTCACGCTCGTATCTCCACTCCCCGCCGAACCGGCTGCGGGCGGAACCAACAAGGAGGATGCAAAGGTCGAGGCTAAAGGCGATGGCAAGTTTTTTGAGGAACCTGCTCTTTCAGTGACTTCCCACACCATTACCGCCGGGGGCAAGCTGCTGAAATATCACGCCACCGCTGGCTATATCGTTCTCAAAGAAGAAGAGGGCAAACCGCTGGTGCCAGGTTCTGGCCAGAAACCGGCTCCCGAGGCCAAGTCTGATAAGTCAGGGGACGAGCCGGGCAAAACCAAGGACGGACTCAAGCCCAAAGCGAAGGTCTTCTTTGTCGCCTACACCCTCGACGATGTGGCCGACCCATCGACTCGCCCGTTGATGTTTGCCTTTAACGGCGGCCCCGGCTCTTCCTCGGTCTGGCTGCATATGGCCTCGATTGCGCCCCGGCGCGCGGCGCTCACCGACGAGGGCGAAGCTCCGCCGCCGCCTTACGGGCTGACGGATAATGAATCCACCTGGCTTGATCAATCCGACTTGGTATTTATAGACCCGGTTTCCACCGGCTACAGCCGCCCAGTGACGAAGGAGGACGCAGGCCAATTTCACGGATTGAAGGAAGATATCGCCAGTGTCGGCGATTTTATCCGGCTCTACACCTCGCGCAATTCGCGCTGGCTTTCGCCAAAGTTTATTTTGGGAGAAAGTTACGGCACCACCCGCGCGGCCGGCTTATCGGACTACTTGCAAAATCGCTATGGCCTTTACTTCAATGGGATCATACTTGTCTCCTCGGTGCTCAATTTTCAGGCCATTGAATTTTCTCCGCAGAACAACGATCCCTATGTTTATTTCCTGCCGAGCTATGCGGCGAGCGCATGGTATCACAAAAAACTTCCGGCGGACCTTCAAGCCAGGAGCGTTGCAGACGTCGTCGCGGATGCGCGGGCCTTCGCGTCTGGCGATTACGCCACCGCTCTCGGGCGGGGCGATTTGCTATCGGCGGCAGACAAGACGCGCATTGCCGGCCAGTTGAGCCGTTTCACCGGCCTGCCTTCGGGCGACATTTTGCAATGGAAGCTTCGCGTTCAGGACAGCCAGTTCTTTACGCATCTCCTCTGGGCCGAGGGGAAAATGCTGGGGCGGTTCGATGCGCGTTTCAGCGGCTCCCGCTACCAGCCTGGAACTGACATGGGGGACGATTACGACCCGAGCGACGAAGCTGTCAACGGCCCGCTTTCCGCCGCCTTCAACGATTACGTCCGGCGCGAACTCAAGTTCGAGAGTGATATTCCTTACGAGCTGATGACCGATGTCAGCCCATGGAACTTCGGCGATGCCGGGAATGGCTTTCCCAACACAGTCGAGGATCTTAGGAAAGCCATGACCCGCAATCCATACCTTAAAGTTTGGGTTACTTGCAGCTACTACGATCTAGCCACGCCCTTATTTGGCGCCGAAAGCGTCGTCGCCGCGATGAACCTTGATCCGGCCATCCGCGCCAATTTGCGGTTTTCCTACTACGAGTCCGGGCACATGCTCTACATCCACAAACCGTCTCGTGTGAAGTTCAAGGCCGATTTCGACTCATTTCTCAACGACGCCATCCATCAGCAGCCGGTCCATAGCGCCGCCCGCGGGGGGCAATGATTTCCGTTGCGTTCGTGGCACGCATTTTCAGTTGGCAGCATCTGGTTTGGCCCGGGCGAGCCTATCGCTCGTAAATAAAGGAAACCACTTTTATTTAATTTGTCCGTAACTAAAAGAAGCGTCATTGCTTTAATATATGAAAGACAAGCGACGCATCGGCGAAACATTCAAGCACTGATAGGCAGCGGGTGTCGGACACCGGCAACGCGGTCAAAGGAAGCGGCCTGACGCCGCCAACCGCCATCAACGCCTTTGAGCAACTGGAAAAGCTGCGCATCGTCCGTGAAACAACCCGCCGCGAAAGAAAGCGCATGTACGCCTACGTTGCGTATCTTGATCTGCTAGGCCAGTGCGCGGAGCCGTGGGAGAATTGAGACCTTTCAATGAGTTCGTGGCCTTTGCGCGCAAGCTGAGTCCGAGCGCTTCGGCAACTTTCAGGATTGTGCCAAAGCTGGGACTGCGGTCTCAGGAAAGAGCCTTGTAGAGGCTTTCACGCGACAGTCCCGTATCGCGCACCACGCGTGCCGTGCCTTTGGCGCGCGCAATATCGCCAATCGCCTTGGCAATTAAAGCCGCGTCTCCGTTGGCCTCTTCGAAGCACGCTTCGAGATAAGCCTCTGTTTCCCGGGGGGCTCTGAGGTGTTCCGACGCGTCGTAACGAGTGGTAACAGTTTTTTCATATCCATTCCTGAAGGTCGCACGGGCCGTTCTTATTTAAGCACAAGAATCTTTTTGACAGCGCCTGACCCGAGATCGACTTCCACGCCGATAAGGTGGAGATCGGCGGCCCATGTAAATGCGCATCGAGGCACCACGGTGCCCTTTGGCGCTTTGGGTCTTGAGACCAATGGTGTTCCTCTCAGGGTAATAGAAGGATCAAATTTGTGGACGCAGTCCTTCGCGATTTTTTTGGCACGCGATTCGGATAGATTCATCTTGCCTTCAAACGCGCCAAAATCACTTTCTCTTTTGCTTCCAAAATACATGTCGGGCGCCTGAAAACCTGTGATTGTGAGATTAGTCGCGTTCCCAATGAATGTTATTACATTGCCTTTAGTCATCACCGCCTTTCCGGCAAACGAGTCCCCGCCGGTGCTCTTAAGCTCTACAACCTCCACGCCTTCAGCATCGCTGTTTGGGAGCGGCAACCGCGGTATCGCTTCGCGAGCGGCGGACAACGCCTTCTTGAGAATCGCTTCCTTTTCCGGGCCGTTAATAATGGAAGGCGCGGACAACATCTCTCTTTGCGGTGGGGATTCGAGATTCCACAGGGTGGAGTTATTGCCAATGGAAAGGCTTCGGATGGCGGCTATGACGCGTGGATCGGCGCGTGGGTCCGGCCGCGATCTAATGCCAAATTCCGTGGGCGAGCCGTCAAACGAAATATCAAAAACAACGCGATTGGTGTAATCCGCGGGCATATCAAGCGAGAACGTCCTCATTAGCGGCGTATTAAGCCAGCCCATGCTCGAGGAATATGTCGAGAGAACACCCCGATAGATTCGTTCGCCTGAAGCTTCTAAAACGAAGGAAGTATCCGCCCATTGGAACTCATAGGCAGAAATTCCATCACGGTGCAATTGCGGTTGCTCAATTCTCAGTGCTTTCATTAGCTTCTTGCTCAAGCGCCTCGCTCCCTCCGCGCTAATTGCAATTTGGTGAGTATTGGTGTTGTAGGCCGCAAAATCGCCATCGGAAAGTATTGGATCTGGTTCTAGCTGATCCTCTTCCAACTTCGGTGTTCGTTTTCCAACTAACAAATAGATTGCCAGTTTATTCGTCGGTACAGATGAAGGCTGTGAAATGGTAATTGTCTGAGCGGACATCAGGCCCCCTGTCAATATGACAATCAAAACGACGTAAACCGAGAACACGCCCTTCATAGTGGCTCAGTCGGCGTTCTGTCCTGCTGAATTTCCAGATCCGGTTGCCTCCGGCCGCGTCGAATGCTGCGCCAGCCAGTGGCCGACGTTTTTACGGAGAGTTTCGCGGTCATCGCCGGGCAGTCCATGCGGGTCAAAGCGGAGGCGGCGGTGCAGGTGGAAAATTTCGCGCAACGGTGGGGCGGTGGGAAAAGCGTTTTCCACGCGCTGTTGCCATGAAGCAAGCGATTCATGGGGTTGGCGGGAGAGGTGGATGGGGGCCAGGCGCTCGTCAATGAGATAGACTTCTGAATCCAAGCCTGGCCAGATGGGTTCGCTGGTTCCGGTGGCCTGGTCGTCGGCGTTTTTCTGGCGGCGGCGGGTGGAGAGTATGCGCCATACCAGATAGAGAATCAGCGGCGCCAAGGCCCATTGGGCGTAGAGCGAAACGGAGGTTTTGCCCCAGCGCCATTTCGAGAATTGGAAATAGAGGTTCGACATGAAGTCGGTGGTCGATTGCACCCAGGAGGTTTGCGAATCCGCCTCTTCCGACCAGCCGGGCGGGGTGTTGTCGATTTGCTCCCATGTTCCCGTGTCCCCATGGTAAACCAAGGCCCAGGCGTGGCTATGGCGCTCCCGCACGAGGTAGGTATCGCCGTGGCGCGCGGATTCAGGGACGATGTAGCCGGTGATGTAGCGGGCGTTGACGCCCGCTTGACGCAGCAGCAGCACGGTCGCGGTGGCAAAGTATTCGCAATGACCCGCATGGGTTTCCAGCAGGAATCGGGCTAGAGGAGTATTGGTGCCGGCGAGGCCGCGGCTGTCGTAGCGCAATGTGTAACGGAAATGGTCCAGGAAAAATCGGCTGACGGCGCGGATTTTCTGGCGCTCCGACATCTTCTCCAATCCAAGTTGATCCGCCACGGTTTTTAACGCGGACTGCTCCTCTTTGGGGATCGTTTTGTCGATCTGGCCGGGCGGCGAATCGAAGGACGGCCCGGACCAGTAATCCACTTTGAAGTCCAGCAAGCCCGGCCCCGATTCGCTGTCCGCCACGCCGAGCCGATTTGTGCGCAGGACGCCCTCGAAATCCTCCAGTTCAAACGTGCCGTGCGGCAATGGCAGAAGCCCGACGCCTTCCGGGAAGTAGCCGGCGATCTCCACGCGCGACGAGTTTTTCTTCGGCGCCATGAGGAACGCCACCCCGTTGCTCATGTTGACAGGGCCGGGTTCGTTGGTGCCGGCGGTCCAGGTGGTCTTGCTGTAGCCATCGTAAGCGCCTTCACGCAGCAGCGAGGGTGGCACCTGGCCCGGCGGAACGCGCAACCGCAGCACGATGCGCCCGGAGGGCGAAGGCACCGGGCGGCCGATGTTGGTGTGGCGTTCGCGCGGGTCAGTGGAGGGGTGAAGCAAATCCGCCAGCCAGCTGCCAAGGGCGGTTTCCATCTTGTTTTGCATGTATCGCAATTGCTGATGGCTCAGGCGGCCCACCGTCAATACCACCACTGCCATCGTGATCCACGCCGCCCAGGAAACCCGGTTCGGTCGAACGCTGCCCAGCGCCAGCAAAATCAAAAGGGAAATCCCGGCGTAGAAAAATTGATCGGCGCGCGTCGAGGCGCTGGCGCCAAGCAGGCAGATCGCGTAGTAGCCATAGGAGACGTGAATGTTAATTCGCGCCGTGGGCGAATTCGGCATGCGCCGCAGCAGCCATGAGAAGGCGCTCAGAGGAATGCGATCGCGGTTGCCATAACATTGCGCCACCGCGACCGGGAAAAAACAAAACGGCACCCACTGCGCGAAATGAAAAATGAAGACCATTCGATCATCCGTGGAAAAAAGCAAAATTCCCGCGCCGACAAAAAGAGCCAGGCACAAATCGCAAATCCGGTTCAAATCCGTATCGTCGAGTTCCCAGCGGGCGTGGATGAATTGGGAGCCTTCGAGCACCAGCGCCATGAGCAGCGCGTATGGCAGCAAACCCGTCTCCCATCCCCAGAAGAGGAGGGCGATCCCGGTCATGCCTCTGGGCGTTCTCATAAGGCGGCAAGCTTGGCGGCGATTTGATCCAGCGGCAGCGCGTGAAAATTTTCCGGTTGCACATCCATCACTCCGAGCGGGGGGCGTTCGTCGCCATTGGTGATGACCAGGACACGAATCGGCACCCGGCGCGACAACAGCCCGGAGACCAATTTCTGGCGCGCATCATCCCATTGCAGGAACACGCACACGCAGCCGCTCAACTCGGCGGCATGCGTCAAGACTAATTGTTCCAAAGTCACAAACTTCTTGTCACGGCACATCTGCACCGAGGCCAGGATCTCCATCATCTGCTCGATGTGCCCGACGCCGCGTCCGCTCGTGAAACAATATGCTTCCGATCCGATAAACATCAAATCGAGCAGCGAATCCTGATCGCGAATGGTATAAGCCAGCGAGGCGGCCACGGAAACGGCCTCCTCGAAGGCCGCCTCGAGAATGGAGCCGCCAAACGTGTCCAGCACCAGGGAGTGGCGGACGAAAAATTCCTCCTGATATTCCTTCACGATGGGTTTGCCCAGCTTGGCAAAACTCTTCCAATGCATCCGCCGCAGCGGATCGCCGGGGCGGTATTCCCGCAGCGAAACAAATTCCTCCGACTCTCCCACGGACGAAGCGAGCGAGACGCCGCCAATTTGATATTTCATCGCGCCCGGCAATTCAAAGAGCGGCATATCGTGGCGTTTGGGCAAAATGAGAATGTTCTCGGGCAGCGGATTTTTGCGCAGCGCGCGAAAAATTCCGAACGGATCCGGACACGCCACCGTCATGCCGCTCAAGCGCAGAACGCCGCGGCGCAGAGGCGTCAACTCCGCCATGACGGTGCTCTCGCCGTTGGGCGGAAGCGTCGGGACGTCCAGTTCCGGGACGCGGGCGCGGGTGTTGCGGCGCATGAGCCAGCGCCAGCGGTAAAAGCCGTAAGTGCGGTCCCACCAATTTCGCTTTTCCTCTCCCGGCTCCGGGGTGTTGACAAATTCCTCAAGCGTCGGCCGGGGATCGGGCAATTCCTCGATCAATTTCAGAGCGCTTTGGGCTTTCTTGCCGAGATTCTGAACGACGATGCGGTAGCGCAAGACGTCTCCCACCGACCCGAATTTTGGCAGGATGCGCTTCAAGGAGAGCCGCGGCCGGCCCAGCGGAGTGCATAACGCGCTCGCCAGCACGATGCAGCCAAGGATGGCGAAAGTCTGATAACTCGACGACGCCGCCGTGTCCGCCCCAAGCGCTGCCGCCGCAATCGTTCCCCCGAGAACGACCCATCCCGTCAGCGTCAAACGCCGGCGGAACCGGTGCATGATGGACGCGAGGGTGTAAAAATTGCGATAGAGATACCGTTTGAACGCGGTCTCGCGATCCAGGTGGTAACCCGAGGCTGGCGCATGCAACAGGTTCCGCCAGTTCGAAAAAGAGAATCGCGCGGCGGCCATATCACTTCGCCTTCGTCAGGCCGGGACGGGCACTTTTTTTACGATGTCGTCGACAACCTGACGGGCGGACAAGCCGGAGAATTTCGCCTGCGGATCCAGCACCAGCCGGTGGGCGATCACAGGCGTGGCCACTTCGTGAATGTGCTCCGGGCTGACAAAATCGCTTCCGTCAAACAGCGCGAGAGCCTGGGCGGTCTTCATCAGGGCGATCGAGGCCCGCGGGCTGGCGCCAAGCTGAATGCCCGGAGCCGTGCGTGTCGCCGTGACCAGCCGCACGACATAATGCTTCAATTCTTCGCTGACGCGGACGCATTGGACGCCTTCGCGCAAACGCAAAATGTCACTGAGATTCACACACGGCGCCAGGTGATCGACCGGATGGCGGTCGTTTTGCGCCGTTAGAACGGCCACCTCGTCCGCCGGGCTGATGTAGCCAAGATCAAAGTGCATCGCGAAACGGTCCATCTGCGCTTCCGGCAGCGGATACGTGCCGCGAAATTCGATGGGATTCTGGGTCGCCACCACAAAAAACAACGGCCCGAGCGTGCGGCGCTGCCCTTCAATGCTCACCTGATGCTCCGCCATCGCTTCCAAAAGGGCGGATTGCGTGCGGGGCGACGCGCGGTTGATTTCGTCGGCCAGCAGAATGTCCGCAAAGACGGGCCCTTCGTGGAAGGAGAACGATTGATCACGCTGGTTGAAAACAGACACGCCCAGAATATCCGAAGGCAGCAGGTCCGGGGTGAATTGAATGCGCTTGAAATTGGCGTCGACCGACTTGGCGAGCGCTTTGGCAAGAGTGGTCTTTCCTGTGCCCGGATAATCCTCCAGCAGCACATGTCCGCCGCTGGCCAGGGCCGCCAGCAACCGGCGAATGGCCCGCGCTTGCCCACGCATGACCGATTCGATATTGGCCGTGATTTTCTGATAGATGGCGCGTGGGGGCAATGGGACAGGCTGCGGCGTGGGATTGGCAATGGACGGGGAGCGGCGAGACAGCCCGCCGGGGCTGGTTTCATCTAACAAACCGGCTTTTTCCTGAACAGACTTTTCCACAAATTGGGCGGCTGGTTTCACCATGTTCGACGCCACTTTCACTGTGAGTTTCCCTCGAAACGGACATCCTTTGCAAGTGTATTATTCGGCATTATTCGCCAGCGGGCGCATCTCGGTTTCTGGACAGGTTTCTCTGGTCTTCAGCTCCGTCAGGAGCGAAATATTTGTAGATCAACCACATACAATAGAAAACGAGCTCCGTAGGAGCGGCACATTCCAAACGACCGCACAGGATGTATCTCCTCTACGAGGCTTTGAATTCAGAGGCAACGACAACAACAACGATGTCGCGCCTCTGGCGCTGCCAAAAAGTGAGATGCGCCCTTCGCCAGCCGGCAGGGCAATGCCTGTCGAGCCCATTTTGGATCGATAGGACTGCAAATGAACGTCCTCACGGAGGTTGCGAAATCAAATAGTGATATAATCTCCAAAAAGTGGTAACATCGGTTACATCGTTGATTATCAGTCACTTAAATGGTAACAAAGGTAACACACCGGTAACAAATGGTAACATTTTCGGCGTGCGGGCATTCGTCGGCTTTTTCAAAGAGAGGCTGCATCAGACTTTCCACACCAAGGTAACAAAGATAACGATGAATTTTGTTTCACTCTTCGCACCCGGACGGGTGAGGGGCCGCATCCCGGCAGGGATGCCCGTTGTGTCCTGTGGTGTCGCCTCGCTCAACCACAGGCTATAAGCTGTGATGCCACCGGCATCCACCGCAGACGAATCTCGGCGCTCTAATTAATTCTAATGCAATATGATCGTTCCGCCGTTAGTCTTTGTGACAAAGAAGCCTGCGGCGCTGGTTTGGTTTTGCAACGCCGCACCGTAACCGGTGATCGTCGCCTTTCCGCGCCCGTCTCCAAATGTCACTGTGAGCAGCCCCGTTTTGGGAGCAATAGATCCTTTCAGGATGTTGGTTGCCAAATCCGCCCGCAGTTCCTCCAGCGCATTGTTGTTGCTGACGGTGACGCTGAAGGCAAGGTTCGTGAGCAGCGGCCCGCCTGAAATATCCAAAGCTCCGCCCGTCAAAGTGAGGGCGGCCTGGTGCGAAGGCGGATTAGTCCAAGCCGAGCCCTCGACGGCGATATAATTGGTAAAGCCGGCCGGGTAGAGTCCTTTCTTGCTGCCGGGACGCACCCACGCCAATTCGCCCGCTGGCGCGCCGTTGCTGAGGTTGAGCCAGCCCAACAGCAGGCCGGCTTCACCCGTCAGATTGGCGAAAACGGGGACGTCGCCGCTGGCGGACTCCGGCACGGATTGCGAGAAGGCGGTGCCATCGGCCAGTTTCCCGCTGATGGCCACATGGCCCGCGTGATTGGTGATGAGCGCGTAGCCAAAGCCGGGAGGGCCGGAGCCGGGTGGAACCAG
Organism: uncultured Verrucomicrobiae bacterium; assembly: GCA_963764165.1. Classification (GTDB taxonomy): domain Bacteria; phylum Verrucomicrobiota; class Verrucomicrobiia; order Limisphaerales; family Palsa-1400; genus Palsa-1400. Next base: position 1,494,616 of record CAVXRD010000001.1, read on the forward strand.
AACCGTGAATTCGCCGGAAGACTTGGCCGTGCCGGATCGTTCGGCGTAAATCGCGTTTGTCCACGGCCCGCCATTCGTGCCCGCCACAAAGCCAGTAATGACCGGGGGCGACTGGCCCCAATCCAGGTTCATCTCGACCATCAACGGCCCGCCCTTGGACACGGCCCGCGCGATGCGATTGCTCCAAAAACCGCCCACATCAAAACTGCCGCTCAGCGCGTAGGAAGTCCCACTGACATAGAGCCGCCCGCTCACCGCCCCTTCGCGTCCGACGACGACATTGCCGAGCAAACCGGATGTGCCGACCGCCACATCGTTGGTGGTAAAGAAAAGCCCGTTGTAAGCGCCCGCCGCATTCAGGAAATTGTTCGAGGCGAAATTAGCCGTCAAAGCCGCCTCGTTCGTCACGACAAAGGAATAATCCGCTCGCGTGCTTACGACCTGCCCGTTCTCGGTCCAATTGCTGAACAAGTAACCGGCGTGGGGTTTGGCAGTCACGCTCCGATGCTCAAAATCCGTGAAAATCCCATTACCGGTAACGGTTCCACAGCCTGCAGGATTGACGGTGGTGGTTATCCGAGACTGATTTGGCGCGAAATTGGCCGTAACGGTGAGGCTATTGGACGAGTTTACGATCACGTAGTTATTTGTTCCGATTACTTTGCCATCCATCGTCCAGTTTTTAAAGTGGTAGGAATTGTTTGTCGCGGTTTCGACCAAGGTAGCCAAGACCCTTAGGCCAAATGCTCCGGCGCCGGTTACCTCCCCGGCGTTGGCTGGGTTCACCTTTGCCGCTACGCTAGTCGGATGCGGCACCGGATTGCCATATAAAACCGAGACATAAGATACTGAGCTGGTTATACTGCCAAAGGAATTGCTCACGATCACATAAGCCGCTCCTTCGGTGGGAAAATAGCAGGTTGTGTATCCTTGAACGGGTTTGCCATTTAGGAACCACTGGTAAGATAGATCGGTGCCCCAGACGTAAACAGTAAGCGCGGACAATCCTACGTCGTATGCGTAGGAGACCAGCCAATCGGCCGGAGCGGTAATCAACTCTGGCGCCCCCGCCGGGAGTATTTGGCCACGCACTTCCCCGGCCGGGTAGTCGGAGTTGACGATATTGACATAATACAGCCCGTTCTCCAAATTTGTTATCTCATCGGGCGTCAGCGTGACAACTTCGTACCAGGTACTCACCTCCAGAATCGCATGGAGGGAATGGAGACGACGCGTCGACCGTCCCAAAATCGAATATTAATGGGCCAGCATTGCCTGGAGTGGCAGGGCCGTATATTCCAGCAGAGGAATATATCCCCGGATAGTTTATCCAGATGGTTAGGTTACTGCCGCTTAGGCTAAACTCGGCATCGCCAATAGGCCCAAAAGAATTCGTTGCAATCTCGTTGGAGCCGCTTAATCCGGCGAAAAACTCGGTCGTGGCTTGTCCGTGCATGATCATGCACGACAACATGATAATGAACGCGACGCCAAATCCCCATGAACCTCCGAATACGGAATTCCGCAAATAATGTATCCTGATCATTTCATGGTGCCCACACGGCGCGATAATAGCTTTGAATGTTGTTCGTGTTCGTCACGGATGAAGGGTCTACGTAAATATACGTGACCATGCCAGTATACACATTTACCCAGCTTGTGGGTGACGCAAGATTGGTGGTTGATTGCACCAGGTAAGTGGAGTTGGTGATGCCGCTCACCGTAAACATGACTTGATTATTGGATATGGTGGGGGTGAAATACGTTGACTCAATTTGAAGCCCCGCAGCCGCCTTTACATTCAGGCGAAAAGAACAGATGGCGCAAAAGAGGCTATCGGTTGAGCGCCGTCAACGCAAGCTTTATTTGACCGACTGCAGGATGTGCGAGACAAAATTCGTCATTAAGCCTCCGCCTCTTTTCCTGCTTTCCTGATTTCCAGATTCAATCTTCTTCGTTTGTGTTCAACGCCGTTCGGGACCAGTATGGCGATGCGTGACCAGCGACGATTCCACACTTAATCCAGAAACAGCCGCGCCCAAACACCAGCGGCGCGCGCGTTATGCCGGCAAATATCCGCGCCGCTTCGAGGAAAAATACAAGGAGCGCGACCCGGAGCGATACGCGGAGACAGTCGCAAAAGTCCTCGCCTCCGGCAAAACACCGGCGGGAATGCACCGGCCCATTATGGTCACGGAGATTTTGGAAGCCCTCGCCCCGAAGGCGGGCGAAATCGCGGCGGATTGCACACTCGGTTTCGGCGGGCACGCGCAGGAGTTGCTGGCGCGCATTCTGCCGGGCGGGAAGTTAATTGGCCTGGATGCCGATCCCATCGAATTGCCGAAAACGGAAGCCCGGCTGCGCGCGCTTGGGTATGGGCCGGATTGTTTGTCGACTTGTCGCAGCAATTTCGCAGGCCTTCCGCGGGCGCTTTTTTCATCGGGCGTTACGGAGGGCGCAGATATCGTTCTGGCGGATTTGGGAGTTTCGTCGATGCAACTGGATGATCCGAGCCGCGGATTTTCGGTAAAGCACGAAGGCCCGCTCGATATGCGGATGAATCCCCAACGCGGGCAATCAGCGGCGATGTTTTTAGAACGCGCGAAGGTGGATGCGTTGCAAAATCTGCTGCAGGAAAATGCCGACGAACCCCGCGCGGCATTGCTCGCAACCGCTCTGGCCGGAAAGAAAATCGCCACTACTTCGGCGCTCAGATTCGCGGTGCGGCAAGCACTCCCACCGATGGCGAGGACGGATGCGGATGACACGGTCCGACGTGTTTTTCAAGCGCTTCGCATCGCGGTGAACGACGAGTTCTCGGCGTTGGAAACTTTCTTGCGGCACGTGCCCTCGTGTCTGAAACCCGGCGGGCGCGTGGCCATATTGACATTTCATTCAGGCGAAGATCGGCGCGTGAAAAAGGCATTCGAGGCCGCGCGACGCGACGGATTTTTCCAAGATATTGCGGGGCCGTTTCGCCCGACACCAGAGGAGCGCAGGGCTAATCCCAGGTCATCGTCGGCCAAGTTGCGGTGGGCGCGACGGTCTTGAAACCGCGTCCTAGCAATTTCTTTAGCAAACGCAACCCAGACAAGGGAATTTTGGTGCTGTTTTAATTTCAGCTCCGCGGGTGTGTGAAACTAACACAAATCGGTGTAAGGGATCTGAGCACCTTCCAGCAAGAAACTGCGGACAATATTATGAAGAGGGATTTCTATTACCGGCTTCTGCCTCGCCTATACAGGTGAAGTGGAAACGCTACTGCACCGATTGGCATGCCGATCACGCCAGCATCCAGTACCATGTACATGTCGTTGTGCGAGCTTCCCATGCCAAAAAGCAATAAAATGCCCAAACAAACGTAATACCCGCCAATGAAGCCACCAAACGCCCCTGCTGGTATAGACAGGATAATCCAAAACCCCCGTGAAAATCCGTTTCGACTCACAATTTCTTTCTCCAATAATCGTCTCCGTTCACAACCTCACTTTATCCCGTTGACGAAACAGGTCATTTCCTTCCCTGACACACGTTTCACTCTGAGGTTGTATTTTTTCTCTTTCTTCGCCGCTATGGAAAATCACGCCGACTTCAACTGCGATGGCGCTTGCGCCTGATGCTGGCTCAGTCCAACGCTGCAAGTTTGGCGGCGCTCTTTGATCGCGTCGGAAAGCAATTGGTCGTTGGCCGGAACTTTGGCGCGGCTCATCGGGGCGTGCCAGAGATGATAGCAAACGGCCCAGCCGCGCACGTCGCGGCGCAGGACGCCGCTGTTCATCAAGCGCACGGCCAATTCGGAATCCTCCCGGCCCCAGCCCGTGAATTCTTCGTTGTAGCCGTTGACCTTCACCAGATGTTCGCGCCAGACGCCGAGGTTGCACCCGCGCACGCCGCGCAAATCGCGGCGCGTTCGGAATAGTGGCAGCGGCCAGCGGTAAAGATTCTTCCAGCCCTTCACATCGCCTTCAATGAGAGCGTCCCAGCGCTGCTTGAGAAATTCGGCGCCGCCGCGGCCGAAACTTCGCGCCGCGCTGTGGCCGATCAAGGCGCGGTGGCCCTGAGTGAACCTTCGCGGCTTGGCCAGCGCGCGGTGGTCTGCGACGAACTTTGGATGCGGCAGCGTGTCGCCATCGAGAAACACAATGTAATCCGCCGTGGTCTTTGCTATGGCCATGTTGAGAATGCGCGATCTTCGAAAATCCTGGTGCGCCTGCCAGACATGTTCGGAGCGAATGTTTTTCCGGCCTGGCCATCCTTTGAAGGCGGCCGCCGTTTGATGATCGGAGCCGTCGTCGGCCACAATGACCTCGGCGGGCAGGAGCGTTTGCGCGCCGACAGCGGCCAGCACGCGGCGGAGGTAGTCCGGCTGGTCGTAGGTGTTAATAATGAGTGCGATAGACGTTTTCACTTTTTAACTGAGTTGCCCTCCGCTTCCAGCACCTTGACGTAACGCGTCAATGTCGAGAATGCCGTCAGCGAAGCGATGTAAAATCCTGGCCAGCCATCCAGAAATCCGCGCCGCAAAAAATACGCGCGAACGAATCTCCACGCTGGGCGAATGGTCAAATCCGTGATTCCGGCGCTCATTCCGTTTTCGCGCCGATGGCGGACGAAATCAGCGCTGTAGGAAGCGATCTTGGAAAGCTGCTGGTCGATGCTGTCGTTGCTGTAATGCAGCAATTCCGCCGACAGTGTTCCGATTGGGCCGGTGATTTGCAGGCTGGCGTGCGGCTCAACGCCAGACCATTGCGCCGAGTTCTTCCGCCACAGCCGCACAACGTAATCGGGATACCAATCGCCGTGGCGAATCCAGCGGCCGCAATAAAATGTGCAGCGCGGAAATCGAAGCGCGCATTCGGACGGTTCCTTTCCGCCGGAAAAAAGCGCCGCGATTTCCTGGCGAAGCTGCGGCGAGACCACTTCATCGGCGTCCAACCCGAGGATCCACGGGCAATTTGCCTTTGCCGCCACGGAATTTTTTTGCCCCACAAATCCACGCCACGGCTCGCGAAAAACCTTCGCCCCAAAAGACGACGCCACCGCCTCCGTGCCGTCGTTTACTTCCTGATTCAGGACGACGATTATTTCGCTCGCCCAGCCGGCCACGCTTTCCAAAGCGCGGCCGATCCTGTGCGCCTCGGCGCCGGAAACCATGCAGATGGAGATGGGAAGTTTGGCGCCTGTGGTCACTTAAATTGAAACCCCATCCCTGATAGACCCCCCAAATCCAAAAACCCGCGCTTAAAAGCACAAAGCGCGGTGACCGATGCTCGCGTGTATTGCAACCAATGACGCCGATCCTTGGAGAGGGTCGCAAAGTTCATTTCACCATATTACAACGTGCGCGACGAAAGTCAGTCACAAATTCACGGCAAACGCCTTACCCGCACCGCACAACTCAACTTATGGCACACTCTGCCAGGGATGGAATTGGGATTGGGCTGCGACTTGAGGCGACGGGAAAATCTGGTCGCCGCAGAAGCGCCATAGGCGCTTCGGCTTCGGCGACAAGCCCGTGGGAAGATTTTGTCGCGCACGCCGCGTCCGCCCCCCTCGTAAATTTGGCATTGAAAAGGAAGCGGCGTGCGCGAAAATAGCCGGATGACGTTGACCGAAACCGAAGCGCCACCCACACCGATGCGTCCGATCCGGGGCGAGGCCGTTTCGCAAAGGCTGATGTCCCTCGACGCCCTGCGCGGCTTCGACATGTTCTGGATCATTGGCGCGGATGCCCTGGTCGGCGCGCTGCATCGGATGATGACGGCCAGCGGGAAAAGCTCGGCGGTCCTCGGTTTCATCGCGGATCAACTCGAACATGTCGATTGGGCTGGTTTTCATTTCTACGATCTTATCTTTCCCCTGTTCGTTTTCATGGCGGGCATCTCCGTGGTGTTTTCTCTGAGCAAAACCATCAGGCAGGAAGGGCGGCCCGCGGCTGTCAAACGCATTTTTACGCGTTTCATCCTGCTGTATCTCGTCGCCCTTTTTTACTCGGGCGGGTTCTCCGAGCCGTGGCCGCACTTGCGGTTGATGGGTGTGCTGAATCGCATCGCGCTCTGCTATCTTTTCGCGGGGCTGATTTTCTGCTTTTGCGGTCTCCGCACCATGATCGCCATCGCGGCAAGTTTGCTGGTGGTTTATTGGGCTTTGATGACGTTCGTCCCGATCCGCAATATCCAACTGGCTCCCGAAGCTCTCGCGGCCAAGGCGCGCGAGCGCGGGGTCAAAGATGACGCAAAGGAGCTTTTCTACGGCACAACGGATCGAGTGACCGGCCATTACGAGCCCGGATTCAATCTGGCCAACCACATCGATTTCGAATATCTGCCCGGCCGCCTTTGGGACACCTACTACGATCCCGAGGGTATTCTCAGCACGATGCCCGCCATCGTGACGTGCCTGCTCGGCGTTTTTGCCGGATTGCTGATTTTGAACACGTCATTGAACGATCACCAGAAGGTTGTTTATTTGATAGGGGCCGGAATGATTTTGGCAACCGCCGGATGGGTATGGGGGCTGCAATTTCCTGTCGTCAAGAAAATCTGGAGTTCGTCGTTCGTGCTGGTCGCAGGCGGTTACAGCGCGCTGCTGCTGGCCGTATTTTACTGGGTCATCGACATCGCGCAATGGCGCTGGTGGTGCCAGCCGTTTGTCTGGATGGGAATGAACTCTCTCACGATTTACCTGACGAAGAATATTCTTGGTGGTTTTGCAAAAATCAGCGGACGTTTTGTGGGCGGCGACATCCACGAATATTTTGAAGGCCACGCCACCGGCAGCGGCGATTTGATGATTTCCATCGTGGGATTGCTGCTGGCGTTCTGGTTCGTCCACCTGCTCTACCGCAAGAAAGTTTTCCTGCGCCTGTAGCCGCTTTTGAATCTCATCGCAAAGCTCAAATCGTGTTTCGCGGCCAAGCAGGAAGCCGTGTCCTTTAGGCACGGGAAGCTCGGAGAATCGGCGGCGAAAAAGCTGCTGCAAAAGCGGGGTTTAAAATTTCTCACCGCCAATTTTGGAACAGAGCGCGGCGAAATCGACCTGATCTTTCGTGACGGCGACTGCCTTGTGTTCGCCGAAGTGAAGGCCCGGAAGAAAGGCGGATGGACGCGCCCGTCGGCGGCGGTCAACGCCGGGAAGCGGATGCGGCTGACGCGCTGCGCATTCGACTATCTGCGGCTCCTGAAAAATCCACCCGTCAAAATCCGCTTCGATATCGTGGAAGTCCTGCTGGAAGACGGGGTGGTGCTTGAGGTGCGGCATTTGCCCAACACCTTCACTTTGTCCGCGCCGTTTCGCTACGGGTGATCCTTAAATCATCAAATAATTCGCCGCCATCGCCGAATGCGGGCTGGACGAGCGGGCGGCTTCGATCCATTTCGTCCGCGTCGGCTCAAGCTGCTGCACGAGAATTCCCGAGAGCCGGCGGAAAAGTTCATAGCCGAAATCGTGGTTCCTGTTGCAAGCCTGCAAAAGGCGGCTGCCGTAAAAGAAAAGCGTTTCCGTGTGCTCCTCCGCTATGGCGTTGAAGTGCCAGCAGTATGGAGGAAACAGCCAGGACCAGCCCAAGACATCGCCGGGCCCGAGCCTCTGGACGCGCGCCGCGTCCTTTGCGTGCGGCGTTTCCAGCGCCACCCTCCCGTTGACGAGGAGATGCATGCAATTTGCAGGTTGATCCGCCTCGATCAGCAGATCGCCCGGCTCAAATGTGGCTCTCATCGAGCAGGCGGCAAAAATGCCGCGGTCGCGTTCGCTCATGCCTTCAAAAAGGGGATGCGCGGGCAATGTATCGGCGAGGACGGCCGGTTGTGCGGAGGGCGTGCCAAGAGTTTCAGTCATCTTTCTAATCCTTACGAAATGCGAATGTAGCGGGAATGATGCCAACTGCGCCGATGCGAGACGTCATCACCTCATGGCGTCGAACAGGCTGGCGGAGCCATTGAATGCGCATGAGTGCGAAAACGCCGCTTAATCCGCTACGCCGTTGATTATCAATGAGATAAACCCACCATCAACCGGCGAAATCCTCCTACGGCAAAAATTGTCCAGTTTTTACCAAGGTTAGGAGAGTCAGACAGCCGATATGCCAATAGGTTGATGGTGCTTCGACAAACTGTGATCGAGGCGATGAAAGACAAAGACAACATGAGCAGGTGGAAAAACATAATTTTGACTTTCACGCTGACAATCTTCAGCGCCAGCCGGATGGCGTCGCCGACGCAATCCGGGCTGTGGATGGGAGTGACTTTGTTGGGTCTGTTCCTAGTGGCCCAACTTTTAGCAGGGATTCCCGAAACTGCTGGGAGAGCAGTTCGGTGCAGCGGCACTGCCCCTGAACGAACCGATCCGGACCGCGGTGCCGTCAAAGTATTCTCTGAGGTGGCTACACATCCAGTCCCCGCCATAGCTCGATCCCACTGAGCTTAACTGGAAAAGACAACGACACAGGGCGCGCCCCACAGCGCGCCCTGCGATTGTACCGGGGAGCCTCCAAAATTAAACAGGGAGGAAAACCGAGAGAACAGAGAAAAAGACCCTTTTTGACCAATGATGACTTTTTCATCTCCGTTCCCTCGGTCTTGCTCTCGTGAAAATAGCTTTTCATCATGGGTGGTGAAGGCAGTCCATGAAAACTCCTGTTCAAACTTTCTTCTTAGAGCGTGTTTTGAAAATAGCTTGGGTCAGGGATTGCGAGCGCGGCGGGGCGGATGGCGAGGCAGCCCGCAGAGCGGGCAGCTATTAATTTGTTCTGACTCGACGAAGGAGAATATCCCTCGTGGATCTTCGACTGAGGAGCAACGAAGCCAGCCGCCCCGCCCCGCCGCAAAACCGCCCAAGCTATTTTCAAAACACGCTCTTAGCTCTTTTTGACTCTCCAGGCGCGGTCGAGAATGTCCTGATTATAAAATTCCGGCACGACTCCCTCGGCGGCGTAAACATACAACGCGCAGCGATAAACATGGCTGGCCACGCCCGAGACGTAGGCGAGCATCAGCACGGAAATTAGCCAAATACCGGCGCCCGCCAGTGGAATCCATATATTGCGGAAGACCACACCCAAGGCGACTGAAATAAGCAGTGGCACAAGGGAGAGGAGGAATAAAACCATATTGCCGGCCGAAAAACCCATGTAGCCAATCAATCCTTCACCCCACGCCTTTTTCAGCGTCATCGCGGATTGCTTGAGAATGGTTATGGGGTTGAGCATGGGTTGCTCCTGGATGATCACCGGAATGACAAATACCGACGCCACGCTCCACGCCATGCCAATGAGTCCGGTCACGATTCGACCAACAAGTGGCAGCCGTTCTTGAATTTTGTGGATGAGCCACCCGACAAGACCGGCCAGCAACGACCACACAAGCACCGATTTCCACCGGCTTTGGGCGACGGCGAATCCGCGGGAAATTGAAACTCCTTGTCCCTTGAGGGCACTGATGATTTCGCTGTAAAAAGCGACGTTAAAGAACGTCGCCAAAAACATCGACAAGAAATAGAGAGCGGCCATCTCGGCGGGAAGGGCGGGAGAAAGGTGAGCGACCTGCAACTGCTGATTGGATGGCGAATCGCCTCCGTGGCTGACGATTGCTTGCGCGAAATTGGGAAAATAATAATCCCTCAACGCAATCCAATGCCGGGCCTGGTTTAGATGGTAGCCCGTGTTGTGGAGAATCATCGGCGACACGATCCCCAGCAGAAAAAACGCCCCTATGGCGGCAGTCATGACTGCCGTGAGCGCCGGAAAAAGGAGCAATTTGCGGTGGCGCAGCGTTACCGTGATGGAAGCCTTGAATAACTGCCAGCTATGTTGGAATTTTTCAATCATGCAACGGCGCCTTTCTATTGGTTCTTTAAAAACTAAGGCTCTAGGAAAAGGGCGGCAGTTGTCAAGTGCTTTTTGGGTTCAGAAAATCAATTATTAACGCGGGTCAAAAATGGCTCCAAGAAAGAGAATTAAACCATTTCGATTCTCGCGAATGGCAACGAGAAACGGGCGATCCGCTATAAATGTGAACGGTCTTGGCTCGGCGTGCCTTCCTACTGGATCGCCAGTTCCTGCTTGATTTGGAACTTCTCAACGCGTTTGCGCAAGGTGGCGCGGGTGATGCCGAGCAGTTTTGCCGCGCGCACCTGGTTTCCTTTCGTTTCCAACAGCGCCTGGATGATTAATTCGCGCTCGACGGCTGGCAGGATTTTCAGCTTCGGATTCTCCCGCGCCAATTGGAATAGCGCTTTGCTGATTGCGGCGGCGTCAGCGGGTTTGAGCTCTTCCGCGGATTCCGCCGCGGCAGCGGGCGAGCTTGCCTTCTCAAGACTCGCCCCCGGAACATTTGCGACCAGCGGCGGCAAATCGCCGGGCAGCAGGACGTCGCTCTTGGACATCACCGTCGCGCGCTGGATCACATTTTCCAATTCGCGCACGTTCCCCGGCCAGTGAAAGCGCTGGAGCAGATCCAGCGCGCCGGGAACGATCGACTTGGGAGCGCGGCTTTGCGATTGCCCGAATTTCTTTAAAAAATAATTGACTAGCAGCGGGATGTCGTCGCGGCGGTCTCGCAGCGGCGGGATGTGAATCCGCACCACGTTGAGCCTGTAAAATAAATCCTCGCGGAATTCGCGCGCGGCCACGGCCTGCTCCAAATCGCGATGCGTCGCCGCAATCACGCGCACATCCACCTTGATCGTTTGATTTCCGCCGACTCGCTCGAAGGAACCCGCCTGCAGCACGCGCAAAATTTTTGCCTGCGTGGCAATCGCCATGTCGCCGATTTCATCGAGGAAAATGGTGCCGTTGTGGCATTGCTCGAATTTTCCAATGCGCTGGCTGGTCGCGCCCGTGAACGCGCCCTTCTCGTGGCCGAACAATTCGCTTTCCAGCAAATTTTCGGGGATGGCCGCGCAGTTGATGGCAAGGAACGGGAGATCGCTGCGCTTGCTATGGTGGTAAATGGCGCGCGCCACCAGCTCCTTGCCAGTGCCGCTTTCGCCCGTGATGAGCGCCGTGGCGCTGCTGGCCGCGAGCTGGCCGATCATCTTGAACACCGTTTGCATCCCCTCGCTCCGGCCAATGATGCCAATGTCGTAATCCTCGGATTCCAGCAGCGGCTGGTACGAGACGACTTGCTTCATGTCCTGCGCGGCTTTGAGGGCGTTGAGGACAATTTGCTTCAGGCGGGGGACCTCGAACGGCTTGAGCAGATAATCATAAGCCCCGAGTTTCATCGCCTCGATGGCGGTCTGCGTGGTGCCATAGGCCGTCATCATGATGACGAGCATTTTTGGCTCCGTTTGGCGCAGCCGGCGCAGCGTTTCCAATCCGCCCATGCCGCCCATGCGGACATCCATGATGACCAAATCGGGTTGGAGGCGCGGAATGATTTTTAGTCCTTCCTCGCCGCTATTGGCGGTAGTCAACTCTATATCTGGCTGGTCGAAAATGCGGCGGAACGAGTATTGAACATCCGCCTCATCGTCGATCAACAGGAGCTTGTGCATATCTCAGGGGCAGGATAACAGCCGGAAAGCCGTTCACTCAATCTCGTTTGCGCCGGCGTCCTGGCCGGTGACTTCGGTGAGATGATCCTTCTGCCGCGACGCCATGTAAACCAACCCGCCGGCAAGGCTCCAGAAGAGGCCTTGCGCCGATGCGATCAGCGAGACGGACAGCGCGCCCGGCTTGGCCGCCCCAATGGCGAAGAGCATGATTACGTATAGATTCTCCCGCACGCCAAGCCCGTTTGGAGTGATCGGAAGCGCCGAGATGCAAAATATGACCGGCACGATCACAAACACCGGCAGCCACGGAATGTTCAGCCCAAGCCCTGATGCCAGCATGAGGATCTGAATGACGAACATCAGATTCGTCAATAATGAAATCGCCACCGTTTTGAAGAGAAAGTGTTTCTGCGTTCCGAAATTCCGGCACGAATCCACCGCCCGTTCCAGCAACTCCCCTTTCGGGGCTTTGCGCAACAGCATCCGGGCGCGCGGAAATCGTTTCGTGACCCCGCCCCAAAAGGCCAGCCAGAGCAGCACGCTGACGCCGCCCAGCATCGCAAGAATGAAGAGGGACGGGACGCCGATGTCACGGCTCGTCAATAATAGTTTATAATTCGGGATCATCATGATCCCGGCAAACAGCAGCATCGCCCATAACCCCACGATGCGGTCCACGAAGACCGTCGTGACCGCCTCGGTTTTTTTGTGGTGCGTCTCGCGGGCGGCGTAATAGGCCTTGATCAAATCGCCGCCGGTGGATCCCAGCAGGAAGGAATTGAAGAATTGCGCGACGAAGGAAATCCGGGTCGCCCGGCCCAGAGGCAAATGCAAACCCTGGGCTTCGAGCACGATTCGCCATCGCAATACGCAGAGAAAAATCGCGCCTCCGGCCAGCAGAAGAGAACCGAGCAGTGTTCCCGTGTGGACCAGGCGGAGCATTTGCCACAATTCCTCCGGTCCCAGCGTCCATGCCATTTTCCATTGCGCATGCCTGTCCAGGTGATCCCAATCGGCGCCGCTGCTTTGAGCCGCCATCTTCGCCTGGCTCATGAAGATGGAATGAAAAATCCAGAGGAGAAGCAGCAGGCAAAATGCGACCCTCCATCCCACGCTCCAGCACTTCTTCAGCCTGCTCATTCCGAACCCCAGAGCCCTTTGATGAACGCCACTCCTTTTGTAACGTCTTCTGGTGACAAACGCGGACTCAGCTCAAAAACTTTGATGTGCTCCGGCTTCACCATTGGCTGCAATGCCTTGTAATCAATGCACCCGCTTCCGGGCGCAGCGTGGTCGCGCCCGGGAAAAACGACATCGTGAATGTGCATCCCGATCATCCGCGGAGCCATCGATTGCAAATGCAGTCGATGATCAATGAAACCCAAATTCTGCTTGATCTGCGCATGGCCGCAATCGTGCCAGTAACCGACCGACGGGCGGTTGAACTCCATCAGCAAAAGCTCCATGTCGGTGTCGAGGGGAATTTCCTCCAGCGCCTCGCGGTTTTCCACTCCGAGCTTCAATCCATGCTTGGCCGCTTCGGTGGAAAGGCGGTTTAGCATATCGGTGGATTGCGCGACGTATTTTTCCTTTTTGGCTTCGCGCTTCTCAATGACTTCTTCGCACAAAGACTGGTATTTGGGAGTCTCCTTTTTGCCCTTTTCCACCAGTTCGATGAGCCGGTCTGTGTAATCCTTCATGTCGATGGAGCCAAGGTGAAGAACAACGGCAGGCGCTTTGAGGCGCGCGGCTGTTTCCAGCGTCTTGATCGAATGCCGCCACGCATTTTCGCGCTCGCGCTGGTCTTGCGAGGAGAATTGGTAGATGTTCGGGGCGGCGTGATTGATGCCCATCGGAAGAGGGCAGAAATTGTGAAGCGAGGAAATCTTCATTTCGCCCGCCTCGACCGCTTCGACGATGCCGGGGAGAAGACTGATGCGGATGCCGTGGCTGAGCTCCGCGTATTCAAAACCAAAAGTGCGGAGTTCGCGCAGCATGGCGCGTCCGTCCGTGTGCCGATGGGAGTTCCAGCACGTCGAGATTGAATACATGGTATGAAACCGGGCCCGGCAGGAGGCCGGACCCGGCGGGAAGTGACAAGAGATTACATGTCGGCGTAACGCGCGCTCAACATGGCCGAGAAACGGGCCGCCTTCATTTTACGGCGGCGACGTTCGCTGGGCTTTTCAAAATGCCGGTGATTGCGGACTTCTTTAAGAGTGCCTTCGCGGTCAATCTTCTTCTTCAAGCGCCGAAGCGCCTTGTCCACTGGTTCGCCTTTTTTCAGTCGTATTTCGGTCAAAAAAACTCACTTCCTCTCTAGTTATCGCGGGCCCGCCATGGGCGCGCGTTAAATGGCCGATCAAATTGCCGTGTCCCGCCCCGCATGTCAACGCCCAATATTACGGTGTTGAAAGTCGGTAGAATCGGCTGGCGCTGCCGTTTTGCAACGAGTCGCTGAAGTAGGCGGAACCGTTCGTGAGGGAGAGCGACTGCAACGGAGCCCACGCCGCAGTCGTGAGGTTTGAGCACGCTTCGACCACGACCGGAATATTTGCCCCGGCAGTGATGTTGAAACCGAATTGGCCGTTCGAAATTCCAAAGCTGCTGTCCATTGCGATGACCGGATTCCAAGCAACGGCGGGAACATCGGCTTCAGTGGAGAAATTGGTCCAACCGCTGGCTTCCGGAAGATAATAGACCGTCAGATTCAAACAACTGTAGAACACGGAGCCGTCAGCGGACGGCGCGTTTCCTGGGAAAAAGAGATTTGTCAGGTTCATGGCGCCAGCGAATGCGTCATCTGCCACGTTTGTGACGCTCGCAGGAACGGTGTAGCTGCCCGGCCAACCGCCGGGAAATTGGATGAGCGTGTCGAAATTCTTGTCGAACATCACTCCATTCGAACTGGCGTAAAACAAATTGCTGGGATCAACCGTGATCGAAGTGAGGTTAGCACAGTCCGCGAATGCTCCTGCTCCGATGTTCGTGACGCTGTCGGGAATGAAAACATTGGTCAACGCGGAATCATAGAATGCTTCCGCGCCTATCGTCGTGACGCTCTCGGGAATCGCAACAGCAGTCAGGCGCACATCATCCACAAACGCGCTCGCCCCAATATTGGTCACCGTCGGCGGAATAGTTATGCCGTAGAGGGACGGGCAAAACCCGAATGCGTTTGAATCAATGCTCGTGACCGAAGTTGGAATGGCATAAGTCCCGGCTCGGTAGCCAGGATATTGGATCAACGCCGTTTGCAGTTTGTCAAAAAGAATGCCGTTTGAAGCGCTGAAATACAAATTGGAAGAATCGACGGTGAATGAACGAAGCTCTGGCAACCCACTGAAGGCTCCCGCCAAATTCGTCACGCTGGCAGGAATAAATACATTCGTGACATTGGCTTCAGAGAATGCACCGCTTCCGATGTTCACCACGCCGTTGCCGATATTAATATTGGTCAGCCGAAAGTCGCCGGCAAACGCATGCTCGCCAATGCTCACCACAGTCCCGGGAATTGTGATGTTGGACAGAGCATAACATTCCGAGAACGCATCCATGCCGATATTCGTGACGGAGGCTGGAATGACAACCGTTTTCAAACTTGTCAAATACTCGAATTCTAATGGAGCGATGAACGGCGACCCTGGAGCGACAGAAAGTTGCGCAAGGTTTGTAAGAGGGGAAAGATAATTATCCAATGCCATCACACTTCCCGGAGCGGTAAGATTTGTAAGCTTGTAGCAACCGCTGAAGACGTCGAAGCTAAGATTGGTGACGCTGGCCGGAAGATACGCGCTTATCAGCCCCGTGCAGCTTCTAAATGCCCCATTCCCAACTGTTGTCACGCTTTGCGGCAGCGAAATATTCGTTATTCCAGTGCAATTGTAAAATGCGCTTGCCCCAATGTTTGTCATGCTCCCCGGAATGGTCACACTTGTGACAAAGCTCTTGGGAGAAATCGCCTCTGGAGCGAGTGACTCGACGAGCAATCCGTTTTCAAAAGCAGGAATGACAACCGCGCTATTGGTTCCGTTATAGCTCTGGATTGTGCAGGTGCCCGTGCCGCTCTGGACGTAAGAAAACTGCGAGGGAGGGGTGACAGATTCCGCCGGGATCCCTCCAAGGGTTGAATTCCATGCGCTTCCAGAACTTGGAATGTAAAACGCCACCGCGTTTCCCGCCGCGGCAAAGGCAGACGCGCTGACGATTGGGGAAGCGCCCTCGAAATACAGCGCGGTCAAATTCGAATCACCCGTGAAGGCGTAATCCTGTATGCTGGAAATGCTCGCCTCGATAAAAATTCCATCCAGGTTCGTCAGCCCCTCGAACGCATCCTCCGCAATCGTTGCGACCGCAATACCGTTGATGGAAGCCGGAATGGTAATATAATTATTGGTATTGACACAACCGATAATCGAAATAGTTGAGCTGTTGGTCAGGTAGTAAAATCCGTTCAGCGAGCCAGCCGCGATTGTATTCACACCTGCAAGCGTCGAACCCCAGCCCGTCGTGTCGGGCAAATATACAATGGTTGTATTGTAACTGCCCGCAAACGCGGAGGGATCAACGCTCGGGGCGTTCCCAAGAAAGACAGCTTGCAGCAAATGCAGGCAGGATTGAAAAGCGCTCGCTCCAACAGTTTCCACGGAAGGCGGAATGGTTATTCCAGTCAAGGCCCCGCATGCGTAGAATGCATTGCTCCCGATATTGGTCACGCTGTTGGGGATGCTAATCGCAGTCAGAATCGCGCAATTTGAAAACAAGGCCGGAGCCACGGTCTGGGAGCCGCTTAGGATGGCAGCATTGGTCAACCGAATGCACGGCGAAAAAACGGTGGCGAAATTCGAGAAGGTTCCTGAGACAGTCACAAACGACAACTTGCTGCATTGGCCAAACGCGTTTGCGCCGAAGGTGATGTTGGTGCCGAGCACGCTAAGATTCGACAAGCCAGCGCACCCGAAGAAAGCGTCCGGCCCTGCATTCGTCACGCTGGCAGGAATCGTGACATTTCCAAGGTTGGTGTTGTTCTGGAACGCGGCTTGATAAATCACCGTCACGGGCTTGCCGTTGGTGGACGACGGAATAGTTACGATCCCATTTGTTCCCGTGTAGCCGGTGATTGTGATCGCGCCATTGTTCGTGACGAAAGTGAATTGGGCCATCACTTGCGGCGATGCGAGAATCCACAACGAAAGCAAGAACGCGAAGCGCAACACTCTCAAAGGCCATGCGCCCATTTTCCGGTGATGAAGAGAATTATGCCTCACGCGTCTTAATTACCTCGTTCCCTTCGTGCAGAAAGTCAAGTCTGCAAGCCTTTGAAGGCGTTCACGAGGTCGGCGGCCTGAAACGGTTTGTGCAAGAACGAACGCGCCCCAAGTCCGTAGGCGCGCTTGGCCATCGCCGCATCCGTAGTGGCTGTTAAAACGATGACCGGCACGCGATGATGCGGCGGATTGTCCCGCATCCATGCCAGCACATCAAATCCATCCACGCCCGGCATCTTAAGATCCAACAGCACCGCGACGGGATAGGGGAATTTTGCGCGATCGGAAAAATCTCCCGTTCCCTGCAAATAGGCAAGACAGCCCTCGCCGGAATCAACAAGCCTAGCGGAAAGCCCCGGAAAAGCCTTTTCCACAACGTCACACGTCAAAGCTGCAATATTGCGCTCGTCATCGACGACGAGGACAGTGCCTGTCATTTGAGGATTTTTCTCCACTTCCAATTGTCTATTTCCCATCCCAAGCCAACGCAATCAGGCCAACCCTGATCGGCGGTCGGGGATTTCCTTAGCGGTTGGCGCTGTCAATTACAAGCGCGATTTTTCCTTTGACAGGGCTGCCCGGCAAGCCACAGAATTTTGCTGGCTCTCCAATCACCGTGAAAAAGTGCTTGTTCAATTCCAGAAGTTACAATGGCCGGAGCGTGGCTTGGTCGAAGCAAAGATTCGCAGCCGGCGCTTTTACCCTCGCCGAGTTGCTCGTGACAATCACGATCATCGCCATTCTGGCGGCTTTGCTGCTTCCCGCGCTTGGGCGGGCGAAGCGTCAAGCCCGAGACGTCAGTTGCATCAACAACTTGCGGCAAATGCTGCTCGTCTTCCATCTGGACATTGACGCTAATTGGGGCGGCGAGGTGGATTGGCTCAATCGTGACGTGGCCTTATCCAAATCGTGGATTTGCCCCTGCGCGACCAGGACTCCAACCAATATCAGCCTTGGAGCGATGGACACCACCTGGATGTATGGCATAGGCGGCATCATGCCGCAACCACGCGCGGCAGGATATGCAATCAACGGCTGGCTTCTCTGGGAGAACGCGGATGGGCAGCCCATGATTTACCAAACCGATCAAGATCCCCAAGTCTTCCGAAATGAGTCTGATATCATCAGACCTGCAATGACACCTGTTCTCGCGGATGGCATCTTCGCTTATACCTACCCTGAAGAGACGGATCTCCCCGCCAGCGACCTTTATACCTATCCAACGAACTCCTTACTGCCTTTGGGAATGAATATTTTCAACATCCCTCGACACGGGGACGCCCCGCCCAGCGCGCCGACCAATTGGCCCATTAGCCGCCCTCTGCCGGGTGCAGTGAACGTCGGTTTTTATGATGGACACGTTCAGGTCGCGAAATTGGATTACCTTTGGCAGCTCTACTGGCACGTGGGTTACGTTGCGCCAGCGAAAAGGCCGGGGCTTCTTTAACTTCAAGTCACAGCGCCCGCTACTATTCCTTGGCTCCGTGTTGACGCAGCAGGTTCGCAGTATTGTTTTGTCCGCGAGATTTGGCCTGCCAGAGGGGCGTCTTGCCATCATTGTCTCTCACGTTGATGTCAGATCCGGCTGCGAGAAGGACTTCCACAACATCTGGATGCCCGTGGTACGCTGCCATGTGCAATGGCGTGAAACCGTATTGGTCCCGCACCGTCACATCCGCTTTGTGGGCAATCAATAATTCGGCAATGGCTTTGCTTCCTGAATACGCGGCTTCGTCCAACGGAGTGCACATAAGCGAGCCTTTAATATTAACATCAGCACCGTGAGCAATCAGTTCCTCCGCGACAATTAGATGATCGTATCTTGCCGCCGCTTCAAGAGCGGTTTCCCCCCTTTGGTTCTTCGAATTTACGTCTGCGCCGTGTTCTAGGAGAAGCTCAACAACGTTGTCGCGTCCCTCATGCGCGGCGATAAGCAAGGGCGAATCCCCAAAGCCGTTATTCCCTGAGAAGTCGTTTACATTAGCCCCTGCGGCGAGTAAAACCGCAGCAACTCCAGCGTGCCCTGCTTCTGCTGCGTGGTACAAGGGGGAATAGCCCAGATAATCCTTTGCGTTCACCGTTTGGGCATCGGCTTTTAGGAGCGCTTGGATGGCTTCGACATCTCCGGCGGACGCGGCGTCGAGAATGTTCGCCTTCGCCCCGCGTTGTCGCAAAATGGCCGCGATCTCCGGATGGTGATATTCCAGCGCCAATGACAGCGCCGTATCTCCTTGTGTATCTTTGAGGTTCGGGTTTGCGCCCTTTGCTAGCAGTATCTTGAGCGCTTCCAAATGACCCATTTGGGCTGCCGCCATAAGCGGCGTTTCGTTAAGTTCGTCTCCCAAGCAGTTCACGTCTGCGCCATTTTCCATAAGGAAATTCATCATTTCAATTTGGCCTTCAACACAGGTGCCAAAAAAGGCTTTGTTGATGGACTTCAAGTCAGCGTTAGGCGGAAAGTAAGTTTTTGCTGTACCAAGGCGTCCCTCGCCTGCGGCTTCCAAAAAAATATCTGATCTGCTGACCCTTGAGCCGGGAATTTGCACCACGAGTCGCTGCCACCACAGATACGGAATGTAATCCATCGCGACAGTCAGCACTGTAGCCGCAATGACTGCGGACTGAAATGTTGTGAGTGGACGAAAGCGTTTTGATGCAACGACAAGCGCAGCCACGACCAACAGCCAAACATGAGTCAACCCAGAGGAAAGCACCCCGAGGATAAAAAAACCAAGTGCTTGATGGGCTAGGGAAAACCCGGTATTTTGAAGCCCGCGCTCCCAAGTCAGATAGCTCTGTTCGTATACCATCCTTGCAGTCAAGAGAAAGGCGAAAGGGAAAATAACGAGCCAGCAAACCATCACCCACTTAGGCAGTCCCGATCTCCTCTTTTCGGAATTTAGCGGCTGTCGACTTGAAGTCATTGATTTCGCAACTGCGCCTGAATCGCGCTTAGTTCACGTCCACAATTGCCGGTCCAGGGATCGGTACTGGATGGCTTCCGAGACGTGTTCCGCTCCGACCGTTTCCGCGCCAGCCAGATCCGCGATGGTGCGGGCGACTTTTAGAATTCTATCATAAGCGCGCGCGCTCAAATTCAAATCCGCCATCGCGAACTTCAGCAATTCCTTCGTCGATTCGTCAATGGCGCAAAATGCTTTCAGTTCCTTGCTGCCCATGCGCGCGTTGCAGGTGACGGAACGTTTGTTGGCGAAGCGGGCCTGCTGACGCTTGCGCGCCGCAACCACACGATTGCGAATGGTCGCCGAGTTTTCCCCAGTTTGCTCGGCGCTGATGTCGCGGAACTTCACTTCCGAAACTTCAATGTGCAAATCAATGCGGTCAAGCAGCGGCCCGGAAATTCGACCGAGATAATTTTGAATTTCCCTTGGCGAACTGCGCGATTCGCCCGGCATTTTTCCATCGGGCGTGCGCCATGTTGCCTTTTTGTGAACGGACTGTGAGCGTCTCACGATCCAAGTATCTTCCGTCCATGAACAGAGGAATATCAATCCCAAAAGAGCCAAAGACAATCGGCGAATTTCTAAGAAAACGGCGATTGGAACTCGGCATATTTCAGTCGGAAGCGGCTCTCAAGCTGGGAGTTAGCACGGTCACCCTGAGCCGGTGGGAGTGCGGCAAGGTATATCCAACATGGCCTCAACAACCCTCCGTCACAGCCTATCTCGGCCACAATCCATTCACCGATCCGGCCCTCGGAAAGCCCAAAGGCAACGAATCCCAGCGCGTTGCCTTTTTAGGATCCGGCGAGTCTCAAAACCTTGGTCAACAGATCGTCAGCCATTGCCTTAAAATGAGGAAAACGATCCGAAAGTTCGCTGAGGAGGCAGGGATAAGCTCCAAAACAATTTGGAATTGGAAGACGGGCCGAAGGCAGCCAAGCCGCGCCGCTCACAAGCGAATCGCTGAACTGTTGGCAGCGCAATAACTGCTTGGCAAAAGGGATCGATCCCGATCCTCACCTCCACTTCTAACCGCTTGTGCGGAAATGGGTTGGGAGGCCAGGAAAGTCAATTGCTAACAGTTTGGCTAACAATATTCGGATTGCGCCAAAATTGTGCCACAATTCGGGAGGATTCTCCCGTTATTGCCCGACTGCGGGAATCTTCGCCTCGGTAGTCCACGGGCGAACGTGGCGCAGATGTGGCCAGCAAGGTGATTCGCGTGACTGATGATGCTTGCGGCAAATGGTATGCCGCGTAACGAAAATCATGATTTCCTGATTTCGTGGAAGAGCCAGGTCCTGGAAAAAACCCAGTAGTTTTTTGCGGACGTGAGAGAAATCCCCAATAGTTCCGAAACTTCCTTGATCGTTAGCCCGGCAAAATAGCGAAGCTTGACCAGTTCGGCTTGAAGCGGGTGTTTCACAGCGAACTTATTCAGCGCCTCGTGCAGCGCCAGCAGTTGGTCGTCGGCTTCCGACGCGGCAATGTTGCACTCCTCAACGGGGATCCGTTCGCCGCTGGCACCGTGGCGAGCCGTCAGTTTCCGGCGGGCCCTGTCAATTAAAATTCGCCGCATAGCCTCGGCGGCTGCGGAAAAGAAATGGGCGCGGTTTTCAAACCTCGGATTCTCCGACCCGACCAATCGCAGCCATGCCTCGTGCACCAGGGCCGTGGGCTGCAGCGTTTGTCCGGGCGCTTCGCGAGCCATTTTGCTAGCGGCCAGCCGTCGCAATTCCTGATAAACCAATTCAAGCAGTTTCTCGGCGGAACGAGGCTCGCCCTCTCCGATGGCTCTGAGAAGGGCGGTGGCATCAGTTGCATGCGCCGGCGAAGGTCGTTGCATGGTAGAAATTACTTCACCACAACATGGCGTCGCGTGTGCGCGTATTTGTGTACACCTCGGCTTAGGGTGTTTTTACAAAATGCTTAATATAAGCAATTTACAACTTTATCGCCAAGGGTTCGAATCCCTTCGCTCGCTCCAATTTCTACCACAATCACTTACGTAAGAAGCATCTTCGCGGCATAACCTTTTCGCATAACAAATTCAAAGCTGTTCACGACTATTTACCGCTGATTATCGCTGTCATTTTTGACGAATAATTCGTTTTTTCCGCGATTTGGTTTTCCGCTGATGGCCTCCCAATAAATATTTTTTCTCCACAAACTGAGATTCATTCACGCTTTCCACCGTTCCGCTCCTCGCTGGATCGCTGTTACCTCCACAGCCTCGGCCAATCGCTGGAACGCAAGATTCTGCCGATTACGAGGCTCAGTCCTCTTTCCCGTAAAGCCGTTCAACTCATGATCAAACCGCCGCTCATGTCGCTGTCGAACTCGCTCCCAATAAAAAACAATCGCATCCTTCCGTTGAAATAAAAACCCACGCTCCGGCAGGCGGTCACTCTTTTTTCCGTTCACTTGAAGATCACACGGAAGCAGGTTCCATAGATCGTTGCAGTGTGATAGATAAAAGAAGCCCGCACAGAGGCGAACTTATTTCCCAAGCCGCGGATACTAGTCTTCAGTTTTAAATGACACATCCGCACCCTGGCTCAGGCCGAGGCCGTTTACCGCGTTTATCCGATAGTGGTAAGTCGTGTTGCGGCTTAGACCCGAGAGGCTGAAGATAAGTCTCTGGGCCGAGGTTCCAATCCCGGTATGGGTGGTGGACGTGCCATAACTCGTCGTGGTTCCGAATTCAAAATAGACCGACGCGGGTGCTCCGTTGGGGTTGACATAGCCCGCCAGTTGCGCGGTGGTGCCGAGGACATTCGTTGCAGGAGAAGTCGTAACGCTCGGGAGGGCGGCGGTGGAGAAGTAAAGCGAGCTCGAAGAAACGCTTTCGTTGCCGAGGCTGTTGAACGCGGTCATGGACCATTGATATTCCTTCCCAAGTTCAAGGTACCCAGCCGGCAGGGCTTGGTTGGAACCGTGGGCGGAATAATTAACAATGAGACTGCCCGTGGGATAGGCATAGATGGCGATATTGAAACTAGAAGCCTGACTCTCTCCGGTATAGGTGAAGTTGGGAGTTGTGGTCGCGAAGGCGGAATTGGAGGGTAAGGACGTGCCGGGTGATAACAGGGTGGGTGGCACGGGCACCCAAACGGTGGTAAAATTGGTATCCGCGCCATAAGTGATCCCGCCGCTGTTCACCGCATTGATGCGATAGTGATAGGTGGTTGAAGAACTCAAGCCAGTGAGGGTGGCTTGAAAATCTCCCTGTGACGCGGTGCCGATGCCAGTTTGGGTGGTGACCCAGCCATAGCTGGTGTTGGTCCCGTATTCGAAATAGGTGGTGGTTCCGCCCCCGTTGGGATTGACGCTTCCATTCAGAACCGCACCCGTGGTGGTGACCGAGCTTGCGGCCAGCGTCTGGACGATGGGTGGCGGTTGCGAGGCTCCAGGGCTGGTTGTAAAAATAACGTCCGCTCCATATGTGATTCCTCCGCCATTCACGGCATTGATTCGATAATGATAGGTAGTGGAGGGATTCAGGCCGGAGATGGTAGCTTGGAAATCACTTTGTGGCGCTGTGCCGATGCCAGTTTGAGTGGTAACTTCGCCATAGCTTGTGCTGGTGCCGTATTCGAAATACGTGGTGGCACCTCCGCCATTCGGGTCGACGCTTCCATTTAATACAGCTCCGCTGGATGTCACGGAACTCGCGGCGAGCGTCTGGACTGTGGGGGGTGATTGCGATCCTCCCCCGGTGGTGGTAAAGGTGGCGTCCGCTCCGAATCCTTCTCCCGACGAGCTATAAGCAATGGCGCGAAAATGGTAGGTTGTGTTCGGGCTTAGTCCCGTGATGGGAGTGCTGTAGGTTTGAGCATCGTAATAGTCGGAGGTGGTGAAAAACTGGTTCGTGTAGGTCGAACTTCCATAGCTTGTATCGAGCCCATATTCGAACAAACCAGCAATGGGCAACCCGTTTCCATTGACGCTGCCGTTCAACGTGACCGAAGTGGCAGCCACGGAACTGGCGGAGAAGGTCAGGACGGTCGGAAGAGCAGGAGGGGGCGCGGCAGTTGTAACAAACTGGTCTCCACCATAGCTGACGCCGGCGCTGTTGGAGGCAACCAGTTGGAAATGGTAAAGGGTGCCTGGCGAAAGGCTGGCTGCGTAGGTCACGGCGACCGGATTGGTGATGGCCGCACCGATCACGGTGGCAAAGGTATTCAGGCCGTAATTGGTGTCTCCGCCATATTGGAACCATGCAGTCGTATCGTTCCCGCTTGCAAAAGCGCTTCCGTTAAATGTGGCGCCGTTGCTGGTCACCAGTGTGGCAGGCTCCGTCAGCACGGTGGGCGGTTGCGGATTTGTCGGCGCTGGATCCATGGTTGGGACGACCAATTGGTAAAAGCGTTGTTTGTTCGTCAGTGAATCCGTTGCGATGAGCGCGGAAATGCCGCCGGAAGCGTAAAAGTTGGTCAGCGTCCGCCAGATCACGGGCCGGGTATCAAGCGCGTCTGTGTAGAGCACCTGGTACGGTCGATAAGCCTGGGCGGTGAAATTGAGGCGGAATACGTTGCTCAGAACCTGGACTGAATCGATCTGAGGCGCCGTGGGCAGAATTTCATATTTCTGCTGCAAGTAGCCGTAGACCATTTGAAGTTCATCGCTGGTCAGGGCAGTATTGTAAACAAGAAGTTCCGCAATGTCTCCACGCCAAAATGTATCCCCGCTGGCACCGGACAATTTCCCCACGGCATAAGGACCCGCCAGGCTGGCCATCAGCATAGCCGGTGTGGCCGCCTGCGCGATAACCTCCTGGTTTTGGTACAAGGTGGTAATGTTGGCGCCATCACGGTTGGTTCCCACAACGACGGTTAGCACGGAGAAAAGCTGGGGACTGTGCACAACGGCGTTGCCGTTGACAAATTCCCTGCCGAATTGGGCCGTCACAGGGCCTGCACCGAAGAGTCCAAAGGAAACTGGCTGGCTGGAACCGGTGCTGGCACTGGAAAAGAGTCCCCGGGAAGTGTCGGTCATGCCCTGATCGTTCATCACCGCAACAATGGTAAACTGGGGTGACGTGATAACCTGAGTGGGGATAATGAGGGACTGGTTTCCGCTCGCGCCGAACTGCACTGCAGGGAAGCCATTTGCCACGCCCGGCGCCAGCATGGGTTCGGCACTTGGGTCGGTTTGGCTCGCATCGTTACCCCAGCCCGATTGGTCGCCCCAGAAAGAAACTAATCCATTGGTGTCGGTCACGAGTTCGGTGTCGGCGGTGAGCCAAAGGACCAAATTGGTATTGAAAAGGCCCGGGTCAGGCAATGGCTTGGACAAGCCCGAGCGCAATACTTTGACCATCACCGATGCGCTGGAGCTCCGGCCCATGTAGTCCGTGGCCACCAAGGTCAAAGTTTGGGTGATGGGTGCCAGACCGGAGACACTTATCGAGTTGCCCTGTCCGATTTGCTTTTTGCCGGAATACCAGATCAAGCTTCCATCCGGAATCACTTGGTGGCGGTCGTCGACCGCGTTCCCCGCGCAATGGAGAGCTTCCTCGTTGCCGGTGCTCGAGCCATTTTTGGGGCTGGTGATCGACACGATGGGCGGATTGCCGCCCTCAGCGAACGGGGTCGAAATAACGGTCGTTTCGTTGAAGCCGTCATTTACCCGCAAACGCAGCAACGTAGTAGCGCACGTGCTGAAGTGCGAACTGGTAATGGAAACATAATTCGTATCAGGCCCGTAATAGAGTCCATTCCAGGTTTGCCCCATGTCGGTGGAGAAATCCACCGCCGTCATCAGCATGTCTTTGTCGGCATCCGTTGCCGTCCAATTTACAGTTGTGACCAACTGGCCGATGGCATTGGGCATATCAGGCACCACATTGTTGATTTGGACCACCGGCGCGTTGGGACTGCGCATCAATTTGGTGATCATCGAACCGTTGTGCATCACGGTCAGGCTGCCGAAGCCGTCCATGGTGTTGCTGGGAATCAAGGCATCCAAAAGATAGGAGAGTTCGCTATTGGTGTCATCTTGAGCCGTGCTCACGGTCATCGGGATGTCGTACAACAAATTTCCTGAACCATCCAGAGCCTGCAAATGAAAAGGTGAAGAGGAGGGTGGTCCCAAGTAAGGGAATGTTCCGGGCGTCACATCAAAAATGGACGCGCCCAAACGGCTGACCAAGGCATTCACGCGGATGCCAGGGGTATTATTTACGGTGGTCTGATCATCCGAGGTTTCGTAAGGAGGGCAAGACACGTTGGCGGGGGGATAGCCATAGACCGTATTTGTGCCATAGAAGCCGGCTTGCCCCGAGCCCCCAAGCATCCAGTAAATCGTTTCCTCCCAGCCTTTTGGTGATATCCACTCATCAGGATCAGCGTTGATCCCAAGCAGGGTGCCGATGTCGTTATCGCCGTAAGACATAAAATCATAATAATAGTGGCTTGAGGAACCTCCGGGTATGGCAGGTCCGCTGATTCCATTGAAATAAACTGGAACCGTCAAGTCGCGGCGGTCGATGCCTACGCCGTCAATGTAACCCATATTATCGGGCGGCCACTGCTCCCAGCAACCGCTGGAGGTGTCCCCGGCTCCGCCATTCGGACTGGCGTGAGGTCGTGAAAATTGATGGGAAACCTCATGAATGGCCGAGTTTAAAGGCCCCAAATTGTCGCGAAACACCGAAACGCTATGGGGGTACAGGAAGCCCAATCCTCCAGCGATCTGGGAAGAGTTATAGGTCTTCCCTCGAATTCGTTCGGAAAATCCGGACCCGGGGTCGTATTCTGGAAAAATGCCCACGACGATGTTGCCCGTTTGAAAGTAATTGAATTTGTTGGCAATGGCGTGAACTCGCATGATGGCAAGGTAGGACCGGTCGTCGCCCGAAATGCTTTGCCCCGCAATCGAAGAGGTGTTCCAAATTCCGGTGATGTCGGAATAGACGGTAAAATCATACAGCTTAAGGGGTCCATTACCGGACTGGCTCTCCCCGAGCGGCAACAAATTAATGCCATCGTCCAGGGTTGTTTGCGGTATATTCATGTCACACTCGGGACAGGTGGCGTTGTTATTGTTGACGGTCAGGCCAATGGGAATAAATTGAATATTGGGCATGGCCAGAAAGCCAATGTCTGTCATGGTGAGGGTGTCATTCGCGGGGCAGCAATCCATGCTTGGGACGGCCGGGGCGAGCACCTGCAAGTTCGGCACAAGTTGCGCCTGCAGCGTGATTTTTCCAAACGAGGGAGTAGTCCAGGACGGTGGCAACGTGAATCTGTAGTCATCTGAACTTGCGCGTTGCGCATCACTAACCACACCGGCCCCAACCCAATGTTGCGGATAAGCGGGATTGGTGCTCGCAGTTGGAAGCGGACTGCCAGGGAGAGGAGTCACAATGCCAAACGCATCCGCCGCATAACCATAGAGCAGGCAACTGATCTGTGGAACTTTCGTGGCGGAAGACTGAGGTTGGGGAGAACTCATGGCAGCGAATACGCGGACGACCGTTTTGCCACCCATGGCGAGGTCCACACCCGAGTAGGGGATGGACGACGCGGGGTTGCCGGTATTCGGATCAGTTGGCCGCACCGGAAGGGCTGTGTATTGAATGCCTTGAGTCACTTCCATGTTGACGATGGCCGCATCGTAGGTGTTGGCGACCGTCACGTTAAAATTCACGGAGTGGGGACCGTATCCTCCGGCTCCCGATGTCGGCGTCGCGGTGAAGGTTACGTTCTTGTTCAATACTGGAACGGCCGAGCTGTCTGCGGTCAAAATCACAACGATTAAATCATTGTCAGTTCCCTGAGAGGTAGTGGGCGAGATGCCCGCCGTGACTCCATCGGGCAGACCGGTGCAGGTGTAAGAAATGTCTCCAGAGGAACCGTTGATTCTTGTCAACTGAATAGTAACCGACGCAAGGAAAGTTCCATTTGCGCTGGTCCCTTCTGGAACCAATACTGTGCCAACCGTGGGGGAACCTTGGTATTGGAGGGAGAAGTCCGGCAACTGAGGGCCGGAGAGCGTGTCAAACTCCAAATCATCAATACGGATGTTCTCGTTATAAAAACCATTGATCACGAAGCTCGCGATGTCTTTTCCCGATGAAGTCACGGAGAGATTGGTCCATCCTTCCTTCGACGCATTTGCTGCCACGAGAACTTGGTTCGTTCCCACGATGTTGCCTCCAAGATCGTAGGCGGTCAGGGTAACTTGACCGCCGCCGGGTGATTTGGCCCCCACGGAGACGCTTATGTAAGTGTGATGTGGATCAACGAAAGTCGCTTGCAAATAACTGCTGGGCTGCTCACCGCCATGCGTCGAAATATCTAGGATGTTCGGAGAGGAAGGAGCGGTGGCGTCCGCGATTACAAAACCAGCCGAGGACTGAAACGGGGCAAAATTTACACCCATGCTGGAATACTGGTCGCTGACGTAGGTTCCGGTCGGAAGGTCATCGAACCCAACGACGGTGTCCGCCCGGGCGGTCAAGCAGGCCGACACGGAGCAAACCGCGATTGCCAGAATGATTTTCAAGTTCATAGCGTTTTCTGATTTATGGTGTGCCCCGATGAGTTAAGCAGCCGTTCCTGATTGTTCGTGGGTGAACTGATGCATTTTTCATTAATCAATGCGGGATTTCGCGGCCAAAGACGCAAAATATTTTGCGCGAGGAAAACGAACCGTCGAAGGCGCCCTGCGTGGCGCGTCACTACTAATTTAATCTCAGGCTGGCCAGGACCTGCTCGATTTCCCGCAAACTCCAGATGGCGATGTCGCCGTTCTCGCGGGCCACGGCAAGGCGACGGCTGTCCAGACTCCAGGCCAATGCGTAGACCGTGCTATTTTCTTCCGGCAGGGAGTAAAGGTATTTGCCCGTTTTGGGATCCCAGATTTCCACGCCGCGCACAGAACGCGTATCGAACGCGAGCAAGGAACCGTCGGGACTGAGGCAAAAGTTCCAGATCGACGCCGGCCACGCTCTAATGTCTCCAATTGGAAATGAGGAAATGCATTTTTCCGTCGCCAGATCGAAGGTAGCCACCTCCACGTTGGTTCCAGTCGTGAACATCAACTGGCGGCTGTCCGGTGTGAAGCTGCAACATTGAACGCCCCACAGCACTCCGGGTCCGACCGAACGCGGTTGATCCGCCCGCTGAAAATCCCAAATGTAAATGCCGCTCCCCTCAAACACCACGAATTTTGCGTCCGGCGAAAACAACAGGCTGTTTCCGGATGCCGTTGCCGACTTGAAAAGCGTGGCTGAAATTTTTCCCTGCCTGTCGCCGGGCGAGCCGTGCTGGATCTCCCAAATCTTGGTTCCGCTGCGACCGGTTGCGGCAACGAAATGGCCGTCGGGACTGAACTGCGCCGCCCAGATTCGCCCGACGCCGTTACCACGGAGTTCGAGAAGCCGCTCGCCAGTATGCGCGTCCCAAATCCAGATCAAATCCGTTTCCCAATCTCCGGTGACCAGCCATTGCCCATCGGCGCTGTAGCCCACGCATTGGCCTGGGCCGGGAAGAGTGCCAGAATCCCACAGGATGTCGCCTTTTACAGCGTCGCTCACTCTTGCCACGCGATCCTTCCCCACCGACACAATGCGCGCGCCATCCGGACTGAAGGCAATGCTGGTCACAGCGTCGCTGTGGGAGTGCAGCGTCAATTTTTCGGGGGTTTCCAGCCTGTATACCCACGGGCGCCTGGCAGACAGTGTCACCAAAAACCTTGCATCAGGCGCGAAGGCAAGTGGCGAAGCATCTTCCGGCTCCTCCAAAAAAGCTATGTCCTCCTGGCGCGCCAGACTCCAGAGACGGATGCGCATTTGATGTCTGATTGGAACGGCGATGGTGTCATTGGCGATGGCTGCGCCCGATCGAAAAAACTCCTTAAGATCGCTGACTCGTTGGAAACCAGGGAGCGAGTAGACCGTCCCACCTGAAACTGAAAAATAAGAAAGATGCGTTCCGTCAGGACTGAATTCGAGACTTCCCGAGCTCGCCAACTGGGTTTGTTGCCGTCCCACGCGCCGGCCGCTCTCCACTTCCCAAAGTTCTAAAACGGGCTTGTTCGTGTCAGTGGGATCCACGTTTTGCACCGCCAGATACTGTCCGTCAGGACTTAGAGCCGCGCTCCGGACATTGGTCATTTCAATCCCTGGGACGAACGTCCGGGTCTGCAAATTAAACAGCCTCAGCTTCGAGTCTGGATTAGCCGCGTGTTCTTGCAACGGCGAGATCGAGGTAACGATGGAGGCAAACATGCCTTTGGTGGAGGCCGACAGGTCGATGGCCCCGGGCAACAGGCTATTTTCCGTTTGAGACCAGATTCCGTTGGTTCTGCGGTTCCAAATATAAAGCCGCACGGCGGGCTGCCCCTGTTTCCGTGTTCCTGGAATCGGCCCGTACAGCGCAAACAATTGATCGCCCGTAGAATTGAAGCTGAGACTTGCTGGATAGTTCGTGCCCGCCAGCCGGGCCACTTCCCTGCCCGATGGAATCTCCCGCAGCAGGATCGTGCCATTGGCCAGTGCAAACGCCCCTAATTTTCCAGACACATCGAGATCCGCCGAGGTGATATTCGAGTTCGTTGGAAAATCGTCAAATGTCGTCGGCATCAGCCCAACAAAATCGCCGAGGGCGGCTACGGCTTCGCGCCGCAAACCAGACGGGTCTTTTTGGGGAACTTGAAGATCGCGCGCCTCTTGAAGAAGTTTGAAAACTTTGTCGCGATAACCCATGCGCCGGGCCAGCCTCGTCTCGCGCGCCTGGCCAACGAGCGAATCGTAAAGTTCCCGGCGCGCCGACGCTTTTTGATCCGCTTCGCTCGCCTCCGCTTTCTGCGCGCGATAGTGAGCCTGACGTTCCCGCAAGAACATCCACGTCGAAACTGCCAAGCCTGCGCCGAGCGCGGCGACGAACGTCGCAGCGACGACAAAAGCGACCTTGTTGCGGCGCATCATTTTTTGAAAGCGATAGCCCGAACTTGGCGGGCGGGCGATGACAGGCTCGTTGGCTAAATGGCGCTCGATGTCCATCGCCAATCCGTTGGCGGTTTCGTAACGACGCGTGCGGTCCTTTTCAAGGCACTTCATCGCGATCCAATCAAGATCACCCTGCAATTGGTGAAGCAGCCTGGTCGTATCGGTGGATCTTCGCTTCGCTGTCGCGGTCAAATCATCGCCCTTGAGTGTTGAGAAACTCGTGCTTGGCCGCACTGGCTCTTGCTCTCGAATGGTTTTGCGCATCGCGTCCAGGCCCGCTGCGATGAGTTCCTTTCCATCGAATGGAGTTCGCCCGGCCAGAAGCTCGTAGAGCAAAACACCCAGGCTGTAAATGTCGCTGCGCGTATCAATATCCAGACCGCTCATCTCCGCCTGTTCCGGACTCATGTAGGCGGGCGTGCCCATGAACTGATGCAACTGCGTGTAAACTGTTTCCGCCGTCAGCCGGCCTTCCGTCGCCTTGGCGATGCCAAAATCAATGACCTTCGGCACCGGCACGCCGTCGTGAAGCGTGACCATGATGTTCGACGGCTTGATGTCGCGATGGATGATTCCCTTTTGGTGCGCGTGCTGGACGGCGTGGCAGACCTTGATCATCAAGTTCAACCGTTCCGTCGTGTTGAGTTGGTTCTGGTCGCAGTAATCGGTAATCTTAACGCCCCGCACCAATTCCATGACAAAAAACGGCGGCCGGTCTCTGTGGCGGCGGCGTCGAAGACCTTGGCGATGTTGGGATGATCCATCATGGCCAGGGCCTGGCGCTCCGCTTCGAAACGCGCGACCACCTGCCTGGTATCCATTCCCAGCTTGATGACTTTCAGGGCAACGCGGCGCCGCACTGGCTCGTTCTGCTGGGCGACGTAGACAACTCCGCAGCCACCTTCGCCTACTTTCTCCAGCAGCCTGTAGCGGCCGATCGTTTGGCCAACGGCCTCGTCATCCGGGTTGATCAGGCTGGATTTGGCCGATTCGCCACTAGGCCTTGGCGCAGGACTGTCAAAGAAATCGCCAGCCTCCTGATCAGCTTGAAGAAGCTCCTCCACTTGCTGGCGCAAGGAGGCGTCGCCAACGCACACTTCATCAAGGTACGCGGCGCGCTCATCGCCGGGCAACTTGCGCGCTGTATTGAAAACATCCGCTGCACGCGCGGGGGATTCTGGCATAAATTCGCGTCCCACTATCCGTCCATGGTTGTGAGAAATCGAAGCAAATAGACCGTTCCAACATTCCTATGTTGTTGAACCAGCGGCATTCGCTCATCCATTACCAATGCAGGATTCCAGCGCAAAAAGCGCAAAAAAGTTACTCATGCGAAAAACAAATTCGAGCAAACCGCTAGAAGAACATTCGATCAACCTGCTCATGGAAGTTGTGCCTTGATTTCCCGGTAGAGCCAGGCGCGCGCGAAGGCCCAATAGTTGTCGGCAGTGCGCGCGGAAATATTCAGCGCCGCAGCCGCTTCCTCCAAAGTCATTCCCACGAAATAGCGAAGCTTCACCAATTCAGCTTCCGCCTTGTGCTGCACGGCGAGTTTGTCGAGAGCGTCGTTGACGGCCAGAAGCTTGTCATCGGGATATGGAGCGCGAACCTCGTCGGCAAGTTCGAAGTCAACGCGCTGCTGGCCGCCACCGTGGCGAATGGCCCGCTTGCTCAAGGCTCTGTCAATTAGAATACGCCGCATCGCCTCAGCTGCGGCGGAGAAAAAATGTGCGCGATTGGCAAAAGGCGGATTCTCCGCCCCGACCAGTCGCAGCCACGCTTCGTGGACCAGCGCGGTGGGCTGCAAAGTCTGATTAGGCGATTCACGGGCCATCTTAGACGCTGCCAGCTTGCGCAACTCATCGTAGACGAGGGGGAGCAGTTCGTCAGCGGCCTTGAGGTCCCCGTGTTCGATCGAATCAAAGATGCGGGTGAGCTGACTCATTGAGCCTCTAGCTTAACCTGCTCCCGAGGCGTTTCGCCAGAGATTATCGCAGCGGATATCATTTGCCAATGGACCCGGCGGTCGTAGTCTGACGAAGTCTTCCCAATATCATCGGCAGGGACCGCCCCTCGCGCAACGGTCTCGGTTTCGATTTTATGATCCGTGCTGATGGGTGATTGACCTCGCCCTTCTATCACGGCTCCGATTTCGTCGCAAGTAGGTAAAGACGCTCTTGAGATTCGGCGTCCCTCCATTATCGTAGGGGTAACTAGAAGCGCGATGGACACGGCTGTCATAAATGTCGATATCTGCTCAGTCAGTATTATTCTTATCGAGGACGATCAGGACGATATTTTCTTTTTTCTCCGGTCACTATCGGCTGCAGGTTTTCCGAAGCAATGTATTCATGTGTTTGACGGGAATTCTGTGAGGTCGTATCTCGAAGCCCATGCCCGCCAGCCGCACTTGGTGTTCCTCGATCTGAAAATGTCCCGAGTTAACGGATTTGAGTTCCTCGAATGGCTTAGTAACCAATCATTTCGGAGTTTTATCGAAATTGTTGTCCTCAGCGGCTCAAATTCACCTGATGATTTCAGAGAGGCGAGCGCACTTGGAGCGTCGGATTTCCTTCCCAAACCTCTATCAAGCACTGTTCTCGCGGAAAAAATCCACGATTGGCTGCATCAATCGGCGCAAGCGTAAGCCCCTCATGGGGAATTCGTTGCACAAACCAATGACGTGAAGTGGCCACACCCTAAAAAATGCACCGACGCGACCGGAAACAAGAGGATTGATCGGTTAGTCGATTCAAAGCGGTCGCATCCGCGCCTATTAACTTTCCTTAATTCCAATTCCAGTGCCAGAGACGAGAAAATCGCTAGCGTCAGTTCGGCTGCGACCGCTAGGCCGAATTCTGAGCCTCACCGATTGGCGTTTCAGATTTTGAGAAAGCGTCGTAAATTTTACAGTTCTCCAAACTGGACCTTGCGCGCCGCATCCAAGCCGTCCGTGCAAATTAATGGAAGTTCGTTCAACCGCAGCCAAAAGTCTTTTATCATTCTGGCAAGTTCTGCCCTTTGAGAGATTCCGGGGGGTTTAACGACAAAAGCGTTTACACCAAGCCGGTAGGCTTGCTCAACATCGGTCGGAATTGCAGAAGATGACAACATTACGGTCGGCAGGCAGCGGAACGATTCCTCACTCTGAAGCCATCGCAATACATCAATCCCGCTTTTGCGCGGCATTTTCAGATCAAGAATTACCAAAGCAGGCAAAGGAAAATGGTTCCGATCGGAATATTTTCCTTTACCAGAAAGATACTCGATAGCCTCCTGGCCGTCGCAAACAATGCGAAGTGGAGTCTGGATTCCCGCATCTTCAAACGCGCGTTGCAGAAGGAACACGTCATTTGGATCATCTTCCGCCAATAACACTCCACGATCAGTTTTCATGTTTCTGCTCCCGATAATTGCAACCAAAACCGACTTCCTTTTCCCGGTTCGGATTCAACCCCAGCTTCGCCGCCCATGCGCTCGGCCGCTTTGCGGACGATAGCCAGTCCGATGCCCGTTCCCGGAAAAGCGTTGCCAT
The DNA here is from genome assembly GCA_963764165.1 of uncultured Verrucomicrobiae bacterium. Classification (GTDB taxonomy): domain Bacteria; phylum Verrucomicrobiota; class Verrucomicrobiia; order Limisphaerales; family Palsa-1400; genus Palsa-1400. The sequence goes on from CAVXRD010000001.1 coordinate 1,528,831, forward strand.
GCATCCTTTGAAACATTTGGAAAAGGCGTGGCTTTCCATGGGCAGCAATGCCAATACCGTTGTCTTCAATCCAAAGACGCACCCCGCCGCCATTCCGCTCGGTGTAAATGCGGACCGCAGGCACAGTGTTTTGTGACACAAATTTAACCGCATTGTCTAACAAATTCGTAATGCACTGGGTCAGGGAAGTTTCGTTTCCCGTCACCCACAATAACGGCGTTTCAATCTTGATCTCGGCTCGCGGTAGCTGAAAGTCGGGCCGGTCCTGAATAATATTCTGGATAACTTTATACACATCGACAGCCTCAATCGCGACCGGGGCGCGAGCCACGCGAGTAAACGTGAGCAAATCGAGGATCAATTTGTCCATGCGTTGGGCAGCCCTGATGGCTTTCCTGAGCAGGTCCGATCCTTTCGGGTCAATTTTTTCACCGTAATCCTTCAACACAATTTCCGAGAAGCTTTCAATGGTCCGCAATGGAGCGCGCATGTCATGCGACAAGCTATACGAAAAAGCTTCCAGTTCGGAGACGGTCTTTTCCAGTGTGCGTGTGCGTTCACGAACCTCACGTTCCAACTCTCCGGCATACGATTGAAGTTTTGCGTTCGCTTCTGCCAGGGCCTGCTCGGCGTGCTTGCGTTCGGAAATATCGCGGGCGATTTTCGAGGCCCCGATTATCTGGCCGTCGCTATCTTTAATAGGAGAGATAGTCAATGAAATCGGAAGTCGGCGGCCATCCTTGGCCACTCGAACCGTTTCAAAGTGATACACGCGCTCCCCTCGTCGCAACCGGGCGAGGATTTCATCCTCTTCTTTTTGCAGTTCCAGAGGAATCAACATTTTGATCGACCGGCCAATTATTTCGTCCCCTGAGTAGCCAAAGAGGCGTTGCGCGCCTTCATTCCAACTGGTAATAATCCCGTCAAGATTCTTGCTGATAATCGCGTCGTCGGAATTTTGCACGATCGCGGCAAGCCTCAATGCCGTCACTTCGGCCGCGCGGTGCTCAGTGACATCCCGGAAAACCAGAACCACTCCAAGCAACTCCCCCGCGCTTCCGCGTATCGGCGCTCCGCTGTCGTCAATTGGCCGTTCTGTTCCGTCCTTTGAAATGAGAATAGTATGGTTGGCCAGCCCGACAACGGTTCCTTGTTGAAGAACTTTGGTGACGGGGTTTTCAACGGGTTTTCGGGTAAATTCGTTGACGATATTAAATGTGTCAACCAACGGAACGCCGAAAGCCTCTGGTGGCTTATGTCCTGTCAATGCCTCGGCCACGGCGTTCATGAATGTGACTCGACCGTTCCGGTCCGTCGCGATTACGCCGTCCCCTATGCTGGACAAGGTGACACGAAATTGTTCTTCACTTTGCCGAATCCGTTCCCGGGCAGCCACTTGGGGGGTAATGTCTCTCGCAATTTTGGATGCTCCAATAATCTTTCCATCTGAATCAACGACAGGCGAGACGGTGAGCGAAATATTCAGCAGGGCACCGTTCTTGGCCCGTCGAATGGTTTCGTAATGTCTAATACGCTCGCCCCTCTTGATTCGTTCGAGAATCATTGGCTCCTCGTCCGTCCGGTCGGGGGGGATGAGCATTACCACCGGTTGTCCGATGGCCTCCTGCGGCGTGTATCCAAAAATCATTTCGGCGCCTCGGTTCCAACTCGTAATGACGCCATCGAGATTTTTAATAATGATCGCGTCGTCGGACGAGTCCATAATGGCCACCAGCAATGCATGAGACTGCTCCTCGAACGGATTCATAATTCTCAACACTTTATTCCAGTAATTTTGACGAGTGTTATAAGGTGCTCTCCTACGCGGTCAGAAGAAACGGAATCATTCAGCCTCTCCCATCTCTTTCGAAATATCGGCGCAAGACGGCGATCCCGCAACCCCAAATTCGCATTGGAAACGTGTCCACTGCCGCGCTCGGGAGGGCCTCGCCATCGCACGAGGGAATACGGGCTCTCCGATTCAACCCATCGTAACAGACGTTGTAATGCCACATAGGGGTGGCCACTATGAGTGAACGCCATCGTCGCAATATGCCCGAACGTCAAAACACTGATTAGATCGGGCTACGCCGATGAAAACACAGCGCTTTTCATGTTCTCCCGCAAGGCCGTGCGTCCCTTCCAAAGCCTTATTTGTTAGTGGCTCTTACGAACAAGGTTCGAGAAATGTTGGATCATTAAGACAGGCTCGATTGTTCACGGGTCGGCCACTCGATTATATTACACGCTCTCAACCCTGAACCTCTTTAATATTGCGCGGTGTTTGAACTTGTCACATTGCCTTCTAAGTTCCTGGTCGTAAAGGTCTTACAGCTTGTGCGCGATGTTGCCTTTTTGCGACCGCACTGTAAGCGTCGCCCGGAAGGATGTTGCACCCGTATGGACACGGAGTTTTCCAATTGCAAAGGAGCCTACAACCCTTGGCGAACACCTCAAGAAGAAACGGTTCTTGGCTGGCATCCGACAATCGGAAGCCGCTCTAAAACTGGGGGTTAGCGACAGAACCCTTAGCCTTTGGGAAACAGACCGGGTGTATCCGGCCTGGGCTTTCCAGCCCCGTCTAATCACTTACCTCGGATACGACCCATTCACCAACCCGGCGCTTGGAAATCCTAAAGGCAACGAAACATCGCGTGTTGCCTTTTTATCACCCGATGCCCCCGCCACCACCGGTCAGAAAATCAAAAACCGCCGTTTTAAATTAAAGAAAACGAGGAAGCAATTGGCATCGGAACTAGGCGTTAGCGTCAAAACGCTGTGGAGCTGGGAAACAGATCGCCGGCAACCGACATCCCAAGGCCAAGAGCAGATTGCAAAGTTTCTTGAATGAGCGGATTACCGTTGGCGGCACTGGGCCTGTTGGCTTCTTGCCACCGCACCATTCACCATGTTCACAGAACAACATCGCTCCATTTTAAGCAGTTGCGAAACTATCCAGCAAGCCCCAAGACCCTTGGCGAGCACCTTCGCAAAAAGCGGATGGACCTCCACCTTTCCATGCCGCAACTTGCTGCAACGCTGGGACTTGGAATCACCGTCACCGAGATCGAGAAATGGGAAAAGAATCAGAATCGACCGACGAACGAACACCGCCATCAAATCGTTCAGTTCCTTGGGTTTGACCCGGCAACCACAAAAAACAGGCAGCTAATAGCGAGCCGCCTGTTGGGTATTGACCACCGATAAGTGCTAGCGCGGTGACAGCGCAACGCCCTAAATTGTGGAAATTTGATTCAAGAGCCAGCCTGCCGTAGTCTCTCTGGCATGATTAAACGGATGATTGGTGGACAGAATTGCAGGACTGTCGCCTTCCGAATGCGCTCCGGTGGTCCCCCAATTCTTGGTTTCTTGATGAGGTTTTAGTCAGGCATATGGTTTGGTCCTTAGGCTCGTTTAGTTTGGAAGTGCTTGCTTGTTAACGGGTTTAGGACGGTTCGAACGACTCATCAGAGTGAAAAGTAGCGACGGCGAAGAAGTTGTGGAAACCGTTTGCACGTCGCGAGTTCTGGTGACGGGCAGTCTGGATTTCGTCGCCAACGCCCAGCGAACTTCATTCGCTATTTATAGATCTTAAAAGAAGTACATTCTATTTGACGATTGTTCTTGAACTTCACGATGGAAACGCATAATGTAATAACCAATGGTACCAAGCTTATTGGAAACTTTTGCGCCGATCCTTAGAGCGACTCGTGAGGAAAAAGGCTGGGCGCAAGCCGAATTGGCCGAAAACAGTCGCGTCGCGCTACGAACGATTATGAACCTTGAATCTCCAAAAGGGAATACAAAGGTCAGATTCGACGTCATCGTTAGATTGGCACATGCACTGAGCAAGCCTCAGACCGATTGGCTGAAGCACACGGGGCACTCCCAAATCCCCCAGACCCGAATTGACCAAGTATTGAAAAAAATGGGCGTAGTCGATTTCCACGGGGAGAAGGAACCAGTCCATTTTTTTCAAAGCTTGGATGACAAGCTCCAAAAGGGGAGTCCTGTGATCGCCATCATTTGCTATCGAACATTTTCATCGTACACTCACCAAAAATTCTTTGCGACTAGCATAGCGCCGTTGCTCGACACAGGGAAACTGTTTCTCGCTCTTGTTTGCCCATATCCCAAAATCCAGGATATCGATCAAGTACAGAAGCAAACTCTTTCAAGGATATATTCGCAAGTGAGAAGTGAAGTGATCGGAATCACCAAGGAAGTAAAGACCGTGATGAGAAATCCGCAATTCAGAAATCACATGGCGGCGTTCTCTTTAAATGCGAAGCTCGACAACGCGGTGCCTCCAACGCTCGGACTCTCGGAGTTCCGGCCCATACTGGTGCAATCATTTGTAGAATATTCGCCAACAAACAAGAAGCCAGAGTATGAATTGACCGGTTGGCTAACGTTCCTACAAGATCACAAGGAACGCTGGATACATATTTTTCCTGCACCGCCGAAACTCACATCTCAACAAGACGCCCATCGTAAAATATGCGATGCTTGGAAGGAATATTTTCAAGAGATCCTTGATAACTGTAACTATGAAAACGAAGGTTGGATGAAAGACTCACAGCATTGGGGCATTTGGGATATGGCGGACATTATGATATAATGCTAGCGATGCCACGGTCGATCTCTAAGATGAGGTTGATCAACAATTTAATATCTGCTTGATGATATGAGAGACATTTGCGACAATGCTGAGTCACCTAGCTACGTGTCACTACCAGTGATTAAAGCAAACACATTGGTCCCCAAAAGCAGAGCACAGCAACGACGTGAATCCTCCTTGCACCCCCCTGCTCGCCCCCTTGAACCGGATTTCAAGATAAGAGCGCGCTCGATTCTCGTGACTGGAACAGATCTGGTAGGCAAAACGACTCTAATAAATCGACTTGTCCCGCATCTAAGAAACAGTGGCTTTAAAATCACTCCAAACAAGCACGACCTTCACAAAACGGCATTGATGCCTAGTATTCATACTCTGCTAGAGGCTGCTTCGCCGGAAGACCTCCTGCAGATAAACAGCCTCTTCTTTGTGACTTTCCTCATCGACTCAATGAAATTCAATCCGGAGCCTGACGCTATCATCATTCAAGACTCTTACGTCTGTCGCACTATGGCATTCTCCTTGGCTTATAATTTAACTCCTATCACTGATCTCTTTGAAGCATTTAGGCATCACTTCTTCTCTTTTGATGTAACAATTCACCTGACCGCAACGATCGAAGCGAGAAAGCAGCGACTGTCAGTTAGAGGCAATTCCAATTCTCAAGATCACTTGATCATTACTGATCCAGCGAAGGTGTCACTAATGGATCACCACCTAAGCAACATAGTCAAAACCCATAAGGAGTATCTTCAGCTCGACACGTCGGAGTTGACAATCCCCCAGGTATTTGAGACGGTTACTAAGTACCTATGCGAGGACATCTCACCGCTCCTGGGAATCGAAGTTTAAGCCATAATCTCATATGAAGCCTACTCTTCGATCGCCGCCGGTAATCTTGCCATTTTGTCGCACGCTTCTATCCCAATCTGGAGCGTCTCTGACAATGTCATCGATAGCGAGTTATTTGGAAATGCACGGATACGAGGCGGACTTGCAGTTTATCGAGAGAGATAATACAGAAAGTATTCCACGCTTTCTAGCTCATCTAAACGGATTGGCCAACCCGCTGGTAATTGCAAAAATCAATTTTCAAGATCAGTCGGTTATGTTGTCGCTGCTTAAGCACTTGAAGGAACTCAAAAGGGTGGCGAAAGTGGCTTTATGCGGCCCATTTGCCGCCCAACATTATCTCTCCATCATGGCGGCTAACCCATTCGTAGATGCAATATTGGTCGGTCAACCTGAGGTCGCTGCTCTTGATTTTGTTCAGTCTGAGTCGAATACCAACCAGGGCGGCACAACATATTCCTTCGCCCGAAGAGATCATGTCCAGACTGATATGATCGTTGCTCCCGTTGTTGGACGCACTGTCGCGCTTGAGAATCTACCGCATCCAAAACGATCCGTGGAAATTGAGGAAACTACTCCTCACGTTAATCTGGAAGCCTCTCGCGGATGCACGTTCGGCTGCAGTTTCTGTCACCTCAGTAAAACAGCAATCAGTTACAGATCACCAGCCTCTGTAATCGAAGAGATTGCTTATCTGAACAGGTCTTTAGGCAAATCGCTTTTCATTTTTAACGACAGTTGCTTTTGGGCAAGCTCAGAGGATGATGCACGCATTATGGCGATCGCCAACGGCATTCTCGCCAAGTCGCTTGATGTCCGCTTATACGTTTACCTTAGAGTAAGGCCGCTTATCTCAAAGCCCATTTTAGGCGCCCTAGTTGAGGCTGGGCTGGTGAGGGTGTTTTTGGGAGTCGAGTCAGCTGTAAAACGAATCAAACGCGATTTCCATAAGCCCTCAGATGATGTGGACTTTGGAAAGGCGCGAAGTCTCTTCGAGAGAGATTTTAATCTGAATGTCCATATCGGTTTTATTACCGTCGAACCTCATTCCACTATTGTGGAAGTCGAACTCAATATCGATTATCTGATGGATATTGAGAAGTTGTTTAGAATAGGCATCATAACGGAACCGATGCGAGCTATACCTGGCACCGAAAGCTTTAATCGGCTTCTTGAAAGAGGCTTAATGCCAGATGGTTTGAACTATACCGCTATCACTTATGGTTATCGGTTTCAACATCAAGAAACTTTTGTTTTTTTGCGTGAGATGCAACAATTGTTTAGGATGACGCTTAGACAAGAGGCCTACAAATTCGAGTATTTTTCCACGGTTGTTGGGTTGCTTAAATCGCTTTCGATTCGCTTGCTCGGCTCCCTGCCTGCTCACATAGATATTCAATTCCAGACAGTTTTACGATTGCGCGGCGAGGGTATGGTTATGCTTTACCATCATATGAAACATCAAATTCAATACCTAAAGCACAATCCACAGTGCTCCGAAATACCAAAAGGACAAAGCTATGCGGATTTTGTATTTAACTTCAAGCGAACCTCCTTGGAATTGGAACTCGCTTATGGCTCCTTAGTCGCGCTTTTGCAAGGAACTGGTGCCGGAAGGGCGGTTCGGGAAGTTTATTCTGGTATGGAAAGGATTCGTGGTTGATCACCCTTTAATCATCAGTGTCGACGGGAATGTGAATGCTGGAAAAACAACATTGCTCAAGACACTTGTAGCAGCCGACCTGGGAACCAGAATGCAATACATCCCGGAGCATTCAGACTTGTTAACTTGCATTGCAGAGGCGCCGGAGCACTCATATTTCGACTCGCAGAAAAAGTTTCTCTTAACGGAGAGAATCCGACTGACAATGGTGACTGGATCATCAGCCACATTGCTTCTGATGGACCGCTCCTTTGTTTCCATTTTCGCTCATACGATTGCGACAAAGCCGCGTTCTAGTGCTGCTAGGCACAGTGTTCTCGAAGAGCTGTTTGAACTCATCAAATCGAGGCTGTTAAGCATTCCCCACTGTTTTGTGTTCCTTGACGTGGCTTACTCAACTAGCCTTAGTCGCTTTTACACCAATCGATGGGAGAAAGGCACCGACCTCGCTTTGATCGCTAAGCCCTACTTCCACCGCCTGCGCCGGATATACACTCGTTGGATTTCTTTGGTGGAAGGGCACTTGTTATTGTCCCCAGGCAGATTTGATATCTCTCGGCTAACTCTGCGATATTACAATCCGGGAGCGTTGATTCAGGCGTTGCAGACAATCTCCCAGGAGGAGGATTAGTATGCCCATCGAGATAAGTTGCGGCTATCGGATACACGTCAATAGCATCGATATGAACGGCTTCAATCTGCGCGTGTGTGGTGGAATCGGATTTTGCCTAGATGAACCTCGCCTCCACGTTGGTGTGGAGAATTATGATTATGATCTGGTTCCCGAGGATTTGCTGGAGGAATTGATGCCTCTTTGTGCGGAATTTCGACTACGTTATGGACGTGCGGACTTTTATCGCGTTTTTTGCCATGATCGCATTCATCGGCATAAGGGTTTGGGCAGCAGCACGCTTCTTAAGCTTTGCGTTCTAAGGGGCTTGCATGAGTTAGCAGACTTGCCATTCACGAAGAGCGTTGCTACATCATTCCGCCTTGGACTAACATCCGGCATTGGGTTTAACGCGTTCTTCGACGGTGGGTTTTTAGTGGACGGTGGCTATTTGGCCTATTCCGGTCACAAGACTCTCAATGGAGAGGTTGCTGGACACCGCGCTCCTATTCTCTTCCGGGCGGACTTTCCAAGTGATTGGCTGGTTCATGTCGCCATTCCAAATAAACACAAATCTTTGGACGCGGATGATGAGGTGGCTTTTTTTAATCGAATCACTCCGATTCCAAATGAGGAGGTGCATATGATTGCCTATAATGTCCTTATGGGAGTGATGCCAAGTCTGATGGAGGGCGACTTGGACGCATTTCTAAAAAGTTTGATCGCTGTGGTTAGCTGTGGCACTAAACGACACGAAACAGCCCTGCATGCGACGCTTTGCCAGAGTCTAATGACTCGTATGAACGCGGATTTCGGATTTGTGGCTGTATCTTCGTTAGGGCCTAGTGTGTATGCCATCTCTAACCAATGTATTGATATCTCCTCATATCAGCGCGACTTCACTGACTTCATTTTTAGTTCTTCTCGCGTCTCTTGTGCCGGGCACAGAATGGTAAGAATTCCATAGTAAGTTACCTTAAGACTTAAAGTCTTATGCAAATCCGCTCGATCGCTATTTGTCTTTTTCGTAATGGGTCGCGAATTCTTGTAATGGAAGGGCAGGACTCCTCGAACGGAAGATTTTATTATCGCCCGTTGGGCGGCGAGATTGAGCCTGGTGAGAGTAGTGCACAAGCATTGATGCGCGAAATGCGCGAAGAACTCAATGCCACTGTCGCCGGATTACGCTTAGTGCATGTGATCGAGAACTTGTTCGCGGTTGAGGGTGTATGTGGGCATCAGATCGTTTTCGTATACGATGGGCATTTCACCGACTCTCGCCTATACGAAAACGAATGCTTAATGTTTCGAGAAGGCGCAGGTCCGGAACGAACGGCCGTTTGGAAGGAGTTAAGTGAGTTCGATTTTAGGCACCGTCTTGTTCCCGCTGGTTTATTAGACCTCATAGTAAACAGAAGTTCCGATCCGTTTTTGAGTAGTGGCTTTTGATGCAAAGTTTGGTTTGCGTCGCATATGTCGGTCAACGCCACGCGAACCATTGGCGAAAAAGCACCTTTGAGCCGAAGAATCGCTTTCTCACCAAAGAAATTGGTCCCTATGGAGACGTTGCATAAGCCCCTTGAAGTCGAATCCCAAATCAAGCTCAAGCACCTCGTGGTAGTAGAACCAACCGTAATCGGCGATTTCAGAATGTTGGACTTCGATGGCACCCTTACATATTCCTAGAAACTTGAAATAATTGCTCTCCGGCGTGAGTTGAGTTTCGTAGAGTGATTGGGGCTTAAAGGTAAGATTCACCTCCTCTAAGAACTCACGAGTGACCGTTTCCAAAGGAGTCTCGTTGAGAAGGCCCTTTCCGCCAGGACAAACCCAACAACCCTTGAATGGACTTTGGGCCCGTTTCACCAAAAGAATTCTCCCTTTAACGATGACTATTCCTGCACAAGAATGTCGTCTGACATCGTTTTCCTTCCCCAAGTTCTCGCAGTCAACGGGGACTGAACTGAAGGTTTTCTCAGAAGGCATAGTGGAAAATCTTAACCCATGGAAGGGGCAACCTCCCACTGCCACTGATTTTGACATTGGCATTCATATGGGGACATTGTTTCACGGAGAGTCCATTATTGCAAGCCAATCCGAGTGTCGCGTAGTTTTCAAACCAGGACGTGGCGCAATTTTTGCGATTGGTATAAACGATCACGGGTTTCGCTTTTTTGTCGGGTGGCGCAGCGCGAACGGAATGATGTCCGGTAGGATGGAGGCACAGGACGACTTTGGCGCCCGGGGAGGCGGAGAGCGCCTGAGGGTAATTCCACGGCGGCCAGTCAGCGCGGGCCTTGGCCGCCTCGCTGGGCTTGGTTTTCCTCGGCGACCAGCAACAGTTGGTCGCCGATTTTTAATACGCAGGAAACTATTCGGTGAACTGGCAGAAGCATCTAGTTCCATTCGGAATTGTATCAAGGCCGGTGAGGGATCTCTGGTTATTCCCTGCCCCGCAAAAAATGCTCCGCAAGCGCCACAGCATCAAAAATGTCCATTCGGCAATCATCGCTCGTCCAAAGTTTGGGCTTTGGAGGCAAACGAGGGATCAATTCTTCCGGGAAGCGAGCGGCCAGATATTCGGCCAGGGCATGTTTTGTCCCTTGCTCATCCGCCAGAAAATCAAGGTTCATCTGCTTCCGGGAGCACTGTTTCACCTTGATCTTCCCATCCTTTGCCATAAGGACAATCTCATCAAGCAGTGCCCGTATCCGTTCCGAGCGCCGCGACCCTTTGGCCCAGGCATCTTCGATTGCGATGGCGTTTGGGTGATAAAGGGCAATCAGGTTTCCAATATTCGAGAGGCAGCGGGCATTCTTGTCCCCACCCTTTACCGTTTTGACGCCCCAAGCAACGAGGGTGTTCTCCCCCTCCATCACGGCAAAACCGCAGCCGAAGGCAGATGGCGCAAGTCCCAAAACGCGGATATTTTTTGAAAGGTGATTTTTCATGGGTTTTGTAATTGATTAAGAGGGCCAGTGGGCAAGATCGAAGCGAGGAATTGGCGCTTTCGGGCCGTTTGGGCTTTTGTATTGCTGCGTAAAGCCTTTTGTTCCAACAACTTGACTCGCGCCTCTAACTCAATTTGAATCTCTTTCACGAGTCCCGGAAAAAGTTCAGAAATAGGCCGCTTGTAAATCGCTTCATAGACAAGGGCAGATCGAAGGCTGGGGTCCAGAGTGAACCGTTCATGTTGGCAGACTTTGCCGCCGCCTTGAATTCCCAAGAGGAAAGCCACTTCCGTTTGGGAAAGTGCGGAGCGTTTGCGATGCGATAAAAGATGATTGGAGAGATATTCCGAGGCCATAAAGTGTGTTTTGGTGAACCGCACGGGCGAGTCCAGAATGCAACACTAATGGAAAAGAAAGGCACTCAGAAGACTGTGGTCTTTGCCGAAAACGGCAAATTCTACAAAAAACACCGGGCTTTTTAAGGCTCGGTTAGTGTCAACTATATTATGACATATATATGAATAAATAGCAAATAACCATTCGATATCACCGAAAACGGACAATCCTGCCGTCTATCCCCATTCAATGTGCCCGCATACAGTTGAGGAATGAAAATTGAACCAGCCGCACTCCATGAATTAAAACGGATTTGTGCCGAATCCTTCCAACGAACCCTTTCCGATACAGAGGCACAGGAGATCGGGCAGCGGATCATCCGTTTCCTTATGAATTCCGAAGCGCCCTTTCCTGCCGCTGTCCGCGATGTTGACGCGGAATAATGGTACGTTACGCTTGAACCATCCAATCCCAATGACCCAATATGTAATCTACAGCCGAAAATCGCAGGAGGACGAAGGCAAACAAATTCAATCCATTCCGGCCCAGGAGGACGAAATGAAACTGGTCGCATCAAGATTGGATTTGACCGTTATCACGCCCCTGTTGAGCGAAGCCAAATCCGCCAAAGCACCTGGCCGGCCTGTTTTCAATGACATGATGGAGCGGGTTGATCGGGGCGAAATCCGAGGAATACTTTGCTGGAAGCTTGACCGGCTTGCCCGAAACCCGGTTGACGGCGGACGGATCATTTGGGCGATCAAACAGCATGGCCTGGTCATTCAGACCCCTCACCAAACATTCTCCCAAGCGGAGGATAACATGATTCTCATGTATATCGAATTCGGCATGGCCCACAAATATGTCGAAGACTTGAGCAGGAACACAACCAGAGGCTTGGAGAAAAAGGCCAAGCTGGGTTGGTATCCCGGCATCGCGCCACTCGGGTATTTGAACTCAAAAGTGGAGGAACGGGGCAATAAGACCATATTCCGCGACCCCGCCCGCTTTGATGCCGTTCGCCGAATGTGGGACCTCATGCTCACCGGGAACGCCAGTCCCACGAGGATTCAGAAGATTGCGAATGATGAATGGGGCTTTCGCACCCGGCAGACAAAGAAAACAGGTGGAAAGCCGATCTCCCGGAGCACCATCTACAGAATCTTTGCCGACCCGTTCTACTATGGCCGGTTCGAGTATCCAAGAGGCAGCGGCCTCTACTATCCCGGCCTGCATGAGCCGATGGTCACGAAGGCGGAATTTGAATGTGTGCAGAAGATTCTTCACCGGGAGATCAATCCAAGACCCCGAACAGAATTCGCTTTGCCGTTCCGGGGGGCCATCAAATGCGGGGAGTGCGGATCGTGCATAACCGCGCACTTCAAAGAGCAGGTCCGATGCACCAAGTGTCACTTCAAATCGTCGGTGAAGAACCGTGCCGCGTGTTCCAAGTGCGGTTTGGCTTTGAGTGACATGAAAGCGCCCACCATGCGCCGTTACGGTTACTACCATTGCACCCGGACTTTGAATCCGCTCTGTCGCCAAAAATGTGTGTCGGCGAGCGCGCTTGAGAAGCAGTTGACAGAGAAATTAAAGCCATTCGGGCTTCCAGCAGAGTTGCGGGACTGGGGTTTCCAATATATCGAAAAACTGCAAGACCGGGACCTCGACGGGAAGCGGCAAATCCTTGTGGAAAGGAAAAAGGCGTTCGATCAGTGTGTCATTCGGTTGGAAAATCTGGTGAAGCTCAAAACGGCAGCGGCAAACGCTGACAACAGCCTTCTTTCCGACGAGGAATACCAGAAGCAGCGTGCCGATTTGCTTGCCCAAAAGAGCACACTGGCGACTGATACCGCCGCCTTTGAGACGGAGTTGGAGGGCAAAGTTCGACGCACCAAGGAAGCGCTAAAAGTTCTTGGAAAAATACACGACATGGCTCCCGATGCCGACGCGCTGAGAAAAAGAGAAGTTCTGACCGCATTAGGATTGAACCACGCTTTGAAGGAAAAGGAGCTAGAGATCAGGCCGGAATTTCCCTTTTCTGACCTGCCGCGTGGAGACAATCTGGAGCAGCGTGATTTGACTCCGATTGAACCAGATAATATGCAGGGCGGACAAGGCCCAAATGGTGTTTTCCGTTCTGCTTTTCCCGTTCTTGAGCGGGAACGGGACGATGATCGAACCAAATTGTTGAAGATAGCACTCGACACAATCTGGAAGAAAATCGACCCGTCAAAGCACTTTACCAAAAAAATCCCGATTACGGAAGGAGGATCGAGCGCACCTGGCGTCCCCGATAGAGGGCATGATACCAAAGGCACCAATAAGTCCAAGACTTGACAGTTTGCCGAAAACGCCAAATGGCCATACGTCTTGTCGAGTCTTCTACGAGACTATGCCGTGCAATGTGGCGGATAGGTGACAATACAATCATACGCCACAAAATTCAATACCGGCAGGGACTTCTCCGATAGCCAAATCAGCAAATAGCCGCCCAAATAGCATTTGCAAACTGCACAGAATGCGTTACATATCGTTGTTACAAGGACAGATCACACTAATAGCTACCGTTTTCGAACTTATTATCATATTCGATATAGGAAACTGATTCGTCAGTCACGAAATGACTGAAGAACGGGCCTTAGATTGTCTGTCGGAAAGCACTATATGTCAGACCACAAGAAAATTGAAATAATCAAGCATGAGCAAGAGGGCGGTATACTGTCTCCAGAGAGACACCGGGCAACAAGCCAATCCGGCGACCAAGTTCGAGCAAGCGAATTCCAAAAGACCCGTGGCGCAGCCGAACAAGAAGCGATTGAACGGCAAAGTGGGAGTCAAACTCAAAAAAAATAACCCACCCCCATACAGATCACACTGAGGGAGGGTGGGAGACAAATGAACTCCGAAGGGGTTCACTTACCTATGTTTTAAGACGGTGCGAGACTCAAATCATTACACGGAGCGATTTACCCTGATCGCTCCCCTTTTTTTCCTTACCGTGGGGGACTCAGAGGACGTTAGAACCTACGGCTACAAAGCGAAACGGGCGGCCGCGCTCATATACGCTCATTTCAAAAAGGAATTCGGATTTCCAGAAGATCACTGAAATTGTCGGATTGGTATGGGACCAACAACAGGACACAGCTCGAATGTGGGATAACATTTTGGATCGGTTGGCAACATTGAATAGGCAAGGGTTGTTGCCCGATCTCTCGACACTGGCGGCATTTCGGCATAGAGAGGATACAACAGAGTTGAATGAATGACGAAGACTCCGGATATTGCCGCAAACGGCAAATCCCGCAGCCTATTATCATTCCCCTATTCTTACTACCCTTATTATCATGCAAAACACACAATTCATTTCAAACCGTCTTCGGGCTTGTCGCAAGGAGACTAACCTCCTGCAAGTAGATGTCGCCAAGTCCCTGGGACTCGATTGCGCTGATCGCATCTCGCGCTGGGAGAACGGCACTGCCATGCCGAATGTCATCAATCTGTTCAAACTAGCAGCCATCTACAACGTGATGCCCCACGACTTATATCCTGAACTTCTTCAGGTCACGAAGGAACAATCGAAATCAACCGAAAATAATTAGGCGGCATCGATACTTATAGCTTTGCATTACATTGACAGACAACGCCCTTGTGGAGCACAATGATGCGAACGACTGGCAAAAATCATTACGAACTATGGAAGAAACTCAACCTGTAATTATTCCGACTGAGGCCGCCCTGCGGGCAATGGTCGAGGCGGCTGCGCGTTTGACGATGCGAGACGAAATCGCCATATTAAAAAACGGCAAAGTCGAAAGAACCTTTTCTTCCTATTTTGCGAATAAAATCGCAGAGACAATTTGCATGGCAAATGTGCGCGCCGATCCATTTTACAACAAACATTTGGGCGCCACAAAGATACTCGACGGAAAGGTCATTGAGTTGGATATAGCCGTTCACGAGAGAAACAGCGACAAGAACAATTTGGTTGCAATAGAACTTGAAACAACGAATCACCCAAAGAGAGATGATATTTGGAAATTGGAGAAGTTGACGCAGCAACTCTATGGCTTCGGGTATAAGCTCGGTTTTTATATTGTGTTCGGCGTAAAAAAAGAAGCTGGGAAAATCAGCATTGCAGAATGGTTCAAAAATGGCACGATCTTGTGATTTGTTACTTCTAACAAGTTGTGACCAACAACAGGACACACCTCGAACCTGGGACCGAATACTCAGTAAATTAACGGAACTTGCCGAAAAGGGCCTCTTGCCAGATTTGACTACCCTGTTCATAGGTGGGGGACATCATACCAAGAGTGCCAATGAGACCAAGACTGTGGCCTTTGCCGAAAGCAACCAAACGGAGCAATAGTCACCTCACGCTATCGACTGGAGGATCGAGTTTCTTTTCACCGGCATCATGCGGTTTTCGGGCACGAGGGGCGTTTTCCGTGCTTTCAAAAAGCCGTTCAGCATATGCAAAGGCGGGAATTTTCACCCATGCGGGCTTAATCGTGAAAATCCACCAATAAAGAAGCAGTGCGTTCGCTGCCGTGCAGACCCATGGAGCGATTTTTGGGTCGCCAGAATGAACAAACCAGATGCCCGCACCACCACTCACGACGATACCAAGGAGCGTAACCATAACTCCCGTCGAGCGCAAAGCAAACAGATTTCGGCAAAACCCGTATTGGACGTTTTCCTTATGTAACAAAGGATACTTTTTAGTGTCGCGGGTTTTGCCGATTTGGAGCTTCACTGCCGCGTTATAAATATCATCCGCGCCGGAGGGATTAGAAACTTCTTCCTCTGCCGTAGGAAATGCCTTTCCCAGCAGCTTGTGAAGACTTTTGTGCCAACGTTCCCGCATAACCGGATTTGCTGGCCCTGAATGGCGGAGGAATTGTGTAGTTGGCGCACCGCCCCAAGATTGCCAAAGACCGGGTTCAATTCTTTTTCCGAAATTGCGAGCAAGTATTGCGAGGAAAAATGTGCCGCCAGCCGTTGAAAAAAGCGTCCAGAGAGCCGACTGCCATTTGACGCCGGGACCCGTCCATGCGAACACACCAATTGCAGCAGGTAGCAAGGTCAAAAGCGCCGGTTGAACCCGCGCCCGCAAGCTGTAATAGTCAAACAAATTAGTCATCGTTTTCTACTTGGGTATAAAATTGTATTGGTTCGATTGACCCGTATGTGCTTCTGGCAGGTGCTTGATCGCGCAGCCAAATATTGATCCCGGCTGTGGCGTGGACGGATGCTCCACGGCGGCGGAGGGCGTTGGTCACCTTTTTGTGGGGATGTTTCGGCGCGCCATCTTTTGCTGCGGAGATATAAGCATACCAATCTTTTGCATCCAGTCCTCGGACGCCTCCAAATAGACGATTGAGCACTGAGGGGCCGAGATTCCGACGGCTTCCGTGGTGTGGCACATCGAAGAAATATAGTCCCGCGAGCGAAATCCCGTTTGCGTCTACAAATGCAATCGCCGCCTGTAGCGCGGGAACGCCTGCATCGCCTGTGAACAGGAACTTCTTGTCATCCACATCAAGGGTGAAAATCACGGATGAATTATTCTCGGAACTTGTCGCGTCTGGAGCAGGCTCTTGGAGCTTTTCCGTGAACCAATTCTCCGAGACCCAATTCGCAACCGTGGCTCCCAACGCCCTGAGTGCCTCCCCAAGACGTGCAGAAGTAGTTTGGATTTCAGTTCCTGGCATAAATCTGAATCCCGCGAGCATTTCTTGGTAAAAATCTTTTGTCGGCCCAATGACGCGTAGTCCAAGCCCGCTTGCACCGGCAAAAGGCTCGATAACGGGGATCCCCTTTTCCTTCGCGAGCTGTTCAATCTCTCGCACAGTGGAGAGATTCCGTTTGGCATTTTCCCGTATCGAATCGGTCGTCACGCGACCGTCATCCAAGAATTCTTTGACATCGCTTGAATGATTCCAAGGCAAGTGCATCGCCAATTGTTTCACTTTCAGCCCCTCCAAGATGTTGCGCATTCCCGATGCGTGATCCGTATCGGCATGCGACAATATTGCAATGTCCACTGTGTCGGTCCCATAATACGTTTTGACATGCTTCACCAGTGCATCGCCGGATTCCAATGTTCCACCGTCGATTGTGACGACGGTCTGCTCATTGCGTTGACCAAAGAGGTTGCCGTAGCGCAGACATACCGCATGTGCGCTTCGCTCACCATCGCCCGCCGCTAAATAATCGATTTCGTATCCCATATTGACTTTATATATGTTATATCATAACATGCACTCATGCAAAATGCAATAAAAATCGATGAGCGCCTCCGTTTACTTCGTTCAAAGTTGAACCTGAGCCAAGAACAATTGGCGTCACGTCTAAATATCTCATTTGCAACGGTTAATCGCTGGGAAAGCGGCAAGGTGAAGCCGCAAAAGGCTCAACTTGACTCACTCGATAAACTCATGGGGGAAGCTGGCATTCAGGATGGAGATAAGGGCAATGTTGCGGAGGGTGATGGAGCTTCTGCGCAGCAGCCCCGCCGTCGTCGAGGGGTTGCAAAAAGCGCCGTGCTCGGAAACCGGGGCATGGAGCAGATGCTTTGGGACGCGGCATGCTCGATACGCGGCGAAAAGGACGCGCCGAAATTCAAAGATTATTTGCTCCCGCTGCTTTTCATCAAACGCCTGTCGGACGTTTTCGACGACGAAACGCAACGGCTCGCCGATCAGTTTGGCGACCGCGCCACCGCCCTTGAAGTCCTGGAAGACGATCACAAACTGGTCCGCTTTTACATCCCGCCCGAGGCACGCTGGCCGGTGGTGAGCGGACGCGAGGCGTTCAAATGGCCAAAGGACAAAACGCCGAAGGGTCTTGGCGAACAACTCACCACGACCATTCGCGGCATCGTGAAACACAATCCGTCGCTCGCGGGCGTGATTGATATTGTGGATTTCAACGAAACCCGAAACGGCGAGCGCGAGATTAGCGACTCCGCGTTAAAGGGTATCATCGAAACTTTCTCTGACGCCCGCTACCGGCTTGGCTTGCACGACGTAGAACCTGATTTTCTCGGACGCTGTTACGAATACCTTTTACGGAAGTTCGCCGAAGGCCAGGGGCAAAGCGCCGGAGAGTTTTTCACACCCACCGAAGTCGGCTTTCTAATCGCCGAAATAATGCGGCCACGACCCGGCGAGGAATGTTACGACTACGCTTGCGGCTCGTTTGGTCTGCTTGTCAAATTGCAAATCATCTGTCGCCGCCTCGATCCCCTTTCAAAAGTCCCGCTTAAGCTTTATGGCCAAGAACGAGAGGCATCTAGTTATGCCATCGCTTGTATGAACAGAATAATTCATGATATGGAGGGCCAAGTGGCGCGCGGTGACTCTATGCGCAATCCCAAATTCAAAGACAGCGATACCCGGCTGAAACAGTTTGATATTGTGGTCGCAAATCCCATGTGGAACCAATCGTTTGATGCCGACGTTTTCGAAAACGACCCTTTTGAACGCTTCGAGGAGCAAGGCGGTGTCACCACCACCAAGGGTGATTGGGCTTGGTTACAACACACGCTCGCGGCGTTGAAAAATGCGGGGCGAGCAGCCGTCGTCATGGATACAGGGGCAGTCACGCGCGGAAGCGGCAGTAAGAACGAGGACAAGGAGCGCAACATACGCAAATGGTTTGTGGACCACGACCTGATTGATGGCGTTATACTATTACCGGACAACCTCTTTTATAACATGAATGCGGCAGGGGTGATAATTATATTGCGTAAGCAAAAGCCAAAAGAACGAAAAGGCCGCATTTTTCTCGTGGATGCAAGCAGCCAGCGCCAGAAAGGCAATCCCAAAAACTTCATTCCAGAATCAAGCATCAAAACGATTGCAACAGCTTTTCATAAAGGAGAGGCAGTGGATGGATTTCTTTCAGTGATCACAAATCAGGAAGCATCCAACAATGACTACAATCTTCATCCTTCACGCTTTTGCTCTACGACTGCAAAGAACACACACCATAGCGCAGATGCACTTAGAAAGGAGTTAGATGCCCTTGAACTTGAGGCGACTTCAATTGAAAAAGGTTTAGCCAGAATCTTGAGTAAATTTAACGTTTCGATGGATATCGATGAAGCTCCCTTGCCAGATGATTGGCAGTCTTCTGTGCTCGAAACATTTTATCGCATCACAAAGAAGCCGAAGGGCCTTGCTCTGGACGGAATCGACACAATTCCGTTTATTCCAATGGAATTGGTTCCTGCCAAGGGGACTCATAAAACTCCATTTAATCTCAAAAAACGAAAGGATATCACGAGCGGCACATACTTTGAAAAAGGTGACGTTTTGCTCTCGAAAATCACGCCTTCCTTTGAAAATGGAAAACAAGGCATAGCCGATGAAATTCCGAGTGCTTTCGGCTACGCGACCACCGAAGTGATACCCATTCACTCACTACCCAATGTGAGCAACAAGTATTTTCTGTTCTATTGGCTCTTACAGCAATCGGCGCGCTCTTGGCTTGAGGCTAGAATGGAAGGAAGCACCGGGCGGCAACGTGTTCAGGAACATTCAGTTAAGGAGATTCCATTCAGTAAACCTCCTTTTGAGGAAGAAAAGAAGATTGCCGCCGTGCTAAGAAAAATTCAGCGCATGATTGAAATTAGAGAACGACAGACTTTTCTTCTGCGAGAGCTGTTCAAGGGTTCATTGAATATCCTCATGACTGGTCGCGTGCGGATAAACGATCTCGACATTGATACAAAGGATATCGAGTCATGAGCACATTACTCGCAAACGAGGCCAGCACGGTTCAGTTTCCGCTCGTAAAGCACGCGGCGGAAATCGGCTGGACTGTCATATCAGACGCCGAGGCACTTCGTCGGCGCGGCGGCGAAGCCGGTTTGTTTTTCGACAAAGAACTTGAAGACGCCTTGCTCCGCCTTAATCCCGACATCATCACGGCGGAGAACGTGCAGTCTGTCATTCAACGCATGGAGAGCGTGCCGAACACCATTGAGGGCAACCGCGAAATTCTCGAATGGTTGCGCGGCAACAAAACGGTGTTCGTCGAAAGCGAGAAAAGGCATCGCAACGTTACGCTTTTAGATGTCAAAAACATTGACCGTAATGTTTTTCAAGTCACCTACGAATGGACATTCCGTGCGTTGAACAAAAAAGGCAATCGTGCGGACGTGATGTTTCTTATCAACGGAGTTCCAGTTGCCATAGTGGAAAATAAAAACCCAAAATTGCCGGATGCGACCGAACGCGCCATCAAACAACTTCGCCGCTACCAACTGGAAACGCCGGAATTGCTCACCATGTCCCAAGTGTTCAACGTGACGCACTTGATCGAATACCTTTACGGCGTCACTTGGAATTATTCGCGCAAGGGCATCTTTGAATGGAAAACCAAGCGCGAAGAAACTTTCCGCAGCGCGGTTCAAGGATTCTTTGACCGGGGCATCTTTCTGAAAATGCTTGGCGAATGGATTTTATTTTTTCTCAAAGACGATGAATTGCAGAAAACTGTTTTGCGCCAGCACCAGACGCGCGCCGCTGAAAAAGTTGTGGAGCGCTGTGCCGACCCGAAAAAGAAAACTGGCCTTGTCTGGCATACACAAGGTTCAGGAAAAACTTTTACGCTCATCACGGCGGCACGGCTCATTTTGGAAGACAAGGAACGCTTCCCCGGCGCGACGGTGATGCTTGTGGTTGACCGCAACGAATTGGAAGGCCAGTTGTCAGGCTGGGTCGAGCGACTTGTTGGTGAGGTTCACGGACGCGACATCAAAATTAAATACGCCGACAGCCGCGCAAGGTTGCAGGAATTGTTAGATCAAGATTTTCGCGGCCTTATCATTTCGATGATTCACAAGTTTGACGAAATCCGAAAGGATTCATGCAAGCGTTCAGACTTTTTTGTGCTGATAGACGAAGCGCACCGTTCGACTAGCGGTGATCTTGGCAATTTCCTAATGGGCGCATTACCGAACGCGACGCTGATCGGTTTTACCGGCACGCCGATTGATAGAACGGCCCACGGCAAAGGCACATTTAAAGTTTTCGGCAAGGAGGACGACAAGGGTTATCTCGACAAGTATTCCATCCGAGAATCCATTGCAGACGGAACGACAGTTATGTTGCGTCACACGTTGGCGCGAAGTGAAATTCAGCTTCCCGAAGATTTGCTCGAAAAGGAATTCTTGAACATCGTCGAGAGCGAAGGCGTCAGCGACGTGAACGAATTGAACCGCATCCTTGACCGTGCGGTAAATTTGAAAGCGTTTTTGAAAGCCGACGACCGCGTAGAGAAAGTGGCACAATTCGTCGCAAAACACTTCAAGGAAAACGTCGAGCCGCTGGGCTACAAAGCATTCCTTGTAGCAGTGGATCGTGAAGCGTGCGCCCTTTACAAAAAGGCACTCGACAAGTATCTACCCCGAGAATACTCGATACCGATTTATACGAAGAATGCAGCGGACTCCATTGACCGCCCTCTTGTGGCACAAATGCAGTTGGACGAAACCGCCGAGAAGAAAGCCCGCAAAGCGTTTCCGAAGCCCGACCAATTGCCGAAAATTTTCATCGTCACCGACAAACTTCTCACCGGCTACGACGCGCCCGTTTTGTATTGTATGTATCTCGACAAGCCAATGCGCGATCACGTCTTACTTCAAGCCGTGGCGCGTGTGAACCGGCCTTACGAGGACGACAAAGGTGTTAAAAAGCCGTGCGGCCTCATCGTTGATTTCATCGGTATCTTGAAAGAATTGAACAAGGCGCTGGCGTTTGATTCTGACGAAGTGAGGGGTGTAATTGAAGACCTCGACATTTTGCTCGCTCGTTTCAAAGAGTTGATGGAAGCCGCTGGCAAATCATACTTGGAAGCCGCTGGCACAAACGGCGGAAGGGACGTGAAGATCGAGAAACTGCTTTACGATATTTTCCTAGACAAGCAGAAGCGGCAGGAGTTCGTCGAGTTTTTCAAGGAGGTTGAAATGCTTTACGAAATCCTTTCGCCTGATTCCGCGTTGCGTGATTACATAGAAAATTACAATAGGCTCGCTGACCTTTACGTCATGCTGAAAAACGCCTATGGCAAGAAAACGACGTTTTACGCAGACATCGCCCACAAAACTGAAATGCTTGTCCGCGAAAATGCCGCATCTCACGGTCTCGCCAAGATGACCAAGACGGTGGAATTTGACGCAGCGGCATTGCAGGCGTTGAAAGATAAAAAGGGTTCAGACAACGGCAAGGTAATCAATCTCATAAAAAGCCTCACTAAAAGTGCAACCGACCGAGGCGAGAAAGAGCCATATCTCATTTCGATTGCCGAGCGCGCCGAGTCTGTAATGGGTGCGTTGGAAGATCGTCAGGTTTCCACGGCAGACGCGCTTTCGAGAATCGAAGGATTGATGCGGGAAAAACTGGCGGCTGAAAAAGTCCGTAAGGAAAGTGGGCTTGACCCCGACACGTTTGAGATTTTTTGGTTTTTGCAGCAGCAAGATGTCAAAGACGCTCTCCTTATTGCAAAGGAAATCAATGCGGTATATTCGCGCTTCCCCAATTCCGCCAGCAATGCGGACGAGCAGCGACAATTGAAAGCCGAGATTTACAAATCATTGCTCCGCGTCGTCAGCGGCAAGCGCATGGTTGATCTTGCGGAAGAGATTTTACGTCTTAAACAATAATGAAATCACGACACCAAAACGCTGTGCCGTTGGATCAACCTTTCAAAACAAAGGTGCATTCATGGGCATTGAGAGTTCGTGTGAAGCCGACGCAAGTCCGCATTCAGAAAATGACTCGCAAATGGGCGTCATGTTCGACTCGCGGATGGATCAGCTTTTCATACGACCTTTTGCTTGAGCCGCAACCCTTTCAAGATTATGTGGTCGTTCACGAACTGCTTCACTTGAAAGTCCGCAATCATGGCAAGCTTTTCAAAAGTTTGCTTTCAGCATATCTACCAGGTTGGAAAAAATTTAGCCTTGAATGTCGCGCTACAAGACCAGTAGGTTCAGGAGCGGTGAAATAAACTCACCAAACAAAATCATGCCAATTACCTTTAATGAAATTGATGTGGTAGATAACGGCGCTCAGTTTTCCAATGCCGATCTGCACGTTCACTCCTTCGGCGCTTCCCACGATGTCAAAGATTCCGCGATGACTGTGGAAGCCATCATTGATGAAGCCGTAAAAATTGGCATTCAAATTTTGGCTATCACCGACCACAACACAGATGCAAACACGCAGAAGAGCATTGATTATGCGCAAAAATATACTGGCCAGATTCTCGTGCTGCCCGGTGTTGAAATTACGACCGCACATGGCCATCTTCTTGTTTATTTTTCCCCGATTAAAGCCGCGAATGTCCGTAATTTATTAGCAAAGATAAATGTTGTCGGCAACCTCGGCGATCAAAACAGTCACACTGCCATGTCCATGGCTGATGTGATCAAAGAAGCTGAGCTTTTGGGCGGCATCTGTGTCGCCGCGCACATCGATAGAGTAAAAACTGGCTTTGAAATGCAGATTCAAGGTTATCCCAATTGGAAGAAAGACATCATGCTGAGTCCTGGGCTTTACGGCTTGGAATTCGATATCCCGACAAATCTTGGTTGGTATTCAGATACGGACGAGCCGACCACAAACGGCACGGAACGGAAGCAAATCGCCCGGACCAGGGCAAATGTGCCGCAAATCATGGGGCGTCCCCACTTGGCTCGCATTCAAGGGTCTGACGCACATACGCTCAAGATTTTCACCACAGGTCGAAGTGGCAAAATTCTTACGCGATTTAAACTCACCGAGCTAAATTACGACGCGTTTAGAACCGCTCTATCTGACCCGGAAGCTCGCGTCCGGGCCGTGGCAACAATTCCACGCACATTGCCTCGCATTCTAGGAATGAAGATAGCCGGGGGGTTTCTGAATGGAGAAACCTACCATTTTAGTGATAATTTGAACTGCTTCATCGGCGGCCGTGGAACCGGAAAATCTTCTGCGCTCCAAACGCTTGCGCACGGCCTGGGGCTTAACGACGAAATGAATACGCACGATAACTGCCCTGGGTCCGTAGTTGTATATTGTGAAGACACGAATGGAATCCGTTATCGGTATGAACGAATGCAGGGATCAAAGCCCGTTGTAAGGGCAAAAAATGACCTAGATATTAACGATGTTCCGATTGATGCTTTTCGAGTTGAATATTATCAGCAAGGTGAGTTGGCGGAAGTTGCAAAAAACCCTCTTAAAAACCCAGGCTTGCTTCAACAATTTTTGGACAGACACCTATTATTATCTGATCTCCTCGGCAAAGAGGAACAGTTGGTCACAGCCCTTGAACAAAACAGTGCGCAGCTTATTCCACTTGAGGTCAGCGCCGGCCAACTCACTGGGAAAAAACAGATTCTCGCAGATATAAACAAGAAATTGTCTATCGCAGAGGCCGGAAAATTGAAGGACATAGCGGCCGAACAAAGTTGTCTGGCCAATGAAAAGAATTTTGCAATATCACTCGAACAAATCGGAAATGAGTATGCGCGCGGTTTAACCCTTTCAAATTTTGCCCGCGATTATGGAACAATCGAGGCCACCGTTGCCCCGCTGACAAATTCGCCCGCCTGTAACGCCACACTCCTCAAAATTAAGAATGCAATCGAAGTGGTGAACACATTCTTAGATGAAAAGGAAAAGGATATTAAGGCAAAATTTAACAGTGCATCAAAAGAGATTACGGCTGCATTGGCCGAGTTGAAACAGATCCATAGCCAGCTGGAAACACAATTGAACGTCAAAATAAAAGAACTCCAGCAAAAAGGTCTGTCAGGAAGTATTACCGAGCTACAGAATTTTCTCACCCAAAAGGGTGCAGTAACGCTCGAAATCAATAAAATCAACACCCAGGCACCACAGTTGAAACAGTTGAGGCAGGATAGACAGCAATATTTGACCGATCTCGAAAATCTCCGGGAGGAAATTATGAAACGGAGAAAAGGACAGCTAAATTCGATCAATCAAAATCTCGCCGCGACCATTGAGGATTACACGGTCTTCGTGCATTACGAGCCGAGTGGAATAATCGACGCGTTCAAGAAGTTTATTCTCGAGAAGATGCAAGGAACGTATTTTCAAGAAGACGCAGCAGAACAATTTTGTTCCCATATTACGCCACCAGCACTTGCAAAATTTGTGCTCGATGAGAACTTTACTGAAATTAGTAATGTTACCGGCGTCACCAAAGAATGGGCGGGACAGATTTGCAAAAAGCTCCGATTTTATCAACAACTTCACGCGTTGGAAGTTATGTGGAAAACGCCATGTCCCATTATTTCTGTGAAAACGAAAGGCGCGAAGCCGAAAAGTATCCCGGTTAATCAACTTTCGGACGGCCAGAAACACACCATTATGCTGACCATCGCCATGCTGGCAGAATCAAACATTCCATTGGTGATTGATCAACCGGAAGATGATTTGGATAATGCTTTTATTTTTTCGGCCGTTGTCAAAGCACTCCGTT
This sequence comes from uncultured Verrucomicrobiae bacterium, assembly GCA_963764165.1. Taxonomy (GTDB): domain Bacteria; phylum Verrucomicrobiota; class Verrucomicrobiia; order Limisphaerales; family Palsa-1400; genus Palsa-1400. The sequence goes on from CAVXRD010000001.1 coordinate 1,554,369, forward strand.
CGATTAAGGAGCGAAGGCAGGTCATACTCGTTACACACAATGCTAACATAGCTGTTTTGGGGGACGCCGAATTACTTTTGCCAATGCGACGAAACGGTGATGGAGGAACCGCCTTCGATCTTGGTTCAATTGATAAAACCGAAACAAAAAAGACAGTTTTGAATATTCTTGAAGGTGGAGATTTAGCCTTCCGGCGCAGACGTGAAATTTACGGTTACTAATGTTTGTTTTCACTTGATCCGATTTTCCGCTATCGCTCCCAACGTGTTTGTGACATGCCTGTCCCCCCACATCACGGGCTACATACATGGTATGTAGGGGCTGACGCCCATCACTATTGAATTGCACGGCTTAACCGCCGCACCAACTAGCTCCCCAACGTGTCGTCGGCCAGGCCGACTGTTTGCTTTTTCCCTGCGGGCTTCGGGATAACGGACATCTAACCGCTGTCCTTTACCAAAAATCAAACAGTCGGTCTAACCGCCGACACGTTGGGGCACTGGTTTTTGGAAAAGGGGTTATCACCCCGACGACCGGTCCGTTATCACGCAGCGTTCACGCATGAAGCGTGGAGGACGACGGGTTGACTGCCATCACAAGTTCGTTCGTGATGCCACGACCGACGACCGTCCGGAGAAAAAGCGCTGCCGCGCCGCAGGCGCGACCGATTTTCCCGTTGAGCACGAATTTGCCGATTTCGCCAAATCCAGCAGTCTTTGATCGAATCCCCGTTCCGGTAATCTTGACGCATATGAAAAACACAAACAAAGAGGAAGCAAATGTGCCCGGTGCGTCAGAAGCGAGCCATGAAAAGAAGGCCGACATTACGAAACTGCCCCGCATGGAAATGTATGCCGTTTTGGGCTTGGAATTAAGTCAGAAGATTTTCGAAAAATTGATCGAAGTTGAGGAATCAGTTGAGATTTTGGCGCGCCAGAAGGCGCGGGAGTTGCATACCGAGCAGCCGGAAGCCACAGGCAGATAGCCCATTCGGGTTCCAAAACCAGCCGCCATTACCCCGCCTACTCGCACCAAAAGCGGTTGTCGGCGTTTGCGTGCGGTCATACCCCGCACTCATGCCGCAACTAACTTTCAAACGACACGGGGAAGTTCGGTCCGGCGGGAGTGGCGGCTGGTTTTGGAACCATGAATCTAAATACCCCCATCGTGATCGGTGAGCGTGACGGCTGGGGTGACTCACACCCTTTCGGCATTTCGGCTGGGGATCATTGCCACCATATATATATTATTGGCAAAACCGGCTCAGGCAAAACAACATTGCTCCGCAACTTGCTTATTCAGCATATTGCACTTGGTCATGGGGTCGCGTTGATTGATCCCCACGGCGATCTTGCCGAGGAATTGTTGAATCACATACCACCTGATCGAACCGACCATCTGGTATATTTCAATCCAGGTGATCTTGAATTTCCCGTTGGCCTGAATTTGCTGGCGAACGTGGAGCAGGACGACCGTCATCTTGTCGCATCTGGGATTGTCGGCGCTTTCAAAAACATCTGGCGTGATTCATGGGGTCCGCGCATGGAATATATTTTTTACAATGCCGTGGCCGCGCTGTTGGATTGTCCCAACACGACCCTTTTGGGCGTAAACCGGATGCTCACCGACGAAACATATAGGGCATGGGTCATCCGGCAGATCAAAGACCCGTTCATCAAGGCATTTTGGTCGGAGGAATTTGCAAGCTATGACCCGCGCTTTCAGCGCGAAGCCATCGCCCCGATCCAGAACAAGCTGGGCCAGTTTCTTTTGAATCCAGTCATCAGAAACATTTTGGGCCAGGTCAAAACAAAAGTGAGCATTCCGTTTACGATGGATCATGGACGCATTTTCATTGCCAATCTCTCCAAAGGCCGCCTGGGCCATGACAAGGCGAACCTGCTTGGTTCCCTCTTGACCACGCAATTCCAGTTGGCGGCAATGGCCCGCGCCAAAATCCCAGAATCCCAACGGCGTCCTTTTTTCCTTTATATCGACGAATTTCAAAACTTCTCTACCGACGCCTTCGCATCCATTTTGGCCGAAGCCCGCAAATATCGACTCTGTCTGACAATCTCCCACCAATACATTGACCAACTCACGCTGCCGGTCCGCCAAGCGGTGTTTGGGAACGTGGGCACCCTGATTTCCTTCCGTGTCGGATATGCGGACGCGGAGGTCTTGGAAAAGGAATTTGGCAATGCTTTTCCCCCAAGTGCTCTTGCCGACCTTGGGCGTTATGAGGCAGTTGTGAAATTGCTTGAGAACGGAGCAAACCGGGAACCGTTTCGGGCGAAAACCGTTGCTCCACTAGAAAACCGAATGGGCCGAAAAGACAAACTCATCGCCCGGTCACGGGAGCGGTTTGCAACTCTGCGAATCAGTATCGAAGAAAAGTTGAATCGCTGGATCGAAACGCATTCCTTTTGAAGGCCGGTCATCCCGAACTCCGACAGGATTCCACGAAGGCAACGAAATCATCGTTCTGAAACACTTTCGATTTTTCCCAAACAGCGTGCGGAATCGGGAGCGAAAAGAATGCGCAGACATCCCGTTGCAAACCTTCCTGTCGAATAACGAGTTCATCCTTAAGCGATTCGTATACGCTGCTCAGATGGAGCACGACCATAGTGACGAATTCGTGCTCCCCGGGACTGATGGGGATTCTTGACAGATCAGCAGAACTGTCAAGAACTCGCGCGAGTTCCGGGTGGCGGAAGAATTCTCGCCACACGTCCCGATGATTCGATGTCAGGGCGATGAGATTTGCGACTCGCTGCGTCTTGGTTGCGGATCGTAGCGAGCTTGCGGTAAGAAAAAGACCGCCGACCACTCCAACGGCGTTTAACAGTGTCACCCAATTGTCGGCTATCCAGCGGGGGCCTTCCATCGCCCCATGCTAGCACGCGTGAAAGAAGGCAGCAACGAGGTCAGAGCCGGTCGGGAATATCCGATTTGGCGAGCACAAGCGTCTTACGAGGAATTCTTACCATCCGCTCGTCGGGTCCACAGCCAGCGGAAGGCGGGAGCGCCCCTGCCAAATTGGTGATGTCAATGCCGATGACGGCAAAATCGCCGCCTTCGAGTTCCCAAATATCCGGGCACCCATGACAACCGACGCTTTTTGCGCCATTCTCGTGCGGATCAGGGCCAATGCGTTTGATAAAAGTCATGCGTCACTTCTAACTATAGTGAGATGCGTTGTCAAACTCTTTTGCGGCTAGTTTTCCACGGTGGTAACCGACAAATCGCAGCAGGCCGTTTGCTCCCGTGTCGCGCATCTTTTGCGGCAGGAACGAGAGAGGCGCGGCCTATCCATGAATCTGGTGGCCGAGCGAGCGGGTTTATCCCAGCAAATGGTGAGCTACGTTGAACGCGGAATGCGCAACCCCACCTTGGAAACGCTCTTGCGTATCGCCGCCGCGATGGAGATCAACCTCTCGGAGATACTCAATCAAGCAATGATAGAGACTCGGAAAGTTGCCGCAAAGCGCAAAGCCTAACGGCTTCCCCGCCTGTCCTCGCCTGATATTCTGGACGGATGTCATCCCGACGTCCTCCACGTTTCAAACGCACACCCACGGTTGCCCCGATGGAGCTTACGGAACGAGATCGTGCGATCATCCGGTTGATCTATCGGCACCGCTTTTTGCGTTCATCCCACATCGTCTCGCTCATGGGCGGCAGCCGACAGCAGATTTTACGGAGATTGCAATTGATGTATCACCACGGATTTCTGGACCGGCCACGCATTCAGATTGAATACTATTATCAGGGCGGCTCCCGGCAGATCGTTTACGGTCTTGGAAAGAAAGGTCGTTCTCTTCTGAAACAGGAAGCCAATACGGAATCCCCATCTTTCCAATTTGAGGGGAACATCAGTCTGCCCCACCGAGTCTTCTTTGAGCACGCCGTTCTGGTGTCCGACATTATGGTGGCCATTGAACTAGCCTGCCGCAAAGTGCAGGGTGTCCATCTGCTTATGGGAGAGGAATTGCCCCTTGCCGGTGGTGTCCACCGGAAACTCAAATGGAGGGTCAAAGTGAACAGGCGGGTGTTGCCCTATATCATACCTGACAGGGTGTTTGCGCTCATTTTCAAGGAGTCCCCCGACCAATCTCCCGGCCTCTTTTTCCTCGAAGCCGACCGGGGAACCATGCCCATTGTCCGCCAAAATCTCTCCCAATCCTCCTTTTACCGGAAGCTCTTGGCATATGAGTCCACATGGACACAAGGATTGCACCGCACGCGGTTTGGATACCACCGCTTCCGGGTCCTCACCGTGACCACGAGCGCCGCGCGGGCGGAGTCGCTTGTGGCGGCATGTTCGCAGTTGAAAAGTGGACATGGCCTGTTTCTCTTTGCCGACCAGGCGGCACTCAAAAGGCACGGCGATATTTTGACGTTTTCGTGGAAAACCGGCAGAGGCGAGACAGCCAAGATATTGCCGTAAACGGCAAACCACACAGTCTATTAGAGAGTCATCACACGGCATACGATATTCCCCAGAGACGGTTCATTTCGTGAGCCGCACTTAGTTCTTCATTAGTTCGTTGACAATTAACCCAAGGAATATCATGCCAAAAACAAAGTTCGTTGACTTCAAGGCTGTCAAATCGGCCATCACCATGGAGCAGGTGCTCCGTCACTACAAATTGTTTGATACGTTCAAGCAAAGCGGTGACAGCCTCAGCGGTCCTTGCCCCATCCACAAAGGTTCAAATCCAACGCAGTTTCGAGTGAGCATTTCCAAGAATGTGTGGAATTGCTTTTCGGAATGCAAACATGGTGGTAACACTCTCGACTTCATCGCCAGGATGGACAACGTAAGCATCCACGCAGCGGCGCTTCGAGCCGTCGAATGGTTCAACCTCGACTCTGATTCCATGGCCACGGATTCCCCACAGGAACCCGATGAATCCAATGGCAGATCGTATTCCGCAGAGAGCCCACGTCCGCGTCCGGCCTCAAGCACGCCAGTATTAGACAATGTCCCGCCGAACAAGCCATTGAAATTCAAGTTGGACAAATTGGACCAGAATCATCCCTCGCTTGCGGAGCGCAAACTGACGCCTGAAACCGTGAGTGATTTCGGAATCGGATTTTGCACCAAGGGCATGATGGCGGACCGAATTGCCATCCCCATCCGCAATCCGGAAGGAGCAGTCGTGGCCTACGCAGGGCGTTGGCCAGGAGAACCAGCAGAAGATACGCCCAAATACAAGCTGCCGCAGGGTTTCCGCAAATCGCTGGAGCTATTCAATATAGACAGAGCGATAAAGGAACCGAGCGAGTTGCCTCTCGTCATCGTCGAAGGATTCTTTGGCACAATGACACTTCATCAGCTTGGTATTCGGAAGGTCGTTGCACTCATGGGCAGCACCATGTCCGCAGCCCAGGAAGAATTGATACGGAAGCATACCAAGGCCAACAGCCAGGCCATCGTCATGCTTGACGAGGACGATGCCGGTCGGGCGGGACGCGAGGACATCGCAGTTCGCCTCTCCAAATTCCTCTTCGTAAAGGTTCATGCCTTTGCCGAGGAAGGACGACAACCGGAGAGTATCAGCGCGGAAGAATTACATTCCATATATCCAGAGGCTTAATCCATGGACGTATATTGTTCCACCTGTAACGAACCATGGGACACGTATCATCTCTGGCAGGACGCCATTTTTGACGTGTTGCCACACGACGAGGCCAAAGCCTGGTGTTCACTTCCCCGCGAAAAAAAGCTCACGCCGAAATATCGGGAGCAATTCCGAGCCGCCGGCTGGGTCTTCGGTGAGTCCATCATCAACGTCATACGCTGCCCAGGTTGTGTCGAGAATGCGAAGGCGAATCGGGAGAAACTCGAAACCAAAGCAGCCATCGAGAAACTCTTGGGCGATGACGAGGATGGCCTCGCCGCCGCCTTCGAGGAGTTCGGGCTATGAACGCCACCTGTAACGGCGATCATCTCGCCGCTCTGCGTCACGCAATCACGACTGCCACCGCCAAAAAGCCCACACCGCTTACGTCCCCGCTTCAATTACAGCACGGGTGGCTCGTGCCGCTGATGCTCGATATTGACGCCTTTCTGTGGCGGCGGTGGACGCATTGGTGCGAAACAACGACCGCCGGGCACATCATCGCTGCCATTCCCACGATTGAATGGCAGCGGCATCAGGCAGGGTTCGCAATGCTCGACCGGACACTGTGCGCCGTCACTGGCGACGGAGACTGGCGCGGATGGAGCAGTTGGTCGTCCTTCGATTACTTCATGGATTGGCTTCTGTTTGCGTTCGGGCATCGAGGCCAACCGGAGTTGCCGCAGGAACCGTCCGGTTCTCCAGGAGCAAGCGAGCGCCTGTATCAAACGTTCAACTTGGAAACACTGCTTGCCTTCCCCTACGACTACTTCGGCGAGATTCTCGCCGAAAATCGCCATGGCCGACATCTCGGCTTCTATCCAACCCCGATGCACGTCTCGACCTTAATGGCCGAGATGACCTTGGGTGAGGAAGATGCCAGAGACAAAACGGTGTGCGATCCATGTGTCGGCACCGGTCGAATGCTCCTTGCAGCATCCAACCGTTCCTACCGGCTATATGGTTGCGACATCAATCCAACCGTTATCAAGGCCACGCTCGTCAATGGCTACCTCTACGCCCCGTGGCTTGTCCGGCCATTTCCGTTTCTCGACGGAATACTCTGCGATCCCGCAGAGAGCTTAGCCGTAAGCGACTCGATTGCGGCGCAGGGTAATGCTCAAAACACCGAGCATGACGCTCGCGAGCAGTGGAAGTTTGAGCCGATCAAGAAACGGCGCATCGCCGGCGAGCCGATGACAGAACAAGGCATCTTGTTCTAACTCAGCACACAACCTCTCTCATTGCGAGGGAGGTTGCCTTTTTCCCCACACGGCGCTTTGGCGCGCCGTTCAATTTCTCGCTGGAAAACAAAGCGCCGTCCACGCCCCCAGTGAGAGTTACCAAACCAGAGGCAGCCTGTTTGCGCAGGCGGACGGCCAGATTGAGAGTTACATGAAAAATGACGTATATCAAATCATTACGGACAAGATCATCCAATTGTTAGAGTCAGGCACCGTTCCGTGGCGAAGGCCATGGAACGGTGGGTATCGGCCTCCCCGAAACTTCATGAGTCGTAAGGTCTATCGAGGAATCAATCTGTTCCTCCTGGACTCCACGGGGTTTGCCTCGCCCTTCTGGCTGACGTTTAAGCAGGTTGAATCGTTGAACGGTCGGATAAAAAAAGGCGAAAAATCGCTTCCGGTTGTCTTCTGGAAAATTCTTGAGGACGTAGATAACGGCGAAACCAGAAAGATTCCGTTTCTGCGCTATCATCGCGTGTTCAACGTCCTGCAATGCGAAGGAATCACAGTTCCAACCCCGCCGATGGTCAACGGGACATTTCAGCCCATCGAACGATGCGAGGATGTCGTTGCCAACATGCCTCACCGCCCGGCGATTGAACACGGAGGCGGACGCGCCTGCTATTCCCCTCAACGGGATGCCGTGAGCATTCCAGAAGCAAGTCTCTTTGAATCGCCTCAGGCGTTTTACGGAACCTTGTTCCACGAATTGACGCATTCCACAGGGCATGTGTCACGGTTGAACCGCAAGGAGGTTGCCAACCCAAGTGATTTTGGCAGCGATCTCTACAGCCGCGAAGAATTGGTAGCGGAAATGGGTGCGGCATTCCTCTCACGCCATTGCGAAATTGAGCATACGACGTTGGATCAATCGGCCAGCTATATTCAAAATTGGCTGGAGCGATTGAAGGAAGACCGCAAACTCGTCGTTCATGCAGCCGCGCAGGCCCAAAAAGCCTGCGATTTCATCCTCGATATAAAACCCGAGGACGAAGGGCCGATTCAAGAGCAACCCAAGGAGTTCAAGGTGGTGGCGCTACGCGAATGCGCGACGCCGGAAAACATGCACATCTGCGACACGCCACAGCTTGCCGCCGATTACTGGAAGCTGCATATCGCCACTTCGGTTCAGTTCAATTCTGAATGTGAGTGCTTGGTAGTGCTGCTTTTGAACACCCGTCGCCGGGTCAAGGGCCATTACATCGTATCCACCGGAACGCTGGACGCCGTATTCGTCCATTGCCGAGACGTATTCCGAACTGCAATTATTGGCGCAGCCTCGGCCATCGTGATTATGCACCACCACCCAAGTGGCGAGCCACAGCCGTCCGAAGCCGACATCAAAGTTACCCGCGATTTGATCCGAGCCGGTAAACTTCTAAAAATCGAGGTTATGGATCATGTCATCATTGGAAATCCGACCCATTGTTCTTTGCGAGAGCTTGGCTATTTTTATAGCTAAAAAACAACCCCGACCAGACTTGGCCGGGGCTTTTATTTTACGGGCGTATCCATCCACGACAAGCAATTCACTTTATTTTTGGCGGCGGAAGAATTCACCCGACGGTTCCTTGGACTAATCTTTGCATGAAATCGCACACTCGATCAAAAACCCCTACGGCCTCTGACGCTTTATATGAACTGCGGGTGTGCATTGTGTTGTTTCTCCAATTCTGCCGAAAAACATTCATTTCATCTGTAATCGCTCTGTAAAAATCCAGCTTCTTGAATTCTCCCTTTTTCTTCCTTTTGCTTTTGTCATACTTTTGCTGGCGTAATTCGATTTTGGCTCTTATGGCCTTAATCAACGTTCCCCAGTCGGCAGACTCTAAGGTTCGATTTCTTATTTTTACACCCAAGTGGTTAGCCAAAGACCTCATTCCGTGCTCCACTGTTCGCATTAGATGGAAAACCGCCGCCGTATTAAGATCAGCTGATATGCAATTACCGGCATATTTTATATCGTCTCTAGCCTCTGGAAACGCCGTATAAACATCGCTCCCAAACAACGCTTCCTTGGCGTCTTTATTAAAATATCTCGCCCTTTCTTTAGGGATGAAGACAACCACTTTTCCGTTCATCTCCTTTGTTGCAGTGGTAATCAAGTGCCTTAGTAACGCATCCACTGTTTGACAAGTTGAAGGCTCATGGTCGAGTGCATGACCGAACAATCCCGTTTGGTATTGCGTCTCCTCCAGATCAAGCTGCCCGCCAATGAACTCAAAAGCGCCCACAATTTTTGACAAATGTTGAAAATCTTGCGGATTCATTGGCTGCGCGTTCGGAGTCCTAGCCGCTTTCGCGTAGCCCTGGGCCGTTGTCTGAATGTCCAGCCACCTCATGCAGACATCTCCCAAAAAGAATTGATTCATATCCCAGAGGCTTATCACCTTTCGGCCTGAAAACAAGCGCTGGATGGCTTCCTTTTCCAAGCGAATAATCCCGCTTATTTTACGCGGATTTGCCACAAATTTTAGTTGAATGGCTGCTTTCTTCTTGCAGAAATTCCTAAACCCTGCGGGAATCAGTGAAGACAGTCAGCACGCAATATAAAAAATTATCAATTCAATCGTGAGCGAGAACAGCACACCGCCTTCCGCACCGGCACAATCCCGTTTTCTTGCCTTCTTCGACGAATGCGGCGACCACTCGCTCGAAAAGATTGATCGTGATTTTCCGCTGTTCGTTCTGGCCTTGGTTTTGGTGGAGCGTTCCGTTTATCAGAATCAAGTTTTGACGGAATTCAATAATTTCAAACTCCGTTACTTCAATCACGAAGGCATCAATCTCCATAGTCGGGATATTCGGCTTGCCACCGGCCCGTTCTCGCTGCTTCTCAATTCAACAATCCGCCCGAAATTCATGGCGGAATTGAGCGGCATCATGGATCGTTTGCCGTTCACTCTTTTCATCTCTGCCATTCAGAAACAAGCCTACTTGGAGCAGCGCGGCGGCGATGCGGCGAATCCTTATGACCTGGCCTTGGAATTTACGATGGAGGGATTGTTCCATTTCTTGAACGCCCACGGTGAGAAACATCTGCCCATCATCGCCGAGGCGCGGGGCAAGCGGGAAGATAATATGTTGGAACAGGTTTTCTCTCGTATGATGGCGACCGGCGCGGCCAACGTCTCGGCGGAGGGTTTCAAACAATTGGATTGTCCATTGAGTTTCCAGTCGAAAAAAAATAATATTGTCGGCGTGCAGCTTGCGGACTTATGCGCCCATCCGTGCGCACGGCACATTCTTAATCCGGCAAAGCAAAACCGGGCATTTGAAATCGTGCGAAAACGCCTTTACGATCAGGATGGCGTCAGCGGATGGAAAGTGTTTCCCTAAAATCAAATGGGCATTTCCAGCTTGCGCGAAGAAATGCCCACCGACCGAGAATTCTCAGTCCGTTTTCAGAATAACTCAATCGGCTTGGGTTTGCAACCCCTTATTGCGGAACCGCCGGTTGGACTGCCGGAGCCGGGGCCTGGCCAATTGCCGCCTGAATTCGCACTGTTAAATTTGACACCCCCCCGCTTGGAGTTGGGCTTTCAGCTTGTCGTTCATATCGGGAAATCTCGGATTGTCACCTAAACACGACAACTCAACATTCCACGATATTCGGGTAGTGGTACAGTTTGAATCCTGAAATCCGACTTTCGACTTGATTCCGATCCTCATGGGCGCAAGGTTGCCCCATGCGCAAAGACATCAATCAGACGGCATTTTCAGTGGTGCAACAGGCGACAGCGGAGAAAAAAGCGATCAAGCCGCGTCCTATAACGGGTTCGAGGGTGGCTGCTTTAGGAAAGAAATCTGTGCCGAAACGCCGAAAGAATTAGCCTGAGTCCTGAAAACGCTGGCCACGACTGCACTTCAAAAGTGCGGTCGGCGATGCCCGCAGCGATGGCAGATGCGTTCGGGCCGGAAAATGGCATCTCCCATGCAATTAGAAATCCCCGCTAAAAGCTGTCCCTCGAAACTCATTGGTCCGTAAACTACGGGACGCGATGGCTCGTAAATATCATAGCCAAGCCATCCGCAATTTGGACACTGATTCCTTTTTCTGCTTTCTTGCTCCAAGGCTGCCATCTTGACAGCGATTCGCCTGTGAAGTTCTGCCGATACTATTTCCGCATATTCCGAATCAAACAGCTCAAGTTGACGTCTGCAAGATGGGCATTCATAAGCCATTGTGACCATTTCAAAAGGGAACTCAATTTTTTGACTGCAATGTGTGCATTCGCAAGAGAGATATTCCGGCTTATCAGGCATACTCCACATCATCCACTCGAAAATCTTTTCTGGCGGGCAATCGGCGGGAATAAAGTTATCGAAATCAGACATAATGGCTCCTTCAAAAATTTAACGCCCTGAGAGTAATGCGGCGCATCCTTTGAAGATCAAAATTAACACGGCTGCATAGAGAAAGAGCGCAATAACCCCTCCACATCCGTTGCTGTCATTTTGAGACGGAGCCGAAGATTCGACGTGGACTTTGCCCTCCACGTTTTGAAGAACAGTCATTTGTTTGCAATTGGGGCACTCAACAAATTTTCCGTCCAGTTCGGCTGGAAATTCAAGTTTCTGGCGGCAGCAAACACAAAAACATTTCAAGATTTCCCTTCCGCGTCTCGGAAAGGAAAGGGCGCGAACCCGTTCGCACCATTGCGAGGCACCTGAGAGGGCCTTGAGATGAATGCGCACGAGCCGCGCCCAGTCGGGCACGTGCTCGGTGCGGGGTCATCTCGGAAAATTCTCAGGTTTTCGCAATTCCCCTACCGCTAACGCTAAATTATTAAAACTGCCCAAAGCATACCCCGCTTCAAATCCGCCAATCAATTTGAAAGTTTTAGAGAAAATGAAAAACCCACTTGCCATTCCCGATGATCGGAAACAACCTCTTTTTTTCAAACAACTGCCGCTAAGACAGCGGCCAACAAAAAGGGCTAAAATGACCATTCTGATTGGCATCACATGCAAAGATGGAATTGTCCTGGCCAGTGACAGCCAAGCGACTGTGGGGGGCGAATTTGCGCTACCAACATCAAAAATAACCAAAGTCAATTTTCAGTTGAATGAGGCGCTTATAGCCTGCGCCGGAGATATTCACCTAGCTAATCGCGTTACAGAAATGATTCAGGATTCCGCATTGAGATCGGAGTTAAATTCGCCGCGTCATCTTGCCGATATGGCAGAGGCCGAAATACGAAAATTCCGCGATATGATGGTGGACGACGCCCAGAAGCAGTCTCTCGAAGAGGGTGGATTTATCTTAATGCTCGCCCACTTCGGTTGCTTTGATCCTAGTTTGTATTTGACGAACATATTGGGAATAGCAAGCAAGCCAGAATCATATTATGCCGCTGCTGGAAGTGGGTCCGTTCTTGCTGAATGCTTTTTTGCGGAATTTTTAGACAGGCCCTCCACGCTGCCAGAATCGGTAGCTGCTGCGATATATATAATTGACAAAGTGAAAAGGTATGATCCGAGTTGCGGTGGCCAAACTAAAGTCAAAGTCATTGGCAGGGAGAAAAATCCGTACCCAGCGCACGATAACCCTATGACGCGCTATATCGGCAAGGTTTACGATTACCCGCAGTCCGACATTGACACTTTTGAACGGGAAATTGCTGAGATTGAAACATCCGAAAAACCTGGAAGGATAAAGAGGCTCTCTGGCGTGTTGTCCGAAATCGGAAAGGTTCGATGGGAGGCATATTTGAAGTCCGTAAAAGCCACCATTTCAACCAATGAACAAACTGAGCACTGAGGAACGCAGTCGAATCGTAAGGTGTTTAGTAGAAGGAAACTCACTTCGATCCACAGTCCGAATCACTGACACCCACCGGACAACCATCCAGAAGCTATTAGTGGAAATCGGCGCGGCCTGTTCAGAGTATCAGGATAAGACTCTCCGCAATCTTAAATTAACCAAAATTCAGTGCGATGAAATCTGGGCATTCTGTGGCGCTAAAGACAAAAATCTCACGCCAAAAGGAAAAGAAAGAGGCTGGGGAAGCGTTTGGACTTGGACGGCATTGGATTCAAAAACGAAGCTCGTTCCCTGCTGGTATGTCGGCGAGCGCGATGCGAGCGCGGCTTATCACTTCATGCACGATCTGAGCGGAAGGCTGGCCAATCGCGTCCAATTGACCACAGACGGCCTGAATTTGTACATCCCGGCAACTGAGGACGCCTTCGGATCGGAAGTCGATTACGCGCAACTGGTGAAGATTTATGGGACGCATGTTGGACCTGACAACAATGCAGAGATTCGATATAGCCCCGCAGTCTGCATGGGCGCGCGCAAGGCGGTCATCTCTGGCAATCCCCAACGGAAACACATCTCCACAAGCCATACCGAGCGACAGAACCTCACGATGCGCATGTCCATGCGCCGGTTCACTAGGCTGACCAACGCTTTCTCGAAGAAGGTTGAGAACCACGAGGCGGCGGTCGCGCTGCACTTCATGTATTACAATTTCGCCCGCATTCACCAGACGCTGCGGATTACTCCGGCGATGGCGGCTGACGTTGCGGATCATGTTTGGGACTTGGAAGAAATTATTGATCTGATAAAGTGAGCGAATGAACATTATAAAATACACCACCGCAGTCGCAGACAACATTGAGGAGTTGGACGATAAGGTAAACGTCCTGATTCGAGACGGATTCCAGCCATACGGGAACCCATATTATATCGCCCCAAGTGATCGCGTGGTGGATTCCCCCGTATGCCAGGCGATGGTTAGGACAGGAACTCCACACCATCAAATAGGGGAGGATGAAGAGATTGTGCCAGACGCAGCGCGGCCTGTTGGGTGATTTCAAACTGTACCACTACCCGATATTCGGGTTGCATTGAACTCAAAGTCGGGTAGTATTGACGCGACCTCAAACCTGACCGAGATAAATGGTTTTGCCCATTGCAGGATTTGCCTGTCGGGACCGAACAACGAAACGAAAAGGGATAAATGTGCTGGAAAACAAAACTGCAAAAATGGGCCGGTCGGGGCTTAATCGAAATCAGGCACCTTCAACCGACTTTCGGTCAACAAATGAACGGACTTCTTTATGATTGACGAGTTATATAAAGAAATCAAGGACACCGGACTCTTGGATGTATTCGACGCAAGCGGCTTTGTTGAAAGCCTCAAGCAAATGTTTTTTTCCAAACACGTCGTATACAAGCAATGGCTTGTTCCGCTCGACAATTTCGAGTTCTCCAGCGCGACCTTTTACGAGATGATCGAGAAGGAGTTGAACGTTCGTAAAGTGCCCGGATTGGAGATCACCCGCGTCGAATTGAGCGAGGGCGGGCCGCTTTCCGCAAAACGCCAATATCTCCGGCTCCGGCGCGAACGGCTTGCATTCGACATTTGCGCTGCGCCGTTTGGCACCAGCTATTTCTTCTCCTTCCGCTCGGTCGAGCTTCCGTTCAACATCAGCATCCTGCAATTGGTGGTGTTGGTCGTCATATTTTCGATGTTATACGCCTTGGTGGTGCATTTTATCGGCCTTATCCTCGGCATTCTCCTTTTCTTCGTCCTCGTGGGCGGCGGCATTTGGTTTCTCCGTAATCTTGTGGCCCTCGGGTTGAAGGATATGGATGCCGCCCTCCTCAAAGCTCCGACCATTGGCCCGATCTACGAAGTGTTTTTCCGCAAAGAGACCTATTATCGCGAGGACACCCGAGCCATGTATCTTTCCCTTGTGGATACCATCACCAAAGCCCTGGTTGACGAGGTGACAGCGGCCAAGGGCATCAAAATTGCCAAGCGGGATGACCGGCCGATTTCAGCCGAATTGAATCGAGAAAAGCCGAATCCGCCGGATCAGGGCGCAACACCCGACGAGAAAGCGACTTAAGTCGTGTCGCCTATTGAAGAAAAGCTGTCCGATCAGTTTTACCAATGGGAACGGCGTGGCCGTGGCTGGGAGGTTTTTCCTGAACCCGTCCGCCCTGAACCCCCTTTCCGCCCTTTCTACGGGCATTTTGTGCCTGACGCGCAGATCATTGATGACGGGCGTCGGCCCACCTTCTTGAGTTCACTCGTGGAAAAGCTCAGTCGCAAGTTGAGCACCGAGCCGCCACCTGTGCCCGAAGTTCCAGAGGCAGAGGAAGAACCCGAACCGCATATATTGATTCGTGAATCGCTCATTGAACTTCAAACTTCCCTGCCCGCCAAACTCGACATCGGCAAGGATGCTTTTGAGCAGTTTTTGCGCAACCTCTATTCATGTCAGGAGCCGATTGCTTTTGAAATGCTGGGCACGCCGGAGCAAGTGAGCGTCCAGTTTGCCGCCCATCCGAACGATGCCTCCATTGTGCGCCGTCAGTTGCAGTCATATTTTCACGAGGCTTCGTTTCTACCGCGCGAAGGCGCGCTTATGAACGCATGGGAATCGTGCGAGGGTGATGAAATTCTCATTGTCGAATTCGGATTAGCCCGCGAATTCATGTTTTCGCTTGAGTGCGGCAAACTTGACCCGTTCGTTGGTATTGTCGGGGCGCTCTCCGAGTTACAACCGGGGGAATTGGCGCTGTTTCAAGTTCTCTTTGAATCCGTGGAGCAGGATTGGCCTGAGAGCATCGTGAATTCAGTTACCCACAGCGACGGCAAACCCTTTTTCGTCAATATGCCGGAATTGGCGTCGGCGGCGGAAAAGAAGGTGACGCGCCCACTCTATGCAGCGGTCGTCAGGATCGCCGTCAAAAGCGAATCATACGACCGCACCGTTGAAATTGCCCGACACTTGGCAGGCTCCTTGCGTGTATTCGCCAATCCCCAGGGCAACGAACTCATTCCCCTTACCAACGACGATTACCCGTTCGAGGAACATATCGAGGACGTGCTTTGCAGACAGTCGCGCCGTTCCGGGATGCTCCTAAACAGCGACGAGTTGATCGGTTTCGTTCATCTCCCGTCGAGTGACATCCGCTCACCGGCCTTGGAGCGCGAAACCGGCAAGACCAAAGCCGCCCCGGCCATAGCCCAAAACGAGCGCGGCATCTTGCTCGGCACAAATGTGCATATTGGCAACGCGGTTTCAGTGCATTTGACTCCCGAACAACGCGTCCGCCACGTTCACGTTGTTGGCGCAAGCGGCACCGGCAAAAGCACACTCCTTTTTAATCTCATCCGCCAGGATATTGAAAATGGCGAGGGCGTTGCGGTGTTTGACCCGCACGGTGACTTGGTTGACAAAATTTTAGGCGTGATCCCGACCGCGCGAATCGGCGACGTGGTTCTCGTTGATCCCTCTGACGAGGATTACTCAATCGGGTTGAATATCCTTTCGGCCCATAGCGACCTCGAAAAAAACCTGCTTTCATCTGATCTCATTTCCGTCTTTGAGCGGCTATCCACAACTTGGGGCGACCAGATGCAGAGC
Source organism: uncultured Verrucomicrobiae bacterium (assembly GCA_963764165.1). GTDB lineage: Bacteria > Verrucomicrobiota > Verrucomicrobiia > Limisphaerales > Palsa-1400 > Palsa-1400. The sequence goes on from CAVXRD010000001.1 coordinate 1,570,633, forward strand.
GTTTTGCAAAAAGCGATCCACGTGTTCCTCGAAAGCAGCGAACGTGGCACGCTTGCCGACTTGCGCCGCTTCTTGATTGAGCCGGCATACCGAACCGAATTCCTGAAATCAGTTCGCGACCCGGAACTGCTCTACTACTGGCAAAAGGGATTTCCTCAGTTGACCGGGAACAAATCCATCGGTCCGGTCATTACTCGAATTGATGCGTTTCTTGCGCCAAAGCCCATTCGATACATGGTGTCGCAAACGGAGAACCGATTGAATTTCGGCGAGATCATGGATTCGGGCAAAATATTCTTAGCCAAATTGCCCGAGGGCTTGCTTGGCAAGGAGAACTCATATCTTCTCGGCACCCTTCTGGTTTCGAAGTTCCAGCAACTCGCCATGAGCCGCCAAGCAAAACAGATTGCCGCGCGGAGGGACTTCTGGATATACATTGATGAATTCCACAATTTCATCACTCCCTCGATGGCGCAGATACTTTCCGGAGCGAGGAAATATCGCATCGGACTGACCTTGGCCCATCAGGAATTGCATCAGTTAGAGCGAAACCGCGATGTTGCAAGCGCCGTAATGTCCAATCCCTACACCCGCGTCGTGTTCCGTGTCGGCGACAGCGATGCGAAGAAGCTGGCGGAAGGATTTGCGTTCTTTGAAGCGCGTGACCTGCAAAATCTGGAAACCGGGGAGGCTGTCGCCCGAGTCGAAAAGGCGGACAGTGATTTTAATCTGACCGTTCCTTTTCCCGAAAGCATTGACCCCGGAACAATGGAGGCGACTCGGCAAGCAGTGATCGCAGCCTCACGGAGGAAATATGGGACTCCGCGCACGGACGTGGAAACAATGCTGCTTGCCAAATTCCAAGCACAAGCATCCGAGCCAAAGAGAACGAAGTCTAAGCTCGCCCCGCCGCCATCTCCCAAGGTTGCGGAGGCGAAAATTTCGGATGTTCCAAAGCCGACGGTTGCGGAAAAGGAAGTTCCACCTGCTGCTGAGAAAACGGCAGCAGCGCCACCGGCTTTTACCCCACCGCCCCTTGCCGATATTCTAAAAACGGCACCGGCACCAGTCATCGAAATCCAGGAGCCGCCACGAGAACAAGGCCAAGGCCGAGGCGGATTGGAACACCAAGCCATTCAGAAACGAATCAAACAGGAAGCGGAAAAGCTTGGTTTCCGCAGCACTATTGAAAAACCCGTTTTAGAAGGCCAAGCCAGCATCGACGTTTGGCTAGAGCGAAACAGCCTCATCATCGCGTGCGAAGTTTCCTTCACAAATACGGAAGACAATGAATCCAGCAAAATCATAAAATGTTTGAAAGCCGGAATTCCGAAGTTCGCCATGATTTGCACGGACGAGAGAAAGTTGCGAAAGATCGCAGCGGCGATTTCCTCCGGTCTTGATTCTGAATTGGCCTCGCGGGTTGAGTATTTCCAGCCCGACCCGTTCATTGAGCATATCAAAACTCTGCCGGTTGAGCCGCCAAAGAAATCAGAGAAAATCCGCCGAGGCTATAAAATCAAACATTCACATTCAACAGGTTCAACAGAAGAACAGACGGCAAAAGAGAAAGCTGCCATTCGTGCCATTGCGGAATCCATGCAAACGAAAACGAGCCGTTGATTATTTTTCTTCCAGTAAATACACCGGGCCTTTGACCTTGAATTCTGAATACGCCTCGATCATCCGAACCCGTAGTTTGACAAGACTTTGGCCAGGTGTTTCTTCCGCATTAAAAATTGAAGTCTGCATCACGCCCATTTCTCGCGCCGCCTGGGCGCGTGTCTTGCCCGCCTTTTTGCGAAGAGTTTTGGCAAGCACCACTAAATCGTTTTCATTCATGGCCGCTTTGTAGTTCATGCGAAAAACCGTAGCAGATATATTCAATTTGCATACACTTTTTTCTTGTCAAACGGTTGCGTTTTCGGGTATGAAATAGTGTATGAAGGAAAATAGTGCCTTGAAAAAACGTGTCGGCATATGGATTCGTGTTTCCACCGAAGATCAAGCCAGGGGCGAAAGCCCGCAACACCACGAGCAACGCGCCCGCGAATACGCCAAGTTCAACGACTGGACAGTGGTTGAAGTGTATGACTTGGCCGGGGTGTCAGGCAAAACCGTCATGGAAAATGCCGAAGCCAAGCGGATGATGTCCGACCTTAAGCGCGGCCACATCAACGGCCTGATCTTTTCCAAGCTCGCCCGCCTTGCCCGAAACACAAAGGAGCTTTTGGAATTTGCCGAGTTGTTCCGTCAGCACAGCGTGGACATGATCTCCTTGCAGGAGAAAATCGACACATCATCCCCCGCCGGACGCCTTTTCTACACGATGATCGCGGCAATGGCGCAATGGGAGCGAGAGGAGATCGCCGACCGTGTTAAAGCCTCGATTAAAATCAGGGCAAAACTTGGCAAGAGTTTGGGCGGTGCCGCGCCTTTCGGCTATCAGTGGGAGAACAACAAATTGGCCGTGCATCCCGTCGAATCTCCCGTCCGCAAGCTCATGTATGAGCTTTTTGCCAAAAACAAGCGCATGAAGGGCGTTGCGCGGCTTCTTAATGAATCGGGCTACCGCACGAGGAACGGCAGCAAATTCAGCGATACGACAGTTTTGAGGCTGCTTCAAGACACCACGGCAAAGGGGTTGTATCGCTCAAATCACACCTACCGTGACGGCTCCGGCAAACTCCTTCCCAAACCAGAAGACGAATGGGTTTACAGCCCCGTCACTGCGATTGTGTCCGAATCCTTGTGGAAAGAGTGCAACGATGCTTTGGGAGCGCGAAAGGCGCAGAAGCCGCTTGGACGGAAGCCTGTGCATTTGTTCGCCGGATTGCTGCATTGCGGTTGCGGCCAAAAGATGTATGTCTTTTCCCGCTCCCCCAAATACGTCTGCCCGGAGTGCAGGAACAAAATAACGGTCGAAGACATGGAGGGGGTTTTTCACGACGAATTACATGATTTCTTCGTGTCCCAGGACAAAATTAAAGGGCATCTGGCGAACGCAAACCAAAACCTTGCCGACAAAAAAGTCAGGCTTGAGGCGCATACCCGGCAGATTGAAAAAGTTCGCACCGAAATGCGCAAAACATACCAACTCTATCAAGAAGACCAGATTACCCCGGAGGGCTTTGGGAAAGTGTATCGCCCGCTTGAAGATCAGGAACGCGCCCTGACAGCCGAACTTCCAAAGCTCCAAGCCGAAGTTGACGCAATCGAAATGCACCAGATTTCCGCCGAAGAAGTGCTCGCGGAGGCGACTGGACTACACCGGAAGTGGCCTCATTTCGGCCAAGAGGAAAAGCGGAGAATCATCGAAAGTATCGTCGAGAAGGTCACTCTTTCGGGAGACACAATTGATATAACATGGTCATACTTAACCTCTTCTGAAGAACTCACAAAAAGGCAACGCAACGTGTCGGGTTCATCGCGGCCACCAGCATGAATTCGGCGGGAAACGTCATCGTGCCTGCGGCTCGCGAAATGGTGACGCGGCCTTCTTCAATCGGCTGGCGCATGGTTTCCAAAACGCTGCGTTTGAATTCCGGCAATTCGTCCAGGAACAGCACGCCATGATGCGCGAGCGAAATTTCGCCCGGCGTGGGATTGATGTTGCCACCCAGCAGGCCCGCGTCGCTGGCCGTGTGATGCGGCGTGCGAAATGGCCGGCGCGTGACCAGCGCCTGCTTCGGTTTGAGCAGCCCGACGATGCTGTGAATCTTCGTCGTCTCCAGCGCTTCCTCCAGCGTCAACGGCGGCAAGATTGTGGTGAGCCGTTTGGCCAGCATGGATTTGCCGGTGCCCGGCGGCCCGATCAAAAGAACGTTATGTCCGCCCGCCGCCGCGATCTCCAGCGCGCGCTTGACGGACTCCTGGCCCTTGACTTCCGCCATGTCAAAATCGTCCTCGAACGATTGGCCGAAGATCTTCTCCAAATCAACTTTGGCGGGCTCAATTTTAATTTCCCCTTCCAAAAATCCTACCGCCTCGCGCAAATTTTCAACGGGAATAACCTCCAGTCCTTCAACCACCGCCGCCTCCGCCGCATTGTCCACTCCAACGATGAGGCCCTTCAACTTCTGCGCCCGGGCCTCCCATGCGATTGACAGAACGCCTTTGACCGGTCGCACTTGGCCTGTTAGCGCCAATTCACCAACCATCGCATAGTGATCCAGCTCCGACGACATGAGTTGATCGCTCGCCGCGAGCATTCCGATCGCAATGGGCAAATCAAAACTCGGCCCTTCTTTTCTGACGTCGGCGGGCGCGAGATTAATAGTCGTCTTGCCCATGGGAAATTTGAACCCGGAATTGGTAAGCGCCGTGCTGACGCGATCCCGCGATTCCTTCACTGCCGCATCGGGCAGCCCGACAATCACCACCAACGTATCACCCCAGCCGGAATTCACCTCCACCTCGACGGGGAAGGCTTCAATTCCATTGACAGCGGCGGATAAAACGCGAGCCAGCATGGGCGGATGTTGGGGCAATGAAGCCGTTACGGCAATGCGGTTTTTGCGGGATTTGACAGACTGCGTCAGAGCCATCGATTCCCAAACAGCGCAAACGTGGGGACTGACGCCGACCGGATTAATGTTCCCGATTTCCGAGCCGCAGTTCCAATTCTTCAATTTTGTCCTGCCATTCCTCAGGGTCATATTCGTCCCGGAGTTGCGAATCTGACTTGATGAGGGCGAGCGCAGCTTGGGCAACAGGGACAAGTTCCTCAGCGGGCGAATCCCGATGAGCCGCAATCCAAGCTGTGGCGCCTATAGACAGTTTCGCCGGAGGACGGCCGCACAAAGCGCTTACAATCTCGACCGCTGCGATGGCTCTTTGGCAGTCGCTAATGGTCAAACGATCCGGGAGCCGGCCCAGGAATTTTCCGAACCGGGTCGGTTGTTTGGTCCCGCCGTGGTCGATGACGCGTTGGAGTTCACCGCGCAGGGTTACGCCAGCCACACCCTCATTCAGGTCGTCAACAAAATCCAACGCTGGATCGTTTTGAAAACTACCGTCTCCCCAACTACCCATTTCTACCCCTTTGAGGGACAAGCCTCATTCGTTTGGTTATTAGACCGCGTCCTAAATTCGCATCAACAAGCAGCTTGGGCGAAATCGACATAATTTGGACCACCAATGTATCCCCCCAGCCAGAATTCACCTCCACCTCGACGGGGATCCTCCTTCGTTGAAGCTTCGGAGGACAGGAGGCTTCAATTCCATTGACATCCGCCGTCGAGCTATTCGCGCTTCGGCAAGACAAGTCAGCGGATAAAACGCGGGCCAGCATGGGCGGATATTGGGCGATGGCGGGGCCGAGGGCAATGAGGTTTTTGTCGCGAAAAACCAAGGGTGCAATAGGGTGCAATAGCATGCAATGCCTCAATCACGAATTATCAAGTCGGCGAGGAAAACTGCGAAATATCAAAGAACATGCCTTGACGGCGACAGGGGAAAAATAAGCCCAAAATTCTTTTTTGTCAATTATGATTGCAGTTACACTGTTTCGTGGTATTGTCGAAAGCGTATGACAACCGTATCATCGATTGTTCAGCCGGGGCCGGAGGCGAATACAGCGCCGGGGGCGCCGGGGCAGGAGTGCCGCGGGCCGACGGGCCGCGCCCGCACCAGCAAGATCGCGCGCCTGCCCGCCGATATCCGGGCTGAATTGAACGAGCGGCTTCTGGAGGCGGAAGCGCCAGCCGCGATTGTGGAATGGCTCAACGGCCTGCCGGAGGTGCAGCGCACGAGGACCGCCTCAATAAAATCCTGGGCACAGGCCGCTTCGCCGCCAACTGGAACAACGACCTAAGACGATGGGAAGGTCCGGGAGCAGCCATGCGGTATGAGGAGGAGGAAGTCACGCTCCAGGTGCGGACGGAAATGAAGCGGCGCTATCCGAATGGTTTCCCGGAAGGCTACCGCCCTCCCTACGGCGACCCGCTGCCGGTTTACCCCGCGCCCGTTGACACCCCAAAGAGTGTCAATCATTCAGAGCAGAAGCCTGGCGTTCCAGCGCGCAGCGACAGCCCGCCCAACAATTCCGTTGGGAACGAGGAATGTGCATCCGCCCCAAGGCAACGGACAGAACAGGAGCCCGCGCGATTGGATGTTGGGCGACAACCGACAAATGAACACATTATCAAGATGACGCCTGCGCATGGGGGCGCGGGTGTGACTGCAAGCGGGTAACAATATTTGGGCGGACGCGCAGGTCGGCCCTGCCAAATCTCGGCAGGGTGGCGCTGCGTCGCCGCACCAATGTCACCCACCGACCTGCGAGAGACTTTTTTACAACAAGCCCGGTAGGGACACTAAAAAATTTGTCTTACAATGATAGCAAAGTGATTTTCTGCCTCATTCAAGAGCCTCGCTAAAGAGCCTCGTTAAGGTAGACACTTTATCATCGAACGCATCGACGGCGCGGCTTACAAAAGCTGATTAGATACAATCCTCTAAACCGTCCTTAACAAAGACGCGAGTGTCCGAATACTGGACGGTTTAGAGGTCAACCTATCGTAACGCCCAGAGAAGACATGACTGGATACGTGCCGTTTATTTATGCTAAATACCGCATCCTATGAATCCAAAGCATGACCTATGCCCGCTTTTATTAATTCGTATAAAAAAAATGAATGAAATTTATTAAACTACTTGACACTCACGATCGAGATCTCTACTCTGCCCGTCATCCCACCAACGAGCAGAAATCATTTAAACGAAAGGCATGCCAAATGAAGACTATCAGTGTCTATATGTGTTCCATTCTATTCGCAAGCTGTCTGGCTGTTCAGGCGTTCGAACGTGAAGTGTGGATATCCCCGATTGGGCCGGCGGTGACAAACGCGTTTACCAGCGACACCTCTGTAACCGTCACTGGCACGGGAACAGTCGTATATCCGGAAAATGTTATTGGAACTCCAACATATCCATTTCGCTGTCCGGACGCCAGCTCGCTCAGCAACGTCCTTCATTGGGTGCTTCCAGAGACCAATATGACAATCCACTTCATGGTCGGGACATTCGAGACGCAGGTTGGCGCCATTGTGGTCGAGCATGGATGGAGATTAGTGGGGGCCGGAATCGATAATACGATCATTCAAATGACCCCCGGCGCTGTTGTTCAGGACGGGTCCCTTTGCGTCATCGGCGCCTGGAATGGCTCCGGTGTTAATAACGCGGACAGCGTGGAGGTTGCTGACATGACGGTGGACTGCAACCTCATTAACAGTAATGTAACCGTAACATCCGGTGGTTTTCTTGGCGCGGTGGGGTTTGGCGGCAACGACACGAGGATTTCCCGCGTCAAAGTTATCAACTGGGGATCACCGAGCGGCAGCCCGGTCACCTGCTATGTCTTGAACTTGGGCACGTCCAGCACCGGCGGCCCCGTCACAAACTGCGTGATTGAAGGTTGCATCCTGACTCAACCCGCGGCGGGGGCGTCCGGTGCGGGCGTCATAGGTATTTCCGCAGGAACAGGAAATGGGCCCATATATGCCGGCGTGCTTCGAAACAATGTTGTCTACAATGTGGGCGCGGGGGGCTCGGGCCAACCGGGAGCTTTTGTCGCATACCAGCCAAGTGGTTTGACGCTGAACAACATCGCGACGGGCCTTTCAGGAAACAGCACCTCCGTCTTCGCTGCTTCCGGAGACTTCGTCGATGCAGTCGTGGATGGAAACGTTTTTGACAACGTTGCCAACGGGATCGAGATCGATTCGGAAAGCGGGTTTTCGACGAATGTGATATTAAAGAACAACGTGATTCGGGTGAACGGTGGAAACGGTATCTGGTATTACACAGGCGGGAGCTCGAATCACTGGGCGTCCAATTTAGTGATTATGGACAACATCGTCTACCCGTCTTTAACTGCCACCTCGTGCACCCCGCTGGCCATTGGGAACTATCTGTCCGCATCTGTGATGAACAACATCTTTCAGCATGCCGGCTCCGAACCAGATGTTTATATGAACTGGTATTTTACTCCGAACCCTCAGCATTCTGTCTCTACAAGCGATAGTATTCAACTAAACACCTGGGCTGGCAATGTTAATTTTAGCGGAACACAGCTTGTTGAGACCAGCGATTGGGATTGGCAGCCCGGGGACCAGGACACCATTCAGTTCACGCCGACGAGCGCGGGCTGGTACAGGATCATGACCGGCGTATATTACGGTTCAATCGCGGCGGATATTACCATAGATTCGCCGATGTGGAACGGATATATTACCGACACCGAGTTTTGGTTCCGCATGATGGGCGGGAGCACCTCCAGCACCATTGGCGAGGTGGTTGAAAACCGGCGCGGCAGTTATCCGTTTGGGACGGCGGGGAATGTCACTGAGGTTAGAGTTGGCTGCGATGGCTCTTACACATACCTCGACGTTTACGTGCCGTCGACCACGGGTGCTCTGCCAATCAGTGTCACGGCAAAGGGCCTTCTTCGAGGCAGGCTTGAGGTTCCCACCGGGCCAACAACAACTGCGCCTACGGTGTCGTTCACACAAAGCCTCTAATATCGTCATGGACTTGGTCATTTAACGAGCAGAAATCATTAAAAAAGGAGTATTAAATGAAGGCTATCAAAGTCTATGGATGTTTTTTTCTATTCGCAAGCTGTCTAGCCGCTCAGGCGCTAGAAAGAGAGGTTTGGATATCCCCGATTGGGGCGGCTGTAACAAACGTCACTAACATCAACGTCTCTGTCAGCGTCGCCGGCACGGGAACGATCGTGTACCCGGCGAATCTTACTGGAACTGAAACATATCCATTTCGCTGTCCGGATGCCACCTCGCTCAGCAACGTCCTTCACTGGGTGCTTCCACAGACCAATATGACAATCCACTTCATGGCCGGGACATTTGAGACGGAAGTTGGCACGATTGTTGTCCAGATCGGATGGAAACTAAGAGGAGCCGGAATCGATGATACAATCATTCAAATGACACCCGGCGCTACTGTGCCGGACGGGGCTCTTTGCGTCATCGACTGGTGGAATGGCCGCGGTGTTAATAACGCGGACCATGTGGAGGTTTCTGATTTGACGGTGGACTGCAACCTTGCTACCCTTACCGTGATCCCCGGTGGCAAGCTTGGCGCTATTCAGTTTGGAGGCAACGACATAAAGGTCTCCCGCGTCAAAGCCATCAACTGGGGCTCAGCAACCGGCGCCTCGAACGAATGCTTTGTTTTCGCCTTGAGCGCCTCCAATACTGGCGGTCCCGCCACAAACTCCGTGATTGAAGACTGCATCGTGACTCAACCCGCGGCGGCGTCCGGTGCGGGCGTCACAGGCATTTCCGCTGGGCAAGGAAACGGGAACCAAGTCGCCAACGTGGTGCGGAACAATGTTGTCTACGGTGTGGCCTCAGGGGGCACAAATCAGCCAGGATATATTAACGCTTACGTGGCAGGTGCCATGACGATAAACAATATCGCGACGGGATTGCTGGGGCCCGGAAGCGACTGCGTCCACATTGACAGCTATAGCTTTGTCGATTCGGTCGTGAGCGGAAACATTTTTGACAACGTCACCGCGGGAATGACCTTCAATATGATCAATTCAAATTCATCGACGAATTTGGTATTAAAGAACAACGTGATTCGTCTGAATGGTGGATCGGGCATCTGGTATTTAACAGGCTCGAATTACTGGGCGTCCAATTTAATGATTATGGACAATATCGTTTACCCGTCTTTAACTGCCACCACGTGCAACCCGCTGTCCATTGGGAACTATATGACCGCATCGGTGATGAACAACATTTTTCAGTACGCCGGCTCCAATGCGGATCTTATCATGAACTCTAATTTTACTCAGAACCCTCAGAATTATTACTCTACAAGTGGTGCTTTGCAACTAAACACCTGGGCCGGCAATGTTAATTTTAGCGGAACACAGCTTGTTGAGGCCAACGACTGGGATTGGCAGCCCGGGGACCAGGACACCATTCAGTTCACGCCGACGAGCGCGGGCTGGTACAGGATCATGACCGGCGTATATTACGGTTCAATCGCGGCGGATATTACCATAGATTCGCCGATGTGGAACGGATATATTACCGACACCGAGTTTTGGTTCCGCATGATGGGCGGGAGCACCTCCAGCACCATTGGCGAGGTGGTTGAAAACCGACGCGGCAGTTATCCGTTTGGGACGGCGGGGAATGTCACTGAGGTTAGAGTTGGCTGCGATGGCTCTTACACATACCTCGACGTTTACGTGCCGTCGACCACGGGTGCTCTGCCCATCAGTGTCACGGCAAAGGGCCTTCTTCGAGGCAGGCTTCAGGTTCCCAGCGGGCCCACAACGACTGCGCCTGCGGTGTCGTTCACACAAAGCCTTTAATGATGGGCGAGCCGTGCTTAGAAACCGGCCGCACGCGATTCACAACTCAGCTCGGGACGTTGGGCGCGCCGCCGCTAGGGCGCGCTCAACGCCTCAACTGCCACATCGACATGGGTGAGGGCTCCGCAACAGGGTGTCTCGAATGTCGATTGCATTTGGAACTTGTGCATGACCGCGACTGCGCATATTCTATATTTTCATGAACCACACGCCTAAAGTGAAAGATGCCAATCACTCGGGGGCAAGGATTGGACCCGCCAACGGATTTACCTTGATCGAACTGCTGGTCGTGATCGCCATTATCGCCATCCTGGCGGCGATGCTGCTGCCGGCTTTGAGCAAGGCTAAAATTCAGGCCCAAGGCGTTCAGTGCATGAATAATGGAAACCAATTGAGCAAAGCCTGGCAGATGTACGCGGGAGACAACCATGACGGGTGCGTCAATAATTTCGGCGTTACCGAAACAGATTATGTGGAGGCCCAGACACTCAACCCGGACTATGGCACCTGGGTTATGAATGTCATGGATTGGACGACGGCCGAGCAGAACACGAATGTGTCGTATATTCAAAAAGGGCTCCTGGGGCCTTACATGGCCGGTTCCGCGGGGGCCTACAAGTGTCCGGGCGACCATTATCTGAGCAGCGCGCAAATCGCGGCTGGATTTCCAGCGCGGGCCCGAAGTTATTCCATGAATTGCTTTCTTGGACATTTTTCTCCATGCGCCACGTGTGTGTCGGGAGCGGCCGGTTCCGGGACCGATGTCACTTACCAAGGCATGGACTGGGCCAATTCGGCGTGGCCGCAGGTACTTAAAGGTGGGCAGCATTCCCCAGCCCTCCCAAATTTTTGTGTTCCTCGACGAGCATGCCGATTCCATCAACGATGGCTATTTCGATTCTGGCCAGGCCGTTCAGGGAGTGCCCTCAACCTGGGGCGACTGCCCAGCCTCTTACCATAACGGAGCCTGCGGTTTTTCCTTTAGCGACGGCCATTCGGAAATTCACAAGTGGGTGGTCCCAGGCACGGACGCCCCGGTAATTCCCGGGGGCGCAAACTGGCCGGGGCCGTCGCTGGGGAGTCCTCCCAACTACAAGGATCGTTATTGGATCTGCGCCCATTCCAGCAGCGGCAATGGCCTCAACGCTCCATAAACGGGCCGGGGCCAGCCCTCAGTTTTCGCGCTAGCCATGAGGTTCCATTCCGCTCCTCTCTCGAAAACGCTGTTCAGTCACTTGGGCGGGGGTTTTTATTGCCTTGGCGCACAATTGGGGCGCGGTCATTGCCCAGACGGTTTAATTGCTCTGCGGTCGCCGGCTGTGTGAGCACTTTCAGCAATCTGTAGTTTTTCCCGGGCGGTATCGGCAATAATAATCCCGCCAAACTCGAATCTTCCGGCAAATCTTCCCACCCTTGAGCACCCGTCATTTTATGTTTTTCCCCGAACTTGCTGACATTCGGGATAATAACTTCTTCAGCCGATTCACGGCGCACCCAATAGTTTTTGCTTTCGATTCGGGCAGGCCCGCCAAAAATCGCCTCGTCAAATGGCAGCTCGAATTCGCCCCCGGGGCCGCGCATTAAAACTGTCAGCTTTCCTCCGGGTTTAACCTCAACATTATTTTGCACAACGCGATTGCACATGTTTTTCAGTATGGGGGGCCACTCCCACGGTTGCCAATTCCAATTGGGAGGACAATCAAACGCAGCCCGGGACGGTTACCGAAACGCGCGCACCCGTCTTGACTGTGAGGACAAATGGGGGCAAACGTAGGCTGAAATATGCCTGAGCAATCCACAAGGGCCGAGCTTCCGCCCATAAATCGAAGCACTGCTTATGCGAGTTGCGTTTGGTTGGAGGGCGGGCTGGCCTTTAACCGGCGGAGCCTGCACACCTGCCTCGTTGTCCATCACGGACGCGGATGTCCCGAGCTGATGAAATTCAACGGCGGCGAAATCCCCGTCAGGCAAATCTTGGCCGCGCGAGACGAGATGATTCGCCAGAACCAGACGGGCCGGCATCCAGCGTGCCGGGATTGTCCGCACCTGGTTACAAAACTCTGGCCGCAGCCGCGATATCCGTTCCATACCATAGGAATCGCCAATTTTACCCGCTGCAATCTGCGCTGCAATTATTGCTTTCTTCAGACCGCGGTGGATCGCTCGATTTTGAACGGAGGCGACCAGCCCTATCGCGTCATGCCTGTTTTGCAGCAGTTGATCCGCGATGGCTTGCTGGCTCCCGACGCCTTCATAGACTGGGGCGGTGGCGAACCGACGATCTACCCTGAGTTTGATTCAATCCTCGAGCTGACGACCCTTCGCGGGGCCGGCAATCTCGTTCATACCAACGGCACGCGCTTTCCTGCGCCGCTAAAACAAGCTTTGCCCGCTGGAAAAGTCCACATTATCTGCTCGGTTGATGCGGGCAGCCGCGAAACTTATAAATTGATCAAGGAAGAAGATCTTTACGACCGGGTGTGGAAAAATCTGGCCGAGTACCAGAGAGTGGGCTGCTTGCTTTATGTAAAATATATAGTCAAGGAGGAGAATTGCAACAGCCCCGATCTGGTGGCTTTTGTCCAGCAAGTGCGCCAACTCGGGTCTCCCAAGGTGCTGGTTGATATCGACTATGACTTTCCGATTCCCAGCGCCGCGGTATTAAAAGGATTGTGCGAAATGGTGCAGGAATGCAAACGCAACCGTGTGCCGGTGGACGTGGGCTACACCGGCACCTATTTCACGCCCGAAGCAGGAACAAAAGAACTTGTGCTCCAGCAGACTCGCGCGGGTCTCTTTCCGGCGTTAAAAAAGGCCTTGCGCGGAATGACTGCTGCCGCAACGTCTTTCTTCGCCAGCCTCCGGCAAAGCGGAGGCTTGAAATAGCGCGGACCGCTTCAAGCGGCTTCGTGTTTGTTAGCCGCTCGGGCTTCTTTGCATTTTCGCTCGGTTCAGTTGGGTTGCTCGTTCCACGCATGCCTGAAATCGTCGATTGAATTCGCCGGCGCCTTGCCCTAGCCGGGGTTCGACGGCTAGGAATTAACTCAGGCGCCTGAAATCCGCGCCCTCCGCCTCAAACGCAAGGGCGGGTGGGATTGGGCGGGATTGGGCTTGCCAAGGATGGAATCGTGCAATAATAACAGCCGGATTCAGGCTGAATGAAAACATCACCGCTCCAATTTAAAGGGCCAGAAAACGCCGCGGGAGAGCTCGAATGCCCCTGAGCATTCATAACTTCTACGGGCAAATTTTCAAGATCTGGCGGCGGCGCCGCTTTAATCTGTTTCTTCGCCTGGCCGCTCCAAGGCCGTCGGATATCATGCTTGACGTCGGGGGGACACCGTGGTTTTGGGCCTCAAGCTCCGTGACAGTCAAACAAATTGACACGCTGAACCTTGTTCAACAAGACGTTAGCGCGGCCGTCGGCGCTCGATTTGTGGTTCGCTCGCTGGCGGGCGATGGGTGCCGTTTGGAGATGGCGGACAAGTCCTATGACATTGCTTTTTCCAACAGCGTGATCGAGCACGTGGGGTCATGGGAGCGGCAAGAATGCTTTGCGCGGGAAATTCGCCGGGTGGGAAGGTCGCTTTGGGTTCAAACACCGGCTTACGAGTGCCCATTTGAACCACACTACTTGACGCCATTCGTGCATTATTTGCCGGTGCCGGTCCGGCGCGCCGTTGTTCGCTGGTGCACCGTTTGGGGATGGCTGGAGCGGCCAACACCCGAGCAGGTTAACGAGATGGTGGTGATGACGCGCCTGCTCCGCAAATCGGAAATGCAGAAGTTGTTTCCCGATTGCCAAATCTTGACGGAGCGCCTCCTTTGGATCATTCCCAAATCCTACATTGCGTTTCGTTCCAGAGGCTAATCGAGATGCGGCGTGATCGTGGATTGATGAGCGGCGCCCGGCCCCAACCCTCAAGGCGATTTTTGCGTCCCTGAAAATCGGCAGACCAGATTACTTGTTCTTTAGCAACTCACACGCGGGCTTTACGCCAAGATCACAGGCTTTCTCCAGCAGAGCGGTGGCGCGCTGCTCGTCCCGCGGCACACCATCGCCGGTGTGGTAGAGCTTGGCCAGATACAGGCAGCTTGGGCCGTCCCGCCCGTCGGCGGCCTTTTGCAGCCAGTGCGCGGCAACGGTGTGGTCTGGAGAACCGCCCTCCCCGGCCAGCAGCATCCTGCCCAGCTTCTGGCACGCCTCCACGTCCCCCAAAACCGCGCCTTGCTCATAGAATTGGCGAGCCTTGGTTTTATCCATCGCGCGGCCGCGCCCGAGGTCGCAAGCGCAGCCCAGGATGTAATAGACTCGCGCGTTTGTCATGCTGGCGGAGGCTGCTTCCAAGTGGGCCAGCGCCCGGTTTGCATAAGGTTCGGCTTCGGAGCGGCCCAATAAGACATATTGAATGGCGAGATTGGCGCAGCCCTCGGGATTGCCAAGCTCGCAGGCTTTATCAAAATAAAGGCAGGCTTTGGCCCGGTCGGCAGCGACAATCTTTCCCTGAACGTAAAGCGTTCCCACTTGGTTGCACAGCACGCCCAGGGATTGCTCGCGGCTTTGTGGTCCAGCGGCGCCCACCACACCCGCCGGAATGGAATCATCGCGCAAGTCTTGCTTCTCGAAGTCCGCCAGCAGGCCCATCAGGTTTTTCGTCGCGTTGGGCCGCTTTTCTTGCGCGGCCCTGGCCCAGAACCCGATGGTCGCCCCAGGATGCGGCGCCTCGACAAAACCGGCGCCCAGCATCAGCAGAAACATCGCCGCCCAGCAGGCCATATAGGTGTAATTCGGCGCGCGGGGGCCAGCCCTGCTTTCCCAGCGTCCCAATTTTCCCAAAGCACTGAGCGCGGCCAATCGATCCAGCAGCGGCGCCAGCAGGTTCAACATCGGAACCACCACCAATTTGTCGTAAAACGACGGCAGCCCGATAGCTTCCAAGACCCAAAAAGCCGCGCACACGCCCAACCCATAAAGGCCACCGAAAACAATCCTGCCCAGGCTGCTGCGCGGGGTGGTTGCCGGATCCGTCATCAGCAGGTGCAATCCCAAAAAGACCGCGACGGGAATATTCGTGGTCACAAAAAAGTACACCCCGGTCGCGTGGAAATAGAAGAAGTCAACCAGAGCGATGGCCACCACAGCCGAAAACGTCAAGAGCGTGACGGAGAAAAAGTACTGCACCACCAGGCCACCCAAAAAAATCTCCAGATAGAGATAGGGCGGGCGCCCCTGTGTGAGGGCAATTTGCTCTCCCCAAGTGCATCCACTGTTGCCCGTGCAGATTAATACCAGCGAGACGATGGTCAGCGCCAGAGCCGACGGATTGAAAATATGCGTCCCCTTTCCCTCGCGCCGCCAGCGGATGAATTGCTTGCCCAGCACTCCCATGGCGACCATCAGGAACTGAAACACAAACCAATCGTCACGAAACCACATGAACAGATTGGTGCTGAAGATGATCGGCCACGGCCCGAATCCCAGCCGCCATGCCTGGCCCCGCCACCAGGTCAACAGCCCGTCAAATACATAAAGGAACACCACCTGCGAAAGAATCAGCGGAGCTTCCTCGTAGACATTCCGCCAATACCAGCCCCAGTACACATAAATGCTCAACTGGACCAGAGCCTGCACGTAGTGCGACCTTACCGCCACGAACTCCCACGCCAACCCCGAACCATTCCGGCCCGCACGCATGAAGAGAACCCCTTGCCAGCATAACAAGAAGGCCGCCACCCCGCCGTAAGTCCAGGCCAGATGTGGATTCGTCCGCGCGCGCGAAATAAACCCGAGCGCCATAAACACCGCTGTCAGCGCCAGCGGCAGCGCCAGCGCCCGGCGAGTCCGCGGCGCCGGGGAATGGGTGGCGGCCGGCAAAGTCATTTCCGAAACAGGCTATGCAGGCATCGAATGGGCGATGTCGCTGGTGGAGTCATGGTATGCCGAACTTTATCCGGCGGGCTCGAACTGTCGAGACAAGATTTCGATCTGCCTGGCGCAAAAAACTAATGTTCACTGGAGGAAGACCGGGAAAACGGAGACAAAAAAACATCTTTAGGCCCGTCGTCTTTGCGGCAGGCATTTGAGTGGACGGCGGATTTGGTTTTGGGTTCCTCTGCGCACTCATCTTTTCTGCGCGGACGTTTTTTCCCCGGAGATCCATGTCGCGAAAACCCAAGGGTGCAACAGGGTGCAATAGCGTGCAACGCCCCGATCACGAACGGCTCCCCTCGCGCGGGGATCCGCAAAATATCAAAGAACACGCCCTGACGGCGACAACCAGGAACATAAGGCCGAAACTCCGTTTGTCAATTCCGATTGCAATTACACGCTTATGTGGTACTTCGTCGCATGACAAGCGAAACATCGATTGTTCAGGCTGGACCGGAGGCGAAAGAATTGACGGGGGCGCGGGGCCGAGGTTGCGCTGCGCTTTCGCAGTGTTCATAGCTCGGCCCGTCCTCGCCGCCGTTGCCCTGCGTCACTCTGCTCGAAATGATCGTGCCTTCAGTCGAAGGATAGCCGGTCGCCATGGCTTGCCGAACGGCGGGCACGACCAGGAAACCGTCAAAAAGCAACGTGATCGCCGACCAAAATACTCCAAAGAATGCCAGGAACAGTCTGCCCTTCATTTGCACAAATTATCACGAGGATGGCTTGCACGTGTCAATCAGTGGAAAATGAAGAATACACCACCTCGCTGAAGCGAGGTGTTAATGGAAAGACAGCCAGAAGAATTCTATCTCACACCCATTAGGCATATCCGGGCGGAAATCGGTGTTGGGGCGGAAATCGGTTGCGCTTTTACGGGCGAAAGGGCAATAATATCGCATGGCAGGACTTCCAAAAAAACCGCTCGGACCGGCATGGCGCGTACTTTTGCTTTTGTTTCCGCTGCTCGCGCCGGCGGCGGTGCAGGCTCAGTACGCCTACTCACTCAACGCCGACGGGGTTTCTGTCACCATCACCGATTATACTGGCCCCGCAGGCAGCGTCATCATTCCCAGCAGCCTCAACGGATATGCGGTCAGCGGCATTGCGGAGGATGCTTTTTTCAATTGCCAGATGACGAATGTGACGATTCCCGGCACCGTTACCGTCATTGGACCGGAGGCGTTTTATCAATGCGGCAATCTGCCCACGGTGGCGATTCCTTCCAGTGTGACGAACATCGGAGCCGGCGCGTTCGCCGCGTGCATTGACTTGAAATCCTTCACTGTGGCGGCGCAGAACGAGTATTACGCCAGTTCACAAAGCATCTTGTTCGACAAGGGGCTGGACACGCTGGTTGAATACCCGAGCGGCGCGAGTGGAACTTATACGATTCCGGGGACGGTCACGAACCTGGCGGACGGCGCGTTCGAAGGCTGCACGAGCATGACTCATATCACTGTTCCAACTAGCATCGCGAACATCAGCGAGTATGCCTTCGCCTACTGTTATGACATGACCAGCATTACCCTGCCGGCCACCATCACGAACATTGCCGATCATGCGTTTTACGGCTGCAACGGCCTGGGAAGCATCACGATCCCGACTAATACCACCAGCATTGGGGCCGAAGCGTTTTATGGCTGTTACGACCTTGGCAGCGTCACGATTCCCGCTGGTGTCACGAACATCGGAGCAGGGCCGTTCGAGTGGTGCATCGGGTTGAAGACTCTTGCCGTCGCAGCCCAAAATCCCTCATACAGCAGCGCCAGCAATGTCTTGTTCGACAAGAGCCAGGACACGCTCATCCAATTTCCCGGCGGGCTCAACGGAAGCTACACCATTCCCGGAAGCGTCAATGCCATAGCATCTTCCGCCTTCGCAGGCTGCCAATCGTTGAAAAACGTCGCGATTCCTTCGAGCGTTAAAAATATCGGAGATAATGCGTTCTATGAATGTTACGACCTGGCCAATATCACGATTCCCGGCGGCGTCACCAATCTCGGCGCCAATCTGTTTTATGGCTGCAATGGATTGACGAATGTTACGATTGCCTCAGGCATCACCAACATCGGGAGTGATGACTTCTACGGCTGCTATGGGCTGACGAGCGTGACCGTTCCCGCCAGCGTCACCAGCCTTTATGATGGAGCGTTCGAGTACTGCGTTCATTTGACTACCTTGTATTTTCTAGGCAACGCGCCCAGCGCCGACACAACCGTGTTCACGCACGACGCCGACTCGCCAACGATATATTATTTGCCCGGGACAACTGGCTGGAGTTCCAGTTTTGCCGGAGAGACGGCGGTCGAGTGGAACGCGCTGATACAAGTCAGCGATGGAAATTTTGGCGTGCGAGGCAATCAATTCGGATTCGACATTGCTGGATCGGCGAATATCCCCATCGTCGTGGAAGCCTGCACGAATCTGGCCAACCCGGTATGGACGCCGTTGGAATCGGCCACTTTGACAAACGGGCTGGTTTATTTCAGCGATTCTAACTCGATCAGTTTTCCCGCCCGCTTTTACCGCGTCAGTTCACCCTAGCGAAGACGGTCGAACTATGGATTATCATCTCCACTCCGGCAAGGAAGTCCTCGGTGTGTTTCCGTTGGAGGAATTGCGGCGGCGGCGGCTTGACGGGCGGTTGACCGGCAATGAAATGGTTTGGCGCCAGGGGATGCCCAACTGGAGACCGTTGGATGAAGCGCTGGGCATTTCGCCCAACTCCGCCCCGAACCGAAAAACCAGCCCGTGGCTGATCGTGGGCATTGCGGCCGGCGTCTTTTGCCTGATCATCGGGCTCGTGGTTTCCTTCTTCGTGGCTCGGAGGTTCGTGCAAGGATTGCGAGCCGCCAAGATACAGCATTCTCAGGGGGCAGCAAGCCCTTGGCTGGCAAACGAAAACGGAGTGGAAGCGGCCAGCCGCCCGATTCAACAGACGACCAAAACTCTTCGTCAAGCCGATGTTCAGAAAATGAACAAAGCCTTTCGCGTTCGGCAATACCTTGACGCTTACCAGCAGTTTGGGGCGCATGACCAACCTTGGGACGCGGATGCCAGATTCTTCATCCAATCTTGGATTGATAGCAACTTTGGCGGTGATGACGCAACGAACCTTCCCTACGTGCCAGCTTTGGGAGACAAACTGGCATCGAATAACGGATGCGCAGACCCGATCGTTCTGACGGTGGCCGGGGTGACTTGCGTGGAGCTTTTCGAAAGCCGCGCCCGACTCGAAAAAGCGGTGGCAGCGTTCGCCCATTCGCATTACAAGGCGTATCCAAGGATGTTCGCCACCGAGTCGCTGGCTGGCGCGTTGAAAGGCCAGGCGGCCCGTGTCAAATCGCTGGACATAGAGGCGCTGGATCTGTTTAAGGAATCTCTCCATGATGGCAGCCTGCAGGCGGCGGACCAGGAGGAACTAGCCTTCGTTTTCACGGACAATTGGGGCGCTGGCTTATTTGAGAGGCATCCCGAAAAGGTGATTTCCATCACAGAACAAGCGGGGCCGGATTTTCGCTGGCTGGCTTGCCTGCTCCGCGGCTTCGTGGAGGTCAAGCACGCCTGGAAGGCGCGCGGGGACGGATGGGCTAATTCGGTTTCCGCAGCCGGCTGGCAGGGATTTCACGACCATCTGGCCAACGCCAACATCATCCTGACGGAAGCATGGAAGCTTCACCCGGAATGGCCGCAAGCGGCCGCGGAAATGGTAACCGTCATCATGGCTGAGTCCGATGCAGACCAGGCGCGCGACTGGTTTGATCGGGCCACCGTGGCCCAAATTGATGACCCGGCGGCGTGGAACAACATGCGCTGGGCATTGCGCCCCCGTTGGGAAGGCAGCCTCGAGGCCTTGCGGGCTTTTGGCGCCTCCGCCATCAATTCGGAACGCTTTGACACCGACGTGCCCCGCAAGTTTTTTGATTGTGTCACAGACATCGAAACGGATTCCAAAAATCTGCCCGGCCAGCACATTTACGGCCGTGAGGACATTTGGCCCGAGATGAAGCGAATGTATGAAGGCTACATCGCCGCGCCTTCTCAAGAGCGTTACGCCGCTGGCTGGCGGGGGTCGTACGCGATTGTCGCCTATTTTGCGAATCACTTCGACGTCGCCCGCGAGCAATTGGAAAAGCTGGATTGGCAGTTGCCACCCGCAAAGCTTGAGGGCTGGGGAACCGATCTTTCGCTGGTGACGTTGGAGGTGGCTGCGCGCACTGGCTCCCAAGCTCGCGAGATCACGGAAGCTGAGCACGCCCGCGACGACGACAGAATTGACGAAGCTCTGAAGCTTTATCAAAAGCTGGCGTCGTCCGCCCGGGATGAACGCACAAAACAATTCATCCAGCATCGCGTGGCCTCGCTGGCAATTGAGCAGCGGCTGCAAAAGGGCGATTGGATTGATTTCCTGCCCTCTTCCACCAACGATTTAAATTGGATTTCAGCGCGCGGGCGCTGGAATGTTCTTCCTGATGGCGCCGTCGAGATTGAGTCCGGCCCGACGGGTTCCATGCTTTTTTCCGGGGTTCGGGTCGGCACGGAATTCGAGGTCAAAGGAGAATTCGAGGCCGTGCGCTCGACGACCGGGGATTTTCAGGCGGGGCTGGTGATGGGCCTGCCGGAGTCGAGCCAATCGGATTGGTATGCCTTCCTCGTCAAACGCAATCGCAACGAAGGCCAGATCGCGGCGTATGCCAGGGCGTGGAGTTTGCGGGGGAGCGTGCGGCTTCCGGCAGCCGTGCATGACGGCCGGAATTCGTTTCTATTTCGACTGCGCGACGGCAAAGCCGACGCCTCCGTCAACGATGCGGAGGTCATCCACAATGCGGATAACCCCGGCTCCATACGTGTTTGCGACAATCAATTCCTTTTGGGTTTGGGCGCTTACAATGACATGAACGAAACGGTCATCCGGTATTCCAACGTGAAGGTGCGCCGGCTTGGGGGCACAGGTTCTTCGTCCGGGCGATAGTCAAGTCCTGCGCCGGACCGATAAAATAACTGACACCACATCGGCGACCATCCGGTGTGCGATTCGAATTCAAGATCCGGGCATACGCATCTTAATTCCGCGGTAGGGACGCCTCGCCGAGGCGTCCGGTTGCGCGTGAAAATGCTTTTGGCTTTGTGCGTGAATAATGCCTCACCCCGGACGCCTCGGCGAGGCGTCCCTACCAATCAACAAGCCTGGCGCTCGTTGATTTTCAATAGATTACAAAGAATTAAGATGTGTCTGCCAGAATTCAAGATTGATCGCCCCTACTCGATGGCGTATTGAACGGAGCATGGGTTTTTTCCGTCCTTTAAGCACAAAACCAAAAAACTCCGGGGAAGATTCGAAGGAACTCGATTGCTATCCAGATGGCGGGCAGCTCAAATCCTGGCACTGGATATGTGGGATTGCCGCCGGTTTGTTTTATGCGGTTTTCATTTGGAAAAATTCATTCATGGTCAGCGGCGTGCGTTTTTTTTCCCTGTTCGATGACGGGATGATTTCGATGCGTTACGCGAAAAACCTCGCTGACGGCTTCGGTCTGCGTTGGAATCCCGGGGAAGCGCCGGTGGAGGGATACACCAATTTTCTCTGGACGCTTTACATGGCCGCAATCCATCTGCTGCCGATTGCCCTCTCCAAGACCTCGCTGCTGGTGATGCTGACCGGAGTCGCGATACTGCTGGCCAACCTGTTGGTGGTAAAAAGCGTGGCCGAACGCATCGTCGGGAAAGATTCTTATGTGCCGCTGATAGCTGTTTTTCTCACCGCGTTTTATTATCCCCTGATCTACTGGACACTCAGAGGGATGGAGGTCGGTTTCTTTTGTTTGCTGATCAACGCAGCTATACTTGCCGCGTTCCGCCTCGAAGACCGCTACTCTCTCGCCGAGGTATGGTGGTTGGCTTTGGCTTGCTGTGCGGCAGTGCTGACACGTCCTGATGCCATCGTCCCTATAGCCGTCATCGGCATGTTCTTGCTCTATGTTATCTGGCAGCATGGCTTTAAGCGCGGCTACTTGATCATTCCGTTTGCCATCGCTGCAGTGGCGGCGGGTCAGACGGCGTTTCGGGTGGCATACTACGGCGATCCACTTCCCAATACCTATTATCTGAAAGTGACCGGAGTGACGCTGTTGGAACGAGGCGCTCGCGGTTTTGAGGTGCTATATCAAGTTGCTCTCTATCATCTCTGGCCGGTCCTATTAATTCTTGCGGTGGGATTGGCAATGAATTTCAAACGGCTGATCTCTCCAAAGGTTCTTCTGCTGCTCGGCATCTTTGCTGGGCAGGCATCCTATTCGGTCTACGTGGGTGGCGACGCCTGGGACTGGATGCTTTTTTCAAATCGTTACCTCACTGTCGCCATGCCCGCTTTGTTTGTGGCGCTGGGTCTGGCCGTCACGATGCTGTGCCAATTCCGGCAAATGGCATTGATGGTCACCCTGCCCGCTTTGGGCGTCGTGCTTTTGCAGCAATCTCTTTGGTATTTTGAAGTCGGCTCGACAACATGGCACGGCCCGGCCCTGGCTCTGGTGGGGGCCTTGAGCGTCGCCACCGGATTGGGCATGCTCCTTCTTAACAGCAATCGTCGTGTCACTCCTTCGAGTGTGTCTCTGGCAGCAATCCTATTGGTGTGCCTGACAATGAATATCTACGGGGTGACGACCTGGTTTTCAGGGAAGGGGCAAGAAATTCAGGAAGACGCAGAGGCTTCGCGCGCCGGTTTGTTGTTGGGCCAGGGCACAGCGCCGGACACTACGATTGCCTATGTCAAAGCTGGCGCGGCGCCCTACTTTGCGGGTCGCCGGGCCATTGATTTGCTGGGCAAGAGCGATCCGGCGATAGCGAAAGGCACGCCTGCGACCAAGTTTTATCCGGGACATAACAAATGGAATTATGATTACAGCATCGGCAAGCTGAAACCCGACCTCGTCGCGGCCTTGTGGAAAGCCACGGCTGCGGACACCAACATGATGACTAATTGGGGTTATGCGCTGCTTCGCAACGGAATGTATCTTCGTCAGGAAAGCGCCAATAAGGTCAATGTCGAAGTCCTATGCCCCTAGAAATGGATTGTGCGTGTCCACAAAAGGAAAGTGGCTGACGTCGCGCGTTACAACCGTCAGGCCCCAAGCGCGGGCGATTGCGGCGATGGCCGAGTCCCTCGTAGTTCGGGAATTCCAGAAGCTTTTACCGCGCTCGGCAAATATCGCAGCCGCATATTCACCCCACACTTCCGACTCCGCCGGTCCAAAGGGGAGCACAATATCGCGATAGTCTTCCCGCAGGAAGCTGATGTGCCGCAGTAAATCCGAGCGTCGCCTTCCGAAGGGTAGACGATGCACCCCGTAGTGCAATTCGCCAAAAGTGATCTCGGAAAGCGCGCACTCATCCGCGTTCGCCTGAAGCCATGATTGAACCGCCGGATTGGGCTGCGGTTTCCACATCTCGGAAACGACGTTGGTATCGAGAAGCCAAGTCATTCCTCAAGATAGGGCGGCAGCTTCAGTCCTTTGAGCCGCCTAAAATGCTCTGTTAAAGGCAAGCGGCGGCGCGGTTTTTTTCCAAGACGGGCGCGCAAGGCCGGCATCCCCAACTTCAACGACTGACGGATCACGTCGGCCTGACTCAGCTCTGTCTCTGCAGCGGTCGCCGCAAGATCCTGGGCCAATCCCTTTGACCCGGGCACGGGAATTGTGTTAGTATGTTTCACAGAGAAATCATAATCGCTGCCGGTCCCTTTGCAAGAAGTATGAGATGCGATTTCTGGCATGTCTTCATGGCACGACGAGGTCACGGCGATACCACATGGAAAAACTGCTGCGGCGCCGTTGGGCTGACCCAATAAGGTGAAGTAGCATTGTTGGTTTTCCAAGGCCCTGTTAAATTGGTCGCTTGCAACAACGTTCCTCTTGTCCAACTTAAAATCACATCGCTGCCGACCTGTTGGACGCTGATCGACTGAGCTTCGGATGCATGGCCAACGAAAGTGACCACGCTCAGCGGTGGAATCGGGTAGCTGAAGCTGGAGTTGGTAATGCCGAGCGCGGGCTGGTTTGATAGCGAAAGGCTGGCGGATGTGATCCAAGGAGTTACAACCTCGGCAGTGAATGAGGCCAGATTAAAAATCTGCGTTACGGCCGTGGATCCGGCGTTGGCGGCCACGATGGCAAAATTGCCGGAGGCGGGATCCTTGTAGGCGCTGATCTCGGTGAAAGCGTTGTTGGAAACTCCAATCCGGCAGTAACCCGGACGCACGAAACGGCTGTAATTGCCGAGCGCATATAATCGTTTGGCTGGATTGCCGTAAAGATCGGTCAACCCCTCGTTGTCATTGTTATTATTGCCAGCGATCAGCCACCAGTAATTGAATGCGTTCACTTGTGCCTCGGTCATGAAGAGATGAATCCGGCTGGCCCAATACATGGCGTTGCTCATGCTGCCATCGAAGGGTGTGTAGGTGGAGACTTCCGACTCCCAAAGTGCCGCGTTCGTATTGGAATACTTCGGCAGCACGGATGGCATGATGCTAGGCGGGGAACCGTCATAATCGTGGCAGGCGATGATGCCGACGTTGGTGGCCAAAGTTGGATCGCTCATCGCTGCCGCATAATAATTGGTTTGCCAATTGTCGTCTTCCGCTACCATGATTTTTGTGGAGGCCACGTTGCTGGCGATCAGCGCCGCGTGAATGTATGGGACAAAATCATGGATCTGTTGCGGAGTCCACAGACACGACGGGTAATTAGCCGCAATATCGGGTTCGTTTTGGATCGACAGGGCATAGATGTTGACGCCGCAGCGAGTCTCCATGTCGAGCACGAAACCGGCCAGTTCGCTGGCGTATGCCTGATCATTGGAAGAGACAAAGCTCCCTCCATTGAGACTATTATTATCTTTGAATGCTGCATCCGGCGTGTAGGGAGCGCACCAGACCCGGGCGCCACGGGCTTGGGCCAATTGCATGACATTGGTTTCCACCGTCGTTCCTGCCACGATGACTGATTTCAGCAATGAAAGGCCGATGCCCGTGTTGGTCGAAAAAAACATATCGGCTTGAGCCGTGGTCAAATTGGTTTCAAAACCCGAGGAAGCGCCAAAGCCGTCTATCCTTTGATGCACCTCATTCCAATTCACAACACAGTTGGTGCTCGCGGGAGCGGCGCCTGAAAATTGGATGTTATCCACCCAGCACGTTGAAGCGCCGCTCAAGGGCGTGTAATAGGGCCCGTAGATGTGAAGGATCACATTGTAGATGTTCGTCAAATTCGGATCACTCGCGGGATTGACGGGCACGCTCACATGGAGCCAATTGGTGGCGCTGGCGGGAATATCAACGGCGCCGAACCAATCCTGCCCCCACCCCACCGCGACGCCAAATTGCAAATGGCCGAAGAGCGCTGCTCCGCTGTTCGTCGCGGTGGCGGAGCCGGGAGCGAAGCGGATGTCGCATTCAAAATTGGTGTATTGCACCCCGTTTACCGGCGGCAGGACGCCGATAAAGTCATAAACCGCCCACTGGCTGTTCCCATCCGGGCCGTCGAAGTTGGCGGTGATTTTCATTGAACCCGAAGCGGGATTGGCCCCGGCATCATTGGTGGAGTCCCAAGCCAAAGACCGAAAAGCGCCGCCAAACCAATTCGTCCAGACATTGGTAATCTGGCCGCTCGCGTAGTTATTGCTGGCAGGGCCCGATGGATTGAACTGATCAACGACAGCCACGCTTTGAGCAAAACTATTCGCGCAAACAAGACCGACAATCCCCAAAAATGCGAAAACGCATCCTGCATCTCGAAGATGGTGTAATCGTTTGCTTCTCATGCGGCTTGAGAAGCCTATCCGGTTTCCGCGCTGAAGTCGCCGCTAAAGTTATTGCTGCGTTTCACCTCGCTATGCTCCAAATCCGCGCCGCGCTCACAATCAGGCAACTGCTGATATGCGCTTACGCGGGCGACCCCTCCGGCATTTTTCCTATTTCTTCAAATACTCGTCCAACCGTTCCTTTTCGGTTTGCGCATGGGCGATCTCGTTGGTCAAGTGCCGGTATCGGATTTGAAGCAATGAATGGATCTGCTCGTCCAGGGATTTGCCGGAAAGGATGTTTGTGTCGAAGTCATGGCCCAGCGGAACAACGCTATAGTCATCGAATGCCTGGCAGTCCTTGCCATCGAAGAAGTTGGCGAATATAAGATACGCATCGCCCTGCGCCGGCCACTTCGTGGAGCGAAGGATTGCCGCCGTGCCAGAGTTGAACTTCTCGCCCTTTAGAGTCGCAACAATCTCGATATCGGAAGTAAGGACTCCGCGGGACGGGTTAAACATTACCCCCCCGTTTGTAAGCTTGGTCCGCCATGGTATGCCCTTGGATGTTGCCACGAGAATGGACGATGAACCATCAACTGTATTGTTCCAGTCGATAAATGGGGATGCCGGAAAAGCGAGTGCGGACACAGTCGCTACCAGCAATAAGAGAAACAATGTCTTTTTTCGGAAGTGCGTGATCATAGCAATTCATCTTAAATTTAAAGTTACCCAAAAGTCAAATTTCGTTCCACTCATGGATTTTCCCACAAATCATCCAACGGTTGGTTTAAAACGCGCATAATCTGTGAATTGCGCTATTAGTCCACTGCTCGTGCCTGTGGCATAAATGGCAAGCATTGGCCAGTTCCAGCGGTCTATTCGCTCTTAATCACAGTAATCTCCACTGAATTAAATCGCCGCAAACGAAAAACCATTTTCCCGCCTGTTTTTTTCAATTCGCTCGAACACCTGAAATTGCAATCTTAATTGATAAATATCGCATTTATGTAGATCAAATTGCTCCTCCGGTGAATAAAATGTACGCGTAGTCAGTCCGCTTGGAAGAGCACGAAATGAGTCAAACCCCTGCGGATTAGTCCCACGTGCCGTCCGGACACGTAGAAAACGGCTCACTTCGACAGCATCCATCTCATCAGGAGAATCCCTGAGATCAAAAAATGGATTCCCCCAGCGTTCTCCCGCCGCCTCGAAATATCCGTCCATGTTCAGGTCTTGGACAAAATGAACAGGCTCGCCCCACGGATCCATGATTTTCCTCGACCGGACAAAAGAACGGTCCTCTTTGACAAAATCGTCGTCTTTCAAAAAGGCCGCAAACCCTTCAATCTCGATTTCCTCACCTCGCCCAGTCGGCTTAAACCGCTCCGGGTGCAACTCATAATAAGCACACATTCCCGGATTGATGTAGTAGGGCAGTTCGCGCCATTCGGTGTTTTTTCTTCCGCGCGAGCCCGCCCCTGCGACTCCGATTGTCCCGACCCCTCCCCAAGGCCTGTCGGGAACAAACCGCACGATGGAATTAAGCAGGCAAGAACAGCCGCCGCCATTGCCACGATCCAAAGGCCCAGGATTATTGAGAACCTCGCGAAAATGAAGTTATGCCTGTTCATGTTTGTTATGGTTGAATGCCGAAACTTGTAAGCAACTGACTTCAGTAATTTCATCTTGAATCAATATCCGAAAGAAATTGCGCCCAGCACGCTAATGAACCGTTGTCGAAATAAAGGGAGGGTTCGCCTCCGTCGAAGTAATCGAACTGTAAATAGGCGGCGTTCGTGTCCACGCTCAGAGCCATTCCGTCATAATCCCAACTTGGCGCCGTGGGGAGATTGGTAGAGGCTCGCGGCTGAGGAGCCGATGAGTGCGATTACAAGACTCAGGAATAGCGAGCGAAATGGCTTGGGCTTGGTCATTTTGTTTGGACTCCCGCGCTGGACTCAGTCCAGCCTTGCTGATTATTCACGACATTGAGATTTTTTCAAGCGGCAATTCTTCAAAGCATTAGAACCCGCCGATTCAACGTGGCTTAAGTTGGGCTAAGCAAGCACCCGCGATGTGAGGCAACGCGCGGCAGCGCTATTAGGCGAGATCCTAATTCGGGCGCGCAAGGAATTGCCCAAGACCCCCAAATAACAGGGCGAGGCTCCTGCCGGGCTTCGAGGCAGGATTTTGTGACGGCTCCGCGCGACTGTCTGTGGAGGTAATTCATACCACATAACAGTGTGATTGCAATATTAATTGATAAACATGGCTTTCGGCCTTATAATTCTCCTGTCGCCTTCAGGGCGTGTTCTTTGACATTTTGAGGACTTCCGAGTCCCTGATTCGAGGCTTAGAAACAAACTGTGATCGGGGCGTTGCGCGCTATTGCACCCTATTGCACTCTCGGTTTTCGCGACAAAAACCTCATTGCTTCCACGCGCAAGCGCCAGCCCAATATTTAATATTAAGGAATCGATGGTGTCTCTCCCTGCCAGGACTGATCGACTGCGTTTGTGACGGCTCTATGCGAGGGTTTGTGACGGTATTTGTGACGGACTAAGTGCTTGATTGACAACGTTGTGACGGGTGTGACGGCTTTTTAGGGGGGTATGCACATATATGCCGTCTAAATGGTCGATTTAGCGGCTCTGATCTTAGCTGGGAAAAAGAGACAGTGGTCTCTGGTTCCAACCCAGTCTCAGCAAATCTCACCAAATCTCACCAAATCTCACCTGTTTTTTTGATCGCCAGAAAAAAAGCCGCGGCAGTGCCTTCCGCATTATGGTTATCATCAAGGTGAATTAAGGGTGCTTTAAATTCGATCCTGACTCGTCCATAATTAGGCAAATGAAATCTAGCCGAAACATCTATCAAGGCCGACGCCTGCTGCTTGCGCCAGTGTTCATCCTGGCGCTGGCGTTTTCATCCACGGCGAATGCGCAAGACGATGCCGCCAAACAGGAACCCGAGAATCCCGCGACCGTGCTGCCGCTGGAAAAATCGGCGAGCCGGGGCATTGTCACGCGCGATCCGTCCGACATTGTCAAGTGCAAGGACGAGTATTGGGTCTTTTACACCGGGCGGGGCGTTCCGTCCTATCATTCCAAGGATCTGGTGAAATGGGAACGCGGGCCGGCAGTATTCAAAACGGCTCCGGAGTGGATCGCCAGCGCGGTTCCCGAAAACCGAAAAATGTCCTACTGGGCCCCTGACATCATGAAGGTCGGTGACCGGTATTTGCTTTATTATGCCGTTTCCTCGATGGGAAAAATGACATCCGCCATCGGCCTCGCCGCAAATGCCACCTTGGACCCGAACGACCCGGCCTACAAATGGACTGATGAAGGTATCGTGGTGCGAACCAAGGAGGGTGATAATTGCAACGCGATCGACCCAACCATTTTTCAAGACACGGACGGAAGCTTGTGGCTGACGTTTGGATCCTATTGGAGCGGCATTAAATTGATTCAGCTCGATCCCAAAACCGGCAAGCGCATCGCGCCGGATTCGGCGATGTATCCGCTGGCTTACAATGAATCCATCGAGGCGTCCTATCTTTGCAAGAACGACGGCTGGTATTATCTTTTTGTGAACTGGGGTTCGTGCTGCCAGGGGCCAAAAAGCACTTACAACATCCGCGTCGGACGAAGCAAAACGATCACCGGGCCTTATCTTGACAAAGCCGGTGCGGACATGCTGCACAGCGGCGGCAGTGTGTTTCTCCCAAATGCCAACGGCCCCTTGATCGGGCCGGGACATGCGGGAATGCTGAATGCCGATGGCAAGACTTGGTTCACGTCGGATTTCGAAGGCGACATTCGAATGAATGGAAAGGCAACCCTGGCCATCATGCCCCTGCGCTGGAACACGGACGGCTGGCCGGAGGCGACGGTGAATGATGTCAAACCGGCGGCCTCCGCGGACCCGACGCCGAAGTAAAACGCATGCCTTAACTTATCATCGCGGCGCCCGTTGGCTCGCAGACAACAGCCGCGATGGGCTTTCAATGGGAGTTTACGGCAAATACGTCGTTCTTGTCCGCCCGCAAGTCGGACCATCGCCAGCGTTCCACATGGCCATCGCAAAAGGAGAAGACGGCGCCCTTATCATGGCGGCAGGCTGGCTGCTTGTAAGGTGAAAGCGCAAAGCCAATGCTGGGGACGGGTTGTTTGGTGGTGATTTCCGTGTAATAGCCGGCGGACGGCAATGCGTCAACGCTCTCGCCGCTTTTCGGAACGCCCACGTCTCCCATCAACCAGATTTGGCTCGGACGCAGCAGTTGGGTCAGCTTGAGGCTGCCGAGGGCGGACCCATCGGTGTTCAATCCATAACGAATGATGCCCTCCGTGTAGTCGTCGCCCTCCACCGGGCCATAGCCGCCGACTTGAATGCCGCCATAATAGTTGTCCACGCTGGCTTCGATGTCAGCGTTCAGCACCGCTGGACAGCGCCAGATGTTGTTGGATTCCGAAACGGCGGTCATATAGTGGCCGCTGCTAAGAATGTTGAACCACCAATTTGGTGTCACGCCGGTGGCAAAGTTGCCCGTGTTCAAGGACGGCAAGTATTGTTGATTGTCGTCGGCATACATGATGAAGGCCGTGGCGATTTGCTTGCTGTTGCTGGAGCAATCGGACGTCACAGCCTGGAGTTTGGCCTTGGACAGCGCGGGCAGCAGCAACGCCGCCAGAATGGCAATGATGGCGATGACGACCAGCAATTCAATCAAGGTAAAACCCTGAGTGACGGCGCAACAGTTAGCTCTGCTCTTCAGTTGAGCCCGCACAACCCGTGCAGGCTCAACTGGATCTATGGAGTCATGATTCCAATTCGCGGTTGAACTCATTGAACAGACAACCGGTAAAACCGACTCCCGGCGCCTTTGGTGTCCGTGACTGTGACTGTCGCGGCCGTCCCATTGACGGTTTGCAAGGTCTGCCATGCGCCGTTCGACAAGTTGCTTGTATACTGCACGGTATATTTCAAGCCGGTTTCCGTGGGGAAGCTCAGGCTAACAGTGCTGCCAGTCACGCTGGCGGTCATTGACGGCGGATTGATGGATGCCAGAGCCTTCCCCAAGGCCGCCACGTTCGTCGGATTGGCCACCGGGCCTACCGTCTTGAAACCATATTCGATGTGGTCTCCCGCTGTCGTTGCAAGGGTAATGCTGAAGGGCTGTCCAGAAACCAAGGGGGCGTTGGCAGCGGTGAAAGAACTGTAGTTCGGAGCAAAATCCTCAATGAATACCGTCTCGGTGTAGTTGGTTGCCAGCGTGTTGCTGGGGCAATAACCAACGAAGGTCAGCGTCTGCCCCGCCAACGCGTCGTCTTGCACATAGAAGTCGGCTTCCACAATGGCGGCGGGCGAGCCATCCGGATTCACGAACTCGGCATTATTCGTAATATAATCGCTGGTGTTGGGAGACAGCGTCACCACTGCGCCATTGAACATCGCGGGAAGGTGCGCTGGAGGCTCCACGTTTTGACCCACCAAAGCGCCCTCCATGCCGCCATTATCATAAAAATAATTTTCGTAACCGACCCAAGGCGCATTCGGATCAACGGTCAAATGAGCCGGGTTCAGAACAGTGAGGTACGTAGAGGCGCTGTTTGTGCTGGCGCTGCTGGTGGCCACGACGGTGTATGTCCCTTCAGCACTAGCTGCCACATTGTTCAGGGTCAGAGAGGCAGTAGTGGCGCCCGACACGTTTGCGCTGTTGGTCAAATTCACGCCATTTTCCTGCCATTGATAATTCAAACCGCTGCCGGTGGCGGTGACCGTAAATGTCTGGCTGCCGCCCACCAGGACAACCGGGTTGGCGGGGAGCACCACGAGATTGGTGGTCGAGGGCACGGCGATCACTACATCGCCCAGGCTGGCGACCGTGGCGGGGTTCGCATCCGGCCCGATCACCTCAAATCCGTACTGCACGATTTCGCCTGGGTTGTTGCCAGTCAATGGATAGGTCACAGTGTTCGTGCCAGGAGTCAAATTCACGGTCTGTTCTCCATTAAACGAGTAGCCAGGGCCGAAATCTTTGATCCATGCATCAGCGGTGTAAGGAGGAACCAGCGTATTTGTCAGCACGACAAAAGTAAAGGTGATCGTGCTGTTGGCATCCGCTCCGTTGGGCACCTGAGCGTAGAATGACGCGTCCATGATGTTCGCTCCACTGCCATCGGCGTTGACCCAGTAATCGTTCCCGGCGGCGTAGGTATTGGTGTTCGGGCTAAGCGTCAACGTGGTGCTGGTCAGGGTTTCCGGCAAATCAGCGATTCCCCAGACTTGGCCGCCCGGATTGCTGCCTCCGTATCCCGGGGCATCACTCGGATTGGCAGTCCAGCTCATATAGCCATTCACGAACGTGATGGGGCTTACTGTAACGTTGGTCACCAGCGGCGCGTCGATGACTGCCGAACCCAAGCTGGCGACGGTCGCCGGATTGGCGTCTGGCCCGATGGTTTCGAAGCCGTATTGAATATGATCCCCTGGCTGGGTCGTAAGATTGATTGAAAAGGGACCGGGACCTATCGGCTCCGTCGAGGAGTTGACGAGCGCATAACTGGAATTGAAGTCCTTGATAAAAGCCGTGCAAGTATAGGCGCCGTCCAGAGTGTAGGCCAGCCCTTCGCCCGAGAAAACCACGTTCGTGCCCGCAAGAGCGTCATTTTGAACGTACATGCTGGCATCCATGGTCTTGTTGGGGGTGACTCCGTCAGCCTGAACCCAGTAGGTGTCGTTGGTTTCCCAGACGTTGGTGCATGGAAGGAGCGTCAGGGTCTGGTTGGAAAAAACTGCGGTTAATGCGCCAGTGGCCCACGGGCTTCCAAACTGATACCCTCCTCCGTCGGAAGGCAGCGCGAACACGTTCATATAGCCAATCCATGGTTGTGTTGAATCCACATACACATTCACCTGCGCGCTGGCCGAATGGGACAAAACAAACGCCAGACCGGACACGACGGCCGTTCGTCCGATAATCTTGAACCAATTTATGCTCGTTGAAATCGAACGGGCAACACAAGGACAAGAGATGGAGATTTTCATATTTCTAATATATTAATTTGAATTGTTCAGTTGCGCTGAGGGCAAGAATTCCTCGAAGCCCGCTGAGGACACGCCTTCCGTGGACGATTGAGTCGGCGCAAATCATGTATTTGGAGGCGATTATATGGAATCCGCCAAAAACCCCATCCCTCTTTCGAGGGATACGATGGGAGGCGCTGGCAACAGCTTGGATTCAGGACTCCTGAAAATCGGCGAACCGGCGTCCAAGCAGGTAAACGCATATAATCTCTAAAAACCCGCTACACCCGCTACATCGTTGAGCATCAACCAGATAACCCGCTACAAATACAGCTACAAGGCCGCTACAAACCCGCTACATTCTTCCGAAAAATGGTTTCTAAAGGGTCTTTACAGAAGGCAACGAAGTTCACGAAGGGGGAAAAGACCGTCTGTCCCATGCATCTCTCCTCCCTTCATTTCCTTTGCGTGCTTCTGGATATGGCTTTATGTCCCTCTGCGCACTCATCTTCTCTGCGCGAACGATTTCCTCGGGGATTCTTGTCGCAATAACCAAGGGTGCAATAGGGTGCAATTACGCGCAACGCCCCGATCCGTTTTTATTTAACCGTGTCTAAAAAATACAAGGTCGTCTGGGGCGGGAATCCGCAAAAGATCAAAGAACACGCCCCGATGGCGAGAGGGAGAAACATAAAGCCCGAAGCCCGGATTGTCAATTAATATTGCAATTACACGCTTATGTGGTATAAGGACTCGGCGCAATAACCAAAGGTTTATGCGGGCGCCGCGTCGCGCATCGCCCGGGTGGCCGCAGGCGGAAGCGGTTTGCCCGCCTGGCGAAGTTGATCCACCTCCTCGGCAATCACGGCACAGAGGTGGAGATAGGCTTCCTGCTCCGTCGCGCCGTGACAGACGCCACGCCAAGGGAAGAGATCAGGATATTCGTTCGTTCCATTATGGCATTTGCTTGATTGTGTCCTGCCGAGCGATTCGTTATCGTGCGTGGCAATGACCCCTACCAATAATCGCGGCTGGCTCGTTGCCTTCTCCGGCCTCGGGATCAATCTTGCCCTCGGTGTCCTTTACACATGGAGCATGTTCAAAACGGCCATTGAAAAGGAATTCGGCTGGGAAGGGAGCAAACTCAATGATCCCTACGCGCTTTGCTGCCTGGTCTTTTCCTTTACGATGATCGTTGCAGGCCGATGCCAGGATAAATTCGGGCCGCGGGTGACTGCCACTGCCGGCGGATTGCTCCTCGGCGCTGGAATGGTTTTGATCTCGACGACAAGCAATTACGCGTCGTGGTTATTGGGCTTCGGCGTGCTGGTCGGTTTGGGGATCGGTTTCGCCTACTCCTCCGCCACGCCGCCCGCATTGAAATGGTTTCCGCCCGCGCGGACAGGACTCGTGGCCGGACTCGTGGTGGCGGGCTTTGGGCTGGCGCCTGTTTATCTGGCGCCAGCTTCTCAATTTGCCCTTGCTCATTTTGGGTTGAAAAAGTCCATGCTCGTATTCGGGATGGCTTTCACGGCCGCCGTTTGCGGGCTGGCGCAAATGTTGAGAAATCCGCCCGCGGGATTCGTGGCCGCTCCAGAAATGTCCGCCACCGTCGCCAAGCCCTCCGCCAATAATTTTGTCGCCAGCCAGATTCTGCGCACCGGAACGTTCTATGTATTATGGCTGATCTACGCGATTGGCGCCGGGGCCGGACTGATGGTCATCGGCAGCGTCAGTGGAATGGCGAAGAAAAGCATGGGCGAAAATGCCTTTATCGCGGTGGCGGTGATGGCCGTCGGCAATGCTGGTGGCCGTCTCGGCGCCGGGCTGTTGTCCGACAAAATCGGGCGACGCTGGACGCTGCTGCTGGTGCTGCTGTTTCAGGCCGGCCTCATGTTCGCCGCCGTCCCCGTGACCTCCCATAAGGATTCTTTGCCCGTCGTCGTAGTGCTCCTGGCCACATTCATCGGCTTCAATTACGGCGCAAACCTCGCGTTGTTCCCATCCTTTGCCAAAGACTTGTGGGGCTTGAAGAATTTTGGGACCAACTACGGCGTCCTCTTTACCGCGTGGGGAATTGGAGGGCTGATCTTCCCCAAGGTGCAGCAGATGCTCACCACGAACAGCGGTGGAAGTTTTCAGTCATCGTTTATTTGCGCCGGAGCGCTTCTCATCGGAGGCGCCATGCTGACATTCCTGATCCGGCCCGCGCCGCCGCCGCGATAGCGCCGAATCAAACTTCCACCTGGTAAAACTGAACGCGGCCCCAGGGCGGCCATTTGCCATCTTTGCGTGGCGGCTGTCCGATCGCACCGGAGAAAATGAGCCAATTGCCATCCGCGGTGAACCGGGCGTGAGTGATGCGCCACTTGGTGTCAACAGACGCCACAAGGTTTCCATCTGTAGAATCAAAGATGGCCGCGTTCCAAGTGCCTTGCGCCTGCCTGCCCGCCATGACGAAGTGCTTGTGGTTGGGGTGCCACGCGATTGTTTCCATCAGGCCGGAGCCTTGCTGGGCTTCCTTGATCTGGTCCAGTTTCGTGCCTTTGCGCCAATCCCACCGTTGCCAGGTCATTTTTCCATTGCCAGCCATGGGATCGATCATCGGCCCCATGCCGCAGCCAAGAAGTGAGTTTCCGTCGGGCGCAAACGCGAGGCCGTAAATGCCGCCGGAATAATGATGCGATTTAATCGTGCCCCACGAGGTAAAATCCGGAGATGTCCATTTTGCCACCGGCGGAGAATCCGGCTTGGCCCGCAAATCCCATACCCGAATTTCTCCCATCATATTCCCTGCGGCAAGATACCGCCCGCCCGGGCTGAAGGCGCAGCTCAACACCGGCGGTGTATGCGAAAAAGCCCCAATGCGCATTCCTGTCGCCGTGTCAAATACTTTTACCGATGGCTCTGTTTCAGGAGCGGGCTCATATTTCCAGCCGCCGGCAATATATTGCCCTGTGGTTGCCGCCAACCGCTTCCCATCCGGCGACAACGCAAGCTGCCAGTTCCAAAACTTGTGCGCCTTGACGCGGCGATGGCTCCGGCCGGAATTGGCATCATGCCAGAGCAGCCTTCCATCGTAGCCGCCCGAGATGACAGTCTTGCCGCCCGGCAATAAGACGCACGAACTGGCGGACGAAGCATGCTTCTTTGAAAATATTTTCGATTCGCCGGTGTCGAGATCCAAAGAATGAACTGACCCATCTGAACACGCGGCGAAGGCCGCGCTCCCTTCCGGGTCGGTGGCAAAGCCCAGCACGCCGGTCGGCAATTTTATATCCAGATCAGGTGTGAGCTTCATGGTATCAGGCCAGCAATTCCCGAATCGGCGGCGCTTGATTTTCCACCCGGTGGAACGTCGGCAGGCCGGGCAGGTCATATTCGGCGTATGGATCGATTCCCAGGGCAGTGAAAATCGTGGCGAACAAATTTTGCTCGTCGTAAGCCTTCTCCACCACCTCCACCCCGTCCTCGTCGGTCGCGCCTGTGACGACGCCGCGCTTGAGCCCGCATCCAGTCATCATCAAGCTCCAGGCATTCGGGTAATGGTCGCGTCCGCGCGCGGCGTTCAACCACGGCGTGCGCCCAAACTCGCCCATGGCAATGACCAGCGTGCTGTCAAGCAAACCGCGATGTTCAAGGTCATTGACCAAATGAAAAATGACGCGGTCCAATTCCGGCACCAGCATTTGATGGATCTCGTGCTGGAAGACATGGTTGTCCCAATTCATTCCGTTGGCCACCATGACAAAAGGCGCGCCGTGGGAGACCAGGTTCAGGGCCATGAGCGAATGCTGGGCAAAACTTCCCGCTCCATACCGTTCGCGGTCCTTGGCGGGCAGTTTCTTCAAATCAAAAAGATCCGCGCTGGCGGTCATTCCTTTCAGGCGGTCAAACGCCGCATTCTGAGTGTGCGCCACCGCGCTCTTCCGATCTCGCTCGTATTTCGAAGTCAGGAAGCGGCGCAATGTTTCGCGGGATTCCTGGTCGTGCCGCGGAATGCCTTCCAAAGCGGCGTCGACGAATTGAGTATAATCGCCGCCCAGGCGGACGGGCGCATGCTCGGCGCCAAGCCAGCCCGGCCAATTTCCAGCCTTGAACATTTCGAATTCGTTGCCGCCGGGAATTGGGTCAAGAAGAATGAAGTTGGGAATCGCCGCATCCAATTGGCCCAATGCCTGCGAGCAGGCGCTTCCCAAAGTCGGCCGCGTAAAGCCCGCGCGTTCCGGATTTCCGCGCTGGAGCAGATTGATGGCCTGCAAATGCTCCGATTGCGCCGTCTTCATGCTGCGCACAATATTCAGCTTGTTGGCAATGCTCGCGCAGCGCGGCATAAGCGACGAAAAATGCACACCGGGAATTTTTGTCCGAATGCTTCCGAACGGACCGCCACTGGGACGGCCCGGCTTGGGATCCCACGTTTCAAACTGGCTCGGCGCGCCGCAAAGCCAGAGGAGAATGCAATGTTTCCCGGCCTTTTTCGTTTGCGCCGCAAACAGCGGATTCTGAAACAGTCCAGTGAAACTTGCGATGCTGGCCAGCGCGCCGCCCGCCAGTCCTTTGATAAAAAGCCGCCGGTGCAGCCGATGCTCATCCACGCGGCACGAGCCTGGCGCGCAACTTTCTCCAGCGCCGCTTCCCGCGTTGCACCGGTCGGATGTATCTGGTGAAACGGGATTCATGATTATGGCATGGTCAGGAATTCGGCGCTCGTCATCAAGGCCCAAAGCAAATCGCGATCCGCTTCCGCCGGGTGTTTGGCCCGCTCTTTCAGAAATGTTTTCGCGTAACCTGCTTCTTCAGAATCAGGCAGGCGGGCATACGTTGCGAGAAACGCCTCTTGAACGCACGCATTTGGATCCGCCAGCGCCGCGAGGCGCGACACGGTGTTCGTCGAGCCGGATTTGAGGATTTCAGCGATCAAGGAGGAATTCGCCAGGAATTGCGCCTGCTGATAGGAGGCGTTATAATCCTTCGGCAAAACCTCCGGCAGCGCCGTAATCGCGGCGCGCCGCAATGCATCGTCTTCCGGCGTCAAACCAGCCGCAATGCGCCACGAACGCGCGAGCTGCTCGGCGGAGAGCGGGCGTTCAATGGCGCCGGCGAATGTTTCCGGCGGCGCGCCCGAGTTGCTCAGGGCGTAGGCGCGGCTGAGCACCATGCCTTTGACTTCCCTGCGGACATCGTAATTGTGGCTCGCGAAATCCTGGGCCAGCCAATCCAGCAATTCCGGATGGCTTGGCGCGTAGCGGGCGTTCATTTCATCCGCCGGCTGCACAATGCCGCGCCCGTAAAAAACGGACCACATGCGGTTGACAAAGGCGCGCGCCAGGAGCGGGTTGTTCTGCGTCGCCATATCGGCGAACGCGGCTCGCCGGGAAAATTTAGGGACACGGACTTTGGCTTTGGGATCCACATATTTGTCGTCACTATCGTTTTCCTTGGCGTCCGCGGCGGGGCGATCTTCCTTTACGACGCCTCCGCAAAGGAGAGTGACCACCGCAGGCTGCGATTCCTTCTTCAAGTTTGTAAAATTGACAAAGCCGCCGGTGGCCGATTCCGACACTGCATTGCCGCCCTCGACGTTCTTGCTGCGATTGTAGGCCGCGACCAGGCCCCAATAGTGAGCCTGCTTGATTTCGCGGGCCAGGGGATGATTGTGGCATTGGGCGCAATTAACTTTTGTTCCGTATGCAAGAGGAGCGACCGCTTCCGCGATGGCTTGGTAATCGTCGCGCCGCTCATACAAAAACCATGACGAGCCTTCGTCCTCCGGCCTGGCTGGCCGCGCCACCAAAATCGCGTGGACCATTTCGTTCCACGGCCGGTTGGCGCGGAAATTATTTTCCAGAAAAGACCACCAGCCGTTCTTCTGGCGCTGCCCCTCCGTCTTCTCCCGTTTGGGGCGGCCCATGAGGAAGTAATCCCACAGCTCGCGCATCCGCACGGGATACTCATCGGAGGCGAGCAGCTTGTCCACCAAGCCGGCGCGCTTCGACGATGCCTGATCGCTGGTGAACGCCTGCAATTCCGCCGGGGTGCAAATGCGCCCGGCTAGATCAAGATAGACGCGGCGGCACCATGTGCGATCATCCACTTCGGCCGCGGGTTTGACGTTGCGTTCCGCCCAGCCTTCCGAAATCAACGTGTCCACCGCTTGCGTAATCGAATCAAAGTGACGGGCGGGGCGCGGATGGGCGGAGGCCGCGACCTCTGCCGCGCTCATGGAAGTGATCCACTCACCCACCGCTTTCATGTCCGCCTCCGACAACTGCTTCTTGGGCGGCATGTGCGGATCCGCATTGGACGCCAGATTGTTGTAAAGGCGGCTTTCCTGCGGCTTGCCGGGAACGATGACCGCGCCATCATCGCCACCCTTGATCACCATTTCGATGTTATCCAGTTCAAGCCCGCTCTTCTGTTGGAGCGGGCCGTGGCACTTCACGCAATTGACATCCAGTATCGGCTGGACCTTGCTGGACCAAAGCAGGGACGCCTCCGTCCCGCTGGCGATTCGGGCGGCAATAAGAATCCCGCAAAAGATATGAACTGATTTGAGGCGCACTTTGGCCTGTTAGTTTGCCACCAATAGACGAGTTCGCGCAACAGCCTCTTCAAACAAAAATACTTGATGTGTTGACCGGCGCGTTCAAATCGCTGCCAGTGATGGACGCAGGCCCGCAGGTGGCGCGCGGCTGTGTCGAAGACCAGCCGCAGCAACACTCAAACAACCCAAAACGAATCTGGCTGTGGCCACCTCCGAAAGACATATCAAAACTTCGAAACTGCAACTGGCGAGCCGTGGAACTCTTTCTAACGCGCCACTTGTTTCGGAGTGGCTGCGGCTGGTCTTCGACACAGCCGTGCTCCGCTCAAAGCGAAATCACACGCCGCACCCGCTTTCAATCACATCACTGAGCAATTGCTCCGGCGGGTCGATTCGGCGAATCGCTTGCCTGCGGACATATGCGGAAATCGTTTGCCTTGGGGGAAAGCGCGTGGCCATGCCGGGGAAAATTGCGGCCGACGTTTCGGCCCTCACAATCAAGTGGGATTCTCGACAGAATATCCTTGTCAAAAAAACGCCGGCAAGCCACGTTCTTGACAGTTTCTCGCAGGGGCGACATTCTCGTCCGCAATGCACAATCGCTTCTTAGCTCTTTCGGCGATTCTTTTGTCAGGCTGTTATTTCGACACGGCAGGAGCGCAATCTTCGATGGCAGATTCGGAAGCGCACGATGTGTCCGCGGTGGCCAATGAAGCGAACCTGTGGCGGGCGGAACACCGGATCATCGATTTGCATCAGCACTTGGACTACACGCCAGAGTTGCTGGCGCGGGCCATCCGCGTCATGGATGCATCCGGCGTGGGATTGGGAATTGATCTGACACCCGGAACGGTGACTGCCGGGGCAAAAGGCGAGCCTGGCGAATTTGAATCGCACAAAAAGATGGAGGATTCGCTATTTCCCGGACGCTGGGTGCAATACATGAATCTCGATTACACGCACTGGGATCAGACGGATTTCGCGCAACAGGCGGTCAAGCAAGTCGAGGAGGGGCATCGCCTTGGCGCTGCGGGCTTCAAAGAGTGGAAACGTCTCGGATTGTATTTGCGCGATGGTTCCGGCGCGCTGATTAAAATCGACGACCCGAAACTCGATCCGATGTGGGAGCGATTGGGTCAACTGCACATGCCCATCTCCATTCACGTGGCCGATCCAAAGGCGTTCTTCGAGCCGTACACGCCCCAAAACGAACGCTGGGAGGAATTGAAGGATCACCACAGTTGGTGGTTTGGCGACACGAACAAGTTCCCCACTTGGAAAGGCCTGCTGGAAGCCATGAGCCGCGTGATCGGACGCCATCCAAACACCACTTTTGTGTGCGTGCATTTTGGAAACAACGCCGAGGAATTGGAGTGGGTCGATCAGCAGCTCGCGCTGCATCCCAACATGATGGTGGATCTGGCGGCGCGCATTCCCGAAATCGGGCGGCATGACCCGGGGAAGGTCCACGACTTTTTTGTCAAGCATCAGGATCGGATTTTGTTCGCGACCGATTTTCAATCCCTGGACTGGCGGATGATTCTCGGGTCGAGCGGTCCCGAGCCGCCTCCTTCGGAAGCCGATGCCGAGGTTTTCTTTCGGAAAGAATACCGATGGCTGGAAACGTGGGACAAGAACTGGCCGCACATGACGCCAATCCAGGGAAATTGGAGCATCAGTTCCATCGGCCTCTCGGTTCCGGTTCTGCGCAAAATTTATTTCGACAACGCCCGCCGGCTCTTGGCCAGATCGCTTCCAACGCCCGTCCTGGCTGCCCGCCACACGACGGTGGATTTTGTGCCGGATGGCGATGTCACGAAAACAATCTGGCAGACCACCAAGCCCGTGCACATCGAAACTCGCAGCGGCGATGGTGCCATTTGCGCCGCTCTTTCCACAACTGTCCGATGCCTGTGGTCGTCTAACAATCTTTATCTTGCCTACCGCTGCCCATTCACGAAATTGACGGTTTTCGATCCTCCACAAAAAGAAGGAAAGCGTATCGGAAAGCCGCATGACGGACTTAGCCTTTGGGATCGCGACGTTGTGGAAGCATTCATCGGGAGCGATTTGAAAAACATCCGGCATTACATGGAATTCGAGGTGGCGCCCACCAACGAGCGGCTGGATGCAAGCCTTGATTTGCCCAAGAAAGACTTTGCATGGGAGAGTCATTTTCAATCCGCCGTGCGAGTCGATGAGAAAGGAAGGTTTTGGGACTGCGAGATGCGAATTCCAATGGCGTCGCTGGGGGCGCAGCCGGCCGCCGCAGGCACAAAATGGCGCATCAACCTTTACCGCGGCGACACGGCCAGCAAAACGGATTTGTCGTGGAACCCCTGCCTGGTCGAAACGTTTCATGCGCCGGACCGGTTTGGCGTCCTGGAATTCACTGAGTGACGAACTTTGCAGACCGCCTCAAGTTTATATGGAAAATTAAACAGGAGGAAAACCGGGAGAGCAGAGAAAAATGCTCATTTTGCGAACGATTTTTCCATCTCCGTTTCCTCGGCTTTGCTCCTGTTCAAATTTTCATTCCTGCACCCCAGCGAGGATTCGAAATCAACTTGGTTGACACCCCTGAACGAACCGCCTCATATTGCTTGAAGACCCATGAGAACATATTCTTTCGCCGAAACCTCCCGCAGGAAGCTATATTCAAAATGCGCTTTCATTCTTGCCTTGGCGTTTGCCTTTTCGATTCACGGCGAAGAAAAGATCCCGGATGAATGCAAAATCGGAGGCTTTGCCATTGGCTGTATTGTTTACACATTCGACCATGCCAATTTGTTTGACTCGCTGGAGATGACGGCCCAGACGGGTTCACGCGTCGTCGAATTGGCAGCCAAACCGAGCCTGAGCAAGGAGGATCCGAAAGTCCCGTTTGACTATCATGCTTCGCCTGAAGTCATCCAAAAAGTGAAGGCCAAGCTGGCCGAGTGCCATCTCAAGCCCGTCACCTATGCGGTCATCCCATTTCCCGCTGAGGAAAACGATGGACGCCAGTTGTTTGAATTTGCCAAAACGATGGGTTTGCGCGCCATCGTCACCGAATCGCCCGAACTTATAGACCGCATCGAGAAGCTGGCCAAGGAATTCGACATCATGGTTGGCTTCCACGATCACCCACGGCACCAGGACGACGCTAGCTACAAGATGTGGGACCCGAACTACGTCCTTTCGCTGGTCAAAGATCGGGATTGGCATCTCGGCGCCTGCGCCGATACGGGCCATTGGGTTCGCTCCGGCCTCAAGCCCGTCGATTGCTTGCGCATTCTCAAAGGCCGGATTGTTTGCAGC
Source organism: uncultured Verrucomicrobiae bacterium (assembly GCA_963764165.1). Taxonomy (GTDB): domain Bacteria; phylum Verrucomicrobiota; class Verrucomicrobiia; order Limisphaerales; family Palsa-1400; genus Palsa-1400. The sequence continues at coordinate 1,613,593 of CAVXRD010000001.1, forward strand.
CACCTCAAGGATTTAAACGCGATGGGACGCGGCGCGCATGATGTTCCTTTTGGCACCGGCGTCTCGGATATTGGCGGAATCCTCGATGAGTTGAAGGCCCAGAATTTTCAGGGCAGCCTATCCATCGAATACGAATACCACTGGGATACTTCCTTGCCCGAAGTTTCCCAATGCGTGGGCTTTGTCCGCGGATACGGCATGGCAAAAAATTGGTGACAGCAAACAAATTCCTTAAAATGCAAAATCGACGTCAATTTATTGCGCAGACAGGAGCGGTCGCCGGCGGACTCAGCCTGGGTCTGTCTCTGGATGCCAAAGTTCTCGACCAGAGCCCGGGAGCCAATGATCGCATCTCTATCGGACTGATTGGTTGCGGCACGCAAGGCCGCTACAATTTGCGGGAGCTGATGAAACTTAAAGGCGTGCGCGCCGCCGCAGTCTGCGACGTCGATGAAACTCACTTGCAAGACGGCGTTCACGACGTTACCGAAGCGGGCCAGCCTGCCCCAAAGCAATTCAAGGACTTCCGGCGCTTGTTGGAGGACAAGGATATCAACGCAGTCATCATCGGCACGCCGGATCATTGGCACGCGCCCATTTTTATCGCCGCCTGTCAAGCAGGCAAAGACATCTGGTGCGAAAAACCGATCTCACACAATTTGATGGAGGCCAAAGCCATGCTCAATGCGGCGCGGCGGCACAAGCCCGTCGTCCAAATCGGCACCTGGCAGCGCAGCATGAAACATTTCCAGGACGCCATCGCCATCGTGCAATCCGGCATGCTGGGAAAAATCAACATCTGCCGCGCCTGGATGGTTTTGGACCGCGACATTGGCCGGCAGACTGCCCAGACGCCTCCGCCGACTCTCGATTGGAATTTTTGGCTCGGTCCGGCGAAGTCGGTGCCTTACACGCCCAATCGCTGCCATGAAAACTGGCGCTGGTTCTGGAACACGGGCGGCAGCCTGATGACCGACTGGGGAATCCATATGATTGACATCGTCCTGCTGGCCAGGCGCCAAAGCGATCCCATTTCGATTTCCAGCCAGGGCGGCATTCTCACTTCCGACGATGACCGGGACACCCCGGACACACTGCAAGCCAGCTACCGCTTTCCAAACTGGATCTTGAATTGGGAGCACCGCTTCAACAACCCGCGCGGGATCGACGGCGGAATTTCCCACGGCGCGGAGTTCATCGGCCAGCATGGAACTCTTATAGTTGACCGACAGCGCTACCAATTCTTTCCCAATCCCAAGGATGCGCCCGCGCCGCCGGAGTCGAAATGGGAAGACAGCACGCACTGGCAGAATTTTGTCGATTGCATCCGCACCCGCGCCACGCCGCGCTCGGACATCGAATCGATGGCCAAGACGACGATGGTGTGCCACTTGGGCAACATCGCCCTGCAAAGCGGGGGCACGGTGCATTGGGACGCCGCGGCGCAAGACGTGTCCCATCCCCGGAGCGTGTCGCACTGCCTGGCCTACCAGCGCGAATACCGCAAGCCGTGGAAACTCGAGATGCACGGGTGACAGCAAGGAGCAATTGAATCTGGAACGCCCAAACTCAGGAAAAGAGGCGGGTGTGCCAATTTATGCCTCTTGCTGGCTCAAACGCAAAGAGGAGACAATTAATTGCCGAAGAGCGCACTTACTGGAATGGAATCCTCCGTTCCTGAGTTCGGTCGTTCCAGATTATAATAATATATAATCTCCAAAAACCCGTTACACCCGTTACACAGTTGATTATCAACTAGATAAACCCCTACATCAGCCGCTACAGGTCCGCTACAAACCCGCTACATTTCATCGGGCGACAGCCGCAGATGGACATAGATCGACGGAGATTTTCAAAAAAAGATGGTCGGCACCCGGATTTTTCCCGGCATTGCATTTCACCGGTAGGGCAAACGTATCTAAATGCAAATTAAGCTGCGTCTGCCCCATCGGTTGCGCCTTCTCCGGTTGCCCAGAAATCCGAGCAGGTATATTCTTCCGGCATGAGTTCCGTGCATGAGATCGAAGCCGCCGTCAGCAAGCTTTCCCGTCAGGAGCTTTTGGCTTTCCGCGACTGGTACTCCGGGTTCGACGCTGCCGCGTGGGACTAACAGTTTGAGGGGGACGTTGCCGCCGGACATTTGGACGCCCTTGCAGACGAGGCCATCCGTGATTTGCGCGAGGGGCGCTGCCGGGACTTGTGAAGCATCGCGCCGCCCCAGAACCCATCTCATAAATAGGAGCGGGGCGCGCTCGCCAGAAAACGGCCCTCTGGCGTCGTTGCTCCTCAGTCACAGCCCCATGTGGGGGATGCTCCTTCGTCGCGCCTAGCCAGAGGGCCGTTTTCTGGCGAGCCCCTCGGGTGGCCGATCTTTGGGGCGGCGGCTTCGTTGCTCGTCGGTCGAAGATCGCTGCGGATATTCTTCCTCCTCGCGCCTTGCCGCCACCCCAAATCTCTGGCCACGCGCCCCCCACTCCTATTTATGAGATGGGTTCTAAGTTCTGGCAGTACTACGCGCAACTTCCCGAGGGGATTCAGCGGCCGGCGGATGATCGCGCGCTTCGCTTTGGCGCACGCTTCGCTTGCAGGGTTTTGGCGGCGAACTTGCCTCCTGATTCTGCTTCACAACGGCGAATGTCTTCGCCGATGGCGTGAACGTCATAATTGAATCGTTTCGCGTAATCCGTGCGGCGGCGGTGGATTTCTTGAACAATTGGATCTTTCATATCATGTTTCCGATACTCCCATCAATTCCAGCGGAGTGCAAATGACGGGAAGGGCGTAGCCTTCGGCTGCCGCCAGTCGTTCGATGCCAGGGAATAATCTCGCCGTTGTTGATGTGTGCGCAATTCCAAGTCAGCAGAAAATGAATGCCATGAACGGTGGCGGTGGCGATGTGAAATGCATCCACAGCAGCCTTAGCCGGAAGCAAATGGGTTGTCAGAATTCGACGGGCAAAGTCATCCACCTGAAGTTTCAATCGCACTCATGTCCGCCGTTACGATGGCCTTCGAGCAAGCTTAAATCAAGCTCGTATGCGCCGCCTCAAAAAACCAGCTACAAGTCCGCCGAGGTTGCGAAAAACAGAAAGTGCAAAAAGTGCGGACCGACGAGATTGATAATTATTTAACATTCCTACTAATGGTCTATTGACATACTTTAAAAAGCAATTCATACTTCAGCAAATGAATACGACCAACAAGACCGAGGCGGTCTGGTTTACAATAAAAGGCCAGGTGGTCATTCCGCTGCGTCTCCGGAAACAGTTCGAGATTGGAGACGGCACAAAAGCTGTGGTCCAGGCGACTCCCGATGGAATTCTTCTTACTCCTGTGACCGCCGCACTCATAAGGCGCGGCCGGGGCATCCTCAAGCGCAAGCCGGGTGAAAAGCCGCTCACTGAGCAAATGGCGGAGCATAAGAAACAGGAACGTGAACTGGAGGAACGTCATGCCGGCTAAAGTGCTCGACAGTTTTGCGCTCATCGCCTATTTCCGCGACGAATCGGGCGCGGAGGCAATGGAAGAATTGCTTGTGGCGGCGGGGAAAAAGGATAACCCGCTCCAAATGACGGATGTGAATTACGCCGAAGTGAAACACTCCATTTTGAAAAAGGACGGCGCAAACGCGTGGGCCGAAGCCGAAAAGATTCTACAGAGCCTGCCGATTGAGTTTAACTCCACAGACCGGCTCCTTGCGGACTGCGCCGCCGATTTCAAGGCTCGCTTCAGAATCAGCCTGGCAGACGCGTTCGCCGCCGCCCTGGCGAAATCGAAAAATGCGGAACTCGTCACCGGCGACCCAGAATTCAAAGAACTGGAGAAAGAAATTAAAATTGGATGGCTTGGTTAAACCCCAGTTTTATCCTGTAAATCCTGTTCATCCTGTCTAAAGAGCAGCCCTGATTCTGCGAATGCAGATTTCCGGTCGTTTCGTCAGGTCGTGCTCCCAAATTCGGACGACCCGCCAGCCTTTTTTCCGAAGCGTCTTCAGCAGCGAAGCGTTGCAAGCTGAGCGACCAGCCGGGAAACAGATAGTTTAGGTTACTCCGCGCGCGAACTTTCGTCTTGGTAAAATCGTCTGACATTTTAATCTAAGTTCGGGCCGAAACAATTGCCGTCTTCGTCGACAATTTTGCCATCCGGATGAACGGTGACCGGCACAACGTATTCCTCAACTTCTATTGCATCCCCATACTCACGCTCGCCATCAAGAAATTGCTGAAGCCGGGTGATCTGGTTATCAATGATTTCCTTTTGAGCCTCCAACTCGGTTGCGAAAACGATGTAACCGTCGCCGTCATTCACGACGGGCACCGGGCCTTGGCGAAATGTATTGATGTAAATGCAAAACCCGTCCCGCAGGTTTGTCGAGGCTTGTTCGCTCATGATTGCTCTTCCTGTTGAATCTTCATTGCGCGCCGCAACCTTTTTAACTTGTGGCCTTCAATCTGCAAGAAGTTTGTGTTCTATACTAGAACAACACTTTCGAAGGTGAACCTGGTAGCCTGGCGGCTTCATGTCACAAGTCAGCCAGAATCTTGTTGGCGAACGTGTAAAAAAAGCGCGCGGAAGTGCGCAGCCACCGCTCACACAGGACGGACTAGCCAAGAAATTGGCCAAGCTCGGCATTTCGATTGACCGAGCCGGTGTCGCAAAGATTGAAACGGGTATTCGTGGCGTTCTCGACTTTGAGCTTGTCGCTCTTGCCAAATCTTTGGGTGTAAAAGTGACGTGGCTGCTGGGCATAAAGGAGTAAAACATGGCTGCCTTCTACCGGGCATTTCTTGTCGATTTTCTCGCCGACTCTCCCGAAGAAATACTGGGCGCGCTTCTCCGCTCCTATCAGCATAACGAATTGCAGAAGCGGCAGACGAAGGCATGGGAAAAAGAAATTGTCGTTTTGAAAGGGGCGTGTGCTGAACTGATCCGCCTTGCCCCAATCGCGGCGAATTGGTCGCTGCTCATGGAATATCCAATTCCCCGGCGGCCCAAGCGGCTTGATGCTGTCTTGCTGGCTGCCGACGTAATCATCTGCCTTGAATTCAAAACGGAGGACAAGGCGCACAGTTTGCAACCTCAACGACAGGTTGAGGACTACGCGCTTGATCTTCGCGATTTTCACGAAGCAAGCCGTAATCGGCGCATCGTGCCGGTGGTTGTCGTGCCAAAAGCTCCGCCCTCGACAGATTCCAACGTCCAGATTTCCATCGAAGCAGTGCGTGACGTGAAACTGACCAATGCTTCCGATCTCGCACAAACACTTTTGACGGCCTTCAATGCCGAGCATCGTGATGATTCTACGCCGATTGACCCGACAGCTTGGGATAAATCTCCGTATCGCCCCGTTCCGACGATCATCGAGGCGGCTGAAGTTTTGTTTGCCGGCCACAATGTCAGCGAGATTGCCCACTCTTACGCAGGCGCAACCAATCTGACAACTACATCTAACCGACTTGTAGAAATAATTCAGCAAGCGCAGCGACAGTCGGAGAAGGTCATCTGCTTTGTTACTGGCGTTCCGGGCGCCGGCAAAACACTCGCTGGGCTGAACGTCGTTCACAACCCAGCATTGCGGAGTGAAGGTCGTCCAGCCGGAGTGTTTCTTTCTGGCAACGGGCCGCTTGTTAAAATTGTTTCCGCTGCAATTACCCGCGACCACCAACGCCGCGTCCGCGAAACAGGTGGCGAGCGCGCGGTGGGTACATTCATTCAGAATGTTCACGTCTTTGTCCGGGAAGGACAGGAGAAATCCGATAGGCCACCGGTCGAAAGGGTAATCGTGTTTGATGAAGCGCAACGCGCATGGAACGCAGTTCAAAACCAAAAGAAAAATGGACTGGATGTTTCCGAAGCGGAAACGATGCTTTCAATCATGGATCGCCACCAAGATTGGACAGTTCTAATTGCGCTCGTAGGCGGCGGCCAAGAAATCCATAACGGCGAAGCCGGTTTAGCTGAATGGGGCAAGACACTGCTGGAAAAATTCCCAGGCTGGAAGATTGCCGTCTCGCCAATGGCGCTCGAACACGATTCAAGCACCGCCGGTCATCGCCTGTTCGCCGATGGAAATGCTGGCTCGCTTGCAATTCAGAAAGAGCCGTCGCTTCACTTGAAAGTTAATGAGCGTTCATTCCGCGCCCAAAAGCTTACCGATTGGGTTGAAGCTGCTTTGTCTGGCGAAGCCGCAAAGGCAGCAGCGATTGGTCCCGACTTACGCGAATTCCCGTTCACGCTCACCCGCTCGCTGCCGACTGCCCGCCAATGGCTGAAAAAACACGCGCGCGGCCAACAACGCGCCGGGCTGGTTGCAAGTTCGGGCGCGATCCGACTTCGCGCCGACGGGCTTGAATTGTCATCGGGCTTCCGGCAAGGAAATCGCGACATTTATGTGAATTGGTTTTTGAATCACCCGCCGGACATTCGTTCCTCAAATCAACTCGAAGTCGCGGCATCCGAATTCGAGTGTCAAGGATTGGAACTCGATTGGGTTGGCCTTTGTTGGGGCGGAGATCTTTCCTATGACATTACAACCACCGGATGGAGGTTTCGGAATTTTAGCGGTTCACGTTGGGGAAGTCTGAAGAACGAAATTGACCGGAAATATCTTCTCAACACTTATCGTGTCCTTCTCACCCGCGCTCGACGTGGATTGATTCTCTGGATTCCGAAAGGCGACATTTCGGATGAAACGCGTTTGCCAATTTCATTTGATTCCACAGCGGATTATTTGATTCGCTGCGGATTGACCGTCATTTAATTATTAGTCGTGTAATTGTCCGATACATCGGTTTCAAGGATGGCTTCGCATTTTGACCCTTGCGCCGGAAATTCCGGGAATTCAAATGCGCCCGGTTCCCTGAATTTGGTCACGTGTCCACTCCCCTGCAAAGTTCTGCCGTGGTAAGGCCCAGTGATTTGGCGAGGCGGGCGACATTCTTGATGCCCAGATTGCGGAGGCCGCGCTCGATATCGCTGATGTAGGTGGGATCAAGGCCTGACTTTTCGGCGAGTTTCTCCTGTGTGAGCTTGCAGGCTTCGCGGGCCGTGCGCACATTCCCGCCGAACGCGGAAAGGACTTTGTCTTTTTTCGACATGGCTCATAGTCCATGCCAAAGCGCACCAACCGTCCATCGACGATGAGTCAAGTTGGCGCGCCTCGGAGCGCGCCATGTCACCAGATAATTCTAATATTTCATTCTGCGGTCTGAACTCTGAGTCTACTTTACGGAGGCTTGTCGTATCCGGAGCCATCGCGTTTCAGCGTTTTCGCGCATGCGATTCGGGGCCGGTTTTGCCTGAATTGCGGCATTTGCGGCGTGTTGCGAGGTATGATTGAACGTGGGCGAGGATTTCAACATTATTTGGGCGGCGCACAGTACCGCAATTTGGTAGGGCGGACCTGCGTGTCCGCCCAAATATTTTCCCCGCCTTTAATCACACCCGCTTCGAGGACAGAGGCTTGTTTTTCGGCGGAACGAAGCTATTTTTTTGCGATGAGCAAGATTGAGGAAATCGAGCGTGCTTTCGAGCAATTGCCTCTGGCAGACTTTGTTGAGCTGGCTGGGTGGGTTGACCAGCGCCGACAGCAACTTGAAATCTTTCCATCGTCCACCGACAAGAGCCAGGAGACCGATCGTGACCACAGTGCCTTTCTAAACAGCTACGCCCCGCAAGACGAGGGTCTTTACGACGATGCCGCAACCAGGTGAACCTTCGGCGGGACGCCGAAGGCGGCGGTCGAGACGACCGCGCTCCCCATTTTCATCTGCACGGATGAGGCTCAGGCCTCACGGCGCGAGAATTCCGCGGTAGAATTGGGTTTGGGCGCCGGCGGAGACTTGGAAGATGGTGTTTTGGTTTGTCAGCGCGGTGGTGCTGATGGTGTTCCAATGGAGCAAATCCCCGGAAGATTGCAGCGCGACGTTTTGGCCGATTTCTCCGCTTACCTTGATTGAAAACTGGCCGCCCACTTCCGCGCCGGGCGTGAGCCGCAGGGTTGAACTGGCGGGAAGAATAAATAACGTCACGCTTTGGCCGGGCACGATGGTTTGCAATACACCGCCCGTGTAAGGGACGCTCGCGAGCTGGGTGATGACGTTGGTTGAATTGAGCTGCCAGACTTGGGCGGTGCCGGTGCCGATGAAATTGGTGGCGTTGATGATCAGCGGAGCGGTGCCTGTCAAATACTTGCTGACGACCATGATGGTCAGCGCGGCATCACTGGAGCGCTGGGCGGCGAAGACGGCGACGTTGTCCGGATTCGGGCCGCCGGCCAGCACGCTGGTGTCACCGAAGGCGTGGCGCGCGCCGTCGTAGTTGCGATACATCTTCATGGCCAGATACGTGGGCGAGCCGGTGGCGGGGGTTGTCCAGCGGGTGGACAGGTCAAGTCCTTCGCGGCCAAAAATGCCGAGGATGTCCGCCTGCGCCGTCGCGCCGCTGATGTAGGCTTCCGCGCCCCAGTTGTATTCGGTCACGCCAATTTTCGTTCCCGGATAATTCGTGGAAACCCAATTCTTCATGCGCGGAATCAATTCAATCACGGAGTTGATCCAGCTTGGATCGACGTAGTTGGAATCCCAAAAGACGCGGGTGGTCTGATTGCGAAGGAGGGAGGTTGCGCTGGAAACATCCGTCTGGCTCCCAACGTTTCCTTCCTGCGGATAGCAATGCAGCGTGAAATAATCGAGCAAGCGCGTGCCGGAGTTGGTGTCGTGCTGGTGAATCTGGTTCAGCAGCCACGGCATGTAATCCCAGCCGCCGTTGGTCTTGCGGTCGGGATACTGGCTCGTGTTGTAATTGTTGTTCTGGCCCGACCATTGCTGGTCGTAGCCGCTGTAAAGGTAGCCGGGCCAGCCCCACTCTTCCGGGCCCAAAACCAGGGCCTGCGGGTCCATGCTTTTGACCATCGAAGCGTAGGAAATCATTTTGCCGAAAATTTCCTGCATGGTCGGTCCGACCGGATGGATGTCCTGATGCGTGGAAGACCAGAGGCTGTGCTCGTTGTCCATGATGTAATACTCCACCCCGCCGTTGGTGGACTTGCCCCACGCATTGGTCAAATGAGCCACGTAGTTCATTTGAAAATTCGTATCCACGGGAATATAGGAATCGTTGGGATCGTTCCATGTGATCAGGGTGCTGTTCGTCACGCTGACGCCATTGCCCGCGTTGGTGAAGTAAGGATCGTTTCCGGTCTGCGGGCCGTATTTGGAAATGGCGTAACTCGGCAGAATGGCCCGCCCCGGCCCCAACTTCGGCCCCCAACTCATCATGGGAACCGTGATCAGGACTTGCGCGCCGGCGGCTTTGCTGTTGGCTACCATGGAATCGGCGGATTGGCCCGGGGTGGCGGAGGAATCGGGATAGCTTTCGAAGTAATAGTCCGCCCCTTTGCCGTGGGCGTTAATGGTCCAATTGTAAGTGGATTCTTCGTTGCCGCCCGACCGGTTCATGGTAAAATTCAAATCCGCCAATTGATTGGAAGTCGCGAAAGCCACGCCGTAAATCAACGGGCTGATGGGATGGCGATTGGCCCCCGCATCGACGCCAATGAAATTGGTCGGGTTCGGCTGCGCGGGCTGAGGCGTCCCTCCGACCAGGGATATGTTATCGATCCAATTTGTCATGGTGAACAGCGGATAGCCGCCGTAAGAATTGATGCCGAAGCAAACCCCCGGCACATTGCCGAATCCGAGGCTTTGATTGACAGGCACCGAAAGGTGAACCCATCCTGAAGCCGCGCTGGCCGGAATGGTCACGGTTGCATTCGATTCAAACGCATAGCCGGAGCTAATGAAGCCCACAATCAAACTGCCGTAATTCCCCGAAGAACTCAGCGGCGTGCCCGGGGCCACGCGGATGTCAAAAGAGAGATTGGTGTAGGCGGCCGTGTTGGCATCGACGCTGAAATCATAGGCATTATTGACGTTGCTGGCAAAGGTTCCGAAAAAGACATTCTGCGTGCCACCGGCCAGCGGACTGACCACCTTGAGCGAGCCGGACGAAGCATTGTTGCTGGCATCCATGGTCGGATCGCACAAGATCGGCTGATTGCCTCCCGGCGAATTGTACCAGTATATCCAAGCGCTGTTGAAGGGCGACGTCGCCCCGCCATTGGCAAAGGTGAAAGTGAACGTATTGGTAATAATCGTCTGCGCGCGAAGCGGTGAACTCGCGGCCAGACATCCGCAAACGGCCAGCAGCGCGCAAAGACTCCGCCGAATTCGAGTATTCAAGGACATTCGCCAAAAATGTATCACGCGCCCGCCAAAATGCGAGCCATGCATTCACGTGTGATTGAAAGTGCGTAATGGACGCAGGTGGAAAGGCGGAGCGCGGCTGTGTCGAAGACCAGCCGCAGCCGCTTCGAAACAAGCGGCGCGTTGGAATGAGTGCCATGACTCGCCACTCGAAGTTCCCAAGTTTTGATATGTTTATCAATGAGGGCTGCAACAAGATTCGCTTTTTGGTTATTTGAATGTTGCTGCGGCTGGTCTTCGACACAGCCGCGCTCCGCTCAAAGCGAATGCGCTTGCTCCTCGCCCGTCTTTAATCGCGCCCCACGCATACTCCAATTTTTATTTCACAGACTTGTTGCTTCAGTTACATTTAATTGAAAGCCCGTCAAACTGAGGATGGGAATGTCATGCGAGCGCTAAGTATAACCTGGATGATTCTTTGCCTGGCCGGAACTCTCCGCGCGGAAACAAATCTTGTTGACGTTGCCGCCATTGATCGCGCGCGCATCATGGCGGCTGCGAATGCAGCCCTTTCGGCCCCGCCCATGACCATCACCGCGCAGCGGGCGAAGCTGAGCCAGGGTGGGTCAAATGATTTCTACTCGAACGCCGATTATTCGTGGCCGGATCCCTCGAAACCGGACGGAATGCCTTACATCAATCGGGACGGGCTGTCGAATCCGGAGAATTTCTCGGCTCATCGCATGGCCATGCGAAACACGCGCGATGAGGTGGCCGCCTTGGCCGCTGCTTACAAGCTCACTCGCGAGGATCGTTATGCGGCAAAAGCCGCGACCTTGCTGCAAGTTTTTTTTCTCGATCCAAAAACCCGCATGAACCCCAATCTCCAATACGCACAAGCCATTCCGGGCGGCGTCCCGGGGAGAAGCTGGGGCATCATCGACGGATTGCACTTGGTGGAAGTCGCTCGCGCGGTGGAGGTCATTGAAGCATCGCCCGCATTTCCCCCGCAAACCGCGGCGGGATTGAAAGATTGGTTTCGCGATTTAACCGAATGGATGCTCACGAGTCGAAATGGAAAAGCGGAAGGCGCCGCGAAGAACAACCATTCCGTGGCTTATTATTTGCAGATTGCGAGCTTCGCGCATTTTACCGGCGACGACAAAGCTCTCGCTTTATGCCGCCGGCAATTCAAGGAGGTTTTCGTCCCAAACCAAATGGCGCCCGACGGCAGCTTTACTTTGGAACTGAAGCGAACCAAGCCCTACGGCTATTCGATTTTCCAATTGGACAACATGGCGGCGCTTTGCCAAATCCTTTCCACCAAGGACGACAACCTTTGGGAATTCCAGTTGGCGGATGGACGCGGCATTCGGCGGGCCATGGAATTTCTGCATCCTTATCTGGCCGACAAAACGACGTGGCCGCACGCGCCCGATGTGCAAGCGTGGAACAGTTGGCCCGCGCGCCAGCCGAGCCTTCTCTTCGCCGGGATCGCTTTCAAAGAAACCAAGTATCTCGACCTCTGGCGCAAGCTTCCCGCCGATCCTGTGGACGAGGAAGTCCGGCGCAACATCGCCATCACGCAGCCCATTTTGTGGGTTCAATAAACTAATCGACCGCATCGAGATTGTACTTAAAGTGACTGCAGCGGTTGGTGGCGAGCCAGTTCAACATCTCTGGCAGGAAATCCAACGGCGAGGTGATATCCATCGATGGCGCGCGGAAGATAAGCCCCTTGCAGGTCACATCGCTCCCTGAAGCCGAATTGGAGGCGTAGCGTGAAGCATCGAATCCCATCTCCGCGCCAACACGCTCCAGAAGGGCCGAACGCTCGGTTGTATTCGTATAATTGAGTTCCGAGAGTTGGCGCTCCCAATCGACAAATTTTGCATAAGGAGTGCCGGAGTATTCGCCAGCCAATCGCCGGCGCACCAATTCCACCGCTGCTTTGTTTGCGGCTACCATAGCCTTTAGCTGGTTCGTTTGGTCAGGACTTGCAATGCGCGATCCGATTGTGCCGTCCGCGACTAGCCGCTGTATATGTTCGGCCATCGCTTTGTTCATTTCCTGATGAATCCTGTTCCACACTAATCGGGCCTTAGTCCGCCGCTGGCCTTCGGCACTGGCTTTGTCCAATTCCCACGGCGGAATTGCTCCTTCTATTTGAATCCCGAGATAGGACGAGAGATCTTCCTGCAAATTCGTGCCGGCCGCCGCATTTGGGACGATGCAGCTCAAGTCAATACTAACTCCCTCGCTCGAGGATAGGAACGGCGTGACGGAAGGAGCGGTCAGCTTGTCCAGCCATCGCTGGCTTGCATCGCCGCTATCCTGGGCAAAATCGAGAATCAGCGATTCGCCGAAGAGCAAAGCGCCAGCCGTCGATGGCAGTTGATTGGTGATGGCGGCAAATTTCGCCGCCGCCGCGGAAGAGTTCGGCAAGGTCGTCACAACAAGCACTCCGCCATATTTCCGGTCCTGGCCTTTCCAGACTTTGACACTGGACAATTCGACGCGGTGACGCGGCATGGTGGCGGCATCCTTTAGAAAATCGGCGAGTGAACCACGCATGGTTCCAATCAGCAGGAATCCCGCAACCACCGTCATCATAAATCCCGACAGGTAAATCGTCATCAACCCAATGGTCAGCCCGGCAGAAGGCGGTCGCGCATTCACCGATTCGTAGATGTTCAGCACGTGCTGAGCAATCAAGCGGTTGCCATGTTTTGGAAACGCCTCTTTGGCTGCTGCCGTGAGCGGGTCCGCCGCCCAAATTGGAATGTGAAAATCACCCGGCGCGGGCGGAGGCAGTGAAGTTCCGCGGAATTGCTCGGTGATTTTGCCAGTCTTTAGCGCACTGGGAATGGCAAGAGCCAGACTAATCGCCAGATAAGGAAACAATCGCCCAAATCCCAAGGCGCTGGCCGCCACCAAGCCGAGGACGCCCAAGGCGAGAAAGCCCGCATTCAACCAGCGGTTTCGGCAGAAGAGCGTGGCCTGGAGAAAACGGCCACCATCCAGCGGCAAAAACGGAAGAAGGTTAAATACATTGAGCACTAACAGCAGGACTGCCACCGTTCGCACCCAGGGAACCGGATGCGACATGCAGCAAGCGGCCAGAATCAACCCGATGGCAATACCCGGCAGCGGCCCTGCCAGCGACACGAGCGCCTTCTCCCATCCTGTCACATTGCGATTCTGCCCGGAGACGGCCGCACCGAAAAAAGGCAGAAAGAACATCCGCATATTGCGGTATCCGAATAGCTTCATGGCTACCCAATGGCCAGATTCGTGGAGGAACAGAACCGGAACCAGCCAAAGCGCAATATCCCATCGGCTTCGTGTTGCGCTCGCAAAGAGGAAAAGCCCGGCAGAAATCACCAGCAATATCATCATCTGCGACACGGATACCTTTTTATCCTCGATGGCTCTGATCTCCGCCAGCACGTCTGGATATTGAGAGCCTTGCACTTTGGCATCCTCCATCCGCTGCAAATGTTCCTGCGCCACCGCGATACTCTTCTCTGTGGGCTGCTGAAAGAATCCGCGCTTGAGATGGAATTGACACTGCAATTGGTGCAACCGCTCGCATCCGCCAATTAACTCGGCGTGGTTCGTCACCGGAACGACTTCCGAGCTTTGCCGCGCAGCCTCGACAATTTCCACGTGCTTCGAAAACAATTGAGGCATCGGAGCGCCGGGCATCCGATTCATTTTTACGGTTGGCGGCGCCGCGATGTCCGGTTTGCCGGATGATGATAAAATGAACGATCCGTTGGCGAACTCTGTAAAAAACATCGGAAAGAGCGCCCGCATTTTCTTCGCCTGTGTGTCCCAATAGCGATTATGAATTCGCGCGACGTATTGGCCAGACTCGTGGAAGGATGTCGCCCAATAAATCCGCGAGCCGCTGGCCGCGTCGTGAATAAAGTGATAGATAGCCGGGGAGAAACCGACCGATACAAGTTCGGCAATCAGCGGCGCAAAGAGTGCGTCAATATCTGGCGGCAACGCCTCGACCTGAAATTCGGAGATGGAATCGACATTGGCATCATCGCTGGTGCAAGGCACGCGCAGGCGAAACACCTTCAGCATGGGGTAAATGAGGATAAACGAAATCGGGTTCTTCTTGCAGCCCCACCAGATTCCCTCCGCATTTGATCGCCTTATGTCGGTTTGATAAAAAACTGCCATTGTTTGGTTCTCCCGGCCTGTTTTGCTATCGCGCGATTAGAGCAATTTCCAGATAGAATGCAACTGCAATTTTACATTTGACGCAGCATTGGGTTTGATTGGAAGTCGGTGAAGGTAGGGACGTCTCGCCGAAACGTCCGGGGTGAGGCGCCTGCCATGCCAAAACCCTGCAATAGCCACACGCAACCGGACGCCCCCGCGAGGCGTCTCTACCTCGCTCCGCGACCAAAATCTCGCCCACTTTCAATCACATCCCGCAGAGTTTGCGAGAGCAGCCCCTGGCGAAACAAAGAATAGAAGACGGACGGCAGCCGAGCCGCGCTGCTACTCGGATTCCTTGCCGGCGGGCTTGAGGATGGCGGATAGCAAGTCGGGTTTGGTTTTGTCGCGGACGAGCTGCAGGTACTTTAGGCCGTCAGCGTATTTGATGGTGATGGTGCGGTAGGTGTCGCCGTCAAGCATTAGGAAATCGATGTGGCGCTTTTCCACGCTGTCGGCGATGGCGTCCTTGAGATGATCGCTGGAGAATTTGATATTGTTGACACCGACGACGGTCATGCCGGGGGCGAAGCCGGCCTGGTCGCCGGGCATTCCGGGAGTGACACTGCTGACGCGGCCGCTGCCATCGATGCTCATTCCCAGCGTGTCGGATGCAGAGCCGCGATGGCCTTTCGGCGGCTCGGGGCTGTATTGGAGCCGGTAGCCGCAGCGTTCGAGCACGGTCAGCGGGAGATCTGTTTGGGTGACATCGACGCGATCGTGGATGAAGGTGGCCCAATCGTAGGGAGTGATGTCGTTCAGCGCTTTGATGACGTCAGCGCGCTCGTAGGGGACGATTTTATCCCGGCCGTCCGGGCCAAGGAATTTTTTGCAGAAGTCATCAAGGCTTTTATGGCCGTCGGATTCCTGACGGATAATCGCGTCGGCTTCGAGCCACAAAAGCGCGCCTTCTGGGTAGTAATCCTGCGAGCGGCGCCACGATCCCCAATTCGGACTATGGCCGCGCAACGTGTAATTAGCGGTAGCGGTGTCCTCCAGAGGACGCCATTGCCGGCCCGCCGTGTGCATCAGCCCGTCAATGGTGCCAGTAAAGCCCGCCAGGAAATCATTCGTCGAAACCAATCCGCTTCGCACCGAAAGCACGCCGCCGAGATATTCCGTCAAGCCTTCGTAAACCCAGAGAAGGCTTGTGCGCTCGGGTGTGTGAAAATTCGTCGTGACCATCCCGGCGGGGCGTTTGTGCTTGCCGCACCATGAATGGGTGAATTCATGCGGCAAAAGATCGGCGTCCCCCTCGAAGGCGCCTTCGTCGATCAACGAGCGCTCGCCCATTTGATCCATGCTGCTGGACAAATGCTCGACCCCTGCCCCGCCCGCCTGGTCGCTGCAGGTGCAAAGGAAATGGTAGTTGGTAAAATGCGCGCCGCCGTAAAGCCTGCTCGCTTCCTGCACCAATTTCCGAAACTTGCCGATCATTTTTTCATCCACTTGAACGGCAGCCTGCGATTCCGAAACGACGTGCATGACAACTGTCGGGAATTTTTCGGGGTTCAAGTCAATCGTGCGCAAATATTCGCCGCAAATCAGCGGGCAATCGACAAGGTTGCGAAGCGAAGCGCTCTTAAACTCGAAGAGGCTGTTGGTTTCCCTGGCAACCGTAAGGGCCGTGCCGATGCGCCATTTGGGCGGCAGCAGCAATTTGACGCCAGCGGTGAGTTCGTCAATCGATGCGTCCTCGGGATAAAAAAGGCAGGTGTTCCAACTCATCACGCCAAGCTTTGAATTTCCGAAGCAATCGACGCCTTCGGAGTTCACCGATGGCTGGTTGCAAATGTAGTCAATACGAATAATCAGACGGTTCATTCCAGCGGGAATCGTGCATTCGATGCGGCAAGGCTCCGCGCCGTCGCGCTGCCAGGCGATGGGCTTTCCGTCCGGTGTTTCAAGGAAAAGGCCTCCGATATTCTCGACTGGCCCGCACGGCGCGTGCGTGCCGGGAATCCATTTGGGATACCACAGCGCCAGTTTTCCCGGATGCACGGGAATTTCCTCTCGCGCATGCACGAGGCGGCGCTGAATCTCGCGCGCGTCCACTTCCAATTTGATGGAATTGGTTTCCGCCGCCTGCGCGGGAAGAAGAACAAGCGCAGCGAGTGCGAACGGGGCGAGGCGTCCAAGAAACGTTTCCAATTTCAAATCCAGCGTCGCGTTCATCGAGTTATTCCTTGGAAAGCACCGGCTTGAGGATGGCGGATAGCAAATCCGGTTTGGAAGGATCGCGAACAAGCGCCGGATACTTCAAACCGCCCGAGTAATCGACTGTCACCGCCCTGAACGTCTCGCCATCGAGAACCAGCAGGTCGAGTTTGTGCTTGGCCACGCTTTCGATCACCGCGTCGCGCAATCGGTTGGCCGTGAAATTTCGGTTATCGACGCCGATGACTTTCATGCCGGGGCCGAGTCCGGCTTTGTCACCCGGCGTTCCGGGAATGATGCCGTAAATGGTGCCATCGCCGCCGAATGAAATTCCCAGCGAGTCGGTGGTCGAGGGCACGCTTCCATTGTGTTCGGAGTCTTTCTGGGATTGCGAAGGAGTGTTAGTGTAATCCAAACGGTATCCGCAGCGCTCCACCACGCTCAGCGGCATGTTCGATTGAGTCACGTCGACGCGTTCATGGATGAAGGCAGCCCAGTCGTAGGCGCTGACGGCGTTCAAATCGCGAATCACATCGTCGCGCTTGTAGGGAACGATTTCGTCTTTGCCATCGGGGCCGAAGAATTTTTTGCAAAAATCGTCGAGACTATGCTGTCCATTTGACTGCTGGCGAATGATTGCATCGGCTTCCATCCAGAGCAGTTCGCCCTCGTCGTAGTAATCCTGCGAGCGACGCAAAACAGACCAGTTCCGGCTGCCTGCGCGCAATAAATAACTGGCGGTCGCGGTATCCTCCAGCGGACGCCAATTCCGCCCAGTCACGTGCGTGAGCGAATCAATTTCCTGCGCGAGCTGCGGGATGAAATCGTTGGTCGTTTCCAATCCGCTGCGAACCATCAGCACATGGCCCAGATACTCCGTCAGCCCTTCGTAAACCCAAAGCAGGCTTGTGCGTTCGGGCGTGTGGAAGTTCGTCGTGACCATCCCGGCGGGCCGGCGATGTTTCCCGCACCATGAATGAACAAACTCGTGCGGAATCAGCTCGGCCACCCAGCCCTTGCGCCGTTTGTCGTCAATCAAATCGCGTTCGCTTACGCCATTGAGGCTGCTGGAAAGATGCTCGAGTCCGTTCGGGCCGATGGCATCGCTCAGTGTCACCAGAAAATGAAATTCGGAAAAATGCCCCCCGCCAAACAAAGCACCCGCCTCGCTCGGCACATTATGATATTCCGTGACGACCTTTTCATCGAGTTGGAAGGCTTCCGGCGATTCGGCCACGAGATGCATGTAGGACGGCGGAAAGTTGACCGGCTTCAAATCGATGGTGCGCATATATTCCCCGCAAATCAGCGGGCAATCGACCAAATTGCGGAGCGAGAGGCGATTGAATTCAACGGTGGAACCCGTTTGCTGAACCGTTTTGAGCGCGGTGGCATAAGACCAGTTAGCCGGCAGCGTCAGGCGGACGGAGGCGAATTGTTCGTCAATCGAAACGTCCTCGGGATAATAGAAGCAGGTATACCAATTGATGACGCCGAGTTTGGAATCACCGAAACAGTCAGCGCCCTCGGAATTCACGGAAGCCTGATTGCATATATAATCCAGACGCAAAACAATGTGATCGACGTTGGTTGGAACCGTGCATTCGAGGCGGCACGGTTCAGCGCCGTCGCGCTTCCATTCAATTGCCTGGCCGCTGGGCGTTTCCAAATACAAGCCGCCGATGTTCTCGATTGGCCCGCCAGGCGAATGGGTGCCGGGCAGCCATTTCGGAAACCAGAGCGCGAGCTTTCCGGGATGCGCGGGAATCTCTTCGCGGGCGTGCAGAAGCCGGCGGGAAATCTCGCGCGCATCGATCTCCAGGCGAATATCGGAAGCCGCGCGGACTTGAATCGCCGCGGCCGCACCCAGCAGCAGCAGGAGCGGGAGACGGCTAACGCGGACGCAACACCGCGCGGCGAGGAACGTCAATGGGCCCGGTTTATTCATGGTGAACAACGACGGGGTCGGATGCTAAAGTGACAGACCAAAAATTGCCACACATTCGTTTCATTAAAATTCAGGCAGAATCCACAAGATGGGTTCTGGGTCCGACCAGGTCAGGCGCAAGGCAAATTTCTTTGCGACTTTCGTGTCCTTGTTGTTAAAAGTTTTTTTGGGATCGCCGACAGCGTGGCGCGCATGGTTCTTGCGGGGCCAACCGGAAACGGCAGGAAAATGGAACAGCAAGCACCCAAAGGCCACGAAGAGGAAAAGGCGTTTAATGGCACGATGGAGCCAAGACCCGACAGAAAAACTTTCTCGCAGAGAAGATGAGTGCGCAGAGGAACCCAAAGACAAATCCGCGCTCCGCTGAAAACAGCGCGGTATCACGTTCTTTTGGTTGCGGCTGGCCGCGCTGTGCCTTGGCGACCTTGCGTTAAATTCTGGTTTCGGGTTTTGAGGCTTGCTTCCATTAAATCAAGGGCGGCATATTTTTCCGGTTGCATTTGGCCCGCTGCGAATGAATGCCGAAGCCAGTCGAGAATCAAATCCGTTACCATCGTCGTGGCGTGCGGCGGACTGGGGTTGGGCTCTCGCCCTGCTGACCGCAACATTGCTGGCTTACCAACCGGCCTGGCACGGGCTGCCCGTTTGGGACGACGACGCCAACATGACCGCGCCCGCCCTCCGATCATGGCATGGCCTTTTCCAAATCTGGTTCAAGGTGGGCGCCACTCAGCAGTACCTACCCCCTCACCCACAGTGCTTTCTGGCTGGAGAACAGGCTCTGGGGTGACGCTCCGCTGGGCCACCATCTCGTCAATATCTTCCTCCATTCCATCTCGTCCTTTCTTGTGTGGAAAATTTTAAAAGCCCTGAAGGTCCCCCTGGCGGGGTGGGCGGCGGCGATTTTTGCGCTTCACCCAGTGCAAGTGGAGTCCGTGGCATGGATTACCGAACTCAAGAACACCTTGTCCGGCGTCTGTTATTTCGGCGCGGCAATCTCATATCTTCGATTCGACCGGACTCGGGACAAGCAGGCTTATGCGCTCGCGCTGGCATTGTTTGCGGCAGGCTTGATGGCGAAAAGCGCCATCGCCAGCATGCCTGCGGCCCTGTTGATCATCTTCTGGTGGAAGCGTGGAAAACTTGCCTGGGAAACGGATATTCGCCCGTTGATTCCGTTCTTCGCGGCGGGCATCTGCGCTGGACTTCTCACAGGATGGATTGAAGGCTACCACCTTGGCCCGAACGGCACGGGAGCGCATGGTGAAGAATTTAATTTCTCACTGGCGGACAGATGTCTCATTGCCGGCCGGGCCGCGTGGTTTTACCTGGCTAAGCTGGCCTGGCCGTCGAATTTGAGTTTCTCCTATGCCCGTTGGACCATCGATCCCCGCCAATTTTGGCAATATCTGTTCCCGGCGGCGGCGGCGATGGGCCTCCTTGCGTTGTGGCTCATGCGAGGCAGACATCGCGGCCCCCTGGCGGCGGCCTTGTTTTTTGGAGGGACACTTTTTCCGACCTTGGGGTTCTTAAACGTTTACGTCTTTCGATATTCGTTCGTCGCCGACCATTTTCAATATCTCGCCTGCCTTGGCCCAATCGTGGCCGCCTGTTTTGGCTTGAATTTCCTGATGGAAAAGCTCCCCCGGAACCAACGTGTCCTCGAGCCGATGTTTTGCGCGGGACTGCTGGCAGCCTTGATGATTCTGACCTGGCGCCAAAGCCAGGGTTATGCCGGCTTGGAAACACTTTGGCGAACCACGGTTGCCCGAAGCCCGGGCTCATGGCTGGCCCACGATTGCCTGGGAGTTGTTGACACGAAAAACGGCCGGTATGATGAGGCCATTTCCCAGTTTAAACAGGCCATCGCCATCCGGCCCGGCGGGGCTGATCTCCATTACTCACTGGGAATGACGCTCCTCAAAGCCGGGAACAAGGCCGAAGCCATGGCCGAGTATGAGCAGGCAATCAAGATCCAGCCCCGGCATTTTCTGGCTCATTACGACCTGGGCACCGTGCTGTTCCAGAATGGCGACAAACTCGCCGCGACGCGGGAATTCCAAAAGGCCGTGGAACTGCGCCCCGATTATCCTGAAGCGCAGAACAACCTCGGTTACGTTTTGCTCGACCAGAACCGGGCCGATGAAGCCATAACGCATCTGCATGAAGCGGCACGCCTCAATCCCCGTTATGCCCAAGCCCATTACAACCTCGGGCGCGCCCTCCTGGTAAAAGGACAAATCGATGGGGCGATTTCCCAATTCCAGGAGATGGCCGAGATTTGCGCGGAATCCGGGCAATTCGACGAGGCTCTCAGGGGCGCCGAGCAGGCGTTGCGACTGGCCAGCAGTCAAACTAATTCCGAAAAGGTTTCCGCCATTCGGGAACAGATTGCGCATTATCGCGCTGGAACCCCCCTTCCCATCAGCACGGCGCGATAGTCCGGAATTTCAATTTGGCACACGCGCCCCGGCGAGGCCTCCCTGCCTTTGAAGTCTTGGAAAATGCGGCCGCTCTCGCTATAATAGGCTGGTAGTGCCTTTATGGTTGGCTTTTTCCAACAGGTGGTCGACGAATCACGGCGGAATCCTCGCTTTGCGTTGGGATTGATTTGCCGTGTCAAAGGCTCCAGCCCCCAAAAGGCAGGCGCAAAGGCCCTCTTTTTCCCGGACGGTCGAATGCTGGGCACTTTGGGCGGAGGCTGCCTCGAAGCGGAAGTTCGCCGCCGCGCTCACCAGTCCCTTGCAACAGGAAAAGCGGAGACGTTCGAACTCACGCTCGATCACGATTTCGGCTGGGATGATGGCTTGATTTGCGGCGGAACGGTGTTCGGATTAATCCTTCCCAACGCAGCGAATGCCCTGGAAATATGGCGCACCCTGGCGCTGCGCGACGAAGCTCGAACGTGGGGTGTGCGCCAGGATTTTTCTATCGATTGGGCGCCCGGCGACGCCTCCGCCGGCTGGCTTTACCTCGAAACCCAATCGTCGCCCATGGCGCTTTGGATTGCGGGCTCGGGCCACCTCGCGCAAGCTGTCGCGCCGCTCGCGCAAGCGCTGGATTTCGATGTCACCATTTTCGATGATCGGCCCGAACTGGCCAATCGCGATTATTTTCCCGCCGCCACCCATTTGCGCGTCGGCCAATGGGGCGAATTATTGGAAACTCCGTTCCCGGCGCAGCGTGCGTTCGGCTTGATTGTCACGCGCGGGCATCAGCATGATGCGAATGTGCTGGCGGATTGGATTCACAAACCGTTTTTGTTTTTGGGCATGATCGGCAGCAAGCGCAAATCACGCTTGATTCGCGAAGGTTTTGCAAAAAAGAATATCGCGACGGCGGATGAATTTTCGCGCGTGGCAAGCCCGGTCGGACTGGAGATCGGCGCGGTGAGCGTGGAAGAAATTGCGGTGAGCATCATGGCGCAATTTATTCAGAAACGGGCAGCGCATGCGGCCCGCGCGTTATGTGAAATTTAGCCTGGAAGTTGGATTTGATGACGTATTCGGAAGCAATCGATTATCTTTACAGTCTTCGCGTGTTCGGGATGAAGTTCGGGCTGGAAAACACCCGCGCCCTGGCTGAGGCGATGGGAAATCCGCAGGCCGGGCTGCGCTTCATCCACGTCGCGGGCACGAACGGAAAAGGCTCGGTCTGCGCCATGCTGGAGAGCATTTACCGCGCGGCGGAATTGCGCGTCGGCTTGTTCACCTCACCGCACCTGGTCGCTTTTGCCGAACGAATTCAGGTCGACCGAATTCTCATCAGCCGCTCGGACATTGCGCGTTTGACTGCCGGGCTGCGCGCCACCATTCAGGCTCTCGGTGCCGAGACGCCCCCGACATTTTTTGAAGCCGTCACCGTGATGGCGCTGCAATACTTCAAGGAGGAGAATTGCGATCTGGTGATTTGGGAGACGGGCCTCGGCGGCCGGCTTGACGCGACGAACATCGTCACTCCGATGGCCAGCATCATCACCAATATTCAGCTTGACCACCAAAAGTGGCTGGGCCACACGCTCCCGGAAATTGCCCGCGAAAAGGCCGGCATCATCAAGCCCGGGATCCCTGTCATCACCGGAACCGAGGACGCCGCCGCGCTCGAAGTCATCATGGAAGTGGCGAGGCAGCAGAAGGCTCCGCTCATCGTGGAGACGGAACCATTGCGTCAATACGAACTTGGCCTCAAGGGCGAGCATCAAAAGAAAAACGCCGCGCTGGCGCTGGCCACGGTGAATGCGTTGCACCCCAAGATTGCGGTCCCGGAATCCGCCATTGCCGAAGGCTTTCGCACCACGCGCTGGGACGGGCGCCTGCAAGTGGTCGAGCGGCCCGGCGGGCCAATGGTGCTGCTGGACGGCGCGCACAATCCCGCGGGGGCGCGAACCCTGGCCGACGCCCTGCAAACTCGTTTTTACGGCCACCGCCCCGCCCTTATCATCGGAACGATGGTGGACAAGGATTACGCCGCCATCTGCAAAACTCTCGCTCCGCTGGCGGACAATATTTTCGCCACCGCCGTGGCCAGCGAACGCGGGGCGCAGCCGGAATTGCTCGCGGAAGCCTGCCGCCTGGCCCATCCCTCGGCCAAGATCGTCGTCTGCCCGCGCGTTTCCGAGGCGCTGGCGCAAACGGAGCGGGAACGATTCGTGGTCGTGACAGGATCGCTTCATTTTATCGGCGAAGCGATGGAGGCCCTCGGCCTCGCCCCGGAGGAATCGGAAGGCGGTCTGAATGACTACACGACCAAAGCCAGCCCCGGCAGCATTCGTGCGGTGACGTTTGATGTGGGTGGCACGCTCATTGATCCGTGGCCGTCGGTCGGGCATGTTTATGCCGAAGTGGCGGCGCGCCATGGAATCCATGCCGCGCCGGAAGAATTGCAGGCAAGATTTATCCGCGCATGGCTTGCCAAGAGGGACTTCGGCTACAGCCTCGCGGAATGGTCGGACCTCGTGCATCAAACCTTCGCCGGCTTGATTGGCGGACCGGTGACGGACGGGTTGTTCAGCGATTTATATTCGTTTTTCGCAACCGCGAAACCCTGGAGGATTTTCGACGACGTGAGGCCGTGCCTTGAGGAATTGAAACGGCGCGGCGTCAAGCTCGGCGTTATTTCCAATTGGGATGAGCGGCTTCGTCCGCTGCTGCGCGAGCTGGATTTGGAAAAATACTTTGATGCCGTCGTGGTGTCCGGCGAAGTCGGCGCGCATAAGCCGGATCCGCGAATATTTCAAAAGGCATTAGGCTTATTGCAAGTGCCAGCGGACGCCACGCTGCACGTGGGCGACAGCGCGCTGGAGGATGCGGTGGGCGCGCGATCCGCAGGATTACAATCTCTTCTACTGGCCCGCGGCCAGTCTTTGGCCGATCTGGCATCGCTTGAACCGCTGCCCGCGCTAATAACCTGACTTCACACGGCTTATACCTATTTTACAGAATTGACTACGGCGGCGGGGTATCATTAGATTTGCTGAACGATATGGATTCAACACAGGGCAAATCATGGTAAACTTATTCCGCCATTTGTTTTGTTCCTCGCTCGGCAAGAAATATCTCATGGCGGGCACCGGGGCCGCGATGGTTTTGTTTGTCCTCGGGCATCTCGCCGGGAATCTTCAGGTTTTTCTCGGCCCGGAATCCATCAACCGCTATGGCGATTTTCTTCAAACAAACGTCGAGCTTCTGTGGCCCGTCCGCATCGCCCTGCTGGCCATCATTTTCATCCACATCTGGTCGGCGGTGAAATTGACCGCTGAAAACCGCGCCGCCCGCCCGCGGGCTTATGTCAAGTGGGAGCCGACGGCCGCCAGTTATGCTTCGCGGACGATGTTCATGAGCGGCGTGATCGTGGCCATCTTCATTGTATATCACATTTTGCATTACACGGTGATGATGAAATCCATCAACTTCACCGGCCACGACTTCACCGCCAAGCCCGAGTTTTTCGACGCCCAAGGACGGCACGACATTTACAAAATGATGATCGTTGGCTTCAAGAATCCGATTGTCTCGGTGTTTTACATCGTGGGGGTTGGCTTGCTCTGCCTGCATCTGAGCCATGGAATCAGCGCGATGTTTCAATCGCTCGGCTGGAAAAAATATTCCTACGGGCAATTCCTCGACAGCGCCTCCAAATGGCTCTCGGTCCTCATCTTTTTGGGTTACAGTTCGATACCTCTCTCGATTCTGGTGGGATTGATTAAATAAAATGAAACTCGATGCCAAAATTCCATCCGGGCCGCTGGCGCAGAAATGGGACAGCCGCAAGTTCGAGATGAAGCTGGTCAATCCGGCGAACAAGCGGAAGTTCGATGTCATTGTTGTGGGAACCGGGCTGGCTGGCGCTTCGGCCGCGGCATCGCTCTCCGAGCTCGGCTACAAGGTCAAAGCTTTTTGTTACCAGGACAGCCCGCGCCGCGCCCACAGCATTGCGGCCCAGGGCGGCATCAACGCGGCCAAGAGTTACCAGAACGACGGCGACAGCGTTTACCGGCTTTTCTACGACACCATCAAAGGCGGCGATTTCCGCGCGCGCGAAGCGAACGTTTACCGGCTGGCCCAGGTCAGCGTGAATATTATTGACCAATGCGTCGCCCAAGGAGTGCCCTTTGCCCGCGAATACGGCGGGCTGCTGGCGAATCGTTCTTTCGGTGGGGCGCAAGTGTCGCGCACATTTTACGCTCGCGGCCAGACCGGCCAGCAATTGCTGCTCGGCGCGTACCAGGCGCTGTCCCGGCAGATTGGCCTCGGCGGCGTGACGATGTTTCCGCGCACCGAGATGCTCGATCTCGTTTTGGTCAACGGCCACGCCAAAGGCATTATCACCCGTTGCATGGTCACCGGCGAAATCAAGGCCCACGCGGCGGACGCGGTCATTCTGGCCACCGGCGGATACGGCAACGTTTTTTATCTTTCGACAAATGCCAAGGGCTGCAACGTGACGGCTTCGTGGCGCGCGTTCAAACGGGGCGCGGCCTTTGCCAATCCGTGCTACACGCAAATTCATCCCACATGCATCCCGGTCAGCGGCGATCATCAATCCAAGCTGACGCTCATGTCCGAATCGCTCCGCAACGACGGGCGGGTGTGGGCCCCGAAAAAGAAGGGAGACAAGCGCCGCGTCAGCGACATTCCGGAAGACGAGCGCGATTATTTCCTGGAACGGAAATATCCCAGCTTCGGCAACCTCGCGCCGCGCGACATTTCATCCCGCGCCGCCAAGGAAGTTTGTGACGAAGGCCGCGGCGTTGGCCCCGGCGGACTCGGCGTTTGCCTCGATTTTGCCGACGCGATCAAACGCATCGGCGAGCCGGCTGTTCGCGAGCGTTATGGCAATTTGTTTGACATGTATGAAAAAATCACCGGCGAAAACGCGTATCGCCAGCCGATGCGCATTTATCCGGCGGTTCATTACACGATGGGCGGGTTGTGGGTGGATTACGAATTGCAGAGCACGATTCCAGGCATGTTCGTGCTGGGCGAAGCGAATTTTTCCGATCACGGCGCAAACCGGCTCGGCGCCAGCGCGCTGATGCAGGGATTGGCCGACGGATATTTCGTCGCGCCTTACACAATTGGAAATTATTTCGCGACCGCCAAGCAGCCCAAACCCAAGGTCGACCAGCCGGAATTCAAAAAGGCGCTGGGCGAGATGCAGGATTTGACCAAGCGCTTTCTTTCCATAGGCGGAAAGCGAACGGTGAATTCGTACCACAAGGAGCTCGGCTCGATGATGTGGGAAAAATGCGGCATGGCCCGCAACGAAAAAGGATTGAAGGAGTTGCTGGCGCAAATTCCCGCCCTCCGCGAGGATTTTTGGAAGAATGTCAAAGTGGTTGGGCAGAATGGGGAATTAAATCAGAACCTCGAACACGCCGGGCGCGTGGCCGACTTTTTGGAATTCGCCGAATTGCTGGCCCAGGACGCGCTGCACCGGAACGAATCGTGCGGCGGGCATTTCCGCACGGAATACCAGACCGACGACGGCGAGGCCAAACGCGACGACGAAAACTTCGCCTACGCCGCCGCCTGGGAATACGCGGGCCCGGGCAAGGCCGCGATTTTGAACAAGGAACCGTTGGTTTACGAGGAAGTTCACATGAGCACCAGGAGTTACAAGTGAGCGAAGCGACCATGAATCTTACATTGAAAGTCTGGCGGCAGAAAGACGGCGCCAGCGAAGGCCGCCTCGTCACTTACCAGGCGCCCAACGTCTCGCCCGACATGTCGTTCCTCGAAATGCTGGACGTGCTCAACGAGGATTTGATGGCGAAGGGCGAAGACCCGATTGCGTTCGACTCTGATTGCCGCGAAGGCATTTGCGGAACGTGCTCGATGGTCATCAACGGCTATGCCCACGGCGGCCAGCCGGGCACGACCGTCTGTCAACTGCACATGCGCAAATTCCGGGACGGCGACACCATCGTGATCGAGCCGTGGCGCGCCAAGGCATTCCCGATCCTGCGCGATTTGATCACGGATCGCAGCGCTTTTGACCGCATCATTCAGGCGGGCGGTTTCGTCTCGGTCAACACAGGTGGCGCGCCCGACGCCAACGCGATTCCCATTCCGAAAACGGATGCCGACGTCGCGATGGACGCGGCCCAATGCATCGGCTGTGGCGCATGCGTCGCCGCCTGCAAGAACGCCTCGGCGATGCTTTTCGTCTCCGCCAAAGTTTCGCATCTGGCGATGCTGCCGCAAGGCCAGACCGAGCGCGAACGCCGCGTGTTGAAGATGGTCAAAGTCATGGATGAATCGGGCTTCGGCAATTGCACCGTGACTGGTTCCTGCGAAGCCGTCTGCCCGAAGGAAATCAGCCTTGATTTCATTGCCAAGATGAACCGCGAATATGGCAAGGCCATTTTGGAGAATAATGTTCCCAGAGCGAGCAAAGGCGGGGATTAATGAATCAGGAACGACCGAACTCAGGAAAAGAGGCCTTGGGAGTTTTTAAAGATTGCACTCTGTGCGATGCAAATCATGGGAGTGATGTGAAGGATGGGACTAATGATTTCAGATGAAAGCGTGCGGATTAGCAGTGCGCGTGACCTAGGCTTTGGCCTCTGTTCCTGAGTTCGGTCGTTCCTGATTAATACCCTCCCTTCTTCCCCAGTTCCGGCCAGAGCCGTTCCAAGTCGGGATCGGTCGCGGCCATTGATTTTAGCTCCTTGGCATCACCGAGCTTGAATGATTTTTCCAGATAGCCGCGCGCTTGGTCCAAGGCCCCAAGCTGGCAGCAATAACACGCAATGTTGTAGGGAACAATCGGCTCTTTGGGAAACTTCTTCTGGGCATCCAGCAAAATCAGTTTCGCCGCCTCCAATCCGCCGCCGGGGCTTCGCCGGATGGCGTAGGCCATGCTGACCCACCAATTCACATCCCCGGGCTCAACCAGGCGCAGCGCATTGGATACTTCAGCCGCAATGTCCCAGCGGGCGGTTTTGGTCGAGATCGCCAATCGCACCCGCAACACCTGCGGATGTTTCTGGAATTGCAGGGGGATCTTCCCCAATTCGTCAACCGCGGATTGCGCCTCACCGGCCTCCAGCCAGCCGAGAGCGGTCTTGATGGAAATGGCCAGATGCACCTGCAGCACATGCTGGTGCTTTTGAAATTTCGGAGCAATTTTCGCCAATTCTTCAATGGCGGACTTCTCATCCCCCAACTCCAGCCAGCCAAGGGCGGAGGAAAGGTAATGCGCGTCCGGCATCTCCAATTTGTTTTCAGAATCACCCACGCATTCAACATTCCCATCGCACCGATTGGCGTCAATGGCAATTGATGCGCGCCACTCGAATGTTGCAAAAGCAATTCAAGCCGTTAGTCTCGCGGCGGTGCCGACCAATTCGCGCCAGGTTCATCCGTGGGTTTTCATGGTGCTGTGCATTCCCTTCGGGGTAAGCTCAGGTTACGCCAGCGTCACCCTCCCCTTCCTGCTCAAAGCGCAGGGCGTCTCCGTGGCAACCATCACCGCGCTGACCGCGCTCACGTTTTTGCCGCAGACGTGGAAGTTCTTTTGGGGGCCGGTGGTGGACATCACCCTGAACCAGCGAAAATGGTATGTTCTCTCCAATCTTCTCACCTCGATTGGCATTGGCGCGATTGGCTTTTTCCCGTCGACTCCAGCGGCCTTGAAGATTCTCTCGGCCCTGGTTTTTTTGAGCAGCCTTGCCTCGACTTTTCTGGGAATGGCGTTGGAAAGTTTGATCGCGCACGGCACGCCGGATGAGTGGCGGGGGCGCGTTGCGGGTTGGTACCAGGCGGGAAATCTGGGCGGGATGGGCCTCGGCGGCGGTCTTGGATTGGAATTGGCCGAGCGCCTGCCCTCGCCGTGGATGGCCAGCACCATTGTCGGCATTTTGTGCATCCTTTGCGGCGTGGCGCTGTTTTGGGCGCCCCATCCCGAAAAAGCATTCAGCGGGCAAAGGCTGCTGCCAAAGTTGTGGGAGACATGCAAAGAAATCTGGCAGGTGGTGAGATCCCGCACAGGCGCGCAGGCGCTGCTGCTTTGCTTTCTGCCGATTGGAACCAGCGCGGCGCCTTTTGCCGCGCTCGCCACCGAATGGCACTCGTCGGATCATGTGGTCGCCATCGTCACGGGAGTGCTGGGCGGCCTGATCTCCGCTGTCGGCTGTTTTGCGGGAGGCTGGGCTTGCGACCGGATGAACCGCCAATACGCCTACGTCTGGTTCGGCATCATCCAAGCCGGTTCGTGCCTTGGAATGGCGTGGATGGCTCGGACCCAGCCGATGTTTATAGCTTGGACATTGATTTATAACTTCACCGCGGGGCTGGCGTATGCGGCGTTCTCCGCCTACGTGCTGGAAGCCATCGGCAAAGGCGCCGCCGCGACCAAATACAACATGCTGGCCTCGCTTTCCAACATTCCGATCATGTTCATGACCGAATGGGACGGCAAGGCGCACGATAAATGGGATTCAACGCGGATGTTCTACCTCGAAGCGGGTCTGGCCGTGGCCAGCGCCCTGATTTTTCTGGTGCTGACAAAATTGTTTTGGCCGAAGCGGCCACTCGAGATTGGGAAATAAAGGATCGAAAGGCAGGCAGCCAGTCGCACCTGTTTTTTGAAAGCGCGGCGCTAAACGCAGGATATTAATTGGAATTAAACATCCACCATAGACACGCATTTATGAAGTTGTTAGGATAACGTCCTTATGAAACCAGTTCACCACATTGCGGAAGGATTCCGCGCGCTCACGCCTTATTTGATTGTGGATGGCGCGGTCAAGGCCATTGAGTTTTACAAAGCAGCTTTTGGCGCGAAGGAGATTGTGCGCATGCCAATGCCTGATGGGCGGCTCGCGCATGCGGAAATTGAAATCGGCGATTGCAAATTGATGATGGCCGATGGCTGCGAAGCCACCCTGGTCAAAAGCCCGCAGGCCTACGGCGGCACGCCGGTGACGATGTGCCTTTACGTGGAGGATTGCGACGCGGCCACCGCCAAGGCGCTCGAACTCGGCGCGAAAATCATTCGCCCGCTGGAAGATCATTTTTATGGCGACCGCTCGGCCACCATCAGCGATCCATTCGGCCATATCTGGACCATTTCCACCCACAAGGAAGACGTGACACCCGAGGAGACACAACGGCGCGCCGACGCTTTGTTCGCGCAAAAATGAATCCCGAGGCGCGGCCCATCGTCTATTGGCTGTCCATGGCTGTCTGCCGGCAACGATGACGTTTTGCGCCCATTCGAGTTCTGCCCTAAGGCCCCTGACTGCGGTGATTCCATTCGCCCGGGGAGCTTGCGCCATCGCCCTCGCGATTTTCCCGATTTTGGCCGCGCAAGCCGGGCAGAATCCAGGCGTGGCGGATTACAAGGCGCGCATCCAGCCGCTGTTGCAGAATTACTGCTTTGATTGCCATGGCGACGGCGCGCACAAGGGCGATGTGGCGTTCGACGAGATGAAGTCCGACCAGCAGATTCTTACCAATCGCGATCTTTGGCTTAAAGCGCTGAAAAATGTCCGGGCCGGAATGATGCCGCCCGCCAAGAAACCGCAGCCGACGCCGGAAGAGAAGCTCCAGCTTGCGCAATGGATCAAAACGTCAGTTTTCAACGCCAATCCCGACGCTCCCGATCCCGGTCATGTGACGATCCGCCGGCTCAATCGGGTCGAATATCACAATACGATTCGCGACTTGATGGGCATCAGTTACGACACGCAACTAGCCTTCCCGCCGGACGACACCGGCTACGGCTTCGACACTATTGGCGACGTGCTCACCATTTCGCCGATGTTGCTGGAAAAATACTTGAACGCCGCGCAGCAAATCGTGGCCAAGGCCGTGCCGGAGAAGCTGGAAGGGTCCGATTCAAAGGCGTATCGCCGATTTTTCCCGCGCAACGTGCCTGAGACCGCCAAGGAACGCCGGGCCTACGCCCGGGAAGTCATTTCCAGCTTCGCCCAAAAAGCCTTCCGCCGCCCCGTGGACACGAAAACGGTGAACCGCCTGGCCGACATGGCGGAGGACACGTATTCGCGCCCCGGCAAATCGTTCGAGTCTGGCATTGCGGACGCGATGGTTGCGGTGCTGGCGTCGCCGCGATTTGTTTTCCGCGAGGAAGCAACCAAGGAGAACAAGGCCCATCCCGATTATCCATTGGTGGACGAATTTTCGCTCGCTTCGCGCCTGTCGTATTTCCTGTGGTCGACCATGCCGGACGAGGATTTGATGCGCGAAGCCGCCGCCGGGACCCTCCGGGCAAATCTCACCGAGGAGCTGCGCCGCATGCTGACCGACAAGCGCTCCAAAGATTTCGTGCGGAATTTCACCGGCCAGTGGCTGAAGGCGCGCGACGTCGAGAATATCCAGATCGAAGATTCCGCGGTGCTCCAACGCGAGCGCGGCAACAATCCGGAAATGGAAAAAGTCCGCCATCGCTACCACGAACTCGACAACCTTGGCGAAGAGCGCCGCAACAAGGAAGAGGAGGCGGAATACAAGGAGATCAAGTCGACTTTCTTCAAACGCTTTGCAGTCGCACTTACGCCCGCCCTGAGCAGCGAGATGCGCCGCGCCATGCGAGATGAAACCGAGCAGGTTTTCAGCTATGTCATCAAAGATGACCGCAGTTTGATTGAATTGATCGATAGCGATTACACGTTTCTCAACGAAAAACTCGCTCATCAATACGGCATTACCAACGTCACCGGCAGCGACATGCGCCGGGTCACGCTGCCGCCAAATAGTCCGCGCGGCGGGATTTTGACCGAGGGCACGGTGCTCGTGGTGACTTCCAATCCCACCCGCACCTCGCCGGTGAAACGCGGGTTGTTCATCCTCGACAATGTTCTCGGCACGCCGCCGCCGCCGCCCCCGCCGAACATCCCGTCCCTGGAGGATGCGCTCAAGTCGCTAACCAACGGCACGCCAACCTTGCGCCAGACGCTCGCGGCGCATCGGGCCAGCCCCATGTGCGCCTCCTGCCATAATCGAATGGACCCGCTCGGCCTGGCCATGGAAAATTTCGATGCCCTCGGCCTCTGGCGAACCAACGAGCTGAAGCAGCCCATCGATGTCGCGGGAACTTTGTTGACCGGCGAGAGTTTTGGGAGCATTCAAGAGCTGAAGCACGCCCTGGCCAAAAAGCACGCGGAAGATTTCTATCGGACTTTGACAGAAAAGATGCTAACTTATGCTTTGGGCCGCGGCTTGGAATACTATGATGTCGAGACAGTAGATCAAATTGTAGCCCGGATCAAAAAAGCGGATGGACGCCCTTCTGCCCTGCTCGCCGGCATCGTGGAGTCGGCTCCGTTCCAGGAATGCCGGGCCGCCTCGGCTAAATCAATCTCAGCGCGTTAAAATTATGACGACAAAAAATAGTTCCAATGGCAATTCAGCCCAAACCGGATTCAGCCGCCGTCATTTTTTGCGCGGGCTCGGCGCGGCCATTGCCCTGCCCGCTTTCAGTTCACTCGTGCCGCCGTCACTGGCGGCCGCGACCAGCGCCAAGCTCGCCGTCACGCCGACGGGCGCGCCGCTGCGCACCGCGTTTCTCTATTTCCCAAACGGCGCCATTCCCGCCGCATGGTGGCCGGCCAAGGAAGGCACGGATTTCCAGCTTAGCAAAACCCTCCAGCCGCTGGCCGACCTGCGCCAGCACCTGCAAGTCGTAGGCGGCCTTGACGATCACAGCGCGGATGGGCGCGAGGACGGCGGGGGCGACCACGCCCGGGCCAACGGAACGTTCCTCACCGGCGTCCGCTTGAAAAAGAGCGCGACAGATATTCGCGCGGGCATTTCCATCGACCAGGTTTTCGCACGGCAAATCGGGCATTTGACGCGCTTTAGCTCGCTGGAATTGACGTGCGAAAGCGAACGCCCCAGCGGCGCTTGCGATACCGGTTATTCCTGCGCCTATCAATACAATCTTTCCTGGAGTTCGCCCACCACGCCGATGGCGGCGGAATCGAATCCGCGCCTCGTGTTCGAGCGCCTCTTCGGCGCCGGCCCGCCCGGCCAGCGCGCGGAAAGCTTGCGCCGCCGCCGGCTGGAGCAGCGCTCGATCCTGGATTTCGTGATGCAGGACGCCAAGGCGATGGAGCGCCGCCTCAATTACAACGACCAGGCCAAATTGGACCAATACTTGACAGGTGTGCGGGAATTGGAAGCGCGCATCCACCAGGCCGAAAAACTCGGCGATCCAAAAGACCCGATGGTGCCGACGCCCACGGCCATCCCGGCCAGTTACGCCGAGCACATGGACCTTTTATTTGACATCTTGACGCTTGCCTTCCAGACCGATTCCACCCGCATTGCAACGATGGCGCTGGCGCACGACGGCAGCAACCGCTCGTTTTCCGAGATTGGGATTCCCGAGGGCCACCATGATCTTTCGCATCATTTTGAAAACGCGGAGAAAATCAAGAAAGTTTCCGACATCGATCTGTGGTATGTGCAGCAATTCGGCAAGTTCCTGCGCAAGCTCGACGCGGTCAAGGACACGGACGGCAAATCGCTTTTGCACAACTCCATGATCGTCTACGGCAGCGGCAACGCCGATGGCAACCGCCATTCGCACACGAATCTTCCGCTGATCCTGGCAGGCGCGGGCGGCGGGACACTGACGCCAGGACGCTATGTCAAGCATTCGTCCGTTCCCATGTCTAATATGTTCCTGAGCGTCGGCGATCGTTTGGGGCTGTCAGACATTCCGCGCTTTGGAGAGTCCACCGGGAGATTGTCAAATGTATAGTTTCTTGCGGAAGGCGGCCGGAGTTGCCGCTTGCTTCGCTGCCGCCGCGGCGTTGAGCGCCATGGCGGCTGAGCCGTTTGTCCTGCCACTTTGGGAAAACGGCCCGCCTGGATTCGAAAAATACCGCAACGAAGTGGAAACCACCAACGGAGGCTCGGTCGCAAACGTCCACAATCCGTCCATCACTGTTTATTTGCCGCCGAAGGAAAAAGCCAACGGCGCAGGCGTGCTGATTTTTCCGGGAGGCGGATTCCGCCAGATCGGTGTCAAGGGCGAAGGCGTCGAACCGGCGCATTATTGGAACGATCTTGGCGTGGCGGCGTTCATTTGCAAATACCGCCTGCCGCGCGAAACCAATTCGCCCTATTCCCTTGACATCCACCCGCGCCAGGACGGCCAGCGCGCGATGCGCGTCGTCCGCAGCCACGCCGCCGAATGGGGCATCGATCCGAAACGCATCGGCATTGAAGGCTTTTCCGCCGGCGGAGAAATGACCTCTTACCTAGCCTTCAGCCCCTACGCTGGCGACCCGAACGCCGCCGACCCGGTTGACCGCCTCGATTGTTCCGTCGCGTTTCAAATTGTTATTTATCCCGGCCCGCTTGGCATCCCGGAAAAGGTTGCCTCCGACGCCCCGCCCGCCTTCTTCATCATCGCGAACGACGACACAGGCCACATGGAAGGATTGCTTTCGATGGTCGCTAAATACCACGCCGCCAACCGCCCAATGGAAGTTCACATCTACGAGCGAGGCGGCCACGGTTTTGGAATGGGGACACACTCCAAATTCAAATCCATCCGCACATGGAATGACCGCCTGACCGACTGGCTGAACGACAACAAGATTTTGCAGGGCGCGCCGTGAGTCGAAAAGCAACATCACCGTTGCGACAATGTTCCGCCGACATCATGGGGGATTTTTCTTTCCGGCAGAAGGCTTCAAGTGTTTGAGCTTTTTTATCGCTGCATCAAAATCCTTTTCCACCAAACTTGGCTTCGCGTCTTCGAGCGCGCGGAATTTTGAGAATTCGAACTGGGCTTTTTCCATCGCTGCGTCGTGAGAGATTTTTCCCGCATGCGTCAATATATTGCGATCGGACAGGCGCAAAAAATCGTCAAGCTTCGCAGTCCAGGCCCGCATGGTCATAGGGTTGCGATTCATCGCCTGCAGCTCGGCAAATTCCAGATAGGCGGTCACAATCCGGTTCAGCGCTGTCAATTCCTCCTCCGTCAAATAGTTTTTGGCAATCGACGTGTCCTCCTTGCGCACGATGCCGCCGGGGCGGGTCGTCTTCAGTCCCATAAAGGGTTTGCTCGCGTCGGCCCGCGCGTGAATCACTTCAGCCGCTGTGTGCCCATGAGCAGCCCAATGCATTTTATTTTGGACAATCGCAAAAAACGTTTGTGAAACCACCTGGCTCGGATCGTAGTCGGTGCTCGTGGCATAGATATCCAGAACCTTTCGCCAGAAGACTTTTTCCGACGAACGAATGTCGCGAATGCGCGCCAGCAGTTCCTCGAAATAATCCGCGTCGCCGCCTTCTTTCAGGCGCATGTCGTCCATCGCGAATCCTTTCACGATGTATTCGCGCAGCCTCTGGGTGGCCCAGATGCGGAACTGCGTGCCACGCGGAGAACGGACGCGATACCCGACGGCAATAATTGCGTCCAGATTGTAATGTTTCAGGTTCCGTCGAATCGACCGCGCACCCTCCATTCGAACTTGTAAGTAATCCTTACAAGTTGCCTGTTCGCCCAGTTCACCTTCGCTGTAAATGGCTTGCAGATGGAGGGTTATGTTCTGCGGCGTAGTCTCGAAAAGCTCTCCCATCTGAGCTTGGGTAAGCCAAGCTGTGTGGCCGTCCAGGCGGACATGAAGGCGGGTCTGCGCGTCCTCAGTTTGAAAAAGGATAACCTCGCCACCCGGTTTTGGCTCTCCGCAGGCGGCTACTCGCAAGCCCGCTGAATAGGATTCCGACCCTGACTTGCTCATGCGTCGACCAAGAGCATGACCATTCGCACGAAGCGAAGCCAGCGAAAACACAATCTCGCCGCGCATTATCGTGGACTCGAACTTGTAAGCAATCCTTACAAGTTGCCGCCCTGCAATCTAAAACAGCACGGTAAGTTCGCGGGCGGCGGCCTCGTTCAGGAAATGAATCCACATCAGCCCTTCGTCCGCGCTGTAATTGACAGATTCGACATTCGCCCCGGCCAGGGTCACGGACTTCGCGGCGCGCGGCGCTCGAATCAAAACTACCGCGGCCGTCCCGCCGACTCCTTCGACCAACGCCGAAATTTTCTCCGCGCTTTGGGTTTGCGGCACCGCGCGGCAGCCCGCCGCCAGCAGCGAGCGCCCGGCAATATCGGGCGCATCGACATCGAGCAATACAAATCGATGCCCCGGCGATAAGACAACTTCCCTCTGCACTTTCAATTCGGAGTCAAATAAATTGATGAATCGCCCTTTCAGCACGCGCGGTTCACCGGCGATGGATTCATCAAGGCCCGCCGCGACAATGTAGGGGCCCCGCTTGAGGTAAAGGCAATTGGTCTCGCTCCAAGCGAAATGCGGAGCGATGGAGCTTGCCAGATCACTCGCGCCGCGGCGGACGGCGTCCACCACAGCTTCGTCACCGCGCTCTTTGCGCGAAAGCACCGCCGGATTGTGGTGCAGCCAGATCAACTCGCCCTGCCCAACTTTCACCGGGCCTGTTTCATTTTGCGCGACACCCAATTGTTCGAAGAGATGCTGGCGCGGCGTCGCGTAATGCATGCCGTTCGTGTTCCACCATTCGCGGACGCGATCGAACGGGTCGCCGTCGTCATCGCAGAAAACGAGCAAGCCGCCGCGCTTCACCCAATCGGCCAAGCCCGCGTGAACTTCCGGCGTCAACGGTTTCATCCCATGATAGCTCATCAGCAGGCAATGAACGCCGTCGAGGTAGCCGGGAATTTGCGCGTCCTCGAGTTGGATGGGTTGCACTGGCAATCCGCGTTTGAGGAACGGCAGCGCAAGCCCATACACACCGCCTAGGCGCGAATCGCTCGGCGAAGGATCGCCGCGCTCGAACATCAGCGAATCTCCGATGATCACGCCTAGTCCGGTTGCGCCGCAATTCCATGAGACGTTCGTTTGCGCCATGTCGTCGAGGGCATTCCAGATCACTTGCAGCTCCGTCGCGTAGGCGGGGGGCATTTTTTTGCGGTCCTCCCGCGGGCCGTTGCGTGGGTAGCGCGTATTGAAAATGCGTTCGGGCCACGGCGCGATTTCGTAGCGTGAGACTTCCGGCTGGAAGAGCGATGCCGTCAGCGTGCATTCCCAATTCTGCTGGTAATCGTTCCAATCATGGTTCCCATTGTCCTCGATGGGATCGTTCAGATACCAAACCGTGCGTCCTGTGGAACGGACAAGATTCTGCATCGCGCCATATTCGAGAAACGCCGTGTCAAAGGTGCGCTCGCGCTCCTGCCCATGGTAGAAATTCGGCGTGCGCGACGTGCCCGTCCAGACCTGCGCAATGTAACCGTCGCAGCCGTTGAGGCGCGCCAGGCTCGACTCCGGACTGACGATTCCCCAGTCAGCGTAATTGATCAAACTGTGGGTCGGAACGTAGCAGCGGACGTGCGCGCCCTTCTCTTTGTTGAACGCCAAAATGCTGTCAAACACTTGCTGCAGCGCGCGGCGATACAAATAGTATTTCAGATTGGAGGCGCGCCATTGCGCGTCCACCGACGAATGCGGCGCCTGCCACGGCTCGCCATAGTAGCTTTGCCACTCGCGTTTGAAGCCATCGGAATAACCGTTTTGCACCCAGAATTCTGGTTCCTCCAGATGCACGGCCTCGACGCCGGCGTCCAAAGCCTTGCGCACTCCGGCGCTTAGGTAATTGCCATAGTTTGTGCTCGGGCTCATATAGTATGCGCCGCCGCCATGGCCGTGCGCACGGCCGCTGCGATCCGTCTGCCGTTCGTCGTTGTGATCCTTCCCGTCGAATCCCCCAAAGAGGAAATTAGTGTAATTGCCCCACGCCACGCCGGTCATCAAATGAACCCGATAGCCGCGGTCGCGCCACGACTTCACACGCTCTTCAACGTTCGCGTCGAACCCATAGACGATGGCGACATCCGCGCGCAAATCGCAGTCGGGCTTCCATGCGACATGTGTTTGGAAACACGTCCGCTCCATGCTTTGTTGCGGGTCGGCAAAGGGCAGATTGGTTTGGGCGACCAGCGGACGAGTCAGCCCGCAAATGCCGAGCAGCGATGCGAAAACGGCAATGGCCTTAACTCGCGAAAACCTCGTCTCATTCATGAGACTGATTTCAATGCGCCTGTGGCGCGGAGTCAACCTTGTTCATTTGCTTTGGAGGGGTGCGACGCGATTGGAGAAACGCGACCAGATCATCCATGTCGCCGGGGGCTAGGTTGGCGGCGAACGCAGGCATGTTGTTGCCTCCATTGGAAATTCGGATAATCATTTGGTCGCGCGTCAACCGATCTGCGACGTTGCTTAAGTCCGGCCCGCGACGCCCGCCGCTGCCGTCGATCCAATGGCAATTGAGGCAGCCTTTGTCATGAAATTTTTGCGCCCCAGCGAACACGGGGCCGCCCGTTGCCCCGACCACGGATTCCGGAAGCGGCTTCGCCTCGAAGTTCGGCGACCATGGAGATTTCGCGCCCTCCACCCAAAGGGTCGAAATCATTATGACCACCGCAACGACCATCGCCACCGCCCACGGCCGACGGCGAAAACTCCGCTCGCCCTTGTTTGCGATGAACGGCATAACGATCAGTATGAACCCTGCAATCAGCGGCGCAAACACCATGAAGTAACGCTCCGAGCCATGCGGCAAAAGCGCCAGCACTCCGAAGTACCACAGCAAATACCAATCCGGCCGCGGATCAGCCCCGACGATGCTCGGGTCCGGTGGCTTGCCAAGTTCGGGCGCGCCAACGATCATCGCCAGCAGCGCCATTCCCAAAATCATCCCCACGCAGAAAACGACATCGCGCCAGGCGGCATCCGGCCAGAATGGTTTGCCGGTTTTCTCCATCAATTCCTTATATTCCTTGCGATAGGTTTTTGGATTGACGGGCTTGCCTGGAGTCGGCGGCTCAGAAATCCCGTGACGCAACACCAGCATCAGATGCAAACCGACAAAAGCAAAAATGCACGCGGGCATGATGAAGACATGCACAACGAAAAATCGTGTCAAGGTCGCCCCACCCACTGTATCGCCGCCGAGTGTGAAATGAGCCAGCCACGGGCCAATCACGGGAACGCGGCCGGTTTGTTCCGCCGCGACCACCACCGACCAGATCGCGGTTTGGTCCCAGCGCAAAAGCTGCCCGGTAAATCCCATCACCAGCGTAAACCCGAGCAGCAGCACGCCCGTCGCCCAGGTCAGCTCGCGCGGAAATTTGTAGGAGCCGAACAAAAACACCTGCGCCATGTGCAGCCCCACCATCAGCACCATGGCCGAGGCGCCGTAGTAATGGAGGCTTCGCAGGAAATTTCCAAACGGCGCTTCGTTGGTGATGAATTGGAGCGTTTGATACGCGTCGCCCGCAGAGGGAATATAAGCAAACGCCAACGCTACTCCGCTGACAACCTGAATGACGAAGGCGCAGAACGTCGCGCTGCCGAAGACATACCACCAGCGCGCATCGTGCGGCACAAGGTGCTTGGCCTGCTCGCCGATCATCGCCCCGAGGCCTGTGCGATCCTCCAGCCAATCGCGGATTTTTATGAAAACGCGGCGAATCATGTGGTGGAAATGGGGATAGGCGCGGTGAGAATTTGCACCTGCCCTTTATAAATCCGAACTTGGTAGCGCGGCAGCGGCGCTGGCGGAGGACCGGCTGCAACCGCGCCGTCCTCGTAATAAACGCCGCCATGGCACGGGCACATGAATAATTTCGCTCCTTCCAGCCAGCGCACCGGGCAGCCCAGATGCGTGCAGTTCAGCGAGAACGCGATGAACGAATCCTCCCCCACCTTCCGCACATAGGCCGCCGTCCTTGCCGTCA
Organism: uncultured Verrucomicrobiae bacterium; assembly: GCA_963764165.1. Lineage (GTDB taxonomy): Bacteria > Verrucomicrobiota > Verrucomicrobiia > Limisphaerales > Palsa-1400 > Palsa-1400. Next base: position 1,653,402 of record CAVXRD010000001.1, read on the forward strand.
CGCCAGCCCACGGCAATGGCGATGAATCTTCAAATGCGACCTGCTTCGTTTCTCCTAATTTGAACGATTTGGGATCTCCGACTGACCGCCATATCTGTTTGTCACGCTCGAAGAGCGGCGCGAAAATAAAACCCACCATCGGCAACGCCAATACCGCCGCGCCGAAACTGCCCAGCAAAATGCTGAAACGCTCGAGAAATTTTCGACGCGACACTTCGGCAGGCGAGGCCGCGCACGCGCAGGGCGCGGGATTTGGATTATTTTCCGTGTTTGGATCTTTCATGACGAATCTCCCGAATCCAACCAATCATCGACACCGCGAACAACAACAAACCAATGCCCGAAATAATCAGCGAGCTCACCAAGCCCCAGACGATGAACATGATCGCCAGCGACAGCGCCGCGGGCCATATCGAAGGCTCTGGCAAGTCGTCCGGTTGCGGAGCCGTCCAGCCGGGCGGCAAATTCACTTGAGGCGGAGTCGAGTGTTCAGTGTCCATGCGCTTCTCCTCTGTTGGTTTGGTTTAATTGCGAATCTCGGCAGGGCGAGGCTCCTGCCGAGCCATCTTCGCGGGTGTGGCTCGGCAGGAGCCTCGCCCTGCCGCGCCTGTCATTTTGGCGCACCCTACTCTTACCCGCAATATCGGCACTCCCTTCCGCATACCAGCGGTTTAGCATGCCCAGGATCGCTGTAAAATAGACGATGCACGCGGGCACCCACATCAACAAGCCGCCCAATTGCTGGTCGCGCGAAGGCGTGAGGGCCCATTCGTGTTGAATCAGCGGCAGCACACCGAGGCGATCCTGCGGATGCAAATAAATTGAGCACACTTCGACCGGCGAAAACGTAATGATAATCCCAAGCAACGTGCAGCCCAGGCAGGCGGTGACCAAATAGGCAATGCCCGTCATTGGCGAAAGGCGCTGTTCTTCCCACGGCCCGATGATGGGCCACCAAAATGCGAGACCCATTCCCATGAGCGAAGCATACTGCACGCGATGAATCCACGGGGTGGCCACTGCGGCGTTGCACAAGGTCGGCGCATGCCAGAGCCACATGCCGCCCAAGCCAAGAATCCAGCAAACGATTGGCAGACGCGCGGTCCAATCGAGAAAGCGAAACTTTGCCGGACGCGCGCCGACCGGAATGCTCAACAAGATGAGCGGCGGAATGATCAGCAGCAGAAGAAGATGCTGCAGCATGTGCGCGCTGAAGAGATAGCCGTCCGCCAGTGTGTCCACCGGCGAGGCCAGCGTCAGAAAGAACAGCGCCAGCCCGGCCGCCAGCCATCCAGTCCGGCTGTCAAAACGAAATTTTCGACGAACCCCGTAAGCCACGGCTCCTGCGGCACAAAAGCCAACCACCCACGCGTTCCATTCCCAAGCCGATTTAAAAAATTGCGCGGTTGTCATAAAAGCGTCTTCAAATAAACCACCGAGAAAACCGCGATCCACACCACATCCACAAAATGCCAGTAAAGCCCGACGCTCTTCACGGCTTCAAATCGTCCAGTTCGGAAATCCCCCGCAAAACCAAGCCACGTCACCACCGCCAGCATTGCCAGGCCAACGCAAACGTGAATGCCGTGGAAGCCTGTCAAAGTGAAAAATGTGGTGGCAAACAAGTTTGAGTTGATGACGACTCCGTCGTGGAACAGCCGCGCGTACTCGAACCCCTGGCCAATGATGAAAATCACTCCCAGCAAAATTGTCACGAGCATCATCTTCACAAAACCTTTTTGGTTGCCTGCGAAAAGTTTTCGTTCCGCCAGCCAAAACGTGACGCTGCTCGCAAGAAGACAAATTGTGAAAATTCCAGACTTGGCGATTTCCAGGGATTTCGCGGCGCTCGGTCCGGTCATTTCATGGCCGTTGTAATAGAGATACGCCAGAATCAACATCACGAAAAATGAGGCCTCGGAAATTAGAAAAGTCCCCATGCCGATTTCGTTTTTCTCCCACACTCTCGCTTTTTTCGCACTCGGCGCGCCATCTTCGGGATCGCGCCGAGCCGGGTTCGCCAAATCCCACAAGGGACGGCGGCTGCGCACTGGCGGCACGCGGTCGAAATTATGCTCCGGCGGCGGCGAAGTGGTGGCCCATTCCAACGTCCACGCCCGCCATGGATTGTCCCCCGCGGGTTCGCCGTGGCGCAGGCTCACCGCAATGTTCCAAATCAAAATGAGCACGCTGAAGCCGAGGACAAACGCGCCGACGCTGGAAACGACGTTCAAAATCCCCCATCCTGGCAAATCTGGATAGGTGTAAATGCGCCGCGTCATTCCCATCAAGCCGAGAATGTGCTGCACGAAAAACGCGCCATTGAAACCGATGAGCGCCGTCCAAAAATTCAGCTTTCCGATTTTTTCGGAAAGCATTCTCCCGGTCATTTTCGGAAACCAATAATATATGCCGCCGAGAATGGCGAAGAACGTTCCGCCAAAAAGCACGTAATGAAAATGCGCGACCAAATAGTAAGTGTCTGTGACCTGCCAATCAATGGGCACGACGGCAAACGTGATTCCGCTCAAGCCGCCAACGGTAAATTGAATGAGAAAGGCCACCGCAAACATCATTGACGTTGTCAAACGAATCGCGCCGCCCCACATGGTCGCGCTCCAGGCAAAGATTTTAATCCCGGTCGGCACTGCAATCAGCATGCTGCTCGCCGCGAAAAACAAATCCATCGGATGCCCCATGCCGACCGCGAACATGTGATGGGCCCAAACGCCAAAACTCAGCAACGCGATGGCCACCGTCGAACCAGCCACAAACTCGTAGCCAAAAATTGGCCGGCGCGAAAAGACCGGGACGATTTCCGAAATGATTCCGAAAGCCGGCAGCGCAAGGATGTAAACTTCGGGATGGCCAAAGGCCCAAAAGAAATGCTGCCATAATATCACTGACCCGCCGTGCGCCGCCGTGAAGAAATGCGCTCCGAGCTGGCGGTCGATCAGCAGCATGATGATGTCCGCGTTCAAGGCGGGCATGGCCAGGATGATCAGGAACGAATTGATCAAAATCATCCACACGAACAACGGCAGGCGCTTGATTGTCAAACCCGGCGGACGCAGCGTGAAAATGGTGGCGACCAGATTTACGGAGGCGGCGACCGACCCGATTCCCAACACCAGCAGCGCAAGCACCCAAAAATCCACTCCCTGCGTCGACGCAAACGGCGTCTCGCTCAGCGGCGCGTAGCTGAACCATCCCACCGCGGGCGCGCCGCCGACCAGCAGGCTGAAGTGCAGCAGAAATCCGCCGCACGGCAGCAGCCAATAACCGAGCGCGTTGAGCCGCGGAAACGCCATGTCGCGCGCGCCGATCATCAGCGGCACCAAATAATTGGCCAGCCCGATGAGCGCCGGCATGACGACCAGAAAAATCATGGTCGTGCCGTGCATCGTGAAGAGCTGATTGAAGGCGTCTGGAGAGAGAAAATGATTATTAGGGCGGATCAATTGAATCCGAAGCAGCAACGCTTCCGCGCCGCCGACAAGCAGGAAAAACATCGCCGTCAACAAATACAATATCCCCACGCGCTTGTGATCGACCGTCGCCACCCATCCGAACAAGCCGTGGTGGAGGCTGGCTTTCTCCGCGGCTTCGGCGTTTTCCTGCGCTGGGGCCATCGCGCTCATTTGAGAGTGGCGAGGTATTGCGCCAGCGCGTTGGCATCGGCGTCCGTCAGATTCAAATTCGGCATGAGGCACGCAGGCTTGATGGATTGCGGATCCTTCAGCCAGCGATACAGATTTGTTTCCGTGATTGGCAAAATTCCAGCACCCAAATTTTTCCGCCCCGCAACGTGCGTCAAATCAGGCGCTGCCGTTGATATCCCTGAGACACCGCGAATCGTGTGGCAATTGATGCATGTTTTGTCCTGGAACGTTTTCAAACCTTGTTCCAAAACTCCCGACGACGACGCCTGCGCCGGGGCCGATTGCGCGCGCAGCCATTCGTTGAATTTATCGGGAGGATCGGCCACGACGAGAAAGCGCATCCACGAATGCTGCGCGCCGCAATACTCGGCACAGGTGCCGTCGTAAGTCCCCGGCGACTGCGCGGAAAGCCAGAGATAATTGGTGAGGCCGGGAACGACGTCGATTTTTCCGCCCAGTCGCGCCACCCAAAAATCGTGAATTACGTCGGCCGATTCCAATTGCACCAGCCAGTTGCTTCCAACGGGAATGTGGATTTCATTGGCCACGACTGCCGAAGAATCTGGATAGCGCGCCTCCCACCACCACTGATGGCTCACGACAATCAGATCCGGTTTGTCTTTTGCGGGCGGATCGGACAAACGCATTCCCCGGGCTGTCAAGACGAACAAACCGGCGACGATCAGGGTCGGGACAGCCGTCCAGGCGATTTCCAAATTGCGATTGCCAAAATACGAGGGAGGATCCTCCGCGCCTTCACGATGGCGAAAGCGAATCAAACAAACAGCGATCAACCCCGCCACAATCGCCAGAATCACCGCGCAAACCGCCAAGGTCCCAATAAAAACATCCGATATCGCCGCCGCCTGCGCCGACGCAGGGTCGAACATCGGACTGATGGCCTTCAGCATTTTGGCTATGGGTTAAACGATGACGCGCTTTGGTTGTTTGGTGTGAGTCCACAGGCGGAGGCCGCCGCGAAACGCATTCGCGTTATCGCCGAGGCGGGCGCCAGGGGGGAGTTTCTTCAAAAGCCGCGCGTTGCCTCCGCCCAGAACAACGTAATCCGCTTCGAGGGCGGCTTTGAGTTTCTTGGTGACATCCGCGACGTAGTGGCGCCATTTCTTTTTTCCGTAGTGCTCCAATCCCGCCAGCCCAAGGTAATCCTCGTATGTCTTGCCTTTGCGATATGTCATGTGCGCCAACTCCATCGCTTCAAGAACGCCATCCACGATCATGGCTGAACCGAGCCCGGTGCCAAGCCCTAAAAAAAGCATCCGCCTCCCCTGGTAACTGCCGACCGCCTGCATTGCGGCATCATTGATAATCTTGACCGGACACTTGAACGCCCTTTGAAAACGGAACCCAATCCAACCCGCCCCCAAATTGTGAGGCTCTGCGGCAATGTGGTTGTGAAAGACCGTCCCGGGATAGCCAATGGTGATGACATCGTATTTCCAACCGCGCGTCAGCTTTTTGACAGCAGCCACCATTTTTTTTGCTGTCATCTTCTTGCCCGAGGGAATTTCCACTCGCTCGGGATGCTCGGTCGAACGCACTTTGATGTGCGTGCCGCCGACGTCTATGACCATGATTTTCATCGCGCCCATATCCTAGGAAATTTTCTTCGGAACCGTTTTCTTCGGCGACAGTTCCGTTGGCAGCGGCCAGCTATGCCCGCAATCCATCAAGCCCTGCGCCGCCTCCGGCCCCCATGAACCTGCGGCGTAATTCGGAAAATCGCCCGGCGGCGCGGCCGACCACACGTCGATGAGCGGCATCAGAATCTGCCATGCCGCCTCGACTTGATCGTTCCGCATGAACAGCAGCGGGTCGTTTTTCATGATATCCCACAGCAGCGTCTCGTAGGCGTCCGGCGATTTTGTCTCGAAGGCGTCCTGGTAATTGAACTTCATCTCGACCGAGCGCAAATGCATTTTCGGGCCGGGATGCTTCGCCTGAAATCGCAGGACGATGCCCTCATCCGGCTGGATGGAAATTGTCAGGCGCGAGGGCTGCCAGTCAAGCGTGCATTCGGTGGGAAAAGCCTGGTGCGGAACGCCGCGAAATTGAATGGTGATCTCCGAAGCCTGCCGCGCGAGGCGTTTGCCGGTGCGCAAATAAAACGGCACCTCCTGCCAGCGCCAATTATCGATGAAAAGTTTCAGAGCGACAAATGTCTCGGTTTGCGAATCCGGCGCGACGCCCTCTTCCTGCCGATAGCCGGGAACTTTTTTGCCATCGGTCACCCCGGGGCCGTATTGTCCGCGCACGGCCGAGCCGTGGACGGATTCAGCGGTCAGCGGGCGCACGGCGTGCAGGACATCCACCTTTTTGTTGCGGATTTCGTCGGCGGTGAAGGAAATCATCGGTTCCATCGCAACGAGGCACATCAATTGCATCAAGTGATTTTGCACCATGTCTCGCAGTGCGCCCGCGTGCTCGTAATAGCCCCCGCGATGCTCCACGCCGACCGTTTCCGCGGCGGTGATCGTCACGTATTCCACGTAGCGCCGGTTCCAAATCGGCTCGAACAGCGGATTGGCAAAGCGAAAGGCGAGAATGTTCTGCACCGTTTCTTTGCCAAGATAATGGTCAATGCGAAAAATCTGTTTTTCGTCGAAATTCCGGCCAAGCGTTTCATTCAATTTCTTCGCCGACTCAAGGTCATAGCCAATCGGCTTTTCGCAGACAATGCGCGAAGTTTCCAATCCCTTCGAAAGCCCTGCTTTGCCGAGAAAATTTGGAATTTCACCAAACATGCTCGGGGGCGTTGCCATATAGAAAATCCGATGCGTCTCCGCGCCCCATTCTTTTTCAAATTTGTCGCATTGCGCCCCAAGCGCGGTATAAGTCGGAAGCTTGGTAAAATCGCCCTGCATGTAAAAAATATGCTCGGCGAATTGGTTCCACGCTTTCCCTGCTTTCGAGCCGGTGCGCGAGAATTTTTTCACGCCTTCGTGCAGGCGCTGCCGCAATTTTTGGTCGCTCATGCTCGCGCGATCGACGGCGAGGATGGCGAACTTCTCGGGCATGCTGCGATCCTGCGCGAGGTCGAACAGAGCGGGGCCCAATTTCCTCCAGGTCAAATCGCCTCCGCCGCCGAAAATGACAAAAATGGTGGGAGCGGGTTGATCGCTGGATTTATTCATGGGTCATCGTTTCTGCCCGCCGGCCAGCGCATCGCTGACAATGGTTTGGGCTTCTCCCAAAATCTGGCGCAAATGTTCCGCGCTGCGGAAACTCTCGGCGTAAATTTTGTAAATATTTTCCGTGCCGGAAGGGCGGGCGGCGAACCATCCGTTTTGCGTGGACACTTTCAAGCCGCCGATGGCTGCGCCGTTGCCGGGGGCGGTCGTCAGCACGTTTTCGATTTTCTCGCCGGCCAATTCCTGGCTCTTGACCTGCTCGGGCGAAAGTTTTGAGAGGAGTGTCTTTTGCTCTGGAGTGGCCGAAGCTTCGACTCGATCGTAAAACGGTTCGCCGAATTCGCCCGTTAGCGTCTTGTAAATTTGGCCGGGATCCGCGCCAAGCTTCGATGTAATTTCCGCCGCGAGAAGGCATGGAATCAGGCCATCTTTGTCCGTCGTCCACGCGCCGCCCTTGCGCCGGATGAAGGTCGCGCCCGCGCTTTCCTCTCCCGCAAATCCGAGCGTTCCACCGATGAGTCCTTCGACGAACCACTTGAAACCGACCGGAAATTCAATGAGCTTGCGATTCAATTTCTTGGCGATGCGGTCGATCATCCCACTGCTCACCAGCGTCTTGCCAACGCCGACAGACACAGACCACTCCGGTCGGTTTTGGAAAAGATAAAATATGGCCACCGCCAGATAATGATTTGTCGGCATCAATCCGACGCTCTTGGTTACGATGCCATGGCGGTCGTGGTCGGTGTCGCACCCGAAAGCGAGATCGAAGCGATCCTTCATGCCGATCAACCGGCGCATGGCATACGAGGACGAAGGATCCATGCGAATCTGTCCGTCCCAATCGAGCGTCATGAAACGGAATGTCGGATCCACTTCCTCGCTCACCACTGTCAAATTCAAACCATATTTCTCCGCGATGCGCCTCCAGTAACGAACACCCGCCCCGCCCAGCGGGTCAGCGCCCAGATTCAATTTCGATCCGCGCACCGCATCCAGGTCGACCACCGCCGCGAGATCGGAAATGTAGGCCGTTGCATAATCGTGGCGATGGGTGGTCGGAGCCTTCAAAGCGCGAGCCAATGGAATTCGCTTGATGCTGTCAAACGAACTTTCAAGAATTTCGTTGGCGCGCTTTTCGATCCACCCTGTCGCCGTTGAAGCGGCCGGGCCGCCATCGGTGCCGTTGTACTTGAATCCGCCGTCCTGCGGCGGATTGTGCGATGGCGTGATGACAATGCCATCCGCCAATCCATCTTTGCGCCCGGCGTTGTAAGTGAGGATTGCGTGCGAAACCGCAGGCGTTGGTGTGTATTCGCCTTCCTCGGCGATCATCACATTGACACCATTGGCGGCCAGGACTTCCAGAGCGGTGGCCGCCGCCGGGATCGAAAGCGGGTGGGTGTCGATTCCCAAAAACAACGGACCGTTCGTGCCCTGCTGGCTGCGATACTGGCAGATGGCCTGCGTGATGGCCAAAATGTGATTTTCGTTGAACGAGGTGTTCAGCGAAGTGCCGCGATGGCCGGAGGTGCCGAAGGCTACGCGCTGCGCGCGCACGCCCAGGTCTGGCGCGTCTGTATAATATGCGGTGACGAGCTTGGAAACGTTGACCAACATTCCCGGCTCCGGCAATTTCCCTGCAAGAGGACTTATATTTGAACTCATTCCACCCTTACGCTGCGCGAAACACTATGCGCGGGAGGCTTCTCCCCGGCACATAGGGTGTTCGCCTAATTACTGTTCGACCAGTCGGTAGGGCCAGGCTCCTGCCGAGCCGTCCGCCGCGCGGAAGATGGCTCGGCAGAAGCCGGGCCCTACCGCAACTCGGCCTTCCTAGATCCATCGTCAAATTAAGTTGACTGGCCCGCTGAGGATTCCGCGACCGAGGATTTATTGCGAGATTTTTTTGAAACATCAGCGGCGGGCGTCGACCATTTCCAATTGCGAATCTCCGGCAAATCCTGGCCGTTCGTCTGGATGTAATGGCGATGCTCGGTCAATTTATCCCTAAGCATTTGCTTGAGGTAAACGCCCTTGTCGCCCGTTCGCGGAACGCGATCAACGACATCCATCACGAGATGGAATCGATCCAATTCGTTCAGCACCGTCATGTCGAATGGGGTTGTAATGGTGCCCTCTTCCTTGTAGCCACGAACATGGATGTTGTGGTGGTTGGTGCGGCGATAGGTCAGGCGATGAATCAACCAGGGATAAGCGTGAAACGCAAATATCACCGGTTTGTCCTTTGTGAAATAGGCGTCGAAATCCATATCGGTCAGCCCATGCGGATGTTCCGACTTCGGCTGCAGTTTCATCAAGTCAACCACATTGACCACGCGAATTTTCAATTTCGGCAGATGCTCGCGCAAAATCGAAACCGCGCCCAGCGTCTCCAACGTTGGCACATCGCCGCAGCAGGCCATGACGACATCTGGCGAAGTTTCCTGGTCGTTGCTGGCCCAGCTCCAGATGCCAATGCCTTCCGTGCAATGTTTGACAGCGGCATCCATCGTGAGCCACTGCGGCGCGGGATGCTTGCCGGCGACGACCACGTTGACGTAGTGCCGGCTGCGCAAGCAGTGATCCATAACCGAAAGCAGGCAGTTGGCGTCGGGAGGGAGATAAACGCGCACCACTTCCGCCTTTTTATTGACAACGTGATCGAGAAAACCGGGGTCTTGATGCGTGAAGCCGTTATGGTCCTGCCGCCAGACGTGCGAGGCCAGCAGGTAATTCAGCGAAGCAATGCGCCGCCGCCACGGAAGCCCCGCTGTCACCTTCAACCATTTGGCGTGCTGGTTGAACATGGAATCCACAATGTGAATGAAGGCCTCGTAGCAATTGAACAAACCGTGCCGGCCGGTCAGAAGATAGCCTTCAAGCCAGCCTTCGCATTGATGCTCGCTCAAGACTTCCATGACGCGTCCCGCGCGCGCCAGCGCTTCGTCGCCGGGCACAGTCGAGCCTTCCCATTGCCGGGAGGTCACTTCAAATATTTTGCCGAGGCCGTTGGAAATGGTTTCGTCCGGGCCGAACAGCCGGAAATTTTTCTGCTCCATGTTGAATTTCGCAACATCGCGGACAAACGGCGCAAGGACGCGCGTATCGCCAATGCCCGTGATGCCGGGGGCAGAAACTTCCACTGCGTAATTGCGAAATTCCGGCATGCGCAGGTCCCGCAGCAAAATCCCTCCGTTGGCGTGCGGATTTGAGCCCATGCGGCGCTCGCCTTTCGGAGCGAGTTCGGCTAATTCGGATCTCAAGCGGCCCTGGTCGTCGAAAAATTCCTCCGGGCGGTAACTGCGCAGCCAGTCTTCCAGCAATTTCAAGTGGCCGGGATGCGTGACCGGATCGGCCAGCGGCACTTGGTGCGAACGAAACGTCCCTTCAATTTGCAGCCCGTCAACAACCTTCGGGCCGGTCCAGCCCTTGGGCGAATTTAAGATAATCATCGGCCAGCGCGGACGCTCGGTGTTGCCGTTTTCACGGGCGGCTTTCTGGATTTCCTTGATTTTCTCCACAGCGGAATCGAGCGCAGCCGCCATCGCCGCGTGCATTTTTTCCGGCTCGTGGCCTTCGACAAAAATCGGCACCCAGCCGCAGCCGCGAAAGAATTGCTCCAATTCCTCGCGCGTGATGCGCGCAAAAATCGTCGGATTGGCGATCTTGTAGCCGTTGAGATGAAGAATCGGCAGCACCGCGCCGTCGTTGGCGGGATCGAGAAATTTATTCGAGTGCCAGGCGGTGGCGAGCGGGCCGGTCTCCGCCTCGCCGTCGCCGACGACGCAGGCTACCATCAAGCCGGGATTGTCAAATACTGCGCCGAAGGAATGGCTCAATGAATATCCAAGCTCCCCGCCTTCGTGAATTGATCCCGGCGTCTCCGGGGAAGCGTGGCTGGGAATGCCGCCGGGAAAGGAAAATTGCAGGAACAGTTTGCGCAACCCCTCTTCATCCTGGCTGATGTTGGGATAAATTTCGCTGTAAGTGCCCTCAAGATAAGTGTGGCTCACCACCGCCGGACCGCCATGGCCGGGGCCGGAAACGTAAATCATGTCCAAATCATATTTCTTGATGATACGGTTCAAGTGCGTGTAAATGAAATTCTGGCCCGGCGTCGTCCCCCAATGGCCCAGCAGCATGTGTTTGACGTCGCCGTTCTGCAGCGGCCGCTTGAGAAGCGGGTTGTCATAAAGGAAAATTTGCCCGACGGACAAATAATTGGAGGCGCGCCAATACGCGTCCATTTTTTGAAGCAGTTCCGGTTGTAGTGTGTTTGTTTCCATAAGTCTCAATTTCACTATTTGCCCGAGCCCGATTCGAGCAAACGCTGCACCGCGCGGGCGATTACAATTTCTTCGTCGGTGCGAATCACGCGGACGGCGACCTTTGCCTTTTCCGCGGAAATAACAGGGGCGCTCCTTTTATTTTTGGATTGATCCAATTTTACGCCGAGAAATTCCAAGCCTTCGCAAATCTGCCGGCGGGCGGCCGGGCTGTTTTCGCCGATGCCTCCAGCGAACACGAGCGTGTCCACCCCTCCAAGCGCGGCCGCGAACGACCCGATCCACTTTTTCGCCTGATAACAAAACAGCTCGATCGCTTCCGCCGCTCGGATATCTTTGGCTTCCGCCGCTTCCAAATCGCGCATGTCCGAACTCGTCCCGGAAATTCCGAGAAGGCCCGATTTATGATTGACCATCTCGTAGAATTGATGGGGCGACATTTTCTGCGTGCGGGCAAGAAACGCAGCCAGACCGGGATCGAGATCGCCGGAACGCGTGCTCATCACCAGTCCAGCCGTCGGCGTAAAACCCATGCTGGTGTCGATGCTCTTGCCGTTCCGCACCGCCGCCATGCTCGCGCCATTGCCCAGGTGCGCAAGGATGACACGTCCCTTTTTCGCCGCCGGATCCTTTAAGCGGACAAGCTCGGACATCAAGTAAGTGTAAGAAAGTCCGTGAAAACCATAGCGCTGGATTCCCTCCTTATCAAAACGCCGCGGCAGCGGAAGCAGTTTCGCCACCCGCGGCATTGTCCGGTGAAAAGCGGTATCGAAACATGCGACTTGCCGAACTGTGGGACGCCGTTCGCGGAAGGCCTCCATCAATTCTAACTCGCGAGGCAGATGTTCGGGATCGTTCGGGCTAATGCGCCGAAGATCGCCCAGCAACTTGTCAGTCACCAGCTCAGGCTCGGTGTGTTGCATGCCGTGGACGACACGATGGCCGACGCCGCGCACCGTTTCAAGAGCGTTTTCTTTTTCAAGCCAATCGATGAGCGCCATCGCGCCAGCCTTGTTGGACGATGCGGTCATCGGCTGCGTTTTCGGCTTTCCTCCGCCCGGCGTTGTAAACGACATTTGCGTGCCGCTGAGGCCGATGCGGTCAATTTTCCCATGCAGGGCGCGCGCGAGCTCCCGCCCTTGCTCCTCGAACAAAGCGAACTTGATGCTCGAGGAGCCGCCGTTGAGGGTCAAAATGCTGCCGCGCGCCGGTGTCATGCAATCCCAAGCGCGACTATGCCGGCGATGAAATCAGGGGCGTTCCTGGCTGATCGTAAGTTCATCGACCCAATAACCTTCAAGATTATAATGCCGATGAAGCTCTGTTTCATAGTCACGAGTAAGTAAAAATTCGTCGGTGTATTCCGGCGATTCCTGGATGGCCTCGCGTGACAAATTGGCGAAGACTTTGGATTCCGGCCAGCTTACCCGCTCAATCCAGCGCGGCGACACGAGCACTTTCTTGCCCGGCAGCCAATTGCGCGTGTCCACCACGAGATAACGGATGGACCAATTGTCGTCATCAATTATAAAATCGCTGACATGGCCAATTTCCCCGTCGACCGCCTGCACATGGTAGCCGGAAACATCCGCCGTGCTGCGAAGATGATGATCCCACGCCTTGGCCTGCGCCTTTTCGGCGGGTTCCTTTGCTTGGTCAAACTCGCGCATCAGGTACGGGTTGACGCCCCAAGTGTATGGCCCGGACCAATACATCGGCCAGCCGTAATAGCCATAATACGCCTCTTCGAATTGCTGCGAAACGGGCTTGTCCGTGTAAAGCGACGGGCTTTCTTCGATTTGCTTCTTCGTCAAATTGACACTGATGTGTTTGTCGTCCTTGAGCACGCTCAGTAGCGCATAGGGCGAAATCAAGACCTGCCGTTCCGCCAGCCACGTGCCGGTGTCGGCGACGAGGTAGCGAATGGTCCAGCGGCGGTCGTCAAAATAAAATTCCTCCACCTTGCCGATGTCGCCGTCAATGGCTTCCAGTTTGAATCCTTTAATTGATTTAACTTTGCTTAACATAAAATCTGCTCCTTTTCTTTTTGTCTCCCTGGTTCCCATCGAGTGTCGAAGGCGCCCTTGGCATCAATCCGCCCGCAACGGCGAGAGCCACCGTGATTCTCGCCCGCGAGCCGCCGATTGCAGGCCTCCGCAACATCCGCCATCGCGGAGGATTCGGATATACGGACAATACCCCACGCTCCGAACGACGGGGGTGTCAAATACTCGTCACACCGGGTTCCACCCTACTGGCCAAAGCGCCAAAGCGAAGCGAAGTTACCGCGACAAACAACCGAAACGGCGGCGCTGCGCTGCCACAAAAAGGAAACGTTATGTTATATACATTGGCAGTTATTTTAATCGTGCTCTGGCTCCTTGGACTTGTGACGAGCTACACCCTTGGCGGATTCATTCACATTCTTTTGGTAGTTGCCGTCGTGATGGTCCTGGTGGACTTGATCTCCGGCCGCCGCGCCGTATAGGGAAAGGTAGGGACGCCTCGGTGAGGCGTCCGGGGACGTTCGCAAGTCCGAGCGCTTTCGAAAAACATCACGGAATCGGACGCCTCGGCGAGGCGTCCCTACCTCGCTTCGCGACCCGGAGCGGCGAACTGACGCATTGCGCTTTGACTTTTTGCCGGGCCGTGATGGAGACTATTCTCCGTCATGGATAACGTCACAAAGTTCGGACTGCGCTCGGAATACACGCGGGGCGAACTGGATCTGGAGCATCTGAAGCCCGATCCATTCGAGCAGTTCGCGCTTTGGTTTCAGGAGGCTTTGGAGGCCAAAGTTATTGAACCAAACGCGATGAGCATCGCCACAACAGGCGCCGACATGCGTCCCTCCGTCCGCACCGTCCTTCTGAAAAGCTATGACGAACGCGGGTTCGTTTTCTTCACCAATTTCGAGAGCCGCAAAGCGCGGCAAATGTCCGAAAACCCGCAAGTTTGCGCTTTATTTCCGTGGCTGGCACTGGAGCGGCAGGTGATCGTTTCGGGCACAGTCACAAAGGTGAGCACCGCGGAGTCCCTCGCATATTTCCTAACGCGGCCGCGTGGAAGCCAGCTTGGCGCGTGGGTTTCCCCGCAGAGTTCCGTCATAACCACTCGATCCTTCCTCGAACAAAAATTGGAGGAAATGAAGAGGAAATTTGGCGAAGGCGAGATCCCCCTGCCCTCATTCTGGGGCGGCTTCCGAATTATTCCGCGCGACATCGAGTTCTGGCAAGGACGCCGCAGCCGTTTGCATGATCGCTTTTTATACACGCGGCAGGAAGATCAATCATGGAAGATCGACCGGCTCGCGCCGTAAATCCTAATTTGGTATCTCCGTGTCAGTTAATTCGACCTCGGAAAATATGCATCGATTTCAAACTTACTGCCTTCTGTGTCAAACAACTGGTCACCTTTCTCAATAATGGATGTCAACCGACGACGCACCATTTCGAGAGCGAACGAAAGCGACTGCATTGAATCTTCTCCGCACATGTCATTCAACCGACCATCCAAACCATGCAACGCAACCGGAGTCCGCCAGAAGCCTTCCGGAGACCGGTAAGGCAGACCAATCTCTGCAACAATGGAAGCCCTGTCCCTGTTCGCTCGAATTCGAACTATTTCCATCTTAGCAATCGGAGGAGTGTCAGTTTTCAATAGAGCGTTCTATAATACATCCGCTTGTTTCTACCGGGATATTTTCTTCAATTCCTGGTCGAGGTTCTGGACTTTGAATCCGTCGGACACAACTTTGTGCGAGGCGTCGGTCAGGATAAGCCAGGGCAATGATTTTGAATCCAGAATCCATTTCGTTGAATTCGTTTTTTCCGTGACCCTCCCGATCGGAAAGGAAACGGGGCTTTCCGCCCGCCATTGGTTAAAGATTTCCCCGCCAGTAATGACGGCTTGAACGCCAATCACAACTACGCCCTTGTCGCGCAATTGCAGCGATGGCTCGTTCAACTGCTTCATCATCTGGCGCGACGCTCGCTGGCCGGCGTCAAATAAACACAACAGCACAGGCAATCCAGCCGTCACGGTTTTCTCGGGCAAGTGAGCGTCCGCAAGGCTCGGCAAGGGTTTGCCAGCCAGGTGCGATTCGGGCAGCGAGTCGGTCAGGTCATTCCCGATCATTCCGCGCCTGCGGACGCCAACTTGCAGGACGACATTCGTTTCACCCGCCTCGGCCCCGCCCTGGGCGAAGCCTCCCTGCGGGCTGTTGGCAGTAAAATTGACCTGCCCTTCACAAACCTTGAAATGAAAGCATCCCTTGCTATCCGTGACCATGTAGGCGTCGACCTGCCCTTCGCCGCTTGCGTAAACGGAGGCTCCCGCCAGCGGCGCATTTTTTTCGTCCACCACCCGCCCGGCGATCACGCGATTCGCGGTCTTGAGTTCCACCGCCCGCATTTCCAGATAATTCGTCCTGGTGGATGATTGAATTGACAACTGGCTCTTGCCGCGCCCGCTGGCCGAGATGATGATAGCATATTGCTGGCCGGGCGGGAGGCATTTGAGCCGGTACCTTCCGGCTGCATCCGTCTCAGCGGGTTGATCCTCCATTTTCGCAAAGGCATTGGCGGCTTTGACTTGAATATCGACTCGCGCGCCGGCCAGCGGCGCGCCGTCCTCACTCTTGACCAGCCCGGACACAATCATTGCAGGCTCCAACTGAAGGGACACGTTGGTGTCGGTCTCATGCAAATCCGCGACGCCGGCGGCGTTGCGGGCAGGATCGCGGGCAATGGCCATCGGAAAATTGCCGTTCTGCAATTGCCACGGCTGGAGTGACCAGGTGAGTCGGGCCGCGCCGTTGGTTCCCGTTTTCTTCCAATGAGATTTCAACGCGAAAGTCCCAGGGAATATTGCGGCCTGCGCGCCGGGAACCCGTTTCCCTTCCGCATCCATCACTGTGGCGAGGACGCGGTGCGATGGCCCGCCGCCAAACGTGCTTGTTTGTCCCACAACCAAAACGACGTTTGTATCCCCTGATTCCGCGGCAAGCTGGTTGTAGCCGCCTTGATCATTCACAAACAGGTGCACGGCTCCCTTGCAAACCGTGGCATGAAAGCGGCCCTGGCGATCAGTCCTCGCCTCCGTCTTGGGCTGATCAATGCCGTCGATGTGCACTTCCGCATCCGCGACCGGTTTGTCGTCATCATCAAGCACCTGCCCGGCGATGAAACTGTCCGCCAGCTTCAGGTAAAGCGGGAATAATTCAACGTGGTTGGTGGAACTATCGGTCCGAATCGGCTGCTGGCTCTGGCCGTGGCCATCCGCGGAGGCGGTTACCATAAAGGTGGCTTCCGCAGGCATGCTCTTGAATTCGAAGCGGCCTTGGGCGTCACTTTTCACCGGCGCCACCGGCATTTCTGATTCGTGATTGCCAATCTTGGCGGCGACCGAAAGCGTCGCGCCGGGAAAGGCCGATTCATCCGGGTTTCGCACGAAACCTGTCAAAGATACGGCTGGCTTGAGGTGAATCTCGATGTTCGTCCGCTCGGCGTCGAACGGCAGGAAGGCGCCCAAATCCTGGGCGGCCGCGCGCGCGACCAGCATGGGGCCGCCGCCTTGCATGAGCCACGGTTGGATCGCCCACGTCAGCGCGAATGAACCGTCGCCGCGGGTGGTTTTCCACTGCGCCGGGCCGCTGGCGGGGAGAATCGCCACTTGCGCGCCCGCCACGGGTTTCCCGTCAGTATCCATAACGATGCCATTGAGGCGATGAGGCTTGGCGTTGCCCAGGTTCGACTCCGTGGCGCGCATGATGATATTGGTATCGCCCGCCTCGGCCGTCGCTTGGAATGACTTGCCCCCGCCTGAAGCGGTCGCAAAAATGCGCACCTCCCCTTCGCAGACTTTGAATTCAAACCCGCCACTCTTGTCCGTCGTGACGTGGTCGTTCGGCTGGCCGTCTCCGCTGATGGAAACGCTGGCCGCCACGAGCGGTTTGTCGTCATCATCGAGCACTCGGCCTTTGATGATGCGATCCGCCACATTCAATATGAACGGGGGCAATTCCAACCGGTTTGTCTCCTGATTCGGCGCGATCTGCTGCTGGAACTCGCTGTAACCTTTGGCGCAAACGCCCAGCGTGAAACTTCCTTCGATGGGCAAGCCTTTGATTTCAAAACGGCCATTCCCGTCGACGCTCCCGTTGTCCGTGTCCCACGTTTCTGAGGAATTGCCGGCGCGCACGATCAAAGAATAAGCGCCGTTGGTCAGAGCCGTTTCATTTGTATTTTTGACAACACTCGAAACGGTCAACGCGGGGATCAGTTTTACTTCCATATTGGTAACGTCCGCATCCAACGGAGCGAGGGCGGCCAGATTATGGGAGGCATCCCGGACAAAGAGCTGGGCGCCGGTGGCGCGCTGCCAAGGCTGCAGCGCCCAAATTCGGGTGAAAGCGCCCTCGGAGTCGGTCTTCGTCCAGTGGATGTTTCCCTTCGAAGGGAAAACCATCAATTCGGCCCCAGCCGCCGGTTTGCCATCTGGCATTTTGACGACGCCGGAAACTCTGTCGCTCCGACCGTTCCCCAATCCAAGATAGATGATGATATTCGTTTCCCCCGCGGTGGCATCAACCGTTGAAGAAGTTCGTTCGGTGTTCGCATTCAATCGAACTTTGCCGTCGCAAACCTTGAACTCGAACTTGCCTGCGGCATCGGTCGTTCCTTCCCCAGTCGGCTGGTCGAATCCGCTCAAATGAATTTTCACGCCGGATTCGGGCTTGCCCTCGTCGTTGTAAAGGTGGCCGGAAATCACATTGGTTGCCGGTCTCAAATCGATCGCGCCCAAATCGATGGCAGGCGTGCCAGAGCCGCCGTCTGCGTCGACAGTCTTCGAACCGTAACCGCGCGCAAAAACAGTGATGCGATATTTTCGCCCCGTCGGCAGATTGGCGAATTCAAATCTTGGGCCGCCATTGGTGGACGCATCTATTTTGATTGGCACAGGCGTTTGATCCGTCAAAAGCGCGGCGCACGCCTGGACATTCGCAAGCGGGACGCCATCCGACTGCGCGCGACCGGTGACGCTGAAACCGGGGGCAAGGTTAAGGTTGAAATTCGTGGCCTCCTCCGATACTTCCTCGGCCCCCGCAAGTTTGCTCCCGGGATCACGCGCGACAATAACAGCATACGACGGCACGTTGTTCTGGCGAACCTTCCAATCAAACGCGAATTTGCCATTCGCATCGGCATTCGTAATCAAGGGCGCATCCATGTTGAAAATGCTGACAAGACGAAGCTCGGCATTCGCCGCCGGGTTTCCATAAAGTGTGCGAACCGCGCCCGTGACGGGAATGGTGCGCTCCGAGCCGTTGTCGAGATTCGTTTGCGCCCGGCCAGGCGGGGCCCCCCCGAGAAGCGCGGCGGCGAGAAGCATCACAAACCATGAGCGCGTCAATATCATGCGACTGTGGCCAATAGGCGGTGTCAAACGGCGACGCATATTACGAGCGTGGCGTTGGAATAGCGATACAATCCTTAGTGGCAACCCAAACCTCGGCTCGCTCGATTTTTCAAAAATCCGCCTATGTTTGCCTTTCTTTGCCTATGTTTGCTTATGTTTACGCACGCACCCCGCTCGGGAGAAATGAGTGACGCACGGCCACCTGATTTTCCGGAGGCGGCTCGCTGTTTTCGGCGCAACCTCAAAGGGAAGATTTGCCCGCGTGCTTCTCTGCGCGAAAATAGTTGACTCTAAAAATGCTTTGCAATCAACAACGCAGCGGATGTTGCCCCTTTTTGGAGATTATTTATTGCGCCTTTAATTTGCCCAGCCGTTCCAGCGCCTTTCCCTCCTGGCCAGCGACAACGGCAGAAAAGACCTCATCAAGCGCGGAACCGAGCGCGGCATTGGTGGCGGATTGGCGGCGAAGATTGTAGAACTGAACGGCTGATTCCAGATGATTGGATGCGGAATGGCCGCCACGATGGCAAAGATCCTGGATAACGTTAAGATCGCGAAATCCATACTCCTTCGTGGGTTCGATCGTCGTTCCCTCGCCGAAATCATTCCATGTGACAATTTGAACGAGCGCAGAATTGTTGGCCAGGGCGCGGTTCAGACTTTCGCGCAATGTTTCGCCATTCCGGTCGCCCAAATAGCCCCAGTAATTGCGCACGCCGGCGCGCTCGTAGACATCGTGGAACCGAGGAAAGGCGCTGCTGATGAAGGCCGGCCAGGCGGCGGACTTGCCCTCAAATTCCGCCAAATAGCTTTTAAGCGCGGCGTCCGACAAAACACCACCGGTGCCAGGCTGCTGGCTCAGCCACATGGGCGGCCAGTCAAAGGCGCCCGCGCCCGACGCCAGGCGGTTGTCCTCAGTAAAAAAGCTGGGCCGGTTAGAGGCCTCAAGCACGGAGAATATCTCATCCCAATTGGTCGTGGATGTAAAATATTGCGGGCCAAAGTTCTCGAAGAGCGGTTTGCCCTTGATGCGAAAATACGATGGATCGCAAAAGAAGTTCGACTGGAGATAAAGCATTTCCTGCTGCGCGTGATGAATGGCCTCGGCCGCCGAGATGCGCTTGCCATCGATCAGGCGCTGAACCGTCTGGTCTTCATAGCAAACCGCAAATTTCAATCCGGCTTTGCGGGTGTAATCGAATATCCTGGCCGTGTTGCGGTCGACGGCAGCGTAGTCAAAGTAATCGGTCGAGCCGTACCAGTCCACAATCACACCATCAATGCCAGCGAGCTTCATCAGCAGAACATGATACTCGAGCACCGCCGGGTCCGAGGAATCGTAAGGCCCAATGAGCGGATAGTACCACGACGCGATTTCCCGTTCACCGGATGCGTTGACCTTTTCAGGATCGAAATGGTTCATGGTCCAGTGCCAGCCCCACTCTGCGCTGTGGGGTTTCGCGGCATACCAAGGCATGTAATAGACCATCACCGGCTTGTCATTCGTCGTGGCTGCCGAAACACCAGGCGAAACACATGGCAGCATCGTCAGCGCGGCAAGGATGCTAGATCTCATTGCTTTCAGGGTCCTTTGCATTTTCGAAGAGGCGCGCATGAATTACGGGGATACCATTCGATAAAATCGCGCCATTCCTGATGGCGAGTTTGTATCGGCGAACATCGTTGAATTATTCGAGGCTAAACTGGCGCTGCCAATCAAGTTAATCCACATCGGCGGATCGAGCCGGGCTGTCGTCTCAATATGATAGACAAAGCCCGGCTCCGTCTCGCATGTGAGCAGAAGGCCGTTGCTGCCTTTCACAGCCACTGCGCTTATAACCGGCGCGGGCGGAAGGAAGCCAGCCTGTTCGATGACGGGGCCGTCCAACGCAATAGTAGCAGGATTGTTCCCGCCGGAATAGGAACCATTGCCAGTGCCAGCCCAGCTGCCGAAAGCAAATCCATTGGATGGCGCAGCTCCGATGTTGATGGATTGGCCGCTATTGACCCACATGCTGGCGGGGCTGACGGAGCCGCCGGGGCCGGAATTCAGAGTCAGAAAATATTGCGCGGCAAAGTTCACTGTTACATTGGTGTTTGAGGTTGGACTGATGTTATGCGTAATCGCTCCGCCATCGCTCCATGAACTCCAAACGTACTGCGCGCCGCGCCCGGTGCTCAAAGTGCTCGGCGCGCCGAGGGAGTGGCTCGAACCAGGAGCCCACGCAAACGTGCTCGCGTTGGTGTAGCTTGCGTCATCCACAAGGTAGACGCTGTTCGGCAGATTGGCCTGCACCGAGACACTCACGGCATTGGATATAAAGTAGAAATTGAATGTCCCGGAATCATTCTCGAACTCCGGCACGACAGAATTGCTGACAATCAAACTCCCGCTGGGGCATCCGTTCAGGCACTTGGCCCACCAGGCATTCTGGCCTGATATGTTATCCAAATTATAACCATCAATATTGATAGCCGTGGCGGCCGCATTGCTTAGCCCTCCGGCGCTTCCCAGGACGCTCACGGCGGAAGAGATGCTGTCAATTAGATTCAACCGATTGAGATTGAGCCCGGAAATCCCTTTGTAGTTGGTGTTGTCCATGACGATTTGAACAGCCGAACGCCAGCCGTAACCGCCATCATAGCCGCCACAGCGGACGAGATCGCAATACTGCGCGATATTCGTGCCGCTAAATGAAAACGAAACATTGAACGTGGTGCTGAACAGAATGCCGCAGCCATAGGGAATGTCCGAGAACAGCGAATCTTCAACCCGATTGTTGGCGCCCCCATAGATTGCCCCGCCGTTGGCGAGAAAGGGCAGCTCGCCGGTGCAATGGGTAACGACGTTGTTGGCGGGAGTGTAGTTTCCCGAATTTGGCGACGGCCACATGGCGAAACAGTCGTCGCCCGTGCCGCGCGTCGCGCAGTTGGTGACCACGGTATTTTGCATGGCGTAATTGACATTGATGCCATCGGCAAGTGTGTCCCGAAACCGGCAGCCATCCACCAGCAGACCGCTGGAATTATAGATCCAGGCGGCGGACTTGGTGTGCTCGACCCAGATGCGCGAGATGCTGGAACCCGTGCCATAGCTTCCTCCCAGGCCGTCATTTCCTTCGGAGTCGTTACGATAATTCAGGCGTCCCAGAATCGCAAAATCCGCCAGCTTGATGTTGCTGCCGGATCCGACGAGGTTCACGCGCCGCGACTGGTTTGTGTAAAGCACCGGACTTCCCACCAGCGTCGAGTGCCACATGCCCGCGCCAGTGATCTGCGTGTTTGCATTCAAGGTAATGGTCCCGGTGATCAAATAATTGCCGGGCGGAATCCACACGGCTTTGTTTTGCGATCGCGCGGCGGTGATGCAATTTTGGAACGCCGCCGTGCAATCGGTGACGCCATCGCCAACCGCGCCGTAATTGGTTACCGAAAAGGAATTCGCCGGCTGCGCCAGCGCCGCTGGGACATTTTCAACATCGACAAGGTCAATATCGTAATAAGCGGCGGAGTCCGTGGAATTCTTTTGAAGTTTCACGATGCAACCGGCGTCCAGTTTCAGGCCGTTGATGCGCGCCTCGTCAAAGAAGTTTCTAGGGAATCCATAATTCGGATTATTGGAAAATGGATAATTGCCATAAAGCCAGGAATATTTGGAAGTCACGGGTAGGGTGGCGGCGAACGATCCGTTCGTGTAAAGACTCAAGGTGTAATCCGCTCCCACCCCATCGGTTGTATCCGGCACGCAGTAACGAACCACCAACGAAGTGCCGGGTAGTTGATTCGTAAACTGAATGTACTGGCCGGTGGCATTCAATTGCGCGCACATCCGGCCCGACGCTTCGGTCGTAACCCGGCTGGGGTCGTAGGTCGGCCCCAATATCGAACCCCCGCTGACAAACATGTTTTCCGCCTCATACGTCGTCCAGGGAACCGACGCTCCCGTGCCAGCTTTGACTCTTATGTCAGCAACGAATATCAGGAGAAGCAGCCCAAGAAGGAATCTCGCCTTTGCGCTCCATGCGCCGACTAGTCCCCGAACGAGGGCAGAAGGGAAATTATGGGACATTGGCGAGCGCACCGCATCCAGTTTTGTATTTCCGATCATCCGCCATTTCAAGAACGATCCGTCGAGCCGGGACTTGCCGACTCGACGGATGCTCAACAGTCTTCGGGGGCGGTATGCGCGTCTAGTGCGTGAATAAGCGATAGAATCGGCTGGCGTTGGTGCCAATCGTGTCCGGCACCGAAACATTCAAGCCAGTGCCGTTGGTGGTTGTCAACGTATTCCAAGCCTTGTCCGTCAAGTTTGTCTTGTATTGGACGGAGTAGTTATGATTGATCACCGTCGGGAATCCGACGCTGAGTTTTGCCCCACCCCGGCTGACCGAGGTTATTGGCGAGTAGACCTGCACTTGCACAGCGCCTTGGGTGATCGGATTCGTGGCGGAATTATCAGGACCCCAGAGGCCGAAACCATACTGAATGTGGTCGCCCGCGGTCGACGCCACCGTCACAGTGAACGGCTGGCCCGCCACCAGGGGCGCGTCGTAGCGATGCTCGACGCCCCAGCTCGGGGAACCATCTTTGATCCAGGCCCTTGCCGTGTAGTTGGAATTCAACGAATTGCTCGTGCAGATGCCTGAAAACGTAAGCACATCTCCCGCCAGGTTGTCATTTTGAATGTAGTAATCCTGCTCCATGTAGGCGGCGGACGAGCCGTCTGGATTAATGTAGGCAGAATTGACCGGGTTGGTGGCGCCGTCATAAACATAGGTGTTCGGTTGCAGTGTGATTACATCATTGGATGTATTCATCGTGGCCCGCAGCAATGTCGTAGGCGCGACGGCAAAACCAAAACTGGCTGCCGGGCTTGTGCCCGCGGCGCCGCTGGAAGGCGGAGACGAAATGAGGTTGCCGCCATTCCAAACGTTGATATACCCATCGAACGGGGCCAGGGCGCGGTCGAAATACAGCCAGGTCGGATTATAAACCACCAGCGTCACGAGGCTGGTGGCCGACAATGAACTTGAGTCCGTAACAACTACTTTGTAGGTCCCTTCCTCCAATGGCTGCACGTTGGCCAGGCTGAGCGTGTTGGATGCGGATCCCGAGATGCCGCCGCCATCGGTGAGATTCGCCCCGTTTTGCGACCATTGATACTTCAGCCCATTGCCGGTGGCGTTCACCGCGAAGGAAACGTTGGAACCGACATTGACGCTGGCCGAACTGGGCGTCACCGACAGGATTTGCGGGCCGGCGGAAACCACGGCGTTGCTTGAGAAGAGCACGTAGCCCAACGGCCCCACATAATTCGCCGCCGCCGGGTTTGTGCGCGCAGGCAAGCCCTGCCATTCGAAGCCCCATTGAACGTGGTCTCCGGTCGTGTTGATTACTTTGCTAATGGTAAACGTTTGCCCATTCGTGAGGCTGGAAAGTGGCACCGTCGTCTCCCCATAATAAGCCCAGCCCGTGCTGAAGTCCTTGATGAAGGCCACCAATGAGCTGGCCATCCCGGCGTCCGTCAAGGCGTTCGTCACCAGCGTGCCGGAGAAAACGACTGTGTCGCCGCCCCTCGCGCCGGTGGAGGTGCTGTCAACATAAAATGTATTGTCGTAGGTCGCAATCGGCCCGCTTGTCCCGGAGTCGTCGGACCAAATGGTGGTATCGGTGTGAAAATATGTGTCCAGGCTGATATCAGGGGCGCAATTCACCACGCCCTCGCTGCTAATCGTGCCTTGAAGATCGGGAGTCTGGCCACCGACGCCGAGATAACCGCTGGCGTTGCCATAATTGTTGCCGAACTCATCGGTCACATTGCGATAACCAGCCCATGACTGCGAAGGATCCAGATAAACGTAGACATTCGTCGGCGGTGGCGGCGGCGGCACGTAGCCACCATTGGTGCTGATGATCGCCTGCCCGTAGCTGGCCGCATCCACCGAGCGCACGGGAGGGCCGGACCATTCCAAGCCGGTACTGGACGAAATCGCCGGTTCCGTAGACCGATGGAAAGGTCAGCGAGAAAGGCTGTCCGTTCGTGAGCGTGCTTATCGCCAGCGTCACGTAGCCGTGAAAACCCCACGACGAGTCATAGTCTTTGATGAAAATAACGGCGTTGCCGCTGTAAGGTTCCGCCAGAGTGTTCGTCACCAGGGTGCCGGTGAAAATGATCGAGTCCCCGGCGCTGGCGTTGTTATACTGTGTGTAAATGTCGCTCAGCGTCTTGCATATGGCGGGGCTTGTTCCCGTAGCATCGGCCCAAATGTTGGTATCGACATTGTAGGGGCTGGTCACGTCCGGCCAATCATCAGCTCCGATGGTCAGGTTGCCGGAAGTGTCCACCGAGGAATTGTTCGGGAAAGATCCGCCCCCGCCGTCCCCTCCAGACCCTAAATAGAGCGAAATGTAAGCTGGCTGCGTTGTCGCCGTCAGTCCATTGGTAAAGACGTTTTCGTAACCATAAAACGTGTTGTTCGGGTCAGTGATGACATAGTCCGGGTTCGCCTGGGCTTCAAAAGTCCCAAGCCCTGTCACAACGGCGGTCAGGCCGGCGGCAAATAGGAATCCTGCTCGTTTGCTTATCATATTTAATCTGGGTTTTCTCATAAATTTGAGGTGGCCGCTGATCGGTGCAATGGCGTCAGCGAGACGATTTCTCTGCGTTTCGTAGTCATTGGGACAGCTTGTTTATATCACAGCCGCGTTTGGCCGCACGTCGCATGAAATGGTGACAAGGGCCGACTTCTGGAGAGAATCGTGGTAGAGCGAGGCTCCTGCCGAGTCATCCCCATGATTCCCATTCTTCGCATGAAGTTGGGAGCTATGAATATAATGGGACGGCTCGGCAGGAGGCCCCAACCAACAAAGTTGGTGGGAAGTGCCAATGAACCGAAGTGGGATGCGGGACGCGAGGCGCGTCCCGCTGCACGCGGGGGCGCGTGCGCTCCCCGGATTCAGAGGCCTGGGGAGCACACGCGCCTCGCGTGTCGCGCTCGGCGCCTCGCCGAGCGCTTCCCCTGTGGTTCATTGGCAGCCTCGCCCTACCGCCCTCCGGAAATCTTGGACTGCAGCCACGCAATTTGATTTTGCGCGCGGGCATTGTTCGGTTCCAGCTTTAGCACGGCCTCAAACTCCTGTTTGGCGCCGAGCCATTGCTGCTGGCGCAGCAGCCATGTGCCGTAGTCGAACCGATACGCCACGGAGTCCGCATTGAATCGCGCGGCTTGCTGGAACTCCGGGCCAGCCGCCTCGTTTTCCCCTGCCGCAACCAGCTCGAGCGCCAGTTCGTGGTGGATCAACGCATCCGCCGGGCGCAGCGCGAGGCCGGCGCGATAGCTCGCAACGGCTTCGGCATGGCGGCTCAAATGGCCGAGCACTTTGCCGCGCCGCAAATACGTCTGCGGATCGTGCGAATCCTGTTTAAGCGCGGTGGCAAACGCATCAAGGGCCTCGGGGTATTTTTTTTGCATGGCAAGCGCGTTTCCAAGTTCAATCCAGCCATCGGTGCGGCTTGGTCGCATGGCCAGCGTTCGGCGCAGCATGGTTTCGGCTTCCGCGTAATGCTGCAACGGCACCGACAGCCTCCCCGCTTCAAAATCGCCCAGCGGGTCATGTGGCACCAAGTCGCGAAAATGCTCCCATTGCGACTCCGCCGCCGGAATGTCGCCAGACAGCTCCAAAAATATCGCGTAGTTTTCGCGAAGGGAAAAATCGTCCGGCCGCTGGGAAACACATGTTTCAAAATCGATGCGTGTCTGCGCAGCCCGATCGTGGTCGGCCGCCGCGAGCGCGGCCTTGATGCGGGATTCCAAAGTGGCTTTCCGCAGGTCATTGTTCGCCTGTGTGCTTAACGGCGGAAGCTCCATCCGCTCCACCATAAAGTGGATGACTTGCGATCGATTCCAGAGCGAAAGCCCAATCTGCCGTTCACATTCAGCCTGCGAAATCCAGCCGTTCGCGCTGGGTGGAAAAAGCTTGGAGATTTGCCCGGCCCAAGCGCGAGCGAGCCGGTAGCGCGCGTCGAAATCAAAATGAACATGCTCGAAAAAAGTTTCATCGCCGCAAATTCCCGTGGCACTTCCTCCGGCGAGCGCCTCGGCGGCGTCGCATAGGATTAGGCGGTCACTCTTCGCGCGTTCCGGTTCGCCGCGGATGGCAGAATTAATTCGCGAGTCCGCGCGAAACGGCAGCGCGTCGCAATCGCAAGCCAATTGAAAATGCGCCCGTGCCTGCGCGAAGTTTGTGCGCGCCAGAAAATATTCGCCCCACAAGTATTGGAGATCCGCGCGCTGATCGTCCAGTTGCGCCGCTTGCGCAAACGCGCTTTCGGCCGCATCCCATTGCCGCTGGACAACGGCCTGATGGCAATGGGCCAGAAGCGTGTCGAACTCAGCGCGCTGGGCTGGCGAGACGCCGGCTCGCGGCAGCGCGGCGAACGGCGGGCAATCCCGCAGATTCACGCCTACCGTGCTCAGCAAAACTGTGGCGCCTGAACGGACCCCGGCGCGAACGATGTCATCCAGATTTTTTTGAAAATTTCGATAGACCGTTTCGCGCATGGGGCTGTCGGGAGGAACTTGGTTGTTGAGGAACATCTCCATGCCTCCCCAAGCCGCGCCTTCCCTGCTCTGCCCGCTGCGCCGCCGTCCCAACGCCGCCAGCCATTGGCCAATCCGAAACTTCTGCGAGGCCGTGACCAGCCTCGTAAACGGCAGGCTTGGCGCCTGGCGGCCAAACACAGTCGCCGCTCCGTAGGGCCCCACCATCTCGTTGTTGCCCATGTAAACAATCCACAAATCGCCATCGTGCTGGGCGCATTCGCGGGCAATTGGCAGAATGACATGCGAGTCGATGGCCGTCACTGCAGTATTGATCACCTCGAACTTTCGCTCTGGATATTTTTCGCGCAGTAGCATTTCAAGGTAACGGTCCGGCGCGACGCTTTCGGCCGGATCGCCCATCGCCGCCGATTCTCCCAGGATGAAAATGCGAAAAGTCCCCAGCGCTTTGTGAACTGGAAATCGCAGCGGGCCGGTGGTGCGCACCATGCTCTTGGGAAAAAAGGTCAATCCGAAATCTTCGTTTTGGACAAAATAATCCGCCCCGCCAATTTGGACGCGCCTGAAAAAACTTGGGTTGTAACCGTAGCCGGCCAGCCGCAGGCATAGCTCGATTGCGGTCAATAATAGAAAAGGCAGCGCGAGAAGCGCGAAGCGAAAAAACCATCGCCGCCCGCGCGATAGCGGGATGGGATTGGCTGCTGTTGAACCGTTGCTTTTTTTGCCGGCCTTCAAGCTGAACTTTGGCTTCTGGCCGGCGCAGCAGTCCACCGCCTTAGTTTTGCGGAGTGCGGGCCGCCAGCCAAAGCATGTCCGGGTCGTTGATCAAACACGAAACCTGATCCGCGCCTTGGAAAGTCACCCTTGTGTGGGCTTTCATCACCGGGCCGTTCCAGCTATGGATTTCAGCATGGCCATCCGCGAACGTCAAGCCGCACCGTCCGGCATGCTGGTTTCCGGGAAGTTCTGTGAAGCTGGTGACGGGATAGGACGCCGTGTAAAGAATGGTGTCATCAATGCTGTCGGGATGCTCGTCCATGACCAGCCAGGAGCCGGAAGGGCCGGGCGTGTGAAAATCACCGGTCTTTTTGGCCACAAACCAATTGGTCCAGCCGAAAGGCTCCGGCGCATCATATTTGGCGCCGTCGCCAATCGCCGCGTTCATGGCGATGCTGCGAACCCGGTGGCTCCATCCAAAACTGCGCTGAACCGGGCTTACAAAATTGGCGGCCGGACAAGCGTAAATTTTTGGGTTTTTCGCGATGTAAGGCCCGAGCGAAGCGTACGTTTCGCTGACGATGAGAGCTTCGTTGGTATTGTACAAGCCCGCCGTCCAATCGATTTTGCCGCTCGCCCACGAAATTGTGCCGTTGTAAGCAATGGACCCGCTGAACTGAAAGTCGTTGTTGAACGCCACGCATTCCCGGAAATCCCCGGCATACATCGTCCAGGCGACGCCGACTTGTTTTTTATCGCTCATGCAGGAAGTGGCCACGGCCTGTTCCTTGGCGTTGCTGAGCGCGGGCAGCAGCAAGGCGGCTAGAATGGCGATGATCGCAATCACCACCAGAAGTTCGATCAAGGTGAAAGCTTTTTTTGGAGAGGGCTGTCCCGGTCCATTGATGCTGCTCTGGCGGAATAGTGTTTTCATTTTGCCGAACTGCCGGCCAGCCTTCGATGAACGCAGATTTAGGCGGCAATTCATAATTATATTTTACGGGCTGTTTCATGTTGAATTTACAACGCCGCCAATTTCCTGACAGTCGCATGAATTGGGGACAGGAAAGATTTCATCTGGAACTCATGAAATCAGGAAAGAGGCCCGGAGAACTTTATAACTCCCCTGTTTCCCATTCCTCCCATCCGCTTCGCTGAGTCGAATAACTTTTTTTGTTCGCCACCGGAGCGCTATTTCCCCATAATGCCTCTCGAACCCTGTGAACGGCGTCGCAAAACCATCGGCAATAATCGCCCTCCTGCTCCTGCCATTGTTTCTTGCTTTCCAGGCTGGCGCGGTCGTTTTGTGGAGCAATTATGATCCCATCACCGTTCATGCCAACGGCCCCGGGGCCGACTTGCTTGGGGGCGCGGTAAAACGGGACGAGGCGGCCACGGACACGCTCTATTTCAAATTCCACGTTGATCCCATTTCCGACCAGACAACCGAGCCGTACTTTGCGGCGCTGGAACTCTACGAGGATGATGTTCAACGCCTCGGCGTGGGCAATGCGCTGGACGCCTGGGCTTACAGCGCTTTCTTTCCCGGCGCGCAAAGCAGCGGCGTTCCCCCGGCCGGTTATTTGGATTTGCGCACAAGCCATCCCGAGCCGGACTCCGCTGGGCGCACGTCGAACTACCAGTGTCCGCATCGTGGCGAGCCCGTCACGATTGTGTTCAAGATTCAATATGTTCCAAACGGCGAGGATCTCGCGACCGTCTGGCTGAATCCCGATCTCGGCCCGGGCGCCAACGAAATAAATCAGGCCGAAGCGTTGACGACTCGATTCAATGTCAACGCTTCCTTCGACGAACTTCGGCTGCGCCACGGCGGCAATGGCGGCGGCTGGATATTCAGCGATCTGGCCATTGCCACGGCCTTCAGCGATTTCGTGGATTCCAGCAGCACCCAGCCGGCGGGCAGCGTGGCCAATCTCGCTCAAAACATCGACTCGCTCCAATTTCAATCCTGGCTGAAAAACCAAGGATTGCCGCGCGTGACGGTGGATGCCATCCAGCAAACGCGCGACGGGTATTTGTGGATTGACGCCGATGGCACTGTGGCGCGTTTTGACGGTTTGAGATTTGTTCCGCTGGCCACTCGGCCGACTGAGACAAATTCTTCCACGCGGACAATATTCGCGGACAGCCAGGGCGCGCTCTGGGTGGGTGTTTCGAACGGCTTGCAGCGCTGGCAGCACGGCGTGGCAACAGCGCTGACCCTGAACGATGGTTTGCCCAACACACACGTCACCGCCGTCAACGAAGACGCGCAGGGCAATGTCTGGATCGGCACGACCGCCGGCCTGGCAGTGTGGAACAACGGACGATTGATGCCTTTGCCTGATGCAAAAAGAATTCTTGGCCGCGCCATCACTGCCATCTTCAGGGATCACAAAAACCGGATGTGGCTGGTCGCGCAAGACTCGGAGATTCTTGAGTTTGACCACGATCACTTTGTTCCAATCGCCGATGACGCCTTCCGGGAGTGGAAGGCTGGCATCCACGCATTGCTGGTCGATGGCCAGGACCGGCTCTGGCTTGCCGCCGGCGAGGATGGGGTGTTGTGCCGGGACCGTGACGGCTGGCGGCATTATCGGCTTCCGAAACGCATCACCGGCTCTCGCGTCAAAGCGCTGGCGGAAGAAGCCGACGGCACAATTTGGGCTGGCGGAGCTGGCGGGTTGTTTCTGTTTTCAAACGGGAAATTTTCCGCCGTTCCGGCCAGCAGCAAATTGGCCGGAAGCGTGATTCAGTCCTTGTTTGTGGCTCGCGACGGAGCGTTGTGGGCTGGCACGGATGAAGGGTTGAATCGCTTGCAGCACAAATGTCTTTTTCCGCTGGGACAAGGCGAGGGACTTGGCTTCGGCCCGGTGCAGGGATTGGCGCAGGTCTCTTCCAGTGTGCTGTGGGCGGCGCGGGCAGGTGACGGCATTTATCGCTGGGATGGGCGCGAATTCAGCAGGTTGAGGGCGGCGGGACTTTCAGCCCACAACTCGCAGGCCAACGCCCTGCTCGTGGCCCACGATGGCGTTTGCTGGGTCGGAAGCACAGGCGGATTGCTGCGCTACAAAGATCCCGTCGCGGCCGCGGATGAGGTCGCCTGGTTTGAACTTCCGGGAGAGGACATCATTTCGCTGGCTGAGGATCACGAAGGGGCTTTGTGGGCGGGCACAAGAACGGGGCGGCTGTGCCAATTGCACGAAGGAGCCTGGCTCACCAACAGCTCGCTTTCAATTTCCAATCCAATCTGCGTCATCCTGCCCGACGGCAGCGGCTCGATCTGGATTGGCACAGACGGGCGCGGCCTCGTCCGAATGGATGAACACGGCGCAACTTTTTTTGGCAAAAACGAAGGGCTCGCCAGCAAGACAGTGCTCGCGCTTTATTTGGATGCGCGCGGCGCCCTCTGGATCGGCACCGCAGAAGGTTTAAGCTGCCGGCGCGGTGAGAAAATTTCGCATTTCACCGCCGCCGACGGACTTCCCGACAATCCTGTCTCGCAGATTCTCGAAGACGCCATGGGCAGGCTCTGGCTCGGCACCAGCCAGGGCATCGCTTGCGTTCCCAAAGAGCAACTGGAGGATTTCGCGTCCGGCAAAATCGAGAGGGTTCACCCAAAAATATTTAATCACGCCGATGGCATGCCCTCGGACGAATGCACGGGCGGCTTTTGCCCCGCCGCCTTGAAAAGCCGGTCAGGGCTGCTTTGGTTTCCATCGACAAAAGGCATCACCGTCATCTCCCCGCAGAGCTGGCCGGCGCAAGACCACGCGCCCGCCGCCGTGATTGAGGAAATCCTGCTGGATGGCGTTCCCGAAAACGTGCCGCCCGACGCCACGAAACTTACGATACCACCCGGCAAGCACCGATTGGAATTGGTCTACACCAGCCCCCGGTTCGATGCTCCCAGCGCCGTCCGGTTCCGCTACAAATTGGAGAATTGGGACGCCGATTGGATCGACGCGGGCACAAGCCGCAGCGTCGTGTATAATTTCATCCCGCCCGGCCAGTATCATTTTCACATCAGCGCCTGCAGCCGCGATGGCATCTGGGCGGACGCCGAAACCGGCATTCAATTGGTGTTCGAAAGACACTTCTGGCAATCGACGTGGTTCATCGCCACCGCCGCACTCGCGCTGTTGTCCGGAGTCGGCGCGGCGGTAAGATTGGTGGAGCGGGAGAAGGCGAAGTCCCGGCTCAACCGCCTCGAGCAGGAGCGCGCCCTGGAGCGGGAGCGCACGCGCATCGCCCAGGATTTGCATGACGAAATGGGAGCCAAGCTGTGCCGGATTTCTTTTTTGAGCGAGCACGCCCGCCGCGACACCATCAACCCGGCGGAAATGCAGGAGCAGATCAAATCCATTTCCGACGATTCGCGCGAAGTCCTGCATTCGCTCGACGAAATCGTCTGGGTCGTCAATCCTCTCAACGACACTCTTGAACATTCAACTTCCTATCTCGCGCAATTCGCCCAGGAGTATTTTTCGATGACCGGCGTCGAGTGTGACTTGGTCGTGCCGACGCAAATGCCGCCTCATCCGGTTTCCTCGCAGGTGCGGCACCATCTTTTTCTGGCGGTGCGGGAAGCGATGGCTAATATCCTCAAACACTCCGCCGCCACCCGCGCCCGGATTTCCATCGCCGAGAAAAGCGGCAATCTGGAAATCTCCGTGAGGGACAACGGCAGGGGTTTCGACTCGAAGACGGAAACGCCCAACGGCTTCAACTCGAACCATTCGCACGATGGCTTGCGGAACATGACCAAACGAATCACGGACATAGGCGGACAATGCGTTATCGAGTCCACCGTTGGTGTGGGCACGACAATAACGTTTGTGCTGCCGCTCGAAAACGCCGCGAACAAGATGACTTATGATAACGGTTTCCATCGTTGACGACGAAAGCAAGCTGCGGGAATCCATCGCGACGTTCGTCAACGGCTCGCCTGGCTTCCGGTGTGTCAGCAGCTACGGCTCGGCTGAAGCCGCGCTGAAACAATTGCCCGCCGACAAACCGGACGTCGTGCTCATGGATATCAACCTCGGCGCAGTCAGCGGCATCGAGTGCGTGGAAGAATTAAAGAAGCGCTTCCCGGACATGCAAATCCTGATGCTGACCGTTTACGAGGACACCGAGAAAATCTTTCGCGCCCTGGCGGCGGGCGCCAGCGGCTACCTCTTGAAACGCTCCAGCCCCTCGACTCTTCTTGCCGCCATCAAGGAAGTTCATGGGGGCGGCTCGCCCATGACGAGCTCCATCGCCCGCAAGGTTGTGGGATCTTTCCAGAAACAGAAACCGGTCGCGGATGCCAGTGGCGAAATCAAAGGCCAATTGTCACCCCGCGAGCAAGCCGTGCTGGACGGCCTGGCCAAAGGCTGGACCTACAAACAGCTCGCCAGCGAATTGGACATAAGCATCGACACCATCCGCACCTATATCCGGCGCATCTATGAAAAGCTGCATGTGCAATCCCGCACCGAGGCCGTCGCAAAATACATGCGGTCGTGAATGTTTGCGCTGGCCGACGACTCATCAAAGCGCTGAAAGCGCGTCTTCGGAAGATGCCGGGGGCATCATAGATTGCAGCCCGCCAGCAGGTTAAAACAGCGGGCGGTGACAAATCACCACCCGCTTCCAATTAGGGCTTTAATTTCTTGCCGAGCTTCTTACTTGCCCGCGACGCGATAGAAACGATCCGTGCCGGACGCGGTCGTATCCGTATAGCTGGCCGACGTGCCGGATGCGACGATCGGCGCACCGAGATTCGTCCAAGGGCCGGTCAGCGCTGCGGCGTATTGCACCTGATACGTGTGGCTCGGGACAGCCGCCCACGAGAGCGTAAACCCGGTGCTGTCAGTTCCAGTGAAGCTCGTGATGGTGAAAGGCACCAGCGGCACGCTGTAGGTCAGCGCCACAATGCCGTTATTGACATCCAGCGAGTAAATGCGCGGATACTTGATCACCGTTGCGCCGTTGTCCTGGCTGTTGCCGTTGTTCGACGGGAAAAACGCCTGGTCGAACATGTAAGGCGCCGTATTGGTCGCGGATCCGAGGACAAACAGCGAAAGATCGTTCGGAATGTCATTGAAGGTAATGCCCGCGAGAACATTGTTGATCGGATCCACCGCGATTGCGGACATGGACGAAAAGGCAGCTGCGCCGTTGGTCGCCGTCGAAATGTCCTGCAACACAGAGCAATTGCCCGACACAGGGTCAAACGCGATCTGCCGCAGGTCATAGCCGGGGCTCTTGGCCCAGAAGGTGTTTCCAGCGCCGAAGCAGATGCCAAGGCTGCAGAAGCCGGCCGGAACTCCCGCTGTGTTGGTAATGGTCAGAAGCGTCGGATAGAACGTGACGCCATCGGGAGTCGTCATCAAAACCGCGTTCGTCGACGGGCCACCCAAATAGCCGTCATAGCTGCCTAGGAGAATTTCTGTATTCACCCCTGCGCCTCGAACGGCCATTGTATCGCCCCAGCGATCTTCGCCCTCGGAGCCACTTGGATCGCCAGGACCATAAGCATACTGCGGAGTCGCATTCGAATTCACGGATGACCATGAAAAGATGGCGAAGCTGCCCGCAGTGGAGCCCGTGTCAAACAGGTTGCAGGCATAGACCACGCCGTCATCCGCCACCCCGACTTGGTCGAGATTGAATTGGTTGCCGGAGACCCCGATGCCGAGGGTGTTCATCGTAAACAAATTTGAACCGGTGTTCGCATCAAGGACGTAGATGCCAATGTCCGTCCCTTTATCCGCCACCAAAACCGTTGACGTATTGGTGTCGTAGGCCAGGCCGCGGGTGTCGTAACTGGTCGAATCAAGATAAGGATAAGCACCCGTGCCATTGCTCGGGGCAATCTTCCAGAGCACCGAAACACCGGGGCTGGAAATTGGCGCAGTCACCGTCAGTTCAGCCGGGATGCTGGAGGTCACGCCGCCGCGGTTGGAAATGACAACGTCATACCATCCGGAGTTCGTCACGCTCAGAGGGCTCAGGGTAAAGCTGGCGTTCGTCGCGCCAACAATATTCTCGGCAGTGTCCAGATTGCTTTCGCTGTTGTACTGCCATTGATACGAAATCGGAAGAGTCCCCGTCGCGGAGACGCTGAACGAAAAGGAGCCGACGTTGGTATAAACCGCGCCGCCAGTTGGCTCGGTTGTAATCGTCGGGGGAATGGCGGCCGCCGTGTAAACAATGGCCGTTCCTTGCAAGCCAGCGCTGGTGTCCATGGTAAAAATGGCATTTGTTCCGGCCAGGGCGACATCGCCTGTTTCGTTTCCGTTGATGGATGTGCTTGTGCCAAAGCTCGTGCCGCCCGAAACGAGCGAGGCCATCGCGCTGAAGTTTGCCGCGGGCAGGCTGTAGAGGTAGATATTGGTGGATGCATTCGGATGCGCTGCCATCAGCCCAGCCGATGCGTTATAGGAAATATCAACCCAATTGCCGGCGAAACCCGAATTGGTCGCGATCGTCGTGGCTGCAACCGGGCTGCTGAGGCTGGCGAAGTTCGACGGGAATTGCACCAAATACAAATTGCCCGCCGCGCCATCTGGATTCACCATGAATGTATTGTTCGTGTAGAATGCAAAACCAAGTTGAACTCCACTGCCTGGCGTCGGCAGGCCCGTGACTGCCAGAACTGTCGGTGTGAAATTCGTGCCGTCTGCTGTGCTCAGCAGAACGTAATCATTCTTTCCGTTGATAACGGCCAGAATCATCGTATTTGACCCACCGCCAGTGATCGCAAATGTATCGCCGATTCGAACCGACCCGCTGGCGGTAAAGTTCGCAATCGCATCCCCTGCCGTCGTTGAATAGGCAACGTAAGGCGCCGAACTTAAGTTCGTGAAGGCATATAGTTTATACGGCGTGCTGCCATTCACGGCAGTTTGAAGGTTTGCGCCATAGAGAATGCCATTGGTGCCAAACCCAATTTTGTTCATGGCAAAATTGCCGCCTGAAATAATCGAATATCCGCTGTAATTCAACACGCCGTTGGAAGTTCCCGTGCCGCCGTCATAGAACTCAATGATTTTGGTGCTCTTGTTATTCACCAAAACTTGGTTGCTGAATGGATCGTAGCACATGCCGCGGGTATCGTTTGCGGTATCGATGTTGTTGGTCGTTGGCGAGGCGGCCGCTATCTGCGTCCATTCGTTGCTCAACCCGTACGTCTGGGCATGGGCTTGAGGAGCGAGTCCAGCCGCAGCCAAGGCCAGGGCCGGGAGGAACTTGAGCCACGAGGCTCTGCTTTTTGTGGAGGAATCGGAGTTTTGTTCGTGTTTCATAGTGTTGAGGTGGTCTGTTCTGCAGTTTGTCGGGGAGCGGAAGAAATTCCAATGGACATCGCTCAGAGCTAATTGACGTCAAAGACCGGGACGGTGACTGTCAGGCGTTTATTATCGGGATCGGAAGCCGGATTTGGGCACGGCGCCTGGTCACCCGGGGCCGGATCCGACCCGTTGTCAGGAATCGCATTGTCCTGAATGATGGCGCTGCCAAGCCATTTCCAATGCTCCGCGTGCCCATCCGCAAAGGAGAGATTGCAGCCGTTGTTATGGCGGCTGGCCGGGAGATTCCAAAAAGTTGACACCGACGAATTCGGGATCAGAATTGTTCCGGTGGGATCGAGAGTTGGCGGGTTGATGCCGATCGCGTTGTTGTCGATGCTGTTGACCGCCTCATCGAGGAAGACCGAAGCCCCCACAGGGCTCGGCAAGTGAATCTGCGTGAAACGAACAAAGGAGCCATTTGTTGCAGTTTGCAAGGGGTTATTATCCATCCAATTCATGCCGGTGCTCATGGAATAGCTTCGATTGCGCAGAACAGGGGCGCTCGCAGAGTTCACGGTGGAAACATCCGTCGGGCAGTGGTAGATGGCGGCGCTGTTGTTGTACGGCCAGAGCAGCCCATGCGTAATGGCGCCGGTGTTGGTATCTTGACGGACATTGCCCGACCATGAGCCCACCCCCAATTGAGTGCCCGAGGAAACCCAAGCGTCGGCACCGCAAGTGGGATTGCCCTTTGTGAAATTATTGACGATGTAGTCCTTGTAATCCCCAGCATACATCGTCCACGCGATAGTAAGCTGCTTGTGATTGCTAAGGCAGTTGGTCGACTGGGCCGCCGACTTAGCCTTGGCCAGCGCGGGCAAAAGCAGCGCGGCAAGAATGGCGATGATCGCAATCACGACCAGCAATTCGATAAGGGTGAAGCCTTGTTGGGGGCGTTTATTTATGCCCTTCCGAATAATTGGGCTCGTTCGATTAATTTTTTGGATTTTGCTCATGGAGCGGCAAGGGACACCGTTTGCTTCAAATAAGGAGAGTGCCCGTCCACCGGCCAGGAAGTCAAGGAATTTCCCCAGGCTTTCGGCGGTTCCGCCCCCGCGTCTTATTTTGTTATACAAATCTTCGTTTCGCTCGTTTGCTTGGTTCGAAAGCAGGGCCATGAACGGCATTTCCCCTATGCCCAATTCCCGGAGAACCCCGATTGTCGCCGTTCTCCTCTCGTGTAAATTGATTTCGTTGTTTGGGGGATAATAACCCGCTTGGTGTTTGGTTGCGCCAGGCGGGTTTTTTGTTTCAAACCTAATACGCGGCCTGCACGCCTTTGACGGCGCGCTTCTTCATCCACGGCATGAGAGAGCGCAGGCGTTCGCCAACTTTTTCGATGGAATGCTTTTCGCCCGCCTTGAGCAGGGCGTTGTATTTCTTGTAACCGCCGTTGTATTCGTTGACCCAGCCCTTGGCGAATTTGCCCGTCTGAATATCCTTCAACGCCGCTTTCATCCGTTTCTTCACGCCTGCGTCGATGATTTTCGGCCCGACGCTCACGTCGCCCCACTTCGCCGTTTCAGAAATCGAGAAGCGCATGCCGCTGATGCCGGCTTCGTTCATTAAATCCGCAATCAATTTCAATTCGTGCAGGCACTCGAAATACGCCATCTCAGGCTGATAACCCGCTTCGACCAGCGTCTCGTATCCCGCCATCACCAGCGCCGAAGCGCCGCCGCAAAGCACCGTTTGCTCGCCGAACAAATCCGTCTCCGTCTCTTCCTTGAAGGTGGTTTGGATGACGCCGGCGCGGGTTGCGCCGATGCCCTTGGCCCACGCTAGCGCAATCTTTTTGGATTGCTTGCTTGGATCCTGAAAAATGGCGATCAAGGCCGGCACGCCTTTGCCTTCAACATATTGGCGGCGCACGATGTGCCCCGGCCCTTTCGGCGCGACGAGGATGACGTTGACATCCTTCGGCGGAACGACGGTTTTGAAATGAATCGAAAACCCGTGCGAGAACAGCAGCGTTTTGCCCTTGGTCAGATTCGGCGCAATATCCGTGTCATACACGCGCGCCTGCTTCGTGTCTGGAATGGCGACGAAAATGACGTCGGCCCGGCGGACGGCTTCGCCGGTGCTCACGACTTCAAAGCCGTTCGATTCGGCAACTGGCTTGGATTTGCTGCCTTCGTAAAGGCCGATGATGACGTTGCAGCCGCTGTCCTTCAAATTCAGCGCGTGCGCATGGCCCTGTGAGCCGAAGCCCAGCACAGCGAGCGTTTTTCCCTGGAAAATGGCGAGATCTGCATCTTTGTCTGAGAATACTTTTGCGGGCATAATTTTATTAGTTAAGTGAAATGACTGTTTTTCGATTCGTTTTGTTTCAATTCAATTCGGCGGCATTGACTAACGCCGGTCCAAGGCAATTTTTCCGGTGCGCGTCAATTCGAGCACGCCAAACGTGTTCATCAAGCCGAGAAATTTGTCGATCTTGCTTTCGTCGCCGGTGATTTCGATGGTCAGGCTCTTGGGCTGGACGTCGACAATTTTGGCGCGGAAAATATCCGTCATCTGCATGATTTCCGCCCGCGTCTTGGCGTTGACCTCGACGCGCACCAGCACCAATTCGCGGTCAATGAACTCGGATTCGCGAAAGTCATGCACTTCCAGGACGTCGACCAGCTTGTTCAACTGCTTGACGATTTGATCCGCCGTCGCGTCGTCGCCGACGCTGACGATGGTCATGCGGGAAGTGTTGGGTTGATGAGTCGGAGCCACATTGAGCGTGTCGATGTTGTAGCCGCGGCCGCTGAAAAGGCCGGCCACGCGCGTGAGCACGCCGAACTTGTTTTCCACCAGGACAGATATCGTATGTCGCATATAGACTAAAAATCCCGCTTCCATTTCGGAGAGCGGGCAGCCTGAAAACCGGTAAAATACGTCAGGCTGCGTCAGTCGGTTACGACGACTCGCAGAACGTAAATTACAACGGCAATCAATTTCATTGGTGGCCAAACTAGCAATCCGCCCGAACGCGGTCAAGATTCAATTTTTGCTGGCGGTGAAACCAATTGCATCTCGAACGACGGAATGCGGCCTGATAACGCCCAAATGGGTCACCCCTTTTCCAAATAGGCTCGGGTGACATGTCATTCATGCAATCATCCTCCCTGATGAATGGCATTATCCCGCTGGAAACTCAAGGTGATTACGCTTGGCCGTCGTTAAAAACGGCCAAGCGCAAGCCCAATCGAATTCGCCTGTTTACCGCCCGTTCGGAATCAAGCTAATAGTTAGCGGGGTTGAGAATCATCGAACCGGCGTTGGTTCCAGACAGGAAAAACCCGCCTCCAATGCCGGTGCTCTGCACGGCGGCGCCGGTGGCGGTGATTTTCTTTTTGGCGGAGTTCGTAAATACGACTGTCAGCAACCCATTGGTGCGGTTAATGGCGCCGCTGGTGAAGTTTGTTCCAGCAGACACAAGCTTCAATGTATTCAAGGGTGTCAGTTCAACCAAATTGGTGAGGCTGTAATCAAGGCCGCCGCCCTCCAATACCAGCCTCATTCCATTCGTGGTGAATGGCGTCACGGCCGCCGCCGAGTTTGTCCAAGCCGAACCCGTCACTTGAAGATCATAAAGGGAGAAACCGTTCGTGAAGTTCGCGCTGGAGCGGGAGGTTGGTTTGATCCAGTTGAGGGTTCCGGCAAGGTTGCTTCCTTCCGAGGTCAGCCAGCCAGCCACCAATCCCGACTTGCTGTAAAGACTGCCGTAAAGTGGCAAACGCCCGGTGCTCGACAGCGGCACCGATTGGCTAAACGACGTCCCGTCGGCCAGTTTCACGCTGAGAACATTGGTTCCGAGATAATTGGTCACCAGCAAATAGCCATATCCGGGCGGCGTTCCGTTGTTTGTGCTGGGTCGAATCACGCCCGTGTATTCCGCCGAACCCACTCCTGGCTGACGCGGCTCGGCGGTCAATTCCGAGGCCCACGTTTCGTTGGAGACGGTGCCGGTAATCGTGGGCGGTGTTGTATCCCAGTCGAACCCGAGCACCATGGTTACTTTCCCACCGACTTTGGCCGTGCTCTTGAAAACATTGGTGGCCATGCCGCTGGTGTTGAAGTTGCTGCTAATGTGATTGACAGCGCCATCCAGCAAGACGCTGCCGCTGTAGGCTCCAGAGGGCGTGACGGTCAACGCGCTCAGCATGCCTGTGTTCGTTTCTGCAACGGGGTTGGAGGCGGGCAAGAAAAGGCCATTGTAAATCCCTGCTCCTTTGAAGGTATAGGCTGCGGTAACCTTTGCAGTGGCATTGGTTTTTACAAAGACGCTTGCGTTCGTCGGTAAATTCCAATCATCGAAACTCGCGAAGGTCAGCGAATGGCTCGTGCCAGCCTGGAGGTTCGTAGCGGTCGCACCGCTCTTTTCCGTCGCCCCGGAGTCGATCTGCCACGTCGCCGTTTCAGCGAGCACTGCCGGCGTGATGGTCACTTCCACCGACCCGATCGGCGAATAAGCGCCCGTTGCGATATTCGTGCCGAGACTTACCGGCACCGTTTGACTCTGCGGCGTTACCCACCCCTTGATGGTATTGAAGCTGACGACGTGGCTGCCAGCTTCCAAACCTGTAACGGTGGCTCCGCTGCTTTTGTAGGCGCCGTCATCCACCTTCCATTTCGCCCCGGCCGAGACAGCCGCTGGCGGGCTGATGGTCACTTTCAATGCGGTGACTTCCACCTTGTAGGTGCCGGTAGCGGTCTCTGTTTTTTTTGCTTTGACGCTCACCGTCTGGCTCGCTGGCGTGGTCCAGCCATAGATGTTGCTGAAGGTCACGGTATAACTGCCAGCAGCCAAGCCGGAAACTGTCGTGCCGCTGGGCTGCCAAGCTCCCCCGTCCACAGCCCATTGAGCGCCAGCCGTGACCACGCTGGCGGGCTCAATCGTTACCTTTATCCCGCCTGTCGAAGTGCTGGTGCTGGATGCGCTCAGTTCGTAGACTCCACCATTGCCATTGTTTCCTCCGCTCGCTGTGGCTCCATAATAATTGCCGTTTGCGCCCGCCACGATCCCCTGCGGACTGCCTCCGGTATCCTTCGTAAGCCAAGCGACGGTGCCCGGGGCGCTCCCGGGTGTAAATGTAAATATGGTTCCCCGGGAATTCGCGCCGCCCCCAGATGTCACGCCGTAAAATTTGCCGGTTGCTGACGGCGCAAGCGCGCCAACGGGATAATAACCGTCTTGGCCCTTTTGATCGAAAGAATACAAGGTTGTCAGGGAAAAAACCCCATTTGAGAGACAAAACAGTGTGCCCGAGCCGGAGCCGTTCGCTCCGCCGGACTCAGTAGTTCCATAAAAGTTTCCATCCGCGCCCTGAGTCAAGCCGTTCGGATAGGCGCCGTCCAAAGAATTGCCGAAGCCATCCTGCGACTGTCCGAAGTCATGCAAGTCGGAAAAGCTCTCACCAGTTGTTTGAATTCTAAAAATAGTGCCGTCGTAATAGGCCCCGTCATAGGAGGTCACGCCGTACAGATAGCCGTCTTTGCCTTGGATCATTGGGCTTGATGGGGATCCTCCATCGTAATAATCAAAACTATGCAGAACCGTGAACGCTCTTGAGGCTGGCGAGAAACTGAAAATTGTGCCATAGCTCCCCCCAAAGTATCCGGGGGTTTTCCCCATCTTCTCGTTTCCATTCCGACGCGTCTCGTCATAACCAAGGTATCCAGATGTAGTCCCATACAGGTTGCCGTCGGTCCCCAGCGTCAGCGCGGACAGGGGGTCGCTGCCGTCATTGGTTCCTTCTCCGAAATTGTACAACGTGCTATACGAACCTGCCGTGCTGATTCGGAATATTAAGCCTTCCCCGAAGTTGCCACCGTATTGAGTGGTGCCGTAAAGGTAGCCGTCACTGCCTTGGATGATGGGATTGGGGCCGGACCCGCCTGAATAGTCGTCCTTATCCGAGCCGAATTGGTAAAGCGTCGTCGTCTTGCCGCTTGGCGTAATTTTAAGGATGCTCCCTTCATAGTAAGAACCGCCATATTCGTCCGTGCAATAAACATTGCCATCGCTGCCCAGGATCACGCCTGCATTAAAGGCGTTGTTGGAGAACGAAGTCAGCGTGGTCAAATTCAAACCAGGCG
The DNA here is from genome assembly GCA_963764165.1 of uncultured Verrucomicrobiae bacterium. Classification (GTDB taxonomy): domain Bacteria; phylum Verrucomicrobiota; class Verrucomicrobiia; order Limisphaerales; family Palsa-1400; genus Palsa-1400. Next base: position 1,695,628 of record CAVXRD010000001.1, read on the forward strand.
TTTCCAGCCAGGCGTTGAATTCCTTTAGCGCCCTTTTGTCCAGATTCGTCTTAGTCAATCCATTTACAACGCCTCCGAGTGTTGCGTCCGGCCACGAATCCCAGACAAACGAAGATCCTTGGAAAGATGGCAGGAGCGATCGCGGACTGCTCGCATCGCTAAAGAATGCCGCCATCGAAACTGAAATGTTGGTTGCGGTTGGCAAGGGTTGCGCGGGACCATCGACGGAATTAACCAGGTTGGTCAGTGTCTCGCGAAATTTCAATTCATCCGGCTGTTCGTTCGTGCTCAGGTTGAACAGATACGTCTCGCCCGACGGGCGGACGTTGCGGATGAAGTCCGAACCCGCGAAATAGAGTGCGGCGGCGCTGGTGAAGGCGGTTTCGGCCAGCGTCTTGTCTTTGGTGGTGGCGTATGTGAGCGCCTTGGGAAAATTGGTTAACAACGACTCGAAAGTTTTGTCGTTGTGAATAATGTTGGAGACAGACGTGATCGAAGCGTCGAGATTCCAGGAGTAAAGCGTGTATATGAATAACTCACTGGTGTTGAGCATGGCCCGCATCACTTGCACATCGCCATAATCTATGGTCACGTCGTGAAAATGCGTCACGCTGTCTGGCATGAAGAGGGTGAAGTTCGTATCCGTGATTTGGGCCAGATTGGTCTGGGCGGCGATGAGCGACAGAAGGACATTTGTGCGCAACTGCGCCGTGAACTCATCCGCATTGAGCGAGGAGGGGATGATAATCTTGCGGTTCGAGTTGGTGGGTTCTTCGGCGGTCCAGTCATAGATGTTGCGCCCGGTCTTGTGGAAACCCAGCCGGGTGAGGAAGTTGCTCCCGGCGGGCTGCGACGGCACTATCAGGATTCGGGTCATCGCCAGGTAGACGTTGGCCGCGGCATTGGTGGGGCTGGCGGCCACTGCGGATGCGAAACTTTTGTAGGCGGCGGGCAAATTTGTTTGGGTGAGGTAATTGATGCCCGCGGTAAAAGATGCGTTTTGAGCCTTGGCCAAAGGCGCTACGAGAAGGAGAACCGATGTTAGAATGGACGATAGATATCTCATAACAATTATTGACGAGCCTAACTCCGTGAGCGCCAATCTGTAAACTACTTTCTTAATAAAGAAAATTGAATCTGGAACTCAGGAAATCAGGAAAAGGGGCCGGAATCGTTTTGGGGGCAAGCGCAGGTAACATGAATGGCGATGGATAAATGGCGGCGCCCTTGAATTATCGATGCCCGTGAAACCAACTTCGGCCTCTTCTCCTGAGTTCGGGAGTTCCAGATTATTTTATCTTCCCCTTCAAAGTCGACTCTCCTAAACAACCCTCCACTCCATCTCACAACGATCATCCGCCTCTGCAATGATTTGAAATCCCAAGCGCTGATAAAGCTCAAACGCCCTTTCCCCTTTGCGTTTCCTCCGCCGCCCGCGATTGACGGCGCTGCAAAATAATGGCGGACGCCTTGCTCAACAACAGCCCGGCCCTTGACGCAGGCGACAATACTGACCTTCCTGCCAGCGACCAGCGAGGCTTTCCGCGCATCGCCGCCGGCGATGGGAAGAAGATGTCGATTTGGGCGCGGTCGAAGATGGCTTGGTTTTATTGACAGCTCTGCCGCAAACATACAAGACGATTGCGTTGAATGGATTTGAATTGTCGCTGAGGGGTGAAACGAACCGGGATTACGTCGTTGAATATTCGGCCGGCCTCTCCACTTGGAATGTTGCCAGTACGAATTATATTCCGGTCCAGGGATCCACGACTTTTTACGATTCCGGCGCGAAGGATTCTGGCCTGAACCAGCCTCGCCGAGGCGTCCGGGGTAAGACGTAAACCGTGCTTGCGGCCCAGACAGCTAGGCGAGCCGTCCCTAATTTTTTTTCTCGGGCAATTCCTCAAGCTGAAGGTTTCGATACTGCACCTTCGTATAAGCGCCGCCGTGAATTTGAAGGGCAACGATTCCGTGATGCGGAATGGCTCCGTCGCTCTCCGTGAAATCAACCGTCTTCACGCCGTTGAGCCAAAGCTGTATATGCCGCCCCTCGGCGCGAATGCGATAGTCATTCCAATCGCCAGGTTTAAGCGCCGCCGCGCGCGTCTCTTTATTCGCCTCCGCCAGATTTTTGTTGCGGCGGCTTTCGTCATAGAGGTTCCCATCCGTATCCGCGCCCAGGTCGGCTTGGTATCCGGAAACTTCGAAATCATTCGGCACGCGCCGCGACCAGAACTGGACCCCGCCGTTCACGAATCCATTCGAGCCTTGCACCTTGTATTGGAGCCGCAAATCGAAGTTTCCAAATTCCCGCGTCGTCGCGAGGAACTCGTTGTGAGGCTGCTTCCGTTCCATCCGGCCGGCCACGATGCAGCCATCCTCCGCCCGCCAGTTGTTGGTGTTGCCTTCCCACCCGTTCAGCGTCTTTCCATCGAATATCGCAATTTCATCTCCAGCACGTGCGTCAAATGAAAGTGAGAAGGCGACGACGAGAACCCAGAAAATCCAGGCTGTCGATTTTGTTGTTTGGCGATCCGTTGATGGGCAGCGGCCACGAAGGATAGTTGCTGTCGTTTTCATTTCTGAAACGTTATCCCGATCGCTTTAGCCTGCAAAGGTCTGTTTATTCAGGTGGGGTTATGCGATCATTGGAAAGCAAAAATGAAAAACGGGACAGTTCAAATTGAAGGCGTTGATTACGAATGGAGCATTTACCGGCAGCCGCGCTGGACTGGCGATGGCGTGCTATTGGGCTTGGCGATCCTAGTGAAGGCGGTTGATTCCAGAGGGCGCGAATTGGTTTTGGAATTTTCAATGGACTCGACCCGCCAAGGCGATATGCCCGTGCAGAAGTCTCGCATTTCAAACCGCCGCCTCACCGAATGCATCCTGAATGCGAAGGCTGCTGGATGGGATCCGGAAACTCGCGGCAAGTATTTTTTCTTTAATGCCGGGCCGCTGGTCCACGCATAGGGCTGACAAAACCCTGAAATTGAACAGGAGGAAAACCAAGAGCGCAGAGAAAGACAGATTTTGCCCACCGATGTTTTTTTCCCATCTCCGTGCCCTCGGCCTTCCTCCTGTTCAAATTTTTATTGCCGACAAGCTGTGGATTCCGTTTTCGTTCCCGGCTTTCGCCCCTTGAGAAAATAAGTCTTCAGCTCGCCCTGGTCTTTTACGTAAAACTCCCCTCGATCCTCAAATATATATTTGTCAGCAAGTTTGGCGTGGGTGGTTTCGTTGACTTGGATGTGGCCGGGCGCGCCATAGGTTTCCATGTGCCATGCAGTGTTGACGGTTTCGCCCCAGACGTCGTAACTGAATTTGGTCCTGCCGATGATGCCAGCCACGACTGGGCCGGTGTTGATGCCAATGCGAAGGCTGAAGGTTTCGCCATTTGGTGCGTCGAATCGCGCGATTTCCTGCTGCAGCGCCAACGCGGCCTCGGCTATTGCCTCGGCGTGGTCGGGACGGGGAAGCGGCGCGCCCGCGGCCAGCATGTACGATTCACCGCTGATTTTGATTTTCTCCAGAGCGAGACTCTCAACGATCACGTCGAAGCTGGAGTAGATTTTATTTAGCAGCGTGATGACATCCGTGGCGGGCATGGCTTCCGTCAGCCGCGAAAAATCGTGCAGGCCCGCAAAGAGAATCGTCGCTTCAGGAAATGCGTCCGCGATGATTTCTGGAAATCCATCCGGGGCAATGCCGTCCCGCTGCTTCAATCGTTCAACGATGGAGCGAGGGAGCACATTGAGCAGGAGGCGATCCGCCACTTTTTGCTCCTCGGCGACCTGCTTAAGAAGGTTCTTCGCTTCCAGATGCAGAAGGCGGACTTCAAGCATGTTGCGGACGCGCATCAGGACTTCCGCGAGATCGAACGGCTTGCTGACGAAGTCCTTCGCCCCGGCCTCCAGCGCCCGCAGTTTGTGGCCCGGTTGGGCCGTGACGACGAGGACGGGCAGGTAGCCGCCGGATTCGATTTCCTTCAGCGCTTCCATGACTTGGAATCCGTCCAGCCCCGGCATTTGCAGGTCGAGCAGAATCAGCGCGTAATGATTTTTGCGGTGAAGCTCGCAAACCTGGGCGGAGAGCGTCGTGGATGTGACGGAGGTGTAACCAGCGCCGCGGAGCATGCGCTCCAGCAAGAGGATATTGGCATCCTTGTCGTCAACAATAAGGATGGGGGCATTATGAATTTCGGTGAATCCGACCATGGTGTTCGTTCTCCACTATTTGGAACGGGCAGCGCGCTGATCCGCAAATTCCACGGCGAGATTCACGGTGTCCATCAATTCCGTGACGCGGATTGGCTTGGTAAGATAGCGAAAGAATCCAGCCGCCAGCCCCTTTTCAATATCGCGCTGCATCGCGTTTGCGCTCAGCGCGATGATCGGGATATGCGCGGTGGCCAAGTCGTTCGATAGAATCTGCATGGCCTCCAATCCACTAATGCCGGGAAGGTTGATGTCCATCAAGATGACATCCGGCTGCGAAGACCGGGCCATCTCGACGCCAAGAATTCCATTGACAGCGCACAACAAATTGATATCGGCGCGCTGGGCCATCAACTTTTGGACGAGGCTCATGTTCGCCGGGTTGTCCTCGACATAAAGCAGCGTGCGAAGCCTCTGGCCAACCGGACTCGCCTCATGGCTGACGCCGGACGGTTCCGTGGTGGCCGTGGCTGCGGTGGGCGCATTGGCCAGAAGAAGTTCGATCCAGAAAACGCTTCCCTCCCCATCTTTGCTTTCCACGCCAAGCACGCCTTCCATCAACTCGACCAATCGCTTGGTCACCACCAAGCCGATGCCCGTGCCGGTCACTCCGCTGGCTTCCTGCCCAAGGCGGTTGAACGGTTGAAAAAGCTGGCCAAGCTTTTCCGCCGATAATCCCGCCCCTGTGTCAGCCACGCTGATGCGCATCCGCACCGAATCTTTGACAACGCAATCCACAGTCACGCGCCCGTGATCCTTGTTATATTTAATGGCGTTGGAGAGCAGGTTGATGACGATTTGTTTCAATCGGGTTCGGTCTGCCCGGACAAAGCAGGAAGCCTCCAAATGCGGGAAGGTCATGGCGATGCCCCGCTGTTGCGCCTGGGGGTCCATCATGGCCTGGCATTCCGAAATCACCTCGGACAGAGACACGGGCTCCAGCGAAAGCGAGACTTTCCCGGATTCGACCACCGCCAGATCAAGCACCTCGTTGATGAGTTTCAACAAGTGCCACCCGGCTTGCAAAATCTGGGTGATGCTTTCCTTTTGCGATGGCGAAGGATTGGAGCCCTCCATAAGCTGGGCGAAGCCGAGAATGGCGTTGAGCGGGCTGCGCAGCTCATGGCTCATGCTGGAAAGGAAATCGGACTTGGCGAGGTTTGCTTTTTCCGCCGCAAATTTGGCGCTCTCCAATTCCGCGTTTGTTTCCTGGAGCGCCTGCTCAAAACGTTTGCGCTCGGTCACGTCGCGCGCGGCGGCGAACACGCCTTGCAACCGCCGATCCCGATCGTAAAACGTGGTCGCATTGTAGGAGACCACCGTTTTCTTGCCGTCCCGGGCGCGCGCCGTCAGCTCGTAATTGGTGACCTTTTTTTCGCTCAGCACCAGCTTGATGGCCGCTTCGGCGCGGTCGGGGTCGGTGAAATAATTTTTGAACGGCGCGCCGATCAATTCATCACGCGTGCAGTCCGTCAGCGCTTCCATCTGTTTATTGACGTCCGTAATGATGCCCATCGGATCGGTGGCCATCAGCGCGTCGATGTGGGATTCAATCAACGAGCGCGTGTAGAACTGCTGGTCGCGCAGGCGCTGATCGAGCTTTTTCTGCTCCGCTTCGACCTGTTTGCGCGCGGTGTTATCCGTGCCGATCAAAAGGTAGCCGATGATTCTCCCCTCAGGATCGCGCAATGCCGTGACAGACACGACAGCCGGAAAGCGGCTGCCGTCCTTGCGGATGTAAGTTAATTCGTAAATGTCCTCAATCCCGCGCGACGCCTTAAAAACCAGAGCTTCGAAACCGGGAGTAATCGCGGTGGCCAGTTCGACGCTCAAGGCCTTGGCCCTTGCTATCACTTCCTGCGAATCCGAAATGTCCGCGGGCGTGATTTTGTTCAGCACTTCAGCCGCCGCGTAACCGAGCATGCGCTCGGCTCCGACGTTGAAGAGCTGAATGACGCCTTTTTCATCGGTGGCGATGCTGGAAAAATTGGCGCTGTTGAAAATCGCGCTCTGCAGCGCGCCGGCTTTCAGAAGCGCCTCCTCCGCCCGTTTGCGAGCGCTGTTGTCGGTGCCGATCAGCAGGTAGCCGATGATCCCGTCCAGCTCATCGCGCAAGGCGGTGACGGACACGACCGCCGGAAAGCGGCTGCCGTCCTTGCGGATATAGGTTAATTCGTAAATATCCTCAATCCCGCGTGAAGCCTTGAACACCAGCGCCTCAAAGCCCGGCGTGATCAAGGTGCCAAATTCCAGGCTCAACGCTTCGGCCCGCGCGATCAATTCGTGCGAATCGGAAATATCGGCCGGAGTGATTTTGTTCATGACCTCCCGCCCTGCGTAACCCAGCATCCGCTCCGCTCCGACATTGAAAATTTGTATGACACCTTTTTCGTCCGTGGCGATGCTCGAAAAATTGGCGCTGTTGAAAATCGCGTTTTGCAGGGCTCCCGCCTTGAGCAGGACTTCCTCGCGGCGGACCTCGGAGATTTTGGGGGGAGATGAAGCGCTCTTTGAATCCGTGGCGGCAGTAACTAATGTTTTATTCATGGGTCATTTGCGATTTTTGGACGACGGAGGTTGCTCGAATGCGGGCGGCGGATTTGTTTTGTTGACGAATTTGCGCACGAACCAATTGTGCTGGGCGGCCACAATGAGCCGCTCCAGTTCGCGCATGGTGGTTTGTGTTTCATTGACAAGACCGGGAAGATCCTTCGCTTCGTTGGCGGCGGCGGCGGTGATTTCCGGCAATCGCGCCGTGCCGTTCTCGACGTTTTGCGCGGCGATATTCAAGTGGGAAACAACGGCTTGAAGATTGGTCAGCGTCGCGTTTGCCTCGAGAAGGACTTGCTGCGCCTCATCCGCCATGGCCGTGTCTGTCAATAGTACGCCCGCTGTTCCTTCGCCGTTCTCAATGCCGGTGGCCATGTTGTCCAGGCGGCCGATGAAATTGTGCCACTGGTCGCCGTGCTTTCGCCATTCGCCGCCCAGCTTCGTCCATTGCTCCAGTCCGGCGCTGGCTTTTTTAACCACCGGCAGCAGCTCCGCTTGCAGCTCCGTGGCCATCTTTTCGATGCGGCTCAGGGAATCCTCCGAAACGAGGCAAACAATCATTGGCCGGCGCAATGGAAGGGCTGCGCCATGGCCGCGTTTGACCTCCAGCACCGAGTCGCCCGCCAGGCCGAAAACCTTTTTGATGGTCGCCGTGGAATCCTTGCGCACGAAACGCTCGAAGTCCCGGCGGATTTTAATCAGCGCCGTCATGCGGCCATCCTCGCCAACGTTGATTTCATCGACGAAGCCGACGGATGTGCCGAGGATGACGACATCATCACCCCGGCGAAGGCCGAGCGCGCCTTCCTCGGGGAGCTGCACTCCGAAAGTGTACTTGCGCGAGAACCATTGCTGCGAGTGCTCGCTGAACACGACCCCTGCCATGACCAGCACGAACACTCCCATGACGAGCAGGCCGATCAGCTCGTTCACATGACGAAAGTGGTAGCGTTTTTCCATTATATTCCTGGCAAATTCCTCACGAAGCCGCCGGTTCCAGCGGGCGCAGTTCAGAGCCAAACATTCTGGCGCGCGTCGTTGTGCGGGTGCTGGCGTGATTCCATATTTTTGGATCGGCGATGGTCCAAAGCACAGCGGCCCCGCGCTGGCGCGCGGACTTTACCGCATTTGTGAGCGGGGCGATAAGGTCGGCAAAAATGCCGCGGACAGGCTGCTCCAAAATGATGAACGGCGGCTGGCCAAGAAAAGCGCGAATGCAAGCGGCCTTGCGCAAGTCCCACCGCCGCATGCTTCCCGGCCGCCCGCGGGGCAGGCCCGGCAGGCCAAAGACGCGCGCCCATCGCAGCGCCTCCTCGACGATATCCTCTTCGCTACGCGAGGTGTGGTGGAGTTCCGATAACATGATGTTTTGATCGACATCGAGATCGCTGATCCAGCCGTCATCTTCAAATAAACGGCCAATTCTTCCGCGCTGCGCGGCGGCGCGATCAGCAGACATGCGCTGCCAATCCTCGCCCATAAACGTCACGCTTCCCTGCTTGGGCGGGGCCAGGCCTTGGGTGGCATCGGCCAGCGGCATTCGTTCGTTTTCGCGCTCCATGCGAACCAGCAGGAGATCGCCCCGCTTGATCTCGAACGAGCTGTTCCACAATCCCGTTTCATAATGCGGACCCGATTCGATCGTCACGCCGGTGAATTTTACGATGGGAGATGAATCATTCATGGCGGAACGCAGCTCAAAGATAGGCCAGCACTGAAATGGCAACCGAAGTCCGATACAGCGAGAAAAGCGACCGCGTCAAAGCCCGTTTTGCCGCCAAGGGAACTTGCGTCACTCCCCCTTCGACGCTCAAGCCCTCGGTGCAGCAAATCACCGCCGTGAGAAGCGCGGGCAGGAGGCATTTGGCGAGAAAACTAATGGCATCCATGGGGCGGACGGCGTTGAAAACGCTGATAAGAAAGCCGGACGGATCGAGGTTGGCATGGCCGAAGAAGCGGCCAAACCCAAAGCCGCTGGCAAAAGCCACCACCACAAAAATCACTGTCAAACAAAATGAAGCGGCGGCCATGGCGAGAACCCGCGGCATGACCAGGAACAGCAGCGGCTCAATTCCCTGGGCTTCCAGCACGCGCACTTCACCTCCTGTTTTCATAAGCCCCAGCTCGGTTACCATCGCGCTGCCGCCACGGACGATCAGAACGAAATTGGCGAAGAGCGGCCCAAGTTCGCGCGCCACCACGATCACCAGCAATGGCCCGAGCTTCTGGGATTGCCCGAGCCTGCCGGTCCACACGCCAAGCTGGACAACGACGGAAAGGCCGACCATGACCGCGACCGAAAAAATGTAGCGGCTGGTCTCCACGCCGAAGAAAAAGAACTGCCACTTGAAAGCGTTTCTTACTGTGCGCCGCCAGTAGCGAGGCTGCGCGGCGAGAACAAGGACCGACCCGAGCACCGAGGCCAGATAGTGGGCGTCGCGCCACTGCTCCCATGCGTAGAGACCAACGCGCCCCGGCATTTTTCGGAAAGAATCGGCCACCCGGCCTCGAAAGCCGGGCGCGAAAAAGCCCGGTTCGCGGCGGTTAAACAATCCCCCGCGAGGAAGGACATTATTCAACTCTCGCTGCATGGTCTGAGCTACGGCGCAGCCGTCTTGATTTTGACGGGGATCGAATGGCTTGGTGCTTTTCGATAGATGGGTTTGACAAATGAATCGGCGCGAAATCCGCTCGGCCCTGACCACAATTCGAAACCGTGGCGGCCATCGGCGACAAAGTCGCCATGGCTCACGTGCTCGTGCGGCCGCAACTGCCGAAGTTGTTTCGAGCCGCCGTCGCGCAAAGGGGTTACGGGCTTAATCATGAATTCAAAGCACTCGACGGCGTCCGGAAAGGAGGTTGACGAGGATCATAATGATCGCAACGACCAGCAGTATGTGGATGAATCCGCCTATGGTGTAGCTGGTTACGAGACCCAGCAGCCAGAGGACGATGAGAACGATGGCAATGGTGTATAACATAAAAATTCCGCCAAAATCGGCGTTTGATTACACAGTGTAGGAAATGAAGCGCGCCTCCCGCCATCAGGTAAAACCAGAGCATCGCGTGCCGGAATCCGCTTTCGACGCGGAAAGAGCGTCCGCTGCGGCATACGAAGAACACCGGATAGAACGGGGGGAGGGTTTCACCCTATAGTGCGCATATGGCAACACACCTAACGCCGCAAAACGAAGACCCGGTCACCCCGCCGCCTTCTCACCAACCTCACCTGCCCTGCCGCATTCTTGTGGTGGAAGACGACGATGACGTGCTAAAATTGAACGTCGCGACCCTGAAACAGGCAGGTTACCAAGTGGACGGCGCCGAGGATGGCGCCTTCGCTTGGGACGCGTTGGCCGCCGCCACGTATGACCTGGTCGTCACGGATAATAACATGCCCAAGGTCACGGGAGTGGAGCTGATCGGCAAAATGCAAACCGCCCACATGACTCTGCCGGTGATCATGGCCAGTTGGGCGATGCCAGAAGAGCAGTTTGTCCGCAACCGTGCGCTGCGGCCAGCCGCCACTTTGCTCAAGCCCTATGCCATTGCGGCATTGGTTTCGGCCGTGAGGGAAGTCCTCAGCAGAGAGACAATGCCGCATCGATAACCGCACTTGAAAAAAAGCAATTGGCCTGCGATGATTTAGATACATCTCAAGCCTATGAGCCAAAATTACGATAAATCGCACGTCAATCGCCGCACGTTCCTGAAAAAATCCGGCGCCGCCGCACTCGCCGGCGTCGCCGCGCCCTATGTCCTGGCCCAGGATAAGAAAGGCGCAAGCCTGCCCGTCGTTGGCGTCGCCGGCCATCAATACGAAGTCATTCACGATTGGGGCGAACTTCCGTCCGGCCATGTCTATGGCAACACCCACGGCGTCACCGAGGATTCTCAGGGCTTCATTTACATCAAGCACACTGTCGGCAAAGGGGCGGCCGTCGAAGACGCCATTGTCGTGTTCGATCCCAACGGCAAGTTTGTCCGTTCGTGGGGAAAAGAATACAAAGGCGGCGCGCATGGCCTTCACCTCAATCGCGAAGGCTCCGAAGAATTTCTCTACCTTTGCGACCCCAATCGCCACCTTGTAGCCAAAACCACGCTGGACGGCAAGGAAATCTGGCGCATGTGGGCGCCTGAGGCTTGCCAGGGTTATCACGCTCCCGACGAATACCGCCCCACCAACGTCGCCACCGCGCCCAACGGCGACTTTTACGTGGCCGATGGCTACGGCAAGAGTTTCATTCACCAATATGATCGCAACGCGCATTACATTCGCAGCTTCGGCGGCAAAGGCAGCGAGGCGGGCAAGACCGACTGCCCTCACGGCCTGATGGTGGATTTGCGCAGCGGGACGCCGACGCTCGTCGTCGCCGACCGCGCCAATCGTCGCTTGCAGTACTTCAATCTGGATGGCCAGCACGCGAGTTTTCACACCGATGACATGCACGCCCCCTGCCATTTCCACACTTTTGGCGACGTTATGGTCGTGCCCGACCTGGAAGCGCGCGTAACCTTGCTTGACAAGGACAACAAGCTCATCGCCCACCTCTGCCAGGGGCCGGGCTATCAGGGCCTGCGTGACAAAACGCGCGATCATTTTACGCCTGGCCAATTTGTTGCGCCGCACAGCGCGTATTTCGATCATGCGGGGAACATCTTCGTCGTCGAATGGGTGGAAGTCGGCCGCGTGACGAAACTGCGCCGCCTGGCATAAGGGCGTGTTCGAGTGCATCGATCCGCAAAAGGCCAAATTGCGGGGAATCACAGACAACAGAGATATTGAGCTATTGGGTAATTACGTGCCCGCCTCGGGCGAGTTACCGGGCACAATTCTTCAATGTCGCAGCATGCATGTTGCCGGTTTCCGCAAAAGCGATGTGCAGCGCAAATGCGGAACGAAGAATCTGTGGGGAATGCGTGCTGCCAGCCGCGGCCACATATTCGAGCAAGAGGTCGCGGTAATCCGGATGGACGCAGTTCCCAATGATGGCTGCGGCGCGTTCCGCCGGACATTTTCCGCGCAGGTCGGCGATGCCTTGCTCGGTGATGACAACCTGCACCGAGTGCTCGCTGCTGTCCAAATGGCTTACCATCGGAACAATCGTGCTGATCTTTCCGCCCTTGGCGGTGGATGGGCACGTAAAGATGGAGAGGAACGCGTTGCGGGCAAAATCGCCCGAGCCGCCGATGCCGTTCATCATGCTGCGGCCAAGGACGTGCGTGCTGTTGACGTTGCCGCCGATGTCCACCTCAATCGCCGTGTTAATGGAAATAATTCCCAGCCGGCGGACGATTTCCGGGCTGTTGCTGATTTCCTGCGGGCGGAGGAGAAGTTTGGGACGGAAATAATCCAGGTTGGCGTAAATATCGCGCAGAACCGGATTGCTGACAGTCAGGGAACAGCCGCTCGCGAAACGAACCTTGTCTTCTTTCACCAACGCAATGACTGCGTCCTGAATGACTTCAGTGTACATGTCGAACGTGGGGATATCTGGATGGCTGCCCATGGCTTTGAGCACGGCGTTGGCGGTATCGCCGACACCCGACTGAATGGGGAGAAAGGAGGCCGGGATGAGTCCGCGTTTAAGTTCAGTGGCGAGGAAGTTGGCCACATTTTCCCCGATGCGGGCCGTCGTTTCAGAGCTGTCCGCGAAGGAGCCAATCTCGTCCGGCAGATCGGTTTCGACAATGCCGGCGATTTTCTTCGGATTAACTTTGACTGTTAGCGAGCCGATGCGATCGCTGGGGCGAAGAAGGGGCAATGGTTTGCGGTACGGCGGGTCTTCCGGTTGATAGTTGTCGTGGAAACCGCGAAGCTCCCGTGGGTGAAAGCGGTTTAATTCAATCAGGATTTTGTCCGCCACCTGGCAAAAAGTCGGCGCGGATCCGACGGATGAAGTGAGAGTGATCTCGCCGTCGGGCGTGACGTCGCAGGCTTCTATTACTGCCCAATGGACCGGCCCAAGGAACCCGTAGCGAACCGCCTGGGGCAACTGCGAGAGGTGCATGTCATAGAATTTGGTCCGCCCCGCGTTGATGCTTTTGCGCAAGTCAGGATCATTTTGGTAGGGCGTTCGGAAAAGAATGGCGTCCGCCCGCGCAAGTTCGCCGTCAAGCGAATGGCCTGTGGAAGCTCCCGTGATCACGCCAATGCGAAACGGCTGTCCGGAATTTTTAATTGCGGTGGCGCGAGCGGCGATGGCTCTGGGAATTTCTTTTGGCGCGCCAGCAGGAGTAAAACCGCTGAAGGCAACGGTTTGGCCGTTTTGAATCTGCGCCGCGGCTTCGGCCGGGGTGAGGCGCGGGTATGAGTCTCTCATAAAATCAGTTCAGTTCTTTCAAATGCCGAACCTGGCAGGCTTGGTGCGACGTCGTTTCTCCGGTGTCGTTCAACAGAATCAGTTCACCGGCCCTTCCGATTCCGCCGAACATTCCGCAGCGCAATTCACCATCGAGATCAAGTTCAACCTTGCGCGGTTTTCCCCAGAGTTTGTTGACACGCGGAAGAATGGCCGCGAAGCCGTTCGGCCGCATGTCCTCCACCACGTCGCGCAAACGGCGGAGGACAATTTGCGTTAGAGTCCGCAGCGGCGGCGTTGAGGGAATCAAATCCGCCAGCCGCACCGTTTGATTTTTCAACTCCGGGTCGCAATTTTCCGGGTGGTTGAGAACATTGATGCCAATGCCTGCCACTGCCGCGACCGGATGAAATCGCTCCACCAGGAGACCCGCCAGCTTTCGATCGTCGACAAGAATGTCGTTTGGCCAGCGCACGCGAAAGCGCTTCAAGCCGAGGCTCCGCAGGGAGTCGCACACGGCGAGCCCCACCGCCAGCGGCAATGCCGCGGCGTCCGCCCCGGCTGGCACCACGGCGGAAAGCCACAGGCCGCCTTCGTCGGAAACCCAGCCGCGCTGGAAGCGCCCGCGCCCCGCCGTCTGGCGATCGGCGCGCATCGCTTCCCAAACGGGAAGAGTCGCGGCGGCGAGATTTGTAGATGCGGTGACCGGGACTTCGTGAACGGCCCAGCCGTCGCTGACGTACGTGGGTTCGGTTACAGCGGGGGTGATCATAATTCTAACTCAGCCGGATGAGCGCCTGGCCTTCGTCGACCGCGGAGCCAACCGTGGTCAGAATTTCGGCGACCGTGCCGGCCTTGGGCGAGTTGACAGAGGTGTTCATTTTCATCGCCTCGACCGTGAGAAGGTTGTCGCCTTCCTTCACGGCCTGGCCCACTTGAACGGCGATGGCAATAATGCGGCCCGCCAGCGGGCTTTTGACATCGTCTGCGCCGTTGCCTGCGGGCGACGGTGTTGTTGTGACAGCAGATGGTGGGGGAGTCGCCGGCGCCACGAGCGCCGGGACAGGCGCGGAAATGGGAGGCAGCGCGGGCGCGGCCGATGCGCCATTTTCATCGGGCACTTCAACACTGACGTCGTAAGATTTGCCATCCACTGTTACACGAAGTTTCTTGATCATAACTTTTGTCGGCAATGGTTAACGAACTCTGTGGGACAAGAATTGTTCCACGCGGCCTTCGAGCGCCCAGACGTTCAGTTCGGGCGTGCGGACGCTGCCTTCCTGCACAGCGAGAACGCGATGGGGCCGGCCAATTACTACCGCAACCGCTGCCGCGATGACAGCCAGGATTTCCGGAGCAACCGCTTCAGCCTTGCTTGATGCTTTCTTGACAGTCTCCGCCGCCGGGACTGTCATCGCGACGAGAGCGGGGGCGGGCGGCAGCGCTGGCGGAGGATTCACGACAATCTGAGGCGGCGGCGCCACCACTTGCGGCGGATTGACCGTGACGTTGACAACGGGCGGTGGAGTGACGGCTTGCTTTCTTTCCGTAGCCCAAATGTGGTAAATCAGAACCACCACCGCCGATATGATCAATTGGACAAGTATTGTTGTAATGCTCATGGTGTTTAGAGCGGAATGGTGCCGTGCTTTTTGGGCGGGCGCGTTTCGCGTTTGGTGAGTGTGCTGCGAAGAGCCATCGAAACTCGGGCGCGTGTTTCTGAAGGCGCGATGACATCGGTAATCATGGCTTTCTTGGCGGCTTCGTAGGGCGAGCAGAATTTCTCGCGATACTCTCTGACCAATTCCGCTTCCCTGGCTTTCGGATCCTTGGCGGCGGCGATTTCGCGCTTGAAGAGGATTTTCACCGCGCCTTCCGCTCCCATCACGGCGATTTCCGCCGTTGGCCATGCGAAGACGTAATCCGCGCCCATGTCGCCGCTGCACATGGCGAGATACGCGCCGCCGTAGGCTTTGCGCAAAATGACGGTGATCTTTGGAACGGTGGCGGAGGCGTAGGCGAAGAGCATTTTTGCGCCGTGGCGGATGATGCCGCCGCGCTCCTGCTGAACACCCGGCATGAAGCCGGGAATGTCCACCAGCGTCACCAGCGGGATGTTGAAGACGTTGCAGAAACGAATGAACCGGGCGCCTTTGTCGGACGAATCGATGTCCAGCGTTCCGGCTTTCACTTCCGGATTGTTGGCGATGATGCCGACCACGATTCCCTGGATGCGCGCGAATCCAACCACGATGTTCCTGGCGAATTCCGCGTGGACTTCGAGCATTTCTCCGTTGTCAACCAAACGCGCGATGACTTTGTGAACATTGAGCGGCTCCTTGCTCGTCGCCGGCAGGAGGGCGTCCATCTCGGGATCGGCGCCCAAGTCAATGTCCTTGGCCGGTTGATGCGGCGGGTCTTGCAGATTGTTCGAAGGGAGATAGCTCAGCAGACGCCGCGCGATTTGGATCGCCTCGGTGTCATTGGCGGCGATGAAGTGGACGTTGCCGCTGACGCTGGCGTTGGCGGTGGCGCTGCCGATTTCTTCCATCGTGCATTTCTGGCCGGTGACGGCCTGAATCACTTCCGGGCCGCAAATGAACATATTGGCCACGCCCTTGATCATGATGATGAAATCCATCAACGCGGGCGAATATGCCGCGCCGCCCGCGCAAGGCCCGGCGATGATCGCGATTTGCGGCACCACGCCGGAAATCAGCACGTTCCGAAAAAATACTTGACCATAAGCGGCGAGCGAATCGAAGCCTTCCTGGATGCGCGCCCCGCCCGAATCGTTGAAAGCGACCACGGGGCAGCCGGTTTTGAGCGCGTGATCCATCACGTCGCAGATTTTTTTGGAGTGAATGCGTCCGAGCGCCCCGCCGCCGACGGTGAAATCCTGGCTGAAGGCCGCCACCTGCCGTCCATCCACAATCCCAGTGCCGGTGACGACGGCGTCAGCGGGGAGAGCCTTTTCCTCCAGGCCGAAGTTGTGGCAATCGTGCGTGGCGTGCAGGCCGGATTCCTGAAATGTCCCGGCCTGGAACAGCGTGTCAATGCGATCACGCGCGGTCATCACGCCCTTCTTCCGGCGGGCGTCCAATTTGTCCTGGCCGCCGCCGGCTTTGGCCGTGGCCCGCCTTTTCTCGAGGTCTTCCAACAATGCTTTCTGTATCATAAATTCTCCGCGCGTTCCTTAGGAAGGTTTGGGCATGCACAATTCGGTAAGCACGCCGAAGGTGGATTTGGGATGAAGAAACGCGACCAATTTGCAGCCCGCGCCCTCCACCGGATTTTCGTTGATCAATCTCACTCCCGCGCCGGAAGCCTGCGCAAGCTGGCCTGCCACATCGCTGGAGCCAAACGCGACATGATGAATTCCGCCGGAAGGATTTTTTTCCAAAAACTTCGCGATGGGGCTGTCCGGGCTGGTGGGCTCGAGCAATTCCAAATGAACTTCACCGACTCGAAAAAAGGCGGTGCGAACTTTTTGCGAGGCAACTTCCTCGCGATGCTCGCATTTCAAGCCAAGCGCCTTTTCGTAATACGGCACGGCTTGATCCAGCGATGGGACAGCAATTCCGAGATGGTCAATTTTTGTTATCATAAAACATGTTCTCCGGCGAGCCGTCAAAATCCGCCAGCAGCGCCCGCGCGGCGGCGACGACGGTCAAGTCCCCGCGCAGCAGCGCGCCGCGGATGTCGGGATAATGGGCTTGCACGCGCGGATTCGTCTCGAAGCGGCGCTGCAGTTCCTCGCGGACGAAATCGGCCAGCCACTCGACGGATTGCTGCTGGCGGCGTTTGGCGATGACGCCCTTGGCGGTCATTTCGCTGAAAAATTTATCGATGCGCTGCCAGATTTCGGGAATGCCTTCGCCCGATCGCGCAGAGCAGAGATTCGCCTCCGTTTTCCAGCCGGGCGTGGCGGGCTGCATGCAGCCGAGCGCGGCCTGCTCCTCGAGGCGGGATTGCTCGGCCCGCAAACGGTTTTCGCCGTCCGCCTTGTTGACAACAATGTCGTCGGCCATTTCGATGATGCCGCGCTTGATGCCCTGCAATTCGTCGCCGCCACCCGGCAGCAGCAGCAACAAAAAGAAATCCACCATTGAGCGCAGCGCCGTTTCGCTTTGGCCGACGCCAACACTTTCGATCAGCACGAGGTCGAATCCCGCCGCCTCGCACAAGAGCATCGTTTCGCGCGTGCGCAGGGCGACGCCGCCTACGGTGTCGCCCGCTGGCGACGGGCGAATAAATGCCTTGGGATCGCGGCTCAAATTTTCCATGCGCGTCTTGTCGCCGAGGATGCTGCCTCCAGAACGCTTGCTGGTGGGATCAATCGTCAACACCGCCAGTGAATGCCCCTGCCCTGTCAAATAGCATCCGAAAGCCTCGATGAACGTGCTCTTTCCCACACCAGGCACGCCGGTAATGCCTAACCGGCGTGCCTTTCCAGTGTGCGGGAGCAGAGTCTGCAAAACCTCCTGGGCCATCGCTTCGTGGCGGGGCGACTGGCTTTCAATCAGCGTAATGGCGCGGGAGAGCACGCTGCGATCCCCGGCTAAGACACCGGTAACGTAGTCCTTCGGACTCCACGTTTTGGATGACGCTGATTGCATGAATCATGCGGCCAGGCGGGCGGCCAGTTGTGTCAATAATTCCTTCGCGGCGTCCGGGATGCACGTTCCCGGGCCGAACACCGCCGCCGCGCCGTTTTCCTTGAGGAAATCGTAATCCTGCGGAGGAATGACTCCGCCAACCACGACCATGATGTCGGGCCGTCCGACTTTTTTGAGTTCCTCGACCAATTGGACGAGCAGCGTTTTGTGTCCGCCAGCCAGCGAGCTGATGCCGACGATATGGACGTCGTTTTCAGCGGCCATGCGGGCGGCTTCGTCGGGTTGCTGGAAGAGCGGGCCGATGTCCACATCGAAGCCGAGGTCGGCGTAGGC
>CAVXRD010000002.1:0-3615160 GCA_963764165.1 uncultured Verrucomicrobiae bacterium
AAAGATTGAGCCGATCATTTGAGATGCGCCTGTCCCGAGTTGGTTCGATTGATCTAATCCGCGCGGGTGTTAGTATTTTCCACGATGCATATAGGAATTTTTGCCAGGACATTTGAGCGGCCAAGTCTCGTCGAGACTCTGGATGCGGTCGTTGACTGCGGGCTGGATTGCATTCAATTCAATCTGGCCTATTTGGGGTTTCCACTGAAAGCGGCTAGTATTGACGCTTTGTTGGTTGAAAAAGCTTCAAGAGAGATCAGAGCGAGAAACCTCACAATAGCGGGGGTCTCGGGCACGTTTAACCTGATCGACCCCAATCCTGCGAAGCGCCGCGAATCGGTGCGGCGCGTCGGCGAAGTGGCGGCGCAGTGCGCGGCTCTCAATACCCAGTTGGTGACGCTTTGCACTGGAACGCGCGATCCGGAAAACATGTGGCGTCATCATCCAGACAATGACACGCCCGAGGCTTGGCGGGATTTGCTGGAATCGATGGAGTCGCTGCTTGGATTCGCTGAGAAGCATAATATCCAGCTTGGGGTCGAGCCCGAAATTGGCAATGTCATCAGTTCCGCGCGAAAAGCCCGGAGGCTGCTGGATGAACTTCATTCCCCGCGGGTCAAAATTGTATTTGACGGGGCTAACCTCATCCGCCCCGGGGAAAGCCATCGAATGGATGCGATCATTGACGAGTCCTTTCAGTTACTCGGCCGCGACATTGTTTCCGCGCACGCGAAGGATTTCAAGGATGGGCCGGAAATTGAGTTTGCCGCGCCGGGCCGGGGGACGCTGAATTGGGCGCGATTAATTCGGCAACTGAATGCGGTCGGATACGAAGGACCGTTGGTGCTGCACGGATTGCCCGAAGCGGATGTTAAACAAAGCATTGCGCATCTAGATATATGCATGAAAGAAAGTGAGGCCCCGCCCGATCACCCAATCTCCCGACTCTTCGAGCATGACGGCATCAAATTCCATTATCAAACTGCCGGCTCCGGAGTCCCGTTTATTTTCCAGCACGGGCTGGGGGCCGATTTAACGCAGCTATTCGGCCTCTTTCAACCGCCGCCCGGCATTCAAATGATCTCGATGGACTGCCGGGCGCACGGGCAAACGACGCCCGTCGGCCCCGATGACAAAATCAGCCTCGCCTCGTTCGCCGATGATCTTCTCGCGCTGATGGATCACTTGGGCCTTCAGAAAGCGGTGCTCGGCGGACTTTCGATGGGCGCGGCGATTTCGCTGAATCTCGCCATGCGGCATCCCGAGCGCTTGCTTGGCTTGGTCATGCTGCGTCCCGCCTGGCTGGATGGTCCGCGCCGCGACAACATCGCTGTGTTCGGCGCGGTCGCGACGCTTCTGCGGCAATACGGGCCGCAGGAAGGGCTCGCGCGCTTCAAGAAAACGGAAATTTACCGGCAAGCGCTGGCGGAATCGCCCGCCAATGCCGGATCGCTGGCCGCGCAGTTCATGCTGCCGCGCGCGCAGGAAACCGTGGCCCGCCTGGAGAGAATTCCTCTTGACTCCCCCGGTGGCGATCGAACCGATTGGCGCAAAATAAATTTGCCGACACTCGTCATGGCCAATGACCGCGATGCGATTCATCCCCTCAATTTCGGGGTGACGCTGGCGCGGGAAATTCCCGGCGCGCAATTTGAGGAGATCACGCCGAAATCCATCGACCCGGAACGGCATCAGAAGGAAGTTCAACGCCATCTGGAGAAGTTTCTGCGGCAGTTCGTGGCGAACGGATAGCGTGGGCGGCATCCCGGAAGGGATGCCAGATTGTAGCCGGTGGTTGAGCGAAGCGACGCCCCAAAAACCCTCCTGCATCCTGAAAGGATGCCAGCCGCAGCACGCTGTCATCCCTGCCGGGATGAATAATTATTATTATCGTTTTTTCCAGTGGTGTCGCTTCGCTCAACCACCGGCTACACCCTGTGATGCCTTCGGCATCCTTCGCAGACCCTGCCACCGACGGCTAGTTCGTCAAAAATGTTCCATCCTGCGTTTGCACGCGGACGGATTCAGGCAATTTGGCCGCATCGAATTCCAGCACGATGGTGTGCGTGCCAGAAGCGAGCTGCGCGGCGACTTTGGAATCGCGTTCCGGCGTTTCCGCTCCGTCAAGAATAACTTTTGCGCCGCTCGGAACGTCGAGATGAACTGTGCCGTCCTTGGCCGTGCGGAATTTCGCGCCCGCGCAAATGAGCGAACCACCCTGCACTTTGGCTTGGATGTCGTCGCGCAACAATCTGCCGTCCACCTGCGATGCGACGTTGTGCCATTGATCGCCAGCGAGCATGTTCGTGTCGTGCAGTGACGCGCCATCCGCGAACGCGCCCACTCTCCAAAAGCGCGCGACATTTCCAGCGGAGGCGTCGAAGGGACCGGGCTTGCCGAGTTGGGCCAGGAATGCGAACAAATCCAATTGCTGCGGCATGGTCAAGTTGTCGGTCAGGCCGGAAGGCATGAGCGACCCGCCCTGCTTACGGGTGGCGATTTGAGTCTTGGCGATGGTGACGAGTTGGTCGGCGGCGTTGCGCAGCACCAGTTCGTGATCGTTCTCACGCACGAGGATTCCGGCGGTGTCCTCGCCGTCGTGCGTCGTGACTTGGACAGATTGGTAGCCGTCCTTGATTTCCTTGTTCGGATAATAAACGGATTCGATCAGGTAATCCGGCTGGGCGCTTGCGCCAATGGAAGTCAAATCCGGCCCAACGTGACCGCCTACCCCGCCAATGGCATGGCAAGTAGCGCAGCTTTGTTGTTGACTGCGAAAGAGGCGTTCGCCGCGGGCGGGATCGCCGTGGTTCAGGACGTTCTCGGCGAGGCGCATGATTTCAAGCTTGTTCAATTCGGCATCGCCACCTTGCAAGCCGGCGGCGCGGGTCAACGCGACCACCAAGTCCGGTTCGTTCAATCCTTCGTGGACAGCGCGAATGCCGGATTTGGCCAACTCGGCAGGGAACCCGCTCTTGGGGAGCGCGGTGGACAGGACGCCTGCGGCGCCGGAATTCCGCAGCAACGCGCGCCACACAGAAACTTGCGTTTGGGAATCCGGCAAATCCTTCAGCAGCGCCAGCGCGATCGGACCGGAATTTTGCAGGTCAATTGCGGCCAGCGTGAGAACGGCGGGCTTGCGCAATTCCATCGGCTGCCCGGGCGCGGCCCATGGTTGCAGCGTCGCGATGACTTGCGGGCCGCCGATTTTTCGCAGCGCGTCGAAGACAGCGGTGCGGACGGATGCGGGTACATCCGGCTCGGTGGGAATCGCGCAGAGATTCGAAAAGCAGTCTGACACCTTCCAATCGCCCGCCAGCCGGATCGCGTCGATGCGCGTCGACTCGTCGCCGGTGTGGAAGAGGGTCGCGAGTTTTTCGGTGTGCTGGGATGGATTTACACCGCGATCGGCGGCTGCCGTGACAGCCGCCCAGGCACGGCGATTGACTTCGGGTGGCCATTGTTGCTGCAAGTCGGGTGCCGGCTTCCGGTCAAACAAATGACTGAGCGCATCCTCGACCTCTTCGGGTGTCAGTTGATCCACATCTGCCATTCCACCAGGTTTTTCTTTTTGCATCGCATTCCATTCCGGCAGGGCTCCGGCATTATGAAGCATCGAATCGAACAGCATTTGAACTTCAGCAGGCGCCCCGATTTGTCCGATCAATTCGATCCACGGCCCTTTGCCATTTATCCCTGCCGTGCGGTATTTTAGAAGTTCCGCAAGAAGAGGCGCAGCGATTTCACCGTCGATGGCGCGCAATCCGTAGGCCAATTGCTTTTCGTTTTTCGCGCCAGTCAATAGCCGCTGGCGCACGCCGCGAACCCACGGTTTGGCGAGATCGTTGATCGTCAGCCAAAGTGCGTAATCCTGAAATGAGTCAAGCTTTTGATCGACCATTCCCAGTGCCCACTGCGCCGAGCGGGTCGAAGGAATTTTCGCCAGCGCCCGCAAGGCTTCGACGCGCACGCGCGGGAACGGATCATTCAATAGCCGCTGGTAAACGGCGTCCGGTTCGGCCTCGCCGCTGTAGGCAGATGCCGTTGATCGAGGCCACGCCGAAAGAACTCGCGCTCCGGCTGCGCGAATGCGCCCATCGCCCGCCGCCAGAACGCGATCCAGCAACGAATCGTCCTGGGCGGAAATAGCCTGATGCATCCAGAGTGATTCGAGCAATGCCTTTTCATCCGAATGCCGCGCGGTCCATTTTTTAAGATCCGGCAGGATGCGCATGCCGCGCTCGGTCAGCACGCGGCGTGATTGTTCGACGTCGTAAACATTCGAGGACAAAAGACTGTCCAACAATCGGCGATTTTCCAACTTTGTGAAGTCGCGATACGCCTCCAGCGGACGCCCTTTCGCCGTGATGCGCCAGATGCGGCCGTGATCGTGGTCGCGGCGCGGGTCGCGGAAATCGACTTCGCCGTGGTTGATAATCGGGTTGCACCAATCGGCCACGTAAAGCGCGCCGTCAGGGCCGAATTTCATGTCGATGGGGCGGAAGGAATCGTTGGTGGTGCGCAGCACATCCGGCATTTGCGTGGTGACATACCCCGCGCCGTCGTCGTTGATGGAGAAACGGACGAGGCGATGGGCGCGGAAATCCGCCGTGATCATGCTGCCTTGCCAATCGGCGGGGAATTGCTGGCTGGCGACGATTTCGAGCCCGCAGAATTTCGGATACGAGCCGGGGCTGATGCTGGCAAGTTCGCGGCGCATGCTCGCGTAAGTGAAATAGGTCGCGCCCTCTATTCCCCATGAAATCCCCTGCCCGCCCGCGCCGTCGGTGACGAACGACTGGCCGAAGGTGTCAAATTGGTGGCCCCACGGATTGCAAAAACCGCGCAGAAAAACATCGAGCTGCATGGACCGCGGTTGAAGATGGAGGACGCCACCGCTGTTCAATCGAACAATTCCGTTGGGCGTTTCAAGATGGCTGTGGATGTAAATCGATTGGTCGAAATAAAGCATGCCGTCCGGCCCCCACGCGAGCGTGTGGACCAAGTGATGAGTATCCTCCGTTCCAAAGCCGGAAAGCACGACGCGGCGATCCGTCGCTTTCTCCTTGCCGGGAAAAAACAACAACTCCGTGCTCTGGCCCACGTAGCACCCGCCGTCGCCGGGCTCGACTGCTGTCGGGAGGAAAAGGCCGTCGACGAAGACAGTGGATTTGTCCGCGCGGCCCAAGTGCTGCGTGTCTTCCAGCACGACGATCTTGTCGTTTGCTTTCTGGCCGGGCGCGATTTGCGGATAAATGGACGACTCGGCAATCCACAGCCGTCCATGGGGGTCGAAATTCATTTGCGTTGGCTTCATCAAAAGCGGCGAGGACGCCCATAGGCTGACTTCAAAGCCGGGCGCGACGTCGAAAGTCGGCAGGGCCGGCGCGTTCGATCCCTTCGCGGGGATTCCGGCTGGCAGGGGCGCGGGTTTCGCGGAGCTTTCCTTCGTCAACAATTGCTTCCATTGGAAAATGCGCTGGTCGGCCACTTCGATGAGCGGGTCGAATTCCGGAATTTCCTTCGCGTTCTTGCCCTGCTCGTGCTGGCGGAAGCCGAGAAGATATGTCTGGTTCTCCGGCCGCCAACGGTCAAAATAAAGCTGGTCCTTGCGCACAATTTCCTGCCGCAGCGATTCCACAATTTCCTTGCCCGCCGGTTTGATCTGCGGCTGCCAGCCAAGCTGCCGCGCCACTTCCAAGGCCATCAATTCATACCCGGCGGGCGTCAAGTGGATGCCGTTGTCGGTCACTTCGCGGGCGGGCTTGGATGGTTTCCAGTCGAACAGGTCGACGAAGGGAAAATGATGCTTGGCGGCGATCTCTCGCAGCAGGCCGGCATAGCGGCTCAGCCGATAATTGTGAAACACCGGATCCGGCAGCGGTGGCGGCAGTTTTTCGTGGCGCAACGGGCTGAGAATCACAAAGCGCAATGGCCGTTTGGAATCCTGCTGCAAGGCGGTGATCAGCCGCTCCATGTCGTCCGCGAACTTGGACGTGTCCGCATTTTCATCCAGCGAATTGGCCATTCCGTAGCCGAGAACGATCACCGTTGGCTCCGCTTTGGCAGCGGCGTCCCTCAATAATTGCAGCCCCTTGTTTGGATCGTTGAAATCAAACGAGAGGCGGCTCTGGCCCGTCGGCGTGTCACCGCTCCAGCCGAGGTTGCGCACAATGATGTGGTGATTTGGAAACGACGCGTTCATCACCGTTTCGAGCCAGCCCGATTCCTGATCTCGCTCGATAAATGCATCGCCGATCAACACAACGCGGTCGCCGTCGCGGACTTCAAATTCGCCGCCGCGGGCGGGCATCAAAAGCAGAGTCGATAGAACAAATGGCAATAGTAGGAGTGCGCGCATAGCTAACTGGGGCAGAATATGTAGAACTATTTGATAAATTACGAGAATTTCCGTTGAAGACTAAGAATCACGCATTAAATTGGTGCGTGTGAGCCAAATCGTGGAAGCCAAAGAAATTGTGTGGCTGCTGTTGCTGATCCCGCTCGGGATCGTCTTGGGAATCGGAGCCTTTTTCTTTTATTGCTCATGGCGCCGCTCCACGCTGACGGGTGGGAATTCATTTGAAAGCTCCATAGCGCCACGCTTCCGGGTGAGTTCATTTGACCAGCCGACCCGATGGCTCGCCGTCAAAGCGTCCAATCCCGCCGTTGTCCAAGCCGCGCTAAAATTGCACCATCCCATGACCGTTTCGTGGGAAGAGGGCCTCGCCGAGGCCCGGGAGGACAAACTTTTCATTTCGCCGAGCATCGCGGGATGGGTGCTGGTGGTGGGTTCGGGGCTTCCGGAAGCTGCCGACGACAGCGACAAGTGCTACCATTTTCTCGCCGCGCTCAGCCGCAAGCTCGGGCACGTCCAATTTTTCAGCGTGAGCCGATTCGTGCATTATCATACGTGGGTGCTGATGGAGCGCGGCCATGTTTTTCGCGGGTATGCCTGGGCTGGCGAGACACTTTGGAACCAGGGGCCAGTCACGGCGGCGGAGAAAGATCTCAAAATGTTGTGCCTCGAATACGCCTCCGACCAGAGCGCCTACAGCGTGCGCGAGGCCCTCTCGGCCAATTCGGACAAGATTTATCAATTGGCCGCCCGCTGGAGCATTGACCCATCCGCCATTTCCCCGGAAATGTGGCGCGGCCGCGGCATCGTCGGCGCTTTGTCCCATCCTCGCTTGCATTGAAGACGCCGCTGCTTTGCGGCATCCTGCGCCAAGTTGAAACCGCCGGAAACATGTCCCGTCTGCGGAGCCGATGTACCTCCCCGCGCCCGCGCCTGTCCCGCTTGCGGCGCGGATGAGAAGACGGGTTGGGCGGAAGACGCTTACTCGGCCAGCCCCAACATTCCCAGCGACGATTTTGATTACGGCGATTTCGTTGAGCGCGAGTTCGGAACAAAGAAGCCCATTCCGCGCGGAATACACTGGGGATGGTGGATCGTCGCCATTGTGCTCGTGATTTTGTTTTTGCTGCCCCTCGTTTCAGGTTTGTTGCGCCGGCGGTGAAAAAGAGCTTTGGGGGTGAACAGGAGGAAGACCGAGGGCACGGAGAGGGGAATTCCTTTGTCTTTTCTTCTTCGTGTCCTTTGCGTCCTTGTTGTTGAAATTTTTTGACTCCGGCCGGTTGGCCCCTGACGAGCGCCGCGCGCACCACACCATCGACAATTCAAACAAGACTTTTCCACGCCAAGGTCACCAAAGGCGCAAAGGAAACACTCGTTAAGAAGCAGTTGTCCGTTTTCTCGGCCGTCCTCGTGTTCAAATCAAATCCAATTCAAAACAAAATAAAAGTTCATGTTGCCATCCGGCGCAGTCCCGCTGCATACTTCTGCCCCGTGATGCTTGGCGTTCCCAGAAGGTTCCTGCGCACCGCAAAAAGCGGCGCGGCGATTTTCTGTCTCGGCATCTATTTTCTGGTTCAATTGATGGCGGCTGTGCCCGCTTTCCACGCGTGGGTTCATCCGGATGCCAGCGATCCCGCCCACAATTGCGCGGCGACCCTTTTGGCCAATGGCGAAGTCCATTCGCCAACGCCGGAAGTTAAAATTGCTTCCCCGCCCGCTCCTCTTATTTTCCAAGCGCCCTTGCGCGACGTTGCTTTTGTTTCGGCGGACATTCGTCTGCTCCCCGGCCGCGATCCCCCTGTCTGATTCTTCGTTCGTCAGTTCGTTTCAATTCATGGCCAATTAGTTGACTCCCTGGCGGATTCATTTTGTGAATGCCGGTTTTCCGGGAGTGGAACGAAAGTTCCAAATAGTATCCAACCTATTTTGAATTGTAATTTATGAAATTTGCGAAGAAATCAGATCAGAAGCAGATATGTCAATTATTGGGGCTGGCGCTGGCCTGCGGGTCAGTGGTCTCCAGCACGGCGCAGGGACAGACGGCCGCAGCGCCGCTTCCGCCCCCTGCGGTGAAATCAAACACAAACTCCGCACCCGGGACCAACACGCTCGAAGAGGTCACCGTCGAGGGGTCGATCGATGACATCCGCACCACCATCGACGCCTCCATTGGGACGTCCTCTTACACGATCAATGCGGAAGCGATCCAGAACGAAGCTTCCGGCAACAATGCCTCGTTCAACCAGATACTCCTGCGCGCGCCGGGCGTGGCGCAGGATTCGCTGGGGCAAGTCCATGTGCGGGGCGAGCACGCCAACTTGCAGTATCGCGTCAACGACGTGCTCCTGCCGGAAGGCATTTCCGGATTCGGGTCGGAATTCGACCCGCGATTTGTGCAAAGCATGGAATTGCTCACCGGACCGCTGCCGTCGGAATTCGGTTTCCGCACGGCGGGCATCGTCGACATCACCACCAAGAGCGGCGCGGCTCTCAACGGCGGTTCGGCGGAAGTTTACGGCGGAAGTTACGATACAATCCGGCCGAGTTTCGAGTATGGGACCACGGTTGGGAAAACGAGCCTCTTCGTCAACGGCAGCTACGACCACAACGACCTTGGCATCGAGAATTCCAGCCCGAATTCCGTCCCGATCCACGACTACACGGATCAATACAAGCTCTTCATGTATTATTCGTATGCCATGGATCCGACCAGCCGGCTGATCACCATGGCGAGCTACTCCTACAGTGCATTCGAGATTCCCATCAACCCCGCTCAACTTCCCACCCCGCAGCCCAGCGGAGCGGCGTGGACAGGGGGTGCGGAGCCATCGGTCTTTTCGCTCAACGACAATCAAGACGAGCAGAATGATTACGTCGTCCTGGCTTATCAGAAATCGTCCGGTGATTTAAGTTATCAATTCTCCATCTTCGGCCGCGAAAGCAGTGCGCATTACATCCCGGGCGAGGTCCAATCCGCGCTGGATTTCAACAACGGGGTGGCGACGGATGAAGACCGCATTCTCTATTCAGGCGGCTCTCAACTCGACCTGACCTACACGCTGGGCAGCTCGCATACGCTGCGCGGCGGCCTCACTTATTTGCATGAGGGAGTGACGGCAAATACGGCCACCACGATCTTCGCTGTGGATGGCGCGGGAGACGCGACCAGCGGGCCGTATTCCATCACGCAGGACGGGACGCCGCACGCTGATTTTGGCGGCGGGTATTTGCAGGACGAATGGAAAATCTTCCCGCAACTTACGCTGAACGGCGGGGCGCGGTTTGATGCTTATTCCTCCGGCACGGATTCGGAGAATCAACTTAGTCCGCGGGCCAATCTCGTTTACAACCCTTGGAAATCGACCACGCTGCACGGCGGTTACGCGCGTTATTTCACGCCTCCACCGTTGGAGACGGTGGCGGGCTCGGACATCACGGCCTTCAACGGGACAACCGGCGCATCGAGCGTTTCCGGCCCTTACGGCATCGTCAAGGCGGAGCGCGCCAATTATTATGACTTCGGCGTCAGCCAGAAGATTCCCGCCGTGCCGGGCTTGGCAGTCGGCGTCGACGCCTATTACAAAACCGCGCAGAACCAATTGGACGACGGCTTCTTCGGCCAATCGCTGATTCTCTCATCGTTCAACTACGAGCGCGGCCGGGTGCAAGGGATCGAATTCACCATCAATTACGAAACGAACGGACTCTCCACATACGCCAACGTCGCCCTTTCCAAGGCGCAAGGCGAAGGCGCGTCTTCCGCACAATACCTGTGGAGTGACACCACCGAAGTCAATTACATCAACAGCCATTGGGTTTCGCTTGATCACGATCAGGCTGTTACTGGATCGTTCGGTGCGGCCTATTCGTGGAACGAAGCTGGCCGCTGGAGCACGCGCATTTTTGTCGACGCCCTCTACGGCAGCGGCCTGAAGCAGGACGGGCCGGGCCTCATTCCGGGAACCGACGAACAAATTCCGAACGGTTCCAGCGTCGGGGCCTATTACTCGGTCAATCTCGGCGTTGCTGAAAAACTGCGTCTCGTCAAGAAGCAGGCGCTCGTGGCCCGGCTGGACATCATCAACATCACCGACAACGTTTATCCGCTGCGCACTGGAACCGGCATCGGTGTCAACGCGCCCCAATACGGCGAACGGCGCGGCATCTTTGGCTCGTTGAGTTACGAGTTCTAAATCACGGTGGGATTGCGCTCTTAACTGAAACTGATTTGTGGCGGCTGTCGAATACAAATTGAGGTCCGAACTGGCGCTGGCGTGTTTGCCATCGCCGCAGCGGGCCATTCCGCGCCGGCTGGCGTGGGCCAATTCGATCAGCTTGATGTTTCTCATCATCGGCATCGCCGGAGCGCAATCCCATCTCGCCCCACGAAAGCCACTTCCGCCGCTGGAGCAGCCGATACCAGTCATCGTGGAACCGCCGCCGCCCGTCGAGCAGCAGAAAACGGAAATCAAACCGACCGAGTCGCAAAACACGGATGAGAAACCCGCCGCGCCAGCCGTGCCACAAATGGTGACGATTGACACGCCGGCCATTAATTTCTCCGTGCCGACGCCCGGCAGCTTGCTGAGCGCGACGGCCGTTGCGCCCGAGGCGGAACGCGCTGCGGCAGTCCAGACGGCGGCGTCCGCCCCGGTGAAGCAGGAACCGCAAACGATTCAAAGCAGTGGAAAAGAGGGTGACCGGCCTATGGCCTATCCCCGAATGGCGCTGGAACTTCGCCAGCAAGGAAGAGTCGTCGTGGAAGTCACAGTAAACGACGAAGGGAAGGTTGTTAAAACCTCCATCCAGAAAAGCTCGGGTTTCCCGTTATTGGATCAAGGCGCGGAAGAAACAATTCGACGGCGCTGGAAACAGTTGCCCGCAAACGGCAGCCACGTCTTCCTGGCGCCGATCAACTTCACATTGAGCACAAAATAAATTTTATGATGGCAAATATCGTAGTTCAATTCTTCCTCCAAGGAGGACCGGTCATGTACCCGATCCTCATCTGCGCCCTCGTGGCGGTGGCGGTCGTAGGGGAGCGGACTTTCTGGTGGCTCCGAGAATCGAGCCGGCGCGATCCGGATCGACTCGCGAAAATTCTCGCCGCGCTCGAGAACGACGATGTTCCGGCCGCCGCGAAACTTGCCGAAGGCTCGCCGGATCCTGTCATTCGGATGATTCACAACGCCCTCGGCCACACCGGCCACGTCCACGCCTCGCTGCAAGGCGTGCTGGAATTGGGCGCCGGCATTGAACTGGAGCGCGCCGGGCGTTTCCTGACCATCATGGACACGCTGGTCACGCTCGCGCCGCTGCTCGGATTGCTGGGAACGGTGACGGGTTTGATGCGAGCCTTCCTGAGCATCGGCACCGCCGAGTTGTCCGTCACAGCCGTTACGGGCGGCATTGGCGAGGCGCTCATCGCGACCGCCTGCGGGTTGGGGATCGCGATTTTCTCCGTGGTGCCATTCAATTTTTTCACCGCAAAAGTCGCGCGGCTGCAATTTGAACTGGAAGCCGCCGCCACCAACGTGGAGATCATGGTGCATCCGCCCAAGTGAAATGAAGCTGCACTCTCCCATCAAGCGCCGGCATACGCGGATTGAGATCATTCCCCTGATCGACATCATGTTCTTTTTGCTGGCGTCGTTCATGATGGTGAGCCTGCAACTGGAAAGCACCAAGAACATCAAGGTCAACCTGCCCAATTCCCAAATGGGCCGCCCGGATTTCAAACCCGGCATGCTGAGCATCGCAGTCGATAAAGCGGGCCTGGTCTGGCTGGAGAAAACGAACGTGTCGCTCGCGCAATTGGATCAGGCGCTGACCAATCGCTTTCATATTGACACAAATTTGCCCGTCTACATCAGCGGAGACTCTGCCACGCCGCACGGCGCCATGTGCGACGTGCTGGATGCGGTGCGCCGGGCTGGCGTGCAAAAAGTGGCCTTCATGGTGGAAGGCGGAACGAACGGAGTGGCGCAATGAAAATCCGCTCACCTCTCGCCCCGCGCCGCACGCGGATTGAAATCATCCCGCTGATTGACATCATGTTCTTCCTGCTCGCTTCGTTCATGATGGTGAGCCTGCAGATGCAGAAGGTGCGCACGTTGAAAGCCAGCCTGCCCACCGCTACTCAAATCACCTCCACCAAGAAGCCGGACATGGTCAAACTCAAAGTCGATTCCTATGGGCAGCTCTCGATGGATGACAAAGCGATGTCGATCCCTGATCTTGACCGCGCGCTCGGCGAACGGCTGAAAGCCAACACCAACGTTCCGGTTTATTTGAGCGGAAGCCGGAACACCACCCACGGCCAGATGGTCTACGTGCTCGACCACGTCCGGCAATTGGGCATTCAACGCGTCGCCTTTTCCGTCAAACCAGACCCGCCCGCCGCTGGATCAACTCCATGAAAAATCTTTTGCAAAACTTGCTCGTCGTCCTGTCCTTATGCCTGTGCGCGATGTGCGCGTGGCAGTGGTACGTGCAGGCCCAACTTCATGTGCAGGGCGACGCGCTGCAGCAAACCGTGCTCAAGCAGGCGGAGGAAATCCAGAGCAACACCAACCGCATCAAAAGCATGGACTCGGAAATTTCCGGCCTTTCCACGCGGGTGGAAGAATTAATCAAACGCCTGGATGCAACGATCATCAGCAACAAGTCGCTGGAAAGCGAAGTCTGGACATTGCACGGAACGGCGGGAGTCCTAAGCAATGAGATCGACCAATACAAGGAAATCGTCGACAAGATGAACGCCAAATTGGAATCAGCGGCGGAGGGGATCAAAAAGCAAAACGAGGCCATTAAGACCATCGCCGCCGAGCGCGACACCGCCATCAACAAGGCCAACGACACGATGAAAGACCGCAATGCCATCGTCGAAAAATACAATGCGCTGGTGGAAAAATGGAACAAGCTGCAAACAAACGCGCCTGCCACGGCGGAAAAGAAGTAGCTTCCGAGAGAGCTCGCAGTCCGGGCTTTAGCCCGTCATCGACGCGCCCTGACTTTAGATCCCACCTGGGCAGGCTAAAGCCTGCACTACAAACTTGCCTGCGCTAAGGCGGCGCCGGGGTTTGCGCGCGAATCACACCTCACTCCGGACGCCTCAGCGAGGCGTTGCTACCTTAGGGCTTCGGCTGCAGACGGGCGACCTCGTTGGTGAAATCCGATATGCTGTTGCTGACGACTGTGACACCCGTTTGATTCGCGCCACCCGGCCCGGTAATGAAAATGCCGTTGGTTCCCTTGCCGATGATCGCGTTCTTTGTGACGATGGAATACTCGTTCGTCGCAAAATTATTGACAACGACAACGCCGTCCCCACTCCCGGTGAAAATGGTATTCCCCAATATCCGGCACGATTGGGGCTGCGGCCCGTCAAGACGAATTCCCGCCGCGCTTCCGGTGACGGCGATCTTGTTTCCGGTGATGGTTGTGTCCTTTCCGCGAATAATCAGGCAGGCCTGTCCGTCTGTCTGAACGTTGAAGGTATTGAGGGCGATTCGCACGCCTGCGACATATGCAGCGTCCTCATCAGGGCCGGAAGAATCCGTCAGCATCGCGCCCGCTCCCGGCACCGGCGCAACACAGCCCCCCGAGACTTCGTTGCCGAGGAACACGATGTCCTTTCCTCCAATGGCGATTCCCGCGCTGACCGACGCATCCGCCGCAATATCGAATGAGTTGCTGGCCAGGGTGATATGCGATGCATATTCCCCGAAGGCCACGCTCCGCCCAATAAACGTGTTGCCCTCGTAGGAGCCATCCTGGCTACTCTGCTGCGCCAATTCGATGTTTGCGGGCATTCCGCCAAAAGATAGAAAAATGTTCTTCCCAAATTGAAAGTCCCGCAGCGTCTTTAGCCGGAGGCCGCGGGCATCGCTGCTGCCCGGCAGCGTATCAATAATAAATTCATTATACTTCGCCATGAAATGGACGGTCTCGGTGACGGACAATGGTTCTGCCCCTTGGATCGTTAAATTGAAAATCGCAATATTCGTAGTGGCCAGTTTCGCAACATTCGCGATCACCGGCCTGGCAAACGAACGCGCCAGCGCATCCCACAATTCCAAACCGCCAATGCTCGTCTTGACAGCCTTGACCTGGTTTATTTCGGCGGGGATGACGCCGCCATTGGTCGAATTGTAAATGGCCACGTAATCACCGGCGGAAAATTTCGACGAATCCGACGGCGTGGAGAGCATGACCACCGAATTGCTTTCAGCCGTCGGTTCGAGCGGGAAGAAGCCGCCATTCAATTCGGGCTTTTGGAAGCGAATCACGGCGTAATCCGGGCCGACCGCGAGCACCGTGTTGTGGACTTCGCGCGATCCGGCGGGGACGGGATGCCGTCCGCCCGGGCCTTGCATCAGCTTCGTCCCGCCCGCCCCCTTGAGCCGGACGTTGGAGCCCATGATGAGATTGTAGAAAAAATCCGGCTGGCTGCTCGGGTGAGCCGTGTTCAGAAAATACGTCCCATTTGTAAATTCCACCAAACCACCGCCAGCCGCCGCGGCAGCGTCAATGGCCCGCTGAATCGCCGCCGTGTCATCGGTGGCGCCATCGCCAGCCGCCCCGAAGTCATGCACTTTGAAATGCGGCAACGCCCCCCGCGCCACCGCCAAAGCTGTCAATAAAACAACCGCGATGCCTAGGAACCGATTCGGACGGAAAATCATTCGGTGCGAGCATACGACAAAACCAACCCGAATGCACCCCATCACTTGTGTGCCATAACTCTCATCACCCCCATTCATCCCATCTTCACTTTTGACACCACCCGCCCCCTCCTGTACCTTGCCAGAGTTATGACCACAGACCCTGTAGTCACACTAACCGAAAACGCCGCCAACGAAGTTCGCGCCAAGCTGGCGGACGACGCCGAGGGCGCCTCGAAGGGCTTGCGTCTTTACGTGGAAAAAGGCGGCTGCTCCGGTCTGCAATACGGCATGGTGTTCGACCAAAAACGCGCCGACGATTTTGAGGCTGCTTTTTTTGGAGTCTTGGTGCTGGTGGATCCGTTTAGCGCGGATTATCTGCGGGGTTCCGTGGTGGATTTTTCAGACGCCCTGACCGGTGGCGGTTTCAGAATCACCAATCCCAAGGCCGCCCAAAGCTGCGGCTGCGGCAAATCCTTCGAGCCAGCGCAAGAAGGCGCGCATAGTCATCACTAATTCGTCGCCCATAATTGAATGGAGCGCGGCAGTGTCGAAAACCAGCCACAGCCACGGCAAAACAGAGGGGCACGCTGGTTGATTCGAACGCTGCTGCGACTGGTCTTCGACACAGTCGCGCTCCGTCTCAAAAGACAGCTCCTCAATACGGCACCGCCATGACCCGGACCGGGAACGCTGCTCCAGCGGTGGGCATGAACTGGAGCCAAACTCGACTGCCGCTGCTGCTCGGAGCATATTTCCCTTCCACTGCGGCGAGAGATTTGGAGGAAAATGATTTCCCGTCAGCGGGGATGATAAAATTGCCCCCGGCCAAAATCCCCCTATCGGCGGACACCGCGCCGCACCAGGGGCCGGCGCGTGGCGCAATCAGAAAACCAAGATTGCGGCCATCGCTTTTCGAACACGCCATGCGAATGCGATAGAGCACGCCAAAGTTTCCTTCGTTCGTCTCCGCTGTCGGGGGCGATACGGCGTTGTCGTAGCCAGTGACACTGGCATCATCAGCACCGCCGATCGGAAATTGAGCGATTCCACCCGCGGTGTCGCAGGCATACTCGCTGTCGGTGCGGTAAATTTTGTTGCATGAGGCAAAGGTGCCGCGCTCGTGATTGTCCCGGGAAAGCACGGTCAGAGTGGGCTCCACGGTGATGGGATCATCCGACGGATGCAACGCGCAGACATAAATTGAGTGCGGCTGGTTAAACGTATAATCCCAAATGCCGTTCAGGACAGAACCGCGTGGAATATCGATGGAGTCAAAATTGGTGTCGAGCCGGACCATCGCGCCGGCTGGAATTGTCACACTGGCCGCCGGACGGTTGGTCAGGTAGCGATAAAAGGCCGATTCTCCGGTGGTCGGAAACACCGCGGCTGGCCCGGCACATCCGTGCGCTTTCACCGCCAGCGTGCCAGGACCGGTTCCGTTATTCTTAATCAACACGCTAAAACGCAAGCTTCCTCCCGGATAATCCGCCTGGTGGTAAACGAATACGCGGTTGGTGAAAGCCGTGCCGGTGGAAGCAAGCGTGGTGTCCTTGTAAAGAATGCCGCGATCGGCCGGGCTCTCCGGCGAATCAGACAATATCAGCCGCCCGGAACTCCAGGTCTGCACCATCGGCATTTTCGGGCAGCGGAGCGGATTTATGCCGGACAAACTAATAACCTCGCCTTGGGAAGCGGACTCGAGCGCGCTCTTGAGAGCGGGCGGAGTCGCCACTTGCGCCACCGCCGCCAATGAGGAAAGGCAAAGGAGAGCGAGGATTTTTGGTTTAATGTTCGACTTCAATAATTACCGGACCTCTGGTTTAAGGACGACTGCGGATTCCCACGCTAAAATTATCCGCGACGCTCCAATTGGCAACGAAATTCTTCCCAACTGCGAAGCGACGGGCGCATCTCGGTTCACGTGAGGGCGGGGATTTGTCTTTGTCTTTCTCTGCGCACTCATCTTCTCTGCGCAAATATTTTTTTCCCCTCGCAGGCCATGGACGATGCGTATGAAGTCGTCCTTGATTCACTCCAAGCCAAGATTAAGAGCGAGACCTGCTTGGGACTTCGGGAACAAAATGAGATTCCTCGCCATTTTCGGTGGAATGAGACAACTCGTTAGCCGTCGTTGCGGGACAACCCATTTGGAATCCAGGCTTGGCACTGGCTTGGCCAAAGCTCGGTATAGTGTATGATCTCGAAAAAGGGGCAACACCCGCTACACGGTTGACCATCAACGAGATAAGGGGCAACAAAAATAGCAACAAACCCGCAACAGACCCGCAACATTTCTTCCCGCGCTGACCGGTTGCATGAAACGCGGCGTCTTTCCGTCGTTCCCTGAAAATTTTCATCAAGATGCCAGCACCATCATTGTTCCATTGAAAACAGCGAGGAACCCAATGTAGCGGTTTATCTGGTTGATAATCAACGATGGATCGGGTGTAACGGGTTTTTCGAGATTATATGCACATTCAATGCTGTGCCCTGCCAGTTCCCTGTTTGGTTTCTCCAGCTCGAAACTCTGCCCTGCCCTCAATTTTCCAGAATTTTCGCATTGCGTTCGGACTGAGCCGTGTTACTTTGCCCATCCCTCTGGGCAATTTGCCCGGGTGGAAAACGGCCTAAATCTGGCTTCGTGTGAAGCTGGGCGGCCATAATAACACTAAATATAATCCCGTGTTCCGCGGGATGGTCGGAGCCGAAAAACGGCGCGATCTCTAACAAAAGGAAAATTGTGATCAGTATTGGCCTGAAAGAATTGCTGGATGCCGGCGTCCATTTTGGACACCAAACCCGCCGCTGGAATCCCAAGATGAAGCCATTCATCTTCGATGCCCGCAATGGCATTCATATCATCGACCTGAGCAAATCGCTCACTCAATTGGAAACCGCCTGCACCTTTCTCAGCAGCGTGGTCAGCAAGGGCGGACATGTGCTGTTTGTCGGCACCAAGAAGCAGGCGCAGGAAGCCGTCAAGGAATCGGCCAAAGCCTGTGGACAACTTTACGTGACGGAACGCTGGCTCGGCGGCACGCTCACGAATTTCAACACTATCAAGCGCTCCATCGCCCGCCTCAAACAAATTGAACGCTGGGAAACCGATGGCAGCATCAATCAATACGGCAAGCAGGAGCAATCCATGTATCGCCGCGAAGCCGCCCGCCTGTTCAAGAACCTGGACGGCATCCGCACGATGGACAAATATCCCGCCGCCATGTTCGTGGTGGACATCAAGCGCGAGCACAACGCGATTGCCGAAGCCCGCCGCTTGAAAATTCCGATCGTCGCGCTCGTTGATACGAACTGCGATCCGCAGTTGGTGGATTATCCAATTGCCGGCAACGACGACGCGATTCGTTCCGTCCGCCTGATCTTGCAGACCGTCGTCCAGACGATTACGCAAGCCCGCGCTGAATACGAATCCAAGTACGGCCGCCGCAAAACGGAAGAAGCCGCCGCTGCCGCCGCGGAAACGGCACCTGCCGAAACCGCTCCGGTTCCCCCCGCTCCCGAAGCGGCCCCTGCCCCTGAAGCCGCCACGGCTCCAGCGGTGAGCTAACATATTTAATTGCAACGATAGTATAGATAGGATTTATGGCTGAATTTACCGCCGCCGATGTCGGCAAGCTGCGCGAAACAACGGGCGCAGGATTGATGGATTGCAAAAAGGCGCTCGTGGAAGCCGCTGGCAACTTCGAGGCCGCCGTTGATCTTCTGCGCAAACGCGGCAAAGCCCAGGCCGACAAGAAGGCTTCCCGCGAAACAAAAGAAGGCGTCATCGCCCAATGCATCCTGCCGGGAGCAAAGACCGGCGTGATGGCTGAAGTGACGTGCGAAACGGACTTCGTGGCGCGCAATGAAACGTTCCGCGCTTTCTGCGATGACGTCGCAAAGAAACTCGCGACCGGATCGACGATCGAATCGCTCGAAGCCGAACGCGTCGCCGCCGTGGCCCGCATCGGTGAAAATATTCAATTGCCCCGCTTCGTGCGTTACGACGTGGAAGGCAACGGCATCGTCGCCGCCTACATCCACACCGGCGCCAAAGTCGGCGTGCTGGTGGAAGTCGGCGCGGGCAAGGAAGCAACCGCCGCTTCGGAAGACTTCAAGCAATTGGTGCGCGACATCACGCTGCAAATCGCCGCCGGAAATCCGACGGTCATTTCGCGCGAGCAAGTCCCGGCGGATGTGGTGGCAAAGGAAAAAGAAATCGCCGCGGAGCAAGTCAAAGGCAAGCCGCCGCAAGCCATCGCCAAAATTGTCGAAGGCAAGCTGGAGAAATTTTATCAAGGCATCTGCCTTGTCGACCAGGGCTTCGTGAAGCGCAACTCGGAAGTTTCCGTCAAGGAGCATCTGGGCAGCGTCGCCAAGCAATTGGGCGATGAGATCAGCATCCGCCGTTTCTCGCGTTTTCAAGTCGGCGAAAGCGCCGCGGCTTAAAAGCGGCCTCGGCGAACGGGCTTCCGAGGTAGGGACGCCTCGCCGAGGCGTCCGAGGCCGTGGTGTTTTTCGAGCGCGTTCGGACTTGTGATTGTCCCCGGACGCCTCGGCGAGGCGTCCCTACCTCGCTTAAGGCAAGCGAAGACAAAGCTCGGCCCGATTGCGGTTTCAGTTATCGTCCCATTGACGGCACACACAGCCATTGTTACAAAGACTCATGCGCAAGGCTCAAAAACCAAAATATCGCCGTGTCCTGCTGAAACTCAGCGGAGAAGCTTTAGGCGGCGACGATGGCGTTGGCATTTCCCCGGAGTCCGTGGCTGAAATGGCCCGCCAGATCGCGGAAGTCCGCAGCCTCGGTGTGCAAGTCGTGGTGGTGGCGGGCGGCGGGAATATTTTTCGCGGCGCAGCCGGGAGCACTCGCGGCATCGAACGGGCCACGGGCGATTACATGGGAATGCTGGCCACGGTCATTAATTCCCTCGCCTTGCAGGACGCTCTCGACAAATTAGGCGTCGAAACCCGCGTGCAAAGCGCCATTAACATGTCGCAGGTCGCTGAGCCGTTTATTCGCCGCCGCGCTGTTCGCCACCTTGAAAAAGGGCGCGTCGTGATTTTCGGCGGCGGCACCGGCAATCCCTATTTTTCCACCGATACCGCAGCCGCCCTGCGCGCCAACGAAATCGGCGCCGAAGTCATTCTCAAAGCCACCAAGGTGGACGGCATTTACGATTGCGATCCGAAGAAAAATCCCGCCGCCAAGCGTTACGCCAGCGTGACGTATCTGGAAGCGCTGCAAAAGCGGCTGCAAGTCATGGATTCCACGGCATTTTCATTGTGCATGGACAACAAAATGCCGATAATCGTGTTCGATTTCTTTAAGGCTCACAACCTGCGCGCTGTGATTTTGGGCGACCCTGTCGGCACATTGGTGACCAGTTAGCCCGGCGCCAGACGGAGCCGTTGCAGGAGAAACGATTATGGCTTTAGACGACATACTCCTTGAGGCAGAGGACAAAATGAGCAAGACCGAACAAGTCGTGCAGCACGAATTCGCCGGCATCCGCACAGGTCGCGCCTCACCGGTCCTGGTGGAAAACATTCCCGTCGAGGTCTACGGCTCGACCATGCGCATCCGGGAGCTCGCCAGCATCACGACGCCGGAAGCACGCGTCCTCATGATTCAGCCGTGGGACGCCACCACCGTTCAGCCGATTGAAAAAGCAATCATGAAAGCCAACATCGGCATCACGCCGACGGTGCAGGGAAAAATCATCCGACTCGTCCTTCCCGACTTGAGCACGGAACGCCGCCAGGAAATGGTGAAGATGGCCCGCAAGAAAACCGAAGACGGCCGTGTGGCCGTCCGCCATGTGCGCCGCGACGCCCTCGAAGCCGTCAAGAAGGAAAAGGCTGGCGGCATGGCCGAGGACGCCGTGGAAGAGGCGGAAAAGGAAATTCAGAAATTGACCGATCAATACATCGGCAAGATCGATGCCCACCTCGCGGTTAAGGAAAAAGAAATTCTGACGGTTTGATTGGCTGTTCGAGGCAGAGGCTTCCGCCGAGTGGCCGAGGCGGCTGGCTGCTGACGGGATGCTTCAGCCCGGCGAGGCGGGGCCGCTGCCACTGCATTGTCGCGGAATTTCATTGCCCAAAAAGGAAAATTTTGAGACTAATACCTGCCATGAGGAGGATGCTTTTCTTAGTCGCATGGCTGGCCCTTGCCCATTTGCAATTGGCGCGCGCCACGTCCCAATTGATCGTCAACGGTGCTTTTACCAGCCCCGCTTTCACCCCTTGGCAAGCGACGGAAATCGGGGGAGTTCCGGGCATCCAGTTTGCGTCCGGATACGTCTCCATGGGAAACTCCGACGGCTCGACCGAAAGGGTGTATCAAACAGTCACTTTCCCAGCCAACATGATTGGCGCGACGCTGAGCCTTGAGAACTATACGGCGACCACTGATCCCAATGGCGACGATACCCTTGGAGTCTATCTGACGGACACCAGCTTGAATCCAATCATGCAGATCGGCCAGACCATAACCAGCGGGAGTGACACCGGAGAATGGTTACTCCGGAACCACCAATTTCATCAATTACGCCGGCGATGGCATTCTCTCGTCTCTGGCGGGGCAAACGGTAGACCTCGTTTTTTGGGTCCAAACCGATTCCACCTATGGCATCGACACTGCGTTCTACATCACGGATGTCAGCCTTGTCGTCGGCACCACCACCGATATTCCAAGCAACGATAACTTCGCCAACGCTGCGCTTCTATCTCCCGAGGGTGCTACAAACTCGATCAAGAACACCTACGCTTCGCGCGAATCCGGGGAGCCGGCGATCACGGGGAATCCGGGTGGGCACTCGCTCTGGTACACTTGGACGCCGACGGCCATTGGCCAGGCGAATATCACCGTCACTGACAATAACTTTACCACCATGGTGGCGGTTTACACGGGTTCCTCCCTCGGCACCCTGACCAAGGTGGCCAGTTACGACGGCATTAATAACAGCGAGGGAGTTTCCACCGTCTCGTTCAATCCTTCCCCCGGCACAAATTACTTCATCACTGTGGACGGGTATGGCGGGCAGTCGGGAACCGCCGAGCTGGTTGTCAAATTTGTGAAGGATAAAACGCCACCCACTGTCAGCATCACCTCTCCGTCCAATGGCGCAGATGTATCAGGCAGCATCATCACGATTAAAGGCACCGCCCACGACAATGTGCAGGTGGCTTCTGTGTATTATCAACTGAAGAACTCGGAGACGAACACCGCCTGGATTCTGGCCACCAGCGGCATTTCCAATTCCTGGACAAATTGGACCGCCACGATCACGAATCTTGTCGCGGGCACCAATACGATCCGCGCCGAGGCTTATGACACCAGCGGCAACCTGTCGTCGATCGGCTCGCATTTAGTCAATTATATTATCAAGGCGCCCATTTCGATCCTCACCAACGGCTCGGGAAAGGTCACTGGCGCGACCAACACTGAATTGCTCGATGTGACCTATGCCTACACTTTGACCGCAAAGGCGAGTTCGGGTTACGTCTTCTCCAACTGGACGACCGCTGGCGGGACGCCGATCACAACTAGTCCAACTCTCAAATTCACGATGGCGAGCAATCTGGCTTACGTCGCCAACTTCGTCGTCAATCCTTACGTGATCCCCGGCGGGACTTATAATGGACTCTTCTTCGATGAAACCAATTTGTCGCCCGAGAGTTCCGGCTTCTTCAGTTCGCAGGTTGCCTCCAATGGGCATTTTACCGCCAAGTTCGTTCAAGGCGCCAAGACTTACTCCGTCTCGGGTGCATTCTCGCTGACCGGCGGCTGGGCCACGAATTCGCCCAGATTTTGGGAAGGCACGCCTCTTTCCCTGCAACTGGATCTAACCAGCGGCAGCGCGATTACCGGCTACGTGGGCGACTCCGCCTTGACTGCATATCGCGAAGTGTATTCGAAAAAGAACCCCGCGCCGGAAACTGGCAAATATACGATTGTCGTTCCCCCCCCCGATATCACCATCGTCGCCACGAATCCGCCTGGGGGCAATGCTTTCGGAACAGTCACGGTGAGTTCCCTCGGCGTTGCCACATTCGCGGGAACACTGGGCGACGGGACCAAGGTCACGGAGTCGGCAACGCTGTCAAGCGACGGACTTTGGCCGCTTTACATTCCGACCAGCGGCGGCAAGGGGATGTTGCTCGGAATGCTTTCCTTTACGAACGAAACCGACCGCGACATTGATGGGTTTTTGGAATGGTTCAAGCCGGAGCAGGTCTCGGCCGCCACTTATCCAGCCGGATTCACCAATGAGATGCGGGCGATGGGCTCGATT
Organism: uncultured Verrucomicrobiae bacterium; assembly: GCA_963764165.1. Lineage (GTDB taxonomy): Bacteria > Verrucomicrobiota > Verrucomicrobiia > Limisphaerales > Palsa-1400 > Palsa-1400. Next base: position 23,325 of record CAVXRD010000002.1, read on the forward strand.
TATTCCTACACAAAGGGCACGCCCATCCTGGATTTCACGGACGGCCTCCTGACCGTTGACGGTGAAGCCACCAATTCTTTCACGCTCTCGCCGAAAAGCATCGCCACTGGAGCGGACAAATTGCACCTGACGTTTTCGACTTCCAGCGGGCTTTTCCAAGGCACAACCACCAACACCGAGCGCAAAACCATCAGTTTCGCCGGTGCGATCTTGCAGAAGCAGGAATACGGTTACGGACAAGTCGTTACGGGAAAAACGACAGAAGCCGTTCGCGTATCGCCACAGTAAAGCTTCCCTCAGCGCCAGCAACTGGTGGAGTGCGCGGGAGCATGTGGCAGGGATCGGATGGCGGACAAAGTATTAACGCGAGGGCTAGGCGTCCCTCCAAACGGCCCGAATTTCCCCTCAAACAGGCCTCATGGATTCATGCAGCCGGATCGAACCGCTTAATGTCTTTGAACTTATCGAAGTCGCGGTCGAAGGATGCCACCTGGCAGCCACCGTGCGCTGCGCGGGCTGCCAGCCATGCGTCAGGAAAATCCACGTGCATCCCGCCAAACCGCTGCAAGGCATCCATGACGATTTCCCGCTCTGCCGTCTCCACCCCGATATTTTGAATAATGGCCAGCAAGGCGCCAACGACGCCACTTCGCTGCCGGTTATACAACCCAGTCAAAACATAGACCGCCTCAGCCACGGCCAAGCCGTCCAGATGCAGAAGGACTTCGCGACGCTCCGCTCTCTCAAACAGCTCCGTCGCCGCCGCGCTCTGTTTCGGATGATCCTGAACCAGAAACCGCGCCAGCACATTGGCGTCCAGCAAATATTCTTTCATGGCTCCTGCTTGGAGATGCGATCATGCCGGGACATGGCGGCCTCGGCAAAAGCTCCGGGCGATCCCTTCCCTTTGGGTGAGGCGGCGCTCGATTTCAGACAGCCAGACAATTCACTGATGGATGGAATGCGGCGTCCAACGAGCTTGTCGTCTTCCACCTCCCAGGCTATTCGCTGGCCGACTTTGAGCGCTACTTCCTTGCGCACGTCTTCCGGTATGGTGATCTGCCACTTGGAGGTTATTGTTGAAATTGCATTTCCCATGCTGCGCAGCATACCATAGACGCTCGTCCTTACGCAAGCGCCATCCCCTTTCCAGGACGGGAGGTGTAGGACGAATTGTGGTGGTTTTCGGAGATTTGTCTGCTTTCAATGAAACGAAGCATTCGGTCTGCCCCCTGAGATATCGGGCCGATTGCGGCTCGCCTGCCGATGCTCCTTCGTATAAACTCGGTGGCAGGGAATGGATAAGTTGATCATGTCTCCAGCGCCCGGCGAACGGCTTTTGCGGTTCGTCGGTGATCGCGTCCGGTTCAGTTTGCGGCTGCCGCCTGGGTCTCCGGCTGGCGCCCGCGCGCTTCTGCGCACCAATTTGGGCAAGGCCGCCCGGCTGCGCCAGGAAATCATCTCCACTCACGCGGGCAAAAACCCGCTCTCCGTCGCGTTCTGGCGGGACGTTCCGATGCGCGAGGAAAATTCGGGCGAATGGGCGGTCGAATTGCCGCTGACCGACACCGGATTTTATCGCGCCAAGGCCTATATGGTGGACGCCGATGGCCGCCAGTATTGGCCGCAAGGCGAGGACGCAGGCGTCTCGGTTCATCCCAACGGTTACCGCACTGCCAATACGATTTATTGCGCCTTTCCACGTATGTTTGGCCCGTCGAAATCAGCGGCTGTCACCATCAATGCGGAAGAGGAAAAACAATTCAATAAATTGGATGACCGCGGTTACGTCCTCATTCCCCCATCCGGCAAATTGCGGGATTTGACCCGCGAACTGCCGCATATTATTGACACGCTCGGCTGCCGCATTCTGCACCTGCTGCCCGTTGGGCCGACGCCGACGACCTTTGCCCGTTTCGGACGTTTCGGAAGCCCTTATGCCTGCCAGGATTTGACCGGAATCGATCCGGCGCTGGTTGAATTTGACAAGAAGATCAACGGCGTCGGCCAATTTCGCGAACTGACAAACGAAGCGCATCGCCGGGGCGCGCGAGTCATTATTGACATGGTGATCAACCACACCGGCTGGGGCTCGGAACTATTCGAGAATCACCCGGAATGGTTTCTGCGCTCGCAGGATGGATCGTTCGAAAGCCCCGGCGCATGGGGAACAGTCTGGGGCGACCTCGTCGAATTGAATCCGAACTCGATTGAGCTTTGGGAGGTTTTGGCCGAGGCGTTCCTCACCTGGTGCCGCCGCGGCGTGGACGGATTTCGCTGCGACGCCGGTTACAAGGTTCCCCTGCCCGTCTGGCAATACATTGAGGCGCGCGTGCGGCAGGAATTTCCCGACTCGCTCTTTTTGCTCGAGGGGCTGGGCGGCCCCTGGGAGGCGACGGAAGCATTATTGACAGAGGGCGGCATGCAATGGGCCTATTCCGAGCTCTTCCAAAATTACGCCGGGGCCGATGTGGCGCGTTATCTCGATTACAGCTTGCGCCAAAGCGACCGCCTCGGCGTCTACGTTCACTACAGCGAGACGCACGACAACAACCGCCTCGCCACCACCGGGCGCGATTGGTCGCTCCTGCGAAACCGGCTGTGCGCGCTGGCGAGCGTTTGCGGCGGGTTTGGTTTTACTTGCGGCGTCGAGTGGCTGGCCCCCGAGAGGGTCAACGTCCACTCCAGCCGCGGACTGGCTTGGGGCGCGAGCGAGAATATCGTGCCGGAACTGGCGCGATTGAATAAATTGTTGACTGAACACCCATGCTTCTTCGACGGGGCCATTGTCACGCGCTTCAGCCCGGCGATTTCGGACGTTTGCGTGCTGAGCCGTGTTTCAGCGGAAGGCCTGGACTCCGTTCTCGTGCTGGTCAATACAGATGTCAGGAGACGGCATTCTGTCATTATCGACCTGGCCGATTACAAGAAGCTGGGCAGCCCCGGCATCGACCTTCTTGGACAGACGCCGCCGTCCGGCGAAATCAAGGGGCCGCGCGTCACGTTTTCGGTCGAGGCGGGGGCGGCCTATTGCCTCTCCGCAATCTCGAAGCCCGCCGGATTGGCTGGCGCGGAATATCGGCGCGCGCGGGCGCAATCGGCGTGGGCCATCGCGGCGATGAGCAAGGTGCTCCTGCCCGAACAAATCGGCACCTGCCCGTGGCGGGAGCTGGCCAGCCGCATTCATCTTGACGCGCACGGATTTCTGACTTCGGTCGGACACTTGGAAGCCCGCGCCGCGCATGACAATCTGCTGACGGCGCTTGATGCGTTGAAGGATCGTTTTCCAAAAGTCACGACGTGGACGACACTGGATCGCCGGCGCATTACTCCCATTCCTCCCGGGCACTGGCTGTTCCTGCGCGATGAGAAGCCATTCCGCGCCCGGCTTCTCTGCGGCGCCGATAAAGCCCTGGAAATTGTGGAGTCGATTGAGGTGCAAGGCGGCTACGTCGCCTGCTTCGCGCCGAAGAACCCGGAAACCTCGTTCGAGGCGGAACTGGAATTCAAGAGCTTTGCGGCCACCACCGAGATTTCCAAGGCCTCCGTTCGTTTCCTCCGAAGCCGCCCTTCATTTGACAGCCACGTCGCCAAACCGCCGCCGAGTTCATTGGTATTGTTGACAAACGGGCGCGGCGGCATGGCCCGCTTGTGCGTCGACCTCGGGAACATCCGCTCGAAATACGACTGCGCGCTCGGCGCCAATCTCCACCCGGAATTTCCGGTGGACCGGCATGTGTTCGCCAAACGCATTCGGGCCTGGATTTCCGCGGATGGCTTTGTCACGGCGTTGAATCTCCAAAATCTCGCGTCGTTCGACATCGGCCCGCCCGCGCGATGGAATTTTGTGGCTGAAGCCGGAGACGGGCGGACGGTTCATATCGAGATGAAGGCGGACATGCCCGAAGGCTCCAATACCACCGTATTCCAATTCTCCCGCAAGCCCGGCGCGGGCGCCTGCGATTTGCCCGAGAAATTTGATGCCCGCATCATCGTTCGCGTCGATATTGAAGACCGGAGCTTTCATGCCGAAACGCACCGGAACGGCGGGGCGGAGTATCATTTTTCCGCGAACAGCCATGCGCTTGACAGCGGAATTGGCTTCGCTTTCACGCCTGCGGGCGACCGGCAATTTCGCGCCATCGCCAGCGCGGGCAAGTATTACCCCGAGGTGGAATGGAGCAATGGCGTTCCCCACCCTGTCGAGCAAAGCCGCGGGCAAGTGGACCGCGGGGACGCCTTCAGCCCGGGCTGGTTCGAGTTCCCGATGAAAAAGGAACAGCCCGTCTGGCTGCTGCTTTCGGCGGAACAGCCGCCGCCATATCTCGACGCGTTGAAATTCTCGTCCGCTCCGCCTGTTGAGGCCGACTCGTTTGGACAACGCCTCGCTTTGGCTGCTCGCGCCTTTGTCGCGAAGCGCGAAAGCGGGCGCACGATTATTGCGGGCTACCCGTGGTTTCTGGATTGGGGCCGCGACACATTTATTTCCGCCCGCGGGCTGCTGCCGATTGGACTGGCCGCCGAGGTGTCGGAGTTGCTGGTGACATTTGGCCGATTCTCCGAAAACGGCACCATGCCGAATATCATTCACGGCGCGAACGCATCGAACCGGGACACCTCCGACGCGCCGCTTTGGTACGGCGTCTTGTGCGAGGAAACCGCCGAGCGCCTTGGCGGCACGCTTTATCACACGCCTGTCAACGCGGCGGGAAAAACCATCGCGGATGTCCTGGCGGAAATCGCCACCGGCTACGCTCGCGGCACGCCCAACGGCATCCGCATGGATCCCGAGTCGGGCCTGATCTGGAGCCCGGCGCATTTCACGTGGATGGACACCAATTATCCGGCCTGCTCGCCGCGCGAAGGCTATCCGGTCGAAATTCAGGCGCTGTGGATTCGCCTGCTGCGCCACTTGGAACGCATTCAAGCGAAACCGCTGAACGAATCCTGGGAATCGATGGCGCGGCGGGCGGAAGAGTCGCTCCGCAAGTATTATTGGCTTGAGGAAGAGGGTTTCGTCTCAGACTTGCTCATCGCCGCCCCCGGAGTTTCCGCCGTCAACGCAGTTCGCGACCACGCGTTGCGCTGCAATTTCCTGTTCGCAATCGCCTTCGGATATTTCACAGGCGCCAAAGCGCAACGCGCCGTTGCCGCCGCCTTTCAACATTTGTTCGTGCCCGGCGCGTTGAGAACTTTGGCGCCGCTGCCGACATTTCCGCCGCTGGTCGTCAAAGCGCCGGATGGCCGCCCATTGAACAATCCAAACGAACCTTACTTCGGCCATTATCAGGGCGACGAGGATACGGAGCGAAAGCCCGCTTATCACAACGGCACCGCGTGGCCGTGGGTTCTGCCGACTGCGTGCGAGGCGCTCGTCAAAGCATGGGAAGGTTCGCCCGCCGCCCTTGCCACCGCCACGGCCTGTCTCGGCAGCATGGAATCGCTATTGTTGACATCCTGCCTCGGCCAGCTCCCCGAAATTCTCGACGGCGACGCGCCCCATGAACCTCGCGGCTGCGATGCGCAAGCGTGGAGCGTGTTGGAAGCGCTGCGCGTGTGGAAGCAGTTTACGTCCGAAACCAGGTAGGGACGCCTCGCCGAGGCGTCCGAGGTCGTGAGAGTTTTCGAGTGCGCGCTTCTTGTCAAAGATATCCGCGTGGAAAATCTTTGTGCTTGCCAGATCTCTGAGCAAATTTACACGCCCGCAAATCGCCACGCCCCCGGACGCCTCGGCGGAGATTGTCTCAAAACTTCTGTTTTTTGAGGAATGTATTTGACAATATGTGAGCCTTTAGTTGACAATGCCGTTCAACAAATATGGCTCAACCGATTGCCCCTGATTACGGACAGCAGTTCCTCCTCCCGCCCGCCCTGGAGGACTGGGTGTCCGCCGACCATCCCGCCCGCTTCCTGCGCGAATTTGTCGACCAGTTGGATCTGCCCCAGCTTGGGTTTGTCATTCCCGCCGCCGCCGAAGGCCGTCCGCCCTATGCCCCCAGCCTCCTGCTCAAGATTTGGCTTTACGGTTATTTCCACCGCATTCGCTCCACCCGCAAGCTGGAAACCGCCTGCACGGAGCATGTCTCGCTGCTGTGGCTGACGGGGCTCAACGCCCCCGACCACAACAGCCTCTGGCGGTTCTGGGACGGAAACAAAAAGGCCCTGCGCCAGGTTTTCAAGCAAACCGTGCAGCTGGCCCTCCGCACCGGGGCGGTGGGATTTGCCTTGCAAGCGTTGGACGGCACCAAGATTCAAGCCGCCTGCAGCGGGCCGCAGGGCTGGAGCAAGGTTTACATGGAGAAGCTCCTGGCCCAGCTGGATGGCGCCTTGGAGGAAATCGAGCTCAAAGTCGTGGCGGAGAACCAGGATTCCAGCGCACCGGGCTGCCGGCTGCCCGCCGGGTTGGCCCAGCGCCAGGCCCTGCGCGAGGAAATCAAAAAAGGCCTGGCCCAGCTGCAGGCCGACGGGCGCCACCATTACCATCCAGCCGAACCGGAGGCGCGCCGGATGAAAGTCGGCGACACCAACCGCTTTGCCTACAACGCCCAGGCGGTGGCCGACAGCCAGGAGGGCATCATGGTCGCCTGTCAAGCCACCCGCCAGGAAACCGACGCCGGCCAGCTGGTCCCCATGATTGAAGAAGCGAGGCAAAACCTCGGTCCGGCGGCCATTCCAACCCTCACCGCCGCCGACGCCGGCTATGGGGGCGGGGCCGACTTGAAAGCGGCCGTGGAACAGCAGATGAATGTGCTGGCCCCGCCGGCGGAGGGCAAGCCAGCCCACGACAACGCCTACGCGACGCAGCATTTTCATTATGACGAGGCGGCCCACACCGTCACCTGCCCGCAAGAGCGCCTTCTGGACCACGAAGGCCAGACCACCAAGAAAGGCCAGACCGTTGAGCGCTTCCGCTGCCATCACCGAGACTGTCCCGTGCGCGCCCTCTGCAGCCGCGATCCCAAAGGGCGGCAAGTCGAAGTGTGGCCGCACACCACGCTGGTGCAAGCCATGCGGGCCCGGCTGCAAGAGCCAGGACCCGCCGCGCTTTATGGAAAGCGCAAAGAGATCATCGAACGCCGGTTTGGGCAGCTCAAGCAACACGACGGCTTTCGGCGTTGGACAGTTTGGGGTCTGGAAGCCGTGCAAGCCCAATGGGCCTTGTTATGCGCCACCTTGAACCTGCGAATCCTCTATAAAAAGTGGCAGGCCCGGGTCCAGACGCCGAAAATGGAAGTCAAAACCGCCGCGGTTGAAGGAAATTTGGCGATGGCGGCCTAAAAAAGGAGGGAAAGGGAAGCTTGGCGTCATCGCTGACGCCAGCCACGCTCTGACAACTAAAAGTTGACACCCGTTTCCACAGCCCCTATTGGTGCCCATATAACCAGATCGGCCAGACTAAAACGTTTTGAGACAGTCTCGGCGAGACGTCCCTACCTTGCAAAAATTTCAGAATTGATTATTCGCTATCACCGGCCAACATCAGCGCATCAATGAGCGGCGACAAATCATCCGTCAACGAACCGGCATACCCTGCTCCCTCGTCGAACGCTGGCGGATCGTGGTGGAAGTTATTGGGCCGTTATCAAAAGGAAGTATTCATCCTCGCCTCGCTGGCGTGGTTGTTTGATTGCTTCGGACAGCAGGTCTTCATCGTCGCCCGCGCCCCCGCCCTCGCCGATCTCATGCGCGGCGCGTCTCCAGAACGGCTGAAGGAATGGTCGGGAAACATGACGGCCATTTTCGTCGTCGGGTGGGCGACGGGCGGATTGATCTTTGGCGCGGTGGGCGACCGCATCGGACGGGCGCGCGCGCTGGCCATCACCATTTTGTTATACGGATTGTTCACGGGACTTTCCGGCCTCTCTGTCAGCCCGATCGATTTCGCGGTTTACCGATTTATTGCGGGGCTTGGCGTCGGCGGCGTCTTCGGATTGGCGGTTGCGCTGTGCGCGGACGCTCTGCCGGATGTGGCGCGGCCGCACGCGCTTGGTTTGTTGCAGGCTTTGTCCGCTGTCGGGAACATGGCGGCCGGTTTGATGGCGGTTGTGCTTGGGTATCGTCAAGCCATGGATCCCGTGAGCCACCCGGCATGGAAACTCCTGTTTTTCTTCGGCGCGATTCCTCCCCTTCTCTGCGTGTTCTTCCAATTCAAAATGAAGGAGCCGGAAAAATGGGTGGCCGCCCGCCGCGAAGGGCGGCTGACCGGCGCGCAATTCGGCTCCTACAAATCGCTCCTGGGCCAGGGGCGGTGGCGCAAGCCCGCCCTATTTGGAGTGCTGCTGTGCGTCGCCGGAGTTGTTGGACTTTGGGGGATTGGTTTCTTCAGCCCGGAGCTTGTCAACTATGTAGTCGCCCGCAACCTGAGGGCGCATGGCGTGCCGGCGGCGGAAATTCCCGGGCGGCAGCAAATGTGGGTCGGCATGGCGAGCATCGCGCAAAATTTCGGCTCCTTCTTCGGCATGATGACGTTTACCAAACTGGCGCATCATCACGGGCGCAAAAAAATATTCGCCCTGTCGGCCATTTGCGCCTTCGCCAGCACGGCGCTGGTTTTCAAATACTTGACGCAATCGTGGCAGATTTTTGTGTGGCTGCCGATCATGGGATTTTTTCAATTGGCGCTTTTCGCCGGATTCGCCATCTATCTTCCCGAGCTTTTCCCGCTCCGGCTTCGCAGCACGGGCGTTGGATTTTGCTACAACGTCGGAAGATTTGTCGCCGCCAGCGGGCCGCTCACCCTCGGCGCGCTGCAGCTTCGCCTTTCCCAGGGGGCGCCCACCGTCGAGGCCAAGATGGAGGCTTTTCGCAACGCCTGCTGCTGGGTCAGCTCGATTTATTTGCTGGCCCTGCTCGCGCTGCCGTTCCTGCCGGAGACACGCGGACAGCCGCTGCCCGAAGACTGATTTATGAGAATACTGGCCCTGACCAATCTGTATCCTCCCCATCACGCCGGCACATTCGACACCCGCTGCCAGAACATAACCGATTCCCTGCGGCTGCGCGGCCATAGTGTTTTCGTATTGACGTCAAGCCACGGCTTGCGCTCTGAGCAGCAGGACGAGGATATCCACCGCCGCCTTACCTTGAACGGCGCCTTTGGCGATCCGCTGGTGACGAATTACAACGACATGAAGGCGCTCGAGCTTCACAACAACGAAGTGCTGCACGAAACCATCGCGCACTTTGCGCCGGAGCTCATTCATGTCTTCAGCATGCAGGGCCTTTCCAAATCGCTGATTTTTTCTCTTCGCCACGCGCGGCTGCCTGTTGTTTACGATGTCTATGATCACTGGCTTTCGGCCAACGTGCGCGAGGATCCGTGGCTGCGTTTCTGGAACGCGCCCTCGCTGCCCATCGTCTCGGGCTCGAGCCGGAAAATGCTGGAGTTAAGCGGCGAGCGCGGCCGATTGGACACCACCGCCCCGACGCGGATGATGAAGGGCTACGACCGCATCCCCGGCATTTTCGGCGAAGGCAAGGATCGCGCGGTGGAAGCAAACTCGATTGCCGGATTTCGATTTGACAGAATTTATTTTTGCAGCGAGGCGCTGAAACGGCTGACCGAGCAGGTTGGCTACACCGTGCGTCACGCCTCGGTGATTTATCCCGGCGTCACGGCGGCATACATCGGGGAAATCAAGCCGCCGGGGGCGCCGATGGACAAATTTCTTATTGTCAGCAAGCTCAACCAGGAAAGTGGAGTGATGACAGCCTTGAAAGCCGTTCACACGGCGCGGCAGGCCGGATTGAAAATCAGCCTCAGCATCTACGGGCGCGGTGATTCGGCTTACGTGGCGGAGTTGCGCTCGTTCGCGGTTTCGCGCCAATTGCCGGTGGAATTTCTCAACGTTTCAAATAACTCCAAAGATCTTCCGGCGGTTTACAAGGCGCATCACGTTCTCCTGCACACGCCGCAATGGTCGGAGCCATTTCCGTTCACGCCCCTGGAAGCGATGGCGTGCGGCCTTCCGGTCATTGGCTCAACGGCGGGCGCCGCGGAGGAACTTCTGCACCACGGCGAAAATTGCCTGACCTTCCCGCCGGGTGACGCGGTTCAATTGGCCGCGCGCATTCAGGAGCTGATGATCTCCCCCGCCCTGCGCTGCCAGATGGCGGAAACGGCCCAGGCGCAGGTGCTCGAGCGATTCAATGACGCCACTGTCATGGACAAGGTCGAAGCCTTTCTGACCGAGTCCCAAACCCAGACCGAGTAAACCGGACGGCCCATGAATCTGCTCGTCATATTCATCGGTCTGGCCGCTTACTGCTTCGTGCTGCACGAGTTCTCCCAGCGATTTCCACCAGAGCAAATCCCCGCCTTGCGCCGATGGTTCCGCACTTGGACGATCAAGGGTTTGCTGACGCCCGTGTTGTTTTGGCTTCTGTTCAATGGCGCGATTTGGCAGGCGCTGCCGCCCTTGATGCAACGAGTCCAATTCGCCAAATTAAACGGTCATTGGGCCGAAGGCTTTTACGCCGCGGCGGTCCTCGGGCTGTTCGTTATTTCAACGTATTGGGCGGCTTTGACCACGGCGTGGCTGCTGGTGGTGTTGCGCGAAAACGTGCCCAGCCCGCAGCAATACCGCTCCTGCATCCTTTCGTGGTCCGTCCTGCTCGGTCCGATTGCTTTGCTGATGACATGGTCGTTCGGATGGCAGATGGCCGGCCTGGCGGGATGCTTTTGGGCGATTCCGATTCTTCAGCAAGTCGCCGCCCTCCAGCCGGACCCAAAAGCCGTGGCGGTCTACACGCGCGCCATCGCGGCCATGCACTTCGACAAATACGAAGTCGCCGAGCAAGCCGTCATTGAACAGCTGGAAACGCATGAAGACGATTTCGACGGCTGGCTGCTGCTGGCGGAACTTTACGCAAATCAATTTCATGACCTCCCCGGGGCGCAAAACATTATAAATGACATCTGCGGCCAGCCCGCCACGACGGCTTCGCAATTCGCTGTCGCCTGCCATCGGCTTGCCGATTGGCACCTCAAGCTCGGCAACGACCCCGACGCCGCCCGCGCGGCTCTCGAAAAAATCTGCCGGCGCTTCCCGCGATCGCATTTGGATCACATGGCGCGCCTGCGCATCAACCAGTTGCCCGCCAATCGCGAGGAATGGCTGGCGCAGCAATCCGTCAGGAAAATCAAGCTGACCGGATTGGATGGCCAAAAGACATATTCCGAAAAAGCACAGTCTGAGCAACGAACTCACCAGGAAGCCTTCGCCCGGAGCCAGGAGTGCATCGCGCAATTGACCGCGAACCCGGACGACACCGCGACGCGCGAGGAACTGGCCCATGTGTGGGCGGAAGAGCTGGGCCAGATCGAAATGGCGGTGGAGCAACTGGAGCTATTGATGTCCATGCCACGAACTCCAGCCGCGAAAATGGCGGAGTATTTGGGTTTGATCGCGCAATGGCATTTGAAATTCCCGCAAAACATTCCCGCCGCCACCGCCGCCATGGAGCGGCTTGCGCGGCAATATCCAAATGCGCCCCAAGCCTTGGCCGCCCGCCGACGCCTCAAAGTCATGGAGATCGAATCCAAAATGAGAGCCGAGGCAGGGACGCCTCGCCGAGGCGTCCGGGATTGAAACGGGGCGCGGCTGTGTCGAAGACCAGCCGCAGCGCGTTTCATTGCCAAGAGCGCCGGTCAATTCCACGTTGCTGCGGCTGGTCTTCGACACAGCCGTATCTCCGGTGGAGACGCGCGCAAAGACCAAGGCATGGCTCGGCAGGAGGCCCCAACCAACGAATCGGTGAGAAGTTCCGACGAACAAATTTCGCGTTTGGAGGTAGGGACGCCTCGCGCCGGACGCCTCGTCGAGGCGCTACCTTTCGACTGGACAAACGGCAAGAATGGGTTAGTGTCCCCATACCAAGTGAGAACGCCGCAGCCAAGGTTCATCGCCTTCTACTTAAACGCCCTGGTATTATTCGTATTGACAGCCTCCGCGCTGGGCCAGGCGAAACTTCAAACCGTCCATTCGGAGCGTCCGTGGGACGCCGCGAGCCTCAAGGCCGCGAAGTCAATGGATCCCACCCGCAGCCTGCGCGTTACACTGGGGCTTCCGCTGCGCAACCACGATGAGTTGAGGGCGTTGCTGCGCGACATCTATACGCCGGGCAATGCGAATTACCACCATTACCTAACCGCCTCCGAATTCGCGTCGCGCTTCGGGCCGGATGAAGATGATTACGCCGCTGTTGTTCGCTTCGCGGAATCGCACGGACTGAAGGTAACCGGGCGGCATTCCAATCGGACGCTCGTCGACGTCCAGGGAAAGGCGCGCGACGTCGAAAAAGCTTTTCACGTTCACATGCAGGTTTTCCAGCATCCGACGGAAGCGCGCGCGTTCTTCGCGCCGGACGCCAATCCATCGGTGGATTTGGCGGTTCCCCTGCTCACGATTCAAGGGCTGGATAACTTTATGGTACCGCATCCGATCAATCTCAAAACCGCCTTCGCGACCACCAACGCCATTGCCAATTCGTTTGGCACCGGCCCGCGCGGCTCCTACATGGGGGCGGATTTTCGCGCCTCCTATGCGCCCGGCGTGGCGTTGACCGGCACGGGGCAAACGGTGGGATTGCTCGAGTTTGATGGCTATTACGCAGACGACATCGCGCAGTATAAATTCCTCGCCAAGCTGCCCGATGTTCCGCTGACGAACGTTCTTCTAAACGGATTTAGCGGTGTTCCCGGCGGCGCCGCGATGGAGGTTACGGCGGACATTGATATGGCCATCTGCATGGCGCCGGGGCTTTCCAGCGTGATGGTTTATGAAGGCGGAAATCCAAACACCATTTTGAATCAGATGGCCACGGATAACCTCGCGAAATCACTAAGTTCTTCCTGGGGTTATTATCCAGTCGTCGATGCGACGCGGACGCAAATTTTCGAGCAGTTCGCCGCACAGGGCCAAACGATGTTCCAGGCGTCCGGCGATTATGGAGCTTACTCGCCCGGCGTCATTTCCTCCCCCAGCGACGATCCGAATCTCACCATCGTCGGCGGCACGATCCTGACGACGGCCGGGCCCGGCGGGCCTTGGTTGGCGGAGTCGGCTTGGTCTGGCGGCAGCGGCGGCTACAGCAGCAATTTCGCCCTGCCGAGCTGGCAGGCGAATATCGCGAACTCGGCAAACCACGCCTCTTCGACCGGCCGCAATCTTCCGGATGTGGCGGCCATTGCGGATTCCATTTGGCTGATCGCGCTGAACGGCGAACAGGGATTTGTTGGCGGCACGAGCACGGCTGCACCGCTGTGGGCCGGGTTTGCCGCGCTGGTGAACCAGCAAGCCGCCGCCGAAGGCAAACCGCCCATCGGATTCCTGAATCCCCTTCTCTACTCCATCGGAAGAACGTCCGCCTACACGTCCGCGTTCCACGACATCACGGTTGGCAACAACACGAACAGCGTCAGCACGTCAAACTATTTTGCCGAACCGGGCTACGACCTATGCACAGGGTGGGGATCGCCCGCTGGAAGCAATCTTATCACCGCGCTTCTCTCGCCGCCCGGCGCTCTTCAAATTTTCGCGAACTCGGGGCTCGCCGCCAGCGGAAGCCAGGGTGGTTCATTTTCCCCCGCGAACCAGGAAGTGCTGCTGGAAGATTTTGCCACGAACTCGGTGAATTGGTCGGCGGGGGTGTCGGCGCCGTGGTTGTCACTAAGTCCCGCCAGCGGCACGGTCGCAAACGGCGGCACTGCGTCCATTTTGCTGCTGAGCGTGAATTCCGCCGCGAGCGCGCTTCCTCCGGGGAATTACTCCGCGACGATTTGCTTCACGAATCTTGCGGACGGCACTGTTCAAACGCGCCCCTTTGCGCTCGCGGTCACGCCGGGTTCGGCCGCGCCGTTAATCTATTCGCAGCCGGTTTCCCAGGAGGCCGCGCCCGGCGCAAGCGCAGCATTTACAGTGAAAGCCGCGGGAAACGCGCGCCTCACCTACCAATGGCAGCAGAACGGCGTGAATGTTTCCAACAATGCGAATGTCACTGGCGCGACCACTGCGACACTGACCCTCGAAAACATTTCCTTAGCTTCCGCCGGAACATACACCGTAATCGTCAGCAATTCGCTCGGGGTGGCGGCGAGTTCGAATGCTATCCTAACGCTGGCCCCCATCACCGCCAGCGGCGTGGCGATTTCTAATCTCTATTCCTTCACCGCGGGATCCGACGGCGCAAATCCGAATGGCCTGATGCAGGCGAGCGACGGGAATTTTTACGGCACCACTCAATACGGCGGAATCAATTCAGCAGGCACCGCGTTTCGGTTTTCGCCGGCGGGCGCCCTTCAGACAATGTTTCAGTTCGGCGGAACGGATGCTGGATACACTCCGCAGGCCGCACTCGTCCAGGGTGCTGACGGCGGATTATACGGAACAACCGCTTCCGGCGGCACCATTGGCGGCGGCATCATTTTCAAGATCACCACCAACGGCGTTTTTGCAACGTTGTACAATTTCAACGGCGGCGACGGCGATTCTCCTGAAGTGCCTATGATTCTGGGCGCAGATGGAAATCTTTACGGCACGACATCGAGCGGCGGGGCGGCTGGCGACGGGGAGATTTTCGAACTGACGCAGGCCGGCGCGCTGACGCAAATAGGCACGTTCAATTATTTTAACGGATTCGATCCAAGCAAGCTGACTCAGGGAATCGACGGCAGTTTTTACGGGACGACCTTTGGCGGCGGCGCGCCCGGGGATGGCACGGTATTCAATCTCTCCACCAACGGATTGCTGACAACACTATTTGTATGTGACTACACGAACGGCGGTTATCTCCCCCTCGCCGGTTTATCGCAAGCGCCGGACGGAAATTTATACGGCACGACTTACGAAGGCGGCGCGTCGAATTTCGGGACCCTTATCGTCATGACGCCGCTCGGGAAGGTAACCACACTTTATTCCTTCACCGGCGCGGCAGACGGCGGTCATCCATCCGCCGATTTGGTTCAAGGGCCGGATGGAAATTTTTATGGCACGACGATTGTCGGCGGCGCTTTCGACGACGGGCTGGTTTTCCGCTGGACGCCCGGGAGCGCCCCTGTCCCGCTGGCGTCGTTCGATGGCTTCAACGGAGCTCATCCGCAGTCCGCGCTCGTGGCGACGGCTGACGGGAGTTTATACGGCACAACGCCAGACGGCGGCGCGACTGGCAACGGAGTGATCTTCCGCGTCAGCATCAATTCCCCCACCCTGCAAATCACCAGCCAGCCATCCGACCAATCCGCTTTCCTCGGCTCGACGGCCAGCTTCAGCGTCGACGTGGCGGGCAACGCGCCGATTTCCTATCAATGGTGGAAGAACAACGAACCTCTGGCGAACGGCGGGAATATTGCAGGCGCGTCGTCACGCATATTGACGATTAGCAACGTCAGCGGTGCGGACGCCGCTATTTATTATGTCACCATCAGCAATGCGATTGCCCCGGTCGTCACGAGCGAAAACGCGCTTCTTGAAGTCGTGACTTCACCGCCGCTGTTCCTTTCACCTCCTGTCAATCAAATCGGAACAGTGGGCGGGTCGGTGACATTTCGCGCGGTCGTGGAGGGCGATCTGCCGATGGCGTTTCAATGGCAAAGCAACCATGTCAACCTGGTCAATAATGCAAACGTCGTGGGCGCAAACAGCAGCACGCTGACGCTGGCCGGCCTTAACCAGCGAAGCGATGCGACGTACACCCTGATCGCGAGCAATGCCTCCGGCGCCAACAGCGCGGACGCAATCCTGACTGTTTATGGCGCAAGCATCGCTGGCACCGCTGTTTCCTCGCTGCACTGGTTCACGGGAGGCGCGGACGGCGGCGTCCCAAACGGCCTGGCGCTCGGCTCGAACGGCGTCCTTTATGGCACCACACAGAGCGGCGGATCGGGCAGCGGCGGAACGATTTTCAGCGTAACCACGAATGGAGAATTCCAAACACTCGTCGCCTTCGCCGCAGCGAACGGCTCCAGCCCGCAAGCCGGCCTCACGCCCGGCAGCGACGGGAATCTGTACGGCACCACCCAAGGAGGCGGGCCCAACGGCTGGGGCACCGTTTTCATGATGACGCCCGCTGGCGCCCTCACAACGCTCGCGGCATTTGCCAGCCAGTCCAACTACGCCCCCTACACTGCGCTGACGCAAGGCACTAACGGAAATTTCTATGGTTCGAGCGCGAACCTGTACAAGTCCGGCGACGGCAATATTTTTGAAATGACGCCGAGCGGATCGTTGAGTGTCATATATAGTTTCACCGGCGGTCAAACGGGCAATGAGCCCATCGGCAGCCTGGCGCTTGGGAACGACGGAAATTTCTACGGCATGACGACCACGGGCGCCGCGCGCAATGATGGCGGCATCTTCGCCATGTCCCCCGCCGGCGCGCTCACCAATCTTTATTCCTTCACAGGGCAGATCGACGGCTACAATCCCATCGGCGCGCTTGTCCAGGGGACGGACGGATATTTTTACGGCGTCACCCGGCGCGATGTTTTGGATGGCGAGCAGTTTGATGGAACGATCTTCAAGGTTTCGACAAAGGGGGCGTTGACGACGTTGTACACGCTAAATCCTTACGTCAACGGCGATGGCGAATACCCATTCGCGGGGCTCGTGGCGGGAATGGACGGCAATTTCTACGGCAGCACCATGTATTCGGAGAGCAACATTTACGGCACCGTCTTCCGAATCACGCCGTCGGGGGCTTACACAACACTCTGCGCTTTCAACGGCGCCGACGACGGCGCGGAGCCGAAGTCCGCGATGGTGCAGGACGCCGCCGGGAATCTTTACGGCACGACCACATCTGGCGGACCGTACGGGAAAGGTTCCATCTTTCGACTATCGATGACTGGCGCGCCAATCATCACCGAAAACCCGAACAACCAAATCACCACCATTGGCGGAAGCGCGCAATTTCAAGTCTGCGTTTTTGGCGCGCCCCAGCTCACATATCAATGGCGGAAAAACGGCGTTAATCTCGCTGACGACGGGCATTTTACCGGGACGTCCACACGCGTGCTCGCCATCTCTGGCACAGTGCCTGAAGATGCCGCCTACTATTCCGCCGTCGTCGGAAATCCGCAGGGAATCATCGACAGCGCCGGGGCGTCACTCACGGTGGTCGGCCAGCCGGTCATCACGAGCGCCTATCAAAATGCGGGCGCTCTGGTGTTTTCGTGGGAATCTGTCGCCGGACAGTCTTACCAGGTGCAGTCGACCACCAATCTTGACAGCCCAAATTGGGCAAATGTTGGGAGCGCGACCAGCGCGACGACTAATTTGCTTTCGGCCACCAACTCCATTGGGGCGGCGGCGCAGCAGTTTTACCGCGTTGTGCTGGTCAGCCCATAGCTGGCGGGCATTTTGATGAAATGGGATGCATGGGAAAAATGGGACATATGGGCGGTCACTCGGCGCTTTACATTTCCTCGGGCGCGTGATGCGATTTCACCAATATGTGCATTCAGATCATCAAATCGCGACCGCGAACCTTCTTCTTGACATTCGCGCTGGGGGCCTTGTTTTGCGCTCCCGCGACAAGCTTTGCGCAGCCAGCCAATCCGTTTGCCACCGCCAGCACCCTCCCCCTTCAAGCGCCGCCGTTCGACAAAATCAAAGACACCGACTACCAGCCGGCTTTCGACGAAGCGATCAAGCAGCAATTGGCCGAGATAGAGCAAATCGCCGATAATCCGGCCGAGCCCACCTTCGAGAATACGATTGTCGCCATCGAAAAATCCGGCCGCATGCTGGATCGCGTTTCCACGATCTTCAGCGCCATTGTCGGCGCGAACACCAGCGATGTTCTTGACAACACGCAAACCGTCGAAGCGCCAAAGCTCGCGGGGCAGCAAGACGCCATTTATCTCAACGCGAAGTTGTTCGCGCGCGTCGAGACTGTATACAGGAGCAGCGCGAAGAAAAAATTGGACCCGGAATCACGCCGCTTGCTGGAGGTTTACTACAGGCAGTTCCTGCACGCCGGCGCGGACCTGCCGGAAATGGACAAAGAGCGCCTTCGCGAGATCAACAAGGAAGACGCCAGCCTTGAAGCGGCCTTCCAACAAAAGCTGCTCGCCGGGACCAAAGCGGGCGCGCTGGTTGTCGATGACCGCTCGAAATTGCGCGGCTTGACCGATGCCGAAATCAACGCCGCCTCCCACGCCGCCGAAGGCCGGGGATTGACGAACAAGTATGTCGTCCCCTTGCAAAACACGACCCGCCAGCCTTCCCTTTCAGAGCTGGCCGATCGTTCCGTGCGCGAGCAGCTTTTTCACAACTCATGGACGCGCACGGAGAAGGGCGACACCAATGACACTCGCGAGACGATTTTGAGAATCGCCAAATTGCGCGCGGAAAAAGCGCGCATGCTCGGTTACAAAAGCTTCGCCGAGTACGCGCTCTACGACCAGATGGTGAAGACCCCAAAGGAAGTCGACAAGTTCATCGGCCAGATGGCGCCCGCCACCCGCGCCAAGGCCAATGACGAGGCGCGCCAGATTCAAGCTATGATTGACAAGTCCGGCGAGCATTTCGAGCTGAAGCCCTGGGATTGGGAACGCTATTCGGAAATGGTGCGCAAGGAAAAATACGACCTGAACCAGGACGAGCTGAAGCCCTACTTCGTCCTCGACAAGGTGCTCAAGGACGGCGTTTTTTACGCCGCGCATGAGCTTTACGGCCTCACATTCAAGGAACGCCACGACATTCCCGTCTACCAGGCGGATGTCCGCGTATTTGACGTGATGGACAAGGACGGGTCGCAGCTCGGCATGATCTATTTCGATTACTTCAAGCGCGACAACAAGTCAGGCGGCGCGTGGATGAATAATTTTGTCCAGCAATCGCATCTGCTTGGGACCAAGCCAGTGGTGTGCAACGTCGCCAACTTCCCCCAGCCCGCTCCCGGCGAGCCGGCGCTGCTGACGTTCAGCGATGTGACCACGATGTTTCACGAATTCGGCCACGCGCTGCATGGGCTTTTCGCCAACACAAAATATCCGAGCCTGGGCGGCGCGAACACCGCGCGCGATTGGGTCGAGTTCCCCTCGCAATTCAACGAGCACTGGGCGCTTTATCCCGAAGTGCTGAAGCACTACGCCGTCAATTATAAAACCGGCGAGACGATTTCTCCCGCCCTGGTGGAGAAGATCAAGAAATCCAGCACGTGGGGCGAAGGCTACAATGTCGCTGAACTCCTCGCCGCTTGCGAGCTCGACATGCAGTGGCACGAATTTGCCGCTGGCGACGAACCGACTGATGTGGACTCCTTCGAGCAACAAGCGCTGGCCCGCACGCACACGGATTTTTCGATCGTTCCGCCCCGCTACCGCTCCAGCTATTTTATGCACATCTGGGCCAACGGCTACGCCGCCGGATACTACGCCTACCAGTGGACCGTGATGCTTGACGACGACGCCTACGCCTGGTTCACGGCCCATGGCGGCATGACCCGCGCCAACGGCGAGCGTTTCCGCGACATGATCCTATCGCGCGGCCAGACCGAGGATTACGCCAAAATGTTCCGCGCCTTCTACGGAAAGAAACCGGACATTGGGCCGCTGCTGGAAGATCGCGGGATGAAGTGATGGACGGTTCCCAGATGCATTTGTATGATAGCATTGTGTTCTGCAACCGGCTCAAAAACAATCTTGGTCCCGCGGGCGCCGAGGGTTTTCAAGGGGAAATTGAGCTGTTTGCCGAAACAGTGAGCATAAATTCGTCCGGCGACGAAAAGAAGCGCCCGGCAGCACCGGCGGTGCGGCAAAGGCTACACACCGTGATTGGATGCTTGGGCTACTTGGGATTCTGAAAAGTCTTCGTTACTGTTCCCTCGTGGAAGAATTGGATGACTCGGTTGCTGGCAACTTCGGACGGAACGGTGAAGTTGGGACTTTGCGAGTGGCGCAAGGCATCCAAGACTGCCGGGGTTGATTGATAGGCATCCTTCGCGTGATCGCCACGAAGGATCGCGCTGTGCCCTGGCAAGGCCAGGATGTTTGCCAGGGTGGCGGCGGCCAGGAGGAGCGGCCCTGTTTTTTGAATCCAGGAAGAGGCGAGCTCGGTTTCCCCAGCCCTCCCCCCGCCATGAGCTTCGGCTCTTGAGCGCGATAAATTGAGTTTGGCCGAGGAGCCGGTGAAGGACGTCGTTTCCGGCAACCCCTTGTTCGAGCGGATGGAACTGGCTCGGCGCGCGCTGGACTCGCTCTCGCCGGTGCATCGCGAGGTGCTGACATTGCGGTTTCTGGAGGACTTGAGCCTGGAGGAAATCGCCGAGACGCTCCGGTGCAAGCGCGGCACGGTCAAATCGCGATTGCATTACGCAAAGCTGGAGGCCCGAAAATCTTTGGAGGCGGCAAAATTATGAACAGAAACCAGCAGCGCCAATTTGTGCAAGAGTTGCTCAATCAGATGCCGGCGCTCAATTCTGACAAGTACAAACTCTACCGCAAGGAACTGGACGAAAAGCTTGCTCGCGCGCGAAATGAGGAAAAGTCGATGCGGCGAATTGTGGTGGCGGCGTGGGTGGGAGCCGTTCTGCTCTTCACGGCGGCGGGGATCAAGGGCTATCATGCCGGGACGCCGCCCGCGCAATATCCCGAGTGGCTCGTGCTCTCGCTGATCACCGTCGTGTTGCTGGTTCCGCCGGTGGCGTTGGTGCTGCTGGCCTTCTACCTTTTCAAATATCGGCGGCGGGTTCATCGCGCCGAGACCGACGCGCAACAAGCGGCGCTCGGAGAACTCCAGCGGCAATTAAACGAATTGCGCGCGCAATTGCCGCCGGGTGCGGCGAATCAACCTCCCACCGCGCCTGAAAAATGAAACGCAATGCATTCACCTTGGTGGAAATGCTGACGGTCGTTGCGATCACCGCCGCGCTGGCCGCTTTGTTGTTGACTGGATTGGGCGGGGCCAGGGCGCAGGCGCTGGCGGCGTCCTGCCGGAATAATCTTGGGCAGATCGCGAAGGCGCTGGCGCTTTACGCGGCTGATTTCCGACAATATCCCGGCACGCGCGATTTGCCGTCCGGGATTCCTCCAAGCGGGGCGGATGACTGGAAGGATATCTGGAATTGCCGGCTGTTGCCATACGTTTCAGCGGGGCGATCCGTATTCCTTTGCCCGCTTGATCCAACGCCTCACGTCTTACCGCATTTTTCGCTGACGAATTACAGCTATGGATACAATGCTTACGGCAGCGGCGTGCCGCCAAGCACGTTGAAATTGGGTCTCGGCCACATCCAATCTCCGGGAAGCGAAACATCCACGGTGATTCTTGCGGTAACCGACGCCCAGATCATCGCGCCTTCTGACATGATCGCAGTGGGGGATTTGAACGATTTGTACAGCGTTTTCACGGTGACGATTTGGCCGGTTTCCTCCGCCCCTTTCGCTGGCGGGCCGGCCGCGCGGCACAGCGGCGGGGCGAACATGGTTTTTTGCGATGGCCATGCTGAATTTGCAAAACAGAAAAACTGGATTGAGGAAACGGATCTTGCCCGGCGCCGTTGGAACAATGATCACGAGGCTCATCGGGAAACATGGTGAACGATGAGTCTGAACTCATGGCGGGCACCGGCTGAGTTCAGCAAGCGGCCTCTCCTGATTTTCGGGCGCTGCCCCGATGGCGCTCGCTCGATTGTTCGGCGAGGGTGGGGTATGAATACGAAAAAGCTTCTCTTGAAAGCGGGCAGCGGGACATTCGCCACGGCGGCTGTGATCGCTGGATTGTTGAGCGGAAACGCAGCGCATGCCCAAGACCTGCATGCCTCCATCAATGTAAACGTTGCGCCCACAGTCGCGCCGAACACGTTTGACGCAAAGGACGATTACGTTTATTACCCGGCGCAAAACGTCTATTACAGCAAGCATCATCATCGTTATGCCTACATAAAAAACAATGCGTGGGTGACAGCGGCAACTCCTCCCGGTGTGACGGTCGAAGCGCTTCAGGCGGCTCCTTCGGTGAACCTGGATTTTCACGATTCACCCGCTCTTCACCATGCGGATATCGTCAAAAAATATCCACGAGACTGGAAGCCGGAGCACAGGGATGAACGGCGCGATGACCGGCATTAATCCGGCCTCGGGCTGGACGCCTCAGTTAAGGCGTCTCTTTTTTTGCGCGGACGTCCTTACGGATTGACGGTGCTGGCGTAGCCCGTGGCAACGTAAAGGACGTCTTGCGGGCAGCTCGTAATGGTGGGGGCGGCAGAGGTGAAGTACTTGCCAGGATTCATATTCAATGCGAAAGCGATCATGATCGGGTTGAGCCAGCGATGCGTTTCGACGTGCCCGTCCGTGAAGGAGAAAGTGCTGTTCTGCAGATGCCAGGCGGCGGTGGAATCCTCGAGCGCGGCGCCAGACCAGCGCGGTGGCGATCCCAAGTCGTCTTGTTCCCAAGAGCCCTCATTTTCCATGCGCGGATCGTTTTCCTCGACGAACACAAAACGTCCGCTTGAGTGCTGAATGTCCTTTTGCTTGAACAAACTTTGACCGCTCGCCCCATTCAACCCGCCCGCGCCCGAATAGCTTCCCCACGCAAAATAGCCGGGGGCGGTCGAGGCTGCGGTCGAGATGTTCGGGCCCACAGGACTGTTGACGCGAAGATCGGCCGGGCAATGAATGACATTCATATTGGGCGCATAAGGCCAGAAGCCTGCTTCGAGATAGGATGCCTGCATTTCCAGGATATGCTGCTCCAGTGGAGATGTATTCGGAGGAATCGTTACTCGGTTGGGATTGTAATCGGAACAGCGCCAGGAAACGACAGTCGAGGTGTATGACTGAGGGTCCATGTTGATCAAATTATCCCGGTTATCGTTGGCATACTGGATCCACGCTGCCACGAGTTGCTTCTGGTTGCTTAGGCAAGTGGCGGTCATTGCCTCCTGCTTGGACTTGGCCAGGGCAGGAAGAAGCAGAGAGGCCAGAATGGCAATGATGGCGATGACCACCAGCAATTCGATGAGCGTGAAACCTGATCTTAGCCGGTCAGGCGGTGGATGTGAAAAATGTTTATGGCCCATAACGCTTGAACGCTTTGGCGCCGATTGAGAAGGGCGCACCGATATCCCAAAGCGACGCGCCCGCTCACGCAAACACCGCATTTTTATTTGATACATTCGCAAACGCCTGCACCTCAATACGCTTTCGGTCTTTTTTTTGAATGCAGACGGCGACGATTCGAGTAAAGGGTGGCCTCCTAGGGGCGCCATGTCAAGTTATTTTGCCCACGCGCATTGGAATCGGGCCTGATTAGAAGTGCAAGCGCGGCCGCGTCGCAGACCACCCGCAGAAATACCCGAGAGACCCGCTGGATGATCCGAGGATTGCTGCGGCTGGTCTGCGACACCGCCGCGCTCCGCCTGTCGGCCTGCATCCATCACCCACTTTCAATCACACCAATTGGGATCTCCGTTTTCGCCCTGACGAGGCCAAAATACGCAGCAAAACAATCGCGAAACGTTTTGACACGAGGGAGTCAAGCCGATACTGTTCTTGCGCAGATGAACGCACGCCGGCCGGTTTCCGCTGAGCGCGGATCTCCTTCCGATGGGATGCTTGCCGGTAAACCTATCCGGAGACGGCCTCCGGGAAAAAATAGTTTGGAAATCGTTTCAACATGAAAATGCTCGCCGTTTTTAAACGCTGCCTGACGCTGGCGGCCGGTCTCGTTATCGCGGTTAACCACGCCCGAGGGGGTTCTTTGTCGTTTACGGACACATGGAAAGACAAGGGCAGCTACAGCGCCTACAATCAGGCTTCTTACGTCAGTTCCACGGGATCCTTCACCACTTCAATTTCGCTGCCGCTGGATGGTCTGCTTGATACATCCGAAGTTGATTCAAACTCGGTATTTTCATTGTCTATTGGGCCTGTCGGGAGCCCTGTGCGAATTGTTTCCGGCACGCTGGGGGATAATAGCACTTATACTTTGGGAAAGAAATCAGCGGTGTTTCCGGTGTATGGAAGCGACGCCAATGGCGACCAGATCACCATTGGCAGCATTCATCTTAGTTGGACGAGCACAACCATAACGATTAGTGGATCAGCCACCGCCGACCTTTTAGGGGAGGAGTCGAGCTTTTTGAGTTCTTCCGGGGGGAATCCAACTAATACGCCGATCAACGGTTTCTACGAAGTAGACGTTTCCTTTGATGCCTCGGACAATGATGGAGGCACATTTGGTTATACCAACGAGTATGTTTCAGTGACCGGAAGCGACAGGGAAACTGAATATCCCTCTGCTACCAATAATCAGGAATCCTTGGAGTCCGGTTCTATCACGGGGACAGCCAATTTGACTCCCCCGAAGTTGACGATCACCTCTCCGTCCTCAAGCTACCAAGTGAACGATGCCAATTATTCCACGCTCGTTCTGGCAGGAACCGCCAGCGGCCACCTGCCCATCCAAAGCTTGACTGTCACAGTGAACGGACATGCGGATGCTGTGCCGATTGACACGGGAGAGGACACATTGCCCACGAACTCGGTGCATTGGACGACGGAGGCGATTGATTTGAGTTCTTACGGCGGGCCGGGCGCTAATGCCGTCACGATATATGCCACTGACGTAGCCGGAAATGTGGCCGAGGTCACGAGGACCTTCAAGTGGACCGAAGCGAACCGCATCATCGTGCAGGTCAGTCCGGCAAATGCCGGCAAAGTGACGGGCATCAAGAGCAATGAGCTGCTGACTGTGGGGCTGCGTTATCCGGTAAAAGCAACTCCAGCGAATAAGAACTGGATTTTCGCAGGCTGGACAGATGGCTCCGGCAATCTGATCACGGATAGCTTAAGCTTTGATTACCTGGATGATGATCTTACGTTCACGAATGGCCCATCTCCGGTGCTGATTGCCAATTTCGTGGCGAACCCCTTTCAGACGGGTTTGGCGGGAACGTACACCGGACTCTACTTCGACACCGACGGGGCCACTCTTGATGACAGCGGGTCTATAGCGATCACGGTTTCAAAGACAGGATCCTTTTCTGGAAAGCTTGTCTACGCGCAGAATGGCAAGTCCTACAGTTTTTCGGGGCAGTTTGCGTCGTCGTTGGATGGCACAATGGAATCTGCATACGAATCGATCAAGATTTCGTCCGAGACCAATCTTGCCATGTCGATCGAGTTAACCAACTCAGACACCGGACTCATGAGCGGCTATGTTTATTACCCGGGCGCCATCTCGGAAGCCGAGATACAGGGACGCATGTCAGCCGCCAACGACGGAATCATTCCAGGTCTGCGCAATTTGTACATTGGAATCGTCTCGTCTGATCCTTCCGCCGGACCCGGCGGATATAGTTACGGCAGCGCTACCGTGAGCACGGCAGGCGCTGTTGCTTATTCGCTGCATCTGGCGGACGGCGTGTCGCCAGCGATTTCGTTCAGCAGCGGCGTTGGCTCGGACGGATTGAGCCCGGTTTTTGCTTCTCTTTCCAAGGGCAAAGGAATGATTCTTGGCTGGGCACAGTTTGCAACCAACGGCAGCGGTGGAATGGAGACGAATACCCTTACGTGGGACGAGGACTTCTCGGGTTCGAGTTCCACATATACAAATGATTTTGGCTCGACGGCGGTTATTTCCGGAGACTTTTACGCGCCGCCGAAGGCAGGCGCAAACATCTTTGGCGAGGGAGTCACTTCCGTAACGCTGAGTGTCGATGCTAATTACTCAGGCTTAACTCTCGAGGACGCAGTGGATTACACCCTCGGTTTCAATCATGTCAAGAATACCTTTACCAACGGGGCCGCCACCCTGAAATGGACGCCATCAACAGGCGCATTCACCGGGACCATTCCTTGGACCGGCCGGAAAACGTTTACGGTTAGCGGCGTGATCGTCGACGATCTCGGGTATGGATTTTACACGAATCCAACCAACAAAGAAACGGGACCGATTCTGATCATCCCGAACGCACCTGGCGATTAGCGGAAACGCCATCGTCCTCAAGTCTTTCTCGGGAATCGGCGATATTATCGTGGGAGATTGCATTCCCACGGTGGAGGTTGAGCATCCCCCTGGGCTTTGCGGACTTTTCCCATTTGAAATCTAAAAGACCGATATGACCGTTTCCAACAGCACATCGAATTTCAGCACGCAGGTTTCGCCAAGCAGCGCGGCTTCCGTCGCGCAGCTTCATGCGAGGGCCTGATTAGGGCTTCTATCAGATCCCTCCGCGTTTTCAATGGGGTGCGGATGTGTCTTTGGGTTCCTCTACGCAACTTCTCCGCCGGCGATGTTGAACCAATTCCCCCTTGCGCCAGCTTTGCCGTGGCAAATAGGCTCGTGAAAAGGCTTGCCGTTTGCCGTCACTTTGCCAAAATGCGCGCTGGTCTGACATTTTGCCTCGGTAGCTCAGTTGGTCAGAGCAGTTGACTCTTAATCGAAAAATGCCCATTTTGCTATTTTTATCCATCGACATCAATCGAATGCTTCATTCACGACATCAACGAGTTACACGTCTTTCCGCTTTATCCATATTTATCAATTTTTTGCTTCAAAATCTCCAAACCGTATAGAAAAGCAGTATAGAAACTGCGCAGCCCACCGAAAGGCCGACTCAAAATGAAATCTGTCAAGAGAAATGGTTTTCGTTTGGCATCATGTCAGCATAAGAGTCCATATTCCCCAATCATGGGCACGCGATAAATCGCCTCGGTCGCCCAAATCTTCTTCCAGGCATCGCCCCAAAATAGTTAGGGCTTCGACAGGCGAATTGGTGGGGGCATTGGAGGAATTACAACAGCCCCGAACCGCATAACACTAAAAGAGGTTCCGCCCGCTTCCTGACCCCCCCTTACCCAAACAACTCGGCCAGCGCCGAGAGAGCGAGGTTTGTAACGAACTCTAAACGCCGTCAGGACGGCGGCTGATAGAGCATTGAATCGGCTGGGGGCCTGGGACGGGAACAACGGAGGAATCAAATATCAGACGAAAGCCCGAACGTCACTCATTGGTTGCCTCGCCATCTTTAGAGGATTGAGGAAGCAAAATGTGGTCTGGACACTTCAAACTTAACAAAGGATCGTAAGAGGACGGAAAGTCGTTTTCGTCAGTCGGGTTCGAGGGATGCCGCGATTCGTAGCGCCACGCAAGAGGCACACCGATAACGACAACAAAAAAACCAACGACACAAATCACAGTAAAAATCATAAGCCCCCCGACAAAAAGCATAGCATGACAACCTCACTCTGTCACCGCGATATCAATTTTGGTCTTTGCTTCTGTCCATCGCCCTTTTTGCAGCCTTTGCGCCCGTTATATCGTCTTTAGAGAACCTCGAACCGGAGGAACCAGCCTCTCCGCCGCCTTTGGACCTGCCTCCATTTTGGTAAGCTAAAGTTCCAAGCAGCGGTTGGCTATACCCTTTGCCCAAGGCCGCACCAGCAACACTAGACGTCGCCGCCGATGCCCCAGCAGCCACCATAAGCCCAGCGGTGAAGGCAGATTTTTCGCCGCGAGTTGCTATCGTTGCCGCTGTGGTGGCACCGGCAGCCAGTCCAGCAGTTCCGGCGGAGGATGCCCCTGACAACAAGTCTGCCGCAACTTGATACCCCTCGGTCAGAGCTTTCTGAATAGCCAGAGGGGCGGCAATCGTGCTGAAGATGAGCCACACCCCGAGCAGTCCAAGGCCGATGAAGTTCTGCAAGCCGTAGTTAGCGGTGCCCGAAAGCGTCGAGCTTTGCATGAAACTTTGATCGGTCATGAACGTCAATAAGCCCTGCGTGACGATGGATGCAACTGCCCAGCCAAGGGGCCACGCCATTACGCCCACCAGGCCGACGATATATCGCTGCCCAACACTGCTCAGACTCCGAATCGCCATGAACCCGATGAAAATTGGCGAAAGCGAATAGCCAAGATATAAAATCATTTTTTGAACGATGTAGGCGTAAAACATGATAGCGCTCGCCAGCAAGCCAAACAGCCACAGAAAACCGGAAACGATGGCTTCAAAAAGCGTTGCTCCCATGTGAAACAGCTTATCGGACCAACTTTTTTGAGTGGCGGTTGATTTCCGGGCAACGAGAGCCGCATTGTACTCGTCAAACACCTTGCCGGGATCCGCTTGAATAACCTGCGTATCGGTGTCGCTCACGATCTGCGAAATCTGGTTTCCCCATGTCACAAGATACGTCAATAATAGCACAAACACGGCGGTGCGCCCGAACGTGCGGATATACGCCCCCGGGCTACGGTGCCCCGAAATGGTCGATGAAACGATGCCCACGACCAACAGGACGTATGCCACTGGCATGAGCACGGTTTTCAATTGCGAACATTCGCTGAGAAAGTTCGGGAACAGAGAATTAAAGCTGTTCATAGTTCCTCCGTGTGTTTTTCGCGGCTCAGACGCGAATTGCCCGCGATTGGGTGATGGCGGGGGTAAGAGTTTCCGATTCAACCTGGGATGGATTGATCTCGTGCTCGCAACGTCGGCCCACCGCCTCGACGACCCGTCGGCAATTTAATTCGGGCTGTTCTTCCGCCAGCGTTTCTCGAATTTTTGCCGCCAAATCCGAGGCGAGCAGTTGGAGCGTTTGCCGCTCGTTTTCCACGAAATCCTGCAAGACCTGGCGCTCGTTGTTTCCAGTGAGAAGAACTTCGGCGGAGCCGTTGGTCTGAGCGTAGCGGGAATTCTCGGCGAACCGTTCCACCACTGCGACTTCGTCGCCTTTGCGGCAGAGCAACACTTCACTTTGGGTTAATTGCACGAGAGTGCGCCGAACGTCCCAGGGTTCACCCAGCAATCGAATTTGTCCTCCCCCGTTTGCCGTCGATTCACCGGAGGTTTCAATGGCGCGCAACGCTTGCCCGATAGCGGTGATGTCCGTCAATTCGGGTCGGGCCGTCGCCACCGCGTTTTGATACGCTTCGTTTTCCTCGTCGGTGAGGCGTCCGCTGTAATGCGGAACTTCATGGCGAGCGGGCAGTCCATTTCTCTTAATCATATCGTTTACTCCGATTTTAGAAGTTTCACTAACTCAGTTCGGGGAATCAGAAATTTCCCACGCAAGGCGCGGCAGGGTTTCAATTTGCCGCGCTGAATCAAACGGTAGATGCTGAAGTAATGCACGCCGAGCATTTGAGCCGCTTCTTCAATTGAATAAGCCAGCCTCTCCGTGGCGGCGGGCGGCGCAACGGCGGGCGTGATCGATGTCATCGTTTCCATGCCCGCAAAGATAGCGCACGGAAGCAAAGGAGTTGTTCAGCTACCTGAACAAGATTTCGGCTTCCTTTTGCACTGCAACAATTCCTCCAGCGATTCTCGCAGGTGGCCGTTGCCGTTGACCGGAGGATAAAGGTCCGTGATCGGAACTTTAAGGACATTGGCAAAATATAAGAGTTGCGTGTCCGTGACCTTATGAATTTTGGCTTCGATTTTAGCCAGACATTCGCGGCTAATGTCGTAGCCCTTGAGTTGCAGTCTGACGGTGAGTTGTGTCTGGGAGCACCCCTGTTGGTTACGGAGCCGCCGAATTTGCGGCCCCACGACGTTTAGATAATACACGTTGCCTCCTTTGCTTTGTCCAAGGAGGCAGACCCCACACAAGCGGCTGTCTCACGAGTCCGTTTCAACAATTATCTTCAGCGTGTAACGGTCAAAAACGCGACTTGATAAGAGAAGCTCCTCAGCAAAACACCTGTAGCTTATTTTAGGCCAGCCACGAGGGAAAAATTGATCAAGCAGACATTGAAAACCTCGTCGGAAAAAAATTCCAAAAAGTGTCAAATGAAACAAAATCTCTTGCAGACTTTGGGTGTCGTATCAGCTTTTCTCTGAGCGGGAGCCTCGCGCAAAAAGCGCAATTTTCACGCTTGCCGAGGACAAGTTACGGGGACGTTTCGAGTTGGGCAACAAGCCGAACGTTCCGATCTGAGTCCCAACATCTGCTCTTGGGTCAGAGGAGGGTCTGGCCGCAACGATTCGGTTTGGACGGCTACGAGTTCCACCGGGGAACAAAGTGTTGGTCGCGGAAGGATTCGAGAACCTGTGCGTAGGATTTTCCGGCGGCAAAATATCCGAAGGCGCATTTCCGGCGCAACAAATCCGCCCATTCCTCCACTGTTCGTTCACGGCAAAGGAACTTCACCCAAGCCCCGAGGCGAAAATGTCGTCCTCCAAGAAGGCATTCCCGTCCTTCGTAGGTGTATTGGGGCGGTTCAGGGCCATGATAAGAATCGGTCGCCATTAAACGATAAGGTTTGATCTGTCAGTATTAGCCCCAAGCGGGGCTCTCAGGGTCTGGAGTCAAGCAATTCGCGAACTTTTCGCGCCAAGCTGGACGGCGTGAACGGTTTTTGCAGGAGGATGACTCCGTTGTTCAGAACGCCTTGGTGGACAATGGCGCTTTCGGTGTAAGCGGAAGTAAAGAGTATTTTGGTCTTTGGAAAAAGCGAACGCACGCGGTCCGATAATTCCTTGCCGCTCATGTGCGGCATGACCACATCCGTGAATAACAAATCAATGTGACCGACTCCCGGTCGGTGCGCCAGGTTGAGGGCCTCAATTCCGTCACCGGCCGCGAGCACCGTATATCCCAGTTTTTGCAGCAATTCCTCGGTCATCTCCCGCAGCGCGGGGTGGTCCTCCACCATCAGAATCGTCTCGGCCCCGCGCGGCATGGTTGAGGACGCGGGCGGCTGGACTGGTAACGGCTGCCCTTGCGCATAGGGCAGATAAATTTTGAATGTCGTTCCCCGTCCTAGTTCGCTGTAGACAGCGATATGGCCGTGGCATTGTTTTACGATACCGTGGCAGGTAGCCAGCCCAAGCCCAGTTCCTTTACCAACATCCTTAGTGGTAAAAAACGGCTCAAAGGCGCGCCGCTTGACTTCGTCGCTCATGCCCGGGCGGGTGTCCGTAATTGCCAGCATAACGTAGGGCCCAGGCTTAAGATCGGGCACGCGACTCGTATAGTCGTTTTCAAGCTCCACGTTTGAGGTCTCAAGCGTAAGTTTGCCGCCATTGGGCATCACGTCGGCTGCGTTCATCGCGATGTTGATGATGACCTGCTCAATCTGGCCGACATCCGCCCGAACCATCTTGATTCCCGCACCCGGCACAATGCGCACATCGGTGTCCCGTCCCATCAAATGGTGGAGCATGTTATCCATCCCCAGAATCACCTTGGTCAAATCGATGAGTTCCATGCGCAGCATTTGCTTGCGACCGTAAGCCAAAAGTTGGCGGGTCAAACTGGCCGCCCGTTCGGCGGACTTGCCAATTTCGCGGATGGAATGGGAGGCCGGGCTTTCCGCAGGGAGATCCTCAAGCGCCATTTCGCTGCGACCGATAATCGCGGTCATAATGCTATTGAATTCGTGGGCGATGCCTCCGGCAAGTTTTCCTACCGTTTCAATCTTTTGCGACTGAACCAAATGATCCTGCACTCGCTTAAGCTCAAAGGAGCGTCCGAGTTGAGTGCCGACATTGTTGCAAACGCGAAGCACGCCGGGCCCCTCACTCTTCGTGTCGCGGGCGAAAAACTCCATAACTCCGCCAAGTCCGTTTGCAGTCACAATTGGGAACGCGAACGCGCCGCGCAACCCAATCTGGGCAGCCGTTGCGGCACGGGGAAATGCCGGGTCCTTGGAAACATCTGGAATCCATATCGGTTCGCCGGTGCCCCAAACTCTGCCGGGAAGCCCGGCACCCTTGGCGAAAGTTATGTCGCGCGATACCTGGAGGAAGCCATCAGCACAAAATCCCTCGACCGACCATGTCTCAGCGCATTTCAAAACAGCGGCCCGATGGTCAAGCATCCAAAGCGCGCCAACATCCTGTTTCAACGCCTCACCGATGACACGCATTGTCTTCTGGGCGCATTCCTGAAAGGTGGCTGATTCCGCCAGAACGCGGCTGACGGCATATTCCAAGTTTAGCTGTTGTTCGGCTTTCTTCCGTTCGGCAACCTCGGTTTGCAAAAGGGCATTGTCACGCCGCAGTTGCCGGGTGAAGCTGGAAACCATGAAACTGGCCCCAATTGCTACCACAATGGCAAGGCCAACCAAAAAATCCCCGATCAGGCGGACCCGCGCAATCAGATTGGCGGTTGTCCGCGCCGCTTCCCTCGCGTTGACTTCAACCAAGCCCGTTAGCTTATTGATCGCGTCAAGATATTGGTTGTAGAGGGGCAACTGGCGCGACAGGGCCAGCGCGGCCGCCTCATCATCTCGATTGAGCCGACTCAGAGCCAACACCGATTCGGTCTGCTCCCAGTAGGCTTTCCGTGCTTGCATGACATTTTCATACAAACCGCGTTCCTCGTCCCCCTCAATCAAACGCTTGTAGCTAGCCAGTTCAGTTGCATTAGTCGTCGCCGTCCGTGTGATGAATGCGTCCAGATGCACGAGTTCTGCTGAGTTCGTCGCAAGGATATGCTGAAGCACCCGCACCTGAATTTCGCCCACGTCCTGGGCGGTATCGTCAATCAAAGCCAATTTATCCAGCACCACGGATTGTTGCGTTTGGTTGCGGCTTTCAATGGCTCGAAGGCTGAACCAGAACAGCCCTCCGATCATCAGGAGTATGACGCATAAGATGACAATCGTGATCGTCATCTGCTGGCCATTCGAGAACGGCTTCAAGATTTTCATTAGCAAGAAGGCATGGCCTTAGCGTCCAGTAGCCCGTCAAATCCAGGCAGAGCTATATCCGAAAGGATCAAATCGAACGGCTGTGTTTCCTGCGCCACCACAAACTCGGTGGCTCTAACGACCCGCGTGATCGTATGATCGACGCCCTCCCTGGCAAGCTCGTGGTGAACCAAATCGCAGTCGATGGCGCTGTCTTCCAAAAAGAGAATGCGAACCCGCGACTTGGCGGCGGACCTTTCTCTGTTGTCTCGGGCCGACGGTTCGATCATGTCGATATTGCGACGGAAATAGAGGCGCAGTCTGCCACGGAAAAACGCGTTAGTGGGGCTCATATAGCGTCACGCCAATTGAACGGTCTGGCTCACTGCTATTTCTGAAATATAATCGCCACCACTCGGTGAAGCTGCTGCGTTGTCAGGCTTGAAAAAATCGTCATGATGTCTGGTTTAAGTGGCATTGTATTGGACAGTCAACGCGAAAAGGAGGATCCATTTGTTCCGACCGGGGCGGGGGCCAGTTTGTCGTTGTTAAAGCTAGTAAGCCGGTTTTGGCGATTATGTGCGTGTCGAAGGGAGAGTTTCCTGCGCTCGAGCATCCAGTAAATCGCGCACTCGGCGCACCAAGGTTGAAGTGTTATAGGGTTTGGGGAGAAAGGCTATGTTCTGCTGCGTTGCCATGTCCCCAAGAATGATCTCTTCCGTATAACCCGAAGTAAACAACACCTTGAGATGCGGGCTGCGCGATTGCAACCAATCCACCATTATTTTTCCGCTCATTTCGGGCATGACAACGTCGGTAATAACCAGTGCAATGGGATCGGCAGACTCACGAGCTACACTCAGTCCTGCCCTTCCATTGTCAGCCCTCAACACATGATAGCCTTGGGCTTCCAAAACCAAGCAAGCCAAATCACGCACAGCAGGCTCGTCTTCGACCAGCAGCAACGTTTCCGTACCGCGGGGCAACGGCCCCGTTGGAGGTGGCTTGACCGCGATGTCCGGGGGTTGGGCAATTCTGGGGAAATAAATGTTAAATGTCGTGCCGCATCCAACTTTACTTTCGACGCTGATGTGTCCTCCGGCCTGCTGAACTATGGTATGGCAGGTTGCAAGGCCCAAGCCGGTGCCTTTGCCTTTGGGCTTCGTGGTGAAAAACGCCTCAAATAAATGCGCTTTAACCTCGTCCGTCATTCCGGTTCCCGTGTCACGGCAACTGAGCGACACGTAGTCTCCGGGTGACGCCTCGGCCCATAGTCGCGGGTCGCCTTCATTTAGCGTGACGTTAGTGGTGGCTATCGTGAGCCTTCCACCATCTGGCATGGCGTCACGGGCGTTTACCACCAGATTCATCGTTAATTGGCCTATATAGCCGGAATCGGCCTTCACACGACCGAGTTTCTCTCCGAGAGAGATCGTTATTTGAACATCTTCATCAACGAGGCGCCGCAGCATTTTTTCCACCTCGTTCACCACGTCGTTGAGGTCAAGCACCACAAGCTGCACCGTTTGCCTGCGACTAAAGACGACCAATTGGCGCGTCAGTCCGGCCCCGCGCGCCGCCGCGTGCTGGATTTCGACTAGATATTCCCGCTCCTCGCACTCTGGGCTAAGACCCGGGGTAATTAGATTCGCATAACCCATAATGAGCCCGAGAATATTATCGAAGTCGTGCGCTATGCCGCCGGCCAATTGGCCCAGAACCTCCATTTTTTGCGCTTCGACAAGTTGCGCCTCGAGCTTTTTGATGCGGGAAATATCATGGCTGATCTTTGAGACTCCCACGATCTCGCCATCGCGGGCTTCGATGGGAGTGAACCCGATGGAGACATTAATAAGGACGCCGTCTTTCCGTCGCCGAATCGTGTCAAAGGATCGAACCGTCTCGCCGTTCCTGACGTTAGCGATGGCGCTCATGTAATCCTTATAAGCGTCCGGCAGGAAAAGGCCGGAGACGGGGTGGCCGATCATTTCTTCGGCAGAATAACCATACAACTGTTCCGCACCTCGATTCCAACCAATGACGATTCCGTTGGCCGTTGTGCTGACGATAGCGTCTGACGAACACTCGATGATCGCGGCCAAACGCGCCATTTGCTTTTCCCTGGCCTTTCGTTCCGTGATGTCACGGACGTTGCACTGAATCACCTTTTTGTCACCTGCCTCATAGACGTTGCTGACAAACTCCACATCGATCTTGCGGCCATCCTTCGTTTCCAGCGGAAGGTCTTCATAACGAATAAAGCCATTTTTTTGCAACCGCCCCAACATTATGCTGTTCGCCTCAATATCCCTAAACGGACTAAGCTCGCCCACCGTTTTGCCGATCATTTCAGCCCGTGAAAAGCCAAGGAGTTCAAAGAGGAAAGGATTCACGTCGGTGATGCGCCCGGTGCCAACTTCCAGAATCAGGATGCCGTCTCTGGCTGCTTCAAACAGGCGGCGATAATTCGATTCGGATTCGCGGAATGCCAGTTCCATCCTAGCAGCGCCTTTTTCTGTTCGCGCATTATTACCGAGATTGGGCGTTTCCGTCATTGGCCCAGTCCGTTAAGAAGGGAAAGATTACACTCTTCTTTCAAGATGCCTTTGAATGAACGAGGTGGGAGTGTTTCATACCAGCAAGCCTACGGAGAAGCGCCGCGTTCGTCTCTCAGGTCTTTCCCGGATATCATTTCCCGCAAATGTCACTCATAGTCTGCAATTTGCCTCACTAAGCGCCCCAATTGCTCCGCACTCTTAATCCGCCTAAGCGATGATCGGACCTTCGTATCGTCTCGCCGTGAATGCGCAGAATCGATGAAAAATTGGCACTGCGTTAAACGCGATGAGATACGGACCGCATTTAACGCCAATGCCATAGCGCCGGAGGGGTCGAACGGCTCTCCCGGAATATACGGTATCGCTATTGACGGCGGGCTTTGTTGCGTTTCGCTTCAGATTGGGTATAGTCGAGGGTGGCAACCCCAGCCTACAACGTTTTGATTGCAGATGACTCGGAAGATGACCGTTTCTTTTTGCGCCGACTCCTGGAGCGCTTCCCGCGATTCAGAGTCATCCGTGAAGTCTGCGACGGGTTGGAGGCGATCGAGTTTTTGTCGAACGCGAAATCCAATCCCAAATCCGAAATGCTGCCTGATTTGCTGTTCCTGGACTTGAAAATGCCCCACAAAGGCGGGTTTGAGGTGTTGGAATGGATGCGAACCCAAAACTGTAGGCCGCTGACCGTGGCCGTTTTATCCAGTTCGGCTCTGGTCGAAGATCAACGCCAAAGCTTGCGGTTAGGAGCGGATGGATTTTGGGTGAAAACCGCCGATTCAGCCGTGCAGAACAGTATGGTGGCTGCGCTTGAAGCCATGCTGGATGAGCGCGCGAATGCGCTCAAGAATGAAGGCTAAGCAGTTAACTATTTGCCGCCGCACAGGTTTTTTTTCGAGTGCGCGCTTTCCGAACCAAGCACCGGCAAGTAAGGCGCGAAGGAGCGCAGTTGTCAGCCAATCCTAAAACCTGCGGTCGATTGCGCAATTTCATGCCTCTGCAAGATTATTGCAAAAAGACAGAATTTCCCCCAGGTTGTTTACCGCTCGAACAAAGTTGCCGCTACCATGATTTCAAACGAACGGCCATCGCCTTACGGAAATCGCGCTTACACGATTGAGAATCGAAGGTCGCCCGCTTCTGAAAACACGCTAAAAACGGAACGAATTCAAATCGAGCGCAAATCGTCCACGTTCACGCTCAAAGAAATCACAAAGGCCAGTTTTTGCGGATCACGGAGGATATTGGCGGACGATTCAACTGCACCGCCATTCCCCCAAGCCCAAACAACTAGCCCGTCTGGCAATGAAGACAACCAAAGAGAGGGCCGGAAATAAAAGCCAAGATGAGTTTTCAACCGTCGGGCGAGTGGCGTGATTTGAAAAGGAAATCGCGTTGTATTCTTTCTTGCGAAAGTGCATTAAGAGGCATGGCAAAAACACCAAAAAAGACCGAGAGAACACCGAATGCAGCCTTCATGAAACCGGTTCAACCGGATGACAAGCTGGCCAAAGTCGTCGGCGAAAAACCGCTTCCCAGGACTGAGTTGACGAAAAAGTTGTGGGCCTACATCCGCAAGAACGGATTGCAGGACGCCAAGAAAAAGACGCTAATAAATGCGGACGAAGCGTTGAAGGCCGTCTTCAATGGAAAAAAGCAAGTCAGCATGTTTGAAATGACCAAGCTGGTCTCGGGGCATTTGAACAAATGATGTTGGGAGAGTCGGCGAACTCTGTCGTCGAGCAATTAATGGCGATGCGTCGGAATTTCGCTTGAGCCATTCCGGCAAGAATGGAAAACTAAGAGCGTCGTGGAAAATTTCGACCGTGGAGACAAATTATCCTTGATGGCGGCATTAGGCTGGCTGGAATTGGGCAATCCACTGGAAGCAAATTCCGAATTGGATAATGTCGCGCCGGAGTTAATAGCCCACCCAATTACCCTGCGAGTTCGTTGGTGCGTGTACGTATCGGTTGCGAAATGGGAGATGGCATTGACGGTGGCCCGAGGGCTTCGACAAATGCAGCCCAAGAATTTCAGCGGTTGGGTTTTGGAAGCCGAGACGCTCGATTTGATGGGCCGGACAGACGAAGCATGGGAGACACTTTTGCTGGTGGCACATCGCTTTTCAAATGCGCCCGCCATCAGCTACTTGTTAGCCTGCTATTGTGCAAAACTGGGCTATCCTCGGGCGGCGGAACGCTGGATAAGGGCCGCAGCAGAAATCGAGAATTCCCGCTCCCTTAAGTTGCGGCTGTTAGATGAGCCGGATTTGTCAACAGTGTGGGAGCTCAGCGAGAGCGTTTGACTCCGGCGAAATACCGTAGCATCCTTGGCCAGATGAAACACCTAAAAGATTACACGGTTGCCGAATTGCGCCGAGCAATCGCCCTCAAGGAAAAGATCGAAAACCTTCAAGGTGAATTAGCCGCATTTGGAGACGGCCCTGAAACCGAGGTCCCCAAAACCGAAGGCAAGCGGCGCATGTCTGCTGCCGCTCGCAGGAAGATTGGTCTGGCGCAAAAGGCGCGCTGGGCGAAACAAAACGGAAAGGCGGGGGATAAGCCCGTATCCAAAAAGAGGCGAATGAGCGCGGCCAGCCGGGCGCGAATCGCGGCGGCGGCGAAGGCGCGATGGGCAAAAGTTCGAGAAGCTGGTGGCAACACCTTGGCCAAGGCAAGCTAGACTGCAACTCCGACTTCTGCGTTACGGTCTATTGAGGCACCGCTTCGTTGCGTTAAGTTCTCTGCTTGAGTATTTACTGATTCGCTCGATTCCGCAGTTGTCGTGTCCAGTTGATTGGAAGCCTGGTTTTTCGTCAAATCCAGCGCTTCGGTAATGTCCTGCTGACGTTTCATCAGCCCCGCCAGTTTGTCGGCATACTCGAACGGCTGTTGCGTTTGCTCTTGCAAGCCAGCCATGCGCTTTTGGGTAGATTTAATATTTTCCTCCAGCTTCGCTGCCGCTTCATCCAAGTTTTGCACGGAATATTCCAACGAGCGCGTCATGCCTTGGGCCGTATTGGCCAAGCTGATGGTGTGAGAAGATGTTCCCCGAAGAATAATTTCTGGCCCGCGCATGTAACTGTCGGCCACCAGAATCTTGAATCCGACAAAGGAGCCGATTTCTCGCTGTGAATTTGAACCGCGCATTTTCTCCGCGCAACGCAACATCAATTCTCCGGCGATGCCTCGGTCACGAATGGTTTCACCTTCGATGGTGATCGCAAATTTATCGCCGCGTGAATCCGCGCGGGCAGCGATATCCGCCCGCACATCGGTGAGGCTCTTTTCCAAACGCGGAATTTCATCTGTCAAATAACGAAGCTGATACTTCATCTTGTATTGAGACTGAACATGCTGGCTGTGCAGGCGGGTAAGCCGGGCAATTTCGGCATCGACACCCGCCTTTTCAATCACCATCGGATTGCCGGAAGCGATGGCTTTAACCTCGGCATAGGTCAGGGCCGCTCCGTCCACATCTTCAATTCGTCGCAAATCACTCTCGCCCGTCATCACTTGGGCGATAAACTTGGCCTTAGTTTCGAGCGTTTGCCACATATAGGCATCGAATGATTCTTCGGTGACGTAGCGATAAATTTCAATTTCGGGATTAGTGTTTCCCTGGCGCAAGATGCGGCCTTCGCGCTGCTCGACGTCAGCAGGCCGCCAAGGCGCGTCCAAGTGATGCTCGGCGATCAGCCGTTCCTGCACATTCGTGCCTGCGCCCATTTTTTGAGTGCTGCCAAAGAGGATTCGCACTTTGCCGGCCCGGACATCGTGGAATAAGGCGCTTTTGGCGTTGTCAGCATCGTAATCCTGAATGAACGCGATTTCGGATACGGGCACTCCTGCGCGGACAAGTTTGTCGCGCAAATTCTCATAGACTGAGAATCCTTTGCCGTTCGTCGGCGTGGACAAATCACAGAACACCAGTTGCGAACATTTCTTGTCTGCGGTTTGCCGCCAGACGCGCTCAATTTGCGCCGCCGCTTTGTTAACCTTGCTTTCTGGCACATCGGGCAGTTTGGGATCATAAAGCCGCAAATCCAAAGCCGCTTTACGCCCATCCGTCGTGACAAGCAGCATATTGTCCTCGCGAGGATCGACACGCCCGGTGCGTAAGGCTTCCGCTCGTTCCACTAAATCCTGGACGATGGCTTTTAATTGCGGTGAACAAGGGGCGCTGAGAACGATGGCTTTGCCCGTCTTGATTTCAGGGATGGGCAATTTCAACATCTTTTGCGTTTGAATGTCCGCGACCTGCCGAAATTGCTGCATGAGTTCAGGAACATTGATGAAACGGGCGAATCGGGTGTGCAGGCGATAGCCTGAACCGTCCGGTGACAGTTCCATCGCCGTGACAGGCTCGCCGAACGTCGCGGCCCAGGAATCAAAGTGGTCGATTTTTTGCGCTTTGAGCGCAGGCGTTTGGAGATAACGCTGCATAGTGTACATCTCGGCCACGCTGTTGGCGATGGGGGTGCCGGTGGCAAAGATGACACCGCCTCCGCCATTGATTCGCTGAATATGCTGAACTTTCAGCAACATATCGAAGGCGCGTTGGGAGGCGGTGGCGGGCAAACCCGAAATGCGGGTCATTTTCGAGACGTAAAATAGATTCTTGAAATAATGCGCCTCATCGACGAACAGGCGATCCACGCCCAATTCTTCAAACGTCAAAACGTCGTCCTTTTTCTCGCCTGCCGATAACTCCTTTAATTTGGTTTCGAGTTTCTTCTTGGCCCGTTCCAATTCCTTGACGATACGAGAATTTTCCTGTTGCCGCTGCTCCTCGATAGCCAAGGCCAATTCGCGCAACTGGCTTTTGAAAAATTCCTCGGACGTTGCCTTAGCCACAGGAATCTTTTCAAAACAGGAATGAGTCACGATGACAGCATCCCAATTGCCGGTGGCAATGCGACTCATCAGAGTTTTTCGTTTCTGTTTTTCAAAATCATCCTTGGAAGCAACCAAAATGTTGGCGCCGGGATAAAGGGTCAATAGTTCAGAGGAGAACTGGCCGAGCATGTGATTCGGCACGGCGAACATTGGTTTACAGGCCAGTCCCAAGCGGCGAAATTCCATTGCCGCCGCCACCATCGTGTACGTTTTGCCCGCGCCAACAACATGGGCCAGCAAGGTGTTGGGCGTTTGCAGAATGCGCCAGACGCTGGCTTTTTGATGTGGGCGCAAGACCACGGAGGGGGATGCGCCTGGCAGCGTTAAATGTTCCCCGCTGAAAGTTCGCAAGCGGATGCAATTGAATTCGTCATTATATTTTCGGGCCAGCCGTTCGCGGCGTTCGTCATCCTGCCAAATCCATTCCTTGAAACGTTCTTTGATTTTCTCCTGCTTGTCGCGAGCTGCTTCGGTGGCGGACGGATTAAGAATGTCACGATTCTGTTCTCGATCATGATCGTAAATGGTCGGCGTGCGGAGATTAAGCGCATCTTCGAGCAAGTCCAAGGCGCTGCGCCGGTCGGTTCCCCATTCTGCCGTATTGGCGACACTGGTTTTGGCGTTCCATCCACCTTTCACAACCCAAGAGCCGATTGTAGGGGCGAAGCTCACTTGGATGCCTCGCTCTCCCAAAAGTTCTTCGGTGAACTTTCTAATATCATCGGTCGGAATCCAAGTGCTGCCAAGACGGGCGTCAATTTCGGTGGCGGCGAGATCGGCGGGCTGCACCGCCTTTAGCGCTTCGACGTTTGGTTGATAGCGGGCGTCGGTCAGTGATGCGGCTTCCGCCGTCTCCAATTTCGCCCGCACATTGCCCGAAAGATAATCGTCTTCGGTTTCCCAGCGGTCAGTTTGAGGATTGAAGAAAATCATTCCGTGCAAGTCCGGCAGAAATTCGGATGATGGCCGATGAAGGAGCCCGCTCAGATAATCGAGATCGACCATCCCTCGCTCATTAAGTGTCAAGAGCAGCCCGGTTTTGGCGTCCGGCGCAGTTTGAGGAGCTTGGACACGCTGAATCGTGCGCTCGCGAAAAATTGCCGCTTTGGAAGCCGTCTTGGTGTCTTCGTCGTAATGCTCCAAGGAAAGCAAGAGAGGTAAATCCGGGTCGCCACGAAAAGCAGAAGTATTCGCTCGCGCCGAAATCGGCCCGTAACGACTGACAAATGAATCGTAGGCTTGATTGAGTTGGGCGCGGGCGGCGATTACTGCCGCTTCATCGTGGCCTTCCAATTGTGAACCCA
Organism: uncultured Verrucomicrobiae bacterium; assembly: GCA_963764165.1. Lineage (GTDB taxonomy): Bacteria > Verrucomicrobiota > Verrucomicrobiia > Limisphaerales > Palsa-1400 > Palsa-1400. The sequence continues at coordinate 64,667 of CAVXRD010000002.1, forward strand.
AGCACCTTCGGACTGCATCGCGCACTTGGATGAGCTTCCGAATACGCTGTTTGGTGTTGCTGCTTAAATCTCCAAGCGCCCGCACAGTGTCCTCCTCCCGCACGCAGACTTCCCCTTGAACAATGCAATAGGCATTGGGTTTGATTTCGTCCGGGGCGGGAAACTTCTGGTTTGACTCAACTGTCAGGGGATTAGATTGCCGCGCGGTGAAAACGTTGGCTGGCAGACGCAAAATGGTGGTCCGAAGTTGTTCGGCTAGGTCTCGTCCATTATCCTCAAGGGTGGGTTCGCCGCGTTGATACATTCTGCCTGCCAGCCGCATTTCACCCAGCATCATTTCCGGCCGCGCAACGAAATACTCATTTACGGCAATGGATTCTTCCAAGGAATTTGTGATGTTCGCGACCTCCCGCCATGCTGCGTCTTGCGGAATTTCGCCGCGGAATCGTTTGCGCAACATGATAATGTCTGTAGTAACCTCGGTATTGGCATTCTGTTTGAAAGCGGTGTTGGGGAGCCGGATGGCTCCGAGCAGGTCGGCCTGTTGCGCGACATATTCGCGCAATGCGCCGTCGAGCTTGTCCATCGTTCCCTTGGAAGTCACAAATAAAATCAGTCCCCCTGGACGCACTTTTTCGAGGGAATTGGCGAAGAAATAATCGTGAATGACGAAATTCCATTTCTTGAAGCGAGGGTCAAAGGGCTTGTAATCGCCGAAGGGGATATTGGAAATCGCGACATCGTAGAAATTATCGGCGAGTTTGCTTTCTTCAAAGGGCTGATGCCGAACGTCGGCATCTGGATAAAGTGCTTTCGCCAATCGCGCAGTGACCAAATCAATCTCGATGCCCGTGATTTGAGAGCGGCCCGCCATTGCCGTGGGCATCAGTCCGATGAAATGGCCTAGACCACATGCTGGCTCAAGGATTTTGCCATTTTCAAATCCGAAGCGAGCCAAAGTGTCGTACATGGCCCGAATGACAACCGGCGAAGTATAATGAGCATTGAGGGTGCTGGCGCGGGCCGATTCCAATTCGTCCTCCGTCAACAACTTTTCTAACTGCTGGCGTTCCTTGGCCCATTCTTCGTTGCGAGGATCGAAAGGCTGAGGCAGTCCGCCCCAACCCACATAGCGGACAAGAATTCGTTTTTCGTCGGTGGCGGCTGAACGGTTATCCTTCTCGATTTGTTTGAGAAGGTCGATGGCCGCAAGATTATGGCGGCATTTCTGGCGAAGGGAACCAACGCCTAGTTTGTCGGCCTCAGTAATGCGATAATTGTTCTGATTGCGAGGGGCTTCTTCGTCCGGGATGGGAACTAATTTTCCGTTTCTTCCGGTGGGAGCAGGATGTACCGCTCCCTCACTATTTCCCACGCTGAGTCGTGGGCTTGCTGCGGTGTCCATCTTTGTTGAATCAACCGGCGACGAATCTGGTCGATTTCCGCTTCCGTCTGGTCCTCCGCTTGCTTCAAGGCTTGGTAAAGGGTTCCCTGGCTTTCCATTTCCGTCACCATTTTGGGACGGAACTCGCGCCAATGTTTCTCGGCCATTCGGCCGTACTGGGTTAATAGTGGTGGAGAGGTTTGCGTCATAACCAAATAAATTCAGTTGGTTGTCGTCATTGCGTGCTTTGGCGCGTTTTACTGCCATAGCAAATCTAGTTCAAAAGTTGATGATTGCCAACCAGGATGACCGGGCCAATCGCGGCCCGGTCATCCGGGTCGATGAGGTGGATTCAAGCGGCGACGCCAACTCCTTCCGACTTGGCCTGTTGCGGGCGAGTGACACGAGCGGTGTTGCGCATATTTTGCCGCTCCAGCGAAATCATGGCTTCCTGCCGTTCGCTTTCGGGCAAATGCCGGACCATCGTTTCCAAGGCCCGCTTCTTTTCTGGGTCTTCATTGATCTTGCGCCAGATGCCGGCATCGAGCTTTTCGCCTCGCTCGATTTTCTGCACTTCATGCAGCGCCAGCGCCCTCTCCAGCCGCTCACGCGGCAACTTCTGGATATAGGCCCAATGCTTGTCGTTGTTCTTGATCCAGTCATCAATCTTGGCATTGACGCGGGGATTATCGCGATGGGCTTCGGCGGGGTCGCCGTCGCCACCGGTCGCTACCTGTCGTATTTTACCTTTGAGCATAATGCTCCTTTCGTTTGTGTTTTTGTTGATAGGTGGTTTGGGAGAAGATCTTCACCAGTTCGAGTTATCGTTGGTTGAAGGAACAGCGGTGGGAACGGGCTGTTCGCGGAGTTGTTTTTCCAAGAGTTCGATGCGCCGGGTATTATCTTCATTTTGCTGTTTTACCTGGGCGCTTTGGATTGCCGTTTGTTGAGTTGCCGCGACAACGCCGGAAAGTTTTCCCAGCGTTTGATCGAGGTGTTGCTGCTCTGAAATAACGGTTTGGGTGAGGCTCCGCTGTCGGTTGATCTCAGAAATAATCTCCGCGTTGACTGGCGGGTTACGATGCGCGGAATCGACAATGCCGACCGCTGGCCCCATTGCCACGCCAACCGGCGCGTTTGGATGGAGGTTCCACTTGGCGGTCGTCTCAACTCGATAAACTGTGTGGCGCTCGTGCATGACGAGCGGATTATCCGGCTCGACATAACGGCCAATGGTGTAGGCTTTGAGATTTTCACCATAGCGAACGGACTCGGCTTCATCCGATGGGATAACCGTGCCCGGAACGTCATGATTCATGTGAACGACAACAGGTTTTTTGCTGGCGCAACCGGCCAGCACCAATAGAGAGATTACGATGGAGTATTTCATGGCAAGACAGGTGTGAAATGGGGCGGACGTGGATATGGCATAAATTGGGGAGGAGGATTTTCAACGAAATCATTCGTTTCTGGCGGCTGAAATCGGGTGCCGCCAATCATGGCATCGCTTTGGTCTATTGTTTGGGTCACGTAGAGATAGAACTGCTTTCCCGCCGGAACCCGGACATAAAATCCGTCGCGTTCAATGGAATTGAGAATTTGCTGAGAATAAGTGCCAAGCACGCTCTCGGCTCCGGCGAGAGAACCATTTTGTACGGTTTCGGTCGCAATTGGCCCGAGAACCGTATTTTGGCGTTCAGTTAAAGCTCCGGCGGCTCCGCTCAAAAATGCGGAGGCAAAGAGTTTGATTTCGGCCAAACTGTCCGACTTGATGATGCGCCCGCGTAATCCGGCGCTTCCGTCCGTGATGCCCCAACCGCTGCCATTGGGGTCTTGCTCACGATCCAGGGCAACGCCATGAAGGCTCAATTCCTCGCCATCGTGCCAAACCAATGTCCAGTGATTGCCGCTGGCGATGCGCTCGCGCGTGGTGTCCGTTTGCGCTGTCCCATGCACTTCCGTACCAGCCGGAATAACCAAGCGGCCCGCGTGATAAACGTCTTCGGTGACAAGGCCGATAATGGGAGTCTTCATTTTGGCCGAATCCACCGTCACAACCAATTCGCATGGAATCAATCGGCCATAGGGCGCGTAGTGCTTGCTCAATGGTTTGACTTTCGCCTCCGATGCAGGCGGTTCGACATAAAGACTAATCGGCAGACGATCTGGTTTGACGGCGTTCGTGACCGGTGCAGTGGCCGCAATTGGCGAATGTTCGGAATGAAATTGAGGTGGAGGGAAATGCAAAGGAGCAGAATTCCCCTCCACCGTCTGCACAGTCTGAGACTGCGCAGAATTTTTCGATGGCGGATCGGGCGGTGGTTGGTCGGCCTTGGCCTTCTTAAATCCCGAGACCAAGGCCAGAATGACGATACCCGCCCCGCAAAAGCCGGTGATTTTGCCGGTAGGACTTTTTATGAAATTGATGGCATCGCGAGCATTCATGGCTTGTTCGTATTGACGTTGGGAACAATTATCGGGGGAGTTGATTGGGCCACATGCAGGGCGGGATTGGCTTGGAGCACAACAATGAAATCGTTCTTGAGCGACAGATCATTGCGCCCTCCGTCAGGAGTGCCGGTGACTGCGAAATAAGCGGGAGTTTCGCCCTTGGGCGGAATCATCCCGCTCGCATCACTAATGGAAGAAAAATAAGTGCGCTCCCCTGCACGCAATGAAAATCCGTCTGGCGCATAAGCCAAAGGTTGATCGGTTTTGTTCCGCAGCCGGACATGAAAGATCAACGTATCCTCGGCATCGAATCGGAACACTTCATCCAACTGCACTTCATAATCATGATAATCCATGATGCGGGGCGCTTTTTCGTAGGAGTGGTATTCCACGTCCAGGATGGATTCCGGATGGTATGCTTTGAGCAATGGATAGCCTTTGGCTTTGTCAAGCAAGGCAAGCAAACGATGAGGCGAGACGCTGGGTTGCTCCATGTGATCGACCGGCTCGGGCGGCAAATTGAAAATGACGGAATAGAGAGGCGAAGAATTTTCAACCAATTCCACCACATAGGTTTTGCCGTTCCACCGAATATTCAGATTGGTCGCGGCTTTTTTCGCTAGGGCCCGGATGGACAGGAAGGCCGTGCCGGGGGAATGGGCAATTTGAAATTCCGCGGGCGTTTTGTTGTCCGCTGTAACTTGGGCGGCATCAATGGCCGAGATTGGACCCGGAAAACTGATGGTCGTCACGCGGTCCTGCGAAACGGAGATGGTGAACACTGTCCGTTCATCCAAGGTGAATTCCTTGATCGCATCGCTGGCGGCAAGAACGCTGCCCGCCACGATTGCGCCAAGCCAAATGAGAATTTTAGTGCTGCATTTCATATTTGTAATCGAGGACGGCAGTCGGAAACCGCCCGTTTAAGGCCATGTTGGGATTGCGCTGCAATTTGAGCGACAGTTTGAATGGGACGGCTTCGGAGAATGCTTTGCCGTCGAATATGCCGTTTCGTACGAGCTGCCCAAACACTTGGGTGAGGACAAAATCTTCGCGGGTTTGGAGAATGTCAATATGGTCCACTTCCGCTTTTTGGTGGAGATCTTTGGCCTTGAATTCCGGTTCTTCGGAGTAGCATTCGGTGGTGGCCTTTTCCCAAGCGCGCTTCAAGAACATCTGTTTGAGCAATTCGGGATGATCGAAGCCTTTGGGATTGCGTTGCAAGAAGGCGATGGTTGCCAATGAACTTTGCTGCGCGTGCAACTGTTTGGCTTCGGGAAACGAAAGCAAGGGGGCCTGATAATAAGTGCCGCTTGGGTCGATGATGACGACGCGCTCGCGCTCCTTGAAACTCTTGACCAGATAAATCCGCTCCACCGCTGCGCCGACGATGACCAGTATCGCGACCCCAAACCAAAACCAAGTAAGGCGGTCGCGCTGCACAAAAATGCGGGTCGGGTCGGAATGCTTTTGCGCAGTTGGAACGTGGCCGTTATGCGGGACGGTTTCGCGAAGCGTAGGCGTGTTCATAAATTCAATGATTGGTTTTGGAAAGCGGGTTGGTGGTTTGGCCATCGGGAAAAACTGGCGTCGAAGTATCCAGTTTGAACGTCTTTTGATAATTGCTCATGGCGTTGGGCAATTCATTTTCAACGCCGGAAGTGGCATGACGGCGGACGCCGATGATCGCGACTAGCCCGATGACGACGACGACAATGCCGCCGAAATAAATCAGTTTTCGTTTCATGGCGAATTGGTCTCCGTGAAGTTGGCGGCTTCGGTGCTTAGTTTGAAAAGGGAGCCGTAATTGGAAATGCTTTCCGTAAATTCGGCCTGCTGCTCCTCGCTTTCCGCTTTGATCTGCTTGTCCCGGTCGTTCTGATTTTCAACGTGCTGCACTAAGGCGAGACCGACGGCTTGATCAGCCTCCTTGTCGGTCGCCGCCAGTGCGCCGTTTAGACCAGTCAAAACGCCCTGCAACTTCTGCACTTCCGCATCGGTCGTGGCCGACTGCAATTGCTGGGTGGTGGTGGCGATCTGCGCTTTTAAAGTGGCTCGACGCTGCTGCACGTCGGCATATACGTTCGTATAATTTTGCGTGGCTCCATCAATGGCCGCGTTGGGTCGATAATAATTGGTGTCCCGCGTGACCTGCGTCCCGGAAGGAGTCGTGAAATTTTGCCCCACGTTGTGATACAACCCGTTGCCGTTGTTGTTCAAAGCCTCGTTCCCATCGGCGGAGACTTGAATGGTCACCATCGACTGGCCGACGGTGGGATGATTCAAATCGGCCACCAAGCCAGGCACGCCTGTGACTGAGACCACGGCGGCGGGGTTTCCGAAAGCGGCGTTATACTGCTGCAATTGCTGCAACTGCGAAGTCAGCGTGTTGATCTGCTGGACTTGGTTGTTGATCATCTCGACGTATTTGGCGACGTTCTGAGCCTGGTCGATGATCTGCTGGGTGTTCATCGTGGGATCGTAAACCACCCACTGCGCTTGCGCCTGAATTGCCGAAAGCAGGATTAGAAATGGGGTTAGCTTTTTCATGTTCATTCCTCAATACGGAGATATTTAGTGGTCGGATTGAGCACCGCGCCATCAATCGTTTGCTCGGGAACCGGAATGGCATAAAGGCGAACACTGGGATCGACCGGTGGGGTTTGCTGCTGTTTGACTTGCAGCCAGTATTGTTGCTTCACCGCATCACTGCGGCCTTTTTCGTAGCCAGTCTGAAACGATTTGCTTTGCTCCTTGCGGGCCAGATATTGGCCGCCTTCGCTTAAGAGCACCCCGCCGGCCGCCCCTGCCACCGCGCCGACTGGACTGCCGCCGGATAATTCATATCCGGCATAGGCGCCTCCAGCTCCCAGCGCGGTGTCGGTGATGGGACGACTCGCGGCGCAACCCGACAAAAGCAGGACGGCGGCGGGAATGGAAACGAGAATCAGAATTTCGGAGTTTTTCATACGTTCGTGGTCACTTCGGTGGAATGTTCGATGATGCCTTCGATGACATTGGCGCTCCCCCGCAACTGGCGGGCGCGCTTCTCGAAGTGCTCCCCGCTGGAACTGCTGCAATAAAGCATCTCCGGCGAAGAAACATTCTGGACGGTCCCGCAAATCGGGCGATGGGCGTCCAAGTGCAAATAGGTAAAGGCGCTGAACTTTTGGCCGACCTGATGGTCGGGCAGCGGATAATTCATGATCGTGTGCTGGGTCACATCGGGCAGCGCGATGTCATGGGCCATATCTTCCAAGTCGGCCCGGTCGCTCTGGCGCATCAGGAAAAATTGACGGCTATTGCCAAAGACGGCGGAGCGAATACGCGACTGTTTGAATCGGCTGTATTGCTGGACGATGGAAATATTCCAGCAATTGAATTTGCGAAGCTGCGCGTAACTTTCCCGCACAATTTCCTCGCCGCCCGGAATATCGAGGAAACGAGCCACTTCCTCATAGACGTTGCGTTTCCGTAACGCACGCGGAAGCGTGATGATATGCTTCCGCGCGTCGTTGGTGATGAGGAAACCTGCTGCGGCTTTCAGCTCCTTGGCGGAATCAGGCACGTAACCCAACTCGAAGTGAGCAATTTTTCCGGTAATCGAAAGATTGCTGACTCCGTCAAACAAACACCCGTAATTGCCTTCGCGGCACCAGGGCAAAAGCAGCGTGGCGATTTCGATGATTTGGTCGCGTTCCGCGCCCGAAGCATCGAGATACATCAATTCCTGCAACATGCGATGGGTCGGATATTCGGCAGGTTGAAAATAGGCGAAGGCCAAATTGCGCACGTCGCGGGCCGTGTTCGGCTCTTTGGAGAATTTTAATATTTCCGCTTCGTCAAACCGATGGAGATAAGCCTGCGCTTCGTCAGAATGAGAACTCTGCCAGTCCCGAAAATCAGCAAATGCTTCCAAGGCAGTCGCGCCGGGTGGCAGTTTTTCATGCCGGTAATAAGACAATGCGCAGGCGTGGCGGGCGATGGCCGGCATTTGATCGGCATGAGTGCGAGACCAATCCGTGAATACATCTTCGTAGAGGAGATTCAGGTATTTTGAAATCTGCGCCTGGCGCAACATCTGTTTGTCCTCATGCTGGCTGGTGCCAACCATGCGCGATACCAGCGCGGTAGCCGAGGCCAGATGATCGGGAGTCAGGGGCAATCGCTTGGTGTCGAGGTAATTGATCGTCAAGTCACCGTCCGGCTGAATGATGATCGGTTTCGCCCCCGGCTCGACCGTTTGCGTGTAGATGCCATAGGACAAACCTTCTTCGATAATGACGGTGTAAGCGAAATACCCCTCTGTTTGACTCAAAAGGTCGCAGACATTCACGGACTTGCCGGTGCCGCTCATGCCCAGCAGCACCGCGTGTTGCGGGGAACTGTTTCCATTCGTTCCCGCAAAAGTTTTTATGCCGACAAGATTGTGGTCTGAACCTTCGTAAAGAGCTTCGGCGGATTCCAAATGTCCGGTGAAGGTCGCGCTGAAAGGAAGCATGTCGGCCAGATAGCGATTCTCCGCGTAGAGCTTGCGCGCGTCGTACTTGCCCCAAGTCCAGCCGGGCCACGTCTGGAAGAACAATCGCCGCGAGCTGCTTGGCAATGCGCTCTCGTGATATTGTGCGCCATTCATCGAATTGATGGCGTTCTTGATCGCGCTGGTTTTGGCGCATAACCCTTCCTTGGTTTGATCCCAGGCGCGGACCACAAACAAAACTTTGAACGGCAGCGTGTGCCCCTGCATCAAGGCCGCGATTTTCTTCTGCTTCTTCTCCATGACAGTGACGAGCGAGAGCTTTTTCTCACTGGCGTAATCGCCCGCGATGCGGTCGTGTTGACGCTCCTCTTTGTCGATTTCCTCACGCACAGGCAGCGGTTCCACATTGACCGTCACGGTGAAATCTAAGAGCCGAAGGCCCGTCAACCGGTGAATCAAACCGGGATGCGTCATCTTGGGCCAACGGGTGAGGACGATGAGCGAGTGGTAGTGGCCGTCCATCCAAAATCCAAAATCGGATTGCCCGTTTCCCTCGCTGTGCCAGCAATTCTCCTGAATGGAAAGGTCCGCGTCGAACGTTTCGAGCGGGTCGTAATCGAACCGAAGGCCCAGCGAGGGATTAAGAAAAGTGGTGTAGTGCCGGTAATGCTCGGCGGCGGTCATGGGCAAAATTCTCGCGCCTTGGCCGGAGAAGATGCCGCAGAGAGTTTCATGAACCTGGGTGAATTCCGAATCCAATTGATCGAGCAACGTTTGGTAATATTCCGACAACCCTTTTTCCGAGAGGGTCCCCTTCGGGGAACTGTCAATGGCGCGGGAGATATAAAGGACCAGGCGTTGCCGCCGCAGTTTGCGTTCCGTCATCAAGTTCCAATACCGGGTGAACCGCTCATTGCGAGTGCGTTGCGTCCAGACGTTGTTCATCTTCTCGGTCTCGGTCTGATACCGAGACAGTTCATTGCGGTAGTCGGAATCGCAGTAGTACTGCACTTGCAGCCGTTGCCGGTCATGCAACGACGCCAGTAGAAGCGAGATTTGATCTTGGAATTCGTTCAGTTCCGAAATCTGCGCATTGTGCAAATCCGGCGGCTGCACGATGAACCCTTTGGAGACATAACCTCCTTGCCGCAGGCCGTTGAACACAATCAGGTCGCGGATAAAGAAACCGTTGGGCGCATTTTCAAACATGATGAGATTCCTTGAGAGGATGAACGGGCGAGACGGTTTCCGGTGTGAAACCACTCCCGCTCATCCAATAGTCGAAGCAGTCCACGTCGTACCCGGGCGGCTTTCCCTGGCGGAAGCCAAAGACGTAACCGAACGTAAGCGCGAGAGGAATGGCCGCGATGGATGAAGCCAGCAGAATGTTCAGCCGCAGGGCGCTGAATAAGAGCAGCAGAATAATCACCGAAATGAATGAGCCTCCCGCCACATACCAAAACAGATTGCCATCCAGCCCCCACGTCTTCCCTTCGGAATCGTCGGCGCTGTTGGTTTCCGTGAATCTGAGTTCCTGCGATTTCATTGGAACGTGCCCACATCGACGGTGGAGTTTCCGTTGCCGAAAGCTGTGAACAGAGCCTTCACGATGACCGGCGCACCCGCGATGATGAGGCCGCCGATGATGGAGAGTTTGCCGGCGTCGGTGTCCCCGCGCCGGATGGCGAATCCCCCGCCAATGACGCAGAGCGTGCCGAACAGGAATCCAATGAGCATGACGATGCCCAAGGCCGATGACGCGCCCGAGGACAAGCTGCCTGTAGAGGCAGCTTGCGCCAGGAGCGGTGCGAATCTTGCGATAGCTAATGTTTTCATAACGTCGCTCATCCTAGCGAAAGTTTGCAGGGGGTCTGTTCAGACTTCTGAACAACATTCAACTTTTTTTCGGCTTCAATGGAGGCATGAATAATATTCTCGAATCGAAGCCGGATTCCCTCGGAAAACTCCAATCTCTTGAAGCCCATCTGCGGGAGCGGATTCGCGGGCAAGACCACGTTTTGCCGCGAATCATTTCTGTCCTCCAACGCGGTGAGTTAGGGCTGACCAAATCGGAGCGGCCCAAGGGAAGTTTTCTTTTCCTTGGGCCTACAGGCGTGGGAAAAACAGAAGTAACACTGGCGTTTACAAGTTTCCTCCTGAGCAGTCAGCACGTTTTTCGTTTTGACATGTCCGAGTATCAAACACAGGACCGTTTGCCGCTCCTGCTGGGAAATTCGCAGAGTGAACCGGGAATGCTTTCGGCGGCTTATTCCCGCTTCCAAGTTGGAACATTATTGTTCGATGAAATCGAGAAGGCCCACCCCCGTGTGCTTGACCTTGCCCTGCAAATGCTCGATGCGGCCCGCATCACCATCGCCACAGGTGAAACGCTTGACTTGAGCGGTTACTACATCGTCTTCACGTCAAATATAGGCTCTGCCGATTTGCTCAATCTTCAACACTCCAGCGCCGCGACGATGGAGCGGCATGTGTTGACGCGAGCGCAACAATCGTTGCGCCCAGAAATCTACGCTCGCATCACTGAAAAATTGGTTTTCCACCGGCTCAGTTACGATCACCAATTGGAAATTGCGCGGCTCATGTTGGAAAAGGAGTTGAAGTTTTTGCGGCAGAAGGGCTGTTGTCTGGAAGCGGATGCGTCCGTTCTTCCGTTTCTGGTGCGGCAGGGATTCCATCCAAAGCTCGGCGCTCGCCCCATGCGTGATGCTGTTGAAAAATATGTCGGCGATGCTGTCGCCACCGATTTACTAACCGATGGGAGCGGCTCTGGCCGTATCAGCGTGGACCAATCCGCTCGATGTCTCGTGGTTCGGCAATGATATTGCGCTGATTGGCGGTTTGCGGACGCGTGAGTGGAACACGCCAAAAGGGGAAAGGGTTGGCTTCGTGGAACGGCGCGTCCGCAAACCGCCAATGAGCGCACACCAAACTCTGTGCGGCTCACTTTTGTCTCTCGCCTTCGGGAAGGGCAAGAGGGCGGAAGGCGAGAGTCAAAAGCAGCCTCCAAGACTACGCCAGCAACAGGTACATGTGCTTTTCACCAGCATCGGTCTCAGGTGAATAGCCCGCTTTGTCACCTTGTTCTTTGCACCACCGGAATATTGCGTTCCTCAGTTTGGTGTCGGCGGGCAATTCCATCACCAATTTCTCGGTGTGCTGACTGCCATTTGGCCGAGCCTTAATGTCCACGGCAAGAATTTTAACAGCCCCAGCGGCGTATAATTCCTTCACAATTTCGAGAGATTGTTTTGTCCCTTTGAATGGGCCGAGGGTTCGTTGTCGTGCCGCCTGGCTCTCATTGAGCCAGCGTTCCGCTTCAGCTTTATGGGACGAACGCAATAGCCTTTCGATAAGATGTAGATGATCGCTGCTGCCGGGCTGTACGCCACTCAAAATGGATTCGGAATTCATTATGCCTTCAAAATTTGCAAATTGCGTGATCACACTATAGCCCAAGAATAATTACGTTGTTCAGCTACCTGAACAACCCCTCCAAGCCTGACGCCACGCGTTCCTGCACGATTGTCAACGATTCAATATCTCGGTCAGAAAAACAGCACATTGCTGTTCCTCATTTCGATAATCTGAGCCGAAAAAACATTGCGTTGGTTGAGATGGGAAAAGTTGCTCGTCCTCCCGAAAACGGACCAGCAAACGGTTTCCAACTGGTTTCGCTGAGGTTCGACTTGGATTCGACAAATACATTGCCGTCTGCCCCGAACCACAGTGCCTGCATCGTCCCATTAGTTTGGCCGGTCTGAAGCGATACGACGAATGGCCCGGATCGCCATCCGACCGGTCCAACAAACATTGAAGGATTTGATTGGACTGTTCCTGCATTTACAAAGCCTGCCGACGTGCCCAAAAGGCCGGTCAACATTTCAACACCCGGCGGGTAATCCACGGCGAACATGACCTCCTGCGTCTTGGAGGATGAAATATACATTTCGGGGAAAGAATCGGACGCGTATAAATTCCAGAAGCATGAGTTTGTATCGCTCTGGAAAAAATCATAGCTCCAAAACCCCGCTGAGTAAAACATTGCTGGCTGACTCAGTGAATAAATGTTGGAGATGGTAAAAGCGTCTATCTGGTCGTTTGTCGTGTCATTCTCGATTTCGACAGCTACGACCGTAAAATTCGATCCAAAGTAAAGCGGCGCTTGGCCCTCCATTTGAAACGATTGGGCGTCTGCCGAACATTCGAGACGCCAAAGAACAAATGCGAGTCCTATGCAACCAAACCAAAACCTTGCGCCAAAAAGTCGCTGTAAAAAGCTTGGTCGCACTTCAGCCCTTCAGGATTTTAGCGAACCGGCCTAAGCAACGGTGGCCCCGGCCTCACGACTTGGATGGGACGCCGAACTGGCGATAAGGCAGGCCGGAACACCGGCTGCTTTTGAGTGCCAATTACAGTGGGACCGGAATTTTCAGGATTGGTGACCTCTCCGACAGGCACAGAGTTTGTCGTGGTGGGAGGCGGGGTCGAACCACCTCCTCCAGCGATGATGACCGACGACGGCGAAAATTGAACGGGTGAAATGATATTGGTATTGATGACGGGCGGCGCAACCGTAATCGGACCCACAGTAGGAGCAGAGCCGCCCACAATAATCACCTGAGATGAAGGTGTCAAAACTGGAGGTGCCACCTCGGTCGGGTCACTCGTCACTGTGGTTAATTCCGAATCGTCACCTACCACAACTTGGGCACGAACCGCACCGGCTGCAACCAAGGACAGTGTCGAGGCAAGCAACAGCGTTTTGAATTTCATCGTTATGAGGATATGTTTATTTTTCATTTCGTTCAATGGATTTTTGTTTGTTAATTTTCACGTTTTGGGCTGGAGGAATTTGTTGACCACCCTCAAGAACCAACTGGGTAAAGTTCAGGTTTGCGGTCAAATTGGTGCTGCTGAGCGGATGGCTCAACCGAAAAACAAAATTAAATGAGGCAACCTGATTAGGGTTAAGCGCAAGCTGCTCTTTGTTGCCTCCGATCACCCATCGGCTTCCTTGACTGACCATTGAGCCATTCTCATCCAAGAGAAACAACGAAGCACGCGCGGATTCAATTTTCACCTTAAAGGAGTTTGTCATATTTAATCTCACAACAACCTTCTGACCGGTGACGGAAGGTGCCTCAACCCCTACTGCGAGTTGTGCGGTACAGGTTTGACCGAAATGTAGAGCAAGGAACAAACTGAGAATCTTCGCTATTCTCGTTTTATTCAACAGAATCGGCCGAAAGTGCAACATCAATGAGCTAATTAAATTCATTTTTTATTGATTTTGGACATCGACAATGCGGCTTGGATCAAATGGTATATCCTCGCTCGTCCCGACTTTCACAATTTCTTTTGCCCACGCGATGAATACATCACGAATTCTGGTGCCGTCCTCCAAGACGACAATGACGCGGTTAACGCCATATTTGTATTCGGGAAACGTGGCTACTTTGTCCTGTAATTCTCTTGGCAATTCGCGGTTCATTAAAATCCTTTGGGGAAAATGACTTCTTGAGCGCCCCCAACCCCTCCGAACTCTCCTCCTGGGACGATGCCTCTTTGTATGGGCGTTCCAGGTGGTGGCCTAAGGATTCGGAAATATTGAGGTGGCTTTCCGGGAAGATCCCCGAAATTCTTGAGTGCGGCGGGGTCTTGTCCGATGGCGTTGAATGCAGCTTCTGGAAACGCATAAGTTCCCGGTTGAGCCCCACTCAAAGAACCGGAGCCAAATTTTAGATTAACGGGGCCTGCACCAACGCGCACGAAGGTCTCACCCGCTTGGGTTACATCGGGTGTTTGAACGCTCGCGCCATTTGCGAACGGAAACTCCATCTGGGTGGCGTTAGCTCCTCCGGTGCCTGTGGTGGCTGTGGCCGTTGGTGTAGGAGCAACTCCTGAAGGCTTGGAACTCGTGTTTAGGGAATTGCCAAAATCGAATTCTAACTGCGTTGCAGCAGACGCGTCGCCATCCCTAAGGGCCCCGAGGGCAGACAAAAGCGCGTTTCCGGCAGGCGTAGGAACATATTTGAAACTTAACGGGTCCATTCCTGCTTCCTGCATTCCTTGCACACCAGCAGAAAGAAAGAGTGAGCCGAGAGAGGCATCTTGGGCGGCGGTAAAATCGCCTGTTGCAGCGGCTTCACCAAAGCCTTTTCCCATGCCGTAAAGGCCAAGACTCCCAATATTTGCCTCCGCTTCTAAAGTTCCCATGAGAATATCACTAGATGTCGGCCCGGCACTTGGGTTGTTATAGATATTCTGATATAACTGGCTGAACCCCTGATAGTCACCCCCTGCGCCACCTAACGCCCAAGCAGTCTGCGCCGTCATGTCGTAACCTATCTCCCCTGCTTGAGCTAAGCCATTGACAGTTCGGGCACCTAAATTGTAGCTGGTATTCGCGACTCCACCCCAAAATACCCCACTGGAAAGGGCGTCCGCATCCAGTGCCCCCTCCTTATAAATATTCCTGGAGACGCGTCCATCTGCGTCGAAATAAATCGCAGGATTTCCACCGAACGCCGTGTTCAAGGCCTCGTCAGAACCGTGCCCGAGGGGGTCAGCGCATAGGAATGCCCGGCGTGTGAAATCATAGGGACGAAAACCCAATTGAGCGAAGCCTGCGGTATTGATCGCGCGACTACGCCAAGCCAAACTGGCAAAGGCTGGAGATGCTAATGAAAGGCGCGGGGGACTGTAACCGTCTGCGGGCCCGTAAAGGCTCAGTCTCGCCGAGTTCCACGACAAAACGCCATTGGTTATACCGGCTAATACATTTCCAAATCCATCCGAAATGATGCCCGACGTCAAGTTTACCGACGCGGTTCCGCTAGTGATTTCCTCGATCCCACCCACTCCTTGCATCCCGCCGTAGTGGCCACTTGTATCGGGCCCATACGTAAGGATATCCTGTCGGAAGTCACTGCCCTGACTAAGACTAAGAATAACTGGCTGGAATTGAATTTGAGGATCATATTGGTACCCAATCGTCAACGGCTCTGGTCCACTCGTCAGAGCAATGTTATTGCTTACAGTTGTTTCAACCGTTTGGACCTGTCGCCCGAGAGCATCAAAAACTACTGCCAAATTAAAACCATTATTATTTGTGTCACGCTCGTTAACCTTTACCAGTCTATTGAAAGCATCCCAAGTTAAGGTTTGTACTTTAATAAGCTGGCCACTTCCATTCTTCCATACAAGATTGGTCACATTACCTGAGCCATCGTACTGGCTACTTACTTGGTCTGCCGCGTTAGAACCGACGGTAAACGCACTAACCCGATTTGTAGTAAATAGACCGCCCGGATGATCGGCATACACTGCAAGCGTATTCGTCCCTCTTTGCAGACCGAGTGCGGCACTCCACTGGCTAGCGCCTCGTCCATCGTAACGCAGATCTAGGGGCTGTCCGTTGAGATACCCACGCAGCGTCGCTGCACCGTTAACATGCCCAGTCGCCACCCGTTCAATAATGGTATTTGTCCCAGTTATAATGCGTGAGAAGGCATCAACTCCGCCCATCCAGGAATTTGAGCTCGCAGACAACTCCGAGGCTGATGTCAAGACGCCTAAACCAGCGGCGACACCATTATCAAATGTATATTTGTTCGTAAGAGAACTGGCACCAGCGAGATTAAAGCTCTCTTGCGTCAGCTTCCTCGTCAATGGAGCGTAGGAAAAGTTGCGTGTGTCAGTGAAATCACCCCGCGTTGCCACATAATTTGATGGAGAGCCATCATCCAACCACTTCCATGTTTCCGTCATTTCCGTCGTACCGAAGACCTTTGTGGTCATCTGGAGTGGGCGGCCTATTGAATCTCTCGAATCAACGCTTACTGATCGGAAAGCGTTAGTCCGACCCGTAAGCAATCCGTTGTCCGCATATGCGTAGGTGGCATCGTTCATCGCGGTCATTAAGTTGTCTGCGCGGTATTGAAAACTCATGCCGGATGAAACTTGAGTCCTTCTTCCTGCACTGTCCCATTGCTGACTAATCGTGGCTGGCACGCCGCCCACCGTCAGGGTATCACTGCTCAGTTGGGAATAGGCATCGTACGATCGTTGAATGGACGTGGCTACACCCGCATTTGTGTTTACGTAAGCTTGAGTGATCGACGACACCAAACCGCGTGGTTCGTATTGCCAAACAATGGACAACTGCTGCTCAGGAAGCGAGCCGGCGGTAGTCGTATTTGTAATACGCAGGAAATCATCATACAAATTCGTTCTAGTCACCCCTCTTTGATCAGTGACTGACTGAACCAAACCCGGCCACGCACTGCTATAGTACGTGTAAACATTTGTTCTCGTACCCTGCGCCCCTGTCTGGTCCCACTCGTTCAACATCTGACCAGCCGAGGAATAGGTGGCGGACCAAGTAAGATTTCCGGGCATCGCGCGGTTGGTAAGATCGTTTAATTGATCGTAACGATAAGTCGTAGTAGCATAATCGCGTGTCGTTTCCGTTTCGATCCGGTTTAACCCATCAAAAGTCCACGATGAGAATGACCATAAGATTAAACCGCTTGATGCTTTGTCATGTTCGATTTCATTACCAGAGAGATCATATCTATGGAGATCGTAATCCAGTTTCCCGCCACCAGGAGAAGATGCTGTGAGAAGCTTACGCCCATCATTGTCAAGGTAGGTGGTTGTGCTAATAGCACCACCGCCAGTTCCTTCCGTGACAGTGACACTGTGATGATCAGCAGAATAGACGTTTGTGGTAACATGTAATGGTGTTAAGCTGCCGGGAGCAAACACCTGCACCGAGACTTGACGGCCCAGAGCATCCTTGGTCGTGATCGTTTTCTCGCCCAAGGTGTTGGTAAAGGTCAAGACACGCCCGCTCCCGTCATAAAAGAAGGTAACCGATTGCTGCGATATATTAGTCGTATAGGTAGGGGGGCCAGCCGGGTTTAGCCCGGAAACAATACTATCAACAGTAACTATGGCCGGACCGGACTCGATTTTCACCCGATCCAAACCGTCAAACGAGCTCACAAATATGTTTCCAAGCGCGTCTGTTTCTTGAATTGAGTTGCCTCGCCTGTCCAATTGAACTGAATTCGTTCGCAATGGGACTCCCAAGGCGGAATAAATTACTTTGGTCGTAAGCCGATTAAAATCATCGTAGGTCGTCTGGACGTACGCGCCGTTGCATTGAAATTCGCGGTAAATCCGACCGTCTAGGTAATAGCGCCAAGCATTCGTTGAGCCATCGGCGTTGTGTCTGTATTCAGGTTGTCCCGCAGCAGTGTACTCAGTTTCAGTAATGCCTCCCAAAGCATTCGTATGGTAGCGAAGAAGTCCGCCTGGCTCATACCCAAAAGTTTCGGATGACAGTAACGTGATTCCATCCACGTCGAAAAATTGCCGTCTCGTTAAGCGACATAGCGAATCCCAAGTGTTGCTGGTGATTGCACCACGAGGATCAACAGTCCGGGTAAGATTGCCAAGCGTATCGTATGAATTGAACGTCTGAGCATAAAGATTGTATCCGGCAGGCGCCTGAACCCCCGATCCGTCCTGCTTCGCCTCGCAACGCCAGTGGATTTCTGTTGTTGGTCGACCGGCCCCATCATAATCATGCCAGATATAATCTTCCGGGTTGTAGCGCGGACCATCCACCCAAGTAAGTTCCCCATTTTCATTGTAATAATTGAAATTCCATGAGAGCAGATTGCCGCCTTCGTCGAAGTTTTCCTGTTCAGTCCGACGGCCCAGATCGTCGTAAGCAAATTCCGTCGTGGCACCCAAAGCGTCGCTTTCATCTACAAGTTGGCCACGCTCGTTGTAAAGGAACGTGTTGGTAATGGAAGGATCGCTAGTGCCCGAGTAAGCGACGCTTTGTGTTAGGAATCCCTGGCCATTGTAGGTGAAATCATTGGTTGCGGCATCTGGCGAACTGTAAGCACGAACAGTTCGCACCAATAGGCCACATGAAAAATTCGTCTGGGTTATTGAGCCGAGGATGACGACGTTTGTCGCGTTTGCGTATAGCTGCAAATTTGTAACGATAGGGTTAAGACTGGCGTAACGTATCGTTTGCGCGGGCAGAAAGGGAAATTGAGTGTCGTAAACATAAAAAGTGCTATTTCCCACCGGATCCGTGCGCTGCAACGGTAAACTGTTTGTGTTGTACACTGCCGTATTCGTTGCAGCTTGCGTAAGAATTCCATCTCCCGATATGTCACCCGTTATAACCGTATTTGTAATATTTCCATTCAAATCGTATTTGAATTGTGTCCAAATTCCACGCTTGTCCTTGCGTTGAGAAACGCTCCGTGGGTACCCAGGCGCGGTCGCGTTGTCTGCATACCAAGATTGTTGGATAGTCTGCCCGAACGGGTCGGTCACCTGCGTAATAAGGCTGTTGGTGTAATCGTAACGGTTGGTTCCATTATTTCCGTCAACGACCGTCGTGTATCCACTTATGGCGTTGGTGGCTGAATTGGTGAGATTGAAGTTGTTAGAATAGTAGAATGTGGCTGTTCGTATCGGATTCAGATCTATGCCTGCCGTAGACCATTGGTTGGTGACGCGCCGCTGACTATCATAGGTGTTTTGCAACACTCTCCCATTGGGGTTGTCCTCTTCTGCGATGAGATGCGTCGAGAATAGTTGTTGCGTCACTGCGGAGCCATTTGTCACAGATTGGGTCCCGTGGAGATACTGGTAAGAACGGGTCGTGCCATCAGGCAATGTGACGCCTATCAGATCGCCAAATTTGTCATATGCGTAAACCAATCGCCTTCCGTCGCCGCAATAGGCTTCGATGATGTGTCCGTACACGTCATAATAAAAGCCCAGAAAGTTTCCGTTACTACACTGGATTCTTCGCACCTGGCCAAAATCCGGTTGGGAAGGATCGGAACCGTAAGTGAATGTGTAGAAATTCCCGCAATTATTTGTCCAAGCCAGCATGTATGGACGGGTCTGATTGAGAACCCCGTTGTTGAATGTAATGTACTGAAACACTCGGATGCTGCCGTCCGCCCCATATAAGGCGAAATTCGTTGTTCCGCTGGTGACCGTTTGGACAAGGCGGTCGCGTAACCGATTCACAAGCCCACCAACACCGGAGGAAGTATTGTTTACAAGCTGGGGATTAGCAGCGGTGGTCGGCATCCAAAGATTACTGTTTGTAGGTGACTGAACATAACTCAGAACAGCTCCATCCATATCTGCCGCGTAAATATTTAGATTGCTCTGCGCGACACTCAAATATGGTGCGATGCTAAACTTCCAGCCTGATCCGAATTGGTTATCTGCGAGATTGAGACTTGAATAGTTTCTTCCCAATGAAAGCGGAATCGGGCCAGCCAGTTTCAAATCAACCTCGCTGACATAAAACTCGCCAGTGATATTGTTGACGGGATCGGCAACCTGGCTCATTAACTGCGAACCCATGTCGCTCAAAGTTCCCCAAAAGCCTTTTTGCTGAGTTTGCTGGACGTCTTGAGCAAGATTTTGGTTTTGAGTGCTCTGCGCCGTGAGGTCCAAGGACGACTGAACATTGGCAGACCACGCTGAGTCATAGGGTGTTGCTGCATAATCCCCGCTGAGAATTTGATTATACACCTGGGCCGAATTGAAATTGGCGATCTGGTCTGGCAGCAAGGTGGTGCCGGAAGTTGGTGCTTGGAAGGTGAGTGTGGCAGTATCACCCATTGTTAAATTGTAATTAACCGCATTGCCTGGGGTTACGGAGTTGTTCGGCAGATTTTCTCCGAACGCGCCATTCAGGCTGTTTGGCGAAATTACAGCAGCCTGTTGATTAAACCCAAAAACGAAAGCGCCCATGCCTGAGAACGCAGAGTTCGAAACAGGCCCTGGAGTTATGTAGGCTGTTACAAAACCGTAGTCATTGTTGTTGTTTTGAAAGGCAGAAACCACTTGATTCCAGACGTAAGGGTCAAAAGTTTGGAGTTGGCTGCCCTGGTAAACTGTTGATCCCTGCGAGGCGTAGGTATTAACACTGAGTGGCACAATCCCTAGCCCCCGGCTTTGGGCCAATTGCAAAAGACGAACAGTGGAGACAGCATTGGATTGCTGGTAATAGTCGTTCAGGACCTGGTGTTCCTCGGCGGAACCGTCCACGACTCGAATCAAGTTGTAATTTTGCGTTGCTGTTTCAATGGACTGGCCCGAATCAGGCCGAGACGAGGCGTTGCCGACAGTCGCAACATCGTAGTAAAACATATCCACCGATGGAAGCACAGAGTCAACGGTGCCGTTGGTTAAATTGCCCGAACTGTCGCGAAGCGGCCCCAAAATCGACAGACCCGCCGCCCAAGTCGAGAGTGTATCAATCTTATGAAAGTTGCGATTGACTTGGTCAAAGTCACTAACATTTTTGTAATATGACATCCCCGCGAGATAGAGGGTGGCCCCCTGATAAACGTCTGGGGAAATGCTTGCCGTTGGATTTGTTCGCAGCGTGTTTTCCATCTGCCACAAATCTTCCGCATGAACATTCAGCATGTCTTGGGTAACTCGCCCATAATCCAGGCAAATAGCGGCCAATTCACCTTTGCGCAAGGGCCGTTCCATCACGATATTCCGGTCGGCAGCATAACCCAAGTAAGTCGAATATGGGTTTATTGCATACGATGGACTTAGGGCCCGATGCCGATTATATACGAACCTTACCCATAGCTGGTCGTCAAATTGGTCTAAGTTTATCGAAAGAACCTCTTTGGAGAGCAATGTCGAATCGTTTGTGAACGAATACTGTGTCGCAATATTGGTGCGAAATGGGGACAGAACTAAACTCAACAAGATTTGATTCGTAATATTGTTTGTAGCTGTAATATAAAATTGCCGATTGTGCAAATCGGTCAGACGCATTGGACCAGTTTGAATATCTTTGTGTGGGTCGGTTTGGCTGTAGATTTCCAGGCTGAACGTATCAAATACGTTAGTCATGAGCGGATCAACATTCGTAATGGAATTCGCGGATAGACTCTCCACTGTGTAGCTCGTGTTCGTCAAAAATGTTGGGGTTGGAAAATCCTGCCAACGAGAATAATTATGCCGACGCGGTAGAATCTGCATTCCAATATCATCCACGGAAACACCCGGATAATTTTGCAGGAGCGTCTGCGCTAAATACTTGGGAAAAATCACCCGCGGCGTGTTGTCCCCGTTCGTCGCAAGAGACAATATGTTTGAAGCTCCATAAATATAGTCCTTCGCCCAGCCGTACGCACTGCTGTAATTTGTTGGCATGTACTCATAAAGGTTGAGTCCTTCGACCATCTGATAGTCCTTGAGCCAAGGGAAAATATGAACCCAATTGGTGCCGATGTAGGCAGCAACCCACGGATAATTGACGGCGATCATCGTGTTGCTCGAATAAAGCTGCCCGGCGTCGTTGAAGCTTCCGTGAACTTGGAATCTCAACATTTGACTGAGACGCGCATCGAGAATTTGAAGCCCGTTGTGAGCCGGAAACATATAGGTGGCGGGGACGCCAGCCTGACGAAGCAAGTAAACAAGAAGCGCGCACTGCTCGACCGGCGATCCCTGCTTCTCCAAAAACACGCCAAGTGCGCCGCGCGAGACTCCGCTGGGATTGACGGATTGCTCGGAAACAGTTCCATCATCATTGTAGTCCATCGGATCAGTGAGGTCTATATCGTTCAGCACGTAATTCGCCAAGGCCATCGGATCGTTTCCCATGTCAGCCACGAATTGATCGATGACTAGGCTGCGACGTAGTTCTGGGCTCTGGTCGATGTTGGTGCAAGCCGATGGCGACAGGCCGACGGAATTGTTGACGGGCGGCGTATTGGTTAATATTTCGTCGAGAGTCATGCCTGCATAAAAGGGCGGCAATGGATTGCCATTAAATTGAGGTTGGTCAATCATGGTTGCACGCCACGGCGGTCGCTGCTCAAATTCGAGCGAATAGAGGTACGAAGGGGCTACGTAGCCATTGGTGTCCTGAGCCATTCCAATTTGGTACGAATCGTTCGGTAATCCATATTGAAGAATCAGATAATAGTAATTGGTCGCGGAGCTGCTGGCCGTATGAGTAAGCGTATATGCACCAAGTGTGGTGGCACCGAACGACAATTTCGGAGTCGTCGAAAGAACGGTTGTCAATCCGTATCCAGAAGCCGTTACCTGAAGTCCGTTGCTGGTGAAATTATTCCAAGAGTTCGTGTTGGAGAAATTGGGTGGATATAAATCCGTCTCTCCCGCAAAGGAGAAGTTTGTTCGGAAAAAGGCCAAAATCTTGAGAGGGGTTCCAACTCCAACCGGATCGCCAGCATATATCCCAAAATTGTATTCCTGACTCAAATAAAGCGGAGTGCCCCCTACGCGTTCACCGAACGAAACAATCGGATTATTGAAGGGAATTCGATTGGTCCAATTTGTTTGGGTCAAGGCGTTCGTTTCATTGTAATGGTAATATGTGCTTGCGCTCCATGAGAGAAGACCGGGATAAAGCGTTGAACAGTTACCAAAGGTATTAGAGTAATAAACGCCTTTCTCATAATCCAAAGGAACAACCACGGACCAATATGTCGGATCGCTGCCCGTCCCGCGCCAATATCGACCTACAGGAGATTGAACCGCATTGGTCGAGGAGCCAGGTGGCAAGATCGTCACGACTGCTTGTGTGTTGACGGCAAGATAATAAAGGCTGTTTGTGGAGAGCGTCAAAACTGCGGTTCGGGCATTTGTCAGAGTGGGGCTGAGTGTCGGACCAACGATCAAATTTGTTGCGACTTGATAAGGAGCAAACGTAACCGATAAGGGGAGATTGGTATAGGTGGTGCCAGCGATGGCAGTCCCGCTGAGAGTAAAATTGGCCGTGACAGCTTTTGGATAGCCATAGGTACGGGTGATCGTAAAACTCCCTGAGGTTCCGCCCTGAATGGCGTCGGATGCAGTGGCAGTTACACCAATCATTGGCGCGTCTTCGATTATCCCAATACTGGTGTTACTCAAGACGCCGTAATAGTACATGGTGCCCGGCTGGAGAGCCATGTTCAGAATCTTCGTGCCGTTCAAACTGGCTTCTGTTCCAGGGGTCAATGTGTTGGTCAATGCTGGTGCCCCAGCCGGTATGACAGCAGAACCGCTCAGAGATGGGGTATAATCAACGCCATTCACTGCTGTGCTTCCGGACAGGCTGTAATTTACCGTTTTTGCCGCACTAACCCCGGGATAATAGCTTTCGCGTTCAAAAATGAGGGTGGCTGTGTTTTCGCCTCGGGTCATTGTCGAGCTAGCGAGGATGTCCACATTGGGAAAATCTTCGTCAATTTCAATGGATGTACTGTTATACGTGCCGACGCTGTACCCACTACTAGACGCAAGCGCCACGTCCAAATACTTAATTCCGTTCGTGGATGTTTCGATCGCAGGAGTGAGAGTATTGGTTACTGACCAACTTCTTGCTGGAATGACGAGGGTGCCTGAAAGCGATGGGGTATAATCAACGCCGTTAATTGCAGTGCTTCCCGAGAGACTATAATGAATTGTGCGAGCCGTCCCTGAGTTCGGCCAGTATGACTCCCGCTCGATGACGAGAGACGAGGTTGTATCACCACGAATCATCTGTGGCGACGTAGCAAACACATCTACAATGGGAAAATCATTATAGATATATACCTCCATATTTGTGTAGGGGGCATAGAGAGCGTATGTGCCGCCTGTAACGGAAACCCTGATTGTCTTGTCCGTAGCCTGATTTGTATTGTTGGCCGTTATCGTCACGTCAGCGTGATCGCTTTCGTTTGGAATGGTAACCGTTCCAATGGTCGGAGTATAATCAGTTCCCGCGACGGCTGTACTGCCAGTGAGGCTATAGTTTATTGTTCTGCCGTCAGTCAAATAATTTCGGAAGAAACGAATCGTGGTTTGATCGCTGTTCGTAATCCCCCCCTGCAAGATATAGTTTGTCCCTACATATAACGTTCCCCCAATAACAAACCCAACCCCAACAGGGTTGTTGTTGTCCTGAATCGTTAGGGACGCTGTTTGGATGTGATTGCTGTCAGTGTAACCACTTGCGATTTTCAGGATGCCCGTACGATCGTAGTCAACACTTGAATTCTGTGGGACGGGAACCGAGAAGGAGGCAATTGTTTGATTGGCAGCAATAGTAATGTAGTACAGACCATTGCTGCTCACGTCATAAGATTCAATTGGATTCGTTCCTGTTCCGGGATATGGAATTTGTAGCGTTACGGTCACAGGCGAGGCCGGAAACCAGTCGCATGAGGACGTGCAACCAGTGTTTATCGCCTCACGAG
Organism: uncultured Verrucomicrobiae bacterium; assembly: GCA_963764165.1. Lineage (GTDB taxonomy): Bacteria > Verrucomicrobiota > Verrucomicrobiia > Limisphaerales > Palsa-1400 > Palsa-1400. Next base: position 89,283 of record CAVXRD010000002.1, read on the forward strand.
TAACGGTTCCTGTGATTGTGCCGCCTTTTACGCCAGTATAAGAACTGGTGTTTAGGTAAAACGCAGTGTTGAATCCTGCCTGGGCGGTGAGTGCGGCGGTTACGAAGAAAATAATGATTGGCCAAAGGCGCGGAATCGCACGGAAGGAAAGTGTTCGGGCTGTCATAATTGCAGTTGTTGGTTATTGAACTGTTGAGCCGTTTGCTGGCGTGTCGATTGTAACGGTGAGCGCGCCTGCTGCCGGATTGTTTGGGTCAGCCAGTTCGTAATCGGGAATTCCGCTGTAAAATTGTTCTATTTGCGCTTTGAAAAAACCCGCAGAGTAACCTTCTCCATTAACGTTGAAGTTGGTGATACCGTTCGTTCCTAGGGCAATCAATTGCCACGGATAATCAGGGTCCGCGAGGGAAGGAGTCCAATACAGCTCGTAAGAATTGGTGGAGATTGCGTTCGTAATTACGACGACATATTGGTTTGTGCCGGCAGAATTAATGGCGAGTCCGGGCGGGGTCTGAGCACAGAGTTTGAAAGCGAAACAAAGAAGAATGAATGCGGCTACGCTTGCACCGGCGAATGTTGCCCAATATTTTTGAAGGATTGTTTTCATTGGATTCCCTGAAGTTGGCTTATTGAGTAATCTATTTCTTTGCCGTTAAGTTGACGCTCTTTCCCCTAATTTGATCCGCTGCCCACCTGGTATTTTGTTGCGATTGCGTTGCCTTATAGAGCGTTTTCGCCGCCCTGCTGCCCGATACTTGACTATAGCAAAGTTCCTGTCAAGGCCGATGTTTTGCGAGGCTTCGTCATGCCCGGCATCGGACATTACGAAACGATACGAAAGGAAATTATTCGACTTTTGCGCCTCGAACGCGAGCGTCGAGGGCTCTCTAATTACGTCGTGGCGCAACGTTCCGGGGTCTCTGAATCCATGTTGAGTTTGGTTGAGCGGGGACTTAGAAATCCAACGCTCGAATTGATGCTGCGTGTTGCGGACGGAATCGGAGTAAACTTGGCCTATTTTATCGAAGAAGCCCAACAACCTGCTCACAGAGTCACTCCAAAAGGGCGCGTCAGAGGAAAACAACAAACCGCAAACAGCTCGCCTCCCAAAAAATGAGCCGTCCCCGAGAACAATGCGCTGAGTCAATGGGCTCGACACAGTGAAAGCTTTTCGTCGGAATGGCGGTCGCGAGCCTTGCGCCAGCCCGATATAAAAGCTCCGCGATAGCCCCAGCCGCAAGTCATCCTGCATGACACATTTTCCGTCCGATTCCTCATTCAAAAGATTCGCTAAATGCTTGCGACAACAGTTCTCGGCCAATACGTCAATTTGCGGAAACCACGCTCGCTTCGTCCCCGTGAGCCGTGCTGCGACACAGCGCCGATGCGCGTCATGCGAATGAACTTTTTTGGAGTTCAACATTTTTCGTTTGAAATTGGAAAATTCTTAGTTGCTCCAACATGAACACCATTCGCCTTTATTTGCGAGGAGATTTTCTGAATGAGAGCCCTTCGGATTTCAGCCATTGCCCTTTCAGGTTTGCCCCTTTTTCTGTAAAAAGAAGGCATTTCAGCAGACTTTGAGTGACAGGATTGGTTGCAGTGGAGGATAGGGCCATTTTCGCCCATTGGAGAAGGTTGCAATGCGACAGCCGGTCTTAAGTGCTGCATACTTGATACGTTAATCAGTTCATCAACCACCATGCAAGCGCAAAATGCGGATTATAATCCGTGGACGCTAAATCCTCACTATTCAACACTGTCAATTGTTGAAAAAGGATCCTTCGCTCAAAGCGTTTGGAGAGAAAGTCCGCCAAGTGCGAAAGGCACAAGGATTGTCTCAGGAGGGTCTTGCCTTTGAATCAGGAATAGATCGCAGCTACATGGGAGGTGTCGAACGGGGAGAACGAAATTTGTCCCTAAAAAAAATGTGTCGGATTGCCAAGGTACTGCATTGCGATTTGTCCACTTTAACCACGGGCTTGCCTCTCGACTGAAAAATCGAGCTGAAAAACAGATTTTCTGACAGGGCGAATCGATTCGAGGAATTTGACCCTTTGTTTTTTTCTGCATTATCCTGTACCCTCCTGAACAAACGATGTAGAACAATTATCAAACTTTAGCGTAACCTAGGTTACGGTCCCATCTAAAACCGCGAATTTTAATGTGCAAGACCGCAACCGGGCCGCCCCGAATCGGGCGCGGCTCGGCGTACTCTTGCACGGGCGCTTCGCGGTGCCTAGATGGGGGTGCGTTGAGTCCGCGCCTTTTCCGTTCCTGGATGTTCGTTAAGAAGAAAGAGAGAAATGAACACCACCGAACCACGGGCGTTTACGCCGAACCACGAAATCAAAATTCTCCTCATTGATGATGACCCCGGAATGTTGAGGGTACTGAATTCCGTTCTTTCAATTGGAGGGTACAGCGTCGAATCGGCAAGTAACGGCAAGGAGGCGGTTCACTTGATCGAAACCCAGTCCTTTGACGCAATCGTTTCTGATGTCGATCTTCCTGACATAGACGGGTTCGAGATTTGCAAGCTGGTTCGGCGGCACCCCCGTTACAAACTGACACCCATTATACTCATGTCGGGGCGATTGCCCGAGGAACAGCGACCGGAGGCAATTGAAGCGGGAGCCAATGATTTCTTGGGCAAGCCTTTTCCTGCGAAACGGCTTCTCGAAAAACTTTCGCTCGCTCTTGCAATCAAACCCCCCGCCTTATGAAAATGGAAGAAATTGCGCGGCGGGTGGAAATGCAAAATGAAAAAGCTGAACAGGCCGCAAAATGGAATCGGTTGAGGGAGGAACTGTGGCAGCGCGTAAAGACAGCTATAGCCAAAGAAAAGTCCAAAGCACGGGATGCCGGGGACGGTGTCGAGCCCAAGAATAAAATGACACGATTGCTTAGGCTCCCAACCCTGCCAACCAGCGGCGCTTGTACCACCGAGAAATCTTTCCATCGGCCTCCAGTGGCGGAAGGACCGTTTTTTTTAGTCCGCGTTCGCAATGCACCAGCACGCATTGATGCTTTCTCAGGTTGCGCAATTCGTATGGTTTCATTTTGTGTTCGTCCTGGTCGTAATAATTGCGCGTGGTCGTTCCGTTGGAATAACCCCAACTGCGTTTGGTCACTTTTTTCTGCCCAAGAAAATCGGCGCTGTCCAAAGCTCCCGCTTCGTCGGCAGCTTTGAAAATGATTCTGTTGCGCAGATTCAGCGTGAAAACCTTGGCTTTGTCGGCCCCAAGTGGCGGGATGAACGAGGTCGCTGACTGAGCGGCCGCAACCATCGTGGCCCGAGCTTCCCGAATTACGTCGATGGAATTGAAATCGCTCATGCCGTCTTCGCTGGCCGTCACAAACCGCTGCGCCTCGTCGGCCCACAGAATGAGCAGATTATCGTCGGCTCGCTCCTGTTTGGTGTGGTCAAATCGCCGCAGAACGTGCGTGTAAAAAAGCATTTTGAGATACGTATTCACGTAACGTCGCTCCATTTGATATTTCTGCGGCATCGAAACGCAGATAATTTTCCCGTGGTCGATGTCTGAAAAGTCAAACGTGTTGCTTTTGCCGATGGGGCAGAACACCTCAGAAATGTCCGGGGCGGCGAAGCATTGAAGATAGTTGCCGATGGTTTCCCGAACACCACCGATTTGCTCGGGCGGCTGATTCTGATAACGATTGACAAAGTGATCCCGCAGTTCATTCCGCCTCTGGGTGCGATGGCTTTCAGCCAAAGTCTTCATGGCTTCGTCGAGATCATTCTTGTCGAGCAAGATGCTGAGGGCGTTTTCCAGCGTCACGTCACCCGCAATTTCGTAAAGCAGTTCCAGCGCAAAGGCGATGTGGGTTTGGGCCTGCGTTTTGAAAAACCCTTTGTCTCCCTGCTGGCCCAAGCTGCTGGCCGAATCGACCACAAATTTGGCGAACGTGCTGAACGGGATACCCGGCGCGGACGTGAGATTGTATTTATGCTTCGGCTTCCAGTCTGAACGAGCATTGTCCGGTCTGACTTGCAAGAGAATTAAATCCCGCTCTCGGTTGAAGTGTTTTGCCATCGCTTCCAGCGTTTCCCAATAAATGCCTTTGTCGTCGATGCACAGACCGCCCCAACGCGGCTCGTTCTTGAAAACTTGATAGAGCAACTGGTTGATGCCGGAACGAGTTTTCCCTGAACCCGTGTCGCCCGTAATCAGCCAACCTCGGCAGAAATCCTCTCGCGACCATGAAAGCCCATTAAGCCGAACAATTGCCTTGGTGCCATTTCCCCACAGGAGAACAAAACCAACTACCCCTGCCGCCAGCAACAAAGCCCAATCCCATGAAGGGATATGCGCCAGACTCCGCCACAGCGCAGCCGCTTCGCTGGCCGTCCCCCTCAAGATGTGATTCAAAGCATTCATAAAAGAAACCGGCCCAGGACAAAGCCGGTAATCAGACAGGCCAGCGACGCGATCAAGATGGCAGTGACTTTGCCGTGGGCCAATTCCTCGCGGAATTTTGGAAAGGCGCGCAATTCCTCGGTGACGCTCCCGGTTTGCTTCGTCAATTCTTTGATGAGTCGGTCGGTTTGTTCCAAAGTGTCCCGAAACTCCGTGTATGAAGGCGGCGGCGGGTTGATAGGGCCATTGCCGTAGCGATGATTGAAGTAAATTTCCAGCAGCTCCAAGATGGCCGTCGTCGGGTCGTTCTCACGGATTTTGTGCTTCTGCTTCCATTCCGCGATGGATTTTTGGAGCGAGATGGTGACTGCGGTTTCGTTCATACAAGAAGAAGTTCCTGGGCAGATTGAAGTTGTTCGTTAAAACGCCGTTGCCAGTTGAGCAGGCGTTGCCGGTCAATGATCGAGCATTTGTCGGACTGCCCACCCTGGCTGACGGTTAAATTCTCGGCGTTCAGCTTGGCCACCAGCCAACCGTATAGCGGGGGCATCATGATTTCCTTGGCCCGCAATTCGCCCACCACCTTTTTCCGCGTTTGGCTCTCGTCATAAAGTCGGAAGTCTTCGCACAGGCCGTAATTCTTGACCACGACATAGGCGCTTTGATCTGACAGCACCTCGGAAAGCAGTTGCACTTGCCCCACCGCGTCCGCGTCGTGAGAAATCGGGATGATGACGGTGAGTGACGCTTTCAACTTTCCAAGCAGTTCGGCAAATCCGACTTCGCCGAAATAGGCCAGAAATTGATCGGTCGAGGCGGCGCGTCCATCCACCACTACCAGTGGTTGAACATCCAGCGAAGTGAAAATGGCATCCATTTCCTGCTTCTTGTCCAAATTGACGAACACCGCTTCGGGATGCGCTCGTTTCAAGCTGGAATTGGCGTTATCCGTGTCGATGGCGACATGGGGTTGATTTTGGTCTTTCAGGAATTGCACGAGGTTGACGGCAAAGAAACTTTTGCCGACGCCTCCTTTGGCATTCAGGACCATGATGATTCGTTTTTTTGTGCTCATAAACTTTTGGGATCGACCACGCGCGGGCCGGTGGGTGCCTGGTAACGTCCTGTTCTGCGTTGGTCGGCCAGCGCCTTGGCGGCGGTCATGCCGTTGCTGGACGCACAGCGTACCTTTTGCTTTCGTTTGCTGCCGCGACTTTCCGGTTCGGCTAAAACGAGGTGGCAAAAGCGGGCCACGGTATCAGCCGAGACGGCCACGGCGGTTTGGGCCAAGTAGGTGCGAATGATTTCGTAGGACGCTCCCTTTTTTCGGGCTTCCGCAATCGAATCCCGGAATTCCAGCAGGAGCCGCAATTTGGCCGGTCGCAGCGATGGGTGCTGCTGAATCAAGTTTTCAAAAGCGTGGCGTGAATCGTTGGCGTCCATAGATCAAACCTCGAAATGTCGTTTGTTCTTGCGGCAGTCCTGCGGCAATCGTCGTCGAAGCATCGTTGGCCGCGGCGGGAGGTGTGCGGCAAGTTTCGTTGAAAAATCGTTGAGGTCTGCGGCAATCTTGCGACAAAGATCGTTGGAACTTGCGGCAGTCCTGCGGCTAAAGTCGGTGAATTTTGCGGCAATGCTGCGGCAAAGATCGTTGAAACCTGCGTCAATATTGCGGGACGGATTGTTGAAGTTTGCGGGAGACTTGCGGCAAAAATCGTCGAGACTTGCGGCGAGTTTCGTTGGCCAACATCTAACGGACGTTAGAGGTCGGGCGTCCCTTCCTTTTTCATGGGCATACAGCGAATGCACGCCCACAGTTAAGCACAGTCCATTCTGTGCAGTTGTTCAGGCTTCTGAACAATCGGACTCCGAACTGAGGCAGCGCAATGCGCTCATTTCATCTGCGTCAGATTCACATTATCTGGCTTCAGGACCACGGTCTTTTCGCGATGTCGCCACCCATTTTCAGCGATTTTCGATTGGTTTAACAAATGGGCGATCATCGGCTTTTTGTGCGATGCAGTCCTGCGAAAAAACCCCATACGCAGCCTTGGGTGGGGAATAGCAAAAACCCCCAATTGGCTGAGGGCCAGAGCACAAAAAACTGCTTGTGCAGAGGTTGATCAACGGGCAAACTCGCCACGCTGGCAAAAGGCTCGAAGGAGTCAGGCAATTAATGTAATTTATAATAGGACAATAGGACGTATGAACAAATATGACCCGAGCGAACCGTGGTGCGATCTTCTTGAGAGCGCCACAGCGCCAGACCACATCGTCCAACTTTATCAGGATGAAAAATTCCTGAGTCGCGCCGTCTGCCGCTTCGCGGTTTCCGCGCTTGCTCACGGGGAGGGAGTGATCTTGGTGCCCACATCGTCGCACTGGAATGCATTGCGCCCGCGTCTTGAGGCCGAGGGCGTGAATACTGAAGCCGCACAGAAGAGCGGTCAACTCACGGTTGTTGATGCCGATGGCCTTCTCCCGGAGTTTATGCGAGGTTCAATGCCCAATTCGCCGCTTTTCATGGGAGTCGCCGCTGAAACCGTGGCCAGGGCGCGTGGAGGAGACCGTTTTACGAAGGTTCGCTGGTGGGGTGAAATGGTCAATGTCCTCTGGGAACAAGGTAATGTGGCAGGAAGCATGAGCCTTGAAGACCAATTTCACCAACTGGCACGCGAGCAGGACATCGCGATCTTTTGCTCTTTCCTGATGGATAATTTCAATGGCGATGTACATACGCGCATGATTCCAAGGCTCGGACAGAACCACACGCACTTGATTCCAGTAGAGGACTACTCTCGTCTGGAGCGGGCCGTTACGGACGCCCTTCGCGAAACGGTCGGCCCGCTTCAGGCTCAGGTCCTTGAAGGGCAAATTCTAAATGGCTTTAACGCACCTCTCAACGTGCCGCGACCCCAGGCGCTACTGATGGCGTTACGCGAGGCGCTGCCGCAGGTCGCTCATGCTGTGCTTGAGCGAAGCCGGAGTTTATACGCCTCCACATCATGAAAGGACCAATGAGTGAATCGGACGGGGCTATAAAAGCCGTCCCGTTGCGAGCACTCGGCCTGGAAATCATCGAGAGCATTGATCTGCCCGTGCTGGTCATCGGGTGCGATTCCAAAATCTCCGGTTTTAATCAGGCCGCTGCCACACTGTTCTCGCTTCGTCCATCGGATGTCGGACGATTGGCCCGCGAAATCCGCATTTTGTCGAGCATTAAGAGATTTGAGGACCTGTGCGCGGATGTGATCGGGGGCGGGCCAGCGTCCCAAGGCGAAGTGCGCGATACGAATGGATGCTGGTTCGTTCTCAGAATCGCAGCTTATCGGGGAAGCGATCAACAAATTAACGGCGCAGTCCTCACGCTCACCAACGTGACTGCCGTGCGTGAGAGCCTGGAACAAGCAGTGCATGACCGCGAGTACACGAAAGCGATCCTCAATACAGTCATTGATCCATTAGTGGTCCTTGATGAAGATTTACAGATTCAGACGGCAAATCAGGCGTTTTATACAATGTTACAGGTATCCCGCGAAGAGACACGCGGCGGCCGGCTTCCTGAGTTGGGAAGCACGGATTGGGTCATTGCGTTAGAGACGTTGCTGAAAAATAGCCGCTCCACGGATCTACCTGCTACCGCCATAGAAGTGGAGCATGAGTTCCCAACAATCGGCCATCGGAAGGTTTTGCTCAACGCACGTCCCATTTCAGGAAAGGGCAATTTCAAGCCCTTGATTCTTCTTTCGATCCACGACATCACGGAGCGCAAACGAGCGGAAGAAAGGTTGCGTGAGAACGAGCATCGCTTCCGCCAGATGATTGAGGCTCTTCCTGCGGCTGTATATACGACCGACGCTGAGGGCCGGCTTACTCATTTCAATCAAGCCGCTGTGGAGTTCTCCGGGCGCGTGCCGGACCTTAGCACGGACAAATGGTGCGTAAGTTGGAAGCTCTATCGGCCTGACGGCACTCCCCTGCCTCACGACGAGTGCCCGATGGCCATTGCCCTGAAGGATGGCGCCACGATTAGCGGCGTGGAAGTCATTGCTGAGCGCCCTGATGGAACACGCGTCTGGTTTACGCCTTACCCGACGCCATTTCGCGACGGTGACGGGAGAATCGTGGGAGGCATCAATATGCTGGTGGACATCACTGAGCGTAAAAAGGCTGAGGAAGTGACCGCGCGACTTGCCGCAATCGTCGAGTATTCGGACGACGCAATCATTAGCAAAGATCTCAATGGCGTTATTGCTACTTGGAATGAAAGTGCGGAGAGGCTCTTCGGTTACACAGCGCAAGAAGCCATCGGCCAACCCGTAACTATGCTCATTCCCTCAGAGCGCCTTGATGAGGAGCCTGGCATTCTTGAACGCATTCGAAAAGGGGAGTCTATTGAACATTATGAAACCATTCGGCGTCGAAAAGACGGAAAGCTTCTCGACATTTCGCTTTCGGTATCACCCATTGCGGACAGAGCAGGTCGCGTCGTAGGCGCGTCGAATATTTCCCGCGACATCACCGCGCGCAAACAAATAGACCAAGCGTTGCGGGCATCTGAAGAGCGTTATCGCAACCTTTTTCGGTCAATTGATGAAGGGTTTTGCATAGTTGAAGTGGTTTTTGACGAGAACAAGAAACCGGTTGATTACATTTTTTTGGAAATCAATCCGGCTTTCGAGCGACAAACCGGAATCCAGAACGCCCACGGCCGAAGCATGAGGGAAATTGCGCCGCAGCACGAAGAACATTGGTTTCAACTGTATGGACAGATTGTTCTGACAGGCGAATCAAAACGGTTTGAATATCCGGCCGTCCAATTACAGCGCTGGTACGAAGGCTATGCTTACCGTATTGGCGAGGCTAACGTCAAAAAAGTTGGCATCATTTTCAACGATATTACGGAGCGCAAAAAAGCACAGGAAGTTTTGGAGCGCACCGTCACCGAGCGAACCGCCAAATTGCGCGCGACAGTCGAAGAGCTTGAGAGTTATTCCTACAGTATCGCCCACGACATGCGTGCGCCGCTTCGGGCGATGCAAGGTTTCTCCGACATTCTGATCAAGGAATATGCTGCGAAAATCGATACTGACGGCCAGCGTTACTTGCGCCGAATTGCTCTGTCCGCAGACCGCATGGATCACCTCATTGAGGATGTGCTTAACTACAGCAAAGTCGTCCGTGCGGAGTTGCCTTTGGAGTCGATAGCCATTGATACACTTTTACAAGGGATGCTGGAAACTTATCCTGTGTTCTTCCCGGATGAGGCCGATATCCAGGTGCAAACCCCCATGCCGAGAGTTGTCGGTAATGAGGCCGCTCTTACTCAGGTATTTTCAAATCTGCTCGGCAACGCGATCAAGTTCGTTACGCCCGGCCTCAAACCCATGATCCGCGTCTGGGCGGAGGAAGTTAATGTATCTTGTGCGTCCACTTCCTCGCACGATGGAATGAGTGGGAACGGTGAAGGCCGAGGCATTCGTTTTCTCGTGCAAGACAATGGTATCGGTATAGCCCCGGATCAGCACGAAAAGATATTCGAAATATTTCAACGGATCAACAAAAATACTCCCGGCACGGGCATCGGCCTAGCCATTGTCAAAAAAGCCGCGGAACGCATGGGGGGACGCGTAGGCGTGCAATCTTTTCCTGGCAAGGGAAGCACGTTCTGGCTAGAACTTCGAACGCCATAAGACCTATGCAACTCAAACCGATTCTTTACGCAGAGGACGAAGAGGATGATGCCTTTTTTATGCAACGGGCCTTTCAGCAGGCTGACATTCCAAATCGGCTCATCATCGTTCCGGACGGTCAGAGCGCCATTGATTATCTTTCCGGGACTGGCCATGAAGCAGAAGGCAAGGAACGTGTGCTCCCTTGCCTCGTGCTGCTCGACTTGAACCTCCCTATCAAATCCGGCCTCGAAGTCTTGAAATGGATTCGCACATGTCCCTCGGTTTCCGCAGTTCCCGTAATATGTGTGACTTCCTCAACCCAGGACTCGGACATTCATCGTGCATACATCATGGGGGCCAATAGTTATCTCGTGAAGACGGCCAAGTCCGACAAACTGCTCGTCATGGTCAAAGCCATCAAGGACTACTGGCTGAATCAGGACCGCGCTGTGCAGGGTGGAATGAATGACTAAACAAAGCGGACTCCTTCCTCAGCTCCCAGTCCCTTTCCGCGAATAATTCCGTACGGCGAACTCGTCGGGCGCGCGCTGCTTGGAACGGAAGGGCGTTGATGTTGTTCAGGCTTCTGAACAATCTTGCTCGGTAATTTGTGGCACAATTCGTGTGTGCTTGCATGGAAGACACAAACGAACTTGGTGAACGCCGAGACCTATTTTGACGAGCATTTGCGCATCGGCGAATACTACAACCAGGATGATCGAACGCTAGGTCGGTGGCAGGGATTCGGAGCGGAAAGGCTCGGTTTGCGGAATGCCGTTCAGCGGGACGATTTCCTGCAACTCTGCCAAAACCTGAATCCGGTCACCGGCGAACGGCTGACTCAGCGCCATAAAACTACTCGCCTTGAGTCCGGCCATGAAGTCGCTAATCGGCGCATTTTCTACGATTTCACGTTTTCGCCGCCCAAGTCGGTTTCGCTCCTGGCTCTCGTGGCGCAAGACCAGCGATTGATTGAAGCCCATGAGCGGGCCGTCGTCTCGGCCTTGGCGGAACTGGAACAATTCGCCGCCACTCGTGTTCACGAGGCCGGCCAAATCAGTGACCGTTTAACGGGCAACATTATCGCCGCCACGTTCCGCCACGACACATCACGCGCCCTGGACCCGCATTTGCACACCCACTGCATTCTGTTCAACGCCACGTATGATGACGTGGAAGGCCGTTGGAAGGCGATGGACAACTTTGAAATGCTCCAGGCCAAGAAATTCGTGGAGAATGTATATTATCATGAACTCGTCAAGGCCATGAAAACATGCGGTTACGAAATTCAGAATCATGCGCGAGGAGATTTCCAAGTGGAAGGTGTGGCCTCTGAGTTGTGCCAGCGGTTCTCCAAGCGGCATCAGGAAATTGACTCGCGCGAGGGGGAATTGCTGGCGCAAAAGCCAAGCCTGGCAAATGGCAACGTCATGGACATGCGCGAGAATATCGCGCACAAGGAACGACCGCGAAAGGTTAAAGACGTCACACCGTCCGCGTTGCAAAGCCGGTGGGACGGGGAACTGTCACAAACAGAAAAATCAAGTCTTTGCGGACTGGTTCAAGCCAGGGCAAATGAGGCAAGAGGACCCGTGCCTGACGCGGCGGACCGAGCGTTAAGCTGGGCGGAAGATCACCTGTTCAACCGTCATTCGGTTGTTCGTGAACATGAACTCTGGCGTCACGCGTTGGAACATGCGCGGGGTGAGGATTGGACGGTGGCGGAACTCAAAGGTGAGAGTCAGCGGCGAAACTACGTCTCCAACGAAAAGATGCACGGCAAGGTCACAACCCGCGAAATGCTCCTGCGAGAATATCAGATTGTCTCGCTGGCGCATGACGGAATTTCACGGTTCTGGCCACTGGCTCCTGGTTTCATTCCGAAAGGACTGGCGGACGATCAGAAAAGGGCAGTCGAACGAATCCTAAACTCCCGAAACTTCATCACCCTGTTTCGGGGTGGCGCTGGCACAGGAAAGAGTTTTGCTCTGCAAGCGGTCAATCAGGGACTGACCGAAGCCGGCCATGCCGTGCTGGTCGTGACTCCGCAACGCCAGCAAGCGATTGATCTGGCCGCAGCGGGATTTCAGGAAACGCAAACGGTCAGTGAACTTTTGGCAAGGCAGCGAATGCCACGCGGCGGGGTCGTGCTGGTGGATGAAGCCGGTCAAATCGGCGCACAGCAAATGCTCGAACTCCTGAAACTGGTTCAAGCGAATGGCGGTCGGGTCATCCTCTCTGGCGACACCCGGCAGCATGGCGCGGTCGAGGCGTCGGACGCCTTGCGGGCGATTGAAAAGTATTCGGGCATAGTTCCGGCAGAATTGACGGAAATCCGCCGCCAGAATCCTGCCTTGGGCAAGACTGTCGGCGAAAAATCGTGGATCAAGGAGTATCGAGCAGCGGTGGCCGAAGCTCAGGCGGGAGACCTGGCCGCTTCATTTGACCGCCTCGACCGCTTGGGTGTTGTCATCGAATGCAACGATCAAACTCCGCGATTGGTTGCTCATTTCTTGGAACTAGCGGCACAAAAGCAGTCAAGCGTTGTCGTGTCACAAACATGGGATGAGATTCATCGGCTCAATGAGAGCATTCGGAAAGGGTTGCAAGCGCGGGGATTGATTGACAAAGAGGAGGTGGTAGTCACGGCCTGCGAGCGCCGTGATCTCACGCCAGCTCAGAAGCGCGACAAGCGATTTTATAACGATGATTCAATTCTTGTCTTTCAACGGAGGACCGGCGGCATTGCCCGGGGGGAAATGGGCAAGTTGTGGGACATCACTGACACCCATTTGCTGGTCGAAGCCGGTGGGCACATTCGTTCCGTCTCTTTCAATCAGTTGGAACACTTTCACGTCTGTCGGCCCAAACAACTGAAACTCGCCTCCGGCGACAGATTGCAACTCAAGAGCAACGGTGAGACTGGAACAGGCCGCAAACTCGCCAACGGCGAACTGGTCACAGTTAAGTCAGTTTTATCGGATGGCCGCATCCGTCTGGCCGATGGCCGCATCTTGGAAAAGCACTACCGCGAATTTGTGCGGGGTTACGCCGTCACGTCCTATGCCTCCCAAGGCAAAACTGTGGACTACGTGCTGTTCTCGGATTCCGCCGTCAAAGCAGCCACGAACGATCAACAGTGGTACGTCACGACTTCGCGGGGCCGGAAAGGCATACGGATTTTTACCTTCGACAGACTTCAACTGCGGGAGAGCGTTGTCCGCTCTGGTCGCCGCACGCTGGCTTTGGAACTGGCGTGTGAACCGGAACGGATCGAAGAACTGAACGCGCGCCGCCGGGTAATGATGGTGGTCCGCCAGCGCGTACGACAGTTCATCTCCCAGCGCCGTTCGCCCGTCGCCCATAAACCTGAAATGAAAAATTATGAAAACCAGAGGCGTGGAACCCAAATCCGAATCTAACGAAGTCCAGTGTTGGGGTGAGAATCCAAACGCTCAAATGTTGCGCGTCGAATTGCGCGACGGAAGCGTCAATCTTTACCAGTATGCCTGGCTGGAACGGGTGCAATTCTTACCGGCAGAAGAAGCCGACAGCCTGACGCTGTTCTTCAACCGCCAATGCGTCCGCATCACTGGAAAAAAGCTCCGAGAATTGGTCTCGGCGTTCCAACGCATGGCCGTCGAATGGGTGAAAGAGCAGTCGGAACATTTCGATTCCGTCGGAACCTCTGACGGAGCTTGGGTGGAAAGCATTCAGATCGTAGAAAAGACACCAGCGTTGAAGGCCGATGGAAAAGACTAAAATAGCCGTTCCCTGTTTGAAACGGGTTTGTCCATGACGAAGGCGGCTGAGGAGTTTACGCCGTTTTTGCAAGGAGCTGCGGCGCGGCGTGGACGTGACGCTCGGCGCTAATTTTCGCGCGAAGCGTTGTCATGGTAGCTTCAGGAACGAGTGCCACAAATTCCTCGATCAAAACCTGACGATCCTCGATCTCATGCGGAAAAACTTCGCGGCCCATTGCCTCTTTTGCAATTTTCAAAAAACGCTCGGCAGGAAGGAGCCAGACTGGCTCGTTGAGTTGCCCCCAAAACACCTCAATCGGATTCTGGGATGCCCACCACGCATATCCGTATTTCGACTTCACCTGCCCGACGGTTTTCTTCTCCGCATTATTCGTTTCAACCGCGTGGCTGGCTTGAACCGTTGTTTCCGCCACTGGAAGCGACAGGACATTCGACGCTGTTTCGGTGAAAACGACCTTCTGCGCCATCGTCGTTGAGTGCTGATCGCGCAAGTGTCCGTAAGTTTTCATTGCGAGCGCGCCGCCGTCCTTGTGACCGAGCCAGCGGGAGACTGTGGGTATGTCAACCCCGGATTCAATGCAGCGCGTGGCAAACAGATGCCGCAAGTCGTGGTGCGTGAAACGGGTGATCCCCAATTTCTTGCAGGCCGAGTCAATTGCTTTCTGGCACTCGCGCACACCCATCACCGGCTGTTTCGCCCATTCCGCTTCACCGCGTTCGGCTCGGATGCGGTCAAGCAAACGACGCATATCGGAGATCATCGGAATGTTGCGAACTTCCCAGTTCTTCGTTCCGGTTTCGGGGTCGCCTTTGATCGAAATTCTTCCGTTGACCAAATCGCAGTCAGAGCCAAATACGCGGGCGGCTTCGCTTTTACGTGCGCCACTGTATGCAAAAAACTCAATTAAATCACCGCAAGGTTTGCTGAACCCACTGCCGGCATTTCTCACGGACGCAACGAGCGCAAGGAATTGATCGTGTTCGGGGAGCTTTAGAATTTTTTGTCGCACCTTGACCTTCTTAATTTGATCAGCCGGATTGCCATAGCGAGCGCCAGAATCAATCGTAATTTTGATAATCTGTCGCAAAGTGCCCACCGTGTTATTGAAAAACGAGGGACAATGCTTCTCGGCAAAACTGGAGGCCCAATGCAGGCAGTCGTTCGTTGAAATTTTCCTGGCATCCAAATTTTTCAAATCGGGCCAGCTTTTGAGAAGGGCTTCGATTGTGTTTTTTCGATAGAGTTTAGCGCCCGGTTTCAGGTGTTGGGCTTCTTCAACGCGTTGCTGGTAAATAGCGACTGCATCGTCGAAAGTCATTTTCCCGCGCGCCGCCGCCTGATCTACCTCCACCCGGTGATTCTCCTGCTTGAGAAAATCTCCCAGGCGTAATTTTGCCACAGCAAGACGATCTGTCTTAAGTGATTTCCAAATCAGCTTGCCCTTAATGCGCGCTCTGGCGTAATATGTTCCTGACGCTGTACTGCGAACGAGATTGGCGATGGGCGTTTTTTGCCACTGCGGCTCTCGTTCGGATTCTGATTCTGTTTTGCTCTCGTTCATGCAAACAGTATAGAATACCGGTATAGAAAAGTCAATTTTTAAACTTTGGTTGCCTCGGTAGCTCAGTTGGTAGAGCAGTTGACTCTTAATCAATTGGTCGTGGGTTCGAATCCCCCCCGGGGCACCAAATTCCTTCCGGCAGATGAACAAAGGGGAGACTTCCTCTAAATTCCTCTAAAATTGCCCCGGTCGCCCCGCCAAACTCACTGAGGCGCAAGCCGGAAAAATTGATGGGATCCGCTGATGGCGTTGGTGTAAGGGCTCGTGGCTGCTGGCAAATTGGTGTATGGCCCACCGACGTCGGAGGCCGCTTGCAAACCGAAATCCGCGCTTCCCCAAGTCAAAACGACGTTGCTGTCAGTCTTTTGAATCGCGAGCGGCGCGCCGAGCGAGACAAACGTAATGTCGGTGCTCCATCCACTGGCGCCAGTGCTCAGTTTGGTGACAACAAGGCGGTTGAAGTTTTGGTTTGGCGTCAAAACAAAAAGTTCCTCATTGATGTTCTCTGAAGTGCCAGAGACCAGCGTGCCCGCGCTCGCGTTCCATGTGGGCCATCGCGAATCCGGCGGCGAACCAACCGTCCCGGCGAAAGGCTGCCCTGCCCAGCCGGCGGTGCTCACCGGCATGTCAAATGTTTCATTGACGAAGGAAGCCTGAAACAAATATTGCTCCGGACCGTCGACATCCACCACCAGTATGCGATCCAACGGCGTCATGGGTATCGCAAAATCGAACTGCACTGCGCCGCTTGCGTCCGACGTCATATCCAAATCCGCCAAATCACCGGCAGTTCCATCTCCAGTGCCGTTGCTGGCTGCTCCCACAAAATTTGCCAGGTAGGCGGGGTTGTTTGCGGATGACGAGCCTCCGAAGGTGTCGTAGGTCACTGCAACGGGGTCTGAGGTTTGGAGGACAACACTGAAATCATTCGTCGCCTTAAAATCGGAGATGAATACTCCGTTGGTGTTTAGCACGGTCGCGGCGTCCAGTCCGGCATCATTGATCCAGTGCGCAACAGCCAGGCTCCGCGCGCCTGCATGGTGGGCTAGGGCCTGTTAACACTAATTGACATTTTATAGGCGACAAGGCAAAATGGCTGGGTGGAGCTTACAGAGAGTCAATATCAGCGGGTTGCTGATTGTCTGCCGCGGCAGCGCGGCAACGTGAGCATGACCAATCTGCAACTTCTCAACGCCCTGCTCTATGTGGTGGAGCATGGGTGCAAATGGCGCGGCCTGCCAAAACATTTTGGCAACTGGCATACGATCTACACCCGCATGAACCGCTGGAGCAAAGCGGGCGTGCTGGATCGAGTCTTCGCCCGGCTCCAGCAGGAGCAAATCCTGGCGATCCGGATCGAGCAAGTCTGCTTGGACAGCACGACGATCAAGGTTCACCCCGACGGCACCGGGGCGCTAAAAAAAACGGCCCACAGGCCATCGGGCGCTCCCGAGGCGGTTGCACCACCAAAATTCATCTGGTTGCCGCGAATGCCCAGTGCGCCTTAATGCTCAAGCTTTCCCCCGGCCAGGCGGGGGACGCGCCGCAAGGACGCGAGCTTTTGCAGGCGGGCGGGCCGGTTCCGGCAGGGCTTCCACTCATCATGGACAGCGCCTATGAAGGGGACGAGACTCTGCAACAGGCGCGGGAATTGGGCTACGCTCCAGTGGTTCCTCCTAACCCCCGACGCTTAAATCCGTGGGAGTATGACCAAACCCTTTACCGACGCCGCAATGAGATTGAACGGCTTTTTCGCCGACTCAAAAGCTACCGCCGAGTCTTCAGTCGCTTCGACAAATTGGATGCGTTGTACTCCGGATTCGTCGTCCTCGCGCTCATCGTGGAGGCGTTACGTTAGTGTTAACAGGCCCTAACCCGACGACCGCAATCAACCCAACAAAGGACCCTCGAAGGGAAAACCCCATGTTCATTGGACTCTTATACACTCCATAAAAATGGAGTCAACTCTTACGCACCACCTCACCGCCGGGATTATTGAGACGGCATCCATCCCGCCGATCTCCGGCTGACCGGGCGCCATTCTTCGGTTGGAGTTGACTTAGTTTTTGGATACTGCACTATGTTACTATGGATTATTTGTCCAAACTGGAGAATCAGAGCATATATATTTTGCGGGAAGCGTTTAACAAATTTGACCATCTCGCTATGCTTTGGAGCATCGGCAAGGATTCGACTGTGATGCTTTGGCTGGCCCGAAAAGCATTTTTGGGCCACGTCCCCTTTCCGCTCGTCCATGTTGATACCAGCTACAAAATCCCAAGCATGATCGAGTATCGCGATCAATTGGTGAAGAACTGGGGTCTTCAGTTGGTGGTTGGAAAAAATGAGGAAGTGCTCGCGCAAGGACAGACCTATCCGAACGGCAAAGCCACCCGCGTCGAATGCTGCAGCGCGCTGAAAATCGGCGCCCTCCGGGCGGTGCTCGACAAGCATCATTACACCGGCGTCATCGCCGGCGTGCGGCGCGACGAGGAGCCGACCCGCGCCAAGGAGCGTTATTTCAGCCCGCGGGACAAGAACATGGATTGGAATGTCGAAGACCAGCCGCCGGAGCTTTGGGACCAGTTCAAAACGGACTTTGAAAAGGGCGCGCACATTCGCATCCATCCGCTGCTGCATTGGACGGAGCTGAACATCTGGGAATACATCGAGCGCGAAAAAATCCCGGTCATTCCGCTTTATTTCGACAACGGCAAAGGCGAGCGCTTTCGCAGCATTGGCTGCGCGCCATGCACCTTTCCGATCAAATCCAAGGCGCGGACGGTGGCGGAAATCATCGAGGAATTGCGCCACACCAAAACCGCCGAGCGCTCGGGCCGGGCCCAGGACAAGGAAAGCGAAGACGCTTTCGAGAAATTGCGCCGCGACGGCTATATGTGATTGACATTCCCGCGCAACCCCTGACTTTCAAAGAATCATCGATGCATCCAAACGCAACCCAGGCTCCCAGCGAGCAGCTCAAAATCGTCATCGTCGGCCATGTTGACCATGGAAAATCCACCTTTGTCGGCCGCCTCCTGAATGACACCGGCTCGCTGCCGGAGGGAAAACTGGAGCAATTGGAGCAAATCGCCCAGCGGCGCGGAGTGCCCTTCGAGTGGGCCAATCTCATGGACGCGCTTCAATCAGAGCGCGACCAGAACATCACCATCGACACGGCGCAAATCTGGTTCCAAACGCAGAAGCGCCAATACGTTATTATTGACGCTCCGGGGCACAAGGAATTCCTCAAAAACATGATCACCGGCGCGGCCCACGCGGAAGCCGCCCTGCTTCTCATTGACGCCAACGAAGGCGTCCAGGAGCAATCGCGCCGCCACGGCTATATGCTCAATTTGCTGGGCCTCCGGCAGATCGCGGTGCTTGTCAATAAAATGGATTTGCAGGGTTATTCCGAAAAGCGGTTCAATGAAATTGAGGCGGCTTTTCGCGGATTTTTGCAGACCGTCGGCGTGGCTCCCACCTGCTTCATCCCCATTGCGGCCAGGCACGGCGACAACATCGCCGCGCCCAGCGCAAAAATGCCGTGGTGGAAAGGGCCAACCGTGCTTGCGATGCTCGATCAATTCGAGCCAGCCCAGCCGCCGACCGGGCAGCCGCTCCGTTTTCCCATTCAGGACGTCTACCGGTTCGACGACCGCCGCATTCTGGCGGGCCGCGTCGAAGCCGGAAGAATCAAAGTGGGCGATCATCTCGTTTTTTCGCCGACGAACAAAGTCAGCACTGTCAAGACGATTGAGCGTTGGAATGCCCCACCATCGGATTTCGCCGAAGCAGGCGAATCGATTGGGCTGACACTGACCGAACAGGTCTTCGTCGAACGAGGGTCGGTGGCGGCGCTGGAGACGGATCCGCCGTATGAATTGGCGCGATTCAAGGCGCGCTTGTTTTGGCTCGGCCGCTCCCCGATGGTGCCGCAAAAAGCTTACAAAATCAAACTGGCCACCCAGGAGGCCGAATGCAAAATCGAGAGCATCGAGCGCGTGATTGATTCGTCCACCCTCGAGACATTGACGAGGGCCGAACCGCAAGTGGGCCGCAACGAAGTGGCGGAATTGATTCTGCACACGAAGCGCCCGATTGCCTTCGACACCCACGCCGACATTATCGCCACCGGGCGATTTGTTATTGTTGACGGTCTGGAAGTGGCGGGCGGCGGCATCATTATTCAGGACAATTACCCGCGCCGCACGTCCGACAGTTCCCAGAAAAGCCACAACATTTATTGGAGCCACGGCAAAGTCACCACGGTGCAGCGCGAGTTGCGCAACGGGCATCCAGGAAGGGTCGTATGGTTGACAGGGCTTTCGGCCTCCGGCAAATCGACCATCGCGGTGGAACTGGAGCGCGAATTGTTCAACATGGGACGGCATGTTTACGTGCTCGACGGCGACAATATCCGCCATGGCCTCGGCTCCGACCTCGGCTTTTCCGCCAGCGACCGCAAAGAGAATATCCGCCGTGTGGGTGAAGCCGCGCGCTTGTTTGCGGACGCGGGCGTGGTCTGCATCACCGCCTTTATTTCGCCGTATCGGGCAGATCGCGACATGGTTCGACGTCTGATGCCGGCGGGGACATTTATTGAAGTGTTCGTAAACGCGCCCGTTGAAGTTTGCGAGAAGCGCGACCCCAAAGGGCTTTACGCCAAGGCGCGGGCGAACGTCATCAAGGATTTCACGGGAGTTTCCGCACCTTATGAAGCGCCTCATGCGCCGGAGATACAATTGCCGACCGATAAAATGACCGTCGCGGAATCGGTGGCCACGATCATCGAATATCTAAATGATCAAACGGCCAAACTCGTCGCCACTGAGGTTCCACATGACACCTGGGCGGGCGCGGATATTTAGACTGGGGGTTCCGTATGCCATTGCAAGCTCTTGATCGCCGGGTGACTCCTGAGAATGATGTCAAGCGCATGGCTGACCTTTTCAATATCGGCCACGGTATTCACCTTCTTAAAGAGGCCTCTCCGAATCTCGGGTTTCGATGGGTCAATAAAGCAAAGAAATCGCGTGCCGCCTGGGTCGATCTGATTCCCGCAGCCAATAAAAATGGGGAACGCTTCATTTTTCACCGGAATTTCCCATCCCCAATCCTCGGGATAAAACTCCCCAGTCTCTATCCCCTGCTCGGATAGCTTCGCGGCGATGAACTCAGCCAGCCTTTTGCCCCAGATATTGGGATTCACCTCTTCGTCTTCGCCGGGGTAAGGCGGGAAGGCATCCGAATCGAATTCCACTTTCGTTCGCATATTCGCGATCGGAAAAATTAAATTCTGAGCTTGTCAAATAATGTAATCGAGGGCGGCGGATGGCGCTTGTTCCAATTCGACGGCACGCTCGCACATATCCGCAAGTGTCGTGTGGTCCATGATGTCGACCACGGCGGTGCGGACGTCTTTCATCACGGAACGAATTGGGCAGCGCGCCTCGTCCGGGCAAGTGCAGCGCTCGTAAAAGCGGTCGCTCACGCAACTTACCGGCGCCAGCGCTCCCTCAATATGGCGCACGACGGAGCCCAAAGTAATATGCTGCGGAGGCCGGGCCAGCCGGTACCCGCCCGATGCTCCTCTGCGGCTCTCGACCGCGCCCAGCGACTTCAGGTCGTTGAGAATTTGCTCAAGGAATTTCTTGGGGATGTTTTGCTGGTCGGAAATCGTTTGGATGCGCACGACATTCTCCCCATAGTGCCGCCCCAACACGAGCAATGCCCTTAACGCATATTCCCCGCGAACGGAAAGCTTCATTTCAGGCGCAAACTATCATTTCGATTCCCATTGTCAAGATTTGGGAGTGCAAGTCGAGGGAGCGCCCGCGCCTCGCATGCAGACAATCGGCACCCTCGCCGATTGCCTCAGAAGATGGGGCTGGCGAGAGTGCCAACCACGACTCGCCAGGGCGCGTGGGCTTCCCCGATGAGGTTCAAGAAAATCGCTCTTTGCGCGCAATCTCTATTGACATTATAGGGTTTAATCGTAGGCTTTCACGGAGTGAAAATGGGCGTGCTTACTTTGGCCAAAGCGGTGTTATCGAGCGTAATCCGCTGCGTAGCCATGTTTGTATTCTGCCTGCTAGGAATATTCGACACGCAGGCCGGGCAATCCATCTCCCTCTTGAACGTTTCCTACGATCCAACTCGCGAATTTTACCAGGAGGTCGATGCCGCCTTTAGCAAGGCGTGGAAAGCGAAGACGGGAGATGCCGTGGCAATTGGCTTGTCGAACGGCGGTTCTGGCAAACAAGCGCGCGCCGTCATCGATGGGCAACAGGCGGATGTTGTCACTCTGGCGCTCGCATCGGACATTGATGCGATCCATGATAAGGCCGGCTTGCTTCCCTCAGACTGGCAAAAAAGGCTGCCGAATAATAGCTGCCCGTATTCTTCCACGATCGTTTTTCTTGAGCGCGAGGGTGGTCGCGTGCATGTCACGAATTGGGATGCGCTGGCGCGCCCCGGCGTCAGCGTCATTATTCCAAATCCGAAAACTTCCGGCGGCGCACGCTGGATTTATCTCGCGGCGTATGGCTGGTCACTCCGCCAAAATCACGGCGATCACCAAGCTGCGCGCAAATTTGTGGAGCAGCTATTCCGCAACGTGCCGGTTATGGACGAAGGCGCGCGCGGCTCAGCGACAACCTTCGTAAACCGCGGGATCGGCGATGTTTTAGTGGCGTGGGAGAACGAGGCGTTGCTGGTAGTCAATGGACTTGGAAAAGGGAAATTTGAAATCGTCTACCCGCCGGAAAGCATCCGCACCGAACCGCCTGTGGCGTGGGTGGATAAAAATGTGGATGCTCACGGAACGCGGGCAGTCGCCGAAGAATATCTGCGTTTTCTTTACACGCCCGACGCGCAGGAAATGGCGGCTCGCCATTATTTTCGGCCGAGCCTCGAATCCGTCGCCAAGAGCCACGCCGCGGAATTTCCGCCAGTGAAAATGTTCACCATCGAGGAAATGTTCGGAAGCTGGCGCGAAGCGCAGAAAACCCATTTTGATGAAGGAGGGATCTTTGACCAGATCGCCCGCAGCCGGCGCTGAAAAGGGTAGGGACGCCTCGCTGAGGCGTCCGGTTGCGCGTGAATCGAGCCTCACCCCGGACGCCTCGGCGAGGCGTCCCTACCTGTCTTCGTGAATTAGGCATGGCCTCTCTTTCCCAACGCGCCGGCATTCGCGCCACTCCGACAAATCCCCTCCCCGGATTCTCGATCACGCTGGGTTTCACAATTATTTATTTGACAATAATCGTGCTTGTCCCGATTGGCGCGCTGGCGCTCAAGGCACTGAGCCTGTCGTGGAAGGAGCTTTGGGAATTGGCCACCAACGAACGCGCCATGGCTGCGTATCGGCTGAGCCTCGGCGCGTCGCTGGCGGCGGCGTTGATCAACGCTGTTTTCGGAACGCTCTTGGCCTGGGTGATTGTGCGTTACCGCTTTCTGGGCCGCCGCATTCTCGATGGTTTGATCGATTTCCCTTTTGCGCTGCCAACCGCCGTCGCCGGTTTGACGCTTGCAAACTTATTCTCTGATCACGGGTGGCTCGGGCAATTCCTCGTTCCCGCTGGTTTGCACGGGGCATTTTCGCGACTCGGCGTGGTCATTGCGCTGACGTTTGTCGGCCTGCCTTTTTCCGTTCGCACCATCCAGCCGGAAATCGAAACACTCGACCCGGCGGTGGACGAAGCCGCCATGTGTCTTGGCGCAGGTGCGTGGAAACGGTTTGTCTCCATCACCGCGCCAACGCTGCTGCCTTCTGTGCTTGCGGGTTTCGGATTGTCGTTCGCGCGCGCGCTGGGCGAATACGGCTCGATTGTTTTCATTTCCGGCAACCTGCCCTTCCAAACCGAAATCGCGCCGACGCTGGTCGTGATGCGCCTTGATCAATTCGATTACACCGGGGCAATTTCCGTCGCGGTAGTGCTAATGATTTTTTCGTTTGCATTATTATTGACGCTTAACCTGCTGCAAGGCTGGGCCGCGCGATATCAAGAGCCGTAAAATGAACGCAGAACAGACCACACACGCATTGCCAGGCCGCACCAAGCCGTTCCAATGGCTGCTGATCGGCATTGCCCTGCTGTTCTCGTCCGTCTTCCTCGTGCTGCCGCTGGCTAATGTCTTCGCGCAGGCATTGGTGGCAGGGCTTGGGCCTTATTGGAAGGCGCTTGCTGATCCAGACACGCTGTCATCCATACGCTTGACACTGCTGATTGCCGCGATCACCGTGCCGCTGAACGCCGTTTTCGGAATCGCCGCCTCGTGGGCCATTGCGAAATTTGAATTTCGGGGCAAAGCCTTTTTGTTGACGCTGATGGACCTGCCCTTCTCCATTTCGCCGGTGGTGGCGGGACTGATGTTTGTGCTGCTCTTCGGCTTGCACGGATATTTGGGGCACTGGCTGGAAGCGCATCATGTCACGATTATCTTCGCGCTGCCGGGCATGGTACTTGCGACAATCTTTGTCACTTTTCCTTACGTGGCTCGCGAATTGATCCCCATCATGCGCGCGCAGGGGCGCGAACAAGAGGAGGCAGCGCTCACACTGGGCGCGAGCGGCTGGAGGACATTCTGGCACGTCACACTGCCGTCGGTTCGGTGGGGATTGTTTTACGGAATCGTCTTGTGCAATGCGCGGGCAATGGGCGAATTCGGCGCGGTCTCGGTCGTCTCGGGACACATCGCGGGCCAGACAGACACGCTGCCTCTGCGGGTGGAGAAATTGTATAACGAATTTGATCCAGTTGCGCCATTTGCCGTGGCAACACTTTTGGCCTTGCTGGCGGTGGCGACCATGATTCTCAAGGCGCTGCTGGAATGGAAGACCCGCCGCGAAACCTGACATGAGCATTGAATTAAGAAACGTCAGCAAGAATTTCGGCCAGACCAAGGTTGTCGAGAATGTCAGCCTCAAGGTGCCGGAAGGCGCGCTCATCGCCCTGCTCGGCCCCAGCGGCAGCGGCAAGACGACGGTGCTGCGATTAATCGCCGGCTTGGAGACGCCGGGTGCAGGCGGCATTTTTGTGCGCGGCGCGGAAGTCGACAAATTGCCGGCCCAAAAGCGCAACATCGGATTTGTTTTTCAAAGCTACGCGTTGTTCAAGCACATGAGCGTGCGCAAGAACATCGCCTTCGGCCTCAAAATCAAAAAATGGCCCGCCGCAAAAATCGAAGCGCGGGTGAATGAACTCACCGCCCTTCTCGATCTTAACAGCTTGCTTGACCGTTATCCTCATCAACTCTCCGGCGGCCAGCGCCAGCGGGTCGCCATCGGCCGTGCCCTCGCGCCCGGGCCGGATGTCCTTCTGCTTGACGAGCCATTTGCGGCCGTCGACGCGCAAATCCGGCAGGATTTGCGGCAATGGTTGGTGCGCGTTCACCGCGAACTAAAAGTGACCATCCTGTTCGTCACCCATGACCAGGAAGAAGCAATGGAAGTGGCCGATCAAATCGTGATCTTCAATAAAGGCCGAGTTGAACAGATTGGCTCGCCACAGGAGGTTTATGAAAAACCGCACAATGAATTTGTGGCCAGATTCGTGGGGGTGATGAACATTTTGGAATTGGAAGTGCGCAACGGCCTGGCGCGGCATGAGGAACTTGAGTTTCCCGCGCACGGCGTGCCGGAGGGACAGAAAATGCGGATCGGCTTCCGCCCTTACGCGGTGCAGGTCTCAGCGGATGCGCTAGCCTACCGTTACCGCGCCATTTTGCGGCGCACCTATTTCCTCGGCGTCATGCTGCGGCTCGAGATGGAGCTTCCCAGTGGCTTGGTTCTGCGGTCGCGCATCAGCAAGGAGGATTACGCGCGGCTCAGCCTGAGGGATGGACAAACCGTGTCGTTCCAAATCCGAAACTATCGCATTCTCTCAAAAGAAGACGCCGCTCTCGGCGCGGAAGTGGCCGCCTCCCACGAAATGCCAGCATATGTGGCGGAGGGAATTTAGCCACAACCCGCCAAATCGGCACCGGCCGCTGCCCTTTAGGCGGAGCGCGACTGTGTCGAAGACCAGTCGCAGCACCTTGAACTGAAAGGCGCGCCGTTGGATTGTGGCGCGCTGCGGCTGATTCCTCGTCGCTTCGCTCCTCCGAACACAGCCGCGCCCAACGTGAGTCGGCGGCAACCTCATTTACGCATCACCAACTCTTGATCACAGCCTACCAAATCGACTTCATCGGCCACACGCTCACGTCGCTGGCCACCGCGTAGCCATCCGGCGCGCAGAATCGGAGCGTCGGCGTTCCTTCAATTGGCGCGATAACTTTCGTGGCGCAGATCGTTTTATTGACAAACACTTCCAACACAGAGTGATCCAGGAAAATCCGAAGATCAATATGCCGATGCGTCCCATGAAACGAGAGGGGCGCCCGGGTGTCGGGCATGGTGAATTCATCCGGCGTCACCGTGAATACGATGGGCGCGCCGGCCCCCTGCCCTTTCAGCGTCAATTCCATTTTTTCCGCGTTGTCAAAATCGATGCTGGTCGAAATCTCGAAGGCATTCGTCGGCGGCAATTCCATGATGACGCCGCTGTCGGCGAACAAAACGTCGCTCCGCTCCATCGGCGCGCCGCGCAGCTTGGCCAATTGCGGCGCCGGTGTTTGGCGCAGCCGAAAGTCGTCGCCGATGCTCAACTCACGCGGCAGCGAAAGGCTTCCGTTCCAGCCGCGTCCCTCGGGGAATCCCGTCACCCAGCCCCAGGTAATCCGCCGGCCATCCGGAACGAGCATCGTGTTGGGCGCGTAAAAATTCGGGCCGTAATCAGCCCAGCCGTTGGTGCGCGGATGAAATTCACAGTGGTAAGTGTCAAAATCGCCGACGAAATACTGCACCTTGCCGTAAGGCGAAACGAAAAGGACGAAATGATCACCAAGCGGAAAGAAATTCGGGCACTCGGCCGTGGGAGCGTCCTTGGGAAGATGAAATAAAATCCCGCGATACTTCCATTTGGTAAGCTCGGGATTCAGCGCCTGATAAATGTTTACAACGCCTTCTCCGCCGTGCGCTTGATTCAAGTTTCCACCGGCGACCAGATACGTGAGCTTCTGGTAATGAAAAATAAACGGGTCACGCCAATCGTAAACTTTCCGGTGGCCGTTCAACGCCTCGCTCAGCACCGGGTTGTCGGCGGATTTGTGCCACGTCATCATGTCGTCGTCGCTGATGGCGGCCCATTGCTCGGCGTGGTTTCCCGGATTCGATCCTGCCGCGATGCTGGTGTAAAATGCCATTGGCACTCCCAGCCCATTGATCGTGCAGCAGCCTGACCAAATCTCCGCTTCGCCCTTCTCAGACGACGGCCATAGCGCAATCGGCAACCGCTCCCATTTAACCAGGTCGCGGCTGCGGACGTGGCCCCAGTACTTCGGCCCGCTGCCGTCGCTGTAAGGATTGAGCTGGTAGAACAGATGGAAGTAATCCTTGTAAAAAACAGGGCCGTTCGGGTCGTTCATCCATTGCGCCGGAGATGTCACATGAAAAATCGGATGCATCGGGTCGGCCTGGGCGCGCGGGATGGCGGCTTCCATGGCGGCGGTGGCCTTGGCGATGCTTTCGTTGGTTGGGGCGGCCCGCAATGGCAATGTCAAGAAGACAGCGACCGCGGCCAGCCCAGCGGCGATTCTGTGAAGAAACGTCATGGTTATTGAATTCCGCAAATGAGGCGCATTGTAAACAATTAAACGCGCCCGTTTGCGAAGCGAGGTAGGGACGCCTCGCCGAGGCGTCCGGTTGCGCGGGATTGCCGCCACTGTTTTCGCATGAAGCGCGCCTCACCCCGGACGCCTCGGCGAGGCGTCCCTACCTTTTTCGCTTTTCGTCGTCGAACCTGCCGGATAGGTTTTCCCAGATTGATTATGACCACAGAGAATGCCCGCACCGCTGCCATTGACCTTCGCAGCGACACTGTCACCAAACCGACGCCAGCCATGCGCGAGGCGATGGCCAATGCCGAAGTCGGCGACGATGTTTTCGGCGAGGACCCGACCGTCAAAGAACTTGAAGCGGAAACGGCGGCATTGCTGGGGAAGGAGGCGGCGCTGTTTGTTGTTTCCGGCACCATGGCCAATCAACTCGCCATTCGCGCCCACACGGAGCCGGGCGATGAGATCATCGTCGAAGCGGGGGCGCACATATACTACTACGAAGGCGGCGGGCCGGCTGCCTTGAGCGGCGTGATGTGCCGTTTGATTGAAGGCGAGCGAGGCGTTTTCAGCGGTGCAGCGGTTGAATCAGCATTGAGGCCGGTTGATCCGCATTTTCCGCGCTCGCGCATGGTCTGCATCGAGAACACACACAATCGCGGCGGCGGAAAAATCTGGCCAATTGAGAAGATCAATGAGGTCGGCAAAACGGCCAAGGCAAACGGTTTGATTTACCACCTCGACGGCGCGCGCCTCTGGAATGCGGCCATTGCCACGGGCATCGCGGAAAAGGAGTGGGCCGCGCCATTCGACTCGGTCAGCGTTTGTTATTCCAAGGGGCTCGGCGCGCCAGTCGGCTCGGCGCTCGTCGGGACAAAGGAAGTCATCGCGAGGGCGAAGCGTTTTCGAAAAATGTTCGGCGGCGGCATGCGGCAGGCCGGAATCGTCGCGGCGGGCGCGTTGTATGCCCTCCGAAATTCTCGCTCGCGACTGGCCGAAGATCACGCAAACGCGAAAGCTCTTGCGGAAGGAATCGCCCGCTGCGGCAAATACGAACTGAACGCGGTTGAGGTGGAAACGAACATGGTGCGGTTTCGTTTGCCGGGCACTCCCGCAAAAGAATTAATTGAGCGGCTTCGCGCCCACGGAGTTTTGGTGTTGTCATCAGACCGCAACACGATCCGCGCTGTTGCAAATTTGATGGTCTCTGCCGAGGACATCCAACGGGCCATCGGCATCATCGCGAAGGTCGCGGAACAATGACTTCTCGTTAGTCAAGTATAACCATATGAATGCATCCCACGAGGCCTCTGGCGGCACATTCTTTGCGCCACAATTAACCGTTCGCAACGTGCTCATGGCATTGGAGTTTTGCAAAGCCGCGTTTGACGCGGTGGAATTGCGGCGCTTTACAAACGACGATGGCTCTGTGCATGTCGCTGAAATGACGATTGGCGGCGCGCTGTTCCATATTCACGAGGCTGTGCCGGCTTCAAAGGAAATCAGCCCGGAAACAGCCAATGGAACCACCGTGTTGATCGGACTGTTCGTCAACGATCCTGCGGCGACTGCGAAAAAAGCAGTGGCCGCCGGCGCCGTGGAATTCAAGCCGGTCACAGATTACTTTTACGGCTATCGCCAGGGAACGATTATCGATCCTTTGGGCCACCATTGGCTCATCCAGAAAAAGATTTAACCGTTGTGAAACAAAAATTCATCCGATCCTTCGCCACCTCAATCCTGTTGGCTTTCGCCACGTTCGCTCTGCCTTCGCCGGCGGCAGCGGCAACTTTCTCGATTGGCGAAACAAATTTCCTGCTCAACGGGAAACCTTTCCAAATCAAAGCTGGGGAAATGCACCCGGCGCGTATTCCCCATCAATATTGGGCCGACCGCCTTCGCATGGCGCACGCGATGGGCCTCAATACCATTTCGATTTACGTTTTCTGGAATCAGTTCGAGGAACGCGAAGGCCACTTCAATTTCACCGGCGATGCGGATGTTGCGCAATTCGTGCGGCTCGCGCAAGCGGAAGGCTTGTGGGTCATACTGCGGCCTGGCCCTTACGTTTGCGCCGAGTGGGAATTTGGCGGATATCCATGGTGGCTGCTGAAAGATCACGATCTCAAAGTACGAAGCCAGGACGCGAAATTTCTGGCCGCGTCCGAGCGTTACTTGAAGAAACTCGGCGAGCAGCTCGCGCCCCTGCAAATCACACACGGCGGGCCGATCATCATGATTCAAGTGGAAAACGAATACGGCAGCTACGGAGCCGACCACGTCTACATGGGAAAAATCCGCGACATGGAACGCGCGGCGGGATTCGACATCCCGCAGTTTACCGCCGATGGCGGCGGCAGGATGATGGCTGGCGGCTATGTCGAAGGCGCCCTGCCCGGCCTCAACGGCGGCAGCGGTCCGGAAATAATGCGTGAAGTTGGAAAATATCGCCCGAATGGCCCTTGGTTCGTGCCGGAATTCTATCCCGGCTGGCTTGATCATTGGGGCGAGGCGCACGCGCATACCGAAACCGCGGGCGTCGTGCGCGAAACCGAATGGAAACTGACCAACGGCGTCTCGTTTTGCTACTACATGGTTTACGGCGGCACATCGTTCGGATTCACCAGCGGGGCGAATTATGGCGGGCACTTCCAACCTCAGCCCACCAGCTACGATTATGACGCGCCTATCGATGAAATGGGACGGCCGACCGAGAAATTCATCGCCCTGCGCGAGCTTTTTGCAAAACATCTCGCTCCCGGCGAATCCTTGCCGGATGTCCCGCCAACCACACCTGTGCTCGAAATTCCGAACATTGAATTAAACAGTTCTGCAAGTATATTTGACAGCCTAAAGTCGCCGGTGAAATCCCCCAAACCCTTGAGCTTTGAAGATATCGATCAAGCCTATGGCTTTGTGAATTACCGCGCCAAACTTTCCGGCCCGGTTCACGGCACTTTGAAAATCAAAGAGCTTCGCGATTTCGCCGTCGTTTGCATCGACGGCAAACGCATCGCCACCCTCGACCGGCGTCACAATCAAAGCACCGTTGCCATTAGCACAGACAAACCGGCAACGCTGGACATCCTGGTGGAAAACGGCGGTCGCATCAATTACGGCTCGCGCATTCCAGATAATCGCAAGGGAATCACGGAGTCAGTCATGCTGGACGGCAAAGAAATCCTCGGCTGGGAAATGTATCATCTTCCGTTTGACAAAGTCTCCGGCCTCAAATTCAAGTCCGAATCACAAGCCGCCGCGCCCGCCGTTCACAAGGGAACTTTCAGCATTTCAGAAATCGGCGATGCGTTTCTCGACATGCGCAATTGGGGCAAAGGCATCGTGATCGTCAATGGCCATAATCTCGGCCGCTATTGGAACATTGGCCCACAGCAGACGCTCTATCTGCCGGGCGTCTGGCTAAAAAAAGGCAAAAACGAAATCGTCGTCTTCGAGGAAATGAAGGATGACGCCCACAATCTCGCCGCCATCAAAACGCCGATCCTCAGCGAGCTTCACCGCGACGCGAGCGCTCCCGCGCGCGGCCCGATGAAAACGCCGCGACTCGAGTCCTCAACGCCCATCGAGGAAGGCGCCTTGGCTGCGGGAAAAACAGCGCAAGATATTAGGTTTGACACTCAAAAAGGCCGCTTTCTTTGCCTGCAAGCGCTCTCATCCCACAACGGCGACGAATACACCACCCTCGCCGAACTCGACGCGCTCGACGCCGCAGGCCAGCCCCTTCCGCACGACGGCTGGCGCGTTGCTTATGTGGACAGCGAAGAAACGTCCGCGGAGGATTCGCAGGCGGAAAACGCATTCGACGGCGACGCGGATTCCTTCTGGCATTCGCAATGGAGCGCGCCGCATTCCGCGCATCCGCACACGCTCGTCATCGATCTCGGGGCGGAGCGCGAACTTTCCGGTCTTCGCCTGCTTCCACGCCAGGACTCCGCCAATGGCCGAATCAAAGACTATCGCGTCTATTTAAGCACCGCGTGGTGGGGTGATTAGCCCAAGATTTTACCCGGACGGAAAGAGCGGGCTGCCCTCCGATTGGAATGCGGCTGCACAAGGCCTATGTTGCTCCATGAATACGAAATCGTTGTTACTTGGAGTGGGCGTCGGAGTTCTCGGACTCACATCGACGCTGGTTGCCGGCGTTCGTGAACCTTATGTTCCGGACGTGGGCGTTGGAATAACTCAAACGCAACATATCGAAGCCGCCAACCGGCAGGCGTTAAATCAACTTTCGCCCGCCGCGCGGCAGACAGTTGAACGGACAATCGGAGACGATCAAATTCGCTCCGTGAAAGTGGAAACCTCCACCGGAACGGAAACCTACAAGGTTCAATTGGTTCGCCAGCCGGGAACGGAAGGCACGCCGACCGTGGTCGTTTCGCAGGATGGCACGCTGGTGCGCGAGTCGCACATGGATAACGCTGCAACTTGCGTGATGACGCCGGATTCTGGCGCTCAGTCCAACCGGTAATGTCAAGGCGCGGTCAGTGGTGGTGTTCAACGCCGCGGCTATGCTGCCAAGCGTGAACAATGTGACTGACAATGTCCTCCACCCCTGGGCCGTGTTTGACCTGAGCGAATATGAATGGACCGTGACCCCGCATTTTGCGAGCGTCACGGTCCATCACATTTAGATCGGCGCCGACCGCCGCAGCAAGGTCGGTTTTATTGATGACAAGCAGATCGGCCTGCGTAATGCCGGGACCACCCTTCCTCGGAATTTTATCTCCTCCCGCTACGTCGATGACATACACGGTGTAGTCGGCGAGTTCACGGCTGAAGTGAGCGGCCAGATTATCACCTCCAGATTCCAGCAACATCATGTCTGGACGAAATCTGGCGTGAAGGTCCTCCAACGCTAACAAGTTCGCGGAAATGTCCTCCCGAATGGCGGCGTGCGGGCAACCCCCCGTTTCGACGGCGCGAATGCGGTCTGGCTCCAGCGCTTGGTGGCGTACAAGAAATTCCCCGTCTTCCTTTGTGAAAATATCGTTCGTCACGGCGGCGATGTTGAACTTCTCGCGAAGCCGCAAGCAGAGTGCCAGCATCAATGCCGTCTTTCCGCTTCCGACCGGGCCCCCCACTCCGATAGTGAACGCGCGTGTCTTGAAATCGCGCGAGAGCGGTTTTTCCCGCTGATCAAAATGGCCCGGGTGCTCCATGGGTTCATGGGTGTGATCGTGGCCGTGCGTGTGGGAATGGGAATGAGATGGCGCGCTCATAGTTGGCTAGCTTTGAAATAACCTGGAATAAAGTCGATCCTGCGCGCCCTGCCACATTTCGATCAATGGCGCTGTCTGGGCGGCTTCGCCAATCTCAATGGCGCCGCATTCGGCGAAGATGGCACGGGCGGAATTTCCAAGGCGATGCTGCATCGTCTGGCCTTCCATCGGACCCACAATGCCAAGCCTCACCGCTGCGGCGATCAGTCCGCGCAGGTGCTGGAAGCAAAAAATTTCCGCTCCGTCGCCCAGGCCGAGGCCAAGCGCGTCAGTCACCGCGCCGAACACTGGCGCGAAATGGCCGCACGGTGGAAGCGCGGGCAATCCACTTAAATCGCCAGAAAAAATTCTTTTTGCCGAGCCGTGAAACGCCCTCCCCTGCAACCGGCTGGCTCGATTGGCGACGTGATTGGAGATAAACGCGTCGCATTGCAAATCGAATTCGACGAGCCGTCCTGGATTTGCATGGGCGGCCTTGAAAAACGGCAGGCTGGCGTGAGCAAACTGGCTCAAACTCGATTCAAGAAATCCTGTCAAATCAACGCGGCCATTGATTTCACCGTGGTGCCACGCGGCTTCGAGGCCCGCGCTGTGGGCGAAACCGCCGCTCGGAAAAGCAGAGTCGGCCAGTTGCCAGATCAGCCAGGCATCAGCGCTTTTGCAGTGAGTTTTCAAAATAAACTGTAGCGTTGCGCGAGCGGCAGAATCCTGGCTGGCTCGCAGACCAGCGGTTGTCCGTCCGCAGTCACTTCGTATGTTTCGGGATCGACGGTGATGCGCGGGATGGCGTCATTCCACTTCATATCTTTTTTTCCAAGTTTGCGGCAATTGCGAACGGCTTCGATTCGCTTTTGCAAACCATAGCCACCTGCCACGCCTTTTTCCGCGCACAACTTGCTGACAAACGCGATGGACGAACGCCCCGCCGCGATGCCAAACGCACCGAACATCGGGCGCATGATGACGGGTTGTGGCGTAGGGATGGAGGCATTGGGATCGCCCATTTGCGACCACGCGATCAATCCGCCTTTGACCACCATTTCGGGCTTCACCCCAAAAAACGCGGGCTTCCACAAAACCAAATCGGCCAGTTTTCCCACTTCAACGGAGCCGATGCAATGGCCCATGCCGTGGGCAATGGCGGGATTTATAGTGTACTTGGAAATGTAGCGCTTGATGCGGAGATTGTCGGCGCCGGATTTTTCACCGGGCAGCGCGCCGCGCTGCTGCTTCATCTTGTCGGCCGTTTGCCATGTGCGCGTGATGACTTCCCCGATGCGGCCCATCGCCTGCGAATCCGAACTCATCATGCTGATCGCGCCCAAGTCGTGCAAAATATCCTCGGCCGCGATGGTTTCACCGCGAATGCGGCTTTCCGCAAAAGCCACGTCTTCAGGAAGGCTTGGGTCGAGATGGTGGCAAACCATCAGCATGTCCAAATGCTCGTCAATCGTATTGACAGTGTAGGGGCGGGTCGGATTGGTGGAGCTGGGCAGCACATGAGCTTCGCCGCAAATTCGAATAATGTCCGGCGCATGGCCGCCGCCCGCGCCTTCGGAGTGATACGTGTGAATCGTGCGGCCTTTGATTGCCGCCAGTGTCGCCTCGACAAATCCAGATTCGTTCAGGGTGTCGGTGTGAATAGTAATTTGAACATCGTGCTCATCGGCCACTGCAAGGCAGCAATCGATTGCGGCGGGCGTTGTCCCCCAATCTTCGTGCAACTTGAGTCCAACCGCTCCCGCCAGAATTTGCTCTGGCAAACCCGCGGGCATCGCGGTGTTGCCTTTGCCGGTAAAACCAAAATTGAGCGGCAGCGCGTCCGTCGCCTGCAGCATTCGCTCGAGGTAAAACGCGCCCGGTGTGCAGGTTGTCGCGCAAGTGCCTGTCGCCGGACCGGTGCCGCCGCCGACCATCGTCGTTAATCCTGCGGCGATAGCTTCATGCGCTTGCTGGGGGCAAATGAAATGAATGTGCGTATCAAGTCCGCCTGCCGTCACGATCATCCCCTCGCCGGCGATGACTTCGGTTGTCACGCCGATGATCATTCCTTTTGTCACGCCCGCCATCACGTCGGGATTTCCCGCTTTGCCGATGCCGGAAATCAGGCCGTTCTTAATGCCGATATCGGCCTTGTAAATCCCAGTGTAATCCACCACCAGCGCATTCGTAATAACGCAGTCCAGCGCATCCGCCTGCGCGACACCAGCCGCCTGCCCCTGCCCTTCGCGAATCGTTTTGCCGCCGCCGAATTTGCATTCATCGCCGTAAACGGTGAAGTCGCGTTCCACTTCCAGAACCAGTGACGTGTCCGCCAGCCGGACCTTGTCACCCGTGGTCGGCCCGAACATTTCGGCGTAATGCCGCCGTTTCATTTTGTGTGGCATGCGTCAGGAAGATTGATGCGAAAAACCCTGTTTCGCCGCGCGTTCCATCGCGGTCTTTTGGCCCGCTTCGGAAACCGGCC
Organism: uncultured Verrucomicrobiae bacterium; assembly: GCA_963764165.1. GTDB lineage: Bacteria > Verrucomicrobiota > Verrucomicrobiia > Limisphaerales > Palsa-1400 > Palsa-1400. Next base: position 124,037 of record CAVXRD010000002.1, read on the forward strand.
CGTCACTTAAATTATTTCCGCCGCGTATGACCCGCCCGCCCGCGATTTCAACCACCTGAACGGTTTTGGTTTCGCCGGGCTCGAAACGCACTGCGGTTCCGGCAGGAATATCGAGCCGCTTGCCATAGGCCAAAGCGCGGTCGAATTTCAACGAAGCATTCGTTTCGATGAAATGGTAATGGCTGCCCACTTGCACCGGGCGATCACCCAGGTTCGTCACAGCGAGCGAGGCGGTTGCGCGTCCCGCATTCAATTCCAATTCGCCATCTTCCGCTGTGCATTCGCCGGGTTCGAAATCCGAATTTGCGGATTGGAACGCGGAGGATTTTGGGATCGGCAGGAAACTTCCGTAAAGAGCCAGCTCCAGATTCCCATTCTCGGCGGCGATTGGGTGATGCACTGTGACTAATTTGGTGCCGTCGGGAAACGTGCCCTCCACTTGCACCTCAGTCACCATGGCCGGAACGCCGTCCATGACTTGGTTGCGGCCCAAAAACTGCCGGCCAAGGTTCATCAACTCGGCCACGCGGCGCCCGTCACGTATAAATTCAAGCAATTGGGCAGCGATCAGCGCGACGGATTCGGGGTGGTTCAGGCGCAGGCCACGCGCGAGGCGCTTTTGGGCCAAATAGCCCGCCTGATGCAAAATCAGTTTGTCAATTTCACGGGGATTTAGGTGCATGCGATGAGATTACCATTTTCGCGCCCACGGGTCATCACCCAAAAATTCGGGAGCAAATTTCAAAAGCCGCCGGACAGTCCGGCTCACTTCCTCGCCGCTTTCGCCAGCCACCCGCACAATCGCGCCCTGCGAAATGGCGCTGGCGCTGAGAATCAGGGGAGCGCGCCGGGCGACGGGCATGAGATTAATTTCTTCGAGGATTGCAGACGCGGCAGACGCGGCCATCGGCCCCGTCAAGACTAATAAAGCGATGCAATTAAACCGCCCCATCCGGCTGGAGGATTCCAACGGCCCATGCATTTGGTCGAGCAGGAGCGAATCAACCAGCAATGTTTTTCCGCCAACGAGAATTTCATTGCGGCTCTGCAATCGGTGGAAGGACCAGCGCTCGTGCCGCGCGGCCCGGCCGGAACCGTACCAATCCAGCAAAACCAAATTTGCGGTCGGCGCAAGGTGGAATTCCTGCCGCTGTGTGTAAACCGAGCCCGCGAACGATTGCACCGGGTCGGGCGCCAGCACCAAGAGTGAATCCTCCGATAAAGTGGCGCGCAACGAATGGCTGCATGGGCGATGGCGCGGGTTGCGGTAAATTTTTGTGGAAGCCTGGGTGGTTAAAAAGCAGCGCGTGCCACTGCCCAACCGAACGTCAAGACTAGTTTCGTCACCCGCGACGAATCCGCCGCCGTATGTTCCCACACACGCCCAAACGCTGCTGCCGCGCGCACGGGGAATGAGCAATTTCATCGGGCTGGAAGCGCAGGCAGCAGTGGCGGCGCTGCAACCGGCCACCACGTCCACTTCAAGGCGGGATTTGGCGACGTCCTCAAGCATATGCGGGGCGGGAATCATCCAATATCACACTGTGAGATGCTTTTTGACGTTGGGATCGTTCAAGTTCGCAATCGGCCCCTCGGCCACGACCGCGCCTCGATCCATGATGTAAAACGTGTCCCCCACTTGAAGGCAGAAATCCAAATATTGCTCAACGAGGAGAATGCTGATTTTGCCTTCCTTCTTGATGCGCATAAGCGTGTCGCCAATGAGATCAATGATGTTGGGCTGAATCCCTTCTGTCGGTTCGTCAAGGAGAAGGATTGAGGGATTGGTGAGCAGCGCGCGGGCAATGGCGAGCTGCTGCTGCTGGCCGCCGCTGAGGACGCCGCCTTTGCGCTGCAGCATTTCCTTCAGCACCGGGAATAATTCCAGCACGCGGTCCAGATCGGCGCCGGGCTTTGTTCCATGGATGACCATGCTGATTTTCAAATTCTCCCAAACAGTGAGATTGGGAAAAATGTCGCGGCCCTGCGGAACGTAGGCCAAGCCCATTCTGGCGCGATCATCGGGAGGGAGCGACGAAATCTCTTTGCCCTTGAATTTGATCGATCCGCCGTCAATTTTCGTCAGCCCGATGATCGATCTGAGCGTTGTTGTTTTGCCGACGCCGTTGCGGCCCATCAGGCAGACGAGGCTGCGCTCGGGCACGCTCAGCTTGACGCCGCGCAGGATGCGCGAGCCTTCGTAGGAAACGGCAAGTCCAGAGACGTCGAGCATCAGTGATCGGCTTTCTTTTTGCGGCCGAGATAAACCTCGATGACGCGCTCGTTGTTCTGCACCTGATCGACCGTGCCTTCGCAAAGGACCGTGCCTTGGTGGAGCACCGTCACCTTGCGCGCAATCTGGCGGACAAAAATCATATCGTGCTCAATCACGATGACGCTGTGTTTCCCGGCGAGGCTCATCAGCAATTCGCCAGTCTTGTGGGTTTCCTCGTCGGTCATGCCTGCGGCAGGCTCGTCAACGAGAAGCAACTTCGGGTCCTGCGCGATGAGCATGCCGATTTCCAGCCATTGCTTCTGGCCGTGGCTGAGCGAGCCAGCCTTGCTGGCGCTGCGATCGAGCAATCCCACCGTCCGCAGCACCTCGCCAATGCGTTCACGTTCGCTGGGCTTAACCCGGTGAAAGAGCGATGAGAAAACGCCGCGCGGACCCTTCAACGAAAGCAGGACGTTCTCGAAAACCGTGTGGTAAATGTAAACGGACGGCGTTTGAAATTTGCGGCCTATGCCGAGGCGGTTGATCTCGTATTCATTGAGCCGCGTCAGGTCGGTATTAAAGCCGTATTCAATTTTGCCGGTGTCAGGGCGGGTGCGGCCGGTGATCAAATCCATCATGGTGCTTTTGCCCGCGCCATTGGGGCCGATGATGACGCGAAGCTCGCCCTCATCCATGTAGAAATTCAATTCGGATATGGCTTTGAACCCGTCGAAGGTTTTGTTGACACCTTCCAGCGTCAAAATAAATTTGGCGGGGGCCACGCTCATTTTGTCTTGGCGATTGCCTCATCCGGCTGAGTGGCAGCCGGAGACTCGTCCCTGCCCCGGCGGTTCAAGGTGGAGCGGATCTGGCCAGGAAGCCCTACAATTCCCTTAGGCATGAACACCGTCACCAAAATGAACAACACGCCAAGAATCAGCAGCCACATATCCGGGTAAGCCCGGGTCGTCCAGCTTTTCAGCGCGTTGATGAAAATCGCGCCGATGATCGGGCCGATGAGTGTTCCCCTCCCGCCAACGGCAACCCAGACCACCGCCTCCAACGATTTGTCCGTTGCCATCTCGCTGGGATTGATGATGCCGACTTGCGGGACGTACAGGATCCCGCCCAGGGATGCAATCATCGCGCAAAATACGAAGACGAAGAGCTTGTAGTATCCGGCTGCGTAGCCGCTGAACAAAACGCGATTTTCGCTGTCGCGAATCGCTTGTTGAATAAGGCCAAATTTGGTGCGGCTTAACCAAAGGCAGCCTGCATAAACGAGGACAAGAGCAATTGCCGTCGCAATATAAAGTCCTCGCAGGGTCGAAGGTGAGCGCAAATCGTAGCCGAGAACAAATTTGAAATCGGTGAAGCCGTTATTGCCGCCCATCAAAAGGCTGTTGCGGAAAAACAGCAGGCACGCGGCGTAAGTCAGCGCCTGCGTGAGGATGGAAAAATAAACGCCGCGTATCCGCGAACGGAAGGCAAGGAAGCCAAAGATCGCCGACAGCGCCGCGGGCAGCAAAAAGGCCATCATCATGGCAAATGGAAAACTTGAAAACGGCTTCCAGAACGCGGGCAGCGTGCTCCAGCCGAGGAACACGAGGAAGTCCGGGATCGGTTGATGATACTGGCCGAGCGTGCCGATCATCCGCATCAAATACATTCCCATCATGTAGCCGCCGAGGGTGAAAAACAGGGCTTGTCCCAAGCTCAGCATTCCGGTGTAACCCCAAAGCAAATCCACGCTGATGGCGAGTATCGCGTAGCAAAGGTATTTGCCCCAAAGATTAATGCTGAAATCGCTGATGTGGATGAACCAAGTGGCAGGCACCTTGGTGTTCAAAACCGGAACTCCCACCACGAGGAAGATCGCAACAAACAACAATATCCACGTTTGCAGTTTCGGCGCGCGGCTTTCCATGGCTTAATCCAGACTGCGGCTGCGGCTGGCAAAGAGGCCACCCGGCTTCCATTGCAAAAATAAAATAATGCCGACCAGCACCACGATTTTTCCCGTCACCGGCGAGCCGGTTGTTTGCTGCAGCACTTCGTCAAAGGTTCCGATGCCGAAAGCCGAACAAACCGTTCCCACGATGCTGCCGACTCCGCCGAGCACGACCGTCATAAAGCTGTCAACAATATATGTTTGACCGAGGCTCGGCCCGACATTTCCGATTTGCGAAAGAAACGCGCCAGCCAGGCCGGCCAAGCCGGAGCCAAAAGCGAATGTCATCATGTTGACCCGGGCAGTGCGAACACCGAGCGCGGAAGCCATGCCGCGATTTTGCATGACCGCGCGAATAAGCAGGCCCAGCGGCGTTTTTGCCAACAAAAGCCATGTCGCCGCGACGATGAGCAGAGCAAAGACGATGACAAACACGCGATTGTAACCGAACGAAATGTCATTGATCCCGAAGTGGCCGAGCAGCCATGACGGCGAATTGACCTGGACGTTGTTCGCCCCGAACACCATTCGGAAAAGCTGCTGCATGACCAGTGAAATTCCCCACGTGGCCAGCAAGGATTCCAACGGGCGGCGGTAAAGAAAGCGAATCACTGTGCGCTCAATGATAAGCCCGATCAGCGCCGCCATGATGAAACTGAGAGGAATTGCGATCAGAAAATAGGATTCGTACCAAAGGCCGGTCGCATTCATGCCCGGAATATGCATTCCGAAGCTGATCATTTTCCCGTTGAAGCTAAACGGCACGGTGATCGCGAAACCGAACCCGGTCCCAAAAATATTTTGCACGACGTAACACGTATACGCGCCGACGGCGATCATCTCGCCATGGGCCATGTTGATAATTCCCATCAAACCGAAAGTAATGGCCAATCCGAGCGCCACGATGAGCAAAATCGATCCGAGGCTCAATCCAGAGAAAAACGTGCCGATAAAATTAACGAACGAAACGTGGTTATCAATGACCTGAAGAGCCTTCTTGCATGCCGCGGCCACTTCGCCTGGGCAGCCCGGCTTGTTCAAAATCGCCTTGATGGGGGCGACGGCCCCGATCGATTTCAGTTCGGCCAGCCGCTGCACGGCGACAATTTGCACCTTGGCATCGGTGTCGGCCAATTGAAGCAGGGCGATTGCCTGTTCGATGCTGCGGCGCACCTCGGAACTGGGTTCTTTGGCGAGGCGGGCGCGCAGGACAGGAATGTATTTGACTTTTTGGGAGATGCCGATTTTCAAAGCGGCGGAATTGCGCTCCTCCGCGATGGGCGCGGAAAGCGCCAGCGTATCCAGCGTTTGCTGAATAAGGGAACGGAGCCTCATATCCGTATCCGCGCTGGTTAAATCCGCGGAAGCAAAACGCGGTTCCTTTCCGCCCGCGTCTTTGATGAATTGACCATCCACAATACGGATGATCCGGGCTTTGCCGTCCGCATCCGCCTGCTCGTCGAGAAGCACGGGAACTTTGGTGTTGTCAGGACCGTCATAAAGGTAGACGCCATCACGAGACCAAGCCGTGAGGACATCGCGGACTAATTTCGAGCCGGTCTCGGAAAGTTCGGCCAGCAGTTTTTGCTGCACCTCACCTTCGCTGAGGATGGCTTGAACCAACTTGGCGCGGATAGCGCCGTCTGGGGCAGAGTTGGTGTCGGCCCACGCGGAAAACACGCCAGGGAAAAAGAGACAACAAAGCACCCAGCGAATTACTCGAAAGACGATTTTGCCGGATAGAGTTGGGGCGGAGCCAGCGCTCCGCCCCAACGTTCGCGGGAAGGACCCGCGATTTTCAGATAGTTTCTGAATCATTTACCTGCTGCCGCAAGTTTCTCGTCAAGTCCCTTGAGGAGGAAGGGTTCGCCCTTCACATCCGGGAAGGACTTGAGGATTTTGAACTGGCCGTCAGCCTTCGTCTCACCAATGTAAACATTCTTGACGGTGTGGTGGTTGGCTTGCATGGTCGTCTTGCCGCCAGGACCGTCGAATGAAACATTGCCGGATTCCAGCACAGCACGAACTTTGTCCACGTCAAACGAGCCAGCCTTTTCGACCGCTTTTTTCCACAAGTAAACGCCGTCGTAGGACAAGACCATCGGGCTATCCACCGCGCGCTTTTCTTTCACGACGCCAGGATGGTTTTCGGTCTTGAGCCATCCGTCCCAGTGTTTGAGGAATGTTTTGTTTTCCTTGGACGGGAGGGACATGAAGTAGGTCCAGCAGCCAAGTTCGCCCACGAGGTCTTTGGCCGGCAGTGCGCGGAATTCATCCTCAGCCAAGCTGAACGAAACAACCGGGCAGTCAGCCGGCGTCAAACCAGCGGCGGCGATTTCCTTGAAGAACGGAACGTTGGAATCGCCGTTGATCGTGTTGATGACGCAAGCGTCACCGCCAGCGGCGAACTGTTTGATTTCAGCGACGATCTGCTGATAGTCGGTATGGCCGAATGGCGTATATTTGCCCGCAGAGATAACCTTGCCGCTATCATCCTTGCGCAGGCCGCCGCCGATGTTGTCGAGCGGGATGCCGTGCAGCAAAAGATACTTGTAGAGGATCAGGTTGGTGGTTTGCGGATAAACGTAGTCGGTTCCGACCAGGTAGAATTTCTTCTTGCCCTGCGCGAGCATGTAATCGACAGCGGGAATCGCCTGTTGATTGACGGCTTCAGCAGTGTAGAAGATGTTCTTGGACAATTCTTCGCCCTCGTATTGCACTGGGTAGAACAGCAGCCCGTTGTCCTTCTCGAAGACGGGAAGAACAGACTTGCGGCTGACCGAAGTCCAGCAGCCGAACACAACGGCGACCTTGTCTTCTTCCAGCAATTGCTTCGCTTTTTCAGCGAACAACGGCCAGTTGGAGGCGCCGTCCACAGGAACCGGCTCGATGGTATAGGTTTTTCCGTCGACCTTGATGCCGCCCGCGGAATTGATTTCGTCAAATGCGAACAGGAGCACGTCGCGAAGCGACGTTTCGCTGATCGCCATCGTTCCGCTCAACGAGTGGAGGATGCCGACCTTGACGGTCTCGGCAGTCACTGTGTTGGCGGCGAGGACGCTGGCAGCAGCGCAGGCTCCCAGCCACTTGGATGGATTCAATTTCATAGGTGTCTTGGTTTTTTTAACTAGCTAGCTTCGTTTATGGTCTGGTTTTTGGTTAATTAGAACGCGTAAGTAGCGCCCATGCCGAGGATGAACTGGTCGCGATTATCCGGGCCAAATGCGCCGGAATATGAGGAGTGATTCCAGCGGATTTCCGGCTGAATCTTAATCTGTGGCGCAGGCGAGTAATCCAGAGTCAGCGTCGCGCTCATCAGATTCTGGCCAGCGCCGTAGACACCCGGGGGAAAGCCCGCCGCGCCAGTGTTGAGAGTTGCTGGATTTGGCGAGTTGATGAAGGTGCCGAAGCCCGTTGGATCTTGCACGTAATCCACACGAACGGTCGCGCCGAGCTTGGAAACGATGTCCGCGCTCAACCACGTTCCGAGAGACCACCAGTCGCCGTGGGTCTTTTGGCCAGGTTCAAACACGTAGTAGGCCGCGTGCTCGAAGTTGAAATAATCCGCTTCGATAGCCACGTTTACGTTGTGGTTTTCCAGGAGTTTGCGTGAGGCAATCACAGAACCGCCGTCGAGGAACGGCGGAGCAATGGGATAGGCTGAATCTTGCCGGCCTTCAAAGCCGAGGATGGCGATGGATGTTTTCTTGTCCGGGTTGATATACAAACCGCCGAGAAACGTCTTCGACCCAGTCGAAACCGCTCCATTGTAAAGGCCGTTCTGCAAGCGCGCCTTCAGACCGATCCAGTCGTTGAAGTCGTAGCCCAATTGCACGCCCGCGTCCGGTCCGTTGCCCGTGTACCACCATTGGTAGCCTTGGGAGAAGTTGCCGTTGGCGGCGCCGCCGTCGCCTGACTCGTAGTTCAAGAGCGAGATCAACTGGCCCGCGCGAATGTCAAGACCGGTTCCAATCGGGACATTCAACTCGACATAAGCTTCGCGGAGAAAATTGAAGCCGTCGGTAGTTTTCGAGCCAGTGTCAACGAAATCTGAGTCGGCGCCCCAGATAAACGAAGCGCGATAAGCCGCGCTCCACTTATCTTTGTCGACGCCGGGGCTGGCCAACGTCAGTTTGACCTTGTTCACCTCAAATGAATTCAAGCTGGTGTTCCAAAGGTAGCCAACTGGGTGGTTGTCTTTGGGATTGCCGACATCGTAAAAATACGAGGACGTTACAAACCCGCTGATTGTGATATCGGTAAGGGCTTTGACAGGCTGGGCCACGCCCATGGTGCCGCTGGGCTTCAAGCCTTCCTTTTCAAGGAGCGCTTCCATGTCATCCAGCCGCTTGCGCAGTTCCTGATTCTCTTGTTCGAGTTTGGAGGTGTCCTGAGCCTGGGCCGCAAGGCCACCAGCCATGATGGAGGCGACAACCGCGCTCAGAGCTGCCACGTATGTGTGATTGGAGTTCTTGTGAATCGTCATTATTTTGTTTGGTGTCAACTGGTTAAAACCCGGAACGCTCATTCCGTTCCCTTGTGATGCCGCAAGAGCCGCATGGCTCAGGCGCAGTATGGCATCTACTTGGGCATCCGGTCGTCCCGTGTGCTTGTTTGACAGCGTTATTAGTGCCAAGACCACTTGGCTAGTCAAGATAGTTTGCGTGAAATAAATTCACGTTCATCGTGAGCAAAATTCACAACCACCAACTTACGCAGGATACCGGCCAGCTTAACACGCTCGTAACATGGGTGGAAAACTGGGGTTTCACTGTCTTTGGGCCGACGCCGTTTTTTACTCCCTGAGCCATCCGCCACTCAGTTCGGTGACTGGAGAAAGATAAGGCTGTCGATTATTGAACAGGCTGGGCAAAAAAGTTGAATTGACGTCGATCCAAGGTTCCTCGCGGTTTCAGCGGAATGAATTGTGGTCAACGCATCCGCGACGGCAGCTAGAGGTCATGGAAAACACCTTGTTTCGTTCCATCGCAACCTTCTCGGAAGAAATGTAACGGGTCTGTAGCCACACTTGTAGGGTTATCTGGTTGATACTCAACGATGTAACGGGTGTAACGGGTTATTCGAGATTATATGCGCATTCAGGTGCTTTGCCGGGGCGCCGCTCGGTCTCTCCGGGCGAATGTCCGGCCACGGCTGCACCCGCCATCTCATCCACTGAAAACGCCGATCAACCGATTAAAAGCCCCGCCATGGCTCGAAGCCGACCCTCACATCATTGCGTAGTCGTCACTCCGCGAAGCTTGATCCAATCAATATTATTAGTGGCAACTTTGGGAGGCACTGTGACGCTGAACGCGAGCAATTCCGTCTCGGGCGCCTGATCGACCGGGTTTAACGTATGAAATGTTTCCGCATGGCCGTCGGCAAAATTGAGGCAGTAGCCGTTATTGTGGCGCGTCGAGGGCAATTGCACAAATGGATAACTGTTGTCCATCGTGACTTGGAACCAGCCGTAGGCGAGCGTTCGAATATGTTCGTCGATGAAGACCCAGATGCCGGAAGGCGAAGTCGCGCCAAAATCCGTTTCCTTGACGAATACCCGGTAGGGCGTTTGCTCCTCCAGCGTCTCCATCACGGTGCCGCCGGTCCACCCGTTGGCCGAGTAGCTCCGCACCCGTGGCTTGCCGTTGCCTGTCGAAATATCTGACGGGCAGCGAAACACCGCGAATTGAGACAAATACGGGTATAATTGCCCCGCGTGCAATGGGACGTCGTTGGTCGAGTCGGCAACGACTTTCATGCTTCCGTAGACCCACGAATTTGTATCCACCCCTTCGTTGCCCTCGGGAGACGCGTTTTCAGTCAGTTTTCCGCCGTTTTCCGAGGAGTACATTTGGTAGGCGATCGCAAATTGCCGCATGTTGCTCAAGCAGCCCGCCGCCCGCCCGTTGCCTTTGGCTTTCGAGAGGGCAGCCAGAATCAAAGATGCCAGAATGCCAATAATGGCAATCACCACCAGCAATTCGATCAACGTCATCGCACGTTGAGCGAGGCGGCGGCGTTCTTTTTGGCCTGAAGCTGGCATCGTTTCATTTATGCCCGGAGGCCCGGCCAGTTGGAACTGAGCGTCTAGCCGCACACCCTGTCTTTTGGTTGCACTCCTTAGCGAAACGGGAATAAATACAAGTGTGACTCAGGCAGGGACATTGACGCGATTATTTGCAATTCTAGTCGTGTCCATCTCAATCGTGCTGGCAAACGATGTTTTTGCCGGGGATTGGCGGGCTTACACGCGCGCCGATGGCTTGCCCACCGACGGCTGCCGTTCGGTAACGGTGGCGGAAGACGGCAGCATTCTGGCCGTAAGCACGGACTCCAAGACGTTCTACAAATTCGACGGTTACGAAATCAAATCCTACCCCGCTCCACCCGGCGGCGCGGCCCGCGTTTCCCAAAGCCCCGCCGGCCAGTTCTGGACCGCGACCCCGCAAGGCTTGTGGACTTCCAGCGGCTACGACTGGAAGCTTTACGCAAACCGCGAAGCCGCTGAGAGCATCGCGATTTGCCCGGTGAAGCAAAAGGTCGTCTTTTGCCTGCTGCCCGAAAGGTTAATCGAGTTCAACGCCGATAACACAGCATTGCCAAAGATCACAACGCTTCGCTCAAACGTCCAGACAAGCCTGGGCAGATTCGTCGGAATGACGGTGGGCTCGGCCGATGAATTGTGGGTCGTAGGAGAAAAAGCCGTGGCCCGCGTGGCCGGGCCGAAACGCGCCATTACAAGTTCCAGCGAATGGCAGGAATTTCCATTCCCTTCCGAACGGCAATTGTCGGATTTCTCGGAGCCAAAACCAGACTTCAGCGGCTTCACCGTCGCCGCAAAATCGAAATCAGACCACCGAAACATGGTGGTGCATTTTGATGGCGAAAAATGGGACGTCGAGCCGGTGGACGCGGGCGGCAACCGTTTTGCGTGGCGCGATATGAACGGGAACTTCTGGGCATCATCCGCCCATAATCTCGCCTCCATTCCCGAATCTCCACCCACTCCAACAAAGGAACGGGCCACCGGAACTTATAACGATGTCGCTGTCGATTGGCGGGGGACATTCTGGCTTGCGACGACAACGGGGCTGCTGCGCTACACGCCGGAGCTTTGGCGAGGCTGTCCGCCACCGGCCAACGCGCCAGCCGCGAAGCCCGTCGTTGCGAAATCATTCGCCTCGGTCCCCGGCTTGACCAACGCCGAAGTCACCTGCTCATTGGTGGCGCAAACCGGCGACATTTGGCTCGGCGGCGATTTCGGGACGGCGTGGCGGCACGATCATTGGACGATTTTCCCGGCTTCTGAGGGCAATTCACCAACGAATGTCCTCTACTTGATTGAGCTTCCCAATGGCCGAATCTGGTGCGCCTCCACTGAGAAAATCTGGAGTTTCGACGGCCGCGCCTGGTCGCTGGGACGCGGCGCATTAAATCAACTAGATAGCTTGGTGGCCACCCGCGATGGCAGCATCTGGGCGGGAACAGCGTCCGGCATCGAGCGCTGGGTGCGCGGCAAATGGATAGAATACAGCCTGGCCGAAGGTTTGGATTCTCCTCTCATTGAAACGGTTTGGGAGGATCCACACGGAACACTCATGGCAAAAACCGCGGGCGGCTGGTTCGCCTATCATCCCGAGGACGACTCCGACCCGCCGCGCACATTTATCGACACGGTTGCCAATCCGTTGAAAATCCCGGAGCGCGAGTGGATCACCTTGAGTTTTGGGGGCGTTGACAAATGGCAAATCACGCCGGGCGACCGCCTGATGTTCGCGCACCGGCTCGACAATGAAGATTGGACCACATTTGACAGCGCGACAAATGTAGTCCTCAGCGATCTGCCGCCCGGCAAACATTACTTTCAAGTTCATGCAATGGACCGCGCGGGAAACATCGATCCGGATGCGGCGCACTTGGAATTCGCCATTGTGCCGCCGTGGTACGAAGAAAGCCGGCTGCTGCTGACAGCATCGCTGGGCGGGATGACCGCGCTGTTTTTTGCGGGGCTGGCTTACAAGCGGCATCGGCAGTTGCAGCAAAGCTATCGCCTCGTCGAGAAGCAGGTCATTGAACGCACACGCCAGTTGGAGGCGGCCAGCCACGAACTGGTGCAAAGCCAAAAGATGCGCGCGCTTGGCACATTGTCCGCGGGAATCGCACACGATTTCAACAACATCCTCTCGATCATCAAAGGCTCGGCCCAGATCATTGAAGACAATCCCGGCAATCCCGGAAAAATTCGCACCCGGCTGGACCGCATCAAGACAATGGTCGACCAGGGTTCCGCTGTGGTGCAAGCGATGCTCGGATTCAGCCGGGGCTCGGACGAAAACTTCGAGCCGTGCGAAATCAATCCCATCGTTGACAACACTATCAAATTGCTTGGAGACCGTTTCCTGCGCGATGTCGAGATTCAATTCGACCGCGGCGCGGGATTGCCGCCCGCGCGGACTTCGCAAAGCCTTGTGCAGCAAATCCTGCTGAATTTTATTTTCAACGCCGCCGAGTCGATGGCCGGCCGCAAAAAGATCGTCATCACAACGGCGGCGGCGTCTCCCGCCATGGGCATGATTCTGCCGCCGGGAAAGAGCGAGGCGTGGGTTTCGGTGTCCGTTCGCGATTCGGGCGGCGGCATCTCGCCGGAGAATTTGGCGCGGGTTTTCGAGCCATTTTTCACCACCAAAGCGCTTTCAACCCGGCGCGGCACCGGCCTGGGATTGTCGGTTGTTTACGAACTGGCAAAAAAAATGGGCGCTGGCCTCGCCGTGGAATCAGTCCTGGGCCAGGGCAGTGTTTTCACCTTGATATTGCCGGCGGTGAAAGTTGAAAAAACCGCGGCGGCGGATTTGGGGCACGGCGAGCCACAACCTAAAGCGACTTATTGATGAAATGAATAGGAGTTATAGGAATAATGGGAAAAGCAGCCGCATGGGCCGCCACATAACTCGAACAATTCCCATTCCTCCCATCTAGCCACGCCATTCGCGATGAACAAGCCCATCATCCTGATAATCGAAGACGACGATCTCCAATACGAAATCTACGAGGAAGCGCTCGCCGATTACCAACTCACGCGCGCCATGACCGGAACCGCCGCCGTGGCCGGCATCGCCCGGCAGCCGCCCGATGTCGTTATCCTCGATCACGTATTGGCCGAAGGCGAACTCGGCCTGGATTTTCTGCCGGAGTTAAAGGATGTCCTCCCGTTCGTGCCCGTCATCATAGTTTCCGGGGCGATGGAAGTGCATCAGCAGATGAAAGCGCTGCAAGGCCCGCGCCGCGCGCATTTCTGCCTGCCGAAGCCGGTGGATATCCGCGAATTGAAACAGACGGTGGAAATCGCCCTGCACGAATGCGGCCAGCAGGAAGCCGTGCGGCAATTCACGGCCTTGGAGCGTTCGCAGCGCGTCGACGCTCTCGAACTCTTCAGCCGCTCGACCGACCGCCTGGCGCGTCAGAACAAGATTTTGTCGCTCGTCTCCTCCGGAGGCGGCCGCCCGAATATTTCCGCTCTGGCGCGCCAATTCAACGTCGCCCGCCGCACCATCATCCGCGATTTGCAGGAATTAATCCGCCGCGGCCAACTTAGCTCTACCGCCTATCCAGAGTGGGAAAATCCCAAAATCGACGAACAGTAGATGCGCAGCATGGAGTTGCAGCCTTCGCTGCGGCATCGAGCAAGACCTCCACGGCGGCGGTTGCGAGATCAATTAGTCATATAATCTCCAAAAATCGGTAACATCGGTTACACTGTTGATTATAAAGCACTTAAAAGGTAACAAAATGCCGTCACAAACCCTCGCACAGAGCCGTCATAAACGCGGTCGATCAATCCCGGCAGGGAGAGACCCCGTCCATCCCTCATATTAAATATTGGCCAGACGCTTGCGCGCGGGGGCAATGGGGATTTTGTCGCGAAAACCAAGGGTGCAATAGGGTGCAATAGCGTGAAACGCCCCGATCACAGTTTATTCCTAAGCCCCAAATCAGAGACTCGGAAATCCGCAAAATGTCAAAGAACACGCCCTGACGGCGACAGTGTCAAAAATAAAGCCGAAAGTTTCCATTGTCAATTAATGCTGTAATTACACGTGTATGTGGTATTGGCAAGGACAAGACAAACGAATCGTCGATTGTTCAGGCGGAACCGGTGGCAAAAAGTCGGCGGCGGCGCTGGGGGAGGAGTATTGCGGTAAACTGAATTGCAATGAATTGATGCGCCTCCTGCATTTATTCTCGACAGTGCGTGCATTTGACAGCCATTGTGCTTAAAGAGTTAGAACAGCTCAAGCCACAGGCAAATGAACAGCGCAAATCGGAGTCAGTTGAACGATTTTCCTCAAGGTTCCGCCGTCAATTTTGCCACAACCCAATGGACGTCTGTCTTGCGTCAAAAAGGGCAAGTGAAGACAAGAAGGAATGGGTTCCGTCGCGGCGCGGATGGTTTCTCGGCGGCAAGAAATTCCGGAAGGAACTGCTGGCCCTGATGAGCGAACGACGCCGTGCCAGCCATTACGGGGAGGATGCAGCGGAGAGCGACCTCGAACGCGCGGAATGCGTGGTGGAATCGGATTTGGGAAGGCTCGGATGGAAGGAGGCGCAACTGGGCCGACGGCGGAAGGGAGATCCGAAAAAGGTGGCCATCGCCTTGCGCCTGAGGAAAGAATCGGCGATGCCGGTGAAATGGATAGGGGAGCGGTTAAAGATGGGATCGCCGGGATCATTGTCGAACCTGCTCCGCCAAAAACGCAAATGACAAAAATCCAAATATGTAATTATGTGGGACTGCCCGTTGTTTTTACAACTGCCCTCTGCCAAAATCACCCAGATCAAAGAGTTCACGCCAGCGGTCTGGGCCAAAGCGAGAGAGAACAAGCAATCGCTCGTTCAAGCAGCGTGAGCGCACGAAGGCATTAATGTTTTCCTCGATGCGAGCGAGCCGCAAATACGGCCGAGCTACTTTCGCTCGATCATCTTTCGAGGCGTAGGGTCTGTCGCCGGCTCGTCCATAACTTGCACATTTGGATGAACCAAAGGGATCGCTGCCTTTGAGCCGGCTACGGCCGTGGCAGAATATTCCAAATTGTAACTTTCGTTTGTATGATAGACTCCCTTCGCATCCTTGTAATCCCAAAAAAAGCTAATTAACCCATTGGTTGTTGTTCCCACAAAGTAGCCGAGATAATTGCTTTTGGCATCACAGACCTCCACCCGCCAATCTGAATGGGGAGCGGCCACCCGCGCAAATACCCACATTTGGCTACCGGCGACGTTCCACGGAAGAAAAGTAATCCAATTCGAAAGAATAATAGAGTTTGTTGCGCTGTAATATAACGGTTCCCCGGAACCGTCATCGGCATCGTCTTCCAAATAAACATCATAAAGGCCATTCGGACAGTCCTGGGTGTGCCAATGTGCAGAGTAACGGGCAGCAGAGTCTTGGCAGATGCTGACGCTCATAGGCGACCCCGTGCTATGATTTACAATCAGGTAAATTCGCTTGTCGTTGAAGTTGGACACGTTCACTTTGAATGGCAAACTCACATCACCCTCAAGAATTTCTCCGTTGGTCAAATTAAGGAACTCCAGTGGCCGCCACCCTGGATGATTCGCTGACAGAGACGTCGCCGGGTGTTTGCAGCCGTTAAGGATTATCCAAAAAAACGATCCCACTACCAGGATGAAAGCTTGCTTCGCCATCTGACTGAGCCTCTGCGGGTTCACTCACTAAGGAACCCGCTTTTCGCGCACCTTGTCAATCCGGAAATGGCGGTATCCAACCGGCCAATGTTGGGCGGGATTCGGACGGGCGGCCGCCCTTGCGCGGCGGCGCAACCGGCCAGAAGCGCGGTTAATGCGTGGCCGCTCAGGCGGATGCATCGCAAGTGTCACCCATTAGGGCGTTGTGTCAACAGATAAAACGCTTCCGTCCTCAATTTTCTTATTGAGCTTTTTCTTGGCTGGAAAAGTCTTCTTTACAGGCCGCAATCAAACCCTTCATTTCGTTCGCGTGATTCGGTCCTCCGCCTCGGAGGAGGCGATCCAACCCCTTTGGCTGGCTGGCTTCCGCTCTCCCTGAATTCATGTTTTTACACCGGGCTTGTGAGAAATTCGGAAGGAGTTGATGTCTTGGTTCACGTGCGCGTGCCTGAGCCCAAAATGAATTTATCTCCAGAACTTGTCCTGAATCGAACCGCCCGTTCGTTCTTAGATGGAAGAACAAACCGTTAACGTCCAAATAAATCATTAAAAAAAGACATCCTGTGAACACTGAAAAAAAAGAATTCATGCTCCTGTTTCGCTGCGGCGAATGCGACAATTCATTGTCTCCCGAACAAATGCAAAAAGCCGCCGCCGATTTGGCGGCCTGGCACCGCCAATGCCAGGCCAATGGCACCCTTTCCCGCGGCGGCCCGCTCGAACCCACCGGCAAAATCGTTTCCGGCAAAGGCGGCAAAATCGTTTCTGACGGCCCTTTTGCGGAATCGAAGGAGGTTATCGGCGGATATGTCATGCTGACCGTTCATTCAATGGAAGAAGCAGTTGCAATCGCTCAGCAGTGTCCGGGCTTGATCTTCGGAGGGCACATCGAAGTTCGTCCGGTGATGGACAAATGTCCAATGACGTCCTGCGATCCGGCGGCTTGACCTCGGCTGCGACAGAGATCAAATCATCATATATAATGTCGCAGATAAGCGGGCAATGAAATGAGAATCCCATTGACTCTATAAAAAGGGCCGCCGGTCGTCGAGACCGGCCGGCCCCCGGGTTGGTGTGGGCGAGACGCCATGTTTCGCTACACCTGATCAGTTCCCCACCCCCACTGAAAAGTATTGGGCCGCTGCGCCATTTGTTGGCACGCTGACCTGGATTGGACCGTTTGTGCCAGTCATCAAGCCGCCGTAAGTCACCCAGTTCACCAGATTGCTCGACGAATAGACCTGATAGCTCACTCCCGCGTCACCCTGCCAGCTCAGCAGAAAGTTGCCGCCGCTTATCGAACCGGCCGGCTGCACCGGCGGTGCAGCGATCGTAAAGGTTACAGGGTTGATGGGGGAGTAGGGCTGACCGGACATGTCCACCACGTTGGAACTTATCAAGATTGTGTAAAGGCCGGGCGCCGATTGCGCAGGAAGGAAGACGACCCAGGTGGTCAAATTCATTTGCGTCGCATAGGCTATGTTGGAGTGAACCACTGAATCGGGCGTCCTAAGCGCAAAGTTCACGCCGAGCATGGCATTCGGATTCGGCGCTGTATTGAAGTAGAGGGTGACGGAACTCACCGGCCCCGCCACGACGCCGTTCGGTGAATTGGATACAACGTGCAACGGGCCGAAGTTGGATATAATGATCGAACCGCTGCCTCCGTTCATATAACCGGCTCCGCCCATGGCCGAAGCTCCGCCTTGGAAGTCCAGCGTGCTGGCAAAAACCGCGATGCGCCCGCCTGCCCCGCCGCCTCCGGTGCCGTATTGGCCGTCGCCCCCGTCAGCCGCCAGGAAACCGCTGCCGAGCAGGGTTGAGGAACTGACCCAGATGCTGCCGCCGGAGGCGCCGCCGGAATTATCCTGCAAACCCGCCGTTCCTTCTACGCTGATTTCCCCATCCAACGTCAGCAAACCGCCGACGTTCAGACGGAGCGCCCCACCGCCTTCGCCTCCGGGAATTGCCGCTCCATAACCGCCGTCGCCGCCGCCGCCGCTGCCTAAATCTGCCGGCTGGAAGGCCGAGCCGTAACTTGCGCCCCCGGGAGCGCTCGATGAAGCGCCTCCGATGCTGCCATAGCCCGCACCACTGCCGCTCGCTCCGGCGCCCGGGCCAGTTCCCTGCGGAAAACCCTCGCCATCGAGAACAATGGCAGCGTCCGCGCCGATGTTTGCGTTGTTCGCCACTTCCAAGTCCAGCGGACCGTTCGGCACACTCGTTATATATCCACCTGATAATATGGTCAGGCTGCCCAATGCCGGAAACGCCATGTTCGTTTGCGGGCAAACAGCGCCGCCGTTCTGAATCACCAAATTGGCCGGCACGGAGGAGTTGGAGGTGAGCAAAGCGGTGGGAAATCCCAAGGCCGTGGACAACGGTGTCAACGCGCCGGCCAGCCCGCCGTTATCGATGACAACCTCCTGAATCATGGGCGAAGTCGATGTCAAATAAATTGTACCGGCGCCGCCATCCTGTCCTCCCGTTCCACCGCGGGCCGTGATCGCGCCAGTGAAACTCGTGGAAGTGCATTTGATCGAAGTGCGCCCGCCGCCGCCGCCGCCACCCATTCCTTGCGCACCGTTGCCGCCGTTGGCGGCAATCACGCCATTTCCAGAAATGGAGCCTAAAGTCAAATAGACGGTCCCGCCCGATCCGCCGCCGCCGCCCGACCCGCCGCCATTCTTGCCATTGGCGGAAATCGAACCGGCGACCAGCAGGTTTCCATTCACTGTCAACTCAAGGAAACCGCCGCCAGCCCCGCCTGTGGAAGTGGTTTCAGATGAACCGCCGCCGCTGCCCGACAAAGCTGGGAAGTTCGCTGAATAATAAGGCGCGCCGCCGGCGGCCAGATTCGAGATGGAATTGCCGCCGAATCCTCCGTAGCCGCCACCGCCGCAGGAGGCGCCGGCCACTGTCGATGAGTGTCCGGCGCCAGAGCCGGATCCACCCGGAGATCCACAACCGTCCAAAGTTATGCGCCCGCCAGCCGCGACGATGGCATTGCCGGAAATTGTGCCAACAAGTCCGTTCGTCACCGTGGTCAGGGTGGAATTCGAGCAGATGGTTAGACTGGCGTAACTCTCCGCACCCAGGAGAGACCCGGTCGCGCCATTCGTGATCAAAACCGACGGGCCTGAAACATGCAACGGCGTCACGCCCCCGGTTTGTCCGTCGTTGTCGAGCACCAATAGCGGAGTCTTTCCGACGGCGCCGTAATAGACTGTGCCTGCCCCTCCAACATTTGCCCCCGCTCCACCATAAGCTGAGATGAGGCCAGTAAATTGGTTTGAAATGGAATTGATCGCAATGCAACCACCGCCGCCGCCGCCGCCGGTTCCGGCGCCCGGTCCGCCATTCACTTGAATGCGCCCACCGCCGGTGATCGTGCCGCCCTCCACGACGATGGTCCCGCCCGCACCGCCACCGCCGCCCACGCCACTCCCCGCGCCGCCGTTGGCGGTAAGAGTCCCATCCAATTGCAAAACACCGCTGACGTTGACCGTAAAGGCTGCGCCGCCCACCCCGCCATAGGAATAGGATTGGGCCGACCCGCCGCCGCTTCCAGCCGACGTGGGAAGGGTCACAGTTTCGGAGGAGGCAAAGCCGCCCGCGGCATCAAGAAGCGCGCTCGCACCGCCGTTGCCACCGTGGCCGCCGCCGCCGCATGAATAATCGCTGGCAGATTTCCCGGCCGATGGCCCGGTGCCGGCGGCGTATCCCAGCGCATCCCCCGTGATGCCGCCGCCTTGTTGAATGGTCGCGTTGGCAAAGGTCAGAGTCAGATTGCTGGTGTTGCTGACAACGAGCCAGGAATTCGAGTTCACGGTCAAGTTCCCAAACGTCATCGGCGAGGGAACTGTGACTTTCGCCCCATTTGTCAAAGTGAGGTCCGTCGTGCTGGATCCAGAAACCGACGTCGGCGGGCCGGCAATGCCACCGCTATCCATCAGGAAAAGCGCGTTTTTCCCCGTCGTTTGAATCACTACAGTGCCGGCTCCGCCAGGACTGGCGCCGTTTCCGCCATAGGCGGTTACCGCGCCGGAGAACATGTAGCTGGCGCAAGAAATGTAAAGCATCCCGCCCCCGCCGCCCCCACCGGTGCCAGGCGTTCCATTGCCGCCATTGGCCCGGATGATTCCAGTTCCCGCCAGGGTCCCGGCCGAAATCCAAATGGCCCCGCCAGACCCGCCGCCCGACGAATACCCGAATCCATTGGTGCCGTTGGCCGACACCACGCCATCGATTGTCAACGAGCCACCCACAGACAAGCGGACGACTCCGCCGCCGGTGCCCCCCACCCCCGGTTGCTCCGCGCCACCTCCGCTGCCTGCGTCGATGGGTGAGGTCGGATTGTCATATGCAGCGCCTCCGGCAAGGCTGCCGCTGTAAGCGCTCCCGCCTGGCCCGCCGTGCCCGCCTCCGCTGGAGTAGTTAGTGGTGTTATATTCTGCTGTTTTGCCAGCTCCTGCTCCTATTCCTCCGAGATACCCTGCCGCGTCAAGCAAAATTCCCCCGCCCGCCTGAATGGTGGCATTCCCGCCAAATGAAATCGAACAGGCTGAGGCGGAGTTGCCCTGCTCAAAAAAGGTGGGGCCGATCCAGCCGTTGGACGCGATATTCAAGTTTCCAGAGGTGACCGTGCTGTAGCTGCCGGCCGACGCCACGGCGCACCCGCGAATGAACAAATCGGTTGACTGATAACTGGCCAGCGGCGTATTTGTCCCCAAATTGCCGCCGTTGTCCAAAATAAGCTGCGCATTTCCAGTTTGGGGCTGAATATAAACCGTGCCCGCTCCACCATAACTTGCCCCGCTCCCGCCGTAAGCAGTGATGGTCCCGGCAAACGAATTAGTCGTCGGGATCACAGCCACACAACCACCGCCGCCGCCGCCGCCGATCATGTTGGCTCCTGCGCCGCCGTTGGCCCGAATCGTTCCGACTCCTGCCAGGATGCCAGCCGTGACTTTGACGCCGCCGCCCGAGCCGCCGCCGCCGCCGCTACCCAGGCCGTTCGCGCCATTGGCGGAGATAACGCCATCCAACTCCAGCAATCCCGAAACTGTAACCAAGACCAACCCGCCGCCCGCCCCGCCAATGGAGTCGCCTGCCGCGCTGCCTCCTCCACTGCCTCGCTGGCTTGGTGAATTCGCGCTATCGTAGCCAGTTCCGCCAAGAACGCCGCCCAAACCGTTCCCTCCTCCGCCGCCGTGCCCTCCTCCGCCGCACGCATAATACGGCTCCGTCTCGCTGCTTCGTCCCTCACCGTTTCCCTGATTGCCGGGGTATCCCATGTAATCACCGGTGATCCCGCCGCCCTGCTGAATATTCGCCGTTGCCATCGTCACAGTTGCGACTTGGCTGTTGCTGACAATGAGCCACGAGTTCGAGGCGATCACCACATTGCCCAGCGTCAGGGAAGTGTTCACAACAGCAGCGGCCCCGTTTCTCAACGTCAAATCAACCAAGCCTAAGTTGGCCAGGCTGGTGGCGGGGGTGGCGATTCCACCGTTGTCAAGAATCAGTTTCGGATTCTGTCCGGGCACTTGCAGGGCATAAGTGCCCGCGCCGCCGGGATTCGCGCCCGTTCCGCCGAAAGCTGTCACGAGGCCGCTGAACGCATTTGTCGCGCACGAAATGTAGATCATTCCACCACCACCCCCACCGCCCAAATTCGGCGCGCCGCTGCCGCCGTTGGCAGTGATCGAACCCGCGCCCGCCAGGGATCCAGCCGTCAGCCAGATGCTCCCGCCCGAGCCGCCGCCGCCCGTCAGGCCGCCCCCATTCCCGCCATTGGCCGAAATAATGCCATCCAGTTCGAGAGTGCCGTTCACGGTGAACTTAATAATGCCGCCGCCCGCGCCGCCGACTGATTGCGCGGTAACATATGCTCCGCCGCTACCAGCCTGGCTGGGCGCAAGCGGGGTATCATACACCGGTCCACCAATGGCATAATTTTGGTACGAGTTGCCACCCGGCCCGCCGTGGCCGGCACCGCTGCCAAAATTGGTCGCTCCCAATGCATAATTGCGCCCTTCTCCCGGTCCTTGGCCCCGCGCATATCCCGCGAGGTCCGCCACAATTCCGCCGCCAGCGGATATCGTGGCGCTCCCCGTCACGGTAAAATTAATGGCCGCGCTCGGTGACGTGCTATTCACATTGGCCGCGCCCAGCCAGCCGTTGGGTTGAATGTAGACATTCCCAAACGTCACGGAATTCGCCGTTGTTCCAATCGAGCCATTGCGGACAATCAAATTTCCGCCAGATACGGTTTGGATCGGAGTGTTTGTCCCAAGATTGCCAGCGTTATCCAGCAACAATTGCGGAGCCGCGCCGGACACGGCGGTGTAAATCGTTCCCGCGCCGCCGTAACCGTTGCCCGTGCCGCCGGCCGCCGCGACAGTCCCCGAAAATGAATTTTGCGTGAGGCTCAAAGAAATCCGGCCGCCTCCACCACCGCCACCCGTCGGATCGCCCGCCGCGCCGCCATTGGCCAGGATTTGCCCGGTTCCAACGAGTGTGGCGCCTGTCACTGAAATCGTTCCCCCGGATCCTCCGCCGGTGCCCGCGCCGGTGCCCGGCAAACCGTTGGCGGAAAGATTGCCATCCACTTGCAGTATTCCGCCGTAGGCTGTCAACACAATGCATCCCCCGCCTTTTCCGCCGAAGGACCCAGATTGGTTCCCGCCTCCACCACTGCCGAAGTTATTCGGAGACGTCTGGCTGCCGTAGGCCGCGCCGCCGCCGTTTTCCACGGGATACGCAGCCCCGCCGTTGCCGCCATACCCGCCGCCAGAACAAATCAAGCCGTTCGCCTGCGAGTAAACCACGCCCGCCCCTGGCCCCTGTCCAGCGAGACTACCCTGCCCGTCCGCCGTCATGCTGCCGCCCCGCGCAATTTCTACTAACCCGTAGAATGTCAGATTTAACACCTGCGAGATAATAGTCGTGCTGGCAGTCACAGTGACCAGGCCGTTGGAATTGATCAGCAAGTTTTTCAACTGCCAGTTTCCAATCGGGACAAGCGCCGCGCTGCCTTGCACAATTACGCTCACACCAGTGTCGTCGATGCCAGCGGTCGATTTCGCTCCTGCTTTTCCGCCGTTGTCAAACACCACCGTGCCGGTCTGGCCAGTGATGTTCGTATAAACCGACCCCGCGCCGCCGGCGGAATTGCCCGCGCCGCCGTAAGCTGTCATGGCTCCCGAAAAGCTGGATGAGCCAAATTGAACGGCAATGCGACCCCCGCCGCCACCGCCGCCGTAGGGAAGATTGCCGTTGCCGCCGTTGGCCGTGACCGACCCGCTGCCGCCGAAAGTCCCCGCGCTCAAAACGATGCCGCCGCCGGAGCCGCCGCCGGCCCGGCTGTTGGTGGCATTGCCGCCGTTGGCCACCACGGAACCATTCACGATGAATGCGCCTGCAGCCGAAATCTCAATGAATCCCCCGCCGCTGCCTCCAAACGGCGGATACGAATCACCCAATCCGCCCCCGCTGCCAAGAGCAGTCGGACTAAAATAGGAACCGTAGGTGCGGCCGCCGAGACCGTTCGAGGCGCCAATCCCGCCGACGCCGCCAAATCCTCCGCCCGCCTGGTATCCACCCGCGCCTGCTCCAATGTTTGGGCCGTAACCAAGGCCCGTCGCATTGATCGTTCCGCCGCTGTCAACGATTACGGAATTGCTGACCGCCAAGTTCAATCCGGTCTGCGTCGTCTCCGCCGTTTGGTAATTCACCAACACACTCGCGCCGTTGGGAATGCTTGAATTGGTCGTCAGCTCCAACTCGGTAAACTGATTTGAAGCGCTTAGCGTGTAATCGAGCCCGTTTGTATAAGTTTCAGTGCCAGCGAGGTCCGTGACTGTCACGGAGCCGGAAACCACATTGGGATAGTCCAGAGCCACCGCATTCGTGCTGGATAGTTCGTGTTCCTCGTCAGTGAAGACAAAATTCGTATAAAGGACGCCCTGGGCTGCAAACGAATGCGTCAACACCCCACCCAACTCGACATGGACGCTTGCAAACGTGTGCGGGCCATCAATCGTCACTCTGCAATTGGTGATGATAATATCCAGCCCGTCGTAGTTGGTATTGCCAAAGCCGATGGCTGCATTGTTGGTGAAGGTGACTGTATTGGCGGACGCTGACACTGCGCAAATCATCATGAACATTGGCAGGGCGAGGCTCCCGCCGAGCCATCTCTGCAGCGCGGGCTTCCAAGCCTGCGCGCGGAATAACGGCAAGCCGATTTGGAAATCGGCGATACCGCAGGTTTGAAAACCTGCGCTATAAACGAACCGTTGACAGCTCGGCAGGAGCCTCGCCCTCCCACGCTCATCTCGCCGATAACCCCCAACCCAATTCACCAGACATTGGCGCAAAAAAACAAAAACGGAATTGAGCTTAAAGTTGAATTTGAATTTGCCCCCGGCCCCAGCCGACCGGCGATGACTGATCTCGACGAATTTTATCATGTTAAGTCCTCCACCAACAATTCACAGAAAACAGCGCCCGCCATCCCTCCTTGCTCTTGAATCTGTCAACCAATGGCGACGTGCCTTTCTTTTGTGTGGCCAAACATTGTCGCAGTTAAGCGGCGAATGAAATGGGAATTCCGGCGCACACCCATGTGCGTTGCCATGCACACTCCCAGAGGAGGCAAGCCACAGAATTACACAAATCAACACAGATAAATCTGATTCAGGCGAAGCTGGACGATGTCAATTGATCCCCACGCATCTGCGCGATGGGCGGCCTCCGGTCCTAAAATTCTGTGTTGATCTGGGTAAATCTGTGGCCAAGTTCTTTGTGCTGACTTGCCTCCGCGAAAATGATATTGCTCGGACAGCGTGAATTTCCTTTATCGCCTCATTGACTTTTGGCCGCATGCCGTGGCGGTGCTGACGTTAATTGCGGCGGGCTTGGCCTCCGCGCATGCCATCCTCAACAAACGCGATACCCGCGCTGCGGTGTTGTGGATCGGATTCATCTGCCTGCTCCCCGCGCTGGGCCCCGCGCTCTATCTCGTGCTCGGAGTCAATCGCGTGCGGCGAAAGGCGGTTCTTTTGCGCGGCGCCTCGAATCGCCCGCAGGGATCACCGCCGCCGGAAACGGTTTCCGAGCACGAGAATCAGCGTCTTCCTGAATGCGCCGCGCATCTCGAACAACTGTCGCACGCCGTCCAAAATATTGTGCGCCGTCCGCTGGTGGCGGGCAACTCGGTCGAGCCGCTGGTGAACGGCGACGCCGCGTATCCCGTCATGCTGGAGGCCATCGAACAGGCCAGGAGCACCATCGGCCTGTCGACGTATATATTTGACAACGACAGCAACGGTCGTATTTTTGTTGACGCCCTCAGCCGCGCCGTGAAGCGGGGAGTTCAAGTGCGCGTCATTATCGACGCCGCCGGAACGCATTATTCCGTGCCGTCCATCACCCATGCGCTTCATCGCGAGCGCGTGCCATACGGAAGATTCCTGCCTACGATGGCTCCATGGCGGCTCGGAACCATGAACCTCAGGAATCACCGCAAGCTCATGGTGGTCGATGGCGTTCTCGGATTCACTGGCGGGATGAATTTGCGCGAGGGCAATCTCGTGAAGAAAAATCCCAAGAAGCCCGTCCGCGATCTGCATTTTCGCCTGGCAGGTCCGGTGGTGGCGCAGTTGCAGGAAGCGTTCGTCAACGACTGGGCCTTCGTGAAAGGCGAACCACTTTCGGGCGCTGCATGGTTTCCGTCGCTCGTGCCGAAGGGGGATGTTTTATCCCGCGCGATTCCGGACGGCCCGGACGAAGATTTTGAAAAGCTTCGCTGGACAATCCTGGCCGCGCTTTCCTGCGCGCGCGATTCGGTGAAAATTGTCACGCCATACTTCCTGCCCGATCCCGCCATCGTCTCGGCATTAAACCTGGCCGCTCTGCGCGGCGTGAAAGTCGACATCGTCCTGCCTGGCCGCAGCAATTTGCCTTACGTCGATTGGGCTTCGCGGGCGATGTGGTGGCAGGTGCTCGAGCGCGGCTGCAACATCTGGCTCGGCCCGCCGCCCTTTGATCATTCCAAACTGATGCTTGTCGACGGCCAATGGTCGCTAGTCGGGTCCGGCAACTGGGACACGCGCAGCCTCCGCTTAAACTTCGAATTCAACCTCGAATGCTATTGTCCCAATCTCGCCCACGCGCTGGAAGGAGTTTTCCAAAGCAAGCTGCAAGGAGCCCGGCAGGCCACGCAAGCCGAGGTGGATGCCAGGCGGACATTGGTGAAATTGCGGGACGGGGCGGTGCGGCTGCTGGATCCATTTTTGTAACTAATCGACTGCAGCACATGATTGAAATTGAATCATTCTTGGGACAGCAGGTAGGCGGAGTTTTTATCATTTCTGAAATTGATTTTACAGACCAGCCAATGGTTGATGCCTTGGGTGTTGAGGCGATTGCGCAGACACGAATCGTGGGGCGGAAATTCAGTTTGGCTATTCGTTCAAGCCTGCCAGAAGACGAGTTGTCCATCACTTTATATCATGAAATCCTTGAAGCCGCGACCGTAGCGGCGATTCATCCTCCGGATAGCGTTTGCGAACTGAACGAAGCGGGGTTTGAAGCAGCAGCGAAACGCGCCCAACAAACGTGGGGTGACGTCTCGGTTGAGAACCTGAATCGAATGTTGCAATTTTACGGATTTCGGGAAGAATAGAAACGATGGTTGATCATGACAGAATTCAATTGGAGTTGGTCAAACTGCGGGACGGGGCGCGAATTCTTAGACTCACAGATCCGCAATCAGGTTTGTCTTTGGAATCGACGCTCAAGACCTCCGAGGCGGTTGTCCGCCAAAAAGACCGCCTGCTTCAAATTTTTGACGCCGCACTGGCTCGCGCTGAACTGATCGGCGCATAAGAGGCTTGATGTTGGAGAAATGACCGCCGGGCGTGTCATGCTTGACGACGCCAATGGTCGCTGGTCGGTTCCGGCACTGGGAGACGCGCAGCATCCGCTAGCTACGCGTTTGCGCCGGTTCTTTAGTTGAGCGCACGTTACAAGTGAGAGCGAATTTACAAATTGGATTTGAGCTTTTTCTCGGCGCGTGCATCGTCGGGTGCTTATTTCTTGTAATTCGAGAGAGCAATCGTCGCTCCCTATCGATTCTTCGGGAGTGGGCTCGTGAAAACGAGTTTGAGATTTTAGAGTGGAAACGACCGCTCAATTCAGGGGGATTTCGATGGTGGACGACGTCACGAAACCAAGCTGTTTATTCTGTTTCGATTAGGGATAGTCTTGGTCGTGTGCGATCTGGTTGGGTCAGATGCGGGAGTTGGTTTGCAGGAATTTGGTTTAGCGATCAAGCGGAGGTGCGCTGGAATGAGTCGTCCTCTGGCGGCAATGGATGAGTTTAATTCGTTCCAATTTGAAATTCTACGCCCGCAGCCATATTGGCACTCTGCTTGGCGTTGCGGTATCGACGGCGATCTTGGTGGGCGCTCTGGCCATTGGCGATTGCGTGCGCGAGAGTTTGCGCGATATGGCTCTGGCGCGGATCGGTCGCGCTACGTATGTCCTCGGATCGGGCGATCGATTTTTCCGCTCGGCTTTGGAGGATTCTTTTACGAATTCGGCTGCGTTGCTGGTTTTGCCAGGCACGGCTGCCTTGCCTGATGATTCTGCCCGTGCCAATCACGTTCAAATTCTGGGCGTCGATGCGCATTTTTGGAATTTGGCAGAAAAGCCCGAGGCCGAAAAAATCGCGCCCGATTCGGTTGTCCTCAATGAAGCGCTCGCCAAACAGTTGCGCACCAAGATCGGCGATACGGTCGTGCTGCATGTCCAGAAGCCATCGCTGCTTTCGCAGGAAGCGCCGATTTCTCCGCGCGAAGACGTGGCCGCGGGTTTGCGCCTCGCGGTCAGCGCGATTGTTCCGGATGCGGACTTCGGGCGATTCGGATTGCAGGCGAATATTGCCTCGCCGCTCAATGCATTCGTTCCGCTCGATTGGCTCCAAGGCAAAGTCGACCAGACCAACCGCGCAAATCTATTATTGACTTCCGATAGCGGCAAAGCGCCGGATTTGAAAGCACATTGGAACTTGGCGGACGCGGGTTTGGAATGGCGCGATGTGCCGGGTGGCGGTCTGGAGTTGCGTTCCGGGCGCGTGTTCATTGATCGCGACATTGTCGATGCCGCCGCTGGGAATCCGAATTTAGTACTGACATACTTTGTCAACGAACTGCGCGATGGCCAGAAATCCACGCCTTACTCGATGGTTGCCGCCGCCGGAGCACCGCTCACGCCGTCCGGCATGAAGGACGACGAAATTGTCCTGAACCAATGGCTGGCGGACGATTTGCAAGCCAAGCCCGGCGATTCGCTTAAGCTGACTTACTTCGTTCTGGGAAACACGCATCGCCTTGAAACCAGGCAGGACGAGTTTCGCGTTCGCGGCATTTCACCGATGGACGGCCCGACGGCGGACCGCACCTTGATGCCGGATTTTCCGGGAATTGCCAAGGCGGAGAAGACGGAGAATTGGGACGCGGGCTTCGCCATCGACATGAAAAAAATCCGCCCCAAGGACGAAGCGTATTGGAAACAATATCGCGGCACTCCCAAGGCATTCGTCACGCTCGCGGCTGGCCGGCGGATGTGGAAGAACCGCTTTGGCGACGTGACGGCGATTCGCTTCCCATCGGGAACCTCACGGGAGGAAATCGAGCGCGGCATGCTGGCGAAATTGGACCCGAATGCGCTCGGTTTGAAATTCATCTCCATTCGCGAGCAGGCGCTGGCGGCCAGTTCGCAGGCGGAGGATTTCGGCGGATTGTTCATTGGCTTCAGTTTCTTCCTTGTCGTCGCGGCGCTGATTTTGCTGGCTTTGCTCTTTCACTTCGCACTGGAAAAACGCGCCACGGAAATTGGCATTCTGCTCGCGCTTGGCTGGCGGCCAAGAGAGGTTCGGCGGCTGCTGATGCGCGAAGGCGTTGTCATCGCAGCGGCCGGCAGCGTATTAGGAATCGCGGGCGGAATTCTTTACGCGAAGGGCATTTTATTTGGCCTCACCACTCTCTGGCGCGAAGCTGTGGCGGAATCGCCGCTCAAGTTTCACGTGACCGGCGAAACTCTGGCGACGGGCGGCGTCTGCGGAATTCTCGTTAGTATGCTGGTAATCTGGCTGGCCGTGCGCGGCCAGACCAAACGTCCCGCGCGGGAATTGCTCGAACAGGGGAATGAAATGGAACGCTCAGTGGCGAACGTAAAGCGAAAACGGAATTGGGCCGGCTGGCTCTCCGCGGTCTCTGGACTTGGCGCGTTGGCGTTGGTCGCTTCTTCATTAAGCAAACACAACACTGCGGATGTGGAATCGTTTTTCGGCGCGGGAACTTTATTTTTGATCGCGGCGGTGGCGGGGGCAGCGGTTTGGATTCGCCGTCTCGGGGCGCGGGAAGGTTCGCGTCCGCTGACGCTGACGAGCCTCGGCATTCGCAGTTGCACGCGGCAACGGCGCCGGAGCGTCGCCATTGTGGCGTTGCTGGCCAGCGGCGCGTTCATTATTGCCGCCATCCAGGCCAACAAATTGGACGCCACCACCGAAACTGGCCGTTCGTCGGGAACAGGTGGATTCGCCTTCATCGGCCAATCCGCTTTGCCCATTGTGCAGGATTTGAACACGCCGGCAGGCCGCGAGTTTTTCTCGCTGGAAGACAGTGCATTGAAGAATGTGTCCGTCGTTGCGTGCCGCGTTCACGATGGCGACGATGCAAGCTGCCTTAATTTGAACCGCGCGCAATCGCCGCAATTGCTCGGAGTGGACGCGGCAGAATTGCAAAAGCGCGGCGCATTCACCTTTTCGCAATTGGCCGACAGTTCGTTGAAGAAAAGCCCGTGGGATTCGCTCGCACAATCTGGAGCCACCGACGAAGTTCCGGCCATTGGCGACGACGCAACGATTACCTGGGCGCTCCACAAAAAACTAGGCGACACTGTCAATTACGCCGACGAGCATGGCCACGCTTTCAAAGTTCGGCTGGTCGGGGCGCTGGCCAATTCAATTTTGCAAGGGAGCCTCATTATTTCCGAATCGAATTTCGTCCGCCACTTCCCCGGGGAGGCCGGTTACCGCATGTTCCTGGTTGACGCGCCCGCGCCGGATGCGGCAGCCGTGTCAAGCGCACTGACGCGTGGCTTGCGAGACCGCGGACTTGAATTGACGCCGGCCGCGGAACGTCTCAACGCCTTCAACGCCGTGCAGAATACATACCTCGACACTTTTGAAGTTCTGGGCGGATTGGGATTGTTGCTGGGGAGCCTCGGGCTTGGTGTGGTCGTGATGCGCAATGTGCTCGAGCGCCGCCAGCAATTGGCTCTGCTGAGAGCCGTCGGCTATTCACCGGGCGCGCTGCGCAAACTCGTGGTAGTCGAGCACGCCGCGCTCCAAATTCTCGGTCTCGCGGTGGGCGTGGCGGCTGCTCTTGTCGCGCTCCTGCCGGTCTTGCTTTCGCCCTCGTCCCGCTTATCTTATTTTTCGCTGGCTGCGATGCTTGGGTTGGTGCTGTTGAGCGGCCTGTTTTGGACTTGGGCGGCGGCGCGGCTTGCCCTGCGCGGGGAATTGCTGCCTGCGTTGCGAAACGAATAATTTTTGACACGACATGAAATTGCTCACTGCCATCGCGGTTCTGGTTTTCGCGGCTTCTCCTGTTTTCGCGGACGATGCGGGAAAAACGCTTTTCTCCAACAATTTTGAAAAAGCGGAAGTCGGCCCCGCTCCGCAGGATTTTCTTGTGCTTGATGGCGATTTTTCGGTCAAAGAAAGCGATGGCAATAAATTCCTCGAATTGCCCGGCGCGCCTCTGGACACGTTCGGCGTCCTGTTCGGCCCGACGACGAACGCGGGCGTGTGCGTCAGCGCGCGCATTTTTGGAACCAGCAAGGGACGGCGATTCCCTCAATTCGGAGTCGGGCTGGACGGGCAGAATGGTTTCAAATTAAAAATTCTTCCTGCGAAAGACACGCTGGAAATCTATCGCGGCGACGACTCAGTCGCCTCTGTTCCGTTCCACTGGAAAAGTGGTGAATGGACAGTGTTCAAATTGCAAATTCGCCAGGCTGATGCATCGACTTGGAAAGTCGAAGGCAAAGCGTGGCCGCAATCCGGAACAGAACCCGCGGCGTGGATGGTTTCGTTTGTCGACAAAACTGCTCCGAGGCCTGGACGCCCATCCATCTGGGGCAGCCCCGTTTCCGGCACGCCGATCCGATTTGATGATCTAGTATTGACTTCAGAATAGCGGAATTCGATCTGTTTTCGCGAAGCGAGGCAGGGAACGCCTCGGCGAGGCGTCCGAGGCCGTGGGGTTTTTCGAACGCGTTCGGACTCGCGAATGTCCCCGGACGCCTCGGCGAGGCGTCCCTTTAACGGAAAGTAGGGTTTCACCCCCCATTGACTCTTCTCCTTTGCAGGCGAACGATGCTATTGGCCGGGCTGGTTCCCCAATATGGCTACCGGGCAACATTCATATGAACGAAACACAGGCACACAAAAGCTTCTGGTACGATCTGGCCAACGGGCTATCTGCCATTTTTGGGAAATGTCTGGAAAGCATTTTTGGCCCAGCAGTGACTCAGCCCGCTTTTGGCAAATTGACGTGGGAGGATATTGCCACTGTCGTGGCGATCATCCTTCTGCTCCTTCTGGCGCATGGCATCGCCGCGCTGTATCTCCGCAAGAAGATGAAGGCGGCGGCCAGTTCGGAAACGAAGGAATTGCCATGGCATCAATTTGCCTTTGTGCTGGCAAAGCCGCTCTACGCTTTCATTTGGGTGGGCGGAATCTATCTGGCCGTGGCGATCATCTTTCGCAGAGTTTTCCCGCCTTCCAATGCCGAGGCTTCCCTCCGCGTTCTTGGCACGATTATAGACATTGGCGTGTTCCTCATTTCCTTCTGGCTATTCATTCGTTTGACAAGATTGCTTGAGGCGCGCCTCACAGCCTGGTCCGTCAAGCGCGGGAGCAAAATCGATCAATTGTTCGTCCCGCTGCTTGGGAAATGCCTGCGCGTCATCGTGCCGGTTGTCGCGGTGATTCTGGCCTTGCCGGTGATTGGTTTGCCCGCGGAATATGCGGGTTTTGTCACCAAGGGAACGAGCATTCTGCTCATTGTGGCGGTGGCGGTGATTTTGTTTCAGGCCATCGGGCTGGGAGAGAATGTCGTCCTGCTGAAATTCGACATCACCACGGCGGACAATCTGCAAGCCCGCAAAATTCGGACCCAGGTGCAGGTCATGTCGAAGACGGCTTATTTCCTCATTGGACTTTTCACCATAGCGTCGATTTTGATGCTGTTCCAGGAAGTGCGCCATCTCGGCACCAGCTTGCTGGCCTCGGCGGGCGTGGTCGGAATCATTGTCGGTTTCGCTGCGCAGAAGACCATTGCCAATTTGTTCGCCGGTTTTCAAATCGCCCTTGCGCAACCCATCCGTCTTGATGACGTCGTTATCGTCGAAGGCGAATGGGGGCGCATTGAAGAAATTACTCTGACCTATGTGGTCATTCACATCTGGGATGACCGCCGATTGGTCGTGCCGCTGAGCGATTTTATCGAGAAGCCGTTTCAAAACTGGACGCGCACCTCAGCGGAATTGCTCGGCTCGGTGCTGTTGTGGGTCGATTACTCTCTGCCCGTTGCGGAAACCCGCGAAGCAACGCGCAAAATAGTGGAAAGTTGCGCCTTATGGGACAAACGTTTCTGGAATCTGCAAGTTTCCGACGCCACCGAGCACACGATGCAAATCCGCGTGCTCTGCACCGCGGCGGATGCGTCCAAGGCGTGGGATTTGCGCTGCGAGGTGCGCGAGAAGCTCATCTCCTACATTCAAGATCATCACCCAAAGAGCCTGCCTCGCGTGCGCGCGGATTGGCAGCCGCCTGCTTCAACGAACGCCGGCAATCTGCCGCGCACCTACGACTCGCCGCCGCCGAATTTGATCCCCTGCGCCAATGGCAAGGCACCCGAATAGTTGACAGTCACGGTCTGGCGGCGCATGTAATTTTTCCAGGAGTCGCTTCCGCTTTCCCGGCCTCCGCCGGTGTCTTTTTCGCCGCCGAACGCGCCGCCGATTTCCGCACCGCTGGTGCCGATGTTCACATTGGCAATGCCGCAATCGCTCCCGCGGCTGGACAGGAACTGTTCAGCTTCGCGCAAATCATTGGTGAAAATCGCGGAACTCAATCCCTGCGGCACGCCATTTTGCCAGGCGATGGCGTCTTCGATTTTTTCGTAGGAAATCAAATAGAGAATCGGCGCAAATGTCTCCTCTTGCACGATTGCCAAATCCGCCTTCGCTTTCGCAAGGCACGGCTCGACATAGCGGCCACCCGGAAATTTTTCGCCGGCCAGCGGCTTCCCGCCATAGAGGACTTGCCCGCCTTCTTCGCGGAGTCGTCCCAGCGCCTTTTGCATGGCATCCACAGCGTTGAGATTGATCAGCGGCCCCATGAGTGTGCCTTCTGCCAGCGGATTCCCAATTGGCACCTGGCGATAGCCCGCTTTGAGGCGTTTCGTCAATTCGCCTTCCAGCGATTGATGCACAAAAACACGGCGCGTGCTGGTGCAGCGCTGCCCAGCCGTTCCGACCGCGCCAAACAAAATTGCGCGCGTGGCCAATTCCAAATCCGCCGACGGCGCAACAATGATGGCGTTGTTGCCGCCCAATTCCAAAAGCGCCCGGCCCAAACGGCGCTGAACTTTTTCGCCGACATCGCGGCCCATGTGCGTCGAGCCAGTAGCCGAAACGAGCGGAAGGCGTTTATCGAGCGCCATCTTCTCGCCGACGGATCGTCCGCCAATGGCAAGGCTGAACACCGCCGGATCAATGCCATTGGCACGGCAGACTCGTTCGGCGATTTTGATAGTCGCGATGGCGCAGAGTGGTGTTTGCTCGGATGGTTTCCAAATTGTCGCATCGCCGCACACAATCGCCAGCGCGCTGTTCCACGCCCACACAGCGACGGGAAAGTTGAAAGCGGAAATAATTCCGACAATGCCAAGCGGATGCCATTGCTCGCTCATCCGGTGGCCCGGGCGTTCGGACGGCATCGTCAATCCGTATAGTTGACGCGAGAGTCCGACAGCGAAATCGCAGATATCGATCATCTCCTGCACTTCGCCTTCTCCTTCGGGCAGAATCTTTCCAGCCTCCAGCGACACAAGCCGGCCAAGATCGGATTTGGCCTCGCGAAGGGCATTGCCGAATTGGCGGATGAGTTCGCCGCGCTTCGGCGCGGGGACGGAGCGCCACGCACCAAAAGCAACGGTGGCCTTTTTCATCGCGCGTTCGTAATCCTGCTCCGTCGCCGTGCGCACCGAGCCGAGCGTTTTGCCGTCGATGGGCGAAATGCTCTTGATCACCGGGCCGCTGCCCGACCATTCACCGTCGAAAACACCAGCGTTATCCGATTGCAGACCGAGCTTGCGTAGAATTGCCGTTGGAGATGTCGCTTTAGACTTTGTTTTCATTTACAGCAAAAGTCGAGAGGCCACGGCATCCATGATTTCCACGGCGGATTCTAGCGCGTCGTCCTTGAGGTCGAGTGTCGGGCGCAAACGGATCGAGCGTTCGCCGCACCGGAGCACGAACAAGCCGAGTTCATAGGCAGCGCTCCAGAACTTGTCGCGCGCCGCGCGATCGGGCAAATCAAACGCCAGCAGCAAACCCCGCCCGCGCACGGCGGTCATGGCGGGATGCTTCTTGGCGATTTGGCGAAGTTCCTCCACTAGACGCGCGCCTTGGATGCGCGCGTTTTCGACGAGATTTTCCTCTTCGATAATCCGCAGAAAATGTGTCGAACGCACGAAGTCGCAAAAATTCGCGCCCCAGGTTGAATTGATGCGGCTGGGCAAACGAAAGACGTTGTCTTTCACCTCGTCCAACCGCGGTCCGGCCATGACGCCACAGACCTGCGCTTTTTTGCCGAAGACGAGCAAATCTGGCAGGACATCGAAATGCTGGCAGCACCAATTTTTCCCGGTGACACCCATGCCCGCCTGCACTTCGTCAAATATCAAAAGCATTTCGCTCTCATCGCAAATGCGCCGCAATGCGCGAAGCCACTCGCCACGAAAATGATTGTCGCCGCCTTCGCCTTGCACGGTTTCAATGATGATCGCGGCGATGTCCGTTCCACGCTCGGCGATGAATTTGCGAATTTCCGATTCCGATTGCGCCTCCTTCGCCGCGACATTTTTTAAACGCTCATCTTCGGGAAGAGAGAAATCGAGGAACGGGGTGCTCACGCGCGGCCACGGAAATTTGGCGAACAAATCCGTCTTTCGCGGATCGGTATTCGTCAGACTCATCGTGTAGCCGCTGCGTCCGTGAAATGCTTTTTGAAAATGGAGAATTTCCGTGCCTCGCTCGCCGAGTCCGGCGGCGATGTTCTTGCGGACTTTCCAATCCATGGCCGCTTTGAGCGCGTTCTCAACCGCCAGAGATCCGCCGTCGATAAAAAAGTATCTCTCCAGCGGCGCGACTCCCATAACGCGAGCGAAAGTTTCAACGAACTCGGCGTAGGGGACGGAGTAAACGTCCGAATTGGCGATTTTCAATTTCGCCGCCGCCAGCAAATCCGCCTGAACTGCAGGAGAGTCGAAATGCGGATGATTGAATCCAATCGGCATCGACGCGTAGAAGGAATAGAAGTCGATGAATTTTTTCCCTGTGACCGCATCGACGAGCGTGGAGCCCTTGCTCTTCTCCAAATCAATCACCAGTTTGAATCCATCGACGAGCAGATGTTTTTCCAATTCGGAAACAACCTGTTTCGGAGCGAGACTATGAGGCGTGAAAATAGCGCCCCGGGATTTTTTCCGGGGAGACGACGTTCTGACTGGCTGGACAGTGTGCATGGCAAACAATAATACAGCGTAACTTAAAACGCTGGAACCACAGGCGCAAGGGAATTACTGGCTGAAGATGGATAAATTTTTGGCCACAGATGGACACAGATCAACACAGATTATCGGATAGTAATTTATTTGACACATTACTCCCATTTCATCCCATGTGCCAATTAGGAAGGAAACAGCCCTGGCTGTTTACCGCCGCCCATTTTCAGGCCAAGCTTCTTGTAAGTCAGCTCGGTGGCCACGCGGCCTTGCGGGGTGCGGTTGAGATAGCCCTCCATGATGAGGAACGGTTCATAAACCTCCTCCAGCGTGTCCGGTTCTTCACCGACGGAAACGGCCAGCGAATTCACTCCGACCGGGCCGCCACCAAATTTTACCACGATGGCTTCGAGAATCCGCTTGTCCATTTCATCGAGACCGTTTTGGTCGATGGCGAGCATGGCCAGCGCCTGGTCGGCAATTGGCACCGTGATGCGGCCGTCGCCGCGCACTTGCGCAAAATCGCGGACGCGGCGGAGAAGATTGTTGGCGACGCGCGGCGTTCCACGGCTGCGGCGGGCGATTTCCGACGCTCCGCCATCCTCCATCGCCACCCCGAGAAGGTTGGCGGAGCGAAGAAGAATTTTTTGCAATTGATCCGCGTGGTAATAATCCAACCGCTCGCGAATGCCAAAGCGCGTCAGCAGTGGAGCCGTCAGCAAGCCACTTCGCGTCGTTGCGCCAATCAAAGTAAAGCGTGGGAGCGAAAGACGCACGCTGCGTGCGTTCGGCCCCTGGTCAATAATAATATCCAGCTTGTAATCCTCCATCGCAGGATAGAGATATTCCTCGATGCTTTTCTGAAGGCGATGGATTTCGTCGATGAACAAGACGTCGCCTTCCTCCAGGTTTGTCAATAATCCCGCAAGGTCGCTGGCTTTTTCGATGGTGGGGCCGCTGGTGCATTTGAGGTTCGTGCCCATCGCCTTGGCGATGATGTTAGCCAGGGTCGTTTTTCCCAACCCCGGCGGGCCGCTGAAGAGCAAATGGTCAAGTGCTTCACCGCGTTGCTTGGCGGCTTGAACGGCAATTTCGAGGCGTTCCTTGACATTGGCCTGGCCGACAAATTCGGAGAAAAGCGATGGCCGCAGCGTCATTTCCAACGCCGCGTCCGGCTTCGCCAGCACGTCTGTCATTTTACGCTCCGCCATGTGCCATGGAGAATGGGCAACCCGGCGCGGAGCGACAAGGGAAAACTCGCGGCAGCAAAGGGCACGGACACAGATCAGCTTTTGGCAGAGTCGGATTGCTGCGCCGAACCGAAGACGATCCGCTACAGCGCCCCCGGGACCGATTCAAGAGTCGATCTGTCCCTTTTTAGAAACTCCTTTTCTTTTTTCTCGGACACACAACAATTACATTGCTAAGCTTGGCACGGGGGCATTGAAGGCCAGCAATGCCCCCCGTGTTAATTTATTTGTCGAAGGAATTGGAAGCAAAATGCAAATCAAATCCAAGCAAACCAAATTTGAACCGATGCCGCGGGGGAAAGTGAGTTTGCAAATTCTGATTCGCGCTCAGAGGATTCATCCCACGCCCACCGTAGAATTAGCGAAGGAGGGGCAAAGCGTCCTTACCTTTCTGGGGCGACGCGCGATGTGATCATCGCGAGCATTTCGCGAGCGGACGAAACTTTCATGAACCAGCACAGCACGAAATAAACGATGCTGGCCGCAATCATCGGCAGAAAAACTTCTCCCAACCGAGGCAGGAGCGTGGCGTGGCCAAAATGGTTCGACCAGAGTTTCGCGCCCCGCCAAGCCACCAAGCCAGCCACCAATCCCGCTGCGGCGAGCGAAGGCAGTTGGCCGAGCACCGTTTTCATTTCGAGCGTCCGCAATTTTTTCCTCAACGCAAAAGCGAGCAAAGATAAATTGACCACCGCGCTGGTGGAATTGGCAACGCCCAGCGCGCCTGCTCCAAGGTTAAACACCAGCAACAATGTCGCCGCCATGATCAAATTTATGACCAGGCAGAAAACGCTTATTTTCATTGGCGTGACGAGATCATTAACCGCGTAGAAAGCGCGCGCAAAAATGTTGACGAGCGAGAACGCAATTAATCCCGGGACGAGGCACATGAGCGCAAAACTTACGCGCTCCGTCGAATGCGCGTTGAAAAGCCCGCGTTCAAAAAGCAGCCGGATGATCGGCTCGGCGAGCGTGAAAAGAAGCACCGACGCGAGCAAGTTGATAAAAATCAAATGCCCCACTGCCTGGCGAAGGGTCAGCCGGAATTGAGGATAATTTTTATCGATTGCCAGTCCGGCCAGGGTTGGCAGCAGGAAGGTGGCCAGGGACAGGCCGAATACGCCTTGCGGCAATTCCATCAAGCGAACTGCGTAGGCAAATTGCGCCAGGATTTTCGCATTCTCACCAAAGGCCAGCCCCTGCGTCAGCGAGACATTGATTTGAAAAGCCGCCACTCCAATCGTGCTGGGAATCATTTTCTTGACAACCTCGCGGACGGCTGGATCGCGCCACGGCGTGACCCAGCGATAGCGAAATCCCTCGCGGTGCATCGTCGGATATTGGAAGAACGCCTGCGCAATGCCCGCCGCCAGAACACCGATGGCGAGGGCGTAAATTCTTGTGTTGAGCGTCGGCCCCATTCTCGGCGCGAGGAGGAGCACCGAGGCGATCATCACCACGTTCAAGACCGCCGCACCGAGGGCCGGAATAAAAAAATGGCCGCGCGCATTGAGGATGCCGATGAACACCGCGCCCAGGCATGCCAAGCCCATATAGGGAAACATCATCCCCATCAGCTTCAGCATGAGCTGCGTATTGGGATCCCAATGCCCAAGCAGCAAAAGCGCGCCAAGCACCGCCAGCGCCACAAATATGATTCCCGCCGAAACCGCCAGCAAACCGGAGATGACCGCGTTCGCCGCGTTCCACATGGATTCCGCGCCCTCCGTTTTCTCCTTGGCCTTAAAGACCGGAATGAACGCCGCCGTCAGCGAACCTTCACCAAGAAGCCGGCGAAAAAGATTCGGCACAGTGAAAGCGAATACGAACGCGCCATACACGTCGCCAGTCCCCATAAAGCCGGCGTAGACCTGCTCCCGCACCAGGCCCAGCACGCGGCTGGTCATGGTGGCCGCGCCAATCCCGCCCGACGATTTCAACATTTTGGACATGCCGGAACGCGCCGCCGCTATTCTCCAAGCTTCACGAGTTCGGATTGCACCATTTGCACCAGTGGCTCGACGGTCTTGCGGCTGAAATCAAATCTGCACCCGGCGGCTTCAAACAATTCGGGAAGCGGGCGCGAGCCGCCCAGCGCCAATCCGCGCTGATAAGCCTTCAACGCGCCTGCCTTGTCGGACTTCGAATTGCTCCAAACTTGCAGAGCGCCAAGTTGCGCGATGCCGTATTCCACGTAATAGAACGGATGCAGGAAAATATGAAGCTGGCGGTGCCACAAATTTGCGCGAACCGATTCGTAATCGCTCCAATCGACATCGCCGCCGAAGCGCTTCATCAGATCCACCCACGCCTGCTGGCGCTCTGGCCGCGTGTGGCCGGGATGCGAGTAAATCCAGTGCTGGAACGCATCGACGGTCGCGATCCACGGGAAGATGTCAATAATACCTTCAAGATGCTTCCGCCGCGCCCGCTGGGCGTCATCGGTGGAATAGAATTTTTCGAGAAATTCATTGCCGAGCAATTCCATGCTCATCGACGCCACTTCGCAAAATTCTATAGGCGCGCTGCGGTAGGCGTACATGTCATCCTCGCGGGCGGCCAGGGCGTGAAAGGCGTGGCCGGCTTCGTGCAAAATGGTTTCGACGTCGCGCTGCATGCCAACAGCGTTCATGAAAATAAACGGCAGGCGCGATTCGTTCAGGGTGGATTGGTAGCCGCCCGGCGCTTTGCCTTTGCGATTCTCCAAATCCAGCAAGCGCTTTTCCCGCATCAGCCGGAAATCAGCGGCTAGCGAACTGTCCAATTGGTTGAAAATATCCTGGGTGGATTCGATCAGCGCATCCACTTTTTCGAAGGGTCTCAACGGCGCCTGGCTCGCCGGATCAACGGCTAGGTCCCACGGGCGAAGTGTCGCCAACCCCAGCTTTTCGCGGCGGCGCTCCTGTAACTTGCGAAGCACGGGAACCACGCACGTCTCGATGGCGTCGTGAAATTTGCGGCAATCCTCGGCGGTGTAATCGAAGCGGCCGCGTAATTTGAAAGCGTATTCCAAGTAGTTGGGAAACCCGGCGTTGGCGGCGATTTTTTCCCGGAGTTTGAGCAAACTCTCAAAGAGTTCTTCAATGCGGTCGGCTTCTTGCAATCGTCGCTGCGCCGACAATTCCCACGCTTCCTGCCGGAGAGCGCGGTCAGTCTCCTCCTGGAAACGGCCCATTTGCACGAGCGTTTTTTCCTCGCCGCGAAACTTCACCGTCAGCGAGCCGATCAGCTTCTGGTATTGCTGCGAGAGCTTGGCCTCCTCCGTTTCCAGCGGGACGTTTTCGTCGCGGTAAAGCTCCACCTGCACCTGGCAACTTCTGTCAAAAACAAAATATCGATCCGTTGAAAGTCCGGCCCGCGCCGGGTGCGCGAGGTAAAGCTTTGCCAGGTTGAACTGCTTCGGCTTGGTGAACGGCTCCACGTTCTCGACGAAATGAAGATAGGCCTTTTCCGCCTCGGGATTATCCGTGTGGCAAGTCATCGCGATGTAGCGCCGGGACGATTCCTCATCGAGCGCCGCCGTCAATTCGCCGCCATCGATCAGCCAGCGCTCCAATTCCGCCGCCGTGCGGGCTTTGGCGGCTGCGGCCTCCAGCTTGTCAAACAAAGGCTCAACCTGCTTCCAATCACCCAAATCAATCGACTTGGGCACGAAGGACCGGGGCCGGTAGGGAGGTTGCGGATCAAATGGCAGCAAATTCATTTTCAAAGGATAAATGGCGCGACAAAAACCACAAGGGCGCAACAAAATTTCGGTGAAAGAATTTCAATGCTTCCGAGTCAGGAAGCAAAACAAACCGAATAGCACGATCAGAAGCACCAGCGTCAGCGCGACGAAGCGATTTCGCGCCACTCTTTTCTCGTAGCGCAACGGGCGCAATCCCTGAATGTTCCCGGCGGCCAGATAATTCACCAGCTTCGGATTGGCGGCGGGCGGGCTGCGGAAATAATTCTTGAACCGATCCAGCGCCGCGACGAGATCGAATTTCCGCGCGCCCTGCTCGTTGAAATGCGACTCGGTCGTCGGCGGTTCGCCGATTTCCTTGAGCGGTTTCTGGTCGACGTGCTCGAAGACCGGCTCAGGATGGTGCGGTGTGCGCGGCGGCGCGGCGGCGCCCGGCGGATAGGCGGTGGAGCGAAATTTCCTCGGGTCTTCCGGCTCAACCTGCTTGTTGAGCTGTTTGATGCGGGCTTCCAGTTCGGCGATTTTGCCGGTCAACTCCCGCGACCGTTCAGTAATGGGATCGGCTTTTCGCTTGAACAATCCCTTGTCCCCCATCAATGCCGCCATAACAGCGCCGCGAATATCGCCGCGCCCAAAACTACCAGCGGCCAAGTCAGCGCCAGGCCAATCTTGAACAACTGAAGCATGCTGGTTTCAGGCGATAAAATGGATGGATGTGCGGGTGTTTTCGATTCGGCGGCATTGGGCGCAGTCCCGCTCAAAATCGAAAATCTCAAACGCGCCGAGTTCCATTCCATCCGCGCGTTTTCGACGGTGGTTGAAGCGGTGGTCAATTCAACATGGTGATTATCGGAGGTCCACGCCTTTTCGTTGATGGCTTGGACTTTTTGAACGGTCACGCGAAAATCGGCCAGGGTGCGGGCCATGGCTTCGGTTTCGCGGCGGGCGGACATTTCGGCCTCTTCGAGCAAACCAATGCCACGAGTTAAATTATGCAGCATTTCATCGCGGCCAGTCTGAAATTCAACTTGACGCCGGCGCAACTCCTCAAGCCCGGCGCGCTCGCGCTCGAGTTCCTCCTGGGCTCGCTTCAGCTCGGCCAGACGGATTTGCTTTTCGCTGACCATGGCCTCGATTTCTTCGCGCGTGGGGGGACGATTGGGCGCGGCGGGGCCGGACGATTTCGCGGGGGCAACAGTCGCTTGCGACGGCTGAAAGTCACTGTCGATAAATTCCCCGGCATCGTGGTGAGCGGACATAGGCATGTGAAGGTAGTCTGTTTACTTGGCCATGACAATGGTTTCTTCCGGCGCTCCCTCGCCAGATCGCAGACGATTGGGAGGCGACGACTCCGCTGCCGCGGTCGCGTTTCCATTTTCGTGGCTGTGACCGTTCCCGTTTCCGTTGGCGTGTTCGGCGGCATGGCCGTTTCCATTTTCGCCGCCGCCATTTCCCTCGGCGGTTTCATTCGCTTTGTGGAATTTGACGCTGACAATTTTGCTCACGCCATGCTCTTGCATGGTCACGCCGTAAAGCACGTCGGCCATCGA
Organism: uncultured Verrucomicrobiae bacterium; assembly: GCA_963764165.1. Taxonomy (GTDB): domain Bacteria; phylum Verrucomicrobiota; class Verrucomicrobiia; order Limisphaerales; family Palsa-1400; genus Palsa-1400. Next base: position 166,265 of record CAVXRD010000002.1, read on the forward strand.
AATGGTGCGCTTGTTGTGCGTGATGATGACGAATTGCGATTGCACCAGAAAGCGCTGGAGGACTTTGACGAATCGGTTGACGTTCGCTTCATCGAGCGGGGCGTCCAATTCGTCCAGCACGCAGAACGGGCTGGGCTTCACCTGATAAATCGAGAACAATAGCGCAACAGCCGTCATCGTCTGCTCGCCGCCGGAGAGCAGCGAGATGCTTTGCAGTTGCTTGCCGGGCGGGCGCGCCACGATGTCGATGCCGCATTCCAAAACGTCGCCTTCTTCTGTCAAAATAAGATCCGCTTTGCCGCCGCCGAAAATCTCGACGAACATCGTTCGGAAATTATCGCGCACTTTCTCAAACGTCTCGACGAACATCTGGCGCGTTTGCGTGTTGATGCGATTGATGACGTCCACCAATTGCGCTTTGGCTTGGACAAGATCGTCGTTTTGCTTGGTGAGGAATTGATAGCGCTGCTCGGTTTCCTCGTATTCGTCGATGGCGACGAGATTCACCGGCCCCATTTCATCAATGCGCGACTGCGCTTGCGCGACTTGCGCCGCGACGGCATCCCAATCGGTCGCCGCTCCACTGGCCGCCATCTCCTCGGGTGTCAGCGTCTGGATTTTCGGCGCGCCTTCTTCGGCCACCGTGATGGTGATGCACTCGCTGCGAATATCTTCGAGGTTGATTTGATATTTCTCGCGAATGCGGTCGCGCACGTTTTGCGAAGCCATCGTCTTCTGCGCCAACTCAACTTCCACCGATCCGCGTTGCGCTTGCAAATCGCTCAAGGCGCGGCGCTGTTCGCGCAATGAAGCATCGGCCGTCTCGATTTGCTCCTCGATGACGTTCTTCTGCTCCATCATTTCCGTCACTTGCGCGCTGACTTGCTCGCGTTGATGAGCGAGCGCTTCGATCTTCTGGCGCGCATCGGCAATTTCCATTTCCGCCTGGCGTTTGCGGTCGAGGAAAGACTGAACTTCCTTGCGGCGCTGTTCGGCCAGATGCGTCAATTCCGTGATGCGCTGTTCGAGCGGGCGCTTCTGATTGGCGAAGGAGTGAGCCAACTGCTCTTCGGTGGCGAGCGCAACTTTGGTTTCGGTGAGCGAAGTATTGGCGGCGTCGCGCTGCTGGCGCAATCCTTCCAATGACGCCGTCGTCTGCGCGACGGCGGCCACGCTTTCCTGCTCGGCGGTTTCGAGAGTGGCGATGCGGGTGGCGATGGCGTCGCGCTTCTTCAAGCCCTCCTCTTCCTGCCCTTTGAGGCTGTCGATTTCATAAACAACCGTCTCAATTTTCTGGCGCAGCATGCGGGCGGAATTTTCCAGCGCCTTGAACTCGCCCTGCCGCGTGGCAATGGCGACTTCCTGCGTGCGCAACGCCGTTTGCGCCTCGTGCAAGCCCGCCTGCAATTGTGTCTGCTCGCTGGCGAGGGCGCCCTTTTGCCGGCTGAATTCGTTGACACTCTCCTGCAATGCCGCGACCGCCGCCTGCAATTCGGCGATTTGATTCTTGCGGCCCAAAATAGACGAGGCGGCTTTGCCGGAACCATTGCCGCTGGCATAACCGCCGGTGAAAATTCCGTTGCGGTTCAACAATTCGCCCGCTGCCGTCACAAAGTCGCAAGCACCGTTGGTCGTGCGCCAAGCGTCGGTGGCAGCAGCCAAATCCGGCGCAATCCAAGTCTGGCCGAGCAGGCGCTGCAAGAGCGGCTGCACGCTCGGATCGGCCTGAATCACGCTCATCGCGGAAACACAGCTCGCCAGAGCTTCGTGTTGGATCGTCTCGGCGCCCGCGGGGGCAGCCAATTGCAACGCGGCGATGCTGGCGCGGCCGGATTTCTTTTCGCGCAGGTCGTCGAGAATTTGCCGCGCGGTCTCCGGCTGCTCCGTCAATACCAATTGAAGATGGTGGCCGAGCGCGGTTTCAATGGCTACGACGTGCGGATCCGGCACGCGGATTTTATCCGCGAGCGAACCAAGAACGTTGGTCGCCGTTTTCAGGGCTGACAACGCACCCGGCGCAAAGCCTTCGTGTTCAGATTGCAATTGCTCGAGCACGTTGAGCCGTGAGCGTTTTTCGGCGCTTTGGCGAAGGACGTCGTCCAATTGGCGCGTCACGACGACCAGTTGCTCCTGAATTTCGCGCAAGCGGCGCTGGCGTTCTTCCACAGTGCCGCGGTGCGTTTGGGCGTTCAGCAATTCTTCCTGCACGCTGACGGAAAATTGCTGCAAGCGGGTCTCCAAGCCCACACGCTCTTCCTCGAGCTGAATTTTTTCGGCGGAAAGTTTTTCGAGGCGGATGGCGTTTCCCTGCTTTTGCAAATCCAGCGCGTTGATTTCGTTGCGGGCGCGGCTGAGGTGCTGCGTCGCTTCGAAGGCCCGCGCTTGCGCCTGGCGCAGCGTTTCCTGATCGGCGCGAAGGCTTTGCTCAACGGTTTGCAATGCCTGGCGTTTGCTGTCCAAGGTCTGGCGATGTTCAAGGACGGCCGCTTCGGCGGTCGCCAAACGGGCGGCGACGCTCTCCAATTCCTGGCGGGCCGCCACCACGCGCTCGTCGGCTTGCGCGATGTCCTGCATGGCGCGGGAATTTTGCGCTTCCAAATCGCGCTGGCGATCTTCGTTGAAATGAATGCGGCTTTCGTTGCGGTCGATCTGGCCCTTGAGTTCCAAACCCTGCTGCTGGAGGTGGCCGATCTGCTGCTCCTGCTCGGAATACTGCGCGCGCAAAATGCTAATTTCGTTATCCGCGCGCAGGACCGTTTCGGAAAGCGTCTCGATTTGCTGGCGCGATTGCTCCAACTGCGTTGTGCGGGCCTGGATGTCGGCTTGAAGGACGTCGAAATGATGGCGCGCCAACTGCGTGTCGAGGTGCTGCAGCTCAGTCATCAGTTGCTTGTAACGACGAGCTTTGCCGGCCTGGCGTTGAAGCGAGCCGATTTGGCGCTTCACTTCGCGAATTAGGTCAGCGACGCGGAGCAGATTTTGGTCGGTCGCTTCCAATTTGCGGAGCGACTCTTTCTTTTGAGCTTTGAACTTGGTGATGCCCGCGGCTTCCTCGAATACCAGCCGGCGATCCTCGGGTTTGCTGGAGAGGATTTGGGTGATGTTCCCCTGCGCCATAATACTATAACTGGTGCGCCCGACGCCCGTGCCCATGAAAAGCTGCTGGATGTCCTTCAGCCGGCACGGTGTTTTGTTGAGAAAGTATTCGCTGGAACCGTCGCGAAAGACCCGGCGGGTCAGCGTGACCTCGTTGTAGGCGATTTCCACGCCCGCCGCCGAAAGATGTTCGCCATCGACGCCGCCGATGGTTAGCGACACCTCGGCCATGCTGAGGGGCTTCCGGGAATCCGTGCCGTTGAAAATGACATCCGCCATCTCGCCGCCGCGCAGGGCTTTGGCGGATTGCTCGCCCAGAACCCAGCGGATAGCGTCCGAAACATTGGACTTCCCGCAGCCGTTAGGCCCGACGATGGCCGTTACACCCGGCTGGAAATTCAGCGAGGTCTTGTCCGCAAACGATTTGAACCCTAGAACAGTCAAATTCTTCAAATACATGCTGGGAGTGAAAAGAACACAAAATCCCCAGCGTTGTAAAGGAAAAAACCACCATATATGGGGGGTTAAGGGCGAAAAAAGCACTCTGGATGGGGTTTTTGAGGGTTTCTCCCTGTTTTCAGCGGAATGAGGATCTCCGCAGCAGCCTTTTGCCGGAAACCTGTTTTGGGGAGCGCAATCTGGGTGCAACTGGGGCTTAAAAACGCAAAGTGAAATAGGGTGCAATAGGGTGCAACGCCAAAACAGAACAACTGGGCTGCGGCGCATGAGCGCGAAGTGCCGTGCCGCGCTTCTTCCCATAATCTGACCTTGCATATATAGATGCACTTTGACACGACCAGGGCTGGACGGAAAACCTACCGGAGTGTTTTCTGCACGATTTTTGGAGAAATAACGGGGAAAATTGAATCAGGAACGACCGAACTCAGGAAAAGATACCAAAAGAGGACTCCAACGAAAGGGCGCAAAGGGACCGCAGGTCAAGCCCAGTAAGAAATGCTTCGCCCGAACCATGCAGTTCATTTCACGGGGAGCACACCCGCCCTCGGGTGTGGACGACTGGCGCCTCGCCAGTCGCTGTCGGCAAATTCTTCGAACTAAACGGTTCAGTCTTTGAATGTGTTCCGCGAGGGCGCGGAACACTGCACGCGAGGCGCGTGCGCTCCCCAAACCATCTGCATCGTTCCGGCTTAGACAGGATGAACATGATTAACAGGTTAAAAGCCGGAGGGGCGGAGAGCGGATTTGCCTTTCTTCCTCTGCGCACTCATCTTCTCTGCGCGAGATTCCTTTTCCGCTCGGGCACCGGAAATGGGAGTTATGAATTGCAAGTTACTAACTGAAAGCAATTTGTGTTACTTTGCCGACGCGCAGATGGGAAGAATGGGAATAATGGGAGCCATCAGCGACCGTTAGGCGAGCAAATGGCGTACGAAATCGACCGATTCTTTGATTCCGGGAACAGGGTCAGCGCCGCCCTTTTCGTATTCGAAGGCCACGATTCGCGAGTATTTCACTTCGATCAACGCGGCGATTATCCCTTTAATGTCCAAGTGGCCCTTGCCGACCTCCATGGGAATGTCTTTGGTCGCGCCCTTCTCGGCAAGCGAGTCCTTGAAATGAATGTCGTATAAGCGGCTCTGGCATTTGCGAATCGCGTCCACGGGTTCGACGCCGGCGCGATAGCAATGCCCCACATCGATGCACACGCCGATGCGTTTATCATAGGGTTGAATGGCCGTCCAGGCATCCAAAGGCGAAGGATATTCCTTGTCACCGGGACCGTGATTGTGAACAGCCAGCGTTTGGTTGTATTCTTTGACAAACTTTTCCACCAGCGGATAGGCGTTGAGGGCTGGTTTGCAAATCATCGTCGGAAGGCCGACGGCTTTCGCATTCTCGAAGGCAACGCGCACCTTGGCTTCGTCATTGGGCAAATTGATTACGCCACATCCGGTCACGTGCAATCCGGCATCCTTGAATTTTTGCGCGGCGGCCCGGCATTGCTCCGGCGTGCCGGTCCACGGGCAGTGCGTTCCGAAAAGCGAGACGTTTTCGAGCCCGACCGACTTCGCGGCCGCAATGACTTTATCCACCGGAAATTTTGAAACGGAAACGGTGGCCAATCCCAATTGAAACCGAACTTGCGCCGCTTTTGCCTTAAACGTCGTTCCCGCCAAAATTCCCGCCGCGAACATGGCGGTGGTGCCAACGGCTTGCCGCCGAGTCATTAGAGTTGCCATGGGTCGATCTTAGAATTGGCGGTCTGCCGCGTCGAGCTTGTAATATTGGCGCCGGCAGCCGCGACTAATCTATACAGAGAACGGCATTATGCCCCCGAACGACACGCACGAACGCGACGAAAGATTCCTGGCGCTGGTCAATGAGAACCGCGCGAGGATTCTTAAAATCTGCCGTGTCTACGCCAGCAACCCGTCTGACCACGAAGACCTCTACCAGGAAATACTCATGCAAATCTGGCGAAGTTTCGGAAGCCTTCAGGAAGCCGCGCACGCGGATACGTGGCTTTATCGCGTAGCGCTGAACACCGGCATTTCCTTCCTGCGAAAGCGGACGGCCGCGCACGCCAAATCGACACTGTCGCTGGCCCCGGATCAGATTCGCGAACTCGCCGACAAACAGCCCGCCGACAGTCAAGAGAATTCCCAAGCGCTAGCCGTGTTATACGAAGCCATTTCCAAGTTGGACGCAGTCGAGCGCGCGCTGATCACACTTTTTCTTGAAGACCTGAGCTACGAACAGATTGCGGAAGTGCTTGGGACAACGACCAGCAACATTGGCGTCATGCTGCATCGTGCCAAAAAGAAACTCGCCGCGCTAACGCAGGAGGTTGCGCCATGAACGAAGATGACTTGAAGAAACTCTGGCGGCAGCAACCGTTGAATGTTCCCCCGCCACTTGCGGGAGCAGGCCAGATACGAGACATCGAGCAGAAGATGAAACGCTTTGATCGCATTATCAAATGGCGCGACGTGCGGGAATTGGCCGCGTGCGCTGTTGTGGCAGTTGCGTTTGGCGGGCTGTTCGTTGGCGTGCATCCGCCGGTGGCGCGGCTTGGGTGCGCGATCACCGTTGCTGGGGCGTTTTTCATTGCCTGGCGTCTCGTGTCAAGCAAACGCAAAGCGGGGCCGGAAATTCCCGGCGCGCCGGTGATGGAGGCTTTGCGCCGGGAGATTCTCAAGGTGGATATTCAAATCTCGCTGCTGCGTTCCGTTTGGTGGTGGTATCTTCTGCCCACACTCGGCGGCGCTTCCATTTTTGCTTTGGGTGTTCAACCGGACCCGCGCAAGCGAATCGTGATGCTGGCCGCATTTCTATTCGCGGGCGTGGTGGTCCATTGGGTGAATCAACGCGCGGTGCGGCAGTATCTCGTGCCGCTCAAAACTGAACTCGAATCCATGATTGGTTCGAGTTCGCAAACTGACAAAACAAAATGAAATCAATCGTTACAAATACCTTGCACTTAATTCAATCCAAACGGCCGGTAGGGCGAGGCTCCTGCCGAACCATCCCCTTTCTGCGTATCGCACGCTTCCAAGCCTGCATGACGTGTTGCGGCAAGCAGATTTGGAAATCTGCGATACAGCAGACTTGGAAGTCTGCGCTACGCCTTCAGCAGGCATTCGTTGCGAATGAGGACGGCTCGGCGGGAGCCTCGCCCTACCGTGCTTTTTCGAATGCGACCATCGAATTATTTATTCGGCCAGCGGCTATTGCGCTGCTCTTTCTTGCAAACAGCGTGATCGCAAAGGCCGATTCCAAACTTCCCTCGGACAATGCCATCCAGGCCGTCCTTACGAAATGCGTGGCCGAACAGAATCGCGCCCCGGGCATTGTCATCGGGGTAGTCGACTCCAGCGGCGCGCGTGTATTTGCCAGGGGCACGATCGATTACGATGATCCAAAATCCGTCACGGGCGACAGCGTTTTTGAAATCGGCTCGGCGTCAAAGGTCTTCACCGCACTGCTGCTGGAGGAGATGGTGGAGAACGGCGAAGTGAAGTTAGACGATCCAGTTGGCAAATATCTTCCCGCCTCCATCAAAGTGCCCTCGCGAAATGGCCGCGAAATAACGCTGGTTGATCTTGCCACACAAACTTCCGGGCTGCCACGATTGCCGGACAATCTCGATTCCAAGGACTTCAATAATCCCTACGCCGATTACACTGCCGACAAGCTCTACGAATATCTTTCGCAGTGCAAACTGACGCGTGATATTGGCAGCAAATACGAATACTCCAACCTCGCCGTCGGGTTGCTCGGTCATGCCCTGGCGCTGCGCGCGAAATCCGATTACGAGAACGCTCCTGGTGAATCGCATTTGCAATCCGCTTCACATGGACAGCACGCGCATCACGCTGTCCCCGGAATTGAAAGCGCGCCTCGCACTGGGCCATAACGCAGCCGGGTTCCTCGCGCAGAATTGGGACTTGAACGTGCTGGCTGGCGCAGGCGGCATCCGCTCCACCGTGAACGACTTGGTGAAATTCATGGCGGCAAACGCGGGTTTGAGCAACAGTACCCTATCGCACGCAATGGCAGCCACCCATGAACCGCGGCATGAAACTTCACCGGGCGGGAAAATCGGCCTCATTTGGCAGATTAAAACTTCGTCGGGCGTTGTCTGGCACAATGGCGGGACAGGTGGGTATCATTCCTATATTGGCATGGCGAAGAATCCGAATCGCGCCGTAGTCGTCCTCGCCAACTCTGCCAATGACATCGATGACATCGGCCAATATCTGCTCGGTGATCGCAACGACGTGAAAGATTTCGAAGCGCCCAAGCATCACAAATTGGCGAAGATCGATACCAAGGTTTACGACGATTACGAGGGGGTTTATCAATTCAGCGGCGCGCCTGTCACTATTACGATGACTCGCGATGGCGACCGTTTTTACGCACAAATGACGGGGCAGGACAAATTCGAAGTTTTCCCGGAATCGGCGACGGACTTTTTCTTCAAGATCGTCGATGCGCAACTGACGTTCGAGCGGAACGCGGATAAATCCGTGAGCGCGGTCATCCTGCACCAAGGTGGAATCGATCAACGCGTGACTAGAGTCAAGTAAAGACGTTCGCGAAGCGAGGTAGGGACGCCTCGCCGAGGCGTCCGGTTGCGTGTGAAGAATGCAACGGCTCTCGCATAAAGAAAGCCTCACCCCGGACGCCTCGGCGAGGCGTCCCTACCTTCAAACCAGAGCGTTGCCGGTCGCGGTGTCAAAGAAACAGACCCCGCCCATGTCAAAATTCAGCGCCAGGCGTTCCCCTGCCCTGGCGCTGACGCCACTGGCGGTTCGAAGAACAAAAGGAATTCCGTGCGCCGCGCAGTAAATCAAATTCTCAGGCCCCATCCGCTCAACGCGCTGAACGCATCCCTCGATGCCCAATGGTCCGGCGACTGAAATGCGCTCGGGCCGCAAGCCAAGCGTGACCGCCTTGCCTGTATGGCTCACCAGTCTCTGGCCAATGCCTCGTTCGAGCGGCACGACAAATCGATTTTCGACTCCTCCAGTGAAGGCCAGGGATCCGTTGCACTGCTGCAATGTCCCCTCGACAAAATTCATCGGCGGCGAACCCATGAAACCCGCCACAAAACGGTTGGCCGGGCGCTCGTATAATTCCACCGGCGACCCGATTTGCTGCAACGCGCCATCGCGCATCACCGCGACGCGGTCCGCCAGCGCCATCGCCTCGGCCTGGTCGTGCGTCACGTAAATCATCATCGCGCCCGCTTTGCGGCGGAGTTCCGTGATTTCCCCGCGCAGTTGCAGGCGCATGGGTGAATCGAGATTGGAAAGCGGCTCGTCAAATAGAAAAACTTTCGGCTGCCGCACCAGTGCCCGTCCAAGCGCCACCCGCTGGCATTCGCCGCCGGAAAGCGCGGGCGGCTTGCGTTCCAGCAAGGTTGTCAAATGAAGCATTTCCGCCGCGGAATTCACCCGCCGCGCAATTTCGTCCTTGGGCACCTTGCGCAGCATCAGCCCGAAGGCGAGATTTTCGTAGGCCGTCAAATGCGGCAGCAGCGCGTGGTTTTGAAACAACATCGCCACATCGCGATCCCTCGGCGGCACACCGGCAAGCGACACGCCATCGAGTTGAATGTTGCCTTCATCCGGCGTTTCCAAACCGGCGATCAAACGCAGCGTCGTCGTCTTTCCGCAGCCCGAAGGACCGACGATGACGAGAAATTCCTGATCAGCGAGGGCTAGATCAAGATGCGACACCGCGCCGACGTTTTCACGCCGCGCTCCTTTGAACTGCTTGGAAACATTCTCAAGAACCAACCGAGCCATCGCCCGATTTTCATTGGGCCACGCGCGGCTGTCCAGAACCGTTTGTGAAATGCGCGCATCTAGTGTTGCAGAGCGGAGGATGCGGTCGGCGAGGGCGCCGACCGCGACACGCGAGGCGCGTGTGCTCCCCAAACAGGTCGATCCAAGCGTACGGCGACTTAGATGTCCGGGGAGCGGAGGCGCCCCCGCATGCAGCGGGACGCGCCTAGCGTACAGCATCACGCAATTCCAATAAATGCGTCACGTCTTTTGTCGATTCGGTTGGGCGAAAGCCATTCGATTCAAAAAAAGCGGCCGCCGCCTCAGTTCGCAGATGCAACAGCTCGAAGCGCCCGCGCGCTTCTGCAATCACCGCTTGCAGCAACGCCTTCCCAAGTCCCTGTTTGCGGTATTTCGGGAAGACATAGAGGCGGCGCACGCGACCAACTCGTTCGTCCGCCGCATACGGATCGCAATTCAGCCCGCAAATGCCAGCAACGACGCCGTCGATTTGACAGCAAAACAACGCTTCACCAGGACGTTCAAAGCGATTCGCGCCCGACTCCCATTCGCGCATCAAGCGATCAACAAACTTAAAGCCTTCCGAGAGGCTTGAAGCGCGCAATTCCGCGAGCAATTCGGGGTCAAGTCGAATGATTATGGAAATGTGGATCATTTGGGACTGCGCTTCACCCACCATCACGACAAGGCCGGCCGCCTTCGGAGCGCGAGGACTGCAGCCGCCGCGCCGCCCAAAACCGCAAGCAACGTTCCCTCCGTCAGCCAGCGGAAGAACGCGCGGTAATTTGGAAAAGTTGGTTTTTGCTCCGCTCTGGCCGGATTGAGGACGGTGACATTCGCGCTGGTTTTCCCGCGCTTTTCCTCCTCCACTTCGAACTGATGGTAACTTTCGGCCATCGCGTTGGCAATCAGCGCAGCCTGCGCCGGATCCGGGCTGCTGGCGGAAATCTCGTACAAATCCATCAGGCGCGTTCGTTTGACGGTGATTAGTCTCAAAAGGCGGCCATACGTTTCGGCCATTGTGAATCGAGGCAGATTAGCCTGTTGCGCCAATTTCTCGTCCAAACGCAGTTGGACGATGACGTTGGTCAGGAGCCGGTAGGATTCCATAATCTTCGGCTGCGTCCTCGTAAAATAAGCATCTTTGCCGGGGTTCGATGCCCTAACCAGAACCTGGCTGGAATAGACGCGAGGAGACCAGAGCATTAGCAATTCGCTCCAGACCAGCGCCGCCACTGTCGCACCGATAAACACCCGCAGAAACGCGAGCCGAACAGGTGTGTCGCGCCGCAGAGTGTTCGCGAATTTGCCGAACAACCCTCCCCCCTCGCGCAAGCTGGAAATGTGTTCCGTGACTATCGTTCTCACCAAATCCACCAACGCACGCATCCACAGCAATCCCAGCCCCAAACTGCGTGACCGGCGCCACGCATCCCGACATTGATCGCGGAAGACTTGTTTCATCGGCGCGCCGAACTCGCGGCGAAAGGCCCCTGGATACATGCACAGCAAGCACGCATAAATCCGGACGGAGATATCCACGGCGCGGCTATCGGATTTGTTGGGCGCGCTCATGCTGCTCCTTCTCTCGCTGGCTTTTGAAGATGGCTGAGAAGCTGTTTGCGCCGGGCCAGCTTCGCCATCTCATGGTATCGCCGCGCCTCCGCTTCGACGACGCGCTGCCCAACCCCGGTCAGGCGATAGTAACGGCGCCGCTCGTCATCCTCCTTGGCGGCCGGACGTTGGTCCGATTCCTCGATCAACCCAGCCTTGAGCAGTCTCTTGATGGTTCCGTAGAGCGTGCCGGGCCCCATTTTAATTCCCCCATCCGTGGTTTCCGCGACGTCCTGCATGATGGCATAGCCGTGCCGCTCCCCATCGGCCAAGGCGAGCAGGATGTGGAAAACCGCGGGTGTCAGCGGCAAAAAATCTTCGGGATCAATATCTAATGTCTTCATGGCGAACTATCATTTTGACGGTTATATCCATTACGGATATAAAATGGCAGAACTGGTTTGCGGCGTCAAGCCCTTTAGTTGCGCAAATCAAGCCCTTGTGAAAAAATCTCGGCAATGCGGTGAAAATTGGATTTGCAATGCGTCCGTTCATCGAAAAAATTACGGCTGCGAATGACCAAACCCAAAACCAAAAAGGCCGCGAGGGCAAAGCCGGCACCAGTCAAGCCGCTTGAGTTTCCAGGATCATCCGAATTTCGCGCCTGGCTGGAATTAAACCACGACAAGTGTGATGGCATCTGGCTGCGGTTTTTCAAGAAGGCGTCGAAGGTGGTGTCTGTCAATTATGCGGAAGCGCTCGATCATTCACTCAGTTTTGGGTGGATTGACGGGCAGGTGCGCCCGTTTGACGAGAAATCGTGGATACAGAAATTCACGCCGCGCCGCGCCCGCAGTTCGTGGTCGAAGCGGAATACCGAACACGTCGCGCGCCTGACCAAATCCGGCCTTATGCATGCCGCCGGCCAAAAGGCCATCGACGCCGCCAAGGCTGATGGGCGCTGGGCGGCTGCCTATGATTCGCCGCGCAACGCAGCCCCGCCGGCGGATTTTCTCAAAGCGCTTGAGTCAAATAAAAAGGCGAAGGAGTTTTTCGCCATCCTCAACCGCGCCAATATTTATTACATCGCCTACAACCTTCAGACCGCCAAGAAACCGGAGACGCGGGAGCGGCGTTTTAAGATGATTATGGATTCGCTGGAGCGCGGGAAGAAATTTCACTGACCTCGCCGAATTAAGGTAGCAACGGCCTCGCCGAGGCGTCCGAAGCCGTGGCAAATTGTTGACGTTTTCTTTTCCCCAGAGCAAGCGGCAGGCGCCAGCTTTGCCACACTGCGCGTTAGCACATATGTGTGCGTTGGAAAATCATCACATCCCCGGACGCCTCGGCGAGGCGTCCCGACCTTTAATCAGCGGGCTTCGCCCGGGTTACATGTTTCGGACGAAGACCTTGCCTGGCAGCTGGCGAACCATCCGTTTCATTTCCAAGCCCAGCAAACCAACTGATACCGCCGAGGCCGGCAAGCCGCTTCGCCGGATGATGTCGTCGATGCTGATCTCCTGGCTGTCAACCAAATCGTAGATGGTTGTTTCGTTTTCGGACAGCGACAAGGCGGGCATATCCGGCGAGTCCTTCAGCATCGAAGGCCGCTTGCTGGCTGGGAACAGATATTCAAACTCAGAGAGGATGTCATCAATGCCTTCGCATAGCTTTGCGCCGTTCTTGATGAGGTCGTGGCAGCCCTTGCTGCGCGGAGAATCGATGCGGCCGGGCACCGCGAAAACCTGCCGCCCGTTCTCCGCCGCCATCTTGGCCGTGATGAGCGCCCCGCTGGTGAGATTCGCCTCGACGACAACGGTGCCGAGCGTCATGCCAGCCACAATGCGGTTTCGGATGGGAAAACTTTGCTTGTCGGCTTTGCGATTGAAAGGGAATTGGGTAATGACCGCGCCTTGGGTGGCGATGCGCTCGAACAGCTCCCGATTTTCCGACGGGAACACAATGTTGATCCCTGTGCCCAGCACGGCAATGGTGCGCCCTTTGGATTGGAGCGCGCCTTGATGCGCCGCCGTGTCGATGCCCCGCGCTCCACCGCTGACCACCGTCACTCCGATGTAGCCCAATTGATAGGAGAATTTGCGCGCGACTTCCACCCCGTAATGAGTGGTCATGCGCGAGCCGACAATGGCCACCGCGTTCTTATCCTTCGCCAGCAGCGTTCCCTTCACGTAGAGGACGATGGGAGGATCGTAGATTTGCTTGAGGTGCTCGGGATAAGCGTCGTCAGTGGGAATAACGATTTGGCAGCCGTATTTTTCGATGTTCGCCAGTTCCCCTTTGAGGTCGATGGATTTTTCCCAGCCCGCGATGGCCGCCGCCGTTTCCGGGCCGATGCCTTGGACGCGCTGCAATTGGGAAACGCCCGCCTTTAGTATGTCACCCGGCTCGGCAAAGTGCTCGAGCAACTGCCGGGCGCGCACCGGGCCAATGCCGTCAATAAGATTTAGCGCAACAAACGTTTCGCGGGCATCCACGCGCGGAGCAAACAGGTTTTCCGCCCAAACCGCAAGCCATAACCACAGAGACGGGAAGCCACAGACGGCACAGATCAACACAGATAAATTCAAAACCCGAAAAGAAACGGGAGATCGAGTCGGTTACTGAAAACTTCTCGCGTTGGCGTCCTTCACAATCAGTTCTTTAAAATCTGTGTTGATCTGTGCATCTGTGGCTCGAAAAGGAGTTTGTTATCTGTGGAGCGAATCGAGGTATTTCTGATACTGCTTCTGCTGCCGTTCCCAGGTTTCCAGGATTTTGTCATATCTATCTTCTTGGGCGGCCTGGCGTTTGACGACTTGCTCCTCTTGTTGCTGGAGGGCATCGGCGCGTTTATGCATGTCTTCCTGCTCCTTGAGCAATTCGTTGTAGCGTTTTGCTCTCGCCAATTGGTCTTCGGTCAGTTTCTGGTAGTTGGCGTTGTCGGCGCTCGATTGCGCCGTGACTGGGGACGTTGTCAGAAAACAGATGACCGCCACTCCCGCTGCGATCCCGCCCGAAATGAACATTATTCGTTTCATAGAGAATTCCGTTGCAGGGGGCTGCGCTCGAATCCTTCAACAAGCGACGTTCGCATAACGTAGCGCACGTCAGGAATAGAATCAACGGGGCCAGGCGGAGCGGAAGAACCGCCGCGTCAGGCAGTGGGAAGCGCCTACGGCAAATTAAAGGTCTTGCGCTGATTCTGATATTCCAGCGTCACTGCCGAAGGACTGATGTCTAACACACGGCAGCCGCCAACGACATCATTGATCGACGCCGTTTGGCCGCTGATGAGCGCGCTCGGATGTTTGGCGGAGTAAAAGATGGCCTGCACTTTGATTCGATCCAGCGCCGTTTTTTCCGGCGCTTTGACCGGCGCGGGTTTGGGAGTTTCGACCGGGACGACGGCTGCGGGAGCGGGCGCAGGTTGAGGAGCGGGTTCAGGGCCTTTCACCTCGGCAACTTTTGCGGGAGGGATATCCGCCGGAGCCGCGTGCCGCAATGCCGAGGGGATCTGCTCGGCCACTTCCTCCGATTTTGGCGTCGTCGCTTTCAACCGGGCGATCTCAAACCACGCAAAGCCCCCTGCCGCAGCGCAGACACCCATGCCGATGGCGACCCAGCGCGAAACGGATTGCAAGACGCGCGCTTTTTCCGCCTCTTCCGGCGGGGCAAATTTATGGACGTTCCGAGCAGGGACAGGGGCCGGGGCGGCTTTTTTTGCAGTGGGGGCGGCCGTCGCCTTGGCATGCAGCATTCGAGTCTCAAACGCCAGCGATTCGGGATTGCGGTGACCTTCGCGCCACGCTTCCAGACGATCCTCCATCCCGATTTGCTGAAGGTAGGCCAGGTCAACCTCTGGGACCGGCAAATCGTCGGCGGTTAACGGAACACCTTCGTATTCAAGCGCGTTGGCTACATGAACCGCCGTCAGCGCCGTAAATCTGTCGTCGCTCGAACGGGCCGGATGATGATGATTGGCCGCAATTTGGGTCACGTCCGGAGAGATGCCCCAAAGTCCCAGCAGGTATGCCCCGATCTCCCCGTGACTTGCCCCGAAAATCTCCTTCTCCACCTCCCACAACGGCACGCGTTGTTTCCGGGCGATGGTGTGCGCACCGTGGTATTGATCGTCAAAATTGGCGGCGAGGATGACTTTGCCCAAATCGTGCATCAAGCCGGCGGTGTAGGCGTGGCCGCTGATTTGCGTGTCGCCCGTTTCCAACATGGCCAGCGCTTTTGCGGTTTGGGCGACATTGGTGCTATGCTTCCAGATGCTGTCGATGGAAAAGTAGACCGGCTTCACCTTGTCGTATTGGTTCAGCATTTTCACGGTCATGATAAGCGACTTGACCGTCTCAAATCCAAGGATGCCAACAGCTTCCGTCGGGTCCGTAATCGTCCGAGGCAGCCCGAAGTATGCCGAATTGAGCACCTGCACCAGTTTGGTTGTCATTGCCATGTCCTTGGCGATGATGTTCCCAATGTCTTCGGTGGTGGCGTTGGGATCATTCAGGGCGCTGACCACGTCGAGATAAAGGGAGGGAATGGAGGGGAAGGTTCGAATGCGGCCAACCAGCTCGCGCATGCTCTGGCTCATCCCATAGCTCTCAGCCACAGAGCGTTCGATAACCGTCTTGGTTATCGCGCGGTTGTAAGGAATCGGCAGGAATTGGTGTCCGCCCAAAACATGGCAGACGACTTTTTCCCGCTGCGACTCGGCTGCGGCGATGAAACGCAGCGTTTTGGGATTGGCGATGCGAAGCTGGTTCAGCAACTCGGCGCCATCCAATTCCGGCAAATCATAAACGGCGACGATGGCATCGAACGGGCGCTTGTCGGCTTCCGCCAACGCCGCGCGGCCGTCGCCCACGCCGACCACGGTCCAAGATTCGCCGAGCGTTTGGCGAAATTCTTCCCATGCGGCTTGGTTGGGATCGGCTATCAGTATTCGTTTGTCACCCATTTGATCCTCTGAGCGCGATTCGTTTGCAGCATTACGAACTGTATCGGCGGAAATGTCCTGAAACTTTAAGATCCACTCAACGCTTGGCGCGCAGCTATTTCCGTCAAATCAGCGCCATCGCCATTTGCGGGCATCCATTTAGCGCTCACCCTGCCGGAATGTTGAATAACCGAATCCAGCGCTCGGCCGCATTTGGCAGGCCAATGCGGGTAAAATACTCGGCGCTCAGCCCCCGCGGAACGGCGGATGGCGCGTGGGAAATGACATTCGCCGCATGCACCGCGGAGAGCAGTGTAAAGGCCCGGTCTGGCGAACGTTCCGGTTCGTGATGCCATGCCACGGCTTCAAGAATCCCCAGCGGCAATCCCCACGACGCCAGCAAACACGCGCCAACCGCAGCATGGGTGGCCCCGAAAACTTCCATTTCCGCCGCCGCGTCGGAAAGATGTTTCACGCTCCGCAGGGTGCGCGCCTCGCGATAACGATCCGGCAAGTTTCCCGCGAGAATGACTTTCCCCATATCGTGCAGCACGCCTGCGGTGAAAGCCGCCTCCGCCATCGCGGCGCTCTTGGTTTCCGCGAGCGCAATGGCCCGCGCGCAGACGCCCGCCTGGATGCTGTGTGTCATGAGGGCGTCCATTGAAGGAATGGCCTCCCCGCTTTCCTTGTATTGCGAGAAAACTCCGGCCAGGAGGATGAGCGATTTAATCCGTTCCGTCCCAAGAATCATGACGGCGTCCATCATATCGGTCACCTCCCGCGCGAGGCCGAAAAAGGCCGAGTTGACCAATTGCAGCATCTTGGCCGACATGACAGGATCCTGGCGGATAAGGTATGCCAGCATGTCAAGGGAACTGTCGGACGACCGCAATTCCTCGGTGACTTGCGTGTAAAGCCGCGGCATGGCGGGCAGCTTGTGAATGTGAGGAAGAATTTGTTTGACCGCCGGGTCAGCCATCCACTCGCGCAAGCGGACATTCCGCAATAGCGCGGAAGCCAGGGCGCTCGCGTCGATGGTGCTGGCGATGATGGGCAGCCCGCTTCCCTTCCACGCTTCCACTGCCGGTTTCGAGGCAAGATCACAACGAACGACACATGCGATATCCGGCCGTTCCTTGCGGATGGACTGAATCCATTCCCGCGCTCCCGCCACGCTGCCCTCGATGACGACCGCATCGGCGGAATTCCATTCCGGCTTCATAGGGCCGAGCCGCGCATCAGTGGCCAGCGCGCAACTCCAGGAGGGATAAAGGCATCCCATATCTCGCTTCACTTGCCCGAACCAAAGGGAATCGACGCCTAGGAAAAGAATTTGCGAAAGCGTCCCTGCCGTCTGGTTGCTTGCCGTTGTTTGCGAATCCATAGCCTTTTGACTTTTGGTTGACATTAGGGCATCCAACTCTTTCTGGCAATCAAACGACTTCCAGAGGCTCGTTTCAAAATTTTGACAGGAGAATTCTGTCTCACACCCATCAAGAGAATCGCCGCCCAATTTTCCTTGCCGCAAAGCCTGTTCAGGCCGATAGTATGTGACAACCGAACCGAAAGACGTGAATTTTTACGATCTGGAGGCAGCAGCCAGCCAACTCGCAACGTGCCCAAACGACTCGGATGCGCCCTCGCGAGTCGCCTCTTTCCGCGCATCCGAAAGCGGAGTGAGAGTTGTTCTCGCCTTGCTTAGGTTTTCCCGGCTGCTTCTGATTTTGTCGCTCTTCCTGCCGCTTTCCGGCAAGTGTGACACGACGAAGGTGGGGAGCGTGAAGGATTCATTCATTCTCTCCGTGTGGCAGAGTGATCGATCGGACCTGCCGGATTATGCCTTCACGACCGCCGCCCAGACGCCAGACGGCTACCTGTGGTTCGGGAGTTTTCAAAATGTCTCGCGCTTCGACGGCAAGCAATTCACGATCTTCGACGCCTCCACCACGCACGACCTTCCGGGCGACCTGGTGCGCGCACTCATCACCGACCCCAGCGGCGCGCTTTGGGCTGGGACGGACAAAGGCGTCGCGCGCTGGAAGGATGGCCAATGGAAATCCTACACGTCTGCCCAAGGGCTCCCGCCTGATGGCTTGGTTTGGTCTATTGCAACGGACTCGCGCTCGAATGTTTGGGCCTGCACGGGAACGCAGATTTACCAGCTTAAGGATGACAGGTTCGTCCTTATTCATGGTCCTGACCGTGGAGCGGACAATTCGCGCGTCAACTGCAAAGTTGGATCGGACGACACTCTTTGGATTTACAGCTACCATTATGTGGGCGCCCTCCGCAACGGCTCGTGGCAGCCGATTGTCTCTGGCAAAGACAATTATGTCAGTGGCGTCTGCGCCGGCGCCAACGGGGGATTATGGGTCACGGACTACTCGCACGCGCGTCTGTGGAAAGATGGGAAATGGAGCCGTGAACTTCTCATTCCGGAGGCCTTTCGGGATAATTCTTTCGGCCCATTCGAGGACTCCCAGGGGAATCTTTGGCTGGGAGGATACGACAATGGCGTCGTGGTCTTCCTGACAGACGGGCGCGTGCTTGGCTGCACGACAGCGGATGGTTTGGAAAATAATTCCACACTGACGATCTTTGAAGATTGGCAGGGCCAGATTTGGATTGGCTCCAATGGCGGAGGTTTGGCCAGGCTCCGGATTCGCAATGTCACCACATTCGATGTGAGCGAAGGGTTGACCCAATCCATCGTCGACACTATGGCCGAAGTTTTTCCGGGCCATTATCTGGTTGGCACGCATGGCGGGGGAGCGCTGCCGTTTGATGGCAGGAAATTTGGCCCCGCCATCATCGGGCCCGCCGCGCCCGACACGTCCACTGTAGGACAATTGTCGCAGCGCTCATGGGTGCATTCCCTGGTCAACGATTCGACGGGAGCAAGTTGGGCCGGCACATACGGCGATGGCTTGTTTCGCTATTCAAACAGTGTGGTGGAGCATTTCCCATTGAAAGCGCCGGACTATGACATCATTTATGCCATGCTGGTTGATTCGAAGGATCGTCTCTGGCTCGGCACCGAGGCGGGATTGGTTTGCCGGGACAAGGGTCAATTAACTTACTACGGAACCAACTCGGGGTTGCCTTCACCTGTCAACGGAAAATTTCGTTCTCTGGCCGAAGATGGGCAAGGGAACATTTGGGTCGGCGGCCCTTACACGGAGCCATTGCGATTGGAGGGCGATCGTTTTGCCCCCGTTGCCGCACCCGTTTCCAACGGATGGCCCGTGTATGCCTTCTTCACCAGCCGTGACGGTTCGCTGTGGATTTCCACCAGCCAGCGCCGATTGCTGCGGCTGCTCACAGGTCATTGGACTGTTTATGCGGAGAAGGACGGCTACCCCAATGCGCTGGCCACCGCAATCCTGGAGGATGATTCGGGCAACATCTGGCTCGGCGCGGGCAACGGCATCATCCGCCTGTCACGCGCCACGCTGGACGCAATCGCCGCCGGCCAGAATACCCAATTGGAATGCGTGCTGTTCGACAAGGGGGATGGGATGAAAAGCGCGCTTTGCCATCGCGGCTTTCAACCAGCGGGCTTCAAGAGTTCCGATGGCCGGCTGTGGTTTGCGACCATGCATGGTTTGGACATGGTGGATCCCCGGCACGTCGTGGTGAAGAGCAGGCCGGCATTGACGTGGATTGAAAAAGCCGAATGCGACACCGGCACCATTCTCCCACTGCAACGAGGATCGCCGCCTCACTTCACCGTGCCGCCGGGCAGCAAGCGGCTGACCATTTATTATGCGGGGATCGACCTGACCGCTTCGGAGGATCTGCAATACCAATATCGCCGGGACGGGTTGGACAAGGAGTGGGTCAATGCCGGCACCGAACACGTTGCCCGGTTGTTTGATCTTCGACCCGGCCATTACAGCTTCACCGTGCGCGCCAGCAACAAGCAAGGAACCTGGAGCCAGGCTCAAGCCACCGTGGCCTTCGACGTCCAACCCTTTGTGTGGCAGACGGCTTGGTTCCGCACGGTGGCGCTTTTGCTCCTGATGGCGGGGGTGGCGGCAACGGTGTGGGGAGTCGTCAGCGCACGCCACCGCCGGGATGCGCAAGAGCGAGCCCTGAAGGAAGAACGAGCCCAATCCGCCGCCCTTCTGAAAGCCAAGGAAGCGACGGAGCACGCCTTGCGGCGATTCGAAGCCGTTCTTGAAAATGCCTCCTTTGTCGCCATTCAAGGGTGCGATTTGCATGGGACCATTGTCCACTGGAACGCCGCCAGCGAAGTGCTCTTTGGATATTCCCGCAAGGAGGCGCTCGGCGCGCGTCTCCAAGACTTGGTGCTCGCCAAGAAGCATGTCGCCGAATTCGAGAAACTTCTCGAGAAAGTCAGGCAAACCAGCCAGGCCTGCCCGCCCAGCGAATGGAGCGTCCGTGCGCGCTCAGGCGCGGAGCGCTTGGTTTATCTCTCCGCCTTCGCGATTCGGGGAGAGCGCAATGCCATCGAAATATTTTGCATGGAGGTGGACATTACGGAACGCAAGGAATTGGAGATAGAATTGCGGCAGGCGCAAAAAATGGAGGCCATCGGCCAATTGGCCGGCGGCGTGGCGCACGATTTCAACAACATCCTGACTGTCATCCAAGGAAACGTCGGGCTTATGTTGGAAGATTACGCTGACGCACCAGCCGAAATGATCGCCTCCCTTGAGGAAGTGGCGGGGGCGGCGAACCGCGCCGCCAATCTCATCCGGCAACTGCTCGCCTTCGGGCGGCGGCAACTGTTGAACACGGCCCCGCTGGAACTCAACCAAAGCGTGGACAGTCTTTCCAAGATGCTTCGGCGGGTTTTGGGTGAACACATTGCCTTGCAGGTCCAGTTCTCGCCGGATCGTCCCTGGATCATGGCCGATCCGAGCATGGTCGAGCAGATTATCTTGAATCTGGCCGTCAACGCCCGCGATGCCATGCCCAATGGCGGAACGCTTGCCGTCAGCACGGCGCTGATTCGGGTGGATCAAGAATACATTCGCCATCATCCCGAAGCGCGCGAGGGAGAGTTTGCCCGCCTTTCGGTCGCCGATACCGGCTGCGGCATGGCGGAAAGCACATTGAATCGAATTTTCGAGCCGTTCTTCACCACCAAAGAAATGGGAAAAGGAACGGGACTGGGACTGGCCACGGTTTACGGCATCACCAAGCAGCATCAGGGCTGGGTTGAAGTTCAAAGCAAGCCGGGGCAAGGGGCTGCCTTCAGCGTTTTCTTCCCGACTTGCCCGCCGGGAAAGACCGAGGCCAAGGCCGCCCCCGCCATTGTGCGCGGAGGCAGCGAAACCATTTTAGTGGTCGAGGACGAACCCGAGGTGCGGGGCTTGGTGAGGGATTGCTTGCGGCATTATGGCTATCAGGTTTTGGAAGCCGGGCATGGGCCCGAGGCGCTCACCATTTGGAAGCAGCACCGCGAAGGCATCGATCTTGTGCTCACTGACATGGTGATGCCCGGCGGCATGTCCGGCGGCGACCTGGCCAAGAAGCTGAAACAAGACCGGGGCGGACTGCGAGTCCTTTTCTCCAGCGGCTACAGCGACCAAATGGCAATCGAGGGCGTGCGTCTCGAAAAGGGCGACGGGTATCTTGCCAAACCCTACGACCCCGTCAAATTGGCCATCGCCGTTCGCGGTTGTTTGGATGGGTGATTAGAATGAGCGAAGGCCAGCCATCGCAGCGGAGCCGCGAAGATTGGACGGCGTTGGTTTACGATGAATTGCGGGCGCTTGCCGCTCAAAAGCTCGCGCATGAATCACCCGGACAAACGCTTCAGGCCACGGCGCTCGTGCATGAGGCGTGGCTGCGCCTCGGCGGCGACCAGCAGCCTGCCTGGGAAAACCGGGCTCATTTTTTCACCGCCGCAGCCGAGGCGATGCGTCGAATTCTTATTGACCGCGCGCGCCGCCGCGGCGCTATTCGGCACGGAGGCGACGTTAAACGAGTCAATCTCGAAGACGTGGAGTTGGCTTCCGATGCGGATGGTGAACAATTGCTGGCCTTGAACGATGCGCTGGAACAATTGGCCGAACACGACTCCGTCAAAGCGGAATTAGTCAAATTGCGGTTCTTTGGCGGCCTTACCATCGAAGAGGCCGCCCGCGTGCTGGGTTTTTCGGAACCGACCGCCAAACGGCACTGGGCCTACGCACGAGCATGGCTTTACCGCCGCATTAAAAACCCGGATTAGCAGCGATGTTTGGCCGGGCGAGCCCGCCGACGAACCTGCCCGTCGAGCGCAACAGGGTGGCATCCCAGAGGGGAAGCAGGCATTCATCGAGGGATGTGCCCGCCGCGCTCATCGGACGGGCTCATTGGCAGCATCGCCCTATCGAGATTAGCTCATAATCCTCGGGCCAGAACTCAAGAATAGGAATTAATGGCCAGCTTTTGCTGGGCGGCGTAAGAGGACTGCACCCGGCGCAAATTGAAACGGGCTTGTTCGATGTGCCGCTTTCGCTCCTGCAATCGATGGCGGCGGGCGATCAGCATGTTGGCGTTTCGCGTCTGCATGGCTATCAGTTCGGAAATCTCGTTCGCAAACGGTTTGGAAGCAGCTTCAGCGGGATTCTCCGCGCGCCATTGTGCGACGTGGCGGCCAAGGCGGAGGCGCAATTCAGTTCGGGAATTTTGGACGGTGCGGAGGGCGGTCCAGTCGCCAAGGCGAATGGCGCGGTGTTCAGCCTGGGTCAGGCCGAGATATTCGCGGAGAGATTCGGCAATGTGCTGCCGATGGTTCATGACGGAGCGAAGTTAAGCTGCCTCAGGTTGGTCGAGGAAATCGGCCGGGCGCGGTTCGCCGCCGTTGCGCAGCATTTGCGACCAGCTATCACGGATCGTGCGCAAACGCGCAATGACTTCGTCAATGGGCTCTTTTTGCTTCTTTCGGTTGGCCTCGCCGAGCCGGCGGTAAAAGTAATTATACAATTGGCGGAAATTTCCCGCCACTTCGCCGCCCGCGCGCATATTCAGAGCGGCGTTCAATTCGTGAATGATGGCCTGGGCGCGGACAAGATTATTGCTGATGGTCTGGTTGAAAAGGAGCGGGTCCTTGTGGTCGAAGCCGGTTTTCGCCTTTTCGAGGAAATTCAGCGCGCCATCATAGAGCATCAGGACAAGCTGGCCGGGCGTTGCCGTTTGCGTGGCAACTTTCCGGTAGGAGTCCCAGGGTTTGTTGCGGGAGATCATAGGCGGTGCGTGTTACTGTCCGTCAGAAAGCATGGACGAAGCCAGTTGCCGCGACACCGCCGAAAGGGTGGCCGACGAGGGGTAATTAGGGTCTGCGATGAGGCTCTTGGCGCGCTCAACCATATCAGGCCGGCTGGCAGGAGTATTGTCGAGAGCGTGTTCCAAGGCCGACGAATTTGTTAAAGAGACTCGATCCGAAGCCATGTTAGGTGCGGGCGCGGAGCGCGGCGGGGTCGCCGGTCCATTAACGCCGTTAGTGCTCAGATTTGTATTGATTTCCATAAAATCAGCAGCCCCTAAACCTGTGAATTGTTATACATCATATCGACTGCCACCTGACTTATCGGTTTGTGTCATCAAAACTTTAGGTCATCTCGCCGGCATTGTGGTCAAAAGCGCATGCAGCGTATATTGGCCAAACCGGCTCGGCGAACTCAATATAGCATTCGGATCGGGAATTGGCGATTGGGTTACGATGTGGTCGGACTCGTAAGAACGGGCGGAATTGGCCACGCTTTCGTCGCCGGCATCGAATACTTCGTCCGCCATCCAATGAATGTCGCGATCCTTGTTGTAAACGAGAGTCATTTTCCAGCCAACCGCCACCGGCTGATACGGCTGGTAACGGGTCAATTGATTGAAGAACACGCCCTGGCATCCCGTTTCTTCGCGGATGCGATCAAAGAAATCCGGCGGCAATTGTTCGTCTGCCCGCCACACGCGCTGGCCGGTCCAATTTTGCAATTGTTCCGGCGTCACCAATATCAATTCAAAGCGCTTCGCCTTGGACATTTCGGCCCGCAAGAGAGGCTGCAGGGAATCCACGCCCGCCTGGAAAGTCTCGGTGCGCTGCAAGGTGGCCATCGGCAGGACAGCCACGCGGCGGACATCGGGATCGAGCACGGGGGATTTGCTGTAAATATTGCTCGGGTGATAGTGCGCAAGCACAGGCATCTTGAGCGGCGGCGTATCGCAGCCCACGGAAAGGCAAAGAAGGGCGAGACTCGGCATCAGCCAAGCCATCGCACGCCAGCGCCTTCGAACTTGATCAAGCAGCAGTATCATCAGATCGTTGAGAGAGTATCGGCAGGTTTTGGAAATACTTTAGCCTAAGTGTCCAAATATTCGACAGCAGTCGAAGGTCAACCGCCCACCATCGCGGAGCGCCGTTGAACGACATGTTCGCAGAGACGATTAAAAAGACTTTCATGCTCTATTAGGACCAGAACAGGTGAGGAAGGTTCCTCGGCGATTCCGGTGAAATAGCAGTGCCAAATTTAATTGATTTCGGCGAGGAAACTCCGCGTTCTCTGCGCCTCTCTGCGCGCGATTGCGTTTAATGCCACGATGGAACCGACGAGATCAGATGGAAAAGAATATTCGCGCAGAGAAGATGAGTGCGCGAGGAACTCAAACGACAGGACTTTTCCACGCACTTTCGATTTCCGCGCGCCTTCCGCCAGATTCTCCCTCAACGCCTCAAGTCCCGCAAATAAACGAGGCTTTGCGGTATTTGCTCTTCAGAAGTCGGCGATTCGTCTTCGATGAAATACCACTCAATTCCAACCTGATGGGCGGTGATCAGGATGTTTTTCAAGTCGATCTTGCCAGTGCCGAGCGCGACGTCATTTTTCACATCCGTGCCACCCGTCAAGAGGCCGGTTGGCGTCTCCTTGCGCATGTCCTTTAAGTGCATTAGCTCCCAGCGGAATGGATATTTCCACATCAAACTCACCGGATCCTGGCCGGCGTGGACGATCCAGAAAATATCCATCTCGAAACCAACATCCGCAGGTTTGGTGGCCCCCACTAGAAGATCGAAAAGCGTGCCATCTTTGTAGGGTTGGAATTCGTATCCATGCGTATGATAGAAAAAATGCATGTGGTGTTCCGAAGCCAATTTGCCCGCGCGATTGAAAACCGATATGGCCTCGCGGCAGGTGCTTTCATCGAAATTTCCCGAATGCGGAATCCACGCGCAACCGACGTAAACCAACCCCAGCTCATGCGCTTCGCGAATGACGTCCTCGGGATGGTCGCGCCAGGCGTCGTAGGAAAAGTGTCCGCTGACGGCTTCGATATCGTGGGCCGCAAGTTTCGCGCGAAAATCGCCGGGTGAAAGCCCGTAAGTTCCGGCCAGTTCGACGTATTTGATGCCCCAAGCATGGACTTCCGCCAGCGTGCCATCGACGTCTTTAGCCATTTGGTTGCGGACGCTGTAAAGCTGGAGGCCGGCCACCGTCTTGAAGACGCGCGGATGGAAAATCGCGCAACCGGCCAGCAAGGCCGCGCCAGCCAGAACCGCAGCCGTGACCAACAAAAACCTTCGCGAATACGCGCCCAAATGCGTCGGAGCTTTCATGGCGGGATAATGTTCCCGGGACACGCCGGGCGCAAATCAAAAAAACTTGGGCCATTCTCCGCAAAAACGCCGCATTGACTATTGACGGGCTGAAGGACAGGCCCGCGTCGTCTTAAACCGGCTTCATGGCCTGATAAACGAAACTTGTATGAAACACATTATGATCGAATGGCGCAAAGTGACTGCCTTGGCGGCTCTGTTGATTTGCTTTGGCATCTGTTCAGCCCGGGCACAGGCGGATTACGACCAAGCTATTTACAGCGGCCAACTGACAAATGGCTGGGAAAGTTGGAGCTGGTGCTATTTTGATTTCGGCAACACTCAGGTTCCAGCCCCGTCCGGGAATGAATCAATCTATGTCGGTTTTGGCGCCTACTCCGGCCTTTGGTTCGAGCACGGCCCTTTCGACCCCACTCTATACACCAATATAAGCTTTTGGATCAACGGCGGCGCCGGCGGACAGCAGCTAACGCTCGAAGCCTCTTTCACGGTGGGCTTGGCTAACGGGGTGCTCGATACCAATGACGTCATCGCTATCGGGCCCCTGGCGACCAATGTCTGGGAGCAATACAGCTTCCCGCTTTCCATGCTTGCCGCCGCGACGAACGCGAATCTCGACGGCTTTATCCTGATCAACGGCACAGGTGGCGATCTCCCCGCCATGTACGTGGCCGATGTCAAGCTGATCGCCGGCCTGCCGCCCGCGCCAACAACCAATGTTTTGGTCATTGATGCCGCCGCCAATGCGCACCCGATCAGCAGCTTGATCTACGGCGTCGCCGAAACCGATTCCAACACGTTATCCGACCTGAATCTCACTGCCAACCGCTCGGGTGGAAATGAAGATGGCAGCACCTATAACTGGGCCGATGGCGTTCACGGCAAAGGCCAGGATTGGTATTTCGAGGCTATTCCAGATGATTCGCCAAATCCGGGATATTCAACGGACGAATTCATCTCTAACAGCGTGGCGGGCGGGGCGCAGCCGCTGGTTTCAATTCCCATGATCGGCTGGAGTCCCAAACTCGGAACCAATCGCAGCATCATATGGAGCTATTCCATCGCAAAATATGGCCCGCAAGAATATTTCTCCCCGAACGTTGGCGAAAGCGATGCTGGCAACGGGTTCAGCACCACCAATAATTCGCCCATCACCTGGAACGATCCCAACGACGCTTACTTTCCTGTCGGCACTAATTTTCAAGCCGGCTATCTCAAACACTTGATCGGCCTGTGGGGCAAGTCGGACAAAGGCGGCGTCCCGTTCTACATCATGGACAACGAGCACAGCCTTTGGCACGCCACGCATCAGGACATCCATCCGCAGGGCGCGACCATGCAGGAAGTTCTATCCAAAATCGTCGATTACGCCAGCTTGGTAAAGAGCATGGACCCGTCGGCAAAGGTGCTCGCGCCTGAAGAATGGGGCTGGGAAGGCTATCTGTACAGCGGCTACGACCAGCAAAACCCGGGGCGCGCTGACCGCGCGGCCAACGGGGGCTGGGATTATATGCCTTGGCTCCTCAACCAGCTTTATCAGCATGACACCGCCACCGGCCAGCGACTGCTGGATTATTTCACCCTTCATTGCTACCCGCAGGGCGGCGAAGACAGCGACGACGTGACCGTCCCCACCGAACTCTTGCGCAATCGATCCACCCGGCAACTGTGGGATACAAACTATGTTGACGACAGTTGGCAGGAGGCAAACATCCAGTTGATCCCGCGCATGAAGAATTGGGTTTCAGCCAATTATCCCGGCACGAAAATCGGCGTTACCGAATACAACTGGGGCGCCGATGATTCCATGAACGGCGCCACCACCCAAGCCGACATCCTTGGCATCTTCGGACGCGAGTCCCTTGACTTGGCCACGCGCTGGGGAACCCCGTCCAACACCACACCGACCTACGAGGCGTTCAAAATGTATCGCAATTACGACGGCAAAAAATCGACCTTTGGGGATACCAGCGTCTCGGCCCTTCCCCAAAATCCGGACAACGTGTCCGTCTTTGCCGCCAAACGCTCGGTGGATGGCGCGCTCACCATCATGGTTGTGTCAAAATATCTTTCTGGCACGGTGCCATTGACGATGACGATTACGAATTTTTCGGCGACGGGAGTGGCGCAAGTCTGGCAGCTTAATTCCAACAACCCTTCCTCCATTCAACGCCTTGCCGACATTTCCTACGCGGGCCAAGCCTTGAATGCATCCGTCCCTGGCCCGAGCGTCACGCTGTATGTCATTTCGACCAACAGCCCGGCGCCGAGGATCACATCCGGCGCGCTTAGCGGAAATCGAATGGTGTTCAGCGGCCTGGATGGCCCCGCAAGAGGCGCCAATCACACACCTTATTCTTATTATGTTCTCACCTCGTCCAACCTTGCTCTGCCCCTGGCGAAATGGACGCCGATCGCGACCAACACATTTAACGCCGATGGCACCTTCAGCTTCACCAATCAAGTCAACGCCAGTTCGCAAGCGCAGTTTTTCACCATTGCCGTGCCATAAGCTCACCACCGCACGCGTCAATGTCTCGGCCAAATCGAAAGCGAGACAGGGCGGCATCGACGGGGGTGATTAAGCGTAACGCAAATGGTAGCAACGCCTCGCCGAGGCGTCCGGGCCGACACGTGAAATTTTCATCACGCTGGAATTGGAGAGAGCCTCACCCCGGACGCCTCGGCGGAGACTGTCTTAAAACGTTTTAGTCTGGCCGATCTGGTTATATGGGCACCAATAGGGGCTGTGGAAACGGGTGTCAACTTTTAGTTGTCAGAGCGTGGCTGGCGTCAGCGATGACGCCAAGCTTCCCTTTCCCTCCTTTTTTAGGCCGCCATCGCCAAATTTCCTTCAACCGCGGCGGTTTTGACTTCCATTTTCGGCGTCTGGACCCGGGCCTGCCACTTTTTATAGAGGATTCGCAGGTTCAAGGTGGCGCATAACAAGGCCCATTGGGCTTGCACGGCTTCCAGACCCCAAACTGTCCAACGCCGAAAGCCGTCGTGTTGCTTGAGCTGCCCAAACCGGCGTTCGATGATCTCTTTGCGCTTTCCATAAAGCGCGGCGGGTCCTGGCTCTTGCAGCCGGGCCCGCATGGCTTGCACCAGCGTGGTGTGCGGCCACACTTCGACTTGCCGCCCTTTGGGATCGCGGCTGCAGAGGGCGCGCACGGGACAGTCTCGGTGATGGCAGCGGAAGCGCTCAACGGTCTGGCCTTTCTTGGTGGTCTGGCCTTCGTGGTCCAGAAGGCGCTCTTGCGGGCAGGTGACGGTGTGGGCCGCCTCGTCATAATGAAAATGCTGCGTCGCGTAGGCGTTGTCGTGGGCTGGCTTGCCCTCCGCCGGCGGGGCCAGCACATTCATCTGCTGTTCCACGGCCGCTTTCAAGTCGGCCCCGCCCCCATAGCCGGCGTCGGCGGCGGTGAGGGTTGGAATGGCCGCCGGACCGAGGTTTTGCCTCGCTTCTTCAATCATGGGGACCAGCTGGCCGGCGTCGGTTTCCTGGCGGGTGGCTTGACAGGCGACCATGATGCCCTCCTGGCTGTCGGCCACCGCCTGGGCGTTGTAGGCAAAGCGGTTGGTGTCGCCGACTTTCATCCGGCGCGCCTCCGGTTCGGCTGGATGGTAATGGTGGCGCCCGTCGGCCTGCAGCTGGGCCAGGCCTTTTTTGATTTCCTCGCGCAGGGCCTGGCGCTGGGCCAACCCGGCGGGCAGCCGGCAGCCCGGTGCGCTGGAATCCTGGTTCTCCGCCACGACTTTGAGCTCGATTTCCTCCAAGGCGCCATCCAGCTGGGCCAGGAGCTTCTCCATGTAAACCTTGCTCCAGCCCTGCGGCCCGCTGCAGGCGGCTTGAATCTTGGTGCCGTCCAACGCTTGCAAGGCAAATCCCACCGCCCCGGTGCGGAGGGCCAGCTGCACGGTTTGCTTGAAAACCTGGCGCAGGGCCTTTTTGTTTCCGTCCCAGAACCGCCAGAGGCTGTTGTGGTCGGGGGCGTTGAGCCCCGTCAGCCACAGCAGCGAGACATGCTCCGTGCAGGCGGTTTCCAGCTTGCGGGTGGAGCGAATGCGGTGGAAATAACCGTAAAGCCAAATCTTGAGCAGGAGGCTGGGGGCATAGGGCGGACGGCCTTCGGCGGCGGCGGGAATGACAAACCCAAGCTGGGGCAGATCCAACTGGTCGACAAATTCGCGCAGGAAGCGGGCGGGATGGTCGGCGGACACCCAGTCCTCCAGGGCGGGCGGGAGGAGGAACTGCTGTCCGTAATCAGGGGCAATCGGTTGAGCCATATTTGTTGAACGGCATTGTCAACTAAAGGCTCACATATTGTCAAATACATTCCTCAAAAAACAGAAGTTTTGAGACAATCTCTGCGAGGCGTCCCTACCTGGCTTCGCGACCAAAATCTCGCGGGCTTTCAATCGCGCTTGCCTCGCCCGGTGGTCCCCACCAATGCTTGTTTTTGGCCCTGCGTGGGCTACCCTCCTCCTTCGTGATCGAATCTCTAAATCCCAGGCGCACCATCGAGGAATTGAAGGAGCTTCGCGCTTTGACGGGCGACGAAAATGGCGCCCAGCGGGTGGCTTTCACAAAGACCTGGCTCACCGCGCGCGCGTGGCTTCGCCAAAAATTGGAGGCGCTGCCAGTCGAAATTCATAATGATGCGGCGGGCAATACGTGGACAACTTTGCGGGGAAAATCCGAACGGGCCTTGCTCATCGGCGGCCATATGGATTCTGTTCCCAACGGCGGCTGGCTCGATGGCTGCCTGAATGTGCTGGCGGGATTGGAAGTGCTGCGCCGCATCAACGCCGAATTTAACGGCCAGCCTCCCATCACCGTGCGCCTCGTCGATTGGGCGGATGAAGAAGGCGCTCGCTTCGGGAAGAGCCTTTTTGGATCTTCCGCCTGCTCAGGCAATTTGAATTTGGATGAAGCGCGGGGGCTGAAAGACAAGGACGGCATCCGGCTGCCGGATGCGCTGAAGGAAATCGGCGTGGATTTTGAGCGGGTGAAGGATTCCGGCGCGGAATTGAAAAATGCGGCGGCTTATTTGGAACTGCACATTGAGCAGGGGCCGGTGTTGCTGGATATGAATTTGCCGCTGGGCGCGGTGTTGGGAACATTCGGCGTTGAGCGCCACGCCATCACGTTTCACGGGCAGGCCGCCCATTCCGGCAGCACGCCGATGAACCGGCGCAAGGACGCGTTTCTCGCGGCAGGAAAAATGGCGGCGGAGATTTATCCCATCGCCGACCGGCACGGCGGCGTTTGCACCATCGGCTCATGCTCAACCAAACCGGGAATTGTGACGAGCGTGGTCGAGGATTGCCGCATCACCCTCGACCAGCGCCATCTCGACGCCGCGAAATTGGCTGCCATGCTGATTGACGCCCGCACGGCCGCCGCCAAATTTGCCGCCGAAGGAAATGTCACCGTTTCGTGGGAGCGTTTGTGGCAGATTGAACCGGTGCATTTTGATCCGATTCTCATTGGATTTTGTTACGACGCCATTGGTGAAGTCTGCGAAACGAGCCATCGACTTCCGTCCGGCCCGCTGCACGACGCCGCTGAAGTCGCGCGCGCGGGCGTGCCGACGGTGATGATGTTCGTTCAGAGCCTGCATGGCATCAGCCATAATAAAATTGAGGATACGCTTGAGGAGCATCTCGAACTTTGCGTGGCGGCGTTCGACAAATTGGCCAACAAAGCCATGCAGTGGATTGAGGGCTGACGATGGGAGACGCGCTCGATTTTACGCTGAATGGCCAGACGGTCCGGTTCGACAAGCGCTCCCCCAACACCACCCTGCTGGATTTTCTCCGCGCGCGCGGCCTGACCGGCACGAAGGAAGGCTGCGCGGAAGGCGATTGCGGAGCGTGCTCGGTGGCTGTGATCGAGCGCGATGCCTCCGGCAAAACGGTGCTGCGCGCAATCAATAGCTGTCTCACGCCCGTCTGCCTGCTGGCCGGGCGCGAAGTGATTTCGGTGGAAGGTCTTGGAACAAAGGACGCGCTGCATCCGGTTCAACGCGAAATGGCGCAGCGCCACGGCTCCCAATGCGGCTACTGCACGCCGGGTTTCATTTGCTCCATGGCGGAAGGATTTTACCGGGACGATGTCAACACGGGAGACGACATCGACGATCAGCTTTCCGGCAATCTGTGCCGTTGCACCGGCTACCGTCCGATTCGCGAAGCGGCGGTGGCGGCGCTCGCGCATCAGCCGCACGCCCACCGCCATGACGCCATCGCCAATCGGTTGAAGGAAGAGTGCCGCGAATTATCCGCCGCGAATTACGAATTCGGCGGCGAGCGTTTTTTCCGTCCCAATGCGCTGGCGGATGTTTTCAAGTTGATGCGCGAATTTCCCGAGGCGCGGTTGATCGCCGGGGCGACTGAACTCGGCGTGGATATTGCCAAGCGCTTTCGAAAATTTCCCACGCTGATTTCGCTGGAGGCGGTGGCGGAATTGCAAGGCATCGACGCGAAGGAAGATTCCTGGCGAATCGGCGCGGCTGTCAAGTTGACGGAAATTGAGGATGCGCTGGGTGAGGAATTTCCCGTGCTTGGGGCGATGCTGCGGGCGTTCGGTTCGCGCCAAATTCGCAACCGCGCGACGATGGCGGGGAATATCGTGACTGCCTCGCCCATCGGCGACAGCGCGCCTTTGCTTCTGGCGCTGGATGCGTCGCTGACCTTGGCTTCCGCGAAGGGCGAGCGCACGGTCCTCATTGCGGATTTTTTCACAGGCTATCGCAAGACAGTTTTGCAGGCGGGCGAAATTCTTAAGACGATCATTATTCCGCGCATCGGTTTTGATTCGGCGTTATTTCGGCACTCCCGCTGGTATAAAGTTTCGCGCCGGCGCGAGATGGACATCAGCACGGTGGCGGGTTGCTTTGTAGTTGACATCGATTCTGACGATGTGGTTCGCCATGTCCGGATGGCGTTTGGCGGCGTCGCCGTTTCGCCGAAGCGCGCCCTGAAAGCGGAAGCCGCCCTGCTCGATCAACCGTGGTCGCAGGAAACCATGGCTCGCATGCTTCCTGTTCTCGGCGCGGAGTTTGAGCCGATTACCGATGTTCGCGGCACGAAGGAATATCGTCTCGGCCTGGTGACAAGTTTGCTCGAGAAGTTTTTCACCGAGTTCAATTCCGACGAGGAAATCCCCGAGCCATCGTGGCCAAATCCTTCCCCCATCAACGCCTCACCGCACGAAAGCGCGCACAAACACGTCACCGGCGAGGCAATCTACACCGATGACGACGCGGCCAAGCGAAACATGCTCGAAACGTGGCCCGTCTGCTCGCCGCATGCGCGGGCGAAAATTCTGCGCCGCGATGCCTCCGCCGCCCGCGCGATGCCCGGAATTGCCGCGGTGCTCCTGGCCGAGGATATTCCGGGCGAAAACAATGTTGGCGGCGTCAAGAAAGATGAAATTCTCCTCGCCGATTCGGAAGTGATGTATCACAGCCATCTGGTCGCGCTGGTGATTGGTGAAACCGCCGAAGCCTGCCGCGCCGCCGCCGCCAAGGTCGTCGTCGAATACGAACCGCTCGAACCGGTGCTTACGCTGCGGCAGGCGATCGAAAAACAATCGTTCCACAACGAACCGAATTTCATCCGGCGCGGCACCGTTTACAACGCGCTCGAAAAATCTCCCGTCCGCATCGAAGGCGAATTTGAGATGGGCGGGCAGGAGCATTTTTATTTGGAGATGCAAGCGGCCTGGGCCGAGCCGGGCGAGGACGGTGGCGTGTTCGTGATGTCCTCGACGCAGCATCCATCGGAAGTGCAGCACACCATCGCGCATGTGCTGCATGTCCCGGTGAGCCGCGTTGTCGTGCAATGTCCGCGCATGGGCGGCGGTTTCGGCGGAAAAGAAACCCAGGCGGCCACACCCGCCGCGCTGGCTGCGCTGGCCGCGAGCAAAACCGGGCGCGCCGTGCGCGTGCGCCTCAATCGCGACCAGGACATGGCGATCTTCGGGCATCGGCACCCCTTCCTGGCCAAGTTTGAAGCCGGTTGCGACGAGCAAGGAATTTTGACCGCTGCGCGAATTCACCTTTGGTCGAACGGCGGATGGGCGCTGGATTTGTCGCAAGCCGTGACGGACCGGGCTTTATTTCATCTTGACAACTCTTATTACATTCCGGCGGTGGAATTTCGCGGGCAGGTGGCGAAAACGAATCTTTCGTCCAACACCGCCTTTCGCGGATTCGGCGGCCCGCAGGGAATGCTTGTCATTGAGGAAATCATGGATCGGCTGGCGCGCCGGTTGAATTTGCCGCCGGAATTGGTGCGCGAGCGGAATTTGTATCGCGGCAACGGCGCGTCGAACACGACGCATTACGGCCAGGAACTTGAGGACAATCGCCTTCAAACAATCTGGCACGAGTTGAAAGCCAGCAGCCACTTCGCGGAACGCCGGACGGAAATCGCGCGGTGGAATGCGGCGCATCCCCATCGCAAACGCGGCCTGGCCATGACGCCGGTGAAGTTTGGCATCAGCTTCACCGTCTCGCATTTGAACCAGGCGGGCGCGCTCGTCTTGATTTACCAGGACGGCACGGTGCAAGTGAACCACGGCGGGACGGAAATGGGCCAGGGCGTCAATACGAATATGCGCGCCATCGCCGCGATTGAATTCGGCCTGCCCTTGGAGGCGGTCCGCGTCATGCCAACGCGCACCGACAAAGTCCCCAACACCTCCGCCTCCGCCGCCTCGGCCACCACCGATCTCAACGGCGCCGCTGTCAAGAAAGCGTGCGAGGTTTTGCGGGCCCGACTGGCTGGAGTCGCCGCGGGCATCATGGGCATCTCCGTGCAAAACGTGAATTTCGCGGACGGCAAAGTTTTTGTGGGCGACGCGCGCGAGCGGCGCGAATTCCCGTTCAGCGAAATTGTGCGGCAAGCCTATCTGTCGCGCGTCAGCCTTTCGGCCACCGGCTATTACGCGACTCCCGGGATTCATTGGGATCGCGCGGCCGGGCGCGGGCATCCCTTCTTGTATTTCGCCTGCGGCGCGGCGGCGGTCGAAGTCGAAGTCGATGGTTTTACCGGAATGTCGCGCGTCCTGCGGGCCGATATTTTGCAGGACGTCGGCAATTCGATTAACGAAGGAATCAATCGCGGCCAGGTCGAAGGCGGATTCATCCAGGGCATGGGCTGGCTGACCAACGAAGAACTCAAATGGGACGGCCAAGGCCGGCTGCTAACCCATTCACCCGACACCTACAAAATTCCATCGGTGGGCGACACGCCGCTCGTGTTCAATGTGACGTTTCTCAAGAACGCCGCGCAAAAGAATGTCGTCCACGGCAGCAAGGCCGTCGGCGAACCGCCGTTTATGCTCGCCATCGCGGTGCGTGAAGCGCTGCGCGACGCGGTCGCGGCCTTCGGCCGCGCTGGCGCCCAAATCCAACTCGATTCGCCTGCCACCCACGAAGCCATCTTCCACGCCATCGGCCAGCGTACTCGTTCCAAGCCCTCCGCTTGACGTTTAACTGCCATAGCTTTGCCCGGCGCCCCCGAAAAAACGGGCGCGCGGTAATTCTTGGCCGGGACGACTCGGCGAGGCCTCCCTGCCATCTATATGGCAATGCGCTGGGGAGTCGTGTATCGTGATTAAAGTGGATCCAATCCTGACCCAGCCAATCGCGGACGCTTCCCTGCCCTCGCGGCATCCAAGCGCGGATGCTCATTTGCCGCGCCCGGAGCTGCTCGCGCCGGCCGGCGATTGGGAGTGCGCCCGGGCTGCGGTCGAAAATGGCGCGGATGCCATTTATTTCGGCTTGGATCGTTTCAACGCGCGAATGCGGGCGGATAATTTCACTTCGGCGGATTTGCCAAAGTTGATGGAGTTCCTCCACAGTCGAGGCGTGAGGGGCTACGTCACTTTCAACACGCTCGTCTTCGCGGATGAAATGGCGGCGGCGGAGGAATATCTTCGCACGCTCATCGCCGCCGGAGTGGATGCGGCGATTGTGCAGGACATCGGCGTTTGCCGGCTGATCCGCCAGCTCTCGCCGGATTTTCCGATTCACGCCTCCACGCAAATGACGATCACCAGCGCGGCGGGTGTCGAATTCGCGCGCGATCTGGGCTGCTCGCTGGTGGTGCTGGCGCGCGAATGCTCTATGAAAGAGATCGGCAGGATTTCCGCCGCCGTCGAATTGCCATTGGAGGTTTTTGTGCATGGCGCGCTTTGCGTGGCGTATTCCGGCCAATGCTTGACAAGCGAATCGCTGGGTGGGCGCTCGGCCAACCGGGGCGAATGCGCGCAGGCGTGCCGGATGCCTTACGAATTGATCAGCGACGGCCAGACGGTTCCTCTCGGCGACAAGCGGTATCTGCTCAGCCCCCAGGATTTGGCCGGATTGGATGTGCTGCCGGAATTAGTGCGCTCGGGCGTGGCGTCCCTTAAGATTGAAGGGCGCCTGAAATCGCCCGAGTACGTTGCCAACATCACGCAAGTTTATCGCGATGCGCTTGACAAGGCATTTTCCAAACCGACGCCGGAGACACGCTACAAATTAGAGATGGCGTTTTCGCGCGGGCTTTATACGGGATGGTTCGGCGGCATCAACAACCAGGCATTGGTGCATGCGCGTTTCGGAAAGAAGCGCGGCGTCTACTTGGGCGAAGTGGAGAGCGTGCGCTCCGGCAGCGTGCTCGTGAAGCTCGAAGCGCCGCTCAAGGCGGGTGATGGAATTGTATTTGACGCCGGACACCCGGACCAGGACGAGGAAGGCGGCCGCGTGACACATCCGAGCCATGCCGGGCCGGGCAATACGGCGGAAATCCGGCTGTTCGGCGAAGTGGATTTTTCGCGCGTCCATGCGGGCGACAAAATTTGGAAGACGAGCGATCCCGTGCTTGATCGGGAATTGCGCCAAAGTTTTTCGCAGGCCGCGCCGCAGTTTCAACGGCCCATCGATTTGGAAGTGCGCGGCCGCGCCGGAGAATTCATGACGGTAATCGCGCGTGACGAACAACAATCCGTGGAGGCAAAATCGAATTTGCCGCTCGAGGCGGCGCAGAAACAGCCGATGACCACCGAGCGTTTGCGCGAGCACCTGGGCCGGCTCGGCGGGACACCCTTCCGCCTCGGCGCGCTGGAGAATAAGCTCCAAGGCGCGGTGATCTTGCCGATGAGCGAATTGAACCGGATTCGCCGCGACCTGGTCAGCCAAGTCGAGGCATTGCGCAAGGCGCCCAAGCGATGGACGCTTTCGGCGGCGCCCGCAGTCGTGAGTTTTTCCGGGCCGGAGAAGCCGCATGGCGAGCCGCGTCTCGCGGTCTTGGCGCGCTCGATGGAGCAATTGGAGGCCGCGCTCAAATTCGACTTGGCTACAGTTTATTGCGAATTTGAGGACCCAAAAAAATACCGCGACGCGGTGGGCCGTTTTCGCGAGGCGCAAAAGACGGGCGCGGCGCCGGCGGAAATTTTCATCGCGCCCCCGCGCATTTTCAAAACCGGCGAGGAGTGGATTCAAAGGCAGGTGCGCTCGTGCGATGCGGATGGCTGGCTTGTCCGAAATTACGACGATTTGATATTCTTCGCGGGCGCGCGCTGTGTCGGGGATTTTTCATTGAACGTGGCCAATGCGCTGGCCGCCGATCATTTCAAGAACCACGCAAGCCTCGAGCGAGTGACGCCCTCCTACGACTTGAACGTTTTGCAATTGGAAGCGCTCTTGAAATCCGCCCCGCCGGAGTGGTTCGAGATCACGCTGCACCAGCACATGCCGATGTTTCACATGGAGCATTGCGTGTTCTGCGCGTTTCTTTCGCGTGGCACTGATTACACGAATTGCGGCCGACCGTGTGACAAGCATACAGTGCTGCTGCGCGATCGCGTCGGGATGGAGCATCCGTTGAAGGCGGATGCGGGGTGCCGGAACACGCTCTTCAATGCGCAGGCGCAGAGCGGAGCGGAGTACGCGCGGCGCCTGATGGATTTGGGGGCGCGCCGTTTTCGAATCGAGTTCGTCAGCGAGAGCGCGGCGGAAACCACGCGCGCCATCGAGAAATACCAGTCGCTGCTGCGCGGTGAAATCAGCGGAGCGGAACTGTGGCGCGAATTGAAAGCGCATCATCGCCTCGGCGTGACGCGCGGGCCGATGGAGTCGTGGTGAAACAACGAATTAACGGCCTTCGACATCAAGCAGCTTTGTCCGCTTCTTGATCGTGCGCAAGGTGGCAAAGATGGCAAAGCCCGCCAGAAAAATAACAAACCAGCTGGAGCTCACATGAAAATGGCGCTCAGCAAACGAATCGCCAACAACGTCAAATACAAAAAACGTTCCCAGGATGAGAATAAACGCGTTGTATTCCCGCTGCAAAACGATGCGCCAGCTAAAACTGAAAGCTGAAGGCTGGTAGTGGCGGAAATTCGGTATGATGGACGGGGTCCGGGCGGCCCAAATCTCAAATTTCTCTCTGAAACGCTCCCGCAAGAACGCCTCCTCCGCAAGCATGATGCGCTCGTAATAAAGCGCATACAGGCAGGTCGTCAGCGCCGCCAGCCACCAGACATGCGGCCAGAGCGCCATGCCGAAGAACACGAGATAATTCCCCAAATAAAGCGGATGGCGGACAACAGAATATATTCCGGTCGTGTTCAAGGTATTGGCGACTTGCTCGCGGGTGTTGCGGCCAGAAGTTCCAATCGGAGCGCGTCCTATCGTCATGATTCGAATCGCCAGGCCGGAGAAGGAAATCAACAGGCAAAAAATTTGCCACCACTCGTTCATTTGGTGGCTGGCGCCCAGATACGTGAACGTCGGCAAATAGGCAAGGAACACAGGAATCGCTATTATGGGAAGATAGCTCCTGTGCCGAAACAGCCACGAACCGTTCTGTTCCAACTGGTTGCGGAGTGTCATTGCTCGAACATAAATGAAGCTATCCGGTTTGAGGCGTTCCGTCGATATGAAAATTCTCGAAAAAAGATTGAACGAATTCGCCCATGCCGGAAGGAGAGACCGTAACGGGATGAATAGGCCGGCGACTTGGGCTCCCGCCCAAAGTGGCTACGCCGCGTGCGGAACGGCGACGCGATGCGACGGAATGGAGAGGACCACCGCGAACAAGCCGCTGGTCCCGACCGGCGTTGCGTCGACAGTTCCGCTCAGGCAAAACAGGCGGTCATGGACGAGCAGCTCGTCCAATTTCCGCGGCGCGGCCATCGCAAGTGTCGATGCCTTCTCGACCGTGGCGATGCGGAAGCGGACGAACTCGTCGGCTTCCTCGAGAGTGATGGTGGCTTCCTTGACGCCGTGCGGCGCAAACAGTTCGTTCACAATATCGCGGCAGACGGAGAAAATTTCGTTTGCCGCCGTCTGCGGAATTGTCACGGGCTGGGCGGGCAGTTGAACATGGCATTGGACGGTTTCACACGCGGCGCAGGCGAACCAGTTCAGCGCGTCTCCGATGCCCGTGTCGTCGGTCACGCGCGGCTGGAGCTCGTTCATGACGTGGCGCAGGTTCTGGCCGAGTTCGAGCACGAGAGAAGACCATCTGCCGCAGATAGCCGCCCAATTGGCCGGCGGATTGGAATCCATTTGCGCCATGGAAAGTTGGAGAGAAAGCAGAGTGAGCTGCTGGCTCATCTCGTCATGAAGGCGGCGAGCCAGCCGTTTCTGCTGCTGCTGGTGGAGCGACTGTTGACGAGCCAGAAGCTCCCGGCATTGGCCTGGGGTAGTAGTTGGCATTTTCTCGGGCGCGTTAGCAGCAGCCGTAGTGCCAATGGCGCAAACCCCTTAACGCGGGCGCGCCCGCACGGCGAATTTGTAAGTGAAAGTGTCCAACTTCTATCGTGTTCCAGAATTGGGTGTCACAGAACTGGACGAAAGATCACGCGGCCTTCGCCACAGCGGCCTTCCGGATCAACCGGGCGCCGTTGGTGCGCAGATACGCTTGGACCGCGGTAATGCCTCCCAAGCTGATCGGGACGCGCTTTTGATTTTGGAACAGCCGGTAATGAGCGAGCGTTTTGCCCACTTCCATGATCTCGATATGCCTGTCGGCCATCTTCCAAAGCTGGCCTTTGGCCAGAGGGACAATTGTCTCCTTGGTGGTTTTGGCTTTCTTAGGAGCCGCAGTCGAACGTTTTACCATTGTAAGGTCCATTTTCATACTCGTATCGCCGGACATTCGGAACGTGAGAATCCCAAAAAGGATTCCGTTGCGCCAGTGCTCCTCATCGAGCAACGACGTCTTCTTAAACACAATGAAAACTCATCCCGATTCGCTTGTGTCTGACGAAGGGGAAAATTGAGCGGTCTACGGATCGTTTGGCCGCTTGGGCATGACCAGCACACTAGGCCGTTCCGGAACTCCGTAGCGGGAGGCCCGGCTCTCGGTGGGCTTGGTAAAAAAGCTGCGGCTGGC
The DNA here is from genome assembly GCA_963764165.1 of uncultured Verrucomicrobiae bacterium. GTDB lineage: Bacteria > Verrucomicrobiota > Verrucomicrobiia > Limisphaerales > Palsa-1400 > Palsa-1400. Next base: position 206,100 of record CAVXRD010000002.1, read on the forward strand.
CCAATGCTGGGGCTTCGAGGGATCCTGCGGGGCCGCAAAGCCGGGAATCGCACTGTTCTGGCCGCCCTCACGGGACGAATGCCACTCATTCGGTGTGTTAAACGTCCCGCTGCCGATGGATCTGGTCAGGGAGTCACCTGCCGGCTCCGACCCATTGCCCAAACCGGCCGCCGCTGTTGGCTTGTAACGATCCGCAAATGCGCTTGCCGGCTCTGGATCGGCTTGCTCAGATGAATCCGACTTGGAAAATGCAAAGTGCGGGGCCGCTCCGGGTTCATGGTTGAAAATCTTGTTCCAGAATGATCCGTCCCCCTGATTGGCTCCATCGCGGTTGAATCGACTCGGTTCCCGGGATTGCGATCCGTCCCGTTGGTTGTCCGCACTCGATCGTGAAGAAAGGGCATCAAATCCTTGTGCCGAACCGTAGATCGGATTATCAAAATGGTGGAACATTCCAGCGTCGTCCTGCGGCTGCCGCCCCCATACCCGGTCAACAGAATTCTTGAGAGCCGAAGTGTTGTTGGTGGGCTGAGAGGAGGATGCAGAAAGCAGGCCATTCGGATACTGTCCGTAGTCCCGCGAAAACGGATCATTTTGGTCGAATGAAGAATTTTCACCAGGTGTGTTCAAGTTCCATTCGTCACGCCGCGGCTTGCGGGTGATGATAATGCCACCAGACGAGGGAATCATGGCAGACTCATCGATCAGGCCGCCTACTGCATCATGCGAAGGGGAAAATTTGTCACTGTCAGTGTCCTTCATTTGCACGACGGCGCGAGGCACGCCCAAGGGCACCGTGGAGGATGAGAATTCAATGGGATCCGCAGCGCAAAGATCCGGCTGTAGCAGGGCAAACGCCATGCTCCCTGCCATAAGAGCGATGCTGGCCGCCGAGTTGAAACAACGAAACTCCATAACCACGAGACTTACTTTGTAGGCCAAAAGGCCATTAAAGTCAACTCTCCGTATCATGTTTTTGTTTCCCAGTTGTTCGAGGCCGTTTTTCCCGCCGCGAAAGCTTAACGGAGCAGCGCCGTGAATCCGCAGGATGTGGAGCGGCATCCCGGCATGGGGCGGGCGCGGCTGCTACTCTGCCGATAACCAGCCGCAATGAAGACACCCCAATTTTTGCGCCTCGTTAACAAATCGACTCTGCCTCGCCGTGGCTGGGCGCTTGAAAAAATTTGCCGCCTCGTTGAATAATGCTCGTCCATGGGCGAAATTCTTGATAGCAGGCAGTTGAAAGCCTTTTCCGTTCTTGCCACCACCGAGAGCTTTAAAGACACCGCGAAACTGCTTTCATTAACTCCGTCGGCGATCAGCCACTCCATCAGCGCGCTGGAGGAGCAAGTGGGCTGCCGCCTGTTTGTAAAAATGGGCAAGAAAACCGTGCTGACCGAAGCTGGTGAAGCGCTGTTCCATCACTCCAATCGCGCCCTTGGCGAGCTGGATCAAGCCATCCGGACGCTCAGTTATTTTAACAAATGGGGGACGCGCCGGCTGCGATTGGCCGCGGAAGCGGCATTTCTTTCAGTTTTCCTTCCGCCGGTCTTGTTGAGGTTCCACAAGGAGTCTCCGCATATTTTGCTTCAGGTCGAATCTCATGACCCTGGCGAGCCATTCGATCGCCTGGGAAAAAACCAGGTTGACCTTATCTTGACCGAAAAGCCGGCGGGAACTGATGCGGTGGATTTCTATCCCCTGATAACGGATCGCTACCAATTGATCGCCAAGCCCGGGCATCCGCTCGCGGCTAAAAGCGGCCCGCTTCGGGATGAATTTGGCGAATATCCGTGCTTCCTGATCAAGAACTCCAGCCAGCATCGGAAGCAGGTGGAAGATTTTTTGTCCTACCACAAAGTCAACCTCAGCATCCTGGGGGAGATTGAAAATCTGGAGATTGTCAAAGAAATGGTCAAGAACACGCTGGCCTTGAGTTTCCTGCCGGGCTGGAGCGTCAAATGGGAATTGGAGAATCAATCTCTCGTTTCTCTGCCGCATGGCCGCGGTGTTTTCGAGCGGACATGGGGATTGGTGCATTCACGAAATCGCCCCCTTAACATGACAGAATCAACCCTGCTGAAACTGTGCAGGCGGCGGGCCGCGGAATCGGAATGGAAGCCCCAAAACACAGTCACGGTGGGCGTGCTTCACTCGTTAAGCGGAACGATGGCCATCAGCGAAACGTCCCTGCGCGATGTTTTGTTGTTTGCGTTCCATGAAATTAACAAGGCCGGTGGCATCAAAGTCGGCAACAAGGCGTATGCCATCGAACCGGTGGTCGTGGATGGCGCGTCCAACTGGTCATTATTTGCGGAAAAGGCCAGGGAACTCCTGGTGGAAGACAAGGTGGCTGTCACCTTTGGCTGCTGGACCTCTGCCAGCCGCAAGTCCGTGCAGCCTGTTTTCGAGAAGCACAACGGATTGCTGTTCTATCCCGTGCAATATGAGGGCGAGGAAATGTCCAAGAACATCTTCTATGTCGCCGAGACATTCAACCAGCAAGCCATGCCGGCCGTCGATTATCTGCTCGCCAGGGGCACAAGGAAATTTTACCTGATCGGCACTGATTACATTTATCCGCAAACCACGAATTTGATTCTGTACAAATACCTTCTCTTGCACGGCATTCCGCCCGAAAGCATTGGCGGCGGCGTCCGCAAGGCTCCATCCGGCAACGTCATTTCCGCGGGAAAATACATTCCTTTCGGCCACACGGATTTTGAGGATATTGCCGCGGAAATAAAGGCGTTCGCGGCTTCCGGCGAGGCGTGCGTGATCAACACGATCAACGGCGATTCCAACGTGTCCTTCTTCAAGAAAATCGCGGCGGAAGGATTGAGGCCATCGCACTGCACGGTGGTTTCGTTCAGCCTGGCGGAAGATGAACTCCGCAGCATGCCGACCAAGAATCTTGTCGGTGAGATCGGCTGCTGGAGTTATTTCATGTCGCTCAAAACACCCGCCAACAAAGCCTTCCTCAAAAACTGGTACAACTGGCTGAAAAACGAAAGCTATCCAGGTGTCGTCAGGGAAAAGCGCGCGGTGGACAGCCCGATCGTGCTTTCCTACAGCGGCGTTTACTTGTGGAAAATGGCCGTGGAAAAAGCCGGCACGTTTGATGTGGACACTGTGCGCAACGTGCTGGAATCAGGTGAAATCAGCTTCGAGGGCCCCGGCGGCAAAATCACCGTGCAAGCCAATCATCATTGCACCAAGAATGTTTACATTGGTGAAACGACCGCCAACGGCCAATTCAGGATTCGGGAAACCTTGCCGCAGGTTTTTGGCGAGCCCTTCGTCGCGGAAAAATTCCTCCTTGAACACTTGGATCAAAAGCTGTCCGCCGACAATGGCCACCCGATTGAATAGTTGACTGATCCTTGGTGAATGCAGGACACGCATTCATTCGAGGAAAAAATCGACGGTCGTCACGACGCGCAGCCGCTTCCATTCGGGAGAGGCGGCATCGCGATTCTCGATCTCGAACTCGCCTTGCGCGGCGTGGCGGATTCGGCCAACCGTCGCATGAGAATCCAGCGCGAATTTCTCGGCCGCCGCCCGGGCGTTTGCGGTGGCGTCTTTGATCATGCCCGGCTTCACTTCGTTCAGCGCGTTGAAAATGAATTCGACTCTTTCCTGGCCTTCCTCCAACGTCACGCCCTTGGATAGCATGCCGTCAGCTTCCTGGATCGCTTTCTTGACAGTATCCACATTCGAACTGCGAACCACCAGCGTCACCGTTCCGCGATAGCGGACGAGGTTTGACTTCCTGGTGCGCTCGTCGATTCTATCGTTGACAGTTGGAAGGCCGAAGGTGATTTCCTTGCTGTCGAACCCGTGCTCCTTGAGGAAGTCCAAGACGATTTGGCGGCTCGATTCCATGTTCTCTTTCAATTGGCCAAGATCCTCCGCGGAGACCGAAAAATGGATGGGCCAGATGGCGAGATTGGCCTTCTCCTCCTTTTCGGACAAGCCTTTGACGGAAAGGTAACGATCAAATTCCCGCCCCAGCTTGACCGCCCGCCCCACTTGCACGCCGAATACAGCAAGTCCCAATGCCAGGCAAAGGCCCAGCGCCAAAAATGGGCGAGTGGTCATGCATCCTCCTCCGCTTTACGAGCAGCCAAGGCTCTCGCCGCAGTTCAGGCACTTGTAACACGCGCCATTGCGGACGGCCATGTGCCCGCAATTCGGGCAGGTCGGCGCGTCCATTTGGAAATGCGCCACGCTGTCGTTCAAGCTCGTCACCACGCGATGCGGCTCGTGCTTGGCGGCTCCGTTTCCTGAGCCGTTTCCATTGCCATTGCCGATGCGAGCGGTCGCGTGGACAATGATTTCCGTGTCGTCCGACAGCGGAAGATCAGAAACCGGACGGTTTACTTTTTTTTTAATTTCCTCGGCCAGTCCAGGCATCGCCAAATCCGGCTGGTTCCGCGCCCGCTGCATTGTCTCCCGGTAATCCGGGATGAACTGCAGCGCCAGCCAGCGGAACACGTAGTCAATAATAGAAGACGCGTTGCGGATTTCCGGATTCTTCGTGAAGCCCGAAGGCTCGAAGCGCTGGTGCGCGAATTTCTTCATCAGCGCCTCCAGCGGCACGCCGTATTGCAGGGCCAGGCTTGTCAGCGTCCCCACGCAATCCATCAATCCGCCAATCGTCGAACCCTCCTTGGCCATCGTGATAAAAAGCTCGCCGGGCTGCTGGTTCTCGAACAGCCCGACTGTCAAGTATCCTTCGTGCCCCGCGATGTCGAACTTGTGCGTGATCGCCGTGCGGGTGTCAGGCAAACGGCGGCGCAGCGGCTGGCCGGTTTGCGCGCGCAGCTTCGCCACTTCCGCTTCCAGTTCCTTCACGCGATCATCCACCGCCGGCGGATTTTCGCCTGACTCGTTTGTCTTGCGCGTGTTCAGCGGCTGCGAACGCTTCGATCCGTCACGGTAGATAGCCACGCACTTCAAGCCCATCTTCCACGCCTGGACATAAGCATCCTTGATGTCCTCCACTGAGCATTCGTTCGGGAGGTTGACCGTCTTGGAAATCGCGCCGCTGATGAACGGCTGCGTCGCGCCCATCATTTTCAGGTGCGCCATGTAGCTGATGCTCCGCTTGCCGCGATACGCCTTGAACGCGCAATCGAACACCGGCAAATGCTCGGGCTTCAACCCGCTCCGGATCGTCACGCCTTCTTCGGTAAAATCTTCAATCGTGTCAAATTTCTCGACGTGCGCGGCCATGGCGGCAATTTCCTTCTCGGCGTAACCGAGGCGCCGCAACGCATCCTGCACCCCGCGATTGACGATCTTCAGCATGCCGCCGCCAGCCAATAGTTTATACTTGACCAACGCTATATCCGGCTCAACCCCCGTCGTGTCGCAATCCATCAGGAAGGCAATCGTGCCGGTCGGCGCCAGCACCGTGACTTGCGCGTTGCGGTAGCCAGATTGTTTGCCGCGGGCCAAGGCGCGATCCCAGCAATGCCGCGCTTCTTCCTTCAAATAGGCGAACTCGCTGCTCGGATGAATGTTCTCCACTTCATCGCGATGCTGCTGGATGACGCCGAGCATGGAATCCACGTTGTCACGGCCCAGCGGTTTGGGAACATGCGCGCAACGCGCGTCCTTATATCCCGCAAACGGCCCCATCACCGACGCCACATCCGCCGATTGCTCGTAAGCGTGGCCGGTCATGATCGCGGTCACCGCTCCCGCCAGGGCGCGTCCTTCGTCGGAGTCATACGGCAAGCCGTAGCTCATAATGAGCGAGCCGAGATTGGCGAAGCCAAGTCCCAGCGTGCGGAAGATGTGCGAGTTCTCCGCAATCTCCGCCGTCGGATAACTGGCGTTGTCAACAAGAATCTCTTGCGCAGTGATGTAAACCCGCACCGCCGCCTTGAAACGCTCGATGTCGAAGACCCCATCTTCGCGCTTGAACTTCATCAGGTTCAGCGAAGCCAGATTGCAAGCCGTGTTGTTGAGGAAAACGTATTCCGAGCATGGATTCGTCGAGTGGATCGGCTCGGTCGCTTTGCAGGTGTGCCACTTCTGAATCGCGCCGTCGTATTGCAAACCGGGATCGCCGCAAGTCCAGGTGCCTTCCGCGATCTTGTGCAGCAATTTCGACGCTTCCTTCTTTTGCAGCGGCTGGCCGCTGACCTTGCGCGTCCACCATTCCTTGTTATCCAGCGCCGCCTGCATGAATTCGTCACTCACGCGCACCGACAAATTTTCGTTCTGGTACATGACGCTGCCGTAAGCGTCGCCATTGTAAGAGCCGTCGTAACCCTGTTCGATCAAAGCCCAGGCCTTCATTTCCTCCTTCTGCTTGGCATCGATGAATTCCTCGATGTCGCCATGCCAGTCGCGCAAGGTGTTCATCTTGGCCGCGCGACGGGTCTTGCCGCCGCTCTTTACCACGTTGGCGACTTGATCGTAAACTTTCAGGAATGACATAGGCCCGCTCGGCCGTCCGCCGCCGCTGAGCTTCTCGCGGCTGGAACGAATCGGGCTCAAGTCCGTTCCCGTGCCGGAGCCGTATTTGAACAGCATCGCCTCGCTGTAAGCCAGATGCATGATGCTCTCCATATTGTCATCCACCGATTGGATGAAGCACGCGCTGCCCTGTGGATATTCATATTGGGTGCGGGCGCGTTCTGTCTTTTCGGTCTGGCGATTGAAAAACCAATTGCCGCGGGCCGAATCTTTGCCCACGCCATATTGGGTATACAAGCCGACGTTGAACCAAACCGGCGAATTGAACGCGCCATATTGATTCACGCACAGCCAAACCAATTCATCGTAAAAAACTTCGCCCTTGGCCGCGTCAAAATAGCCATCGCGAACGCCCCAATCGGCAATCGTCCGGCAAACGCGGTGAATCAATTGGCGGACGGACGTCTCGCGCTCCCCGGTATTCTGCTCGCCATAAAAGTATTTGGAAACGACGACTTTGGTCGCCAAAAGAGACCACGATTTCGGCACCTCAACATTTTCCTGCTTGAAAATGACTTTGCCACCATCATCAGTGATTTCGGCCGTGCGTTTGTCCCATTCGATTTGGTCGAAGGGCTTGACCTTGGCATCGCTGAAAACGCGGTCAATGGCGACCGACTTGGATTGGGAGGTGGACTGACCTAGCCGAGACCGCCCTTTGGCCGGCTTAGACGAAAGGCGGCGGGAGGTTGCGGGTGCGGGAGAGAGGTGGTCACGAGCATCAATCATGGCGGGTCCTTATCGTAGATTGTTCAGTTTAAATATATACCAAAAAGTCGACCGATTCACGCCCTGAGAGTCCGTTAAATCAGAGCAATTGGCCAACTCGTCAACAAGCAGTGGCCCCATTTAGTTGTGAGTCCTTGGGCAGTGTAGCCCCATATATGGTGGTGGCAAGCATTTTTTGAAAAAACTTACTAAAAATTTGTTCCCCACTAATTCGCCGGTTATTCGCATCATTATTCACCCTCCTTTTTCCCCTGGGGCGAGCTTTGCCTGAAACCAGTTTTGGAGGGTGCAAACTGGGTGCTGAAAACGGTAGGTGCAAGAGGGTGCAATAGAGTGCAACAGTTCTTTCCGGCGAAACCCGGTTGCATCGGATCCCGGAGAATTGAGGCAGGAGACCGCCTGACCGCAGTTCCACGTTCATCATCCATATTTATATGCATCTTCATATTCCCGGAGCACAGCGTGGCACATCCAACGCCAAACAGAAAACCTACGGGAGGTTTTTCGGCCCGGTTTTTGCCGAAAAATTGGGGGAAATTGAATCTGGAACAACCGAACTTAGGAAAAGAGGCCAGGGTCGTTATTCGGGCGACGGCCGTCAGTTGGATTGCGGAAAAGAAAGAATGTTTAACGGCGAATCAGGATTACCGATGCGCATGAAATCGGCTTGAGTCTCCTTTCCTGAGTTCGAGCGTTCCAGATTATATAATATATAATCTCAAAAAACCCGCTACATCCGCTACATCGTTGATCATCAACCAGATAAACCGCTACATTGGCCGCTACATGTCCGCTACAAAGCCGCTACATTTCCTCAAGGGGGTCGACTTTGCCTGTTACCAGAGGAAAAGAACGCCTGAAAGCCGCGAGAGGGCAGGACGCCAACTCCCAACCTCGCGCGCTGAGGTTTGAAAAACGCATGAAAAGCCCGATTGGCCGACTGCTTCTTGTCCCCTCCCCCCGCCCAGCGGGGATAGGGTTAGGGAGAGGGGGAACTAGCAAACGACTTGATCCCGGCAATCGCGATTACAAATAGACTCGAGAAAACTATTCTTGGGCGCCTCTCTCTCCGGCTCTATCCCCGCAGGCGGGGCGAGAGGGTGGGACGCCAATTCTAATATCCGTGGCCTTGGGAGGTTTTGCAGGCAAAAGAACAGCGGTTGTCAAAATAGGAGGTGGTCAGACAGAATTCTTCATCAGGCGCTGCCCCTCAGCGCCCTAGTTGCGGCATCGTTGGCAGAAACGGCAAAAAAGGCTTTCCCAGCCCCTTTCAGAGGCATCTTCAATCCCCCCACCACCCAAGATTGACCAGCCTGTCGGCTTATGGTATTACCTTTTGGTATGACGCATGCGACTATTGTGAGCGTAAAGATTCCGGCGCGGATTTTAGAACAGATTCCGCCCGCAGGACACGGACGAAGCGGCTTTATCGTGCAGGCGATTCAGGAAAAGATAGCCAAGCGCAAACCGGTGCCATGGAAACCGAAAACAGAACGCGGGCGCCGAATGGAAGCCCTGCTTAAAAAAGGGCAAGTCGAACGCGGGCCGCTGCTTTCTGACGCGCAGGCAGAGCAGGAATTGAAGGAACGCCGGGGGCGAAGTTTTTGAAAACATTCTTGGACAGCGGCGTCTTGCTGCATGCCTGGCGCGGGGAAACGCTGTCAGGTGCCGCCATGAGCATCATGGATGATGACAGTCGCGAGTTTTTCACGTCCCAACTGGTCCGGTTGGAACTTCTGCCCAAGCCGCGTTTTGAAAAACGGCCAAGAGAGGTGGCTTTTTATGAGTGGCACTTTGCAGATTGCGCAGGTTGCCAAGCCTTAAGCCAGGAGCTTGGATTAGAGGCTGAAAATCTTGCCGCCCGGCACGGTTTGGCCGGGCCGGATGCGCTGCAGATTGCCGCCGCCATTCGCCAAGGCGTGGAAGAGTTTTATACTTCCGAAAAGCCCGGCAAGCCCATGTTCCGGGTGAAGGAAATCAGGGTTGTTTCGTTGTATTCACTCTTGGATTGAATATAGGCGCCTCACAATGTTGGGCGACCCTTTTTTTGGCCACAGATGAACACCGATCAACACAGGTTTTCTGATAATCGCTGTTTGACAGCATTATTTTGACAACGCAAGTTCTCGCTGTGAAAAAGCCAATGTGTTTGCTTGTTGCGGCTGCGCTCGCCGGGCTGGCATGCGCGTGCCATACGATCCAAACGCGCCTGCTAAGATACCAAGTTCGGCACATGACCCTGCCAAGCGAACAGCTCACCAACATGGATTACCTGGTCCAGTTGCCCAATGGCTACGAACAAGACACCAGTCGCTCGTGGCCACTGGTGTTTTACCTGCACGGGATCGGGGATGGCCAGAATTTCACCAAGGTTCTTCACTTCGGCCCGCCGCATCTCGTTGATGAAGGAAAAGACTTGCCATGCATCGTCGTGAGCCCGCGGCTGCCAGCGGGCCATTTCTGGTTTCATGAATCGAGAATGTTGTTTGCCATCCTGGACGAGGTGATCAGAAGCAATCGGGTGGACAAAACACGAATATGCGTGACTGGGAATTCGTTGGGTGGATTTGGGGCCATTGCCCTGGCCGCGCTTGAGCCCGAGCGATTTGCGTCACTGGTTCCGATTTGCGGGGGCGTTGATTATCTTGACAGCATGCGGCTGCGCGATGTTCCCATTTGGGCGTTCCACGGCGAAAAGGATCCTATAATTCCGGTTGAGGAGTCCCGGCGGCTAGTCAGGCTGGTCAACGAGATTGGCGGGCACGCGAAGCTCACCACCTACCCAGGCGTGGGTCATCATTCCTGGGAGCGCGCCTACGAAGACCCTGAGTTATGGCAATGGATTCTCGCGCAAAAGAAAGAGCCGCGAGATGGAAAAATACGCATTAACCTAACCGGGTGCGATTAACCATCGACGGCCTCCCTGCTTTTGGTGGGAATCGCTTGCCAATGGCGGGGGAGCGATTATTCTCTGGCGCAACATGAGCGTCCTCCGCAAAGCCACCCGCGCTTGGATTCCTTTGGCGGCCGTTCTATTTCTGTCCGCCCTTCCCCTGCCCGCGCAAGATGTTCAGGATTTGAAAAAGGAACTCGATCAATTGCGGGAGCAAAACCGGCTGCTGCAGGAGCAGTTGCAGCAGCAGCGGCAGATGATCGATCAATTGAATGCGAAATTTTCCGGCTTGCAGCAAAGCAACCAGCAGACACAAACCGAACTTCATTCCCTGCAGAGCGCTTCAGAAAATCCGCCCGCCCTGGAGAAGCCCGCCAAATTCTCGCTCGGCGGAGTGACCATCAGCGGGGAGGGCGCGGTGGGCGTCATCGAAGGCCAAAGGGCCACCCGCTATGACCAGGGTTCTCTCCTGCTGGATGAGGCGCGGCTGTTTTTCGATGCCCCCGTTTGGGGAGATGTTTATTTTTACAGCGAGGTCGATTTGCAGACGCGGGACAATTATGAAGCTGATTTCACGCTGGGCGAAACGTATCTCGAATGGGATAACCTTGGAAAACTCTGGAAGAACGATCAAACCCTCAACGCGCGCCTGGGCCAATTTTACATTCCGTTTGGCGAGGAATACCAATACCGATTCGCCATGGACGACGTTTTGATCACGCATTCCTTGAGCGACCTGTGGGGAGTCAACGGCGGCTTGGAACTTTTTGGCGCCTTCGCCCCTCTTAGCTATGTCGTCGCGGTGCAGAACGGCGGAATTTCCACGGTCGACACCGGCACGGCCGACAAGTCGGTGGCCGGGCGCATCGGTTATGACCCGCTGCCGTGGCTGCATTTGAGCGCCAGCGGAATGCGCACAGGGCATTTGAGCCCGACCGATGACGGGATCTCGGCGCAATGGTTCGGCGGGAATTTTTTCAGGCCGATTGGCGGCGCGGCGACAACGGTTTTTCAGGCAAACTTGGCGGAGGCGGATGCGCAGGCTAAATGGAAAAGCGGTTATGTTCGACTGGCGGGTGGTTATGCCGATTACGACGACAACAATTCGTCGGCCGATGACCACCGGGACATCTATTACTATTACGTGGAAGTCCTGCAAGGATTGGCGCCCAAGTTTTACGGGGCGGCCCGCTGGAGCCAAATCCGCGCTCCGGCCGGCTATCCGCTCGCGGGCGATATTGAGGCCCGCCCCCCGCCTTCCACGACGGATTTATGGCGGCTGAGCCTGGGATTGGGCTACAGATTCAGCCCGCATTTGACGTTAAAAGTGGAATACGCGTTTGAAGAGGGCCAATGGACCGCGGGCGGCTCCCGCGGGGGCGAGAATTTATTTGCGGCGGAAGTCGCGTTCAGATTTTAGCATTTATGAAGAGAGTCTTGCGCATGGCGGCGTTGGCGATGGCGATGGCTGCTGTGTCGGCATCACGGGGCGGTTCCATTTCCGGCACCGTTCGGGCTGAAGGCAAACCGGGGACGGATGAGGTACTCGTCGGCGGGCGCTTATTCCAGCAAAGCTCTCAAGAACGCGGAGCGCATCGACTACGAGGAGATGCACGACTTCATCGTCTACATTGAGGGGCCGGTGCCAGGGGCGAAACTTCTTCGCCCAAACGAAAAAATTGTCCAGAAGAATGCCACTTTTGTGCCACACTTGCTTCCGATCATGGTCGGAACCACGGTCGAATTTCCCAATGACGACAATATTTTCCACAACGTCTTCTCCAAGTCCGACGCCATGCCGTTCGACCTGGGACTTTACAAAAAAGGCGAGGCCGATCATTCGGTGACGTTCACCAACGTGGGCCAGGTGGATGTGTTCTGCTCGATTCACGCGCGGATGAATTGCGTCATTCTTGTGCGTGACAATCCCTACTTTGCGGTGACTGATGGGCGCGGACGCTACACGATCCCGGATGTTCCGCCGGGAACTTACAAGCTGGTGGCGTGGCAGGAGCGGCTTCCGAAGGATGTCAAACAAATCACGGTGCCCGAGTCCGGCCCGCCGGTCGTGGCGATGTTCACGCTGGGGCCCAAAAATCTGCCCAAATACTGACGGCCCTTCCGCACTGTCGCTGGCTTCGCCGGAGTGAATCTAAAATTTCAAAGCAAAGTATTGATCCCCGTGGTGACGGTGATGGTGCTGTTTCTGGCTGGCACGATGTGGCTGGTCAATAACCGCATTCAAAAGCAGCTCGAAACAGAGCATCAACTGGACCTTCGCAATACGGTTTCGCTGTTTTCGACCAATTTCGCGCGGCGCACGGAGAATTTGAACCGCCAATACACCACGATTGCCAACCGCCAGGAACTCATTGCGCTGGCGGATAAATTCACCGTCCCCGACGACGACCCCGAAACGTCGCGCCGGACCATGCAGAGCTATTTCGATGACCAGCAATTTCCCGCGGGATCGGTCGTCATCTTTGTCGGCCCGACGAATCAATGGCTGGCTGGCACAACCAATGCCGCTTTTACCAACGCCAGCGCTGCGCTGGTCAAGGACGCGCTGGAAACCCGCGCCGCACAGGGCCGCATGGTGCAGGTGAATGATTCCCTGCTGGATGTCATCGCGATTCCGACCATCCGAGCCGACGACAACAGCCTGCTGGGGGCGTTGGTGGTCGGTTTCGCCATGGATGACGCCACCGCGCAGCAGCTCAAATCCCCGGAAAGCCAGATCGTTTTCATAGCTCACGATCGCATTGTCGCAAGCACGCTGAGCGACAAGGGGCTGAATCCCTCCCTGCTCCGCGAATACCATTCGCGGCTGGAGAATCGCTCCGAGGAAGCGACCTTCATATTGCAAAACGACCATTACGCCGCCCTGGCCGGGCATTTTCCTGATTTGCGAAATGACGCCGACGCCGGCTACCTGCTTCTCTCCTCCTACGAGCAATCGTGGCGGGAGTTCCAGCAAACACAGCATGTCCTGATTTTCTTCAGCCTGGCCGCCCTCGCGGCTGGCGCGGTGATTGTCTATTTGCTTGTCAGCCGCGTGACAGAGCCATTGCGCCTCTTGCGCGACAGCGCGGAGGCTGTCGGACGCGGCGATTTCTCGCGCCGCATCGACATTCATTCAAAGGACGAATTGGGCGAGCTGGCCGCTGTCTTCAACCAAATGACCGGCAACTTGCAGAAATCGCTCGCGCAATTGGAGAAGACCGTCGAAATCCTCCGCGCGACCCAGGCGCAATTGAGCCATTCGGAGAAATTGTCGGCCGTCGGCGAATTCGTGGCGGGCGTTGCGCACGAATTGAACAATCCCCTCACCGCGTTGATCGGCTATTCCGAACTGCTGCAAATGGGCAGCGTGAATGAGGAACAGCGCGATTCGCTCCAGCGCATCAGCAGCAGCGCCGAGCGCTGCCACAAAATCGTGCAAAGCTTGTTGAGTTTCGCCCGGCAGCATCCGCCGGAGCGCAAGCTGGCCAGTGTCAACACGCTGGTGGATGGCGTCATCGAGATCCTCATATACGAATTGCGCACGAACAATATCCGGGTGGAGAAGAATCTGTCGCCAACGCTGCCTCGATTGCTGCTGGACCCGCACCAGGTTCAGCAGGTGTTTCTGAACATCGTCAATAACGCCCGCCAGGCGATTGAGGCGCACCGGGCCAGCGGCCTCATTCGCATCACCACCATCGCGACCGGACAAAAGGTGCGCATTATCTTTGAGGACGATGGGCCGGGCATTTCCGAGGAAAATCTGGCGAAAATTTTCAATCCATTTTTCACCACCAAGCCTGTCGGAAAAGGAACCGGGCTGGGGTTAAGCCTGTCCTACGGGATCATCCAGGAGCATGGCGGCACCATCACGGCGGCCAGCAAACCAGGTGTCGGCACCACCTTCGTGATTGAATTGCCAATCACCAACCAACCGGAAACTGGCGCCGCTGAGGCCGCCTCCGCCGCCCGCCCGGAATTTGGCCAGGGCCACGGCCGCAAAGTTTTGATTGTTGACGATGAGGCGGACATTTTGGATTTGGTGGGCAAAATTCTGCGTCCGCAAGGATACTCGGTGCAAACGGCGCCGGAAGGCGAAGCAGCGCTGCGCGAACTGGCCGGCGCCAAATTCGATCTGATCGTTTCCGACTGGAAAATGCCCGGCGTCAACGGCCAGCAACTGTATCTGCGCCTGCTCGAGCGCGACCCTGAAGCCGCCCGCCGAATGGTATTCATGACTGGCGATGTGCTGAGCGAAAAAACGGAGAAGTTCCTCAGCGAGCACAAAAAAATCTGCCTGCCGAAGCCATTCTCCATCCACGACTTTCAAAAGGTCGTCAACGAAATGTTCCGCCAATCTGGGCAGCCACAGATGGACACAGATCAACACAGATAAGAAAAGCCAACAGAAGGTGGCAAGGGAAACGAAGGAGGGCGAACTCTACCGGGCCACAGGGCAGACGCATCTTAATTCCGAGGTAGGGACGCCTCGCCGAGGCGTCCGGTTGCGCGTGAAAATGCTTCTGGCGTTGTGCGTGAATAACGCCTCACCACGGACGCCTCGGCGGAGACTGTCTCAAAACGTTTTAGTCTGGCCGATCTGGTTATATGGGCACCAATAGGGGCTGTGGAAACGGGTGTCAACTTTTAGTTGTCAGAGCGTGGCTGGCGTCAGCGATGACGCCAAGCTTCCCTTTCCCTCCTTTTTTAGGCCGCCATCGCCAAATTTCCTTCAACCGCGGCGGTTTTGACTTCCATTTTCGGCGTCTGGACCCGGGCCTGCCACTTTTTATAGAGGATTCGCAGGTTCAAGGTGGCGCATAACAAGGCCCATTGGGCTTGCACGGCTTCCAGACCCCAAACTGTCCAACGCCGAAAGCCGTCGTGTTGCTTGAGCTGCCCAAACCGGCGTTCGATGATCTCTTTGCGCTTTCCATAAAGCGCGGCGGGTCCTGGCTCTTGCAGCCGGGCCCGCATGGCTTGCACCAGCGTGGTGTGCGGCCACACTTCGACTTGCCGCCCTTTGGGATCGCGGCTGCAGAGGGCGCGCACGGGACAGTCTCGGTGATGGCAGCGGAAGCGCTCAACGGTCTGGCCTTTCTTGGTGGTCTGGCCTTCGTGGTCCAGAAGGCGCTCTTGCGGGCAGGTGACGGTGTGGGCCGCCTCGTCATAATGAAAATGCTGCGTCGCGTAGGCGTTGTCGTGGGCTGGCTTGCCCTCCGCCGGCGGGGCCAGCACATTCATCTGCTGTTCCACGGCCGCTTTCAAGTCGGCCCCGCCCCCATAGCCGGCGTCGGCGGCGGTGAGGGTTGGAATGGCCGCCGGACCGAGGTTTTGCCTCGCTTCTTCAATCATGGGGACCAGCTGGCCGGCGTCGGTTTCCTGGCGGGTGGCTTGACAGGCGACCATGATGCCCTCCTGGCTGTCGGCCACCGCCTGGGCGTTGTAGGCAAAGCGGTTGGTGTCGCCGACTTTCATCCGGCGCGCCTCCGGTTCGGCTGGATGGTAATGGTGGCGCCCGTCGGCCTGCAGCTGGGCCAGGCCTTTTTTGATTTCCTCGCGCAGGGCCTGGCGCTGGGCCAACCCGGCGGGCAGCCGGCAGCCCGGTGCGCTGGAATCCTGGTTCTCCGCCACGACTTTGAGCTCGATTTCCTCCAAGGCGCCATCCAGCTGGGCCAGGAGCTTCTCCATGTAAACCTTGCTCCAGCCCTGCGGCCCGCTGCAGGCGGCTTGAATCTTGGTGCCGTCCAACGCTTGCAAGGCAAATCCCACCGCCCCGGTGCGGAGGGCCAGCTGCACGGTTTGCTTGAAAACCTGGCGCAGGGCCTTTTTGTTTCCGTCCCAGAACCGCCAGAGGCTGTTGTGGTCGGGGGCGTTGAGCCCCGTCAGCCACAGCAGCGAGACATGCTCCGTGCAGGCGGTTTCCAGCTTGCGGGTGGAGCGAATGCGGTGGAAATAACCGTAAAGCCAAATCTTGAGCAGGAGGCTGGGGGCATAGGGCGGACGGCCTTCGGCGGCGGCGGGAATGACAAACCCAAGCTGGGGCAGATCCAACTGGTCGACAAATTCGCGCAGGAAGCGGGCGGGATGGTCGGCGGACACCCAGTCCTCCAGGGCGGGCGGGAGGAGGAACTGCTGTCCGTAATCAGGGGCAATCGGTTGAGCCATATTTGTTGAACGGCATTGTCAACTAAAGGCTCACATATTGTCAAATACATTCCTCAAAAAACAGAAGTTTTGAGACAATCTCTGCGAGGCGTCCCTACCAATCAACGAGCTGGGCGCTCGTTGATTTTCAATGGATTACGAGAATTAAGATGCGTCTGCCCTGTACCGGGCCATTGTCCCCTTTGCTCACTTCCTTTCCCTCTGTTAAACCGGCACGGATTGTTCGGCCGCAGATTCACGCAGATGAACGCAGATTTGCTGATGATGCGCCGCTTTCTTCATCTGGTTCATCTGTGCCCATCTGTGGCCAAATCCGGCAGTGAACTTCGCCGGGAGCTTCGTTTGAGCTTGATTTGGCGCGCGGGATTTGGGATTTATCAAGCGTCTGAAACCACGCTCAGACGAAACCAAACGACCGCGTCTCATTCTAAATTGGAAGCAATTGAAAGGCCCAGCTATGAAGACAAGAGATCCAGGCGCAATCCCCGCCCGTGGCATGCCCAGCGGAGCCTTCACACTGATCGAATTGCTGGTGGTTGTCGCGATCATCGCCATCCTGGCGGCGCTGCTGCTGCCGGCCTTGAGCAAATCCAAATCCACCGCCCAGGGGATTGTGTGCATGAGCAATTTGCGTCAATTAACGATGGGCTGGGTTCAGTATGACCACGACAACAAGGACGTGGTTCCGTGGTCCGACCCGGTAAATCCTCAGGTTCCGGGTCCCACAGACGGTTACGCCTGGGTGGCGGGGTGGCTCGATTACACTGCCGCCAACACCTGCAATTGGGACATTACTGTCAATATTATGAAGAGTCCGTTATGGCCGTATAGCGGCAAGTCCGCCGGGATCTGGAGATGCCCGGGGGATACTTCGACGGTGGTGCCTTCGTCCGGCCCCTACATGGGGCAACGAGCGCCGCGGGTGCGGAGCTTCACAATGTCAGTGTGGTTTGGGGGCTTTGGCGGGACGCTGGATCCGCCTGGCGGCGGGCCGGGGGTGGAAAACCCGCCCTGGCGGCTTTACCACAAGCTGGCCGACTTGGTTGCTCCAGGCCCCTCCCAGACCGTGTTGCTTTGGGACGAGCGGGAGGACACGATCAACAGCGGGAATTTCTATATTGACATGAGTGGTTTCCCAGACAGCCCAAATCAGACGCAGTTCAACTGGGATTTTCCCGCCAGTTATCATGCCGGCGCGGGCGGCCTTTCTTTCGCGGATGGACACGCGGAAATCAAACGCTGGCTCGACTACCGAACCACCCCTCCCCTGCATAGCGGCGACATGACGGGAGCGGGCATGACGGACGTGATCCCATCCCCGCGCAATCCAGACATTATCTGGCTGCAGAATCGGGCCACGCGCCTCATAGAACCGTGAGTGTGGTCCGCCGGTTTGATTAGCCGCAGATGGACGCGGATCAACGCAGATAAGAAAGGGCCGGAACGAATTCAGTCACGCATAGAATTGTGAAGACGCAGTGGTTTTGAACGAACAGTTTCCCAGAAAATCTGCCTTGATCTGCGTTCATCTGAGGCCAATTTCCCAGGCCCTCGGTGCCATCGCCTGCCCTTCTGTCATGTAAACCCTTATTGACGAAACAAGTCTTGATGATACGATGATACGCAATCGGTTCCCCGATCAATCTTGGACACGCAATGCCATGAAAGGGAAAGGACAGTTTTGTGGATCCGTTGGATTCTACAGCGGGCGTCCGATGCGAAAATCGAGCCATTCGCATCCTGCACCTCGAAGACGCGCCCCTTGATGCTGAACTCATCAACACCATCTTGAGAAGCGACGGGTTGCGGTGCGATATAATTGTCGCGCCGGGCAAACCCGAATTCGAACTGGCGCTGAGCCAGCAGCGCTTTGACTTGATCCTCTGCGATCACGGCTTGCCGAATTACGACGGGTTCGCCGCGTTGAAACTGGCGCGGGAGGTGCAGCCTGCCACGCCCGTCATCATGCTTTCAGGTTTGCTTGACGACTATCAAGCCGTCGAAAGCCTCAAGGCTGGGGCCACCGATTACATCCTCAAGCAGCGCCTGGCCCGGCTCGTCCCCGCCATCGAGCGCGCCTTGCGCGATTCCCGCCAGCGCTCCGAAAAAAAACAGCTCGAAGCCGCGCTGGTCCGGGCGCAGCGCATGGACAGCATTGGCGCCCTGGCGGGAGGCATCGCCCACGATTTGAATAACGCGCTGGCGCCGGTTCTGATGAGCGTCGAGCAGCTCAAGAGCTGCCCCGACGCAATCGGCAAGGAACGCTATCTCGAAATCATCGCCGCCAGCACGCGAAGAGCCACCGCGATGGTGCGGCAGATTCTCCGCTTCGCCCTCGGCCAAGGGCGGATTGGCCCGTTGGAAGTGACCTCCCTTGTGCAGGAAATGGCCAAGATCATCGAGGACACATTTCCCAAATCCATTTCCATATTTGTCGAGGCGGGTGGCCAGGACATTTGGAAAATCCGGGGGGATGCGACTGAAATTCACCAGGTGCTTTTGAACCTCTGCGTCAACGCGCGCGACGCGATGACCGGAGGGGGCATTCTCATGATCTCGGCCCAAAACGTCGAACTGGACGAAGCGGCGGCCGCGAAATTGGGCACCCTGCCCGGACCGTACGTGAGGCTGTCGGTGGGCGACACCGGCTGCGGAATCCGCCCTGAGATTTTGCCCCGGATTTTCGAGCCGTTCTTCACCACCAAGGATCCGGAAAAAGGAACGGGGCTTGGCTTGTCCACCGTGTCAGCCATTGTCAAGAACCATGGAGGCTGCATTGATGTCAAAACCGCGCCGGGCGAGGGCTCGGAATTCCGCGTCTACCTGCCGGCAACGGAACCCGCTGAGCCGGGAGAAGCCAGCCCGCCCCGCGAACAGCCGCTGCCGGTTGGCAACGGGGAGTTGATTCTTGTCGTCGAGGATGAGGAAGCCGTGCGCGAATTAATAAAGACAACGCTGGAGAATTTCGGCTACCGCGTCCTCACGGCGCAAAACGGCGTGCAAGGCATCTCGCGATTCGAGCAGCGGAAGGACGAAATCAAAGTCCTCGTGACGGACACCGACATGCCTTTCATGGACGGAATGCAAGTGATCCAGGCAATCAAAACGATGAAGCCGGATTTGCCAGTCATCGTGGCCAGCGGATCCCGGGCAGCGTCAAAAGATTCTGAAAAATCGATCACCGAATCCATCGTGAGCCTGGGCAAACCGTTCAGCGCCGAGCAGCTCATTTTCGCCGTCGGCTTCGCAGTCCAAAATCTTGTCAATGACTAACCCCGGAATCGAAGTCAAACATACTTTTTCAAGGCGTCGAAGGATGAGTTCCTTTCCGCTTTTGCGTCTTTGCGCCCTTGTGCCAAAACCAGCCCTTCGCGGCGACCGGAAACGAAATTATCGGAATCATTGTCGACAGCGCTGGATGGTGAAGGAAGGGGAAATTTTAGCGCAAGCGCGCAAAGACGCAAAGGCGCGAAGATTTGGCCGGGCAACATCATGAAATGGATGCGCCTCTTTTTGCCGGGGGCCGGGAGGTTTGTGGCCCGGTGCGTGTTGGCGGCATTATTCTGGGTCATTTCAAGCGGGGAGCTTCGCGCGGAAACCCGCGAATACCAAATCAAGGCCGCGTTCCTCATCAATTTCATCCAGTTTGTCACCTGGCCCACGAATGCGTTTCCCAGCGATGAGGCTCCCTTCCGGATTGGAATCCTCGGCGCCGATCCGTTCGGGCCGGCGCTGGACCGCGCGGCCCAAACCATCCAGGCGCGCCATCGTAGGATCGAAGTTTTTCACTGCCGGAAGGTCGATGAGTGCAAAGATTGCCAGATGGTATTCGTCTCCAAATCGGAGGAGAAGAGCCAGCTCCAAATCCTGTCCGCGCTCAGCGCCATGCCAGTCCTGAAGGTCAGCGAGCAGCGCGAATTCGCCCAGCACGGCGGCGACATCAATTTCTACCTCGAAGACAACAAGGTTCGTTTCGAAATCAATCCCGCCTCCGCCCATCGAGAAAAGCTGAAAATCAGCTCGCAACTGTTAAGCTTGGGGAAACTTGTCGGCCCCCCGGGAGGGCCCATTAGATGACGTGGCTTGGCCAGCAACCCATTAAGCGCAAACTCGGACTGGTGGTCGTCATCAGCTGCCTGGCGGTGCTGGTGCCGATGTGCGTGGCACTCGCCTTTTATCAGGTGCATGATTTTCGGAGCAGGCTCGAGCGCGACACCACGGTTTTGGCGGATGTGGTGGCGCGAAATTCCGAAGCCTCGCTGACCTTTGAAGATGTCGGCAGCGCGCAAAAAACCCTCCAGGCCATTGACGCTGAATCGTTTCTGGGCGGGGCGCAGCTTTACGATGTGCGCGGCGAACCCTTCGCCCTGTACATCCGCCCGGGCGCAAATCTCCAATTTCCCGAGCACGCGCCGCCGCCGGGTTCGGAATTCGGGCCCGCATGGCTGGTTGTGGCGCGCCCGGTGGAATTCCAGGGAAAATTCATCGGCACCATCTGCCTTCAGGCGAGCTTGCAGGGCATTCGTGATCGCTTGCGCTGGTCGGCGGAGATCGGTTTTCCGGTGTTGCTGGCCTGCGTGCTGGGAGCGCTTTTTGTCTCGCTTCGCTTGCAGCACTCGATCACCGATCCCATTCTCGCGCTGGCCCAAACAGCCAAGAGCGTGGCCGAGAAGCGCGATTACACCGTCCGCGCCGTGCCGCAAGGCCCGCAGGAAATCGGCGTGCTGACCGATGCGTTTAACTTGATGCTCAAACAGATTCAGGAGCAAAACCAGGATCTCAATTACGAGCGCGATTTGCTCGCGACGCTGATGGAGAATCTGCCGGACTCGATCTACTTCAAGGATCCGCAGTCCCGCTACCGCCACGTGAGCCGCTCCAAGATGGAAAGCGCGTTCGCTGTATGCCTGGCGCGCTACCACGCCACCCACGCCGAGGGCGGCGGCACACCGCTGCCCGAACACTTGACAAGCCTCGACAAGTTCGCCCGCTACCTCGAAAACAAGAGCGACGCCGATTTCTTCAACGAGGAGGACGCGCGCTTTAATCTTGAAGAGGAGCAGGAAATCATCCGCACGGGCATGCCTGTGATTGGAAAAATCGAGCGCGCCCGCCTGCTGGACGGGCGCCTGGCGTGGTTCATGAGCGCCAAAATGCCGTGGCGCGATCGCAATGGAAAAATCATCGGCACCTTCGGCTCCTCCAAAAACATCACCGCCATCAAGGAAACCGAGCAGCGGCTCCAAACGCAGCTCGAGCGCTTGAGGCTGCTGGATCAAATCACCCGTTCCATCGGCGAACGCCAGGATCTCCCCTCTATTTTCCATTCCGTCCTGAGGCGGCTGGAGGATCAAATGCCAGTGGATTTCGCCTGCGTCTGCAATCACAGCCCCAGCGCCGAACATCTCGCGGTGACCAGTGTCGGAGCGAAAAGCGTCTCCATCTCGCATTCAATGGGAATTCCGGAAAACGCAAAAATCCCCGTCCATCAAGACGGCTTTTCGCGATGTTTGAAGGGCTATATCGTTTACGAGCCCAACACTTCCAAATTGGGTTTTCCGTTTACAAAAGCGCTGTCCTCGGCGGGATTGCATTCGGTGGTGCTGGCGCCATTGCAAGTGGAAAGCCAGATTTTCGGCATCCTCGTCGCCGCCCGCCGGGAGGTCGAGGGGTTTTCCAGCGCCGATTGCGAGTTCCTCAAGCAATTAAGCGAACACGTTGCGCTCGCCTCGCATCAATCCCAGCTTTACACCGCCCTGCAAAACGCCTTTGACGAACTGCGCCAGACCCAGCAGGCCGTCATGCAGCAGGAGCGCCTGCGCGCCCTGGGGGAGATGGCCAGCGGCATTGCCCACGATATCAACAACGCCATCGCGCCGGTGTCCCTCTACACTGAATCGCTGCTGGAGACGGAGCCGAATTTGAGCGAGCGCGCCCGTTCCTATTTGGAGACCATCCAGCGCTCGATTGACGACGTCGCCCACACGGTCTCGCGCATGAAGGAGTTTTACCGCCAGCGCGAACCGCAATTGACCTTTGCGCCCGCAAACGTCAACTTAATGGTGGAACAAGTCGTTGATATCTCGCGCGCCCGCTGGAGTGACATTCCCCAGCAGCGCGGGAAAGTCATCAAGCTGACAACAAAACTGGAAGCGGACCTGCCTCCTGTCATGGGTGTGGAAAGCGAAATTCGTGAGGCGCTGGTGAATTTGATTTTCAACGCGACGGACGCAATGCCCGAAGGCGGCGCGCTGCGGCTTCGCACGCGGCTTGGCACGGACAAAACCGGCCGGGAATCGGTCATCGTTGAAGTCACCGACACCGGAATTGGTATGGACGAAGAAACTCGCCGCCGCTGCCTGGAACCGTTTTTCACCACCAAAGGCGAACGCGGAACCGGACTTGGACTGGCCATGGTTTACGGCATCGTCCGCCGCCACGGCGGCGAAATCGAAATCGATTCCGAACTCGGCTGCGGCGCCACCTTCCGGCTCTTCCTGCCCGCGGGCTCGCACTCGACCGAAGAGCCGCCGGCCGTGGCCCCAACCGCCGCCCCGCCCCGCCAGGTCGTTTTGGTGGTCGACGACGACCCGGTGCTGATTCGTTCGCTGCGGGATATTTTGGAGAATGACGGCCACGATGTCACATGCGCCGGCAGCGGCCAGGAGGGCATCAAGCTCTTCCGCGTTTCGCTGGAAAAACAGAAGCCTTTCGCCATCGTCTTCACTGACCTTGGCATGCCGGGCGTGGACGGGCGGCAAGTCGCCGCCGCCATCAAAGCCCTTTCGCCCCACACACCGGTCATCATGCTAACCGGCTGGGGCGAGCGCATGGTGGAGGAAGGGGAAGTTCCGGCCGATGTCAACCAGATCCTGAGCAAACCGCCAAAGCTGCGCGATTTGCGGCAGGCGATGAACAAATGCCTGGCTCCGCAAACCACGGGAGGCGCCCTTGCCTGATTCAGGCTCCGCGAAAATAATCATCGTTGACGACGAGGCCGCCCATTTGAAGGCGCTATGCGACATTTTGCAGCGCCACGGCTACGCGACGGAGGGATTCGCCGCGCCCGTCGCCGCCCTGGCGGCCATTGAGCGCGGACGTTATGCGCTGCTGCTGACAGACTTGATGATGCCGGAAATGAACGGAATCGAGCTTTTGGAATCCGCCCGGCAGAAGGATCCCAATCTGGCCGCCATCATCATGACGGGCGAAGGCACGATCGCCACAGCTGTCGAAGCGATGCAGTCCGGGGCGATGGATTACGTCCTGAAGCCGTTCAAGCTGAGCACGCTGCTGCCAATTTTGGAGCGCGCATTGTCGATGCGGTGGCTGCGGCTGCAAAACGCCGCGCTGGAGCAAAGCGTCCGCGAGCGCACGGCGGAATTGGAAATCGCCAACCATGAATTGGAGGCATTTTCCTATTCGGTTTCGCACGATCTTCGCGCGCCGCTGCGGCGCATTGACGGCTTCACCACCATTTTATCCCAGCGTTACGGCCCGGAATTGCCGCCGGACGCCGCGCGGCTGGTCGACATTGTCCTCAAGCAAACCCGCCTGATGGGAACGCTGATCGACGATTTGCTCCGCCTCTCGCGCCTCAGCCGGCAGCCGCTGGCGAAGCGGAAGATTTGCATGAAGGACCTCGCGCGCGAAATCGTGGATGACCTGCAGCGCGAAAATGCCGACCGGAAAGTAACCGTCCACATGGGCGAGCTGCCGGATTGCATGGGGGATGAAGGATTGGTGCGCCAGGTCGCGGTGAATCTATTGTCGAACGCTTTTAAGTTCACACGGCAGCGCCCTGACGCGCTGGTGGAAATCGACGGGCGGCTGTGCGGGCAGGAAGTGGTTTATTTCGTGCGTGACAATGGGGCGGGCTTTGACATGCAGCACGCCAAACGGCTTTTTGGCGTTTTCCAGCGACTGCACAGCAGCGAGCAATTTGAGGGAACAGGCGTTGGATTGTCGATTGTCCAGCGCATTGTCATGCGGCATGGCGGGCGCATCTGGGCGGAGGCTGCCATTAACCAGGGCGCCTCATTTTATTTTGCAATCCCCGTCTCCCCCGCGGCCCCTGCACCGCAGGCTCCATCCATGAAGAGTTAACAGAAGGAAACAAAGGACACCAAGAAAGGCAACAGAAAGAGAACGATGGGCTTCCCCCCTTCGCTGCCTCGTTATTTTCAGTTGAATCCAGATTTCAGATTTGTGGATTTTTGTCATTGCATTTGTTCCGGCGGGCCGTAACCTAAACAACTCGTGAATAGCGAATACATGAAGCAAGCCCTGGCCAAGGTCGGTAATGCAAACATCTTGGTGAATGTCATTTCCCGCCGCGTCCGGCAACTCACTTCCGGCGGCGGCAACAGCCGTCCGCTGGTGGACACCGCCGGCAATCTCGGAGCGGCGGACATCGCGCTGCTCGAATTGATCGAAGGCAAAATGGACTTTTTTGCCAACGCCGAAGGCGAAGAGGACGCCCAGCCCGCCGCCAAAAAACGCCGCGGCAGCCGCTAATCCGGCCTCGCCCCCATTGCGGGAGGCGAAACTCGGCGGGCTAAAGTGTTTTATGGCCGAAATTCTTCATAACGCCAAAGCCCGGCGCGATTACGAAATTCTCGAAACCTACGAGGCAGGCATCGCTTTGCATGGCTCGGAAGTCAAGGCGCTGCGCGCAGGCAAGGCCCAAATCAGCGATGCTTTCGCGCGGGTGGAAAAACAGGAAGCCTGGCTCTATAACGCGCACATCGACGAATACGCCCAAGCCAACCGCTTCGGCCACTCGCCCAAGGCGCCCCGGAAACTGCTCCTGCACAAGTCCGAGATCCGCAAACTATTCGAACTTGCGTCCGTCAAAGGCAACTCCCTCATCCCGCTGTCGCTTTATTGGAAGAACGGAAAAGTGAAAGTCTCGATAGGCGTCGGCAAAGGCAAAGTGGAATACGACAAGCGCCAGGACATCAAGCAGCGGGAATCCGACCGCGAGCTAAAACGCGCGCAGATGCACCAAATGAAACGGAAGTAAGCGGCATCGGCTGGCCGTCCGATTAATTCTCTCACCAGTGGTGTGAGTTTTTCAATCAACACCCTGGCGTTCGCCAGAGCCGACGCATCTTTGCGCCTTGCCAGCCCTATTTGGCCGCGGGTTTGGCAGCGCCTTTGTCTTTGCTCCACGTGCGTCTTGGAGCCTTGGTGACGAGGCCCTTTTTGATAGCCTTGGCGGACACGCGGACATAGCGGACTTCGCCATCCACCACCGCTTTGACGCGCTGGAGATTGGGCAGGAAGCGCCGCTTGGTGATCGCGGTGACGTGCGTGCCGATGCCGCCCTTTTTCTTCGCCTTGCCACTGCGCCAAATATGGCTTCCCTTGATGGGGCCAACGCCTGTCAATTCACAAATTCGAGACATAAATTTATATCAAAATAGGGGCGGAACATAACCGATCCACCCGGGGATTCAAGCACAATCTCAAGGCAATTTTCAATCCGCCCGCGCAGTTGTGAGTTTGCCTCCTAATGGAATCAAGGCAAAGCCGGGCGCCGCATAGGAGCAACCCAACAACGAGGTCTGCCCCGATGTTATTGCCCGATGGAGGTAGAGGTTGGGTGCCTGCGCGCGCGCTTGGCGAAACCAATTTGGCTGTCCGACATGGATTCGAACCATGACAAAAGCCTCCAAAGGGCCTTGTGCTACCGTTACACCATCGGACAATCTGCGCCCACGTTAACCCTTCCAGTCCCAACTGCAAATCCAAAATTATTGAAAAATAGTTGCATGGGGCGCAGGACAAAATTCTTCTGCTGCCGCGGTGGCAGAAGCGTCTCGCCTCTGTGGAAATGTGTCTTGACATCCTCCTGCAATAGCCCGATTGAACATTCAGGGAATTGATGTCGTCGATATAATGGTGGCGTTTTGCATGCGATTCTCTAAAGTACTTGTGGCATGAACATCGAGCGGAGTCGTTGGTTCGGGGTTGCCTTGTGCATCGCCTTGGCGGGAGTGATGCTTTTGTGCGGCTGGCTTGTTCCCATGCATTTGCGGGCGGTGGACACCTCTGTCCTGCAGCGCGCGGGTGAAGGCCATCCGTCTCTCATTGATCGCGGCCTTTCTCTCGAACATGCCAACAATCCCGAAGCGGCCCGACTTGTCCTCGAAGCAGCCCAGGCCGAGAACATTCCGTGGACGGGAGAATTGGCCTCAACCTTGGCCGGACATGCGGACACGGCGCCCATATTCCCCGGCGGCCCGGCGCTTTCGGCTTCCACCAATCTTACGTCGCAAATTATGCGTTTGGCAAATCGCGACAAGGTTTTCGCCTTCCTCGATGCCAACGGCTCGCCTGCTGTCCGCGAATTGCTGCGCACTCGGGAATTGACCAATACCGTCATTTTTACACCGTCAAGCGCGCCATCCGGCCAGGCCTTCGACGCGGCGGTGGCGATCACCGGCCTGCTGCTGTCTGATAACCAGCTTTCCTCGGGTTTGCGCGAGGCGATCATGGAACGGGCTGGCGCCGCCCGCAGCAGCGCGACAGCCCAGCCGCTGGAAGAAATCCTGATGGATTTAATGTCTCTCGGTCAGCGGTTCTCGTGGGGCCAATTGGCCGTGTTCGTTAATAATATTGGCGAGCCCAAGACGTTATCGATGTTGACCGAGGACGTTCGCAATGCGGGACCTAAATTGCCGGAATTATTTTCCGCCGTGGCGCTTTCGCAGCAGCCGGCGGGCGTATCGGCTTACTTGGCGCAATTCAGCAAGACGGGAATGGCGGATTTGGGTGGCAGCCTGCGTTATGGCGAGGGCGGCGTGAACGAGCTTTTGCAGCGGCAGCAGCGGCTTTTCCTTTCCGCAACACGTGAAAAGTGGACCTCATCCGGCCCGCTCGCGATGTTTTTCCGGGCCGGGACGGATTACTCGCTTCACCAGATGTGGTTCGCGCTGGCGGTGAAATGGTTTTTTTATGTTTCGGGCGGTTTTCTGCTGGCGGCCGCCCTTCATTGGATGCGGCCCGCCCCCGTGGAAATGGAGGAATCGCCGCGCCCGCTGGGCTACGGCCTCGTCCGGGAAATATTCTTTGCCGTTGGGTTTTTGCTTGTGGTCCTGCTCGTGAGCGAGCCGTATCTCGCCCAGGACAGCCAGAAGGCGGAGTTCGCCTTCCGGCTGCGCCTGCCCCTGACAGGCGCTGTGGCCTCAAGCATATTGCCCCTCGTCAAATCGAAACTTATGAATACACGAAGTTTGTTAACCATGCTGCTGTTCTTTGTCTTGCAGGGGCTGCTTTATTGCGCCTCGCTGGCGAAGTTGAAGGAAATCCTGCGCCAAAGAGTCCCGGCTCGGATGCAATTGCGCCTGCTCGATAACGAAGAACATCTGTTCGACGGCGGTCTCTATTTGGGCTTCGTCGGCACGATCATTTGTTTGATTCTCGTGTCGCTGGGCATCATTACGCAAAGCGTGATGGCGGCCTATTCGTCGACTTCGTTTGGCGTCATCTTTGTCTTTATCTTCAAGATCTTCAATCTGCGCCCGGTCCGGCGCAAATTGCTGATTGCGGCGGAATCCGCGCCGCTGGTGGTTGAAACACCCGTCGCCTCCAAACTGACCACCGCATGAACCGAAGCATTCTCATCGTCCTCTGCGATTTTCTGTTGCTGACGCTGCTGACGTTTTCGAGCCTGGACATGAACCAGGCGCCGAAAAACAACGCGGTCGAAACCACGGAAACAGTCGCGAGCAACAAAATCAGCCAGGCTTCCGGGAAACAGGATCTCGGCGAGGCGATGCGCATGGCGCTGGACGAAGAGCGGCGCAATCGCGATCAGTTGACAGGCGAATTGAACCGCACACGGGCGGTGATTTCTGAGCAAGGGCAGCAAATCGAAAATGTTCGCGCGCAATTGCAAACGAAAGAGCAGCAGGCGGCCAAATTGGCGGAGGAACAGGCGGCGCTGCAGTCTCAGGTACACTGCCGCCCAAACCAATATTTCCGCGCTGAACGAACGCTTGCATGCGTCGACAGTCGACAACGTCATCACCAAGGAACAGCGCGCCGCCATGGAAGCCGAAGCCCGCAAGGTATCGGAAAAAGCGGCCGAGTTGGAAAAGCAACTGGCGGATTTAAGGAACAGCAATCAGACGATGCAGAGCGATCGGAGCGCCTTGCAAAATCAACTGCAAATGAGCGAGGCCTCAAACCGCTCCGCGCTGGCGCAAATGACGCAGTTGCAAGAGGAAGTCGAAGCCCAGCGGCGCGAGAATTCCCGCTTGGCCGAGGGTGTCAAAGCGCTGGCCGTGAAATCCTCGGAATTGGCGCATGAAATCCACGACAACCGCCCGCTCACGCCCAACATGATTTTTGACGAGATGCTGACCAATCGGGTTGCCGCCACTTTCAACGGAGTGCGCCCTGGAATTTTTGGAACGGATTCGGCCAAAGCGCGAACGGCGCAAATTATTCTTGTCACGGACGAAACCAATACGGTCGCTCTCTGCCACGTCACGGATACGCCCTTGACGCTTTATAATCCGGGCACGCAATGGGAGCAGTTGACCGGCACCCTGGCGCACGGGCCGGCCACCATCCCGATTGGCTCGATCTCGTTCTGCATGCTCGATCCTCGTGTCACGTTTATTCCATTGCAGGAGGCGCAGGCGAAGGCGCTGGGCTGCAAAGTGTATCACCTCGCCAAGAATCCGTATGTATTCCAGGACGCGGTGGTGGTCGCCACGCGCGGTGACTATTACGGGCAATGCAAATTCCAGATCGACGTCTCGACTCCGCAATACCTGAAGATGGATCACAATTCATTGAAGGGCTTGTTTGGAAAATTCAATCCGTCGGCGGGAGATTTGGTGCTAAGCAACACGGGCGAACTGCTTGGCGTCATGGCGAACAATAGTTACTGCGCCATGCTGCGGGATTTCAATGCCATCGCGAGTTTCCGTTTCGGCCCCGACAGCCGCAATCAGCAGACGGCAAAAACACTGGCGGGCCTTTCCGACGTGCTGCAGGCGATGCCCTTTAAATTGCAGTAAGCGCCGTCCCATCATTCCCGCAACTCCCATTATTCCCATTCTTCTCAGGGCGATGGGAATAATGGGAGCTATGGGAATGATGCGGCCCTGCTTCGCCGAGGGCCGCCTTATTTTTTCCATTTAATTTGTCACCGGGACTCTTTTGCCGTAATGTTGGGCTTGGATTTTGCGGTTCGGTTTCACTTGCGGACTTTGTCGTTAGCCTATTGAATTGCTTAACATGGAAGCGGTAAAAACGAGAGATACTATTAAACCTTCACCCGCGCCGTCTGAAGACGACGCTCCCGCACCGTCGGCGCACCCGGCGGCGGCTCCTCGTGACTGGCTCCAGTCGCTGGAGGACGTGGTCGAAGCGATTCTCAAAACGCAGGGCCGCGAAAAAGCGGCCGCGATGATGGCCCGCCTGACGGACCGCCTCCGTGCCGGCGGCATGGACGTGCCGGTGCCGGTGAGCACGCCTTATGTGAACACCATCCCGCCCGAGAATCAGCCAGAGTATCCGGGCAATCGCGAACTCGAGCGCCGCATCAAGAGCCTGGCCCGCTGGAACGCCATGGCCATGGTCGTCAACGCCAACCACGGCGATGCTGGCGTGGGGGGACATATCTCGAGTTATGCTTCGATGGCCACGCTTTACGAGGTCGCCTACAACCATTTCTTTCGCGGCGCGGAAGGCCGCGGATTGGCGGACCTGATTTATTTCCAAGGCCACACGACGCCGGGAAATTACGCCCGCGCTTTTCTCGAATATCGCCTCGACGAGGGATTGCTGCACAACTTCCGCAATGAGTTGGCGGATGGCGGCGGCCTTTCATCCTATCCGCATCCGTATTTGATGCCGGATTTTTGGCAATTTCCGACCGTCTCGATGGGACTGGGCCCGATCATGTCAATTTACCAGGCGCGCTTCATGCGCTATCTCAGCGCGCGCGGATTCATCAAACGCGAGCTGGAACCCCGTGTATGGTCTTACGTCGGCGACGGCGAATCCGATGAGCCCGAGACGCTCGGCTCCATCGCGATGGCCGCGCGCGAGAAACTCGACAACCTCATTTGGACGGTCAATTGCAATTTGCAGCGCCTCGACGGTCCGGTTCGGGGCAACGGCAAAATCATCCAGGAATTGGAAGGCGTTTTCCGCGGCGCGGGCTGGAATGTCATCAAAGTCATTTGGGGCTCCGAGTGGGATGAGTTGCTGGCGGCGGATACGACCGGACTTCTTGTCAAACGCATGGGTGAAGCTGTGGATGGCGATTATCAGGAATACACCGTCCAGACTGGCAGCTATATTCGCAGTCATTTCTTCGGCAAATATCCCGAGTTGCGCCGGTTGGTCGATCACTTGACAGACAACCAGCTTACGCGCCTCGTGCGCGGCGGACACGACCCCCGAAAAGTCTTCGCTGCCTACAAAGCCGCCTTGGAGCACAAAGGCGCGCCGACGGTCATCCTCGCCAAGACGGTCAAGGGCTACGGCCTCGGCGAAGCGGGCGAAGGCCGCAACATCTCGCATCAGCAGAAGAAGATGAACGAGAAGGAACTCCGCGAATTCCGCGCGCGTTTCGATATTCCGATCAGCTCCGACGACGTGGTGGAGACGCCATTTTATCGGCCCGCCAAGGATTCGCCGGAAACAAAATATCTTTTGCAGCGCCGCAAGGAACTCGGCGGCTTTGTTCCGAAGCGCGTCGTCAACGCGCCGCCCCTTCAAACGCCGCGCATCGAGTCGATGCCGGATTTGATCAAGGGAACGGGCTCTGGCGGAGCTTCGACGACGAAGAGCTTCGTCCGCTTGCTTTCCACCGTTCTTCGTGACAAGGCGGTGGGAAAACATATCGTTCCGATTATCCCCGACGAAGCGCGAACCTTCGGCATCGATCCCTTATTCCGCGAAGTTGGCATTTATTCCTCGAAGGGCCAGCTTTACGAGCCAGTCGACAAGAAAGGCATGAGCTATTATCGAGAAGCCGTGGACGGGCAGATTCTCGAAGAAGGCATCACGGAAGCGGGCTCGATGGCTTCATTTGTGGCGGCGGGAACGGCTTACTCGAATTACGCGGTAAACATGATCCCGATGTATGTGTACTATTCGATGTTCGGCCCGCAGCGCGTCGGCGACCAAATCTGGCTGGCGGCGGACAGCAAGGCGAAAGGCTTTTTGCTGGGCGCGACTTCCGGGCGCACAACATTGAACGGCGAAGGCTTGCAGCATCAAGACGGCCACAGCCCGCTGGTGGCGGGGACGGTGCCGACGCTTTATGCCTACGACCCGGCGTTCGCTTACGAACTCGCTGTTGTTATTTGCGACGGCATGCGCCGCATGTTCGAAGAGGGCGAGGAGATTTTCTATTACATCTGCCTCTACAACGAAGATTATCCGATGCCGACGATGCCCGCGGGCGCCGAGGACGGAATCATCAAGGGCCTCTACAAGTTCAAGCACGGCGCGGAAGGTTTGAAGCACAAGGCGCAGATTTTCGGCAGCGGCAGCATTATGCAATCCGCGTTGAACGCGCAGGCCATTCTCGCCAAGAACTACGACGTTTCCGCCGATGTCTGGAGTGCGACCAGCTACAAAAATCTTCGCAACGAAGCGCTGCTGGCGGAGCGTTGGAATCTTTTGCACCCGATGGATGAGCCGAAAAAGCCCTACGTCCAGCAATTGCTGGAAAATGAAAAAGGGCCGTTCATCGCCGTGTCCGATTACATGAAAATTGTGCCCGACCAGATTTCCAAATGGGTTCCGGGCGGATTGACCACTCTTGGCACCGACGGGTTTGGCCGCAGCGATACGCGCCGCCGTTTGCGCCGGTTCTTCGAAATCGACACGGAATGTGTGGTCGTCGCCACGCTTTATTCGCTCGCGCAACGCGGCGAAATCGACCGAAAAGTCGTGGCCCAAGCCATAAAAGACTTGAACATCGATCCAGAAAAGGGCTTTCCTCAACTCGTTGCTTTTTAATTTTATTCTATGGATTTGAAATTACCTCCGTTGGGTGAAGGGGTGGACTCTGGAAGTGTCGTCGGAATTCTCGTGCGGGAAGGCGATACCGTGGCCAAGGGACAGGGCATCATTGAATTGGAAACCGGCAAAGCGGTTGCCCCCGTGCCTTCGCCCGCTGCGGGCAAGGTGACGAAAATTCTCGTCTCTGTCGGCGACAAGATTTCTGTCGGCCAACCAATTCTCTCCATCGAAGGCGGGGCTGCTGCTCCGGCGAAAGGTGGAAGCGCGCCTGCGCCCGCTGCCAAAAGCGGTGCGCCGCGGCCGGCCCGGGCCACCGCTCCTGCGCGCGCTGAAGCTGCCCCGGAACCAGAAGAATACGTGGAGGAAGAGCCAGGGGATGATTCTGCTGTTCCCGCCGCTTCGCCAACCATTCGGCGCATTGCGCGCGAATTGGGAATTGATTTGCGCCGCATACACGGCAGCGAAGATGGCGGCCGCATCGTCATGGACGATTTGCGCGCTTACGTCCAGCGTTTGCAACGCCGCGCCGCCGCGCCCGCTCCTGCGGCCGTCGTGGTGCAATCCGCGCCCGCGAAGCCGAAAGGCCCGCGCATTGATTTCACCAAGTGGGGTTCGGTCACGAAGAAGCCGATGACGGGATTGCGCAAGGCCATCGCCGAGCAAATGACCAACAGTTGGCAGAACACGCCGCGCGTCACGCAATTTGACGAGGCGGACATCACCGCGCTCAACGACTTGCGCAAAAAATACGCCGAAGGTTACGACAAGAAAGGCGCGCGCCTGACGTTGACTTCGTTCGCCCTTAAAATCGTGGCGACCGCGCTAAAGGCGCACCCGGTGTTCAACACCAGCCTCGACGAAGAAACGGACGATATTATTTACAAGGAATATTATCACATCAGCCTCGCGGTCGATACCGACCAGGGCTTGATTGTGCCCGTGCTGCGCGATGTCGATAAGAAGAACTTGCTCGCGCTCTCCAAGGAGATGAACGAAATCGCCGCCAAGACGCGTGACCGCAAAATCACTTTGGAAGAGATGCAGGGCGGATGCTTCACCATTTCCAACCAGGGCGGCGTCGGCGGCGGACATTTCACGCCGGTCATCAATCGCCCGGAAACAGCCATCCTGGGAATCGGCCGTGGTTCGCTCAAGGCCGTCGTGCGCGACGGAAAAATCGAGCCGCGCCTGATGCTGCCCCTGGCTTTGGCCTATGACCATCGGGTGATCGACGGCGGCGCTGCTGTCCGCTTCATGCTCGATCTGGTCAAGGGCTTCGAAACTTTCGACGAAAAACTGCTCGTTACAACGGAAAGCTGATTTAATCGTGGACTCAATTCAAACTGAAGTGGTGGTGCTGGGCGCCGGGCCGGGCGGATATGCCGCGGCATTTTTCGCGGCGGACATGGGCATGAAGGTTATTCTCGTGGAGATGGATAAGCGGCTCGGTGGCGTATGCCTGAATCGCGGCTGCATTCCTTCCAAGGCATTGCTTTATGCGTCGAAGCTGATTGTTGAAACTCGGGAATCGGCTCATCGCGGCATTTCGTTTGGTCCCGCTCAAATCGAACTGGACAAACTTCGTGCCTGGAAAAATGGTATTATTGACAAACTTTCCGGCGGTGTCGGTTTTCTGGCCAAAAAGCGCGGCGTTCGGGTGATGACGGGCCGCGGGTATTTTGAAGGCTCGCAATTGCTGCGGGTCGAAACTTCGGAGGGCCAGCAATTCATCACTTACGAAAAGTGCATTATTGCCGTTGGTTCCAAGGCGGCGCTGCCGAAGGTATTTGATCTCGGAAATCCGCGCATCATGACTTCGACCGAGGCTCTGGAAGTTGAAGAAATTCCTCAGGATTTGCTGGTGGTCGGAGGCGGCTACATCGGAATGGAATTGGGCAGCGTTTACGCCAACCTCGGCAGCAAAGTCGTCGTAGTCGAAGCGCTGGCTGGCATTCTGGCGGGCGCGGATCCCGATCTCGTCCGCCCTGTTTTGCAATACGCGCAGAAGAGTTTTCGCGAGCTTCGCTTCAACACGAAGGTCACGCAGATGTCCTCCAAGGGGAGCAAAATTCGCGTCGTCACGGAAGGCCCCGACAAGGTCGAGAAGGAAGAGCTTTACGACCGCGTGCTGGTTTCCGTCGGCCGCGTGCCGCGTTTTCACGACCTTGGTTTGGAAAACACCAAGATCGAACAGGACGAGCGCGGCTTCATCCGTGTCAACGAGAAAATGGAGACGAACGATCCGTCACTGCTGGCCATTGGCGACATTGCGGGCGGAGTTCTCCTCGCGCACAAAGCCTCAAAGGAAGCGCGCATCGCCGTCGAAACGATTTTGGGTGAACATGCCACTTCGGCGGGCGTGATTATTCCCGCGGTGGTTTTCACTGATCCGGAATTGGCCTGGTGCGGTGTGACGGAAGCTGAAGCGCGCGCGAAAGGGCTGGAATTTGAAGTGGCAAAATTCCCGTGGGGCGCCTCTGGACGAGCATTGACTTACGATCGAACGGATGGGCTGACCAAGCTGATTATTGACGTCGCAACGGAGCGCGTTATTGGGGTCGGAATGGTTGGGCATGGAGCCGGGGAATTGATTGCCGAGGGCGTGGTCGCCATCGAAATGGGCGCCACCGTTCGCGATCTGGCCGAGAGCGTTCATCCGCACCCGACTCTTTCCGAGACGATTATGGAAGCCGCGGAAGTCTATTACGGCGTCGCGACCCATACGTTCTCGCCCCGCAAGAAGGAAGAATAGCCGGAACCTCTGCGCGAGGCTCCGACACCCGACCGGCGGCGCGGCCAAATGGCGCAGTCCTGAACATGGATATTTCCAGTGAAATCCAGAAACGGCGCACCTTTGCCATCATCTCTCACCCCGACGCGGGAAAGACGACGCTGACCGAGAAGCTCCTGCTTTATGGCGGCGCCGTGCAACTGGCCGGCTCTGTCACCGCGCGCAAGCACCAGCGCGCCACAACTTCAGACTGGATGGAATTGGAGCGCAAGCGCGGCATCTCGATCAGTTCCACCGTGCTGCAATTTGATTACGCGGGCTGCCGCATCAATCTTCTTGACACTCCCGGCCACAAGGATTTCTCCGAGGACACGTATCGCGTGCTCACGGCAGTCGATGCGGTGGTGATGGTGATTGACTCCGGCAAAGGCATCGAAAGCCAGACTCTGAAACTTTTCGAAGTGTGCCGCCGCCGCGGCGTGCCGATCTTCACGTTCATGAACAAATGCGATCGTCCGATGAAGGCCCCGCTTTCGCTGCTGGACGAGCTGGAGAAGGTGCTGGGCATTGGCGCATTCCCGGTCAATTGGCCCATCGGCACCGGCTTTGAATTTCAAGGCGTCTACGACCGTCCGAACCGTCAGGTCCATCTTTTCGAACGCACAACCGGCGGCCAATATCGCGCGCCCGAGTCCGTCGGCGGCTTTGATGATCCGCTCATTCGCAACCGGCTTCCAGAGGACACGTTTGCCAAAATTTCCGAGGAATTGGAAATGCTTGAGATCGCTGGAGAAACGCTTTCGTCCGAAGCCGTGCTGGCTGGAAAAATCACTCCGGTATTTTTTGGAAGCGGCTCGAATAATTTCGGCGTGCAATTGTTGCTGGATTATTTCCTGGCCCAAGCGCCGCCTCCCAAAGCGCATATCCTCGCTGATAGAGAAATCGCCCCTGATAGCTCAGATTTTTCCGGATTCATTTTTAAAATTCAGGCCAACATGGATCCGCGCCATCGCGACCGCATTGCTTTCGTGCGCGTCTGCTCTGGAAAATTCGAGCGCGACATGGCTGTGATGCACCCGAGGACCGGCAAGAAGATTCGGCTTTCCAGCTCGCACAAATTATTCGGCAACGAACGCGAGACAATCGACGAAGCTTACCCCGGCGACATCATTGGATTGGTCGGGCACGCGGACTTCCGAATCGGCGACACGCTGACGACGGATCCGAGCATTGTATACGACGAAATTCCGCGGTTTACGCCGGAAGCGTTCGCCTGGCTGCAAAATCCCAACACGGCCAAATACAAACAATTTCGCACCGGCCTCGACCAATTGCTGCAAGAAGGCGTGATCCAGGCGCTGACCCTGCGCGAGGCCTCTGGCAAAGGATCGCTGCTGGCGGCAGTCGGGCCCCTTCAATTTGAAGTGGTGCAGTTTCGCCTCGAAAGCGAATACGGCGCAACCTCGCGCCTCGAGGCAGCCCCGTGGACGGTCGTGCGCTGGCTGCCGCCGGGAATCACCGAACCGGAACTCGATGCGCTCTCGCTGCCAACGGGCTCGCGCCTCGGTTACGACATGGGCAAGAATCCTGTCATCCTTTTCTCCAACGATTGGTCCGCCAGCTATTTCGCGCAAACCAACTCGAAGATACAACTGTCCTCTTTGCCTCTTGGCCGATAGGCGGCGCTTCCCAGGCAGGGACGCCTCGCCGAGGCGTCCTGGGATTTTCAGGAGCCCGAACGCGTCAGAAAAGCGCCACGGCCTCGGATACCTCGGCGAGGCGTCCCTACCTGGGAGGCGCTGTCGAAATTTGATTTGTTTCCGAGGCGGTCACATCGCTCATGGAGACATTGCGCGTAGCAAGCTGATTTGTCCCCTGCACCCCGAGGCTTCCTTGTTTGTTTCCGATAAACTCCCCGCCGGAAATAAGATTATTGGTGCAGGAAAGATCATTCACCTGAAATCCCCTTCCCCCGCTGTCAACAACCCGAAGATTCTTGAAGATATTTCCAGCGCATTCCGAGTGCGGCCGCGTTCCCGCCTGCGCCATGAAAACGCCGTCGTGGTGGCTTTGAACGATCGTTATGTTCCTGAACTCGTTATCATGCGAGTGACGCATGAAAATGCCGACGTCGTTGTTCGACATCACGGCAGTGTCAAACACATTGCCGCGGATATGCAAATCCAAAGAAAGGCCCGCGCCAAGGTTGTCGTGCAAAACAAGCCGGCTGAAATGGCCCTCTCTCGTCTCGCAGCACGACAGCCCGTCGAACTGATTGTCATAAGCGGTTAGGCCGGAAACGCTCAATTGGCGGGCTTCGTCGGAAGTCACAAGTCCGCCGGAACGGCAGCTTTTGCAAATGACATTGTCAATCAATGTCTGCCGCGTGTTCATAACGACGATGCCGCTGTTATTGAGCGGGCTGCCGTTGGAAAGAGTGATCCATCCTTCCCTCTGCTGGTGGGCGCGATTTCCGTCAATGACAAGGTCGCGCACCTGCTGCCGCACGGTGAGTTGCTTCACGCCGTAAATCGGCTGCCCCACAACGATCACGGGGCAATTGGCATTGTCCGCGAGAGCCAAAATTGTTTGCGCGCCCGCGCCGCGCAAAATCTGCCGGTCCTTGCGCAAAATAATGGGATAACGAATATCGTAAGTGCCCGCCTCAAGAACGACCTCGGCCGAAGCCTTGCCTTCATCCAAAGCGCGCTGAATGCCATTCCCGCCCGCGCCAGGCGGAACGCGCACAACACCCCCGTAACTCGAGATCGCAAGGCTTGCAATCAGGCCAAGAAGAAAACGCCGATAACTCAAGGTCATCGGCAGAGAATCTAAAGCCAACCGCGATGGCGGCAAGAGTGGTAGTTTTCCTACGAAGGCGAAGTTGCTTCGCGCCGACTGCGATCAAGCAGGGGCGGTAAAGGCGTCGTGCAGAGAAAGAACGCCCGAATCCTCGTTGTAAATAAAGCCAAGCCCGTGGCGCGAGGCAATTTTCTTGAGCTCGCGCACAACGCGCTCGACAGATCGGCCAGTGACTGCGCCCATAGGCAGGAGGCCTAATGCCGCATTTTTTCCCGCATGACGCTTCGCCCATCCATCAAGCCAGCGCAAAAAATCAGCTCCCGGCGTGTTCGTTTCGCCGAACGCAACCACCGCCAATTCAGCTTCCGCAGGGTTTCCCGCCGACCACCTGGCCGAATTCATTTTAGGCAGCAGGCCGAATTTGAAAGAGTTGACGTTGAAGAGGCGTTTGTTGTGCAGCCTCTCCGAGATGCGCCCCAGCAAATTGAAAATTGCGCCCCGAGTGCGCGCTGTATCGTACGCCAGCACGACATGGATGGCCGGAGTGGATTTGGAACGGGCCGTTTTCATAAAATCATTCTCGTCGAGGTTAAGACAGTTTCTTTCCCCTTCTGTTCAACGAATTTCGCACACGTTTTATTCATTGCCAAAAATAATTCGCAACTTTTCTGTTGACGGAAATTGCAAAGTGTACCAATGTAGTAATACACAATGCAATTGCACGTTTCAACCGCCGACGGAATTCCGATCTACTTGCAGATCGCGACGCAGGTGAAACACCTCGTGGCGTCGGGGCGGCTGACGGCGGGCGACGAAATTCCGCCAATACGCGTGCTGGCGCAGCAACTGATCGTTAATCCGAACACCGTCGCGCGGGCTTATCTGGAACTGGAGCGGGAAGGCGTTGTGGAGAAACGGCATGGTTCGGGCACCTACATTTCCGACGGCGGCTCGCCTTTGGCCCGCAAGAAGCGGCTCAGGATTCTCACGGAGCGAATCGACGCGCTGCTCGCCGAGGCCAGCCACTTGAACATCGAGCCGGCGGAGTTGCTGAGGCTTGTGAAAGAACGCATCCAATCCAATCAAACCAAGGAGCAATCATGAATAATTCTGGAACAGAAAACGCCGTGGAAATCGCGGGCCTGAGCCGAAAATTCGGCGCGAAGCTGGCGCTGAATCAAGTGCGGCTGAACATCAAGCGAGGCCGCGTCTTCGGACTCGTCGGCGCGAACGGCGCGGGCAAGACCACGCTGATCAAGCACCTGCTCGGGCGCTTGAAAGCGGAGAGCGGCACCGTGCGCGTATTCGGTTTTGATCCGGTCACGCATCCCGTCGAAGTGCTCAGCCGCACGGGATATTTGTCGGAGAATCGTGATCTTCCTGCGTGGATGCGCATCGACGAATTGATTCGCTACACCGCGGCGTTCTATCCGAAATGGGACGCCGCCTACGCCGAGCAATTGCGAAAGCAATTCAACCTCGACAACCGCGCGAAGATCAAGACGTTGTCGCGCGGCGAGAACGCGAAAGCCGGACTCCTCTTGGCGTTGGCGTATCGCCCGGAAATGCTTCTTCTTGACGAACCCAGCTCTGGACTCGACCCGCTGGTCCGACGGGACATTCTGGAGGCAATCATTCGAACGGTCGCGGACGAAGGGCGGACGGTCATTTTTTCATCCCACCTTTTGGAGGAAGTGCAGCGGGTGGCCGATGACGTGGCGATGATGTTCAACGGAAAAATCGTTCTCAACGGTGCTCTGGATTCCGTTAAGGAAAGCCATAGCCGCCTCGTATTTCGTTTTGACAAGCCGCAGACCTCCCCGCCAGGCATTCGCGGCGTGCTAAGCCTCAGCGGCAGCGGACAGGAATGGACGGCGATTTGCAACGGACAGCGTGATGAGGCGGTGGCTGCCGCGGCTCGGCTGGGCGCGCGCGTGGTCGCCGAGGATTGCCCGACATTGGACGATATCTTCGTCGCTGTCGCTGGCAGGAAATCAGAATAGCAGAAAGGAAGATTTGTGAACTCACCGTCCTCCGCCTTCGCCTGGGAATTGTGGACCCGGCATAACCGCCGTCTCATAACAATGGCTCTCTTGCTTGTCGGCTTTGCCGCACTCTATCCGTTGATGTGTTCGATCTCGGGCTTTGACTTGACTGCTCCGGACGCCTTGGAAGCGCTG
The DNA here is from genome assembly GCA_963764165.1 of uncultured Verrucomicrobiae bacterium. Taxonomy (GTDB): domain Bacteria; phylum Verrucomicrobiota; class Verrucomicrobiia; order Limisphaerales; family Palsa-1400; genus Palsa-1400. The sequence continues at coordinate 246,100 of CAVXRD010000002.1, forward strand.
GGTCGCGCTATTCAACCCGGACGGGCGGAGACGGGCGCATTCCAACGAGTAGCGCATGGGCTATGGCTTCTTGCGCTCACTTGCGGGCCAGCCGGGGTCATGTTGATCTCGCTTCTTTTCATCATGTGGATCTCGACCTTCACCACCTTTGATCCCGGGTCGAAGGACGCGATGGCATTCCCCATGCGCCTCTTCACATTGCCTGTGACGACTTCGTTTCTGTTCTGGTGGATGACGCTGGCTGGCCAGCTCGGAGTGATTGTGTTTCACACAAGCTGGGTGTGGCTGGTGCGCATGCCGAACATGGAATTGTTTGGCAGCTATCGAAACTGTTTCCTCTGGATGACAATGCTCGCGTTGACGCAAGGGATCACCTGGTCGCTGGCGGCATGGCCGGTATTGCGAACGTGCCTCCTGGGTGGACTGGGTTTTGGCGTGGTGATGTCTCCCGCCTGGCCCACTGCTGAGTCGTACGCTCCGTGGCTTTTTGGGTTGCTTGTGGGAGGTATGGTTTTGGGGAGAGTGGGGCTGGAGAAAATTCGGCATGGCCAGTGGCAGAGCTGGGATTGGGACCAAATCATCGCGAGAATCCGGCCAAGTGGAGAGTTGCGCGGCCCTACGGCATTCTCTTCCCCGGAGCAGGCGCAGCTTTGGTTTGAGTGGAGGCGATTTGCCCGCCGGCTGTGCATCTACATGGTGGCGTCAAGCATAATTCCAATGCTGGGGCTGCTTGCCCTCCGGGTTCTCTGGTTTCGCAAGCCGGTTCAGGGCGAAAGCGCCTTTCAAATTGGGGTGATTCTGATGGCAATGCCGATCGTGGTGCATCTTTGTTTTTCGCTCGCTCAATCAAAGATGGACATCCAATTTGCGATGCTCCGTCCACTGACCAACGGACAAATCATCATGGCCACGCTAAAGGCCTCGGGAATTTTTACAATTGCTTCATGGCTGCTCGCGGGGGTCTCCGTGGCCGCAATTCCGCTCCTGGGCCGTTGGTCAACACCGGAGCGGTCGTTCACGACGGCGGCCGAGTATTGGCCGATTACGGGCCTTGCCCTGGCGCTTCTTTGCTGGCGGCTTATCGCGGTCAATCTCGGGTTCGCGGTGTCCGACCATCCCCGGCTAAAGCCGTTTCCTGCGATCTTCCTCATCGGCGCCTATGCTTTGACTTTTAGCCTGGCGGTGCTCAGCCATTACGAAAAATATTGGAACAGCTTTATTCAGTGGCTGCCAGCCATTCTTGCGTGCCTTGTGGGACTGAAGATGGTGCTTGGGCTGACTGCGTTTCGTTTGTCAATCAAACGGCGTTTGTTGTCAGCCTCCGCGGCGGGCCGCTATTTCGCGGTCTGGTGCCTCATGGCCGCCGTGGTGATGGCGCCCGTGATCATGTCCTTTCACGGAAGGGAGGGTCTCATTTCGGCGCTGCTTGGCATAATAGTATTGACGCCATTCGCAAGGATTGGATTCGCCCCGCTCGGCCTCGAATTCAGCCGGCACCAATGATTGCAATTATTCCCATCCCCCGCCAAGGGCGCGGTAGATGTTGACCAAGTCGGACGAGATGGCTTGGCGGCTTTGGGCAAGCGCCGTTTCCGAGGCGAGCAGGGAGCGCTCGGCGTCGAGCACTGTCAAGAATTCCGTTGTGCCGGCCTGATAGAGCTGCTGGGACAATTGCAGCGCGCGCCTATTCTTGACAACGGCTTCGCTCAAAGCCTGGCGGTGATCCCATTCACGGGCGAATGCAACCAGGTTGCTTTCCACATCGGACAACGCGGTGAGCACCGTTTTCTGATAGGTGATATAAGCGGCGTCGGTGGCGGCCTTTTGCAGGCGGACGTTGCTGATCATCGCGCCGCCGGAAAAAATCGGCCAAGTCATCTGCGGGCCGGCTGAATAAAAACTGCTCGGCCCGGCGAACAAATCGCGCACGACGCTGTTCTGATAATTCACCGTGCCTGTCAATGAGAATTGCGGGTAGAAAGCCGATTCGGCTACGCCGATCAACGCCGCCGCCGCGTGCAAATTCGCCTCGGCCGCGCGGATGTCGGGGCGGCGGCGCAACAAATCGGAAGGCAAGCCGACGGGCACGTTGGGCGGTGTGGGCGGAACCGCGCCGGGCTTCGATAATTCGTCCAGCAACGCGGCAGGCTCGCGGGCCAGCAAAACGCTCAAGGCAAAAATATTCTGCTGAATGGCCGTTTCCAAAGGCGGAATAGTCGCGGCGGTGGTGGCCACCTGCGCATCCGCGTTGGCTTCGTCGAGCGCGCTGGCAAATCCAGCCGAGCCCTTGAGGCGCGTGACATGCGCGGTGTGCGTTTCGGATTCGAGATTGGTTTGCGCGATGGCGATTTGCTCCTGCGCGCTGCGAACCTGGAAATAATCCAGCGCCACTTCCGAGGCCAATGTCACTTCCGCCGCGTACACATTTTCGCGCGCGGCCTTGATGGCGGCGTCATCGGACTCAAGCTGCCGCCGCGTGCCGCCAAAAAAATCGAGATTCCAAAGGCTTGATGCGCCCGCTCCAATCAAACTTCCCGATCCTCCAGAATACGGGCCGTGGAAAGTCCCGACACGCTCAGCGCTGCCGGTCGCGACAAGGTTCGGCCATAGTCCGCCCGCGTCCTTGCCGCGAATGGCGCGGGCCTCGCGAACCAGCGCTTCCGCGAGGCGAATATCGAGATTGGTCTTCAGCGCATTGGAGATCAGCGTGTCCAACTCGGTGTCGTGGAAATTCGTCCACCAACGGGTGACGTAGGCGGCGTTCGTGTTCAGGAATGTGTAGGCGTTGGAAACGGAATTGCTGGCGCCGGACCACGCAGGCGGCGCATCGGTCTTGGGCGGATGGTAATCGGGCCCAACCTTGCAGCCCGCGATCAGCAAGGCGAGGCAAAGTGTGGTGAGGAGTGGATGAAGTTTCATGTTCAATGCGTCACTCGTAGCGGAGCGCATCGATCGGGTCGAGCCGCGACGCTTTCCAGGCGGGATAAAAACCAAAGATGATGCCCACGCTGGCCGAGACCACCACCGCCGCAATAATCGCCCCGATGGACGTCGCGGTAGGCCAATGTTTGACAATGCGGACGAGCCACGACGTGGCCCGGCCCAGCGCGATTCCAAAAATGCCGCCGAGCAAACAGAGCACCACCGCCTCTGTCAAGAATTGCCGCAAAATGTCCGATCCTTGCGCGCCGACGGCCATGCGCAAGCCAATCTCGCGCGTCCGCTCAGTGACCGACACGAGCATAATATTCATGATTCCGACGCCGCCGACGACCAATGAAATCAAGGCCACGATCAAAAGCAGATTCGTCATCAATTCCGTCGTCGAACTCATCGTCTTCATAATTTCCGTGAGGTCGCGAATCGTAAAATCATCCGGCATTTCGCCGCGCAGATGATGCCGTTCCCGCATGAGAGAGGTGATTTCGTCGATGGCGCTATGCACGGTCTCCCCGCTTCGGGCGGCGGCCACGATTTGATCAATTCCGGCAAAACGAACCGGGGCAGGCGTGTCGGCGGCTTGCACGGCGGACGGCGCGGAATACAGGCTGAGCGCATAGTTCGGATAAACCTGGCTCGGCAGCGGCGCGGTGCTGGCGGCCGCGGCGGAGGCGCTCAGATTCGGGGTTGAAACGGAGGCGCCGGTAACGCGGAATTTGATCGTCGTCCACGGCGCGAGCACCACGTCGTCCTGGTCGGATCCCATCATGTTGGCGCCCTTGGGCCGCAGCACGCCAATGACTTTCATATTGACGTTCTGCATGCGGATATCCTTGCCGATGGGAGACTCCCCGGCGAAGAGTTCGCGCACAATTGTTTGTCCGACGAGGCAGACTTTGCTGCAATTGCGAACATCGCGGTCGGTGAAGGCTTCGCCCTCGGCCATCTCCATCCAGTCGCGCACTTCCAAATAGGCGGGCGTCGTCCCGTACATTGAATTTGGAGCCCAATTGCGATTGCCGTAAACGATCTGAGTGCGGGTGCGGACAATGGGCGCGGCGGCGGTGATGGACGGGCATTCCGTCACGATCGCCTCCGCGTCATTTGGTGTAAGGGTGATCGCGCTCCCACTGCCGAAGCTCACGCCGCCAGCCGCCATGTTCCCGGGAAAGACCAGAAGGTTGAACGCCCCCATCGTCGCGATGGTGCGCTGGATGGCCAGGGTGGAGCCGTTGCCAATTTCCATCATTGCGATGACCGCCGCCACGCCGATGACGATGCCGAGCGTCGTCAACGCCGCGCGCATGACATTGCGGCGCAAGGCGCGCAAGGAAGTGGTGAGTATTCGGAGGAAGTTCATGCGTGGGCGAGCAGGTCGGCCGGTTTCTCAACCAAACCGTCCTTGATGCGGATGACGCGCCTGGCGTGATTGGCGACGTTGGGGTCATGCGTCACCAGCACGACCGTCAATCCCTCGTTCTTATTGAGGTCTTTGAACATCTGCAGAATTTCCTCGCTCGTTCGCGAATCGAGATTGCCGGTAGGCTCGTCCGCCAGCAAGAGGCTTGGTTTGTTGACCAGCGACCGCGCAATGGCGACGCGCTGCTGTTGTCCGCCGGAAAGCTGGGACGGATGATGATCCATGCGCTCGCCCAGGCCCACTTTCTTCAGCAAGGCTGCGCCGCGTTCCTTCATCTCGCGGTCTGTCAAATGAACTTTTGAATAGCTCAGAGGCATGATGACATTGTCCAGCGCGCTGGTGCGGGAGAGCAGGTTGAAGCTTTGAAAAACAAAGCCGATCAAACGATTTCGCAGATGCGCCCGCTCGTTGGTGTTGGCGCCGGAGACTTCCATTCCTTCCAGCCAGTATTCGCCGCCGCTCGGATGATCAAGGCAGCCGAGAATATTCATCAGCGTGCTCTTGCCAGAACCGCTCGCGCCCATCAACGCCACCAATTCGCCCTTGGCGATCGAAAGCGAAACGCCCTTCAAGACGGGCACATCAACCTCGCCAAGATGGTATGTTTTGCGGACATCCCGCAATTCGATCAGGTCCATACTGCTGGCGCTAATTGGCCTTTCGGGCGGGTTTTTTGTTCCACGGATTTTGCGGCACAAATGGGTTATTGCCGGCGTTCATGTCGTCCCCGCCGCTGGCCAGTTGAATCCCCATGATCGCCTGCTGGCCCTCACGAAGCTCCTTCCCTTCAATTTCTGTTTCCGTGCCATCGGTCAATCCAGCCATGACCTCAATAGGTTTGACAAATTCGCCATCCTCCACCCAAAACGTCGCGGGATGTTTCGCTTCGGAGGAATCCGGCATGGGCAGATGCCCGGCGATTTGTTTGGCGGCGGGCGAATCGCGAAAGGCGGGCGCGATCTGGTCAAACATGGGTTTCCAGCGCAGGGCGGCGTTGGGCAGGAGCAGAACGTTGTGGCGCTCGCCGCTGAGAAATTGCGCATTGGCCGTCAAGTAGGGCAGGAGCTTTCCATCGGAATTATCCGTGTTCACTTCAACCGTATATGTGACAACGTTCTGGGTCATCGTGGCGTTGAGGCGGATTTTCCCGACGGTGCCCTTGAAGTTTTGATTCGGGAAGGCGTCCACAGTGAAATTTACCGGCTGTCCGGGATGGATGTTTCCGATGTCCGCTTCGTTGACGGAGATCCAGACCTGCATGCGCGTCAAATCCTTGGCGATGAGAAAAAGACTTGGCGTGTTGAAGCTCGAAACGACCGTTTCGCCAATCGTCACCCGGCGGTCAATGATCACGCCCTTCACCGGCGCGGTGATGGTGCAGTAATCCAGCGTGCGCTGCGATTTGTCGAGCGTGGCGGCGGCTTGGACGGTGGTGGCTCGCGCCTGCAGCAACGAGGCTTCATCGAGGGCGACATTGGCCTTGGCGATTTCGTAATTCGCCTTGTAGGAATCGTAGGTGGTCGGCGCGAGCGCTTCGGAAGGGCCAAGTTTCTGGGCGCGATTCCAGTCGGCCTCAGCCTGCACCAGTTTCGCCTTCATCTGCTCAAGGTCGGCGGCGGCGCGGATTTCGCCCGCTTTGTCCTGGTCCAATTGCGCCTTGGCGAGATTCACGTCGGCGGCATAGAGGCTGTCGTCGATTTTTGCCAGCACAGTGCCTTCTTCGACGACGGAGCCGTAGTCAATGGGCTTGCCGTTTTTATCTTTGCCGAAGACGTTGATTTGCCCGGCGACCTGCGCGCCGACGTCGACCACTTCCTCCGGCTCCAACGTTCCGGTGGCGGTAATGGAGACATAAAGATCGCCGCGTTTGACGGCAGCTTCGCGGTAGGGAATTTTGTGGGCGGCGCGGGCGCGCCATTCCCAGAGGCCCCATACGCCGCCGGCGACGACGAGGACGCCGAGGACGATTGCAGTTTTGAGGGATAATCGCATTCTAATTCTCAAATACTCTCACCCGGCCGCGTGACGTGCCGGAAAACGGAGCAAGACGCAAAGCGCGTTCAATCCGTGTCTTTGTAAATAGATGCCGGGAGCGGAGTGTTTATTCAAGTGTGTACTAAATCAAAATTGCTGAGTTGATTGGAAAATTTGCTTTTTTTTGACCGCGGCGCCTCAATCACGAGGCACCAGGCAGGTTTTCGCCAGTCGATCGTGAAGGCCGCGTTCCGGGAGGAGCGCAGCCCACATCACAGCGGCTGTTCCCACGATAATTGCGCCCGCCAATAATGCTTCCTGCCCCAGCGACTCCAAGCTTCCGACATTGAGCAGCGCCACAACCAGCGGCCCTGACGCGAGCGCCGGAAGCCAGGCAATAAAAGAGCGAAGGAGCATGCGGCGCCGGGAGGCCTCTGCGCCGTCCTGCCGGACGATGGCCACTCCAAGCGTCCGAATCAGGATTCCGCCACGAAAGAGGCATGCGGCAAAGCTGGCGCCCGCGCAAAAAACCAAGCCGAAGTAGACGACCGCCAGCGCCACGAGAACCGGGTGCGGCACGTTGATGTCAAAATGATTCTCATCCTCCACGAGCTTCCCTTTCAGCATGGGCTCGACAACCTTCGCCGCTTCCTTGAACTCTTCCTCGCTGGGAGCGGGACGCTTCGCGATCAAGTCCATGGCGGCCTTTCGCTGATTTTCTGGCAGCGAGAAGTTTGATGGCGCCGTTTAAAGCGGTAACATTGGTGACCGTCCCGCGGAAACGCCCGGCGATGTAAGTCTCCATCGCCTCGCAGGCGCGGGCATCCGCCCCGAAACGCGAACCGTCAACAACAATTCCGTTTGCCTGATTGAAGCAAGGCGCCAGGTCCACCGGCGTCGCGGGAGGTTCCAGGGTCATGGCAAGAATCTCGACGCTCGCGTTTTTCGGCAAAGTAATGCTTTCCGGTGTTTGCTTGGCGGCAAGCGGCACCGTGTAACCGTACAAACAGGCTTTGCAGTTGGTTTGCCCGCCATCGCCGTCCTGGAAATGGGTCAAGTCAACTACATGATTCTCTCCGCGGTATTCTTCCGGGTCCCGCCAATCGCTGAACTCCTGCACATGGAATAATTTCTTCCCGTCGGTGTATTTGATGTGGAGGAGCTGCTTGCGCTGATGTCCCTGCACGGCCGCGCCCACCAAAGTGAGGTTTGTGAAATTCCCGGGGGGCAGCGGGATCGTTTGCCCGACGGACGCGACCACATCCGGCGCATTGGGCGGCCCAAATTTAAACGGGATGCCGCTCCATGTCATCGACGCCCCGACCGCGCTTGCGGGCACGGCGTGCCCGGAGCCATCAAATCCGCCGGCGGGCGAAGAGTTTGTTCGCAGCGAGGCCAGTTCTGTCAAACATCCGCCAAGAGCGTCAAGTTCTGTCGCTTGAGTGCGCGCGCCATAAGCCTTCGCCACATAGAACCCGATGCAGACCACCATGCCAACGAATAACGGCAGGGCGCAGCAGGCAGCCATCAACGAGAAACGGCGCCGCCGAGAGACGGTGGCGAGATTGTTGAGAAGCGGCCTGAGATGTTCGACCAGCAAACTGGGGTTGATCGCGGTTTGCAGCTCCCGCAAAATGTCGTGGGCATGCAACGGAAGCGGAACCGCCACCGAGGCAGGCCGGGCCTCCGCTGCCGCCACCGTGCGCCCTTCCAACGCGGAAACCACCACTTGGTTGAGAAATAAATCAGGGCTTGTGTTGGTGCCGGCATGAGGGTTTTGCGATGGCGATTCACAACCCGGCGCGGGAAAATCCAGCAGTTTGGCCCGGCCATCGGCGGTGATCCAAACGTGACCCAGAGCCAGGATTTCGGGCGATGACTGGCTCTTTTGCCCGAGGTCAATTTCTTCGGCCAAGTCCAGAAGCCAGAAACGAACCCGGCTCCACGGTTGCCGCTGGGTGATCAACGCCATCAAAGGTTTTCCTGGCACTGCTTCGTAAGCGTCCCAATGCTCTCCGGCAGCGTGCCTCCCGTTCAACCACCGCAAGCGCCCCACGCGGCCGAGGTTCCGCAAAGAGGCAGGAATGGGCGGCGCGCCTGGAGGCAATTTGCGTATCCAAACTTTCCTGTTCAGCCGTGGATCAAATCCAAGCAGCACCTCGTCAGAGTCGCATTTTCGGAGCGTCTCAAGAACTTGATACGGTCCCATCTGCGGCGCGGAGGGAAGCGCACCCGTCTCTTCCTTCGCGGATTCCAAGCCGGGACGAGCTTCCTGATACGACTGCCGGATGACGCGCGTGCCAGTCAGCAAGTCCTGCACCGCGGCGTAACCATTACGCCGCCGCGTCGTCGCAAAAAAGAGGCCTAGAATAATATATTGCGTGCCCGAAAAGCCGCCGAGGGCGATTGAGTTTCCGACCGTCTGCGGATGGTGTGAGAATGAGAGCCAGGTGAAGAGCCAGGTTGGCAGAACCGGCACCCATCGAACCAGCATGGCCCGCGCGGCGGCCCGCGGAATGCCGGGCAAACCACGATTGACCCCCACCACGCGAAGCCGGCAAATTCGTTTGCCCAGCGACGCGCCCCACAACCCTTCAAAAAGCGCAAAGTAAGCCACGGCCAGAGTTTCGGCAACGACTCCCAGCAAGAGTTGCCTGCTGCCGAACGGATTGGCCTGCGCGGAGACCGCCAATCGCTTCCCGAACGGCGCTGCCAGCGACGTAAAGATAATGCTGACCAAGGCCAGATCAATGCACCCCGCCGCAAAACGCAGGCTGATAGTCGCGGGCGATGGCGCCGCGGAGCTGTATGGCATCAACGCGCTCCGAAAATCAGAATAGCTCTTGAAGCGTTTGCCGGGCTGTTTCTCGAGGCAGCGCAGGACGGTGCGGCAAAGTCCGCGCGGAAGTCCCTGGCGGAATTTGGCGGGGGATTCGGGTGGCCGCTCCAGCACCGTCGTGAGCATGCGCACCAGGTCATCGCCTTCGAATGGCGTGCGGCCCGTGAGCAGATAATAGAGTGTAACACCGACGGCGTAGATATCTCCTTGAATCGTGAATTCGTCCCCGCGCAATTGTTCGGGCGACGAAAATGCCGGCGTTCCCACAAACGAACCGGCCATCGTCAGCTTAGTGTCGTTATTACCGGAGGTTGAAACGGAAAGTCCGAAGTCGCCGACCTTGACGGTGCCGTCAGATTCGACAAAGCAGTTCGACGGTTTGACATCGCGGTGCAATACACCTACCGCCGCCGCCGCCTCCAAGCCCGCGATCACTTGCAGAATCGCGTCGACGGCGCGGGCGGTGGGCATGGGGCCGTGGTCAGCGACGCTCTCATCAAGCGTGCCGCCGCTGACGAGTTCCATGGCGATGACCGGCTGGCCATCGATTTCATCCGTGCCGAAGACATAGACCGTGTTGGGATGGCTGACCGAAGCGGCAAGCCGGCCTTCGCGAAGAAAGCGCTTCCGCGCCTCCGGCGAGTTGAGCGCATGACTCAGGACCTTCAGCGCGATGCGGCGGCCGCTTTCGACTTCCTCCGCCTCATACACCGCACCCATGCCACCCTGACCCAGCGCCCTGATGATTCGGTAACCGGCCAGGTCGGGTTGGGAGGCGGCGGCGAAGGGGGAGCCGGGCGCGGTGTGGGATCTGGGCAACACGGCGCCAGCGGGGATGGCAATCGTCCTGGTGCCTGTTGAGCCGGGCCGGGCCTGTTGACTGCCGGCAGCGAGACAGTTCGGGCAAAGATCGCCGGTCGTGTCGGCTGGCAACCAGACCCCGCATCCTTTGCATGGCAGCTTGGTTTCCATCGAACACCGCTTTTCTAACCATGCTCCGGGGGATACGCAATTGTATTCGTGAGGGAGGACTTTGGCGCATTGATTTGAAAACAGAAAACCTGCCCGACATTTTTCAGCACGACTTTTGGGGGAAAAACGCGGGAAAAATGAATCGGGGCTCAAATCCAGCCGGAATTCAACAAAGTCATGGGTTGGCGCGGTATTTCAGGACGAAGACATCTTCGATCGTCACCAAGCCGTCCTGCACGGTTTCGTCCAGGAAGGGGATGATCTTTTTGACGCTTTCTTCGCTGTCAACAATTTCAATGATGATCGGCAAATCCATCGAAAGGCGAAGGATCTTGGAGGTGTGCAAATGACTTTTGGCCCCAAAGCCCATCGGGCCGCGCAGAACGGTCGCGCCCGCGAGACCGAGTTCCCGCGCTTTCAGAACGATGGCTTCGTAAAGGGACTGATGCCCAAACTTGTCGCTTTCACCAATGTAGATGCGCAGCAATTTGCCGTTTTCGGGAATTTTCACATTACGTCACGTCACTTATTGAGCATCTGGCCGAGGATGAATCCCAGCCAAACCGCCACAAGACAAGCTGCCACAGAAATGAGCACGTTGCCACCCGCCCACAGCCATTGGCGCGAGTGCGCCAGCCTGAGGGTCTGCATGCTGAAGGATGAAAAAGTGGTGTAACCGCCGCATATGCCAAACATGCAAAACTCAGTGACAAAACTGCGCGAGGTATTCAAACGGCCTTCGGCCAATGTGAGCGCCATGAATATGCCGATCACGAACGAGCCGGTGATATTAATGACAATCGTGCCCCAAGGGAATGTTTCGCCCACGCGTTGCCCGACGAATTGCGAAACCCAAAACCGGCTCATGCCGCCAATCGCGCTTCCGACGGCCACCCAAAAATATGATTTCACCAGTTCCCAAGTCATATTTGCCCTGCTCCTTCCCGCTGGCCCTTCATGCCGCGACTCCGTGCGGCCCCTGGCCGCCGTTGATGAGGAAGAGCACGGCCATGCGAACGGCCAGACCGTTCGTCACCTGGTTCAAAATCATCGAGCGTTTGCTGTCGGCGATGTCGCTGTCAATCTCCACCCCGCGATTAATCGGGCCGGGGTGCATGATGAGCGCTTCCGGTTTCAACTGCGCCAAGCGGGCCTGTGTCAGGCCGAACAGGCTCGTGTATTCGTTGAGGCTCGGGAACATGGTCTTGCGCTGGCGCTCGTGCTGGATGCGCAGGAGGTTGATGATGTCGGCATTCTCGATGGCTTCGTTGACATTATATGTGACACGGCAGCCCATCTTTTCAAACTCCTTCGGCACCAGCGTGGAGGGGCCGCACAAGGTCACGTTCGCGCCGAGCTTGGTCATAGCCCAGATGTTGGAGCGGGCCACGCGGCTGTAAAGTATATCGCCGAGAATCGTGACGTTGAGGCCTTCGATCTTGCCCTTCATTTCGCGGATGGTGAAGGCGTCGAGCAAAGCCTGGGTTGGATGCTCGTGGGCGCCGTCGCCGGCGTTGATGACGCTGGCTTTGAGAAAGCGAGAGAGAAAATGCGCCGCGCCGCTGGCGCTGTGCCGGATGACGATGATGTCGGCATTGAGCGCCTCGAGATTTCTGGCGGTGTCCTTGAGGGTCTCGCCTTTTTTCAACGACGAGGCTTCGGCGGAGAAATTGATGACGTCGGCGGTGAGGCGCTGGGCGGCCAGCTCGAAACTGATGCGGGTGCGGGTGGATGGTTCGATGAACAAATTGACGACGGTCTTGCCCCGCAGGGCCGGGACTTTCTTAATGGCACGCTCGCCGACGGCCTTGAAGGCGCGGGCGGTGTCGAGGACGGTCAGGATTTCCTCGGCCGAGAGGGATTCGATGTCAAGCAAATGGGACCGGTTCCAAACCATTATGTTTTCTCCAAAGTCACTTCATCCGCCCCGCCCTCCTCCTGGAAGCGCACGTTGACGCGTTCGCGCGAGGAGGTCGGAACATTTTTGCCGACGAAGTCCGCTTTAATCGGCAGCTCACGATGCCCGCGATCAATCAAAACAGCGAGTTGAATCCGCTGCGGGCGGCCAAAATCGTTGAGGGCATCGAGGGCCGCGCGGGCGGTGCGGCCGCTGAACAGGACGTCATCAACAAGAATTACAGTTTTGCCGACGATGTTCACCGGAATGATGGTGGGTTGTATATTTAGGTTTGACGCAGTTTGGTCGAGATCATCGCGGTGCATGCTTACGTCCAGTTTTCCCACCGGCACGGCGTGGTTCCAGATGCCCGCGAGGATGGACGCCAGGCGTTTGGCCAGGAACACGCCGCCGCGCTCAATGCCTATAAGGACGACTTCGACGCTGTTTTCGTTGCGCTCGGCAATTTCGTGGGCGATGCGGGTCAACACCCGCTTCATGGCGGCGCCGTTAAGGACAATGTTGGAAGTCGGCATAAAAATGCTGTGGCTCGCTCTCGTTGTTAGAGCGATTCGATGCGCAGATTCGAAATTTCATCGCCTTGGCGACCTCACAGGATCGCATTAAAAGCCGTCGTCCCCAACGGAACCAGTTCCGCCCGGCAGAGCGTTCGGACGCAGGTATTTTGGAGGCGCCTCGCATATTGGCAAGTGGATTCTGAATTCAGCGGCAATCGTCGATTCCCCGCCCAAAGCATCAGGGAATGTCCTAAAAATGAGAGCAGTTGTCTCAAGACGGCATAGCCAGTCAACCAAAGTCGGATAGGGTTGTAGCAATGTCACAACGCATTCAAGCGGCGGGTAAATTGTCTCTAAATATGAAATTGCTTCCCAAACAAATGGGCGTTTGCCTCTTGGCCGCGCTCGCGGTTTTATCTTTTCAATTTCGCGCCGCCGCGGTTCCGAAGCCCATCGGCACCGTCTCCGGCTCGGTGGTGAATAGTTGCGCCGGCAGCGGCAATCTTACTGGCGACGCCGGGATTGCCGGAATCTCTGTTTCTCTTTCGAGCTCAACGGTGGCCACCGTGACGACGACGACGGCTGCCAATGGCAGCTTCAGCTTCACCAATGTCGTAGCCGGCGCCTATGTTCTAACGGTTAATCCACCTGCGCAGTATGTGGAAACCTATCCGGCTGGTGTGACAAATAATAAGGTTCAAGTGTCGGTGACGCCGGGTCAGACAACCACCACCAACTTTGGTTATGCATTCAGCAGCCCGCCGACGATCATCTATACTCCGCCTGTGACGTCGAGCATCGCCCTCGGTTCCCAGGCGGAGTGCACCGCCACCGAAAGCCAATGGGCTGGCGCTCCTTCCGGGAACGATGCCGGAGCCGTGCTGGCTTCCAACTTTCCGACCGTCTTTCCAAGCGGCGTTACCATCGGATATGCAGGCGGTTTTACAGTAAATTTGACCTCGGTCCCGGCCGTGGACGCGTTTCTTTCCTCAGCATCGGGCCCTCCCGGGACCTTGAGCGCCAGCGCAGTTAATCCCGCCTCCACCAGCGCCGGAGACTTTGCCGGCGAGGTGCTGGCCCTGCAATTGAGCGTCGGTTTTTCGGGTGCGGGTGTTTTTGGCACCGGCACGACTCTCAGCAATCTGGTCTATTACAATCCCTCTTCCCCTCTCAATGGATATGGTCTCGGTCAGATCCTGAACATCGCCAACATCGGATTGGGCGGCGGCAACCTCGCGCCTTATGGCGTTTCCATCGACGATTTGGAAACGCTCCTTTTGACCCTCAACAGCGCCCTCACGAATTGCACTGCCGACGCATTTGCCGCCAGCTCGCTACTGATCCCCGTCAGCGCCTCGGATGTCACCGACTCGATCATCTCCAACGCGGTTACGCTGGTGGAAGCCAGCGGCGGCGCCAGCTTTACGGTCAGCCACACGGACACTGGGACCTGTGGCCAGATTCGCACCTTCACCATCCAGGCGATGAACACTTGCGGTTACGAGTCTTCCAGCAACGTGGTCTTCGCCCTCGGCGGCAACCTGGCCGCGCCGGTGATTAGCGGCGTCCCTGCCGGCGGGTTTCTGGGCTGTGTTGGCGCGGGCCAATTCCCCGCAGGACTTCCCACCGAAAGCGCCATCTATGGCGAGGTCAGCGCCACGGGGCTTTCGGGATCGCCCATCATCGTCGTCACCTTGCAGGACACGGTCAATGGTTGCTCCGGCTCCCGTACTTTTACCGTCACCGTCAGCGATATTTGCGGCAACCTGGCCAGCAAGCAGACAATTTATACTTGGGACATTTTGAGTGGCATCCCCACATTCGGCGGCCTGCCTGCCGCCGCCACCAATTATTCATGCTACGCGCAAGTGCCGCCCGCCGCGCAGGTCACCGCCACTGACGCCTGCGGTCAAAGTTTGACAGTGAATTACTCCTCCACCGAGACCGCCCCCGATTCCTCATGCAACGACACCATCACCCGCACTTGGATCACGGCGGATTGCGCCGGCCAAACCGCCTCCTTCCAGCAAGTCATCACTGTCAAGAATCTTATCCCGCCGACGATGACGGCAGGGACGATCGCCAGTTGCTACAGCAGCGTCGAGGAAGCGACCAACGCCGCCCTGCTGGCCACCAGCGCCAGCGCCTCCTGCGCAGGAACCGTCGTGCTGACGGTGTCAACGAATGGAACGAATTGCCCGGCCACCATCACCGTCACCGCCACCGACGGATGCGGCAATTTCACCAACGTGACCTACACCACCGCAATTTTGTTGACGGCGCCGACTTTTGAAAACCCGCCTGCCAACGCGACCTACAGTTGTTACTCCGACGTGCCAGCCATGCAGCCGTTGACGGCCATGGACGCCTGCGGGACGACTTGGTCTGTAACGGGAACTTCAGTGGAGACCGCCCCCGGTTCCTCGTGCAACGACACCATTACCCGCACCTGGACAGCCACCGACTGCGCCGGACAAACCACCAAGATCCAACAAATCATCACGGTCAAGAACCTCATCCCGCCGACGATGACGGCAGGGACGATCGCCAGTTGCTACGCCAGCGTGGAGGAAGCCACCAACGCAGCCGTGCAAGCCACCAGCGCCAGCGCCTCCTGCGCAGGCACGGTCGTCCTGACGGTGTCAACGAATGGAACGAATTGCCCGGCCACCATCACCGTCACCGCCACCGACGGATGCGGCAATTCCACCAACGTCACCTACACGACAGCAATTTTGCTGACGGCGCCAACCTTCGAAAACCCGCCTGCCAACGTGACCTATAGCTGTTACTCCGACTTGCCAGCCATGCAGCCGTTGACGGCCATGGACGCCTGCGGAACGACGTGGTCTGTCACTGGAACCTCAGTTGAGACAGCACCGGGTTCCTCATGCAACGACACCATCACCCGCACTTGGACTGCAACTGACTGCGCCGGACAAACCACCAAGGTCCAACAAATCATCACGGTCAAGAACCTCATCCCGCCGACGATGACGGCAGGGACGATCGCCAGTTGCTACGCCAGCGTGGAGGAAGCCACCAACGCAGCCGTGCAAGCCACCAGCGCCAGCGCCTCCTGCGCGGGCACGGTCGTGCTGACGGTGTCAACGAATGGAACGAACTGCCCGGCCACGATCACCGTCACCGCCACCGACGGATGCGGCAATTCCACCAACGTCACCTACACGACAGCAATTTTGCTGACGGCCCCGACTTTTGAAAACCCGCCTGCCAACGCGACCTATAGTTGTTACTCCGACGTGCCAGCCATGCAGCCGTTGACGGCGGTGGACGCCTGCGGGACGGTCTGGTCAGTGACTGGAACTTCAGTTGAGACCGCACCCGGTTCCTCATGCAATGACACCATCACCCGCACTTGGACGGCTACTGACTGCGCCGGACAAACCACCAAAATCCAACAAATCATCACTGTCAAGAACCTCATCCCGCCGACGATGACGGCAGGGACGATCGCCAGTTGCTACAGCAGTGTCGAAGCAGCGACCAACGCAGCCATGCAAGCCACCAGCGCCAGCGCCTCCTGCGCAGGCACGGTCGTCCTGACGGTGTCAACCAATGGAACGAACTGCCCGGCCACCATCACCGTCACCGCCACTGACGGATGTGGCAACTCCACCAAAGTGACCTACACCACCGCGATTTTATTGACCGCGCCAATCTTTGAAAATCCGCCTGCCAACGTGACCTATAGCTGTTACTCTGACGTGCCAGCCATGCAGCCGCTGACAGCGATGGACGCCTGCGGGACGACTTGGTCTGTGACGGGAACTTCAGTGGAGACCGCCCCCGGTTCCTCGTGCAACGACACCATCACCCGCACTTGGACTGCAACTGACTGCGCCGGACAAACCACCAAAATCCAACAAATCATCACCGTCAAGAACCTCATCCCGCCGACGATGACGGCAGGGACGATCGCCAGTTGCTACAGCAGTGTCGAGGCAGCGACCAACGCAGCCATGCAAGCCACCAGCGCCAGCGCCTCCTGCGCAGGCACGGTCGTCCTGACGGTGTCAACCAATGGAACGAACTGCCCGGCCACCATCACCGTCACCGCCACCGACGGATGCGGCAATTCCACCAACGTCACCTACACGACAGCAATTTTGCTGACGGCCCCGACTTTTGAAAATCCGCCTGCCAACGTGACCTATAGCTGTTACTCCGACGTGCCAGCCATGCAGCCGTTGACGGCCATGGACGCCTGCGGAACGACTTGGTCTGTGACGGGTACCTCAGTTGAGACAGCACCCGGTTCCTCATGCAATGACACCATCACCCGCACTTGGACGGCTACTGACTGCGCCGGACAAACCACCAAAATCCAACAAATCATCACCGTCAAGAACTTCATCCCGCCGACGATGACGGCAGGGACGATCGCCAGTTGCTACAGCAGCGTGATGGCGGCGACCAACGCAGCCGTGCAGGCCACTAAAGCCAGTGCTTTCTGCTCGGGCGCGGTCAACCTGACGGTGACGACCAACGGACTTGACTGCCCGGCCACGATCACCGTCACCGCCACGGACGGATGCGGCAATTCCGCCCACGTCACCTACACAGCGGCGATTTTGCCGATGCCGCCGACATTTGAAAATCCGCCTGCCAACGCGACCTATAGTTGTTACTCGGAAGTGCCAGCCATGCAGCCGCTGACGGCGGTAGACGCCTGCGGGACAAGCTGGGCTGTGAATGGAACCTCCATGCAGACTGCCGCTGGTTCTTCATGCAACGACATCATCACCCGCACCTGGACGGCGACCGATTGCGCCGGACAAACCACCACCTTCATCCAGACGATCAAGGTAAACAACACCAATGCCCCGACCCTAGCCCACGTCCCCACCGGCGGCTACGCCGGATGCAGCGCGGCCGATCTTCCTACTGACGCGACCGTGCTCAACGGTGTCACGGCGACGGACTTCTGCGGCAAACCAGCCAGCGTGACGGCAAGTTATGTTGATAGCGTCAACAACTGCGAAGGCACACGCACGTTTTCGATTGTCGGCACAGACACCTGTGGCAATACCGTCACGCAAACCGTGGCCTACACCTGGACAGCGGGCACCAACGGTCCCAACGTGGTCTGCCCGCCGAGTGTGACCATCGTCACCAACGTTTGTCAGATGTATTGCACATTTTCCCCTTCGGATTGGAGCTGCGCTCCAAACCCTGGTTATAACAACAATTGGGGTTACGTCTCCCAATATTACAATAACTGGGGTTTCGGCGGCGGCTGGGGATCGTGCAACTGGGGAAACCACGACGCCAACAACTGGTGGCAGTCCTGGTGCAACACCAATCCCGTTTCGGCCTGCTGGCCCAGCTGGACCAATTGGTGGAGCCAATCCGCCAGCCCCACCAACGGCAACGGTCTTTGGACCACCTGGTGCACCCAACGCCCAACCAATTGCTGGGGATCCTGGTCCGCCAATAATCAGTCGGCCAACAACGGCAACTGGTGGAATGGCTGGAATGGCGGCAACCAGACCAGCTATGGCTGGGTTCCTTGCTCCGGCAACAACCCCGGCGGCATCCTGAGCTCGTGTTTCAACAAAGTTTATTCCAATGGTTGCGTGCGGATTGGCTCTCCCCTGGGCAACTGCTGGACGTTTACCTCCTGCTCCGCAGTGACCAACTGCCTGGGCTTCGGCGGAAGTTGCGGGGTGCTGACCAATTGCGCCACCAATCCGGCTTCTTGCAAATCCGGCGCCTTCTGCGCCCAGGTCCTGGCGTTGCAGTTGAACTGCGACCTCGGTGATTACGGTTGCGTGCCCGGCTTTTTCGGCAAGTGCGGCGACCTGGTTCTGACCTGTCCGGCCTCGCCTTGCAACGGCTGCAAAGTGCGCGACGTCCTGAGCCTGTGCAACGGGGTCCTCGGTGGCGCGCCCTGCCCGGCTGGATGCACTGTCTCGAACCTGTGCGGACTCCTCACCAACCTCAACCAGTGCTTTGAAGGCTGCCGGGTCAGCCCCTGGTGCAGTTCCAATTTGGCGCAGGTCTACATTCCGCCGGCTTCCGTGACCGGAACGGCGACCGCGACGGCAACCTGCAGCCCCGTGGCGATACTGACCAACTACGACACGATCTTGCCCACTTCTTGCAGCAATACGTATGTCATCGAACGCGTTTGGGCCGCGGTGGATGGATGCGGCAACAGCAACTATTGCACACAGCTCATTACCGTCGCCCAGAGCGGATTGATCCCGGGCGCCGAATTGACGAAAACCGGACCCGCGACGGCAACCGTCAGCAACACTCTTGTTTACACCTTCACGGTGACCAACAACGGCAACAGCGCTGAGACATTGCAGGTGATCGATCCGCTGCTGGGTGGCGCCATCTTCTCGCAATCCAATGTGGCTCCGGGCCAGGGCTTTGCCTTCACCGAGAGTTATACGCCGAAGACCAGCGGAAACCTGACCAACACGGCGTGGGCGATCGGAACCGTGCCCGGTGGCAAGTCCGTCACCAATTATTCCACCGCCATCACCTGTATTACGACCAAGTGCGTGACCAATCAGATATGCAGCAGCTTTAACTCACAGAACGAAGGCAGCGGATACGTCTGGTTCAACGCTCATCTCAATTGCAATCCAGGCAAGGCTTGCGCGTTCTATTGCTCGAACGCGATAGTGACTCTCTCATGCGCTGATGGCAAGGTCTATACGTTCCCCGTCCCAAATTGCCAGGTCAACTTCACCAATTGCTCCAGCGGCAGTTGTTCCTACAACGGTTCATCCTGGAGCACGGAGATTCCTTCAGCCGGCGACAGCGAATGCTTCCTGTCCGGTTTCGGAATTCCATGGCAGGCTGACTTTGCCAATTGCCATTCGGTTTGCTGGACGGGAGTGTTTAGCTGCAGCACGCCGGGCGTCAGCTGCAACTGGCAATGGAGCGCCGCCTGCTACAATTGCGACTTGAGCAACTGCGGAGCCATCAACGTCAAACCCTGCCACGACAACCCGAGCGGTTATCAAAACGGCGACCACGCCGGAACCCCGGAGAATTGCACTTCTCACTGCCAGCCGGGCGCCTGCGGCGGCGGCGGCGGCAACTACACCGGTTCGTGGTCGGGCACTGGCTCGTTCACCTGCCATTAATCCGGGCGTGAAATCTGCCAGAAGCCCAAACCAAACAAAAGCAATCCCGAGCAGGGGCGGCATAGGAGGCTATGTTCCCTCAGCTCTCGTTTTCAAAGCCGTTGGAGTGAGATCACAAGGGTGAGAGCGGTCTCTTTGAAGGCGGTCTGATCAAATGAAGTCAGGCCTCTGTCAAATTATTTGTACAGACACGAAATCATTCACCAACTCGAGCGCGTTGAAGGCTGAACAAAGAAAATAAAACACAGATGCGTGTCCGGGCATCCTTGCCGCCACGCGAACTGAAGAATTAAGAGGTGGGAAAAACCGGCTAATTCTGCGGCGAATGCGGCTGGCGGCTGCGGCGCCATTTGCTTCGGTGCTTGATGATCCAATCGGTCAGGGCGCGTTCGAAACCGATGTCGTGGCCGGCCTTTTGGGACTCGATCCATTTGTGTTTCATGATCTCTTCCTTCTCCGCTTCGAACTCGCGGTAGAGGGATGATTTGCGAACCAGGTCGGTGCCGTTGGAGCCTTTAGTTGTGGATTGCGACATAGGCGCAGTGATTGTCAATTGGGGTGCGAGAGACGCCATTTCTTTTAAGGTGAGGGTCATCGGTTTTTGGGTGGTTAGGCGACTTCCAAGCCGAGGGTCTTGCGACCATTGGGACTGATCATGCTCTGATGCCACGGCGGGTCCCAAACCAACTCGACGTTGGCTTCGTGAATGGCATCAAGCGCCAGCAGGCGCTCCTGGACGTTTCCGGCAATCTGGCCGCCCAAATGGCAGCCGGGGGAGGTCAGCGTCATCTTGATATTGGCCTGTCCGTCGTTGACAGACACAGAGTAAACCAATCCCAAGTCAACGATATTTAGGGGAATCTCGGGGTCAAAGCATTGGCGCAGTTCGTCCCAAACCAAATCATCGAGACCTCCGGTTTGCCCGGCAGGCTCGGCTCGATTCACGTTATGATCCGCGGAACGATCCATAGATCACTTTGTAACCTAATCTATGCAAATCTGTCACGCAAGGTTTTTGCGATGTTAATAAATGCCTGCGCCGGAGGCGTTTGTGGATCAGACACAACGATAGGAATTCCCAAATCCCCACCTTTTCGGATTTCTACGAAAATGGGGACTTCGCCGAGAAATGGCATATCGCGCCGTTCCGCCTCGTATCGCCCGCCGCCGTGGCCAAAAATCTCCACCCGTTCGCCGTTCGGTGCGATGAAATAGCTCATGTTTTCGACGATGCCGAGCAACGGGACATTGACCTTTTCGAACATCGCGATGCCTTTCCGCACGACGCCGAGGGACGCTTCTTGGGGCGTCGTCACGATGACACCGCCATCCAGTGGAACGGTTTGGCAAAGGGAGAGTTGGGCATCGCCGGTGCCAGGAGGAAGGTCAACCAGCAGAAAGTCCAACTGTCCCCATTCGACGTCCGAAATGAATTGCTGGATGGTTTTCATGATCATCGGCCCACGCCAAATCACCGGGGCGTCGGCGTCAATCAAAAGACCCATGCTCATCAGTTTGACGCCGTGGCTGACCGGGGGCACGAGCTTTTCGGCTTCGCTGATGGTAGGTTTGTCGTGCATGCCCATCATGAGCGGAATGCTGGGGCCGTAAATATCACAATCAAGCAGTCCGACCGAGGCGCCCAAATGCTTCAGCGCGCAGGCCAGATTCACGGAGACGGTGGATTTCCCCACGCCGCCTTTTCCGCTGGCCACTGCGATGACCCGATTGATGCCGGGCACCTTGGCTTTCTGGCCGCTGGGAATCGGGCTTGGCGCCTGCCCGGCCGCCGTCGCGCCCCGCACCTCGACGAACAACTGCTCGACCCCTTTGACTTGACGCAGCGCGGATTCGACATCGGCTTTGAGCTTCGCGGCGACCTCGGCGCTGCCGCCGGTCAATTGCAAAATGAGGCTGACCGCGCCGCCGTTGGCGTTAATTTCCTTGACCAACCCAAACGAGACAATGTCCCGTGAATAACCCGGATATTTCACCGTCTTGAGAATATCGAGGACGGCCTGCTGCGAAATGGCACTCATGTCCATCCAAGCTATGACGGTGCTTCGGCCAACGCAAGCAGCGCGATGCAGATCCGTCCCGAACAAGTGGCTGATTAATAATAATTTCGCAATTCATTTGACTTTGCGTGGATTAGGCAGTGAATGGTGGAATATGGCTACATCTAAGAAAGCTGCTTCCAAAGCACCCGCAAAAAAAACATCCCCCATCAAAGCGAAGAAGACCGTCGCGAAAAAGAAATAACGCGCGAATTCAGAAACCTGAAGGTTGGAATCTGGAACTCAGGAAATCAGGAACCGGAGCTTCGGAAGAGTGCGAAGCGGGTTTGAGACAAGATTCTTCGTTAAGCATTATTTCCCTCCCCACAGTATCCGGGGATTGAACAGACGCGGGAAGAATTGCCAGGCGCGCCGGAAAATTCGGGACTGACGAAGCGCCGTAGGCGTGGAACCTTTGTAGAAACGGTCCGAAAACATTCTCGAGTTCCGTCAGGAGCGGCACTGGACGCAATGTCAGGTGTCGCTCCTGACGGAGCTTGAAAATCTTTGGGACGTCTTTCTACAACGGTGCCGCGCCTACGGCGCTTGGCGGCAACGCGGAATGAAGAATTTTGTCTTATACCCGTGCGAAGCGCATCGTCATTTTATTGATTGACAGTCGCTGCGTGGTTCTTGGCGCTCGGACAAGGGCAAAACGGCTTCTTGCTCCGGTCTTTTTCGTGAGTTCGTGAGTTCCAGATTTATTCGCCTTCCCTCTTGCCAGCTTCCGCCTTCGGCCGATAGAGCACGACTACATTGCCGACACGCGTGATGAGGCAGCTGCCGCTCTTTTCGGCTAACTGAGGAGCGAGTTCCTTCTTCTCTTCCTTGAACTGGCCAAATTTCACTTTGACAAGTTCGTGATGCTTCAATGCGTCATCAAGGGCGGCGAGAAATTTCGGGCTGAGGCCTTCCTTGCCCACCTCCAGCGTGGCTTTCATGCGCTGAGCCTGGGCTTTTAGCTCGCGGATTTTTGCGTTGGCGAGCGGAATCAACGGTAGCCTTCCCATTCCGGCTCGTTGGCGAAAATCCAGCGGTAATAATCCGTCTCCCGCAATTTGCCTGCTGCGGCTTCATCCAGCACAACTGTGCAGCGCGGGTGCCATTGCAGCGCGGTCGCGGAAATCATCGAGGTGATCGGGCCTTCCACGGCTTTTGCAATCACGTCCGCTTTCGACGCTCCGGTGGCCAGCATCAGGCAGCGCGAGCAGTCAAGAATAGTTCCAACACCCATCGTGATGGCGCGGCGGGGGACATTTTTCGGGCCCTCGAAAAACGCGGCGTTTTGCTCGATGGTAACCGGGCTGAGGGCCTTAACCCGTGTGCGCGAACGCAACGCCGAAAGCGGCTCATTGAAACCGATGTGGCCGGTTTTGCCGATGCCGAGGAGCTGCAGATCAATCGCGCCGCAGCGTTTTATTTTGCGCTCGTAATCGGCGCATTCGGCATCGAGGTCTTTGGCAGCCCCGTTCGGCAGATGCGTGTTGCGCAGGTCGATGTTGACGTGATTGAAAAGCTGCTCGTTCATGTAGTGGCGATACGAGCGCGGGTCCTCCGGCTTCAGGCCGACGTATTCATCAAGATTGAACGTGCGGCAAAGCGAGAAATCCAGATTCTCCTCGCGGTGCATTTTCACGAGGATTTTATAGACCGCCTCCATCGTGCGCCCAGTGGCCAAACCGAGCACGGCTGACGGATTGGCCCGCAACTCGGCGGCGACAATGCGCGCCACCAACAATGCCGCAGCCTGTTCATCTGGTCGAATAATCGCTTCCACTGTCAGGGCAACTTAGAAACGCATGGCAGACGTGACAAGACATTTTGAGAGCGCGCGCCCTTCGCGTGCAGTGGTTGGCGCCCTCGCCGATCACATCTTAGCCGTAACAATTCAGTTAAGAAGGGTAGCGCGACCGTCTCGGTCGCCTCCAGTCGGCGTCCCGCCGACTGGCTCTGGCGGAAAATCTGGATTCACTCTTCGGTGACTAATCAGACGCGTAAGATGTCTTCGGCGGGACGCCGAAGACGGCGGTCGAGACGACCGCGCTCCCCAATTTCAACTGCATCGTTACGGCTTAGAAGGGCAATCGGCGAGGGCGCCGATTGTCTGCACGCGAGGCGCGTGCGCTCCCCGGGCCGAAGAATTCAAGCGCGACAATTCTCTCAGGATTTGAACGGAATTTCCTCCGCGCGCACTGGAATTCTTCCCGCGGCGGTTTCCAATTCAATCGCCGCGCCCGGCTGGTTCGCTTCACGCCGAATGTAACCAAGCGCAACCATTTTCTGCAACACGGGTGACCATGCCGCGCTCGTGATGTGGCCGATTTCCTTGTCGCCAATAAAAAGCTTTGCGCCCTTCGCTGGCGCTTCCTTTGCCTCACTGGCGAATTTGAAACCGCGCAAAGACTTTGCGACCTGGCCATAAGTCCTCACGCGGGCAATAACTTCCTGCCCGATGTAACAGCCCTTGGCATAGCTGATGGCGCGCGTGTCCACCGCCTCGGGAGCCAGATTGGTTTCGTCCATATCCGCGCCGAACCGTGGCACGCCGGTTTCGATGCGCTGAGTCTCCAACGCCTGCCAGCCGGACAATTTCCCACCGCTGGCCATTAACTTTTCCAATGCGCCATCCATCGAATTCATTGGGACGAACAAATCAAAACCCGGCCCGCAAATCGCCGCGCGCCGAGCTGCGTAAATCTCCCCAAATGCCGAATGGTCCCATTTGGTGGCATTCATGGAAGTCGGCGGAAGCGGAAAGTTTGGCGCGAACGCTGTCAATGCGGGTTCCGCCTTCGGCCCGTAAATTCCCAGCATTCCGTAATGCGGCGCGGCATCGACGATTTGCACGTCCTCGGCGATGACATATTTCTCCAGCCGTTCCGCAACCGCTTTCGAAAAGCCTGGTTCGAAATCCAACAGGAGTTCATTCTCCAGGCGGTAGATATTCATGTCGCTTTGGAGCTTGCCCTTGGCGGAGACAACGGCGGCGTAGCAGCCTGCGCCCACATTGAGGTCTTTGATATTATTGGTCACCTGTCCGTGGAGAAATCGCTGCGCATCCGCGCCCAGCAAACAAAGGCGGCTGCGAAAACTCAGGTCAATCAGTCCCGCGCCGTCCCGCAAAGCGGCGTATTCGGCCAGCCAATCGCCGTAATGCGCTGCGGCCTCCTGGCCGTTGACCTCGGTGAAGGCCGCGCTCCGCGCCTGATGAAATGAGTGCAATGCAAGTGACACCATGATCCTTATTCGCCGACAATTGCCGCTCGCGCAACGTCGAAAAAGCCGAATCACATTGCCAACGCGCCTTTATTTTGACTTAATCCATCGGCAACGGATGAAATCAATGACCGGCTACGGACGCGGCGAGTGCTCCCAGCGCGGGTTCAAAGTGACGGTGGAAGTCAGCTCGGTCAACCGGAAGCAGACTGAAATTGCCGTCAATTTGCCACGCGAATTGGAAGTCCTCGAAGCCCAGGTGCGCGATGAAATCAATCGCCGCGTTGCTCGCGGGCGCCTCACAGTGCGGATTTCCGTGCATGCGTCGCAAGGCGCTTCCGGCAAAATTCTCATCGACGCCGCGCTGGCGAAACATTACGCCAAGGAACTTCGGGCGCTGGCCAAGTCGCTGCATCTCAAGGACGATATTTCCCTCGATTTGCTCGCCCGCGCCCCGGGCGTCCTGCAACCCGCCGAGGAAACCGCCTCTGCCGAGGAACTCTGGCCCTCCATCAACAAAGCGCTGCAAACCGCGCTTGATGTGCTTTTGAAAATGCGCGAGCGCGAGGGCGCGAACCTCGAAAAAGATCTCGTCTCCCGCGCTGGGGTGATGCGCGCGGGTGTCAAACATATTCTCAAGCTGGCGCCGCGCTCCGTCGAGCAATATCGGACGCAGCTCTTGGCGCGCATCAAGGCCGCCGGGATCGATGCGCCCGCGCTGGAGGACGAGCGCCTGGTCAAGGAAGTGTTTTATTTCGCAGACCGCTCGGATATTTCCGAGGAATTGACGCGCCTGGAAAGCCACTTTCAGCAGTTCGACGATTGCGTCAAGTCGAAGGAGCCGGTGGGCCGCACGCTCGACTTTCTGGCGCAGGAAATCAACCGCGAAATCAACACCCTCGGCTCCAAGGCCAACGACAGCGTCATTTCCCGCGAGGTCGTGACGCTGAAGGCGGAGCTGGAAAAATTTCGCGAGCAGGTGCAAAACGTTGAATGAACGCGGCCCCTCCAACGCGCGCCGCGAACACGACGCCACTGCTCATCGTCATTTCCGCGCCCTCCGGCGGCGGCAAAACGACCCTCTGCCATCAATTGCTGGAGAAGCATCCCGAGATGACGCGGGCCATCACCTGCACCACGCGCGCGCCCCGCCCGGGGGAATTGCATGGGCGCGATTATTATTTCATTAGCGACGACGAATTTTCCAAACGCATCGAAGCCGGTTCGTTTCTGGAGCATGCGCGGGTGTTCGATCACAGTTACGGCACGCCGAAACCGGAGGTGCTCGACAAGCTCCTCACCGGGCACGATGTGTTGCTGAATATCGACGTGCAAGGAGCGGCCACCGTTTGCTCACGGGCGGCGGCGGATGCCGACCTGCGCCACGCGTTGGTGACAGTCTTCTTGACGCCGCCAAGTTTGCGCGAATTGGAGGGCCGGTTGCGCCGCCGAGGGACGGATTCGGACACGCAATTGCAGAAGCGGCTCAGCGTCGCGCGCCATGAGGTCGAGCAATGGCCTAACTTCCAATATTTGATTTTGAGCACGAGCATTGCGGAGGATTTGCGCCGCATGGAATCGATCATCGAAGCCGAGCGGATGCGTGGGGCGCGCTCAAGATTTTCGGTGACGGATTAAGAAGGCCCGGGACGGTCCGTCACGCGAGAAAGCGCGAGCGCAGCCAAAGCAAACAACCCACCAGCAGCGTCAGCGCGACCAATAATCCCACGAATGCCCATAGCGTCACGACGACTCTTTTTTTGGTTTGAGCCTGCGGGTCATAGCTGCGGGTCAAATTCCTGCCGGTCATTTCTGCCTCCTGTTTCGAACAATATAGCGCGGAAAGATCACTCTGTAAAATGCGGGCCGCCCGAAGGAAGCAACGCCTCGCCGAAGCGTCCGGTTGCGCGTGAATATACGCACGGCCCGCGCGCGACGAATGCCTCACCCCGGACGCCTCGGCGGAGTCTGTCTCAAAACTCAAAAACGGCTTTAAAAAGCACCACCAAAACACCCTCGCCGAAAATAAAAATGCGCCATATCGCAAATGAGAGATTAGTAGTATTGACACACTTTGAGGATTTTGTAGTTTTGAGACAATCTCGGCGAGGCGTCCCTACCTCGCTTCGCGACCGCACATTCGGCCCCATTTAATCGCACGCACGGGCGGATAGTTAAGCGGAAGGCATTTTCAAAATTGCGACGGAATCCGCGGGAAGCGTGACGCTCGCGCCATTTAACAGAGCGCCCTCGTGCGATGTCGCGACCACTTCGTGCGCGCCCTCCCGCAATGAAATGGCGAATGGCGTGTCTCCCAAATTGCAGGCCACCGTCCACGGACCACGTTCGAGAACGATTGAACGCTCTTTGTCATCGCTATGGGCGTTGACATATTCCATCCGGCCATCGGTCAAGGACGGTTCAGAGCGGCGGAGCCGGATCAGTTTCTTGTGCCACTCGAGCAATTCGGTGTGGCGCGGCTTGGAAATCTCATTCCAGATTAATTTGGAGCGTTGAAATGTTTCCGGCGCTTGCGGATCGGGAATTTCCTCTTCCTTCCCAGCGAAATCGGGAAATTCGCGGCGGCGTCCCTCGCGAACAGCTTTGCCCAGCTCTGGATCCTCGTGATTCGAGAAATACAAAAACGGCGACGTCGCTCCCCATTCCTCGCCCTGAAAAAACATCGGCAGAAACGGCGACATCAAAACCAGCGCTGCCGCCGATTTCAGGTGGCCCATGCTGAGCAGATGGCAGCTGCGTTCGCCGAGGGCGCGATTTCCGATTTGGTCGTGATTTTGCAGGTAGGCAAGGAAACGAAACCCATCCAAGCCCGTCGGCGGGCGTCCGTGGCGGCGTTTGCGGAAAGGCGAGTAACGCCCGTCGTAAACGTAAGCCTGTCGGAACGCCTTGCACAAATCCGCCATCGAGCCGAAATCGGAGTAATACCCCTTCCTTTCGCCTGTCAGAACGGTGTGGAGCGCGTGATGAAAATCGTCGTTCCAATGCGCATGCAGCGCGTATCCTCCCCTGCCCCTCGCCCACAAAAGCTTCGGGTCGTTGCGGTCGCTTTCGGCGATCAAAACGAGATGGCGCCCAAGCTCCGCTTCCAATTTCTTCACCTCTTCCGCCAGTTGCTCGATGAACGGCTCGGGCGAGCAGTCAACAATAGCGTGCAGCGCATCCAACCGGAGGCCATCGAAATGGTAATCGCGCAGCCACATCAGCGCGTTGTCGCAAAAAAAGCGGCGGACTTCGTCGCTGCCCGCGTCATCGTAATTAATCGCGGGACCCCACGGGGTGGAAAAATTGGTTTTTTGGTAGGGCCCGAATTTCATCCAATAATTCCCAGCCGGGCCAAAGTGATTGTAGACAACGTCGAGTATCACCGCCAAATGCTTCAAATGGCACGCTTCCACCAGACGCTTCAAACCCTCAGGCGGCCCATAGGCGTGATGCGGCGCGAACAGGCCGACCCCGTCGTAACCCCAGCCGTGGTCGCCGGAGAATTCGTTAACAGGCATGATCTCGACGTGCGTCACGCCAAGCTCTACGAGATGATCGAGTTTTTCGATCGCGGCATCAAACGTCCCCTTCGGCGTAAAGGTGCCGATATGCAATTCGTAGATGATGGCGGACGAAAGCGGCGGCGCCTGCCACGCTGCGTCGGACCAGGCAAAATTCTTTTGTGTGACAGGCCGCGAAAGGCCGTTCACGCCGTTCGGCTGGTAAGGCGAGCGCGGGTCTGGAAACGGCCCTTCGCCATCAAGGAAAAATCCATAATCGCTGCCGGCGGCGAGCGTCGGCATCTCCAGCGTCCACCAATCGTCAGGCTGCCGGGTCATCGGCATGCGCTGCTGCAAAATGGATAGTTCGACCGTTTTTGGCGTCGGCGCCCAAACTCGAAATGTGTGCATTAAGCTTTTTCCTCCCGAACCAGCACTGCGACTGGAAAACCATCCAGCAAAGAATCAACATCGCCGCTTTTGATGGATGCGCCTGTTAGAAAATTCTTCCAAATGCCGGAGGGCAGCGGCACGGTGGTATTCCCCCATTTGCCATTAAACTCGCTGACGAAACGAGGCGCAATCACCGCCAGCTTTCCACCGCGTATATAGGCCAGAATGCGGTCTTTCTCGCTGCCGGACACAAAGAGCGGTTCGTAGGCGGAGGCTGGGCCAAAGAGTTCGGGGTCGCTGTTGCGCAATTCGAGCAATTTTGCGGTCAGCCACAGTTTCGGCATTCCCGATTCGCGCTGCTTCCACGCTGCCTGCGCGGACAATTTCTTCGCCTCGGCAAGCATGCGCTTGCGTGGCTCGAAATCCACCGGGCGGCGATTGTCCGGATCCGTCAGGCTGAAATCCCAGAGCTCCGTGCCCTGGTAAGTATCAGGCACTCCGGTTGCTGTTAATTTGACAGCGGTTTGCGACAGCGAGTTTTTCCAGCCCGCATCCACAATGGCCGCCACAAATTTTTCCACATCGGCCATGAAGCTCTTATCCTCCATCGCGCGAGTGATGAAATTCTTCAATGCGTTCTCAAATTTTGGATTTGGATTTCCCCAGTCGGTATTCTCCTTCGCTTCGCGAGCGGCCTTCTGCATGTGGGCCTGCATGCGGTCGATTGAGGCCGGCCACGCGCCCACCAGCGCTTGATAAAACAAATACTCGGTCTTGCGATCGGGAAATGCCTCCTGCCGTTTGGCGTCGTTCATTGCGCCCCAGCGGCGGACAGCCTCGATCCATCGCTGCGGCTGCTCGGAAAGCACGGCGAGGCGGGCTCGAACGTCGCCGCCCCACTTCGTATCGTGGGTGGCGCTGGCCGCCATCGAGACGGGCCAAATCTCCTGCTGCGCGCGGCACCATGCGTGAAAATCCGGCAGGCTCATTCCGAATTTTCCGGGATCCCCGCCCACCTCATTCAGCGCGGCAAATCGCAAATAACAATAGAACGCGGTGTCCTCGATGGACTTGGCCATCAGCGCGCCCGTCAATTGCTGAAAGCGCAAAACAAAATCGTCCTCGAACTGCCCACGGTGGCGGAAGAGCAGCAAGTCCTCGAGAAATTGGAACAGCTCGCGCGGAAGCTGCGGTTGAAAAGCATGGGCCGCCTTCGCCGCGTCCCGGACCAGATGCTTGTCGATTTCGCTGACGGCGGGAACATCATTGGCGCCGGTGTAGGTGCGATAAACGGGAATGCACGTCGCCAGTTCCGACCACGCTTCGCGCAATTCCGCGCGGGTGAAATCGCGGCATTCCCAATGGCGCGCGGAAATGTGAACGAGCAAATCCGTCAGCCGATTGGCCTCGGATGAAAGCTGGCTATTGATGAAGCCGATTTTTTTGGCGCGAACGACATCGGTGTATTCCGCGTTGTCGCCCGTGAACTCCTTGTAAAATTCCGTTAGAGGCTGTTCGCCGGCGGGATCGACGAAGACGCCGTTCAGATTGATCAGAAAATCGTATCCAGTCGTCCCGTTGACAGGCCAATCAGGATTCAGCGGCTCGCCGGGCTCCAGAATTTTCTCGATGACAATCCAGGAATTCGGCGCCAGGGCGCGAAGGCGATTCAGAAATTGCTCGGGATGGCGCAAGCCGTCCGAATGATCGACCCGCAAGCCATCAATCCAGCCGTTCCGCAGCCATTGCTTGACACATGAGAAAGCCTGGTCAAACACCGGCTGCTCCTCAATTCGGACCCCGGCGAGGCTGGCGATGGTGAAGAATCGGCGATAGTTCAGCATCGAATCGCCGTTGCGCCACGACATCATCAAATAATTCTGCTTTTGAATGAAATCATCCATCGCGGCGGGGTCATTGTTGAGTTTCGCGAGAATCACGGTGCGCCCCTTGGCGGCGGCCCCAATCGTGGCCGCCACGCTTTCGGGGGAAACCGGCAGCGTCATGCCGTTGTACTCCAGCGCGAGCCTGCCGTTCTTTTCTGTCAACTGAATGGCTTTCTTCGCCAAAGCCTCGTGGTAGCGCTCACCCATGATGGGAAGCGCAATCTTTCCGCGCAACCGGGGATCCGGCGCCTGCCAGTTGATGTCGAAATAATTCGCATAGGGGCTGTTCGATCCGTGAGTCAGGACATCGAGCCACCACGGATTATTTTGCAAGTCGATCCCCATGTGATTCGGCACCACATCGAGCACAAGGCCCATGCCGTGTTTGGCCAATGCCTGGTGGAACTTCTCCAAATCGCCCGTTGTGCCGATTTCCGGGTTGATCTGGGTGAAATCCGCAGCGTCGTAGCCATGCGTGCTTCCCGGGATCGCCTTCAGCAGCGGTGAGGAATAAACGTGGCTCACGCCAAGCTCGGCCAGATATTCCACCAGGTCACGCGCCTGCGCGAGAGTGAAGTCCTTGTTGAATTGCAGCCGGTAGGTCGCATGGGGAGCCGACTTCACACCGCGCGAACGCGGCGAGGTTTCTGCTGGGCCGGATTTGGGCTCGGTTCGAACCGCCGTTTCCATAAGCGTGGCGAGGTTAAGCGGCGGGTTCGAGTATTTCTTCCACCGGCTTTGCTTCCGGTTTCGTCTCGGGGCTCTCCACGCGCGGCTTGACGGGATCTTCCGTCGCCAGCGCCGCGGAGAATCCCAGCACTTGCCCCAATTCCGCAAACAATGTGGTCCACGTCTTCGCCACGTCGTCGCCATCGGAGGCGCGGCGCTTCATCTCGGCCGACACGGTGTTCGATACATCGACATAGATATTTTGCGGCTTCCACAGATTGGCGTCGAACGGAAGCTCATGGAGCAGCTTGGCGTCATCAATGAATTGCTTGAGCAATTCCAGATCGCACGGTGTTGTCAGAAGTTTCTCGCTCAACCTGTCGAAGTGCAGCTTGCACGCGTAGGCAATTGTCTCCTTGTCGAGAGCCACCTTGGTCGTCCTGACCTCGTTGAACAAGCTGCGCAGGCGCGTCGCGTCAATCTTTCCACCTTCAAAGGCGGATCGAATTTCCGTATTGAGCACCAGCTCGACAGCCGTGTTGAGTCCTTCCAGGGGCGGCGCATTCAAGTCCGACAGCACCCTCAGCAGAGGCTCGTGACGGTCAACGATAAGTTTGTAGGCGGTGTGAATTTCATCCCGCGTGGCGGAAAGAATCTGGTTGAGCACCTTGCGCTGCTCGTCGCGGAACAGGCTCTTCAAAGAATAATGCATCTCCCCGAAATGCCGATCCATCAGGCGGATGATTTCGGAGAAATCCCCGCGCTCGAACGCCGCCTTCGAATCCTCGATCAACTGGGCCTGCTCCGAAGGTCCGCCGTTGAGGCGCACCCAGCAATTCAAATTATGGCTTCCCATGTAAAGCACGCCGTAGGTCAGGACATCCGAGGCCTTCGTGATTTCAAATGTCACCCGGGCGCTGCCAATCAAGAGCCGGGCGGCGCCGGACATAAACATTTGCCGCTCCTGCTGCTTGAAAGAGAAGGCATACAGCCGCGCCTCCTCCGGATACGATTCGAACACGGAACTGATGGCATAGTGCGCGCCAACCAAATTCCGCGTGATGATCGCCGGCTTGACAAATTTCTCGTAAATTTGTTTCCCGTCGCCGTTCTCGGGGATGTTGCTTTTGGCGTCAACGAGAAGATTGGTGAAACCTTCCTCAAGGTCGTCGTTCCAAAGCTCCCTGGCCAGCTGAACCGCCCGGGCCGCGTATTGCAAAACCTGGACCGACTCCAGCCCGGAAATTTCATCAAAGAACCATCCGCAGCTCGTATACATGAGCATCGTATGCCGCTGCAGCTCCAGCATGCGCAGGGCGAGAACCCGCTCATCTTCGGACAAGGGGCGCACCGCGTGGCGAGCCAGGAACCTCTCCACGTTCTCGTGAGAGCGATCAAGAATAACATTGATGTATTCATCTCGCGCCACCCAGGGATTCTTCAGCAATTCGCCGGCGCGCTTTTCGTAGCGGGGCGCGAGTTCGTCGCGCAGCCAGTCGAGCGCTTTGCGCAGCGGCCCGCGCCAGCTTTGGTTCCAGTTGCCGTGCCCCCCGGAATTGCAGCCGCAATCCTGAAACCAGCGGCCCACCCCGTGCGAGCAGCTCCACGCGCTTGGGCAATGAACTTCCGCCTCGTGGGTCGGCGGATGTTTCTCCAAAAACTCCCCATAAACTGTCAACTGAACATCGGCGCGCATTTCGACGCTCCGCAAGGCGTAGGCCAGGGCCATGTCTCCGTAATGGAAATGATGCCCGTACGATTCGCCGTCGGTGCCCACGTGAACCAATTGGTCCCAATCGCGGGCGTCGCTGAACGCCCCCACAAGGCGATCCGCAAGCCGGCCCCCGTCGGTCAACAAACGCTCAAAGGCGACTGCCTGCGCCACGGGCGCATCATAAAAGAAAACGGCGATGGATTTGCCAGACGGCAAATTCACCTTGTAAGCGCGGGACGGATCCACTTTGCCGCCGTTGACGTCCTGCCAATCCCCGCCGCCAATGGGCCGCACACGGCTGGCCTGGAACGGCGAGAGGATGGTGAATTGAATGCCGAACTGCGCGAGCGCCTCAAGCGACTCGATATCAACGCCGCATTCCGGCAGCCACATTCCCTCCGGCGAGCGGCCGAAGCGGGCCTCAAAATCCCGCACGCCCCATGCCACCTGCGTGATTTTGTCCCTCGCGTTGGAGAGGGGCATGATTTGATGATTGTAGCATTGCGCGATGGCGGAGCCGTGGCCGGAAAACCGGCGCTGGCTTTCCTTGTCGGCGTCTTGCAGCGCTTTCAGGATATCCGGCGCCTTTTCCTGCATCCATAACAGCAGGCTCGGGCCGAAATTGAAGCTGATGCGCGAATAATTATTGACGATCTGCTCAATCCTGCTTTCGCCATCGATCAAACGAGAATGGGCGTTGGGCGCGTAACATTCGGCTGTGATCCGCTCATTCCAATCGTGATAGGGATGGGCGGAGTCCTGCATTTCAACCGCTTCCAGCCACGGGTTTTCCCGCGGCGGCTGGTAGAAATGACCATGCACGCAAATGTATTTTTTCATATCTTGACGCGCCCGATTGGGAACAATTACTGGCGGATGTCGATGCTGTTGGTCACGTCGCGAACTCCCGCGGTGTTCTTGGCCAGGTCGGTCGCATGGGCGCGCGCATCCGGGGACACCACGAAGCCGCTCAACTGAACACTGCCTTTGAAGGTCGTGACATGGACGCCGTCATACTTGAACGTGGGATCAGAACCCAGGGCGCTCTTGACGCGGGCCGTGATGGCGGTGTCATCGATTTCTTCTCCGGTGCTCTCGTGGTAGCGATCACCCGCGCAACCCGTCACGGTCATGGCGACCACAGGCGCAACGGAAACGCAAACGAGCGCAACAAAACGCTGGGTGTTATTCTTCCAATAGTTGATTGTTTTCTTCATAGTAACTTTTCCTTTTGTGTATTTTCCTGCACTTGCCTTGCTGCCAAATCCACCTTGGATGGCAGTCCCGTCACTCTCGTGTATCAAGCGCACTATGCCCATAGGGTGTTCCCCCGCCGCTCCGTACTTTTTCACCCACAGGTCATCACCCCATATGGCGGATGCATGGCGAGGGATTAATTTTCACGCGAGAGGCAAGCTATAAAAAAGAAACTGAGAATATTGATGGTCGAAGACGAGGCGGCTGATGCGCAATTGGCCGAGCACGTCTTGCGCAAAGATGGTTTTGATTTCACCTTCCGGCGCGTCGAATCACACGACGCGTTCGTGCAGGAGTTGAAGGACTTCCGGCCGAACGTGATTCTTTCCGATCACGGCTTGTGCGCGTTCGACGGATTCAGCGCGCTGGCACTGGCCCAGGATGCGTGCCCCGAAGTGCCGTTCATTTTTGTGACCGGCTCGCTCGGCGAGGAAATGGCGACCAAGGCGCTGAAAAACGGGGCGTCGGATTTCGTGCTGAAGCATCGCATGGCCGGCCTCCCCCCTGCCCTGCACCGCGCGCTGCGCGAGGCGCATTCGCGGCAGCAGCGCAAGAATGCAGAGCAGGAGATCATGCGGCTGAACGAGGAGCTGGAGCACCGCGTGGCCCGCCGCACGGCGGAGCTGGAAGCGGCGAACAAGGAGCTGGAGGCGTTCAGCTATTCCGTTTCACATGAATTGCGCGCGCCCCTGCGGCAAATCGAGGGTTTCATCGAGGTGCTTAACTCAAACAAGAGCGCCACCGTGGACCCGGAAGCGCGCCAATGCTTGACAACAATTGGCGGCGCGGCCCGCCGGCTGGGCCAGCTCATCGACGATTTGCTCGCTTTCTCGCGCACCGCCCGCGCCGGCATGCGCAAACGAAAGGTCAATCTGAAAACTCTTTGCGAAAGCGTCATGCGCGATCTTCTCGTTGACACCGCCGGGCGCAATGTCAAGTGGGTCATCGGCAGCCTGCCGGAGGTGACAGCCGACGCCGCCCTGCTCCGCCAGGTGCTGGCCAATTTGCTGGGAAATGCTGTAAAATACACGCGCAAGACAGAGAAGGCCGTCATCGAAATCAGCGCGACGCAGACGAAGGAGGAAGTCATCTTCTCCATCAAGGACAATGGCATTGGTTTCGACATGCGTTTTGCCGACAAGCTTTTCGGCGTCTTCCAGCGGCTTCATCCGCATTCGCAATTTGAAGGCACGGGCGTCGGACTGGCCAATGTCCGCCGCATCATCCATCAGCATGAGGGGCGCACCTGGGCAGAGGCCAAGCCCAACAAAGGGGCCACATTCTATTTCTCCCTGCCGCACGGCGACGCCGCATGAAAAAGCAAATCCACATTTTGATGGTCGAGGATGATGATGCGGACGCCAGGCTTGAGCAGCACACCCTGCGCGAGGGCGGAATCCAATTCACGCTCCATCGCGTCCAGACTGAGGATGAGTTTGTCAGTGAACTCGACAAGAACCCTCCCGACGTCATTCTCTCCGATTATTCGCTTCCGGGTTTCGATGGCCACGCGGCGCTGAACCTCGCAAAACAGAAACGCCCGGAAATTCCGTTCATCTTCGTCACAGGCACGATGGGCGAGGAAGTCGCCATCGAAACTTTAAAAAACGGCGCTACAGATTACGTGCTCAAGACCAGATTGGCGCGGCTCGTGCCAGCCGTTCGCCGCGCCTTGCGAGAAGCGCAGGAACGCAGCGACCGCCAATTAGCCGAGGTCAAACTGCGCGAATCACACAAGCAATTGCGGGCGCTCTCGGTTTATCTCCAGCATGTGCGCGAAGAGGAGCGGACGCGGATCGCGCGCGAGGTCCACGACGAGCTCGGCCAGGCGCTGACCAGTTGCAAGCTGAGCGCCTC
Source organism: uncultured Verrucomicrobiae bacterium (assembly GCA_963764165.1). Classification (GTDB taxonomy): domain Bacteria; phylum Verrucomicrobiota; class Verrucomicrobiia; order Limisphaerales; family Palsa-1400; genus Palsa-1400. Next base: position 282,339 of record CAVXRD010000002.1, read on the forward strand.
ATGGCTCGCGGGCCGCCTGCCGCGTTCGCAGAAGGAATTATGCGAGAAGGCGGAACGCCTCTCGACGGACATCGATTCGACCATCCAAACCGTCCGCCGCATCTCGACGGAATTGCGGCCGGGAATTTTGGATTACCTCGGCCTGGCCGCGGCGCTGGAATGGCAGGCGCAGGAATTTCAAAATCGCACCGGCATTCGCTGCCACGTCTCGACGCATTTGAACGGGCCCCCGCTGGACCCCGAATTGACCACCACGTTTTTTCGAATTTTTCAGGAGACGCTGACCAACGTGATCCGGCACGCGGAGGCGACGGATGTCGACGTCAACTTGAAAGAAGAGTCGGCCCGGATTATTCTGGAAGTCAAAGACAACGGCCGCGGCATCAGCCGGGAGGAAATTTCCGACCCGCGCTCCATGGGATTGCTGGGCATGCGCGAGCGGGCGGCGCTGCTGGGGGGCGATTTCAGGATTCAGCCGGTGCGGGGCGGCAAGGGCACACGGGCATGCGTCGCCATCCCGCGCCGGCAACGCCAGCGCCGAACGAAATCGATGCATGAAGATTCTTCTGGCAGACGACCACGCCGTCGTGCGGCATGGACTGAAGCAAATTCTAACTGACGCGTTCAAGCGCGCCACTTATGGCGAAGCTCGCAACGCCCAGGAAGCCCTTGATCTTGTATGGAAAGAGAACTGGGATGTCGTTGTCCTGGACATCACCATGCCAGGGCGGAGCGGCCTGGATGTTCTCACTGAAATCAAGCGCACGAAGCCCAAATTGCCGGTGCTGGTCCTAAGCATGCATCCGGAAAATCAATTCGCCGTGCGCGTCCTCAAATCCGGCGCCGCCGGTTACATGACCAAGGAAAGCGCGCCCGCCGAATTGGTCGGCGCTCTAAAAAAAGTCCTTGCCGGCGGTCGCTACGTCAGCACCGGGTTGGCGGAAACATTGGCCGCCTCACTTTCCACCACCCAAAACGCGCCGCAGGAAGCGTTGTCAGACCGGGAATTTCAAGTATTGCGCCTCATTGCCTCTGGCAAGATGGTCTCGGACATCGCGCGCGAGTTATCGCTCAGCGTCAAGACGATCAGCACCTATCGTACGCGAGTTCTTGAAAAGATGGGAATGAAGAATAACGCGGAGTTGATGCACTACGCCATCCAGCACCGGCTGGTGGAGTAGAACACTTCTTTGATGTCAGCCTCCGACCTGGGCCGCTTGATGTGTGCGGAATCTGCTATTGCGCTCGACAGCCTTTTCATTAACACCCGCTTCAGCGGGGTGTGGGGCATCCGGAGCCATCAAAACCGTTTTTACGGTCTTATCACGAGCGAACGACGTTTCAAGGTGTCCCAGACTAGGCGGGTAGGCAAGCCATGGCAGGGCCAGAAACCGTTAAAACGGTTCTCCTTCCTCAGCCTCGGGCCACCTCGCTTCAGCGAGGTGTTCATGAAAAGCCCGCCAGATGAATCCCGTCTCACACCGAGAAACGTTTCATCGGCCCAATCCGCATTGCAGGTATCTTCCGGGAGCCGCTGGAAATTCCGGGCAATTCCATTTTGATCATCAGCCCGAAGCAGCCGTTGAGATTTCGGCGTCAAATATGTGATTATATTTGGGCCGACCCGTTTTCTGGGACAAATCGCCGGTGGTTTACGGTTTGGCCCATTCTGTGAAATGCTCCTTTAGTCGCTGGACAGTGTGCCGCCATTTGGGTGTAGTGGGTTGCAAGCGGTATTTTGATTTCCGAACAATCCGAGTTCTAAAATGCGTTGGCGCCAGCAACGGTTTGGATCCATTTTACCGGTACAAAGCATTCGCCACGGTCAGAATCTTTTATTTGGTCCTCAAAAGGCATGTTGTGCTCGATCACCATGCAGCGGCGGCTCTTGCAGTTGGGTTTTGCATAATCGGAGGCCGTTAAAATGTAACGGATCTGCACCGGCTCTGTAGCCATTTTTGACATATCTCCTATGAGAGTCTCTATGTGTCGCACGAGGGCTGGGGCGAAGCGCTGCCACGCCCTGAAGCAAAACGCGTGGGGCCATTTTGGGTGAATAAGCCCCGCCTGGAAACGACCCTAAAGAGCGAGTTCACGTTTGGCGACAGGACGGTGCGGGTGCTGATTGAACCGACCGTTGACGCGGCTCTCGCTGACGAGGTTGTTCCCTTGATAGTCGGAAGGAAGGTCCGGTTCGAAAATGACGCGGTTCGCGGAGAATTTGAGCGTTTGGCCTTGTCCAAGCCTGCGAGTATTGGGAAGAGCTTCTCCAACAACGGCTATAATTTGCGCTACGAGGAACCCACCATAAAGTGGGTCGCGTTTAGATTTGAGAAAGGCGAAGTCGAAATTATCAGCGTTGCCTCAGTTTTTAACTAAGCCAAGCCCGCTCTGATAAACGGGCTTTCCAAAACCATTTAACTACCACTCGCGCCGCTTAATCAAAAGCGTGTCCCGCGCAGCAAAGTACGTCGCGAACTTTGTGGCGCACGAGTTCCTTGACCTTCGTGCGGGCCGGGCCGAGATATTTGCGAGGATCGAATTCCTTCGGATTTTCCGCAAAACACTTGCGGATTGCCGCCGTGACCGCAAGGCGAAGATCCGTGTCGATATTTACTTTCGTGCAACCCACCCGGCGCGCGATCTCGATGTCCTCCTCTGGCACGCCCGCAGTGTCTTCACCCATTTTGCCGCCGTATTTGTTGATTTCCTGAACGAGATCCTTGGGGACGCTCGAAGCGCCGTGCAGGACGAGCGGATAGTCGCCCATGCCCGCTTCAAGCAAAGCCTTCTTGATCGCGCGCAAACGATCCAAATCGAGGCGCTGCTGGCCCTTGAATTTGTATGCGCCATGCGAATTGCCAATGGCCACCGCCAGCGAATCAACGCCCGTAGCCTTGACGAACTGCACCGCTTCCTCGGGATGCGTGTAAACGCCGCCCTTGGAATACCCGCCTCCTTCCTCCCCGTCATCGTGCTGCGCGCCAACGAGCATGCCCAATTCACCCTCGACCACGCAGTTATGCTTGTGCGCGTAATCGACGACCCGTTTGCAGACCTCGACGTTTTTCTCGAAAGGTTCGTGGCTGCCGTCGATCATCACGCTGGTGAACCCCTCGTCGATGCATTCTTTGCAAAGCTCAAACGTGTCGCCATGGTCCAAATGGACGGCGATCGGAATGTTGGAAGTCCGCACTGCCGCTTCAATGAGCGCTTTCAGGTAAGTGGCGCTGGCGTACTGCCGGGCGCCCTTGGAAATCTGGAGCATGACAGGGGCTTTTTCCTCCTCGCATGCCTCCACAATGGCCTGGAGAAGTTCCATGTTGTTGACGTTGAAGGCTCCGAGGGCGTATTTGCCTTTGAGAGCCTTCGCGAACAATTCCGTAGTATGAGTTAATGGCATAAGTTTGTGATGCTGCCGGGAACAGCACGCAGCTGGCCGCGCCCCCGGGGATGGGAATACTAGAAAGCACCCCGCCAAAGTGGAAGAAAAAGTTTTTCACAGAAAATGCCAGCCAAGAAAGGGCCGCCTAGCCGAGGCGTTCCCGCCAGCCAAATCAACGTTCAAGGCACTTCTCATACCGCGCCACAAAATACGGCCCAACCTCCCTGTCGCTGTGGTGCCGAAATCCATATCTCTCATAAATAGCCCGCAACCGCGTCCGCGACGCCTCGCAATCCAGCCGAAGAAATGAGCGGCCGAGCCTCCGCGCCCGATCTTCAGCCCAGCGGAGCAGGGCGGTGGAAATTTCGCCACCCGCGAATTCCCGCCGAACCGCGAGTCGATGAACGTATGCCGCGCCGCCTGCGGGCAAATCCGGCCAGAAAAGCGGATCCTCCAATTGAAATTTTACAACACTCGCCGCTTTGCCATTGCATTCCGCGAGGTAAAACAGTCCGGCGAGGACATCCACGGCGATGCGCTCCGGCCGCAATTCATCCGCCCGCCACATTCCCATGCCTCGCTGAATCAGCCACTGAGCCGCTTCATTGAGGACAGCGTCAATCGTTGCGGCATCGCCAGCGTTGCCTTGTCGGATGACGCAGTTCACTCGGCTTCGCTTGACGCCTGTCACTCCGCCGGAACCGCTTCCACCACCACCTCCGTTTTCACGGAATTGGCAATGAAGCATTGTTCGTGCGCGAGGTGATGAAGGTGTTCTTCGTCCTGTGGCGTCGGCAATTTGTCCCCGCTGTAAACCACCTGCGGGCGCAAGGTGACTTTGCTGACCCACTGCGCGCCCTTTTCATTCTTGGTCATGATTCCTACCGCCTCGTCCCGGTAACTGTCGACTGTAAATTTCTGCCGCTGCGCAAGGTACACGAAAGTCATCATGTGACAGCTCGAAAGCGAGGCCACGAACGCCTCTTCCGGGTCGACGTGGGCGGGATTCGACCATGGCGCTGGCACGACCGAAGGCGAAGGCGAGGCTGGCACCACGAGCCCGCCGTCAAAAGTCCAGGTATGCTCGCGCGAATACTTCCCGCTTAGAAAATCCGGGGTGGTACGTTTCCAATCGATGATTGCTTTGTGTTCCGACATAATGTTTGGGTCGCGCAGGGGAATGTTTTGCCCCAGGCGAATGAATGATTGGTTGCGCTTCCAACAGACGAAAGTCAACGAACAATGCAGTGGGTTGTCCCGTACGACTCATTCGTCCCCTCCGTCCCATAGGTCCCATGGGGCTCCGCTTCGCACTCGCTACGCGCCGGATTTTGCCGATTTTTGCGCTTGCCACACTGGGAAAGTGAGGCATAGTAACCGGCCCGAAGAATCGGGGCAACAGCCGTGGGTTGGTAGCTCAGTTGGTAGAGCAGTGCCCTTTTAAGGCATTGGTCCGGGGTTCGAGTCCCCGCCAACCCACCACTTCAAAATCCCGCTATGGCCCCGATGTCTTGTAAAACCGAACGGAGTGACCCGTGGCTGTTGAGTCCATATATTGAAACGAGCCGATCGCATCGGATGTGACGGTTGCGATGGAAGTCCAATTTATCAGGTCGGGAGAGGCGAAGACCTGATAATTCTGATTGGGAACGCCACGGGTAAAGCTGAGCGAAAAACCGTTCGCCCCATAGCCCAGAGCATGAACGAGCTCTGTTGGGCTGGAGAGCTTGAAAATAGCGCCGTTTCTCGAGGCGCCACCCTCTTCCACTGCGCCCCAAAGCGAACCGTCCGGCTCCAAGGCAAGGCCGCCCTGGGGATAAGCGCCATCCTGGTCGGAGAATGCATGCAGGACCGAAAAGCCTGTGCCGTCGGGATTCAATTGGAAAACCGTCCCGTCGCCGTTGGTGCCCGCGGAATCACAGCTTCCATACAAGGCCCCATTCGCGCCTTGCACCAATTGCGAGGCCGGATAGGCGCCATCAGAAGCGCTGACGAAATTATGCAAAACAGCGTAGCCGGAGCCATTCGTGTCAATAACAAAAGCGGTGCCGGAGTAATTGGTGCCGCCGTACTGGGTCGTGCCATAAAGACGGCTGTCCAAGCCCTGCAACAATCCCGCTGCCGGGCTTTCGCCGTCATTTGTCCCGCCATTAAAATTATACAACACCAGAAAATGGTCACTGTTGGTCGCCAGGCTGAAAATGGTTCCATAGCCATTGGTTCCGCCGTCCTCGGTTGTGCCGTAGAGGATGCCGTAGCGGTCTTGCAGCAAGGACGCGTAAGGACTTTGGCCATCCAGCCTCCCGCTAAAATTGTGCAGGATGGTTTCAGAACCGTTGGTGCTGATGCTGAATACGGTGCCCGAATAATTGGTTCCGCCCTCACTGGTCGTTCCGTAGAGCGAGCCATCCACGCCCTGGACCAAGCCCGCTTGGGGGTAGGCTCCGTCGTTGGGGCTGTTGGCGAAATTCCACAAAACACTGTAAAAATTTCCGTTCGTGCTGACTTTGAAAATCGTGCCGTAACCGAACTCGCCGCCTTCTTCCGTCGTGCCGTAAAGATACCCATCGGCCGCTTTCAGCAAGGAACCCAGCGGGTATTGCCCATCGCCCGGGCCATTGCTGAAACTATGCAGGAATTGATAACCGGAACCATCCAGGTTCATGGAGAACACGGCTCCGCGGCCACCCGCCGCCCCCGAAGTCGTCGTCCCATAAAGAACATTCCCGTAAATGCTAACCGGCGCTTCAGGATCCAGCCCGTCGCCGCCGGTCGGTGAGACGAATTCGTGCAGGACCGAAAAACCGCTGCCGTCGTAAGCGACTTGGAATGCCGTGCCAAACCCGTTGCTCCCACCCTCATAGGCCGAGCCATAGAAGATCGTGCCATCAGAGTTGGGGATGAGGGCGGCTCTTGGCGAGAGGCCGTCTGCGCCGGTCAATTGGTGGATGACTATGGGAGTTTCAAGGCTGGTGGAAATCTTGAACAGAGTCCCCTGACCGCTGGTCCCGCCGCCGGAGGTGGCCCCGTAAAGATAGCCATCCGCGCCGAAACGAAGACCTCCGAACGGCTGGGCGCCGTAAGTGGCGTCCGCAGTGGGGAAGAAAAATACCTGGTATCCCCCGCCGTTGGTGTTGATTTTAAAGAGAGTGCCGTTGCCGTAGTAGCTGTAATAACCGGCACTGGGATCTCCGCCATCCTCGGTCGTGCCGTAAATGTATCCGTCGCTGCCCTGGACCAGGCGTCCATTGGCCACATCCCCGTCGTAGGGTTCATATTCAAAAAAGTGCAATTCCTGGACGCTGGATCCATCCCTGGCCATCTTGAAAACAGCCCCATTATATCCGGAATCGTTGCCGTCGCCGTCCGAATACGTTGTTCCATAGAGAAATCCGTCAGCGCCTTCCAGCAGCCCGGAATACGAGCCAATGCCGGTTTGAACGGTGAAATTGTAGACGACCTGGAAATCGCTTCCATCCAGGTTGAGTTTGAACACAGTGCCACCGTAATCATTGGCGCCCCCGGTGGAAGCCGTGCCATAAAGCATGCCGTCCTCCCGCGATTGCAGCAGCCCGCTTTCCGGCTCCTCCCCGTCGGTGTAGTAAAAGGTGTGGACCAGGCTGAAGCCCGTCCCGTCGGTGTTGATCCTGTAAATGACGCCAATGCTGTTGCTCCCGCCGCCTTCGGTGGTTCCATAAAGCTTGCCATCGCTGGCTTGCAGCAGCTCCGCCATCGGGTAGGAGCCATCATTGGCGCCGCCCGCGAACGAATGCAGAACCTGATAACCGCTGCCATCGGCATTCATCGAAAATATGACCCCAACGCCGTTGCTCCCGCCCGCGAGAGTCACCCCATAAAGCCGTCCGTCGGAGCCGAGGGTCATCTGCGTTTCCGGCTCCGCTCCGGTGGCCAGCACCGGAAAGCCAAAACTTTTGACAAGTTGAAAATCGGTTTGAGCATGACTGGATTCAACTAGCCCCGCCCAGCAAGCCGCCCAAATAAAAATCCAAAGGACCGACAGCCGTCCGCCAATCCCACCATTCTTCACCATCAGTTTTTGCACAATATCCATAATTTGCTCCGTATGCTAAATGGCCGATCCTTGGGGCGGAGATCGGTCCAATGACTACTGACCCTTCTATTGCGAAAGGTTACAGGAAAAGATGGGAGAAGCCTGGATGGGACTAAGCATATCATTTGAATGCCTCCCGCAAATCACTCTTACGGATCAACCGATTCTTGCTCGACCGTCTCGGCGTCAGGAGGCTCCGGCGTCACAGGCTGCAGCCGGTGGCGGAAAATAAGGGCAACCAAAAAGCCTGTCACCGTCCCCGATAAATGCGCTGTCATGCTGACCTCCGGCACCACCGAATCGAAAACGGTTTGCATCACGATGATCAGCAAAATTGCGATTAAGCGGCGGCGGGCGGTGGCCGCGCGCTCTTGACGCCATCCGCGGAGCATGAGCGCGCCCATCGCACCGACGAGCCCCATGATGCACCCGGACGCGCCCACCAATACCTGTTCGCTGTTTCTGCCAGCCAGGCACAGGACAATCAGCATCGAGGCTGTTCCCGCTGTCAAATAGGTGACCAAAAAGCGGCGAGTGCCGAGGGCGAATTCGACAAACGGGCCGAGCAGCCACAAGGTGGCCATGTTCATCGCAAGATGGAGCAACCCGAAATGGAGAAATTGCGCGGCTAGCAAGCGCCACCACTCGCCCCCATATACCGCAGGTGGATACATTGCGCCGAGGCGCATCAATGCGTCCGCATTCGTGCCGCCGCCCAGTGCCAGCTCCGCGCCATACATGGCGATGTTCAGAGCGATGACTAATTGAGTCGCCCGCGCCTTCGCGGAGAAAAGGGAGCGCCGCGCCCCGAAACTTTCATCGTGGCTGTGATCGCGCGCGACTTCGAGTATGAGTTGTTCCGTCGGTTCGTCGAGCAGCACCGGCGGGTCGGCGAGGTGCGACAACCGTCGTTCAACGGAAAGCCGCGTCGGCGGATCGGCGCTCGCCAGCAACGCATCAAATCGGCTTCGCGCAGATTCGGAATTTCCCGCGGCGCTTTCCGCCGTTGCGATCCAATACGACTTTATGGCCTCGGGCATTGGCGCCAGGCTGTGGGAGAAAAGATACTCGACCAAATGACGGCGGCCGCAAAACGCAAAGAGCATCAAGCGGCAAAGATCGCGGGAGGCCGGGGGAATCATTTTTTCAATCGCTCCGCGCTGGATGCGATACAATGCCGCCATGCCGACGACATCACCGCACTCGCCGTGGGCGCGCAGCATGACCGGGATGAGCGTCTGCATCTGATTCAATCGCCGTGAATCTGCCTGGTGCCACTTTAGCACCTCCTCCCATTGATTCGTGATTCGGTAAAGGTGAACCTTGGCCAGCCAGCCAATGGGAGAATCGGACGTTCGCAATTTCTCCAGCATGGCCAACGCGGTCGTGGTGTCACCTTCGTGCGCCAACTCCAGGGCGTGAATGATGGATGCCTGCTGCCTCCAACCGTCGGCGGGATGAAGCCAGGCGATCCATCGGGCCAGTCGGCGGGCGGCGGAATAGTGCTGCCGGACCATCTGCTGGTTGTAGACCCGCGCGATGAATCCGGGGATGAGTCCAAAAACAACCCAGGTGGCAAACGTCAAGAAAAGTGGCAAATCGCGATGGCTGCTCCATGTCTCCCAACAGCCCAGCACGATGAGAGCGTGCAATGCCGCCCACCCCCTCCCGCCTGACTTCAAATGGCGCAAGCTGCCAACGAGACCGCTGGCGGCCGACATGAAAATTATCGCAAGGATGATGACTTTGAAATCCACGAACCGGCTGCTTACTGTCCCAAGGTAGGGACGCCTCGCCGAGGCGTCCGGGGTGAGGCCCTGTTCGCGCGCAAACCCGGACGCCTCGGCGAGGCGTCCCTACCTATAAATGATTCGCTTCGCTCATCTGCGTTCATGTCAAAATTTCATCTCAACGCCCTCGCGCGCTCCGCAAATCACTAAGTTCGAGCCGAGGCGGGCGGCTCGCTTCCGGCACGCGAGAACCTTATGGTCGATCCCGCCGTCAGTGTCCTCAGGGTCGTGATGAAAAAGAGCCAGGTTTTTGACGCGCGCCCGGATGGCCATGTCGGTCACGGAGAAACAGCACGAATGCCCCCATTTTTTCCGGGTGGCGTAACCTTCCTCATCGTATTGCGCGTCCATGATCAGCAAATCGGCTCCGCGAACGACCTCCACCAAGTCCTTCGGCATGGCGCGCAGCGCGCCGGTATCGGCGGTGTCGGGGAAAAGCTCGCCCGGTTGGATTTCCAATTCATTATCCGTCGCGTATACGATTTTGCAGCCGTCCTTGCTCAGCGAGTAGCCGTAACATCCGCCCGGATGATTCAGCGCGAAAGAGGTGACCGTCACGCCATTGATGTCTTTCTTGCCGCCGTTCAAATGATCGGCGATGACGCTTGAACGAAGCTCCTGAAATGACACAGGAAAATAGGCCGACGTCATCTGTCCGGAAAGCAATTGATACGGGCTGTCATCCTTGGCCTGCCGCCCGTAGACGCGGATTTTTACGTCAGGCCGGTAGGCGGGCGCAAAAAAGGGGAATCCCTGGATATGATCCCAATGATAATGCGTCAACAGCAAATGAAGTTCCTTCGGGGGATTCTTGCGCGTGAGCAAATCTTTTCCGAGTTCGCGGATGCCCGAGCCCGCGTCGAATATAAAAACGGTGTCATCAAAACGGACTTCCACGCACGACGTATTGCCGCCATAGACACGCGTCCAGCTCGAAGGCGTCGGAATCGAGCCGCGGGTTCCCCAGAATTTTACATAAGTTGGCATCAGCCGGCGTTGTAGATGAAGGCGCTGTCGGCCAATTGGATAATGTCGCCGTCCCGCAGGACGGCGGAGTGGATGCGGACTCCGTTGAGAAAGACACCGTTATCGCTGTCGTTGTCGTAGAGAGTGCAGTCGGTGCCGTGAATCTTCAAAATCGCATGCTGGCGCGAAGCTCGCTCAGAGCGGACGCGGACATGCGCGGTGGTGGAGCGCCCAATCACCGACTGGTCCTTCTCCAAGACAATGACCCGCTGGCCGTCCTTGCCTTCGATTTGTTCGAGGGAATGGCGCTGCCTGTCCCGTTGGCGCCGCAGGACGTGATCGTTGCCGGCTATGGTTGTGTCAAATTCCACTCAGCTACCGCGATTTGGACTACTGTTGTGCGATACCGGGCGGTTTGCAAAGCAATTTTTGGCAGCACTTGTCGATAGGGACGCCTCGCCGAAGCGTCTGGCTGCGCGATTATACCAGCGGCGCACGCATGAAGCATGACGCGCCCCGGACGCCTCGGCGAGGCGTCCCTTGAGCTTCTATTTGCAAACAAATTCCTGTGACACAAAACGAGTCTGGCCCTAATGTAGCGTAGTTTGATTTAGAAGAAATTGGCATATGGCAGCGAAACGCAAAGATTCAGAGCAGCAACCGGAATTGCCCATCGATCCGCTGAAGACAAATGGAGCACCCGAGGGCAGCGCAACGGCGCCCAGCCCGAGCCCCGAGGCGGCGGCGGCCCCGTCGCCCGCGCCTGAGCCCGGACATGTCCTGGCCGAACAGGTGGAAACAGAGCCAGCGCGGCCGTTTGTGCCTGGCACATTTGAATCGGCGCTTCACCGCCGGGTGGATCGCGGTTTTCTCGAGTATGCCTCCTACGTTATTCGCGACCGCGCGATTCCGAATTTGAGCGACGGCCTCAAGCCCGTTCAGCGCCGCATCATGTGGACGCTGCACGAGAAAGACACCGGGACGTTCATCAAGGTGAACACCATCGCCGGCGCGGCCATGCAATATCATCCTCACGGCGACGCTTCGATCAATGACGCGCTGGTCGTGTTGGTCAACAAACGTTACGTGATCGAGGGGCAGGGGAATTTCGGCAACATTTACACCGGCGATTCCGCCGCCGCCGGACGATACATCGAGTGCCGGCTGACGGAGCTGGCCCGCAACGAACTTTTCAATGACGAAATTACCGATTTCGTTCCGAGTTACGACGGGCGCTCCAAAGAGCCGGTGACGCTGCCCAGCAAATTGCCGTTGTTGTTGATGCTCGGCACGGAAGGCATTGCCGTCGGCATGGCGGCGCGCATCTTGCCGCACAATTTTCCCGAGTTGTTGCAAGCGCAGATTGCGATTCTCAAAAAGCAGCCGTTCAAAGTTCTGCCGGATTTCCAAACGGGCGGATTGATGGACGCCCGCGAATATCGCGACGGCGCAGGGCAGATCAAGGTGCGCGCCAAGATCAAGGTGAAGGACGATACGACGGTGGTCATCAAGGAAATCCCGCCGACCACCACCACGGAGAGTTTGATTTCGTCCATTGAGGACGCTTCGCGAAAAGGCAAAATCAAGGTCAAGAGCATCAACGATTTCACCGCTGGCGACCCGGAAATTGAAGTCCGCCCGCCATCTGGCGTGAGCGCCGAGCAGCTTGTTGACGCGCTCTATGCGTTCACCGATTGCGAGGTGACGATTGCCAGCCGCATCATCGTGATTCGCGACAATCGCCCGGTCGAGATGACCGTTTCCGATGTCCTTCGCCACAGCACGGAACAGCTTGTCGCGACGCTGAAACGCGAATTGGAATTGAAGGAGCAAAAGCTCGAGCACGAGATGCACTTCAAGACGCTCGTGCGGTTGTTCGTGGAAAAGCGCATTTACAAGGGAATCGAAAATGCACGGACCGCAGAAGCGGTTGTCGAAGCGGTGAAGGACGGATTCCGTCCGCTTCGCCGCCAGATGCTGCGCGATTTGACGGATGACGACATCACGATGCTGCTGGAAGTGCGCATCCGCCGGATTTCTCTATTTGACATCAACAAGCACCTTGAGGAAATGGAGAAGGTGAAGGCGGATTTGGAGCAGACGCGCCAATTCCTCAAGAACGTCACCAAATTTGCCATCGCGCACCTCGAACGCTTGTTTGAGAAGTACTTCGCCGATTTATCCGCGCCTCACGAAGTCCAGCCGCTACGACGAAGTGGACGCCCGCGAAGTCGCGTTCAAGTCTTTCAAGATCGCCTATGATCGCGAGTCGGGTTACATCGGCTACAAAGTCACTGGCGAGGAATTTCGTTTTGATTGCACGAAGTTCGACAAATTGCTGATGGTGTTCAAGGATGGCCACTACAAAGTCATCGAATTGCCGGAAAAAATGTTCGTCGGCCCGGATCTCGTTTACGCCGCCGTGCCTGACCGTGATAAAGTGATGACGGCCGCCTACACGAATCGCGAGGCGACGTATCTGAAGCGCTTCACGTTCGGCGGCGCGATTCTTGACAAGGAGTATTTCTGCATTGCCGAGAAGTCAAAGCTGCTCTACTTTGAGCCGACGACCCCCGAGCAGCTTTACATCCGTTACAAAGCCGCTCCGCACCAGAAAATCAATCAACAAACCTGCAAGCCGGGCGATATCGAAGTGAAAAGCCCGAAAACGCTCGGCCGCCAGATTTCGATCAAGGAAGTCGCCGCCATCAACAGCAAACCGCCGCGCGGCTGGGATCCGGAAATGACCACCACCAAGGTGGAATTTATTTGACGCAGAGCGGACCAAAGCGCAGGGCGAGGAGTTCGGAGTTATGCGCCGGTTTGAGCCGGAGCCTTCGTCTCTTCCACCTTGCGCGCGGCTTCTTCCCATTGGGCGCTCAACTCTTTCAACCGATCGGCGACCTCGACGCACTCGCGATTTAGTTCCATCGCGCGGCCCGGCTTTTCGTAGCTGGTGGGACTTTCAAGCTCCGCGCTGAGTTCCTTCTGGCGCGCTTCGAGCTTTTGAATTTCCGCTTCCAATCGGCTTACCAATTGTTCGTGCTCCTTGCGCTGGCGCGAGCGGGCCTGGCGCTCCTCTGCTTCAAGGCGTTTTTGCTCTTTCGTCCGCGGTGGCCGTTGGGCCGCCACTGGAGCGGCGGGCGGAGGAGCCAGCGCGGCCATTTTATCGAGATAGTACCTGCCAGCCGCTCGGGAAATGAGCCAGATGGCCATTCTCGACGCGCACCACATGCGTGCATAATTCGCGAATGAAATAAACGTCGTGGCTGATGAAAATCAGCGTGCCGGAAAATTGCTTCAGTGCCTCAATCAACGCATCGATGCTCGCCATGTCGAGGTGGGTCGTCGGCTCGTCCATCAACAATAAATTCGGTGGATCGAGGAGCAATTTCACCAGCGCGAGACGGCTCTTTTCTCCACCGCTCAACACCGAGACCCGTTTGAAAACGTCGTCGCCGCGAAACAGGAAGCATCCGAGCAGCGTGCGCACGGACTCTTCCGTCACCGCCTGCGGCGTATCGAGAGCCTCCTCAAGAACCTTGCGCTCGGGCTTCAGCATGTCGACGCGGTATTGCGAATAGTAACCGCTCTTGGTGTTATGGCCCAATTCACGAAGGCCCGATTGCACCGGCAGGACACCGGCGAGAAGTTTCAGCAGCGTCGATTTTCCCGCGCCGTTGGGGCCGACCAGAACAATGCGCTGGCCGCGTTCCGCCTCGAAATTAATGCCGCGATAAATCGAGTTCGAGCCGTAGGAATAGTGAACATCCTCCAGTTTGATCGACCGCAGGCCGCCGCGCTGCGGCTGGGGGAAGTGGAAGCTGATCTTCTTGCTTTCGCTGACCGGCGCCTCGATTTTTTCCATGCGCTCGATCTGCTTCAACTTGCTTTGCGCCTGCGCCGCTTTGCTGGCCTTGGCTCGGAAGCGCTGCACGAATTCCATCAATTGCGCGATTTCCCGCTGCTGGTTTTTGTAGGCGGCCAATTGCTGCGCTTCCGCCGCCGCGCGCTGTTCCACGCTGTTGTCGTAATTGCCGCGGTAGCGGAACAATTTGCGCTGCCGGATTTCGACAATGTGCGTGGTCAGGGCGTTGAGAAAATTCCGATCGTGGGAAATCATTAGAATGCCGCCCGAATATCCCTCCAGGTAGTTCTGAAACCATTGCAGCGATTCGAGGTCGAGATGGTTCGTCGGTTCGTCCAGCATCAGAATGTCCGGCTCCTGCACCAGCAATTTCGCCAGATGGGCGCGCATGACCCAGCCGCCGCTCATTTCGCGCAGAGGTCGGGTGAAATCCTTTTCGCGAAAACTGAGGCCGGACAAAATGCGCTTGGCCTTTGGCTCCATTTCATAGGATGCGATGCCGTGCTCGTCCTGCACGGCCGAGAGCGCGGTGTCCAAAACTGTGCTGTCGCCGGCAGGCGAAGACTCCTGCGGAAGATGGCCGACGACGATGTTTCGCTCGCGGAATACGCTGCCGGAATCCGGCTCCTCCTCGCCGAGAATAAGGGAGAACAAGGTGGACTTTCCTGCGCCGTTGGGCCCAATCAAGCCAATTCGATCGCTGCGGTTGATTTGCAGCGACACATCTTCAAATAAGGTTTGAGGCCCGTAGGCCTTGCTGACTTCGGAAATGGTTAGCATCTAAAGAGCGGGGAACTTACTGCAAAAGCTCGGCGGGCGCCACTTCGATTTTATCGCCAATCCACTTTGGGATATTGCAGGCAGACATGGCGGCGCCGTCATGCTTTACGCAGACGACGGTCAATCCGCCCCGCGCGACTTCCACCGGCGGCGTGGCATTGAGCTTGGTGAAAGTGAAAATGTAGCTGAGCGATTTGCTGCGCTTCTCGCGCACGTAAAGATGAATTTCCACTTCGTCCTCAAAGCGGAGGGGGGCTTTGTAATCGCACTCCGCGTGGACGCGGGGCCAGCCCACTTTTTCTTCGCCGCGCGTGACGATGGAGAATCCGAGCGAACGAAAAAAACCATGCTCCGCCGTCTCCATGAAACGGAAGAAATTCGAATAGTGCATGATGCCGGCCATGTCAGTGTCCGAAAACTCGACCCGGCGCGTCGCTTTGAATTCACAAGCCATGGGGCGAGGATAATTTCGGCGCGGCGATTTACGAGCGGAAATTCCGCGCCGCCTCGGCGCAGACTTTGGCGAACTCCGCGGCCATGACGGCGGCGCCGAATCGAAGGCGCACGGCCGTTTGCGCCGCCGCGCCCATGGTTCTCGCCTGGTGCGGAGCGCGGAGAAAAATTTCGAGGGTGTCAATCAACGATTCCATGTCGCCCGTGCGGTAAAGCTGCCCGCCTCCGGTGCGCTGCACCAATTCCGGAAACGCGCCCTGGTCCGGCTGCACAACAGGGACGCCCGCCGCCATCGCTTCAATGACGGGCAGGCCGAATGCTTCCGGCTGGCGGGCCGGCTCCGAAAAAACCGTCAGCGAGCGTAGAAAATCCAATTTCTGGGCGCGCGTGAGATTGGGGCAGAATTCGGCGTCGTCCAGCATTTGGTTCGCTTTCAGCATCTCGCGCAATTCGTCGACGACAATTTGATCCATCGGTCCGCAACTGCCTCCAAGCCGCAATTTGATCGTCTCCAGCCCCGGGCGTTTCTTCAGCCGGATGAACGCGTTGACGAGCAGATCAATTCCCTTGTCGCGGCACATGCGCGCAAAAAATCCGAGTACGGGCGGGCCGGAGCACGCGGGAGCGGGCGCGCCGTATCCCTCAAGGTTGATGCCATTGTAAACGACTCTCATCCGCGCGTTCGGAACTTTCAGCCGGCCGGACATCAAATCCGCATAGTATTGACTGGGCGCGATGAGGAAATCGAGATCGGCCGCCTTTTCCGCCGCGACTTGCCAGGCCGTGGTGCGATCTTCGGCTGGCAGGGCGTCGAGGAAATAATCTTCGCCTTGCAGCGAGCAAATGACCGGGGCGCGCACTTCGGCTTTGATGCGCCGAACCATGCCCGAGAGGAGGGAATTGGAGAGGCAAATGACATCCGGCTTTTCGGATTTCAGCCAGGGAATCAGATCATCCAACTCGCGCGCCTGGTTTCCGTCCTCGCCGCGCAGCATCGAAATCGTCAGCGCGCCCAATTCCTCGGCCCGCGTTTTCCCGGCGAAGCCCGCCGCGAGGTCCAGCAGCGCGGGCGCCGAAAGCATGCGGTGAAACCACGCTGGCGACTTGCGAAAAAAAGCCGACTGCTGTTCGAGATAAACGTTGATGCCGCCGAAGAAAATCCGCGTGCCCTCCGTGGGATCAGTTTCCTCCAATGTGAGCGGGAGATACATCGGCGCCATGACGACTGAATGGCCCTGGGCGCGAAGGGCGTTGACGAGGGCGTTGTCACGCAGGCAGGCGCCGCAGAACATTTTTCCTGCGCCTGGCGTCAACTGGATGATTCGCAACGGGGATTCGCTTGGCATTCTTCAGCGCCCAAAGTCTGCGGAGAACATCGAAAACTTCAAGGGCAAAGGCAGGGGCGCCTTCCCCCAGGCGTCCGGTTGCCCCTGAAGGCAGCCCACCCCGGACACCTCGGTGAGGCGTCTCCACCCAATCAACCGAGCTGGGCGCTCGTTGATTTCGATAGATCACGACAAATAAGATGCATCTTCCTCGGGATGGAACCCTCGCTGGATGCGAATTATTATATAATCTCCAAAAAGCCGTTACACCCGTTACACCCGTTACACCCGTTACACCCGTTACACTGTTGATTGCCAGGCATTTAACCCGCTATGTCGGTTATCGAGGCGTTCCTTGCTGCGCACCTCGATTCCTCGTGTATGCCCTGGCGTGTAGTAAAATGTGCGAATGAGCCCAACGTTGGAAACGCCGCATTCGCGGCCAAGCGCAACCACTTGCTCCACCTCTTTGGGAGACAGCTTGCCTTCCTCAACGAATTCGGGCTGTAAGTCAGAAGGAGGCACTGTCGCGCAAGCATCGAGAAAAAGAGTAACCGCCGAAATGGCAACAAGGAGAAAGTACTGGCTGACAATTCGTTTTTCACGCTGGCTCAGCATAGCTAGGCGCGCCTCATTGGAAATACAATAGTTAGGCTTGCCGGAGTTTCGTCCCGTCGAGACATCGGCATATAATGAGCCATATTGTCACATATATGTGACGCATGATACGGGCCATTTTGTCCCTAGTTAAATAATCAGAGCGATGCTCGATTTCTTGCAAACAACTTATAACAAATCACTTACAACTATAGCACGATGTGGCACGCCGTAGGCTATATGGGAACCGTCTGATAAACTCAGACTGAGCAATTTAAAACAAAATTTGAAATTTGAAACAATTAAAAGAAAGGCAAATCCTATGACACTTACAAGATGGCAGCGCCCCGATTTTCGCAACCTTCACCCTCTCCGCCGCATGGCAAGTTTGCGGGATGAAGTCGATAATCTGTTCAGCTTGGCTTTCGGCCAGCTCAATGCAAACAACGAAAATGGCCAGGAATCCCAATTGCGGGAAGGCTGGTTCCCCGCCGTTGATGTCTACGAAGACAAAGATAACCTGCTGGTCAAAGCCGAGCTCCCGGGCCTGAAGAAGGAGGATATTGAAATCTCCCTTCACGACGGCTACCTGACGCTGTCCGGCGAGCGCAAGGAAGAGAGCCGCAAAAAGGATGGAGACGTCTACCGGTCTGAACGCTGGTCTGGGCGGTTCAGCCGCTCGATCAGCCTGCCCTTCCAGGTGCAGACGGACAAAATCACGGCCAACTACACCGATGGCGTTTTGGCGGTGACACTGCCCAAAGCGGAGGAGGCGAAGCCGAAACAAATCCAGATTTCGGTGAAATAACCCAGCGAAACCGGAACCAAAAAACGAAACAATCACCAAAATATTGAAATTGAAGGGCGAGCAAGCTTGCCCGCATGAAGGAAAAAATATGAATACCGCAATCCAACAAGAGGAACAATCTGTTCGCCCGCAACCTGTGAATTCGGAGCGCCCGTACGTGTCGCCGCGCGTGAACATCGTCGAGAACAAGGACGGCTACTCGCTCGAAGCCGAAATGCCCGGCGTCAGCAAGGACGGCCTGGATATCAGCGTCGAGGAGAACGTGCTGACAATCACCGGACGGCGCCCGGCGGAACCGACCGCGACCTTGCTCTATCGCGAGTCGCGCCCGGCTGATTACCGCCGCGTGTTCGAACTGGATCCCTCCATCGACAGCGCGAAGATCAGCGCGCAGATCGAACAGGGCATTTTGACGCTGACGCTGCCGAAAGCAGAGAGAGTCAAACCGCGCCGAATCGCAGTCAATTAAAAGATTATCGCACTTGAGCAAGGGCCGGGTGGCGCGAGCCGCCCGGCTTTTGCCTTTCTTTGTGAAATCATGATTTCAGCCCTTTCAAGCCCGCATCCCATTTTTCGTTGGTCTTGATCATTTCGTCCCACGTCACTTCGGCGCGGCGATAGGCGGCGGTGCGGCCAAGGATTGTCGTCAAATTGCTGCGGACGCTCGGGGCGACGGTTCCATTGGAATAATCGCTGGACGTGATGGCTTTGTGAAAGCTCGCGATATTATTGACAACGCCGTCCGTGAACAGATTCGCCATCGTCCCACCATTGAAGGCGTCGTTGCAGAGCACCTTCACCACGCCGAAATAATGCGTGTCAATAACACCTTCCAAGCCATACGCGCGGCACCCGATATCCTCCCACTGCTTGCCAATTTGTTTTGAGCTGAACGTCAGCCGGACGTCGTTCGGAAATTCGTAAATCACGGAAAAATTATCCCACACACCGTTCGGAATCGCGGCGCGGACACGGCCTCCCGAGCCGACGGCCCGAAGCGGCGCGGCGTCGAGAACCCAGCACGCCACATCCAGCGCATGGATGTTTTGCTCGGTAATGATGTCGCCGGAAAGCGTGCGGTCGGCGCCCCAACCGCGCAACCGCGCCTCATCGTCGTTTGGATGCGCGCGAATATGCGCGTCCATTCCACCCCAGACATCGCCAGTTTGGTAGGCCGCCTCGGCGGAAACGATTTTTCCAATGCCGCCCGCATGCACGATTCGCACCGCTTCCTGATAGGATGGATGCGCGCGGGTCTGGAAATCCACGAGGAAGACGAGCTTCTTTTCCGTCGCCTTTCGGCCCGCTTCCGCGACCGTCGTGCAGCCGGGGACATCGACCGCGACGGGCTTGGCGCAATACACATGCTTGCCCGCCTCAATTGCCGCCGCTGCGTGCTCGGGATGAAAATACGGCGTCGATTCGATGACAACCGCGTCGAGCTTTTGTTCGAGCAATTTTTCATATCCTGAAAGCCCGCTGAACCTCTGATTCGATTCCACTTTGAATTGATCGCCGGCTTCATTCACGCGATCTGGAAAATAATCCGCCAGCGCCACCAAATCATAATTGCCGTTTTTTCGGAAAAGATCGGCAATCCACTTCCCACGCCCGCCGCATCCAACAAGGCCGATTTTTATTCGCGGCGCGGTTGAATCCTGCGCAGCAAGACTCGACGCCCCGGCAGCGAGTGACAACGCGGACGCGCCCGCGGTTGCCAAAAATTGCCTGCGCGATAAGTCCGAGCCGGTTGAAAGGGGCGGTGTTTTGCCGTTCATAAAGTCAGGTGAAATTTCCTTTCAAGTATTTCAGATCAGCCCGGTAGTCTTCAACCAAAGAATGCGGCGCGGCGGCCTCGATTTGAATCCAGCCGTGATAGTCGATATCGTCCATCGCCCCGCGGACCTTGCGGAAATCGATTCGGCCTTGCCCGAGCATGAACCCAGCGTCCTTGGCGTGGAATTCGCAGATGTTGTTTTTCAACAATCGAATTTCCGCGCAAATGTCGTAACCCTTGTCGGTCGAATTTCCCACGTCGTAATAAACCTTCACCGCCGGAGAACCCACCCGCTGCAAAATATCGAGATTCTCCGGCGCGCTCAGATAATTCTCTAGGCCCAATATCACACCCGCTTTTTGCGCGCGCGGCGCGAGGTCTTTCAGCAATTCAACGGTGCGATCGGTCCCCTCTTTGTCGCCTTTCAATTCGCCGTGGAAGAACTGCGCCACGAGAATGACTTTGACCCCGAGCGCTTTTGCGACCTCGATGGAATCCAGCAGCCAAATCGATGCTCTTGGGTCGGATTTCAGAGGGATGTCGTTCAATTCGGCGAGGGCAAGTGACGCGATCTCCAATCCTGTCTTTTGCGCGGCATTCTTATACGCCTGCTGCACCTCGATTCGGCGCAGGTGCATGTTGTCAGCGCGGCTGCCCAGATTTAGTTGGACGCCGTCCAGCCCGATTTCCTTGGCGACGTCGAAGCAGGAAGGGTCGGATTTTCCAAGCGACCATTCGGGCGCGCCGATTTTGAATCGGCGCTCGCCCGCGAACAGCGGGGCAACCGCCGAGGCAAAAGCCAGCGACGCTGCCAGCTTCACTGAATTGCCAATCATCGCCCGCCGCGTCGTTTTTGAACAAACCTCGCTCACGGGCAAAATCATTTAGACCTCGAGGAGAATTCGCGCGGGATTCTCGATCATTTCCTTGATGCGCACGAGGAAAGTCACCGCCTCACGGCCATCGACGAGGCGATGGTCGTAGCTGAGCGCGACATACATCATCGGGCGAATCACCACCGCGCCCTCCACCGCCACCGGGCGTTGCTGGATGGTATGCATGCCAAGAATGCCGCTTTGGGGTGGATTGACAATCGGCGTGGAAAGCAGCGAGCCGTAGACGCCGCCATTGGTAATCGTGAACGTGCCGCCTTGCAACTCGTCCGGCTTGAGCTTGTTGTCCTTGGCGCGCGTCGCGAAATCGGCGATGGCCTTCTCGACTTCCGCAAAACCGAGCTGCTCGGCGTTGCGCAAGACTGGCACGGCCAGGCCCTTGCCCGAGCCGATGGCGATGCCGATGTCAAAATAATTATGATATACAATGTCCTCACCCGAGAGCGAGGCGTTCAATTGCGGGATTCCCTTGAGCGCTTCAATGGAAGCCTTCACGAAAAAGGACATAAAGCCGAGTTTCACTTTATGCCTGGCGGTGAAGGCTTCCTGATGCGCCTGGCGCAAGGCCATCACGGCGGACATGTCAATTTCGTTGAACGTCGTCAGCATCGCCATCGTCTGCTGAGCCTCGACAAGGCGGCGGGCGACGGTTCGGCGCAACGGTGTCATACGAACCACTTCGTCCTCGCGCCCGGGCGCCAGCGGCGTGCGGGCGGCGGGTCGGGGCGCGACTTCCAGCGCGGCGGGAGGCTGCGCGGGCGCGGCGGGTGTTTCTTTGACAGGCGCGGGAGCGGGCGTCGGCGTTTGCGCTGGAGTCGGGGCGGCCTCAGCAGCGGGAGCCGCGGGAGCTGGACTTGGCGCCGGGGCTGGAGCCGAAGATGGCGCCGCTGCCGGAGCGGGAGCCGCCTTTTCGGCTTTTTTCGCGGGGCGGGGATCTTCTTTCCCCTTCACGCCAGCTTCCAAATACCCAATCACTTCCCCAATCAGCGCCTTGTCGCCCTTTTTCTTCAAAATCTGGCTTATCGTCCCGGAAGCCGGAGCTGGCAATTCCACCGTGGCCTTCTCCGATTCCAAAGCCACCACTGGCTCGTCTTTGTTGACAGAGTCGCCTGCGGATTTGAGCCATTGGCCGATTTCAATTTCGGTGATCGATTCACCGACCGACGGAACTTTCAATTCAATTGCCATGAGAATTTGTCAAATATAAATTTTTTGTCCTAGGTAGGGACGCCTCGCCGAGGCGTCCGCGCCGTTGGCGATATTCACGCGCAACCGGACGCCTCGGCGAGGCGTCCCTACCTTGAAAAGGTGATTGGCGGCGTTCTTACACATCGGCGAAAGCCTGCCCAATGAGAAATTTCTGCTCCCGCTTGTGGATGCGGGCCGAACCCGTCGCCGGGCTGGGCGAAGCCGGGCGGCGAATGCCCGCAAACGGGTATTTGCCGTACAGCGTCTCGCCGAGATGCACACGCAGAAAACGCCACGCGCCCATGTTCTCCGGCTCTTCCTGCACCCACACGACGGGCGTGCCGGGCGCGTATTGTTCAATCGCGGTTTGCAAAAGTTGATCCGGGAACGGATAAAGCTGCTCCAGCCGAATGATGGCGACGGAATCCAGCTTCAGCGCTTCGCGTTGCGCGGCCAGTTCGTGATAAATTTTTCCCGAGCACAAAAGAATGCGGCGCACTTTGGCGGGCTGGGTCACCGTGTCAGTCAGAATCCTCTGGAAGATTCCCTGTCCGCAATCCGCCAGAGTCGAGACTGCGCGCGGGTCGCGCAACATGCTCTTGGGCGTCATCACGATGAGCGGTTTGCGCCACTGGCGAATAACCTGCCGGCGCAAACAATGAAAATACTGCGCTGGCGTGCTGGGCACGACGACTTGAATATTGTCCTCCGCGCCCATTTGCAGGAAACGTTCGAGGCGGGCGCTGGAATGCTCCGGCCCCTGCCCCTCGAATCCGTGCGGCAGCAGCATCACAATGCCGCTAAGACGGCTCCATTTGTCCTCCGCGCTGGCGATAAATTGATCGATGATGACTTGGGCGACGTTGACGAAATCGCCAAATTGCGCTTCCCAGCAAATCAAGCCATCAGGGCAATCAAGGCTGTAGCCGTAATCAAAACCGAGCACCGCAACTTCGGAAAGTGGGCTGTTGATGATGTCCACCGGCGCTTGTCCGCCACCGAGATGGCGCAGCGGCACATAAGGCTCGCCGGTTTCGTAATCGTAAAGAACCGCATGGCGCTGGCTGAAGGTGCCGCGTCCGCAATCCTGTCCGCTCAGGCGAACTCGATGCCCTTCCGCGCTCAAACTGGCGAAGGCCAAAGCTTCGCCCGCCGCCCAATCGAGCGGTTCCGCGCCCAGCGCCATCTGCCGCCGCGCCTCGATCAATTTCTTGATCTTTGGATGCGGGTGAAATGATTCCGGCAATTCGGTTTGCTTGAGGAGCCAAGCCGAAAGACGTTTCGGGTCTACGCCAGTCGGCTTTTCCTCAGTCTCGCCATCGGGGCCTCCCGTGAAGCTGCCGCGCGACCAAACGCCCTGCACTCTTTCGGCGGGCGGATGGAACGCTTCGTTTTGAGCCTGGGTCAATTCGCGCTCCAGCGCCTCGTGGCGCGTTTGGGAAATTTGTTCCGCCTCTTCGCGCGTCACTCCGCCCAGCGCCAGCAAATGATCGAGATAGCCTTCGCGCACCGGCTTGCGGCGCTGGATCGCCTTGTATAATACAGGCTGGGTGAAAGACGGCTCGTCGCCCTCGTTATGGCCGAGGCGGCGGTAGCCGAACATGTCAATGACAACGTCGCGATGAAATTTCTCGCGAAAATCCATCGCAAGGCGCACGACTTGCGCAACTGCTTCGGGATCTTCGCCGTTGACGTGGAAAATCGGGATTTGCAGCATCCGCGCCACGTCCGTTGCGTAAGTGCATGAACGGGCTTCGGACGGCGGCGTGGTGAAACCAATCTGATTGTTGACAATGACGTGAACCGTCCCGCCAACTCCGTAGCCGGGCAATTGGCTTAAATTCAGCGTCTCCTGCACCACGCCTTCGCCCGCAAAACTGGCGTCGCCGTGAATCAGCAAAGCCATGCACGAGCCGGCGGCGGGTTCCTGCCCCGCTCCGCCTTGAGCGGCGCGCAAACGCTCCTGCTTGGCGCGGACGCGGCCTTGCACGACGGGGTTCACAAACTCCAGGTGGCTCGGATTGAAGCAAAGCGACAGATGGATATTTTTGCCCGCCGCCGTCTTTCGGTCATTGCTGTAACCGAGGTGATATTTCACATCGCCGTGGCCGCGGAAAAATTTCAGGTCGTCGGCAAACTCGCGGAAAATCTGCCGCGAACTCTTTCCCAGAATATTCGCCAGCACATTGAGGCGCCCCCGATGGGCCATTCCCAGCACGATTTCCTTGACGCCCTGCTCCGCCGCTTTTTCAATGGCCAAATCGAGCAGCGGAATCAAACTCTCGCAGCCTTCGAGCGAAAAACTTTTCGCGCCGACGAATTTTTTGCGGATGAACTCCTCGAACGTCACCGCGTCTGTCAAGCGCGTGAAAATGCGGATCTGCTCATCGCGCGTCAATTCGAGGCGGTTGCGCGTGCCCTCCATCCGCTCCTGCAGCCAGCGGCGAATGCCGAAATGATCGATATGCATGTACTGCACGCCGATGGAGCGGCAATACGTATCCTTCAATTGCTCGAGAATCTGGCGGATGGTGAAAAGCCGGTTCGGCTGGATCGTTTCGCAGTGGATCGGGCGATCCATGTCGCCCTCGGAAAATCCAAAAAAGTCCAGCTCAAGCTCCGGCGGGACAGGCCGCGGCAGGCCGAGCGGATCGACATCGGCGATATTATGGCCGCGCACCCTGTAATGGCGCACGAGCCGGTAAACGCGATGCTGCAGCGCGGCGATCTTCGATTCGTCGAGCGTTTCAGTGGGCGTGAGCGTGCGCGGCTGCGTTCGGAAGAGCGTCGGCGGGCGGAACGACGGGCCCAAATGGACAGGCCCGGGCGCGTCCCCGTTGCGCATGTTCTCAAAGTATTGGCGCCATTCCGGGTCCAAAGACGCCGGGTCTCGGGTGAACTGGCAGTAAAGTTCCTCGATAAACGGCAGATTTCCTACGTTTGGTGCAACAGGCAACTGTTTCATTCTAATCGACCCACAGCTTACCGCTCCTCGCCGCTCTTGCAAGACGGTCTTTTTTTGGGGCCGGCAAGGGGACGCAACGCGGATTTCTCCAAAATGCGGAAAGTTGAATCAGGGGCCACGAAGGGAAAAGGGACGGAAGCGGGTTGCACGACTCTTTTCCCAGTTCCTCGACAGTTCCGGCGATGCAGCATCGGCAAATTCGATTTTGTTCTCCGAGGAAACTCTGCGCTCTCCGCGTCTCTGCGCGAGATTGCGTTTAAGACTGCTCTGCCACCAAATGCGATAAAAAGAATTCTCGCGCAGAGAAGATGAGTGCGCAGAGGAACCCCGGAATTTGGGCTACTTTTCCTTCGTCAACACGTATTTGGACAATCCTTCCGCATCGAACGCGCTGGGAAATTCCTCTGAACCGGGCTGGCTGCCGGTTATGGTCAATTTGCCGTCCTCCAGTTTGTATATTGCGCAGGCTTTCTTGCCGACCAGGTCTTCGGAGGAACTTTCCTTGATCATGCCAGCAAGCTGCTTCGGCTCCACATTCTCGCGCAGCGCAAATGTGCCCTTCACCCAGCCATTGTTGTCGGGAATGCGAAATTCCAGGTTCGAACCCGACAAGATCAACACAGCTTCAACATCGTGGCCGGGCGTTGTGTCGCGGCCCTTCCACGTCCCTTCGAGGGCCGTTGGTTTGCCAGCCGGCGCGGATTGCGCTCCAGGCTGCGGTGCGAGGTCGGGAACACTGGGAATGGAATCGGCCACAGTCTTGTGCGATGCGCATCCGCCCGCGAGCGCCGCAGCAACGAAAAGGACCGGTAAAATATATTTTCTCATGTTCGTGCCCAATTATAGACACCGCTTGTGGGATTTCGTTCTGCGACGTGTTGAAAAACGTCGCAGGCACACCTTGGCCTGGGTGCTTCCGATTTTAAATTCCCAATCCGGCGGCGGCGCTCCGCTCATCCAACGGCTGCGAGCTCAGTTGCCTCCTGCATCGTGCAGGAACCGCCGAAAGGTTAGTCAGCTCGAGGCGCGGCAACGGTCGATTCAATGGGCGGAGCAATTACCTGAACGCCCGAGTCAACATCATTGTCATCGAAAGGGCCATAGAGAGCGCCAACACTCTTGATGTCCGGTGAAACAATACGGCCAGAGACATGCGCTTGAAGCGAGTTGGTCGCGTGGGGCGCCTGGTCGAGGCTCGAAATCTTCCGCTGCGCGTTGATGTATCCCGAGTTATTGAAGCACAACCAGCCAAGCAAGGCCACAGTCAACACGACGGCGACCTTCCATTGCCCATCTGATATATCGTGTTCGTTCATGTTACGTGTTATTTGAGGAACAAATGCATGTTCCCGTTCAAAATTATACTGACCCGTCTTTCATTCAAACCCCTATACGATCGTCAGTGCAAAATCTTGCACGTCTTTTCTGACGGCGATAATCTCGGGGTATTCAACGGAAGTTCAGATTTCATTTGCGGCTGCACCCATAACTCCCATTAATCCCATTCTTCTCATCACTCCCATCGGAGGAATGGGAATAATGGGAGTTATGGGACGGCGGATTCTTTTACCCGCGATCATCCGTCTTCAGAGAATATTTCACCCGCGCGGAAAGAATCTTCCGGCTCGGAACGTAAGTGGCCTCAAATTCCCGCCGGTATTCCGCGAACGACCCCGCCGCGATGTGCGCCCGAATCTCCCGCATGACGTCCAGATAGAAATGCGAGTTGTGGACGCTCAGCATCCGCAATCCCAAAATCTCGTTGACGTTGAGCAGGTGGCGCAGATACGAGCGGGTGAAATTCTTGCAGGCGAAACAGGTGCAGCCAACTTCGATTGGTCCGAAATCCGCCTTCACCGCGCCGCCTTTGATATTCGTCGCGCCTTTTCGCGTAAACGCCGTGCCGTTCCGGGCGACGCGCGTCGGAAGAACGCAATCGAACATATCCACGCCGCGCGCAACCAACTCCACCAATTGCGCGGGAGTTCCAAGACCCATCGCGTAACGCGCTTTGTGGGCCGGCAGAAACGGCTCGGCCAGTTCGACCGCCTTCATCATCTCGTGCTCCGGTTCGCCGACGCTGACGCCGCCGATGGCATAGCCGTCGAAATCCATCGCTGTCAATTCGCGGGCGCACCGCTCGCGCAACTCCGGGTCCACCCCGCCCTGCGCGATGCCGAACACCATCTGCCCCGCCGCGCGTGGCTGCTCACGGCATTCGCGAGCCCAGGCGATGGTGCGTTTGACAGCGTCGGCGGCGACTTTCGGTGTGGCGTCGTGCGGCGGGCATTCGTCGAAAACCATCGCAATGTCCGAACCAAGGGTCGCCTGAATCGCCATCGATTCCTTGGGCCCAAGAAACAATTTGCTGCCGTCCAGATGCGAACGAAATTCCACGCCGTGCTCGTGAATCTTCCGAATCCTGGCCAGGCTGAAAACTTGAAAGCCGCCGCTGTCGGTCAAAATAGGAAGCTGCCAATTCATGAACTTGTGCAGTCCGCCCGCCGCCTGGATGATCTCCATGCCCGGACGAATGCTCAAATGGTAGGTATTGCCAAGGAGGATTTGCGTGCCCATCTCGATCAATTCCCGCGGATCAAGCGCCTTCACGCTGGCTTGCGTGCCAACGGGCATGAAGACGGGCGTCTCGATCACGCCGCGCGTCGTCGTCAAACGGCCAAGGCGCGCGCGCGAAGAGGAGTCGGTTTTCAACAATTCAAACATTCGCCGCATTCTGCGTTGGCCCCTCCACCGATTGAAGCACAAATTATTTCTGGCTGGAGAAAGGGCGCAAAGCAGATTTTATATGCTCATTTGCCCGCCAACAACGTATTTGCTCCCTCCGTGCCGCTGGCGCAGATTTGGTTTACTTGGATTTGAATCGCACTGGGGACGAATGCTGGGCTTCAATGCCCGCGTGTCAATTTTAGAAACGCGGTTGTTATGTGTCCACAAAAATGGAAAAGCCCCGCTTATCGGAAACAATCGGGCCTCATTTTCGGCAACACCTGCTTTTGAGTTACGGCGTCGGAAAGGGGCAAATGTGCTTTTAATGTAGTCAGCCGCCCTCGCCTGCGTTATCCCATGAGCCAATGGCTGGAAATCACAACGCGCCATCCTTTCTCGAACGAACGCGCGCCGCGGAAAAAATTCTCGTGGTCGATTTCGGGTTTCTCGGAGATTCCGTCCATCTCATTCCAGCTTTGTGGGAGATCAAACGCAATTATCCCCGAGCGGAGCTGCACACGTTATCCGCGACGGTGGGCGCGGAAGTGCTGGCGCTTGCGCCGTGCGTGGATCGCGCGTGGGCGTTTCCGCTGACCGCGAAAAGCCCGCCGTTTTGGAAACATTGGGATATTCTAATGGCTTTGCGACGGGAGAAATTCGATGTGGTGTTCAATTTTTCAGGATCGGATCGCAGCATTTTTGCGACGGCATTCGTTGGCGCCCCTTGGACACTCGGCTACGAGGCGGGCCGCCGCCACTTCTGGAACAAGTGGATCATTAGGGACTGGGTGCCGCGAGGTTCGCGGGAAATTCCAATCGCTGAACAGCGGCGGCAAGTCCTGGCCGCGCGCGGATTTGAATTGCAGCCGACACGTTATGATTTGTCCATCCCGCCCGATGCAACCCAATGGGCGCAAGCGGCTGTACCAGAGAATTCCGTTCATATCTCCATCAACGCCAGCACGCCGCTTAAGGAATGGCCGTTGGAACATTGGGCGGAAATGGCCACGAGCATCCTCGACTCCGAAGACAATCTCCACATCATCGCCACCGCGAGCAGAAACCCGCGCGAGCAAATGCGCCTCGATGCCTTGTTTAAAGTTCTAAGAAACTCACGCCTTATCTGCCTCAGCAAGCCGACCATTGCTCAACTCGCGGCCATCTTGCAACAATGCCGATTGCAAATCGGCGGTGATTCAGGCGTGTTGCATTTAGCGGTTGCGCTGGGGCTGCCGGCATTGGGAATCCTGCGGGACGGTGTGGGTTTGCAGGAATGGATGCCGCAAGGAGCGGAACATCGCAACTTCGTGGCGGGATGCAACTGCGCGACCCGCAGGACTGCCGAATGTTTGATGCGCGACAGCGCCGCGTGCCTGGCCACGATTTCAGCCAAGCAAGTCGCGGATGAGGCTCGGCGGATGCTTTCGGCGTAGATAACGCTTTCGCCCCGGACGTCTCGGCGGGGCGTCCCTGCCAGGTTACTGACCTCCTGCCGCGATCGTTTCAATTTTCGTTTTGGCAGTAGTAAGCAATCGCTGAAAATCGTCCAAAACGTAGGCCGCAATTTGATTATGCGTTCCGTTGGAATCGGCGCATTTGATGTTGACGACAATATTATTCCCATTGGAAATTTTGGCGACCGACATCCCGCAGCGCAGCCGGTAAACGACCTCGAAATCGTCCATCGGCGCCGAATTGTGGTTTGCCGCCGACATGGTGGCCAATCCGTGGATCAAACCGTCAAGTTCGTCGTAGTCAATATAATCGACGTGTGACACGGTTTTGGAGAAGCGCGTGCGAACCGCCACGGCATAGGTCGAGTTGGTGGAATGGTCGATGGACAAACGCTCAACCCGGAGATCGACTGGATAGGTAACCTGCCCCGTTAGGGAACCGATCGGACTCATGCCCCTCACGAGCGTGGCTCCCACAGTGGAGTTATATGCGCCAAACCAGGTCGTCGGCGTGTTGGTAGTCTGGCCATGGGCGGCTGCCACGGCCAAAAATGTCAAAAGAACAGCGAGTTTTTTCATAATGCGGATACCTTGCAAAACAAACGGTCAGGCATAAAGTCGAAACACCTGCTTAAATAAATTGTTTCGGCGGGGCGTCCAAGACTGGTAACGAAATGATGTCGACAATCACCCGCGCCATTCGCGTCGAGTTTCAGCACCGCGTTTATTTTACGCGGGGCTTGTTCGCGCCTTCGAATTCACTTTTGCAATCGGTGCTCGCTGTGCATGGACGGGTTGGCAAGGTGCTTATCGTGATGGACGAGGGTCTCGCGCACGCCAGACCCGCGCTGGCCAGTGAGATTGAAACCTATTTCTCCTCCGTGCGCGACCACCTGAATCTCGTGGGGCCGCCTCTGGTAATCGAGGGCGGCGAGCGGGCCAAAATGTCCTATTTTCACGTCTCAGAGATTCACTCGCAAATCGAGCGGCATCACATAGACCGCCATTCATGCGTCATGGCGATTGGCGGCGGGGCGCTGCTGGATGTCGCGGGCCTTGCGGCGGCAACGGCCCATCGCGGCGTCCGCCATGTGCGCGTGCCAACGACCGTGCTGGGCCAGAATGATTCTGGGGTTGGCGTTAAGAACGGCATCAACGCCTTCGGGAAAAAGAATTTTATCGGCACCTTCGCCCCTCCATTTGCAGTCATCAACGATTTTGATTTTCTAGCCTGCCTGCCCGAGCGCGACAAGCGCGCCGGATACTCAGAGGCGGTCAAGGTTGCCCTGATTCGCGATGCCCCGTTCTTTGAAGTCCTGGAGCGGGATGCAGCCATGCTTCGCGCCTGCGAGCTGGAGCCCATGCAGCGGATGATTTATCGCAGCGCGGAATTGCACATTGATCATATTGCCAGCGGCGGCGATCCATTTGAGTTTGGCTCGGCCCGCCCGCTCGATTTCGGCCATTGGGCGGCCCACAAATTGGAGCAGTTGTCGGATTACCAAATCCGCCACGGCGAGGCGGTCGCCATCGGAATCGCGCTTGATGTCATTTATTCGCGAAATGCTGGTTTGCTGGACGCTTCGTCCGCCGAGCGAGTTCTGGCCCTGCTGCAAAAGCTGGGCTTCGAGTTGTTTGCCAACGAACTTCTGCACCTCGACGCCGCGCATCAGCCGGTCGTGCTGAAGGGACTTGAGGAATTTCGCGAGCATCTCGGTGGCGAATTGACGCTGACGATGTTGCGCGGCATCGGCAAGGGTGTCGAAATTCACGAAATCAATCTGCCAAAAATGCTGGAAGCGCTGAATGAACTTCAACGCCGCTTCAGCCACAACGGCATCGTGGCCCTGCCGAAGAGCGCCCGTTAGTCAGGGGCAGTCGTTAGTGTCCTAACGCCTTGGTTCAGGATTACTTCCTGTTTCGCATCAATCTGTTCAGGAGCGCACAAAGGAGCACGATAGCACCCACAATCACCACGACCAAATCGAATCCATGAAGGAAATAGTCAATCGTGTTTGAAAATGAAGATGCGATCATTGCTACCGTCTCTTTGAATTTTACCGATCCGATGCGAATCCGCAATTACCTACCGCTGCGCTTGCGAAAATGGGAGGCGCGATTTACATATCGTTTATGAAAACACCCGCTGCCGCCGTTGCGTTTTTGTCCGCCGCGATTATTTCGCCGCATTCCGTGGCACACGCGCAGGATTCCGCGGCGCGCTCGCTGGGGCCTTTCACTTTTCAATCGGACATTGGCATTATTCGTCATGCGGGCGACGCATCATTTGATCCCGTCCGCTCCTCGTTCGTGGTGAGCGGAAGCGGGGCCAATATGTGGTTCACCAACGACGCGTTCCATTTCGTTTGGAAACAGGTCTCGGGCAATGTCTCCTTGAATGCGGATATTCATTTTGTTGATAAGGCCGGTGTCGACCATCGCAAGGCGTGCCTGGTCATCCGCCAATCCCTCGAGCCCGGGTCGGCCTATGTCGATGCAGCCGTCCACGCGAGTGGATTGACCTCGCTCCAATACCGCGACGGCGACGGCGAAACAACGCACGAAATCCAACTCGGCTCCGGCGCTCCGGCGCGATTGGGATTGCAGAAGCGTGGCGATTATTTCTATTTGACGTCTGGAGGCCCTGACAACCCGTTGGAACCCACCGGCGCATCGATTCGCGTGGCGATGAAAGAGCCGTTCTACGTAGGGCTCGGGGTCTGTTCGCACGACGCGGATGCCGTGGCCAAAGCAGAGTTTGATCACGTTCAGTTGACCGCGCTTGCGCCTGTGACGGGACAGCCAGTTTACGGTGGAAGCTCTCTGGAAGTGGTGCCGCTCGGATCGAAAGACCGCCGGATCATCTACCAAACGAACGAACTTTTCGAGGCTCCTAATTGGACGCGCGACGGAAAGAATTTCATCTTTAACAGCCATGGCCATCTTTACAAATTGCCGGTCAAGGGAGGGCAGCCGGAGTTGATCGACACCGGTTTCGCCGTCCACTGCAACAACGACCACGGCATTTCGCCGGACGGCACGCAACTGGCAATCAGCGATCAAACGAAAACCGGCAAATCGCTCGTCTACATTCTTCCGTTGACGGGAGGCGCGCCAAAACTCGTCACGGCGGATGGCCCTTCCTATTGGCACGGATGGTCTCCCGACGGATCGACACTGGCTTTTTGCGGCGAGCGAAAAGGAGAATTCGATGTCTATAGCATTCCCGCGGCGGGCGGCGAAGAGACACGTTTGACGACAGCTCCCGGACTTGACGACGGGCCGGATTTTTCGCCGGATGGGAAGTTCATTTATTTCAATTCCGTCCGCTCCGGCCACATGCAAATCTGGCGGATGAAAGCAGATGGAAGTGAGCAAACACAACTCACCAGCGACGATAACAACAACTGGTTCGCCCACCCTTCGCCGGATGGAAAGTGGATCGCGTTCCTTAGCTTCGGGCCGACCGTCACGGGACATCCAGCCAACGAGGATGTTGGATTGCGCCTCATGCCTGCCAATGGTGGGAAAATCGAGACGCTAGCGAAATTATTTGGAGGACAAGGGACCATCAATGTTCCATCGTGGTCGCCCGATAGCAAAGAGATTGCTTTTGTAAGTTATCTGCCGAAGTTCTCGCAAGAAGCTGGGAGACAATGAACGTGTTCGCAGTCTACTCTGTCCTCAGTAGCTTTAGCGGAGGAGCATTGCGCGGGAACAACGCCTTCCGCCCGGACGCCTCGGCGAGGCGTCCTACCTCACTACGGCTTGGTGTCGTTGAAATAATCCTTCACCGCGCCTTGGTAGGCGCGGGGAACTTGATCTTGATTCAACGCAGCGCGCGCATCGGATTGAGCACCGGTGGCCGCTTCCGAATAGCTGACGGAACTCTTCCCTTTGATGCTGACACCCTTGAGGGTAATACTCGGCATTGGCGAACCCGGCGTGATCTGGCCGTGCAGCTTCGTAGGTGAAAGATTTTCGGCCAATTGAGGATCGCCGCGATCGGTCAAACCTTTGGCATCGCGATCCGGGCGGTTCACGCCGGAATTGTCCCAAGTGCTGCTCATCTCAGGGTACAACTGCGAATTATCATCGGTCCAAGTGCCTACTCCGCCTCGCCCCGGATTCTTTCCAGCATTCAGGCAATGGCCGGCAGCCATGCACTTTCCAGAGCAATCCCCACAGTGGGGGCACTGACCAAAAGCCGTGTGCGTCGCGAGCGCGGACTCCGCCTTGGCCAGCGCGTCTAATGAACCTTGCAGGGCCTTTGCGTCAGCCAAGTCGGCTTGAACTTTTTCAAGCTCCTTCGCCGCCGCAGCCAGCGATGCGGCAGCACTGGGTTTGTCGCCGCCGCGCAATTTCTGGGCTGCGTCGTGCAAATGTTTTGCAGTTTCACCGTAGGGCGATGCGGGCTGAACCGAGCGCGACACCTCATCCAGCATCTTGGCCGCTTCCTCGGAAGTCAACTTGCCGGACTTGATTTTTTCAATCATCTTGGTGAGCGATGCCTGGGCCAAATCGGGCTGGCCGAATTTCAACTGCTCCGGCAAATCCTTGCCTTCGCGATCGGCCTGCTCCTGCATCTTCTGCAATTCCTTGGTCATCTGCTGCGTTTTTTCCAAATCCTGCGTGGCCAAATCCATGTCCTTTTGGAAATTCTCCATTTTGCTGTTCTGCAACGCGTTGATGGCGTCATCCAAGTTCGGGAGCATCGCGCCCAATTGATGGGCCTGATCCGCCAATTCGGACATGCTTTGCGCGAGTCTCTGGCGTTCGGCGGCGGCGGCGGGCGAATTGTCCTTCGGCAAACCGGCGGCGGCTTTTTGCAATTCCTGCATTTTCTCGCCAAGCTTTTCCATGGCCTCGGGACTGTCAGCGGCATTGCCAAGCGCCTTTTGCAAAGCATCCATTTGCTTTTGGCTGGCGGCGCTGCTGCTGGCGGCGTTTTCGGCTTTCTGCTCGTGGGCGGCGCGTTCGAGGGCCTTCATATCTGGAGTCTTTTTGCCCAGATCCGCCAATTGCTGCTTTAGCTTGTCGGTGACACTGGACAGGTCTTTCAGCGCGTCGTTCCGAGTCAGCACGCCCTTCTCCAGCTTCATTCCAATGTCTTCGCCACCTTCGACAGCCTTGCGGGCGGGTTCGATGACATTCGGACGCTGTTCCAAGGATTGATGCGTGATCTCGACAATATGCTTGCCGATGTCTTTAAGAACCTGCGCCTCCTGCTGCTTAGCGACGTAAGTCTTGCTGCGGTACTCCGGCACAAATCCCAAGCCGGCGCCCAGCGCCAAGGCGAGCAGCGCCCAATGGCTCACGCACGGCAGCTTTAACGGAAAAACTTTGCGGGGATCCAATTTGGCGGCGAATTTGGCCGCGTCGGAAACCAGCAGCGAACGCCAATCGTTGGTGTGTCCATCCGGGGCAAATTCCAAAGCGGTGGTCAGGCGTTCCTCAAGATTCTGGCGGTCATCAAGGCAGCGAGCGGTTTGGCGCATCGTTGTTTTCTGAAACCAGCCGCGTGCAAATCCCACGAGCACGCAAATTCCAGCGACTCCAGCCGCAGTAGTAGGAACGATGAATGGAACCGGAGCGAGTTTGTAAACAGCAAGGGCGACCAGCCAGATAACCGCGCCGACGGCGAGACCTTGCCACAGACCATTCCACGCCCGTTGCCAACGACGACGCCGTGAAGCGCGCGCCAAAACCGATTGGATGGCCTCGATATCGCTCATTCTGCTGACAACCATGCACCAAACCCGTGCAAAGTGCCAGCTTAAAATCAATCAAATATTGGGTAGGGCGAGACTCTGTCGAGCCCTAACTGGATTATGACAGAGGATGCGGAAGGCGCACACAAGATCCAAAATGGGCTCGACAGAGTCTCGCCCTACCGAGATGGGTGGGAGCATTTTTTTTGCGCTCCCGTCTAACTCGTTATGAAACGAATCATGCTTTTGCCGGTTTTGTTCCTTTTTGCTCTGCGCGCCGCGGCGGATGGGTTCATCGTCATTCATCCCGGGCCGCATTCGCCGCACGGAATTCCCTATGAATTTGCGCCGCTGGAGGTTTCCTACCACCATGTCAACGTCAAGGTCGAGGGCCAGATCGCCACGACCACGGTTGACGAGGAATTCTACAATCCCAACTCCCAGCAACTCGAGGGCACCTACCTGTTCCCGGTGCCGAAAGGCGCGCAGATTGACAAGTTCAGCATGGAAATCGGCGGCAAGCAGGTCGAAGCCGAATTGCTGGCGGCGGACAAGGCGCGGTCGATCTACGAGGACATCGTGCGCAAATTGCGCGACCCCGCCCTGCTTGAATACGCCGGGCGCGACACTTTCAAGGTCCGCATCTTTCCCATCGAGGCGAACAAGGGGAAGCGGGTCAAACTTTCGTATTCCCAAGTGCTGACTTCGGATGGCGGTCTGGTCAGTTACGTTTACCCTTTGAACACGGAGAAGTTTTCCTCTAAACCGATCAAGAGCGTTTCGGTAAAGGTAGAATTGGACAGCGCGAAACCCATCAAGACGATTTATTCCCCCAGCCATTCCGTCGAGATCAAACGCGACGGCCCGCGGCGCGCCACCGCCAGTTATGAAGCAAGCGATGTCAAACCCGACACCGACTTCGCGCTCTATTTCGCTCCGGAAAAAGACGATGTCGGCTTGAATCTCATCACCTCCAAAACCGATGGCGAAGACGGGTACTTCATGCTTTTCGCTTCGCCGGGCGTCGATACCAAATCCGAAAAACCCGCGCCGAAGGACGTCGCGTTTGTGCTCGACACGTCCGGCTCGATGGCTGGCCGAAAAATCGAGCAGGCCAAGAAGGCTTTGCGATTCTGCGTCGAAAATCTCAATGACAACGATCGTTTCGAAGTCATGCGTTTTTCCACTGACGTGGAGCCGCTGTTTGGAAAATTGACGGAAGCGTCCAAAACCAATCGCGCCAAGGCGGAAGCGTTCGTGGATGACCTTAAAGCGGTTGGGGGCACTGCCCTGGACGACGCGCTGCGGCAAGTTCTCGCCACTCGGCCGCCGACCAATGACAGGCCTTTCATAATTGTGTTCTTGACCGACGGCGAACCAACCGTCGGCGAAGTCAACGAGGACAAGATTGTGGCCAACGTCAGAGTGGAGAGCGAAGGAAAAACCCGCATTTTCTGTTTCGGCATTGGCAGCGACGTCAATACACATTTGCTCGACCGCATCGCCGAGGATACGCGAGCCGCAGCCCAATACGTCCTCCCTGAGGAGGACTTGGAAGTGAAGGTATCGAGCTTTTTCTCGAAAATCACCGAGCCCATTCTTGCCAACCCAGTCCTGCATGTGACAGGCGGCGTGACCATTTCCAAGATGTATCCCGACGCACTGCCTGATATGTTCAAAGGCGGTCAACTCATTGTCGTGGGGAGATTCAAGGGCGAAGGTTCGGCGGCGGTGGAAATTGAAGGGACATTGAACGGCAAACCCAAGAAGTTCGCGCAGGACGTTAAATTCTCCGCTACGACAAAAATGGAATTCATCCCGCGGCTGTGGGCGACCAGGCGCGTCGGTTATTTGCTGGACGAAATGCGCCTGCACGGCGAAAACGCGGAATTGCGCGACGAGGTCACGGAATTGGCGCGGCATTACGGCATTGTCACGCCTTATACGGCCTATTTGATTATTGAGGATGAGTCGCATCGAAACGTCCCGCTTTCCATGCAGTCCCTTCCCCAACTCAATAGCGACGCGGCAGCCAAGGCTGCCGTGGTGCAAAACTGGAGTTCCTTCAAAGATCGGCGCGGCGGAGAGCAGGCGCTGGCAGATTCCCGATACGGTTCCGCGCTCCGCTATGCCGCCTCGCCGGATGTTGCCAACGCGACTGGACAGATTGAAGGCGCGCGGGCGTTGGGATTATCAACACTTTCAGCAAGCGCTGCGGCACCCGCCTCTCCTGCGATGGCAGGCGGGGCGGGTGGGGCGCGACGTTCAGCATTCCAGAATAATCTCGGCGCTTCTAGCGGGGCCGAATTCGACTCCCGCGCGCGGGCCGCGCAGTACACCCAGCAAACGCGCTTCGTCGGCGGCAGGAATTTCTTCCAAAACGACCAACAGCAATGGATTGATCCGTCCGTGCAAAACCTGTCGAACGCCAAACGGGTGCGCGTCCAATTCAATTCGCCGGAATATTTCGACCTCGCGACGAAGGAACCACAAGCCCGCGCATGGCTTTCCCTTGGCCGCAATGTGCAGTTTGAGCTGCACGGGACGATTTACGAAGTCTATGAGTGAGGCAAAGTGCGCCGATTTGTCACCTGCTGTCCTATGTGACAATTTGTAGGGATGGAAGGCATGCCAGAAGGCGAGCCAGGCGAAGGAAAAACAGATCCATTGCCTGACTACTCGCACAGCGCACATGAGAAGGGCCGCACTTTAGCAAAGTGTTGCCTTTGGTCGCCTTTCATTGGCGTTGCCTTCTGGTTCATCGCGGGCGCCCTCGTTAGAGGATCTGACTGGGGAGGAATTGTTGTTGTCATACTCGCCTTTGTGCTGTTCGCGGGCGGAATTACGCTGGGCATCGCCGCGTTGAGACGGCGGACTCCGGAAGGACGCAAGGGAATCGTCGTCCGATGCGTTATTGGCATCACCCTCAATGTAATGCTTCTATGTTTGACAATAACTGTATTTTTTATGGGTTTGTCCGTGATTCGCTGGGACGCCCGGGAAAAGTCGCGGAAAGCGGAAGAACAGAAATTGGAGAAGAAGCGCATCGCCGAACTTGAAGAGGTGAATGTGGAATACAAAGCCGAAATCAAGGTGATCAGAGATCGCTATTTCGCCAACGCAGCGGCCTTGACCAATCATCTGTTGCTCGATATGGCACCCGTGAAAACTCGCGCCGAAATCGAGGCGAGGCGGCAGATCGTGCAAAACTTTGTGGACGGCGCCAAAGGAATGGAAGCTTTCGCGACAAACGCGCCTGCCATGTATCAAGAGCTGGTGGATAAGCGCGATTTGCCGCCGCGGTTCAAAAAATCATTTCTCGATGAATTCAAGAAATCTCTCGGAAACAAGGCGTCGGACACGCTCCGGTGGCGTCCCACTGAAGTGCATTACGGGGAGCTGATGCTGCAAATGCTTGATCTCTTTTATGATTCATGGGGGCACTGGAAATATTCCACCGCGAGGAAGCGGGTGGAATTTCAAGATGCCAAGGCCTTGGTTGAATACAATTCCCTCGCGCAACAAATCAAAGACACCGCAGCCCGGTTGAATGAGCTTCGAGAAAGCAGCCAAACCAACGCAGCCACCGTGCCGTGATTCGCCCTTGCTGGATTTCAGCGGCGAGCCGTGTTAATGAAATGGGCATGAAGATGTTCTCGATGGCTTTGGTTTGTTTGACATGCCTTTGCAAGACGCAGGCGCAAACGGATAATGCGGTGGCGCCCCTTCCCCCCGCCGGACAGCCGACAACGAACCAAGCTGCCACCACCGGGTCTCCGGTTACCTTTACCGCAGGGGCTACAGGCACCGCTCCTTTT
Source organism: uncultured Verrucomicrobiae bacterium (assembly GCA_963764165.1). Lineage (GTDB taxonomy): Bacteria > Verrucomicrobiota > Verrucomicrobiia > Limisphaerales > Palsa-1400 > Palsa-1400. The sequence continues at coordinate 320,916 of CAVXRD010000002.1, forward strand.
ACTTATCAATGGTTTTTTGGCGGTGTTTTGATTGAGGGGCGCGATGCCGGCGGCATCCACACCGCCACCGTCGAATATAAAGATGGCGATGCCGTCCTTGAGGGCTATCTGGCTTACAGCACCGAGAAAACTGGAAAGCGGCCCGGCGTCCTCGTCGTTCATCAATGGAAGGGTCTCGGCGAATACGAAAAGGGCCGGGTCGAGATGCTGGCCAAGATGGGTTACGTCGCGTTCGCTGCGGACATTTACGGCAAGGGCATCCGCCCGCAGGATCCTCAGGGCGCTGGCGCGCAAGCTGGGAAATACAAATCAGACCGCGAACTGCTTCGCAAACGCGTCACGGCCGGCTTGGATGTGTTGCGGAGCTTCGATGTCACCGACACCAGGCACGTTGCCGCCATTGGCTATTGCTTTGGCGGGACAACGGTTCTCGAATTGGCCCGCAGCGGCGCGGACATTTCCGGCGTCGTAAGTTTCCATGGCGGGCTGGATTCTCCAAAACCGGAAGACGGCAAAAACATCAAATGCAAAGTGCTCGTCCTTCATGGCGCGGATGACCCGTTTAACTCAGCGCAAAATATAACCGCGTTTGAAAACGAAATGCGCGGCGCGAAAGTGGATTGGCAAATGGTGCAATACGGCGGCGCGGTTCACAGCTTCACAGAAGTCGCCGCGGGCAGCGACAATTCCAAAGGCGCGGCTTACAACGAAAAAGCCGACCATCGCTCATGGGAAGCGATGAAGGAATTTTTCGCTGAAATTTTCCAATAAACTTCGCCTCAGCGATGCAGATTAAAGAGGCAGCGCGACCGTCCTGGTCGCCTCCGGTCGGCGTCCCGCCGACTGGCTTCGGCGGAAAATCTGAATTCAACCGTGCGGTGATTCATCAGAAGACTAGATGTCTTCGGCGGGACGCCGAAGACGACGGTCGAGACGACCGCGCTCCCCAATTTCAATTGAATTGTTACGGCTTGGATGATGCGTCAGCGCCCCGCTTTCGGCCGGGCTGCGCCTTGGCCTGGCGGCGATTTCGAGAGCAGGCCGAGTTCGGAAACGGAGAAATAATATTCGTCTGAGTCCGTTTGACCGGCATTTTTGCACTTTTGGAACCAAACCCGCGCGCCAGCCGGGTCCCCCATGCTCAGGCTCCTCATGCCGATGTAGTAATAGGCGAGCGCTTTATTCTCTTCTGCATCCCCGCTTTTTTTGGCGGCGGCGATCAGCGCCTTCTCATCAATGCGCCCGACCAAAAACTGGCCGAGCGTTTTCGGCCAGCCGTAGTCCACGCCTGAAAGCCCTTCCAGAGGCGTTCCGACAACTTCCACTGCTTCCAGGCTGATTTTGGGATCGGTCTTTCCACCGCCAAGCGGGGTGGCGGCGGAATTGGGTTCCGCCTCGGGCAAATTTGCCAGCCGCCATAGCAGTGTTTGACGATATAGGCGCTCCCACTCCGAAAAATCAGGCCGCAACTCGATTGATTTGTCGTAATTGGAAACCGCCCCGGCAAAGGCGCACCCGGCTTGAAGCAGAACGCCGCGGTCCGACCACGCCCGGGCGTTCCGCGCATTGATTTCCAGGGCGCGCCCGAAATCGATCATCGCGCTGTCAAACATCCCGTGGCGCCTTTTGAATTCTCCTTCCCGCACAAAAAAACCGTCCGCTTGCAACTGCACATTGCTGTCGACTTTCCACATTTCCACCGGAGCTAAACCAGCTCCTCTTTTTGTTTTTTTGGCCGCTGCCGGCCGGGCCGCCGCGCCGCGCGGATGCACGTAAGCCCATCCGTTGCTGCCATCCACAATCAAATCCATCCGCGACAACGCGCCCATGCCGAGGGACCAAACCGTCGTCGCGGCTGGATCGTCTTCGCCCAGGCGCCCCGCCGCTTCATCGTCCATGTCCTCAATGAATGCATCTGTGACAGAGAGCGGGCCGATTTCCACGTTGTCCGCCAGCGCTTCGTGGTCCGTGGCGACCAGAAGCGGCAATCCCCAAACTTTGTGTGTGACCATCGCCGCCGCCGGATGCGCCTGCCTCCATTCTTTCCATTGCGGCGGCGCCAGCATGATGGACCGGCTGTCTGCGGTGTCTACATAAGCCACACCTTTCTTTCCGCCGGCCAGCGGCACTTCCAGCATCAATGCCTCCGTCGGGAGCACCCGCCATTTGAGCCAGCCGGCGGTTTCAGGCGGCAATTGCTCCACGCGCCGGATGACGTGCCGATCTGAGTCAAACACAAGAATATTGTCCCGCACTTCCGGCCAGCCCACCACTCCTTCCATGTTGCCAGTCACTTCCCGGTAAAGCTGCATGAACTCATGGTAAAGAAACGGATGGGTCACTTTGACCGCTTGCCGCAAGACCCACGGCACCTTCTTAATCGGATCGCCAAGAACATAGATCGGCGCGCTGAACTTTTTGCCGCCGGATTCCACCTCGGTCGACGTCGAAAAGGGATCACCCGCAAAACCAAGCCGTTTCGCCCCATCCTCCAAGACAAGCGACGTGCCAAGGCTGCTGGCAAAAATCATGCGCGCCTGGCGGCCATTGAGTTGGATCATGTAGTCAACAAAGTTGGTGGACACCTCGACGGGCCACGCTTTGGCCGCCAGAAGCATCAGCAGCAGAATCGCGCGAAAAAGCGTCATCACGCGCTGGTTATGCCTAAAACCAGCTGGCAATACAATGCCTTGCTGTGTGCATCTCATTCCCATTTTTCAACTCCGTTCCCTCGGTCTTTCTCCTGTTCAGATTTTTATTTTGCTCGTTGGCGCCGGGACATCCGTCCCTTGGTCACCGGCTGCTGATCTGCACGGCCTGCAACAGGCGCAGCTTGATCGATTTTTGGCGCTCGGGATCGAGGATTTTTGAGCCGTTTCTTTCCGCGATGTAAAATGTGTCCATCGCCGCGCCCCGCTCGGTCAGGATTTTTGCGAGGTAGACGTTGACGTTCAATTCCGCCAGGGCGCGGGAGACATCGTAGAGAAGGCCGACCCGGTCCTCGGCCTGGAAATCGATAATCGTGCGCGTGTCGGAGGTGGCGTTGTCCAACTCGATGGCAGTCTGGATTCGCTCGCCTTCCAGGGATTTGAACGCGCTGGGGCCGGGGCGAACCTTGGCGATGAGCGACGGCAAATCCACCGCCGCACCCGTCAACACCCGCTGCGCGAGCTGCTCGAATTTTTCGCGTTCCTCCTTATTTGCCAGCAGGCCGGTTTTCGCGTCGGTCACATAAAAGGTGTCGAGAATAATTCCATCAAAGCGCGTCAGGATTTCGGCTCCCAGAATATTCAGCCCGGCGGCGGTCAGGCAGCCCGTCACGCTGGTGAAAAACCGCTCGCGATCCCATGTGCAAAGCTTGACCGCCGTGTAACCGCGGTCGCGCTCGTGATGCCACGTGATGACAGGGGCGAGCGCGTTCTCCTCCCCAATGGACAATTGCAAATGGATGAACCGATGCACTTGCGTAAGGTCGCCGATGATTTCCTGCGGATCATTGATCTGGCTGTAGCGCGGCGGAAGATTGTTGAAATGCGCATGAATTTCATCTGGGTCAAATGTGGCCGGCGCAAGGCGCTGAACCTCCTCGATCAACAGCTCGCGGCGGCGAGCTTCGGCCAATTGAAAATCCGTCCCGCCCACCAAGACCTGGCGGGTTTTCCGGTAAAGGCTCCACAGCGAGGAGTCCTTGAACCCGTTCCATAATTGATCGCTCGTTCCCATCGAATCGGCAAACGTATGCAGTGTCAGCATGACCAGGTTTTCAGTGGTTTGAATGAGGCGGGCGAAATTCTGAATGACAGTCTGATCGTCCAGGTCGCGGCGCTGCGAAATTTGCGCCATCGCCAGGTGATTTTCAACCAGAAGGCGCAGCGTGTGCGACTGGACTCCGTTCAATCCCAGCCGGTGTGAGACGCTCTCCGCGACGCGGCCGCCCACCTCCTCGTGCTTTCCCGTTCGGTATGCCTTGCCGGAGTCATGCAACAGCAGCGCGAGGTAGAGAACATCAGCGCCCTCGATCTCCCGCGAAATCTCCGCGTAGGCGCTGCAGGGCCGCGTTTTGGCAAACCACACCTGATCCAATTTTTCGATGCACATCAGCGTGTGCTCGTCGGCGGTGTACTGATGGTAAAACTCCAGTTGGACTAGACAGGTGAGCTTTCCAAATTCCGGCAGGAATTTTCCCAGAAAACCCACCTCATGCATCGCACGGAGAATCGGCGCCACGCTGCCGCGGCGATCCAGAATTTCCATGAACGTTTCGCGCACATGCGGGTCGTGGCGAAACGACTTGTCAACCAGCGAAAGCTGGTTGCGGATGAGCTGGGCGGTGGCCGGGTGCAGCTTCAATTCCTTCTGCTGCATGTGCAGGAAAACGCGCATCAGCCGCTTGGGATTTTCCCGGAAAATGCCGGATGAAACCGCGCGAATCTCGCCATCGGAAAATTTCAAGCCGTCCACGATTGTCTCGCGTTCGCGTTCCGCGCGGGCGCCGAAGAAATTCCGGGCAAAAGCGAACAAGCGCCGGGGCGGCGGCGGTGGCAGAAGGGCGAGCCGCCGCTCGACAGTCCGCGTGATGAAATCAATGTTTCGCGCGTGCCCGTAATACTCGCGCATGAAAGATTCCAGGCGCCGGCCCGCGCCCCGGTCGTGCCAGCCAAGATTCAGCGCGACCGCGGGCTGCATCTGGCGGTTCAGCACATCCACCGGGCGCCCGACCGAGTAGTGCAGCTCGTTGCGGACGCGCAGCAAAAATCCGTAAGCGCTGTCAAGCTGTTTGCGTTCCGATTCGCTGATCAACTCGCGCTGCTCCAGGTCCGCCAGGGTGCGTGTGCGATATTTGAAATAGGACATCCACAGGAGATTTTGATAATCGCGCAGGCCGCCGCAGCCGTTCTTGATGTTGGGCTCCTGCATGAACGGGGAATTGCCGTATTTCTTCCGCCGCGAAGCCTGGTCTTCCACGCGCATTTGGATATACTCATTTTCGTGATCCCTCACGCATTTGGCCACCAGCGAGCGGCTGAATTGATCGAACAGCACCTCGTCGCCCGTGATGCGGCGGGCTTCAATCAGCGCGGTCTTGGACTGCATGTCGGCATTGGCGACGCGCACGCAATCGTCAACAGAGCGAACCGAATGCCCAATTTTCAAACCCAAATCCCAAAGTGTGTAAAGCGTGCCGTCCACCAGCTCCCCCAGGGCGGGGCGCGCCTTGCCGTCGGACACCATATCGCTTTGGTGCAGAAACATGATGTCGATGTCGCTTTGCGGATTAAGTTCGGCCCGCCCGTAGCCACCGATGGCGACCAGGGCGACGCCGGACGAGCGGTCCGCCCAGGCCGCCGAGGCTTTTTTCGTGCCCTTGATGATTGAGCGCAGCACCAAATCCATGATCTTCGAGCGGGCCTGGCAAATTTCCCGGCCGTCCGCGCCAGCCCGATGCAGAATCTTCAAGCGATGGGCTTCGACTTTTAGAAATCTCTTGTAGCGCGCCATCTCCTGGCGGGGCATGGCCTTGGGAGGCAGGGCGAGCCGTTCGGCCGCGCTGGCCTCAATTTTTCCGAGCAGCGTCATCTGTGTTATCGGTGATACGTTAAGTTACCCCGGAGAAGAAAGAAGCTCAATTTTCCCGGCCGCGAAAAGTAGAAAATTGCGGCCGTCATTTCCGCTGGATGGAGCGGGTGAAGGGAACCAAGCCTTCCAGTCAATATTGTTCAAAGGGCACCGGGCTTGAACGGGAATCAAAAGAAATGGTTTTAATTTGGGAGGTGGCCTAACGCAGGCAGGCATGCGTCATTCTGCCTGTTTCTCCAGACCCGGGCTTTTTTGAATTGGCGAAGACCGCGCAGAATCCCTGATTTGTTCAACCATCTGCCGGATGATTTTCACGACCAGATCGGGTTCTGCCAACATGATCCCGTGCCCGGACTCTTTCGTAACGATGTGCTGGGAATGGGGTATGCTTGCCAGCCATTGCGCATGATATTTCAACCAGACAGGCCGAACCAGTTCCAACTCCGCTTTGTCTTTCTCAGGAACAAATGCGGGTATGACGCGCGGCCCCATGGCGGTGACCAAAACTACCGGGATGTTCGTTGGGACCGCGCTGGCGCGAGCTTCACGAAAACCAGCTTGTATCAAAGCCCAATCGCTGTCCTTTATATCCGCGTGTCCTTTGCGTTTATCTTCCCACTCGATAAATTCCTCCTGTGTGGGATCAAGCAACACCATGCCGGCCGTCTCCCCCGGATACATTCCGGCAAATACGCGAATAAAGGGACCGCCAAAAGAATGTCCCACCAATACATAAGGAGGCGGCACGGCAGCCCGCTGAAGGGCGATGTGCAGTTCCTGAGCGATCTGCCGGGCATCTCGCGGCTCAGGTCCCCGCGCGGAAAGCCCGACGCCGGCACGGTCATAAGAAACCGTGGCGGTGAGACGGCTCAACTCAGGTTGAACCATTTCCCAATCCTCCAACGGAGCGCCGCCGCCGCCCGTTGCCCCGGTTTCAAAAATGACTGCCGGGCTGCCCCGCCCCATGACCAGCATTCTCAAATCGTGACCGCCGACATCAACAAATTTAAAATTGAACCTTCCCAGATCGAGTCCAAGAACGATGGCGATTCCACAAAGCAAGAATAGGGAAACAAAAATGGCTTTGTTGTTCTGCCGAATCCAATTGAACCGGCCGTTGCGGTTTCTCACCAGCATGGACGGCATGAGGCCGGGCCGCACCAGCGGCATGGCCAGCAAGGCCAGCAGTATTAGAAGGTGCTCTGCGCGGTAGGTGTTTATGACGAACGACGTTGATAGGATCGCCAGCAGCACCAGGCCCGCAGTCAATGCGCCCCACACCATGAAATTGCGCCGGGGACAATCGCTAACGCGCCAAACCATGGCCGCCATCACGAATTTCCCAACCACCGCCAAGGCCAATACCGCGCTGGCGATCGTAATGAATCGATCGGCTGAGATCGCCGCGTTGATGGTCTCATCCCAAATCCTTGCGATGAGCAGGACCAGCACTAGGAAGGCAAGCTGCAAGACGAAGGATCCATAATGCAAAAGTGGTCTGCCCGACAAGCCATGCCAGATCCCGGCCACCATGATTTTCCAGGTGAAAGCCATCAGGCATAGCGCCAGTAAAACCGTTATCAACAGCCATGAATGCGGATAAACCTGACGGAAAGTAAAAAAATACCAATTGATATCCGTGGTCTTGGCCCAAAATTTCAACCAGAGGGCAAGAAAGGCGAAGACCAGCAGCCAGGAATATATCACACCGACCGCGGCCACCTTTAATTTCGCCGCCACGAACTCGTACGCGGGTACCGGCCTGACTGCCAAAAATGTCGGAAAGGCAAGATTTGCCGACCAAAAAACCGGCTTAATGAACCCTTTGCCGATGGCGAATCCCAAGATTACCGGCACCGCCACTATCCGGACTAGGTCAAGTACCGGCTCGTTTCGTGCGAACCATGTGACCGGCGCGACGATAAAAAGCAACACGATAAAAGAGCACACTGGCAGCAGCCAGCCGCTTTGCCGCCACTCGAACCAGAATTGCGCGCCGGACGGCGAACGAAAATCTTTCGTGCGCCCCGGCGTTGCATCGATGATTTTAAAGAATAATTCCTTCACGCCGAGCCGCCGCAGATAGCCTCCCCGCCGCTGCCTCGCGACCGCCGTCCATGCGATAAAATACGCGCTGATGGCGCCGCCCGCTACGATCAGGCTCAGTCGCTGCTCGGACAACCAGACCGAAGAATTAAGAAAGGAAGAGTATGGCAAACAGGCAACCGCCAGACTGCTCGCGCCGCCCAGCCCCAACGCGATGAGCCGCCCGATCCGGAAAGGGGCGAGTGTCCATAGCGTGGACAGGTAAAAAATGGCGTAGGCGGCGAACACCAAGGCGATCCATTCCGGCTTCTCGATTTGCTGCCGCGTCCAGACCAGTTTTATCCACGCCACATACACAAGTTCGACCGCGAACACGCATGAAATCATCGGCAATGCCACCAATTGGCTGGTGGGGGCTGGCAGGACGAACAGGCGATAGGGAAATCCGTTCCACGCCCGCGCTGGATTCGCTTCGGTGTAATTGAATATCCCCATGAGAAACAAAAAGGATACCGCCATGAGGATCCCAAACAGATTCGAAAAAAACTCCATCGCACCGGCGTGGGCGTGAAATGTTCCAATGGCCAGGGCGTTCAGCAACGCGCTCACACCCAGACATGACAGGACGATTAAAGAGGAGCGCCGGCCCTTCTGCCAGATTTCCCATAATAATGCTGTTGCCGGCGATACCATGCTTCACGACTCGTTCGCACCGGCATACGCCACAAATATTTCGTGCAACGTTGGCGGATGCTCGCCCAGGATCTGACCCCCTCGCTGAATGAGAAGCGACGACAGTTTGTCGCTCGGGCCAAGGTTAAGACACGTCCAATCACGGCTTGCGCCGGCCACCCCCAAGGCGCCCTGAATTTCAGGTGGCTTGATTTGACTCTCCTTGAACCGCATGCTGACCACGCGATGTCGTGCTTTGATATCATCCAGCGAGCCGCATAACGTCAATTTTCCCTGATGCAGCATCGCGACATGATCGGAAACCCTTTCGATCTCGTCCAAGAAATGGGACGAAAAGAAAACTGTCCGCCCTTCATCGGCCACGACACGGATCACCGCCTCCAAAATCTCGCGGCGCACCATGGGATCCAACCCTGAACTCGGCTCATCCAGCAAGAGCAATTCCGGCCGGTGCGCTAGAGCGACCAGCAGGCCGGCTTTCGCCACCTGCCCTTTTGAAAGAGTGCTGATCCGCTGCGCCGGATTCAGTCCAAACTCTTCAAGCAACGCAGCGGCATAATCCGAATCCCATTTGGGATAAAACGCCTTCATGAAGCGAATCAGCTCCTGCACTTGCATCCATCCGGGAATATCCGGTTGTTCTGAGAGATACCCGATCCGACCCAAGACCCGGACAGAGTCAGACGTCGGGTCACAGCCGAAGACGCGCACTGTTCCACTTTCAGCCGCCAACAAACCGAGGATATGTTTGATAAGAGTGGTTTTGCCCGCGCCGTTTTCTCCAATCAAACCGAAAACTGTTCCTTTGGGGACATACAGGGATACATTATCCAGCACCAATTTTTCCCCGAACCGCCGCGACAATTCGGACACAGACACAACTGCTTCCGCAGATGAGGGAGACGGAAATTTCATTTTTCCCTTTCCGCGAGCAAGGCCGCATGCCTATCCGACAGCAACACTCTCACCTCATCCAAACCAAGACCCAAATGCTGCGCTTCAACCAGCAATGCGTCCACCCGGCCCTTGATGGCGTTAATTTTATCCCGGCGGGAGAACGTCTTCGTCTCCTCGATATATGTGCCAAAGCCCTGCTTTTTTCTGACGATGCCCGCCCGTTCCAGTTCCAGGTAAGCCCGTGCCACCGTATTCGGATTGATCACAAGTGTTTCCGCAAGCGTCCGAATCGGAGGGATTTCATCTCCTGGCGACAATATGCCGGAAGCGACCAATGATTTAACTTGATGGACGATTTGAAGGTAAATCGGAACTCCTTCACTGGAACTGATGCGGATATGCATGATTGATACGTCGTTGATCGTGTATCAATGAATTAATACATTAATCCAAATTGGTCAAGCTGTTTTTTTCTCTCTAAAACTGGCGACTGGCGAGGCCAGTCGTCCGCACCCGAGGTCGGGTGCGCTCCCCTTGAAACGAACTGCGTCGTTCCGGCCAAGCCGTGTCGCGAACGCTTGAAAAATGTGTGATCCATGGACTCGGCGGAGTCCTCAGAACCTGCGGTTGGATCCTTGGCCTTCGGCCCCTGTTTTTTATTTGAAATCCTGCGGCTTCAATCCTTTTCTAGCTTTTCCGAAACCAAAAAAAGTGGGCTGGTAGGGGCCAGCATAACTAACGTCCAAAGTGGGGGTGATGTCCTTCCCAAGCCCCGTCGTCCAATAACAAGCGTTGACAAGCAAACGGCGAAGCCCTTCGTTTTGCAAATCCACGGACGCGCCCGCCGTCGTCGTCACAACGGGTGAACTTCTGCCATTTTCACCCTTGTTGACAGCAACCCACACGACCGGCGTCAGCGGTTCATTTTTCGGGCCGGTCACCGGAGCGTCGTTTGAATCCATGCCTGTCAATACTTGCCCCCAGACCAGCACGTTTGTGAAATCGGGCCGGTGCGCCACCGTATAAACATCCGATGGCCACCAGAGATTGGTGACGCCGAGCAGAATTTCTCCCGCCGGAGAATTCAGGACTGACTTGTTAATCAACCCGCGCGTGCTTTCCTTGCCATGGTCTCCGTGATGGCTGACCCACGTTTCGCCCAGCACCTGCTGGCCGAAGCCTCCGGGCCACTCATGGCTGGCCCAATCGAATTTGGCGTAAGGGCTGGCTTTGTTGTGCTCATATGCAAAGGCGTGAGTGCTGGTGCGCAGCGCGATAATGGGTTTTCCGGCGTGAAGGTAGTCAACAAAATGTTTCATCTGCGCGTCGGGCCATTCCCGAAAACGCAGGAGCATCACGCAAAGATCAGCGGAATCGAGCGCCTCGAGTCCCGGTTCATTGGTATGGCAATCGGGATCAACCACGCCGGCGGCGTTGATGGAGAACAGCACTGTGCATTTGAATCCGTGCCGCTCGGCCAGAATTTTTGCCAGCATCGGCAATCCTTCTTCCGAGCGATACTCCTCGTCGCCAGTCAAGAAGACGATGTGCTTGCCCGCACCCGGGCCCTTGCCGCCTTCGTAAACTATTTGATCGGAAGCGCGCAACAGCGGCCCGAGGCAGAATAAAGCGGCGAAAACCGCGGCTTGAAAAAAGCGCGAGAATGGCGTCATTCGGAAACAGGCTTCCAACCGGGCGCAGGATCATACTCTGACATTTTGCCAACAAGCTCGGCGGTCTTTGGGCCAAGGTTGCGCTCGTAGACTTTGTCTTCCTGGTTGATGATGAAAGTCATGACGCCAGAGTTTGACCATTCGGCGGGCCACGCGACAAGCGCAAAACCCGCCACCATGTGGCCATTGATGATATAATTATATTTCCCGCCGGGCGCGTGCCTGCCTTCGCGGGTGAGAACCTTGAAATAATATCCGTGATACGGGTTTTGCGGCTCGCTCATGATTTTCGTCGTGTGGCTGTAGCCTTCGCCGTGCGACTCCGCGATCAGCGGGCCCAGCGGACTTGTCTCCTCGCCTGCCTCGGCGTGCCAGTAGAGGCCGTCGTGCTTGCCGGTCGAGCTTCGCAAATTTTGCGCATATTCAATAACGCCCGAACCGTCGTGGCTTTCCATGGCGTATTCGCGCTGGGCCTGCACGTAGGCATGGCAAACCTTGATCGTGTCCAATTCGTTGCGACCGATGCGGCGATTAAGTATTTCCTCCCGGCCGCCCTCGGTGTTAAAATACCACTCGCCCCCCTGCTTCACTAAGGCAATGGGGAACGGCCAGGTGTCATAGCCCAACTCCAAACCCACAAACGTGTCCGACTGCGCCACGGGCGTGACCCGCTGGGTTACGCGTTGCGAAAGATGTTCCAACCCGTTGCTGGCTTGCACGGCATCGGCGGAAATCAATTCCCGCAACTCAGGTCCAAAGATAGTCTCCAACGCGTTGGTATCTTTGCTGGATGCGGCTGCGACGAAGGCTTTGATCGCCTCGTTGGTGCTCGTGAAGCGCTCCTCATTTGCCGCGTTCGCGGTGCCCGCCAGAACAACGAGTCCCGCCACAGATAATGTCCGCCACAAAAGCAGGCTCTGAAAGAAAGAGCAAATAGATTTCATATGGATCCCTTAATGATGCCCTCCGCCCCCCCCGTGACCGCCACCTCCGCCACCGCTGAATCCACCGCCGTGGGACTCTCCGCCGCCACCGTGCGGCTCCGGGGCGGGAGCGCTGTGAATTTCCGCCCTGCTGGCGGCTCCGCGCGCGCTCGACTCCACCGCTTCGTGCCCGCTTTGTCCGCCGACGAAGAACCCGCGCGACGGCGCAGGCGCAGGATGAAAGGCCGGGACGTTTCGCCACGTTGTCGGAGCCGAATGAATTACAGATGCGTCCACATTGTTATGCGGCGCTTCGCGGGGCGGCTCGGGATGCGCAAAGGTGTGCTCGACCGGATGCGATTCATAGCCCCGTTCCCAGCCTCCCCGTGCCACTCCGCCGCCACCGGCACGCCACACGGGCTCGGGATGCCCGAGGATAAAGTTGTGGCGGTAAGTTGGCGGACGATGCCACCAATCCCCGGGGCGCTCATGCCCCGGTCCCCAGAAAATCAATCCGTGAGTGTGCCAATTCCAATCGTAAACCAGCCACCCGCCGATGGGCAGAGCATAGGGAAAAGTGCAGAAAACGCCCGGCTGGGAGTAAATCACAGCGGGGTCGTAGCTGGGCACATACATTTGGTTGGGATCAGTGGGATCAATTTCAATATCGCCGCCGTCATCCACCACAGATTCCTGCGGGGTCGTTGGCAAATTGCCAAGATTTTGCGCCTGGCCTCGAAGCTGTTGAATGGCAGCCATCACGTCGGCCTGCTGGTTCTCGAATGCCTGTCCCAATTGCGTTGTCCATGGAAGATTATCGTCCATCCATTTCAAAACGTTGGCGTAATTGGCCAGCGCTTGGACACTCGGATCCCATCCTTGGTCGGGAATTTGATTCGGATCACCGCCGCCGCTGACATAACGGTCCGCCAGCGTGATTTGCGCGGGAAAAGTCGACGCCGGAAGAATTTCAGCAATCAAGGGATCCGGATAAAGCGCGATGGGGCCAACCAATTGCGTGAGCTGGTCCTGCGAAAGCCCTTGCGCGGAAGCCACCGCCGCGGAACAGACGAGAAACACCAACCCGGACAACGCCGCCAGTTTCTTCATATCGCAACCTCTGCCCGGTTATGCCTCCAGTCAAGTGACTTTCTTAACCCATGAGCGGCCACAGATCGACACAGATCAACACGGATGAAAATTCAAAAAAAGATCCCGATCCTACCATTGAATACATAATCTCGAAAAACCGGTAACATCGGTTACAATGTTGATTATAAAGCACTTAAAAGGTAACAAAAGGTTCCTCGCCATTTTCGGTGGAATGAGACAACTCGTTAGCCGTCGCTGCGGGACAACCCATTTGGAATCCAGGCTTGGCACTGGCTTGGCCAAAGCTCGGTATAGTGTATGATCTCGAAAAAGGGGCAACACCCGCTACACGGTTGACCATCAACGAGATAAGGGGCAACAAAAATAGCAACAAACCCGCAACAGACCCGCAACATTTCTTCCCGCGCTGTCGGGTTGCATGAAACGCGGCGTCTTTCCGTCGTTCCCTGAAAATTTTCATCAAGATGCCTGCACCCTCATTGTTCCATTGAAAACAGCGAGGAACCTAACAAAATGGTAATACACCGGTAACAAGTGGTAATATTTCCTCCGGGCGCGGCCATTCCTGGCCCATAAGCAAGGGCATTGGCCTCAGATTGACGCAGATGAACGCAGATTATTCGGAAGCCAATTTTTTCTCGTGCACGGTCTTTGCTGCGCTCCAAAGTCTTCGCCCGTCTTGGTTTTATCTGTGTTGATCTGTGCCCATCTGTGGCCTATTTCCCAGTTCAGTTTGAAACGAATCGGCTTTCTTTTTGTCCAATGGCTGTATAACAATCGGCGGCGCACTAATTTTATCCGAGGATGAGCATGAATACCGAAGAACAGATTCAAACTTTTCGCGCGGCTTTTGAGTCGCTGCGGGCCGAAATCGGCAAAGTCATCGTCGGCCACCGCGAAATTGTCGAGGGAACACTCATTGCCATCTTCGGCGGCGGCCACGTCCTTCTGGAAGGCGTGCCGGGCCTGGGGAAGACCCTCCTCGTCCGCACCTTGAGCGAAGTGCTCGACATGAGTTTCAACCGCATCCAATTCACGCCCGACTTGATGCCAGCCGACATTCTCGGCACGAACATCGTGATGGAAACGCCGGGAGGGCGGCGCGAATTTCAATTTCAGAAAGGCCCGATTTTCGCCCATCTCCTGCTGGCGGACGAAATCAACCGCGCCACGCCCAAAACGCAATCCGCGATGCTCGAGGCGATGCAGGAAAAAAGCGTCACGGCGGGCGGCGAAATCCGGCGTCTGGGCGAACCGTTCTTCGTGCTGGCCACGCAAAATCCAATCGATCAGGAAGGGACGTATCCCCTGCCCGAGGCGCAATTGGATCGTTTCTTTTTCAAGTTGATCGTCGGCTATCCCACCGGCCCGGAATTAACCGAAGTATTGACGCGCACCACCGAGGGCGGAAAAGTGGAGATCAATCGCGTGCTGGCCAAGGAACAGGTTGTTGAATTGCAAAAACTGGTGCGCCAGGTGCCGGTGGCTTCGCATGTCAAGGATTACGCCGTTCGTCTTGTTTTGAGCACGCACCCGAAATCGGAGACAGCCGCGCCCATTTCCAATCAGTATTTACGCTTCGGCAGCAGCCCGCGCGGCGCGCAAACATTGCTGCTGGCTTCCAAAGTGCGCGCGCTCATGCAGGGCCGTTTCAACGTGAGTTTTGACGACATTCAATCCGTCGCCACGGCGACGTTGCGGCATCGTTTGATTTTGAATTTCGAGGCGGAAGCGGAAGGCATCACGACCGACCTGATCATCGCGCAAATCCTAAAGGACGTGCCCAAAGACGCAGAGGTCGCAGCATAAGCTGGCCATGGCGCTGCTGACTCCTGAACTTTTGCGGCGGCTGGAGCAATTTCAACTGCTGGCCGCCCGCCGCTCGAAAAGCACCGCCAAGGGCGAGCGCCGCAGCAAGGCCCGCGGCCAATCCGTCGAGTTCGCCGATTACCGCAGCTACGTGGCGGGCGATGATTTCCGGCACCTCGATTGGAATCTTTACGGCCGCCTCGACAAACTTTTTCTCAAGCTTTACGAGGAGGAACGCGAGCTGCCCGTCCGAATCTTCCTCGATGCCAGCGAATCGATGACCTTCGGCACGCCGCCCAAATTTGATTTCGCCCGCCGGGTGGCGGCGGCGATTGGATACGTGGCCTTGTGCGGATTTGACCGCGTCACCATCCAGGTTTTTCCAGAGCTCGACACAAAAGCTCCGAACACCGATGCCGCCGCGTTGAGCGCGGAACTGGCGGCGCGCGGCGGCTTGCGGGCGGTGCGCGGGCGGAAATCGTCGCTTCAATTCTTCCAAAACCTTTCGCAGCTTTCCGCGCGCGGCTCGGCGGATTTCAATGACAGCATGCGCCGCGGCGCGTTGATGGCCCGGCATACGGGCGTCGCTGTCATCCTGAGCGATTTCCTTGATCCCGGCGGTTACGAAACGGGGTTGAACGCGCTGATTTCGCGCGGCTTCCAGGTGAACGCTGTGCAAATATTAGCGCCGGAAGAATTAAATCCCTCGACGTTTGGCGATTTGCGTTTAGTTGACTCCGAAACCGGCACGATGCAGGAAGTCACCTTCGGCAAATATCGCCTGAAAGCATACCAGCAAACCGTGCAGAATTTCTGCCAGCGCCTGCGCGAATTTTGTTCCGGCCGCGGCGTGAGTTTTTTCAGCGTCAGTTCGGATATGGCCCTGGAGCAACTCCTGCTGAAGCAGCTTCGCCAGGCGGAAGTGTGGGGATAAGGCGCGAAAGCGCCTCTAATATTGGTAGGGACGCCTCGCCGAGGCGTCCGGGGTGAGGCTTTCTTCACGCGCAGGCCGCGACATCCATCCCGCGCCACCGGACGCCTCGGCGAGGCGCTACCATTCAAAATGAAGGACAATTCGCTTCCCTTTTTTGGCGGCTTGTTACTCTTTGTCCCACCTGATGATGGAAAGTTTGCCCGGTTTCCGTGACTTCTATCCCGAGCCGCTTCCGGGTTCCGATGTCAAACAGAAAGCCTGCCGAATCGCCCCGGCTCGAAAAAAATATATTCATCATCCCCCTTGACGAATCCGGGCAAATTTAGTAATTTCAGTCGTGACAGAAATAGTTGAAATGAACAAGCTCAGTCCAGTTCAGCAGAAGTTCATCCTCCACTGGGGCGAGATGGGGGCCCGCTGGGGGATCAACCGGACGGTCGCGCAAATTCATGCCCTGCTCTATCTGTCCCCCACCCCTCTCCACGCCGAAGCCATCGCCGAGACGCTGGGTGTGGCTCGTTCCAACGTGAGCAACAGCCTCAAGGAACTCCAGGGCTGGCGCATCGTGAAACTCGTCCATGTCATGGGTGACAAGCGCGATCATTTTGAATCCATGAAGGATGTCTGGGATATGTTCCGCGTGGTGCTGGATGAGCGGAAGCGCCGCGAAATCGATCCCACCCTGGCCCTGCTCGACGATTGCATCACGGAGGCCGGCAAGGAGAAAAACTCGGACAAATACACTGTCGAACGCCTGCGCGCGTTGCAGGATTTTTTCACAAAAACAACCGCCTGGTACACCCAGGTGAGCAAACTTCCGTCGGGCGCGTTGGTTAAGTTCGTTTCTGCCGGGGAAAAGGTTATGAAGGCTATCGGCTTGGGTTGAGTTAAATTTTTTTGGAAAGAAATTTCTTTGAATACAGAATTAACAGAATATAATGGAAACTGGCCGTGGATCGAAATGTGGCTGATTGCCGCCGCCCTGTTCTTCATCGCGAAGGGGCTGACGCTTCGAGGGGCCCTGAAATCCGGCCTCGCTCCCACGCCCCTGCGAATCTTCGGTTATCTATTCGCCTGGCCCGGGCTGGATGCGAATGCGTTCCTTGGCACATGCATTCCCCGGCCGCCTCGTGTGTTTGAATCGGTGGCCGCCATTGGAAATGTCGCTGCGGGGATCGCAATGATTTGGGGATTGCCTCACGGCTTCGCTGCATACCATCCGCAAGCTACGGGCTGGATCGCCATGGTCGGAATCGCATTGACGCTTCATTTCGGTCTCTTCGCAATTCTCTCGGCGGCGTGGCGCTGCGTCGGCGTGAATGCCGCGCCGATCATGAAGTTCCCGCTCGCCGCGACTTCTACTTCCCTCTCCCGGTTTTGGGGCGGAAGGTGGAATCGCGCCTTCAGCGACTTTGCGCAACCGTTTTTGTTCGCGCCGCTGGCGAAGCGCTTTGGTTCGAAGATCGCCGTGCTCGGGGTCTTTCTATTCTCGGGCCTGCTGCATGAGCTGGTGATTTCTGTTCCGGCTCGCGGCGGGTTTGGACTTCCGACAGCTTATTTTGCGGCGCAAACGGCGGGCATTTGGATCGAGCGCAGCGCGCCCGGCCGCGCCGTCGGACTCGGACACGGCGCGCACGGCTGGATGTTTGCCGTCCCGGTCACCGCTGGGCCTGCTTATTGGCTTTTTCATCCTCCGTTCGTTTGTCACGTCATCCTGCCGATGCTGAAAGCCATCGGCGCCAACTGAAAGGAATTATGAAAACCACCACAATGACACTGCTGCTCGAAATCGCCGGAGTGATGCACCTCGGCTTGCTTTGCGCGGGCGGACTAATGCCGCGCGTGGTGAATCTGCGCGAACACCTGAGACCGCTGCCCAAATTCATCCGGCGGCTGTTCTGGATCTACTATTCATTCATCGCATTGTGCCTGGTGAGCTTTGGATCGCTGACATGGATCTTCGCGCCCACGCTGGCCTCGCATACGCCGCTCGCTCGCGCGATTTGCCTATTCTTGACAGCATTCTGGACACTGCGGCTGATCGCTGCGACCTTTGTCTTCGATCTTCGCCCCTACCTTGCAAACCACTTCCTCATGGCGGGCTACCACGCGACCAATGTGGTGTTCGTTTATCTGCCCGTCGTTTACGCCATGGCGGCGTGGAAAGGATTGCCATGAAAATTGCCATCACCGGAGGAACTGGATTCGTCGGGCGAAACGTTGCGCGCACCTTGGTAAACGCAGGCCACAAAGTCGTTCTCATCGCGCGCGGAGTCGATCAAACCGCCCCATCCCTTCCCACGCTTCCCAATTCCGAAATCAAGCCGATGGGCCTCGACGACGCCGCAAAATTAGCCGAAGCCTTCGCCGGCTGCGAAGCCGTAGCCCACTGCGCAGGAATTAATCGCGAGATCGGCACGCAAACATATCAAAACGTTCATATTGACGGAACGCGGAATGTTGTGGCTGCGGCGCGGCAAGCCGGAGTTCGCAAGTTTGCGCTGCTGAGCTTTTTGCGGGCGAGGCCGAATTGCGGCTCCGGCTACCATGAATCCAAATGGGCGGCTGAGGAAATTATTCGGAATTCCGGGCTGGATTTCACCATCTTCAAATGCGGCGTCATTTACGGGAGCGGCGATCACATGCTCAATCACTTGAGCCACGCGTTTCATACGCTGCCGCTCTTTGCGTTTGTCGGTTTCACGGACAAGCCCATTCGCCCGATGGCGGTTGAGGACATTGCGGCGCTGGTAAAGGCATCGCTTGCAGACGGTGCGTTCTCGAGAAAAACCGTCGCCGCCACCGGCCCGGAATTGCTGACGCTTCGCGGCGCAGTCAAACGTGTGGCCGGCGTATGCGGGCGCAAACCACTCATGTTTCCAATGCCAATCTGGTTCCATTACATGCTTGCGTGGTTCGTGGAGCGCCTGATGGTCACGCCGCTGATTTCGCTCGCGCAAGTCCGCATCCTGAGCGAAGGTCTCGCCGAATCCGCTGGCCCATGCGAACCACTGCCGCCCGAACTCGCGCCAAAAACTCCGTTTAGCGAGGAGCAAATCCGGCGTGGATTACCCAAACCCGGACGCTTCGGCTTGCGCGACATCCGCTGTTGCAACAAGCACTTGCGAACGCGGCACGTTCATGGAACGCGCGCGTTTTTTGAAATGCCTTAGGGCCTGTTAACACTAATTGACATTTTATAGGCGACAAGGCAAAATGGCTGGGTGGAGCTTACAGAGAGTCAATATCAGCGGGTTGCTGATTGTCTGCCGCGGCAGCGCGGCAACGTGAGCATGACCAATCTGCAACTTCTCAACGCCCTGCTCTATGTGGTGGAGCATGGGTGCAAATGGCGCGGCCTGCCAAAACATTTTGGCAACTGGCATACGATCTACACCCGCATGAACCGCTGGAGCAAAGCGGGCGTGCTGGATCGAGTCTTCGCCCGGCTCCAGCAGGAGCAAATCCTGGCGATCCGGATCGAGCAAGTCTGCTTGGACAGCACGACGATCAAGGTTCACCCCGACGGCACCGGGGCGCTAAAAAAAACGGCCCACAGGCCATCGGGCGCTCCCGAGGCGGTTGCACCACCAAAATTCATCTGGTTGCCGCGAATGCCCAGTGCGCCTTAATGCTCAAGCTTTCCCCCGGCCAGGCGGGGGACGCGCCGCAAGGACGCGAGCTTTTGCAGGCGGGCGGGCCGGTTCCGGCAGGGCTTCCACTCATCATGGACAGCGCCTATGAAGGGGACGAGACTCTGCAACAGGCGCGGGAATTGGGCTACGCTCCAGTGGTTCCTCCTAACCCCCGACGCTTAAATCCGTGGGAGTATGACCAAACCCTTTACCGACGCCGCAATGAGATTGAACGGCTTTTTCGCCGACTCAAAAGCTACCGCCGAGTCTTCAGTCGCTTCGACAAATTGGATGCGTTGTACTCCGGATTCGTCGTCCTCGCGCTCATCGTGGAGGCGTTACGTTAGTGTTAACAGGCCCTAGATTAAAATGTCAAAGAACGGCTATTTCGCCACCTCGCAGGTCGAAGAAAAAGCCCGCTTCGGAATCGGCTGGCGGACGATTCCTGGGCCGGCATATTCGACTGTCAAATGCATTTGACTCCGCTCCGCGTGACGGTAAAACAATCGAAAGGGATGCTGTCCGGCGGCCAAATTCACCGACGCCATGACCTCACTCCCATCGCGCGCAAAATCGTCGTCAATGATGCGCGCCTCGTTGAGCCACAATTCAGAGCCCGTGTCGCATTTTAGCCAAAAGGTGTACTCGCCTGCTGCCGGCGCCTCAAAGAATCCTCGAAAAGCCGCGCCCGCTTCCGGATATGCAGGGAGCTTTGTCAAGTCGATTGCGTCGCATAATCGCTGGGTGTCGGGTTTCAACGCGTCGAAATCCGGCACCCACTGCCAATGCCCGTGGTAAGTGGAGCACTCAAGAAGGCCTTCCAGTTTGCAGTCGAGCTTCACGGCCGGGATCGGCGCATTGTCGTAGGGGCGCGGCGCCTCCGGGTCGGGCCGGTGAACTTCGAACGCTTTCGTTCGGATTTTCGCCAGCGTCTCCGCACACGTCGATTCACCCGACAAATCGCGGTCTTCGTGAGGATCTTTCACAACATCGTAAAGGCGGAAAGGATCGTTCGCGTTTGTTATGCCGTATCGGACTGCCACAAAATCGCCCATGCGAACGGACTGCATTTGATTCCGTTTGCCGACGTGTTTTCGCGCGCCCAATTCCTTGTCGACGCGAAATCCGGCACCGGAATAATCATACTCAAAATACAAAAACTCGTGCATCCGCTGCGCGCCCGTCCCCAGCAAAGTCGGCACAAGTGAAATGCCATCCGATGCGGCCGGCGGCGCGAGTCCGCCAAGTTCCGCGAAGGTCGGCATCCAATCCCAGAACGCGCTTATCGTATCGTCGACGGCGCCGGCGCGGACATGGCCCGGCCAGGAAACAATCGTCGGCTCGCGCACGCCAGCCTCCCACAAATCGCGCTTGATCCCGTCCATCACGCCCCACGAACCGAAGAAGCGCGGATCCTGTCCGGCTTCGTTGTGTGGGCCATTGTCTGAGGTGAAGATCACCAGCGTGTCGGATTCCATTTCCAAGTCGCGCAGCAGTTGCAGAATGTCTCCGACTGCGTCATCGACACGGCGTATCATCGTGGCGTGCCGCTTCTCCACTGTTGGCCAATCCCGCGACGCATAATCCGGGTGGAACCACGAATTCGTCTTCCCAGAGATTGTGTTAAGCGGCCACTGCAATCCTCCGTGGAGCCCCCTGCCCTTGGGATATTCGCAGGTTGGAATTTCCTCATTAAAATGCGGGGCGGTGAAGGCGAGATACAAGAAGAACGGCTGTTTGGGTCTTATCGCAGCTCGGTCAATGATAAATTTTTTGGCTCGCGCCGCATAAAGATCGGTGTCGTAGGCGCCCTCGAGACCGGACGTCACCGGCTTGAACATATCCATGATTTTTCCACTGTTGCCGGGATAATGGAAGTGGGCCGCGCCATGCGCCAGCACGCCGTAAAATTCATCAAACCCGTGCCGCAGTGGATGCCCCGGAAAATCCGGCCCCTTGCCCTGCAAGCCGAATTTTCCGATCATGCCCGTGTAATAGCCAGCCGCCTGCAATACCGTTCCGAGCGTGTGATTTCGCGGCAGCGCCTTGTCGAATTGATTATCGCGAATCGGGCAATCGCCCTGGTGCCGCCCCATCAGCAGTGACGCCCGCGCCGGCGCGCACACGGGAGCTGCCGTGTAATGCTGCCGCATGATCATCCCGCCCGCCGCCATGCGATCCAATTCCGGCGTCTTCATCTTGGGCTGTCCGTCGGGCCGGCTGTTTTGATACAGCACGCCCACATCGCCATACCCCAGATCGTCGCAGAGGATAAAGATGATGTTGGGTTTGGGGCTTTCCGCCTTCATCGCGGAAGCCACGCACAGCATCGCGGTGATTGATGCAGCCAGAAAATGGAACTTCATAGCGTTGTAATTATATCATCCGCAAAAATCGGCAACATCGGTTGCGTCGTCGAAATTCTTTGGCGTCTCTTTGGCTTCAGGAGTGACGTCGCGCAACCGTTTGGCGGCGATTCCAAAAGTTCTTCGTTATTATAATCTAAACGCACTGGCAACGCATGCTACGTTGTTGACTGCAAGGCATTTATATGGCCGCAAAATTGACAGCGAGATGATAACAAATCAGCAGCATTTCGCGAAGGATTGCCAGCCAATCGTGCTTTACAATTCTTTGGGAGCAGAAGTAAATGAATTCCGTCTCATCATTATGAAAACTCAAGCTGCGCGAATTATTCTGGTTGCGGGAATCTTATTGTGCCTGGTAATGGGCGAGGCCAGGGCTGGTGTCGTGTTTGACTCCCTTTATGCTCTTGAAGCAAACTCGTACGGCACACTCTCCCAATCCACAAATGGGCGCTACTTCTGGGGCACAACCCTCGGATCAGGTTCGATCTTTTCACCGGGCACCGTTTTTCAAATTTCGACCAATGGATATAAAGTCCCGGCGGGATTTCGCGACTATGTTTCAAATTTGGTTTCGTTCACGACCGCGGAAGGCGGGGGACCGCGGGCTGGAGTGACTTTGACACCGTCAGGCTTGCTTTGCGGCACTGCCTCCGCCTACGCCCGCTCCAATTCTCTTTTTCCAGGCGGGATGGGAGCGGTTTTCTCAGTCTACACAAATGCGCTTTTTTCGCAGATTTACAGCTTTGGGTTGGGAACCAATTCAAAAGGCCAGCCGCTTGATGGCGCCTGCCCGCGGGGGCCTGTCGTTGTTGGCCCCAGCAACGCTCTTTACGGAACGACTTACTATGGGGGCACGAATGGCTACGGTGGCACCAACGCATACGGCGCCAAGTTAGGGTTTGGAACGATATTTGAAATTCCAACAAATCTGACCGGAGGCAAAGCGACGTTCATCAAACTGCACTCCTTCACCGGCGTTGACGGAGTGAATCCGACGGCGTTGGTGCTCGGGCGCGACACCAATTTTTACGGCGTCGCCACTTTCGGCGGCTCGAACCTGACGGTGGTGGACACCAACGGCGACGTCGGGTTTGGCACGATTTTCAAAGTCTCCACCGCCGGAGCTTTGACAACGCTTTACTGCTTCGGCTCCGCCACAAATTCCCAGGGCGGCGCCCTCGATGGATCCCAGCCAAACTCAATCATGCAGGCAAGCGACGGCAATTTTTACGGCACGACAACGTATGGCGGCTTAAATGCGACCACGGTGGACAGCAATCACGATGTCGGCTATGGGACGATCTTCAAAATTACGACGAATGGCGCTCTGACGACCCTGTATTCTTTCGGCACGATCCTTAACTCGAACGGCACCCCTCTTGACGGTGCTTTTCCAAGCGGGCCGCTGGCAGAGGGGCCGGATGGGAATTTCTACGGCGTCACGACGTATGGCGGCGCGACGAATACCGGAACCATTTTCGCCATCACTCCAGCCGGGATTCTCACAACACTGCACTCATTCGCCCAGACAAATCCGGCTTATATTGGACAACCGATCTACCCGTCTCACCTCGGAGGGAGCTATCCGCGGGGCGGAGTCATTGTTGGAACAGACGCCAATCTTTACGGCACAACTTCCGTGGGCGGACCGCTTGCCGAGTCGGACGGATCCTTTTTCAGCCTCGGACCCGCGGTGCCAGCCATTGTCAACGCGCCCGGCACGATTACAGTTTTGGCCGGGGCGACGAATACCTATTCCATTGGCGTCAACACCCTCTACGCGGCGAGCTTCCAATGGCTCTTCAACGGAAGTCCTCTGACCGATGGCGGAGAAATCACCGGATCGGGAACGACGAATTTGACCCTCGCGGGTTTAACGCTCGGCGACAGCGGAACGTATACGCTGGTCGCCTCGAACGTGGTGGGGTCAAGTTCCGCATCGGGCGCTCTCACCGTTGTTCCCGCTCTCATCACTGAGCAGCCTTCCTCGGCGATGATCGTGGCCGGCTCCGCCAATACCTTTTCGGTGGGCGTGACGAATATCTATCCTGTCGCTTATCAATGGCAATTCGGCGGAACAAATCTTGTTGACGGCGGCGAGATATCCGGTTCTTCCACCAGCAATTTGACAGTCAGTGGCGCGACGCTGGCGGATGCGGGCGCTTACTTGGTCATCATCAGCAACGCGATTGGCGTCATCACCAGCGCACCCGCGATTTTGCGCGTGGAACCATTTTCCGTCACGAATGTTCCCACGAATTTGACAATCATGGCGGGATCCACAGCGACTTTGAGCGTGGGTGTGCAGAATGCCGGCGCCATCCATTATCAATGGGCCTTTGACGGTGCGAATTTATCCGACAGCGGCAACATCTTCGGTTCGCTCACGGCGACTCTGACGATCACAAATGCCGTCATAAACAATGCCGGAACCTATTCCGTGACGATCAGCAACGCCAGCGGAGTGGAGACCCTTTCCGCAATCGTTTGGGTCATCCCGCACGCCGCCGCCGGTTACAGCATGACCAACGTTCATTCCTTCAATTCAAACAGCGACGGCGCATTGCCCAACGCGTTGACGCTCGGCTCCGACGGCGCGCTTTACGGGACGACAACCTACGGCGGGAGCAACGGCCTATTAAGCGGGACGATTTTCAAGTTCGTTCCCGGCGGCTCGCTGGCGACTCTTTATTCATTCACTGGCGGAGCGGACGAGGCGGATCCCAACAGCGCGTTGGTGGAAGGCACAAACGGCGTTTTCTTCGGCACGACCTGGAGCGAACTCTACGGACAATATGGAACGGTGTTCGAGTTCTCGACCAACGGAACGGTCACGACTTTGGCGACGTTCAACGACACCAACGGAGCCGATCCCAATGGCGTGACCTACGGCACTGATGGGAGTCTTTATGGCACGACCTACATGGGAGGTGATGACAACGCAGGCACAGTCTTCTCGGTCAATCCAACGACGAGTGTTCTTGATCTGCTGGTGACCGGCACGGCGGTCACAACCGGCAATTTCCCGCTGACGCCGCTGACACTTGGCGCCGATGGAAATTTTTACGGGGGAACGGAAACCACTGTGTTTGAACTGAATTCTTACGGGGCGCTTTCAAACGTCTTTGAATTTCTCGGCAGCAACAGCGGTTTGGACGCCTTCGGGGCACTGCTGCAAACCGCCGACGGACAGTTCTACGGCACAACGGCGGAAGGCGGGATTTATGGCGGCGGAACGGTGTTTAGATTTTCGCCGAACACCGGCATCACCAATATTTATTCTTTCGGCGCCGTGACGAATTCCGACGGCGACGCCCTCGATGGCTTGCGGCCGCTCGCTGGCTTGTCATCTGCGCCGGACGGCTCCCTCTACGGAACCACTTACTCCGGCGGATTCAGCAATTGCGGCACGGTTTTCAAAATCACAACCAATGGCGCATTAACCACTGTGGCTTGGTTTTCCGGCGGCGACGGCGCCGGCCCGGCGGCTCCACTGACACTCGGGGTGGACGGAAATTTTTACAGCACCACCCAATATGGCGGTGTCAACAATAATGGCGCGATTTTCGAATTGACGCTTTTCCGCCCCGTCCCGGCCATTCAATCGGTGTCCGCCTTTGGCGGGATGATTAGCATGACGTGGAGTGTCATTTCCGGCCAGACCTATCAAGTGCAGTATGCCGCGGATCTGAGCCAGGCCGCATGGGCGAATTTGGGCCCTTCAACCGTCGCAACCGGCAGTCAACTAAATGTATCCGACTCGCTCACCCAATCGCAGCGCTTCTATCGCCTGGAAAAAATCTCCGCGCCCTGACGAACGCTACTTGCATGCCCCCAGCGGCTGCAATCCTATGGTGCCTTGCAGTTTCGCGAGATAATCGGGGCTGCTGACGAGTTGAAATTCGGCGCAGGCGAGTTTCATTCTCTCGGGAATATTGAGGCGCTCTGATTCGTCGGCATAATTTTTGCGCTTCAGGAAGCTCTCCAGATACGCCGTGTGTTTGCGCCACAATTGAATGTCGTGCTTTTGCTTCGCCTCAAGCCGGCGCGCGTACCAGTCGCTGGCCAGCACGCTTTCGCGGCTGAACAATGCGCGAATTTCCGCATGATTGACATCTCGGCCTTCGTAATTGCCATGCGTCATGATGTGCAGCAGGGCTTTTAAGGGCGGGCACGCCATTTCAATGCTTCCGTCAGCAAAGTAGCTTTCGGCAACGCGCTTGTGCGTGCCGACGATGTTGTCCACCCCGTCTGCGAACTCCGCCATGTTCTGCTTTTCCGGGCGCAGCATGTCGTCGGTGAACACCGCGAAGGGATAGTTGAACACGCGGCCGAAAAATGTCCTGACAAAACTCGCCGTCATGCGATAGCCCAGCCGGCTCGCCCGCACAGTCGAACCGTTGAAGTCAAAGTCTTCGCACTTCTCAAAAAAGCCATTGTCAATCAAATAGTACGGCTGCCGCTCGGCGGGGCTCATGCGGCACCACACTTCGGGAATCAGCAGGCTGATGTCGTGATCCACCCGCACCTTCGGCCCGATGTGCCCGGCGGCGGAAATAAACGCGTCGCAACCGGTAAGCGCATACGAAACCAGCGCGGCGTTGAGATCAATGATCGGCGGGAGCGCGTTGAACGGTCCCTTCGTCATCGCGCCTTCCGACCCCGCCCCGGTAGTCGAGGGAGATTTGCCCGTCATGCTGGAAATGAACTCCATGAACAGCTCCGGCAATTCCATGTAATGCACCGGGTTGAACACCGCCAGCGAACGAATGCGCGCGGCGGCATCCGGCGGGTTATTGCGGCGGCCCGGCACGACAACATTTACGGGCGTGTAAAGCGGCGTTTTCAGTCCGATGCGCCGCTGCAAGCGCGTCGCCATTTCGGCGGCGTGGACTTCGCGCGGATGCTCAAGATCCGGCCGCTTTTGCAGATAGCGCGGATTTTTGGAAGGCTGCCCGTCGACCAAACGCGGGTGCGCCGAGGAGACAAAATACTTCGGCCCATCGCTCTTCACGACGTCAAGTATTAGACGCTGCATCGGCTCAGTGTAGGTGGCGAAGCCGATGGAATCTTCCACCAATTCGCGCGCGTCCGGCCCTGATAGCGGCTGGAAGTTCGAGAGAAAATTGCCCGGCTCAGACAAATCCTTTTCAGTAAGCTTGTCGTATCCGCGATGAATCGCCTCGTCGGGCCGCTGGAATAAGCGTGTCTCCGTGTTGTAGACAAATTTGACCGCGAGGCTGGAATAATCCGGGTTCAAATGCGCCAGCGCCCTGGATGGAACCACCACTGATGCGGTGATGTCATCCTCCTCCTGCAATTTCGCGGCCGGGTGAAAATCCTTCCGCAAACCGAAGACGCGCCACGCGCCATCCGGCTCGTAGCCGACGCGCAGGAAGTTGGAAACGAGCTTGCGCCCGTCGCATTTCAATTCGTTGCCGGGCGTGCCGTTGATGATGTCCACGCTGAAGTGCTCGCGCCAATTTTCGCCCCACGACGATTTGTAAAAGCGTTTCACGACAAACAATAATTCGAGCAAATACTGCGGAATCAGGCTGAGCCACTGGTTGAACTTATCACTGCAATCCGTCGCCGACGGCGTGAAAAGCTTGATCACCGATCCAAGAGAGCGCTCGGGGCTGAGAATCTTCCGCGCGTCCGTGCCGATTTTCGCCGCATCGCGAAAACGATCCGAATAATCCCTGTCAATCAAATCTTCAAGAAAATCGAAATCCTTTTTGAAATCCGCCGTGAAAACCGGCCCCTGTATGATGGCGTCCGTGATCGGCTTGGAAATCTCGGATTTGCCCCCGCCCGAAACCGTGCAGGGCTTGTGGCAAAGCGTCGGCTCGGCCACCGTTCCAACCAGGCGCCAACTGCGGTTGCCCGCGGGTTTCTCCATCTGCACCCGGTAGCCCGAGGGGCGGATGTAAATTTTATTGGCCAGCAGCTTGATTTTCTTTACCCCGCCTTCGACCGGCCAGGTGATGGTTTGCTTGCGCAGGTCGAAATGCACGTCGCGCGGAATGTAAATGATGTCGGGAAATTGATTGTCAATCGCATAGCCCTCCGGCTGCAATTGCATCGCGCCGCCCGAAAGCTCCAGCACCTCCTCGAACGAATGCCCGCGGTTGCGCACATGCTTGTCGGTGTAAAACTCCTCGCCCAAATCGTAGCTCGCATAGACGCGCGCCCCGCCCGCATGCTCCTCCTCGCAAAGGCCGTAAAGATTGGCCGCGTAGCTGATCTGCGTTTTGACTTCCTTTTTGCAGTAACCGTAATAATTGTCGGCAATTACGGTGACGATCACGCCGCGCTCGTCGCGGGCAGTGATTTTGAACGCGCCGCCGTCGTTGTAACATTCCGCTTCGTTCTTCCAGCACATCCCGTCGCGTTTCTGGCGTTCGGTGGCCTCCTCCCAGCGCGGAAGGCCAAGAGATTTTTTCGTCGTCTTCACCAGGTGCGGCGCGAGGATGATGCAGCCGGTGTGGCCAGTCCAATGTTCAACATCCAGCCCCGCGTCGTTTTCCGGCAGGAAAGGATCGCCCGCGTTGCCGAAAATGGATTCCACAAAATCCAGGTTGCTGACCAGATTGCCCGGCGCGAAGAGCCGCACTTCCATCGATTTCTTCTCGATGAAACCTTCCACCGGCGGACAAACCACCGGGCGGAGCAGCAGCGAAACAAAACATTCCGCCTGCTCCTTTTGGGTCGAGGTGAATGGCAGCCGCAAGAGCGAAGCGGGAGGTTGGAAAGCCATTTCCAGCAACCGGCCAAAAGCAATTTTCGGCACGGCCTTTTTGTCGTCGGGGATTGGCAGGCCGCCTTCTGTCACATGAAACACGCCTTGAGTCGTGCGGCGGTCGCTGGCGGGATTATGGAGAACGCCCTGGCGAAGCCTGTACGAGCGCACGATGTCCGATGTGAATTCATCGCAATCCGGCGGCAGTGATAACTCGCGCGCCAGCCCCGCGGTGTCCAAAACGAACGCCCGCTTCGGCCAGGGAACGACCGTGCCGGTCTCCGACAAATAGTCCCGCAAAAATTCATTGATGCGCGAATCGGCCGGGCACAGGTGATCGGCCAGCAGGCGCATGGTTTCCTTTTGCCGGGAAAACATGGGCGCCGCGAGGCCGTGAAAGGAACTGACCGCGCCTGCGCCAAAAGTGGCGCACCCTGTCAGCGCCAGTCGCAGGTTGATGCCTTCAATGAGAGTTGAATCGGGCCGGCCGCGCCCGGTTGTCCCGCCGTTGGAATTGGTTTCTGCCGTCATCGACGAGCAAAGAGAATGTCGGAGCGTGAAATTATTGGCAATATCAGAGTGTTTTTCTGCACGATTTTTGGCAAATATTTTTGGTACTTGGCGCATTTTGCGTCATTTCGCGAACACGGCGAATAAAAATTTCCGAAAGCCGCTTGACTCTCCCTTAGCTGGAGACAGTAAACCGTGAAAGCATGAAGAATTCATACAGCATCGGCGAGTTCTCCAGGATAACTGGCTTGTCCGTGAAAACGCTCCGGTTTTATCACGAAAAGGGAATCCTCGCCCCTACTTCCATTGACGAGGCGACGGGCTATCGTTTCTACGACGGCGCAAAAATCGACAAGGCGCGCATCATCATGCAATTGCGCCAGATGGAGTTTTCAATCGAGGACATCGACGCCATTCTGCGCGAATGCGCCGACGAGGCCGATGTGCTCAATTATCTCGAACGCCAAAAGACCAAGCTTCAGCAGCGCATCCAGGAAGACCGGGACATCGTGCGGTCGCTGGGCGACATCATCGCCCGGGAAAAATCCGCTCAGGAACTTCTGCGAACCGCCGACAATGCCATCACCGAGAAACATCTTGAGCCGATCCTTGTCGCGGGAATTCGAATCAAAGGGAAATACAGTGATTGCGGCGAAGCATTCAGCCGTCTCGGAAAAGCGGTCGGAAGATACATTTGCGGAAAACCGCTGTGCCTTTATTACGATGGTGAATTTCGCGAAAGCGATGCGGACTTTGAGCCATGCTTTCCTGTTAAAAAAGAAAACGCAGGGCCCGGCATTGAATTTCACACCCTGTCCGGAGGCCGCATTTTAAGCCTCATTCATCGCGGTCCTTATGATCAATTGGGCCGGAGCTATGCGAAAATTCTGCGCCACGCCGATGAACGCGGCCTCAAAATCAACCTTCCAACGCGGGAGGTATTTGTGAAAGGCCCGGGGATGATTTTCAAAGGCAATCCAAAAAACTATTTGACTGAGATCCAATTGCCGATTGGCGCGTGACGAATTTTGTGGGAACATCCTCGGACCACAAATGAAAACAAAGCGAAAGTCGTGGCAGGAAAAGCTGGCGATTAATAAAGGATTTCCCAAGGTAGCGCCGATTGACGCCAGCAAAAGCAAACGCTGGGGCACGGGCACTTTTGTCATTCCCGCCCCGTTGGAAGTGGACGCGCTCATGCGCGGCGTTCGCAAAGGCAAGCTCACCACCATTGACGAATTGCGAAAGCATCTCGCCCGCAATCATGGCGCGACCATTGCCTGCCCCATCACGACGGGCGTTTTCGCGTGGATCGCCGCCAACGCGGCTGCCGAAGCCGCCGCCGAAGGAAAGAAGCGGACGACACCTTATTGGCGCACGTTGAAAACAAATGGTGAATTGAATCCGAAATATCCGGGCGGACCGGTGGAACTTACGAAGCTGCTGTCAAGTGAAGGACATACGGTCATTCAGAAGGGCAAACGGTTCTTCGTGGAGAATTTCGAGGCGAAACTGGCGGCTCTTTCGTAGCGCGGTGTTATTCACGGTGACCGAGGAGTAAATAAGGTGGCCGACTCACTCGGAGCGGAGCGCGGCTGTGTTCGGAGGAGCGAAGCGACGAAGAATCAGCCGCAGCACGCTGCGATCAGTCGAGACGCCTTTCGGTTTGTCATGCTGCTGCGACTGGTCTGCGACACAGTCGCGCTCCGCTAAAGGTCACCCGCTAGCGAAATTGCTGGCAGGCGCTCTTGACGATCCACTTGGATTTCTCCAGCGCGGCCAATGCCGCCCCTGCATCCGCGCCGGTCACAGCTTGGACGATTCGCACCGCGCGCTCGCGCAATTTTCGATTGGACGCATTCACGTCCACCATCAAATTGCTCATCACCTTGCCCAAGCGCACCATGGCCAGTGTCGTTAGTGTGTTAAGCACAATTTTTGTGGCGGTGCCGGATTTCAAGCGGGTTGAGCCGGTCAATATCTCCGGTCCGACGTTGGGCGCGATCACCACATCCGGACGAACGTCTTTGGAAATTTCCAGATGCGGATTAAAGCACACCAGCATGGTGCGAGCGCCGCGCTTCTTTGCCTCGTGAATCGCGCCCCAGACAAACGGCGTGCGCCCGCTGGCTGCGATTCCAACCACCAGATCGCGCTCGTCGACGCCGCGATAGCGGATGGCCGTCGCGCCGCTTTCCGCGCTGTCCTCCGCCCCTTCCACCGAGCGCCACAAGGCCGTCTGGCCACCAGCGATGATTCCCTGCACCCACTCCGGCGGGACGCGAAAAGTCGGCGGGCATTCCGAGGCATCGAGCACACCCAGGCGCCCGCTTGTGCCGGCGCCGACATAAATCACCCGGCCGCCCTTTTTGAGCGATGCCACAATCAAATTGACGCCCTTGGCAATTTTAGCGCGCTCGGCAAAAATTGCTTTGCCAATTCCAGACTCCTCTTCGATCATCAATTCAACCGCTTTGCTGACGGGGAGGCGGTCGAGTTTGAGCGAGCGCGGATTGCGTTGTTCCGTCGGCGAAAGATCGCGCGACTTCGGAACGATGATGCCGTCCAGTATGGCCTCATGCGCCTTGGAAGAGATCTTCGCCCCGGCGGCAAAATGGCTTCGCGCCAATTCCAACGCGCCGCGCGCGCTCTCGCCTTCCAGCGGCGCGATGGTTGCCATGGGCCGGAGTTTGCGGATTTCTGCGCCGACATTTTTTGCAAACCCGGGTTGCTGCAGCAGCACGCTCCCCGCCAAAACGAATTGGACCGGCGCACCGGGCTTCACCAATTTTTTCGCGCAGCTTGCGGCGTCCCGGGCCAGCGAGTCGGCGGCGCCCTTCAAAATATCCCTGGCAATTCTGTCGCCTTTGGCGGCGGCGTTGAAAACTTGAATGGCGAGAATCGCGATTTCTGGTTTTTCGGCCGTTTTGACCCAGTCAATCAAATCTTCCGGCTCGTTCAACAGCAGGGCTTGGAGGATGTTCTGCCCGAGCGCCGACCATTCGCCATCACGGTCGAGGTAATACACCGCTGCCTTGAGCCCGCGCAGCCCAATTTCATAGCCGCTGCCCTTGTCGCCAAGAATATGGCCCCACCCACCGACGCGCGCCGTCTCGCCAGAGGCCGCGCGGCCATAACAACACGAGCCGGTGCCGCTGAGAATAAGCACCTGGGCGGCGGGTTGCTTTTTGCCGTCGAGGGTGGCGGCCGCCAGCGCGGTTTCGAGATCGTTGGTGGCGTAACACGGCACGCCGGGCCAAATCTTGGCCGCGGCGGCGCGGATGCGTTCGCGATCCGCTTCCGTTCGCGCCCCCGCCATGCCGATGGCCATGCCACCAAGCGGCTGGCCGGCCTTTGCGCTCAGCGCCGAGATTCCTTTGAAATGCTCGAGCAGCGCAACGTCGTCCAGCAGCCGGAGATTGGCCGGGCCGAAGTCGGCGCGCAGGCAATTTTGCCCGCCGGCAAGGGCGAGGAGCGCGGTGGAATGAGTGCCGCCGCATTCGATTCCGAGGAGCGCCGGCGAGTCGTTGGAACACTTCTTCCGCAAATTTGTAGTCACTGAATTTTTCAGGGTGGGCATCATGTAGCACGCCCGAATTTTTTTTACCATGCTTTTTCGCGACCCGGGCATATATTTGAGTCTAAGTAAGGTAGGGACGGCTCGCCGAGCCGTCCGGTTGCGCGTGGATAACACAACGGCCCGGACGCCTCGGCGAGGCGTCCCTACCTCAAACCACAAAAGAACGCCATGACGCAGACGGAACAGGAAATTCTCGACACGCTGGTCAAGCTGGAGGACGCGGCGGGGCGGATGGCCACCAGCCAGCCGAAACCGGACCTTCGCCCGCTTTTCAAGCGCCTCGACGAACTGGCCGCGCAATTGCCCGCCGATGCGCCCGGGGATTTGCGCCATTATTTGCAGCGCAAGAGCTACCAAAAAGCCCGTGCCTTCCTCCAGGAACGATAACATTGCGACTTCGGCGCTGACGGACACCATCGCCGCCATCGCCACTCCGCTGGGGCAAGGTGGGATTGCGATGATCCGGCTCTCCGGGCCAAATTCCCTCGCCATTGCGGATGCGGCATTCGAGCCGCTCGGCCAGTCCGCAAAACCGAGTGCCGCGCCATCGCATACGATTCATTACGGACGCATTATCCGCGGCGGGCGCGTGATTGACGAAGTTCTTCTCGGCGTCATGCGCGCACCGCGGACGTTCACGCGAGAAGACGTGGTGGAAATCACCTGCCATGGCGGCTTGCTGCCCGCAAAGCTGACGCTCGACGCCATTTTGGAAAGCGGCGCGCGGCTGGCCGCTCCCGGAGAATTTACCCGACGCGCCTTTCTCAACGGCCGCATCGATTTGACACAAGCAGAAGCTGTTGCGGACATTATCAGTTCGCGCACGGAACTGGCCGCCACCGCCGCCGCCGAGCAATTGGCCGGCACGCTTTCGCGGCGCATCAATGCATTGCGCGACGAATTGATGAAGTCGCTCGCTCACATCGAGGCGCACATCGATTTTCCCGACGAAGATATTGCGCCTGACACGCGCGAAAAACTTGTTAACCGCTTGCAGACCGCGTTGGCGAGCATGGACGAATTGCTGCGCACAGCCAACGAAGGGCGCGTTTTGCGGCGCGGCGTTCGCGCGGCAATTCTGGGCCGGCCAAACGTCGGCAAATCGAGTTTGCTCAATCAGCTTTTGGGGCGCGACCGGGCCATCGTTTCGCCCATTCCGGGAACGACGCGCGACACGATTGAAGAGACGGCGAACATTCGCGGCATCCCCGTCGTTTTTATTGACACGGCGGGCTTGCGCGACACCGAGGATGAA
Source organism: uncultured Verrucomicrobiae bacterium (assembly GCA_963764165.1). Lineage (GTDB taxonomy): Bacteria > Verrucomicrobiota > Verrucomicrobiia > Limisphaerales > Palsa-1400 > Palsa-1400. Next base: position 354,672 of record CAVXRD010000002.1, read on the forward strand.
ATCGAGGCGGAAGGCGTCCGCCGCACGCGCGCGACGGCGGCCTCCGCGGAATTATTGATTCACGTGCTGGATGCTTCCGAAACGCTGGGCGAATGGGACGAATCCTTGCTGAGGGAATCGGCCGCCCGCAAGCGACTGCTCGTGTGCAACAAGGCCGACCTTTCACGCCGCCTCGAACTGCCCGGCGAATGGGAGTCCCTCGATGTTTGCTGCCTGACTGGAACCGGGGTCGAGGAATTAAAGGATGCCATTCGGGCGGCGGTTGTTTCCGGGGAGATTGAGGCGGAAATGCTGCAAGTCATGATCAACTCACGCCACGAGGATGCGCTGCGCCGGGCGCGGGCTGGCACGGACAACGCGGCGATTGGATTGCGCTCGAACATGGGATTGGAGCTGGTTGCCTTTGATTTGCGCATCGCCGTCCAGGCGGTCGGCGAAATTGTCGGCAAGACGGCGACGGAAGATTTGCTTGACTCGATCTTCAGCCAGTTTTGCATCGGCAAATGAGCGGAGCAACCGTCCAAAACGACTTCGTCGCAAGTGCGCGCCGCGAAATTCTGGCACACGGCATCGTGCCTGACGCTCTGCTCGCCCGCGATTTCGACACGCCCGCATTCGGCTTCAATCTCGCCTGCGCGTGGCCGCTGCCCTCCTCCGCCAAAGCGAGCTACGAGCAATTGGCCGAACGCCTGCGCGCTCTTGGGCCGGAAGTTTACATTTACCCTGCCTGGCAAATTCATGTGACCATTGCCACTTTCATCAATTTCACCCTGCACAAAAACATCGCGCCAGAGAGGAAGACGCAATTGGAGTCACTCATGCCACCCGTCAAAGAGATGCTCAGAGATGTGGTGAAAATTGCGCCGTTTGAATTGGTTTTTGGCAAGCCGGTGCTGACGCGCAAAGCCGCCATCCTTCCCATTACTGATTCAGCAGGCGCAATTTCTCACATAAGGCAAAAAATTCGGGAGGAGCTGGCGGGTGATGCGGCGTTGAGCGCGGAACTGAATCGCGGCGGCATTAACATTCCCGGGATTGTTCACACCACCATCATGCGATTCCAATCCACGCCGTCGAATCTTCCAAAATTCCTGGCTGAATTCGACGAGGTGGCGGCGGAGACCCAGCCATTCCCCGTCGCCATCGACGAATTATTGATGACAACCGAGACAAAGATTTACATGCGCGAAGGGGAAATTGCGCACCGGTTTCCGCTGAGCGAAAGGCTCCGCAGCGACAATGAAAATTTGTTTTAAAGATCTTAACAGAAGCACGCGAAGAGCACGAAGAAGGAACAAAACTCAATTTGCGCCCTGCTCATTTCGCCCCCTTTGCGTCCTTTGTAAGCTTCTGTTGGCACTGCTTTGAGTTGCCTGTTTGATTTGACACGCATTGGATTCAGCCCGAGCTGCGCCTACCTGTTTTCAGGTTTGACAAATTTGAACAGCGGGACGGGATCCTTTTGCACCTGGTAGCCTCCAAAAGCATATTCCCCAACCCACAGGTTTGGCCCGCCTAGAAGGTGGCGGATTTTTTGGACGCCAATTTTCCAACGGTCGCCGAGGTCGGGATGCCGAAGCTGGCGGAAGTCCGTGCCCCAAATCCACAGGGAGCCGTCCGATTTTTGACCAATGACGGAACCGAAGCTGCCCCAGACGTCCGCCCAATCCGAATCCGTTCCAATTCGCTGGCGTGGCCCCAGCGAGGCGCTCGTCATCGGCCAACTGGAAATTCTCCTCCACAGCGTTCCGTCCGGATGAACTTCAAATAACGCGGGCTGCCAGTTTGCAGTCATGACCTGGCCCATCACGGGCTTGAAACTGGCTGAAAGCAACTGGCCGACGGCGGCAATCGGTGCGTCTGGCCCAGGAAGTCTCGCGGGCGGCCAAAAGCTCCACCACTCACCGGCGCCGTTGAGCAAGAAGCTGGCACCGCCGCTCATTCCGACCCAGTTTGATTCCAGACAAGCCTGCGTGGGGACGAAATTCGTGGATTGCGACCAAACTCCCGCGCTAAAATAGTTAAACAGGCCCCATGTCCACAAGGTTCCGTCGTCGCGAATGGCAAGAATTCCGTAGCTGGCCGCGCCAAGAACCTTCCAATCGTGCCGGTCGCCGATTTGCGTGATGTCATGTGTCACGGGGACAAAATTGGTTTGGTAGGTGGGGCGAGGAGGCTTCCCACCCTTCCAAAAAAACGAAGATCGATTTGTCACGATGGAACCGATTTTCGGAGCATCGACACCTAATCCAAGCTGGCCGCGGTCATTCTTGCCCCACCCCCAGAGCGTTCCATCCCTTTTTCGGGCAATTCCAAAATCGTTGCCAATCCTCGCTTCGCTCCAATCCCGATTCGTTCCCAGTTGGACCGGCTCGGATTGGAAATTTGTCCAATGCCATAAAGTCCCATCGGTGCGGACACCAAGCCCATCCTGGACTCCCATCGAGACCGAAGCCCAATCGTGGTTCGTGCCCACTTGCACGGGTTCAGAGGGAGTGGCACGCTCCCCATAATTAGAACGCGTCCAGCGCCACAACGTTCCATCCGGCAGGATGAACGAAATATCACGCTGGCCCCAGAACAGGCGCACGGGGCCGTTGCTTTGGCCCAGTGGCACGACGAGTGGCGGCGGAGGAACGACACGCAAGGCGCGGTTCAACAAAAACACTCCCAGCCCCAGCACGATCAAGGCTATTGCCGCCCGCCTGACAACGCGGCGGAATGGCATCCTCGACTTTGGTTTTTCCGCCGCTTTGGCCAGCGCAATCGCCGCCGCCTCTCCTTCGGTTGCGGAAAGCGCGAGCGGGCGGAAAGCAGTTTGCATCCGCCGCCGCGCCTTCCGCCAGCAAATCGCGTCAATCGCAATTCCAATCGCCAGCCACCAGGCTATGTCATATCCCAGCGGCGGCTCCCATTCGTCGCGGAAAAAGAACAGCACCACCAGGCGCGTTCCATAGGCGACGGCGCCAAAAATAATCCACGGCAGAGATAAAATCAGGGCCGTCGATTTTCCGGTGGCCCGCGAATGGGTCTTTTCTTTGAGCGACGACGCCATCGCCACCCATCCAATGGTCAGCATGTCCACCACCAGCATTAGAATTCCAGCGAACATCAGCCAGCGAAAAGTCATAACCTCGTCGCGGTGCGGATTGCGGACGAGGGTAAACATCAAAATGACCTCTACGACGACCGTTACAACAACGGGTCTGAGAAATTGCCGCCGCAGCGCGTCCCATTGTCCTCGCAAGATTTCGCCTGTCGTCAATGGCGTCGAAAGGAGCAGTTCGAATGCGCCAGAACGCTTGTCCTCGGCCAATTGATGCCCTGCTTCCGAGATCATCCAAAATTTCAGCAATCCATTCAGGAGGAACGCGTAGAATAGGTTCGAGGCCTCATCGATATGGCCAATGAGGTGGACCGTGAGAAGCCACAAACCCCCGAGGCCCAGCATCGCCAGCCACACGTAGCGTCCTTTTGTATGGGGCCGCGCGGTCAGCCAAAGATAGGCGTCGATGTCGAGCATCCGCTTGCGGAAGGCGCGCGCGGCGGCGGCTCTGCCCTCGCGCCACCAGCGGCGGCGGTGCTGGCTTGCCATCCGCTTCACAGTTTGGGGTGTCATCGGTTTGTCCTGCCACGAAGTCGGCGCAATCTGGCTCGCCTTTCGGATCAAGACCAGCGACCAGCAAAAAATAAGCATGAGCGAGCGCCAGAAGTGTTCCGGAGCCCCTCTGTATTGAGTGGCAAAACTGTGGACATAAGTGTAGACAGGGCACGGGTAGAGGAAGAAATCGCCAGTCGCGCTCGCGAGCGCGGAAAAAAACCAAGCCGCAGGACTTGAGAACGGGTGAAACGGATTGTGCCCGAGCGCGGAAATGATTGCCCACAGCAGCGGCGGCGCGGCCGCAAACAACAACATCAGCCCAAAATTCGCCCCCATCGACCGTTCGTGCTCTTTGCAAAGGGCTGAGGCGTAGATTCCGATTGAAGTGGAGAAAAGGAAGGTGGTGAGGAGCACGGCCACCATCCGCCAGAATTCGCCGCCGGTCATTCCGCCGGCCAGCAGCGGCACGGCCATCAGCGGGAACACGGCAAGAAGCCCATAAAGCCCGTTGAGCGAGGTGGCGGCCATCTTGCCGAGGACGACGTCGTAGCCCGTCAAATCTGTCAAGAATAACAATCCAAACGTCCCATCGCGCTTCTCCTTGCTGAGGCAATCGGCGGTTGAGACCCGCCCGGCCACCAGGCAATAGAGCATGCAAATGGCTGAAAGAGTGTAAAATAAATTCCTCCCGATGGCCACCGTTGGATCAAAGGCGCTGATGCAAGCCAAGACGCCAAAGGCGACCGTGGCCGCGCCCGCAATTTGAAGGCGCATCATGAACGTTCCGCGCCGCCTTGAGGCCACGCGCAATTCCCGCTCAACGATGGGAAGAAAGGTCATTCCTGGCTCGCGAGATTTTCGCCCTGACGCGACAGCATGTCAACTATTGACAAAGAGCCAACAGAAGGAAACAAAGGCGGGCAAACTGCGCCAGATTTAATCAGGAACGGCCGAACTCAGGAACGGAGGCCCCAGGGCATTTTCCACGCGATGGGAACGATGCGAGTCAGGGGAAATATGCCGGTGGCAAACACGTCCGCTGGACCACGAATAAAAGGGGTGCGCGAAATCAACTTCAGCCTCTTTTCCTGAGTTCGGTCCTTCCTGATTAAATCACTCCCCTCCCCTTCCGGTCTCAGGGAGCCACGAAGGTGCGATAGAGGACGTAAAGGACGGCCCCTTCCGCCGCCACAAACAAACCAAAGGACAGCGGCGGCAGAACGCGAGTTCGGATAAACTCAATTATTTGCATAAACCGACCTATGATTGCAATCATAGCACGAACAATGCCAATGACAAGGGCAATTCTGACCATCAGTAGTGCGCTTGGGAGAGACTCGAAAGAATCTGATCAGATCTCGACAGGGTCTCGCCCCACCCATTGGGAACGCCTGAAACTGAGCAGAAGCACCCAGCCGGCGATGCCCGAGCACGTCCACGCGAAGACGTCGCCATGCCGGGTGTAATAGGTCATGCCGCGGTTTTCCGCGCTGCGCAGCGGAATCGCGGGCGTCAGATAGCCTGGCCCGTAAATGTCGTTCCCTTGGTGCAAATATTCGCGGAGGCGGCCGGCGGAATCGATCCAGCACGTCAAACCATTATTGGAGCAGCGCAGGAGCGGGACGCCATTTTCGACCGCCCGAAACACCGCCCCGGCCGCCTGCTGCTTTTGCTCGGCGCCAGCTCCGAACCAGCCATCGTTTGTCAGGTTGATGAGAAAATCCGTGTCACCATCGACGTGCTCGCGCGCTTCCTGCGGGAACATATCCTCGAAGCAAATCAGCACTGATGTTCGCGCCGAGAGGCCCGTCAAATCGAACGGCACCGCCCGGTCGCCCGCCGTAAAACCGCTGCCGATGGGAGTCAGGATTTTCAGGAACGGCAGCCAGCGCACAAGCGGAATGTACTCGCCAAAAATGACCAGACGCCGTTTGTGGTAGGTGGCCTGAAGGTGCGCCTCCGGATCAATCAGCAGGCTGGCATTGTAAGCCGCCTCCTCCCCTGACGGAAGCGCCTCCTCGGAATCGCCGCAGAGAATCAGCCACGCCGAATGATCCGCCAGCAATTCCCGAATGCTCCGCCGAATCAACTCGCCGACAGTCGCTTCGTCCTGGGGGCCGTAATCGGGCAGCGCGGATTCCGGCCACAAAATAAGGCGGGGCTTCTCAGCCAGCGCTTTCCGCGACAACTCAAGGACTTTCAGGAAACCATTCGTATTCTCTTTCGGATCCCAGATTAATGTCTGCGGAATGCTGGGCTGGATGAGTGCGACTTTTATTTCGCGCTCCGGCTTCGGAATGCGGTCGCCAACTTTCAACATCCCGTAGGCGCCATCGCAAGCCACCGCCAAGAGCGGAAGAAATGCCTGGCTCCAGATTGAGATGGTGGAGGGCTTGCGCCACAAGCCGACGAGCGCGCTGGCAATGGCAACGGAGAACCACGCCATCAAGAACGAGACGCCGTAAACGCCCGTCACCGACGCCATTTGAATCAACGGCAGCATGGCGGATTGCGAGTTGCCCAAATAATTCCACGGGAATCCGCTGAGGAACAAGCCGCGCATGAGTTCCAGCCCCACCCACCCTGCCCCGCACACCAACGCCCACTGCACCCGCCGCAGTCCAGCCGCAGCGAGAAATTCATCCGCCCGCTGCGTCAACGATAATTCCGCGCCGCCGGGTTTCACCGGAAAAATCCGCCAGGAAAACCACACCCACAATCCAAAATAGATTCCGCAATACCCGCTCAACGCGATCCAGGCGAGCCCGGGCGCGATCGGTATTCCGTGCCAGGCAAATGGCATGGCCAGCAGCCAGTAAATGGAACTCAGAAAATGAACTGTCCCTCCAAAAAAACCGATCCTGAAAGCGCGCCAGCCGCGTTCGCCCAGCGCGGCGAAAAGAAGCAAGCCTGGCCCCGCCCAGGCCGCGCCGGCAATTTCCCACGGGGAGAACCCGGCGCTCATCATCAAGCCGGCCAATGCCGCCAGACCATAACGCGCCTTCACCGGCCATCTTGACTGAGAATTTTTCGATGCCACAAAAACGCCGCCATTATGTTTCCGCGGAAATCGAAAGCGAGTTTACATTTGACGGCCGCCAGCCCATCCTTTGCCAATGCGCCAAATCACCGCGCTCGTGATTTTGAGTTTTGCTTTGCTTGCGCCCGCCGTTGACGCGGGCGAGGGCAAGGTCGTCAAGGTTTTGCCCCAGTATTTGGATAAGCAGGGCCGTTACGCTCTTTCGCCCAGCCTCTATGAACGAGACGCCTATCAGGCTATTTTGAGGAAGTCTCCCGGGAACCAGGGAGGTGTGCGCCTCGCCGTGGAATGGAAGGCGAAGAAAGTCGACTGGACTCATTTGACGATGCGGGCGGAAATGCGCTGCCTGACCAACGACACCCTGCAAACTGTCACTTTGCAGCAGCCCGTCGTCAAAACTGGCTGGCTTAATAATTGGTCTGAATTCAGGATCACGGGCGACAAATATAAGAAATTCGGACACTTGGTGGCCTGGCGCGTCACACTTTGGGACGGCGACAAGCAGCTCAGCGCGATGGAGTCGTTCCTTTGGAGCGGCGTGGATCCCAAGAATCTGACGCCCTGATTCCTGGCAGGTACGCCTTTGGGAAGCCGAAGTTCGGCCCGAGGCGTCCGAGGTCGTGGCATTATTCGAGCGCGTTGGGACTTGCGAATGTCCCCGGACGCCTCGGCGAGGCGTCCCTACCTTGGAAGTCAGGCTGGCGGCGCCAGTTTCTCCGTCACTTTCGCCAATGCCTCTTCTACCTTCACAGGTGTCAACACACCGCCGCGCATCTTCAATTCCACTTCTCCCTTGGCCAGTGATTTCTCGCCAATGCCGACGCGGATCGGGAAGCCGATCAATTCGGAGTCCTTGAATTTCACTCCCGGGCGCTCGTCCCGGTCGTCCATGATGACATCCACGCCGCGAGCCGTTAAATCAGCGTAAAGCTGCTCCGCCAGCTTCATCACGGCGCCGTCCGGCGCAATCGAAAGCGGTGTCAAACACACTGTATAGGGCGCGACGCTGAGCGGCCAGATGATGCCGTCCTTGTCATTGGACTGCTCGATGATGGCTTGCATCGTGCGGGTCACGCCGATGCCGTAGCAGCCCATGATGGCCGGGCGTTTCTGGCCGGTTTCATCGAGAAACATCGCGTTCAACGCCTCGCTAAATTTGGTGCCGAGCTTGAAAACGTGACCGACTTCGATGGCGCGGCGAATATGCAGGGGCTGGCCGCAATTGGCGCACGGCTCGCCCGCTTTCACGAGGCGGAAATCGCTCCACTTTTGCACCGTGATGTCGCGCCCGATGTCTACTTGACTCAAATGAAAACCGTCTTCGTTCGCGCCCGTCGTCATGTTGGCCGCGCCGCGCAGCGTCTCATCCGCATACACCGGCGCATGAGTCACGCCGACCGCGCCAAGGCTGCCGGGGCGCGCCTTCAGCAAGGCCGCGATTTCCTCCGCTTCGGCGGGGCGGAATGTGGCGGTGCCGAGGGCCCCCGCAAGCTTCGTTTCGTTTAATTGATGATCGCCGCGCATCAAAATAAGCGCCGGCTTGTCCTCGACAATGTAGACGAGCGTTTTGATCTGGCGATCCGCCGCCACCGAATACGGCGCGCGGCTCAAGGCTTCAATAGTGACCACGCCCGGCGTGGCAAATTTTTCCGGCGCGCCGACGGATGTTGATTCCGTTTTCGAAACGCGGCTGGTGGCTTTTTCAACGTTGGCCGCGTATTGGCATTGCTCGCACCAGGCGACTTCGTTTTCGCCGGTTTCGGCGGGAACCATGAATTCGTGCGAAAATTTTCCAGCCATGATCCCGGTGTCCGCCTCGACCGCCATTGTCTTCAATCCGCACCTCTGGAAGATGCGGGTGTAGGCGTCATACATTTTTTTGTAGCTGACCAGCGCCGCTTCGTCCGTGGTGTCGAAGCTGTAAGCGTCCTTCATGATGAATTCCTTGGCGCGCATGAGGCCGAAGCGCGGGCGGATTTCGTCGCGGAATTTCGTCTGGATTTGGTAGAAATTTTTTGGCAATTGGCGGTAGGAACTCAATTCGCCCGCCACCAAGGTGGTGACGACCTCCTCGTGGGTCGGGCCGAGCACCCATTCCTTGTTGGCCTTGTCGCGGGCTTTGAAAAGAACGCCCCGCGCCGTTTCGTAACGGCCGCTCTGCTGCCAGATTTCCGGCGGCTGAAGGGCGGGCATGAGAATCTCGAGGGCGCCCGTCCGATCCATTTCCTCGCGCACGATTTTTTCCACTTTGCGCAGCGCGCGCAGTCCGAGCGGGAGAAAAATGTAAAGCCCGCCGGTCAATTTCCGGGCCAATCCGGCTCGCAAAAGCAGCTTGTGCGAAATGATCTCGGCTTCCGCCGGGGTTTCTTTCAGAGTCGGAATTAAAGCCTGGCTCCAACGCATAATAATAATTCTGTTTCCAGCGCTCGCGCCGGTGATTCGTTCCGCCGCCATCACATTGCAGCGAACGTTGATTGTGTCCCCGCCGTTCTTTCCGTCGCAAGACAAAACCGAACATGGGCGAAGGAATGGGAAATCAGACAACGCCCGGCATGGGAAAACAGCCGCAAGCGGGAAATGTTACCGGCTTGTTGCCGCCATGCAGCCGCGCCGAAAAACGAAATGATAAGATGGTTTGAGGCAAAGGTCGTTTCGGGCTATGCTCGCCGGGAATGTCTGATCTCATCGCCATTGTCGGTCGTCCGAACGTCGGAAAATCGGCCCTGTTCAACCGCATTGCCGGACGCCGCATTGCCATTGTCCACGACCAGCCGGGAGTGACGCGCGACCGCGTCACGGCCGAGGTTGAATGGGAGGGACGCCCGTTCACGCTCGTTGACACGGGAGGCATCGGGCTGGTCCACGGTGAGAAGGCTGCTGATGTCATTACTCAGGCTGCTTTCGAGCAAGTCCAGATAGCGATTGAGGCGGCGGCGGTCATTATTCTTGTTGTCAACGTCCATGAAGGCGTCGTTCCTCTCGACAAGGAAGTGGCTGAGAAATTGCGCCGGGCCAAGAAGATCGTTTTGATGGCTGTCAACAAGGTGGACAATGACCGGGACGACGTCGGCGCGGGCGAGTTTTCCGAATTGGGCTTCGACAAGATTTTTCCCGTCAGCGCCATTCATCAACGCGGCATTGACGCGCTGATGGGCGCCGCGATGGCCGCCCTGCCCCCGGCGGCTGAATCCGAGGCCATCGCCGCCGCCGAACCGCCGTTGAAAATCGCCATCGTGGGCCGGCCCAATGTCGGCAAATCGTCGATCATCAACAAACTGACGAATTCCGAGCGCGTCATCGTTTCGCCGATTGCTGGAACCACGCGCGATTCGGTGGATGTGCCGTTCGAAGTCGAAACGGACGGCGTGCGTCAAAAATATCTTCTTATTGACACTGCGGGTGTGCGCAAGGCCGCGCGGGTGGATGATTCCATCGAGTTTTTCAGCGTCAAACGCACGGAGGAATCCATTGCCCGCTGCGATCTGGCCCTGCTGGTGCTCGATGCATCCGCCGGCATCACGCAGCAGGACAAGAAAGTGGCGGATAAAATCACCGAGGAGCGCAAAGCGTGCATCCTGGTCATCAACAAATGGGACCTTGCCACTCCCGGCCTCGAACATGGCCGGCGCGAAATGGCGGCGGAGCGCCGTGAAGGTTACCGAGAAGGCCAGGCCCGGGCGTTGACGACGCTTTCCGAATTTGCAACTTGGGTGCAGGAGCAGTTGTTCTTCCTTGATTACGCACCGGTCATTTTCACTTCTGCGGAAACGGGGTTTCACCTTGATCGCCTGCTCGAATCGATCCGCTACGTCGTCTCGCAGCTTAAGCAAAAAGTGCCGACGTCGATCCTCAATCGCACGCTGAACGACGCCATCGAACGGCGGCAGCCGGTCAGTTCGGCGGGACATCGGTTAAAGTTTTTTTACGCGACGCAAATCAAACCCGCTCCGCCGACCTTCCTGCTTTTCGTGAACCGCACCGATTTGCTTTCGGACCAATATCGGAAATACCTGTCGCAGGAAATGCGCAAGGCGTTTGGTTACGAAGGCTGCCCGATTAACTTCGTTGCCCGGGAACGAGAAAGAACCATCGAGCCGGTTCGGAAATTCCGGCCGGCGGCGGACAAGGGATTCAGCGGGCCAAAAATTCAGCGCCGCTCCAAAAATACCCAGCGCCCGCGGCGCGGGGGGCGGACCCGGTAATGCAACCATCGACTGAGAAAGATTCCATTTTCATGCGCGCCGCCATTGCGCTGGCGGCGGAACACATGCGCGCCAAAGATGGCGGGCCATTCGGCGCCGTTATCACTCGCGGCGATTCCATAGTCGCGCGAGGCTGGAACAAGGTGACTTCGACGAACGACCCGACGGCGCACGCGGAGGTTACGGCCATCCGCTCCGCGGCGACGGCGTTGAACACGTTCGTCTTAGGCGGCTGTGTGCTTTACACAAGTTGCGAACCGTGCCCGATGTGCCTTGGAGCGGCTTACTGGGCGCGGGTCGATCGCATCGTCTTTGCCGCCACGCGGGCGGACGCTGCCGCCATTGGATTTGACGACGCGCACATCTATCAGGAATTGACTGTGCCGCTCGCGGCGCGAAAACTGCCCATTCACGAATGGCTGCGCGAGGAGGGCGTGGCTGTCATGCGCGAATGGTTCGCCACACCCGATAAAACATTGTATTGACTGCCGGGTATGTGCGCGAAAGTTTTGATGCTTCCCAAAGCCCTCGGAGATACGGCTGTGTCGAAGATCAGCCGCAGCAACGTCAAAACCTAGAGGCGCGTTAGTTTAATCGAATGCTGCTGCGGCTGGTCTTCGACACAGCCGCGCTCCGACAAAAATCTACGCCGCAGCAGCGAATTTTCCCGTCAAATAATTGACGTGGTCGCTTATGCCAGTCGGCTCCCCGGTGGCGAGCCGGATCAGCTCTCGCGGATTGTAGCGCGATCCTTTGCGATGAATCTTATCCTGCAGCCACGTCAGCAGCGGCTTGTATTCCCCGCTCGCCAATTCGCCGGCCAGCGACGGATTATCTGCGGCCGCGCGGCGCATCAATTGCGCGGCATTCAAGTTGCCGAGCGAATACGTCGGGAAGTAGCCAATCAGCCCGATGGACCAATGAATATCCTGCAGGCAGCCCTCGGAGTCCTTTGTGACCTTCAACCCGAACATTTTCTCGAATTGCTCGTTCCAATAAGCGGGGATGTCGGAAGTCTTCAATTTTCCCTCAGCCAAATTCACTTCGATTTCGAACCGCAAAATGATGTGCAGATCGTAAGTCACTTGGTCCGCCTCCACGCGAATGAAACTCGGCGAAACCCGGTTGACCGCCGCGGAAATTTGCTCGGGGGAGAATTTCTTCAAACCGGGAAGAAACTCGCAGGCCATAGAATGCCAATGCTCCCAAAAGGCGGGCGCGCGGCCCACATGATTCTCCCAAAGGCGCGATTGAGATTCGTGAATGGCGAGCGAAACCGCGGAACCATTCGGCGTGCCGTAATCGTCCTGCACCAATCCCTGCTCATACATCCCGTGTCCCGCCTCGTGGAGGACGCCGTAAAGCGATTGGGCGAATTCGCTTTCGTCATAACGCGTCGTCAAACGGCAATCCCCTGCTCCGACGGTTGAGCAAAACGGGTGCGTCGTGGTGTCGATGCGGCCCGCTTTGAAATCGAACCCGATCGCCTCCGCCACTTTGCGATTGAAGGCTTGCTGGGCGGCGACGGGATATTCGCCCTTGAGCAAATCCTTGGGCACCTCGGCGGATTTGGCGACCGCCGGCCCCAGGACGCGCTCGATGGCGGGACGCATCTCCGCGAAAAGCTGGCGCAACTGCGACGCTTTCGCGCCAGGCTCGTAACCTTCAATCAGCGCGTCATAAGGCGATTCCTGGTAGCCCCAGCAATCGGCCATCTTGCGTGTCAAGTCGAGGATTTTGTCGAGGTGCGGTTTGAAGATGGAAAAATCCGATTGTTGACGCGCCTGCCGCCACGCCTCGCGCGAGTGGGCGCGCACGCGCTCCAGCTTTTCAATCAGCCGCGGCGGAACTTTGGTGGCGCGGTCGTATTGGCGGCGCCATTCGCGCAAATTTCCCGCCTGATCGGAATCCGGCGCAAATCCGTGCTGCTCGCATTCAGAAATCCATTGGCCGACTTGCTTGGCAATAAATTGGCGGTGCGAATAACCCGACAGCCACGCCAGTTGCTCCGCGCGGTAGGGCAGCGATTTCGCGGGCATGTAGGTTTCCTGATCCCACGTCAGGACGCTGGCGGCGCTGGTGGCGAGCGCGATTCCGCGCGCGCGCTGCAGCAGCTTCTTATAAGCGGCAGGAGCTTCGGGCAATGTCGACATGAGGGAAATCTCGCTCGTTTCCCGCGTTACCTCAAATAAAATTCCATCCCCCAATCAGGGGATGCTATTTGATGCCGTCAAGGGCGAGGTTCAACCGGAGGACATTAACCCCCGGTTCCCCAAGAAAGCCGAGGCCGGGCTGATCCGTGTATTCGACAATCAGCGCCTTCAATTCCTCAAGCTTCAGCCCCCGCTCTTTCGCCACGCGTGGCGCTTGCAAGGCGGCGTTTTCCGGGCTGATGTGCTGGTCCAATCCGCTCGCCGAACCGGTGACGGCGTCGGCGGGAACGGAAGCGTTCGTGGCCAGGCCGTTTTGCGAACGGTAATCCGCGATATTCTGCGTGATGGAGTCGGCGAGCTTCCTGGACGTCGGGCCGAGGTTGCTTCCGCTTGAGCTGGTTGGATCGTAGCCGTTGTCGCCAGCGGAGGACGGGCGCGGATGGAAGTATTTCGCGCCGGTGAAATTTTGCCCGATCAACTTCGAGCCGCGAATGGTTCCACTTTTGTCAATAATAAGACTGCCGTCGGCCTTGTCGGCCCATGCCCGCCCGAGTCCGAAGACTAACAGCGGATACAATCCGCAACATACCACCGCCAGCACAACCGTGCTCATGACGGCGCTTCTGAATTGATTGAGGAATTCTTTCATAATTACGCCCATTTCAAAGCTGTGATCACCACGTCGATAATCTTGATGCCGACGAACGGAATCACGATGCCGCCCAAGCCGTAGATAAGAAGGTTGCGCTGGAGAATGGCCTCGGCCCCAATCGGCTTGTAGGCCACGCCGCGCAATGCCAGCGGAATCAGCGCAATAATAATGAGCGCGTTGAAGATGACCGCGCTCAAAATGGCGCTGCTGGGGCTGTGCAGCGACATCACGTTCAGCGGAGCGATGGCGGGAAAGGTTCCCATCAGCATCGCAGGGACGATGGCGAAATATTTTGCTATGTCGTTGGCGATGCTGAAGGTGGTCAGCGAGCCGCGCGTGATCAAAAGCTGTTTTCCGATTTCCACGATCTCGATGAGCTTCGTTGGATTGCTGTCGAGATCGACCATGTTGCCGGCTTCGCGCGCGGCCTGCGTGCCGGTGTTCATCGCGACGCCAACATCGGCCTGGGCCAGGGCGGGCGCGTCGTTGGTGCCGTCGCCCGTCATCGCAACGAGGTGGCCGGCGGCCTGCTCCTCGCGGATGCGCTTGAGTTTTTGCTCCGGCGTGGCCTGGGCCATAAAATCGTCCACGCCGGCTTCGGCGGCGATGGCGGCAGCGGTGAGTTGGTTGTCGCCCGTGATCATCACAGTGCGAATTCCCATTTTCCGCAACTGCGCGAACCGCTCTTTGATGCCGCCCTTGACGACGTCCTTGAGCTGCACGACGCCAAGAACATCGCGCCCTTCCGCCACCACGAGCGGCGTGCCGCCCGCGCGCGAAATGTCCTCGACCGCGGAGGTGACGGGCGCGGGAAACTTTCCGCCCGCGTGGTCGACGAAAATGGAAATCGATTCCGCCGCGCCTTTGCGAATGCTTCGCGCCAATGATCCATTCACGGCGGGAAAATCAACACCGCTCATTCTAGTTTGCGCAGTGAATGGAACAAACGTCGCGTGCGGTTGCGCCACTTCGCGCCCGCGCAAATTGAATTTCTCCTTCGCCAGCACGACGATGCTGCGGCCTTCCGGCGTTTCGTCCGCCAGCGACGCAAGTTGAGCCGCATCGGCGAGGCGTTCAGGCTTTATGTTCGGGGCAGGAATGAAGGCAGTCGCCATGCGGTTGCCGAGCGTGATGGTTCCTGTCTTGTCAAGCAGAAGAACGTCCACGTCTCCCGCCGCCTCCACGGCGCGCCCGCTGACGGCCATGACGTTGCGGCGAATCAGCCGGTCAATCCCGCTGATGCCAATGGCGCTTAGCAATCCACCGATGGTCGTCGGTATCAAGCAAACCAATAACGCCACAAGCACAGGCACGGAAAAATCCGTATTCGAATAAGCGCCAAACGCTTTCAACGTCACGCAGACCAGGAGGAAGATGATGGTCAGTGCTGACAATAATATAGTGAGCGCGATTTCGTTGGGTGTTTTCTGCCGGCGCGCGCCTTC
Organism: uncultured Verrucomicrobiae bacterium; assembly: GCA_963764165.1. GTDB lineage: Bacteria > Verrucomicrobiota > Verrucomicrobiia > Limisphaerales > Palsa-1400 > Palsa-1400. The sequence continues at coordinate 369,765 of CAVXRD010000002.1, forward strand.
CACCATGGCGATCATGCGATCCAGGAACGTGTTCCCCTTCTCCGACGTGATGCGAATCACGATGCGATCACTCAGAACGCGAGTTCCTCCGGTAACCGCGCAGCGATCACCGCCGCTCTCGCGAATAACGGGCGCAGACTCGCCCGTAATAGCCGCTTCGTCAACACTCGCGATGCCTTCAATCACGTCGCCGTCGGCGGGAATGACGTCGTTGGCCTCGCAGACGACGAGATCCCCTTTGGCCAGGTCCGTCGCGGGGACGCGTTCTTCGGTATTATTGCGAAGGCGCCGGGCCATCGTGTCCTTGCGGCTCCGGCGAAGGCTGTCCGCCTGGGCTTTGCCGCGGCCTTCGGCAACGGCTTCCGCGAAATTGGCAAAGAGCACGGTAAACCAAAGCCAGAGCGCGAGTTGGAAAATGAAACCGCGCTCTGCTGGGGCGCCGGTGAAAATGGCGATCGTGGTCAGCGCCGCGCCAACCATCGTGACGAACATCACCGGATTGCGAACCATCACGCGCGGGTCAAGTTTCTTGAACGCGTTGATGACCGCCGGCCCGGCGATGGTCCAGTCAAATAAAGAGGGGGCTTTTTGCGTCATAGGATCAATAAAGTTTGCCGGCGTTGGTCAGGAAATGCTCGATGATCGGCCCGAGCGACAGCGCAGGCAGAAAATTCAGCGCGCCCACCAGCAGAATCGTGCCGAGCAGCAGCACCACGAACGTCACGCCCGAGCAGGGAAAAGTCCCCGCGCTGGGGGGCGAAATTTTCTTGGCGGCCAGCGAGCCAGCCAAACCCATGATTGGAACGATCATCAGGAATCGCCCCACCAGCATCGCGATGCCAAGCGTCGTGTTGAGCCACGGCGTATTCGCGCTCAAGCCGGCAAAGGCGCTGCCGTTGTTTCCATTGGCGCTGCTGAAGGCGTAGAGAATTTCGCTCAGTCCGTGCGGGCCGGAATTATTCAGCGCATCCGTCCCCCATTTGCTGACCGAAGCCCAAGCTGCGAAGCCGAGGATGGACAGCGCCAGCACCAGCAGCGCGAGCATCGCCATTTTCACGTCGTAGGATTGGATTTTCTTGCCGAGATACTCAGGCGTTCTGCCCACCATCAAGCCCGCGATAAACACCGCCAGCACGACGAACACGAGCATTCCGTAAAGCCCCGCGCCAACACCGCCAATAATGATTTCGCCCAATTGGATATTGAACAGCGGCACAAATCCACCGAGCGCGGTGAAGGAATCGTGCATGGAATTGACAGCGCCACACGAAGCATCCGTGGTGACGGTGGCGAAAAGCGCCGAGTTGAAAATGCCGAAGCGAACTTCCTTGCCTTCCATATTGCCGCCGGACGCCATCAATCCAAGATTCTGATGGATGGGATTGCCTCTCGCCTCAGCCCACCAGCAAAGCGCAAGCCCCGCGATGAACAACACCATCATCGCCGCCCACACCGACCAGCCGTGCGCTTGATTTTTTGTTTGACGGCCGAGGTAATACGTCAACCCGCTGCCGATGGCAAAGATCGAGAGCATTTGCAGAAAATTCGAGAGCGGCGTCGGATTCTCGAACGGATACGCGGCGTTGGCATTAGTATAGCCGCCGCCGTTGGTGCCGAGCATTTTGATGGCGACTTGCGAGGCCATCGGCCCTTGTGGAATCGTCTGTTCCTCCACTTTTTGATCCACCATGACAGGCGTGTTGGTCATCACGGTTTTGCCGTCGACGGTGATGGCCGTATTCGTCATCACAGGCTGGCCTTTTTCATCGGTCTTGGGAACTTGGATGGTGTAGGCTTCGGTCAATTTGACTTTAGTATAACCCTTGAAGTTTTGAATCATGCCCTGCGAAATCAACACGGCCGCGAAGACTATGCAAACAGGCAGCAGCAAATAGTAGGTGACGCGAACCAGATCCACCCAGAAGTTGCCAAGCGTTTTGGCGGTATGCCGCGCAATGCCACGAACCAGGGCCGCTCCCAGCGCAATTCCCACCGCGGCCGAGGTGAAATTATGAATGACAAGCGCCACCATCTGCGAAAAATAGGACATTGTGCTTTCGCCGGAATAGCTCTGCCAATTGGTGTTGGTGGTGAAACTCACAGCGGTATTGAAAGCGAGATCAGGCGTGAGATTGTCGAAGCCCTGCGGATTCAGCGGCAGATATTTTTGCAGCCTCAAAATGGCGTAAGTGAAAAGGCAGCTTACGAGGCTGAAGAGCAGCATGGCAAAGGTGTAGAGCTTCCAATCGTGCTCCTTTTCCGGGTCGACTCCCATAAGCCAATACGTCAGGCGCTCGAGCGGCTTGAAGATCGGATCCAGCCAGGTTTTGCCCCTGGCATCAAGAACATGGCCGAGGTAGAGGCCGATCGGCTTTGTGATCACAGCCAGCAAGCCTACAAATAGAGCCAATTGCAACCAATCAAGGGGGCGCGACATAATATCCTTAGAATTTTTCCGGCCGAAGCATGGCGACCAGCAGGTAGATGAAAAGGAGCACCGACACGATTCCTACAATGAGATTCCACATAGAGGTTTCCACATGCGAGGAAGCTAGAGCTTCTCGCAAAAGCGCGTATACAACGCAGCGATCGCAAAGAATGCAATGATCGCCCCGACAAAAATGAAGTCGTTCATAGATTTGCGCGGGTAACGCGCCAATTACTATTGTCAAAATGACACTGGAAGCGGAAAGGCGTTAGTTAAAAGGCGGAGCGGGAGCGTTAAAAACTTATTAACGCAGAAGTCGGGGAGACGCGCGCCTGACGGCGACAGCTTCTTCGCAGCGCAGGCTCCCAAGTCTGCCGTATTGCGGATTTGCGAAAAGAGGCGCTTCTCGAGCCGAGGTCAGGAAGCCGTGCGATAGGCCGCGCTTGCGCTTACCGCGACGGAGATAAGGCAAATGATCGGGAAAACTCCGTAAATCAAATACAGCGTCAAGGTTGTGGCCAAAACCGCGAAAACAGCCGCGACAGCCCCGAGGGAGGAATCCTGTCCGCGGGCCATGGCGCGGGCAAGCAGACCGTGCCAAAACCAATTCCCGCCCCAAGAAGAGGAAAGCGAAAACCCATCCAAACGGAAAGCGCGAACATAATCCCGCCGCCCACAGCGCTGCCAATGAAGGCTCCAAGAACCCCCATCCCGAAACTATACTCCCCCTTCGCCCTGGCAGCCGTGGCTGGCATGGCCATGCGCGGCGCGGCGGCAATAGGCGGCGGCGCGGGCACGGCGGGAGCCGCCGCCGCGCTCAAACTTAAAGAGGGCTTGGCTAGCACTGGCGCGGGCGCGGGAGCCGCGGGCATTTGGCCCAGAATTGTGTTTGCCGCAGCCGTCCCATCGACACCGCACGAGGGGCAGGCGACGGCAAATGGCATTTGGTTTCCAACTGGGGTGACGTCGAATTTATAATTCTGTCCGCAATTGCAAGCTACTTTGAGTTCCATTGGTGACGTTGGTTATAAAGCGCGAAGATGCTATCAGCCCCTGGAGCATTCGTCAAGGTAATTTCGCAAATTGTGGGAACCACCGAGACGGGTAACAGTTGCTTTGGCGCACGGTGAACCATGGGTGCAGGACAAAATTCTTCCGCCGTTGCCGCTCTTTTCGTGAAGAATTTTGTCCTGCACCCGGAATCTGTTTACCAGAACGCCACCCATAGCATGCTGGGACTAATCCGCCAGCCCATCATACGGCTTTTGCCGCATCACATTGCCGACCCGGATGTAATCTGATTTCAGCGCAGGCGTGACTGGAGTGACGCCGGTGCCTTCCGGCACGGTGGTGAGCATGGGAGCCTTCCAGTGCCAGTATTCCACATGGCCGTCTGCAAAGGAAAAATCGGCGCCCTGGTCATGGCGATTGGACGGCATGTCCCACCAATTGCCATAATCATAGTTGATCATCGGGTAGCCAAATTGGTCATCTTCCAAAGTCTGCTCACTTTCATCGAGAAAGACGAAGAGCCGCGATACTGGCGGATTAGTCACTTGCGAGAAGCTGCTGAAGCACGGCTGGGTCGCGTCGACTGCGTACCCGGAGTCGGGGTTCACAACAAACCCCAGCCCATTGACTGACTGGCTCATGTTGTAGCTGCGAACGCGCTGAAAGGACAGCGGATTGCCGCTGGCATCGACCACCGTCGACTTGTCGGAAGGACAATGATAGATTCCCGTCGACTTGTTGTACGGGTAAAGAAGTCCTGTTTGCAGATTGGCCGTGTTCGTGTCGAGCAGCGCATTGCCATTGCACCAGGAGGTGGACGAAAAGTCGGACACTGTGATCGTATAAATCCAATTATTCGGCGCGAAAATTCCTTTGTCGTCGTCAGCATACATTTCCCAGCACAGAGTCAATTGGCGGAGGTTGCCGATGCAATTGGCGCGCTGGCCTTGTTCCTTCGCCTTGGCGAGGGTCGGAAGAAGCAACGCGGCGAGAATGGCAATGATCGCGATGACCACGAGCAATTCGATGAGAGTGAAGCCTGCCTTCCGCATGTTCCCTGCGGTTGATCCCTGCTGGGGTTTTGTGAGGCGGCTGTGCATTAGCCTTTGGTGAGTCAAGCTAATCAGGACTTGGCGATGGAATCAAGATAAATGTATTTCTGCCTTCAATCCGCCGTCCCATCCTCGGGCTTCATCCGCATGGCGTTGCCGACCCGGAGGTAATCAGGCCATTGCGCCGGCAGCACTAACTGGCAGACCGTCCGGGCCGGGATCGTGTCCAGCATCGGCGCCTGCCAATGCCAGTATTCGACATGGCCGTCGGCGAAGGAAAAATTGGCGCCTTGCCCGTGCCAATTGGCGGGCATGTCCCACCAATACCCGTAATAGCCGTCGTTCACCATGGGGTAGCCAAATTGCGGGCTCATCGACGTCCCTTCGTTTTCATCCACAAAGACAAACAAGCCCGAGGGAGCGGGATTCGTAATCGCTGACATTTTCGCAAAGCAGGGCTGGGTGGCGTCAACCGCCTCGCCGCCGTTAAAGCTCGGATCCACCATCATGCCAAGCCCGTTGACAGATTGGCTCATGTTGTAGCTGCGCGTCCGCAATTTCGGCAACGAATTGCCCGACGCGTCCGAAATCGTTGAAACGTCCGCCGGACAATGATAAATGCAGGGTGACTTATTGTAAGGATACAACAGCCCGGCCTGTATGTTCGCGGTGGTGGCGTCGACAGAGGCGTCACCGTTGCACCACGACAAACTTTCGTTCACGCCACCGCCCGCGCCAATATATGCGATCCAATTGTTGGGCGCGAGAACGCCCTGATTATCATCGGCGTACATCTGCCAGCAAAGATTGAGCTGCTTGAGATTGCCGGCGCAGCTTGCGCGCCCCGAAAGCCCCTTGGCTTTGGCGAGAGTGGGGAGGAGCAGTCCCGCCAGGATGGCAATTACAGACACCACGACGAGCAACTCAATCAGGGTGAAGCCTGCGGATCGCTGATCAGGCCGGCGGCAATCTGGCTCCGGTGAATATCGACGGTTCCACCTTAACCGCATTCGCCTTGCGACCAAAAACAATGACCGGGAACAACCAGTCGTTCGGGGGGTGACGGACATCGGACCTAACTATCGAACCTAAGCAGATAGAGTTTTTTCCTAACTGGGCCTAAGCTAATCCCTGATGCGCGATCCGTCAAGGGGAATTTTTGCAAAGTTTGCGCTTCTCACAAATCCTTGGTGCCTATGGGCCTTTGCCTCGTGGCCCGTTGGCGTTAAAACCTATTTCGCAGTATTCGTCCAGAAATCGGGCTGAAAAGGTGCCAATAGTAGTTTCAGAGGTGGGGCAGTTTGACCAGTTCGCCGTGCCCGTCAGCGAAGTTCATGTTAATTGCGCCCGGCAGGGGCTTGCCATGCTGCCATCTGCCCGCCGAGGCGTCACGGTAGCGTAAAAGTTAGCCGGAAAAATCGTGCGGTCGTGTCATTTGTGACGATCACTTGTTGCTCCCAATTGGATACAGTCGACGCCATCGAAACATTTGTCCAGATGTTGGCCGATAAATCGACCGCTCGTTGCAATGCCCAGCCTTTCGAGGGGGCAGTCCATGATAATACAACATTTGCTCCAACAGGTTGAAACTTCAAACTCGGAGGCCATAAAGCGATGAAAAGGCCGCCTGTGCCAAGCGCCCCGCAAATCCGGGTTCCATCTTGAGAGATAGCGATCGCCGGTCCACCGTTCGTTAAAGCGAGATCCTGACCCCATGTCAATCCATAGTTGGTTGAGGTATAAACTCCATAAGGAGTCCCTTCCGATACTGACGCGGGGCATGAAACCAACCGAGCACCGTCCGCAGCACTTGCATCGGTCCACTCCCAAGTTGCTATGCTAGACCGGGTCCAGTTGGACCCGGAATTTGTCGATACGAGAATCCCGTAGTTGTCTTCAACTGCGCTCAGCTTCATCCCGTCAGCCGATATGGTTGCCGAATTGTACTGGCTGTCGCTGTAGGGGTACTTCTGGAACCATGATATTCCGCCGTTAGTAGACAAAAGTAAAGTGCCACCGGAACCGAAGGAGATTAGTTGCTGTCCCATCCAATCGCTGCCAAAAGGCACGTTTCGGGACAACGGCTGCCAAGTTAATCCACGGTTTGTCGAGAGGTTTAAATAATCGCCATACCACGCAAACAAATGCGTTCCATCCCCCGAAAACATCACTACCGCCGGTTTGAACAAGGAACTTGCACGATTCGTCACCCAAGTAACGCCCGAATTCGTGGAGAGGAGAACGCCATTGATGGCGGGGTGTGCCAGGGCAATTAGCGAGCCATCCGGCGAGACGGCCACATTCATTCCGGCACTGATTGGAACACTGAATGAATTCCACGACCTGCCAATATTCGTTGAGACGCAAACCACGCCCGTTGTTGCTCCGATAGTCATGCCGCACCCCGCAATGGTTGCGCCGTCCGCCGACATGGCAACGTCGGTTATTTGCAAATTCGGCGTGTTGGACGATAAAATCATAGTTTGGGCTGACACGGAAGCGCACGCTGCGGCTCCTATTATGGCCACCCACTGGAGGATCTGGCCGATTCCTTGGCCCTTCTCAATCTTCGATGTTTCCAAGCGGGGCATGATTGGCGGATTTATTATACGTGACGTTCCTTAATTGACAACCATTCGTTATTCCAAGGTTTGTCACGGTCCGGTGACAAGGGCTGGGTTCCAACCGAGGTGCCAATAATAATTCCAGAGGTTGGGCAATTTTACCAGTTCACCGTGCCCGTCAGCGAAGTTCATGTTGATTGCGCCAGGCAGGGGCTTGCCATGTTTCCAGGGAACGCTCCCTGTTGCCGTCCGCCCGCCGTGCCGCTGAATCGTGCAGCAAGCCATTCCATCCCGCGCAACCCCCATCGGGTCTGGTTGGCCCACGTAAAGGTCGTTGGCGGCGGTGTCAGTTTCCAGCGGTACACAAACGATATAATTTTGGTCAAAAAAAATTGGGGTCTGGGAAGGCTTCTGAACCGCTGTTATTTTGTTAAAAAAATACTCAGGCCCAATTCCGTAACCAAAAGCCGGGGGGCCTTGGGTCACAAATTCAGTGAACCAGCCATTTTGTCCGTAACTCCCGATTTGCGAGCCAATAGTAGTTCCCCCATAAGTTACCCACGACAAACTCGCGGTTCCGTTGGTTTCGACAAGCGCTAACGAGCGAGGGTTTGTCGAAGGACAGATTCGCACTGCGTCCCCAATCCCATAACTAATAAGAGCCCAATTCCAAGATTCGCCTACATTGGGTACATAATCAGAAATTAAAGGGTTGTTGTAGGGGAATCCGCCCGTCGAATCGTTCAGATACATCAGTCCAGCCGCAGTGATTTGTTTGACATTGTTCAAACAAGCCGTCTCTTGAGCTTGTATTTTCGATTGAGCCAAAGCTGGTAATAACAGCGCCGCCAAGATGGCGATGATTGCGATGACGACCAGAAGCTCAATGAGGGTGAAAGCTCGGGCAAATGCGCTTTTGGCCCGTGCAGCCCTATTGGATGGCAAAATATCGTTCATCTGCAACGGAACAACTTGGCTGAGCCTGGCGAATACACAAGTTCTGAATGGCCGAGACGATTTCATTATTTCATTGGGCGCAAATCCGATTTTGTGAACCCCCCTGTTTGCGCGGCTCGGCTGGAGCCGCGGCGTCAAAAACAGATTTGCACGCAATTTCATGCTTTGGCTAAGGACATTGCTGGAATGTGTTGGTCCATACGTAAGCGTTGGTTGTGATTAGTATAAAGCCTTGTCCAACAGCAAGTTCAGGATCGCCATTAGACCACGACCCCGAGGTAAATGTGTGGGAGGTATAGGACTGATTGGTTACATTTAGCAGTTTGATGACGTCCCCATTGTGGGGAATATAGCCGGTGATGTTGGTGATATTCCCAGCGATTGGAATGGATGCGCTTAAGTAATTCGTTGAATAAAGATTTGTTCCTTTGGGCCGGATCTGGAAGACTTGCTGCTCCCGTACCAAGCCGTTGAACCAGATGGTGAACGGACTGCCAGTGGGGTTGACCATGAGCGCCCCAGCGCCCGGTAACATTGTCACATTCCCGCCACCGTTCCACTGAACAGCTCCAAGACCCACGTTCGTATCGCCAATAAACCCAGCCCCATTCCACTCGTAAATCTCCACCCCGGACTGGGCGGAATTCCATGCGTTCAAGACGCCAAACAAAGCGTAAAGGGTGTTCATTGGAAGGGGCAAGCCGCCTCCGTCATACAGCACCCCGTCGTCCACTTGATACAACGGGTCGGCGATCAAGTTCGTTGCGGAGGCGTACCCCAAGGGAAGGTAGGGCGGGTTCGTGCTGCTGACGTTGGTGTCGGAAGCAATTGTCAAGCTAACATAGCCAAGGACCTTGGAACAGCAGCCACCATTTCCCACCAGATAGAATTTCGACGCGTTGGTGGCGTTTGTGTCGACAAAAGAGGCGTTGCCGGTCACAGAATCCATGGCGAGGTTCGTTCCTATCTGGATCCAGTTTGTCACAGCCAAATTGGTGGAGGCGAACACGTTCCAGTTGCTGCTGCCGGGCGTGCCAGTCATGCTGAAGGAGAAATTGCCCGATTCGTCGTTGTCGCCGCTGAAGACGAAAGGGGCGCCGCAATAGGTGGCGATGTTCGTCGTCGGCGTCGACTGCCCTGTGTGCGCGGGGTCATGCTGGAACATAGGCCAGCTCGCGTTGGTGGCCAGCGGTGACGATCCCCAAAAACAATACAGATTGCCATCCTCGCCCGCGACCACAACCGAACAGTCCGGCAAAATGACTGGGCTTGAATAAATTGGCATGCCGACGTTTGTCGACCAGATGACCCCGCCGTTCGTGTTGATGGCGTAGAACGTGCCGTCCGTTGCTCCAAAATAGATGGTGCCGTCCGCAGCCAGCGCGGGTGTGTCACAAATTGTGGCGCTGTTCGTAAATACCCAATTTGTGCTCCCATCCGCATTTAGGGAAATAAGCCCACCCCCTGCGGATCCAGTGTAGATCACGCCACCTTGGCTGACCGCAGGTTGAGGGGGAATGCCGCTGTTGCTAATCTTTAGGGGGTATATCCTTTAGGGGGTATATCCATTTGACTGATCCGTCGGGGTTAACGCAATGCAAATATGAGGCGCAAAGGTATGTGGCATAAAAATAATTCCAAGTAACCAGGATGGACCCATCTGGCGCGATGGCAGGTCCCGGAGATGGATCCCCTGCTGGGACAGGAAGAAACCACTTCAGTTGGCCTGAAGAAGTGAGCGCATCGAGCCTATACCCTTCCGACAAAAAATAGACTGTGCCGTCCGCGCCGATGATCGGGCTGCCATCGGCATCTCCCCCATCGCCATGATAGAGGTCTTGTGGTTGGAAAAACCAATTGGTGGTTCCGTCGGGGTTAAAAGCAGTCAGTCCGGAGACGATGGATGAGCTGCCGTTGGGTTCGTCAGAAGTAGCGTATATCAGGCCGTTCGTGCCCAAAGCGGGGGTGGAATAAAGGGATACATTCTCACCAGCAAGGCTGTTCCAGTTGGTTCCGAGCATGGGGCTGTAGGAGTAAAGATTCCCATCATAGGAGCCTGCGTAGACTTTGCCTTGCGGGCCAATTGCGGCAGAACCCTCAAATTCGCCTTCAGCCGACGACGGAACGTCCGTTGCGCTGTTGGTCCAAAGCAGATCCCCGAAAATCGGGTCAACCGCGAAAGTATTGGTGCCGCCGGTCGTGATGTAAAGTGGCCCCAAGGGGCTAACGGCAGGCGACGAGTCGAAGCCATCGCCAACGTGGTCGATGTAATAGGTTGGATTGAGCAAGTTGGTCACCCATTTCAATGTGCCGTTCGTCGGTCCCGGGCCTTTTTGCGCGATGAAATAAAGATCCGTGGCATCCAGGATTCCGATGGGATAGGCCGGGGTGTTGGTGCCGACAGCGCCCTGGAGCGATTGGTTTGTAACCCACGGGCCAAGGAGATTCGTGGCTGCCAACAGCAGATAGTTCGTCCCGTTGGTTGTGTTGATAAGGTTCACCGCCACCGCATGGTTGGAATTTGTCCAGGCGATAGCCAAATAAAGATCGTTGGTGTTATAGGTTGGACTCGGCGGTAAAGCCCCTCCGCCGCCATTAGTCCCGCCATCAACCGGAGCGGGCGGTGCGTCATCATCGAAATGGAATCCCCCGCCACCCGTCACACCACCCAGCCAGGTGTAATACGAGTTCGTGTCCGCCGACCACGAGTAAGTCAGCCAATCCGGAAAAAAGTGTTCCACATTCGTGGTATCGAATTCAAGATAAGGAATCGTCCCCCGAAATTGTTCATAACCCAAATTGTCGGAACCAAGGAAAAATCCATTGGTCACCGTGTTGGTGGCTGGAATTATGGTTACCGGCCCGCCAGAGGCGGCCCATTGCCCGTCCAAGGCCAGCCATGTTGCCGTCCCATAATAATAGACTCCGATTTCATGAAGGGAGTTGCTCGCCCACGAAATAGGCGCGCTGACGTAATTGGTCGTGACGGAATTGCTGACGCCACCGAAGCAAATGTTTGTTCCTCCCGCATCGACATAAAGACTCCAAAGGCCATTTGGCGAACCGGAGGAAAAATCGCCAGCGGCGAGCAAATAACCTCGTTGTCCCGGCCCGAAACCGAGCTGATTTGTGTCCGCAGAGGCCCAGTCTGGCACAGCTTGGAGAAAAATGACGCCCGTCCCGAGGTCGACATCCACAAATCCATTTGTTTCAACAATTCTGTATTGAACGCAGGCGGGAATCTCGTTGGTGGTATCGAGCCAGAGCGCTTCCGCGCCCCAGAAAGGAATGACATAGGCATTCGTCTCCGTTATGGGTGCGTAGCCGGAATCCGAACTGAAAGTGGACTGAAAAGAGTAGCTGTCAAGAATACTAACGGGAATGGGTGGAGGCTCGATTTGCGCAAACAAAGCCTTGGTTGTGAGCAAAAGAAAAAAGGCCGAATGCAGTCCGACCCGATAAAGCGATTGCTTGTGGTTGTTCATAAGAAGCATTCCCGATTTTAACAATCCAACAAATTAGCGACTGCTAAAAACCTTCCATTTCGCCATCTGACGCTGATTCAAAGCGCTTTGCAGCCTTTCCCGCGGGCCGGGACGCGACCGTAATTTGTATCCGGACGAGAGCCTTGCGACAAAAACCGAGACAATGAGTCTCAAATTCGCGCCATGTTGTCAAGAGTTTTCCCAAAATCGCAAATTGAGGGCGGCTTCAAAATAGGGGGCGTGGGACAAATTTCTTCGCGACTTCGTGATCTTCTGTTAAAAGTCTTTTTTGGGGGTTGCCGCCAGCATGCCGCGCATGTGCCTTGCCGGGCCAACCGGAAACGGCAAGAGGATTGAACAACAAGCACGCCAAGGCCACGAAGAGTCTGTCGTCAACGCCCTGCCAGTGGAATTCAATTGCCTCCAGTCGGAGCAAATGTAGCGGGTCTGTAGCGGCTTTGTAGCCACAAATGTAGCGGTTTATCTGGTTGATAATCAATAATGTAGCGGGTGTAGCGGGTTTTTCGAGATTATATGCGCATTCAATGCTTGGCCCCATCCTTGCCTCCCTGCGCCACGGCATCCTTGCGTCGAAATCCCCTTGGGTCTCTTTTCCTGAGTTCGGTCGTTCCAGATTCAATTTCCCAATTTTTTCGTCAAAAATCGTGCCGAAAAACCTATGGTAGGTTTTCCAACCCGCGCCGTCCGTGCCAAAGTGCATCGGTGCTGATGCAAGCTCGATTATTTATGATGTTCTGCTTGAGCCGCGGTCTCGGTGCTCTGTTGTCGGAACCACAGAGACGTAGTTTCCGCCGCCCTCCGACGGTTCCACAACGTTTCCAGCCGAATGAAATAAGGCCAACGCCACCTGAGAGGGCGCGTTCAAGCGGGTTTCGCCGGAAAGAATCGTTGCACCCTATTGCACTCTATTGCACCTACCGTTTTCAGCGCCCGAATTGCACTCTCCAAAACAGGTTTCCAGCAAGGGCTGGCGCGGACATTCTCATTCCACTGAAAAAACAGCGAGGAGCCTGCGCAAATCCATCAAATATTCGTTTCAAGTTCGTCTCCAGTTCAACCGATGTGTTTACCGCAACGCAAAATGAAATCCTCGGACGCGAGGCTTGCGGTGGTTTCGTGGCTCTGGTAGAACGAGCTTGTCCGGCAAACTGTCTGATATATGGCCAGAATTGACGCCCTTTTTAACTTAATGTACGAGCAGAAGGCTTCCGATCTGCATCTTTCCTCGGGCAGTCCGCCAATTCTGCGCATTAATGGCGAGCTTACCCGCGTCGATTCCCCTCCGCTGGAGGACGACCAACTGAAGGTCATGCTCTACGAAATCGCGCCGGAATATAAGATCAAGACATTTGAAGAAACGGGCGACGTCGACTTCGGCTACGAGATTCCGAACGTGTCGCGTTTCCGCGCCAACTTTTTTACGCAAAAATACGGCATTTCGGCCGTTTTCCGCCAAATTCCCAGCAAGGTGTTGTCATTTGAGGATTTCGAAAAGTTTGACGCGCCGCTGCCGCCGGTGCTCAAGAAATTTGCCATGCTGCACAAGGGCCTTGTCGTGGTCACCGGGCCGACCGGCTCCGGCAAGTCCACCACCCTGGCGGCCATCGTCGATTACGCCAATAAAAACCGGCGCGACCACATCATCACGGTGGAGGACCCCATCGAATTCGTGCATGAAAGCAAAAGCTGCCTCGTCAATCATCGCGAAGTCGGCCTGCACACGAAATCGTTTACGGCGGCCTTGCGCGGCGCTCTGCGCGAAGATCCGGACATCATTCTCGTCGGCGAATTGCGCGATTTGGAAACCATCGAATTGGCGATCACGGCGGCCAGCACGGGCCATCTTGTCTTCGGCACCCTGCACACGCAAAGCGCAGCCAAGACGGTGGATCGTATTATTGACGTCTTCCCGGGCGACCAGCAGAACAAAATTCGCGCCACGCTGTCGGAATCGCTGAAGGGGGTCGTGGCGCAAAACCTGTTCAAGCGGATTGATCGCAAGGGGCGCGTGGCCGCGCTGGAAATCCTGCTTTTCAACACCGCCGTGGCCAATCTCGTTCGCGAAGGCAAGACCCACCAGATCCCGGGCATGATCCAGATCGGCAAGAAACACGGCAACACGCCGCTGGACGACTCGATCATGGACCATCTCAAGATGAGGCGGATTTCCCCGGAGGAAGCCTACGACAAATGCATCGAGAAAAAGAAGTTCCGCCCCTTTCTCGCGCATCCTCCGGAAGAAGATGAAATGTAGAAGCGAACCGTTTTGATTTATGCGTCGCAGTGAACTTGATTATATTCTGACCACCATGCTCGGCGTTGGCCGGCAGACGGATACCGCCATCCGCCGCCGCACCGATGTTTCGGACTTGAATTTCACCGTCGAAAAACCGTTGCAGGTCGAGCAGAACGGGGAATTGGTGCCTGTCATTTGCAATCCGTCCTTTGACCGGCTCACGCCCTACCAAACGGAAATGATCGCGTTGAACCTGATCAACGGCAGCCCGCGGCTGACGGAGGATCTGCTGCGCACCGGCTCATGCGACGCCTCCTACAGTGTGGCGGACAAGCTGCGTTTCCGCGTCAACATTTTCAGCCAGCGCGGCAAGTATTCCATCGTCATGCGGAAGTTGAACACGGAGATTCCCTCGCTGACGCAACTGAAGCTGCCGGAGATATTCACGCAGGTGACGAAGGAAAAAACCGGCCTCGTGCTGGTGACTGGCGCGACCGGCTCCGGCAAATCAACCACCCTCGCGGCGGTGCTGAACGAAATCAACACCAACAAAGCCGTCCACATCATTACGCTTGAAGATCCCGTCGAATTTGTGCATCCGCACAAAAAGGGCACTTTCAACCAGCGGGAAATGGGCGGCGACTTCAGCAACTTTGCCGCGGGCTTGCGGGCGGCGTTGCGCCAGGCGCCAAAGGTCGTGCTGGTCGGCGAAATGCGCGACCGTGAAACAGTGGAAATCGGATTGAGCGCGGCGGAAACCGGACACTTGGTCTTGAGCACGCTGCACACCATTGACGCGGGGCAGACGATCAACCGCATTCTCGGCATGTTCGAGACGGAGGAACAGGAGCAGGTGCGCGTGCGCCTGGCGGACACCTTGCGCTGGGTCATCAGCCAGCGCCTTGCCCCTCGCGTCAACGGCGGGCGCCATGCGCTGCTGGAAATCATGGGATCAAATTTGCGGACGCGCGAAACAATCATCCATGGCGAGAGCGAGGGAAAGAGCTTTTACGAGATCATCGAGGCCAATCACACTTTCGGCTGGCGCACCTTTGACAGCGCGTGCCTGGAAGCCTACGAACACGGAGTCATAACGGAAGAAACCGCGATGGTTTATTGCAGCAAGCGCGGGGCGCTCTCGCGCAACATCGACAAGGTCAAGAAGGCCCGCGGCGAGGTCACCCCCAGCACGGATTTGAAGATGAAAGAGCCAGGCCGCCCGACGGCGCCGAATTTTCCGAGCACGTTCAAATTGAAATAGTTTTATGGAAGATTTTGATATCATCGGCCCGAATGATGAACCGGCGCTGGTCGCCGTCAGCACGCCTGAAGTAATTGCCATTGTCAAACCCGCCCTGGCTGAGATTGGCTACAAGGTTCACATGGCCGAGCACTTCGAGCAATTCGAGACTCGTTACAGCCAGATCAATTATCGCGTCGTTGTCATAGAGGAATTTTTCGCGGGTTCCGATTCGCTGGTGAATCCCACCCTGCAAATGGTGCAGGATTTGCCGATGCCGCTGCGCCGGCACGCCGTCTTCTTTCTAATTGGGCAAACGATGGAAACACTCAATGCGCTTCAAGCCTTCGCGGCCAGCGTGCATTGCATGATCAATTACGCGGAGTTGCATATGTTCCCCGACCTCGTCCGCAAAACGGTGACGGAAAATGACATGTTCCTCACCACCTACCGCGACACGCAGCGCCGCGTGTATCAGAAGGCGTAATTGACAGCGCGCCATGCCACGACCACGGCTGGACCAGGCGCTCGTTGAGCGCGGGCTTTGCCCGACGCGCGAAAAAGCCAAGCGCGCCATCCTTGCTGGCAAAGTGCGCGTCGGCGGTCAAATCGCCTCCAAGCCGGGCGATCTCGTGCAGCCCGACGCGGCCATCTCCCTCGAGGAACCGGAAAAATTTGTCAGCCGCGGCGGATATAAATTGGAGCATGGGCTAATTCATTTCGGCCTCAAGCCGGAGGGTTTGACCGCGCTGGATCTCGGCGCGTCCACAGGCGGATTCACGGATTGCCTGCTCCAGCACGGCGCAATGCGCGTTTACGCGATTGATGTCGGCAAGGGCCAGCTTGCGTGGAAACTTCGCACGGACGCGCGGGTGGTTGTCATGGAACAGTTGAACGCCCGCCACCTCACGCGCCGGGATTTTCCGCCGGAATTCGCGGGGGCGGATTTGATCGTGGCGGACTGCTCGTTTATTTCACTGCAAAAAATTCTTCCGCCCGCCGTTGCATTGCTGGGCGAATCCGGTAAAATCCTTGCCCTGGTGAAACCCCAATTTGAAGCTGGCAAAGCGGAAGCCGGACGCGGCAAGGGCGTCATCCGTGATCCGGCCATCCACGCTCGCGTGCTGGATGAATTGAAAACTTTCGCCACCGGGGCGGCGCGATTGCGCTGGGTGGGCGAGACGGCTTCGCCTCTCCTGGGCCCGGCGGGCAACAAGGAATTCTTGGTTTTGCTTGAAAAAGAACGCTGACAAATTGCGCCGCGTCGGACTGCTGGCCAACTTCGAGAAACCCTCCACCCGCGATGTTGTGCGCGAAGCCGCGGAAATCGTGAAGGCGGCGGGCCGCACGCTCGTGGCCGAATTGCAGACCGCGCATCACGTCGGTTTGAAGTGCGAGACCTTCGCCGACGCGGCATCGCTGGCGCGGCACACGGATTTGCTCCTGGTCTTCGGCGGCGATGGCACGATGCTCGGCGCAATTCGCGACACGTTCGGCTCGGCCACGCCGATTCTCGGCATCAACACCGGGCGTCTTGGTTTCCTGACCATCCTCTCTTCCAAAGATCTCGCCGAGGGGCTCGCGAAAGTTTGGGACGGCGACTTCGTTCTCGAATCGCGCGCGTTGCTTCAGGCCACCGGGCGCTGCCAGGGCGATCCAATCAATATGTCCGCCTTGAACGACATTGTCATCAGCCACGGCGCGGTTTCGCGGTTGATTGAATTGCATGTCTTTGTCAACAACAAGGAACTGACTTGTTATCGTGGCGACGGATTGATTGTCAGTTCCCCAACTGGCTCGACCGCCTACTCGCTTTCGGCCGGCGGGCCGATCATCAGCCCGGGCGCGGAGGTGATTGCGATCACGCCGATTTGCGCTCACGCTCTTTCCAACCGCGCGGTGGTCATTCCGCTGAATTCGGTTGTCAAGGTGAAATTGCTGAGCAAGGACATGGAGACGATCATTGCCGCCGACGGGCAAATTCAGGCGAATCTTGGCGCCGGGGACGTGATCACAATCCAGCGCAGCAAGCGGCAGGCGAAATTGCTGCACCCGGGAGAAACATCGTTTTTTGAAACCGTGCGCCACAAGCTCCATTGGCGCGGATCGTCGGTTTGACCGCTCGTTAAGAAAGGAGACACATGGTTCGACTCAAAGACATTGCGGCGCAGGCCGGTATTTCCATCATGACCGTTTCCAAGGCGATGGGCGAGGCAACGGATGTCTCGCCCCAAACCCGCGCGCGGGTGCGCTTGCTCGCGCAGCAAATGGGCTATGTGCCGAATTCCATGGCGCAGGGCCTTCGCAATCGCAAGACGCGCCTGCTCGGGCTTGTGCTGTCCACCGTGGCCAACCCGATTTTTGCGCGCACGATTTCGGCCATCGAGCAAGGCGCGTTCGAGTGGGGTTACGAATTGATATTGACGCATACGCTCAACGATCTGGAACGGGAGGAAGCGTGCATCCGCCGCCTGCTGGCCCGCCGGGTGGAAGGCATGTTTGTGTTTCCGATTTACCGCCTCGCGCCCACGTCGGAGATTTATAACATTCTGCAATTGCGCCAGACGCCGACGGTCGTTCTTGGCCACAGCGCACCGTTTTGTTCGGCCTTCCACAACGTCGAGTGCGAGGACCTTAACGGAAGTTACCAAATGACGCGGCATTTGCTGGAGATCGGCCATCGCAGCATTGCGTTCTTCGGCGGCCCCACTGGCGCGCCTTGGGCGGTGGATCGTTTGGAGGGCTACCGGCGGGCGCTGCGCGACCATCAAATCGAGCCTGACGACCGCTTGATTTTCACCGCCGGCGCGGGGATGGAGGACGGCGAAAAAACCGCGCTGCAAATGCTGAACGAATCCGTTTCCGTGACGGCAGTTCAAGCTGTCAACGATTTGGTGGCGATGGGCGCGGCGAATGTCTTCCTCAACCAGGGTTTGAAAATTCCAGCGGATCTTTCGGTTTGCGGCTTTGGGAATTTATTGATGAGCGAGCATTTCCGCGTGCCGCTGACGACGATGCGCCAGCCCAAGCTGCGGCTCGGTGTGGCCGCCATGGAAATGATGCAGAAACTTCTGCGCAATGAACGGGTCGAGTCCCGCCGAATCACCGCCGACTTGATCGCCCGCGCCAGCACGGCTCCGCCGAGAACTCAGCCGTGACAATTCATTTGAGAAAAGGGAGCGCGACAGTCTCGGTCGCCGCCAATCGGCGTCTCGCCGACTGGCCCGTTCCGGAACAAGTTCAGGTCAGTATTTAGTGAGCTTCGTGAACGCCAATGCCTTCGGCGGGACGCCGAAGGCAGCGGTCGAGACGACCGCGCTCCCAATTCAACTGCATCGCATCACGCGTAGAGCGCCGCCTGCACATCGCGCACGACGACGCTCATGTAGGGATAACGCTCCTCCATGTCCGCATCGAGGCACTTCAATATGACTTTTTCCATCGCGGCGGGAATGTCGGGATTCAATTCACGCGGTGGGATCAATTCGAGATTCAATTGCTTGCGCAAGATTTCGTCCGGCGTGTCGCCGGGGAATGGTTTGGCGAACGTCAAAAGCTCGTAGGCCGTGGCGCCAAAGGCGAAGATATCCGCGCGCTGGTCGATGGCTTCATGCTGCAAATGCTCGGGCGCCATGTAAGCGGGCGTGCCGGGATTGCCGGACATCTTTTTGGGTTTCTCCGGCTTCGGCTGGGCGAGATCGAAATCCACGAGCCGCAGCTTGGCGTTGCGCGTGACAAGAATATTTTCCGGCTTGAAATCCAGATGGATGAATCCGCTGTCATGCACCTGCTCCAACCCCAGCGCCATGTCGATGATGAGCTGCGCCGCATTTTCACCCAGCACTTCATCCGAGCGCGCCATGCGCAGTTTCAGATTCGCGCCCTCGACATATTCCATCAGCAAATACGGCTGGCCCTCGATTTTCCCGTGCTCGAAATAATTGACGACGTATTCGTTGTGATGAATTTTGGAAAGCACCTCGCAGCCGTTGTAGAAGCGCTTGCGGTCGGTGAAATTGAACAGCGAATTGTCAATCATCCGGCGCAAGGCAAAGTGCTGCCGTTGGGCGTCGGTGGCCAGCCAGATTTCGGATAGCCCGCCCTTGTTGATCAATTCATCAAGATGAAAGCGCCCAAAGCGCCCCGGCTGGGGCTCTGGCGCATCATCTCGATCTGATTTCCCAATTGCCATAAAATGGGTGGCATTATGCCACAACACGCGCAAATCACATGCGAAAATTGAATTTTTGGCAAGGCTTCTTGAGTCGGAAAGGGGAGAAATTTTCAACAAGCCGGAAGCGCAACCTGCGCAAGCCAATCTTGCAGGTACAGCTCAAACGCAATACGATCGTCGCCAATGGCAATCGTGGCTACACCTGATGGCAGAGGGCGAAACACCCGCTTGGTGGCAGTTGTCAGTGTTCCTCTTGGGAATTATGAGCCTTGAACCTTCATTTCGCTCCCTATTTAGACGCAGCCGTTTTGCGCGCGCGGAAGAAGACGAGGCTTCGGGACAGCTGCAGAATCAAAAGGAGATGTTTGCCGTGGCAGCCGTTGCTTTCACCCTCAAGTACGACGAAAAATTTCGAAAATACTTCTTTCGCGAGATTTGCGGATTCGAAGAATCTGTGAAACAACCCGGTGCAATAATCGAGGTTCAAGCTCACCACCACTCCGACTTGGTGATCAAACAGAAGCCGAGTTCGTTGTCCGTTATCGAGTTTAAGATAGGCGCGAAGCTGAGGACAAACAGAACCCAAAACACAAAGAGGCATTCTTCGCGAACGGTGGTTACGGAAATCAGATCGTCCGAGAGTATGTTGGGTTTGCCCGAAAACGCTACGTCGTGTTAAGCAATTCTGTAAAATTTGACTCGGGAGAATGTGTCGGCTTGTTATACGCCTCACGAACATGGAGGGATCTTATTGGTGACAGTGAAAGCGCGGGCGGATTGTGGGCCGACCTCTGCAATTCGCTTGGCGAACTCGGCGTGAACGCCTTCCGTTTTCACAAATTTAAAGATATGAAAAACGCACAATACACGAGATACGCAGTGGAGATGCACGAAACACTGTCGGACGTCGCATCGGACTTAAAACTCCGCAACAGCGGCGAGAGCATTAAAGAGGAAGGAGACAGTGCTTGGTACGGGCGCTATATTCCCGCGAGACTTGCCAAATTCAAGCGGTTGGAATCCCTCGTGAAACCAAAACAGCAACGACTCGGCTGGTTTGGATTCCAGTGTGGGCCAAGCACAGGCGAGAGGGCATTCAGTTTTTTCTGCAGTTCTAAAGAGTCAGCAAAAGAGACGTTTGCTTTTATCGAAAAGTGCGTTCGCAATGGTCCAGCGGGGGAAACTGTCATTGATGACAGTGAAAACGCCGTCTACTTCCAAGATGGCAAATCTGAAACTGCGACTGGTGATAGAGCTTGGTTTGGAAGCGTCTTCGAGGCCGTAAAAGACAAATGAACAACCGCTTTCTCCGCCAAAAAATCGCCGCTCCTCGATGCCGAAGGCATCCCAGCTTGTAGCCGGTGGTTGAGCGCCAGCGATACCACCGGATAACGCATTTAATAACCCATGCACTCCGGCAGGAGTGCCAGCCATCCGCAAACATGCCATCAACCCATACACATCTTCTGTATCACCTGATCTTCGCCACCAAAAATCGGCAACCGTTGATCGCAGATGCCTGGCGCGCACGGTTGCATGAATACTTGGGCGGCACAGTTGCCGGATTGGGTGGGACACCGCAGGGCGTTGGCGGCGTCGCTGATCATGTCCATGCCTTGGTGGCGTTAAAGCCAACGCATTGCCTTTCGGATTTCATGCGTGAATTAAAGAGATGTTCGTCGCTATGGGTTGCGGAAGAAATCGGCGTTAAAGGGTTTGCGTGGCAGGAGGGTTACGCGGCCTTCACCGTTAGCGCATCGGCGAGCGAAGCGGTGCAAACGTACATCCGCACACAGGAGGAACATCACCGGCGGAAAACATTCCGCGAAGAATTGGTGGAGTTCTTGGAAAAATCTGGCGTGAAATATGACGCTCGGTATCTCGATTGAGCTGGCACCGCTCTCAGGGTGCGGAAAATTTAAAACATTCGGATCCGGTGGTATCACTTACGCTCAACCACCGGCTACAAGCTAACATCCCTCCGGGATGGGGCGCAATTGCACTCCAGCCAAATCGGACTGCTGTTAAACTAGTCTAAATCGTGTAGGATAAAATTATGGCGAACGTTCCTAAATCGGCAGCAAAGGTTAAATTCGGTAAACGCCTCGCCACTGAAGTTGAGCGAAGTCTCGCCGACATTAGACGCGCAGCAGAGGGTTTGGAAGCGCTCCAAAATGAAATTGCCGAATCGCCCAACGGGAAAAAATCGTTTTCTTGGAAAGATTTTAAATCGGCGGTTGAAGAAGGACGCAAGTGAGGGCACGTTTCATTGGCGTATCTTCTGCCCAGTCGCAAGGTGCTGGCACCACTTTCAGGGTGCAGGAAATTTGAGGCGTCGGGTCCGGTGGTATCGCTGACGCTCAACCACCGGCTACAAGCTAACATCCCTCCGGGATGTTCTGCCACGCAGTTTCCGCGCACCAGCGCAAGTGAGCGACATCCTCGAACCATCTGACCTATAATTCCCATTCTTCCCATTATTTCTCATCCCTGTCCGACCTTCGTTGCGCTCGGCGCTTCGCGTCCAGCAGGCGGCTGGTGACATTGGCTTGCTCTTTGGTAGGGGGCTTTGAACCGGGGACCGAGGGCGCAGGTACGTTTTCGCCAGATTGCGGGGCGGGCTTGCCGGTGTCTTGAACTTCGATTTTCTTTTCAGGTTCGAACAGGGTCGGGCTTGGCTCGATGGCTGTGCGCTCGAGGCGGACTTTGCCGCGGCGGGTCAGCAAGGCGGACAAGGATTCGTCGGCTTCCTTCGGGCGGGCGACGCCCTTCCACGGCATCAAAATGCGGCGCAAGCTCCTTGTCGCCTTCAGCCATTCTTCGCGGTCGATTTGGATGCGGCGGACGGCGACGTCGAATGGGAAAAGCAGAATGGCAAATTTCAACAGCCAATCGCGCAGGTCAAATGGTTGAAAGGTCTCGATGCGATCGTGCGAAAATGGATTATCCGTGTCCGGGTCGAGGATTTTTCCAGCGCCGGTATCCGCGAGGCGGTGAAGCAGCGATGTGTTCGGGCCGGAATCGTCGAATTCCGGCGAATAGTTGACACTCAAGCCCAGCGCCTGGGATTGGCCAGTGCCGCGGTCAACCAGGTTCATCAGGTAGGCGCCAACTTCCTTGGTCGGAAAGGTCGCGTCGTAATGGCCGGGGCCGGTTTGTTCCAATTGCAAAACCTGCTTATCCCCTTTCGGGCTGACGGCGAGCAATTGCAGATTCAGAAAATTCCGGTAATGGCCGTCCGCATCAATCGCCTCGACGCTCACGTGCCCCTCGCCTTTGTCCACCGCGACTTCCGTGTTGAAGTCCGCCGCATCGACGCGCCGCAAACTCCATTGCGCCGTCTGCTGCCAGAATTGCTGGAACTTCGCCCACGTCAGCCAGCTCGGCGCCCACTTCGCCCGCGCGTCCGAGGTGAACGCGACTGACCGGCCCAGGCCGTAATTCCAATGCGCGAGCAGCGGGTCGCCCTTGTCCGTGACGAGCGGCACTTCAGCGCGGCTTTTTGGCGTGGTGCAGACGTAGCCGAGCAACTGCGGAAATTCCGTCGGGCCAATGCCTTTGATGATTTCGCTGGAGGCCTTCTCCTGGGGCTTGAACGGCGCTTCAAAAATGGCCGACTTCAAAATCACCGATGCTTCCTTGACGAAAATCTGCGGCAAGTCCGACGCGGAATCGACCGCCCAAAATCTCCCGTGCCCTTCGGCGGCGAGGTACGACATCGTGTCCGGCGAAACGTGCCCGCCGATCATCACGGTGCTGATGGTAATTTTATGTGTGACAATGTCCTGGATAAGCGTCTTGGACGGCGCGCCGGGATCGCCATCGCTGAACACGATGAGGTGCTTCAAGCTGGCGGTGGATTTGGCAAGCGCCTCGTAAGCCGATTGCATTGGCGCCTGGAAATCCGGCATGTCGCCCGGGTTCATGCCGTTGATCTGGCGGCCCATGTATGTTTTGTCACCGACTTTCCCCAGCGGGAATTGCCAGTGAATATTGCCGTCCCACAATACAATGCCCATCTCATCCTGCGGGCCGAGCGCCTGCAGCGCCGCGTAGGCAATGTCGCGCGCCCAGCCGTTGCCTCCGGGAAATTCCGTGGCATGGCACACGATGGCCAGCGCGCCGTTCGGGAGAACTTTCTTGCTGTTCAATTCCATTTCCACCGGCAGCGCCGTTTCCAGTGGCGTCCCGCGATATCCTCCGGCCGCAAACGTTTGGTCGCCGCCGATGCAGACGAGGCCGCAGCCGAAATCGCGCACGGCGCTTTCCAGCAAGCGCATTGAATCCAGCCCAAGATCGCCCGCCGACATGTTGCAGAGAAAAATCGAATCGTAGCTCTGCAATTCGGCCAGGGTCTGCGGGAATTTGTCTGTCAAATGCACATCAAGCTTGCCGGCTTCAAGGGCCGACGCCAATTCGGTGTCGTGCTTCGGGTCGCTCGAAACAATCAGGACGCGCGGGTTGCCTCGGACGGTAGCGAAGGAAGTGGCGTGGTTGTTTTGCGGAATCGTGTCTCCGGGCGCGTCGAGTTGAACGTCGTATTTGTAAAAGCCGGGCTCGGTCAGCGTCTGCGGAAATGTGTAAAGGTTTTTGCCCCCGTTCAGTTGCACTTTTTGTTCGCCGAGCGAGCCATCGTTCAAATAAAGCCGGATCGTGGCGGTTTGCGCCGTGTCGGCTTGCGCGAAGATTTTAACATCGAAAGTCTGGCCCTTCTTGACAGTCGTCGGCAGCGTCAATTTGCGGATCGAAACGTCGTTGCCGCGGCTCGTGCCGAGCGGGACAACATCCAGGGTGACGCCCAGCGGAAGCGACGCGGTCAAGGCGGACATGGCATCGCCCACGTTTTCATTTCCATCGGACATCAGCACGAGGCGCTTCTGGCCGGTTTCGGGAAAGGCGGCGGTGCCGAGGCGAATCGCGCTCGCAATGTCGGTGCGCTCCACGCCGACGACGGCCTGAATCTGGCGCAAATCGACCTGCGCGTTGGGCCGCGCCTCAATGGCGGCGTCCGCGCCAAAGACCAGCACGCCCGCGATGTCGTTGGCTTTCTTGTCTTTGACAGAGCGGTTGACGAACGCTCGCTCGGCATCCTGCTGGACAGACGGCACACTTCGAGACCTGTCAAGCATGTAAAAAACAGTCATTCCCTGCTGGGGTTTGCGCCATTCCAATCCCGCCGCGGCAAAACACAAGGCCAGCAGGACCAGCACGCGCAGCAAAAAGGCCGTCCAACGCCGCCATGTGCCAATTTGAACGTCCGACTTCCAGAAAAGCCACGCCGTCCAAGCCAGCGCGGGAGGCAGCGCCAGCAACCAGAGTGGGTTGGAAAATTGGAAGCTCATTTGCGGATGAATTTTTGCACCCGGTTGTTCAACGCATCGCAAACGTATAAATTGTCATGAGAATCGAAGGCAATGCTCCACGGATTGCTGAACTGGCCCGGGCCGCCGCCCGGCGAGCCGAGGATTTCCACCGTCCTGTCATTCGAGTCAATAATCTGAATCCGGCTGTTGCCAAACTCGCAAACAAACTGGTAGCCCTTCGAATCCAGCCGAATGTCGTAGGGATAGCTGAACTCGCCGCTGCCAGAGCCCGCCTTGCCGTATTGGCGTTCAAACTTCCCCTCCCCGTCAAAAACCTGAATGCGATGGTTGCAGGAATCCGCCACGTAAATGTTGTCGTTGGTGTCAATGCCAAGGCCCTCCGCGCGATTGAATTCGCCCGGGCGGTCGCCCAATTTCCCCCATGTTCCCAGGCACTTTTCGCCATGGGAGGTGAAATGCTGGACGCGTTCGGATTCGGTGTATTCACAGACATAAAGATCGCCCTTCTTATTGACACACGCCGCGCGGGGCATTCCCAACTGGCCAAAGTTGGTGCCCTTGACGCCAAATTGCGCGTCGAGCTTGCCTTCAGGGGAAAAGAAATTGACGCGCGAATAGTGCGGTTCCACCAGAACGATGTCGCCAGTTTTGTCAGTACACATGCCCTTGGGCCTGCCCTTTTCGATTTGCGGCATCTGCCATTCCATCAGGAATTTTCCGTCGGGCGAAAATTTCTGGACGCGGCCCGTCATGTCGATGACGAAGAGATTGTCCTTGGTGTCGAGGGCGACTGAGCGGGGTTTGTTGAATTCACCAATTCCCGCGCCCCGCCCGCCGATGATTTCCACGCGGCTGAAGAACTTGCTGTCAACAGGAGCGCTTTTCCGATCATCCACCGAGCAGGAAGCCACCAGCGGAACAGCGACCGCCAGCGCCACCGCAAACCCCACGCCGCGAAAAGACCGCGTCTTTGCGAACATCAACCAAAATCCCCAAAACGCGAGCGGAACGAGCGCCAGCAGCAGCAGCAGCAGGCAGAGCGCGTTGACTTGCGAGTTGTGACCGTAGTGAAGCAAATTGAAAATTCTTAGCGACAGACTCTCGCCGCCCGGCGGCACGATCAGCACGAGCGTTTCCACGTCCCACAGGCATAGCAGATAGGTGACATACCACGCCGCGCCGACTTGGGCTGACGCCTGCGGCCAGTGAACATGCCGCAGCGTTTGCCAGAAATTCGCGCCTTCCAATCGCGCCATCGCCAGCAATCCGGCATCACCGGTGCGCAGCGCGCGAGCCACAATGTTCCAGCCGAGCGCGGCATAGCGGACGACATAAGCGAGAATGACGATCCCCGCGCTTTGGTAAAACCCCTCAGTGCCGGGCCGATTAAAAATCCAAATCAGCGCGATTCCAAGCAACACGCCCGGGACAAAAAATGGCAGCCATAACGCCGAATCAAGCCGCCAGCGCCACGTCAACAACGCAATAAGGATAACGCCCGTTGCGGAAAGGATCGAATATTCCAGCGAATGCGCAATGGCCCAGTGTCCGGCTTCCGTTGCCGTTACAAATTGCGACCATGTGTTCCGGCTTTGACACAATTCCCAAAGAGGAACCGCCAGAGAAAATGCGGCCAAGACGACCGCAGCCGCCGCCCCCGCCCAATGCCATCCGCCTCCGAGCTGCCGACGCAAGGCTGCCGCCTCGGCTGGTTTTGCCTGCCACGACCACGCGTTGTCGCCGCCGCGAAAACTCCACATGAGCACCAGCGGCGCAAGCACCAGCGGCCAGCACAATTCAATTGCAGATGCATAGTCAAACGTCGTGTTAAACCGCACCCACACTTCCGCCGGAAAAACCTTCACCTGCAAAATGGCGGGCACGGCGAAATTGTTAAGCGCCATGACCAGCGTCAGAATGGAACTTTGCACGAGCGCGGTGCGGGCCAGCGGCAGCAGCAGCCACCGCAGCAAAAAACGCCCTTCCAATCTCGGATCAACTTCCAGTTGCACGGCTTGGACGCGCCGCCACGCGGCTGTCACGAATAAAAATGAGATGGGCCAATTGAGGAGCATCAGAGTCCAGGCCGCCCCGCCCATTGAGTAAATATTGACCGGC
Source organism: uncultured Verrucomicrobiae bacterium (assembly GCA_963764165.1). Taxonomy (GTDB): domain Bacteria; phylum Verrucomicrobiota; class Verrucomicrobiia; order Limisphaerales; family Palsa-1400; genus Palsa-1400. The sequence goes on from CAVXRD010000002.1 coordinate 396,375, forward strand.
AGCCATTCCCGCCAAATGCCTCGTTCGCCGAGCAATTCAATCCAGCAATTGACGACAAGAAACGGCGGGAGAACCAATGCCACCACAGCCGCAGCCAGAAACAGTCCGCGCGCGCGGCCCGCGCAACTCGCGAACCACAGCGCCGCCAGCGCCCCGCCCAACACGGCGAGGAAGGCCGAAACTCCGCTCACCAAAAGACTGTTGCAGACCAGCGGCCAGTTCAAACAGTCCTCCGATGGTAATACCACCACTCGAACATCAGCACGGCCAGCGCGCCCATGGCAATCCAGCGCCAGATTTCGACGCTCGCCTGCTTCATTTCCGTCGCGCCGACCTTGTTGAATTTTCCAAAGTTCAATTCATCGCGCGGCTTGGTGTTGCTCTCGGCGGCGTCCAGCACGTTGACGCAAAAATCGACTTCGTTGGTCCCGGCGCGGAGACGATACATGCCCTGCTTGTCCGTATGGCCAAAAATAATTTCGCGGTTGCCGTTCACTGAAACGGATTCCTTTATTCCACCGGGAAGCGTGATTTCGGCGTTCGTAACGGCCTGGCCTGCGCCAAACTTGAACGGATCGCCTGCGTGCAGCATTAACTCCTGCGATTTCGTCGCCGCGGGATTCAGCCAGCCAATCGCGTTGGCCATGAACATCGGGAACGAAGCGCGGCGCGGCCACGTGCTTTGCAGCGTATCAAAACCGATCCACAAAATTCTCTGGTGCGAAAGTTCGCCCGCCAAAATCAGCGGCGTCTCCTGCGCTTCGACCAGCGGCACCGCCCAGCCCGGCATCTTCACGCCCATCGTTTCGGCGATCCCCACGTTGTCGAGATTGATGTAGCGCAGCAGCGGATGCGTATTTTTCCAATCGACGATGGAGGGGTTTTCCACGTTCGTCGAACCGTCCGGAAACAAATTTGTATTCACCACATGCACCAGGAGCAAATTCGCCTTCGGCCAAACGGTGGGAGTGACGTCATCAAGCACCACCAAATCCTGTCCCGGCGCGCCGTCCGCGGTGTCCTGTGCGATCGTCAAATCCACACTCGCGGCGGCGTGCAGCGCCTTGGCCATGAAATTATTCCCGCGCGTCACCAGCAGCACTTTGGCCGGCTGAGGGAGGAGGCTCACCATCGACGCTTGATTGTCCGCCGCCAGATCGTCCTTCGCATCGATGCGCACGGTGAAAATGCCGTTGCTCTCCTGCGTGGCGGAAAAAACCTGCGGCGATGTCTCTCCCGCCGGAATCGTCAGCGGCCGAGTGTCAACAACTTCGCCGTTAAATAAAAGTTCCAGCGCCGTAGTCACCGGGTTGGTGGTGAAATTGACGATGCTGGTGTAAATGGCGCGCTCCTTGTGGTTCTCCGGGCTGTCGCGAATATCGAGTGTCGTGATGCCGACATTTTCACACCGGCGCCCGAGCCGGTGATAGACGACGTGCAAATTCTTGTTTTCAAATTCGCTCAAATCGCCCGCCGCGCCGTCGCTGAATAGATCGATCTGCGCATCGTGCTTGTCGCGCACCAGCGTGTCGGCCAGCTTGAGCGCCTCGGTCAGGCGCGTTGGGGAATCGGTCACCTTGCATTGCTGGAGGGCGCGGCGCAAGGCGGTTTTGTCGGCGGTGGCGGATTGCTTGACTTCGGTATTCCCAGCGGCCAGCAGAATGAGCATTTGCTCTTCGTCCTTTAGCCCGTCGACCATTTTGAGCGCTTCGGCCCGCCCCTTCTCGAAACGGGACGGTTCTTCGTCAGTGCTCTGCATCGAAGCGGATGCGTCAAGAACAACCACGCGCAAATCGCCCGACGCGGTGTGCCCCGCAAAGTAAGGCCGGCTCAAGGCGAGAATGGCGAGCAGCAGCAGGAGCAATTGCAGGATCAGGAGCCAGTTATGGCGAAGGCGCTGGAACGGGGCATTGGCCTGCGTCTCGGCCATGAATTTCTGCCACAGCAAGGTGCTCGAGATGAGCTTGACCACCCGGCGGCGCTTTAAGAGGTAGAAGACCACCACCACCGGCAAAGTGGCAGCGAACCAAAACGCTCCTGGCGACAAGAACCTCACTGATTAAAAAAAGCTTAAAGACCGGCTGTCAAAGTTCAAGGTTCAAGTGGGGGCGACGCCGGAACCGTCAACAACACGCCTCTCAATTGCGCCTCGCCCTCCTGGCAAATCAGCGCGTCCGAATTCAAGCTTAGACAGCCCAACCCGCCCTTTGTCACAATAATAATAACCATGTGATCCCCAAAAAATGGCAACATCCGTTACACCGTTGATTGTCAGGCATTTAGGCGGCGACATAGAGTTCCTCGCTGTTTTCGGTTGAATGGCGATCTCCGCGCAGCATTTGCCGGAAACCTGTTTTAACAGCACAAGGCTGGGTGCAAGAGACGGCTCAAAAAACGCAAAGTGCAATAGGGTGCAATAGAGTGCAACGGTCTCCTTCCGGTGAAGCCCCGTCGGAGGCCTCCAATAACAGGGCAACAGACTGCGGCGCATGAACACGAAGCGCCGCGCTGCGCAGCCTCCCTCAATATGACCTTGCTTATGCATGAACGCATTTTGCCCCGGCAGGGGCTGGACGGAAAACCTACCAGAGTGTTTTCGGCACGATTTTTTGGAGAAATATTGAAAAAAACCAAACAGGAGTGGTTTTTGGATGTTTACAGCGGAGTGCTGATTGGTCTTTGTTTTCCTCTGCGCCCTCATCTTCTCTGCGCGAGATTTCTTGTCCCTCTCGCAATGCACACGGAGCATTTTGTCGTTGAGCGCTCCGCGCTGCTCTTGAAATTTCACCCGCGCCATTGTAGTCTGCGCCCGGTATGAAAAAACTTCTGCTTGCCATCGCGTTGTTGACCATCAGCTCTGCCACGCTCCTTGCCGAACCGCCGCCCTCGTCGGACAAGGTCATGGCTGAGGTCAAACAAAAGGCTGCCGCCGAGAATAAAACAATTTTTGTCCACTTCGGCGCATCGTGGTGCATTTGGTGCAAGCGGTTGGACGCTTTTCTTGACCGGCCCGACATCAAGCCGGTATTCGAGAAATATTTCGTTCCCGTCAAACTCGATGTGCAAGAACACGACGACAAAAAGAATCTGGAAAATCCCGGCGCGGACAAGTTGATGGCGAAGCTCGATGGCACAAAAGGCGGCCTTCCCTACTTCGCTTTCCTAACCGTCAGCGGAGAACCTATTGCCAACTCAATGAACAACGGCGACAACGTCGGCTACCCCGCTGAACCCGGCGAAATTGATTATTTCCTCAGAATTATCAAAAAGGCCGCGCCACAAATGACCGATGCCGACATTCACACGATCGAAACGGCGCTGCGGAGTTTTAAGCGCGCTTGAGGCAGGGAATAATCAAAGAAGAGCCACCAGAAGGTCACAAAGGTCAGAAAGGGGGACGGACCGCAGATGAATTGCTCCCTCTTCGTTAACTTCGTTTGCTTCTGTTCAGATCTTCCGGCCCGCCTCTGCTAAAGGTCGTCGCGGTAAACAAGGCACACTTACCTCCGCCGCCAAGGTGGCTTGCTTTTGGAACCGGGGCGCGGTTTTCCCGGGCGGTTCGTGCTGAATAGATTGGAACTGGAACTGGGGATCATCGGTTTCTTTTCCGCTGAGCCGGAAGTTCGTTCTGGCTTTCCCGAGGGTCTATCTGTTCTGCGCGGGCCTTGGTCTGGTTTTCTGGAAGGTTTATAAGTCCTGCGAGAAGTCTGCTCGGATCTTCCGAAGCGATCTTCGGTGCGGCGAGGGGGCTGCTCCATTCTTCCAGGTGCTCTTTCCGTTTTGCCAACGGTCTTCACCAATTTGAAATCCACCTGCTTTTTGAAACTGTCCACCTTCGCCACCTGCACCATCACTTTGTCGCCGGATTTAATAACGCGGCGCGTGCGGCGGCCGGTGAGCTGGTGGCGGGATTCGTCGTAAACGAAGAAATCATCCTCCACACTCGAAAGATGCACCAGGCCGCTCATGCCGAGCGTCGAAACATCCACGAAAAATCCGAAGTTCCGCAAATCGATGACGAGGGCCGGGTAGGACTCCGGCTGGCCGCTCTCAAGCTGCTTGCGAAGATAGGCGTACATCTTGACGTCCTTGCTGTCGCGCTCGGCGTCGGAGGAATTTCGCTCGGTGTCGGAAATATGCGCCGCCATTGTCTTGAGCAATCCCGGCGGAATTTTGATGCTGTCAAAAAGAACCCGGTGGACAATCAAATCCGCGTAACGGCGAATGGGCGAAGTGAAATGGGTGTATTTCATCTTGGCCAAACCGTAATGCCCCAGCGGTTCAAGCGCGTAGCGGGCGCGCATGAGCGATTTGAGAAAACCGATCTTCAACGCCGGCCCCACCGGAAGCGTGTCAAGATGGCGAAGCAATTTTTGGACTTCCAAACGGTCGCTCAGTTTGCCGCAGGGAATATGGTGGCTCAAGACGTCCTGCCGATACTCCTCCAGGCGCATTTCGGCGGGAGGCTCGTGGACGCGGTAAATTGCCGGAAGCCTCAAGGCCATCAGGCGCGTTGCCACGGCCTCGTTGGCCAGCAGCATGTATTCCTCGATCAACTGGTGCGAAACATCATTCTCGATTTTTTCGATGCGCAGCACGCGGCCGTGCTCGTCAAGACGAATTTTGCTCTCGGGAAAATCAAGGGCGAGCGAACCCGCCTGAAAACGGGCCCGCCGAATGCGCTGGGCAAGCTGATGCGCGTCGTGGAGCATCTGCGCTATCGGATCGCCACCGTCCGGCCCTTGCAGGATGGCGAAGGCTTCCTTGTAGGTGAAGCGGTGGCGCGAACGGATGACCGCCGAGTAGAATTTTGATTCCAAGACGCGGCCTTCCCCGGAGACGACAAACTCGACGCACTTGGTCAATCGATCCACTCCCGCCTTGAGCGAGCAAATCTCGTTGCTCAACGCCTCCGGCAGCATCGGAATCACTCTGTCAACCAAATATGTGGAATTGCCGCGCTTGCGGGCTTCCTCGTCCAAGGCGGTTCCGGCGCGGACATAATGCGAAACATCCGCGATATGCACCCACAAGCGCCATTTCGGCCCTTCGCGGCGGAGGCAAATGGCGTCGTCGAAATCCTTGGCATCATCCGGGTCTATGGTTACAACGGAGTGGTTGCGGCAATCCACCCGGCCTGAGCATTCGTCCGGCAGCGGCTCGCCGCGCGGGCGGGATTTCGCCAACTCGGCGGCTTCCTGCAAAACGTTTTGCGGAAAGTGCAGCGGAAGATTGTATTGGCGCAGCACGGAAAGCATATCGACGCCTTCCTGATCCGCCGGGCCGAGGACTTCAATGATTTCCCCCTCAGGATTCGTATGTCGCGATTCCCAGACGCGCAATTCCACAACCACTTTGTCGCCGATGTTCGGCGCGCGGCCGACATCCGTTGGCGGCGAAACATAAATATCGTGCGGAATGCGCGGGTCGTCGGGGATGACGAATAGGAATTGCTTGCTGCGCTGCAAGGTGCCAACGAGCTGCGTGCGAACGCGCTCCAAAATCCGAACCACCGAGCCGCTTTTTTCCCCGGGGCGTCCGCCTCCTCTGCCCACTTCGCGGCGAATGAGCACGCGATCACCGTTGAGGGCTGTGCCGGTCGCGCTTTCGGGGATGACGAATTCGCCCTGGGCGGGATCATCGGCTTCCAGGAAGCCTTTGCCTTGGCGGTTCATGCGAATGCGGCCGGGAATCAAATCAGCCTCTTGCGACGGAATATAACGCCCGCTTTTGGTGCGGACAATCTGCCCCTTGCGCTCGAGGTCGTTGAGGATTTCTTCCAGTTCCTTGTGCTGGTCTGGCTGCATCCCGAGGCGGCCAATCAACTGGTGAATATCGGATGGCCGGTAATCCTTCCGGGCCAGCAAACGAAGAATAAGTTGCTCCATAAGGTCGCCGCTGTTAACCAGCGAGCGCCGCCGCCATTTGCTCGTGCCCCGACATCAGGAATTCGAGGTAGGAGCAGAGACGCGCCTTCATTTCGCCGCGGGCGACGATGGCGTCAATCAAACCGTGGTCAAGCAGAAATTCGGCGGTTTGGAATCCGGGGGGCAGTTCGGATTGCGTCGTGCTTTCGATGACGCGCGGCCCCGCAAAGCCGATCATCGCGCCCGGTTCGGCGAGAATTAAATCGCCGACGGCGGCGAAGCTTGCCATGACGCCGGCCATCGTGGGGTTGGTCAGGACGCTGATGTAAGGAAGTTTGGCTTTCGCGTGGTAGGCGAGCGCGCCGCAAGTCTTGGCCATCTGCATCAAGCTGAACATGCCTTCATACATGCGCGCGCCGCCGCTGGTGGAAATGATGATGACCGGCAAGCCTTTGTCAGTGGCCGATTCGATCAAGCGCGTCAATCGCTCCCCCACGACCGACCCCATCGAACCACCGAGAAAGCGAAAATCCATCACGCCGAGCGCCACGCGGTATTTCCCCATCCGGCCAATGCCAGTGCAGACGGCATCCTTGAGGTTCGTGGACTTTTTGTATTGCTCGAGTTTTGCCGTGTAGGACGAGACGCCGGTAAATTTCAGAATATCGACGCTCTCCATGGAGGCGTCGCTTTCCTCGAACGAGCACGTTTCCACCAAAGTATGGATGCGCTCGCGGGCTCCGATGGGAAAATGATGCTGGCACTTGGGGCAAACCTTGAGATTGTCGTCCAGCTCCTTGTCATAAATCATGGCGCCGCATTCCTCGCACTTGGTCCAAAGACCTTGGGGAATGTCGCGTTTGCGCGATGGCGAGGAGCCGATTTTCGGCTTCTTCAGGAAAGTCGTCTGCGACTCCGGTGGCGGGGGCGTGACAGCGGGTTCGACGGTTTCCAGGCCCAGTGTCTTTTTGGTAAAGGAGGTTGTAGCCATCTTAGAATTTCGTCGTTTCATTCAATATGAAACTTAGCGCATTAAACGGCTGCTTGCCAACAGTGTCAAGTTCCGCGAATCCATGCCGATGTGACGGGAAGCGAGGTAGGGACGCCTCGGCGAGATTGTCTCAAAACTACAAAATCCTCAAAGTGTGTCAATACTACGACTCTCTCATTTGCGATATGGCGCATTTTTATTTTCGGCGAGGGTGTTTTTGTGGTGCTTTTTAAAGCCATTTTTGAGTTTTGAGACAGTCTCCGGCGAGGCGTCCTGCCTTTTGCCTCGGTTTCAATCACATCTTCTGCAAGCGATCCGCCTTCCTCAAATTCCGCGAACCACCGTCCAAACGCAGACGTCCGCCGCGCCCGCCTCGCGCAATGCGTGGGCGCAGGCGCTGGTCGTCGCGCCTGTCGTCATGACATCGTCCACCAAAATGACGCGTTTGCCGCCGAGATTTTGGCCTTCATTCGGGGAAAAGGCTCCGCTGACGTTTTTGGCCCTCTCCGGACGCGACAACCTTGTTTGCGTCTCAGTGAACAATTCGCGCCGGATTGCGCGGGCATTCACCGGCAAATCCACCGAACGGCCAAGACAGCGAGCGAGGCGTTCCGCCTGATTGAATTGGCGCTGGCGCAATTTCACCGGATGCAATGGCACGGGAACAATCACATCCCATTCGCCGCGAACCAAAGCCGGCACCGCCTGCCGCGCCAGCAAATCCGCCAGGAACGGCTCGAACCAAAGGGCGTGGGAATATTTGTAGCGATGGATCACATCGAGAATCATGGCATTGGCACGAACAGCGGAGCGCGCGAAGCGGAAACCGAGATCGATGCCATCGCAATTCGAGCATTTGAACGAATGCGTTATATCGCCGTCGTAAGGCAGGCCGCACTGATCGCAAAAAGGCGCGGTCACGAAACGGACGCCATTCCAGCAGTCATCACCGACGTATCCCTGCCCTGCCCCCGCCCGTTCCTCCCCACAAAGCTGGCAGGCGGGCGGGTAGAAAAAATTCAGCGCGGCGTCCATCACCTGACGAATTCCAGCCGAACTTTTGCCGCCGATGAGCGCGCGTGATGACATTTAGCGCCTGAGTTTACTCACGGCGCGGTTTTTGGACAAGGAGGCATCCACCTACGTTGCGCAAAGGCGTCAAATAAATTTGTTTACTATAAGGACGATCGCAAATGCAACGAGGATTAACAGTGAAACAAAAAGAAATTTCCAAGGCGGAAGTTTGTTTGGAGGCGGATCGTGCAACTCCGCGGTTTTGTTATCGGGGGTCAGCGCTTCAAAAACGCGCCTGCCAAAGGAGTTGCGGAGACCGTGGCCAGCACCAAATCCGCCGCCCGCGTCCTCGAATCCTCTCAAGGCTTCACCAAATCCCTTTGCAAACGGAGGTATTCCGCGGCACCCCCAAAGCACGAGAGCGGCGCCCACGATTACAATTATTTCAGTCCCGCCGATCATTTGAACTGATCGTTATCATGTCCCAATCACCCAAACCATTCAACAGCTTTTACCCATGAGCTTCGCCATCATGCAGAACGGCGCCAAGCCGCCGACCGGAGATCAACTCCAAAACGTTTTCGCGCAAGTTCCCGGACTGACTTCGGTGGACGCCACACTCATGGCGAAAGATGCCCACGGCGTCTTGATGAAGGGCTTGGATGCCGAGACCGCCGGGCTCATGCGCAAAGCTTTTGCCGATGAAGGCGTTGAAACAGAAGTGGTGGATGAATCAGTGCTCATGGAGCTTCCCACGCCCATCCAGTTAACCCGGGCCGGTTTCATGGAGCGCGGACTTAGCATTGATAATATGGCGGGGCGAATTTTGGAATTGGCATGGAATGATGTTTTCCTGGTCGCAGCCGGCCGGGTGCGCCTGGCGGAATTCAAGGAGCACATCCGGGAGCAAACTTCAGGTTTGGCCAACGATGATTACACTCCAGCACTCCAACTTGAGGCCGAAACCACGGAGGAGCAGCGTGATCACTGGCTGCTGGAAGTGATTACCACCAATGCGTCGGCGCGCTACCACATTGTTGCCGACAAGCCGGAATCGATGCTTTTCTTCCAGTGCCTCGGAGATCGCCGCGTCAAGGAACCGCAGGGAAACCTGGAGCTGTTTCTGGCGGATCTGGCCACGCGGGCTCCGCGCGCCGTTTTGAATCACGGCGCGTTTTGCCTTCGCGGCGGCGCCTCGCGCGATTTTTTCTATCCCACCCAGACGGCATTTTACCGGGAAATTACATGGTTGTTGTGGGTGGCGTCATCCGGACGCCTTGAGGTGTAAATAAAATTGCGCCGGGGCGGCCGTTGCGGAAATGGGGCGATGAGCTACATTTCAAGTGGTTTCAAACAACACGATGGGTAAAAAAAGCTCAAAGAATGGAAGTGGCATGAAAGTTTTTGCTGGAATTGTCATAGGAATATTGTTGGGAGCGCTCGGCTATTATTTTGTCCAGCAGCAGGCGAGAGAGCATCCAGAGACGCAGAAACGTTTCGAGGATTCAGCGCATCAGGCAGGCGCCGCCGCCAGCGACGCGGCGCACCATCTTTCCGACGCCCTCAAGGCAAAGATGGACACGCTTGGCTTGCACAGCGATCAGATCAAGGATGAGATGGCGCGCTCGGGAAAAGTTGTCCGCAGCAAAACCAAGGAAATTGCGGGCAAAGTGGCCGACGCCACGGCCGACGCGCGCATCGTGACGGCGATCAAGGCGAAATACGCGTCCGACCCGGATGTGTCGGTCTGGTCCATTTCTGTTTCGTGCAGTGACGGGCATGTCTCACTTTCCGGAACCGTTCCCACTGCGGACGGCATTGGAAAAGCAGTCGCGCTCGCGTTGGAAGTGGACGGTGTTCAGGACGTCAGTTCGACGGTGCAGATAAAGCCGAAGACGTAATTGCGCGACTGATGAAGGTGGTAGTTGCAATTTTTGCCGTCGCGCTTGGATTCCTCGCAATGATCGCCGGTGGGATTATGAGTACCATTGTTTGCGGACTCGGGATTTGCAGCACAGACCCAAGCTTGGGAAACTCGACTGTCTTTGCGTTTATGTCGGGGATCATCACTCTTCTTGGAGTTGCAATGGGCAGCCTGATCGAAATGGGAAACACGCGCGCATCTCGAATTTGGTTGCCGATGCTATTTTGTTTGCCCATCTGCCTCATGGCAATTTTGATGGCCTGTTCAGGCGAAGGGGCGCGATGCGCCGCTTTGCTAGTCTGTATTGCAGCCTCTTCCGCGGTGGTTGGGATCGTTGAAAGAGTTCGCCCTACCTGAGCACAAAAGCACGCGCCCCAGCAGCGGCCGCCATTAGCCAATCAAACACCACGCGGCAGTCGACGGTGTGAATCCGCGCCGATTATGGATAAATCAGGCGGAAGAACACTGCTTCGTCTGCAAGGCTGATTGGGATGATTTCCAAATTGGTCGCAGAGGAACCGGGAATCACCACCCAATTTGTGCCCAGTGCATTCGTCTGGGCCTCGAGTCGAAAACCGGCGTGATCCGCAGGCCAGCTCAAGGTCACGCTGTTGGCGGAACGGAACACCGTCACATTGGTCGCGCCGGTGTTGGGAACCACAGTGACGGTGATCGTATTGGTTGAACTCAAGTGTGGATTGACCAGATCATAGGGATTGCTGTTCGACACAACCGTCGTGATGGTGTTGGTGGTGAGTGATTGGTTTTGGGCGGGGGTCCAGGTTATGACGCCATTGCTGTTGATGGAAGCGCCAGCCGGCGGGGCCAGCAGCAGATAGCCAGCAGTGACGGAATGAATATTCGGCTCGGTCGCGCCATTGGTGATGGTGGATGGATGCTGCACGATAATCGATTTGACAGAGGATGACGGCAAGACAGGCGCAATATTCACCTCCACGACGATGACGGAAAAGGCATTGGTGGCGCTTAATGCCGGTGTGCCGTTATCCATCACGCCCACCATCACCAAATTCGTGGATGGACTATTGGTCTGTTGAGGCGTCCAAGTAAGAATCCCGGTGGTGGGATTGACGACCATTCCGTTCGGGCCTGCGACGAGGCTATAGGTAAGAGATTGCGGCGGCGATTCCCGATCCGTCGCGGTGTTGGACTCCGTTAAGGTGGCCAGTTCATCGACTGTGTGCCAGTTGGTGCTGGAAGTGACAAAGATTGGCCGGGTATTCAACACGGTGAGCACAAAATAACCGGGATCATAATTGGTGCTCCAGGCGTCGGCAAAAGGCAGCGCGGCGCTGGCAAAAGCCCCTGTGAAAGAGCCATAATAAAGATTGGTGAACGAGTCGCCGATGGCGGGCTGGAATCCATCGTTCAAATTGGCGCTGATGGCGCCTGTCAAAGATACGGCGCCGGCAAGCGTGACGGTGCCGTAATTGGTCAAACCATTGACGCCAAAATTTATGGTCCCATTCGTCAGGTCAACCGCGCCTTGCAAGCTGATGTCGCCGGATTCGGAGTCCAGGATGCCCGAATTGTTGAACACGACATTGGCATCAAGAGTAGTCAAGCCACTGTTGCCTGACTTGAGGAAGGTCCCGACGTTGTCAAACAGAGTTGTGCCGCCGTCGTAGCCGCCCGTGAAACTGTCGTCACCTTCCGCGTTCCAAAAGCCGTGATTGTAAATTTGCGCGTTGCTGGGGCCGTAACTGTAGATGCCGGCATTGGTCCAGTGGACGGCGCCATTGTTGGTTAGAATCAGGCCGGTGAAACCAACGTTGCCCCCGCCTGCTATGCTCAGAACGCCATTAGTGGCAATCGTCAAAACACCTGACAGCGCGCCGCCCACCCAATTCAGCGTCCCCACAATTGTCCCGCCAAACGTCGCGCCACTCGTCAAGTAGCTGCCGAGACCAAAAAAGGTATTGGTATTGGCAAAGGAATAGCTGGAGAATTGAATGGTTCCGCTGCCGGAAGTTGCCAGGTCGCCGCCACTGCTTGTGCCCGTGCCGCCAATGAGCAGCGTTCCGCTCTGAACATTGAAGAGGCCGGCATTGTTAAACTCGACATTATCATCGAGAGTGGTGGCGCCAGTGTTGCCGGACTTGAGAAACGTTCCGAAGTTATCGAAGAGAGTAAAGCCGCCGTCGTAGCCGCCGGTGAAGCTGTCGTCGCCCTGCGCATTCCAAACGCCGTAATTGTAAATCTGCGCGTTGCCCGGGGCATAACTGTAAATGCTGGCATTGGTCCAGTCGACCGTGCCCAAGTTAGTCAAGACGAGGCCGGCAAAGCCAACATTGCCGCCGCCCACAATATTCAAAACGCTGTTGCTGGCCACTGTCATATTGCCAGTTATATAGCCGCCGCTCCAGGCCAGCGTTCCGATCAGCACATTTGTTCCGCTGAGCGTGCCGCTGACAAGTTGGAGATGTGGGGCTGTCAGCACGCCATCGATCGTCGTGTCTCCTGTCATTTCCACCGCGCCGCTGCCGCTGAGATCGGCGCTGTTGGCGATGGTCATGCCGTCCAAAGCGAGCACTGCGCCGCTAACAGTGCTAAAGGATCCACTTCCGCTATTCACGCCTTCGCCCAGAGCCAGTGTGCCGCTTTCGACTGTGACGAGGCCGGTGTTGTTGAACACCACATTGGCATCAAGAGCAGTCAAGCCGCTGTGGCCCGACTTGAGGAAGGATCCAAAATTATCAAAGAGTGTTGTGCCGCCGTCGTAGCCCCCCGTGAAAGTGTTGTCGCTTTCGGCATTCCAAACTCCGTGGTTGTAAATCTGCGCGTTGCTGGGGCCATAACTGTAAATGCCGGCATTGGTCCAGTTGACGGCACCATTGTTAGTGAGAACAAGCCCGGCAAAACCAACATTGCCCCCGCCTTCGATGTTTAGGATGCCATCAGCGGCAACCGTCAAAACACCTGTCAGCGCCCCACCAACCGAATTCAACGTTCCCACTATCGTCCCGCCAAAGGTCGCGCCGCTCGTCAAGGCACTGCCGATGCCGGTAAAAATTGTTTTATTAACAAAGGTATAGTTTGGGGTGGTAAAATTGACGAACGCGCCGGCCCCCGTGGCAAAGGCGCCGCCGTTGTTGGCGCCGGCGGCGATATCCAAAGTCCCGCTTTGGATATCAACTGTCCCGATGTTGTCGAAGACAACATTCGCATCAAGCGTGGTGACACCCAAGGCGCCCGATTTACTGAAAGTCCCGATGTTCTCGAAGAGGGTTGTCCCGCCGTCGTAGCCGCCCGTAAAGCTGTCATCCCCCTGCTCATTCCACGAGCCGATGTTGTAAATCTGCGCGTTGCTCGGGCCGTAGGAGTAAATTCCAACATTGGTCCAATTGACCGTGCCTAGGTTGGTTAAAAGGAGGCCGGCAAAGCCAACAATGCCTCCACCCGAAATGCTCAAGATGCTTTGTTCGCCCACAGTCAAACTGCCGGACATGTCTCCCCCGCTCCACACCATGGGGCCTGAGCCAGTGGAGTCCCCCGCCAATTCATTGGTTCCGGCAAGGCCGCCGCCATCCAGATTGAATATGCCGTGGGAGTTGACCAGAATCAAACCGTTGACGGTTAGAGTCTGGCCGCTGGTGTAAAAGCTTTGCATGTATGGTCCGTATTGCGCACCCACCACCAGGCCCGCCACCGTTGCATCCACGTCCAGGTAAACATTATACTCCCCAATGTTGGTGATGACCGCTGTGTCATGCTGGCCTGGAACCACGCCCGAACTCCAATTGCTGCCCCCGCTCCAGTTGCCGCCAATGGGATTGATCCAGATGATTGAGTTTGCGCGGCTCTGAATACCGACGAATGCCAGCAGAACTGCGATGGAGAGCCTGAGATCGATGTATTTAATAAGTTGGTTAGAGTAGGTGTCATCGAGGATTCGGAGCCATACGGTGTTCTTCCTAAGGTTATCCCTCGCAGCCATCCCCTCGTCCTGATCAGTCCATTAGAACGTTGCCTATTGATCTCTGTATAATATAGTGACAATATCACCAAAGCTCGGCTTGCTTCCAGAAGGCAGTGACCAATTTGGGTCTGCGCCGCATCCGGCTCAGGGCCTTGCGCCCGCAATGACTCAACTTCGCCAGGTCGGCCGCGCAAAGATTGGGCAACTCGTGCTGCTTGAAGTAACCCCAGACATACTCGGTGGGATTGAGTTCGGGCGCATAGGCAGGCAGTCGTTCCACCCAGATTTTGCCTTTCAGTTGATCCACATAGTCCCGCACCAGCCGGCTGCGGTGGATGGGACCACCGTCCCAAATGACCAGAAGCTTGCCCGGGATGTGGCGTTGCAGATGTTTCAAGAATTCGATCACCTGCGGGCCTTTGATGGTGCCGGGGTAAAGCCGGAAGTAAAAGTTCCAGACCGTCACCCCGGCGATGATCGAAAGCTTTTTCCAGTTGAAGTCGAACTGCAATACCGGGGTCTGGCCGCGCGGCGCCCAAGTGCGAACCCGGTGCGGCTTCTGGCTCAATCCGCTCTCGTCGATGAAAACCACGATTCGCCTCTCGCGGAGGGCTTTTTTTTAAGCTGCGGCCAGCGCACTTTGCGCCAGCGGGTGATCTCCCGCTCATGGCGCTGCCGAGCCTGGGTGGTGGGCCGCTGGCAGCTCCAACCCAGCTTTTGCAGAAGCCGGCAAACATGGTCCTCGTGGTATTGGACGCCCGTCAACCGTTGGATAACGGCGGCCACCCGCCGGGTGGTCCAAAGCTGGGTGCCAAAGTCATGGGCTTCGGGTCCCTGTTTGAGGGCCCGTTCCAACTGGCGGAAGTTCTCGTCGGTCAGGCGGGGCTTGCGCCCGGCTCGCCCAGCCTTTTTGAGAGAGGGCGCGCCATGGTCCTGCCAAGCCTTATGCCAGCGGCTGACCGATTGCCGGTGGACGCCAACTTGGCGGGCGACCTCGGCCTGGCTCAAGCCTCGGTCGAAAAGTTTGACGGCTTTCATGCGCCGCCGTTCCAGTTGTGCAAACTGCGCCAAATCGCGTTTTACGCCTTTAGGATTTCCCATACCCAAAAATTAGCATAAAAACAATAATGTGTCACTATATTATGCAGAGATCAATAAATGGTTACTGAAGAACAAAAGCGACCGCTCCCGCCGCGGCGGCAATCAGCCAAATAAGCGCCACGGCTGTCGGCTGCCTGAAGCCCCGCCGAACCAGCCGGTGGGATAAATGATTTGTGTCGCCCACATAAACCGGCTTTCCCATTCTCCACCGCAAAATCACCACCCAAACCAAGTCCCCGAGCGGCACCGCCAGCACCAGCAGCGGCGTGAGGACGGCGAGGGGCACAGGATGTTTTCGCGAGTAGAAATGAGGCAAAATCGCCAGCACCGCGAGCAGATAGCCGGTCAAATGGCTGCCTGCGTCTCCCAGGAACGACGTGGCTTTTGGATAGTTATACGGCAAAAAGCCCACCAGCGCGCCCGCTGAAATAAATGCCATCGTGGCCACCAGATACTGCCCCTCCATGGCGGCGATCAAACCAAACCACCCGGCGCCAATCACGCCGAGTCCCGCGCACAAACCATTCATGTTATCCATGAAATTCACTGAGTTGACCACCGTCAAAATCCAAAGCGCCGTCACCGCGTAGCTGAAAACGAGGCTTGGCACGAAGAGCGTTATGCGCACGCCCGCCGAGGCGACCATGAGCGCGACGATGAGTTGACCGCCAAATTTCAACGCGGGCGACAATTCCATTTTGTCATCCAGCAAACCGATGATGAGCATGCCCAACGCTCCGGCCACCAGCAGAACCAGCCTGGTCGAACGCACGCTGAAACCGTGTTGAAACAAACCTGCTGCGTTGGAGTGCGGCAGCGCCATTGAAATCAACGCCCCGGCGATTAGAGGGAGAACCATGCCCGTCATCACTGCCATTCCGCCTGCGAGGGCTATTGGAGTGGAGTGGATTTTCCTGTGGCCGGGGTCGTCCATGACGCCGGTTTTTTGGCACCAGCGTTTCCAAAAAGGCATGGAAGCCGCGGTAGTCATCGCGGCAGCCAGGCAGGCGGCGGGATAGATGAGAGCGACGTTCACGGTCGATTCGCCTTCGCCAGCTTCTGGTAAAGCTCGTAGATTCTTTCCACCATCGTTTCAACGGCAAAATTCCGCCGGACGAATTCCTGCCCTTTTCTCCCTAATCGCTCGCGCAGCGCAGGGTCTGCCGCCAGCATTCCAAGTTTTTCCGAAAGCGTTTTTGTATCGCCGACGTCAATAAGAAATCCCGTCTCGCCGTCGAGGCAAACCTCGGCCGCCCCATCGCAATCGAAGGCAACCACCGGCCGGGCCGCCGCGAGGGCTTGCGGCAGCGCTCGCGGCAATCCTTCGCGGCGGGAGAGATGGGCCAGGGCGTCCATCACGCCGACGTAGTTGGGAATTTCGGCCGGGGGCGCCAGTCCGGCAAAAACGACATTGCTTTGCAATCCTTCGTTCCGCGCCCGCTGCTCCAGATGGGGACGGAGCGCGCCGTCGCCAACGAAAAGGAATTTTGTCCTTGGATGGCGTCTGACAATTTCCGGCGCGGCTGAAAGCAAGTCGTCATGCCCTTTCAATTTAAACAGCCGCGCGATCACACCGACGACAAAATCATCGGGCGCCAAACCAAGTCGTGAGCGGAAGGACAAGTCATTCCGCGCGGCAAGAAACGGCGCCAAGGGGAAGCCGCTGAAAATCCGGGTGAATTGTCCCGGACGCCCCACTCCCGCCGCGACATATTGGCGCGTCATCGCTTCCGCCACGCTGATAAAGTGCGTCGTCGAGGAGGCGGCAATTTTCTCCGCCGCGCGAAAAAGCATATTTGACAGCGCTCCCTGAAATGGACCGAACGACGGCCCATGCACAGTATGGATGATGATCGGCACCCTTGCCTTCCTTGCAGCCAGCCTGCCGACCAGTCCTGCCTTTCCACTGTGCGTGTGAACAATGTCTGGCGAGGCATGGCGAAACGATTTGGTGAGCTGCCTCCAGGCGGCGATGTCATTCCATGGGCTGATCGGGCGCACCAGCGAAGGGAGGATTGTCAACACTTCGGGATGCGGGCGAAATAAATCCTCCAGCGACCCCTCGGGCCCTGTCGTGGGACCGGAGATGAGATCGACTTTTAGGCCGGGATAGTTCCGAAGACCCAGAACAGTGGCAATCGTATTCTCCTGCGCGCCCCCAATAACCAACCGGGTGATGACGTGGCTGACACGCATCCCGGAAACTATTTGCTTTCGAGGCGCGCGAGCCGATTGGTGGCGGCCCGGTAGTCGGGGCCCTCCTCGGGCACGGTTTTTAGGGCTCGTTTAAGATGGTTGATCGCCTCGGCTTTGTTATTTTCAGCCTCCGCCACGGATGCGAGCCCAAATTCCTTGATGTAAGGCGCCTTGGGGAGGATTTTCCCCACCTCCTCGAAGTCCGCCCGGGCGGGCTCGAGCTGCTTGATTTCAATTTCAACCCTGGCGCGGTCCACCAGGGCGTTGTAATTCCGCGGCTGAACGTCCAGCGCCTGGTTCAAAGTCGCGAGCGCGTTGGTGTAAGCGCGAAGCTGCATCTGTATTTCTGCCTTTTTGACCAGTGCTTCAAAAATAAACGAGCTGCCATCCTCGCGTCCTGACGCCGCAATCAATTGCAGCTCTCGATCAATGCTCGACACCGCGTTTGAGAAATTGCGCGCGGATTCCTCAGGCTTGCCGGCTCGAAAAAGTTCCACCGCGTTGGCTCGGTAAAATTCCGTCAGCACGACAATCCGGCTCAAATCTTTCGGGTCCGCGGCAACGGCATCCTCCAGGATTTTTTCGGCTCGGGCCGTGTCATTCTTGGCGGTATAGGCGGCTGCTTCGCACCACATGATCTGCCACGGGCTGACCTTCCCGGAGGCTTTGACCTTGGCCAGCAGTTCCAGCGCCTGGTCTGGTTCCGGGTTGCGCCGGTAGACTTCCGTCTTGGCGAGATTGAGCATGGCCTCGGGATTGCCCGGCAGTAGTTCGAGGCAGCGCTCAAACAACAAGCTCGCCTGGTGCATATTTCCCTTCTCCGCAAAAACCTCGCCCAATTCCACGTCAAGCGCCGGTTCATCCGGCGGCCCATTCCGCCGCAATAATGTGTCCAGATTGTGGTAATAGGACAACGCCTTGGTAAAAGGCTCCACCGCTTCAATCGGCCTCGCCAGGCCTTTCTGGAGCTGCTCGTTATACTGGAGGTTGATGCTGGCAATGAAATTATTCGTATTCAGCCGCACAGCTTCGGCAAATTGATTATGCGCCTCTTTGAGATATTTCGCCTTCTGCAATTCCGTCCCCCAATAGTCCAGGGCAACGGCGCAATCCGTGGCCACCGCTTCACTATCCGGGTCCAATTTCGTTCTCTCCGCGAAATCTTTTAAGAAGCCGTTCTCGAGCCGGCCCCAGAATTCCTCGTTGGTCTTGACTTCCGAAGCCGTCACCAGCGGCGGGCGCAGCGAATTGGTGCTGTAGGGCTTCATCTCGAAAGCCAGGCCGGCCGGGCGCAAATACAAAGCCTCAAAATAATAGCCAAAACTTGGATGAAGATAATAGACCGGAAAATTCGCCGTGATCTGATACATGAAATTTATCAAGTTTGCCGATGCAAGCGTCGGAGGCAGACCCGCGATGTTGGTCGTCATCACGCTCTTCAGGCCGGAGTAACGCCCGGCCAGATACTTGATATAGTCGCGATGCTGGAAATCTGCTGTATCGATGAGGAAGTGCTCGTTCCGCAGTTTGCGGCGCTCAAAATCCGCCTGCACCAAATACAAACGCGCGGCGTCATCGCTCAGTACCACAGACGGGCGCGAGGGCAGGCAATCCACGAGATGGTCCGCGTAGACCTTCAAGGCCTCTCCGTCGGCAGCATGAATCTTGGGGAACGTTTGCACGACCAACACCACCGGGGCCGCAACCGCTGCGACCCAGGCCAAGCCATAAAGAACCGGGTAAAGCAGGCCTCGTATAATGCTCGGGCTTTCCCAGATCTTTATGCGGGGTTTGCCAAAAACCAGCAGCATGTAGCCGGTAAAATATCCGATCCCCAGCGCGGCTAAGTAATAAAAGGTCAGGAACGGCAGCCCCATCTCACGCATGCGGATGCTCGGGCTGTACTTGAACTCAAAAAAAGTCGCCAGCAACAGCGCCAGCATCGCGACATGGACGAGATTCAGCAGATACCTCGTGATCGTATCGCCCACCGCGCTTATTTCGCCGGCCAGCCGGGGCCACTTGATGGTCGCGAAAAAAAGCGGCACGATGGTTGGCACCGCCACCACGATCAGCATAAAGCGCGGAAAGGATCTCAATCCATAGGACTCCGATCCCAATTCCAACTGGAGAACAGACCAAAAATCCATATGATTGTGAATTGCGGCAGCGGCTGGCAGGAGCAGGCAAAGCGGCAGGCCGGCCAACCCGCATCCAAACATTCTGACCAGAAACTTAACGTTAAAAAATCCCGCGAAACCGCGAATTGCCAACACCACCACCAGATACCACGGGAAAAAACCAACAAAGGCCCAATCATTGGTCGCCGCCAAGCCGTAAACGAAGGCCGAGCCGAGCATCCAATTGACGTTCTTCGAAACTCGATACTCCAACAGGCAATTGACGATAAAAGCCAGGGCCAGCACATTGATCATTTCCCCGGTCGCGACAATGCTGTTTTCCCAAAACGTCAATTGCGCCCCCAGCATCAGCACGGCGAAGAGCGCCGGCAGGATCGTCGAGCGCAGCGTCAAAATTCCGTCCGACGAATACTCGCGCTGCATCTGGTCGCGAGTGCGATCCTGGGGCCACAGGCGAACCGAGCGCGCAAGCAATCCCAGAGTCAAGGAGGCGCAGATGGCGGTAAAAATGTTCAACGCAAGGGGTTCCCACCCCGCCGGGAGCAATCGAATGGGCGCCGTTAGAACGATGAACAGCGGAGCCATGAACTCCTGCCGCCAAATGACTGGGTACGGCTGCCAGTCCCAGCCAGTGACCTGGGCCATGACTGGGAGGCTCCGCAACGAGACCCAATGATTCAACGTCACCAGGTAAACAAGAAGCGCGCCCGCCACCACAAACCACGGCTTAAGGATCACCGGAGGCGGCAAGGTCACCATCCGCGAGTCGGGCTTGCTCTGTTGTTCCGAAGTCATGGTCGCTCGATTTTGTGGCATTGCCGGGATTATGGCAAGGCTAGACGCGCCGCCCTAAGGTCGGCGACGCATTCGACGTGCTGAGTTTGAGGAAACATATCCAGCGGGATTATTCGCTTCACCGTAAAGACACCCTCACCGCACAATATGTTCAAGTCGCGCGATAATGTTGCAGGATGGCACGAAACGTAGAGCACCTGGCCAGGGCGCGTTTTCCTCAAAACCTCAAGCATTTCCGGCGGGCAGCCCGTTCGGGGCGGGTCGAGAATGACCGTCGTGGCTTCCGGCTTGAAACGCCCCAACATGCGGGGCAGGAACGCCTCGGTTCGTCCGGCCAGGAATTGTCCGTTGGCCAGCCCGCGAGCGGCGGCGTTCCGCCTGGCTGCCTGAATGGCGGCTGTATCCACTTCGACACCGGCGAATTCCTCGACCAGCCCGGCTAGTTCAATGCTGAAAAAACCGACGCCGCAATAGGCATCGATCAAATACCGGGAGCCGCTGTCTTTCAAGCGCGAAGCGACCGCTTCGACCAATTTTGGCAGCAAGAAGAAATTGTTTTGGAAAAACGAATCTCGCGGAACATCCCACCCTTCCGCCGCGGCGCGCAAGACGACTTTGATGCCGCCTTTGGGAGGCGGGGATTGGCGGACTAATTTGATCTGCTCGTTGAGCGCCGGCTCGGCAATTTTGCATTCCTCAATGTCCACCACCAGCCGGTTGTCGGACCGAAGAAATCCGATGTTCAGCCCCTGCTTGAATTTATCCCACTGCGAACGGATCATGATCCGGTTGCGGTATCCGTAAGGCTCGGGGCATGGAACCACAGGATCAACAATCGCAGGGTCAATGCCGCCGATACGCTGAAATAAATCGCAAGCTTGCTTGTGCTTCATCGCCAACTGCGCGGGATAGGCGATGTGCTGGTACTGGCACCCTCCGCATTCACCGAAGTACGGGCACAACGGCTGAACACGATCCGGCGAAGGCTCTATCACCTTCAGCAGGCGCGCGCGGCCAAACCGCTTCTTGACCTCCAGCAATTCGGCCTCAACCGTTTCTCCGAGCGCAACAAACGGAACAAAGACAACAAAGTCGTTCAGTCGCCCCACCCCTTCTCCGCCGAAGGCAATGTCATCAATGGTCAAACGCACTGTTTGACCCGGAGCAACAGTCGGATTTTCCACGGTTTGGGGAATTTGATGCTTACGCCACCGCAGTAAGACGAGCGGTGGCCGGCTCTTTGGAGAGCGCAGCCTTGACCCGTTCCACGGTGTTTTGCGCCGTCAAACCATACTTCTCGCGAAGATGGTCAACGGTGGTGGCGTGCTCAATAAATTGATCGGGCCAGGCAATGCGTTCCACCGGCGTCGTGATGTGCTTTTCGCTCAACAATTCGATCACGCTGGCTCCGTAACCTCCGGGCAGCACATGATCTTCCAGTGTCACCACCAATTCCGCCGAACGGGAGAAGAAGTCGGTTGTTCCGGCGTCGATGGGCTTGGTGAAACGCGGGTTGATGACCGCGCAATCGTATCCCTCGGCGATGAGTTGCGAGGCTGCTTTCTCGGCGACGGAATGCATGTTGCCCAAGCCAAACAAAGCGACCTTCTTGCCGCCCTGGCCGGAGAAATTCCGCGTGACTTCGGCTTTGCCAATGTCGATTAACGCCGGTTGATCTTTAATCGTCACACCTTCGCCAGCGCCGCGGGGATAACGAATGAATATTGGGTGCTTCGAGTGCGTGGCGGTGAACATCATATCGGCCAATTCGTCCTCATTGCGCGGCGCCATGGCAATGATGTTAGGCACGCAGCGCAGGTAGGCGATATCAAACAATCCGTGATGGGTCGGGCCGTCGTTGGCGGAAAGCCCGGCGCGATCCATGCAGAATATGACCGGCAAATCCTGCAAGGCCACATCATGCAGGATGCAATCGTAAGCGCGCTGCAAGAAGGTCGAGTAAATCGCGACCACCGGACGGAACCCCATCGTCGCCATTCCCGCCGCAAAGATCACAGCGTGCTCCTCGGCGATGCCGACGTCGTAATAACGGCGCGGCATGGCCCGCTCCAGCGCTTTCAAACCGGTGCCGGTCGGCATTGCGGCGGTGATTCCCACAATGGAATTGTCCTTCAGGCACAACTTGACCATCGTTTGCCCGAATACGTCCTGATACGCGGGCGGCGTGCCTGGTTTCGCGGCGGGAGTGTTGCCGGTAATGGGATCGTAAGGCCCGAGACCGTGAAATTTTTCGGGATGCGTCAGTGCCGCTTCGTAGCCTTTTCCCTTCTTGGTGAGAACGTGCAGCACCACCGGTTTGTCACACGTCTTGGCATATTCCAGCGTGCTGATCAGCAACGGCAAATCGTGACCATCGATCGGGCCCAAATAGCGCATTCCCATTTCCTCAAAAATCAGGCTGTTGCCATGCCCGCCGCGGCCATCCGGATCGACGCGCTCTGTATTTGGCTGCATCGAAACTCCCGCCACCGCGCTCTTGAGCGCTTCTTCCGCCTTGTGTCCGATTTTCATGGCGAGGTCGCCCTTCGGAAAGCGCTTGGCGAACTTTTCAACGTCCCGTTGAAGCTGATTGTAGCGCGGATTGGTGATGAGCTTGTTGAGATAACCCGAAATGGCGCCGACGTTCTTGGCAATGCTCCATTCGTTGTCGTTAAGAATGCCAATGAAACGCTTGGTGGTATGGGCGATGTTGTTCAATCCTTCAAATGAGATGCCGTTCGTCAACGCCGCATCTCCAAAAATACAGACCACATTCTCATCCGATCCGCGCTGGTCGCGAGCCGCGCACATCCCCAAAGCCGCCGAGATGGCGGTGCCGGCATGCCCGGCGCCATAACAATCATGCTCGCTCTCCGTGCGCAAAGAGAAACCGTTGAGGCCGTTGGTCGTGCGAATCGTGTCAAATCGATTTTTCCGGCCCGTCAACAGCTTGTGAACGTAGCTCTGATGGCTGACATCCCATACAAACTTGTCGACCGGCGTGGAGAACACGCGGTGCAAAGCGATGGTCAACTCCACCACACCCAGGTTTGGGCCGAGATGACCGCCATATTTGGCAAGCTTGTTGATGAGCTCGTAGCGGATTTCCTCGGCTAGCTGCGTCATTTGTGGCAGCGTTAAGTTTTTGACGTGCGATGGATGGTCTACCATGTCGAGATAACGATTCATTGGATTTGCTCCGGCGGCGTTAACGGCTTCAAAGCCAGGCCACCTTTGGCAGTTTTCTCTAATTGTTGAATTTTCAATTCAGCTTCGGTCAATTTTTCCTGACAAACGACTGCAAGGCGAGAACCTTCCTCATAACGTGCCAGCAAAGTTTCCAAAGGCAAGTCCTGCCCTTCCATGGATTCCACAATCGACTCCAGTCGTTTGAGGGCATCCTCGAAGGGCAGATTCTCGGATTCGTTTGCCGGCTTGTCCGCACCCGCAGCGTTAGACATGAAGCCACATTATCCGAAGCGGAGCGGCGCGTCGAGAGAGAATGGGAGGAACAGGGCAGACGCATCTTAATTCCGCGGTAGCGCCTCGCCGAGGCGTCCGGTTGCGCGTGAAAATGCTTCTGGCGTTGTGCGTGAATAACGCCTCACCCCGGACGCCTCGGCGGAGACTGTCTTAAAACGTTTTAGTCTGGCCGATCTGGTTATATGGGCACCAATAGGGGCTGTGGAAACGGGTGTCAACTTTTAGTTGTCAGAGCGTGGCTGGCGTCAGCGATGACGCCAAGCTTCCCTTTCCCTCCTTTTTTAGGCCGCCATCGCCAAATTTCCTTCAACCGCGGCGGTTTTGACTTCCATTTTCGGCGTCTGGACCCGGGCCTGCCACTTTTTATAGAGGATTCGCAGGTTCAAGGTGGCGCATAACAAGGCCCATTGGGCTTGCACGGCTTCCAGACCCCAAACTGTCCAACGCCGAAAGCCGTCGTGTTGCTTGAGCTGCCCAAACCGGCGTTCGATGATCTCTTTGCGCTTTCCATAAAGCGCGGCGGGTCCTGGCTCTTGCAGCCGGGCCCGCATGGCTTGCACCAGCGTGGTGTGCGGCCACACTTCGACTTGCCGCCCTTTGGGATCGCGGCTGCAGAGGGCGCGCACGGGACAGTCTCGGTGATGGCAGCGGAAGCGCTCAACGGTCTGGCCTTTCTTGGTGGTCTGGCCTTCGTGGTCCAGAAGGCGCTCTTGCGGGCAGGTGACGGTGTGGGCCGCCTCGTCATAATGAAAATGCTGCGTCGCGTAGGCGTTGTCGTGGGCTGGCTTGCCCTCCGCCGGCGGGGCCAGCACATTCATCTGCTGTTCCACGGCCGCTTTCAAGTCGGCCCCGCCCCCATAGCCGGCGTCGGCGGCGGTGAGGGTTGGAATGGCCGCCGGACCGAGGTTTTGCCTCGCTTCTTCAATCATGGGGACCAGCTGGCCGGCGTCGGTTTCCTGGCGGGTGGCTTGACAGGCGACCATGATGCCCTCCTGGCTGTCGGCCACCGCCTGGGCGTTGTAGGCAAAGCGGTTGGTGTCGCCGACTTTCATCCGGCGCGCCTCCGGTTCGGCTGGATGGTAATGGTGGCGCCCGTCGGCCTGCAGCTGGGCCAGGCCTTTTTTGATTTCCTCGCGCAGGGCCTGGCGCTGGGCCAACCCGGCGGGCAGCCGGCAGCCCGGTGCGCTGGAATCCTGGTTCTCCGCCACGACTTTGAGCTCGATTTCCTCCAAGGCGCCATCCAGCTGGGCCAGGAGCTTCTCCATGTAAACCTTGCTCCAGCCCTGCGGCCCGCTGCAGGCGGCTTGAATCTTGGTGCCGTCCAACGCTTGCAAGGCAAATCCCACCGCCCCGGTGCGGAGGGCCAGCTGCACGGTTTGCTTGAAAACCTGGCGCAGGGCCTTTTTGTTTCCGTCCCAGAACCGCCAGAGGCTGTTGTGGTCGGGGGCGTTGAGCCCCGTCAGCCACAGCAGCGAGACATGCTCCGTGCAGGCGGTTTCCAGCTTGCGGGTGGAGCGAATGCGGTGGAAATAACCGTAAAGCCAAATCTTGAGCAGGAGGCTGGGGGCATAGGGCGGACGGCCTTCGGCGGCGGCGGGAATGACAAACCCAAGCTGGGGCAGATCCAACTGGTCGACAAATTCGCGCAGGAAGCGGGCGGGATGGTCGGCGGACACCCAGTCCTCCAGGGCGGGCGGGAGGAGGAACTGCTGTCCGTAATCAGGGGCAATCGGTTGAGCCATATTTGTTGAACGGCATTGTCAACTAAAGGCTCACATATTGTCAAATACATTCCTCAAAAAACAGAAGTTTTGAGACAATCTCGGCGAGGCGTCCCTACCAATCAACGAGCTGGGCGCTCGTTGATTTTCAATGGATTACGAGAATTAAGATGCGTCTGCCCTGATGGGAGGAATGAGAGAAGTGCGAGGGAGGGGAATGGGCGCGGTCTCGTTGAATGGAGCGGACGGAAGGATTGAAACACTCCTCTCCATCCGATAATTATATGATATCCAAAAAGTGGCAACATCCGTTACATGGTTGATTGCGAGGCGTTTAAGTGGCAACAAAAATGGCAACAAGGTGGCAACAGACTGGCAACATTTTGGCGGCGCGTCAAAAATTTGCGCAGGCTCTTTGCAAAATCGAATTGCGGAAAGCATTCGCAGATGGCTGGCATCAATACTGCTGGAATCAATTCACATGGCGCTCAAAGAATACGTCCGCAAACGGGATTTCAAAAAGACCGCCGAGCCTCGCGGGCGAATCGAGACCAAACCTTCTTCGCATCGTTTCGTCATCCAGAAGCACGATGCCTCACGGCTGCACTACGATTTTCGCCTGGAGATGGATGGCGTGCTGAAATCCTGGGCCGTGCCCAAAGGCCCGCCCTATTCCAAAGCGGATAAGCGGCTCGCCGTCGAGGTTGAGGATCACCCGGTTTCCTACATTGATTTTGAAGGCACCATTCCGAAGGGGCAATACGGCGGCGGGACGGTGATGGTCTGGGATCGCGGAACGTTCGAAGCCACCAGCGAGACGCCGGAAAAAGATCTGGCCGGTGGCAAACTCCACTTTCAGTTGCACGGCAAAAAACTCAACGGCGAGTGGTATCTGGTGCGCCTCAAAGACGAAAAGCAATGGCTCCTGATCAAGGCCGGCGAAAGCATGAAGCCAATCTCCGCCAAACAAGACGACACATCCGCCATCTCTGGCAAATCTATGAAACAACTTTCGCGCAGCGGCCAAGTCTGGGAATCCAATCGCGCTTCTCAGGAGCAGCCCGAACTCGTTCAACCGCCCGCCAAAGCGCCGGCCGGCAAAGCCTCGGCCAAATCGAAAGGCGCGGAATTGGAAGTCGACGGCGTGAAAATGAAGGTCAGCAATCTCGGCAAAATTTACTATCCAAAAACGGGATTCACCAAGGGAAATGTCATCGACTATTACATCCGCATTTCGCCCTTCCTGCTGCCTCATTTGAAGAATCGCCCCATCACGCTGAAACGCTATCCCGAAGGCGTTGAAGGATTTTTCTTTTACGAAAAACAGTGCCCGGCCAACAAACCGGAGTGGATGAACACAACGGATGTTCCAAGGTCGGACGGATCCATCATTCATTACTGCCTTGTTGACACGCTTCCAAGCCTCGTCTGGGCGGCCAACATGTCGGACCTGGAGCTGCATACATTTCTCCATCGGACACCCGCCATCGCGCGCCCAACAATCCTGGCCTTCGACCTGGACCCCGGCCCGCCGGCGGACATCGTTCTTTGCAGCACCGTTGGCCTGCGATTGAAGGCGCTGTTCGATTCGCTGAAGCTCAAATGCTTTGCGAAGACTTCGGGATCAAAGGGGCTCCAAGTATACGTTCCGCTAAACACCCCGGCGGCTTACAAGCAAACGAAATCCTTCGCCCGCGAAGTGGCCGCCGCGCTCGAGCGCGAATTTCCAGAAATGGTGCTGCAAAAAATGCAGCGCGATTTGAGAAAGGGAAAAGTATTCGTGGATTGGAGCCAGAACGACGACCACAAAACGACGGTCAGCGTTTACTCGCTCCGGGCCAGGGAGCATCCCACAGTTTCGACTCCGGTCACCTGGGACGAAGTGGCGGCGGCCGCGAAAAAGAACGACGCCAAACGATTGGTATTTGAGACGGAAGACGTCCTCAAACGAGTGGAGAAAGATGGCGACTTGTTCGCTGAGGTGCAGACTCTGAAACAGAAACTGCCAAATATAAACGCGAACGAGATGAGTTTTTAATTGAACGAGCCCCGGGCTCGTTGATTGGCAGGGACGCCTCGGAATTGACTGGCAGGGTCCTGATGCTAAACTCGGGCGTGCCTCAGACATTCACAGGTGCGGAATTGAGATTGGACGAGTGGTTCGCGGAATTAGACCGTCATACCCGGCGCATTCCGCTGGCCGTTCTGACGGAGGGTCTGAAGCGCCTGCGGATTGACGCGAATGAAGTCCAGCCTTTCGTGCAATTTTCTCCAGAGCGGTATCGCCGCAATCTGATGCGGGCCGGTCCCGCTTACCATGCGTTGATGCTATGCTGGCGCAACGGACAGCGCAGCCCCATCCACGACCATCGCGGCTCCGCCTGCGGAGTGCGTGTGATAAGTGGCGAAGCGACCGAAACGATTTTTGAGATGACCGACGAGGGCCATGTTTTTCCGACGCGGACCCGCAAGCTCAGCGAGGGTTTCATTTGCGCGACCGAAGATCTGGACATGCACCAGCTATCGAATCTCCAATCGAACAAAGCGGACTTGATCACTCTGCACATCTATTCGCCGCCGCTGCTAGAGATGGGCCAGTATTCGCTGATGGATTCAGAGGTGCGCGAATTTAAGGACGAGATCCACCAGTTCATGCATGGGTCGGGGATTTAGCGTGATCAGAAAATGCCGGCGCTAACCAGACGCTGGCCTCGTCATTTGCGAACAACCCCTCGCCGGAACACTGCCCGTCCCAAGTGCCCGCGTACGCGTCAACATGCTCCTGCATTGGGTTCGCGACCGATTTCGCCTTGCACTGGCGGGCCAGATGGGCGGGCAATCGAATCGCCAACGTCTTTGTCATACACTCCCAAGTGTTACAGAAATTACAGCAAGACCTCAAGGCTGGAAACATTGCGCTTTTGAGCCGATCAACCACCCCGGAGGCTCGCAACAGAAGGAAACGAAGTAAACGAGGAGGGACAAGTCCTTTGTTCGGCGCGGTTCTCCCTCCTTCGTTCACTTCGTTTCCTTCTGTTGGCCCTTTTTCCTGTGTTCATGAGTTCCAGATTCATTTTGTCCCTGTCATTGCGGGACGGTGTTGTAGAAGCGGGCGGGGTAATTGGGAGCGTTGGTGTCGGTGAATTGCATCAGGCCGTTGGTGTCGGCGGTGGCGGCGCCTATGCCAAACCAGTTGATCAGGTTGGGGCTGGCTTCGATGGTGAAGATTTCGCCGGGAGAGCCTTGAGTCTGGAGCAGCATCGAGCCGTTCGATGTCTTTTGCAATTTGACCGGCGAATATTTGATGAGGACAAATTCGGTTCCGCCAGCCCCGGTGTCTTCATAGCCAGCGACGTAGACATTTCCCGCGTTATCCACTTCGATGGCGTTGCCGACGGCATTGCCGCCGCTGGGGGCGGCGTAGGTTTGCAGCCAAAGCTGGTTGCCATTCGGGCCGTAGGCGATGGTGACGATGCCGGTGGTGGAACCTGTGCATGACCATCCCGTCACATACGAATTCCCAAACGAATCGATGGCAATGGCGGTCGCCACGCTTCGCACATTTTGAGATGCCACGGCCGGATAGAGGTTTGTCCACGCCCAATCCGCATTGGTATCGGCTTTGTAGGTTCCGAATAGAGTGGTCGCATAGGAGTAATTGGGAGCAAAATAACACGACGTTCCGGTTACTATGGCATTGCCTTGTCGATCCAACCCCAGCGCATAAGGCCCCAGGTCAGTACAGTCAACAGGACTGTCATCACTCCAAAGCACATCTCCCACAACACCGAACTTTACCGTAAAAGGAGGAAGCTCGAAGACATTTGCTTCAGCCCAAATGTTCCCGAATACGTCGATGGCAAGGGTGGTTATTGTAAAAAGAGCGCCATCTAATTGGTAGAAGCCCGTCCACGTTTGACTCCCGTTAGCGGCATATTTCACCAAAAGCAGTCTATATTCTTGGAAGTCATACGGATAGTTGCCGGCCACATAGGTGTTGCCGGCGCTGTCCACGGTAACCGCTTCGGCATATCCTGGACCCCAGTAGGATGACCCGGGATACGTGTTCATCCACACATTGCTCCCCATCGAATTGAGTTTTACCGTCGCGTTGGATGACGCAAATCCGGTGATTGCGACATTTCCGTTTGTATCGACCGCCATTGATGCACCGTCGTAGGGCGCAGTCCAAAGCTCATTTCCGTTGGAGTCGTATTTGGCGGTGAGCGCACTACCGGTAATGATCACGTTGTTGCTGTTATCGAGAGCCAGGGCTGCCGGTTCGGCCAATGGAAAATTCGTGGAATCATAACGGGCCACCCAAATTTGGATTCCGTTCGGAGCGTATTTGACGGTCGCGTAGCCAAGGTTAGTCTTGGCGTTCTGTGAAAACCCAGTCACCAGAATATTTGAACTGGAATCCATCGCCATTTTGAGCGCCTGATTTGTTCCCGCAGGGAAGCCGTTGTCGTATCGAGCGATCCATGCTTGTTGAATCTGAGCGCCAGCCAACAGTGGAAATAGCATTACGTAGAGAAATAAAGATGGTGCTCTGAAGCATGACATTTTAGCCATTCCAAACGCGTTGAGTTTTTGCAAGATGCGTTTCATAAGGTTATTGGGATAAATGAATCGAGCTGGAAAGTGGATCGAGAAACAAGGAATTTGAATGCAAATTAATATCGTTGCAAGTGTTCGAGCCAGGAAACCAGCCGAAGCTGTTGTCAGTCCGCAATTGGATATGAAAGGTGACTCCAGCCCCCCAAGGCGTTGCCGAAAATTTGGGCGGCATTCAGGTCGGAGATGATGATGTTATTCCCGCCGAATCCAGGGCCATTTTTACGGCGGCATTGGTTCCATTGGAAATGCCGTTGTTATAGTGGGCAACCAAAGCCTGCTGGATTTGAGCGTGGGCGGGGAGAACAATGAGGAGGGTCAACAACACGCCGATCATAACCGGACGCCTTGGTCCGCCTTTGCATGGCTTCTGCTCGACAAGCGAGGCGTCCCTACCTTCAAGAGAAGTCACGGCTCGACAGAGTCTCGCCCTACCAGTATGGAATAAATTTTTCGTAGAATGAGTTTCCAATGTGGGCGGAGGATGAAATGGGGTTTAAGAAAGGGGGCGCTTGCGCCGGCCAGTGACGCAGAGGGTGCATTCTGAGAGCGGGATTGCGAAGCTTCGCAAGTTCATGGAGTTGCTTTCAACAAAAGCCGCCAAAGCCCAAAAAACACGGAATGGATGCTTGTAGGGATCGCGTAAGCTTGGCTGGCACAGGATTGGACAATAGAAATATTCCAAGTCCAGGTCAAGTGGGTTTTGTGAAGGGGTATAATCAAGGGCGCATCTCACTTTTTGGCAATCCCTTGCCGACGAAACGCGGATTCCCTCGCCCTGCGAAGCGGGGAGAGGGTTAGGGAGAGGGGCGGTTAGGAAGCGACTGAAATCCATCGGCCTCAATGCGCATCGCCTCGCCTAGCTTTAATGAGTTGCCCCTCTCTCCTTCTCTCTCCCCGCCAAGCGTGGCGGGGAGAGAGCGATCACTTGTCGCTCTGCGGAGCTTTTTGCAGAAGTCCGCCCTCACTAAAACTGAGATGCGCCCTATAATCAAAGGCCGTGATTAGAAGTGGGTGAGGTTCGGAGATCGTTAGGCGCGGCTGTGTCGAAAACCAGCCGCAGCACCTTGTCACCAGTCGCGTCTTTTCGGTTTCGCGCGCTGCGGCTGGCCTGCGACAAAGCCGTATCGAAATACCACTACATCGTGTAATTGCAGTCTTAATTGACGGAAGGGCCTGCCGGCCTTATGTTTCTTCCTGCCGCCGCCTGGGCGCGTTCTTTGATATGTTGCGGATTTCACAGCCCGGGAACAGTTGTTCTGACCGGGGCGGAGGCATCCTCGTCTGGGTGCGCGTGAAAATGCTTTGGGCGTTGTGCGTGAATAACACGGCCGGGCGAGGCTGCCAATAAACCTGTGCAATGGGCGGATCCCGGCAGGGATGCGAGCTTGTAGCCGTTGGTTGAGCGGAGCGCTACCACCGGCTGCAAGCTGGGATGCCTCTGGCGTCTCTCGCCGCCGCGCATTTGACTCTTTAAACAGTTCATTGGCTCTTCTCACCGATTCGTTATTTGAGGGCTCCTGCGGAGCCATGCCTTTCGCATGCCTTGCGCCCGTTACCGCCGGAGATCACTCAGACCTCAAAACGGAGCGGCCAAATCGCTGTCGGGGCGTTGCAGGCTATTGCACCCTATTGCACCCTTGGCTTTTGCGACCAAAAACGCGTCGGCCCCAGCCCCGTTATCGGGCTTATGCGCGGACGGTCGCGATTCCGAAAACAACGCCGTGCGCGGCGGAATTCCTCGTGTCCTTTGTTTCCTGGGTGTGGAGAATCCCCCTGTGTTCCGAAAATGTTACCGATGTGTTACCATTTTGTTACCGTGTAAATTGCTTACTATCAACGATGTAACCGATGTTACCGATTTTTCGAGATTATATAATGATTCGCATCTAAAGGGCGTTCGGCGACCGACCCGGCCCTGAAATGGAACGCGGAGGGAAACCGAGGACGCAGGGAAAAGCAGGCGTTTTTCTCCAAAAGGCATCTTTTCTCCTCTGCGGCCTCGGCCGTAGTCCTGTTCAACCTTTTCATTTCCCGGCCACGAGCGGGGCCGAATTTCATGTTTGCGCTTTCCCGGGTGAGGGGCAAGTTTAGGCACATTGTTATGGAGAATATCCAGCCATCAGAGCCATCGTTCCTGGCGCGCCTGAGCACGGCGGTGTCGTGCTTTACCCGTGCGCTGGCCAGCCCCGACTTTTGCCGGAAAGTCAGCGCACTGTTGCGCCCTTCAGAGGCTCGAGTGAGTCAAACCGCTCCGAGCGCGCCGATGGCCCCCATTGCGCCGAAGCCGCGCGTCGATTCATCGGGACTCGTCGTCCTTTCGATGCTTCAGCGAGAGGGTCGGCTGATCGATTTTCTGAAGGAGGACATGGCGGGTTATTCGGATGCGGATATTGGCGCGGCCGCGCGGGTCGTCCATGCCGGGTGCCGCAAAATTTGCTCGGACTATCTGACGATCGAGCCGGTGTTCAAGGAGCCTGAGGGAGCGGCGATCAGCGTGCCGGCCGGGTTCGATGCGCACCGCATTCGGCTCAGCGGCAACATCGCCGGGCAGCCCCCGTTTCGCGGCACGCTCAAGCACCATGGCTGGGTGGCGACGGACGTGCGGCTTCCCGCCGTTTCTGAAACGCTTGATCCGCGCGTGCTGGCGGCGGCGGAAATCGAGCTTTAACCTTGCAGCCTCAATTGATTTTACTGTCAGCGAATTTGGAATTGTCTTATGTCCACTTATTCCATCGGCATCGACCTCGGCACCACCAACAGCGCGGTCTCCTATTTCAAACTGGCGGAAGCCGCGGCGCGGGGGCGCGAACAAACCATGCTCGCGATTCCGCAGGTCACAAGCGTCGGCACGGTTGAAGAGAAGCTATTGCTGCCTTCCTTCCTTTACCTGCCGAACGCCCAGGAATTTCCCGCCGGAAGCCTCGGATTGCCCTGGGACAAGAAGAGCAAGGACGCTGTGGTGGGCGAATTTGCCAGGTCGCACGGCAGCAAAGTTCCGATGCGGCTGGTCTCCTCCGCGAAAAGCTGGCTCTGCCATCCGGGCGTGGATCGGCAAAGCCCAATCCTTCCGTGGCAGGCGCCGGAGGATGTCCAGCGTATTTCGCCATTGGACGCCACGGCGCGTTACTTGGGCCATTTGCGCGAGGCTTGGGATCACCAATTCAAAAATGACACGCTGGGAGAGCAAGAGGTTGTCCTCACCGTCCCCGCCTCCTTCGACGCCGCAGCGCGCGAACTGACACTCAAAGCGGCGCAACAAGCCGGCCTGCCGAATGTCACTTTGCTCGAAGAGCCGCAGGCGGCGTTCTATGCGTGGCTTGAGCAGATGGGCGAAGGTTTCCGCAAGGCTGTCAAGCCGGGTGACGTGATTCTTGTTGTTGACGTGGGCGGCGGCACCACCGATTTCTCGCTCATCGCGGTGACGGCCAAAGACGGAGAAGTGGCGCTGACGCGGGTGGCTGTGGGCGATCATATTTTGCTGGGCGGCGACAACATGGATTTGGCGCTGGCTCACACCGTCAATCAGCGCCTTGCGGCGGACGGCAAGAAGCTGGACGCATGGCAATTCAACGCACTCACGTTCGCCTGCCGCAATGCTAAAGAGTCGATGTTTGCGGACGAGAAACTCAAGAAGGCGCCACTTGCAATTCCGGGTCGAGGCTCGTCTCTGGTCGGTGGGACGATCAAGGCGGAGTTGAGCCGCGATGAATTGAACCGCGTGCTTACCGACGGATTTTTTCCAAAAACAGCCGTCACCGATGTCCCGCAAATGGCGCGTCGCAGCGGCCTGGCGCAGATGGCGCTGCCTTACGCCCAGGACGCCGCTGTCACGCGGCATCTCGCCGCCTTCTTGACTCGCCAGGCCCGCGCCATGGCTGCCGATCTGGACGCACCGGTCAAGGTAGAGGGAAAAACATTCGTGCATCCGACCGCGGTATTGTTCAACGGCGGCGTGTTCAAGGCCAGCGTGCTTGCGAATCGGGTGATCGATGTCCTTAACAACTGGCTTGCGACAGACAGCGGCCAACCCGCCAAGGCGCTGGAAGGCGCCGAGCTTGATTTGGCTGTCGCTCGCGGTGCGGCTTATTACGGGTGGGCGCGCCACGGTCACGGGGCGCGGATTCGCGGTGGCACGGCCCACGCCTATTACGTCGGCGTCGAGACGGTGACGCTTGCGGTGCCGGGGATGGAGCCGCCGGTCAAGGCCCTTTGCGTCGCTCCTTTCGGCATGGAGGAAGGCACCCAGGCCGACATCCCTCCACAGGAGTTTGGACTTGTTGTTGGGGAGCACACGCGCTTCCGCTTCTTTTCCAGTTCGCTTCGCCGCAACGATCACGTCGGCGCGATGATCGAGGAAGTTGCCGGCAACGACGAATTGGAAGAGGTGGCGCCAATTGAAACCACTCTCCCGGCTCAGGAAGGCAAGGAAGGCCAGCTCATCCCGGTCAATCTGCAGGCAGTCCTGACAGACATCGGAACGCTCGAACTGCGTTGCATCGAGAAAGGCGGCTCGGGCCAATGGAAACTTGAATTGAACGTGCGAATGAAGGAGTAGAACTCGAGCCGGCATCGCGGCTCGAATCGGCTCGGCCGCTCTCGTCTTCCACCCATTTCCAATGCCTTCATCCTCTTACATTATTGGCATTGATCTCGGCACTACGAATTGCGCCGTTGCTTTCGTGGACCCGGCCCAAGGCGCCGATGCTTCTATTGTTGACTTTCCAATACCGCAGTTGCAACGGCCCGGCGAGGTGGCGGCGCTGCCGTTGCTGCCGTCGTGTCTTTACGTCGCGGGCGAACATGAATTGCCAACCGGCTCGACTCAATTGCCGTGGGGCCCATCGCCCGGGCTGATCGCAGGCGCATTCGCGCGCTGGCAAGGGGCGCGCGTGCCGGGGCGTTTGGTTGCTTCGGCAAAAAGCTGGCTGTGCCACACTGGCGTGGATCGCTCCGCGCCCATTCTGCCTTGGGGCGCGCCCGGCGACGTCAATAAGATTTCTCCGGTGGATGCGTCGGCGCAATTTCTTTCCCACATCGCCGCCGCCTGGAATTCCGCCCATCCCAATGAGCCGATTGCCCAGCAGGAAGTTGTGATTACGGTGCCGGCCTCTTTCGATGAAGTCGCTCGCGCCTTGACCGTCAGTGCGGCGCGCCAAGCTGGATTGGAAAACTTTGCGCTCGTGGAGGAGCCGCAAGCCGCCTTTTATGATTTTACCGCGCACCATCGCCGGAACTTGGCGGAGGTCCTGAAAGATGCGCGCCTTGTGCTGGTGGTGGATGTCGGTGGGGGCACGACGGATTTCACCTTGGTTGAGGCTGGCGTTGGCTCCAATGGTCCGGCATTGAAGCGCATCGCCGTCGGCGATCATCTCATGCTCGGCGGCGACAACATGGATGCCGCGCTGGCCCGGCTTGCGGAAGGACGGTTGTTGACAGGAAACCGCAAACTCAGCGCAGCGCAATGGACTCAGCTTGTGCAGGCCGCCCGCGCCGCCAAGGAAGCGCTTCTCGGCCACGACTCTCCCGCCAAACACGGAATCTCCGTGGCAGCGGAGGGAAGCAGGCTGATGCAAGGCACTCTCTCGACTGAAATTCAGCGCGAGGAAGCCGAGCAATTGATTCTTGACGGATTTCTCCCGCGTGGCGCTTCCAATGAAAACACACGCCGAGGCGCGCGGACCGCGTTGCAAGAAATGGGGCTTCCTTACGAGCAAGACCCGGCCATCACGCGCCATCTGGCGGCGTTTTTGCGCCGCCACGCGCAAGCCTGTTTCGCCGCACTGCAAGACACCCGAGTGGGAGAACATTCGATGCCGCGACCCGACGCCATCCTCTTCAACGGCGGGGTTTTTAATTCGCCAAAGATATCCGAGAGATTGCTGGAAGTGGTTTCGTCGTGGTGGGCCGATGCGCCGCCGATTCGTTTGCTGCCCTGCCACTCGCTCGAATCCGCCGTGGCCCGCGGCGCGGCCTGCCATGGGCTGGCCAAACGCGGATTGGGACGCCGCATCAGCGGTGGATCGCCGCGCGCACTTTACGTCGGTCTAGGCTCGGAGAAAGACACTGCCGCCGCGCGCGCCATCTGCCTCATTCCTCGCGGGCACGAAGAAGGCCAGTCGGTCGATCTCAAGAGCCGCCAGTTTGAGCTGACGCTCGGACGGCCGGTGAGATTTCCATTGTTTTCAACAACGGCGGATCGCGTCGATTTGCCGGGTGATCTAGTGCAAATTGGTGATGAGTTCATCGCGCTGCCCTCGATCCACACTCTTTTTAAAGGCACGCGCCCCAAAAGCGCCAGCGTGCCAATTCACTTGCGCGCCACTCTAACGGAACTCGGCACACTGGAATTGTGGTGCGTCGCCAATGACAGCAACGAGCGCTGGAGGCTGGAGTTCGAATTGCGCGGCGAAGCGGCGGATGCCACTGCAACGGCAACCGAGCCAACGCCAGCCGGGTTCAGAGAAGCTCGCGAAGTTGTTGACAGAGTGTTTGGCCCCAAGACAGCCTCCGCTGATCCCAAGGAAGTGAAGCAGCTCGTTCGCGCCTTGGAAAAAACGATCGGGCCGCGCGATACTTGGCGCCTCCCGTTGTTGCGGGAACTGTGGAGCACCATGCGGGCGGGCGCAAATCGACGCAAACGGTCCGCTGATCACGAGCGGATTTTTTTCCAACTGGCGGGTTATAGTCTGCGACCGGGATTAGGATATCCGCTGGACGAGTGGCGTTGCGAACAAACATTCCTTCTTTTTAGCGAGAGTGTCTCGTTTCATGCCGAGCAACCGAATTGGAGCGAGTTTTGGGTGATGTGGCGCCGGCTCGCTGGTGGATTGGCCGAGGCTCGGCAAAAAACCATCTGGAACTATCTCAAGCCTCATCTCGCTGCCCGCGTTCCGCTCAATCCAGTTAAAGAAATCGCCAAGCCAAAAGGCGTTCGACCTCAGGGCCTCGACGAAATGGTGCGGGTGGCGGCGTCACTGGAACACCTTAATCCCCCAGACAAAGTCCTACTCGGCAATTGGATTACGGAAAGGCTGCGTAGCCCCGCCACCGCAGCCGGTCCTTGGATTTGGGCCTTGGGCCGGCTTGGGGCGCGTGTTCCCCTCTATGGAAGCATTCACAAAACTGTCGCCCCCGACCAGGCCGCCCAGTGGCTGTCGCTTTTGCTAGCCCCAGATCTGTGGCACATGAACGGCGCCCCCTTCGCCGCCGCGCAACTCGCGCGATTGACCGGCGACCGAACCCGCGACTTGGACGACGACCTGCGCTCACGCACGGCGGCAGCGCTCAAGTCCGCTGAAGCCCCCGAAGCTTGGTGGCGAATGGTGAGTGAAGTCACCGTCCTGGAAACCGCCGATGAAGCACGAGCGATTGGCGACAGCCTGCCAATCGGCTTGCGGCTCCGCTGATGTGCGCAGACTTTTCTTCGAGCAGCCGTTGCTGGGACGCCTGCTTGGCGACAGCAAGCGTGGCATATGCCTGAGCAATGCGTTTAATATATATAATCTCCAAAAATCGGTAACATTGGTAACATCGTTGATTATCAACCACTTAATAGGTAACAAATGATTCCGCAACGTTTTCGGTGGAATAGAATCCGGGCACTCGGCCACGAATTAAAACGAGCGTTGCAATCACGATGTGGCCTAGTTGATCGCAATTCAATTCGTAAGCCCCGGCGACAGCGTTACTTAAATCTACAGCCTTCTGAAGTGCTTGGTCAGTTGGACCGCCTTTGCCGATGGCCTTGCCCAAACCGTTGATGCTGCCCACCACATCCGCCCCTTGTTGCAAGGAGGTTACGACGCCCTCCTCACCAGGACCCGCTCGCCATGGGTGGTGGAGAGGCCCGGGGCGCGTTTGCGGATTCGCTTTCTGCAGGATTCGGAGGGCAACGTAACACTGTTGCTTTCGGAGGAGCGGCAACTGAATGACAATTTGGCCGCCCAGTTTGGTTTGACGCCGAGAGAGAGGGAAGTGTTGGCTTGGATCGGCGAAGGAAAATCGAATCCGGAAATCGGCCGGATACTGGGCATCAGTTTCCGAACCGTGGAAAAGCACGTCGAACGGCTTTTGGCGAAAATGAATGTCGAATCGCGCCAGGCCGCGATGTTGATGTTTCTTGGCGCCAGGTAGACCAACTGTAAATCGCGGCTGAGGTTGCTTTCAGAGGCTACGGAGCGGGACACTTGTGTGGCCCGCTCCTTGCGCTGCTCTTAAGCTGGTCGCTCGCCTATGGCGACTCGATGGAATAGAAATCCGCCGACACACCGGGCGCGACCGGGATGGACAGCGAGAAGTTTCCGCTCGCGTCGAAGGTGCCGTTGGTCACGATGGTCCATTTAACCGGCACGGCCAGATTTGTCGTGCTCAGCAGGTGATACGTTCCAGACGGCGCGCCGCCGGCGCCGGTGAATGTCAGCGTTCCGTGAGACAAGGCAATCTGGCTAAATGTGGCCGGCGATGCTGTCGGCGCGGGGCCGGTCAAAACCCGGATGCTGCCTGAACCAGTGTTGGTGCCGGTCGCCGATCCCAATTGCACCGGCCAGGAGGAGGGGAAGTTGCTTGGGTAGGCGCTGTTCAATTGCGCGAAGCTATAAGTGCCGGGCGATATGGCCGTGCCGTTGATGGACAGCGCATAGACCGTGTCGGCGGTATAGAGATACATTTGGCCGTTCAATGCCAGCGTGCCATTTGTCGTCACATAATTGTAGGTCGTCTCCAACATGGCGTTGGTGGCGATGCTAATGGAATTGGTGCCGAGCGAATTCGCCGCGTTGCCCAGCAGTCCGCCTTGAATGACGTTCCACTGGCCGGTGAATGTGTTGCTTGTGCCGGACACGATGAGGTCGTTATTCAAATAATTCGATCCCATGTAATCATAAGTGAGCGTGCCGGAGCCGGTGAGATAAGCGTTAATCTGCATGGAGCGGATGCTTCCCGCAGAGGCGCTATCACAATAGATCGATGAATTGCTAACGACGTCAATTTCGCCATCAAGGGCGACAGACGAAGCATTTCCGTTGTCGATCTGTCCGCCAGCCAACTCCAGGAACGGGAAGCTGACAAAGCCACCCTGAACGTAGGCTGTGCCGTAATTGGTGGCGGCGATGTCGCCCGATTCCTTCAGACGCAATTCTCCGGTCGTCGTTTCCGTTGGGAATCCAGCGGAATTTCCGTCGACCAGCACTCCATCGCCTTGAACAATCAGGGCGCTGCCAGGGAAGACGGCATTGTTCGCCGTGGGTGTGCGTTCCATGGTGCCGGGGATCACGAAATAACTGCTATTGGGCTCCGCGTAAATGGAGGTCGCCACTGGCAATCCATCGCTCCAGCTTGTCGCGGTGTTCCAATCATCGCCGACCGGCTCCTGCATGGTGGTGGTGATGGTTTGATTGGGATTGGTCGGCAGAACGTCGAGTTCCGCCGCGCTGCTGGCGGTGGATCCCCCGGAGTCCGATGCAACCACCACATAAGTTCCGGCATTGGCTGCCGTCACGTTTGTGATTGACAGAAAATCCGTTCCCGAACCGGAGATGTTGCCGCCATCCGTCAGTTCGACGGCGACGTTATTTTGGTTTGTGAACCACCATTGGTAACTCGAAGCATTCGGAGCCACGCCAATGAATTGCGCCGATTGTCCGGGATAGACCGAGACCGATTGAGGCTGCTGAGTGAAGATCGGCGGCAATGTTCCAAGAACGGTGATGCTGCCCGCTCCGGTATTCGTGCCCGTGACGGAACCGAGCTGAATAGGCCAGGTGGCGGGAAAGTTCAAGGGGAAGGCCGCGTTCAACTGCGCAAACGTATAAGTGCCCGGGGGGACATTTGAGCCGTTTACGGTCAGCCCATAGACCTCGTCCGCGGTGTACAAATACATCTGGCCGTTGAGCACAATGCTGCCCTTCGTGGTAACGAAGTTGTAGGTTGTTTCAAGCGCGCCGCCTTGATCGACGGTGATTGAATTGGTTCCGAGGCAGTTCGGAGAGGTTCCGACGAGAGCGCCCTGCCCGACATGCCAGGGGCCGGTAAACGTGTTCGTCGGGCACGTCACCACCAGGGCGGTGTTAGTGGGCAAGGTGCCAAGGTAGGTGTAAAATAATCCACCAGAGCCCGTCAGATACGCATCCAGCAGGTAGGATCGGATCGTGGCCGCGGAAGCGCTGTCGGCGTAGATGACGGAATTTGAAACAACGTCAATTTCGCCTTCCAGCGAAACCACGGACGAACTGCCGTTATCAATCTGCCCACCCGCCAATTGCAGATTCGGGAACGTCACAGTGCCGCCGTAGGTATAGATCATGCCGGCATTGGTTGCGGTCGCAGTGCCGGATTCTTTCAGGCGCAATTCGCCAATGGTCGTCTCGGTGCCAAAGGACGCCCCGCCGCCATCGATCATCTGGCCATCGCCTTGAATTTGCAACAGACCACCCGGAAAGACTGCGTTGGTGACGATGGGGGAACGCTCCATTTTTCCAGGGGGAATGATGTAGGTGCTGTCCGGCTCCGCATAGACGGATACCGAAGCCGCGAATCCGTCGCTCCAGCTCGTCCCCGTGTTCCAATCTGAACCGGCCGCTTCCTGCGCAACCGCGTAAATCTGCTGGCCGGGGTTGGGTGACGAAATCGTCAGCGAAACCGGCGGACTGGTGTAGGTGCCGAAGGCGTTGCTGCTCACGAGAGTGACGTTTAGCGTCTGCCCCGCGAGGCTCGAGGCGATGTTGGAAATGGTCAAATCCCCGGTAGCGGAGCCGCTTATCACGCCGTAAGAAGTGCTGCCATCGCTTAGATTAACACCGTTAATTTGCCACGTCTCGGTGAGAGGCGCCGAGCCACCGGTTACGGCGGCAATGGAGGCCGTCTCGCCGGGATACAGCCCGTTCGCGAACTGCGTGTAGATGGAGTTTGTCGCCGGGAAATCGGTCAAGCCGGAACTCGACGTGAAGAGCGAATCCAATGACGACTGGCCGAGCGCTTGCGTGAAGATGCCAACCTCGTCGATGCTGCCGTTGAAGGTCAGCGCCCCCGTTGTGTCATCGGGGTCGTCACCGATCATCGTTGTGCCGGCAAACGGCGCCACCGGATGAGGGTACGTGTGCGTGCTGGAAACGATGCCGTTGGTGTTCATCAACGTGATCGTGGCGCTGGCCGGCGTGACTGTCAGCGCGACGAACGACCATTGATAAGCCGGGGCGATAATTCCCGAATCCCAATCATATGTGTTGGGATCGTTGTTCCAATTGTAACCAAGCGAGTAATCAGGGTTGCTGCTGATCACCAATCCTTCGACATCCGCCCCGATGCCGCGGTTCACGACGATGCCCGTGGCTTCAGGTTCCGTGGTCGTCGTGGGATAGATCCACGCAGTGATGGTGACCGTGTTGGTGTCCAGATTCCACGAAGAATCGATGGCGATGTAATTTGGCTCCGCGCCGCCTTGGAATGAGGCGGCATAGTTGGTTCCGGGCATTCCGGTGAAGCCATCAGACGCCATCGGCCCCAGGATTCCGTTGTAGCCATTTTGCGTGTTGTAACCGTAGATGCCGTTGTCACCTCCGGCAAAATCATAGGCCGGTTCCGTTCCGCCGGACGTGGTGTTTGTGTCATTAAACGCGTAGTAATGGACCGCCCCGGCTGCCGAAATCGCCGTTTCATAAGCGCCAACTGGCGTTACAACGGTCAGCGTGGCGGGCAGGCTGGCCGCGAATGCGCCGGAAATGGGATTGTCAACAATACACGCGTAATTCGCCTGGTCAGCCAGGGTCACGTTGCTGATGGTCAGCGTGCTTGAAGTTGCGCCAGAAACGGGGCCGCCGTTGACGAGATTGACACCGTTGCTCTGCCACTGAAAACCGACACCGGCGGAACCGACAACCGTGAACGAAGCCGTTCCGCCCGCATAAACTTGCACCGCCGTGGGCTGCGAGAAGATTTGCGGCGTGCCGATGGCCGCGGAGCCGGTCACTGGATTGGTTAGATTTTGCGAATGTTGATCGACATAAATATTGCCGAATTCATTTTGAGCGACTGTGCCGAGCGCGCTTCCAGGGCCGGTTCCAATATAATTGACTGGCAGCCCGACACCGCCACCGGCGGTGACATTGCGGAAGCCGTAAGTGAAGATCGAGCCATTGCCAGTCAGCGAGGTGGTGCCCCACATCAACGTCGGCGCGGCGCCCAGCCCGCCCGCGTCTACGTTGGTCCCTGTCATGCTGCCATTGGCCAGGTAGATCTGATAGGTGCCCTTGGCGGCATTGATGACGAACCAGAAATAATACAAGTCACCGGGGATAGGCTGGTAGGGCGTGTTGTTCGGCGAAATCGTCGCGTAATAGAAAACGTTTGCGCCATTGACGCGGAAAAACCCGCCGCCGCTCGAATTGTCATAGTTGAATTGCGCGCTGGGCCCGGTGGCGGATTGGCCTGTTAATGCGCCGGGAGGACTCGAGTTGTCGATGTCGAAATTCATCGCCACAACCTCCGCTCCGGTAACATTTCCAAGCGTCGTTTGAATGCCCGGCAAGCTGAATTCGAGGAACACGGTTGAAGCGGTGTTCGAACCGGCAATGCCGAGGCCGGCTTCGTAATCGCCAATGTTGGCGACTGAACCGGCGGTGTATTGCGCATAATTATACGGGCCAAATGGCGCGCCGTTGGTGACGGTAATTGGCGTGCCGCCGCCGAGATTTGTCCAGCCCATTCCAATGCCCGCGCTGCCGGTAAGTCCGTTCAAATCGGCTCCCACGGAATCCAGGCTGAAGTTATCGAACAACTGCCAGCCCGAG
Organism: uncultured Verrucomicrobiae bacterium; assembly: GCA_963764165.1. GTDB lineage: Bacteria > Verrucomicrobiota > Verrucomicrobiia > Limisphaerales > Palsa-1400 > Palsa-1400. The sequence continues at coordinate 438,950 of CAVXRD010000002.1, forward strand.
GCAAGAACCACGGAACTGGCTTCATCGGACGGCGCGCTGGCTCCGCCGCTGCCTTGGGCGACGACTTCGTAATAGTAAGTGAGGCCTGCCGTCAAGCCGGTATCGAGGTAACTGTTGTTTGTGACTGTTTTCAACACAGTTTCAGCGCCGGAGGCCGTGGCTCGTTCTATGACATAATTGGTCGCGCCATAGCTGGATTTCCAGTGCAAGGCCAGATTGCCCGCGCCAGCCGCGCCGACTCCCAGCACCGGGGCTGCCGGAGCACCCACCGGCGTCGCGCTTATTTGGGTGGAGAAATTCGTGCCCGAGACGTTTTCAGCGGCGAGGACATAGTAATAGGTTGTCCCGCTAATCACCTGCATGTCGATATAATTGGTCGTGGCGCTGGAAATCGCGTTGGTAAAATCGGTGTAAGGCCCGCCCGCATTGGTGCCGCGTTCCAAAACATAGGTCGAGGCATTGGCGGCGGCGTTCCATGTCAAATCAACCTGCACCGGTGTTCCCGAAGTTGCGCTTACCCATGTCGGCGTTCCGGGGGCGGGGACGTTGGGAGCGAAAATGGCTTCGCAGAGGACCATCTTTGCGCCGGATGAGCTGCCGGTGGAGGTAAACTTGATGCTGCCTGACGGGCAATTGGACGCGCCGCCAAAAGTCTGGGTCGCATTGCCACTGGCACCATAGGTTGTAGAGAGAACCACCGACGAGCCAGCAGGCGAGAGCGTCACGCCCAGCGTTTCGCCTGCGTTGCTGGCCGAGGTTGCCACCGCTGCCCAATCGCCGTTGGCGACGTTATTTACCGTGTTGTTGATCGTTTGCGCGCTGCCGTTGCCGACGCTTCCCGTAAGAGGCGCAATCGCCGTGTTTACATTGGTTATCGTATACGCCATCCACCAGTTTTGGTTGACTCCAGTCGGCGTCGTGCCGGTGAAGCTGCCGCTGCCTGGGGGCGGATTGACCAGGTAATAAATGGCGTTGTCGTCCCATGTCGAGGCGGTGCTGCCCTGTGAAATGGCCTTCGTCAAAAGATGTCCGTTCCAGGCGAGATTGTTCGGCACACCGGGGTCAGTGCCCGGCGAATCTCCCTGCGTCCGGCCGCCGTAAATGAACACAAGCACACTAGCGCCTTGCGAGACAGTAAAGGCCGAGCTGTTGAGGTTGGTCGGGCTATAGTTGATGGGTGATGGCGCATCCAAATAGCCGATTTGGGCCTGGGCTGTGGAAAGAGCGCAGGCGTGGACGAGCAGGATGCCGGTGGTTAGTGTTATTAATTTACGCATAAATTTCGGATGGGTCTTTTGCAATTGAGGGCGGGCTGTCTAAAGAGTGGGATAAATATAATTGTTGTTGGTGCCCCATTTCCAATTCTCCAAAGCTACGTGGCCATCAACGAAGCCGAGATTGCAATTTCCCCGGTGGCGCGTCGTCAGTGGATTCCCCGGGGGCGACCAGCGCCCGTCGTCGATCATGCTTCCGGTCGCGGGTGGAAGATCCATCAATGGATCGCTGGAAGCCGTCGGCGTGTCAACCGACCCGGTGGGAAGCGTTGCCTCCTCGGCAAACGAAATTTTTTGCGCGGGCCGCTTTACCGCGCTGTTCTTGAATTGAAACATTTCCACTCCGTTTCCGACGTCCTCCTGGACGCTGGTCAGCCCCTGGTTGACAGTCCCGGTGGAGTCCAGCCCAATGCTATTCATGCTGTAGCTGTACCAATAAATCGGATTGCCCGCATCGTTCGCACTCCCTGCGCCGACCACGGCGATGCGGTCACGGTCGCTGATATCCGCCGGGCAGCGGAAAATATTGGTGGATTTTTTCGTTCCCGTGTAGGCGATGACCGGGCTGCGGTCCAGGGTTTCCAGGACACCAGCAATGTTTTCCGTGGCCGCCCCGGCGCGCCAATAGATCCAGTCATCAATCTGGAAGCCGTAGGTGTTGCGGGAGGCGCAAGAGGGATAGACATCCTTGAAATCATCCAGATACATCGCAATGCCCAGCTCCAGCTCCTTGAGGTTGTTGCGGCAATTAGTCTGCATGGCCTGATCTTTCGCACGGGCGAGGGCGGGCAGCAGCATGGCGGCCAGAATCGCTATGATGGCAATGACTACCAGCAATTCGATCAGCGTGAAGGCCGGGCTGGAAAAACGGGAATTCCTGGCGGCCCGCGGATGCGGCCTGCCCATAGAGACACTTGGTGGCGTCAGCATGTCAGTTCTTGTGGATGCTGACCACCTTACGGAACATCCGGGCTGCATTATATCATTAAAAATGATGATTTTGGCCGGGTCGTCGCATGCTTCCCATAATTCCCATTCTTCCCACAAAAAGGGGGCTAATGAGAATAATGGGAATTGAGGGATGGCCCCGCAGTCCCTCGCTCCGGCCGGGTTACTTCAAGAACTTCAGCACAGCTTCAGTCCGCGAGCGAACATGCAATTTCTCGTAGATGTGCCGGAGGTGCGTGTTAACGGTCGCGAGGCTGATGGAAAAATGCTCGCTGATCTCCTTGCTGGAATATCCCTTGGACAATTCCTGAAGAATTTCCATTTCGCGAGAGGAAAGCTTCTCATCCACCGCCGGATCGCGCGGGGGCTCCCGGAACGACTGCACAACCCGCGCCGCGATCTGGCTGCTCATCGGCGCCCCGCCCTGCTTCACTTCCTGGATGGCGCGGAGGATGTCGGCCGGTTCGGCCCGCTTCAGCAAATACCCGCTCGCGCCCGCCTTCAATGCGCCAAAAATGCGGTCGCTGTCCTGGTAGACCGTCAAGATGAGTATTTGCACCTCCGGGCAAAGCTCCTTCAGGCGGCGCGTGCAATCCACTCCCGACATGCTTGGCAAATGAATATCCATCAGCACCACGTCCGGAAGCAGTTTCGGAATGGCCTTGAGACCCTCTTCGGCGGAATCAAAATCGGCCGCGCAATGGAAGCCGGGCGCTTCATTGACATACTCCGCCAGCTTGGCGCGAAAGCTCCTGTTATCCTCCACAATGACAATATTTAGTGGCATACCCCGTTTTGATGAAATGGCATTCGAATGGCGCACCGCGTTCCGCTGCCCGGGCGGCTGTCGCATTCGAATTTGCCGCCGATCTTTTTCAATCGCGCCCGCATGTTGCAGAGGCCATTGCCGTGAAACTTGCCTTCCGCGTTGAATCCCCGGCCGGTGTCTTCCACGGCAATGAAGAGGGTGCTCTCCTGCCAATGAATGCGCAGCCAAATTTCCTTTGCCCCCGAGTGCTTTGCCGCGTTGTTGAGGGCTTCACGGATGCATAGATAGAGATTATGGCGCACTTCCGAAGTCAACGCCATGGATGGAAGATCCTCGTCAATATCAAGACGGCATCGGGCGGAAAGGCTCCGGAAAAGCTCTTCCGTGGTGTGGCGCAAATACGATGCGAGGCTGGCCACCGAATCATTGGCGGGATCCACCGCCCAGACGATTTCATCCAGCGACGAGACCATCTGCCGCGCTTTTTCGGAGACCTCGCACAATTGCGTCCGCGTGTCATCCGGCACGGTGGCATCCCCGCTTTCCACCGCGCTCAAAAATCGTATCTCGGTCAGTGTCGCGCCGAGTTCGTCGTGGAGGTCCTGCGCAATGCGGGCGCGCTCCTCTTCGAGCGCCCGCCGGTGTTCCGCGCGCTCGCGGCTCTTGATTTCGGCGGTCAATTGCGCCGAGCGTTCTTCCACCTTGCTCTTGAGCAGCGTGATCCAAACCATCGCCGCCGCCAGCACCGAGGCCAGGGCGCCCATCACCACCGCCGCGTGGCGAACTGTCCACCACGACGGCGCGGCCAGCACGCGAACATCCCTGGGCGAATTCAACAGCAGCTCAAATGAATCGATGTCCCGGCTGACAGTCCGATCCACCCGCTGGCCCATGTAGATTCCGTTCAATTCCAGCATGCTGCCCGGCTCCAGATCGGGAAGCGTCCCGTTGCCGCGCGGAATGCGCGCCGCGTAATCGCGATGGCCCAATTGAAGATCGAGCACCTGCTCGGCGCCGTTAAACGTCATCCCGATCAGGCGCGAGGTGACGCGGACACGCCGGGCATCCAGCCGGGAGTCAAGCATCTCGCGTTCTGTCAATAATTGCGCCACCGGCAATTCGGACTTCCCGGTCCGCCGCACCCAGGCCTCGCGCAAAACTGGCGACGGCCCGTTCCGGTCCGGAAATCCAACGACCTCCACATGCGTCCCCACTGGCAGCTCCAGCGCGGTTTTCGGGCGGAAGCGGAAGCCGTTGGTGCCATCCATCATGAAGTATTCGCCGTGATATTCGCGCATGACCTGGCCGGAAACCTTGACGCGGCGCAGCAAATCCGCATGGGCGTCGAAAAAATACAGGTCGTTGGCCCGCTTGAGCGGCGTGTCGAAAGGGTTCGCGGGCGCCGGTTCGTCCACACTGACGGAGCCATCGTAAATCCGCAAACTTGGCAGCATCATCTGATTTTCGTCGCGGTCGGAGCTGCTCACGCCGCAAACACGCACCAGCGCGTCAGTCACGCCGTCGAGGTTTTTTGGCTCCTCGCCCATAAACACCAGCGTCAGCTTTCCGCCGCGCGTCAACAATTGCAGCCGGTTGGCGACGACATCGATGACGATTCCCTGCACTTCAATGTAGCGGGTGGTCAGGGTGCCGTTCACCAGCTCATCCCAAGTCGGGCGCACGGGGGTGGGCAGGATTCCCGGGCCGAGATACATCGTGCGCTGAAGTTTTACGTCCGGCGCAAAAGCCGCGCTGGAAGTTCCCTCGATTTGCCAGCATTCGCCGATGCCCGGCATGGGCTGGCCGCTCGATCCTTCATAATACGCCCAAATCGCCCAGGTGGAATCCTGGATGAAAAATCCCTGCCCGAGATGCGCCGTGATGACTCCTTGCAGTTTGACCGGGTAGCCGCGCAGCGCTTCAGCGCGCCCGATGTTCATGACCTGCCTGGCGCTCGTGAGAACCGGGAGATTGGTTTGGCTCGCGGCGGAACCGGGCTTTCTTTCGTCAATAATAGAAATGTTATCCAGGGACGGCGCCAAGATCGACGGGACGTCCTGCCCATCGACCGTTTTTGCGCTTTGGTAAATTCCCGACACTCTGACCCGGTGATGAAGCAGCGATTCCGCGGGGACCGAGGCGGCATCCAAAACTTTGAGATAGATGCGGCCGGTGCTGGACGTTAGCTCGAGGCTGGGCGATTTGACGGGGCCCCGCACGACGGCGATCATTCCCTCGGTTTCCGCCCATTGGTTTTCCTGAGTTTCGTTTGCCAGTTGGCCCGGCACGACGACTCTTGGCGGCGGCAAAGGCGCGGTTCCCTTCACCGTAATGCGGAGAGGCTCGTTCTCGATAAACAATTTGCTGCCGTCGTCCGATGCCGTCCAAAATTTGTATTTCCCGTCGCAGGGCGCGGAAAAGAGGCCCTCAAAAACGATCGCCACATGCTGATCGCGAGTTCTTACGCTCAAATCAAAATTCGAAACCGAACCGCAGGCCACCGGCAGCAGGCTCGAAAAATCCGGCGTCCACTGCCACGCGCCCTCGTAAACCTGATATTCCAAGCCCGGCGTCGTGGCGTGGCTGGAGTTCGCCGAGTGAAACAAACCGGAGATTGGCGCGCGCTCCTTTCCTGGAATCCGGCAATCCACTTTCAATGAAAAATGCCCCGTGTCATTGAACCACTCGACACGAATCGGGTGCAGTCCGGCGCTCAGGAAGGCCTCGCCGGATTTTTGGAGAGCTATGTGCGCGCCGTCATTGTTCACGAGCGGGAGACAGCCGACTTCGCCGATTCCCGCCTCGCAATCGCCCTCAATCAAAACCCGCTGGCCGCCGCAAATCGGCCCGGCCTGTTTGCGCAGGTCAATTTTCAATATGGCGCCGCCCGAATCGTCTTGAAACGCCACCATGTTTCGCGCTGTGCTGGCCCACAAGAGCACTCCATCCAACCGCACGCGAAAACGTGCAATTTCCTGGCCCAAGGCAACGCGGCGCAATTCGGATGCATTGGTGATCGTGCGGATTTCAGAAACTTGCGGCGGCGCATTCGTCTCGCGCGCAGGAGAAAAACTCGCGCTGAAAAGCAAGAGCAGAAGCGTGAGACAAATACACCGGAAGCCCTGGCGTCTGGCGCAAGGCAGCAATGACCATTCACCTGGGAATCGGCTCAGTGGCATTAAGACTTGTGTAATCGAAAATCATTAATCTTCCAAGTTCATATTGCGCTTTCTCGCGGAACAACGAGAAATTGAACAGGAGGAAGGCCAAGGAAACGGAGAGAAAAAAGCTTGGCTGGCAACGTGGGATTAGCAGTCGATGAGCGGCACCAAATCCACACCGGAGCGCGGCTGTGTCGAAGACCAGCCGCAGCCATGTGGAATTTACCGACGCGCCTGGCGGTGCAGCGCGCTGCGGCTGGTCTTCGACACAGCCGCGCTCCGTCTGATGGCCTGCGCGCGCCACCCATTTCAAATCACCCCAAGCAAACAGGCCTTTTTCTCCGCGCTCTCGGTCTTCCTCCTGTTCAAATTCAAAGCCGCCTTGCGATTGGCCGGGGTCATTAAGAATTTGTCCCAGACTCCGCGCGCCGGGCTCTTTCACGGGCCAGCGCCCATTCAACGGAAGTCAATAATTTTGCGGAAAACCTCCTCACCGTGTGCCGAACCTCGCCGACCGAAACGTATGCGCAATCGCCAAGTGGGTAGGCTTCGATGTTCACGAAATCGGAAGGCCGGGGTGCCGCGCCCGCCAGCTTCGGAATATCTGTCAAACAAACTACTCCAATGCACACGCAGCCAGCCTTCCTTTCCTCAATCGCATTGGCGGCCTTTTCCGCCGAAACTGCGCCGGGAATAAGCCATGATTTCCCGTTGAGCGCGGCATTGGTGTAACCGCTATCAACAATCAACCCATCCGGCAGAACTTTGATGATCCGTCCGCAGATTCGGCGCCGACTTCCGATGCACGCGTCCCTCACCTCGACTTCGTGCTTTGCCTCCGCCACGGTTTGCGCGGTGTCGTTTGTCTGCGCGACTGCAGGCGCCGCGCTCGCCGCCGCAAGCATGAGGGAGAGCCAAACGATGTTACTGTTGAATCGCACGGTAGAATCGGAACGGATAATTAGTCGAGCCGCTGTCCATCAAGAAAATCGATGCCCCAGAAGCGGCGTTGGTGGTGAGCGGCAGCCAGTTGATTAAATTCGTGGTCGCTTCCAGCACGTAATTGGACCCTGTTGACGTGCCTGAGAGCTGCATCTGGAAAGTTCCGTTCGGCTGCAAGCCCGCCGCGCTCATGGTCAGCGGCTGGAACACGAACAGCGCGCTGGCGGCCACGCTGTTGTTGAAACTGGCCTCAAACTCATTGGCCGAAACCGTCAGCGTATGGGTCAATCGCAGCGGCCCGGTGTAGACCGCCGAATTGGTCGTCGGCAGCGAGCCGTCCAGCGTGTAATAAACGGTCGCATTGGTGTCGGATGCCATCACCGTCACCAGAATCGATTGATTGAACGTTCCGCCAGCCGGGGTAATCGTGGGCGGCGGAAGAGCGGGTGTGCCAGGCAGGCTGTTGATCCACGCCGCCATCACCGCGACCGCGTTGGTATCAATCAAATTGCGCGCCAGCGGCGGCATCTTAACAGCGGCGCTGAGAGTATTCATTCGCTGGTAAATCATCGAGCGCCAAACGTCATCCGCCTTGACGATGCACGCGTTGTCGTAGCCCAGCGAAAATTGCGCCGGGTAATTGACGATGGCCTGATTCACGAGTGGCGTGTCGTAACGCGCGTCAAACGTGATGCCCGTCCCTCCCGGTTGGTGGCATTGCGCGCAATTGGCGTCGAGATACGATCTGGCCCGCTGTTCCAGCGACGCATTTGAGTTGGTCAGCGACGCGAGCTGCTCAAAGTTCGAAATGCTCGCTTCATCAAAAGCCGGATTGAAAAGCCCGAGCCGATTTAACGTGCGGAGTTGATTGTCGGTCACGCCCGTGGACGGATACGTCAATGGACCGTTGAGCTGCCGGGTGTTCACGCCGAGGACGTAATTCGCCACCGGCGTATGGCACGTCAAACAATCTGCCGGGCTGGGGTAATACCATGTCTGGCTCGCGACTCCGCTCGCGTTTGTCACCAAAATGGTCTCGTTAAGGCTCGAGGTGAGGAGATCGGCGTCGCTGTTATCGGGGCGCCATTTGTAGGTGACACCGTAAACGCCGCCATTTTCATCGCGCACCAAAAGGCGGGTTTCCAGCCGCCGCAGTGGAGCCGCCGGATTTGTCGTGTTGACAGCCAGGTCGAAATTTTTCACGAACACCGTGCCAGCGGGAAATTGCCACGAATTCGTTGGAGTGAAGCCAATTTGCGCGGCGGGCGTGATCGCCCCGCCTGTTCCCGGCAGCGCCATGTAACGGCTCTTGATCGCACCGTCCGACCACAGCGGCGTGTTTGGCGCGTATGGAATAAGTCCAGCGGATGGGACTCGATTCGCCGTGTCGGAGAAAACGCCCGTTCCCGAAAGCACCGATGGCAATCCGCCCGGCAAAATCGCGGGCACGACGGGAGGCAGATTGGAATGGATGAATGGCCCAATGACCGGATTCGACGTCAGTCCGTAAGGCTGGCCGCTGGCCGCATTAACATTGATGAATACCGGCGGCGACGTCGTCATCAAGCCGCTTCCGTCGCTCGCCACCGCCGTCAGCATGTAACCCGGCGGAGACACAGCTTGAACGACGTAATAATATGTCGTGCCATTGACCACAGCCGAATCGGTGTAAGTCGTGCCCGGCCCGCCACCAATCAAAGTGTAAGGCCCGCCACTTTTCGGCGCCCGCGACACGAGGTAATTGGTCGCCCCGATGCTTGCGTTCCAGGACAATGTCACCGACGCGTTGCCAGCCGTGGCAATAAGCCCGTAGGGTGCAACGACTGGTCCAGGCGCGCTATATTGGGGCGGCGCGACCGTGATTGAACCGGATCCGCCCGGCAGAAAATTATTCGGAAACATCGCGCTTAGCTGCCCGTAGCCATACGTGCCCGGCGCGAGGGAATCTCCTTGAATGTTCGCCGCCGCAAACACGCAATTCTGATGAAGATTCATCATTCCACCATTGGCCAGCGTCAACGTCCCTGAGCTCGCCAAATCATAATTGACCTCCACCACCGCTGGCCCGGCGGGAGAGCTCGCGCCTGGCATGTTTGTCAAATATCCGATGTAAAGCGGGTCGACGGTGATGCTGTTGGTGCCGAGCGAATTTGGCGTCGCCCCTTCCAGCCAGCCCGCCTGCACAATCCATTGCCCCGAAAAAGTATTGGAAGCGCCGGAGATAATTTCCGGCGCATTCGTCGCGCAGTTGATGATGACGATGTTTCCCGCCCCGCTCAAATTCGCGGATAGCGTGAGTGGCCGTGGATTCGGAGCCAGTCCGCCGCCGCCCCCGTTCTCGCCCTGCATCGAATCGATGGATTGCGAAATCACGCGAACGCTGCCCGTGATCGTCATTGCGCCGTCCGTTCCGCCGTTCAACATGCCACCGTTGAGGATCAAGCCCGGGTTCGCGCCGACGCCGGGAAAATTGACCGAGCCAGTCTCATTTTTCATGCGCAACTCTGTGTTCGCATTCATCGTGAGGGAATCGCCCGGAAACGTATAATTGCCCGCGTTCCCCGGCGAGCGCAGCCGCGTGTTGTTCAAGCTGTTGCCAATCGAAATGCCGTTGGAATTCAACACGTAATTGTTCCCCGCCACCGCCGCCACCGCGGTTCCGGTGCCGTTGGTTTTCCAAATCGCCGCCGTCCAATCCGTGCCGGACGCTTCAGTGGTCGTGGAAATCAGCGTGTGATCCGCAAAGGGCGTCGCGCTGGCTTCGATGGAGTTGGAACTTGCGCCGCCGGTGATTTGGCCAAAGCCGGGAACGGTGATTGTGTAAAGCGGCGCGGTCGCGCTGGAATTCAAATTGCCGATCCAATTCCCGTTCGCGTAAAAGGAAACATTCGTGAGGGGATTATTCGGCGCGTCGGACATGGCGCCGATGGTGACTGTGCCGGTGGCGGTGAAATTCTGGCCGTTGGTCGGAGTCGTGATGAGAATTGTCGGCGGGGGATTTGTGTAAGAATAGAGCTGCGTCGTCGGTATGATGGACTTCGGAGTCGATGGGCTGCTCCATGCCAGCGACACCTGCGAGCCGTTGTCGTTCTGGTAATAATAATCGAGTTCAACATTGTAGAACTGCTGCGCGGTGAGCGCGATGCGGTTGCTGAGCGCCGTCGCGCTTTGGTTGACCCAATCGTTGACAAACAATTGGCCGTTTACGAAGAGCCGGACACCGTCGTCCGCCGTGGTGTAAAATGCATACGTCTCCGTGAATTGCGGCTGGATCATCCCCGTCCAGCGCACGACATAATTCGTTCCGCCAATTGCGGGCGCGGGACCCGCGGTTCCCCATGCAAAATTGATGTTCGTGTCAACCCTCACCAAGGTGGGCGCCGCGCTGAAATTTGAATTGGTGAAGGCGGCGCTGGTGGTGTTCGACCAGTATTGGCCCGTCAACCCCGTTCCCGTTCCAATCTCCGAGCTGTCAATAAAAGCGGCGCTCGCAACCGGGCTGTTGAACGCGCCCGGCACGGCGGCCATCGCATTGACCGCCGCGGAATTGGTCAATGTAATCGGGCCGGTATAGACGGCGGATTCAATCGTCGGCGTGCTCCCATCGAGTGTATAATAAATAGTGGAATTGCTGCTTGTCTCCGTGATCGTCACAATAATTGAATTGCTGAACACTCCGCCGTTCGGCGAAATGACCGGTGGCGCAACCAGGTTTCCCACACCGTAGACATCGAGGAAATATTGGCCGCGCACAAATACTTTGCCGTTGGCAACGACGGGCGCCGCATAATTCACCGGGCCGCCCGCCGCGTCGCGCGCGGCGTTCTGGCTGCTGTTGTATAATTCCTGGGAAAGATTGGTGGCGTTGAAGGCGTGCAAAATCGTCGGCGAGCTGTCTGTCTGAATGTCCCATGCGATGGCATTGCTCGTGCCGTTGGCGGAAATGGTTGGCGTCGAATATCCGCCGCCAAAACTCACGCCGGACTTCGTCACCGGCGAGGCCGTCATCACCGCGTTGCTGATGCCGAACGCTTTCAGGACATCGCCAGCGCCCTGAAAATAAACCATGTTGTTGAAGTAAGAAGGAGAACTCCACAACCCGCCCACCGCCGACTGCAATTCCTGCACGATATGATTGCTGGCCACATTGAAGTGCCCGAGATTATTGCAGTCGACGACGAAGATGTGCCCTTCCTTCCCGGTGCCCACGACGAGGTTCGGATGCGCGGCGCTGCCAGCGGCGGCTGGCAGCATCACGGGACCGCCTGAACCAAGATCCTCATCGTTGATCGCCAGCGACGCGGCGTTGGATGGACTGAAATAATCCACCACCGCGAAACCATTCGATGTGGAAAGTTTCACAAAGCTGTCCCCGTAATCTCCGCCGTTGGTATTGGCGCTGAAGCTGCCGTTGCCCGACATGAAATAAAGATTTCCACTGGCATCGACGCACGGCCCATCGCCCCCCATCCAAAGCGCGCCTTCGCCGGCATTCACGCCGAAGGCGTTGCTGCTGGCATTCGGCGTCGTGGCAAAAACGCTGTTCGCCAGCGGTTGAAGATTCGTTGCGTTGAAACCAAAAACCCAGCCGTGATAGGGATCGGTGTCGCCGTAACTTCCATAGCAAACGTAAAGCGAACCCCCGGACAGCGTCAGCGCCGGACGATTCATGTGGTGGCTTGGATTGAAATGCACAACCCCGTTGACCGCCTCGACGCCGACACCTGGAACCGAGCCCGCCACCACCACCGGGCTGTAAGGCTGTTCCGCGCCGTTGGTTATGTTGAGCGCGTGGAGCGTGTGAAAGCCCGCAGCCGAATTCGACTCCGGCCCGGAAAACACGTCGACATACATGGTGCCGTGAGCAAGATCAATCACCGGCGTCCCGGTGATGCCAATGAGCGGGTTCAGGACGTTGTGATGATACCGCACGCCGTAATAAGTGCTTGTCAGCGCGATGCCGAGATTTGTCCGCCAAAGCAGCCCGCCGTTGGGACCCTGATTGCTGTCCGCGTCAAACGCATAAACGCTGTCATTTTCCGTTCCTATGTAGACGACGTTGTGCGTCCCTTGCCCGGGAATTTCCACATTCGGCACAAAGAGCGGCGAGGCATAACAATATCCGTCCACCGCGTAGCTGAATAATTTGGCGAATGTATTCGTATTGACATTCGCCAGCGTCAGAATCGTTTCGTTGGTGTTGGCCCCGCTGCGAAAATTATCATACTTGTAAGTGAGCACAGGCGGCGCGGTGAAAGCCGGATTGCTCGCAGCCGTGGTAAAAGAAAGCGAAGACGCGGCCCATCGCGCTCCATCGGCATTGACGGCGCGGGCGGTAAAATAGTAAGTCGTGCTTGGGGAAAGGCCATTGACGGTTTCAGCGAAAATTCCCGCCTGCGCCCCGATGGATACGCTCGATTGCCAATTCGCAGAGTTCGTGCCGCCATCGCTGGTTCCGTAAAAAAGTGTGATGACGGTCGGACTGTCTCCCGTGAACAGCACCTGCCCATTGAGTGTGGCCACGGTGCCCTCAACCGAATTTGCCGGAGCAATGGCCACTTGCGGCAGCGAACTCGGTTCGGTCAGAAACTTTGCAGAAGGCGCCGCCCAGAAAATGCCAACATCGTTGCTGCACATCGCGGTGTAGTAATACGTCGTATTGGAGCCAAGCCCCACTGCGCCCGCGGAAAACGCATTGCTCACATATCCGGCGGAAACGCTGCTCGCCCAATTGGCGGGATTGGTGCCGCCGTCATTCGGCCCGTAATAAAAGGTCCCCACGGGAGTCGTTCCCGTCGAAGAGACCACCTTGCTGTTCAAGGTGGCCGAGACTGCCGTGATGTTGTTCGCCAATAAATTTGTCAGGACAACGCCCGGGTTTGTTTGCGTGCTCGGCAAAGGCAGAGACAGCGCGCCAGTCGTAAAATCGCCACCGCCATCGACCGCCGCGATTTTGTAGTAAGCCATTCCGGAAGGCGCGGGGGTATCCGCGTAAAAGAGATTGGTTCCCGTGCCCGATGTGATCGGCGAGTAAGGCCCGGCGAGATTCGTTGACCGGTAGACAAGATAATTTGAAGCTCCGAGCACGCCAACCCACGACAGAACATTCGTGTTGCCTTCAACCGTTAGCGCCACCTGTGTCGGCGCGAGCGCGGACCAGCGAATGTCTTCAATTTGCGCGGGCGACATGGCCGTCGTCGCGGTTGTCGAACTGTAGAATCGAAAATCATTAAACCAGCCGTCGAAAGAATATTCCTGGTCGGAGGCGCGATTGCCAATTTGCAAGGTGCTGCCCGCCCCGCTTGGCGTTCCCAGGTTAAGAGTTTGATTCGGCAAATGCGCGGTGATTTGCTCCTGGATGCCAACGGTTCCGTCCGTTCCATCCGTGCCCTGATAACCCAAGAGCGACGTGCCGTCATAGGTGACCGCGTAGAAATACCATTGATCCAGGATGTAGTTAGGGCCGCCTTCCTCCGAAAGCGGATCCAATTCCGTGCCGTTGAAGTTGAACGAGATCTCGTTGGCTTGCTCAAAGTAAAGGCCAATGCTGTTGGCCGCACCAATGTCTTTGACACCGTTAGTCCCCAGCGCGAAAAGGCGTGGACCGGTTGTGCCCTGCTGGTAAAGAACGTATCCGCTTGGCCGAAACCAAATCGTGGCGGTGAAGCTTTTGACCGCGCCAAAATTGAGCGCGGCGCTGCTCTTCGTTATCGCCATCGGCCCGAGCCCAAAATAGTCGCCGCCGGAATAGCTGAAATCGGAGTTGGTGGAAAAATCGAGCGCCACATTCAATCCCGAAACGCCGCTGCCCGGCACGCCGTGAAAATTCATGCCCGCGCCGTTGGAAGCCAGCAACGAAAGCGAAAGAGGCCCGAGTGCGCTGACCGTTGCCGCCGCGTTCGTTCCAGCGCCAAGGTCAGTGAACGGGATTTCCAGTTGGAGAGCAGGCTGGGCAGCCAGCGAGACGGTCGAGATGAGCCACGCCATGGCAGCGGCCGCAGATAGATGTTTCATGCAAATGACTATGCCCACCACACAGGGCTGGTTGTCACTGCGAGTTGGCTCGCCGTCATTTTCCCCACAGCGGGAAGCCAATTAAATCATTAAAAATGATGATTTTAATCAATAAGCCCGGGATGCAGACCCATAGCTGGCGCACCTCGCAAGATTACGCTTCAGAAACCCCTGATGATACGGCATCAAGGCATGGAGCCAACTGCCGGATTTGGGCTGCCCTGCCTGATTCGGATACGAGGATGATCGCCGATTCCCTCGTAAAGCTGAGGGAACAAGATTGAAACAGTCAGCCACGGAGTGCGGGTTAAATCCAACGGACTTTCCGCAGCGACCCGGACACCAAGGAAGTCGCAAGTTATGCCGCCAAGCGCATCAGCGCGGGGCCTGCGGCGCCACAACCCGATAATAGCGGTAGCCGCGGTTGGTTGAGGCTGGGTCGCTGAAGTAGCGCAGGCTCGCCGGCGACACGTTGGTGCTTATCGAACTCCAACTGGCCAAATTCGTGGTGGCTTGCAAAATGTATGTGCTATCGGCGATTCCAGAGAATTCCAACGTGAATACGCCATTCACGAAATGCGCTCCCGTGATTTGATTGAAATTCGGCGCCAGGGTCGTAAAGCTTACGGCATTCCCAGTGGCGACACCGCCGGCGTTGGACGCTACGATGGCGTAGAAGTAGGGTGTCCCCACCTGCAAGCCCGCCAGCACGTTGCTGATATTGTAGCCGCCGGTTTCCGCCGGAAGCGTTGCGACCATATTGGTGTTTCCGAAGTTTGTCGTCGTGCCCCACACAAAGCTGACCGTCGTCGGGGCGTTTTGCGGATTCACGACGCCGTTGAGGGTGGCGGAGTTTGTCGTCACGCTGCTGGCGGGCAGCGTCGTCACGCTGGGCGGGAAATTATTGACAGTGACCTCGATGTTGTTGGTGGCGGCCACATAATCGTTCGTGTCAAATGGCGTGTAGGTGACGCTTTGCAGGCTGGTGCCGAGCGGGGGCGTTGTCTCGGGCGCGGTGAAGGCAAAGTTACCCGGCGGGGTGGCGGCGCCGCCGCTCAAAGTTGCCGCCGCCAATGTTTGTCCAAGAACAATCGGGCTGGCAGTCGGCCACGTGATGACAGTCGAATTGGTTCGGTCTATCGTTATCCAACCGCTTGCGCCGGTGAGTGTGTAGTTGCTTGAGGCGCTCCCGGTCAAATCCAGCGGCGAAAAATTGACGATGGCTTCCATGCCCGCGTTTGTGCTCGCGAGGATGGCATAACCGTCCAGCGCGAGGTTAGTGGAATCGAGATCGTTGGTGATGGACAAAATGGAGGCCATGGCGGTGGCCGTTCCGTCGAATGACCGCTCGCCTGTCAATATAACAGGCAGCGGCGTCACAATGACGTCGCCGCTAAAGCCCGCAAGCGTGTAATTGCTGACGGACGCGCCCCCGAGCGCGATGGTGCCCAATGAGGTCATGGCATTTGTGCCCACGCTTGCGCTGGAAAGACCGTTGCTTCCGGATGCCACGATGATGTCATCGCCAGCGACGGCGTTCGACACGGACAAAATCCCATAGATGGCGTTGGTTGTCGCATCGTAATTGCGGGTGCCGGTCAGAACCACGGGCAGCGGATTGACCGTCAGGGCGCCGGCGTTGTAGGTGATGGCATAGTTGGCCGGGTTGAAGGTGCCACCGGTTGCGGCGCTCGGCGTGATGGCGTAAGGCGAACCAGAAACCGGCGCGTTGGCCGCTCCACCGTTGCCACCGATGGCGAGGGTGACGGACCCAATCGTTTCGCCATATTGCAATCCGACGCTGGTGAATTGCGCTCCTCCGCCGCCGAGGGTTTGCCCATAGGTTTTGCTTAGCGAATTGGCGGTGATGGAAAGAGGCGCCGGCGTAACCTGAATGTCAACGAAGTTCGTTGCTCCCGTGTAATCGTTTGTGTCCAGCGGTGTGAAGACGGTGGTCAGCGAATAAGTGCCCACGTTCAACATGGCGCCATTGGTCGGCAAATAAACGAAGCTGCCTTGAATATTGGCGGTGGCTATCAACTGGGTGGACAGGCTCAACGGTGTGCCATAGATGATTGGTGCCGGGTTGGACCAGGTCACGACCGACGGGGCGGTTTGGACTACGATGGTCACGCTGGCGCTCAGACTGGAATAGGCGGCGGGGTAGAAAGGCGTGAAGGTCACCAATAGCGTATTTGTCCCGACCGGCAGCACTGTCCCGAGCGAGGGTGTATACATAAACGCGCCCGGCCCGGACGCGGTTGCGTTTAATTGGGCCTCCGTCAATGCCGTGCCGTAGACAATGGCGGCTGGATTGGTCCATGTGATCGCATTGGCCGACAGCAGGGCCTGGCGACTGTCAATCATACATCCGTCCGCGGAAGTGACCTGGCAGCGCACCACCGCGCCATTATAAGCCAGCGCCGCGGACCCGACCGTGACGGTCGCCGAATTGGCCCCGGTAAATCCAGGCACGCCCGCCAGCGATGTAAACGCATTCGTATTGCCGGCCGGGGCGATCTGCCAGGCGTAGGTCAAGCCGTCGCCGGCCGCGGAAATGGAGAACGCGTTGGATCCCGGGGTGGGATAATACAAGTCCTGCGGCTGAGCTGCGATGAGAAGTGAAGCTGATTTTGTTCCCGTAAATTCATATGGCCCCAAATCAATCTGGCCGCCGACTTCGCGCGCATTTCCGGCGAGATCAGAATTTAAGCCGGCATCGAAATTGGTGCTGCCGAGACCAATCAACGGCGAGCATGGCGACAATTGGAAATCACCGCTGACCGACGGCGCTTGCGCCGGGTCAATCGGAGTGACGAAGGCCGGAGCCAGATTGGTCACCTCAGTGCCGCTGTAGGTGGCAAGGCTCTCGATCGAAGCATACGCCAGAGTCACGCTGCCCTGCTGCACCGTCAGTTGCTGCAACTCCACCGAGGCGCCGTTCGGATTGGCGGATCGGTTGTTCCAAAGAATGCTGTTTTCAATCGCGAGTGTTGATCCCAGCGCGTTGATGCCACCGAAGAATACGCTGCCAGCCGTGACATCTTCGTTGGCGGTCACAGTCGAGTTGACCAACGTGCCGGTGCTGTTGATGATGGCCAATCCGCCGGCGTTGCCCGCCACGAGGGCGTCGGCCAGAATGATTTCGCTGTTGGTGGCATACAACGCGCCTTCAAGATTTCCTTGGAATGCGCAATTGGTGAACGCCCCGCCGCCGTCCATCAATTCAGCGCCGATGCCCTCGTTGGCGATGAATTGGCAATTGCGAATCACGGGGCTGGCGTTGGAAATCATCAAACCCGTTGACGAACCGGTTACGACAAAGCCATCGAGGACAGTGTCCGAACCCGCTGTCGATTGAACCGTTACCGCCGCCGCACCGCCGCTGTTCGTGAGCATCGTCGGATTGGCGATCCAATTGCGGGAGGCCAAAGTGCCGCCGGAAACGAACCCACCGTAAACCGCGACATGAGCCGGAATGGAATAACCGGCACTCGCTGTATAAGTCCCCTGCGCCACCCAGATGCTCACGTTGTCGCATGCGTTTTGCGCGGCAGTCGCAAGGGCCGGCGCCAGGTCATTATAGGCGGTAGCCCATGTGAGGCCGTTGCCGCCAGTCGCCGCCGAGGCGTCCACATACAAAACCGACGGTGGGAACGTAATGGTCGCGACGGCAGTGGTGTAGGAAATCCCGGAGTAAACGGCGTGGACCTGGAGAGCGGTGAGATTTGTGCTCAGATTGGACAAAGTGAGCGTGGAAATCCCGTTGTTGGAAGCCAGGCCCGCGGAAGAGCCATAAAGCCACGAGCCAGAGGCGAAATTCGTCCAACCGCCGCCAAAACTGTATTGCCATCCAATCGCGTACGACGGCAAGCCGCTGGCTTGGAATGCGGTGCTCCCACCCGCGCACGCGATCACTGACAACGGCGCCGGCCCGACGGAAATCGCGCCCGCCCCGGTGCTTGCGGATTCATAGGCGCCGAGGTCCACCACGGAATGTTGAACGCGCGCGTTGCCAGCCAAATCCGTTTCGCCGCTAAAGACGAATCCGTTGCTGCCAGCGTTGATGGCAGGTGAAATTGAGGACAGCGCAAAGCCGCTGCTGAAAAGCGGATCGAAATTCAAAACGTTCGCGCCGCCCAGAGCTGTGTCGAACTCCACAATATCGTTGGTCGCGCTCACGCTTCCTTGCGCGACGTAAATGTTGCCGCTCTGCGTGTTTGAGGCTGACAGACTGGCGGCGTTGTTGCCCCAGAGAATGGAATTCAAGATCGTCGCCGAGCCGCCCGACTGCCCGATGCCGCCGCCATAAACCCCGGCAAGGTTGGAAGCCACGGTGCAATTGACAAGAGCCACGGTTGCTCCCGCGTTCTGAATTGCGCCGCCTTCAATGCTCGCGTTATTCAAGGCGAACAAAGAATTGTAAACCGTGAGAGCACCGCCGCCCAAATACAACGCCCCTCCGTTGGCGCCCGAATTATTGGAGAAAGTGCAAGACTGCACGGCGAGTGTCGAATTCGTGGCGTTGATTGCGGCTCCATTGCCGGCGGAAAGATTGTTGGTGAAGACGCAATTGCTAATCACCAAGCCCGACGAATTATGAACGCTGATGGCGGACAAGCCGGCGCCTGTCAGCGCCAGGTTCTGCAAGGCAGGAGTCGCGTTGGAAACAAGAATGCCGCTGCCATATTTCCCCTGGACCACGAGCCCGTCGAGAACGGTATCGTTGGTCGCTCCCGAGCCGAAGACCACAATGTTGGAGACTGCTCCATTCAAGATCACAGGATTGGCCTGCCAATTTCGCGTGCCGCCGCCGGAAGGATACCCTCCGTAAACCGTGACGTGGGGGGAGACGAGAAAGTTTGACGTCGTGGTGTAAGTGCCTTTCGCCACGAAAATGTCACCACCGCCGCATCCGTTGAGTTCAACTGCAACCAGCGCGGAACCGAGGTCGCGATAAGCAGTGGCCCAAGAACTTCCATTGCCGCCAGCCGCCGCGTTTTGATCCACATAAATGTTGAGTGGCAGCAACACCGTCAAAACCGCCGCCGGTGTCGTGTAAGATTGGTCGACATACACCGCCTGCACTTCCATGCCATTGAGATTGGTGGGTATGCCGCCCAAGCCGAGGGTGGAAGTGCCATTGATGCTGGTGACCGTGACATTGGCTCCGTCAAGGAACGTGCCGTTCGTCAAATTGATCCAGCCCTGGCCAAGGTTGTATTGCCACTGGAACTCATAGAGAGCCAATCCGGTGGCTTGGAACGAGGCAGTGCCCCCCGGGCAGGCGGTGTAGGAAGAAGGCGCCGATCCATGCACTGGGGTGCCCGAACCATTATAGGCGGATTCGTAAGCGCCGATATCGACGATTCCTTGTTGAACGCGCGGGTTTCCAGCGATGTCCGTCTCGCCTGCCAAACTGTAGGCATTGTTGCCGTCATTGATGGCGGGGGAATTTGAAGACAGCGTGAAATTGGTGTTCAACAGCGGATTGACATTCACGTAAGCGCCGCCCGATCCGTTTTGAACGATGTTATTGGCGGCGGTGGGTGTTCCACCAGAGGCGATTATTTCCCCGGAAGGCGCATAATTGCCCCATAAAATGGAGTTCTCGATGGTCAATTGGGCCGCGTTGGTGTGCCCGATGGCACCGCCGCCGGGGCCTCCATAGACTGTCGTGTTGCTGGCTATGGTGCAATTAACGATCGTCAGCGGCGAACCAGCCTGGATCGTGGCTGACCCGTAGTCCACCATGTTGCTGACAAACAGGCAGTCGCGGAATGTGGCGGGGTAGTTGACAAGGGCCGCCGATCCGCCGTCGTAGGCAACGTTGGCGGAAAAGGAGCAGCCTTCAAAACTCCAGGAGCCGGTGGCGTTGGCGCCGGTCTGGGATACGCTAAGGCCGGCTCCAAATGCCGTTTCCGAGTACTCGCCATTGCCCCTGAACTGGCAGTTCAGCACGGTCACAGTGCCATCGTGGCCGGCCATGCCGGTATCACAACCTATCAAGGCGCAATTGCTAAGCACAATTCCACTGGCAGGGAATTCGGCTTCGATTCCAACGGTCGAGCCTACGACCGTGAGATTTTGCAGCGCAGGAGTTGCGTTGGAAGTATAGATTCCATATTGGCCGCCGTAAATGGAGAAGCCATCCACCACGGTGTTTGTTCCAGTCGTTCCAACGATACTCATCACGTAGTAGGGGCTGCCAGCGCCTATTTCCAATATGGTTTGATTCGTGGTCCAGTTGCGCTTTGCCATGGTGCTTCCGCCGGGTGGAAAGCCGCCGAAGAGAACTGTGCCGTCAGTAACGTAATACGGGCCACTCTCGGATGTGTAGGTTCCCGCCGCGACTTCGATGATGCTCGCGCAACTGCCCGCCATGTTCGCAGTGAGGGCAGCGGACAATTGAGTGAAAGCATTGGACCACGAGGTGCCGCTGCCATTGCCGGTGGCTGTGGCATCGACGTAGATGATCGGCGTCGGAACGACCGTCAAGGTGGCCGCCGGTGTGGTATAGGTGGTGCCGCCATAGACGCACCGAACTTGCAGGTTGTTGAGATTGGTGCCGACGTATTCCAGAACCAAAGTTGAAACCCCGCCATTCGTTTGGGTGACGACCGTCGCCCCCATCCAGGAGCCGTTGGTGAAATTAGTCCAGGTCGTCCCGAAACTATATTGCCACTGGAAGTTATACGAAGCCAAGCCGGTCGCTTGGAAGGTCGCTTCATATCCAAGGCAGGCAGCCACCGGCTGCGGTGGCGTGCCGTAAGTTGGGCCGCTGCCGGTCCAGGAGGCTGCTTCATAAGCTCCCACATCCACCGTTCCGCCTTGAATGCGCGCATTGCCGGCCAGATCCGTTTCACCCGTCACCGTGTAGGCATTGTTCCCGGCGTTGATTGCCGGGGAGTCGGCTGACAACGTGTAATCGCCGTTTAACATCGGGTTGACATTCATAATGTCATTCTCAAGCAGGGCCTGGGTGTAAGGCTGGGTTAATTGCGATCCGACATTGCCCCAGATGATGCAGTTGGCCAGCGTTGAAACCGAACGCGTGTAGTTGGCAATGCCTCCTGACAGGTTGCTCACAATCGTGCAATTGACAGCCTCGATGGGCGTATCGTTCATGATGGCTCCCGGCCCCCCGGAATTCGACGCCATCAAGCAATCCCGGAAAAGCGTTGGAGTTCCAGACACGTAGATGGGAGCCACATCGGGGCTTGAATTTCCAATGAAAGCGCAGGCGTCAAAAGTTCCTCCCGTGGCAATGTTGACCGGGTCTGAATTATTGATAAACCGGCAATTTGTCGCCGACAGAAAAGCACCAGTGCCCGCCGTCCCATACACACCCGCGATGCAATTGCTGATGGCGGAATTGAGCATGGTGACATTGCCTCCCTCGCATTGAATGGCAGCACCCGCGCCGACGCCGTTGAAGTAGGTGTTGCTGATGGTAACGGACGAGAACGGAAACATGGTCAGGCTCGACGCCAGGAACGCGCAGTTGCGAATGATGGGTGATCCTCCGTTCTGCTCGATCACCAGCGACGACGCATTGCCGAAGGTCAAGCCGTCAAGGATGGTATGCTGGCCAAACGTCTCGGCCGTGGTCTGACTCACCGGGGTGCCCGCCGCCGTGGTAATTGTAACCGTGTGCGTGGCGGGGTTGCGCGTGGCAGACGTGCCGCCGTTGGTGAACCCGCCGTCGATTTCCACCCCGGGCGGAATGGTCACTCCCGAGAGCGAATAAGTTCCCGTGGCTACATATATGGCGTCGCAGGAACCGGACGCGCCGATGGCCGTGGCAAGACTGTTGTAGGCGTTCGACCAGGTCGTTCCATTGTTGGCGCCCTTCGCATTGGCATCGACGTACACGATGGGCTGCGGATTCACGGTGATCGTAATCGAGGGCGAAGTAAAGCTGACCGACCCGGAGGTGATGAATCGATAAATATAGCCGCTGAAAGTGGACTGGACGTTTTCAAGGGTCAACGACGAGCCGTTGGCTGTCGTCGTAATGACATCGTTCGCGTCATTGGTCACGGTGCCGAATCCCGTCCCCCTGTTCACCTGCCAGGTGACGGACAAGGCGCCCCCGTTTTGATTATAAACGTACATCGGCAGGCCGCCGAAGCGGCAAACCGAACTGTTGGCCAGCGCATAGTTCAAATACGCGGGCAGGACCGCCCCGCTGCCGAATGCATATGCCCCGATATCCACCACGCCGTTGAAAAGGCGCGCATGGCCCAGCAAATCCACCGTCGCCGCGGAAATGCCGTTGGTCTGGCCGGCGCCCACCGCGGGCGAGACCGACGTCAATTGATAATTTCCAACCGCCGGATTGACGAACACCGGGTCGTAGGAAAGCAGCCCCGGTCCCGAATTCGCATAGTAGAACAGCCCCTGGATGATGCTGTTGGCGAGGGCGGCTGAGCCGGCGAGATTCATCTGCGCCTGCTCCACCGTTCGGTCGCTCAACGTTGTCGTGTTTCCCCACAGGATCGTATTAACGATGCTGGCCGAGCCGCTGCCGATCCAGAGGCCGCCGGTCAGGCCGCTGGCGCTATTGTTGACAACAGTGTCATTAAGAAGATTCACCGCCGACGCGCTGCCATAAATGGCGGACGACGCAGCCGTGCCTACGTTTCCGACGACCACGGAATCATTGAGCGAGAGCACGCTGCCGCCATACGCGGACAGAGCACTGAAGCCGCTGTTGTTGGAAATAATGCAGTCCTGCACAATCAAAGCGGACTGGCTGGCGACAATCGGCTGGCTGTTCGGCACGGTGTTGCTCGAAATCACGCAGTTGGTCAGGCCCGCCGCCGAATTGGTGAGTGTCAAGCCGGCCACTCCCCGGCCATTGAGAAACTGGCAGTTGAACAACTGAAGATTCGTCGACGCCTGCACCGCCATCGACGAATTGGTATTGTTGGTGAAGGTGCAGTTATAGAAGTAGGCTCCGGTGGAATTGCTAATCGATACGGCGAAGTTGTTGCTCACGAACGTGCAGTTTTGAATGATCGGCGCCGCGTTGGAAACAATCAGGGCGGGAATGGAAGTGGAAACACCGTTGGCGGTGAGCTGGAATCCATCGAGGACGCCGCTCCCGACAAATGGTTGATTCAGCAAGTTGGTGGCCGTGACCATGATGCCCTTGGTCGCCGCCGAATTGGTGGTGCTGGGCGCGAGAATGGAGATGTTGGTCAGGAAATTACGCTGGCTCAAGTTGGTTTCCGTCCCATTGAATCCCCCGTAAATAGCCACTCCGTCTATCAATTCGACGCCGCTGCCGCATTGGTAAGTTCCTTTCGCGACCCATACTGCGGTGCAAGTGTTGGTTATGCTGGCCAATGCGCTCGGAAGGTTTTTGAAGGCCGTCGCCCAGGTTTTCCCTGTGCCGCCAGCCGCCGCGGCGTTGACATAAACGACGCTGGGCGCAGTGAAGGTCACAGGCTGTGGATCGAGGGCCACGGCGCCGTTCACCACGGCCTGGAACTCGTAACCGAGAAAGGCATCAGGATTCAGGATGGTCAGCGTGTTCGTGGGGCCCGATTGTGTGATTTGGATATACCCACTATTTGTCAGCGGGATGGAGACGCTGTTGCTGACGGCATACCATTGATAGGTGTAATTGGACCCCGTCGCCGCCACGACGGACATGGCCGCAGCCGGATCCGCCACCCCGCAGGTTGAGGCGGTGGTCGATGAGTTGACAAGATTGATCACTCCGGTGCCCGCCCCTTGGAATTCATAGCAACCAATGTCCGGCAAACCGCCGTTGTATTGACGCGCGTTGTCAAGCAAGTCCAGCTCAGGGCTCGCCTCGTGCGGCGCGCTCGCGGAACCGGCGTTGATGGCCGGCGACGACGACGTCAATTGATAATTGCCGCCTGCATCGTTGGCGAACAGCGGGGCATAGGAAATGTTGTTGTTCCCGACATATTTGGAAAGCCCTTGAATGATTGAATTGGAAACGACGGCGCCGAATTGATCAATTTGCATGGACTCCGTTGTGACCCCGGTCGTGACACTCACGGAATTTCCCCAAAAGATCGAGTTCCAAATTGTGATATTGGTGCCAAGGGTGGCGTCCAACCCGCCGGTGGCCTGGTAAGACATGTTGTTGGCGACGGTGCTGTTGACAATGACAAGATTTGTTCCGTCAAATTGGATGGTTCCTTTTCCGGTCTGGGTGGTGTTGCTGGCGAACAGACAATTGTCAATGACGGCGGTATTCGTCTCAATGGCAAGCGCAGACGGGCCATTGGTCGTTCTGTTGCCGGTGAAACTGCATCGCACCCACGATGACGGCGCGCCAGTCGAGAGCCGGACCGCGCCGCAGAGCGTTCCAATATTATTTTCAAAGGCGCAGTCGACGGCGGTAATGCGGGCTCCGTTGGTGCCCGTTATGGCCCCGGCGTTGGTTTTCTCGGTATTGCCGTAGAAGAGACAGCTTTGCAACGTCACCGCGCCCGCGGTCACCAACGCGGATTTCGGATAGTTAAGAAACTGGCAGTTGCTGAAGGTCACACCCGCGCCGCCGGCAATGGACGCGCCGTAAGTGTTGCCGGCAACGCTGGACAACACACAATTCTGGACCGTCGGCGACCCGGCGGCAATCAGCACGGCGGGGCCGGCAATGGTTTGTTGCAAATAGAATCCATCCACCAACGTGCCGTTCGTTCCGGCGGCGCTTGTGAATTGGAGGGTCGAGCCGTAGCCGGGTTGCAAAATGGTCGGATGGGCCTGCCAATTCCGTTGCGACAGGTTGGTTTCAGTTCCGCTAAAGCCGCCGTAGATAAGTTCATTCGGCGACGGTATGAAGGCCCCGTTATTGTACGTTCCAGTCGCCACCCAAATCTGTCCGCATCCACCCAAGGACGCAATGGCCACGTTCAAGTCCGTGAACGCATTCGCCCAACTGGTGCCGTCATTGTTTCCGATGGCTGCGGCGTTCACGTAAACCAGCGCGTTGTATTGGGAGATTGAAGCCGGGGCGGTGACGTACTCCGGCGAAGTGGCGCTGCCAGACTGCCCGCCGAGATTCCACAGCCGAAATTGGTAGCCGCTCATCGAGAGGGGCGGATCCACGATCACCAACTCAGACCCGGATATCGCAACGTCCTGGTCCGGGAACAATTTGGAAACTCCCGTCGGCGAATCGGACGCCGAAGTGTAGGAAGTGGTGCCGTAAGTAACTTTCCCGGTTACGGCTTTGATGATCAAATCCGTGAACCCATTGCCATCGAGCGCGTCGACCTGCCAGCGCGCGGATGAATAATTCGGCACGCTCGGCGAGGCGGTGAAAATCGTGGTGGGCATGCCGCCGGTCCCGCATTCCGTCGTTGTGGCAATGGAGGCATTAAATATGACGGAGGGAGCCGTACCCTGGTACTCATACGCGCCAATGTCAATCACGCCACCAACGATGCGGGGATTTCCGGCTGCGTCAGTCGAGGTGAACAAGCTGGAGGAATAATTGCTGGCGCCAGCGTTGATCGCCAGCGAGTTGCCGACACCGGAATTTTCGGCGAACGAGTCGATTTGCAGGGCTTGAATCGGCAGCAACCCGTTGACAAGCGAATACTTGGCGAACTGGATCTGCAATTGCGGGCTGACGTCCAGCGAATTGACGCTCGGCAGCAAAGTCAGGCCTTGCAAGATGCAGTTCTGAATTTGCGACGCTTGGTTGACTTGTTGGTATTCCAGCGTTCCCGCCGTCACCGATGTGTTGGAATAAACAATCGAATTCAGCAACTGGCACGTACCGTTGCCCACGTAGCAAATACCGCCGCCCAGGTTGAGTCCTCGGTTGCCATAGATTGTGCAATTCTGAACGGACAGGGAAGCCTGCTGGCTGCCAATTCCTCCCCCAAATCCTCCGCCCGGCGTTATGCTGGTGTTCTGGTAAAATTCCGATCCCCAAATTTGAGATGAATTATTGCTGCCCGCGAGATAGCAGCCACCTGTGAGCGTCCCTAGGTTGAAGTCAAAACGACAGTTCTGAACAATGGTAGAACTCCCCGAACTGTACAACGCGCTGATGCTGGAATTGTTGCTCGTAAAGTTGCAGCCGGAAACGGTGACGGTGGAACCCGAGGTATGCAACGCTCCCTGCGGCGCGTAATTGGCCATGAAGAAGCAGTTTTCGACCACCGCCGGCCCTGCCGCCGACACGGGGCCTCCCGAGGTATAACTTGCGTTGGAGAACGTCAGCCCTTCAACAACCGAATTGCCGCCCAGCACCGTCAGCGCATTGGTTTGGTTGTAAGGCTTGATGATGGTCGGATGCTGCGAGGGGTTGCTCTGCGAGGTGGATGTCTCGTTGCCCGCGAATCCGCCGTAAATGGAGACTCCAGCCGGTACCGTAAAGTTGCCTGTATACGTTCCCGCCGCCACCCAAACGGAGTCCCCGGGCACCAGCAACGGGCTGATCGAGAGTGTCGTCGCCGCATTGGCCCAACTGCTGCCGTCGTGGGTGCCACCGGACACGTTACCGTTGACATAGTAAGTGAAGCCGGGAGGATCTTCGCCGGTGTTCTGGGTCGCGCCCATGTCGCGCCCCGAATAGGAGAAGCCCAGCAAGTCATAGTTCGCCAAAGGCCCCGTCACGGTGTAGGCAAGATTTGAGTTGCCCTTCCCCAGGCCAGGCGAATTTGGGAAACTTCCCAAAAGCGAGTCCAGGTGCGGATCAATGCTGATATTGCCGTAAGCCGGGTTAAGCATCGTTTCACGATTTCCTTCGCCGACATTGGGATAACCTGTCCTGCCTTGGAGGGACGGAGGCGAATACCCATTCCAAGTATAGATGGCGCCAACCGGGACAGGAAAATACAAGGTATCCGAGCCGCCATAATATCCGGTGGCGTAGCTCGCATTGTTGTCGCCGGCGAGGGGCGTGCTCGAAGGATTGCCGGAAGAATCCACAAATTGCCCGGTGCCGATTTCCAACCGGCTCAAGCTCTGCACGTCGGAATTGCGGATATCGCAGACCGCCACCCACTGCCAGTGCGAATTTCCCGCCGCATTATAACTCGTCGCTTCGTTGGCGTTCAAGTCGCTGTATTTGGCCGTGAAAACGTCGATTCCGGCGGCCCCGTTGGAGACCGTGTTGCCCCACAGAATGGAATTGCCGATGACCACATTGGCGCCCGTTTCATTATCCACGGCAGCGGCCTGGGTGGCGTCCGCGGTATTGTTGCTGAGGATTGTGCAGTTGATAATGCGCGTCTCCTCCTGGGCAAAATTAACAATGGCGCTGGCGCCGTAGGCGCAGTTGTTGCTGAAGAAGCCGTCGTTGAACAAAACCGGGGCGCCCATCCCCGAGAAGGCCACCGCCCCGCCCGTGCTCACCGCGTTGTTGCCCTGAAAAAGGCAATTCTCAATAAATTCATTGTTGTAACAACTCGCAAAAGCCCCGCCCATGCCGAACGTCGTATTGTTCAGGAATTGGCAATTGTAAAAGACCGTCGGGACGGAGTAATTGCAGAACATCGATTGATTCGCCGCCCAGAGACCCGATGCCGATTGCTCATAGGTGGGGCCGGGGGGGGCAAAGATGCCCGCGATGATCGAGCTCAGTTCGTAGAGAAGCTCAATCGGATTGGTTCGATCGCTGACCAGCGTGAGGACATCGCTAACAGCCACCACCGTCGGATTGTTGGGGCTTACGCCAAGGTATTCAGCGAGAGCGACGGCTCCCTGGCCAGCACTCACCACGGCTGAGGCCACCGCAAAGACGGTGCCAAGCGATCCCTCGGAGGCCTCTGCAATGACGCTGGCCAGATCGATGCCGTCATCTTCTGCCGCAGTCGCCGCCAGGCTGTCTGCAAGCGCCACCCCATAGTTTCCCAATTTGCTCCCGACCACCACCGCCAAATGAATCCGGAGTGAAAGAGGCGGATTCTCGACCAGCGCCACCAATTTGGCAAACCGGCTTTGGTCCTCCGCAATCTGCGTGTCCAATCCCTCGTTCAATTGCACGATGTAAGAGGCCGCGTTGCCGATGGCGTTGGTGTTCCATGGAAAATCGATGTTGTTATATCCCGGCAAACTGATGCATTGGACGGCTCCGCCCGACCGGCCCCCGACGTTTTGCGCAAAGTTACAGCCGTTGAACACGCTGTTTTGATTGCATCCCCAGAACGCGCCTCCCGAATAGTCCGCCTCGTTCAGCCAGAAAGACGAGTCGATGACGAGCATTTGCGCGCCATAACAAGCCACCGCTCCACCCATCCCCACAGCCCTGTCGTTGATGAACAAGCAGTTCTGAACCATGATATCGCCGCTATCATCCTCGCTGGTGATGTCTGGAAAAGACGGATTTTGCCAGTAGTATGAGACATATTCGGGCCTCTGGTTGTCCACCACCGCCAAACCGCCTCCCGCCACCCGCGTGTCCAGCGCAGTCAGGGGAAAGCCCGGCCCGGTGGAATTTTGACTGCTGGGATCCGGCATGGTCATGAGTGGAATTGTCCCCGGATCCACCCCGCTTCCACTCACGTAATTCGTGCCTGGATCCGCGTCTCCATTGGCGATGATCAATCCGTCCAGCACAATTTCCGCGCTTGCCCCGTGGCCGCTGGCCGTCACAACATTGTAAGAATTATCCTGAAACCCAGGGTCGGTCGGATCGAACAAAAGGGAAGCAGGATTAGCCAGCAATGTTTCCGCTGTCACCGCATTGGTGGCGGGCGTCCCAATATCACCGCTCAAGACCGTTTGATAAATGGGCAAGCCGTTGGTGCCGAACCGTCTCTGTTGGGGATACGATTCCGTGCCCGCAAAGCCACCCCGCACCACCATTCGCGTCGTGAGGGCAAACGAAACAGTTCTGTCAGTGCCAGAGGTGGGCTTGTATGTTCCCGCCGCGACCCAATATTCCGTTTGGTAAGGATTCCCGCCCCCGTTGGTAATTGCATTGCGCAATTCGTGATAGGCCGTGGCCCAACTATTCCCGTCCTGTTGGGAATTCGCGCTGCCTTGGTTCACGTAAATGATCCGGTCTTGCGCGCGCGCAAGCTCGGGCACGACAACGCTCAGCAATAACGCTCCGACGGCTAAAATGCGAATTGGGGTTTTCATAAATGGAAATGAAATGAACCTTTCACTTTTGCGCGGCTCTGGTTTTAGGGTTAAAGACTCCACAGATCAGCGGAACTTTTTATAATATCCGGACAAAGTCGCCCATCCCCGAATATTCGTGAGGCTCATGGAATCTTTACAACGCCCGGGATCCGTTTGAGTGGAGGAAACGAATTTGGCAAGAGGAGTCAATCGGCAAACCAAAAAGCTTACGACCAATATCCGTCAACGGTCATTCAACTATAATCGATGCATGCTGCGCTGGTCGCCAGAGCCCCTGGCCCGGACAATCCACGCGATTGCGTCGGTGTGGATTTGAGCGTGCCGTTGGTGCCCCATTTTAGTGTCCACCGCCGCCATCACCTCTTCAAACTCCTGTGTCAATACATTATGAATGGAGCCAGTTGACGGATTTGGGCTGCGTTCACGATTCAGCTACGAGGAGAATATTGATTCTTCCCTCCGAGAACCAGCACCATTTGGCTTTACCCCTCCACTACTCTTTCATTACTCCGTCGATGCTTTCACTGACAGTTTCACCGACAGTCGCCGCCGAATTCAAAGGGATGATCTCTACGCCCAGATACGGCGGATGGCATAAGCGTCGAAGGCGAAGTCGGCACTAACAATCGGAAAGTCCTCGACCTGGCATTGGGCGGCCATCAGGCGGTCAAATGGGTCTCGATGATGAACGGGCATCGCCACGACCGCAGCCACATGCGGCAACTCAATGGCAAGCACCTCAATCTGGTTTAATTGAAGTTGGCGGGGTATGAACTGGTCGAAGGGTTGAGCCAGCGTGAGTTTGCCCAGGCTGACCTTGATCGCTAACTCCCACAAACTGGCCATGCTCAACAATCGGCGGTTGTCGGGATCCTGAATCAACGATTGCGCCCGGCTGCTGAGGCGGGGATCATTGGCGATGAACCAAAGAAACGCGTGCGTGTCCAGCAACAGGTTCACTTCATGTAAGGCTCAAAGTCCGCCAACGGTGCGTCGAAGTCTTCCGCCATGCTGACCAACCCTCGGGCGCTGCCTGGCTCGATGCGAGCCAGCGTCTTGACGGATGGCTCCCTGGCCAGCAACTCCACAAGCTGCAACAACGCCGTCTGCGCCGAATCGGGCAGCGTCTTAGCCTTCGAGTAAATTAATTCCGCTGTACTCATGGAGCTAATCTAATTGCTCCCAGGCTGGCATGCAAGCTCCGGGACCGTGGCCGGTTGAGTGGAAGGGGAGCGCGTCGGCGGGTCGCCACTTCGCCACAATTCGGAATTACTCGCCGACTGCTCGCTAACGTCTCGCCGCCAATTTCATTCACGCTGGCGGGTGAGTGGAAAACATTGAGACACAAAGCAGCGAGGTAAAACGAGCTGAACCGGAAAGCGAGCCATTTAGCTCGCCGGTTCTGCGGTCGGACGTAGCTAAAACTGGCATAGTGGAAAGACCGGGGGCGGAGCGGCGCGGAGCGCCGCCCGCCCCCGGCCTTCCTTGTCTATTGAGTAACAACTCAGACAAGGAGGTCGTCGAACCCTTGGGGGAAAATGCGGAAGAGGTGCCGAAATTCAACGTCCTGACAGGTGGACACAAGAGAACAGCCTTTGTTCTGGCGGAAGAAATCATAGGCCTTGCCAACGAATTCGGATTGGAGCGATTGGGGTTCTTCACGCTGACGTTTTCTGACCGCGTGCAAGAAATGAAGGAAGCCAATCGCCGGTTCAACAATCTGAACAGGCGCGTATTAAAGGCACGTTACCAGCGGGCAATTGTCGTCACGGAGCGTCAGAAGTTGGGCCGTGTCCATTTTCATCTGCTCGTGGTGTTGCCCGTGGATATTCGCACGGGCGTCGATATTGAGGCGTTCAAGCGTGGGCACTATCAAACCGCAGGGAAGGCATTGCGCTCAGAGTGGGCCTTCTGGCGGAAGACGGCACCGATGTACGGCTTTGGCCGTCATGAACTGCTACCCGTCAAGTCGAACAAGGAAGGGATTGCCCGCTACGTCGGCAAGTATGTTTCCAAGAATATCCGGCAAGCCGAGTTCTCCTGTGCCGTCCACGCAACAGCCCCGATTGGTCCGTTATCCAGGAATTTGAGGAAGGCTCCGCCTACGCCAGAAATCACGGACGCACGGAAGTTCTGGTGCAGGGCCAAAATGTTCGGGACGTGGTCATGGAGTATGTCGCTCAAGCGAATCACACGCTCCGCTTTTCGGAGCGCAATCTTGTGGCTAACGCGCAGAAAATGGTGTGGCGCCAATTCCCGGAACACAACCCCGGCAAGGTCGTGGAAGCCTTGATGGAGCACTGCGATAAGGCGGTCACGCACAATCGCTCGATTGGCGAGAGCCAGTCGGAGGCCCAAGACAACCGTCGATCTCGCGGCATGAGAGTATGAGCATCCCGAAGGACAGGCCGTTAAGTTCGGAGCGGGAAAGGTTCCTGAATCTACGGCACCTTCCTGCGCAATTAAGCGCAAGTGAAGCGTCGCATCTGCTGGGCTGCGCTCCGCACGACGTTCCCGTCTTGGTTGCCCGGGGCTTGCTTAAGCCACTGGGCAATCCGACTCCCAATGCCGTTAAGTACTTCGCCCGCGTCACGCTGGAGGAATTGAGCAATGATGCGAAATGGGTCTTTCGCATCAGGGCCGCCATTAACGAGTTCTGGCGGATGAAAAACGCCGGGCGCGCTGCCGTTGAATTTCAAATGTCCGAGCAGACTCAAGACGCGGCCCAGCGTGTCGCCTGATTTTATTTCATATTGACTAGCGCGGCTTTGATTCTCTTTAGCCCCCTTTGCGCGGACACCAACGGACACCAAAACGGACACCAAACGTGTTAAAAAAGGTATAGGCTGGTAAACGGAATTATCCTTGATTACCGAGGGAAAACGGGTATATTTTACCTCGTAAACGCGGTGAAAAATGCCCAAATCCGGCAACTGGCTCCATTCCTAACCGCGTGTGCGGCAATGGTTTAGAACCGCCGGACTGGCCACTGTCAGTGAAAGTGTCAGTAAATGGGGGTGCGGCGCAACTGCTCGCCCACAACTCCGACACTACTCCGCTGAAACTCGCCCACTGCTCGCTAACGCGATGCGAGTGGACTGGTTCACAATTCAGTGAATCAGTTATGAAACAACGATTCATCTTGTTCCGGCGAGCGGGCGTTTTCTACGCCGAGGAAACGGCAACTGGCAAGCAAACCAGTCTCCGCACCAAAGACCAAGCCGAAGCCATCACCCTGCTGAACACCAAGAACGAGGCCACCCGGCAACCGGCCATGAACCTGCAAATCGCCCAAGTCTATTTGCAGCACGCCGACCCGACGTTGGCGCAGCGGACATGGCAGGATGTCATGGAGGCCATGCTGCCGCTCAAGAATGGCCCGACGCAGGCGCGGTGGGCATCCGCAATGAGGGACAGGGCCTTTGATCTCATCCGCAGCCGCAAATTGATGGAGACGGCATCCGAGCATTTTTTGCAGGTGTTGAACGCCGGCACGATTTCCACCAATATGTTTTTGCGCCGTCTGCATCATTTCGCGGTGGGGATGCACTGGCTGCCGTGGCCAGTCCTGCCGAAGCTCAAATGGCCCGCCGTGGAGCACAAGGAGCGCCGGGCGATCACAGCCGAGGAACACCAGCGAATCATTGACCGCGAGCACAATCCCGAAATCCGGGCCTATTACCAGCTTTTGTGGCACCTGGGCGGCTCGCAAACGGACATTGCAGATTTAAACGCCGAGGACATTGACTGGAAAGAACGCACGGTTTCTTACCAGCGGCGTAAAACTGGCGTGCCGGTCATTATCACTTTTGGCGCGGAGGCGGCCAGCATGTTAGAGTCGCTGCCCAAGTTAGGCCCGTTGTTTCCGAGCATGGCGCGAATCAAGGAGAACCACCGCGCCAAGATGTTCATCAAACGGCTCAAGACGGTGGGAATTTCCGAATCGGCAAAACCAGATAACGCTGATTGAGTGATCTGGCGGGGGTTTTACTTTCTGTCAAAAGCTTTTGAAACCGGTTTGCGTCCACCATGACAATAATCCGCCGTGCCTGTGCCAGGGCTTTTGAACCGAGTAGATACCTTTCAAAGTGAACCGGGTCAAATTCGTAAGTTGAGAAAACCGCGAACCGCGCGTTCTTCCCCTCGAAAAACGTACTGAATTCCAAGGGTTTCATTTTTTCTGCATTCGTGCCAGCTCCCCTTTGAGGAATTTCCCGCCTTCTGCCGTAAGCATCGCCAGCCGCCGGTCATTGTCGTCGTGTTCCAACAGCGCCAGGTCTTTTAAAATCTGCACCGCCGAATAAAAGCGCGAGTTTTCCACGACAATGTCGTCGTAGCTCAACCCCCGCCACCGTATTACGCCTTGCTCGCTGTGAAAAAGCGCTCGGGTACCGTCCCAAACTTTTTCATAGGACAAAACCTCGTGCTGTTTTACAACGAAACGGCCAATAATCAGCATCGCAATATCCCGCCAGCTTGCCTCCCAAAAATTCCCCAATGATTCCCGAAGTTCCCGCAGCACCACCGGAACTGTTATGTCCCTATAGGGATCGTGTGTGGCGCCAGCCAGCCAATTGCCGTACGGCCCCTGATTCCATCTTGTGTATCGAGAAACCGTCATCGTCAACAACACGAGGGCGCACGCAATTCCCTCCGGGGTGGCATACCCCAGATCACGCTGAATGAGTTGACCGGCCAAGTTGTTTTCAGAGAGCGGATGCGAGTAGTTGAAATGTCGGTCGAAATCATCCCCGGTAACCAGGTCTTCACCTGTGGATTTGAAACCCCCAATTTGGAACAACTGGCACGGGGTTATTTCAAGAAAATCGTCCTCGCATTTTTTGCGCAGCACCTCACCCATGAATTTCAGTACGCTTTTTGACTTCAAGGAATCTACTATTGTTTCCAGCCGTGTGCCGGCCATCCCCGCCTTTTGTGCGTAACCAACTACTCCCGCAAACAAACTCTCCAATGCCACCGACAGGAAATAATGGAAATAAAACATTCGCCAGCGGTTCGCGATGTTCTCCAATGGGCGGGATAATTCAAGATTCAGAACTTTGTTTCTGTCTTCATCGGTTGCCGTGGCGTTAAAATAAACTGCGTCTCTCAACACAAAATGATCCAGCCTGATGCCGTGCGGTGAAACTTTGTCTGTCAATTCGAGGAATAGTGTCAGGCTGTCATGTCGGAATTTATGGCTTTGTCCCGGACTATGGACCCGGTCAAAAAAAACCTCTCGCAGTAGGGTACGATCAGGTGCGCTGGAATTCGTCACTTCGCACAGCCCTCCAAACTCGCCCCATTTTTTCAACTCGCTGGGCTTGCAGCCATCCGGTTCCTTCGTCAGTTTTACCACTACCGGCAGATGTCGGATCGCGCGTTGATAAGATGAAGCGACACGATTTCCAAGCTCGCTTAATTCAAGGTCGGTAATTTGCTGGTCGGAATCATCATCCGTTTCAGCCTCGTCGTTAGCTCCATTTTCGTCCGGTGTTTCATTGAAAAATCCCAAGTGGACGAGGGAATTGTAATAGGCGCGCAACGCTGGGTTTTTTACAAAACTCAATTGCGAAAACTTCGGGGTTCTACCCGGGTTTGCCGCCAGCCATTGCATCGCCTTTTCAGAGCCAACCAACCTCCCGTCCTCGCAGGCATCGCCGTTGTGGTGCAACACACATCCGAGCGTCAGAGCCTTTTCCCGCAATCGGACGGCTTCAATCAAGTCAGTGTCCGCCCGGTTGGCCTTCTCTCGTTTTGAAAAATCCGACACACACCACGGAAGAAATGAAAAATACCTGGCTCGTGGTGTTATGGATGTGATGCAGTGCAGCAGTTCGGAAGAGAGACGCGCCGAAACACGAAGGGACAAACCCAACGGGTCCTGCGCCTGTGAAATCGGAACCATTTTGCTCCAGGCCAAAAGCACTTTGGAGTTGTCGTTTTTGGCAGGCATGTTCAGAATTTGAACCTATCTTCACTCGTCGCGATTTCATTATGTCTGCCCTTTGTCATGTCGCCTCGTGGGTTCCTGCTGAATTGTGGTTCATCTCCAAATGGGTGACGTATCCCATGTAGAGGGGAATCCAGCCAGATTCAGTGGAATATCAGGGTAATTTTTGAGCAACTCGCGTAATCGGTTGGCCCATTGGCTTTGTGGAGCTATTCGTAGCAGCAACCATTTAAGCAAAGTGAGAACCGCGAACGTCCGGCGGTTGTCTGGTGTCATGGGCACATGCCATTCCGGGAGGTTTTTTCGGTCGGGCACGAGTGGCCGGATGCCCAATTCTCGGTTCCAAAGCCGGGAATGATGGGCGCAGAGGTTGCGGATGTAGTTCAGGCAAAACAGCCAGTTTTGCAGCACGTTGGCCGGAAGTCCGATCTGGCCTGAAAGTTGTTTTTGTTCTGGCAGGTGCAAATAGCGGTAAAAAGTGAACAAAGTTCCGAAACTGGCCACTTCTGCCGCCATCCAGAGCGGCAGCCCCGGTTCGCTGGTGTACTTCGCGCGAAACTGATCCACAAACGGCTCCCGACTTCGACTCGTCGCTTGGTCAATCTCATCAACCATTCGTTGGTGGTCGAGGCCCGCAAATTCCGGGCGGAAATTCCTGGCATCTCGATACCCAAACGGCCCGTATTTCCGGGCGTGGTGTTCCACCATCAATGTCCGCAATACGGCCACTTCCACACGCTCAATGGCATCCATCACTAACAACCGCAATTGCCGGTCAAACGTGTAGCGACGCCACACCTTCTCCAAAGTCGTGCCTGGCGCGAAGGATTCATCCGGTCGCTTGAACGGGTGCCAATAGGCGCTCAGGCGGTAGTAGCTGACTCGGCTCAAAGTTTCAATCAGCCGGGCGCGGTCTGCCTGAAAACCACGGTTGAGAAGTTGGTCCGCCTGCTGCTCGAAGGACAGCGCCGGTTTGGCATATTTCACGCCAGCCTCCCCGACGCAATCGCGGCAATAAAAAACCCGCCACATTTGAGCTTGGCTTGCGCCAGAGGCTTGGCAGGTATGCTGGAAATAACAATACCCAACGTTGGGTATTCGTCAACTCTCATTTTATCAGCATTTTTCATTCGACCAGAGGTAATGTGCCATCAATGGATGGGGAATGTCATCAAAGGAACCACAGGATGGCGATCTCCATTATCGTCGGAGCATGATGCCCAACATCAGCCCGAACGAAACGAGCAGAGACGCAACCAAAAGATAGGCGAACCAGTCCCGCTTGGTCAGGCGCTGCTCCAACCGCTCCCGTTCTTTGTTCATTTTTTCCCGCGCCATATTGAAATCCTCCTTTGCCTGGTTCCACGATTCAGTTCCCTGATTGAGATCGTCCGAGATTTTTCGGGCGACAGCCTCAAGCTCCCGCGCTTTCGAGCATATTTGGGTGGCGATGCCGTGGATGACATCGTTGTAACCTGACACCGTCATGTCATATTGCTTTAATCTTCCGTCTATTGCTTCGATGGTGGTCTTGGACTGAGCCGCAATCTGTCGGCGGTGGTCGGCTTGGACGGCGTCCAACATTTTTTTGGAGTCGCTGGCAAGCCGACGCGCATCATCCAGTGCGCTGTTGAATTGCGCCGAAAAGCGGGCGCGGTGGCTGGCTTGGTCTTGCTGCCAATCTTTTTGAGAATCCCTCAGAATATGAGGCAACCGTCCGATGGCTCGCCATTGGACCTTGGTCAGCAAGGCCAGTTGGACTGGAAACGAGTTTTCATCGCCGCTGCACCATTCGGCCAGAATTTTTCGCAGGCGCTTCGCCTCTGCCGGATTGACGCCGTCACACAACAAATCAAAGTCGGTGTCGATCATAAATTACTCTCCAAAATTAAGTTGTGGTTGCGGCCTCTCGGTTTTCCATTCCCGTTGAGGCGGCAATTTTGGTTCAGGCATGAGCGCCGTTGGCAAGAGCGACTCCGCAATCGAGTCGTATTGTTGAAACATCCGTTGCATGGCCCACTGGATTTCCCCGGCCAGCAACCGTTCCAAGTGGCCTGCTTCGATGCGGGACAATTCGGCGAAGCTCAAACCGTGCTTCGCGTTGGCCTCGGCCTTTTCTGCGGCCAGCAACGTCGTCGGTGTCACGGTCGGCAGCGTGAGGGTCTTCGCCCCGAATTCTGCCAATTGCTGTTCCAGTGGCGAACCTTTGAACAAGTCGCCCCTCGCCTTGGCCGGATTATGGACGATGACATAATCCACCCGGTCGCCCGCATACAAGAACAGTCGTCCCGCGTTGGTCATGCTCTCCGTGTCGTCGGTTGGAAACAGGAAGAAGGTCAATCGCACGTCCTGTTCGGCGCAGACATCGAGCACCTGCAATTCCTCCAATGCCGCCATGATGAGCGCATCCGCCTGGGCGCGTGTGTCAATGACGTGAACCGGCGCGGCGTCTTTGAGCACCCGGCGAAAAAGACTGAGCAAGGCCGTCTTGCTCTCGTGCTCATTGCCAAGTTGATACGAACGGACGGCATCCTTGTGCCGACTGGCAAACGTGTGGTGCCGGTCGTCGAGGTCTGATCCGTTCCATTGAACGCCAAGCTGGTCGAGCCAGGCCGTGCGGAATTCCGCTTCAAAGCTTTTACCAAGGTTTCCTTTGGACTGTGGATTTAAGTGAATACGTCGTGTGATGTTCATAATTTATTTGGATCGTTAAGGTTTAGACTTTCAGGACTCGGTTGGCGAAACGAACGTGCGGCCGGAATGGCCGCAAGAACCGGCTTGCGGTTTGATTCTGGCCGACTGGCCGACTCATGTGGGAGGATGGGTGGCGCGGACAGCGTCTGGCCTTCGTCCTCCCAATGATGCCGCCCCTGCCGCTTCAAATATCTGCGGTAGAATTGATGCAGACCTTGGAGCGTGATGCGGCAGCCTTCTTCAACTACGAGCCGTTCGGCGATTTCCCTCCACGTTTTGCGCTGCTGGCGCTGTTCGCGAATGATCGCCACGAATGGCTCGACGCGGCTGTGAAAGGCGCGTCCGCCGCCATTTCTGGCCGCCACTGCGTTCGTTTTCGTTTCCGATTCCATTGCCATAACTTTAAACCCGCAATACTCGACTGCGTTAACGGGCAGCAGGCGAGTTAGCCCGATTTGTGGGAGAGTTAAGCCGATTAGGTTTTGCACCTGTTGAAAAGTGCTGAAAGGCGTTGAATCGCTGCGTTGAAATCCGTTGAGACGTGTTGAATCTGTCAACGCCCTTCAAGGCCTTTCGACACGAGAATTCGTGCAGATCGGCGCATAGCCGCCAAACCTACGATTTGTTCGTAGGGGTAGGGCGTCCATCTTTTAATTCCACACGCATAGAGTGGAAACAAACGCAATTTTGCCTATGAAAGTGAGGCGAATGCTGCCGTGTGCCAATGTGTGAATGAGAAATGCGTCCCGGTTCCAGCAATTCAATATGTGACCGTTCCCATGCACTGAACGCGTGACCCGAAGCCGGAGCGGAACGAAGCGAGCCGAGGGGTTATGGGGCGGCAGGCGAAGTGAAGCGTGGCTGAGGGCACGCGTTGAGTGCGAAACCCGCATGGATGTTTCCGGTTGAGGCGCTTTGTCTGTCCGGTTTTCGGTGGCGGAAGGGGAAAAGCGGGCAGTCAAGGGGCCGGAAAACGCCGCGCCATCGTCTCGCCCACAACAACCATCTGCATGATAAAAAAATCGGTCTGGTCCACGTTTGGAATCCTTCGGGCAACAATTTCAGACCGAGCCAGTTCGATATTCTGGTGAAATCGGGTTAATTGCGCGTCTCCATCCACCGTTTTGAACGTTCGGGCCATCCTGCGCCTGGCCCATAGGAAAACGGTCGTGGATCACCTCTGGCTAAATCGAAACGAGCGTCAAATTGGTTTAATCTGTTTATTCGAAGCCTGCTCTCGTTATTATGGCGGTCGAATTCTGTAATGACAATGCTGTTCATCGAATTCAATTATGTGGAAACGGATAGCTCAACGGCCTGGTTTAAGGCAGATCCCGGAGATCGGCGAAGGGGCCACCTATTCCAAACGATGAAACCAGGAGGACCGATTATGCGCTTCGCATCCCGCATGGCCTAAGTTTGCTCCTCACGCATGAATTTGATTCGAAAGTGACCGGACTAGACGAATTCCCCCGGAGCGACTGGCCCAACGTGCGTGTCGTTCACTGGTCGTTTGACCTCATGGTTGGCTGCGGAACGGCGCTGTTTCTGTTATCGGCGGCGGGAGGATTGCTCTGCTGGCGACACCGCCGGCTGCCTGATATGAAATGGTTTCTGTGGGCTCTGGTGATCTGTGGGCCTCTGGGCTTCGTCGCCATTGAGGCCGGCTGGGTGGTCACAGAGGTCGGAACGCCAGCCGTGGATCATCTATGGCGTTATGCGGACGGAACAAGCCGTCACGCCCATGCATGGGATCGCGGCGCCCTTCGCAATGTTCACGGCGCTCTACATTTTCCTAGGCGTTGTCGTGGCCGTTCTCCTGCGCCGCCAGTTTCTGCAAACCTCCAATCCGCTTCCCGGCCCCTCTACGCCTTCAACCCATGCTTGAGACCATCGTTGCCACTTTCATTCTACTTTCGCTGATCTTATATGCGCTCCTAGGCGGCGCAGACTTTGGCGGCGGCATTTGGTATTTGCTGGCAGCCGGCCCGCGGTCCAGACTGCAAAGGAAAGCCGTGGCCGATGCCATCGGACCAATTTGGGAGGCCAACCATGTATGGCTGATTCTCGTGATCGTTTTGCTGTTCACCGGCTTTCCGCGCGGATTTGCGTCGTTGATGACCGCGCTGAACATCCGTAAGCGTCACGCCGAGCGCCTCTGTAACAAGACAGCATTTTCGTCATAGCCTTTTGCTATGACATCTACACAGAGCTCTGGTCAGATTCTTAAAACCGATTCATTGGCGCGCCTTCAGACGCCCCGACTGCGCAAAGAGCAGTTGCTGGATGAGTTTGAGCGCAGCGGGTTGAGTTGTCCTAAATTTGCTGGGCTGTCAGGGGTTAAGTATTCGACCTTCGCCGCCTGGGTGGCCAGGCGCAAGCGGAGTCGTTCCACGGAAGCCCCGCTGGCCAAGGGTCCCGAGGAAAAGGCCCAGGTGCAGTGGTTGGAGGCGATGGTCGATCAGGCCAGGGTCGCGACTTCCAAGGAGACATCCGTGCTGAAAGTCTATTTCGGCAAAGACGCTCGCGCCGAGATTGCCGATGCCCGGCAAGCCGAGCTGGCGGCGGCGCTGTTGCTGGCTCTTAACACACCATCGCGATGCTGAGTTTTTCCGGAAGCATCAAAGTGTTGCTGGCGATGGAGCCGTGCGATCTGCGCAAGAGTTTTAATGGCCTCCATGGTCTGGTCACCGAGCGGCTGGGCGAGGATCCCCGCCAAGGCGCGATCTTTGTGTTTACCAACCGCCGCCGAACCCGGCTCAAAATGCTCTGCTGGGATGGCACCGGACTTTGGCTTCTGACGAAGCGCCTCGAAAATGGCACTTTCTTCTGGCCGCAGACGGTGGATGCCGGGCAAAAGAAAATGTCGCTGACGCCGCAGGCTTTGGCGATGCTGACTGATGGCGTTGATTTGCGGGGCGGCACCTTGCGGCCGTGGTATGAGCGGCAGCCATAAAAAAGTGAGGGATTTTCTTAATTATACTTGACTGTAGGGGCGTTTTCCGTTAAACCCTTGCTCTGTCGTGACGGAGCAGGAACTTCAACTGGCCCAACTGCTGGAAAAATGCCAGCAGGCCTTGACTGAATCGCTGCGGAGGGAGGAAGCCCTCCGGCGGGAAAACACCGTCCTTCGGCAAAAGGTGGATGCCTTGGTCCGCCGGGTGTTTGGCTCCAGCAGCGAGCAGATAAATCCGGCCCAGTTGCAGTTCTTGTTGCAAGGACCGGAGCCAATCAAATCGGTCGTTGATGTTCCGCCAACCATCGCTCCGACGGTTAAACCATCCAAGCCCGCCGCCACTGAAAGCAAACCCCGCTTGCCGGAAAACCTGCCGGTGGTGGAAGAAGTCATTGATCCAGACGTGGTCAAAGCTCAACCGCAACTCTGGCGTTACATTGGCCAGGAGGTGAGCGAACAACTGGATTACGAGCCGGGCCGTTTTCTGCGCCGCCGCACCATTCGCCGCAAGTATGTTCACCGGCAGGACCAGGATCGCCCGCCTATTGTGGCGCCGCTGCCTGAGTGTTTGCTGGAGCGCGGCATGGCCGCGCCGGGATTGCTGGCCCATGTGCTGGTCAGCAAGTATTGCGACCACATGCCGCTTTACCGGCAGGAACAGATGTATCGGCAGCGCCACGGCGTTGCACTGCCCCGGCAGACGCTGGCCCGCTGGGTGGAACTGGCGGCGGATTGGCTGCGACCCATTTATGAACAAATCCTCACCGGAGTGATGGCTGGCGGCTACGTGCAAGTGGACGAAACGCCAATCCAGTTCCTGGAACCAGGCCATGGGAAAACCCGGCAAGGTTATTTTTGGACCTGCAGCCGTCCGGGAGGTGATGTCGTCTTTCGGTGGGAAACCAGTCGCGGAACGCAGTGCCTGAACAATTTGATCCCGGTTAATTTTCGGGGAGTCATCCAGTGTGATGGCTACTCGGCCTATCGCTCCTTTGCCGACAGCCGCAATGGAACCGTCCAGTTGACAGGTTGCTGGGCCCATGTTCGGCGCAAGTTTTACGAGGCCCTGGAGCAATCGCCTCGCACGGCGGCTTGGTTCCTGGGTCAAATCCAGCAACTTTATCGAGTCGAAG
Source organism: uncultured Verrucomicrobiae bacterium (assembly GCA_963764165.1). Lineage (GTDB taxonomy): Bacteria > Verrucomicrobiota > Verrucomicrobiia > Limisphaerales > Palsa-1400 > Palsa-1400. The sequence continues at coordinate 480,884 of CAVXRD010000002.1, forward strand.
CCAAGCTGAGAGAGCATCGAGCGGGTCCGAACTTGCGCGCCGCCCACCGGGCCAGCCAAAGCAAGCCGGTCGTTCAGCGACTTCAACGCGCCCTGGTCCGGCTCAAGGCCAGCCATCGCTATCTGCCGCAAAGTCTGCTGGGCCAGGCCATGGATTATGCCTTGGGCCAATGGCCAACCCTGAGCGTCTACCTTGAAAAAGGAAGCGTTGAAATAGACAACAATTTAGTCGAGAATTCCATTCGTCCCACGGCGGTTGGAAAGAAAAACTGGCTCTTTGTCGGAGAAGCCGGCGCTGGCCAGCGCGGAGCGATTGTTTACAGCATCATCGAAAGCTGCCGCCGCCGAAACATCGATCCATACGCATACCTCTGCGATGTTCTCGCCCGCCTGCCTCGAATGACCAACCACCAAATACCAGAAGTCACCCCAGGAGCTTGGGCCAAATCTCGCCGCCCCTCTGCAAAAGCAGCGTAGATGTCAGAGATAGCTGCCTCTGGCGTCTCTACAAAACTCTAGTTCAGTCACACGGTGCGTCGCGTGACGCTTACGAACATCCCCCTGACCGCCATGCTGGTCGGCATTGTCCTCCGGGGCGCGGCTTTTACGTTTCGCAAATATGGATCGGAACCCACCAGGCATTAAGCGAAACTGGCGCGTCATAACTTGTCCAGTAATGGCGACACCGGATTCGTTAGCTTTTAAAGCTGTTTGCGGATGGATTCTAATTCCCGTCGGCGTTTCGCCGTAGTTTTGGGAAAGGCCATCTTAAGATCTTTGAGGGCATCAACGACAATTTGGGAAACGATAAGACGGGCGTTCTCCTTATCGTCAGCGGGAACGACGTGCCAAGGCGTGTGATGGGCGCTGGTCGCGGTCAGGCAAGCCTCATACGCCTTGACGTACTGTGGCCAGAATTTCCTCTCGCGGATGTCAGCGAGGCTGAATTTCCAGTTCTTGTCCGGCTCATCAATGCGCTCCAGGAATCGCCTTCGTTGTTCGCCCTTCGACAAGTGGAGGAAAAACTTGATGATGCGGGTGCCGTTACGGTGGAGATGTTGCTCCAAATCCACGATGGACTGATACCGGCCCTCCCAAATTGACTTTTTCTCGATCAACTCGTCCGGCATCCCCTGGCTGCGGAGAATTTCCGGATGCACGCGAACGACAAGCACATCCTCGTAATAGGAACGATTGAAAATGCCGATCCGTCCGCGTTCCGGCAAATGGCGGTTCGTGCGCCAAAGAAAATCATGTTCGAGTTCCTCGGCGGTGGGCTGTTTAAAACTGAAAACCTCGCAACCTTGCGGATTGACCCCGGACATGACGTGGCAGATGGCACCGTCCTTGCCGGCTGCATCCATTCCCTGAAAAATCAGCAACAAGGCATAATGGTTGGAAGCGTAGTGTAGTTGTTGCAGCGAACTCAATTGCTCAACATGCACTCCCAGAAGTCTTCGATACGCTTTTTTGGATTTGCAGAAGGGCTGCACTGCCGTCGGCCACTCCCGGAGTTTGACCTTATCACCGGGCCTCACCCGGAAATCCTTCGAATTGATCTTCATCGTCACTAATTTGTTCTGCTTGCTCTTCCTACAATCCGAAGCTCTTTCCTTTGGACAGCGCCTCGAACCCGGCGATGACGTCGAAAAGTTCCTCGTCAATGCCGGCTTGACGTATTCGGTGGTAGGTCCCATGAAGCGTCTCCAGCAAATCATCAATGTTTTTATCGGCGCGTTCCATCGCGGACAGACGGCTCGCGTTCTCGCTGGCAAGGGATTCGGCACAGGCGCGGAAAAGCGAGATGAAGAGATATTCGCGAATGAGCGCTCGCAAGGTGACGATGCCGCTGCACATCACCTCGGGCAGCATATTTGTCGGCCAAGCAAGTTTGGCCAAGCCATTTTGCCATTGCGCGTCCAGCGGCAGCAACCGCTGGCTGACCGGTTCGTAGAGCGCCCCAGATTTTGGTCGGTTGTGGAAGACATAAAGTCGCGCATACTCGCCTTTGGCCCGACGCGCTTCACTCTCGATTTGAATCTGTCCGACGAGTGGGGTGATGGCCTGCACGGAATTGGGCACGGCAAAGATTCCCGCCAGCGGGACGCCCGCGTCCGCTAAACGTGCGTGAACGCGCTCTCCTACAGCCCAGACTTCGGGTTTGCCGGGTAATGCAGCGAGGGTCTTGACCGCATAGTCGGCCACTACGTCATTAAATTGACCCACTAATCCCTGATCAGAGCCGAACACGACCGCGCCAATGGCGCCGGCGTCCGCTTGTCCTTTTCGTGTTTCAATCGGAGCCGCTTCCCTGCTTTCCCGAAAACACGCGCCCAGTCCCAATTCCACAGTGCGATAATAGTCGCCTAATGCGCGCACTGATTTATCGTATTGTCCGATGCTTGAAGCAGCCAAAGCTTTCATCGTGCGAACCACGGATTGAAGATCGCCGGCACTGCTAATTTTTCGGGACAGGCTCGCTGTATTTTCGCTCATGGCTTCTCCTTGGGGCGGGTCTCCGCGCGTTTAACTTCCGGCGACGGTTCCGGCTTGGATTCGATTCCAGGTTTAGTCTCTGCCTTAACTTCAGGACCAGGTTTGGGTTTAACCTCCTCCTTGGTTTTGGCATCGGCTTTGTCTTTAATATCGCCTTTCGTTTCGGCCTTCGACTCGACCTTAACATCAGCTTTGGTTTCATGCTTAACTTCAGGCTTGGGATCCGGCTTGGGTTGAAAAGGTGCGAGCGCTTGACGGGCGATTTCAATTATCGCCTTTTTATCCTCCTCATTCAATTTTGCGGCGGTTTCAAATCGCGCACTGATCTCCCCTGGAATTTTGGACGCAGATTCCCGCACGGCGTGCCCCGCCTCCGCCATCTGCTCAAGCGGCACTGGATCGAACAGGTTCGCGGTCAATGCCAGCAAGACGGTGATCTGTGCGGGCACCGCCACCGGGGCGGATTCGGGCTGCTTGAGACAGGCGCGGATTCGCCGTCCATGCTCGATGATCTTGCGCGTGTCATCGTCAAGACGCGCGCCAAACCGCGCGAAAGTTTCGAGTTCTTCGAATTGTGCGTAAGCGAGCTTGAGGTCGCCCGCGACCGCGCGATAAGCGGCCCATTGCGCCTCGCCACCGACGCGCGAAACAGATTTGCCCACATCCACCGCCGGCAGCACGCCCAATTCAAACAGGGACGGTGAAAGATAAATTTGTCCGTCGGTAATGGAAATAAGGTTCGTCGGAATGTAAGCGGAAATGTCCTGTGCTTCGGTTTCGATGATCGGTAGCGCGGTGAGCGAACCACCCCTGCGTTCTTTGCTCAAGTGGGTCGCCCGTTCCAGCATCCGGGAATGAATATAGAAAATGTCGCCGGGGAACGCTTCGCGCCCGGGTGGACGGCGCAACAGGAGGGACAACTCGCGATAGGCTTCAGCGTGCTGCGTCAGATTGTCGTAAACAATCAGCACGTCACGGCCCTTTTCCATGAAATATTCCGCGATGCTGGTGGCAGCGTAGGGCGTAACATAGGTGAGGCCGGGCGCGTCGTTGCCCTCGGCGACTACGACCACGGTATATTCCATCGCCCCCTTTTCGCGCAGGTTCGCTATGACCTTGGCGACGGCGGAAGCCCGCTGGCCGATGGCACAATAAACGCAGATCACATTTTTTCCGCGCTGGTTCAAAATGCTGTCCAGGGCAATGGCCGTTTTGCCCGTTTGACGATCGCCCAGAATCAACTCGCGCTGGCCTCGCCCGATGGGGATGAGCGCGTCAATGACCATAAGGCCGGTCTGGAGAGGCACCGTGACCGGCGCGCGGTCCATGATAGCCGCCGCCGGACGTTCGATGGGCAGACGCTGGCTGGAAGCCACCGGCCCTTTGCCATCGAGTGGCCGGCCGAGCGGGTCAATGACACGCCCCAGCAATTCATCGCCAACGGCCACGTCCATCACGCGCCCGGTGCGTTCGACCTCATCGCCTGCGTGCAGATCTTGATACGCGCCGAGCAACACGACGCCTATTTCATCCTCGTCCAGGTTGAACGCGATGCCGAAAACATCGCCGGGGAATTTTACCAACTCCTCAAAACCCACGCCCGGAAGGCCCGAGACCTTGGCGATGCCGGTGGCGACACTGATGACCGTGCCCACCTCCTTCGTCGTCATTTGCGGGGTGAAGGCTTCGCGCGCCTGGCTGATTCCAGCAAAGGTGCGGTCGAAGACGCTCAGCAAGCTTTCAGGAGCGGTGTTCATGAGGCCTTCAATGCGGGTTCGAGTTCTTCAACCTTCGCCTCGGCCCTGGCTTTAGGTTTAAGGTCCTTCTCTGTTGCAGGCCTGGGTTTAGCGTCGATTTTGGCGATAATGTCAGTCTTAGCCTCTGGCTCGGCTTTGGCAGCAGTATTTGGCTCAACTTTGATGTCGGGATTTGGTTCCGGGATTGTTGGAGGTTTCGGCGTGGCCTTATTTTCGGGTTTCGCCTCGACTTTGGCTTCAGGCTTTTCCTTCTCTTTCAGCAAATCGTCGACACCCTTTTCTAGTGACGTCAAATAATCGGTGATGGTCCATCCGACTTTCTGGCCGTTCGCGCTGAGTTCGATGCCGCTGATCAAATCCGGCGCGGTCTCGAACCGGATGTGAATTTCAGCGGAAAAGGTTTCGTTGAGCGCATTTTGGATCGCCGCTTGTTGCGCCGCCGGCAGATCAAAAGTGCTGCGAATCACGGCGGGTTCAGAATTTTTCTTAAGGGCGTCGCAAAGCAAAGATTTCGCCTTCTGGTCCAGTTCTCGCAAGCGTCTATCAAACACCTCGCCCATCCGTTCTTCCAGACTTGTCGTGGCCAGATCCGTCAGTGCCTTGCGCGTGATGGCGAATACTTCCTTCTGCGTAAAGCGACTGATGGCTTGATTTAAGTTCTGGGCGTCATGGTTCAGCGACTCCTGTCGCTTGGCGCTCAGAGCATCGGCCGCTTTCCGCGCGTCGTCGAGGAGCCGCTCACGTTCGGCTTTCGCCTCGTCCGTCGCTTTGGTCAGAAGTGCGGCGCGTTGCTGGTCAAACTCCTCGTTTTTCTTCTGAAACTTTTCGTGTTCCTTTTGGGCTTCCGCTCTTTTCGCATCAGCGTCTGCGAGCTCTTTGGCGATCAGTTTCTCCCGCGCGTCAATGGCCTTGAGGATGGGTATATAGAGAAAGCGCTTCATCAACCACACGAGGATGAGGAAGTTTAGCGCTTGCGCCGCCACGGTGAACCAGTCGATTAACATAGGCCTACTTTCCTGCCGCAGTTGCCACTCCGGCTATGACGTGGTTCCAGAACGGGTTGGCGAAGATCAGAATCATCGAGACCACGAAACAATAAATGGCCGTGGATTCGATCATGGCCAGACCGACAAACAGCGTCCGCGTGATGGTGGCGGAGGCGTCGGGTTGCTGCGCCAGCGCGGTAAGCGCCGTCGCGACCGAGCGCCCTTCTCCAAGTGCCGGGCACATGCAGCCAATGCCGGTGGTCAGGCCTGCGGTGGCGATTGAGGCCACTGCGATGATTGTCATATTATCCATAATTTTGTCCTTGGGTTGCTTTGTGAGTGTTTCAAGTTTTAGGCGCCACCGCAGGTTTCGGTTTGCCAGAGCGCGTGGCCGCAGCGATGTAAACCGCTGCCAAGATGCTGAAAATGTAGGCTTGCACCATGCCGGTCAACAGACCGAGCGCGGTCATTACGATTGGAAAAAGGAAAGGCGTTATAGTCAGCAGAATCGCAATGATCATCGCCCCGCTCATCATATTGCCGAATAGGCGGACGGCCAGCGCCAGCGTGCGCGACAGTTCACTGATGATGTTAAACGGCAGCAGGATGAACGTCGGCTTGGTGTAGGAGCCGAGATAACCCCGCAGTCCCTGTTCCTCGATGCCGAACAACGGCACGGCCACAAAAACGCACAACGCGAGCGCCGCCGTGGTTGAGAGCGAACCGGTCGGCGGCTCAAAACCGGGAATGATCGTGCAGAGCGCGGCCAGCGCGACGAACAGAAAGAGCGTACCCAGAAAGCCGATATATTTTTCAGGGTGCTTCAGGCCGACATCTTCGATTTGTTTCTCGATGCCAGTGACGACAATTTCCAGAAGGTTCTGCCAGCGTGAACGCTTCAAGTCGGTCGAAAGTTTGCGCGTGATGAGTTTTGAACCAACGGCCAGCACAATCATTAGTCCCCAAGTGAACACAATCGTGCCGTTAAGCTTGAAAAAGCCGTGGTGCCAGAAGATCAACTGGTCGGGGCTAAGGCGCATCCGGGGCCTCCTTCACCGTAAGGCAGGGATGTTCGACTGGCGTGCGCGTAAGCCGTATCACGCAGAACCGCGCGATGATAAATCCCAGAAGACACGACACCAGCCGCTGCCAATTTCCGCGCCCGACAAAATAAAATCCAAGCAGAACAATGCCCATCCGCAGCAGCATGCTTCCGATAAACCACAGCGCCGGATTTTTGGAAGAAACACCCTTGCGCACGGTCCACCAAAGACCGCCGAAGAAAACTGCGCCGAGCAAAAGTCCAGCCGCCAACGCCAAGATTAGTAATTCATTCATCGTCGTCCTCCGTTTCGTCCTGCATTGCTTTTTCTTCCTTGGCGACCCAATACCACGCATTCAAACAGCCGACCGCCAACCCAACCACCAAAAGCGCCAGTGTCCACGGATGTTTGCCCGGATGGTGTTTATCCAACCAGATGCCGAGCGCCGCGCCGAGCAGCGTAGGCACGACCACTGACCAGCCGACCAACCCCATCATGCCCAGGCCGAACCAGAACGCCCTGCGTGGATTTGCGGGCTTTGATCTTTCGGGTTGCCTTCGCACCGATTTCTTCGGCGAAGGATGGTTCGTTCCGCAGAGTTTTTCTTGGCTCGTTATTCATGTTGCAGGGTCGCGAAGCGACGCAGAAAACCGGTCTCCAATTTTGCCACCGCGATTCGCACACTTTGCTCATTCTCGTCCAGCGTCAGGAATTCCTTTTCCACCGCCGCGTGCAATTGGCTGAGGTCCGTTCCGCCGATCGCGCGGCGCACGGAAACGAGTACGTCCAGGCCGGTCTTAACCAATATGCCTCTATCCACTGCCACCAGAACTTCCGGGCCGGATTCAGTCTGATAAGTTAATATTCCCGGCACGAGCGCCGCGACACAATCGAGCCGGTGCGGCAGGAGCCCAAACGAGCCTTCGCGGGTCTCCGCGACGATGCGCGACACGTCGGTGTTCTCGGCGAAAACTTGGAATGGCAGGAGAACTTTAAGATGCATGAGCGACGTCGGCATGTTCGACCTTTGGTTGAGGTTTCGCTTCGGGCGGCTTCGATGGCTCTGGAGCGAGCTTGGCCGGGGACCCGGCAGTCGGCTTTGGGGCAGCCTTGGGGTTGGCTTCGGAAGCCAATTGTGATTTGGGCTCTGCCTCAGCCTCCACTTTGGCCGCAGGTTTGGCCTCTTTAGGGTGATCCGGCTTGGCCTTACTTTCAGGCTTTGACTCCGGTGTCGGTGGCCCTGCGGGCGAAACGGGTTTCGGTTTTCCCTTGGCTTCGCTGATTGGCCCGATCATGTAGAGACCGCTCTCCGGGTAGTCCTTGAATTCGTCGTGCAGGATTCGTTCACATCCATCGAGCGAGTCCTTGAGACTGACGAGTTTTCCGGTCAGGCCGGTGAACTGTTCGGTCGTGAAAAACGGCTGCGTGAGAAAACGCTCCAGCAAGCGGGCGCGCACGACCACTTTCCGGTCCTCGGGTGAAAGTTGTTCCAGACCGAGCATGGCGATGATGTCCTTGAGTTCACTGTATTGCGCGAGCGTGCGCCGGATTTCCTGCGCCAGGGCGTAATGCCGTTCGCCGACAATTCCCGGCGTGGCCATCTTGGAATTGGATTGCAGTGGATCAATGGCCGGGAACAACCCTTCGCTTGCCCGTTTGCGCGAGAGCACGATGGACGCGGAAAGATGGGAGAAAGTATGGACCGCCGCCGGATCGGTGAAATCATCCGCCGGCACATAGACAGCCTGAATCGAAGTGATGGCGCCGGTATCCGTGTTGGCGATGCGCTCCTCCAAACCCGACAGCTCCGTGCCCATCGTGGGCTGATAACCCAGACGTGAGGGCATCTGGCCCATCAAGCCGGACACTTCCATTCCGGCTTGGATAAAACGAAAAATATTATCGATGAGCAGCAAAACGTCGCGATGTTCATCGTCCCGGAAATACTCGGCCATCGTCAGCGCGGCCAGGCCCACGCGGAATCGGCTGCCCGGAGGCTCGTTCATCTGGCCGTAAACCATGACCATGTTTGGCAACACGCCGGCTTCTTTCATCTCGCGGTAAAGCTCCTCGCCTTCGCGGCAGCGCTCGCCGATGCCACAAAAAATACTCACCCCTTTTTGATGGCCGATCTCGTTGTGAATCATCTCCGTCAGCAACACCGTCTTGCCCACGCCCGCTCCGCCGAAGAGTCCCGCCTTGCCGCCGCGCTCCAACGGCACCAGCACATCAATGACCTTGATCCCGGTCTCAAAAATCTCCGACTTGGTGGAGCGCCGCGCCAATGGTGGTGGGTTACGATGCACGGAACGCCATTGGACATCCGCTGGCGCCGGCTGACGGTCAATGGCGTTACCAAAGACATCAAACATCCGAGAGAGAATCGCTTTTCCCACCGGCGCTTTCAGTGGCCCGCCTGAGTCCGTGACCACCATGCCGCGCGCCAGACCTTGCGTGGGCGTCAAGGCGATCCCGCGCACATGGCGCGCATCCCGCTGCGCCAGAACCTCAATGACGATTTGTTTTTCCGCCCCAGCGCGGAGCACCGAATTGATCGGCGGCAAAGGCCCGTCGAATCGTATATCCACGACACTGCCGCGCACCGAGGTGACCGAGCCGAGATTCGTGGGATTTCCATTATCTTTCATTTTATTGAGCCCCATTCAAACAAGCGATGATTGCTTCAATCACTCGTTTAGATTCATTGGGATCTCTGACGCGGATGGATACAACACCGGCTTGTTCGGCCGGATAGTCGTTTCCGCCGGGAAACAACGCATCGCCAATAAAAATCATCTCCTGAATCGCAACGCCAAGGGTGTCCCGGAGTTTTCGAATCCCGTAGGCTTTATCAATTCCCGGCTTGGTGACGTCAACGGAAGTCGTGCCGCCCAGGCGCACGGAAAATTCGGGAATAAGTTTATAGAGAAGCGCTTTTATCTTCTTCCGTTTTGTGAAATCAGGGTCCCATTTTTTCTTTTCTTCGATGGGAGCCTGCTGCCCCAAGGCGGAGAACGTAATCTGGCTGCCCCGGTCTTCAATGACCTCTCCCCAGACTTTTTCGACTTTGCAGCCCGCTGTTTCAATTGCCTTCTTCAGCGAACCGATGATTTTCCCTTTTTCGTTCGCAGTGAAGTCTTCCGAATAAATCTTTTTCCAATCCCCAGTGTATTGGTAGAACTTTGTTCCACAGGTGGGAAGAAGAGACAGATTCTTCAGATGCTCGTCATGGGGAAGTTTGGAAAGCACCTGTTTTTCAAATTGCGGCCAGTTGCCGCCGGAGATTACAGCCACTTTCAAAATTCCGAGAAGAGCCGTGAGTAATGTGGCCATCTCGGCATCGATGGACGATTTGCTTTCGGCAAGCGTTCCATCCAGGTCGAAAACGATGAGTTTTTTCATGGGGTTATTCGTGTCGTCATGCTCATGACCTTTCCATCGCGGCAGTATATTCGCCACGCCGCGCGGCACGATTGCACTTCGCACGATGAAGCAATGCTTGCTGCGCCGCCAACACGTTGGCGTCCCCGCCCTTCCAAATCTCCAATGCCGGTTGCTGGATGGCGCGGGCAAAAGAAAATGCCAGCGCCCATGGCAGTTGAGTCTTGAAACGAAGATTCATTACGTTCAAACGGGCCGAAGCCAATTCCGCAGATTGGCCCCCGGACAAGAATGCAATCCCTGGAACCGCAGCGGGGACGGTTCGCCACAGACTCTTCATCGTGGTATCGGCGATCTCGTCCACGGATTCTTGCGCGGGGCACGCCAATCCCGGAAGCACCATGTTGGGCTTCAGAATCATGCCTTCCAGTATCACGCGCTGGGAATCCAGTTGGTTGAAAACCATTCGCAGGACTTCCTCTGTCACTTTGCGACAGCGCTCCAGAGTATGTTCACCATCCATGAGCACTTCCGGCTCGACTATCGGAACCAATCCGGCTTCCTGACACAACGCGGCATAGCGAGCCAGCGCGTGCGCGTTGGCCTCGATGCAACTCCGGCTGGGAATTCCATCGCCAATAGCAATCACCGCCCGCCACTTCGCAAAACGCGCGCCTATTTGAGAATATTCTCTGAGGCGGTCGCGCAATCCGTCCAGGCCTTCGGTGATTTTTTCACCGGGATGAGCAGCCATCTCCTTGGCTCCAGTATCTACTTTGATGCCGGGAATGATGCCCGCGTCGGTGAGGACTTTAAGAAATGAGGTGCCGTCCTTTTTCTGCTGGCGGATTGTTTCGTCGTAAAGAATCGCGCCACTGATGCACTCGCCGAGACCGGGTGTGGTCACAATCAACTCCCGATAGGCCCGCCGGGTGTCCACCGTTTGCGGAATGTTGAGCTTTGCAAATCGTTTGTGACAGGTCGGATTGCTTTCATCCATCGCCAGCAATCCCTTGTCGTCGGCAACCAGCGCCTTCGCAGTATCAATCAGCTTTTGTGCATTCATTTTGCGTTGCCTTGTTTCCAGTAGCGGACTAAGAACTGACCGGAGTTCCCTCCTTGAGCCAGCGCAGCGCGACCTCGTACTGCGATTCTGAAAAGTGTTTGACCTGCACATCAACAAGATGGGCGGCAATCTTGGGCAATTCCCCCAGAAGTTTGCTGTCGGTCACCATCGCAAGTCGGACAATCTTCTGGTGATGGCTTTTGATGAATTGCATATGAGCGAGGAACGCTTCGGGATTCGCCCAGCCGGGAAATGCTCTGGCGTGAATCAGCAAACCGGATAGTTTTCCATGTTTCGCGATATATGGATCGATCTCGCGAACCAGGCCCTCGAAGTCTGCCGCTTCAAGCGGCGCTTCGGGTTCGAGTATGAGTATCCCTTCGGGCAAGAGCAGTTGGTGTTTAAGCCTGTGTTGTCCTCCTGTTTTGTTTCCTGTCGCTACAGATTCATCCAACCACCTCCGTGCCTCAGCGGCATCGGTGTGATTGAAATACTGGACCGTTGCTTTCGTGAACGGTTTGCAGAATGTGGCCATGCCATGCTGCCACTTTTTATCCCCGACCATCGCGAGCCGTTCGATGTCTGCAAAATGTCTAATATCGAATTTGATGTCCTCCCATAGCGCGCCAGCGTCCCAGCCGTGGAAACCAGTCATGTCGAACAGCACGCGCAGTTTTCCGTGCTGCCGGACAAGTCGCTCGAATTCGGGAACAAAGTGTTCGTAATCCGCTTTTGTCAGCTTGCCGCTGATGTGAACGACGAGCGTCTTTCCGGCGTTTTCTTCATTAAGTTGAATGGGCATATTGGGCTCCTTTGATTGGTTTCAGTTTGGGGGTGCGTTTATTATCCGCCAGCGGTTTTCCGTTGCGCGATTCGTTGTGATTCCACTTCCAATTCCGAATCTCCGGCAAGTCCTGGCCATGCTTGTCTATGTAATGCTTGTGCTCGATGAGCTTGTCTTGCATCTGCTGTTTCAAGTAGGTCCCCTTGGTGCCCAGTCCCGGCACGCGATCAACCACATCTTGCACCAAGTGGAATCGGTCCAAGTCGTTCTGAACTCTCATGTCGAAGGCCGTCGTGATCGTTCCTTCCTCTTTGTAGCCCCTAACGTGGATGTTCCGATTAGTTCGGCGGTAGGTCAGCCGGTGGACTAGCCAAGGGTATCCATGGAATCCAAATATGATGTGTTTGTCTTTGGTGAAGAGGGAATCGTAATCCGTTTCGCTCAGGCCATGAGGGTGCTCGCTTTGCGGCTGCAACTTCATCAAGTCAACGACATTGACCACTCGGATTTTCAGGTCAGGCAGATGCTGACGAAGAATGGAAACAGCCGCGAGAATCTCCAGCGTCGGCGTGTCGCCGCAGCAGGCCATCACGACGTCCGGTTCGTCTCCTTGATCGTTGCTGGCCCACTGCCAGATGCCAATACCTTCGGTGCAATGCATGACAGCGGCGTCCATGTCCAGCCATTGGGGGAGAGCGTGCTTTCCGGCTACGACGACATTGACATAATGGCGGCTCCGCAAGCAGTGATCAAATACTGAAAGCAGGCAATTTGCATCCGGCGGTAGATAGACGCGAACGATGTCGGCTTTTTTATTGATAACATGGTCCAGGAAACCAGGGTCTTGGTGTGTGAAGCCGTTGTGATCCTGCTGCCAGACGTGCGATGCGAGGAGATAATTGAGCGACGCAATTTTTCGACGCCAAGGCAATTCCGACGTCACCTTCAACCATTTGGCGTGCTGGCTGAACATGGAGTCAACAATCCGAATGAAAGCCTCATAACTGTTAAACAGCCCGTGGCGACCCGTCAGCAAATAGCCTTCCAACCAACCCTCGCATTGGTGCTCGCTGAGCATGGAATCCAGCACTCTCCCGGCAGGCGCAAGATACTCATCATTTTTTACTTCTCTTGCGTCCCATTGACGGTTTGTGACTTCAAAAACCGCGCCTAAAAGATTTGACAGTGTCTCATCGGGACCGAAGACGCGGAAATTATCATGATTGAGCTTGGCCACGTCGCGCAGGAATTTACCCAGAACGAGCGTGTCCTGGCCGTCAACGGCCCCGGGCGAAGGCACATCCAACGCGTGGATGTGGAAGTCTGGCATGCGCAGGTCGTGCAATAACATGCCACCGTTGGCGTGCGGATTGGCACCCATCCGCCGGTCTCCCTTGGGCGCGAGTTCCGCTAACTCCGGTCTGAGGCGGCCATTTTCATCGAACAATTCCTCGGCCTTGTAGCTCTTCATCCAACTTTCAAGTTGGGCAACATGTTGCGGATGCTCGGAATCCACCAACAGCGGCACTTGGTGAGCCCGGAAAGTTCCTTCGACTTGCAGCCCATCAACTGTTTTCGGTCCGGTCCACCCCTTGGGAGACCTGAGAACAATCATCGGCCAGCGCGGCCGCATGGTGTCCTTATTGTCCCTGGCATTCTTTTGGATTTGTCGGATGTCCTCAATAGCCTTGTCCAACGTGGCAGCCATGAGTTCGTGCATCTTTTCAGGCTCATTCCCTTCGACAAAATACGGCGTCCAGCCGCACCCACGAAAGAATTGCTCCAATTCTTCGTGTTCGATGCGGGCCAGCACCGTCGGATTGCTGATCTTGTAACCATTGAGATGCAGGATCGGCAGAACGGCTCCGTCGGTAATTGGATCGAGCAGTTTATTGGACTGCCAGGCGGTCGCTAGGGGTCCTGTTTCGGCCTCGCCGTCGCCAACAATACACGCGACGATCAGGCTGGGATTATCGAACGCCGCTCCAAAAGCGTGACTGAGCGAATAGCCCAGTTCGCCGCCTTCGTGAATCGAACCTGGCGTCGTCGGAGCGACGTGGCTGGAAATTCCACCCGGAAACGAGAATTGCTTGAACAGTTTCTGCAGCCCGGCTTCATCCTGGGTTATATCTGGGTAAACTTCACTCCAAGTGCCTTCGAGATAGACATTGCCCACAATCGCCGGGCCGCCGTGACCTGGTCCAGCGACATAAAACATATCCAGATCATATTTCTTGATGACTCTGTTCAGATGCACGTAGATGAAGTTCTGCCCCGGCGTCGTGCCCCAATGCCCGACCACTAAAGGTTTCACGTCGGATAATTTCAGCGGGCGTTTCAGCAGCGGATTATCGTAGAGATAAATCTGGCCGACCGACAGATAGTTCGCCGCACGCCAATAGGCGTCGGTTTTCTGGAGCAGGTCCGAGGAAAGAGTTTTAGTGTTCATATTTTATTATTTAATTACAGTTTTATATTTTTCAGACGGAGCGCGTTGGTGATGACGGAGACGGAACTCAAGCTCATCGCCGCCCCTGCGATGATGGGACTAAGAAGCCAGCCGAAAATTGGATAGAACAAACCGGCCGCGAGCGGAATTCCCAGCGCATTGTAAGCGAACGCGAAGAAAAGGTTTTGCCGAATGTTTCGCATCATGGAACGACTCAAGGTTATTGCCTTGGCGATACCGAGCAGATCACCTTTCACGAGCGTAATTCCCGCGCTTTCCATCGCCACGTCCGTGCCGGTGCCCATGGCAATGCCGACGTTTGCCGCGGCGAGCGCGGGCGCGTCATTGATGCCATCACCAGCCATCGCCACAATTTTGCCTTGCCGCCGCAATTGTTGGATTCGCTCGTGCTTGTCCTTCGGTTCAACACCCGCTGCCACTTCATCAAGTCCCAGTGTTTTGGCAACGGCGTTCGCTGTGCGCTCGTTGTCGCCGGTGAGCATGATGATTTTCAAGCCAAGCTTGTGCAGTTGCGTGATGGCTTCCGGCGTTGAGGCCTTGATGGGATCGGATACCGTGATAATTCCGGCTGCCTTACCATTGATGGCGACAAACATGGCCGTCTGTCCCTCCGCCTGTAGAGCGGATGCCTTGGGTACAATGCCCTCCAAATCCACGACATTGCGTTCGTGAAGAAATTCCAGTTTGCCGACAGCGATCTCGCGCCCGCTGATTTTTCCAACGACTCCGCCGCCCGTGATGGAATTGAAATCCGCGACCGATTGCAATGGGAGATTACGTTCCTTCGCACCGCGAACAATCGCGGCGGCGAGGGGGTGTTCGCTGTATTGTTCAACCGACGCGGCCATGAGCAACAAATCATCCTCGGTTATGCCATTGACCGGAAGAATCTGCGTGAGGCGCGGTTTCCCTTCGGTAAGTGTGCCGGTTTTGTCCACGACGACGGTGGTGACTTTCTCCATGACTTCCATGGCTTCGGCATTGCGAATAAGCACGCCCGCCCGCGCACCGCGACCAATCCCGACCATGACGGACATCGGCGTGGCGAGTCCGAGCGCACATGGACACGCAATGATCAGCACTGCAACCGCATTTACAATTGCATGAGCGAAGCGCGGTTCTGGACCGAGCAAGGTCCAGATTACGAAGGTTAATACCGCACAGGCCAGCACCGCCGGAACAAACCAGCCAGAAACTTTATCGGCTAATGCCTGGATCGGCGCGCGGCTGCGTTGAGCATCGTCAACCATCTTGACGATGCGCGCCAGCACGGTCTCGCTGCCGACGTGTTCAGCTTGCATGAGAAAGCTTCCGGTGGTGTTGAGCGTGCCGCCAGTTAGCTTGTCACCGGCGTTTTTCTCCACGGGAATCGGCTCGCCGGAAATCATGGACTCATCCACCGAGGTTTTGCCGTCGAGCAAGATGCCATCCACCGGAATCGTTTCGCCGGGACGGACCCGCAGTTTCGCTCCGGCTTGAACCGATTCGAGTGGAACGTCGCGTTCTTCGTTGGCTTGAACTATACGCGCGGTTTTGGGCGCGAGATTGAGCAAGGCACGGATGGCACTGCCGGTTTTGCTCCGTGCCCGTAATTCAAGCACTTGGCCGAGCAGCACCAGCACGACAACCACCGCTGCCGCCTCGAAATAAATTCCCACCTTGCCATCAGGTGCGAATGAAATCGGAAATGCGCCCGACACAACCATCACCACTGCGCTAAACAGATAGGCCGTGCCCACGCCAATGGCGATGAGCGTGAACATATTCAAGTGGCGCGTGACGATTGAATGCCAGCCGCGCTTGAAGAAAGGCCAACCCGCCCACAGCACGACAGGTGTTGAAAGAACAAACTGAATCCAGCGCGAAGTGTCACTCATCACCCAGCTTTGGTGACGCACCGCAGGAACGATGTGCGCCATTGCTAATACGAAGACCGGGAGTGCGAGCGTTCCGCCGATCCAAAACCGGCGAGTCATGTCCGTGAGTTCGGGATTTTCTTCCTGAACGGCTGATAAGGTTTGAGGCTCCAACGTCATGCCGCATATCGGACAGTTACCCAGATGGTCCTGTTGGATTTGAGGATGCATCGGGCAGGTGTAAATCGTTTTGACCGATGCAGGGAAGACTGGCGCTGGTCCTCGCGTAACAAAGGTGGCAGGAATGGAATCAATCGTCATATCGTTTCCTTTGGATTAGGCCGATGCGATCAACCGTTCCGTGCAGTCCGCGCTTAAGCGGTTTGACCGTCTCATGCAGCGCAAACTTGATGCTCGAAGAGCCGCCATTGATAGTCAGGATTGATGGTTTTTCGCTCATCCTGCGACCTCCAATCCGTACGCAGCAAGTTTCGTGCAAGTGGATTTGTAATCAGTATGGAGGATGCCCCGAATCCCAAAACCTTCCGCGACTTGGACGAACAGCGGGGTGTTTTCGATATAGACAATCCGCCGGGCGGGCCTTTGGGCAATGTCAAGCGCCAGTTTGAAAATATCCTCGTCCGGTTTTCGGAGACAAACGAAGCAGGAGGAAATAAAAGCATCTACAAATCCGTCCAGCTTGAATTGTTGAATCCGGTAGGCATTCAATTCGCGGGATTCGTTGCTGACAACGATAATCTTCAACCCATATTTGGCCTTCAATTTGCGAACCAGTGCAATCATTTCGGCGAAAGGCTTCGACTGCGCGAACATGAAGCGTCGAAACTCGTCCCGTGTGAAAGCACGCTTTTGATAAAAAACAACCCGGTCTAAATATTCTTTGAAAGTAGTTTTATCCTCCTCATGAGTTTCAAAGTTTAACTCATGGCGCTCCTGCATTTCGGACGAATTCAGCTTGAAGTGCTTCGCCGCCCGTCGTCGCGCTTGATGATCCCAACCGTTGGTGAGCAGTACACCACCAATGTCCACAAACAAGGCCGAGATGGGGGCTCCACTTTTCATGAGGCTGGGAGGGGTGAAGCCTGGACAATCGACCTCGTCATAGCCTGATACATCATGTCCTCGCTGAGGAATGGTGCGCCAACGAGTTCGTAACCAGCGCGTAATTGTTCGTTCACTTTTCGTGCCAGCTCGTCATGGGTCGCGGCATCGGCGTGAAACGGTACCGCGACGATGATGTATTCGATTGGAGCTTTCATGCCGGGTTAAGTCGAGAGTTCTTTCTCTTGGCGATTTCCTACTTTTGTTGTGATTGCTGGGTTATCATAAAATGGGCTGCGGAAAGGTCATCGCTGCCACAGGATTCGTGAGTTTTCCAGAGGGATTGCAACCCCTTCGCAAAAAGGTATCGCGCGTGCAGTATATACGCCTGCTGGTCGGACCGCAGAAACGGTCGCGCTGTAAACGTAACCACCGGATTTGCCATTGATTTGGCAAATGCTCTTCATTTCCTGTCGGACTGGATTGCCCCCGTTAACGCCGTCAGCGTAAAGTTCGACTCGCACCGCCTTGGGGTTTAGGTCATTGAGATAAAGTTGAATTTCGAAGAAATGTTGATTGTCCTTAGTCTGCACCTTCACTTCGCCGAAATGGAGACCGGCCCATTTCTGTTCCAGACTATGCCGCCAATCAACCATTTGCCTGCCGACCGCGCCTTTGCTGCCAATTCGTGCCTGGCAAGCTATCGACGCCGGGAGATAATGCTTTTCGGTATATTCGCAGACGGCGCGGTTGGCGGAGAAGCGCGGCGTCAACCGCGCCATGCTTTCCCTCATTCGCCCCACCCAGGCCGTAGGAATGCCTTTTTCGTCGCGGGAATAAAATTCGGGGATCACCTCGCGTTCAAGCCGTTCGTAAAGCGCCTCGGCTTCAGCCGCGTCCCACGACGGATCGCCGCCATGTTCCCGACAGTCGCCCAGTGCCCAGCCCAACTCCGGCAGATACGCTTCCGCCCACCAGCCGTCCAATTCCGAAAGATTTATGCCGCCGTTGACCAGCACTTTCATTCCACTCGTGCCGCACGCCTCCCAAGGTCGCTGTGGCGTGTTGAGCCAGACATCCACCCCTTGCACCAAGCGTTCGGTCAAGTGCATGTCGAAGTCGCTCAAGAAAATTGCGTGAGGCCGGACATCGGGTCGGCGAATGAATTGAATCCATTTCTGAATCAACACCTGTCCCGCTTGATCCGCAGGATGAGCTTTGCCCGCAATGATGAGTTGCACCGGGCGCTGGGGATTTGATAACAGGCGAAGCAGTCGCTCCGGGTCTTGCAGCAGCAGATTTGGTCTTTTGTAGGTCGCAAAGCGCCTGGCAAAACCCAATGTCAGCGCATTGGGGTCAAACAGATGTTTCGCCTCTTCAATCGCCTCGGACGACGCTCCGGCGGCGGCAAAGTGCTGGGCCAGCCGTTCGCGAGCGTATTCAACTAGGGAGTTGCTGGTGGCGAGGCGAAATTTCCAAAGGGTGTCGTCAGAGACACCGCGAATGTCCTGCTCCAACTTTTCCGAGTTTCCCAGCCAGCGGTCTTTGCCACAAGCTTTCGTCCAAAGTTCGTCGGCTGCCGCCGAATCCCAAGTCGGCATGTGAACCCCGTTGGTCACATAGCCGATGGGCACTTCGTCTGCCGGCCAGTTTGGAAAAAGCGGTTCGAAAAGATGGCGGCTGACTTTTCCATGCAGACGGCTCACGCCATTCACCGACCCGCTGCCACGGATTGCCAGATAAGCCATGTTGAAACTTTCCGACGCGTCGTTTGGATTCTGGCGGCCCAAGGCCAGCAAATCGTAAAGGGAAATTCCGAGTTTCTTCTCTGCATAACCGCCGAGATATTGCTCGATGAGCGCCGGAGTGAAACGATCAAAGCCCGCAGCTACCGCCGTGTGGGTTGTGAAAAGATTTCCCGCGCGCGTGGCGGACAGTGCCACTGCAAAAGGCACCGCGTTCTCCTGCATGAAACCGCGAGCGCGCTCCAACACGGCAAAGGCCGCATGACCTTCGTTCAGATGACAGACATCCGGTTTGATGCGGAGGGCCGCGAGCAACCGCCAGCCGCCGATGCCCAGCAGCATTTCTTGTTTGAGGCGCAACTCCGGTCCGCCGCCGTATAACTCGCTGGTGATGCCGCGATGCGCGGGGAAGTTGGCCGCGTCATTGCTGTCCAACAGGTAAAGTTTCACCCGCCCCACTTGCACTTGCCACGCGCGCAGCCAGACCGAGTAGCCCGGCAGGACGATTTCCAATCGCAACCACTCGCCATCTGGCTGGCGTAACGGTGTGATCGGCAACTGTCCGGGATCGTTATACGGGTAAAGAGCCTGTTGCGCTCCGTCCTTGTCGATCACCTGACGAAAATAGCCTTGCTGGTAAAGCAGTCCCAAGCCGACCACCGGCACGCCCAGGTCGCTGGCGGCTTTGAGTTGATCGCCGGCCACATTGCCGAGACCGCCGGAGTAAATGGGGAGCGCCTCACTCAACATATACTCCATGCTGAAATACGCGACGCACTTCAATGGCGACTCCGGGTACTTCTGTTGAAACCACGCAGGCGTCTCCGCCGCCTGACGCTTGGCATGCAGCAGGTCATCCATGTTTTTGCGAAAAGTTGAATCGGCCAGCGCGCTTTTGAGTTTGTCCTTGGAGACAGTTTGCAAAACCACCCAGGGGTTTTGCGTGAGTTTCCACAGCGCCGGATCGAGTTGCCACCACACTTCGTCGGTGGTGTGGTTCCATGACCAGCGCAAATCCAGCGCCAGCTCTGCCAGGGAATCGAAGCCCTCGATTTCCGTTGGCAAAGAATCATAGTTCGGGTGTCTGGCCGATGCTTGTTTGTTTGTCATCAAAGTGTTTTTCGTGTTCACGGCTTGTTTTCCAAATCCACCACTTTCGCCAAGCGGCGACGAAAACGCGCCGCGCCGGTAAATCGGGCCGCAAGAAATGTCTGCGCCAATTCCAAGGCTAATGCGTGACCAACCACAAGGCCGCCGAAGCAGATTAGGTTCAAATCGTCGTCTTCGACGCCTTGATGAGCCGAAAAATTTTCATGAATCAAACAAGCCCGCACTCCCGGCACTTTGTTCGCGCAAACGGATGCCCCAACACCGCTGCCACAAATGCCCACACCGCGACCCACCGTCCCGGCGGCAACCGCCCGGGCCAGCGGCGTGATAAAATCCGGATAGTCATCGTGCTCTTTCGGCCTACCGTCCCCGAAGTCAATTACTTCATGTCCGGATTCGCGCAATTTCCCGGCCAGATACTGCTTTAATTCATAACCGCCGTGGTCTGCGGCCATCCCGACGCGAAGGCGCGTTCCCTCCGGTTCTTTCGTCGGCGCGCTTGGCGCGCTCACTGCGGAAGCTCCGGCCCTACGCGGTTTGAGACTTCCTTGGCACGATTCGTGTCATCAATTTGCTTTTTGATTTCGCCTTCCTTGTGTCCATTGGATCGTTCCTGGCCAAGACCCATGGTCAATGCTGTCATTCCGGCTAATCCTCCGAGCTGCATGGATTCCACAGCGGTGCTGGGAACAATCACTATCGTTGAGTTTTCCTTCAACCCCTCGTATAGCATGTTCATGGCCCGCAAGTGAAAGGCGATTGGATTGTGCTCGTAGCTTTTGCCGGCTTCGGCGAACTTCTCCGCGATCTGGCGTTCGGCGTCACCCAGGATTACACGAGCTTGCCGCTCTCGTTCCGCCTGCGCCTGCATGGACATCGCGTCCTCCAGTCCTGCGGGAATCAAAACATCCTTCACTTCCACCGAAATGACATTGATGCCCCAAGGTTCAGTCCGCTCATCAATGATCTTTTGCAAGACGCTGCTGATTTTGTCCCGTCCCTCCAGCATGTCTGAAAGCATGGTTTTGCCGATCACATCGCGCAGAGCCGTTTGAGACGCCCAACTGATGGCGCTTTGATAGTCGGCTACGTCCAAAGCCGCCTTCTTCGGGTCCACCACTTTCCAAAACAGCACGGCATCCACATCCACTGGCACGGTGTCTTTGGTCAGAGTTTTTTCCGCTTTGAAACCGGTCGTGATAACGCGGGTATCAATCCAATACGGAATTGCATCAAGGACAGGCAGAATGAAAAACAGCCCAGGCCCTCGCAGAGCGTGGAAGTGGCCCAAGCGCAATATCACCGCCCTGTCCCATTGATCCGCGACCTGAATTGCCGAAGCGACGACCAACGCCACAATAAAACCAACAACCCCAATCCCGGCGGCTTCCACGATGTTGCCGACTCTATATCTGGCGTAGGCCAACGCAGCCCCCACCCCCAGGATCACGACAAATGTCAAAATTGCGAACGATCTGTTTTGTTTCATAAATCACCTTCAATCTTTTCTCTGGCGCCTTGACGCATTTGATCATGCTCCGCGCCTTCAACGCCTTCTTCCACGAGCCTCTGGTTATCGCTGCGCCCTTCCTCATCTTCATCCTCACTGGGAGCCACCGTGACTTTGCTTCCAGTGGAGCCGGGGATTGGATCCCAGCGCTCAGATTCGGGCGCGGACTCCAGGATGGCTTCTTTGGGGTCGGCATCCGGCTTGCCTGTAAGTTCCCGTTTGGCTTGTTCCCAATCAGATTTCGACACCTCCTGCTTGGATCGTCCGTTGATAACAGACAATTCAACCGCCCGTTCGCGCACCATCTTGCGTGTCACGGTGCCGAGGCCGGCGGAATTTTCCGTCAACGTCCCTTCCTTCAATGGATTCGTTTTCATGAAGCTAAGAATTATCGCCCGTGCGGAAATGTTTGCGCATTGTGCGACGTTTTCATCTGGCGCGCGCCGCGATCCTCGCGCGTGTCGCGGGATTTGGAAAAGGTGTTATCCCGCTTCTGCTGCTTTGGCTCCAACGTCGCTAGACTGGTTTTCGGTCGGAGCCTGTGAAGCGTTTTTGGGAAAACAGATGTTTGAAGGGTTGATGCCACTTCGAGTGATGCCTTTGTCATAAATTTGTTTTTGCCTTATTTACGTTTTGTTGTGGAATCCATGGACACGAGTGAGGTTGCGTTCCGCGAGCAAGTCCGCCTCGGCTTTTAGCCAGTGCTGTACGTCGCGGCCCGGCAAAGAACCCTCGTTCACATAACTGAAGTAAGCCTTTCTGGCTACTTCGTCCGCGGATGGCACAAAATCATTTCGACCTTGCGTAAGCTCGGCTGCGGCGGTCGAACGCGTGGCCTGGGTCGTTGATTGGTCTTTCTCCCGAGAGGAATTAGTGTGTTTCATAAATAGAAAATCGTCTGGACGAGCTCAATCTGGAGCGCCAACCAAGACCATCGAGTGCGCGGGACTCTTTTCAACACCGTTGGTGGTCAGATTTACAAATACCGTGGATTCATCGTAACTGATCCGTTCGACCTTGCCGGTCGGTATCTGCACCTCTTTGCCTGAGAAGCGGTGTCCGGTTTTGATGATTACCTGGGTAATCGCCCAGCTTTCGTCGTCCATCATAAAGTCGCAGACATGGCCCATCAGTCCGTCGCTTGCCTTGATATGGTAACCATTGACAGCTTTCGTGCTGCGCAGATGCGCTGCGGCCTGGTTATGCAGCGGGGCTTCGGCGGAAATTGATTTTGCTGGCGCAGAGGTCGGCGGCAATTCCATCATTGGCACGCTGCTCATGCCCCATAACGCATCTCCCTGCCAGTAGTAGGGCCAGCCGTAGTATCGGTGATACTCTTCTTCGTATTCACGGGACACGGGTTTGTGCGTGTCAATCGAAGGGCTGTGCTCGATTTGTTTTCGGGTCAACTTTACCCGCAGAACCTTCTCTGCTTGATGAAGACGCCCGAACGCATGGGGTGAAATGAGCACCGCCCGGCCCGCCAACCATGAACCGGTTTCCACGACCACATAACGAATGGCCCACTTCTGGTCATCGAAATAAAAATCCTTCACATGGCCGATCTCACCGTCTGAGGCGCCGAGCGCATTTCCTTCCAATTGTTTGATGCTTCGTAACATAATTTCTAAAGTTCGCTTGGCGGCGTTCAACTACCCAGCCGGTTGCGCCATCCTTGGCTGTGTCACCTAATCGTCGGCGTCAGCCAGTTTCGTGACATTGAGGTGACGGATGTTTTAATCATCGACCACTAAGATGCGGCAGGAGGGATCGCCATCGCGTAATGATGGCCGGTTGTCCGGCTCGCGACACGACATAGTCTGTCCTCGATCCAATATACGTGGAAAGGCTTTGCCGACGCCATACGGTGTTCTTCGTATAACGTATCCCTAGAGTCGCGGTGCGTTTCTAGGATCAGAGGTATGGTGCCCAAAGCTTCTTGATTGCGTGTCAAGCCGGATTTGATGACGTGTCTGGCATGGAGTGGGGGCCAAATTTTGCCGACAGCGGCGATTCCTCGCTCGTGAGCCCGGCAGGCAACCAAGCGATGAAAGTTTTATGCTTCGTTGCAAAGGCCGCGCGAACCCCACGAATTGTGTTCGCCCAATAACCGTGCCTCGGCTGCCGACCAGCCCTCGACATCGTGCCCCGGCTCCGAGTTGCGGTTTACGTAATTAAAATAGGCCAGTTTGGCTAATGTCATTCCATGCCGGCGAGAAATCACTATTACTTCTATTGAGGTTCGAAATCGCAACGGGACGTGATTCGCCGCCTGGCATTTCGTTTCGATCCCAGGCGATGCTGCAATCTTTCATAAACGGAAATATTTGACAGGGCAACGCGCTCCAAGGATCAAGTCACGGTCAAAACAGAGTTTCTTCCTCCAAATGCGTTGGGCACAGTTTCTCTAGCTGTCGGATCGGGCATCCATTGGCCGTCCACCACCAGGCAATATTCATACTTCCCCGGAGCCAAAACGGTTTCCTTATACCAATGGCCTGCGGTTGATGGATGCAGTGTTTTGTTCTCAGGCTGCCAATGGTTAAATGTTCCCGCGAGGCAAACGGTTTTGGCCGTCGGATGAGTGAATTCAAAGCGGACGGACACCAATTGGGAGTTGGCGGCAGGGGTGTTGCTGTGGTTTTTGTTGTGTTTCATAATTGTTGACGATTCCTCTTCATTGGAGTGTTTCGTTTATAGTGTTGTCACCAGTTCCGGATGGATTGCCTGATGGTGCTCCATCGTTTCCGGATTGGTGCCTTCAAGCATTTCTTTGGCCCCGGCTATTTCCTCCTGGGAACCGTGAGCAAGCAGAAGAAATTTGTCGGTTTTGAGAGCCGTTTGGTACTGCAAGATACTGTCTTTAGGAATTCCAAGACCATAAAGGCCCGCCCCCAGCGCGCTCAATCCGCCGAACACGACAGCGCCCTCCAGTGCCCCGAGAAGCCAACCAACGACTGGCCCGGCCATCGCCATCGGCCCGATGCCCGGAATCAAAAAGAAACCGGCACCGAGAAACCAGCCCCATATCCCGCCCCAGAAAGCTCCTCTCTTTCCCCAAGCCTTCATTCGGTCGCCGGCATTGTAATAGCCGACCACATGTTCATCGGTGTGATACTCACGTCCGACAATCGACAATTTCTTCATGTCGAAACTGGACCGCTGCAATTCTTTGACAGCCGCCTCGGCAGCCGTGTGCGATGGATATATCGCCACAATGGACTCATTTTTGGCCATCATAATTTTTCTTTCTTTGCGCGCTTTTGGATTTGTCGCCATTGGAACCTTAATGCTTGGATCGGGGTTTTAACATACGGTGTTCTCCCCACGAAGGAGTGCCGACAGACGTCTCTGAACATACAATTCGGCGTAACCCGACTAAACTTCCCCACTACCCATTAACGCAGGCGACTTTGAACATCGTACTTTGGGTCATGCTTTCGCCCAAAGCGCAATACAGCCTGGCTGACGCCAAACGGTACTTCAGGGAACACCTGTCGGCTGGTGAGTATTACGCGGAAGGCCAACAAGTCCGGGGCCAATGGTACGGCAAAGGGGCGGCAGAATTAGGACTGACGGGCGTCACGAATGTCGAACAGTTTGAGCGGCTCTGCGATAATCTTCATCCGCAAACGGGCCAGCGCCTGACGCTGCGCCAGAAAACTACCCGGACGGAATCGGATGTGGACGGCACGGAGCATGAGTACGCCAACCGCCGGGTGTTTTATGATTTCACCATATCGCCGCCAAAGTCGGTTTCCATCGCCGCCCTGGTCGGCAACGACCGGCGGATTGTCGAGGCCCACGAGCGGGCGGTGACGATGGCAATGGAGCAATTGCAAACCTTTGCCTCCACTCGCATCCGCAAGGATGGCCAATGTACAGACCGCACGACGGGCAACATAGTCGCCGCCACGTTTCGCCACGGCACATCGCGGGCGCTGGACCCGCACTTGCACACCCACTGCATTGTCTTCAACGCCACTTATGACGCGGTGGAAGCTCGATGGAAGGCATTGCAGAACCATGACATGCTCGTGGCGCAAAAGTTCGTCGAGAACGTCTATTACCACGAACTGGCGCGGTCGCTACAGGAATTTGGTTATGAAGTCGGGAGTCGGAATGTCGGCGATTTTCAGATCAAAGGCATTTCCAAGGAGCTTCGTGATTTGTTCTCCAAACGTCACCGGCAGATTGACGAGAAGACCCGCGAGTTGCTGGCCCGCCAACCTGAAAAAGCCGATGGCAACATCGCCGCCATTCGGGAGCATATCTCCCACAAGGAACGCGATAGGAAAGTCCCGGAAATTGGGTTGTCCCGATTGCAGGCCCACTGGGATGATCAAATGACTTTGGAACAATGGAAATCGTTGCGGAATCTCATTCATGTCCAACCGACGAGTCGGGAGGACGCGAAGGTTGTGGCGGGGCGAGCGGTCGCGTGGGCGGAAGAACACTTGTTTGACAGGCGTTCGGTGGTCCATGAACACGAGCTTTGGCGGCACGCGCTCGGCTATGCCAGAGGCCAAAACGTGGCTTTGAAGGATATTCAATCCGTCACCGGCAAACGTGATTATATCCGCGACGAAAAACATCCGGGCAAAGTTACGACCCGCGAGCATTTGCTCCGGGAATGGGAGATTGTGGACATGGTTCACAGGGGTCTGCGCCGCCATCATTCTTTCCGCCCGGATTATCATTGCGCCAATCCTTCCCTGGATGCGGAGCAACGACTGGCGGTGGAAAGAATTTTGGTATGGTGCGGCTTTGTCGCCGTTTTCCGTGGCGGAGCGGGCACTGGCAAAAGTTTCACACTCCGGGAAGTCGAGAAAGCATTGAAAGAGACGGGCCGGGCCGTCCACGTAATCGCGCCGCAACGCCAACAGGTCATGGACTTGGAAAAAGACGGCTTTCAGAATGTCGAGACGGTCAGTGCCTTTTTGGCGAAAGGCAGTTTGGAGGCGCAATCGGTCATCATTGTGGATGAGGCCGGGCAGATCGGTGGCAAACAGATGCACACGCTGTTGGAATTCGCCCTGGCGAACGAGAGCCGCGTGATTCTCTCCGGCGACACCCGCCAGCACGGCGCGGTCGAGGCGGCGGACGCTCTGCGGGCTATTGAAAAGTATTCAGGTGTGCGTCCCATCGAATTGACCACCATTCGCCGTCAGAATCCAGAACTGGCTAAAACCATCGAGGAACGCGAATGGATCAAACAATACAGACAGGCCGTGGCCGAAGCGCAGGACGGCAAGTTCGCCGAATCCTTTAATCGTCTGGATAGACAAGGAGCCATCGTCCAATGCAGCTTGGCTGACCAGCATCAAAAGCTGGCGGAACATTACCTGGCGCTGGCGAAAAACCATCAATCCATAGTGGTCGTCTCCCAAAGCTGGAATGAGATTCATCAGGTCAATGAACAGATTCGTCTGGCTCTCAAAGGCGAAAAACTGGTGGGCGAGGCTGACAAAGTCCTGACGACATTTCAGCCGGTGGATATGACGGACGCGCAAAAGCGCGATAAACGGTCTTACGATGAAAACTCCGTGGTGGTCTTCAACCGCAACGTGCGCGGCTTCAAAGCGGGCGAGGCGGCGCGATTGCAGGCCATTACCGAAACGCATGTGGTCGTTGAAAACGAGGGGCATCGCGTCTCGATACCGTTCAAGCATCTCGACCGAATCACGGTTTGCCAGACCAGGGAATTGGCCTTGGCATCGGGCGACCGGCTGCTCTTGAAGGCCAATGGCCGCAGCGAAGATGACCGGAAGCTGGCCAACGGCGAACTGGTCACGATCAAGGAAATCCACGAGGATGGCCGCATCGCGCTCGCCGATGGCCGGACGCTTTCCCCACAATTCCGCCAGTTCGTGCGCGGCTACGCCGTCACGTCCTATGCCTCGCAAGGCAAATCGGTTGATCATGTGTTGTTCTCAGATTCAGCGGTGAAGGCGGCGACGAACCAACAGCAATGGTATGTGACCATTTCGCGCGGTCGTAAGGGCGTCCAGATTTTCACAGCCGACAAAATCCAGCTTCGCCAAAACGTCCTCCGCTTCGGGGGCCGCGAACTGGCCTTGGACATCGCCAAAGAATCCTCCGTTCATGCGCTGGCAAAGGCTTGGGGCCGCGATATTGGATACGTCTTGAATGTCCAGCATTCGCAGCGTCAAACCGCGCAGCGCCGGGCTGAATTGCTTCAGCGGGCAGAAGTTCAGGAAAGATCCGTATCTGCCCAGCAATCGCAAACCGTTCGGACGGCGCGGAAAATTAACCCCGCGTACAAGCACAATCAAAATTATGGAGGAGGCATCGGAGTATGAGCCTGAATATGAGAGCATTCGATGATCGTCTATCGTGTTATGAACTGAGCCGTCAAGTGATGGGCTACCATGTGCCCTTGGACAACGTAAGGTTGGAACTGACTCCCAGCCGGTTTTACTTGCTGCCTTATCACCATTTGGAAGTCGCCGAGTTCGAGTCGGCCCATGAAGGCGACATGATTTCCCTTTCATTTGTCAACCATAAGGTGCGAATCACCGGCCGCAATCTGCGCGACCTGGCCGTTGCTTTTCAGGAACGCGCCGTCGTGTCGGTCACACCCGTGCCGGAACGGTACGGCGCATTGGGGGAATGTGTGCAGGGCTTGGTTGACTCAATCCAGATTGAGTAAAGGATTTCGGTCGGCGGGTGTTCGTGGTGCTTGCAGGAAGCGCGAGCGGACCCGATTCCGCCCGCGCCATTTCTGCATTACCCGCCAAACGGGCCGCTGCCGTCGTTGGGCGGCTCGATTTCCCACCGAATGACGGGCGGAACTTCCGACAGCCCCGTAGGTGGTCGTATAACCAAGATGAAGGTGTGGTTGCCTTTCGTCTTCTTCCGCTCCGCCCGTTGCCCCAAATGCCAGGCAATGAACGGGACGGCAACATACACGAAAAGGCCGGAAACAAACGTCCCGTGTTCCCGCAATAGCCAGTCAATCAAACGAAATATCGGATTCATGCTGCCTCCTTATTCGTTGACAGCTTGCGCCGCGAGTTGTGTCAGGTTGCTTGCAGGCTGTGCCGCCGCATTTACGCGCGGCATCGGCACTATCTTCCGCTCGTAATCCTCCAGCGATGGCACGATAACCTGCGCTTTTTTGGAATAAGCCCTGGCGATGGCCTTGGAACTGTGCCCAAGCGCCTGCTGGGCGAACCGCTCTGGCATTCCCACTGTCTTCGCCCGCTCGGCCCATGCGTAGCGATAGCTGTGCAAGGAAATGCCGGTGATGCCAACGGTTTTGAGCCGCTTGATAAACATCTTTGCCCGGTGGTTCTCCTGAATCCGCGCCATGCGTGGAAACAATGGGCCTTTTTTCGGCAACGATTCCAATAGCGCGGCGACATCCGCGCCGAAGGTGATAATGACCGGGACGTTGGTCTTGCCCCGACGGTAGGAAATTGTGCGGTCTTTCCAATCCACGTCCTCGCCGGTCAATTCCGCCATATCAGTCTGCGAGCCGCCCAGGTGCCACAGGAGTTGGTAATACGCCCGGATTTCCGGGTTGTGCTCCCGGTCAATGATCGCCTGATGCTCGTCCGCTGTAATCGCCTTCCGGTCTTTATGCCTCACTGGCGGCCAGTGAAGTTTCGGCAGGACCGGCCAAGGAAGCCAGTGCATCCCAACTGCGAAATTGTGCAGGCGGCGCAAAAACATATTCGTTGAGACGGTTCCCGAATTGAGAACCTGCAAAAAAAGCTCGGACGCCGTTTCCATGAGTTTGCGGTGGCGGATGAGGTCGAAGGCTTTGTCCCGCATCGCCGCTATCCATCGGCGTTGGGTTGGGCCGGTTTTGAGCGGGGCCATTGCGTCCATGACATCCTGCCATGTCCGTTTGGCCATGACGGGGTCGCCGTGTTGCAAGTAAGCCTGGGCGATTTGCAGGTTGATGGCGGGCTGGCGCACGGCCTGATTTTTGGCCTCGACGATCTGCCGGGCGGCGTCCTCGTTCGTGGTGTTAAGGCTGGCGCGTTTGCCAGTGACTTTGTCAAAGCAATAATACATCCCACCCCGGATGCCACGATGAACTAAGCGGTAACGTGTATTCATAATTTCCTCACGTAACCGCGATGATAAACTACCCGAAGCCCGGACCGTTAGCGGGTAGTCGGAGAGTTATCCTCCGTTACCCCTGTTTAAAGCGGGCACACAAGTTGGTGTCCGTTTCGGTGTCCGTTGCCGACCATCTGCCACCTAAACCATTGTTGCACTAGCAGTTAGGAATGGAGCCAGTTGCCGGATTTGAACCGGCGACCCACGCTTTACGAAAGCGTTGCTCTACCAACTGAGCTAAACTGGCTTACCGAAGGGGACGGACTCTAATCCACACCCGCCTTCCGGGCAAGCGGTTTTCACAATGATTTTGAATTGCGTCCCGGTTATGACGGACTGCTTGGAGTCTCGCTGGGAAAAAAATAGGCGCCCCACACGGGGCGCCCCATGAAAACTAACTCTACTGCGTGATTAGCTTAGGCTTGCCTTAATACTTTGTCTGCAAGGAGAAAGCCGGTTTTCGTTGTAATGCGTTACCTCACAAATGCCCACCCGCCTCTCGCCTCATTTCCGGCGTGACCGCAAGGGGCTATCGTGTATGTTCCCCGTTGTCATGACGACCGACGACGCCATCAAGCTCCTTAACCAGTTCCGCGCGGGTTCCATCTCGCTGGAGGCTGCGGTGCGGGCTTTTCAGGCGCCGCCGGTGGCCGATCTCGGCTTCGCCCAAGTCGATTCGCATCGGGCTTTGCGCAAGGGGTTTGGCGAGGTGATTTACGGGAAAGGCAAGACGCCCGGGCAAATCGTCGAAATTGCAAAGCGAATCCTTCAAAACGAACCGCGCGTCCTCATCACCAGGCTTGAACCGGACGCCGCGATGTTTGTCAAAAAGAAACTGAAGAACGCTCGCCACCATGCGGCGGCCCGGTGCGTCATCGTTGATCCGAAACCGCTCCCGAAACGTCCCGGCGTCATCGCGGTTCTTTGCGCGGGAACGAGTGATTTGCCGGTGGCGGAGGAAGCCGCCCTTACCGCGGATGTGATGGGGAATGAAGTCGAACGCATTTATGATATTGGCGTCGCGGGGTTGCATCGGCTTTTGAACAAACTGGAGCAAATCCAGAAGGCGCGCGTCATCATCGCGGTGGCGGGCATGGAGGGCGCTCTGCCAAGCGTCGTTTCGGGACTCGTCAGCCGGCCAGTGATTGCGGTGCCGACCAGTGTTGGTTATGGCGCGAATTTTGCCGGGTTGGCGCCGCTGCTGGGCATGCTGAATTCCTGCAGCAGCGGCGTGACGGTGGTGAATATTGACAACGGTTTCGGCGCCGGTTACGCGGCCAGCCAGATTAACTCGCTTTGAATGAAAACGCTTTTTCTGGATATTTTCAGCGGCATTAGCGGCGATATGTTTTTGGGCGCGATGCTCGATCTCGGGATGCCGTTCGAGCATCTTCAGCGCGAATTGACCAAATTGCCGGTCAGCGGCTATCACCTGCACACATCGCGCGCGAAGCGGTTTCAAATCGAAGGCGCGAAGTTCGAGGTGCATTTGAAACACTCGCATGACCATGACGACAAACACGAACACGAACACGACCATGCCCGCGAAAGCGAACACTCGCACGGGCACATGCGCGAACATGCTCATTCGCACTCACACAGCCAGAACCCAATTTTATTCCAATTTCATGTTCATCCCCATGCGCACGAACACCAGCCCGGCGGTGAATCTCATGAACACCCGCACGGGCACGAGCACGGGCGCAGTTACGCCGAAATTCGGAAGCTGATCGGGAACAGCTCATTGTCAGGCTGGGTGAAAGCCAAAGCGCTGGCCGTTTTCCATCGCGTGGCTGTGGCCGAGGCGAAGATTCACGGGCAAACAGTCGAGGATGTTCATTTTCACGAAGTCGGCGCGGTTGATTCGATTGTTGACATCGTGGGCGCTTGCGTGGCGCTGGAATTTTTCGACCAGCCGCGCGTGCTGGCCTCGGCGGTGGTCGACGGCAACGGATGGATTGATTGCGCCCACGGGCGCTTTCCCATCCCTGCTCCGGCGACGCTGGAAATTCTTGCTGCGCGCGCTATTCCGATTTCACAGTGCGACGAACCGAACGAGCTCATCACTCCCACAGGCGCGGCGTTGCTGGCGGAATTTGTAGAATCCTTCGGTCCGATGGCGGGGCTTGCGCCGGAGCGCATTGGTTTCGGCGTCGGAGGGCGCGATAACAAAACACGCCCTAACGTCCTCCGCGCCATCTTGGGAAGCAGCGCCTCCACGCCCACCGCGAACGATTGGGAAACCGACACCATCGCCATCTTGGAAACCAATATCGACGACGGGAATCCCGAATGGCTCGGCCACCTGGTGGAAAAAGTCATGGCCGCGGGGGCGCTGGACGTTTGCCAAACACCGGTGCTGATGAAAAAAAACCGTCCCGGGGTTCTATTGACAATCTTGTGCGAGCCGGAAAAAGCCGATACATTCAGCGAATGGATATTGCGAAACACGAGCGCGTTCGGAGTCCGGCGGACATTGGCCGAACGCCGGAAATTGCGGCGCGAGTTCCGGACGGTGTCAACGCCCTTCGGCGCGGTTGCGATAAAAATCGGCTCGCTCAATGGCGGGATTTTGCAGACCGCGCCGGAGTATGAATCGTGCAAAAAATTGGCGGAGGAAAAAGGCGTGCCGATAAAAACGGTTTATGAAGCTGCGCTCGCCGCGGTCATCGCGGAACGCGGGCCATCCCCAGCATGAGCCAACCCAGCCCCATCCGAGTGGCGATCGAGCCCTGCCTGGCGGTGGTCATCCCTGTTTTCAACGAGGCATCCACCATTGCCAACGTCCTCGCCACCGTGGTGAGGCAGCCGCTGGTGAAGGAAATTATTATTGTTGACGATGCCTCCCGCGATAAAACATGGGAAACGCTGCAGGCGCTGCTCGCGCAATACCCCATCATCCGGCTTTTCCAGCACACGTTCAACCAGGGCAAAGGCGCCGCGCTGCGGACGGGCTTCGCCAAGGTGACCGCGCCGCTGGCCATCGTGCAGGACGCGGATCTTGAATACGACCCCGCCGATTACGCCGCGCTCTGCCGCCCCATTCTCGCGGGCAAGGCGGATGTGGTGATGGGTTCGCGCTTCGTCGGCACCGGCGAGCATCGCGTGCTCTATTACTGGCATTCAGTGGGAAACCGCTTCCTGACAATGCTCTCCAACATGGCGACGGACATCAACCTGACCGACATGGAGACGGGCTACAAAGTGTTCCGCCGCGAGATCATTCAGAACGTGGTCATCGAGGAAAACCGATTCGGATTCGAGCCCGAAATCGTCGCCAAGGTGAGCAAGCTGGGAGTGCGCATTTACGAGGTGCCGATTTCCTACCACGGCCGCACTTATGCCGAGGGCAAAAAGATCGGCTGGCGCGACGGAATCAGCGCTTTTCGCTGCATTTTCAAATATAATTTCTTAAGGTAGGGACGCCGAGGCGCCAGGGGCCATGGAGTTTTTTTGCTTGCCTCGCTCCGAACCCCTCTCTACGATGCCGGGCAGTGAGGCGCGGTTAGCTCAGTGGTAGAGCATCACCTTGACACGGTGGGGGTCACAGGTTCAAGCCCTGTATCGCGCACCATCGAAAGAGGAGGAAAGTTTTGACATCTTAGAAAGTACAGTTACCTTTGAAGAAAGCTATGCTTATGAAGAATTCGCCTGTGCCCCATAAATTTTCCAGGGCCTTTACGTTGATCGAAATGCTCGTCGTGATCGCGATCATCGGCATCCTCGCCGGAATGCTTCTGCCGGCCCTCGGCAAGGCGAAAATCAACGCGCAGCGCAAAGTCTGTCAAACCGAAGAAGTCGGTTTGGTCGCCGCCATCGAACAGTATTACTCCACTTACAGCCGGGTGCCCGCTTCCACCAATGTCCTGAATTCCCAGCCGACCAATGATTTCGTGTTTGGCACTGTCGCAACCCACGGATCCAGCACGGCGCCGTTCCCGACTGGATTGCCGACTGACTTTAGTTCCGGCTCCCCCGCCCCATTGAGTGTTTACACGACTGGCGAAGCGGGTCCCGCCTATCAAAACAACAATTCCGAAGTCATTGCAATTTTGCGCGACGACCCATTTTACCCGGAACAACAGGCAAATGGCGCCACGACGCAGGGCCATATCTACAACCCGACGTCGCCCGGCCTTTTTTCCGCAAAGACCGTTGCCACCGTAAACCAGCCCGGCATTTGCTCCACAAACGATGTTCTTTATGATCCATGGGGCGAGCCCTATATGATTTCCCTCGACATTAACGGCGATAATCGTGTTGTTGATACGACGTTGAGCCAGATGTACTTCGCTCAATACGGAACCAACCTTTACATCCCGGGGCACGCGGTGGTCTGGTCCGCCGGGCCGACGAAGCAGCTCAATACGAAGCTGGGGGTCAACGCCTCAATCAACAAATACATGGTCACCAGCGGCGGGTTCTAACTGCTGCCGATCTTTCCTCATTGCCTCGCGGTGGGTTTTAGTGTCCCCTTTGCGGGCAAACATGGCTGTTAAACTTTCAACGCTGTCCATTTGTCTCGGGCTCGGACTCGCCGCAATCAATTTGATTGGGCTGCTCTTTCCCGCCCAATTTCGGGAAAATGCGCGAAAATTCCCCCGCTCCATTATGCCGGGTTATCTGATGATGATCGCGGGCACGCTTTGGTTCGTTTGGAATGTCCGCCACGAATCACTGGCGGATTTTGAAAATCTTAAGCCGCTTCTGTTCACCCTCTTCATCGCCGTCGGGCTGGGAACATGCATTTTTGTGAAGGATTTTCTGGCCGTGCGAGGATTGGCTGTTTTGCTCCTGCTGCTGGGCAAACTCATGGTGGATTCCGAGCGCTGGGTTGAAACGGATTGGCGCCTGGTCATCGCATTTTGGGCATATTTGCTCGTGCTGGCCGGAATGTGGTTCACCATTTCGCCGTGGCGGATGCGCGATGTTGTCAATTGGAACACCGCGACCGAAGGCCGCACCCGGCTGACCAGTGGCGTTCGGTTTGCCTTCGGCGTGTTTGTGGCAGCGCTCGGTTTTACCGTGTTCAAATAGGCCGCTGCCTTAAAAGGTAGGGACGCCTCGCCGAGACTGTCTCAAAACGTTTTAGTCTGGCCGATCTGGTTATATGGGCACCAATAGGGGCTGTGGAAACGGGTGTCAACTTTTAGTTGTCAGAGCGTGGCTGGCGTCAGCGATGACGCCAAGCTTCCCTTTCCCTCCTTTTTTAGGCCGCCATCGCCAAATTTCCTTCAACCGCGGCGGTTTTGACTTCCATTTTCGGCGTCTGGACCCGGGCCTGCCACTTTTTATAGAGGATTCGCAGGTTCAAGGTGGCGCATAACAAGGCCCATTGGGCTTGCACGGCTTCCAGACCCCAAACTGTCCAACGCCGAAAGCCGTCGTGTTGCTTGAGCTGCCCAAACCGGCGTTCGATGATCTCTTTGCGCTTTCCATAAAGCGCGGCGGGTCCTGGCTCTTGCAGCCGGGCCCGCATGGCTTGCACCAGCGTGGTGTGCGGCCACACTTCGACTTGCCGCCCTTTGGGATCGCGGCTGCAGAGGGCGCGCACGGGACAGTCTCGGTGATGGCAGCGGAAGCGCTCAACGGTCTGGCCTTTCTTGGTGGTCTGGCCTTCGTGGTCCAGAAGGCGCTCTTGCGGGCAGGTGACGGTGTGGGCCGCCTCGTCATAATGAAAATGCTGCGTCGCGTAGGCGTTGTCGTGGGCTGGCTTGCCCTCCGCCGGCGGGGCCAGCACATTCATCTGCTGTTCCACGGCCGCTTTCAAGTCGGCCCCGCCCCCATAGCCGGCGTCGGCGGCGGTGAGGGTTGGAATGGCCGCCGGACCGAGGTTTTGCCTCGCTTCTTCAATCATGGGGACCAGCTGGCCGGCGTCGGTTTCCTGGCGGGTGGCTTGACAGGCGACCATGATGCCCTCCTGGCTGTCGGCCACCGCCTGGGCGTTGTAGGCAAAGCGGTTGGTGTCGCCGACTTTCATCCGGCGCGCCTCCGGTTCGGCTGGATGGTAATGGTGGCGCCCGTCGGCCTGCAGCTGGGCCAGGCCTTTTTTGATTTCCTCGCGCAGGGCCTGGCGCTGGGCCAACCCGGCGGGCAGCCGGCAGCCCGGTGCGCTGGAATCCTGGTTCTCCGCCACGACTTTGAGCTCGATTTCCTCCAAGGCGCCATCCAGCTGGGCCAGGAGCTTCTCCATGTAAACCTTGCTCCAGCCCTGCGGCCCGCTGCAGGCGGCTTGAATCTTGGTGCCGTCCAACGCTTGCAAGGCAAATCCCACCGCCCCGGTGCGGAGGGCCAGCTGCACGGTTTGCTTGAAAACCTGGCGCAGGGCCTTTTTGTTTCCGTCCCAGAACCGCCAGAGGCTGTTGTGGTCGGGGGCGTTGAGCCCCGTCAGCCACAGCAGCGAGACATGCTCCGTGCAGGCGGTTTCCAGCTTGCGGGTGGAGCGAATGCGGTGGAAATAACCGTAAAGCCAAATCTTGAGCAGGAGGCTGGGGGCATAGGGCGGACGGCCTTCGGCGGCGGCGGGAATGACAAACCCAAGCTGGGGCAGATCCAACTGGTCGACAAATTCGCGCAGGAAGCGGGCGGGATGGTCGGCGGACACCCAGTCCTCCAGGGCGGGCGGGAGGAGGAACTGCTGTCCGTAATCAGGGGCAATCGGTTGAGCCATATTTGTTGAACGGCATTGTCAACTAAAGGCTCACATATTGTCAAATACATTCCTCAAAAAACAGAAGTTTTGAGACAATCTCCGCCGAGGCGTCCGTGGGTGAGGCGTTATTCACGCGCAGGCCGGTGAACTAATCCCGCGCAACCGGACGCCTCGGCGAGGCGCTACCTCAACGCAATCCTTGCGGCGCATGGGAATTTTTGCAACACTGCCCTCCGACAACTAGAAAGCATCCGACAGCCGTGGTCCTTGAATACCTAAATCGAAAATCGCGCACGACCCTGGCTCTGCTGGGACTCCTCGTGACGATTTTCTTCGGCCAACTGGACTACATCACCGGCCCGGGAACCGCGATGATGGCGTTCTATCTCATCCCGATTTGTTTCGTCGCGTGGTTCGCCGGACGCTGGCCCGGGATTATCATCGCGGTCCTTTCCAGCTCGATTTATTACCTCGCCAAATTGATGGATCCCGGCGTCATCGACAATTCGCTCCAACTTTTCTGGAACGCCGTGCAGCGCCTCAGTGTTTATGCGACACTCGCTGCCCTGACCTCCGAAGTCGCCCGCCGAAAGCAAGTCGAGCAGGCCCTGCGCCGGTCCCAGGAAGGATTGGAAACGCGCGTGCAGGAGCGCACCCATGAACTCGCCGAAGCCAACGAAGCGCTGCGCCTCGAGGTCATCGAACGCACGCAGGCGCAGACGGCGCTCAAGTCGCTGAATGAAACGCTGGAGCAGCGCGTCGCGGAACGAAGCGCCGCCGCCGAGCAGCGAGCCAAGGATCTTGCCAAATCCGAAGATGCCTTCCGACGGCAAACCAACATTCTTCAATCGATTCTCAACAGCATGGGCGACGGCGTCATTGTGGCGGATGCGAGTGGCAAAATTCTGCTCTACAACCCAGCGGCGGAACGGCTGATGCGCGCCGGCCTCGGCACGGTTGCGCCGGGTGATTCCTTTGAGCAATATCAGACCTATCTATCCGATGCGCTCACGGCCTTTCCGACCAACGAGCATCCCCTGCTCCGCGCCATGCGCGGCGAAGCCATCGACGGCGCGGAAGTCATTCTCCGCAAAACCGATTCGTCGGAAGGCTTTTGGCTGACGGCCACCGGCCGCCCGCTCATTGATGAGTACGGCCGTCTGCAAGGCGGTGTCGTCGTTTACACGGATTTGAGCGCGCGCAAGGCGATGGAGCGCCAGGTGGCGGACATCAGCGATCGCGAACAGCGCCGCATCGGCCAGGATTTGCACGACACGCTCTGCCAGCAATTGGTCAGCATCGCCTACGCGTCGGAATTGCTGCGCGAAAAACTGGACCGCCGCCATTTGCCCGAAGCCGCGCAGGCGGGCCACATCAGCGAGATGATCAACGACGGCATCACCCAGGCGCGCCACCTCGCCCGCGGGCTGTATCCGGTGCGGCTGGAAATGGAAGGCCTGGCCTCGGGATTGGAGGAACTGGCAGAGACGATCCAATTGCACAATAGTGTCACTTGCCACTTCTCGTGCGAGGAACATATCTTGATCCATGACACAGTCGCTGGGAACAACCTCTATCGCATCGCGCAGGAAGCGGTGAACAACGCCTTGAAGCATGGCCACTGCAAGAACATATCGATCGGCCTTGGCGCGGTGGATGAGGAAGTCATCTTGACAGTCAAGGACGACGGCAGCGGGTTTCCGGAAAACATGGAGTCACGGTCCGGGATGGGGCTGCACATCATGAATTATCGGGCAAAAATGATCGGCGCTTCCCTGGATATTCGACGCGGGGCGGGAGGCGGCACCATTGTGATTTGCTCGTTCCACAACGAACATCAAAGCGCCGTGCGAAACGACCTCGCGGGCAAGGATTGACGGGCGTCCGCCCAAAGGAAACCAACTTTCATGTCTACTCCCGCCCCTTCAGCCATCGCCACCGGCGAAGTCCGGCCAGGTGCCGCCCCTGGCCGCCTGTCGCAATTGCGGGGCATGGATTACTCCGTGCTCCAGCAGTGCATGCATTGCGGCCTCTGCCTGCCATCTTGTCCCACTTACGACGCCACGAAACTTGAGCGCAATAGTCCGCGCGGGCGGATTGCGCTGATGCGGGCCATCGCCGATGGCCGCCTGGAGGCCACGCGCACGTTTGCGGAGGAAATGTATTTCTGCCTGGGCTGCCTCGCTTGCATGACCGCCTGCCCGGCCGGTGTCAACTACGCGGAGCTTTTTGAGCACGCCCGCGCCGAGGCCGAGGAAAGCCAGGTGCTGAGTTCGCCGAAGCGCAATTTCATCCGCTGGCTGACCATCGGCTGGCTGTTCATGGATTTGTCCCGCCTCCGATTTGTCGGAAGCACGATCCGGCTTTACCAGCGGGTGGGATTGCAAAAGCTGCTCCGCTCCTGCGGCGTTCTGAAACTGCTCCCGCGCCGTTTGCAAGAACTGGAAGCGATGACCCCGACCATCCAGCCCAAATTCTCATCTGCTCTCATTGCTCCCATAACTCCCCCTGCAGGCCCCAAAAAATACCGCGTCGCCCTGCTGACCGGCTGCGCCCAGGATCTCATGTACAGCGACGTCAACCGCGACACCGCCGAAGTGCTCGCGCGCAACGGCTGCGAAGTGGTGACGCCACGCGATCAGCAATGCTGCGGCTCGCTCCACGCCCACAATGGCGAACTCGAACTCGCCCGGCAGCTCGCCCGCAAAAGCATCGACCAATTCCCTCCGGAACAATTCGACGCGATCATCAGCAACGCGGCCGGCTGCGGCTCCCACTTGAAACACTACGGCCCGCTGCTGGCGGGCGACCCGGTTTATTGCAAACGCGCGGAATTGTGGGACAAGAAACTGAAAGACATTCACCAGTGGCTCGGCGCCATCGGGCTGACCCCACCCAGACCGGGCGTGGCGGCACAAAGCGTCACCTACCACGAAGCCTGCCATTTGTGCCACGGCCAGAAAATCACCTTGGAACCCCGTCAGCTTTTGCGTTCCATTCCGGGCCTGAAGCTGACCGAGTTGCCCGAGAGCAATTGGTGTTGCGGCAGCGCCGGAATTTACAACGTCATCCAGCCGGAAATGGCGAATCAGCTTCTGGATCGCAAGCTCAAGCACATCGTGTCAACAGAAGCGCAGGTGATCGCGACCGGAAATCCCGGCTGCCTCGCGCATATTGCCAACGGCCTGCGCCGGGAGAAAATGAGCATCCGCCTTGTCCATCCGATCACGCTCCTGGCGGAAGCCTATCGGGCGGAAGCGCGAGGCTGACAAACCCCTTTTTTCTAGGACCAATAGGACGAATAGGACCTATTTCTTTCGGCTTACTCCACTGTTCTTCCCGCCGCGTTGGTGGAAACCAGGCGGTAGAACATCATGGGGGTGGTTGGCTGGCCGGTGAGCAGATTGCTGCCGCCTGCCGTCGTGATCCCGTTGCTCACCACTGTCCAGCTTGCGCGGTCGCTCAGGTTGCTGGTTTCTTCCAGGATCAAATTCGCGGGCCAGCTCAAGGATAATGTGCCTGCGCTGCTGCCGGCGGCGGGCGCTGTCAGGCTGATGGCCGGGCCGTTGGGGGCCATGGTTTGGCCGCCGCCCGCCACATGCGCGGTGGTGCCGTTCAAGACGTTGTAATCGGGGCCAAATTCCCAGGTCGTTCCCGCGCTGTCGGTGGCGGTGGCGCTCAAGTAGCTGCCGGTTGGCACCGCCACCGGCAGGGTCACGGTGAAACTCACCTGGCCGGTGGCGCCGGTGGCGATGTTGGTGGCTCCCAAATAGGTTATGCCTTCGCCATAGCCGGTGGGGTCGGCGGCGCGGTTGAGGTAGAATTGCACGTAGAAGTGGCCGTTGACGTAGGTGCTCATCCCGGCCTGGATGGTGGTGCTGTTGGTCGGCACCGGCACAAACGGCGCGCCCAGGGTCGGGAGGCCCGAGCCGGGGGCCGGGTTGTTGCTCTGGCCGTTCCAGGCGGTGTTGCTGCTGGTGCTGGCTACGCTGGTGATGGTCACCAGGTTGGTGATGGTTTCTCCCGCCAGGTTGATGACGATGCCCCAGCCGGCGTTGGAGAAAATGCTGTTGCCCTGGATGAAGTTGCCCACGCATCCGGCCCGCACCCGCACGCCGTCATACTGCGCGGTCAGGGCGTAGCCAATGTGGTTGGCCGCAAAATAGTTGGTGCCTCCGACCAGGTTGTTGCTGGCGGTGTCCAACAAATCAATGTTGTGCCATTGGTTGCCCAGCGGGCTGACGCCGTCGGCCTGGAGGCCGATGTAGTTGCCCTGGATGGTGTTGTTGTTGGCCCCGGGGTCGCCGATCGAGATGCCTTCCTCGCTGTTGCCGGAAACCACGTTGCCTTGGCCCGGGGCCGAGCCGCCGATCAGGTTGCCGCCCGAGCTGTAGGAATAGATGCCGCCCTGCAGGTTGCCCACCGCGTGTGTGCCGGTGAGGTCAGTGCCGACGTAATTGCCCTGGATGACGGTGCCTGCGGTGGCCGCTCCGTTCAAGCTGATGCCGCTGACGCCGTTGCCGGAGATGATGTTGCGGGCCAGGTCGTTGCTCCCGCCAATCACGTTGCCGGGCGCATTGGTCAGGGCGATGCCGGAATAGGCGTTGGACACCGCCGTTTTTCCCGCCGCGTCGGTGCCGATCAGGTTGCCTTCGATCACATTGCCCGAGACGCCGATGACGAAGATGCCGTTGGCCCCGTTGCCGGAGATGAGGTTGCCCAAGCCGGGGATGACCCCGCCCACCGTGTTGCCGGAGGCCGCCAGGTAAATGCCTGCCGCGCTGTTGGGCATCGCCTTTTCCCCGGTGGCATTGACCCCGATGCTGTTTCCTTCAATGACGTTGCCGGTGGCGCTGCTGGCCAGCACCAGGCCGTTGCCGGTGTTGCCGGAAATGAGGTTGCCGGGGCCCACCACGTTGGAGATCCCGCCCACGATCTCCACCCCGCCCAAGGTGTTGGGCAGC
Source organism: uncultured Verrucomicrobiae bacterium (assembly GCA_963764165.1). Classification (GTDB taxonomy): domain Bacteria; phylum Verrucomicrobiota; class Verrucomicrobiia; order Limisphaerales; family Palsa-1400; genus Palsa-1400. The sequence continues at coordinate 521,859 of CAVXRD010000002.1, forward strand.
GGGTTGGCTCCCGCGGCGCTGGCGCCAATGTCATTTCCCTCAATGCTGTTGCCGATGGAGGCCGAATAGACCAGCACCCCAAATTGCTTGTTGCCCGAAATGACGTTGCCCCCGCCCAGCACGTTGCTGGAGGCGGCGTTGAAGGTCACCCCGTTGGTTTGGTTGGGCAGCGCGATTTTCCCGGTGGCGTCGGCGCCAATATAATTTCCGCTGATGACATTGTTGGTCGAGAGCGCTGTCCAGATGTAAACCCCGCTGTCGCCGTTGCCCGAAAGCACGTTGCTGGTGATGGTGGTATAGGCGGCCCCGTTGAGCGTGATGCCGTCCGCCCCATTGGCCAGCGCCGCGCCGCCGTTGGAGCTGACCCCGATGTAATTGCCCGCCACCGCGTTGCTCAGGGTCGGGCCGCTCAAAAAGTAAACCCCGCTCTGGCCGTTGCCGGAGATGACGTTGCCGGGGCCAATCAGGTTGGAGGAAGCCGTGGCCACTTCAAAGCCGTTGTAAACATTGCTCAGCGCCACCGTCCCGGTGGCATCGGTCCCGATGAAATTGCCCGAAATGACATTGCCCGCCGTCCCCGCGGTGTAAAGATAGACGCCATTCTGGTTCCCGCCCGAAATGACATTGCGCGCCGCCGGCGTCGAGCCGCCAATCAGGTTGCCCGCCGAACCCATCACCATCAACCCGCCCTCCCCGTTGGCCCGGGCCACCGTGCCGGTGGGATCGGTGCCCAGGAAATTGCCCTGGATGACATTGCTCCCCAGCGATTGCAGCCGGATGGCGTCGCGCGGGCAGCGATTGATGGCCAGCCCCTTGACCGTGCTGCCGCCCGCCAAAATCAGCAGCCCATCCGTCTGCGAGGGCAGGCTCGAGCCATTGATCTCAATCAGCGGCTTGCCCGCATAGCCAAGCTGCGAGGTGCCGTCAATAACGACCGGGTCATTGACCGCCGGCAGCGCCGACAGCGGCGTGATGGCAAAGGGCGCCGTCCCCACGATTTCAAACTCGATGGTGTCCAAACCCGGATTGGCATTGGCATCCAGCAGCGCCTGGCGGAGCGACCCCGGCCCGCTGTCAGCCGTGGTGAGCACGGGAAAAATCGAGGCTTGCAGCGGCACCGCCGCCAGCAGGGAAAGAAAGGCCGCACCGCCGCCAAACACAACAGAACCGGGGAAAAGCTTCATGGCAAAAGAATAGATTGGAGAATAGATTGGGCCGCCAAGGGCGCCTCCGGCGCAGGCAAACGCAGCCGAGCCGGACAGCCCAAAGGACAGCTCCAACTAAAAGCCCAAACAGGGCGAAACGTCCAGCCAAAAGGCGCAAAAAGCACAAAAAATAAATCAAGTTCACCCTTGACTCTTCCGATCAGGCAGGTAGGATGCGTACGTTAGAAGTAGCGTATCTTAAGCCAAAATAATTGAAAAACTAACTACTGAATATGAACAACAAGTTTATGACCATGATCAGCACCGTGACGCTGATCTCTGGCCTGACAATCAGCCCGGCGGCCCTTGCGCTGGACACAGCCCAAGTCAGCCGCGCCCTGGCCGGTTCGACCGTGCTGGAGCTGCCTGTCAAAGCGGCCAGCCTGGTAAGCCAAGCCACGCCTGCGGAACAGAGCCCGATGGCAGCCGCCGCCGTCAAAGCCGCGCTGAGCATCAGCCCCTCCGCAACCGTGTCTGTGGTTTCGGCCATGTCCCGGCAAACTCCCTCGACGGCCCCCGTGGTGGCCGCGACCGCCAGCGCGATGCAGCATCGCCGTTTGGCCGAGATTGCCAAGGCCGCATCAACCGCCGCCCCCGCCCAGGCCGCCGAAATCGTCTCGGCCCTGATCAGGCAATATCCGCAGGACTACGGCGTCATCGCCAAAGCCGCTGCCGAAGGCGCCCCGATTTTCAGCCGCCAGATCCTGGCGGCGGTGGGAGAACAAATCCCCGCCCTGAAGAAGTCCATCCAGGCCGCCGCCGCCCGCACCGCTGAGAAGACCAGCCCGGCCGACGTGCAAGGCATCCTGACGGAGAGCTACAACGAAGCCTTGACCTCCGGCATCAGCGTGACACCGATGCTCCTGGTGGCCAACACCGGAACGCCCGCCGCCGCCGCCGTTGCCGCCGCCCCGCTCATCAGCGTCGGCGCCCCGACGATCTCCGGCGGAGCGCCCATCACCGGCCCGCAAGTAAGCCCCGCGGTGGCGCCGCCCGTATTGGGCCCGCCCTTCACCCCGACGCCCGGCCCGGCCGTCATCTACACACCCGGCGACGCGACCCAAGGCCCCGGCCCCGGCCGCTACGGCTCGCCGTAGACTTCAAGTTCGAGTTGAACTTGAGACCACGACAGAACCACGCTTAAAGAACGCTTTTGAAAGGGCGAAGCAGAAATGCTTCGCCCTTGTTGTTTTCTTGCGGCAGGGCGAGCGATCCCTGAAATGTTAGAAATGAGTCGGCTGCGAAAAGATTAAATTGCGGCTCCAACGAGTCTCGCCTCGCCAAAACAATCCAGACAAAACGGTTGCATAGGCAGCCGTTTTGGGGAATATACGGAAATGCGAGCGCGATTCTGGCTGGTCCTTTCCGTCGCCTTAAATGTTCTTCTGGCGATTGGCCTCGTTATCGCGAAGAAGCCTGGGGAGCAAGAAATGGATTCCGATAGCCCGGCTCCCACCGTGCTGGTCAAAACGAACGTCGTTGTTCGGCAGGAGAATTTCACTTGGGACCAAATACGATCGACTAACTACGCGACATTAATCACCAACCTGCGCGCCATCGGCTGCCCCGAACAAGTCATCCGCGATCTTGTGGTGTCCGACATCAACCGAATTTATGCCACCAGACGGCTGACAGAGGTGAATTTTCCAAATTTCCAGTGGTGGAAATCGAATCCGGATCCGGCATTGACGAAAGCAGCGGAAGACAAACTGCAAGCTCTCGAATCCGAACGGCGGGACTTGCTGACCGGACTGCTCGGCCAGGGTTGGGATGCGGAAAGCAAGGAAGCGATTGCAGCGCGAGGCGGCATAACTTTGACCGGGCCGCTGCTGGGCGAATTGTCGCCGTCCGCGAAACAGGCGATTCTCGACATCGTGGCGGCGGCGCAGCTTAAGATTGATGCCTACCAGCAGCAACAACGGCTGGCGGGCGCCGCGGTCGACCCGATGCAAATGGTTCGCCTGCGAGAAGAACCTTTGACAGCCCTGGCGTCGGTGATGGAGCCCGCCCCCTACGATGAATTTCTCCTGCGATATTCCCCTGCCGCGCAGCAGCTCCGCGACATGATGAAGACGATGACTTTGACGCCAGACCAATTCAGCGCCCTTTACAACGCGCTGAGCGGCATCATCGGCCAGCCGGTCTTTTTCTATTCCGGCTCGGATCCGGCCTTGGCGAAGCAGCAACAGCAACTGGCCACGCAAAGCGAGGCCGTCATCAAAACAATTTTGGGAGAAGCCTACGCGACCTACCAATTGAACCAGGATCCTGTTTACCAGAACACGCAGGCGCTCGCGCAACAGTTGAGCTTGCCGGCAAAAATGATTGTGCCGCTGTATCAAATCAGCCGGGCGTCGCAGGCAGAGATGGATCGCATCCGCTCCGACGACACCTTGAGCAACGATGAGAAAATTCAAGCGCTCTCGCAAACGCGGGTGGAAGAAGAGCAGACAGTGGAGCAATTGCTGGGCCCGGATGCATTCGAGCGCTGGCTTGAGTCGCAAGAGAAATAGCGGGCCTTCCAGCCGATCGTCAGGCCTCTTCCGAATCGAGCCGGTCATCGTGGTTGGCCGCGCTTGCGGCATAAAAAAAGCCGCCCGCCACAATGATTGCAACGACGACAACCAATCCCGCTTGGACAATCGGATTCTTCAGCGTTTGCTGCATCTCGCTGGCAAACACCGCTTGCTTTCCCAGAAGCATTTCCGACTGGCGGGTGGCGCTCTTGTCTTCTCCGGCGACGGGCAAAGGGCTCTCGCCCGCCGGGGAGCGGGTGCCGAGCCAATAAACTCCGTCCGCCGCAAAAACGCCGAACGCCAGCACGACAGCGCCAATCATTCGCAAGCGCCGCGCGCGCTGTCTCGCATTGAAAGCCCCACCGGAGTCTGTTTTCGTCGTTTCCATCGTCGAAAGGATGCAACGGGAATCGAATCCGTCAAGCGTCTCAAGGCCAATGTTCTATATTTGACAGGCTGGAGTTTGATTAGAAATGGGCTCCGTGGCATGGCCCGCCTGCTTCTTATCGAACCCCAATGCACGATTGACAGAGAAGAATACTCGCAAAGCCGCCAGCATTCCGCAACAATCCCGCCATGAGCGCAGGCATATCTCGATGGCTGGGAACGGTAATCAGTTCCGTCCGCCGGTCGCAATCGGCCCTCTGGCGAATGGAAGCCCGGCTAAAGGGCGCGGAGTGCGACCCCACAGTCGTGTTTGCAGGGCGCCCTATTGTTAGTGTCGCGCCCGACTCCGTCTTGAGCCTTGGACGAAATGTGACGCTGGCCAGCGCGGTGCGGGCAACTCCGCTAGCGTGCTTTCAGCCTTGTGTCATCCGAACCCTGGCGCCGAACGCCCGGCTCACTCTCGGCGCGAATTCAGGCATGAGTGGCACCGTGGTATGCGCCGCCTCGTCCATCGAAATCGGGGAAGGAACCCTGATTGGTTCCGGCGCGATGATTATTGACAACGATTTCCACGAGCTTTCGCCGGAAGGATGGCGGGAGGCAAGCCCTTCCAATGCACGCCCCATCAAAATTGGACGCGAAGTTTTCATAGGTGCGCGCGCCATCATTCTTAAAGGGGTTACGATTGGGGATCGGGCCATTGTGGGAGCCGGCTCGGTGGTCACCCGAGATGTGCCGGCAAATTGCCTTGCGACGGGCAATCCGGCTTCGGTTCGCCCCAAAAAGACAGGCGCCGCAATGCTCCCAACCTGATCGGAAATTTGCCCAGCCATGAAAACACAGGACAACCTCGTTTTGCCTCGAGCCCCGTCATGACGCCATTGACCGTTGCCTGGATCTCCGATTTCCCCATCGAATGGCTGCCCGATGGGCCTGCGGAAGTGTTGCGCCTCCCCCGCCAGCATCCGGCCATGTGGGAAGTGGTCTTGCTGGGCGAGTTCGAGCGGAATCCCGCGTTGCAGCTTCATATCATCGCGCTGCGCTCGGGCATTGAGCGATCTTTTTCGTTCCAACGCAACGGGGTCACTTTCCACGTCGTCAAATACTGGGGCGGAACGCGCGCCCCAAGTTTTTTCTGGGTCGACACGCTGCTCATAAAACGTGTCCTCAAAAAGATTAAGCCTCAGGTGGTTCATGCCTGGGGCAATGAGAGAGGCGCGGGCCTGATCGCCACCCGATGCAAGTGGCCTTTCCTGATTACGATTCAAGGATTGTTCAACTGGTACCGCCAGCACATTCCCATGTCGAAGCATGAGCGCCTGGCTGTTCTGGCGGAAAAGCTAAGCGTGTCAGGAAGCGCGCACGTCACGGCTGAAACCAAGTTTTCCATAGAATTTCTGCGGCAAATGAACCCGCGTCTCAACCTCTATCAGGTTGAGCACGCCCCAAGCTGGCTTTTTCACCACATCAAGCGCCAGCCCGCCACCGAGCCAATTCGATTCATGACCGCTGGAACCATCAACCATCGGAAAGGATCCGATTTGCTCCTAAAAGCTCTCAATGAATTGGTGAATGAAATGCCGTTTCAATTAGTGATCGTCGGAGACCCCAATGCTTCGTTCCTTGACCCGTTAAAAGCCACGTTGTCCAAAGCATTATGGGATCGGATCGAATTCAAGGGGCACTTGAAACCGGAACAAGTCGCCAGCGAACTGAGCATGGCGACGATCATGCTGTTTCCCACGCGGGTGGACAACAGCCCCAACGCGGTCAAAGAGGCGGTCGTGGCAGGTGTGCCAGTCGTTGCCAGCGCCGTAGGAGGAATTCCCGATTACGTCATACCCCAAAAAAACGGCATCCTTTTCGAGCCAGGGAATCTCGCGGAATTTATTAAAGCCATTCGGGAGGCCTGCCGGCATCCGTTGTTTCGAATGGGCCAGATCGCCCCCGAAAACCTAATCGCCAGCCGCGAGTATCTTTCCCCATCCCGCATGGCCACGCTTTTTTTGGATGCGTATCAAAGGGTTTGCGCGGGGCGGGGAAAGGAGTGAATGCAATGGAAAAGTTTGGTCGCCAATTTGTCAGCATCCGAAAATCGCCAAATCGCTTTTGTTAGTGCAATCTCCGCTCATTCTGCTCACCATCGTTACCTAAGCAAACGAACATAAGTATGAACGGGCAAGAGAAGAATGGGGGCGAACTATTTATCGTTGATAACAGCGACGATAAATGGAAGGGGTTAAAATATCTTCAAGACTGGACGGAAATCGCCAGCGGATTTGACATCGCCAGCGGTTATTTTGAGATTGGCGCGCTCCTCGCCCTGGATGGCAAATGGCAAAAGCTGGACAGCATTCGCATTCTCATGGGAGATCAGGCAACGGAACGCACCCGACAGGCGAACGCCCATTGATGATGACGAGGCTTTGAATTCCGTGGAGGCGGTGCAGCATCTTTTTGTGGACGAGGCTGGCACGCCTACTCTCTTCCACGAAAGCGGAAAAGTGATTGTGGATACGTTTGGGTGTTCCCGTTTTTTCATCCTCGGAAAGCTCGAGGTTGAAAATCCAGAAGGGCTGGCTGGAAGTCTGACCGAATTGCGTCAGCAGATGCTCGCTGACCCGATGCTTTCTGGCACGGAATCCTTCAAGCCGGAACGCCGGAAAACTGCCGTCGCATTCCACGCCAAGGACGATTTGCCGGAAGTTCGGTTTCGGGTGTTTGATTTATTACGGCAATTCGGCAACCAATTGCGTTTCTATGCCGTCGTCTGCGACAAGCAGGAACTCGCCAAGGTCGAGGCGGCAAAGCGCGCCGATCATCCCGGTTACCGCTTCAACGAAAACTCCGTCTATGATTCGCTGATGCGCGAGTTGTTTGGAAAATTTCATCGATTGGCTGATCGCTATGATGTTTGCGTGGCAAAACGCGGCAACAGCAAACGCGACGAGGCCCTTAAAACGGCCCTGGCTCACGCTGAGGCGGATTTCGAGCGGAAATTTGGCTTTGGCCGCGGTGGTCCCGACGCGTGGACGGTGACGGTGCAATCGTCAAAGGACAATCCCTGCCTTCAGGCGGTGGATTATTTTCTTTGGGCTTTGCAGCGATTTTACGAAGTCAAATTCAACGCGGAAACCAAACAGCATCAGATTGATCCGAGGACCGGGTTCGTCATCCGGGAAGACAGGTTTTTGAACGCCGTCTGGCCCCAAGTGAGCGAAATCCACGACCTCCATTTTGGCAAACCACACGGAACGTTTTTCACGGTCCAAACCCCATTGAAGCTGTCAGAACGGTTTCCTCCGCCAAAGCCGAAAAAGAAAAAACCGTGAGTATAGGAACCCCGAAGGTTCTCACGGCACGAGGCCGATTTTTGCTCACGGCACAGGTAATTTATTTACCCATGGAGATTTGTAAAGACACATTTTGTGCATTTCTCGATTTCATGCGCAAATATTTTCGAAAAATCGTGCCAAAAACACTCCGGTAGGTTTTCCATCCCGCGCCATCCGTGCCAAAGTGCGTTCATGTGTATATATGATAGGACTGCGAGGAAAGGACTGAGCAGGAACAATTCATTTGGATTTGGGAGCGCGACTGTCTCGGTCGCTCTGGGCGGCGTTTCGCCGAACAATTCCATAGGATTTTGGCTATCACGGGTTAGTGAGATGCCTTTGCTCGAAGAGTTTTCGGCGGGACGCCGAAAACAGCGGTCGAGACGACCGCGCTCCCCGAAGCCAACTGCATGAGGTATCTTTATGATAGGACTGAGACGAAAGAACTGAGGACTGAGGTTCTGGGGGCGAGTTTCGCCTCAAAGTCGTTGCACGCTATTGCACCCTATTGCACCCTATTGCACCCTTGAGTTTTTATCACATAAATTGCACCTTCCGAACTCGGGAAGAGTCGCCGGAGCCGTCCCTTCTGATTCCCTCGCCCTGCGAAGCAGGGAGAGGGCTAGGGAGAGGGGCACCGGGATCGCAGGACCAGTTGCCCGCTATGAACACGTCAAGTCGAACTCTACAAAATCCCCTCTCTCCGGCTCTCTCCCCGAAAGCGGGGCGAGAGGGAAAGACACCAATTCCACGGTTAGCGCTTATGGCGAGGCGTCTACCTTGGAATCAAGATGCCTCTGCCCCGACGCTCGCCATGCCAGACGTTGACACCGCCAGCAGGCATCAAGTAATTAAAGATGAGTTTGACTCTAACTAGCCATCAGGTCTCCGCTCCGCCCAGAAACGCATCCACTGCGAGTCCTTTGCGAATACTGCTGGTGGGCGGCGGGCCGGTCTTTGATCTTGGCGGCATGGGCAAGGTCGTCCAATCGATGATCGCCGAACTTTCCAAAGAGTTCAGCCTGAGCCTGGCGGCTCCTGACATCGATGCCCCCGGTCTGACGAAGGATTTGGCGTCGTGCCTGCATCACCGCATCAAAGTTCCGGTGCATCATTGGAATCGGGCGGCGGCGCATGAATTCGTTGAGCAGGTTAAGGCGGAAAAATACGACTTGATCCACTTGCACGGCGGAACGTTCACCTTTGATGCGCATATTCCGTGGCGCAGCCCGCTCCATCGGCTTTGTCTGGCGGGAGTGCCTTGGGTTTTAACCAATCATTGCGCCCCCTCTTTTACCGAAGGATTGTTTGCTCCGAATTATCCGCGCGCATTGAAGCCTTTGAAATCATTTTTGGCTTGGGCGTCCTGGAGTTTTTTGCTGTCTGCCGGGCAGGAGGTCTTCGTTTCGGACGAAAACCGGGGCCAGATCGACCGCTGGTTTCCATGGGCAAAACGGAAAATGAGAACGATTTACCCGTCGCTCTTGCAAGGGTCGCCGCCGAAGCCTGTGCTTTCGCCCGAGGTCATCACCATTGCGAATCTGGGCCATATCGCGTGGAGAAAAGGGCAGCACGATTTGCTGACGGCGTTTGCGGCGGCGCACCAGAAATTTCCGCAACTCCGGCTGATCCTGGCCGGGCCGGATATCGACGATGGCTGCGGCGCCTGGGTGCGTGGCGAGATCGGCCGGCTAAAACTGGAGTCCGCCGTGCAGATGCCGGGAGGATTGACGGACAAATCGGCGTTTTGGAAGTCGGTCGACGTTTATGTGCAGCCCGCCCATTACGAAGGCTCTCCGATGTCCCTGATGGAAGCGCTTTGGCAAGGCAAACCCTCCATTGGGACGCGGGTTTCAGGCATTCCAGAAATGATCCAGCACGATTTCAACGGTCTGCTGGTCGAACCTCGGAAGCCGACGGAAATGGCGGCGGCCATCGAGCGTTTAGTGGTCGAATCCGAAACGCGCCGCCGGCTTAGCCAAAACGCCGCCGCTTACGTCCAAAGCAAAGGCATGACCAGCTCGGCCATGTGCCTGAAATACAGAGATTTGTACGAAACGATTTGCGCCGGATCCCGGCAGCACATATGAAAACAGAAGCAACTGGTGGATTGGTTTTCCGTCCGGAAAGTTTCGTGGTGGCATCGTTTGCCCGATGCGGGCACGACAATTTTGCGCGGTCATTGGAGAAGCATGGCCTGCTCGCTTTTTATGCACTGGGGACTCGGCGAGGGACGGAAGGGGTTTCGGAGCAACACACTCGCCTGAAACCCGCATTTGGACTGCTGGCGTATGCAGCGACCAGGTTCCTCCCAACTTCCCGGGCTGAGTCGTTTCGATTCAGGCTCTACCCGCTCTATGATCGCTGGGTCCGATCTCTCCTTCGCCCCGGGCAGCACCTCTTGACCAGCTTTGGTTTTGCCAATGCGGCGATGAGGCGATGCAAGGAACATGGGGGAACGACGTTTCTCGACGCTCAAAATTCGCATCCGCGCGTATTTTGGGATCTCCTGATGGAGGAGCACAAAAAATGGGGGTCACCCTACCCACCCGTCGCCAAGCATTTCAATGATCGCGGATTGGAGAGCGTCAAGCGTTCCGACTACGTGTTCGCGTGCAGCCCGTTTGTGCGGGATTCTTTTTTGGAGCAGGGATTGGAGCCGCGGCGGGTTTTATTGTATGATCAGCCCGTAAACTTGGGGTGGTTCAAACCGCCGACCGATCCACGCCCCGCCTCCCGGCCCTTGACTTTGCTCAATACCGGAGCGCTCTGCCTGCGCAAAGGAACCCCTTACTTGCTGGAAGCGTTTCGTTTGATTCGGAAAAAGGTGCCGGACGCTGTTTTGCGTTTGAGCCAAATTGTGCGGGAGGATGTCCGGGAAATCTTGAATCGTCATAGCGATTTGCCCATTGAATGGGCGCCGCCGCTTAATTTGGGAATCAAGGAGCAGCGCCAACGCTACGTGGAGAGGTTTCAAACTTCGGACATCTTTGTTTTCCCCACCATTGAAGAAGGCTTTGCCTTCGTGGTGAAGGAAGCGCTGGCCTGCGGCCTTCCCGTGATTACCACGCGGAACAGCGGCGCTTCCGACGTGATTCGCTCGGGGGAAAATGGCGAGCTTGTTCCCATCCGTGATCCCGAAGCGGTGGCGAATGCTGTCTTAGCGTGGTGGGCGAGAATTCAAGCCGGCAGACGGCTGCAAAATCTGGATCAAACCCGAACTTCGCTCGGCTTCGATGCGTTCGATAAGAGCATCATGGATATTTTGGCGACGCTGGGAACGCTTCCCGTTCGATAAAGCGCGCTTGCCGTTCTTTCTCATTTTGCAAAACCAGTGCGATAAAGAATCGGCTGCATCCAGACCGGAGCGCGGCGGCACACTTCTATCCGCAACGACGCTCCCAGGCCATAACGCACAAACATCAAAGCCGTCCACGCGCCCACAATCGCTGCGTTGGCAATGAGCCGCTGGAGAGGCGGCAGATTGCGGGCCAGCCACCAAACCAAAAACGCGACTGGCGCCACCGTTGCGGCCAGGGCAAGAGTGCTTCTGTGCCAATGAGCCATGTCGGCCCAAGTCAGGTGAAAATACCCGCGCGTCCGCCACAGCCCATAGGCGCAGCTCCAGCAAAGACTGCACAAAACAGACACAGCCAGCATGAGAGTGATGCCTCCGAAGCGATAAAATAGAACAGTGAGTGTGATAAATGAGATTCCCTCGACAAAATACACATAGCGCAGGAAGCGGAAAACCTTCGTTTGCCCCACCAGGCCCGTATGCGCTTTTGCGGTGACGCATAATACCAGCCAAACGGCGAGAAGCATATCGTTCACCGGCGGCCATCCGAATTCGCCCTTGGTCCAAACTTGGACAAAAGAGTTATTCGTGACGGCCAGGACAGCGCCGGCGGCGACAGCCAAGTTGGTGGATAGGACCGCCACATCCCGGAACCGCTGCATCAACCTGTCCCGCTGGCCTTGCACCATCATTTCGGCCAGAGCCGAGGATGAGAAATCAAAAATCCTCCCGACGAATTGCAGGAGAAGGACAAACGCGCGCGTGGTGACGCTCCAGACAGCAGCGGCATCCAGCCCCATCAGCCGCGTCAAGAGCACAGCCTGGCTGGCGTTGACAAGCTGGGCTCCGAGGGTGTAAACGAAGATGTCCCGACCAAAGGCAAATAATTCCAGGAATCCCTTCCAAGAGGGCCGCCCCCACTGGCCGCGCGCCGGGAGCAGGCCGAGTTTGCAGCACCAAATCCCATTGATGGCTGCGGTCAAAATGACGCCGGCTGCCTGTCCCCACATCAAGCTGTAGACTCCCGCACCCTTGGCAAACGCCAGCCACATGACCCCGCCGTTGACAACCAATGAAAATGCGCCGCTATAGTTCGCGACATCGAATCTCTGGTGGGCGATCAGTATGTTGCTAATGATCCGGGTGGCGAACAAGGTTCCGGTGACGCCCGCCTGGGCGATCAAGAGCCAGAAAAACTCGCGCTCGAATCTCGCCTCGATATTCAGGAGCGGCCCGGCCACAAACGCGAGAATGCATCCGGCACAGCAAACCAGGCAGGCCTGAGATATGCCCACCCAGGCACCCGTTTGAATCATGCCTCCATACGCGCCCGGCTCCTTGTGATCCTTGTAGTCAATAAGAATCCGCGCGGATGCCGATGTGATGCCAAGATCAATCAAAGCGATGTAGCCCGCGATCTGCGTCGTAATGGCCCACAGGCCGAACTCCGGCTTCCCCAAAAAGTGAAGGGCGAGGCGCACCGACCCCAGCGTAAACAAGACGTTCAATCCCAGCAGCACGTAACCGGAAAGCAGGGAATGCGTGAATCTCTTAATGCGTGACATGGAAATCGAATCAGCCGGGGGAATTACATTGCAACCGGCTCACATCGCGCTTGTTACCGAAAGTTCCCGCGAAGCACCGACTCGTCATCGATGCGCCGATAAAACCTTGGATCAAAGTCTGACTCAAAAACTGCCTTTCTCATTCTCTTGATTGACTTCTTTAGCGGCTTGGGAATGCAGGATTTCCACGACCGCCCCGCGGCGGCATTCTTCGCGCTCTGGTCCCACATGGAGACATAGTCACTCTGTTGCGGCGGAACCTTGAAGATCTCGACCTCGGCAATCCGTTTGGCAATCACGCTGATATAGGTCGGCTTGCTGTTGACGAGTTCGACGCGCTGGCGCATTTTTTCCGGGTCGCTCACAATGTACCAGGGCCCCGGTGGAACCACCTCGCGAAGAAGAACCGCCACCAGTTCGAAGCCGTTGGCAGCCGAGAAGATGCGGAAGATCAGCTCTGGACTGAACTGCCAGAAGCCGTGCCCGGTGCAATTGTTGGCGCAATTCACCTGGGTGAAGAAGCCGCCCACCTTGACAAGTTCCATGCAATTCTTGAATGCCTGCGGGACATTGAAGACGTGCTCGATGCTGCCGCCGTCATGCACCAGGGAGAATTTGCCCCGCCACTGCTCGGGCAGCGGGACGTTCATATCAAAGAGGACGGTTGCTTGCTCGTAAGGCGATACATCAATGGAATCGACACTCTTGGCGCCAAGTTGTTTGAAAAATTCATCAGAATACTGGTTGTTTTTGATAAAGGCCCCGGCATCCAAGTGGATGCCGTGGGTAGCAAAAACGCGGCGCAAGGCAGATTCTCCCGGACAAAAAGACTGGCGGCCGATTGTGGCCGTTTGGGAGAAATCCACGCCGAGCGACTTGGCTGCGCACAGCAGCATGGCTGAAGTCTCGTCTAATCCCATAACGCAGAAATGATTGGGTCGATGTTCACGAACCTCAAGCATGGTCTGAGCAATTCCGGGTGCTTACAAGTTTATTTGCTGCTCTGGCGCTTCGATGGGCGCGCCAGGCAATGCTCCTCTATGCGTTTGGTTTCCTTGTGCCTTGCAAGTTGCGGCCCCGCCGTTAAGATTCAGCGGTGAATTCGGAGAGTTTTTACGATCAATATTGGGCCAACGGCCTCCACGTAATGGGACCCAAGTGGGACGAACGGGAATTTAAGCGCGTGATGGGCCCGCTTATTGGCCGCGAACACGTGCTGGATTATGGGTGTGGCGTCGGCCATTACTACCAGCATTTGCTGGCCCCGGCAGTCAAATCCTACGCCGGGGCCGACGTGGCGCCGATGGCCTTGGAAACCTTGCGACGCCGCGGTTATGAGGCATTTCCAATCGACCCCGACAAAGCCTCTATCGAATGCCCGGACTCGAGCTTCGACGGCGCTGTGTGTGTGGAAGTGCTCGAACACCTCTTTGATCCGTTGAAAGCCGCCCGCGAACTGTTCCGTGTTTTGAAGCCCGGTGGTGTGCTCGTGGCGACGGTGCCAAATTTCGGATACCATCCGTGGCGGTTAATGGCGTTATTGCGAGCCCAAGTGCCTTCGGAGCCGGAGGACGCGAAGAAGAATCGGTTTAACGGCGTCCATATTCGCTATTTCAGCAAGCTGATGTTTCATCGCCTGCTGGTGGGCGCGGGCTTCACCCAGGTCACGATTGGCAGTTTTGACCAGTCCAGCATCTGGGATGTGACCCGCGGGATGGGGCCGATGGCATATGTGAGCGACTGGGCCAGAAAGACCCTTCCGAGGCCGTTTCACATGGGGTTTTTGCAAGACGTCTGGCCAAATGTCTGCGCCGCGCGGCTCAAGGCAGTTGCGTATCGCGCTTCATGAAAACCCTGCTGTCGGGACACCTAATATTTGCATGACGACGCGTTGATGGCGTTGGCTAAGGCGGAAACCTTGTCCAATGCAAAATCTTCCTTCCTGCAAGCGGGAGACGCGTTGCTTTGACATGGGATCGGCATTCTCGCCGGTAAAATTAGCGGTGCTTTTCGTCTGGATGACTGCGCTGGCGGCTTTCGGAGATCCCGTTGGGACGATGTTCACCTATCAGGGGTGTTTGGCGAGCGGCAATTGTCCTGTTAATGGCAGCTTTGACCTGCGATTTGAAATTTATGACGCACCCACCGATGGCACCGGCCTAGGAGTCGTGCTCACCAACGCCGTGCCGATCAGCAACGGGGTTTTCGCCGTGTCGCTCGATTTCGGAACGGGCGTTTTCGCAGGGCAGGCGCTCTGGCTGCAAATCTCCGCGAAGACCAATCTCGCCTCCGACTTCGCCGCCTTGGCGCCGCGGCTGCCGCTGACTGCCGTGCCTTATTCCGTGGATTCGGCCACTGTTGACTCAGTGCCAGCCAGCCGAATAAGCGGCCTCCTGCCAAATAGCCTGCTTCCGACCAATGTGGCTTTGGTTGGACAAAGCCAGGTTTTTACGGGCTCAAATTATTTCCAAGGGCCAGCCATCCTCACCAACCCTGCCAACATGTTCACGGGCCAGTTTTTTTGGGATGGCACCGGGACCCGACGTTTTACGTCACCAACGGTGTCATAGTGAAGGTGCGCTAACCCGAATCATCCGGATCCACAGTTGATTTGCGATGGGCCGTCGCGTTCCATCCCACAGATGGAACGAAAAATCATCTTGCCTCCCCCCAAAATGAATTGCCCCCACCTTGGATTCGCGGTAAAATCGTGTTTTGATTGCAACGATGAGTAAACGAAATGCGAGTGTCTGGGCCGCCGCCGTGAAGCAAAAGTCACGAGACCTGTCTCACTCCCTGCCAGTTAAACGAGCCTCGTGGATATCCGGCGCGAAGTGATCGAAAAAGCGGCGGGATCGCGCCGCGGAGACGCGATACGGCTTTAATCTTTATGCCAACCGCCGAACACCGCGGGCCAAAAACACACTGGCTGGATTCCTGGCATGTCGATCCCAGCCTGAATCGGAATTATGATTTTATCGACGGCCTTCGCGGGATCGCGATCTTGATGGTGCTCGTCTGCCATCACCTCTACTTCAATCCAGCGGGGAGCAAAGCCGAGCATTTTGTCGGCGGCATGGTCGAGGGATGCGGACGCGGAGTTTCTCTCTTTTTTGCGCTTTCGGGCTTTCTGATTTCCTGGCCGTTCTGGAAGCGCAAATTCGCCGCCTCCCCGGAGGCGGTCCCGAAGCGTTACGGCTGGAGGCGCTTTTGGAAAATCTATCCTCCGCTGGCGCTTTCCATTCTTGTGTTCGTCCCCATCTTTGCCCTGGCCTCGGGAGATGGGTCGTATTGGTGGATCGGCGCAAAATGGCTGGCAGGACTGCCGTTGCTGGTGCCTGTCAGCGGCAGCGTCAACCCCGTGATGTGGACGCTGGTGGTCGAAGCGCAATTCTATGCGGTGCTCCCGCTATTGTTTGTGGCCCTGAAAAAACTCCCACCCAAAATCTGCCTCTGGCTCATTCCGCTGCTGTTTTTCGCCGTCCCCGCTGGCTTCCGTCTTCTGACGGGGCTTTCGGCCACTTTCCGTCCGGAAATCAACTCGCATTTTCCTTCGATGTTGGATTGTTTTTGTTTGGGAGTGCTGATGGGTGGTTTGGAGAATGCGGGGCTGCTGAGGAAATCCTGGGCGCACATTGGCGTCGTCGGGCTGGTCCTCTGGCCGGTCGTTTTGCTTGCCTTTGGCTGGATAGAGACGCATCCGCAAAACCCCCGCGCCGCGCTGGAGGCCGCCGCGGACTGGATTTCAAAAATCGCGTCGGGCTGCCTGCTCTGCTACGTAGCCGACCCGCGGCATTCGATTGCCAGGATGTTGTGCGCTCCATGGCTGCGCTGGTGCGGCATCGTGAGCTATGAATGGTATCTGTTCCATCAACCCATTAATGGTTGGGCAAGGCATTACTTTGGGCCGGCTGGAGGCTCGGTTTTCAAATACGCCGCGATCGCAGGAGGGTCTCTCCTTTTCACCACGATTCTCATCGCCGTGATTTACCGCTGGTTCTCCCTGCCACTCCTTAGGTACGGACGAGGCGGGGCCGGATCGAAAGTTCTTGCTTAGCGGGTGAGCGCCGAGGCAGCATAACTAGCACGAATGTATAGATTCCAGCGCCTCCTGACGTTATATGCCGTAGCGATCCCATTGGCCCTGATGCTGGGCTGGCTGGCGGCGACGCCTGATTCGGCAAGCATTGCGATGGTGGGACTGGTATTTTTCGTCCTGGCCCTGCCGCTGCTGACGCAGCATAGCCATGGTTTTTTGATTATTCTTTGGAATTCGGCATTCATGGCGGGTTTTTTGCCTGGCGCGCTGCCGTTTTGGATGATATTCGGTTTTCTGACTTTTGGAATTGGGCTGGTTTATTCAACTTTGTCGCGTCGGCCTTTCCTCCGTGCGCCGGAAATGACGAAGCCTCTCATCGCTTTTGCGATCTTGATTTTATTGACGGCGAGGCTTCGAGGAGGGTTGGGGTTGCACAGCTTTGGCAGCAGTTCTTTCGGCGGAAAAAACTATTTTTACATAGTTAGCGCGATCATTGGGTACTTTGGGCTCGTTTCGCAGCCCGTGCCGATGGCGCAGAGAATCCCGTGCGTGCGCTGGTTCTTTGCTTCCGGTATTACATTCGCACTGGCCAATCTTGGGTATATCCTGGGTACGAGTTTTTATTTTATTTATCTCTTTGTCAGCGCTGGCTCGGCAACCAGCCAGGCGGCTGCGGATTATTCGGACACCGCCATAAGGCGGTTTAGCGGATTCGGCCCTGCCGCCATTGGATTGATGGCGCTGGTCATTTCAAAATGGGGGATAACTGGAATCCTTCAGTGGTTAAAGCCGTGGCGGCTTTTGCTATTTTCCCTTGCGTGGGCAGCAGCCCTTCTGAGCGGTTTTCGCGCGGAGCTGCTTTTCCTTACGATCTTTTTTGTCATACAGTTTCTTGTGGAAGGACTCTGGAAAACGGCTTGGCTGCCTATTTTCTGTTTGCTGGGCGTCTTGTGCGCTGCTCCGGTGCTTCTCTACCTCGACCATATGCCGCGGGCCATTCAGCGCACCTTGGCGTTCTTGCCGGTTACGATTGATCCGAGCGTCCGCGAAGAGGCCGAAGCATCGTCCCAGTGGCGGTTCGACATGTGGGCTGAAGCCTTAAAGGAAGTCCCCAGATATCTCCTGCTGGGAAAGGGGTATGCCATCGACCCGACTGAACTCTATTTGACGGAAGAGGCGGCTCGAAGAGGCGCCTTGCCCGGATATGAAGTCTCCCGGCTGTCGGGCGACTATCATAGTGGACCGCTATCCGTATTGATCCCATTCGGCGTTGCCGGCTCCGCCATCTTCCTTTGGCTGCTTTGGGCAGGCCTTAAGGTTGTGTATTCCAATTTTCGGTATGGCGAATCCAATCTCAAGCTGATCAATGGCGTGCTGTTCTCGTATTTCCTGGCTCAAGTGATTGCCTTTTTCTTTATTTTTGGGGCCTTGAGTTCCCAGCTTTCGGTTTTCCTGGGAGTGGTGGGACTAAGCGTGAGCGTGAACCGAGGGGTATGCAGACGGGCTGTTTCCGTTGCCCCAATGCCATCTACTTCGTCTTCGCCTCTGACATCACCGTCGCCTGTGGCAACCACATGATCACCCTTGCTATGCAGAGAGGTTTGTATTCCAAGCACCGGCCGGAATATCCGCGCAAGTTTATGGGCGACGGAGCTTCGGGCACTCGGTCAGCGAACAACCAGCTTGCAATGGGATTCCCGAACAGGATTTTCGACGCCCGCGGATTAACGAATGCTTCCGCCTATTCTTTGGCGCCGCTCTAACATCTTGCGATAAATTGAATGAACCGATTTTCGCAACGCATACTCGCATATTTCATCGGCATCCCTCTGGCCGTTGGGTTGGGTTATCTCGTGGCAACCCCGGATATGACGAATATCGCCACCGTTGGATTCGTGGTGTTCTGCTTATCGCTTCCACTCATCATCCAGTGGCACCATAAACTTGTTATCATTTTTTGGAATTCAGCGTTCGTGCTGGGTTTTTTGCCCGGGCAGCCCAGGTCATGGCTCGTTTTGGCGCTGCTTGGATTCGGCATCGCGTGGGTCAACCGGGTCTTGGGTCTCAAATCGTTCCTGTCCGTGCCGGAAGTCAACCGCCCCCTGGCGCTTATTTCATTGACAGTGGCTGCCACTGCCGTAATCCGGGGCGGACTCGGGCTGCGTGTATTTGGCAGCGCGGAATATGGATCCAAAAGCTACATTTACGTGCTGGCCTCCGTTCTCGGGTATTTTGCGCTCACTTCTGAAAGAATTTCGCTGCAAGACAGCCAGCGGGCTGCCAATTGGTTTTTTCTTTCCAGCGTTTCTTACGCCCTCGGAAATCTTGTTTATGCGCTGGGCCCTGCGTTTTACTTCCTCTTTGCCGTGATTCCGCCGGACTTTATCGGATCCCAGGTCGCCTCGGGATGGGATCCGAACATAGTCAATCGGTTGGGCGGATTGGGGCCGGCGGGCGCGGGTTTGCTTTGTTTTGCCATGGCGCGCTGGGGACTTCGAGGCTCGCTCCAATGGGAAAAGCCATGGCGCTACGGCTGTCTGCTGCTGGCATTGGCATGCGGCCTGTTTTGCGGTTTTCGTGCGGAGTTGATCTTAATCATGAGCTTGCTGGTGGTGCAGTTTTTTGTCGAAGGGCTGTGGAAAACAGCGTTATTGCCTGTGGTGCTCTTGGCTATCGCGTGCGCGCTTCCACTCTTGCTTGTCTCTGAAAAGCTGCCGCGCGCCGTCCAGCGGAGCCTGGCGTTCCTGCCCATTTCGATCAGTTCAGACGTGAAGGAAGAGACGGTCTCTTCCACCGAGTGGCGGCTGCAGATGTGGGGTGATATTCTGAGTCAAATTCCCAAATACCTGATTGTAGGAAAAGGATACGTCATCGACCCGGGAGAGCTTTACCTGACCACCGAGGCCGTGCGGTCGGGACTTCTTCCGAGTTACGCAGCCTTCGAAGTAGGCGGTGACTTTCACAGCGGTCCGCTGTCGGTGCTGATCCCCTTTGGTATCTTTGGCTGCATCGGCTTCGTCTGGCTGATATTCGCGGGGATCAAAGTGCTCTATCTCAATTACCGCTATGGCGATGCGCGCCTGAAGAAAATAAATTCACTCCTTCTTACTTATTACATGACGCAAGCATTGTGTTTTATTTTTGTCTTTGGCGCCATGAGCGGTCAATTATATATATTTACTGGATTGCTGGGGTTCAGCGTGAGCCTCAATCATGGTGTTTGCAGGAAGGCAGCGCCTCGGGCCGTCCTGGCTCCGTCCGCCGCCCTCCTGGAGCCTGCTTGATTTGCATGCGTTTTTCCGTTGTCACCCCCAGCTTTAAGCAGTCCCAGTGGCTGAAGCTTTGCGTCGCGTCCGTCGCCGATCAAGGCGTTGAGCACGAGCACATTGTCCAGGACGCCGGCTCAACGGACGGCACGCTCGACTGGCTTTTGAGCGACCGGCGCGTGAAGGCGTTTTCGGAAAAGGACGCGGGCATGTATGATGCCGTCAATCGGGGCCTCAAACGCGCCTCCGGCGAGATTCTCTCCTACCTCAATTGCGACGAACAATATCTGCCGGGGGCGCTGGCGGCGGTTGGCGATTACTTTGACCAACACCCGTCAGTGGGCTTGCTTTTCGGCAATTGCCTGATCGTCGATCCAAAGGGAGAGCTGGTGTGCTATCGAAAGGTGCAAACGCCCTCCAAATATCACGTCATGATTTCTCATTTGCCGACCTTCACCGCCGCCATGTTTTTCCGCCGGTCGCTCATTGACGAGCACAATCTTTTCTTCGACATCAAATGGCGTGATTGCGGTGATGCCGAATGGGTGTTGCGCGCGATGAACAAAGGAGTTCGCGTCGGAACGCTTGATAAATTTATTTCAACCTTCGCCGACACGGGCGAGAACATGAACCTCGGCGCCAACGCCCAACGAGAGCGAAAGGCGATTTCAGACTCCGCGCCAGCCTGGGCTCGCAAACTCTCCCCGCTGCTTATTATGCGGCATCGTCTCCGGAGGCTGGCGGCGGGCGCCTACCGGCAGAAACCCTTTGACTACGCCATTTACACGATGGACAGCACCCATTCCCGCAAGAAAATCCACGCGGCAAATCCAAGTTTCAAATGGACGAGCCGGATGGAGTCGGTTTTCAAGCGCCTGTGAGCGGGCGCCGGAATTGATCGAATCAACCTGATCGAAATTCACTGTTGCTTTGCCGTTCGCGGCTGTGATATTGCTTAAGGCGATTCTGAGAGACTTGGTAAGTTTTCAGCCCGCGTGGCGGAATTGGCAGACGCGCTAGATTCAGGTTCTAGTGAGTAACATCGTACAGGTTCAAGTCCTGTCGCGGGCACCAAATAAACCCTGACAACAGAGTTTCTCTCGCGAGAACATACAATCATGGGTTTGAGCATAAGACAGGCAACTGCGGCAGATGCTCCCGAGTGGCTGAGTCTCGTCCGGGCAACCCTCGGCGATTCCTACCCCGGGAAGGACCTGTATGATATCAAATGCATCCGGGCCCTGCTCGACCCGGGCAATGGCGAAGAAACCTGGGTGGCCGAATCATCCGGCAGACTTTCCGGCAGTGTATCTTTCCTCAAGCCCTGGGGGCCGGATGGCAATCCGGTAGCCAATCTCGGCCGCAATCTTCTGCGTCCCGAGAGCGTGGCCGACAACTCCGCCGCCGCCCTCCTCCATGCGGTCAACGAAATCGCCACCAAGCGCGGAGAGATGAGCATCGTGCGCCTCGCCGCCGACGACAACGCCCAGCAAGTCCTGTTTGAGAAAATGGGCTACGTTTGTGTCGGGTTTCAGCCAAGCAAGCACATGCTTCAGCAGCGCGTCGGCATTCTTTTTTACGTGCGAGGGGCGAACTCCGTCCTGGTGACGCGTCATCCGCTTTCTGAATCGCTGCCGCAGGTCAGCGAGCTGGCCACCGCCGCCCTGGAAAACCTCCAGATTCCTGTTCATATGACAGTGCGGGATGGGGCCTGCGGCTACCCGCTCACATCGGATTTCAAAATTCACGACGCGACGCCGGAAGATTTTGAGCGATGGCATTCCAAGCTGGGGAACATCAATCCTCCCATCGAGGTTTCCGGCCATTTCAACTGCGGTTTTGGCATGATGCGGCTGCCCGCTGACCGCAAGCCGCGGGCATTCCTCGGAATCCGGGGCGAGAGAATTTCATCCGGGATGAGCTGTTATTTTGACGAACAGGACCGCTGCGACAGAATCATCGATGCCTTTTCCTGTGACGATATTTCCATGGGCGCCCTGCTCGCCCACGTCGTCAAAACGATGCAGACGCAGACCAATGCTGTTTACACGGAGGTTGATATTCTGGCCACCGCGCCGCGTCTGCTGAAAAGCGCTGAACAGCTTGGATTTGTTCCGGTGGCTTACCTGCCCGCTTTCTATTGCCGCAACGGTCAATATGCGGACGTGGTCAAGATGGTTAAATTGCACGTGAGCTATTCGCTCGAGCCGGGAGGTTTCACAAGCCACGCCAGATCCATCGTCCAGATCATCGACCGCAATTTTGAAGACCAGAAAATGGGGCTGGCCATCATCAATCTGCTGCGTCCGCTCTCCATGTTCGGGAACCTCGGGGACGGCGAATTGCGGAAGATGGCGCGGCTGTTCGTGCAAAAACTTTACCGCCCTGGCGAGCAAGTGTTTGCCCGCGGCGAATCGGGAGACGAAGCGTTTGTCGTGCTCCGTGGAAAAATCAATATTCAAATGGACCTGAACGCCCCTCCCATAGCGCAAATCTCGGATGGCAAGATCATGGGGGAGCTGGCGTTCCTGGATGGCTCCCCTCGCACCGCCTTTGCCATCGCCGCCGTTCCGACCATTTTGCTGGTGATGAAGCGCGATGCCTTCACCGAACTTGTCCGCCGGGAGCCGACGCTGGGGATGATGGTGATGCGAAATCTGGCGCAAGATCTCGCCGCCAAACTGCGCACGGTCAACGAATCCCTGGCCGCTGGCAAAAAGACGTAACCACGCGCCGCGTGTTTAGACACTCGCAGAATCGGAAATCAGAAACCAGGCATCCGTCTTGTCCCTTGATCTCATTCCGGCCGAGGTCGAATGCTCGTTCGGACGGCTTGCCTAAAATGACACTGATTCGTGGATGAAAATTCGTTACGCATTCGGCTTTTGTTCTATCTCTTCAGGCCTTTCCGGATCTCCGCCAACGAGGTCGCCGGCCCGGCCCGAGCGCCAGCGGCGCAGCGTCCGCGCGAATTTAATCGGCCAGTCTCTGTCCATGAAAGGCTTTTCCAGAAAGACAAACAGCAACGCGCACGCCGAAACGATGGTCGTTGTGATAAGGGCAAACTGAATCAGCAAGTCCAGGGACAGGTTTGCCACTCGAATCTTCTCAGTAAACCTAAAAGCAAACAAAAGGATGAAGTCGTGGTACAAGTAAATTGTATAACACATTCCGCCTATGACAGCGACCCACGAATTCCGCAGGAGCCGAGCGGCCAGCACGCCTCGAAACGCCGCCAGAAAACATGCAAAAACGGCCACCGGAAGAAGAACTGAAATCAAGTGCCCAGTGGCAAGAACCACCACAGCCAGCGCAATCGCGAACCCCAAGTCCCACCAAGGGGAGCGGCTGAGCGACTCCAGCCTGCCGTCCACGAAAAGGTCCGCGAACAAAAATCCAACCAGAAACAAATGCAAGTTCCCGGCCAATGATGTCCAATATCGATAGTAGCTTCCGAAAAAGCATTCGGCGCACACGCCCGCGGCAATCAAAGCAATGAAGCAAGACCACCGGAGTATTTTATCTTTAACGAAGAAGATTCGAGCCAACCACGGCGCGAGCAGATAAAACTGAACCTCTACCTCAAGCGACCAAAGCACGATATTGGGGTAGGCATGGTATCCAAAGATCGCACTGTGCGCATAAATAAGGCTGCTGGAAATATGCGCGAGGGCAAACTGGAACCAGTCTGGATTGTGATATAAGCGCGTTTGCGACGGCGTGTGCCGTAAAACGAACGCGCAGAGCGCCAGCATAATGACGAGTTGAATGACGTAGGGCGGCTCAATCCTCGTCAAGCGCCGAAGGTAATACTCGCGCAAGTTTACAGCGGGCGCCCCGCGAAGTGCGTGCCGGGCAAATGGAACTGAAAGGATAAATCCGCTGATCGAAAAAAACAACGAGACCCCATAATGGCCTGCCGCAAAAACGGTGTTCAGCCAAAAAACGGGTTGCGTCCCCCCAGGGTTTGTGAACCCGCGCCGGACGGAATACATGCCTCGGACATGGTATGCGATAACTGCCATAATCGCCAAGAATCGAAGTCCATCAATCTGCGGGAGGATTTTCCTCCCAGGCGTCGTGACACGTGAAAGCCTTCCCAACAGATTCAATTTCAGATTCTTTAGGAATAACATGAGGGAGGATTACGGACTCAATCCCGCATCGGCCTTTCTCGCCAGATGGAAAGCTGCGCTTGGAGAGCAGAAAAGGCCCTCAAAAGGCGCATTTCCGCTTCAACGAACATGGTAGAATAGGCTCCTGCCCGCACTGCGCATAATTAGCCGCGACGACAGGCCGGAGCAATGAGCATTTCACGGTATTTCCAAAGCGATGCCGTGGGAGCCGATCTATTCCCAATCGTTTGAGCGAAGCGTTCTTTTTGAACATAATATTGATGGGACTTGTCAAGAAAGAGTTTGTGTTGTATAATCGCTCCCCGGTTCGGCGAATACCTTATGCGCAATTATATTTTTGGAAGTAAGAGCATGGATGACAACGCAGGCGCACTCCGTTCCCTTTTACTTTTCGCGCGACGATCGGCGAGTTTCCAATATGGCAGGCTCTTTTGCTTGGCGGCCGTGTTAACTTTGGTGCTTGCCCGTGGAGTAATTCTGCAAGCCCAGGTGGCGAGTTCCCCGTCGCAATTGGTGCGTCCCATAATGAAAGACCCGAACAAGCGGGTTGCTCCCAATAGCCTCGGTCGCGATTCAGCAAGCTCGGATGGGTCTACGAATCCGCATACTTCCACCCGCCTCGCGCCAATGCGCCCGGCGGAGCCAACCTCCATTGTCGCAAAGGTGGATCCGGCCTTCGCGGCTTCAACGCTAACCTTGGTCGGAACGGTGGATGGTTTGAGAGGCACTCTGTATGTGACAAATATTAGCTCGTCCGCCGTCAAGCCCCTTTTGCAAGTCGCGGTGTGTGATCAGAAAGGATTTAAGGTGGACGTCATCAACAAGACCGGTTCATTGCTGGAACCAAATGCCAGCGAGAAACTCGTTGTGGTTGGGACGAATCTCAACGCGATGGACCTGAAACTCGTGCGCCTGGCGCCGGCCACCGGAGCGGCGGCAACAGCCAAATAGTCAGACGGCAGGGCGAGACTCGGTCGAGCCCTGATTAAATTCCCGTCCCAAAATCCAATCAGGGCTCGACACAGTCTCGCCCTGCCGAGTTGGTCTGCAGCTTCCGCGCCCGCCAAATGTAGACCGGCAAGCCGAGGCTGATGAGTCCGAGGCCAACCGCGGATTCCTTTGGGTTCGTCATCAATGTATTGGCCAGCAGCCAAAGCGCGACCGCGATGAAAATGATTGGCACCGCCGGATATCCCAATGTTTTGTACGGGCGCGGCGCATCGGGCTGTCTCCGTCGCAGGACAAAAACCGCACCGGTCGCCGCCGCGTAAAAAATCATGCTCGCGAAAATGACGCAGTCGGTTAATTGGTCGAACGTGGCCGAAATCACCAGCAGCGAGGCCCACAAACCTTGCAGCAGAATCGCCGACACCGGCACGGCGGATTTTCCACCGAGCTTCCCGAAGCTCTCAAAAAACAAACCGTCCCGCGCCATCGCATAAGGTATCCGCGCGCCGGTCAGAATCGACCCGTTCAGCGCGCCAATAGTTGACAGCATCGCGGCGATGGCTACCAACTCCGCTCCGGAGCCCGGCAAGAAAGTCTGCGCCGCTTTCGACGCGACCGGCAGCGTCGCCTTGCCAAAACTGGTGCTGGAGGAGGCGATTTCGCCAATCGGAAGCGCGTAGAAATAAGCGACATTCACCACGCCATACACCAGCAGCACAATCGCCATTCCCACGATGAGCGCGCGAGGAATGTTGCGGCCCGGATCGCGAACTTCCCCCGCCGCCATCGGCATATTGTTCCAGCCGTCGAAAGCCCACAACGCCGCCAGCATCGCCGCGCCAAAAGCGGAAAAACCGCACCAATTTGGAATGCCGGGAGGCGTCCGGAAATGCTCCCACGACGCGGAGCGGGCAAAGAAAAACACGCCTCCCGCAATGGTCGCGATGGCCAGCACCTTGGCCAGCGTCAGCGCCGCCTGCACGTGCCCGCCGATGGCGACGCGAAGGCAATTGATTCCCGAGAAAGCCAAAATCACCGCAACCCCCACCGCCTTCGTCCACGCCGAACTCATCGGCAGCAAAACAGCCAGAAATGTTGCGAAGGCCGCGCCGAAACTGGCGATCGAACCGGTGGAACCAATGACAAGGCGCATCCAGCCGAAGAGAAATGCGGGAATATTCCCGTAGGCCACGCGCAGGTAAACGTATTCTCCCCCTGCGTTGGGAAGCATTGCGCCAAGCTCGGCGTAACTCAGCGCCCCGGCGAGCGACAACATTCCCGCCGCTGCCCACCCCAGCAAAACCATCCACGGCGTTCCCACCGCCTGGGCCATGCGGCTTGTTTTCAGGAAGACACCAGTGCCGATAATTGTCCCGACCACCAGAGAAGTGGTGGCGCTGAAATCCAGTCCGCGAACCAGCTCGTGTTTGTCCTTGGCGAGGTCAGCCACGTCAAAATTGGATGGCCGGCAAGAGCCACTTTTTCTGGCGTTTCAGATATTCGGGCTCCGGCATTTGCACCAGCACCGGCTTGGACGCGCCGTCGAGCCAGCCCAGCAAGGTCTCCATTGAGCTTTCCTTCATCGCCGTGCAGCCGCTGGTCGGCTTGCCCGGCCCTTTCCAAATGTGCATGAAAACACAGGAACCGGCCCCAGGCACCACGCCTCCAGAATTGTGGGCCACGAAAATTCCAAGCTTATACTCATCATCCGCCATTTTCATTTTCTCGGAGCTTTTCCAGTCGGGCTTCTCCACTGCCTTGCGATCCTTGACGATATTGTAATAGGTGGAATTGGTGTCGTCGATGCACTCGACACTGGAAGTGCATTGGATGTAAGGCAGTTTAATTTCGGTGACGTCGTCCGGCGCGGCGTAGCCAAAGGCATAGGGAAGATGGAAAATACCGGCCGGGCTTCTGCCGTCGCCCTCGTGTTTTTGCGGATCATTCGGCACCAGGGCTGCGGGCTGATTGGTCATGCCAAGCCCCCACCCCATCCCGCTCCGGCCAACGACAATCGGCATTGCCGTCCCGACCTGGTCCCATCCGTTCTCCTTGCGTTCAAAATATCGCAACGTGCCGTCCGTGGCCGTCCAGTCCTTGGTGGTGACCACCACCATTTGGCGGGACATCGACATAGTTTCGAGGAGTGGAATCTGCGCATTTGCCTGCGCCGCGAGGGCGACAGAGGCCAAAGCCACAGCGGCACAGAGCTTACTCAAAAAAAGCACGGCGGGATGTTGACAAATGTTACGATTTCAAGGCAAGCTGAATCCCCCGTTGCCAAAGAATGGAGTGGAGTGGCCAAGAAACCCAAGAGTTTTTATTATCTGCTGCCGGGTCAGGGGCGCGGAGCGCGGAAGCGCTTCATACGCAACCTGATCGCGGCGATCATTGTGGGGATTATTACCTGCGGGCTTCTGGCATGGGTCTGCTATCTCATTGCAACCTAAACACAACGTCTTGAATAATTGCCTGTGGCAATTATTCAAGACGTTGTGTTCGAAAGCATCCTTAACGTCTCCGGGCTGACGATTCGCCGGGGGCAAACAGTTATTCTCGATGCCATCCACTGGCGTGTTGAACCTGGCCAGCACTGGGTCATTCTCGGCGCGAACGGTTCTGGAAAAACATCGCTGCTGGCCGCTTTGACCGGTTACTTGACGCCGTCGTCCGGGGAAGTTGAAGTTCTCGGGCATCGTTATGGCCGTTCCGATTGGCGGGAACTGCGCCAGCGCCTTGGATTAGTCAGTTCCGCCATCCGCCAAAGAATTCCCGACGACGAACCCGC
Organism: uncultured Verrucomicrobiae bacterium; assembly: GCA_963764165.1. Lineage (GTDB taxonomy): Bacteria > Verrucomicrobiota > Verrucomicrobiia > Limisphaerales > Palsa-1400 > Palsa-1400. The sequence goes on from CAVXRD010000002.1 coordinate 549,342, forward strand.
CTTGGACACTGTTGCCAGCGGAAAATTTGCGATGATCGATTTCTGGGGCAAAATGACCGCCGCAGACCGCCGCCGCGCCGCGCGGATTTTAAAGCAGGTCGAATGCGAACCGCTGGCCTCGCGCCCATGGCTGTATCTGTCCCAAGGCGAGCGCCAGCGCGTCCTGATTGGCCGCGCTCTGATGGCCGAACCCGCGATTCTTATCCTGGACGAGCCGTGCGCCGGACTTGATCCGGCGGCGCGCGAACGGTTCCTTCAATTCCTCCAGCGCCTCGGCCAGCAGAAGAACGGGCCGACGCTGGTACTGGTGACGCATCACGTCGAAGAAATCATGCCCGTCTTCTCACATGTGCTGATTTTGAAGAGCGCGAAAGTGATGAAATCGGGTGAATTAAAAACCGTCTTGACCTCCGCCGCGCTGTCCGCCGCCTTCAACGAAACCGCCCGCCTCCGCCGCAAAAACGGCAGATATCAACTCACACTGTCCCGTCAAACACAATGGAAGCTGGACTCTTGACCCCAGCAGGCAGTCCTCGCTTCACTTCAACCCGTCGGGATGCGATTGGCCAGATCAACAAAAAATTCTTTTGACCAAAGCTCAACCTCGCGAGGGTCTTGCAGAAAAACCCGCACCTCATTGGCAGCCTCCCGGAAATTGATTTCACCAAAGCGCTTTACGAGCAGAGCTTTTAAACTCTCCGTCGCAAGGGGTTCTCCCTTCCAGTATTTGGACTGGCGCATTCGGGCATCGAGGTGCTTCAAGTTGGGCACAACTTTTCGCCCCACATACCAGACGAAGTCATAATAATCCCGGCCCTTTACGCGGTTCTTCCACCCCCGGCACAAAACGGCGTGAAGCTTGCCAGCGAAAAGACTGCCCAGATCATAGAGCCTGACCTGGTAGGGAGTCGGCAAGATCTGGGAACGAAACTCGGTGCTGGCATCCGGCGGTGGCTGGAGATCCATCTCCAGCTTGATTCTAATTTTCTGATCCGAGTGCATTCTTCGCGCAAGCTCAGGAGGCGCGCCAATATAAAGCAGATTAAGCTGTGTGCTTCCTTTTAGAAATGCTGATTCAATCCCGGTTCGATTCCCCGATGAGCGACTCTCTGCTTCGAAAGTAAAACCCCAAGATTTCAGTTCGGTGCCAATGTCCGATAGATACCGGTCAAGTCTAACGTCGGCGTTTGCTTCGAGCAGCGAAAAATCGAGATCCTCCGAGAATCGCCGCAGTCCGTGAAAGATTCTCAAAGCAGTGCCTCCATAAAAAGCGGCATTGGCGAAAAACCCCCTTCGCCACAGGCCGAGCAACGCCAGTTCTTGGACCACTTCACGCGCCGCATTCTGGTAATCAAGCTGAGTCTTTGGCTGGTAGGCAGCCAGCATGTCCCTTAGAGCGGAGTTCATTTAACGAAACCTTTCTTCAACGCAAATTGCCGGAGCAACCGAACAGCGGGGCTGCCATAGTTGACTGCACAGGATGCAAGTTCGGCCTTGTCCAAGCTCGTTCCAAGATCAATTCTCATTCCTTCGAGCCAGCGGGCTACGTCAGGCAGTGATCGGAAGCCCGCCTCGAGAGCAATACGGTCACAAAGACCCTTTGTGGGGCTGGCTATGAGAAAAGGCAGATCCAAGTTCGTCACGCGCCGGATTCCCACAGGATAAACCTCTTCCGGCACATGCCGGTAATGATAGCGTCCAAAGGCGTTCTCGAAACTGGCCGCACGCTTGGTGGTCGCTGAGATGCATTCAATAACGGCTTCCGGTATCATTCCGTGCCATGCAAGCGCCGTTTCAAAGCTGACGTAGGAAGGACCATAGATGGAACCAGCCAAGCAACGAGCATCAATGTTCGGCCGATTCGCATAAAGTCCGCGACGCAGTTGAATCAGCTCGCCGGAGCTTAACATTCTCGCAATTTTCCCACGAACATCGGAAACATCGTGCAGCAAATGTCGCATGCGAATCGTGTCCAAAAGCAAATCTTGGCCAACGTCGGACGGGTGCTCAATTGTCTGATTAGGATGCATTATTTTAACGAGATAGTTGCATTTTAGGCAACTTTCTTGTAAAAATCAAACGTTTTTTATATTGTGTCTAATTGCCTCAACGACCTTGCTGCGCGACCGCTCTACGGGGGAAAACCAAACGACATTTTGACGACCGAGTACTCGGGATGAATCCGTCCCTCTGTGGTTCGAATGACTAGTGGCGGTTCCGTCCAGGGCCTTTCGCATGCGGTTGGAGGAAGATCGGTCGTTTTGGCCATGCAAAATAGACCCAACAACGGAGGCTCGGGCTCGCGCAGCGTCACCGGGCGCCATCGAATGATCGTCAAACCCGCCGTCGTCGCGGCGGCTTCGACCCGGCTTTTTTGCGCGGGCGGAATCACTGGAAATACGCACACAAAAACTCCGCCGGGGTTCAGCCGCAGCGCCGCGTTGGCGCAATAATCGGAGACATCGCCGCGCATTTCAAAACGGCAGGCAATTTTCTGGGGATGGTCCCCTTCGACGCCGCTGCCCGGCGGAAAATAGGGCGGGCTGCCAAGTATTAAATCGAACTTTTCCTCCAGAGGCAAAACGGAGCGATCGCGGAAATCGCCGTGACGGATTTCGTAGCGCGCCTCCAGCCCATTCCAACGAGCCGATTTCCGGGCCAGGCGCGCGCTTTCTTCCTGCGCTTCGACCGTGACAAACCTCGCGCCCGCCAGCCGCCAGGCGGCAATCATTCCCACGGCGCCCAGTCCGCTGCCAAGATCAAGGACTCTTTGCGCGGTCGGACAACAGGTCGTGCCATACCATGCTGTCAAGACGTCATCTGTCGAAAACCGGTGGCCATCGGCCAGTTGAAAAAGCCGAAAGTAGCCGCTGATGGCATCCAATGTTTCACCCGGTTCCACGACTGGCCCGCCGCCGAGTGCGCCGGGCGGAATCGGTCCCGGTTTGGCCCAGCCTTTAAATAGAGGTTCGGTGTGATCGCCGCCCATGCCAGCAAGGTCGTTCTTCAATCGCCCAAATCCTGCGGGCCGTAGCGCGACCATGCCCAGATTCCCGCGATCAATGCCACCGCCGTCACGCTCATCCAAATCGCGGACGAAATAAAATACGAGATGCCGATCATCGCCAATCCGCCAAACCACGGCCCCGCTGAACGCTGCTTTTTTCCGTAGATTGAAAAGCCGATCCCAATCGAACCCCAAATCAACGAGGCGATCAGCGTTGCCGTGCTGAACGAAAACGGCATACTCGGCCCGTTCTGAAAAGAATTAAGTGCGTTGGTGTCCACGATTTCCCTTGCAGCGCGCCGCTACTTGCTTATGCCGCGCTCGCTGGCGCGGACAAACTCTGTCAAATGCTTCAACTCCGGCAGCGCCGGCAGCGTTGATTCCATTTTTGATAGCGCGTTTGAAATGGTCAGGCCGTCGCGAAAAAGAATTTTGTAAGCCTGCTTGAGCGCGGCCTGGGCTTCCTCGGAAACGCCGTTGCGCTCCAATCCAACTTTGTTGATCGTGCGCGTGCAGGCGGGGTTTCCGTCGGCCAGCATGTAAGGCGGGACGTCCTGCACCACCTTCGAGCAGCCGCCGATGATCGCCATCGTCCCGATGCGGCAAAATTGATGCACCGCCGCCAATCCTCCGATGACCGCGCGATCCTCCACCGTAATGTGCCCCGCCAGCGTCGCCACGTTGGACATGATGATGTGATTGCCCAGAGTGACATTATGCGCAATGTGGCAATAGGCCAGAATATGATTGTTCGATCCGACCGTCGTCACCTCGCCATCGCCCGTGGCGCTATGGATGGTGACGTATTCGCGAAACGTATTGTGGCTTCCGATCGCGGTGCGGGTGATGCCTCCCTTCCACTTCAAGTCCTGCGTTTTCAGCCCAATGCTCGCGAACGGGAAAATCTCGTTGCTCTCGCCCAGTGTCGTATGGCCATCAATGACAACGTGCGAATGAAGCTGGCATCGGTCGCCCAGCGTCACATGCTCGCCGATCACGCAATACGGGCCGATCTCGCATCCCTCGCCGATGCTCGCGTTTTTATGAATGACAGCCGTCGGATGAATCATGCCGATAAGAGGTAGGGACGCCTCGCCAAGGCGTTCGGGGGGTGGCATTTTTCACGCGCAACCGGACGCCTCGGCGAGGCGTCCCTGCCTAAAATAACAACGATTTCCATAAGTTTCCGACAGCCGATTAACTTCGCGCAAAAAGCATGAACGTCACTTCCGCTTCGCTGACGACTTCGCCGTTCACAAGACATGTGCCCTTCGCCTTGCCGATTTTCCCCCGCGATTTCGTCAACTCCACGTCGATATGCATCGTGTCGCCCGGCCGCACCGGCTTGCGCCAGCGGACGCTTTCAGCGGACATGAAGTAAGCCAGCTTGCCGAAGTTTTCGGCCTGGCGAAGCATCATCACTCCGGCCACCTGCGCAATCGCCTCCAGTTGCAGCACGCCCGGCATGATCGGCTGGTTCGGAAAATGCCCCTGAAAAAACGGCTCATTGATCGTCACGTTTTTCACACCAACGATTTTATTGCCATCAATCTTAATGATCTTGTCCACCATCAGGAACGGATAGCGGTGCGGCAAAACCTTCATCAAACGATCCGTGTCCAATTCCTCACCGTCGCGAATGACCACTGGTTCTCCGGGCGCGGATGGCGGCGGCGGTGGCGGCACAAAACTTTGCGCCGCTTCGATTGGCTTGCGCCTCTGGGCGGCAATCTGCCGGGCCACCTCGCAATTGGCCGCGTGGCTCGGTTTCACCGCCACGATGTGCGCCGCGATGGGGCAGCCGATCAGCGAAAGATCGCCGATGATGTCCAAAATCTTGTGCCGGACAAACTCCTCCGGATAGCGCAATGGCTCGGTGGTCAGGATGGCATCATCCCGGATGACCACGGCGTTTTCCAGGCTGCCGCCTTTAATCAAGCCGCTTTTGATGAGGTATTCAATTTCCTCGAAGAAACAAAACGTCCGCGCGCTGGCCAAGTCACGCTCCCACGTCTCCGGCGTCACTTCGACGCTGAAAAACTGGGTGAAGCGGCCTTTGGAATCCGCGCTTGTGCAGGTGATTTTGAACGCTTCGTGCGGAAATACAGAAATCGTCGTGTCGTCCTTCTGAAAATAAATGGGCGACGTGACCTTGAACACTTCGCGCGGTTCGTCCTGCGCGGCAACACCGGCCGACTCGATCATCTTGACGTATTCCTGCGCGCTGCCATCGCCGATCGGCGGTTCATTGGCGTCCAATTCCACAATGGCGTTATCAACACCTCGTCCGGCAAAAGCGGCCAGAACGTGTTCAACGGTGAGGATTTTGGCATTACCCTTGGAAATGGCGGTGGAACGGTTGGTGGCGGAAACATTGCCAACGCAGGCTTCAATTTCCGGCTTTCCCTCCAGATCCACGCGCCGAAACCGAATCCCGGAATTAGGCGGAGCCGGCAGGAAGGTCATATTGACCCGGTTGCCGCTATGGAGTCCTATTCCCGCGAAACTCGCCGACTGCCGCAGAGTCTGTTGATGTAACACCGCTGCATTTAGCCAACCCCGGCCCGGAAAGCCAATACGATTTTGCAGCCCATTCGAAGGACTACGGCGACCCGCTGCCGGTTTGCCCCGCGCCCGTTGACACCCCAAAGAGCGTCAATCATTCAGAGCAGAAGCCCAGTGTTCCAGCGCGCAGCGATAGCGATAGCCAGCCCAGCAATCCTGAAAGGATTGAATCATTCAGCCCACGGTTGGCCGATTCAGAGAGGCCTGCCCTGGGTAACGGCGTTCGAAGCCCACAACCCTGAAAGGGTTGAATCAGTCCCACAGATACCGTTCGTCCAACGCGATTTCGTGCCGCTGCAACACCGTGACCCCTTTGACGTCGACGGCGCCACTCGCACCTTGCCAAGCGTGTCAAGGCGCTGGGCAATAAAGCCCGCAAAGGGTTCAACGATATGGCCGAAGATCGAAGATCGACATTCGGCGGGCGCCGCGGATTCGACACCCCCGGGCGTTTTGGGACGCTTTGGCGCCGCATCTGTCGCGCATCGAGATGGACGACACGCAATGGAGTTTTCGGCGGGACGCCGAAGACGGCGGTCGGGACGACCGCGCTCCCCTAATCTGTCTCACGCCCCACCCCAGACGGTTTGGCCGCTTTTATCTTGATGCGCGGCCCATGGCGGGCTACCCTGCTCAGCTATTAACCGTGGCAGATCTCATGCGACCCGTTCATCCGTGTTTCTGCCGGTTTGCCGCGCCAAATCATCATGAGAGCCTTTCTGTTTCGGAAGACCCCCGCCGCCTTTTTCGCTTCTTTGTTTTGGGCTTTTGCCATGGCCACGGTGAATGAACAAGCCGAGCCTGTTCTCGGCCCTGCCCCGTCGATGGCGCTTCCAGCCGCCGCGCCTGCCATGGCGAAGCCCGGCGCAACCACCCCTCGCAAGGATGACGCCAATGGAAATGTGGTGTTCACGGTCAACGGTAATTCGCGCGAAGAGGTTAGGGAATTCTACAACGGGGTTTATCTGGCATCCGAAAATGTGCCGATGGAGTCCACGGCAAATGACGCCAACTGCTTTCCCGGCACAAATTCCGCGGCTTTTCAAGATTCAATTCAATGGCGAATCAACTGGTTCCGCGCCTTGGCGGGAATCCCGGCGGACATCACGTTTTCCGATTCGGAAGCAACCAACTGCCAGTCCGCGGCGCTGATGCTATCTGTCAATAATATGCTGGCGCACTCAGGCGTGCCTTTAACCTGGTCTTGCTTTGCGACGAATGGAACGAACGCCCTGTCTGCATCCAATATCGCGCTTGGCCTCAATGGACCGGATGCCATCACTGGATACGTGTGGGATTACGGGATGGAGAATTACTTCGTCGGGCATCGGAGGTTTATTTTGTATCCGCAAACGCAGGTCATGGCCACTGGCGATGTTCCGGCTCAGGACGGCCACTTGCCCGCCAACGACACGTTCGTCATTGATTCCAATTACGGCGGGCCTCGGCCTGCCACCACGCATCCCTTCGTCGCCTGGCCACCGCCCGGCTACGTCCCCTATCAGGTCGTCTTTCCCCAATGGTCGTTCGCCATGGGGACGCCTGCGGATATCGCCCTGGCGGAGATCACGATGCTCAGCAACGGAGTGCCGATGGCTGTCCAGACACAGCGGTTTTCCGGCGATGACGGCGAGGACACGATCGTCTGGTATCCAGCGGGCTTGGATTATACGAGCTACAATGCGCGCTTCCCGTTCGATGGAAATGATACGGTTTACACAATTTCGATCTCCAACATTATCGAGCAGTCGGGCACGGTTTCTGTCACTTATTGCGTTACCAATTTTGATCCCGCCGTGCCGGGGCCGGACTATGTCCCGCCTGCGGTGACGGGCCCGGCTGTTGTCGCCACGAACCTGTCAAACAATTACTCCGTCACGCCGTCCGCCAATCCAAACACGACGGGTTATCAATGGCTGGTTGCTTCCCTGGTCAGCGGCAATCTCACGGACAATGCCACCAGCGGATTGAAGAATTTTACCATGTCGCCGGCGCCGTTGGCCTCCGTGATCTCGAATGCGCCGGTTGGCTCGGGAAAATGCTTTCATTTGACCCATCATGCGGACACCGCGCAACTGCTTGAATTCAACGAGACTGTTTTTCCGGCCACGAATACGACCCTGAAATTCCAGAGCTATCTGGGACTGTCAACCGCCAGCGAAGTCGCGCGCGTGCAGGTCTCGACCGACGCGGGAAAAACGTGGACCGACATTTTCACGCAGGCCGGCCCGTCGGGCCAGTCTTCTTTCTCTTCCAAGACGTTGTCGCTGGCAAAGTACGCGGGCGAAATGACGCAAGTGCGCTTCAATTACGATTATATTGGCAGCGGCTCGTATTACTCGCAGACCGCGCCCGGCTTCGGATGGTCTATTCAAAATATCGCGCTGGCGAATGCCGGCCAATTGGTTGACAGCACGACGAACTATGCCACCTCCCCGCAGTTCACCTTCGTGCCGACCCAGCCGGGCAGTTGGGCGCTCTTGGCTCGGCCGGTGATTTTTGGGCTGTTTGGCCTCAATTGGTCGGCGGCCTTGGCGGTTGAAACCCCGCCTGCCATCACGTCACAGCCGGCCAATGTCACGGTGGCCGAGGGCGGAACGGCAACTTTTCGCGTCGGACTAACCGGACCCGGCACGTTTTCCTATCAATGGCAATTCAACGGAACGAACATCCCCGCCGCCACAAATTCCGCTTGCGCGGTGAAAAATGCGCAGTTGTTCCAAGCCGGTTCTTACGATGTCGTCGTTGCCACCGGCATCGGCGGAGCGAGTGTCACAAGCTCCATCGCCACGCTGACGGTGACGCCAACTCTCGGAAAACTCCACATCACGGGGCAGCCACAAAGCATTTCCGCGCCCATTGGAGGCGAAGCTTTCTTTAGCGTCTCGGCGATCGGAGAATCCGCCCTCAGCTATCGATGGGCCAAAAACGGGGCGAGCCTTTCTGAAGAGGGCGAATTCAGCGGCACGACAAATCCCGTCCTTGCCATGACTGGAGTTCAGCCAAGCGACGCTGGCAGTTATAGTGTCGTTATCTCAGATGATCGCGGAACAGTGAAAAGCGCGGCGGCCGTTTTAACCGTCGAGGCGGCAATTTCTGTCGTCGTTTCGGGCAACGGCACGGTCTCCCCAAATTACGGCGGCAAAACGCTGCCAGTCGGAAAGACCTACACGATGACAGCCAAGGCCGGCCCCGGCGCCATCTTCGCCGGCTGGGGAGGCGCGGTCATCACAAACTCGGCCGCCGCTAAATTCATCGTGGAAAGCAACATGAGTTTCACCGCCACGTTTGTGACGAATCCGTTCATCCCGCTTCAAGGATCGTATTATGGGCTCTTTTGGCCGGACGGTTCGCCGCGCAATCAGACCAACTCCGGCGCGGTCACTTTGACCGTGAGCAGCCAGGGAGCGCTTTCTGGAAAATTGACCATTGGAACAAACACACCATCGCTGACCGGCCAGTTTTCTCTCGACGGTTTGGCAACCATCGTCACGCCACGCAAGGGATCATCCACTCTGACGACGACGCTCCAGTTGAATGCGGCTGAGCAGACAATTTCCGGCGCGATCACCGACGGTTCGTTTACTTCGAGCCTTCTTGCCAACCAGCAAGTCTTCAGCACAAAACATTCGGCCATTAATTACGCGGGAAAATACACACTGGTCATTCCCGGCCAGCCGATTTCAGCGGACGGCCCGTTCGGGGCAAGTTTCGGAACCGCGACGGTCGCCACCAGCGGCGCGATCACTTTCAGCGGCACGCTTGCGGACGGAACCGCCGTAAGCCAATCGAGCTACGTTTCGGAGGATGGCTATTGGCCATTATACATTCCCCTTTACAGCGGCAACGGCTCGCTCCTGAGTTGGAATTATTTCGGTCCCAGCCGCGCCGCCATTGCCGCGGCGAATGCCTTCGGGCTTTCCGCGGACGCAAGCTGGATCTGCCTCACCAACAAGATCAAAACCTCCCTCTACCGCGCGGGCTTCACCAACGATCCAACCCCGGTATACGCCTCAACCTACGCAAGCTCGAACACGGTGAATTTGACGAACGGCCAAGTCACCTTGTTGCTGGAAAACGGATTCACCGACACCATCCCGGTCAACATCAGCAAAGGCAAAGTCACTCTCGCGGGGGCCAACACAAACAAATTATCGTTGACGATCAGCCCCAGCACAGGCGCCATCAGCGGCACCTTCACCAATGGCTCCAAGACGCCGATAAAAATCAGCGGAATGCTCCTGCAAAGCGGCACCAACGCCGCCGGCTATTTCAGCGTCTCGAACACGCCGGGCCTTTTTCTGCTGAGGCCGCCGTCAGAGTAATGGCTCGCCAGTCTAACTGGGGGCAGCGAGTCGGTTTCGCGCTCGCTTAATCGTTGCGTTATATCTGGAGAGAATAACAGTCTGCGCAATCCGCACGGGGTTCTTAAGCGAGTGCTCCCATATTCGGATAACGCGCCAGCCGCGTTTCCGGAGAATTTTGCCCACCGCCACATCGCGCGCTTTATTCCTGCGAATTTTTGGAAGCCAATACTCCTTTCGGCTCCCAGGCATCCGGCCATGCCAGCGGCAGCCGTGCCAGAAACAGCCATCCACGAAGACCGCCATGCGCTCTTTCGGGAATACAAAATCGGGCCGTCCGGGAACACGCTGATTCCGGCGCCATCCCGTAATGCCGCTGGCTCTGAAAATGGCGGCCAGCTTCACTTCCGTGCTTTTGTTGTTGGTCGACCTAATGGCCGCCATCACGCGCGACCGCTTCTCCACTGTGAACACATCTGGCACGGAAAGATGTTTACACCACCTCCCGGCCGCATAAAACCGGAAAGAACCCCAATTATTGGCAAGGGCACAAATCAGATTTTGCAAACTGATTTTCGCCCCTCCATGCCGTCGGCTCAGATTTTGTTTGCTTGGATTTGATTCGCTCCTGCGACAAATGCTCCTCAACAAAGGACTCCCCGGAAGGTGGTTAATCAACTTTCAAACCAGGCCAGACAGCGCTGGCACACCGTGGCATCGGCTCGGCGCAGCGAGCCGGCCCGGCCAAAAGCTGCTGTCCGCCCTGTTGGCGAATTTGGGCGGGGCAGGCTCATGTTTTTGAGCCATGCCCCACTAAATCGTGCAAAAATGCATTTTTTTGTGAAAAAAGCGGCCAAAAAACCTCTGGTAGGTTTTCTGTTTGCCTCCGCGCCTGCCAAAGTCGTGGCGCATGAGACGACTTAACAGTGTGTCCGGCGCCAAAACGCCCGACTTAGCCAGCCAATAAAATCACCATTCTATGAAGAAAAAATTCGCGTCTATCCTCGCTGCGGCGGCGTTCGCCACCGCGGGCTGCAAAAATCCACTCGCCATTTCGGGCGACTACGCCACGCCAAAACAAACGATCAGCGGCGGCGTCACAACAACCACCAACAGCGTCATTGTGACGGGTGGATACTCAACAACCAATCAAACCATCGGCGGTTCCGTCACCGTTGGAAAATAGGAAAACGATATGCGAAAACTATTATTCCAAGCCTTGTTGCCAAGTTCCTTGTTTCTCCAGGCTTGCGCTTGTCCGCACCGCAAGGCGGTTTCGTCGCATGAGGTCGAGACCTACGCCGGGCGCGTGGACGGATTGGTCCGCCGCGAAACCTGGCGCGATTCCGAACAGGGGGGCGGGCAATTCGTCTTCACCGATCCATCGGCGGCGCAACTGTTCGCCTCGCACACCAACCAATCGGCCCTCGGCGGCGGCTCCGTCTTCAGCGCGGGCGCGGTCGCCGTCGCGGTCGACACCAACACGCCGGCCATCATCGGCGCAGCGGGAACGGCAGTCGGAAATGTCATCGGCGCGGCGGCCAAGACCTCTGTCAAATAGATCCATGAATACCCCATCCCCCAATCAATTCGATCCCCACAACGCCCGCGCGCTGTGTCTCGCCAGCGCTGAGGCTTATAATGCTGACGCGACTCCTCCCGAATCTTCCCTGCGATGCGAGGCCGCGGACACTCATGTTTGCATCCAGCGCCGCACCTCTTTCTCCGAGAGCGACGGCGGCGAAATGACCATCGCGTTTCGCGGCACCGCCGATTGGCGCAACGCCCTGACCGATATGGATTGCAAGCTCATCCACGCCGGCGGCTATCGCGTCCACCGCGGTTTCCACCAGGCCGTCGAAGCCATCGACGCCAGCCTCACGGCTGCGCTGGGCGACGTTTCGGGCATGCGCCTGTGGGTCACCGGGCATTCCCTCGGCGGCGCGCTGGCGGAATTGTGGGCGCTGCGCGCGCTCGAGCGCGGCCATGACATAGCTGGAGTTTACACCTTCGGCCAGCCGCGCGTGGGCGATGCCGCGTTCGCCGCCTATTACGATTCACTGCTCAAGCCGCGCACATTCCGCGTCGTTCACGGCGACGATGTCGTCCCGCGAATTCCGTGGCTCCTCGCCAAGTATCGCCATGCCGGGAACGAAATCTTTTACCCCCGCGCCTCTTCGGCGGCATGGATCGCAAATTGTTCGTGGTGGCGGAAATTAATGTTTGACGTTGCGGCGGTCACCGGGGACTTGCGGGCAGGCCGCATCGGAGCATTGGACAGCCATCACATCAGCAACTATCTCGCGCTCTTTTTCGAAACAGCGCCGTCCCGAACCTCAAACCGCTCCAACTCAAATTCCCATGATATTCTCTGACATCTCCAACGCTGAACTCGGCGCGTGGGTTTACGCCCTCGCGACCGTCATCCAAATCGTGAGCACCATCGCGATTCTCATCACCATTAATTCCAAGCAAAAACGGGAAATCAGTTTTGCGGGGGAAACAGTGGAGCGGAAGGAATTCGACAAGCATGTGGCCGAGAATTCCCTCGTTCACCAGCAGCTCTTTGCCAAAATCGGCGGCGTCGAGCGTGGGCTGGAATCGCGCCTCGCTTCCCGCATGGACAAATTCGAAACCGAAAGCGAGGACTCCCGCCGTTTGTTTCATCGCGACATCAGCGCCATCGGCAACGACGTCGCCGCCCTCAAGAAGGAAGCCGAATTGGCCAACCAGCGTTCGCTCCAGATGGACGCGAAGATCGACCGCCTCATTGAACGCCCGAAATAGAAGAATCCCACCATGATACCCACCGACAAAATCGAACTCTTCGACAACGCCCTGCTGAAAATTCTCGAGGCCAACAATACGCCTTGGGGTTTGCAATCGGCGGCCTTGTGCATGTTTGCCCGCGAATTTGGTTTCGCGCCCTCCGCGCCGGAAGCCGTCCCGCGCCTTGAGTATTTGACAGCCAAAGGAATGGCGCAGGAAGTTTCCAAGCAATTGAGCAAGGCCAATCGCGCCTGGAAAATCACGGACGCCGGACGCCGCTACCTCGACGAACAAGGACTCTGAACCATATGAGAACCAACGACGAACTATCAGCCCTCAACGCCCTGCCCGCGCCGCAGCAACAGGAAATTCTCGAATTTCTGGAGGGTGGCGAGAATAAACCGGGGCGCTCCGCCGGCGAATGCGCCGAATGGCTTGCGGAGCGCGGCATCGCTGCAAACGTCGAAGCCATCCAGCGTTGGCAAACGCGGCAACTGCATCGCATTCGCATGGAATGGTGCGAATCGATGACCGCCATCGCAATTGAAGACGCCCGCCGCCCGAACCACGTTTATTCAGACGAGGAGCTGCTGAGCATCGGCATCCGCCTTTTCAACGCGCTCGTCGTAAAAACGTGCCGGCACGAAAACCTCACACGAAATCAAACCGCGGAAATCCGGCGGCAAGCAATGATCCGCCTCGAGCACGAACTCGTCACGGAACTGGAGAAGTTCGCCGCAGCCAATTCTCATTCATCCCCTCCCTCCCATCCCTCGCATCTATGAACGATTCACCACCGCCACCCGCCCCCAATATTCTGGATCGCACTTTTGCCGCCCCCGGAGCGGAGCTTCTGCCTTACCAAAAAGACTGGGCCAATGACTCATCGCGATGGAAATTTGGCCTGATGTCCCGCCAAGTCGGAAAGGACTTTGCCGCGGGCTTCGAAGGCGTCCGCGATTGCGTGGAGGCCGAGCTGGCCGGAAGAAAAGTGACATGGCTGATCGCCGCGCCCTCGGAACGGCAATCGCTCGAATCGTTGAACAAATGGAAAAATTGGGCCGAATCCTTTCACCTCGCGCTGGAAGGCGAAGAAATCGAACGTGCCGATGGCTCAGAGAGCCTGCTCTCGTCCGCCAGCATCACGTTTCCCAACGGCAGCCGCGTCATCGCCGTCCCCGGCCAGCCGGACACCGTGCGGGGATTCAGCGCCAACATATTATTGACAGAATTCGCTTTCTTCGAGCGGCCTGAAGCCACCTGGCGGGCCATCCTTCCGAGCATCACCAATTCCAAAAGTGGCGGCGTCAAGAAAGTCCGCCTCATCACCACTCCCAACGGACTCGGCAACAAGGCGCATGACCTGTGGATCAAAAATTATCGCCCGCCCGGAAATTCTGCAACGGAATCGCGCGGTCAAACTGCTGCGCCGCCGGGCGCGAGTTCCCTTCTCCCATCGCCGATGTGGAAGTGCCATTTTGTTGACATACACAAGGCCGTCGCGCAGGGATTGCGGGCGGATATTGAGGAATTGAGGGCGGCGCTGGACGACCCGGAAGGCTGGTCGCAGGAATTTGAGTGCCAGTTCCTCGACGTCCAATCCGTCCTGCTCCCCTACGAACTCATCGCGACTTGCGAAAGCGCGGAAGCCACCGTCACCGCGCCGTTGGACTTCTGGCAAGCCGCCGCCGGGAGCCCGCTCGCGATGGGAATTGATTTCGGCCGCCGGCGGGACTTGACCGTCGCGTGGACACTCGCGCGCGTGGGCGACGTCTGGCAGACAATTGAAGTCCTGGTGCTCGACCAAACTCCCACCGATCAGCAGGTGGAGATTTTGCGCCCGCGCATCCGCCGTTGCGGGCGCGTTTGCGTGGATTACACCGGGCCGGGCGTGGGTTTTGGCGATTACCTGGTGAAGGAATTCCACGAATTCAACCCGGCCCAGCACACGTTCGGCAAAATCGAGCCATGCACCTTTTCGCAAAACCTGAAAGTCGACATCTTCAGCAAATTGCGCATGGCCTTCGAGCATCGGGAATTGCGCGTGCCCGTCAACCGGGACATCCGCGAAGATTTGCATTCCCTCAGCCGCGTGAGCAATCCCAACGGCCAAATCACCTACCGCGCCTCGCACACCGCCGACGGCCACGCCGACCGCGCCACCGCGCTGGCCCTGGCCCTTCGCGCGACAGGCGGCGGCGTCGGACAATCCGCTGCCGAATCCATCCCCCGCCCTCCCAATCCGCGAGATCTGGCCATGGCATCGGGCAATCGCAGCCGGTGGACATTATGAATGCCTCATCTGTTTTTGACGCCCCGTTTTCGGGCTGTCGCCGAGGCTTTGCGGCCAAGAATTGCCCCAACGTCTCGCGCGCCGTGCAAAACCCGGACAATCTCGACAGGGCGGCGCTTGCGCCTGTAAATAATCAAGTAACGCCTTACAAGCCAGAACTGCAGAGGTTCGTCCGCCAGGTCACCCCGCGAATGGCCAATCCCGGGCGTCGTGGCCAACTTGTTAAAAGCCTCGA
Source organism: uncultured Verrucomicrobiae bacterium (assembly GCA_963764165.1). GTDB lineage: Bacteria > Verrucomicrobiota > Verrucomicrobiia > Limisphaerales > Palsa-1400 > Palsa-1400. Next base: position 564,515 of record CAVXRD010000002.1, read on the forward strand.
AGATATCATCCCGCACGCGGTCAGCGGCATCAGGATTCTGCAATTCGATGGCATAATAATCCCAGATCTCGTCCAAATCGCCGCTTGCGGCGGGCGAAATAAGGAAGTCACTCATCGCTTGCGCGCGCGAAATTGGGCGCTCCGTTTCTTCATGCGCGCGTAAACCTGCTCACCACTGATGCCCTCACCACGATCTAGTTCATTGAGGCCGGCCCGGATCTTTTTTCGCGCTTCATCCAAGTGCAGGGCTCGCAGATGATCTTGGTCCTCCAAGAGCCGCAGCCCTTCACGGATGACTTCGCTGGCAGATTGGTAGAGGCCGCTTTGCACCTTCCGGTTTACAAGCTGCTCCAATTCGGGAGTTAACGAAACATTCATATTGATTGGCTGCCGTCAGCATATCCCGGCTGCGCCAAATACCAAGGAATAACCAAGCCTGTTATCGCAAAACGGATGTGCCAAAGTGATCGCATGAGTGAATATGTTAGGACGGAGAGGACGGGATTGAAGACCGAGGACTGCGGCGCGGGCGGCGTTTCGACCGCAGCCAAGGCGAACGACTGTCACCAAATCTAGGCTATTCCAACCAAATCCAACCAAATCCAACCTGTTTTTTGAAAAATGAAATTATGGCGAATTAAGCCTTTGATGCGCGCGGGCGTTATTTTAAGCTGGCGTAACAACCAATGTGGACCTTGCTCAAAGAGTTCCTTAAGTTTTGCCGCCAGGAGAAAAAATGGTGGCTGGTGCCGCTTATTGTCCTGCTGCTGGTGCTCGGCGCGATCATCGTCTTCACCGCCACTTCCGGCATCGCCTGGGCGCTCTATCCTTTCATGTAATGTTGTGAAATGGATCTTAGGCATTTCCGCCTATTACCACGATTCCGCGGCCGCCCTGCTGCGCGATGGCCAGATTTTCGCCGCCGCCCAGGAGGAACGCTTCACGCGAATCAAAAACGAGCCGGATTTTCCCAAGCTCGCCATTGAGTTCTGCCTGCGGCGCGCGGGGTTGAAGCCGTCGGAATTGGACTGCGTTGTGTTTTACGACAAGCCCGTTTTGAAATTCGCGCGCCTGCTGGAAACGTATCTCGCGGTCGCGCCCGGCGGCTGGCGGACGTTTCCAGAAGTAGTGTCCAATTGGCTCGGCGGAAAACTGGATTTGCGAAAAACCATTCGACAGGAATTGCCCGGCTTGCGAGCCGATTGCCCGATTCTTTTCACCGCGCATCACCAGGCCCACGCGGCCAGCGCGTTCTATCCTTCGCCATTCGAGACGGCGGCCATTCTGACCATCGACGCGGTCGGCGAATGGGCCACGACGACCATCGGGCGCGGGCGCGGCGATGACATCGAACTTCTGGAGGAAATTCGTTTTCCGCATTCGCTGGGCATGTTGTATTCGGCCTTCACGGACTACTGCGGGTTCCGCATCAATTCCGGCGAATACAAATTGATGGGCCTCGCGCCTTATGGCGAACCACTCTATGCCGACGCGATTTTTCGCGAATTGATCGATCTCAAGCCCGACGGATCGTTTTGGCTGAATCTCGATTATTTCAACTTCCTCCGCGGCACGACGATGACGAACGCCCGGTTTCACGATTTGTTCGGAGGACCGCCGCGCAAACATGACGAACCGCTCCAGCAACGCCACATGGACGTGGCGCGCTCAATCCAGGCCGTAACAGAGGAAGTAGTCTTGCGCCTGGCCCGGCACGCGAAGGAATTGACGGGCGAAAAGAATCTCTGCCTCGCGGGCGGCGTCGCGCTCAATTGCGTGGCCAACGGGCGCCTGCTGCGGGAGCGTGTATTTGACAACATTTGGATCCAACCGGCGGCCAGCGATGCGGGCGGAGCGCTGGGCGCGGCCCTGGCGGCGTGGCACACGCGGCGCGACAAGTCCGTTCCGCGCCCTCCTAAAACCGATGCCATGCAAGGCTCCTTGCTCGGCCCGGATTTTTCCGATGCGGAAATCGAAGCGACCCTGCGCAGCCACGACGCGAAGTTCCGACAGCTCGCCACCAGCGAGATGCTGGATGCCGTCGTGAAATTGCTGCAAGATGGCAAAGTCATCGGCTGGTTCCAGGGGCGGATGGAATTTGGCCCGCGCGCCTTGGGCAATCGCTCAATAATCGGAGATGCCCGTTCTCCACGAATGCAATCGGTGATGAACTTGAAGGTGAAGTTCCGTGAGTCGTTCCGCCCATTCGCGCCAATCGTCCGCCGCGAGCGGCTCGGCGATTATTTCGATTTGACGGAAGATTCACCCTACATGCTGCTGGTCGCTCCGATTCTGCCGAGCTTGCGGCTGCCCAATCCCGCTGGCATGCGCGGCTTGGAATTATTGAAACAGACGCGCAGCACGCTCCCCGCCATCACGCACGTTGATTATTCCGCGCGAATCCAAACGGTGAAGCGCGAGGACAACGCGCTGCTGTATGAATTGCTTTCGCGGTTCGAGCAAGCGACTGGCTGCGGCGTGCTTGTCAATACTTCGTTTAACGTGCGCGGCGAGCCGGTCGTATGCTCGCCCGAGGATGCCTACCGCTGTTTCGTCCACACGGAAATGGATTATCTCGTGATGGGAAACTTTCTGCTGGATCGATTGGAGCAGCCAGCCCGCAACGTCGAGCGCCGCGTCGCGCCGCAACTGGACTAAAACAAGAACGTGAAAAGCCAGCCAAACATAAAGGAAGATCCAAAGGAATGGCGCAAAGCCGGTCTGATGAGCGCGGGAGGATTGGCCGTCGGCATGAGCATCCTGCGGTGGCGTCACGTGCTGCCGGTGAGGGCGTGGGAATGCATTCTGGCCGCGCTCGTGCTGGTCGCGCTGGCGGCCATCGCGAAGCCGCGCCTGTTCCGCGGATTGTATCGCTTCACGACGCAACTGAGTTTCGTGCTTGGAAAAGTCATCGGGCGAATTCTGCTGGCGGCATTCTTCTTCCTCGTGATCGTGCCGCTCGCCTTGGTTTGGCGGGTGATGGGAAAAGACCCGCTGAAATTGCGCCGGCCCACCAATGCGCAAACATATTGGACAAAGGCGCGACCGGCGTCTTCACTGGAGAATCTGTTTTGAGCACTCTAACATCGCCGCACATGAATTTGGACATCGCATGGGCTAAGGCCGCGGATTTGTCGACCGTTCCATCGCCGTCGCTGCTGCTGGGCTTGCAGGCCATCGAGCGGAATTTGCAAACCATGCTCGCCATGGCTGGCTCCCCTGCCCGCCTTCGCCCGCACGTCAAAACACACAAGCTCGGATGGCTGGTCGAACGGCAGATTGCGCTTGGGATTTCAACTTTCAAGTGCGCCACCATCGCCGAGGCGGAAATGTGCGCGCTGGCGGGCGCGGCGGATGTCCTCATTGCCTTCCAGCCGGTCGGCCCGAACATCGCCCGGATGCTGGCCTTGCGCGCCAAATATCCGTCAACTAAATTCTCCACGCTCGTCGATGACATGGGCGTTTTGAAAGCCCTCGCGGCCACCGGGGAGCCGCTTGAAGTTCTTCTTGACCTCGATGTGGGCCAGCATCGCACTGGCGTTGCCTCGGGACCGGAGGCGGTTGACCTGTATCGGGCGCTGGCGGCGGCCAAATCGCTGATCCCAGGCGGACTGCACACTTACGACGGGCATTTGAGCCAGACGGATTTCGCCGTCCGCGCCGCGGCCTGCAACGAAGCGGTGGAGTCGGTCGAGAAATTGCGCGCCGAGTTGCTGGCGCTTGGTTTTCCCGTGCCGAAAATTGTGGCGGGCGGAAGCCCCACTTTTCCCATTCACGCCAAGCGTGGCAGCCATGTGCAATGCAGTCCGGGAACGACCGTTCTTTGGGACGCATCCTCCGCCATCAAAACTCCCGATCTCGATTTTGCGCCCGCAGCCGTTCTTTTGACACGCGTCGTGAGCAAGCCGGGCGGAAATCGCGTATGCCTTGATCTCGGCCACAAGGCGGTTGGCTCGGAGATGCCGCATCCGCGCGTCGTTTTTCCCGATTTGCCGGACGCGCAATTCATCACGCACTCCGAGGAGCATCTGGTGTTGGAAACCGCGTCGGCAAATCGCATTTCGGTGGGCGATGAATTTCTGGGAGTGCCGTGGCACGTCTGCCCCTCGGTCGCCCTGCACGCGGAAGCCGTTTTGATTGACAGCGGCAAGGTGACCGGGCAGAGCCGCATTGAAGCGCGGGCGCGAAAACTCACGATATGACCCCCAAATCAAGAGCACCGCTCGCCTGGCAGGTGAGCACGGTAGGGCGAGGCTCCCGCCGAGCCATCTTCGCGAGGAATGGCTCGGCGGGAGCCTCGCCCTACCGAACCCCACTAGCAATTCGCGTATGACATCGCGCGAGTGGTATTTAATTGCGCTCGCGGTGACCGGAGTCGGATTGCTCGTGCTGCTGGTTTCATGGGCGCGGCTCAATGCTTTCCTCGCTCTGCTTGCCGCCGCGCTGGTGGTTGGAGTGGCCGCGCATCAGCCCTTGATGGCCGTGGCCAATTCGTTTCAGGACGGTTTGGGATCCACCTTGCGCGGCGTGGCGGCGGTGATTTGCCTCGGGACAATGCTTGGCAAATTGCTGGCGGAATCGCGCGGAGCGGAAGTGCTGGCGAAGAATTTCGCGGCGGCCTTTGGCCCGAAGCGCGTGGGCTTGTGCCTCATGGCGCTGGCTCTGACGGTCGGGTTGACGGTGTGGTTCCCGGTGGGCCTTATTATGTTGACACCGGTCCTGAACAAGCTCGTGCAGGAAACGAAACGGCCGTTTCTCTATCTTGCTTTGCCGATGCTGACACCGCTTTCGGTGATGCATGGATTGATGCCGCCGCATCCCGGGCCGGTGCTGGCCATCAACGCGCTCCACGCCAACACAGGCAAAGTGCTGCTGTGGGGTTTGGTGCTGGGAATACCGGTCGCGATCATTGCCGGGCCGATCTTCGCGCGATTGGCGGATCCTCGCGGGACCAGCAAAGGCGTGGCGGCTGACGAGCCGGAGCCGCATCCCGGCTCGCGCCCGCCGACTTTTGGTTTGACGCTCTTTTCCATGCTGCTGCCCGTCGGTTTGATGACCATCGCTTCCATCGCGGATGTAACGATGGCGGATGGGCGGGTTCGGCACATGCTGGATTTTGCGGGCAATTCCTCGGTGGCGCTCTTCATCGCCGTGCTTTTTGCGCACTGGTCGCTCGGGGTGCGCTGCGGATTTCGGGCGGGGCTTTTGCTCAAATTCACGGAGGATGCGGTTGCCGCCATCGGCATGACCATTCTCATTGTGGGAGGTGGCGGAGGCTTTGCCCACGTCCTGCAAACGACCGGCGCGGCCGATTCTATGGGCTCGCTGGCTGCGGCGATTCATCTGCCTCCCCTGCTCTATTGCTGGATGGTTTCAGCATTCATCCGCGTGGCGACCGGCTCGTCGACTGTTGCATTGACAGCAGCTTCCGCCGTGATGGCGCCCGTAATAACGGCGGATCCGACCATCAATCGCGAGCTGGCGGTGATCTCGATTGGCTGCGGCTCGCTCTTTCTTTCGCATCTCAATGACGGCGGATTTTGGATTGTCAAAGACCGGCTGAACTTATCGGTCGCCGAAACGTTTCGCGTGTGGTCAGTCTGTGAAACCATCATTGGATTGTCCGGCCTCGGGCTGACACTGCTGGCCAACGCGATTGTCAAATGAGCCATCCTTTTCTCCTCGACGCGCACCTCGACCTCGCACTGAATGCCATCGAATGGAATCGCGATTTGACGCGGCCCCTCTCCGAACTTCGCGAAGCCGAGGCCGGCATGAATGACAAGCGCGGACGCGGGCGAGGAACTGTGTGCTTCCCGGAAATGCGGCGCGGCAAAGTGGGTTTGGCGGTGGTGACGCAGCTTGCGCGTGTCAGCACGAACGATGGACTCAATCCCGTCGCCGTCTGGCAATCCCCCGCGCAGGCGTGGGCCATGACGCAAGGGCAACTGGCCTGGTACCGCGCCATGCACGAAGCGAGAGAAATCCGGATGATTGACAACCGCATCGCTCTGGATGAGCACGTCGCGAGTTTGGAGAAAGGCGAAGCTGGCGCGATTGGCTGCATTCTCAGCCTCGAAGGCGCGGATTCGCTCATCTCGCTGGCGCACCTGGAGCGAGCTTATTCGCGAGGACTGCGCGCGATCGGCCCCGCGCACTACGGGCCGGGACGTTACGCCCAAGGCACCAAATCCACCGGCGGGCTTCCGGCGACGGGGCGTGAACTGCTCAAGGAAATGGAGCGGCTTGGAATTATTCTTGACGTAACGCATTTCACGGACGAGTGCTTTTGGGAGGCGCTGGAAATTTACCCGGGGCCGGTTTGGGCCAGCCATCACAATTGCCGCGCGCTTGTCGCCGGCCAGCGCCAATTGAGCGACGATCAAATCAAGGCGCTGATTGAGCGTGACGCCGTCATTGGCGCGGCGATGGACGGGTGGATGATCGTGCCAGATTGGATCCAGGGCCAGACCACTTCCGACGAGCGCGATTTGAAACTGGAGCAATTGGTTTTTCATATTGACCACATCTGTCAACTATCCGGCAATTCCAATCACGTGGGCCTCGGCTCGGATTTGGACGGCGGATTTGGAACAGAGCAAACGCCGCTCGATTTGAACAGCATTGGCGACATGGGAACGCTGCTGGATTTGCTGCGCGCGCGCGGCTGGAGCGAGAACGACCTTGCCAAATTCGCGCACGGAAATTTCCTGCGGGTTCTGCGCCGCGCCCTGCCGTGAACCATTGCGAGCGGGGCGCAGACCTACCGGCGCAATCAGGGAAAAAATGAGGTGAATTTTCTTGCAGGAACGGCGTGCAGAGCGCATGATGAGAACATTGGAACTGCACGCGGGGAAAGTGCAGCCGCTCTTTGGAAAAACGGGTTGCCGCGGCCGTTCAAATAACAACCGCGGACTACAATTTACCCTGCCATGCTCGTGATTAAAAACAAAGTCCTTGAACCGTAAATAGTCAGCAAGGAGCCCTAACCTCGGTAGTGGCCGACAGGCCTTGACTGGAAGTCGTAAGCAATCGACTCGGCTCCAAATGTTCATACCAGCAGTTCAAAGGAACTGTTTATACACGGCATTACGGTGGGGTTTTTTTATTGGCGGGAACGCCTCCCTTGGCGGCTAATGGTCCTTGTCCTCATCCCGGATTTCAAATTGGGTTGACCTCGAAGCCCGCGGCGGTATCGTGCGCTTCATGAAATCGCTGTATCTGCTGCCGATGCTGGCTGTGGTCATGTCGGCATTCTCCCAAAACGGCCCCGCTCCTGAAGTTTCCGCCGATGGCCGCGTCACCTTCCGCCTGAAATCCACCAACGCGCAAAGCGTGCTGGTGCAGTGCGAGAGCCTGGCTCGTGAGCCCATGGCCAAGGATGACAAGGGGGTCTGGTCCTTCACCACGCCGGCGCTGGAGCCGGATTTTTACGGATACTCCTTTATTGTTGACGGCGTGCGGGCGCTGGATTTGAACAACCCGCTGCAAAAATACAATCTTCTCAACACGGAAAGCCAGGTTCACGTTCCCGGCCCGGCTTCCCTTGCGTGGGAAGTCAACGATGTTCCGCACGGCGTCATTCATCGCCACTTTTACCATTCCAAGGCGGCCGGGGATGACCGCGCGTTCTTCGTCTATACGCCGCCGGGATATTCCATTTCCGGCCCCGCCCTGCCGGTCTTTTGCCTGCTGCATGGATTCAGTGATGACGCGTCCGCCTGGTGTTCGGTGGGCCAGGCGAATATTATTTTTGACAACCTGATTGCCCGCGGAGAGGCCAAGCCGATGGTGGTCGTCATGCCGCTCGGATACGGAACGATGGAAGCGCTTTACCGCAACGGCCGCGCGCGGGATCCCGGGTTTAACCAGCGCAGCACAAACCAGTTTCGCGCGACGTTGATGGATGAGGTTCTGCCGCAAGTGGAAGCCGCCTATCACGTTTCCAGCGATCGCCAGCAGCGCGCCATCGCCGGACTCTCGATGGGCGGGGCGGAATCTCTCACGGTGGGGTTGAATAACCTCGATCACTTCTCGTGGATCGGCGCGTTCAGCGCCGGCGGGGTCGGCACGAATTTCCCGGCGACCTTTCCGACGCTTGACGCCACGGCCAACGACCGCCTTCGCCTGCTGTGGATCGCCTGCGGGAAAGAGGATGGGCTGTTCGAGCCAAACCGGAAATTCGCGGAGTGGCTCGACAGCAAAGGCGTGCATCACACCTGGACAGAAACCGCCGGCGCCCACAGCTGGCGGGTGTGGCGGCGGAATTTAGCGGCCTTCACTCCGCTTCTTTTCAAGTAACTTGCGAAACGGGCGAGGCGATGAAATGGTACGTTGGCACCAGCGGATTCTCCTACAAGGAATGGCGCGGGCCGTTTTATCCCGAAAAACTGCCCGCCAGGCGCATGCTCAATTTCTACGCCGGGCATTTTCGCTCGGTGGAAATGAACGGCACTTTTTACCGCCTGCCGAAAGCGAGCGCCATCGAGGCGTGGACGAGGGAAGTGCCGCCTGATTTCAAGGTTGTCCTCAAGGCGCCGCAAAAAATGACGCATCGCGAGCGCTTGAAAAACTCAGCCAAGTCCGCGAAGGAATTTCTTGAATTGGCAAATGTCCTTGGCCCGCGCATGGGGCCCGTGCTTTTCCAACTGCCCGGATTCATCAAGAAAGACCAACCGCTCCTGGGCGATTTTCTGGCCATGCTGGACGGCCGCTGCCGTGCCGCATTTGAATTCCGCCACCAGAGCTGGTTTGAGGACGATGTGTTCGCGACGCTGAAGAAGCATCAGGCAGCCTTGTGCATCGCCGATGCGGAAAACGACCTGATTATCCCATTTGTCGCAACGGCGAAATGGGGCTATTTGCGATTGCGGAGGACCGTTTACAAAAAGGCCGTGCTCAAGGCGTGGGCCAGCCGCATCGCTGCGCAAAAATGGAAGGAAGCTTTTGTTTTTTTCAAACACGACGACATTGGACGCGGGCCGAAGATGGCGCGACAATTTCTTGCGTTGGCCGGGCCGCCGCCAGGCAGTGACTAAGCGACCCGTTCCGTTGGCGTTATTCGTTTCAATTTTTCCCAATATTTCTTCAGAAATCGCGCTGAAAAACCTCTGGCAGGTTTTCTGATTTCATTTCCATGTGCCACACTGCCTCCATCCATGAATATATGACAGCACCGCGGAACCGGCTCCCGCCGCCTCCCGAATTGTCACGCAATTGTCACGAGGTTTCCTTTTCTTCGCCTTATGGCGTGGATAAACTGCCGCCATGGTTGCAGCGGCTCGGATTGTGAGATGAAGATGCATGGAACGTTGACAAGGCTGGCGCGCGCGATGGTGAGCACGGCTATTGTCTTGGCGTGCGCGGGGCGCGTGCCGGCTCAATTGCTCATTAACGGCGCGGGCGCAACCTTTCCCTATCCCATTTACTCCAAATGGTTTGACGAATACAGCAGGGTCGATCCTTCCGTTCGCTTCAATTACCAGTCCATCGGCTCCGGCGGCGGACAGAAACAAATCATGCAGGGGACGGTCGATTTCGGCGCGACGGACGGGCCCATGAGCGACCAGAACCTCTCCAAGGCGCCCGCAAAAATTCTCCACGTCCCCACGGTGGCCGGGGCGGACGTCATTGCTTACAATTTGCCAGGCGCGCCGAAGCTGCGCCTGGACGGCGCAGCCATTGCCGCCATGTTCCTCGGCCAGATCACCCGCTGGAACGACTCGCGGCTGGCGGCGCTTAATCCGGGTGTCGCTTTGCCGGCGATGGATTTGCTGCTGGTGCATCGCGCGGATGGGAGCGGGACGACTTACATTTTCGCCGATTACCTGAGCAGCGTCAGCCCGGAATGGCTGCGCCGGGTTGGGCGCGGCACCTCTGTCAAATGGCCGGCGGGACTCGGCGCGGAAGGAAACGAGGGCGTGACCAGCCAAATAAAAACAATGCCCGGCGCGGTCGGCTACGTGGAGTTGATTTACGCGGTGCAGAACAAGCTTTCCTGCGCCACTGTCAAGAATGCGGCGGGAAATTTTATCGCGCCGTCTGTGAAGTCCGTGGCCGAGGCGCTGGACGCCGCGACGATTCCCGATGATTTCCGCTTTTCCATGGTCAATCTCGCGGCCCCAAAAGCCTATCCGATATCCGGCGCGACATGGCTGCTGATTTACCAGCAGCAGCGCGATCCGGTCAAAGGCAGAAAATTAGTGGAGTTCCTTAAGTGGGCCATGAAAGATGGCGAAGCCATGGCGCCATCGCTCGACTACGCTCCCTTGCCGCCCGCGTTGCACAAACGCGTGCTGGCTCAAATCGAGGGCATACGGTATTAAAGCGCGCCAATGAACGCAGCCGCCACAGAGCGAAGCATGATTCTCGCCCCGCCGTCGAAGGCGGGCGACGCGATTTTCCGAGGGCTGACCTGGGCCATGGCGATGTCGGTGTTCGTGCTCATCGTCGTGCTGGGCTGGGAACTGTTTCAAGGCTCCAAACTTTCGGTGAAGCAATTTGGCTGGCCGTTTTTAGTCCGCGCAGACTGGAATCCCGTCAGCGGAGAATTCGGGGCGCTGCCGTTCATTTTTGGCACGATGGTGACTTCCGTCCTGGGTTTATTGATCGCCCTGCCGCTGAGCCTCGGCGCAGCCATCTATTTGACAGAGCTTGCGCCGAAATGGATTCGCCAGCCCGCGATGACCTTGATCGAATTGCTCGCGGCCGTGCCCAGCATTGTTTTGGGGCTTTGGGGGATGGCGGTGCTTGCTCCCTGGCTGGGCGAGCACGTATATCCGCTTTTGCAGAAGGCGTTTGGTTTTCTGCCGATTTTCCAGGGTCACATCTACGGGCCTTCGATTCTTTCGGCGGCCATCATCGTGGCGATCATGATTGTTCCCATTGTCACATCGATAGCGCGCGAGGTCTTCCGTTCCGTGCCAGACTCGCAGCGCGAAGCCGCCTTCGCCCTCGGTGCGACGCGCTGGGAAGTCATCCAACTCGCCGTTTTGAAAGGATCGCGCCGCGGCATTTTCGGCGCTGCCATGCTCGGCCTTGGCCGCGCTCTGGGCGAAACGATGGCGGTGACAATGGTGATCGGCAACAGCACGACGATCCCGAAATCGCTCTTCGCCCCGGGCTGCACATTGGCCAGCGGATTGGCGACGGAATTTGGCGAAGCTTCGGACGATATGTATTTGAGCGCGCTGTTCGAGCTTGGCTTGGTGCTTTTGCTGGTGACGATTGTCACGAATATTTTGGCGCATGTGCTCGTCGGCGCCGTCACCAAACCAGCGCAGGCCGCCAGCGGATGAGCGAGCGCCTCACCCAACGCCGCCGTTTTGCCAGCGCCGCCGTTTCGGCGCTTTGCCTGCTCAGCGCCATCGTCGTGATGCTGCCGATGGCTTTCATCCTGTTCCATTTGATCCGCCTCGGGGCCGGCGCCATCGACTGGAATTTTTTCACCCAATTGCCAAAGCCCGCCGGCCAGCCCGGGGGCGGAATGGCCAATGCCATTGTTGGAAGCTTCGTCCTGCTGCTGCTGGCGATTTTAATCGGCGTGCCGGTGGGAATTCTGGGAGGAATTTATTTGACGGAGTTTGGCCCGCGGCGGCTCAATTGGGCGGTTCGCTTCATTGCGGATATTTTGAGCGGGACGCCTTCCATCGTTTGGGGAATTGTTGTTTACGCCTTGATCGTCGTGCCGATGAAGGGCGCCTCGGCGTATGCGGGCGGATTGGCGCTGGGGCTGATCATGATTCCGATGGTCATGCGCTCCACTGAGCAAATGCTTTCGCGCGTGCCGCATAGCTATCGCGAAGCGGCCATGGCGCTGGGAATTCCCAAGTGGAAAAGCGTCATCCACATCGTCCTCAAGGCCGCGGGCAAAGGCATCGTGACCGGCGTGCTGCTGGCGTGCTCGCGCGTCGCGGGCGAAACGGCGCCGCTGCTTTTCACCGCGTCCGGCAACCAGTTTTGGAGCCACAGCCTCTCGGAACCGATCGCATCGCTGCCACGTCAAATATATAATTACGCCACCGCTCCTTACGAAGACGCGCGGCGGCAGGCGTGGGCGGGAGCGCTGGTGTTGATGGCGCTGGCGCTGGCTTTCAATGTCATCGTGCGCGCCATCACGCGCGGATCAAATGTTCCAGTGGCAAAATGATCAAATCGGCATCATACTAACCTATGCAATCCTACTTCGATGAGGAGCTGTCGCAGTTCAAGGAGAAGCTCCTGCTGATGGGCAGCTACGCGGAGAGCGCGGTCAGCCTCGCCGTCCAATCCCTCGTCGAACGCAAGGATGACCTTGCGCTGCAAGTGCAGGAAGACGACGATTTGATGGATCAACTGGAAATCGAAATCGACGACCAGGCGATCAACTTGCTGGCCAAAGCGCCGCTCGCTTCGGACTTGCGCCTCATCACTGTAGCCATGCGCATTTCACAAAATTTGGAGCGCGTTGGCGATGAAGCGACAACGATTTCCCGCCGCGCGATTGACTTGAATCAGGAGCCTCCGTTGCGGGCATTTGTGGACATCCCCAGCATGGCGCGCATAGCTTTGGGATTGCTAAAGGAGTCGCTCGATTGCTTCGTTCGCAAGCAACCTGAATTGGCTCGCGCCATCATTCCGCGCGACAAGGAAGTCGACGCCTTGAATCGCCAATTGCATCGCGAACTCGCGAAGTTAATGGCGGAAAATCCAGCGACCATCAACCGCTGTTTGAATTTGATGACCGTCTCGAAAAGCCTTGAGCGCGTGGCAGATCATGCGACGAACATCGCGGCGCAGGTTGTCTATTTGTGCGAGGCGAGGGATATCCGCCACGCTTAGAAAGGGAGGCGGATATTTTCCTTCACCCACTTTACCGCCGCTTCGCGCATGAGGATTTCAGCAGTGGGATGCTGCGTCGAGTCGATATAAGTCGGGCCATATAACTCGTAGGCGCCCGGGCGAACCATCATTTTCAGCCGAATAGCGTGATTATTCTCGTCAAATTGGATCATCGCAAATTTCAATCCTTCTCCACCCGACATAACTCCGACCGGCAGGACTCCCAAAAACAGCACCAACCGGTGCCGCTTAAGCGCATCAACCCTGTAACATGCAACTCGTATATCCGAAAAATATTTATCTTCGTTGCCGAGAGCAGAAATCACTTCATCCCTGGTTCGATGAATGATACTCGCCGATGAAAAGTCCTCTCGCGGATGCTGGGAAATCTGTATCCGCCGTGACGGCAAGGGCGGGAATGCGCACCCGGGCCACGCGATGAAACCGGCGGAAGCGAGAGCCAACGCCAACAGGCAGCCAACTTTTGTTCTTAAGCGAATCAAGTTCAACCATTCAAAAATGGTTACGCAACGCGCGAAGTCAAGCAGCTTGCGCTGTCAGCCGAATGGCAACTTCAAGCCCAGAGGGCTCGAGGTTTCGGCACGCGACCACGCCGCCGCATGATTCAATGCACTTCTTGACAATCGCCAACCCGAGGCCGACGCCTCCCGTCTCGCGATCACGCGAGGCATCCGTGCGATAGAACGGGTCAAAGATGCGCAGCAAGTCGGCTTGCGGCACTCCGGGGCCGCAATCGGAGACCGTGACGGCAATCTTGTCATGCTCGCGTTGCGCGGCGACCGTAATCGGTCCGGCTGCGCCTGCGTAACGGACGGCATTGCGAACCAAATTTGACAGCGCCCGAGTCAACATGTCGGAGTCCGCCGTCGCGACAATATCCTCACTGGCGTCAACAACTATTTTCACCTCGCCAGTCGACTCGCGACGAACGGCTTTTTCAATCGCTTCCCGCACATTGACCGGCTGCAAGTTCGCCGCGGGCGCAGTGAGCGAGGCCTTGGAAAATGAAAGCAACTCGTTCACCAGGCTTGATATGTGCCCGGCCTCCTCGTCCGCGCGGGCGACGTAATCCTTCTGCTCCCCGCCCGCCCGCTGCTCGAGAATGCCGAGCGAGACGCGCAATTTGGCCAGGGGCGAACAAAGCTCGTGCGCGACGTCTCCCAAAAAGCGCTTCTGCCCTGTCACCAATCCATCAAGCCGAGCTGCCATTTGATTGACAGATCGGCCGAGGTCGCCCAGCTCATCGCGGCGGGTTTCCGGAACACGCGTCTCAAAGCGGCCCTCGGCGATTTGCCGCGTGGCGGCGGTCAATTGCGCGATGGAGCGATTGATGCCGCGCATCATCGGCAGCCACAGCAGCGCGGAAAGCCCGATGGCCGCCAATCCAACTTTAATCCACGGCCCGACCTCAAAGAAAAGGCCGCCCGCGCCGAGTGTTTCGGAAACGAGAATCAAGTTGGCCGGCTCCGGGTGCGATTCGTGAATCCTGAGCATCGCCCGCACGATCACCCAATAGCGCGACGGGTCTTTGGTGTGGCTCATCGCTTTCGGGCGGGGATCACGCATCATGCCGCGCGGCCCCTCGTGCGGCGGACGCTCCCCCTCTGGTCCGGGGTCGGGATTCCGCTCCGGCCGTATGTGGTGCGGAGGGCCTCCCAGCCGCTGGCGAATTTCTGCCGGCAACTCCATCGCGGCACCGGCGGTCTGGCTGCCCTGCCCGTCGAAAACAACGAAATGCACTTTGTTCTGATAGGCGCTGTCGCATTGCTGAAGCGTGGCTGTCCACTTGTCTACCGGCTCGTCGCGCAGCGCGTTGAGAATGATTTCGCTTTCGCCGTCAATGCGCTCGCTTGCATCCGACGGCAGCAGCCAATCCGACCCGGTGCGAAACTGGGCGCTGAACGTCACCCAAAACATGCCGGCCAGCAGCGCCAGGTTCAGCAAGAACAGCAGCAGGATGCGGGCGGATAATGGAAAACGGCGCGGCATGGCGGTTATTCAGCCTCGGGATTGATGAGCATGTAACCGACGGAACGAAACGTCCGGATGAACCGCGGCTGCTTTGGATCATCGCCCAATTTCTTGCGGAGCGACCAGATATGGACGTCGACCGATCTGTCAAAAACATCGTAATTCCGCTCGGCCACGGCCTCGACCAATTCTTCGCGCGATTTCACCCGGCCGCGCGAACGCGCGAGGGCGGCCAGCAAATCGAATTCAAGCGCTGTCAAATCAATGGGCCTGTCGCCGACCACGGCCCGGCGCGTTCCGGGATTCAGCCGCAACTGGCCCACCACAATTTCAGCGTCCGCTTTTCCCTCGGCTTTTGTCGCGGCGGGAGTGGCTCGGCGCATGACGGCCCGCAGGCGCGCCAGCAGTTCGCGTGTGGAAAACGTCTTTGGCAAATAATCGTCCGCCCCCACCTCCAGGCCGGCGATGCGGTCCGCCTCGTCGCCACGCGCTGTCAACATAAGAACGGGGACGGTCGTCTTGGCGCGGAGATGCTTGAGCACCTCGAACCCGTTCATCCCGGGCAGCATGACGTCAAGTATAACGGCGCTCCATGGTTCATCGAGTGCGAGTTCCAAGCCATCGGGTCCGTTGTGGGCGGCGGTCACCGCGTAGCCGAGCGGCTCGAGGTATTCGCGAATCAAGCGGCACAACGCGCGATCATCGTCGATGATCAGCAGCCGCGAGCCGTCACTCTTGGCGGCATCGGCTTGATTTGCAATTGGCGCAGGCATCTTTGCGTTACGATAACGGCTATCTCAAAAAACGCCGCAAAATTAACCTTTCCTTAACAATTTTGATCCGCCCGGCAAGAATCGCGGCAGGGTGAGGCTGCCGATGAACTGTTTTGTGAAGGTAGGGACGCCTCGCCGAGGCGTCCGGGGTGAGGCGTCGTTGATCGGTGCGGCCCACAAAAACTTTCACGCGCAACCGGACGCCTCGGCGAGGCGTCCCTACCATTGCCGAGGCTGCTTGACGATTGATGGTTAACATGAGCGGATGCTCTCCAATTGCTGATCGAGGCGCTTCGGCGAAATCGGATAGGCGGTGCCGAGTTCCTGGGCGAAGAGCGAGACTTTGAATTCTTCAAGCATCCATCGGAATTTTTCGAGCTGGGCTTTCGCTTCGCCTGATAAGTCGCGTTGGGACTGGAGCTTTTTCAATTCGGCGGCGTAAGGCGCAAGCTGGCGGACGCGCTCTTCGTTCTTGGCGGGATTTGTTCCGGCGCGTTCGATGCGCAGCAGCAAGGCTTTTAAGTAGCGCGGTATTTCCTGCAGTCGGGCGTAGTCCAATTTTTCCAGAAAGCGCGGGCCAACCAGAATCGCAAGCTGCTCACGCAAGGGATTCGCGGGTGGCGCTGGCGGCGGCGCGCCGAGCTGGCTGAGCGAGGAGAGCGTTCGTGCACGGGGCGCTGCTGCGGCGGAGGGAGCAGCGCCGAGGCGTTGTTGAGTTTGCTGGCGCAGTTGTAAAACCAATTGCAGACGATCTATGAATTGCATCGCCAAACCAGGGAACCGGCTTTTCGCGGCTGCAACGGCGGCGTCAAAATTGGCCCGCGTGAGGGCGGCGAAATTCTCGATCGAAAGCACATGGCGCTTCAGGTGCTCGAGAGCAGTCTCGCGCAATTCCCCGCTGTCGCCGATGCCCGCGTAGAGCGCGTCCAATTTGCTCAGCGCTCGCAAATCCTTTTCAAGCCACGCCAAGTCTTTCTGCACCGCCAGTTCGACCATACGCCGGATTCCAATGACTGAAGCCGCCTTCGCCGCATCACGATTTCGAAACAACCGAACATTCACAGTGCCCTCGGCGAATTCGAGCCCTGGCCACGCGTACATTTCCACGCCCGGCTTTTCGGAAATAGCGATCCGCTCGGGCAAGTCGCCAAACGTCCAATCGGTGATTCCGAAGCGCTCCCATTTTTCGGCAACGCGGGTCCAATCGGGATTTTCCAGTTTTGGCGCCGGGGCGGGATTCTCTTCTTTCAAAGAGCGCTGCAATTGCGCCAAGTCGCGGCTCACCCGCAGCGCGCCGCTGCTGTCAACAATCGCAATGCGCGGGCGCAGATGAGCAGGCGCCGCGTCCGCCGGCCAATCCGATCCCTTCACTGGAACGCCGAAGCGCCGCGAAAGAAACGCGGCGAAATCCTGCAATAACGAAGCTCCAGCGGGCTGAAAATCGCGCAGGATTTCCGGCACTTTCGGCGGGAATGGCATCAATTCGCGCCGAATCGATTTCGGCAATGCGCGCAGCAAATGATTGACAATCTCCTCGCGAAATCCCGGCACAGCCCACTCCAGGTTTCCCGCCTTCGCGGATGAAACGACGCTGGCGGGAATGTGAATGGTCACGCCGTCGTGCTCTTCGCCCGGTGCATACGCGTAGGCAAGATTGACCGGCTGGCCGCCTACCGGCACTTGATCTGGAAAAGCCGCCGCGTCGTAAGCCATCCCTTGCCCTCCGGCCAATTCCGCCTCGGTCACGCATAATTTTTCCACCATGCCCGGCTCGTCGAGCAGACGATTCATTTCGTGCAGCGAAGAAACGCTCTCGATGTGCTTCGCGTAAAATGCCGCAAGAGCGGAATCAATATCCATCCCATGATGACGAACGCGCGTCCGCCAGTTCTCGATTTTTTCCCGCACGCCGCGATTGTGCGCCATGAATCGATAACCGGGCGGCAATTGCGGAGTGGCCGGCTGCGCCGCTCTCAATACTCGCACCTCGTCTCGATCATCCTCGTCCGCCTCTTCGGCTCCGCGTCCCATGCCGGGAAATATATTCTCCTCCACCAGCGCCGACCGGATGAAAATCGCGGTGGCTTCCTGCGGCTTGATGTTTCCGAAACTTGCCTTGCGCCGCAAAATTTCCAGTCCGTTCAGGCTGATGATTTCGTCAACAAGAACATTTCCCGCCGCGGCGCTCCAGCGGGGATTTTGATGCGCGACTTTGCAGCAATGCGGCGCGACCTGATAAATCCACTGCGGATCAATTCCCGCCAGCGTGCGGGCGAAAAGTTGAGAGGTTTCGACCATTTCGCCCGCTACCAGCCACTCGGGTTGCGTTGATTTCGGTTTTGGCGGCGGCTTGCCGCCTTTCTGATGCGGCTTGCGCGGAGGTTCGCCTCTCGCATAAAGCGCCGAGCCTGGAAACATGGAGACGAGGCGGTTGCCCGCCATTTTGTAAGTATTGCGCTCCTCCCAATGCGCCACATGCCCAATTAATCCCGCCAGAATGCTGCGATGAATCGCATCGTAAGCGGCGTTGCTCTCGTTGAGTTTGAGGCCGCCCAGATCATCAAGCGCATCGTGCAGTTGACTGTAAACATCCTGCCATTCGCGCATGCGAACGTAGGAAAGAAAACGCGCCTTGCAGAATTTGCGGCGCTGCCCTTGCGTGCGAAGCTGATCCCATTCGTCGTGAACGGCATTCCAGATGTTTAACAGCGTCAGAAAGTCCGATTGTGGATCGGTGAATTGCTTGTGCGCGGCGGCGGCGGCGTCCTTCTGATCAAGCGGGCGCTCGCGCGGGTCCTGGATGCTTAATCCCGCCGCGATGATGAGCAACTCGGCGGTCGCGTGCTCGCTCTGCGATTGCATCAGCATCCGCCCGAGCGTGGGATCAATTGGCAGCCGCGCCAAATCGTCGCCCAATCGCGTCAGCGCGCGCTGGTCGTCGAGCGCGCCGAGTTCCTGAAGCAACGCGAAGCCGTTGGCGATGGCAGCGGGCGTGGGCGGCTGGACGAACGGAAATGTTTCCACGTCGCCGAGATGAAACGCCTTCATCCGCAAGATCACCTCCGCCAGATTGGCCCGTTGAATTTCCGGCTGGGTGAAGAGCGGACGCGCGGCAAAATCCTCCTCCGAGTAAAGCCGGATGCACACGCCCGACTCGACACGTCCGGCGCGGCCTTTGCGCTGGTTGGCGCTGCTTTGCGAAATCGGCTCAATGGGAAGACGCTTGATGCGGCTGCGCGGATTATAACGGCTCATGCGCGCCAAACCTGAGTCAATCACATAGCGGATTCCAGGAATGGTGAGCGACGTCTCGGCGATGTTGGTCGAGATGACAATTTTTCGACGCGATGAAGTCGAGAAAACACGCTGCTGTTCGCCAGCGGTAAGCCGTCCGAACAGCGGAATGACTTCCGCCTCGCCATTAAAACGGCCTTCAAGCTGATCGGCGGTTTCGCGAATGTCGCGTTCGCCGGGCATGAAAATCAGAATGTCGCCCACGCTTGATTCGTAGAGGATTTGCTCGGCGGCCTGCACCGCTGCGTCGACATAATTGATGTCACCACGCTCGTCTTCGGCGTTCTCGAAAGGCTGGTAAATCGTTTCGACGGGAAACATTCGCCCCGAAACTTCAATGATCGGCGCGTTTCCGAAATGCTCAGAAAATGCCTGCGTATCAATAGTCGCGGAGGTGACGATCAACTTCAAATCCGCCCGCTTCGCCAGCAGGCCCTTCAAATGGCCGAGCAAAAAATCGATGTTCAAACTGCGTTCGTGCGCTTCGTCAATGATGATGGCGTTGTATTCGGAAAGAGTCGGATCGCCCTGCGTCTCGGCTAGCAGGATTCCGTCGGTCATCATCTTGATGTAAGTGCGGTTGCTTGAGCGGTCGTCAAAACGAATTTTGCAACCAACCTCCTCTCCCCACGTCACGTTCAATTCGTCGGCGATGCGCTGGGAAATGGAAAGCGCCGCCACCCGCCGCGGTTGCGTGCAGCCAATTTTTGCCTGGATGCCAAGGCCTGCTTCGAGGCACATTTTGGGAAGCTGCGTCGTCTTGCCAGACCCCGTTTCGCCCGCGACGACAATGACCTGGTTTTTCCGAATTGCCTCGACGATTTCGCCCGCCCTTGCGGTGATGGGCAAATCCGGGGGATAGCTCGGCTGCGGGACGCGCCCCCGCCGCTCCTCGCAAAGCGCGATGGAGTCGTAGACTTCCTTCAAGAGCCGTTCGAGAAGCTGTTCGCGATGATCGGCGTGATGCTGGTCGCGCAAAATCCGACCCAACCGCCGCCCCAATCGCACCCAATCGGGCAGCAGACATTGCGGCAGCAGCGTCTTAAGTTCGTTTATCCAGGCGTCCGGCATCAGGGGTAAAGGATAGCAGTCATTCGATGCGGGTGAAAGCGGAAGACGGCCGGGTGCGGCGGAAATGAGTGGCGCGGACGTGCCGAAGACCCGCCGCAGAGCGTGACTGTGATCCCGTCTTTGATCCGCTCCCGGCCAAAATTAAGAACGAGCCCTGCTTGGAGCTTCGCCAGAACCAGATGGGTGCGCAACTGCCTGGCAGGCAGGGGACCGACCCGAGCCGTTTAACTTCTGGCGGTAAAGCATAAAGGCGAATGTCCCCAATGCGACGGCCAAACCAGCCAAACCCAGGCCGATCACAAAAGGTTTGCGCGCGACCAAGTTCAAATCGACCAGCAGGTAACTGCCAAAGCCGCAGCCAGCCAAACCGCCAACGAGCATTCTCCAGCGGGAATGGAACGGAGCCAAAACCAGGAATAACACCGCGGCGCTCAAGTAACAGGCGACGTCCACCCTTGCCAAGGGGTCTGTGCGGTGAGATAAGGCATTGGCGAAAAGCGCCGTCAAAATATGGATAAGGGCCAAAAACTCCAGCCATTTGCCCGCCCGCCGCTGATCCAGGCTGCTGGACTTCTCGGTCAATAATGTCAGTGTCAAAAACAAAAACCCATTCAGAACCACGGAGAAGGCGCGCAATCGATCCTGATCGAAGTAGGGCGACATGCGGGCTGTCACGCCGAGCATCTGCAATGTCGGCCCGTTGTAGGCGATGACGTCAAGGGAGCCAACCAAAGCCACCAGCGCCGCCGCGCGGTAAGGCATCGTCCAGCGCACTCTTCCTTTCCTTTCAAACTTCAGGCCCGCAAATTCCAAGAGCATGAGAGGCAGGCACCAGAGCGCCTGGACTTCAGGTTTTTGGTCCAGCCAGTTGAACAGCAGCAGGAAACTCAGGTAACTGGACACAGTTAGAATCGCGGTCGTCCAGGCAAAGCCTGTCATTCGCAGGTTGCGAAAGGCCACAAGCGAAACGGCCAGCGCAGCCAGCGATGCCACAAAAACCTGGCTGTTGGTGAAGGTTCCCGGAAAGAGTTGGACGACTTTCTCCGGCGCCGATGAAAGCAGGCCCGTTTCCGCCACCAATGCCAGCA
Source organism: uncultured Verrucomicrobiae bacterium (assembly GCA_963764165.1). Lineage (GTDB taxonomy): Bacteria > Verrucomicrobiota > Verrucomicrobiia > Limisphaerales > Palsa-1400 > Palsa-1400. The sequence goes on from CAVXRD010000002.1 coordinate 585,552, forward strand.
CGGAGGGCGCAACGGTCAGAACAGCGCCAGCCAGGAAGTTGGCTGCGGCCAGAGGTTCGCGAAGCCGTCGCGCGGCCTGGCCGGCAACCATCAACGCCAGCGTAAAGCTTGCAGGCAGGAACCATCGCCAAGGCGCGCCGAGTTCAGCTCGAAGCATCCCCACCGTGAGGACTGTGGCCACGACGCCAAGCCAGACGCCGCTCGACAATACCGTTTGCAAAAGCGTGATTTTCCGCGCGTCCACCAGCCAATAATCCTCATCCGCCAACAGGCGGCGATGGACGATTTCCAGGGAATCACATTCTTCGCGCGAAATGATTCGCTGGCTTTCCCACGCGCGGGCGTGATGGGAGTATTCGCTAATGTTCCGCCGAAGCATGTCGTTGTACAACTTCGGCTTCAACCGCGTCGGCTCCCCTGCCAGATACCGGCCCAATTCAATGGCAACGTCGCGGGCGCTCGGCCTGTCGCCTGGAGTCATGGCAAGGCAGGCCAGGCAAATGGCCTGCAAATCCTCAGGCACCCCCACAGCGGCATCCCGCAAGAACGGCGGTGGCGTTGTGGCGATGGCTTCGAGCACCGCTGCCGCCGTGTGGCGGGCGTACGCCGGACGCCCCGCAAGCACTCTGAACATCACGCTGCCGAAGGAGAAAACATCCGACGCCGGAGTTAGCACTTCACCGCGAGCCTGTTCCGGTGAAGCATATAGCGGTGTTCCTTCAAATCCCTTGGCCGCTTCCTTCGGGTGTTCCAGTGCAACGGCTAGTCCGAAATCGAGAATGCGCGGGCGCAAATCGGGACTGACCATCACATTTTCCGGCTTCAAATCGCGGTGCAAAATTCCGTGCTCATGCGCCACGGAAAGCCCGCGCGCCACCTCCCGCAATAATCGGGCTTTCTGGCCGAAGTTCAGCTCCGCCGAAGCACGGTCCAGCGGAAACCCTTCCACCCGTTCCATGACAATGGCCGGAGGATCTGTTTCGTCCAGGACGGAATAAATCGTAACGATGGCCGGATCGGAAAGGGCGGCAATATGCCGTGCCTCGCTCAAAATGCGGTTTCGAACTTCAGGATCGGCGCGGCGATGCAATACTTTGATGGCCACCGGCCGGTTGAGCTTTTCGTCATGCGCCGCGTAGACGATCCCGAGGCTGCCCCGGCCAAGGCGGCCTTCCATTCGAAAGCCCGGCAGTTTTGGCGGTTGCGTTTGGCCAATAGAACCGGAAGGCAGAAAGCGGCCGGCTTGCTCATGGGCCTGCAGCAGCGAGCGCACTTCGCCGCGCATTTTGGTGTCGCCCTGTTGAGCCAGAAATGCTTCGCGGGCGGAGCCTGCCGGAAGCTCCAGAGCCCGGGAAAACAAGCTTTCAATTGTGGCAGCCGCATTGTCCATGACACCGCAGTATGCAGCCGAGCTTAAATCATTTCCCTCAAAAAGAAAGATTCCTCGCTGTTCAGCGGAATAGCCGGGTGAAAGTCCGGCTTGCGGCAATCCCAAAAGGATTCGCGCCCCTCAAGCAGCAACAACACCGCGCGGCCATTCCGCGGAAACATGCGCCCCTCTTGCTGTTCATTTAACATTTTCTCCTTTGTTTTAGTCAACTAAATAGAAGCAATTCCACATAGGCGGCTCAGGCAATACCCTGATGCTCCGATGGGACTGGCAAACGACTCTGCGGTAGGCGGTTTTGCGCTTTCCGCCTGAGCCTTTCTTCCGTGTCCATGAACAGGCTTCGCTCCTATTGCGGCTGGCCGCAGACAGGCGAAGCTATAGGCAAGAAGATCGGACTGGGTAGGAACCCGGTCAAGGCCGAAAGGCCAGAATAAAAAGCAAGTGTTAGTAAATGTCAGTAATGAAAGGCCAGCATATGAAAAATTCAAACATTGTTAAAGTTACCGCGTGCGTTGCCACACTTTGTGTGGCCTCCGCAGGCAGTGTCGCCGTGGCGGATACGACCACGAACACCACCACCACAACCCAGGCCACCCAAGTGGTGGCCAAGACCAGCACGCTAGTTGGAACCAAGGTTGAGAATCAGCAAGGCCAGTGCCTTGGCCGCATCAGCGACATTGTTGTTGATTTCAACAACAATCAGGTGTCCTACTGCGTCTTGAGCGTGAAGCATGGCTTCTTCGCCAAGACCCGCTACATTCCAGTCCCGCTGGCGGCTTTCCAGCCCGGCGCCTCTGGGAACACCCTGATCCTCAACGCCAGCAAGGCGAATTTGGCCCAAGCCCGCGGATATGAGAATGGCCAATGGCCGTCCTCGATCACCCCGGCTTGGGGCGCTGAACCCGCCCCGACCGTCGAGCTTCCCCCTGTGGAAGTCTTCGGGCCGGAGTACATTCCCACGTCTATACCGGTCACGATCACTCACTACGGTGATCCTGCGCTGGGCGGCACGATGCCCCTGCCCCGGACCGCCTCCAACGCGATTGACGAAATGACGGATGGAGTCTACAACGGCTTCCCGGTGCGCTGAGCTTAAGAAGATTGACCTCTGGCGAACCTGCTTGGGTTCGCCAGGAGGGCTGGCAAGGCCTGGCAGAACGAGTTCTGCCAGGTCGCTTGCTTTTGCACTAGGGCGCGCCACTCACGCACGGCTTCTTTGGCATCAGGGATTCTCATCCTAAGCTGACCCCACCCCGCTGGGATTTTCGAGCGCCTCAAGCTGCCACGCCATGCGGCTATTCCACGGAAAACAGCGGGGCGCCCAAAGAAAGATTTTTGATCCCTTCCTTGCGCCTTTCTCGCTTGAGATCGATGAAGGGCAAATGCCCGCGAAAGAAATAAGCTATGAAACGTTGGGCTATAATCGTTGCGCTCCTATATGCGTTTATGCTGGCGGTGTTGGCGCTGCCGGTTGTTTGCATGGCGGGATTCGATCATGCCAATTGGAAGATCGAGGACTTCTTCGAACTGTGCCGAACATGGCAGTGGTGGCTCTGGCTGGCATTGATGGGTGCGGCTCAACTGGCCCTGCTAGCGGTGCCAGTCCGATTCGCCAGCAGACGGCCAATGACACGCCGGCCGCTCGCGATAACCGTAGTCACATCGGCCTTGATGATGGGAGCGCTGGGCGCTGGCGCATTATGCTCTCTTTGCGAAGCCATATTTGGCGAGCGGTCTCTCGCCGACGACACGCGCCTAGGCGCATTTAGCTCGTGGGGGCCGCTGATCCTGGGCCTGGCCGGATGGATTATTTGGGCCTGGATATTTTTGCGCATGAGCCGAGCCTCCGACACCCAGGATTTTATCGCGCGCCAAGGCAAATGGCTTTTGAAGGGAAGCATCGCCGAATTGCTGGTCGCAGTGCCAACTCACATCGTCGCCCGGTCTCGCGATTATTGCTGCGCCGGGATAATGACTTTCATTGGCCTGACGCTCGGGCTTTCGGTTCTGCTTTTTTCATTCGGCCCCGGCGTCTTCTTCCTCTTCGTTGCCCGCTGGCGGCAGCTTCATCCAGAGGCATCCCGCCCATGAATCCCCGGCGGGATGCCGGAAAACTTTTAAATTTTTTGACACGATCCCGTCGAAAACTTCGCTTCTATTAGCGGAGACCCGTGAAGTCTCGCTCGAAATAACAATTAACAAATCTTGAAGTATGAATTTGATGCCCTCCAAGAAGGAAATAGCGCTCTTCTCGCTTCTTTTGGCCGTGATAACCCAAGGGGTGGCCCAGCCGGTTGTCCTGACCAACATTCCCGTATCCTCTGGAAGCCTGGCGGCGGTTAATCCGGCGCTGAACCGAATTTATATTTCTGCCGGCGATAACAACTCACCACAGACCCTGGTAATCGACGGGGTAACATTCAATCAAATCACCGTGCTGGCGGGCTGGGGTGCGGGAGTGGATTTGGACAACAACGATGTCTGGACGGCAAATGTCTACGCAGGGACCGTCACGCCATGGAATAGCAGCGATGTGTCTCTCGGGAGTGTGCAGTTGGCGGATTGTCCGATTGCTATCGGCGTGGATTCTCCCCATCGGGTGGTGTGGGTCGGGGCGCAATGCGGCGGAGGCAACGATCCGCTCTGGGCCATCGACGCGGACACGGACGCGATTATCGATGGACCCATTTCCAGCGGCGGCGTGCAAGGCCCTGTGTTGGTGAATCCGGCAACGGGCCTGGTCTACATCGCGCCCAGCGGAGTTCCCGAAGAGATTAACCCCACGAATTTTGCGGTCACGTCCACCGCTTTCGGGCCTGTATTGGCGGTCAACGCGGCGGTCAACCTTCTCTACGCGCCAAACTCCGGAACCAACCTTCAAATCATCAATGGCACCTATCCCGAGACGGTTCTAACCAATGTCGCCCTGCCCTTTTCATTTAGCCCGAATATTGGCGTCAATCCGGTTCTCAACCGCATTTATGCGGGCAATAGCGGATCGAACACGGTCGTCATCCTCAACGCCACCACCGGCCAATACGAGGGAAGCATTTCTTTGGGCGCCGGTGTCACGAGCGTGCAAGCCGTATTGGCGGACGACGTCCGCAGCCGCGTCTATGCCACGGCCATCGTTGGGGGGAGTCCCATGCTTTATGTTATACAAGACTCCATTGTTGAAGGCGGCGTCTGGACGGAGAAAAGCGCTCTTCCAGCCGGCGCCAATTTTCCGGTGGCCGCTTCGGTGAATGGAATGGCTTATGTGATGGGCGGATTTAATGGCTCCCCTCTCTCCAGCTTCTATAGCTACAACCCGCTGTCTAACACTTGGACTACCCTGCCGCCCATGCCGGGCGGCCGCTACCAAATGGACGGCGCCGGCGTCATTGGCAGCAAAATATATGTCGCAGGGGGCTGGACCATTTCTCCACCGCTGCCGAATAACAATCTATGGGTTTATGACACCGTGGCCAATTCATGGAGCTCCACCAATGCACAAATGCCGTTGTTGAGCGCCGACGGCGCGGGCGGAGTCATTAGCAACAAATACTATGTGACAACGTCTGACGATGGTTACGACGGCTATTATAACTTCTTGCATGTTTACGATCCGTCTCTCGACACTTGGACGCAATTGGCCGGCTCCCCTGTCCCCCATTCGCAGCCCGGTTATGGCGTTATCGGGAGCAAATTGTACGTCGCGGGCGGAAACGATGGCTCGGCCAATTCAACTCAGTTGGACGTCTACGACCCCGCCTCAGACACATGGACGACCAAGTCGCCCATGTCCACTCCAAGATCTGGTTGCGGCAGCGCTGTTCTCAACGGAAAACTTTATGTCTTCGGCGGCTATGATGGAACCAACTACCTGAGCAGCATGGAATCCTATGATCCCAAAAGCGATAGCTGGACCACGGAAGCCCCAATGCTCACCCCGACCGATGGCGCCGCAGGGGCCAATGTGAACGGAGTCATTTATGCCATCGGAGGAAGTGACAGCGTGCAAACTCTTTCCAGCAACGAAGCCTTTGCCACCTTGAATATCTCCCTCGTCTCCATCAACGATCCTGTCATGAAGAATCCGGCACAAATCGCAAGCGACGGCATTAACTTGTATGTCTCGGGCGTGGGCACAAACAATAACCAGTGCATTTTCCGCGTGCCCATAAGCGGGGGTCCCGCCGCCATCGTTTATAATGCATTAAATCCCTGGCAGGTTGCGGTGATTGGAACCAATTTGTTTTGGATTGATCCAAACGCGGGCCCTGTTGGCGACACCGAGATTCTGCGCGGATCCACGACTGGCACCGCGCCGCTCGCGCCCATTTATGTCGGCGAGCAGGTTGGGCAACCTATTGTGGATGGCGTTGGTCTGACAACCGACGGTTCGGAACTCTACGCGGCCGATGAAGTGGATGGAACCGTTTGGCGCCTCAACCCGGACGGCAGCGGGCTGACCCAGCTAGGCCCGCAACGTTATTCAGGCTACTTCTCCACAGAGCATGTGAATACAATCGCAGATTATCAAGGGGTTCTTTATGTCGCGGATTCTGGCAAGGCTGGCGTGGATAGCCCGCAAGTCCTTAGCATCGCCACCAATGGCTCGTCGTTTGCGACTCTAGCTTCCGGCGCGCCGTTCGTCAGTCCAGGCAGCATCGCTGTTGGCAATGGCATGATTTATATCGCCGACGAAGGCGCAACGAACACCATTTGGCAGATGCCCATCTCTGGGGGCGCCCCGACTCCGCTTGTTTCCGGGCCGCCTTTCGTGTCAATCGCGGGGCTTGCCTACGTGAATGGCACGCTTTTTGTCGCAGATTATGTCGGGGATGCTATATATGCCATCAATCTGCCACAACCCGCCATTTCCGCCGAACCAGCCAATAGCACTGCCACCAGCGGCGGCTCGACCACGCTGACGGTCGGCGTGGCCGGAAACGGCCCTTTCAGCTATCAATGGCAATTGAACGGGGCGAATATTGCGGGAGCAACCAATGCGACACTGGCCATCTCCGGCTTCTCCGACGCCAACGCCGGACTCTACACGGTTACTGTTAACAACGCGTGGGGCAGCGTGACCAGCGCGCCAGTCAGCGTGGCCGGCGTCGATATCAAGATGCTCGCCACCGTGGTTATTAACGGCTTCCCAGGACTGACCTACAGCGTCCAATCCACCGCTTCTCTTTCGGGGAATTGGACTACGCTGACAAATTTGACTTTGGAATCGAGTCCGACTCTTTACGTGGATTACACGTCCCTTACCAATTCCCATCAATTCTACCGTGTTGTGCCGATTCCATAGCGGCAAGCGGAGATCGACTTAATGACGAAGCCATATATCGAAAATAAAAAATGAGAGCAATTATCTTAACTATGGCGGCAATAGGCGCATCAGCCGGCCTCCTTTGCGCCGGGCCGCTTGATTCCTGGACGAGCCGCAGTTCGGGAGCCGCCAACGTACTTTATGGGGCCACTTTTGCCAATGGCACTTTCGTGACGGTAGGGGATTCTGGAACGCTGCTAACCTCGCAGGATGGCATTAATTGGACGAACCAAAACATCGGGAACCCGAATATCGGCGCTGGCATCACCTACGACGGCAGCCTCTGGGTAGCATCGGGTTTTGGAGGCGCCATTATGACTTCCACAGATTTGCATTCGTGGGCGCCGCAAAATTCCGGGACCACCAATTTGCTTTTAAAGCTTCGTTATGTTAATGGGATGCTTGTCTCGGTCGGACAAAACGGCACCATCTTAACCTCCGCCAACGCCACGAACTGGACCAGCCAAAATTCTGGCACAGCCACTCAACTCCAAGGCATCGCCTACGCCAATGGAACTTTTGTGGTCGTTGGGCAAAGCGGCGTCATCCTAAGTTCCCCCGATGCTGTCACATGGACAGCCAGGGTTTCGGGGATTTCGGGGGATTTGACCGGTGTCGTTTTTGGCAATGGCCTGTTTGTGGCGTCCGGAAATAACGCCCCGAGCGGAGGCGGCACGATCCTTACTTCGCCGGAAGGAATCAATTGGACGAAACAAAATTCCCAAGCGCCGAATGAACTCAGTGGCATCACTTTTGCCAACGGCATATTTGTCGCGGTAGGCAGCGCGGGCGGGCCGCATCAAAATATTGACACCTCGCCGGATGGAACAAATTGGACGCTGCGAAGCTCGGGACTCGGCCCAAGCCTGTATAGCGCCGCGTTTGGGGCTGGCACTTTTGTCGCAGTGGGCGGCGCCACTTCCGGCGCCATCCTTCAATCCGGGAGCACCTCCCTGACCATTATCCAGCCCGAACTGGCGGCAGGCTCGTTTACGGGCACTATTAACAATGGTGTCGGGCAGAAATCCGTTGTGCAGGCGTCGACTAATCTAACAGATTGGCTGGACATCGTTACCAACCTCAGCACTCCTTCAACATCCTCCTTTCAAGACACCAACGCGGGCGTTCTCCAGCACCGGTTTTACCGCGCGGTGGCGCCGTGATCTTTTTCTGACAGCGCTTCCTTCCGCAGCTTTTTCGCAATCAGCCAATCAAGCGAGAAGGCGCCGGGGCCGAAGCAGAAGACAATGACCGCGGCGAGCATGAAAAGGAACGGGGCCGCGCTGACGAATTTGTCCGGATCATCGAAGAGGTGTTTGACAGAGTCAATGTCCGCTGTCAAATAGGCGATGGTCATGGTAAAAATCAACGGGATCGAGACAAGGCGCGAGCCAAGCCCCGCCAGCAGCAGCAGGCCGCCAAAGCATTCGGTTCCCCCCGCCAGATAAACATTGAACTTTGGAAACGGGATGTGAAGACGCTGGAAGAATTCGGTTTTGCCGGGGATATCCATCAGCTTCCCCTTGCCGGTCTCGAAGAATTGCCAGCCCCAATACAAGCGGATGGCGAGCAAGAGCGGCGATTGCAGCGATTCCCCTGCCCTGACAAGCAATCGGTAGCTCCGGCGGAGGATGCAGGTTTCGCATTTTTCGGCGGCTTTGGCGGTTTGTTCCATATTGTCCTAAAGGCAGAATGTCAAAATGAGGCAAAGCATGTCAACCGAACGGGCCGGCAGGGCGACGCTCCTGCGGAGCCTTCCCCGCAAAGACGGCCCGGCGGGAGCCTCGCCCTGCCAAGATTTGCTCGATCATTAAGCCGCTTTGCAGCCGCCTTTGCCCTTGCAGCTATTCTTCCCCTTGCAGCCCATGTCGCCGGAGTTGCAGCCGCCCTGGCCTTTGCAGCTATTCATGCCTTTGCAATCGTGCTTGGCGCTCGCCGATCCAGATGACGCGGCGGCCTTGCCGGAATCGTCGCTCGAACTGCAGCCGGCCAATCCCATCGTGCCCGCAACCATTCCGGCCACTGCGGCACTAATCATCAATGTTCTTGCTGTTCTTGTCATAATATCTGTTTGTTTGATTCTGCGTTTTATTTGACTCGCCGAACTTTTCCTGGCACGGCCCATTGCCGTGAAACCGATGTGTTCGACGCCTGTTCGTCGCGGCTGCAGCAGAAACCTTACAAGGACCTTTGGAAATTTATTTCCTCCCGGACTGAAGCCGCCGTTTGATGCGTTCACGGGCTTCGGTGGACAAGCTTGCCGCGGGCGCCTCTTGAATATCGGCGGAGTGCTCGTGGGCGGAAGCGTGCAAGAGCGCAATCTGCTTCCCATAACGGGCGCACCATTTGCAAAGAATGAGATGGCCGCGCAAGCCAAACGTTTCCAGCGGCGTCAATTTTCGATCCAGCGCGGCGGATTGAAGCCGAGTGGCTTGCTTGCAGCTCATTGATACCGTGCCCAGCCATCTTGCGGCTTTACGGAGAAAATTTCCTGATTCGTTCATTGGCGCTTCGGACGCGAAAGCATGAGTCCAACAAGGTTGGTCGCGGCATTGATTCGGATCCTTACATTTTCTTTGCAATTTTTTCCGCCGCCTCGCTCTTCCCAAACCAATTGATTTCCATGCAGCGCCGCAACGCCATCCGCGCCCGGTGCAGCATCACCCAAAGGTTGCTCTCGGAAATATTGAGGGTCGCGCAGATTTCCTTGCTCCCAACGCCATCGACCTCGCGCATGACAAACACGGCCCCCACCTTTTGCGGCAGCTTGTCGGAGCAGTTGCGGAACGTCTGCCAAAAGACCGCGTCGTCGAGGCTGGCGCCCGGATCGGGCCAGTCTTGAGGGGCGCGGTCAGCCAGCCAGCCATCCTTGAATGCCCCTTGGGACACAAACCGATCCCCCTCCTCATTCGCGTAAAACTCCATGTCGGTGAAAGACTTTTCGCGGCTGGCTTTGCGGTAGTAGTCGGAAATTTTATTTTTAAGGATGCCGACCAGCCAGCTTTTCTCGGCGGAACGCCCGGAAAAACTTTGTCCCCCCTTGAGCGCGGCGAGGAAAGTCTCTTGCACGGCATCCTCCGCTTGTGTTTCGTCACGCAGGCGCATCATGGCGAAACGGAACAGGTAATCGCCATGCAGTTCGACCCAGCGTTCCGGATCGGACAATCCCGTTGCCGCCGCTTGGATTTCCGGCGGCGGGCTTTGAATTGGCATTGGACCATCGTCTGCTCGCACGCAGAAAGTGTCATCGTTCATGCGACAAAGGCAAGCCCGGGAAGGACCGAAATAGTGTAAGGTTTGAGAGGCCCGCGCGACGAATGGGTGGCGCAATGGTTCGAAAAACCCTTGCGCCGGACGCGACTGGCTGGATATTGCATCCAGAGCGCGAGCTGAAACGATTAACGATTGGAGCATTATGTCATCGATCAAATTCGCCACCGTGGCCGCAGCCGCATTGCTGGCGGCCGGATTTTTGTGGTTTAAGCACACTGGAAATGCGCAGCCGGCCGAGCCATCAACTTTCGAGCCGGCCCTGGTCAAAGATTTCAAAAAACCCGATGAGGCCCAGCTAAAAAAGAAACTTACCTCGCAACAGTTCGCTGTCACCCAGAAGTGTGGAACCGAGCCACCCTTCCAGAACGCCTATTGGGACAATCACAAACCCGGAATTTACGTGGACGTGGTTTCGGGCCAGCCGTTGTTTAGCTCGCTGGAGAAATTTGATTCCGGGACTGGCTGGCCTAGCTTCACCCAGCCGCTCGCCAGCACCAACGTCGTCGAGAAAACGGATTCCACCCTTGGCATGACGCGGACCGAAGTGCGGTCAAGCGCGGCGGATTCGCACTTGGGCCACGTTTTCAATGATGGGCCGGGGACGAACGGCTTGCGCTATTGCATTAATTCAGCCGCGCTGAAGTTCATTCCCGTCGAGGAGATGGACCAGGCCGGTTACGGGGAATATCTGGAGCCATTTGTGAAGGCCGGGCTCGCCAAGCCGGTGACCCATGAAACAGCGATTCTTTCCGGAGGCTGTTTTTGGGGAATGGAGGAAATCATCCGGAAAATACCGGGCGTTGCGAAAACAACTGTCGGCTTCTGCGGAGGAATCACGCCCGACCCGACCTATGAGGAAGTTTGCACGGGCAATACCGGACACGCCGAATCAGTCGAGATTCTTTTCGATCCGGCCAAAATCAGCTACGAAAAGCTGCTGGATTATTTCTTCCGGATGCACGACCCAACGACTTTGAACCAGCAGCACAACGATCGCGGGACGCAATATCGCTCGGCCATTTTTTACGTCACGCCGGAGCAGAAACAAATCGCCGAGCGCGTCAAAGCGCGGTGGGACAAATCCGGCAAATTCAGCAAGCCCATCGTCACTGAAATCACGGCCGCGACGCCCTTTTATCCCGCGGAAGAATATCACCAGAAATACCTGGTCAAGCACCCGCATGGTTACAATTGCCACGTGCTGCGCGATGAGTGACGGAAGGCGATTTGGCAAAATTCGGCGGATAATTTTTAATCTGGAACGACCGAACTCAGGAAAAGAGACGGATGCGCAAACCTGCCGCTTGTCTCGCTCAAATTGGGCCTCCCGCGTTCGCGGCGAGCGCTTGATTTCGCTGGCTGGGAAGGCACACTCATCGGATGTGTAACCACGATCAATGGCGGGAAGGCGCTCTCGCGATTCTCTGCTGCGCAATCCTCCAGCCGTTCTTTGCGGCGGCCCAAGGCAACGTCACCACTTACCATAACGACAATGCCCGCACCGGCCAGTACCTGACGGAAACGAATCTCACCCTCGCCAACGTCAATACGAACACGTTCGGTTTGCTTTTCTCCCAGCCCGTCGATGGCCAGATTTACGGCCAGCCGCTTTACGTCGCGGGCGTGAACATCGCCAACAAGGGAATTCACAACGTCGTGGTCGTCGCCACTGAAAATGACAGCGTGTATGCGTTTGACGCGGATAATAATTTGGGCAGCAACGCCGCGCCGCTGTGGCAGACCAATTTTCTCAACGCCGCCGCGGGCGTGACGGCGGTGCCAAATGGCGACGTCGGCTCCGGGAACATCGCGCCAGTCATCGGCATCACGAGCACTCCGGTTATTGATCCTGTCACGCAAACTGTCTACGTCGAAGCCAAGACAAAAGAAGTGACGTCCAGCACGACTAGTTACGTCCACCGGTTGCATGCCCTGGACTTGGGATCTGGGGCGGAAAAATTTGGCGGGCCGGTGGTCATTTCGCCTGTTGTCAAAGGCACGGGCGATGGAAACGATGGCTCTGGCAATGTCCCGTTCAACGGATTGCGGCAGTTAAATCGCCCTGGTCTGCTGCTGTTGAACGGCGTGGTTTACATTGCCTACGCCTCCCACGGCGATAACGGCCCCTACCACGGCTGGATTCTTGGTTTCAACGCCCAGACTCTGAAGCCGCAGGGAATTTACATTACGACACCCAACGGCGGATTGGGAGGCTTCTGGGAGGCTGGCGACGGCCCATGCGCCGACACCAACGGGGCGATATACGCCGTCACCGGCAACGGATCGTTCGACGGTTCCACGAACAGCGATTACGGGGACAGTTTTGTCAAATTGACGGTCTCCGGCACGAATCTCACCCAGGCCGATTATTTTACGCCTTATAACCAAGCCAGCCTCTCCGGCTCGGATCTGGACGTGGGCAGCGGCGGCGCGCTGCTGTTGCCGGATGCGGCTGGCAGCGCCACGCATCAGCACCTTATGACGGGTGGAGGAAAATCTGGAATCCTTTATCTGGTGGATCGGGACAATCTTGGGCACTTCAATTCCGCGAACAACAACCAGATTGTGCAATCGCTGACCGGGCTGCCCGGGTTGTTTTCGACGCCAGCTTATTTCAATGGCATGATCTACGTGATCGGAGGCGGAGGATCACTGGAAGCTTTTACCTGCACCAACGGCGCGTTCGGGACGACACCCGCGGCGACCGGCCCAGAAGGATATGGGTGGCCCGGAGCAACGCCCTCCATCTCAGCAAACGGCGCCAGCAACGCCATCGTTTGGGCCGTGCAGCCGGCTGGTTCGGCTATCTTGCGCGCTTATAACGCGACTAATGTCGCCATGGAAATCTACAACAGCACCCAGGCAGGAAGCCGTGACGGCCTGGGCGCCCCGGTTAAATTCACCTTGCCGACCGTTGCCAACGGCAAGGTCTACGTCCCGACGGCTGCGGCAGTGGCGGTCTTTGGCAACGGTTTATGGGGCACGCCGCCGACGATCACGCCCAACGGCGGCGTTTTTACAAATTCCATCACCGTTTCGCTTTCATCGAGCGTTGCCGGCGCCATGATTTATTACACATTGGACGGAACGGTTCCGACGACAAGCTCGACGCCGTATACTATTCCTTTCACTCTGACAAATGCGACGGTGGTCCAAGCCATTGCGAGCGCGCCAAACGAAAACATCAGCAATCCGTCGGCAGCGCTGTTTTACCCGGTCACCTCCAATACCGTGATTGCTGGATTCGGCGCGGGTTGGACTTTGAACAACGGGGCGGCGCTCTCCAGCAACGTCCTCACGCTGACGGACGGCAATGGCGGGGAAGCGCGCACCGCGTTTTACAACACGCCGGTCTACATCGGCTCGTTCAACGCGCAATTTGTTTACCAGGGCGTGGGCGAAGCGGACGGCACCGCATTTGTCATCCAAGATTCCAGCAGCGGGACTGGCGCATTGGGCTATTCCGGCGGCGCATTGGGCTACGGCGGAATCACGCCAAGCGCGGCGGTCGAATTCAATCTTTACAGTGGGGCCGGCGGCAGCGGCACCGCTTATGCCACCGATGGCGCAACCGGAACCTATAACTCGACGCTTCCATTGAACCTCGACGACGGCAATCCCGTGTGGATTTCCTTGAATTACGATGGATCCTATTTGACCGAACGCCTGGACGACCTCGTCACCGGCGACGTTTATGAGACAAATTACCAAGTGATCCTCGCGTCAACGCTCGGCAGCAACATTGCGCTGGTCGGCTTCACCGGCGGCACTGGCGGGAGCGTGTCGGTGCAAACGATCTCGGATTTCATTTTCACCGAACTCTCGCCGCCTGCTGCTTCGCCGACGTTTGCGCCAAACGGGGCCATATTCACAAATTCGATTTTGGTCTCCATCAACGCGCAAGGGAGCGGCGGGCAGATTTATTACACGCTGGACGGATCGTTCCCGAGCACGAATTCCATTGCCTACACGGGTCCGTTTCTCTTGACAAACACGGCGGCCATCAAGGCAGTCGCAATCACTCCGAACGCCGCACCCAGCGCGCCTGCATTTGCCTTTTTCGGAGAGCAATCGGTTGGGACGGGCATTTCAGCATTCGGCGGCAACGGCGCAGGATGGACTTTGAACGGTGGCGCGACGGTCACCGGAGATGTCCTTGAATTGACTGACGGAAACGGAAGCGAGGCGCGAAGCGCCTTTTTTAACACCCGCCAGATCGTCACGAACTTCGTCGCCCGCTTCATTTATCAAAGCACCGGCGGCGCGGACGGAACGACTTTCACTCTCCAAAACGCCGCCACCGGAGCAAGTTCGCTAGGAGGAGGCGGCGGAAATTTGGGCTATAACGGCATCACGCCGAGCGCGGCCGTCGAATTCAACCTTTACTCGGGCCAGGGTGGAACCGGAACCCGCTTCGCGACCGACGGGACGACCGGCGGCTACACTTCGACGCTGCCCCTTGACCTCGGCGCCAATGATCCGATCTGGGTTTCTCTGATTTACGACGGCGCGACGATGGCGGAGCGGCTGGTCGATCAGAACAACGGCAACACATTCACCGCCTCCTACGCGGTTAACCTCGCGAGCGTCATCGGAACGAATATGCCGTGGGTCGGTTTCACGGGCGGAGACGGCGGCGTGTCATCCATTCAGACGGTGACGGATTTCACCTTTTCGCCGCAATTTGCCGCGCCGGCCCTGAGCGCCTCGCTTTCCGGCTCGCAATTGACGCTCAGTTGGACGGCGGCTCCTGTCACGTATATCGTGGAATTCACAACGAATCTCGCCAATCCCACCGTGTGGCAGCAGGTGTCCCAGGCTCCTGTAACAACCGGGAACCGCGTCACCGTCAGATTGGCTGCCGGCTCCACCAATGCGTATTATCGATTGAAAGCGCAATAAACTGCCGCTCGGCCAACGGGGCGGCAAACCGAAAGCGCCGACGCCCCAATCCGCCAGCCCACCGAAGCTTCGCGTCCGGGCCAAGGATGAACACAAGTTGTTTATGTTCAGCACATTACAAGTAACTGCTTTACAGGCCCCCCTGCGATTAAATAATCTGACAGAATTGGTGTAACCAACGGGTCCGGAATGGCGTCTGTTTGCATTTAGAGGAGGCAATATAGCCAAAAGAGTTACATGCCCGAAAATTCTTCTTCACACGATTGCGTGTTTCCCCACGATTTCGGACTTGACTGTCGCGGGCGAATTTTTTAAAAAAATGCCCATGAAAACTAACTGCGTTCCGTGGCGGGGAGGAGCCATGACGTTAATCTGCTGCTCTATTCTTCAGCCGCTTATTTCAGCGGCCCAAGGTGATGTTCTCACCTATCACAATGACAATGCCCGCACCGGCCAGTATTTGACAGAGACAAATCTGACTCTGGCCAACGTGAATACCAACTCATTCGGACTGCTCTTTTCGCAGGCGGTCGACGCGCCGATCTGGGGCCAGCCCCTGTTCGTGGCGGGAGTGGCGATCACAAACAAAGGAACACACAATGTTGTTTTCGTCGCCACCGGAAATGACAGCGTCTACGCCTTCGACGCGGACGATAATTCCGGCAGCAACGCCGCGCCCCTGTGGCAAGTGAGTTTCCTGTCGCCCTCCAACGGCGTGACGGCGGTGCCGGGGCCCGATGTCTTTTTTCCCGGCATCATCGGCGTATCGAGCACGCCCGTGATCGATCCCGTTTCGAAGACCATTTACGTCGAGGCGCAAACCAAGGAAGTTAGCGCCACGGGCACCAATTACGTGCACCGCCTGCACGCGCTGGACCTGGGTTCAGGCCAGGAAAAATTCGGGGGGCCAGTTGCAGTTTGCGGATTGGTTCCTGGCGCAGGCGATGGCAATGACGGGGCAGGCAACGTGCCATTTGACGGTCAACTCCAGCTAAATCGCCCTGCCCTGCTGTTGGCCAACGGTGTAGTCTACCTTGGGTTCGCAGGGCACGCAGATGCCGGCAATTATCACGGCTGGCTTGCAGGCTACAATGCTCAAACTTTGCAGCCGCAAGGAATCTATAATTCCACCCCAAATGGCTGGGCCGGTGGAATCTGGCAGAGCGGCGACGGTCCTTGCGTGGATGACAGCGGCGCGATCTACGCCATGACTGGCAATGGCACCTTTGACGGAGCCACCAACAATAATTACGGCGATAGCGTTGTAAAAATAATCAACGACGGGACGAATATGGTGCAAACGGACTCTTTCACCCCGTTTAACCAGGGACTCCTCTACGCCACAGACGGCGACCTGGGTTCCGGCGGCCCAATGGTGCTGCCAGATGAGACCGGAACATCCGCCACGCCGCACTTAATGGTTGGCGGCGGCAAAGATGGAATTCTGTATTTGCTGGACCGGGACAATCTCGGTCAATTTAATGCTGATTTCGATCAAGTCGTCGATCAGATTGACTGGGCTGGAGCGCAGTTTTCAACCCCGGCTTATTTCAACGGCATGATTTACATCTGCGGCGTAGCCCGGCCTTTGCAGGCAATCGCTTGCACGAATGCGACTCTTGGCAAAACGCCCGCTGCGGCAAGCCCGGCGCCCTTTGGCTCCCCCGGAGCCACTCCATATATCTCCGCCAATGGCAGCAGCAACGCCATCGTGTGGGCCGTCCAGTACCACGGGAGGCGCTGTTCTCCACGCCTACAATGCCACCAATATTGCAGACGAACTTTACAACAGCACGCAAGCCGGAAGCCGCGATGTCCTGGCTGTAGTGCAGAAGAATGCTCCGCCAGCAGTGGCCCACGGCAAAGTCTACGTGCCCACGGCCTCGAGCCTCGCCTTCTTCGGGATCGGTTATTGGAGCGCGCCGCCGGTCATCTCGCCCAACAGCGGCCTGTTCACCAATTCCGTCACCGTCACGATTTCCAGCGATGTGGTCGGCGCGCAAATTTATTACACGCTGGACGGAACAAGCCCCAGCCTTTCTTCAACGCTCTACACTGCCGCGTTTACGCTTAGCAATGCCACCGAGGTGCGGGCCATCGCCGCCATGCCGGGCGGCGGCCAAAGCTCGGCAAGCGAAGCGCTTTTTCTGCAGGCAGTCACAAATGCGGCTATCGTTGATTTCAACGAAGGATGGACATTGAACAACGGGGCCGCGATTTCCACCAATGGCCTGACGGTAACGGATGGAGGCTATTTTGAAGGGCCGACAGCCTTTTTCAGCACACCCGTTTATGCGGGGGCATTTGATGCTGAGTTTATTTACCAAGCCACCGGCGTCGCGGATGGAATGGCGTTTGTCCTTCAAGACACCACCAACGGCGCAAACGCTGTCGGCATCGGCTACGAAGGGTTAGGGTACATGGGCCTCGCGCCCAGTGTCGCGCTTGAGTTTAATTTTTATAGCTTCGGCCTGGGCACGGGCACTGCCTGGGCTGAAAACGGCTCGCTCGGCCCCTTTAACGCGACAGGCTCGGTGGGCCTGGGTTCGGGAGATCCGATTTGGGTTTCGCTCCATTACGACGGCACCGTTTTCGCCGAGACTCTCGATGATCCGATTAGTGGCGGATTCTTTACAACAAACTTTGTGGTATCCATCCCCAACATTCTGGGAACGAACACGGCTTTTGTCGGGTTTACCGGCGGCACGGAGGAGGTTTCATCTGTGCAAACCATCTCGGATTTCGTCTTCACCGAGCTTCCGCCTCCAGCGCCGCCGCCCGTCATCACACCAGAGGGCGCGCTCTTCACCAACTCGGTTTTGGTCACGCTCAGTTCACCATTTCCCGGCGCCCAGTATTATTACACGGTGGATGGGACAACTCCCACCACCAACTCCATTTTGTACACAGGCCCAATCCTACTCACCAATACCACAGCGCTCAGAGCCGTGACGCAGGCCCCGGGATTATCGCGTGGTCTGCCGGATTATGCATTCTTCGGCGCCCAGTCCGTTGGAACTGGAATAACGGCCTTCGGCGGAAGCGGGACAGGCTGGACCCTTAATGGAAGCGCATCCGCAAGTGGAGATGTGCTCCAACTGACGGACACCAATTATTTCGAGGCTGGCAGCGCTTTCTTTAATGCGCCGCTGCCCGCGACCAACTTCGTGGCTCGTTTCATTTATCAAGCCACCGGTGGCACCCACGCCGCGGATGGCGCGGCTTTTGTGATCCAGAACTCTCCCGGCGGACCAAGCGCGCTTGGAGGCTCATCGGAATCATTGGGGCTGTCAGGCATCTCTCCGAGTGTGGGACTCGAACTTCACCTTCTCAGTTACACCGGCGGGAGCGGGACTCAATTGGGAATTAACGGCGCATCCAGCTCCTTCGACTCGACCCTGCCCCTGGATCTGACCAGCGGCGACCCCATCTGGGTTTCGCTGATTTACGACGGCACTACTCTCCAGGAAACGCTTGTCGATCCAGCCAATGGGAGCACCTATGCCGCTTCCTACGCCGTCGATATCGCCGGTATTGTCGGGACGAGCCAGCCTTGGATTGGGTTTGCCGGCTCCGACACCTTCTGGGCTTCCGTGCAGACAATCTCGGACTTTACATTCTCCCCGCAGTTTGCCGCGCCCGCCCTCAGCGCCACGTTTTCGGGAACGCAAATCAGCTTGAATTGGACCGCCACCCCCATCAACTACGTCGTCGAAAGCACAACCAACCTCGCCAATCCAACGGTATGGACGCCAGTGACCCAATCGCCGGTAACGGTTGGGGACCAAGTAACGTTCACTGCGCCTGTTAGTTCGACTAATACATACTACCGCTTGAGGGCACGTTAGATCGCGTCAAACAACAGAATCCAAGTTCTTTCTGGGGTAACCCATACAGCCACTTATCGAACATATTCTGGCTTGACCCGCCCCAGACGATGCGGTTCAATGTACCGTCGAATGACCGCGCTGAAACAGGAGATCCAAACCGCCCTGCGAGCTGTTGCCAAACTTCTGGCTCTCATCGCGTTATGCGCAAGTGCCGCCGCCCAGACTGCCTTCACCTACCAAGGACGATTGAATGACGCCAACGGCTCTGCAAACGGCAATTTCGACTTTGCTTTTACACTTTACACGGACCCGGAAAGCGATTCGCTGGTTGCCGGACCGCTAACCAATGGCGCGGTGGTGGTGACAAACGGTTTGTTCACGACGATCGTCGACTTCGGCCCGGGAGCATTCAACGGTTCCAGCAACTGGCTCTCGATTGCTGTGCGCACCAACGGCGGCACAATATTTACGGCGCTTAGCCCGCGACAACCGCTTACTCCCGCCCCGGTGGCGATCTATGCGCTCAACGGCCCGGCCCAAACGATCCCTCCCGGATCCATCACGGGCAGCCAGCTCGCCGCGCAAAGCGTGTCGACGACCAACCTCACTCTTGCCAGCGCCGTCAGCATGGTCACCGGCAACATTGCGGCCTACGGCCTGCGTCGGTTCGCCTGGTCGAATACCATTGCCGAATGGTCGTCGATCCACCGCCCGTTTTTCTTTTCGACCATTGGCAGCGGCTGGACTGAGGATTCAGAGTTTGGCGGAGTCGTCACGAACATCTTCTCCTATATGCCGTGCGCGGGCTTCGCCTCGACCATATGGTACCAGGACCCGGTCACGATCACCTACGGGCCCGTGACAGGTCAGGATACGGCGCTATTTGCCAATGGTGATGACACAAATTGGCATTCGTCCTACTTTATCTTGACAAACGTCGGCAACATCATTTCCCCCGTGGCTGTGCCATTCTCCTCCGCGGTTAACGGCTTGATCACCAGCGACGTTACCAGTGTTTCGTATTTGGCCAACCCGAAAGCAGGGTCCTTCGCGGTTGAGATCCGCACCAATGGTGACTATTATGCGAATTTCACCAATCTTGACTCGACCTGGAAGACCGTCGCCACAGTCAACGCTTCCAACACATCGTGGATAGGTCGCACTCTATGGTGGACAAATTCCCAGCCGATGCTGGCGCAGTTGCGCGTGCGCGCGACGAGCCCGGGTCAGACTCCCATCGTGGACTTCGCTCAATGGAACAGTTCGGTAACCAACGGCGTTATCCTTTCTCAATATGGACATCAGGCTTCCAGCTTATGGTGGAACCAGACAGACACGAACAAAGTGTTCCCGATTTGGCAGGGTTGGCGTCCAGATCTGATTTTGCTCACGGGCGGCCTGGGTGACGGGATTGCGCTGGACTCCAACATCGTCACCGAGTTGCAATTGATGAAGGCCGGTTTTCCAAATTCCGATATTGTGGATGTCGGCGTGCATGAGATTATTGCGCCCTATACAGACGTGTTTGAGCGCTCATACTGCTTCTCCCAAGGAATTCCTTACTTCGACGGGCAAGCTGCCTCAATGGCGGCATGGGGCAGCTATAGCAATGGATTTGCCATCGGGATGTATCAAGACGAGGCTCACTTAACCGTGGCAGGTTACGCCGTTTTCAGTCAATTGTTATGGTCCTGGCTGGATTTGACAGGTGTTCATTGATTCGGCGCTTAACCATTCTATGACAGCGAAGGAGATCGTAGCGGCCCTGAAGCCTCTCGGCAATGAGTCTTACAAAAAGATTCTGCTGAACCACGGCATTCAAGAGCCCGTCTTCGGCGTCAAAGTCGAGGATCTGAAAAAAATTCAAGCCAAAGTCAAGAAGAACTACCAGCTGGCGCTTGACCTTTACGATACCGGCATCTACGACGCCATGTACCTTGCCGGATTGATCGCCGACGATGCCAAGATGTCGAAAGCCGATCTCAAGAAGTGGCTGGCGAAGGCCAATTGCTCTTCCCTCGCCGAGTACACGGTGGCATGGGTCGCGTCCGAAAGCCCGCACGGCTGGGAATTGGCAAACCAGTGGATTGATTCAAAAGATGAGACGGAGGCTTCCTGCGGCTGGGCGACTCTGCGCAGCCTGGTCGCCATCAAGCCGGATTCAGAATTAGACTTGACGGCATTGAAGAAGCTTTTGCAGCGCGTGCAAGCGGCCATTCATCAGCAGCCGGACCGCGCGCGTTATGCCATGAACGGCTTCATGATCGCGCTCGGAACATATGTTGAACCGCTCACTGAGGCAGCCTTGAAAACCGCCGCCGCCATCGGCCCAATCTCGGTAAACATGGACGGCACCTCGTGCAAGGTCCCTTCGGTCGCGGAGCAGATTCAAAAGGCCCAAAAGCGCAAAGCCATCGGCAAGAAACGCAAATCCGCCAAGTGCTGACGGGATAGCGTTCCAGCCTCGTTAAACCAGCGCGTTCGGCGCGATCAGGTTCCCGCTGCTGAGCCGCTGCCATGATTCCCGCGCTCATGCGAACCATGGGAATGGCGGGAACAATGGGCCGCTTCGGCAGCCTCGCCCTGCCGGCCTCCCATAGTCATCGGACGAATTATCTGGCGCCGCGATTATATGGCAATTTTTGCTTTCGCAGATTAGATTCCGAACCGCTGGCCGCTTTTGGCGCGCCAGCCCAGCTCATGCAGGATTCGACGACCAGCGCAACCTCCAGCCGCGAGTATCCCACCGGGGAACTCGTTCGGCGTCTGCTGGCTTTGGCCTGGCGGCATCGGGTGGATTTTATCTTGTGCGTGGCGCTAAGCCTGGTGCTTCTTCTCCTGGGCTTGGTCGGATTGCAATTGCTCGGCGTTGTCATCGATGTCATCCGGCACACATTGGATCCGAAGCTGATGGAGCCGCGGTACCCTTTCGGATGGAAGCCTCCGGCAGCATGGTCGCCGATCAAAATCGTCTCCGTCCTGGCGGCGGCGATTGTTGGGCAAGCGGTCTTGCGGGCGGTGCTCACCTATTTTTTCAACCTCACCACCGCGAGCCTGGCTCAGGCCAAGATTGTGCCGGATCTTCGCCACAGCCTATATGCGCGATTGCAGCGGTTGAGCTTTCGTTTTTTTGATGTTCACGGCTCCAGCTCGATCTTCAACCGCGTGACCGGCGATGTTCAGAACACGCGCCTCTTCATCGACGGCGTTCTTTTGCAAGGGCTCAATATGGTGCTCACATTGGCGACGTATGCGGTGTTCATGTGGCGGATTCATCCGGGGTTGACGCTGGCGTGCTTGTGGGTGGCGATTCCCCTCTGGTATGTGACCACTTATTATTCCGGCCGTCTTCGCCCCATGTATTTGCGGAACCGCGAATTGTCCGACGACCTGGTGCAATTGTTCACCGAGAGCGTCAAGGGCATGCAAACGATTAAAGGCTTCGCCGCCGAGCCTCACCAAATCCGGCGCTTCGCCGAAGCGAACAATAACGTCTCAACACAGCAGCGGCGCATATTCGCCGACCTATCGGTGTTCACGCCGCTGACGCAGTTCCTGTCGCAAGCGAGCCTTGTCATTTTGTTCGCCTACGGCGGCTGGCTTTATGTGAAGGGGCAAATTTCGCTCGGCAGCGGGCTCGTTGTCTTCGCGGGCTTGCTTCAACAGTTCAACGGACAGGTCGCCAACATTTCGAACATAGCCAATTCCATCCAGCAAAGCCTCGCTGCGGCGCGGCGCGTGTTTGAAGTGCTCGATATGCCGCTCGGCGTTGAAAACAAACCCAGCGCCATTGTCCCGCCGAGATTGACCGGGCGCATCATGTTTGAAAATGTGACATTCGGATACGGGCCGGAACATCCGGTTCTTAACAACGTTTCGTTCGAGGCCAAGCCGGGCCAGATCGTCGGCATTTTTGGAATGACCGGCTCGGGCAAAAGCACGGTGCTTGGTTTGATTCCGCGCTTCTACGATCCGCAACGCGGCCGCGTGACCGCCGACGGCGTGGACTTGCGCGAATTGGATCTCGACGAGTTTCGCCGCCAGATCGGCATCGTCTATCAGGAGAGTTTTCTTTTTTCCAATACCGTCAGCGCCAACATCGCCTTCGGTCATCCGCACGCCTCGCAGGAGCGGATTGAAGCCGCCGCCCGCATCGCGCGCGCGCACGATTTCATCATGGCCCTGCCGCAGGGTTACGGAACCGTCCTTGGCGAATCCGGCGTGGATTTGTCGGGCGGCCAGCGGCAGCGGCTCGCGCTGGCGAGGGCGCTGCTGCTCGAGCCGCCCATTCTTATACTTGACGATCCAACGGCTTCGGTGGATTCCAAAACGGAACACGAAATCGTCACCGCGCTGCGCGCTGCCATGACGGGCCGGACGGCCTTTGTCGTGTCGAGCCGGCTGAGTTTGTTGAAGCAGGCGGACGTCATTCTGGTTTTTGACAATGGGCGGTTGATTCAAACGGGCACGCATGAGCAACTGGCTCATCAGCCAGGCCCTTACCACCAAACGGCGCTGCTCCAATTGATGGATCTCGGCCAGACGCAGGGAAACGCCGCATGAGTTCCGCGCCGCCGTCAACAACAACGCCGCCCGCCGGTTCGCAGCCTTCCGCGCAATCCGGGCTGACCGCCCACGAGCGGGAGGCCATCACGTTTTATCAGGAAGAAAATGACGCGGAGGCGAAGCAAGCGCCGCTGCAATGGTCGCTGGTGCGGCGCATTTTCCTCTACACCCTGCCCTACCGCCCCCGCCGCAATTGGCTTTTCGTCTTGACGGTTTTGCGCGGCGCGCAGCTTCCCGCGATGGCGTGGATGATTGGCGCGACCATCAATGGCCCCATCGCCGGGCGCGACTGGCTGGGCATCCAGCTTTACGCCGCCGCCTATCTGGCGCTGACGATATTCATGATCATCACGCTCCATTTCCGGCAGGCCTTCGCGTTGGAATTGGGAGAGGCCGTCGTTCACGACATGAGGCGTGATTTATTTGACAAGCTCGCGACCTTTCCCATGTCGTTTTACAACGAAACCAAATTTGGCCGCATCATCAGCCGGCTGACTTCCGACATCGACAGCATTCGCGTCGGCGTGCAGGACGTAGCGTATGTGTTCGCGGTGCAAGGGATGCAGATGGCCGTCTCGGGTGCGCTGATGGCGTGGTATAATTGGAAGCTCTTCGCGATCATGATGCTGCTGGCGCCGATCATTTGGGTCATCAACGAGCGCTATCGTGTGATCATGGGCGAGCGCCTTCGCAAAGTGCAGCAATCCTGGAGCCGGCTTGCCTCAACCCTTGCCGAATCGGTCGGCGGCATCCGCGTGACGCAGGCGTTTGTCCGGCACGAAATCAATTCCGGCTTTTTCCGCAAGCTGGTCGATGTGCATGGCGACAATAACATCGGCGTGGCGCGGGCGTCGGCGGTGTTCGTGCCGCTGCTGCAAATGAAAAGCCAGTTGTTCTTGGGCGTCATGGCGCTGGTGGGGGGTTACGGCGCGCTTCGCTGGACGGGCTGGGCGCACATGAATGTCGGCGACCTTGTTATGTTTTTCTTTCTGGCCAATTTGTTTTTTGAGCCGGTGCAGGTTCTCGGCGATCGCTACAATCAAGCACTCACGGCCATGGCGGGAGCTGAGCGATTGTATCGCATGCTCGATCAGGCGCCCGCATGGGTGGATGCGCCCAACGCGAAACCGCTGCCGTCCATCCAAGGCCGGGTGGAATTTCGTTCCGTCCATTTTGAATATAAGCCGGGCCGCCCCGTTCTTATGGATATATCCTTCGTTGCCGAGCCGGGGCAAACCATCGCGCTGGTCGGCCACACTGGAAGCGGGAAGACCACCATCGCGGCGCTCTTGCAGAAATTCTATCTGCCCACCCGCGGCAACATTCTTATTGACGGATATGATCTGCTGGATATCACTTCCGCTTCGCTGCATGAGCAAATGGGAAGCGTGCAGCAGAACAATTTTCTTTTTTCCGGCACGGTGCTGGAGAACATTCGATACGCCCGGCCCAACGCCACTGAAGCTGAGGTTCGGCGCGTATTGGAAACGCTGGATTGCACGGATATGATCGAATCGTTGTCCGGGGGATTGAATCACCAAGTGGGCCAGCAAAGCTCGGCGCTTTCGCTTGGCCAGCGCCAACTGGTGTGCTTCGCCCGCGCCATGCTGGCTGACCCGCGCATTGTCGTCCTTGACGAAGCCACCAGCGCCATCGACACGATGACTGAAACCCGGCTCCAGCGCGCGCTGGAGATTTTGCTGCGCGGCCGCACGGCGTTTGTGGTCGCGCACCGGTTAAGCACCATCCGCAAATCCAACCAAGTTTTCGTGCTGGATTCCGGACGGATTGTGGAACGCGGCACACATGAAAGTCTGCTTCGAGATGGCGGCGTTTACGCGCGGCTTCACAAAGAATTCATTGGCGCAAATGATTAATGTGCGTGTTATTGCATATTGCAACATGCGTTCTCGTTTTTTGCAACCAGTGCAGATTGCACGCAGCTTAAGGGGCAGGGATGTCTCGACGAGGCGTCGGGGAAGTGTTGGGCTATGCGCCACGCTGACCCCTCGGCGAGGCATTCCTGCCTTAAGAATCGGCGGAACGTGGCACGACTCTAGCAAGGGAACTGATGTGCAGCGCCGATCACGAAGCCGGTTTTACAAAGCCCGCTATCTGGGAAAACAACAGGACGCACCGAACTCACGCGTCCGCCAGCCGCCTTTTGCAGGGGGTTCTGTCCGCATTTTTGGCGCATGAATCCCGAATCATCATTTCCACAGGATGGCCGTCGGCGCGTGGTGATCGAGAATGTCACGCCTCAAGTTGATTTTGGCCGGCATCCGGTGAAGCGCGTGGCAGGCGACACTGTTGCCGTTGCCGCAAACATTTTTGCGGACGGCCACGATTTGCTTTCCGCGGTCGTCAAATTCCGGCCAGAGCAAAAGACGGCGTGGGAGGAATCGCCGCTTAAACTCATCAACAACGACAAATGGAGCGGCGGGTTCACCGTCAAGGAAGTCGGGCGGTACGTTTACACCGTCGAAGCGTGGGTTGACCGTTTCAAAACTTGGCGCAGCGATTTGCGAAAGAGAATTGAGGCCGGACAGGATGTCGCGGTCGATTTGCGCATGGGAGCAGCCTTGGTCGCAGAAGCCGCCAACCGCGCTCCGGCGCCCAGCGCGGAAACGCTTCGTCAATGGGCGCGGGAACTCGCGGCGGGAAAAAGCGCGACCGGGCGGGAATTGGCGGACTTCGCGCTCGATGAGGCTCTTTCGCAGCTCACTTTGCGCTACTGCGAACGCCACTTCGCCACGACGTGCGAGCGTGAATTGCCGATGGTCGTCGACCGCGAGCGGGCGCGATTCAGCGCATGGTATGAATTTTTCCCGCGTTCGTTTTCCTCTGAACCAGGCCGGCACGGGACGTTTCAGGATTGCGAGAAGCAATTGCCGCGCATCGCGGAAATGGGTTTCGACGTACTTTATTTTCCGCCGATACATCCCATCGGGCGCACCGCGCGCAAAGGGCCGAACAATTCCCCCACTTGCGGCCCCACGGGTCCCGGCAGCCCGTGGGCCATAGGCGCGGCGGAAGGCGGGCATAAATCGATTCACCCGGAATTGGGCACGCTGAAGGATTTTCGGCATTTGATTCAAGCCGCGGAATCGCGCGGCATCGAGATCGCCATGGACATCGCGCTCCAATGCGCGCCGGATCATCCCTATGTCAGAGAGCACCCTGGATGGTTTCGGAAGCGCGCCGATGGCACGATTCAATACGCTGAGAATCCGCCCAAAAAATATCAGGACATTTACCCGTTCGATTTTGAATGCAGTGACTGGCGGGCGATGTGGACGGAACTCAAGAGCATCTTCGAATATTGGATGGCGCAGGGCATTCGCATATTCCGGGTGGATAATCCGCACACGAAACCTTTCCCGTTCTGGGAATGGTGCATCACCGATCTCAAAAAGCAGGATCCGAATTTAATATTCCTGGCCGAGGCGTTCACCCGCCCCGCTGTCATGTGCCGGCTGGCCAAGCTCGGCTTCAGCCAGTCCTACAACTATTTCCCATGGCGGACGACCAAATACGAGCTGACCACATATTTGACAGAGCTGGCCCACAGCGATGCGGCGGACTATTTCCGCCCGAATCTCTGGCCCAACACGCCGGACATCCTGCCATTGTATTTGCAGCTCGGGACGCGCTCGGTTTTTGCGACGCGCCTAATCCTTGCAGCCACTCTGGGTGCGAGTTATGGGATTTATGGCCCGGCGTTTGAGTTGTGCGAAGCCGCGCCGCTGAAACAAGGCGGCGAAGAATATTTGAACGCGGAAAAATTCGAGATTCGCCAGTGGGATTTGTCGGCGGCGGAGGATTTCTCCGATTTGATCGCGCGGGTGAACCAGATTCGCCGCGATAATCCAGCGCTGCGCTCCAATCACCGTTTGCAATTTCATCCGGTCAACAACGACGCGCTGATCGCCTATTCGAAATCCACCGAAGGCGGCGAGGACACGGTGCTGACGGTGGTCAATCTTGATCCGCATCACACTCACAGTGGATTCGTCGAGCTGCCTCTCGGCGAATTTCTGCCAGATCCGGGCGCGACGTTCCAGATGCACGATCTGTTGACGGACGTGCGATACCTTTGGAAAAGCCCGCGCAATTACGTGGAACTCAACCCCGGAATTTCCCCGGCCCATATCTTCCGGCTGCGCAAGCTCGTTCGGACAGAGGGGAATTTTGATTATTTTCTGTGAACGCTCGAGAAGAACTTATGACGACGACTGAAGCTCCCAAAGCGGCGCCTGCAAAGGTGGAAGGCTGGTACAAAACGGCGGTGATTTACGAGGTGCATGTCCGCGCTTTCTACGACAGCGATGGCGACGGCGCGGGCGATTTCCGCGGCCTGACCATGAAGCTGGATTACCTGCACGATCTCGGCATCACGGCCATCTGGCTGCTTCCGTTTTATCCCTCGCCGCTGAAGGACGACGGATACGACATTTCCGATTATTACGAAGTCCATCCGCGCTACGGGACACTGGCGGATTTCAAGGTGTTCATGCGCGAGGCGCACAAGCGCGGCATCCGCGTGATCACGGAGTTGGTGATGAACCACACCTCCGACCAGCACCCCTGGTTCCAGCGCTCGCGCCGCGCCAAGCCCGGCAGCCATTGGCGCGACTATTACGTGTGGAGCGACACACCGGAAAAATACAAAGGCACGCGCGTCATTTTCAAAGACACGGAAATCTCCAATTGGACGCTTGATCCAATGGCCAAGGCGTATTACTGGCACCGGTTTTATTCGCACCAGCCGGATTTGAATTTTGACCATCCGCCGGTGCGCGAGGAAATGCTGCGGGTGCTGGATTTTTGGTTCGAGCTGGGCGTGGACGGAGTTCGACTTGACGCTGTTCCCTATCTTTATGAGCGCGACGGCACCAGCTGCGAAAATCTCGCGGAGACGCACACCTTTCTCAAGTCGCTGCGCAAGCATGTCGATGACAATTACAAGGACAAGATGCTGCTGGCCGAGGCGAATCAATGGCCGGATGACGCGGTGGCTTACTTCGGCTCCGGCATTGGCGACGAATGCCACATGGCTTTCCACTTTCCGCTGATGCCGCGGCTGTTCATGGCGCTGCGGATGGAAGATCGCATTCCGATTGTTGACATTCTCCAGCAAACGCCCGCCATCCCGGAAACCGCGCAATGGGCGCTCTTCCTGCGCAACCACGACGAGCTGACGCTGGAAATGGTGACCGATGAGGAGCGCGATTACATGTACCGCATGTACGCCCAAATCCACCAGGCGCGCCTGAACCTGGGCATCCGCCGCCGCCTGGCGCCACTGGTCGGCAACGACCGCAAGCGCATCGAATTATTGACAGCTTTGCTCTTTTCGCTTCCCGGCACGCCCGTCATGTATTACGGGGACGAAATTGCAATGGGCGAAAATATTTACCTGGGCGACCGCAATGGCGTCCGCACGCCGATGCAATGGAGTTCCGACAAAAATGCCGGCTTCTCCCATGCGAATCCGCAGAGCCTTTACCTGCCGGTCAATGTCGATCCGGAAAATCATTACCAGGCAATCAACGTGGAGGTGCAGGAGCAAAACCGGCATTCGCTGCTGTGGTGGATGCGGCAGTTGATCGCGCTGCGGCAGCGCTGGAAAGGCTTTGGGCTTGGCACCATCGAATTTTTGCACCCGGAAAATCGCAAGATTCTCGCCTATCTTCGCAAGTACGAAGGTTCCACGGTCTTGGTGGTCGCGAATCTCTCGCGCATGTTCCAGCCGGTGGAATTGGATTTGGCCTCTTACCAAGGGTCCGTGCCGGTGGAATTTTTCGGACGCAACGAACTCCCGCCCATCACCGACAAGCCCTATTTCATGACGCTCGGGCCGCACTCGTTCTGCTGGTTCGCGCTGCAATCCAAGGTCACCGCCCAGGCGGAATCCAGCGGGGGCGCACCCGTCGGCGCCCAGGCCCGCGCCCTGCTGACCGTTCAGGAGGATTGGTCGGAGGTGTTGGAATTTGGCAACCGCGGCCGCCTTGAAACTGCCCTGCAAAGCTGGCTTCCATCGCGCCGCTGGTTTGCAGGCAAGGCGCGCACGGTGAAGAACGTCACCATCACCGAGGCGATTCGCATCCCGATGGAAAAGGAACACACCTTCCTCATGTTCGTGCAGGTGGATTATATCCAGACTGAACCAGAACTTTATGTTGTCCCATTGGCTTGCGCGCTGGGCGAAAAATCCGATCCCCTCTGCCGTGATTGGCCATCGCTGGTGCTGGCTCGCTTGTCGATCACTTCCAGCAACCAGGACGGCGTGCTCTACGACGCCATTGGCGACAAGGCCTTCTGCCGCGCCATACTGGACATCATTTCGACCCGGCGCGGTCTCACGGGAGAAAAAGGCAAATTGACGGCAATGCACACGGCTCTTCTGCGGAAGTTGCGGCGCGAAGGCGGACTCGATCTCGATCCGTCCGTCAGCAAAGCCGAGCAATCCAATTCTTCCGTGATTTATGGCGACCGCCTGTTCCTCAAATTCCTGCGGCGTCTCGATTTCGGGGTGAACCCGGAACTGGAAATTGGCCGGTATCTCTCGAACCAAAAATTCGCGGGAACGGCGCCCTTGAACGGTGCATTAGAGTATGAAACCGGCAAGGAAGAGCCGATCACGGTGGCGGTTTTGAGTTCGTTTGTGCCGGGTTGCAAAACCGCATGGGATTATACGCTGGATGCGCTTGGGCGTTTCTACGAGCGCACGCAAACCCTGGTCGCTCCGAAAAATGTCGCGCCCGCTGTGCCCAATGTCCCACTCGTAAAGCTAGCGGCGATGGAATTGCCCGAAGACGCCAAGGAAGCCATTGGCTCCTATCTCGAGGATGTCCGCATGCTCGGTGAGCGAACCTCCGCCATGCATCAGGCTCTGGCAGCCGACACGGAAGATCCCGCGTTCCGGCCGGAACCATGGACGCTCAACGCGCAACGCGGGCTGTTCCAATCGATGCGCAACCTCACGCGCCAGAATTTTCACCTGCTCACGCAGCGTTTGAAAACCCTGCCACCCGATTTGCAGCCGCAGGCGCAGCAAGTGCTGGCGGCCGAAAGCGCATTGGTGCTGCGGTTGAAACGCCTTTATGAAGCGCCGCTCGATTCGGTCCGGACGCGCTACCACGGGGATTTCCATCTCGGCCAGATTCTGCACACGGGCAAGGAGTTTCTTATTATTGACTTCGAGGGCGAGCCGGCGGTCGCCTTGACGGAGCGGCGGCTGAAGCG
Source organism: uncultured Verrucomicrobiae bacterium (assembly GCA_963764165.1). Classification (GTDB taxonomy): domain Bacteria; phylum Verrucomicrobiota; class Verrucomicrobiia; order Limisphaerales; family Palsa-1400; genus Palsa-1400. The sequence continues at coordinate 616,081 of CAVXRD010000002.1, forward strand.
CTCGCCGCTGCGTGATGTGGCGGGGCTTATCTCCTCATTCCATTACGCCGCGCACGCCGCGCTGCTGAAGCAAACCGAGCACGGCACGCTGCAAGCCAGCCAAATGGAAGGCATGGCGGCCTGGTCGCGCTACTGGGCGACCTGGGTGGGCGCGACCTATCTGAAATCGTATCTGGCATGCTCAAAGGGCGCGCCCTACGTCCCCGGCAATGACGAAAGCCTTAGCATTCTCATGGAAGCCGAATTGGTGCGGAACGTCGTTTACGAACTGGGCTACGAACTGAACAACCGCCCTGATTGGGCCAGGATGCCCATTCAAGCGATCCTCGATCTTGTCAGCCAGTGGAGCAAGCCATGACGCCCGGGGACGCGCCCACCGACGCTTCAAAGCCCGCTTCGATTTACGAAGTTCATCTTGACTCTTGGATGCGAGTCCCGGAGGACGGCAACCGGCCGCTTGCCTCCGCGGAAATCGCGCCCAAATTGGCTGAATACGCGAAGTTCCTGAAGTTCACGGATATTGAATTACTATCGCTTTCAGCCCAGCGCGAAAATGAAGAGAATCACGTTACTGAATACTTAAAACAGTTTGGGTTCGGCGTGACCCGGCGCGGTTACCACAGCATCGCGGAGAATTGGAACAAAACATGGGCCAGCCATGCGCTCGATTATTTCAGCACTGCCCTCCCCCAGCGGCGATTCAGGCATCACTTGCTGAACGCGGAATCGAACCTGACGCCGGAGGGCGGCATTCTTCCACTTTCGCATGACTTGGTGACCCCCGATCACGGCTCGATCCTGGCGCAGATGCCCGGCGACGAATGGAAGAAAATGGCAAATCTCCGCTTGCTGTTCGCTTACATGTTCGCGCTGCCGGGGCGAAAATTAATTTTCATGGGAACGGAGTTCGGCCAGTGGAACGCCTGGAATCCGCAAATGAGCCTCGACTGGCACTTGGTGAATCCGTTTAACCGCCATGGGCAGATACAATATTGCATTTCCGAGTTAAACGGAATCTATCGCTCGGAAGCAGCCTTGCAGAGTCAATCGAATAGCTTCCAATGGATAGAATCATCGAATAGCGATCTAGGGACACTTTCATTCGTAAGAAAAGCGGATGCGAGCGGAGGAATGGTATTGGCCGTGTTCAACTTTACGCCCGAACCCCGGCATAATTACCAATTGGGCGTCCCGGCAAAAGGTCGTTGGCGGGAGTTGTTCAATAGTGACGCGAAGCAATACGGTGGCAGCGGCCAGGGCAATCTAGGCGGTGTGGACGCCTCACCCATCGGGCGGCATGGACGCTCGCATTCCATTAATATCACTCTTCCTCCGCTCGGAGCGGTTTTCTTCAAACGATAGAATCTCGATTGACAATGCCGCACTTCCCGAGCATTCAGCTTGGTGGAATGAGGCTCAAGAGTAGGTGGATTGCGATCATAACTATCGGACCACCTTGCGTCGCGGTGATGTGGGCTCTCTGGCCGTCTTCGGCAGCGCGAATAAACATTCCCTTAGCCGACGGAACGAGTTTTATCCTCACCGATACAGATTCCGGCAAAACTCTGCTCTACGGAGGCGGACGATGGCAAAGGTTTCTCTGCAAGATCACAGGCCGGAATCTGCCGCAGTTCGTTCGCAATCAGCCCATGATTTCCCCGGCGGCTTACACAAACGGAATTGCATTTAGTCTCCGAAGAGACGTCAAAGGAACGAATAATCTACTCGCGCCGTGGAATGGCACAGGCCAGATTTATTTGGTGGATTTATCCGGAACTGAAATCGACTGCGCCCTGCGCGCTGTTTTATTTTATACCGAAATGCGCGGCACAAATTACGTGGTGGCGGCTGAAGTGTTGAATTGCGAGGCGCCTACGCAGACGGAGGCCGAACTGCATTTGAGAATCCGCGAAACGAATCACGTGAACGGCACGGTTTCAACCCACGATTTTCGAGTTAAGAATCCCTCCCGGTAAAACGATGCTGTTGCTCGAAAGAGAAACACTGCCGACAGGGACAAAAAAAGGCGCTCATCCCTAGAAATTAGGGATGAGCTCCGCCTCCTTGAACCGATGAATTACCGGTTTCCAGCGGGGAATTTTGTAGAATTCGTCGCCTGATAATCGTCCGAGGCCCGGCCCGGGACTTTGATGAGGGCGTTCGTGTTGGCGTTCCGATCGACATTCATGTTCGCGTTAATGTTTCCATTCGCGTTGCCATTGAAGCTGCCGTTTCCGTTCACGCCACCGAAAGACGTCTGCGCGCCCCAAGCCGGCGTATTGACCGATGGCCAATTATTGCGATCAAATCCCTGCGCTTGGGCAATTTTGTCTTTGTCAGCTTTTAGAATTAGCTTGGTGCCGTCCGCGCTGGGCTTCAGAGAAGCGAGAGGCAGTGCGATGTATTTTGGATTGGCGAACAGCTTATGCTCAACCGAGAGCACGGCGTAAGACACGCGCCCCGCGTTCAAATCCATCACGACGTCGTCAATCTTTCCCAGCCGATCACCCTGCGGATTTTCGACGGTGGCCCCGATGAAACCGCTGCATTTATTGAGCCTTTGGGGCTGATCGGCGTTCACGACCGCGTGCGAACTTTCCGCGCGCTGAACCTGATTTTGCTGGTATTGCGATTGCGACTGATCGGTTTGGCTCGTTCCAGCCACCGGAGCGGTTTGTTGAGCATACACACCGCCAGCCATCGTGCATAATGCAGCGATAGCAACAGTTTTGGTAAGATTTTTTTCGAATTTATTTGCTTTTATCATACATTCACCTATAACTCACTACGTGTTTAATCTGACTCGCCTACTGCCGCGACCCTTAGTGCCGCGTCCGGGTTTTCGTCCGGTAAGTTCCCCCTCGTTTGTAAGTTACTATTGCTTCATGTTGGCCTGCCGTGCAATGGGGCTGCGCCCTGCTCGCACGGTAAAACGTTTCACCATCAAGCGAATGTCCGTCTGGATGATCTGCCTGGGCCTTTTCACCGTAGGGGTGAGGGCGCAGGCCACGACGGTCGATGAACTTCTGGGGCAAAAAGAGATTACGCCGGAGGGATTGGCTCATGTTGTCTCTGATTTCGCTTTTGAATTGCGCCCGCAGCTTCAGGCCCCGGATACGTTCCTTAAGAACAAGAACGGGGATTGCGCGGATTATGCGAATCTGGCCTCAACCGTTCTGGGCAAACATGGATACACGACCAAATTGATTGTGGTGATGATGGACAAGCAAACTCACGTCGTGTGTTATGTGAAGGAAGCGGGTGGTTTTCTGGATTACAATCATCGCGCGGACGCCCATCCTCTGATTCCCTCGGATGGCTCTATTGAAGACATCGCAGGGAAGGTCGCCTCGGACTTCCGGAGCCAATGGCACATGGCCTCGCTTTTCCGCTATAACGGAAATGCACCCGAGTTTCTCGATAATGTTTTTGCCCCGGCGGCGCCCGCGCCCAAAGCACAAACCCGTCGGATTGCCAAGACTCGTCCTCCAGGCGACAAGGGCGGTTCCATGGCAAGCTCTCCAGCATCGTCTGGAGCGGCTCTTGCCATGCGGTCTTCCATTAATTAATCTTCCGCGCCGGCGCGCATCGGCAAGACTTCTGCCTTTGCTATTCAGGAGATGCCTGCCCGTGATGGGTGTCGTCCTGCTGCACTGTCAGCACCAGCTTTCCTCGGGCGTGGCCGCGGCGGCTGATCTCCAATGCCTCAGAAGCGCGCTCGAAGGGCATGACACGCTCTATCATCACTTTGATTTCGCCATTGGCGATGAGATCGCCGATCATGGCCAGTTGTTCGCCTGACGTCTGCATTTGCACAAAGAAGGCCCGCACACCGCACAACAACGCCATCGCCGGGGAAGGCGTGCTTACGGTGGAAACTAAACGGCCGCCTACCTTCAGAATTCTCCACGACCTCTCCAAGGTGTGGCCGCCCACCAAGTCCAGAACGATATCCACGCCCTTTACCGTTTCTTCAAAGTGCGTGGCGTTGTAATCAATCGCTTGGTTCACACCAAGCGTCCGCAATGCCGAAAGATTCCGCGCCGAGGACGTCGCGGCCACCCATGCGCCGGCACGCAAAGCAAATTGTGTGGCGAACATCCCCACCCCTCCCGCGCCGCCATGAATCAAAACTCGGTGGCCGCTTTGAAGCCCCGCCACGTCGAAGAGCGCCTGCCAGGCCGTCAATGCCGCCGTGGGAGTTGCCGCAGCTTCGATGTCATCGAGGGCCAATGGCTTGGCGGCGATTCCCATCACCGGGACCGCCATGAAGTCCGAAAAAGCCCCGCCAAACTTCGAGTGCCCGAACACCGCCTGACCGAGCAGGAAATCCGAAACTTCCGAGCCAACTGCCTCAATTACACCCGAGAAATCGCAGCCGAGCGCGCGCGGCATGGGCAATTGGCCCATCAATCCCTCACGAATTTTCCAATCGATGGGATTCACTCCGGCCGCATGAACGCGCACCAGAACTTCCCCGGGAGCCGGCTCCGGCGGCGGCACGCTGTCGAGAAAAACGGTTTCGGGCCCTCCCGTTGAATGGATTCGGACGGACCTGATGGTGCTGATTTCTGTGTCGTTCAGAACTGATCTCATAATGCCTCCTGCTGCACAAAGGTCGCAGGAGGAGGAATTTTGTAAATCAGGAGCCGATGGCTAACAGCCGTCAGGAAATTCGCCGATAGGGCGAAACCCTATTACAACGTTTTGGGCAGCGCCTGGGCCGAAATCGCGACGCCCGTCATCGGGTGAACGGAAGGCGTCGCGGGCGTGACTCGAATGGTGTCGGGATGCGCAGCCAATTCTTTCAACGTGATCAAATTCGGCGCGGCCTGGCCCAATCCGCCACCGGCGTCGTCAGAGAATTGCCCGTCGCAAATCACGTTGTTGGTGCAAGTCACATCGTTAACCAGGAAACCCTTTCCGCCGCAATGCGCCACCAAAAGGCTGTCAAACGTATTGCCGACGCACTCGCTGCCCGGACAGGGACGAAGCCCCTCCGGTGTGCCCATGAAGGATTGCGCCATGAAAACGCCATGGTGATGGCTTTTTTCAATCTTCAAACCGTGAAAGGTGTTGCCGCAGGATTGCCGCATGAAAATTCCCAGATCATTTCCGGTCAGGACCGAATCGTGAATGACGTTGTGGTTAAAGTTCAAATCGAGCGAAATGCCCGCCGAAAGGTTATCGTGCAAATTGAGGCCGCTGAAATCGCTGTCTTCCGTGAAATAGCAAGCGAGCCCGTCAAATTGGTTTTCGAAGGCGGTGTAATCCTTCACCGTCAGGTGCCGCGTGCGGCCCGATGTGACCATGCCGCCGGAGCGGCAGCGGCAGCACACCACTTTCTCCACCGTGGCGCCGTCCACATTCCAAACATCCACGCCATTGTTATAGACGCCCGCGCCGTCGCTCAAGATGCGCCAGACTTCCTTCGGCTGTTTCGTCCGATTGCCGTCGATCAACAAGTTGGTCAAGCGGATGTCCCGCGTGGTCACTGAGTTGTCCGTCGGCGAGCCGAGCACCACCACCGGGCAATCCGCGCCGTCCGCGAGGAAAAGAACCGAGCCATCGCCCGCGCCGCGCAATGTCTGATGATCCTTGCGCAAAATAATCGGGCTGCTCACCTGATACTCGCCTTCCGTGAGAATGACCGTGCCGCCTGCCGGCAACGAATCAAGAGCAGCCTGAATGCCAGCGCCACCCGCGGCGGGCCGGACCGTGACCTCCGCAGCCAAAACCGAAAGCGTTTGAGCCGCGCAAACAAGGGAGACAACCAATGACCTTTTCGTGAACATACTTTTAATGAATTACTGACTGCTTTCTCTCTGTTGTCTGGGATACCTCCTTAGTATCGCTCTTATCGACGGTAGTAATATCACCCATATTCACCGGAATTGCGAAAAAAGATTGATTAAAATTGCGGCATTCCCCTGATGCGCCGATAGGGCGAGACTCCGCCAGCGACATTTCTCGAGTTTGGAGGTTCTCAACGCCATCAGAAGGGCTAAAGCACCGTATGTGCATATAATCTCGAAAAACCCGCTACACCCGTTACATCGTTGATTATCAACCGGATAAACCGCTACATGGGGTTCCTCAATGTTTTCGGTGGAATGAGACAACTCGTTAGCCGTCATTGCGGGACAACCCATTTGGAATCCAGGCTTGGCACTGGCTTGGCCAAAGCTCGGTATAGTGTATGATCTCGAAAAAGGGGCAACACCCGCTACACGGTTGACCATCAACGAGATAAGGGGCAACAAAAAGAGCAACAAACCCGCAACAGACCCGCAACATTTCTTCCCGCGCTGTCGGGTTGCATGAAACGCGGCGTCTTTCCGTCGCTCACTGAAAATTTTCATCAAGATGCCAGCACCATCATTTGTTCCATTGAAAACAGCGAGGAACCCTACATGGGCGCTACAGAGGCGCTACACCCGCTACATTTGCTCCGAGAGGGTTCCAATGGAAGGATCAACTTGGTCGCAAAAACCAAGGGTGCAATAGGGTGCAATAGCCTGCAACGCCCCGATCGCAATTTGCCCGCTCCGTTTTGAGGTCTGAATGCTCTCCAGCGGTAACGGGCGCAAGGCATGCGAAAGGCATGGCTCCGCAGGAGGCCCCAACCAACGAATCGGTGAGAAGAGCCAATGAACTGTTTAAAGAGTCCAATGCGCGGCGGCGAGAGACGCCGGAGGCATCCCAGCTTGCAGCCGGTGGTAGCGCTCCGCTCAACCAACGGCTACAAGCTCGCATCCCTGCCGGGATCCGCCCATTGCACAGGTTTATTGGCCGCCTCGCCCGGCCGTGTTATTCACGCACAACGCCCAAAGCATTTTCACGCGCACCCAGACGAGGATGCCTCTGCTCCGGTCAGAACAACTGTTCCCGGGCTGTGAAATCCGCAACATATCAAAGAACGCGCCCAGGCGGCGGCAGGAAGAAACATAAGGCCGCCAGGCCCTTCCGTCAATTAAGACTGCAATTACACGATGTAGTGGTATTGGGATACGGCTTTGTCGCAGGCCAGCCGCAGCGCGCGAAACCGAAAAGACGCGACTGGTGACAAGGTGCTGAGGCTGGTCTTCGACACAGTCGCGCTCCGCCTAACGATCTCCGAACCTCACCCACTTCTAATCACAGCCTTTGATTATACCCCTTCACAAAACCCACTTGACCTGGACTTGGAATATTTCTATTGTCCAATCCTGTGCCAGCCAAGCTTACGCGATCCCTACAAGCATCCATTCCGTGTTTTTTTGGCTTTGGCGGCTTTTGTTGAAAGCAACTCCATGAACTTACGCTTCGCAATCCCGCTCTCAGAATGCACCCTCTGCGCCACTGGCCGGCGCAAGCGCCCCCTTTCTTAAACCCCATTTCATCCTCCGCCCACATTGGAAACTCATTCTACGAAAAATTTATTCCATACCAGTAGGACGAGACTCCGTCGAGCCGTGATATCTCTTGGAGGTGGGGAAGCCTCGCTGAGGCGTCCGGTTGGGTATGAATCACGCGAAAGGTGCGGACACCTCGGCGAGGCGTCCCTACCTGCCGCTCCCCGGCACATACACCGCAATTCGCTAATAATCGGCGTGTTGTTGACCCTCCTCATTGTTTTCCCCGATCACGCCCAAATCCAGCAAGCCTGGGTTGCGCGATACAACAACGGCATCCCGGGCGGCACCAACCAAGCCGTTAAAATGGCTCTTGATTCCACCGGAAACATTTATGTCACCGGCTTTTCCCAGAACACCAATTCTCAGCTTGGTTACGTCACAATAAAGTACGCGCCCAATGGCAATCAAACGTGGGCGGCGCGGTATGATTCGACCAATGATCCCTCTGCCGAATCGGCAGCCATCGGTCTCGATAACAGCAACGACGTAATTGTCACCGGGAATGCACTGACGATAAAGTACGGCTCGAACGGAAATCAGCTTTGGACCGTCCCGTATGCAGGCACCGCTTTGGCTATTGATTCGGGCGGAAACTCTTACGTGGCGGGTTTTGGGACGAATTTTGGAGCCGTCAAACTCGCGCCTGCGGGAACAAATATCTGGCTGAAGACTTATAGGGACGTGGGACCGACTGTATCGCAGTCCGTTTTGGTGGATAGCGGGAGTAACGTGTATGTATCCGGCCTCGACGCATACCAGTGGGTGCCAACAACGGAGTCTGATCCTAACATTGGCTTTTTTGCTGTCGGCCTGATGACAATTAAATATGGCCCGAACGGCAATCAGGTATGGCAGGAGAGCCAAACTGGTGATAATCAGTATAGCAGTGTCCAGGTAACAGGTTCCGGTCTTGATGCCGCCGGTGATCTTTATCTTTCGGCTAATTTCTCTGGTGGGTCTGGGTTTGCACAGCCATATTCGACCTTCAAATACTTTAGCGATGGTAATTTTGCGTGGATGGCGCATGATCCCACCGGCGATCTTTACAGTCAAGTGCGCGGGCTGGCCGTTGATAATACTGGATGTGTTATTGTCACGGGAAAAAATGCTTACAATTTTCCTAGCACCTCCTATGGGACATATAAGTTGAGCAGTAGTGGTGCGTATCTTTGGGCGAACGTTTATCCCAGTATGGCGACGAATTCCAGCGTGGCTACCGCCATTGCGGTTGACTCTATCAACAACTCCTACGTTACCGGTTACTCGTCCGGCCCCAACGGCAGCAATGACATTGTGACGATCAAGTATGGGCCGAATGACAATCAAATCTGGCTGCAACGCTACCATGGGCCGGGCAGCGGCAATGACGCGCCCAACGCCATCGCCATCGATAAAAACGGCAACGTGTATGTCACCGGCTATGAAGCCACAACGTCTGGCGGGACAGAAATCGTCACCATCAAATACTCTCCAATCGCCCTCCAAATGCAGCCCAACGGCTCCGTCCTCCTGCAAGCCCAAGGCACCCCCGGCGAAAACTTCACCATCGAATCCAGCGCGGACTTGCTCAATTGGTTTGACCTCGGCACCGCCACCGCCGACACCAACGGCCTGATGCAATTCACCGACACCAACGCCCCCAATTACCCGGCCCGCTTCTACAACACCATCCCGCAATGACTGGGACAAAATGAATCTGGAACTCATGAACTCAGGAAAAAGCGCCAACAGAAGGAAGCGAAGTGAACGAAGGAGGGCGAACCGCGCCGAACAGACGATTTGCCCCCCTTCGTTATCTTCGCGCCTTTCTGTTCAATACGTTTCCGGCAACCTCGACAGCTCCGGCTGGTTCTTCAAGGCCAGCGCCCAGTTGGGCTCGAATTCAAATCTCTGGTCGTGATGCCAGCCTCAAGCGAGGCCCCGGGGCTCCGGCTGGCTGCTTAAACCCGGCGAGCCGGTCATGCCGCAAGGATCAAATTCGGCCTGACGTCGAAGCCGAATTTTGTTGCGTTCTTGCAAATATTTCTCTTTCGATTCTCACTTCGATTGCGGGCTGCCTTGATATTGTTCGTCGCTCACCTTTTCCGCCCAATCCACAACTTTGCCCTCGAGAGATTCCTGAATCGCGATGTGTGTCATGGCGGTGGTTGGAGAAGCTCCATGCCAATGTCTTTCGCCGGGCGGGAACCAGACGACATCGCCGGGGCGAATTTCCTCAATGGGACCGCCCTCGCGCTGGGCGCGCCCGCAGCCGGCGGTGACAATCAAAGTCTGGCCGAGTGGATGCGTGTGCCAGGCGGTGCGGGCGCCGGGCTCAAAAGTGACGCATGCGGCTGCCGTCCGCGCGGGCGCGTTCGGCTGAAACAGCGGATCGATCCGCACGGCGCCCGTAAACCAATCGGCCGGGCCTTTTCCAGATGGCTGTGAGCCATTTTTTTTGATTTCCATAATTCTTAACGATCGTTCATTTCTTAAGCGCGGCCATGTCAATAACAAATCGATAATGGACATCCTTCTTGAGCAGCCGCTCCCATGCGTCGTTGACTTTTTGGATGGGAATGATTTCCCCAGTGGCAGACGCCGCCGAGGAGAATATCAATCTCAACCTCCGCCGGCCCCGGTCCGCGGCGGGCGATGCCGCATGGGGACAGTGATGAGGCGGCGTTTTGCGCCGCCTGCAATTGGACTTGCTTCGTAACCATGGAGCCAATCTAGCCCATGACCCGAATCTGTCACTAGCCGAACATGACTCACCCTGCGAGGGTTTTGTGAATGGCCGCCAGCAATTTGTGCGGCGTATAGGGTTTTTGCAAAACAACAAACGATTCTTCGCGCGCGAGCGCTTCCACTCGCTCCTTGTCCAAGGCGCCTGTGGCCGCGAGGAGCTTGATTTTCGGGTTGAGTTTTCGGAGCGTGCGAATGGTGGGCTCTCCGTCCATGAACGGCATGGTCATGTCCGTCATGACCATCGCCACTTCGTCTTTGTGCGCGGCATACAATCGGACCGCCTCGGCCCCATCGCCGGCCAGCAGCACTTCATATCCATTGGCTTCGAGCGTTGCCTTGAGAACTTCGCGAATGGATGCCTCGTCCTCAGCGACGAGCAGCCATTCGCCGCTTCCAGGCGGTGGAGCGGCAGCGGGACCTTCTTTCACGGATGCCCCTGCGGAATCCGCGGGGAAATAAATCGAAAACGTCGTGCCCTCGCCCTCCACGGTTTCCACGCCCAGGAAGCCCGCATGTGTGTCAACAATTGTTTTAACCGTGGAAAGCCCCAGGCCAGTGCCCTTGCCTTTGTCCTTGGTGGTGAAAAAGGGATCGAACAGCTTCTTCTGCACTTCAGGGCTCATCCCGGTCCCGGTATCCGAAACCGTGACGCAAACAAAGCGCCCCGATTTTTGCGCCAGCGAGAATCGCGGATCGCTTTCGTCGATGTCCAGATTCGCCGCCGCAATTCTCAAAGTTCCGCCGCGTGGCATCGCGTCGCGCGCGTTGATGCAGAGATTCATGAACACTTGATACAATTGCGTTGCGTCCCCGTTGACCGGCCATAATTGCGTGGGAACGTCCGTTTCCAGGCGAATCTGCCGCGGGAATGTTTCGCGCATCATGCTTTGCAATTCAGACAAGAGGTGCTGCAACTGGATCGGGCCGGCGCCGCCCTCCAGCCCGCGGGCGAAGGTCAAAATCTGCTTGACCATCTCCGAGCCGCGGCGGGCGCTGCCGCGCAGCAAACCGAGCATATGGCCGCGGTCCGGGTCCGTCGTGTCGTCGGCAAGAAGCTCCGACGCCATGAGAATCGGCGTGAAAACATTGTTGAGATCGTGAGCGATGCCGCTGGCCAGGATGCCAATGCTCTCCAGCCGCTGGGCGCGCAGAAATTTTTGCTCGAGAATTTTGCGCTCGGTCAAATCCGTGTTCGCGACCAAAAACCCGTAAGGCCGCCCTGAGCGGTCACTCAAAAGACGCCACCGGCTTTGCACCGTGAGGCGTTTGCCGGTTTTCGTGAAAAGCGCCACCTCGGCCTCCCAATAGCCCGTTTTTAGCGTCACCGCGGATGCTTCGGGCACATGCATTTCCTGGCCCTGAAGGAGAAGCTCCTTGACGGATTTTCCAATCGCTTCCTCGGCGGACCATCCGTAAAGCCGCTCGGCCGACCCGTTCCAAAACAGGACGCGGTTTTCCAAGTCGCGAAGCATGATCGCGTCGTGCGTTTCGTCCAGCAAGGCCGCCTGCTCGCGCATTTTTTCCTCGACTGTGCGTTTTTCCGTCACGTCTTGAATCAAGCCAAGCATGCGAACGCATTTGCCGCGCGCGTCGTGCAGGCAGAAGCCGCGGTCGTGAAGCCACGCATGGGCCTCGGCGCCGCCGCCGAATCGATACGTCATGTCAAACGCCGCGCCGGCGGCGGCCGCTTTTTCGAGGCGGGCGGCGACCCGCGCGCAATCATCTGGATGAACCGCCGAAAGCCAGCTCCCATCCGCGCGGTTGAACATGCTGGCAGCGCGTCCGAGGACCCGGTCGGAGCCGTCGCTCCACACTGTCCCGCCGCTGGCAAGGTCCACGTCATAAACGGCCAGACCCGACGAGGCCACGATCATGTCGTAGCGTTTCTTCCAGGAGGAAGCCGCCTGCTCCGCCGCGGTCAGCGACTCATTGGCTTTTTCCAATTCGGCGGTCCTGCGCCGGACGCGGTTTTCCAGGTCGCTGTTGGCTTCGCGAAGCTGCTGCTTGAGCTGGTGGTTCTTGATGGCCATCTCAATGGAAACTTGCAGCTCGCGCTCGCGATATGGCTTGAGGATAAAGCCCGCCGCCTCGGTGTCGCGCAAGCGGGCCACGGTTTCGTTATCGGCGTTGGCAGTCAAATAAATGACAGGAATGTCCGATTGCCGGCGAATGCGCTGGGCAGCCTCAATGCCGTCGACGCTGCCGTGAAGCATGATGTCCATGAGAACCAGGTCCGGCTCCAGGGCTCCGGAGCGCTCGACCGCCTCTTCGCCGCTGGTGGCGACGGGGGGGACGTCGTAACCCATGTTGGAAAGCCGGCGGCGCAAATCCAACGCGGCGAGAGTCTCGTCTTCCGTGATTAAAATTTTCAGCGGTGTCACTTGGCGGCTAAAGTTGCGTCAATGATTGGCGGACAAGCGTGAAGCCCGGTTTCCTTTCGATATAAGAAAGCTTCACAAAATTTCCCCCTTCGTCAAGGCCGCATTCGGTTCCGGATGCGATTGCGACTGGCCTTTCAGGGCTTCCGTTTCCGGCATGTCGCGAAAACCAAGGGTGCAATAGCGCGCAATGCCCAGCCCCGAACCAGAGACTTGTTAACCCGCCTCCCACCGTTTGAACGGGATCATTTCAGATTCCGTCGTTAAATAACATTTATCGTCTTAACCCCAAAGAAACGCCCGCCGGCGAGAAGGTGGGTGTCGTTTGAATATAAATCTGTGAATCCCGCCTCCGCGGCGCAAGCTAGATGCAACGCATCGGCTGAACGCAGTGGGATTGTTGCGGGCAATTTATCGTAACACTCGCCAATACGGGATGGCTGGGGGAGGCGTTTCCGGAACCATTTTTGCGACGGTTCGCCCGTTGTCAGTGACCAACACCTGGCCTTGCTCAGCCGCGTGGCGAACCCATTTTCCGGTGGGCGTGCAACTCCCGAATGGAAATCGTCTTCATGTATCACAGTGTGTCACGGCAAGGACGACAGGTCAAGGGCGCTGCTTTGCAGTCAAAGCCAGGGAGGCCTCAACGAGGCGTCTCCTCAAAAAAATTGTTAAAGAAAATCTCTTGACGGCTTCGCGGAATAATGCAATGTCACACGCATGTGCGGAGCGGTTCGCCACGAATCAGTTCCGCCGTGTGTTCGATGAGAATTGCACCGCGTTTGATGCGCGGCACTTTTAGCCTGGCTGTTTTTGTCTTCTTGCTCGCTAGCAGGCCCACTCCCGGTTTTTGCGAGGACCACCTCAAAGCAATCCTATCACGCTCGGAATTGCGCTGGGGCGCTGACGCCGAGGGCGGCGCGCCGTATGTCTACCCCGATCCGCAGAAGCCGGAGCAAATGACCGGCTTCGAGTTTGATCTTGCTGATGCGCTTGCGTCGAAATTGGGCGTCAAGTCGAAAATGGTGCAGAACCAATGGGACCAGCTTCTCCCGGCGCTGGATCGGGGGAATTTCGACATCGTCCTTAACGGCCTGGAAATTACGGCGGACAACCAGCAGCACGCGGCGATGTCGCGCCCGTATTACGTTTACACACAGCAAATCGTCACCCGCGCCGGCGCATCCGGCCCCACCAATCTTGACGGGCTGACGGGCAAGACGGTCGGCGTGCTTGCGTCTTCCGCCGCCGAACGGCTGTTGCAAAAACACGGCGGCATTACGGTCAAGACGTATCCCGGCAACGTGGAAAGCTTTCTTGATCTCAAGGCAAAACGAATTGATATCGCCGTGCTGGATCTTCCCATCGCGCTTTACTATGCGAAGCCGGATCCTGAATTGAAGCTTTCCGGCCCATCCTTCGCTCCGGGTTATTACGGAATCGGTGTGCGCAAGGAGGACAAAACATTGCTCGCCGCCATCAATCAGTGCCTGGAGCAGCTTATTCGCGACGGGACACTGCAGCGGATTTATCAGCGGCACGGCTTGTGGGATGAGCGGCAACTGGCATTGGCTGATTACAAGACCGAAGCCGTGGCACAGCGGAAGTCCATTTCCGCGCTCCGCGAATGGCCCAAGTATCTGCCGCTACTGCTGCGCGGGGCGGTCACGACGGTGGAGCTTTCCGTGGTCGCGATGGCGTTGGCAGTTGTTACCGGATTGGTTGTGGTGCTTTGCCGGTTGTATGGCTCAACGATTGTTCGCTGGCTGGCGCATGCTTACGTGGAAATCATGCGCGGGACGCCGCTCTTGATTCAGCTTTTTCTTATTTACTACGGACTCCCGCAAATCGGCATCCGGCTCAATGCCTTCGTCGCGGGAATTCTTGGGCTTGGATTGAATTACGCCGCCAACGAGGCGGAGAATTACCGCGCCGGCATTCAAGCCATTCCCAAAGGCCAGACCGAGGCGGCGCTGGCGCTCGGGATGACTCGCGCGCAGATTTTGCGAAAAATTGTTTTGCCGCAGGCCGTGCGCCTCGTGATTCCGCCGGTGACGAACGACTTCATTTCGATGTTCAAGGATTCGTCCATTGTGTCTGTGATCACGATGGTGGAATTGACCAAGGTTTACGGCGAATTGGCCACCGCCACGTATGATTACATCGGCCTCGGTTTGATGACAGCGGCGATTTACCTCGGATTGAGCTATCCCGCGTCCATTTTCGCCCATTGGTTGGAAAGGAGGTTAAGCCATGATCATCGTTGAGAAGCTGGTGAAGTCCTATCACACGAACCGTGTCCTGCACGGCATAGACCATGCGCAAAAACGCGGCGAGGCGGTCGTCTTGATTGGGCCGAGCGGCTGTGGAAAAAGCACTTTCCTGCGATGCCTCAATCAGCTTGAAGCTGCGGACGCGGGGCGCATCACGATTGGCGATCTCAGCGTGAATGTGGGCGGCGCTCCGCGAAATTCCATCGAACGCGAACAGCAGCGCATGCTCAGGCTTCGCGCCGGAATGGTCTTTCAGTCGTTCAATTTGTTCCCGCATTTGACCGCGCTGCAAAACATCACGGTCGGGCCAATAACAGTCAAGAAGATTTCAGGCGCCGAAGCCAAAGCCGCCGCCATGACGCTTCTGGAAAAGGTTGGATTGGAGAACAAAGCCGGAGCTTATCCCGCGCAACTTTCAGGCGGCCAGCAGCAGCGCGTCGCCATTGCCCGCGCGCTGGCGATGCAGCCGGAAGTCATGCTGTTCGACGAGCCGACCAGCGCGCTTGATCCCGAACTGAAAGACGAAGTGCTCCGCGTCATGCGCCAGCTTGCCGAGGAAGGAATGACAATGATCGTCGTCACGCACGAAATGCAATTCGCGCGCGACATGGCGGACAATGTCCTTTTCTTCGAAGGAGGCCGCGTTGTTGAGTCCGGACCGCCCGAGCAGATATTCGAGGCGCCTCTGCAAGATCGCACGCGTGATTTTGTCCGCGCGGCAGGGCCGAGATGACGCAGCCGGCAAAGTTTGATCATCGTTCCCTTCGCCGACCACCAACAAAAAGCCCGGACACCCACTGAGGCGTCCGGGCTTCTGCAAAAGACTCTGCTTACTTGCCGCCTTCTTTTTGATTGTCGTCGCCGATGGAACCCATTAGGTCGATCAAAGGCAGGAACATCGCGATGACGATGCTGCCGACAATCACGGCCAGGAAAACGATCATGATCGGCTCCAGCAACGAAGTCATGGCCGCCACGGCGTTATCCACTTCTTCTTCGTAGTTGTCCGCGATCTTCATCAACATCTCAGGCAGCGCGCCGGTTTGCTCGCCGACGTCCACCATGCTGATGACCATGGGCGGAAACACGCCCGAGGCTTCGAGGGGCGCGGTAATGGTTTCGCCTTCTTTGACGCTTTCGTGAATCATCGCGACAGCGTTTCCAACAATGACGTTGCCGGAAGTTTCCTTCACGATGGTCAGCGCCTGCAAAATTGGCACGCCGCTGCTGACCAGAGTGCCAAGCGTTCGGGTGAACCGCGCGATGGCGACTTTGGATACCACCGGGCCGAGCACCGGCACAACCAGCTTGAATTTATCAAACACCTTTCGTCCAAATTTCGTGCGGATGAAAATATTAAAAACGATGACCACCGCGAGAACTTCAAGCATCGTTCGGACGATGTGATCCTTAATGGCTTCCGAAATATCCAGCACGAATGAAGTAAAGCCAGGGAGCGGACGTCCGTTGCCGAGCGCGCCGGCGAAGATTTCCTTGAATTTCGGAATAACCAGCACCATCAGCACGCCCATGATCGCTGTCGCAACCACCATGACCGCGCAGGGATAAAACATGGCCGCGATGACCTTGCCCTTGATTTTCTGGGCTTTTTCCATGAATTCAGACAAACGCTTGAGCACGACTTCGAGCACACCGCCGATTTCACCGGCTTTCACCATGTTGACGAACAGGCGGTTGAATGTGCGGGGATGCTGGGCCAGCGCTTCGGAGAATGTGCTGCCGCCTTCAATCGAGACGGCGAGTTCTCCAATGATTTCCTTCAAAGTGACGTTGCGCTCCTGTTTGGCCAGCACGCGCAAACCGCGCAACAGCGGCAGGCCGGCTTGCACCAGCGTGGCCAATTGCCGCGTGAAAGTGGTCAGCGTCTTCGATTTGACGCGCCCGTGGAAGCCCGGGATCTTGATCTGAAAATTCATGCCACCGCCGCCGCCCTTTTTGCCCTTCTTGCCGGCGGCTTTCTTGGACGCCGCAGGGCCGGCCGGCCCGCCCTTGTCCTCCACGACTTTGGTCGGGAAGAAGCCCATCTCCTTGATGCGGCCTATGGCTTCGTTTTGGTTGGCGACTTCGAGGGTGCCCTTGGTTTCCTTGCCCCGCGAGTCCATCGCGACATAGTTGTATTTTGGCATAAGACTTATGTGTACTTGACTACTTCCTCAATTGTGGTGTCACCGTCGAAAATTCCCCGCAAGCCGTCTTCGCGCAGCGTGACCATGCCGAGCTCCACGGCTTTCTGGCGCAGCACAACGGTCGGCGCGCGCTCAATGATGAGATGGCGAATCGCTTCGGATACCTCGAGCAATTCAAAAATTCCGCGGCGTCCGCGATAGCCGGAATCGTTGCAGTTGGCGCAGCCGCGCCCGTAATAGAAGACCTTGTCGCCCACATCGTGCGGCGAAAGATTGAGCATCTGCAACTGGCTCTCGGTGGGCTCGAAGGGCGTGCGGCATTTCTTGCAAACCGTGCGCACAAGACGCTGCGCGAGCACACCCATCAGCGTGGAGGAAATCAGGAAGGGCTCAACGCCCATGTCGATCAAGCGCGTGACGGCGCCGGGCGCGTCGTTGGTGTGCAGCGTGCTCAGCACCAAGTGGCCGGTCAGCGAGGCTTGAATCGCAATCTGCGACGTCTCCAAATCGCGCATTTCCCCCAGCATGATGATGTCCGGGTCTTGACGGAGGAAGGAGCGCAAGGCCTTGCCGAAGGTCATGCCGACCGATTCATTGACGGCGACCTGCATGATGCCTTCAATGTCGTATTCGACGGGGTCTTCCACCGTGAGCAGCTTGGCGTCAATCGAATTGATGGAACGCAGGCAAGAATAAAGCGTCGTTGTTTTTCCGGATCCGGTGGGGCCGGTCACGACGAAAATTCCGTTTGGCTGCTGGATCGCTTCCATGACGTAATCGTTAATCGCCTTGGGCAATCCGAGCGTCTTGATATCGAGATTGACCGCCGAGCGATCGAGCACGCGCAACACGACCGATTCACCGAATTGCGTCGGCAAAGTGGACACGCGGAGATCAATGCCGCGCCCCGCAATCTGCATCGAAATGCGACCGTCCTGCGGCAGGCGCCGCTCGGAAATGTCCAGGTTGGCCATGACTTTCAGGCGCGAAATCACTGGAAGCGCGAGGTGCTTCGGCGGGGGCGACATTTCATACAGAGCGCCGTCCACGCGGTAGCGGATTTTGAATTCGTCTTCAAACGGCTCAAAGTGAATGTCGCTCGCTCGATCTTGCACGGCTTGGAACAACACCAGGTTCACGAAACGAATGATCGGAGTTTCGTTGGCCAGTGTCTGCAGGTCGGCAGTCGAGCCTCCAGCAGCGGCTTCGGCAGCTTCTTTCGCAATGTCGCCGTCCTGGCCTAATTCCTTAAGGATGTCGGCGACGTTCGACTGCGAATCGCCATAATATTTGCTGACGGCTTTCTCGATGTCATTCGGATCCGCGACAACCGGGACGATTTCCTTGCGGATGACGTAGGCAAGTTCGTCAATGATGCTGGGATTCAGCGGATCGGCCAGCGCCAACTGAACCGTCGAATCGTAGACAGCAATCGGCATGCATTTGTACATGCGCGCCGCGTCAGCCGGAACGGACGAAAGAATTTCGGGAGTCAGTTCGCGGGTGTTGATGTCAACCACTTCGGTGCCCAGATGGCCCGCGATCAACTGCAACTGCGTGTCCATGTCGAGAAAGCCGAAGTCGGACAATATTTCCGAATACGGCTTCCCGCTGCGATTATGCTCTTCTATGACTTCCTCGAGCTGGAGATCGTCAAGAAGTCCTTGCCCTCGGATGAGGTCTAAAAGCGGGCTTGGGGCTGCGGTGGCCATAAATTATTCGCCGGGAGGCGGTTGGTTGGCAGCCGCTTCCGCCTGGGCGGCTTCGTATTCCGCCAGTTTCTGGATGACAGTGGTTGGGTCCTGCGCCTTGTTGACAACTTCTTCGCGCGCGATCAGGCCGGCGATATATTTTTCCATCAGGAATCCGTCAAGAGTCACCATCCCGTACTTGGCGCCGGTTTGAATGTCCGATTGAATACGGAACGTTTTGTTATCGCGAATGAGCGCGGCGACAGAGGGCGTGTTGATCATGATTTCGTAGACCGCGATGCGGCCTGGCTTGTCGATGCGAGGAATCAAAAGCTGCGAAATCACCGCTTGCAGCACCGTGGACAACTGAATGCGAATCGTTTCCTGCTGGTTGATGGGGAAGGCGTTGACGAGACGGTCAATGGTCTTGGCCGCGCCGGTGGTGTGAAGCGTGCCGAAGACCAAGTGGCCCGTTTCCGCCGCCGTGATGGCCGCCTCCATCGTTTCAAGGTCGCGCAACTCACCCACCAGGATGATATCCGGATCCTGCCGCAAGGCGCGGCGCAGGGCTTCCGCGAAACTTGGCACGTCAATATGAACTTCGCGCTGGGTGACGACCGCCTTCTTGTGCTTGTGGTAATATTCGATCGGATCCTCAATCGTAATGATATGCGCGTCGTCGCGCTCCTCGTTAATGATGTTGATCATCGAGGAGAGCGTAGTCGTCTTCCCGGAACCGGTCGGGCCGGTCACCAACACCAGGCCGCGAGGCTTGTGCAGCAGCGTCATGATCGTGTGGCGCGGCAGGCCGATCTGCTCCAGTGTCAGCAGACGCGTCGGAATTTGGCGGAGGACGAGGCCGAAATTGCCCTTCTCCTTGAACACGCTCACACGGAAGCGCGCCGCTTCGCCGAACGCGAAGCCGAAATCCGCGCCGCCGTTCTCGCGGACGTTTTGAATGTGATCCTCGGAGGTAATGCTGCGCATCAGCTCCTCGGTGTCTTCCGCCTTCAAGGCCGGGCCATCCACGCGATGAAGGATGCCGTGGACCCGCATGGCTGGCGGAATGCCGACGCGAATATGAAGGTCCGACGATCCCTCGGACACCACCAACTGCAACAAATCTGACATCGAATAGGACATATTTGGGAAATCAGGCGGTTAAATCATAACTCGGTATCTCCGGTCGTCGCGCGGACAACTTCATCCGCGGTAGTCAGGCCGGCCACGACTTTGCGGGCGCCGTCTTCGCGCAGCGTGCGCATCCCCATCTCACGGGCGCGCGCGCGCAAGACGGACGACGGCACGCGGTCATAAATCAATTTGCGGGCCTCGTCGTCAATGACGAAAATCTCAAAAATGCCGAATCGTCCGCGGAAGGTGGTCTTGTTGCAATCATTGCAGCCCTTGCCACGCTTGAAATCGGCGCCGCTGATCTTTGTGGGATCAAGGCTGAGCGAAGCCAGTTCGGTTTCTGTGGGCTGATAAGGCGCCGCGCACTTTTTGCAAATTTTTCGCACCAACCGTTGCGCCATGAGGGCGCGCACAGACGAGGCCACCAGGAACGGCTTCACGCCAATGTCAATCAAACGCGTGACCGCTCCGGGCGCGTCGTTGGTGTGAAGGGTGGAGAACACCAAGTGACCGGTCAGCGACGCGTTAATGGCGATGGTCGCCGTTTCAACGTCACGAATTTCTCCCAGCATGATGATGTTGGGCGCCTGGCGGAGCATCGAGCGCAACGCGGCCGAGAATGACAAGCCGATGGTTTCGCTGACCTGCACCTGGTTGATGCCAGCCAGCAGGTATTCCACCGGGTCTTCCACGGTAATAATTTTGCGATCTGGTCGATTGATGAAATTTAGACAAGAGTAAAGCGTAGTCGTTTTGCCGGAGCCGGTCGGGCCGGTGACGAGCAAAATTCCATCCGGCAAACCGATGAGGCGCTCGAATGTCTGCTGGTCATCGGTGAAAAAGCCCAATTCCGGCAAGCCCAATTTCAAGCCTTCCTTGTCCAAAATACGCATGACGATGCTCTCGCCATGAATTGTCGGAAGGCAGGACACGCGAAGATCGATCAGTTTTCCGCCGACTTGCGTTTGAATGCGGCCGTCCTGAGGAATCCGCTTCTCGGCAATCGACATGTTCGATTGAATTTTCAGGCGGCTCAGGATGGCGGCTTGCAAACGCTTCGGCGGGCTCTTCATTTCGTGCAGCACGCCGTCGATGCGGTAGCGGACCCGAAACGACTTCGACATGGGCTCGAGGTGAATGTCAGAGGCGCGGGCTTTGAAAGCTTCCACGATGAGTGTGTTGACGAGCTTGATGATGGGCGCGTCGGCTTCGACGGTGGAGTTGTCGTCGGACTCAACGTTCTTCTGTGGGAGGCCTATCTCAACTTCGCCTTCCGTGATGTCCTGAATCATCTGCGAGACGGAGTCATCGCCCGCGCCGTAATACTTGGCCAGCGCGTTTTCGATGTCCTCCTCGGTCGCGACGCGCAATTCAATGTCTGCGTTCAGCAACCGAGCCAGAGTGTCCACCACGTCGAGGTCAGAAGGATCGGCCAGGGCCACGGCGATCGAGTGATCGTGCTTCCCGACGGGCACCGTGTGATAACGCTTGGCCACCGTTCGCGGGACAGCGGAAATAATGTCGTCCGTCAGGCGGATTTCACTGAGATTGACGTATTCGTAGCCGAAGTGTGCGGCTTTGGCGGTGGCGACATCGACCGGACGGATGGTTTTGTGGGCGAGAAGGGTATCGATGACACCTTCACCGTTCAGGCTGGTTTCTTCTCTTACGGCATTGAGTTGGTCGTTGCTGACCAACCCCATGTCCGCCAATAAATCGACTAAATAATCGTCTTTTAGGGCCACAATCTACGTCCTCTCGTTGCTTTCAGAAGCATCTAATCTACCGGCCCGCTCCGCGCAATGTCAAACGCAGACAACGAGAAAATGACCCGCAAAGAAGCAAAACAGGCTTCAACCAAGCAGGCCGCTTATGACAGAGAGGCCGTTTGGGCAAAGATGGTTAAACGGAGTACCGGGCAGCGATCCCCACCTCACCTCGCGAGTGAACCGCTGCTCTCAATCCTTACTCCAAACAACCTCTCCGTCGTGTTCCTGTAACAAGCCATTTTCGTGCCATGAATTTCGCGTCCCGTCTGTCAAACTATTTTAAAAATGACCGGTGAACCCGATTCATTCGCGAACGAGTGAGGCGCTCAAAGGAAAACGCAAACGACGGCAGGGCGGGGCTGCCAATGGACCGTCCGGAGAAGCGCTCGGCGAGGGCGCCAAGCGCGACACGCGAGGCGCGTGTGCTCCCCAGGCCTCTGAATCCGGGGAGCGCACGCGCCCCCGCGTGCAGCGGGACGAGCCTCGCGTGCCGCATTCCATCTTTGGTTCATTGGCACTTCCCACCCACTTGGTTAGTTGGGGCCTCCCGCCGAGCCATTCCCCAAAAGATGGCTCGGTGGAAGCTTCGCCTACCAAAAATCGCATTTGGTCAGGACCCGAAATGTTACATTTTGCGCTTCGATGAACTTCGGAATTTTGACCGAAATTGAAAATTTTTCGCGCAGTGTGCGTGATTCTCACGCAATCGAGAAATGGAGGCCTTATTAAAATTATCGGCCGGCCGCGCTTGGAAATCGTCTCAAAGGCAGAAAAATGGGGCGAAAACGGCGGAAAAAAGAAGCAGGGCTGCCGTGGGAGAGACGGATCGACGAACTTTTCTCAGAACGGGGTCCCCAAGCCACCTCCAGCTTTCCCCGTTCTAAAAAATTCTCCCAGACAGCCCTGCGCCTTGCAAAGATAGCCAATCCCGTGCCAACCTCTGGCAGAGCGAGACTCTGTCGAGCCATGATTGGATTTTTCGCTAATTCGAGGGGCTTCCTTTGAAGGGTA
The DNA here is from genome assembly GCA_963764165.1 of uncultured Verrucomicrobiae bacterium. Taxonomy (GTDB): domain Bacteria; phylum Verrucomicrobiota; class Verrucomicrobiia; order Limisphaerales; family Palsa-1400; genus Palsa-1400. The sequence goes on from CAVXRD010000002.1 coordinate 638,608, forward strand.
AAATCGATAACGGCCTGACCGCATCCTCCCTGCCACATGGGAAAATTAAGGATGGGGGGCCATCGGAAGGGGCATCCCCGGTGGAGGAGCCGAATTAATAGGGCCCGCATTCGCATTGCAAATCCAATCGGTAAATTTTACCAGCTCAAATGCGGTGAGGCCGATGGATGCCGACCGCGTGATCGTTAGTTCATTAGGAGCGGTAAGTTTGATTTCAGTCACACTGCGCCCAGGAATGCCGCTGACCCGGTTCAGCCACGTTACCTCGTGCGCACTGGCCGTAGCATCCTCTTCGGTAGGGCCTTCCGCCCGGTTGGCAATCATCTTGTCGAGGATCACCCATTCCGCCAGGCGTTTGCCGGTCATCTCCCAATCGTAATAAACCAGGTTGGTGCTTCCCTCAACTTGGGCAACGAGTGCGTCTGGCACGGACGAGCTCACCGCGGGCATCGGAAAACCGGATGCGAGAAGGAACGGTTTGCCCTTGTCTTCTGTCGCGTAGAGAACCGGGGAAAAGATGCGCATCTTGGCCCATGCCAATCGTTCGCCACTCAGTTGCGTGGTTAATTCGCTGCCGTTGTATTGTTTCAGAAGTGGGTTAAGGATCGTCGGCCAATTCGTCCTAATGGACCGGATCGCATTCGTCGCGTCGGCGGCAGGCCAGGCCATGTAATCCACAAAAGGCATCTGCTCACCGGCCCAAACATAAAACTGATTCGTCAACGGCGCATATGGCAACTGGCTGAATTCACGGCCCAGATTGAGAAACGCCTCCACATTCTGTCCGGCCACAAAGCTGACAACCTTGCCTCTTACCAGACTCGTCGGAACGTGCCAGGCAGCGGACTGCCATGCGGCTTGCTGTTGTTCCCGCACTTTGGCCGAAATTTCCAAGACGTCCTCGCCGATGGAAATATTGAGATTCGCCCGCGCCGGCTTCATTAGAGAAAACCAGCCGTCCAATCGCCCTGTGTCTGCCTCCATCTCCAGCCAGTGCTCCTTCAATTCTGGAAAAGGCCGGCCGCTTTCCTTGATTTTCGCGGCGTAGGCTGATTGTTTCTCGATCGAATCGGCGCCGAAACCGACGAGAATCCACTCGCCCGCGACCAGTGACCAAAACGAATCGCCCTTCGCCTTCCACTTTAGACCCGTGTAATCCTGAACCGAGAAAGACTCACCCGTGCCGCCAAAAATCCTGGCGAACGCCTCCTGCCAAGCCCGTGATTTTTCAGGCGCCAGCCGAACCGCGAAGGCAAATGAGGCCGATTGAGTGGTTTCGCCGAAAACAAGTCCGGCCGATTCCGTTAGCAAAAGATCGCTGACGAGAGGCCGCAGCAGCGCGGCAGCCTCGCCGGGCTTCTCAATTGGCAAAAGCTCGCTCACATTGCCGGAAAGCCGAGTTAAAGCGAGGCTCTCGATGTTCGTCGCTGACGCGGCTGAAAGAGCTTTGTGCAAACTCGCGAGACGAGCGTCGGCCACCAGTTGCGGTGCCCCCGCGCAGTGGTATTGCAGGAATGCTTCCGCGCCATGCGCCGCGCAACCGGCGAGGAAGCAGGCGAAACCGCAAACCAACAGTCGAACTCGATAACGAAAAGGCATCGACATCCCTATTGTCTACGAATTGGAGCAGGCCAACGCAAACGAAATCCTTTCCTTCCCGGAAGCACCGGCTAGAATATTTGAAGTGGATCTTCAAAAGCGAATAGAAGAAGCCCGCGAGCTTCACAATCAGGATCGTTACCTGGAGGCCACCGCCGCCTACGAAAAGCTCGTGCAACTCTGCCCGCAATCGTCGCAGATTTGGTTTGAATATGGCAGCGCGGCGGGGAACGCGCGCCTATTTGACCTTTTTGATCGGGCGTGGAAAAAAGCCATGGAACTGGATCCACACGCGCACGTCATGCGGCTGCATATGGGGCATCAATACGCGCTGATGCGGATGCCAGACAAGGCTAAAGCCGCCTTTGAGGCCGCCGCGCAAATCGCCCCCGCGGCCATTGATCCCCAAATTGCGCTGGCGATGTTTTATGAGAGGAATCACCAGTTCTCCGAAGCGCGCGAGATTGTCGAACACGCGTTGACCAAGCATCCGCGCGATGACCAGGCGCTCTACTTTTCGGCGCTGTTGGATCGCAGGGAGAAAAAGCTCGTCGAGGCCGAGAGCGGGTTAAGAGACCTTCTGGCATCCGGTCCGCGGCACGAATTCGTGCAGTACGGCGTCCGCTACGAGTTGGCGGAAGTATTGAACGCCACCGAGCGCTATGACGAGGCGATGGAAATGTTGCGGCAAGCCAAGGAAATCCTGCAATCACTGGCCAACGTGAGTGCGATGTATTCGGAGTATGACGAATTTGCCAAGCGCTTCAAGTCATTCACGCGTGGTTTCCCGAGAAATATATTGAAGACGTGGGCGCGCGAATTTCCCGAAAGATCGAGGGAATCCATTCCGCCGCTAGCCTTTCTCGGAGGGCATCCGCGCAGTGGAACCACCTTGCTGGAGCAAATCCTCGGGGCGCATCCGGATATTGCCGCAATCGATGAATCTCTTTCATTTGATTTCGTCGTCGCGCGGATGCATGAGCAATCCGGGCAACTGCCGCCCTCCCGCTTGAATATCATGCGGAAGAAGTATTTTGAAGCGATCTTGATGGAGGCAGGATCCTATAGAAAAGGCCAGCTTGTTCTGGATAAGAATCCTTCGCCCACGGTTCGCCTCCGCATCTGGCTGCGAGTGTTCCCGGAATTGCGGGTCATCATCGCGCTGCGCGATCCGCGGGACGTCATCATCAGTTGCTACTTTCAAAACATCGCCCTGAATGCTGTTAACGCGAATTTCCTGACGCTGGAGCGCGCGGCCAAACATTACTCGAATCTCATGGATGTTTGGCTGACCGTGCGCGAATGGGAAGGGCTTCGGGCAATCGAGACCCGTTATGAAGACGTCGTCGCCGATACGGCCAAAGAGGGTCGCAGGGTAACGGAGTTTCTCGGCCTGAATTGGCACGAAGACCAGGAGCGATTCTACGACAAGAGCAGCAAGAAACGGATTAATTCACCGACCTATCACGAGGCCAGCCAGCCCATCTACAAACGAGCAGTCGCCCGGTGGCCTCTTTACGAAAAACATCTGAAGCCAATACTTCCGATCTTGGAGCCGTATTGCAAAAAGCTGGGTTACGACACGTAGACCTTATTTTGGCGCTACACCTGCGCTTTTTGCCGTCCGCTCAAGAACGCGCGACAAATAGGCTAGTTCGGCGGATTCCGGCTGCAGTTGCAGGCCACGCCGGACGAGGGCCTGGGCTTGGGCGATGTTTCCAAGGCGCAGGCTGATCTTGGCCGCCAAATCCGCATAATAGTCTGGCGACCAGTCAACATCTCCAGGGTGGTAGCCAGGCAATGCGTTCAGAACCTTGCTGACGGTTTCCACAGCGTTGGTTTGTTTCGCGGCATCTCCGGCGCGCAAATCAAATTCGGACATGACAACTTGTTGAGTCATCACATTGGTGGCATTGCTGGGCGGCCCGTAGATGGGAAAGTTCTGCGTCTTGCCGTGAAACGCGCAGGGCATGGCGCGATTCGCGCTGGCGATTTGCCGGGCGGCCGGGCCACCCGTGTATTGGGCGTAGCGATCACCCAAATCACGCATGATGTCTACATTGGCGGAGCCGTAGCCGCTCAGAAATACCAATTTCCAGACAGGCGGACCCAATTCGCCCAAGGCGTCGTTGGCTTCATTCGAGGCGAGATCCATCTGCCATGTGCGTTCGTCGAATCTAAAAAGTTGAAATACGCCTCTGTTGTGCATGTGAATGAAAAACGAACGGGGCGCGGCGTATTCGAGGACGGGCGTTTCGTCCCCATGCATCGGTCCCGGAGTGGCGATCGCGAAGGCAGTGCGTTGGGAGGCAAGACGGCGCGCCAGGAGAGCTTCGGGCGATTGCAGTCCGATGGAGGCCAGGTCCTTTCGCAGGTTTTCCGACTCGAACGCCTTGGAAAACACCTTGGGGTTCGAAGCCCACCCGCGATCCGAGCCGAGCAGCACGATGTCCCCGTCGTCCACATCCCAAATTTCCATGACGGGAAAGACCGAGGCGAACGTGCGCAAAACAGTGCTGACAGTGTCGTCGTCCATTTCGTAGGTGTGGAACCATTGCGTCATGATTCCACCGGGCTTCAGGCGTTTGGCGGCCAATTGATAAAACTCCCTGGTGTAAACGCTGGCCACGCCGATCATCCACGGGTTGGACGGTTCCGAAATGATCACATCATATTGCTGCGAGCCGAGCTTCAGCGCCGTGCGGGCGTCCTCGTGATAAATGCGCGCGCGGCTGTTGGTGAGCACGCCGTGATTCCACGGATCGAAAATCCTGGCCGCGCGCAGCACGGGTTCGCAATTTTCCGCCACCGTTAAATGTTCAATGGGATATTGCAGCGTCGCCCCCGCCGTGGTGCCGCTGCCCATGCCGAAACAAAACACGTCCTTGCTCTCCGGCCGCGCCATCAGCGGCAGGTAAGCCAGCAGAAGCTGCGTGGCCGCATCGCCCCGCGACGACGCATCCACCTTGCCATCGATGCGCAAGCTGAATTCCTCCGTGCCTTTAACGCGTTCGACCGAGACCGTCGCATCAGGGGCGTCCTCGTAAAAATCCAAATGAACGGCATTCGTGCGGTTCAAAACGTGCGCTTGCCAAAGCTCCGGCACGTTCTCGCGGAACACGCCCGCGCTGATCACGTAGCGCCAATTATCGTCGCCGTGGAGCGAGGCGGCCGCCAGCACGCAGGCCGCGCCGGCAGCAAACATTGTGCTTATGGGGCGGCGTTTGGCCAGGGCCACCGCGATGGCGGCCAGCACCAAAATCCAGGCCAGCGCGAGGAAGGCGCTGCGCAGGCCGATGCCTGGCATGAGCAGGAAGCCTGTCAACAATGATCCACCCACCGCGCCCAGCGTGTTCCACGTCAGAAGGCGCCCCACGCGGTCGCCCAGCAGGTGGGAAGTTTCCGAAACGGTGCGAATCCACAGCGGCAGGACCGATCCCAGCGTCGCCGCCGGCAAACCCAGGACGCACAGCGCGATGATGCCATCAAGGATTTGGACATAGGCGTAGCCGACAGGATTGTAGTTCAACCCGTTGCGCGCCCAGAGAAAAATGGTGGCGAGATTTTCAAATTTATATACGACAATTCCGATATAGACCGCCGCGCCGAGCAATAGAAAAATCGTCGGCCCCTCGCCGCGCAAGTGCTTGAAGCGAGGCGAAGCCACCAAACCGCTGCCAAAGCCGATGCCCAAAATGAAGGACATCAGCACCAGCGCGAAGGCTTGGAGCGACGCTCCAAAAACCAGGCAGAGCGAGCGCGTGGCCAGCACTTCCAAACCCATTGAAACCGCGCCGGTCAGCGCGACCATCACGCAGCCCCAGCGAAGAATCGAGGCCGCATTGGCGGGCGGTTCCGGCAAGGCCGGTTGTGGTTCGCCAGTTCGAACTTCGGTCGGGATCGCGGCGGGCTGCGTCCGATCCAGGGCGATGGCGATGGAGCCGACAATCACATTAACCACCGCGCTGCAATTCATCGTGCCTCGAAGCCCAAGCCATTCGATCAGCCAGAAGCCCGTCAACCCCGCGCCCATGACCGCGCCGAGGCTGTTGATCGAGTAAAATTGCGCGGAGTGGCGGCCGGCATCGGGGCCGTGCCGTTGCAGCCAGGCCGCCAGGATTGGCAGGGTGCCGCCCATCAAAATCGTCGGACCGAGCAGCAACGCCACGCTCAGAATGCCCTTGAGCAAAAGCAACCAGGCCGGATGTTCCAGGAGACCGGTGCCTGCCGCTGTGAAAACTGCATCAGCCATTCGATACAGCAGCGAAAAAAGAAAGGCGAAGAGGCCGATGGCAATTTCGATGAATCCATAAATGGCCAGAGGGTGCCGGGCGGCATCCGCTTTGCGGCTGAACAATTTGTTGCCGAGCGCCAGTCCACCCATGAAAACCGCCAGCACGACCGTTTGCGCCTGAATAGTGCTGCCAAAGAGAAGTGCGAGATATTTGGACCAAATCACTTCATAGGCCAAGGCTGTCGCGCCGGAACAAAAGAACAGCAACAAAATCAGCATGCCGTTAAAGGGCAGGAGAACGTGACGGAAAACAAGCCTGAAATCAATCGCGCTGAACGAGCAGTCGCCCGGGAGCCTCTTTGCGAAAAACATCTGAAGCCAATACTTCCGATCCTGGAGCGGTATTGCAAAAACTTGGCTGCGATTATCTAGCGGCTGTTTTGGCGCTACCGGCGGCGCAAGAAATAGCGAAGAAGCGTTACTCCCCCTGCGATTGCACTGAGAGCGAAGGTGTCAGGTTCAGGAACAGAATCCACCAGATCACCCAAGGCAGCCGAGGGCAAACTAGCTGGTGTCGAGGGTGGCCCGCTGGAGGATGGTCCGCCCAAGATTACATTCGCTGCTGAGGAATTCAGGATCGGCACGCCATCCGCGAGAGCCTGCGCATAGCTAGTTATAGCTCCACCCTCATTGTACCATAGGAATAATTGCACTGTGGCAATTGAACCTGCAACAGTGCCTGGTACTTCTGCATAAGCAGTCGAAGCCCATGTTCCGGGCACTGTATCGTTTATCCCGTTTGCCAGCGTGGCTGTAGCCCCAAGAGGCAGCAAGGACCAGCTTGGGACGTTCGCGCCAACCGCGCCATAGAGTTCCACGGTCCAGTCATTCCCATTATGCACTTGAAGGCTGTAATTTGCGATCGTTGGAGTCGGTCCAACCGAGGTCCCTCCGAGAGACACGGTAGTATTTCCGGTGCGGTAATATGCGTAGATATACGGGCTGAGCACTCCGTAATTTGCCAAGCTCACCGTCCCTTGCGCATGCACTGCAAACGCACCCGCAAGCAGCGTTAACATGCATGGAATCCGTGTTTTCATAATGACGGCCTTTCGCGTCCCCCGCCAACGGGCGGAGACACTCCCCATAAAAGGCTACGTGTCCATCAAGGTTTTTTTCGCATCCTTCTTGCCAGTTGTTGCGCAAACGGCGCCAAGCCGGTCGCGAAAAGCATCAGTGTGGAACCTTCAGGAACCGGATTAACAACTGAATTCGCGCCGACGATAATATTTCCCAGCGCACTAGATGGAAGCGTTGTCGGCACGATGGGGGGGCCGTTGGCCTCAGGTCCGCCGACCTGCACATTGGCCGCCGCCGACATTCCTGTAGGAACTCCGGCAGCTATCGCTTGATCCAAGCTTGTGATCTGTCCTCCGGCGTTGTACCAAGCGTAGACCTGCACCGTTGCAAACGAGCCGGCGTAGCCCGTTCCGGGAATCGTGGCTACTGCCGTCGACCACCAAGTTCCAACGATCGGGTCAATCGTGCCATCGGCCACATTGGCCGTTACGCCAAGTGGCTCCAAACTGCCTGCGGCGTCATTTTGCCCGGGAGCGCCGTACAACGCCACCGTCCAGTCATTTCCATTTTGGATCTCGCTGCCATAATTTGACAGCGTTGCGGCTGGGCCAGCGGAAGATCCTCCCAAGATCGAAGTAACGCCATTCGCCGCTTTGTAGCTAACATAGATATATGTGTTAAAGACGAGATAATTCGCCATGCTGACTGTGCCTTGGGAATAAACAGCACTCGCCCCGGCCAGCAGTGTCAAAGCGCATAAAACATGTTTTTTCATAATCACATCCTTTTTGTTCGAGTGCCTTCCATAACCTGAATTCGACTTAGGACTTGGGGCGGAAGCGAGTCAGAAACGCCGAGGCTCCCATGACGCCAAGGGCAAGCGTGCTGGGCTCCGGAACCCCAAAAATGATGCCGCCGTCGAAACCCTGAGGCATGTCGAGACTCTCAGGCAGTGTCGGGGCCGTGGCAGGCGGACTGCCGCCACCGAGGCCGGTAATGTCAGCAACTGCGGATACGCCAATTGGCACTCCGTCAGCGAGCGCTTGGGAAAAACTGGTGATCGCGCCGCCGGCGTTGTACCAAGCAACGAGCTCGAGTGTCGCCGTGCCGGAAGCTCCACCGGTCGTGCCAGGAATGGTGGCAATCACGGTAGAGGCCCAAATTCCAGCGGTGGCGAGCGTCGTGCCGAGTGTTACAATCGCACCAGGAACGGGCGACAGCGTCGTCGCATTGAGGCCAGGCGCAGCATAGAGCTGAACAGACCAGTCGTTGCCATTAGCGATTTCAAGGTTGTAGTTATACGTAGTCGCCGGAGGACCAAAGGCAGAACCACCGAGATCAGCAGGATTGACACCAGCCGATTTGTAAGTGACATAGAGGTATGGGCTTAACACACCGTAGTTCGCCATGCTGATTGAGCCTTGAGCGTAAACAGCACTTGCACCGGCAAGCAGTGTCAGGGCACTTGTTACTGCTTTTTTCAAATTATGATTTAGTGTCTGATTCACTTGCGACGCAAGCGCAGAAGGAAGGCCGAGGCTCCCATCACGCCAAGGGCAATCGTGCTTGGTTCCGGAGCAAAAGTTATGTTGCCGAGGCTCTCGGGCAACGAAGGGGCCGTGGCAGGCGGATTGCCGCCACCGAGGCCGGTAATATCAGCAACGGCGGAGTAGCCAACCGGCACTCCGTCAGCGAGCGCTTGGGAAGCGCTGGTGATCTAGCCACCGTCGTTATACCAAGCATAGAGCTGGAGTGTGGCCGTGCCTGTTGATCCACCCGTCGTTCCAGGAAGAGTGGCAATCGCCGTAGATGCCCACACGCCAGCGGTGGTGGGCGTGGTGCCAAGTGTCACAATCGTCCCAGCCACGGGCAATAGTGTGGCCTGTGGATCATTCAGGCCAGGAGCAGCATAGAGCTGAACAGACCAGTCATTTCCATTGCCGACTTCAGCGGCAAAGTTATTCATAGTCGGAGCAGGACCTGTGCTGCTGCCACCGAGGTAGACGCCCGCTTTGTAGGTGACATAGAGGTACGGGCTTAACACACCGTAGTTCGCCATGCTGACGGTGCCTTGGGCATAAACAGCACTCGCACCGGCCAGAAGCGTTAGCGCGCTTGTGATTGTTTTTTTCATAATTTGGATTGCCTGCCCTTCAGCATTTCCAAAACTCATCAAATGTAAAGAAAAAAAAGAGCCACTCTTTCGAGTGGCTCAATGAAAGTCAAAAAGACTTGATTACTTGCGGCGCAAGCGCATCAGGAACGCAGAAGCTCCCATAACGCCAAGAGCGATTGTGCTGGGTTCCGGAACCGCGACAACAATGTTGCCGAGACCTTCAGGCAGCGACGGGGCCGTGGCAGGCGGATTGCCGCCACCGAGGCCGGTAATCGTAGCAATTGCGGATGTGCCAGTCGGAACTCCGTCAGCAAGCGCTGTGGCATAGCTGGTGATCGCGCCACCGGCATTGTACCAAGCATAGAGCTCGAGTGTAGCGGTGCCAGTAGATCCACCGGTCGTGCCAGGAATGCTGGCAATCACAGTCGAGGCCCAAGTCCCAATTTGAGTTGGGGCTGTGGCCAGCGTTACTGTCGAGCCAGCAACGGGCAACAGAGTAGTCGCATTCAGACCAGGAGCTGCATAAAGCTGAACAGACCAGTCATTGCCATTAGCAGTTTCGAGGTTGTAGTTCGACGTAGTCGCCGCAGGACCAACGGCAGAACCACCGAGTTCAACAGCAGCGACACCCGCCGCTTTATAACTGACATAGAGGTACGTGTTTAACACACCGTAGTTCGCCATGCTGATCGTGCCTTGGGCATAAACAGCACTCGCACCGGCCAGCAGTGTTAGGGCACCTGTTATCGTTTTTTTCATATGATGATTTGTTATCTGTTTGTGTTTTTGGTTGGAGAATTAATCTCTCTCACTCCCACTTATTGGCTGACCGAGTAGTTTTCGAGCCAGTAATTGTTCGTGGCTTGCGCGTTAAAATAAAACACGCCGCCGCCAACCGTCGGGATGATTGGATCACCGAGCGGCCAGTTTGTGCTCAGATTTGCACCAGTCGCAATGTATTCAGTGTAGGCGGCTGTGGCACCACTGTAAACCCACGCCTGATCTTTCTTAACAGCGTTGGAGAAGGTCGTGAGGCTGTTGGTGACGATATCGCCAGAAGCAGGCTCGTACGAACTGACCATGTTGAACGAATCAGGATATAGGGTCACGCTCGAAGGGCCAGTCGGCACGGTTCCAACAAACGTAACAGTATAACTGACGTTGCTCGGGTTGAACAACCAGACAGCCGCACCGGGGCTGATCGTTTCTGTTCCGCCGTTCAACCAACCAGCAGCCACGCCGACATCTTCAACGTATTGCGGGTTAGCCGTAGGATTGAAGGTCCAAACCTGCCATTTTTTGTAAGCACCATTTGTATCCGGCAGCAAGGTGTTCAAGGTGTTGTCCGGCGACGCGATCAGCGGGCAGGAAATCATATTGAAACCAGGATAGGCCGTAATGTTGATGTATCCGACGGCGTTCAACGAATAAACATTCGTTTGGGCCATCGCTGAAACAGCGCCGATCGTTCCGATCAGGGCTGATAGAAGCATTGTCTTTGTTCTCATAATATTACTAACTTAACTTTTTTTTTGTTTCCGTGAGCACGACGACTTTCCCACAGGACAAACGGTGTGTCAACCGGTTTTTGCCTGCTTTTTCAGGAAAGCTCTCTTGCATCATTGTGGCAATATTTGCCGGAATTGTCGCCAAAGGTCAACTGTTTTTTGATTTTTTTTCACTTTTTTTGAACGAGGCATTATTCCACGAGTTTAACCGGGCTTCGAAGACCTTGCAATCTATTGCGATTTACTGGATTACAACAACTTTCATGGATTCCAAGCTCGGCTTTGACGCCAGTTCAACTGCCTTCGCCGTGGCAGATAGCGGGAACTTATTCGTGATCAAGGCACGGACATCGAGTTTCCGGCTGAATACGAGGCTGGCGACCTCCTTTTGCAGGGTGTAATCGGCGGAATAACTTCCAATTAAGTCCTTCTCGTGCAGGCAGATGTTGCCGTAATCCACCGCTTCAACCGGATGTGTTTTCCGGCTGGTGGTATGGGCAAAAAGCAATATCTGCCCGCTCCCGCGCACTAGACTCATCGCTTGGACAACGGCAGCGTCCGACGGCACCGCCACAATGGCCGCATCCAACACCGGCGCGCTTCTCCGCGCTTGATCTAAAAAACCGGGATGGGTGGGATTAAGGGCAAACTTGGCCCCCCACTTGGTTGCCAGCCGCAGGCGGGGTTCAAGGAGGTCAGTCGCCACGACTCGGATCCCTCGCAAGCTCAGTATCCGGGTAAACATCAGGCCGATCGGGCCCTGCCCCACGACCATGACGTGATCGCCGCGAAGCAATGGGAGGCGTTTCACAGCCTTCAAAACCGTGTTCACCGGTTCGAGCATCGCGCCTTCTAGAAATGTATTGCGCGGCGGTATTTTGACCACGCCGGGGAGGACGAAAGGCATCACCCGGACGTATTCGGCGTATCCGCCGCCTGCGGGCTCGAAACCGGCGGTGATGCCTGTTTTCTTGTATCCGGCGCATTGGGCGAAGGCTTTGTGCCGGCAATAATGGCATTTCAAACATGGGATGTGATGGTGCAGCGCCACCCTGTCCCCGAGTTTGAAACCGCGAACACCTCGCCCCATTCTTACGATCGTGCCTGCGGTTTCATGTCCGAAGATGCGGGGCGGCGGAACCGTGCCGTAATGAATCTTCTTAATATCCGTCGGACAAACGCCGCAAGCCGCCACTTTGACCAGCAACTCGCCCGGCTCGATTTGGGGCACCGGCACCTCTTCCACGCGAAGGTCATCCACACCGCGGTAAACGACGGCCTGCATGGAGTTGGGAATCGTGGCTGCCATATTATATGTTATTTGGGTAACGCGCTTCAGAGCTGGCATGGTGGAACGGCCAGCGGGAAAAACGCAAGATGGAATGAACCTGATGGGTGAATCTGGAACGACCGAACTTAGGAAAAGAGGGTCCTGGCCATTCTCAGTCGATTGAGAATCCCGGTGCGGTCGTTGCCCCAGACTCGGGTAGAAAACCCAACAGGACAGCCAGAGTCGAGCGCATTGAATTGGATGATATATAATCTCGGAAAAGCCGCTACATCCGCTACATCGTTGAATATCAACCAGATATGCCGCTACATTGGGCGCTACAAGACCGCTACACATGCGCTACATTTCCTTTCGAGATGCGCACGAAGCCCATTGCAGCCTCTTTTCCCGAGTTCGGTCGTTCCAGATTCAAATCCTCCCTTCTTCCCGATTGAAACTTTCAAATACGGCTGGTGTTTGGACGATTCATGGATATATTAACAGCGATGAAATCGAAGCGCACCCAAGTCCGGCTGACGAGCATGGCTTGTTTGGCCACATTAGGCTGCTTAGTGGTTCATGGAGCATGGGCTAATGAGGAGAATCCATACTCGGTCATCGTGGATCGAAACATTTTTCATCTCAACCCGGAGCCCGTCGTCAGTACGACCCCGGAGGTAAAGCCACCCGATTTGCCAAAGGTAATGCTGGACGGGTTCATGGGCAAAGGGAATCTCGTGAAGGTTCTTTTTGCGATTCCGGGCAAAGACGCAAAAGCGACGCCGACCTACCTCACTCTCGCTCTAGGGGAGAAAGGTGGCGACAGCGAAGGCCACAGTGTGGAACTTCGGAAGATTAATCCCGACCAGAGCGAAGTCGAAATCATCAATTCAGGGACGCTGCAGACACTCAACGTGAAGAGCAATGGATACGTTGCTTCGGCCGCGCCGGCCGGTCCTCCTGGCCATGGTGGCCCGGGTGGCCCTCCGGGACCCGGCGGACTTCCTGGCCTGCATCGCGGCCCGCCCGGATTTTCGCTGCCCGCACCAACCGCGCCGCACGCAGGCAATACGATTCAGCCGAGATCCGAGAATTCTGCCGTCATAGCGGGCAACCCCACCGGCTCTGGAAGCGGCGTCATCAGCGCAGGCGGCGGAGGCTACGGCAATCCCGGCCAGGCCAATGCGGTGGGGAACCAAATTGCGAACGCTTTGAACGGCAATGGCCAGAATCGCATCCCCACTGCCAGCAATCCCAATGCGGTTCCGGTGCCGGTGGAAGTGCAAGCCGCCAGCATGCTGATCAACGAAGCCGCTGGCGGGCCACCCTCGCCTGTTAACGCGGATGGCAGCAGCAGAGGGGAAGCTCCTTCGGGGCCGCCTCAAGTGCCACATTAAGCGCCGGCGTTACTTGGTAATGGCGGAATCGATGAATTTCGCCAAATCGTTCTTCAGCGCCACGCGCGCCGGGGTTAACAGATACATCATGTGCCCCGCTTCGTAGTATCCCATCGAGACATTTCCGCGCAGATCGGGCGGCAATCCCATGTGGTCGAACGTGTAGCGCGTGGCCAGATACGGAGTCGCCAGATCGTAATGGCCATTCGCCACGAACACCTTCAAATAAGGATTATGCGTCATCGCCTCGCGCAAATTCTCGGCCACATCCAAATACCGGTTCCGCGCTGAGTTGTAATCCCACGGCTGCACTTTGCCGGTGAGGACTTCGTAGGGAAGATCGCTCTCAAACTTCAAGTCGCGGCGGACGTAGTCATTGAACGTCGCGGAAAACGGCCCGAGCGCGACGGTGTAGCTGGGATCGTATTCCGGCGTCTCGCCGATGGAATTGTAATCCTCGCCCTTCATGCGGCTGTCGTAACGGCCCACTGTGAACCGCTCCTTGCGCAGCAATTCCTTGAAGAACTGGAACACGCGGACGCGCAAGTTGGCGCGGTCAACGTAATCTTCCGACAGCCCCGTCAAGCGCGCCATTTCCTTCACGACCGCCGCGCGGTCCGCCGCGGACAATTTGTCCCCTTGCATCAACGCTTGCGAATATTGGCCGGTGGCAAATTTTTCGGCTTCGCCCAGGGCTTTCGCCTGGTCGGCTTGCAAATCCGGGGCCAGCTTTTTGTGATACCAAGCCGTCGCTGTCTCGGTCGGGAGGAAAAGGACGTAAGGCAAATCGTTGCCGGGGTTGAAACTGATGGTGGAAAAATCCAGCACCGCCGAGACCAGGGCGATGCCGTTCATATACATTCCATAGCGATCTTCCAGATAACCCGCCAAAGCCGAGGCGCGGGTGGTTCCGTAACTTTCGCCGATCAAGAACTTAGGCGAGAGCCAGCGGTTGTAGCGTGTCGTGTAAAGACGAATAAAGTCCCCGACCGAGCGCAAATCCTGGTCGACGCCATGATATTTGCCCGGATCTTCGCCGGGCACCGTGCGCGTGAAACCCGTGCTGACCGGATCAATAAAAACCAGATCGGTTTTGTCCAGCAGCGACTCGTCATTGTTAACTGAGCGGAAAGGCGGCGGCGGCAAGCTGCCGTCGTCCTTGAGCAGAACCCGGCGCGGCCCCAGCAGCCCCATGTGCATCCAGATGGACGCGGAACCCGGACCGCCATTGAATGAAAATGTAAGCGGGCGATCGGGGGCATTCGTTTTGTCGAGGCTTGTGTAGGCAACGAAGAAAAAGGAAACCAGCGGCTTCCCCTCCTCGTCCTTCATCATGATCGTGCCAGCGGTGGCTTTATATTTGACATCGACGCCATTGATGGTGACGGAGTTGGTTGTCTCGGAAAGATCGTCTTTGTCTTTCTCCTTGGGCTTCTTCTCTTTTTCTTTCTCCTTATCCTTGTCTTTCTCCTTATCTTTGTCGGACGGGGTCGCGTCTTTCGAAGCATCGCTGTGCAGGCTCCCGGGAACGATGTTCGTCGCGTGCGGAGCGTTGGCGCCGGCCGGCGGTTCATCCGCGCGCAGCGTGGGGGCGGCCATCAAAAGTCCAGCAAGGATACAAGCGTATTTCATTTAGGTTTTTCTTTCTATTTCAAGAGCGCGGCTCAGCGCCACAACTTCGTCGTAACGAACCAATGACCCGCCGAAAATATCCAGCGCTGAGCCAATTGTCAGGTGAATTCTGCCATTCCCCGCCTCATCGACATCGCGCAAATCCTGCAGCGAATTCGCTCCGCCCGCGTAAGTTGCCGGGACGGGCGACCATTGGCCGAGCTGGCGCACCAATTCCAAATCAATGCCGCGGCACAAGCCTTCCACGTCGGCGGCATGCACCAAAAATTCGTTGCACCATTCACTCAGGCGCGCCAGAACTTCTGGCGAAATTTTCATCTCGGTAAATTTCTGCCAGCGATCCGTCACGACGAAATATTCGCCGTCCCTTTTGCGGCAGCTCAAATCAAGCACCAGGCGATTTCGCCCGACGATCCCGGCCAATTCTTTGAGCCGGTCCCAATCCAATTGTCCGTCCCGAAAAATCCAAGAGGTCACAATGAGATGGGACGCGCCGGCTTCGAGCCAGCTCGCGGCGTTGCTGGAATTCACGCCGCCGCCGACATGCATCCCGCCGGGAAAAGCCGCCAGCGTTTCGCGCGCGGCCGCATCATTGCCCGGCCCGAGCATGATGATGTGGCCGCCGAAAAGTTTGTCGCGCTTGTAAAGTTCGGCGAACCAGCTGCCGGGGCGCTCGGAAACGAAGTTGGTGCGCAGGTCGGCCCGCTGGCCCGTGAGCGTGCCGCCCACAATTTGTTTGACCTTGCCCTCGTGGAGGTCGATGCAGGGGCGGAACATGATTACCCTTGCCCCAGTTTGCGGGATTTTTCCGAAGCCGCGCGCACGGCGCTGATCAAGGTGCCGCGCAATTTGCCTTTTTCGATTTCGTGCAAACCTTCGATCGTAGTGCCGCCCGGACTGGTGACCATGTCTTTGAGCGCGCCGGGATGCATGCCCGTTTCCATGACCATCTTGGCGCCGCCCAGCAGCGTTTGCGCGGCCAGTTTGGTGGCCACGTCGCGCGGCAAACCCGCCGCCACCCCCCCGTCGCTCAGAGCCTCAATCATAACGTAAACATAAGCCGGCCCGCTGCCGCTCAATCCGGTAACAGCGTCAAGCATAGATTCCTTCAACTCGAACGCGACGCCGACCGCCGAAAACAATTCCTGCGCCAGCGCCGCATCGGCGGAAGTGGCCGACCTGCCCAGCGCATAAGCCGTGGCGGATGCGCCAACGAGCGCCGGTGTGTTGGGCATGACGCGAATGATCCGCGCCCCCTCCCCGATTCCCGTTTCCAATTTGGAAATCGGCACGCCCGCCGCAATGGAAATGAGAAGATGGCGCGGCGTCATAGCCGGCCGAATTTCCTCCAGCAACGGCGCCACATTGCCCGGCTTCACGGCGAGGACGAGAACGTCGGCAAACTGGACGACTTCGATATTGGATGCGGTCGACTTCGCCCCCGTTTGTTCCGCAAAGGCTGCGCGAGCCGGCGCGATGGGATCGCTGGCGAGGATATTGGCCACTTTGGCCAAGCCGGCAGAAACGAAGCCCCTGGCCAGAGCGGCCGCCATTTTGCCGCCGCCGAGAAATCCCAGTTTCAACTTTTGCGCCATGCCGCTATGTAGCGTTTTCCTCCCCAAATAGCCAACATTAATTGGCTGACGTCCGGCTGTGGGCCTCCCAGGTCACAGGAGTTGCTCAGCTTGCATAACCAGCGTGGTTCCGTTATGGTTGCGGCTTATGGCGAGCATTACGTTGAAAGACATCCCGATGGAACTGCACGCGCAGTTGAAAAGCGAAGCGGCCGCGAATTTCCGCAGCCTCACCCAGGAGGCCATGTGCCGCCTGGAGCGAACCTTCCAGATCGACGCCGCTCTGACCACCAAGCGCGATCAACACTGGATTGATGAGGCCGTCGCCAGCGGTCCGTCCACGCCCTTGACCAGAAAGGAAATGGAGGCGATCCGAGATCGGGTGTTAAATGGCAAGAAGTGAGCGCCCGCAAGCGCCCGCGCTTCCTCGCAGACTCGGCCGAGGAGCTAATCTTGCTCAACGAGAAAGCGGCCGAGGAGGTTGCAGAGCGGTGGTATGAGGCCCTTCTCGCTACGATTGAGTTCATTGAGGAGAATCCATATATTGGACGGGAGCGAAAGGATCTGTCCCCGGCTGGCATTCGTTCCTGGCGGGTGGATGGCTTTTCGCGCTGGCTGGTTTTTTATGCCGTCACGCCGGGCAAGGATGTTGTTTTTTATCGGATTCGTTCCGGCACGCTGAATCTGGTCGTGATGAAAATGGAATCCTGACCGATGGCACGTCAAGGCGGATATTTGCCTACTCAAAGGCGCAGCGCGGCGGGGCAACAACCAAAATTGAGTCTTAGCAGGATGAAAGGGTCTCACTTTCGACGTTGTTATTGACAATTCTTAGCGGCAGATTCTTAATCCCCCTGCTTTTGAACACTCAGCGCCTTGATGGCAGAAACGATCGTATGAAGCTTTCGATTTTCAGCTTATGCTGGCTTGTCTTGGGCATCGAATTGGCACCAATGGCGAGCCGGAATGCAGAGGGAGCGGTTGCTTTCACCGTTGTGCCCGCTACGGTCGGCAACACCTACGCTGGCACGGTGACACTACAAGTGACCGGCCTCACCGCAGGCGCAAGCGTCCTAATCCAAAAATACTTCGATGCAAATGGCGACGGGGCGATCGATATCGGTGATCCGCTGGTTCAGCAGTTCAACTTAACCGACGGGCAAGCCACCGTGATCGGAGGCGTAACGAACATCCACGTTCCAAGCGATATGGACTCAGACGCAGGGCAAATCACCACAGCGCTAATTTTCGACAATGGCGATCTCTCGCAAAATATTATAGGAAGCTATGCGTATGTGCTTTCCAGTCCCGGCGGCGCATTTGCGGCGATCACAAATTTTTTATCTGTAACCAACTCGGACTATGGGCAAACGCTGCGCGGGAGCGTGGTTAGCAATGGCACCAATGTGCCTAATGCCGTGGTGACGGCTTATTTTGCGGAAACGGCAGGCGTCAGCACTTTGGCCGACAGTTCAGGCCACTACACCATCGCGGTGGCCCCAGGCAGTTATGTTTTGATCGCGTCGAAGAGCAATTATGTCTCAGACGTCTCCACGGAGGCGCCAATCAGCGTGGGTGCCGGCGCGATGATCACCACCAATGTGGGACTCATCCCTGGCAGCGAGTCCATTGCGGGAAGAATCACTGATGCGGCCAACACGAATGCCGGGCTGCCCGGACTGCTTCTGTTCTTGGAATCCAGCAGCGGCCAATCAACCATCGCTCGCACCGATGCCAGCGGCAACTTTAGCGCCCAGGTCATTCCCGATTCTTGGACTATCATCTTAAATACTCCGGAGCTTAATTTTTCCGGTTATCTTGGATTGCAACGGAACCCGCAAATTGATGCGTCCGCCGGCAGCGTGACCGGCGCATCCATCGCTCTCCCTAGAGCCACAGCCCTCTTCTATGGCACGGTCGAGGACGCAAACAACGATCCCCTGCCGGGCGTCGAATTGTACGGCTACAACGGCGACGGCCCTTACCAGGGAGAAGGCACCACCGACCAGAACGGATATTACGTCGTCGCTGTCAATCAAGGAGTCTGGCACGCGCATGTCGACTTTGTCAGTCCCGGTTATGAAGATTATATCTTTTCGGCTGGACTGGCTGACACAAACGTCGTCGATGGCGAGGCAATCAGCCAGAATCTTTTGGGTTTGCTAGCTACGAATCAAATCACCGGATACATCTTGGATGGCAACAGCGTAGCCGTTGGGGGAGTCGGCGTCGCCGGCTCCGCGGAGATTGATGGCTATGGCTTTGCGGCGCCCAGTGTTCTTACCGACGCTGACGGATATTACTCCCTCATGGTTGCAAATGGAAGCTGGGATGTCTCTGTTGACTGTTCCATAGGCGCTGGCAGCTTGAATGCATTAGGTTATGCCTGCGTTGACGACGATTACGTGGATATTGGGAGCGACAATGGCGTGGCGGATTTTGCGCCCATCCCCTTCCCGAGCCTGACTGCTTTATCCTGGAGTTTGGGCCGCTTTCAGTTGCGTCTGGCCAATGCCGTTGCCGGGCAAGACTACACCATACAGATGTCAACCAATTTGAACTCAGGCGACTGGATTTCGTTGTTCACCACAAACAATCTGACAACCAACTCATACACCATTGTTGACTCGTCAGCGACCAATCTTCAACGCTTTTACCGTGCCCTGATCCTTCGATGAAATCATAGCAGGAGCCATGCGCAAAATCCGGTCAAGGGATCACGGCTTTTCTGTCCCTGAACGGCCCCTTCCCTTGAGGACGTAAAACCGATTACAAACACCACTCATGTTTTATAATCTGAAATCAGTATGATATCACATAAATATCAAACAATAGAAAGGTATTTATGAACACGACAAAGTCTGTTTCAACGCCCGAAAGGGCCATGGGCCTTCCCAGCGGTTGGCTGGTGCTGCCGGTGCATTTGGTGTATCTCGGCGCGGTGCTCTGGTTTTCCATCCATTATATTATTCAGCACGGCGGGCATCCGTGGTGGGTGGCTCTGGCCGGATATGGATTGGCGTATGCGGCGGGTTTAGCGGCGCTGGGAGGATATTTCACCCTGCAACCGAATGAAGCGCGCGTCCTGTTGCTGTTCGGAAAGTACAAGGGCACCGCGCGCGAAAGCGGTTTCCATTGGGCCAATCCGTTCTACACCAAGGCGAAGAAAATGTCCTTGCGCGCCCGCACCTTGAACGTCGACAAGCTCAAGGTCAACGACAAGAAAGGCAATCCGATCGAGATCGCCGCCGTCGTCGTGTGGCGCGTGGCGGACACAGCCGAGGCGACATTCGATGTGGATCATTATGAGCAATACGTCCACACACAGAGCGAAACCTCCTTGCGGCATCTGGCCAGCGCTTACAACTACGACAATGGCGAGGAGAATGAACCGACTTTGCGCAGCAACGTGGATGACGTATCCAAATCGTTGCGCGAAGAATTGGGCCAGCGCCTGGCCAAGGCCGGCGTGACGGTGGACGAAGCGCGCCTGACCAATCTCTCCTACGCGCCGGAAATCGCGCAGGCCATGCTGCGCCGGCAGCAGGCCGAGGCGGTTATCGCGGCCCGGCAAAAGATTGTGCAAGGCGCGGTTTCCATGGTGGACATGGCGCTGAAGAGCCTCGCCGAAAAGCAAGTTGTCGAGCTGGACGACGAGCGCAAAGCGGCGATGGTCAGCAACCTGATGGTGGTGTTATGCGGCGAATCGGAAGCGCACCCGGTCATCAACACGGGAACTCTTTATCATTGACGCATAGACGTTATGGCGGAACGGAAACCGTTCTTATTGCGAATCGATCCTGCGCTCTGGATTGAATTGGAATCCTGGGCGCAGGACGAACTCCGCAGCGTCAACGGGCAGATAGAGTATTTGCTGCGGCAGGCCGTGCTCAAACGAAAGAGCACGGCCGCCAAACGACCCGAATCTCCGCAGCCGGAAAACCCGGATTCATAAGCTGATTCAGCCACTGGGCAATCTCGGCATGGGAAGACGTGGCTCATATCTGGTGAGGCCCGCAAGGCCGCAGCAGGGTTTCACCCGATATAACGCAGGCGGTCTATACATCAAAATGATGGCAATGAAAACCAAAAGCGAGACGGACAAAGCGGGATCTCTGGAAATCGAAGCGGGTTTATGGGTTGACCATCGAGGGGCTTTTGTCGCCGTTCTCTCGGGAACGGGAGAGGAAACAAAACGCATCCCATCCAACGCCGAAAAACAGCTTCGTCGCACAGGCGATCCCTCTGCTGGCCGGTTTGAATACCAGGAAGTTCCCGCCGAGGATTCGCGCGAGAGAGCTTACACCGGGTATCTCGCGCGTTACTACGACGAGATTATCGCTTATCTCCGCAACTCGAGATCCATCCTGATCTTTGGTCCCGGCGAGGCCAAGAGCGAACTGAAGAAGCGATTCGAGAAAGAATGCCCCGGCGCTCACATCATAACATTGGAGACGAGTGACAAAATGACTGAGCCGCAAATTGTGGCGCATGTCCGCCGCCACTTTGACCTAAGCGCGGCAAGGCAGGGAATTTGATTCCCGTGATTTTCGCAGGGGGCGCGGCTGTGTTCGGAGGAGCGAAGCGGCGAAGAATCAGCCGGGGCGCGCGGCGATCCATCGGCGCGCCTTTCGGCTCCACCTGCTGCGACTGGTCTTCGACACAGTCGCGCTCCGGCTAAAGGCCTGCGTCCACTTCTTACTTTAACAGTGTCCAGCCACACGACGCTTTGACAAAGCGGCTTGCAAAAGCGCCGATTTCTCCCGATGTTATGCCTATGAAAAACAAAGTGCCCTTTTTCGTTCTGCTGGCGGTGGCGATTGGGCTGGGCGCTGCCCTTGTGATTGTTGACAAACATGCGGTGGAGGTCCAGCATGAGGCCGCCCACAGCGTTGCCGCCGCCTCCAACACGCTCATCACAGTCAAGAAACAGAAGGACGAACTGGCCCTTGTCAACCAAACGCTCGAAACAAACCTCGCCGCCGAGCGCCTGACTTTCTCCAATAAGCTTACCGAGGCCGAAACCAATCTGCGCCTTGCGGAATCAAATTTGGAAAAGATCACCCTGGCCTCCAGCGCTGAGCTGAAGACGATCACCGAGTCCAATGCCGCCGTCATCGCCCAGCGGGATCAAAAGATTTCAGAGTTGGAAAACCAGAATGCGGCGCTTGATCGCGAAGCCGCGTCGCTGCACCTCTCCATCACCAACCTTGACCGTCGCATCGCCGATACCGAGGGGAAACTCGCACGCTCGGAAGGCGACCGCGTGTTCCTGACGAAGGAATTGAAAACATTGAAGGCGGAGAAGGAGGAATTGCTTCACCGCTTCAACGACATCGCCGCGGTTCGCGAGCAATTGCACAAATTGAAAATCGAAGCCTCGCTGGCCAGGAAATTGGATCACGAACGCCGCGCCATCGAAGAAAGCTTCAAGAGCGGCAAGGATAATCTGGCGGCGCTCCCCGCCCAGCCCGCCCCTCCTCCTGCGTCCGGCGGCACTGTGGAATTGCGGCGCGGCGGCGGCGTCAGCATCGAAGCTCCGGCTCCGGCTCCCGCCACCAACGCGCCGCCGCGATGACACTTATGCAGCGCGGCGTGAGACAAAACTCCTGTTCCATTTCCGAATAACGACTTTCGCCCAGCGTCGTGTTGCCGTATCTTGCGGGAGTTGAGTTCCAAGTCATTAATAGATTCCCATGGCCGGGTGCTGCGCGATTTTCGCATCAGCGTGACGGACCGCTGCAATTTTCGCTGCCTTTATTGCCTTCCAGAAACTGAAGAAGCGGCGAACTTTTACCGGACTCGGTTCGGGCAGAATCCCGCCTCTTCAAAACGGATCGCCCGCGAATGGCAGCATCAAAACGAAATGCTGACGTTCGAGGAAATCGAGCGCGTCGTTTTGATTGCGGCCAGCTTGGGAATCGAGAAGATCCGGCTGACGGGCGGCGAGCCGTTGCTGCGCCAGCAAATCGAGATTTTGATCGAGAAAATTTCCCGCATTCCCGGAATTCTCGATCTCGCCCTGACCACCAACGGCTTTCATTTTCCGCAAAAGGCGGCGGCATTGCGCAAGGGGGGGTTGCGGCGCATCAGTTTCAGCATGGATTCGCTCGACCGGGAGAACTTCAAGAAAATCACCGGACGCGATGGCTTGGACGCTGTTTTGAAGAGCATCGATCTGGCGCAGGGGCTCGGTCTAAATCCTGTCAAGGTGAACGCGGTGATGATTCGCGGCATCAACGATCACGAGATAGAAAATCTCGCCGAATTCGCGCTGAACAAGAATCTCTCGTTTCGCTTTATCGAATTCATGCCACTGGATTCAGGGCGGTCCTGGCATCGCGAATTGGTTGTTCCGGGGCGGGAAATCCTGCGGCGATTGCAGGCTCGATTTCCTCTCGAACGCGTCCCTTCCAAAAACGCGTCCGAGACCGCCCAGAGGTGGGCGCTGCCCGGAGGCAAAGCGGAAATCGGCATTATCGCGCCGGTGAGCGAGCCGTTTTGCGGGCATTGCAATCGCATTCGTTTGACGGCGGATGGAAAGATTCGCACCTGCCTCTTTAGCGTTGTCGAGCATGACTTGCGCGCACTGCTGAGGGCCGATGCGGAGGACGAGGCGATTCGGGATTTTATCCGCGCGGTGGCGCTGCAAAAAGAGGCGCGCCATCACATCGGGGAGACGGGATTTGTCCAACCGGCCCGGACGATGAGTTGCATTGGTGGTTGAATGCCGTTATTTATTGGTTTTTGAGTTCTTATGCCCACTTACGAATACGTCTGCGCCAAATGCGATCAGCATTTTGAAGTGCATCAATCGATCAAAGACAATGCTTTGACGACATGCCCGAAGGATCAATGCCCGCGGAAGCCGTGGGCCAAGGGCAAGGTCAAACGCGCCGTCAGCGCGGGAGCGGGCCTGATTTTCAAGGGCAGCGGGTTTTACCTGACGGATTACCGGAGCGAAGGTTACAAAGCCGCCGCCAAAAATGACGCCAACGCGAGCGCCAGCAACTCCGCAAAATCCGCCGACAGCGGCAAGAAAGAAAGCAAACCCGCGGAATCCAAGCCCACTCCGAAGCCGACCGAAACCAAATAAAGGGGAAGCGGGGACGGTTAGCCACAGATCAACACGGATAAAAACCTCAGGCAGCGGTGATAGAAGATGCGATCTGATCCGGCGCTGCTAATCCGGGCGGCGCTGCTCATGTCGGAATTGCTTTTCAGAAAATCTGTGTTGATCTGCGTCCGTCTATGGCTTTCCGGTCGTGTTCATAAAACTGCGAGGAATTCGGTTGCCACCCGAACCGAATTGTGGGAGAATGCGGCACGTCTTTCTAAAGGATTTCATGCGCAAATCAATTGTCTTGCTGGCCCGCGTTTTCTCGTTCAGAGCAAATCTTTCTTGTTCAACCGTCTGCAAGAGATGCGCGCTGTCCGCTGGCGCAATCTTCTCGATGCTGGCCCTTGTGGGAAGCTCGTTTGCGCAGACCGTTTTCCTGAATTTCAACACGGTCGGACAGTATACGAATAATTTCAGCCCGTGGAACGACACCGGCGGGGCCGGCAACGGCGGCAATTACTCGTTCGAGGAAAATACGACGGTTGGCATTGGCGGGACTGGCGGCGTGCAGGTCTACCAAAGCACGGACATGACGGCAGCGTATTCCGCGGGAAGCTGGAATATTTCAACCAACACCGCCGCGATGATCGCGTCGTTCATGCTTTACGCGAACGGCCAAAGCAGCGGGGACAAAATACAATTTGGCGTCATGAATTCCCACACCAATGGCTTGAATTCAAATCCGGGCGTGGATTTCGAAACTTATCGTTTCATACCGGCGGCGACCAACGTCTGGACGCTTTATGAACAGTACCGCTCGACCAACGTCACGACCAGCGGGAACGCGTTGGGCAACGTCAGCATCATCGCTGGACATTGGTACAAATTTATCTTCGGCATAACAAACGTTGGTGGCGTTAACGGCACGCTGAAAGCGGGATGCGCCTTGATCGACTTCGGCGCCAATGGCGAAACCCCCGGGACAAACGTGATTACGTTTCCGACCGCCATCACGCACGGCGGGTTGAATTTGGCGACCAATTCCGCGCTCTACCCTGCATTGCGAGCCTTTGAGGACGCGGGCATCGGCGCTTGGGACAATTTCCTGGTTTATACGCCCAACAGCGCGCCGGTCATCACGCTTCCGCTGGCGAATGTGACGGCCTTT
The DNA here is from genome assembly GCA_963764165.1 of uncultured Verrucomicrobiae bacterium. Lineage (GTDB taxonomy): Bacteria > Verrucomicrobiota > Verrucomicrobiia > Limisphaerales > Palsa-1400 > Palsa-1400. The sequence goes on from CAVXRD010000002.1 coordinate 663,246, forward strand.
GTGGATACAACCGTTACTTTCACCGGCCTGGCCGACGGGCCTGGGCCGATTTACTACAGTTGGTATACGAATGGAACTCTGGTCGCGGGCGCCACGAGTTCCACCTTCACGACTTCGCCCCTCGCCCCAAATTTAACGAACGTCACTTTTGTGGCCTCCAACTCCAAGGGTTCTGTGACGAGCACCGCAAGCGTGACGGTAATCACGCCAATGACTCCCATCGCCCTGACGGGTTACAACCTTGACGTGGTCATTGAAAGCAACGCCGCCGGTCCGCCCTACAATCAATACGCCGCGGAATTCAATCCCGGCGAAGGCACCTGCTTTTATCAATCGGGATTGCCGGGAACCAGCTACGGCTTGCCAGCTTCTGGCGTCTTCAACAGCGCCATCGATCTGACTCAATTCGAGTTCCAGCCCTACACCACAAATAATGCGCTGGTGATGAGCTCGGATACCGGCGTCACCGCCGGCACGCTGACGCTGCTGGCGCCCGCGACATTTTCAAGCATCGCCATTTTGGCAAACTCCGGCAGCGCAAGCCCCACCAGCACGGGCACCGTGACGTTGCTTTTCGCGGATGGGTCCACCTATCAAACCAACTATGACGCAGCGGATTGGTTTTTCAACCCGGGTTTTGCATTGCAGGGCGTGGACCGCATCGATATCGATTCCGGAGGGGCGGGTGGCGGACCGACCGATCCGCGATTCTACCAAACGACAATCAATCTGGCGGGAGTGCGCGGCACCAATAACGCGGCGCTCGTTAATATGACTTTCACCCAGGCGCCCGGCTCCGGCGCAACAGGCGTTTACGCCGTGAGCGGATTGGTCAGTGGAACGAACGCGTTTAGCGCGCCGGCGGTAACCAATGGCGCGGCGACGCAAATAACGGGCACGTCCGCTTTCCTCGGCGGCGGGGTTGCTTCGACGGGCGGTTATGTCCCGACTGTGACCATTTATTACGGCACCAATGATGGCGGAACGAATGTTTCGGCATGGTCAAACAGCATTTCCCTGGGTTATCAAACGGCGGGGTTCGGGCAGGTTGTCAGCAATCTCGCCCCCGGCCAAATTTACTATTTCAGCGCCCAGGCGATGAACATCGCCGGCGTGTCGTGGGCCACGCCGTCGGAAGTCTTTCGCACGCTGCAGCCGTCTGCCGCGCAAATCGTGAATGTTCCCGCCACAAATGTCACCGCTGGCACCGCGCAGCTCGCGGCGACTGTATTGAACACCGGAAACAACACGCCTGTGGTGACCATTTTCTATGGCACGACCAATGGCGGGACGAACGCGGCAAATTGGGCGTCCAACATCAACCTGGGGCTCGAATCGGGTTATGCGGCTGTGACTGTTCCGGACTTGGTTTCCAATACGCAGTACTATTTTACCGCGCAAGCCAGCAACGCGGAAGGAATCGTCTGGGCTGCACCTCCGCTGTCGTTCACCACGTCCGCGACCAATCCCCCGTTCAAGGGCACGGCGGTGCTCACCTATCACGGCGACAACACCCGTCTCGGCGTCAATACGAACGAGTCACAACTCACGCTCGCCAACGTCAATACGAATTCCTTCGGGCAATTGTTCACCTACTCCGTCGATGGGTTTGTTTACGCTCAACCTCTCATCATGACCAACGTGGCTGTCCCCGGAAAAGGGCTGCACAATATTCTGATCGTGGCGACCGAGAACGACAGCGTTTACGCTTTCGATGCGGACAACAATCAAGGTCCCAATGCCAACCCGATCTGGAAAGCGACCTTCATCAACGCCGCCGCTGGGGTAACGACCGTGCCGAGCAGCGTGGTGGGATCCTCGGATATTACGCCGACCATTGGCATCACCAGCACGCCGGTGATTGATCCCGTTACAGGCACGGTTTACGCCGAAGTCAAAACGGCGGAGACGGTCAGCGGCAATACGACATATGTGCATCGGTTGCACGCGCTGGACATTGCCACCGGGCTTGAGCGCACTAATTTCAACAGCCCGGCTGTCATCAGCTGCACGAACTACATTGGCACTGGAAGCGGCGACAACGACGGAGAGAATCCCGCCCACATCTTGTGGAATCCGCTGCGCCTGATGAATCGCCCCGCCCTGCTTTTGCTCAATGGAAATGTTTACATCTCTTACGCTTCGCACGGGGACAACACGCCGTACCACGGATGGCTGCTGGCCTATAACGCGACGAACGTGGCGAAGCTGACGGGTTCGTATAACTCCACGCCGAGTGGGTCGGCCGGCGGATTCTGGGACGGCGGCGGCGGGCCGTCAGTCGACGCGCAGGGCAATTTCTACCTTCAAACCGGCAACGGCACGATGAACGGAAACACGAACCTCGGCACCACCTACAATTACGCGATGAGCATTTTGAAGTTCACGACTTCAAACAATCTGACTTTGGCCGACTATTTTTCGCCTTCAAACGCCGTTTCGCTCAGCGATGGCGACCAGGATCTTGGCTCTTCCGCACCGCTTATGCTGCCGGATTCCGCCGGTTCCGCGGCGCATCCGCACTTGCTGGTCGGCGGCGGAAAGACGTCGCCGATTTATCTTGTTGACCGCGACAACATGGGCCGGTTCAACGGCGCCAGCGGCAGCAATCGGATTGTGCAGCAGTTCAACGGCGGCCCCGGCGGCGACCGTGACATCACGCCGGCGTTTTTCAACAATACGCTCTATATTATTGACTACAATTCACGCATTGGCGCCTACAAGATCACCAACGCCGTGATGAGCACGACGCCGGTCGAGACTCCCGATGGCTACGACAACAAAGGCGGCGCGACGGCGTGCATTTCCGCCAACGGCAGCAGCAACGCCGTCATGTGGGTGATCTACAACACCGGCGGCGAAACGCCCACCTCGCCGTGCGTCCTCCGCGCCTACAACGCCACCAACATCGCACAGGAACTTTACAGCAGCGCCCAATTGCCATCGCGCGACAGCGCGGGAGACGCCGTGAAGTTTACCATCCCAACGATTGCCAACGGCAAGGTATATGTCGGCGCGCAATACTCGGTGACCGTTTACGGATTGGGCGCGTTCCTGCCGACGCCGAGCATCCAGCCAGACGGCGGATCGTTTACGAATCGAATCGCGGTGAGTTTTTCGGAATCGGCGCCCGGCGCATCGTTCTATTATACGACCGATGGCACCGCGCCTTCGCAAAGTTCAACGTTCTATACTGGCCCCTTCACACTGACGAATGATGCCATTGTGCAGGTCATCGCGGTGGCTAACGGGGCCGTCAGCGGCGTGGCCAGCGCGAGCTTCATCAACAGCTCGGCTTACGGCACCGGCTCGGGATTGACGGCGGCGTATTTCTCGAATCAAATCGGCACCTTCATTCCGCCCGCCACTTTGACCCGCACCGACGCGGTGGTGAATTTCAATTGGAATGGCGCAAGCCCGGCACCCGGCGTCGGCGGCACGAATTTCTCGGTGCGCTGGACGGGCAGCGTGGAGCCGCGCTACACGGAAAACTACACGTTCAACACGTTTGCGGACGCTGGTGTGCGGCTTTACATCAACGGACAGTTGATCATCAATGCGTGGACCAACCAAACACCGACGCTGTCCAGCGCGACGATTCCGATGGTCGGCCAGCAGTTGTATAACATCGAGATGGATTACTACTACGGAAGCACCGGTGATTCCGTGGCGCAATTGTCGTGGGACAGCCCTTCCACGCCGGAGCAGATCATTCCGCAATCGCAGTTGTATCCGACGACGAATCCGCCGCCGAGCGTTGTAATGGTTTCGCCCTCCAATGGCGCGGCGCTCACGGGCACGGCGACAATCACGCTTGGAGCGGATGCGGCCTCGCAGGCGAATCCGGTCGCGCAAGTTGCATTCTATATCGGCAGCCAATTTGTTGGCGCTGTCACCAACCCGCCTTTTGAACTGACGCAAACCGGCGTGACAGCGGGCAGCTACGCGCTCACCGCCGTGGCCACGGACACCACTGGCGTCACCGCCACTTCTCCGCCTGTCAACATCACCGTCAGCGGCGGAAGCGGGCTCGCTTATGGCATCACGAATTATCCGCCGGCCCCTGCTTTCTATAATATGCCGCCTGTCTTCACTGGCACGATGCCAGCGCTGCTCTCGCAAACCGGGGTCTTCTCCAACACCCCAGCCATGGCGCCAGCGGCGAGCTTGATTCCCTACCTGCCGAATACTCCTTTGTGGTCAGATGGCGCCCAGAAGGTCCGTTATCTTTCCGTGCCGAACAACGGCGCGCCATATGCGCCCACGGAGCAAATTTCCTTCGCGCCGACTGGCGCCTGGTCGTTCCCGGCTGGTACGATTTTTGTGAAAACGTTTGAATTGTTGACAAACCAAAGCGATCCGACGTCACTCCATCGCCTCGAAACGCGCCTGCTGGTGCGCGACACCAACGGCGCGGTTTATGGCGTGACTTACAAGTGGCGCGCCGATCACAGCGACGCGGATTTGCTTTACAGCAACTTGACGGAATCCATTCCCATCCAAACTCCGACGGGCGTCATCACGCAGAATTGGTATTACCCGAGCCCGAGCGATTGTTTGCAATGCCATACGGCCGTGGCCAATTACGTCCTCGGTGTCAACACGCGGCAGTTGAACAATGCTCTCACCTACTCGAATGGCATTGTTGACAACGAACTCCGCGCGATGAACCGGGCCGGCATGTTCAATCCTGCGTTCGACGAATCGTCCATCTCGAACATGGAAGCGCTTTCGGCGGTCACCAATCCCGTTGCATCGTTTGAGCAGCGTGCGCGCTCCTATCTGGACGCCAACTGCGCCCAGTGCCATCAACCCGGCGGCAGCGGGCCGACCTTTGACGCGCGTTACGACACGCCGCTGGCCAGCCAGAACATCATTAACACGCCGGCGGTGAAGGGAAATCTCGGCTATGACCACATGAACATTGTCACCCCGAGCGACGTTTGGCGGTCGAGCATTTATGACCGCATGAACACGGTTGATCCGGCGATCAAAATGCCGACGCTGGCCAGAAACTTGATCGATACCAACGCCGTCGCCTTGATGGCGCAGTGGATCAACAGCCTCGGTGGGACGCCTGCCTTGCCGCCGCCCACGATCCAACCGATGGGCGGAACGTTTCAGGGTTATGTCAGCGTCAGCATCCTGCCGCCGACCAACGGCGCCTCGATTTATTTTACGCTGGATGGTTCGCTCCCCACCACCAATTCGCAGTTGTATACCGGGCCGTTCACGCTGACCAACAACGCCACCGTCAGCGCCAACGCGTGGGAAACCGGTTATGTAGACAGCGTCGCTCCTTCGGCCCAGTTCACGATTTTGCCGGGATTGTTCTTCCTTTCGCCAGGCGGATTCACCAATGGCGTGTTCCAAATGGCGTTTGCGGGGCCGGTCGGTTCCAATTATGTTTTGCAGGTGAGCGCTGATTTGATGAATTGGACTCCCGTCAGCACCAACACGCCCGGGGCCACGCCGTTCGTGCTGAGCGACCCGGGCGCGCCGTCAGGGTCAGCGAGATTTTATCGGGTGGTGGAGCAGCCGTGAGCAAGTGCATTTTTTTGATATTATGTTTGACGGCCTCGCTGGCCGCCGCGGATCCGGCGACCAATAGGTCGGATACGACTTATACGACCAATTCGGCCGCCGTTCGCGGCGAGCAACTCCGCACCGCTTGCATCGATGGCCGGCGCTTTATTTGCGGACGCGTGCTGCAAGTCTCGAAAACCAATCTGGTTGTGGACAGCGGCTACACCACCCTGACCCAGCCGCCGCTGAATCATTCGTGGGTCACGCGCTCCAATGTCAATCCGCCGAAAACCCCAAATCTCGTTGAAGGCAAGGCGCCGGACTGCATCGCGGTCGGATTGGTTTCTGTGACGGATTTTCCAAAGCGCCCCGCCGTCCATCAATACGACTATGTCTGCCTGCACGGCTATCCGGCCGGCTCTGATGTCTACAAGCCGATGCCAGGGATCGAGAAAACGCTGCGGAGGTTTTCCGGCGGACTGGAAACTGCCGTCCGGCTGAATTTGCAATCCGGTGAGCATTGAGTCTGCAAAGTTGGGCCGATGGTGTTGCGCCCTGGTGGGGGGTTTGTTGAGTTTTTCCGCCGCGGCATCCGCTTTGCCCCCGCGCCAGCCGACCAAGCCTTTCCTCAACATGCCGCCGAAATCCGGCGGCGAGTTTCCTCCTCTGCTCTCTCAAACGGGGGCTTTCGCCGATGCGGCCCACTTGGCCACTTCGCCAGGGCTGATTCCTTATGATCTCAATCTCTCGTTCTGGGCCGACGGCGGCTGGAAGCTCCGTTGGATGGCGCTGCCAGATGCGAAAATTGAATATTTCGGCCACCAACGAATGGAAGTTTCCGGCGGGGACGGTTTTTGTCAAACATTTCGAACTGGCCACCAACGACGCTGATCCTTCGCAGCGCCGCCGTCTGGAAACCCGCTTTATTGTGCGAGACGCCGCGGGCGGCGTCTACGGCGCGACCTACAAATGGCGCGCCGACAACAGCGATGCTGATCTTCTTGCCACGAACCTTTCGGAAAACATCGTCATCCGCACCGCAACAGGAACGCGCACGCAAACGTGGTATTATCCCTCCCGCTCCGACTGTGTGACATGCCACACCGATCGCGCCGGCGGCGTTCTCGGCGTGAAAACGCGGCAGCTCAATCATCCATATCCATTCGCGGCGGGCGGCCAGGTCAATGAGTTGCTCGCGTGGAGCAAACTCGGCCTGCTCAACGCGAACTTGTCCGAATCCGATGTGGCAGCCTGCGACAGTCTTGCCCGCCCCGGGGACACTTCGCGTTCATTGGAAGATCGCGCCCGATCTTACCTGGACGTGAACTGCGGCAATTGCCATCGGCCGGGAGGAGGAACTGTGGGTTATTTCGATGCGCGCTACACCACTCCGCTCGATCATCAGGCGCTGATTGACGGGCCGATTCTCATCAACGAAGGAGTTGACCGCGCGCGCGTCGTTTCGCCGAAGGACATTTGGCGTTCGATTCTTTACATGCGCGCCTTCAGTGTCGAGGGCTACAAAATGCCGCCACTGGCCCATGAAGCAGTTGATGCAAATGGCGCGGCGCTTATCCGCCAATGGATCGAAAGCATGCCGGGAAAGCCTGTTCTCGCGCCGCCGGAATTTTCCCTGCCGGCTGGAAATTATCCGAGCGCCGTTGAAGTGAAATTAAGCGAAGCCGAGCCCGGCGCGGAAATTCATTTTACAGTAGACGGCAGCATTCCCGGGCCGGGCGATCCCGTTTACAAACGGCCGCTGCGCCTGGCGGAATCGACGACCGTTCGCGCCCGCTCTTACAAGGACGGTTACACACGCAGCATCACCGCCCAGCAGACTTTCATCATTGGCCAATGACAAGCTTGGATGCCGCTTCGGAATTATGACGCGGAATTTAGACAGGATGAACAGGATTTACAGGATGGGGAAGAATATCGCCTTCCGAAGCAAAGCTCACACCGAGGGCAGCCGGCGGTGGGACAAAATCTCTTCGCCCAGCTTTGCTTCGTTATCTTCGCTGCCTTCTGTTCAATGCCTTTTTCCGGTTCCTCGACAGTTTTCGGTGGAATAGCGGTGGCAAATCTGATTCATTCCGGCGAGGAACCTCCGCTCCCTCTGCGTCTGCGCAAGATGGCGTGTAAGGCCACAATGAAGCCAAAGACGGAGGGAACACAACTTTCGCGCAGAGAAGATGAGCGGGGAGGAACACAAAGACAATCCGCATTCCACTTGCAACAGTTAGGAACCAGCCTTTGGCGAAAATTCTGGCCAAATTGCGCCGAGTGATTATCCTCGCACGATAGTGAGCACTGTTGTGGAAATCCATGACTTGCGGGTTGAGTACCCGAGCCGTGAGCTGCGGCAGCGGAGCAAGCTGGCCGTGGACGGCTTGAACCTGCAAGTGCAAGCAGGCGAGGTCTTTGGTTTTCTCGGGCCAAATGGCGCGGGCAAAACCACGACCATGAACGTCCTGCTCGGATTCGTCAATGCCACGGCCGGGTCGGCCTCCATTTTTGGCGTCGATGTCCGCAAGCCGATTGCCCGCCAGCGCATTGGCTATCTTCCCGAGCTGACTTATTATTACAAGTTCCTCAATACCGAGGAGCTTTTGCGCTTTTACGCCCGCATTTTTCGCATTCCGAGATCCGAACGCGACCGACGGATTGATGCGGTGTTGAAATTGGTGGAATTGGAGCATGCACGGAAGCGCCTCATCAAAACGTATTCCAAGGGCATGCAGCAGCGCGTGGGCCTGGCCCAAGCGCTCATTAACGACCCGGATTTGCTCATCCTCGACGAGCCCACCAGCGGGCTTGATCCGCTGGGCCGCATGAAAGTGCGCGAAATCATCCAGCGCCTCAAGGAGGAGGGAAAGACCGTGCTGTTTTCCTCGCACGAATTAGGCGAAGTCGAAACCGTCTGCGACCGCGTCGGAATTCTGCACGAGGGGAAGCTGCGCGTCGAAGGCCGCGTGAGCGATTTGGTCCAGCAATATCAATGCAATCTTGAACATGTCTTCCTCAAAATCGTCGGTTACAATCCGGCACCCCAGCGCGTCTAATTGCCTCGCCATCGCCGGAGTGGTGATGAAAGAGATGTATCGCCGGAAGGACTTTTACGTCCTCTTCGCGCTGCTGGTGGCGGTGACCTTTTTGCTCGGCACGATTAATTTCTTCAATGACGAGCACATCGTCCGCTTCATCAAGGAAGCCGCGTTTCTGTTGATTTGGATTTCGTCGCTGGTAATTGTGATTACCACGACGGCCCGGCAGATTCCGGCCGAGCGCGAAAGCCGCACGATTTTTCCGCTGCTGGCCAAGCCGGTGGGCCGGGGTGAAGTGGTGGTGGGAAAATTCCTGGGCTGCTGGTTTGCCGGCGGGATTGCATTAATCGTTTTTTATTTTTTCTTTGGCGTGATGACGGCGTCGCTTGAACACAAGCTTCCCATCCTGGCGGACCTCCAGGCGCTTTGGCTGCATTGGATGGGGTTGGGCATCGTGGCGGCAATGGTTATGTTCGGGTCGGTTGTCTTCACAGCGCCGTCGTCGAACATCACGATTTCATTCCTGGTCGTCTTGGGGATCATGTTTGCGGGCGGGCATTTGAATTCGGTGGCCATCCAGATGCGCGGCATTTCGGGGACGATTGTTTACGCGATCTATTATGCCATCCCGCATCTGGAACTTTATGACATTCGCGATTTGGTGGTGCATGACTGGGGATTGGTGGATTGGACAGCGTGCCTGGGCGCCTCCGCCTACGCCTTTATTTACATGGCGTTGATGCTGGGCTGCGCATGGGTTGTGTTCAGAAAGAAAACGGTGACGTTGTGAAGCCATGTTTAAGCTGATCATGCTGCTGCTGTTTGTTTGCTGCCTGACGCTAGCGACGGTGCTGGTGCCGCAATTTGCCACTTGGCGCGAGAGCCAGGATCACGGCGCATCGTCCGCCGGGATGCTGGTGGCATTGATGGGCGACAGCCGGCGGCTGTTTGCGCACGAATTTTTCGCCAAGGCGGACGCTTATTTTCATCGCGGATTCTACCCCTCGATTTTCGACCGCAAAAATCCCGGCGCCGAATCAGACTTGAAGGAGGAGTCGCATCAAAAGACAGGGGATGCCAAAGATCACGAGCAGGAAAGCACATTTCTAGGACCGCCCAAGGATTGGATTGACCGCCTGGGCCGCCATTTTTATCCGACCACGCACGTCCACCTGACCGCGGGCAACGAACGCGAGATGCTGCCGTGGCTCAAGCTTTCCGCCGAACTGGAGCCGCACGAAATTGATCCGTATCTCACTGCGTCTTACTGGCTGCGCACGTCATTGGACAAGCCCAATGAGGCCGAGCAGTTTTTGCGGCAAGGCCTGGCCGCCAACCCGGACAGCCCGGAAATCCTGCTCGAGCTGGGCCGCATCAACTTCTACAACCGCACCAACGCGCAGGCCGGACGGAACGTTTTTGAATTGGCGCTGCAAAAATGGCGCAAGCTGGACTCCGCCGGGAAGAAACCCGACCCGATTATTTGCGAGGAAATTCTCGGCGAAATTGTCCGCACCGATCGCGCCTTGAAAGATCCAAAGCAAGAACTGGCCGATTTGGAGGAATTGATCAAAATCGCCAGGGGCAAAGGATCCTTGCAGACGCAGATTGATGAGTTGAAGGCCAAATTGGGTGCCAAATAGCCAGTTTGACAATTCATTGTGCCCGGCCTGTTGATTAACTTTGACAAAAGGTAACTGGCGGCATCCGCCTGATTCTTCCCGCCGCTTACGTTAAAATAAAAAAATTGAACAGGAGAAAGACCGAGGGCGCAGAGAAGAAAAAACCATTGTTGGGCCGGTTTTTCTCTGCGTCCTCTGTCTTTCTCCTGTTCAATTTCAGGGATTCTGAGAAAAGTTGGGCGCTCAACCGAACAAATTCAATTCCGGCTCCGGCGGGCGGATGGGCGAGAACGAGCGCCGGTGGATGGGACACGCGCCGAGCGATTTTATCGCCTCCAAATGTTTCTGCGTGGCGTAGCCTTTGTGCTCAGCGAAACCGTAGCCGGGATAGACGCGGTCCAATTCCAACATGACGCGATCACGGCTGACTTTCGCCAAAATGCTGGCCGCGCCGATGGAATAACTCAGCGCATCGCCGGAAACAATGGGTGTTTGCGGAAGCGTCATGGAATGCACACGCAACCCGTCCACCAGCACATGGGCGGGCGGCGGCCGCAATTGCGCCAGCGCGATGTTCATCGCCCGATGGCTGGCTTGAAGAATATTGATTTCGTCGATGACATCGACTTCGACGCTCGCGACGGCGTATTCGACTTCCGGATGGGACGTCAGTTCGAGAAAGAGTTTTTCGCGCAATTCGGGCGAGACTTGCTTTGAGTCATTCACCTTGCGGAAGGAGGCTGGCAATTTGTCGTGAATCCACGATACGGGCAAAATCACGGCAGCAGCAAAAACCGGCCCGGCTAGGGGGCCGCGGCCAGCCTCATCGACTCCGGCGATGCGCGATACGCCGCATTCGAGGAGCTCGAACTCATACTGAAAGCGTTTGGGAATTCTCTTCGCCACGTGGTGTTACTTTGAAACCAAATGGCTGCTCGTTTCAAACTGAATTTAATGAATTCTCTTCGAAACCTGGTCGCTCAAAGGCGGGGCTTTTAAATTGCATCAAGATCACAGAGGCATACCATGAATCGTCAAATACGAACCATGGAAGTCGTTTATGTGGAAACCAGCGTTATCAGCCTGCTTGTGGGAAATCCGAGCCGAGACCTGATATTAGCAGGCAACCAACAAACCACACGAGACTGGTGGCGGCTGCGTCGCGCACACTTCTTCTGTGTGGCATCAACCGAGGTCATGCGCGAATCCGGCGAAGGTGATCCGCAAGAGGCCGCGAAACGGAGGGGCATTCTTGGTCAACTAACGATTCTGCCATTCTCACGGGAGGCAGATCGCCGGATGAAGGCATTGCTTGCAACGCGTGCGCTGCCGCCGTCATTTGGCAAATGCCCAAATCTTGAAACGCTTGGAGACAGAAGCACTGCGCCTGGGATGGAAATTGCCAAAGGTTTGCACACCAGCCGAACTAATGGGAGATTCACCTGATGAAAACTGAGTCGATTATGGACGAACTGTGTGCCGTCAAAGACAAACTGGCTCGCGAAGCAGGCTATGACGCCGACCGCTTTATTGAAAATCTGCGGCAGTGGGAAATGGCACATCCGCAGCCAGGTCCTGTTATCTCCGATGCCAACGAACCGCGCCTGTTTGCTGCAAGTGAGAAACGCAAGCAGGCAGAGGCATCGGCTCTGATACTGGGCGAAAACTCGCCACCCACGGGAGATTAAGCTAACGGATTATGCTGCCCAGTGCGCTTCAAATATATCCCAGCCGCGCGGCAAAATTTCAAGGCAAACGCGGCGGCTGATTGGCTTCAATTTCAAATTGGTTGCTCTTGCCAACTTGCACGGTACCGGAGATGCGCGCCGCATTCGACGCAGACGCGGCCGCATTTTGCCGGGAAATGCCAGATCGCCGGGCGCCACCAAACGCAGCCTGATTCCGTCCGAATACGTTGTTCGTGAAATCTCCCGAGAGCGTCTGGACATTTCCATTGAAAATAATGCTCTGCTGCAAGCTGCGGTTTGTTCCAGAAACGTTGAAATTCCAATTCTCGTCTGTTCCCACTGCAGGTTGCTTTGCTTTCTGAACTGCTTGACGCGAAAATGCGCCCCCTTCCTTGGCCACGACCGTGCCTTTATAAACAGATCCGTCCCCGTCGACGATGCTGACGTTCTGGCCGGCGCGGCTCATTTGGAAATTCGAAAGAAGATTTGGCGCGGGATCGGCCGCTGAATCTTTTGCAGCCCGAACGAAGTTCTGCGCGCTCGAATCAAAGTTCGCGCCACCTACCGCGCCAGCCGGTCGTGCGAGATTCTGCTGAAAAGAAGATCTTTGCTGCCCCAAGGATTCATTTGCCGCCTTCGCTTGAGCCGAAGGGAGCGCCTCACCACCTGCAAGACTATCTGCAACGATCGCCGCCGGCACGCTGGCAGGCGGAGCGGCGGCTGGGGTTGTGGGTGCAGTCGCTGCGTCCGAAAGCAAAGGCGAAGTCGCAGGCGCGGGAGATGCGGGATAAATATTTGAGGGTGTCCCGGAATAGCCGTTGGCAAGCGGAGAATTTTCGCCGCTGCGAGGCTCGGTGAGTTGCGGAGCCTGCGCAGCCGGAAGGGGCGCCTCGCTGAGTTCCCTCTTGCGCGACCCAAGGCTTCGGTCCGCTGAACCGCTCCGGCCAGCCAATTCCGGCATGCCCTTTTTCACCGCGTTCAGTCTGAAATCGTTCTCGCGGTGTTGCGCGGCGGATTCATGCGCGGGAGCCAGCCGGTCCAACTGCGCGTTCAGCATCGCGAAGGCAAAGAGCATGGCCACCGCTCCCCCTCCCATCGCAATCATGGGCCAGCGCCATCTTCTCCAACGCTCCGCACCCGCGCCCTCGGAATCTTTGCGCGCGCCCAGCGTCCGCCGCACCTCATCCTGCAAAAGACGGCGCGTCGCGGGATGGATTTCATCCGGCGCTTCGCCCTGCTCCCGGCGCTTCTTTGCGTAAGCGCGGAGCAGTTCGTCCATTTTGCTGTTTGGCTCGTCAGACGGCATGTTCAACTCATTTCAATTCAGCTTTGCTCATTACAATACATTAGACGGAAAAAGGCTCCGTTTTCTTCCCGCCAAAGATTTCCACGGCGATCTTCTCCAGCTTATCAAGGCATTTGCTCAATCGCGAACTCACTGTTTTCGGATTTAATTTCAATTCCGCCGCAATCTCCTCGTAGCTCAAATCCGCGAAATATCGCAAATCAATGACCTCGCGGCACGGCATCTCCAATTGATCCAGCGCCTGGCCCATCTGCGCCGCGCCCTCGGCCCGGCCCAGCAGTGCGTCCGGCGCGGGGAGCGGGCTTGGCACTTGCAAGGGAGCGCTGTCCTCGCCCGGTTCCTCCTGCAGCGAGAGAATCGTCTGCCCGCCACCGCGTTTGGCGGCGTGCTGGCGTTCGCGGTAGTCGCGGGCTTTGTTGGCGGCGATTCGAAAAATCCACGTCTGCAATTTGCTGCCGCCGTGAAACGATTCAATGTTCTTAATGACAGCAAGAAAAGTTTCCTGGCAGATTTCCTCCGCGTCCTCGCGCGTGAAGGTGTGGGACAATTGGAAAATGAAGCGGGACGCCGCCGCGTAGTGCCGGTCGAAAAGCGCGTTCCAGGCCCACTCGTCGCCTTGGCGGCAGCGGGAAATCAAGGACGCTTCCGAATCGTCGCTCACGTTCATAGGATATGGTTACACCGGCGGTTCACAAATGTTTTGTGCAGAAGGCTGTTTGAGGCAGGGACGCCTCGCCGAGGCGTCCGGTTGTGTGTGAAAATGCCAACAGGCCGCGCGTGAATAACGCCTCACCCCGGACGCCTCGGCGAGGCGTCCCTACCACAAAACTTGATTTGCGGAGCCGCTCAGCTAAAGGTGGGGTATGGCTTTTTCTCTTGCCGGCAAATGGATTCTGATAACAGGTGCTTCCAGCGGATTCGGCGCGGCCGCCGCTTCCGCTTTTGGCGCGTTGGGCTGCAACCTTCTCCTCGGCGCGCGCCGGGTGGATCGCCTCGAATCGACCGCCGCCGCCGCCCGCAAAGCAGGCGCCCATCAGGCGCTCATCCACTCGCTCGATGTCACAAAGACCGCCAGTGTCGAAGCGTTTGTGGCGTGGGCGAAAACGAAGACTTCCGCGGTGGATGTGCTGCTCAACAACGCGGGCGGTGCGCACGGATTGGATTCCGTCGCCAATGGCCGCGACGAAGATTGGGAGGCAACCATTCAAACAAATGTTCTCGGATTGCTGCGGGTCACACGGGCTGTTCTGCCGATGATGCCCAAGGATTCTGGGGCCACGATTCTCAATATCGGCTCCGTCGCCGGACGATGGGCGTATGAAGGCGGGTCGGCGTATTGCGCGGCAAAAGCTGGCGAATTGAAAATCACGCAAACGCTGCGGCTCGAATTGAACGGCACGGGCATTCGCGTCTGTTCGCTTGATCCTGGACTGGCGCGAACGGAATTCGGCACTGTCCGGTTCAAGGGCGACCAGGCAAAAGCCGACAAGGTTTACGATGGTGTCATTCCACTTACCGCCGAAGATATCGCCGAGACGCTCGTATGGATGGCGACGCGCCCGCCGCACGTCAACATCGACGAGATGGTTATCAAATGCGTCGACCAGGCGGCGACGTTCAAGGTCTTTCGGCGGACAAAGTAAAAGGCGCGGCTCGACTTCACTGGCCGCTTCTGGTTGCATGTGCGCGGTGACAGCGACATGACTGCCAAAGACGCCCAATCGCTGGCTGCGCCAGTTCCGGCCAATCCGTCCGCGGTTCCAGCCACGGCCACGGCGAGTGAGGTGCCGCTATGCGTCGACCTCGATCACACGCTGATCAAAACCGATTGCTTCTGGGAAACGGCGGTTCGGATGCTGTTTCGGCGCCCATTCCAATTTTTCATCCTCGTGCTCGGAAGCTGGCGAGGGCGCGCGTGGCTCAAGCGGCGCATTTGGGAAACCCAGAAACTCTCGCCCGACTCCCTGCCCTACAATTCCCAAGTAATCGACCTAATCCGGCAGCAGAAAGCAGCGGGCCGGCAAATTCTTCTTGTCACCGCCAGCGACCAGGCGGCGGCGGAAATGGTTGGCGCGCATTTGAAACTGTTTGATGAAGTGGTCGGCAGCGATGGCAAAACCAATTTGATCGGCTCGCAAAAGTCAGCTTATCTCGTCCAGCGTTTCGGATTGGGCGGATTTGATTACGCGGGCGATTCGGCGGCGGACATCAAAGTGTGGTCCGCTGCCCGCCACGCTTACGCCGCAAGTCCCGTCCCGAAAGCGCGGCGCTGGCTGGCGCGGCGCGGAACTGCCGTCACTACAGTCAGCGAGCGGAAGAGCCAATGGGCGGCCCTGGGGCGGGCGCTGCGGCCGCAACATTGGGTCAAGAATATTTTAATTTTCATGCCCGCGCTCGCCGCCCACATCTGGCACAGCGGCGATGCGTGGTCGCGGACGTTCTATTTTTTTGTGGCCTTTTGTTTCGGCGCTTCGGCTGCCTACCTCATCAACGATCTGGCGGACATCGAATCCGACCGCCGCCACAAGGACAAATGGCAGCGGCCTCTGGCTTCCGGCGACCTTCCGATTTCCGATGCGGTCGCAGCGATTCCATTATGCATCGCCGTCGCGGCATGCTGCTGCTGGATGGCGGGGCCGAAGGCGTTTGCCCTGCTGGCGGGTTACTTTGCGGCGACTGTGGCTTACTCGTGCTTTTTCAAACGCGTGCCGGTGCTGGACGTCATTTTTCTTTCGGGATTTTACGTCTATCGAATTTCCGCCGGAGCTTATCTTGCGCCGATTGAACTTTCGGAATGGCTGGTGGTGTTCGCGATGTTTTTATTTCTGAGCCTCGGCGCGGCCAAACGCTATGTTGAACTCACCACGCTGGCGGAGCCAAACCGAACGAACACGGCGCGGGGATATTTGCCGGAGGATTTTCCGATGATAGCGGCCTTCGGTGTGAATTGCAGTTGCCTCGCGGTTTTAGTTTTGGGCCTCTACATCAACAGCGACAAATTCCATCAATACTATTCCCGCCCGGCGCTTTTCTGGATGTTGTGCCCCCTGCTCCTCTATTGGCTCATCCGCGTGTGGCTGCTGGCGGGTCGGCGAAAATTGCGCGAGGATCCCGTCATATTTGCGTTGAAAGACCCGCCGACCTGGCTGGTCGCGGCCCTGAGCGGGGTCGTGTTTCTGATTGCGGTGCTGGGAAATTCGCGATGAAGACGGAGCGATTCCAATCTTGGGGGCGCGTCCAATCCGTCCTCTCGCCGTGTGTCAATTTGAGCTGGCGCGACGAATCAATTGATCTTCCGCCGGAAACAAAACGCCTGGCCTACGGACTTGGGCGCTCCTACGGCGATAGCTGCCTGCTATCCGATGGCGTGATGATTCGCACGCGCGGGCTGAACAAAATGATCCGCTTCGACCGCGAAACCGGCGTCCTCCGGGCCGAGGCGGGCGTGACATTTTCGGAAATTCTCGAACTTGTGGTGCCGGAGGGATGGTTTCTTCCGACCACGCCCGGGACGCGCTTCGTCACCCTCGGCGGGGCGGTTGCCAATGATATCCACGGCAAAAATCATCACCGCGCCGGAACAATTGGCTGCCATGTGCGGCGATTCTCCCTGTGGCGATCGGATGGGATCACGCGCGAATGTTCGCCAGACGAGAACTCCGACTTGTTCAACGCGACCATCGGCGGCCTGGGACTGACGGGACTTATTCTGTGGGCGGAGATTCAACTCGTGCGCGTGCCCTCTGCGTGGCTCGATGTTGAACTTGTCCCGTTTCATGGCTTGCGCGAATTCATGGCGCTCGCCGACTCGTCGGCTGAGGTTTGGGAACATACGGTGGCGTGGTTCGACGCGGTGGCGCGAGGGAGGAATGTCGCGCGCGGCATTTTTATTCGCGGAAATTATGCCAGCGAATTTTTGCATGGGCGAAATCCGCGGCAAATTCATCCGGCACCGAAAATCTCCGTGCCGATGCAGATGCCGGAATTCGTCTTGACGCCATTCTCCGTAAAAGTCTTCAACACGCTTTATTTCCATCGCATCGCCAGCCCCGGGAAGAGAGTCATCCAGCATTACGAGCCGTTTTTTTACCCGTTGGATGCTGTGGATGGCTGGAGCAAGATTTACGGCAAGCGCGGCTTTTTTCAGTATCAATCCGTCACGCCGCAATCGGCGGGCCTCGCGCCTGTTGAAGAAATGGCGCGGGAAATTGCGGCTTCCGGCGAGGCGTCGTTCCTCGCGGTTTTGAAAACATTCGGCCCGCACCCATCGCCCGGCATGTTGTCATTCCCAAAGCCCGGAATCACACTGGCGTTGGATTTTCCAAATCGCGGCGCGTCCACCTTGCGCCTATTTGACAAGCTGGATGCCATCGTGCGGGCGGCCAAAGGGCGATTGTATCCGGGGAAGGACAGCCGGATGAGCGCGGAGGATTTTCGCGGCGGCTACCCTGCCCTGCCGGAATTCCTGCCGCTGGTGGATCCCGCGTTTTGCTCGGATTTTTGGAAACGTGTCGTGCCAAGCCAGATTTTGGAAAAAGCGTGATGAATCAACCCTCAGCCATTCCGGCAACGCCATTCAACATCGTCGTTTTTGGCGGAACGTCGGCCATTGCCCAAGCCATCGTGCGAGCGGCAGCTCGTGAGAAAAACGTCCGCGTGCTGCTGCTTGGCAGAAGCGCCCAGCGCCTCGCCAACGTCAGGGATGACCTGGCCGCGCGCGGTTTGGCCGCGGTATTCCAAGCGGCCGATCCCGGCGATATTTCATTGTCATGGGAATCGCTGATTCATGCCGCCCTGCCGGGCCGGATCGATTTGTTTCTCATCGCGCACGGAGCGCTGCCAGAACAGGATGAGTTGCTGGCCAATCCCCTGGAGATGGCCGCGACGCTGCATGTCAACTACACAAGCGCGGCGGTCCTTTCGGCCATTTGCGCGCGGATGCTGGAGGAGCAAGGCGGCGGGTCGCTGGCGGTGATTGGCTCGGTGGCGGCGGATCGGGGAAGGGGGTCAAATTTCGTTTACGGCTCGACCAAGGCCGGATTGGAGACATTTTTGGAAGGCTTGCGCCATCGCCTCGCCTCGAAGCCCGGCATCCGCATCACCACAATCAAGCCCGGCCTGACCGACACGCCGATGACCGCGGACATGCCGAAAGGCCCGTTGTTCAGCTCGGCGGACAAGGTGGGAACGCTCTCGTGGAAAGCCATCCAGCGCGGCAAGCCGGTCGCCTATGTGCCGTCGTGGTGGTGGATAATGCTGACAATTATCAAGCTCGTCCCGCGCAAAATCTTTTATCGAACGAAGCTGTAAGCGTTCGTGACAAAGGCATCGGGAGGCTTATCCCGCCGCACCACAATGAACCAGGATTGGTTCGCCTCTTTGTCGCCGCCGGAAATGTAAAATGGCGTGGTTGCCGGCTGCCGCCGTTTTCTCGCCAGCTTGCCGTCCGCATAAATGCTGATCGTCATGTCGTTTGTTGCGCCGACGGCGATTTCGACCTCGCGCTGAGGCGCCAGCTTCTGCCGAATCTTGCTGCCGGGGTTCACCTCGACGGTTTTGCGCGAGATTTCCCAGTAATTCTTCCACTTGAACATCTGCAAGCGGCGGGTGATCTGGGCGCCTGCCGGTTTGGCGTCCGCGGCGGGTGGATTGGCATCCTCGGTGCCGCGAATCAATTGAACGTAAAAGGTGACAGCCGATTTGTCGGCGGCGCTCGCAATGAGCGGAAAAGCCAGGGCGGCAAGGCAGGCAAAATGGCGCAATTTCATACAGCTTCTCGCGGTCGGTGATTAGACGGCACGGGGGGCAGTGCGTATTCGGAAATTCGCAAGATAGGATTGCCATTGGTGGCGGAGGTGGCATTCTTGGCTTAACTTAAATTTCTATGGATAAGCCAAAAATTGTTGCCTATTTGAAACCCACTTGCGGATGGAGCCAGGGCGTGCGCGCCGTTTTGCGCAAGTATGACCTGCCTTTTGAAGACCGGGACATCATCAATGACCCCAATCAACGCCAGGAAATGATCGAAAAAAGCGGCCAGATGCTCAGCCCGTGCGTCGAAATCAACGGCCGCATGCTGGCGGACATCAGCGGGGATGAGGTGGAGGCTTTTCTGCTTTCCAACGAACTCGTTCAACGCAATGAACGCAAGCCAGACGCGCCGACCAATCAGCCGTGCGCCCATGAGATGCCGCAGTCGAGCCCGCTGCATTTTAAGGTTTAGTTTGTGAGGTAGGACGCCTCGCCGAGGCGTCCGAGGCTGTGGAGTTTTTCGAACGCGTTTGGACTTGCGTGAGTCCCCGGACGCCTCGGCGAGGCGTCCCTACCTTAATTAGTCGTGGGCAGGAAACGCACGCACATGGGGTTTTCTGTCTCCACTTTGCTGCCGGTCGGTTCCAAATGGCCGGTCGTTTGGTCTATTTTGAAAACGACGACGGTGTTCGATTCCTGATTCGCGGCCAGCAGAAATTTTCCCGTCGGATCGATTTCAAATTGGCGCGGAATTTTGCCGCCGGTCGGGACGCATTCAACAAAGGTCAAATGGCCGGTGTCGGGATCGCATTTGAAGATCGCGATGCTGTCGTGGCCTCGGTTTGAGGCGTAAACGAACTTGCCCGACACATGGACGGCGATTTCGGCGCACGTGCTGTTGCCGGAATAACCGGGCGGCAATGTGCTGATGGTTTGCAATTCGGTCAATGCACCTGTGGCGGGGTCGTAGGATAATGGGTTGATGGTGCATCCCATTTCATTCACGAGATACGCGAAGCGGCCATTTGGGTGGAACGCGAGGTGGCGAGGCCCGGCGCCGGGCTTTACTTTCGCGAAGGGCGGGTCGGCGGCCACCATGGAACCGGTGGCGGTGTCGAACTTGAAAATCATCACTTTGTCCAAGCCAAGGTCACAGCCGTAGACGAATTTATCGCCCGGCCCCGCCACGAGACAATGGGCGTGCGGGCCTTCCTGCCGGCTCTTATCCACGCTGGAGCCACTGTCTTGAACAAAGGCGGACATCGGCTGAACTTCGCCGTTCGCCGCAAGCGGAAAAGCGGCGAAACTTCCGCTGCCATAGTTGGCAATCAGCGCATTCTTGCCCGCGCTGTCCACCTCGACATAACACGGCCCTGAGCCTTTGGCCGGCTGCTTGTTCAAGAACGTTAATTTGCCTGCCGTCGCGTCGATGGCGAATGCGCTGATGCTGCTGGAATCGGCATTGCCGCCTTCGGTAATCGAATAAAGATATTTGTGATTCGGCGAAATATAGATGAACGACGGATGCGCAATTTCCGCCGCCAATCCGATCTTGGTCAATGTGCCAGCCGCCGGGTCGAACCGAAACGACTCAATATTTTTCCGGCCGGAACCGACGAAGACAAGTTGCTGTTGCGCCCGCAAGCCGACGGGATACATCGCAAGCAGCGCGGCAACGGAAACCAGAGCGAATGGAATGAATCTCATAACTATTTAACGGACATGACAGTGTAATTCCGCTTGCCCTTCCGCAACAGGAGGTGTTTTCCGAACAGCAGATCGGCACCCGTGACAAAACGCTGCGCATTGGCTTCGCGGATATTGTTGATGTAAACGCCGCCGCCTTCGACATCCTTCCGCGCCTGGCCTTTGGATGGGCACAGGCCGGAAGCCGCGAGCAATTCCACCAGCGGCACGCCTGCGCCTTCCAGCTTCGCCGCCTCCAACTCGCGCGTCGGCACTTCGCCCACGATTTCGTTGAAGGTGCTTTCGGCGATTCCCTCCAGCCCGCCGCCAAAAAGAATTTCGCTCGCGCGGATCGCTTCCGCCGTCGCCTCTTTGCCGTGCAGCAAATCCGTCATGGCCGCGGCCAGCGCTTTGTGGGCGGCGCGGCCTTCGGGGCGCTCGGCGTGCTGCACCGCGAGCGCGTCGATTTCCTCGCGTGTCAAAAACGTAAAAAACTTCAGGTAGCGTATGACGTCGCGGTCATCGGTGCGAATCCAGAATTGGTAAAAGCGATAAACGCTCGTCTTCCTGGGATCGAGCCAGATCGCGCCCGACACGGATTTCCCAAACTTCGTCCCATCGCTGTTGAGGATAAGCGGCAGCGTCAAACCGAAAATGTGCGCGCCCGATTTCTTGCGCGTCAATTCCATCCCGGCCGTGATGTTCCCCCATTGATCGCTCCCGCCGATTTGCAGCTCGCACTGGTGCGCCTGGTAAAGATGAAAAAAATCGAACGCCTGCAAAAGCATGTAGCTGAATTCGGTGTAACTGATGCCGGTTTCGCGGTCGTCCATGCGGGCGCGGACGCTTTCCTTGGCAATCATTTGATTGACAGAAAAATGCTTCCCGATGTCGCGCAGAAAACCGAGGAAGGTGACCGAGGTCGTCCACTCCGCGTTATCGACCAGCCTGGCCGGATTGCCCGCTTGCTCGAAATCCAGCATCTTGCGCAACTGCACCTTGATTCCCGCAATGTTGGCGTCGAGAACTTCTTTCGTGAGCAATTGGCGTTCGGCGGTGCGGCCGCTGGGATCACCGATCAATCCTGTGGCACCCCCCGCGACCGCGATAGGATGATGGCCGAGCAATTGAAACCGCCGCAAGGCCAGCAGCGGCACGAGGCTGCCCACGTGCAAGCTGTCCGCCGTCGGATCGAAGCCCGCGTAAAGGACAATCGGGCTGGATTCGAGGCGTTTCTTCAGTTCGGGCGTGTCAGTGCAATCGGCCACCAGGCCGCGCCATTCCAATTCGTCAAATATATTCACAGCATCAAACCATTTTCGTTTCGCCGGTGCCGCGCGCGATTTCGCCCACCATCCACGCCGCCTGGCCGCGGGCGCGGATGAATTTCAAAACGGCATCCGCCTTTTCCGCGGCCACGATGATCGTCATGCCGATGCCCATGTTGAAAACTTGATAAAGCTCGGTTTCGTCCACCCCGCCCTTCTCGCGAAGGACTTGGAAAATGGGCGGCGCATCCCACGAGCTTTTTTTAATGAGCGCATCGCACTTTTTCGGCAGCACGCGGGGAATGTTGTCAATAAAACCACCGCCCGTGATATGCGCAATGCCTTTGATAACGCTGTTGCCCTTGAACTTTTTCAGCAAACTCAGAACGAGCGTCCCATAACTGACGTGAACTTTCAGCAGCGCTTCTCCCACGGATTCTTTGAATCCGGGCAGAACACTCGTGGGTTTCAATTTCATCTTCTCGAAGAAAATCTTTCGGGCCAATGAATAGCCGTTGGTGTGCAGGCCGCTCGAGGCGAGACCGATGATCGCGTCGCCTTTGCGAATGCCGCGCCCGTCGAGAATTTGATCCTTCTCGACCACGCCGACGATCGTGCCGCTGACATCGTATTCGCCTTTCTGGTAGAACCCGGGCATCTGGGCGGTCTCGCCACCGATCAGCGCGCAGCGGTTGTCACGGCAGGCCAGCGCGAAGCCGCGCAGCAATTCCTCGAACACTTTCGGTTCCAATTGGCCGGTGCCAATGTAATCCAAAAAGAACAGCGGCTCCGCGCCCAGCACGGCAATATCGTTGACGCAGTGATTGACCAAATCCTGCCCCACGGTGTCGTGCCGATCCATCGCGAAGGCGATTTTCAGTTTCGTTCCCACGCCGTCGGTGCTCGAGACGAGGACGGGCTGGCGATATTTTTTGACATCCAGCGCGAACAATCCCCCGAAGCCGCCGACTTTTCCCAACACTTCGCGCCGGCGTGTGGACGCGAGCAATTGCGGCAGCGTCGCCTTCACCCGGTTTCCCAGGTCGATGTCGACTCCCGCCGCCGCGTAAGCTTTTTGACTCATGTTGGCGCACGTTACCCGCCGCAATGATTCGTGACAAGTTCTCTAAAACGCCTCGGAGGTAGGGGCGCCTCGCCGAGGCGCCCGGGTTTGCGCGTGAATCATGCCACGACCCGATCGGCGAGGCGTCCCTTTTGTCCAGAGGACATTTTTGCCGCACGTCTGTCGCGGCTGGCAATTATTTCCGTTTTCAGGACATGCCCATCACCACTGTCCCGGGCATGGGCGGTTTTTGCCGGGGTGGCACGCCTGCTGCTAATCGGGTGGAGAGCTTGGTATCATGATTGACGGAATATTTGCGGAGTCAGGTTATGTGGCGGCGAAGAAAATGCTGGATGTCAGCGTTCTTCGCCATCAGGCCATTGCCAGCAATCTGGCCAACCTCGAAACGCCTAATTATAAGCGCATCGATGTCGCCCCGTCTTTTGAAGCCGAACTCAGACACGCAGTCGCCAGCCATAATTCCGGCGAAATCGCCAGGCTGGCGCCCTCGCTCGCTGTCGACAAAACGGCGGTTTCGGGCCGCTCCGACGGCAACACCGTCCAACTGGAAACCGAGATGCTCAAACTGAACGAAAACACGGTCGAGAACACGCTTGAGACGCAATTGGTCAGCGGTTCGCTGGCGCAACTGCGGCTCGCCATCACCGGCAAAGGTTGATTTGGTTTATGATTAATCTCCTAAACGGCATCGACAGCACATCGTCCGCGCTCGACGCGGAGCGCATTCGCATGGATGTCATCGCGGGCAACATTGCCAACGCGAATGTCACGCGCGATGTCAGCGGCAAGCCGTATCAGCGAAAGGAAGTGGTTTTTGAATCGGTGCTTCGCGCGCAGCAAGACCTCGCCTCGCCGGAAGCGGGGAGTTCAACGGTGCATATCGCGCGAGTCCAGGCCGACACTCGCCCTTTTCAAATGGTTTACAACCCCGGCCATCCCGATGCCGACTCGAAAGGCATGGTCGCCATGCCCAACGTCAATATTAACGAGGAAATGGTCGACATGATCGCCTCCTCCCGCTCCTACGAGGCCAATCTGGCGGTGGTGAAAAATGCGCGCACGATGGCGATGCAAGCGCTTTCGATCGCCCATCATTCGTAACGAATTTCAGATAAATGGACCCTATTTCCGCATTGAGAATGGCAGCAAGTCACGGGGCGGGCGGCGTTTTCCCAAACGTCACCAAGGACGCCGCGTCGACTCTTGCGAAGTCCATTCCGCAGGCGGAATTGCAGCCGTTGAGCAAGGCCGGCGCCGACACGGTGCAGCGCTCACCCGCCGTTTCCGGCAGTGGCGCGAGTTTTGAAAACATGCTGGGCGACATGGTGCATGACGTCGTCCAAAAGCAGGCCGCGGCGGGCACGGCGGTCAGCGGTCTTCTGAGCGGCCAAAACGTCTCACTGCACCAGGCCATGATTTCGATGGAAGAGGCCAACGTCTCTTTCCAAATGATGGTGGAAGTCCGCAATCGCCTGCTGGACGGATACCAGGAATTAATGCGCATGCAAATTTGATAAGGCACGATGAACAAGAACCTCACCCAATTAGGGCAGCAATTGCTGGGCATCTGGAAGCAACTCGGCCTCAACCAGCGCATCAGCATCGCGATGGCCAGCGGCGTTGTCCTGGTGGGACTGGCCGCGATGGCGTTTTGGTCCAGCCGCCCGGATTATTCGCTGCTTTACGGCAAGCTCGACGATGGCGAAGCGTCGAAAGTGGTCGCCGCGCTGGACGAAGCCAAGACGCCCTATCAGGTGCGCGGCGGCTCGATTTACGTCCCCACTGACAAAGTTTATCAAATGCGGATGCAAATGGCGGGCAAGGGAATTCCCAAGGGCGACGGCGTCGGCTTCGAAATTTTCGACAAGGCGAACTTCGGAATTTCCGATTTCGTCCAGCACGCCAATTACGCCCGCGCCGTTCAAGGCGAGCTTTCCCGCACCATCAGCCAGCTTGACCAGATTGAATCTGCCCGGGTGATGATTGTCATGCCGGAAAATCGCCTTGTGATTGACAACGGTCGGAAGCCGACGGCTTCGGTGTTTGTCAAAGTGCGCGGCAACGCCACTCTTCCACCGGCTTCGGTGAATTCCATCCGCTTCCTCGTCGCCAACAGCGTCGAAGGATTGCAGGCCAGCAACGTCTCGGTGGTGGACAATCTGGGCAATGTTCTTTCTGAAAACGAGGAGCCGGATTCGGTTGCCGGGATGTCAAATAATCAGCTCACCGCGCGGCGCAATGTCGAGCAGTACCTCACGAAAAAAGCGCAGGGCATGCTGGAGCAGGTTTTGGGGGCGGGCCAGGCGGTCGTTCGCGTTTCGGCTGAATTGAATTGGGACACCGTGACCCGCACGGAAGAAAAATACGACCCGGACGGCCAGGTCATCCGCAGCAGCTCGATCAATGACGAAACCAGCGATTCGGCTTTGGCCAGCGGCGGTGGCGCTCCCGGGGCCTCGGCCAACGCCGCAGAAACCAATGGCACCAACGTTGCCGGCTCCAACCCGCTCAACCGAAGCAAGACCACCAAGAAAACCGTCAGCAATGAATACGAGATCAACAAGATCTCCAGCAATGTGGTGCAGGCGGCTGGCGGCATCCGCCGGTTAACTGCGGCGGTGTTCATCGCGGAAAAGTACGAAGGCACTGGAGCCACCCGCAAATTGGCGCCCCGCTCACCCGAGGAAATTCTGAAGCTCACTGGCATCGTGCGCAACGCCCTGGGCGTCGAGGAAAGCACGGACTTGAACAAGAAGGACATCGTTCTGGAAGAGATGCCGTTCAATGACCAGCCGGCCATGGAGCTTTCGATGAAGTTGGATCAGCAGGAGAAACGGCAGATGTGGATGGACGTCGCCCAAAAGGCGCTTTATCCGGCGCTGGCCATCGGAGCCATGGCGCTTTTCTGGCGCTTATGGAAGACGACCGCCAAGGATGAGATTCCCGTTGCCATTCCCCTCTATAGTGGCAATGGGAATGGAAATGGCAACGGCAATGGGAACGGAAATGGCAACGGCCACCGCAAAGCCGGCCAAGGCGTGGTAACGGTGGACGTCTTGAACCAACTGATTCGCGAGAATCCAGCCAACATGACGCAAGCCGTCCGAAGCTGGCTCGCACGAGGCAAACCGCAGGAATAACCAGCCATGGAAGCTGACATCGCCGCCCACCAACTCACCCAAATGAGCCGCCACCAAAAACTGGCGACACTGCTGGTCGTTCTCGGCCCGGAAAGCGCGGCGCAAATCCTCAAAAATCTGGAGGAGCAGGAAGTGGAAACCATTTGCTCCGAAATGTCGAAGCTCGCGCTCATCTCGCAGGAAATGCGGACCGCCATCCTGCGCGAATTCAGCGATATGGCGGTGCAAGCCAGCACTGGGATCCTCGGCGGGCCAGCTTACACAAAGACAGTCCTGGAAAAATCAGTGGGATTATTTCGCGCCTCGGACATTATCGGCCGCGTCTCACCCGCCCCGGTTCCCATCGGCTCGATGCGTGAAATCGTGGAAATGGATCAGCGGCAATTGTTCAATTTGCTGAAGGAAGAACAGCCCCAGACCATCGCGCTCGTGGCGAGCTATCTGGGTTCGGAAAAAGCATCGCAGTTATTGATGATGTTCACTCACGAGGCGCGCGACCAGATCATTGAGCGCCTCGCGACTCTTGGGCCAACCCCGGTCGAGGTGGTTGAAGCGATCGTGCAGGTTCTGGCCCAGAAGACAAACGTCAAATCCACCCGCGCCCTGAGCCAGACTGGCGGATTGAAAAACGCCGCCGAAGTCCTCAACGCGATGGAACGCAATTTCAGCGATCCGCTCTTGAACGAATTGGACCGGCGCAATCCCGAATTGGGCCAGGCCATTCGGAACAAGATGTTCACGTTCGAAGATCTCATCAGTCTCGACACCGCCTCGCTGCAGAAGGTCATGAGGGAAGTCGATATGCGGGATCTCGCCGTATCCCTCAAAGCCGCAAGCCCGAAACTGAAAGCGGCCCTGCTGGGCTGCATTTCCAAGCGGGCGGCCGATACGGTGCGGGAGGAAATCGCCTTCCTCACCACGGTCAAGAAGAAGGACATCGAGGCCGCGCAGCAGCGCGTCATCGAAAGCGTCCGCCGTTTGGAAAGCGAAGGAGAATTGGAAATAAGCACTTCCCGAGGAGGCTCACGCGATGAAGCCATGGTCTGAAAACATATCGTTCCCCAAACCCGTGCGCGCCGTCTCGCTCCGAACCGAGCAAAGCGACCGCGAAACCGCCCTCCACCAGCAGGCGCTGCTGCAAAGCTACGAGCGCGGCCGGCGAGATGCCGAAGTGGCCCTGAGCCAGCAACTCATCCAGCAGCGCCACGAAATTCACGAAATCATGCGCGGCGTTCTTGAGTCGCTGCGCCAATCCGTCCCGCAAATCATGCGCGACAGCGAAGACACGATGATTGCGCTCTCCCTTTCCGTGGCGCAAAAACTTGTCGCTGGCCTCCCGATCACAGTCGAGATGGTGGAAGGCGCGGTTAAAGACGCACTGGCGCAAATTGAAGGCACCGCGCAATTCACCGTCCGCCTGCATCCCGCCGATTTGGAGCTGCTGCAAAAAGCCGACTCGCCGCTGCTGGCCAACGGTGACGGCGCAAAAGAATTTCGCTTCATTTCCGCCCCCGAAGTCACGCGCGGCGGCTGCATTGTCCACACGCAATTTGGAGTTGTTGATGCGCGCCGCGAAACGAAATTTGACCTGATCCAGCGAACGCTGACGGAATGAAACCGCCTCTGCACAATTGCGGCTCGCCCCGCATGGAAAACCTCCTTCGCCGTGTCAAGGAAACGGAGGTGGTGCGCAATCACGGGCGCGTGGTGCAATTGATCGGGCTGGTCATTGAATCCGAAGGGCCGCTGGCGGCGGTTGGGGAAATTTGCCGCATTGAATCGGCGGGCCACAACACCTCGACCCTGGCGGAAGTCGTCGGCTTCCGCAATCACCACGTTCTGCTGATGCCGCTGGGAGAGTTGCATGGAATACACCCGGGCAGCGCCGTCATCGCGCTCGGCACCACCCTGCGGGTGCCAGTCGGCAACGCGCTCATGGGCCGTGTGATTGACTCGCTTGGCGCGCCATTGGATGACCTTGGCCCGATTGAGGCGGCGGATCATGTGACGTTGAATTTGCAGCCGCCCCACCCGCTCAAACGCCAGCGGATTTCCCACTGTTTCCGCACCGGCATCAAGGCGATGGACACTTTCACGCCCTGCGGGCGCGGGCAGCGTCTTGGCATTTTCGCGGGCAGCGGCGTCGGAAAATCAACGCTCCTCGGCATGATCGCCAGCCAGGCGGAAGCGGACGTGAACGTCATCGCCCTGATTGGAGAACGAGGCCGCGAAGTGCGCGAGTTCCTCGAAAAGGATCTCGACGAAGCCGGGCGCAAAAAATCGATTGTGGTGGTGGCGACTTCCAATCAGCCCGCCATAGCGCGCTTGAAAGGCGCCTTTGTCGCGATGGCCGTGGCGGAATATTTTCGCGACCAAGGGAAGAACGTTTTGCTGATGATGGATTCCGTCACCCGCTTCGCCATGGCCCAGCGGGAAATCGGCCTGGCCGTCGGCGAGCCTCCGGCGACGCGGGGCTACACGCCCTCCGTGTTTTCGCTGCTCCCGCAATTGCTTGAACGGGCGGGCGCCGGCGAAAAAGGCTCGATCACCGGCCTTTTCACCGTGCTGGTGGAAGCGGATGACATGAACGATCCCATCGCGGACGCGGTGCGCTCCATCCTCGACGGGCACGTCGTCCTCACTCGCGAATTGGCAACGCAAAATCATTACCCAGCCATTGACGTTCTCGAAAGCGTCAGCCGTTTGACCAGGGATTTGACGAATCCCGACCAGCAAAAGCTCACGGCCCGCGCGCGCGAGGCATTGGCGACGTATCGGAAGAACCAGGACTTAATCAACATCGGCGCGTATCCAGCGGGAACAAGCGCCGCCATCGACCTGAGCATTCACCTGCACGAACCGATGAAGGCTTTTTTGTGCCAGCAAATCGACCAAGGATTCAGCGCCGAGCAAAGCTGGCAGGCTCTGGCGCAAACCATGGCCACACCCATTCCGCAGAAGGCGCCGGCTAAACGCCCATGAAAGCTTTTCGATTCACCCTTGAAGCCGTCCGCACCGTCCGGCAGCGCCAGGAAAACGAAGCGCTGGAGGAATACTCCCGCGCCCTCTGCGCCAGGCAGCAAATGCTGGAAATGCTGGCGGGCATCGACCAGCGCATCAGCCGCGATTTTGATTTCATGCGGAAACTGCTGGCCAACGGCTGCACGGCGGCCGAGGCCGCGCAGGCGCAGAATTTCCAGCGCGCCACGCAGAAAAAACGGGATGAGGCCGCGGCCGCTCTCAGCCAGGCGGAACGCCGGGTCAACGCCGCCTCCAAAGCCATGCTGGCGGCCCGGCAGCAGCGCGAGATTGTCGATGTGTTCCGCGAGAAGCAGGTCGCCGCCTATCAAAAACTCGAGTCGCGCGAGGAGCAGAAGGTGCTCGATGAATTCGCCGGGCGCCGCGTGACGGCCCTGATTTCCTCCAAGATCGACCTCCATGAATAAGCTGCTTTCCAACACCTGGGTTTCCGCCCTCGCGGGAGCCATTGTTTACCTGGTTTCCACCGTGGTTTTCTGGCAGAAGCCCTCTCTCCCGCCGCGCCAGCCGTATGTCACGGATATTTTGCCGACAGTGGGCCCTTCGTGGGAATTCAACAACCCGGAAGCCGACCAGCTCATCTCCGAGTTGAAGAACGAGAGAAAGATCGTCGAAATCCGCTCCCAGCAGCTTGATGACTTGGAAAAGCGCCTCAATACCGAACGCGAGGAGGTCGCCCAAGTCATTCAATCCGTCCGCCAATTGCAAACGAATTTCGACAAATCCGTTTTGCACATCAAGGAGGATGAAACAGTGAATCTCAAGAAGCTGGCCAAGGTCTACTCCGCGATGACGCCAGATGGCGCCGCCGGTGTCCTGGAACAATTGGACAACGAAGCGATGGTCAAAATTCTGTTGTATCTAAAGGATGACGAAACGGCGGCGATCCTTGAATCGATCTCCAAAAAGAGCCCGGCCGCCTCGCGGCGCGCCGCGCAGATTTCCGAGCAAATCCGGCTCTCTTCCCACAACACCACCAAATGACACCCCCAGCGCCTTCCCTGGCCATCGGCAGCTATTCTCCGCTGGCGCCGCTTCCTCCAACTGACAATTCACTCACCGACGCGCCTTCGAATTCCAACAACGATTTCCTCAACGTCATCAACAAGGTGATGAACGGGAATCGGGATTCGAGCGACGATTCGTCGTCCAGGCAAGATGACGAGAAGCCCGCGAAGCCCGACGCGAATGCCAGCCCGGATGCGAATACCGCTGGCATGCTGCTGGCCCTGCTGGCGCCGCCTCTTCCAGAGCTGCCAAAGCTGCCCGCGCAGAAAACATCCGCGCACGGCCCGGCGCCGGTGGAGACAGACGCCAAGGAGGCCACTCAGCCTCCCGCTGGCGGCGCCACGACGGAAACGAAACCGGCTGCGGCGTTGACCGGCGAAAACGCGCTCCTCGCCGCGGAGGCCGAATCGGCCAAAGACGCCACTGGAAAGCCCGTTCCGCCAAGTGGCACACCCGCTGCTATTACCAGTCAACGGATGAACTTAAGTTCAGAAAGAAACGAAATTGCCGGGAGCGTGGAGCAAAAATTGCCTCATAAGGCTGTCACGGCCATTTCCAGCACGGATTCGGACGCTTCCTCCGCCGATAGCGGAACAAAATTGCCGATGCCCTTCGAATGGCGCGAAGCTTCTTCCGAACCGCTCCCAATCGTTGATGTGACAGCAGCCAGCTTTGCCGCCCCGAGTGTTTCGGCCTCCGCGCCGGCAGCGGCCGTGGAAGCTGCCGCTCCGGTCTCTTCAGCCGCCACTGTGGAACGGTTAGAGCAGATGATTTCGCGCGAGGCCGTTGCCGTTCGCCAAAGCGGCGCGCACAACCTCGGCGTCACGCTGAGCCTTGATTCCAACACCCAGCTTTTCTTGCAGTTGACAACGCACAACGGATTGACGCAGGCGTCGGTCCGCCTCGAGCGCGGCCAGTTTTCGCCGGAAGGCGGGCAATGGGCCCAGTTGCAGCAATCGCTGGCCAGGCAGAACGTCGAGCTGCTCCCGATGTCCGGCGGATCCAATTTAAGTTTTCAGCAAAACACAGACGGGCGCTCGCGAAATTTCGCGACGCGGCAGGATTCGGAGGCGGAAATGCCCAATGCCGTGGAGCCCGTCCCTCAGCGTCAGCAAAAACAACAAAACAGCCCTCGCAAAACTTGGGAATTGTGGGCCTAAACCAAGCATAACTGCATGTCAGCATCTATATCTTCCTCGAACCCGAATCAATCGCTGAACCAGGCCGACTTTCTCAATCTGCTTGTCACGCAAATGACGTCGCAGGATCCGCTCAATCCGCAAAGCGACACTC
The DNA here is from genome assembly GCA_963764165.1 of uncultured Verrucomicrobiae bacterium. Classification (GTDB taxonomy): domain Bacteria; phylum Verrucomicrobiota; class Verrucomicrobiia; order Limisphaerales; family Palsa-1400; genus Palsa-1400. The sequence goes on from CAVXRD010000002.1 coordinate 694,701, forward strand.
AGTTTGCCGCGCAATTGGCGCAATTCAGCTCGCTGCAGGAATCGCAGCAGACCGAATCGGACTTGCAGAGCATCCAGGCGACCGGATTGATTGGCGAGACCGTGACTCTTGCACCTGCAGCCGGCCAGGCTGCGACCTCTGGAGTCGTCAGCGGCATCCAGATTTCAGCCGGCACGCCGCAGATTGCGGTCAACGGCAACCTCTACAATCTCAGCCAGATCGCGGCGATCACCCCAACCTTCACGGCCTCCGCCACGGGTTCGTCATCGTCTTCCTCCTCCGCAAGCTCCGGTACCGGCACGCAGACAGCCGGCAGCACGTCCCGCACCACCGACTCTCCGTAACTAAAACCCTGAATTATCCAACTCTATGCTCAACGCACTCAGCTCAGCAGTCAGCGGCCTGGACGCCTACCAGGAACAAATGGACATCATCGGCAACAACATTGCCAACCTCAACACCACTGGATTCAAGTCCGCGACGGGAAATCTTGTTGACGCATTCAGCAACACGCTTCAATCCGCCACCGCCGCGATTGGCAACAACAATGCCACCGACGGCATCCAGGTCGGCACTGGCGTCATGACGGCCTCCGTCACCAACGATTGGTCCGGCGGCGCGATCAATGCCACGGGCGTCGCCAGCAATCTCGCCATTAACGGGAACGGCTTCTTCATGGTGCAGGATCCCAACACGGGCGCCCAATACGTAACGCAGGACGGAACGTTTTCCTTGAATGCGAGCGGATACCTTGTAACCCAGACGGGGATGGAAGTCCTCGGCGCCAATACCGCCGGCACGCCGCCTTCCGGCCTGGGCCCCATCAAAATTGACACGACCGGAATGCCAGCCACCTCCAGCGCGACGGCCACCATGACCTCCTACACCATCAGCGGCCAGGGCGTTATCACGGTTAATCTTTCCGACGGCACATCGTTCTCACGCGGCCAGTTGATGCTGCAAAACTACACCGATCCGCAGGCGCTGACCAACGTCGGCAACAATCTTTATTCCAACATGGCAAACGCGGGCGGGCTCTCCGCTCCGACCACTCCGGGATCGGGCCCGCTGGGCACGATACAATCCGGCGCGGTTGAACTTTCCAACGTCGATCTCTCCGCGCAGATGGCGGATTTGATCACGGCGCAGCGCGCGTTCGAGGCGAACTCGAAAATGATCACGACCAGCGATGAATTGCTGCAAACCGTGGTCAACATGAAACGTTAACCATTCCCCACCATGGCCGACAGAACCACAGAAACACGAAACGGGCGCGAAGAAGGCGCGGCGGAGGCAGGCGGCGCGGCGGCGCCCGCGGCGAAGAGCGGCGGCGCAAGCGCATGGATGCCGCTGGTGGTCACGGTGGCTGTCATGCCCGTGCTTGCGTTCGTGATGACGCGGTTCGTGCTCGTGCCGCAAATGACAAAGGCCATTGCCACGCAAGGCGGCTCCGCTCCCGTCGAGCAGGCCGGCACCAACTCGGAGTCCGGCAGCTCCGGCGCTTCGTCCGAAGGCCACAGCAAGGTAACGGTTCCGCTGAACAAAATCCTCGTCAACGTGGCGGGCACAATGGGCACGCGCTATCTGATGACCAGCCTCACGCTCGTTGGCTCGGATGAGAACATGAAGGACAAAGTCGACCGCAACAACGCCCAACTCCTCGACCTGGCAACCGGCACGCTGTCAACCAAAACCATTTCCGACCTCGAAAAGCCCGGCGCCCGCAATGTGATTCGCGCCGAATTGATGACGGTGTTCAACAATGCCCTGGGCGGCCCGGTCATCAAGGAGATTTACATCACCGAATTGGCTATCCAATGAGCGACGCTCCCGCAACGAACGCGCCACCGAAGGAAGAGCCAATCGTGGAAGCCCACGATTTTCGCAATTCCTCGCTGCTTTCTCAACGCCAGCTCCGGAAACTCCGCACTCACGAAACGCAATTTCTCGGCGCGACAGCGGCGCGCATCGGTCTCTTTCTCCGCTCGGAATTTCCGGCAAAAATTGCATCCATCCAAATTTGCACCTTGCAAAAGGTCACCTCCGAATGGCCCGGCCCAACGCATCTGGTTCTTTTCAAAACCGAACCGCTCCGCGGCGTTTCGGTTTTGGAAATTCCGCAAATAATGGCTTTGACGATCGTCGATCGTTTGATGGGCGGCCCCGGGCGGGTGGATAATGCCAACCGCGAAATCAGCGAAATCGAACGGGCTTTGCTCGATCAAGTGGTCCAAATCATCCTCGAGGAATGGTGCAATAATTGGTCCGTCATCAAGCCGTTGAAGGCATCCGGCCTTGGGTGCGAAACCACCGGCCGATTTGTGCAAATCGCGCCCCCTCAAACAACGATGCTGGTTCTCAACATTGATGCGCGGCTGGGGGATTGCGCTGGGCAGATCAAAATGGCTTTTCCCTACAGCACGCTTGAGCCGCTCTTGCGCCAGCTTTGCGGCGGCGCTGATCCTGTTTTCGAAGCTCCCACCTCCGCGCCAGCCGGCCCGGTCAAATGGAATCGGGGGCTCGACGATGTCACGCTGCCGGTCGTCGCCGAATGGCAGGGGCTGGAGTTGTCCGCCCGCGACGTGCTGCATTTGAAAGTGGGCGACGTTCTGCAAATCACGCCGCAATTGGCGCAGCAGGTTTCCCTTCGGATGGGAGAACTTTCCAAATTCAGCGGGCGCCTCGGGACGATTGCAGGCCAGTGGGCCGTTGAGTTGACACAGGCGGCGAAGGCTTGATTTTTTATGGAAGCAAAACCGACCTCACCCCTGAATCTTGAATTGCTGCTGGATGTGAAAGTCAAGTTGACGATTGAGCTTGGCTCCTGCCAGATGCCGCTGCGCGATGTGCTGCAGCTGACTCCCGGTTCCGTCGTAAAACTCGATCAGGCCGCGCAGCATCCCGTTACGCTTTACGCCAATCAAAAGCCGATCGCCCGAGGCGAAGTCGTCATCGTCAACGATTGTTACGGTGTCAAAATTACTGAGCTTTTTGGATCCCCGACGTGAACAACACTCCCGCCATTGCAAACACTTTGCCGGACATGGGCGCTTCGCTCGTTCGAGTGATGGGCGCCTTTGCCGTTGTCATCGCCATTTTCCTGGCGGGTGTGTGGCTGTTCAAAAATTGGCAGCGAGTTGGCATGCGCCGCGGGACTGCCCCCAAGCTAAACATTCTCGAAGTTCGCTCGCTCGGGCAGCGGCAGGCCATTTACGTCGTCGCCTACGAGCAGCAAAGGATGCTGCTGGCTTCATCGAGCGCAGGCGTCACTTTGGTGAGCCATCTTCCCTCCGCGGAGGCGGATGGCCCGCAAGCGGAGTCATCTCCAAAAATCAGTTTTGCCGAAGCCTTTCAGCAGGTGCTCGCGAGGAAATCATGAACTTCCTCCGCTGCAGCCATGACCCGATTCTCAAAAACCCGCTCCGCAAATCTGATCGCGCGGTAGGGCGAGGCTCCCGCCGAGCCATTCCCCGCGAAGATGGTTCGGCGGGAGGCCCCAACCAACGAATTGGTGAGAAGTTCCGACGAACAAATTTCGCCCTTGGTGGCAGGGACGCCTCGCCGAGGCGTCCGGTTGCGCGGGAAAGTTTTTGTGGGCCGCACCGTTCAACAACGCCTCACCCCGGACGCCTCGGCGAGGCGTCCCTACCTTTACAAGACAGTTCGTTGGCAGCCTCGCCCTGCCGTGCGCCCGGTTGGATAACGGTTCTGAAGGCAGTCGTTGTTTTATTTCTGATCTTCGCCAGCGCGCCAGCCGTCCACGCGCAAACGAACAATGCCGGATTGAATCTTAACATCGGTGTCGGCGGGTTGAATCAACCTGTCGACGTTGACAGCGCGGTCAAGGTCCTGGTCGTCATGACGCTCCTGACGCTGGCGCCGTCCATCATTCTGTTGATGACGTGCTTTACGCGAATCGTCATTGTGCTGTCGTTCGTCCGCTCCGCGCTTTCGCTGCAAGGCTCGCCTTCCAACCAGATTCTCGTCGGCCTTTCCTTGTTCTTGACGTTCTTCATCATGGCCCCCGTCTGGGAGCGAATCGACCGCGAGGCGCTTGAGCCTTATCGCGCCCACGAAATTTCCAGCGAAGTGGCGATGGATCGCGCCGCTGTTCCCATTCGCACCTTCATGCTGAAGCAGGCCCGTCCGAAGGATGTGGAATTGTTCGCCGTGCTGGCTCGCATCGGACCCACTGCGCCCGACAAATTGCCGCTGAAGGTGGTGATTCCGGGATTTATCATCAGCGAATTGCGGACGGCTTTCCAGATGGGATTTCTTTTGTTCCTGCCTTTCATGCTGATCGACATCATCGTCGCCACCGTGTTGATGAGCATGGGCATGATGATGATGCCGCCCATGACCATTTCACTGCCCTTGAAGATCCTGCTTTTTGTGCTGGTGGACGGCTGGCACCTCGTCGTCAGTTCGATCATCCAAAGTTTTGCCACTTGATTTAATCCATTATGAACGCCGCCCAAGCCGCTGATCTCTTGAAAATGCTCATCACCACCGCCGTGACACTGGCGGCGCCTGTGCTCTTGACAGCGATGATCATCGGGCTGGCGGTCAGCCTTTTTCAATCCGTCACCTCGATTCAGGAGCAAACGCTGACCTTCGTGCCCAAGGCGCTGGCCATCGTCGCCCTGCTGGTGCTTTTGCTGCCCTGGATTCTGCGGACGCTGGTGGAATTCACATCCGCGATGATTCAGAAGATGCCGCAAATGGTGCAATGACGGCTGCCCATGAACGATTTCACCACCTGGCTGATGGTATTCCTGCGGGCCAGTTCAATGCTGGCGGTTTTCCCTGTTTTTTCGGCCCGTAATTTTCCCGTCCAATTGCGGCTCGCTCTGGGCGCCCTGCTGTCGTGGATGGTGGCCGCAACGCTGCCGGCGAATTCGGCTCACATCACTGATTTTCTGGGATTGACCGGACAGATGGCGGTCGAAATCGGAGCGGGGCTGATGATTGGCTTCACATGCCAGTTCGTTTTTTTCATGCTGGAAATTGCGGGCAGCATCATCAGCACGGAGATCGGCCTTTCCATGCCGCCCGGAATGAATCCGATGGCCGATACCGCCATGCCCACCACCTCCACCATTCTCTACTATCTGGCCATCATCCTATGGTTGACAATGGACATGCATCATTGGATGCTGATGGGCTTCAGCAAGACGTATGCGTACCTTCCCATTGGCATGGCGCATATCACGCCTGCGCTCGCCAGCGACATTATTGCGCGAACGAGTGGGATGTTTTCCGTTGCGTTGCAAATGGCCGCGCCGATGCTGGCGGTTTCATTTATAATTTCGCTGGTTTTCTCAGTGCTTGGCCGGGCGGTTCCGCAGATGAACGTTTTCTCCGAAAGTTTCGCGGTGCGTCCGCTGGCGGGTTTGACGGTGTTTGGTTTGACGCTCGAATTGATGGCGCAGCACATCATGAATTATCTGCATCGGCTGCCGGAGGACATGCTGCGCGTCGCGCAGTTGCTGCACGGCTAGCCCGCCCGCCATGAGCGATTCAGCAGGAGATAAAACAGAGAAACCGACAGGCAAACGCCTGGAGGAAGCGATCACCAAAGGCCAGATTGCCCGCAGCCCGGAAGTGCAAACGGTATTTGTGCTCGGCGCCGCCATGATGGCGCTGAGCTGGACCGGCCGCGAAATGTGGCGCACGATGAGCCTTTCAGTCAGGTCCTCGCTCGGACACCTGCACGACACCGACGTGACGCTGGACGCGATGCAGGGCCACGCCATCACCGGCGCGTTGACGCTGGGCCATTGCGTCTGGCCCGTGATGCTCGCCACGGTTGTTGGCGGCATTCTGGCTGGAGGCATCCAGACCCGCTTTCGCGCCACGCCGGAAGCCATTAACTTTAGCTTCGACAAATTGAACCCGGTGCAAGGGTTCAAGCGCATATTCTCGACCCGCGCAGGCGTGGCCACCGGATTGGGAGTGCTGAAGCTCTCGGTCATCGTCGCGCTCTGCTACAGCGTCATCCAAAGCATCCTGAACGACCCGATTTTTTTCACATCCATCAATGTGGAAAGGATTGCCGCGTTCATGGCAGATTCTTCCTTCAAAATCGTCACCCGGGTCGGCTTCGCGCTCTTTGTGCTGGCAGGAGCGGATTATGGTTATCGTTATTGGCAGCAAGGCGAAGATCTCAAAATGACCAAACAGGAGGTCAAGGACGAAGCCAAAAGCTCCGAAGGCGATCCGACGATGAAAGGGCGCATCCGCCGTCGCCGAATGACGATGAGCAAACGCAAGATGCTTGCGCAAGTGCCTAAGGCTGACGTCATTGTGACGAATCCAACCCACATCGCCATTGCTCTTCGCTATGATCGAAAAACCATGAAAGCGCCGAAGATCGTGGCGAAGGGAATTCGTTTCAACGCACTGCAAATTCGCCAGATCGCGGCCGAGCACCAGGTGCCGATTGTTGAAAACAAGCCTCTGGCCCGCTTGATGTTCAAATACGGCAAGGTCGATGGCGAGATTCCTGCTCAGTTATATGCCGCCGTGGCTGAGATATTGGCCTGGGTGTATCGCGTCAATGCCTACCGGTATTACCGCGAACAAAATATGTAACTGAGTTATGGCAGTGGCAAAAGTCAAAACGCCGAACGCGAGCATGGCGCGCCTTCTTAAGAACGGCGACCTCCTGCTCATTGGCGGCATGTTCGGCACGGTGATGCTGATGATCCTTCCGGTTCATCCGCTGTTGCTGGACGGTTTTCTCGCGATCAGCATCGCGCTTTCCCTTTTGATCCTGCTGGCGATCCTTTACGTGAAGGAGCCGGCGGAATTCACTGGCTTCCCCACCCTGCTCCTTTTCGTCACGCTTTACCGGCTTTCGCTCAACGTGGCCTCGACGCGCCTCATTCTTCTTGACGGTTATGCAGGGCACATTATCGAGACTTTTGGGAATTATGTGGTGCATGGGAATTATGTCGTCGGACTGGTGATTTTCCTCATTTTGGTGTTGATCAATTTCATCGTCATCACCAAGGGCGCGGGGCGCATCGCTGAAGTCGCGGCACGCTTCACCTTGGACGCTATGCCTGGCAAACAGATGGCCATCGACGCGGAGTTGAACGCAGGCATCATCAAGGAGGACGAAGCTCGCACCCGCAGGCGCGCGGTCGAGCAGGAAGCGGATTTTTACGGCGCAATGGACGGCGCGAGCAAATTCGTCCGCGGCGACGCCATTGCTGCCATTCTGATCACGCTCATCAACGTGCTCGGCGGCTTCGCCATTGGCATCATGCAAAAAGGGATGACAGTGAACGAAGCCTTGCAACGCTTCACGTTGCTCTCCATCGGTGACGGCTTGGTCTCGCAAATCCCGGCGCTCATCACTTCGACGGCGGCGGGCATTCTCGTGACACGCGCCGCCGCCAAAGAGGAACTCGGCAGCGAACTGACCAAACAGCTTCTCTCATATCCCAAAGTCATGACGCTCCTGACCGTCATGCTCGTGATATTTGCGATCATCCCGGGTTTGCCAATGATTCCGTTTCTCGTCCTGGCGAGCATCACCGGCTTTCTTGCCTACAGCATGAAAAATGATTCCATGGCGCCGAGACCGCTGGCCCCGGGTGCCCTTGCCAATCAACCGGCGGGGACGGCTCCGGCTCGCGCCAATGCTTCCGCCACTCCGGAAAAACTGGAAACGCTCCTCAATCTTGACGCGCTGCAAATCGAACTTGGCTACGGCCTCATCAATCTGGCCGATGCGCGCAAAGGCGGTGATTTGCTGGAGCGCGTCACCGGCGTGCGAAAGACGTTCGCGCAGGAAATGGGTGTGATTATCCCGCCGATTCGTTTGCGCGATAATTTGCAATTGGAAGCAAACCGCTACCGATTCCTGTTGAAAGGCAACGCAATTGTGGAAGGGGAATTGATGCCAGGCCATTGGCTGGCGATGAACGCCTCCAACAGCAAAGTCGTGCTCAAGGGCATGCCAACGGTGGAGCCGGTCTTCAAATTGCCCGCCACCTGGATCACCGAAACCGAGCGCAAAAACGCCGAAGTCGCCGGTTACACGGTGGTGGACGCGCCATCCGTTTTGGTCACGCATTTGTCAGAAGTAGTCAAGCGCAACTGCCACGAAATCCTCAGCCGCCAGGATGTTCAAAACCTCCTCGATAATCTCAAGACAACGCATCCGACAGTTGTATCCGAATTGATTCCCAGCCAGCTCAACGTCGGCCAGGTCCAACGCATTCTGCAGAACTTGCTGGCCGAGGGCGTGGCGATTCGGAATCTCGCGGGAATTTTGGAAAAGGTCAGCGATTATACGAACACGACCAAGAATCCCGATGAGCTTTCAGAACACGCCCGGCGCGCGCTCGGCTCGCAAATCGTAAAGCCGTACCAATCCGAAAAAGGCGGCCTGCAAGCTATCACGCTCGATCCCCGCCTCGAACAGCAAATCGCCCAAGGCGTCCGCCAGACGCCGAACGAAATATCGTTGACAATGGAGCCGAGGCTGGCGCGGCACGTGGTGGACTCGCTCTCGCAGAAATTGCAGCACATTCTCAGCGCGGGCCAGGCGCCGGTTATCTTGTGCGCGCCGCAAATCCGGCTTGCCTTCCGCCGTTTTTTCGAAACGACATTTTCTGAATTAACAGTGCTTGCTTACACGGAGATCCCTTCGCGGGTTGAGGTGCAAAGCAGCGGCACGATACCTTGCTTGGAATAAAATGAGCCAGCCCATGACGGAACCCATTCCCTTCATAGCATCCACGCCGGAAGATGCGGCGGCGCAAATTCGCGCGAAGCTCGGGCCGGACGCCGTCGTGCAGAATGTCCGCCCCATCAAGGCGCAGGGACTCTCGCGCCTGTGGCAGAAGCCGATGATCGAAGTGATGGCCTCCCGGCCGGAGATGCCTCCCCTTCCTCCTGCGCCCGCTCCACAGTCCCCGGCGGTCGAGAAAACGATTGCCAGTTTTCGCCAGGAGCTGGAGGAAATCCGCCAGCAAGTCGATTTGAACAACAGCGGCTGGCGCGTGGCCGGCCTATTGCAAAAAACAGGGCTGCTCCCGTTGCATACCCAGCGCGTGCTTGACGCCATTAAAACAGTTCACGGTGAAATGCCGCCAGCCACACTGACCGAAGAAATTGATTTCGCGCGCAGTGAATTGTCGAAGAGCTGGCGCGCGCCGATGCGGATTGGGCCACATTCCACCCACGTGCTGGTGGGGCCTTCGGGTTCCGGGAAATCGACCGTCTTGTGCAAATGGCTTACGCAATGCGTCCTCTTGGAAGGCCGCATGGCGCGCCTTTGGCGGCTGGACAGCGCGACGGCGAACACCGCAGAATTCACGGGCTTTCACGCTGAGGCTCTGGGCACTGAAGTGGAGCGTTGTTGGACAACGAACGCAATGCCGCTCGCCGAAGACATCGGCTTTATCGACTTGCCCGGCGTCGACTGGCGGAATCCGCTCGCCATTGGTGAGTTATCAGTGCAATTGCAGCGCTTAAGCTCGCCGCACATTCACCTGGTCCTGAACGGCGCATACGACATCCATGTGCTCCTGGCCCAGACCCGCGCCTTCGCCAAATTGCCTCTCGAAGATTTAGTCATCAGCCACCTCGACGAAGAAAGCCAGTGGGGCAAATTGTGGAACTTGACACTTGGAACCGGGCTCCCGATTCGGCATTTGAGCGCTGGCCCGAATATCCCCGGGGATTATTATGAAGCGACGGCGGAAAGGCTGCTATCGCGGCAATTTGCCAGGGCCTGAACTCCCGCTGGATTAACGCAACCGTTTTGACAACAGTTTGGAACTGTTGGAAAGCTCTGGCATATGAGCAAAGTTATTACGCCTCACTTCGAGCGGCTTTCAGATAGGTTTGGGGCCACTGGGAGATTTAATAACAAACTGAAGTCATTCGAGCCGGATTTGCACCTGCTGGAAGAGATATGGCCTTGCAATAAAAGGTCTTGCAATAAAATGAGATGCGCCCTCAACCGAATAGAACCGTGCCTGTGACAAACTGAATCACTGCTCACTGCATCAGGCTGGCCCGATAGGGGGCATCCCAGATTACGTCCGGGAGGAGCGGCTCGTGTTCGCCGCCGGTGGAAGGATTGTCCTGCAGATACTTGGTCCGGTAGAAGTAGGCATGGCCATCCAGGAAACTCAGGACGGTGCCTTTGTCATGGCGGGAGGCCACGCTGTTCTGCCGGTCAGCCGGGTTGACCGAATTGTATTGCGGCGAGTTGTTCACCACTTCGCTGACCGGATCAAAAACCTGATCGTAGATAAACACGGTGGCGCTGGGCCGGGCAAATGACGCTATCTTCGGCATGTACGGGTAGGCGAATGCATTGCCGCCGTCCTCGCCATCGGTGCTGTCGCTGCGCTTGAGGTCGCAGTTCATGACGTAACAAAAGAAGCCTGCGCCGCCAGGCAGGTTATTGGGTGAATTGTCACACGGGGAAAGGATGTTCTCAACGGTGCTTTCAGCCATGGTTGCCGTCGGGCACATCCAGATGGGCCCGATTCCGTTCCCAGGGAAAGGCAGGTACTTGGTCACCTTGCCTCCCGTGGTGCCCCGTCCTCCGTTAAGATTATCCTCATAGTAGGACAGCGAGTGATCCTTCATGTAGGGGGGCAGGACGGTGAACCAGGCGTAGGGGTCATTCGGCCTCCCGCTCGCTCCTCCGGGGATATTCTGTTGGTCGGCTTGTCCGCACCAGCTGGGGCCGCCTTGCAGCAGGGACGAGCAAAACCCATCGGTTGGCAGCGAATCGCGGCTGTCCGAGGCGTACATCTGCCCCGAGAGGCCCCATTGCCGGAGGTTGGACGTGCATTGCGTGCGCTGCGCTTTCACCTTGGCCTGCGCGAGCGCTGGCAGCAGCAGGGCCGCCAGGATCGCGATGATCGCGATGACCACCAATAGTTCGATAAGGGTGAACGCACCCGCCTTGCGGCGTGGCGCGCTCATTGTGACTGTATTTTTTCTAACCATAAGTTACCACCTGTAACGCTAGGGGCTGGTGACCTCGAAGAACTTGGCTGGCGTGCCGGGGCTGACGGGTTGGCTGTAAGCCCCGTTGGTGGGGTAGTAGGTCAGGCCAAAAGTTTCATTCGTCCAAGGACCAAGCAGGTTGGTGGCACTGTAGACACTATAGGTGGCCCCGCCGACAGGCGCCCAGCCCATCGTCGCCGTCGCGTTCGTTTCACCAATCGAGAGGCTGAACGGCGCCGGGCTGCTGACCAGGTAATCTTCATAGCGCGACGGAATCACTTCATTATAGTGAGCACTGTAAGGCGCGATGATGCCTGTCAACTGGGCGCAAAACGTGGGAATGGGCTTGCCATTAAACTCATTCGTCGTGCCGGTGAGATTATAGGAGGGTTGGAAGAGTTCCATTACGTAGGTGTTCGTTACGCCGTTCGTTACGGTGCCATAAGGCGTGCCAACCGTGAAATACAATTGAGTGTAGCTGTTGGTGGCGAATACGCCTCCGGGGCCATTGTGAGTGCCACTATTTGCGCCGAAGGCACCCCCATTTGAGGTGCCGTAAAGGTAACAATTTGTGAAGGTAACTACAGAACAGGAGTAACGCAACGAGTTGGTGCCGTAAGGTTGGGAAGCCAAATTAGTCCATATGGGATTGCCCAAGAATGGACGAATGGGAACCGGAGGAGTGGCGTTAGTGACAATCGCAGACGCCGTGGTGGGCGCAATTTCAAGGGTGCCATAATAAGTTTCCAGCGGGCCGGAAATCGTCACATACGTGCCAATCGGAGGCGTGTTGGTGTTGCCATGCAGACCAAGATAAACTTCGCAGCCGTAGCCATTGGTGTCCTGAATGAAGAACTCGCTGTAGGTGCTTCCATAACCATGCCAAACGCTGACAAAACCACTGATGACCACATTGTTCGTGTTGATGTAAAAAGTTCCGCTCTCGGCGGCGGGATTCGCCGCGATGGTGTTGTTATAGAAAACGTGAATCTGCTCCAAGGTGGCGACCAGCGGAGCGATTTCAACGAGCGTGTTGGTGGGACCATAGGCGCTGGAGCCGCCACCGGCCGAGCTGGAAGCAACTACATAATATTGTCCCGGGGCGGTCAAGTCGGCGAGGTAAACCGCGTAGGAAGGGCTATTCGGCCCAACGGGCACGAAGGTGGCGCCGGCGTTGGTGGCCTGATGATACCATTGATAAGTGATCGGGCCGGTGCCGGAAGCCGGATCAGTGAATGTGGTTGTCTGGAACAGGTTGTTGGTCGCCGTCACCGCCGTCACGCTCGGGGCGAAGAAGACCGGTGTGTAGGTGGTGATGACGGTTTCGATGGCAGTGTCGCTGGTGGTGGAGTTGCCATTGGCATCCGTTGCCACAACATAATAACCATCGGTGGCCGCCAAAGACGTCACTTCCAGGACGTTGCTGGACGAGCCAATATACTCGCCGTTGTCGCTCAGGGCGCCATAAGTGGTCGAATACCACTGATAGGTCACATCGGAGCCAGCCGCCAATGCGGTGAAGGTCTCGGAGTTGCCCGAATAATTGGTGCCTGATTCCGGTTGGACGCCGAATACCGGCGCCGAGGGCGCGGAATAAACATCCTGGAAGGTTGTTCCCACGATCAGATTGCTGATCCCAGCATTGATGTAAGGGTCGAATTCGATGCCGGTGATCTCGATGTTGCTCACGTTGGTGTTGACGGCGGCGTCAAGACCGTAGACAAAACCATTGTATTCGGTGTCGCCGGCCTCCAAATTGGCGTAGTCCTGCAAGGACGGGTCGATCATCAGGTTGGCGCCTTCCGTCACCGAACCCACGGCCGTGTCATAAGCAATGACAATTTCGTAGGTGACATTCGTGGCGAGATCCATGGGGAACGTCACCGGCGGCTGGAGGTTCGAGAAGGAGACGGAAAAATTCGCAATGCTCAGACGGTAGGTGCCGGGAATGAGGCTTTCAGAACTGCTGATAAAAACATTGCAGCAAAGATTTTTATTGGTGCTGACGAACGAGCAGAAATAACCATCGGAGGTGGTGGATGGCGCTTTGCTTACGTTGAGGGAGAAGCTCGCCCACACAATTGAGCCGTTGGTCGCGTTGTAGAAGCCATTGGTCGGTGTGGCGACGGAATCATTATTCGTCGTACTAAAATAAATGACGTCGTTGCTGACGAGAATGTCACAGTTGGTTGCGGAAGCCGGGGAATAAACGTACCACTGGCCCTGGCCCGCGATAGGGCCGTTGGTGTAGGGGTAATTGGTTGAATCCATCAACAGCACCGACGCGCGCACAGAGGCCGCCGACAGAACGAGCATTAACAATAACAGGATTTTTTTCATATTTTGGTCAGAATTTGATATATGCAATTTTGGTCTGCCACACTACCACCGGAAGCCAAGGGTGCAATGACGACAGCGTGACAATCGGGTGAAATCGCTGCTGCGTCGGGGGTCGGCGCACCGCTCACGATATCCTTGATCGCGTCTGCTGAGCCCATAAAAGCGGCGCTGAACATAATTTTTGGTTTGGCCTAAAAGCCCTGCACTGTCTTTGGCTCCGAAAACGGAGTGAACGCCCTACAAACCTTGAAAGTAGAATATCCCCACCCCTGGTGTCCAGAATTATTTAAAAAAATCGCCAAATTTTTAATCTTTCAACCTGCATCCTTTGGCGGTTTAATCCGCCCCATATGAAAATTGTTCTGGCTTACTCGGGCGGGCTTGATACTTCGGTTCTCCTTTCATGGATCAAGGAAAAATTTTCCGCCGAGGTCATTGCCTTTTGCGCCGATATCGGCCAGGAGGAGGAACTCAAGGGGCTCGAAAAAAAGGCGCTCAAAACCGGCGCGTCAAAAATTTTCATAGATGATCTCCAGGAGGAATTCGCCCGCGATTTCATCTTCCCCATGATGCAGGCGGGTGCGATTTACGAGAATCAATACTTCCTCGGCACCAGCATCGCCCGCCCCCTCATCGCAAAGCGGATGATCGAGATCGCCAAGAAGGAAAAAGCCGACGCCATCGCCCACGGCGCGACCGGCAAAGGCAACGATCAGGTGCGCTTTGAACTCACCGCCGCCGCCCTCGCGCCTCAATTGGAGGTGATCGCCCCGTGGCGGGACGCTTCGTTCCGCGCGCAATTCCCTGGCCGCGCCGAGATGATCCAATATTGCGAAGACAAATCCATTCCCGTGCAAGCCAGCGCGAAGAAGCCGTATTCGATGGACCGCAACCTTCTGCACATTTCGTTCGAAGCGGGCATTCTCGAAGATCCGTGGCTGGACGCCTCGTCAGCCGCGCACAAGGAAATGTATAAATTGAGCGTCTCGCCGGAAGATGCGCCGGACAAACCGGAGTATGTCACGCTGGAATTCCTCAAGGGCGATTGCATCGCGGTCAACGGAAAATCGCTCAATCCGCTGGGCGTGATGAAGATTTTGAACAGGCTCGGCGGCAAACACGGCGTCGGGCGGGTGGACTTGGTGGAAAACCGTTTCGTCGGCATGAAATCGCGCGGTGTTTACGAAACGCCGGGCGGCTCGATTCTTCATTATGCGCATCGGCAAATGGAGTCCTTGACGATGGATCGCGAAGTGATGCACTTGCGCGACTCGCTGATTCCGAAGTATGCGGAATTGGTCTATTACGGATTCTGGTTCGCGCCGGAGCGGCTGGCCTTGCAGGCGCTTGTGACGGAAAGCCAAAAAAACGTCACCGGCACCGTGCGCGTGAAATTGTACAAGGGGAACATTATAAACGCAGGCCGCAAATCTCCCGTCAGCCTCTACAATCCGCACATTGCCACCATGGAAGCCGATCCGACCAAAGCCTACAATCAGGACGACGCGACGGGTTTCATACGGCTGAACGGCCTGCGCCTGAAAGTGGCCGCGCAAGTGCATGGGCAGCAAAAGGGAAGAGCCAACAATCCTGATGAATGAACAGAAGCAAACAAAGGTAACGAAGGGCGGGTAAAGATTTTCAGACAAGCGTTTTTTCCCGCTCTTCGCTCACTTCGTTTTCTTCTGTTAGAATGATTTGAACGCCTTCATATGCATCCCGTTTTCGAGAAAGCAGATGAGTTGAGCCGGATGGTCATTGGTGCGGCGATTGAAGTGCATCGCTTGAAGGGGCCAGGCCTGATAGAAAGCATTTATGAAAAGTGTCTGATACGGGAGCTGAGCCTGCGGAATTTGACGGCTGTGAACCAGCGGCTGGTCAAAATCGAATACAAAGGTATCGAATTTGAAGAACCGCTGCGCTTTGATGTGCTGGTCGAAAACTGCCTGTTGCTTGAACTCAAGTCAGTCCAAGAATTGATGCCTATTCATAAGGCGCAACTCCTCAGCTACATGAAGCTCTTGGATATTCCAATTGGATTGGTGATCAATTTTCACGAAATGCGGCTCGTGGATGGCCTTCACCGGATGATTCTCCCCGGGGCCAATGCATGAAGAATTAACAGAAGCAAACAAAGGGAACGAAGGGGGACGGATTTTTTTCAAACAGGGTTTTTTCCAACTTCGTTAACTTCGTTTCCTTCTGTTAAATCTCCCATATGACCCCGCCCTTCTACGACACCCACGCGCATCTCGGTTATCCCGATTTTGCGGGCGAGCTGCCGCAAATCGTCGCGCGGGCTGAGGCGGCGGGGATCACCAAGATCATCACCATCGGCACCGATTTGGAAACGAGCGAGCGAGCCATCGCCATTGCCGAGCAATTTCCGCAGGTTTACGCGGCCGTTGGCTGGCATCCGACGGATGCCCTCCGAGCACCGGAGGATATTCGCCCCGCGTTTTCCAAGTTGGCGCGGCATCCTAAAGTCGTGGCCATTGGCGAGACGGGCTTGGACTATTTTCGCCCTCCCGAAGGAGATGTGGGCCGCTACAAGGCGAAGCAGGCGCAGCTTTTTCGCCAGCAGTTGGAATTGGCGTGCGATCTCGGTTTGAACTGCATCATACACCAACGCAGTTCGTTTGAGGATGCGCTGGAGCAAATGAAGCCGTTTGAATCGCGGACGAAAGGGGTTTTCCACTGCTTTTCCGAAAGCTTGGAATCGATGAGACGGGTATTTGAGGCGGGATTCTTGATCAGTTTTACCGGGATTCTGACTTTCAAAAACGGAACCAATGTCCGCGAGGCCTTCGCGGCAGCCGCCCCAAATCGCTTCATGCTGGAAACAGATTGCCCCTTTTTGGCGCCGGTTCCGTATCGGGGCAAACGCTGTGAGCCAGCTTACGTCCGGGAAATTGCAGGAATGGGGGCCGAAGTGAGGGGGTGTGCGTTGGAAGTGCTCAGCGTCGCCACGTGCGAAACGGCACACCAATTCTTTCCTAAATTGTTGAATTAAAACGCACTACACACAAAACGAGTTAAATGAACAAACATCCTCAGCTTGACTTGAAACAAAACAAGTTAAAAAAGTCGTGACATTTCGCAATGTCCCTGCGAAAGTTTTTTGAAATGAATTTCTCCGCCTCATCTCGGAAAGTCCTGTCTTCTCGCCCCGCCACTAGCTTAGACGCAACAGAATGCGGCGCATTCACATTAATTGAGTTGCTGGTTGTCATTGCCATTATCGCCATTCTGGCTGCGCTGTTGTTGCCCGCGTTAGCCCGTTCCAAACAGCAGGCGATCGCCACCAACTGCATGAGCAATGAAAAACAGCTTGTTATAGCGTGGAAATTGTACACCGATGATAACAAAGGCGTTTTTCCATATAATGAAGAGAACAATACTAGTGGCGGCGCTTGGGTGGTTGGGTATATGGATTATGGTGGAGAGTCTTACCTTACTAATACCGAGTATATACTGAACCCGAATATTATTTATCCGGGAAATGGGCAATCACAAGGTGCTGGTGCCCAAATGGGGCCTTACGTGAGCAAACAGCCCAGGATTTACCGTTGTCCGGCCGATGCAAGCCTCTCGGAGGGCAATCGTGGACAACCGCGGACTCGCAGTATTTCAATGAATCAAGCAATCGGCTATGCCCTTAACGGAACTCCCGTGGACGGAGGAAATCCGCAGGGATACTGGTTGCCATCAGTTTATACGGCCTCAACTGGGGGAGCGGAAGGCGCGAATCTCTACCAATGCTATTTTAAGGAGTCGATGTTGGCTCGCCCGAGCCCTTCCAGCCTCTTCCTTTTCATAGACGAAAATCCCGATACGATCAACGACGCAGCCTGGGCGTTTAGGATGCCGGATGCCGCGACTGGAACATTCGATTGGATAGATATGCCATCGAAGACTCACGGCGACGCGGGGGGGTTTGGATTCGTTGATGGCCACTCAGAGGTGCATCATTGGCGCTTTCCCAGCGCCATTCCGACGACAGTCTACAATAATAACCCGCCGGCACAGGTGCCCGTCCCCAACAATAAGGATATATTTTGGGTCGGATCGAGGGCTTCCGCTCCATCCGAACCCACCCAGCAGCTTCCCTTCCCTTATCAGCAGTAAGGTCGGGGCCTCTAGGGCAGGTATTTTAATGCACCGATTCATCGGTGCATTTTTGCGTAGTCGAATTAGTTTTTGATGATCGCGCCACCCGCTCGTGCTTCCTCTCAGTGTGCAAGCTGAATTGTTACATCCAAGTCGAATGCCGTTGCGAAATCGTAACAACGAAACCTTGCGACATTGACTTTGGCTCAGATGCCCGCCGCCTCTCAAAACTTCCGAACCGCGATGGGTGAGCCGTGGAACTCGTTCCAACGCTCCACCTGTTTCAAAGCGGCTGCGGCTGGTCTTCGACACAGCCGGCTCCGCGTGTGGCCCTGCGCCCATCACCATTTTCAATTCCCTCCATATATGCAACAGAGCCCTGAATCGGTTTGCTAATTCAGGACCTGGGTGCAGAATGACTGGCTAAGCGAGCAATATCTGGACAATGAAATCGGCTTGCGTGTACATCGCATCCGATGTCTGCGTTCGGAATCCGCTTCCGAATAATGCGAAAATATAAACGCCGCATGCAGCAACTCGCCGCGTTGGTGGCGGGGGCCGCGACTGGAGTTGCTATGAGTCCAGCATCGGGACAGTTATTGGGCCAGAATCTTTTCCCGTCGAATAATCCATGGAGCCAGAACATCAGCAGCGCACCCGTCGCCACCAATTCGGCGAGCATCATTTCCGCCATTGGCGATTCGACAAAGATTCACCCAGACTGGGGAGATGACAGCCCGGCCAACGGAACCAGCCCGTTATACGGAATTCCCTACAATGTCGTGCATGGCAACAGCACCCCGAAGATAAGCGTCGTCATTGATAATTACCCCGGCGAGAGCGACATCCTTGCCGCGCCAATTCCAACGAACGCGGTCATCGAGGGCGATTATCAGAATGGGCCAAATCCGAGTGGACCCGGATACAACAACGGCCAGCGCGGCGACTCCCACCTCCTTGTCTGGGACGAGGACAATAATATTGCTTACGAGTTTTATGGAGCGGCGCGGCCTGCCGATACCAATTTGCTCGACGAGACACCGCACACCGACGGCAACTGGCACGCGGCGCAGGAAACGGTTTGGAATTTTAACACGAATGACTTTCGCACTCTCGGTTATACCTCCGCCGACGCTGCGGGATTATCCATTCTTGCGGGTCTCGCGCGCCCGGACGAAGGGCTGCCGGTGTCGCAAGGCGGCCACGGCGCCATCAATCATGCGCTGCGGATGACCTTGCCGAAAAGCATCGTCAGCGACCAATACATTTATCCAGCTTCTCATATTGTTAATGCGTCCGGGACGCTCCCATTTGGCGCGCGGCTGCGCCTGAAGAACAACAGCACCGTAAACACCCTTATGGCTGCGATGGGGCCGGAATCACAAATTGTGGCCCGCGCGATGCAACAGTATGGCTTGATCCTCGCGGACATTGGCAGCCCGATGTTCGTCACCGGCGCATCCGCCTCGGTGAATACCACCAACGGCATCAGTGTAGTTTGGAACATGGACGATATCCTGGGCGGATTAGAACAGCTTACCGCCAGTAACTTCGATATAGTAAATCTAACACCGGCCGTGACCAACCTTAGCCAAAGCTCCGGAGCGGCAGGCACGCATTTGACGATCGGCGGCTATAACTTCTCCGGCGCCGCCGGGCATATTTCCGTCTTCTTCGGCGCAACGGAGGCGTCCGCTCCCACGGCCCTAAGTGACTCCCAGATTTCTGTGACAGTTCCGTCTGGCTCGGGGACGGTGGATGTCACCGTTCAATCTGGTCTTTATGAGCCGGATACCGACGACGGCCCGGGTGCCAACGTCCATGAACCCATTTTCGGTTATGGAAAATCGGCAACGAATTCGGCTGACAAATTCACCTACGTGGCTGTGCCAATAATCCTGCACGTGTCAGCGAGTGGCGGCGGCTTCGTGGCGAGCGGGACAAACAATGCCGGGCCCGGCGGAACTTACCATGTGATCGTGTCAACAAATCTATTGTTGTCGAAGGCAAATTGGACGGTGCTGACCAACGGCAATTTTGACAGCAAAGGAAATTTCTCGTTTACCAACGCTATTTCGCCCATGAACGCGGAGTTGTTCTATAGGCTCCGCGTGCCGTAGCGGGGAGGAAAGGGTTCTGAAATTAAACAGGAGAAAAACCGAGAGAACAGAGAAAAATGGCCTTTGAGGTTGCAACGGGCGCATCTCACTTTTTGGCAATCCCTTGCCGACGAAACGCGGATTCCCTCGCCCCGCCCAGCGGGGAGAGGGTTAGGGAGAGGGGAGCTTAGCAAACGACTAAAATCCATCGGCCTCAATGCGCATCGCCTCGCCTAGCATTAACGAGTTGCCCCTCTCTCCTTCTCTCTCCCCGCCAAGCGTGGCGGGGAGAGAGCGATCACTTGTCGCTCTGCGGAGCTTTTTGCAGAAGTCCGCCCTCACTAAAACTGAGATGCGCCCGGTTGCAACCGGCGTATCTCATTTTATCTCAAGGCTACTATGTCGCCCCGATGGGGCTTAGGAGGTTTTTCGGGCGTGTAACTACAAATATCGGCGCTCGAGCCAGCTTCTGGCGCCAGATCAGAAGCCCCGTCAGGGGCGAAATATTTGTAGTAACCGATGCTCAAGGTATAAGCCCCGTAGGTGGCGGCATAAACATGTGGAGGTGCAAAGTGAGATACCCCCCATTGCACCGATGATTTTTCCATCTCCGTTTCCTCGGACTTCCTCCTGTTCAAACCGCCCAAGCAATTTTCAAAACACGCTCTAAAAACCCGGCTTGACCGCGACACCTCGCAAGTGTGCATTTGATGGGTATGACCGATGTGACTTCCAAGACACTGCACGAAAAGACCGGACAACTTCTGGATCGCGCGCGTCAGGGCGAGCGATTCCGTGTATTGGGAGACGGTCGCGCAGACGTCTTTCTGGTCCCTGCGGCGGAGTCAATGGATCCGGAGTGACTCGAGATCATGGCGGAAGTTTGGAAGGCGCAGAAAAAATCCGGGGCGACGCGCCCAAACCCCGTGTTGAAGGAGAGGAAAGCACGGAAGTATGCCGCTCGTTTACGCTGACACGTCAGCCCTGTTTGCGTTCTTCCGCGCGAAGGGCATTGAGGAGTTTTGGACCTGCGATGAGGAGCAATCAAAGGCTGTAAAGGTGGCGGGGTTGAAACTCCGCCTGTTGGTTCCTCGCTGTTTTCAATGGAACAATGATGGTGCAGGCATCTTGATGGAAATTTTCAGGGAACGACGGAAAGACGCCGCGTTTCATGCAACCAGACAGCGCGGGAAGAAATGTTGCGGGTCTGTTGCGGGTTTGTTGCTATTTTTGTTGCCCCTTATCTCGTTGATGGTCAACCGTGTAGCGGGTGTTGCCCCTTTTTCGAGATCATACATTATACCGAGCTTTGGCCAAGCCAGTGCCAATCCTGGATTCCAAATGGGTTGTCCCGCAGCGACGGCTGACGAGTTGCCTCATTCCACCGAAAATGGCGAGGAACCCGCCTGTTTGCCCTTTGAATTCCATATCAGGGGGCGCCGCAAAGGGCAGATCGCCTCGTTTCCGCTTAAGCTAAGTGATGGGTTTTCGCTCCGAAAATTGCGGGTCGCGCCACGCTTTTGTTAACATGACATCTCGCAAAATATCGCCGGCGTTCCATGCGTCTTCATGGCTTAGATAAAGCGGCGTCAATCCGAAGCGGAGTATGTCGGGCTCCCGGAAATCGCCGATGACGCCGCGCGCGATCAGTGCCTGGATGATGGCATAGGCGTCAGGGTGGCGGAAACTTATGTGGCTGCCTCGTTCCGCGGCTTTGCGTGGTGTGACGCATTCAAGTCCAATCAAGTCTCCGGCCTGGGCGAGAATGCCGAAGAGCGCCTCGCTCTTTTTCCACACCACGTCACGATCCACGTTGTGCCAGAGGTCGATGCCGCCCTCCAGCGCGGCCATTGCGAGGATGGGCGGAGTGCCCGCCAGCCAGCGCGTCATGCCGAGCGCGGGCGAATAAGCGTCCGCAAACGCGAACGGGGCGGCGTGCCCCATCCACCCCGAAAGCGGACTTGCGAGTCGCTCCTGCCAGCGCGCGGCCACGTAGAGAAACGCGGGTGCGCCGGGGCTGCCGTTGAGATACTTGTATGTGCAGCCCACCGCAAGATCGGCGCCCGCGGCAGTCAAATCGACGGGAATTGCGCCGGTCGAATGGCTGAGGTCCCAAAGCACCACCGCGCCAGCTTTGTGCGCGGCGGCTGTCATCGCGGTCATGTCAAAACGCGCGCCTGTCTTGTAGTGGACGTGGGTCAGCACGAGCACTGCCGTGTCGCGTCCAAGGGCTGCCGCAATTTCGCCGCGCGGAACTGCTTTCAGCACGGCGCCGGGAACGCAGCCTGCCGCGCCCTCCGCGACGTGAAGATCGGTTGGAAAATTCCCCTGCTCGCTGACTATCACGCGCCGCGCCGGATCGATTCGCAGCGCGGCAACCAGAAGTTTAAATAGATTGGCGGACGTGGAGTCGGCGACGATGACCTCACGGGCTGCCGCGCCAATCAATGCCGCGATTTTTGCTCCGATGCGCTGGGGCGATTCCATCCAGCCTTCATTCCAACTTCGGATCAGCCGCTCGCCCCATTGGCGGTTGGTCGCGTCGGCGAGGACGTCGACCGTGGCCTTCGGCAAAGCGCCGAGCGAGTTGCCATCGAGATAGATGACTCCTTGCGGAAGCGCAAAACGCTGCTTCATCGAAGCGAGCGGGTCAGCGGCGTCAAGCGCGCGTGCCTCTTCGCGTGTCACTTGCCCAGCGCTTTCTTGATCAGCCGCTTGGACTCGGCCCATGCGGCGGACTCCGGCGCAATAAGTTCCACATGGCCGGTGCCTGGCATAACGTGAAGCGCAACCACGTCTCCGGCCGCAGTTGCTTTCGCGACATAATCAACCGCCATGCGGCCCGGAATGATTTTGTCCTCGCGGCCGTTGACAAGATCCTGCGGAACGCCAAGCGGAAAGAGCCTCGGCACCGAAGTGTCGGCATAAGGCTCCGTGCGCCGGGTGCCAATGAGTCGCGCCACAACTTCGCACCCGCAGCCGTTATCAGGGCTTGTTGCGGTCGCTTCCAAATCCGGCAATCCTCCAAGCGAGACGACATGAGCGATGCGCAATGGATTTTCGGAATGCAGAGGACTCGCCTTGGGCAGCTTCGGGCGCCCCGCGAGCCACAATGCCAGATGGCCGCCTGCCGAATGGCCAACCGCAACCACCGC
Source organism: uncultured Verrucomicrobiae bacterium (assembly GCA_963764165.1). Lineage (GTDB taxonomy): Bacteria > Verrucomicrobiota > Verrucomicrobiia > Limisphaerales > Palsa-1400 > Palsa-1400. The sequence goes on from CAVXRD010000002.1 coordinate 717,391, forward strand.
ATTTGTGTCAAGATGATATTTTGCCGCGTCCGCCGCCATCTGGTCAGCCGCCTTTGCCACGTCGCTGAACGTGCCAGGATATCCGCCGCCCGCGCGGTCGACGCCGCGATACTCTATATTCCACACCGCGATTCCGTCCTTGCGCAGATCGTCGGAAATCCAGTCCATGATATGCCGGTCCGCGATGGCAGTCTGCCAGCAGCCGCCATGAACCATGACGACGACCGGAAACTCGCCCTTCCCTTCAGGCAGCCAGAGATCAATTTTCTGCAGCGAGTCGGCGCCGTAATCAATGGTCGTTGTCGGGCGTGGATGCGGGCGATTCAGGAGATCAGGCCAAGTCATGAGCGGGGCGCCGGCGGCAATAGAGACGGCAATCATCGTGATCAAGATGGTGGCAACGCGCACGACGGACGTTAAAAAACGCGGAGCGAGCTTTCAATCCCAAAGCAATCGCTGAATTGCAATGGAGCATCAGGTTTGAAAACCTGCGCTACCCTTGGTCTTGCGCGGCGGTTCCGTTCAAAATGCGTGTGGCGAGGAGTTGCGCGCGGGCAATGGCTTGGTCCATGTCGTAATAACGGTACTCGCCGAGGCGGCCGCAAATCAAAAGATCCGGCGTGGCTTTGGCCCGTTCGCGATAGGCTTGGTAAAGCTTCGAGTTTTTTTCGTCCGGGAACGGATACTCGAAGGCGTTCGGATCCGTTGGCGTGACCGTTATCTCACGGGTCAGTACGGTGCCGCGGATGCGTTTGGCGTATTCCGGCTGCATCATCTGCTTCCATTCCAGCGTGCGAATGTGCGGGCCGGTCGTTGGATCGGGATTGTTGACCTGGCCGCAAGGCTGGGCGAAATCGACGTCCGGCAAATACTCGTGGTGGCGCTGCTGGCCGCGATAGGTCAATCGGCCCAAATCGCAGCCGAAGTATTCATCAATGGGGCCGGTGAAGATCGTCATCCCGGCGTCTTTGAACTGGTCGCGATTGTTTAGATAATCGCAATTGAGCAGCACCGGGACGCCCTTGAACATGTTGATCATCAAATCTGAGTAGCCCTTTTCGGGGATGCCCTGGTACTTGTGCCGCATCAGGCGCGGCTCATCGTCTTCGCGGACGTCGAAGCGCCGGGCCAGTCCCGCGGAGAGCGAGGTGGCTGGGACGCCCCATTGTTTCTCGTTGTAGCCCTTGACGAATTTCTCGTAGACTATCCGCGGCATGATCGAGAGCGAGGCTTCCTCGAAATTGGCGGGCGTGCCTTTGAATTCCGGCTCCCATTTCGGACCGAGGACGCGGCGAATGTAGCTGCCGGCGATGGGCCAGTTCTCATACTTCCCATCGACCAACGACACCAGCGCCGCTTCGTATTTGTAAAAGCTAGCGAAGCGGTTGACGAAGGCCCACAGATCATCGTCGTTGGTGCGAAAATAATGGGGGCCGTAGGTGTGAATGCGAATGCCGCTGGGATGGCAATGATCATGGACATTCCCGCCAACGTGTGTGCGCCTGTCCACCACCAAAACTTGCCGTCCTGCGTCCACAAGCGCGCGGGCGATCACGGCTCCGGTCAGGCCGGATCCAACGATGAGATACTTCATATTCAGATAGCTATGCCTTTTGGCGGAGGAAAGCTCAACAAATCCGCCGGGAACGGTCAACCTAATTGAATCACGAGCCAGCCGCTTGCAAAATGCCGTGGTGGCAGACCCGTCGGTGACGCAACGCGGCTTTTGGCAGGGTCGCCCGCTGAGCCGAACCGAGGCCATGGCGTGGCAGCGCTGTTTGGTCGAATTTGAGATTGATTAACCACTTTCCGAAATTCCCTTTTTTTCCCAGACACATAACGACTGCATTATTAAAAATGGCACATGGGCAGCGTGGAGGCACGCAAATCAGCTTACAAAATCTGATTTGCGCCGCCGTCGATTCATCGCGTCAAATGGACTTGCGCCGGTTCGAGTCTTACCTCACGATGCCGCGCCGAGAAAGAATGACGCTCCTTAAAAAACTGGCCTCGCACCGTTTTGCAAAACAGGCAGCCAAAATCATCCTTTACCTTGGCCTTTCCCGGCTGATCACGTTTGCCGCCACGATCTACGCCCAGAATTGCCTTGGTTCGAAAAAGCTCGGTGTGTCGGGGTTCCTTACGCCTGTCTCCCTCTGGCTCACACTGTTTGTAACTTGTTCGCTCGATCCGCTTTTTATCCGGCGGTACAAAACAGCCGCGACAAAGGAGGAACGCGAGGGGTGGATCGAGACCGCCATGAGCCAGCGGTTTTTCCTGAGCATGGCCATCGGGCTGCTGGCGATGGGGGTCGCATGGGTGATTCATCCGCCCGCGGACTGGTGGCTGGGAATCTGGGCATCGTGGCCGTTGCTGGTGTTCACCGCGATTCTGCCCGCCTGGATCAACATGGCAGAAGAGGATATGCCGGCCAATTTTCGGGCCTCGACAGTAGCCGCGTTATGCACGGCGGGATTGTACATGACTTTCCGCCCTGGCCAGCCCGCTGGGTGGGACGTCGTGGTGATGGCGGTGGCGGCCGTAATTCAGTTCTTCGTGCAATGCCATTCCGCCCTAAAACGGCTGTGGCCCCTTCCCATTCGCTGGAGCAAAATGCGTGGATTCTGGCCTGTTTTTCATGAAGGCCGCTGGCTCTTTGTCTCCGGAATTCTCATCTATGTCTATGTTGCGATGGAATCGCCGATGCTGGAATTGTTTTCATCGCAAGAAGAACTCGGCAAGTACTCAGCCGCCACAAAGCTGATCGCGTCAGCCCAGCAAATCCTGACTCTGGTCCCTGCCCTGCTGTTTCCCCGTTTCGTGGAATGGCGCAAGCTCGGCGCGGACGTAATGTGGCGCAAGCAATTGAAGCTGGCGGGAATCTTGTTTCTGTTAAGCGCGCCGGTGTGCGTGCTGGCCTTTGTGCTTTCGCCGATGGTGTTCCGGCTTCTTTACCGCGGGGATCTGGCGGAATCCGCCATCCCTTTTGCGGTTCTCTTCACGTCAAAGGTGGTTGTGGTCTTCAACGGATTGTTTGCCCAGGGCTTGTGGGCGCAAGCGGAAGACAAGAAGGTGTTTTGGGTCATATTTCCAACCGCGGCCATCAGCTTTCTCTGCAATATCTATCTGCTGCCCAAATACGGCATGTACGCGGCGTGCAGCGTCAACCTCTTTAGCGAACTATTGGTGCTGGCCGGCTGCTTCATCCTTGCGCGCCAGCACGTCAAAATCGCCATGGCCAACGACCAAGGAAGCCCGATTGCGCCGGAACCCACTTTCTAAAGAGGCCGGTCAAAAACAGGCAGCAGCGAAATTTTGGCAAAAAACTCTTGCAACTCGGCCCCAGTCAGGGTAATAAGAGGCTTGATAGGTGGCGTTGCTTCTTTCCGTTGCTATTCAGGTTTGGGCTCTGAGACAGCCATGCATTTGTTTACAAGGCGGTGATGGCGTATGTCGCTGACGGAAAGGGAATTAAATCATTGCAGATCTGAAGAAAGCGAACGGGGTCGGCATTGGAAATGCAACCAGGGACACAGGATTGCAGGTGAGCAAAATCGGAAGTTTGCCGTTGCGAACTGACGGGGCGGAGCTTTTGCCAACAATTGACTTATTAAAACTTATCCGACAATCCTTACCATAAGGTGAACGTCCATCTTAAGAAATGGGGTGTAATACTGACCACCGTCGTTGCTGTAATGGTGTTGGACTGCTTGGTCCCCGCGAGGGGGGGAAATGCCAGGGAAGCGACGCCGTTTCTTGCTCTCAGCGCCGTTTCGGTTCCAGAAATGCCCGCCAAAGCGGCAGAATTGGTCGCCGAAGCTGAACCTGCGGCGCGCGATCTTGTCACCGATGATGTGTTGCGAGCCGCCGCCACCATGACCAAGCCCGGGGTGATGCCGTACTTGGTGAGCGCCATATGCCATCGATGCCCGACCAACGCAGAGGCGGCGGTGACGACGGCGACTGAACTTCAACCTGATGATGTGCTGATTTTCGTCAAAGCCGCCATTTGTGCCGCTCCAGGGGAAGTTGAAAAAATCGTCTATTCCGCATGCAAGGAAGCTCCGAACCATTCGGCCAATATTGCGCTGATTGCATCGCGGGAATTGCCCAGCCAGAAGAATCTGGTGCTGGCAGGATTTGCCAACGCTTTGCCGGGCTTGCAAACGTATCTGGAGAAGGCCAAGCTCCAAGTAGGGACAAACGACAGCGATGCGGTCATAAAACAAACAGCCCAGCTTTGGGCGGAAGCTGCGAAAGGGCAGCGGCACTAATTTTGTGGCGACTGGATTCTAAACTGAAATGGAGGCGGGGATGCTCACTTGCCTTGCAACCAATTATTTGATTAATGCAAATCGATGCATCTCTGCGGCGTTGCGTGTTGCGGCAAGGCGGTATTATGTTGGCGGTGGCGGGATTCTTGGCAACGGGGATCGCGGCGCTGGCGCAAGATCAGGCTGGGCCAACGGCGGGCACCAACGGCGCGGCGCCCGCCTACGCCAACGAATCAACGAGTGATTCATTTCTAAACAAGCTTTGGGATCGCCGTCTCGGCCCGTTTAATTTGCATCCAAGGCTGATGACCAGCTTCACCTACGATAACAACATCCTCCTCTCCACGTCTGACAAGGAAGCCGACGGGATCTGGATGGTGCAGCCCGGCTTGCAGGCGGTCGCTGGGGACGACGCGGCGCTCATTGCTTTTCGGCAGGAATACAACGATGTCCTGAGTTTGACGCCAGGCAATATGATTGTGGTGCCGGCAGAATGGCGCGCGGGGAAATTGCTGATGCTGGATTACGCGCCGCGCTTCCAGGAATTTGACCGATACACCTCGAACGATTCATTGGACCAGTTCGCGACCTTTGATTTCCTGTATCCCATGAACAAGTTCGTCTTTGGCGCCAAACAAGACTATTCGGACCAGAAGATGACGATCGTCGAAGCGGGCCAGCGGACCGTCGTTGAGTCGATGACGACAACGCTTTCCGGCGCATATGAATTCGGCGAAAAGACCTCTGTTGAAGCCGATTTCCACCGCCTGAGCGTCGACTACGCCGCCACCGATTTGGTCGGCTACACCGAATACAACACCGAGGATTGGTTCAATTACAACCTGGCGGAAGACATGCCCGTCAGTTTGGGTGTGCTGGCGGGAGAAGACATCGTGGCGGACCATCAAGACGAAACCTATGAGCAATTGCGCTTGCGGGGGCGTTATCTCCGCACGCAGAAACTCACGCTGGACCTCTCGGCGGGTGGCGAATTGCGGCAGTATCAAAATGGAAATCCGATGGTGTTCAACCCGGTATTTTCACTGCTTGGAGAGTATCGCCCCGGGCCGCGAACCACTGTGCGCCTGAACGCTTATCGCACCTTGTACGCCTCGATTTTTAACGGTTACAATTACACCAGCACCGGCGCTACGGTGGACTTGTCCCAGGGCATCACCAGCCGTTATACCGCGACTTTGAGCTTCGGCTATTTCGGGCAGGATGCAACCACCGTGACCCGGCCCATCGTCACGCATACGGACAGCTACAGCTCGGTTCGATTCAGTTTTGCGGCGAAGATCGCCCGTCACTTCACCGGTTCGATATTTTGGCAGTGGCTGAACCGCCAATCGCAGTTCGACGGCGGCCTGGATGACAGCCAGTTCGGCGTGCAATTGAATCTTAATTATTGACGTTTTTAGTTGGCACAGCGCCTGATCCCCTGTAGAGTCCGAGTTATTCACCATTGTTCTCCTTGAAAGCAGTCATTTGCCTTTAGCCGGCACACCTGAGCCCGTCCAAGCGACCGAGCCGGCCCGCAATTCAGAACCAGTTCATCCCATGTCAACGCAACGCAGTTTGAAATCGTCCTCGCAGTCCACATTCACAGCATGGCTGGCGGCCGGCGCCGCGGCCTTAACGTTGCTTTCCGCCAGCCCGGCTGGGGCGGAAGGCCTGGTCGTGAACTCCTTCCCCAGCGCCGGAAGCGTCATCGTCGGGAACTCCCCGGGAGTTGATTGGGTCAGCTACGGAGAAAATGCCGTCGCCGTAACATGGGACCCCGCGCAAGCCTCGCCCGCCAATCCGAATGCGGGCGCGATGTACGTGACGGTGGATTGGCCAACTCCTGGATCCCCCAACTACACCACGGGGTTCAATAGCGTTGTTTTTGCATTTTCCACCGCTGGCTTGGCCGCCAATGAAGAATTTAATTCAGCCAATCTCCTCGCTTTTGACTGCGATATAAAAGTGGATGTGGCGAATTCGTATCCCGCCACGGACGGATCTTACGGCGTGGTGGAGTTGGCCGTAAATCCCTGGGAGCCGCTTGTGCTGGCGGCTCCTTTGCAGGCAACAAACGGTTGGCAGCACATCACCGGCTATTTTTCAGCGATTCCCCCGGGTCTTTATGCCGGGGCAGTCGTAGGATTGGCATCCGAAGGCACAAGCATCCTGACCAACAAGGTCTCATATTGGATTGACAATATCGTGTTCTCGCAGGCTCCAATCTCGACGGCCGTCATCGATTCCTTCGACGGCCCTTCGACTGTGCAGATTGGCAATTCACCCGGGCTTGACTGGGATGCCGCCGGAACCAACCCCGTTGCGATCACTTGGGATCCCAAACAAACATCCCCGTCGAATCCAAACAGCGGGTCCATGTATGTGACAGTAGATTGGCCTGGCTTGGCCGGTGGAAATCCTGTCACGCCGCAGGCCGCCGTGTTTTCGTTTTCGACAGCCTCTTTGGGGGTGAACGAGGAATACTACTCTTCCAATTTCATTTCATTTGAGTTCGATATCAAGGTGGACGTCACCAACTCCTATCTGGCCACGGATGGCACTTATGGAGCTATTGAGCTGACTGTAAATCCATGGTCGTTCCTTATAACCAGCGCCACACTCGCGGCGACGAACGGCTGGCAGCATTTCGCGGGCTATTTTTCATCCATTCCGAATGCAGCCTACGCAGGGGCGAATATAGGACTTCTCTCCATTGGAAATAGCGCGCTCACGAACAAAGCTGCTTATTGGATCGACAATGTCGTTTTCCGGCGCGCGCCACCGAGCATCCCCACTCACCCAGTCTCGGTATTAACTTACCACAACGACAACGCCCGCACGGGCCAAATGACGAACGAAATTGCTTTGACGCCGATTTCGGTGAACACCAACACATTTGGATTGCTCTTCAGTCACGCGGTGGACGGCTACGTCTGCGCCTCGCCGCTGGTAATGACGAATGTGACGATTCCGGGAAAGGGGCAGCATAATGTCGTTTTCGTCGCCACGGAGCACGACAGCGTTTACGCATTTGATGCCGATAATGCCACTGGAGCAAATGCATCGCCTCTGTGGAGCACCAGCTTCCTGAACGTCGCGGGCGGCATAACGACGGTGACGCCGGGAGCCGTGCTCGCTGGGAGCTTCGACGCCGGCATATTTTTGACGCCGTCCACACCCGAGGTGGGCATCACCGGCACACCCGTCATTGATCCTGTGACCGGAACGCTTTATGTGGAGGCGGAAACCCAGGAACTCATTGAGGGAATTCCCGTTGTTTTCCACTGGCTGCATGCCCTTGACGTGGGAACCGGTGCGGAGAAATTCGGGGGGCCGGTTGAAATTTCGCCATCGGTCAGCGGCATTGGCGACAATAGCGTTGGAGGAGTGGTGAGTTTTAACGCCGCGAATCAATTCAACGGATCGGCTTTGCTGCTGGCCAACGGAAATGTTTACATTGCTTTTTCGAGTCCGGACCAGACCCCGCCGTTCCAAGGGTGGCTCCTGTCCTACAACGCCCAGACACTCCAGCCGACCGGGATTTTCAACACCGCTCCCAATGGCAGCCAGGCGGGCATCTGGATGTCCGGCGGAGGACCGGCTGCGGACGCGGCGGGCAACATTTACTTGACCACCTCTGGCGGAACATTCAGCACCAATTATGCCTCCGCCAAGAGTGATTCGCTGGGTGGCAGCTTTGTGAAGCTGGAAACGACCAATGGATTGGCGGAAGCCGATTATTTCCGCCCGTACAACGAGTCAACGCTGGAATCTTTCGGAGCCAGCCTTGGTGTGACAGGTGTTGCGCTGCTGCCTGATTCGGCTGGCAGCGCCGCGCATCCGCACCTGATGGTTTCGGCCCAGGAGAGCGGAACGCTTTATCTGGTGGATCGCGACTCGCTCGGCGGCTATAACGCCTCGGGAGACAGCCGGATTCCACAAGAGCTTTCAACGGTGTTATTTACAGCATTCAACGGCACGCCCGCCTATTTCAATAATCAGCTCTTTTTTCAAGGCGATTATAACAACATCCATTCAGTCTTCATTACAAACGGCCAAATGGTTTACAGCAATCAATCGGCCAACTCCTTCATTGATGGCGGCGTTCCGGCAGTCTCGGCGAACGGCAACAGCAATGGGATCGTTTGGACGGTGCAATTTGATAATTACGCCACTGGAGGGCCGGCGGTGTTATATGCCTACAACGCCAATAACTTATCCCAGGAACTTTACGATAGCTCCCAAGCGCCTCTTCGCGATCGCGCATTCCCTGCCGTGCAGTTCACTTCACCCACCATTGCGGGAGGGAGAGTGTACGTGGGCGGGCAATATGGCCTCTCGGTTTACGGTGCCGGCCCATTTGCCGAATTGCCGGTCATCACGCCCCCTGGGGGAGTTGTTATGTTCACCAACTCGGAGACGGTCACGATCTCCGCTTCCACACCAGGAGCAACTCTCTATTTTACTTTAGACGGATCGACGCCGACCACCAATTCACAGGTTTACACCGGACCCTTTGCGGTGACGAATACCGTTATCGTCAATGCGCTCGATTATGCGCCGGGCTATATCGCTGGCGCAGCCCATGGCCCGACGCTTGTTAACGTGTCGCTGGAGGCGCAAGCGCCCGGGCTGGTGATCGAAGCGGTTTACCCCGGCGCCACCCGAGCGCAGTTGGAGAGTTCGTCTTATACAAATCCTCCGGCCTACGTTCGCCACCTGCCTTCATTTGAAATAGTGGAGACGGGTGGTGGGAACTTTGCGGAGACACTGACCGGTTGGTTTACTCCGCCCCAGACAGGCAACTATGTCTTTTTTGTTGCCTCAGGAGCCGATGCCGATCTGTTCCTGAGCACGGATGCAACCAGCGCGAACCTGCACTTGATCGCCCAGGAAACCTCCGCCTCCAATACGAGATCCTGGCTGAGCTCCTACGGCGGCAGCGTCGTTTCATCGAAGCGATCGGACCAGTTCGCGGGGACGGCCTGGCCGACGGGGAATACGATCACGCTTACTGCGGGGGTTCCCTACCTTATGAAGGCAGTTCACCATTCCGTTCCTACGTATGTATCCACCTTCGCCGCGACCTACAAACTCGCGGGGGCGCCGGATCCTGCCAATGGCACTGCGCCGGCTCTCACCGGCTCCGTGTTGTCGAGCATTGCTGAAGGAAATGCCGCAATCTCCGTTTCGGGCCAGCCCCAAAATGCGGTCATCTACGCTGGCGACGAGGCCGAATTCACGGTTCAAGCAACCGCGACGTATTTCGCCGATGCTCCGGGCGGAAGCGGCCCCCCGATTTCTTATCAATGGCAATCCGCGCCACCCGGCTCGACATCGTTCACCAACATAGCCGGGGCCACGAATTTCCAATTCGTGGCATCTGCGCCCGCAACGGCTGCAAATGGATTCCAGTTCCAGGTGGCGATCAGCGCGCCTGCCGCGCCCACTCTTGTCAGTTCAATTGCGACCCTCTCCGTCAAACCCGCGATCACGACGCCCAACTACGACTCTGTCTTGACCTGGCATTACGATAACGCCCGCACGGGCCAGTATACGAATGAGACGGTATTGACTTTGACCAATGTGAATTCCAATTCCTTCGGCGTGGTTGCCACTCATGCTGTTGACGGATACGTTTACGCCGAACCGCTCATCCTGACCAATGTGATGATTCCGGGCCTCGGAAGCCGCAATGTCCTCTTTGTTGTGACGGACCATGATTCAGTTTATGCCTTCGACGCCGACAGCGTTGCCACCGGCACGAACGCGGGGCTGCTCTGGCAAACCAGTTTCATCAACCCGGCAGCAGGCGTCACGATCGCCGCCCAAGCCGATTTCAACTACGATTTCACCGGGCCGGCGGGCATCATCGCAACACCTGTCATAGATCCTGTCTCGGGCACAATTTATATCGAAGCTTTGACGAAGGAATCCTTGCCAGGCGGAACAAACTTTATTCACCGCCTGCATGCCCTGGATGTCACCACGGGGAGCGAACGCTCGAACAGTCCAGTTGTGATTCAATGCACAAACTACCCTGGAACTGGAGCTACCGGCTTCCAGGACAATGATGGAAACGGCCATGTGGCGTGGAATCCACTCCTGTTGCAGGCCCGGCCGGCGCTTCTGCTGGCGGGAGGAAGTGTGTATGTGTCTTTTGCTTCCTACGCGGACGTCCAGCCCTATCACGGGTGGATACTGGGCTATGACGCCGCGACTCTGACCAATACAGGAGTTTTCAATGTAACTCCAAACGGCGCCTCCGGCGGCATCTGGATGTCTGGCGCCGGCCTTGCCGCGGACCAATATAACAACATTTACACTCCCACCGGCAATGGAGATTTCGGCACCAATTACGCGTTGGCGTCCAGCTACAATCTCAGCGAAAGTGTTATCAAACTGGCGACGACGAACGGGCTGGCATTGTTGGATTACTTCACTCCCTACAATCAAGCTTTTCTCACCTCGAAGGATTTGGACCTATCTTCAGACGGCGTCATGCTTCTGCCCGCCAGCGCCGGCAGCGCCCTGTATCCCCACCTCATGGTAAGCTGCGCCAAAGAAGGGAAAATCTATCTCCTCAATCGCGATTCGCTCGGCCATTACAACGCCTTCAACGACAATCAAATTGTGCAGGAAGTGCCAAATGCGGTTACAGGCACATGGGCTTCGCCGGCCTACTTCAACAACATGATTTATTATCAGGCTGGCACCCTGGGAGGCCCTCCTGATGTTCTAAAGGCGTTTGCGATCACCAATGGACAAATAACTCCGACTCCAGTCACGGAGTCCCTGACGCCATTCAATTTCCCGGGCGCAACCCCTGTTATTTCAGCGAACGGCGTCAGCAACGCCATCGCGTGGGTTCTGCAAGAGGAATCCCCGCAGTCCAGCCCGTGCGTGCTGCACGCCTACAACGCGACCAACCTAAGCCAGGAGCTTTACAACTCAAAGCAAGCCGATTCCCGCGACTTGCTCGGCGTCCCAGTGAAACAAACGATCCCGACCGTCTTTCACGGCAAAGTTTATGTGGGCGCGGCTTATTCGGTCTATGTTCTTGGCATCAATTCGTTCATTCCTGAACCATTGATAGCCCCGGCAGGCGGCCTGTTTACAAACTCGATCAACATAACATTGAGCGACGCCGGGACCAACGTCTCGATTTACTACACCCTCGACGGCTCCAAGCCCACTACGAATTCAGCTCTTTACAGCGGGCCGTTTGTATTGACAAACACCGCCCTCGTCCAGGCTGCGGCGACAGTCAATGGTTCCTCTTACAGCCCGGTCGCAAGCGCCAGTTTTGTCAATACGGCGGCTGCGGGGAACGGCACGGGTCTGCTCGGCCAGTACTACGCCGGAATCTTCCCGACAAATATTCCAACGGGCGCTCCGCTCATGGTTCGCACCGACGCCGTGATCAATTTCAATTGGTCCGCCGCCCCGCCATCGTCCGCCCTCGGATACATAGATTACTCCATATTCTGGACTGGAATGGTGCGGCCGCAATATTCCGAGAATTACACATTCTCGGTTACCGCGGACGACGGCGTTTCCCTTTCGGTCAACGGACAGCCCCTCATCCTGCAATGGCACGATAAGAAGCCAACGACTTGGAGCGCGACGATCCCGATGCAGGCGCAGCAGTACTACAATATCGTGCTGGGTCATTATCAGGATACGAACAACGAGCAGATCAGCCTCTCCTGGCAAAGCCCATCGACGCCTCTGGCGGTCGTTCCGCAATCGCAGTTGTATCCGCTGACCAACCCACCGCCTGCGGTTGCATTGACCGCGCCCGCGGCCGGCTCCACTTATACCGCCAGCGCCGCGATCACAATATCAGCCGCGGCCTCTGACCAATTCAATGAGATCGCCTCGGTCGCTTTTTACACGAATGGCTCGCTCGCGGGGGTGGTTTCCAACGCGCCCTATTCACTGACAGTCACGGACGTGCCGGCGGGCAGCTACAATCTGGTCGCCGTGGCGTCGGATACGGCGGGAATCACCAGCGCCTCCGCTCCGGTGTCGGTTACAGTCGCCGCTGGCAGTGGGGCGGGTTATGGCCTTTCCACCAACGGAGCGCTGGCCCCTTTCCTGAATCAAAACATGCCCGGCGCATTCAACGGGGTTTTCACGGGAACGATTCCGGCGGTGCTGTCGGCAACCGGCACTTACGCGGACTTGCTCAATCGCGTGCCTTCCGCCGGGCTGCTTCCGTATTCGCCAAATACCATTCTATGGTCAGACGGCGCGACGAAAAGCCGTTACATGGCGCTTCCCAACATTGTCTCGCCGATTGTTCCATCTGAGCAAATTGGGTTTGCGCCCACAGGCCAGTGGACATTTCCGTCAGGCACCGTCTTTGTGAAGAATTTTGATCTTGTTGTCAACACGACCAATGCGAGCATCCCGCTGCGCCGCCTGGAAACGCGGCTGCTGGTTCGTGACACCAACGGATCCGTCTACGGCGTGACCTATAAATGGCGTCCTGATAACAGCGATGCCGATCTCTTGACGAATAGTTTGACGGAGGCTATCTCGATCACCAATGCCTCGGGTGTGACGACGCAAAATTGGTATTATCCCAGTCCCGCCGATTGCTTGACTTGTCACACTCCGGTTGCCGGATATGTGCTTGGCGTCAACACGCGCCAGCTCAACGGCGCTAACTTCTATCCCGCGACCGGAGTTTCCGACAACCAGCTTCGAACGATGAATCATCTGGGCATGTTCAACCCGGCTTTTGACGAAGCGGCCATTGCCGCCTACGAATACATGTCCGCCATCACCAACACCGGCGCCTCGCTTGCGCAGCGGGCCCGCTCGTATCTGGACGCCAACTGCGCCCAATGCCACCAGCCGGGCGGAACAGGGCCGACGTTCGACGCTCGCTATGATACGCCGCTGACCAATCAAAACATCATTGGTGTCCTGGCTGCGAAGGCGAATTTTGGCTACAACAATGTCGACATCGTCTCGCCGCATGACATCTGGCGCTCGGCAATTTACCAACGCATCAACACCGTCGATCCCACCATCAAAATGCCGCCCCTGGCGCGCAATATTATTGACACAAATGCGGTGGACGTCTTCACAGACTGGATCAACAGCCTGCCGGGCACGCCGGCGGAAGCTCCTCCTGTGATTGCGCCCGCGGCCGGCGCCTACGCCGGCCCGCTCACGGTGACGATCCAGCCACCGGACGCGAATGCGACCATTTATTACACGCTGGATGGAAGCCTTCCCACGACGAATTCCTTCGTTTATACGGGCCCGTTCGACTTGACAAACTCCGCCACCGTGAGCGCGAATGCGGCCGAGTCCGGCCTTATCACCAGCGTCGCTCCCAGCGCCACCTACAAAGTAGTCCCCGGGGTGTCTTTCGTTGAAGGCGGAGTTTTTGCGGACGGATATTTCATCATGCAGATGGCGGGCCCCGTTGGGCAGGCTTACACCATCCAGACCTCCACGAACCTCATCAACTGGACCAGCGTCCTGAGCATCACGCCCGATTCGACTCCGTTCGTCGTGGCGGTGCCGCAGACAACCAACTCCCATGCCCGGTTTTACCGCGCGGTGCAGTCACAGTGATGACCCTATCGGGTTGCAAACGGATAGACCGATCCAAATGAGCGAACGCATCGCAGCCATAGTCGTCACCTACAACCGCCTGGCGGATCTCAAAATCTGCGTTGATTCACTGCGAAATCAAACGCGGCGTCCCGACTTGATTCTGGCCGTCAACAACGGCAGCAGCGATGGAACTGAGGACTGGCTGCGGGCGCAGCCGGACGTTGAATTTGTTTCGCAGCAGAACGGCGGAAGCTCAGGCGGGCAATACACGGGAATTCGTGTTGCCTTCGAGAAGGGATTCGACTGGATGTGGTGCATGGACGATGACGGCATTCCCGCCCCCACCGCGTTGGAGGGATTGCTGAAGGCGGCCCACACCCATGGACTCGGCATGGTTGGCCCGCTGGTGGTCGAGCGCGATGCGGATTACATGGTTTTCGATCACGGGAAAACGCTGGCCGCCGCCAAAGCCGAAGCGGTGAACGGTTTGATCGATGCGCCCATTTCTTTCAATGGCGTGCTTTTTTCGGCGGATGCCGTGAGGAGGGCCGGGAATGTGAAGAAAGAGATGTTCATCTGGGGCGATGACGTGGAATTTTATTGGCGCGTCAGAAGAGCCGGATTCAAAGCAGCGATTACCGTCATGGCGGAGCATCGCCATCCCGCCGACCGATTGAGATCAACGAAATTCCCCGCCCTCAAGCTATCCTTCAAATGGATCGCCAACGAACAACGCCGATTGATTTATTACCGCAATATGGTATTTTTGAGCCGCACTTATGGGGACGCGCAAGAGGTGTATTGGAACAACCCGGCGCGCCTGTGCAAGGACATCGCATTGACTTCGGCTTACATCGTCTTTTTCAACCGGTTAAATCTTGCGAGCCTGTGGCGGCTGCTGCGGTATTGCTGGGACGGGTTTACAAATCAATATTGCCTCCCGCCCAGCAAGGATTTTCTCGAGTCGATGCTCCTGAAATAAATTGCCGTCTCCATGCCCAGTGCCTATAAAATAAGAATTCGATAGAATGGCTGCCATCACTTCCACAAACAGTTCAAAGATCAGCCGCGGCATTGTCATTTTAATTGGTGTCCTGCTGGTGGTGCCATTTGCGACGGGCATCCTGGGCTACTACTCGCGGTTCGGGAATTTTGGGAGCGGAGCCAAAGCCTATCTGCTGCTGATGGCGGGTCTCGCCGTTGGGGTGGGCGTGATGAGGCATCCACGCCCGTCGCCCGCCATCCTGCTGTTTGTCCTGTTGCAACTGCTGCGCCTTATCGAAGCATTCTTCCGCAGCAGCGCCACTTATACAAATGCATGGGAAAGGTTGGACGTCGTGCCGGTGCAGATAGGGTCGATTGTATTTACCATCGCCGTCTTTTGCCTGGGGGGGTCCGGGGCTACGTTGCGAAAAACTGCCCTGATTGCGGCTGGATTGACCATCTTTCTTTGCACCGTGGCCAACATGTGGCAGTGGCATGATTCGGACGCCTTTGTCAAAGAAACGCCCGGGCGTTCTGCCGGATGGCTTTGGGACGCCAACGCCAGCGCGGATGCCATCGTGGTGATGATGGCTCTGTTTCTGGCCATATCGCCGTCGGCCTGGCTGTCCGCGGCGGTGGTTGCCGTGTCGTCTTGCGGCCTTTTTTGCACGCTAAGCCGCAGCGGAGCCTTGGTTTTTGTCCTGACCCTTGTCACCTACTTCATTTTTGTGGGAAGCAAGAGCATCCGGCATATTTTGGTATTCAGCATCCTGGTGGTCGGATTTTGCATAGGCGGGGCTTACTATTTCGACTTCGATTACCATCCAACGCAGTCAAATTGGGTGGCTAAACAGGATGAAGGCCGCAAGAATGCTCTTCTGGGCAAAGGCCTCTCGGAAATTGATCTGGACGGCACGGATCACCTTTATTTGATGAAGGACGCCATCGCCGGGATTAAGGCGAATCCGGTATTGGGTTACGGAACCGGGGCTTCCGGAGGGGAGCCGTTTATGCCCCATAACGAGGTTCTGGCTGTCTGGCTGGATAATGGGATAGCCGGCCTTTTCATCTACCTGCTGGCCATCGGCTGGCTGCTCGCCGAGTGCTGGCGAAGACAGCCAAAGTTGCTGGTTGCATGCGTTCCAATCCTCGCCATTGTCCCATTCAGTCACTCCACGCTGGAGGATCGATTTTACACATTCTGCTGGGTGGCGATTATCGGGATATGCCGGAGTTCTGAATCGCTGGCGCCAGCGGCGTTGAAAAAGGCTGTGAGCTTGAGACCGGCGCCCGTCAGCGCATTGCACGACAAAGTAGGTCATTTCTTCCAACGTTCAGGCACGAATGCCGTTGAAAATTCGCTCGCAAAACCCGAAGTCAAACCATGACCGGAAGCGTTTCGCAGCGAAGCAGCGACATCATTGCCACTTTTATTCCGACGCTCGGAGGAGCTGGCGCGGAAAAGGTCACCCTTACGTTGACAACGGGACTCGTGGCTGCCGGCAGGAAAGTGGATTTTATCGTGGGCCATCGAACGGGGCCGTTTGTGAATTCTGTCCCCCGTGGATGCAATCTGGTGGATCTCGGTGGACGCCGCGTCCGGCAGTCCATTCTGCCATTGGCAAAGTACCTAAGAAAAGCCAAACCACGCGTCATCATTTCCCAACTGGACTTTACAAACGCCGCAGTAGGCTTCGCTGCGCTCCTCTCCAGAACGGGCACGCCTGTTGTCTCGGTGGAGCATAACATTCCGCAGCAGATGGATCACACACACGGCCTGCGCCGGTGGCTGATCCGCCAAATGTATCTCAAGGCGGCCAAGGTTGTCGCGGTTTCTCAAGGCGTCGCCTCGTCCGTTGAAGAGCATTATCGCCTGCCGCAGTCGAAAGTCAGCGTCATCCACAATGGAGTCGTCGACGAGTCGCTGGAACGAAGGGCGAAGGAGCCGGTGCCCCATCCGTGGCTCAAGGACAATCCAACCATTCCGGTTTTCCTGACGGTCGGACGGCTGCACCATCAAAAGGCCTACGACGTCCTGCTGGATGCCATGGCGCTCGTCGTAAAACGGCGCGAAGCGCGGCTTATCCTCCTCGGACAAGGCGAATTGCTGGGGGCGCTCAACGCGCAAGTGGATCGCCTGGGCCTTCGCAACCATGTCGATTTTGGCGGATTCCAATTAAATCCGTATCCATTTTTTCGAACTGCCTCGTGTTTCGTGCTCTCATCGAACTTCGAGGGCCTGCCAACTGTCATCATCGAGGCGCTCGCGTGCGGGTGCCCTGTTGTATCAACGGATTGCCACAGCGGGCCCGCTGATATCTTAGACCGGGAAGGCCTTGGCTTCCTTGTGCCGATGCGAAACCCCGCCGCGCTGGCCGACGCCATGTGCAAGGCGCTGGACACCAAATTCGACCGCGAAAAACTGCGGGCTCGCGCCGCTGATTTCTCGGTGGAAGCGTGCGCGAAAAACTACCTCCGCCTCATCGATTCGCTTTGAACGAAGTTTTTAAATTTGTTCAGCGCCGGCGCTGGCCACTCACGATGTGGCCTTTTCTTTTTGCGCCTGAAACTGGAGCGCAAAGATTCGAGATTCAAAATGTTGCCCAATGCCCGCAATTCATTCTAAATTCTTGAGAGATGACTACTTCGTCTGCTAAACCAACACGAATCGCCATTTTGGGAGCCGGCGGCTTTGTCGGCGCTCGCCTGATAAAACTCGCTGAAGCCACCGGCGCGTTCGATCCGATTCCTGTTCTGCGCAGTTATCGCGGTTTATCCCGGCTTGGCACCGCTGTCCCGCGGAGCCTCGTCGTCGACACCAGCAACCTCGAAGCGCTGACCGGCGCCTTCCGCGGAGCCGACGTCGTCGTGAACCTCACGATGGGCGACGAGCTAAGAGTCCTGGAGGACACGCAACTGGTTTATAAAGCCTCCTTCCAGGCGGGTGCGCGCCAATTGATTCACATGAGTTCGGCGACTGTATTTGGACGGGTCCTGGATGCTTCGATCAACGACGATTCCCCGCCCGACGAAAACTCGTGGATGCTTTACGCGCGAGGGAAAGCGCAATCGGAAACGTGGCTGCGGGGCCAGCAATCCAGAAAGGAAATCCAAGTCGTGACGCTGCGGCCGGGATTGATCTGGGGACCCGGATCGAATTGGTCGGAAATGGTCGCGGACCAGTTGATCCACGGCACTGCCGTCCTGTCAAATAATGGAACCGGCATCGCCAACTTGATATTCGTCGATAATTTGGTGCGAATTATTTTGGGCGTGGCTTCCAAACTCACTGGCCCAGCGGGATTTTACAACGTGGCGGATCAAGAGACGGTCACATGGTCTGAATACTATCGCGGCCTTGCCACCCGTCTTGGCTATCCCGCGGAATCCGTGCGTTTGTGGCCGGACGGCAAACTTCGCCTGAAGGTCTCGCACGCGGTGGAATGGGCACTCCAGAACGGAACACTTTCGCAACTGGCGAAAAAGGTTTGGAAACAATGGCTCGGGTCCGAGGCCAAAGCGGTGATCAAAGACAAACTAGTCGGTGCGCCGTCCCCTCCAAGCGGCCAGCGGAGCGCGGAAGGACCGCCGAGGCTTTCGCGCGCACACTGGGTTTTGCAAAACACAGTTCACAAACTGCCGATCACCAAGATCCAGCGGGATTACGGGCCCATTCGGCTCGTGCCGTTTAGCGAAGCGCTGGACGTTACGGCGGCGGCTCTTGACTTCGCCGGATTTTCCAATCCGTCAAAAATTTCTCAACCTGTCCTTCAGGCTGCCGTCGCTGTATGAAAATTGTTGTATTGGGATGCGGGGCCATTCTTGAACAGGGCCATCGCAAGCCGCTCGAGCATGTGGCAAAGACTCTTGATTGCCACGTTGCCGGGTTGGTTGATGTGAATCCCAAGCGTCTTGCGCAGGCGGGCAAATGGTTTCCGAAGGCCGAGCATTTCGCATCGGCTGAAGCCTGCTTCGCCAAGTTAAAAGATGTCTCGCTGACGATTGTCATCTCGCCGCCGCCGATGCACGCCGCCAACATCGAAGTCGCTGTCACGGCGGGCAGCCATATTTTGTGCGAGAAGCCGCTGGCCGGTTCCGTGGAGGATGCGGAGCGGATTATCGAATTGGTTCGCCGTCACAAGAAGGTTCTGACCGTCGGCATGACGCGGCGCTATCATTCGTGCTTTGTGGAAGCTCGAAAACGCATCCAGGATGGCGCGCTCGGGAGCGACATCACGTTCATTCATCGCGAAGGCGGCCTTTACAGGTGGCCGGTCGCCAGCGCCGCGCCGTTTCGCCGCGACACCAGCGGCGGCGGGGTGCTGCTCGACAAAGGCGTTCACGTTCTGGATACGCTTGAATATCTTTTCGGAACGGGTGACGTGGAATCCTCATTCGACGATGGCTCGGATGTCAGCGTTGAAGCCAACAGCGTCGTCCATGTTTCACTCGCCAGGGCCAAAGGGCATGTCCAGCTCAGTTGGGATATGAACCTTTGCAATGGCCTTCACATCTCGGGTTCCGAAGGCCAATACTGGATCCCGCTCGGGCCGCTGAATACGATTTTTTCGCGGCGCAAAGCGGACCAGCCATGGGAGCGCCTGACCACCCGCGCGGAGTGGCCCCTGGACCTCCAGCCGGCGAACTCGCGCATGGGCTGCCCGAATGGTTATGACGACTGCTTTCTTTATCAGCTCATCAAGGCGATTCGCGCGATCAAGCTTTCCGAAAAACCGGCGGTCACGGGCGAGGAAGCGCTTTCGACCTTGCGCCTGATCAAGGCGGGTTACGAATTGGCGAAGCCTCTGCGCAAGCCGTGGCTGTCGAAGGAAGAATCAAAAGCGGAAGCCGCCCGGCACTGGCGCCACCCGGAATCGTGGTGATGTCCGCGTCCGAAAGAAATGCGCTTTCTTGACATAGCCGTTCATTGCCACGTGCCGCCTTTGGACGGCGCGGACCGGCGCGCCTGGGAGCTGTACAACGGCCTCGGCGAGACCGGCGCTGAGGGAGTTTTCATCGGGCGCACTGCCACAACGCGCACCGGCGGGGCATTGCGACAATATGTGCCCGACTATTCCTGGCGGGATCGAAAGCTGTTTGCCGCGTCGCTTGCCCTGCTGACAGGACAAAGTTACTGGCACGTCAAAATGATCAGGCCGGGAGCGATGCGCCTCGTCGCAGACGCGCTGGCCGAAAAACCGGACGTCGTTCTGCTGAACCATCTTTACGCGATGCCGCTGGCGGATCCTGTTATCAAGAGTGGAGTCCCACTGGTCGTCGACACCCATAATTACGATCCTGTTTTTTACGATGTCCTCGCCAAGGCTTCCACCAATCCGGGGCTGCGCCAGCTTTGCCGCCGCGCCATCCGCTTCTCGGAAAAATCCCTGGCGCGACTGCCGAAGGGAACGATTCTGGTGCATGTCAGCGAGGCGGATGCACAAAGATACCGCCAGCACCGGCCCGATTTGGAACATGCAGTCGTTGAAAATGGCGCTTCAATAAAGCCGCGACGGGAGGCAGCCGGACAAAAAAACAGCAAGCGCCCAGTATTGATGTTCGTTGGCAGTTTGTCCGCGCAAATGAATCAGGATGCGCTCGCCAATTTTGCCAGCCGATTCTGGCCCGCTTTGTCGGAGGTCGCGGAATTCCGCGCAGTCGGTTCCGGGCCGCCGCCCGCCATCGCCGCGCTTTGCGCGCGGCATGGATGGCAAATGTTCGCGGACGTTTCGGAAGAAAAACTGGACGAGCTGTACGCGGAGGCGGATTTTGCAATCCTGCCCTTTGCCTACGGCGAAGGAAGCAAATTGAAATTTTTCGAAGCCTGCGGGCGCGGGGTTCCGGTTCTTTCGACCCAAGCCGGATTGTGCGGGGTGGCCGATGATCCGCTGCCCGTGCTTGTCACCAAGAACGACGATCCGGCGATTTGGAAATCGCGCATCGCCGCCCGCGGCCAATTCACTGAGGCGGACGTCCGGGATCTCATTGAATTCTCGGAACGCTATTCCTGGCCGGTGTTGGGCAAAAAATTGAGGGACGTTATGGACCAGGCCGCTTCCAAAACTCGCGCCGTTCGAGCCGAGACAGCAAGCGAACGGGTTTCGAGCCGCTAAAATTACGTTCTAGAACCGATGTTCACACAACTTCGCCGCATAACAAGTTCGGGAAATTATATTCCGGAAATTGACGGAGTCCGTTTTGTCGCGATTGCGATGGTGTTGGTGGAGCATTTGCACCAGCGCATCCTTCGCGGTGTGGAGGCCCAATACCAGAGTTTTGTGGGGAGCACGGTGGATCGAATCCTTCTCACTTGCGGAGTGGGAGTGATGATTTTTTTCGCCCTCAGCGGTTATATACTCCACAGCATCCTGAGGAGTTCGCTCGTAAAAAGGGGCGCTCTCGATCTCAAGCATTACTACTTGCGCCGGGTTACGCGGCTTGAACCCCCCTATATCATCGTCACCACCATCATTTTCACTGTGCTGACCCTTGGGCTCTACCACGGCTCTGGAAAATATCTTGGGCATGGGGACGTCCCGTATTGGGAAAGCTATGTCGCAACCATCTTCTACTTGAACGGCTTGTTATTCGGCACGCCGCCGAGCGTAAATCCGCCTGGCTGGACGCTGGAGATAGAAGTTCAATTTTACATCATGGCGCCGCTGTTGACCTTCTGCCTCCTCAAGATGAAATCCTGGCAAGCCCGAATAACGGTGCTTCTGGCCGCCATGGCTGCCTGGGGATTGTTTAAGGCCTACCTTGCCACGCCAAATCCCCACCTTAGTTACTCCCTGCTGCTGTGGATTCCGTATTTTCTGGTTGGTTTCATCGTGTTTGAATTGATCAACCGCAGTCCTAGAAAAGCCATATTGCCGCCGGGAGTCATTGATTTTCTGGCCGTGGCCGCCTTGATCACGCTGCTATCCGCCGCCGGCCCTTGGGAGCAGGTGGAGCAATGCGCGTGCATCGGCGTATTTCTTTATGGCGCACTTGCCGGAAGCTGGCTGCGCCGACTTCTCCAATGGCGATGGCTGACAAACATTGGAGGAATGTGTTACACCATTTACCTGATACATCTCCCGTGCATTGAGATTCTTGCCAAAGCAACCACCCATCTGAAGCTCAAAGTGCCCTACCTCGTTTATTTGTTTATCCAGGGATTGGTTGTCTTGCCGGCGGTGCTCCTCATTGCGACGGTTTTCTTTCTTCTCGTTGAGCGGCCCTGCATGGACAAGAACTGGCCGTTTAAGCTTTGGGCGTTTGTCAAATCAAGGGTGTCAAGTTCTCCGGCCATGGCAGCGCACGCAGCGCCAGAGCAGCTTGATAAATAGGCTTCGCCGGCTCACAATGAGGCTCTCTTTTGGAAACGATGAACCCGCGGCGAAATAATTTTGACCTGATTCGATTATTGGCGGCGCTCCAAGTCGTCGTGGGGCATGGTTTCCTCTTTTTCCACGTTCCCTGGCACATCCCGCTTCTCGACCTGTTCCCCGGAGTGCCCATTTTCTTTTGCATTAGCGGTTTCCTCATCGCCAAGTCGGTCGAACGAAACCAGGGGCGGTTGAAGGCGTATTTTGAAGCCCGGATTCTGCGAATATATCCCGCGTTGGTTTTCTGTTCGACGCTTTGGCTGGCTTTGATGTTTGCCCTTGGCGTGTTTCAAGGTGTTCCAATGGTCAAAGTGGCAGTCTGGTATCTAAGCGCGGCGTTGGTGGGCGGAGCCAGTTACAATCCCGAATTTTTCCGCCATTTCGGCACAGGCGTCTGGAACGGCGCGCTTTGGACTGTTTGCATCGAGATCACATTTTACATATTTTTACCCATGGTGTATTTGTGCGACCGATTCGGCCGCCGCGTTTTTAATTCGCTGGTGGCTGTGTTATGCTTGTCGTCATTCGCGCTCTTTATCGTTTTCGACGGACTGCATTTTGGAGAAACGAAGACCCATTCTGCCATCGATAAAATAGTCTGGTTTAGCCTGGTTGGAAATCTGTGGATGCTTCTTTTCGGCACATTGATTTACCGCTTCTTTGATCAGCTTCGCCCGATTCTAGCCGGAAAAGTGCTATTGTGGCTGGCGGCTTATCTCCTTTTGGCATTCCTTCAGCCCGTGACTTCTGCGGGAGGATCCGCGAGCCCGGTTATCGGCGCCTATTTGCTCGTGCAGCGGGTAATACTGGCGCTGTTGACTGTTTCCGCGGCCTACTCATTCACCTCTCTGAGTGATTTGCTGCTCAGGGGAAACGACATTTCCTATGGCATCTATATTTACCACATGCTGATATTTAATTTGTTTGTGCAGTACGGACTGGCCAAGCCACAGTATTTTCCAATCGCCCTTGCAGGGGCGCTGCTGTGCGGGGCTTTGTCCTGGTATTTTTTGGAAAGCCGGATGTTGAAATTGAAAAAGACCGCTCCCGACACGCGCGCTCCGAATGCAAATGCCCCAATCGCTGTCGGAGGCGGAACGGCGGCGTGACCTGCGATTTGCCTGCGCCCCAGACTGCCTCTTAGTGCCATGCACGCCATTGTCCATGATTACGCCGGGCACCCGTTCCAGGTGCAGTTGAGCCGGGAACTGGCGCGCCGCGGCCATTCCGTTGTCCACGCGTATGCGGGCGGCCTGCTCACGCCGCGGGGAAGCCTGGCCAGGACTCCGGGCGATCCTGCCTCGTTCGAATCTGCCGAGGTGGCGATGAATCCCCATTACCGCCGCGACAAGTATAAATTCATTCGCAGGCGCAAAATGGAAGTCGAGTATGGAAACGAAATCTCGGCCTTGATCCGGCGGAAAAAACCGGACTGCGTGATCTCCGCCAACACTCCGACGGAGCCGCAGATGAAGATCGCCCAAACTTGCGCGGAATTGGGAATTCGCTTTGTTCCGTGGATTCAGGATTTTTACAGTGTGGCGGTGGCCAAGCTGGCCGCAAAGAAACTGCCCGTCATCGGCAGCATCATCGCCGCCTGGTACCGGCGGCTCGAGATTCAGACCTTGGGCAAGGCGGCGGCCGTCGTATCCATCACGGACGACTTTCTGCCCATGCTCCGCGAATTTGGGGTTCCGCGGGAGCGCATTGTCACGATCCCGAATTGGGCGCCGCTCGATGAGCTTCCATTGCAACCGCGCAAAAACGCCTGGTCCGCCGCTCAAGGATTCGACGGGAAATTTGTGTATCTTTACTCCGGCACGCTGGCCATGAAGCACAACCCGGATTTGTTGAAGCAATTGGCCCTGAAGTTTCGCCACGATGATGCGGTCCGGGTCGTCGTCATTTCCGAAGGGCCAGGCTCCGAGTGGCTCGCGGAACAGAAGAAGTCGCCGGGCTTGGAAAATCTCGTATTGGTTCCCTTTCAGCCCTTCGACGTGATGCCGTTTGTCATGGGGTCGGCAGATGTTTTAATCGCGATTCTCGAACCGGATGCGGGAATTTTTTCGGTTCCTTCCAAGGTATTATCCTACCATTGCGCAGGCCGGCCCTTGCTGGCGGGCATGCCATCCCAGAATTTGGCTGCTCGGATTATCACGGAAAATCGCACCGGCTTCTGCACCGCGCCGGACGACATCGACGGTTTCATCAAGGCGGGCGAGACGCTTTATAAGGACGCGGCGCTCCGGCAGGATTGCGGATCGCGCGCCCGAAAATACGCGGAAGACAATTTCGATATCGCGAAAATAGCGAACAAGTTCGAGGATTGTCTCCAAGGCCGCAAAAATTGAGGCCCTTGCGGGTTTCCCAATCTTCAATTCTTCACTCACTTTCTATCGCCTGGCGCGAGACAGAATTCTTCGCCAGACTTCCCAATTTCCCCGGTTTGTCTTTGTCCGCCCGGCTTCTTCGTTACTTCCCATCCCTCCCCTCTACCGCAGGTGGGAAAAGATCTCCTTCATTTGAGGGAATGTGTTGGCGAACAAAAAGAAAGTGGCGGCGCAATAGCAGAAGGTGATCACCACGGCGGCCGCGTGAATCCACGGATTTGCGTTATATGCCTTGAAGCCGTCACGCCCCAGCCAGCGCTTGAGGCCAATCGTGTAATAGTGATGGGTTACAAAGCCAAGCGCGTGGGCGGCGCCGAAGGCGGCATAATTCCAGCCCACCCCGTGCCAGATGCCCACCAGGAGAAATACCACCACAATGGTTAGCGCCACGGCGTGATTGACGCTTTTCGGCCCCAAGACGCCGACCAGCCATTTTGACAAAGGGGTAAATACGACATCGCGCATGTACTGCGAAAGGGTGATATGCCAGCGATTCCAAAAATCCTTGAGATTTCGCGCGGCGATGGGCTCGTCGAAATTCTCGTCCACGGGGAAGCCCATCAAGCCGGCCAGCCCAATCGCCATATCGCAAAAGCCGGAAAAATTGCAGTAGAGGTAAAGGTAGTAAAAAATGGCGGCCACCTGCAAATCCACCCACGGATGAAAATGATCGTCAAACAAAAGATTGGCATAGATTAGCTGGAAGCAAACGTTCCCGATGAATTTATATTTTACAAAACCGATCAAGATGCGCAGCGCAGCGCGGCCCCAATCGATCACGGGCGGCTGATCCCCGAAGGCGCGCTGATACTGGCTGAGCGGGCTGATTGGCCCCACCGTCAAGGTGGGCACAAAAAAGCAAAAGCCCGCGTACTTCCAGAATCCCGGCACCGGGACCGAGCCGCTGCGAACCTCCAGCACCAGGCGGCTGCTCCGAAAAGCCATGTAGGAAAGGCCGATCAAAAGCGGTCCGTAGCGCAGGACGCTTCCCGAATAGACAGCAGAGCTGGTCGGAACGTAACGAACCAAAACCAAGGCCAGCAGCGGAACAGAAAAAGCAATCCACGGCAGCCAGCCTCCTTTTCCAACGAAGACGCGCAGGGCCGCATACTGCAATGCGATCAGCGCCACATAAGCCGCAAAGGCCAAAGCATGCTGGCGGTCCTCCTTGTAAAACCAAAAAAAATAGACTGCGGCCACATTCAAAATGCCGAAAGCAGCCTCCCTCCACAGGCCCCGGAGCTTTTTCATGACCAGGCATCCAACCAACAGGTAGGTCAAAATCTCAACCCGCAAACTGATTTGTTGATGCATTTCCTCAGAATCCTCCGTAAACGATCTTGATGCCGCTGAACAGGTCCGCGGAAGCGGCTATTAACAGAGCGGTGAAAAGGCACAACAGAACAACCGCCGCGTAAATCAATGTCTCAAAATTTAACTTGCTCTTCATAAAGCTTTGCCAGGGAAGGCGCCATCACGCGCGTGAAAAACTCCTGTCCGTTCTGATTTAAGTGTTCGAAATTATAAAAGAACCTCGGCACATCGTCCTGAGATATCCCCTTGAATAAGTGGCTGGGTGCAATCCCCATCATAATCAAATGGGAGCCGAATCGATCCGGCCAAAAAGTCGGCTCGTCGATTACCGGCCTGCCTGTTTCCTCCCCTTGCGGCATGTGAAGGAAAACCAGTTTAACATGGTGCTGCTCCGCCAGGGCGCCGATCTTTTTCGCAAAGGCATCCTGCATGGTCGAAATGGGGGAGGTCGAGAAGCGGAACGCGTCCTTCGTGGCGCTCGAATAAACGCAAACATCCGTTTCCTTCGCCTCGGGCTCGGGCGTGAAATCCTCGAATCGCCCGCCGGATCTCAGACGAATCGCCAAGGATCCCAAATGATCTGCCGGGCTCGCCACATTGGTGAAAGATCCCCAGCCAATCTCCGCCGACGGAATAACAGGGAGATTCGTTCGCGCCAGACTCAACAGGCTTCGCGGCATCCCAAGAATGGAACTGGAATAAAACGTTACCTTCGATGCGAGTGTGAGGCCGTCCAGATCCCCGGCATTATCCGCGAACCGGAAAAGAAAGGGGGCCCGCCTGTGAGCCACGTTGCCGCCGCCTGTGCTGCAATCGCAAATGACGATCATCCGCGCCCGGCGATGCTCAAGCAAATCTTTCATGATGAAGTACATCGCATCATAACCGGGCCCGTTCCAGCAGAGCGACCTTGCCACCGCCTTGCGCCCCAGGCGCTCGGAGAGCTGTTTTTCCACCTGCGGAACATCGATGCCCCACCACATTCTTGACGAACCCATAAAGGCCACGTCGATATCCCCTTTCTCCTCAAAAATCTGATCGTGAAGATATGGGAACGAGCCCGCTCCCCAGGACAGGGATGAATAAATCTCTTCGCGCGAGGGCAAAAAGGAGCGCCGCATCACGACAGGCAGCAAAAGAATCGCTGCCAGGATGAAGACAAACGCGCCGGCTTGGCGAGTCGAGGAGAAAGCAGGCCTCATCAGCCTCCCTCCGCGCGCTTGAGAATTAAATCCGCAAATTCCCCGATGTTCTTCGTCGTTTCCACTTCTCCAACTCGAAAGCGGATGGAAAATGCCTTTTCCACCGAGACAACGAGCGAGATGTGAATAAGTGAATCCCACTCGGGCACGTCCTTGGCCGAAAGCGCAGGAGTCAATACCACCGGCTCCAGAAATACGTTGTCGAAAACACCTTGCAATTTCGCGATAACGTCAGATTGATTCATAAGCTCGGGAGGTAATTTTAATATGGGTGGGAATGGGCGCTGCGCTCTCCAGCGCCAACTCAAAAGTTCGGCGCCCCGGATTCTCCGCGACCAAGGCAAAGCCCATGCGGGTATAAAAATCCCGCACCATCTCATTCTTGGCCGTAGGCAAATAGATGCCCTCAAGCCGGGTGCAATCTCTCTTCTTCGCCAATCGCACCAATTCATTGAGAACTTCTTCTTCGACCTGCCGTTTAAGAACCCGGCAGCTCATAAGCCATGTGTCGATCTCCAAAGTCGAGCCGGAGCGGTGCCCAACGACAATGGAAATCAGTCCGTGATCCCCAAAGCGATCCTTGAGACGGACTGAGAATCCAACATAATCAGGATCGAGCATGAGCGCCTCGATTTCGGCCTCGGTGCGGCGCCGGGTGGTCAAGTTGAATTGATTGCTCTTGTTGATGAGCTGCGCAAGCCGCGGAACATCGAGCTTCGTGAATTCGCTGATCGCCGCCTCCATCTCGAGCGACTTCAGATACGAATCCATGTCCGTCACGGAAGCTTCAAGCGCCTTGCGCTGGGCGTCAGAACGGTATTGGCCCGTGCGCTCGGCGTCCTCGGAAGTGATGCTGCGCGGCTCGAACAACCGGCAATCGGCCAGCTGGCTGACGTAGCCGGCCGGGTCCGGTCCAAGCAGAATGGTCGTCACTTCCGGGGCAAACTGGCGCACAATTTCAATTTCGGCCGGGTTGTCATCCACGAACACAAAGCTATCCAGCCCCAGGTTCAATTCCGCCGCCATCCTCCGCAGATTGTCCGACTTGGGATCCCAGTTGGCCTTGAAGGAAACAATATCGCTCATCCGCAAAATCATTTCAGGATGTTTCTCAAACGCTTCCGCCGCCCTGGCATGGTCATTCTTGCTCACGACGGCCAGCAAGACGCCGCGCTGTTGAAGCGAGGCGATGTATTTCTGAAATGCTTTGAACGCTTCGCCGCGCGGAGAGGTATCGCCCAGTTCAATGCCCTCCAGTCCATCATCCGCCACCACGCCGCCCCAGAGGGTGTTATCCAAATCAAGCGCCAGCACTTTCTTGGGCGAGCGTTTGAGCGAGGCAATCAGATGGGCCGTTTCACGCGCAAATTCCACCAGCAACGCCGAGGAGCAAGGCTGTTTGCTTTCGAACCAGCCGCGCTCATCGCGCGCGTTCAAGCCGCCGCAGCGATTCGCCAAAAATTCCAGGTCGCACATGTGGACGTAGGCCGGGGCGTTGAGCCCCAGCTCCATGTTGACCCATTTGCGGAAATTCCAATCCGAACCCATCGTTCTTCCCCGGAACGCGCCCAGGTCATGGTGGGCGGGCAAAATGAAATTGGAAACGATCACCTCAGCGCCCGTCCGATTATGAGCCTGCCGGGCCAGCTCCAGAATTGACTGCGCCACCTGGCTGGCGGCGGCTTGCTGCGCTTCCCGCGAATCCGTCAGGCGCCCCTGATAGCGGCACCTCTGCTCGGAGGGCATCAGCAAAACAACTTCCGGCGCAAAAGAATAAAGGCCGCTGGCCTCATCCATGATTTCAGAAATATAGTTGTCAAAATCGCCCCGCCAAAACTCGCAGGGAGTCCCCTGCATCTCGCACAAGTGCTCGAGCAATTCGTGGAAGGGATAAAGACTGTAACCGCCCACGATGGCCAATTTTAACTGCTTTCGCAAAGGTGTCGGCCGGGCAATTTCGCGCGAGTAGGCCTTTTTCCGCCAATTCGACAACGAAAACAGTTCGTCAAAATATTTTGCCGTGCGGGTGTAATCTTCCAGGCAGCCCCAAACCGCAGGATCGCGCTGCAAAAGAAGGGTTTTGATGTTGCCTATTTCCATTTATTTCAATGAGTTTTTCGCGATTAACGAGCAAGACAGTCTCGCTCTGACGCTATCAATCGGCAAACCACGGCGCAAGTTCATTCGCCGTGAAATGCCGTGATTTCCGGCGCCAAAAAATTCAAACAGGAGCAAGACCCAGGGCGCGGAGGTGGAAAATCAAGAAGGGATTTTTTCCCTGCGCTCTCGGTTTTTCTCCCTGTTTATTTTCAAAGGCCCGGGGCCGATTCAATCCTCATTGCTGCATGACACGGTAGAAGAGACGATTGCTCACGCCGCTGCCGCTGTCGGTAAAATTGAAAAAAGGGCCGCTGAACACGGCGGATGGGATGCCGCTCCAATGGATGAGATCGGTCGAGGATTGCACAACGTAATTCGTGCCCGCAACGGCGTTGGTGACTGAGAAGTGAATCGGTCCATGCGGCGGGCCGCCGAGAGAATCGGCGACAATCGTCGGCGGCTGGTAGAAAAAGAGGGAAATGACAATGTTTCCACCCGGACTGTTCGCCGCGCCGTCGACGTCAATGTGGTAGGCGGTGTTCACCGTGACAGGGAAATCGACATGGCTTGTGAACGTGTTGTGGAGGTTGGCGTCGAAGGACGCGACAGCAGTCAAATCGTCGAGCGCGAAGCCGGTAAAAACGGCCATGCGATTGTAGAAATCGCTGGTGACATTGACGCGCAGCCATCCGTTGGTCGGCGCGGTCCAAACCCACCAAACCGTGCGGCCCGCCGCCGGCGCGTAATCGACGATGCCGACGTTGGCGCCGAGGAGCGGTTCACCCGGCTCGGCGGAGGCATCGACGTTGTTGTTGGTGCCCGAGGCGATGTATCCGCTCAGGACGGCCGCGTTGGAGAAGCTGTCGCTGGCCGGAGGCGTGCCGGTGCCGATATTTAAATTGATCGTGCCGGAGGCTGCGTTGTAGCCGAGCACGGCGATGTGATACGTAACTCCCGCCTGGGCAAGAATAGGCAAAACGCTGTTGGTTGGATTGGCGACGGGCGCACCGACACCGCCCAAGGTTGCCAGCGTGTCGTTGGTGAAAACTTCGAGGTCGGTAAAGAACGAACTGCCGAGCGTGCTGATGACCACGTTGCCACTGACGGGCGCAGTCCAACTCCACCACACCGAGCGGTCAGCCCCGTAATCGGACGGCTCGCCCGGCTCAAGGGTGGTGTTGGTGTTGGAGCCCGTGGCGCTGACGGGAAATCCTGTCAAAACAATACTGTCCGCAAAGTCATCGTTGGGCGGCTGCGAGAATGTCAGGGTCAATGAGATGCTGCCCACAGACGAATTCTCGCCATCGACGGAAATCTGGTAGGTTGTCCCGGCGCTGACAGGGAAACGGACATCTTCAGCAGTGACCTGCGCATTGGCGTCGTAGTTGGAGGCCACCGTCTGAAGTGTGGCCAGCGTGTTGTTATTGTAGACGGAGATCAATGGGCTGATGCCGCTGTAGGCGCCCGAAACCTCGAGCTTGCCGTTGGCCGGAGCCGTCCACGACCACCAGAGAGAATGAGCGGCGGGAGCATTGCCGTGCGGGGGCTCGCCGGGCTCCGCGGTGGCGGCGGAATTGTTAGCTTGAACGGTCATGCGCGCCTCGGAGAGAGCAACACGATTGGCGTAATTGTCATTGCCGTTGATCGATCCCGTTTCGCTGAATTCAGCCAGCAGCGCGTCGGACCAGCCATCACCGTAAATCGGTTGGAAGGCATCGGGTGTCGTGGGATAATACGCTGCGAATGAATACGGCGAATCGATGGCCAGCCCGGTAGAGCCAATAACAAAGACATTGCCATTGCCAACGCAGGCCACGCCGCCGCAGCCGACCTGATAACTGTTGGCCAGATACCGAAGATAAAGATTGGTGGAACCTGTCGGATCGAGCTTTGAGACGTAGGCGGCGAAATTGCCTGAAAGCGTGTTGGCGGGGTCTGTTCCCACCGGCGCATCGTAAGACGACGATTGTCCGCAGACATACGCGTTGCCGGAAGGATCCAGCGCCAACCCGGCGAGGGTCGGGTAGATGTAGCCCTGGGACGCATACACCGGTTCGCGCATGTCCTCCGAGCCGCTGCCGCCGAGATAGGTCGCGTAGCGCAATGTCGTTCCTGTGGGATCGAGTTTCGCAACGAAAGCGTCCCAATTTCCGCCGCCGTAATTTGGCTGCGGGGCGTTGGTCGTGACGGGAAAATTCGTCGCGGACGTCTGGCCAAAAATGCAAGCGCCGCCCGCCGAATCAACCGCTACGCAGGCCGCGATGCTGGCCGCGAGATCATCGCCCGGATCGGAGCTGAGGCCGTCGCCCAGCAGCGTTACATACTGCAGCGTCCCGAAGCCGGGAGAAAGTTTGGCGATGAAGGCTTTCGTCGGTCCGTTGGTTCCGATTTGAGTAAAGGCGGCGGCGGCCGGGAGATTGGTCGACGAGGTCTGTCCCGCGATAAATACGTTGCCGGACACATCCAATGTCATGCCCATCCCAAAATCGTCGCCCTCGCCTCCCAGGAAAGTCGATGACAGCAGATGCGATCCCGTGGCATCGAACTTTGTGAGGAACATGTCGAAACCGCCGCCGAGATTCGTTTGCAACGCGTCCGGCGTCACAGGGAAATTGGTCGAGTCCGTCGAGCCAAAGACAATCGCCTCACCATTGGAATTGACCGCGATGGCGCGCGCGGCGTCCGCGCCTGATCCTGAAAGGTAGGTGCAGTAAGCGAGACTCGTTCCGTCCGCGCTGAGTTTCGCGACGAACGCCTCCAGATTGCCCCCAAGGCCGTTAACCTGAAAGGCGTTGGTCGTCGGCAAGAGGTCTCCGGCGGTGCCGGCGATATAGGCGCAGCCCGCAGCGTCCACCACAATGGCTCGGGCGCTGCACCATGGAACCAGTGTGATGTAGGAAAACGCCTTGGTTGTTGGATTGAACTTGGCGACAAACGAACCCTGGGTGGCGTTCGTTCCCAAATAGCCGCTCGCGATACGGGCCGTAAATGGGAAATTCGTGGCCGATGACGAATAGCCTGTCAAATAAACAAACCCATCCGGCCCCGTGGTGATGGCCGCGCCGGTTTCACCGTTATCCCCGGGCGTGCCGCCCCCGAGGTAAGTTGAGTAGGCCAGGGCCGGCATCGTGGCGTTTTGGGCCTGGATCGGATGCGTGGGCGCAGCGCTGGCGAAAACCGCCAAGGCGAGAGCGGCAATTTGTCGTGGGCGGTAAATGGGAGCCAAAGCCATAGATATTAAGCATGGGCAAAACGAGATTGCACTGTCAATTGATAAGCAACGAACGTGTCGGGTGTGAGACAAAGCTCTTCATCCCGCTTTGTCTCCCAGCGCCGTAGAGGCGGGAAACCTTTGTAGAAACGATTACCAAGAGATTTCAAGCTCTCCGTCAGGAGCGGCACCTGCCGCGCCTCTGGCGCTTGGCGGCTATGCGGCATGAGGAATTCCGTCTCACACCCGTTCTTCGGCACGAATCCCACTTTTTAGCAGCGCCATTATATCACGTTCCAGCTATAACTCTGCTAACCTGGCCAAATCGGATATGCACCCGCGAAGTGCCATCTGAACATGCGCAAACTTTCTCCTTGCCTCCAAGTCGGTGCGCCTTTCATGCTGCCACCTAACTTCAAGCTGAACGCTTTGACTCGTTGCCAATGGAATGGAAACCGCGCGCATTATTGATTTTGCCAATATCTCCGAAGGGTCGGAATACGAGCACGACTACGTCATCACCACCGCGGTATTCGAGAATTTCATGCGCGCCTTCGGGGATCGCAGCCCGGTGCATGTCGACGCCGAATATGCCAGAGGGTGCGGCTTTCTCGACGCGGTCATGCACGGTGCGATATTGAATGGGTTTGTATCGCATTTTGTCGGCATGATTTTTCCCGGCGCCAACAGCCTGCTCCTGTCCGTCGAGCTGCGCTATTTGCAGCCGTCCTACCTGGGGGATGCTTTGCGTCTCCATGCGAAGGTCGCACAGAGGCAGGAAACGGCCCGCGTTGTCGTCCTTCACGTCCGATTTCAAAATCACACGCGCGGCGTTATGGTTGCCAACGGGCGCATCCAAGTGAAAGTCAGGGGAGCGTGAGCCGCCACACTGTCATTATCACGGGGGGCACCAAAGGCCTTGGACTGGCCACCGGCCTCGCATTTGCCCGCGCGGGGCACAGGGTCATTGCCTGGTACGCAAAGGACGAGGTGGCAGCCGAATCGGCCCGGACAGAACTGCTCCAACTCTGTCCTGATTCCCTCACACTGAAGCGCGACGCCCGGTTCGAGAACGCTGATTTTTGGACCCTTCCGGAAATCACGTCGGCCGAGAGCCTCGTTTTGATCAACAATGCCTGGGGTTCGGTCGCACCCCGCCCGTTCCATCTATCGCCGTGGGAAGACTGCGAATCCGCTTTGATGTCTGGATTGAAAGCGGGTTGGGAATGTTCCCGGGCGGTGGTGCGTCCGATGGCCAAAGCGGGCCGGGGAGCCATCATCAACGTGCTGACGACCACAGTGCATGGGCTTCCGCCGAAGGGATTCGCCGCCTACGCCACCGCCAAACACGCCCTGCGCGGCTTGACGCTCTCGCTCGCCTCCGAGTATTCGGCACGGGGAATTCGCATCTTTTCAGTTTCACCCGGCCTCATGCCGACGGCCCTCACCGCGGGCTGGGATCCGCGATTCATGGAGGCGGCGCGCCAGCTCGGGCAAACCAGCGACCCGTCTGCGGCCGGGCAACGGATTCTTGAATTGACCAATTCGCCGGAGACACTCGGGCGCGGTGAGGATTATTGCGTTTAGTGTCGTGTCTCACAGTTTCATGGCACCGCACGGGAGCGGTTCACCCATTCGAGGCGTGTGAGACAACATGGGCGGGATTTCTCTGCCATAACCCCAAAAAACAAAACGAGCGACATGGGGTCGCTCGTTTTGCGGAAATGCATTCCCGATTAAGGGCGCATCAAGGTTGGCTCGCGCCTACGCTTTGACGGAGGTCTTTTCGGCCCCCTTTTCTGAAGTCTTCTTTTCCTCTTTGCTGCCGTAGTGGCCGTAGCCGTAACCGTGGTAGTAAGAGTAGTAGTACGCGCCTCCCAGACGGCGATGCGGGAGCAGATTCAAAACCACCCCGCTCAACGGGGCGCCGGCCCGCTTAAGCAATTGCACGGCGCGCTCCACACCTTTGCGGGAGGTCTTGTAACCGTGAACCACCAGCATGACGGTCTGGACTCTGTCGGCCAGCAAAAGAGTGTCGCTGACCGGAAGGACTGGCGCGGTGTCAATAATGACGCGGTCGTAGTGGGCCAGGCAGTCCTTGAGCAATTGGGTGAAATCAACCTGAGAGAGCAATTCCGATGGGTTTGGAACGGACGTGCCGCTGGGCATCCAGCTAAATTTGGCGATTTCACCGTGCTGGATGCATACTTCCTCCAGCTTTTTCCGGCCCAATAAATAATCAGTCACACCGGGGAGGATGTGACGCTTGTCGGTGAAAAAGTTTTCCACCATCGGACGGCGCAAATCCATGTCGATCAGCAGAACGCGAAGCCCCTGCTGGGCCAGGCTGGCGGAAAAATTCAACGCGGTAAACGTTTTGCCTTCGCCTGGCAGTGAGCTGGTGAAAAGATATGTCCGGCGATCCTTCTCTTTTCCGAGCATGGAAACAGTCGCGCGCAGCGTGCGAAACACTTCTGCGCCGGATGAATTGGAGTCGCCGGAGGCCACCAATTTGGCCCCCTCTTTGGGCAGCTTTGGAACCGTCCCCAACACGGGCAGTGCGAGATACTGCTCCACTTCGTCCACCGTCCTGAACGAGGTGTTCATGGCCGATAGCATAAAGCTTAGGCCAAACCCAAGCGCGAATCCGCCGAAGATCGCCAGGGCAAAAATGGCCTTGATCTTGGGCGAGGCTGGCAATTCAGGAATCAACGCCGGCTGAACCAGCTTGATGCGTTCAGGAGTGATTTTTTCCGCCACGGAGGTTTCGCCAAGGCGCTTGTAGAGCGCGTCGTATTGAAGCTTGTTCGCTTCAACCTGCCGGACGAGCACGTTATACTGCACCGCGGCATCGCTCAATTGCATCGCATTGCTTTCCGCGCTCTTTTCCTCGAGTTCCAAACCTTCCTTGGCGGTCTTGGCATTTTCGTAAGCAATCCGCAGGCCTTCTTGCGTCCGCGCCCGCGCGCGCAGCACGGTGGTGGCCAGTTGAGCCTTCAGCGCCTTCACCGATTCAGCAGCCTGGATATATTTCGGATGCTTTTCCTTATAGCGAAGACGGATCAACACAAACGAGTCCTCAGCGCGCTGAACTTCGCTGGAAGTTTGGACCACATCCGGATCAGTTGAAATCTGCGAATAAGCCATCAACGCCTCGATGTTGGTCGACATCTTCATCGCGTCATTGTAAGCGCCCTCAGCTTGAACAAACGCGGCTTTGCTTTGGGTCAGGCGAGCACTGATGTTTTGCAATTGCGGGGTGACGATGTTCTGGTTTTCCTGCAGCGAGATGGTGCCATTCGTCCTCCGATAGTTTTGCAGATTCGTTTCCGACATTTCCAATGTCGCGCGGGCTTTGTCTGCCTCAAGCTTTAGAAACCCGCTCGCTCCGATGGTGGTGGCGCGCTGCATGGAGGCATCCTGCCCGAGATAGCTGTCCACCAAAGAGTTTGCCAGATCCGCAGCCAGGGCAGGACTCGTGTTTCGCACAGCAATATCAATCAAGCGAGTATTCCGGCGCAGCGTGGTTTTGACGTTTTTCGAAAACTCTGTGATGATTTCCTCGCGCGACACGATATTGGATCCGTTGGTCACAGCATAGCCTTGCGCCGGGAGCAGATGATTGGTGATCAAAACCTGTTCCAGCAGCACAGGGTTGCAAAGCTTTTGAACAATGGTGTTCAAGACGTCCTGGCTTTGGGCGTCCGCATGCACGACAGCTTCGGCATCCATGATCTTGGCGTCCTGTTGTTCCACTTGAACCGTGCTCACCGCCTCATAGATTCGGGTGGCGTGCTTGACGTAGAGCGCAGCGGCCACGACACAAAGGACAACGCAGGTCAGGATCAACCAGCCTTTATCCAGAAGCAGCCGCACCACCCCATGCAAGTCCATGGACGAATGCGGCGTGCGAGCCTCCTGCTGTGGATTAAGGTCGAGAGGGTCGAGATTTGTCATATAATGTCTGCGTATATCGGCAATTGCGGTTCAATAATAATGCTCAAGCTCAAAACACCTTCTCCGGGATATCGATAATGTCATCCGGCTGAATCTCGAAGGGCTTCTCTTTCGAATTCTTCGACATTTTATCCGCATCCAAGGTATAGACTTTTTGCTGGCCGTTTTCTTTACGGCGAACCTTGACGGCCTTCGGGGAGCCAATGCGGGAATAACCGCCAGCCGTGGCAATCGCCTCCAGCAAATTCACCGGCCGGTTCGGGGGAAAATTGTAAACCCCGGGTTTTGTGACATTCCCCATGACAGAGTATTGGCGTTCCGCATAGTGCTCCACCAAAAGGTTGACTTGCGGGTTGACCAGATAATCCTTGCCGTATAAATCTTGGATGCGCTGGCGCGCCTCGCTCGCCGTCAACCCATCGACGCTGACTTGGCCCAGAAGCGGAAGCATGACCAGGCCCTTCTTGTCAATAGTCGTTTTAATCGCCAAGTCCTCCTCCTGATAAACGCTTATGGCGATGACGTCGTTTGGACTGAGCTTCCGATCTGCTTCCACCGCCGGGGCAGCGGGGGCTGATTGATCTTTGGGATCAGCAAAAAGCGTTGTGGACCAGATACTTCCAACGGAAACAAATGCAAATACTCCGATTCTGAGAATACGCGAAATCATAGATAAACAACTAACAGCGTGGAATTATATACGCCGCGCGGATTATAGCAAGTTTTTTCTTACTCTCTTACCCGTGTTTTCCCTAGTGCCGATACCCCATATTAATTTCCCCGAGAAAACAACGGACCTGCTGGGCGGACGAGGTGCCGCGGTAAGCAAATTGTTTCCTTCAATTGGGCTCCTCAACCGGAATGTAGCGGGTCTGTAGCGGCTTTGTAGCCCCAATGTTGGGTTCCTCAACGTTTTCGGTGGAATAGAATCCGGGCACTCGGCCACGAATTAAAACGAGCGACGGGGCGGCTGCGAGCCACAGCTCGCGCCCCGTCGCGGTCGGACAGCGAAACGCTCATTTACAACAACTTACCCATGAATGGCTTACAACTATTGGATGGCCCTGAGATGAGGCAGCGAGATTCCCCTGGATTACTGATGTCTGCACCTCCTCAGAGGTTTGGTTGCTCGCAACCGGGTTTACACGAACTTCTATTCCACTGAAAACGTGGAGGAACCCAATGTTGCCCCTTATCTCGTTGATGGTCAACCGTGTAGCGGGTGTTGCGGGTTTTTCGGGATTATATGCACATTCACAGATGTGCTCTTCCGGTGGTCCTGCGTTGGTTTCTCCAAGCGGAACTCCGGCAACGTCTGCACAGGGATTCTCATTCCAACGAAAACGGGGAGGAGCCTCGCACTAAGGCGTGATCCGCCTGGACAGCGTGCTCAAGACGCAGCAAATGACGAGAAACAGCGTCAGAACCGAATGCACCTGCATCGGGAAGTCAAAACACGCATGCACCATGCAACCCGCCAGCGAAAGCCACAAAAACATCGCAAAATAGCCGTTCCCATGGACGCCGCCGCTCCAAAACCAATGCGAGAAGATCAATATGAGTGAGAGAAAAATGGGCGCCGCGCCAACCCAGCCAAAAGTGATGACCGCTTCCAGCCAATCATTATGCATGTAAGAAAGCGCCTCGTCCGAGCGCGACCGGCGATAGAGCTGGTGCATGGATTCAAATGTTCCCGGGCCGGTGCCGAAAACAGCGTTGTCCCGCGCCATGTAGTGTCCGGTTAAATAAAGCCCCGCCCGCGAATCATATCCCTCGTGAATCATTTCCATGCGGGGCGCCAGCGACTCCCATCCCAATAAAATCCCCGTTCCAACCACGGTCGTCAATACCAGCAGGATGCCCGCCTTGAGCGACCAGTGTCCCGACTTCTGGGCAGTCCACAAAATGACGGAGGACATCACCAGGTTTGCCATCAAAATCAGGAAGCCGCCGCGGCTGGCGGATATGGCCGGGCCAATCGCCATGATCGCCACACAGGGCAGCAGCATGGCAAAGCGGCTTTTCCTGGAATGGCTGTCGGCAGGCCGGCGGCGGCGCGTGGCCGACACGGAAGCCCACCAAAATCCGAGAACAGCCGTCCAAAGCAGGTTCAAATATTGCGCGGCGTTGGCGCGATACGCATAGGGGCCAAATTGCTGGACGGATTCAGTGTTGATTCGCGGCACGACCGTCCAAAGCAGCTTGTTTCCTCCTTCGACGCGCTGAACAAGGCCTTGCATGGCGAGCGCGGCGCCATTCAGGGCCAGCAGCCAAAACAACCGCCGCAATCTCAAAGGCAGCCTCGACCCAGCTTGAAACAAAAACCCTTCCTCCTCAACCCGCTGAATTTCCCTTGGCGCCATCGTCAAAAGCCAGTCGCGCAAGGCCCAGAAAAAACCGGCCAGTCCCAGCAACTGCCAAAATTCACCCCAAGTGCTGTCCTGGTCGTAACTATGCGGAAGCCATGGAATGGCAGGAAGATAGTCGAAGCTCCAGGCATTCGGATGGTAAACCGCCCGCGCATTGACCGCGCTGACCAGGCAATATCCGAGAATAAGCAGGGTGCCCGCAAAAAGAAGTCCGCTGAACCATCGCTCACGCCGCAGCAGCCGTTCCGGGTTCGTGTTGGTTGAATACTGGATCCACCGCGCCGGACGATAGCCAAGAACTCGCAGAGCCTGCTTGACCAGCCACAGAAAACCCAGAACGAATCCCACGCCGTTCATGACGTGGATGGACCACGTTTGGGTTGTCCCAAATGCCCACGGCCCAAACAATAATCCCAGATAGATCAACAACTCAGTGATCCATTCACAAACCCGGAAAATTGTGGCAAGAGCACTGGACATCATCAATCTGGAGAGTTCAACGAACCAGACTGCGAGCGCAAAGTAAAGATGAATTGGCCAGCGGGCCTCCGCAGGCGCCGGACAAAATTATTCTGCCGCTGTGTTTCGCTGAAGGTGGCAGAGAACTCTCGCCTCTGACGGACGATCGAATCGAGGACTTCGACCGCGCCTGCTTAATACGCATTTTTCTGCTTTAGGAACGTCATCATCATGATTCGGAAATCAAGGCCGACGCTCCAGTTTTCGACGTACCAGATGTCATAGCGAATGCGTTCTTCCAGGCTGGTGTTGCCGCGCCAGCCATTGACTTGAGCCCATCCCGTCATTCCGGGCAGGCACGTGTGGCGCGCGTGGTAATGGGGGATCTTATACTTGAATTGGGAGATAAGCTCCGGGCGCTCCGGGCGGGGTCCGACGAGACTCATATCGCCTTTGAGAACATTCCAGAACTGGGGAACCTCATCAATGTTCCATTTGCGCATGAAAGCGCCCACCTTCAGGCGGCGGGGGTCGTTTTCCTTGCACCATTGCGCGCCCGCCGTTTCCGCGTCCAGGCGCATGCTGCGGATTTTATACATTTTGAAGGATTTGCCATTTCGGCCCGTGCGGTGTTGGCAATAGAAGATAGAGCCGGGCGATTCCCGATAGACGAGAAATCCAAAAATCGCAATCAACGGCGCGGCGATGGCCATGCCGACCAGCGCGCCCACTAAATCAATCATCCGCTTCAAGACGCGATTCGAGAAATAATCCAACGCCATTTCGCCAACGCCGAGAACGGGAACACCGCTGATGGATTCCAGCCGCAGCCCGGAGGCTAGAATTTGGAAATAGGACGGAATGACCTTGAACTGCGCAAACTCCATTTCGCACAGGTTTACCAGGCCAATAATTTCTCCCATGGGCGCGTAGAGATCCGCCAAAATGACAATATCCGCCTGGCGTCGTTCCAGAAGGCCGACCAGATTCTGGTAATCACCCAGCACTGGCACCGTTTCTGGCGGCCTGGTGTGAAGCCTGCCTTGCGGGGAGGGCACACAGCCGACAATAGTATATGGGTGGTTATCGTCTTCGCTGATTTCCTTTTCCAGTTGGTCTGCCTCCTTGCCCCAGCCGACGAAGAGCACACGCTGGCGCAAATTAAACGCGAGCGCCTCCCAGTGGGTGATCTTAAAAAGGAGATAGCGCCAACCCAGCATCATCACCAAAAGACACACAGAAGAAGACACCATGAATGCTCGCGAGATGGGCGGATCGAACTTTAGAATCAAGCTCACCGCCATGTAGGCGAAAAACCAGAAAATCGCCCCTTGAATCAGCACTTTGGCGGTAAGGTGAAACCGCTTGAAAATACGACGGCTATACAGCCTCAAATAACAAAAAGTCCCCACCAAAAAAGATGTTCCGACCGCGAGGAGATTGAAGTAATCCGCAAAAATCAAATGCTCGCCCCCGTGTCCCAGCGGAATCATGCCCGAAGAAAATCGCACCCAATATCCGAGACAAAGGGAGGCGTAAATGACAACCGCATCCAAAAGAAGCGCAATCGTAAGGACAAATTCGGCAGTCGGCTGCCAGAAATACTCGCGCCGCGGGGTCGACGACGGAGCAATAGACACAGGCTCTTCTACATTAAGCACTTCGAGTTTAGCATTCATGGATTGACTCAATCGGGCGCTTTTCCCCATTACTAAAATGCAGATTGGCTACGATCAGGGTTAAAACCACAAAAACCGATTGATTGGCGCCGCCCTTCACCGGATTCCAAGCTGCTTAAAGGCCCTATATAAAGCAAGGTTTCTGGCGCGGAGCCATGCTCACATGTTGCCTTGGACGCTTACAAAATGCAAGAGTTCTCTTCAAAAAAGTTGGTGCGGGAGGCGGCAGACCCCATTCAGCACACAGATGCGCCGGCTCGAAACCATTCCACAAATTGCGGTATGCCCCTCTCGATGCGGACCTTGGGCGCATAGCCAAGGTGGCGTGCCGACTTTGAAATGTCGGCGTACGTCACGGGCACGTCGCCAGATTGCATGGGCTGCCCGTCGATGACCGCCGGCCTGCCGAGAGCCCGCTCCAGCAGTTCTATCAGCCGCTTCAGGGTGACGGGTTCTGAACCGCCCAAATTGAAGATATCGAATCCGAATTCTCTTTTTGTGCAGGCCACGACGCCGTCCACAATATCGCTGACGTATGTATAATCCCGTGCCGTCATGCCATCCCCAAAAACGGGAATTGGTTTCCCAGCCTCAATCAGCCGGGCAAATTTGTGAATGGCCAGGTCGGGACGCTGGCGTGGGCCGTAGACGGTGAAAAATCGCACCATCACCACGTCCATCCCGTAAACATGATGATAAACATGGCCGAGCGATTCACAGGCCAGCTTGCTCGATGCGTAAGGAGAAATGGCCGCGAAAACAGGATCACTCTCCGCGAAAGGGACTTTCGTATTGACCCCATAAACGGAAGAAGAGGAGGCCAGGATCAATTTCTTGACGCCAGCGCGACGGGCCGCCTCCAGGACGTTTACGGTGCCGATGACATTGACTTCCTGAAAGGCGGCCGGCTCGGCCAGGCTTTGCCGGACTCCCGCCCGGGCCGCCAAATGGATCACTTGATCAAAGCCGGCCGTTTCGAATAACTCGTTCAGGGCGCCTGTATCCGCCAAATCTGCCTCCACAAAGGCAAACGGCTTTTGGAGAGCGAAAATCTCGCTTAAATTTTGCCGTTTTATTTCGGGACTGTAGAAAGAACTTAAGCAGTCGTAGGCCCAGACCGAATGGCCTTCCAGCAGCAAACGCTCGCACACATGGGAGCCGATAAAGCCCGCGCCGCCCGTGACGAGTACTTTCATGGCTGAACTCGCTGCGCCGCGAACTTAGAATGTAGGCCTGATGTTCTCAAACAGCCGTTGCCAACTTTTCTGCCGTGCCAGCCGGATTCGCCGCCGGGGCGAAAAGCCGCTGGTAATCCGCATAAGCAAGCCGGATTCCCGTTTCCATGTCAATCCGCGGCTTCCAGCCCAAGGCGAAGATGCGCGAACTGTCCATCCATTTGCGCGGCGTCCCATCAGGTTTGGATGTGTCCCAGACAATCTCGCCGGAAAACCCGACAATGCGGCGGACCATCTCGGCAAGCTCTTTGATCTCCAAATCGGATCCGCAGCCGATGTTGATGAATTCCGATTCGCTGTAATGATGCATGAGATAGACGGATGCGCTGGCCAGATCGTCCGCGAATAGAAATTCGCGCCGGGGCGTCCCGGTGCCCCAGCACGTCACCGACGGGGCGCCGGATGTTTTTGCCTCGTGAAATTTGCGGATCAAGGCGGGCAGGACATGGGACTGCTTGAGATCGTAGTGATCGTTAATGCCATAAAGGCTGGTTGGCATGGCGCTGATGAAATCGCACCCATACTGGCGGCGGTAAGCCTGGCACATCTTGATGCCCGCAATTTTCGCCACCGCATACCATTCGTTGGTGGGCTCGAGCGGCCCTGTCAATAAATGCTCCTCCTTGAGCGGCTGCGGAGCCAGCTTCGGGTAAATGCACGAGCTTCCCAGGAACAACAGCTTCTTGACCCCGGAAAGATAGGCGGAGTGAATCAGGTTATTCTGAATCTGCAGGTTTTCGTAAAGGAATTGCGCGGGGTAAGTGTCGTTGGCAAGAATGCCGCCGACTTTGGCGGCCGCCACGATCACATACTCCGGTTTCTCCCGCTCAAAAAAGCTCTTCACCGCGGCGCTGTCCACCAAGTCCAGTTCCGCGTGGCTTTTTCCGATTAATCGTGTGTGGCCCAGCCGCTGCAGTTCGCGCCAAATCGCGCTGCCGACAAGGCCCCGGTGTCCGGCCACATATACGCTCGAATCCGTATTCATATAAAAATCAGTCTGTTGCGCGGGCGCCCCTCCATGAACTCGCAAGCTCTGGAAACCTTGCGGCATCACCAATTTGATCGATTCAATACCGCATCAGCCATCGCGCTGAAGAATGGAACCAAAATTTTCTGGTGACAAATCAAAAACCGACGAATCTCCCCACCGGCCTTTGCCGGAAACCTGTTTTCGAGCGAGCATCGGACGTGCATCCGTCTTGCCGTTCCTGAGTTCGTGAGTTCCAGATTATTCCATTTCCGATATTGTATATTGCGAGGGATTGAATGCGTGCAAAGGATGGAATGTGCATGAACTCAGAAAATGGGTAACATCGGTTACATTG
Source organism: uncultured Verrucomicrobiae bacterium (assembly GCA_963764165.1). GTDB lineage: Bacteria > Verrucomicrobiota > Verrucomicrobiia > Limisphaerales > Palsa-1400 > Palsa-1400. The sequence continues at coordinate 760,842 of CAVXRD010000002.1, forward strand.
TTGATTCTCAACAAGATGCAGAGTAACATTTCAGCTACACGTCGGTAACATGAGTAACAAACCGCTACATTTCTTCCAGCGAGAGCCGGGTTGCCTGCCAGACTTCGCCGGAACCCTGTTTTGCAGGGTGCAACGGGGTTGCAAAAACGGTAGGTGCAATAGGGTGCAATAGAGTGCAACGGCTCTTTGCGGCGAAACCCGTTGAATGCAACCCTGTGGACTTTTCTTGGGATTCCTCTGCGCACTCATCTTCTTTGCGCGAAAGTTTTTTTCCATATAAAATGGCATAGACGCATTCTGGCACGCGGTCGCCGAATAAAAAACCTACCGGAGGTTTTTCACCACGATTTTTTGGGAAATATTGCATATTTTTGAATCTGGAACCACGGAACGACGGAAAAGGGCCTGCTGCAACCGGTTTGGAGGATTTCTCTGGCCGATTGGAACGGCGGTCAGTTTTTTGTGAATTTTTGTGATTTTGCTTGCAGGCACTCGCGCTCTTCTGAAATACATGAGCTCCGTAGGCATGAGAACCAACGTGGCCCGCAAAAGCGCTTCTTCCGATTTCAAACACGCAAATTTAACCGATAACAAAGCAGACTTTAAGAGACGCCGCCAAGTGTCTGCACAGCGAGCGAGGATAATTCTGCTTTTTCTGGGGATGCTTGTTCCCGGCCTGCGCGTGTTCGCAGGCGTGCCGGTGATGACGAGCGGTGGAAACACAAACCAGACGATTCTTGATTCCTGGTCGTTTGCCGACACGACTTACTGGACAACTGACCAGGGATTTTCTCCCATTTCCTTCACTAATATCGCCGTTTCCTACGCGGGGCCGGGCAATTCCCTCTTGGTCGATTCGAGCAATGTGGCATCGCTTAGATATAATCTCGTTGAAACTTCGGGGGCCACAAATCTGCAAATTGAAAGCGAAGGCAGTTTCATGTTCTGGTTTTTCCCGGATTGGGCCAGCACCAGCAACACGAATATGACCGGCTACGGCCCCGGTGTTGCCGGTCGATTGATTGAAGTGGGCGCAACCAACAGCCCGGCAGGTTGGTGGAGCTTCTTCATGGATGAAGGCGGGAACAATTTGTATTTCTCGGCCCAGGACGGCGCGGGCAATTTCACCAACTATCTTGCGGGGCCGATCTCGTTTTCCAGCAACACATGGCATCTGGTGGCGCTCTCGTGGACGAGCACCAACTCATCGCTTTACGTGGATGGCCAATGGGTCACCAATGGGACTGGTTTGAGCGTGTTGCCTCCTGCGGGTGCGCTCACCAATGGTTTTACGATTGGGAGCGATCTGGCCACTGGCACCAAGCAGATGCACGGGGCCATGAATGATCTCATCACCTTTAATTACGCCATTGAAACAAACCAGGTCGAAACGGAGTGGGTGCTTGGGGGCGCTTTTTACGGGATGAACCCGAACCTGATCGGAAATTTGACCAACGCACCCTCCAACCCCACGATGGCGGTCGGATTTTACGATGTGGTGGGCGGCTCCGGATATTTGAACGTCGTTGGGACCGAATTCTCCAGTTGCACCAACGGTCCTGCCGTGGAGATTGTTTTCCCCGAGGTCTGGGGTGTGCCCGGCTCCAACAACATGAGCTTTATGATCGAAGGCGGGAATCCTTCGTGGCTGTATGACGTCTTTGCGATAGGCTCCCTGCCCAATCCCAAGACCAATGGCACTTGGACGTGGATGGGCCAGGCCTATCCGTGCTACACCAACGTCATTTATGGATTCACCAACCAGTCCATTTATCTGATTCTCGGCACGCCCCAAGATTCTGATGGTGATGGGCTTACAGATGCCTATAAATTGCTGGTATCGCATAGCAGCACGAATCAATTCGACACCCTCAACGACGGCATACCGGATGCCTGGAAAGTGCTCAACCGGCTGTGCACCACGAATCCTGGCACATGGGCGAATGACCCTGATGGCGACGGGCTCGTGAATCTGCAAGAATATCTTTACGGCACCAATCCCAAAGTGAGCGAAGGCTTTGAGATATGGACTTCCGAGCCCACCGCTTCGGGAATCCCCTGAGACTAACCACGCTCCAAACAACATGAAGGCAACGAAAGCGAAATTGGCGTCATTGATTTTGGTCATCTTTGCGATGCTGATGGGGCTGCATTCGCAGCGCGCCTTTGCGGGCGCCTGCACGTGCGCCCGGTTTAACAGCAGCAAGGATTTTGGCTGCCGCCGTTCGGCGGGCGATACAGGCGCGCGGCCGTCTGGAGTCAGCGGCAATGGTGGAAACAATTGCGTCTGCTCGAATTGCACCGGAATGCCGCGCTGGAGCGTGAGTGAGCCTTACCTTAATCTCCACGTTGGGGACGAGCCGCTGAGCTACATGACTTCATCAGGGCAAAAACTGGCTTTCCGCTGGAACCTTGTGCAGCCCACGGGCGAGGGCTACTCGCTTCCGCTGGTGGATCAAGTGCCGGATCTCGCCTCGTCGTGGCCAAGTTGGCCATCCGCCTACTTCGGCTGCAATGTGCGTCTCAACAACGAGCTTATTCCTCCGTTTTACGAATCCTATGCGGCGGCGGATTACCTGAATGATGTGTATTCCAGCGTCGTTTGGTATCCAAGCCCGGTCTGGACTCACAATTTCATGTCGGAAATCATCTTTTGGGACAGCAACTGGGAGACGAACAACACGACAAACGCCGTATTCCAGAACGGCTATCAAGCCCTGGCTTTGGACCCTTCAGGAGGGTGTTATTATTTCACCAAGAACGTGACAAACCAAACCCTCAATCCCGCCACGCTTCTGACGAATGCCCAAACCGGAATCATTTTGCAGCCGTTATCCAGCAACGGCTATCCGACCGCTACAACGAACGCGGAATGGTCGGGAGTTGCCTGGGGAAATTCCAGCAATGGGTTTCAATTGGTTTATCCTGATGGCAGCAAAGATGTCTACGGATTGGCGTTCTATGCACCCGGCTTGCTTGAACTCAGCTTCCCTAGCGGTAATTATGTCAAGTCTTCCAACTCGACGGCTTATGCCCTGTTGACGCAAAAGGTCGATCCGGCTGGAAGAGTGACTCAAATCGGATACGAGTACACGAATGTTCTTGCAATATGGCCTCATACGAACTCCTTCAACACGTTTCGTGTCCGCTATGTTATCGATTCAGACGGCCGGACCAATTCGTTCGTATATCAGACCAATGGCGCCGTCTATCCGTGGCAGGTGTCAGAGGTTAATGATCCATTCGGCAGAAAGGCCACGTTCACCTATGGATCTGCTGGGGGGGGGGACGGCGAGTTACCGGAATGGGATGTTCCCGGACAGCTCTATAGCATCACTGACACAGAGGGGATAAGCAATTCTTTTAATTACAACGGTGTTGGCGATGGAGTCGAGGAGCTGAGTTCCATCACCACGCCATATGGGATGACCACGTTTAAGTATGCCTTCCAAACCGAAGGCGACACCACGGAAGGATACTCGATGCGGGCCATTTATGTTTCCGAGCCTGAAGGGGCAAATCAACTCTACGCCTACATTCACACGAATAATGTTGAAAGCAGCGCTGTCGCGCCCGCCGTTGCGGGCTGGGATTTTGACAATGGGGCTTCGACAAATGGAGGTGCGGATGTTGGCCTCTTCCACCGCAACAGTTTTTATTGGGGACGCAGCCAGGCGCCCAATCTTTCTGTCTACGGTGAGCTGGGGACAAATCTTGCGGCGGCCATTGGGAATTTGACGGCCAGTGATTTGAAAATCGGACGGATGCGCCACTGGCTGCTCGACACCGACGGCATTTCCATCACGGAAGCCCTTTCCAGCGAGCGCGATCCGTCGCCTGATTCAGCGGGGTCGATTGAGGGCCAGCGAACTTGGTTCGCATACACCAACACTGGCCCTGCCGACGTGTTTACATCACCAAACATCGGATGCATCGCCCAAACGCTTCCCGATGGAACCAGCCAGTATACGCGGTACTCCTATTATCCGTCGGGCCTCGTGGGCACCAACGAACAAAGCTGCGCTTTTCCGGACGGCTCGATTGGCGAACTGGCCACCTCGTTCTACTACAATAACGGCAATAATGTTGATCTCACCGAAGTCGCCAATTCGATTGGCCAGTCTGTCAATGTCGTCTACAACACGAGGCACGAGCCGCTCCATATAACAAACGCGCTGGGATATGTCACAACGCTGGCTTGGGATAGTTCGTCCGGCAACCTGACCAGCGTTGTGCTGCCCACCGGCCAGTCAATTTCGCTAACTTACTATCCGTCGAATACGGGTGGTGTCATTACGAACACCAATTCGTTCTTGGAAAGTGTGACAGTCCAGCCCGAGAATCGCGTCACCACGATTACGGACTACACCAATGCCCTGCCGCGCATCATCCATGCCACGGGCACCGCCGTGCCGGATTTGTGGATCACGAATATGTGGGACGGCTTGAGCCGGCTCGTCTGGGCGGGTTTTCAGGACGGCACCTCCATCTCGAACATCTACACCATTCTGGACTTGGGCGCTCATAAGGATCGTGTCAACAATTGGACAACCTTTGATTATGATGGATTGGAGCATTTGATCGCGGTAACCAACGCATTGGGGAATGCGACGCGCTATGGTTGGTGCTCCTGTGGTTCATTGACCTCGATTACCAACGCCCTGGGCTACGTCACGCATCTCAATCGAGACAACCAGGACCGGCTAATAAGCGTGGTCTTTCCAGACACTTCAAGCCTCACCAACCAGTATGATCTAACCGGAAGACTAACAAACCAATTGGATGGCCTCGGGAACTGGCGCCGGTACATGTATAATATCCAGGATCAGGTCGTTCAAGTCCAAAATTCGGCCGGCCAGATATATGGAGCGGCCTATGACCCCGCCGGACGGGTTGTGCTCGCGACGAATGCCAATGGAGTGGTCGTCAGCAACAGCTTTGATTTGCTGAATCGCCTCACGGAGCGTCGGTGGCTTGCTGGATCGAACATTTACTTTCTCTATAGTTCCAACGGTCTTATCGCCTTCACCAATCAAGACGGCCATTGGACTCATTTCGGCCGAGACGCCGCAGGACACTTGACGGCGCTGACCAACGCGGCGCAAACCGAGTCTTTCACCTACAACGGCCTGGATGAGCTTGCCAGCCTGACGGATGGCAACGGCCACACCACTTCGTGGACCTACAATCAGTACGGCTGGCTGACCAACAAAGGCACGGCTGCGAATGCCCATTTTGGATCTTACGGTTATGACTCGAACGGAAGAATGACCAGCCGCTCGCAGGGCGGCGCGAACACCAGCATAACCTATGACGCGGTCGGCAATAGGACGTGCATCTTTTCGACCGATGGCTACACCGACTTCAACGGGTTCACGAATTTGTATTACTACGACGCCGTCCATGAGCTGACCAACATGGTTGATGCATCCGGCACGACTGCCTTTACGTGGACAGCTATGGGGCACTTGGCCAGCGAGTCTTCGCCTTGGGGAAGCGGGACCATGACCTACGGCTATAATCAGGGCCACCGCACCAATTTGTCGCTCTCTCAGCCCTCCGGATCGTGGTCGCAAAGTTACAGCTATGACAGTTCATGGCGAATGACCGGCATCGCCTCGCCTGCGGGCAGCTTCGGTTACAGTTATCCCGCGGGTGCCAATCAATATCAAGTCGGCGGCATATCCTTGCCCAATGGCGCGTCCATTGCGAACAGTTACGACAACCTCAGCCGCCTGACCAGCACTGCTCTGGCCGACCATTGGGGCCATGTGCTGGATGGTTACGCCTACGGCTTGGACACGATGGGTTTGCGCACCAACATGACCCGGCAATTGGGCATGGCCACCAACAGCGTGACCATCGGCTACGACGGGATTTCCGAATTGACCAGTTGGGCCGGCAAGGAGAGCAGCGGCCAGCCCCGGTTGAACGAGCAACTCCATTATGGCTACGACGCGGCGGGAAACATGCTCTATCGAAGCAACAATTGGACTTATTTGTCCATTGGCGGCTACAACAATATCAATGAGCCAAGCAATTACGCCGTTTATGGCAGCTTTACCGCCACTGGATCCCTGAGCGCGCCCGCCACCAATGTCACCGTCAATGGTTATGCCGCCGAGATTTACTCCGATCTGACCTTTGCCAACACCAATGTTGCCGTTGACTATGGCTACCCGATTTATTTCACCAATGTAGCCCAAAACATCTACGGCAGCAAAACGACCAATCAATACGACGTCAATTGGGTCACGGCGTTTGGTTACAATCCGGATGGCTCCACTGAAGGCGCGGGCGGAACGGAATTATTCTATGATTCGCTGGGCCGCGCGACCGACATCTCGGCTTACAGCGGACCGACCTTGATCGATAATCGATTGACCCTGGACGGGCTGGGCCGCCTTCGGAGCGTTCAGCAATGGCAATTGGTCTATGAGGGGCCAGATGAGGGCAACACGTGGGTCTACAGCAACGAAGTCCGCTACATCTATGACGGAATGACCGTGGTGCAGGAGCGGGATTCCAACAACGTGCCGCTGGTCACCTACACGCGCGGCCTGGACATGAGCGAAAGCCTGCAAGGCGCCGGCGGCATAGGAGGATTGCTGGCCCGGACTGACAGCAACGGCCCTGCCTTCTATCACGCCGACGGCAACGGCAACATTACCGCGCTCATGGACAGCTACCAGCGCATCGCGGCCCGCTACGAGTATGACCCGTATGGACGGCTGCTGGGCAAATGGGGCCGCCTGGCGGACGCCAACACCTACCGGTTTTCGAGCAAAGAGTATTTTCCAAACACCGGCTTATATAACTTTGGCTTCCGGTTTTACATGCCAGAAATGGCGCGCTGGCTGAATCGCGATCCGATTCAGGAAGCGGGAGGAGTTAATCTTTACGGCTTCGTGGGAAACAACCCGGTGAACGTAGTTGACCCGTATGGCTTGGACTTCTGGCAAAGCCAGTATTCCGTAGTTTATCAAGGGCCGCCTATTTCCAGCTACTCGGGTAGCGACTTTGCTGACGCTATTGACGACGTGACGAGCGCCGCAGTTCAAAGTTCGGAAAGCACCAGCACCACCGGGAACTTCATGGCGTATATGACCCAATCAGTAGCTTCCGGGCTGGCTGATATGCTCCGGTTGGGACAGGGAACGGCGGACGCGACCTCAGCAAATAACGGCTGGGATCAAGCCATCGGAATCGCTCAAGACGTGGTCCGGGCCACTGGACTTTTTGACCTTCTCGGTGGCCTAGGCATAGGAGCTCTTCCGAAGCCCTGTAACCTTCACCGTCCCTATATTCGGCAAGGGGTTATGGACGACGTAAAAGCTCGTGCGCCGCGAGCCCCAGATGGCCGGTTTATTGATCCGAATACGCTGCAACCGACCGATGATCCTGTATTGGGTCACAAACCTGGATATGAGTTTTGGCGGTTGAAGGCAGCAGCAGAGGCGGAAAATGTTTCCCAACAGATGTTTAATGAGACGCTAAACAATCCCGAATTTTACCAGATTGAAGACAAAGCGGTCAATGCAAGCCACCAATATGAACAACCGTAAATCACAACATGAATTTCAAACTAACCATAATCTTCTCGCAGCCGTCGAAAAGAACGACATTCCAACAGTGCGACAACTGCTTGAAGCTGGCTACGACGCAAACGAGAGAGATCGGGGGATGAGCACGCCTCTCATGAGAGCTGCCTTTCACGGATACAGTGACCTATTAACATTATTGCTTGGCTTTGGAGCAGACGCGAATTTGGTAGACAAACTGGGCAAGACAGCCCTGCACTACGCGGCTCAGGAACAACACGAAACCGCAACCAAGATCCTTCTGGATGGCGGTGCCCCGCTAAACGCTCAAGACAATTACGGCAATGCCCCTCTGCACAACGCAGTTTATTATTCGCTCGGTCGCGGAGCAACAATTAGATTGCTCCGTGAGCGTGGTGCTAATGAAAACCTACAAAATGGCAGCGGCGTTACCCCGCTTGACCTTGCCAAAACGATCGCCAATTACGACGTGCTTCAGCATTTTGGTAACAAGAAGTAATAAGTGAACTGTACGAGCCAACCATAGCACGCGAGGTGCCATGAAAATGAACGCTGGCGCAGCATCCTCCTTCGCCAAGGCTGCGGCGGGACAAGTCTCGGCTGCGAAACACATCTGCGATTGCATGAAAGCTCACCTACGTCAGACTGAACACCCAAACCCCTTGCCCCCTCGTGGCGCTGTCTCGGTTAACCATGGGCTTTTCACTCTCGGTGCCCGGATTGTCTTCGGTAATGGATACGACTGCCCCAGCTATGTCGAACAACATCGTGCCGGATTGCAATGCGCGGCGCAACTGATAAGCTTTTCGCCGCATGATTTGGCGCGTCATCATGTTCTGGTTATTGGCGGCATTTTCCGCCGTGGCCGATTTGCCGCGTCACTCCTCTCTTGGCTCTCTTCAAGTCGAGCAGTTCGCCTATAACGGGTTGGATGAACTGAACCTTCTCGCGGATGGCAACAGCCACACCACCTCGTGGGCATTTAATCAATACGGCTGGCGCATAGGAAAGACAAATGCCACCGGGACAAACATCATCAATTACACTCGCGATGCCAATGGCCGGGTGACAAATCGTTGGATGATGGGCACCAACACCGGTTACAAGCTGGACGCGGTTGGCAACGTCACCAACATCGTCTATCCCGCCACCAACATTGCGATCGGGTATGACGCCGTCAACCGGCCAACCAACATGATGGACATTTCGGGCACGGCTTCGTTTACCTGGACGCCGACCAGCCACTTAGCCAGCGAAACGGGGCTGTGGGCCAGCGATACCACCAGCTACGGATACAGCCAGGGCCACCGCACCAACCTGAACCTTTCCCAACCCTCCGGCTCATGGAACCAAACTTATCTCTACGACGCCGCCTGGCGCATGACTGGGATTGGTTCGCCCGCTGGAAGTTTCACATATCAATACGCTAGCGGGGCCAATCAATACAGGGTTGGCGGCATTCTTCTTCCCAACGGCGCGAGCATCGTCAACCAGTATGACAACCTGAGCCGGCTGACCAACACGGCACTCCTCGATCATTGGGGCCATGTGCTGGATGGTTACGTTTATGGCTTGGACGCCCTCGGGCAAAAGACGAACCTTACCCGCCAGCTTGGGCTATCTACAAACAATGTGGCGGCGGGTTACGACGCCATCGGCCAAATAACGAATTGGGCGGGAAAGGAAGCTGGCGGCGCGAATCGCCAGAACGAGCAGATGGCCTACGGTTACGATCTGGCCGACAACCTGATTTCCCGCACCAACAACGCGCTGGTGCAAACGTTCACGGTGGATTCGTTGAATCAGTTAAACAACGTGTCTCGCAGCGGCACCTTCACCGTGAGCGGCGCATTGCCTGCTCCACCCGCCAGCGTCACGGTCAACGGAGCCGCCGCGCAAACCAACGGAGACTTCACCTTTGCCGCGACCAACAACACGCTGGCCAATGGCAATAACACCTTCACCATCATTGCCGAAAATATTTATGGCACCAATGTGACCAACGTTCTCTCGGTGAATCTGCCCGCCACCGTCACATTTCAATACGACGCCAACGGAAATTTAACTAGCGACGGAACAAGAACATTCCAATACGACGCGGAAAACCAACTGACCAACGTCAATGTGAGCGGCCAATGGCAGGTTGGCTACGTATATGACGGCTTGGGGCGTCGGCGCATCCGCCGGGCTTACGCGTGGCAAAGCGGCTGGTCGCTCACCAACGAAACCCGCTACATTTACGACGGCCCCTTGGTCATTCAGGAGCGCGACACTAACAATAACATCCTAGTCACTTACACTCGCGGACTGGACTTGAGCGGCAGCTTGTTTGGGGCGGGAGGGATCGGGGGATTGCTGGCCCGCACCGACACGAATGGCACGCTGTATTATCACTGCGATGGCGGTGGAAACATCACCGCGTTGATGGACGAATACCAGAGGATCGTCGCCCGCTACGAGTATGATGCCTACGGGCGGCTGATCGGCATGTGGGGTTCGCTGGCCTCAGCCAACACCTATCGCTTTTCGAGCAAGGAATACGACGCGCTGTCGGGCCTCTACTACTACGGACACCGCTATTACGACCCCGCGCTGCAAAGGTGGCCAAATCCCGACCCGATTGGAGAGGCGGGAGGGATTAATCTTTACCGAGCTATGAGAAATAATCCAATGCGGTGGGTTGATCCGTTTGGATTGGACAACATGTACAACATGGCTGCTGGTAACAACGCCCCTCCTTCAATGGTCGTTTCGGCCAATCCATCTCTCGGCGAAGCACCTACGGTGACCTATCAAGGAAGTCAAGGGGATCTTTTCCTGATAGGTGAATTTAGCACGGCTGCCGGAACCGTGGCCGCAGCCTCTATCATGGGGCTTATCGCGGGCGGCGTTCCACCAGACCAAGCCATTATGCTTGTAGAGCAAGCGTATGAAAAACTAGTTAACAATGCGTCCCCGCAGCCATCTCAGAACAATTGCCCTAATAATACTTCGCCGATTAAAACCCCGCTAATGGGAATGGCGAAACCTAACAATGGTGGAGGGCCACCACATGGAGGGAGTCTTCATGATCAAATGATAAACGATTTTATTGACAACCTTCCGGACGAGGCGGATAATATCAGGAAAAATCAGCAGCAAGTGGACTTTTTCGGTAATCCCGTCGGCAACAATAGGCCGGACGTTCAATATGATTTGGATGGCGTGCATTATAACATCGAATTCGATATGAATTGGATGAAAAGCATTACGCATTTTGATGAAATATTTGAGAATGACTCGGTAAGTTCAATCGAAATCCACTTTTAAAGAGGTAAATATGTTTAACGGCTTTGAGGCTATACCAATTAATTGTCTTTGGGCAGAACCAGATAGCCTGATGGAATTTATTAGAGTAATGAAATTAGAGAGTGGCTCTGAATGGAGCTTTGAGAAAAAGCCTTTAGATTTAAATAGTATCTACATTTCAGCTCCGCCTAAAGGCGGCGCGCACCTACCGCGCTTTGCGGTTTGGCAGCCTAGCTGCATGTCGTTCGGCTCCGTTTTGATTGCTAATCACGAAGACGGACTTATTCAAACGATGCGGCATCTAAACAAAAGGCACGCAATTCCGTACTTTTCTGCCTTTCTCTCCCGCAATCATAGAAAGCAAGGCTTCTGCTATTTCGAGTATAGGGGCGAATCTCGGTCAGACCGGGTGGTATACGTCATACGCGACCCGAGATGGAAGTTCTTCGAAAAGGGCGGGAGGCTACCTTTTGAAAATCCTGAACGCTATGGGGCGAAGCGGATCGCAGATCGCCTTACACCGTCCATTTTGGTCGAATATTTGAAGTCGCTCCATTGGAATCTCGAATCAGAAGATTTTTGGAAAAGCAAAAAGGACGCTTGGCTTGGACGACGACTAAGCTTTAAAAGAGGACCGGTCGACATCCCATAAAATAAACGGAACTGTACGAGCCAACCATAGCACGCGGGGTGCCATGAAAACGAACGCTGGCGCAGCATCCTCCTTCGCCAAGGCTACGGCGGGACAAGTCTCGGCTACGAAACACATCCCCAATTGGATGAAAGCTCGCCTACATCAAACTGAACACCCAACCCGCCGTCGCTGCGCTATGGCGCGGCAAGACGCCTGCCCACCTCGTGGCGCTGGTTCCCTCGCCAAAGCTTTAGCGGCGGCGGGTGCCGGTCAACCAAGGGCATTGTCGGAGGTTTTTCACTCTCGGTGCCCGGATCCTCTTCGGTAATGGATGCGACTGCTCCAGCTATGTCCGTAAGCATCATGCTGGATTGCAATGCGCGGTGCACCCGCTAAACTCAACTCCGCATGATATGGCGCGTCATTTTCTGCTGGCTGCTGGCGCTGCATTCGCAGCGCGCCTTTGCGGGCGCATGCACGGAAAGGGGTCGCACATAACCACATATTTTGCGATTGACTGATCGAGAATGCAGCCGCAGCCTGCCATTCGCATAGCCGAGGATCACGCAATATGCTATTAAGTGGAACTGCCCCCTTTCTTATGAATAATAGAAAAGAAGAGGTATTAGTGGCACTTCAGCAAGCGCTACTGGGCGAGGTTAGTGCTCGCTTGCGGGCGGTCACGGTTACTTACAACGAGACAAGCGTGCACTTTGATTGTTATTACGATGGAGAAATTGCCGAGGACGACCTGGAGTCAATGTCATGTGTGGAAGGTGAACTAATTGCTTGGTTTCCAGAAACCCATAAGGTTACATATCAGGTACATCGAAAAGATTATCCGACTTTGGTTCCTAAGGACAAAGTGTGCGCGTTTTATCGAAAGGAGCCTCTTTAAGTGAATTTGAACTGTACGAGCCAACCATGGCACGCGAGGTGCCAAGGAAAAACGATTTGGCGCATGGAACAGCTTGTCGGCTACGAAACATATCCGGAATTGGATGAAAGCTCGCCCACCGCGTAGTGTTGTCCCGGTCAACCAGAGGCACCGTCGGAGGTTTTTTCACTCTCGGTGCCCGGATGGTCTTCGGTAATGGATGCGACTGCTCCAGCTATGTCGACCGACATCATGCCGGATTGCAATGCGCGGCGCAACTGTTAAACTTCTCACCGCATGATTTGGCGCGTCATTTTCTGCTGGCTGCTGGCGACAACGTTCGCCCATGCCAGCCTTCCGCGCCATTCTGCCATGGGCTTGCGCACGAACATGACCCGGCAATTGGGCATGGCCATCAACAGCATCGCCATTGGTTACGACGGGATTTCTGAAGTGACCAGTTGGATCGGAAAGGAGACCACCGGACAGCCGCGCTGGAACGAACAGATCCATTACAGCTACGACGCGGCGGGAAACATGCTCTATCGAAGCAACAACTGGACTGTCCTTTCGATTGGCTCCTACAACAACATTAATGAGCCGAGCGATTATGTCACTTCCGGTTCATTTACCGCCGTCGGTTCCCTGAGCGCGCCCGCCACCAACGTCACCATCAACGGCTACGCCGCCGAGGTCTACTCCGACCTGACCTTCGCGAATACGAATATTGCCATTGATTATTACCAGACCGGTTATTTCACCAACGTCGCCCAAAACATCTACGGACTCAAAACGACCAACCAATACGCCGTCACTTGGATCAATCCATTTGATTACAATCCAGACGGCTCGACGGACGGCGCCTCGTCGATTTATTTCACCTATGATGAGTTTGGCCATGTGGCCGACATCTCCTATGGGGACGCATCCGGCTACCACTACGCGCAATTGACCTGGGATGGCCTGGGCCGGTGCCGCAGTGTGCAGTATTATACCTTGACCAACGATTCCACTGGCAACTGGTGGGTGGGGCCGTTCAATCAAGTCCGGTATATTTACGACGGAATGGCCGTGGTGCAGGAGCGGGATTCCAACAACACGCCGCTGGTCACCTATACCCGCGGATTGGACATGAGCGGGAGCCTGCAAGGAGCTGGAGGAATAGGCGGATTGCTGGCCCGCACCGACAGCAACGGCCCGGCTTTCGATCACGCTGATGGGAACGGCAATGTCACCGCCCTCATGGACAGCTACCAGCGCATCGCGGCGCGATATGAATATGACCCGTATGGAAGGCTGCTGGGCAAATGGGGCCGATTGGCAGATGCCAACACCTACCGGTTTTCGAGCAAGCAATATTTCCAGGCCTTCGGCATGTATAACTTTGACTGCCGCTTTTACATGCCAGAAATGGCTCGCTGGCCAAATCCAGACCCGATTGGAGAAGCAGGCGGGATTAACCTTTATGGGTTTGTTGGGAACAATCCCGTCAACTTTGTCGATACTTTTGGCTTAACTACTTATTACCGAGAAACTCCATTCAACCAAGATCAAGCCGGCTCGTATGGGCCATACTCCTTTACTGTCGACGACGGCTCCGACAACGCAGAATATTCAAGTTGGACCACTGACCCTGAGTTTTTCGGTAACGATGCGATGGAGACGCAGGACGGGATGCTCATGGCTATGGTTGCACCTATAGCCGACCCTGTCGGAATGGCCTTTGGCGCGGCCTTTGAATTTCTTTCGAAACCTATCGCGGACGCCCTCGAGTCCCTCGGTTTGCGAAAGCCTCCCATTCCAAAAACGCCTAAAGCGTCTCCGTGTCCGGTATCAATTAAACCTGAGCCCAAGATCACCCTTTATCGTCAGGGAAATCCTAACACCGTTTATTCCCCCACCAGAGCTACATCGTTAAGCAAGAGCCCCGACCTGATGCATTACGATCCGAAAGGCCAGCTTTTGCAATTTGAAATTCCTCAAAGCGTTTACAATCAGTGGATGAAGGATGGTCTAATTGATACCTACAGCGACCTTCACGCACTCTCAGGAATAATCACATCAGAAGTGAAAGTTTTGCCACCAGCATCTGGACAACTGAATCAATATCAAGTTAAACCTCAATGATGAGCGTATTCAAAAGCAAAGACATATTCTGCTGTGCTGGTTTCAAAAATCGGATTGAGGCCGCTGGCGGGCGCGGAATTGCGATTCTAGCGAATCAAACTGCAACTGGAGTTATATTTCTACTGCAGTCGCGTGGAATTGCGTTCGAAGATGTAAAAAGAATTGAACCAAATTCCGATTTGCCAGACATTACGATAAACGTTTCCTACGAGGTAGGACTTCAATACTGTCCATGGTGCGGTCGTCAACTTCAAGAGCTAGTTGATGCTTCGCCAGCGGCCTTCGAGCAGCTCGCGAACAACAATAGATGCTTTTTGATGAAGTGAACTGTACGAGCCAACCATAGCACGCGGGGTGCCATGAAAACGAACGCTGGCGCAGCATGCTCCTTCGCCAAGGCTACGGCGGGACAAGTCTCGGCTACGAAACACATCCCCAATTGGATGAAAGCTCGCCTACATCAAACTGAACACCCAACCCGCCGTCGCTGCGCTATGGCGCGGCAAGACGCCTGCCCACCTCGTGGCGCTGGTTCCCTCGCCAAAGCTTTAGCGGCGGCGGGTGCCGGTCAACCAAGGGCATTGTCGGAGGTTCTTTCACTCTCAACGCCCGGATCGTCTTCGGTAATGGATGCGACTACTCCAGCTATGTCGACCGACATCATGCCGGATTGCAATGCGCGGAGCAACTGATAAGCTTCCCGCCGCATGATTTGGCGCGTCATTTTCTGCTGGCTGCTGGCGACAACGTTCCACGCCATTCCGCATTCGCAAGATTCTCCTCCCTTGACCGATTCAACTCGGCAGCGTGAAGGTCCAGCCCGAGAACCGCGTCAGACCAGTTCAAGCATATCGGCTTCCAATTTCACGGCGGCGGCCTGATTGATGAAATCCAGGCGCAAAATGACCGTGCTCATTCCGAGCCTTTTCTCCACCCAGCCTTCGATTCCCTGCAAGGGACCCGCTTTGATGCGGACCCTCTTGCCTTCTTCGATGGCCGGCGCCAGGGACACGCCGAGCTTGGCATCAAGGGCCAGCAGAATATCGCCCAATTGCCTGCTGAACGTTTCCTGGTCGAAGACGGTGAGCAGATTGGCAATATGATCGCTCTGCCGGACCGAGTCCGCCTGGGATCGCTCGCAGCGAATAAACACATAGCCTGGGAACAAGGGCTTCTCGAAGACCACCGTTTTCCCGCGGTATTTATGGGCGGACTCGAAGCACGGGAGCACTGCGGAAATGGAATTCCGCCTGCAAAACTCAGCAATCTTCTTTTCGCGGCGCGGCCGGGCGTGCGCAACGAACCAGTTCATTTCTGACACGATTCCAAAAAAGTACGAGGGTTGGGTAGAAAGTCAACGAGGCAATACCTTAATCGCGGGGAGCCGCGTCCAGAATTCGGCGATTTGCGAGGGTCTTATAGGCCGAATAGGTCGCAGAGGACCCATACGATTGATTTTCCACAGGCCCGGTCATTTTCCCTGCAAAGCGCGCAGTTCGCGGGTCACGTTGGTAAATTCAACCGCGTCGGTTCTGGCGTAATCAAGGTACAGCTTGTCGTAGCGGATTTGCGCTTCCTTGTCGTGAGTTGCCTTGGCGACTTTGGCCAATCCGTCGTAGACGAGGGAGGAAGGAGCCGGCAGCTGCTTTTCCAAAACCAAAAAATCCTCGCGGGAGGCGTCGAAGCGGTGCAGTTCAAATTCGGAAATCGCCCGGTTTAGCCGCGCCGAGGTGTTTTTCGGGTCGCGTTCAAGAAGGCCGCCAAGCGTCGCGATGGCCGCCTGATAATCCTTCATGGTCATCTCGACCTCGGCCTTGCTGAGCGTCGCATCGCTGATCTCATCGGGTTCGGCGCCGGAGGCGTTCAAGATTTTCAATTGGTCGGCGGTTGCCTGAACCGCCTTGGCGAACCAGCGCGCCGCTTCCTTCTGAAATTCGCCCTTGCCGGGCGCCGATTTGATTTCCTCCCGCAGCATGAAATAGCCCATGCGCCGGTAGAACTCGGCCATCACGCCCAGGAACCTGGCATTGCCAGGATCTTTCGCGCGCTCATCTGTCAATAATTTTTCAGCGGCCGCGAAGTCCCTTTTCGTGGCATAGGCCAGCGCTTCCACGCGAATCAACTCGAGCGGGCTGCCGGTGAACCCGGCGCGCGCGCTGCCCAATAATTTCAACGCCGCGTCCGGCTGGTTCAAATCAATGTAGGTCTTGGCCAGGTTCAACTCGCCATCCGGATCTTTGGGCGAAAGCTCGAGGCAGCGCTGAAACATGTGGGCGGCCTGAATGGGAAGGTTGCGATAACCGAAAAACTCCCCGACCCGATTATTCAGGGCGGGCGTGTCTGGCGGGCCCATCAAGTTAAGCGCGTAATCCCACCGTTGAAATATTCGCGCTGAAAATTCCGTGACGCTGAGCGGCGGCTCAGAGTCTGGAATGCCACGCATTTGCAAGTTAAATTGCAGATTGGCCTTTGCCATGATGTTATCGGGGTTCAACCGCAGCGCTTCCTGGAATTGATCGGCGGCGTCCTTCAATAAAGAGCTTTTGTCCCCGTCCGAAATGCGAAGGCCCGCGGCCTCCTTTTGCAGTTCGGTTCCCCAGTAATCGAGGCATTGGGAGTAATAAGTTGCGATCAACCGAGCGTTGGCGTTTTTCTTCGCCACTTCCGGCAGCGGCCGGAGTGCATCCTTTTCCAAGGCGTGCCAAAAAGCCTGGTTTGTCCCAATATCCGCCCGAGACAGCAGCAGCGTGGCCAGGGCATTGGTGGGATCCGGCAACACAATCCCACCCATCCGATGCGGTGCCATGAAGACGCGTTCGAAACGATTGCCAAAACCGGGGTGCAAGTAATACACGGGCTCGCGGCCGGCGAGGTGCGCTAAAAAGTTGCCTACCGCCACGTCGCTGATCTCATCGCGCAAGTTTTCAGTGTCGCCAATCTCCTTCTTAAATGACGGATAATGCTCGGCCAGATAGCGGACGTACTGGATGTAATTCAATTCGGGGCTCTCGACAAAGACGTAGTGCGACGGCAATCCGAGGCGTCGGCAGGCGTCCATCGCGAGGTAAAGCCGGGTGGAATCATCCGCCATGACAATCCCAGGTTTCGCCGGCAGCGTGCGGGCCAGTTCGTCCGCGAATTCCGAGACGATCGGTTTGTCAAATTCCCGGATGTGCGCAAAATTGATGCACGCCAGCGCGACTGGCGCCGCGATCGCTCCAATCCACAGCGCCACTGCGGTCGTTAAGTTGCCATTCCGCAGCACTCCGCGCGGCTGGCCCCAATGATATGAAAGATCCTTGGCGAAAAAGAAAAAAACGTGGCCGAAAAAGTAGCCGACGCACAGCGCCGCCATATAATAGAAGCTCAGATATGTTGGAGGGCCCAGCAACCCCGCGGAAAAACGCGCCCTGGGGCTTGGGCTGATTTCGATATCAAAAAACATCAACACGCTGATGACCAGAAACGCGATGTGAAGGAGCCGAAACAGGAGGCGGGTGTAAACATCCGTAACGTTTCGAAATTCGATATTGAATGACGGCCAGCCAGTGAAGGCGAAGACCAGCGCAATGACGCTCGGCAGCCCGGAAACGGCAAAATAGTAATGCGGAGTCCGATGGAGAAGATAGTGCTGCTGCCCCAGCCATTGGTGCATCAAATCCCAGAACTTTCCCTCATCGCGCATCGCGCCAAGCGCGGGATTCAGGATGTAGAGGCCAAGCCCCATCACCAGGCAAACGATCATGACGAGGAGGCATCGCCAATTCACGCTCCATGCGGTCCGAATCCACCCAAAAACCGCCCCCACCTTGGTCTTGAATGCCGCCAAGGTGGTGAACCAAATCGGCGTGTAGCCGCCGGTCGGCAGGGCCTCGAAATAGATCGGGCTCAACATGAACCAAGCCAGCCAGATAAGAAAAAAGGGCGCGTATCCGATCAGGCTCCAGTCATTGGCCAAGCCGACGCCGTAAACGAATGAAAACGCAAACAGCCAATGGTTCTTTTTCGAAACGCGGAATTCCAGCAGGCATTCTATAAGAAAAGCAAAAATTAGAAGATCAACCATTTCGCCCGTGCCGGAAACCGCATTCTCCCAAAACGTGAGCTGCGCTCCAAGCAACACGACCGCCAGCCCGGCAGCCAGGAAAGATCCGCGCACCGCCACTTGAGTCCACTTCGCACTTTCCATCAACCGCAACTCTTTCGTCCGGTCCCGAAAAAGCAGCGTTTTGTTGTGGGAGATTACCGAGCCGAAATATGCGAACAACTGCCCGAACACCTTCTCCCGCTGCTCCGGCGTGCGGTCATGGGAAAGGAGGCGCACCGAACGGGCCAGAATCGCCAGGGTCAGCGACGCGCAAAGGGCCATGAACAAGTTCAGCCCGATCACCTGCGCCCCGGCCGGCAGCCACCGGAACGGATACGTCAAGATGAAGCAAAGCGGCTGAAAATTGGGCGCCGCCCGCCAGAGCAAAGGGGCAGGATGCCAATTCCAACCGGTCACCTGCGCAATAAACGGGACGCTGCCAAAGGTCAAACCATGGTTCAGGGTCAGTGCGTAAAAGACAATCGCCACCAAAAAAACCAAGCCGGGTGCGAGGATGATTGGAGGCCTAACTACAGGCTCGTTGTTCTGCGACTCTTCTGCCGTCATGGCTCCCGCCAGTTTGCAATGGCTGTCGCGCTCTTACAAGAATTCATCGTGATTTTATAGGCAGACAACGCACATTTAAACGAAAACGCCCGGCTCAAACTTGCGTTCGAACCGGGCGGGTGTCAATAAAGTGCCAATTACTTGCAGGTGAACGAACTGCTGCTCGAGAAGGATCCGCAATAGTTGTTGCCGCCATAGCCGCAACCGCCGCCTTGGCAGCCCGACTTGCAGTTTTCCGGCGTGCCGGCGCAGTCGTTGTTATTATATCCGCAGTAATTCTGCTGGCAGGCCTTCACGGAAACTGAGCCGCAATTGCTCAAGTTCTGATTGTAGCAGGCCGCGCCCCATTGCCAGGCGCAATTCACGTTGGTCGTGCTGCAGCTAAACGTGCCCGTCCAGCAGACCGATTTGCAGTTCGCGAAATCGGAATTCCAAGGAATTCCAGTGCCGCAAAGGAAAGCCTGGCTGTCGCCAGCCGAGGGAATCGTCGTGCTCCATCCGCTCCCGGTATAATAAGCGCTGCCGGACGAGCAGTTGGTGTATTCCACCTGGCAGTTCGGAACGGGATAGTTATAGACTTTGCCACTGGCTCCCGTGATCGTGATGGTCGCGTTCTGGCAGTAAACCGTGCATGACTTGCCTGGGTTCGCGGAAAGATGCGCATTGCACCAGAGGTAACCGCCATACGGGTTGCAGGAGTTGAAGTTGCCGCAGATGGTGTTCGTCGTTCCCTTGGTGGTGACGGCGGTGACGACTGAAGCCGTGTTGGTGGCTGACGCCCCGCTGGCCACAGAGCCAATCGCGGAAGCCACATTCGTCAATTGGCAGACATTCGAGCCCACCGTGTAATTATACGCAAATGTATAGCCTTGTCCCGACGCCACATTGGTCTTCGTGAAGATCGTGCCGCCGAGGAGCGCATCGACCACAGTCAAATTCTCCGCGCTCTGACCCACGTTGGTCACGGCAAACGTGTAGGTGATGACCGAGCCGATCGGCGCGCAGGTGGGACCCGAGAGGGTCAGACTCACAGCAGGCGGAGGTTGCACTACCACTGTCACCGTGCTCGATGCGGATAAGCCAGCCGTGTTGGTGATGGAGTATTGGAAGATCACCGTTCCAGAAAACCCACCCGTGGCCGTGAAGACAAGGTTTGTGCCCGATCGGACCACCGAGCCAGTGCCGCCAGAGGGCTGGCTGAACGTCGCAATGCCAATCTTGAGCGCCGGGCTATTGCCATCCGAATCGTGGGATAGCACATTAATGGTGACTGGAGGAGCGCCTTCCTGCGTCGTTACAGTTACCGGGTTGGCCACCGGAGGCAGAGGTGTCACAGTGACAGTCACAGTGGAGCTCGCACTCAACCCCGCCGAGTTGGTGATCGAATAGGCGAACACAGATGTTCCAACAAAGCCCGATTTGGGAGTGAACACGAGGTTGCCGCCGGATTGCGTTACGGTTCCATTGGTTGGCTGGGCGAAGCTTGAGATGGCAATCGGCAGCGCGGGGCGATTCGGGTCGTAGTCGTTGCCCAGCACACTGATCGTGACCGCGGAATTTTCAGCAGTCGAGGCCGAATTAGGAGTCGCGACAGGGGCCACTGGGCAGGCGCTGAACGAGCAATAGCCCGATCCAGTCCAGTTGCCGCAGTAATTGTTGCCACCGTATCCGCAGCCGCCAGCCTGGCAGTTGGGTTTGCAATTCTCAGGCGTGCCAGCGCAGTCGGCGGAGGAATAATAGCCTTGATAGTTGCCCCAGCCTCCCCAATTGCCGTAGTTGCCCCAGCCGTTGCCGTAGCTGCCGCCGTATCCGCAAGCGGTCTGGTAGCAGGCCTTGACGCCAAAGCCGTTGTAATTAGTGAGGTTAGTGTTGTAGCAGGAACTGCCCCACTGCCAACTGCAGCTAACCCCGGGGGTATCGGAGCAGAACGTGCCCGTCCACGAGACGGATTGGCAATTGGCAAAGGCCGATTGCCACGGAATGGCGCAGCCAGAGAGGAAAATCTGGCTGTCACCGTAGGACGGCGCGAACGTGTTCCAGTTCGTTCCGTCATACAGGCAGTTGCCGGTTGTGTTGGTTTGGTTAAAGATAATTTTGCCGTTCGGCACCGGATAGGTGTAGCTCTTGCCGTTCGAGCAGTTCAGTGTGATCGACGCATTCTGGTAGTAAATAGCGCAATTCTGCCCCGGTGTCGCCGCGATATGGGCGTTGAACCACACGCAACCGTTGTTGGGATTGCAGGAATTGAAGCTGCCATAAATCTGGCTGGTCACGCCCGCAGTCGTAATGGCCGTAATCGCCGTTTGAGTATTGGTGGCGGACAACCCGTTCGCCTGAACCACAATCGCCGAGGCGGTGTTCGTCACGAATCCCGAGCTAAGCGACGTTGCGTAGGTGTTGGTGAACACGAATCCAACGCCAGCCGCCACATTCGTCTTCGAGAAGATTGTTCCGCCGAGCAACGGATCAACGACGGTCAGGTTGACGCTGACGGAATCGGTATTCGTGACGGCATACACGTAAGAGATGGTGCCATCGCAAACCACCGTTGGGGGCGCTGTCAAATTCAAGACCACGGTCGGAAGCGACGTCACCAGCACCGTCACAGTTGTTGTTGAGGCCAGGCCAAGTGTGTTCGTAATCGTGTAATTAAAGGTCGCGGCGCCCGCGAAGCTCGAGTTGGGTGAGAAGACGAGGTTCGTGCCGGAAAGCGTTACCGTTCCTTCGGACGCCACAGCCGGCTGGGTATAGCTCGAGATTGCAATCGGAAGTGCAGGCGAATTCTGGTCGTAATCGTTGGCCAGCACCGAGATCGAAACCGGCACGCCGCCTTGAGTTGAAGCGCTGTCGGCAACCGCGACCGGTGGCAGCGGCGGCGGCGTCACCACCACCGTCACGATGCTGGTGGAGGACAATCCAGCCGAATTCGTGATCGTGTATTGGAAGGACACTGTTCCGGTAAAACCCGTTGCAGGCTTGAAGAGCAGGTTCGTGCCAGAATAAGAAACCACGCCTTGGCCGGTCGGTTGATTAAAGCCCGAGATCAAAATGGGAAGCATCGGTGAATTCTGATCCGTATCATTCGCCAGCGAATTGATGACAACCGGCGTGTTTTCCGTCGTCGTCGCCGCATCAGGATTAGCGAGGGGCGGCCCAATCACAGCCACGGTCACTGTAGCCGAGGCAGTGAGGCCGGACGCATTTGCAACCGAGTAGGTAAAGGTGGTAACGCCAAAGTAGCCGCCGTAGGGGGTGAACACGATGATGTTTCCGACCATCGAGACCGTGCCGCCTGCCGGCTGGGAGGCAGTCGTCAGCGATACCGTCTGCGCTGGCTTGTTCGGATCGCTCACATTCGTCATTACATTGATGCTCACGGGAACCCCTTCAAAAGTGGTGGCAGTCACTGGACCCGCGACCGGCGGCTGCGATACCGGCGTTACGACAACGGTTACGGTGCTCGTCGCCGTCAACCCTGCCGAGTTGGCGATTGTATAGGGGAACGTGGCGATCCCAGTGAATCCCAAGTTCGGTGTAAAGACTAAAACCGGAACCGGATTGCCAAGCCCCCCGAGAAGCTCACTCGTAGACACGATGATGCCATTGGGTGTCGTGCCATTGCCGGTGGATGCAATCGGAAGCGCAGGCGAATTCTGGTCGTAATCGCCGGAAAGAACATTGATGGTGACAGGGGTGTTTACAGGAGTGGACACGACGACCGGATTGGCCGCCGGCGGAAGAATGCCTGAACCACCGCCCGCTGCAGTCGAATTCACGTATGCGGCCGCGCCTGGCTTCAGCTTTGCAATCAATGCAACCAGCGTAAGATCATCGTCTTCGAAACCCGTGGTAATGGTGAGATTGTTGAGTCCAGGCGTAAGAAACGGGACAATGTTGTAGTTATTTATATCCCACAAGCTGCCGGTGAAGAAAGAATAGCGGAAACCGCTGCTTTCGTCATACGGGGACGCTCCCCAAAAAATTTGGCCGATGAGCTGTCCCGTGCTAAGGCTGACCACTGGGTTGGACGGCGCGAGAACCTGGCCGTTCAGATAAACGGCTGTTTCCAAATACTGGAGCTGGCCGTCGCCGACGTGGAATTCCAAGTCAATGCCGTCGCCGGTGGAATAGCTGACACCGGGGATCGTCACAGACCAGCCGAGCGGGTCGTAGGCATTCGCGCTATTTTCATCGCAACCGTTCTCGATCACAATGTCATTCTTGTTGGTATTAGCCGGATCGTTGTAAATGACAACCAAAGACGCGCCCTCCAGGCCTGCGCCGGTCCCAAACCCACCATCACCCGACCCAAATGGATCCGCGTAAGAAATAACATAATCGCCCCCGCCATTGACGAGGTCGGTCACGTCGGCGCGGTATGCCTGGCTGAAAATGAAGTTAAATGGCGCGGAGCCCCAGCTGTCGACGCCCGAAATACCGATGCAGTCGCCCGTAACTTGGTAATTAGTGATGGTCGCGCCCAGCGGCAGGGCGGAAATGTAGTGGAAGGACGAATCGGGGTCATTGACGAATGTGTAGCTATATAGGTTGGTGTCGCCCGTTTCGCTCGACATCCAGATGGTGCCGTTGGTGTTGCCGCCAGTTTCTTCATAACCGAGATCAACGCCGCCGCCAAAGCCGAACCAATACAGATAGGCATGCTGCACCGAACCCGCCGGGACATTGGTCAAGTGTAGCGTGCCGTAGCCCACTTCACGCAATCCGCCTACCCCGCACGAAGAGTAGTTGACGTTGGTGAAAGTTTGGAAATAAGTCAGAACCGTTGCATCGGCACGGAAGCTGCTAAATAATGCAGTCGTCAGGAGCAGGAGGCTCGACAGAAGAACTCTGATATTACGCATAAACTTTAGAGACTAGCTGACACTTCAATTTCCAAGGGACAAAATCCCTCGGAAATCACCATTCACACCGCTAAAAAAGCTCGCAATTGGACCACTGGTGACAATTGCAAACCCGACACTGTAGCCAAATCCCGATCTCCGTCAACACCAAACCGTTATAATCGGGTTCACAGTGATCAGAACGAGCCGATTTTAGCACCTTCCATGCCACGGGAGAAGTGTCTCACATTCGAGAGTGGCATTACACTAGCTGTCTGGGATTGAGACAATTCTATTTAGAATTGCTTGACCCGAAACTGAAAGGGCGGGTATGATTTGCGTTCATATTGGATTTTATTTCCAGATAACGATAGTGGCCAACGAGAAGGTACGAGCGAAAACCGCTCGGCCTTAGCCACTTCCCCGTCCATGCGATTTTCCAGACAACCGTTGCTCAAGATTGCCGTTAGCCTTCTCGGTCTCGCATGGGGACTTGGCAGCGCCAGCGCCCAATCCACGTGGAATTTGAATGCCAACGGCGATTGGGCTACTGCCACAAACTGGTCGCCGAGCACCGTTCCCAACTCCAGTGGCGCCACTGCGATTCTCGGGTCGGTGATCACTGCGCCAACGACGCTTTGGATCGGCGGAAACACGACGGTTGGCACGCTAAGTTTCTCCAGTTCAGCAAATTACACGGTTGCCAGCTCTGGTTCGATTTATTTTCTTTTCCAAACCTCGCTTCCCCTGGGAACTGTCGCCTTGGACAATAGCGGCTCGGGATCGCCAAACCTCACCCCGTCGATCTATCTGAACAGCCCATTGGTCGTGACCCAGGCTGGAACGGGAATACTGACGATCACGGGCAATATCCAAGCCTCATCGGGCTCGATTACCAAATACGGTTCCGGCACGTTGCTTCTCGCCGGAGACAACGCCTATGCCGGGGGAACTTTCATCGATCAGGGCACGATTGCCGTCGCCGCGGAAACCGCCTTGGGAAATGGAACCAACATCACAATTAATGGCGGCACGCTCCAGATAAACGGAAATATCACCACGCTGGGGGCGAACATTTATTCAACCAATCAGCCCGCTACCCGGTATTATACCATCGGGTCCGGCGGCGCGAATTTCAATATCCAGAGCAACTACACCTTGACCTTCCAGAACAATCCGGCTGGCGGCACAGGCGGTGGCAGCGTCTTGATCGGATCCGGCACGCTGACCAATACCGGAACTGGCACCCTGGTGCTCGGTGGCGGGAGCACGGGATCCTTTGCCGGATCAATTGAGATTGATAACGGCAAAGTGCAGATTGCGGCGGAAACGAACCTCGGCGCAACCGCAGGCAGCCTGACTTTGAACGGCGGCACGCTGGAATCGACCTCCAGCTATACGTCGAGCAGCAAGGTTTACACCGTTGGCACGAACGGCGGCACTTTGCAGATCGATACTGGCGCAACCGTGACTTTTGGTTCGACCTCGAACCTTACCGGGACCGGCAATTTGACGGAATCCGGTGGTGGCACTTTAATCCTGAGCGGCAACAATACGGGCTACACCGGGACGAATATCATCACCGGAACCGTGCAAATCAGCGCTGAAAACAACCTCGGCACCACCTCCGACAGTTTGATTATATCGAACGGGGGCACTTTGGTGGTGGCCGGAACCTTCACCGACAACGCCAAAAAGGTCATGTATATCGGATCAGGAGGTGGAACGATCGATGTCTTGGCTGGCAACACCAACACCCTCGGCAGCACCGGCCAAATCAGCGGCAGCAATGTGTTTACGGTCACTGGCGGCGGCCAGCTGGCCATCTCGGGCAACAACAATGCCACCTGGGGCGGCACGACAATCGTTAGCAACGGCACGCTTGCTTTTAATGGCGCAGGCACTGCGACGGCTTTAACCAATGTGACCGTAACGGCCCGCGGCACCCTTTTGATCGACAACAGCACCACAGCCAATTCCACCCGCCTTAGCACCACTGCGGGCGTCACATTGAATGGCGGCGCCATCGTTTTCAATGGCGATGCGACGACGGCTGTCAGCCAGCAAGTCGGCGCCCTCACCCTTGCCGGGGGCGATTCAACGATCTACGTGAACAGTAGAGCCACCACTGTAAATACGGCACTTAACTTCAGCAGTTTGGTTGATTCAAGTCCTTTCTCCACCATCAGTTTTGAAAATACCAACATCGGCAATTTGGGCAACGGCACCCCTAACCCTACCATCGGTTTTACAAATGCTCCGACGACAACAAATGGAATCATTGCCGGCTGGGCGACTGCCCGCGCCACCAACGGAGGCCAGCTTGTGTTCGCCACCATGAACGGCGGCTCCGTTTCAACCCTCTCCACCTATAGCACCGGAACGAACACAGGTTGGAATGCAAACGCCAATGTTCAACTCACCAACAACCAAACCTTGGCAGCCGGCAACTCGGTCTACACATTGACCATGACGAATGGGCGGCAGCTTAACCTCGGCACCCACACCCTCACCAACACCAGCGGTGGCCTGATCGCCCAAACCGGTGATACCGCCATTTCCAACGGCGTCATGACAGCCGGCGCGTCGGGAGTCGGTGGCACGCTCTACGTCCACGTGGATACTGGCGGCTTTTTGACCAACTACTCCGTCCTCACCAACAATGGCACTGGGGTCGTGAATCTTGTCAAGGCCAACGGCGGCACGCTGCTATTGGGCGGCGCGAATGCCTACACAGGCGCCACCTACGTCAACGGCGGCACGCTGGAACTGATCTCGGCCAATGCTGTTCCGACCGGGTCTGACATGACTGTCGCGACGGGTGCGACGTTTAACCTCAACGGTTTCAATCAAACTCTCGGTTCGCTGGCGGGAGCGGGCACTGTCACCAACTCCTCCGGCACGCTGACGGTGGGCGGCGATAATGCATCGACGACTTTCTCCGGTTCCATCAATGGCAACGGCGCGCTCACGAAAGCCGGCTCTGGCACTATGATCCTTTCCGGCTCCAACTCGTTTGGCGGCAATTTGACAATCAGCGGCGGCACCTTGAGCGTTTCGCAGGATGCGAATCTCGGCGCAACCACAAATCTGACGGTTCTCTCAGGTGGCACACTTGGGGTCACGGAATCATTTACAGCAAATTCCAATCGAGTTCTGGATGTGGCCTCCGCTGGCGGCTATATCAACGTCAGCGCCAACCAGACTCTGACCTTCACCACCTCCAACGCGTGGACAGGCACCGGTAATTTGACCAACAGCGGGGCGGGCACGGTGGTATTCGCCGGATCCTCCAACTTCACAGGCAACTTGGCCATCAACGGCGGCGGCACGGTTGAGGTCCAAGGCAGCTCCAACGTTGTCTTCAACACGCTGAACAGCAATTTCATAAGTCACCTGACAGGCACCAGCGGCACCCTGATGTATTATGTTACCGGGGATAATTACACCTACACCGTCACAAATTCTCCGGCGGCGGGCTCCCCGGTTCTGATCGGATTCAACGCCAGCGCCTCCTCCACGAACGCGAATTATACTTTCGGCTCCGCGAGCCCGGCAAATTCCTTGAGCAACTGGGGCGGAATGGTAATCCATGGCGGCACCGTGTCCATGGCTGGCAACGAAACTTTGGTTGGCAACGGCGTGGCTCCCACAACGTTGGAAATCGACGGCGGCACGCTGATCCTCGCCGGCGGCAACCCATCCGGTGGAAAGGTGCTGACGATCAGCGGCAATGCCTATCTTAACGGCGGCGAAATCGAAGGCGGCCCTGGTGGCGGTTCTCAGGGAACAATTGTTACCTCTGGCAGCATCTATTCGGACGGAACAGTGCTGGTCAACACGCCCAACATCACCATGACACCGGCGAACGGAGTTACAAACGTCGTCGCGGGAACAACGCCTTTGGAAGGCATTTCCACCTTCACCGTTGGCACGGGCGCCAGCAACGGCACGGTGCAGCTCAACCAGCGCATCACGGTTAGCACCGGCATCCAAATCAACTCGGGAACCCTTTTGCTCGGCGCGAGCTACGTCATCAACGACAGCGCGCCGGTGACGATGTTGAATAACACGACGCTCGCCACGGGCGGGTACCAGCAGACGCTCGGCGCCCTGACGCTCGGCACCGGCGTCACCAGCGCCACAGCGACGCTCAGTTTGGGATACGGCACCAACAGCTATCTGGCCTTCGCCAACAGCGCCAGCCAAACCTGGAACGGCACGCTGGTCATTTCAAACTATTATAATTCGTGGGACCAAGTTTATTTCGGCACAAGCAGCAACGGTTTGACAGCCAGCCAATTGGCGTCTATTGAATGGATCAACCCCTACGGCAACGGCGTCAACTTCACCGGCGCAATCATCGAGGGCAACGGCCTTATCCAACCGGTTCAACCCGTTCCGGAAGCGAAGACGGTGGCGGCATTATTTTTGCTAAGTGCCTTCGCACTGTGGCATGAGAGGAAACGTCTCGCTGCGCTCCTGGCGGGTCCTGGATGGACTGCCAAACCAGCGCTCGCCCGGGTGCGCGGTTATTTGCTGCGGCATTGATCGCGTTCTGGCCGGTACTTTGCCTTTCGTTGAGAGCAGATTTCTCATACAAAGCTTGCGGTTGACCCGCAACGATGATTTCGCAACACGATAAGGCCATCTACGCTTTCTCAGTCAGCTTGCAGCTCTTGATGAGCCAGGCCGTTTTCTGGGGGTACTTCGCCGTCTACAACTCCTATTATTCCAACGTCCTTCCGGAAATCGATACCTACGCCATTTACTCCGTCGTCGCCCTGGCCGGGTTGGTGATCGAAGCCAGCGCCCGGCGCAGCCGGGATTGGGAGTGGACGGACAAAGCCTTCTTCGCGCGCCACCGCTCGGCGCTCCACCAAACGGTGTTTGCGGCCAGCGCCATTATTTTGTTTCTCATTGCCACGAAGGACCGGTTCATGTCGCGCTTCTTTTTATTCAGCTACATGCCGCTCCTTTATGCGATGCTGCTCGCCACCACCCGCACGCCGCCGGCTTGGCTGATCCGTTTCTTGATCCAGCGCCAGGGCCCTCAATTCAGCCTGCTGGTCGGCCCGATGAAGAAAGCCAGTTCTCTTTATCAATGGCTCTCGAGCCGCGGGCACATCGGATACGAGATCGCAGGCGTCGTCAGCAATGAAATCGGCGGCCTCCCAGGCGATCCGCCATTTCTCGGCGTGCTCTCAGATTTGCAAAATGTGATTCGGGGAAAAAAAATCAGCCTCGTGATCCTTGCGGAACCGCCGGCTGATTCTTCGATTTTGTCGCAGATTATTTCCGATTGCGAGAATTGCGGAGTGCGTCTGCTGGTGGTGAGCGATTTACAGGAGCGGTTTCGGCACAAAATCACCTACACCGAAAGCGGCGGGCTTCACATTATTGGCCTTCGCGAAGAACCGCTGGAAAATCCCATCAATCGAATTCTCAAGCGGCTGATGGATATCTCCATTTCGCTGCCTGTGGTCTTGTTCATTCTGCCGGTGGCCGCTGTGATTGTCTGGATCCTGCACCGGATGCAATCGCCCGGGCCGTTGTTTTACGCGCAGGAGCGCGCCGGCTTTCAAAACAATATTTTTTGGATCATCAAATTCCGAACCATGCACACCGACAATCCCGACGCGGCCCGGCAAGCCTCGAAAAACGATGTCCGTGTTTTCAAGGCGGGAAAATGGCTTCGGAAATTCAGCGTCGATGAACTCCCGCAGTTTATCAACGTGTTGAAAGGCCAAATGAGCGTCGTCGGCCCGCGCCCCCATCTCCGTGAGCACAACGAACTCTTCTCGCGAGTCTTTCAGAGCTACCACATCCGCAGCCTCGTCAAGCCGGGCATCACGGGACTGGCGCAGGTTCGGGGATTTCGCGGCGAAGCCACCAGCGACCAAGCCCTTCTCGAACGGGCAAAATCGGATATTTATTACCTCGAGAATTGGTCGTTCACGGCGGACATATTGATTGTTTTCCGGACGTTTCTGCAGGTTTTCTTCCCGCCGAAATCCGCGTATTGATGAGGGTCGGCAGGGCGAGACTCTATCGAGCCCCGAATTGGATTTTGGGAAATGAATTTAATCAGGGCTCGACGGAGTCCCGCCCTGCCAAAAAGGGTGAAGAACTCACGGCCTCGCGGCGGGCAAGCTTTCTCCGTAACGGATCAACAGCCAGAAAATCTTCATCGCCTTGAGATAGCGAGGGGCAAATTTTCCAGGCGCATTGGCCACGCGCAGAAACCAGCCAAGATAATATTTATCGGCCCATCCAGGAATCGATGCCTGGCATCCGCTCAAAAACGCAATGGCCGCGCCGGTGCAAATAATGGCCGGGCGATACGACAGTTCGCGCTTCAAAAATAATCCGAGTTTCTCCTGAATGCCGCCGCCAAGATTCACCACGATGACATCGGGGCGCGCCGCTTCGATTTGGGCCAGCAATTCCTCATCCCGCAACGCGCCATCGGCGGACCTGGTTGCGCCGTAGTTGGGAGCAACGTAGCAGTCCTTTTCAGAGGCCCCGGCCACGTTGCGCGAATGAAGCCAGCGCAGATTGGCCGCTTGCTCCCTTTCGTTCGGCATGATCCAGAACGAACGGACTTCCGGCCGCGCCGAGAGCGCAACGACCAGCGCCTTGATGAATTCCAACCCGGAAAGGCGAGCGAGTCTTTTCGCCGGAGAGAAAGGATGGGCCAGATTCCAAATCAAGACCATGGCCCCACTGTCAGGAAGAACAAAATCAGCATTCAGCAGCGATTCGCGATATTGAAAATCACGGAGAAAATCGCCAGCCAGCGGCGGGGCCGCAGGGACCAGCACCAAACCGCCTTCAAGGGACAATGCAACGGCTTCCGTTGCGTTGTTTTCCAAAAAGGGAATTCCCAAAATCTGCAGAGTGCGTTTCTTCGGAGAAGGCTGCCAATCGGATCCATTGCGGCCGCTGGAAAGCGATTCGCCGTTCCCAGGCGGGACAGTGTCGATGGAGGTGTCAGCGAGACTCATTTCGATGTTGAACAGGGTCTTAAACCCACACCGAGAGAGTAGTCTGCCAAGAAGAAGTTGTCGAATAAAAAGCCCGGATAAATTGTGGCATTTCCGAGCTATTTTCCCTCGGGCGGCATGAGATTTCGCTGCTTCCTTAATTCGTATTCTTTCGCAACACTGAGAAACTCGTAGAACCCGTGCAGCCTGGCAAAATAGTATCCTTCGCGCCCATCCAAAAAGCCGCGCTGCCAGAAATAAACGTAGCAGAATCGCAAAAATGGCCGGCACGGAACGCGCATCTGAATTTTTTTCCGCCACACGCGCCAGCCTCCAGCTTGCGATTGCGCCGCCGAGAAATGCTGCGGATCTTCGATCGCGACACGCGCCTCCCAATTGGAATAGCGATTGTGCCGCTCGACAAAAGTGTCAATGGTTGGAAATGCGTAATGCGCCATTTCCGTTTTCAGATTTCCGATTTGGCCATCCACAATCATCGGCTCATGCGCTTCGCAATCGCCAGCGAAACTGGGCAGGCTTGTCATTTGCTGGAAGAGTCCCTTGCCGCGTTTGATCATGCGAATAACCCAATTCGGGTAGTAAGCGTGCGCGAGCCACTTCCCAATAAACATGAAACGGCGGTTGATATGGTAGGCGGCAAAAGGACAATCGGGCGCCGTCACAATTTTAAGAATTTCATCCGCCGCATCCGGCGCGAGCACTTCATCCGCGTCCAGCAAAAAAACCCAGTCGTTCCTGAACGGAAGATTTTGCAGCGACCAGTTTCCCTTCTTTGGCCACACGCCGTTGAAATGGAATTGGACAACCTTGGCCCCATGTTTGGCCGCGACTTCCTGTGTCCCGTCCGTGCTCTGCGAGTCCACCACAAAAACTTCATCCGCCCAGCGAATGGACTCCAGGCAGCGCGGCAGATTCGCGGCTTCATTCTTGATGCGAAGGACAAACGAGATGGGAACTTTTTTGGCGGCTGTTTCCGTCATGCAATTTATTTCATTGGGCTCTTGCCTATTTCGCGGGCTGGATTTCCCGCGACCACCACACCGTCCGGCACATGGCGCGTGACCACCGAACACGCGCCAACAATGGATTTTTTCCCAACCACAATGCCTGGCATGATGAAAGCGCGAGCGCCGACAAATGCGTTCTCGCCGATTGTAATTTTGCGCACTTGAAGCGGCTGGTCGGCCAGCGTGAAATCGTGCGTGCCTGAACAAAGATAAGCTTCCTGCGCGACGGTGGCGTGCTCGTGGATTTCGATTTCCCCGAGCGAATAGGCATTGGCGCGATCGCCAAGGCAGGCGCGGTCGTGCATCGTCAAATTCCACGGAATCTGAATAAGCGCGCGCTGATGAACGAAGGGACGCCCATGAATTTTCGCGCCAAAGATCCTCAGCCAAAAAAGCCGCCATCCGTTGCAGGGCTTCGGAGTCCAGGCGCAGAGCAGCTTCCAGCAAAATTCCCACAGCAGCATCATCGCTTTTTGCTTCCGGCTCCACGGCGAGCTATAGCGCGGAACTTCGAAAGTGGTTACGGGCTGCATGATTGAATGAGCTGCTGGAAATCTTCCAGATAACGATCCGCCACCCGGGCCACCGAAAATGTCTCCGCCGTGGCGCGAGCTTGTTTTCCCACCATGGCGAGACTTCCGGGGTTTTGCAACAGCAATCCTAGCTTGCTTGACAATTCGGACACGTTATCCGCCACGCGATGATCGAAGACAAACCCGTTCTCGCCATCGCGAATAAAATCGCGGAAGCAAGCCAGGTTGGAAACCATCGCCGGACACTGCGCGGCCATCGCTTCCAGCGGCGCCGCGCCAAAACTCTCGCCGGTTTCTGCAAGGGACGGGTACATAAACAAATCCGATTCTTCGTAATTCTTCCTGAGCGCCGATTCCTTGAATTCCGGCTCGCGAAATTCAATTCGGCTTTCGATGCCTGAAGCGATCCCTTTTAATTTCCGCAAAAACTCGCCGCCGCCGCCGCCCTGCCCAACTTCCCAGGGTCCAATGATTCGCAATTTCCAGCGTTCCAATCCTCCTCGAACCAACGACGAAAACGCTTTCAACAGCATTTCCAGTCCCTTCTCGGGATGAATGCGCCCGGCGTAACAGACGCGGTATTGGATGCCGCTTCTGACGGCAGAAGCCGCCAGCATTTCGTCCGACAACGGGACCGGCAGAACGCGGACCTTGTCGGCAACGTCCGGCGTTTGTTCAATGATCGCATCACGCACCGCGCAACTGACCGCCTGCAAACGCGCCGAGCGCCGGTACAAACCCATCTGGCGTTTTGGAAACCGCGCCACATGAACGCAAATCAACCCGGCGCTTTTTCGCCGGCACACGATGGGCAGCCAGAATGTATGTGTCACCATAATCTGCGCATCGGGCAATGCGCGCGCCACTCGCAGCGAATAAATCAAATCCAGCATCTTCAGCCACGCCAGCGATTTCGTCGTCTGAAAACCGGGGACGCGGATATGCTGGACGCCGCTGATGATTTCTTGCGAAGGGAAATCTGGAAAGGCGCGCGAAATGTGATTCACAGAATGCCCGCGCCGCGCGAATTCCTTGCCGAGGTTGAACCACCATTTCTCGACCGCGCCGCCCCGCACCGGCGGCACGGGGAAAAATGCGCCTTGCGCGATGGTGATTTTCACAGGCGTTTGGCAGCGTCCGATTGCATGATCGCCAGAAAACGATCCGTTACCGCGCCCAATTCAAATCGTGTTTGGAAACATTTGAACGCGCATCGGGCAAATTCAGCCCGCTGAGGCGCGCTGAGCGCGAGCCACTTTTCCAAGAGCCGGGTCGTGCCTGCAGCATCGTCGGAATCAATCATGCCGCCTTTGTCCGCTTCGATTTCGCGCCAGATATTGACTTGGTTTGAAATTAAAACTGGAAGCCCGCAGGCCAGCGCCTCGACGACAGCGATGCCAAAATTTTCCTGATGCGACGGCAGCACGAAAACTTCCGCGCTGCGCATCGCGCCCCATTTCAATTGCACATCAATCATGCCAAGCCACGAGACTCGGTCGGCAATGCCAAGTGCCGCGCAGCGCTCTTGCAAAGTTGCTTTCCAATCTATCTGATCTGGCCCCGCAAAAACCAATTGCAGCGAAGCATCCCGGCCTGCGACACAAGCAAACGCTTCGATTACGAGGTCGCAGCCCTTCTTGGGATGAATCCGGCTTAGAAATAATAATATTCGTTTTCCCGAAAGCTCCGGATACCGGGCGAAAAACGCCGCGCGCTGCGCAACGGGATCCCCGTCGGGCAAATTGGTCCCCTGCCCCGCCACAATTTCGTTTGCCTTGTAGAGCCAGAACGATTGGCGCGCCAGCCGCCGCTCTTCCTCGCAGCAAAACAAAACGCCGCGCGCATCGCGCAATACAGGATACTCGCCCCAAGGCCAGTAGAGCCATTTGCGCAAATGCTTTAACGGAAAGGCGCGCTTGAACCACGGGTCAAGCATCCCATGCGGAAAAACAAAATAGGGCGTGCGCGTGCGAAGGCAGGCGCGGCGCATGGCGAAATTGTTGTATTGCCAAAGTCCATTGCCGATCACCACGTCCATTTCAGAACTTTTATTGACAAGCCATTTCTCGAAACCGCGCGCGAAACCGTAGCTGGTGAAGTGAGGCCCGAGTCCATAAATCTTGCATGGAAAGTCCGGCAGCCACCGTGAATCAGGCGGGTCGAGAGTCGCCACTTCAACTTGATGCCCGCGCTGCGCCAGCAGTCGCGCGCTCTGGCGCACGCCCTCAATCGTGCCGCCCACGCGCGGATCGGCTGAATGAATGCAATGAAGCAGCTTCATTTTCGAGCAACACTTGCTTTGGCCGCCAGCCGTTCACGCACAGCCGCAGAGACTGCTTCAACTGAAATCGTCAGGATGCATTTGCCGTTGATTTGTTTGCACGGTTCCGCGCAAGTCTCGCATCGGCTCTTTGCCAGCAGCACAATATTCTCATCCCCTCGTGGATACCACTGGCCTGGCGGGCTTTGGGCGGAGAACAGCGCGACACACGGCGTTCCGACGGCGGCGGCCAAGTGCATGGGGCCGCTGTCGTTTCCAATAAACAGCGCCGCGCGCCTCATGATGGCCGCGCTGACTCGCGGCGAAATCCTGCCGCACAGGTTGGCCACTGGCGCATTCCAGGATGACGCGCATTTGTCAACAATACTCTTTTCGTCGTCCGATCCAACGGCCAGCAGCGCGAGGCTTGGAAATTGTTTCGTCACCCGAGCCAGCAGCCTCTCCCAATTGGCCGCGCCCCAATCTTTCCCCGGCACTTTTGTCCCCATCCCGATGGCCAGAAACGGCTGCGTCAGGTCGAAATCTCGAATAAGCTCGCCCGCGCGGCGAATCTCTTCATCTGTCAAACACAAATCCCAATTTCGATCATTGCCGAGGTCGATTCTCCCGAATGAAGACAAACGCCGCGCCAGTCGGATGGATTCCGCCTCAAACAATCCGGGCGCGATCTCCGCAAGGGCAAGATCCTCTTTCCGAAATGGCACTCCGACGATGCGCTTGATTCCGCAGGAGCGAAAAAAAACATAATCGCGCAGGCTGCTTCCAAATCCGCGCGCCGCCGCCAGATCCACCAGCACATCGAACCGTTGCGCTCGAATTTTTTTTCGAAGGGCGTTGATTTTCGAAAACTCGCGCAGCTGAAGCGGATACTCCATTACGTCATCAAACAAGCCCGTATGTTCGAGAACGCTGGCTAACGGCGCGGCCTTGGCGGCAATGGGGACGTTGGTCAGCACCGTGATATTGGCCGCGGGAAACTTGCGGCGCACGGCGTGAAAGCACGGCAGGGCAACAATCGTGTCGCCCAGGCTGCCGAGCCGATAAATCAACACCCGTCTAACCGATAACTCGCCGCCTGTGCTCATCATAATTTCGAAGCCAGCCCCTCCGCGGCGGCGCGGATCGAATAATCTTCCATCGCCTTGGCGCACCAATCGAAATCGCGCGGAAATTTGCTCAGAGTTTGAATCGCGTCGGCGCACGCTGCCGCGTCGTCCACCGGAATGACCCGGACGCGCTCCCATGTTCCGAATTCCACCGCGCAGCCGACCGCCTCGGACACAATGACAGCGCACCCCGCGTGCAGCGCTTCGTTGACCACCAAGCCCCACGTCTCTCCCGCATACCGCGATGGCAGCACAATCAGATCGGCGGCCAAATAGTAATCATTGATTCCGGATTGATTCACAAAACCCGGAAAATGCGCCTGCAAACAATGCCGCGCGCAAAGCTCCTTCAAACGCCCCTCAAGTTCTCCAGCTCCAACAAAAAGCAAATGGTTATTCGAACGCGCGGGTTCGGGCAATTTCGCAACAGCGTCAACGAGCAATTCCGGATTCTTCTTGTCAATCAGTTTGCCAAAAAAGCCGATCACTTTCGCGTCGCTCGGAATCTTTAATGACGCTCGCAGTTTTAACCGGCGATCTTCCTTTTCGGAAGCTGCCATCTGTGGCAAGCCGCTCGGAACGCAATACGGCGAACGTGTAAGTTGTCCTGATTTGAATCCATGACTTAGCAAATGCTCCCGATTTCGCGCGCCGATAAAAAACGCGTGCGACACCGGCCAATACAATGCCCGATACGCCATGTCGCGCGCGAGCGACTTTAATAACGGGCGTTTGGAAGCTTCATCCTGCGTTTCCATTCTTATCCAAATCGGCACGCGCAAGGTCAGCGCCGCGTGATAGGCGGCCATTGAGAACGCGTAATTAAACTGGCAAAGCAAAACGGCCCGCGGCCTGCGCCTGCGAAGCAGCGAGAAAATTCCCTTTCCGTGGAGGCTGTTCCATGTCGTCAGCGGCTGGCCCCGCTCATTGTTCAGCACGGTAAACGGATAACCTTCGAGCAACGGCACATCCCATCTCATCGCTTTTTGGAATCCGCGATCCAAATGCCCGCGGACCGAGCAATCGCTCGCGTAGTAAACATGAAACGAATCCGGCTTGATACGCTGCAGTTCGCGGTAGACCGGCGCGCGATATTGAACCGGATGCGTTTCAAAAATAAAAAGTGGGTTCAAGCGCGTGTTTTGGAAGAAAGCTCCGCATCGATGCGAATGTCATATAATCTCCAAAAATCGATAACATCGGTTACATCGTTGATTATCAACGACATAATCGGTAACAAAATCGGCTACATTGCGGTAACACATCGGTAACATTTTGGGGTTCGCGGCTTTTTCAAGCTTAAGCCAGCCCACGCGCCACAGCCAGAATGTCACCCGGCCACCGTTCCTTGACGGCATCCAGCGGATTCTTTTTTAAATCAAAAAACTCATACCCTAGCGGGCCCAGCATGCCCATGAGCAGATCGACAGATTCTGGGTTCCGCTCAAATATGATAACGGGTTTGAATTTTGCCAACGTTTGCGCCCCTCCCTTGAGGACCAGGAATTCAGCGCCCTCAACATCCAGCTTGATAAAATCGAGGCGCTTGAAACCTGCCTGCGCGGCGAAGTTGTCCAGGGTGTCGGTGTCGACTTCAATCGGCGCGATGCCCACGCCGGCTTCATGCACCAAACTGCTGGCGCCCCAATTTGGATTGCCCTCAGAGGGCACGTGAAGCATCACCTTTCCAGTGCGATCCGAAAGCGCCATTTCCGCAATCGTCAGATTGTTGAGGCCGTTCAATTTTGCATTTGCCCGCGCGCGTTTAGCCAGCCACGGGACAGGTTCAAAACCGCAGACCGCCGAGCAGCGTTGCGCGAGAAGGCACGCGAAGAATCCAAAGTTCATCCCGATATCCAGGGCGACCCAGCCGCTCCGCGCATGCTTTGTGACCCACTCGTAAATCTCAACATCCTGCGTCCCATAAAACCACGTCGTCCACTCGGTAAACCACCGGGTGGAGAGATTAAACTTGGGGCCACCCCGCCATGGGTTTGAGACAGTTTCCATCCACGATTCCTGCCTCTGGTCAGGATGATGCAGCGCGCGAAGAAATCTGTCCACGCCGGGAGCGCCGCGAAGATGCGTGCCGACAAAACGCCCGAAAGAATGAACGAATCCAGGCTCGAAAATTTTGGGGCTTTTGGCGGCGGAATTCAATTGCGGCCGATCAAGTCTCAATTCCGGTTTTTGAGGCCGTCTGGGTTTCGTGCCAACGCCTCATTCGTGTCCAGATGGGCCAGAACAAGCGTCGTGCCGACCGCGATCCAAAACCATACGGAGAGCGGCGGCTGCACTCCCAGTGTCCCAATGACTCCTTCCAGCACAACGTAGGCTGCCGCCAGACAGCCTGCCGTCACCAGTTGAGGATCGCGGAGCGACATCACGCGCTGCAAGGTGAAGCCAATGGCAAAAAAACGAAATCCCATCCAGACAAACACCAGATACCACCCGCCCTCGAAGAGCGTGTTCGGCAGATCCGCCTCCCCCCAAACGCCTTGGTTGCGCCATCCCGCCGCGTATGGGCTGACCAGCCCCGACCCGTTGCTCATCACGCCGAGTCCATAGCCGAAGGTGCTGGCAGGGGCCCCTTCCATCCCGGTCATCCAGTCGAAGAGCGCATAATTCATGCGCGATTTCATTTCATTTTCCTGGCTGCGCTCGCCGACTCCCGAACTGCGGGCTTCATAGGCTTGGAACGCTTCCGGGAAATAATTCTTGACGACAAAAAACATGCCAGCCCCGACCGCAAGTGTGCCGAGGAACGAAGCGCTTGCCTTGCCGTTCCCTTTCACAATGAGCAGAACAACCGCAATCGCAAGAATGGCGCCGTTGCCCAGGACGGCGGTGCGCGAACCCGTGACGAAGCTGCTAATCAGCCAGAGGCCGCACAAGCCCACGAACAAGTAGGAGCCGACCCCCTTCTCCTTCTTGCCGGCAAAATGATATACACCGAGCATATACACCATGGCATTGAGGTACCAGGCGAATTGCGCGACGAATGGAAAAGTCGCCGATACCCTCAGCTTTCCCCCGGCCGAGAAGCCGCTGATGTCCGTTCCGCCCACCGAAAGGTTGACCCAGCTAGCCGACGGCAATTTGAGTTGAACCAGCGCCAGAACACCCACTGGAATCAACAGCCGCACCGGCAAATCAAAGAACTTCTTGAAAGTGTCCTTGTCCGATCTCCGGAACGCCTCCCAAAGCGCGAGCACTATGATCGGATAGAGGACATACTGCTTGAGGCCGAAAACAGCCAGAATCGGATCCTTGTCCAGTGTGAGGGCGAACGGCACCAGCATCAACGCAAAGAAGACGCCGTAGGCAGTTTGAAAAACCTGGGCCGGGCCGTCGAAACGATGGAACAGCAGCATCAATCCCAGAAGCAGCGCGATGACGTCTTTGCCAAAGAACAGAAACTTTCCAGAGGATTGCCCAAGCAATTTGCGCAGCAGCCCCTCCAGTATGAGGAGGCCAACCAGAGCCCAAAGCAGCAAGCGAAGCCGCGAAATAAAAATCGCCGTTCGAGCGATATATTCCTTTGACTCGAACCTCCTTTTTGCGGCGGCTAATGGCATAACTCAAGTTACCGATTGGACAATACGCGCCCTCCGCGCGGTTGGGTGCGGCTCAAAAGCATGCACAACGCCCTCGCGGCTGCACCGCGCCGCCAGCAGGCTGCTGAAGCATCCAATGTTGGCGCCCACATCGAGCACCCTGGCCCCGGGCCAACCAATCGCCATGCCCATTCGCTCAAACCAATATCGAAAATGAGCTGATGGAATATCTCCCGGCCAATCGCTTCGGAGATTTCGACATTGATTTTCGCGCCCCACGGCAGAGCGACGGTGGCCGCCTTTGCTTGCGGGGGAAAAATCTGCGCCGCCAACCGGCGCACAGCCGTCGTTGGCGAAAAGACGCAGCATGGTTTTATGATGCCTCGAAGGGATTTCACTTCTTAATTTTTGGCGGAGGCGATTTTACGCATCGCTTCCATCAGCAGTTTTCCGCACCGTTCCCAGCCATTGAGTTCGAGCGCGCGCGTCTTTGATGATTCGCTCATCCTTTGCCGAAGCGCGCGGTCATCGGAAAGTTGCTGAAGTTTCTCCGCGATAATGGCGTCGTCGCGAATGGGGACGATGAACCCTTCCCTCCCGTCCGCGAATAAATCCCGCGCGCCCGTATTTTCCGTTGCCACCAGAGGCAAGCCGTAGGCGAGGGCCTCGCCCAATACGAGGCTCAATCCTTCTTCGATGCTTGGCTGAGCAAAAACCGTCGCGCTCTGATAAAGCCGTGCCAATTCCTCTCCGCGCGCCACGCCGTGAAACCGAACACCTTCGGGAATTGATAAATCATCGAACCCCGTATTTTCCGTTTTGGGGCCGACCAGCAGCAATTCCTTTTTCGGCGCTTTCAACCGGGCGAACGCCTGAATGAGATACCGCAAACCCTTGCGAAGGTGAATGGTGCCAACGTAGAGCACTCTAAAGACATCATCCCTGGGAACGGGATTCGTCCCGCTCGCTGGCAGCGTGAATCCATAGGGAACAACATGAATTTGATCCTCGGAAAATCCGCGTTCGAGAAACGACTTTTTCACAAATTGCGACGGGCACAAAACCGCATCCGCCCGCTCATATTCCTGAACGCGCCGCCGCACTTCGCGCTGGTGGAAACCGGGTGGGGGCGCTTTCAGCCGTTCCGATTCCTCCACCAGCAACGCCTGCTGGGTGAGCACATGCGAGTTGACAGCTTCAACCACGCAACGCACGCCGTTTTGCTTCACCCGCTTTTCCGTCGCCAGCCCCGCGCCGCTGTAAAACAAAAAAATGTCCGATTCCAATGCAGGTTTGATCGAACACCGGTCAATCCAGATTTTGCTCAAATAGGCGAGTTCGTCTGTGACAGATTTCGGAGCGCCGCGCATCAGGCCCGCAAGGTAAACATTTTGCAAGTGATCGGCCCGCTGGAGCTTTCCATCGAACTTGGACGCATCAAAGCGCGGGCTAAAGCGAGAAACGCCGCTGACAAACTTGTGCAAACATCCCGCTTTCTGCATCGCCTCCGCAAAGGCCGCATGATGTGAGCGGTTGGGTGAATTGTAGGTAATGCGCATGTCGCGCCGGGCCGGACGATGATCGAACTTTCGCCAACGCTACGAGGCGTAATTCAAATCTATGTGTTCCAGATTTGGATTGAACCACAACACGGCCTCGCCAACCGTCGAGGTGCATTTCATGAAATACTGGCAGCGCGAGAGCAATTGGGCTTCAAGCAAAACATCCTTTCCGAGGCGATAGCCGTTCAAGCTCCCTTTCTGGAATACATTTCGATTCGTCTTTGACCGGACCGAATTGCAATGCACGACTTTCGCCCCATATCTCATTTTGAATTCATCAAGAAACTGCTCCTGATCCGTGGCCACGAACACCTTCGCGCCGGAATGGGATTTCAGCATCGGATCGAGGCGCTTGAAGTAGTCTTCAGGGCCAATGATCTTCATCGCTTTGGGGTTCGCGACATTGGTTAATTTGTCGGTGCCCCGCAAATGCACTCCGACCACGTAAGCGCCCTTCATATGCCGGTCGTGGAAAATTTCGATCTCGTCCCGAAGGTGCTTCTTCAGCTTGATGTATTTGGTGACAAGTTGATTGGCTTTGGCCCTTTGGGTCCGATACCACGCCGGATCGTACTCGGTCTTGTCAAAATAATATCCATAAGGGTAGGGGAATACGCTTTCAGGATCATCAAAGTGAAGATGCCTCAGCTCCTCGGGCGACAACTCAAACAGCATGTCACGCTTTACCGCCGAATTTGGATCTTTCAGCATCGCGTCAACATCGTCATAGGTCAGTCCCGCCACCGGCTCGAAATAATAGTCCCACATGTTGCGGCCAAAACGAGGATCGTAAAAGTCGTTCCTGCCCGGCCCCGACTTTTTGCCAAAATAAACCACGGGAAAATAATTGCGCCTCTCGCAGTAAGACAACTGATTCAAGGCAAATAGCACACACCCGAAGAAACCGATGTTGTAGCTCTGGAGCTTTAACAGCATCACTTTCTCGAATTGAGTGGGACGAAATTCCTCGATGCGCTTGCGCCGTGATTTGGCGCGCGCCCGGGCATCTTTCTTCACCCGGTAAACCTGCGCCATCGTCTGAGGTTTTAGTGTGTCTCCGACGAACGAAGCCACCGTCAGCAACTCGGCTTTGATTTTGCCAGCGGCGATGACGGCCGCAGGAAAGCGGCTCTTGAGAAATTGTTTCACTGGGATTGCCGATTCACTTTGAGCGCGGCTGTGCTCGAAGGAGCGAAGCGACGAAGAACCAGCGGCAGCGCGCTGGGATTAAACGGCGCGCCTCTCAGTTCCACGCGCTGCGGCTGGTCTTCGACACAGCCGCGCTCCGAATAACGGTCTCCATTCCTCACCCTCTTCCAATCATACGCAGTCGTCTTGCGCCCGAAAAATCAATAGCTGCGGCCCAACGGCTGCGCTATCTGCTTGTATTGAGCCAGAAATTTATCGCGCGCTTCGGTGTTGGAATCCTTGTCGCCCTGATAAAATCCGCCCCACATAAACTGGCCCTTTTTCACCGTGGCGTGCTCGTAAGTCCAATCGGTGAACTTGTAGACCTTGCTGCGAGGCAGGAAGACCTGCGCCGCGGCGGATTGGAAAATCAAATCGTTCCATCGGTATTTGAACCAGCCGCCGATGCGGTCGAAATGATTGACGAACGCCTGCACATCGGGACGCCGCCAAAAACCGACGTTGGTGATGAAAAAATTGTTGTAATATCCCCAATACTCGTAATCGTAGTCGAGCCGGTAACGCTTTCCCTCCGGCTTCCACTTCATCAGCATTCGCTTGACACGATTTTTCATAAGGACCTTGAAACGGGCCGGGCGAATTTGCTCCTCGAAAAACCTTGATTGCAATTTTTCGGCAGTCATATAAGCGCGCACGGTTTCAACAAAGCCGCGCGCTGGATCATCGGCGTCGTAAATATCCACGCGGTAGCCGTATTCGTAGCCGTTCTTCTCCATGAACTCGAACATGTTGTATTCAATCTTGCTGTGGATAAAGGAATCGTCGTCCATTCGGAAGAACCAATCGTAGCCAAGCGCGGGCATGATCTGCCAGAGCTGCACGGCGTAAAAACGGATCATGTTTCGGTGGCCCATGCCGAATTTGTTGCCCCATCCGTCAGACCAGATTTCCGGCACTTCCTCCTTGGGAAGAAATGACGGGATCTCGAAATGAATTTCCTGAAACTTGATTTCTCTCCTGCCCTTGGCCACGGCTTGCTGGTCTTTCTCCTTAAAATCCCCCTCGTGAAAAATCAAGATGTCGTGCTTGAACTGGTTGTTGTAATTTCTGTAAAGCAGATCAAGGCTCCGGTCGAGAAGGGACCTGGAGTCGCGTCCGTATTGCAGGTCGGTTGGTGTGTTTTGCGCCAGATAGACGATGGCTGGTTTCATATGGGGTTGGTGGATGTTGCTGGTGGAAGCCGCGTTTGGCGGCCATGTCGTTGACAAAATTTAAGCAATGGCGCGGTGCTGAATGGTTTCCGTTTTACCTCGCATTGATTTCGTTCCCGGCAAAAAAGCTTCGGCAAATTTCTGGATGCCGTGTTTGGACAAAAATAAATCGACTTCATTCCAGTCCACTTTGGGACTCAAGGCTCGCTCGATCCGTTGCAAAAACTCAGCCGCATTTCTCCGCCGATGAATTTCCACCGCGCCGGACTTCAATAGCAGCGGATCAAACGCGCATGCGTCGGACGCGAGAATTTGGCGGCGGCAAATCATCGCTTCAAAAACCAGCCCACTGCTGCCGAGAAAAACTTCGTAAGGCAGCAGGATGATGCTGGCGCGTTTGAACAGCGTTTCCTTCGCCGCGTCGCTGATTCGCTCCAGCATCGGTTCTGCGATAATATGGGATGGCAGCGCCGCGCAGAGATGCTTGACGCGCGCGGCGTTTTCACATTGCCCCGCGATAATGACGCGCAGGGGTTTCGGAAATTTCGCCAGCGCCTCCAGCGCCCAATATGTTCCCTTGCGCTCCGTATGGTATCCGAACAAAAGCACTGAAGGCGGATTTTGATCTGGCTTGGCCGGACCGGAATCAGGCACGAGCCATCGATCGTACGGCTCGGGGCATTCCATCAACATTCGCCGCGCGCGGGGAAAAAGGCGGCAAAGGGGAAAGATCGTGTAAGCCGTTGGGCCGAGCACCATCAACCCCTGCTCCGCAACATATCGGCGCGCGATGACCGCCCAAATCTGCCACTTGGCCCACGCTATATAATCATGGGCGGAACGGCGCTCATAAAGACAGGCGCGGGGAAAAAGGTTTCCGCGAATGACTCGCGAAAAAACATTTGGATAGCGCGCTTCAATCTTTCCAGAAAAGAATTCGCGCGCAAAACGTTCGATCTCCATGAAGCAAATCGTTTTGATTT
This sequence comes from uncultured Verrucomicrobiae bacterium, assembly GCA_963764165.1. Lineage (GTDB taxonomy): Bacteria > Verrucomicrobiota > Verrucomicrobiia > Limisphaerales > Palsa-1400 > Palsa-1400. The sequence goes on from CAVXRD010000002.1 coordinate 805,221, forward strand.
CTGGAAATTTTTGCAGCGCTTGATCGAGCCATCGCAAAACCAAATCGGCCTCTCCAGCTTCACCTTCAATGAGACACGTTTTTACATGGGACACGTCACCCGAATCCGCGGCGGCAAGTTCAAAGAGCTTCTCTGGCCCGAAAAACACAAATGGCCGCCCGGAAAGCATCAGCGCTTTCAGGTGCATCGGGACGCAGCCGATTGGCCAAAAGCCCGCCACGGCCGTGGAGTATGGAGCGTCGAGCAGCATTAGTTTTTCGCGGGAATCAGGAGCGGGAATTTTTCGGGCGAAAGGAAGATGTCTTGTTTGCGCTCGCTTGCGTCCAGGGCAGGCCCTTCGCCTAAAATGTAAAAGTGTCTCATGCGCAAGTAAGACGCCGCGGGCCACATGCTGGCATCCACATAACCGGAAGGGAAAATATCCACAAAGGTGGTTTCCGGGCGGCAGTAAATAATGTTCGCCATCGCCGCGCCGTGCGCTCCAACGACGCATTCAGCTTCCGAAAATACCGCGCGCTGCTGGGCCACGGTCAATTTGTCGGTCAATACTTTTTCAAAACCGCGAAGTTGAAGATAGCGAAAGGCTTCGTCCTCATTAATCCATCTCCGAAATGCCGTCGCTCCGCGACCAACAAAAAGCCGGCGCGCCGGCTTTCCACCATTGGGCGGCGCCAGGCCGTGGAGGAAACGGCACGTCCAATTGGAGACATGATATTGGCTCGGTTTCATTGAGGGCACCACCAATCGCCCGGCCTCGATATGGGTGCGAGCGCCGGTTTGAATCATTTTTTCCCGGGGAATGCCAGCCGCGGCCAAAGTCTCCATCTGGAATGACTGGCCAGTGTGATTGACAAGATAGAAATCAACTTTGTCGGGCGTGAATCCCGCTCTCTCCAGAAGGTGAAGGCGGGGCAAAAGATCAAAAGTCCAATGCCAATAATTATTGGCCGCCTCCGCAGTCGAGAGCACCGCCACCGTGCCTTTGATTGTTGCGCATCCCGGCAGCTTGACCACGGAACGAATGCGGTGATGCTTCAGGCCTAGCACGTCCGGGGAAACATCTGCCAAAAGCTTATCATCCGGCGATATGACGAACCCTCCGTAGCATCCCCAGAAGCGCGCGCCCGGCAGTTCAAATACCCGCGCGGGTGGAATCTCTTTGTGCTGTTCCTGTTTGAACTTCCAATGGGCCTCTCCGCCTTCAAGCGGAACCGGCAGCGTGTATTCGATTTTCTCCGGGGGATATATTTCGCGCGCGCTGCTGCCACTGCTCTTGCCGGCCGGGGAATTTGCGAATTGATCCGCGGTTTCGTAATACCCTTTCGGCCTGCCAAAATATTTTGAGCTGACCGGAATTTTTGCGACGGGGAGAATGCGCAAAAAAGTTCGGTAAGCGCGAATCAATCCCCAAACCCAGCGAAATTGGGAACGGACTTTGTGATACCAGCGCTTCACTCCGATCTTAAACGAATGTTTCTTGATCTCCTGCTCAAACGCATCGAGGTAACGGCGCGCCACCGCCGCCTTCTTGAACTTGCGCAGATGCTCCCCGCCATCGGCTGCGCCGTTGGTGGCGGCCAGCGCCGTTTTGAGGGCAGTAGCGAGTTCGCCCGCGTCGCCGCGTTTGAAAACAATGGCATTAGGCCCGGCGGCCTCAACCAACCCGCCGCTGTCGGCCACAACCAAACGGCAGCCGCAGCCCAAGCCCTCCAGCGCCACAATGCCGAAAGGCTCCTGCCAGCGCGAAGGAACCACTTGAACCTTATGCTCGCGCAGCAACACCGCCATCTTTTCGGGCTTTTGATTTCCTGTGAACGTCACAAAATCCGATATGCCGAGCTTCGCCGCGGACTGCTCCAAACTCGCTTTGTCCGAGCCATCCCCAACAACCGTCAACCTCGATTGGTCCCCCGCTTCGTGAATGTCTTTTAGCGCTGTCAATAATAAATCAACGCCCTTGTCGCTCACCAGCCGCCCAGCGAATATCAAGTCTTTGCGGTTTCGATGTTCATCCGCCGCGTGGAAAAGTTCGTCATCGTAGGGGTTGCCGATAATTTCCGAAGGCACCGGAAGCCTTTCCGCAATGGCGGCGCTCACCGCCAGATTTTTCGCGAATTTCAATGAGCGCCGCTTCAGCGTTCCCTGCCAGCGATTGTCTTCCGCCATCCAAACGTGGTGAGCCGCGACCCAAGGCCGCCGCACGAACAAAAGCGGCCATGCGAAATTAATGGAAACGTTGTTGTGGAAAACCACGTCAGCCCACAAATGCCATTTCAAAAGTTTCAACCCACCTGGCCGGCGGGCCACCTCGTATGAGAACGCATCCGCGCCCCTTGCCGCCTCCTGCGTGACCACCCGCACTTCGTGTCCGGCGCGAACGAATTCCTCCGCCATCAATCGCGCCACCGTTTCTATCCCTCCGACGCCGGGGGAAAAAACGTAGGATACGAAAAGAATTCTCATGGCGCGGCCCGCTGAAGCGAGCGGCAAAATTCGGCGGCCACACTGGAGCGGCGTGATTCCGGGATGCTTCGCCGGGCCTGGACCAGCCGGCTCTCAAACTCCGAGTTAAGCGGAACAATCCGCGGGTTTTCCGAAGGCGTCGCCTCCAGGCCGATACGAATCTCGTTTCGAGTCACTATGACGGGAAGTCCGTGCTCGAGCATGGCCGCCGCCGCGCCACTCTTGCCAAACAAGCGCCACGGCACCGTGGCCACGCCGAAATCCACCGCGTCCAAAAATTCGGAAATTTGACTTTCCGAGCGCTCTCCAAATCGCAGGACTTGAACCCGCCCGCGAAACCGTTCCTGCGCCTTGGCCAAAGCCAACTCGCCCGCGCCATGCCGTCCGATGGCGGCCAGGATGACTTTCTTATTCTTCTTGTCGGCAATGGGAAGCACCCGTTCCAGCAATTCAGTGGCGTCCCAAACCGGCGGGATGCCGCCAAAAACACCAAAAATCCAATACTGCCCTCGCGCCGATTTGGCCACACCCGCTCCGGCCAGCTCCTGCTCCATCCATTTGCTGTCCCCATCGGAAATCTGGATGTTGCCGAACAGCGGCAATTCCGCAGCCGCGATTTTTTCCCGCGCCAGCATGTGCCGGTAGGCGGCATTGGTGGTGTTGACGACGCGAGGCTTGACCACCCTGAGCCAGTCCAGAATATATTGCTTTTGCAAACGGCCAATAATTCTGTCCTTTAGCGGCGATCCCTGGGCGGCGCCGATCCATAGTTCGTGGCACATGACATGGACCTTGCGCCCCTCGATCAGCGGCTGGCAAATGCGGGCAAATCCGCGCGCCAGCCCTTTTGGATGGATTCCATACGAAACAAATTGAAAACTCACCCATTCCGCTTTCATCGCGCCCAAAAATTTGGCCGTGATTTCGATCCGCGATTTCCAATCGGCTTTTTGCGGGAGGCGCAGCATGGGAAGCGGCGATTCGATCAATTTTTCTGTGTCAACAAATGAGTCGTTAATCGCCACGATTCCGGCCTGGTGCCCCAGCGCCACGAGTTCCTCGGCGAGGCCGCGGCAGTAATCGCCGACGCCATCGCGCCCGGGTTCCAGGCAGGCGCAAAGAAACACACAATTCACGGCGTGGAGTCGGCCATTTTATTTCGCCCAAGGCGTTCCAAGCCTTCGCGGTAGGCAGCCATCGTTTCCACGGCGATGTTCTTCCATCGGAATCGTCCCGCCACTGAAATGCATTCTTCGGAGACGCCGGCAAATTGCAACGGTGGCAGTTGCAGCAAATTCGCAACCGCGGCGGCGAATTTTTTGGCGTCGCCCGGGGGCGTTAACATTGTCTCGCTCATTCCGCGCAGCATCGTCCGCGGACCCGGCACGTCGTAGGCGGCCACGGGCATTCCCGAGGCCAGCATTTCAAGCACGCTGAAACCAAATCCCTCGATGTAGCTCGGCAGCGCGCCCGCCGTCGCGGAAGAAATGAGCGCGGGCAATTCGTCGCTGGCAAACTTGGGAATGACTTCAATCCAATCGCACGCGGGCAATCCCAGATCACCGAGGACAGAATCGATGCTCACGCTGACTCCGAGAAATAAGAATTTCGCGCCGGGAACGCTTTCCTTCACTAGTCGAATAATGGCTCCCCAATCCAACGAGCCTTTCCGCCGGCTCCAGGCGCCAACGAACGCCACAGTTTTATTCGCCAGGCGCTGGTTCGCCGGTCGCCGCGCCGCCGCGAACGCCTCCATTCGCGCATCACTCAAGCCGCCGGGAATGGCGCGCGCTTTTTCGCCAAAACCGAGTTTCTCATCGACGTATTGGCGTTCGTCCTCGTTCATCAGGGCAATCAAATCCGCGGCTTGAAAACTTCGCAGCGGAAAATCGCCGGTTCGGCGCTGCGAGAGTTTCCCGATGGCAAAATGGAACGAGGATTTCCAGTTGCGCGGCTGCGGCCATTTGCGCGCCGACTCCGCGTCAAACTCCGCGTAAAACGGCATCAGGCCAATCGAGCGCGCCACCAGCAGCCCATCAAAATTCATCTCGCGCTTGGTCACGGGCAAATTCGACTCCAGCGCATCAATGACATCGAAGCGTTTTGCGTTTTTTCTGACAAATGCAACAGCGCGACTGCTAAAAAATTGCGGGCGAAATAATTCTGTAAAGCGGCTCAAGGGCTTTCCCGGGAAAGCGTCGAAGAAATCAAATTTTTCGACCTGATGGCCCATCGCTTTGAATTCTTCGGCCAGCTCCATTTGAATTCTCGCGCCTCCCAGCTCGCGGCGCCACGGCGCGTGGAGCAGCATGAGAATCCGCAACGGGCGATCAAATTTATTTTCACTCACTGCCAGATCTATTTGCAGCCACGGAAATCTCGCGCAGAAATTCCTGCGCTTTTTTTCGGCCGGCTTTTTCAGAGAGAAACATTTTTTTATCAAAGGACGACATTCGGATGAATCGCGGAATTTGCCGCATTTTTTGAAAAAGCGTTTCCGGCGTTGAGCTTTGTTTGAATCGAATCGCCTTCAGCACTTCGTCGGAAAATGCCATGCCCTCCAAGAGCCGCAAAAAATAGGGACGCGTCAGCCGAGTGGGCGGAATGAGATGCCGAAGTTTCAGCCGCACAGTCTGCCCAACTCCGAATCCCATATCGCACGCGGTCCACGCAATGTCGGTGTCACCGGAGGACGACAAACTTGAACCACGCCGGTCAAGGGCCTGGCGGGCAGGTTCATTGGCGACTAATCGCGCATATTCCGCCGCTACAGATTTCCGGACGCACATTCCGGCTCCGCACGGGAGGCAGCGCGAGTCGTAATTGTTCGACCACGCGTCCCGCTCGAAACTTCGCGAGCCAAGCATCCACCAGTAGGCGCGCGTCCAATCCGCCGGGGGCGTTTCAAATTCCAGCGCCACCTCCCCGCCCCAGGCGCCGATCATGGGCCATTGCTGGGCAACCTTCAGCGCCTCGGCCAAGTAATCCGGCGCGAGCAAGTTATCATCATCAACAAAAACCACCAGATCGGAGGACGATTCTCGAATCCCGCGCACGCGAGCCCATGTCAAGCCCAGCTTATCCTCGCGGATAATCCGGCCTGCACGGTGCCAGGAGACATCGATTTTGCCTGCGAGGGCGGGATTCGATCCGTTGTCGATGACGAGCAATTCCCATTGGGACTGCGCAAGCGTTTGCTCTCGCACGAGCGCCATGACTTTCGCCAATCGCCCCAAATCCGGATTGTGCGCGCAGATGATAACCGAAACATCGAGCTTCGCGCCCCCTGAAACATTCTCACGCATCGCGCCAAAAGAGATCCTTCGCTCCGGCGTAGTGCCGCACCAAACATGTCACCTTTTCCTTCAGCGAGAAATTATCGGACAAAGTTGTAGCCACTTCTGTCGTCTCAAATAATCGCCCGCCGGATTTTTGGAACGCATGGGCAATCAGGGTTTGTTCGATATGCGTCGATGCGTTTTTGGCAAATGGCTCGGCCAGGGCGTATAAATTCGCGTCCAATGCCGCGGGCAGAATATTCCGTGAATAATACAGGAAACCGCAGTTCAGCGGCGGCGCCGAGAAAATGCCGGCGCGCAAGGCGTCAGCGACATCTCGATCATAGGAATAGCCGTAATCGCGCCCGGCGAGAATCGTGGGATTGGATTTCAACATTTGCTCGAGACGGGAAATAAAATCCCCCTTCCACAATACATCGGCATCCGACAGCAGAATTGCGGATTTCCGATTAGCCGCCACCGTGACGGCGAACTTCCTGGCGTAGCCACCCCAAGGCCTGGACTCTTTCCAGACTTCCACGAATCGTTTTTCAATCGGCTGCAGTTCATCAAAGAAGCTTTTCCAATGAAAAATTTTCAACCCCTCGGTTTTGCACGAGACAACGGACTTCAATTTCTCCACGCACGAACCCGAATCTCCCGCCAGCCAAATCACCGGCGGCTTCGCGGTGAATTGGCGCATCGATCTGAGCGAATAAAGCAAGAGCGGGATGTCTTTCTCCATCGTCACCATCAGCAATGGCGGCAGATCGCTCCGAAATTCCCAGCTCCAATCCAGCCGCGTCAGGCGCTTCTTCTTGACAGATTCCAGCTTGCGGCAATATCCAAAAAACAGGCGAAACTTGAGGCTGTTTATCAGTCGTTGGATCACAGGCGCGCATCCTTCAATCGAACCGTTGCCATCATGCCGCCTGCGCCCGGCCTTGAGAAATCGATTTTGCCCACTTTTCGATGGCCGCGCCCATGGTCTGCGCGTCAAATACAAAATTATCGTCCGTGCGCGGATCTTCGCTGCGATAAAAATAGTAGTTCAGTTCCTTCTCGCAGCACAGGGTCCAGTAATCGTTGTTGTCGGCCCCGTAAGGGCAAATCTCGAGAACGTGCGCGCCGGGCGCGCAAAATGCCAGGTTCGTCAACGCAGCCCCGTGAAGGGCGACAATCATTTTCGCGCCGCGAAACCATCTGACGGTTTCCCGAAACGTTTGCCTCGATGGCACCAGCAGCTTGAATCCCAGTCTCTCCAGAAAACGGGCGAACTCATCGTTGTTCAGCATCGTCCGAACCTTCGAATCACGGCGATCAATATAAATGCGCTCTGGAGTCGGGGTGGATTCGCGCGGGACGAGGCTTTCGAGATAATCGGCCATCCACCGGCGCGGAAAGCCGATGCGGTTCGGTATGCTCGGAACGTGTAATTCGTCGCACGACAAGTATTCCACTTTATCGGTTTCAACAATTTTCTCCGCCGGAATTCCGGCGAGTTTGAGTGTTTCAAGCTGGAAAGGCATCTGCGTTGAGTTGACAAAGAAATGATCGATTTCACCCAGCGACAAACCCGCCATTTGGAACAGCCGGATCCTGGGCAGCAAATCCATCAGCCAGTGATAAAAGTTGCTGGACGAAAAAAGGGCGCTCAGCAAAAGCCCTGTCCCTTTGAAATGCTCGCGCTTTGGAAAGAGAATTTGTTTCTGAACGCGGTTCTGGTCATACGGCGCGTTAAACGGCCATGGAGGCGACACGTCTCCTAAAATCCAACCGTCATGCGTGATCACGGTGGCATCCGTGCGATAAAATTTTCCGCCCGGCAGCTTGATGACAAAGGTCGGATTGTTGCGCCATTTTTTGCACCATTCGAATGCGGTCTGCGGCGGGGTGGTGATGGAGATGGGCTCGCGCTTTGCGAACAATGAAACTGGATGAAGCGCCCAAAACCGCTCTTGCCGCTCGACCGAGGGAAGCGCGCAGGTATCGAGCCAGTTGCGCGAACACGGATTCACCTTCAATGTTTGAAACGAGTCCTCGTTGAAGGCCCAGGGCGCTTGCTTTAACAATCGTCGGAGGCGCTCCATGGCGTCAGGGAGATCCAGCCAGCGTGCGCGACCGGAGACAAAGCCATTTCATTTGAACGCCGCGGCATTCCTGCACGAGGCGTTTCTTCAGCCATCGTTCCGCTCCGTCCAACTCGGGATAATTGTATGTGTCCACCTTGAATTCATCATCGACAGAAAGCACCGCTTCCATGAAATGCGTCGCCGCAAACAGTTCGCACAAATGCTCCGATGTTCCCGGGCACGCGCGATCATGCGTTTCAATCAGCAGGTGAAAATTCCTTAAAGCAGGCACCGTCTCGGCGGAAAACAAAAACCGCTCCGTCCCTTCGCAGTCGGAGATGACCAGCCCGGAAGCTCCACTCGTGAGCGAAGCCAGGCATGCCGCGTCGCAAACCGAGCGCAATTCAACTCTTTCCGCGACGCCGTTTTTGCGCGCCATGCGCTCGCACAATTCGCGGGCTTTCGGATCAATGTCGAAGGCAATCACTTTGGCGCCCTTGCACCGAAGCGCGAAGCCAACCGCGTAGTAACCTTCCGCGCAGCCAACATCAATCACCAGCGGCAGCGGCTGCCGGCAAAATTCCTCAACCACCGGATGCAGTTCGCGCTCGTAGCAGCCAAGCAACTTTGGATAGAGAAAGCTGCCCACGGCCTCGAGGTCGGGATATTCCATTCCTTGAAACGGGCCGTGCCGCACTTTTTTATCGGGGAAAATTTTGGCCGCGAATTCCTGCGTGGTCGTGTCGAGGGCCGCTGCGCGCTGAATCGAAACATATTCCGCCACGCGCACAACACTGCCATTGAGCGCGTTCCACAATCCCGGGCGTCCCACGGCGGAGCGAACCCATTTCTCAAAGCGCTTCAAGCCTTTCCCTCCCCGCTCGCCCGCGCGCGCCAGCCGCCGCCAAAATAGCTGTAAGGCCAGCACGTCATGGCCGGAATTTGAACCGACGGATTTTTTATTCTCCGGATGGCGCGATAGACCTGTGTAAACAAGAAATATCCCGGATTCCACGCGCTGTTCACCACCGCCGAAACCAGTGAGCGGGGCAATCCGTAATCCACAATCCAGCGCAGCTTGGTCGTTTCGCGCTGATAGTGGAAGCCTTTGTCCCAATTTGAGAAAAAGTGCGCGACAAACGAATGATACGTTTTTTGCTGCGTCTCGCATCGGAAAAGGTGATGCGGCAAATCCCAGGAAACCTTCCCTTCACCGAGTTGGACCGGACCAATCTGGCGGCGCAGGTCGTAGTCCTCAATGCAGCCCAGATTATGCTCGGAGAGCGCTATGCAAAAGCAGGGCTCGTCGCCCCCTCTTAAAAACCATTCACGCGACAAATTCAATTTGGGACCGAGGATGTCAACCTGTTGCAGCACCTCGATCGCGCGGTTCGAGATCGATTGCGCCAGGGGACTGCGGTTGAAGTAATAAACGCCGCCATTGTAGCGGGGGATTTCCTTCTTGCCAGACAGCCGGCAATAATGCGCGATATCAAACCACATATCGCCCTCGCTCATCATGTGGCCGAGCACGCCAACGGGATGGACACTGAGCGTTTTCCACAGGTCATCGAGCGGCCGAAGGGCCAGGCAATCCGCATCAATAAAAAGAGTCTCCTCAAACGGCGAGTAATCGTAAAGGTATACCTTCTGGCAAGTGCCGCCGCCGCGCTCCATGCGGCATTGTATGATGTGGTGAAAGTAGCGGCGCAGTTCGGGATTCCCGGGCTGGTCCGTGACGATGGCCCGAGGCGCGTCCGGGTTTGTCACGATCAGAGAGCGCGCCAGGTTCAGGGCCTGCGCCAAATACCGTGGCTGGCCAAAGGCCATTGTCAATATCCCGCGGCCCGGAATGTATTTTGGATTTTCCGGCACGGCTAATTCTTCGCAAGTTTTAACATCTGGCCGAAGCGGACAATTTTCTTTGGCGAAAATCCGTCCGCGATCAAAAACCGGAAGGCGTAAAGCAGGCCGGTGTCGCGGTGCCCGCCCAAAAACGCGCGGCATGACCAATCCGCATAGAGATCGCTCAAAGTCACCGCGCCTCCCTCGGAAAACTCGAGATCAGGCTGCCCGAGATGGCGCTCGGAATAATACTCTGTCAGCAATTCACGCCGCAGCCGCTGCTGCGTGGCAAAATGTTTGACGTTCGTCCCGGCGGGATGCTGCCGGTATTGATAGAGCGCCTCGGTCAAATTCCCAAAATTGCCGTGGGCCGAAAGCCGCAAAAACAAATCCAGATCTTCAATGGATTTATACTTGTCACGATAGGCGACAGCCTTGTAGGGCGCAGCCTGAAAAATAGCCGTCGCGTGCGTGACCGCCATGCTGTGGCCGCGGAGAAATTCCGCCATGATTTCCTTGTGCGACGCCGACGGCCTCATTTCGTAGAGCGGGCGGCGATGAGGATCCATATATAGCAGCCCCGTGCCGGACGCCACGATCTCCGGATTTTGCCGCATGAAGGCGAACTGCTTTTCCAGCCGCGTCGGAGTACAAGTGTCGTCGCCGTCCATGCGCGCGATCAAATTCCCCCGGGACATCGCAAGCGCTTCGTTCAGCGCGCCGCAGATGCCGGTATTGGGCCGGCTCTTGAATTGAATTCTCCCGTCGCGCCGCGCAAAGGTTTTGATGATTTCCAGGGAATCGTCCGTCGAACCGTCGTCAATAATAATAAGTTCAAAATCCTTGAATGTCTGCGCCAGTGTACTCTCCAATGACGCGGCGAGGAACTTGCCGCAATTGAAGACCGGCATGATGACTGAGATTTCCGGGATCACGCGAATTGTCCGAAAAACTTCTGAAAAGCACGCCCGCTTTCCGCCATCTGCGCATCCGCCGCTTTCTGCAATCCATCCGAGAACTCCCCCGCATCGCGCCACATTGCCTTCGCCAGTTTCGCCAGCGTCGCTGAAGCATCGGCCTTGGAAAGGTCGACCACTTCCAATCCCTTTCCAAATTGCATCTGCAAGCCGCAAAATTTATCGACGTAATATTCCGACGCGACCAGGGCGATGACTGGAATCCCCATCGCCAGGGCGAAGACGCCGGCGTGATAGCTGCCAGTAATTACAACGCGGCATTTTGAAATTTCGCGCATCACTTCGGCCGGTTCCGCCGGCGCAAAACCGAAATTGCCAGAGATTTCCCGCGGCACGATGCGCTGCAGGGCGATAACGTCTGAATCCTGCGGTTTCGTTTCAATTGGAAGCACGGCCACGCGCGCATTCAACTCCTTCGCCAGATCGCGAAGCGCGGCGGAAACGGACTCCATGCCGGAATCGGCAACGCCGGAATAACTCGCCACGCGAACATTGAATCCTATGGCGTTTCCGAGTTTTCCCGGCGTCATTTTTCTGGCCAGAAAAATGGCATCGTCGCCGGTTACAATGACATCGGTTTTGGTGACGCCGAAAGATTTCAAAAATTCCGGGCCTTTGCGTCCCTCGCGCAGGCTGATCAAGGATGCGTGATAGGCGACCGTCTTGAGTTTTTTTTTAATGACAGCATCTGTAAGCGGGCCGAGGCCTTGGCCGAAAAGCGCCGTTGGCTTTCCCATTTTCTGCGCCAGGGCAAGCGTGTCAAGTATCCCGTCCGCATGGATCGGGAATGAGTCCGTAAAATATCCTCCCCCGGTGGCCACCACCGCATCGCTGGATTTGACTTCGTTCCAGTATTCATCCAGGGCGCTGCCGCTGTTCGCCGCCGCCCGCGCGCTGAGGCGCATTAAATTGACGGCCGCGCGTGGAAACCGGAATCGAATTTCGGCATCGAGTTTTCGGAAGCGCTCCTTGTTGGCCTCGCCCACTCTGCGATAGGAAACCGGCAGCACCTTCATCGAGCGCCACGAGGAAAAGCTGGACGCCTTGGCCGCGTGGCAGCCAGGGCAGAATTTTTCCAGCCGCTCGGGCGCGTGGGTCACCACGTGCAAATCAGCCTTGGGCAGAATTTCACGGATTCGCTGCACCGCTGCCTGCAGCATGGCGACGTCTCCCATGTTGGCCAGGGCGTAGCCGCTGTTTTCTATCAGGATCTTCACGCTGCCGCGGCCTCGGCGAATTTCCAGCGGTGGGGAAAAGTCACGCTGCCATAGCCGGGATTGTCCACCATCGGGCGGCCGCGCACCACACCCTCTTCAACATCAAACACCGCGGCAGCTTCGATATGGTCCTGCATTTCGCCTTCGGCAATGATGGCGGCGTTGATGCGGTAGCGCCCCGGCAGAAACAAAACCTCCTCAGTCTCCCAAGAGAAAACGGCTTCGCCCGGGCCGGTGACCACGTCCTGCTCGCCGCGCCGCGCGCTCGAAAAATTCACCACCGCCAGGCCGCTTTGGTCGTAGACGGTGAAACCGAACAGCATGCCTTTGGCAATTCTGTCAAACCGAAAAATCATTTTGGCGGGAGCGCCAATGCTCAGGCGGCCGGATTGCGGCGCGGCCGGATTGAGAATTTCGACAGAGCAAAGCCGCGCGCCGCCTTTGCCGCCGCGATCCTTGCGATCTTTCAAGTCTATTTTCTGCGTTTGCTCGAGCGCGTTGAGATACTGCGCCACGGTTTCGTTCGGCGTGCCGTCAAATACATAGCGCCCCGATTGGAGCAGCAGGGCGCGGCTGCACAGCGTTTGCACGACGGACATGTTGTGGCTGACGAAAAGAATGGTGCGCCCGCTGCGGCTCACTTCGCCCATTTTGCCAATGCATTTCCTTTGAAAGGCGGCATCGCCCACCGCCAGCACTTCATCCACGATCAAAATGTCCGGCTCCAAGTGGGCCGCGACGGCGAAGGCGAGGCGGACATACATGCCGCTCGAATACCGCTTCACCGGAGTGTCAATAAATTTTTCAATTTCCGCGAAAGCGATGATCTCGTCCAGTTTCCGCTTGATCTCGACGCGCGGCATTCCGAGGATGGCGCCGTTGAGAAAAATATTTTCGCGGCCGGAAAGCTCCGCGTGAAAGCCGGTTCCCACTTCAAGCAGACTCGCCACCCTTCCCGTGATCTCAACTTCCCCCTCCGTCGGTTCAGTGATGCGGCTGAGAATTTTTAGAAGCGTCGATTTGCCGGCCCCGTTGCGGCCGACGATGCCGAGCGTTTCGCCACGCCGGATTTCAAATGACAAATCGCGCAAGGCCCAGAATTCCGAAAGAGATTCTCCAGCCTCCGCTTTTTTCGCCGAGGACCGCTTGAAGGGTTTCGTCACGAAATCGTTCAAAACGTGCCGCAGGCCGCGGCCTCCCTCAAAATTCTGGCCAAGGCGATATTTTTTGCCGAGCTTGTCGACGCGTAAAATGATGTCGGACATGAAAATCAACAGGCCGCGAAGGCGGACATTTGACTGGAAAACCTATCGCCGTCCCAATCGCGGACGAAGAAGCGGGGCAGCTCAAACAAACTGGAATCGCGCCTCACGCAGCAAGGCATGGCGGAAAATGCGCAGCGAAAACGCGCCTCTTGCAGAATGGCCGTCGTCTCCTTCGTGTAATCCGTGTCGCCGCCGAACGGAAATGAAAACGTGTCGACTGGTTTTCCGAGCATGTCCTCAAGAGCCCGTTTGCTGCCGCGAATTTCCGTCGATTGGTCAGCGGCGGATTGGCGCGACAATTTCGGATGGCGCATCGTGTGCGCGCCGATTTCCACCAAGCCGCTTTCAGCCAGCTTCCGCATTTCATCGGCTGTCATCGACACGTGGGATTTGCGCGGCGTTCGATCGTCGCCCGCCCACGCCGCCACTGCCGCCAGAACATCCTCCCTTCGCTCGGGGATCAGCTCCTTCATGCGGCTCGACAACTCGGCATACAGGCGATGGCGCTCGCTGGGAATCTCGTTTTGGAAAACATCCCAACTGTCCGCCAGTGGTTGCGCAAATGCTTTCTGAGAGATTTTCCAAAAGAAGCGTTCGTCTCCAATATCCATCGCCAAAGTTTCTGGCAGCGGCGAAGGCGCAAACAGAATCCGCTCCAGCTCATCCCACCAAAACTCCGATTTCGCGCCAATGTTCCCGCTCGCCACAAAAACCACCGCGGGAATCTCGAATTTTTCCAGAACCGGTTTGGCGTTTGCAAAATTGTCCGCATAGCCATCGTCGAACGTGACGAGGACGGCGTTGCGCGGGATTTTATTTTTCGTGACTGCCTGCACAAGCTGGCGCGTGGACAGCGGCTGAAATTTTTCCCGCAGAACCTGCATTTGCTCCCCGAATTGATCCGGTCGCACCGACAGCCACTGCGGATCGAAGGGCAAATCGACGACACGGTGATAAAGCAGAACACGGATCCCGGGCGTGAGGCGTTTCGCCGCCTGCCGCGCGACATGCCGGATTCTTCCAATGCCGCGCACTCTCATCAAATGACATCCGCAAAAGAGCGTTCCGTCTTGCGAAAATACCAGAGGCCCGTGACCAACAAAACAACGACCAAAACCACCGGAAAGACGAAACCCGTCACATCAAGCTTGTTATCCCCGCCGAGGATGGCCCAGCGAAAGCCGTCAATGACGCCCACCATCGGATTCAGGGAATAGAGCCAGCGCCATTTCTCGGGAACCTTGTCGATTTGATAGGCAAGCGGGGAAAGGAAGAATCCGAATTGCATGATGAACGGCACCAGGACTCGAAAATCCCGATACTTGACGGTCAAAGCCGCCAGCCAGATGCCGCCGCCAATGGCCGCCGCGGTCGCCAGCAGGAGGAAGGCCGGCAAAAGAACGATTCGCCACGTCGGCGCAAAATGATACCAAGCCATCATGAACGCCAGAATGAGAATGGATATGGCGAGATCAACCAGCCCGGTCACGACCGAACTCAGCGGAACGATCAGCCTGGGAAAGTAGATCTTCGAGATCAAATTGGCATTTCCAACCACGCTGCTGCTCGATTCGGAAAGGGAGCCGGCGAAAAAATTCCACGGCAGCAAACCCGCAAAAACCATTAATGGGAACGGCGCATTTCCAGACGAAACCTTTGCCACCTTTCCGAAAACAAGAACCAGCAATGCGGTCGATGCGATGGGACGAATGACCGACCACGCCACCCCGACCACGGTTTGTTTGTAGCGCACCAGGATGTCTCGCCAGGCCAAAAAGAAGAAAAGTTCCCGATATTTCCAAAAATCCCGCCAGTATTGCCTCTCCGTTTGGCCGGGCCTGATGATGATGGTGTCTGGGTTCATTTTAGAAAAAGCTCCGCCCCTGGCCAAATCTCTGCTCTTCGCAAAGAGGCTTCTATCAACATTTTACCTATAATTTCCCACGCGCTACAACTGACCAAGCTGACAATGTAAACTACAAGATCACGCCGCAACCCACAAGACGATTCGCCCGGAAACCGCCTCGTTTGCCAACTATGGCAATCCTCGTTTCCGAGCAATTGCCCTGCCAGTTCAAATTCTGATACCGTTTCTCGATGAAAGCATTCTGAAATATAAGAACCGATATATAATACCTTGAACCCTTTAAAAGATTATATATGATAATTTATATGCGATCAGCGATCCATGATGTTTTCCCGCCGCCACTGCGGCAATCCATGTCTAAATTCGGTCACGATCTGGCAGTGGCTCGCCGCAAGCGCCACTTCACGATCGGAATGATGGCAGAGCGAACCGGCTTGGCGAAAAGCACGTATGCGCGGATCGAGAAAGGCGATCCATTTGTGGGCATGGGTGCGTATGCCATGACCCTTTTCGTTTTGGGTTTTGGCGAGATTTTGAGCGATCTGGCAGACGTTCGGCGCGACAAAGCAGGGCTGCTTTTAGACGAAGAACGGCTGCCAAAGCGGGTGCGCGTCAAAAAAAACCCCACGGCATTGTGAAACGAACGATCCAAGTTTTTGTGGGCGACGCAGCGAAAAGGGTTGAGACCTTGCACTATGATGCGGTCGGCGCCCGCATTCGACCTCAACCCTTTCCCGGACCGCGCGCGTGAGTCGAAGACTTGGATTTCGGAGGACACCGACCCCGCGGGAACCATCGCGGCGCTTCTTTCGGTTTTACGGAACGCGCCTTGTCAAGGTGGCGTAGTACAGGGGCGGATCTTGGCATGACGGCCGAGGAGCTGGATCAACTCGCCGACGCCTTCGAACACCCTGAGAGGGAGGCGGCGCACCAGGCAATAAGAAAGGCTTAATTGAGCTGGCTATTCGGTGAGATGTGCTGCTATCTCCCTTTCTCTTCCAATAATTGCTCTGCCAGCTTAATCCCTGTTTTGGCGGCTTCTTCGAGTTCGCCTAGAGAACGTTCGGTGTCGAAAATGATCCAACGTATTCTCGGCAGGTTTGAGGCATCGGCCAGAGTCCCCAATTGGACCAAATCGCGATCTCGCGGAGGCAGTTGGTAAATAGCTTCGGCAGCTTCCAATTCTTTGGCAGCATTCTTCGCAGTCGACGGATCGACTTGCCATCGATGGGAAGCGCTGGACCAGATCGTCTTGGCGGCTTGGATGGATTCGGCGAATTTGCCGAGTTGAAAGTAAGCCCGGCTGCGCACGTAATTGGCGCGCAGCGAATCGACCTTTAATAAATTCAGCGCCAGATCGGGGCGCCGGACATTCAGAAAATCCTCGGCACGAAGATCCGCCGGCGCGTTTGTGCTGAGGCGCTCGAAGGCAAGATACGCCGCCCTCCGCATTGATTTTCCGAGAGCAAACGTGCCAAGCTCCTGCATCCCGGCGTCGGTATTGGGAGTGACTTTCCAGAGCAGATCTCCGTCTGGCTTGATGGACCATGCGATATTGAGAACCTCATTCAGATTCTCGGGAAATTCCGCCGCCGCGCGCAAGAACGGCAGGTCAGCCTCGCCTTCCTTCGCGAATTGGTGGGCGAAATGCAGCGCGACTCCCGCCGTGGTGGGTTCGAGGTGGATGATGCGCCACGCTTCCGCGAATCGGCCATTCGGATATGCGGTCATGTAGGACAGGAAATAATCCCACCGCAGCCGCCAATTAAGCGGGTCGAGCCGGCGCTCGCGTTGAATCTCCGCTTCGATCCCGGGGACAATTGGAACTCCGAGAATGCGGCGGGAATCCTTCCAGGCGATTAATTTCTCCATTTTCTGCACGCGATCAAAATACCCGGGCCACAACAGGAGGGATCTGGCATAAAGGGCGGCTTCCTCGGTGCCAGTGCGGGATCGTTCGGCCTGTTCGTTAAGCTCCCACGAATAGGCATTCGCGGCGCAAACCGCCAGCAGCGCCAGCGCAAAACCAACCCGTCCGAACACCGCCAGGCGGGTGGGCGGAGGCAGCAGCGCGGGCTGGCGGGGAAGATCGCGCATGCCGTGCAGCCATCCCAAAATGGCCGCCACCAGCATTGTGGCCGCCGTGATGTGAAAAACGAACTCAACGTACGAATGCACCAAAAAAGCGATCACGGCCGCCAGCGCGCCAATCACCATCGGCTCCCCAGTGCGGCGCGCAAATTGGAAGAGACTGCCGAGCGACCACGCGAGCAGGGCAAGAAACAGCAGAGTCAGGGGCCAACCGCTTTCCGCCAAGCTTTGCAGGTATTCGTTTTCGGCGAACAGAGCCGTCGAGCCGGTCACCTCCGTCCGGTAATGAGCGAAGGCAACGTCAAACGAGCCGGGCCCAACCCCGCAGAGCGGAAAGGCGCGCACGATTTTCCAAGTCTCGCGCCAGATGACATCCTTGTAGGAGAACGTGTGCGCCGCGGCAAGGCGGTCCAGCGCATGGCCGCTGGCATAGATCATGGCCGCCATGGCAAGGATCGTTCCAAAGATCAGTCCGGCGGAAACTTTGAAACGGACTTCCGCCATGAAAACAAGTGCCACTCCAAAAAAAATGATTCCGGCCACAAACGCGATCGGGGCGCCGCGCGAGCCGCAGAGAAACGCCATCAGCGCGGCGAACGCGATGCTCAGTCCAGCAAACGCGGCGGAGCGAGGCGATGGATATGTTATCGCGGGATGTGCGCTCCCCGATTTCACCGAAGCCTGGGCGAGCCAGCCGAGGACGAAGAGCGTGGCCACAAAAATCCAATCGGCGAAATGGTTTCGATTCGCAAACGTGCCCGCGCCATGGTGGGAGTAGTCCTGCCAGATGCCAAGAAACTTATCGCCGCCGTGAATGCGATACCAAACATCGCTGCCCGCCAGCGCAACCAAGGCAAGGCACAGCGCCATGACGAACGCGCGGTGCAGGCCCATTTTCGCCACGCGCCGCCCAAGGCAAAATGTCACCCCAACCAACAGCAGTTCCCAAACACGCTGCTGGCCCGCCGCCGGGGAAAGCGTGAGCGTCAGGTATCGGATGGTCTCATTTGGAGCCAGTGGAAATTCTTTGGCGAGGGCGAGGCGTTCGGGCGAAATCAGCCCAACAACACTTGCGGGCAGCGGCGCCAGCGGCAGGATCAATCCCAAAAAAATCAGCACCCACCAACCCGCGCGGACGGCGCGTGGGAGGCTTGAAGGATAGGCGGGCTCGAAAATCAAAGCCAGCAAGCTAAGGCCGAGCAATGCTCCGACCATCGCCTGCTGCAAAGGTTTGACAGAACCAAACAAGACTGGCGCAAGGGCCAATCCCGCCAGGAAAGGAATCAGCTTCCACGCAGCCGGAGCGCGTTCCGTTTGCTGCGCCATAACTCAGCAGACCGTGATGCTATTTCTTGCTTTCCGACGGTGTCTCGGATCCACTCTCGGCGCCGACTGCTTCCTTGCCGTCGGGATTGGAGCGCGGCTCCAAGCGGCGGCGGCGGACGGTTGTCGTCTTGACAACGGACATCGGCTCGCCGCCATCCGGGCTGTCTTCAACGGTGTAATAGCTGTAATAATACTGCTGATAATAATAGTACGGATTATCGGGCCGAATTCCGTTCAATACCAGCCCAAGTATCTTGCCGCCGCGCTGGCGGATGGATTCGAGCGCTGTCTTGGCGAAACGCATCGACGTCTGGCCCGACATGATGACAAAGATAACTCCGTCGGAAAAACGCGCCAGCGAATAAGCGTCGTCGATCGCCGTCAGCGGCGGACAGTCAAAGATGACGTAATCGAAATTATTGCGCAGTTCCTGAATCATCGGCCGGGTCACCGACCCGATCAGCAATTCGCCCGGGTTGGGCGGCAGCGCGCCTGTCGAGATGATGCGAAGTGACTCGATGGGTGTCTGGCGGGCGACATCTTTCCATTTTGCCTTCCCGGCGAGAACTTCGGCCAAGCCCTGCTCGCGTTCCCACTTAAAGTAAGCATGAACGTTTCCGCGGCGAAGATCGCCGTCAATGAGCAGCACGCGGTGGCCGGCGAAAGCCAAGGTGACCGCGAGGTTGGTGGTAATGGTCGTTTTGCCGTCGCCGGGAGCGGCGCTGGAAACGATGAGGACCTGGCATTCAGCCGGCTTGGCGGGCGCTTCGCCGCCATCAGTGAACATGATGGACGAACGCACCCCGCGCAACGACTCGGCGAACATGTTGTGCTTGTCCAGATTGGATACCAAAATTCGCTTGTCCGCCAGGGCCTTGGTGTTGATGAGCGGAATCTGGCCGATGATGCGTTCTTCCAATTCCGCTTCAATGTCTTCCGCCAATTCGAGGCGGTCATCGAGGCGGCCCAGCAGATAGATCAAGCCGAGGCCGATGACGGTGCCCAAAAGCAATCCGCCCATCACCATCTTGGGGCGATTCGGGCTGACGGGCGCGGGATCGCCCACGCCCTCCACATCGATGCTGAAGAACCCGTCTTCCATCGGGGTGGCGGCAATGGCCTGAGCCTGCTTTTGAAGGTTATCGAGAGTCTGTTTGATGTTCGATTCGTTTTCGCGGAGCTGCTCAAATTGGTATTGAATGGTGCTTTTGGCCAGAACCTCCTGGCGCGCTTCGTCAATGATGGGAGTCAAGCCGTCCTCATCCCGCTGCAATTCTTGAATCTGGGCCAGGCGCCGGTTTTCAATCTGTTCCAGGAAATAGCGGATCTGCTGTTTGACGGCAGCCAATTCCTTGGTCAGATACTTCATATAGGGATGGCCCGGCAGAAGTGTCGCCGTTCGCAGTTCCAGCTCGGATTCCAGACCGCGCTGTTTCAATTTCAAATCGCCGTACTTGGCGCTCTCGACCACCGCCAACGGATCCGAAGACATGTTACCCTGCGAACCCGGCCCGTTGGTGCCGCTCTCGCGATTTGGAACGACGGTTGGAATCGTCGCGCCTTCGGCGATCTCCTCCGGCTTTCGATTCTGCAGTTCCTCGCGCCTGATCTTGATGTCCTGACTCTCGCCCAGCAATTTATCGAGGCGCGCTTGCGCGGCGGCGCCGGCTTCAGAAATGCTGCCGATCTTGTTCTTGCTCTCGAACTCGCGCAGCGCCTCCCGCGCGGCATCCAAGGCATCTTGCCGGCGCTTGATTTCGTTGCTGACTTCCAGGGCATTCTTGTCAAGGGCGGATTCGCGGAGTTGCGTTTTGTAGGCGATAAACTCGCGCGCCCACAGGGTGGCGTATTGCTTGGCGAAGTTGAGATCGGTCGAGTCCACCTGCATGACGATCGATACCGGGCCTTTGTAAACTGAGGGAGCGGAGAAGAACCCCTCCTTTTTTGGCACTGAATCGCGAAGCTGATCCCGGACCCGAGTCTGCACATGATCGCTATTCATGTAGTCAATCTGCTTCTCGTAAAAGGTGCCCAATTCCTCCTGATATTCCGCCTGGGTCTTATAGGGAGTTTGTATGCGCGGGGCAACGCCAATCTTGGAGACCGCACGGTAAACGTCCGGCATGTTGATCGCCCGATAGGCGGAAATGCCGACGGCGATGGCAATCGAAGCCGCCAGGATGTACCACCGCTCCTGCACCCATTTAATGTAACGGCGCAAGCGGAAGAACAGGTTGACCCGGTCCACGAGCCACGTTCCCAAGAGCAAGCCACTCTTCTTTTTTGGATATCCAGGCATATTTTTAATCAAGTTGAATTGTCAACTCACTGAAACAGAATATTCTTTTCGATCAGATTGATGCGATCGCCCGGAAACACCGGGACGTCCTTTTTCGGGTTCTTCTCAATTGCCTCGACGTCAACAATCTTCTCATCCACTTTTCCGGTCGCCTCATTGATCCGCATGATCTTGACCTTTTTCAAATTCGCGAATTCCGACGGGCCAGCCCGCAAGATCGTCTCCAAGAGCATTAAGTGTTCCCCCGGCAAAAGCGGGACGAAATTATTGCGAACCGGCCCCGTGATCACGATTTGGCCTGGCTGAACCGTTGCCGCTCCTTGCTCCAGCGTGACGGTGGCATTCTTGTAGTAGGTGGCGTCCAGCTTCTTTTTCAGTTCCTGGCGGATTTCGGAAATGGTCTTGCCGGAGGCATTGATCACGATTTCATCGTTGTAGCCCAAGCTCACCGGAAAATGGATGTTCGTGCTGAGATCAACAATGAGGGTTAGCGGAGTGGCGCGCTGGGCTGGGTCTTCCGCCACCGCATAGGCCAGCTTGTCCTGCGGAATCACCATTTTGTTCGAGGGCGCCGCGGCGGCATTGGTGGAGGAGGATGAGGAATCGTTCGGGTCGGCGGCCAGCCGTGAGGCCAGCAGCAGCGCGCTTCCAAAGGCAAGGCATTTAATAATGGTCGATTTCATAGTTTAGAATTCGCGGGTGATGTCGAGGGTTAATCGGTTCTGCACGTAGTTGTTGTCTGGGAGACTGGAGTCCTTCAGCGCAAAGGAATAGCCGATGCTGGTGCTCCAAAGCCGCGTGATCTGCCGGCCCGTGCCGATGTAGAACAAGTATTGGCCCGCGTTCTCGCCTTGCGGACCGGAGCTTTGGAGCGCGTTATAGGTGATCGAAGTGCGCAGAGTCAGGCCCGCCGAGAAGCGGGCCGATAAGCCGTACTGCATCGAAAGAATCTGGTTGTAATTGTTTTCCAGCCCCAGCAGCAGTCCGTTCGAGAGGTTGAAATCCTCGGACATGAGGCGATTGATTTTGTGCGTGATATTCAACTGCGCCGACACGTTTGCGCCCGGCTGGCTGGTGTCGCCGTAAAAGCCAGACTGCCCGAATGTCATTGTCGTGTATCCCACCGCGCCGTTGACAGATATAAATTGTGAGGGCCTGAATATAAAGTTCGGGCCGATGGTGTAGCTCTGGGCGGTCGCGGAATAGTTCGTCGAGTAATAGTTCAACCCGTAGGACGCGGCGACCCCAACCGTCAATCGCGGCGAAACGCGGTAGTAGGCCCCCACCGAAAACGTATGCGTGTTGACATCCAACTCATCGAAGTCAGAGGTCAGCGAGCGGCTGATGCCATAGCTGTAGCCTGCCGAAAAGCGCCACGTCGTGTTGGGTTCCCAGTTGAACAGGATGCCGATGGTCTCATTGAGCAGATCGAAGTTAATCAGCTCGCCTTCCGGACCGCTGATGTCAGGCCGGGAGGTGGGATCCGTCACAATGGAGAAACTATCGTAAACGCGCGCCTCAATCGGATGAACCAGCCGAAGCCGGTAATCAATGCGCGTCTTGGGATCAATGCTGAATTGGCTCACCGAAGTGTGGAACAAATACCATTGATACCCCATGTCCAGGTTCAATTCCAAAAGTTGAATCTCCGTAATTGGATAAACAAAGCCGACGGCGCCGTGCGGGTTGATCGAGATATCCGCGGCGCGGCCGTGAGCTGAGAGATTGATGTTATCATTGGCCTCAAGCTGGAGCGAGGCGCGGATGCGAGCCTCAAGCTTGCCAAACTTCAAATTGTAACGCGCCGGCTCCGGAGTCAAAAACGCGGGGGAGGGCGCCGACCGGCTAATAAAGCCGGTGTCAAGTCCCTGGCCGAAAGCGCGCGCGCTTCCCCATGCCAAGACTATCATCAAGATGGAGCGGGAAAGGAAAGACCTTCGCACTTCGTCCTTAAACCGGGACTCTCCCCAGCCAGCGCATTTGCTCAAATGACAGGCTTGGAAAAGTGTTGGGGATGGCGTGTATCATTGAATTCTGCTGATGACGTGGTTGGTTTGCCCCGGCTGCGGCGGCGGTACGACCGGCGGCGGAATCAGGCCCTCTGTGAAGGGTGTGCTCGGTGAAGGCGGCAGCAGGCCGCTCGTGAAAGGACTGGTGGGAGAGCTCGGGTTATCCGGGTTAATTTCGCCGTTGGCGCCGATAACCCAGCCGTTCAAATCGCCAATATTGAAATTGAGCGCGCGATCCGCTTGCAAGACTGGAGAATAGCCGTTCTCGGTTTCCACCGAGACATCGTTGATGTTGTCAGCGCCCGTCTTCAACGTGAAGGTGCCTTTCTTCAAGTCAAGGGTGAGGGAGACTTTGTCGCCTTCGACAACATTGATCGTCAGGCCGTGAATCGCGTCGATAACAAGCTGAAAATTGCTGCGCAAAGCCTCCAGCGTCAAAAACCCGCCCGCCGAATACATAATTTTCGCCCTCCCGTCAGATCCGAACGACACAATGCGCTCGCTGCCAGGCTCGACTTGGGCAAAGGCAAGCGCCGAAAAAGCTTGCAGCGGCTGGCCGTTATCCCAGTTCATCTTCAAGCGAATGCCCGCTCCAGAAGTAAGTCCGGCAATCAACCTTTTGGAATCCAGCAGCATTCCGCCCGTTTCCACGCTGCCGACGTCGTTGCCGTTGCCGTTATAGAGTTTCACCCGTCCGCCCGCCGCGGCGGTTGAGAAAATGCCCTTGGCCACCAAGGCGTATTGAAACTCAACATTGGGCTCCACGACGGCGACGCTGCGCCCGGGCAGCGATACCTGCATGGGCTCGGAGCAAAGGTTCTTGATTTCCGCCAGTTTCTTTGACTTGTCCCATAGAAGTTGCGCCTGCTGGCCGGACGTGGCAGTCACCATGAAGCCGGGAACGCCACTGACCAGTATTTGAAATTTGCCTTTGGCCGCGCTGACGTTCAGACTGCCGTCGGCGTTAAGTTTGAAACCGATGCTGCCAGTCGGCGTTTCAATGGTGGTCGGCGCCGTGTACATTTTTCCGCCGTCGGCGGAGATCTTCAGTTCGCCCCCTTGCATTCCCTCAATGGTCAGGGACATTGCCGCCCCAGGACGCTCCCAATGAGACTTGTCTTTGCCATCCGCATCCTTGCCGTCCACCCGCAGTTGCAAAGCGCCGCCCGTCATCGAAGCACCCGGAACGGAGAGATTGACGGCATGCCCATCGGCATCAAGGGCCATTATATTCCCAGACCCTTTAAAAACAAAAGCTCCATTAGAGAGCAGATCAAGATGGCCTTTCGCTCCGCCTTTAAGTTCAATCTGGCTGCCATCGTCGCACAGCAAAAACCCCGCTCCGCCATTCCCCTTCGGCATCGATAGCTCAATCTGGCCATTTTTCAAGTCCGCCTTAATTTCAACCGGAACGCTTTGTGGAATTTCCGCCCGCCAACCTTTTGCCTCCGATGAACTTATGGAAACCTGGCCTGCGCTGCTGGATATCTCGATGCCGCCGCCTTGGGCTGGCGAAAAATCCACTCCATGGACCTGAACCCGATTGCTCGCGGAATTGGGATTATGAAGCGAGACCTCCTGGTTGTCGACGATTGCCGACAAGCCACCGTCACGGGTAACAAGCTGAACCTTGCTGCCAGTTGAACTATCCCGCGCTAGAACTTGGAAACTGACATTGCACAACAAGAACGCTGCAATCAATCCAACGGCGCACACCCGGTTCACGGATAACCTCATCGGAAGCTCCATTTAACAGCCGCATTGGAGCGCGCGCAAGGAAAAAACAGAGCGTTGCCAAGCCATGCCGTCTCTAGGCTTGACAAAGGACATTCCAGCGCCACCCATGCACCAGCTAAAACATTGATATTCAAATACATAAATTCGACCGTTGAAATCGATTCATTTCTCGAATGGGGCGCCATCCCGTCGCAATAAACGCGGCGAAATGGGCAGATTTCTCGCCATCAATCAAGCAACTGCCATGCCAGTTGCAGGTTCAAAGAAAATGGTTGTCAACGCATGTCGCTCTGCCTATTGTCCGCTTTACAACATCGATTTTGGCGACCGGGCGGAGAGCAAGTCTGCCAAGGATGGGCGTGATCGGTGCCGAGAAGACGCAATATTTGAAGCAAAACATGAAATTTCAGAAATGGACGGTTGGTTTGGCCACCGCTGGGCTGGTCGGCTTGGTTCCCTCCTTGGTGGCCCAAACGCCCGGGGGAGTACCCCAACTCGTTCCGATTGAAACAGCCTTGTCCGCGACCACTATCAGCGGGTATGTGGATACGTCGGCCATTTGGAATCCCGGCACCGGCAATGCCCACCCGGCCCCGTTTGCCTTCAACGCCGGAAAGCAGGACGGGTTCAATCTCGATTCGATGGATGTGAAAATCTCCCGCTCTGGCGATGATACGAAGTGGTCAGCTGGCTACGTCGCGGAACTGAATTACGGTCCAGACGCCGCGATGGATGGCGGGGCGTATCCCATTCGCCAGGCGTTCGTTCAATTAAAAGTGCCGTTTTTCAACGGCATTGATTTCCAACTTGGGCGGTGGGACAAAACAATCGGGTTCGAGGCGAATGATTCGTACATGAATCCAAACTTCACCCGTTCTTACTCCTACACGTTTGAACCGACCGAGCACACCGGATTATTGGGCGCCTATACTTACAAGGCGTTAACTTTTCAGTTGGGCGTGGCTGACACGGTGACGCCGAACGGATTAAATTCCCGGACTGATGGCTACGGAACGACGGTCGTCGAGAGCAAAAAGGCCCTCCTTGCCTCGGTCACGCTGACCGCGCCGGATAGCTGGGGCGGATGGAAAGGATCCACGCTCGAAGCAGGATGGGATCTGGGCCAAGGCTACACTGACTACGGGGCTGGGTCCGGCCCAATGTACTCCTCCACCGCTCCACATAATCGTTCCGAGATTTACGTCGGCGCAAAATTCATCACGCCCATCAAAGACCTGACCTTCGGCCTTTGCTGGGACGCGATTCAGCATAACGACATCGTAATGTACTACCAGGGCCAGCCGTTCGGGCCCGGCGATACCTTTCCCGGCGCGGTTGACGCCAGTTATTTTCAATCCATCGCAGGCTATATTTCGTATAAGCCCTTGGACCGGCTGAAGCTGAGCGGCCGTGTAGAATACGCCTCCGGGATGGGACTCGGAGTCGCGTCCGATTCGCAGAACGGCTTCGGCGTGGACTCCGCCGGCAACCTGATACCGAACCCGCTGCACCGCGTGCTCGATCTCACCGCAACCGTCGAATACAGCATCTGGGAGAACGTCACCAGCCGCGTGGAGGTTCGCTGGGACCGCACCCTGGATGGCACCGACGCCTTCGGCGGCGACACGCTCTACGATAGTTTGCCCAACAGCAAGAACAGCATCTTGATCGGGGCAAACGTCATATACAAATTCTAGGGGGAATGGGCGAAAGCCCAGCTTCGCCCCCGGCGGGGATCATTGAAGCGTCTTGACCGTCTCGATCTTGTCAATCAGCCAGTCGCTTTCAACCTTGCGAAAATGAAATTTCACTTCCTGCACGATCAGGTCTGATTCCCCGGCGATCTTCGCCTCCAATGTGGCATCGGCCACGGCCGATGCGTTGTCGGCGTTGACGATGACCGTGATGTCCGGGAAAGAAATGGACATGGAACGCACGGTGTTGCGCACGGCGAGGGACGCTTGCTGGATTTCGTCGCGGCCGGCAAATCGGCTTTCGTGATGGCCCGGCACGTCGATATTCACATTCACATTTGAAGCGAAATATCCGACCAGCTTCTCCGCATCCGCCACTTTTCCAATGAGACCCTGGCCGGAGCCATAGGACGCAGTGCGGGCCAGCGCCTGCAATTGCTTGCGCACCTGTTTCTCGGGGCTCGGATGCATCGCGATCCATCCCCAGACCGCTGCGCCCGCGATCAGTATCAGCAGAATGAGCTTGCTCGGTTTCACCACAACGCCTTTCCAACAATTCGGTTTCGCTCGGTCTTGCCAAAGGAATGATATTCCTTGGGCATGTCGCGGTTATCGCCGACAACAAAATATTCGCCCGCGCCCAGTTTCACTTCTGGAACATTCCAATTGCACAAACCCGTTTCGTAAGGCTCCTTGAGCGGTTTGCCATTCACTTGCGGATGCCCGCCGACGAAGGAAATAGTTTCGCCAGGCAAAGCGAGAATGCGTTTGAAGAACATAATGTGCGGCGCCTCGATCCCGCTCGGCGGGGTCAACCGCACACCGACCACATCGCCGCGTTTTGGTTCGTGCAGGAAGTAGGGCACGCGATTGATGAAATTCACCGAGCGATCCGCGTAAGTCGGCTCCATGCTGATGCCGACGACCCGTGTCGGCAGCAGAATCCATTTGAAAGTGACGATGCAAACGACAGCGAGAATGGCGGCCCTGAGCACCGTCTTTCTCGGATTTCGACCCACCGCGATAATTCGAAGCCCCCGGCCGAGGCGCGCCATTCCGCCCGACCCTCTTTGCTCATCTGTCATCCTTCCCCAATGTCCACGCTCCGCCTGAAAATGGCAAGAGCCACGGAGCGAAAACGAATAGCCACAGGTGGACACAGATCAACACAGATAAAATCCATGAAAAGGGAGTGAGCTAATAATTTGGTAACGGGCGACTGCTTTGGCCATGCGCGTGTCAACTGAAAGATCTTCAGAAAATCTGTGTTGATCTGTGTCAATCTGTGGCTCAACGCCTTGCCGCCAAAAGACGCACGGATTTCTATTTTGCGGCAGCGGGATGTTTGCTCTGAGGTTTCCAACTCAACACCTGTTTTGCCGCGACAAGTCGGCGGTGCAATTCGTCGTAAGGGATTTTTTGAATCGCTGTTGCGTGCTCCAAGGCGATTCCCGCAGCGATGGCGGACGACTGGCCCAAAACCATGAAGACAGGCTCCATTCGAATCGAGCCATAAGCAATGTGGCTGGCCGACAAACAAACTGGCACCAGCAAATTATCGCACTCCTTTTCTTTCGGCACGATCGCGCGGTAACTGATCGGATACGGCGGGAATCCGCCAACCTGCGTATCGCCTTCGTTCTCGACGCGGCCATTGCGAACAATGCGGCGGCAGTTGTGCGAATCCATCGTGTAAGCCGCGAGTCCGACCGGGTCTGGCAAATCCAACGATTCGCGGCAGTTGCGTTCCGTCATGACGTAATCCGAAATCATGCGGCGCGCCTCGCGAACATAAAGCTGGTGCGGCCATCCTCCGGTGTCGATGAATTCGTCCTTGGCCAATCCCCACGATTGCATTTCCTCGCGGAGGTAATCCGGCACGCGCGGGCTGCTGGCGAGGAAATGGAAAAACCCGCGCGTGTAATCTTCGTGCGCCTTCCAAATGCGTTCGCGCTCGGCATACGTTCCGTCGGCGTAACCCTCGTTGCCACCTATAAAATCCGTGGAAAATCCACCGTTGTTATTGATGTCGGTTTTTCCATTCGGCATCGGCTGGATGTTCATGAATTGCTCCAGGACCAGATGTTTGTTCGTGACCGCCAGCGCCTCGATGTAACGCGCCAAAAGCTCGTAACGCGCCGGGTCGTAATTTGATGGAGGGTTGATGGGCAATTTGTTCGTCGTTTTTTGCGTCAGACAGAACCGGAAGTTGAAGGCTTGCACGGAGTGATCGCCCGCGCCCGGTTCGCCGAACGGTTGCGCCATCACGCACGGAATCAAACCGCTCGAAGGATCGCCAGGCCGCACATAAGGATCGACTGGCGCGAAGAATTGATGTTTCGGCGTGGCCCCGCGAATGCCGTCCAAAGATTCGCCGTAGACACTGTTGGCTTCGCGCCCGACAAAATAGGAAACGCCCGCCCTGGCCATCAGGTCGCCTTCGTAACTGGTGTCGATGAATTCGCGGGCCTGGAAAACCGTGCCGTTTTCCATCGTGATGCTTTCGAGGTGGCCGTGATTCTTTCGCACCGAAGCCAGCCGCTGATCGTAATAAACGGAAACGCCCGCTTCGTTGAGCATGTCGCGGAAAACGCCTTCGGCCACGCTCGGTTCCAATCGCCACACTTCATTTGTGTGATAGTGACGGCCCATCCGCTGGTAAAATTCCCGGGACAACCCGCCAATCGCCGCCTTGTTCCCAATATCCGTCTGGCTCAGTCCGCCGGAGGTCATGCCGCCGATGTATTTGCCAAATTCTGTCAATACGACTTTATGGCCTTCCCGCGCCGCTTCAACCGCCGCCGCGATGCCGCCGGACGTCGCGCCAAAAACGCAGATGTCGGCGTGGATTACTTCGGCCGCATGGGAAGAATGGGAAGCAATAAGAGCGATGGCTGCGAAGACCAGCGGATGTTTCATCCCGGCTACTTTTGAAGTGCAGGCGCCTTTTTCATCTCGCGAAAATTTCCCTTTTCGCAGCATTGCACGAATTCCTCCGTGACGGTCTTCAGGCTTTCCCAGCGGGCGCGGATGGATTTGGCTTCAGTGGCGGTGATTTGGTTATCCGCGGCGGCGGCGGCCATGAGCGACAGGAGATCGGCGAATTCCTGCACGACACTATTCATGGCCGGAACCAGATTTTGCGTTTGTTTGTCGCCGCCTTGCGGATTGTGGACGAAGAATCCGCCAGCCTTGTTGCAAATCCATTGGGCGACACTCGGATCGTTGACGCAGCGCATGAGGACGGCGACGCGATCCAAAGGATTCGCCGCGCCGCTGTTGCCGGTGGGTGGCTCGGCCCATTTGTAGACCATGGAGAGGGAGAGGCCCATCTCGGCGGCGGCCTGCTTTGGACTCACTTTTTGAAAGACTTCACGCAAAAGCTCGTGGGATTCCATCGCCAAAAAGTATTAAGGAAATCTTAAAATTTGGCAACCAGGAACGCGGATTAATTCGGATTAATTGAATCAGGAACGCCCGAACTCAGGAACGGAGGATAGCGTTTCAAAAGCGGGGGCGATTCATTCCGAGTGACCCGCATGCGCTACGGCGGTTTAATGGGACAAAACGTGTCAATTTGACGCTTCCGTCTCCGTTCCTGAGTTCGGGCGTTCCTGATTCATCATGTCTTTTTACCATCCGCCAGCCGTACCACCGGCGCGCGGGTCGGCAGCCCCCACAAAATTAGTGCCGCCCGGCCCTCGCGCCACAATTTGCGAAACTGCAATCGCGTTCAGCTCACGGATCTTGTGGCCGCGGGCAGCCAGCGCGTTCTTCAAGTTTCCCGGGAGGCTTTTTTCCACGTCTAATTGATCAGGCGACCATTGATGGTGAATACGTGGCGTGGCCAGCGCTTCCTCCGGCGTTTTTCCTAGATCTAGAATGTCAATCAGCTCCTGAAAGACCGCGCTGATAATCGTCGGCCCGCCAGCGGCGCCTAACGCAATGATCGGCTTGCCATCCTTCAGCACAATAGTCGGGCTCATGCTGGAAAGCGGACGCTTTCCTGGCGCGACCGCATTGGCCTCGCCGCCCACCAACCCGAACGCATTCGGCACGCCCGGCTGCACTGAGAAGTCGTCCATTTGATTGTTCATCACAACGCCCGTGCCGGGAATCACGACCTTGGAGCCAAACGTTGTATTGATGGTGGCGGTGCAGGCTACCCAGTTGCCTTCCTCGTCGGCCACCGAGAAGTGCGTCGTGTGCTTTTTGAAAATGTCCGTTTGCGCATCCGGCGGCTCGCCGTGCGCCGCGACCTTGATCGTATGATTGACATCAATTTTCCGCGCCAGTTCCGCCGCGTAACTCTTGGCAATCAGCCCGCGCGGCACTGGCGCAAAAGCCGGATCGCCCAGCCAAAACGCGCGATCCGCAAACGCGAGTTTCATTGCTTCAGCAATAACGTGGAGCCGGGTCGTCTCATCCATCTTCGCGAGATCAAAATTTTCCAGGATGTTCAAAATCTCCAGCACATGAACGCCGCCCGAGCTTGGCGGCGGAAAGGAGAGAACTTTGTATTGACGGTAAGTGGATTCCACCGGCTCGCGAATTTCGGCGTGGTAACGGGCTAGATCGTCCGCGGTCATCACACCGCCGTTGGCCTGCATCCACTTTTGCAGGGCCTGCGCAAAGGGACCGCGATAAAACCAGCCAATTCCCTGCGCGGCGATGACGCGATAGGTGGCGGCAAGATCCGCTTCGCGCAATGTGCCGCCCATCTTTCGCGGCGCGCCGTTTGTAAAATAAACATCGGTTGACGATTTGAACTTCGCCATGTCGCGCGCCTCCGATTGCAGCGCCGAAGCGTAATTTTTTGTCAGAGGAAAGCCGCGATCCGCCAACGCGGCGGCGGGAAGAATCAAATCCGCGAGCTTCTTTTTGCCAAAGTGCTGGACGGCGTAATCGAATGCCGCCAGTTCGCCGGGAACTCCGCTGGCCAGCGCGCCCGTTTGGCTGAGTTCAATGTCGCCCTTGCCATTGCGGACGAACATATCGCGCGTGGCCGCGGCCGGGGCAGTCTCGCGCCCATCGACGCAGATGTTCGAGCCGTTCGCCAGATGGATCAGCAGGAAGCAGCCGCCGCCGATGCCGGAATTGCGCGTGTCAACAACTCCAAGCGTCAAGCCCACCGCCACCGCCGCGTCAATCGCATTGCCGCCATTCTTGAGAACTTTCACGCCCGCCTCGGTCGCCACTGGATTGACAGACGCCACCATGCCGTGCGCGCCAGTCGCCGCTGAAATCGTATTGACGCTGCACAGCGCGAAAGCAAGCGCAACTGTGAAAGTTCGAATTAACGTTGTCATGTTTGTAATTCACCTTCCCAGCGGGCGACGACTGCCGCCGCCAGGCAATTGCCAATAAGATTGATACAGGTCCGCGCCATGTCCAGAAATGCGTCGACTCCCAAAATCAAGGCGACGCCCTCCAGCGGCAGGCCAAACGTGGTGAGCGTGCCGGACAAAACCACCATGGCCGCGCGCGGCACGCCAGCCACGCCTTTGCTGGTAAGCATCAGCGTCAGCATCATGGGCAGCTCCTCCGCGAGCGCAAGGTGATGCCCTGCCGCCTGCGCCACAAAAACAGATGTCAGCGCGAGGTAAAGAGTAGAGCCATCCAGATTGAACGAGTATCCGGCGGGCATCACAAACGCGACGACACGCCGCGAAGCGCCAAATGCCTCCATGATTCGCAGCGCATCCGGCAAGGCCGCTTCCGAGCTTGCCGTGGAAAACGCCAGCAAGGCGGGCTCGCGAATGGCGCGGAAAAATTTCAGCACCGGAATCCGGGCCATCAGCATCACCGGCACGAGGACGAATAAAATAAACGCGGCCAGCGCGCCGTAAAGCGTCAACACGAGCTTTCCCAACTGAACGAGAACATGGGAGCCATTCTGCGCGAGCGTCGCGGCAATGGCGGCGCCCACCCCAATTGGCGCAAAATACATGACCAGAGCGGTGAATCGGAACATCACTTGCGAAACCGCCTCGAAGAAATCGACCACGATTTGCTTTTGCTTTGCCTGGATGCCGCTGAGCGCCAGGCCGAAAAAAACCGCGAACACCACCACTTGCAAAACATCATTGCGGGCGGCGGCATCGAAAAGGCTTTGCGGAGCGAGATGTTCGAGAATGAAAGCCCCGTTCACATGCGTGGCGGCAAATTGCTTCCCGGAATCGGCGGAAGCCGACAAATGAATTCCATTGCCCGGCTGGGCCAGATTTACCGCCGCCAATCCGACAGCCAAGGCCAGACAGGTGACAGCCTCAAAATAAATCAGCGCCTTGAGCGCCATGCGTCCGATGACTTTCATATCGGACGTATGCCCCGCGATGCCAACAACCAGCGTGCTGAAAATAAGCGGGACCACGACGCACTTGATGAGGTGGAGAAAAAGCGTCGAGAGCACCTGAAGTTGCTTCGCCTGTTCCGGGAAAAGCTCCCCCACAGCAACGCCCACCACCATCGCGATCATAATCCAATGGGTCAGCGTCATTCGTTTGACAAACGTCGGCATTGCGCGGGCAGACTACTGTTTCGAGCCGCGGGTGCGCGACAGAATTCTTCACAAGGCATACCCTTCTCCTCGATCGCCGGCGCCATGGCCTTTTCCCCTTCGTGCCCTTTGCAGTGCTATTTCGGAAAACTCTTCATTTTTGGCAAAGTTTTAGGCGGCGAGTTTGGTCAATTTGTCCACGTCCGCTTTGCGGGCGGTCAAGAGCGCAGTAATGGTGGTGCGCCCTTTCTCGGTGACAACATAGCGGTGGGTGCCGCTGACTTTGGCGATCAAGCCATGCGCTCGCAGGAGCCGCAGTCGGCGTCCAATCCAGCCCATTCTGCGTTTGAGTTCGCGGTCATCGCACCGGCTGGGAAAATAGGCCTGCCGAATGTCTCGACTGCGAAAGCCGTTGAGGGCGTACTCTCCCTGGCTGACCATTTCCAAAAGGCGTCCGTCCTCCGGGGCCCAAGGATTGAGGGCGCGGTAGCGCCGCCCCGCCTGCCGCAGGGGCTTGCAGCATTTTTCAACCCATTGGAACAGCGGCACCGTTCCGCTGACGGATCCCAACGCCTGCAAATAACGTTCATTGGCCCGGTGAGAGATTTCTTTGCGCCGTTTCAGGTCGGCCAGCCCCCGGCGCAATGTCAGCCAGCGTTTGGCCTCCTTGGGCCGGCCTTCCGGTTTGCGATAAACTTTAAATTCCTCCGGGTGCGTCACCGTCGTTTCGATCCGCAAAACCGAGCCCTGCTTGTCGTAAAATTTGATCGAGTTGCCGTTAAGACTGTGCTTGACCCGCACGCCCTCCGGCCGCCGTTTGGTGTCGCTGGTGATTTCGCCCTCAAACTGGCCGTACACCCTGCCCGTGCTGATGGGAACGTATCGGCCCAAAAACCTCATCACGTCCGCGCTGGAAAAGGAACTGATGGCATGGTGAACCAGGCTGGGATAAAGCCGGGCCAGGCTCTCGGGCTCCTTGAAAATGACATCGGTGGCATATTCGGTGTCCGAAGCGCTCCAATAGTATTTGAGGTTCAGCGGCTGGCAAATCGACCGGTGCAGGGGATGAACCTCATTGAGCAGCCGGCCCAGCTCCTTGGGCCAGTCAGTTTGCAGTTGCTGGTCCAGCAGGCCTTGAGCGCGCCCCATATCGGCCACCCGCAAAAAGGTGTTCTCCTTCTTTTGATAGGCAATGCCTGCCTGATCCAACTGCTTTCCCAGCCAATGCCGGCCATTGAGGCAGATATTAATCTGGAAGGGAAACCAGGTTTGCAGGCGCAGGTGCATGAAGCCAAACTTGGAATGCTCGAAATAGAAATAAAGATGGCTGCACTTGCGCTGCTGAACCTTCACCTCAATGTGTTTGGTTTGGGGGTTTCCGACGACTTGAAAGGACATGCAGGGTTCCGTGCAATTGAGAATGGCGATCAGTCCCTCGGTGATTTTATCGCGGGCGGCAATCTTGCGCGCCACCTCCTCCTTGCTGGTTTGGCTGGAGGGGACGAAAAGAAAAGGCCGCCCGGCTGTTTGTGCCAGGGCCCTGGCTTTGTCTTTGACCGCTTTGGTGGTCCGTTCGACCAACTGGCTGAAATCCTTGATCAGAATGTGGCAGGCGTTCAAGTAGGCCTCCATCACCTGGGGGCCGTACAACTGGCGCAGCGTCCCGCGCAATCGCAGGCGATCAAAGCCCGAAAGAACTCCTAGAATTGAGGAAGCATGTTTGTGTACAAAAGAGTTGGAAGCGCCGTCATGGGTAAGCGGTTTGTTTTGCATACATCCAATCTTACCCAGACCGGACGGCGCTTTCCTCTTATTTTTGGTTGCGGCTTTGCCGCGCTGTGTCCTTGTTGTTCAATTCCCTTGCCGGTCCCGGCTGGCCCCGGGCAAGGACCCCGGGCGCCGCGCCGCCGGCGAATTCAAACCAGACTTTTTAAAACAAGGGCGCAAAGGACACGAAGAGGAGAAGGCGTTAAAGCCTGCTATCTGGGCCTCGCTGCGTTCTCCGAGCGCGATTGCGTTGAAGCCACGATGAAGCCAGCGTGATCAGGCATAAGGTCCATCCCGCTCATCCTGTGCATCCCGTCAAAATTTTGCCCAAAATGCGGACTTTTTCGAGATGGCACCGCAAAGCATTTGCCGATTCTTTTACATGCCTGCCGCACCCCCAAAATAAAAAATCGACAGCGGCCGTTACGGATTGCTGCTCTCAATATCCTGGCCAAACACGATTGCCACGTTGTTGACATCGCGCACGCTAAATTCTCGAATCCCGTAGGGCTGATCTGTTGGCTCCGTTGCCGCTTCCCCGCCGCGACTGACTATTTCCCGGTGGCAGGCATCGACGTCCTTCACCCACTGAAACAAGTGGACGCCGCTCGGGTTTCCGGCACTCTTGACGAAGTGAATGGCGGAATTGTCGCGCCAAACCACCGCGTATGTCTCGTCGCCGAAATCCCACGTAAAACCAAGGACATCACGATAGAAGGCGGCCGTTGCCTTGACGTCCGCGACATGCAGCACCGGGGCGCCTTGGATGAATTGAACAGGATTGGATGATGGCAATGATGGCATTTTTCCTATATGGTCATGACCACCATCGGGAGCCTGTGCGCCAGATTAATGGATTTAACACGATTCAACAGTATCATCGGCTTGGGATAGTTATCGAGGCCGACTCCTCAGACAACGATAATATTTCCCTCATCGACAGCAGGACGGTCCTGGGGCCGATCCGCGTCGGGCAAAAGCGATTCTCTTTGCGGCCTCGTCTCCTTGTTGTTTTCTTGAGGTCCTCGGCGGCCTGGCGCGCATCGCTTTGGCGGGGCCAACCGGAAACAGCAAATGGATTGGACAGAAGCACACGAAGGCCACGAAGTGGAAAAGGCGTTGACGCCAGCTATCTAGGCCAAACCCTGCGTCCTCCGCGCGATGGCGCTTAAAGCAACGATGAAACCAAATGCCGGACGGAAAAACTTTCGCGCAGAGAAGATGAGTGCGCAGAGGAACTCAAAGACAAATCCGCACTCATCTGAAAACAGCGCGGATCACGTTTTTTGGATGCGGCTCTGCCGCACCGTGCCCTTGCGCCCTCCCGTTTAAATCCCCCCTCCCTCGGATTCAAAAGCGGACGCCAAGGCCCAAGGGCGTAAAGACTTTGCCGATTCACATTTATGCCTCTTCCGGGACCTGCAGGAAAACATGTGATTATGTTGGTCTGACCTTGCGGGCGCAATTTTGAGGACAATAGGTCGGCGACTATTCGCTAGTCGGGGGCTAACTGCCTCTGATCCGTCAGCGTCGGGTGATTCAAGCGCGCTGAATGGTCAACTCACATAGAGCCAAAGCCCGCCTTGCCCTCCAACACCATCAGGAAAAAAACAATTGCAACCGGAATTCCGACAATCAGAATCGCGCCGATAACGAGCAACAAAACCGCCCGCGTTAGGCGATATGGCTTTTCCTCACACCTCATAAAACGCAAGCATGCCTGAGATGTTTGCCGCAGTCAAAGAGATCGAAGATCATCAATACGGTTGCTCGGGCAGAAGCGTGGCAATTCTTTCATCTAAGTCACGGGCGCATCCCGGTTTTTGACAAGCTTGGAAACGAAGTACGCCAGGCATGCCGACAGTGATCGCTCTCGCCCCGTCCCGCCGCGGCGGGAGGAGAGAGAAGGAGAGAGGGCCCTTTGCAATCCACACTGCGGCCTCACCTCAATTTGGCAGGGCGGACCTGCGTGTCCGCCCAAACCTTCATCCCAAATCTCACCCGCATTCACACACCTGCCGCGCCCTCATCCTTGCAGTGCTATTTCGGAAAACTCTTCATTTTTGGCAAAGTTTTAGGCGGCGAGTTTGGTCAATTTGTCCACGTCCGCTTTGCGGGCGGTCAAGAGCGCAGTAATGGTGGTGCGCCCTTTCTCGGTGACAACATAGCGGTGGGTGCCGCTGACTTTGGCGATCAAGCCATGCGCTCGCAGGAGCCGCAGTCGGCGTCCAATCCAGCCCATTCTGCGTTTGAGTTCGCGGTCATCGCACCGGCTGGGAAAATAGGCCTGCCGAATGTCTCGACTGCGAAAGCCGTTGAGGGCGTACTCTCCCTGGCTGACCATTTCCAAAAGGCGTCCGTCCTCCGGGGCCCAAGGATTGAGGGCGCGGTAGCGCCGCCCCGCCTGCCGCAGGGGCTTGCAGCATTTTTCAACCCATTGGAACAGCGGCACCGTTCCGCTGACGGATCCCAACGCCTGCAAATAACGTTCATTGGCCCGGTGAGAGATTTCTTTGCGCCGTTTCAGGTCGGCCAGCCCCCGGCGCAATGTCAGCCAGCGTTTGGCCTCCTTGGGCCGGCCTTCCGGTTTGCGATAAACTTTAAATTCCTCCGGGTGCGTCACCGTCGTTTCGATCCGCAAAACCGAGCCCTGCTTGTCGTAAAATTTGATCGAGTTGCCGTTAAGACTGTGCTTGACCCGCACGCCCTCCGGCCGCCGTTTGGTGTCGCTGGTGATTTCGCCCTCAAACTGGCCTGTACACCCTGCCCGTGCTGATGGGAACGTATCGGCCCAAAAACCTCATCACGTCCGCGCTGGAAAAGGAACTGATGGCATGGTGAACCAGGCTGGGATAAAGCCGGGCCAGGCTCTCGGGCTCCTTGAAAATGACATCGGTGGCATATTCGGTGTCCGAAGCGCTCCAATAGTATTTGAGGTTCAGCGGCTGGCAAATCGACCGGTGCAGGGGATGAACCTCATTGAGCAGCCGGCCCAGCTCCTTGGGCCAGTCAGTTTGCAGTTGCTGGTCCAGCAGGCCTTGAGCGCGCCCCATATCGGCCACCCGCAAAAAGGTGTTCTCCTTCTTTTGATAGGCAATGCCTGCCTGATCCAACTGCTTTCCCAGCCAATGCCGGCCATTGAGGCAGATATTAATCTGGAAGGGAAACCAGGTTTGCAGGCGCAGGTGCATGAAGCCAAACTTGGAATGCTCGAAATAGAAATAAAGATGGCTGCACTTGCGCTGCTGAACCTTCACCTCAATGTGTTTGGTTTGGGGGTTTCCGACGACTTGAAAGGACATGCAGGGTTCCGTGCAATTGAGAATGGCGATCAGTCCCTCGGTGATTTTATCGCGGGCGGCAATCTTGCGCGCCACCTCCTCCTTGCTGGTTTGGCTGGAGGGGACGAAAAGAAAAGGCCGCCCGGCTGTTTGTGCCAGGGCCCTGGCTTTGTCTTTGACCGCTTTGGTGGTCCGTTCGACCAACTGGCTGAAATCCTTGATCAGAATGTGGCAGGCGTTCAAGTAGGCCTCCATCACCTGGGGGCCGTACAACTGGCGCAGCGTCCCGCGCAATCGCAGGCGATCAAAGCCCGAAAGAACTCCTAGAATTGAGGAAGCATGTTTGTGTACAAAAGAGTTGGAAGCGCCGTCATGGGTAAGCGGTTTGTTTTGCATACATCCAATCTTACCCAGACCGGACGGCGCTTTCCTCTTATTTTTGGTTGCGGCTTTGCCGCGCTGTGGCCTTGCGCCCTTGCGTTAAATATTCCCTCTCCCTCGAACTCAGAGGGGAATTTAACGCCAAGACGCCGAGGCCCCAGGGCGCAAAGATTTCGCCGAGTGCAGGAGTATTTTGAGGTCAAATCCGTCAAATGAATAACATGAAAATCATCCGCCCGCTCGTGCTTGCAACGGCTTTCGTTCTCGGCTTCGCCTACATCGTCGGGGCGCGCGCCGTTCGCATCTGGCCGTATCAAGAGCTTCTTGAAAAGTCTGACTTAGTGGTCCTTGCCACTCCCACAGCCACCAACGATACAACGGAGCACATCGACCTGCCTGGCTTCGCTGGCGAGCACGTCATCGGCTTCGAAACTAGATTTACCGTTTCAGCAGGTACTCAAGGGTGATAAGTCGCGAAAGGATTTTGTGTTTCACCACTACCGAACCACCGACGGTTCAAATATTCCCCACATTGCTAACGGCCCGACTTTTGTCTCCTTCAAACTTGCCACGAACCCGACAGTTGCTCCGAGTGACATTTATTCTCTTCCTCATACGCGAACCGGATGGGCGCTTCGGGCCCGTAGTTGGTCAAACAGACCCCCGGGGAGCCGTTAGAGAACTTAGATAAATCAGCAGATCCGCTTTCGCATATTTGGCCGCTCGGCATCCTTTCGTTGCGCGGATCGAAAAGGCCACGTTCCGCAAACCCGCGGTAGAAAAAAGCGTTATGGATTGGCACTGCCGCTGGTTCGGATTATCCTCCGCTCATGCTTTCGCGACTCAGAAACAGATTGGTTCATGCAGACCGGCGGAACTTCGTCGCGTTTCTTGGATGGAGCTTTTGCGCCGTCTTTGGCTGTTTCGCGGGGCCTGAAGTTTCGAGTTCACCCGATTCCGACTCCGCAGTCCTGACGATTAAGTTTATTTCACAAGACGGTAAGGCGATGCGAAAGGTGGAAATCCCCGCGCGGCCCGGCGTTCCGTTCGCGGTGAAAACCAATGATGCGGCTGGCAATCATTTTCAGGTGACCGGCAAGCTGCTGCAGAAGGCCGGACACAAGGTAGGGTTTGAGCAAGTTCGCGTGGCATTTCAGGCGGCGGATGGCGCAGACGGTTTTTCCGGCGTGGGGCCGTCCGAGCTGGAACTCGGGCGGGAATGGAGCGTGTATATGGTGGCTGGGCTTACGCTCTATGGATACAGCGTCAGCTATGCGGACAAGAACAGTCCTCTGATCAAGGCCGTTCCGGGCGCAGGCGGGCTTGCGGTGACTTTTTTGGGAATTCGCGGCACCAATACGATAGGCGGCGCGCCCATTCCGGAGGGAACGCCGGTTTTCGAACAGTGTGGAACCAATCCGCCCCAGCGAATAAATGTGAAAGTCGGTGCGGGCAACACTTACGAAGAGCCGGTTGGGTTTTTCATGCCAATCGTCCCCTCTTCTTCCGCAGACGACGCGCAATCCCCGCAAAACATGCCTGCGATGAAAGCGCCGGACGACCGCATCTCGTTTACGAACAAGGGGTACATCTATATTAACGGGTCAAATGTTGGGACGCTTTCGCGCATCGTCACCTTGTCAAATCCGTCACCGGGGAGTTCGGCGGGTATAGTAACAGTCAAGTCGAATTAGCCCAACGACGGGAGCGGTGGGCAATCGAACTTGTTGTATACTATACGTCACTGGGTTAGATACCCCATAACCCATTGCGGGGTGTCCAGATACAACTGTTTCGTGATTCCTCAGGATCTTACGGGGTCGAGCGGGCTTCCGACAGAGGGGGATGGGAATCGAGTTTCTGAGGGTGTCAAATCAACTGGCGAAGCGCATCCCCCGTTTGTCCCCGGCCATGAAACGCAAATAAGACGCGCTGAAATGCGAACGGCTCAAGCGGAAGCGCGAACCGAAGAAGCCCGCACCCGAACTGAACAGGCAGAAACCCGGACGGAACAAGCCGAGACGCGCACCGAGCAGGCCAGAACGCGCACGGAAAAAGCCGAGGCCCGGACCGAAGAAGCGGAAACGCGCAGCGAGCAAGTAATCCGCGACTCTGAAATCCGGTATCGCCGCTTATTTGAAGCCACCAAGGATGGCATCTTGATTCTGGAAGCGGACACGGGGCGGATAAGCGACGCCAATCCGTTCCTTATGGAAATGCTCGGCTTTTCTCACGACGAACTGGTCGGGAAACCCATTTGGGAGCTGGGCCCTTTCAAAGATGTCGTTTCCAACAAAGCCAATTTTGAGAAATTGCATCGGCAAGGGTATGTGCTCGCAAAAAACCTGCCGATGGAAACGAGAGACGGCCGCAAGATCGCCGTTGAATTTGTCACCAACGTGTATCATTCGGGCGACCGCAACGCAATTCAATGCAACGTCCGCGACATCACGGAGCGCTGCCAGGCCGAGGAGCAAATCCAAGCCATTCATGCGCAACTGGAAAGACGCGTCGCCGAATGCACAGCGCAACTGGAATCCGTCA
This sequence comes from uncultured Verrucomicrobiae bacterium, assembly GCA_963764165.1. Lineage (GTDB taxonomy): Bacteria > Verrucomicrobiota > Verrucomicrobiia > Limisphaerales > Palsa-1400 > Palsa-1400. The sequence goes on from CAVXRD010000002.1 coordinate 845,833, forward strand.
ATGCGGAGTTGAAATCCGCCAATTTCGAGCTGGATGCCTTCAGTTATTCTGTCTCCCACGACTTGGTCGCGCCTGTGCGCCAAGTCATCGGCTTTGTCGAACTGCTTCAGAAAGACCCGGCCCTGTCGCTGTCTGAAAAAAATCTGGGCCGCATGGCGATGATTCTCGATGCCTCAAAACGCATGGAGGCCATGATAAAGGACCTGCTGGCCTTCTCGCGCGTTGGAAAATTCGAGATGCAGATGGCGACCGTCAACCTCAGCGAATTGGTTCGAGGGACCTTGGGCTATTTCGCAAAAGAGACGGAAAGCAGGAATATCGCTTGGGAAATCCACCCTCTGCCGCCCGTGCGCGGAAGCCTGGCCTTGCTGCGAATGGTGCTGGTCAATCTGATGTCCAACGCAGTCAAATTTACCGGAGCGTGCGACGAGGCAAAAATCGAAATCGGCTGCTTTCCCGGCCTCGAAAGCGAGACGACGATATTTGTTCGCGACAATGGCGCTGGATTCGATCCGGCATGCGTCGGAAAGCTTTTTGGGGTGTTTCAGCGCCTGCATACGGAGGCCCAGTTCGAAGGCACCGGAATAGGTTTGGCCAATGTTCACCGGATCATACAGCGCCACAGCGGCAGGGTTTGGGCCGAGGGCGTGGTGGACGGCGGCGCGACATTTTATTTTTCGATTCCCAAATAGAACGGCATCAATATGGCGACTACACGCACCAAAATAATCGCTCCATCAACGACGGCCGCCGGGGCGAGGCCGGCCAATAAATGAAATCACCTCTCCGCATCCTCCATTTGGAGGACGATCCGCGGGACGCCGCGCTTGTGCATGCCGCCTTGGAAGACCAAAGCATTAAGTGTGAATCCATTCTCGTGCAAAACCGCAATGATTTTGTGGCGGAGCTTGAGCGCGGCGGAATTGACTTGATCCTTTCGGATTTCTCGCTGCCGACGTTTGATGGTTTGGCCGCGGCCCAAATCGTGCGACAGCGCTGGCCGGCCATACCGTTGATACTCGTGTCTGGAACGCTTGGCGAAGACTTGTGCATTGATTCGTTCAAAAACGGCGCGACAGATTATGTGTTGAAAGAGCGTCTATCCCGGCTCGCTCCGGCGGTGCGCCGCGCCATGGAGGAATCCGAACGGCGCGCTGAACAAAAAAAATTGGAAGCCAACCTGATCGAGGCGCAGAAAATGGACGTGCTTGGACAGCTCGCCGGCGGCGTGGCGCACGATTTCAATAACATTCTGGCGGTGATCATGGGATACACCGACCTGACGATTCGAAAACTGGCCTCCAACAATGAAGCGCTCTCAAATTTGGAGACAATCCGGTCAGCAGCCGAACGCGCGGTCGGATTGACTCGGCAACTGCTGATTTTCAGCCGCAAACAAACCGTGCAGCCGACGGTGCTGAACCTCAACGATGTGGTGAGCGACCTGGATAAAATGCTGCGCCGGCTTATTGATGAAAACATCGAAATAAAGATCATCCCAGGCCTTCACCTCGGGCGGATCAATGCGGACTCGGGGTATCTTGGCCAGGTGGTGATGAATCTTGTCGTAAACGCCCGGGACGCCATGCCCGACGGCGGAGTCATCACCATCGCCGCCAGCAATGAAGCGCTGGATGAAAACTTCGCGCGCGCGCACGCGGGTGTCAAACCTGGCAGCTATGTGATGCTCAGTGTCAGCGACACGGGAACCGGCATGACGGAGGAAGTCAAATCGCATCTGTTTGAGGCTTTTTTTACGACGAAGCCCAAGGGCAAGGGGACTGGCCTGGGTTTGACCACCTGCCAGACGATCGTCCATCAATCCTGCGGACATATCGTTGTCGACAGCAAGGTCAGCCACGGCACAACCTTCCGCGTCTATTTTCCACGAGTTGACCAGCCACTGGATGTTTCCGCGAAGGCCAGCCAAAATGGGCCGCTGCCGCGGGGGACCGAGACGCTGCTGCTGGTGGAGGATGAACCGGCCGTGCGCAATGTGACATGCAGAATACTCGAGACCCAAGGCTATCGCGTGCTGCGGGCGAGCAACGGCAAGGAAGGGTTGCAGGTGGCGCGCGAATTCCATGAGCATCCAATTAGTCTCGTCATCACCGACATCATCATGCCCCTTATGAGTGGGAAAGTAATGGCGGAATGGCTGAAGACCGCTAATCCTGAGTTAAAAATCCTCTTCACCTCCGGTTACAACGATGAAGCCATTGTAAATCAAGGAGTCTTTGAAAAAGGGGTTGATTTTCTGGCCAAACCATTCTCTCCTGCGACGCTGTCCCACAAAATCCGTCAAATGCTGGACGGCCCCTGCTAAAAGAGTCGCGACGAAAGGGCGTCATCGCGCTTCTCGTCGGACGTACGGGAGGAATAGGACGAATAGGTCATAGGGGGCTTATTTTGCGCTTTAGCAATTCGGGCGAAAGTTCAAGGCGGAAAATGACATGCGTCAACGAAAGAGTTTGCAAACTTTCAGAAAATTCCCAACAATGCCGAAAAAATGAGACGAAGAGGCACGCAAATGACGCATTCATTTCATTTTGAAAACTTTAAGCAGCCCCAATAGTTCCGCGCGAATTCTATCCGGAATGGCATTCCTTTGCCTTCTGGGACTCGTTTCCATCCCCGCCAACGCCCATTTCTCGGACGGCGATGACGATGATCTTTTCAACAAGCCTCTCCAGGACTTAATGCAGATGCAGGTGACCATCGCCAAGGGAACCCCGGAAAGCCTGGCCGATACCTCCGCCGCCGTCTCAGTCATCACTCAGGATGACATCCAGCGCTCGGGGGCGACCTCCATTGCCGAAGCGCTGCGCACGGTCCCGGGCATGGACGTGGCCCGGCTGGATAGCCACACTTGGGCGGTGAGCGCTCGCGGGTTCAACGATGTTTTCGCGGACAAGCTTCTGGTTCTTATTGACGGGCGGACGGTTTACACGCCGCTGTTCTCGGGCGTGTTCTGGGATGTGCAGGATACCTTGCTGGAGGACATCGACCATATCGAGGTTGTCCGTGGGCCGGGCGCGACGCTTTGGGGCGCCAACGCCGTCAATGGTGTCATCAATATCATCACCAAGTCCGCCGCCAATACGGAGGGGGTGCTGGTTTCGGGCGGCGGCGGAACGCAGGAAGGCGATTTCGCAAACGTGCGCTACGGAGCTTCCCTGGCCCCGGGGATTTTCCTTCGCGGCTACGCCCGGTATTTCGACCGTGACGATTCGAACCTCCCAAAAGGCAGCCCCGCCGACGACGCGTGGTCGATGTTCCGCGGCGGATTTCGTTTTGACATCGACCGCACCAACCAAAACACGCTGACCATCCAGGGTGACGGCTACACAGGAAACGAGCATGAGATTTACATGGTCGCGCCCGCGCCCCTCGCATCGGTGGACAATGTTTCCGGCGAGAATCTTTCGGGCCGGTGGCAGCACGCCTTTTCCGAAGACTCGAATTTGAAGGTGCAGCTTGACATGGATCGAACAGTGCGCGACGCGGTGGTCTTTGGCGAGGAGCGGAACACGTTTGACCTCAATGCCCAGCATAATTTCGACATCGGCGAGCGCAACGAGGTCGTGTGGGGACTGGAATACCGCTTTTCGGATGCCGTCCTGCGAAACACTCCTTACCTCACATTCACTGATCCGTATCGGAGCCTGAATTGGTACACGGCGTTCCTTCAGGACGACGTCGCGCTTGTCCACACAAATCTCCATTTGATCGTCGGCTCCAAATTTGAGGACAACGATTTTACGGGTTTCGAAGTGCAACCCAGCGCGCGGCTGCTTTGGACGCCGGGCGGACGGCAGACTGTGTGGGGTTCGGTGTCACGGGCGGTGCGAACTCCGTCAGAGGCGGAAACCGAAGTTGTTCTCAACACGGCTGGAATTCCGGCAGTCGGAAATCCGCGCATGCTGTCTGAAGAACTTCTAGCTTACGAATTGGGATACCGGATTCAACCGCTTGACCGCCTGTCGCTGGAAGCCACGGCTTACTACAATCACTACGACCGTTTGCGCAGCGAGAATTTGATGATCACCGGAACCGGCCCCGAGCTTGAGGCCGGCAACACCATTGGCGCGCACGGTTACGGCGGCGAGCTTTCCGGCTCCTGGCAAGTTTCCCACCCGTGGCGATTGCAGACGGGATTGAGCTACAGCGAGATTAACACAACTGGCTCCGATCAAATTCACACCGAGGATTTGCTGGCGTGGTCGAATCCGCGCTATCAGGCGTTCCTGCGCTCGTCGCTGGACATCCTGACGAATGTTTCGCTGGACGGCACTCTGCGGTATGTCGATACGATCTCGTTTCCGGCTTCGGGATTGCCGGGCGTCGATACGCGGATTCCGTCCTATGTGACCTTCGACGCCAGATTGTCATGGCGCGTGACGAAAAATGTGGAAGTCTCGATTGTCGGCCAGAACCTCGCGCAATCGCAGCATTTGGAATTTGCCCCGACCACCATCCCCACCGAACAAACGGCAGTATTGCGAAGCGTTTACGGCAAGGTAACGCTGCGCTTCTGACCAGGGCTAATAAAAACAATGCTGTTTGATTCCTTCATTTCGGGAATGCGCGGGAAGCTATTGGCGGTGACGGCCTTGATTTTCGTTTTGACGTTCACAGTGACAACCGCGGCCACGGACTCCACGCCGTCCGAATACGAGCTCAAAGCGGCGTTCATTTACAAATTCGCCAAGTTCGTCGATTGGCCCCCGGACGCTTTTTCGGCGCCGGATACTCCTCTCGTTCTCGCGGTTCTTGGCGACGATAATTCCAGCAAGGACATGGATGCGATCAACGGCCGCACGGTTGGAGCGCACCCCATTAAAATCCAGCGCGTGCGAACCGGCACAAACCTTCCGCCCTGCCAAATCCTGGTCATCTTGCGTTCCGCCCGCCAAGGCGCGCCCGCCATGCTGGAGGCGGCACGGTCACGAAACATTCTGACGGTGGGCGACGGCTTGAAGGAATTTGCCGAATCCGGCGCGATCATCAACCTCGTCAATTCGCCCGACGGAAAAATCCGCTTCGAAATTAACGTGGACGCGGCCAGGAGAGCCAATTTGAAAATTGAGTCAACGCTGCTGAACCTCGCCAAGATCATTCGCGACAACCATTCCGCAAGTCCATAATGCAAGCGAATCTCTTTGCCAGGCTTTCCATCAAAAGCAAACAAATCGCGCTCCTCGTTCTGACGAGTTCGGTTGCGTTCCTGCTGGCGGCCACGGGTTTTGGCCTTTACGAATTGTTCACGATGGAAGCCGATATGGAGTCGGAGCTGGCTGATCTTGCCCTCGACATCGGGCGCGCCAATTCCGGGCCGCTCCTCTTCAGCGATCCTGAGAAGGCGGAGGCCAATTTGCATCGTTATTTGCGCGACCACCGCGCCGTCGTGACGGCCTGCATTTATGATTCTCGGGAGCAAAAGCCTTTTGCAACCTATCCGGCGACGAATTCCGTTCCCCCGCAATTCCCAGCCAGCTTGACCGCAAACGCCGGCCCCCGGAGTTCCTTTCAATTCTTTGCCGACAAACTGGAAGTTTTCAGCCTTGTGGTTGCGGGGGCCGACAACGGCGGGGAAGCCACCGTCGTCCCCATTTACCTCTGCTCGAGTCTCGATCCGCTTTACGCGCGCCTCGAGCATTACTGCGAAATTGTGGTGCTGGTCTTTGCCGGTTCGATGGCGGTGGTGCTGTTGATTTCGTCGCGCTTGCAGCGGCTCGTGTCGGGACCGATTTTACATTTGCTTGACACGACGAAGTCCTTCGGCGCCACCAAGGATTACGCCATCCGCGCCACCAAGAGCAGCAACGATGAATTGGGCGCTCTTATTGACAGCTTCAACGCGATGCTTGACCTGGTGCAGGAGCGCGATGTCGCGCTGCAAAAGGCGCGCGATGAATTGGAAAAACGCGTCGAGGAGCGGACGCTGGCGCTGAGGCAGGAAATTGGCGCCCGCATGGAAAGCGAGAAGGCGCTTCAGCAGCAATTGACGCGCATCAGCCTGCTCAACCACATCACCCACGCCATCTCCGAACGGCAGAATTTGCAGAGCGTGAATTACATCGTCCTCGATCAGTTGGAAAACCATTTGCCGGTCGATTTCGGGGCGGTGCTGCTCTTTGACGCGCGGGAGGACCGTCTGACTTGCGCGGCGGCGCGAACGCGGACCGATGGCGGCGTCAATTTTCCAAATGATCTCGTTCCGGGATCCACCTTCAATCCCGACGAACTGGGGCTGCGCGACTGCGTGCGCGGGCGGACGGTCTATCTTGGCAGTCAACCGGGCGAAACGGCGATGCGGCCGATTGCCCAGGCTGGATTTCGCTTTGCGGTGGCCAGCCCGCTGGTCGAGCAAAGCAACGCGCTCGGCATCCTCGTCTGCGCCCGCGCGAATCAGGAATTCAGCGCGGGTGAATGCGAATTTCTAAGAATGCTCAGCGAGCAAGTTGCGCTCGCCGCGCATCAAGCCGCGCTCTACACCCAGTTGCAGAAGGCTTACAACGACCTCCGCCAAACCCAGCAAAGCGTCATCGAGCAGGAACGCCTTCGCGCGCTTGGCTCCATGGCCAGCGGCATCGCGCACGACATCAACAACGCCCTTTCTCCAGTGGTCGTTTACTCGGAAATGCTCCTGCGGGATGACCACGGCCAATCCCCGGAAAATGTGAAGCGGTTCCTGCAAAATATTAAAACGTCCGGCGAAGACATCGCGCACATTGTCTCGCGAATGCGCGAATTCTACCGCCGCCGCGAGCAGGACGAAATGGTCTTCGCCTGCAACTTGAATGACCTGGCGATCCAGGTCGCTGATTTGACGCGGCCGCGCTGGCGCGACATTCCCCTCGCCCACGGCTCTGTGGTGGAAGTCAAAACCGAACTCGAACCTTCGCTGCCGGACATCGCGGGCAACGCCAGCGAATTGCGCGAAGCCATCACGAATCTTGTCCTCAATTCCGTCGATGCCATGCCATCGGGCGGAAGGATCCTTCTGCGCACGGCGACAGTTCTCCGCGAACCCTTCAAGGGCGAATCGGGCGCGCCGAGCCAGTTGATGATCGAAGTGCGCGACACCGGCATCGGGATGGACGAGGAAACGCGCCGGCGCTGCCTGGAGCCGTTTTTCACCACCAAAGGCAAGCGCGGAACCGGATTGGGCCTGGCCATGGTTTACGGCGTGGCGGAACGTCACGAAGCGCGCATTGAAATTGAGAGCGCTCCCGGCAAAGGGACTTCGGTAAAGATGTTTTTCCCGGTGGCGCGCATCGCTCCCGCCCGGCCGGGCGTTCCCGGCCCGCTGCGCATCCAGGCCAGGCGGCTGCGCATTCTATGCGTCGACGATGAGCCGATGCTGCGGATGATGCTGAAGGAACTTCTGGAACTGGAAGGGCACGATGTCGAATTGGCTGATAACGGTGAAACTGGCGCCGCTGCATTCATGGAAGCCCGCGCTAAAAGCCCTTTTGACGTTGTCATCACCGATCTCGGCATGCCGCACATTGATGGCCGCCAGCTTGCCATCATCCTTAAGAAAGCCGCGCCCGAAACTCCGGTCATCATGCTGACGGGATGGGGCACCATGATGAAATCCGACGGTGATTTGCCCGCCCAGGTCGATTGGGTCTTGAGCAAACCGCCGCTCATTGACGAACTGCGCGAGGCGCTGCGACAGGTCATGCAGCGCGCGGTGTCAACATCACAGGGAGACAGAAAACCATCCTGATAATTGCAATCCACCTAGCCCGCCTCTTAAAGGTAGCAACGCCTCGCCGAGGCGTCCGGGGACTTTCACAAATCCGAACGTGTTCGAAAAACGCCATAGCCTCGGACGCCTCGGCGGGGCGGCCCTGCCTTGAAATCTAGGCGCGCTGCCTCTCGTTATGGCAAGCCAAGCCGGAAAAAGACGGCGGGCTGGGCCTGGATATTCGTCTCGATAAAGATGCCGGTGCCGACGGAAGTCGCCGCGTTGGTGGCGATGGTTTGCCAAATCACGGGCGGGCTCAGGTTTGTCGTGGATTGCAGCACGTAGTTTGTCCCCGGCCCTCCGGTGAATTGGACGATGAGGGTGTTCGTGTTAAATAGTGTCAGGGTCAGCGGCGCGAGCGGCGGCGGCGGTGGGGGCGGCGGCATCAGGACCGTTACGTCGATCACCGCGCTGGTCACACTCCCAAACGGCCCTGTCACCACTAAATCGTAGGCTCCCGCTTCGTTGGTTGTCAGTGGCGCGAGTGGCAGACTTGGGCCGAAGGCCGGGATTTCACGGATGCGGCTGTCGCCTGTGTCCGCAATGTAAAGGCTGCCGAACATGTCCGCCGCAACGCCGTAAACGTTGCGCAATCGCGAATTCGTCGCGGGACCGCCGTCGCCCGAGTACCCGAAACCCGCATTGCCCGCCACGGTTGAAATGATTCCGCTTGGCGTCACTTCGCGGACGTGCTCCGTGCCGTCAGCGATATACAAATTGCCTAGGCCGTCGGCGGAAATCGACTGTGGCGCTTCGAAGAAGGCGTTCGTCGCCGCTGCTCCATCCCCGTAATAACCGGCCGCGCCATGGCCAGCCACCGTCAGAACGACACCGTCGGGTGAAATTCGGCGGACGCGGATGTTTCCGGCATCCGCGACAAAAAGATTTCCCAGCACATCCAAAGCGACGTCCGACGGATGCGAAAAGCTGGCGGCCAGCGCCGGTCCGCCATCGCCGAAGTAGCCGTTGGTGCCTGTGCCGGCAATGGTGGTAATGATTCCGTTCGTGCCGACTTTGCGAATCCGGTTGTTGCCCATGTCGGCGATGAAGACGTTGCCAGATTGATCAATCGCCAAGCCACTCGGGTCGGCGAGATCCGCGTTTGTCGCAGCGCCACCGTCGCCGAAAAAGCCGTTTGTTCCGTCACCTGCGAATGTTGAGATGACACCGTTGGTGCTGACCACGCGGACGCGGTCGTTGGCCTCATCCGCAATATAAATATTGCCAGCGGGATCGATCGCCACAGCAGCGGGATTGAAAAGGCTGGCATTCGTGGCGGGGCCGCCGTCGCCGGAAAATCCACCGTCGCCGTTGCCCGCAATCGTCGTGATTATTCCTGCGGAGTCCACTTTCCGAATCCGGTTATTGGCGGAATCGGCGATGTAGAAATTTCCCATTTGATCGACGGCAACGGAACCGGCGTAAATCTCCGCGTTGGTGGCGAGGCCGCCGTCGCCTGATTCGCCATTGGTTCCATTCCCTGCCACGGTAATAATTGGAACTGGGATGTTGCTGCCATTCAGTTGCCATTGAAATTGCAGCGGCCCCATGTTGCTGATCGAGACGCTCAATAGCACGTTGCTGCCCGCAAAATTGGTCACGCTTTCCGATTCTCCAAGAAGCACCGGCGGTGTTCCAAGCAGCAAAAATGCATCCGCGCTGGTCACTTTGCCATACGGGCTGGTCACGACCACATCATAGGCGCCGACATTGGATGGCGAGGCATTCGAGATTGAAAATGCCGGGCCTTGCGCCACCACTTCGCGGACACGCGAATTGCCAGCGTCCGCGATGAAAATATCACCGCGGGAATCAACCGCGGCGTCCATGGGCGCGCTTAATTCCGCCAGCGCGGCGGGTCCGCCGTCGCCAAAATCGCCATTCGTTCCAACACCCACCGCCGTTGTCAGCAAGCCGGTCGGCGAAAGTTTCAAAACGCATTCGTTTGAGGCATCAGCGATGTAAAGACGGCCGACCGCATCCAGAGCCAGCCCTTCCGGCAAACCGAGAGCCGCGTTTGTGGCGGCGATTCCATTGGTAATCGGCCCGTTTGTTCCGGTTCCGGCAATTGTCGAAATGACTCCATTCGTGCCGACTTTTCGGACGCGATAGTTCTGTGTGTCCGAAATGTAAAGATTGCCAACTGAATCCACGGCCAGCCCGCCCGGGTGCGATAGGTTCGCATTGGTCGCCGGGCCGCCATCGCCGAAAAAGCCGTTTGTTCCCGTGCCCGCCACCGTTGAAATGATGCCGTTGGTGCCAATTTTGCGAATGCGGTTGTTGAACGAATCCGCCACGTAAAGGGCGTTCGACGGGCCGATCACGACTGCCGTCGGATAGTAGAGCGCAGCGTTGGTCGCTTTGCCGCCGTCGCCGGAAAATCCGCTCGTGTTTGTTCCCGCGACTGTTGAAATGATGCCGTTTACCGCCACTTTCCGAATGCGGGAGTTTGTGTAATCCGCGATGAAAAGATTTCCCGACGAGTCAACCGTTACGAAGGCGGGATTTACAGCCGTGTTCGTCGCCTGGACGCCGTCGCCGCTGTAATTCGTTTTGCCATTGCCGGCCACGGTGGTGATGATGCCGTTTGTGCCGACCTTGCGGACGACTTCGTCGGCAAAATCGGCGATGAACAAATTATTCGAGGCGTCCACCGCAACGCCCCGGGGAAAGCTGAGCGCCGCGTTCGTTGCGGGGGAGCCGTTGCCTGAATAGCCGTTGGAGCCGTTTCCGGCCCCAGTGAAAATCAATGCCGGAATATTGGAGCCATTGAATTGCCATTGATAGTAAAACGGCCCGATTCCAGCGGCGGCGACCGTAAAAGTGCCGTTGGAGCCCGGCAGCAACGCCAGATCGGCGGGCTGCTGAATGATGGTGACCGGCGTTTGAGCGAGCACAACGGCGGGGAAAAGGGGAGCCATGGCCGCGAGAGCGGCCGTAAATAGAAGAGAATTCCTCCTGCAGTATCGTTTCGTTTCCATAACTTTTTGACGTCACTTCGCCCTTTTTCCTGAAAGCGCGACCATACCTCCTGCTTTTAAAGCGCAAATTTAGACGATGGGAATGTTGTAACAGACCCCGTAAAATTGTCAACCGGGCAGCGAGAATGGAAAGCTGGCAGGGCGAGACCGCAAAAAAGGGTTTTGGCCGGCTCCGACTTTCGTCGAAACCGGCCAATCGCAAAACCCGCATCGATTTACAATCGATACAAAACTGACTTCAGACGCTCCAGTTAAGGCTGGAGTCGATAGAACGTGCTCGGGCTTCCCGGTGGCACTGTATACAGATTCATGCCACTCGAATTGGTGGTAATAGACGGTGTGGGTACAATGTTCCAGACCGTTGCCGCCAAGTTCGTTGTAGATTGCAACTCAGCCCCACCGACCCCTGCTGGCCAAGTAATCTGCGTGACGCCGTTGCTTTTGGCGATCGAGAGGGTTACGATCGGCGTGTAGGAGAAGTCGCTCACGGTGAACAGGTCACCTGCTGGATAGTAATAGAATCCGGCGGGTTCAAGGAATATGCTTGTTCCGCAAGTGAAGCCCATATAGGCCGTCGTCTTGCCACCGACTGCGCTCTGCACGAAGTCCGGACCGACATTTGTTTCATAAGTGGCAGTGATGCCAGTCACTTCGTTGCTATACGAAATGGTCATATTGGTTCCGTAATATGTGATCCAGATGTCCTGCGGATCCCCGCCGCTTCCCATGTCACCCAAGGCGAACTGGGGAGAAGCGTTCGTGTCGTCCGTCGGTCCGATTCCGGTGGGTGAAGCAGGAGCCGCGAGGCCATTGGTCTGAATACCAGCCATGTCACTGCCCATATCGAGTTCGAACTCGAAGCTGTTGGTGATCTGAACCAAGCTGGTCCAGTAGTTCACGCCCAAGGCTTCTCCGCAATCACCGCAAGCGTTCACTCCCAATGCATCGTTTTGGAACACGAAGGAGACGCCACCGACGTTATTGTTGATGTCCTCAAACACGTAGTGGACCTGGAAGCCTCCGACATAATACTTTTGATTGAACCAGTAAGCGGTCGCCTCAATTTCGTTCGCGGTCGACAGTTGCAACACATTGTTGGAAATGGTCGGTGTAAAATACACGCCGCCAAATGGTGTCGATATAGCGCGAGCATTGCCGACGCCTGTATCCCCGGTGCTCGAATCCCGGAACTGAGGTTCGGTATCCACCACAACCGATCCAGACTCACTGGAGACCCCGAACGAGTTGCTGGCATAATACGTGTAAGTGCCAGCGCTTTGCACTTGAACATTGGAAATGGTCAATGTAGCCGTCGATGAGCCACTGATGACCGCGCCGCTGGAAAGGGCGCCGTCGGTCAGTTTGACACCGTTTGCATACCACGCGTTCGTGATCGGCGTCGGGCCGACTACGCCCACTGCCATTGTAAGCGTGGTTCCAACGTAGACGTAGACCGGGTTGGGCAACGGATTGTTGAGCACCGGTTTGTCGGTCGCCGTGAAGACGGTAGGCGTGCTCGTCACCACTCCATAGGAGTTGGAAACAACAAGCACATAAGTGGCCGAATCTCCCGCCGTTGGGCTGGTGATCGTCAATGTGCTGGTGGTTGTGCCGGAGAACTCGGAACCGCTCAACGGTGTTGCACCGCCGTTGGTGGACCAGTAGTAGGAGAGGGTCGGGCTCCCTTTGACCGTGGCCGAGATGTTCGTGGTCGAGCCCAGCGGAACGATCTCGGTGGACGGCGGTTCGGTCACGAAGTAAGGCTTGACGCCCGCTGCGTAGTAGAGCGACTGCACTTGCGCCGCCGAGAGGCCATAGTTGAAAATAGCGACTTCCGCGATGTTGCCATCGAAGGCGCGATTCGTATAGTCCGGTGCTTCACCGATGGTGAAGTCCGAGAAGTTGACACCAGCGGCGACCCCGGAGTTGGCCTGGCTGTTGTTCTCGGCGCCGTCAATGTAAAGGGTTTCCTTAGATCCGTCGTAAGTTCCGACGACGAAGTGCCATTTGCCGTCGTTCAAGTCACCGGCAGGCGGCACGCCATCAAGATCATTGCCGCTGCCCGCGAGATCGTCGCCAAAATGCACCAAGTCAGAAGCAGTGCCATCGACGTCGATTCTGTACGATTCATCGCCACGCCCAGCAACCGTTTCAAAGCGGCCATCGCTCGGCTTGGCCTGAAGCCACAACGCCAGGGTGACGGGCCCAACGTCATTGAGCAAGTTATTCGGATCCGGGACATCAACGAAACCAGCCAGACCAACGCCGCCATTGCCATCCGCAACATAATTGGTGGAATTGAACGCCGTCGCCTTCGAAGAAGGGAAGCCGGGGAAGCTTGGGCCAGCCACCGCGCCAGGATGAGTGCCGGGCAAATAGTATCCATTGTCGCTGAAACCCGCCGAACCGTAATTCGTCGCGACTGGATCGTTGGTTTCGGGCAAATTATAGTTTGTGCCCGGTGTATTCGTTTCGTTCAGCGGCCAGTAGCCAATTGGCCCGAGAGCCGTGACAGCCGCGAAGTAGGTGCCGGGGAGGGAAGGAACGACATCGAGCGTGGCCGTGGCGCTGGTTGTCTGCTGTGGCGTTGCTTCGCTATCGGTCACTACCACATAGTAGCCACCGTCGGAATTTGTCGTGACATCGGTCAGGGTCAGCGTGGGGCCAGTGCTCAGCGCCCCATTTGGCCCGTACCATTGGTAGCTCAACGTTCCGTAACCCTGAGCCGCCACTGAGAAGGTCACCGTCTCACCATTGGTTGCATTGAGGCTGACAGGCTGCGTGGTGATGATCGGGGCCACTCCCGTTACTCCTGAAGCGAAGTAAAGGTTGATGATCTGATTCTGGCTCAGCGAGTTGGTGAAAAGCGCCACTTGGCAGAGGCTGCCGCCATCAAAATTGCGACCGACATAATCGGGTGCCGCGCCGAGGTCGAGGACGTTGGTATTAAACGTATTGGCGGTGTTGCCGCTGGATTGGGCCACAACGGCACCGTCAATGTAGAAGCTTACCACATTAGAGCCATCCCAAGTGCCGACCCAGTAGTGCCAGCCGCCGTCGCTTAGAGCATTAGGATCGGTGAGGTCACCGAAGCCACCCGGATTCCAGTGAGGATTCTCGGTCGTGTCAACGTCAAAACGATACGACGAATCACCTTTGCCCAATACTGTTGAGAAAGCTGTCGGGGTGTAGGGAACCAAAACCCATGCTGAAACCGTAAGAGGAGTATTGGCCGTCATTCCAATCGGCAGAGACGCCGCGCCAGGATCGAGAACAGTGGCGCCGTTCAAGCTCGCTGTCCCGCCCGGGAACTGCACAGCATAGCTGCTGGCACCGAAGCCGGCAAAAGCAGGACCCGCCGTTCCAGGCGTGGTTCCAGGTTGATACGATGCATTGGCGACTGATCCCGCAGTGCCGTAGTTGGTGGCAACCGGGAGAACGCCATCATCCAGCTTGAAATAAAGCTGGGGCGCATCCGCAGTCACGAGGGAGGAATAAGCTCCAGCGGCGCCACTGATGGCGGCCGCATACTTATTGGAGATATCCGTCGCGGACAGAACCGTCGGATACAGAGCGACTTCGTCGAACGATCCAGGGTAGAAGAAAAACGAGCTGTCGCTGCGGCCACCGATCCACAACGGGCCAGCCGTGCTGGGCGCGTATTCTGGATGCGATGCGTTTCTCGTGGAACTTGCATTGCCGGAAACCGCCACACCGTTCACGTAACCTTGCGCGGTTGCGGTGGTGCCGTTGTCCGAGAAGGTCAGCACAACATAATACCAAGTGTTGGCAAGAATGTGCCCGCCAGGAACAGGAATGTTGTAATTTATCGCCGTGGCGGTGCCATTGCCATTGTAGGTGCGGAAATTAAAGCTGCCCACTTCGTTGCCGTCTGTATAAAAAAGCCAGCCGTGGCGGGGGCTTGCGGGATCGACGCAGTTAATAATGCAATCTTCTCCCGGATCCTGGTTCAACGAGTTGAACCAGAACTCGACCGTGAAATTGGTGTTGCCTGCGTATGCTGTGTCATACGGGACCGTGATCGTGGCTTCGTCAACCGCAATGTAGGCCGCCTTGTCGCCTCCCGTGATCGCGCCCGGAGCTCCAGGATAGGCGCCTTGGTTGTAAGTGCCGTCGTCGGCAGAGCCCAAGGTCCCCAAATTATTTGCGGTCAATGAACCCGGCGGTTGAGCGGTTTCGTTCAACGGCAGGTAAAGAACCGGGTGAAGATTGGTGACGGCGGAATAATAAGCACCCGTTTGGGCTTGCATCGCCGTCGTGCCCGCAAGGGCAGCGAGGGCGGTGATTGAAGTTACAAGTAGATTTTTGCGCATAGGTTTATTAACAATTCTGTGCGCGCTGTTTGTGGAATTTATCCAACCCTGCAGCCGGCTTAAAATGGGTTGTATCCACCCATCTTTAATGAACAACAATTCCGCCAACACAACGCGCCCAACTTGACCAGCATTTCAAATTGGCAGCGGAATGCAAGATTAATTGCACTAGTTCGATGACAAAACAAGTGCGGCGAAGGAGGATAAAATTCGCAACACTCTAATATGGAACAATATACGCATATATCAGTTGCGCCACGGATTGTCACCTTTTTGTAATCCGCCCGCGACGTGCCGGAGGCGCTTTGGCGCCTAAATCATGGTGTTTCAGCCATCCGGAACGCTTTCTCTCAAGCTCCCATGGGTCGCCGCGTTGCGCCGCTTCCGGCCGTGTTCTCACCTACCCAAACGCCATAGTTGAAACACGGACACGGGGATTTTGTTGCACGGGAATTTGCTGAATTTTCCCAAATCGGCCCCGGGCAGCGAGAATGCCGCCGACGGCGCCCGATGCAGCGAGGAGCACCATCCCAAAATTGCCGGTTCCTTTTCACGCTTGGAAATTTCTCTTTTCCCGCGCCGGGATTCATTTAATGTTACAGTGTGATTGATTCGGGCGCCAAAATGGCTGAATTCCTGCCGGAGCTCCGAGCCGCTGATTGGGTGGCCTTGGACACGGAGGCCGACAGCCTGCACGCGTATCCCGAAAAACTTTGCCTCATTCAGATCACCACCGCCGCCGGCGACCGGCTCATCGACCCCCTCGCGAATCTCGATCTGCAGCCCCTGTGGCCGGAGTTGAAGAAACACCGGCTGATCATGCATGGGGCGGATTACGATCTCCGCCTCCTGAGAAAAAATCACGCCTTCGTGCCGAATCGAATCTTCGATACGATGCTGGCCAGCCGCTTGCTGGGCATACGCGAGTTCGGCCTCTCGAATTTGCTTCAAAAAAATCTGGGCATCGTTCTTGAGAAAGGCTCGCAAAAGGCCGATTGGTCCCGCCGCCCGTTGACGCCGCGCATGGAGGAATACGCCCGCAACGACACCCATTACCTCAAGCCGCTGTCGGATTTGCTGGCAGAGCAATTACGCTTAAAAAACCGCCTGGCATGGCTTGAGCAGTCGTGCGACCGCCTCATCGCCGAATGCGCGGTGGCCAGCCCCGCATCGCCCGACCTTGTCTGGCGGATTCGCGGCAGCAACAAACTGGAGCGCGCCAGCCTGGCGGTGCTTAGGGAAATCTGGCATTGGCGCGAGCAGGAAGCCATTGCGGGAAACCGCCCGCCGTTTTTCGTACTAAGCCACGAGACGCTTATAGAAATTGCCGCCGCCGCGACGACGCACGGGCAGGTGGAGAATCTTTTGCCGCGCAATTTCTCCGCGCGCCGCAAAGATGGGTTGCAGGAGGCCATCCAGCGCGGCTTGCAACTGGAGCCGGAAGAGCTGCCGCATCCGCTCCGTTTTCATTCGCACCGCCAAACTGAAGCCGAACGCCGCCGTTTTCTGGAACTGGAAACCCAGCGCAACCAGGCAGCGGCCGAACTCGGCCTTGATCAAACCCTCATCGCCAGCCGCGCCACCCTGCTCGCCCTGGCCAGCGATTGGGCCCACCACAAATTGGAGTTAATGGATTGGCAGCGGGAACTCCTCACCACCATCCCCCACGAATGAAAATGGACATCGGCAAATTCACCGTCAGCGAAGGCAAAAACGTCAACTTGAGCCATTGGCCCACCCGCGTGAAGCCATTCTACGAATCGGAGGAGGAATACCACGAGCTGCTCAACGAGCACGTTCACAGATTGAGCGCGCTGCAGGACTTGCTTTACGCGAATAATCGCTACGCGGTGCTGTTGATTTTCCAGGCGATGGACGCCGCGGGGAAAGACAGCGCCATCAAGCACGTGATGTCGGGCGTCAACCCGCAAGGCTGCGAGGTTTTCAGCTTCAAAAAGCCCAGCACGGAGGAGTTGGAGCACGATTTTCTTTGGCGCACCTATTGCAAATTGCCGCAGCGCGGGCACATCGGCATTTTCAATCGTTCGTATTACGAGGAAGTTTTGGTGGCGCGTGTTCATCCGGAAATTCTCCGGGCACAAATGCTGCCGGAAGAAATCCTGGACGACAAAAAAATCTGGAAGCACCGATTTCAATCGATGGTGCATTTTGAGAAGCACCTGCATCTCAACGGCACGCGGGTGGTGAAGTTCTATTTGCACATTTCCAAGGGAGAGCAAAAAAAGCGGTTCCTGCGCCGCATCGACGAGCCGGAAAAGAACTGGAAATTCAGCATGTACGACATGCTCGAGCGGAAGCATTGGAACGAATACATGAAGGCTTACGAGGAATGCCTTTCCAGCACGAGCACGGACGAATCGCCGTGGCACATCATACCGAGCGATGACAAGCCCAACGCGCGCCTGATGATTTCGGAAATCGTGGTGCGCACGATCAAGGATTTGAATCTGAAGACGCTGAAGCCGGACGAATCCCGCCGCCGCGAATTGCTCAAGATACGCAAATTGCTGGTGAAGGGGTAGCTGGGCGGCATCAAGCGGGTGAAGGGAATCGAACCCTCGTCTCGATTCACCATTTTTAATACATTGACGCGCAGGTGTTTGCGATTTTTAGAAACATATTTCTTGAACTTTTTATTCTCACTTTTATTCTCACTTCTGTATGGCGAACATTCTCAAAAGAAACGAATCTCCGTTTTGGGTGGCCTGTTACACCGACCGCAATGGAAGGCAAATGAAGAAGTCAACCAAGACGACAGATCGCGGCCAGGCGATGCAGATCGCTTTGGAATTGGAAGGAGTCGAGTGCAAGGCTCGCGCTGGGTCTTTAATCATCACGCAAGTGCGGAAGGTTTTGAGCGACGTTTCGGAAAAGGTTACCGGCAACAGCCTTATCACGCCAACGGTCGAAGATTATCTCAACGATTGGCTCAAAGGGATTGAGGCCAGGAATTCAAAAGCGACACTGGAGCGATACGGCAACACCGTGCGGCTTTTCCTTGCGAACTCAAATGGCAAGGCAAAGCGGCCAGTGTCATCAATTTTGCCAAAGGACGTGGAGGATTTTCTAACTTGGCGGCTGAACGCGGGCGCGGCACCTAAGACCGCAATCGTAGATTTAAAAACACTCAATACCGCGTTTCGTCGGGCAGAGGCTTTCGGAACCATCCTAAAAAATCCGGTCGCCGCGATCCGTCCTCCAAAAGACGAAAGTTCCGAGCGGGATGTATTCACACATGAAGAGGTTCAAAAGCTCATCGCGGCTGCGCCGTCGCTGGATTGGGAGACATTGATTCTCCTGGGGTATTTCGTCGGCGCGCGGCTGCGAGATTGCGTCCAGATGAAATGGGATAATGTGTTCCCTGAGCAAGGTGTGATCATCTACAACCAGCAAAAGACGGGTAAAAAAGTGATTGTGCCGATGCACCACGAAATCATCAGGCATATCGAATACAAGATCCAATTCGGGACAACTGGTTACCTGTGTCCGAAATTGGCGGAGAAAGGGCCTGGAGGTAAACACGGATTGTCCGAGGGGTTTAAGCGTATAGTGGTTAAGGCGGGCCTGGACCTAATGGTCATCCAAGGAAAGGGCTCGCGGAAATTTTGCCGACGGACATTTCACTCGCTCCGTCACAGTTTCAATTCAATATTGGCCAACGCTGGGGTTTCGGATGAAGTCCGGATGAAATTGACCGGGCACAAGTCAAAGGAAATGAATATCCGAACGCACCAGAGGTTAATGGAGTCTACGCGCCTCAATTTTACGGTTTTCTTGGAAGGAAAGCCAATTGACGAAGATGCGGTAGCTCTTTTTGACCAGCGCCGTATCGAGAGCGGAGAACGAATCCCATTGGGAAGGCACACGGTCACCATTCGGCACCCGAAAGCGGATGCCTTTTCTACGAATTTAGTTGTCTGGTATGGAGCGCAGAACTTGGGCGCTGTCAGTTTGAAACGAAGCATGGGAGCCCTCGCCATCACTGCAAATCCACGGGCCGGATTGATCACGATTCAGGGACCGGAGTTTTCAACCAAACTCACTAATTCCGCCGGGATGACGCTAAATGTCCCCACAGACCATTACACGGTCGAGGCGTCCTATGCCCACTGGCAACAAGCGGAAGAAACCACTGTTGAACCCGCGCATACGGGTGCCTGCGCATTTGCTCCGCGCCTTGGAGCGATGCAACTGGCGTGTGGTCAGCCAGAGGCGTCATTCCAATTATTCAAGGCCGACGGGCAGTTGCTGGAAGCTGGGAATTTGCCTGCGCTGCTCGTCGAAGTCCCGGAAGGCAACTACCAACTTATCAGTTGGCATCACAAGCATAAGAAAGATCAGACAGTGGCCGTGACGGCAGCGACAACCAATAGCATGGAGATCGAATTCGTGTATGGGGCCGCCCGATTGGAAACGACCCCATCGGGCGCAACCGTCCTCACTGATGGTCACCAATGGGGCGTAACGCCAATGCTTTTTTCAGAGCTGACCACCGGGCGGTGGCATTTTGAACTGCAATTGTCCGGCTATTCGCCGGTGGATGCCGTGGTGGACGTCGCCGCTCGGGAAACGAACACATTCGTGACAAATCTGGTGAGCATCAATTACGTCCCGGCCATGAATGCTGCCCGGCAATATCTTTCGGCGGGCGATTATGACAAAGCCTTCAGGGCTGCGGCCGAAGCCTTGGAAGTGAAACCGAACGACCCCGAAGCGATGACGCTCCAAAAAGAGGCGACTGGCAGACGCCATATCCGGCAGGCTGAAGCATTGGGCAAACGCGGCGATTACATCGGCGCGGATAAGGAATTGGAAGCGGCGCTCGAATCATTGCCGGACAACGATGAGGTGAAACAGCTACTGGCGGATTTCAAGACGCGGGAACGTGGACAACTGGAACAGTTACAACAGGAACGGCGCGAACGCGGTCAAAAATTGTTCGACACTATTTTGTCTCGATTCAAGGATGCAGAATTATTTGACAGTCATGAAATCAAGACCACAAGGCCGCTCAACGAAGTGCAAACGGCAATTCTCAGTGCGCTGAAAATCCGCCCGGAGTTTCGTGTTTTGAAGTCAAGGTCGAGCGTTGCTGAGACATTCGAAATCAGTGCCGTCCAAGAACTGACCGGAGCGCTCGCCACGAGCGCCGGGCGCCGGCAATGCGTAATTGTGATGGCTCAAACGCGAGATGATGAAACGCAAATCCTTTTCAAAGTTCTGGAATTCAAAGCTCATCACAGCGTTGGGACCAAAGGGCTGTTGAATTTGACCGATAATGTCACGTTCATTCCTGTCCATCCGTCGCGGATTCCTGATTTCACCGACAAGCTGAAATCGCAACTCGAGGAGGGAACGAAAATGGTGACGGATCGGATTCAACAAGCAATCGGGGGTGGTTCGGAGAAGAAATAGAGCGACGGCCCTTGCAAATCCGGGGGCCTGTGGCATACTTAGAACGTTGGGTGCTGCTGGTCGGCTTGATATGGTTAGCCCAGCCCAACATTAAACCTCGCCTCGGGCGGGGTTTTGCTTTTGGAACTCATCCCACCCCTCCCGCGCAAAGGAGACAAGTTCAGAATCTTCTGGAAACACCTTCAGACCATCGAGCTTCTGTCCGCCTTGGCGCTTATAAAAATAGGGAAGCAATTCCTGGAAATAAGGAAAGGCAAAATCTTTCACTTTGAAAGCGCGATAGACGTTGTAAGCGCACAAATCCGCGAGTTGGACGCCGTTGGACAATTTGCTGTCTGTGAAAAATGGGTATTCCACAATGTGGTTGAATCGAACGTTTTGATTGCCCTCCCGCTGGAAAAATGCGTGTTTCAGGGACACCGCCCGATTAAGCGCCCTGTCGGTGTCATCCATGACAATAAGCGCATGGTGTTTCGGATGGAATTCCGCCATGAAATGTTCGATGCGTTCTAAAGTTAATTCATAAGCCTTTTTATGGAGCGTCTCCGGCGTCATATGCTCGCGAAGTTTCCGTTTGTCCATAACCACCGAGAAGAGCGTCATGCGCTGCGCTGGAATCTGCTGAAAATAGCGCGCCACTAGGCGTTCGCGTTCATCGGATGACAGGGCAGTGAGGAAGGGACTTTTATCCGCGCGTTCCTTGGGGTTGCGAATCCAGTTGGATTTCATCTCGCAGTCCGCGAGGTCGAATTGGAGTCTGTGTGTGCGATTCAACTGGTCGGTGAATTGCAGTTTGAGGTTTGCAATTTCCCGTTCAAATTCCCGCCAACGTCCTTCCCAGAGTCCAACTGCTGTCAGCGAATAGATGTGGTCTTTGGCCTGCACCGAGCCGTCGAGCTTTGTCTCAAAGGCTTTGGGGTCGCGCGAGCCAGATTCATCAAAATAAAAGAAATACATGTTGCCGATTCGTCAGCCGGATTAAGCGGGAAATCCCCGCTGATGGCGATTAAAAAACCAGCGAGAAGCTGGAGAAATCGAACGCCGCTCATAAACGAGCAAGAAAAAGGGCGGAACCAGTGGTTCCGCCCGTGGCGAGTCGTCATCCATCTCAAGCTATGCCCCCTAGAGCCTGCTCTGAACGGGCTGAGACTACTCGGCTTCGTCAAATGTCCTGCCAAGAACGAAGTCCGCCGCCCGCTGGGCCTGCGCAGCCGCCTGGACGATCAGTTTCTTGTCTTCTTTGAGGCGTTTCAGCCATTCAGCGACATACGCCGCCGAATTGTGGATGGTGCGCTCACCGATCTCCGCTTCTCCGCAGAGAAACGCCGCCCCAATTTCGGCGATCAGTTCCTCCCGGCAATACGGGTCAGAGCCAAATCCGCCTTTCTCAGTCAAGGTTGACCGATTAAGCCGGTTTTGGTGACCGCTTGCATGGACAAGTTCATGGAAGAGCACCGCATAATACTGCGCCGCGCCCTCGAACCGATCCATTCCCGGCATTCCAACGTAATCCTCGGCAGGCGAATAGAATGCCTTGGTGAAGCCATCCTTGATGGTGGGCTTCTGTGGCATGTTAGCAACAATTTCCTCCGGCTTGCGCGGGAGTTCATTTGCGCCGTTCGCTGCTGGATGACTATTTTTCAATCCCTCGCATTGAGCGACGTTGAATACGAAGTAATTACGAAGCAGCGGTATGCGCTTCTTTTCCTCGGACTCTTTGTCATCGACGGCGAGTCTCTTCCAAAAGACGACAGGACACGCCTTTTCGCCTTTCTTGACTTTGCCGCCAAGCGCGTTGGCTTGGCGAAAGGTGAGCCAATACGGCGATTCGTAGCTCCTACCGAAAAGCAGAAGCACATTGATTCCGCGATACGGCTTTTTGTTAATGAGATTCCGGGGCATGGTCGTGGATGCTTTCCACGTCTTGTGCCAGGGAACGGTCCCTTGCTCAAGCAGAGCGATGATCTGTTCCGTGATGCGGTCATACGCGTTCGCGCTCATTTGAAGCTCCTTTCCTTCCGGTTCAGGATTTCAACATCCGAGTTGGACCAAATCCGCACCAAGGCTGGTGGTCGTTCGAATCGGACGGGCCTGTCAAAACGAGTCTTGAACTGGCGCGCTGGCTGTCTCATTAGGAGCACCGCCGCGCATTCGTTCACCCTAATCACCCGGCAGAGCCGCTTGTCTAAACGGACGACATCGCCGACACGGAGTCGGAATTGATACTGCTTAGGCCGCCAAACCAGTCCGACTAATTCAGGCTGGTTTGGGTCGCGCCAATTGCGTTTCTTGAGTTTCGGTTTCATCGGATTAATCCTGGATGTAGCCGAGTCCTCGCAACGAGCAGTGCGTGGGATTCCCAACGACTATATGGTCAAGCACCTCAATCTTGAGGAGTTGCCCGGCCCGGACGAGGTCCCGCGTCGCTCGAATGTCTGCATCTGAGGGCTGCGGTTCACCGGATGGGTGGTTGTGCATGAGCACGACGGCGGATGCGCCAGCAATCACCGCGCACCTGAATGTCTCCCTGGCTGACACCAGGATGCAATCCAATGTGCCAATGGACACGAGTTGGTGTCCTTTCGCTTTGCGCCGAGTATTGAGGAGGATAACCACAAAGCATTCGCACTCGGGATTGAATTGAGGCGAAGTAGCGATGTGAAGCCTCCAATACTCAACTGCTTTTTCCGGCGTGTCGCAGATTTGCAATCTGTCCGGCGTGGGACATTCGCGCAGGGCGACAACTTTCCATTCCTTGGGCTGATACTTTGGTTTCTCTTTTTCGGGCTTGAACAAGGGTATCTGTTCCATCGTATTCTCTTTCTTGCCGTCCACCCGTTGACGCGGGTTGCTTCTGGTTTTGAGTATTCTCGCTGGAAGCGCGGACGGCGCTTTGTTGAGCAGCAAGATCTTTTGGTGGATGCGTTCAATTACTCGAACGCGAAATCCTGCTGTCCGAGTGAAGCCTTGATCGCAACGACTTCAGCCTTTTTCGGCGGTTGCCCCTGCTCCAACGCGTCTGGCGACCATAGGCGCAGAGCCAACGGCAGCCACGGCGTGATGAAGTGGATATTCGACCAAGCGGCCCAAAACTCCAACGATAGAGAATTGCCGTGGATGACCCGCGTAGGAATGCCCCAAAGGGTCGTATTGATGAACGCCATATCGCACGCGGTGCGATTGACATCAACTGCTGTGACGCGCAAGCGCGAGCGGGTTTCGTAAAAACGCCTGAGGCAATCGACTACTGTGGGCATCAGCTAATTCGTTGGAATTCTCAGGACGAAGTCTATCTACTTAAAAAGAGTCAGATGAAAGGAGCGCATGCCGAATTGTTCAGTTATTGTCTTTATCAGAAGGTGCTCCAGCCCCTTTCTAGTCAGGGTCAGCTGGTGCCATTAATGCTCCTAGAATACCAATCTGTTAGCGGCACGGATTCTGAGCCTCATATTTTACTCGTCTTTTATAAACAAGATTACGATTTGAGGATTAAGGTCGTGTTTAAGAATCGGAGTTTTTTTGTTATTGTTGACTCAAGTTCATTCCAGGATCGGCCCGATATTATTACCATTTTCTGTGATTCGCTCGGCTTCGCGCAAATTGAAACTCACCTTTCAAAAGTGATAACTCCACAAGCTATCGAAAGCTCGCTCCTGGAAATTGCTCAAACTCTGGCTAAGGCGTCCCAAAATGATTCGAGTGAAGCCTGAACAAATCCAAGCCGGATACTGGAGGAAATCTGAGGCCATCCTCCGCTTACATCTGTAGAGTTTTTGTCTTCGTTAACAGAATTCTGCATGGAAACGACAGCCGTGTTGGGGCAAGTCATTTGAAGAGGCACATTAGTGGTTGGATGGGTTCGCGGCCAAACCGCCTTTCGGGATGCGGCGCCGCAATCGGCGCCATCATCTTGACGGCATCGAGCAGGTGCGCAAACTTTGGGGTGAGCATGCGGCGGCGGCGCGGCTGCACATTATGGCGGATTTGAAAAAGGAAAGGTGGACGTTTGTTCTAAACTGGCTTTATGCACGTCACACAGGATTTAATATCTCAAATTAAAAACCTCCCCGTTGGGGGGAGGCGTGATTTCAATAGTCTTTGGGAAGCAAGACACAGGTGGAGGATCAGTCGGCTTCGGTGATGATCCAGAATTTGTCTCCTGCCGTGGAACAATACGCCGACAGAAGGCGAAAGCCCTGTTGCAGGGAGAATTCGTTCTCCTGACGGTCTTCCTCCAGCACGTCGCCCCAATCACCGG
The DNA here is from genome assembly GCA_963764165.1 of uncultured Verrucomicrobiae bacterium. Lineage (GTDB taxonomy): Bacteria > Verrucomicrobiota > Verrucomicrobiia > Limisphaerales > Palsa-1400 > Palsa-1400. The sequence continues at coordinate 870,601 of CAVXRD010000002.1, forward strand.
CCTGATGCCGCTGAATGGCTGCCAGAATATCGCGTTGGGCAGCCCTTGCCAGCACGTTCGGGGTAGCAACGATACGGCCAAGCGGAAATTTCGCAGTGGATGGGTTTGGTGCGCTCATAGCCCAAAATCCTCCATCGCGGCGGCGATGCTGTCTTCGTCGTCGCCCAGAACCTCCACCAAGCCAGCTTTCAGCGCTGCTTTGTCGGAATTTGGCTTGGCGTCCTTCGGACAAACATGGCAACGCATCACGTCGAGAATCGAAGCGCCGAATTCCAATCGGGCGGCTCTGAACTTCTCCCGATAACGAGGGCCGAGCCGCAGACCGGGTGACAGTTCGCGCCAGACTTTGGCTTCTCATGGCTGAGGTCTGTCTCAAAAACGGCGTCGTGCCGGAGATGATAAACATCCCACGGTTCGCCACACGTCGAACAGTGAACATCCATAGTGAACCTCCCTTATTCGTTCTCGAACGCGTCGATGGTTTCCCGAATCTCCAGTTCCGTGAGTGTCCAGCCTGCGCGTGGCAATGCGGCCACAACGGCGGACTTGAAATCTTCATGCCAGCCTATGGCGTCTGCCTCGTTGTCGAGACAATCTGCCAAGAGTGCCAGCGCCAATTGCGCCGAGCCGCTGCCGACATCGCCCCACTCAAACCCGGTCGGACTGTGATTCCACAAGTCCAGTCGGGAATTGAGTGGTTGGCCGCCAACGGTGACCACTACGCCCTGCTTCGTTCGTCGTCCTTCGTATCGCTTCACGCGGCACCCCCAAACAATTGGGACACCTCGTCTGCGGACAGGTGCTCGGGCTGGGTGCCGGGTTTCTCGAACTGATGCACCTTGACGAAACAGAATTTGGCGAGGCGGGCGGCGATGTCATCGCGCCCGGCCCGGCCAGCATCGTCTTCGTCGAGCATGACAATGACCTGGCTTTGTCCATCGGTATGCTTGCGGATCAATTCTTCCTGGCCAGCGGACATGGTGCTGCCCATGAGGGCAACGACCTTGCGGCAACCGTTCTGGTGAAGTTTGATGGCGTCAAAGAAGCCCTCGACGATCACCAGCGGTTTTTCGGGTGGTTCTTGGATGGCCCGGTTGAGGTTGAACAATTCCAGCCCCTTCCTGAAACCGGTGGGCAACTTGTATTTTGGCGTGCCGTCTGGCGGATTGCCCGGCCATCGCCCGGCATACGCCACGAGTTCACCTTTGACGTTGTTTATTGGGATGGCGATGCGCCCCACCATCAAACCTTTGTCGCCGGTGAAATAACCGAGTCCAAAGTCACCTATGGTCTGCTCGTTTATACTGCGTTCCGCAAAATGCGGATGCGCCCGATCCAGCTTGTCCAGCCGGAATCGAAGTGGCGGATTTGGCGTCGTGCTCTCCGGTGCCAGGACTGGCGCCGGTTTGGGGTGCCTCGCGACATTTGCTTCCGGCGGTTGGTCTGCTGCGGCCTCTGGCTCATCCTTTGAGCCGTTGGTCTTGACGTCATCAATGGGGACACTGAACCACTCGCACGCTCTGAGTGCGGCGTCGTGAATCGAGATGTCCTCCTTTTTGGCGATGAAGTCCAGGGCGTTGCCGCCGTGTTTGCACTCACTGAAACAATTCCAGAGATTCTTCTCGGTATCGACGCGAAACTGCGTGGGATTGCTGCCGTGGTGGATGGGGCATGGGCCGCTGAGACGGCTGCCGCTGCGTTTGAATGTGCCAAGAACACCATAGTGTTCCAGCACCCGTTCCATTGTGACACGGGCGCGAATGGCCCGAAAATCGACAAATGGCTTTCTGCTCGTGGACATGGGAAATCCTTTCTGTTGAACAAGTTGGGATTGACGATTTGAAGAACCCTAGCCGGAAAAGCCGACTTTCCACCGGGCATCGTATCACAGAATCAAAACGCAGCCAAATATGTGACAGAATTACAAGAGAGTTTCTTTATTGGCGCGTCCAGACAGCCAAGGCAAGGTCAGGACATTCTCGGCAGATGAAAGCGAAGCGAAATCTGCGAAAAGAAACAGACCGTGTCCTTGTTCAAGTTGAGCACATGCCTCCACCATGTGCTGTCGCCGTTCGGCGGCGGTGGTCACTGTCAAAACACGAAAGCGGTCAAAATCAAATAGGGAACGATGAAGGCCCTGGCGCCACGTCGCTTCGTAGGCGAGGAGTTTTCTGTAGAAACTGCTTTGATCCAAACCGTCTCGCGTGACCGGCATTGTGCCGCGATCCGCTTCAAGGAAAAACCAAGAGAGAATTTGGCGTCCGCTTTTATCAGTAATCTCCAATCCGAAAACCCTGTCAGGAATGACACCGCATTTGATGCCGCTGGCGACGTTCACTTTCCACTGGAATGGCTCACGCTGGCGTGCCGCGGCAATCGGGATCGCCGCGTCATCCGGCCTGATCAATTTTACACCCGCCTGATTTCGGCATGCGACTTCAAACGCAACCATTACGTCGGAAATCAACAAGGCATGATCGAGGAAAATTCGGCCAACGCGACTCTTCTGCCCCCATTCGAGGCGGTGATAGGGAAATCCCAGTTCGCGTTTCAAAACCGCAGCACCTTTATTTCCGATCCCGTAAACCATCGGACGAGAACCGTTCTGATAATAGTCGATTTGACACCGTGGCCGTTCCAGAAATCCATGGTGATAAAGCAGTTGAAGCCGCCGAAGAATCTGCTGCTTGCTGCCGGGAAGAAGCGCGCAAAGGTGGCCGGATCGTAAAAATCTGTGGCTGCTGACATGTTTGAGAATTTTCAAGTCGCGTTCGGTCAACCGAAAGCGGGAAATATTCTCTGATCTATTGAAACGGGGAAGTCGGACAGAACACATGCCCTAATTTTAACATGAAATGGAGACATTGCTTGCGCTGGTTTGAAATGCAGGTGAATGAGGCGGATGCCGCTCGGAGGGGCTGGATTTTTGTGTTTAAAAAATGTCTGACGGCTGTATACACTTTCCGAATATATGAGCACCAAACAATTCTTTCCCATCACCTTGACAAACGAGGAGCGCGACGCAGGATTTCGCCTCGTTCATTCGAATATTCCATTGGAATCTTCGAAGTTCGTCGTTGCTGTTCTGATGCTTAGTCCGAGCGCACGCCTGATCAAGATCGCTGGCGGCTATCATCTCCAATATTACTACGCCGATAAGCATCCGTTCATGAAGAACGTTCCACAAACCGCTGCTTGGAACTCGGTCGGGACAGGACCATCGAGCACCATCGAGCACGCTAAACACCGGTTTCACACAGAAAAGCTCGACCCGCATTTCACGCTTGCCATCGCCCCAGAAGATCCAACGGTTGCTCTGCCTGATCCCCAATGAACCCGGAATCGCCTAAAACGTCTTCGGAACAAACCGCCGTTGGCCTTGGCCGTTCCGATGTTGCGGTTCGCGTCACGGGCCGGCGGTGGCTCATCTCACCTTGTTAGGCGCACAGAACCTGTGAGGAAAAAATAAAGTAACAAAAAAGCATATATATGGTGTGGCACTTAAGAAAGAAACCGTCCGGTATAAAAGCAATCCGCAAGATTCAGCCAATAAAGCCCATCAAGCCGATCAAACCCATTAAACCAATTCGACCGATTAAGCCGATAGCACCGATTGGGAAAGAGTATTATTGGAGAGATTAAGCCGCCGACGGCTATTCCCGCGCCTCGCGCTTCGCCTGTTTCAGCACGGCCTCAAAATCAATGCCAATGGCATCGCAAATCCGCAACACGGTGTCCAGCGTCGGATTTCGTGTTTCCGTCTCAACATAACTGACCATTTGGCGCGACAATCCCGCCGCTGTCGCCACGGCTAATAGCGACAACCCGCGCTTGTTACGCTCTTCGCGCAAAATGCGCGCGACAGCGGCGCAGATCGCGCGACGAGCTTTTTCAGTTGCCACTCCACATACCTAGCAGAAAAAAGGTTGACAGTGGAGGCCACTATAGTTACCTTTCTGGCATGTTTATGAAGCGAATTGGCCCGGACCCGCATGCGGACGGCGCACGAACGTTTGCCTGTAACGGTTGCCCCGACATTCGGGAGCTCGAAGGTGGCGATTTCGCCATCATCGGAACCGACATCTGTGATTTGGCAGATCGGCTGCCGTCCTCTGCCAATTGCGGGCCCGACGAACGGATTATTCGAATCCCGCGCAAGACTCTTGTTCTGGCCAAGCCTGACATTCCGGACAGCTTGTAGGTTTGGACCATTCGCGTCGGTGCGGTATAATCACCGGTAAATGGGCATTCACGAGTGGTTTGGACAACATTGGTTCGATTTGTTTCAAACGGTGGCTGTTGTGGGCACTGTGATTTTCACGGGCCTTGCCCTACGAGACCAAACACGCGCCCAACGTCTGACGAACCTTCTCATCCTGACTGACAGCCATAGGGAAATCTGGAGCAACTTGTTCACATTTCCCGATTTGGCACGGATTCTTGAGCCGTCGCCTGACCTGGATAAAAATCCGACGAACGTAAGCGAACAGCGTTTTGTGGTGCTGGTAATTCAGCACGTCCATTCCACCTACCAATCGGTCAAGGAGGGCTTGGTGGTAAAGCCGGAATCGCTATATCGGGACGTGGCCTCGTTTTTCAAACTTCCCATTCCAAATTTGGTTTGGAATCAATTCAAGCATTTGCAGGACGACGATTTTGTCGCTTTCGTGGATTCTTGCTTAGAATCGGAGTAACGGACGGGGTCTCCATCCAGCGCCTTAGCCGCTGCTCGACCAATATCCTCGGGGTGGCAAACCTCTCTCGCGAACGGAGAACGTGGCGCTGGGGGTGGCGGCCATGATTTGCCAACGGCTGCGACGTGGTTCCTCTGAAAGGCACCTTATCCTGACCGTCCTCCATAAGCTTCGCCAGCACCTCGTAGCGGTTCAGGTCAACGAACTGCTTTGCAACAAACTCGTTCCCAAATTCTTTTTCCAAAACCGCCGCATCCGTCTGGCCAATCCGAAATGCAATCGTGCTGCCAACATTTCCAAAGACGGCCTGGCGGACAGGGAGGGTAAGCTGATCGACATACTGATGCGACAGAGTCAGGCAAAGACGATATTTCCTGGCTTCAGCCAGCAAAGAAGCGAACGCATCGGTGGTGAAGTTTTGAAATTCGTCGATGAAAAGAAAAAAATCGCGGCGTTCTGTTTCGGGTTGACTGGCGCGGGCCATTGCCGCGAGTTGGAATTGCGTAACCAGAAGCGAACCAAGCAGATTGGATTTATCATGGCCCAACTTGCCTTTGGAGAGATTGGCGATGAACAAGCGCCTGTTGTCGGTGATGAATTGGAAACTTACCTTGCGCTGCACCTGTCCCAAAATGTTGCGGATGACTGGACTCAAAAGAAGCTGGCCGAGTTTGTTTTGGATTGGCGCAATCGCTTCTCGCTGAAACCGGGCATCGTAACCAGCATATTCCTTTTCCCAAAATTCGCGGATGAACGGGTCTTTAATTTGGCGGATTACCCATGCGCGGTAAGGGTCATCGGTGAGCAACCGATTGACGCCAAGCAGGGAAGTGTTTGGGCATTCCAAAAGCGCGGCAATCGAATTGTAAAGAATATACTCCATCCTTGGGCCCCATGAATCCCGCCAGATGCTTTTTAGAGCTCCAACAATGCCTGATGCAACCAGATGTCGTTCATCAGTCGGAACATTCGCCAATAGATTCAGTCCAATCGGAAAATCCAAGTCAGCGGGATTGAAATAAACCAGATGGTCCGAACGCGCAGCGGGGATGTGATTTAACAGTTCCTCTGCCATGTCGCCGTGGGGATCGATAAAACCAACACCATGCCCGAGGGAAATGAGTTGAATAATCCAGTTCCGAAGCAGGGTCGTTTTGCCGGAACCTGTTTTTCCGACCACATAGACATGGTGCCGCAATTCGGGGATTTGGATTCCGAATGGTATTGGCTGGCCCCAGCCGTCGCGGGAGCCGATGTTGATAGTGTTGTCATTCATGATCGCAGACTCAGCCGTCACTCCCGGCCATATCGAAAATTCCCCGTGTCAGTTGAACTTTCGACAAAGAAACGCCGCACCGGTGTCAGGCGTTTGAATGGCTGTTCCCGGACGGGAACCATTGGCAAACGCTGTTGGGTGCGAGCCAACGGGGTAATGGCGGCTGAGTCTGAAACCCGAAGATACTCATTTTAGCACGGGAAGTTGGCGCGCTGTGCGCGGCTGCTGTGGATTGGCCGCGTGGCGGCGACACGGGTCAAAATCGGCGGGGCGCTTTTTCCAGGATGCAAAAGCGGAGGTTCGTTCCGCAGGAAACCGTCGTCTCGTGCTCCGCGTACTCACACGGAGTCGTTGGGCGAATTCGCCCGCGCTCGTGTGTCCGATAGGACTCTCTATGAACCCGTCCCCCCAACGTGTCGGCGGTTAAAGGACGATAGGACTGGCGCGGCCGACTTCGCGCTTTTTGGTGAGAGACGACGGTTAGGAGGAACGAATCCCGATAGCCACCTGGAAAAAGCGCGAAGTCGGGCGTTAGCCGACGACACGTTGGGGAAGTCGTAAGGCCCCGTTGAGCCGTAAAACTCTCGTCGGCGCGATCCGCGCCCCTACATACCATGTATGTAGCCCCTCGTTCCCGGCACTCATCAAGGACAATACCGCATCGGCGCGATTGGTCATGGTGTAAACTAAATGGGCAGACCGCCGATGCCGGAATGTCAAGCAAAAGGAGTATTGATTGGAGCCATGTTCGCGCCCAGCGAACCGAAATAGGTGGAGCAAGCCGCGCGACGTGCGCAGCAAGTAACATCCGAATGGGTTAAAACTACCCTGATTTCGGCTGCAACGGCAGCCTAACCGCAAACTTCTCGTCTCGACTCTGGCTTGCGAGGCGAGGTGCCATTTCGCGAAATACCGTTATGTCGCGGATTCTCTTTTGCCAAGGGTCGCGGTGTCGGAAAAGAACCTCATCCAATGACCCTCCTATCATCCCAACACGAGTTTTAGTGTGTTCGTATGAGCCTTTTCTGACGCGGTATGCGATTAAGTCAGCCGCCTGAAGCGGGGTGCAGTCTTTGTCGTCAACAAAGGCCACTGATGAAAACCGAGGATGTTTGATTTTTTGTTTGTTAAAAACTTCTTTAAAGGACTTAATCCAGTCTGACTTGTTACTATCGCAAAAAAAAGACACCCCATCTGTGTTGCGGGGCCAGTGCAAACTGATTGTTTTTCCAACACTTTCAAAGAACGCCTCAAACAAAACCGGAAAAGGGTCATCCGGGTCGCCAGTTGCGACATAATCCTTTAAATTGAACATTGAACCGACCGGCACTTGTTGCCCCGCTACGGCGGCAAGCTCAAATAGAAAAGTGTCGCGGCGCATTTCCCCCCAGTTGTAATAAGGGCTTTCTGGATCATGTTCGGAATCTCTAAGTGAGAAAAATTCCCGACAGTGAAAGTGGGAAACGCCATATTTTTTTAACACCGACTCCCAATGCCAACGAAATTTTACCCATTCTTCTACATCGCCGATGTATCCTCCGAAAGTCGGAGCTTCCGAGCCACGGAGTCTTCCCGACCGATCATGCGTCCCGGATTCGTCTGCATAAACAACAAGGTTCACAAAAATCTTTCCCGAAAACAAAGAAACCCACTCAGCAAATCCTTTTGCCGTTTGAAGCGGCGTTTTTGTTGCGCTTTTTGCCTCTAAAGATTAAGCCCTTTGGCCACCGGAAAGCAACGGCGATATCTTGTTAGACATAAACCTAATCACGGGGTATTTTTGGCTTCGGTCTGCATGAATCCGGTAAAAATCCATTCGGTCACGCTTAAAAATTTCACGGCAGAGGAGTTGAACGGCCAACGCCTGGCTCATTTGGTTTGCGGCCACATTCATTGTGGTGACGTGGAGATGCACGTTTCAGAATCTTTTGAGGAGCTAGGAAAACACGTCGTTTCCATGACATTGGTAGTTGTCTCAGAAGCCAAGCATGGCGCAGAGCTTGGACAAATCCGCACAAACAAAGTAACACTGGATCAAGCCACCGTTGATAAAATTGAAGTCGCAAATGATACGACCGAATACGGGCGATATGCCAAAATGGGGGGATGTCCCTTTGTTGTCCTAGTTGAGCTTTTTTCTCCAATGAGTCAATAATCCATTGACTGGCAGTCGCGGTCGGACGATTAAGCAACAATTGCTGGCAGCGGGTTACAAGTTTTGTTTCCGCACACTTGCTGCCAGCACTGGATTTCATACCACGGATGATCAAGGGAGAATGGCTCAACAGGGCCATCCAACGATGTTTGGATTGCTGCCTTGGCGAGGCAGCACAATTTATCAGTCTTGAGCGCCGATTCTCATTTCGATAGCGTTCCTGGCGTCCGCCGGATTAGCTGGTGACTTGGAGCAAATGAATTTCGCTGGGTTTGATTCCCATCATCTGCCCCATTGATTGCCGTTATGGTTCGGCGTCAAGCCGCCGTCGCAGCTCCAGTTCGTCCAAACTACTAGGAACACCTTTCAATTTAACGCCCGGATGACTTCAATCACGACCTTTGGCCTTCATAAACCAGCGTTGTTGCTCGACCAGTCCCGAGGTTGGTTTGGGCGCGCGCGGTGGCACGCGATAGTCCGCCGGTCCGCACAAGAGCACCAAGGTCCGTTCGGAGTTGGACCCGCGCAATTCCCGCCGCCGGACTGCCTCCAACGCCGGAGTCGCGTCATGCCACGTCTGCACTCAACGCTGGCCGCTTGCGATTTGCTCGGGGGTCCAGTTCGAAATAGCGGACTTTTTCGAGTTCACCGTCAGAATCTAACAGTACAACCCATTCACAGCAAAGTCATTTGAGCCGGAGAACTGCGGCAGCTACCGCAGCGACTGAGCGGACACTTGAAGGGCGGGAGCGAAATGTTACCGATTGGCTGCCATATTGTTACCGTTTTTGCAGCCCGCTTAAATGCCTGACTATCAATAATGTAGCCGATGTTACCGTTTTTTAGAGATTGGAGACGTATTCGCACGGTAACGACGGCTTGATTCCATTCACAGGCTCCAACTTTCGGATGGACATAGGACGGCGGTCAGGTTCAAGTTGGATGTGCTGATTCCACGAATCGGCAATAGTGAAAGTAGAGCCTGTCAAACAACATTCCGCGGTGGATGCGAGGCGATCTCGCCGCCAGCCGTGCTGAGCCTTCCGAAACTCCGCCAGTGAACGTGCCTTCCATTTTGCATTCGATCCAAGCTCATTGGCTGGCCGTTGCCGTCGCCGCGCTGGCCTTGTGGGTTGGTTACAAGTTTATTCAGAATGAGGATTTCGCCGAACACCTGTCTGTCTTGAAATTTGGGCTTGTCCTGTTGGCGGCCACTTTCCTTGTCGGCATGTCCATCGGCAAATTTTCCGGCTCGCCGCTGGCCGGGGCCTGCGCTGGCGTGGTCCTTGCGATTCCCGCGCTTCTTTTCCTCTTCAAAGTGTTTGATCGGGCTTTTAACGATTCGCTGGGTGGCTTTGTGTTCGATCTGCTTTTTAATGAAGGGCCTTTCGCCGAGAAGATTCGGACTGCCAGGAAAAAAAGGCCGAACCTGACCCTGCTGCGCCATTGGCGCGATACCGGACAGGTCCGCAAAGCCAACCGCGCGGCGAGCGGGGCTCTGGCCAACGATCGCCAGTGCTTCGGCCATTGGCTGTTTGCCATCGAAACGGCGCTGCTCTATGAACGGTCGCCCTACAAGGCCAGACGTCTGGCCCGCAGGCTCATTCGGTTGAAGGAGATCAGCGAAGAGCAAAAACTTTATGCGGTCAAACAGCTCGAGACCTGGAGTGATTTAACCGGAAAAAGAATCAGCCTGAATCTGCCCACACGAGTTGTCCGGCGAAAACCATTTGAGGAAGCCATCGCACTGCGTGACCATGGGTTCTTCGAGGAAGCGGAGACCAGGCTGCGGCACGTCCTAACGCGCGATCACCATGATTTCGCCGCCTTGCAACTGCTGATTCGCCTTTACGCGCAGGATTTGAAAAGGCCCGATTTGGCTGAAAAGACGTTTGAGACTCTGAAGGACGCCCCGCATGTTCCGAGTTCATTGGTCGATTTCGTCGATAAGAGTATTTCCGATTGGAACGCCGCGCCGCCCTGCGCCGAGCGGAAAAAAAGATCGTTTTGGGAGCGTCTGTCCTTTCGTTCGCCGAAAGTTCCGATTTCCGGTTCGCTGTCGCCGGACTCGGGAGTGGCAGTCGAGCTGCCGACGGCTGAATCTCCGGGGTTCGGGCCCGACCCGTCCATGTCGGTCGCGGATCTCTTGAAAGACGGATATATGGGAACAGCCTTGGAACGGGCCCAAACGGAAGCCGAGGCGGCCCCAACCGACTTCGCCCTCCAACGCCAGTTGCTGGACGCTTATTGTCACGGTTTCATCTCCATCAAAAATGCTGAGAAACTGCTGGCGAAGATCGAGAAGGAGCCGAAATTCAACGAGCAACAAAAACAGGAAGCCCAGCGGATCGTCAATGACGCGAAGAGCGCGGAGCGCGAACTCGCCCGTCGAATATATTAGGCTCGGCCCACTTCCAGGGCAGACGCATCTTAATTATTGTAATTCTTTAAAAATCAACGAGCGCCAAGCTCGTTGACAGGCAGGGACGCCTCGGCGAGGCGTCCCCACCTTTTAATAAGATGCGTCTGCCCTGGGCTCACTTCAAATTCAGGTTGCAAAGCGGCGTAACTCTGTCAACTTGCAGAGCGCTGGCATGCAACCCTGCGTGAGCAGCAGAGCCTTCCCCCAAGCTGGCGCTTTTTCGGCAACCATGGAATTCCCCCAAATTCACGAGAAGTGTTTATGCGAACATCGACATTTGAATTGAGAGCGTTCTTGGTGATCTTGTCACTTGCCCCGTCAGCCATGCATGGCGCGGGCGCCTGGCTTAGCATGGGGTCGGGCTTGAATGGCCACGTGAGCGCCCTTGCCGTGTCGGGAGACATCCTGTATGTGGGCGGGTCGTTTACGACGGCGGGTGGCAACGCAGCCAATCATATCGCGCAATGGAATGGGACCAATTGGGCGCCGCTGGGATCCGGTGTGAGCGGGGGCAGCTTTGGCACGCATGTGGACGCGATTGCGATCTCGGGAGGCACCCTTTATGCAGGCGGCTCATTTACGACCGCGGGCGGCAATGCGGCCAATTACATTGCGCAATGGAACGGAACCAATTGGTTGCCGCTGGCGTCCGGCATGAGTGACCGCGTGGAGGCGATCGCGGTTTCGGGCCAGACGCTCTACGCCGGAGGAGTGTTCCATTCGGCGGGCGGCAAAGTGGCTTACTACATTGCGCAATGGAACGGCAGCACATGGTTTCCGCTGGGCTCGGGCTCCGATTTGAACAACGAAGTCAACGCGCTGGGGGCGTCAGACAGCACGCTTTATGTCGGCGGCTATTTCACGATGGCAGGCACGAACGCGCCCGGCAGCATCGTGCAATGGGATGGGACGTCATGGCTGGCCCTCGGCTCGGGAGTAAATGGCTCCGTCAGCGCGCTGGCGATGGCGGGCAGCACTCTTTACGCAGCGGGAGATTTCACGACTGCGGGCGGCAATCCGGCCAATTGCATCGCGCAATGGAACGGCAACAGTTGGGCAGCTCTGGGATCGGGTGTCAACGGTCCAGTGAGCGCGCTGGCGGTATCCGGCAACACAGTCTACGCGGGTGGCTCATTCACCAATGCCGGCGGGAATGCTGCCAATTACATAGCGAAATGGGACGGAACCAATTGGTCGCCGTTGGGGGCGGGCATGGGTGGTGGCTCTTCCACTGAGGTGAATGCGCTGGCGGTTTCGGGAGGAACCCTTTTTGCGGGCGGCAATTTCCTGACCGCAGGGACAAACGCGGCCGACTACGCGGCTGAATTCGATATCACGGCCTCCCCTCTTGCCATCATTGCCACGAACATCGCATTCGGGTTTAGCAACGGGTTTTTTGGTTTTAATGTCTCCGGGCCTCCCGGTTCCAACGTCGTCATTCAGGCGTCCACAGATTTGAATCTGGCGAACTGGGTCGCGCTGCAAACCAACCTGCTGGATGGAAACGGGCTGGCCTATTTTTCGGATTCCAACTCCGCCACTCCACAAAAATACTACCGCGCCGTGATGCCGTGACCGCACTGCGATGACGGGCCAGCAAGGTTTCGGAATCCGCTGCAAGAACCGGAAGGAGTTCTCCTCACGAGCCACACCGCTCGTTTTGCATTGCCAAACCGGGCCCGGCCATTAGACAGTTTGAAGAAGAGAATAAAATGACGACGAGCCCCAAAAACCAATTCCTTTCGATGATGATTTTAATGGCCGCGCCAGCCATGCTATCGCTGGCCGCCAGTGCGGAGATCGAGACATGGCCGCAGTTTCACGGGGCCAACGGCTCCGGCGTCGCAAGCGCCGCGAAGCCTCCGGTGAACTTTGGGCCGACTAATGGCGTGCTTTGGGGCGTGGATGTCCCGTGGTCTCCCTCCTCACCTTGCGTTTGGGACAACAAGATTTTTCTCACGACATTTAATAATGGCGAGCTTGAAACCCGCTGCCACGACGCTAAAGACGGCAAGCTTCTTTGGGCTCACGGAGTAAAACCCGCCGCCATCGAAGACTACCACAATACAGACGGCAGTCCTGCCGCTTCAACACCCGCTTGCGACGGACAGCACGTCGTGAGTTATTTTGGTTCGTTCGGCGTCATTTGCCACGACACCAACGGCAAGGAACTTTGGCGCCATCCGCTTCCGGTGGCGCTGAGCGCCGGCCAATACGGCACGGGAACCTCGCCGATTATTGCCGATGGCCGCGCCATCATCAGCCGCGACCAATTTCGGGATTCGTCGATCCTGGCTCTCGACTTGAAAACCGGAGACAAACTTTGGGACGCTCCGCGGCCGGATTCCCGCGGGAGCTTCGGAACTCCGACATTATGGAACAACAACGGCGTGGATGAAATCGTCCTCGCCTCGGGCGGACACATCAAGGGCTACGATTTGAAAACCGGCGCGGAACGCTGGGTCATTGACGGCGTGACGGGCTTCGTTTGCACGACGTCCGTGGTTGCCGACGGCATGCTTTACTTCGCGGCGTGGTCCAACGGGACAGTGGATTCCCAAATGCCGACATGGGAGGAATTTCGCAAAGCCTTCGACAAAAATGGCGACGGCGTTGTCACGTTCGATGAGATCGATCCCAAACTTCTGCAATACATGCGCGGCATGGACGCGAATCGCGACGGCAAATTCACGAAGGAAGATTTCGATTTGATGAAGGCGGGGTCCGCGCATTGTGAAAATTTGGTGGTCGCGGTAAGGCCCGGCGGCACAGGCAATATCACGGCCTCACACGTCGCCTGGAAATTCACCAAGGGCCTTCCCTATGTCCCCTCTCCAATCTGTTATGATGGCCGCGTTTATTTCGTCAAAGACGGTGGCATGCTGACATCGCTGAACGCAAAAACGGGCGAACCGTTTTACACGCAAGAACGGCTTCTTGAAGCGGCGGGAGCCTACTACTCCTCGCCCGTCGCGGCAGACGGCCGCATTTATCTCGCATCGCTGAAAGGCACGCTGACAGTGGTCAAAGCCGGTGGCGAGAAACCGGAAATTCTGCACCAGGTGGATTTGGGCGACCGCATTCTTGCCACACCCGCTTTGGTCGGAGACAAAATATACGTTCGGACGACTGGAAAGTTGTGGGCTTTCGGGAAATAACCTTTCGAGCCGCCCTTGAGTTTTAAGGACGCGCTTGCTTGGCGCCCTGCCTGGTCTGTTCGAGCACGCGATCCAGCTCGGCCTCAGCCTCGGTCACTTTGCCCGCTTCAATGAGAGGCTTGAACTTCTCTTCCATCGCCTTGCCGATGGCCGACGGATCGCGCCCGCTGGCGGCCCATTCTTGCATGGCCTCCTTCACGCGCTGGACTTTTTCCGTGAGACGCTGGCGGGTCGCTTCCACGAACGGCGCGCTGCCGCCTTTCGTGATTTCTTTCAGTTTTGCCTGCTGCTCCGGCGTCAGGAAATTCTTGGTCCAGGCAAGCAGACCAATATGCAGGTGCTTCAAATCGCGTTCCGCATCGAGGACTTTGTCGAGCTGCGCAGTGAGGGCTGCCTCGTCCACCCGCTCTTGTCTGGCGAGGGAAGAGAGCGCGGCGGTTTCGCGGGTTAGCCGCTCCGCGAGTTCCTTGGATCGCGGCTGGATCTTCTCAACGTGGGCGCGAAATTCCTCCCGCTGGTCCTTCGTCAGGCCGATTTGCTCGCCAGCCATCATGACAGCTTCGGGCGGAAAAAAAGCTCCCGCCAGCGGATCGGTTTCAGCGGCGGGCTTGTCTTCCGCGGCCAGGCGGCAAGCAATGAACAGGACAGCGATAAGGTTTCTAATTTTCATGGTGGATGATTCGAGTATGTTTGTTTTTGAGATTTGTTGCAGGATTGAGCCCTCATCATTGCGGAACTGTCGGAGCTTCGAGCAGCGAGGCCGTCGGTGACATCCACGCTGGAAGCACGGAACTGGTGTCGAACGCGAGGCGCGCAACCGCGTCCTGGGAGGAAGCAATGGCGGCGGCTACGTCCGGTGTGCCGCGCAGGGGTTTGGTAGCTCTCGGCAGCGCTGCGAATACGACCAAAGCCGCAATGGCTGCCGCCGCCGCGGCCCAGCGCCGATGGCGCGGCCCTGCCCCGGCACGGGATTCGTGCAGCGAGGTCATCTGGTTGGATCCGGTTTCCTCAGCGGCGAACGCATCCGCCATGGCGCCCAAAGCCATGTCGAGATTCATGTAATCGAGATACAAGTCGCGCAGATCGGCGTCTTGGTTGAGGGCATTGAGCAAAGCGCCCGTCTCTTCCACGCTCAACTGTCCGTCAACATACTGCTGAATTCTTTCGTGCCAATGCGATTTCATTGCAGGCCTTCCCTCGAGAGTTGACGACGCGCGCACTCCAGCAGCGCCTGCCGAATCCGGTGCAGCGCCTTGTAAAGCGACATCGCTGTCTGGCCGCGCTTGGCCGCAAGTTCATCCATGCGCGTGCCCTTGGCGTAGGCACAGAGGACAAGTTCGCGCTGCGCCGGCTTTAGCTTTTGCAAACACGCCTCGAGAGCCTCGCGTTGCGCATCATGCCGCGGCTCAGCCGCCGCCGCCTCGGCAGCGAGCCGATTGACAAGCGCCTCGTCAAACACATGGCGGTCGCGCGCCAAATCGCGCAGGCATGCCAGCGCTTCATAACGGGCGACGCCAAAAGCCCACTTCCGAAAGTCCCGCGAACCGTCAAATTCCCCGAACTTCTGCCAAAGCACGACCGCAACATCCTGCATGACTGCCGAGGCGTCGCCACGCGAAGGCAGCAGCGAACGAATGTAAGTGCGCAGGGCAGGTTCGTGTTCGGCGAAAAGCCGAAGGAACAGTGTATGATGCTGGTCGTTCAAGTTGCGCATAGGGCCGCCATGCCAAGTGTCTCCAAAACAGCGCTCCATTTGCCGAAAAATCTTCAGACAATTTTCGTGAGCATGCCATGTTCGATCTGATCTGGCATTATTAACCAGACAGAGAATAGCACGTGGGTCCGATTTCGTTCATCCTCCAGTCCGGCGCGATTCTTCATGCTTGTCACTCACGTTCCACAGGAATAAAAAGTTGAAATCGTGATTAAGTTCCCAGACAGCATTGCGCATGTGCCAGCAGCATCGGGCTCTGTGAATTTCGCGGCCGCGGATTGCATTGCGGGCCGGGTTGGCTCAATTGCGGCATGGAGTTCCGAGCGCATCCAGTGAGGAAGCAATGAGCATCCCGTATTATCAAGTCGATGCATTCACAAACACCCTTTTTTCCGGCAACCCGGCGGGGGTTTGTTTATTGACAGAATGGCTGCCAGACGCCGTCCTACAATCGATTGCCGCAGAAAACAATCTCGCGGAGACTGCCTTTGTCGTGCAGAGGGACTCCCACTTCGACCTCCGCTGGTTCGCGCCCACCTTGGAAATGGACTTGTGCGGCCACGCGACGCTCGCTCCCGCTCATGTCATCTTTCGGCACCTTGGCTGGCGTGGCTCCCTGGTGCGGTTTCAGACGCCATCCGGCTTGCTGACGGTGACTCGCGAGAATGATCTTCTGTCGCTTGACTTTCCATCCCGCCCTGCCGCTGACTGTTCCGCGCCGGCAGATCTGATTGAGGGTCTCGGCTGCACGCCAAGCGCCACCGCCAGGGCGCGCGATTACATGGCCGTTTTTGACTCGGAGCAGGCCATCCGCAGTCTTAAGCCTGGCATGACCGCACTCATGCGCCTCGATTGCTTGGGAATTATTGTCACGGCGCCAGGCGAGCGATGCGACTTCGTCTCGCGCTTTTTTGCCCCGCGCGCCGGTGTTCCCGAGGATCCCGCCACGGGCTCCTCGCACTGCACATTAATTCCATATTGGGCGCAGCGTCTCGGGCGCCAAACGTTTCACGCGTTGCAACTCTCCAAGCGCGGCGGGGAATTTTATTGTGAGGACCGCGGCGGACGCGTCGGCATCGCTGGGAGGGCTGTGACCTATTCAACGGGCTTCCTGCATGTGGGGTGAGCCGCGTTCAAGTGAGGCGCCCGGCTGATGCCTCAAAAAACGCTGCGCCTTTTTGGGCTGGTTTTCGCTTTAAGATATAGAATGTTGCACTCTTGATGAAAAGCCAACGCGAGCGCGAAGCGGCGATTTTTAGCGAGGCCCGGCGGCTGTCCCCACCATTGCGGGCGGAGCACCTCAGCCGTGCCTGCGCGGGTGATGCCTCTCTTCGAAAACGGGTGGAAGAGTTGCTGCGGCATTTTGAGGCGGCGGAAGGGTTTATGGACGAACCGGCGATTCTTGCGGCAAGACCCGGCCCGCAACCTGCGGATTCAGCCGCCTCCGAGAAGCCTGGTGGCCGCATCGGGCGATATAAACTCCTGCAGCAAATTGGCGAAGGCGGCTGCGGAGTCGTCTACATGGCGGAGCAGGAAGAACCGGTCCGCCGCCTGGTCGCGCTCAAAGTCA
The DNA here is from genome assembly GCA_963764165.1 of uncultured Verrucomicrobiae bacterium. Lineage (GTDB taxonomy): Bacteria > Verrucomicrobiota > Verrucomicrobiia > Limisphaerales > Palsa-1400 > Palsa-1400. The sequence goes on from CAVXRD010000002.1 coordinate 887,590, forward strand.
TCAAACTGGGGATGGACACCAAACAGGTGATCGCGCGGTTCGAAGCCGAACGCCAGGCGCTGGCGATGATGGATCATCCAAATATCGCCAAAGTTCTGGATGCGGGCGCCACGGAGTCCGGGCGGCCATATTTTGTCATGGAGTTGGTGCGCGGCATCAGGATCACCGCGTATTGCGATGAAAAAAGGTTTTCGACGGAGGATCGGCTCCTCCTGTTTATTCAAGTCTGCCATGCCATTCAACACGCCCATCAAAAAGGCATTATCCACCGCGACATCAAGCCATCAAATGTGCTGGTGACATCGCGGGACGAAATTTCGGTGCCCAAGGTGATTGATTTTGGGATAGCCAAGGCCACCACCGACCAACGGCTCACGGACAAAACGCTTTTTACCGCGTTTGAACAATTCATGGGGACGCCGGCCTATATGAGCCCCGAGCAGGCGGCGATGAACGAGATGGGAATTGACACGCGCAGCGATATTTATTCGCTCGGCATTCTGCTTTATGAACTATTGACTGGCGCCACCCCGTTTGACACCGCCGAACTGATGGCGGGAGGATTGGATGCGCTTCGGCAAACGATTCGATTGAGGGAGCCGGTCCGGCCATCCACGCGCTTAAGCACGATGGTCTCCGCCCAGTTGACAAGCCTGGCGGGGCAGCGGCAGACTGACGCTCCCAGATTGATCCATTTGATTCGGGGCGACCTGGATTGGATTGTGATGAAGGCGCTGGAAAAAGATCGCGCCCGGCGTTATGAGACGGCCAACGGCCTGGCACTGGACGTCCAGCGGTTCTTGGACAACGAACCAGTCCTGGCGCGCCCTCCGAGCAATTTTTACCTTCTGCAAAAGCTTGTAAACCGCAACAAGCTCGCCTTTGCAGCCGCCGCCGCGGTGGTCGCGGCGCTGATGGCCGGTCTGGGACTTTCGACTTATCTGCTCGTGAGGGAAAAGGCGGCCAGCCGGCGGGCCATCAAGGCGGAAACCTCATCCAGGATGGCGGCCGCGCAGAGCGAGCAGATTGCGAAGTTTCTGGAACGGATGATCGAGGCCGCCGGACCGGAGGCCGCGCTCGGGCGCGATACGCAAATGATGCGGGAAATACTTGACAAAACGGAGAAGGAAATGGGCACGGAACTCAAAGGGCAGCCGGAAGTGCAAGCGCGGCTGACGATGACCATTGCCGGAGTCTACGATCAATTGAACGACTTCTCGAAGACAGAGGCGCTTTGCCGGCACGCCATTGATTTGCGCCGGGGCGCCGTCGGAGATGAAGATGCGACGATCGGGCAGTGGCTCGATCATTTGGGCTCGGTGCAGATGCAGCGCGGCGATTTTGCCGGCGCGGAGGTGTCGCTTCGCCAGGCATTGGAACTGGAAAGGAAACTTTTCCCGGGCGGCGGGTTTCCAGTTGCAAACGTTTTGACTGACCTCGGAAGCTTGCAAGCGAAATGGGGCAATCCGGTCGAGGCGGCATCGACACTTCGTGCGGCTCTCGAGCCATTGAAAACACTCCCTGCCTCCGAAGACAAGTCGGCCTTGGAGGGCCATGTGCTGAATGAGCTGGGGCTGGTGCTTTGGAGGCAGGGCAATCTGGAGGAGGCGGAAGAGTCATTTCATAGAGCGATCTCTTTGGGGAAGCTCGCAGGAACTCAAAATACTCCTGAATCCCTGACTTCGCTGGGCAACCTTGGTTTATTGCTCTGGGAACGTGGCAAGCTGGAGGAAGCCGAAGAGGATCAACGCCAGACCCTGGCCATGAAAATCAAAGTCCTTGGAACGGAAACCAACACCCAGATTGCCGGCACTCTGCACAATCTGGCGCTGGTTCTTCGGGATGAAGGCAAGCTGGCCGAGGCCGAGGGGTGCTCGCGCCGCGCACTGGTAATTGAAACGCGGCTGGTGGGAGAGAATCACCCTGACGTGGCGACCGCGCGAAAAGCCCTTGCGACGATCTTGCGTCGGCGCGGCGAGTCCGAGAATAACCCCGGGCTGCTCGAGGAGGCGCTGGCGCTGAACCCCGCCGATTTCCGAACGGCGGACGCGTTAACCGTCATGTTAGGGCGGAAGGCTGTGGCGTCCTCCGACGCACAACAAACCTCGTGGCGCTATAGCATTGCCGATCCCGGGCCCGAATGGGCGTCGCCAGAATTTGCCGACCACGCCTGGCTGGTTGATCCGCCCGCGCGGGGAACGCCAAATTGCCTGCCGCGTTCGGAACATGCGGTGACGCCTACGACCAACATCTGGCTGCGGCGTTCCTTCGACCTGAAAACTCTTCCAGCCAGCCCTGTTGTTTTTTTGGTGAGCGGCGATCATGACGCTCAGATTTTCATCAACGGCGCCAAGGCGGCCAACGTCGGCTGGTCGGATGCCGGCCAGTATGCGCCGTGCTTTGCGGCAGCCCAGTCAAAGCTAAGGGTGGGACGCAATGTGCTGGCTATGAAATGCAGCGATGCGGACAACAACGCGCGCATCGCAGCCGATATGATGTCTGATGAGGGCCAGGCCGATGGCCAGCGCCAAGTGATGGAATTATACGACGGCTGGCTGGCCAAAAACCCCCAGCGCGCCGAACTGCATGTGGGAAGGGCCGATGCATTGGCGAGGCGCGGGCGATGGCGCGAAGCGGCGGCCGATGTCAAGGAAGCGCTCAAGCTGGATTCGTCCGACTCGATTCAATGGTTTCGCTTGACACTATTGCTGGTTGAAACGGAGCCAGACGAAATCTACGCGCAGCAACGAGAATCGGCCTTGGAGCGTTTTTCTGATTCGAGTGATCCGACGGCGGCGGCCCGAATTTCCATCGCAGCGCTGCTTAAGCCCGCCAGCGGAGCGGTGCTGGAAAAGGCCGGCAACCTGGCCGATGCCGCGGCAAAAGGGGAATACCGCGATTCCACATTGCCGCTGCGGCAACTGGCCAAGGCCCTGGCGGATCTTCGCCGCGGACGCTTTGCCGAGTCACAACAATGGGCGCGCAAAGCCATGGCGAATGCGGCGTCTCGCGCGGTTCCTGCATGGACGTGCGAAAGAGAAGACGATCTCGGCGCGCTGGCTCGTTCCGTTGAAGCCATGGCGCTTTGCAATTCAAACGCATTTGCCGAGGCCGCCGCGGCTCTCAATGCCGGAGGCGTATCCGAACTTTCCGAGGAAGACCGCAAGCGCTTGGGATCTGATTGGGCCGAGCGAATCATCGGAGATATTTTGTTCCGCCAGGCAAAGGCGCTTTGCCTGCCCGAAAATTCGGCCCGCCCTTCAGAAAAGCAATCCCTCCGTTAACACCGCAAGCGCCGCGCTGGCGGCCCATTGCGCCTTTCCCCCAGAAATCTCGCTTAAGACCAATGACGGGCAAACGAATTTTGTCCGCGTTGTCGCAGCGGGCATGACGCCCGCGTTTGATCCCAAATGTTATGAAACACAAATTGCTTAAGCTACATGGAAACTTCGTCGTTGCCGCACTCTTGCTGTGGGCACTCGCCTTTCAAACCGCCTCCGGGCAGGTCCTGCCGCCCTCAACGCAGCCTTACGGATTCAGCTACTCCGATTGGGCGGCGCGATGGTGGCAATGGACGCTGGAACAGTCCACTAACCACATGAATCTAGTCAGCGAACCCGTGTCCGGGCCAGTCCGGTTTCTGGCCGGGGCGGCGGGCACCGAAACGGTGACCAATAGCGTGACTGTTCCGGCCGGCACGTCCCTGTTTTTCCCGATCCTCAGCATCTGGGTCGATAACTCGGGCTGCCCGGATTTTTCGAGCAACACCCTTGCGGAATTGCAGGCGCAAGCGGATGGCGAATGGAGTTCCGTGACCGTTACGACCTGCATTATCGATGGCGTTCCTGTCAGCGGCCTCGACGACCCGCAGACCAGCGATTACTTCGTCCAAGCCACCCCGTTCAGTTACACCACGGCCGCGACTAACAGCGTTGTCAACAGCATCTACGGCGAACCATGCTTGCCCGCGGGAACGACCATTGATCCCGCGGTGGCCGACGGTGTGTTTCTAATGCTATCGCCATTGGGGCAAGGGACGCACACTGTTGAGTTCATCGGCGCCGCCGGGCCGACCAATGCGCCGTTCGTGGCCCTTGACCTGACTTATGAAATCACCGTGCCGTCCCCCGCCGGAGTTTTTCCTCCAGGCGGCACGCCATTTGGCAAAAGCTATGCGGATTGGGCGGCGGCTTGGTGGGAGTGGACCCTTTCGCAATCCACCAACCAGATTCAATCGGTGAGCACCCCTGTGGCGGGCGTTGCATTTCTCGCCGGCGCCGCCAATAGCGACACCGAGACACGCAACATCACCGTCTCCTCCGGCGACGCGTTATTCTTTCCGATTCTAAGCGCATGGGTCGACAACTCCGGCTGCCCCACCTTCACGACGAACTCCCTGGAGGAATTGCAGGCGGAAGCGGATGGAGATTGGAGCGCCGTGACGGTGACCACTTGCACGGTTGACGGCGTGCCCGTCAGCGGATTGGGTGACCCCCAAACGAGCGGTTACTTCACCCAAGCTGCTCCGTTCACGTATACGACGGCATTGAGCAACAGCGTGGTGAATGACATTTACGGCGAACCTTGCATTCCCGGCGGCACGACGATCGGGCCTGCGGTAGCCGACGGCGTTTTTATGATGCTGGCGCCGCTGGCGCCCGGACAGCACACGATTGAATTCGTGGGGATCGTCGGCCCGACGAATGCGCCTTATCTTCTCGAAGATCTAACATACCAGATCACGGTGGTGCCGGACACAGGCGTGTATTCGGCGCGATCCTTGCCCGCCGGCAAGAGCTACGCGGATTGGTCCGCGGCCTGGTGGCAATGGACCCTTTCCCAGTCCACCAACCAGACAGCATGGGTGAGCAGTCCCATGGCAGGTTCTGTTGCGTTTCTGGCCGGCGCGGCTGGCACCGACACTGAAACTCGCGACGTCACCATTCCTGCCGGCGTCTCGTTGTTCTTCCCCATCTTGAGCATTTGGGTTGATAATTCCGGCTGTCCCGATTTCACCACCAACACACTGGATCAACTGGAGGCGGAAGCCCAGGAGGACTGGAGCGGCGTAACCGAGACTGCCTGCACGATTGATGGAGTGCCCGTTCCAGGCTTGGAGAATCCTCAATATTCGCCTTACCTGACGCAGTCCCTGCCCTTCAGTTACACGACCGCCCTCACGAACAGCGTGCTCGGCCCCGTGTATGGAGAGCCTTGCATTCCCGGCAGCACGACCATCGGCCCGGCAGTGGCGGAAGGCGTCTATCTCATGGTGCCACCCATGACAGCGGGCAATCATACAATTAACTTCACCGGCATCGTCGGCCCCGCCACCGCTCCTTACCTTGCCGTAAATCTAACTTATAACATCGCTGCGCAGCCACCCGCATTGAGCATTTCAACGCTAGGTTCTGGCGTCGAGCTTTCGTGGCCGCAGTCGCAGAGCAGCTACATTGTTGAAACGGCGACGAATCTAGCTTCACCGGCCTGGTCGCCCTTTGGCGCGCCTGTCCTGGCATCGAACGGGGTCCTGCAAGTGACTGTTCCCACCGGCAGCGGAAGCCAATACTTTCGTCTGCGTGGGCAATAATGAAAATCCAATGGCACCTCGGGCAACCGGGGTGCCTCTTCTGCTCGAACGGCGGCGGTTGCCCGATTTATGCGCCAGAAGGGATGGCTTCCGCCGCGCTGCGTGCCGGATGACATCGAAATGGCGAGCAGATTTGCCTAGCCCATTGGCGATTTTTTTCATAGTTTTGCCGCCTTGAGCGACGTTACACGAATCCTCGAATCCATCGAGGGCGGCAACCTCCATGCGGCGGACGAACTGTTGCCGGTGGTCTATGAAGAGTTGCGCCAGCTGGCGGCGAAAAAAATGGCTCGAGAATCTCCCTGCCAAACCTTGCAAGCCACGGCGCTGGTTCATGAGGCATGGCTGCGCTTGACAGGCGACAGGGCGCCGAAATTTTCCAACCGGACTCATTTTTTTGCGGCGGCCGCTGAAGCCATGCGCCGAATTCTCATTGATAAAGCCAGGAGCAAACGCGCCGTCCGCCATGGCGGGGGCCAGGTTCGCACTGCGTTTGATGAAAAGCAGCTGGCCGCAGAGGAAAGCGCCGAGGACGAAATGTTTGCCGTCCATGAGGCGCTGGACCGATTGACTGCGGAGAACCCGCGCGAAGCCGAATTGGTAAAGCTGCGTTATTTCGTCGGCATGACGCTGGGGGAAGCTGCGGAGGCGCTCGGAATTTCCGAGCGCACAGCGGACAATGATTGGGCTCACGCTCGCGCATGGCTCCATTGCGAAATCAAGGGCAGCCGATGACTTCTTGCGCCCTTCGTTAAAATGGCTGGCGGCACACCGGAGATGCACCGCCCCCGCATGAACATGTTATTTATTTGGCGCGGGCGCTTGGTATAATTGCGTAATGCCTCGTCGCGTTTTCTCGTTATCTTTGGGCTTTGTGCTGGCTCTGTTCGGCTGCCAGATCGCCCGGGCGGATGCGATGCTGGAGGTGTTCCAACTGACTTGGAACCAGATTTCGCAGAAGATGCCGGAGATCGCCGAGGCGGGTTACGACAGCCTTTGGGTGCCTAATCCGGCCAAGGGCAACAGCGGCGCATCTTCCGTTGGCTACGATGTGTTCGACCCGTTCGACCTGGGCAGCGTCAACCAGCAAGGCACCATCGCGACGATGTACGGCACGGAGGCCGAATTGCTTCAAATGGTGCAGACGGCCCATCGTTTCGGCATTCGCGTTTACTTCGATAATGTGATGAATCATCGGGCGTTCACCGTGCCCGGTTATCCTGGCTCGGGCACGCCGACCAACTATTACCCCGGGCTCGTCCCGGCGGATTTTCATTTTCAAACCGTTTCCGGCGGATACGAAAATTGGCCGGCGGTCAGCGAGTGGTGCAATGTGCAAAACGTCGAGAATCAGCCGTTGCTCGGGCTCTGCGACCTGGCCAACGAGCCCGGTTCAATGAATTGGAATTTCGGCCCCAACCTCGGCGATACGACGAACAAGCCCGTGTTCATTCGCTTCCCGGGACGGCCGGATTTATATATGGACACGAACGGGCCGTTTCTCGGCACCGGATGGTCGGCGGCGGGGTGGCGTCCTTTTGACGGCAACGGGCAGCCGGTGGCGGAGGATGTTTCGCTGTATCTTTGCCGCGCGGTCGCGTGGACGCTTTACACGACGAAATGCGATGGCTTTCGTCTTGACGCAGTGAAACACGTCCCGGTCGATTTTTTCGGCGGCGAGACCGGCCAGACGGATGACCCGCAATTTCTCGGTTACACTGGCGCAATTCAGGCGATGTTCGATTACGTCCACGGTTACGGCAGCAACGTCACCGGCAACGGCTACGTCGAGACGGATGGCAATCGCAACAGCCTGTTCAACACCGAAGCGCCGCGCAACGACGCCATGATCTTCGGCGAATACGAGCCGTCCGCCCTCGCGGCGGGCGAGGACTTCAACGACTATCTGCAATCGGGCATGCGGCTGCTAAACTTCCCACTTTACAGTCAAATGAACAGCGTTTTCGGCGGTTCCTCAATGTCCGGCATGGACGGGCGCGATTTCACGCCGCCGGGCGGAAACTGCGACGCGAACGGGAACTTCAGCGCGGCGCAGGCGGTGAATCTGCCGCAATGCCAGGACAGCGGCAGTTGCTGCCCTGCTAATCAGCCGTTGGAGGATGCCTACTTTTTCATGCACGAGGGCATGCCGATGGTTTACACGGATGGCTTTAATCACAACACGAACGGCGGCACGCCGATTGTGTCGTATGCGAATTTCCTCGGCGAATTTGGCGACAACACGATTCCCGATACGATGCATGTCCACAATCAGCTTTCCTGCGGCGGCACATGGTCGCGCTGGAGCGACCAGAATATTGTGCTGTTCGAGCGTTACGATTATCGCGAGGGCAACTCGAGCCAGCCGCAAACCCAGGACGTCGCGCTCTTTGGCATGAATGACAAGACGAATTATCCCGGCGATATTTCGTTTGACGACGGCATCAATCGTCCGACCGACGGCTTCTATCAAAATCCATCCAACACCACTTCCACCGCAGTTTCAAATTCGCGCGGTTTGGGGATCGTGGTGGGTTTTCCTCCGGGCACGATTCTGGCGCAGCTTGCCAGCGCATCGCCAACGGGAGGCCGCGCGTATCAGAAACTGCTCGTGCACGGGGCGACCACGAATTATCAGACCGCATTAAATTCTGCCAGCGTGGCGAATCCTGCCCAGCGCTTAATCTATATTGGGGGCCAAACACCCGCTCCGGGAGGCGGCGCAATTGAACTCACAATACCGAGCGATTCGTGGGTCATGTATGGCTTGCAATGGCCGGAGCCAAGCCGCGCAGCGCTGACGGACGCAATCGAGTTTCGCCAAGGCGGCGACATTGTTCCGCGCATGACGATTTACCGGACAGACGGCCCGAACGGCGACACGAATTTCAATCCGCTTTATCCCTTCAAGATGCGCGGCCGAGTCGATCAAAACGGAAACGTCATCACCGGACAAAATGTGAGCAATCTCACCTACGCCATCGACATCCCCATCCTCACCAATGGTCCATTCGACATCATCATCCGAAATGACGCTTCGTCTTCCAACACGCTGGTAAAACTGGACGGCGGAATCGATCTCAACAGCCAGATGGGACTTGGCGTTTCCAACACTTACACGGCGCAAGCTCGCGATTTGCGAGACAACAAGCCCGGCTACGCGGACGATGTTTTCCTGGGTTACGAACAGAGCGCCTTTGATTTCCGCCTACGGCCCGGAAAAATTTGCGGCGGAGAATGTCGTGCGCAACAACGTGACGGCGTCGAACGCGGAAACGTACTCTTACATCGTCGGAGGAACGAACTCGGTCGTGCTGGGAGCGGGAAACGGAAGCGCCATCACCAACAGCGCCGCAACCTGGGTGTATCACAATCCCGCCGACATCGTGAACATCAGCAGCGGCGCTCCACCGACGCAGCTTAATCCGATCTCCCCCACTAATGGTCAATCAGTTGATGTCTGGGTGAAGGTTGGCTACCAATTTCAAATCAACCAATGCACGTTGTATTATACGACAGACGGAACCGCCCCGCAGGGTTCCTTCGGCAATGGCGCGGGCACCACCAAAACTGCCGCCGGAGTGTGGATCGCGCACGATCAAACGGATTCGACCATTGACTGGTGGAAGGCGACCATTCCCGGGAGCGTCAATACTACCGGCAAAACGATCCGTTATTCGGTGGCGTTGTTCAACAACAGCGTTAAGCCTATCACGAATGCTGTTGCGGATAAACTTTATGGCCTTACGGAGGCTTCAATTACGAATTTCAATCCGGCGACCGCCCTCGTTTGGACGGCCAATGATTTGAGCACAAACAATCTTGTGACTGGTTTGCAGCCGGGCATGCACATCGTTCGCGCCCGGACATTTCTTCCGCGGCCGGGGCAATCGAGCGCCTACAATACGTTTTTGAAATCCTTCTTTTTCGACAGCGCCACTCCGTCTGGTGTGATTGTTTCTCCGCCTTCAGGCTCAACCGTGACCAACGGCACATGCACGATCATCGTCCGCGCGGATAGCTCGGCGACAGGAGCTTCCATTAACATCCAGGACAGCAATCCGGAGAACGACGACGCCATCACCGGCTATCGTTTCGGCAACGGCAACCGGAATGGCGTTCCCGTCTTCGTCAGCGCGCAACCCGTGTCAACAACAACACCCGCGCTTGACGCGCTTTACCCAAACCTTCCCGAGGAATATCACTTCACCTATCCCGCGGTGCCTTCCAGCGGCACGGCCAGCATCACCGTTCTGTTGAGCGAAATCACCACGCCCATTTTGACCAACCGAGTGACGACGCTGACCAATTCATTCATCACAGCCGCGCCACCATCCTCATTGCAAATCACCGCGCCAGCCACTGATGGAACAGCCCTCCTGCTCGGCTCGAATTCGACTTACAACGTGCAGGCGTGCTTCACCTCGACGCTCGACACCAACAACATCACCGATTTCACGGTTTGGATTAACGGCGCGGAACAACCGCGCTTTGGGGCGAATCCCGGCTCGCCATATTCCATCGGCGGCTCGGCGTGCGGGGTGGGATTGCGCACATTTAATTTCGCATGGAGCGCGCCAACGCCCGGCACCAACACGATCCAAATCACGTTCAACGGCGATCAAGTATTAAGCGCACAGCGCACGGTTTTGGTTTTCGATCCGGCCAGCAATTCCACGAATTTTGGATTGCCCGGTTATGATTTTTACGTGGCGGGCTCCAATCCTTCGAACACCAACACGTGGCTGAGGATTACCAGCGTCAACCAGGGATTGGTGAGTTGGAACAGCGTCGCCGGAAAGACATATCAAGTGCTCGCAAGCACGAATTTGAGCGCCGGCTTCCAATCCATCAGCCCCGTGCTGACTGCGACCGGCACAAACACAACATTCCTCGACAGCGCTTATACGAACGCGCCAGATCGATTCTATCGGATTCAGGTTTCGCCGTAAATCTGCTATCGGCCTGAGGATATGCGGCTAATCTGAGCGGCCGTGCTATGTCAGGATGCAGGCATGTATCTATCCGCCGATTTTTAGCGCACAAGCAAACCAGCGCCGTGCGGAAGTTGATTAACTTATTGTCATGTTCTCCGCTATTTAGTTTGACAGTGATCATAAAAAATGTTTATTCCGTGCCGCCAATGAAGAGGCTCTCTTTTTTCGGATTTGGGTGCGTCCTTGCAATCGCTTTATCCATCCCTCCCTGCGCTCATGCGCAATCTGCGGCTGGGCCTAAAATCGATTCTCCCGCGGTGGCGGTTCCTGCAATTTCGGCGGCCGCACTCTCAACTACCGTGACGCCCGGCCCTCTGGCAGCTTCGGTTTGGTTTGAATGGGGGCTGGACGCTACTTATGGCAACGCAACCCCGATGGCGGCTATGGCGGGCACGGACGCACAAACCGTCCAGGTTGTGATTCCAGGTCTCACGCCGTATACCACTTATCATTTTCAGGCGTATGCCTCGAACGCCAATGGCGTCGTTTCGAGCGGAGACGCCAGTTTTATCACTGTGCCTAAGTTTGTTCAGGCAGGCACAATTTCGAATTGGACCGCGGCTGTTCTTTCGGGAGACGGCCATGAGCTGGTTGCCACATTGAATGACGTCATCTACATCTCGACGAATTTCGGAGGGACATTTACTCCGACGGCAGGGACCGGTTCAGTGGCTGCAACTTCTTATGATGGCTCAGTGATCCTCGCTTTGAGCGGGGCAAACCTGATTAAGTCCAGTGATGGAGGCGTTAGCTGGGCGACCAACGGGACGCCCGCAACATTTGTTTGCCTGTCAGCCTCGACAGACGGGCATACAATAGTCGCCACGGACGGAAATCGAAGCTTCTACACGACCACCAGTTTTGGCCCGCCATGGGATGAAGTCACGGTTTTTTACCCGCCCATAACTCACGTGGCGTCATCATCGGATGGCAGCTATTTCTACGGCGATTGCATTGATTACGGCACGCTCTACGTTTACGGCGTGGAAAACAGAGGAAGAACCTGGTCTATCTTTAACTCAATCTACGGAGCCTCGAACGACGGGGGGATTGCATGCTCTGGGGATGGTTCAGAAGTTGCCGTCGGCACGAGCGGATTCTGGCTTTCCCAGGATTTTTGCTCTTCATTCACTGATCTCGATCCGTCGCCGACGAACAACCTGGCGGTTGCAGTTTCCCAGGATGGATACACGTTTGTCAGCTCTGTCGGCAGCGCAATAGAGGTGGCGCCGTACGGAGGAATGGTCTTCTACAGCGCCACCGTCGTTCCGGCCGTTTCGGCCAGTCATCCGTTCACCAGCGTGATGTCCTCCGGCGATGGCAGCATCCTCGCCGCGTTCAATGGTTGCATATATATCTCCATCCCACCCGTTTTGCTTTCCGCCCCGACGGCGGCGGGGGGCATGTTGACGTTTGAGGTATATGGCCAGGCCTACAGCACATACCAAGTACAGGTTTCCTCGGATTTGTTGAACTGGTCGAATCTCGACGCCGTTTCAACTGGCGGCGACGGAACAGCGCAAGTCAGCGAATTGACCTCTACCAGTTCGAACTGCCAGTTTTTCCGAGTTGTCAGCCAGTGACAAAAATTCAGCAACCGCCGCCCCTGCGAAACTGTGGCGGTCGCGCCTGCGTCGCTGCCAAAAAGTAATATGCGCCCTCCCTAACCGTCGCCGCTATTGACTGGTGCAGATGTAAAACGTAGTATTACGGTATGATTAAGACCATTTCCAAAGTTGGAAACTCAAACGGCATCATATTCGACGCGGCGATCATGGACTTGGCGCGACTTCAGACTGGCGATCAGGTCAACCTGGAGATCCATGAAGGCGGCACCATCACGCTGACCCCGATCCGTCCACACCCTTCGCGCGAAAAGATTACCAAGACGATCAAATCCACGGTCAAGAATTACGCCCGCACCCTGAAACGGCTGGCGTGAGTGTCACCCCAAATCATTGTATTCACCTCACGGTGGAGATTGTCCGCGAGATGCACGCGGTGGTCATCGAATGTTTTCATGTCGCACAATATAACTTGGACGACGTGCCAGTTGAAAAAGGCTCAATTCGGTGACGGTTTTGGCACAAACTACGTCGCACAATAATTCGACATCACGTTCGGCCATCGCGCAGAGATAGACAAAGCCCATTTGCATCTCGGAGCGTCAGCGTCTTTGGAACTATGAAAATGGTCCCCTTGACAGCCCGACCATGTGTGTGTTGTTGTCACGCTTTGCTTGCTTTTCGGTGAAGCGCGGTGGTATTATAATCCTGCACTTGTGAGAGCATTAGTTCTCCAGCGGTCGACTCAAAACCGCAGACGAGTGCTTGACAAAGGCCACCGGAAATCCCGGTGGTTTTTGCTTTAGTCCAGTGCCGGTGTCCCGCTGTGGATAAGCCGCTTTCCATACTCGTTCTGCGTCCAAAACGGAATGATGCTCCAGAATATTCTCATGCCGCCCGGCAATTGTTTGACAATGACTTTGAATCGTCGACCTTCCAGAACGGCGATGAACTCGTAATAGGTGACTGAAACCAGCAGCTTTTCCCATTTGCCGTGCCTCTGTCGCCGCTGCCATTCGTTGACTTCCTCGATGCCCTGCACGGTCCGCGATAGCCGGAGAATTGCTGGCGCATTGGCAATCTGTTTAAGACGCATAAACTGGTCTGGCCTGTGACGCCCTCGATTCCAAGTCTGATGGCGAATATGCTCGAATCCTTGAGCGTTGAATTTGACCGGGCCGGAAAAGTAAGGGCAATGCACGGTGTCGATACTCTCGTAGAAATCGTGTGCTTTTTGAAGGACGGCGGAAAATTCCGATTCGGTAAATTCAAGGCCAGCCATTTTAGAATTGAATGATGGCTATCGGCGATTTCGACTCTGCATCAAGCAAGCGGCGATTCTTTGAGCGAACAGCGATCCTCGTTTGAATAACCACGTCACCACTGTTTTCGGCTGCCTGAGATCGAAGCCATTCAAGGAGGGTCTGAATTGTAAGCGGTTGCACTTCCATGATGTTTCATTCTACCGCATTTTGTCGCTGTCGCGCAACTTGACGCCTTCGGCTTGGCCGCTATTTCGCGACGTTCCCGAGTTATCCCCACACCTTAAAAGGAAATCTCTTATTCTTTATCTGTATATTCTTATATAGAGAGAGGTAAACCTACTTACCTTAAGATGTCGGCAGGTTTACGTCTTGAAGTAAACCTATTTACATCTGGATGCTCCCAACCTCCGTTTTGACCGTTAACCTGGAAATGAATTGTATAAAGGTTGGTCTTGCCCTGGCCGCGACGGTTAATGGTTACAAGGCCAAAGCGCACCAATTCCCCAATCAACTGCGTGACACGAACCCGTGTCACGCCCATATCGTCGGCGAGCCGTTCTTGCCCCGGAAAGCATGAGTCGTTGTGCCATGCGTAGCTCAAAAACATCGCGTAAGCAACCTTCGCGCCGATTGACAACTTTGGATCTCTTAAAATGAAATTCGGAACCTGGGTAAATCCGCCTCGCAACACCGGATTGTCTGTGTCCAGTTGCAGGTTCTTCTCCTTGATGATTTCACCTATGGTTTTCATTTGTGGTATGATTGTCCCATAAGTCCGCGTGCGCTCCAAATGTGGATAACCCGGACTTCCCCACCTTCATAAAAAAATCTTTATGGATCATAACAATGAAAATCAATCCGGCACGGTGCTGCCAGATAACGCAGAGTTCGGAAACGTGCAGAACAATTCCGAATCGTTCGGAAAGATTCCGCACGTTGCGGAAAGGTTCGGAAGAATTCCGAACGATGCCGAAAGGTTCCGAAGCGTTCCGAGGGCTTCCGCAAGGAACGAAAATCACACGCTTACAGTCCGCGACTCGGCTCGGATGTTCGAGGCCGCAGGGGTCGCTCGGACGGAACGGAGCATTGTTAATTGGTGCCAGCCTAACAAATCAGGTATCGCCAGATTGGACGCGTATTTCGATCCAAATGAACGTCGGTATTTTATTACGTCCCAAAGTGTGGAATCCGCAATCGCGGAAGAATTGGCCAAAGCGGCTAAGGGCGGCGAGCCTTCCGAACCTGACGGCATGCTTCGGAAAGGTTCGGAAAAGCCGCAAACCGATAGCGAGTCGCATAGCGACAGCGACCGGAGCAGGGAATTGGAAAAGGAGAACCTGGATTTGAAGATCACCAACCGGGGCAAGGATTTTTTCATCGAGCAACTTCAGAAAGAACGGGAATCCTTTGCCCGGGAGCGCGAGAATTATGTCGAAAAATTGATGTCCTTCAACCGGCAAGTTGGTGAACTCGAGGCCAAGTTACATCAATTAGACTCTCCAAAATCAAGCCCTTCCTCTTGACAACCGCAATCGCGCCTGCAAAATCGAAGCATCATCAATGATCCAATCGCCTCGCAAACGTAAACCGAGGCGAGCAGTGAAATACTCCGGTGCTCGCGCGCGAAGGGAAAATTGGTTTTTTCGCGTCCTGGGAGAATCCCGAAGTGAAGTGAATTGCTTTGCCCCCTGATTTTTAACTAAAGTGGCCGTGTTCCCGACAATCGAGGACAACAACGATAAGGCATTGAGACGTGATGAACAGAGGCAATAAAGCGAGTTTGGATCAGGGAGCAGATTTGCTCGACGCCGTTGCAGCGGATGGCGGCGATGGGCGCGAGTCCCTTTCTGGTTTGGAGATAGCCCGATCTGAAAGCGCGGTGGCCGCTGGATTTAAATTCGGCACAAACGGTCCTCATTCGAGCCGGACGATGATGATCAATGACCTGTGCGTATTGCTGGAACGGACTCCTCCGGAAGCCTCGCTCGCTGATTTTCGGCGAATTATCGTGGACGAAAATCTGCTGAACAAAAAAACCGATTCCACTCGACGCGAAACTTTGCGGCGACTGCGGGAGCTTTACGCGCTTGACGGGGATACACCGGTGTTCCGCGTCCTCCGAAATTACTGGTCGCACGACCCCGTTGGACGCCCTCTGTTAGCTCTACTCGTCGCGCTTGCCCGTGACCCGTTGTTGCGAATTTCTTCGTCGGTCATTTTGAATGCGCGGCTTGGAAGTGAAGTGCCTGTCAGCTTATTTGACGAGGCCCTCTCGCGTGCCATGCCAGGCCATTTCCGTCCCAAGATACAGGCCGCGACGGCGCGGCACATCGCCTCCTCTTGGGAACAGTCTGGTCATCTCGCAGGGAGATTGCGCAAGACACGCGCTGTTGTGTCTCCGACGCCGTGGACTGTTGCTTTGGCGGTGTTTCTCGCATATCTTGCGGGTGGGCGAGGCGAATACACCCGGTCTGTTTCCAAAAAGCTGAAGGTTCTGTCGTTATCCTCAAGTTTTTGAGCGGCTTCCGATTCCCGGATTCCTGGCAAAAATCGTTTCTTCTTGAGGTGTTTCCCAAGGGGTGTAGGCCCTTTTCGGTGTCCATATAGGCGCAACGTCCTTTCGAGAGACGAATACGATGCAGTCGCAAAAAAGGCAATATCGCGCACGCAGGACAGCGAAATACGAGGTTTGTCACCGAATGGAGTCTCAGGAAATGGATTCCGAGGAAAACGGGCATCTTATTCTCACTCCGCACGTTGTGAGAATCGCTTTAACCTGCTGCAAATGCAGGGCTTTCCGAGGCGACTTCAAAAATCTCGCTGCTGTTATTCTCACTTTTATTCTCATTATGTGAGTTTTGGGAGTGCGTTAATTTCATAAGCGCTTGAACATCAACGCACTAATTGTGAATGGAGCGGGTGAAGGGAATCGAACCCTCGTCTCGATGACTCGCATTGAGTGCATAAAAATTCGCCGCGCTGGCGCAAATGAATGCGCTGATCGATCGCACCGGCATCGGTGCTTGAAAATCCGCCGGCGTATGGGAAGATAGCCGCATGAACTCGGACGACCTGCGATTAATTGACAGCCGTTTTTGATCCCGCGCCAGAGAGCAGCTACACCTGCCACTTCGAGAATTGCCAGAGATTTTTTCCGAAGGCGAAACCGTGGAGCAGGCCAAGGCAAACCTTTTGGATGCGCAGACGCAAGTGATGGAGTATCACCGGGATGAAGCGCGGAAGAACCCCGTACACGGCTCGATGCGCGAAGAATTCGAACTTGCGGCTTCGTGAAACGGCTGGATTTGGAACGCCACCTTCGCGCTCATGGCTGTCTTCTTGTCCGCGAGGGCGGGCAACCGACGAAAAGCGCAGAACGAAATATGGATTGCCGGTCACTTCTGACAGCCTTATATTGCGGAGCGTGACTACGTTAGCCAAAATCCAAGCCGCCACAGAAATCTTGCCTCTGAAACAGCAAAAGGAATTGTATCGTTTCCTGGGCGCACGTCTGCGCCCGGCGCATCGGCGGATTCGGAAAGCGCGCCTCATTCGGAAGGGCGGTGACACGCTTCTCGCGGCCCCGTCCGGCGCGCCGCCCATGACCGCGGAAAACGTGAAGCGGATGTTGGAAGACTGGCCCTAAGCGTGAAGTGGCTTCTGGATGTAAATTTCATCTTGGCATCGCGATGGACAACTCATCCCAACCATCGGGCGGCGACGGCTTGGATTAATTCGATAAACGGGTTTTGCACGTGCGCGATTAGTGAGTTGGGATTCGTCCGAATCAGTTTAAGCAGCGCCTATGGGGCTACGTGGGGCGACGCCCAAGAAAGCCTGAAAAGACTGCACGCGCGTAACGGCCATCAATTCCTTGCGGATGATGTAAAGGGCACTGACGCCCCGGAGACTGGTTCAAAGGATACAACCGATGCACATCTCGTAACGCTGGCGAAGCGGCACGGATTGAAGCTGGCAACTTTGGATACTGCCTTGGCCAGCAAACCATGGGCCGCAGATGTGGCAGAGAATCCATTGGCCCGTTCAGCGCAATCTCCCTGATTGCATTTGCCTTCAGAAGGGCGGCCCGCTAATTTGACCCGAGTGACCCAACAATTGCTTTGCAAAGAGCAGCCTTCGCATTAACTATTGTTTATGACGGAACACGGTCAGTCGGGTGAGCGCGTTTACAAAGGGATTCCTGTCTCCGCCGGCATTTGCCAGGGCAAAGCCTTCGTGCTTCACAAAGCTCAGACCCACATCCCTCACTACGCTGTGGCCGAGGCCGACCTTCCCCATCAGGTCCAGCGCTTTCACGACGCCCTCGTCCTGACCCGCCAGCAAATCCAGGGCGTGCAAAACAAAGTCAGCCAGGCTCTCAACGCCCAGGAAGCCTCTATTTTCGACGCCCACCTGCTGGTGCTGGATGACCCGACCTTGATCGATTCGGTCACGGAATTAGTGTTTACAAAGCGCATCAACGTCGAAGCCGCGTTCCATGAATTCACGCAGAAATACACCGCTACCCTTAGCGCCATCGACGATGCCTATTTGCGCGAGCGCGTGGCCGATCTGCGCGATGTGACCTCCCGCGTGATGAGCAACCTTCTCGGCAACGCCCAGCACCAGGCGCTCGAGGATATCACGGAGCCATGCATTATTCTGGCCGACGACCTAAGCCCGTCCGAGGTCGCCATTGTGGATCGAAAGGTCGTGCTCGGTTTTGCCACGGACAGCGGCAGCAAGACATCGCACATGTCCATCATGTCGCGCTCGTTGAAGGTCCCGGCGGTGGTGGGATTGAAGGACACAAGCGTCAAGATAAAATCCGGCCAGCAAATCCTGCTCGATGGGTATAACGGCACGATCGTCGTCAACCCGAGCGACCAGACGCTTTTCGAATACGGCAAACTCGTTCGCCAGCAGGCGTCCATCGAGGAAAAGCTTCGCTCACTTCAGGATCAGCCGGCCATTACGCTGGATGGGCTTCACATTACGCTTTCCGCCAATATCGAGCAGCCTGGCGACGTTGCGGCAGCGCAGGATTGCGGAGCGGAGGGTGTCGGGCTCTTTCGCACCGAGTTTCTGTTTCTGAACCGCGACAATTTGCCGACGGAAGAGGAGCAATACGAAGCCTACCGAACGGTTGCGGAAGGCTTGAAGCCGGCGGCGGTGATCATTCGCACGCTGGATATCGGCGGCGACAAATTCCTTTCGCACCTCCAAATTCCGCTGGAGATGAATCCGTTCTTGGGCTGGCGCGCCATTCGTTTTTGCCTTGAGGAAAAAGACGTCTTCCGCGCCCAGCTTCGCGCGATCCTTCGCGCCAGCGCGTTCGGGAATGTCAAAATCATGTATCCGATGATCTCGCATCATTCGGAAATCGATAAGGCGAACGAACTGCTCGAAGCTTACAAAAAGGAACTCGAAGCCGAGAATATTCCATTCGACAAAAACATCGAAGTTGGCGCGATGATCGAGATTCCGTCCGCGGCGGTAACGGCGGACATGCTGGCCAAGCGCGTGAAATTTTTCAGCCTGGGCACAAACGACCTCATTCAATACACGCTGGCGGTGGATCGCTTGAACGAGCGCATCGCGCATCTATACGAGCCGACGCATCCGGCGGTGTTGCGCTTGATCAAATGGACGGCCGAAGCGGCGCAGAAAAATGGATTGTGGTGCGGTGTCTGCGGCGAAATGGCAGGCGATCCCTACATGACGCCGCTTCTGCTCGGCTTGGGCGTGCGAGAATTGAGCATGTCCCCGCCATCGCTGCCGCGCGTGAAATTTTTGATTCGCCGCCTGAAAATGGAGGATGCGACAGAATTAGCCAACTTCGCCTTGAGCTGCGAATCAGGGTGTGCGATTTTGGAACGATCTATCGCATTGGCGCGCCGGACCGCGCCGAGTTTATTCGAGAATGAGACATAATTGATATGAAGGTACTGATTTTGGCCGCCGGCTACGCAACCCGGCTTTACCCCCTGACACTGAACCAACCGAAACCGCTCTTGCCCGTCGCGGGGAAGCCACTGATCGACCATGTTCTTGACAACATTGCACCCATCGGAGTGGATCACGTTTATGTGGTCACGAACGAGAAATTCGCCGGCCACTTCCAGAAGTGGGCGGACAATTACCGCGCCACCAAGCACAAGCTCGATTTCACGATCGTCAACGATAAATCCACCGACGACACGAACAAGCTCGGCGCCATCGGCGACCTGCACCTCGTGTTGACCAAGGAAAAGGTGGACGATGATTTGATCGTCGTTGCCGGTGATAACTTGTTCAGCGAGACCCTCGAAAAATTCGGAGAAGTCTGCCGCAGCAAAAACGCCCCCGTGCTGGCCGTTTACGACGTCGGCAATTTGGAAGAGATTAAGAAATACAACTCCATTTCCGTTGACGAATCCGGCAAAATCACGTTCTTCGAGGAAAAACCCAAACAGCCGACGAGCACGCTCACCGGCATTGCGCTTTATTACTATCCGAAATCGACCCTGCCCCTGATCCATCAATACATGGCCGAAAAGAACAACCCGGACCAACCGGGCCGCCTTGTCCAATGGCTTTACACCCGCACCCCCGTGTACACGTGGAACGTGCCGGGAATCTGGTTCGACATCGGCGCGAAAGAAAGCCTGGAAGAAGCCGACCGCGTATTTTCGAAAAAGAATGTGGCTTGACCTTTCGAAAGGTAGGGACGCCTCGCCGAGACTGTCTCAAAACGTTTTAGTCTGGCCGATCTGGTTATATGGGCACCAATAGGGGCTGTGGAAACGGGTGTCAACTTTTAGTTGTCAGAGCGTGGCTGGCGTCAGCGATGACGCCAAGCTTCCCTTTCCCTCCTTTTTTAGGCCGCCATCGCCAAATTTCCTTCAACCGCGGCGGTTTTGACTTCCATTTTCGGCGTCTGGACCCGGGCCTGCCACTTTTTATAGAGGATTCGCAGGTTCAAGGTGGCGCATAACAAGGCCCATTGGGCTTGCACGGCTTCCAGACCCCAAACTGTCCAACGCCGAAAGCCGTCGTGTTGCTTGAGCTGCCCAAACCGGCGTTCGATGATCTCTTTGCGCTTTCCATAAAGCGCGGCGGGTCCTGGCTCTTGCAGCCGGGCCCGCATGGCTTGCACCAGCGTGGTGTGCGGCCACACTTCGACTTGCCGCCCTTTGGGATCGCGGCTGCAGAGGGCGCGCACGGGACAGTCTCGGTGATGGCAGCGGAAGCGCTCAACGGTCTGGCCTTTCTTGGTGGTCTGGCCTTCGTGGTCCAGAAGGCGCTCTTGCGGGCAGGTGACGGTGTGGGCCGCCTCGTCATAATGAAAATGCTGCGTCGCGTAGGCGTTGTCGTGGGCTGGCTTGCCCTCCGCCGGCGGGGCCAGCACATTCATCTGCTGTTCCACGGCCGCTTTCAAGTCGGCCCCGCCCCCATAGCCGGCGTCGGCGGCGGTGAGGGTTGGAATGGCCGCCGGACCGAGGTTTTGCCTCGCTTCTTCAATCATGGGGACCAGCTGGCCGGCGTCGGTTTCCTGGCGGGTGGCTTGACAGGCGACCATGATGCCCTCCTGGCTGTCGGCCACCGCCTGGGCGTTGTAGGCAAAGCGGTTGGTGTCGCCGACTTTCATCCGGCGCGCCTCCGGTTCGGCTGGATGGTAATGGTGGCGCCCGTCGGCCTGCAGCTGGGCCAGGCCTTTTTTGATTTCCTCGCGCAGGGCCTGGCGCTGGGCCAACCCGGCGGGCAGCCGGCAGCCCGGTGCGCTGGAATCCTGGTTCTCCGCCACGACTTTGAGCTCGATTTCCTCCAAGGCGCCATCCAGCTGGGCCAGGAGCTTCTCCATGTAAACCTTGCTCCAGCCCTGCGGCCCGCTGCAGGCGGCTTGAATCTTGGTGCCGTCCAACGCTTGCAAGGCAAATCCCACCGCCCCGGTGCGGAGGGCCAGCTGCACGGTTTGCTTGAAAACCTGGCGCAGGGCCTTTTTGTTTCCGTCCCAGAACCGCCAGAGGCTGTTGTGGTCGGGGGCGTTGAGCCCCGTCAGCCACAGCAGCAAGACATGCTCCGTGCAGGCGGTTTCCAGCTTGCGGGTGGAGCGAATGCGGTGGAAATAACCGTAAAGCCAAATCTTGAGCAGGAGGCTGGGGGCATAGGGCGGACGGCCTTCGGCGGCGGCGGGAATGACAAACCCAAGCTGGGGCAGATCCAACTGGTCGACAAATTCGCGCAGGAAGCGGGCGGGATGGTCGGCGGACACCCAGTCCTCCAGGGCGGGCGGGAGGAGGAACTGCTGTCCGTAATCAGGGGCAATCGGTTGAGCCATATTTGTTGAACGGCATTGTCAACTAAAGGCTCACATATTGTCAAATACATTCCTCAAAAAACAGAAGTTTTAAGACAATCTCCGCCCAGGCGTCCGGAGACGGGAAGGTTTGTGGGCGCATAATTTCGCGCCGAGATCTGGCAAACCGAAGACTTTTCGTGCGGAGCTATTTGAGAAATAGATCGCACTCTGGATTGTCATGGCATCGGACGCCTCAGCGAGGCGTCCCTGCCTTCAAATGGCCTTCGGCGTGTGCCGGCCCTTGAATGTCAATTCAGCCACGCCAGATTTATCCAATTCGCCCAGACCTT
Source organism: uncultured Verrucomicrobiae bacterium (assembly GCA_963764165.1). Classification (GTDB taxonomy): domain Bacteria; phylum Verrucomicrobiota; class Verrucomicrobiia; order Limisphaerales; family Palsa-1400; genus Palsa-1400. The sequence goes on from CAVXRD010000002.1 coordinate 909,638, forward strand.
CGGCGATCATTTTGTCGAATTGCTTTTTTGTGGCGGCGGCCAGCGGGAGATTCAGCCCCAGCTCTTTCGCCAATCGGAGCGCGATGCCCGAATCTTTGGCGGCGTGCGCGGCGGAAAAAAAACAGCAATGCTCGCGGTTCTGCATGTCTTCGCCGTCGGTCTGCAAGACACGCGAGTTGGCGCCGGTTTGCGAAAACACCTCGCGCAAGAGCGTCAGATCCAAACCGAGCGCCGCGCCCAATCCAAGACCTTCCGCCAACCCAGCCGTGTTAATGTTCATCACCATGTTGACGAGCGCCTTGACCTGCGCGGCCTTGCCCGCCGCGCCGATGTACCGAGTGGAATTGGACAATTTCTCGAGAATGGGCTTGGCGCGATTGAAGGCGGCCGCCGTTCCGCCGCACATCAAATAGAGCGTGCCTTCACGAGCCTGCGTTATGCTTGACGCCATGCACGCCTCCAAAACTTCCGCCCCGGTCTTATCGGCTTTTTGCTGCACCCAGGCGTGGATGTCCGGCGACACGGTGGCGCAATTGATGAACAACTTGCCCCGGCTGCGATTCAACAAACCACCGAGATAAATTCCCTTCATCGCCTTGTCGTCCGTCACGACAGTGATGATGACGTCCGACAATTGTGTGATGCTTTTCAAATCCGACGCCGCCTCGCAGCTCAATTCAAGAGCAAGGGCTTTCGCCGCTTCCGGGTTAATGTCATAAACGGCGGAGACAGTGAACCCCTGTTCTTTGAGGCGGCGCGCCATGTTGGCGCCCATCCGGCCCACTCCGACAAATCCGATCTTTTCCATAAATTTATTCTACTTCACCAGCCGCTTCGCCTTCCAAATCCACCAGCGATCCCGTTTGCGCTGGAAGCCCGGGGCGTGGCGGTCGTCGCTGATGGTTGCTCGAAATTCCGCCTGCGCCAAATCATTTTGTCCTGTGGCCAGATAGAGTTCGCCAAGTTGAACGCGGGCGCGAGCGTAGTTGTGATCCTTCAATACTTGCTGCCAGACACCAATCGCGCCTTCCTTGTCGCCCAAAGCGCCGAGCGCCTCGGCATACGCCATCAGCGAATAACCGTAATCGTGCTTGGGATTTTCCGTGCAGACGTTGTAAAGCAGCGGACACGCTTCCTGCGCTCTTTTCTGCCGCAGCAAGCATTGGCCTAGGTGCGCGCGGGCATCGATGTCCTGCGGATCGCGTTCCAATGAAGCGCGATAGCACGACTCGGCTTTCGTCATCTTGCCCTTGCGGAAATAGATGTCACCCAGCTCGAAATAATGGTGGGGTTTGTCGAGATTATGAATCAACGCTTCAAGCTCCTTGATGCGCACGCGGCTGCCGGCGCCGGGAAGTTCAAAGGCCCCCACCGACGAGGGCGTGCCTCGATAAACGTAGAAAAAATACCAGATTGCGCCGATTCCGGGAGGGATGAAAATGACCAGCGCCCATAAATATTCACCGCGGCGAATGGCATCGACGATCATCCAAAGCTGGAACGCGAATACCAAAAGCATCCACGGCTTTTCGCGCACCAAGCCTATATAATACTCCGGATTAAAACCCATTCGCGCCGAATGCTCCACTAACGGACAGCGAGAGGTCAAATGCAAATCATATAACGGGCGATAGCTTCTGCGCCATGGCTTTGCCCGCGATCCCCCCTGTCGTCCAAGCCGCTTGGAAATTGAATCCGCCGGTGATGCCGTCGATATCCAGCAATTCTCCACCGAAATAAACGCCCGGGCAAACGCGGCTCTCCATCGTCTTGAAATTGACTTGGTTCAAGCTGACACCTCCGCACGTCACGAATTCATCCTGGTTCAATGTTTTGCCGGAGATATTTAGCTGGGTGTTTGCCAGTTGCTGGACGAGTTGATGGCGCGCCGAGCGTGAAAGATCCGCCCAGCGAGTCTCGCGATTCAAGCCGGACGCCAGCACCAGCCGCTCCCATAATCGCGCCGTCAGCGGGGCCACCGGCACGTTCACGACGAATCGCGCGGGATGAGCGGCGCGGCGGGCCTCTAAATGTTCCGCAATGCGTTCGTGATTCAATTTCGGGAGCCAGTTGATGTGCAGCGGAAACTGGTAATTGAGCTTGTGCAGCTCGCGCGCGCCCCAGGCAGAGAGCTTTAGAATCGCGGGCCCGCTCACTCCTGCGTGTGTGATTAATATCGGGCCGCTCTCGCGCAATCCAGCGGCGGGAATGCTCGCTTCCACGGGATCAATCGAGATGCCTGACAATTCCCGCAGCCAATCCTCTTTTGCGTGGAACGTGAAAAGCGAGGGCACCGGAGCTTCGAGCGCGTGTCCGAGCGACACAGCCAACTGTCCCGCTGCCGCCGACCGGCAGCCGCCAGTGGCGAGCATCAATTGCCCGCATGAAATCGTCTTTCCCCCAGCGAGCGTCAACGCGAACTTAGCGCCGTCCCGCGCCACCCTTTCAACACCGCTGTTCGCCAGCATTTCAACTCCCGCCGCGCGAGCCGATTGAGCAAGGCAGTCGATAATCGTTTGCGAAGAATCGGTGATGGGAAACATGCGCCCGTCCTCTTCGGTTTTCAGCCGAACGCCGCGCCCCTCGAACCACGCCACGGTGTCGCGCGGTTGAAAGGTGTGAAACGGCCCGCGCAGCGCCGATCCGCCGCGCGGATAACGGCGGCTCAATTCGCGCGGATCAAAACAGGCATGGGTGACATTGCAGCGCCCGCCGCCGGAGATGCGGACCTTGGCGAGGAAATGCGAACTTTTTTCGAGGACGGTAATACGCGCGCCGGGAGCGGCCTCAGCGCAGATAATAGCGGCAAACATCCCAGCCGCGCCGCCTCCCACAATCACAACATCACGTTCGCTCATTCGCGAGAACGCTACCGCATCGCAGGCCCAAAACGAAGCCGCTTTGACAGAATAAGCATGGTAGGGCGAGGCTCTGCCGAGCCGTCCCATTATTCCCATGCCTCGCATGAAACTGGGAGTTATGGGACTAATGGGAGTAATGGGAAGGCTCGGCGGGAGCCTCGCCCTACCGAGCTTCAATTAAGGCCGCTTGCGAAAATACGCAAACAGCGCGGCCAATCCGCCAACCAGCGCCACCGCCCGGAGCACCCGCATGAGCGCGAGCACCCAGGCGAGGCCGATTCCGAGCGCAGCCCACTTCACCCACCATTCGCCGTGATAAGTCATCGCGTTCACGATGAGCAGAAAAACCAAAATGACCGGGCCTTTGATCAGGAACCTTGCCGAGCGGAATGTTCTGCAAAAGAGCATAATTTTGCCTTTCCGTATGAGTTGGTTGTTATCGTTGGTTTACAAGCGGTAGCAGGTCGCTGACGTTGACCTGCCGGGACTGTTGCAAAATGTCGCCGGAATACCGGCTTTGAAGGGATCGGCCGTTCGCGAGCATTTGCGAGAAGGCATCTTTTAGCTGACTGGTAGTGAGCGTGCGGCCGCTCGCATAATACCGCCGCGCCACTTCGCCGAGCGCATAGGTGGAGGCAAACGCCATCGCAGACCCAGTCGCTTCGCCGATCAATCCGCCAATCAAGCCGCCCGCCAAATGGTGGGCAAATCCTCCTATGAGCTGGCGCGTGAAGCCTTCCAAAACCTGCGAGCTTAAACCGACGCCGACCGTCGCCAGAAAATCCTTCACGTGGCCGCCGTCCAATTCAAATCCGTACTCCTTGCCAATTCGATACACCAGTCGCATCTGCAACGGGACAATCGCCATCGTGGCCAGCGTGTGCGGCATGATCTCCAGCGCGCCGTTCAATATCGCAGCGTTCAAAATCATCTTGTCGATCTCCGTTTCACGATTCGCATTCACGCCCGCGCTGGCAGCGGGAGGAGCCCCGATCGGCGGCGCCGCTCCAAGGGATTCGGCAGTTTGCTGATGAACGGAAGTGGAGGCGCTGTCAAGGCGAAGGGCTTGATGCAAATCCGCGAGAAATTTCTTTTCGGCGTCCGTGGCGACTCCATCGGCGTCGCAAACGCACACGGCCATTTCGTAGGCCAGCGCCCGGCCTTGCAGCGATTGGATTTGACTCGCGGCCGCGGCCAGCGTGAGGTTGCCGCTGAGGACGTTTTGATAGACTGGCGCGGGGTCGAGCGCTTCGCCAGAGAATCCCTTGGCGATTTGCAGGATGCGGGCGCGTTCACTTTCCACCTGCACGCCATCCGCAAACGCCGCCAAAATACAGACAGCGAGAACCGCCCGGCGTTCCTGCTGATCAATCGGAGAAATTGTATTTGTCATGGGCAGACTATGATGCAATCCAAGTTTGTCATCTATTCCAAAGGGAAGGGAGTTTTGTAATGTGCCAAAGGATCCAAAAGGCGGCGGCTGGCTGAAACAAAATTGCATTCTGGACCGGGTGAGGGAAATTCCTGACAATGGAAGTTCTGTATATGAAGAAAAAGGGCCAGGTGACCATTCCCAGCGCGGTGCAAGCGCGGCGGAACCTCGGTTACAAGTCCACCTTGGTGTTTTTGGAAAGCGCCAGTGGCGACATGATTTTGCGTCCGTCGAAGGCCAACCCGGAGCTTGATCTTGTGGATCATCTGCGCCGTTTCAAAATGCTGGAAATTCCGGAACGCCAGCACCAGGCGCCCCCGCGCACATGAATTTCGGCGGAGCGCGGCTGTGTCGAAGACCAGCCGCAGCAACGTGGAATTGACCGACGCGCCTGGAGGGTCAACGCGCTGCGGCTGGTCTTCGACACAGCCGCGCCTAACGGGCAGCGACCCTCACCCACTTCTAATCACACCCCATTAGAATGGCTCGGCAGAATCAGCTCGCTTTGCGCAGGGACTTGGCTAACTCACTCTTTCGCACAAGCGGTTCGACCAGTTTCCAAATCGATTCCGTCACAGCTTCGCGCGTTGCCGTGGCGTCGACGGTGCGGACGCGTTGTGGTTCATCGATAGCCAATTGCTTGTAGCCTTTTTCGACGCGCTCGAAAAAGCTGCGATCCGCTTCTTCCATGCGGTCGCGAATGACTTCCAAGCCGGGCAGCATCCGCGCTTTGCGCCGGTCTTCGCTCAGCTGAACGGGCACCATCAGCAACAGGGTCAAATCCGGCTTTGTTTCGCCGACGGCGCACTCGACAATCGCGCGGACGATTTTCAAATCCAACCCGCGCCCGTGCCCCTGATAGGCGATGGTGGAATCGTAGAACCGATCTGTCAGTACCGATTTCACCAGCGGCCAGCGCGGGGCGGATCAATTCGCGGACCAATTGGGCGCGGCTGGCGTTCATGAGCAGCAACTCCGTTTCCGGCATCATGGCGTGATTGACGTTGCTGTGCTTCAGCGTGTGCCGGATTTCTTCGCCAATGTCCGTGCCGCCGGGTTCGCGAAATCTCCGAACCACGCAGCCTTCCTCTTGCAGGCGTTCGGCCAGGATTCCGATTTGGGTGGATTTTCCGCTGCCTTCCGTGCCCTCGAAGCTGATGAAAAGGCCGCTCATGCTTTTTTCAGGCGAGGGCCTTTCGGCGTGTCCTCAATCACCCAGCCTTTCGCTTTCAATTCGTCGCGGATAGCATCCGAGCGCTTGAAATCCTTCGCTTTTCGAGCCGCCTGCCGCTCTTCGAGCAACGCTTGCACTTCGGCGGGAATTTCGGCTTCGCCGGCTTGGCCGATGGCCATGATCGAATTTAATTTTTCCCACGCGGCCAGGGCAGATGCGGCGCGTTCATTCGACATTTCCTTGGCGAGGATCAACTTGTAATTCTCCGAGACCCATTCGAAGATCGCTCCCCACGCGCCTGAGACGTTGAAGTCCTCGTCGAGCACGGCGAAAACTTGCGCGACAAGCGCATCCTCTGCGCCCGGTTTCGCGGAACCGGCAATCTCGCGCAGTTGGGCGAGGCACCCGTCAATGCGGGCCAGCGCCGTGCGGGCGCCGCGCAATCCATCAAGAGTGAAATTGAACGACTCGCGATAATGGGCTTGCAGCAGCAAATAGCGAAGTTCGCGCCCGGTGAATCCCTGCTGCAGCAAATCGCGCAGGGTATAGAAATTGCCGAGGCTCTTGCTCATCTTTTTTCCCTCGACGAGCAGGTGCGCCCCGTGCATCCAATACTTGACGAAAGGCTTGCCCGGTTCCTGCGCGCCCGCGCCTTCGCTTTGCGCAATTTCGTCCTCGTGATGCGGGAAAATTAAATCTTCGCCGCCAAGGTGGAGATCAAAGCTCGTTCCGAGCGCCTTCATGCTCATCGCGCTGCACTCGATGTGCCAGCCGGGACGGCCTTCGCCAAATGGGCTTGGCCAGAACACGCTGCCGTCCGATTCCACCCGCGCTTTCCAGAGCGCGAAATCCGCCACGGCGTCCTTGGCGTATTCGTCGCTGGCAACGCGTTCGCCGGGGCGCATGTGCTCGAAATTCAAATTCAGCAATTGCCCGTAGGTCGCCCCGCTGGCGCGATATTTCTCGATGCTGAAATAAACGGAGCCGTCACCGGCGCGATACGCAATTCCCCGCGCCGTCAATTTCTCGATCAAGCCGATGATGTCGGCAATGTGTTCCGTCGCGCGCGGCGTTTCGTTCGGGCGAAGGCATTGGAGCGCCTGAAAATCCTCGAAGAAAGCGTTCTCGAATTGCGCCGTGTATTCGCGCAACGCCATTTTCCGCTCGGCCACGCGCTTGATAATCTTGTCCTCGACGTCGGTGATGTTCATGACGTGCCGGACTTCGAAGCCTTTGGCCAGAAGGTGGCGGCGGACGAGATCGGCAAAAACGAACGTGCGGAAATTGCCGATATGGGCGAAATCATGGATAGTCGGCCCGCAGCAATAGAGGCCGACGCGCTTTCCCGCCGCATCCAGCGGAACGAATTCCTGGACGGCGCGGGACAAAGTATTGAACAAACGCAATGCCATTGGACGGCTATCTAATCCCTTGCTCGAAATTATTTCAATCCCCATTCGCGGCAGGTTGTGAAACGGGTGTAAGACAAAATTCTTCATTCCGCGTTGCCGCCAAGCGCCGTAGGCGCGGCACCGTTGCAGAAATGATGCCAAAAGATTTTCAAGCTCCGTCAGGAGCGGCGCCTGCCCCGCACGAGTGCTTGCCTCCAGTGCCGCTCCTGACGGAGCTCGAGAATGTTTTCGGATGCTTTTCTACAACGGTGCCGCGCCTACGGCGCTTCGGAGGTTCCGAGATTTTCCCGCGCGCCCGGCACTTCTTCCAGCGCATCTTCAATGCCTGGATACTCTGGCGAGGGAAATATGCTTAATGAAGAATCTGGTATCATCCCCTAGTGAAACAAGTTCTTCGTTTGCTTCGTTTCCTTGTTGTAGAAAGTTTCATGCAGTCTATTTTTTGGAAGAAAAGGCGGCGCGTGCCGAACCGGATCAGGGCCGCGAGCCCGAAAATGTTGCCGGTTGTTGCCACCTTGTTGCCATTTTTGTTGCCACTTAAATGCCTTATAATCAACAGTGTAACGGATGTTGCCACTTTTTGGAGATTATAGCATATTGCGCATTCGATGGCGCTTCACACGGACCTTGCAATGTCTTTTTCGCCTCAGAAGAAAACTTGCGCAGCGGCACTTCTGCGTCTAACTATCTTAAAGCCGGATAAGGCTCACCTCTTGTTTGGCCGGACAGAACAATTGTCTATTTGACGCATGAGCGAGCCTTACGAAGAAATTGTGCATGGGGAGACGGTGATGCGTTCACCGCCCGGTATGCGCCACGAAAAAATCTGCGCCCGGCTCCACGCCCGAATGGCCCGGGGCCTGGCCAATACCAGCGTCACCCGATTGCTTTCCCCACGCTCCATCGTGCAGATGTCGGCGGGAACGATGGTCCGGCCCGATCTCGCGCTGGTAACCGCGGCGACTGGAAAATTGTGGCTGGCGGTGGAGGTCATCGATTCGGAAGACCATCACGTTGACACGGTTCTGAAAAAATCGATTTACGAGGACTCCAGCCTGCCGCGCCTTTGGATGGTGGATCCACGCTACGACAACGTGGAGCTTTACCACGGGATGCAATATGGTCTGGCATTGCGCGGAATTCTGGCGGGCAAAGAAAAACTGGTGGAAGCGTTGATACCGGAGTTCGACATTGTGATTGCTGAGTTATTCGATGTTTGACGTATGCGACGCGCGATGATTTTGCTTTTCCTTCTATGCTGTTTCGCCGCCTCCGGGCTGCGCGCTGCGGATTGGCCGCAATTTCTTGGGCCCACCCGCAATGGCGTTTATCCCGGATCGCTCACCAACACATGGCCGAAAGACGGACCGCCGGCTGTTTGGAAGAAATCGGTCGGCCACGGTTTCAGCGGACCGGTTGTTGCAGGCGGGAATTTGATTCTTTTCCAACGAATTGATGACAAGGAATTGATCGATTGCATGGATGCGCGAACCGGAAATCCGAAATGGAGCAAATCCTACGCAACTTCTTACCGCGACGACTTCGGATTCGACGATGGACCACGCGCCACTCCCTGCATCGCGGGCGGCAAGATATATACGTACGGCGCGGAGGGAATGTTGAGCTGCCTTGATCTCGCGGACGGAAAAATCATCTGGCAAAGCGATACAAAAAAGCAGTTTCACCAATCGAAAGGATTTTTCGGAGCCGCTTGCTCGCCGTTGGTGGAAGGGCGCGCGGTCCTGATGAACATTGGCGGCGAGGATGGTGCGGGCATCGTAGCCTTTGACGCCGCGACTGGAACCGTGCTTTGGAAAACCAGCCATGATGAAGCCGGATATTCGTCACCCATCGCCGCCACCGTCGAAAACCATCGTTGCGCGCTTTTCTTCACGCGGGCCGGATTGGTAGGGCTGGCCCCGGGCGACGGAAAAATCCAATTCGATTACCATTGGCGCTCAATGATGAATGCCTCCGTCAACGCCGCCACTCCGCTGGTTGTCGACGACATGATTTTTCTCTCCGCTTGTTATGGAACCGGCGCAATTCTGCTGCGCGTCCACGACAACAAATTGGAAAAAATCTGGTCGGGCGACGACCTGCTTTCGAACCATTACGCCACCAGTATTTACGCCGACGGATTTCTTTACGGCATCAACGGACGAGCTGACCCCGGTTTCAGCCCTTCGCCGAGCCTGCGCTGCGTCGAGTTCAAGACAGGAAAAGTGCGTTGGGACGAGAGTTCAGTGGGCGCAGGGACGGTGGTGTTGGCCGGCTCTAATTTGCTAATCCTAACCGAGGGAGGCGAATTGATCCGCGCCGCCACCGCTCCCGACGCATTCAAGTCTTCCGACCGCGCCCAAGTGATGCCGAATGGTGTTCGCGCTTATCCGGCACTCGCGGACGGCTTTCTCTACGCGCGCAGCACGGACAAACTCTACTGCGTCGACCTCGGTTCCAAGAAATAATTTCGTTCGTTGGACAGTCTTTGTCCAACCCCGTCCGTTAGTGTTCTCGCATGAATACGAACACGAATGGACAATCCGAAATCAAAAACAAAAAACAAAAAGTCATCGCCCGCTTCGGTGGCGCTGCCCTCATTCGCGGCCAAAATGGAATTTGGCAGTTACAGGGCGGCTCGAAAGATGACAAAGTTTCCGCCCAGGAATGGGCCAGCCTCTTCCAGCATGAGGCGGTGTTTCAGTTCAATTGATTTTCTTCGCCACGCTAAAAAGTAAACTCGTCCTCCGCCACGCGCACGGATCGGCCCCGCTTCCGATTCGTGCGCGAATTTATTTCATGGGACTCTACGGGACGGCGCCGTGAATGGAGCACAATGTTTTGTCTCCAATGCGGCCTAACGAAATTTTCCCGCCAGAGGGACACGTCGGCAAATCACCGTTCGGCCCTTTTCCAAGGTATGGGCGCAAATCATCCATAGTCACTTCGTTCGTCAGCTTTTTACCATTCTCGTCAGCCCATTGCTTTTTCGACGTGTCATAGAGCCGAAGATTATTCAAGCACGCGTAGGAATAGTCATGCGGCGGCAGCCTGCCCTGCCGTGAGCAGGAAACGCAGAGGATGGCGCTTGCCAAAATTACCAAGAATGCGGCACTCGGCTTCATGGTGGTAAAACAATACCGACGTTATCGCGCGTGTTCAAGAAAGTAACGCAAACTGCGTTCGCAAAAAATATTTTCATTTGTTTCGCGATTCGCATTGAACCGCGGCGCGGAGAATTTCAATATCGGCGTTGGCGCGCTATCCAGCCGCCATTCACAAATGCCATGAGCGCGAAGAACGAACGATTTCACGTGGTCGGCGGAGCGGTTGTTTCCGGCGAAATCACGCCGCAGGGAAATAAAAACGAAGCGCTGCCCGTCTGCGCCGCCGCCTGCCTGACCGATCAACCAGTGACGATTGATAATCTTCCCACCATCGAAGATGTCACCATCATGCAGCAGATTCTGCGCAAGCTGGGCGTGAGCGTCGAGGTGACCGGAAATTCGGCCACGATTTGCGCGGCGAATAATCCGAAGTCCGATCTGCCGGCGAAACTTTGCGCGCAACTGCGCGGCTCCGTAACGCTGGCCGGTCCAATTTTGGCGCGCAGCGGCCGCGTGTTTCTGCCCAAGCCAGGCGGCGACCGCATCGGACGCCGGCGCCTCGATACGCATGTTCTCGCGTTGCAAGCGCTCGGAGCCCAGGTGGAAACGCGCCCGGACGGATTCGAGTTGAAGGCAAGCAAACTCCGCGGGGCCGACGTTCTGCTTGACGAAGCTTCGGTGACCGCGACGGAAAATGCGGTTTGCGCCGCCTCGCTGGCCGAGGGTCAGACGATTTTGCGCAACGCCGCTTGCGAACCGCACGTCCAAGGTTTGTGCCGGATGCTGGTGCAGATGGGCGCGAAGATCGAAGGCATCGGGTCAAACATTTTATACATCCAGGGCGTTGATCGCTTGCATGGGACACGGCACAAAGTCGGGCCGGATTATTTGGAAGTTGGCAGTTTCATTTCCGTCGCGGCGGTGACCGGCGGAAAATTGCTTATCAAGGATGTCTGCCACGACGACAACCGGATGCTGCTGCAAATTTACAATCGCCTCGGCATCGAAGTGGTCGCACAAGGCAATGACCTGCTCGTACCCTCCGGGCAATCGATGAAAATCACCCACGATCTCGGCGGAGCGGTTCCAAAAATTGACGACGCGCCGTGGCCAGGTTTCCCGGCGGACTTGACGTCTATCGCGCTTGTAACGGCCACCCAATGCGCAGGCACGATTTTGATCCACGAGAAAATGTATGAATCACGCCTGTTCTTCGTGGACAATTTGATTGCGATGGGCGCGCAAATCATTTTGTGCGATCCGCATCGGGCCGTCGTGATCGGCCCCGCGAAATTGCGTGGCTCCACGCTCACCAGTCCCGACATTCGCGCCGGCATGACGATGCTAATTGCCGCGCTTTGCGCCGAGGGCGAATCGACAATTCACAACATCCGGCAGATCGATCGCGGCTTCGAGCGCATCGACCAGCGGCTCAATGCGCTGGGCGCGAAGATTCAGCGGCTGGATTAATGCACCGGATCGAGCGCGGATTTTCGCGCCACAATCGTGGTGTCGTCCACTGCGCCCGCTGTTTTGTCCGCGAGGTGCTCATCCAAAACGAGCACCCCGTGCGGCGGGATGTCGTAATTGCCGCTGAACGTTCGCTCGGTCAGGAAATCGTGCATCGGCTTGTAAAACGTGATGCGCACCGGGGTGTTTTGGTGATTGAGCAGGAAGAAAATGCGCGTCCCCTCCTTTTGCCGCATGCTCACTTCCACGGAATCCGGAACCTTCAACAACGAACCCAGCAGGCACAAATTTCTCAGCCAACTCACCAGATCGTAATAGAAATATTGCTGCGAGACCGTCCCGACGTAAATAGCCTTGCCAAGGCCAAATTCATTCAGGGTCAGCGCGGGTTTGCCCGAGTAAAAATCCTTCGTGAATGTCGAAAGAATCTGGCAGCCGTTCGCCTCGATGACATCGCACCACAAACGCGCCGTATGCAGATGGCTCGTTGCGAACCCGCCCTTGAACGCGAGATGATTTTCCTCGTCGGGCGCCAGCGGATCGAATTCGACGACCTCCAAGCCGAACAAATCCGTCAGATCGTGCGGATATCCTGTGTCGGCGGCAATGTGATGCTCGTCGACGAGACCGGTATTGCACGTCGCCACCAGCGTGCCGCCGTTTTGCACATACAATTTCAGCGCGTCGGCTTCGCAGCCCGCCAGCAAGCTCATCGACGGTGCGATGACAAGCTTGTACTTGGACAGATTTTCGCTGGGGCGCGCAAAATCGACCGGGATGTTGCGGTCATGCAGCGCGGTGTAAAAAAGCTGGACGTGGTCGCGCAGCGAAAAATGCTTGTTTGGCTGGCGCGGCAAACCCATCGACCAGGCATTTTCGTGGGTGTAAAGAATTGCGACTTCGGGCTGGACGGTTGTTCTCTCCAGGGCGGGAGCCAGGCGCTTGATCTCCTGCCCAATTTCGCTGATTTCCTTGTACATGCGGTTGTCCCCGCGCCCGTTATGCGAAAGGATGCCGCCGTAGAATTTCTCCTGGCCCATGCGCGGCTGCCGCCAGTAAAAATAGAGCATTCCGTTCGCGCCGCGCGAAAGCGCCTGATAGGTGAACAGCCGCACCACACCCGGACGCACCACAGAATTCACGTCCTGCCAATTCACCTGCCCCGCCTTCTGCTCGATGCCCCAAAAACCACTCGAGGCGCCCGGCATATTGACGTTTTCCTTTTTCAACGAGCGCAAGAAATCCAATTCACAGGCATTTTCGGCGGACTTGGATTTGATGGTGGCGGCGCTTGTCAGCGACACAAAATCAAGAACGTCAGCCACGTCAAATAAATCCAGATTCTGACCAAAGGCGCGCATGTTCGTGGTGACGGGAATATTGGGAGAAAGCTCCTTCAGCAATTCCGTCTGCATCCGCACGAAAGCGACCACGGTATCGCTGCAAAAGCGATGCCAGTCCATCAGCAGCGCCGGATTGTGCGGGGCCGGAGCGGGGCGCGGCATCGGGATGTGCGACCAATCATCAACAGTCTGGCCCCAAAAACGGCAGCCCATCATGTTGTTGAGGTTGTCGATGGTTTTGTATTTGGCCTCCAGCCACAGGTGCCAGTCGCGTTCGGTTTCCTGGTTGAAACACGGCTGAAGTGAATGCGCACCGATGTTATTATCAATTTGCCAGGCAATCAGTTGCGAATGTTTGCCCAGTGCCTCGCCCAGCGCCCGAATAATCCGTCGCGAGTAGTCCCAATAGAGGTCACTGTTCAAGCAGCATGAGTGGCGGGTTCCGTTGCAAAGCGGATGGCCGCGCTCGTCAGTCGGCAGGATTTCCGGATGTTTTTTTGTCAACCAAACGGGCGGCGCGGCGGTCGGCGTGGCGAGGACGACTTTGATGTTTTCCTCGCGCATCAAATCCATCACGCGCTTCAGCCAGGAAAAATCGAATTCACCGTCGCGCGGTTCGCAGAGGCCCCAGACAAATTCCCCCATTCGTGCCACGTTCATCCCGGCAGTCACCATGAGGGCAACGTCTTCTCGCCAGCGGGATTCGGGATTTTCCGCTGTCCCGGCGAACGGATGGACCCAATGTTCAGGGTGGTAATCGGCTCCGAAATACATAAGCGATTCCTCTGGTTAAAAGCATCACCGACTGAGACGACTGGATTATACCATATCCACCCCAATGCTGGCAAATGAAATTGACAAGAACAAAGTTTTTGACATTACCCGAGGCCCGAACGCTCAATCCATTTGGCAAGCCCTGTGGAAAGGCGTAGTTTTGCGGGCATGAGTGCAACTCGACATTGCCATCGGTGCGGCTGGGAATGGAATCTGGCCGGACAGCCGGGCCGCGGCGATTCGTGCCACCGCTGCAGCGCGGATCTGAAAGTTTGCTTGAATTGCGTCAGCTACGACGCGCGGGTGGCCCATCAGTGCAGGGATCGCCGGGCGGATCCGGTTCAGGAGAAAGCGGTGGCGAATTTCTGCGAGTATTTCGAGATGGCACGCCGCGAATTTGCCGCGAAAGGCGCAAGCCCGCGCGAAAGCTCAGCACGCGATCAATTGAAAAAGCTGTTCGGCGATTGAGGTTACGCGATCAGGGCGCGCCGAATCATGTCCAAAGCTTGCTGTGTCGTGACGTTTTTGAATGTTTCGCGGTCGAACGGGTTGAATTGGCGCTGCGCTTCACTCCCCTTTTCGCTCGCAATGGCCAGGAAAACGGTACCAACTGGTTTTGACTCGGTGCCGCCATCCGGCCCGGCAATGCCTGTTATGGCAATTCCAAAATCTGCGACGGAATTTTTTCGCGCGCCTTCGGCCATTTGACGGGCGACGGTTTCGCTGACGGCGCCATGTTCCTCCAGACTGAAACGGCTGACGCCAAGCATTTGTTCTTTGGCTTCATTGCTGTAGGTGACAAAGCCGCATTTCAAGACGCTTGATGCTCCAGGGATATTCGTAATTCGGTGCGCGAGGAACCCCCCTGTGCAGGATTCAGCCGGGGCGACGGTTTTGCCTGCAGCTTTCAGCAAATTCACGACGACGGACTCAAGAGTCTCATCGCCAACGGCGTAAATTGAATTTCCCAGGATGCGCCGCGCAATATGCTCAGATTGCTGGACGATGTTGACCGCCTGTTCGCCCCGGGCGGCGAGGCGAATTTCCACTTCGCCGATCCGCGCACAATAGCCCAAGTCCAAACCAGCGTTGACGAATTCCTCCAATGGACCCGAAATCGCCTGCTCAACGGCGGATTCCCGCAATCCCGTCGTCCGCAATATCAGGCACACGGACACTTCGGGCAGCGGCATCTCCTGATTTAGCAGTGGAACAACACATTCCGCGAACATTGGACGAAGTTCCCGAGGAGGTCCGGGCAGCAAAATCAGCCACGAGGCTTTTCCGTCGGCACGAAGTTTGTTTGGACTCACATGAATCGCAAGGCCTGGCGCTGTCCCATTGGAATTTGTCAAAACCCGTGCGCCCACGGGAATCATTGCCTGAACTTTCATGCTTTCGAGCAATTTTCCTTTGCGACGGGCAACGAAGTGTTCCAAACGCTCCAAAGTTTCTGGATGGAGAATCAGTTTCCGGTCGAGAAGCTGCGCAATTAACGTGCGGGTGATGTCATCGGAAGTCGGCCCCAGCCCGCCAGTGGCAATTACAAGATCGGCACGGGAAAGTGACTCCGCGACGGTGGATTGGATTTCGCGGGCTTGGTCGGCGATGGCGATTTGCCTTTTCACTTCGTAACCGAGATCGGTAAGCTGCCGACAAAGCCACTGCTGATGGGTGTTGAGAACCCGGCCGATCATCAACTCGCTGCCCGTATTGACAATTTCAATATGCATCGGGTGGAAATATAGGGCTGAAAAACAAAAAAAGCCGAAACAATAAAGATTTTGTTTCGGCTTTAATTAAAGATCTGGCGGCGTCCTACTCTCGCAGAAGCTATACAACTACTACCATCGGCAAGACTGTGTTTGACGGCCGTGTTCGGGATGGGAACGGGTCGGACCACAGCTTCATAGCCACCAAAAAATTGTCAAAAGATCGTGCTGGAAACGATTCCAGGAATATTCACTGAAAACTACACACAGAACAAAGGACACAGCAATCCAATTCGCGAGTTGAAATCACTTATTCTCCGAAGAGAAAAAGCAATCAAGCCGCACGACCGATTAGTATTAGTCCGCTAAACAGATCACTCCGCTTGCACGCCTAACCTATCAACCCGGTAGTCTTCCGGGGGTCTTTAGGGACTTGCGTCCGGGAAACAATATCTTGGGAGGAGCTTGGCACTTAGATGCTTTCAGCGCTTATCTCTTCCGCACATGGCTACGCAGCGCTGCCCCTGACGGAACAACTGCCACACCAGAAGTGCGTCATTCTCGGTCCTCTCGTACTAGAGAATGAACCCCTCAAGTTTCCTGCGCCCACAGTGGATAAGGACCGAACTGTCTCACGACGTTCTGAACCCAGCTCGCGTACCGCTTTAACCGGCGAACAGCCGGACCCTTGGGACCTTCTCCAGCCCCAGGATGCGATGAGCCGACATCGAGGTGCCAAACCGGGTCGTCGATATGAACTCTTGGACCCGATCAGCCTGTTATCCCTAGCGTACCTTTTGTCCGTTGAGCGACGGCAATTCCACATTCCACCGTCGGATCATTTGGGCCTGCTTTCGCATCTGCTCGACTTGTAGGTCTTACAGTTAACCTGGCTTATACCCATACGCTCGACGCATAGTTGCAAACCATGCTGAGCCAAGCTTCGCGCTCCTCCGTTACCATTTGGGAGGAAACCGCCCCAGTCAAACTGACCCGCACGCACTGTCCCCCATCTGGCTAACAGCTTGGGGTTAGAATCCTAGTTAGCGAAGAGTGGTGTTTCACATTGCGACTCCACCCTGGCCTAAACCAGGGCTTCAAAGTCTCCCACCTACGCTAAGCATCACTAACCAGAACACAATACGAGCTTACAGTAAAGGTGCATAGGGTCTTTCCGTCCTACTGCGGGCATGCGGCATCTTCACCGCAATTACAGTTTCGCCGAGATCCTCTCCGAGACAGCGGTTCACTCGTTACACGATTCGTGCAGGTCGGAACTTACCCGACAAGGAATTTCGCTACCTTAGGACCGTTATAGTTACGGCCGACATTCACTGGGACTTAGGTTCCGAGCTTCGCCTTGCGGCTAACAAGTTGCCTTGATCTTTCAGCATTGGTCACGTGTCACTCCCTATACGTCGTCTTAACGACTTAGCAGAGAGCTGTGTTTTTGTTAAACAGTCGGTAAACCCACTTTATTGAAACCTGTCTTGCGACAGGCACCCCTTCTCCCGAAGTTACGGGGCTATTTATGCCGAGTTCCTTAGAGAGGTCTCTCTCGCGCGCCTTGGTATACTCTACCCACCCACCTGTGTCGGTTTGCGGTACGGGTGACTGGGGAAACAACCGGAAACTTTTCTCGGCATCATTGCCAGTAATACGCTTCGGCTTGCGCCTAAGCTCACGATTCGATCGGTTAATTACCTTACATGATGCGCATCTCCGGACTTAATCCCAGCCAGCGCAGGAATATTTAACCTGCTGTGCATCGATTACGCCTTACGGCCTCATCTTAGCTCCCGGCTAACCCTGGGAGGACGAACCTGGCCCAGGAAACCTTGGGTTTACGGCGACCAGAATTCTCATCTGGTTTATCGCTACTCGTGTCTGCATTCTCACTAATCAGCGCTCCACCGTCCATTTCTGTAAGGCTTCACTGCACTGATTACGCTCTCCTACCACTCAGGAAATCCGAGGAAATCCTGAATCCAAAGCTTCGGTATGTGATTTAATCGCCAATCATTTTCGGCGCGACATCGCTCGATGAGTCAGCTATTACGCACTGTTTAAATGATGGCTGCCTCTAAGCCAACATCCTCACTGTCTAAGCAACGTCACATCCTTTCCACTTAATCACATTTAGGCACCTTAGCTGTTGGTCTGGGCTGTTGCCCTCTCGGCCACGAAGCTTATCCCTCGCAGCCTGATTCCTATGATACTGAGACCGACGGAATTCGGAGTTTGATTGGTTTTGGCAGCCTGGTGGGGCCCCTAAGCCATTCAGTGCTCTACCTCCGCCGGGTACTTCCATAAGACTCGCCCTCAAGCGATTTCGGAGAGAACCAGCTATCACGGGGTTTGATTAGTCTTTCGCTCCTACTCTCAAGTCATCTCAGAATTTTTCAACATTCACGAGTTCGGTCCTCCACTGCAATGTTACTGCAGCTTCAACCTGCTCAAGAGTAGATCACCTCCGCTTCGGGTCTATTGCCAGCGACTGGTCGCGCTATTTAGCACTCGCTTTCGCTTCGCCTCCGGCTCAAAAAGCCTTAGGCTTGCCACTGACAATAACTCGCAGACTCATTATGCAAAAGGCAAGCAGTCACCGTCTTGCGACGGCTCCTACACATTGTATGCAATCGGTTTCAGGTCTATTTCACTCCCTTAAAAAGGGTTCTTTTCACCTTTCCCTCGCGGTACTTGTTCACTATCGGTTGCCAAGGAGTATTTAGCCTTATCCCGTGGTCGGGACAGATTCATGCAGAGTTTCACGTGCACCGCATTACTTGGGATTCCTCTAGACGGCTTCAAACTTCGCGCACCCGGCTGTCACGGTCTATGGCCAGCTTTTCCACGCTGTTACGCTCGCTATTCACCTATCACATTGAGGTCCCGCAACCCCGGAGAGATAAATCCCTCCGGTTTAGGCTGTTCCGCTTTCGCTCGCCACTACTTACGGAATCACATTCGTTTTCTTTTCCTGGGGTTACTGAGATGTTTCACTTCACCCCGTTTGGCTTCGCCGGACTATGAATTCATCCAGTCGATAATCCTGAGTTACCAGGATTGGGTTGTCCCATTCGGAAATCCACGGATCAGCGCCTGTTATGCGGCTCCCCGTGGCTTATCGCAACCTGCTACGTCCTTCATCGCCTCTTGGCACCAAGGCATCCACCGTATTGCACTTAGTAGCTTGATCACAAAGATAACCATCTTAGGATGGTCACTCAGCGAATTGTAATTATCTATGCCCTTAAATTTCTATGTGTAGTTGTCAAAGAACATTCCCGAGTCTTCCGGCTTGAGCCTTTTAAACCCAAACCTTTGTCTCCAGGTAAAGTTATGTCAAAAAGTGGTGGGCGTGACTGGATTCGAACCAGTGACCCTGCGCTTATCAAGCGCATGCTCTAACCAACTGAGCTACACGCCCCGCCTTCGCGCTGCGCGCTTCGGCGCGGCAAGCCCGCTCGCCGCCGATAAAGGGTACTGTCCGCCGTCACTCCCCGGCTTGCCGAGCCGCAGCTCGCGTTAGCGAGCGAAGGCTGGTGGAGCTGAGGAGAGTCGAACTCCTGACCTATAGCTTGCAAAGCTACCGCTCTACCAACTGAGCTACAGCCCCATAAGGCTCCATTTGAGTTCGGATCCCATCCACTTTTTAAAGAACAAATTCGCACGGCTCAGATCTTAACCTGACCGTAACGAACGGGTGAACAAGCACCCTTGGCCTCTGTATGAGAACCATTGAATACTGAATTGTGCGAATGTGAAAGCCATATCAGGCCGGCATTTCTGCCGTTCTGACCGACCTAGGAGCACGGTTTTTACCCCGTGTCCATTTATCTCCTTAGAAAGGAGGTGATCCAGCCGCAGGTTCCCCTACGGCTACCTTGTTACGACTTCATCCCAATCACCACCCATACCTTCGGCGCCTGCCTCCTTGCGGTTAGCACAGCGACTTCGGGTACAAGCGGCTTTCATGATGTGACGGGCGGTGTGTACAAGGCCTGGGAACGTATTCACGGCGCCGTAGCTGATGCGCCATTACTAGCGATTCCAGCTTCATGCCGTCGAGTTGCAGACGACAATCTGAACTGGGCGTGGTTTTAGGGGATTTGCTCCACCTTGCGGTCTTGCTTCCCTTTGTACCGGGCATTGTAGTACGTGTGCAGCCCTGGCCGTAAGGGCCATACTGACTTGACGTCATCCCCACCTTCCTCCTCGTTTAGATGAGGCAGTCTGTCCAGAGTGCTCCAAACTCTCGTTTGGGTGGCAACAGGACACAGGGGTTGCGCTCGTTGCGGGACTTAACCCAACATCTCACGACACGAGCTGACGACAGCCATGCAGCACCTGTGCAAGCTCTCCTTGCGGAGTCGTCCCACTTTCATGGTTCTACTACTTGCATGTCAAGGCCAGGTAAGGTTCTTCGCGTTGCATCGAATTAAGCCACATACTCCACCGCTTGTGCAGGCCCCCGTCAATTTCTTTGAGTTTTAATCTTGCGACCGTACTTCCCAGGCGGCATATTTAACGCGTTAGCTACGCCACAAAAGGGGTCGATTCCTTTTACAGCAAATATGCACCGTTTACGGCTAGGACTACCAGGGTATCTAATCCTGTTTGCTCCCCTAGCTTTCGTGCCTCAGTGTCAGGAATTGTCCAGAGACTCGCCTTCGCCACTGGTGTTCCTCTTGATATCTACGCATTTCACTGCTACACCAAGAATTCCAGTCTCCCCTCCAATCCTCTAGCCAGATAGTATTCAATGCAGTTTCGAAGTTAAGCTTCGAGATTTCACATCAAACTTACCTGGCCACCTACGCACCCTTTACGCCCAGTGAATCCGAACAACGCTTGGGACCTCTGTATTACCGCGGCTGCTGGCACAGAGTTAGCCGTCCCTTCCTCTTCCACTACTATCAATGCTTCACGTGTTAGGTGAATCAATTTGTTCGCAAATGACAGGGGTTTACGGGCCGAAGCCATTCATCCCCCACGCGGCGTCGCTCCATCAGGGTTTCCCCCATTGTGAAAAATTCTCGACTGCTGCCACCCGTAGGTGTCTGGACCGTCTCTCAGTTCCAGTGTGGCTGGTCGTCCTCTCAGACCAGCTACCCGTCTTAGCCTTGGTGGGCCGTTACCTCACCAACTAGCTGATAGGCCGCGGGTTTATCATAAAGCGTCAGGCCTTGCGGTCCCCAACTTTAACCAAACAGAGATGCCTCCATCGGGTCACATTCGGTATTAGCTCGCCTTTCAGCAAGTTATCCCCAACTTTATGGCAAATTACCCACGTGTTACGCACCCTTGCGCCGCTCCGACTAAGAGATATTGCTACCCTTTAATCAGCGCTCGACTTGCATGTCTTATCCACGCCGCCAGCGTTCGTTCTGAGCCAGAATCAAACTCTCCGTTAATAAAAACGTTAGCTTGAATCTTGTCCGGTGGTTAACCCGGACTGATTTTGCAATTAAAACTCCTCAAATCTCACCAACTAACTAGGCGAGACTTAAAGGGGCTCTCACTATTCGCACAATTCAATTTTCAATGATCATCCGGCGCGTTTAGCGCGCCAATTTGTTCCCATACAGGGGACAAAAAACCTGAGCGCCGTGTCTTTTAACTTTAACTCGGCATCTCAGATACCTTAGCTTTAACTTCAAACATAATTAAACATTTGAAGCGGGTTGTCAACAGGTTTTGTTTACCAACCACTTTCTTTCTAAAGAACGAGATCAAGATAGCCAGCACCCACCAAGGCCGCAAGAGTTTTTTTCATTTTTTTTGCACTTTTTTGAATTCCCCTCGTAGTTGAGGCTCTTAAACCGAGGTAAGGGAGCCTGAAAATCGGTGTTTTTGGGCTCATTTTTGCGATGATTTCAGCATTTTTTGCCGAAGATTCGTCTGAATGACGGGTTTCCATCATGACGACCCTAAAATTCTTTGTTCCAACATTTTGCAGCGATTCGACTGTCAATAACGTATGATTTATGACGCCAAGCCGGTTCGGACAGGCAACGAATACGTCACATTTCAGCGACGCGATGAGGTCGCGAATTAGGAATTTTGGCCCTAGCGGGACCATGAGTCCGCCGGAACCCTCGACCAACAGCAAGTCGCACCGGTCTGAGAGTGCTCGAATCTTTTGCACTGCGACCTTCAACGAGACTTGCAGGGCGCTTGAGGCGGCGGGGGCCACGGGTTCCGGGTAATAGAATGGGTTGATTTCGTCCAACGCGGCGGTGGGCAGGCCAGCCCGCCCGTTGAATTCCTCGGCATTCTGCAAGCTGTAGAGAAGTTCCGCGTCCGCTTGCGAACCAGAGCAAAACGGCTTCATGGCGAGCGCGTTGCAGCCCTTTTCACGGAGGAAAGCGAGCAGCAACGCCGTCAAGACTGTTTTTCCCGCGCCGGTGTCAGTTCCGGTGACAAATATAATTTTTTTCACTTTGAGAATTGCCGCCTGCCCTTTGGAATAAGAGTCAACACAGCGGCTTCCGCCCAAAACTGCTACACGCCCCCCTCCCGTCAGCCTTTTATCCAACGCAGCAGTTCGATGATTTTCGGCGGCTGGCCGGTGCGCAAAATGCCGATGCGAAAGACTCTGCCGGCCATCCACAGGGCCACGGCGGTAGTGGCGACCATCAGGAGGGTTGTGCCGATCACATCAACCAGGGGCGGGTTGGCGTTGACCCGGTTCATCATGGTGAACGGGGTATAAATCGGAATCCAGGAAAGCACCCGGGCCAGAGTTCCGTTGGGATCTTTCGGAATGAAGGCCATGGTCAGCATCGGGACCATCATGATCATCGTGAGCATCCCCATGTAACTCTGCGCTTCCTTAATGGTGTTGCACACACTGCCGAGCGCAAGGATCAAGGTCGCATACAGCAGGTATCCAAGCAGGAAATAGAACAAAAACATCGGCACCAAATTCGATGTCTGCACCGCCTGCAAAAGCTGGCCGGGGATATCCGTGGCGCCGCCGGATTTCCAGACTAGAGCGCCAAACAGGGATCCCATCCATACGCCCACAGTCGTCATGCCTGTGGCGGCGATGCCAAACAATTTTCCCATCATCAATTCGCCGGGTGTCACCGAGGACAGCAGCACTTCGATGATGCGATTGGATTTTTCCTCGATAATGTTGTTGAGAAGCATTTGGGAGATGCCAAAAATCGCCACCCACAGGAGATAGACAAACCCGCTGGGCGCCCATTGGCGGATGATGTCCGCGCTGCTGACCGCTTCTTTGCCTGCTTCCTTGTTGGGGTTGAGGCTGGCAAAAGGCGCGTGAGTTTGCTCGACCTCCAGAATAGCGGCGATGTCCACTCCGCGCGCCAGGTATTCCCGACGGCGAATTTCTTTATTGACTGCCTGCTCAACGGCGTCGCGCAGGGTGCTGTCGGCCAGGTTGGCGGACCAGTATTCGATTCCAATGGGAGCGGTGTTCGTGTCGTGCGGCCCTGCATGGGGGCGGACAATTTGTTTTTCAATGTCGCGTGGAATCAGGATGGCGGCGTACATCTCGACCTCGGGGCCATCCGACCCGGCCTTGATGTTCTTTTCGCGCCGAAGATACGGTTTCAACTCGCGGTCCAACGTGGACATATCGGCATTCGTATCAATCCCCGCAGGCAAGGTGATGGCCTGGTAGGACCGAGGTGGCGCATTGGAGACCGACGCGCCCTGTTCCGGACGAGGCCTGAGCTGATCCAGGCAGGATTCCACGACCGATGCAAACTTTCCCGATTGATCGACAAAAGCATAATGGCGGATGGGCGTGCCTTTGGTCTGCAGCAGGAAAGAAACGTTGACGGCGAGGAAGAGAATCAACGGAAACATAAACAATCCGATCCAAAACCCCTTGGTTTTGGCGTTCTCGGCGTACTCGCGCCAGGCGACCAGAAATATGAATCTCATCGGAAAGAAGCCTCTCTTGCTTCCGGCCCCACCAGCCACATGAAAACTTCGTGCAGGGTCGGATCGGATTGGTTGAAACCGCGCAGCCGGATTCCTTTGGCGAAGCACATTTGCAGGATGGCCTGCGGGTCAGCGCTCTCGCGAATTTGCAATTCCCAAAGTGTCGAACCATTCGCGCCGACCGCGCCGCGAGGCGTTTCGACCGGCCCAACGGAAATCACTCCATCCAATGCGCGCAACGGCCCGATGTCATCGTCCGTCTCGATGCGCACGCGGCGGGGCAGCATCCGTTTCGCCTCGGCAATGGTGCCGTCGAATACTTTTTTGCCTTTGGCGATGAGCAGGATCCGTTCGCATAAGCGTTCAGCATGCTGCATGACGTGGGTGGAAAAGAGTATCGTGCGCTTGCGCCCGGCCATGTCCCGGATGATTTCCTCCATGACTTGCTGATTGACAGGATCGAGGCCGGAAAACGGTTCGTCGAGGATGATGAATTCCGGGTCGTGGGCGATGGAGGCGAGCATTTGCACTTTCTGGCCCATGCCCTTGGAAAGGGCCTCGGTGGGTTTTAGGGCAAAACCCTTCAAGCCATACCGTTCGAGCAATTCAAAAGCCCTCTGCCGCGCGGCTTTTCTCGACATCCCCTTCAAAGTGGCAAAGTAGGCAATGACCGCCCAAGCCTTCATCTTTTTGTAAAGGCCCTTTTCTTCCGGCAGATAACCGATGCGCTGCCGCACTTCGAGCGCCGAAGGCCGCCCCAGCACGGTGATGGCGCCGCGGGTCGGCTGGATGATATCCAGGATCATGCGAATGGTGGTGGTCTTGCCCGCGCCATTCGGCCCCAGGAAACCGCAGATCGAACCGGCGGGCAGCGTGAAGCTGACATCATCCACCGCCTTGAAATCGCCGTAAAATTTGGTGACGTTGCGCAATTCCAGCGGCGGCGCGTCTGCCTGTGGGGGAATGTCCATTAACTTTTCATGATTGTGCCTCAAAGATTGGCTCAAGGAAACACTCATTTTCGCGCTGAAATGGAGACGGCAGCAGGACAGAATTCTCCTTGAACGCAAAAATGAGCCGGAAATGAGTATCTCCCAACGTAGATACGCAGCGCGAAGGACGGACCTCTCATTAACACACGGCTTCAGCCGGGTGTTCGGCCGCGCCGAAGGTTCCTAAACCGCTTCAGCGGTTTTCCGGCGTAACTGGAAGCGGTTAAAACCGATGACATCCGCTCACTCCCGGTGGCACCTGGCTGAAGCCGGGTGTTAATCCGCACAACTAGAAAGAGCACGAATTTGTTTGACTTTACCGTCGGAATTGCCAGCATAAGAGATATGCCTATTCGCGTCGCATTAGGTCTAGCAGCTTTCCTATTCTCGTACATCTCGTGCCTAGCGGATGGGTGCTTTGTCGGGGCGCCAGCATGGAACAAGCAACGAGATATTAATGAGCCTACCCAAAAAGCCATCCTGTTTTTCGACCAAGGCCAGGAGGATATGGTCTTGCAGGTGAAATACGAGGGGCCTGCGGAGTCATTTGGCTGGCTGGTTCCAGTCCCGTCACTGCCCGAGGTGCGCAAAGGTTCGATGGATTGTTTCTATGAATTGAGCCGGCTCACTCAGTTGCATATGAACGATGGCGCAATGATTATGTCATTGTCGATGGGATCGCACGGGGCGGAAGCTCCAGCGGTGGACGTCATCAAGATCAAGACAGTCGGAGCATACGAAGTGGCTGTTCTTGCAACGACCAATAGCGGAAGCCTCTCCGAATGGCTGAATACGCATGGCTTTGCATTTCCCGCGGACAAACAATCCATCCTGGACGAATACATCAGCAAGCATTGGTATTTTGTCGCGGCCAAAATTGATCCGAGCAAAAGCGGTTTCACGCTTCAACATGTTTTGCACCCGGACAACCCTGAAATCGCCAAGTCTACCCGCGAGAAGCTGGCCAACGGAGAATTGAATCCGCTCGTCATCAGTTTTCCCTCGGAAAAGTGCGTTTTTCCACTTTCGATCTCCGCCGCCAACGGAAAAAAATCCGAAGTCTCGCTTTATGTTCTGTCACATGAACCACTGATCAGCCCCAAAATCTTCGGCCGTAAAATTGCGAAAGCAAGACAGTTGGAGGAGCGGGCCACGTCGCGCGCCGTCCCGCAATTTAATTCGGAAAGGCTGAACGCCTACCGAAAGGCCCACCCTGCTCCTTCCGATGATCCAAACGACCCGCAACCGGAACTTATAGTGCAAAGGCCGATCGATATTGTGCGGGAACGATACCACGATCCATTTATGTATCGTTCCCTCCTTGAAAGCATGGACGCCAGTCCGTCCGAGTTGAAAGCGTGTGCCAAGCTTCTTCCGCGTTTAAAAGAGAAAGCGTGGAATTTGACGAAGGAAACTGAGATGTTTGACCCGGAGGAAATGGCGGACCTTGAGTTTGAGCCAGCGGTTCCGTGGCTTCTGCATCAACTCCAATTTACTAATGCCTCCGCTGCCGCCGTCTGCCTCGCAGAGACTGGCAAGCATGCGCTGCCTGCGATCTGCGATTACTATGAGGGTGCGAACGAACGCTCGCGAAGGTTTGCCGTGGCGGCACTTGCGCGAGTAACGAGGCCGGATGCCATTACCGGCACGACTCCAGCGTCGCCACTGACAAGCTGGGTGTCGGCCCGGGCTTCTGAACTGGCCGGAATGCTAGATGATCCAGAACCCACCGTCCGCAACAGCGCTGGGGTCTTGCTGAGCCGTTATCCTGATTCCAATTCCGCCCTGGCGGCCACTTATAAGAAGATTGTCATCTCTCAGGCTGAAGGCGCACAAACCGCTTTCGGCCTGATCCCGACCAACCAAATTTCCAAGGACGATTGGAGAGACTTTCTAAACACGACCAATGCCTCTATGATTTTGGAGGTCATGCGCCGCCTGAAATCGACACGCCCAACCGTCGATGCCTATTATCCGCTGACGACGAACAGCGTTCAATTTGCCCGGTTGCTTTGCCTGCGAGAAATTTCTGAGGCGAACAATTCGGCCGCGATGGACATGCTGGTTTCCATGCTGCACGATCCCGATGAAACTGTGCGGTGGAGGGTTCGACAGACATTCAGGAAGCTAACTGGCCAAAAGCTCGGAGCAGACCCCGCCGTTTACGAAAAATGGTGGGCTGACTTCAAGGATGCGTGGAAACCCATACCCCGACGGGACCCGAGGGATCGCAACTCTTAACCTAGTGCCGCCACCAGGCGCGCAGAATCAGGCCAATTTTTTCCGCCTTGCTAAGACTGACCCGCTTTTCTCCAAAGACGTTGTAGCGCCGCCGTTCGAGTTCATTTAGCAACCGTGAATAGACGGCGGACATTAGCTCCGCGGCGATCATTGAGCGGCGGTCTTCTTCGGGCAACGCTTTTCGGGCGAGGTCGTAGTAGCTTTTTGCTTTGGCGGCGACGCTTGCAGCGAGCGCAACAAAGCGTTCCGAATACTCGAATCGCAGAATCTCTTCCTGCGTGACCTTGAATTTTTCCAATTCCGCCAGCGGAAGATAAATGCGGCCGCGCTCAGCATCGTCTCGGACGTCGCGCAAAATATTCGTCAACTGCAAAGCGTGGCCAAGGTTGATGGCGTAATTCCGGCAATTCGGATTCTTATACCCAAAAATTTCGATGCTTAACAAACCGACGACCGAGGCTACCCGGTAGCAGTATTTCTCCAAATCCTCGTAGGTTTGGTAGCGCATGATGTCCAAGTCCATTTCGACGCCGCGGATAAGATCGTCAAAGTCGTGAAATGGAAGATGGTATTGCGCGATGATTGGCTGCAATTCTTTGTTTACCGCGAAGGAAGGCTTTTTGCCTTCGCAAGCAAGGCGAACGTCCTCGTGCCATGCAGCGAGACCTGCGCGGCGCTTTTCGACCGGCACCGTTTCCTCGTCCGCCACGTCATCAACTTCGCGGCAAAAGGCGTAAAGCGCTGCCATGGCTTCGCGGCGGGGCTTCGGCAATAAGATGAAAGCCAGCGCGAGGTTAGAGGCGCTTTTTCGGGTTATCTCCTGGCTTTGTTCCGTCACAGCTACGCGTTGCCCGCCGAGCCTGATCCGGAGCCGCCGTCATCGTCCGGCCCGAGCGAAATCCCAAGCCGCTGCATGCGGTAACGCAGGGCGTGCCGGCTGAGTTTCAGTTGCTCCGCCGTTTTGGAAATGTTGTATCGATTCTGCTCGAGCGAGGTCACGATGACGCGGCGCTCAAACTCCGACATGACGTCATCCAGCGATTGATTGCCGGAAATGGTGATGCCCTCCGATTTCCGCAAGCGGCCTTCCAAATTGAAATCCGGCAGGCTCTGCGGCTGAATTTCTCCTGTTGTTTCCAGAATGACGGCGCGTTCAATGACGTTGCGCAATTCGCGAACGTTGCCGGGCCAATGGTGGCTCATCAATTTCTGCCGCGCCGTCTGGCTGAACCCGCGCAAGTGCTTGTTCATTGTCGCGTTAAAATGGTGCAGGAAATTCTCCGCCAGCAGAATGATGTCCTCGCCGCGCTCGCGCAACGGAGGCGGTCGAAATTGCACGACGTTCAAGCGATGAAACAAATCCTCGCGAAAATTATTCTGGCCGATGGCTTCAATGATATCGCGATTGGTGGCGGCGATAAGGCGGACGTCCACTTTCAATTCGTCATTTCCGCCGACGCGCGTAAAAGTTCCATCTTCCAAAAACCGGAGCAACTTCGCCTGCAACGGGCGGCTCATATCGCCAATTTCATCGAGGAAAATGGTGCCGCCGTGGGCTTCCTCGACGCGGCCGAGTTTCTGTTTGACGGCGCCGGTAAATGACCCTCGCTCATGGCCAAACAGCTCGCTTTCGAGCAGGTTTTCGGGAATGGCGGCGCAGTTGATGCGGATGTAATTGTTTTGCCGCCGCTGGCTCATGCTATGAAGCGCACCCGCGATCAATTCCTTGCCCGTGCCGCTTTCGCCGAGAATCAAAACGGTGGCATCGGTCGGCGCGACGCTGCGAATCAATTGCCGCAATTCGTGTATCTTGGGCGATTCGCCGATGATTTGCTCCAACCGGTAAGCCTCGCTGACGGTGGCGCGAAGGGCGGCATTGTCGCGCAGCAGCCGATGGCGCTCCGCGCATCGCGAAACCGCGTGCAGCAATTCCTCGGGCGCGAACGGCTTCGCGAGATAATCCATCGCGCCGGATTTGATCGCTTCCACGGCCAGCTTGGGCGTGGCGTAAGCTGTGATCATCAGGAATGGCGTGTTGGGCCAGCGCTTGCAGGCCGTGGCCAGGAATTGGTAGCCGCTCATGCCACTGCCAAGACGGGCGTCGGTGATGACCATGAAGAATTCCTCTTTTTCCAGGGCGGCCAGCGCTTCCTCGGCGGATTCGACCAGCTTCAGCTCGTAGCCCTCCCCCATGAGAATCGAGCGCAGCGAAAGGCGCATGTTCTTTTCGTCGTCGACGACCAGAACGGGGGGCAATGACAAGTTCATTTGGACGTCCTCATCAGAATTCTTGATGGAAACTCTAACACAAAGCGGGTGCCTATTCCAAGCTTGGATTCCACGTGGACGGAGCCGCCGTACATTTCGGTATTGTGCTTGACGATGGCCAGGCCCAGGCCAGTGCCCTTTTCGCGCGTCGTAAAATAGGCCTCAAAAATCTTGTCGATTTTATCCGCCGGAATCCCGGGGCCGGTGTCGGCGATCAAGATTCGGACGGAATCGTTCTCGCCGTATTCCGTGGCCAGGCGGATTTCGCCGCGCCCGTTCATGGCTTCGCGGGCATTCTGGAGAATGTTTACCAGCACGCTGGACAGGTGGCGCTTCTGCATCAGGAGGGCAGGCAAAGCCGGCGCGAAATTCCTCTGGACAACGACCTGGTATTTGGCGGCGGGCGGGTAGACTTCCTGGACAGCGGCGTTGAGTTCTTCCACCACGTCCAATCGCTCGACGATGCCTTCGGCCAATTGGGCGTAGCCCATCAATTCCGTGAGGATCTGGTCCGCCCGATCCACTTCCTCGCGGATAATCTGAATTTGATCTTCAACCGCCGTCTCACCTTCCTGCACGGATCGATTCAGGCAAAAAGCGGCGTTGGTGATGATGCCAAGGGGGTTTTTGATTTGGTGGGCGATTTCCGCCGCAAGGCGCCCGGCGGTTCGGAGACGCTCCTGGCGGACGGCGAGCTCGGTGGCCTCGGCCTCCGCGCGCTTTTGCTTTTCAAAGAGCATTTGGATGCCGTAACAGCAGAGCGCCCACGCCACCAGGACGATGATGCGCTCGATCGGGCGTTCTTGGGACAGGCTCTCCACATCCATGATCGGCTTCGGCGGGTTGAATTTCTTGTCAAGAATTCCCGCCGCCACGAAGCTGCCGATGGAGATAAAATTCAGCAGCAATTGCGGAAAAGCGACGGGAATGGCCAGGGCATTGTGGAGAATGAGCGCGACAAACACGGCCCACAGCGGGCTGATGTAACCGCCGCTTACGAACGTAAAAGTTCCCATCAAGGCGCAGTCCAGCACTCCCGCCGCGAACACCATCCACTCGATCCTCGTCAGGTTGATCGGCTTCGACCAAATAAAAATCGCCCCAAGGATCAGGTTGAGCGCGGCGTAGATGGCAAAGGAAACGCGCAGCGCCGTGGCATGGCCAAGGCTCCAATCGGATTTCTGCGGTGGATCAATCTCGCCCGGGGGCTTCTTATGTGGAGAATCAGCATGCGCCACTGGCGCATTGGTGGCTGGGCGGCCCATTTCGGCGGTTGGATTTGTCGAAATCGCCAGACTCGGGGAGTTCGTCATGGCCGCCATCGCGCCGCGATCCTCTGCTATCGAGTTGCCTCCCGAATAATCGAGCCAGCCCGAAAAGAACAGGTAGTAGCAAAGGAAGGCAATAATGAGCAGGCGCAAAGGCAGGACGATGTCGCGCTCGACCGCTTGAATGCGGGCCGCGCGCTGGCTCGGCTCCACCACTGGCGCCGCCAGCAGGCGCGTCAATTTCTGGAGCGGGCCAAGATCGGCCTGGTTTTGTTTGGGTTCCTCGTTCACTTGAGCAGAGCCGCGGCCCGCCTGGCTATTTCATCCACGGGCCATAATCGCCCGATCCCCTCGTATCCGCAAGAGAGGAGGCCCTCCTCGGGGCCAATAAATTCCGCTCCGCGCTTCTTTAACACCTCGACATTTTGCTGCGTGGCCGCGTGAAGCCACATCTTCCCGTTCATGGCGGGCGCGATCAGCGTCTTTGCCTCCGGCCGAAGCGCCAGCGCAACGCATCCGAGCGCGTCATCAGCCATGCCGTGGGCCAATTTGGCCAGCGTATTGGCGGTGGCGGGCGCAATCAGCAAAAGATCCGCCGAATCCGCGAGTTCGATGTGGGCTGGTTTCCATCCTTCATCAACATCGTAAAGGTCAGTGACGACAGGGTGGCGGGAGAGCGTTTTGAACGGAAGCGGCGTGACAAATCGTTGCGCATCGGCGGTCATGACGACATGAACATCGCACCCTGCCTTGACCAGCAAGCTGGCCAAATCGACCGCCCGGTGAGCGGCAATGGAACCGGTCACTCCCAATACAACGACCTTGCTCATTTTCAGGTTTGCCAATGTTAACGTGAACTTTCGAGTAAACAAGAACTGGATTTGAGCGCGGCCTGAAAGGGTGCAAACACCGGCATGTCCACCGCCCAGGCGAGGCTCAAAAACCGCAAAGTGCAATAGGGTGAAATAGGGTGCAACGATCTCCGTCCGGCGAAACCCGTTTGGCCGTCTCAATAACAGGACAGCCACGTTGCGAGGCATGAACACGAATTGGCGCGCTGCGCTGCGTCCCTCAATATAACCTTGCACATACATGACCGCACTTTGGCACGTCTGGGTCTGGATGGAAAACCTACCAGAGTGTTTTCAGCGCGATTTTAGGAGAAATATTGGGAAGAATTGCACATGGAACGACCGAACGCAGGAAAAGAGACTGAAGTTGATTTCACGCGCATCGTTGATTCGGGTCTGGGCGGCTGACCCGTCATGCACCGAACCTCCCATCCTCCACAAAAGGAGAGTGGCCTCCTTTCCTGATTTTGTGACTCTCAGATTATATAATATATAATCTCGAAAAACCCGCTACACCCGCTACACGGTTGACCATCAACGAGATAAGGGGCAACATTTGCCGCTACAGAGCCGCTACAAACCCGCTACATTTTCTTTTCGGCGGGGCGGTAGCCGGTTGAATGAACCAATGATTGCCCTGCCCCACCGCCCGCCGCGAGGGTGCGCAGCCGACAGGTTCCAACTTCAACAAATTGCAGGCCGGGTCCCCCGCCCCGGCGTCCCGAGGGATGGGAGAGTCAGCGGCTGATGGAGTCACACGCCGAACCATTTGCGAAAAACAGGAAGTGCAAAAAGTGAGGATTGACACCTGTTCCCCAGGTTTGGAAAGGATGAAACAACTTAACGAAAAACAGAGCCTTGATTTGACAGCGCCATCGTGTTTTAATCAAGAAGATCTTCATGCGCTTGATGAAGAACATCCTTTTCGGTCTTGCCTTGGCAACGAGCTGCGTCATGCAGTCGATGGCGCAGCAAAATCCACCTTCTGACGCAGCTGATCATTCAGCACCCACCACATTCGCCCAGGCAGTGAATCAATACTTCGATCAGTGGGACGCCAACCGAGATGGAAAGCTGTCGAAGGAGGAAATTGACGCTGCGGTAAACAACCCAAAAGTTCAGGGTGATTCCGCAGCCGCCATAGCCGCAGTTGAAAAGGTTGTTCGAGGCGGCAAATATACAATACCGGCGATCACGAAAGAGTTTCTCGTCAATAGTCCTGTGCATGAGCCTGACCAGGACGATCAGGCTGGTTCTGCAGACGATGATTCAAAGTCTGAGAAATTCACCCATGCTCCCGCCTTTCAACCCCGTTTTGTCGGGTCGCTTCACAAATTGCGTCAGACATCGCGCGATTTGTTCTCCCAAAACTTGCCCTCATTTGAGGCCACCCACCAAGGAAAGCTGGGTGATTGCCCATTCGTTTCAACAGTTGGTGCCATGGTTTACCGCGATCCTGCCACTATCAAGGCCATGTTCACCCAAAACGACAATGGCTCGATCACTGTTCAATTTGGGAATGGTCGCAGTATCAAGATCGCTCACATCACAGACGCTGACATTGCGATATGGTCCAGCGCCGGTTCGAACGGGCTTTGGTTGACGGTTTTGGAAAAGGCTTATCGGCGGGAGGTGTTGAAATCACAGCCTCCTAAACAGGAAAAGAAAGCCGACATTTACGAGAAATTTCCCAGCACGCGCACAATCGAGATTCTGGACGGCCATCAAACGCGCAAGGTCGATCTTCGTGGTGCTCAATTAGTGACGTTGCGCAAGGATTTGGAGTCTGCGATGCGTGAACACAGGTTGGTCAAGGCTGGAACCGGAGCAGTCAAGAAGGCACCTGGCATTCCACACACTCACTCATTTGCAATCCTCGGCTACAACATAGATACGGATATGGTTCATGTCTGGAATCCCTGGGGCAACGACATTTCACCTAAAGCGGACTCTCTACAAAACGGCTATACGACAAAACATGGCCTGTTCGACATTCCATTAAAGGAGCTGGTTCAAGTTTTTAAGGATGTCACATTTGAAACACCAGCATTGGAACGCAATTGAACTTTTAGTATGTCCGCACAAGCTTACAATGAGGAGCACCAACAATTTGTCGGCTGCAAGATCGTTGCGGCGGTTAGGTGCATCGTTTCAGGCAGGATTGGTATCTTTGCTGGGACACGACAGCTCTATGGTTCTTGAAATGGGATTATTACTGTCCGAGATCAGGGGGCCGGAGGCCGGTGTCAAGGCCGGTGTCAGTCACTCACTTTTTTGCGCTATTCGTTTTCGTGCTTTTATCCGTCGTCCGTTGGCTCGGAAGCGGATGGAGTAGGTCGCCCAAGCGAAGCGCGTTACTTGTTGAAGAACCGGTTTGCGATTTTCCAAGGCGCGATGCAATCAGAGGACGACCGACGTCACTTGCTCTCAATTGGATTTTTAACATCATTTGATCGATGCCTTGAATGTGAGAATCACTTCGCGAGACGTTTCCATCTGGAGCAGGCTTGCCTGCGCGGTTTTCCGCGAGTAATAAATAGGCGTGCGTCAGTTCCTTAAAGAAGCGCTGCTTTTCTTGCGCCGGGAGAAAAAATGGTGGCTGATTCCGTTGGTGGTTTGTGTCTTGATTCTGGCCGCGCTCGTTTTCTTCACGCAAGGTTCGTCGCCGCTCTCGCCATTCATGTATTCGGGCAAATAGCGTGGCTGCGATGGCGTGGCTTCCGCAATTATTTCTGCTTGGCCTGGCTTTTGTCCTGGCGCGCTGGGTGCAAGCGCCAACGGTCGCTTTAGCAGGGCTGGGCGCGATCACGGCGGGTGTCTTGCTTCAATCGAGGACAGGTCGCGCGGCCTATGCGATAACCATTGTCGGAAGCATTGCCATGTGGGCCAGCGTTTTTGGCACTGGCGTTACCTGGAGTTTGTATTTCCTTGCGCCAGCCTCGTTGATTTTTCTGGCACTGGCAGTTTCCCGCTTCCGGGTAAAGGACGCTTCGCTGAAGCCAAGATTGAATTTTCTCGCGGCCCAGTGGCTTCTGGCTGGCTCTGTTATGTGGCTGGGCGCGGGTTACGCGCATAACGAAAAATTCGTTTTCTTTACCGGCCTGGCGGCGGTTATCGGATCGCTCCTGATTTGGCGATTCGCCTTCCCGTGGAGTGCGCTGGCCGCGCAAAGTCTCAGCACGCTTATTCTCCTGCTTATCGGACTTCCAATGGTTGATGCTGTCCTTCGTCCCCACTCAGCGACGGTTCAAGCCGGGAACTGCCAGCGTTACTATTCCTTCAATGCGGCCAAGGGCGACCCGGAGGCGTTTGGCCGCTGGGAGGAATTTTACACGACGCAGTTCGACAAGCTGGGGACAGCGCTGTTTACGCCCGCGCCGGGGACGTCGCTGCCGTTTCGCCTGCAGCCCGGCGCCAGCACGGTATTCATCAATTGCCCGATCTCCGTCAACAGCCGGGGCTTTCGCGGCTCCGAGTTTTCGAACCCAAAGAGCGATGTCTATCGCATCGTCGCGCTCGGCGAATCGACTACTTTTGGAATGACAGTCCAGCGCGGCGACAAGCCGTGGCCGGAAGTATTGGAACAACTCATTCACGAACGATTGAAAACCCGAAAACCGGTGGAAGTGATCAATGCCGGCGTTCCTGCCTATAGCATTGTCAACAACGTATCCCGTTTGCACGGCGAAATCCTGCCGCTGCAGCCGGATATGATCATCTCCTATCACGGGGCGAACGCCTTTACCATGCTTGACGCTTCCGTGCTGCCACCGCTGGGACCGCCGCCGCCGATTTACCGCGAGCGCCCGCTCAAGATTGCGGCGAACCTGGAACACAAATTGCGAATGGCTTTATTCCGCCGCGCCGCCCTTAAGCTGGGCAGCCGAGCCGCCAATTCATTCAAAACCGGCGATCCATTGCAAACGCCATACGCCGCGGCCTACCGGCAGCTTATCGGCTGGAGCCGATCAAACGGAGTCAAGCTCGCGCTGGCGAATTATTCGATGGCGGTCAACAAAGAAAGCCCGCAAAACGTGATCGATTTCTATCAGGGCGGCGGAAGCCGGGCTGCCTACGGTTTTATGCGGGCAAACGCTGTCCACTCCGAAATCGCGCGCGGCCTGGCCGCGGAAAATCCAGGTGTGTGTTTTATTGACACGCATCCCCGGCTGGACGGCGACCACGAGAAGTTCATCGACCTCATCCATTTCACGGGCGAAGGCGACCGCCAATTGGCGGAAAACGTGTTCGCCGGCATCAGCAACACGCTGGCGCGGGATCTTTCTCCCGCGCCATGAGACCAACGCGAGTGCGGGACAAAATTCTTCTGCCTCCGCGTTCGTTGAGAGTGGCAGAGGTGGACATGGAAGGGCGTGATCAAGAGTGGGTGATGCGTGCAGGCAATCCGTCGGAGCGGGGCTGTCGCTCACCCACGTCTAACCACAACCAGATGGAAGTGAATCGTGTTAAACGGCTGGAGTGACGAGCCCTTTGTGATTATATTGAATCGTTGAGTGGTTTTGATGATTGCATGGCTTATTACCTTGCCACAGAACGTGAAGCAGACGTCACCGGCTCATACCGGCGCTATCAGGATTATTTGCGCGAGAACCAGCGGCGGTTCCCGCCGGGAGCGTTTGCTCTCGCCACGGCGGAATGGTGGCAAAACGGCGAAGACCATCGCTCCCCGCATGATGCCTGCCTGGTGAGCGCTGCGTTTTCTGAGGCATCTGCCGGTGAACGCTTTGAGCAAAGATTAACGGCGCTCCGCGTCAGGTTGTCGGGAGCATACGGCGACGGTTTCCTCGAGCTTTTCTACTCGCGCGTATTCAGCTATTCGTTCCAAAGTTCGTCGTGCGCGCGTGGTTTGGGTGGATGGCGGTATGACGAATTTAGGTTGTCGACGGCCGGCCACGTGATTCATGAGATTGAATGGTCCGGGTTTCCTCACTGCGAGGGTTCGCGCTGGATTATCGAGGCGGAAGATATTGATTATCGGTGGATCCCAAAGTGATGTTTTCTATTGCAGGCGAAGGCGATAGTGCTGTTGGAATCACGCTATATGTTTCAGCCCTTCGCCCACATGGCGGCAATTTCCAAAATTTCCCAATCGGATGCGTGCCAGCCGGGCGTCAACTGCGGCTCATTCTTTTTTCAAGAAGCGAGTTTTTCCATTCACTAAACGGAACGCGGCCGTTGGCGAGTTCCAGCTTTTGGATTTCGCGCTCCATCATCACCCTGGTGTAATCTATAGTTCACATCTGTCAAAGGGTTTCAAGAAATCCTGCTCGCGGCGATCTCCGGCGGCGGGCGTTTTGGCGGCAGGCAAGCTTTCTTTTTCCCAGCCGTCCCGCTTCATTTTGCGCTTCACCCTGTGAGTCGCATTCCTTGATAAACCATCACAGAGGAACCTTCCGCCAGAAATGCCGACGATGGCTTGTCATTCAGGCTGTCACAGAATTGTTCGCCATAAAGACCCGCCACATTGCAATCCAAAGTTGCGTCAGAGACTTCACAAAACCGCCAGCGTGGATGTTCAACTTTGTACTCGAGCGTCGCGCCATTCTTCTGTTTGTTGTAACCCCAATAATGTTCGGTGATGAATTCGGCTTCCGTGCCTTCGCGCAATGGCTGCGCTTCTCCACGAGTGGTCAGTTTTAAACTATTTTGCCTCCCGGCGAACGTCCAAGAGTATTCCACTGATCGCGCCAGGCTGGATTCGGGATCGATTTGGTGGGACATGGAAAGTGCGATGTAGGGTTCGTTGTAAAGCTTGCGGGCAGCGAGCGCTATGGCCGCGCGGGGAACGATCTCCTTTATGAACACTACGCCGCGCCGCCAGCCGTCTGCCGCTTTGCGGCGGACGTAAAACCGAAGATTAACTTCCTCAAAATTGCGATGAAAGGGAATGGGGATGCCAAATACGCGGGTCTTCAAAAACAGAAAGCCCACCATGGAAACCAAAACCTTTCCGTTCCAATGATCCAGTTCTGTTCCAGACGGCACGAAAGGCAGGAGCAAAGACGGCTCGATTTCGAAATTTAGCATCGCCAGATGCCTCCATTCAGCGGTGAGAAGCGGTCTTGGCGCGCTATTAGACACTTGGCCGACAATCAAACTGCTTCAGGGTGTGGCTCGCAAGCTCATTTCAGAATCACGGTGACCCCACTGATGAATATTCTGCGCGTTCCACCTCGGCACATCTGCCACAGGGCTGCATCCAACGCTGCTTTTGGTTGACGTGAATGAATGGAGGCATTTTCCTTAAAGGCATGACGGCCACCTGGGATCCCGCCACACCACTGCATTGGCTATGATTCGTGCCGTGATGGATACGAATGTATTGGTAGCGGGCTTGCGTTCGCGGAATGGAGCGTCGCATGAATTGCTGACGCGGCTAAGAGCCGGCGATTGGTCGCTGGTGATAAGCAATACGGTGCTCGGAGAATATCATGAGATCCTGCATCGGGAGGCGCGGATTCGGTTAAGCTGACGCATCGCGAAGCTGATTTTTACATTGATGCTTTGTGCGCGCTGGCTGAGAGATTCTCTCCCGCCACGCCGTGGCAACCGGCGGCAACTGATCGAGACGATGAAGCTATCATTCAACTGGCGCGCGAGGCGCGAGTTCTGTATCTTCTAACGCACAATGTCCGGGATGTCAGCGGGGCCGCGCAATTTGGAGTTCGAGTCGTGCGGCCGACTGAATTCCTGGCAATCTTGAGGCAAACGAAATGACGAAAATCGAAGCAAACGTGCCGGACTATTTAGCTCGGCAGGCTCTCGCGGCGGCGGAACGGGAACGGGTTCCAATTGACCAAATCGTCGCCTTGGCTCTTTCGGCCCAGATCGCTGCCTGGAAGGGAAGCGACGACATGGAAACGCGCTCCAAGCGCGCGAACCTGGAGGTTTTTGATCGCATCATGGCCAACGCGCCCGACGTGCCTCCCGTTCCCGGCGACGAGTTGCCGTCCAAAAAAGGCGTCAGTCAAACATAACGGGTGCTTTAGACCCGTGCCGTCATATTTGCCTCGCCTCACTCCCCCGCCTGCGCCGTCGCCCACTTGATGAATTCCGCCCGTTGCTCGTCGGTGAGGCGCGCTTCGGGGTGCATGCGGGTGTATTGCGGCATGGGCATGTCGCGGCTTTCGAGATCGTCGGCGACGTTGCGCCAGCGTTTGCGGACGCGCTTCTCGTCGCCGCGGGGCCAGTCGGAGAAATTCATGACGGCGCGGGCGGCGGTGACGTCTCTGACGATATACCACGAGACTGGCGCCACGTAGCTATACCACGGCCACTTGGTTTCGTGAGAATGGCAGTCGTAGCAGGAGTTTTTCAGCATGGCCGCGATGGCGGGCGGCGGCGGGTTGCTGGCCATGAGATCGTGTCCGGGAAGGATCGGCGGGTTTTCGTGGCGCGGATTGGTCAACTGAAGTCCGCCGAAGCCCAGCGCCATCAGCGCCGCGCTCCATTTTAGCCACTTCTTGATTTTCACGGTTCGGGATGCGGAGGCAGAATGCGACGCCCCATTTCCTCCAATCTTCCGGCAACCCGGCTGATTAAATCCAGACTAATCGCATCCAAATCATCGCCGTCTTCCACGAATTTGGCCAGGTACTCGGCCGATTGCGTCTTCAACCCGGCCCGCGTGCAAACAATGTAAGCCACTGATTCGGCCTCGATTTCCGCCACCGCCTCGGACAAGTTCAGCCGGAACGGCCAAGAACCGTCCCGGTCGGCCCCGACGTGTCCCAGAAAAATATGCGCCAGCTCATGGCAAAGAACGCCGTAAGCCGCCGCGTCGTCGAGATCGTCGCGCACGCCGACGCGCATTTTCCAATCCGGCTGGCGCGAGCGCGCGGTGGCAAACCCTCCGTTCCATTGGCTCATCGGCACGCGCTTGACCTGAATGCGGTCGCGCTCGCAATTCTTGAGGGTCTTGTCAAGAATAGCCGGGTCGAAGCGTCCGCCGGCCCTGGCGATGCCGCGCATTTGCTCCGGCAGCGGAGGGCCTTCGGTGTCAACAATATCGTAGACAAACAGCACAGGCGTGCGCGGGGCCAGGATCACCATCCCGCGCGCCTCCGGCTTGATCGCGCGGCCGAATTCCTTGCGCCAATGATTGGCGGTGGCGTAGAAAACGGCCTGCGGGTTCTGGCTGTAAACCAGCATGTTGTTGAACGGCGAATATTCACGGAATTTCGCGACAAATTCCACCGCCTCGGAAAATTTCCGCGATTTCCGAAAGCGCCGGCTGCGCGCGAAAAGCTCGTCAATCGAGGATTGATGCTGCTGGGAAGGATCGCCGCCTTCGGCCAGCGCCTCGGTGATCGCGCCCGCGTTCAGCGTGTAAATAAGAAATTTGCGCTGGGCGTCCGGAAGATCGCGGCGGGCGCGGAGTTCGTCCAGGACGCCTGGGAGAATGAGCCGGGCGGGCCAGCCGCCCTCGGCCTCGATGTCGCGCAGCAAGTCGGCGGGCGAACCGTGGCGGCGGCCAATCCAACCGAGCACAAACGTTGCCGCCTCGCCGCGCGTCATGTTTTTTGGCGGTCCAGGATGCGGCGAACCTTGGTCAGGAAGGCGTCGGGATGAAATGGTTTCTGCAGGAACTGGAATGGCCGGTTGAGCTTGCCCCATTGCGAAGCCTCCTGGTCGGAATAGCCGGAAATGAAAAGCACGCGCAGCGCCGGGCGCGTTTCGCCGAGGCGCCGGGCCAGCTCGAGTCCGCTGAATCCGGGCATGGTCACGTCTGTCACCAATAAATCAATCCCCTGCTCCCGGGATTCGGCGAGGGCCAGGGCGTCTTCGCCGTGCCGGGCGTCAAGAACACAATAACCCGCGGCCTTCAAAACCTCCACCAGCATCATGCGCACCAGCTCCTCGTCTTCCACCAGGAGGACGGTTTCGCTCCCGCCGCCGCCCTTGGTTATCAAATGGCTTGATTCTTCGTCTCCGGCCTGGCCTTCGAAACGAGGCAGGTAAATGTGGAAGCACGTTCCTTTTCCAACAGCGGTTGTGACCGTGATTTCGCCGCCGGACTGCTTGACGACGCCGTAGACATTGGACAGGCCAAGCCCGGTTCCTTTGCCGGCCTCCTTGGTGGTGTAAAACGGCTCGAACAAATGCGACATCACTTCATCGCTCATCCCGCATCCCGTATCGCACACGCTGAGCACCGCATACGAACCCGCCGGAAGATGGCCGGACGAAAACATTTTTTGCTCCGCGAAGGCGGCACGGCTGGTTTCGATTTTCAGGACACCGCCTTTCGGCATGGCGTCGCGGGCGTTGATGGCGAGGTTCAAAATGATCTGCTCCATCTGGCCCGGATCGGCCCGGATGCACGAAACGGGCTCGCCGAGAACAAGTTTCAATTCGATCGTTTCGCCGAGCACGCGCTCCATCAAGTGCGTCATTTCCGCCACAATTTTGTTCAGCGCGAGGAGCTTTGGTTTCACCACCTGCTTGCGGCTGAAGGCCAGCAATTGGCGCGTGAGCGAACTGGCGTGGGCCAGGGACTTTTGGATGTTCTCGACGATTTCGTGGTTCGGATCCTTCGGGGGCAAGCGGCGATCCAGCAAGTTGCTGTAGCCGAGGATCGCCTGCATCAAGTTGTTGAAATCGTGCGCGATGCCGCCAGCCAGCCGCCCCACCGCTTCCATCTTTTGCGATTGGCGGTATTGCTCCTCCAGTTGCTTGCGCTCGGCAATGTCACGCACCACCACGATGAGCATCGGCGAGCCGCCGCGAAAAATTTCGCTGATCGCCAGATCAATTGGCGTGGGAATGCCATTGCCGCGAAGGGCGGTCATCTCGATGACTTTGGGCGGATTTTCTCCCAGGTTGCGCGCGAGGTAATCGGTGTATTTGGGCCAATCATTGGGCTCGAAAAAACTCTGGATCGACTTATGCAGAACCTGGGCCGAGGAACGGATGAAGATGCGCTCGGCGGCCGGGTTGATCATATTGACGGTGCCATCACGGTCGAGCACCATCACCCCGTCCACCATGCTGTCAAGAATAGCGCGAAAACGCTCTTCTCCCAGGCGCAGCGCCTGCTCGGATTCCTTGCGGCGCGTGATGTCCTGCATGACGGCTTGGAACTCGCAAAGCTCTCCAATGTCATCGAAGAGGGCGCGCACGGTGCATTGCTGCCAGATCAGGCGGCCATCGCCGAGCAGCACTTTGTTGTCGAAGGCTTGCAGCGGTTCGGAGGGAGTCAGTTTCGCGAATTGCTGCAGCGGAATTTCGCGATCCTGCTCCGCCAGCGATGGGAAGAAATTGGCGCCGATCAGTTGCGCGCGCGTTTTTCCATGAAAACGGCAGTAAGACTGGTTGACGAACGTCAGCGTGCCATCGCGGCGGAAACGGCAGATGAGATCCGTCTGATCTTCAACGACGGCGCGGTAGCGTTTCTCGCTTTCCTCCAATTCGCGCTTGGCGACTTCCCGTTCCACCGCCGCGCTGGCCAAGAGCAGATTTCCCACCGCCACCACGCCAATGTAACAGCCGATCAGCGTGAGGCTGTAAGTCAGGCCAGCCTTGTCCGTGCCAATCCAAAACGGCCCGCGCCGATGCAGCAATTCAAAAATCGACATGGCGGCGACGGCGAAGGTCCCGGTGGTGGCTCCGCGCTGTCCGAAGCGCAAGGCGGCCCAGACCATGAACGGATAAGGCAGAAATGCGAGTGGATAACTTTCGATTCCGTAGGAATTGAACGATAATTGCGTCCCCGCCACCAGGCCCGCCGCGCAGCAGACCGCTTCAAACGGCCACCGCTTGTAAAGCCGCAGCGCGGTCGGAGTGCTCCAGGCGAGAATGATGGGCGTCACCACCAGAGCGCCCATGGCATTGGGAACCCACCACGCGGTGACATTGGCGAGAAGCTGGTCCCAGGGCAGCACATGGCTGAAGCACAAGCCCATGGCGTTGAAAGCCGCGTTGACAGTGGTGCCCAAAAAGCAGGCGAACAAAATAAAACCAACGGCGTGGCGCAAACGCTCCATCGGATTCTGAAAATGGACGAAGCGTTCCAGCAGGTAGGCGCACACGAGCGCGCCAGCGGTGTTGCCAATGGCGGTTGAAACGGTGAAAAATCCGAAGGGCGATCCGAAACTCGAACCTTGCGCCAGCGTGAAAACCCAGGCCCCGATGGCGACTCCCCACCACATCCGGTAGCCAAAGAGAAGAATCCCCGCCAGCGCGATGCCCGAAGGCGGCCAGACCAATGCCACCTCGCCTCCCATAAAAGAGGATTTGCTGCCCAGCACCCCGCCTACCACATACAACGCCGCCAACAACAGTGCTCCCACTGGCGTGGACAGGCGGGACGATTTCTTCATGCTTTATCTGGCAGCCCGCACCGCAGTGACGCATCGCCCGCATAGCAGCGGGTGTTCGGCGCAAGCGCCGACGTCCATCTCCCAATGCCAGCAGCGCTCACATTTTGTCCCCAAGGCCTTGACGGCTTCGGCGGACACGGCTCCGGCTTCCCCAGACGTGCTCAAAACGAGCTGGGACACATTTAATAATTCTCGCAACGACTCTTGTTCTTCAACGGTCAGGGTTCCTAGTTCCTGGGCCGCGCCGCTCAGTATAATCTTGGCATCCAATGCTTTGCCAATGTTTTTTGCCTGCCGTTCCTTTTCCAGGCAGGCCAGCGCGGCGGGCCGGATTTCAAAAATTTGCTTCCAAACCGCGCTCTCGCGCTCGGACAACGCAAACGGCTTCGGCTCCCAAGTCGATAAATGCACCGAGGCAGCACCGTGGCCGGGAATGAATTCCCACGCTTCGTCTGTTGTGAAAACGAGCATCGGCGAAAGAATCTGGCATAGTCCCCGCACCATGCGCCACAGGGCGGTTTGAGTGGAACGGCGCCGAAGGGAATTGGCAGCGTCGGTGTAAAGACGATCTTTCACCGCATCGTGGTAAATGGCGGAAAGTTCGACGCCGGCGAACTGGCTGACCTTCTGGTAAACGACATGGAATTCGTGGCGGTCGTATGCAGCGGCCACGTCAGTTTCCAATTTGGAAAATTCCGCCAGCACCCAGCGATCCAGCGAGGTCAATTTTTCGTCGGGCGCCGAATGCTGCGCCGGGTCGAAGTCGTATAGATTCGAGAGCTGATAGCGCAGCGTGTTGCGCAAATGGCGATACGTCTCGCCGACGGTGTTGAGACGCTCGTCGCTGACAACGATGTCGTTGCGGTAATCCTGCGAGGAGACCCAGAGGCGGACCACGTCCGCGCCGTATTTCTTGACGTAGGCTTCGGCGGTTTGCGGTTTGTCGTAGCCGCCCTTGCCTTGCTTGCTCTTGGAAATTTTCTCGCGATCCGCGTCCACCATGAAACCGTGCGTCAACACAGTTTTGAACGGTGCCGCGCCGTTGCCGGCCAGCGAGAGCAGGAGCGAGGATTGGAACCAGCCGCGATGCTGGTCGCTGCCTTCGAGATAAATGTCCGCCTGGAACGGTTTTCCCGCTCCGCGAATTTCCTCCCGGCGCGCGATCACGGCCCGCGACGAACTTCCCGAATCGATCCACACGTCGAGCGTGTCGACGGATTTGGTCGCGGCTTCCGCGCCCTTCCAATTTTGCGGACGCACGAGGGGCCACAATTCGGCCACTGGCTTTTCAAACCAAACGTTCGAGCCGTGCTGATCAATCAGCGCTGCCGTGGCTCGGACGATTTCAGCGTCAAGCATAGGTTCGCCCGTGCTGTCATAAAACGCCGGGATCGGCACGCCCCATGTGCGCTGCCGGGAAATGCACCAATCCGGCCGCGATTCCACCGCGCCTTTGATCCGGTTGACGCCCCAATCCGGAATCCATTTGACGCGGTCGATTTCGGCGAGTGCCTGCTGCCGGAAATTCTCGTGGTCAATTTTGATGAACCATTGATCCATCGCGCGAAAAATGATGGGCGTCTTGCTGCGCCAGCAATGCGGGTAACTGTGGCGGTAATCCTCCAATTTCAACAGCGCCCGCTTCCGGCGCAGCGTGTCAAGAACAATTTCGTTCGCGTCGCTTTTGCCATTCTTGGCGAGGATGGACTTGCCCAGCATCTCAGCGGGCATCTGCTGTTCCACCGGCAATTCGTTGGAGTAGGCGAATGCGCCGTCATCGTTGACGGGCGAGTAAATCGCCAATCCATTTTGGCGGCCGAGATTGTAG
This sequence comes from uncultured Verrucomicrobiae bacterium, assembly GCA_963764165.1. Classification (GTDB taxonomy): domain Bacteria; phylum Verrucomicrobiota; class Verrucomicrobiia; order Limisphaerales; family Palsa-1400; genus Palsa-1400. Next base: position 953,633 of record CAVXRD010000002.1, read on the forward strand.
TCGTCCAACCCGTGGCCCGGCGCGATATGCACGAAGCCCGTTCCTGCGTCGGCGGTGACAAAAGAATCACCGGCGTAAAGTTTGCCCCAGCGCTCGATGAACGGATGTTTATAACTCAAATGCAGGAACGATGCGCCCGCATAGCGTGTGTCAGCAATTTTCGCGCTTTTCAGCTCCGCTTTGTCGATGAGATTTTGCGCGAGCGCGGTCGCGACGAGCAAATACTCCACGCCGTCTTCGGTCAGGTGTTCGACGAAGCAGTAAGTCAGATTGCTATTGAACGCGACCGCCAAATTAGCCGGAAGCGTCCACGGCGTGGTCGTCCAGATGACGACATACGCGTTGTCGGGAATGAGGCCGCGCGTTTCCGGCGCGGATTTCTCAACGTCAATGCGAAATTTTACAAAGATGCTCTGGCTGACGTGATCGGCATATTCGACTTCCGCCTCGGCCAGCGCGGTGCGGCACGGGATGCTCCAGTAAACCGGCTTTTTGCCGCGATACACAAAGCCTTTTTCCACGATGTCCGCAAACAGCCGCAACTCGTCCGCCTCGTAAGCCTTGTTCAGCGTGAGATACGGATGCTCCCAATCACCCAGCACGCCGAGGCGCTTGAATTGCGTGCGCTGGAGATCGATGTATTTGCGGGCATACGCCTCGCAGGCCGTGCGAATGCTCGCGGCATCGGCGGCGGTGTTGCCGGCTTTGCGCATTTCCTGCGAAACTTTGAATTCGATGGGCAAACCGTGGCAATCCCAGCCGGGAATGTAGGGCGCCTCGAAATCGCGCAGGCTTTTGTACTTGATGACGAGGTCCTTGAGAATCTTGTTCAGCGCGGTGCCGATGTGGACATCGCCATTGGCGAAAGGCGGCCCGTCGTGCAGGACGAAGCGAGTTTTTCCCGCGCGCGCCGCCTGGATTTTTTGGTAGAGCTGGCTGCTTTCCCACTGCTGAAGACGCTGCGGCTCGCGCTCGACCAATCCCGCCTTCATGGCGAAACCGGTGCGCGGCAGGTTCAACGTATCTTTATAGTCCGTCGTCATTTTGGATTCCGTGCGATAACGATAATAGCGCCGCAGGAATCCAACGACTCATGCGGCGGCGCACAGTTTAAGCCATCCCAGCCCCGCCGCAAAGCGATAGTTTTGGCAATCCGAGGCAGCGGGTGCAACGAGAAGCGGGTGATGCGCACAGGCATTTGGCGCGGCTGTGTCAAAGACCAGCCGCAGCCACGTGGAATTGACCGACGCGCCTGGAGGGGCAACGCGCTGCGGCTGGTCTTCGACACAACCGCGCTCCGACCAAAGGGCTGCGTCCCTCGCCCGCTTCTAATCACACCGCAACGACGCCGCATTTCGATTCGCATTCGAAGCTGTCAACTATTGCCCGTCGCACCGTGTCTTCGCTTAACTCTTTTCAAGGCAGCCCCCCGCGAAAAGCCGTTCCAATTTGCCGATTGGCTTTGCGCCGAGAATCCGTATTCTATCGGCCACTCTATGAACGAAGAAGTGTCACCCAAACAAAAAAAGTTCAGGACCAGTTTGCTTTTGCTGCTGTTGCTGCTCGGCGGGTCATTGGCCGTCCTGTGCCACGAGGGCTTCAAGCCTTACGAGGTTTTCTGGAACAACGACCTGCCGATGAGCGCATTGATGGAAAGCTCATCGCGGCTGCCCGCTTCGTTTCTTGGCAGTTGGGCGGATTATTACTGGCTCGGCGGGGCGACTGCCGCATTTCCCCCTACGCTGTCAAACATGAGCCTGGCCATTTTTTCACCGGTCCACCAATACAAATTCTACACACCATGCAGCATGTTATTCCTCGGCTTCGGCGCGTGGTTTTTCTTCCGGCAATTGCGGTTCAGCACCATGGCGTGCGTCATTGGCGGGCTCGGAGCCGGGTTGAACATGCACTTTTTCTCCAACGCCTGCTGGGGGCTGGGGGCGTGGGAAGTTTCGTGCGGCCTGACTTTTATCGCGCTCGGCATCCTCGTCAGTCCAGGCATCGGGAAGCTCTGGATCAAAGCGGTGCTGGCGGGGTTGTGCGTCGGCATGGCAGTCATGGAGGGCAATGACGTCGGGGCGATCTTTAGCATTTACGTCGCCATTTTTCTCCTGTTCCGATTCGTCGTGACGGATGCCAATCCGGCCGCAGGCGCGGGCAAGGCGGTTTACGTTGGTCTTATTTTGGTGCTGGCCGCGCTGCTGATTTCCCTCAGCACCCTCTCCACGCTGATTGGCACGCAAATGACCGGCACGGTCGGCGGCGGTCAAAGTGAAGCGGAAAAACGGGCGGCTTGGGATCACAACACCCAGTGGAGCATCCCCAAGATCGAAACCCTCCGCATGTTCATCCCCGGCCTCTTCGGCTACCGGCTGGACATGTACACTACTTCGACCAATCCAGCGACTTACTATTGGGGAAGAATCGCCGAAGACCCGACGGTGGGTGAATTGGAAGACAGCGATCCAGTCGTGCGCAGCAATGCGGTGGCCGCCATTCCGGCTTCGCCCCAGATGCTTGCGCAAATTCAGACGATCATGGCGGGCAATGACCTGTCGGCGCGTCAAAGCCTCATCGACCAGGTGAAAGGGGCGCTGCAGCGACGCCATACAGGGAGCGGCGAATACACGGGATTGCTGGTCTGCATTCTCGCGGTGTTCGGGTTGGTCAACGCGTTTCGGAAAACCGGCTCGCCTTACACGCTAGTCGAGCGCCGCATGGTGTTTTTCTGGGGCGCGGTGGCGCTGTTCTCACTGCTGGCGGCCTGGGGCAGATATGGATTTGTTTACGCTCTCATCTATCACCTCCCGCTGGTGGCCAATTTCCGAAATCCGATGAAATACATGCATCCGCTGAATGTCTGCATGATGATTCTGGCCGCCTACGGATTGGAAGCAATGAGCCGCAAGTATTTGACAGGCGCAAAGGACCAAGTGGCAAGCTGGTGGCAGCGGGTCACAAAGTTCGAGCTCTGGTGGGCCGGGGGCTGCGCGATCTTTTTCGCCCTCGGCGTGGTCGGCTATTTCGAGATGGCCTCGTCGAGAACGCAGCTGATCAACCATCTTGAGCACAATGGATTCGACATCACGTCCTCCCCTGCTATCGCGGATTTCTCGATTGGCGAAGTGGGTTGGTTCCTCGTTTACGCCGCTGTTTCATTCGCGGTGATATTTGGGATCCTGCTCGGATTCTTCTCGGGCAAAAAGGCCGCTGTGGCGTGGACGCTTCTTTCCATCATCATGATTTGCGATTTGTCGCGGGCGGATGCCCCGTGGGTCCGTTACTACAACTACAAGGAAAAGATCGGCTTGAATCCGGTCACGGAGCTTTTGCAAAAAGAGCCGTGGGAGCATCGCGTCAATTCACGAGTGTGGCCGGCCGGAGCTTACATGACGCAGGAGCTTACCTATCTGTGCCATTGGTGGCTCGAGAACGATTATCCGTTCCACGACATTCAATCGCTGGAAATCGACCAAGCGCCTCGCATGCCAATACTTGACAACAGATACCTTGGGCTGTTCGCGGGGATCTCCGATCATGACCTTTCGCCAGCCACCCGGCTGTGGAGGCTGACCAACACCCGTTATCTGGTGGCGGGCTACAATTGGGTCGAAGGCCTCAACCAGCTCGGGCAGCCGAAGAACAGCTTCCGCCCCGTGATGCGCCTGAACCTTGTCAACAAACCTGGCATAACCGTTCCGGAAGATTCAGGCGACCGCACGCTTCTGCCCGCCGACGATGGCCAATATGCCTTGATCGAATACACCGCGGCATTGCCCCGCGTGAAGCTCTATTCGGATTGGAAGGTTGTCGACGACGAAACCGCGCTGCGCACGCTCGGCTCGGCGGCGTTCGAGCCGGCAAATTCGGTCTTGGTGGCCAAGGATACGCCGGTGACCGGCTCGACAACGAACACTGTGACGAACGCCGATCCCGGCACGGTGAAAATCACGCAATACCAACCCAAACATATCGTCATGGATGCCGACGCGAAGACTTCCGCCGTGCTCCTGCTCAATGATCGAACCGGAGATTCCTGGGAGGTCACCGTGGACGGCCAGCCCGCTCCGTTCCTGCGCTGCAATTATATTATGCAGGGGACGTTCCTGCCAGCGGGCCATCACAACGTGGAATTCCGCTATCGTCCGCCGCTGAAATTGCTGGCCGTTAGTTTGACAGCCTTCGCCCTCGGCTTGGTGCTTGCGGGCTGCGTCATCGTGACAAATTTCAGGCGCAAGCCTGATGAGGAGGCGGTCGTCTAAGGCTGCCGACGATGTCAGGCGGCGTTTCATTTTACACACGCGTGGCCATCCTGGCAGGGTTGATGATTATCGCCGGAGCGGTGGATGTTCGGGTGCGGGGGAAAGACGCAGTCAGGCCGCGCGAATATCTGTTCATTTGCGCCGCGGTCCTGCTGGGCGGTGTGGTGGGATTTGCGAACGATTGCATCACGTCCACCATTTCGCCGGATTATTTTATCACAGGCAAGGGGCTGGAAGGCGGCGGCGGACTTCGGTGGCGAGCGGGTGAATTGGGATTTCAATCCGGCCTGTCAGCGGGAGCCATCGGCGGCTCGCTTTGCCTTTTTCTTCGACCGCGGCGACTGGGTTTTTCCTGGCGTCAATGCCGCGAATTGTTTTGCGGCCTTTGGATTCCGGCTGTCGCAGCAATCGCGTCGGGGGCCATGATGCCGCTGATTGCGGGCCATGCGGACCCGATGAAATTCTCATCCTCATTAACCCCGCTGCTGTCAACGGAACAACTTGCGAAATTTACTGAAGTTTGGTGGATGCACACCGGGCTCTACGTGGGTTTGGGAATCGGGCTTTTAGTCGTCATCATCCACCAAAGGCGCAAGCCCGGCTCAACTCGGCAGGGCGAGACTCTGTCGAGCCCTGATTAAGTTTTCCGTTGCAGCCGAAGAATCCAGAATGGGCTCGCCGGAGTCTCGCCCTGCCGGGAAACTTCGGATTTCCTTGATCTTGACCGTTGCCATTGTATCGTCAGGCAGGAATTGAACTTGCCGCCGCCGCGGGCGGGCATCATTTGCTTGCATATGAAAAATCTCTGGTTCACGTCAATCGGGACAGCCACAACGATGGTTTTATGCGGCTGCAACTTTCACATCGGCACCAACGTCTCCTTTTCTTCCGGCGATCTGAAATCGAAAACAAATCTCGTCGAAACCGCGGCGATTCCCGCCAGCGTCAAATCGCTCGAGGTCGTCAATGCCTTCGGCAATGTTCGGATTATCGGATCTGATGGCGCCGCGGAGACCGGGTGGACGCAGAAACTGGAAGTGCGCGCCAAGACGGATGCGGCTCTCCAAATGGCCACCAACTTTGTGTGCCGCGCTGAACTCGACGGCGACCATTTGAAACTCATTGTCTCCACGCCAAACATTTCCGAGCCCCATAGCTTCCAATCCGAATTGGAAATTTCCATTCCGAAATCCGTCTCGGTTAAAATGCGCAATCAATATGGCCGCAGCGATATCAAAGACATCAACAGCACCGTCGACGCGGCATCGCAATTTGGCGAGATGCGCCTCGGCGACATCAGCGGAACGGTGCGCGCGGAAACATCGTATGGCTCGATGGTCATCGGACGCACCGGCGCCGCCAAGTTGCGGAATTCATTTGGCGCGATTGACGCGGCGGAAATTCGCGGCTCGCTGGAAGCCGAAACGAGTTACGGCCCGCTCGACGCGCGGGACATCGACGGCACAGTCAAGGCGCACAACCAATTCGGGCGCGTCCGCGTCGAGAAGGCCGGCCAGGCGGATTTGAAAACATCGTATGGCGACCTGAGCGCCAAACAAATCAAAGGCGATGCCCTCTTGATTAACCGATTTGGCCGCGTTGATGCGAACGACATCACAGGCTCAGTCAAGGCGGAGACTTCCTACGGGCCGATGGATATAGCGGGGCCGGGAACCAATTTTATATGTGACAACCAGTTTGGCAGTCTATCCGTGCGCGCGACCTCCTCGGTTTCCAACCTCGAGGCGCACACCAGTTACGCGAAATTGGAAGTGAGGCTGCCCTCCTCGGTGAAGCCGTTCGTCCAGGCCCACACCAGCTACGGAGATATTGATTCGGATTTTCCGATGATTGTGAAACCGCACGGGAAGGGCATTCCGGCGGACGATTCTCCCAGCGGCCCGCGAGTCGATTTGCGCAACCAGAACGGAAACATCCGCGTGGTGCGGGAATAGGCCGTTGTCATTGAGCGAAAGGCGGGCAGGCGCTTGAGGAACAAGTGTTTTATGGGAAAATTCCCGTGTGACGACTGTTGCCAAAGCTGATAAAAGCCGGCTGACCATTCGGGGTTTGGTGGATGGCCAGCACTGCATTGTCCGCGAACAGCCCGGCGGATGGTTTATCACGCCCGAGAAAACGCATCGCGTCAAAAGGTAAGGCATGAGCGCGGATGCGTTTGCCAAACTCCGCCGCGCCCGCAAACCGTTGGGCGCTGACACCGCCAGGGAAATCTCCGCCAATCTCGCCGCCATTGAAAAGGCGGGTGTTCGAGACGGGCTGGGGCTGCAAATGTAGTTTCCCGATCTGGATGCTGGTGCATGCGCTCTTCATATCGAATGTTTCGCCCTGCTTGCTTTTGTCTTGGGAATCTGTTGCCCTTTTCTAGATTTATAAATCCATGGCCAACGCGCAGCTACATCCGAGATTGCGAATTCTTGTCGGGAAACAAATCGCCTTGGGGCCGGGCAAGGTGAAATTGCTGGAGAAACTCAGCGAAACCGGCTCCATCACCGCCGCCGCCAAGGAACTCGCCATGTCCTACATGCGCGCCTGGACGCTGATTCGCACGATGAACGCCTGTTTCAAAAAGCCGCTGGTTTCCGCCTCGCACGGCGGGCCACGAGGCGGGGGCGGCGCAAAACTCACAGCCACTGGCAGGAAAGTGCTCCAGTTGTATCGCGAAATGGAACAGCACTCCCTTCGCGCCGCCGATCCTTCATGGAATCAAATTCAAAAGCTGCTCGCAAAGCAATCATGATTAATCTTAATAATTAGATAGTGTGATTTAATCCGAGGCAGCAAAGCCCACGCCTGCTTGCGTTTCGCCCATGATTGGCCGATATTCGGGCGGTGTGAATCTTTCCGTTACGGAATTGACAGACAAACTCATCGCCTCCTACGCCCGGGTCGGAGGCATAAACCATCTTGACGGCAAAAACCTGCCGTCCAAGACTGCCATCTCGTCGATTTCCTGCGATCTGCTCCGCCTCCTTTTTCCCGGTTTCTTCGATGACAAATCCATCCATTCCTCGCAATTGAAAGTCGAGACGGCGACATTGATGGATTCCATTCTCGGCCGCCTGGCGGATGAAATTTACAAAAGCCTCGAATACGCCGCGCCCGAAAAAAGCATCGACTCGCGCGACACGGCCCGGCTGGCGCATTCCCTGACGCTCGATTTTCTGGGCAATTTGCCGCGCGTGCGCGACCTTCTGCAAACGGACACCGAAGCCGCCTACCAAGGCGACCCAGCGGCATTGAGCAAGGAGGAAGTAATTGTCGCCTACCCATTCATTGAGGCCATCGCTGTTCAACGGTTGGCGCACGAGCTGTACCTTCAGCACATACCTCTCATTCCGCGCATTATGACCGAATGGGCGCATGGCCGCACCGGCATCGATTTGCATCCGGGCGCCGACATTGGCTCTCATTTCTTCATCGACCACGGCACCGGGACGGTGATTGGCGAGACGGCGACCATCGGCAAACACGTAAAGATGTACCAGGGCGTCGGGTTAGTGGCCAGATCGCTTTCGGGCGGCCAATCGCTGAAAGGCCAGAAACGACATCCGACCATCGAAGACAACGTCACCATTTATGCCAATGCCACCATCGTGGGTGGTGAGACGATCATTGGGGCGGGCAGCACGATCGGGGCGAGCGTCTTTTTGACGCATAGCGTCCCCCCGGATTCGCTGGTGACGCACGAGAAAAAGGACATAAAGGTGACCAAAAAACAGGATAAAGGCCGAAGCGACTTCCAAATTTAGCATATTGGAGTAACCTCTTCCTGACTTTTCGTGTCTAAAGAGGAGTGCCAGCAATAATGGACACCATTAGAATATGCCGGTTGTGCAAAGCGCCCATTCCAATGGACGCAGCCGCCACTGCGTGTCCCGAATGCGGCACCTCCATCACCGCCAATCCGGTGCTGGACCCGCTCGAACCCCAATTGATTGCGCCAACACCGGCGGAACTCTCCCCGTTTTTTCCCGGCCTGGAGATCCTCGAAGTCGCCGGCCAGGGTGGGATGGGCACCATTTACAAGGCCCGCCAGCCGCAGTTGGATCGCATGGTGGCCCTGAAAGTCCTCTCGCCCGAATTGGGGCGCGACCCTGCTTTTGCCTTCCGTTTTTCCCGCGAGGCCCAGGCTCTGGCCAAGCTCAATCACACCAATATCGTCAGCGTTTACGATTTTGGCCAGGCCGGCGGTTACTATTACTTTTTGATGGAATACGTCGACGGCGTCACGCTGCGATCGTTGATGGACCAGAAACAGGTTCCGCCGGAGGAGGCGCACCGGATCGTTATCGAAGTTTGCCATGCCTTGCAATACGCGCACGATGAAGGAATCGTTCACCGGGACATCAAGCCGTCCAATTTGCTGGTCGACAAAAAGGGCCGGATCAAGATTGCCGATTTCGGGCTGGCCAGCTTGATCGAGCGCGATGCGTCGGACATGCGCGATGGCGCGCCAATGATGGTCGTGATGGGCACGCCGCAATACATGGCGCCCGAACAAATTCACGATCCGCACAAAGTGGATGGCAGGGCGGATATCTACGCGCTGGGCGTGGTGCTTTACGAGATGTTGACGGGCCATTTGCCCCGGGAGCCGCTCAAGCTTCCCTCCCAGGCGTCCGCCGCCCATTCGCACCTCGACGAGATCGTTTTGAAGTCGTTGGAAAAGAGGCCCCGCCGGCGTTACCGCACGGCCAGTGAATTTCGCTCGGCGGTGGAAACGGCCACCGGGAAGTTTCACAATTTCCCCGGCGACATGCGGCAAGCCAAGCGGCGAAAATGGAAGTGGCTGCCGCGCTTCGTGATCACCACTGGCGCAATCTGGCTGGTGGTGGTGACGGCGATTTTATTCAAAGATCATTGGGGCGATGAAAAAACAGTGGCGATCCCCATCGGCGCGCTGGAAGCGTTTGCGGCCGGACCGGAGGGCAACGGCATCGGGCGCCGCGTGATTACGGATTTGAATTTGAGCCCGATGCAGACCCAGGACCTGAACCGGATTTTGAAAAAGTACCAACAGGATTTTCATAATCTGGAGCTGCGCCATACCTCGCGTGAAACCAATGCCAACGGCCACGTCGTCGTGACAATCAAGCCGTTTCCAGACGAGATGGACAAGTTGCTCAACCGCATGTGGGCAACGATGGGCCCCGTCCTGACGTCAAGCCAGTTGGCGGGGGCGCGGAACTCCCATTTTGAGCGATTTTTTCCTCATAGCGGGCTCCGTCCGGTCATTGTGGAGGTTTGGAAAGACGAAAATTCCGATGACTTCCATTACATCGAAAAGAGCCCCGGGGCGGCGCCGACGAATGCCAACCCAAACCGCTATCGGGGGTTTATCCGCGACAGCCAGAAAACGAATCATTGAGGCGATGTTTCAGGAAGCCGCCATCGAGCATCTCTATGTTCACGTCCCGTTTTGCGCGAAAAAATGCGCCTACTGCGCCTTCTATTCCGAGGCCGGTGATGGCGAATTGATCCAGCGTTATGTCGATGCGCTCATTGCCGAATTGAAAATGACGGCAGGCGATTTGAATCCAACAACCATTTTTTTCGGCGGCGGCACGCCTTCGCTTTTGAACCTCCGCCAATGGGAGCAGATTCTGCAAACCATTCAAGCCTTCCCCTGGAATCCCGCGCGGGAATGGACCGTCGAGTGCAATCCCGCCACTGTTTCCCTTGACAAGGCCCGGCTGCTGCGCGAAGGAGGTGTCAATCGAATTTCCATGGGCGCCCAGTCGTTCGACGAAACGCTGCTGGATAAGCTGGGGCGCGTCCACAGCCGCGAAATGATTTTCAAATCCTTCAACACCCTGCGCGCCGCCGGCTTCGACAATCTAAACGTCGATCTGATGTTCGCCATCCCCGGCCAGACGATGGAAACATGGCGCAAGACATTGGCGGAAGCGCAATCACTCGGCAGCGAGCACATGTCCTGCTATGAAGTGATTTACGAGGAGGACACGCCGCTTTTTGACGAGCTGCGATCCGGCGCGATCCGCGAGGACGAAGATTTGGCCTGCGCCATGTATGAGGAGCTTCTCGGCGCGATGGCCTCTGGCGGTTTTCGCCAATACGAAGTGGCGAACTTTGCGAAGCATTCGGGCGCGGGCGATTCGGAAGTTCCAGACCGCGCGTGCCGCCACAATGTCAACTATTGGCGCGGCGGTTCGTTTTACGGTTTGGGGCCAAGCGCCGCCGGCTATGTGCGCGGCATTCGGACGCGCAATTGGTCCAGCACGAAATTGTATTGCTACCAACTGGAAAGCGGTAAGCGCGCCATCGAATTCTCAGAGGAACTCCCGCCGCTGGCCCGCGCCGGCGAACTGGCCGCTTTCGGCCTGCGCATGAACGCGGGCTGGCCGCTTGAGCAATTCCGCCGGCGCACCGGATTTGAGCTGCCCATCGAATGGAAACCGGAAATCGAGCGGATGATCGAGCTTGGCTACGGCAAGTTGAACCGCGATAGATTTCATTTGACAGACATGGGTTTGCGTTACGCGGATTGGGCGGGCTCGGAATTCCTGAGAAGTTAAAGGCAGGGACGCTTCTGGGAAGCCGAACTTCGGCCCGAGGCATCCGGGGTGTGAATTCCCCTTAACGAAATTCGCGCATTAAACCCATGAACTCGATAGGGCGAGGCTCCTGCCGAGCCATGCCTTGCTTGATCTTTGCACGCGTCTCCGCCGGAGCGCGGCTGTGTCGAAGACCAGCCGCAGCCACGGCAAACGGAGAGGCACGCTGGTGAATTCGAACGCTGCCGCGGCTCGTCTTCGACACAGCCGTATCTCCGTTTTGGGGTCTGGGTGATCTCCGGCGGAAACGAGTGCAAGTATGCGAAAGGCATGGCTCGGGCAGGAGACCCCAACCAACGAATTGGTGAGAAGTTTCGACGAACAAATTTCGCCTTTGGTGGTAGGGACGCCTCGCCGAGGCCTCCGGTTGCGCGTGGAAGTTTTTGTGGGCCGCACCGTTCAATGACGCCTCACCCCGGACGCCTAGGCGAGGCGTCCCTGCCTTAGCTTTCTGCCCTGCGCCAGTGCCATTTCAGTCTGGACTGTGTCTTCGCGTTCAGTTTAAACAGCTCGGAAATTCGCAGGCCTTCCACCCAAAAGATCTGCCCATTTTCCGCCTCGGCAACAACAAGGCGATGGCGCTCGTCGCGTGGAATTTTCGCGTTGGCAAATAAATCCTGCAACTTTACGCTCGCGGTCATGCCGGTGGGATGAAAACGATCTCCCCGCCGCCAGTGGCGGAGGCGAATGATTCGCCCGACTTTCCCGGCGTCGAAATACTCCGTGTTGGGCTGCCTCTCCAGTGCTTTGCCGCCCAACTTAACAAAATCCCAGTGAATCGCCAGACTGTCAAATACAGCCGCCCCGCCCGACGACGCCAATGCCAGCTCAATTTGGCTGCCGGCAAACATTTCACAGTGCCGGATCATTCCATCCGCGCCGCGAACAAATGATTGGTTTAATGCCGCCGCGACGAGCATTCCGGGATTCAGCCGCAGCGATTCGACAAGCTTGAAATCCGGCGCGCAGCCCAATCCCAGCAATTGACGATGGATGACATTGCGTTGCACCGACGCTGGCAATGCGCCGAACCTGGCGCGCCGTTTGGCGAGCAGCCAATCGCAAGCGAGCCCTGCGCTCAACGCCGCATCGTCATTGATCATTTCCATCAATCCGAGCACGCGTTCTTCGAGGCGCGGTTGATAATCCGCCTTCAATAGCGGAAGCAGTTTGTGACGGATCCGATTTCTGGCGAAATCGAGCGTGGCGTTTGTTGAATCCTCAGAGAACGCCACTCCGGCCGCTTTGGCCATTCCGCGCAGCGTCTCCTTGGCTTGATCGAGAAATGGGCGAATAAGCGCAATGCGCGAATCGGCGGGGGAGTCGCCCGTCCATTGCATTCCACCGAGTCCGCCGCTGCTGGTTCCCCGCAGCAGGCGCAGGAAAAATAGTTCAACTTGATCGTCGGCATGATGCGCGACGGCGACGGTGAAGACTCCCAATTTCCGCGCCGTGCGGGCGAAGAATTGGTGGCGCAGATCGCGCCCCGCCATTTCAACAGAGATTCCGCGCCCTTTGGCGGCTTTCGCAACATCAGCCCGGCCCGCCACGCACCGCAATCCAAGTTTGGCCGCGCTGTTGCGAACGAGCGCTTCGTCCGCGTCCGCCGCCTTGCCGCGCAAACGATGGTTGAAATGGACAACAACCATTTTCCACTGATGCGCGCTCGAAAGGGAATGCAGGGCATGGAGCAAGAGCATCGAATCCAAGCCGCCGGAAACCGCAACCAACAGCGATGCGCCATCTCGAAGTAGATTTCGGCCAGCGAGGTTATTTTCGACGCCGCGAAGCCAGCGGCCAAACGGCATTAAAGCCACGGGCTGGATGTTTCCGAAGGGGCGCCGGTCCAAAGGTTGCGGATCATGGCCCATATTTTGGCGCGAAGAAGATATGCCCGCTTTCTCCAGCCGCGATGCACAACCGGTTTCATGGCCTCGACTTTTCTGGCGGCGGCATCGACGGCCTTGCGGCAGCACTCGGCGGCGATGGCAAAATCGTATTCCAATTCCGGGTGATCCTTCAGCAATTCCATCAGCAAATGATAGCCGCGCGAATCGGCGGCGTTGACTTGCGTGGCCGCCACGAAGCATTGCGCCGCCTCGCGATAAAGCCCGATCCCGGTCAAGGCAATTCCCAAATTCTTGTAGCCGTTGGGCCGGTTCGGATCCATCTGGATGGCGCGGCGGCAATACGGCTCCGCATCGGAGAAGCGCTCCATGTTATTTAAGCAATAACCGAGGTTGTTATTGATGAAATACCAAGTCCACGTGTGCATCGGCTCCAGCGCCAGGGCTCTCTTGTAGTATCCGGCGGCGGATGCGAAATTCCCCACTTGTTCCATTGTCTGGCCCATCGTCAGCAGACACTTGGCGCGTTCTTCAAGATCGGACAGGAGGCAATATAACTGCTGAAGGCGCGTCATCGCCTTGCCGTTTTGGCGGGTCTGCTTGTAAAACAAAGCCAGTTGCCAGAGCGCCGAGGTGGGGTTGTTTTCAGCCTCTTTAAGCTTTCGAAGCAGGAAGGTCTCCATGTCTTCGTTGGACACCTCCACTAACGGCCCGGTGGGAGGCCGTGGAAATTCAAACCGGAACTTCAGGTCATTTTCCATGTCCAAGAAACATTTCGTGGAATATTGCGCGCAATGCAAGAAGTTTTCAACGTCCCAGCCACTTTTTCACACTCTTGTAAGGGAATAGATTACCGACGCGACACTCCATGCAAAATCGCGTCAATCCCCGGATCACGGAGCCAGGTGCTCCCGGTGCGGCAAATGGTCTCGATTCCATGCTGCGAGCGCGGCATCTGAAGTATCGGCAAAAAGATAATCCAGCTTTAAGGCCGCTGTATGACCATCGCAAAAGGCGACGTTGGCGTTGCCAGAATGACGGGTCATTGCCCGGCGCGTGGAGGCCGTAAAATCATAACCCGCAAAAATGGGTGAAGAGGGCAAAGATCCACCGTTTCGGCGGAACACGGTGCCATCGACAATGACGCCTTGTCCGAAATCGCCCGTCAAAGCCTCGCCGATCGCCATCATGTCACTGGGCGCCGCAACTTCAGATTCTTTGACGGGCCCTCCATCTCCCCCGAGGCCAATCGGCGGCTGATCCGGCGGGGCAAGACCTTTGGCATTGTAGCCGTAGGAAGGATACGCCAAACTTGGAGGCAAACCCGCCGGACGCGGCGCCGAAGGGCAAACCCACACCCCCTCCTGCATATTTGAATAGCCTTCGGACGTGTGAGGGTTAAATCCTGTCTTCATTTCGCGTTCCAGGGCGGCCGCCCAATAAGTGGAATGCTCGCCCGACCAATCGTTGGTGGAAGTCCAAATTGGCTGGGGATAGGCGTGATAACTGCTCAGAAATCCCTGCAGGGCCAAGCCAAGTTGGCGTGTGTTATTGGCGCATTGAGCCTGCTTCGCCTTCCTTTTGGCGGAGGAAAGCGCCGCCAGCAGCAAGGCCGCCAGAATTCCTATAATGGCGACGACAACGAGCAATTCGCTCAGCGTGAAAGCAGCTTGCCTATATTTTGGGGATGCTCGCACTTCAAATAGACAGGCTTGAAACCGTTGTGTCACGCGAGGTCCTGATTTCCAGCGCCGCGCGGACGCGCTCCCGAATGTTACCGATGCGCGCGATCTGTGGCCGATTTTGCCACCGATTATATCGTTGACAATCAACGATGTTGCATTTTTGAAATTATGCGCCTTCCGCCAAAATTCCGAGAATGAGGCCCGAAGCGCATGGCGCCAGCAGGAGGCTCTTTTCCCGAGTCCGGCCGTTCCAGATTCAATTTTCCGCAACTTTCTCTTAAAAATCGTGCATCCCCTTCCCGCGCCTTGCCTTGGTCCGTTTCGCGGGTTACTACTTAAACGATCGGTTTCTTGAGAAATGACGAATTCAACTCCAGAAAATGCCGCGGGAGCGGCCGCACCGGCTCCAGCGCCGGCACCCTCGGATTTTATACGCGACATTGTCGCGGGGCATGTCGCGGAAAAGCGCTATCCTAAAATCATCACGCGCTTTCCGCCCGAACCCAATGGCTACCTCCACATCGGCCACGCCAAATCGATTTGCCTGAACTTCGGCATTGCCCGCGAATTTGGCGGCGTGTGCAATCTGCGCATGGACGATACCAATCCCACCAAGGAGGATGTCGAATACGTCGATTCCATCGTGGCGGACGTCAAGTGGCTCATCAGTGGCTGGGCCAACGACAAGCTCGGTTTCAAACCGGCGGGCGCGACACCCAAGGCAATCCAAGTCAACGGCAAGGACGATTTTTTGCAGGAATCCGTGACGAATGCGGACCCATCGATTGGCGCGAGCGTTGAACCTTTTTACGCCTCGGATTATTTCGACCAAATTTACGCATACGCCGTGCGCCTGATTGAATTGGGCAAGGCTTACGTCTGCGATCTCTCACCGGAGGACATGGATCGCTATCGCGGCGCGCCGGATCGGCCAGGGCAGGACAGCCCGTTCCGCACGCGTTCGGTCGCGGAAAGCCTGGATCTTTTCCAGCGCATGAAGGCGGGCGAATTTCCCGATGGCACGCGGACGCTGCGTTCGCGAATCGACATGGCTTCGCCGAACATCTGGCTGCGTGATCCCGTTTTGTACCGCATCCGCCATGCAGAACATCATCACACCGGCGGCAAATGGTGCATCTACCCGATGTATGATTTCGCGCATTGCCTGAGCGATTATCTCGAGGGCATCACGCACAGCATTTGCACGCTGGAATTCGAAGTCCACCGCCCGCTTTACGATTGGATTTTGGAAAACTTGAGCCTGCCGCGCCCGCTGCCGCACCAATACGAATTTGCCCGCCTCAATCTCAATTACACCGTGATGAGCAAACGGAAATTGCTCCAGCTCGTGAGCGAGAAAATCGTGTTCGGCTGGGATGATCCGCGCATGCCAACGATTTCCGGCTTGCGCCGCCGCGGCGTGACGCCCGAGGCGCTGCGCCACTTCGCCTACAACGTCGGCATCACGAAATACAATGGCGTGACGGACGTGGCTGTCCTGGAGCACGCCATCCGTGAGGATTTAAACAAGCGCGCCTTGCGCCGCCTGGCGGTGCTGCGCCCGATCAAGGTGGTGCTGACGAATTATCCGGAAGGCAAAACGGAGGCATTGAACGCCGTCAACAATCCGGAAGATCCGAATGCCGGCACGCGCTCAATATCGTTCGGACGCGAACTTTACATCGACGCGGAAGATTTCATGGAAACACCGCCGCCGAAGTATTTCCGCCTGCGCCCGGGCGGCGAAGTACGCTTGAAATACGCCTACATCATCAAGTGCGAAGAGGTCGTCAAGGATGCGGCGGGGAAAATTGTGGAATTGCGCTGCACGGCGGATTTGGAAAGCAAAACCGGCGGCGCCACCGCGGCCCGCAAGATCAAAGGCACGATCCACTGGGTCAGCGCCGCCCACGCCATCGACGCCGAGGTGCGGATGTATGACCGTTTGTTCACCGTGGCTGAACCGGACGCGGCGGGCGATTTCAAGAAACATTTGAACCCGCACTCGCTCGAAATTCTGGCTGCCAAATGCGAGCCGAGCCTGGCTGAGGCGGATGCCGAAACGCGCTTTCAATTCGAGCGCTTGGGTTATTTCGCATTGGACGCGGAGAGTTCGCCAAAGAAGCTGGTCTTCAACCGCACCATTTCGCTGCGCGATGCGTGGGCGAAAGAAATGCAAAAAGGCTGACATGATTTCCTGCGACCTGTTTAAGGTAGGGACGCCTCGCCGAGGCGTCCAGGGTGAGGCGTTATCCATGCGCAAACACTGGCCCTTTCTCAATTCGTTAGAATGTGGAACGAAAGCGCCTTCTGATCCCCTCGCCCCGCCCAGCGGGGAGAGGGCTAGGGAGAGGGGAGCCGATTTCAGCTTTGAGAAAAGTCGAGATCGATTTCTCAGGGCCGGATGCCGCACAACCATTCGCGCCTCACCCCGGACGCCTCGGCGAGGCGTCCCTACCTGTTCAGCGGCCTGTTAGGCCGGGCATTTCCAGGAACACAGATGGCGCCCAAGAAAAAACGCTCACGCTGGCGGGCTTGCCTTTGGCTTTGCGCCTGCGCGGCTACCATCCTCGCATTGTCCGGGTGCCAATCGGTTCGCTTTTACAGCCAGGCCGCCGCAGGTCAATACGAAATTCTCGCCCACCAAAAATTGGTGGCCGATCTGCTTGCGGATCCCGCCACCGATCCAAAGCTCAAAGCGAAGCTGGAGCTTGTCAATCGAATACGCAAGTTTGCCGCCGAGGAACTCAAATTGCCGGCCGAGAAAAGCTACCTCAAATACGTTGACCTGCATCGGCCGTATGTCGTTTGGAACGTCAATGTCGCCCCGCCGCTGTCGCTGGAGCCGAAGACGTGGTGGTTCCCGATTGTGGGCCGCGTGAGCTATCGCGGTTATTTCAGCGAGAAAGCCGCGCATGATTACGCCAGCATCTGGGAAAAAAAAGGATGGGACACATTCGTCGGAGACGTGCCGACTTACTCGACGCTCGGCTGGTTCCGCGATCCGCTGCTGAACACGTTTGTGTTCGAGCCGGAGGCCGAACTGGCCGACACGATTTTTCACGAGCTGACGCACCAGCGCCTTTTCGTTTCCGGCGACACCGATTTCAACGAAGCCCTCGCCACGATGGTGGCTGACGAGGGCGTGCGGCGATGGTTCAATGCCGCCTCGAATTCGGAATCGTACGCCTCCTTCAAGAAAGACACGGCGCAGAGTCATGAATTTGTGAAAGTCGTCATGTCGATGCGCTCCAAATTGCAGAAATTATACGCCGATGCCCACCTTTCCGAACAGGCCCGGCTGCGGCGCAAAACGGAAATCGTGGAGGAGACCCGCGCGGATTATGCCAGGCTCAAGGAAAAGTGGGGCGTCAAGAAATCCGGTTACGACGGCTGGTTCGCCGAGCCGCTGAACAACGCGCAGATCAACACCGTCGCCGCGTATTACGACTTCGTCCCCGCGTTTCAAGCCGTGCTCCACGCCAAAAACGGAGACCTTGAAAAATTTTTCGCCGATGTGACGGCGCTTTCCAAATTGCCGATGGCGCAACGGCATGAGGCGCTCAACGCCTACCTCGCTCCAAGACAAAATAATCCATGAAAACAAACTCCTATTCGCAAAAACTCAGCGCGCTCGCTTTCGTATTTTTCCTGTCAATTACACTCATTCTGCCGCTTCGCGCGGACGTTTTATATTTGACACCAGGCAAAACCGATGCCGCGGCCGTGCTTCCGGAGCCGCCCTCCGCGGATTCGGAAGAGCAGGCCGCGGAAATGCGGATGGTGCGCGAGCTTTACAAGGCGCGCACGGATGCTCAAACCGCGCGGGCTAAAGCAGACGCGAAATTGGATCTGTTTTATTTCGCCGGCGTGATTGGAACAAATTTCGCGCACGGCAAGTATCCCAAAACGGAAGCCTTGTTCGACGAAATTCGCAAGGAGGTGCGCGCGCCCGTCAGCGACGCCAAGAAACATTGGATGCGCAAGCGTCCGAATCAACTGGACGCGAGTTTGCTTTTCGACAAGCCGGAAAATACCGCCAGTTATCCCAGCGGACACTCGACTTACGGGACGATAGAGGCGCTCATCCTTGCCGAGATTTATCCGGAAAAGCGCGAGGCGATTTTGGAGATCGGCCGGCAGATCGGATGGGATCGCGTCATGACCGGATATCATTATCTGTCGGACGTGGAGGCGGGCCGCGTTTACGGCCAGGCCCTTGTGAACGAAATGAAGACGAGCCCATCGTTCCAGAAAGATTTGGCAGCAGCCAAGGAAGAGATCGAAGCCACGAAAGCAGCGAAGTAAAGACTTTCGCGGGTAGGGACGCCTCGCCGAGGCGTCCGAGGCCGTGGCGTTTTCGAAAGCGTTCGGGCTTTCGTTAGCCCCCGGACGCCTCGGCGGAGATTGTCTCAAAACTACAAAATCCTCAAAGTGTGTCAATACTACGACTCTCTCATTTGCGATATGGCGCATTTTTATTTTCGGCGAGGGTGTTTTTGTGGTGCTTTTTAAAGCCGTTTTTGAGTTTTGAGACAGTCTCCGCGAGGCGTCCCTACCTTTGAAATGTGATTGAAACTCCGCCAATCTGCCGCAAAATGTGGCCATGAATAGTGTGATTACAGGGCCCGTTTTTGTGGTGCGCGACAATATCGACACCGACCAGATTATCTCAGCACAATACCTGAACCTGGTGCCGACCATTCCCGACGAATACGAAAAGCTCGGCAGCTTCGCGCTGGCGGGTTTGCCGGATTCCCTGTATCCCACGCGCTTTGTCAAAGCGGGCCAGGTTGACAGCGATTATCCGATCGTCGTCGGCGGGCGCAATTTTGGCTGCGGCAGTTCGCGGGAGCACGCGCCCATCGCGCTCGGTTCAGCAGGCTGCCACATTGTTCTGGCCGAAAGTTTTGCCCGGATTTTCTTCCGCAATTCCGTCGCCACCGGTGAGCTTTATCCGTGCGAACTGACGGAGCGCCTTTGCGATGTTTTGAAAACCGGAGACGTCGTCACGGTCGATCTGGACAAGCTCTCGGTCACTGTCCAGGCGACGGGAAAAGTTTATTCCATCAAGGATCTCGGCGATGTCCGCCCGGTGGTGGATGCGGGCGGATTGTTCAACTACGCCCGAAAAACCGGAATGATGGCGCCCGCCGAGGCTGCTGTGTAATTGACGCTTTATTTCCTGGCTGTCGGGGCGTTCGTGGAACGGGTCGGCACCGAGACATTTCCAATTTCGATTCGCCCCGCGGGATTGATGAACCACTCTTCCCTTCGATTGCGGCGGGCTTCGATCAGGTTGCGGAAAGCCTGCGTGTCGGTCCGCATGATTTCCAAATCCGTTCGCTCGGCCATCGGAACATCGGCAGCGAGGCGAATGGATTTGATGGGGGTGTTCTGTTCCGGCTTCTCGTAAAATCCGAGCGCCGCCGTGCCGCGCGGCAGCGAGGAAAGCAGTTCCATCCCTTTCACCACCCGGCCAAGCAGCGTCACGTTCCGATCCAAGTGCCGGGGCGCGTGGCCTATCACGACGTATAATTCCGTCCCGCCGCCGCTGTCAGCCGCGTTGTCGCGCCCCGCGCCGACCATTCCGTAAGTGTGAACCAGCCACATCTTTTTCGACTTCGGATCGCGCGCCACCGGGAAGCCGCCGGAGAAGCCAACTTCCGGCGCGTAAACATCTTTGTCAGGCAACGGAGTGAACGGGAGATTTGGATCAAGGGCGCGGTCGAATTCGGCGGGAAGGGTTTTCTTCGCATGCTCGATTTTGCGCGCCAACTCGGGTTTTTCGGAGTTGGGATCGGCCCATTGCACGACGTAATTATCCTGGCAGCGAACAATGGCCAGCCCGTCGAAGTAATGCTCCTTCACGAGCGCCTTGACGTTGGCGACGTGGTTGGGAGCGAACTCGGGCGCGAGTTCCATCACCACACGTCCCGTGGCGAGTTCAAGGTAAAGCGTATTTTCCGGATCGAGCGACCGCCAATCGGACGGCTTCGACGACGAAATGATGTCGGCCGTCACTGGTGGATACGTTTTGGGTGGAGGCGTGCAGCCTGTTAGTTGAAAAACCGCCACGCACGCCACGAGAATCAGCGAATGGAACCGCATTTTCATGGCCGCATTCTACGTATATCCCAAAGCTCGGCAATAAGGTTCCAAAAGTGGCTGGATCGGCGCCAGGTGTTTTTCATAGGCGCGCCAGCGGGCCACCGAGCGTTTGTAGACTGGCTGCGTTACGTCGCGATAGGTCGGCGAATAAAGCTGGCGCGATTGATTCGCCTCGTAAAATTTCTCCTGCGCCGGATTCCACGCCAGCCCCAGAAATTCCGTCACGCGGCGGCCCTCGCCGGGCATGTCGGCCACAATGTCTTCGTAGCGCGTTTCCAGCCAAGCAAAACCCTGCCATTCGCGGACAGCGAGCCAGGTGCCCATCAAGTCCGAATAATGTTTGGCCAGCCGCTCCAAAGTGAGGAAATTCACGTTGGTGGAATTGAGCGGAATGTTCTGGAAATAACAACTCAGCACGACGTCGCGCGGGTCGCGCAATGCGATCAACACTTTCGATTCCGGAAAGACGCGGAGCCACACCGGCAGGCGGGCGGTGGGCGAGGGATTCTTGTCAATCAACATTTTGCCGCGCGCTTCCGGCAGAAGATCGTCCTGCAGCGCCTTGATGTATTGCCGTCGCAGCGAATTGACGCGCGCGCTGGACAGATCCTTCGACTTGTGAAATTCGGGCTGCAGCACTTCAAGAAACGCGGCGGGTTCATCGAGCGCGGCGGTATCCGGATGCGCGTCAAGAATGCGTTCGAGAAGGGTCGTGCCGCTGCGGGGATGTCCGCCCAGGAAGGCCAGCGGCGGAATCGCCTCGCGTTTGTGCGCCGGAAAGTATTTGCACCAGGTTTCCAAAATATTCTTCGGCTGGGCCGCGATGAAACGGCGGATGCTTTCCGCGCCTTGATCGTAACTGCGCATCAGCAAATCGGTGTTCGTCAAAGCGACCACGATCTCCTTGGCCTCCTTCAGCAGCGCCATCGCCTCGTCGAAACGGCCGCTGGCATCAAGCAACTGGGCGAGTTCGTAACGCGTGGCATAACGGACAAACGGATGACGAATTTCGGCGTCCAGCAAATCGCGCAACCCGGATTCGGCAGCGTCGTTCTGCCCTTCGCGCCGATCAAGCACCGCCTTGAAATAACGGGCTTGCTCGTCGCGCGGATCAATGGCGAGGCATTCGTTGACAGCCTCGCGCGCCTCCGCGAGCCGATGGTTCTTTTCCAACGACACCGCCAGGCTGATGCGCGGGTTGATGCCGCGCGGGTCGGCCGCCGCCGCTCTGATAAAACAGGCTCGCGCCTTGTCCGGTTTGCGGGTGGCTTCGTATTGATGGCCGATCAGGCCGAGAAGCTCGGCGTTGCGCGGCTCGGCCTCGACGGCGCAGGTCCAGGCGCGATCCGCCTTCTCGAGATGGCGGGTCTTGAGAGCAGCATTGCCAAGCTCATACCAAATTGCCCCCAAATGCGGATAGCGCAGAGCGAGCTTTTCATAAATCGGCAGCGCCCGCGCAAAATCCCCGTGGCTTAGAAATTCACGGGCGCGCAAAAGATCGTTTTGGCTAGAGGCCAGCATGGAGGCATTCGCAGAATGAGGTCACGCAGCCCCGGAAACAAGAATTGACTGGCCACAGATTGACACAGATGAAACACAGATTTCTAAAGAGCCAATACCCTGCCAAGCCATGCCCGCTTGTACCGGCTTTTCCAGCTTTGAATTTATCTGTGTTGATCTGTGTCAATCTGTGGCCAACTCGTCCGGTCATTTGCAGGCCTCAAGCAGCGCGGATTGAAAATGGCCGGCGAGATGCATGGCTTGCACGTCGCGCGGATTCATTTTGGGGCCAGGCTCGGCGGCCTGTTTCTCCAAGTCGGGGCAGCCCAGTTTCACCCAGCTTCCGACCCGGATGTCATTCAGCACTTGAAGCAGCCATTCCAATTGCATCCCGGAAAGCACCAGCCGCCGTTCGCCCGCGGCCTCCTTGAAATATCGAGTCGGATTGCGGAACAATTCCTCGAGCTTTTTCCGATGCGCCATGCGCTGTTGGGAAATCGATTCCTCGAGCAATTGCTGCTCTCCTCCCTTCGTGAGATTTGGATCCTTGCTAAGGCGGTAGTGGCTCGATTCCAAGACGGGATACAAATGCAAAATCGCCAGCAGCAACGCTTCCTCGCGCGCGTCCATCTGAAAAGTCAGGGATCGATCAGGCGTTTCTTTGCGGAAGCCGGGCAAATACTTCATTCCTCGCGCTCCATGGTGGCGTGCAAGCCATAACCTTGCAGTTGGTGGACATAATGCTCGGCCTTCTCGAAAGTTTCGCGCACCAGGAGGCTCTTGCCGGTTTCGTGAACTTGCATCATGTGTTTTTCCGCGCGCGGCCGGAGCCAGCCGAACACCGACTGAAAAACGTGGGTGACATATTCCATCAGGTTCACCGGGTCATTCCAACAGATGACGAGATACCCTCGATCAAGCCCCTCTTTCGACTTGGTCTCCTGCTCTTTATCTGTGTCCGGCACCGTGGCCGCGGCCGATGCTTCTGCCATGCAAGGAATCATAGCGGCTTTGATGGTTCCGCGCCAGACCGGAAAAGGAGCTTTTGACCCGGTCGCGCACCCGATTAATCTTTCAGGAAAAACCCCACTTGGTAAGCACCCGGCAAGCTGCCACATTTATGCGGGAGTTATTATTATGAGGAATGCCATAGAACAACGAACGAGCATGGCCGAAAAGATCGAATTCGCCGTCGCCCTCCTTTTGGGCGCCATGATGGGTTGGGCAATGCTGGCCTGACGCTTGCTCAGATTGTCAAAGGACGATCCCGTATCCAGTGCGCTCAACCTGGCGGAGCGGAGGCATTTGGAGTTTGCTGTTTGCGAATGTTTGCGGAAAGCAGCACTTCGCCAGAGGGAACGTTGGGAGCAAGATGCATGACTTTCTGGGCAAAGCTCAGATCATTGTTCATCATCACAATGTGCTCGCATTGGTCCCCGCGCACGTCGAGGAACGTTTTGGCATCCGGCGGCGCCGTGCAGCTTCGGAGCGTCACTTCCTTGGATTGAATTATTTTCACGGTCGGCTGAAGGCCGGCTATGGCGGTGCATCGCATTTCCATAAATTCCACGCCGCGCACGTCTTCCATCATCACCGCCGGCCGCTCTTCCAGCGGTGAAAATCGAAAATCGATATCCTTTACCCGCAGGCCCCTTACGTGGCGCGCGTAAAGCCCCGCCGCCGGAAGCCGCCCAAACATGCGCGCCTCCGGGGACCCTTGGGGCGCTTCTGGAATGGACCGCCCCACCCACTCCGCCTTGCCCGCTTCCTGGCTGTCAATGCGAATTCCAGAAAGCGTAACGTCCTCCACGTTGTATCCGGGCAGTCCGCAGATGGAGCTCGTGCACATGGATGCTGTCGCGTAAATGTTTTCAATCATCACGCCGCGCAATGTTCCGGCGCTGCCATCAGGCCGTTCTTTGCGCAATCCGCGCCGGATGAAAATCGGCGTTCGCGTTCGCTGCATGCGAATGTTGGAAATCAGCACCCCGTCGATCCATCCACCTTCAACCACTTCCAGTGCTATGCCGGCCACAACGCGCGCGGGAAGAGGAACTTCGTCATTGAAAATCACGGAATTGCTGAAGGTGACGTTTTCAAAACCGCCCCGTGTGGCGCCGCCAAATTTGAAGCCGTCGCCGCAGCATGAGAGCACACAATTTGTCACTGTTATGTTCCGCGAAACCGCCACTTCCTCGCTGTAAGGATTTTCGCTCTTGAGGCAAATCGCGTCGTCACCCGTGTCAATCATGCAATCAGAAATAAACACGTTCTGGCTGCACGTCGGCGTGATGCCCGCCGTGCCTGGGCCAACGCCCGGATTTTTTATCGTGACGTGGTGGATGAAAACGCGATCGCACTGGATCGGACGGAGTGTCCAGCCGGGGGAATTTTCTATTCGGACATCCTCAATCCGAAGATGACGGCAATTGTAAAACTCCAGCAGCGGCGAAGCGCGCGGCAGCGGCTTCCAGTCGAACATTGCGACGTCCCGCCACGCCTCTTCTGGCGGAAGTGATTTGCGGAGGCTTGGCGTCCAAAACTTCCGGCCTTGCCCATCGATGCGGCCGGGGCCGGCGATGGTGATATTCTCGGCGTCGCGCGCGAAGATGAGATGTTTTTGACTGGAACCGGAATCCTGCTTCGCTACCGGGTTGGTTTCAAAGTCGTCAATGTTCGCGCTGGCCAGCAGCGTCGCTCCTGCTTCGAGATAAAAGGTGACGTTGCTTTGCAATTGAATCGTGCCGGAGAGATACGTTCCGGGCCCGAGGTAGACCGTCCCGCCGCCCGTTCCGTGGCACACGTTGACGGCCTGATTGATCGCTTTAGTGTCCAGCGTTTTGCCGTCGCCGAGCGCGCCGTAGGTGCGGACATCGAAGAGACGAAGTCCCGTGGTGGCGTCGGCGGCGGCTACTCTTGCCGCAGGCGCGATGGCCCCCGTGACGGCGAGCAGGCCGCTCATTTGGAGAAGTTGCCGTCGATTCATCGGTGCGGACCATTCTACCTTCGCGCTCCCAAAGTTGCCAGCAGTTTATCATGAATGCCACCGAAACCGCCGTTGCTGAAAACGCAAATCACATCCCCTCCCGCCGCAGCCTGGCGAAGGTGCGCGACGATGGCGTCGGCGTCGGGCAAATAGAAAGCCGTCTTCCCCGCCGCCTGGATGTCCTTCATCAGCTTCTGGGGATCGAGCCGCTCCTCGGGCTTGAGCAATTCCAAGCGCGCAATCTGCGACACCAGCACGGCATCCGCGTCGCGGAACGAGTCGGCCAATTCCTGCTGGAAGACATTGCGGCGGGTCGTATTGGAGCGCGGCTCAAAGATGGCCCAGATGCGGTGATTGGCGTAACGCATGCGCAGGGCCTTCAACGTCTCGCGAATCGCCGTGGGATGATGGCCAAAATCGTCAATCACCGTGATGCCACCGGCGATGCCGCGCACCTCCATGCGCCGCTTGACGCCCTTGAACGTGTCGAACGCCGATTGGATTTGTTTGTTTGACAACCCCGCATGCTTCGCGCACGCAATAACCGCCAGGGCGTTGCGCACGTTGATTTCGCCGACGAGATTGAGATGAAATTTGAAACTGGGAATTTCAAATTCGCTGGCCGTCGGCCCAAAACGAAGATTGAAAGCTTGAATGCTGTTGTCCGCTCCGAGGCCGAAACGCTTGATGGGGCAATGCGTCACATTCAGCAGCGGCGCGAGATTGGGATCGTCGCCATTGGCGAACAATTGGCCGTTCCGCGGAATGAGCGTGATCAACCGCTTGAACGCCGTTTGAATCGCGCCCAGATTCTCAAAAATATCCGCGTGATCAAATTCGAGATTGTTGATGATGACGACTTCGGGAAGGTAATGGACGAATTTGCTGCGCTTGTCAAAAAACGCGGTGTCGTATTCGTCGCCTTCGAGAATGAACCATTGGCTGTCGGTGAATCGCGCGCCCTCGCCAAAATTATTGGCCAGCCCGCCGATGAGAAAACTTGGCCGCAAACCGTTGTGCTCAAAAACCCAGGCCAGCAGCGAGGTGGTGGTGGTTTTGCCATGCGTGCCCGAGACCACGATGGAACGCTTGCCGCGAATAAAAAATTCCTTCAACAATTCGGGCAGCGAGCAGTAGCGGATTTTCCTTTCCAGCACCACTTCCGCCTCGGGATTGCCGCGCGAAATCGCATTGCCAATGACCACGAGGTCCGGCTTGCCGTTGAGATTAGCCTCTGCGTATCCCTGCATGACATCGACTTTTTTGGAGGCGAGGAAAGTGGACATCGGCGGGTAAACATTCTGGTCGGAGCCCGTGACCGTGTATCCCTTTTCGCGCATGGCCGCCGCGACCGCGGCCATCGCCGTTCCGCCGACCCCGACGAAATGAACAGATTTAATTTCAGCGAACATGGCGACACATTATCCTGCCGCAGCCTTTCATTCAGTGATTTTTTCGCAAACAGGCGATAATTACCGGTTGCGTTCGGCAGGGCATGTGCTGGGAGCCATTTCGCAAGGCCAAGCGACAGCCGAGGGGTGAAATTGCATTTATGACATCGGAGTAAACTCCTTTATCGTCAAACCCCTTGCCGCCAAGCGATGACCGGAGTCGCCGTGTCAATGGCTTCAGCCAGCGTTATCGCTTCAGGATTTCGTCGATTTCGATGTGGCCTGTCGGAAATTTGACGCCGTCCAACGGGCTTCCGGCGTCGATGAGAAGCTGGACAACGCGGGGGAAGTTGCCCTCGGGATGGCGCTTCTCCACAAGGCAATCGTGCAGAGCCCAGCCCAACGCGGTTGCTTTGTAAGTTGGGTCGACGAGGCCGGTCGGATGGCCGCGATTCAAAAGCAGTTCAACGAGATCAGCGTGGCCGGCCCATGCGGCGTTATGCAACGGTGTGAAACCGTAGACCGGTGTGGTCTGCGCGACAGGGAAGCCGAGGTCCAGCATCAGCCGCACTGCCTCGTAATCCAGATTTGTCTCCCAGCAATACCGCGGCAGCAATTCCAAATCGTCGCCTAAAAGCGTTCCCACCAGCCCGGGATTCCGCGCGAGGATTGACTCCGCCTGCTCGCGCCGCGCTAGAACGCAGCAAACGAGGAATTGAGTCGTCGTGTCGCTCTGGTCAAAGAAACATTGAAACAAATCTCCATGCCCATTTTTCAGCGCGATTTGGTGCGGGTAGCTGTTAAAGCCCAGCGTCCATTGGTAGATTGTCCCGCCACGGCCCTTGTAGCCGAGCGCCGGAAACTCGCTTCCCTTTCCGATGCGGCTCGCAAGGCAGCCCCGGTCCGCCGCGATGAGCCTTTCCGACAGGGCGCGATCGCCAAGAGCGGCGGCGAGGAAAATGTCCGGCGCAGCGCCTTGGTCCAAAAGCCAGCGCGATACTTCGGGCGTGTCACCAATGAGCCATTGCGCCGGGGTCGAGTCGTGGTCGTCATCGCGGGTGTCCAACCGCGCGCCGCGCCCGACAAGGAACTGGGCTGTGGGAACATCGCGCGAAAAATGCAGCGGCCTGCATCCATCGCAGCCCTTGGCCTCGATCAGCGCCGGATCGGCGTTGAGAAATTCCTCGAGATGGTCCAGCAATCCGAGGGCAGCCGCCGCGTGAACCGTCAGAACCGCGCTGCGTTCAACCAAGTATCTCGCCACCGAAGCCTCAATATGTCTCGCGTGAAGGCCGTTCTCCCACCATTTGCTGACAACCGAAACGTCAGCGCCCAACCCAAGCAATCGCTCCGCCATGTCAATGCTGCGAGCAGCAGCGAGGGGCGGGCAGCGACCGCCGCCGTTCAAAAGATCCACTCTGCCCGTCGCGAGACGCGCCGCGGCAGCCACATCGTCCGACTCAATAGCGCGGACAAGTTCCGAGGCGATGTCAGCCATGGGACTAGCTTATCCATCCGTTTGCAATTCCACAACCTAAACCAAAACAAAGGTGTCCGGCGTCTTCGGGTTATGGAGAATGGGGAAAACACCCCAATCTAATAAGTTCGCATGCCTTCAGAAAATGGGTGAATCTCCAAACGTGAGGTCCAAAACACGCGCGCAGGATATTTCGGTTTGCCGGTTGCGGCTGTTGAGAAAATGGGCCATATCCTTAACGTGCCAAACGTGCTCGCAAGTTCAAGCGATGGTGCTCCTGCATCTGGCCTAGGGCCTGTTAACACTAACGTAACGCCTCCACGATGAGCGCGAGGACGACGAATCCGGAGTACAACGCATCCAATTTGTCGAAGCGACTGAAGACTCGGCGGTAGCTTTTGAGTCGGCGAAAAAGCCGTTCAATCTCATTGCGGCGTCGGTAAAGGGTTTGGTCATACTCCCACGGATTTAAGCGTCGGGGGTTAGGAGGAACCACTGGAGCGTAGCCCAATTCCCGCGCCTGTTGCAGAGTCTCGTCCCCTTCATAGGCGCTGTCCATGATGAGTGGAAGCCCTGCCGGAACCGGCCCGCCCGCCTGCAAAAGCTCGCGTCCTTGCGGCGCGTCCCCCGCCTGGCCGGGGGAAAGCTTGAGCATTAAGGCGCACTGGGCATTCGCGGCAACCAGATGAATTTTGGTGGTGCAACCGCCTCGGGAGCGCCCGATGGCCTGTGGGCCGTTTTTTTTAGCGCCCCGGTGCCGTCGGGGTGAACCTTGATCGTCGTGCTGTCCAAGCAGACTTGCTCGATCCGGATCGCCAGGATTTGCTCCTGCTGGAGCCGGGCGAAGACTCGATCCAGCACGCCCGCTTTGCTCCAGCGGTTCATGCGGGTGTAGATCGTATGCCAGTTGCCAAAATGTTTTGGCAGGCCGCGCCATTTGCACCCATGCTCCACCACATAGAGCAGGGCGTTGAGAAGTTGCAGATTGGTCATGCTCACGTTGCCGCGCTGCCGCGGCAGACAATCAGCAACCCGCTGATATTGACTCTCTGTAAGCTCCACCCAGCCATTTTGCCTTGTCGCCTATAAAATGTCAATTAGTGTTAACAGGCCCTAGTTTGCATAAGCGAAGAGTCCTTTCGAAGGATCGCCGAGGCAATTCCGGGTATAGCCGCTGTGTTTGACACTCAAGGCCGCTGCAGCTATGCCAATGCCGAATGGGATGAATATATCGGCGCCAAGGCTGGCGCCACCGATGGAGAGGGCTTGTTCGGCTTTGTCCATCCTGACGATCTTGCCAGCTTCATGGCGGAGTGCCGCCGAGGCAGTGAGTCCGGGGCAAGACTCGATATCGAGTTTCGATTGCGCGGCAAAGACCAGAATTATCGGTGGCATCGATTCCGCGCCGTCCCGATCCAGGCGAGCCAAAGTGATGCAACGCAGTGGCTTGGAGTGGGGATAGATATCGAGAACGAGAAACGAAACCAAAGCAAAGGCGCGGAAGTTCAAATCGAATTAAACCGCACCAAAGATGAGCTGGAAAAGACCGTGGCGGAGCGAACTCACCAACTGGAGGACGTCGTCGAGCAACTGGAAGCATTTGCTTACAGCATTGCGCACGACATGCGCGCTCCCCTGCGCGCCATGCATCAGTATGCCCAAATAGTCGCCAACGACTTTTCGGCGGAAGTGCCGCCAGACGCGCGCCCTTACTTGAACAAAATCATGGCGGCTTCGGAAAAACTTGATTTTCTCATCCGGGAAGTTCTTGTTTACACGCGGGTGTCGCAAGGCCGCATGGAAATGGCGCCGATAAGCCTTGAAAGATTATTGTCTGAGATTCTGGTAATGTATCCACAATTGAATTCACCCGATATCGAACTAAATGCCGTGCTGCCACTCCATCCCGTCATTGCCGATGAAACGGCTTTGACGCAGGTTTTTTCAAATTTGCTTTCCAACGCGGTGAAATTTATTGGGACAGACCGCAAACCCCGGGTGAAAATCTGGACGGAGGCAAAAGGAGAAGTGGTGCGAATTTTTATCAGCGATAACGGAATCGGCATCCCTCAGCGCGATCAAAATCGGATTTTCAAAATGTTCGAGCGCCTGCAGCCTGAATCCAAATATGAGGGCAGCGGAATCGGCCTGACAATTGTGCGAAGGGCGGTCGAACGCATGGGAGGGAAGATCGGAGTGGAATCAGCCGAAGGACTAGGCAGCACCTTTTGGATCGAACTTAGGAAAGGAGATGCGCCTTGAATCCCGCGCCGATTCTCCACGTGGAAGATAATGAAGACGATCAATTCTTCCTGAAACGCGCCTTCGCGGCGGCTGGCATCGAGAACGCAATTCATATCGTGAGCGATGGCAATAAGGCCCTTGATTATTTGTCGGCGAAGGAACCCTACGCAGACCGGCAGCAATACCCGGCGCCCTGTCTCATCGTCTTGGACTTGAACCTTCCCAAGCTGCATGGACTGGAAGTATTGAAATGGATTCGCGGGCATAAGGAATTCAAATCTGTCGTGGTCGTGATTCTCAGCTCGTCCCCATTGAGAAATGACGTCGATATCGCCTATGACATCGGAGTGAACTCCTTCATCGTCAAACCCCTTACCGCCGACCAGATGACCAGAGTCGCGCGTTTGATTAAAGAGTATTGGCTTGAGACGAACGAATTCCCTTCAGTTTGTCATCTGCAGAAACCGCCGGATTATTTTGGAGTGAAGCCGCCCCGGCGCTTTGAGGCCTGACCCCTGCCTGATGATTGAGTTTCATCGGCTCAAAACAACCTGCGTTGTTCTGCGCAAATCTGCGGCTCACCATTTCAGGCCGCGAACGATATGTCTTGCTTCGCGCTGTCCCGATTTGCGTCGGGTTCATGGTCTGCCAATTCGCCGGGATCAAAGGCGGCCTGCTGCTTCACTCGGCTGCCGCCAGCGCCCCGCGACGATGGCAAACGACTTAACTTGGCAAAGAGGGTGTGGCATTATCCCATCGCCATGGCGGCGCTGGAGATTTCGAGCAATTCCTTCGTGATGTTCGCCTGGCGGAGCTTGTTGTATTCAAGGGTTAGATCCTTGATGAATTGCTTCGCGTTGTCGGTGGCGTTTTTCATGGCCACCATTCGGGCGCTGTGCTCGCTGGCTTTGGCTTCGAGGAGTATCTGGTAGACTTGGAAATTCAGGCTGTGCGGCAGCAAGGCTCCCAAAACGGTTTCCTGGCTGGGCTCGAAAAGGTATTCGCCGTTCTTGCCGTCTGCGGCGGGAATCTGCACTTCGGGCTTAACACCGATGCCAGCAGTGACTTGTTTGATTTCCGCCACGGGCAGCAACTGCCTCACTTCGGGTTTTTGCACCAAAGTGGAAACATACTGCGTGAATACAATATCCACTGCGCCCACTTCGCCCTTTAGGAATAGGTCCTGGGCGAATTTGGAAATGGCGCGGGCCTCCTCGAACAACGGGGCGTCCTTGTAGCTGAATTCGGCCACCATTTTGCGCTTGGTGCGGGCGAGAAATTGCGATGCTTTGCGGCCTGCGGAAATGAATTGCGTATCCGGGCCGAACTTGGCGGCTTCACGCATCAAGTTGGTGTTCAAACCGCCACACAAACCCTTGTCCGTGCTGATGACGATGACGCAGCGGGCCGGATTGTCATTGGTCTCGAGGAAAGAATGGGTGAAGTCGCGCGATTCTCCCACCAGCGAGCCGAGCACCTTGTTCATCAGGTTGGCGTAAGGACGCCCGGCCAAGGCCGCTTGCTGGGCTTTGCGCATCTTGGACGCCGCCACCATCTGCATGGCCTTGGTGATCTGGGCGGTGTTCTTGACCGACTTGATGCGCCGGCGGATGTCGCGTGTGCTGGGCATGGCCTCTTAGCGGTAAGTTTGCTTGAATTCCGTCACCGCCGCCTTCAACTCTGCCGCCAGGGTGTCATTGATGGCTTTTTCCTTGCGCACTTTGTCCATCACAGCCGACTTGCGGCTTGTCAAATACTCGGTCAACTTGGCTTGAAAATCCTTGATCTTCTCGACCGGGACGTCGTCCACGAAGTTGTTCTGCACGGACCACAAAATCGCGGCTTGGACTTCCACCGGGATCGGGTTGTATTGCGGCTGCTTAAAAATTTCGACGATGCGTTTGCCACGCTCCAATTGCGCCTGCGTTTTGGCGTCGAGATCGGAGCCGAATTGGGCGAACGCGGCCAATTCGCGGAATTGGGCCAGCTCCAGC
The DNA here is from genome assembly GCA_963764165.1 of uncultured Verrucomicrobiae bacterium. Taxonomy (GTDB): domain Bacteria; phylum Verrucomicrobiota; class Verrucomicrobiia; order Limisphaerales; family Palsa-1400; genus Palsa-1400. The sequence goes on from CAVXRD010000002.1 coordinate 985,726, forward strand.
TTAATACGACCGGACACCTGTTTCATCGCCTTGATCTGCGCGGCGGAGCCGACGCGTGAGACAGACAGACCGACCGAGATGGCGGGACGAATGCCTTGGTAGAACAAGTCTGTTTCGAGGTAAATCTGGCCGTCGGTAATCGAAATGACGTTGGTCGGAATGTAGGCCGAGACGTCGCCCGCTTGCGTTTCAATGATCGGCAGGGCGGTCAGAGAGCCATTGCCGTATTTCTCGCTGACGCGAGCGGAACGTTCGAGCAAGCGGCTGTGCAAATAGAAAACGTCACCCGGATAGGCTTCGCGGCCCGACGGACGCTTCAACACGAGTGAAACTTGGCGATAGGCGACGGCGTGCTTGGAGAGATCGTCATAGATGATCAGCGCATCCATGCCGTTATCCATGAACCATTCACCCATTGCGCAACCGGCGAACGGAGCGAGATATTGGTTGGTGGCGGAATCCGAAGCGCTGGCGCTGACGATGATCGTGTAAGGCATCGCACCGGCTTCTTCGAGAACGGCGATGACGCGGGCCACATTCGATTGCTTTTGGCCGACGGCGACGTAAACGCAATACAGCGGGCGATAGCTCGCATCCTTGGCCACTTCCGCCGCTTTATTCTGGCGGGCCTGGCTGATGATGGTGTCAACGCCGATCGTCGTCTTGCCGGTGGAACGGTCGCCGATGATCAATTCGCGCTGGCCGCGGCCAATCGGAATCATCGCGTCGACGGCCATAATGCCGGTTTGCACGGGCTGGCTGACGGATTTGCGTTTGACAATTCCCGGCGCGATTTTTTCGACCGGGTAGCTAAATTCTGTGGTGATCGGGCCTTTGCCGTCGACAGGCTGGCCGAGCGCATTGACCACGCGGCCAAGCAGCGCCTTGCCAACGGGCACTTGGAGCAATTTGCCGGTCGTCTTGACTTCCTGGCCTTCTTTAATGGCAGTGTAGTCACCGAGGATAATCGCGCCGACTTCCGTTTCTTCAAGGTTCAGCGCGAGGCCGACGATGCCGTCGCCGAAGTCGAGCATCTCGTTAAGCATCGCGTCGGAAAGGCCTTCGATCTTGGCCACGCCGTCGCCGATTTCGCGGACGGTGCCGACGTTTTGGCGGGTGACGCCGGTTTTCAGGCCCGAAATCTGGGCTTCAATCTCTTGCAACAGTGTACTCATAAATATCTGGTTGGTTAGCTCAGGCCAATTGCTGCAACGCCGCAAGCCGTCCTTGCACGCTGCCATTGTAAACATCACCGCCCACCTGGATGCGGACGCCGCCAATCAAGGCGGAATTTTGAACGAAGTTGAAGCTTAGCCCCTGCCCGTATTGTTTGGTCAAATCGCCTTGGATGCGGGCCTGTTCCTCCGGGCGGAGAGCCGTGGCGCTTTCAATCGTCGCCGTGCGGCGGGCGATTTCGAGGCGCACGAGCCGTTCGAAGTGCGACAGAATGGCCACGTAGCCGCGCGGTTTGCCTTGGACGACGGCGGCCAGCGCTTTGCGGGCGCGGGATTCGTCGAGGCCATCGTTCACCATGCAGGTGCGGAATAATTCGCGGGCGTCGCGGCGGGCTTGTTTCGTGATTTTCATCCCCGATGCTTATCGCATTAAGCTGCCAACTGACGGCGGGTTTCTTCAGCTAACCGCTGCTGGTCTTCCGGCGTCAGTACCTTGCCTGTCACCAAGCCGGTCGTATGCACCACCAGCGTGACGACTTCGCGCTTCACTTCGGCCAGCATGCGCTGGCGCTCGAGTTCAGCGGATTCGCGGGCTTTGATGATGATCTGCTCGGCGGCGGCGATGGCTTTCTGCGTTTCAGTTTCCTGGACGCGAGCGGCGGCGGCGCGGGCTTCCTCGATTAGCTTGTTGGCCTGGGCGTTGGCTTTTTCCAAAACTTCGCGCTGGGCCACTTCGGTGCGGGCGAGTTCCACTTTGATTTTATCGGCGTTGTTGATGCCTTCCGCGATCCGCTCGCGGCGCTGCTGCAACATCGCCAGGACCGGACCATAAGCCCACTTCGACAGCACGAACAAGATAATGCCGAAATTAATCGTCTGGGCCAGCAACTCCCGCCAGTCGATTCCAAGATGGTCTAAGGTCTCCTTCATAAAACCGGTTTATCGCGTCACCACGAAGAACGTCAAGATGGCCAGACCTTCCGCGAGCGCCATTCCGATAATGCCGACCAGGAAGATTTTGCCGAATGCGCCGGGGTTGCGGCCAATGGCTTCGGAGGCTTTGGCCGCCGTCATTCCGACGCCCAGGGCGCCACCCAAACCAACCAATGCGACGGCGATGTTTCCATTCAACGTCAATGCTTCAGCTGCTAACATATTAATTATTTCCTTTCACTATTGTTTGTGTTGCATCGCAACCGCCCGCGCGCAGCACGGTCACAGTTGCAAAATTCGTTTCCGGTCAATGGGCGTGCGAGGCTCCCTCTTCCTCCTCATGCGAGCAAAGCGTGCTTATGAACGCGATGCACAGGAGGGTAAAGACGAGCGCCTGCACAAAGGCCACGACCAATTCCAGAAAATAGAACGGCACCGCCGGCAATCCCCACGCTTTGTGGAGCATGATCGCCAGCACGCTTTCGCCGCCGTAGATATTCCCGTAAAGACGCATGGCCAGCGCCACAGGGCGAATGAAAATGGAAACGACTTCAATGCAGCCGATGAAGGCGAACACCAGCGCCAACGGAATGACCGCCGCGCCCTTGATGCCACCTTTAACGCCGAAAACGTGCTTCACCAATCCGAACGGGCCGTTATAACGAAAAGCCCAATAGGTGCTCATGACGAAGAAGATGGCCGACATCGCGATGGTGGTATTGGCGTCCGCCGTCGGCGCGCGGAACAGAGGTCGATCCGCTTCTTTCAGCGCGAAGGGCAAGCTGCTGTGGTGGCTGTACTGGCCCCAGCCAATGCTGCCAATGCCAGGAAGCAGCGCCAACAGGTTGGACATGACGATGAAAATGAAAAACGTCGCGATGAGAGGAAAGACCCATCCAACAACCTTCGGCTCAAGCAAACCTTTGGTCAGGTCTTCGAGGCCTTCCACCGCCATCTCGATGGCGTTTTGCAGTCCGCTGGGAATGACTTTCAAATTGGAAGTTCCCGCACGCACCACGACAAGAATGATGATGGCGATCACCCACGTATAAAGCATCGCATTGGTTATTGGAATTCCAAGCGGCTCCCAAAGCACGATAGCTTTGGGAGATACCTTCGGTGCGGCTTCCTCTTCATTTTCCGCCGCAGCAGGAGCGCCCGCCGCAGGTTTCTCAGCCGTCTGCGCCACAAGCGGCGAGATCGGACAGCCCAGCAGGAAAAGCCACAAAATTGTAATTTTTATCAATCGCATTGGACAATCATCCCTATCGTTCACACATAGGGGCACCTCGTCGCCGAAGCCGGCCAAAGCCGTAGCGGCGAAAGAGGGGACGAAATTGCATCATCGTGAAATTTTTCACAAGCGTTTTTTTTGGGAAAATTTATCGGCGGGATTGGACGCTGTCGAGCGCTTGTATAAAATGCGTGGCGCGGTTTCAGCAATGCATGGGAAGAATGGGAATAATGAGACGGATGTCTGTGGCCTCCGCCTTCAGACGCTTGCAAGATTACCGGCTATCAGCCGTATACTCCATTGTCCGATTGTCATGAATTATGAAGAAACATATCTGCGCCGCCGGAATGGCGGCTTGCTGCATTCTCAACCTCTCTGCCTTCGCGCAGACCAATGAACCCTCCGTCACAACCTCCGGCGACAATGGCGCCGATTGGGCTCCATCCCTGGCCGGCAAATGGAAAATGGGTTTTTCCTCGGATTATTCCGCGGTAGCTGCGGGGCGCGTTGATTTTCCCGGCGCCAAAGGCGAATCCGACGCCCAATCCGTCAACGCCAGTCTCACCGCGGAAATTCCAGTCAACGACAAGTGGTTCGTTCCCCTCGCCCTTTCATCGCACAATATCTTTCCAGGCGCGGTCACGGGCGCTCCGATTCCATATCAAATTGACACGCTCGGCTTGAACGCGGGCGCGGGCTATCGCCTCAACAGCGAATGGACCATTGCGGCGGCGGCCGGTCCGCGCTTTTACCGCATTTACGACACGGACAGCGGGGACATCGGCGTCGGCGGCGCCATTCGCGCCACTTACTTGTTTCGCCCGAACCTTACCTTTGCCTTCGGCTTTGCCGTTGATCCTGACCGCGATATTCCAGTGCTTCCCGGGGCGGGGTTGAAATGGGACATCCGCGATGATCTCACACTGAGCGTCATGTTCCCGCGTTCCGGGCTGACGTATCATATTGATCATCGCTTGAGCTTGTTTGCCGGGTTTGACGGCGAATTCGCCGTGTTCCGCGGCGAAGACAACATGGGCAGCAAAATTGGCTTGCCGCAATACAACAACGCGCTGGGAACCTATCGCGATTTCCATGCGGGCGTTGGAGTGGAATATCGGCTCGTTCGCGGACTGACGGCGTCGGTTGAAGGCGGTTATTCCTTCGACCGCGAGATGGATTATCAGCGCATCGACCAGACGGTGAAATTTGATTCCGCGCCTTACGTGCAGGTGGGATTCCGCTATCATTTCTAATCATGGGAGCAATGGGAATAATGGGACGGCGCGGCAGGAGCCTCGCCCCGCGTCATCAGCCTGAGTGCGCCATCGCGTGGTGCTGGCTGACGGCTCCTCCGTCGTCATCCTTCAATTGGCGGAAGATCAACGACGAGAACACCGTCAAAATGCCCAGCGCGAGGAATGCCTCATGCACACCGTGAATCATTTCGTGTGGCGGCGTGTTTTGCAACCGATTCGGAATGAACAGCGCCGTGGCCAGCGAAGCCGTTGCCACGCCAAAGCTGATGGACATTTGCTGCATGGTGCTGGCAATCGTGCTGGCGCTGCTGGCCAAATCTTCGCCGATGTCCGCATACACCAGCGTGTTCATGCTGGTGTATTGCAGCGAGGTGAAAAATCCGTAGGCGAAGGCTTGGATTACGATGAGCCAGACGGGCGTCTTCGCGCCGATGGTTGCAAAGAGCACAATCAGCAAACTAATGATGATTGTATTTGACAGCAGGACGGCGCGATAGCCGAAATAGCGCAAAATTCGCGGCATGAACATTTTCAAACTCATCGCCGCCAGCGCTTGCGGCATCAACAGCAAGCCGGATTGAATTGGCGTGTAGCCGAGCCCCACTTGGTAGAGAAGTGGAAATAGAAATGGAATGCCGCCAATCCCGAGCCGCGTGAAAAAACTTCCCGCGACCGAAGCGCGAAACGTCCGAATCCGAAACAGCGCCAGCTTGAGCAGCGGAAATGGAATCCGCGTGGCGCGAAATCCATAGGCCGCCAGGCAGCACGCCGAAATCGAGAGCAGCCCGGCAATCGCCAAAGGGCCAAGCGTGTGCTCCCCGAAAACTTCGAGGACGTAAGACAAAATGGCCACGCCGCACCCAAACGTCACCAAACCCGGAATGTCGAGCGGATGTGTGACCGGTTCGCTGTAATCCGGCAAGTGTTTGTAAACGAGATAAAGCCCGAGAATGCCAATGGGCATGTTTACAAAAAAGATCACCCGCCAATGGAAATAGCCCACGATAAAGCCGCCCGCCAGCGGCCCGAGCATGGGGCCAATCAGCGCCGGGACGGAAACAAAACTCATCGCCTGCACGAGTTCTGATTTTGGAAATGCGCGGACCATCGTCAATCGCCCCACTGGCACCATCATCGCCCCGCCGCACCCCTGCAAAATCCGGCAGGCGACCAGCACATGAATATTGCTGGAAATGCCGCACAAAAAGGAGCCGAGCGTAAAAAGCCCAATGGCCGAGGCAAACACGCGCCGGGTGCCAAAGCGGTCCGCCATCCAGCCGCTGATGGGGATAAAAACGGCGAGGCTCAGCGTATAGCTCGAAAGCACCGCCTTCATGCTCAACGGCGCCACGTCAAGGGCGCGCGCTATGGCGGGAACGGCGGTGTTGAGAATCGTCGTGTCGAGCGATTCCATGAAGAAGGCCACCGCAACAAGCCACGGCAGCACCCTTTTCACCGACTCGCTCGTGGTGGGTGGCGCAGTCGGCGCGCTGGCCTTGGCCGGAATCATTTCCATCCCAGCAACACGTATCTCATTTTTCTTTGTTCAGCAACAGATCGAACACCTTGTCGTAAAGGTTTTCCAGTTGCTCGCTGATGCGCGACAGCTCGCGGACGCGATCGGGTTGGGTATCGTTTTGGCTCGCGACCTTGGCCAGGTTCCAACCGTACGTCAGCGCCTCGGCCTGGGCCATCAGGACCCCCAATTCCTGCTCCGGACCAGCCAGATGAAGCGTTTGATTTTTCTTCATGGCGGATATGGAATCACGCGTGGCAATTTCACCCGGCGGCAGCGCAGTATTGTCAATACGAATATACGGATCCTCCTTCGCGTAATCCTCCAGCAACTTCTCGCCATTCTTGGAGACCACCGAAATTTTCTTCAGCAGCTCGCGCACTTCCGGCCGTTCCTTTTTTATGAAGTGTATCAGGTTCACTTCCTTTTCCTCGTGCAGCAGTTGGTGCAGCAGGCTGAAGGCATTGTTGCGCGTCTCGACGGAAATGGGCGGCGGCTTTGCTTTCGGTGTTTGACAGCTCATGGCCATCGCGCCGAACACAAGCCCGAATAAAATTTTTCTGAGGTGCATTTTGGCAAGCCGGACTGGTCCTTCACGTAAAATCCCGGCTGTCAAAAAATAGGCGCAAGCAGACTCTTTGACCAATGGGGTGTTTCCATTACGGCAAGCGAAGCGAGGTATGAAAACCCCGCCGAGGCGTTGCTGCCTTCCAAGACTCGCCAGGCGCAAATCAGATTTTGTAAACTCATTTGCTCCCCCCATTCCGATGGCTGCGATTTGGCCTGCTTGGATTTGATTCGCAGCCGCAACCAATGCACATGCCATAATGGCGCAGTTGTTGCGTGTTCAAGAAAAAAGAAAAATTCTTCCCGGAAGGCGACTTGACTCAAATTAAGAGACTCCGGGGAGATAAACTGGGAAGGGGCCAATTCAACCTTTAAACCGGCCGGACGGGGCTGCCACGCCGTGGCGACGGGTCAGCGAGCGGAGTCGACTCTGCCAAAAGATGATCTGCGCCCGACTCGCCATTTCGCATAAACCCGCTAAAATGCCCCGCATGCCGTGCGTGCAATGCCTGCTTTTTCCAGACCCGCGCCCGCTGGTGGAGCGGTTGGGAGTGGAGTTCTTCCGCCGTTTGCCGGAAGCGCCTGGGGTCTATCTCATGCGCGATTCGGGCGGAAATATACTTTACGTCGGCAAGGCAAAAAATCTTCGCAAGCGCCTATGCAGCTATCGCGTGGCCAACCCGGATCGCATGCCGCGACGGCATTTGCGCATGCTGCGCGCCGTCCATCGCATTGATTTGGAGGAGTGCGCGGATGAGGATGCGGCGCTCTCGCGTGAATCACAATTGCTGCGCGAAATGAAACCGAAATTCAACCGCGCGGGAACGTGGCCGTCGCAAAAAACGCGCTTTCTCTGCTGTCAATATAATAGCTCTCATATCGAACTTTCTGTCAAAGAAACGGTGTCTGAGGAAAAACTGCAATTGGGCCCCCTCGGCGGGGGAGCTGTCTTCGTGCGGATGGCGCTGGCGCGGCTGCTATGGTTCGCGAGCCACGCGGACCGCGGCATCGGCGCGATGCCTTCCGGCTGGGTGCATGGGCGCATGGATAATCCCGCGCGCGTCCATCGCGGGACATTCGATGAATCGGCGGAAAAAATTCTGAAAGAACTTTTCGCAGGGGAAGTCGAGGCTTTTTGCGATTGGGTGCGCGCGCGAACCACTGCCCTCACCCACCCTGTCGAGAAAACCGTGATCGACACGGATTTGGAATATCTGGACGACTATTTTGGATCGCTGATTGTCGACGCCACCGGGAAGTTCGTTTTCGATTGGCCCACGGGCCAGAAGGCGGAGTAATTTAATCAGGAACGACCGAACTCAGGGACAGAGCCTGAATGCGGTATCCCGCTAATCTTAAGGCTCGTAGCCCTTCGATAAAACTCGCTTCTGAAATCTGTCCCATAGTTCACATCACTCCCATGATTGGGGAAACTTGGGTGAATTTCTTTGAGAGCCTCTTTTCCTGAGTTCGGTCGTTCCTGATTAAAATCATCCGTCTTCCCTACAACAACTTGATCTGCATCACTTCATTCTCGATGCCTTCGGTCAGGCCTTCGGCGCGGGAGCGGCGGCGTTCGATGATGTGCTTGTCCACCTGCTCGTCGTAGGCGACGGGATATTTGCCGTTGTAACAGGCCATGCAAAATGAATTTGACGGAAGCCCGGTCGCCTTCACCATTCCCTCCTCCGACAAGTAGGCGAGCGAATCGGCGTTCAAGTAGCGGCGGATTTCATCGATGGTGTTATTCGCCGCCATCAGTTTCGAGCGGTCGGGAAAATCAATGCCGTAATAGCAGGGATTTCGGTGCGGCGGGCAGCTCACCAAAACATGAACCTCCTTTGCGCCGGCTTCCTTCAAACTGCTCACGCGCGCTTTGCAGGTGGTGCCGCGGACAATTGAGTCATCCACGATGATGACGCGTTTGCCGCGCACCAGTTCCGTGATCAAATTCAGTTTCACCCGCACGTTGAAGTCGCGAATGAGCTGCGATGGCTGCAGGAAGCTGCGGCCGACGTAGTGATTCCTCACGAACGCCATTTCAAACGGGATGCCGGATTCGAGCGAATAACCAAGGGCGGCGCAGTTGCCGCTGTCCGGCACGGGGACGACGAGGTCGGCCTCAATCGGAACTTCGCGGGCCAATTGACGCCCCATTTCCACCCGCACTTTGTAGACGTTGCGCCCGGAAATGTTGCTGTCCGGCCGCGCGAAATAAACATATTCAAAAATGCAAAAGGCGCGCTCCGCCTGGGCCGGGAAAGCCTGGAGAAAACGCGGGCCGTTTTTGTCAATAATAACGATTTCGCCCGGCGCTATTTCGCGCTCCAATTTGGCGGAGATCAAATCCAGCGCGCACGTTTCGCTGGCCAGCACCCAGCCGCCGTCAATCTTGCCGAGACACAGCGGGCGAAAACCAAACGGGTCGCGCACGCCAATCAATTCCTGCTCGGTGAGAATCACCAGCGAATACGCGCCTTCCAATCGGCGCACAGCTTGCAGCAGATTGCTCTCGTTGCCATCGGGTGACGGCTGGCAGAGCAGATGCAGGACGATTTCGCTGTCGACGGTCGTGTTAAATATCGCGCCGCGCTCCTGCAGTTCGTCGCGCAATTGGGCCGCGTTGGTCAAATTTCCATTGTGCGCAATGGCAATTTGGCCGCGCTTGCCGTCGCCCGTCAGCGGCTGGGCGTTGCGGAGATGCGACGAGCCGGTGGTGGAATAGCGCGTATGGCCGACCGCTGAAGTTCCCGGCAACGTTTTCAGAACATCACCCTTGAAAATCTGCGACACCAGACCCATCCGTTTGTGCTCATGGAACCGGCGGCCTTCGCAGGCGACAATTCCCGCGCTCTCCTGGCCGCGATGCTGCAGGGCGTAGAGGCCATAGTAGGTCAGTTCCGCCGCGTTGGGATGGCCGTAGACACCGAAGACGCCGCAATAATGTTTAGGATAATTTTGCATTCGCAGAGCGCTTTGCAACGCCAATGAAACAAACCCGAATCCTCCCGCGCAAGCTCATTCGATGGCGCAGTTTGCGTTGCGCCCCAACATAGGTCTTGCAGCGATTCCCGCAACCTGCTACGCATTCGGGCGTGGCGCAACTTGAGATCCTGCACGTCGAAGACGACCCCGACGACGCGTTCTTTTTCCGGCGGGCGCTGCGCCTTGCTCACCCGGATTTTAATCTGCACCTCGAAAAAAATGGCGAGGGCGCCATCAAGTATTTGGGCGAAGTGGAAAGCCGCCAGACGGACGATTCGCCTCCAGTTCCGGACTTGATGCTGCTGGATCTCAAACTTCCCGGGCTCTCGGGTTTTGATGTCTTGTCCTGGACGCGAAGCCGCGAGACGTTCAAGGCCCTGCCCATCGTCATCCTGAGCGGCTCCTCACTCGCCAATGACCGGAAAAAAGCGGACGAACTCGGTGCTTCCGATTTTATTGTCAAGAATAGCAACTATGATCAGATCGCAGGGCATATCCTCCAATTTTTAGCGAACAGCAGGCAGTAATTCCAACCCATGAACAAACGGAACGCGTCCGTGATCCTTGTTTGTCCTAAATTGAACCGAACTCTCCAGGGCTTCGCATTTGCGATGGCGCTCTGCGGGCTTTTGTCGGGCCGCCTTGATGCGGCAGACGCGCCGCAGCCAACGAATCCCCCGCCAGCCGGAGAGGCAGACCGCCTCTCGGCCTTCAAGAGGATGAGCCTCGAGGAATTGCTGGACCAGCCGGTGACCTCCGTCTTAAAGACACCCGTCCCTTACGGACAGGCTCCATCCGCCATTCAAGTGATTACTTCCGAGGACATTCAGCGCTCGGGCGCGATGACGATTCCCGAAGCGCTGCGCCTGGCGGACAACTTGGAAGTGGCCCAGATCAACGCGCACGATTGGGCCATCAGCGCGCGGGGATTTAACGCGGACCTTGCCGACAAGTTGCTGGTGTTGATTGATGGCCGCGCCGTCTATACGCCTCTTTACGGCGGTGTTGAATGGAATGTGCAGGATTACGTGATGCAAGACATTGACCGCATCGAGGTCATCAGCGGCCCCGGCGGCACGCAATGGGGCGCAAACGCCGTCAACGGCGTTATCAATATCACCACCAAGAGCGCCAAAGACACCCAGGGACTTTACCTTGAGGCGGGCGGAGGAAATGAATGGGACGATTTTACCAGCGTCCGTTATGGAGGCATGCTGGCCTCGAATGTTTATTTTCGCATCTATGGCAAATATTTCGATCACGACAGCGAAGAACTGTTGGATTACAAAAGCGCGGCGGATGACTGGGCCATGGGTCGCGGCGGTTTCCGCATAGACGCGCAAGGAACAGCCCAGGACTCCCTCACGGTGCAAGGCGATTTTTACAGTGGCTCGGAGGACCAGAATCCTGCCGCTCTGGAAGGGCTGGCCGGCGGAAATCTGCTGGCCCGCTGGGTGCACACATTTTCAGAGGATTCGGATATTAATTTGCAGGTCTACTACGACCGCACACACCTGGCCCAACCGTTCAACGCCATCGCCCCTGACCCGGGCGTTTCGAGCGGATTTCCAGCCAGCGCGCTGGTGGATGATCTCAACACGTATGATATTAATCTTCAGCATCGATTCCCTATCGGCGAATACAACAAAATCCTCTGGGGAACGGGCTACCGCTTCACCCATGAAGTCGACACCGACGCTTCGTTGATTCAATTTCTCCCTCCTGAGCTGGATCAAAACCTGTTCAACGCCTTTGTTCAGGACGAAATCACTCTCTACAAAAGCGTGACCCTGACCCTCGGCACCAAATTGGAGCACAACGATTACACCGGCTTCGAGGTCGAGCCCAGCGGGCGGCTGCAATGGAAAATCACCGACAAGCAAATGGTGTGGGGAGCGATTTCGCGAGCGGTCCAAACACCCTCGCGTTATGATGAAGATTTGTATCTGCCGACGCACCTAACCATCGTCTTTCCGCCTTACCAATTTCCCAAGGCGTATTTGCAGGGCAATCCGGATTTTGATTCTGAAACGGTGATTGCGTATGAACTTGGCTATCGCGCGCAACTTGCCTCAAAGCTCTCCAGTTCCATCTCCGCATTTTACAACGACTACGGCGATCTCCGCAGTGTCAGCGCGACGCCCACCAGCGAATACTATACGCTCGCCCTGCCAGATTATTTTGCCAACAATTTGGAAGGCGACACCTACGGCTTCGAATGGACCGGCACTTATGAAATTCTCCCGAACTGGCGCCTGCATGCGGGCTACGATTTGCTCAAGGAGGATATTCACCCCAAGCCCGGAACGGTTGACATAACGGACGGCTATTACGGAAGGTCCGATCCACAGCAGCAATTCTCGATTCGCACTTCGATTGATCCCATTCCAGCCATAAGCCTCGACGCCGCCCTTCGCTGGGTCGACGAGCTGCACACGGTCGATTCGCCGACCACCGGGCCGGCTCTCGGAACAGTGCCAAGCTATTTCGAGCTCGATTCCCGGATTGCCTGGCGAGCGACAAAACACTGGGAATTTGCGATTGTCGGCCAGAATCTTTTGCACAGCCAGCACGTCGAATTTGGCTACCCCACCAGCCAGGAAGAAATTGTGCGAAGCGTTTTTGCCAAGGCCATTTTCCGCTGGTGATTCCGTGAGACAATCGATCACATGCCGATTTTTCCACGCAGTGGCGTTTGCCATGATCATTGCCCTTGGGCCATTCACAGTCACCCAAGCGCGGGCCGACGATGAACCCAACGAATACGAGTTGAAGGCGGTCATGCTTTTCAATTTGGCTCGCTTCGTCGAATGGCCGCAAAGCGCCTTCGCCACCTCCAACGCGCCCATCGTCATCGGCGTGATCGGCCGCAATCCTTTCGGCGATGCACTCGAAAAGGCGGTCAAAGGAGAAACCGTCAGCGGTCGGAAGATCACGGTGGAGCATTACGACAGCGTGAAGGAACTCCAGCGGTGCCACATCCTTTTTGTCTGCTCGAGCGAAAGGCCCCGGGTCAGCGCGATCCTGGCGAAATTGAAAGGCGCCCCGACTTTAAGCGTTTCTGAAATTGACGGATTTTCCAGAATGCGCGGCGGGATGGTTCTTTTTTACACCAACAACCAAAAAAGAATTCGATTGCGGTTGAATTTGGAGTCGGCTCGCGCGGAAGGTCTGATCATCAGCTCCAAATTGATTCAGGTTGCGGAACTCGACAAGACAACCCTGCTCTGGCCGCGCGAGCCAATGTTGGGCGCCTCGAGCCTTTTCGCGGCCGCCTCGATGACCGTTCCAAATCCGGCGGCGCATCCATGAGGCTGCCGTCGCTCAGACGCCGTTTGCGGGGGGCGATGATCGTGACCAGCGCGACTTCGCTGCTGGTTGTCTGCGTCACTCTCCTGGCCTACGAACACGCGGCCTTCAAGCGCGTTGAAGCGCAAAGCCTGGCCACCCTCGCGCGAAGCATCGCCATCAATTGCACCGCCATCCTCCTTTACGGCGATCCAAAACGGGGCGATGAATACCTGGCTTCGCTCAAGACCGAACCGGCCATCGTTGATGGGGCGCTCTACGATAAAAGCGGCCACCTGTTTTCGTTTTATCCAAGCACCGCCCCGCCAAGCCAATTCCCAAAATCTCCCGGCCCGGACGGTCTCGAATTTTCCGGGCTCAATCTGACGATAGTGCAACCCGCGATGCAGGACGAAGGCCGCATGGGAACCATTGTCATCCACGAAGACCTTCACGGAATGTATGGGCGCTTTGGCCTCTACGCGGTGGTGGTCGCGCTCGTCATGGCGGCGGCCATCGGGCTGGCATATCTGATTTCCGACTTTTTCCAGCGGCGCATTTCCCAGCCAATCCTAAACCTCGCGAGCGTCGCCCGGCGAATTTCGGAAAAGAACGATTTTTCCGTCCGCGTCGAAAACAGTTCGGTGGCCGAAGAGATCGACCTGCTCAACAAAGCCTTCAACGACATGCTCGAGCAGATTCACAGCCGCGACATTTCTTTGGAGCAAGCCCGCGCCGCCCTGGAGCAGCACGCCAAAGCGCTCGAAACCCGGGTGGCCGAACGCACTCGCTCCCTCGAAGAGACGACCCGCCAGCTATACGATTTCTGCTATTCGGTGGCGCATGATCTCAAGGCGCCGATTCGCTCCCAAGCCGGCTACGCGCGGATTCTCATCCAGGATTTTTCACAGCAGCTCGGCCCCGAGGCGACAGAATACGCCGAACGCATTGCCGCGGCGGCGGACCGGCAGGACCGCCTTGTTTCGGACTTGCTCACGCATGTCAGCCTCGGCCGCAGCGAAATGCCAATGGAAAGCGTCGACCTGGCCTTGCTCGCGGAGCAAGTGAAGATGGATCTGACCGGCGAAATTCAGCGCTTGCAGGCGACCGTTAATTTGACAGATGTCAAAGGGGCCGTGGTGGCCAACCGCTCCTCGCTGAATTTGGTGATGATCAATCTTTTCACCAACGCCCTGAAATTCATCCCCCGCGGGCGGACCCCTCAGGTCAAGGCTTGGACGGAAGTTCGCGATGGCTGCATTCGGTTTTGGGTGCAGGATAACGGCATCGGCATTTCGCCGCAGCACATCGGAAAGCTATTTGCCGTTTTCCAACGGCTTCACACCCGCGAGGAATACGCCGGAACCGGAATTGGCCTTGCCATCGTCAAGCGCGCCGCCGAACGCATGAACGGCCGCGTTGGAGTGGAATCGGAAGAGGGAAAAGGCAGCCGGTTTTGGGTTGAGTTTGCCGCGGCGAAGTAACTACGGAATCCACACTGCCCGCCAGAATTGGACGCCTGCCCCCGGGGCAATGGCATTTGTCACATTCATCGGCGAGTTTGTCAAAGCTATGGATGAAACGGTCGTCCATGAAAGCAGATTTGTCGACTTTTGCAGGAACGTAAGGCGTGCCGGTTTGACCACTGACTTGCAACACGAGTTGATTGGAGGAGCTTGAGAGAAATTCGAGCGTCGGCGCCTCGGGTGGAAATGACAGCACGGTGAGGGAATAGGGAGAAAAATTGTAATATAAATTGGTGGTTGGAATGCTGTTCGTGGAGATGTCGCAGGCACTGCTGCCTGCCTCGGCGGCGTTGTCCTGAGCCATGCCGTAGGAATAAATGGTGGCATTTGAGCCGGGGAGGAAGCCCTGGAGCGAAATCTGGCCGGTCAGATTTGTCACCGAATCCTTGCTGACCACCAGCATGCTGAGCGATCCGTTTGTCCGCCTTGCCGCGTAAGTGGTGAGCAGCCTGTAACTGCTGGTGGCGGGCAAAATGGAATCGCCGGGACCCAAAAAAAGCTTCATCAGCTTCGCGGCGAAGTAAGTTGGGTAACGATCCGTCAAATTTGTGGCGAGGCCGTCCATCACACCAAGATCGCCATACATGCGCCAACCGTAGAGCGTGGAGTCCATGTCGCCCGATTCATCGACGCCGTTGCGAAGATCCCACCAGACAAACGAATTGAATTCCGTTTGCGTCAACATGCCAAAACTGTCGGCGCGGAAAAGCGCGTTGACGAGGCTGGTTGACTGTTTGCCCTGCGCGCCAGCGTCGCTGTTGTTTTCGGTGCAGAGCAGCTCGATGTTCGTGCCGCCAGCCCCGAAATAATTGCTGATCATTCCGCGCAAATTGCCCGCCGCGCCGATCCAGTTGGTGGTCACATCCAGCAGCCCCATATCGCTGTCGTTGCCGTATTCGGGGTACCAGTGATAGATGGCAAAATCCGGCGTGACACCTAATTGCTTTAATGTGCTCATCACGACAGGCGTCCACCCGTAATGCACCTGGCCGGTGGTCTGATTGGTGGCTGGATGAGCGCTGTATCCGTTGCTGCTGGAGTCCTCGCCGGTGATGGTGACCACGCCGACTTTGATCGTTGGATCGACGGCTTTCATTTGCTGGATGTAAGTTGCGGCGCGCGTCGCGTAAGTGAAAGGATCGTGCGGGTTGGCGTTGCTGTCGGTTTCCCAGGTTCCGTAAAGTTCGTTGCCCACTTCCCAATATTTGAAGCCGTAATGGTTGGTGACATTCGCGCTCCTCACCCACGCCGCCGCCTCGGCTGGAGTGCCCGTGCCGTAATTGGCCGTGATGATGACGTTTGCGCCGACGTTCGTTGCCACTGAGGCAAATGTTCTGAACGAGGTGGCCCATTGCCAAGTGTTGGAATCGGAGGTGTTCGAAGCCCAGTGGTAATCATCCGCAGCCGACCCACCCGGAAATCGGAGGAACCGCAACCCCATGTCGTTCAACTCGGAAATGGTGGCAGACGTCCCAAAATCGCCGTCCCAGATTGCGGTATTAATTCCAAACCACCGGGCGTCGGCGGTGCGCAGGGATTTGGAGGCGTTGACGGAAAGGTACGTAATTTGGGGCGGCGGAAGCGGATTGAGCTGGATCGAGTCGAGATAGAAAGTTGGGGCCGCATATGGAGAATTTAACTGCCACCAAAACCCATTAAAATTGCTTTGATATGCGACACCGAGCGACGAGAGCGGGATAGTGATCTGTCGCCATGCATTTGAAGCAAGCGTCGGCAGGGTCAAACTGCTTGCGGGGCTTCCGCCTAACACGCCGTGCAGGGTTATGTTCTGGCCTCCGACCGGCCCGCCGTTAATCCAGAAACTGACAGTTGTGTAAATGGAAGTGTCGAGATTGGGCGTATAAAGCCAGAGCGCGGAATAATTCGACGCCGTGACACTGATGGAATCCGAGCCGGAATAGACGGGTGATGTATTTGTTAGATTGTTGGTGGCCCAGCTCCAATTTTGAAACCCATTGACGAGGCTGTCTGAATAAATCACCAGCGGCGCCTGCGCCTCCACCCGCCCGACCCAAAACAAACCAACAGCGATCAGCAGGACGCGAAAAGACATGCTTACTTATAGCTCATTCCACTGGGAACGCGCAACCTGAGCGTTCTAATCCTTCAGCGCGGACGTAATTGGCGCGAGAAAGAAGCAATCGCGGTCGTCCGGCGTCTGCTTGGTGGCGGTTGATCCCGTGCCGGTGTCGCCGATGGCGCTATAGGTGCGAGAGTCTGTCCATTTGTGGATGATGGAATGGCCGTCCGCGAATGAAATGCCCGCTGCCTGGTCATGGTTGCCCGCCGGGAAATCGATCAAATACGTCGCACCGGGCGAGGCGGCGGCGGAGATGGCCAGCGATCCGTCGTTGATCGACATCGGGTTTTCATCCATGGTTACAAATGTGTTGGCCGGACCGGGTTTCGTGAAAGAGGACAATTTGCCGTAAGTAAGATAATTATTGGCGGTGTAGCTTTGTCCATCCAGCCACTCTCCTAGCACCGGGGATCCCAAGGGCGGCCCACCCGAAGTGTAAGCGCTGCTGCTGTTCCATACCGTGCCAACAGCAGAATTCATGGAAATGCTGCGCACATGCACGCTCTTGGCTGGCGCGTCGAAGTAATTATCAGCCGGGCAATGGTAAACGTAGGCATTCGGCAGGTAATGGGACAAAGCTGTGCCGATCGGATCCGTCAGTTCGCTCAACATCGCCGCGTCGATCGGCTGCTCCATCGTCCCGCAAACCCAATTCTTCATGGAAATTTTGTTGCCAGACGTGTAATAGCATGTCTCGTAGGGAAAGTCGTTTGGGGCCAGCAAATCGTTATTGTCATCGGCATACATGTGCCATGCCAGCATTATCTGGCGGCCGTTGCTCATGCATTGGGTGGATTGAGACTGCTGCTTGGCGTGCGACAGCGCAGGAAGCAGCAGCGCAGCCAGAATCGCGATAATGGCGATCACCACCAGCAGTTCGATAAGCGTGAATCCACCTCGCAAAGGCGACGGCGGGCGCGAACCGCAACCCATGCCATGGGTTGCAGCCCTCGCGCCCGCCGTGTGACGACCTGATCTCATGGATTGATGTTGAAAGCGGTGCTATTGGCCGGGGCGATGTTCGTGCTGGTCACGTCCGTCGCGGTAACGACCACATTGTTGCCGGTGCTTCCAAAGTAGATGGTATATTGGCCAGAGCCGTTGACCAATGCCGCGTTATTTGGATCAAACCCGCCGCCATTGTCCGTGATCTGAATCGTGTCGTTGATCCCGGGAACCGGATTGAAGTGGGCGTCCGTCGCCAGAACCGTCACGGTCAACAGTCCGCCGCTGGCGCTCAAGCTGAATGGCGTCGGTGTGCCCACCTTTCCAGTGGACGTATTAGGCGCGTTGGTCTCGCCGGGCAGCAGCACCAGCAATTGAGAGAAAGTGCGCTGCACCACGGCGAAAAACGCATCCTGCCCTGCGGGCAATGAATTGGTCGAGAGCAAGGCTTGGTAGGTGGCGCCGTCTTTAATGGTCAGCGTCGGCGTGATGTTGCCCCATCCCTCGGTCAGATTGGTAGCGGCCGCCAGCGCATAATTGGGCGCGGGCAAGGACCAGCCAACCCAGTAGGCTGCGCTGCTAGGTATCAAGAGACAGCCGTTGGTATCGTTCGAAAGATCTTCCCAGTAATTGGTGTTCAAGGAGCTGTCCGTTGTGAAGTTGTCAGTAAAGGCGGCCGATGTCCCTGTTAAGGAGAAGCTGCTGTAAATCACAGCCTGGGTTTCTGGCAGGCCCGTGTAGCCCGCAGTGTTCGGCTGTGCGCCGAGAATCAGCGTAACCGGGTCGGCAAAGAGCGCCGCGGAGGCTGCATCCATGGTGAAATTCGTCGACGCCCCGCCAGGCGCGGTAAGTGTTATATTCGTCGTGTCGGAGAACGTCAGGCTCCAGGTGCCCAGCAATGGCGCACTGTCAAATCCAACAATCGGCATCACCGGCCAGCCATTGGGGTCGCCGGCGGCATTTGTCGGCGAGGTGGTATTGAACAACATGCCGTTGCCGGCGATTTCATTGGTCTTGTATCGGAAATTAGCAATGCCGCCACCGTTGCCATCGGATTGAATCGTCAGGAAAATGCAGTTGGCTAGATTGTAGTCAGCCGCTTGATCGTAGGGGCCTGGATAGTAGGTCTGCGTGGTGGTGCTGTCGCTGCCCGAGACCATGAAAAAATGCGCCTGATAACTGTAGGCGGCATCATTCGTCGGGAACTTTTTGATGGTCCACGAATAGGTCACGCTGGATTGCCCCACGAACGACAGCCCGCCTGCGCCATCATTTGTATCGGCGATTTGGTAACGGTTGTACTGCGCGCTGGGGCTGGTGTCGATCAAGTTGAGTCCTGTGACAGGCTTCTCAATAGTCAGTGTTGGTGGTGGAGGCGGAGGCGCCACGGAGCCGTTGATCGATATATTATCAATCCAGTTGGTGATGGTGAAAAGCGGGTAGCCACCGTACGAGTTAATATCCAAGGCGATCCCGGGAACATCGCCAAATCCCTGGGTTTGGTCGATCGGAACAGAAACATGAAACCAGTTGGACGAGGCACTGGCCGGAATCGTCACGGTCCCGCCCGTAATCGCCTCGTAGCCGTAGCCACTGCTGATGAAGCCCACCTGGATAGCCCCATAATTGCCGCTGGAACTCAGCGGCGTATTTGACGCAACCAATATATCAAACGAGACAGAGCTGAACTTGGTTGTATCCGCCTCCGTGCTGAAATTATAAGATCCGCTGTCCGCAAAACAGCCGAAGAACACGTCCTGGGTGTACCCCGCCAGCGGACTGATTACCTCCAACGATCCTGAATCAGACGTGTTGGCGCCTGCCACAGGGTTCGAAGCATCGGTCGTCGGGTCGGTTATGATGGGTTGGTTCCCGCCGGGAGAATTATACCAATAGATCCAAGTGGGATCGTAAAACTGCCCTTCGTCGGGGCCACTGGTGGGGAATGTAAAAGCATAGGTGTTGGTGATGATGGTCTGGGCGTGAGTTGGTGAAGGCGAACTGGCCAGAGCCAGCATGGCGATGGCTGATCCAGACAACAGGCGTTTAAGCGTATTCATAGATTTTGAGTGAAGGGACGGGACGACGTGTTTGCCGTGTGCATAACATGGATTGCGGTGATCATGCGCTATTGCGATCCATTTGTCACCAACGCATTTGGTTTGGTTTGAACTACGCCTTTAGTATAGGTTTTTTGCCCCCTGAGTGCGTGGTTGCCCTGCTGGCGCGACTTTGCGAGGCTCACAGGCATCATGCCCGTCATCAAGCCAGCCTCCGCCGCATCCCTT
This sequence comes from uncultured Verrucomicrobiae bacterium, assembly GCA_963764165.1. Classification (GTDB taxonomy): domain Bacteria; phylum Verrucomicrobiota; class Verrucomicrobiia; order Limisphaerales; family Palsa-1400; genus Palsa-1400. The sequence continues at coordinate 1,005,540 of CAVXRD010000002.1, forward strand.
TCCGGCGTTGAAGGTTCCCGGATTCTCTGGCAATATGACCCCATGTTCACTCTGCATCTCCGGGGCGCGGCCACTCCGTTGGCGCTGCGCGCGGCCTTTTTGGGAGGTCTGCTCCTTTCCATTTCCGCGCGGGCTGACACCAACAACGCGCCATCCGCTCTTCCAGTCTTGACGTCCACTCGCGAGATTCGTGAAATGGCGCCGGAACAGGCGGCGCGGCGCTATCCCGCGCTCGTGAGGGGGGTCGTGACATTTTGCGATGCCAAGGCCGACTGGGCCATGTTCATTCGCGACGCCGTGTCTGGAATTTACGTCAAACTCGGTGACGGCAGGAATTTTGAGGTGGGCGATCAAGTGGAGGTTTCCGGCTACAGCCAGGCTGGCGATTTTGTGCCGTTTGTCTATGCGACCGAGGTGAAAGTTCTTGGCCACGGTTCGCCGCCCCCTCCGACGCCGGTTTCCTTCGAACAACTGGCCACCGGCAAGGAAGACAGCCAATGGGTGGAATTGCGCGGGAAAGTCCGCTCGGTTGTGCCCAGCACCCAGGGCAAAACACGCTTGGACCTGTTGGTCGATGGCCAGCGCCTGAGCGTATTGATCACGCGATTTGATTGGACGAATCCTGGCGAACTCATTGGCGCGACAGTCCGCATTCGCGGAGTCTGCCGGACCCGCTTTAACAATAAACGCCAGATTTGCGCCCCCTACATCAGCGTCACGAGTTCGTCCGACATCACGGTGGATATTCCCGCCACAGGCGAGCCTCCCACCGTATCGTTGACTCGATTGTTGTGGTTTAATTCGGATGGTTACTATGGCCGGCGGGTCAAGGTGCCCGGCGTGGTCACGGAACAAAAAGGCACCACGCTTTTCATCCAGGACGGCGGCGACGGGCTTTACGTCAAAACAGACCAGACCAACGACCTCAATCCCGGCGACATGGTGGAGGCCGAAGGCTTTCCGCTGGTCGGCCAGTATTCGCCAATCCTCGAGGACGCCACTGTAAAATGCGTCGGGCACACTTCTCCTCCCCAGCCGATCAACGCGCGCCTTGATCAATTATTTTCGGCGGATTACGAGTGCGAGCTGGTTCGCGTGCGCGGAACGTTGATGAACGAAGTCCACCGGGCAGGCGAGCAGGTGCTGATCATTGAAGGAGACAATTTGATTCTCAACGCGCGCCTCGACGCGGCCAAAGCCGACCCGCAGTTCATGCACCTGGAAAAAGGAACCCAACTGGAATTGACCGGCGTCTGCCTTGCGCAGCCAATGGAGAATTGGAACCCTTCCGTCGCGACCCGCCCCGAGACGTTTCAGCTTCTGCTCCGCTCCGCCGGCGACGTCGTCGTCATCCAAAACCCGCCATGGTGGACATTGTCGCGCCTGCTTTGGACGCTGGGAGCGATGAGCGTGGTCCTTTCCGCCGGCTTTGCCTGGGTATTTATTCTTGACCGCCGCGTCCGCCAGCAGACGACGATCATCCAGCAGAAACTCCACCGGGAAGCTGTGCTGGAGGAGAGAACGCGCATCGCCCGCGAATTTCACGACACGCTGGAGCAGGAATTGGTCGCCATCACCATTCAATTGGAAACGGTCGCGGCCAAATTTGACGAATCGCCGCAGACCGCGCGGCAAATGCTGGAGCTGGCCCGCAACATGAGCCGCCGCAGCCTCTTCGAAGCCAAGCGCTCCGTCTGGGATTTGCGCTCGCACCTTTTGGAAAACAGCAGCCTGCCGACCGCCATCTCAGAAGTGGCAAAGCTCATTACGCGCAGCTCGGGACTGCAAATCGAAGTCGAGACGGCCGGCCTGCCGCGCCGTCTGGCGCCGCAAATCGAAAATAATTTGCTGCGAATCGCCCAGGAGGCCCTGGCCAATGTCTTGAAACACGCCCGCGCCACCCGCGTGGCCGTGCGCCTCGAGTACCAGCCGGTCAAGGTTTCGCTCAGCATCATTGACAACGGCGTTGGGTTCGACACCGCCAGCCAGGCCGCCGCCTACGGCGGGCATTTTGGTTTGATGGACATGGGTGAACGGGCCGAGCGCATGGGCGGCCGTTACATCATGCTCAGTTCGCCGGGCCAGGGAGCGGAAATCCGCGTCGAGGTGAATTGCAAAGATGAACTTTTCCCCGTCGGCGGACCGATGTCCGAGTTAGACGCGCGAACGGCCGCGTAGCACGCATTTTATGACAACGAAAGATAAAATCCGGATCATGGTGGTCGACGACCATTTTGTGGTGCGGATGGGATTGCGGGGTTCCATCAATTTGGAGTCGGACATGACAGTCATCGCCGAAGCGCCCAATGGCGACCAGGCAATCGCGCTCTACCGGCAGGAAAGACCCGACGTCATTTTGATGGATTTGAAGCTGCCGGGAATGAGCGGCGTCGAGGCCACGCGGCTGATTTGCAAGGAATTTCCCGGCGCAGCGATCATCATGCTCTCCACCCACGACGGCGAAGAGGATATTTATCGCTCCCTGGTGGCGGGCGCGAAAACGTATTTGTTGAAAACCGCCAGCCGCAGCGAATTGATCGACGGCATCCGCGCCGTTCACGGCGGCGAACGCCACATCTCGCCCGCCATTGGCGCGCGCCTGGCGGAACGCATGTCGCACCCGGAATTAACGACACGGGAAATTGAGGTGCTTGGCTTGATCGTCAAAGGGCGCAGCAACAAGGAAATTGCCTCTGAATTGGCGATCGCGGAAGTGACGGTGAAATTGCACGTCGGCCATGTGCTGTCGAAATTGGGAGTCAACGACCGCACGCAAGCCAGCACCACCGCATTGCAGCGGGGAATTATACATTTTGACTGAAGCACGGCTGGGCGAGAATCCATCGAGCCCTGATTGAAACACGGAATTTACAGAACCATCTCAATACATCGAGGCAATCCTATGCAAGCGATTATCAAAATCCATAATGGGCTCGACAGAGTCTCGCCCTGCCGGGAATGGAGGGAGAAAGAGGGGCGGGCTTTCACCCTCATCGAATTATTGGTGGTCATTGCGATCATCGCCATTCTCGCGTCGCTGCTGCTGCCGGCCCTTGCCCGCGCCAAGCAGCAGGGAAACCTCTCCAAGTGCGTCTCGAATCAAAAGCAGCTCGGCGTGGGGTTCAGCCTTTACCTTGGCGATAACAATGACGTTTATCCCGCCGCCGCCTGCGACGGCGCCGATAATTCTCAATACACTTGGGACACATCGCTGAACCATTACATTGGCGGAAATCCCGCTTTGAACAAAGCCGAATTGGACAGCGGCGCAGTCTCAAACGTATTGACGCCGCAGGTGCTGCGCTGCCCCTCGGATATCGGCCCCGACTCGTATTGGGCGGCGGGCAGCGGTTATGGGCGCCGCACCTACTCGATGAATGCGATCAGCCAGACTGAGTATTCCGCAACCTTGGGGGCCGCGCTGCCGACTCCGGTCAACGGATTGGGAATTTATTGGAACGCCCCAACCACCGTGCAGGGGGCTCCGGGCTACAAGGCGGGCGTGGTGCAGGATCCCGCCGGCACGATCAATTTGGTGGAGGAACCGGCCGGCGACAACATGTGCGGAAACGTCTGGCCTTCATTCTGCCTCGGTCCGGTCAACGATCTGTATAGCGGCCAGGGCGTGGGAGAATGCTACCAAATCGGCACCCACGATCCGAACAACCAGGGTCTTGCTCTTTACCAATTGCAGGGGAACAAATTCAGCTACCTCTTCTTCGACAACCACGTTTCGATTCTCTCCGTCCAACAAACGGTCGGAACCGGCACCACAAACATTCCAAAAGGGATGTGGACGCTGACCGCTGGAGACTAACGCGTCGATGGCGCGCCGGGCGTCGCCGGATAATCGTTTGAGGTCAGCAACCGGCGGCCACCGCCGACAAACACATGGCCGTCATCGGTCAAGCGGAGCCGCGGGCGGGATTCGGAATATTCGTGATACTGGCGGGCCAGGAGAGTCCCGCTGGTATTGATTTCGCAATAAGTGAAGACACGGGCCCCCGTTTGAACCAGGACATGGAAATGGTTGAACCGATCCATCTCCGCCTCCGGATCACGGAAATCAACAATGCGCGCCAAAGGATAGACACGCAACGGACGGCCGGTTCCGTCAGACAACTGGAAATACAATCTCATCTGGTCAAGAAATGAGACGCGAAGGAGGCCATAACGGCGAATATCAGGCGGCGCGTTGGTCACGCCAGCGGGAAGCGGCACGCCGAAAGCGAGATCGCCCAGGCCGGTCAAAGGCGTTCCCTTTTCCACCGTAAAAATAGCGGGCTTGCACGCCATTTCCTGTTTCCATTGCGGAATCCGGACGACGGCCCGCAGCGAATACCGTCCCGGTTTGCGGAAATCGAAATAGGGCGTGATGTTGAATTCGCGCACGATGGTTTGCCCGGTCATCAGCGTAAATGCCTGCTTGACCGGCATCTCTCCCAATTTATGGGCGACGTATTCATGCTCGCCGATGACATCAAAGCTGATCCAATTGGTCGTCGCGCCCAGAATGAGCGGCTGGCCGGAGCGATTCACAATCGTCAGGGTGGCGCGGACATCTTCGCCGGACAGGTATTGCTGCTGGTCGATTTCGAGATCGAGCGTAACGCCGTTGTGCTGCGCCATCACTGTGTGAGCCATGGCGCAAAGCAAGACAAATACAATGGCGAATTTCCTCATGGGACGAGTGTAGAGAGGCGGCGCCCCGATTTCAAGCTGGATAAAGACCTTTCGCAGGCGCTGCACAAATTTCTCGCCCACCGCCCTATCCTGCGGCGGCGGAAGCTGGCGGCGTGACGGGAACGGATTGTCCGAACAACATGTGCAGCGCTGTCAATAATTTCTCCGTTCCGTACGGCTTTGGCAGAAACGTGGTGACTCCGAGCGCCTTCAATTCCTGGGCGCGAAAACTTCCGCCCATGTCCGTCCCCAATCCGCTGGAGGCGATGATTTTCAAATCGGGCACGAGCGGGCGCAATGTCCGAATCAGCGCCACGCCATCCATCCCGGGCATCATGATGTCGGTGATCATGGCATCAATCTTATGCCCGCCGCGGGCAAAGAATTCCAGCGCAGCCTCGCCGTTGGGAACGGTGAAGACGCGATAATTGTGCTGCTCGAGCAACTCCCCGATGCCCGCCGCCAGCTCCGGTTCGTCGTCGACGATCAGAAGCGATTCGCCCGAGCCGCGCGGCAGGGGCTGCATGATGCGCGCCGTGCTCTTTCGCGGCGCCTCCGGCGTGGCCGGCAGCCAGACCTTGAAACTGGTGCCGCGGCCAACTTCACTGTCAACTATAACAACGCCGTGGTGGCTCTGCACAATTCCCAGCGCGGTTGACAATCCCAGGCCAGTCCCCTTCCCCACCTCCTTGGTGGTAAAAAATGGATCAAAAATCCGCTCGCGGTCGGCGGCGGGAATTCCACTGCCGTTGTCAGCCACTTCAAACACCACGTAGGTGCCTGGCGCGGCGGGAGCCGGGAGGGCGTGCATGGGCTCCGCGAGCGTGGCCATGCTGGCCCGCAAGATCAATTGCCCGCCACGGGGCATGGCGTCGCGGGCGTTGACGCAAAGATTGAGCAAGACCTGGTGGATCTGCGTGCGGTCGCCGATCAGCGGCCACATGTCCGGCTGTTTTTCCACCGTGAGCGCGATGTTCTTGGGGAATGTCTGCCCAATAATCGCGGTAATTTCCGACAACAAATCGGCTGGCTTCACGGCGATGCGCTCGCCATCGATGCCCTTGCCAAAGGTCAGCACTTGCTGGATGATCTCGGCTCCGCGCTTGACGCTTAATTCAATGCGGCCAATGGCCTTGTCGCGCTCATCGGGCGGGATGTCCCAGCGGAGGTAGCCGGCGGACATTAAAATGGGGGCCAGAATGTTATTGAGATCATGGGCCATTCCCGTGGCCAGGGTGCCGATGCCTTCGATGCGCTGGGCGCGGAGAAACTGGGCTTCGAGGCGCTTTTTCTCGGTGATGTCCGTGTCAATAATCAGGATGGATCGCGGTTCGCCCTTTTCGTTCCTCAGCAAGGTCCAGCGGCTGGAGACCACCACCTCATGGCCGTCCTGATGGTGCTTTTTGAGTTCGCCCGTCCATTCGCCGCGCGCCAGAAGCTGGCGTTCGGCGGCGGCGACGTCCGCCTTGGTTTGCTTGGGAAACAAGGAAGGCCACAGGTTTCCAACTGCTTGCCCTGAGTTCCAGCCGTAAAGGCGTTCCGCGCCTTTGTTCCAGAATCGCACCCGGCCGGTGAAATCGCGCACCGCAATGGCATCGCTGGCCATATCCAGCAACGCGGCCTGCTCGTGAATCCGATCCTCGGCTTTCTTCCGCTCGGTGATGTCGTTGGCCAGCGACAGCTTGGCTTCGCGTCCCGAAAATGAAATCAGGCGGCAGGCAATTTCCGCGTCGATATATGTGCCGTCTTTTTTCAGATGCCGCACAACCAGCCCGTCGACGGACCGCCGGGCGTTATCATCAGAAAAGCGATCCTCCACAAACGAGTAATCCTCCTGCGAATGCAGATCATGCACCGTCATGGCCGCAAACTCGTCCGCCGAATAGCCGTACTTATCAACGGCCGCCTGGTTCACCGCCAGGAATCCGCGCGTTTCCAGGTCCACCACCCACATGGGCAGGGGGTTCCTGTGGAAAAGGAGGTGATAGCGTTCTTCCGTTTCAGAAAGGGCGTCCGCGGTGCGTTTGCGCCGGATGATCTCCGTCTTGAGAGTGTCGTTGGTCTGGCGCAGGACCTGAGTGCGATCCGCCACCAGCATTTCCAATTGATCCGTCCGCAGCTTGGATTGCTGGAGCAGGCGCCATTTCTCCGTCAGCGCGGAGGCCAGCTGCAATACCTCGATGCCATCGAAGGGCTTTTTCAGAATGACGACCTGGTCGCGTCGCGGCAATTGCTGCGTCATCTGGCTCCACGAATAATCCGCGTAAGCGGTGCAAATGACAATCTGGAGATCCGGGCACACTTGCCAGAGCCGCGTGATGGTTTCGATTCCGTCCCAGCCCGGCGGCATGCGCACATCCACGAATGCCATCCAATACGGCCGGCCATCTTTCAGGGATTTTTCCACCAAGGCCAGACCCTCCTGTCCTTGATACGCGGAACTCATTTCAAACGCCGGAGGTTTGGACGGCTGCCCTTGCGGGCCAAAAATCGTCGCCTCCAAGTCGTCCAGCGCGGCTGAGGAGCTCGGGCAGAGAATCTTGGCAAAATCCTGGTGGATGGATCGGTTATCATCGACGACGAGGATGCGCGGGATGGATTTTTCCGCCAGGCTCATAGATTGGGATCCTCAGCCGTGTCCTGCGCGGCAATGGGAAGCTTGAGCACGAATGTCGCCCCCGTGCCGGGGCCGTCGCTGACAGCCGTCAGGCTCCCTCCCATTTCGCGGGCCGCCAGGGCGCCGCTGTGCAGCGCGAAGCCGTGGCCGTTCCTGCGGGTGGTGAAGCCGTGCTCAAAAATGCGCGTCATATTCTTGGGCGCAATGCCGCAGCCGTTGTCTTTGACGTAGAGCATCACCATGCCCTCGCCGCCCGGCCCGATTCCAAGCGTGATTGTTTTGTCGTCACTCTTCCGGTCTTCCAATGCGTACTTCGCATTGCGGATGAGGTTGACCAGAATCTGCAGCACTTTGTGTTTGTCAACTAGAATCATGGGCACGGGCGCAAACTCGCGAACCAGATGGATGCGATGGCGCTCGCACGCCCCGGCGTTGAGCCGCAGGGAATCCTCCATCAGGTCCGTCGGATTCAACATTTCGCGGACGCCCGCCACTTTGGCGTAGGCTTGCTGCATCGCGACAATTTCTTTGATATGATCGATATTGGCCCGGAGCGAGGCCAGCTCCCGCAGCACCTCCTGCTGCTCCGCAGCCAGGCTGGCGGCAAGCGCCCCGAGATACTCCGGCAGCTTGGCGCCCTTGGGGTCCTTGGTCAGAAACTCCGGCAAATCGGTCTCGTGCTCGCGAAACATGCCCGCCACCCGGCTGAGATTCGAAATCTTGGAATGCTGTATCTTCTCGGCCACCACCGACGCCGAGATATTGACGCTGTTTAGAACGTTGCCGACGTTGTGGAGAACGGTCGTGGCGACTTCCGCCATGCCCGCGAGCCGGGAGGTTTCAATCAGCTTCCGGTTCACCTGCTCTAATTTGACCTCGGCCTCCTTGATGAAGGTGACATCCTTGGAAACGCCAAACGTCCCGATGATTTTTCCATCCGGGCCGCGCCACGGCATTTTCGTGGAAACCACCCAGCGAAGGCGGCCGTCGGGGCGGACGCTTTTTTCGAGTTTGCCGGGGATGGCTTCGCCGGTGCGGATGATTCTCTGCTCATCTTCGAAGGCGTCACGGGCGCGTTCTTCGCTGAAGGTGTCGAAATCGGTCTTGCCGAGGAGGAATTCGCCAAATACGGCCGGATTGGCCAGATGCTTCGGAAGCTCCGCGCCGCCTGCGGTGTCATAACCCGCCCGCACGAAATCCAGCGTGCTCTCCACCTTGGAACGGCTGACACGGATGAAACGCGACTCGAGATCCTTGAAGTATATAAAGTCCGGCGAATTGTCCAAAAGCGTCGTCAAAAGATCACGCTGATAAGCCAGGTTCGTTTCCGTCTGCTTGAGGTCGGTGATGTCTTTGTTGACCCCAAAGGTTCCTATGATCTGGCCGGCCGTGTTGAAAAGCGGCATTTTGGACGTCAGCGCCCAGCGCTCGGTGCCGTCCTTGAGAACTTCCCGCTCTACCTGGTCCTTGAATCCCTGCCCAGTTTGCATGATGCGCTGCTCATCCTCAAACGCGCGGCGCGCGTGAACTTCATCGAAAAAATCGAAGTCCGTCTTCCCCAAAAAATCATTCAGGGTCAATCCAAAACGCGCGTAAACGGCTGGGCTGCAGCGCAGGAATCGCGACTGGCGATCTTTGAAATAGATGAAATCCGAGGAATGGCCCAGCAGCGCTTGGAGAAACTCATGGTCGTTGCCCCAAGCGGGGTTTGAGTCATTCATGCCTTCCACCCCGGCCCCATGTTCTTGGGTTTTATCCACGTGATACTTAGGATATAGTGTCAATACCCCGCCTGTTTGCAAGCTAATTCCAGCCTAGGGGGGGAGGCTGGCGCTGCCCCGTTATCGGCTGTCTGGACCAAAGACTTGAATGATTTCGGAAACGCTGTCAGGACCGATAATTATCAATTTTTGGAGAAAAACTGAGGGAAATTGAATCTTGAACGACCAAACTCGCAAAAGAGGCCCCCTGAAACGATCCAAGCGGATTGGGAGCGCGGCCGCCCTAGTCGTCCAATCCTGAGTTCTTGAGTAAATTCGGCGTTGACTTGGCAGGCGGGGAGTTTCAATTTCCTCACAGCCGTGCAGCGGCTCAAACCCATGAATAGCACCGAAGCCATGTTTTCCAATAAAGCCCCGTCGACCTCGGGAGCAAAAGATGTGTTGGTTCACGTTGACGATTACACCCAGCCCACAGGCTGGGTGAACCCGGCAGACGCGGCCAGCCGCTCCCGTGAATGCTGCGCGCAATTGGAAGCGGGCAAAGTGCTTTGCTTCGAACGCATACCGTATCTTTTCCCACGCGAGAACCAGGAATTCCTGCTGTCGCAGCGCCAGACCGAATCGCGCCTGCACAAAAATGTCTCTTATCGACCGGCACAGGACATTTTGCGCGGCGCGGCCGGCGATGCCGTGGAAACGACCCGCCTGCACGACGTCATGCGGAAATATTTCGGCGGAAGTGGCGCTCTTCATCAAGCAGCTGCTCGCGCCTTACGCGGGCGAAATGGCGCTCGATTACGCCAGCTTCCGCCCCGAAGAGGAAAAAGGCCGCGACCTGCCGGTTCACAAGCGCAACGATTTGCTGCATTGCGATTCCTTCCCGACCCGCCCGATGAACGGCCGCCGGATTTTGCGCTGCTTCACAAACATCAACCCCACCGCCCCGCGCGTCTGGCACACGACCGAGGATTTCTCCAAACTCGCTTCAAAGTATGCGGAAAAGGCGGGGCTGGCCGGGTTCGCAGCCAAGGGAAGCCCCAAGGCCAATCCGCTGGTGAAGAGCATCAAGAAAGCGCTCGGCCTCAAGGCGGTGGATCATTCGGCCTATGACCGTTTCATGCTCCGTTTTCACGATTACTTGAAGGAAAATGGAGATTTTCAGGAGAACTGCCCCAAGACACGCCTTGAATTTCAACCCGGCTGGACTTGGATTTGTTACACCGATTCCGTGGCCCACGCGGTTTTGTCCGGCAGATTTGCGCTGGAGCAGACGTTTATCATCTCGGTCAATTCGCTGGTAACGCCGGAGAAAGCGCCAATCCGAATCCTAGAGAAGCTCGCTGGCAAATCACTGGCGCGCGCCGCTTGAGAATCTTTGTCAGGCACCGATGTAACATAACCGTAACAATCCTGATTGACGGCTATGCTATTATTGGGAGCGAATGCTAAACCATCTCGTTTCCTGCGCAAGGCGCCGCATTTTTTGCCGGGTCCATTTTACTGAGGCACTCATTTTCTTCAGTTTTGCCGTCCTGATTTTTGGCCTATCCGCCGCAAAAGCGGCGACGAACATGATGCCGATCAGCCTGACCGGCTGGAATGCCGATGTCGTCATCGAGGCGGCTGCCGCAGGTCCGCCCTTTAACAGTTACGCCTCGGAAGTGAATGCGGGCGAAGGAAATGCATATTATCAAACAGGGCTGCCGCAATACGCCTGGGGCATGCCCCCTTCGGGAACCCTTGCCAGCCTGGTTGGCGACCGGACCATATTTCAATTGCAGCCGTATACGGCCAATAACGCCCTCGTCCTTAGCCCCGACACAGGGCTGACCAATGGCACGCTTTATTTGACAAATCCGGCGACTTACGCGCGTCTGGCGGTCCTGGCGAATTCAGCCAACGGCACCAATCAAACAGGGTCGGTCACGCTTAATTTCAGCGACGGAACGGCGGTGACCAACACGCTTTTCGCGCCGGATTGGATGAACGGCACGGTCAATGTCGCATGGTTTGGGCCGGGCCGCGTCAATTTGAGCAGCGGCGCGGACACGACCGGGCCCGAGAATCCCTGCTTTTACCAGACCACCATCAACGTCCTCGCTCTGACGGGCGGCACGAACAAAACGCTCCGCAGCCTGACGTTCGGCAAGGCCCAGGCCAATTCGACTTTGATTTACGCCGTGAGCGGATTGCTCGCGGGCAGCACGCCACCCGGCGGGACGCCCGTCGCGGTCACTGGCTGGAATCGGGACATCATGATTGAAAACACCGCCAGTGGGCCGCCCTACGGGAATTACGCGCTGGAATTTAATCCCACCGAGGGGACCGCCTTCTACCAATCTGGCCTGCCCGGCACCACTTACGGATTGCCGCGCAATGGCGCATTCGCCAGCGCGGTGGATTCGACGCTGTTTCAATTGCAGCCTTACACTGCCAGCAATGCGCTGGTGATGAGCTCGGAAACGGGAATTGCGCAAGGAACGCTGACGCTCGTGGCGCCAGCGATCTACAACAGCATTGATATTCTCGCCAATTCCGCGGGCGGCGGCGGGACGCCGATGGCCACGATTTACTTTTCCGACGGCACGAGCCTGACGAATGCCTTCAATGCGCAAGACTGGTTCCTGGGATCACCGGAGACGGCGCTGCAAGGCTTCGACCGCATCGTCATGCAATCCGGGGTGACGCAGGGCGGCCCGGTCAATCCGCAGTTTTACCAGACCACCGTCGATCTTGTCGAACGGCTGGGAGCCGGCAACAAACCGATTTCGAGCATCACCTTCAATCAGGCAGCCGGCGCGGGCGCGACTGGCATTTACGCCTTGAGCGGCGTCCTTGCGAACCAAACCAATGGAAATTATTCGCTGCCGGTGGCGTCCATGGATGCGGCTTCGGGAATCTCCCCGCGCTCCGCCACGCTGACCGGGACGGTGACGGCGACTGGCGGGGCCGCCCCGGAAATTATTATTTACTACGGCACGGCGGACGGCGGCACGAATGCCAGCGCGTGGGCCGCGAGCGAATTTCTCGGATTTCAATCCGGCAATTATTCCCTGCCGCTGGCCGGATTGTCTGTCAATACAACTTATTATTACCGCGCCATCGCGATTAATCCGGCAGGAGCGAGTTGGTCGGCGTCGTCGCAGAGCTTCGTGACAGCGTCAGCTTCCGACCCGGCGGTGACCAACATACCGGCATTCAACGTCGGAGCGGTGTCGGCGATTCTCTCGGGAATGGTAACTTCCACCGGCGGCGATGCGCCTGCCGTCACGTTGTATTACGGCCTGTCCAACGGCGGAACAACCGCCGGCTCGTGGGCGAATAGCTTCACTCTGCCAGGCGTGCAGAGCGGCGTCTTTGCCGAGGCGGTGGCCGGACTCGCTCCGAATACAACCTATTATTTTACAGCCCAGGCATCCAATGCGGCCGGCACAGTGTGGGGTTCGCCGGTTCAAAGTTTTACCACTGCCTCCAACGCCATTTCGCAGACAAATCTCTTCGCCGTCCTCACGGGCCGCGACGACAACGCGCGAACGGGCCAGAATACGAATGAAACGATCCTGACTCCGGCCAATGTGAATTCAAACAGCTTTGGCAAACTGTTTTCCTATGGGTTGGATGGTTACATGATGGCGCAGCCGCTCATCCTGCCGAACGTGAACATTCCCGGGAAGGGCGTCCACAATCTCGTCATCGCCGCCACCGAGCACGACAGTGTTTACGCGTTTGATGCCGACAGCAACGCCGGTCCTAACGCCCAGCCGCTCTGGCACACCAGCTTCATCGATCCCGCCGCGGGAATTTCGCCGCTCCAATCGGCGATCGATCTGCAAGCGAGCACATCACCGAGCTTTTACGGGCCGGAAGTCGGCATTCCCGGGACGCCGGCGATTGATGCGGTGACGGGAACCGTTTATGTCGTGGCCAAGACGAAGGAGATTTCGGGAGGCACGTCGAATTTTGTGCATCGCCTGCACGCGCTGGACGTTTCGACCGGGGCGGAAAAATTTGGCGGGCCGGTTGTCATTGACGGGACGGTGTTCGGAGTGGGAGATGGTCTTTCGCCGCTGGATACGGTTCCGTTCTCGTCCTACAAGCACATGAATCGACCGGCGCTGCTCTTGCAGAACGGAGTTCTTACGGTGACGTTCACCTCGCACCAGGATTTTCCGCCGTACCACGGATGGGTCTTCACTTACAACGCTTACACCTTGCAACAAACCGGTGTCTATAACACGACTCCCAACGGTTCGGCGGGTGGTCTCTGGCAGGCGTCGAGCGGCCCCGCGGCGGACGCGAATGGGAATATTTATTTTGAAACCGGCAACGGAACTTTCGACGCTGACAATCAAAATTATGGCGACAGCGTGGTTAAACTTTCGACGGCGGGCGGCGGATTGGATTTTGTGGATTATTTCACGCCCTACAACCAACTCATGCTCAATCTCCAGGACCTGGACATCGGCTCCGCCGGGTTGATGCTGCTGCCGGATTCCGCCGGGAGCGCGGCGCACCCGCATTTGCTGGTGGCGGGAAGCAAGTCTGGCGTTTTCTGGCTGCTGGATCGCGATAACCTCGGGCAATTCAACCCCTCCGGCGACACGCAAATCGTGCAGGAAATTTCCGGCGAGACGGGCGGCATGTGGGTGACACCGGCGTATTTTAATGGCGCGATTTATTATTCCGCCACTGGCGATTATGCCAAGGAGTTCGCCATTTCCAACGGGGTGATCAACACGGCGCCATTGAGCACCTCGACAGTAAAAATTGGCTATCCAGGCTCCTCCCTGATGATCTCGGCCAACGGCACGAGCAATGCGATTGTTTGGGGAATGGAAACCGGGGCCAACCGAAGCGGGCCTGTCGTGCTGCACGCCTACAATGCGACGAATCTCGCCAATCAGCTTTACACCAGCAGCCAAAACCTGGCCCGCGACAATCCAGGACTCGCTGTAAAATACACGATGCCGGCGATTGCCAATGGCAAAGTGTACGTGGGGACGGCCAATTATCTTTCGGTGTTCGGCAACATCAGTTTTCTTCCTCCGCCGGTATTTTCGCCCGCGGCGGGAGTGTTCACCAATTCCGTCACCGTTTCGCTTTCAGCGTCAAATACAACATCCATTTATTACACCCTGGACGGCAGCGTGCCGACCACCAATTCGGCGCATTACACCGCCCCGTTGGTGATCTCCAACACAATGACGGTTCAAGCCATCGCGGCGATTGCGGGCCAGATTAACAGCCCGGTCTCGACCGCCCGCTTCATCAACAGCGCCTCGCTCAGCCCATATGAATCAGCCGTGGTCGCGGCCGGGCCGCTCGGATATTGGCCCTTGAATGAAACAGCCGGGTCAACCGCATTCGATATCGCGGGTGGCCATAATGGAACTTATATCGGCAACGTCACGCTTGGCCAGCCCGGCATTCCCGGTGAAGGATTTGGCTCGGCTGATTATTCCGCGCTCTTCGATGGGGCAAGTGGTTACGTCGATATTCCGCCGGGGCCGTTTAATATCACCGGCGCCGTGACGGCGATGCTTTGGGTCAATGTGCCGTCGACTCCCACCCATTTTTCAGGAATGTTCGGGCATGGGGACGCTTCGTGGCGCACGAGCATCAACGGCAGCGGCCAGCCCGGGGCCGCCGACGGCGCAGCCCCGGATGCCACAAGCGCAAGTTCGATTGTCGGAAGCGGCTGGCATCTCGTCGCATATTCTTACACGGGCGCTGCGGGCGTTACAAACAGCGGCTCGCTCTATGTCGATGGCGTGTTGGTGGCTAACAACACCGTAACGACACCGGCGGGGAGCGCGATGGATGTTTGGATTGGCGGCTCGCCGGATTATGGCACGCAGCGGCTGCTGGCCGGAAGCGTGGCCAACGCGGCAATCTTCACCCGCGCGCTGACGCAAGCGCAGATTCAATCGATCTTTCACGCGAGTTCCATGGCGCTCACCGTCCCGCTGAATATTTCACGCGCCGCCGGTGGAAATATCCTTTTGACATGGCCGCAAGGAATTCTGCTGGAGTCCACCAATCTCATCGGCCCGTGGACGACGAACAGCGCCACCTCGCCTTACATCGTCGCGCCAACTAATTCGCAGACGTTTTTCAAACTGTCGGTGAATTAACGGAATCAAGCCGCCGGCCCGAAATGCTGCCCCCACTTAGGGGCCAGTTCCTGTCCGCGAGTCCGCAATTGGTCTCTTTCCGCAAGGGCCAGGGGCGAATAACGTTTCGCCCATTCGACGCTCTTAAGGACTTCCTCGGTCCCGTAAAAACCGATCACCGCGGCGGTGACGCCCTCAATTCCGAGGCTGTAACGCATCGCGCTTTCGAGCATGGCCGGGTCGATTTTGGAAGGGCCGCGCTGCGTGTAGCCGCCAGTGGCGTGGCCGCCGTAAACCTTCATGGCGAGGATGCCGCAATTGTGCTTGCGGGCGACCGGCAGGATTTGCTCCTCGAAATGATATTGGTGGTAGTCAACAAAATTGAGCGCCA
The DNA here is from genome assembly GCA_963764165.1 of uncultured Verrucomicrobiae bacterium. GTDB lineage: Bacteria > Verrucomicrobiota > Verrucomicrobiia > Limisphaerales > Palsa-1400 > Palsa-1400. The sequence continues at coordinate 1,021,065 of CAVXRD010000002.1, forward strand.
CCATGATGACATCCACCTCTCCGCTATCGATCACCGGCGCAAAGCGCGGAACGCGGTTGTGCCCGGTGACGCCGACGAACCGGGCCAGCCCCTTTTCCTTCATCTTCTTGACAAACTCAAGCGGTCCGCCCGGCGCCATCACATGGGCGGGATCGCTGTCGCCAATGCTGTGGACATGAAGCAAATCGACGTGTGAAGTCTTCATTAATCGCAGGGAGGCTTCAAATTGCTGCTGCATTTCGGCGGCGGCCTCGCGCGGATTTTCCTTGGACGAAAGCGCCTTGGTGGTGAGAAAAATTTTGTCGCGATAGCGCGGCACGACATCGCCCAGATACAGCTCCGCCTCGTCGTAGGCATGGGCGGTGTCAACGTAATTGACGCCCGCGTCCAGCGCCGCTTCATAAACCTTTGCAGCAGGTCCGGCCCCTGCTTTGCTTAATCCCATCGGCGCCGTGCCGAGACCGAGGACGGTAATCTTCTCGCCAGTCCGCCCGAGCACGCGCAGCGGAATGCCCGCGGAATTCTTCCCCGCGTCCGCATTCATGGCATTGATGAGATTCGGGGAAGCAACAGCGGCGGCCCCAGCCACGGCACTGACGTTCCGCAAAAATGTGCGTCGATTCATCGGGGCATTAGACGAAGGTAATGGAACGAAATTCAGTTCAAACGCTAGGCGAAGGATCAATTTCAAGCGCCAATTAAATCGGAGCGAGCCAAATCTGAGCCCATGGTGTGGAGAAGCGCAGACCAATTCAGATTAGTGCTCTGCCGAAATCCTCGCATTCGCGCGGTGTTGCGCTACATTGCGCGGCGATGGTTTCGGCGGAAAAATCATGGCTCGAAATGCTGAAGCGCTACTTCGGCTTCACTTCCTTTCGCCCGCTCCAGGCCGAAATTATTGGTGACACGCTGGCCGGGAAGGACGTGTTTGCATTGCTTCCCACCGGTGGTGGAAAATCACTCTGTTTTCAATTGCCAGCCCTTATCCGGCCTGGCTTGACCGTTGTCGTTTCGCCTTTGATTGCGCTGATGAAGGATCAAGTCGATGCGATGCAGGCGGCGGGCGTGGCCGCGACGTATCTGAACTCCACTCTTTCAGCCGACGAATCAAGGACGCGTTTGCGCGGGTTGCACCAGCAGCAATATCGCCTGCTTTACGTCGCGCCGGAGCGTCTCATGCTGTCAGGATCGCTCGATGACCTGCAGCGTTGGAATGTCAGCATGATCGCGGTGGACGAAGCCCATTGCATCAGCGAGTGGGGCCACGATTTTCGACCGGAATACCGCCAGCTTGCCGAATTGCGCGGCCACTTTCCAAACGTCCCCATGATGGCTCTTACCGCTACGGCGACTGAGCGCGTGCGGTCCGATGTCATTAATCTTCTGCAATTGCGCGAACCGAGTTGTTACGTCGCCAGCTTCAATCGGCCAAACTTGTCGTATCGCGTGGTGCCGCGGGCCAAGCCGACCGATCAGGTCTTGAAATTTCTGCGAGACCGCCGCCGTGACAGCGGCATTATTTACTGCCATAGCCGGAAGGGAACCGAGACGCTGTCCCAATTTTTGGCGGAGCACGGTGTTCCCGCCCGTCCCTATCACGCGGGGCTCAGCCCGAAGGAGCGCAACGACAACCAGGATTTATTCCTGCGCGATGAAGTTCGCGTGATCTGCGCCACCATCGCCTTTGGGATGGGCATCAACAAGCCGAATGTCCGCTTCGTCATCCATTACGACTTGCCGAAGAACATCGAAGGCTACTACCAGGAAACCGGGCGCGCTGGCCGCGACGGTTTGCCGAGCGAATGTGTCTTGTTATTCAGCGCCGGCGACGTCGTCAAGCAACAGCGGTTCATCGAGGAAAAATCGCCGGAGGAGCAAGTCCACGCCCGGCAGCAGCTCCAGCAAATTGTCCATTACGCAGAGTCCGGCCAATGCCGGCGCGTGGAATTGCTGCGGTATTTCGGCGAGACGTTCGCCGCGGATAATTGCAACGGTTGCGACAATTGCCTCACGCCCCGCGCGACTTTCGACGGCACGGTGGCTGCGCAAAAATTCTTGTCGTGCGTTTATCGGATCCAGCAGCGCAGCCATTTTGATACGGGGTTGAACCACGTTGTGGAAGTTCTTACCGGCGCGGACACAGACAAAATTCGCAATTGGGGCCACGACCAGCTTACCACTTACGGCATTGGCCGCGAGCATACGCGGCCCGAATGGCAGGCGCTCGGGCGGGAATTGATCCGGCTCGGATATTTGCGGCAAGCCCCCGGCAAATTCAGCACCGTAAGCGTGACACCGGAAGGTTTCGCCGCGCTGCGCGAACGGAAAAAAATCGTCCTGACCACGCCTATGACGCCTGCCGCCGCGCCCGAGAAAGCGCCACGCACCGGAGCCATCAGTTGCGACGAGGCGCTTTTCGAGCGCCTGCGCCAGCTCCGCAAAACCCTCGCCGACGAGCGCTCCGTACCCGCCTACATCGTGTTTTCGGATGTCGCCCTGCGTCAGATGGCCCGCTACTACCCGGCCACGGACGAGGAATTCTCGCGCATCAGCGGAGTGGGCGAAAAGAAACTGGCCGAATTCGGAAAGGTGTTTCTTGAAGAAATCGCCACTCACCTCCGAGCCAATCCCCGCCAAATGTTCGCCGAGGAATCATTCCAGCCGCCCGGAAGACGGGCCTAAAATCTGAGCCGCAGATGGACGCAGATAAGAAAAGACGGGGAAGAGTTGGGATAGGAGCCGGACTTTCTAACTTCATTGGATTGCTGTTTGTCAACCGAATGTCTTTTTCAGAAAATCTGCGTTGATCTGCGTCAATCTGCGGCTAAGATTTTGGCATGCACTCAAAACATGGCGTTGGCGGAGCCGTTGGTTTGGCGATTTTGGCGGGAGCATTGGCGTTTGCGGGTTGTGGGAAGAAGACTGACGAAACTCCCAAGCAGCCGGGCGAAAAGACGTATGCCATTGCGGTCATTCCCAAGGGCACGACGCATGAGTATTGGAAATCTGTGCATGCGGGGGCGGTGAAGGCGCAGCAGGAATTGGCGGCGGCGGGGACGAAGGTGGAGTTGATTTGGAAGGGCCCTTACCGCGAGGATGATCGCGACCAGCAGATTCAGGTGGTCGAAAATTTCACCAGCCGAAAAGTCGATGGCATCGTGCTCGCGCCGCTGGATTCGCAGGCCCTGGCGCCTGCCGCCGACAATGCGGTTGCGGCCGGCATTCCGGTGGTGATTATCGATTCGGCGATTAAGTCGGACAAATGCCTGAGTTTTATCGCGACCGATAATTTCAAAGGCGGCGCGATGGCTGGAGATTTCCTGGCCAAATTGCTGAATGAAAAGGGAAACGTGATCATGCTTCGTTACGCGGTCGGTTCTGCCAGCACGGAGGCTCGGGAAAAAGGCTTCATGGCGGAGATGGAGAAGTTTCCCAACATCAAGCTCGTATCAACCGATCAATATGCCGGAGCCACACAAGAGACGGCTTATCAGGCGTCGCAAAATCTGTTGAATCGGTTCGGGAATGATTTGGACGGCGTATTTTGCCCCGCTGAACCGATCACCATTGCGATGACGAAAGCGGTGCGGGACATTGGCAAGGCGGGTGGTAAGGTGAAAATCGTGGGCTTCGACGCCGGCACGAAATCGGTCGAGGATCTCAAGAACGGAGACGTTCAAGCGCTGACGCTGCAAAACCCGGTGCTGATGGGTTATGACGCCGTGATGTCCCTGGCGCGCCATTTCAAAGGCGAAAAAGTGGAATCCCGAATCGACACAGGGGCGGTGATCGTGACGCGGGAAAACATGGACCAGCCCGCGAATAAGGATTTGCTTTATCCGCCTCTGGAAAAATACCTGAAATAAAAAAAGGATTAATCAGGAACGACCGAACTCAGGAACGGAGATCTATCGGCCTGGCGTTCGCCGCGGCGAAGTTCGTGGCCTTGAGTTCCCTGGTGACGCGTTTCATGGTTAACGGCATGGTGGCGAAATTGAGCAACAAGCCGTCGCGGAGATGCAGTGCCTTCATATACGACCGAGTTATTGAAAAGAAAATGTCATCAAGGGCTTTAGCCGCTTTCAACTCCACGACCAGCACGCCCTCGACAAGCATATCAAGTCGATGCTCGCCGATTTGGCGACCGCGGTAAGTGATTGGCACTACCTTTTGTCGCTCATACCGGATGCCTTGAAAATCAAGTTCTATCGCCAAAGCTGATTCATAAATCGATTCGAGAAACCCCGGGCCAAGGGCTAAATGAACTTGGATGGCCGCCCCAATGACTTTTCCGCTCAATCCTTTGTTGCCTAGATTGTTTGACTCAAATGCCACAGCCGCATCCTAAAATCCCCGGTTATGTTGTCAACGAAACTTCCGGAGAACCGGGGGCAAACATAAGCCCCTAAGTCCTCCGTTTCCTGAGTTCGGTCGTTCCAGATTAAATCATCTGAATTCTTCCCGAAAAACCTTCCAGTGCGCCAAGTCCAACGGCGTTTCACCCGAGTCAATCTTTCGGATCTCCTCAATCACCTCGTCGATGCTTCCAAAGATCTGATTGGTGCGCAGCGTTCCGAAGATCCAGAACGGACAGGCGTTGCGGCCTTCGGCGACGACTAGAAAGATTGGCTTCTTCATGCGGTTGGCCCAGAAGACCTCCTCGGCCGTTCCCCAAGAAGCGGTCTTGGCCGAAATGGACGCTATCAGGAAATCCGCCCGGTCCACCAAGCTCAAATCCTCCACGCGGATTTTTCGCATGATCTTGGACAGTTCGTCGAATTGGCCCTCTTCCCGAAGCTTGGTCAGCTTGGCCATGTGTTCTTTGTCCTCATTCACGGAATCCATGAACGGCTTCTTGAGCGGATCGAAGAAAATGATGCCGGTGCCGGCCAGCTCGGTTTTGGTTTTCTCACGCCAGGAGCCGGGCGCGTTGCTGTTCTCGATGTTGCCGGCGAGGTAGCATTTTGTGCGGTGAAGATTGTGCGTCGTCATTTCCATTGTTTAAGAGGCGCCACGCTATATCAGCGGTCACCCATAATAAAGGCGATTCGGGCAGCAGACGCCAAGGAGGTGGGGGTGGGGAACCCCGCTGAAGAAACGTACCGCTACCCGAATCAAACCCGCGCCCATCGTAAAGATTTCGAGGGTTTTGTCAATGGATAAAAACCGGCATTTTGCCGGAATTGTCGCGGATATTTTGTGATGTAAACCCCTACAAACCATACAGAACAGCACGACAGAAGCGGTCTCAAAGTCCCATGACTTTCTTCACGGCGGAGATGTCCGCGGGAACTATGATCGGCTCGAATCCCGCCGTGGCAATGGCACTGTCTGGATCCTTCAAACCGTGGCCGGTCATGGTGGCGGCGATCACGCTGCCCTCGGGAATCTTACTTGCTTTCACGCAACGAATTAGACCCGCCAGGCATGCCGCCGAGGCGGGTTCCACGAACACGCCATCGGCGCGGGCCATCAGCTTGTAGGCAGCCATGATTTCTTCATCTGTCACACTGTCGATAAAGCCGTTGGAATCCTTCAAAACCTGGGTTGCCACCGTCCAACTGGCTGGATTGCCGATGCGAATGGCGCTGGCCACCGTTTGCGGGTCTTCGATAATCCGCCCCAAAACCATTGGAGCCGCCCCCGCCGCCTGAAACCCGAACATTCTTGGCAAGCCGCTCGATTTCCCGGCGTCCTTGTATTGATTGTAACCGCGCCAGTAAGCGGTGATATTTCCGGCGTTGCCCACGGGCAGGAAATGAAAATCCGGCGCGCGGCCAAGCTGGTCGCAAATCTCGAACGCCGCCGTTTTCTGCCCTTCGATGCGGACGGGGTTAATGCTGTTGACAATTTCAATCTCCGCCACCTTCCCCAATTCGCGCACAATGGCGAGGGCTTGGTCAAAGTTGCCTTCCAGCGAGAGGGTCACCGCCCCGTACATGAGAGCCTGAGCCAGTTTGCCAAGGGCAATTTTTCCGTGCGGCAGCAGCACGACGCATTTCATGCCGGCCCGCGCCGCATACGCCGCGGCGGAGGCCGAAGTGTTGCCGGTGCTGGCGCAAACAACAATTCCCGCTCCGCGCTCCTTAGCCTTGGAAACAGCCATCGTCATCCCGCGATCCTTGAAGGAGCAGGTGGGATTGACGCCTTCGTATTTGAGCCACAATTCGAAACCGCCGCCCAGCGCCCTGGCAAAATTATCCACGCGAATCAGCGGCGTGTTTCCTTCGTTCAATGAAACCACCGGCGTGGCATCCGTGACCGGCAGCCATTCGCGATACGCGTCAATGACCCCGCGCCAGCGATTTCCCGCGTTGGGAAGAATGGAGTTCATGGCAAAGATAAGTTACGCAAAATTCTCGACTCGCAACATCATCGGCGGGCCTTTGACGACGGGCAACCGGGCAATTTTACCCAGCGCCTTTTGCACCGCGCCATCGGTCGCCCGATGGCTCATGAGCACCAAGGGCACGCTCTTGCCTTCGCGGCCTTCCGTCTGGATGACCGACGAGATGCCAATCTTCGATGCCGCCAGGATCGAGGTGATGCGCGCCAGTGAACCCGGCTTGTCAACAACATCGAAGCGCAGATAATACCGCGAGACCGCCTCGGAAATGGGGAGCACCGTCGCATCGTCGTCGTGCGATACGAACGATGGGACGCGGCCATGGGAGCCATATTTCAAATCCAACGCGGCATCCGCAATGTCGCTCAGCACGGCGCTGGCGGTCGCGTCCTTGCCCGCCCCGCGCCCGTAAAATAGCGTGTCGCCCACCACATCACCGCGGCAGAAGACGGCGTTGAAAACATGATTGACGCTGGCCAGGACGTGGTCGTTGGGAATCAGAGCTGGATAAACCGAAACTTGGATGGTTTTGCGCCGCCCGCCCGCTGCCGCCTTGACCACCCCGAGCAGTTTGATGGTGTAACCCATCTTTCCCGCAAATTCAATGTCCGCTTGCGTGACATTGCGAATGCCTTCCACATGAATCTGGCTCGAATTGACCCAAAATCCGTGCGCCAGCGAGGCGAGGATGCCGATCTTGTGCTCCGAATCGTAACCGTCAATATCAAGCGAGGGATCTGCCTCGGCATAACCCAGCTTTTGCGCCTCGGCGAGCGTTTGATCAAACCTCAGCCCCTCCAACTTCATCCGCGTGAGGATGTAATTGCAGGTACCGTTGACGATTCCGTAAATATGCGAAATATGATTTCCGACAAACCCCTCGCGCAGCGCCTTGATGATCGGAATGCCGCCCGCCACGCTCGCTTCGTAATAAATATTTGTGCCGGTTCCTTTTGCGGCAGCGAACAATTCCTCGCCGTGCGTCGAGAGCAGCGCCTTGTTCGCGGTGATGACGGGTTTTCCCGCCGCCAGCGCTGTCAAAATCATTTTCTTCGCCACGGTCGTTCCTCCGGCCAACTCGATGACAACATGCACCTCTGGATCATTGACAACAGAGAGCCAGTCAGTAGTCAGCAGCGAAGCGGGGATGGGGTAGGCGCGAGTTTTGGCCGGGTCCTGGACGGCGATTTTCCGCATGGCAAGCTTCACGCGCAGGCGGGATTCCATCAGGGCCCGGTTTTTATGCAAGTGATGATAGACCCCGCTGGCGACGGTGCCTCCTCCAATCATACCCAGATTGATCTGTTGCATAGAAACACTGACTTTGGCGAAATCAGGCGGCCAAGACAATGGAAAAACAAAAATCGGCGCTCTGATGGCGCCGGAAAAAATTCATCTGCCTCTGGGGCGGCCGAGGCGTCTCGCCTCTGCCGGGCTAATTCTGCGGCGGGACGCAGCTGCCATCTTGTGCATGAAGATTTTGTCCTGGACCGCGCTTTGAGATCCAACCGGAAAAAGCTCCCTTACTGAAAAGAGGGGTTGACGGGTGAAAAATGCGTGATAGGTTCCCTAACTATGAGTGCTAGAAAAGTCCAGAATAGTTCTCTCGATTTAACCTCCAGTACAGCCCAATGCCTTACTGTTGTGGCTGACTCCGTGCGCGTCCGCAAGAACGGCATCGAATTCCGCAACGAGCAGCGCATCGCCCCCTGGACAGAAATGACCGTCACGCTGCAAGGCACCGGTCTGGCCAAGAAAGTGAATTTCACCGGCGTGGTGGTCGCCTGCAGCGGAAACGCCCGCGAAGGCTACGAGATTTCGATGCTCTTTACCCGCGTCACCCGCCTGTCCCAGGCCAGATTGCTCGCGTATTCGTGACGCGGGCGCGGATTTAATTTTTTGCCAGATCCTAGTTGGCAAAATTTCCGCCTTCTGTATAAATTTCCGGCATGGAAACGTTTCGCCGTATTTTAATGACGGCTGTGCAAGGAGGCGCCTCTGACATTCACATCAAGGTGGGGGGGCCTATTATTTTTCGCATGAGCCGCAAGCTGATCGCCATCGAGGCTCCCATTCCCACGATAGAGTGGATGAACACGGTTTTGGATTCGATCATCCCAAAACATGTGCGCGCCTATTACGACACGAATCACGAATGCGATTTCTCTTACTTTCTTGAGGGCGCGGGCCGCTTTCGCACAAACTGCTTTCATGAGCGGGGCTCCCCCTGCCTGGCCATGCGGTATGTGAAAAACACGGTGCCCAGCTTCGAGGATTTGGGCTTGCTGCCGCAGTTGAAGCAGATTGCCGAGTCCCCGCGCGGCATCGTCCTGCTGGCCGGCACCACGGGCTCCGGCAAATCCACCACCCTGGCGGCGATGATCGAGCATATCAATTCCCATGGGCGGAAACACATCGTCACGCTGGAAGATCCGATCGAGTACGTTTTTGAGGACAATCAGTCCATCATCGAGCAGCGGGAAATCGGTCTCGACACCATGAGTTTCGCGCTGGGGTTGAAAGCGGTGCTCCGCCAGGATCCAGACGTCGTGATGATTGGGGAAATGCGCGATTCCACCAGCTTTATGGCGGCCATGAGCGCCGCCGACACGGGGCATTTGATCTTGTCTACCTTGCATACAACCAACGCGGCGCAATCTGTCGGCCGCATTTTGGATTTCTTCAAGGCGGACGAGCGCGACCAAGTCCGGCGCCAGCTTGCCGGCACGCTGCAAGCGGTGATTTGCCAGCGCATGGTGCCGCTCGTTGCGGGCGGGATGACCCCGGCGCAGGAAATTCTGATTAATTCGGCCACGGTTCGGAAATTGATCGAGGAAAATCGCCTGGAAAAATTGTCGGCGGCCATTGAAACCGGCAGCGAAGAAGGCATGATCAGCTTCAACCAATCCCTGTTCAAATTGGTGCAGGAAGGCAAGATTACCCAGAAAGAAGCGCTGCTCAAAGCCACCAACGCCCAGGCGCTGGAAATGAATTTCCAAGGCATCTTCCTCACCGAAGGCAAGCGCATCCTTGGCTAGGGAGCGATGAGAAGGGGTGATGTGCGCCGGAGGTTTGGTGTCCTCGCACACTGCGAATCGCGCCCTGTTGGTCGTTGCCAGAAAATGCTTGTTGTCAAAGACGCAATTTGCTACCAAATGACCTGTCCGAGGTTCTGGCAGCAAAAAGTAACACAACATTAACGCATTTTTTTGACAGGAATAACAATATGAAGACTATCAAGACTCTCTGTGCCGTCTTTTTGGCTGGAGCGGCGCTGGCCGCCCAGCCAGTCTTGGCCCAAACGGCCCCCGCGCCTTCCACCAACATGGCCGGCACTAATGCCACAGGCAAAGCCGCTCGCCCCCCCCGTGCGCCGCGATACAGCGGCACTGTCGCCAGCGTGGATGCCTCCACCATGACCATCACGCTCAAAGCGAACAAAACCACCGGGACGGAAACGAAAATCAAAGTGACTTCCTCAACCGCGATCAAAAAGGGCAAGGAAGCGGCCCAATTTTCGGATATCACGGCTGGCATGCGCATTGGCGGCGCCGGCAAAAAGGGTGAAGACGGTGTTTGGACGGCCACAACCGTGGACATCCTGCCCCCGAAGGCTGTTGCTCCCGCGCCGGCTCCAGCCGCCAAGGAATAGTTTAATCCACTTTCACGCGAGGCGGAGAGCGTGTCTTCACCACTCGCTTTCCGCCTTTATCTTTTGAATTCTTAGCCGGCATGGGCTCGACGCAGTCTCGCCTTGCCGGCCCACTATGGGCGAGCCAGGGAATACCGGGCCGACAACGCCCGCCCCGCCCCAAACAAAAGCCACACCGAAAGCAAAATCAGCCCCGCATTTTCCAGCAATTTCCCGCAAATAAACACTTCCCCAGTCCCGCAGCCGCAGTCGAATTTGACGGCGCAGAACGGTATCCCCTTGGCCGCCTCCAATTCCAATGCCCGACGCCAGACCACGCCTGTAAATGGAATCAGAATCGCGGTCAGCACCAAGGCGGTCCCGCGCACCGCCACGCCGGCCAGCAGCAGAATTCCGCAAAAAAGCTCGAACCACGGCAATGCGGCCGCCACGGAATTCAGCAGGCAGGACGTCTGGAAAATCTCGTATTGACGCACCAATTTGAGGAAGGCAACCGGGTCCATCGCCTTTTGCAATCCAGCGCAAATGAAGATCGCGCCCAAGACCCAGCGGGCGGCGATGGCCGCAAAATCGAGGGCTTTGCGCGTCGGCTCGGTCATGGGTGCAATTCAGCTATTGACGGCGAAGCCGGCAAGGCAGGGACGCCTCGCCGGGGCGTCCGGGGTGAGGCATTATACACGCAGATGCCACGGAATTTTTCTGGCGCCACTGGACCCCTCGGCGAGGCGCAGCTGCCTAAAACCAGATTGCGCTGCCCGGTCATTTGGCTTCGACGCCGCTGTTGCGCGCGCCCTGCTCCAGCGGAAGATGTTTCGCCGACCACTCGTCAAAGCCGCCGCCGTAGACAAAAATCTTCTGGGCTGGCACGCCCGATTTTTGCAGCATTATCGCCGTGCTCTCCGCATCCTCGCATTCTCCGCCCGAGCAATAGACCACCACCTGCTCGGCGTTATCGCATGGGGCGATATCATCCGCGAGATCTTTTTCCGGATGGTAATAGTCGAGCGGATATGCGCCGGTGATATGGCTTGCGGCGTAATATCCCCCCGTGCGCGCGTCGATAAAAATGACCAACCCTTGCATGTAACGCGGGTCGTGAAACAGCCTCTCCACCTCCGCCAGATCAAGCGGTTGAAGACCCTTCCCGCGAATGCGCTGGTCGGCTTCCGCAATCTCAGGATTCTCGTTGGCGGCGGCCGCTGGCGCGACAGTTTTCGACGATGTCCCCGGCCGTGGCGGCAGCGAAACCGCCACATTCGTCGATTTTGGAAAATAATCGCGGGCAAGAAAAAGGCCGCGGGGCGAAAGTTCGTTGGCCGCAAAGGCGAAACCCGCGCCAGCCAAAACCACCGCCATGGCTTCAACAAAAACGGCGGTAAGCTTTCGGCAGGCCACGGCGCAATCCGTCAATTCCAATTACGGCTGGGCTTGGGCCTGGGCGGGCGCCGGCGCCGTCTTCGGCTGGTTCAGGCGCGCCTGCACGTTGGTCGTGGCCACCGGCGGATGCGCCATATAAGTCCCGCCCGGACGCGCGCGCGCGGGGTAGACCATCACCGGAACGTGAATCGTCGGCGTGTGCGGATCGTTCGAATTGGCGGTGATCTCCGGCCGTTTGCCCGGCTCAGTTTGAAAGCCGGGAGGAAATGCGACCTCGAGAATAAACGCGCCGGGCATCGAGCCGGGCTTCAAATCCAAGACCAGGCGCGGATCGGTTGCCATCAAGTTGGTCAATTCCAACAGCCGTTTGCCCATGCCTCGGATGTTGATCTTATTCGTCGTCCATGTGTCTGGGGAGCCGTTGAAGAAAATCTGCGGCGGCTGCACTTGAAGAGTCGGCTCGACCCGCGCCAGCGCATTCAGCGTCACCGAACCGATGACCGGGTTGGACGTGTCAATTTTGATCAACCCGCTCGTCGTGTTCTGGGGAAAAGGCGGGTTCACCGTGATGGCCAGCTCCCACTCCATGCCGGCCCGAAGCTCCTTAAGCCGCACGACAAAATTTGAATTGACGCTTGTAATCTTGCCGAGTGACACCGGTTTTTCCATCTGGTTCACGAGGCGCACGGTGGTGGAAACTGAATTAGTGGCATCCGCCGCGATGGAAAGGAGCGGGTTGGAAGGCGAGATGTCGATGGCCTTTGTAATCGTGCCCGTCAGCGTCAGCATCCGCATTGGCGGGCCGTCGACAGCGTTGCAATAGACGTCGACATGGCGGGTAATGGGGCCGTTGAACCCCGTCGAATCAAATTGAATCGAAATCCCTCCCGTCTGTCCCGGTTCGACGGCATGAGACCAATCGCCCAGGGCGGTGCAATGGCAGCCGGGATGAACATTGGTAATGATGAGGGTCGAGTTGCCCGTATTGGTCATGATATAAGTATGGCGCACCTTCTCGCCCACCAAAATCTTGCCAAAATTGAACGACATATTATCAAAAGCAATCTTCGGCCCCGCGGACGCCATTCCGGGCTTGCCCGCCATCGCCGCCGCCCGAGGGAGAGCAGGGGCGCCCACCGCAGCCGCATTCGACGCCGCAGGCGCGGTGGCGGAGGGCGCGGGCGCAGTGGGTTGCGCCGAGACGCGGGACCCCGAGAAAGCCGCGGCCAGAAAAACAAGCGCAGCGCAAAAGCGAAAGAATTTCATATACGGCATCAACATGACATGAGCAAATTACGGCATCCCAATAAATGGCTAAACACGGCCAAAGTCAAGCGGGGAAGGGCAATTGCCCTTGCTAGCCTATACTGCCGCCCAAAAGGCGTTCATCGTAAGCCGCGATTGAAACGGCCCTGAAGAGAAGACCAAAATCAATAATCTCTTGGACGGGCACTTCCTTGAGACTGTCTACGAGAGCGCGCAGAGGAACACCAACACAAATCCACACCCACTGAAAACAGCGTGGAACCGCTTTTCCCAAGTCTGCGCTGATCTGCGCCCGTCTGCGGCTATTTCCCGCCCCCCTAGATTCAATTTTCGCCATTTTTCTTCCAAAAACCGTGCCCAAAACCTCTGGTAGGTTTTCCATGCCGCGCCATCCGTGCCAAAGTGCGCTCATGTGTATTGCAAATATCGGGGCCACAGCGACGGAGTTTCCACCGCCTCCCACGCGGGTTCCTCACATTTTCAGTCGGATGAAATACGGCCAACGCCGCTTTTGCGGGAAAGGAACGTTGCACTCTATTGCACCCTATTGCACCTACGGTTTTTTGCGCCCAGCTTGCACCCTCCAAAACAGGTCTCCGGCAAAAAGCTGGCACAAAGCCGGCACCATGCTGTTGAGAGGGAAACGGCTGCGCAGCAGATTTTTGCGCAAAGCGAGGAGTGAGCTGCAGGCATGTCCGCCATGGACCTGTAAGCCGCGAAAGACGAAGCCTTTGCGAAAAGAGATCAAGCAGACACTCCCGATTCAACTGGATGGCGTCGGCTACGATTCTCATTCCACGGAAAAACAGCGAGGAAGGCCTTGTTGCCTCTTAAACGCCTTACAATCAATGATGCCGCGCAGGCCGGCGCTTTTTTGGAGATAATGTGATCTGGAACTTTCATGAGGCATACGCCAAAAGGCGTATTGAGGTTGGGGCCGGGCTTGTTGCAATTTGCCGGTCGCCGACAGTATTCTTGGCCCGAACTATGAACGCCGCCAAAACCTAATTCGACGCGGTATGCTCAAATTGAGAGACATCCGCCGCGCCGCAATTTTGTTCGCGTGGTTTATTGCCGCCGGCTACTCCTACGCCCAAACAAATTCCCCGGGGCCAACGAATGTGCTGACGACGGCCCGGCAAGTACTTGACCTGGCTTTGGAACGCGCGCGTCCCGGAAACATCCCTGTTCACATCCGGGGTGTTTTGACGCACCAGGATGTTTTTACACCGCGCTGGATTTTTCTTCAGGATCAAACGGCGGCCATCCTGTTGCGTCTGAATGAAACCAACTTTCCCTTTGTGCCCGGCCAGTTGATTGAGGCGGAGGGTGTTGCGGAAGCGGGCGGGATTTTGCCGATCGTTCACGTCTCAAAGTATCGCGTGATCGGGGAAGGCGACATGCCGCGCCCCAAATTCATCGATGCGCCGCACCTGGTGGTTGGAGACGATTACGCGAACTGGTCCAGCATCGAAGGGACTGTGCGCGATGTCGCAGTGACCAAGGGCCGCCTGGTTTTGCTGTGCGCCGATGGAGCCGACCATTTTCAAGTTTGGATCACGCACCGGCAAGAAATGACTCTTCCCCTTGACCTTCTTGACGCGCGGGTGCGCCTGGAGGGGATTCCATTCCTGGCGATTGATGACGATGGCCGCGCCTCGGGTTTCATTTTTCATCAAAATGGCACCAACGACATCACCATCCTCAAGCCAGGCACATCAAACATATTCATCCGGCCACTGGCGGCCATTGAGAACCTGCGCGGGCGCGTCGCGGACCGGTCCTCCCGCGTGAGAACATCCGGTGTCGTGACATTCTCGTCGCCGGATGGCTGGCTGGCGATCCAAAACGGAACCGAACCGCTGGTGGCGCATTTGCTCAAACCCATTCATCCCGATGAAGACACCAAAGGGCAATTTCCCAAGCGCGAATTTCCGCCGTTGAAAGTGGGAGACCAAATCGAATTGGTTGGCGCGCCTGCCTTGACCAATTCAAGCGTGCCCGATCTTCAAGATGTGGAATACCGCATCATCGGCCACGCGCCTGTTCCTGCTCCAGAGGAAGTTTCTATCAAGTCCCTGGCATCCGGCAAGCACGACGGCGAGCTGGTGACGTTTCAGGCCCAGGTGGTCGATGCTGAGAACCATTATGTGGCCCACGTCATTGACGTGGAACGGCATCACGACGTCGATCTTTATCAAGACAATGTCTGGCTGCAAACCGACGGCGCCATTCTTGAAGGGATTTTGGAAACGGAGAGAGCGGCGCCCCTGCCCATCGCGCGGAATGAATTTGTAACCGTCACCGGCATTTGCCGCGTTGAACCGGGCCAGCCCGAACAGGCGCGGCCGGTGAAGATTTACTTTCGCGGCGCGGAGGACATTGTGCATCGCGATCCGCCGCCTTGGTGGCACTCGCGCCGAACGGTTACGATACTTTCGATCACAACGGCCGTGGCGCTGATGACGGCTGCGTGGATAACCCTGCTGCGCCGGCGGGTAAGCCAGCGCACGGCTCAGCTTCGCGAGGAAGCCATCGAGCGCCAGAAGGCGGAGGTTCATCTCGTGCGCTTCAAAGCTGTTATTGACGCAACGACGGACCTGGTCGGCATTTCCTCGCTGGATGGCAAAACCATTTATATCAACGAAGCCGGGAGGAAAATGCTGCAAGTTCCGGACGACGTTGATGTGACGGGGCTGCCCATGTCCCGATTTTATCCCGAGGATGTGAACCGCTTTTTCACAAAGGTTGCCATTCCGCAGGCGATGCGGGACGGCTTTTGGGCCGGTGAACTGCGTTTGCGCGGCTGGCACGGACAGGAAATTCCGGTTTCGTTCGTCGGCAGCGCGGTCAAAGGCGACGACGGCAAACCGCTGCATTTGTCCTGCATCGCGCGCGACATTTCCGAGAGGAAAAAGATCGAGGACCAATTGCGTTGGGCGCTGGCGGAGGAAAAGGAATTGAACCGCCTCAAGAGCAATTTCATTTCGATGGTCACCCACGAGATTCGCACGCCCTTGGCGCTGATTCTCAGTTCGTCGGAGATTTTATCGCGCTACCTTGAGCGGCTGCTCCCGGAAAAACGGGCCGGCCACTTGCGCAACATTGATGCGGCGGTGCTGCGGATGAGCGCGCTGATGGAAGACGTGCTGCTCTTCAGCAAGGCCGAGGCGGGGCGGATGGAGTTCAATCCCATCACGATGGACTTGCGGCATTTCTGCGGGCAAATCGTCGAGGAAATTGCGTCCGCGACCAATCACAAGTGCCCCGTTGAATTGTCGGTGGCGCCCTTTCACGAATCCGCCCGCGGCGACGAGCATCTGCTTCGCCACATCATCGCGAATCTTCTTGGCAACGCCATCAAATATTCGCGCGCCGGCTCGGCGGTGAAGCTTTCGGTGACACTGGAGGATGGCGACGCGCATTTTGTGGTGAAGGACCGCGGCATGGGAATTTCGCAGGAGGATTTGCGCCGACTGTTCACGCCATTTTATCGTGGAAAGAATGCGGCGCCCCAGCAGGGGACGGGATTGGGCCTCGTGATTGTCAAACATTGCGTTGAGCGCCACGGAGGCGTCATTGAGATCGAGAGCATCCAGAACGCAGGCACGACTGTCAGTGTGCGGCTGCCGCTTTTTTCGCCGAATCACACGGAGTTCATCAAGCGGATTTCGAAACAGGAAACCACATGAAGAGAATACTCGTAATTGAAGACGAACCCGGAATGCTGTCGAATCTGCGCGACATCCTGGAAATGGAGAATTTCGAGCCGCTGCTGGCGCCCGACGGCGAGGAGGGAATCGCCGCCGCAAAGCGCGAACTGCCCGATCTCATCCTGTGCGATGTGCTCATGCCAAAGCAGGACGGCCACGAAGTCCTCACGGCGTTGCGGGCCGAAAACGCGACTGCGCGCATCCCGTTTATATTTTTGACAGCAAAAGGCGAGCACGCGGACGTTCGCATGGGCATGACGCTCGGCGCGGATGATTATCTCATCAAGCCCGTGAAGGTCGACGATTTGCTCGAGGCCATTTCCGCCCGTCTCGAACGCGCCCAGCAGCAATGCGGATTCGAAGCCAGTTTCAGCTCGCCCAAACCGCTGGAAGGATTGGGAATTTCGCCTCGCGAATCGGAAATTCTATTCTGGGTCGCACAGGGGAAAACAAATTACGAGGCGGGAGTCATTTTGAACATCAGCACGGCCACGGTGAAAAAACATCTCGAGCACATCTACGAAAAACTGGGCGTGGAAGGCCGCAATGCCGCAACGCTGATCGCGCTAAAAACACTGGGGACACATACGCAAACCCAAAGGTAGACGCCTCGCCGAGGTGTCCGGTTGCGCGTGGTTTATGCGACAGCTTTCGCATGCAGAGAGCCTCACCCCGGACGCCTCGGCGAGGCGTCCCTACCCGCTTCGCGGCCAGAATCCCGCCGACGTTCTCTTCGAATTACGAAATCAGACCGTTGACATTCGGGTTGTTTTGGCTACGTTGTCTGTCCTTTTAATAGAAAACGATTTTAAATATGCCTAATACGAAGTCAGCCGGGCGCCGGATGAGAAACAGCGCCCGCAAGCAGTTGCAAAACCAAACGGTGAAATCCCGTCTGCACACTTTGGAATCGAGCTACGCCAAATTCCTGGCCGCGGGCAAGAAAGACGACGCCGCCAAGACGCTGCGCTCGCTCGTTTCCGCCCTCGACAAAGCCGTCAAGACCGGTGTCATTCACAAGGCGCGCTCCAGCCGCCATAAATCCCGCTTGAGCATCCGCTTGAACGGCCTCAGCAAGGCGCCCGCCGCCGCCCCCGCCGCGAGCTGACGCTCCCCCGTGGGTCGGGAGATCATGATCCACCCCTCAGCCATCGTCAGCCCGGGCGCGCAACTGGATTCATCGGCCGAAGTCGGGCCTTATGCGGTTATTGACGCGGGCGTTTCCATTGGGCCGCGCTGCCGGATTGGGCCGCATGTTTGTTTGACAGGCCGCACTTCCATTGGGCCGGACAACTCATTTCACGCCCATTGCGTCATTGGGGACGCTCCCCAGGACGTCAAATATAAGAACGATCCCACCGGCCTTCGCATCGGCGCAAACAACGTTTTCCGGGAAGGCTCGACAGTCCATCGCTCCAACAAAATGGAGGAGGACACCGTCATCGGCTCAAATTGCATGCTGATGGTCAATTCGCACGTCGCGCACAATGTTCATATGGGCGACCACGTCACGCTGGCCAACGGGGCGCTTTTGGCCGGCCACGCGCAGGTGGGTGACCGCGCGTTCATCTCCGGCAATTGCCTCGTGCATCAATTCGTCCGCATCGGAAAGCTGGCGATGATGCAGGGCGGTTCTGCCGTCAGCCGGGATTTGCCGCCGTTTACCATTGCGCGAGGAGGAAACAATATATGCGGGCTGAACACCGTCGGACTGCGCCGCGCTGGACTGAGCGCCGACGATCGAATGGAATTGCGGCGGCTTTATCACAAGCTATTCCGCTCGAGATCGAAATTTTCGCAGACTCTTGCCGAAGCCAAAGAGGAATTTCACACGGAAGCCGCGCGCGAATTGTTGAATTTTGTCTCCTCAAGCAAAAGCGGCGTGTGCCATGATCATGGCGCGGTCTACGGGCAATCCGTCTCGGATGAACCCGGCATTGACTAACCTTTTTGTCCCGCGCAAATTTGGGAAAACGTGTGGCCCTGAACCTGGAAATTTGAACGAAACATTTTATGCCCCCGAAAGCTGAAAAATCCGCTGAGAAGTCTGCTGATAAATCCACCGACTCCAAAAACACGCCCGCTCGCCAGCGTGACCTGGATGCTGCCATTTCCTCCATCACGAAAGCCTACGGCGATGGCAGCATCATGCGCCTTGGCGACGCGCGCGCCAAAGTCGGCATCGAGTTTATCCCGACCGGCGCGCTGGCTGTTGATCTCGCGCTGGGCATTGGCGGCGTGCCGCGCGGGCGCGTCGTGGAAATTTTCGGCCCGGAATCCTCCGGCAAAACGACCCTCATGCTGCACGTCATCGCCAACGCCCAAAAAGCGGGCGGGCTGGCCGCGTTCATCGACGCCGAACATGCTCTCGACCCCGCATACGCCAAGAAACTTGGAGTCAACCTCGACGATTTGCTCGTTTCCCAACCCGACAGCGGCGAAGAAGCGCTGAGCATCTGTGAAACGCTGGCCCGCTCCAACGCGCTGGATGTCATTGTTATTGACTCTGTCGCGGCGCTCGTTCCAAAGGCGGAATTGGAAGGGGAAATGGGAATGGCCACGATGGGCATGCAGGCGCGCCTGATGAGCCAGGCCCTTCGCAAGCTGACCGCCATCCTCAACAAGTCCAAGACCACCTGCATTTTCACCAACCAGTTGCGCGAAAAAGTCGGCGTGATGTTCGGAAATCCCGAGACGACGCCGGGAGGCAAGGCGCTGAAATTCTACGCCAGCATCCGCATCGACATCCGCCGCCGCGACACGTTGAAAGACGCCGCCGGCAACGCCATCGGCAACGCCGTCAAGGTGAAGATTGTCAAGAACAAGGTCGCCCCGCCCTTCGCGGAAGCCGAGTTTGAAATCATCTACAATCACGGCATCAACAAAGAAGGAAGCATTATTGACATCGGCATCGCTCAAGGTGTTGTTGACAAGAAAGGCGCCTGGCTCCAATTTGAGGGCGACTTGATCGGCCAGGGCAAAGACGCCGCCCGCCAGGCCCTCGCCGACAAGCCGGAGCTGGCCCAGAAGATAATTGCGGCCATCATGGCGAAGCGGTCGGGCGCAACGGCGACCGCGGCGGAAACGAAGTGAGGCACGGTAGGGCGAGGCTCCCGCCGAGCCGTTCCCATTATTCGCATAGAACAGGATTTGCAGGATGGGGAACAAGCGGGAAGGACATCTGCCTTGTGTGCGAAAAACTTTTCAACACCGGCAAAATTCGGCATGATGCCCGAAGTTTCCGAAATCAATCGAAGATTGTTGCGAGCGCGACGGCGGGCAAACATTTTGCATGACGAAACGAAAAACAAAACGCGCAAAAAGCGACGACTGACGAATGGCCCTGATGGTCCCGGATTCGCGCTTGATTTTGAACGCGAGGACTTTAATTTATTGGCATGGCTGAAACGATTCCACTTTCTGTCCCGGATGACCTGCTCAGTGAAGTCAAAGAAACGGCCAGATTGACAAATCTGTCCGTCCAGGACGTTTTTCGACAATCCGCCAAAATCGCCAAGCCTGTCTTGCGGCAATCGGCCCGCCCGCCGCAGCCGGGTCAACTCTCTGCGTGGGATGCGTTGGCCTCGGGACGCGGACTCAAATTGGAGTTCACTCCCGCTGCCGGGAAGGTCAAGAAGATCTCCTTGTGATCTTTCTGCTCGACACCAATGTTCTCAGTGAAAATGCCAAGGGTTCATTGGAACTCCGCGATTCGTTCATTGCCGCAACCGCTTCCGCCAGGAATTGGACGGTGGCCACGAGCAACACCCGTGATTTTGCGCTGCTCGGAGTCCAGACATTCAATCCTTGGATTGAAAAGCTCTAAGGACCCTTTCCCGCTTGAACCCGGAAACGAAGGCGCAGATGACGGCGGCGCAGACTTGGGGCATGGTTATGAAGCTGCCCGGAGAAAAAGCAAATGACAGAAGTCGCATATGTGATTATGTCGGTCTGACACCTTCTTCGGCGGGACTGTCTTCTCTTAATCTCTGGCGGATGCGGGCTTTTTATTCTGCTTACCGGGATCGAGTCGAAATTCTATCACAAGCTGTGACAGAATCCTCCCCGCAAAAACTGTCACAAGCTGTGAAAGATTCCAAAAGGGCAATTCTCTCACAGCCTGTGAGAGAATCGGCTTCATCGGCTCCGCCAGCGACACAGGAATGATAAATTTTTGCCTTGAGAAAAAATTATAAGCACTCGATCACGTTACAGTTGGTTATGGTTTATAAAACGCCCCTCATACTCAGCTTGGCAGTCGCACTGGTCTGCGGTGGGCTGGGGTGCGCGACGAAGCCGGACTCGATCGACCGGCTTGTCGCCGCTCTTTCGGCGGCTTCCGGCCTTTATTTGAACGGTTTTCCACGCGGTTCATCTCTCCCTCAGTCTGCGTCGAATGAACAATTGGTTATAGAGGCTTTTCGCACGACCGAATTCGATCCCGGGCGCGTAACTAAATATCGGATTTTGAAGATTCGACATGTTTCCGTGGGGGAAGGTTCCTTTTCACACATGTATACCGCGATTCTTGCAGATACAAATTTGGGCAAAAAGATTGTGTTGACGTGCTACGTTAAAGGCGACGGCTCAACAGCCGGGTATTGGTGGCGCCGAATTTACGGCGTCGATCCATCAAACCTTCGCTACTATTAAAATGCGCATCTCCATCCAACAGCCAATTTCAGGAGGTGTCGGCTCCAGCGTAACTTTAGTTGTAAAATAGTGTTAAAATGCAAGGTTAGCGATCAGCGCATGAGATTCATATTGTCAGCTATCTGGAGAATCTGTCTGGCGACGAATTGCCTGGTCGCCGTTCTCGGCGGCGCCCAATGCCACGCAGGGCTTGTTTTTCAGCCCGCCCCGCCCGATCAACAGAAAGCGGTTGAGAGTTGGTGCAAGAAACACCTGCCGGGTCAGTCGTGGCCTGCTTCCGCCACAAATTGGCTTGCTGAAGATATTAAGACTGGCATAGCCGTCCAATCTTATTACGTGGAACCTAAAGACGTCGCCGCCGGTCGGCTTTTTTCCGCAGTGAAGCGAGGAGCGTGGACTTTTCTTATCACGGACAAAGACATCGTTATCGGTTGCGCGTGGTGCGCTGCCGACTCGGCGTTATGCACCGGTTTCGGAACAAACGTTGATCCGGCGGCGCTTAGCGTCGTCGAACAGTTACCCCAAACAAAAGCGCAGGATTATGAAGTGCGGGATTTTGGGGCCGGCCTTTTCCGCGGACTCTGGTTGCATGGAAAAACAAACGAAATTCTCATCCCAGCCGACTCTGGCTACGGTAGCTGGGTTCCGTATCGCCCCATCTCGGAGGCTCAACTGCTTAAAATCTCACAGCCCTATGAACGAAAGGCGATTCCCATGGCGAAAAAGGCGCATGATCAGTTCATTCAATTCAGGGAAGGAATTCTAAAGTATGAACGGGCCATGATGCGCTTTGAGAAGGCGCACCGCGGAAGCTCAGATCGAATTTCGCTCTTTCACATATCAGATGTGCAGTCGATCAGCTCAACCGTCGAGGTCGTCAAATTGGAGGGAAAAAGGGTTGATGAAAGCTCCGTTGGTTACAGTGCGCGAGTCGTCTTCAAAGACAAACGTCACTCTATCGTGAAACATGTGCAAATTCTGACGAAATTATGAATGGCTCGCCTCGCAGTTGCGCCGGTTTTGGTTTGTCACTGGCATTATGGGCAACGCTCGATTTGCACCGCAAGTATACCATCCAAACCGCAGGTCGACTCCCGGCGGTGTTGATAGTCGCTGTTTTAGCCAAAAAAGGCGTCACCAACATAATTGCATATTTCACAAGGGCCACCCGCTCCAGCCGTGCTTTCTCAATTTTCGTCGCAAGCGTCAGTCCTCACTTTTCGCACTTTTGTTTCTCGCACGGTTCGACACATGCCTCCAACTGACCATTTCCGCGAAAGTGCGTTGAATCCAGAAAGCTTTATATGACAGCGCACCCAATTCAATGCAGCAGTTCCACCAGACCCGTTTCATTCGCAAAGCTTTTTGCCAACGGTTCATCGAGAGTTGCCAGGCTGAATCGATATTGCCGGGCGAGCGCTACAAGATAGCGGTCGGTGATTTGATTTGCGCCCGCCATCAGTTCCGTTCGCACGGCGCGGTCGGTGCAGCTCAAGTCGTCGGAAATGAATTCATGGCGCGGGTCACTGATGAATTGGCGGAGAACGCCAAACGCCAGTTCGGGCGTCAAGCCGTAACCGAGCAGGGGATGCGAGGAGACGCGCGCAAAACCAAGCTGGACAACCGGGCAGGTCGCAAAGGCGGAAATGCCCCTGAACCACGAACGGGCCCGGGAGTGATGCTCGTGATTTTCCCAAAGCAACGCCATGAGCAAATTGACATCAAGCAATCGGGTCACGGGGTCCGGCTTTCAATCTCGTGAACAAGTTGCGAAGTGATGGTTCGGCCGTCGGCGCGGATGACGGGCAAACCGTCCCCTTCGGTGCCAACGGAAAAATGGTGGCGCGTCATTGAACTGCCGTTTTCTGCGATAAACTGCGCGACTCGCGCCTGTTCATTCGCGGACAATTCTTTGATTCGCTCAATGATTTCAACGGCACTCATGGGTTAATTGTCCGGAAAAATTCATTTTTGGCAAGCGCATTGCCCTTCGCACGCAAGTGTCGGCCATTACTTTTCGCACTTCTTCCTTTCCTGCTTTTATCCGTCGTCCGCAGGCCCAGGAACCGTGGCGCAAACGCCCGCCGGTGGAAGGCGATTCGCTACTGCGAAATCTGCTGGACCTCAACTGTCTACGGCACCATCTGCAAGACAATGACATCTCGGGGACATTCGGCGTGGAGGCGAAGGGTTGTCGGCTGCAGGTTTGTGAAGGTTGGCAAATCGAGCACGACGCGGATTTCTTTTTGACTCGGCTGGAACAACGCCGGGTCCCTGCAGACAGCGGTAACCACAACTTCCTCGGGAATGAAACTAAACGAATGGGTCTTGCCTTCAGCGAATTTTGTCGTGATGGGCGCGCGGATGTCGCGGGCGTGAGCGAGTTGGACTCGTAGAGTATGTCGGCTTTGCCTTGTCCCGCCAATAATGTCGCCATGACTATGACAGCGGCCATATCCGAAGCCCACCCGCCCCAACCTTGGGATCTCGATTTCCGGTCGCTCTACCGGCTCCGTTTCCGTTTCAACTCCTGCCGCAATTTATCCAGCGGCAGCGTGTTGATGACATCTGCAGCCTCAAGCCATCCCTTGCGCGCCACTCCCGCCCCAAGCCGCAAATAGCTGGCGTGCTCGTTGCGGTGGGCGTCGCAGTTGATGACGCACTTCACGCCTTTTTCCTTCGCGCGATGCCATAGCCGCCAATCCATATCGAGCCGCATCGGGCTGGCGTTAAGCTCAATCCAGGTGCCCGTCGCGGCGCATGCGTCGATCACGGCGATCTGGTTGATCTTGTAAGCCTCACGCTCCAGCAGCAACCGGCCCGTCATGTGGCCGAGCATGTGGACGTATTTGTTTTCCACCGCGGCGATGACGCGCTTGGTCATTTCCGCCTCGCTCTGCGTGAAACCCTGATGGACACTCGCCACCACCACGTCCAATTCCGCCAGCAAATCGTCGTCAAAATCCAGTTTGCCGCCTGCCAGAATATCCACCTCGGAGCCTGTCAATAATCGGAAATCGGTTCCGTCGGTTTCGAGTTTCTTATTGACTGCGCGGACAGCCTCAAGTTGCTCGCGCAGGCGCTCGGGCGTCAAGCCGTTCGCTTGAAAGGAGGCCTTTGAATGATCCGTGATGGCCCAATAGGCGCAGCCCAATTCCATCATGTAATCGGCGATTTGCTCCAGCGTGCATCGCCCGTCGCTCCAGTTGGAATGGTTGTGCAGGGAGCCTTTCAATTCTGTCCAATCCAGCAGGCGCGGGATTTCGCTTTTCTCGGCGGCGGCGAATTCGCCCGCGTCTTCGCGCAATTCCGGCGGGACATAGGCCAGGCCCAAGGTCTGGAAAACCTCTTCCTCTGTCGCGCAGGCCACCAGCAAATTTGGGTCGCGCGTTTCCACATCCGACTTGAACAATCCGTATTCGTTCAAACGCAAGCCGCGCTGGATCGCGCGCTGGCGCATGATGATGTTGTGCTCCTTGCTGCCGGTGAAATAAAGCAGGGCGAAGGGAAATTCGCTGTCGCTGACGACGCGCAAATCCGCCTGGATGCCGCCGGTGAGGATGACGCTCGCCTTCGTCTCGCCCTTGGCAGAAACAGTGAGCACGCCCGTTTGTTTGACGAAAAAATCAATCACTTCCGCCGGATTTTTCGACGAGGCCAGAAAATCGATGTCGCCGATAATCTCCTTCGACCGGCGCAAGCTGCCTGCATTGCTGCAGCGGATGACATCCGGATGCGCCCGCAGGCTGTCAAGTATGGGGGCGGCGGCGGCGAAGGCGGCCCCGAGCAAATGGCGCGAGGCGTATAGCCGCATAAATTGAATGCCCTCCAAAATCTTCGCCTGCGTCTTCTCGCCGAAGCCGTCGAGCACCGCTACTTTGCCGGTGTTGCAGGCGGCCTCCAGCGCCTCGATCGTTTCGATGCCGAGTTTTTCATTGAGCGCCTTGACCTTCTTGGGGCCGACGCCGGGAATGTGCAGCATTTCCAGCAAGCCGGGCGGCACGGAAGCCTTGAGTTCGTCGTAATAGGCGAGCTTGCCGGTGGTGGCGAGTTCGGTGATTTTCTTTTGCAGCGCCTCGCCGATGCCCTTGATTTCGCCGAGGCGGTCTTCCTCAATCAATTTTTCGAGCGGTTCGCCGAGGCTTTCGAGGGTGCGGGCGGCATTGGCGTAGGCGCGCGTTTTGAACACGACCTCTCCCTTGAGTTCCAGCAGGATCCCAATCTCCGAGAGAATCTCCGCAATCTCGTCCTTTGTCATCATATCAAGATAACCCAAGCCCAAGTGCCCAATTCAACACTTTCTTGCGCGGATGCGTGACCATATTGGGGAAAAATTGAATCTGGAACGGCCGAACTCAGGAAATGAGACTGAAGATGGATTCACACGCGCCGTTTATTTGGGACGGAGCGCCACCGGGCTTTTTTTCAACAATGATCTTTTCACTCCGCGTCCTCGGTCTTCCTCCTGTTCATTTTTTTCCCGGCCCAGGGCAGACGCATCTTAATTCCAAGGCACCGCCTCGCCGAGGCGTCCGGAGTCAGGCATTCGTCACGCGCCAGCCGTGGCATTATTCCCGCGCAACCGGACGCCTCGGCGAGGCGTCCCTGCCTCAGAATTTAGATGCGTCTGCCTGTTTCCCGGCCAGCCGCCCATTGACATTTTTGATTTTCGTGAGACGATGGACGCCTTAGTGAGGCGGTTGTTCATCTTATTTTGTGCGGCGGTTTGCGCTTTGGCCGTGCTTTCCCAAGTGGCTCGGGCGCAGGATAGCGATGAGGTTATCACCAATTTTGCCGAGGCGGATGCCAATATCGGAGAGCGCCTTTTTCTGGAGACTCGGTTTTCGCAGTATTTCTACACCAACTCCGGCGGAAACGCGAATGCGGACATCCCCGGCGATCCCACCGTGGCAATGCTGCTGACCACCTCGAACCTTGTCACCGGGCCGTTTGCCGGACAGGCGATGAACTGCCGGCAATGCCATATCGTGGATGAGAAAGGCTATGGGCCGTATGGCGATATGACTCTGGGCAACCGAACATACGCTGACTTCGCCCAGCGCAGTCCCATTCCACCCCGCGACGATGGGCGCACCCAGACTCCTCGCAACGCGCAGCCGCTGGTGGATGCGTTGATTCCGCGCCCGGGGCCAACGTTCCTTCACTATGACGGCCAATTTGCCACCGTGCATGACCTGATCATCGGCACGATGACGGGCCGAAATTACGGCTGGGAGCCGCAGGAATACCAGACGGCCATCCATCATATCGCCCAGATTATCCGAAACGACGATGGCATGGGTTATCTGGCCACCGAGGAACGGGGCGGGCGTTTCGACACGCTGCCCGATGGGATGGCGCTTTCCGGCGAGGTGTCCTATGCCAATATCTTTTCGGGATTCATGCACAACGGCAGCTACATGTATGATCCGCGGACGCTGACGCCGATGCTCATTTCCCCGCAGTACGTCGTAAACATCGACAGCCCCCAGACTACGGACGTGCAAATCGTCGATACCGCGGCTTCGCTCATCGAGGCGTATTTGCTGAATCTCTTTTTCTCGCAGGGCACCAATGGATTGAATTTTGTCGGAGCCGGGACGCCGATCTTCAACGGCTCGCCGTTCGACACCTTTCTGATCAAGAACGGGCTGCCGCAAGTCCCGGCGCAAAATGAAACGGCCATTCAATATTCGCAACGGCTGCTGACTCTGGTCGAAACGCAGACGAACCTGCAATTCGTCACCGATCCGGATGACGGTTCGTTCACCACCCTGGCGCAATCGTTCACGTTCGGAACCAACGAATTGGAGGGATTGAAGATTTTCCTGCGCAACACGAATGCCCTGGCCGCGAACCATTCCGTCAACGTTGGAAATTGCGCCACCTGCCACACGCCGCCGGCCTTCACGGATTTTATTTTTCACAACACCGGCGCGACGCAGGAGGAATACGATGCGATCAACGGCGCGGGGGCGTTCGCGAATCTGCCGGTGCCGGATTTGGCCACGCGGAACTCGAATTATAACGCCTATCTCCCGCCCACGCCGCAGCATCCGACCGCGCTCGGGATATTCGAGATGCCGCCCTCCACGAATCAGCCTGCCGCGGTGGATTTGGGCCTGTGGAATGTGTACGCCAATCCCGACTTCCCCGCGCCGCAAACCAACTTCGCGGCGATCGCCTACAAGTTCCTAGGCTTGAGCGTGCCGCAATTGGTCAACGAGCAGGCGGGCGCCACGAATTTTACTTTCACTGGAACGAATGGAACGCCCGGCGCGGCCTTTAGCATTCTGTCCGCCACCACGCTGGGTTCGCCCTTCAACTGGAGCGTCGTCACCACCGGCGTCTTCGACACGAACGGCGCCTTCCAAGCCAGCTTTCCGATCCTCACTAACGCGCCGCAGCAGTTCTACAAGGTTGAATTGCAAGTGCCGGGCCGGGACGTCGTCCTGCCCCACACCATCGCCCTTTTCAAAACATCCAACCTGCGCGACCTCGCCATGTCGGATCCGTATTTGCACACCGGCCGGATGGGTTCGCTGGAGCAAGTGATCCAGTTCTACCAAACGTTTTCCGAAATGGCGCGCACCAACCAAGTCCGCAACGGCGACATCGAGCTGCAAAACATTTCGTTGAATACCAACGCCGTCGCCCCCCTGGCCGCCTTCCTGCGGGCGCTCAACGAAGACTACACGGATTGACGCCCAAATCGTAGGCGGGCGTGGCAGGCCGAGGCTCCAGCCGTTTCGTTGTTTTCGCTCCTGGATTAGATGTGAGGAAATCCGCCGGCACAACGGGCTGTGACTCGGTGCCAAGCACCTGTCGAATCACGCATTGCAAACTATAACGGCTTGACTTGCGGCCTCTTTGGCTGACCTCGAGACATGGCTGGGCCAAACCCCTCGGCCGATCATCCCGGATTGAATCGACAACCTGTGGTATCAGGTCGGATCGAACCATTAGGATGTGATGGGCGTCCAACTTCTCAAGAAATAATCCCGCGCTTGCGAAGCATGGCGTCCATCGCTTTGTCCATTAGCAATTGCGCGAGTGGACCGCTAGCTTGATCGAGGGCGTCCACAGCGGATTTCAATCGGCTGACATCGCCCGTTTGTTTTTCCACGTTTTCGCCGGATAGGACTTCTTCAACCGCTTTCATTGCCTGTTCAACTTGTTCCTGATTCGCGGCGTCCAACTCGCCTTCGCAGGCGGCAAGGCCCTTGCGGGCGGCGGCCAGAGTTTCGGTTGCCCGCAATTTCGCTTCGATCCACTGGCGGGAGCGCATGTCGTCGAAGGCGTGTTCGACAGATTCTTCCACCATTTTTTCTACCGCCGCGTCGGACACGTCCACCGCCGACTTCATCTCCACAATTTTTTGCGCGCCGGTGCGGGTGTCGCGGGCCAGCACGTGGAGGATGCCGTTGGCGTCGATCTCGAATTGAACGCCAACGCGCGGCACGCCTTTTGGCAGAGGCGCGAAGTCGAGGGTGAATCGGCCCAGGGTCCAATTGTCCGCCGCGCGCTCGCGCTCGCCTTGGAGGACGTGGATCAGCATGTCGCGCTGGTAATCGACGGCGGTGGTGAACATCTCGCCGGCTTTGATGGGGATGGTCGAATTGCGTGGGATGAGCACATTCATCAAACCGCCAAACGTCTCCAAGCCGAGCGACAACGGCGTTATGTCAAGCAACAGGAGATTGCGGAATCCGCCCGAGAGAATTTCCGCCTGGATGGCTGCGCCCAGCGCCACGGCCTCATCGGGATTCTGCGATGTGTTCAGCGCGGGCCCGGCGGATTTGTGGTAATCCTGGCCCAACCGGAGATCGCCCCGAGCTTCGTCGAATTCCGCGCAGCCAAAAATCTCGGACACCATCCGGCGAACGAGCGGCATCCGCGTCTGGCCGCCAACCAGAATCACTTGGTCCAAATCCTTGGCTTCCAATTTCGCGTCCGCCAGCGAGCGCAGGCAATGCGCGCGCGTCTTGGCAACGAGGTCCGTCGTGACGGACTCCAACTCCGTTCTCGTCAGCGTGTAGTCAAAATGAAAATCCGGGGTGAGGAATGGCAGTGAGATTTTTGCTTCCTCCTCGGAGGATAGGCGGATTTTCGCCTGTTCGGCCGCTTCCCGCACGCGGGCCAGGACTGGCGCATCATGCGAAAGGCCAGGCCCACCCCCGAGTCTGATTTTGTCAAATATAAGCTGAACCACCCGCTGATCCAAATCATCGCCGCCGAGGCGCGTGTTGCCGTTGGTGGAAAGAACCTGGAACACGCCTTCGTTCAACTCCAATATGGAAAGATCAAATGTCCCGCCGCCTAAATCGTAAACGGCGATTTTCGATTTCTCGCGCAATTTTGCCAGGCCGTAAGCCAGCGCCGCCGCCGTCGGTTCATTGACGATGCGCTCGACCGTGAATCCCGCGAGTTCGCCAGCTTTCTTGGTGGCATTGCGCTGGGCGTCGTTGAAATAGGCCGGGACGGTGATGACCGCGCGGGTCACCGGCTCGCCCAGCGCAGCCTCGGCGTCGGCCTTAAGTTTCTTCAGCACTTCCGCCGAAATTTCCTCTGGGGTCAGCAAGCGTCCGCCGAGATCAACAGTTACCGGCCCTGCTCCGCTTCCGGCGACCGCATAGTTGACCTGCCGTTCTTCGGGCGAAATCTCCGAACCTCGGCGGCCCATGAATCGTTTGATGGAATAAATGGTCTCCGCCGGCTTGAGAATTCGGATGCGATTCGCCTGCTCGCCAACCACAGGAGCGCCGCCATCGGAAGGAAAATGCACGACCGAAGGCGTCAATCTCCGGCCTGTGCCATCGGCGATCACGTAAGGGACGCCGGAATCCACGGTTGCGACCAGCGAGTTGGTTGTGCCGAGGTCGATGCCGATGATTTTGCTCATGTGCGAGTAAAATAAAATTCTAACAGGAGGAAGGACGAGGAAACGGAGCCGGAAATCCTACTAATTCCGGTTAACGGGAAATATCGGCCTGCCGCAAAACCCGGAATCCGTGGCGGGTCAGGATTTTTTCGCCCACTTCATCGTCCTCCATGCTGACCCCAAGCAGCGATTTGCCCTGCGGATGCGGAATGAAGCAGTACATATAGTTGACGTTGACTTCGGCTTCGAGAAACGCTGC
This sequence comes from uncultured Verrucomicrobiae bacterium, assembly GCA_963764165.1. Classification (GTDB taxonomy): domain Bacteria; phylum Verrucomicrobiota; class Verrucomicrobiia; order Limisphaerales; family Palsa-1400; genus Palsa-1400. The sequence goes on from CAVXRD010000002.1 coordinate 1,051,212, forward strand.
CATCAATTCGGGCAATTGCGTCGCATCGTCAATTTCCACCACGACGAGGTTGCTCTCGGTGAACGCGAAATGGTTGTCCTGCAAAATGTGGCGGGCCGCCTGCGGATCGTCCACCACGATGCGAATAATGGCCGTCTCTGAAGTATCCAAAACCGTGACGGCCAGGACATGAACCCCGCTCTTGCTCAGCAGCGCGATCAAATCATGCAGACGCCCCATCCGGTTTGCGGTGAAGATGGAAAATTGCGTTACCCATTCTGGCTGCCGTCCCCGAGCTGTTTTCGTCGTCATGCCCTCAATAAGCCACATGAACGCCCGAAGTTCAAAGTTCAAAAATGCAATTTGTGGCAGGCGTGCGGCGGTAAAAATCACGGTAGGGCGAGGCTCCCGCCGAGCCGTCCCACGGGTCCCCTTAGTCCCATTCCTCCCACCAAAATGAGAGGAATGGGAATTATGGGACGGATGCGCTCGATGACCGAAGTGAACGACAATTTCAAAATTCTGTGCTAAAAAAATCTTTTTCTCTGGTCTTCGCGACGCCCCCGGCGTCATCTTAAAGACCTATGACCAACGATGTTTCCGGGCCACCCCGCTTGAGCCGGCGAAGTTTTCTAAAAGTCACTGGAGCGGCCGCCGCCGCCGTGGCGTTCCCGACGATCATTCCCGCCTCCGCCCTCGGGCGCGACGGGCGTCCCGCCCCGTCGGAGCGCATCAACATCGGCGCGGTCGGCTGGGGCATGCAAGGGCCCTATAACATTGAGGAGTTCATGAAGTTCAATGACGTCCAGGTCATGGCCACTTGCAATATCGACAAAGAGCATCTCAAAAAATCCGTCAAGGCCATCAATGATCACTACAAGAAAAAGGTGGCCAAGACATTTTCCGATTACCGGAAAATGATGGCGCACAAGGATATTGATGCGGTGATGATCGCGGTGCCGGATCATTGGCACGAATTGATCGCGGTCGAAGCGGCGCGGCACAAGAAAGACATTTGGGGCGAAAAGCCGCTGGCTAAAACCATCGCCGAACAGCAGCGCATCGTACAGGCCGTGCATGAAAATGGCTGCATCTGGCAGACCGGCTCGTGGCAGCGTTCGAGCGGAAGTTTTCACAAGGCGGCGGAAATCGTTCGCAACGGCTTGATCGGGAAAGTCACGAATGTCGAGGTCGGGCTGCCTTCGGGCCATACAGATTTCGCCAAAACCGCGCAGTTTGACCAGATCACCAAACCGCCTCGGAACTTGAATTACGAGCGCTGGATCGGCCCGTCGCGCATGATGCCTTACATCAAGGCGCGGACGCACATGAACTGGCGCTGGAATTACAACACCGGCGGCGGCCAATTGCTGGATTGGGTCGGCCACCATCTGGACATTGCGCATTGGGGGCTTGGCTTCGACTTGAGCGGGCCTTACGAAGTTGATGGCACCGGGGAATTTCCTCCGCACGATGCGATGTGGAACACCGCCACCAAATTCACGGTCGAGATGAAATATCCAGATGATATCCACATCACCATGGCCGGAGGCCGCGACGAAATCAAGGGTGGGACAAAATGGATCGGCACGGAGGGATGGGTTTATGTGGATCGCGGCAAGTTCGAAGCCTCCAACGAGGATTGGAAGGACATCAAGGAACTGCCGGAAGACGAATTGAAAATCAAATTGGTGCGCTCGACGAACCATCATCGCAACTTTATTGACAGCGTAAAATCGCGGAAGCCGACGCTCACGCCGGCAGAAGTGGCGCATCACTCCGCAACTCCCGGACACCTTGGTTACATCTCGATGGTTCTCGGACGGAAACTCCGCTGGGATGTGGCGACTGAAACCATTCGCGACGATGAAACGGCGACGGCGATGATGTCGCGCATGTTTCGCGCGCCTTACAACGAGTGGTAAAAGGCATCGCAAGGCGCATCTATTGAAGATGCCGAAGGCATCACAGCTTGCAGCCGGTGGTTTAGCAAAGCAATGCCACCGGTTGCGGTGAAATAAATAAATCGCCCCGGCAGGGGTGACAGGCGGCGCGCTGGCTCCGAGCCTGGCACGCATTTGTTTCCTTGGTGTTAAGGAATTTTGAACAGAAGGACGCGAAGATCACGAAGGGGGAAAAGAGTTCCTTCGACGGAAACGCTTTGACCGATGTTGCATTGGTTGCAAATTGCGTTTCCCTACTTAGAAACGCATTTCTTGAGGACGCCACAGACTTCTGTCGAATCTATTTGCGGCGGGAGCGGAAGGCCGGCCTCCTGGCAAATCAAAACCGGCTGTTCTCCGGGCGCGGTCACGCGCCGTCCGTGCGATCCCTTCACAAGTGTTGCGTCAAGAGGAATGACATCCATCAACATTCTGAAGCCGAGCTTCTTTTGCAAGAGACGCTGGAGAATCCGCAATTTCACGAGCGGAATTTTTGGGTCGAGAAATAATTCCACTGGATCGTAGCCGGGCTTTCGATGGATATCCACACAGCGCGCAAAATCCGGCGCAACGGCATCATCAAGCCAGTAGTAATAGGTGAACCAAGCGCGTTCGGAGGCGACGGCAATCAAGTCCCCTGCCCTCGGATGATCGATTCCGATGGCGCGCTTTTCTTCCGCGCCTAGAATTTGCTCAATGTGCGGCTCTTTGCGCAGAACTTCGCGCACGCGTGACGCGAGCGACGGATCGTTGAGGTAAATGTGCGCCACTTGATGGTCAGCCACCGCAAAAACCTTGCTCGCGCCGCAGTCCAATAGTTCGAGGCCAAGTTCTTCCTTGATCGTGATCCAACCTTCGCGCCGAAAAATCCGGTTCAAATGCAACGGCGTATCGACCTCGGATATTCCATATTCGGAAAGCAACGTGACCGACACTTCGCGCGATTGAAAAAATGAAATCAAATCGCCGACGATGGCGTCGACGCGGCGCAAATCGGACGGAATTTGCGGATGGGCCGGCCCAAGCCGCTGCAAAGCGTAGTCAAGATGAGGAAGATAAACGAGATTCAGCGTCGGAGAATATTTTCGCTCAATCCACTTGGCTGATTCCGCAATCCAGCGCGACGCGGCATCGGGGGCTCCTTGTGGACTTTCCACACCTGCAGCCGGGCCCCAAAATGTCGGGAAAGGAAATTCGCCCAACTCCGCCTTGATCTCGGGGCGAATCAAGGCGGGGCCGGTGTAAATATCGAAGACTTTTCTGCCATCCGCCGGATACGCGGGCCGGGGCGTGATGGAATAATCGACACTGGCGTACATGTTGTACCACCAGAAAAGCTTGGCGCAGGTGAAGCAGGGATTGCCCGCGCGAAGCTCATCCCAAATTTTGCGCCCGGCCACCACGTGGTTGGACTGCTTCCAAAAATGCACCTCGGACAGCGTGCGGTCGTACCAGCCATTGGCGACAATGCCGTGCTCGCTGGGAGTTTTCCCCGTCAGATAGTTCGATTGCGCCGTGCAAGTGACGGCGGGAAACGCAGGGACAATTCCCGATTGCGAACCAGCTTCGCGAAACTTCAAAATGTTCGGCATGTCCGGCCCGATGAGAGACCCGGTCAACCCGACAACATTGATGACAGCCAATCGCTGCGGCACGGCCCCATTATCCCGCAAGACGGAATCGCCGCAAATTCATTTCAAGCCGATCCCATATTTTTCGAGCGCCAGCAAGGCAACGCCCGCGACGGCAATCAGCCCGCCGATCACCGCGCGCCGCTGCACGCGCTCGCCCTCCCAATAATGCGCGAAGGGAATCACGATCAGCGGCGTGGTCGCCACAATCGCAAGCACAACGCCCGTCTTGGTGGTTCGGAGCGCCCATTGGTAACAGGTCACGCCCAAAGTCTGGCCCGCGAAGCCGTTGGCTAGCACCCACGGCCATGCGCGCTTCCATTTTTCGGCTTGCGGCCAGCGCGGCGCGGACGGATTTTGCCATTGCGCGGCGATTTCGCGGCGTTTAACGATCAACAAGCAAACGCCTCCCACAAATAATCCGCCAATCAAACGCTGGTAAGCTGCGGTGCCGCCATCGACGCTCTGGTGGTATTTTTCGGCGACGGCGTAGGCGAGCCGGCTCAGGACCGCGCCAAAGGCATTTCCCACGGCCGCCAATGTCGCAAAACAAATTCCTACGACTAAGGTCGCGCGTTTGACATTGAGATGTTTGGAGGGCGCAATCGCCAGGGCCACGCCAGCCAGAATAATGACGCAGGCGGCAAATTGCCGTGTCGTCAATTTGGTTCCCAGCCAAGCCCACTCCAGCGCAGATGCGAAGAGCACCGACAGGCATTGCAACAGCAATGTGCTCAAACGCGATCCGATTCGCGGCAGTGATTGAAACAAAAAAACATCCGACCCGACGCCGATGATTCCGCTTGTCAAGAAGAGCGGAAACGAAGCCCCGCCGAGACCGCCGCCGAAAAGATGCGCCCACAGCGCGAGAAAAATAATGGCGGTGGAGAGCCGCCAGAAATTAGCCTCCGAGCCTCCAAGGATTCGCGCGGATTGAGTCGCGCAAACGATGGAGCCCGCAAACAATATGGCGGTCAATACCGACGGAAACACGGCGGGATAATGGCCACAGATTTACACAGATCAACACAGATTTCCCAAAAAAGCGTTCTATTAACGAGTGTCACCTTGCTTCTGGCACCATCGTGTGCGCCAATTCTCATCTGTGTTGATCTGCGGCTCATTCCCGCCGGACCCACGAACTTAATTCGGCCACTCCCAATTGGAATTTTCGCGCGTGCTCACGCAGCAAAAATGGAACGTCCAAACGGTGGCGCAATTCAAAGTGCGGAGTCAAAACCTGGCTCAAGGCATCGAATGTCTTCACCTTTTTGCGCCCGCGCGCAAATCCGCCGAGCCAATTCTTCGGCGGAGTGTAACTTGCAAGCCATGTGTAGGGAGAAGTGATAATCAGTTGGCCTTCTGGAAGAACCAATTCCGGCAATCGCTCCAGGCAGCGCATCGGTTCGCGGAGCCTGTCAATCAGATTGGCCATAAAGACGGCATCGAACGCGCCCAAATCACGGCGGAGGCGCGTTGCGTCGCCCACCTCAAACTTGGCGCGAGAACGGCCAATTTCCTGAGGCACTCGCGCTGCCCGCATCTGCGTCAATTCGCCTTCTTCAAATGATTTGAATCGAATCGAACCCTTGCGTCGAAGCTGGTTGGCGAGTTGGATGAATTGATCTGAGAAATCGATGCCAATTACTTCTCCGCAATGCCGGGCCAGTTCAAACGTGCTCCGGCCGACGGCGCAGCCAAGATCTAAAGCGCGCGCCTCGGCGGGAAGGCGGCTTGCATCCAAACCGAGTTCCACGCATCGGGCGGGAAATGGCGGCGCGGCGGCGTCAGCCCAACCGGGCGGCGCGGGCAAATCCTCCGCGCCGTAGTGAAACAGCAGGTATTCCGACGCGCCCCGGGCGCTGTCATAATAATTTTCAGCCATCGCTGCCGTTGGGTCAAGCGGCCAGGAGTTTGCGCAAATAAGCCGATGGTTGGTAATTCTCGATCACCGTCTCCACTTGGCTGCCGCGATACATGCGCGCTTGCGGGACATTAATTTCGGGCGTTTTCGTCGCGGAAAATAAAATGTCGTCGTGCGTCGCGTTTTTTGACTCGGCGAATTTGTCGGGCGTCAAATGTCCGCCCAAATGGTCGCTGCGGCCGGTCGCCACGTGCAGCGTGCCGAGAATTTTTTCGTCCTGAATGTCGCGGCCCGAAGCGGGCAATTCCTGCGTGCCAAAACCGAGTTCGCCGATTTCGCCGGTGACCGGATCAGATTTTAATTTGCGGTTGTGCTCGTCAATCACATGCTGGCTGCCGCGCAGCAACGTCGATTGTTTCACCTTTCCGCCCGCTACTTCCAGCACGCCAATCGTCCCGTCTTCGTAGCGCAAGGGAAAGGAGCCATCCGCGCTTTCCGGCACAAAATAAACTTCGCCCGCCGGGAGATTCGCCACATCCGGTTTGTCGCCGCGGCACATGCCGTGGCTTTTTTGCGCTTCCTGCCCGTTGGTGTGAAGAGTCAGGCTCAACTTCTTGCCGAGGACTTCGTAATCGATTTCAAAGCGATCCGCCTTCGTCAAACCGAGCCGCAGCTTTTCGGCCTGGCGGCTGACTTCGTTGTAATCGACCGCGAGGCCGGTCCGCAAAATAATATCGTTGACGCCATGCAAGGTTGCGCCGCGAAAACCATATTTCTTGGCGAAAGCGGTCAGCGGCGCTGTCGCCGAGAAAGTGGAAACGCAGAGGATGATCTTGTAATTCGGATAAACGTCGCGCTCCAAATTCACTTCGGCGCCGGTGGGAGTGAAGGCGGTGGCGGGCAAATCCAGATTGCTTCCGCCAGTCGCTTTGTAGGCGAACATTTCGCCGCCAGTCAAACCGAGTTCCTTCAATCCGCCATTCTTCAATCCCAGGTAAAAGACATCGTGCGCCTTCCGTTGGATGGTCAGCGAATCATTCTGGAGGAAAGCGAAGTCCTTGATTCCAGACGGATCCGGGAGATCGATAAGTATGGCAACGCGCTCCCCGCCTTTGGGAGCAAACACGGTTTGGAGCAAACGCGTCAGGCTGAACGGCGGAAATTTTTTGTCCATCCATACATTCTACACAGCCTTTGAAAATTTTCAAAGCGGCGACTCTGTGAACTCGCGCTTGGAAAATTGCCGCCAATGCGTGTAACCGACCGAGCGGGCCAGTTCCACCGCCGCGGAAAAATCGCTGCCGGCTTCCGCAGGCGCATGCGCGTCCGAGCCGAAAGTAATCGGCAGTCCCCGCTCGAACGCCAACTCCAGAAAAGCCCGGCTTGGATAGATTTCCCGGCAATCCTTGCGCAATCCCGCCGTGTTCAGCTCAATGGCCACATCCATTGCCACTGTGCGATCCAGAAAATTCTCAAAGATCGGCGTGCAATCCTGGGTCGGGTAGATTTTGAATTTCTTGGGCAAATCCGCGTGGCCGATGATGTCGAACAACCCGGATTCCGCAGCCTTGCCGAGCCAGTCAAAATAAATGGACCACACCTCGAACGGATCGCGGCTCCGCCACTTGGAAAGCATGCTGGGATTGTCGATGGCCCAATCCTCGGAAACATAATGCACCGAGCCGATCAAATAATCCCACGGATGCCGGGCGGCCAGTTCGCGAATCCACGCCTCCTGGCCAGGCAGATAGTCGACTTCAAGCGAAAGTTTGATCGAGAGTTGCGGAAATTCCAGTTGCGCGCGGTGGACTTTCTCGACGTATTCATCGAGTTGATCGGAACGCATCCGCCAATCGTCGAAACCATCACGCCGCATCGGCGAATGGTCGGAAAAGCCAATCTCCTCAAGGCCCAGTTCGACCGCGCGAGCGGCATATTCCACCGGCTCGCCCGAGGCGTGCCGGCAGAGAGGAGTGTGCATATGATAATCCGCCGGCCACCGCATCGGAAGATTTTCTTCGATACGAGGGACGGAAGTCCATTAAATTCGGCGGGCGAAAACAGGGGCAGGACAAAAAAACTGAACAGGAGAAAGGCCGAGGAAGCGGAGATTCAAAAAAACAGCGTTCGGCAACCCCAGGTCGTTTCTCTCTTTTTCTCTGCGCTCTCGGTTTTCCTCCTGTTCAAGTTCAAAGCAACTTTGTCCACGGCGCGGTGTTCTAAACGAACGATTTCATCAAGAACCATGAATTTCCGTTGGACATGCCTCCTGCTCGCGAAAGCGCTCCTTGCCGCGGCAAGCGCCCGTTCGGAACCCGACGGCGCGGCTTGGGCTGGCGTTTCCGCGGAAAAATGGCGCCAGATCGCCGCCGCCGGGCAAATCCCAACCAACCAGCTTGCGCCGCTTGTGCGGCGAATATTGGAGGCCGAATTGAGCGACAACGGAGACTGGACGCCCGATTGGAGCAGAGTGGCTGAAGCATTGCACGCGAAGGGGCAGTTTCCGTTGGATTTATGGAATCAGTATTTGGTTGACTCAGTGCGGCTTGAGATCGTCGTGGCTGATAATGCGAGACGCAGCGAAGGCCTCCCGTTTTGGTTCATCCACCCCGGTGACCGCGCGAATTTTGATGGCTTGGATGTTACGCTTCGAGCGTGGCTGGAGGATGACATTTCTGGAATTCCGATTCACGGAACGACCGGCGCCCTCTATCCAATCGAACGGGAAAAATTAAAGGTTCATCAATTTACGGGCTCCGGCGGCGGCAACTGGAAGCCGCTCTCCAATTCGGCTTTTGCCTCGCTGCAACCGGGATTGCAGACCTACCATTATCGTTATCACGTCGAACTGTTTGACGGAAATGTCTCGGCGGATATCCGATTGAATCGCGCCCGAGTGAGGAGCGTGCGCTCCGCGGCCCATGACTATTTTTTCACGGGCTGCTCGATCTTTACGGGGTTTTCTTCCTCGCGGATTTTATCCTGGGTCCTCGGCACGAACAGCGCGCATAGAAGCAAAATAAATCCGATTTTTCCGTGGCCCAATATCATCAGGGCCACTGCGCCGGCCATTAGCAGAGCCCAAATGGCGATTTGCAAACCGGGCGCGCGCGCCCAGGGTTCAGGACCGCGCAAGGCCGTCCGAAATCCGTCCAACGAAGCCAGAAGCATAAACAGCCCAATGGCTGATGCACTTCCGAGAAAGACGTAAACAAAGGTCGGCACACCGCCGCCTGTCTTTACAGGGAATCCTTTCTCGGAAGGAACGCTCAAGAGCCACATGATCGCCGCCTCGCCGAGGTATGGCGCATCGCTTAAATCCGAGAGCAACCGCGGCGCGAGCAGCGTTCCGTCCGGCAATTCCCATATCGTCGAAATCATTTCGGTTGACAGTGGGTAGGCGAGGTCGAACCTGCCATTCTTGCGCGCAGCGCCGACGCCAAAGGCATTGGCCGCGAAACCGAACCCGTCCACGACCGGGCCGGAATCCACATCCGCAAAGCTGGAGCGAGCCGTGTTGCTCTTGGGGAATTCGCGGAAGCCCTCGAAGCCGAGGCTTTCCTGCCAGAAATTCTGTTCGTAGCTTTGAAACCATCCTTTGGCAGCGGCGGGCCAGAGTTCCGGCGCTGTCAAACCAAAATACGAATTCGCGCATCCTCGCGCTTCGGAAGTCGGGTGGCCTGTTTTTGCGTCCGCCAGATAGGGCGGCAATTTCAATTTGGTTTCGTGCTGGCCGATAAAGCCGCGCACGGCCCGTGTCACGAACTTCGAGTGATCGGTCCCGAGCACAGCATCGGCCCGGCGCACGCAGTAAACCGCCGCCATGACATCGCCCGGGTAGCATTGCGAGGGATAATCGTCGAGCAAGCCCGATGGCGAGGCATCCAGCTCCTTGGAAAACGTCTCGACCTGGTCGCGGAGGAAATCGAGATGGGCGTGGTCGTGCAAGAGATTTGCCCGGCTGGTCAGCGCGGCCATGACCAGCATCCGGTAAAAAACATCCTCGTGATGGAGGTAATTCATTCCCCAATGCGTCCGCACCCAGGCCGCCTGATTTGTGTCAATAACAAGTTCAGACGCGGCCACGATGGCGTCCTTGCAATACTCCTTCGGGTCAATGCCGCTCTTGCCGTCATGAGACCACGCGTCCTCCAAATTTTCCACCGCCCACAAATAAAACACCGATCCAAACAGCGGCCATTCCGTGCCAGAGATATTGTTCGTTGACAGCGAGACGGCGCTGCCGTTTGTGACACGGTTTTTGGCCCATGCCTCGTAGCGCGGAGTCAAATGGCGCATGATCCGCCAATCCAGTTCCGGCACGCCGCCGGATTGCAGCGCGGGATCGCGCAGATTCAGCCACGCGCGCACAGTCGGATAAGCGACCAAAACCGCCGCCAGCAGGAAGGCGATCATTGAATTCAGAAGAACCACTTTGCGAATCATGGATATATTATACACGATGCGCAGATGGATTGCGCTCGCGGAATTTCCGCCGGAAAACACAGATGATTTAATCTGGAACGACCAAACTCAGGAACGGAGAACCAGGGACTTTTCACGCCCCATTACTGCTTGTTTGACCAGCCACCCCTGCTGCATTTTCCGCTGGTGGCAGAAACGAACTTATCTCCGAAGGCTCGCGGCCCAAGCTGGATTGACTGCATCCGCCCGGTGTGGCGGCGTTACTGTTACATTCTTCTGATGGCGGGTTGGATGGGTGGCTTCACATTTTACGCGCTCATTGTCATTCCATCGGCGGAGCGCGTGCTCGGCAGCATTCGCGACACAGGATTTATTACGCAACAAGTAACGCGCTGGCTGAACATCATCGGCGCGAGTGTGTTGGCGGTCACGCTCTGGCTGGCTACCGCGAATTGGAAGAAGCAGCCGCCACGCCTGAGACGGGGCGTGGTTGGATGCTGGCTCATCATGGCGCTCGCGCAACTTGGCTTATTCCTCACCCACCCGCTCATGGATTCCTTGCTCGAAGCGCAAGGCCATAAGCTCCAGCACTTCGAGCGCTTCGAGAACCTGCACACGTTATATTTGACGTTCGCCACCACCCAATGGTGCGCCGCCCTCCTGCAAATCTGGCTGATGCTGATGATCTGGCGGGCGCGGGATCGGGCGAAAGAATCCCAATCCTAACAAGCTGCCTTTGTCTAGACGCGCCCATATCCCCATAGTAAACACACGTGTGCCGTTCAGTTATGCCACCAGCCTTCTCGATCAACACCGTTTGCGCGTTCGGTGCGCGGAAGAACTCCTTCCGGCGAATCCATTGCGTGACTATGGAATTAACCGAATGATCGCCGAAGCTTAAGCGTCACTCGCTGAAATTGTGAACCCCGCCGCGACGGGGTGGTTGCCAGATGTTCGTGAGCACTTTAAGTTGTTGACGGCATGAAGCCGCTTAAAAGACAGAAGCAAATGCTCCCGCCTGGCATGCTCAAAAAATGGCGCGCCGCGGTGTATGATTTCCATGTGAGCGCCTTCGGTGAAGAGATGGCCCGAGTGAATCATCTGCCGCTGGCGGAACGCAAACGGTATGTCGCCGAAATGGCGGATCACGCGGCCCGCAAGGGCGTCAAGTCTGGCAAGCCAGCTTTGGGAGTCACGCAGCAGCCGCCCAGCGTTTTCATTCCGCCTTGTTCTCCGTTATAAGCCCGTTCGGACAAAAACGTAAACGTTTTTTCCATCAGCGATGGGGATGAGCTTTTTCAGCCCGAAAGCGCTGCTTTCTCTTAACATGCGAACGAAATCATCTTGCAGCGGCTCCGCCGGCATGTTGGCAGAGCCGCCCAAAGTTCCCTTATCTTGGGCGATGACCACGTCGGCAGAATCGAGTGCTTTCCTAAATCGATCCAGGGTCGGGACAAACGCGCAAGAAACGACTAATGGGCGCACATGCCGGCGCAGATACCAGATATTCACGTTTTCAGGAGCCACTGTGCTCTGGGTTGCAAGAATTTTCTTAGGCGCAGGCAAGAGGGGCAAAGACTGCTCCACGCCACGCCACGCTGTTATGTAGCTGAGGCTTCTTGCGTCCTGCTCCCGATGGCTGTAGTCGGGCCATTCGTAAAACAGCGTCATAATAATCGCCGCCCCCAAAACGACCCCGGAAAGGACGTAACGATAAGGGTTCGGCCAATTTTGGCCGGTCCGCAGCATTCCGCCGGCAAAGTAACAGGCGGAAAAAATCAATATTCCGTAAAAGGCGCCACCCAAGAAAACGGTCTTCGCATTGGCCATCGAATTGACGGCATAGACCATCGACACAATGAGCCAGAGCAAAGCCGTTTGGAGCCGTCCGACGCGGGTTGATTTGACGAAATGCCAGATGGACAATCCAAGAATAGACGGCGACACCGCCCAGTAAAAGCAGCCAAAGTTGGACCTGGCCCCCAGCTTGCCGATGTAGAAAGTCCATTGTGCCCGTCGGTCGCCCGGAAAAGCCCAGACCCCGGCATTTTTCCCGTACGAGTTCGCATAAAAATAGTCCCAGATGTGCTTCCAATGAAAGGCGTAATAAGGGCTTGCGATTAAGACAGCCAAGCCTGGACCGGCCAAGAGCGCCGCCGGCAAGGCTCGCCAGGCTTGCCTTGAATTGGTTCTCGCAAATTCCACCAGCCACCGGCCCAAAAAGGCCGCGCTCAAAACGAGAATGGTCATCGCGAAAGTTGTAGGCTTGATCAGCAAATTCAATCCGGCCAAGACGCCAAAGACGGAGGAGCACCATCGTTTCTCAAAGAACTGCTCTTGAGTCAGCGTGAAAACCACGGTAAAGCCAGTGATCGTAGCCCAAGCGATATCGGGACGGAATTCCGCAACAGCCATTGAGGCGAATGGCAGCATCAATGCAATCCACAGCGCCAGGCAGAAGTCGGCCAGACGGCAGCCTCGGACAAAATAAGCAACGGCAAAAAGATAGGCCGTCAACAAAATGATGTTCGCCATGTAGGGCGAGGCATCCTCGTAACCTCCCACCCAGAATGCGAAGGCGGCAAGAGCAGTGGAATAAGGCGAATGAAGATCGTCGCGGGCGAGAAAGGAAGCCAAGCCATTTCGGCCGTCTTCCCTGATGCTTTCCAACAAATCGGTCCCGCTGGAAAAGTAAACGACATCATCGTAACTGGGCACGTTGCTCAAGCGGCCTTCCCTAAACGACTTATGGACACAGAAACAAGTGTAGCCGATTGCCAGAAAAACAATGATGAGGCTCCGCCCGTGCTTCCAAGACCGTTCTTTGACGGTATTTGCCATGCTCATGGCCCCGGAGCATTCTAGGATTTCGTGGCGAATGCAACACGAAAGCGGAAGAGGATTTCGTCCATCGGAATTCGACGCTGGCTCCTTCCGAACTGTCCCCGGCGTTGACAAGAAGATCCGCGTAAATCCCTAATGCGGGCATCCTGAGCGCGGCCGGGTTGCTGTTGGATTTACGGTTTCGCTTGATCAATTGCTTCCTCCTGCGATCAAATGGCCTTCGTATGACCATCTTGTCATCAAAGTTTCACATGGCCTTTGGCGTTTGCGCGCTGGCATGGATTGTTTCATCAAGCGTCTTCGCCGCGCCGACGGACGATGTTTATTCGCTCGGGCCGGATTCACTGCCGCACAGTGGGACGCCCAAGGGCAAAGTGATTGGGCCGCTGACGCTGGCCAGCCAGGTTTTCACCAACACGACGCGGAATTATTGGATCTACGTGCCAGCCCAATACGATCCGAAGACCCCGGCGGCATTGATGATTTTCCAGGACGGACAGGCCTTCGTGAGCACAAATGGCGAGTATCGGATTCCAAACGTGTTCGACAATCTCATCTATCGCCGCGAAATGCCGGTGACAATTGCCGTGTTCATCAATCCCGGGCGCTATCCGAACCAGCAGGAATCCAGTTCCACCAATTGGGGAGACAGCATCAACAACCGTTCTGTCGAATACAATGAGTTGAACGATCATTACGCCCGGATGATCGTGGAGGAATTGATGCCTGCGATGGAAAAGGATTACAATCTATCCAAGAATCCCGATGATCACGCGATTGCCGGCGCCAGTTCGGGGGCGATTTGCGCTTTCACCGTGGCGTGGCAGCGGCCCGATCAATTTCACAAGGTCATCAGCACCATCGGCAGCTTCACCAATTTGCGAGGAGGCCACGTCTACCCGGATTTGATTTTGCAGGGCGGCCGCAAGCCGATCCGGGTGTTTTTGCAGGACGGCGTCAATGATCTGCGTGGGCGCGGCCGCAACAACAGCCCCTACGATCCGCAAAAGGATTGGCACGCCCAGAATTTGAAGATGGCCGGGGCATTGACTGCGAAAGGCTACGATGTCAATTACTGCTGGGGCATCGGCACGCACTCAGGAAAACAAGCCGGCGCGATGATGCCGGAAATGCTGCGCTGGCTCTGGCGCGACTATCCTCGCACCGATGATCCCAACGACGACAGCAATCGCAAGTTGTTCACCCCAAGCGACAACGCGAAGTAATCCGTCCCGCTTGCGTCATGTGCATATCCTTGATGCGGTGTGGGGATTGCCCCATGCCGCGCGCATATTTGCCCCGTTCACGGCCCTCCAAAACTGCGATGGCAATGCATCTGCTATATATCACAATTGCATGTATAGAAAATTGTCGTATTCAGGTGAAGCTCCGGACGGTTGCGCGCGAGTCTCCAGCAACAAACGACGCATTTTGGTGGTGCGGGGAACTGGCGGGCTGGATCGGCTGACCGCGCGGTTGTTGGCGCAAGAAACGAACGACGTCCGGGTGGAAAACAGCACTTCGCAGGCCTTAAAGGTCGCGGTTAAATTTCTGCCGGATGTTATTCTTATTGACTTCGATTTGCCGGCCTCGTGCGCCAGCGCCCTGGCGGGCCAGCTGCGGGCCGCTCCCGAGTTAAGCCGCGTCCCGATAGTTTTCTTGCGAGACCGACCCGCCAGCGAGCCCGCCCCCGATGATCAATTCTTTCCAGCTTGACGGCGCTCACAGCCGCAGCGCGCCCGCGGAAATTCCTGTCGCATAAAAATTCTTGCGCCCCTGGGGAAGCTCCTATAACATCGGCTCACACAAAGGAAGAGGTGGCACCCATGAGAAATGACACATATAATTTTGGCCGCGGCGCCGCGGTGGCGCTCAGGATTCTGCCTTGTTGCCTGGCCATATCGCTCATGGCGGGCTGCGCGCGGCATTACGACATCGTCATGACCGATGGCTCACGGGTCACCAACATCACCCATCCCGTTCCGGACAAACAGGCCGGCGTCGTCACCTACAAGGACGTGCGCGGCGATGAACATAAGAAGAACCTCGGCCGAGTGGTGGAAATCGTCCCGCACACAAAAAAGCCAAAGCCGCCCGGCTTGGATTGATTTCTCCGTTCGCTCAAAGCGTCCATGGGCCGCGCATCGGCTGGTGGATGTAGGCGTTGGCCGCGTCATCGTCAATGAAGCGCTGGGTTTGGGGATCGAAATGCAGCACGCGCCCTGTTTGCCAGGCGGTCTTGGCCAGATTGACCAGCGTGCAGGAGCGGTGGCCGTTCTTCTCGTTGAGCGCGAATTTTTTCCGAGTCTTCACCGCTTCGACAAAATCCGTCAATTGCGGCTCCGGATCCTTCAGGCTGCCGAGCTTGACGTCAAAATCAGGAATGTTCGATTCCAGGCTCTTGCCGATGTAACCCTTCGGGCCTTGGATGAAATAAGCGCTCTTGTCGCGGTCCTCTCCATCAATAATAATTTCACACCCATCCTTGTATTTGAGCCGGATGCGGCGGAACGTGCTGACGGCGTCCAAATCCTGTTTCGGCGCTTCGGCCTCGACCTCAATCGGGCTTTCCCCGTCTTTGTCAAGAATATATTGAACGGGGTCGAGGTAATGCTGGCCCATGTCGCCGAGGCCGCCGCCGTCGTAATCCCAATAGCCGCGGAATGTCTGATGAACCCGGTGCGGGTGGTAGAATTTGTGCGGCGCCGGGCCGAGCCACATTTCGTAATCGAGATTCGGCGGAACTGGCTGCGGCGTCAGGTCTGTCCGGCCAACCCAATTAAACTTCCAATTGAATCCGGTTGAGGCATTCAACGTCACTTTCAAAGGCCAGCCCAGCATTCCATTCATCACCGCCTTTTTGATCGGCTTCACCCGCGCCCCGACACCGTAGAAATTGTCCTGAAAGCGGAACCATGTGTTAAGCCTGAAAATGCGGTTATATTTCTCGATGGCGGCGACGACTGCTTCGCCTTCGCCAATGGTGCGGCTCATCGGCTTCTCGCACCAGATATCCTTGCCCGCCTTGGCCGCCGCGATCGAGATGAGCGCGTGCCAATGCGGCGGCGTGGGAATGTGGACAATGTCGATGTCCTTTCGCTCGAGCACTTCGCGGAAATCGCGGTAGCCCTTTATGTCATTGTTGTTCGCCTTGTGCGCCGCGGCGAGAGCCTGGTCGAGGTGAAGCTGGTCCACATCGCAAACCGCGAGAAGTTTGCAACTCGTATTCAGGTCAGTGACATGTCCCATCCCCATGCCGCCGGTGCCGATAACCGCGCGGGTGAGCGTTTCGCTCGGCGGCGTCACGCCCGGGCCGCCGAGGACATGCCGCGGCAAAATTGTGAGGGTGGCCCAGCCAACGAAGGACGTTTTAATGAAATCGCGCCTGGTGAATCGGTGCCGTTTATTCATCGCGTGCAAACTCCTGATGTGTGCAAAAACAACATTGTCTTCTGAATGCAGCCGGATTCTGCCATCGCTATCTCGATAACGCCAGCCCATTGCGCAATCCTCTTTGATTTTACTTGACTAGGCCTTGATTTTCGCCCGAAATCGCCACCAATTGGGGCCGGTGGGTGGAGATCGATGGCGGCGCGAGAGATGGCCGCAAATCATTCCGCCGTCGAAGCTATTAAGATAATCCAATTCGCCTTGCGTTCTTAAGCGCGATATTTCGCATTGAAGGGTGAATAATTGGATTTGCCTATGTCTCAGCCATTGGAACGTGAAATCGAAATCTTCAACGCCGCCCGCGGATTGCCGCCTGGACGGCGCGCGGCGTATCTGGATGCGGCCTGCGGTGGCGATGCGGACTTGCGCCAGGGGATTGAAGGACTGTTGCAAGCCATTGAAGCAGACAACTCTTTCCTCGAAGGTTCCGCGAAAACCGTTCCCGGGCCTACTGGAACTGTCCGCGTGAAACCGGTTGAGGAGAAACACGGGGATTACGTTGGAAGGTACAAAATCCTCCAGCAAATCGGCGAGGGCGGTTGCGGCGTCGTTTACATGGCCGAGCAGGAAGATCCCGTGCGGCGCCGCGTTGCGCTGAAGGT
The DNA here is from genome assembly GCA_963764165.1 of uncultured Verrucomicrobiae bacterium. Lineage (GTDB taxonomy): Bacteria > Verrucomicrobiota > Verrucomicrobiia > Limisphaerales > Palsa-1400 > Palsa-1400. The sequence goes on from CAVXRD010000002.1 coordinate 1,067,950, forward strand.
CATCAAGCTGGGAATGGACACCAAGGAAGTCATCGCCCGCTTCGCGGCGGAACGCCAGGCGCTGGCCTTGATGGACCATCCCAACATCGCGAAGGTTCTGGATGCGGGAGCGACGGCAACCGGCCGCCCCTATTTTGTCATGGAACTGGTGCGCGGCGTCAAAATCACCGATTACTGCGACCAGAACAACCTGTCAGCCCATGAACGGCTTGATCTCTTCATCCAAGTATGCCACGCCATTCAACACGCGCACCAGAAAGGCATCATTCATCGGGACATCAAGCCATCCAACATTCTGGTCACCATGAACGACGGCGTGCCGCTGCCCAAGGTGATTGATTTTGGAATTGCCAAGGCCACGCACGGGAAATTGACGGATCAAACATTTTTCACCGCCTTCGAGCAATTCATGGGCACGCCGGCTTACATGAGCCCGGAGCAGGCGGAGATGAGCGCCCTGGATATTGACACGCGCAGCGATATCTACAGCCTCGGTGTTCTGCTTTACGAATTGCTGACAGGCAAGACGCCGTTTGACGCCAGCGCGCTGCTGCAAAAAGGCCTGGATGAAATCCGGCGCACGATTCGCGAGCAGGAGCCGGCGCGGCCTTCCACCTGTTTGAGCACGATGCTTGGCGCGGACCTGACGGCCATCGCCAAACAACGGAAGACCGAACCACCCGGTCTGCTTCACCTGGTGCGCGGCGACTTGGACTGGATCGTGATGAAAGCGCTTGAGAAAGATCGAACACGCCGTTACGAAACAGCCAACGGCTTGGCGGCGGACATCAAGCGCCATCTCAACAACGAACCTGTGACAGCCTGCCCGCCAAGCAGAATCTATCGGTTTCAAAAAATGGCGCGCCGCAACAAACTGGCCGTTGGCGCGGCCGCCGCCGTGGCAATGTCACTGCTTTTGGGTTTGGGGATTTCCTCGGTCATGTTCATCCGCGAAAAAGAAGCCCGCGCCAAAGTGGCTGACATGTTTATCCGGGAGCGAGAGGCCCATCAACAGGCCGAAGAGGCGAGATTGAAGGCGCAATCAGAAGCCGTCCACGCGCAACTCTCGTCCGAGGAGGCGAAGGCGGCGGAACTCAAAGCGCAGTTGGCGCTGAAAGCGGCCCAAGCCAGCGAAGCACAGGCTCAGACAGAAACCGTCCGGGCATCAAATTCGCTGGCTGAGGCAAAGGCAGCGGGACTCCAGGCAGAAGCAGCGCTCAAAGCCGCGCAAGCCAGCGAGCAGAGGGCAAAGGCATCGGAAGCTCGTGAGGCCCTCCTCTTTCAGGAGGCAAGAGCACAGTCCATTTCCGTTTGCCGCCTCTTGCTTCAGGAGGTTCGTGATGCGCTCCCCGACAAATGGGCGGCAATGCTCCGCACCAATCGGGTCACCCTGGAAAATACGGACGAGCCGTTTATCAGGCCCATTGTATCCACGGGCGGCGGGGAAACAGTGGATGGGATTTCCATCTCCGCCGGCTTTATTTACTTTCTGAATCAATTGTCCCACGCCAAGGCGATCGACAAGATCGAGCCAGGCTTCCTGGACCAATACGTGGAGAGCTGGAGCCGCGCCGCCATTCTGGATCCCGCAGCGCCATTGCCTCCCATAACGGAGGAACGATTCTGGACGACCGATGTGCTTGAAGGCCAGCTAGCTTATTTCAACCAAATGATGGGGGCGATGATTGCCATCAACATGTCTCATCTTTACCTGGGACATTATGCCAAATATGCCACCTCGCTGACAGGCGCCGACGGAAAGTTTTTGCCGATAAATGATTTTCTAACCCCCACGGAATGGAACGTCTCAATCAAGGTCGGCACCTTGAGCAGCCTCAATCTTGCCCTGGACTCCGACGGACTGCGCACGATAATTTATGCCCTGGACAAAATGCACCCGCGCCCGGCATGGGCGGACTATATCTCTCCGCCGAATACAGACCTCAAAAAGCTGAACGAGACCTTGGCGATGCTGGAAGACGAATTCTTCTACGGAGGCAAGCGGAAAGAAGCCGCGGGCAAGGAGGCTAAATTGCCAAAAAATTTAATCGAGGAAGCAGCGTGGACGCCCGGACTGGCCACCGTGCGCACCATCAAGGGAACAGTCGAGCGTTTAGCTGGCGCCCACTGGGAAAGCGTGACAAACAACGCAAAGCTTGAACAAGGCACCCAGATCAGAACTGGTTCCGATTCTGAGTCCTTCCTCAGCGTCAACGGGCTTAGCTCGGCCCTTCGAATCTGTCCGGACACGGTTCTTACCCTGCAAACAATGGCGCGGGCCGATGCAAAAATGAAAGATTTCAAAACGGTCCTCGTGCTTGAAAGCGGCACCATTCTGGGCGAAGTCAAGAGGCTTTCGCCCGATTTCGAAGTACGAGATTCGGACACCTCGCGGTGTGGCTGGCATTCGCGGCGGCGGTGATTTCAGGATGAACGTCGTTCCCGGGCCGAACGGAGCCTCTATAACAATGGATGCCATAACGGGAGACATCGAAGCCACCGCGATTGTTGACGGCAAAGAGGTGAAACGCATTCTTTCGGAAGGCGAAACCTGGACGCCATGAAGCCCAATGCTTCCATCCATCGCCGGGGAGGCCCGGTTTTCTTGCGCCCCCCGAACCGGGGCAATTATATTCCAGATGAGCGCCGTGACCCTTATTCTTGACTCCCTGCGGCCCGATGACCCAGCAGCCGCCGACAAATTGCTGCCGCTGGTCTACGCCGAGCTGCGCAAATTGGCCGCCGCGAAAATGGCACGGGAAACGCCGAACCAAACCTTGCAGCCCACCGCGCTGGTGCATGAAGCCTGGCTGCGCCTGGTCGGCAACGATAATCCGCACTATGCCAATCGGGCCCATTTTTTCTCCGCCGCCGCCGAGGCGATGCGGCGCATTCTTATTGACAATGCGCGCCGCAAAAAAGCCGCGCGCCACGGCGGCAACCAACAGCGCCACGATATCGCGGACTTCCCGGAAGTGACCGCTCCATGCGGCAACGACGAACTCCTCGCCTTGAACGAAGCTCTCGACAAGCTCGCCGCCCTTCACGCTCTTCAGGCCGACGTGGTCAAACTGCGCTATTTTGTGGGCATGACCAACGCTGAAGCCGCCCAGGCCCTGAATCTCTCGGAGCGCACTGTCAATAATTACTGGAACCACGCCCGCGCCTGGCTGGCCCGGGAAGTTCGGGCCAAACCGTAAATTGAATCACAGCCTATAAATCCCCGTGAGCAGCGGGGAATATCGCGGGCCTTTCCGATTTGACCCTGCCGGATGTTGCCCCCATCATGTTGGCTGGGCGGAGGCCCATATTATATGAACCTGGATGACTTTTATTCGAAACTTACCATCAAGACCAAAGGCAAGCTCGCTCTCCTCGTGTTGGATGGCTTGGGCGACATCGCAACGAAGGAACAAGGATTTCTGACCCCCTTGGAAGCCGCCAACACTCCCAATCTCGATGCCCTGGCCAGAATCGGCGCGCAGGGGCGCATGATCCCTGTCGCTCCCGGCGTGACGCCCGGCAGCGGCCCCGGGCACCTCGGCCTTTTCGGCTACGATCCCCTCGAATTTCAAGTCGGACGAGGCGTCATTGAAGCGCTCGGGCTAGGGGTGGATTTGCAGGCGGGCGATGTGGCCGCGCGAGCCAATTTTTGCACGATGGACGCCAAGGGCATTGTCACTGACCGCCGCGCCGGACGCATTGCCACCGAAGTGACCGAGGAACTCTGCGCGTTGCTTTCCAAAAAAGTGAAAAAGCTGGGAGACGCCGAAGTCATCATCAAGCCCGGCAAAGGCCATCGTTTCGTGGTGATTTTCCGCGGCAAAGGATTGGAAGGCCCGCTGAGCGACGCCGATCCGAATCGCGAAGGCCTCCCGATTCCGACCGTGCATCCAACGGACGCAAATTCCGAGAAACAAAAGAAAGCGGCGAAGTTGGTGGCGGATTTCTACAAGCAAGCGCTTCCCGTGATCGCTGGCAAGAAACCCGCCAACGGATTCCTCATGCGCGGCATCGCCCATCAACCCGCAATTCCCACGATGGAGGAACGCTACCGGTTGCGTGCCGCCTGCCTCGCGGTTTACCCGATGTACAAGGGCCTAGCCCAATTAGTTGGCATGAAAAAAATCGAAGGCCCACAGACGATCTCCGAGCAGTTCAAGCGCTACGCCGCCGAGTTCGACAACTACGATTACTTTTTCATCCACTTCAAATACACCGACATGTACGGCGAAGACGGCAATTTCGAGGCGAAGAAAAAAGCCATCGAAGAATTCGACGCCGCACTGCCCATCTTCCTTGAAAAGAAGCCCGACGTCATCGCCATCACCGGCGACCATTCCACGCCGTGTGCGGTAAAGGGCCATTCGTGGCACCCGCAGCCGGTGCTGTTGGTATCGGAATTGAGCGGCTGGGACAAATTGGAACGCTTCACCGAAACCGGCGCGAATATCGGATCGCTGGGCGTATTCGAATCCAAATTCCTGATCCGCCTCATGCAGGCCAACGCCGGAATGTTTGACAAATTTGGGGCGTAATTCCCTTCCCGGCTGGGCGAACTATAGAAGCTGACGCATGCACGTCGGCCCCGCCTGGTCAGGTTTTCAATTCAAGCATGTAGGCCAAGGCGAGTCTGACTTGCGCCAGAATATCCGGATGGAATTCTCCGGCTCGCCGATCAAGGCGGAAATGTTCCACGGCCACGATTCCCTGAACATTGGCGACCCCGCGATCATTCCCCGGAAGGAATTTCACTTTGGGCAACGGAACTTCGTAATGGCCGCCTTTGATTTGCGTCGTCAAAGGCACACAGACACACAGGGCGCGCACGGCATCGTCGTCTTGCCGCGATACGGCCAAAAGCGGACGAACCTTGCCCTTCAAGCCCAGATCAACCCAAAAGACCTCACCAGGTTTTGGATTCATCGTAGAAACTTTCCAGCGATTCGGCCCGCTGTTCCCACGGAGAACTGGAATCTTCGTACTGTTCCAGCGCCAGACGGACAGGAACCCGGCCCGTGCGGGCGATCTCCGCCAGAAAGATTCTGAATACCTCCCCCGTGTCCGTGCCCAAGCGTTGCGTCACGGAATTCACCTTTTGCAGCAAGGGCTTTTCAACCCGGCAACGAAATAGCACAGTCATGCGCTCAATTGTAGCTCATCCGTGCGCTCGGTCAAGTTTCACAAAAAGGGAAGCCTTATTCAATCCAACCCGGCTGCCAATCGTGCTCGCGCCAGGACTTTTCTGGCCAGCGCTCGCGCTTTTTCCGCGCTTTCGGCGAGGATGGATTCGACGTGATTCGGATTGGCCGCGAGTTCGGCGCGGCGGGCGCGGGCGGTGGCGAAGTAATTCCAATAGTGCTCGAATAGGGATTTCTTCAAATCACCGTAGCCTAATCCGCCGGCTCGCAGACGATCCTCGATGCTCTTGGCTTCTTCTGTCGGGGCGAGGAGTTTGAGCAATTGGACGGCGATGTTTTTGTCCGCGTCGGGTTTTGGCTCCTGCGGGGTGCGGCTGTCCATGACGAGACCCATGATTTTTTTGCGGAGCGGTTTCTCCTCGCCGAAAATTTCGATGGTGTTGCCATAGCTCTTGCTCATTTTCTGTCCGTCGGTGCCCGGCACGAGAGCCGTTTCGTCTCGGATGCGCGGTTCCGGAATGATAAACGTCTGACCGTAAGTCTCGTTGAACTTGATGGCCATGTCGCGCGTCACTTCGACGTGCTGTTTCTGGTCGCGGCCGACGGGGACGATATTCGAGTCATATATAAGAATATCCGCCGCCATCAAAACAGGATAAGCAAAGATGCCGTGATTGGCGGGAATGCCGCGCGCCACCTTGTCCTTGTAACTGGTGCAGCGCTCCAATAATCCCATCGGCGTAAGCGTCGTCAGCATCCACGCCAATTCGGTCACTTCCGGGACGTCGGATTGGCGGAAGAGCAGGGCTCTTTTCGGATCGAGGCCGCAGGCGAGAAAATCGAGCGCGACATCCCATGAAAACTGGCGGCGCTTGACTGGATCGGTCAGCGACGTCATCGAATGATAATTGGCAATGAAGTAGAGCGCCTCGCCTTGCTCCTGCAATTCGATGGCGGGCTTCATCATGCCGAAATAATTCCCCAGGTGCAGCGCGCCAGAGGGTTGGATGCCGGATAAAATGCGCATGTGGCGAAATTAAACGAAGTTGCCGCCTTCGGCGCAAGCCAGAGCATATAAAAATTCCGCGCTTAATAGCGGTGGCCGGCGATTTGGCGACGAAGCGGAAACCGCGGCTAGAACGCCGCAGAATGACGCGCTTCGCGGCTTGCTCTCCCGGTCTTGGCTGCGCGTGACGCAATTAAGTTGGAGACGGGCGTGCATGCTTCAGGCGCCACCGTAAAGAAGAAAGTGGCCCCAGCCTGCGGCGCCGATTCCGCCCAGATACGCCCCCCATGCTTCTGTATGATGCGGTGCGACGTCGTCAGCCCGATGCCGGTGCCCTCGAAATCGCGGGCATTATGAAGGCGCTGAAATGCGGTGAAAAGCTTGTCCTTGTACTGCATGTCGAACCCAACGCCGTTGTCTTTGATTGAATAGGCCGTGCATCCCGTTTCGGCCGGCGTGACAGCCGAAATGGCGATCACAGAGCAATTGCGTTTCCGGCTGTATTTAAGAGCGTTTCCGAGCAAATTAATGAGAACCTGGCGGAGGAGGACGGGATCCGCCTGGCACGAAGGAAGTTTGCCAATCGTGACCTCCATGGGCCGGTCGCCGAGTTCCAGTTTCATTTGCGCAAGCACCTCGCGCCACATTTGCCCGATATCCACGAGTTGAAGCGTCAGCGGCGTTTTGCCCAGGCGGGAGAATTCCAGCAGCGCGTCGATGAGGCGCCCCATTTTTCTGACTTCATCGACTATCTTGCTAAGGGAATCGCGGCCCTCCTGCGGCAATTGCGGGCCGTGGACATCGATCATCTGCTGGGAAAATCCGAGGACCGCGCGCAAGGGCGCCTTCAAATCATGTGAAATGGAAAATTCGAAAGCCTGAAGTTCCTGATTCGCATCCATTAATTCCCGTGTTCGCTGCTCCACCCGGCACTCCAAGTCAGCCGCATGCTCTTGGACCTGGGCATACAAGAGCGCCATCTCCTTCTGGCTGGCGGCCCGCCGGGCTTCTGTCATGTCGGTCACCACCATGCCAATAGTTGCGTGCGCAGAATCGCTCTTCGCCAGCGAGCGAATGGAGAGCTGCGCCGGAATTTGCGAGCCGTCGGAAGCCATCAAAAACGCCTGGCATTTGGAGCCGGACTTGCCAGCTTCCGTGAGGATTGGATGGAGGGTTGACCGCTCTTCGGCGGCGAGAAAACGCCCAAACGAACTTCCAATCACTTTCTCCAGCGGGCATTTGACCATTCGGGCGAAACACTGATTGGCGTAGAGAATCGTTTCATCCGCCGTCAGCGTGAGCGCCCCTTCGTTCATGGATTCGATCAACACGCGGTAGGCATGCTCGCTGCCTTCCAGTGTGAACACATGGGTGCCGTGATCGCCCGCCACCACCATCGTATCCACTTCGCCCGTGCGGATGGCGTGGAGGGTTTCCTCGGCTTCGGCCAGGCGCAGGTTCACCTCAGCCAGCTTTAGGGCCGGCAGTTGACGCGATGATGTCTTGGGCTTGGCCGCTTTCAGAGGGTGGCCTTTGGTTTCGCAGCCAATTCGAGCTCGGCGGAAATGCCGGAAGTGATGAGCAGGTTGCCGATGAACCGGCGCGCTGGCCGGGGGAGTTCCTTGATGAGCGTGGGCGTCGCAACAATTTGGTTGTCACGCGCCAGCCCGGGCTGTTGGTAAATATCAATCACTTCCAGCGTGCAAATGTCTTTCAATTCCGCCTCGCAAAGCTCCCGGGCGCGGAGGATGGCTTGATGAGACCGGGCCGTGGCTCCCGCGACAAAAAGCCGCAAGACGTATTTCGCCGTCGCCGGTGCGGCGGGAGCTTTCTTGGAGCTGCTCTTTTTTTTAGTCATGCGTGATGGGCTTGGTTATTCGGATCGCCTGGTGCGGGAAAGCGAGGCGCGCCGAATCGCCGTTTTGGTTTTGATCATAAAGTTCTCTTCAGCCTCCCATTGGCCGGCGCGTTGCCCCCGAGCGTCGAATCCGCCTGGCGCAAAATGCCTAACGCCGCCCGCTCCGTGCTCAAGAGCAGATTTCGGGTTCCAACCTGTTCGGCAATGCGCCCCATTTCCACTGCCTCCGTTTCGTAATCGGCGCGCAGCGAGCTTATATGCCGTTCGAGCGCGTCGCGTTTGCGCTCCATCTCTCGCTTGAGCTTCGCGGCTTCCTGCTGGCTGGACAGCAAGGCGGCTTTTTCCAAAGCTCCTTGCGCGGCGCGGGCCGATCCGGTCAACACCCCACTGGCTCCGATATAGGCGTCGACCACGTCAATGCCGCGTCCAGAAATCAGGAATTCACGGATCTGGTTCGAGTGCGCCATGCCACGCGCCTTGAGCACGTAGAGCACGCGATTGCGTTCGCCATTGCCCTCGAAATCCTGCAGCAAAATCCATGCGTCCATCAATGAGGACATTCCCGCTTCACTTTGTTGCAAAACATTGCCGGTGCCATGCGTAAGACTCGTGAACAGCGAAGTGGTTTGCCCCGCCTTCAGGTAATCGATCAGCCGTGTCACCATTCCCCTGCCCTCAGAGGAGGTGCCGAGATCCATCAGGCTGGTGATCGGATCGACAATGACGACCTGCGGCTGAAATGCGGCAATCTCCTTGAACATGGTGGCCAGATGCAGCTCCAAGCCGCAAAGCGATGGCCGCGCCGAATGAAATCGCAGCAGGTTTCGCTTGATCAGCGGCTCCAGGCTGAGCCCGATCGAATGCATGTTGCGGACAATCTGGTTGGGCGACTCCTCGAATGAAAAGTAAAGCACGCGTTCTCCGCGCCGGGCTGCGGCATGGGCGAAGTTGGAGGAAATGATGGTCTTGCCGGTGCCGGCGGTGCCCGAAAGCAAAATGCTGCTGCCGCGAAAAAAACCCTTCCCGCCCAGCATCGCGTCCAGCCTTGGAACGCCAGTTGCAATCCGCTCGGTGGAAACCTTGTGGTTCAACGCCAGCGAGGTGATCGGCAGGACGCTCAGGCCCTCTTCGCCGATGAGAAATGGAAATTCATTGGTTCCGTGCGATGCGCCGCGATATTTCACCACCCGCAAATGCCGCGTGGCAATCTGGTCGCTGACCCGATGATCGAGCATGATGACGCAATCGGACACATATTCTTCCAACCCGTTGCGCGTCAGTTGTTCGCGTCCTCGTTCCGCCGTGATGACGGCAGTCACCCCTTTGTCCTTAAGCCAGCGGAAGAGCCGCCGCAATTCGCTCCGCAGGATGGCTTCGTTGGGCAGGCTGGCAAACAGCACTTCCAGCGTGTCCAGCACCACGCGCTTGGCGCCAATGGAATCAATGGCGTGATTTAGCCGGACGAACAACCCTTCCAAATCAAACTCGCCGCTCTCCTCGATTTCACTGCGATCAATGTGGACATAATCAAGCAGCATTTTCTTGCGCCGAACCAGGTCCGCCAGATTAAATCCAAGAGACGCGACATTGGCCTCCAGCTCCGCTTCTGTCTCCTCGAACGCCATGAACACACCCGGCTCGTCAAATTGGGTGGCGCCGCGCACAAGAAATTCCGCGGATAAAAGAGTCTTGCCACAGCCCGCGCCGCCGCAGACCAAAGTGGGCCGCCCGCGCGGCAGTCCACCACCGGTGATTTCATCCAGCCCTTGGATGCCCGTGGGGCACTTGGGCAATTGAACAGCCGCCGAGACGGGTTTACTACCGTTGGTCTGATGTAAGGGGGTTCTCAACAGGAATAAAATATATGGGTCAGGTTTTCCTCATATGGGGTGTGCGCCCACCAAGTCGAGGCATCCGATAGAACAGTGCGAACCTGGAACTCTCGAACTCAGCAAATCTCCGAAAACCGCCGCAGGTTTGCCGTTCGCCTTTGGGCATTTCCTTGCATCGCGCCCTTGTCATTCTGGCAAATGTGGTTAATCTTGCCCCATGCTGAAAAAGTGTGTGAGCCTGCTTTTGCTGCTCGGTTGCGTCCCGGCCCATGCCGCGACGGTCGAGTTGAAGGGCAAGGCTTCCGTTACGGGAACGATTTTGGCGGAAAAGAAGGACGAACTGATTCTCGATATCGGTTACACCGTCCTGATGATTCCCCGCAATCAAATCATCAAAATTCTGCATGACAACGAGGCCGCCGCCAGGAGCACGGCGCCCGCGGCTCAGGTTTCCCAGCCTTATTCATCGGATAGCTCGGTCGCCGCAACCTCGGGATTTTACCACGCGGGCAACGGTTCCGGCCCGGAACAGAACGTTCGCGACCTGGTTAATGCCATTGGCGCGGCGGTCGTGCAGGTTCGGACGCCCGGTGGGCTTGGTTCCGGGTTCTTCATTAATCCGGACGGCTATTTGATCACGGATTTTCACGTGGTCGAAGGCGAAACTCAAATTTCAGTCGAGGTTTATGGCTACAAAGACGGCCATCTCGAGCGCCGCTCCTACAAGCAAGTCCGCTTCGTCGCCTTGAATAAATTCGGCGATCTGGCCCTGCTGCACATCGAAGACAAAGATGCGCCGAAGTTCACCTGGGTGCCGCTGGGGGAATCTGACAAGCTCTCGGTCGGCGACCACGTTTTTGCCATCGGCAGCCCGCTCGGTTTGGAGCGCACGGTGACTGAGGGCATTCTCAGCACCAAGACGCGGGAAGTGGAAGGCGGCCTTTACCTGCAAACCTCCGCCCAGATCAATCCGGGCAACAGCGGCGGGCCCTTGTTCAATTTGCGCGGCGAAGTCGTCGGCGTGACGAATATGAAATTGACCTTCGGCGAAGGCCTGGGATTCGCCATTCCAGCCGAGTTTGTCAAATACTTTTTGAATCATCGCGATGCCTTCGCGTATGACAACGATAACCCCATCAGCCCCTATCGCTATCTCGAGCCGCCCAGCCGCGTCAAAAAGGCCGCGGCCGAATAAGCCAACCATTTCAATTCCAAACCCATGAGAAAATCTTCACGATTCGCGCTGGCCATTGGGCTGGCGGCGGCGATTTGCGCACAAGTCCGGGCCGCCGTTCCTCCGCCCGACAAATTGCTTCCCAAGGACACGATGCTGGTGCTGACCGCGCCGGATTGGTCCAAGGGCACGATGTTCTCGAGCAATCAGCCGTTCGCCAAGATGTGGCGCGACCCGGCGATGAAGCCGTTCCGCGACAAGTTCGTGGACAAGCTGGAAACCTCCGTGGTCGGGCCACTGGAAAAGTCTCTCGGCTTCAAGCTGGCGGATTACATGGGGCTGGCCAACGGGCAAGTGACGTTCGCCGTCATCCCAGTGACGCCAAAGAGCGCGTCCGACGCGCCGCTGGCGCTCGTGTTCCTGATGGAATCCAAGGACCACGCCGCCGATCTAAAGTCCAAGCTCGCGGATATTACCAAGAAATGGACGGACGCGAGCAAGCCGCTCAAATCCGAAAAGATCCGCTCCTCCGAGTTTAACACATTCTTCATTTCGCAGGACGATCTTTCGATGTCGAAAATTTTCCCGGGCGCGAAAGAAGAGGATGCCGCCGCGCCTTCCACCAACAAAATCGCGCTGACCATCGGCCAGTCGGACACGCTGCTGGTGGTTTCGACTTCGCCGGAAGCCGTCGACAAGATTTTGGGCCGCCAGAGTGGCGGGATGATTCCGGCGCTGGAGGAATCACCGCAATTTGCGGCGGATTACGGCGCCCGCCTGCGCGAATCGCCCGCTTATTTCTGGATGAACTCGAAGGGAGCGGTCGAATTGCTCGCCAAAGCTGCCGCGGCGGGCGACGATTCAGGCAACAGCCCATTTCATCTTGACACGATTATTGGCGCGCTGGGATTGAGCACTTTGAATTCCGTTTCGCTGGCCTACAAGACGTATCCCGAAGGCGAAGGGACGCAATTTTTCATGGCCATGCCGCAGGACAAGCGCCCGCCGCTTTTGAAAATGCTGATCGCGGACGCGAAGGATTCCTCGCCGCCCAGCTTCGTGCCGGCGGACGCCGTCAAGTTCACACGCTGGCGCTTGAACATTCAGCGCAGTTGGAAAACGCTGCAAGACATGTTGAACGACGTTGTCCCGCCGCAAATCATGGCCCAGATCAACATGGTCTTCGGCATGGCCGGCAAGGACAAGGACGAGAAATATGATTTGAAGGCCGAGCTGCTCGATAATATGGGTGATGACATCATCACGTATTCCAAGGCGCCGAAAGGCCACACCTTCGCGGATCTCAAGGAGCAGCCTTCGATCATCCTGCTTTCCTCGCCCAACCCCGACAGGCTCGTCGCGGCCGTCAAGGTTGTGCTTTCGATACCGCTTCAGGGAGCGCCCATCGCTGAACGCGAATTTCTTGGACGCAAAATTTACAGCATTTCCAGCCCGGCGGTTGAAGGCAAGGCCGCATCCCCCATGGTGAGTTTTACCGCCAGCGGCGGATACCTGGCTGTCTCGTCGGACAACGGCATCCTGGAGGAATTCATCCGCAGCGGCGACAGCAAAGGCAAATCTCTGAGCGATATGCCCGGTCTGGCGGACGCCGCGCAGAAGGTGGGCGGAATGGGGACGGGATTGTTCGGTTTCGAGAACGATGTCCAGACGATGCGTTTCGTCTATGAAACGCTTCGCACGCAGCCCTTCAACATGACGGAGCTGATGGGGACAACTCTTCCACCGGGATTGCCCATGATGGACTCCGTGGGCAAGACAGTTAATGAATGGTTGGATTTCACATTGCTTCCACCATTTGATGCCGTCTCCAAATACTTCCACTTCACGGTATACAGCGGAGTTTCATCACCGGAAGGCTATGCGCTAAAAGGATTCTCGCCTTCCCCGCCCAAATCACGGCAGTAGCCAGACGCCGATGGGTTCTGAAGTTAAACGGGAGGAAAACCGAGAGAACAGAGGAAAACGTCTTTTGCCCGACGACAATGTGTTTTTCTCTCCGTTACCTCGGTCTTGCTCCTGTGAAAATGGCTTTTCATTCCGGGTGGTGGACGCAGTCCATGAAAACTCCTGTGCAAATTTTTGTTTGTTGCTCGTGGGCGTCGGGAAGTGTTAAACCGCCGCTGCAGGTTGCGGATTTGCCGTCCACCTTTATGTTGGCAGAAAACGAGTCGTCTCGTTTCTCGACTTAACACAACGAACTAAATAATTATGAGCACACCTGCTATCAGCGCCCCCGATCTCACCCAGCGTCCGCCCCGCAGCGTCCGCGTCCGCCTCGGCGGTTATGCCGGGCTTCCTCGCATGATCGACAAGGGCCGCGCCACCATCATCGGCAAAAACGGCGAATACCACTTCGACTGCCCGCTGGATAAGCGCGTCCTCAGCTTCATCGGCGTCGAAGCCGAAGCGTTGAAGGCCGAACTGGCCGCCGGAAAAGGCGACGGCGAAATCCTCGAGTGGATCAACGCCAATTCGAAAACGAAACCTTCCGAATGGGAAACCACGCAATGGTCCGCCTACATGGAAAATCGCGGCCCCGGCAGCGATCCTGAAACCCTTGGCTACTTCACCAACATGCTCAGCAGCCTCACCAAGACCCGCGAAGACATCAGCAGTTGGGCCGATCTGCTTGACTTGGACGACTACGTCAGCTTCGGTGGCAAAGCCTGATCGATTAGATTCGTTTATTTGACAATGCCTCCGCGCCGAAGGGATGCGTTCAGCGTGGGCGCCGAGCGCGACATCCCGACAAGTCGGGACGTGTGCTCCCCAATCCCAGATTCCGGGGAGCGCACGCGCCCGCGTGCAGCGGGACGCGCCTCGCGTCCCGCATCTTCGTCGCGGATCACTCGCGCGTTACCGTTCCTTCGATCAATCCGTGCGGCTCGTCGGTTGGGAGGAAAATCTGGTTCTTGTTTTCCAATCCAAATGGCGACAGGTTCACGAGCAGGCAATGCTTGTTCGGCATCGCGATTTGCACCGATTCGATTTCTCCCACCGCCTTCAACGCGGCCTCACCCATCTGGAACAGCGTCACTTGCGCCGAGGGGCTGTAGGTTTCAGCGAAGACTTTCAACATGGCATCCAAAATTTGGAAGTTTGAGTGGCTAAAAAGGGCCGGCCTGCCGCGATAGGCCCAGGTGGCTTTCATTTGCGTGGCGAAGATTCGGTCACGCGTCTCAGGCAGCGTTGTGTATTTGTCTTTGGAAAATCCTTCAAAGCCCGATTCCGTGCTCTTCAATATCACTAAATCCTCCACGCCGGAACGAATCTCCATTTTCCCTTTCGCCGCGCAAACTTCGGCAAAGGGGCGCGCGGGGCCGGATTCGGTGAAGCTGTGCGCGTGCGGTCTGCCTTCGAAACTCATTCTTTGCCATGAACGCTCTGTCAAACGAATCGTGGCGCGGGAAACCTGGGCGTAGGTTTTCACAAAATGTTCGGCGAGATAAATGCCGAACTCTTCCGTCTCCTGCCTCAAGTGCTCAAGCGCCAAAGCCTGCACGGTGTTTTTCATCGTATCGGTGGGAACGACCCGGCTGTTGTCGGACTTGGTGTAAGACGCTTCGAAATCGCCTTCCAATTTCACGGCGACGATGAGCTCTTTGACGGTGTGACGGTCGCCGGAGCGGAGGATTTTCATCACCCGGACGCGGGCTTTTCCATAGGAAGAATGGATAAGTTTCATATCGCTTTGCCGATGCTGGCGGCTATCGTAAAGAGGTTGTGCGGGATGACACGATAAAAAAACGCCTAAGCCTCGAAGAGCTGAATCGTTTGACGCCGGAGCAATTTGTCTCCGTCGCCGGCCCTGTCTTTGAATGTTCCCCGTGGATCGCTGGCGCCACGGCGAGCCGGCGGCCGTTTTCGAGCATCGAGCATGCCCTCGCCGAATTGCGCTCGACCGTTCTGGCCGCCGGAACCGAGCAAAAACTTGATTTGATCCGCGCCCATCCCGATCTTGTCGGTCGCGCGTCCCTCGCGGGAACGCTCACTGCCGAATCAACGCGCGAGCAGTCTGCTGCCGGACTCGGCAATTTGTCACCGAAAGAAATCCAGCTTTTCCAATCCAATAACGCCGCCTACCGCGAGAAGTTTGGTTTTCCATTCGTGATTTGCGCGCGGCTCAATAAAAAGGAAGCCATCCTCGCCGGTTTCCAACAACGCCTTCCACACACGCGAGAGCAGGAAATCGACAGCGCGCTGGAAGAAATTTTCAAAATCGCCGAACTGCGCTTGCGCGACATCGTCGACACCGGAAAGCCCGCGAAACTCAGCACACACGTCCTCGACACAACGCGCGGCTGTCCCGCCGACGGAATGCGCATCGAGCTTTGGTCTCTCGACGGCGCGGATCGCACGTTAATCAAAGGCGCCGAAACCAATGCCGATGGCCGCACGGACGCGCCGCTGCTCGAAGGCGGCGATGTCCGCGATGGTCAATACGAATTAATTTTTTTCGTGGGAGATTATTTCAACAATCCGGCCGGCGAGCGTTTTTTGGATCGAGTCCCTGTTCGCTTTCAATTGAAGGCGGGCGGCGCGTATCACGTTCCGCTGTTGTGCTCGCCGTGGTCGTATTCAACCTATCGAGGAAGCTGACATGGCTCTTGCCACACAAATATGTCGCCGAATCGAAGAACTGGGAGCCATCAGCGACGTGCCGGGCCAATTGACGCGGCTCTTCGGCGGTCACGGAATGCGCGCAGCCACCCATGCCGTCGCCACATGGATGGAACAGGCGGGCATGACTGTCCGGCGGGATGCCATCGGAAACCTCATCGGCCGGCATCCCGGCGCCGGCCCAAAAACCTTGCTGCTTGGCTCTCATCTTGACACGGTGCGCAACGCGGGAAAATTCGACGGGGTACTGGGCGTCCTCCTCGCCATCGCATGCGTCGAACGCTGCCGCGAATGGAATCGTCCCCTGCCCTTTTCAATTGAAGTCATAGCATTTTCTGAGGAAGAGGGCGTCCGCTACCAAACCGCCTATCTCGGCAGCCGCGCCATGGCGGGAACGTTCGATGTTCGCGATTTGGATCGACTGGATGCTGACGGGGTGATGATGGGGGACGCGATTCTAGTCTCCGGCGGAAATCCGGCTCACCTCGATTCGTGCCGCCTCAACAAAGATTCGCTGCTCGGTTACGTGGAAGCGCACATCGAACAAGGGCCAGTTTTGGATCGCCACCAGGAAGCGATTGGATTGGTTTCGGCCATCGCCGGGCAGACGCGGGCGCGGCTGGACTTTATTTCCGGCGCGGGGCACGCCGGCACCGTCCCGATGACGTTGCGCCGCGATGCCCTTTGCGCCGCCGCCGAATTTATTCTCGGCGTCGAGATGCACGCGCGGCAAATTCCGGGACTCGTCGCGACCGTGGGCCAAATTTCCGTCGAACCGAACGCGGCCAATGTCATCCCCGGCACGGCCCGTTTGTCCCTCGATGTTCGCCACCAGGACGACGGCGCGCGAAAGGATGCCTGCAAACATTTTCACCGGCTTATTGAAAGCATCGCGATACGGCGCCAGCTAAAATGTTCGTGGAACATCGTGCAGGAGACGGCCTCTGTCCCGTGCGCGGCGGGACTTTCCGCGGTGCTCGAAAAGGCCGCGCTGCAACACCAGCCGGAAGTTCGCTGGCTGGCCAGCGGCGCGGGCCACGATGCCGCCGTGATGGCCGCCATCGCCCCGGTCGCGATGCTTTTCGTGTGCTGCCGCGACGGCTTGAGTCATCATCCTGACGAATACGTTCGCGAGGAGGACATCCGTATCGCGCTTTCGGTGCTGGTGGATTTTATCATGATGCTGGCGGAGCGGCATGAAATGTAATTGCGAAAGCAAGGCAGGTACGCCTCGCCGAGGCGTCCGGTTGCGTGTGAATAACGCTTTGGGCCCGGACGGCTCGGCGAGCCGTCCCTACCTCGCCCAAAACCGCCATGAGCAACTTTGACATCATCATTCGCGGCGCTACGGTGGTGACCGCTGAAAAAATCGAGCGGGACGATGTTGGCATTTCCGGAGAAAAAATCGCGGCGATTCAAACTGAAATTTCCAATAATGCAGTTACCGAAATCAACGCCGAAGGCCTGCACATTTTCCCCGGCGTCATTGATGCGCACGTTCATTTCAACGAACCGGGCCGCACGGATTGGGAGGGAATCGCGACCGGTTCAAACGCCGTTGCCGCAGGCGGCGGGACGATGTTTTTTGACATGCCGCTCAACGCGCACCCCCCGACACTCGACGCCGCCAGTTTCGAATTGAAACGCGCCGCCGCCGAGAAATCGTCACGGGTTGATTTCGCCTTTTGGGGCGGATTGACTCCAGCCAATCTCGGCACGATGGGAGAATTGGCCAATTGCGGCGTCATCGGTTTCAAGGCCTTCATGTGCAACAGTGGCATCGACGATTTTCTTTCCGTTGATTCGCGCACTCTTCGCGAAGGAATGAAGCGCGCCGCCTCTCTGCGCCTTCCAGTCGCCGTGCATGCGGAAAGCGATGCGATGACTGCGCGCCTCACGCAAAACGCTGTTGCCGCGGGCAAAACATCCGCGCGCGATTTCCTGAATTGCCGGCCCATCGCCGCGGAATTGGAGGCGATTCGGAATGCCATAGAACTCGCTGGGGAAACCGGCTGCTCGCTGCACATCGTTCATGTCAGTTGCGCCGATGGTGTTCGCATCGTGGCGGAGGCCGCCGCGCGCGGCCAAGATGTCACCTGTGAAACTTGCCCGCACTATCTTATCTTGACGGATAAAGATATGGAACGGCTGGGCCCGGTGGCCAAATGCGCGCCTCCGCTGCGTTCGGCATTGGAACAGGAGTCGTTATGGGGCGAACTGATGGCGGACAAGATTCACACGGTGGGTTCCGATCATTCGCCCTCGCCTCCGGAAATGAAACGCGGCGCGAATTTCTTCCAGGCATGGGGCGGAATTTCCGGCGCGCAACATTTGCTGCCGTTATTATTGACACGCGATATTGATGCGAGTTTGGCGGCCCGCGTGACTTCCGCAAAGGTCGCCCGGCGCTTTCGATTGCCGGCTTCCAAAGGCACCCTCGCCGCCGGAGGCGACGCCGACCTTTGCCTCGTTGATCTTGGCGCCGACTACGAAATGACTCGCGATGAGCTGCAATACCGCCACCGCCAAAGTCCTTACATCGGCAAACGATTAAGCGCTCGTGTCAAACAAACCTTTTTGCATGGAAGGATGATTTATGGGGACAACAAATTCTTTGGAACCCCTGCAGGCAGGCTTGTAAAGCCGTCTTAGCGGGAAGCGCGAAACTGCCGAGCCATTCCTCGTTCGTAAGATGGCTCGGCAGGAGGCCTCGCCCTGCCGAGTTTCACTGTAAGTTGGCGCTATATTGAAGGAGACATCGCGAGGTATTCCTTGCGCAAAACAGTGTCGCGCTGAGACCACGCGGGATCCGGAATCGGATAATCCAAATTGTAATGCAGCCCGCGGCTTTCCGGCCGTTGCAGCGCGGAGGCGATGATGAGTTCCGCCACCGTCGCGATGTTTCGCAGTTCCAGCAAATCGCTCGTGACGATGAAGTCCCAATAATATTCCTGGATCTCCTCCTGCAAATTGGCGATGCGCGTGCGGGCGCGCTGCAGCCGCTTGTTGGTGCGGACGATGCCGACGTAATCCCACATCACGCGGCGAATCTCGTCCCAATTGTGATTGATGACCACCAATTCATCGACGTTCTGGGCCTGGCCGGATTGCCACGGCGGGATGGGCCAATCGAGCGGGATGGGCAAATTGGCGCGCGCGTTTTCGGCGGCGCGATGGGCGCACACCAGCGCCTCCAGCAGGGAGTTGCTGGCCAGCCGGTTCGCGCCGTGCAACCCGGTGCAGGCGACTTCCCCGACCGCATAAAGTCCCGGAATGTCCGTCTCGCCCGCGACCGTCGTCACCACGCCGCCGCATTGATAATGAGCGGCGGGAACGACTGGAATTGGCTCCTTCGTGATGTCGATGCCGTATTCGAGGCAAGTGGCGTAAATGTTTGGAAAACGCTCGCGGATGAACTCGGCGGGCTTATGGGTGATGTCAAGCAGAACGTAGGCGGCGCCGCTTTTCTTCATCTCGTTGTCAATCGCCCGGGCGACGATGTCGCGCGGGGCGAGGGATTTGAGCGCATGGTATTTGTCCATGAACGGCGCGCCTTCCATATTCTTCAGGATGCCGCCTTCGCCGCGCACCGCCTCGCTGATGAGAAACGATTTCGCTTTGCGGTGATAAAGGCAGGTTGGGTGGAATTGGATGAATTCCATGTTCGCCACCCGGGCCCCGGCGCGATACGCCATGGCCACGCCGTCGCCGGTCGCGATGTCCGGGTTTGTCGTATATAAATATACCTTGCCGCAGCCGCCGGTCGCCAGCAGCACCGTCCGCGCGGCGAAGGTTTCGACGCAACTGCTGCTCTTGTCCAAAACGTAGGCTCCGAGACAGCGGTTGGGCGAATCGGCCATGTCCGGCAGCTTTTGCGTCGTGATGAGGTCGATGGCGAAATGGTTCTCGAAAATTTCGATGCTTGGATTTTCCGCAATGGCCGCCAGCAGCGCCTTTTCAATTTCGCGGCCCGTGACATCTTTCGCGTGGAGAATGCGGCGTTTGGAATGGCCCCCTTCCCGGCCCAGATCCAATTCGCGAACGCCGTTGACCTCGCGTTCGGAAAAATTCATCCCGAGCTCCATCAGCTCGGCGATTCGCGAAGGGCCTTCCTCCACAATTGTGCGCACAACCGATTCGTGGCACAACCCGGCGCCGGCTTCCAGCGTGTCGCGGACGTGGACGGAGAAGGAATCCTCCTTGCTGATGACGGCCGCGATGCCGCCCTGGGCGTAATTGGTGTTGGATTCCGCTCGGGATTTCTTGGTGACGATGGCGACGCGGCCGTAGGGCGCGACCTTCAAGGCAAATGAAAGTCCGGCAATACCGCTGCCCAGCACAAGAAAGTCAAAATTCTTCATCTCATTTTCACAATCGCATATTCGGCGGCTCCGCCAAAATAATTCAAATACACGAACGGCCATCGGAAATCAACGCCACGGGGACCAGCCCAAAGGGCAGGCGCCCAGGGAACAAAAGGTTCGACCGGCGCCGCGAAAGCGTTACGATGGGTCATTGCTATGAAGATGACAGGACTTTCCGGGAACGAAATTTACTGCTTGCGCTTGAAGGGGCTTGAGGCAGGTGAACTGTTGATCGGCAACAGCGTCTATTCCATGGGCTTCCTCGGGGGCCTGGGCGCGAATTGGAGCGGCCTGATCGGCGGCGAGGTGAGGCAAGTCACCGACATTGTGGCCGAGGGCCGGCGTCAATCATACGATCGCTTGATGGCCGAATCGCTGAAACACGGGGCGCACGGCGTGACCGGTGTCGTCAGCGATTTGCGCATGTTCAAGGGCAACATTGAATTTCTTTCCGTGGCCTCGGCGGTGCAGGCGGCCAGCCAGCCGCCCACCAACCGAATCTTTTCGTCGAGCGCGGATGGCCAGGAGCTATACTGTCAAATGGATGCGGGCTACACGCCGCTTAAATTCGCGTTCGGCAATGTGGCGTATTCCATGGGACTGGGCGGAGGCATCATGGGCGGGCTGAAGACATTGGCCCGCGGCGAGATCAAGGAATACAGCGATGTCTTCAATCTCACGCGGCACCTGGCCCTGGGCCGCCTTGTGGAGGATGCGCGGGCGGCGGGGGCGAACTCGGTGGTGGGCATCGAGACGCGCATTCTGCCGTTCAAGGGCATGCACGAGATGTTCATGATGGGCACGGCCTCCTACAACCCGGAGCTGACCAAGATTTCCAACGACGTCATGACCAGCGATCTGACGTGCCAGGAAATGTGGAACATGGCCAATCTCGGCTACATGCCGCTTAAGCTAGTCCTTGGGACGGCGGTGTATTCTCTTGGCGTGATGGGCGGGCTGAAATCGATTTTGAAGTCCTTTGCGCGGGGCGAGATCAACGAGCTTACGTCGATGATTTATGACGCGCGCGAGCATGCCATCGGCCTGATTCGCGATGAAGCTGCCGCGCTGGGAGCCGACGAGGTGGTGGGAATTAAAACGCACATCCACGAGATTGGCGGAATGATCGAGTTCATGGCGATTGGCACGGCGATGAAGCGAATTCCCGGCCTCACCACCCTCAGCCCGCAGCTTCCGCCCCAGGCGATCATCGCGGACAAGGACACGTGGATCAGCGCGGACGATATGTTTTACACCGCGGAATCGTCCGAGCGATCCAACGAAGGCGGCGGCGCAGTCGGGGGAGCTATGGAATTGCTGAAGGTGCTTGGCAGCCGGTAAGGCCGCGCAAACCATTTGCGCAGCCTCACGGGACTCCGAGCGCGCAGCAAAGTCACCCTGCTCAATACCGACAGGATCGAATTGGCGCGATTCATAACCTGCCATCGCGGCCAAATCCGTAGAACACCTGATTTCTCCGCATTCATAATCGAGCCATTCTTTCAATCGGACGTTCATTTGCGAATTCGAAAGACACATCTTTAAAACAGTAACGATTTTTGACTGCAATGCTCCCTGTTTATAGTCGACGCCATTAGATTTTATGCCAACAGACCCCAGGATTGTTCTTTCCGCGGACGACGATGAAGACGCGCATTTCTTGCTTGCCAAAGCATTCCTAAAATCCAAGACCAATGCCGAACTCAAGCATGTCTATGACGGGACCCAGGCCCTGGCCTATTTGGATGGCGAAGGCGAATTTTCTGACCGAAGCAAGTTTCCCTTTCCAAATGTTTTGCTCCTGGATTTAAAGATGCCAAACCTCTCAGGGCTTGATGTGCTGGAAAAGCTTGGCCATTCGAAAGACAAGCGATTGTTTTCGGTCATTGTCATGACGTCTTCCGAGAACACGACCGATCGGGAAGACGCGGAGAAGCTGGGCTGCGATGGATTTCTTGTCAAACCCACTGCGTTCAAGGTGCTCGTTGAGATGGTGAAATTGATTGTGGAGTCGCCTCAATCCTCGCATGGGGGCAAGCCTGAGGAAAGCGATGGAGCGGCAAGTGCGCATGAACTCCGCCAAACGCCTCCCAGCGTAGCAAAAGAAGAAAAACCGCCTGAACCTTTGGAGGAAATATACAATTGTCTCAGCCACAACTCGAAGGGCGAAGAAGAGCGGGTTGAATCGCCGGAAGTTTTCAAATTGCTCGTTGAACAAATTCAGGATTACGCCATTTTTCTGTTGAGCCCCAAAGGGATTGTTCGCTCATGGAATCAGGGGGCTCGGCGCATCAAGGGATACGAAGCGAGCGAAATCATCGGGGAGCATTTTTCGATTTTCTATCCGCAATCCGATATCGAGGCAAAAAAGCCCGAAAACGAGCTGCGCATTGCCCAAGAAATGGGAAAATACGAGGAGGAAGGATGGCGCTTGCGAAAAGATGGATCGCGGCTCTGGGCCAGTGTGGTTCTGACGGCGCTGCGCGATGACAAAGGCAACGTGTGCGGATTTGCGAAAGTCACACGCGATCTGACACAGAAGAAATTGCAGGAAGACCAGCTGCGCCAATTGGTCGAAAGCGAAGAGAGATTTCGCCTGCTGGTTGAGCAGGTGAAAGATTACGCCATTTTCTTTTTGGATACGAGAGGATATGTCAGTTCATGGAACCAGGGAGCGCGGCGCATCAAGGGATACGAAGCCGACGAAATCATTGGAAAGCATTTCTCCACCTTTTACACGGAGGCGGATTTGGCCACCGAGAAGCCAGCCCGGGAACTGGCGATCGCCATTCGAGAGGGCCGCTACGAAGAAGAGGGATGGCGCATTAAAAAGGATCGAAGCCAGTTTTGGGCAAATGTCGTCATCACGGCGCTCTGGGATTCCCGCGGAAACTTGACGGGCTTTGCAAAAGTGTCGCGCGACCTGACCAAAAAGAAGAAAGCGGATGAGTCATTGAGGGCGCGCACCACGGAATTGGAGGCGTTCGCCCACACGCTCTCACACGACCTTCGAGCTCCCATTCGAACCATTGCCAGCTTTGCCGAATTGCTTGAAGAAGACGACGGAACGCTCGCGGAGGCGGATCGGAAAATGCACCTCCGAAGAATTAAGAAAGCCGCCGTCTCCGTCAATTCCTTGATCCACGACATTTTAAAGCTGAGCGAGGCGTCCCTGACAAAAACCGAAAGTGTCAGGTTTAACGTGGAAGAAGTCATTCGCGACGCTGTGCAACTTCAGGAAGGCGAGATTCTGGAACGCAAAGCTGTGATCAATATTCAGAAGGCCATGCCGTGGGTTTCACTGAATCGAACCGCGCTGCTGCAGATTTTTTCCAATCTCATCGGCAACGCGCTTAAATTCTCCCGCCCCGGCGAGATTCCCAAGGTGGAGATTTTTTCGGTCCAGGTTGACGGAGGGTGCGAAATTCATGTGAAAGATTCCGGCATCGGCATTGCAAGGGAAAATCAACACGTCATTTTCAATGCCTTCTATCGCGCAAACCGAAATCCCGTGCAAAGCGGGAACGGAATTGGCCTATCCATCGTAAAACGTTGCGTTGAGCGCATTGGAGGAAGGATTTCTGTTTCTTCAGCCATCGGCGAGGGATCGAATTTTATCGTCCGACTGCCGGGCGAAAATCCCGAGCGGGCCCAAGCCACCGCCGTTGCGAAATAACTATTGTGAATCACGGCGCGAGTGAAGGCTCTCCGGCATTGCAAAGCAGAGAATCGCCAGTGCGGCAGCCGCGACGCCGCCAAGGAAAAGAATTCCGGCGTTGAAGCTGTAGTGGTGGACGATCGCCCCCGCGATGAACTGGCTTAGCGACGCGCCAATGCCGACGGCGCAATTGATCGCGCCCAAAGTCACATTGAAACGGCCCGTCCCTGCCGTCAAATCCGCGACCACGAGAACGGAGACAACGCCGAAAATTCCTGCCCCAATTCCATCGAGAATTTGAATCGCAATCAAAGCGGTGGCGTTATGGGTCAACGTATATAAAACGGCTCGAACCGGCAGAACCCCGAAGCCAATGAGAAGCAGCGGCTTGCGGCCCCATTCGCCTGCTTTCTTTCCCGTCCACGACGCGATCAAGGTGATGACAAGCTGCGTGGTTACAACGCATGCCGACATGAACATCATCGACGATTTTCCTTTTCCCTTGGCCAGTGTTTCGCCCAGCAGCGGCAGCATGGCCGCGTTGGCAAAGTGGAACATCACCGAGCACGCGAGGAAGATGAACAGCGGCCTGTCTTTCAGCATTTCACGCAGAGTCGCCGGCTCGCCCTCCTTCTCAGAAGTGCCGGCGCCGCGCGCCAGGTCGTAATTTATTTCTTCGCTCCGAATCGCCCTGAGCGCCAGCGCGGTTGGAGCCGCGCAAGCTGCGACAAAGAAAAAGACGCTTTGATTTGAAACAAAGTAGCCGAGCAGGCCCATGGAGACGGCGGCAAAAACATTCCCGCCGGAATTGAAAGCCTGGTTGCGCCCTTGCCGCGTGTCGAATGCGGCGTGGCCGACAAGCCCAAGCGAAATGGCGCAGATCGCCGGAATGAAAACACTGGAAGTTCCACCGATGAGGACCTGGGCGAGCATCACGCTCCAAAAGGCTGGCAGCAGGGCAATCAGCAGCGCCCCCAGCGCCAGGGACACCAACCCGCCTGCAATCAATGCGCGCTTCGCTTTCAATCGATCCACCAGCGCTCCGGCTGGCGTTTGGGTGAGGATTCCCGCAATGCCTCCCACCGTCAGGGCGACGCCCACGCTTTGCTCATTCCATCCGCGAGCGGCAAGGTATATGGCGAGGAATGGGCCAACGCCAGTTTGCACATCCGCGAGAAAAAAATTCAGCCAATCCAGACCCCGAAGTGTTCGCGCTGAGGTGCTTGTTGCGCTTGAGTCCGGCATGTCGAAAAGCGGAATGATCCGCCGGTCAGGTCCGCATATAATCCACGGCGTCCTTTTGAGACCAGCCATTGGAAATCGGACGGGGCGCAGGCACCGAGAAATAAGGCCGGGTTGGAACCTTCGGCATATGCGGAAGCAATGGCGTCTCCTTCAACGCCGGGCGGGAAGGTATCGCCGCATCAGAAGAAGCCGAGAACGCGACCACAAAGTTATCATTGTCAAACGCCACCCCATCTTCGAACCAGCCAATGTGATGCCCGCGAAGAGAATACAAGCGATGCCCGTTTACCCAGCCAATGGCCTTTCCGCGAACATCGCGGACAACGTCTTCATCGATGATGAGACGGGCGGAACCCGAGTGATCAAACAACCATTCAGCCATATTGTATTGTTGATATAACTCATTAATTTGGAGGGTGATCATCTTTTGCACGGAAGAAAAAAACGCGCAAGCCGGAATTATAAATATTTCACTTTTTCCTGGGTCTCCATTCAACCTTGGGCGGTTCGGGGAGTCCTTGCGCGCGGAGGGCGGTGCGGAAATGAATTTTGCCGACTGCAGCCAGGGCCGCTGCGCCGCGCTTGGCCACAAACTCTTTCGCAACGGCGTCGACGTTGACCCCGGCGCCCTTTGGAAATTCCATCTCGTATTCGCGTCCCAATTTTGCCAGCCGCGACACAAATTCGTTGCGGGCCAGGATCGAGGCTGCCGCGACGACGAGATCTTCTTCCGCCCGATGGCGCTGCACCAATTCAATGCTGCGCCCGAGCGGCATGAGCGCCTTGGCCACCGTCTCCTTCTCATGCGCGAATTGATCGCTGATGGCGCGCACGGGCGGCGGGCTCATCTGATATTTGACACCCATCAGGTTTTCAATCGCCCGCGCGTGGCCCCAGGCCAGCACGCGATTGACGCTTTTCATCGTTGAATAAAGCCGGTTGTAAGCGGCGTTGCCGATGGGCACGACACTGTAAACGCAGCCCGGCGTCTCACGGATCATCTGCGCCAGTTCAGCAATGCGCCGGTCGCCGCCGATTTTTTTGGAATCGCGCACGCCCGCTTTTTTCCAAATGGGAACGATGCTGGCGTTCAAATAAACTGCGGCGATGCACAGCGGCCCAAAAAAATCGCCCTTGCCGCTTTCGTCCACGCCGATGCGCGCGTCCAGCAACTCTGGATTCAAGACCGTTTCGTAACCCAGCTTGACCTCCTGCAAAATTTTCGGCTCCAGCACGAACTCGACAAAATCCTGCGTCCCTTTTCCCTGCACAACGAGCTTGCCGCTTTGGTAAAAAACGACATTCGTCTTTTCCTTTTCCGCGGCGAAACGGGCGTAGGGCACTTCGCGAAATTTGAAATCATTTTCGCGCAAATGCTTTTCCAGCGACGCCGCCTGGGCGTCGGACAATTTGCAGGTATGAATGGTCAGCGGTTGCACCAGCAAAGGCATAATCCCAACCGCGGCGGAAAGAAATCATTTTGCGGAGAATCAGATGCGCAAAGGCGCGTCTCAGTTCCGGCCGCCCGGCCCGAAATAGCGAAATTCCCCGGTATATGCGGTGCGATGGTCCGGTCGATGTTAGCATTACGGAATATATGCATTTCCCGACCAAGTTTGGACTCACCATGGCCTAAACATGCACTAACATGTCCCGCCGCCAAACCGATTTCCGGTTGAGTTACCAAGACTGGCACAATAAATGGTTAAGCTTACGCGAACGCAAATGTGAAACGGCTGTCGTGAGCTGACAGGCAAATATTCAACTAATGAGAATTAAATCAAATTTATTGTGCGGTATTGTCGGAACAACAGCGCTGATCGCTTCCCCGAGTGCTTTTGCGTCTTTTATTGGAACGGGTTCGCTGTATATTACAGCCCCGGGTTACTTCGCGACTGGCGATCAGGCGGGGCCCTATTCGGTTTCCTCCTTGACGCCATTGACCGGCGCAAATCCCGGCAGCAGCTTCACCACGTTCTGCCTGGGCAGCCAGGTGGATTATTATCCAGGCACAACTTACAATTACCAAATCAGCGACTCTGTTCAGCCCACCAGCGGGGTTGGCGCTCCCGGCTACGTGACTTGGGGCACTGCCTGGCTCTATAGCCAGTACAGGGACGGCTTGCTTGGTGGCGGCGCGGGAGTAAATAATCCAGCCAACGACGCCCTTCAGGAAGCTTTTTGGACCTTGCAAAACCAAAGTCTCTCAGGCGTCTATTTTACGCCAGACCAGACCGCTTACAGCAATTACTTGAGTGAGGCGTCAGCGGCGGCGGCGGCAGCACATCTCAGCAGCGACGAAGTCGACGCCAACGGAGCCTTCGGAGTTTATGCCCTTAATTTGTGTTCGGGCAGTGGAAACAACATCAATTATTACCAGCCTCAACTGTGCATGGTCCCCGTGCCCGAGCCATCGACATACGTCGCTGGTGCGATGATGTTGCTGCCCTTCGGAGCGAGCGCACTGCGCATCGTTCGCAAGCGATTGGCCTAGTCGACTGGCCAAACAGAAATCAACGCGTTGGCGCCATGTTTGATTGAGCCGGCACAACGCGGTCTGCCTCTGCCTCGCAGTGATTCTGAAAAAGGGCAATTTGTGATTATGTTGGTCTGACAACTCGTGAGTCAGCTGCCTGAATGATCGAAGGCTAAGATCGAACTTGAATTTATGCTAGTTGTCGTCTGGGTACTTTAATTTGATCGGCTGAAGTACCGCGTAATCAACATGTTGTCCTTCTCGAAGTGCGAAACGATTTCCGCTGGAGCCACTGGAAGGAGGTGCGGCAGAGATAATCTTTATGTCGGAGGGAATCGGACCATTCGCGGGCCTATTATGAGCCTTAGCATACTGATCGACATTAATCAATCTGGCCGCCACGACCCAGTCGTGGACAGCTTCTCCTTGGTCTGCGTAGACGTTTCCTTTTGCTCCAAAAGCGGGCGACGACCCGCTTGCATTTGCACTCTCCTTCGCAGCGTAAGTGGTGGTGACGGTCGAAATGTACAGATCCGAGAGCCAGTACCGCGGGACAGAGCTACTTGTTGCTGCCAAGGCGAAGATTTGATCATCTGGAATCTGGGCAGGAGGCACGTATGCGTGGATCGCATCGACAATGTCGATTTCTGCCGCTTGAGACGCAGATAAACTCGCAGCAACAGTCAAATAGTTGCCTTCGACAGACGCACCACTGTCAATTTTTGAAGTGTAAACGCTTCCATCCTTCAAAGCAGCGACAACTGGCACCGAACCAGCGGCGAGCATCGGTTTGCCAATTATGTGATACTCATTATTTGCATCTGGGGCAATAATCAGGCCAATGTTCGATGCTGGATCCATTCGGAATTCGACACTGTTTTTGAGCACCGTGCGATAACGAAAGTCATCAGGAGTTCTCTTATTCAGTGTGACGTCGCTGAACGTTACGCCGCATCCGCACAATGCCACTCCTCCGATAGTGGCCAAAATGTTCAAAACTAATCTTAGCATGCCGCAAGGTAATGAAGTCATGCTGTATTCTAATGCCAGAAACAGAATGCCTTGTCAAATTATTTTTGCTTCGACCGTAATTTGCGTCGCTGGCGGTCGTCGTTAGTCTGTCAACCTTTTCGCGCCTCTTATTGTGGTAGCAGTGTAAAAAACTGTGCCCCAAGGATTGTATTAACTGTCGTTGTGTAGTTGGTTCCGCTGATGGTGATGCCCGCCGTTACGGGTGTCCACGCAGTCGGGGGCGCGAGATTTATTGTCTGATTTAGCGCGAAACCGGCGGCGTTGGTTGGCCAGTAGAGGGTCATGGTGCCTGGGCCGGACACGTAGCTCAATAAGGTTGGCGGCGTGATTATCGTGGAGAGCGCGAGGACCCCGGCGGGGTCTGCTTGGGTGCCTGACGCAGAGGGAGTGATCGTGACGGTCCAGCCGTTGCCGGAATTGATGGTGTTTACGGTGTAGAAGCCGTTCGTGGCGCAGCCTGTGATGAATTCCTGGGTCACGTTGGCGGGGACGGAGAACGTCGTTCCAGTGAAGGGCGTGGTGGAGTCCACTGTGAACAGCACGGCGGTGTTTCCGATGATTGCGCCGTCCATTGGCGTGCCACTCGTGCTGTGGATCAAGGTTGCGCTCTCGGCTTGCACACCAGCGTTTGCGCCTTGGAAGACGTGCAGGAATCGCTCGTTGACGGGGTTGTTTGAATCCTGGATCACGACGCGGTAATGGCAGGGTTCCTGGTCGGCAACGGTCGTCAGAAGGCCGTCGATTGAACTGGGCGTGATTGTCGCGCCGGACGGCAATAACGAGGTGATGTAGAGGTTCTGGCCACCGGGTGTAACGGTGGTAACGACGTTGCCGTTCACTTTGGGTGACGTTGGGAATGTCAAATTGAATTCTTTGAACAGGCCGGCCGTGTGCGTCGCGGCGCGGTCGTAGGTGACGATGTAGTCTGGCTTGAGCCAGATGATCGACCGGCTGGCGTGCTGGATGTCGAGAGCCGCGTCGGGCGGGCTCCAATAATCCGGGCGGTTGTAGAGTTGGGTCGTGTCGCCGTAGGCGTAGTCGTAATTGGTCTGGACGCTGGCGTAGGTTATCGGGTCGCCATTATTGATCGCGAGAGGCCATTGCGATCCGTTGGTCCACCAGGTGATTTCCCAATCGATGTTGCCCGGGGTGCCGTTCGAGCACCAATTGTGCAACGTCAGGGTGTTATGGTAATCGGAGGATTGGCCGTTGTCGTTGTTATCATAGTTGGCGACGCCTTTGGTCAGCCATTCGCCGTTGCGGTAGAATTCGAACTGGTTGGCATCGCCTTGCTGGTGGTTGATGGATTCCCAACTGCAACGGAAATCAAACATCGTCGCGTTCGACGCCCAACTTGTGCGGTCGACAAGGCGGCCCTGGCCCGCATCATAGAATGAGGTAGAGTAGCCCGGGCGCGGATCGGTCGTGGTGGCAGAAGGATCGAGCAGCATGTATAGGAAGATGGAATCCTGGACGCCCCAAGTCCACGGATCCGTAACGCGGGTTAGCAAACTGGGAGCGCCGCCTTCCACGGCGTTGATGGAAAACCACCGTTCCGCATTCTGCCGGGATAGATCGTTGTTTTGGCGATCCAGCAGGCTTAACGAGCCGAACACCGTCACTTGGTCGGGCGTGGAAAACATGCGGAGAATGTCGCCGTAGCTGGCGAATTCGTAGATGGGGCCGAGATAGCTTTCATCGGCGGGAATTTGCTGCGCGGGAACCAGAGACGAGATGAAGCCCGTCACAAATCGCGACCAAACCGGAGCGCTCACCAGCGCCACTTGCGGGCCGGAAATGGCCGGATCGGCAAAGCCAGCCGTCTTGAGCGCGAGCAATTCTTCAACAATTGAGCGGACGGAATCGCCATAAAGCATGCCCTCCGGCGGAAGTCCGCCGCTCGCGAGGCCCACGACGGCGTTGGTAGGAAGCGCGTAGGCGGCTCGAACCACGTCCGGATCCCCAAACATCGCGAACTGCTGGTAAAGCCATGCGCCGGTCACGTCAAGAATATAGCTGCGAAGCGTGTTGCCAAGCTGAGCGGGCGGCGAATTCGTGTTTAGCGAAGGATCATCTGCAGGATCAATGGCGAGTGACATCAATGTCATCAGGCGCGCGTGGGCCTGATAGTAATTGTTGGCCGCCATGCGGTAAGCATTGCCTCCCGGAAGCAGGACAGGATTATTCATGACACCGACTTGCGGAGGGCTGTCGCCGCCAGTGGTGGAGGCTGTCAAACATTCACTGGCCCAGATTAAAAAGACATTGCGGATGGTCGCTTTGTCCTGGGCGGAGAAAATAAGCTGGCCGGAGGCATTGGTGGCATCGTAAAGCCAGTCCAGCGTGAGCGGCCAGCTTTCTGACCCGGAGCTGGCGCGGTTGTAAATGGGGAACGTGGGATCCCGGAACGGCGCGCCGGACAACGGGCCGAGGACGGCCTGATTCATCGCATACATCATGAGGTTATGCGCATATTGGGCGTACTCAATGCGGTTTGCGGGGCTGGGATCAATCAGCGCGTTGAAAGCAAATACCATCATATACTGTTCGCTGATCAGGCCGGTGTAGCCTTGAGAGTCACCCTGATCGGGATAGTTCGAATTTGGCGCGCCTCCCGGAAAGAATTGGGTTTGGTAGTCACTCACACACTGGCTTAACAGCGGCAGCATGCCTTGGTGATAGATCGGATTGGTCGCCACGGCCCAGCTTTGCAGCCGGGGCAAATCGGCGGGCGTAATCCAGAGGCGCGGATGATTCGTGACCGGCTGCGGAACGTTCGTGACGGCGGGCGGCGCGAACGCGTAGGTGGCGGTCACTGTGACGTTGTTGGAAGGCATGACCAAAGTTGTATTTGACGCAGTAGCATTGGCAACGACCGCCCCGGACCAACTGCCAAAAATCTGGCCCACGGGCGCTGGATCGGCCGATATGGAAACGGTTGTATTCGCGGTGAAGTTCCCGCTCCCTGTGCCATTCACCACCAGCAACGAATAGGTCGGGGCAGGCAGTCCGAAATTGGCGGTCACGGTTGTTGGGGCCGCCGGCATTATCATCGTCGTTGAGGCAGAATTGGGATTGGCCACGACCGCCCCCGTCCAATTCACAAAGACTTCGCCTGCGGGAGGATTGCTGGCCGTGATGGTGACAGTTGAATTGGCGGGGAACGATCCGCCACCGGTGCCACCGACGACCGTCAGCGGATAACTTGGCGGCGCGGCGCCGTAGACCGCCGTGACGGTCACATTGGAGGCTGGCATGACGAGGGTGGTATAGGCGTCGGCGGGATTTGCCACCGCCGCGCCGGTCCAAACCTGAAAGACTTCCCCCGCCGGCGGAGCGTCGGCGGTGATGCCAACAGAAGTATTAGTCAAATAGAGACCGCCACCGGTGCCGTTCGACACGGT
Organism: uncultured Verrucomicrobiae bacterium; assembly: GCA_963764165.1. GTDB lineage: Bacteria > Verrucomicrobiota > Verrucomicrobiia > Limisphaerales > Palsa-1400 > Palsa-1400. The sequence goes on from CAVXRD010000002.1 coordinate 1,099,781, forward strand.
CAGCGTAAAATAGGTGTTCGGAGCCGGGTCCACCCGCATCGAGAAGCTGGCTGCGTCCGAATTGGAAACGGAATCCGTGACAACGACATAGGCGTCATAAGGATAACTGAAAACGTAGGAGCCATTCGCCGTGGCGATGCCGGCGACTTCGCCGTTGGTGGCATTCAGCGCCAAGCCGCCGGGAAAGCTGCCCGCCTGCACATTCCATTTGTAAGGCGGAGTGCCCCCGGTGGCGGTCAGTGTTTGCAAGTAAGGCGTGCCAACAATGGCGTCCGGCAGCGTTTCGGAATTGAGCGTCAACGGGGCCGCCGTCAATGATCTGGCAATCAGCAGAAGGGCGATCAAAAATTGGCCGGCGAGAGTCGCCTTGCGGTTTCGCCCCGCCATGCTGGCAAACCAGCGGTCATTGGCTCCAATAAATTTATCTGACTGCACGAACTCGACATTTCCCATGCAGGCATTTATGGCAGAGCCAGAAAATTAGCACTATACGCCGAATGGCGTAGTGGATGGACGAATTCGGCCATTGGTGAGGAAGATCAGTGGTCCATTCACTGCGAACGAACACGGTAAAAACGCTCCGCATAATTCGTCGAAGAGGGATCACTGAAATAATACGATCCATTTACAAGCACGTTGGTTTGAAGCGGAATCCACACTGCATCGACCAGATTTGTGCAGGATTCAATCACGACACACTCGTTTGTCGCCCAGGAAACCGTAAAACCGAAACTGTTGGATTGAACGCCGAGAGAGGAACTGCCGCTCAGGACCACTGGGTAAGGGAGCGCCCAAGGCAGCAGGTTAATCCAGTATACCTCCGCCCCAAATGCATCCCACCCGGGGGTGCCGGGCAAGTAATAAATCGTCACGTTTCCAAAGTAATAGAAAAAAGCGGTCGGATCGGCAGTCGGGGCATTTCCTTGGAAATAGATTCCAACCAAGTTAGTGCATCTTGCGAATGCATAATCTTCGATGTTAGTGACACTGGCTGGGACAATGTAAGAAGAAGCGGGATTTCCCGGCGGGTATGCAATTAGTGTGGTCTGGCAGCGATCGAAAAGGACGCCAGCGGTAGTGCTATAGGCTGGATTATTTGGCTGAACAGTGATCGCTGTTAGCCTGGGGCAGAATTCGAATGCAGATTGTCCGATGGTGACGACGCCGCTGCCAATGGCGATGTTGGTTAGATACGGGCATTCCGCGAATACGCTGGGGCCTAGACTGATGACAGAATCTGGAATCGAGATGCTGAAGAGCGCTCCGCAACCCTCAAAAGCCCCTTCCCCGATCTCAGTTATCGTGCTTGGGATCGTGTATTTGTGCGCAGGGTTCCCACCCGGGTATTGAATAAGCATCGTGTGATCGCTATCATACAAAACACCCGAATCACTCTCAAAAAAGGGGTTCGCGGGGTCGACGTTGATCGCTGTTAATTTTGGGCAATTTGCGAACGGTCCACCACCAAAGTTGGTAACAGTAGCGGGAATAGCGACGATGGGCAAACTGAGACATCCCAAAAACGCTTCTTCATCGATGCTCGTGACACCGGGCGGAATGGTCACGTTTGTAAGAGCGGAACATTCAAAGAATGAACCCAAGCCAATATTCGTGACACTGTTTGGCATTGACACGTTCGCCAGAGCCGAACAGTTCCCGAAAGAAGCTAATCCGGTGCAGGAAACGCCTTGGCCAATCGTTACATTACTAAGGCCGGTGCAGCTATCAAACGCATAGTCTCCAATATAATTCACCCCGCCGGGAATCGTGATGTTGGTAAGACTGGCGCACTCAAAGAACGCGGAATTTCCAAGGTTCGTCAAATTGCCACCCAGCGTGACGCTTGTCAGCGATTGGCAGGAAGCAAACGCAGAATCGCCAAGGCTTGTGACATTTGCGCAACCTGTGACAATTCTCAAATCAAAACAATCAGCAAAAGCTTGCGCATCAATTTCAGTCACGCTGTCCGGTATCGAAACATTGGTGAGGTACTCGCAGAAAAAGAATGAATTGCTCCCAATAATGGTTACGTTGCTTCCGATCGTTATGCTGGGTAGGTAGGAGAGATAGAATGCACTGTCACCAATGGCCGTTACCGGCAGGCCATCGATGCTGCCTGGAATGCTGAGGGGAGAAAATCCGTCACCTTCCGCCAGCCCCGTGATTGTAACGCCATCCCCGTCTGCATTCGTTGTGTAACTGAACTGGCTTTGGGCTTGACTGCTTTCGCCGACGAGCAGCGATGCCACAAATGCGCACTTCCAGATCAATTCTCTCCTAAATAGCGGTCTCACATCTTGTACATAATAGTCGTGTGAATTCTCGGTGCGCGCAACAATATTCAATTATTCGTTTGACTTGACTTCAAGGAGGCGTGGTTTTACCGCCGTATCGGCGGTCGCCTCCGCGCGGATATTCCAAAACCAGTGAATCGCGAAACCATTTCTCGGAGTTTGGGGCATTTCACCCAAGCTGTCCAAACCAACAAAGTTTTCATCTGCCCAGCCAGCCCCAATTGCGGCTACTCCGGGTTCCTTATTTACGCTCAGAACAACGAGATGAACGCGTCGGAACTTGGCGTAAGCACGACGGCCTGCGGCGATTTCGCCCTGCCATGCTGCCAATCTGACGGCATTTGGACCGGACAAATTTATCTGACTGCAAGCACTCGACATTTCTCATGTAACCATTTATGGCAGAGAGCCGGATAATTCGCACTATAAGCCGAATGGCGTAGCGGCGTCCCAAACCGGATGGAAGCCGCAGATCAACGCAGATTTTATTTCCTGTTCGCCGCCGCCGGGCCATAATCGCCGGGATTCATGCGGCACCTCGCGCACATCGTGATTCTTCTGGCATTGGCCGCGGCGCTACGTCTGAACGCGGCAGCGGTGACTTCGTCCTCGTGCCGCGAATGCCATCAAAATGAATTTTCCAAATGGGCCGCCTCGCATCACGGATTGGCGGAGCGAACCGTTTCCCTCCCGCTCGACGGAAAAGCCTTTGCGCCGCCGCGTGTTTTGAAAGCGGGAACCGTCACCAACGAGATTCGGCTGACGGACAACCGGTGCCAAATCGTCACGCTGGGTTTCAAGACGAACATGGAAGCCTTCACCGCCGCCCGCGCCATTGGCGTCGATCCAATTCGCCAATACTTGACAGCCGGTCCGAATGGCCGATGGCAGACTCTGGAAGTTTCATACGACACGCGCTCCAACCAGTGGTTCGATGTTTACGGAGACGAAGACCGCCGGCCCGGCGAGTGGGGCCATTGGACGGGCCGCGGAATGAACTGGAATTCCATGTGCGCCCAATGCCACAACGCGAATCTTCGCAAAAATTACGATCCCGCCACAGATTCCTATCGCACGGAGATGGATGAAATATCCGTCAGTTGCGGCGCGTGCCACAGTGAAATGGCCGAGCATAACGCCTGGCAAAACAGCCATCGCCACAGCAAGGAGAAAGATCCAACAGTCCATCCACCCGCGGCAGTTCGGATGATGGGAACGTGCGGAACATGCCATTCGCGCCGCGAGGAACTCACCGGGAATTTCTCGCCCGGCGATTCGTTTTTCGACCATTTCCAAATGCAAACCGCCGGCGAGTCGGACGATTGGTTTGCCGATGGTCAAGTACACAGTGAGGATTACGAATTCGCCTCCTTCATGGGCAGCAAGATGCACGAGCGCGGCGTCACTTGCGTGGATTGCCACAACCCCCACTCGGGAAAAACGCTGCTGGCGGGAAACGATTTGTGCATGCGCTGCCACAGCGGCGCGTTCACGAATGCGCCGATCATCAACCCGCCTGAACATTCGCATCATCTCGCCGCAAACTCGGGAAACGCCTGCGTGGGCTGCCACATGCCGGTCACTGTTTATATGCAGCGCCACGCCCGCCACGACCACGGCATGACGATTCCCGATCCGCTTTTGACGAAGGAACTAAACATCCCCAACGCCTGCAACCGCTGCCACGCGGACAAAAGTGTCGAGTGGGCCATTACGTCCACGGACGCTTGGTACACAAACAAAATGAGCCGCCCCACTCGCGACCGCGCGCGCGTCATCGCGGCCGCGCAGTCCGCCGATAGATCCGCCGAGGCTTCATTGATTGCCTTGCTTGACAGCAGCCATGAAAGTCCTTACTGGCGCGCCGTTGAGGCGAATTTGCTCTGGCAATTTTCCGATGATGCCGCTGCCAGGTCCGCGCTGGTCCGCGCGCTTCACGACGATCATCCGCTCGTGCGCGCGCTGGCCATCAAATCACTGGAACCTCATTCTTCGGGAACAAACGAAATTTTCGCGGCAATTAAACCGCTCTTGAACGATCCGATTCGAAGCGTCCGCATCGCCGCCGCCTGGGCATTGAGAACTAGTCTTGACACAAATAGCGCCGCGGGCCGCGACCTGCTTGCAACGCTTGCTTTCAACAGCGACCAGCCGGTGGGGCAATATCGCGCGGCCATGTTCGAGTTGGATCGCAACGATCCGGCAAAGGCGCTCGGACATTTGCAAAAGGCGGAAGTGTGGGATCCATTTTCGCCGCCGCTGCGATTGGAAATGGCGGACGTTCTTTCGCAATTGGGAAAGACGAACGACGCCATCCGAGAACTGCGCGAATTTCATCGCCTCGATCCAAACGCGCCGCCCCCGCGGGACTTGCTGAGGCGGCTCGGGTTGCAGTGAGAAATTATCCGTGTCCAAAGAAGTTGAATTGGGAGCGCGGTCGTCCCGCCGAAGGCATCTTGCCTTGACGGAGCATCCCTGAATAATTAAATGACTTGTTCAGCGACGGCCAGTCGGTGAGACGCCGGCTGGAAGCGACCGAGACGGTCGCGCTCCCCTTCTCAACTGAATTGTTACGGCTGAGTTGCGTCCGCCTTGGCTGGTGCGTAAATCTCCGCGCCTTTGTCGATGAATTCACGCGACTTTTCCTCCATCCCTCGCTGCACCGCTTCCTCGTCCGACACGCCTTGCTCGGCGGCGAACTTGCGGACGTCCTCAGTGATCTTCATGCTGCAAAAATGCGGGCCGCACATGCTGCAGAAGTGGGCGGTCTTCGCGTTGTCCTGCGGCAATGTTTCGTCGTGGAATTCGCGCGCCGTTTCCGGGTCCAGCGAGAGGTTGAATTGATCTTCCCAGCGGAATTCGAAGCGCGCCTTGCTCAGCGCATTGTCGCGGAATTGCGCGCCCGGGTGGCCCTTCGCCAAATCCGCCGCATGGGCTGCGATTTTGTAAGCGATCACGCCGTCCTTGACGTCTTTTTTGTTGGGCAAGCCGAGATGCTCCTTGGGCGTGACATAGCACAACATCGCGCATCCGTACCAGCCAATCATCGCCGCGCCGATGGCGCTCGTAATGTGGTCGTAACCCGGCGCGATATCCGTCGTGAGCGGCCCGAGCGTGTAGAACGGCGCTTCGTGGCACCACTCCAATTGCTTGGTCATGTTCTCGTGAATCATGTGCATCGGGACGTGGCCGGGGCCTTCGTTCATGACTTGCACGCCGTGCGCCCACGCGCGCTTCGTCAAATCGCCCTGCGTCTTCAATTCCGCAAATTGCGCCTCGTCATTCGCATCCGCGATGGAACCGGGCCGCAAGCCGTCGCCAATGGAAAAACTCACGTCGTAAGCGGCCATGATTTCGCAAATTTCGTCCCAATGCGTGTAACAGAAATTCTCCTTGTGATGCGCGAGGCACCATTTGGCGAGGATCGAGCCGCCGCGGCTGACGATGCCAGTGGCGCGCCGCGCCGTCATCGGAATAAAGCGAAGCAGCACACCGGCGTGAATCGTGAAATAATCCACGCCCTGCTCGCATTGCTCAATGAGCGTGTCGCGGTAAATTTCCCACGTCAATTCCTCCGCCTTGCCGCCGACTTTTTCCAGCGCCTGATAAATCGGCACCGTGCCGATGGGCACCGGCGAGTTGCGCAAAATCCACTGGCGCGTGGCGTGAATATTTTTGCCGGTGGACAAATCCATCACCGTGTCCGCGCCCCATTTGATCGACCAGCGCATCTTCTCCACTTCCTCCTCAATGCTCGAGGCGACGGCGGAATTGCCGATATTGGCGTTTATTTTGACCAGGAAATTGCGGCCAATGATCATCGGCTCCAATTCCGGGTGATTGATGTTGCAGGGAATAATGGCCCGGCCGCGCGCCACTTCGTCGCGGACAAATTCCGGCGTGATCTTCGACGGAATGGCAGCGCCAAAGGATTGTCCCGGATGCTGTTTCGCGAGGACGCCGCCCTGGCGGTCATTACCGCAATTCTCGCGAATCGCGATGTATTCCATCTCCGGCGTGATGATGCCCTGCCGCGCGTATTGCAACTGCGTGACCACCTTGCCCGGCTTGGCCCGCAGCGGACGGCGCAGCGGCATCGTCAACCCTTCCAGCGAAATTCCACCGTCAGCGCGACTTTTCGCGTGTCCGTTATTTTCGATGGCGACTTCCCGGCCGTCGTATTCCTCGACATCGCCGCGTTCGAGAACCCAGCTTCGGCGCAAGGCGGGAAGGCCTTCGCGCGCGTCGGCCGCAAAATCCTGATCGCCCCACGGGCCGCTGCAATCGTAGACGCGGACCGCCTCATTCGGTTCGTTCGTGCCCAGGCGGGAGCGGGTGGGGCTGAGGGAAATCTCGCGCAGCGGAACGCGGAGGTGCGGAAAAAGCGCGCCGGGAATGTAAACCTTCTTTGAATTAGGCAGCGCATCGCTGCTGTGGGGCTCGAACGAATCTTTAGTGGCTATCATAAATGAGCGATGCGCGGGGGCGCGGGCGGTGGCAGCGTTTCCTTCGCCAGCATTACCTGGAGCAGGTTCAACGGGTCATTTGCTTCCGCAAAACTCTCAGCCTCAATGCCACCGCGGCTCTATCAGGCTCCCCGCACTTCCGAAACGCTAATGTAGCGCATGGCCTTCGTCAAGCAACCCGAATTGCCGAGAATATCATCGATCGAAAGAGAGAGTGCGACAGCTTATTGGGGCGCCGGGAACGGAGTGTTCGGGTTAAAAATGTTCGTTGGGGCGGACTTGCGCAACTCGATGTGCGAATCAAGGAACACCAGATTAGCGCGGCCCATTTTGGGTTTCGCGCCAATCACCCCTCCCTCCGTTGTGCTGAGAGAATAGACACTGTGTTCGTTACCGCCTTGATGGCGATAGCAGACGTTGCCGCCGCCGTCGTCAGTGTCCGCATAGAGACAGGCATCGTAACCATCAGTCTCCCCATACATGACGGTCCATGAGGGGTGGGGAATGTACTTCATCGACTTGATGTAGGCCGTCGTGCTTACGCCAAGCTCCGACGCGTTTATCTCGTTGTTTTGGGCGTAGGTAAGAAATCCCGAATAGCCGCCATTGGGGCTGGCTGGGCAGATGAAAACCTTGTTGGTTTGGACAGCCTGTGTGAAATGCCGCCCAAGGTATGGCTGAAGCGTCGAATACCATACGAGGTCATAATTAAGCCCCGCGCCCAAGTCATCGGGCGGATAGCCGAGCGGCAGAGCTTTCTGATCGTCCTCGTAATTGATGGTGGCGATGATCAACTGGCGCAAATTGTTCGCGCAAGCAGTCGTTCTGGCCTGGTCCTTGGCCAAAGCGAGGGCCGGCAGGAGCAGGCTCGCGAGGATGGCGATAATTGCAATGACAACGAGCAATTCAATCAGCGTAAAGGCCTCCCGGCAGGAGCGAAGGGGCGGGACACTGAAAGCCGCAGTTGCCTGCCTGTTCAAATTCAGAGAAATGATTCCGCGGTTCATTGGTCTGGCATGCTCGCGCGGCGGCTGCCGATGCGGTATTAAAACCCGCGCTTCCTCGAAGTCAATAAAAAGCGTCCGAATCACGAAAACCGAAAAGGCCATTCAGCCGCAAATGGGCGCAGATCAGCGTAGATAACGACAAATCATACAACGGAAGCAAACCGCGCGCATCGCAATGTTGTCGCGTAAGTTAAAGGGTTTTAAAGGTTTCTCGGAAAATCTGCGTTAATCTGCGTCTCTTGCCAACATCAACGGAGCATCGTGTCCAGCATGTTGATATGCTGATGGTCGTAATAGACGTAGGGAGCAAAGGTTGATACCCGGCTCATCGCGTCGTCGTAATAGCCTGAGGTTATGCGCGATTTCCACGTATCGCGGAAGGACAGGATTCCACTGCGCCTTGCGGACGAGTCTCTGGACAGGAGTTGTGGCAGGTTCGGATCTTCGGCGCGATCCGGCGCACCGGGAGCCATTTCTTCGGTGCCCGCCACTGGCGCATTCGTTGCGGGGGGAGTTGGCAGCGGAGCGGTCTTTGCGGACGAAGTCCTATTCGCTGGCTGCGCGACTGCGGCCGCGCTCACGACCGGGCCATTGGTTTCGTGCGGCGGTGTCGAACACGCCGTCAGCAAAACCATCGTTGCCACGAGACCGGCCAGCCCCTTCTCCCGGGACATTAAATTGCAAACTGAATTGCCTTCTATTTTCATAATTCCTCCAGTGTCAAAAGCCTTTTCGCGCCCTCAACATACGCTAATATTTAGTTTACGTCAGCGGGTAGTTGAACCCAAGCTGACGCCGCGTGCGGCGAGGCTCCCTCGAGCCCATATGGGTTGCCGGCAATGGGTCATGGCGTCTCTTTCCCGCACCTCAGAAATCACAGCTCAATAGAGTCTCGCCCTGCCTCAAAAAATGAAAATTCCCGGTCATGTGGCACAATTCTTTCTTTAAGGCCCCCCGAAGGTTTTATTGTGCGGTTTTGACCGTGGATTTGTTTGAATTTAGTCGGTAGAGGCGCATGACCTCTGGCGGGTTTAAAGGAACCCTTGTTAGAAAACCAAAACGAAAGGACGCTTGCTTGCACAAGCGTCCTTTTTCGCGCTTGACGGCCTCCCCGAAAGTGGGCTAAGTGAATGCCTGAGGTCGATTAAATTGAAGGCACATAGACTTATTACCCCATTTTTCGCCTGGCTCCTGGCCGGGTTTTGCTGCCTATCGGCGTTCGCGCAACCGCATCCGGTTCAAAGCGTTACGAAGCAATTCACCGCGACCACCTTGCAAACGCCAGGCACGCCTCGGCCCCCGGACAAGTTGAATCAGGCCCTCGTTGGAGGGAGTTCCGCCTACCTGCTTTCCAGCAAGGCGGGTTCAGCAGTCCGGAACAATGATGAAGTCGCATTGAGCCCGGCCACTTTGGTTGTATCCTGCGAACGTGTTAAAAAGCTGGTGCTTAACAGATTAGGAATGAACGACGCGTGGCGCGGGCGCATCGAGTTGACCATCAATCCCGCCATGGCGCAGGATGCCGTGCCGCAGCTCAGGGCCATCCATGACTCCTATGGCTGGACCTATCGGCTGGAGCTTTTTTCCCGGGTCAAAGAGCAAGTTTTGATGCGGTCCCTCATTCAAACCATCCTATTGGAAATCGCCAACCGGCAGGCCGGAGTCCAATCCGCTGACGTTCCGTTCTGGCTCGTTGAGGGGTTGAGCGCCGATCTGCAATCAACCAGCCTGCCGACGTTTATCGTTCAACCTGATCAAAATTGGACAGGCGATGTGCGATGGAATAGAACAGCCGACACCATTCCTCCCGAATTGCGCCAGCGCGCTCCGTTGAGTTTTCAGGAGCTAAGTTTCCCGCAGTCGGCCGATTTTTCGGGCGCCTCCAGCCTGTATCGAAGCTGCGCCCGGCTTTTCGTCGAACAGCTTCTGCGATTCAATGATGGTCGCGCGTGCCTGGCGTCCATGCTCAATCAGCTGCCGCAGTGTTGGAATTGGCAGACGGCTTTCCTGCAAGCGTTCCATTCCCACTTCGCCCAGCTCCTTGACGTGGAAAAATGGTGGAGCGTGAGCTGGATCGATTACATCAGCGGCACGCGCTCGCAACTATGGTCGGCGGGCGATTGCCAGCGGACGCTGCAAAATAGTCTTGACGTTCCGGTCGATGTGCATTTTGGCCCCGATCAAATGCCGGTCGAAGCCAAGGTAACGCTCCAGGAAGTCATCCAGCAGTGGGCGCCGCTGGAAGCCTATCAGGCAATCCAGCGCTCGATGAGCCAGCTGAAATTTCTCATCCCGAGGGCCACTGCCGATGTGAAACCGTTTGCGCAGCTTTATTTAAAGACCCTGGCGGATTATCTCAATGCCACTGCCTCAGCGGCACGCAATCATGAACTGGGGCGAAATCCTCCCAACCTGTTGCAATTCGCCAAAATTGAAGCGGTTCGGCAGCTAGATGCTTTGGACCGGCAGCGCCAAGCCGCGCGGCCCGCAAGCGTGTCCACTACACCTCAACTGAGCGCCTTGGGGCAGGCGGCCCCAACGGCGCGCGCTGTTCAGTAAAGCATTATTTCTGCGGCGGCTGCGGCGCTCCGGCCGGAGGCGGCGTTTGCGGGGCAGCCGGCGGGGGTGTCCCGGGAGGGGTTCCGCCAGGAGGCATCCCCGCGCCTGGACGCTGGGGAGGCGGCTGCGGAGCGGGAAGAACTTTCATGATCGCCTGCAATTCTTCGAGCGCCTTGTCGCACGCATCAATGGCGGACTGTTTGTGACCGCTCATATCATCTTGGGAGGCTTGCAGGCCGCGCTTCACATCCTGGAGGCTCCGCACCGCCATCGGGACAGACGTCCGCAGCGGACGCCCTGCCATGGGGCCGCCTGGCCGCCGCCCGGGGGGCATGGGAGCCGGGGCGGGCCCGGGAGCCGGAGTAGGAATCGGGCTTGGAGCCGGGGCGTCCTGGGCCAGGGTGGAATTCGCGCACACAGCCAGAACCAACGCGGCGCCGGCTGCCAATAGAGTATTTTTCTTCATAAATTTTAAATATCGTGACTAAAGCCAACGTAACTCCATGAAGAACCCCGGTAAAGTGGAAAAGTTAGGCCACTGGCATAGCCACAGATGGACACAGATAAGACAAAGAGCGGCAAAACAGGGAATGACGGGATGCCCCTTCTCTTGAACGGGCCGCCGCTGAACGCCTTGCGAACGCCCTCGGAAAGCCTGTCGGATTTCTTCCACGGCGGTTATTAATTGATTGAGATGCAGACAAAGCCGGACGCACAGCTTTTGCGAGATTACGCCGAACTCGGCCGCGAGGACGCCTTCGCCGAAATCGTCGCGCGACATACGGGCCTGGTCTACTCCGCCGCGCTCCGGCAAGTCAGTTCGCCTGATATCGCGGCGGAAGTGGCGCAGGGCGTTTTTATTGGATTGGCGCAGGCGGCGAAATCATTGTCGCGGCGAATCGGGCAGGACGCGTCACTGGCGGGCTGGCTTTGCCGAAGCGCGCGCAACATCTCACACAACCACCGCCGTGATGAATTTCGCCGCCGCCGGCGCGAAGAACTCGCTATGGAAAATATCGATGCAGCCGCCGAACCGGATCACGAATGGGAGAAACTGCGCTCCACCCTCGACGATGCGATGGCGGATCTGGATTCAACCGATTACGACGCGATCGTCATGCGTTTTTTCCGCAATCAGGATTTCCGCTCCGTGGGCCAGGCGCTCGGCGTCAGCGATGACACGGCTCAAAAACGTGTTTCGCGCGCGCTGGAAAAATTGCGCGATCTCCTGAGGCATCGCGGCATTCAGACCACCGCCGCCGCGCTGTCAATCACACTTTCAGCGAAAGCCATCCATGCCGCGCCGGCCGGGCTGGCGGCCAGCATTTCGTCCGCAGCCATGCTTACGCAAAGCGCCGCCACCACTTCAACCGCCATCACCGTCACCAAAGGAATTCTTATGACAACTGTTCAAAAAACACTCGTGGCCGCCGCCTTTGCCGCGGCGCTTGGCGCCGGAATTTACGAAGCCCGCCGCGCTGGATCCCTGCAGGAGCAAACCAGGGCGCTCGCCGCCGAACACGACACGCTTGCGAAACTGTTGGCGGACGAACGCGAGAAATCCTCGCGCGCGCTGGCGGCAGCCGCGGGGCCGAAGCCTGGCGCGCCCAACCAGCAATCAGAGATTCTGCGGCTGAGGTCACGGGTCGGCCAGTTGCAGGATCAATTGTCCAAAGCGCTGGCCGCCGAGAAAAACCCTTCGTCGCCTGAAATAACTTCATGGCTCGACCGCGTGAAAAAATTGAAGGACAAACTCGCGCAGGCGCCCGAGCGGTCCATTCCGGAATTTCAAATGCTCACCGAGCAGGACTGGCTCGACGCCGTCAGGGACATCCGACAGCTTGAGAGCGACGAGGATTTCAACAAGGCGCTGAATGCGCTGCGGGAAGCTGCCAAGCGCACAGTGAGCAACACTTTCCAAGGCGCGATGCAAGCGTATGCCAAGGCCAACAACGGCGCGCTGCCGGGCGATTTTTCACAACTCCAACCCTATTTTGCGACGGCGCCGGACGATTCCGTTTTGCAAGGCTACGAGTTCGCGCAGCCTGGCACTGTAATTTCGAAAAACACCTCATTGGTCGATCAAAACGGCAATTACTACTCGTCGCAGCTAAAGATAAGCATGGACGGCATAGGCAGCTCTACGACCAGCGAGGATACATTGCACCAAGCCATCCAATCCTATCTGGCCGCGAATAATGGGCAAACGCTCACCGACCCAACCCAACTGCTGCCCTACGTGACAACCCCCGAGGAGAAAACCGCGCTGCAAAAGATTTTACAAGGGCGAGCCCCGCATTGACGGGGGCGAATGCGGGTGTGATTGCAAAAGAAGTAATGCGCACACGCATTTAGGCGCGGCTGTGTTCGACGGAGCGAAGCGACAATGAATCAGCCGCAGCACACTGGAATTAGCAGGCGCGCGTGTCCGTTCAACGCACTGCGGCTGGTCTTCGACACAGCCGGGCCCCGCCTGACCGGCTGCGTCCCTCACCCGCTTCTAATCACTCCCGGCGGACGCGCCGTTCGCCGAGCGCGTTTGACATTCACGGATTTGAAGCGTCATGCTTTCGGCATGCGTTGGATGATTGTTTGGAACTGCCTGGCCTGCGCGATGGCACTGTGCACGAGCGCGACAGCGGATGAAATCAAGCCTCTCGCGTTTGCCGGTGAGGTGGAGACCCTGGATATCAACCAAGTCCGCACCAATGGCGCGTCCGTGTCGCGAGTTTCCTCGGACGGGCGCCAATGCTGGCGCGTAGCGACAGGCCACCAAACGGACTGGCCCGGCATTTCGATTCGCGCCCCGCACGAGCATTGGGACTTGTCGCCCTTTGCGGAAGTCCGCATCGTTGTCAAGAATATCGGGTCGAATGCGCTTCCGATTTGCAGCCGGATCGATAATCCGGGCGCGGATGGAAAAAGCCATTGCGTCAACGGCAATTTGACCCTCGCGCCAGGGCAATCCGGCACGCTCGTTGCCGTCCTGGATCGAAAGTCCGAGAACGCCGTTTTCGCAAAGTTGTTCGGCATGGTCGGCTATCCGGGCAAGTGGGGCAGAGTGGGCACGATTGATCCGTCCAACGTCACCCAGCTCATTGTCTTCATTGCCAAACCGGCAGAAGATCATCTGTTCGAGATTTCCAGCATTGAGGCGGCGGGCGCCTACGTTGCGCCTGCCGTCTGGACCGGCGATGCGGATTCGTTTTTCCCATTCGTCGATGCATTCGGCCAATACAAACACAGCGACTGGCCCGGCAAAACCAGGTCGGTGGCAGATCTCGCCGCCGCACGCGAGGCGGAAGACCGCGAATTGAAAGCGAAGAGCGGTCCTGACAATTGGAATAGTTACGGCGGCTGGACCGCTGGACCGAGTCTCGAAGCCACCGGCTTTTTCCGCGCGCAGAAAGTCAACGGGAAGTGGTGGCTGGTCGATCCATCCGGCCATTTGTTTTTTTCCAACGGCATCGACACCATCGGCTACGGCGACATGACGCCGATTGACGAGCGGACAAATTGGTTCGAGAAATTTCCCGGAGACGACCAGGAATTTCCACATTTTCTGGAACACCAGCATTGCCTTTTGGGCCATTACGCGGGCCGCTCGCCCCTTTGCTTTTCGTTCGTCAAAGCAAACTTGCAGAGGAAATACGGGCCGGACTGCCCGCTTCATTATCCCGCGCTTGTGCATCGCCGGCTGCGAAGCTGGGGCATCAATACCATTGGCAACTGGGCCGACCCAGGCGTCACGGCTGTACGTTTGACACCATATGTGGATTCCATCGGCAGCTGGGGAGCCAGGATGATTGAGGGCAGCGGCGGTTATTGGGGCAAATTCCCGGATGTCTTCGATCCATCCTTCGCGCCATCCATCCGCCGTTCCATGGCGGAAAAAGCGAAAACTTCCGCGGGTGACGAATGGTGCGTCGGCTACTTTTCCGACAACGAGATGTCCTGGGGCAGCGAAACCTCGCTGGCGCTGGCCGCCTTGGCGTCCGGGGCGGACCAGGAAGCGAAGAAAGTCTTCATCGCCGACCTCAAGGCGAAATACGGTGACATCGCCAAACTGAATGCTGCTTGGGGCACAACGCTTTCGTCGTGGGACGCGATGCTCCAGGAAACAATCAAACCCGATGCGGCCAAAGCGCGTGTTGATTTGACAGCGTTCTACACCAAACTCGCCGAGGAATATTTCCGCTCCGTGCGAAACGCGATCAAGGAAGTCGCGCCGCACCAGCTTTATCTCGGATGCCGGTTCGCCGAGGGCAATCCCCTGGCCTCCGCCGCCGCGGCGAAATATTGCGATGTCGTCAGCTTCAACATTTACAAGCGAAGCGTGGCGAATTTTGTATTTGACGGCGGAGCGGACGTCCCGATTCTCATTGGAGAGTTTCATTTTGGGGCGATGGACCGCGGGCTGTTTTCGCCCGGCTTGGTTGAGCTGCCGAACCAGCAGGAGCGCGCGAACGCCTATCGCGAATATGTTCGGGGCGCCCTGCGCCATCCCCAGATTGTGGGCTGCCACTGGTTCGAATATCAGGACGAGCCTCTCACCGGCAGAACGTGGGACGGAGAGAATTATCAAATCGGCTTCATCGACGTGGCGGACACGCCGTATCCGGAAATCGTCGCCGCCTGCCGCGACATTGGCTACCACCTTTACAAATGACCTGCGCGGAGCGCGGCTGTGTCGAAGACCAGCCGCAGCAACGTGGAATCGACCGGCACGCCCGGCAATGACACGCGCTGCGGCTGGTCTTCGACACAGCCGCGCTCCGCAAGCCGGCCGGCGTCCGTCAGCCACTTTCAGCCACGCCGGGCTCGATGTGCACCAGCACATCGTGGACGGAGGGCATCGTTTGTTTGACCGAGTCTTTGACGCGGTGGGAAATCTCGTGCGCCGCCCGCACCGTCAATTCGGGATCGACCTCCATGTGCATGTCAACAAAATAATCATAGCCGGCCTTGCGCACGATGCATTTTTCAATCCGCATCACGCCCGGGACTTTTCCGGCCGCCAATTTGATTTGATTGACAAGCCCCGGATTCGGCGCGGCGTCCATTAATTCATCCAGCGCGGGCCTCAGCAATCTCCAGCCGTTCCACGCAATGATGACGGCCGCGACAATCGCGGCGGCGTTATCCGCGAAGGCAAATTTCGGCCCGCCCAGCACCGCCAGCGTGATGCCGATGGCGGCCGCCAGCGAAGTGACGGCGTCGCTGCGATGATGCCATGCATCCGCGTGAACCACCATGCTCTCGGCGGATTCAGCCTCGCGCGCAACGTAGCGGAACATCGCCTCCTTCAAAACCACCACCCCGACAAGCACCGCCAGCGTGAAGAGGCGCGGCTTGGCTTGTTCGGAGGAGGCGAGGTCATGCCCGGATTTGAGGACGATGCCCGCCGCCGCCAGCAAGAGCATGATGGACACTGTCGCCGTCGCCAGCGGCTCCGCTTTGCCGTGGCCATAAGGATGCTCAGGATCGGCCGGTTCCGCGGCGACCACCACCGCGCGCCAGACAATAATCGAGCTGAGAATATCGGCGGTGGATTCCACGGCGTCGGCCACCAGCGCGTGCGAATGGCCGAGAAAGCCCGCGGTAAATTTCGCCACCGCCAGCACAGCGTTGACCGCCATGCCGACGAAGGTCGCTTGCAGGCTGCGCTTGAGCCGGTCCTTTGCCACGGCGAGGAATCTGGCAGGGATTGGCGCGCATCACAAGCGCGCCATTCCGCAATGGCAGGGACTCCTCTGGAAAGCGGAACTTCCGCCCGAGACGCACGAGGCCGTGGAACTTTTCCGGCGCATTCGGACTTGCGAGAGCCCCCGGAGGCCTCGGCGAGGCGTCCCTGCCATTAAAAAGCTGGATCAGCTTTTGGCCAGGGATTGAGATAGAACGGCAATCGCCTTGAGCAATTGCGCATCGTGACTTTTGCCCAGCTCATCAGCCGTCATCTCCTTTTCGGAGGACGGGCGCAGAATCGCGTCGGGTGGCATGGAGACTTTTTCATCCGGCTCGATGCCGCGATGCCAGAAAGATTGCTTATTGGGCGTGAGCCATTCCTGGACCGCCAGCAGCATGGCCGAGCCGTCGGGCAATTGGAATTGCGTCAACACCGTTCCGGTGCCGAGGGTCGTTTCGCCGATCAACTTGGCGCGATGCGAATCATGCAAGGCGCCCGCCACAATTTCCGAATCACTGGCTGAACCGGAATTGATGAGCACCGTTATTGGAATGTTTGTGGCCACGCCGTTGGATTGCACGGCGACGGGCGAAATTGCGCCCATGGCATTTTTTTCCCACATCACATTGCCGGTCCCGATGAACTGGCTGGCGGCGCCGATGGCTTCTTCCAGCGCGCCGCCGGGATTATTGCGCAAATCCAAAATCACGCCTTTGATCCCCTGCCCCTGAATGTCGACCAGCGCCTTGCGCAGATCAGAAGTCAACCCTTCGCTGAACATCGAAATGCGAAGGTGCGCGAGATCGGTGCCGGGCAAACGCTGCCACGTCACGTTGTTCACTTTCATCGCGGCGCGGACGATTTTGATTTCGCGCTTCTTGCCGTCGCTCGGGTTGCACAGCGTCAGCGCCACCGGCTTTCCCATTTCCCCCGCCATCCGCGCCGAAATATGGCTGATCGGCATCCCGCTGACCGAGTGGCCGTCCACTTCCAGAATGACGTCCCCCGGACGCACGCCCGCTTGCTGCGCCGGCGAGCCTTCCATGGGGGCGACGATCACGGTCTGGTGATTGGTGGATTGCGTAATTTCGACACCAATGCCGTTCAAGCGGCCCTGCACCGCCGCGCCCGCCTTGCGCGCTTCGTTGGCAGTGAGATAAACACTGTGGCCGGTGTCGCCAAGCGCCTCGGTCATCCCGGCGATTGCGCCCGCCGCCATCTGCGCATGACGCACCGCCGGGCGATCTACATAAAACCGGTCAATGATGCGCCACGCCTCGCTCATCAAGCGGAATTCCGCCGTCGAATCGGGAGGGACGCCGGAATTCAGAAACCACCGCTCCAACCCCGCCCCCGCGCTCAGCGTCGCGACAAACAGCAAAGCGACGATATAACCGCGGCGCACACGCAAGGATATAAGCCGCAATTGGGCATCCGGGTTGTCGGTCGAATTCATTACGGTGTCAAATCAAAAACGGCCCGCATCGCAAAGCCCACAGAATAAAGATGCAACGTCATCGGCCCCATCATACGCCAGCGTCCCCGAGAACACAACGCAAGGCATTGCGGCAAAACGGCCATGGGGTGAGAAAAGAATTGCAAAGCAATTTTATCGAACGAACTCCTTGTAAAACGTCGCTGCCGCAATGATGAATCCGATGGCGGTGACAATCTGCCGCACGCGAGCCTGGGAAATGCGCTGGGAATAATGGGCGCCCAAATAATATCCCGCCACCGCCCCCACCGTCATGATGGCCGCGCGCGGCCAGTCAATCAAACCCGCGCCAATAAACCAAAGCGCGGCCATGAGATTGATGAGCGAGCCGAGAATGGTCTTGAGCGTGTTCATCTCGTAGATGTTGCGCATCCCGATGAAGCCCAGCGTGGCGAGCATCAAAATGCCAATGCCCGCGCCGAAGTAGCCTCCGTAGATGGCGACAATAAATTGAAAAAGGACCGCCCCCCAAACGTGCATGGGCTTTTCATCCTTTTTGGCGTCGCTCTGCGAACTTGCGTAGCGCCGGAAAAAGCCCTGGGCCAGAAAAATTAGCGTCGCGAACAAAATCAGGAACGGCACCAATTTGGAGAACGTCGCGCTGCTGGTGCGCGTCAAAAGCGCGCTGCCGATCAACCCGCCCGCCACGCTCACCGGCAAAAATCGTTTCAGCAGCGGCATCACCGCCTTCGTGTATTGCCGATTCCCAAACATCCCGCCACTGGTGCCAATGACTAGCGCCAAGGTGCTGGTGGCATTGGCAGTTACGGACGGAGTGCCAAACGCAAGAAGGGTCGGGAAGGTTAGGAGCGTGCCTCCCCCCGCGACGGCATTCACCGCCCCGCCACCAACGGCGGAAGCGACCAGCCCGACTATTTCCGCCGCAGTTAGCATTCCAGATTAAACAATTGGGTGGAAGAACTGGCCAGCGCCATCACTTTAATCAATAGAATACCGCGTTTTTTCAATTACCACCTCGGCCAAGTATCAGTGTATGCTCTGCGAATCAATTTTATGAAACAATTTTTCCTTGCGATTATTTCGGCACTGGCCATCGGGATGTCGTCATCGGTTCAAGGCCAAACCGGATCGGGCGGCGGATTCAATTACAGCGTCAATGCCGCCAATACCAACACCATCACACTCACCCTTTATACGGGAGGCAGCAATCAGGTCGTGGTCCCGGCCAGCATCAATGGCCTGACTGTCTCCGGGCTTTCGAACGGAACAAGTTCTGTCTTTCCGCACACCGTCGCCAAGGTGACCATTTCCAGCGGCGTGGCCAGCGTCGGGGAATACGCCTTTTCGAGTTGCTCCAGCTTGACCAACGTGACCGTTCCGGTCAGCGTCACAAATATCGGTTATGAGGCGTTTTTTAATTGCGGCAACCTGGCGACGGCCACCATTCCTGGAAATCTCACGAACTTCAATTTCAGCACCGAGTTTTACGAATGCTACAAATTGACGAATATCATTTTTGCCAACGGCTCGACCAGCATCGCCGCGTCTGAACTGGCCAGCGACTTTGCCCTCACTGGCGTCACCATTCCGAATACAGTCACCAATATTGGCGCGAAGGCGTTTGGGCAATGCCCCTTCCTGGCCAGCGTCTCCATTCCCGCCAGCGTGGTTGTGATTGGGGCAAATGCATTCTACGGATGCCCGAAATTGTCGGCCATCAACGTGGATCCGCTCAACGCGAATTACAGCAGCATCGCGGGCGTGTTGTTCGACAAGGCCGGATTGAACCTCGTCGCATATCCGGGCGGCAAAGGGAGCACTTACGCCGTGCCGAATGGCGTCACCAATATCGACTTCGGCGCGTTCAGCGGGTCAGGCGTGGCCACTCTGACGATTCCGGGAACTGTCGCAAACGTGGCGTCGTTCACATTCGAGGCATGCACCAGCCTGACCAATGTGACGATGCAGAGCGGCGTGTTGAATGTGGGGCAATCCGCGTTTCAAAATTGCACGGCCCTCGCCGCCGTTACGATTCCCGATACCGTTACTAACATTGGCCAGGCTGCCTTTGCTGCGTGCGACGATCTGTCCATGCTTTCCCTGGGCAGCGGAGTTGCGAACATTGGCGCCGGGGCCTTTGACTATGATGGCATCACCAACCTTTTTTTATCCAGCGCCGTGACGAATCTGGGAGTCGAAGCCTTTTTCCAGTGCGAGAGTCTGTCAAGCGTTTACTTCCTTGGGAACGCGCCAGCGGCGGATTCCACTTCGTTTTCAGGCTGCCCGGCGACCCTTTATTATATGCCCGGCACGACCGGCTGGAGCACCTTCGCCAGTCAGACAGGATACGAACCGATTTTATGGAACCCAGTCATCCAGACGGCCGACGGCAATTTCGGCGTGCGCAGCAATCAATTTGGCTTCGACATAACCGGGGCGAACAATTTTACAGTTCTGGTGGAAGCTTGCACCAACCTGGCCAATCCCGTGTGGACGCCGCTCCAGACCGTGACCCTGTCCAACGGGGCCAGTTATTTCAGTGATCCGCAATGGACGAATTATCCGGCGCGTTATTACGGGCTGGGATTGCCGGGAGGACCACCTTGAGAAGGGGCGTGGCGAATCATCCGCTGGAGAATCTCGGTCGTGACCGGCTTTACCAGATAATCACTCACGCCCAACGAGCGCGCTCTTTCCATATCTTTGACATTTTCGGAGCCGGTTAAAATGACAACTTGGATGTGATTGAAAAATGGCTGAGTTTTCAGCCATTCCATGAGTTCAAATCCATTCACGAGCGGCAATTTCAAATCCAAAAATACGAGGATTGGGCGATGGCCATTGGATTTGAGAAACGCACGGGCTTCCACGCCATTGGCAACGCGAACGTATTCGCAGTGAACATCCGCCTTGGATAACGCGCGGCGGAAAAAGAAAAAATCCTCATCTGAATCCTCCACCAGAAGCACACCCGGGCCTTGAACCACCGCCGGGATATATCCATCAACAATCTGGCGGTGAGAACGAATCTCATTCAAACTTGAGTGGAGTTCCCCAAGCAGCGCCCGCGCCTTCTCAGCGGCCTCGTGGTTGTCCGCCAGCACCTTCCGAAACTCGTCGAAATCTTCTTCTTTTGCGATACGTAAATTTTACCATGTAAACATTGCAATGCACCCTGAGCAGATTGCAAGGCATTCCCTTACACGAGTCTTACCGACTTTCGCTATAGATCAGTTCGGCGGCTCTAATGGAGCAAAACGACGTGTTGTCGGGCCATTCCTTGAGGGCTGCCATGAGGGCGGCGTCGTATTCGGGCCGTTCAGCCGGCAATCCCAACTCCGCCCTCCGCACGCCAGCCCACCACCCGGGGGCACTTCTCACCTTAAGCGCGCGAGATTGTTTCAAAACCGTGACCGCTTCCTCCAGTCTATGAAAAAAGATTTTGAAGTCTCGTCCGCCAGCGCCACCCGCGCCGTAATCGAATTGGGTTTTGCCTTGATCCACCCCCTGAGGAGCGACAGCCGGTTCGTCCATTCGGCATCCGTGGAGTGCTGCGGAGGATTAGAGCCCTGTGGAAGTGCCTCAATTTCGATTCCCCGACGCGCTTGGCAGTGCAACGCGCAGCGGCTGGACTTCGACACAGCCGCGCTTGACGCAGGCACGGTGCCGCTCACTTCTAACCGCACGCAGGGGCTGACGCCATTATGCCTCGTGAAACCGGTGCTCGAGAGATGGTGGTAGGTGATGGATTCGAACCATCGAAGGCGTAAGCCAGCAGATTTACAGTCTGCCCCCGTTGGCCACTTGGGTAACCTACCATTTGCCGGACCGTCCAACATCGGATCATCTCGCGTCCCGATTCGTGATCGAACGGTCATCTTATCCGCTCATCGCAGACCGCGCAACAATGAACGCGAACTCGGACGAGCGTCGGACCGCGAGAAAAAACAACCCGCCTCCTGCCTTCCAAAGAGGGCAAAGGGCGGTCAGTCTCCCGCGTTCCGCAGCGCCTCTAATATGTCACCACCGCCCCTTTTCTGGCAAGAATCAAATCGGCCAGCAGAATTTTTCGACGAAATCTTGAACCTGCTCCCGCTTCTGCGCTCCAACTGGAATGGAAAAGAGCCAATTTTCATCGATCAAAAGCCCGTTGGACGCATGATTGCGGGGCTTAAATTCGTCGTCTGCACCGCCCTCATTTTGTTCACCTGCATTCTCGGCCTGGTGTTGAGCAGTCGCGGGCTTGGCCAGGCGCCTTCCGCTCCACAAACTGGCTCTTTTCAGGCCGCCAAACGCACGAACGATTCAAGCGGATTGAGCTGCCAAATGCTTCTGCCTTCATTGAAACCAAACTCAAACGGAATGATCCATGCCGCTTTCGTCTTGAAGAATGGAGGCACCGAACCGATTCGAGTCTGCGCATTGTGCAATCCGTTGCGCAGCTGTGGTCCAGGAGGGATCTTCGATGTCTCCGTGATGGCGGGCTTCTTTTTTTAGACGGTCCGGCTGCGGCGGAGTTTTTCAAAGCGGTGAAAACACTGAAATCGTCGGAGAGCCTGCGGCTGCCGATCGAGATTGATCCAGGCACAAATCAGTCCCTGAAGATCACGGCGCATTTCGCCAGCGAGACAAATATGCTTCCGGCAAAACTCGACTGCTGGCACGGCGAGATCGATGCAAAGCCTCTCACCGTCAAGATAGAACGACGAAACCCGACAATGGAAGCTCCGCCAGATCATGAACGAAAACCGTGCCATCGAATCCTATTCGAAGGCTAATCCCATCCGCATCCGCGCGCTCGCTCCCGCCGACGCGGAGGCATGCAGAGCGGCGCGGCTGCATGGACTTCGCGAAGAGCCGCCGACCTTCGGCTCGTGTCGGCCTGACGGTCGCAGACACTTAACGCTTTACTCCGCCGGTGTCGGGCTTGGCCCGCGAAAGGAAATCCTGCTCCGCGGTCTTGAAGCCCAACTTTTTGCGGTTCTTCCACAAATCTTTGGGTTTGAAGATGCCCTCGGGCGTGATGATGCCGGTGATCAATTCAGCGGGTGTGACGTCGAAGCCGGGGTTTCTCGCGGTGCTCGTTGGGTTGGCCACGCGGACGCAGCCAAATTCGCCGGTCTTGGCGTTTTTGCCCCAGGCGCCGAGGACTTCGCTCTCGCTGCGTTCCTCAATGGGAATGTCCAGTCCGCAGGGCATGGTCCAATCAATTGTTGACAGCGGGATGGCGACGTAGAAAGGAATTTTGTGGCGGGCGGCCAGCACGGCTTTGGTGTAGGTGCCGATTTTGTTGGCGACTTCCCCGGTGCGGC
Source organism: uncultured Verrucomicrobiae bacterium (assembly GCA_963764165.1). Lineage (GTDB taxonomy): Bacteria > Verrucomicrobiota > Verrucomicrobiia > Limisphaerales > Palsa-1400 > Palsa-1400. The sequence goes on from CAVXRD010000002.1 coordinate 1,122,561, forward strand.
CCAAGGTGCGGTCGCTGCCGACGATGATGAGATCGATTTCCCCGCGCTGCATCAAGTGGCCGGCGGCGTTATCGGCAATGATTTGGTGCGAGACTTTTTGCTGGGCTAACTCCCATGCGGTCAATGTTGCGCCCTGGCTGCGCGGGCGGGTTTCGTCGCAATAGACGTGAAATTTTTTCCCGGCTTCCTGCGCGGCGTAAAGCGGGCCAGTGGCGCTGCCGATATCGACAAACGCAAGCCAGCCGGCGTTGCAATGCGTCAGCACGCGCATGCCTTCGCGAATGAGCGGCTCGCCGTGGCGGCCGATTTGTTCGCAATGCTGGACGTCGTCGTGGGCGAATTGCTCGGCGGCGGCCAGCGCGAGCGATTGCTGTTCCTCGACCGTTTCGCCGGGTTGCATCGCGGCGCGGACGTCTTTCATCGCGTTCACCGGATCGACGGCGGTGGGGCGGGCGTTCGCCAACGTTTGAGATGCGCTCTCGATGTGCAGCAAAAATTTCTTCAGCTCCTTGCCTTTGAAGGCGAGCGCTGCTTGGGCCAATCCATAAGCTGCGGTCGCCCCGATAGCGCCTGCGCCTCGAACTACCATATCAGCAATGGCGCGGGCGGTGGCTTTGTAATCGGCTTGCGGCGCGATCCTAAATTCGTGCGGCAGCAGCCGCTGCTCGATGAGCAGCACCTCGTTGGTTTTCGCGTCGAACGTGACGGTGCGATAATGCCGCCTTTGTCGATTTACAGTGACATTCATGGGGTGGGTCGAGCGCGGCAGCCCGGCGGCAAATTGCCTTAGGACGCTTTTGGCGAAAGTTCGCGAAGTTTGGCGCGAATCTTTTTGTATTCGTTGTGATCGCGCAAGTTCTTCAGGTCGGGATCTTTGTCGAGGGATTTGAAGTCGCGGTATCCGAGCTTGATAGCCTCGTGAAGGGCCTCGAATGCCAAATCAATCTGGTTGGTAAGGGAGTAACTGCACGCCAGGTTGTAGCGCGTGATGGCGTCCTCGGGGCGCAAGCGGATCAGCCGCTCGTCCATCCTCAGGCCATCGGCAAAACGACCGCGGCGGGTGTAGTTATCTCCCAATATCTGGAGGGCCTCGATGTATTCGGGGTCACGGCGCACGACGCCTTCGAGGAACAGAATCTCCAGGTCCAGATCTCGCAATTCCTGACGGGTGAATTTCTTGCGTGGACTATTGATTTTCTTCGACATATCGAACTGGCCATGAGTTATTCACAATATCGCGGCAATGTCGAATTTTTTTTGTAATAATTTGCCGGACGCGTCGGGGCCAATTCGGCTGAGGCGGAACGGTTTAGACGACCGATGCGGAAAAAAAGGCAGCGCGACCGTCTCGGTCGCCTCCAGTTGGCGTCCCGCTGACTGGCCCGGGCTGCAAACGCGGATTCGGCTTTGCTAATTTATAAGAGGCTTAACATATCTTCGGCGGGTCGCCGAAGACGGCGTTCGAGACGACCGCGCTACGATTTTGAACTGACGAACCATGAACTGTTTTCTCACAGGTGCAACGGGGTTTATCGGGGCCAATGTGGCCCATCAACTGGCCGCTCAGGGCCATCGGCTGAAGGTCCTCAGGCGCGCTGGCAGCGATCAACGGGGGCTGGCGGGACTGGCGTGCGAGAAGATCGAAGGCGACGTTTCGCAGAAGGCGGTCATGGAAAAAGCCATGCGCGGCTGCGATTGGTGTTTTCACGTTGCCGCCAGCTATCACCTTTGGCTGCCGGATTACGCGCCCATGTATGCCGCGAATGTCGATGGCACGCGGAATGTGATCGAAGCCGCCGTGAACGCCGGCTGCAAACGCATCGTCTACACGAGCACGGTTGGCTGCATCGGGCTGGGTGCGCAGGATGCCGTGCCCTTCGTGCCGACCGACGAATCAACGCCAGTGAGCGAGGCGCAAATGCGCAACCATTACAAGCTCTCGAAATGGAAAGCCGAAGTGGTGGCGCGCGAGATGGCCGCCAAGGGCGCGCCCGTCGTCATCGTCAATCCCTCCGCGCCCATCGGCCCGCTGGACGTAAAACCGACGCCAACTGGAAAAGTTATATTGGACTTTCTTCAGCGCAAAATGCCCGCGTATCTCGACACGGGATTGAATTGGGTCCATGTCCGCGACGTTGCGCTCGGGCACATCCTCGCGGCGGAGAAAGGGAGGATTGGCGAGCGTTACATCCTTGGCAGCGCGGAAGGGAACCTGACCATGAAGCAGGCCTTGGACATTTTGCAAGATTTGACGGGAATACCCGCTCCCAAATTTCGCGTGCCTTATGGGGTTGCGCTGGCTGCCGCCTATTTCGACGAGGCGATGTCTTCCATCACGCGCCGACCACCCAAAGCCCCTCTGGCGGGCGTGCGGATGGCGCGCTACAAGATGTTTTTCAATCCCGCCAAGGCCATCCGCGAACTTGGCCTCCCGCAAACTCCGCCGCGAAAAGCATTGGAAGATGCGGCGCAATGGTTTCGCCAGACTTCTAAACGCTAGGCCTGCTGCTGCTGCTCGCCCCAATCGCCTAACTTCAGGAACCCGCGAATTTTGCGGCGTTCGTAGCGATTTTTCTGGGCTTTGGCCGGACGGTTGTCGGCCTGTCGGAAGGGGTGTTTGGTATTGTGGACAGTGTCCTGAATCAAGTTCAGCGTCTTTGTCATACTCATTCCTTCTCGGATGGCGACGCTGCGTCATTGCGACGTCGCCGCAACCACATGAGCCCGGATCGAGCGGATTAAATCCGCTGTTGCATCGTCCGGCTACCCATGGACTGCAACAGGGCGAATTGCCCCGATTTCCATTCCTTATTTACCTTCGATCTTTCCAAAGTCAAGTTAAAATCATGCAACACCTGTGTTAATTCGGGGAATTCCCGAGCAAGAATTCCGGCCACCAAAAGTTTTCCGCCGGGCTCGAGCCAATTGCGAATTTTCTCCGCTTCCTGAATCAGCAGGGGCGAAATCAAATTTGCGCAAACGACGTCGTATCGCTTTTTTGGACGAAGCGGTTCCTTCGTCAAATCGGCCTGGCGCAATTTCACCTCGACGCTATTGCGTTTGATGTTTTGTTTGGTGCTGCGAATGCATTCAGGATCGAAATCGAAAGCAGCGACGGGCGAGTAACCGATTTTCGCCGCGGAGATGGCGAGAATTCCCGACCCGCAGCCAATATCCAGGAGTGACTGCTCCGCGCCATCGCGCCGGAGACGCGTCAATTGTTGCAGGCAAAAAAGCGTGGTCGGATGCTGCCCGGTGCCGAAGCTCAATCCAGGATCCAGCACGACGACGCGCTGGCCGGGAAGCGCGCGGCGTTTGCTCCAGCTCGGTTTTAGCAAAAGGCGGCGGCCAACGGAAATTGGGTGGAAATGGTGTTTCCAGGATTCGGCCCAATTCTTTTTGGGCAGCGGCTTAATCTCGAACCGATTCGCACCCAGGTCGAGCCCGCAGACGGCAAGATTTTTCAGCGCCTCGGCCAAAGTTCCGCCCAGACGCGCCTCGGCTTCCGGCAAGATTTCCGGATACACCGTGATCAGAATTTTCCCGCTGTCCTCCTCGCGAAAAACAGAAGGCGCCGCTGCGAACATGCGTTCCAACAGCGACGCCAGAGCTTCTTCGCCTTCGGCAGACGATTCAACAGAGATCTGCCACAAGCGCGCGGGAATCACTTACTTCAACTTCGCCAGCGCGGCTTGGATGGCGCTGAAATTTGGCAACTCCTTCGGAGACGGCGTTTGCTCGGCGTATTGAACGACGCCTTCCTTGTCGATCACAAACGCGGCGCGGGCGGAAAAATCGCCAATGCCGAGGAAATTAGGAATCAAAACGTCATAGGCGGTGGTGACGGTTTTGTTCAAATCGCTGGCCAGCGGAATCGTGATGTTTTCCTTCTTGGCCCACGCTTCCTGCGCGAAGGGCGAATCGACGCTCACTCCAATGACAGCGGCGTTCAGGTTGGAATACTGCGAGATGCCGCCGGAAATATCGCACATTTCCTTCGTGCAAACGCCCGTGAAGGCGGCGGGGAAAAACAGCAGCACCGTATTTTTCTGGCCGAGATTTGCGCTGAGCTTGATGTCCACCAAGCCGCTTTCAGTCTTCGATTTGAGAGAGAAGTCCGGTGCTTTCGATCCAACTTTAATAGCCATAGAGTTTCCTTTTTTGAGTTAATTTCAAAATAACGTGTTCGCTATAATAAGACGGCACAAGTCGGTGTCAAACTGTGAATTGTTACAAGCGCGCAAGAGGGCGTGAGGCAGAATCCTTCATCAGGGGTTAATCACCCTGGCGCGAGTCTATGGTTTTATGCATATAATCTCCGAAAAGCGGCAACATCCGTTACATTGTTGATTGCCAGGCATTTAAGTGGCAACAAAAATGGCAACACAGTGGCAACAACCAGCAACATTTTCGGAATGGAAGAGCCCAATACGTCGCGAAAAACCAAGGGTGCAATAGGGTGCAATAGCGTGCAACGCCCCAATCACGATTTCTGATCCTCTGCGCACTCATCTTCTCTGCGCGAGAGTTTTTTCCCTTTGTGGATTCATCAGGTCATGAAACGCAGTCGCGCGCAGAGGCGCTGAGAACGCAGAGGTTCCTCGCGGCCTGAAATGAACGCAAGTGTTTATCAAAGAACACGCCCTGATGGCAACAGGGAGAAAAATAAGCCCGAAAATCCCTCGTGTCAATTAAGGCTGCAATTGCACGATTCAGTGGTATTATGCCGATATGACAAACGAAACATCGATTGTCCGAGCGGGAACGGAGGCGGAAATGGTGTTTTGTTCCAGATCGCCAAGTCCGGTAATTATTTTCCGGTTCCTTCTTTGGCGGCGGAAATGCGCTGGCGGATTTCCGCCAAAAGCTGGCGGCCCCGCGCGGGATTTCCACGCTGCTGCCGCAGCAGAAATCGCGCCTCGGCCTGACGCTCGGCAATGACATGAGTCACAAAGTTGTCAAAAAGACGCTGCACGCTGGTTCCGCAGGAATGGGCCACGCCCATCAGCGCCTTGTGCTTGGCATCATCACAGCGATAAGGAATAGTTTTCATCGAACAATCTTCAAATGTTGTGCCGGGGTCACAAAGCGTGGCCAGCTAAAAGTGAGATCACCACGCTGGAAATCCCGGATATTATGAGTGACGAGGTGCTCCGCTCCGCAAGCAATGGCCAGCTCCAGGACATGGTCATCGCCAGGGTCGGGCAAATTCGGCCTCCATCTGAAATAAATCGGCTGCCAGAGAGCTGCCGCGCAAAAATCATCCAACAAAGTTTCGCGCTCTGCCAAAGACACGGGAACGTCCACCCATAAGGAACCCCGTTGGATAATTTCCTCGTATTCCGCCAAAAGCGCTGCCCCCAGATAGGCCTGATCCAGAAGCGCCAAAGCGCGATCCAGCACCTCGGCGCTGGCTCCCTCCGAGCTCCGCAAGGCAGCGATGAATACATTGGTATCTTGCACGATATCCAAGCCGAAAATATGGCATCACCCGTGATGCCAGTCAAGGTGGTTCGGCCACAACCAAGCCAATTGGTGTGATTGGAGGCGCGCGAGCGCTGAGATGAAGTGGGGGATATTGTTTTATGCATATAATCTCCCAAAAAGTGGCAACAAAAAGGGCAACATTTTCGAAACGCAGGAGATCTCAACATCAAGGAAACAAAGGGGAATGCCGCCGGCCAAGTAGGCCGGGTGCCCCACCCGGCAGGGAATTGGTAAAACCGATAAACGCCAAATCGGACGGCGACGTTAGCAGTCCACGTGCAACTACAAAGGTTTATTGGCGGGTCTCACCAATTCTTTGGTGGGGACTCCTTTAAAGATCCGCACTAGCCAGAGGGATCACAAAGGCAGATATGCGCAACCACGGGTGCAATAGCGTGCAACGCCCCGCTGACGATTTCTGTCCCTCTGCGCACTCATCTTCTCTGCGCGAGAGTTCTTTTCCCCTGTGGACGCGGTTTGGTTTCATTGTGGCATGAAACCCAATCGCGCGCTGAGGCACGGAGAGCGCAGAGGTTCCTCGCGGCCTGAAATGAACGCAAAATGTCAAAGAACACGCCCTGACGGCGACGGGGAGAAAAATAATGCCAAAAACCGCCTTTGTCAATTAAGCTTGCAATACCACGTTTATTTGGTATAATGCGAAGCATGACAAACGAGGCATCGATTGTCCAGGCGGGAACAGAGGCAAAAACATTGGCGGCAGACCGTCATCCCGGAAGGGATTGCCAGAGTGCAGCCGGCGGTTAAGCGCAGCGACACCACTGGATGCAACGCCAAAAAATCCCAGGACCCCGGAGGAGGCGCCACCTTTGCCTTCCAAATTTACCACTACGGTCTGGTTTATCTCGCCGTGGTGGTTGGCGACATCGAAAGACCCAGGCGTTGGAAATCCCCGGACAACTTGGCAAGGGATTCCTTGAGCGGAATCACGTCCTTGGCCGCCTTGGCGGCGCTGTCTTTGATCGCGGCCAGACCACCGGCGGTCAGGTCGGTCGAAAGAAACTTCTGCACGTCGCGCAGGTCAGACAGAAATGGCTGAAAGGCGATTTCGGTTTCGTTGTATTGCTGGCTGATGCGGTTGAAGCGCCCCGTGACTTCGCTCCGGCGGGTTTCGCTGCCGCTGCGGATGTCCTCGTTCTGGATCTGGCCTGATTCTCTGTCCTAATTCGCAAAGTAATCCGCGCCTTGAGATTTCATTTGGCCGTCTTTGCTGGTGATATCCTTGGACGATACTCCGAGTTCGTCCACGGCAATAATGCTGGTCCATTGACAGATCGCGTCATAATTACCGTGATGCGCAGGAGGCTAACCGGCGAGGCCTGACAGGCGCTATACGGCGTTCTACGCAGCTTAAGAGCGTGAAGGTGGGAGTGAAGGGGTCCTATTCCACTGAAGGCATCTGGGAACCACGAATCATTGGGCAGACGCTTGCGCGTGGGGGCAATGCGGTTTTTAGGGCCCCGGCGCGAGCGGCGGGAATAACAGCGGATGAAAACTGATTCCCATTTCCGAATGCAAAAAGTGTCAAAAGTGAGGAAGCCGGTAACGCCTTTTATCAACAAAAGGGACCAAATGAGAAAGCATACTTTCATTTTTCTAGGACTGACCTTTTCACTTTCAAGGACCGTTTCACTTTCAGGCCCAACCGGCATGAGGACGGGCGGTAGGGCGCAGTGGACCACAGATCATTTCGCCGGGGGGTTACTCCGCCAATACAAACTCACCTCGCAATCCTACTAGCAAGGGATAATTACCCTAATTTGACAGTCGGTAAAACTGCTCCGTGCCGAAGATGGCATTCGTCACGGTGTTATTTGTGTTGACGACGACCGGCGCTGGGGAGACGGCTGTCCAGACCGCTGATGAGCCAAGGTTGGTGGCGGATTGCAAAGTGAAGCCGATCGCATTCGTAGGCCACGTCAAAAGGACATTTAGCCCAGAAAGAATAATTGTCAGTTGCGGCGGTGGTATCTGTGCAAAATTTGCCACCAGATTGCGGTCGCCGCTCAGCGTAAAATTGTAGCTGGCGGAGGCACTAACCACGCTTCCGTTCTCCGTCCAGTTGGTGAATTCATAACCGCTGTTTGCCGTGGCGGTCACCGTCTGTGAAGTGCCTGAAGCGAATGTGCCACCGCCGCCAACCGTGCCGCCAATACTGGGCGAGGCGCTGACAGCGATGGCATACATAATCTGATTGAAATTCGCCACCAGATTGCGATTGCCATTGAGTGTGAAATTGTAGCTCTCAGAGGAACTAACCACGCTTCCATTTTCCGTCCAGTTAATGAATACATAACCGCTGTTTGCCGTGGCGGTCACCGTCTGTGAAGTGCCTGAAGCGAATGTGCCACCGCCGCCAACCGTGCCGCCAATGCTGGGCGAGGCGCTGACGGCAATGATATAGGTAATCTGTGTGAAGTTAGCAACCAATGCGGTATCCGCACTAACTGTGAATGGATAACTTGCCGAAGTGCTGACGACGCTTCCGCCAACAGTCCAATTAGCAAATGTGTAACCGGAGTTTGGGGTTGCTGTGACTGTAGCCGTCGTCCAATCATCGTATGTGCCCCCACCGCCGGTGTTCCCACCGTTACTCGGTGATGAGCTTGTTGTCATAGCCCACTGTTGCTCGAACGTAAGGCTTTCGGGATACCACGGGTTTACGGGAGAATTAGGTATTGTCTGCACAATCGCCCCAGAGCTAGGATTGATCTTCTCGATGCTCCCCCCGTTGTTTTCGACGAGCCAAAGATAGCCTCCTCCGTAGGTGAGACTATTGGGATACCACGGGTTTACGGGAGAATTAGGTATTGTCTGCACGATCGCCCCAGAGCTAGGATTGATCTTCTCGATGCTCACACCGTTGTTCTCGACGAGCCAAAGATAGCCTCCTCCGTAGGTGAGACTATTGGGATACCACGTGTTTACGGGAGAATTAGGTATTGTCTGCACGATCGCCCCAGAGCTAGGATTGATCTTCTCGATGCTCACCCCGTTGTTCTCGACGAGCCAAAGATAGCCTCCTCCGTAGGTGAGACTATTGGGATACCACGTGTTTACGGGAGAATTAGGTATTGTCTGCACAATCGCCCCAGAGCTAGGATTGATCTTCTCGATGCTCACCCCGTTGTTCTCGACGAGCCAAAGATAGCCTCCTCCGTAGGTGAGACTATTGGGATACCACGTGTTTACGGGAGAATTAGGTATTGTCTGCACGATCGCCCCAGAGCTAGGATTGATCTTCTCGATGCTCACCCCGTTGTTCTCGACGAGCCAAAGATAGCCACTATTGGACAATGCTGTTAACGGAGTCGCGACGAGGATAACTAAAACACCCAAAATGATTTTCTGTACGATTCGCATTATTCAAATCTTTGGCGAATTTACATTTATTTCACCAGTGTCCCAGGCGTCGGCGTCGACGTTGCGGGCGGGACGTGATGATCCGGCGGGAAGATGCCCAGTTTGAGTTCGGCGCGGGACGGGGTTGGCCGGGTCAATCGCCGGAAATTCCAGGTCGGCGGCGTATTGGATAGTCAAATCGGGATTTCCCATTTGGTTTCTTGCCCACTACCAGCGTGAGCCTTTTTCGTGATTTTCCTCTTGCTCCAAAGATTTGCAAGTCCTTTTCCAGTCTGCCTTTGGGGTTTCTCTGGCACAGGGGGTAACGCGGCCAAGGCAAGATGGACGAAAATCAAGGCGGCGAAGAAATGGACCTTTTGGCGTTTTCTGAAAGGCTGGAGTTTTAGCCGACTCCAAGCCTTTCAATTTGAGGCCGCAAACCGAACTGATGAACAATTGAGAGCTGTGAAAGGGTCCTAGAAAAATGACAGTTTTGCTTTCTCATCTGGTCCGTTCTGTTGATAAAAGGCGTTGTTTCATTTTTTCCAGCTTTCTGCTCGTCTTCCGTCTTCGCCGAGGCTGCCCCCTTCGCTGCAGCTTCCTCCTTCGCTAAAGCTTCGGAGGACGAGACGGCGGATAGGAGGCTTCGCGCTGGTCGCGCGTTGGCGAGACCCGTCTTCGCAAACATTTCGGAGGGCTGGCCACTTTTCCTGATTCAGGTTGGATGGCAGGCTGATCCGCTGTCATCAGCAAACTTGATTTTTTAACGATTCCCCGCTCCGGGTGTGATTGAAAGCGGGTGCGAATATTTGGGCGGACACGCAGGTCCGCCCTACCAAAATTGGGGCAGGGCGAGACTCTGTCGAGCCCATTATGGATTTTTCGACTTTGGCGGAAAGACTTAATCAGGGCTCGACAGAGTCTCGCCCTACCGAACGTGTTTTTACAGCTTGTTTCGGCGGCGGTCTCTCGCACACTGAGCGCTTCGTGAGCGAAAAATCACATGTCGTCGTAACCGGTGGGGCGGGGTTCATTGGCTCGCACCTTGTCGAAAGGCTGCTGGCGGAGGACCACGCCGTGACCGTCATTGACGATCTTTCCACCGGCCGGTTGGAAAATCTGGATTCCGTGAAGTCCCACAAAGATTTAAGGATCGTGGTTTCCAAGGTTTCCGCGCTGGCCGATTTGCAAACGATCGTGGCCAGGTCACAGTTCATTTATCATCTTGCGGCGGCGGTGGGTGTCGAACTGGTGATGGCTTCCAGCCTGCGCACAATCCAAACCAATCTGCACGAGACGGAATTCATCATGGACGCGGCGACGGCAGCCAAAGTCCCCGTGCTGCTGGCCTCGACTTCCGAGGTTTACGGCAAGAGCCAGCGCGACGCGTTTTCCGAAGAGGACGATTTGCTGATTGGGCCGCCGCATTTGAGCCGGTGGAGCTACGCCTGCTCGAAGTTGATGGATGAATTCCTCGCGCTCGGGCATTTTCGCGAATACCAGACGCCCGTCATCATCACCCGGCTGTTCAACACCGTCGGCCCGCGCCAGACGGGGCAATATGGGATGGTGCTGCCGCGTTTCATCGAAGCCGCCAAAGCCGGGAAGCCCCTTCGGGTTTTTGGCGATGGAAAACAAACGCGCTGTTTTTGTTCCGTGAATGATACGGTGAAAGCGTTGTTGCTGCTGAAGGATTGCCCTAAAGCGCGCGGCGAAATTTTCAATATCGGATCCACCGAGGAAGTGAGCATTGTTCGATTGGCCGAGACGGTCATTGAAATTCTTCAGTCCTCGTCAACCATCGAATACATTCCTTACGACAAAGCGTGCGCGCCGGGCTTTCAGGACATGCTGCGGCGGAAACCGGTGGTTGCAAAACTTGGGCGGTATGTCGGCTTTCGGCCAGGCACGACCCTTCGCGAAATCATTCGCCAAACGGCGCTGGGCGGTTAGCTGTCCGAAATTACTGCTTTGGGCAACGCCGTTTGATGGTTGCCCAATAGACCAGCGCGATCAATAGCGGCTGGAAGGGAAGCCTTGCCCACAAGATCCAGCGCGCGATGTTCACACCTTTCCATCCGTGCAGGGCCACTTGCAAGTTTGCCGGAAAAACTGCGACCAGAAGCGCGATCAAACCCCAGCCAGCCCACACTCGCGTCTGCGGAATAAGAACGCCAATGCCGCCCGCTATCTCCGCCCCGCCGCTGATGATATTGAGCGCCTCGGGCTTTGGCAGATACGGCGGAATCATCGAGAGATACGGCGCCGGATTGAGAAAGTGATTTGCACCGGCTCCCACGAAAAACAAACCGAGCAGCCATACGACGACATTGCGAGTCATGCTGGCGCACAGCCTAGCTTGCTTGCGCAGAATGCCAATCCCCTAACGCAATCGTCGCAGTGACAAAAAGAATTGCCCGAAGGAAATTAACAGAAGGCAACGAAGTGAACGAAGAGGGACAAGTCGTCCGGTCTGTGCTCTGGTCCTTCTTCGTGTGCTTCGTTGCCTTCTGTTGATTCTGGTCCGGGTGACGGATAAACGAGGCACACCCCTTTCCAAATCGCGTTACGAAACGACAAATTTGTGCGCGCCGCGGAATTCGACGAGGTTCATCTTCAGCGCGAGTTGAATAATTCCCGCCGCTTTTTGCTGTCCCCACGTTTTGTAGACGCCGTTTACAAAATCGCCGAACGTCAACGGCCTCTTGCTCGATTGGGGTTTCATTCTCGGATTCTGCTTCAATTTCATACGAGAGATAACCCCGCATCGGTTGGATTTGTTTCGGATCAATTTTCGTGATCTTCGTCCGGCGTTGAATCGCCGGAGTCTTGCGCGGCGAGCAATGCGTTTATCTCAGGATCGATGGCGAGCCGCAGCAGGCGCTGCAATTCCGGGTCCATGTATTGCAGGGTTTCTGGAATGTCCAACACCTCAATCGGCGGCAGCCTCGAATCGCGAAATCGTTCTTGTATCCGCGCCTTGTGACCGCGCTCCATGACAAAGATGACATCGGCCCAATTTACGTCGGCTTCGCTGATGAGATGTTTTGCGCTGGAGCTCACGCCCGCCGATTTCACCGCCAGGCGCGGATCGGATCGGTAAAGCATCTCCGCAGTGGGGCTGCGCCATCGGTTCAGGCTGCAGACGAAAAGAATGCGCAGGCGGTTGGTCATCGTTTCTTCGTTCATTGGGCAGGATAAGGCTACGAGGCGCGGCAGTCCGGTGGAAGCATCAAATGGCTTTGGCGCGATCGATGCAGTTGGATTTGGGAGCGCCAGCCGTCATGACCGCACAGCGACATGCACGAGGCCTGCACGCGGGGAGCCAATGGCTGCATGATCAAGCCCGGCAAAGAACCCATTTGGAATCCAGGCTTGGCACTGGCTTGGCCAAAGCTCGGTATAGTGTATGATCTCGAAAAAGGGGCAACACCCGCTACACGGTTGACCATCAACGAGATAAGGGGCAACAAAAATGGCAACAAACCCGCAACAGACCCGCAACATTTCTTCCCGCGCTGTCGGGTTGCATGAAACGCGGCGTCTTTCCGCCGTTCCCTGAAATTTTCATCAAGATGCCTGCACCATCATTGTTCCATTGAAAACAGCGAGGAACCCTCCATTGGCCGCTACAACCCGCTACATTCCCTCCGAGGGTATCCAATCCAATGAAACAATACGTTTTCCATGGCATCCTGCAGCCTTCAGTTATCGCCGGCCATTTTCCGTTTTCTGGGCCTCTCGCAAGAGGCCGGAAGGCCGGCGCTCACCAAAGGACGGAGAAACTGGCCACGGATTCACACCGATCCGCACAGATTCTTGATGAATCTGTGCGGATATGTGTGAATCTGCGGCTTTTTTGCCCGGTGGGATTGCCTTCTCAAACGTTGACAACTCCCCCCGCTGGCCTATTCTTGAAGCGGACTAAATTCGTCCGATATGGAAGCCACCACAGATCCAATTGAGAGTTTTGTTAAATCCGAATACAAATACGGGTTTACCAGTGAAATCGAGACCGAGGCCTTTCCGCCTGGGTTGAGCGAGGACGTTGTGCGCCGGATTTCCCAAGTCAAGGGCGAGCCGGAATTCATGCTCGATTGGCGCATCAAGGCCTTCCGCCGCTGGCAAACGATGACGGAGCCGCATTGGCCCAACGTTCAATACCCGCCCATCAATTATCAGGATTACATCTATTACGCTGTGCCAAAAGCGAAGAAGAAGCTCAACAGCCTGGATGAAGTGGATCCCAAGACGCGCGAGTTGTTCGACAAGCTCGGCATTTCCCTCACCGAACAAAAGCGCCTTTCCAACGTGGCCGTCGACGCCGTGTTGGACAGCGCTTCAGTTGCGACGACTTTCCGCGAAGAGCTGGCCAAAGTTGGCGTTATATTCTGCTCGTTTTCCGAGGCGGTGAAGAACCATCCCGATCTGGTCAAAAAATATCTTGGCACCGTCGTGCCGCCGGGAGACAACTTTTTCTCGGCCCTGAATTCGGCCGTGTTCAGCGACGGCTCGTTCTGCTACATCCCGAAGGGCGTCCGCTGCCCGATGGAACTTTCGACCTATTTCCGCATGAACACCGCCAACGCGGGGCAATTCGAGCGGACTTTGATCATCGCAGACGAAGGCAGTTACGTCAGTTACCTTGAAGGCTGCACCGCCCCGATGCGCGATGAAAACCAGCTCCACGCCGCTGTGGTGGAATTGATCGCGATGGAAAACGCCGAGATCAAATATTCCACCGTGCAGAACTGGTACCCCGGCGATGCCGAAGGCAAAGGGGGCATCTATAATTTCGTGACCAAGCGCGGCAAGTGCGCCGGCCGCAATTCCAAAATTTCATGGACGCAAGTCGAAACCGGCTCCTCCATCACCTGGAAATATCCGAGCGTGCTCCTGCTTGGCGAAAATTCCGTGGGCGAATTTTATTCGGTCGCGCTGACGAACCATCGCCAGCAGGCCGATACCGGCACAAAGATGATCCACGTCGGGCGCAACACCAGCAGCACGATTGTGTCAAAAGGAATTTCCGCCGGGCGCGGCCAGAACAGCTATCGCGGCCTGGTGCAGATTCGCCCGAGCGCGGCCAACGCGCGCAATTATTCGCAGTGCGATTCCCTGCTCCTGGGCGACCGCTGCGGCGCGCACACATTCCCGTATCTCGAAGTCGGCAACAGCACAGCCACCGTCGAGCACGAGGCATCCACCTCGAAGATCGGCGAAGACCAGATTTTTTATTGCAACCAACGCGGCATCTCCACGCAGGACGCTGTCAATATGATTGTCAACGGATACTGCAAGGAAGTGTTCAGCCATCTGCCCATGGAATTCGCGGTTGAAGCCCAGGCGCTCCTGGGTGTCAGCCTCGAAGGCAGCGTCGGTTGATTCAGAATTTCATCCAACTATGCTCGAAATCTCCAACTTAACCGCCGGTGTCGCCGGAAAGGAAATCCTCAAGGGCCTGAACCTCTCGGTCAAAGCCGGTGAAGTCCACGCCATCATGGGACCCAACGGCAGCGGCAAAAGCACATTGGCCCAAGTCCTCGCCGGCAAAGGCGAATACGAAGTGACCGGCGGATCGGTCACGTTCGACGGCGCGGACATTCTTGAATTGAAGCCCGAGGAACGGGCGCGGGCCGGGATTTTTCTCGCCTTTCAATACCCGGTCGAAATTCCCGGCGTCAACAGCACGGTTTTCTTGAAGGCGGCTTACAACGAATGCCGCAAAGCCCGCGGCGAGCAGGAATTGGACGCGGTTGAATTCCTCGCGCTTGTCAAAAAGAAGTCGAAGATCCTCGAATTGGATCCGGCGCTGATGAACCGCGCTGTCAATGTGGGTTTCTCCGGCGGCGAAAAGAAGCGCAACGAGATTTTTCAAATGGCCGTCCTGGAGCCGAAGCTCGCCATTCTGGACGAGACGGATTCCGGCCTGGACATCGACGCGTTGAAGATCGTTTCCGGCGGCGTCAACAAATTGCGCACCCCGCGGAACGCCACGGTCGTCATTACCCACTACCAGCGCTTGCTGGATTATATCGTCCCCGATTTTGTGCATGTGCTCGCGCACGGCAAAATCATCAAATCCGGCGGCAAGGAGCTGGCGCTGGAATTGGAAAAGCGCGGCTACGATTGGGTGCTCGAATCCTTTGGCAGCAACGGGAAGGCATAATGGAATCCGCGAAACACACGGACAACACCGCGGTGGCGGTCGGATTTCTGGCGGGCAAGCCGGGTCCTGGCCCCGCGTGGCTGCAAACGTTGCGCCAATCCGCCCAGGCGAAGCTGGCTGACTTTGGATTTCCGAAATCGGACGACGAGGAATGGCGTTTCACGAAGATTTCCCCGCTGTTGGAATGGCCCCTGCACGCACCCTCAACGGATTCGCAGAAAATTACTGCAGAGGATATTAAACCTTTTCGTCTCGCTTCGGACGGCTATTGCCTCGTGTTCGTCGATGGGAAATTTGAGGAAGAACTTTCGACGCTTCCGCCCGCCGGCGCTCCGTTTCGCTGCGCCAGCTTGGCGTCCCATTGGGATACCAGCGGCGCTGAATTGGAAAAGACGCTGGCGCGCGCCACCCAGGCCGATGGCAATTATTTCTCCGCCCTGAACACCGCTTCGTTCGAGGACGGCGCTTACATTTCGATTCCCGCTGGAGTCGCGGTGGAGGAGCCAATTCAGATTCTTTATTTGGCTGCCTCCGAAAAGACCGGCGCGTCGATTCACGCCCGCAATTTGATTGTGGCGCACCAGAGCAGCTCGGCCAAAATCATCGAGAGTTACGCCAGCTTGACCGAGTCGCCGCACTTCACCAATTCGGTCACGGAATTGATTCTCGATCCAAACGCGAAAATTGAGCATTGCCGCGTGGAAAATGAAAACGAGCACGCATATCACGTCGCGTGGATTCAGGGCATTTTGAGCCGCGATAGCTATTGGCTCTCGCACTCGATTGTGATGGGCGGGCGTTTGGTCCGAAATCAAATCCAGGCGCTGCTCAATTCCGAAAGTTGCCAGGCCGTTCTCAACGGGCTTTACATGGGCAGCGGCGAGCAGTTGATCGATCACCACACTGTGGTCGACCACTCCAAGCCGCGCTGCGAGAGCCACGAATATTATTTCGGCATTCTCGGCGGGCGGGCGCGCGGCGTTTTCAACGGGAAGATTTTCGTCCGCCAGGACGCGCAGAAGACGAACGCCAAGCAGACCAATCGCAACTTGGTTCTCTCCGACACTGCGTTGATCGACACCAAGCCGCAATTGGAAATTTACGCCGACGATGTGAAATGCACCCACGGGGCGACGATTGGCCAATTGAACCAAGATGCCTTATTCTACTTGCAGGCCCGCGGCGTCGGCGCCGAAATGGCGCGGCGGATGCTGGTGCGGGCTTTTGCCAATGACGCGGTGGAGCGGATCACGATCGATTCCGCGCGCGAGTATTTGGAAAATTTGTTGACGCAGCGTTTTCAGGGATTGGAAATCCCGGCAGCCCATGGGCGATGAATTAAATGATTTGTATCAGGAAGTGATTCTGGATCACAGCCGGAAGCCCCGCAACTTCCATGTCCTGCCCGACGCCAATCGCTCGGCGGAAGGGAACAATCCACTCTGTGGCGATCGCTACACGGTGTATCTGAAACTGGAGGGCGATACGATCAAGGACATCAGCTTTCAAGGTTCCGGCTGCGCGATTTCCAAAGCGTCCGCCTCCATGATGACCGACCAGCTTAAGGGCAAGACGCTGTCCAATGCGCGCGACTTTTTTTCGCAATATCAATCGATGGTGACGACCGGCAAAATGGACGAGGATTTCATGGGCAAATTGTGCGCTTTTGCTGGAGTTGCCCATTTTCCTATGCGCGTCAAATGCGCCATTCTCCCCTGGCACGCCCTGCTCGCCGGGTTGGATGGCAAGGCGTCCGCATCGACGGACGTTCAATAAATCAAGACGGCGAGCGCTGTTACAGCCATGAGCGACGAAATTATTCTAAAACGCAATTGCGACGCGGTCCTGATTCCCGCGGGAACCAAGATCACGCTGCAAGCGGGCGAGCCGGTGATCATCACCCAGGCGCTGGGCGGGAGTTACACCGTCATCATCCACGGCAACATGGCCCGCATCGAAGCCCGCGATGCAGATGCCATTGGGCAGGCGCCTGCGGAATCCACTTCGACAGCCACGCCCGCAGGCGACGGTTCGGTGACCGAGGAATTGGTAATGGAGAAATTGCGGACATGTTACGATCCGGAAATTCCCGTCAACATTGTTGACCTCGGCCTCGTTTACGACACGCAAATCTCCGCCTTGCCGGACGGCGGCAACCGTGTTGAAGTCAAGATGACTTTGACCGCGCCCGGCTGCGGCATGGGGCCGGTTTTGCAACAGGACGTCGAGACGAAAGTTGCATCCATCCCCGGGGTCAAGGAAGCGGCGATTCACCTCGTTTGGGACCCGCCCTGGAGCCGCGAAATGCTGTCAGAGGCCGCCAAGCTCGAACTCGGACTAATGTGACCTGCACCTCGCCAGATTGGGCCGCGCTGCGGGAGGATTTCCCGATCCTCCGCCAGAACGTCCATGGCCGCCCGCTCGTCTATCTTGACAACGCGGCCTCCTCGCAAAAGCCGGTGGCCGTGCTGGAAACGCTCGACCACTTTTACAGGCGCGACAATGCCAACGTTCATCGCGGCATTCACGAATTGAGCCGCCGCTCGACGGTGGCGTTTGAGGCCGCGCGCGAACGCGTGGCGAAATTTCTCAACGCGCGGCAATCGGAGGAAATTATTTTCACGCGCGGCACGACCGAGGGCATCAATCTCGTCGCGCGCGCCTGGGGCGATAAAAACATCCGCGCGGGCGACACCATCCTGCTCACGGAAATGGAGCATCACAGCAATATCGTCCCGTGGCAAATGCTGGCCCAGCGCACCGGGGCCAAACTGGCTTTCGTCCCCGTCACCGGCGACGACGGGCTTCTGGATTTGAGCGGGCTGGATACTTTGTTTGACAGCACCGTGAAACTGTTTGCCTTCACCCACGTCTCCAACACGCTCGGCACGGTGAATCCCGTTGTCGACCTTTGCGCGCGGGCGCGGAAACGCGGCATTGTGACGCTGGTGGATGGAGCACAGAGCACCGGGCATCGTCCTGTCGATGTGCAGGAAATCGGCTGCGATTTTCTTGCCTTCTCCGGGCACAAAGTTTGCGGGCCAACCGGAATTGGCGCGCTTTACGGCCGTCGTGAATTGCTTGAGAAAATGCCTCCGTTCCTCGGCGGCGGCGACATGATTTCAAACGTCGAGTTTTTCTCCAGCACTTACAAAGACCCGCCTCATCGCTTCGAGGCGGGCACGCCGGATTTCGCGGCGGCCATCGGATTGGGCGCGGCGCTTGAATATTTGGCGGCGATTGGGATGGAACACATCGCGCGGCATGATTCTGAATTAGCCGCCCTCGCGCTCGAACGCTTGTTGAGCCTGCCGGGGCTTCGCTTGTTCGGGCCTCGCACCGGCCGCGCCGGCGTGGTGAGCTTTCTTTTGAACGACATTCACGCGCACGACGTTGTCACGGTGGCGGACCAGCGCGGCGTGGCATTGCGCGGCGGGCATCACTGCAATCAGCCATTGATGCGCAAGCTCGGCGTGGAATCAACCGCGCGGGCGAGCTTTTATTTTTACAACACCCCCGCGGAAGTCGAATGTCTGTTTGACACGCTGTGGGAAATTCAAAAATTTTTCGGCGCATGAGCGACACCATTGATCCACAAACAACCATGACGCGCGTGCTGGAAGTTTTTCCGAGCGCGCAGCGGGCCTTGTTCCGAAAATACCACATTGGCGGCTGCGCGAGTTGCGCGTTTCAACCGGGCGAAACACTGGCAGGTTTGTGCGAGCGTAATCAACTGAACGTTACGGAAGTCATTGAACATCTTCGCACGAGCCATTTGCAGGACGAGGAATTGCAAATCTCGCCCGCTGAGGTTGCCAAATTGCGGGCTGAAGGGACGGTGCGCATGGTGGATATTCGCAGCCGTGAGGAGTTTGACGCGACGCACATTGAAGGCGCGGTGCTGCTTTCGCAGCCGGTGATGCAGGAAATTTTGGGCCACTGGCCGCGCGAAGGTTTGATGGTGCTCTACGATCATCGCGGACGCCAGAGCCTCGACGCCGCGGCGTACTTTACCGGCCAGGGATTTCGCAACGTCCGCTGCCTGCGCGGCGGCATCGACGCATGGTCGCGCGAGGCGGACAAGAATATCCCGCGCTACCGATTGGAGATGGCATCATGAGCGCGGAAAACGAGTATCAAAAACGGATCGAGGAAGCGTTGCGCGACCCGAAGAACCTCGGTGAACTCACCGGGGCGGACGCCGTCGGCACCGCCGGCAGCGCGGCGTGCGGCGACATGGTGCGCCTCTGGATCAAGTTCCGCGAGCAGGGCGGCAAAAAAGTTGTTGACAAAGCCACCTTCCAAAGTTTCGGCTGCGAAACTGCCATCGCGGTAGCGAGCCTGGCGACGGAATTGATTCGCGGGAAAACGGCGGAGGAAGTTCTGGCGCTGTCCGGCGAAGAATTGGCCCCGAGCCTCGGCCCGCTGCCGCCGGTCAAGATTCATTGCACGCAACTGGTGGAAAGCGCATTGCGCTCCGCGCTCGAACCGCAATCATCCCCTGCCCCAACTGTCGTTGCAGCGCCCGCTCCCGTGTCCGCGCCAAGTTTGGTTGACAAGTTCACGCAAGCCAGCCAGCCCTCGGGAAAATTGAAAGTCGTCCTCCTCGAACCGGGCAGCGACGACTGATTCGGTGTTTTCTCAGAACCCCTGATCAAGGTAGGGACGCCTCGCCGAGGCGTCCGGGGTGAGGCTCCAATTCATTCGAGAGCCGCGACCATAAACGCGCGCAACCGGACGCCTCGGCGAGGCGTCCCTACCAGTGCTGGTTTCATTCGCCGCGACCTCAGACCCACCCGATTTTCTTCTGCCAGTCGCGATAAGCGGCGGGAGCGATTTCTGAAGGCTTGATTTCGCTGCGACCGCCCCAGAAAACATTCGTATAACTGACAGGCATTCCCGCCTCGGCGAGATGGCGGTCAATCGCTTCCTTGTGCGCGAGCACGAGCGGCTTCTCCATGCCGTGCGCCACGCCCATGACGTTGACATTGTGAAACTCCGGCCCGCCTTCGCGCCAATACGCGTGCGTCATGATAAAATGCCGGCCCACTTCACGCCCGGCTTCGATCTCGCGCCCCGGCGGCACGGCCCAATGAAACAGCGCATTGAAACGCGTGACGCGGTCGCCGTCCTTCAACGTCTTGACATGCTCGAGAAACGTCGAAAATCGCCCGATGATTTTGCGCCGCTCGAAATTGGCGGCGGTTTCGTAAAATGTGTCAAGAGGAACGTCCGCCTCTGCCGCGCGGGCGGGCCAGACATCCGCGGCGATTTCATCCACTTCAAATTCGCGTTTCAGCGCGGTGAGAATCCGCCACTCCGTTTCGTTCAACTCGACGATCGCGACTTCCTGCACATCGGCGGGAACATCCGCGCGCGCGCCCGGCTCCAATCCGCGTCGGCGAATGTGTCCGACTCCGAGCGCGAAAAGTCGCTTCGCGGGCATCAGGCGGAAATGTTCCGCGCCCGTTTTCGTCGAGAGAAATTCGCAATGTTCGCGCATCGAAAATCCCTGCGGCACTTTCAGCGTTGTCCACAATTTGTAATTCGAGCCCGCCGTCGCTGTGTCCGTCGAGCGCAGCACGACGTGGCCGGAAAAAGGGTCTTGCTGGAACATGAAATCGAAGGCGGCATCCAATTTTTCCGCCGGCACCTGCCACGCCACCAGCGCGCCTTGGGCAAGATTTGTGGCCAGCAACGTTTGCCGCACACGGCGGATCGTTCCTGCTTGCAGCATGGCGCGGATGCGTTCCAGCACGACGTCCAATTCCAACTCGGCTTGGCGGGCGATTTCGTGGAACGGATGCCGTTGAAAGCCCTGCAATTTGTCCTCGGAAATCGCCAGGATTCGGGCGTTGATCGGGTCGCTGATTTCGTATGGAACCACAGAAAGATTCATGAGCGTTTTACCGTGCGAAGTCTATGCTCCGCTCTCCCATCGCGCAAGAAGTCTCACTTGGCTCGATGCGGCGCGCCCATCCACACATCGCTCACGCCGGGCGAATAGTGCGCGCTGGAAAACTGCGCTTTGGAGAACCAAGCAAATGCGTTGCGAATCAGCCCGTCATCTTGAACGCGGACCGATGCCGATGCCTGCTTCCAAGGTTTGTGCCAAATATCGAAGTACCGCGTGAATCCCCCGATGCGCGTGAAGGCGGTGTAACGCTCAATCAGAAATTCATCGATGCTTCCGGGAATGGATTCGCGGAAATCATTCCCCGGCGAAGTCTCTCCAGAATACTCGAACGCGCCTCCCACGTTTCCTCCCAATGTCTGACAGCCTGGATCATGCGCGTATTTGATGCGGGCGAAGCGGTATGGCAATCCGTATGCAACCGGGCCACCCAACACGCACACAGGATTGTTGAGCCATTCGCTGATGAAGTAAATGGCTGGGCGCCCATGGTGAACAACGTAGGTGCGCAAATTAAGAAAACGATGATGAGAAATGGGCCAAAACAACCATCGCCCCAGCGCGCCGCCAAAATTCAACCGGAGCCGCTCCATATGAAAAGCAACTGCGCTGACATAGGCGCGACCGTTCCACAAATCCAGTTCGAATGGGATGTGGGGTTGGAGGCAATCGGCTGGAATCTCAAAATGCAGGAAGAGGGCTCGCGTCCAATCGCCGATCAACAGCGGTTTGCCCTCGCGGGCCAGGAATCGTTCGCGAGCTGCTGCCGAATAATTTTCGGCAGTGGCATTCATTTTCGTCCAAGATCCTCCAGCGCAGCCCGGAAAGTGGGGAACTTAAATTGAAACCCCGAAGCCAGCAATTTTCCTGGAACCACCCGGCGGCTCTTGATCATCAACTCCGTTTCCGTCCTCAGAAAGAATGCGCCGATTTCCAGCATCCATCGCGCGGCCGGCAATCCAATCGGAACGCCGCAAACTTTTCGATACTCCGCCATCATGTCGCGGTTCGTCATGGGATTCGGCGAAGCAATGTTGAATGGCCCGGTCAATTCGGGATGATCGAGCAGCCATAGCACCGCGCGGCAGAAATCTTCCTCGTGAATCCACGCCGCGTATTGCCGTCCGCCCGCCATGTTTCCGCCGAGGCCAAACTTGGTCAGACGGCGCAGCACCGGATACACGGAGCCTTTGTGTGGAGCGAACACCATCGACATTCGCATCGGAATTTTTCGCGTGATTGGTGTGGTGGCGTCGGACAGCGCCTTCTCCCACGCTTGCGCCACTTCCACCGAGAATTCGTCGTGGGCGTCTTTGTCGGCGGCAATTTCGCCTTGCTCGTCCATCACTTTGTCAAAGGAATGCTTGTAGATGGTGGCGGTGCTGGCGTTGAGCCAGGTGGCAGGAGGATTGGCGCAGGCAGCAATCGCTTCGCCCAGCGCGCGGGTCGAAAAAACGCGGGATTCAAGAATCAACCGCCGGTTCCCAGCAGTGTAGCGGCAGTTCACAGACCGGCCGGTCAAATTGATGACCGCCTCCGCCCCCTCCAACTCCGCGCGCCAAGGCCCAACGGAACGCGCATCCCATGCGACGTTTCGCATGCCGGGAGTATTCGCGCCATCTGCGTTTCGAGTCAGAACGACAATCTCGCGCCCGCTTGCTGCCAGAAACGGTGTGAGAAGCCTTCCCACCAACCCGCTGCCGCCCGCCAGTATAATGCGATTCGATTTCATTTCTGTCTGTGCAGAAATTACTGTAACGTTTGGATATTGTCAAGGAGAGGCGGGTGGATTGGCAAAGTTTTTTACGGAGGCAGGCGGATCATTTGCGGCTGGATCCCGGGCGAAAAAACTCGGGCGATCACGCTTTCTTCCGCATGCCGTCAATGCTGAGGGGCCCGGCGCCGGCCGCGGCCAAATACAGAAACACGAAGCAATACAGCACCGCTAATTCGCCGTGGTTGACTAACGGCAGAAAACCCTTGTTCGCGTGAGCCATGAAATAGGCGACAGCCATTTCACCGGAGAGAATGAACGCAACCGGGCGTGTGAGCAATCCGATCAAAATCAACGCCCCGCCCGCCAATTCCAAGACACCTGACCAACCAGGGATGGAGGTAAACAATTGGGTCACCTTTCCTGTGGCGCTGGGAGGGTATCCCAAAACCTTTTGCGTGCCATGGCAGAGGAACAAAAATCCCACCACGATTCGCATCAGCGAAAGCAGGTATGGAGTAACTCGGGCGCAGATTGAAGCGACAATTGTCATGGCGGACGGAATGTGCGCCCCTCAAGCCGCGCCGTCAAGCGACAGACTGCGGCAGAAAGGCAGTTTATTTCTTCTTCTTTTTTGCGGGTTTCTTTTTCTTTGGGCTTGCCTTGCTCTTGGAACCCTTCCGCTGCGGGACAAGATACGCCGTGAGGGAACTTGAGGCGAGCGCCACCAAGAATATCGGCACCGTGATGAAAAGCATGGATACCCTGCTGCCGTGCTGGCCCGCCGAGCCCAGGCACGTGAGAAGCGCCCAAAGCCCCAGCGGCACGCAGGTGATTCCGATCGCCACCTTGCCTTCAGCGCCAAACCATCGAGCCACCGCCGTCAGCAAGGCGAACACCAGCGCCATGCCAAGAAAAATAACCGGCACCGGCAAATCCACGCCCGGACCGGGCATGCCGTCGGCCAAAAACCATGGACAGATGTGGCTCGCGCGCATCCTCAAAAGACGCAGGGGACGCCTTCCTGCTGGATGCGCAGGCATTCGCTGATGCCGCTGCTTTCGGCGAGCTCCGCGAGCCAGCGCGGCGGCTCGTCAATGTCTTCGAACGATAGTTTGAATGTCCCGTAGTGCATCGGCACGAACCATTTGGCTTTCAAATCCGCAAACGCTTTGATCGCTTCGTCCGGCCCCATGTGGACGCGGCGAAAGCTGTCGGGATAGTAGGCGCCAATCGGCAGCATCGCAATCTCCGGCGGGCACACGCGGCCGATTTCCTTGAACCCGGGAAAATACGCGCTGTCCCCGGCGTGATAAACTCGGCGGCCCTGGTGCTCGATAATAAATCCGCCGAAACCGCGATGATGATCCCGCAGCGTCCGCGCGCCCCAATGATTCGACGGCGTCAGCGTCACCTTCCAATTGTCATGCGAAAAACTTTCCCACCATTGCAATTCAATGATGCGCTCGAATCCCAGGTCCGACGCCAATTCACCCATGCCCCACGGCATGATGGCGATTTTTGGCGAAGGCAGTTTTCGCAGGGTCGGCTTGTGGAAATGGTCGAAATGAGCGTGTGTCAACAAAACCAAGTCAATGGGCGGCAAATCCTGGATTTTCAAACCCGCGCGGCGAAGCCGTTTGATGACCAGCAGCCAGTTGGCAAAATTCGGGTCAATCAAAACGTTCAAGTCCGTGAATTGCGCGAGAAAGGAGGCGTGGCCGATCCACGTCAACGCCACCTGACCGCGCGCCAGCTTGGGAAATTTAGGCTTGACGTGCTCGCCGACGCGCCGGGTCACGAGCGCCTTCCAGACCATCTCGTGGAAAAAAGTGCGCGGGTTGAAATGCTTGCTGGGCGTCAGGTCCTTGAACGAGCGCGGCAGCGGCTGGCGCTTCCGCGGCGCCGGCTTCGCCATTTTCACATGCGTTTTATCTTTGGCCATTTCTGTTTCCGCCTATCGCTATTTGCGGGTGGAAGGTTCGAATACCCGCAATGGACTGCAATTTCGCACTGCCTCCCGCATTTCCGCCAATGATTTTAATTCTCCCGCCGCTCGCGCTTGCGAGAGCAGATTCCCCAAAACCGTCGTCTCCGCCGGCCCCGCCACCACTGGGCGCCCGCATGAATTGGCGGCAAGTTGATTGAGCAGCGCATTATTTGAACCGCCACCGACAACGTGAATCACGTCAATTCTATTTCCGGCCAGCTCCTCCAACCCGCGCAGCACCACCGCATATTTTGCCGCCAAACTTTCCAACACGCAGCGCACCAATGCCCCTTCGCTCTCGGGCGCCGGCTGGCTGGTGTCGCGGCACGCCTGCCGGATCGCGGTGGGCATATCGGGCGGATTGGCGAAGCCCGCGTCATCGGGATCGAGAATCGCGCGCGGGCCTTCGGAGGCCTCGGCAAGACGCGTCAATTCCGCATAATCGAACGTCTTGCCACCCGCCTCGAACGATTTCTTGCATTGCTGCACCAGCCACAAGCCGGTGATGTTTTTCAGCAGGCGAAATGTTCCGTCGATGCCGCCTTCGTTGGTAAAATTGAGTTGGAGAACCTTGTCCGTCAAAACGGCGTTCGGCGTTTCAATGCCCATCAGCGACCACGTTCCGGAACTGATGTAGGCCCAATCCGTTTTGCCGGTGTTCGAGGTGGGAATGGCGGCCACGGCGGAAGCGGTATCGTGCGTCGGCGGAGCGACGACTTTTATCGGGCCGAGGCCCGTTCGCTGCCGGACGGATTCGCGCAGCGTTCCGAGTTCCGTTCCCGGCGGGACGACCTTCGGGAAAATGCGCGCGGGCAACCCAAATTTCTCCAGCATGCCAAAAGCCCAATCCCGCCGCACCGGATCAAGGCACTGGCTGGTGGTGGCGTTGGTGAACTCCGCCACCCGCGACCCGCACAGGCACCAATGGAAAAAGTCCGGCATCATCAGCAGGCAATCCGCCATCTCCAGCAAATCCGGATGCGTCTGCTTTAAAGCGAGCAATTGATAGAGCGTGTTGATCTCCATGAATTGCAGGCCGGTGCGGGCAAAAATCTCCGGGCGCGGCACCTGGCTGAATGCGTGATTGAACATGCCATTCACCCGCGAATCCCGATAATGATACGGCTGCCCGAGAATCTCACCTCCCTTTGTCAGCAGGACGAAATCGACACCCCATGTGTCCACCCCCACCGAGACCACGGAGTCGCCATAATATTTAGCCGCGAGGGACAAGCCGGCCTGAATCTCCGCCCAGAGCTGCAGGACGTTCCAGCGCAAAGTGCCCGCCAGAGGAACCGGGCCATTGGCGAAACGGTGCAATTCGCGGACGTGCATGGCGCGACCGTCCCAAGCGCCGGCCATGACCCGGCCACTTTCCGCGCCGAGGTCGATACCGAGATATACTTGGTCACTCACGGGTTTTGAGAGCGTGCTTCAGTCGTTTTGTATACGTGCCTTTGCGAGGGTGAAAGTTCAAGGGGGAAAACAGCGCGCCGACCACGAAAAATCTGGAACGGCTGAAATCCTGAAAAGAGTCCCATGTTGCGTTCAGGCGGGCCGTTAATTCGGTCCCAGTGCTGAGCCGCGCATCCTCGCGCCCGCGTTTGGGCGGCGACGCAGCACCGGCCCTGCCTCAATCTGGCGGGGCGGAGCGGGAAGACCGAGGGCGCGGAGAGGGGAGTCCTTTCATGGGTCCTGTCCACGGCTTTCCGCACCAAGGAATCAAATGGATTTGTCACGGCGCCGTGAGGCGGAAGAATTGGTCGGCGTTCGTTGGCGCGATAGTCAAATAAAATGTCCCGTTGGTCTGCGCGGGCGTCGCGGTCACCGGCACCCACGCCACAGGCGGAGCGAGATTGGTGGCGGTGAAGAGTTGGAAGCCGGGCGAAGGCGCAGGCCACGAAATGACCAGAGAATTTGCGGAAGCGCTCCGTATTCCCAGCACTGGCGTGTTGGTTGCCGTGCCGTCGATGGTGGCAGTGAAACTGAAATTATCGATCGCCAGCCCTTGGGCCTTTCCGGTGGCGTCGGCCATTTCCCACACGAGCCACAACGCCGCGCCGTTCGTCCAAGGAGCAATGGCCAGGTCGGTGGCGGAAATGCTCTGCTGGTTGGCGGCGGCTGTTCCGTCGACGGCGACACCGCCCGAATCTCCAGCCACCGTTGGGATGGACACATTGAGCGCGGGAAGGAATTCAGTCGCGGCGGTCGACATGGCGGCGGTTGCGGTGGGATCGATATAATAATAGCATTCCAGCGTCTTCGGGATGTTCGATTGCCGCCAAACTTCCCCTGTCAACTGAACATTCAAATAATGGAGCGTGCTGCCTGTGTTGTTGATGAATTTCGCCCCGAAGGCGGTGTATCCTGTCGTGCTGGTGGCGAGCAATCCAAGGGCTCGATTGGAACTGCTGGGCAGGCCGAAGCTGATCTGGCCGCCCGTCGTCTGGTCGCCATCGGTCGCGCCGAATCTTGTGCCAACACTCGCCGCAGGATTGGCCAAACCATACCAACCGGACAGTGCGTTAATTCCCAATCCTCCGTCATTGCCGTTGGGCGAGGAGGGAAACGCGAAATCAAACGGATTGGGCAGCGAATACGTCACGCCATCGATGGTAACCGGGTTGGCCGAATTGACGGACGCCGCCCCGGGATCCGGCAGCGAATCGAAGTTTTGCATGTAAATCGCGCCCGGAGAATCGTAGGCGATGAACGAAGCGGGCGGCGTGCCGCTGTCGGAGTTTGATGCGCCGGGCGTCGGCGAATAAAAAGGCGCGCGCACAAAACTTTGCCCATCCGGCAGCGAACCGTAAGACCAGTTCGGCTGCAAATTGGTGTAGTCAATGTAATCGAGGACTTGCATTTGTCCGCTGAACATCCGGCTCAGCGCAACGGAGCCATTGCTGGCGGCGAGAGTGAAATTCGCGTGCAATTCATTGGCGGTGGAAAGATTCGTTAGCCCGTCCGCGAAGATGACAAGAAACTTGCCGGCGCCAATGGATGCGCCGGAGGGAATTGGCCACGCTGCCAAATTGGTGTACGCATCGGTCAAATATAAATTCGTGAGGGCAACCGTGTTGGTGCCCGGATTATAAAGCTCCACCCAAGGCGCATGCTGGCCTGCGCTGTTGGTGATGCCGGTCAGGTTGACTGGCTCAACCTCATTGATCCACAGCGGGGCAAAGGGTGGCAGCGCGGCGGCGTCGCTGTTCGCAGCATAAGGCGTTGCCAGCGCGGTAGCAGGCAGCCCCGTCGGCGCGGGATTGGCCGTGTCAACAATTCCCGATCCCGACAGCCTGACCGTCAGCGGCCCGCCGTTGGTGCTCTGATAATACCAATAGCTGATCGTATAGGTGGCGTTGGGTGTGAGAGTCGGACTGAGAAATTGATAAATGGAACTGCCCTCGGTTGTGCCGGCGGCGGTTGAAACAAGGTGCAGGCTCGCGTTCCCGGAATGGGAGAAATTCGTGCTGATCGTCGAACCGCTCAAGTTCGGCGACACGTTCCACGAGCCGGAAAGCGCCGATTCAAATCCGCCGTCCGCCACCAAATTCGCGCCCTGCCCAGCCACGGTTCCGGCCACCAGAGATATATCGTCAATGTAAACATCCCCGGCCGATTGAAGATAAATGTAGAGCGTGGACGAACTGGCGGTGCCCGTCGCGGTCGCCTGAACCCATTGCGGCGCTTGTGTCACGGCGGCTGGACGTCCGGTCGACCAATTCCCCGCCCGCCAGTTATCCTGGCGCGGATCGATCAATTGCAGCGAAACGCCTGGCGTGCTGGCGTTCGACGGCCAGGGCAGGACGCTGTCATATTTCACCTGCGTGACAACCTGGTTGGAGCCGCCGGCCGGCTGTTCCAACCGAAGCCATTGGCCGGGGGCAAGGTTGCCGCTGAAAGTGTCAAATACAAAATTCGTGGCCCCGTAAGCGCCCGCGAACGCCTGGGCGTTGGCCGCCAGCACCAGGAAACCGTTTGGCGCGATCGTCGCCCCGGCGCGGAATGTGTAGCCCAAACCCTCCAATTGCCAGCCGGACATATCAAACGTCGTAGTGGCTGAATTATTGACCAGTTCCACGTACTGCGCGTTGCTGACCGCCGGATTCCACATGATTTCGTTGATGGCGATCTGGCCGACGGGTGACGGCAGGGCAGTATTATAATTGACGGAAACTTGCCCGCCCGCCCCGGCAATGGGCTGGCCGGAGCGGTCGACACCGGTGATGATCAATTGGTTTGCGCCGTTGGTCAACGGCACCGCCACCGTCCATCCGGCCAGGCTGGTCCAGGTGATCGGATAGGCCACTCCGTTGATCCAGACCGTGTCGACATTCACCGGCGCCTGCCCGCTGACGTAAGCGACATTGTTGCTGACAGCCACATTCGTATTGACAGAAAAATCGGCGGCATTGACAGCGAACAGCTGCGATCCAATGCTGGCCGCCGCCTGCGACAGCCACGGCTCGATGTTTTGCGCCGGATCCTCAGGGTTGAGCCCGTTGTCAACAAAAGCATTGTACTTCGCGGTCAAAAGAGGGGCGCTGACGGCGGGATTGAGCGGGCCGCTCACCAGCTCGCCAAGGGCGCGCCAGTACATGCGCAGAAACTTGGGATCATTGTAAATATTCTGGAGGTTGGAATCCGCTCCATTGATCGTAAACAAATTTTGCCCGGGCGCCCAGGAGCCATTGCCAATGACGATGTTGTAATCCCACATGAACAACGAATACTTCGTTCCCTGCGTCCCGATATAGCCATAAAGGTTCTGGGAATTCTGCGCGCCGAAGGAATCCCAGTTCCCGGCCGCGTGATTGGCGGAAAAGACGCGCATCCAATTCTCCATGTTGGCGATGTTTTCCAGGTTGGCCTCGTAATTGGGGGCGCCGGAGGAGCTGGCGGCATCGACCAGCGAGAACACATCCGTAAAATCGCTGTCCGAATCCGGCGTGCGGCGAATCTCAAAGTTGTAACGGTAGCGCGCCGTTTTTTTGACACCCCCGGTCGTGGTGTAGGGCAGGAGAGTGAGAAAAGACTGGTTGTCGAAGGCCATGGTGGCGCCGGAAGGGAATGGCGCCATTTCAAACCAAGGCTGCATTTTGAAAAGGAAGCCGTCGCTGTCATTGGGAAAATGCTCCTTGACGACATCGCTGCCGGGAACCTGGGTGTCCTCCATGAGCAGCCCGCGGCGGATTCCGTTGACGTATACCGCGACCAGCCGCTTGTAAAGCCACGGGACGCCCACCGCGCGCAGGAACGTGTTGGCCAGCTCTTCGCGCTGGAGGCTTGCATCATCGCCGGGCGAATTGCCGGGCTGATGGATTTTATTGAAATCCGTGGCCCCGAGAAATTTGTCGTCGTCATTGAACTCCCACTTGTAGTGGCAGAGGTTTCCTGTCGGCGTGTCAAATTCCTGGTGGTACGGGCTGCCCGCGAAGCGGCCCTGCATATTGTAAATGACGCGGCTATTGTTGACAAACGTGCAATCGTTGCCTTCGTTGCTCAAGTCGGAAAGATTGGCCCAGCGGGTGGCGTTGGTTTGGGTCAGCCACAAATGATAAACGCCAAAGCTGCCCGCGGGCGCGCTGTCACCGAACATCACGACGCATTCCGGCGTGGGAATATTGTCGTTGGTGCGCAGGCTCGGGAAGCGGGTCGTGTTGCCGTAGTTATCCGTCGCCGTGATGTAAAACGCGGCAATCTGTCCCGCGGCCTGGCCCGGAATGGTCGCGCTGAAAACGCCGTCGCCGGGAATTGCGTCACCGATGGTGCCCTTGTCGCTCATGGCCACGATCGAGTAACTGGTGGAAGGATCAAGACGGTAATAAAGATCCATCGCCCGCACGCCATCGGGATCGTGAACTTTTGCGGAGACGACCACCGGAGAACCTGCGGGTGGAACCGTCGGCAAATGAGTCACGCTGTAAATGGCGGGTCCGGCGTTGGTGACGTAGCGGCTGTTGGGCGCGCCCGGCGTGCCGAGGTTTGACGGGACGGGCATGGCGCCGGCCGCCTCAAGCCAGTTTCCATTGACTCGCAGCAGTGCCTCGGGCCAGCCGTGCAGCCACCGCGCTTTGAATCGGAGAGTGGCGGTCTGTCCGGCGCCAAGCGTGTTGGTCAGGAGCGCAACCTGGCAGGAATTGTCCCCGGTCCAAATTCTGTCGCTGCACCGGATGTGGAGCGAATGCCCGCTCTGGTAGCCCGTGTTCTCCAAGGTGGACCGCACCATGCAACCCTGAAACGACCAATTCATCCCAAATCCATTTTCAAACGTTCCGTTGGAGACGTAATTGACCCCGTTGTAATCAAATTCAATGTTATCCACCAGGCACTCGCCGGAATCCAGCAGGCCGATTTGAGCGTAGTCAATGCTCGGGTCATAGTTGGCGCCGTTGTCAAGCACACCCGTGGTTTCGATATCGACCCATGAAGACTTTTGCGTCTCGTCGCTGTCGGCCCAATTCGCGGCCAGGCGGTGATTTGAATGCGGATCGATCAATTCCAGGCTGCTTCCCCCGCCGCCGGACCATTCGCCCCACCGCCCGCCCGTGCCATAGGTCACTTCATCCTCCTCGACGTAAATTGTGTTTGTGCCGAAATAGCTCATCGGCTGGGCCAGCACCACGAGTTCGCCGTCATGCGATAATTTGCCAGTGAAATTTCCAAACGTATTTGCGGAATTCAGATTGGTGTAGTGCGCAAAAAGATTTGCGGTATTTTTCCCGATCACCACATAACCGTTAGGCCCAATGCTCGCGCCGGCGGGAAACGTGAAGGTGACGCCTGCTGTGAATTGCCAGCCTGCGAGACTAATCTCGTTCGTTCCCTGGTTGTAAAGCTCTATATATTGGTCGTCATCATTTTCACTGATTGGGTCGTACATCAGCTCGTTGATGACAATGCTGCCGATCAAAATCGGGCTGTTGTTGGTGCCCGGCGTGTTCGTGGTGAACGCATAGAAGTCATTGGCGCCGTCCGGCCAGCGTCCGTAGGAAACGCCGTCCGCCTGCGGGCCAAATTGGACGGCATCGAGCACGCGGCTGCCGTCGGATTTGATGAAATATAGCGTTTCGCCCTGGCCATTCAACGCAAAACCAAGCTGCGACTCCGTGAAGCTGACAAATCCAACGCGTCCAATGGTCGTCCCCGCCGGAATGACAAATTTATTGGTCGTCGGATCGTCCGTCAGGATGCAGCCCGAAACATCCACCGCCGTCGTGCTGTGATTGTAAAGCTCCACGAACTGCGGCACGGCGGGATTCTCGCTGTGCGGAAGAATTTCGTTGATGACGACATTGCGAAGAGGGGTGGGCCGGAACGGATCCGCCTGCCCTGGAGAACCTCCGACGGCGTCGCTGATGTCCCATGCGCGGGGATCGCCTTCGCCGTAAGACGGATTGGCGAGAATCAGCGAATGGCCGGTGGCGCCGGTGGCGACCGGCCATGGATACACATCCGCATACGGCACTGTCAACAGAACATTGCTTTGCTCATCCAGCATTTGCAGCGTTTCAGAATGCTTGAGGCTGCCGTTGTAAGGGCCAAAGACGTTGGAGGTCAGCCCGTAAACATTGGCGATGCCGGAAGGCGAAGCCGCCAAAACGTAATACGCGCCGCCCGGAATCAGCGTGTTGGCCGGGAAGGTGAAATTCATATCCGCGCACGTGACCTGGTAATGGCTGATGTCCTGAAAGAACGGGCAGGAATTATAAATCTCCAAAAACTCGACGTTGTTTCCATCCGAGCGCGCAGCCGGTTTCCACATAATCTCCGAGAAGACAATTCCGGTCTTGCGGCTGCTGGGGCCAATCGGTTCATGCGGATAGGCAGTGGTGGCAACCACGGCGCTGGCGAGAGTATTTTCGAAGCTGGCAAATTGCGCGATAGTGGCCTGGGCGCTATTGTGGCTCTGCGCCGCAAGGCCGAGATAAATCTGGCTCGGCATGGGGATGGTCGCCGAGCCGAGCACTGTCCAATTCGTGCCATCATAGCTGGCGTAACCCGTAAAGACACTGCCCACGCGAGCCAGGCGCAGCCACGTATTCGGATAATTGGCGGGAAAATTTCCCGCGGTGCTGGCCGTGGCGTTGGTGGTGAGCCGCGACGAGAAAAAGCTGCCGTTCATGCCCGGCGTCGCGAGCGAGGCAGCAAAGGGCGCGGACGGATTGAAACTCGGCCGGGCCATCAACCCCGCCTCGGCCCAAAGATCCGACAAGCCAAGCGAAGCCACGCGGACGCTGACATCAAAATTTCCGGTCACAATTTGGTAATCGAAATTAAATTGGTCACTCGCGCCCCCAATGCTGTTTCCCGCGCTTGTCATCGAAATCGTTCCGGCGGAATAAGCGTCAGCGGAGGCCATGGCCGGATTTCCGATATCCTCCGGCGCGAGCGGCGACGCGACGAAGCTGGCGGTGGAATTCGGCGCGATCACGTTCGGTGTGCTGGCGAGATCTTTGATGTTATTGACAACCAATGTGTAGTTGCTGCCATACACCACCGAAGCGCAAGTAAGCGTTACGGTCGCGCCGCCGACACCGAGTGCGGCGCGGGTGATTGCCAGACCGTTCGTAAAACTATAATTGGCGATGTTGGTTGCGCTTGCGGCCGCCACGGGCTTGGAGAATGTCACTTGCACACTCGTCAGCCCAATGTTGAAAACGCTGGCGACCGTTGGCGGAACGGTGTCCGCAAGAACGGTCAAGGCAATCGGCTGGGAAGTCACGGAGCCGATGCTGTTGGTGACGACGCAGGTGAGAATCTGCCCGTTGTTTGTCAGGAGGCTGGCAAAAGGGAGCGAGTAGGCAGGCAGGTTTGCTCCCGGAATCTTCGCGCTTCCGTTGAACCATTGATAACCGACTGCGGCTTGGTTTGTGACCAGCACAGAAATCGCAAGAGGTGTGTTCTCCACCACAGTGGTGCTGCCGGATTGCGAGTAAATTCCGGGCGGCGCATTCGAGCCGGTGTAGGGGATCATTCGCGTGCCGGACGTGCTTGCAGCGGGCAGCGGCTGCTCAAATTTCTGGTTAGGCAATTGCCACTGCACAGCCAGGTTATCTCCGCCGCCCCCCTGTTGCATGAGCGCCTCGATGTAATAGCGGCAGCCGCCCGTCAAGTAGAATTGCGCGGATTGCTGGTTCGTGTAAGCTGTCCACTGCTCCGATGCCGTATAGCCCGGCACCGAGGCGATCATCGTGGCGCCGGCGGGATTCTCGTTGGTGCTCAACAGCAATTCGGACGTGTCGTCGCTGGAAATCCAAAACGTGTAAAGCCCATTGGTTGGCGGAACGATGTAAGCCCGCAGCATCTGCCCGTAGTTGTTCATCCCCGTGTTAATCTCTGTTTGAAAATTTGTAAAAACGTGGGTGTAAAATGCCGAAGGGCGGTTTGGCCAGTTCGTGTTGTAGAAGGCGTTGGTGAGAACCTCGAGAGTATTGCCCAGGCTGGAATTAAGATTGGTCCATAATTCACGGCTGACGCCAAATATCTCCTGGCTCAGCGCGACGTTCGTGAATGCCGAGGTGTTGAGATCCGAATTGTTGTGCGAAGTCACCGCCAGCCCAGCGAGCGCTGTGCCCGCCAATTGAAGAGTGGTCGTGCCCGCCAGCCACCAATTGGTTCCATCCACACTATAATATCCGCTGAAATTGCCGTCCGAGCGCACCAGTTGAAGCCAAACAGGAGCCGAGATCCCGCTGATGGCCGTGCTTGTGCCCGCGCCGCCGGGGGTGGCGCGGTATTGGAACACGACACCGTCGGTCGCCGACACCGCCATCAAGACGTTGGCGGCTCCGGCCGAAGAATCGTTGCGAAACATGACTCCCGCCTTCGACCAGCCTGTCGTTGGATCGCTGTTCTGAATGCTCGTGACTTCAGCGATGATGGAGCCGTCGCAAGGAAAAACAGCGCTGGCAAAATTGAATTGGTCGGCCGCGTTCCAAATATCGCTGCCGCCTCCCGTGATCGTCCACGCGCCATTGGTGTAAGCGGCGGAGCCAGCTTCTCCCGGGCTGCCAACGTCCGAATCCATCCATCCCGGTGGCAGGCTCGCCTGCGCATTTGCCAGAGTGGTTCGGAAGATAACGAGGATCAGGATAGCGATCGCGAGCGCAAACCTTCCGATGACTCGGCTAGGTTCGATGGATAATCCGGGTTCGCCGCCTCCCAGCGGCACGATCATAAAATTTTTCACGGTGTCGCCAGAGATTGTCTCAGAACTTCCTGGGGGCAGCAATTAAATTTGCTGACAGTGCAGTCCCCTCCCCCTTGCGACGGAACGCTTTGGCCAAGGGCATCGTTTCCGACGGCCCGGCCAAAGCGTCCAGCTCCTCACGAGCGATTCCGCCCAAACGCCTACTGTGCGAGTCGGAAAAACTGGGACGCGCCATCCGTTGGCAGCGTGACCGAATTGGTTCCGTTGGCGCTGGTCACTGAATTTGTCACGTTGACCCAGTTTCCAAGACTTAAGTCCGCGCTGGATTGCAGGGTATAGCCGCTTGCAGTCCAGCTTAGGCTGACGCTTCCTTTTGCCTGGGCGATGTTCAGTTGCGCGCCAGGAAATACGCCAAAGAGCCGGAGTTCGCCAAGCTGCACGACAGTTCCACTCTGGGGTGCGCCGATCGTGATGCGATAGGACGTGCAGGCGACGGTGTTCGTTTCCGCGGAAAACTGTTGGATTTCCAGGTTGCTTGTCGCCGCTTTTGGAGCCGCCGACAGCAGCGTTGCGTAATGGAATCCATCGACCGTTCCTTCGATCGTCAGGCTCGATGGCACCCGGCCCGGGTAGGAGGTGTCATCACTTCCACCGATCATTTCGATGCCTTTCAATACGGATGATCCCAAGGCGGGCGTTAAATCGACCTGGCACGAGTTGGTGCCTGACATCAATACGAATTTATTTGTCAGTTGACCGACCTGCCGGTCAAACAAGCCGCTCAAGGTATACCCCGAGGGAAACGACGCGCCCTCTCGGAGGGTCACGCTCACGTCGTCGCTGCTGGAGGTAATTTCGCCGAATGGCAGAAATTCCACCTCCGCCACTTGCATGGCGGTCGCCGCCGCGGAGTTGGACACGGTGGGAAACGTCAGTTGATATTCGGAATAGGCCGTCGTGTTGGCAAAACGGACGGACTGGATGGAATCGCGAGCTATGAAAGGCGGAATGCCATTGCTGGCAATCGTCACAAAGTTCGAACCATCGTCCGATCCAGCCAGGACGAACGACGAGGGATCATCTTCAGGATGATCTGGGGCGCTGATAAAGGTCAGGGCTGTCACGACTTGCCGGCCGGAAGGAAACACGGTGAACCCGGTGTTGAATATGTCATCATTCGCGTAGACGGTTTGAATGACTCCATCAATGGCATTATTGACACCTTGGCCAGCGGGGCTGTTGGTGGAGGTGGCGGTAATCCAATCCCCGGGCGAAGTGACTCCAAAAACGGTGGCGTCAGCGGTGGTGGTAAAGGTGGCGTCCGCGCCGAGGATCGTGCCACCAGACCAGGTCAGAGCCACACGATAATGATAGGTGGTCGTTGGCAACAGGCCGCCGATGACGGTGGCGAGAGTGGCCAACTTTGGATTGGCGGGGATTGTTTGCACTTCGGTAGTCTGGCCATAACTTGTGTTGGTGCCATATTGGATGGTCAATTGAATCGGGTTGACAGCGGTATTGACGGACGTTTCCACCACGGCGGAGCGCGCATTCGTTTCCGCGCCTGTTACTCCGATAATAACCGGGGTGAAGTTCGGGACGAATACCAGTTGCAATTGATGCGGCACGTTCGCCGACACGTAAAAGTGGCCCGCGTAGGTTTCACTGGCGAAGCTTGAAACGTCGATCACAAACAGGTTTGAGCTAAACCCAGTCAAGTTGCCGGTGTAAGTGGCGATAGTCCACGACGCGCTGTTCGAGGCGTTGAAGCCAGTGGTCACGCCGGGCAATGTATGCGGAGAAATGCGAATGGGAGCGGCATTGGAGGCGTTGATGGCAAGATCGCCACTGATTTGCAGCAGTCCCCAGTTAGTCCCGGCAACTCCCTGCGCCAACCCGAGGTTCCAGTTAAAATCCATGCCGCTGGACCATGTTTCCGATCCAGAGCTGAGCGTGCCCATCGGAAAGCCGGGCGAAATTCCGCCGCCATTTCCGACGGCCACTGTTCCAGTGACGGTTCCCGCGCCTGAGAGAATTCCGCCGTTGACCGCGACCGCCGCGCCGCCGTTGAGCAAACCGTTAATGGCCAGCGTCCCGCCATTGACCGTGGTGACACCTGAATACGTGTTGGTCGCAAGGAGTGCCGTGGTCCCGGAATTCTGCGTAACGCTCAGATTGCCGAACAGCGGAACAGCCGCGCCGCCGCTGGTGCCGTCCTGAGTCAAATAATAGTTCGTGCTGGCGTGGTTGAAAATGACATTGCCGGTTCCTTGCCCCGCAACGATCTCGGGCACATCCAAAATTCCCGGCGCGCCGCCGTTGCCGATTTGCAAGGTCCCAGATGCGGCAGCGCTATTTTGCCCAAGGAAAATGGGGGCTCCGTTTGCGAATACCATGGCGCCGCCTTCGACGGTCAAGAAGCCGGTATTATTGTAGCCAACGTTGATGGCGTTTAAAGAGATCCACTGCGAGCCGGCATCTTTCACGATCACGGTTCCTGAAGCCCCCGTATTGTAGGCCAAATAGGCAGCTTGATGAATAACCTTCGCACCGCCTGCGACGACCAGCGTGGCGGCGGACGAATTGCCAACATAAAGAGCGGAAGATGGAGAAGTGATGGAGGCGCCGCTATTCGATACCACCAATGTTCCGCCGTCGAGCAGGGTCTGTCCCTCGTAGGTGTTCGCGCCGGTAAGAATCACTGTCCCGGAGCCAAGGTTTTGCAGTGATCCAGTTCCACCGATGGATTGCGGGACAGTGGAGACATCGGAGCGATTGAACTGCAAAATGCCGTTATTCACCGTGGTCGCAAAGCCGAGGTTGCCGCCGTTCGTCACTTCCAGGTAACTTCCGTTGATATAAGTCGTGTTGGAGCCAGGAAGAGTCATATCCAGCCCCCAGGTTCCGCCCCCTTGCACAATGACATCGCCGCTCATGGTGACGCCGCCGCTGACGGCGGAAGCCATGCTGGGCGCGCCAGCTCCACCGAAGATCAATTGCGACGAGGTGGAATTTCCGAGGTTGACGCCTCCAGAAATGGCGCTGCCGGGGAGAACCGTAAGCTGATTGGGATAATTTCCCATGGAAATTCCATTTTTGATCGTGCCCGCGTTGATCACCGTCGCCGCAGCACCGCGTGTGACAACGCCAGTGCCAGCCGGACTGGCTGGATTAAGGATCCCCGCCGCCGCCACGAACGGTCCACCCTGGATCAAGGAAGTGTTATACAATACGCCGCCGCCATTCATTTGGATGCCCGCGCCTCCGACAGCGCTCCCGCCGCTGGCGCCAGACAGAGTTCCGCTATTGGTGACAAAGCAGTTGGTGGAAAAAGAAAGTCCTGCCCCCCCTTCACCGCCATAACCGAAGCCGGACCCGGAATAATTGAGGGACCCAGTGCCGCCAGAGATGGTGCCGCTATTGATGACGGTCGCAACGGATGAAAACGCGGCTCCCGGGCCACCGCTGCTGGCTGATCCGCCGCCGCCTCCTTTGATGGAGCCTTCGTTGACCAGAATCCCATTCGTGTGGAATAACAGGCCTGTTCCTCCACCAGCGCCTACGTCAGAAATGCCTGAGGAACCGCCGCTGGCTGAGATAACGCCCGTGGCAAGGTTTGTCGCCAGGGCGAAGCCGGAAAAGCTGACACCGGAGCTGCCTGCCGCGCCTCCCGCAGAGCCGCCCGCAGAGATTTGTCCAGCGTTCACGAGTGTTCCGTTGGTCCTGTAGGAAACGCCAGTTCCTCCCGCTCCTTGCGCCCCCAAACCGGTCGAATTTCCTCCACCCCCCTGAATGATGCCCGATGCGTTGTTGTTTAATGTGCCGGAGCCGTTGAACGTCACAGCGTCGCCGGCGGATGCATTGCACCCGTTTCCTCCGGTAACCTGTCCCGAATTATCGAGCGTCCCGTTGGTGCTGTAGGAGACTCCCGTTCCTCCTGCGCCCGCCGCAGTCCCGCTGGCGTTCCCCGCTCCTGCAGCAATGATGCCGGAAGCCGTGTTGGTCAGGGTGCCGGCGCCGTGGAACGATACAGCGCTCCCTCCGTTGCCATTGTTCCCCGCGCCGCCCTTAATGGAACCATCGTTCACAAAGTCGGCGTCGGACTGCGCATTAACTCCCCCTCCGCCGCCAGCGCCCGAAAGAAACGCGTCTCCACTGGCAGCGCCGCCCCCGGTGATCGTGCCAGCGTTATAGAATGCGCCCGCGTTCAAGTCCAACCCGTCGGCCCCGGGTCCAGGATTAGAAACAATATCATTGGTTCCAACTCCGCCCGTAATGTCGCTGCCTGCGGAATTGATAACCTCTCCGCCGTTATTGATCACGCCTGCCATTCCCGGATTGCCGTTGAGGGCACTGGCACTCCCCAGCCCGCCCAATTGCAATAGTCCGCCGTCGAGCGTGACCGATCCAAGATTATTTAGCCCTCCAAGCTGCAAGTCGCCCCCGACCACCGTCAAAGGGCCGCCGGAGATAGGATTCGTGCAAACTACGGAGTAGCCGGTGCCTTCGAAGGTTAATCCATTAGCCGTGATCGTGACTGCGGAACCGCTAACGTCCCTGAAAAAATTTTGGCTGCTCTCGGTCGGGAAAAGGGTCGCGCCGTCAAAAGTCGCGGTGCCCAAGCCGCCTAAATCGAGGTAGCTGGCGAACAGCGTTCCGCCGTTGCTCACAACTATAAAATTCGTTATTCCCGCCCCGGTCGAGTAGATCGCGCCGGTATAGAGCGACCCACCGTTGATGACGATTCCGCTGCCGGATCCCAAGCCGACAGAATTTGCCAGGCCTGAAACGTTTGTCGGCACGAATACCTGGTTGCCGTTTAGAATCAGGGCGGTATCCGACAGTGTCGGGACAAACGGATTCCAATTTGCCGCCGTGTTCCAATTGCCGTTTGGACTGACAAAGGAGTCGATGCCTGCCTTGGCAGACGCCACACCTGTGGCGACGATGGCAAAGGAAAGTAAAAAACGGGCGCGCTCAAGTTTTAAGGTCATGCCGGTTACGTGTTTCATAAGCTGTAATTTTATTTGGATGCTGGTCACAGTCGGATCACAACGATTAGTTCTCCGATTCACCTCATACAGAGCTCTTTGAAAACCGAAGTTTCAGAAAATCGAAAATAAATGAGCCCTGGCTGGCCGGAGGAAAAGCCGGTTCCCAAGACCCATTGCCGAAAGGGCCACGTGAATTTTCGAGTGGGGGATTGGTTTACCAAAGGTGTAGCGCAGCTTCGGAGGCCGCGCCGCGAAATCCGGAACCCCGGCAGCCCAGTCCCGCCGGAGTTCGCTGACCAAGCCGCCTATTGCGCCAATCGGAAAAACTTGGCCGCGCTATCCATCGAAAGCGTGACGGAATTGCTTCCGTTGGCGCTGCTGACGGAATTTGTGACCGCGATCCAGTTCGCGGACTCGAGATCGGCATTGGATTGCAGTGTAAAACCGGTGCCCGTCCAGCTTAAGTTCACACTTTGATTCATCAGCGCTATGTTCAACTGCGGTCCCACGGTCAGCCCGAAGAATCGCAGCTCGCCGACTTGCAAAACGCTCGAATTCTGCGGCTTGCCCAGCGTGATTCGATAAGACGAATAGACGCTGGAATTTGTTTCGACGGAGAATTGCTGGATTTGAAAATCGTTCGTCGGCGCAACAGGATTCACCGACAGCACTCTGAGATAATTGGAACCGTCGACAGTTCCGTCAACCGTTAGCGTGGAAGGGGCGCGGCCCGGATATTTAACATCATCATCGCCAGCAATCATTTCGACCCCTTTCAGCACCGACGTTCCTGCCGCTGGAGTCAGGTACACTTCACACGCGCCATTGTCCGACACCAAGTTAAACTTATTCGTGTCTTGAGCCAGTTGCCGGTCGAACAATGCGCTCACGCTGTATCCCGAAGGCACGCTCGCTCCGCCCGGCAGCGTCAGGCTGACGGCATCATTGCTGGACGTGATCTCGCCAAAGGGCATGAATTCCACCTCGGCAATCTGCATGGCGGCCGCGGTCGCGGGATTGGCCACCGTCGGAAATGTCAGCCGATATTCATTGTATGCGGTTGAATTAGGAAATGTAACTGATTGGATGGAGTTGGGCGCCGGAAATGGCGGAATGGCATTGCTCGCAATCGTGACAAAGTTCGTTCCATCGAAAGAACCAGCCAGCACGAAAGACGTTGGATCATCTTCCGGGTGGCTGGCCGCGCTGATAAATGTTAGCGCGGTCACAACGCTGTCGCCGGCGGGGAATACTGAAAATCCAGTGTTAAAAACATCATCATTTGCATAGACCGTTCCAATGTTTCCATCAATCGCGTTGTTCGCTCCTTCACCCGCCGGGCTGTTGGTGGAGGTCGCCTGCAAGAAATCGCCGGCCCTGGTGATTCCAAAAACTGTCGCGTCCGCCGTGGTGGAGAAGGTTTCATCGGCTCCTTCAATCGTTCCACCGGACCAGGTTAGAACCGTCCGATAATGATAGGTTGTCTTTGGCTGGAGATCCAGGATAACGGTTTCCGGGCTTGCCAGCTTCGGCAAGCTATTGATTGACTGGACAGACGTCGACTGACCATAGCTTGCGTTAGTTCCGTATTGGATGGTCAATTGAATGGGACTGGCGGCGGTGTTGATCGCTGTTT
Organism: uncultured Verrucomicrobiae bacterium; assembly: GCA_963764165.1. GTDB lineage: Bacteria > Verrucomicrobiota > Verrucomicrobiia > Limisphaerales > Palsa-1400 > Palsa-1400. The sequence continues at coordinate 1,163,981 of CAVXRD010000002.1, forward strand.
TGACGACCGCGTAGCGCGCGTTTGTTTCCACCACGGCTTCTCCCGTAATGGACGGAGTGAAGTTCGGGACAAACACTAATTGCAATTGATGCGGGACGTCCGCCGAAACATGGAACTGGCCGGCATAGGTCTCATTCAGAAAATTCGTCGCATCGATGACAAACAGATTTGAATTGAATCCAGTTAAATTCCCGGTGTAGGTGGCAATTGTCCATGCGCCGCTGTTGGAGCCATTGAATCCACTGGCCAATCCCGGCAGGCTTCCGTTAAAGGTGCGCAGAGAAACGCGCATCGACCCGGCGTTTGAAGCATTGATTGCCAGGTCTCCAGTGATTTGCAGCAGGCCCCAGTTGGTTCCGGCAAGCCCGGTGGAGGACGCAAGATTCCAATAGAAAGCAGTGCCAGGCCCCCATGTTTCCGAAGGGGTGTTTAGCGTGCCCACCGGCGACCCCGGCGAAACTCCGCCCCCATTTCCGATGGCCACCGTTCCTGTGACCGTGCCGGCGCCGGCAAGGGTGCCTCCATTGGCTGTAATCGCCGGGCTTCCATTCAGCAAGCCGTCAATCGCCAGTGTTCCCCCGTTGATCGTGGTTGGACCCGAATAGGAATTTGTCCCGAGAAGCGTCGTCATTCCAGAATTGTTGGTGACACTCAGGTTGCCGCTCAATGGGACAGCCAAGCCGCCAGCGGTGCCATCCTGGGTCAAATAATAATTGGAGTTGGTATGATCGAAAATCACGACGCCTGTCCCGGCGCCCACGGTCACCGCAGATATATTCAAAAGGCCGGCAGAATCTCCATTCCCGATCTGCAATGTTCCCACTGCAGGATGAAGCCCGAAAGAATTCTTCTCTCCCAGCACAATTTGCCCGCTGCCACCGTTCACGGTCACCTTGGCGCCGCCTTCAACAGTTAAACTGCCAGCGTTGAAATAGCCCACCGTAAGGCTGTTGATGTTATTCCATTCCGAGCCCGCACCTTTCACCGTCACCGTGCTGCCCGAAGCAAAAAGCGTTTCAGCCAGGGTGGCATTGTTGTCGGTGAAAGCAGCTCCACCTGAAACCACCAAAGAGGCCGCGCTGTTATTGCCGACGATGAGATCCGCGCCAGGAGAGTATATGGCGGCCCCGTTGCTCGATACTTGCAATGTCCCGCCCTCAAGGATGGTGCCGCCCGCAAACGTATTTGAGCCTGTTAACGTAACAGTTCCAGAGCCGGTGTTCTGGAACGATCCCGAACCGCTGATGGACGCTGCGAATGTGGAAGAATCGGATCGATTGAATTCCAAAACGCCGTCGTTTACCAAGGAAATTGAACCAAGGCTGCCGCCGTTGACGACTTGAAGAGAGCTTCCATTCAAGTAAGTCGTGCCAGTGGTGGGAATCGCCATGTCCAAATTCCAAGTGCCGCCCCCCTCCACCACAACCTGGCCATTAAAGGTCAAACCGCCGCTGATGGTGGAAGACATATTTGTTACCCCGTCTCCATCAAAAATCAATTGCGAGTCTGTTGAATTTCCCAAGTTGGCGCCGCCAGAAATGTGGCTGCCGGGAAAAACGGAAAGCTGGTTGCCAAAGTTGCTGCCCATGGTGATGCCGTTATTGATGGTGCCTTCATTGATGACTGTCCCTGGTCCGCCCTGGATAACAACGCCAGTGCCCGAAGAACTGCCGGAGGAACCAAAACTGCCCCCAACTCCAGAGCCGCCTTGAACCAACGCGGCGTTGAACAACACTCCGCCGTCATTCATTTGAATGCCCGTGCCGCCACCGCCAGCACTCGCGAAGCCTGAAGAACCTCCACCGCCAGAGATCATGCCCCCGGAAAGATTTGTCACAGTCGCGAAAGCTGAAAAGGACACGCCTGTGGCGCCGCCACCGCCAGAGCTGCCATTGCCGCCGCTAATTTGACCCGAGTTGATCAAGATCCCCGCCTCTTTGTAGGATAGGCCGGTGCCCCCTCCGCCGCCGTTGAAAAAGGTACCGCCGCTGCCCGGGCCGCCAGTAATTGACCCCGTGGCGCCATTGGTTAGTGTCCCCGTCCCCGCAAAGGCGACTGCCGTTCCGCCACCTCCTCCATCCGAGCCGCCGCCGCCTTGGATCGAGCCAAGATTCGTGAACGAGGTTCCTGAGGCGGCCGAAACTCCAGTCCCGCCACTGGCGCCGCCGGTAAGAGCCCCAGACCCGGCCCCAGCCCCGTTGATCGTGCCGCTGTTCAACAGGCCGCCGCCGAGCTTCAGGTCTAAACCGTCGCCGCCTGTGCCATCGCCGCTGGAAAATCCGCCCCCCGCTCCGGAACCGCCGGTAATGACACTGCTGGCGGCATTGACCAGCATGCCGCCGCTGTTGATCACCGCGCCCGGATTCCCCGAACTTCCCGCGCCCGCGACAGAGCTGGGGACATTGAGTCCTCCCAATTGGAGAGTGCCGCCGTTAACGGTGACCAACCCAAAATTATTGCTGCCTGCAAGCTCGACCGCGCCACCGGCCACTGTAAGCGGCCCGCCGTTAAACGCGTTCGTAAACACGACGCTGTATATGCTGCTATTGAAAGTCACGCCGCCGCTGTTGATGGTCACGCCGGAAGGGCCCAGGTTGCGAAAGAATCCAGTGATATTGGCCGTTGGCTGGATGGTTGCCCCATTGAGCGTCACCGTGCCGAGGCCGCCTAGATCGACTTCGCCAGCCGCCAGCGTTCCGCCACCCGAGACAACGACAAAATTGGAAGTTCCGGGCGCCGCTGGAGCAATGTTTGGGGCAACGACCTTTCCACCATTGATCGTGAGTGTGCTGCCGATCCCAAGGCCAAGAGCCTGGGCAACACCTGTTACTCCAGAGGGAACCGATACTTTGTTGCTATTCGAGATAATGGCAACATCCGTGGCGCTGGGAACGGCTGCATTCCAATTTGAAGCAACATTCCAATTTCCGTTTGAATTGATGAAATATTGCGTGTCCGCTCTCAGTGACGTCAAACCTGTGGCGACGATGGCAAAGGAGAGTAAAAAACGGGCGCGCTCAAGTTTTAACGTCAGGCCGGGTGCGTGTTTCATAGGCTGTAATTTTATTGTGAATGCTGCTTTCGGTCGGATCACCAAGATCAAGTTCTCCGATCCACCTCATACATAGCTGTTTGAAAACCGAAGTTTCAGAAAATCGAAAATAAACGAAAGCCCTGACTGGCCGGAGGTCACTCCGGTTCCGAAGGTTCCTCGACGATGTCGGTGGAATAGCGGTGTCAAATTTGATTCGTTTCGGCGAAGAAACTCTGCGTTCTCCGCGCCTCTGCGCGCGATTGAGTTTAATGCCACGATGAAACCAAATGGGACCACCACACCGTTCGTCGATGCCGCTTGCCGCGTCCACCGCGCATCGTCAATGGCCTGCAGGAGGGGAAAGAATCTTCGCGCAGAGAAGATGAGTGCGCAGAGAAACACAAAGACAAATCCGCACTCCGCCGAAAACAGTGAGGAACCGCTCCGAAGCCTTTCATAACAGAAGGTAACGAAGTGAACGAAAGGGTGCATACCGACTGCCCAACGCAGCTCACCCCCCCTTCGTGTCCTTCGTTTCCTTCTGTTGGCAATTCTGCCCCCAACCTTGCAGTATTGAAGGCTAGCGTGAGGATGCAAAGTTGCGTCGGGCCGCGCTCAGGCGAGTCAAAATTGACGGGTCGCCAGGCGTCCCCATTGCCAGCCGATCGAGATGAAAAACGGCGGAAAACCAATCGCCGCGGAGTTCTGCCATCACAGCTTGCTGATTATGCCACGGTCGAAGATCTTGCGGCCATTCCGGGCCGGCCTGGCCGCCATTCAGGGAGGCGAAAGTGCCAGCCAGCTCTTGAGCTGTCATAGGCATGCCCACCCGCATTCCTGTCATCGCTTCCACCATTAATTCAAGTTGCCGGTTGCTTGGTGGCTCGGACGGCAGGTCAATCACCCAGACAGCGGCGGATGCGCCGCCTGTGCTCACGTAAAGGCGGCGGCCGTTCCTCGAAAAAACCAGCGAGGAAACGCTGCCGTTGAAATGCATGGGCGGCATGAGGGCGTCACCGCGCACGGTTTCCCAAATATTCACCGCGCCATCGGCTGCGCCGGAGGCCAGCACCCGGCCATCCGCCCGGAACGCAAGAGCGCTCACAACGCGGCGATGCCGAAGTTCGCCGGTTGCCGGGCTTCCGTCTGCCGCGCGCCAGAGGTGAACGACATTATCCTCACCTCCTGTGGCAATGAGAGCGCCGTCTGGAGAAAATCTCATCGAGGAAACACCGTCGCCGTGCCGGAGGGGCGCGGCCGTCGGCTGCAATCCAGGCAGCGCATAAATCCGCGCGGCGGACGGTTCGATGTCGCTGTTGCCGAAAGCAATCGCAATTCGGTCAGCCGCGGGATCGAACTGCGCCTCGCTAAATGTGTCGAGAGGGCCGCCGACAATGGGTTTCCCGCAAGACAGACCCGATTTGGCGTCCCAGACTTCCGCGGAACGGCCGCCTGCTGTACAGATCCACCGGCCGTTCGGACTCCAGCAAATCGTCTTTGCCGGCTCGCGCAAGTCGATGCTTGAGCCAAGCGGCTGGCCGTCCGATGTCCGCCAGAGTTGCAGCAGCCCCCGGCTCGTCGCGGTGGCAAATTCGCTTCCATCGGGCCGGAAGGCGACCCGGCTGATATCTTCCAGCGCCGGATTGTCGCCTGCCTGCAATTTCAAAAGCATTTTTCCAGTGGAGAAATCGTTGATTTGCAGGCCGCGTTTTCCCAGCGCCAGCGCAATGTGGCCGGGCCCCGCATCGAGCGAAATTTGCTGAACCCCACCCGGAACTGTAACCGGCTGGCCTTGCAGCTCGCCGGTTTCCAAATTGAAAATATGGCAGGTGCCATGGCGGTCGGCCAGGATCATCCAGCGGCCATCGGGCGTGTTTGCCATTCGCGTCATCGCCTCACCGTTCACCAGCAACGGCTGTGCGCCGAAGGACAAGTCCCATACTTGCACGCAGCCTGCGGCGTCGCCCGCCGCCAGAAACCGGCTGTCGTCGCTAAACGCGATTTCCTGGATCAGAGTTGTCCGGTGAACCGTTGGCATGGCGGGTTTTTGGCTGTCCGTGTGTACAAGCCGCAACTGATAATCGAAGCCAGCGGTCGCCAGCCACGCGCCATCCGGGCTGAACACGATTTTGTTGACACCACCTTCGTGAATCACCGTCTGGCCATGCGGTTCGCTGGTGGAGGTGTCCCAGATGCGCGCTGGCTCTTGAAATCCGCCCGTTGCGAATTGCCGCCCGTCAGGTTTCATTTCAATGACCTGCCAGTTCTCCGGCGACGGGACGGAGGCCATGGTTTCCCCCGTGCGCCAACGCAGGACCTTTATGCGGTTAGTCGAATAGCAAAGCAGCCGTTCACCTTCCTGGTCCAACTTCGGCGGAACCCATGGAAAGACAGGCGACTCTTCCTGCTTCACGAGGGCGCCAGTGGCCACGCTCCAGGCATAAGCGCGATCCCCCTCATGCACTGTCAGCAATGTTTTTCCATCCCGGGAAAAACACATCCAAAACGCCGGGCTGTTGTTGGTTGTTGCAACGGAAAGCCGCTCACCGGTCTCTGTGCTCCAAAATTGGATCGGCACGCCCCCGGTCGCCACAATTTTGCCGTCCGGGCTGAATGCAGCCATAACGGGTTGGTTGGACTCCATCGCGAGGGAAACGACCGCGTTATCGGTTAAACGACGTATGGACGCGTAGGGTAGTCGGTTGAAAAACTCGAGGACTTGGGAGCCATTGGGATCGAGAATCGTGTCGTGCGCGCCTGGGCGCGGAGTGGCCAGTTTTCGAGAATTTTGCGTGGTCAGGTTCCACACACATGTTTCTCCATCTTGCAAAATCGCAATCAGGCGGCGGCCATCCTTGGAAAATTGAAGTTTGCCCGGAATTCCGCCAGCGTCCCAGACGCGCATGAGCCTGGGCGAGTTCTGGAGAGTGCCTGCGACTCTTTCGGCGACGGAATGCTGCACGTCCGGCTCGTCGCGGCAAAGCCGCGCGGCGTCGATCAGTGGAGCAAGCCCCGCGAAACCTTCATTGGCCGAATTTAGCCGCCCACTCTCGCGCAAATCCTGTGTCAGCAGCGCGTGGCGGCTGGCAGCTTCGTTCGCATTCGCGATGGCTCGGGCGCGGTTCAGGCGCACGTTGAAAGCAAGCGAGCCGATGGTGATAACAACGAGAGCAAGAAGAGAAATCAGAATGAGTCCGCTCTGGGCAGGATGGCGGCGCACCCATTTGTGCATGCGCTGCGTGGCCGTGCTGGGCCGCGCTTGAATCGGCTCGCCGCGCAAAGCATTTTCAACGTCCTCAATTAATTCCGCCGCGCTGCGGTAACGGCGCTCCGGTTCTTTCTCAAGGCACTTGAGGCAGATGGCCTCCAGATCCGCGTGCAAGGCGGACGCCGGCAACGCAGTTTCCATGCGGCGCAGCGGGGTCGGCTCTTCCTCGGCAATCTTTCGCAGCAGCGCATGCGGATTTGGCCCTTCAAACGGCGGCCGCCCCGCCAGCATTTCGTAGAGCACGGCTCCCAGCCCGTAAACGTCTGCCGTCACTGTAAGATCGCGCGCGCCTCCGGCGATTTGTTCCGGCGGCATGTAAGCCGGAGTGCCTAGGATGCTGTTGCTGGCAGTCATTTCGACGCTGCCTTCCAGAATCTTGGCCAGCCCGAAGTCGGTCAAGTGTGGCTCCCCCAGCGGATCGAGCAGGACATTATTCGGCTTGAGGTCGCGATGCAGCACGCCGCGCTCATGCGCGTGTTGAACGGCGCGGGCAAGTTTGACAATCAATCGCGCCGCCTCCTCGGGTGGCAATCCGCGCCCGTGGGATTTTTTCTCAAGAGTTCCGCCCTCGATGAACCGCATGGAAAAGAAATGCCAGCCATCGTGGTGACCGACCTCGTAAATGGGCACAATATTCGGGTGGTCGAGCCGCGCGGCGGCTCCCGCCTCAGTGCGAAACCGCTCCACCATGCGAGGCGAGGCGAGCTCGCCTGCGGCGATCACTTTCAGGGCCACGACGCGATCGGGTTTCTTTTGGCGGGCGCGGAAAACCACTCCCATTCCGCCACGGGCAATCTCCTCAATGATTTCATATCCGGCGAATTTGCGGGCGGCCAGCAGGCCGGCGGGTGATTGCAAGTTCGCGAATTCATCATCCTCGGGCGGCGGGGCAAGCGCGCCGATCAGCAGGCAGCGCGCGCACAAGCCATCGGGCGCGCCGCCCATCAAGGGCGCGGCGCAACGATCGCATCGCGCGTCGCTTTCAGGCAGACCTGTTATGTTCATTCTTTGACGGACCGAGTTGGCTGAAGTGATGGCGGTTGCTCATCGGTGCGTCTTTGGCCACTGCGGCTACTGCATCATACCAGAGCCCTTTTCAGGCGAAGGTTTCAAGAAATCTGAAAAATACTTCACCGTTCGCCAATTCAAGCGCCTCTTCGACCGCTAGGCCGCGAGCACCGCGATGAGGTGCTGAATTTCCTCCTCGACATCCTCTTCCGATCCAACGGTCGAAGCCACTTCCTCGCGGATGATCTCACCGTAACGCCGTCTCATTCGGAAGATGGCAGTCTTGGTGGCCGGTTCTGAAAGGCCGGATCGTTGCGCGGCCTCCGCATAAGATTGTCCCCCGCCGTCGCCTTGCAGAAAGGCCTTGAGAACATCAAATCGGGATTTCAAGCCGTCGTTTTCCATTTCGTCGCCCAACCGGTGCAGCGCCGTTTTTACCACCGTTTGGGCCCAGCGCAGATCAAACCACTTTTCCGCCGCGGCTGGATTTCCCGGTTCCATTAAGAACTGTTGCTCGGGGTCGAGGCCATCCAAGGATATAATGGTTGTTCCGCCGCCGCGTTTCAGCCGCTGGGAGTCGCGCCACGCGCTGGCGAGAAAATTCTTGAGCGCAGCGAGCAAGAAACTTCGAAAGCGCCCCTTATCCGGGGAGACAGCCTGCAAGGAATCGCTCGAAAGAAGCCGCGCAAAGAATTCCTGGGTCAAATCCTTGGCCTCCTCATCGCCGTATCCCTGACCGCGGACAAATCCGTAAAGAGGATACCAATAGGCGCGGCACAACGTCTCCAGCGCGGGAGCGGTTTCCGAAGATGCGCGGCCCGCCTTTAGAATGACGCTCCAATGCGTCGTGCGAAAGTTGCGTGGCGACGAGTCCGATGTTCTGGATGGCGAGGCAGGTTCATCCATTTTGCTCAACTACAACGGTAGCAGAACCATAGGAGTGTTTCCAGTAAAAAGATGTGCGGACGGACCTTGGCGGTTGCGGGTCACTTCAGCAACGCTAGAAGCGAAATATTTGTACATCAGCCAATGCAAGGACAAGGGGCGGCCACAGATTCACACAGATCAACACAGATTTTTAATTTATCTGTGTTGATCTGTGTCCATCTGTGGCTCTCTTGTCTGGCGGGATTTGCCTTCTGCGGCTGTGACGAAAAAGGGACCAAGTTGTCCCTGTGATTTTCTCATATTTAATCCAAGAGTGAAAACAAGGAAACAATCCTGATTTCCTTCACTCGGAACATAGGTTTTCCCGGCTTTTCTGAAGTATAAAACTCTTCCACGCCTTGGCGAATGGCGGCGGCAATCTGCAGTGCATCCGGGCCCGCCAAACCGTGGCGGGCGGCAAGATTTTCAGCCTCTAATCCGAGATCCGGAGTCAAGGCTTGGCTGCCGGCACAATCGGCAAAGTGCGATTCATAAAACGCCACCTCTCTTGGCCGTTTTTCAAAACGCGGCTTGGGCAGAAGTTCCAACCGGACCAGTTGGGACGTGAAAAACTCGCGCGTGTCATCATCCATTATCCTCATGGCAGCGCCTGACAGCGTCTCTCCGCGCCAGGCGTGCAATAAGACGCCGCTGTCCAAAAATGTTCTCAAAAACTCCGCCCCCGGCGCTCCTTCAGCTCCTGCTCAGCTTGCGCATCAGAAAGCAACGGACTGCGTTCGGCTCGCCCCTTTTTACGCAATGCCTCCATTCGGCGTCCGCGTTCCGTTTTGGGTTTCCATTGCACCGGTTTGCGCTTGGCGATCTTTTCCTCAATTGCCTGCACAATGAAGCCGCTGCGTCCCTGACCCGCAGGCGGTATCTGTTCTAAAATCCGCGCCGGAATCTTTACGCTCACAAGAGTGGCATGCGTCATACCAAAAAGTAATACCACGCGCCTGCAGGCGCGTCAATGTGGGCACGACCTCCGTAAATATGCGAATATGTGGCACTGACAGAACGATGGGAGACGTTAAATGCAGCGGCGCAAGGACGAGGGCTCGCCACAGATTCACACAGATCAACACAGATTTTTGATTTATCTGTGTTGATCTGTGTCTGTCTGTGGCTCTTTTGTCAGGCGCGCCTTGCCTTGCGGTTCGGATGCTCGATCCCCAGCGCCGGGTTAGGAAAAGCCCACAGAAGGTAACAAAGGAAACAAAGGAGGTCCCACTGAACCAGACGATTGCCCCCTTCGTTCGCTTCGTTTCCTTCTGTTAAGCCTCAACTTCAGTCTCTTTTCCTTAGTTCGGTCGTTCCAGATTCAATTTTCATCAGAATTTGTCCTCACGCCCGCTCATGGCTATTCGCCAGATTCGGATTGCTACAGACGGTCTTCCCATGCTCAATGGGGCGGGTTATGTCTTCTGAACCCGGAGCCAGTTCCATTTTTCCGCGCACCAACTGGGATGAGTTGGCGCCCGCGACCACTGCCGACACCGAACGGCTGGATCGACTCATCCGGCTCTATTGGTCGCCGCTCAAGATTTTCCTCCTCGCCTCCTTTCCATCTTTGAAGGATCAGGCGGAAGTGCTGCTGCAGGAATTTGCCGAGGACAAAATGCTCAAGGCCGGCTGGCTTCAGCGGGCGGATCGCGAGCGCGGCAAGTTTCGCGATTTCCTAAAAACCAGCCTCCGCAACTTCGTCCTCGACCGCCTCAGCCGCGCCGAAGTCAAACACGCGCCTCTCTCGCTGGATGAACTCGAAGTCGATTTGCCCGGGCCAGAGGCGACGGCGGAAGCGTTCGACTTGACTTGGGTGCGGACGGTCCTCGGCGAAACGCTGCGGCGGATGGAGGAGGATTGCAAAGATCCCGAAAATGGCCAGCCACGGCGCGGGCAAATTTGGGAAATGTTTCGCATCCGCCTGCTGGATCCGCTTTTGCATGACGCCCCGCAAGTGCCATATGACCAACTCATACAAACCTTCGGCTTGAAATCCCCGACCGACGCCTCGAACATGCTGTTGAGCGCCAAGCGCATGTTCAAATCGCACCTCACCAAAGTCATCAAGGAATATGCGGAAGCGGACGCCGCGACCGCTGAGGAAATCCGCGCCTTGGAGGAGTTTGTCGCCCGATTGGCGCAAGAAAGCCCCAAACGCGGCGTATAGGAAACGAGTGTATGTCGGAATTTGATCCCGCTGGGACTCTCTCCAAGAGTCCCCCGAAAAGTCTCGCCGCATTCCTGGCGGAAGGGGAGGAACGCGCCCGCCTCTGGCGGCCGGACGAATTGGCAGCGATTTTCCGCCACCAAATGTCCGCCCCCGTGCTGGTGGATCTCGGCGGCGCCGATCCGGTGACAGCGGCGCGCCTGAAAGCCTTGAGCAACGCGCAAGGTTTATTATTGACAAGTTTTCGCGATCTTTTTCTGCATCCTGTTCCTCCGATTGAATTGCTGGCCCTCACCAAGGATTTCGCCAAGGGCAACATGGATCAGCCGGACAGCGTCCTTCCAAATGACGTGGCGGCGGCCGTTTATTATTTGACCATCGCGGCGGGATTGGTTCGCCTGAACCAGCGCATCTCGCGACTCGGCGATTCCGAACTCAAACGCGGCCTGGAGTGGGCCAAGAGCAAGCCGTGGGTGGAATCGGCGCTTCAGGATTTGCTGGGCGAGGCCGTGCGCAAATTGGAGACTCCCGGCGGGAAATCATGAGCAACGATTCCTCCAAGCAGGAACAGGCGCCGTTTGTTCCGCAGGCTTCGGTATTTTCCGGGCCGATCGCGGAACTGGTCGGCCACCGACTGCTCTCGCCGCCCAATCGGCCCGGCCTGCTCGCAACTCTTTCGCGTTACGAAGTGCTTCGCGTATTGGGCAGCGGCGGCATGGGCGTGGTGTTGCTGGCGCGCGATGGCGAATCCGGGCGGGAAGTTGCGCTGAAAATGGTGCGTCCGGAATTGGTCAGCAACCAGCAGGTCGTGCACCGTTTCGTCAAGGAAGCGGGGCACTTGCAGAAGCTCAAGCATCCGAACATCATTCCTGTTCTCGAAATTTCGGACCGGGCGGAAGGGCCTTACTTCGTCATGCCTTACTTCGAGCAAGGCAGCATGGCCGCGCAAATCAAGCCAGGCCAGGGGTATGATTCATCGACCGTGCTGGAAATTGCCCTGCAAGTCGCACAAGGCCTTCAATTCGCCCATCGCCGCGGCATCATTCATCGCGACCTCAAGCCCGCCAACATTTTGCTCGGCGCGGGCAACAGCGCTTGCCTGGCCGACTTCGGACTCGCCCGGACGATGTTCAATGACACGATACTTGATGTCGAAAGTGACCGCCTCGAAGGAACCGCGCCCTACATGTCACCCGGTGTGGCGGCGGGAAATGCCGAGGATACGCGCTGCGATATTTACGCCTTCGGGGCGGTCCTTTATGAAATGTTGACCGGCGATCCGCCTTACGTCGGGCGCAACACGCAGGACGTCCGCAAGCAAATTCTGGCTGGGCCGCCGAAGCCCATTCGCCAGCGCAATCCCGAAGCGGACGCGTGTCTGGCGGCGGTCGCGGAAGGGGCGATGGGGCGCGAATTGCGCAACCGCTACGCCGACATGACAGACGTGTTGAGCGATTTGGAGCGGGTCAAGCAGGGCCGCAAACCCACCGGTCCGCACGGAATGGCCAAGCGGGTGCGCCATGTTCCAATCGCGGCGTGGGTTGGGTTGGCGGCGATGGCAGCCGTCGCCGTTTGGTGGGCGGTGCGCCCGCCAGTCAAAGAAAAGGTGACAATTTTCCCGCCGCCGGGCCCGGTTACCCAGACCAATGTTGTTGCGCACCCACCCGTCACTAATCCACCACCGCCATCGAATCCGCCGCCGATTCAAGTGGTCGCGCCTCCGAAGTGGTCGCCGCCAATTATCGTGGGAGGCATGGGAGAAATGGGAGCGATGGACGGGTTTGGCACTGCTGCCCGTTTTGCGTCGCCAGTAGCCATTGCGGCCAATGGCACGGGCTACGTTTTTGTGGCGGATATGGGCAACAATACCATCCGCAAGATTTCGCCCGGCGGCGACGTGATCACCTTGGCGGGTTCGGCGGGCAAGCCGGGGGAGATCGACAAGGCCGGATCGGAAGCCCGCTTCACGGCGCCTCGGGGCATTGCAGCCGGGCGGTCGGGAAACGTGTATGTCGCGGAATTTGTCTCGGGCACAGTTCGGAAAATTAGTCCTGAGGGCTTTGTTTCGCTGCTCGCGGGCTCGCCGGGCCATCCTGGCTGGAAGGATGCCCGCGGCGATAACGCCCACTTCCGCAATCCTTGGGCGCTGGCAGTGGATCGCGACGAGAATGTTTATGTCACCGACAAGGATAATTTCGTCATCCGCAAGATTTCGCCCGACGGCGACGTCACCACCATAGCGGGGAAACCGGGCGTGCGCGGTTTTGCCGATGGCACGGGCGAGGCGGCCCGATTTGATGACTGCCAGGGGATCGCCGTGGATCGCGCTCTCAATGTTTATGTTGCGGATACTGGAAATCAGACCATTCGCAAAATTTCGCCAAAGGGGGAAGTGACCTCGCTGGCTTCGGGGCTTTTCCGGCCCGTTTGCGTCGTGGTGGATGGAAAGGGAGATGTCTATTCGAGCGATTCCATCGGCGTTCACAAGATCGCCGGCGGAAATGTCGAATTGCTGCCTCCGCTTCTGCTGACCGCCAACCCGGACGGCCCCGTGGCGCAGGCGGACGGCATCGCGCTGGGGCCCGGCGGAACGCTTTACATTGTGGATACCAGCAAGGGCATTGTCTGCTGGCAGCCGACGAAGTAGCTTGGCAGGGCGAGACCGTCCAGCCGTGATTAATTCTCTCGCTTAAGTCAATCAGGGCTCGACAGAGTCTCGCCCTGCCGAATATTGGAAGAATTCGAGCGAATCTTGCAAGATATTGCGGTGTTCCCCGTAAAGAACTGTGAACACGGCAGGTGCCGGCCTCTCTTGCGCAAAGACCGCAGGAGGCGTACGTTGAATTGGGCAGTCAGATGCATTCGGACCCGACCCAGTTCGGAAAGAAGAATATGAAAGAGCATTCAATCGCATTTCGGGCGGCCCTCGCCGCGGCAGCAGTCTCCTTGATTTCATTTGTCGGCGCCGGCACGGCCACCGCCCAGACGCAGGCTCCGCTTGCGGCTCCCGCCGGGGCACCGCCGCCGCCCCATTCGAGCCAGCCCATGCCCGGCTTGCCCTACGGCGCCGGGGAAGTGGTAAAGATGTACCAAGGCGGCATTGCCAAGGACGTCATCCTCAATTACATCAACAGCACGTCCCTGCCCTACCACTTGAGCGCGGACAACATTCTTTATTTGCAAAGTTTGGGCGTCCCGCAGGACGTTACCAAGTCAATGATCCAGCGCGACGGCCAATTGCAGCAAATGCAGCAATACCAGCAGCCGGGGCAGGGTTATCCGCCGCCGCAACAGATGCCGCCGCAAATGCAACAGCCACCGCCGGGCTATTATGGAGACCAGTCTCAACAGCCCGTGCAAGTGGCCACGCCTTCCACACCAGCTCCGGCTGTGACTGTGATCGGGTCTGACTATTCATCCTATCCATATCCGTATTACGGATATGATTATCCATATTGGTACGGCGGATATTACGGCCCGTATCTCGGCCTCGGCTGGGGACGCGGCTGGTATGGCGGCTACCGTGGAGGGTGGGGTGGTTATCGCGGTGGTTATGGCGTCGGAGGTTTTCGCGGAGGTTTTGGAGGTGGGTTCCGGGGCGGGGTTGGCTTTGGCGGAGGCTTCCACGGCAGCGTTGGCGGCGGCGGAGGCCACGGTGGATTCAGCGCCGGCGGCCACGGTGGCGGCGGCGGTGGCGGGCACCGTTAATCACTTTTTGTAGAATAAATTCTCAAACGACCGCAATTCACCTTGCGGTCGTTCTATTTTGAGAGGCGGGGACGCTTCGGCGAGTCGTCCGTGCCTTGGCGGGTCTTATCTTGACGTCTATCTTGCGGCCAACGGCGTTTAATGATATGGTGGGGCAAATTGAACAAGTGATTTCATGGCTGATCTAAATAGAAAGACGGAACCCGACAAGAACGAGAAGCGTGACGGTGACATGCGCATTCCGCCCCGCACTCTCCTCGTTTGGGTCGGAATCATTGCCATCGTCGCCATCATTTTTCTGGCGAAGACCGGCACCGAACCAACCCCTGTGGAAATTGGGTCTTTCCCTGAGCTGATGGCGAAGGTGACCAATAACCTCATCGTTCCGGGAACAGGCCGCATTATTTACGGCCTCAATGCCGCGGAACTTCAGCGCGTCACCGGCAAGTATTACGAGATCGATGCCAAGGGCGAGAAACGCACCGAGGCGGGCTCCGCCAAGCCTATTGAGATTCCATTCAAATACGAAAATCACCTTACGGAAAAAATGTCCAACGAATTGGCCTACTTGGGCGACTTCAAAGCCGTTCCCAACAGCAATTTGATGATGAGCTTTTTCCTCAACACCATTTTCCCGCTCTTCCTGATTTTGGGCGTGGTTTACTTTTTCATTTTCCGCCAGATCAAAATGGCCGGCAAAGGCGCAATGAGTTTTGGCAAGAGCCGCGCCCGCATGCTCAACAAGGAAAAGAACAAGATCACGTTCAAGGACGTGGCCGGCGTCGAGGAAGCAAAGGAAGAAGTTTCCGAGTTGGTTGAATTTCTCAAGGACCCGAAAAAATTCCAGAAACTCGGCGGTCGCATTCCGAAAGGCATCTTGATGGTGGGCGCTCCCGGAACGGGCAAGACGCTTCTGGCCAAGGCCATCGCGGGGGAGGCGGACGCTTCGTTTTTCAGCATCAGCGGCTCGGACTTCGTTGAAATGTTCGTCGGCGTCGGCGCCAGCCGCGTGCGCGACATGTTCGAGCAGGCCCGCAAGAATACCCCTTGCTTGATTTTCATCGACGAAATTGATGCTGTCGGCCGCAGCCGCGGCCATGGCTGGGGCGGCGGCAACGACGAACGCGAACAGACCTTGAACGCGTTGCTTGTCGAGATGGACGGTTTTGACACGCAGGACGGCATTATCATTATCGCCGCCACCAACCGTCCGGACGTCCTTGATCCCGCGCTTCTGCGGCCCGGCCGTTTCGACCGCCAGATTATGGTCAGCCTGCCGGATGTGCGCGGCCGCGAAGCAATTTTGAAAGTCCACGCCCGGAACGTGAAGCTTGATCCTGCCGCCAATCTCTCGGTGATTGCCCGCGGCACGCCCGGATATTCCGGCGCCGATCTCGCGAATCTTTTGAACGAAGCCGCCTTGCTCGCCGCTCGTTTGGGCAAGAAATCGATTGGGATGATCGAGTTGGAAGAGGCCCGCGTGAAAGTGCGCATGGGCCGCGAACGCCGCAGCATGGCGATGACGGAGGAGAATAAGAAATTTACCGCCTGGCACGAAGCTGGCCACGCGCTGGTCAATGTCCTGCTGGAGCACACCGACCCGTTGCACAAAGTCACAATCATTCCACGCGGACAATCGCTCGGCTCCACCATGTCGCTGCCGGAGGATGACGTCTTGAATTTCCGCCGCAAAGGCATGTTGGATTACATCGCGATGGTCCTCGGCGGGCGCATTGCGGAAGAAATTATTTCCGGCGATATTTCCAGCGGCGCGGCCAGCGACATCCAGCAGGCGACCAAAGCCGCCCACGCCATGGTTTGCCAGTGGGGCATGAGCGACAAGCTCGGCATGGTCAATTACGGAAACGACGGCCACGATATGTATATGGGCCGTGACATGATGCAGCGCCGCGAATACAGCGAGTTCACCGCCCAGGAAATCGATACGGAAGTCAAGCGCATCATCAACGAGGCCTATGATCGCGCCAAGGCGATCATCATGCAGCATCGCGACAAGCTTGAGATCATCGCCAACGCGCTGCTCGAGTACGAAACGCTTGACGGCTCGCAGGTCAGCGACATCGTGAAAACCGGCACTTTTACGCCTCCTCCCACGGATATAAAAACGGAACCGCCGTCCGGGGCGATGGCTGCCACGCCGCTGCCGGAAGTGCCGAAACCGCTTCCGCCCAAGCTCCCGGGATTCGGCGGAACGCCCGCGCCAGCCACGATCTAGCCTCTGGACAGGCGCGAGGGGCAGCCTATTTATGATTGACGCCACAACCAGGCAGATGATCATCGCGCCGTCTCTGCTCGCGGCCAAATTCTCGCGCCTGGCCACGGAAACCGCGCGCGCCAGCGAATCCGGCGCACCGTGGCTGCACCTCGACATCATGGACGGCCATTTTGTGCCGAACATTTCGTTTGGCCCGGCGGTGGTCAAATCCATCCGGCCCTTCACGAAGATGGTTTTCGACGTCCACATCATGTGCTCCAAGCCGGACATTCTTCTTGACCCATTTGCCAAAGCCGGCGCGGACCGGATGACGGTGCATGTCGAGCTTGGGCAGCAAGTGGACCCGCTTATCTGGAAAATCCGCTCGCTGGGAAAGCAAGTCGGCCTGGCCATCAATCCGCCGACCGCAATGGCGTCATTGGAGCCTTATTTGGAACGCGTGGATTCGCTTTTGATCATGACCGTCAACCCCGGCTTTGGCGGCCAGGAATTTATTACTGAATGTTTGACAAAGATTCAACAGGCGGCGGCTTGGCGCGAGAAGCACGGATACAAATATCGAATTGGGGTGGATGGCGGCATCCATGACGCCACAGCCTCCAGTTGCGCGGCGGCGGGCGCGGACACATTCATCAGCGGCACCGGTCTCTTCGCCCATCGGAATCTTCCGGCGGCGGTCGCCAAAATGCAGAAGATCATCGAGAAATCCGCCGCCAACGGCACGCCGCTGCCGCGGGAACAGACTGACGTTGGCAGGGAGGCCTCGCCGAGGCGTCTGGAGTGAGGCTCTCTCAATTGACGCGTCTCGATAATTTCACGCGGTTGGCCCGGACGCCTCGGCGAGGCGTCCCTGCCTTGGATTCCTGCCATCGCAGGCTTGCGCTCTTTCCGCGACAATTCTAGTGTTAGTCCACAGAAATTTCCAATGACTGCGGCAAGGACATTTTCAGACGAGGCGGCCGCCCGCGGCGCAGCCAAATAAATTCTTAATCACCACATGCTTTCATCACACGAACTCTTCGGCTTCATGAGTCCAGACTTGGCTTCGAGAATCATCGAATCCGCGCACGACGAAAACAAGGAACTCTATCACAGCGCCATGAGCGCGGTGGCCGAGGCGAAGAAATTGCGGCCCTCATTTTTCGAGCGAACGCCCCGTGCCAGCCGCCACAAGGAAATGGCGGTCGTCCTGTCGCGTCCGCGCCTGGAAATGATATCCGCCAATCTTTTGCGCGAATGGCTCATGCGCAAGCAAACGCCGATGCTCGTCGCGTTCCTGGACTCCCTCGGCGTGCCGAACAAGGACGGCGCCGTCGACGATCTCCCGGCGACCATGGAAGACGCTAAATTGAACACCGCTGTCGAGCTGCTGCTGTCGAAATTTCCCGCCGAGGAAGTGGCCGTGTATTTGAATGCGTTCTACACCATGAACGACGTCCGCTGGCCGAACTTGGAAACGATGCTGAAGAACGATCCCCGCCTGCAATTTGGGGGATAGATTGCCTGCGGAAGATGCCGGAGGCATCACAGCTTTTAGCCGGTGGTTGAGCGAAGCGCATGCGTGTCCAGTTATAAGTGAAACAAAGGCAATGTGTTACGACTTTCCGAATCGTTTTCGGAAATGGCGTTTGTTGCAAGCAGCTCACCCAGAGGGGTTTGCTCAAACGCGCTGACGCTGAAAATTTGCAGGATTTCATACAGACTTTTCTCCAATTTCCAATGCTTTTTGGCGATGGCCACCAAGAGGTAAGTGCAAATGGCGCACCATATCTGGCATTGAATGGCGTTGCGGGAATGGCCGATGAAGCGGCGGATCCGCAGGTGCTGCTTGATCCATTTGAAGAACAGCTCCACCCTCCATCGCTTTTTGTATAATTCACAAATGGTCAGAGGAGGCAGTTCGAAATCATTGGTCAGAAACACCAGCGTGCGCTCTTCCAGCGCGTCCCGAAAAACCACTCGCCTGAGCGGAACCGGATACCGGCCTTTGGAGTCTTCGCCAGTCAAGCGAATGGTTTGATCGCACCGCAAACCGCCATCCTTGTCAACGACGCGAGATGCCTTCACCCTGAATTTGATCTGCCGCTTGTTGCGCACGACGAATTTGGCCCCGGCGGTTTCCACATTCATCAGCCTGGCGAAATCCAAATAGGCCCGGTCCATCACATGGAAGGCGCCGCGCTCCAAGGGAATCTGGTCGAGCATTTTCACGTCGGGAACAGAGGCTTCCGTGAGCGCCGCCCACACCGGCAGGTCCCCCCGGAAGGACAGCATCGTGTGGAGCTTCATCGCGCCGGCGCGGGACCGTCCCCAATAGGCCCAAGGAAAGATTTTGATGCTCAGATGAATGATGGAGCTGTCCAAAGCCAGCGCGACGGCGGGAAAATCCGGGTCTGCGTTTTCAGGCTGGTAAAGCGCGCGGGCGCGCCGCATCAGCACTTCGGCCACTCCGGCAAAGACCCGCCAATCCCGGTTTTCGTTGGAGTAAGCCAGATTGGTCCGTGTGATCCTTCCCCGAAAGCCCAAATGATACTGCATGCGTGGACGGGCCTGCAGGCAGGCAACAATGTCGCGCAGACTCTCACGGTAAGTCAATTGTCCGAAACACAGAGCCAGGAAATGGTCGTAGGCGCTGAACGAGCGCGAGGAGCGCTTCATGGGAAAGGCCTCAGCGCAACGCCGAAATTCGGACGGATAAAGGAGATCGGTTAATTGGGAAAACACGTTTTGGTGGGAAGGCATTTGCCCAGCAAACCCGCTTCCAAACTGGATATCGAGAACAAACCCCAAATTCCCCAACCCTGCGATAATCAACGACTTTGGGCGCGTTGGCAACGCCTTAACTGGACACGAGTGAGCGAAGCGACACCACCGGACACAACGATGATTATGACTCATCCCGGCAGGGATGACAGCCGCATGGCGGTGCGCTAGTTCATGCTGGCATCCTTCCAGGATGCAGGTTTTTCTGACATTTTTCCGGTGGTGTCGCTTCGCTCAACCACCGGCTACAAGTTTGCATCCCTGCCGGGATGCAGCCCACGGCTTACTGCACGTAAGCCGCCAAGCCCTGCACGCCGCCCTCGCGCCCGAACCCGCTTTCCTTGTAGCCGCCGAACGGGCTCGCCGGGTCAAATTTGTTGTAGCTGTTGGCCCAGACCACGCCCGCGCGCAGCTTGCTGACCATTTTGAAAATTTTGCTGCCCTTGTCCGTCCAAACGCCAGCGCTCAATCCGTAGGGCGTATTGTTGGCCCGCTCAATTGCTTCTTCCGGCGTGCGAAACGTCATCACGCTCAATACCGGGCCAAAAATCTCCTCTCGCGCCACGCGATGGGACATGGTGACGTTTGTCAAAAACGTTGGCGCGAACCAAAAACCTTTTGCGGGCAGGGCGCAGGCGGATTGCTCGATTTCCGCCCCTTCCTCCTCGCCGCTGCGGACAAGTTCGCGAATTTTGTCCAATTGCGAGCGCGAATTGATTGCGCCGATGTCCGTGTTCTTGTCCTGCGGATCCCCCACCCTCAACGTCTGGATGCGGTCGCGCAATTTCTTGATGACGGCGTTGTAAATCCCCTCCTGCACAAACAGCCGCGAACCCGCGCAGCAAACGTGGCCCTGGTTGAAATAAATTCCGCCGATCACGCCTTCGACGGCCTGGTCAATCGGCGCGTCCTCCATGATGATGTTTGCCGCCTTGCCGCCGAGTTCGAGCGTCAATCTTTTGCCAGTGCCAGCGCACGCCTTCGCGATGATCTTGCCGACTTCCGTCGAACCGGTGAAAGCAATCTTGTTGACATCGCTGTGCCCATGCAGCGCGGCGCCGGTCGCTGCGCCGCCGGTGACGATGTTGACCACGCCGTCCGGCAATCCCGCTTCCTGAAAAATCTGGGTCAATCGCAGCGCCGTGATGCTGGTTAATTCGGAAGGTTTCAGCACGACCGTATTGCCGCAAGCCAGCGCCGGAGCAATCTTCCACGCCGCCATCAGCAGCGGAAAATTCCACGGGATGATTTGCGCCGCCACACCGAGCGGTCGAACAGTCCTGCCGGGAAAAGCGTAGGCCAATTTGTCAGCCCATCCCGCGTGATAGAAAAAGTGCGCCGCCACCATTGGCAAATCGAAATCCCGGCTTTCCTTAATCGGCTTTCCGCCGTCCATGGTTTCCAGCACCGCCAATTCGCGCGCCTTTTCCTGAATGATCCGTGCGATCCGAAATAGATATTTCCCGCGCTCGCGCCCCGGCATTTTGCTCCACACATTTTCGTAAGCCCGCCGCGCCGCCTTGACCGCCGCGTCGACATCATGCTCATCGCCTTCCGCAATTTCGCAGAGCTTCGCTTCGGTGGCGGGATTGATGGAATCGAAATATTTCCCCGAATGCGGCGCGACGCATTTGCCGTCAATAAACAATTCGCAGCGCGCCTCGATCTTGACGGGAACCGTTTCCGGCGCGGGCGCGTACTCCCAGCGATTTCCAAAGACCAATTTCCGATTCTTGACAGGAACGGGAGCATAAGTGGCCGCGACAGCGGCGGGCGGTGGAAATTTGGCGGCGAGCTTGGCCGTCTTGAGTCCGGCTTTCAATTCGACGCTTTGTTTTCTTTTGGCGCGCATGAGCCGACAAATTGCCCGCAAAAACACGCCCTCGCAAGCTGGCTTTTTGGAATGAGATTGAATCGGGGCGCAATTGGAAGTGGGTGATGCGCGCACACATTCCGCCGGAGCGCGGCTGTGTCGAAGACCAGCCGCAGCACGTTGGGATCAGCAGGCGCGCCTTTCGGTTCAACGCGCTGCGGCTGGTCTTCGACACAGCCGCGCTCCGCTAACGGGCGGCGTCCCTCACCGCTTCTAATCACACCCATTTAACCGGGTGACTTCGGAAGTTGGTGAGGCGCAGGGCAGCGCTGACGGACGCCAAATCCGGCGAGTGCCGTTAGGCACATATTTGTAGCAACCCCAAAGTAAAAGCCTCAAGCCCGGTAGGGAGCGACATACTCCTCCTCCAAAAGCCGCCGATGCCAAACGGTCGACGATGCCGCTCCTGGACGGAGCTTGGAATTAGTGGGTTGGTTCTTTTCTACAAAGATTCCGCCCCTAAACGGGGCTGCGGCCACGGCAACGGATAGTCAGCCAGCGCATCTTCAAGTGCGAATTTTAAGTGCCGCGCGGGTCCCGGATGACGCCCATGAAAAGAATCGCCTCAGTTGTCTCATCCCGGATGACCACAAAAAAAGGATGGTCGACGATCATGTGAAATGGTTTTCGAGTTTCAATACTTGAGATTAAGAATTTGATGCTCGTGGCTGCGGCCGCTTCGGTTCCTTCCTCGTTTACGTCAAGATAATTGTCCTGTTGAACGTCGCCCACTTGATCGGCAAATTCCGAAATGCCGTGAAGTTCAGCTTCAGGAGTGAAGGCGCGGCGGACGCCGAGCGTCTTCAAAGGTTCGACCAGTGTGCAACTGTTTTCCAGTTTGAACTTCGGCAGTTCCACAGTGCCTACTCGACCGTCGAATTTCGAAATCCATTTTTCCAAATGTTCTGAGCTGAGATTTCCTAAAAATCCAGACATGGATGATTTTGGCAGAAATACGTACATCTTAGAGGCGATGGTATTTCCCGTCCGATAAGGCAGGGCGGCCAACTGAAAATCCCGGGCCTTGTAATAGCCGAAATGGTCTGTCTCCTTCATCCGTGGATGCGAGATGGTTCGGCCAGAAGCTAATTTGAACGGTTCATTATGAGTTTGCTCGAACGGAAATAGCCACCCGGCTTTGAAATGAATTGTGTTGATCAAAATGATCTTTTCGGCTTGGTTCAGATTTTTGATGTGCTTTGGAATTTTGCCGCGGGTTTGTTCGCTCACCCACTCGTTTATAGTGGCAATCCCGGATTCCGTGTGCAGCGCGAGATTTTCGACATGCGCATCGTATGATTCTTGCATTTCCAAAACGAATGCAGGTTTGAGCGGTGCGATGACGTCCGCCCAGAGGCTGTTTTCAATATCCACATCGTTGTCGATCCCAGTCAGTATCAACGCATCCGCAAGCCTCTTGTTGGCGCGGTCGATGTCATTCGTTCGAAGTCCAGACCGACGCAAGGTATTGAGGATTTCCGCTCTCGTAGCGCCCTGCGCGCCGTCCTCGAGCATCGAAAGCGCGAAGACCGCGCTAAGCGGACTGATAACTATATTCGCGTCAGGTTGTGATTTCTCAATTGCCCGCAACAAATCGAATCCGAAATCGTTGTAGCGCTCGGCGATGCTTTTCAAACTCGTGATTTCGTCCGGAGTTAGCGGTTTGGGCTTTGGTTTATCATTCTTGCCTCTTCTAAAATGTCCGTCTGGATTCCAAGATTCTCCATTGCCGAGCACTTTCACGGCATTGCTGCCCGATGCGTCAGCGGTCACTTCAATCGTGCCGCTGATGGATTCAAACAGGACCGCGAAGTCATTATTGGTGATGGGCTGGACGGAGATTCTAAGGTCAGTGCCGCGAACCGAAGCGAAGCCGTGAGGTGTCAGAATCTTGTACTCCGAACCGGCCGTAACTTTCTTCACCTGCAAGAGCAGCGTGCCCTGCTTCAAGTTCAGGATCGTCTTGGATTTCCGATTCATCCCCTGCCCCTGCGCCTCCATCGTTTGGAGTTCCAGCGACGAACTCGACTGCAAATTGGCCGCCGACGTTACGCCGTTGATCGATGCGTAAAGACTCGAATTCGGCCCCGTTGTGAGAATCGCTCCCTGCGGCAGCTTTTTCCCTATCGCGAGCGCATTCGTTTCCCCGCTCACACTGTAGGTCGCCGTGCCCGAAACCGTCCGAATCGTGGCAGTCGGCGAAGCGACCGCAGGCCCTTGCTGGGCGAAGCCGGCGTTGGAAAAACCCGTCAAAATGACCGCCAAGACGAGCGAAAAAATTCTCCCAGACATAACCTTAGAATGGCACAAATCAGCAAAGCTTGTCAAACATTCTTGGCGGGATTCAGGGCAGATGCATCTAAGTTCCAAGGCAGGGACGCCGCGGCGAGGCGTCCGGTTGCGTGCAATCAATTCCATAGTCTGCACACTGGCAACGCCTCACCCCGGACGCCTCGGCGAGGCGTCCCTACCAATCAATGAGCTTGGCGCTCGTTGATTTTCAAAGAACTACACTCATTTTGATGCGTCTGCCCTGGATTCAAATCCAGGCAATTGGCGGGCACTGGCGGGGCGGATTTCCACTGCTTGGGCACGTCGAGCGCGAATTGCCATTGAGGGTTTTCGTAATGATGCATTTCTGTCGCGTTCATTTGACACATTTTCGATTCATCTCACAAAATCATCGAGTAACTACCAAAGGCGCTCGGCAACCCACTCCCATGCCGAATCTCCCCAGCGACCGCAACAGAAAGCGAAACCAACTGCCGCCACTGCTGTCAGCGCAATGCACTCCCGGCGGCTGTCAAAAAGTCCCCAAGTGATCCGCGCCGCGAAACAGCCGCCAAAAACCAATCCACACCAGAAATGAATCCAAAAATGGTGCGGGCCTGAAACGTAGTCATCTTTTTTCATGCTAGGCGCTGTCAGGCCATATGGTTTTGCTCCTCAAAACGGACTTTCAACATGGATGGCGAAAAGGTCGGCAATGTGGCCCAGCCGGGATGATGCAACTTCTGTCGCGGACGCGGGTCCGAGCTTTCGCCGTTCATCTTCAAGCTGTCCCTTATCAGCTTCATTCGATTGGATGGTGTGCCTCCCAATCCATTCATAGCAAACTCAAAATCGATTGATCGTGCATGGGGGCCGCATATCGCAGTTTAGCACCATATGCCCCGGGCAGCCCTTGCAGGGATTCTGGTGGAAATCACAATTTGGCAAATGCCGCTCGACATCCCATCGGCAGCTTGCTACAAGCGGGCCGCAGAATGATTCATCCAGACACTGAATTGCGCCACGTCAACGACGTTATCGGTTACGGAGTCTTCGCCACCGCCTTCATCCCGGCCGGAACCATCACCTGGGTTCAAGATGATCTCGATCAAACATTTACGGCGTCGGAGGCGGAAAAGCTGCCGGCGTGTTATCTTCCCATTCTTGATAAATATTGTTTTACCAACGCCGCTGGCAGGCTTGTGCTGTGCTGGGATCACGCCCGATTCATGAATCACTCCTGCGAGGCGACATGCCTGAGCGCGGGGTATGATTTCGAGATTGCCGTGCGCGATCTCCACCCGGGCGAGGAATTGACGGACGACTACGGCACGTTGAATCTGAACGAGGACTTCGCCTGCGCCTGCGCTTCGCCCCATTGCCGCAAAATCATCCATCCCGACGACATCGAGCGATATGCGGCGGATTGGGATGGAATGGTGGAACCGCTTTTGCGCCAATTGCGCGGCGTGCCGCAGCCTCTGTGGCCTTTTCTGAAGGATCTTGGGGCGGTGGAGCGCGTTCTGGCCAAAACAGAGCCGTACCGCTCGATCCGCCGACACTATCATCCTCCAACGTGACCGACGGCTCCGCAGACGATGCGAGGTCGCCGGCCCTTGGCAGTTTCATTCGCTGCCTGGCGGTTTACGCGCGGGCTTATCGCGGCCTGCTGGCGGTCATCTTCTTCTGTCTGCTCGTGGAAATGGCGTTTTACTCGTCGTTGCCAATCTGTTTCAAACTGGTCGTGGACGAGGTTTTGCTCAAGGGCAATGAGCGGCTGCTCTTTCGGCTGCTGGGACTATTGAGCTTCGGAGTGGCGCTGGTGACCGCAGTTGGTTTGGGACGCGATTACCTCGCCGCGCGAGTGTTCGCCGGGATGATCGGCGATCTGCGCGCTCGATTATTCGATCATTTGCAGAGGCTTTCGCTAAGTCACTACGCGCGCACCTCCACCGGCAAGACTTTGACCCGTTTTTCAGGCGACATGGCAACGATTGAACATGCCCTCACGTCGGCCATTCCGTGGGCGATCCTGCCTGGGCTTGACGTAGTGGCTTCGACGTCGCTGCTGTTTGTGCTGGATTGGCGGCTGGCTCTCGTGGCCGTGCTGGTTTTTCCCCTGGCCCTGGCCGGTCCGCGTTTGATTGCGCCGCGCGCCACCCGTGCCAGTTACGCGCGCAATCTCGAAGAAGCCCGGGTTTTATCCCACGTCCAGGAGAATATTTCCGCGCAACCCGTAGTCAAAGCATTTGGCCTCCAGGATCTGGCGCGGGGAGGCTTTCGCGAACGGAATTTGACTCTCATGCGGAGCGGCGTGCGGCTTGGCTTCGTGAATTCCCTTCTGGAACGCTCGGCTAACTTCGGCATTCACTTTCTGCAGGTGCTCGTGCTGGGTGCGGGAGGCTACCTGGCATGGCGCAAGCAAATCTCCATCGGCAGCCTGGCCGCCTTCCAGACCCTCTTTCTCAATCTGAGCTACTCCCTCAGCTACGCGACTCAATACGTCCCTCATTTCATCCATGGCGCAGGCGCGATGCAGCATATCAACGAATTGCTCGATGAAGACCCGCATGTGGAAGACGCGCCGGATGCGGTTTCGATGCCGCGATTGGCCCGCGAACTGGCCTTGCGCGAGGTCACTTTCAGCTATTCGGGCCAGCAAGCGAATCTGGAAAACGTGTCGTTGGTCATCCCGGCTGGCGCTTCAGTCGCCTTCGTAGGCCCGAGCGGGTCGGGCAAGAGCACAGTCATCAACCTTGTTCTGCGCTTCTACGACCCGGCTCGCGGCGCGGTGCTGCTTGACAACGCCGATTTGCGGCAAGGCACGCAGCAATCTTTGCGCGCGCAATGCGGCATTGTGTTCCAGGAGAGCTTTCTCTTCAACACGACGATCCGCGAGAACATCCGACTTGGACGCGCCGGGGCCACAAACGCGGAGGTCGAAGCCGCCGCCCGTGCGGCGGAAATTCACGACCTAATCACGTCCTGGCCTGAAGGCTATGACACCATGGTCGGGGAGCGTGGCGGGCGGCTCTCGGGCGGCCAGCGCCAGCGGGTTGCCATTGCTCGCGCCATGGTGCGCAACCCCGCCATTCTGATCCTGGACGAGGCCACCTCGGCCTTGGACCCGGCCACCGAAGCCGCCCTCAACGCCACCCTCGCCCGCGTGAGCCGCGATCGCACCGTCCTGACCGTCACCCACCGGCTGGAAGCAGCGACCGGGTGCGACATCATTTTTGTTTTCGAGAAGGGGCGGTTGTTGGAACAGGGAAACCACACCAAACTGCTGGCGCGGCGCGGCCTTTACCACTCCCTCTGGCGAAAGCAATCCGGTTTCGAGGTGAGCGGGGATTTCGAGCATGTCGAACTGACGCCGGAAAAGGTGCGGGACTTGCCTTTCTTCCAGCAATTGCCCGCGGAGATGCAGGAGGAAATTGCGTCCCAATTTGTCGCCGAATCGGTGCCGCCGGAACGGGTGATTTTTTGCGAAGGTGATCCGGGCGACCGCTTTTACCTCATCGTGCGCGGCCGGCTGGCTGTGTTCAAGGCGGGGGCCGGCGGCGTCGAGCGCCAGGTCGCTGTCCTGGAAGACGGCGATTACTTCGGCGAAATTGCGCTGCTGGAAAACGTTCCGCGGACGGCGACGATACGGACGGTGCTGCCGGTCGTATTATTAACGTTGCGCCGCGAGCGGTTTCAGCAACTGCTGGCGCAAGTCCCTGAACTGCGTGAGTCGTTGCAGACCACAATCCGCCAAAGGCAGGCGCCGGCATGAGCTGGAATGTAAAACGTTGCGCCTGCGGAGCAAGATGGGGTTTGACTTACACGCAAAAACGTAAGACGGTAAGTCATGACGGCGACGTTATCCAGCAAAGGCCAGATTGTCTTGCCCAAACAGGCTCGGGCGCGCCTGCAGTTGCGCCCCGGCGCCAAATTTGTCTGCACAGTCGACGGGAACTCCGTCATCCTGACGCTTGAACGGCGTGGCCGTGAACGTCCGAAGCTTATCCTTGACCCCGCGACAGGATTGAGGATCACCAAATCTCCTCCTGAGGTGAAGGTCTCAAGTGAAGACGTGCGCGCAGCGCTGGCGGATTTCCCGTGAGATACCTTCTGGACGTCAATGCGTTAATTGCGCTGGCCCATACGGGACACGTGTTTCACACCAAGGCCCGCCACTGGTTCCTTTCAGTTGCAGCCACTGCCCGCGGCTTTCACACCTGCTCCTTCACGGAAATTGGATTTGTAAGAGTCTCGGTGGTCACCGGTCTGCAACCCGATATCATAACGGCCAAACAAGCCCTCGATGCGCTAAAGTCCTC
This sequence comes from uncultured Verrucomicrobiae bacterium, assembly GCA_963764165.1. Lineage (GTDB taxonomy): Bacteria > Verrucomicrobiota > Verrucomicrobiia > Limisphaerales > Palsa-1400 > Palsa-1400. Next base: position 1,191,561 of record CAVXRD010000002.1, read on the forward strand.
TTCCAAGATTCGATTTGAGTTGATTTCAGATGATGTCGGCGTGGCACAACTTCCAGCCTTCGTTAAGAGACCGCAAGCCATCACAGACGGTCATCTGTTCGAATTGGCTCGGAAAAATTCAATGCAATTGGTCACCTTTGACCAAGGAATTCCAAAGGCGCTGCATATCGGATAATTCCTCACTGGCGAGAAATTGGGAAACTTTTGCAGTACCGCGACCTCGTTTTCATTATTCACGATCGACCTCTTTTTCACGATTTTCACCTGCTTTTACCTGCTTTTACCTTTGTTTACCTAGTTTTGCCTACCTATTCGGTTCCTAGAATCTGGCGGATGCGGGCCTGTTTCTCGTTGGCGGTCCGTTCCGGTTTTGGGGCGTCCTCCTGACGGCGCTTTTCGGCGGCTTGCTTGAGATCTGCCAGCTTTTGCCGAATCAAATTCGACTTGCCGCCATCAAGCTCGGCACCGCGCCACTGGACAAAAGCGTCAAGCGCCGCCGTCAGCGTCTTCATGCGTTCGTCGCCGTCGTCGATGGCATCAAGCCGATCGCATTCCATGGCCAGGCTCACGGAAAGCAAAAGGGCGAGGTCGTTTCCCAGGTCTTGCGTGGGCATGCGTTTAAGCTCGTTGATTCTGTTCAATAACGCGGCGAGACCAGATCGCCCAAGCGAAGCCCCGGACGCCCGTTTCCAATCCAGAAACCCGCCGCCCTTCCAAGCGTATACGTTGGCGCTGCTGATCGGTTCGCCGGCAAAACGGCCATCCAGCACAGTCTTGACCTGCGGCAATTCGTTAAGCCAAGCGGCGATATCCGCGCCGGTGTGGCCGTCATCGAGTCTTTTGTTTACGATTTCGCGGATGTCCTTGGGCAAACGCGCAATTTTTCCAGTATGAGCCATAAGTGAAGTCCTTTAGTAAGTTTGTTTGGTTGGTTGCATGGTCGGCACGGGCGATTCAGTGCGATAGAGAATCTGGCGGATCCCGTCGCCCCGCCCCGTCCCGTCCCGCCTTGGCGGGAGAGAGCAGACGGCTTGGGTGAGGGGTGCTGATCTCAAATTGAGACCTCGCCGCCCCCGTTGCTCCGAAGTCGCTCTGCGTCGCATTGCCATGAGTTTCGTTACTCATGCGGCGACTTTTGCAAATCCAATTGAAAACAGAAAACCTACCAGAGGTTTTTTGGCACGATTTTTGAAGAAATATTGCGAAAATTGAATCTGGAACTCAGGAAATCAGGAAAGGGCCAACCTCCGCAATGAGATGGAAATTGCACTCTCCGAAATAGCCCTCATGTGCTAGTTTTTCCAGCTCAACAAATTCCTCGGCTTTCAGGCTCGCCTGAAAGCCGTGGCCTTTTACAAATGGGTCACGTAAAAGCAAGATCGCCCGCGCCAAGCGTCTTATTTCACCCTTGCCCCACGGAGTCGGCAGATGAGAAATAATAATTTCCGTTCCGGAACTCGTGCCCATCGGCACGTTCTCCCGTGTCACAACAAGTTCCACATCCTCAACCACCTTAGCGTCCTCGAAGGCAGCCCAGTCAATCTCCATTCGATATTGAGTCCCGGACTCTGATTTGGGCCGTGTAGTCAACTCAACTCTTCGGCCAAGTCGCAATGCGCCGAGGCGGCCCAAGCCTTTGCTGCCAACGAGAAGGCGGCCAGACGGGCTGGTTTCACTTCGACTTTTCATCGAGTCACCAACAATCAGCCAACCATTGCGAATCTCTTCGGAGGTCATCCCAACGCCGTCATCCTTAAGAATAATCGAACCGCCTTTGATATGTACGCCTTTCAACTCAACGGTGCATCGCGTGGCGTCGGCATCGTAGGAGTTCTTTATAAGCTCGAGAATGCCCTGATCTGGCGAAGGATTCAGTTCCTCGCCCAGCAATCGCAAAATCGCCGTTGAGAAACGAAGGCGCTCCGAACTTGGCGGCTGTGGAATTAAGACCGGTTTCGGCATGTTTGGATCTTGACCGGGATTGACTCGACTGCTCCGACCGTCAGGTGTCGGCAGCGGATGCGTTGATCAAGGAATTCGTTCACCCGCTGACTGTGGAGTTGTTCCATCAGCGCTCGGCAAGAATCGGCAGATTTGTCGTGCGGTTCACAGACAATGAGATGGTTTTCGACGGCAACGGGCTTTGATCCGAGAATAACCGTCGCGGCAGCGCGGTACGGGTGGCCCGGGCGGGAAGTGCGCCGAAGCACTACGAAAGGGGGCTGGTAGGTAAGTCCTTCGTGTCGGCGCTTTTCGGAGATGCGTCTCACCTCCACCCAGGTTCCGATATTTCGCGGGTGAATGTACCGACGGAGCGGCCCGGCTTCTTTGTCGCGATGCGGGACGACACGGCCTACATGCACATCGAAGAAGTCAGCCACGGTTGACGCACGCGGGAGAGCGGGGGTTGTCCAAACATGCGGTGCCGGGTTCTGAGCCTCGACACGGCGGACAAGGCGCAATAAGAATACATCCACGTCGGCGCTATCGTCAAAGATTCCGTACGGTTGCACGAGTTGAATGTCTGCAAGTTGGCTGACGCGCATCCGCCACCGTTCTGAGAATGAACCGGAGCGGAGAACTTCGGGCAAAATCGCAAGCATTTCTGCGCCATGGTTTGCACGTTCGAGCGCCGCAATCACGAACGCTGCGGCCCCTGTGATGCGCCCTCCAGACCAAGTGCATTCTATGGGGGCGCACACTTGGCCGAAGGGGGGGTTGAGCAACATGTGTGTGGCGCGGTTGAACATTGCTTTTTGTTTGAGACCGTCCGCAACGCGGATGTTCGGGAAACATCCAGAACTGGAATTCAGCAATGCTTCGTCGGTCTTGTGTCGCTGACGAGCCAAAAGAATGAGGCGTGTTTTTGCGCCCTCGACGAACTCATGGTGGAGGTCAGTTCCGGTGAGCTGCAGTCCCCACTGGCGTAACGTATCCAGCAGTGTTTCGCGAATCGGAAGTTTTTTGGCCGCCGCTATAAGCAGGTCGCCCATGCCGCAGGTTGGATCGTAAAAGACACTTGTCGAACCAAATTCCGTACCGCAATCAATCAATTGTGAACCGAGATTGGTCCCCGTGAAAAACGCGCCGAATTTACGACGCGTTTCCACTGGAGCAACGCGTCGGAGTTCAATACTCGCCTGACCATTTAGAGCGGCGTCAACCCGTGTGTTCCAGTCAGGAGCGCGGTACGATTCCACCGCCAAACGTTTCAAACGGGAAACGTAAACGGAGTAATCGCTAAACGGGCTGCATTCGGCTTTTTTCAGCACGGCTGTCAACGGGGATTCATTATCTCAGTAATCCCCTCTTAGTTCAATTCATCGTTTTCGCGCTATCGATTAGCCAATCAGAAACTGCGCGTTCGAAATTCGCCGCCACGTAAGCGCCGTTACGTCAAAACTGCCGCAGGAACCGAATGTCGTTTTCGTAGAAGAGGCGGATGTCGTTGATGCCGTAGCGGATCATGGCGATGCGCTCTATCCCGAAACCGAAGGCCCAGCCGGTCCATTCTTCGGGGTCGTAGCCAACTTGCTCGAATACTTTCGGATGCACCATGCCGCAGCCGGCAATTTCCAGCCAGTCTTTGCCCATCTTCTTGACTAACGGGCTGGAGAAATCGATTTCGAAGCTCGGCTCGGTGTAGGAGAAATAGTGCGGGCGGAAACGGATTTTGGTTTCGCTGCCGAGCAGTTCTCGAAAGACAAATTCGACGGTGCCTTTCAAATCGCTGACGGTGACTTTGCGGTCCACGTAGAGGCCTTCGATTTGCTGGAAGGTTGGGTTGTGGGTGGCGTCGGGATTGTCGCGGCGGTAGACGCGGCCCGGCACGATGATGCGCACGGGAGGCGGCTGCTTTTCCATCACGCGGATTTGCACGGATGACGTGTGCGTGCGGAGCAATACCCGTTCGCTGGACTGCAAGTAAAAGGTGTCCTGCAAATCCCGCGCTGGATGATCGTCGGGGGTGTTCAGGGCGTCGAAGCAATGGTATTCGTCTTCGACCTCGGGGCCGTCGGCCACGGCGAAACCGATTTTGCGGAAACTGCGGACGATGTCTTCGGTGACCTGCGTGAGCGGGTGCAATTTGCCAAGCGGGCGGCGGCGGCCGGGAAGCGTGAAATCGGTGGGTTCCTTCGGCAGCGAGGCTTTGAGTTCCAATTCGGAACGGCGCTCGGTGAAGGCGGCGTCGAGTTCCCCTTTGGCTTGGTTGATGAGTTTGCCGGCGGCGGGGCGTTCCTCTTTCGGGAGCGCGCCCAATTGCTTCATCAGCGCGGTGAATTTGCCGTTGGGGCCGATCCATGCGCCTTTGGATTGATCCAAGGCGGCAAGATCGGCGGCGGCCTTGAAGTCGGCCAGCGCGGCTTGCTTAAGAGGTTCGATGTCCATTGCGATTCGATCCGATGGACAGAAAATCGGAACGGCGGGAGGGCCGTTCCGATATCAATCAGAAATTACTTCGCGGCGGCGGCGGGAGCGGCTTTGGCCTTGGCCACGAGCGCACTCTTGGAGACTTCGACCAACGCGCTGAATGCGGCGGCGTCCGTCGCGGCCAAGTCAGCCAGAATCTTGCGATCCAAGGTGCATTGGGCGGCTTTCAGGCCTTCCATGAAGCGGCTGTAAGTGGTGCCGGCGGCCCGGGCGGCGGCGTTAATGCGCACCTGCCAGAGAGCGCGGTAATTGCGCTTCTTGGTCTTGCGATCGCGGAAGGCATACTGCATGCCGTGATCGAGGGCGTCGGAGGCGTAACGGTAAAGTTTGGAACGCTTGAGCCGAAAGCCTTTGGCGGCTTTGATTGTGCGGATGCGGCGTTTGCGGGAGGCTGGCGAATTTGTTACACGCATATAAGTAAGTGGCGGCGGCCGGTTTAGTGGCTGAAGGGCAAATTCTGAAGGATGCGATAGGCATCCGTCTTATCGACCACTTTGGAAGTGCCGAGGCTGCGGCGCCGCTTCGAATTTTTGGTTTGAAGCAAGTGCCGCTTGCCTGCGCGTGAACGCAAAACTTTGCCCCGCGCGGTGATTTTAAACCGCTTGGCAACTGCTTTTCTGGTCTTGATACCTTTAGGACGTCGCATAATAATCCTTTCCTTACAAAAGGACGCGCAATATAGATGGCTCGCTCGATGCACGCAAGATGTTTTTTTCAGATTTGTCACAATACCCACCTTGGCGGCAGGGCGAGCCTCGTGCCGAGCCTTCCCATTTGGCCCATTCCTGGCGGGAAGATAGGACGAATAGGCCCTATGGGACTTATAGGAGACGCCCTAACTTAAAGCCAATGGACGATTTTTCTAACGCCGCGCTGGTGCTGATCGGCCATGGTTCGACTCTGAACGCCGATTCCGCCAACCCCACCTGGCAGCACACGGACGCTTTGCGCGGGCGCAACATTTTTTCCCAGGTGCAAGAGGCGCTTTGGAAGCAGGAACCTTACGTGTGGCAGGTTTTGCGCGGCGTTTTCGCGCCGCGCGTGTTTATTGTGCCACTGTTTATCAGCGAAGGTTATTTCACGGAAGAAGTTCTGCCGCGTGAATTGGGTTTTTGCGCGCCGGGCGAGACGAATTTTTCCCGCATTCAACAACGCGGCGAACAGACACTCTATTATTGCGGCCCAGTCGGAACGCATCCGAGCATGACGGAAGTGTTGCTGGCGCGAGCGCGGGATGTCGCGCAGAAGTTTCCGTTTCCGCGCGAGCCGAAACCAGCGGATACCGCCCTGTTTATCGCCGGGCACGGCACTGGGAATAACGAGAATTCGCGCAAAGCCATCGAGCAGCAATCCGAACTGATTCGCCAGCGCGGCTTGTATGCGGAGGTGCATTCGGTGTTCATGGAGGAGGAGCCGCGCATTGCCGATTGCTGCAAGATCGCTGCCGTCAAAAATATTGTCATGGTGCCGTTTTTTATCAGCGACGGGCTGCATTCGTTTGAGGACATCCCGGTGATGCTGGGCGCGCCAGCAAACGTCGTGCGCGAACGGTTGGCGCAAGGCCAGCCGACTTGGCGGAATCCGACCGAGCGCGACGGAAAACGCATCTGGTATTCGGCCAGCATCGGCAACGAGCCGCATCTGCCGGATGTGATTTTGCAGCGCGTTCGCGAAGCGGCTGCCTCTGGCGCAAAGATCATCGCGCCAGCCGCCACTCGATGAGCGCGGCGGCGTGGCAGGAACCGGCTCCCGCGCGCGCACGATGGTGGCTGGCCGCTTGCACGCTCGCCTGCCTGCTGCCGTTCCTGGGCAAGGCGTTCCACATGGACGATCCGCTGTTCATTTGGACGGCACGGCATATTCAATCGCGTCCGCTCGATTTCTACGGATTCAGCGTGAATTGGGGTTACGCGGAAATGCCGATGACGACTAACATGCAAAATCCCCCGCTCTCTTCCTATTATCTCGCGCTGGTGGGAACGCTTCTCGGCTGGAGTGAAAACGCGCTGCATTTTGGTTTTCTTGCGCCGGCACTCGCGCTGATTTTGGGGACATACGAATTGGCGCGGAAGCTGTGTGCGCGACCGTTTTTCGCCGCCCTTGCCACACTCGCCACGCCCGTGTTCCTGCTCTCCAGCACGAGCGTCATGTGCGATACGATGATGGCCGCATTCTGGGTTTGGGCGGTTTATTTGTGGGTGAGCGGGTTGGAGAATCGAATGCACGGACGCTTGCTGCTGGCGGTGGTTTTCGTCAGCGCGAGTGGATTGACGAAATACTTTGGTTTTGCGCTGGTTCCGTTGCTCGCGGCACATTCGCTTTTCATGGTGCGCAAATTGGGATGGTGGCTGGCATACTTGGCCGTTCCGCTCCTTGTCATGGGAGTTTTCGAATGGTGGACGGCGCGGCTTTATGGAAACGGCTTGCTGTCGAACGCCGCCAATTACGTTGCGAATCTGAGCGTATCATCAGGCGCTTATGCGAAAACCGTAACCACGCTCTCGTTTTGCGGCGGATGCCTCATCATTGCGCTGGCGGCGCTGCCGTGGCTTTGGGGCAGGCGCGGTTTGGTTATTGCGCTGACGGGAATCGTCTTGACAGCGGGAATTCTGGTTCTCAAAGGGCGCCTGGGAGAATTCGCAATTGTCGACGGCGGGCATGTTCGGTGGCCGTGTCTCGTACAATTGGCCGTTTTTGTGGTCGGCGGCATCGCTGTCGCGTGGCTGGCCGTTGTCGGCGAACTTCAAAATCGGAGCGCGGATTCAATGCTGCTGCTGTTGTGGATTGCAGGGGTGATGACGTTCGTTGGCGCGCTGAATTGGACAGTGGCAGGACGCAACATTCTCCCGATGGCGCCCGCCGTTGCTATTCTGGTGGTACGGCAGTTGGAGCGGCGCGGAATTTCCCCGCGAAGTTACGCATGGCCATTGGGAATCTCGGCAGCGCTAGCGCTGTTGGTGACTTGGGCTGACGCGCAAGCCGCCGGGACGCAACGTGATGCCGCCAATTCCTTAACGACGCAGCTAAAGCCGAAGTTCGCCACGGTCTCCTTTGAAGGCCATTGGGGTTTTCAGTATTACATGGAGCAACTCGGCGCGAAATCGCTGTCCCGTTACCCATTGGTTCTGGAAACCAACCAAGTGGTGGTCATTCCGATGGAAAACACATGCATTTTCCGATTGCCGCAGACACAGGTCGAGCCCTTCGCCACATTGCAAGTGACTCCAGTAAAGTGGCTTACCTTGCAGAGCCTCAGCTTGGGAGCGGGATACTATTCAGACGCTTGGGGACCTGCGCCGTTTTTATTCGGCAAGACGGCTGCGGAAACGTATTGGGTGATTCGCACAACCCAACATTGACCCGACCCATAAATATGGTAGGCTCCGCTTGTGAAGACAACGATTGAAGTCCCAGGCGCAACGTTGCGTCGCGCTAAGAATGCCGCCACCTCACGCGGAATCAGTCTCAAGCAGTTTTTCACGGAAGCCTTGGAGGACAAGCTCAAGGGAACGTCTATGTCAGTCTCGGAGCCAGCCTGGTTGAAACTGGCGGGCGCGTTCGGGAAAACCGCCTCCGAACGCGCGGAGACGCGCAGCATTCAGGATCGCATTGATGCGGAGTTCGAGATATTGGAATCCGAGGACGCGCTGTGATTGTGGACACGAACGCCATTTCCGCTTTCGCGGTGGGCGACCCATCCGTTCGTGAGAAGATCGCTGCCGGACCAGGGCCGTACCTTCCGGTTATCGTCCTTGGGGAATATTGTTTCGGCCTGCTGGAATCCCGCGAACGCGACCGCCGCCTTGCTTGGCTGAAAGAATTGACCCGGCACTGGACCGTGCTGGAAGTCTCCGCGGAAACCGCCGCGACCTACGCCGAGCTTCGTCAAGCCCTTAAACAACGAGCCACACCCATCCCCTCCAACGATGTCTGGATTGCTGCCTTGGCACGGCAACATAATTTATCTGTCCTGAGCGCCGATTCTCATTTCGACAGCGTTCCTGGCGTTCGCCGGATCAGATGGTGACTGGAAGAATGAATGTTCCCGAGGATTTGATTCGCTTTGTCCACTCGTAAAGCAGAGTGATAAATTTGCGAAATAGTAAATAATCGCTTGCGCAGGGAGAGGATGGCCCGTAAGGTGTCGTCCGCAGGCAAAACTGGATCGCGGGGTGGAGCAGCCTGGTAGCTCGTCAGGCTCATAACCTGAAGGTCGTGGGTTCAAATCCCGCCCCCGCAACCAATTTCAGCCCTAAAGCATCCGTTTTTAGGGCCCATTTTTCAAGCACTTGCAACTTCCCCACGCTTTTGAGTTCATTCTGTGAAACATAGGGGTACATCCTGAAAAACGCCGAATAAAAACCACACATCCGCCCACACAGAGATAGCCTTGCGGCTCCTTCTATTTACGAGGACCGTTTCTGCGGTGGCTGAAACACTCCTCAGAGCCCAGATGTTGACGAGTTGAATTTTTCGGCTGACCGGATGGCGTAACGAATCAATCCCCTGATGGCGGTCCCTTCGCGAGCCCCGAATTACGAGCCTTTGTGGCAGGAGCTGTCACTCAACGCTGCGTGTGGGTGGATTGCTTATGGCGTCGCGGGGTAGAATATCCAATATCCTCGCGGCCTCATGGCGGTCATGCTTGATTGATTCCAACCCTGGCAGAACAAAAACCGTGAAAAGCGCTAAAGCGTTTGACGACAATTATAATTTTCCGAAAATAATAATTGCGTTGATCAATAGCGGGTTTGGAACCCGGGATGCAGCAGACTTGGAAGTCTGCTCTGCCATTCGTCACAGGCCAAGCTGAACGGCCTTTTGAAACACGGCGCCGGGCTTCACGGCGTGCAGGCACGCCAGCGGTTCAGAATTGGCGCAGCGGCCTTTCATGCATGGGACGCACGATAATTCCGTCGCTTGGAAGACATTATGGAGCTGGCCATATGGACCCGTGTTCCACGGTGCCGTTGGGCCAAAAACCGCGACCACCGGACGCCGCAAGGCCGCCGCCACGTGCATCGGGCCGGTGTCATTCGTAATCGTCAATCTGCCAAGGCGAATCCACTCGATCATTTCGTCCAGCGTGGTGGATCCCGCCAGGTTCAAACAACGGCCCGGCGCGGCTTTGGCGATTTCCTCGCCCAGCGGACGCTCATCAGGACTGCCGAGCACCACCATTTTCACATCCGGCAATGCGCTGAATTTTTTGGTGAGTTCAACAAAATTATTGACAGGCCATCGCTTGTTATCCCATCGCCCGCCGGGCAGCATCACAACCCAGCGGGCGTTTTGCGCGCCACCCCCCCAGGCATCGCTGATGCGTCCGGCCGCTGCCGCGCACATTGGCAGCCACTCGAAATCCCAATGGATTGGAACATTGAGCAACGGCAGAACAGACATGTAGCGGTCCACCGCATGCACACCGTCCAGCGCCCGCGGCGGAGTCAGGTCGTACATCGCCCTCGCTCCTTCGCGCCCGCCTTCGCGCAGATTATCAAGCCCCAGGGTCGTCGTGGCATTGGACAGCCAGGCGAACATGCTGCTGCGGGCCAGTCCCTGCAAATCGATGGCCAAATCGAAATGCTCGTCGCGCATCGATTTCACGATCGAATAAATTTCCCGCCAATGACGCGGGGCGGCCCAGCGTTTGCGGTTGAAGGCGTAAATGCCGGTGAGGTCGGGATCGTTCTGCAGGAGCGGAACCAGCTTCTCATCCAGCCACCAATGAATGCGGCTGTCGGGCCAATGTCGTTTGAGCAGGCGCAGAACAGGCAGCGCGTGGATGACATCGCCCAGCGAACTAGGCTTGAGAATCAGTATTTTCAAAGCCCGATGGCTTTTTTCAGACTGTGTTGGTTGCGGCGGACGGGACTACTTTCCGACGGCCAGGCGCTCCGCCAGACGCGGCGGCAGGCCCGCGTCCAAAATCTTTTTCTGGGCTGTGGGAATGTCGTAATCGAGGCGGCGCAGTTCAATTGAGCCTTCGTCCATGTCGTAAACAACATAAGCCGCCTTCGGATTGCCGTCGCGGGGCTGGCCCACGGCGCCGACGTTGACAAAATATTTCCGGCCCGGTTCCACGCGGAATTTCGAGTAGGTGCCCCCGCGAATGACGTTCTCGCGAATAAACGCCACCGGCACATGCGTGTGGCCAAAAAAACAAACGGGCGTGTTCTGGTAAGTGAAGCTGGCGGCGGCGGCCAGTTTCTCGAAGACGTAACCCCATCGCTGCGGGCCATCCAGCGTCGCGTGGACGATGGTGAAACTCGTGACGAGCCGCACGTATTTCAAATCGGCCAGCCATTTTTTATCGTCATCGGTGAGTTGTTTGCGCGTCCAATTGACGGCTTCGGCGGCGTGGGGATTGAAGCCTTCAGTGGCTTCGCTGCTGGAGCAATATTCGTCGTGGTTGCCTTTAACTGTGGGGATATTCATGGCCCGGATGGTGTCCAGGCATTCTTTGGGATTGGCGTTATAACCGACGACATCGCCGAGGCAGGCGACGTGCGTGCATTTCTGCTTCTCGATGTCGTTCAGAACGACCTGAAAAGCCTCCAGGTTGCCGTGGATATCTGCAATAATGGCGTACTTCATTTTGCCCCAGCTAATCTACCGCACTCAATGCGTGATTTCAAAACCGCGAAATTCATTAATTGCCTCCGACCAAACGGTCTGTTCCTGCCGAATGAAACGGCCGACTTCGGATTTCCGAACGGCCTCCAGAAACGCGTCCAATTCCTCTTTTGCCCCTTCCGCCATCAATTCGACCCGGCCGTCCTCCAGATTGCGGACGGTGCCGGTGACCTCAAACCCTGTGGTCAGAGACTTGACGGTATAACGAAACCCGACCCCCTGGACCCGCCCTGAGTATAGATTTTTCACTCTATGTCGCTTCATCCACCATGAACCGTCAATAAGCCAGAGCAAGTGCCCTCGCGCAACTGAATTATCGCGAATTGTGACGATTCCGTGCAGCGTGAGTGGCGCATCGTGCGGGGCAGTACGCGGCTGCTTGGGCGGCATTCGTTGTTGGCAGAAGATGATAGGAACAATAGGACGAATGGGACCTATGGGCCTTATTTCTTGCTGGCCCTTGCTCAATTTTGCGGCTAACCATTGGCCGGGGAATGCGCTTCGCCACCGGTCAATTTTCCGCGACAACCACTTGGCCGCTGGTGGTTCGGGAATTGCGCATGGAATCGCGGAGGGGCATCAACTACGGGCTCCGTGTCCTGACGGCTTCGGTGCTGGTGGCCGGCCTCGCGGGATTTCTGGCCACGACGCTGCTCGATCCTTCGCAACTGGGCGGGGCGCTTTTCAATGTCCTGTACACCTCGCTGCTGCTCGCCATGTGGATCGTGGTGCCGATGATGACGGCCGATTGTGTCAGCCGGGAAAAACGGGAAGGAACATTGGGGTTGCTCTTTTTGACGCCATTGACTGTAACCGACGTGCTGGTGGGTAAAGCCGCGACCCATGTTTTGCGTGCAGTCACCTTGCTCCTGGCGTCGATGCCAATGTTGGTGCTGCCCTTTATTTTGGGCGGCGTAGACTGGCAGCAGGGTGTGATAGGCGTTGTCATGCTGGCCAACGCGCTGTTGCTGGGGATGGCTGCGGGACTTTACGCCTCCGCGAAAGGCGGCAGCGCAATCCAGGTGATGGTAATGGCGGAAGTCTATGCGCTGGCGCCGGCTGTAATCACCGCCATTTTTGCAAGCCTTTCCGGTGCGACAGCGGCCCCGGGTGTAATAGGTTTGGCTTGGGTAGTTGTCACGACACTCTATTTCACGCTTCTGGTATTCGCGCTGATGATCTCGGCCAGCGTGCGCGTATTGCGCGAGACATGGGATCAGGATCCAGCGGCGCCTGAAAAACCTCGATGGGTTGTCCTGTTTTCCGATTCCGAATATTGGCGCGAGCTATTCCATTGGGAGCATAGCCGCACACTCGATAATAATCCGATGTCCTGGCTGCAGGAATACTCCTGGACTGCGCGCCTCACGAAATGGGGATGGTTCCTCTCAATGCTGGTTGCTGAATTTTTTGAGATCTTCGGTTTCCCCGGTTATCAGCAGCAACTGATCATCATTGTCTCGCTCGGTCTGGCGTTCAGCGCCACTGGAAGTTTTCGGCGCGAAAGGCAGACCGGACTGCTGGAAGTCCTCCTCGTGACGCCGTTGTCAGCGCGGCAACTCATGATCGGAAGGTTGTGGGGCATCTTCTGCCATTTTTCGCCTGCTTTGGTGTTGCTGATGGTGTGCTGGGATGGAGACCGGCAATTGAATTACAAGCAATTTGACAGTAATCCCTTCTCGGCGGTGGTGCCCAACCCAATAGCTTTTGGCTCGTTGATGGTGACCGGTCTCTACCTTTCGCTCTGGCGCCTGAATTTTCTGGTGGTGTGGCTGCTGGCGTGGGCGCTGGCTTTTTTCCTGCCGGCAGTTGCCACCATCACCCTCATGCGCATGGGTGGTTTTCCTCTGGCATCGAGCGTTGGCTTCGTCTCTTTTTACCAACTTATACTGGGCGTCATCTGCTGGTTTCTCATGCACCGCAACCTTGAGGAACGCAGGTTTGTCAACAAGGATGCGGCGTGAGGCGCGTGCGGACTGCGGAATCCATGGGAAACGAGCGCGGCTACTCCCCACGAGGTCCATGTCCTCAATCATCATTCTATCTATACACCCACACAGATGCTAAAAAGTAACTCCTCTTTTCCTGTGGAGTCTCCCGCGCGACTGGTCTTGCAAAACAATTGCGCCTTTGCCGGTTTCCCAGCAAAGGCGCAGCGTGTAATTCTTTGGTTCGGTTAGCCAACCATTGGCGTGTCTGAACCGGCTGTCAAATCGAGCGGTTCTTCCAGCGGGAGCGGCTCCACCAGCGGCTTGAGTTCAACACGGCGATGCGTGCTGTAGCCGGTGCCGGCCGGAATGATGTGACCCATGATCACGTTTTCCTTGAACCCGCGCAGGTAATCCACCTTGCCCATCGTGGCGGCTTCGGTCAGCACACGGGTCGTGTCCTGGAAGGACGCGGCGCTCAGGAAGCTCTCCGTTTCCAGCGAGGCTTTCGTGATGCCCAGCAGCACAGGCGAGGCTTCGGCGGGCTTTCCACCGATTTCCTTCATGCGCGCATTTTCCTTGTCGAACTCGATCTTGTCGATCTGTTCGCCCCAGAGGAATTGCGTGTCGCCCGGCTCGTTGATGCGCACCTTGCGCAGCATCTGGCGCACGATGATTTCGATGTGCTTGTCGTTAATGGTCACACCCTGCAAGCGATAAACTTCCTGCACTTCGTTGACCAGATGCTCCTGCAATTCCTGCGGGCCGCAGATGTCCAGAATTTCGTGCGGATCGACGGGGCCTTCGGTCAATTGCTGGCCTTTCTTGACGAAATCGCCCTTGAAGACAATGACGTGCTTGCCGATCGGGATGAGGTGCTCCTCTTCCACGCTGGTCTGCGGATCCTTGATGACGATCGTGCGCTTGCCGCGGACGCTCGGGCCGAAATCCACCAGACCATCGATCTTGGAGATTTCCGACGCGTCTTTCGGACGGCGCGCCTCGAACAGTTCCGCCACGCGCGGGAGACCGCCCGTGATATCCTTGGTCTTGGACGATTTGCGCGGGGTCTTGGCCATGAGTGTTCCGGGAACAATGCTGGTCGTTTTCGTTGACGACGATGTGCGCGCCGGAAGGAATCGGATAATTCGCGACCGGTTCGCCCTTCTCGCTCAGGATGACGATTTGCGGGTGCAAATCTTCCTTGTGCTCGATGATGACCATGGCTTCCTGCGCCGTGGCTTGATCGAGTTCCTGCTTCATGGTGACGCCTTCGATGATGTCGACGAATTTCACCTTGCCGCCCTTTTCCGAGAGAATCGGGACGTTGTAAGGATCCCATTCGACGATCGAATCGCCCTTCTTGACCTTGCTGGCGTTCTTGACCGAGATGACGGAACCGATGACGAGATTGTGCGTCTCGAGTTCGCGCCCGCTGTCTTCGGACATGATCGACAGGGAGCCGTTCTTGTTCAAAACGATGTTGCTGCCGTCTTCCAATTCGACGAGGCGCAAATCGTTGTACTGAACCACGCCGTCGAACTTGGCTTTGATTTTCGGCTGCTTGAACACCTGCGAGGCCGTTCCACCGATGTGGAATGTGCGCATCGTCAACTGTGTTCCAGGCTCGCCGATGGATTGTGCCGCGATGATGCCGACGGCTTCGCCGCGCTTGATCATGCCGCCAGTCGCGAGGTTGCGGCCGTAGCAGCAGCCGCAGATGCCCAATTTGCTTTCGCACGTGAGCACGGAACGAATGCGAACCTTTTCCACGCCGGCGATTTCCACCTGCTTGGCTTTGGCTTCGTCAATGAGTTCGTTGGCGTGGACGATGACCTTCTTGATGTCGCTGGGATCAACGATGTCGTCGCAAGAGAGGCGGCCGACAAGGCGCTCGCCCAATTTCACGACTTCGTCTTCGCCCTCGTAAATGGCCTGCACCAAAATGCCGTTGCTGGTTCCGCAATCTTCCATGCGGATGATCACGTCCTGGGCCACGTCCACGAGTTTGCGGGTCATGTAACCGGAGTCGGCGGTCTTGAGCGCGGTATCCGCCAGACCTTTGCGGGCGCCGTGGGTCGAGATGAAGTATTCCAACACGGTCAAACCTTCGCGGAAGTTCGACAAAATCGGTTTTTCGATAATGTCGCCGCTGGGCTTGGCCATCAAACCGCGGACACCAGCCAACTGGCGAACCTGCTGACGGTTGCCTCGAGCGCCGGAATCCACCATCAGCGAGACGGGGTTGTATTCCGCCTTGCCCTGGTTGGATTCCAATGTGCGCAACATGACGTTCGCAATCTGGTCGGTGCAATGCGTCCAGATGTCGATGACTTTGTTGTAGCGTTCGCCCGGGGTGATGACACCTTTGCGATACTGCTTTTCAACTTCGCTGAATCTGTTTCTGGGCGTTGTGAATTTCCTGATCTTTTTCCTTCGGGATGATCATGTCGTCAATGCCGATGGAGGTGCCGGACCTGGTCGCCGAACGGAAACCGAGTTCCTTGAGCTTATCAAGCATGATGACGGTCTTTTCGTGGCCGCAGATTTTGTAGCATGTCCAGATCAAGTCGCCCAGTTGGGATTTGCCGACAACCTTGTTCATGAAGCCCATCTCCGGCGGCCAGATTTCGCTGAATACCACGCGGCCGACGGTCGTTTCCATCGCAGGCACATCCGAGTTGCCGTAAAGGGTCTTGGTGCCGCGATCCGGATTGGCGATGCGGATGCGCGTGTGCAGCGAAACGCCACCATCGCTGTAGGCGAAGACAACTTCGGTCTTGTTGCCGAACAGCATGAGCGGCTTGCCGTCGCGCTTGGCGCGAGGCTCGGCTGTCAAGTAATAGCATCCCAGCGTGATGTCCTGCGTCGGCGTCATGATCGGGCTGGCCGCTGGACGGGCTGAAGATGTTGTTCGGCGCCATCATCAGGAGGCGCGCTTCCATTTGCGCTTCGACCGAAAGCGGGACGTGAACGGCCATTTGGTCGCCGTCGAAATCCGCGTTGTAGGCGGTGCAGACCAGCGGATGAATGCGGATCGCTTCGCCTTCGATGAGAATCGGCTCGAAGGCCTGGATGGACAAACGGTGGAGCGTCGGCGCGCGGTTGAGCAGCACCGGGTGGCCCTTGGTCACTTCTTCCAAAATGTCCCAAACTTCCGGCGATTGGCGCTCGATCATCTTCTTGGCCGAGCGAACGGTATGGACGTAACCCAATTCCTTCAAACGGCGGATGATGAACGGCTCGAACAGCACGAGAGCCATCTTTTTCGGCAAACCGCACTGGTGAAGCTTTAATTCGGGTCCGATGACGATGACAGAACGGCCTGAGTAATCGACGCGTTTTCCGAGCAAGTTCTGGCGGAAACGCCCGCTCTTGCCTTTGAGCATGTCGCTCAAGGATTTCAAGGCGCGGTTGCCGGCGCCAGTGACGGCGCGGCCATGGCGGCCGTTGTCAAACAAAGCGTCAACGGCCTCCTGCAGCATGCGCTTTTCGTTGCGGATGATGACTTCCGGCGTTTTGAGCTGGAGCAGGTTTTTCAGACGGTTATTGCGGTTGATGACCCGGCGATAAAGATCGTTCAGGTCAGACGTCGCAAAACGTCCGCCTTCGAGCGGCACCAACGGACGGAGATCCGGCGGAATGACCGGCAGCACCGTCAGAATCATCCATTCCGGACGAGCCTTGGAGGCGTGGAAAGCCGAGAGCAGTTTGATCCGCTTGGCGATTTTCTTGCGGATTTGCTTGCTCTTGGTTTCGGTCATGGCGATGGCCAGATGATCGACTTGCTTCTGCAAATCGACATTGCCGAGACCTTCGCGGACGGCTTCGGCGCCCATCTTCGCGACGAACGCGTCGGGGCCGTAGGTTTCGCGGGCTTCGCGGTATTCGTTTTCGCTCAGGAGCTGATGCAGCTTGAGCGGCGTCGAACCCGGATCGATCACCATGTAATCTTCGTAGTAGATGACGCGTTCAAGGTTGCGCGCGGTCATGTCCAGCACGAGGCCAAGGCGGGACGGCATGCACTTGAAGAACCAAATGTGCGAGACCGGCACCGCCAGCTCGATGTGCCCCATGCGCTCGCGGCGGACGCGGGCCAGGGTCACTTCGACACCGCAACGGTCGCAGACCACGCCGCGATGCTTGATGCGCTTATATTTTCCGCAGGAGCATTCCCAGTCCTTGACCGGGCCGAAAATGCGCTCGCAAAACAAGCCGCCCTTTTCAGGCTTGAATGTTCGGTAATTGATTGTCTCAGGATTCTTGACCTCGCCTTTGGACCAGGCCCGGATTGCTTCGGGCGAGGCGACGGAAATGGCGACGTATTCGACCTGGTTGACTTTATCCAGGCCGAGCAACTCGCGGGCGGTATCTTTAGTGTTCATCATATGCCGTTCGGGTTGAAGTTATTTGAGGCTGCTCAGGGCGGTGGCTTGCGTGGCAGCGGCCTGCTCCACCGGGTTGGAATAGCCCACTTTGACATCCATGGCCAGGGATTGCATTTCCTTGACAAGGACGTTGAACGATTCGGGCACTCCGGCCTCGAGGCAATTGTCGCCTTTGACAATGCTTTCGTAAATGCGTGTGCGGCCCTGCACGTCGTCGGATTTGACGGTGAGCAGTTCCTGCAAGCTGTAAGCGGCGCCGTAGGCTTCCATCGCCCACACTTCCATTTCGCCGAAGCGCTGGCCGCCGTATTGGGCTTTGCCGCCCAGCGGCTGCTGGGTGACGAGCGAGTAAGGCCCGACTGCGCGCGCGTGAATTTTGTCCGCGACCAAGTGGCCCAGTTTCATCATGTAGATGTAGCCGACGACAATTTCCTGGTCGAACGCTTCGCCTGTGCGTCCGTCGTGCAGGATCGTTTTGCCGTGCTCGGGCAATTTCGCTTCCTTGAGGTAGCTGCGGATATTCTTTTCCTTGATGCCGTCGAACACGGGAGTCGCGAACCGAAGGCCGAGCAATTTTGCCGCCCAGCCAAGGTGCGTTTCCAACACTTGTCCGACGTTCATGCGCGAAGGCACGCCCAGCGGGTTCAAGACGATGTCCACCGCGGTTCCATCCGAGAGGAACGGCATGTCTTCTTCCGGCACGATTTTGGCGACGACACCTTTGTTGCCGTGGCGTCCAGCCATTTTGTCGCCGACCGACAATTTGCGCTTGGAAGCGATGTAAACTTTGACCGACTTGATCACGCCGCTGTCGACTTCTTCGCCGGCTTCGGCGCGTTCGATTTCTTCGTCGTGCTGCATTTGCAGATCGTCGAACTTCTTTTTGAAGGTGCCGATGATTTCGTTGATCTTGTTGCGGATCGGCGAAGGATCGATCTCGATGCGATCGTAGACCTGGGCCAATTTGCGCAGAAGCGTCTTGGTGATCTTGCGGTTGGCCGGGATGATGATTTCGCCGGTTTCCGAGTTCACCACGTCGAGCGGAATTTTTTCGCCGAGGAGGATGTTGCTCAAGGCCTCGGTCAATTGCTCGCGCAATTCGTCCGACTTGGTCTTGTGCTCGTCTGAAACTTCCTTGGCCTGGCGGCGGGCTTCCGGCAGCACCTTGACTTCAGCTTCGCGTTCCTTCTTGGAGGAAACTTTGACGTCCATGACAATGCCGTAAGTTCCAGACGGAACTTTCAGCGAGGTGTCTTTCACGTCGGCGGCTTTTTCACCGAAGATCGCGCGCAACAGGCGTTCTTCCGGCGCCAGTTCGGTTTCGCTCTTGGGCGTGATTTTGCCAACGAGGATGTCGCCCGGCTTCACTTCCGCGCCAATGCGGATAACACCGTCGGGCCCGAGGTTCTTCAACGCTTCATCGCCGAGGTTCGGGATGTCGCGCGTGATTTCTTCCGGTCCGAGCTTGGTGTCGCGGGCGCCGACTTCAAATTCATCGATGTGAATCGATGTGAAGACGTCGTCCTTGACGATGCGCTCGCTGATGAGGATCGCGTCCTCGAAGTTGTAACCGTTCCAAGGCATGAACGCGCAGAGAACATTGCGGCCCAGCGCCAATTCTCCGCCCTGCGTGCAGGGGCCGTCGGCGATGACCTGGCCTTTTTTGATGACGTCGCCTTTGTTGACAACAATCTTTTGGTTGATGCAAGTGGCCGCGTTGGAGCGCATGAACTTGCGGATCGGGTAAACCCAAATGCCGGCGTTGACGTCCGTGCGAAGCTTTTTCTTCGTCTCAGGAATTTTGCCGTCGGTGGTCACGAGAACCATGTTGCCGTTGACGGAAGCGACCTTGCCGGCTTCTTCCGCCACGAGCACCGCGCGCGAGTCGCGGGCGACGCGCTCTTCCAAACCGGTCGCCACCAAAGGCGCTTCGGTCACGAGGAGCGGGACGGCTTGACGTTGCATGTTGGAACCCATCAACGCGCGGTTCGCGTCGTCATGCTCCAGGAACGGAATCAAGCTGGCGGCCACGGAAACCAATTGTTTCGGTGACACGTCCATGTAATCCACACGAGTCGGCTCGACGTCGATGAAATCGCCCTTGCAACGGCAAGTGACGTGTTCACTGGTGAAGTTGCCTTTGTCGTCGATTTGCGAGTTGGCCTGCGCGATGATGTAATTTTCTTCGCGGTCAGCCGTGAGATATTCCAAATGGGTTGTGACGCGGCCCTTCTCCACCTTGCGGTAAGGCGTTTCGAGAAAGCCGAAGTCATTGACTTGGGCAAAGGTCGCCAGCGAGGCGATCAATCCGATGTTCGGCCCTTCAGGCGTTTCCACCGGGCAAATGCGGCCGTAATGGGACGGATGAACGTCGCGAACTTCAAACCCAGCGCGATCACGGGAAAGGCCGCCAGGCCCAAGCGCCGACAAACGGCGCTTGTGGGTCAATTCCGCGAGAGGATTGATTTGATCCATGAACTGCGAGAGCTGGCTGCGGCCGAAGAAGTCGCGGATGACCGCGGACAACGCTTTCGGATTGATCAGCTTCTGCGGCGACATGGTTTCGAGGCTTTGATCGAACAGCGTCATGCGCTCCTTGACCAACCGTTCCGTGCGGGCGAGGCCCACGCGGCATTGATTGGCCAGCAATTCGCCAACGGTGCGGATGCGGCGGCTGCCCAAGTGATCGATATCGTCCAAGCTGCCCTCGCCCTTTTTCAGGCGGAGCAAATATTTGGTCGCGGCGACCAGATCTTCCTTGGTCAAAATGCGGGAATCGCCGCCTTTGATGTTCAGCTTCTGGTTGATCTTGTAACGGCCAACGCGTCCGAGATCATAGCGTTTGGCGTCGAAGAACAAGCGCTTGATCAGCGCCTTGGCGTTCGCGGCAGTGGGCGGATCCCCAGGGCGCAAACGGCGGTAAATATCCTTGAGCGCCTCTTCCTCGTTCTTGGTCGGGTCTTTCTTGAGGCACTTGATGACGATGCCGTCGTCGACCGAAGTGTCAACAACACGAAGTTTGTTGATGCCGAGTTCGGCGATCTGCTTCACGACCGCCTTGGACAGCGGCTCGAAAGCGCGCGCGACCACGATGCCCTTGTCCGCATCCGTGGCGTCGGCGATCAAAACCTTGTTCTGGATGTCTTCCAGCTTTTCCGCGTCCTTGATGCTGAGGTCTTCGACATCATAGAACAGCTTGAGAATTTCCTCGTCCGTGCCGTAACCGAGGGCGCGGAAGAAAGTTGTGGTGAGGAATTTGCGGCGGCGCTTTTTGCGATCCAGATAAACGTAAAGCAAATCGCTGGTGTCAAATTGCGCTTCATACCACGAACCGCGGTCCGGGATGATGCGGAAGGAAAAGAGCTCCTTGCCGTTCGGATGAATGCTCTTCTCGAAAGCCAAACCGGGTGAACGATGCAACTGGCTCACGATGACTCGTTCCGCGCCGTTGATGACGAACGTTCCCTGCGGAGTCATCAGGGGCAGTTCTCCCATGAATACTTTTTCCTCCTTGGCAGACTTCTCTTCCTTTAACTTAAAAGTAACGTGCAGCGGGGCGCCGAAGGTGATACCCTCGCGAAGACACTCAAGCCAGTCATGCTTGGGTTCGCCGATGTCGTAACTGTCATAATCGAGCTTGCACTTGCCATCATAGCTATCAATGGGAAATACCTCGGTAAAAACCGCTTGCAGTCCCGTATTTTTTCTTTTGGAAGGAGGAGTGTCAATTTGCAGGAATTCCCGGTAGGAATTGGTCTGCAATTCAATCAGGTTCGGCGGGGCGATGACTTCCTTGATCTTCCCGAAGTAAACGCGTTCATTAGTTCTCGATGGCATTTTAACCTTTGGTCAAATTCTGGCACAAGCCAGGTTCTTGTTAGGCACAAACGACGACAGGACGCGCTCCCGGGCTACCGAAAGCGTGCCTGTTCAAAATTCCTTTATTTGGGACGACGATGCTCGTTTTAGAAACCGCTCTCTTTAAAACGGTAAGTTAGAGCGGCGAGAGATCAACCCTCGCCGCTCTAACATTAAACCATGTTTACTTAATTTCAACTTTGGCGCCGGCTTCCTCCAATTTTTTCTTGGCGGCGTCGGCATCTGCCTTGTTCGCGCCTTCCAAAATCGGTTTCGGCGCGCCTTCAACCAACGCCTTCGCGTCAGCCAGGCCCAGTCCGGCTTTGACTTCGCGCACCACTTTAATGGCGGCGATCTTCTTGTCGGCCGGAACAGAAACCAGGATCACGTCGAAAGCCGTTTTGGCTTCGGCGGCGGGGGCGGCGGCTCCGCCAGCGGCGGCGCCTCCAGCAGGAGCGGCGGCAGCGGCGGGCGCTGCGGCGGTCACGCCCCAGGTGGTTTCAAGTTGTTTGACCAAGTCGGCGGCTTCGATAACCGTTAACTTGCCCAATTGTTCTACTAATGCTGCGATATCTGCCATACTTTCCTTTCAGTCTCGTTGCCATCCGCAGCCGCGGATGAGTTACGCTCACGAGCACGCGAGCCGACGATTTACTTTGCTTTTGCTTTGCTTGTTTTTGTTGAATCCATCCCTGTGAAACAGGGATGAAAGTATTTTCCGATTACTCCGCCTTTTCAGACTTCGCCTGGATGACACGCACCAATTGCGTCGCCGGCGTATTGATGATGGCCGCCAATTTCGTGGCCGGCGCCATGATCACACCGAGAAGCTTCGAGCGCAGGACTTCGATGGAAGGCAAATCTGCCAGCGCAATCACATCCGCGGACTCAAGGCGCTGATTCTTCAGATAGCCAAAACGGATTTTCGGCTTGTCGAATTCCGCCGAGAAGGTCTTGACGATCTTGGCGGCGGACGAGACGTCCTTCTGGCCGGTCACGACAGCCAATTGGCCAGCCATGGAATTGCCGAGATCGGCCAAACCGGCTTCTTTGACGGCGACGCGGAAAATCGAGTTCTTGACCACGTGCATTTCCGCTCCCGCCTTGCTCAGGCGTTTGCGCAGCTCGGTGATCGGTCCGACTTTCAAACCGCGGTAATCAACGACGATGAAATACGGCGAGGCGTTGAGCCGGGCGGCATATTCCTGATTAATAAATTTTTTCTCTTCGCGCATGGTAATTTCCTTTGGTTTAAGCGGCGGCCAGGAATTCGCGGACGTCAACCCGCACCGGCGGGCTCATCGTGGCGGAAATCGTGCAGGTGTGAATGAAAATGCCCTTGGCGCTGCTCGGCTTGGCCTTGGCCACAGCTTCGATGACCGCCCGCGCATTTTCTTCGATCTGCTGCGGCGGGAAGGAAACTTTGCCAATGGCGACGTGGACGTTTCCGCCCTTGTCGACCTTGAATTCAACGCGGCCCGCTTTGACTTCCTTGATCGCTTTCGCGGTGTCGTCGGTGACGGTGCCAGTTTTCGGATTTGGCATCAAGCCGCGCGGTCCCAGCGCTTTACCGAGTTTGCGGACTTCAGACATGGCTTCGGGAGTCGCGATGGCGACATCGAAATCAGTCCAGCCAGCATTGCACTTCGCGATCAAATCGTCGAACCCAACGTATTCCGCGCCAGCGGTGCGGGCAGCTTCGGCTGCGGCGCCGGGCTTGGCGAAGACGAGGACGCGGACGGTTTTTCCGCTGCCGTGAGGCAACGGAACCGTGCCGCGAACCATCTGGTCGGATTGCTTTGGATCGACTCCCAATTTGAACGCCATATCAACGGTCTCGTTGAACTTGGCTTTGGGAAACTTGGCGAGAACTTCAACCGCCGATTTCAGGGGATAGGCTTTCTGCCCGGTCACCTGTTCCAGCGCCTTCTTGTATCTTTTGCTAGGCATAGTATTAAGCGGTACATGCGAGATCCACCATAGGTGGAAACTCTCCCGCGTTTGTTGTTATTCGACGACTTCGATTCCCATGCTGCGGGCTGTTCCCGCAATCACCCGGAAAGCCGCTTCGTCGGAGGCGGCATTCAAATCCTTGGTCTTGATCTTGACGATGTCAAAAACCTGCTTCTTGGTCACCTTGCCGACTTTGTCCTTGTTTGGGACTTTGGAGCCGGATGCGATTCCAGCGGCTTTTTTCAGCAGCACGGAAGCGGGAGGCGACTTGGTAATGAAAGTAAACGATTTATCCTGCAAAAACCGTGATAACCACCGGGATGACCATTCCGGCCTGGTCTTTGGTCGCGGCATTAAATTCTTTGCAGAACGCCATGATGTTGACGCCTTGCTGGCCCAACGCGGGGCCGACAGGCGGCGCGGGGTTGGCCTGTCCGGCCGGAATCTGCAATTTGATCTGTCCTGTAATCTTCTTCGCCATAAAAATTCGCGCTTGTTAGCTTTAAGCTTTCTCCACCTGCCAATACTCCAGTTCAACCGGCGTATTGCGTCCGAAAATGTTGACCGTGACTTTGAGCTTGCCCCGCTCCGGCTCGATTTCCTCGATAACGCCGCTGAAATTCAAAAACGGGCCATCGTTGATCTTGACCGTTTCGCCGACATCGAAATGAACCTTTGGCTTTTCGGTGTCTTCGCTTTCGGAAATCTGCGCCTTGATGGTCGCAATCTCGTCCGGCGTCACCGCAATGGGGCGATCTCCGCCCACGATTCCGATCTTGCCCGGCGTATCTTGAATGAAATACCAGGGCTTCTCCAAAATCCGCTTGTCGTCGTCCAACAGCACCATGTCAATATAGACATATCCCGGATGCAGCTTGCGGTTGGTCACGGTTTTTTTGCCACCCCTGACATCGACCACTTTTTCCACCGGAACCAGCACCTCTTTGATGTATTCCGACATCTCTTCGGCTTTGACCCGTTTTTCGATGTTCTCCTTTACCTTGCCCTCCTGCCCGGACAGAGTATGTATGACAAACCACTGGCTTTTTGGCATCGCAATATCCTCAGACGATCATTTTAATGACCGATGTCACCACGACATCGACAGCGGCGGTGAAGGCTCCCAGAAAAATGACGGAGATAATGACCGCGATGGTGGAGCCTTGAAGCTCTTCCCAAGTCGGCCAGGTGCATTTTTTCAATTCCTCGACCATCTCGTTCCAATACGCAGACAGCCGGAGGAAGGCGCCACGGCGCCATGCGATCACGAACGCCACGAGGGCGACCATGAGAACTCCGATTTTTAGCCAATAATCATTCATTCAATTCAATCCAATTCATTTGGCGGAGGGGGAGGGATTCGAACCCCCGGTACGGTTTCCCGCACAGCGGTTTTCAAGACCGCCGCAATAGACCACTCTGCCACCCCTCCGGTCTATCCCTCTCATTCTCGAGTGGCAGGGCGGGAGGGACTCGAACCCCCAACCGACGGTTTTGGAGACCGCTACTCTACCAATTGAGCTACCGCCCTAAACCTCGATCAGTCCCCGCGTCCATTAACAGAGGCAGGCACGACTTGTCGTTCCTGCCCTTAAATAACTACGCCACGATGTCAGACACGCGACCGGCGCCAATCGTTCGACCACCTTCGCGAATGGCGAAACGCTGGCCTTTTTCCATGGCCACAGGGGCGATCAATTCAATATCCACCGAGACGTTGTCGCCCGGCATGACCATTTCCACTCCCGCCGCCAGCGTGACGGTGCCCGTAACGTCGGAGGTGCGGAAAAAGAATTGCGGGCGATACTTGGTGAAGAACGGCGTGTGACGGCCACCTTCATCCTTGGACAAAACATACACTTCCGCCTTGAACTTCATGTGCGGCGTGATGGAACCGGGCTTGGCCAAAACCATGCCGCGTTCAACGTCTTCCTTGCGGGTGCCGCGGAGCAGCACGCCGACGTTGTCACCGGCGCTGGCTTTGTCGAGCAGCTTGCGGAACATTTCGATGTCGGTGGCAACGGTCTTGCGGGTGTCTTTCAGGCCGACGATTTCCACTTCAGACATCTTGTTCAACTCACCGCGTTCGACACGGCCCGTCACGACAGTGCCGCGACCTTCAATGTTGAACACGTCTTCGATGCACATCAGGAACGGCTTGTCGATTTCGCGCGTCGGCAGCGGGAATAAAGGAATCCACCGCGTCCAGCAAATCAGCAATGGCCTTCTCGCCTTCGGGCTTGCCAGCCAAGGCGGCGGTGGCGCTGCCACGAACGACCGGGGTCTTGTCGCCCGGGAATTGATACTTGTTGAGCAGGTCGCGGATTTCCATCTCGACCAATTCCAGCAATTCAGGATCATCAACGAGGTCAACCTTGTTCAGGAAGACAACGATCGCCGGCACGCCGACTTGGCGGGCCAAAAGAATGTGCTCACGGGTCTGGGGCATGGGGCCGTCGGCGGCGCTGACCACCAGGATCGCGCCGTCCATCTGGGCGGCGCCGGTGATCATGTTTTTTACATAGTCAGCGTGGCCAGGGCAGTCAACGTGCGCGTAGTGGCGCAAAGGAGATTCATATTCCACGTGCGAAACCGCGATGGTCACCGTCTTGGTGGCGTCACGAACCGTGCCGCCTTTGGTGATATCGGCGTAGCTGATCGGCGGGGCCATGCCCTTTTTGCTCTGAACTTCGACAATGGCCGCCGTCAAGGTGGATTTGCCGTGGTCAACGTGGCCAATGGTGCCGACGTTGACGTGCGGTTTAGTTCGTTGAAAAGCTTCTTTTGCCATATTGTCCTGTCTTATGTTTTAAAATTTTAATCCGTTGCTATTTCAAAAGTTATGGAGCCCATGATCAGGATTGAACTGATGACCTCGTCCTTACCAAGGACGTGCTCTACCAACTGAGCTACATGGGCAACCAGCCTGAATTTTCACTCTGGCGTCCTGACCGTGCGAAACGACAAAAATCCACTACCCCTGCTCCTTCGTATAAAAGTACGAAGATGCATCGAGGCTAATGGCTCCTGCTATTTTGCCCGATAACTTCTTTACCAGAGTAATTGTGCCACAATGGGGTGTCAACGGCTTTTTTCACCTTTTTTTCACGTGGGGCCAAGAGAGGCAGGAGCCCAGCCGCTCATATCCCCCATTATTACCCATTACTCGCATAAAACTGGGAATAATGGGACGGCCTCGGCGGGTGCCCTACTGAGATTCGCGGGTGTTTCGGGTGTTTCGCGCTGGCGGGGCTTTTTTGAATGAAGTTTCCCGCATATATATAGGCTCAAGGCGCTCGGCGGGAACAAAATCGGTCCGTTTCTCCGCCAAGCGTCGCAAAATCTCGGCTCGGGGGTAAAGTGGTTCCGCCAAAAAACCTGCACCTTCCAAATCTGGCCCGAAAACCCGCTCGCCGCGCAACACAAGTCCCGCTATTTCAGCGCCAGCCACCAGCCGCAATGGCTCGATTTCGCGCGCCGAATCGCCGGAGAGATCGTATTTTGCCACGTAATACTCGCCACGCTGCGCGTCAATGGCAATATAGAGTTGGCCCGTTGTGTTTCCCGCGCGCGCCGTTTCAGCAAGACACTCGGCACTGCTGATCCCGATTGTCTTGATATCCCGGCCGAGCTGCCAGCCTTGAGCCAACGCGATCGCCCCCCGAATTCCCGTGTAGGAGCCGGGACCAAGCCCGGCGGCGACCATGCCAATATCCTCCCGTTCGCACCCGGCCTGCTTTAATGCTTCTTCCACCAAACCCAGTGCGCGACGACCGCCAACATCAACGGCTTCTCCCATCATTGCCAGACTATCAGACCCGGCGAATTCCGCGACTGAAGCACTCCGGCGGCTCGACGAAAATTCAACCGCCAAAATCTTCATAGAAAATTTCGCGAACTGTCTCGCCGGCGGCTTTGATCTCGACCCGGCGCAATTTCATCCCGGGAGGCGGCGGCCACGGGCCCCCTTCAATCCACCTTTCGATCCACTCCACCACCGCCACCCCTGCGGGCCTGTAAAGGTAAATTTCCAATCCAGCGCGGATAATTTCCTCCCGCGTCTCCAGCCGGTAGAGATCAAGATGAAAAAAGGGAAGCCTGCCTTCGCGGTATTCATTGACCAATCCGAAAGTCGGTGATTGAGGCTTCTTCGGCACTCCCAGCCCGCGCGCCACCCCGGCGGCCAGAACCGTCTTTCCAGCGCCAAGGTCGCCGCTCAAGCCGATGATAGTGCCGTGGAGCGCCGCGCGCCCCCATTGCCAGCCGAGCAGTTCTGTTTGTTCCGGACTACGCGAAATGAACGTAACCATGTGTTTCCAAAGAATGAATTCCAGTTTTGTCGCGCAATTTCAACCCTCGTTCTGAAGTAATTTTCCCAATGCAGCTCAAGCGCACGTCTGGAAACTGTTTTTTCCACGCGTCCAGCACCGGCACAGCGTCCTTGCTCGCGAGAGTAAAGAGCAGCTCAAAATCTTCGCCATCACCGAGGGCGGCCAGCAGCGGCGGCTTGCTGGAGGATTCCGCGCGCGCCTGCAATTTCGCCGCGCGGCTCACGGGCACCGCTTGCGAATGCAATTCCGCCCCGACCTGGCTCACGCGCAAGATATGCCGCAAATCGCCCGCCAACCCATCGCTGACATCCATCATCGCGTGGATTGAAAAATTTTCCACCAGCCATTGGCCTTCCGCCACGCGCGGTTCAAAATCAAGATGCTTGCCCGAGCGCGAGCCTCCCAATTCGCCTGTCACATAAATGGCATCGCCAGGCTTCGCGCCGCTGCGAAGAACGCACTTGTCTTTGGCGGCGTCGCCGATCATGGAAATGGAGATGAGCAGCCGCTCTGGGTTGCGCGTCGTCTCGCCGCCCGCAATGGCAACGCCATATTTTTTGGCCAGCGCATTCAAACCCTTGTAAACTCCTTCGATAAATGCCGGCGAAAATTTATCCGGCAAGGCCAGCGTCACCAGGGCCGCAATCGGGCGGCCGCCCATGGCCGCGATGTCGCTCAGGCAGCGGCCGAGCGCCTTATGGCCGATTTGTTCGGGCTTGGCTTCGGAGGTAAAATGTATCCCTTCGACGACGGCATCCGTTTTGAAAAGAAGGACGCGCCCCGGCCGGCCACAGTCGAGCACGGCGCAATCATCCCCTGCCCCCGTAATGACGGAATGATTTCCCGGCAGAGTCGGAGTGAGGCGGGCGATCAGGTCGAATTCGTTCATCGCTTCGGGTTGAGCATGAGCAGCACAAAATTGGCGCCGTTGAAAATGCTGTGCGCCACCATCGGCGCGGCGAGATTGTCGAGAGACTCGTATAAGACCGCCAGCATCATGGCGAACACCAGCAGCGGAACAAATGTTTCCAGATTGCAGTGAACCACCGCAAAGAGAACGGAGGTGATCCAAAATGCCAAAGCGCGCCCTCCCTTTTGCCGAATTGCCGGGTAGAATACGCCGCGAAACATCAATTCTTCAATTATCGGCGCAAAGACAATAGTGATGATGGCCATGGTGGTTTTTTCCGGGAGATTCAAGCCGTGCTGCTGCAATTCGACCACGAGATCCTGATCCGGATGAGCCCAATTGAGCTTGGTTAGAACATAGTCGGACAGAGACTCAAGCAGCCAGCCGGCCGGAACAAAAATCGCGCCTCCCATCACGCCATAGGCGATGGCCGTCGGCACTTCAGTCGATTTGAAAAATGCCTCCTTCCAAGTCGTCTTGCAACGGCGCACCAGCAGCGTTATCAAACCGAGGGCCGGGGCTTCCATGGCAATGGCGCTGATGACGATCAGCCAAAAATCCGTCTGGGGATCGTGCTTCTGGGCGTCTTGAGGCTGCGCCGCGCGGGTCTGAACCTCATGGGACGGCGCCTCATGCGCCCGCATCGCGGCCTCGTTTGCGCTGTAATGCTGCACAACCCACATGGGGATTGACGCCACCGCCAGGGCGCAAATCACGCCCAAAAACAACAGGGCGGCAGCCTCAAGATTCCATGGTTTCTCTGACAACATGCGGGGAATCGCCCAGTCAGTTTATGGCCGGGCCGCCTCGCCGAGGCGTCCGGGGCCGCGGTGTTTTTCGAACGCGTTCGGACTCGCGAAAGTCCCCGGACGCCTCGGCGAGGCGTCCCTGCCTTCGAGGCAATGCCGACATGCGAGCGTATCACAGATGAGATGGGCGGGTGCTGTCATTCGTAAAGCCGCGTTCACATTACAACGCGTCGGCGATGCTGGGAAGGACGATTTAGAAGACGCTTAAAGAGGTTGAAACGGCAACCAAATCATGACGGCTTGACAAGCATCTCCCCGACCCGGAAACAATGAGCGTGATCTGTCTTTGTGTTCCTCTGCGCGCTCATCTTCTCTGCGCGAAAGTTCTTTTCCTTCTGGCACCGCAATCGCCCCCAGAGGCGCATGGAACGCAGGTCTCCCCGCCGAAGCGAACTAAATTTGACACAGCTATTCCACCGAAATCGCTCTGCAAAAAAGGGGCCAGCACAACATGATCACAAGAATATGCAGTTATGGTGGCGACCCTTTTCTGACTTCTTATTTTTCTTTTTTCACCGTGGATGCCTCAAAAACGCTCTGTATCGTTGCATTAAGCGAAGCATTGAACTCGGCATCGGATTGCTGGGCTGAGAGACCTTCGACCAATGCACGTGAAAAGCTCGCCACGATGCCGCCGTTTCTGCGCAACCGCGCGTTTGCTTCATCCCGTGAATATCCTCCGGACAGCGCCAGAACCCTGATGACACTGGGATGGCTGGCCAGCTCCGTGTAGAAATCATCTTTTTCCGGCAGCGTTAGCTTGAGAAGAACCTTTTGCCCCGCTGCCAGACCATTGAGCTTCTCGATCAGGCTCGATTTGAGCAATGCCTCGGCGCCAGCCTTATCGGGGCAATGGATGTCCACCTCTGGCTCCACGATCGGCACGAGGCCGGCGGCGCTGATTTGCGCGGCCACTTCGAACTGCTGGTTAACGATCGCTTTGACCCCTTCCGGATTGGATTGATAAATCACGGAGCGCATCTTGGTGCCGAAAATGCGCGCGGCCTTGGCCTTTTTAAGCAGCGCTCCAAGCTCAGGCATGGGTTTCATCAGTTTCGCGCCGTTTTTCTCTTCGGCAAGGCCCTTGTCGATTTTCAAAAATGGAACGATGTGCTTGACGTTCCAGAGATAATCCGCCGTGGGCTGCCCCGCGATGTCCCTTTCCATGGTGCCCTCAAACAGAATGGCGCCGAGAATCCGTTCGCCGGTGAAGCTCGGGCTCGTGATGATGCGAGCGCGCATTTTATGCACCAGTTCGAACATCTCATCATCGTTGGACCATGATCCCGCCTTGATTCCATAGTCGGCGAGCGCTTTGGGCGTGCTGCCACCGCTTTGATCCAGCGCGGCGACAAAGCCGGGCTGCGATTTCATTTTTTGCGTTTGCTGTTGGATTAAATCTGTTTCGTTAAATGTATTCATACTCGTTTCGTCTCGTCACCATGGACTGATTAACCGGCGCTGGCTCAGCATATCTTGCTGAGTCGGCCACGATTTTTGTCCTCCTTTTCAGGCTGCCGCATCCACCTCTATTGCCATGCGCGAAGCATCGCCGCAAACGCAAAATTTGCGCCTGCGGCGGCGCGGCCGTGTCGAAGACCGCCGCCGCGCGTTGCAATGCCAAGCGCGTCGGTCAATTCCATGTTGCTGCGGCTGGTCTTCGACACAACCGCGCTCCAGCAGATAATTTGCGCGCATCGCCCGCTTTTAATCGCACCGTCTCCATTTATGGCCATTGACAGAAGCACCAATTAGGCGTTTTTTGCCAAGGCCATGAACAATATTGGACCGGCGCATTTGAGCGCGGATCCGCCCCCCCGCAAGGCGGACCCGTGTGTGATGGTGATTTTCGGCGCCAGCGGCGACCTCACCAAACGCAAACTTATCCCGGCCCTTCTCAATCTGGCCACTTCCCGGCTCCTGCCAGAGCAGTTCGCCATCATCGGTTTTGCCAGCAACGAATTCACCACCGAATCCTTCCGCACCCAACTGACGGAGGACATCAAGGAATTCGCCAGTTGCCCGGTGACGCCGGAAATGTGGGATTGGTTTCTCAAGCGCATTTATTATATGCGCGGCGATTTCCAGGACCCGGCGGCCTACAAGGTTCTCAAGGAGCAAATCGCCGTCGTCGAGAAAACCCACAACGTTCCCAACAACCGATTTTATTACCTCGCCGTTGCGCCGCGCTTTTTTGGCGAAGTCATCCGGCAGCTCGGCAGCGCGGGGCTGGCGGAGGAAGCCAATGGACGCTGGGCGCGTGTGATTATCGAGAAACCTTTCGGGCGCGATCTGGATTCCGCCCGGGCGCTGAATCGCGAAATCAAACAGATCCTCGAGGAGAAGCAAATTTACCGCATTGATCATTACCTCGGCAAGGAGACGGTGCAGAACATCATTATTTTCCGATTCGGCAACGGCATTTTCGAGCCGATTTGGAACCGGCGCTACATTGACCATATTCAAATCACCGCCGCTGAGACCGTCGGAGTCGAACGGCGTGGCGGTTATTACGAAACGGCAGGCGCGCTGCGGGACATGGTGCCAAATCATTTGTTCCAGCTCGTTTCATTGACGGCGATGGAGCCGCCGATTTCTTTTCACGCGGACGCCGTGCGCGACGAGCAGGCCAAGGCGCTTCACGCCATTCAGGTGCCGTCTCCCGAAGAGGTGCTATCGATGGCCGTTCGCGGGCAGTATGGCGAAGGCCACTCGGCGGACGAGCACATGATCGATTATCGCTCGGAATTAAACGTCGCCACGGATTCGACCACGGAGACTTACGCCTGCCTGAAATTGAAGATCGACAACTGGCGCTGGGCGGACGTTCCGTTTTATTTGCGCACCGGCAAACGCATGGCCAGCCGCGCGACGGAAATTGCGATTCAATTCAAGCGGGCGCCGTTTCAATTATTCCGCGACACGCCGGTGGAGAATCTCGAGGCAAACCGCCTCGTGCTCCACATCCAGCCGGAGGAAGGGCTGTCGCTGCGGTTCGGCGCGAAAATCCCGGGTCCAATCATGCACATGGGCAGCGTCGAGATGAAGTTCAACTACGTCGATTATTTCGGGCGCACGCCGAGCACCGGTTACGAGCGCCTGATTTACGATTGCATGCTCGGCGACGCCACCTTGTTCCAGCGCGCCGACATGGTTGAGGCGGGTTGGAGTGTCATCACGCCGATTTTGGATGTCTGGAAGGCGCTTCCGCCCCGCACCTTTCCCAATTACGCCGCCGGCACCTGCGGCCCCAAGGAAGCTGACGACCTGCTGGCCCGCGACGGGCGTTCATGGAGGAAAATGGAATGAGCGCGGCGAAGGGAAAATCCAAATCCGCCGCGAAGAAAGTCGTTTTTCTTTTTGACGTCGACAATACGCTGTTGAACAACGACCACGTCACCGCGGATCTCCACAAGCATCTCGAGGCGGAGGTTGGAATCGACGGAGCGCGGCAGTATTGGGCGCTGTTTGAAAAATTGCGCGAGCAGATGGGCTACGCGGATTATTTGGGCGCGCTCCAAAGTTACCGGGTCAAATATCCGCACGATCTCCGCCTGCTGACCGTTTCGCATTATCTCATTGACTACCCCTTTGCCAACCGATTGTTCGCCGGCGCCTTGGACGCGGTGGAAAAAGCCAAGTCATGGGGGCGGACCGCGCTGCTGACAGACGGCGATGTTGTTTTCCAGCCGCGCAAAGTGGAACGCTCCGGCTTGCTGGAAGCGGTCGAGCATCATGTGCTGGTTTACGTTCACAAGGAGCACGAATTAGCCGATGTGGCCCAGCGTTACCCCGCCAAACATTATGTGGTGGTGGACGACAAGCTGCGCATTCTCACCGCGATCAAAAAAATCTGGAAGCAGCGCGTGACCACCGTCTTCGTCCGGCAAGGCCATTATGCGACCGATCCAAAAATCGTCGGCGGACTGCCGCCCGCCGACGTGACGCTGGAGCGCATCAGCGATTTTCCTCTGTGCAATTTGCCGGATCTGCTGTCGGCGGCCAAATGCAGCTAGAATTATGCGTCAGTTAATCGGCACGAATTGAGACTTGGCCTGAATTCTGTGTTGTCAGAAAAAACGAGTGACATCGAAAAGAATATGGAGTCTGCTGAGCGCTGAGAAAACACAATCTTCTTTGTGTCCTTTGTGATCTTGCTGTAGAAATTTTTGTGCATCCACTGTTTAAAAAATGAAACTATTGAACGATCCACTGGGCCTAATCCTCAATTTTCACGAACTGAAACTTACCGACGGCGTAGTGTGCATGGTTCTGGGCGGGGCCACCAGGGAAAGGCAAGAAGGTTGAACAACAAGGTCACAAAGGACACAAAGAAAAAACCAAGAAAGACACTAAGTACAACCTGACCATGTCCAACTCCACCCAACCTTCGCCTGACAATCGGGTGGCCTTCGGCGCGCCGGGCATCGAGCCGCGGTGGACCTCCAGCGCCAAGGAAGGTTTCGGCACGGCGTATCACACGAGTTGCCGGCTGTGGTTCACCTTGAGCCACGGCATCGTCAACGAGATTTATTACCCATCGGTCGACCAGCCTAACACGCGCGATTTCCAATTCCTCATCACGGACGGCGAAACGTTCTGCCATGAAGAAAAAATGGATCTCGACCACCAAATCGAATATCCCGAGAAGGCCTGTCTTTTCTATCGCCTGACCAATACCGACCGCCAGGGCCGCTATCGCCTGATCAAGCAGGTTTGCACCGACCCGCATCGCTCCGTGCTGCTGGTGCATACCAAGCTCGAAATAATGGACAAGTCGCTGAAAGACAAGCTGCGGCTGTATGCCTTGATGGCGCCGCACATTGATCGCTACGGCGCGGGAAATTCCGGCCGCTGCACAGAAATCACCGCCAGCACTTTTTTGCACGCCAGGCGCGGGTCCTGCCATTTGGTCATGGGCTGCACGACGCATTTCACCAGGCGGTCGGTCGGTTACGTGGGCGCGAGCGATGGCTGGCAGGATTTGCGGAATTTCAAAATGGATTGGGAATTCCGCTCGGCGGACAACGGCAATATTGCTTTGACAGGAGAAATCGATCCGCGGCGCGGGCACGAGTTTGTGGTGGCCATTGCGATGGGGCAAAGTTACGAAAGCACCACCGCCAAATTATTGCAGTCGATGGCCGACCCTTTTGAGAAACACCGCGAAGGCTACGTCCGCCAGTGGAAACGCGCGGCTGTTGACGCGAAGCACGAATACGAATCCCAGACTGCCGACGGCGGGCGCACGTATCGCTTGAGCCGCTGCATTTTGCTTTCGCACGAAGACAAAGTTTTTCAGGGCGCGATCGTGGCCTCGATGTGCATCCCTTGGGGAGAGACGAAAGGTGACAACGACCTCGGCGGATACCATCTGGTTTGGACGCGCGACCTGGTGCAAAGCGCCACCGCGCTTCTGGCCAGCGGCCAGTCTGGAACACCCCAGCGCGCCCTGCTCTGGCTGGCGGTCATCCAGCGGCCGGACGGCAGCTTCCCGCAGAATAGCTGGATCAACGGGCGCATGTATTGGCCGGGTTTGCAATTGGACGAAATCGCCGCCCCGATGCTGCTGGCCTGGCGGCTTCGCCGCGAAGGAATCGGCGGCGGCCAGTGCGATCTCCGCCCGATGCTTCATTCCGCCGCTCGCTACCTAATGCTGCAAGGGCCCGTGACGCACCAGGAACGCTGGGAGGAAAACTCCGGCTTCTCGCCCTCCACGCTGGCTGGAGTCATCGCCGGTTTGGTCTGCGCGGCGGATTTTGCGGAGGGCGAAGCGATGGATTTCTTATTGACATATGCCGACTGGCTCGCCGCGCACATCGAGGAATGGACGGTGACCACCGATGGCGATTTGGTGGATGGCCTGCCCGTGCATTACATCCGCATCAATCCCGTCGATATTCTCGCGCCCGATCCGCACGCGAATCCAAATTCAACACTGATCCAGGTGGCCAACGGCGGCGGGTTGCATCCGGCCCGGCAGGTTGTTGGAGGAGATTTTCTGCAATTGGTGCGATTCGGAATTCGCGCGGCGGATAATCCAGTTGTGCTTTCGTCCGTCCAAGTAATTGACAAAGTCTTGCGAAAGGAGTTGCCGCAAGGCCCGTGCTGGCGGCGTTATAATTTTGACGGCTATGGCCAAAAGGCCGACGGCTCCGCGTTTGACGGAACCGGCGTCGGACGCGCATGGCCGATTCTCACGGGAGAACGCGGGCATTACGAGTTGGCCGCAGGACGCGATCCGCTGCCTTACATCAAGGCCATCGAGAACTTCGCCAACGACGGGCACATGATCAGCGAGCAGCTCTGGGACGAGCCTGACCTGCACGATGGCAAAATGAAATTGGGCCAGCCGACGGGCGCGGCCATGCCGCTCTGTTGGTCGCACGCTGAATACATCACGCTCGTCCGCAGCCGGCACGACGGTGTTTGTTACGATCGCATCGACCCGGCCTACGAGCGGTATGTGGTCCATCCCGTCCCCAGTCGGCACGACATCTGGCTCCTAAAGCACCAAGTTCGGCGCATCGGCCAGGGAAAAATCCTGCGAATCATCCTCGCGGATGAAGCGACAATTATCTGGACAGCGGATGCCTGGGCGACGAAAAATTCCACCGAAATGACGTGGAACGAAACATTGCGCCTCTGGCATGCCGACTTGCCCACCAGCGCGTTGGGAGCGGGGTCGCGTGTGGAGTTCACGTTTTATCTGAAGGCCGACAAGCGTTGGGAAGGCCTGAATTGGCAGGTGACCGTTTCCTAGCAACCAAATATGAGCACGAAATTTAAAGCCTACGCCGCGCTGTCGAAAGGCGCGAAACTGCAGCCGTTTGAATTCGACCCGGGCGCAATGCGGGACGACCAGGTGGAAATCAAGGTGACGCATTGCGGCATCTGCCATTCGGATCTCTCGATGCTTGACAACGATTGGGGCATGTCGAGCTATCCGTTTGTGCCGGGCCACGAAGCCGTTGGCGTCATCACGGAAATCGGTTCGCACGTCAAGAATTTGAAAGTCGGGCAAACGGTGGGTGTCGGCTGGTATGCCGGTTCCTGCACCTATTGCCCGCAATGTTTGAGCGGCAATCAGAATCTTTGCCCTGCCAGCGAAGCCACCATTGTCGGGCGGCACGGAGGGTTTGCCGACCGCCTCCGCTGCCAGGCGATCTGGGCGGTTCCGATTCCCGAGAAAGTCGCGGCGGAGAAGGCCGGCCCGCTCTTTTGCGGCGGCATCACCGTCTTCAATCCGATCGTTCAATTTGGTGTCAAACCTACGGATCGCGTCGGCGTGATCGGCATCGGCGGCCTTGGGCACATGGCGCTTCAATTTCTAAACAAATGGGGCTGCGAAGTTTACGCCTTCACCTCCAGCGATTCCAAACAGGCCGAAGCCGCCAGGCTCGGCGCGCACAAAGCGATCAACTCCAAGGACCCGGAGCAATTGAAGAAAATCAGCGGCTCGCTCGATTTTGTTTTGTCCACCGTCAACGTCGGAATGGAATGGGGAGCGTATCTGCAAACGCTTTCGCCAAAAGGAAAATTGCATTTTGTCGGAGCGTCACTCGCGCCGCTCGGCGTTTCGCCGATGGAACTGATCATGGGGCAGAAGTCGCTTTCCGGCTCTCCGCTCGGCAGCCCGGCCACCACCGCGCAAATGCTGGAATTCTGCGCTCGCCATTCCATCGCGCCGGTCACGGAAAGTTTTCCAATGTCCCAAGTCAACGAAGCCTTCGATCACCTGCGAGCGGGCAAAGCCCGTTACCGCATCGTGCTCAGCAACGACATCAAGTGACAGAATCATCCTCTCCAAAACGGATCGAGGGGATGACGCTTGCCTACCGTTGCGGCTGGACGGCATTTCGTTTCGTGTTTGAGAATTATTTTCAGTGGGACGCTTACAATCCGGAAAACGTCCCGCTCACCGGCCCGGTTATTCTCGCGCCGAACCACGCCAGCTACATGGATCCGCCGCTGGTGGGTTCGGGTGTGCATCGGCAGATTAGCTTTCTCGCGAAAGACACCATTTTCAAAGTCCCGATTCTGGCCTCGATTCTCCGCTCGTGGGAAGTCGTCCCGGTGGATCGCGACGGCGGGACAGGCCGCGGCCTGAAGCAAATCCTCCAGCGCCTCGAGCAAGGCAAAGCGATCATCCTGTTCCCTGAAGGCACGCGCAGCCGCCACGGCGACCTGAATCCCGCCCGTTCAGGAATAGGTTTGACGGTGATGAAATCCGGCGCGCCCGTCGTGCCAGTGCGAGTCTTCCGGACGCATGTGGCGTTCGGCCCCCACCACATCCTTCCCCGTCCACGAAGAGTGGCCGTCAAATATGGCAAGCCTATGAACTTCGCCCAATTGCGCGCCGAAGCCGAAACGTGCAGCAAACAGCGCATCAAAGAAATCTACCAGGAAATTGCGGACGAAATCATGGCTGAGATCGCGAAGCTGGAACCACGGGCGGAATAATCTCTCCAATTTCCAATCTTGCCTCGATATTAAACACCGACGTAAAAACATGCCGCAACGCCCAGAAAGCGTGGCGCGCATGGTTCTTGTCGGGCCAGCCGGAAACCGCAAGAAAATGGAACAGCAAGCACACCAAGGCCACGAAGAGGAAAAGGCCCGGCCAAGAGGTTCACACTTTTCCGCCCGCACGGCAAAAGAGGCCCATCGAACTCCGGCAAAATCTTTGCGCCTTGCTCGGGAAACCAGAAAAAGAGGCGGGATTAGAAGCCGCGGGTGGGCCCAAATTAGCGCAGATTGGAATTATTGGAGTCAACCTCAAACGGTCGAAACGGACACAACTTGCATAGGCTTGGAATGCGAATTCCGTCCCCGAATCTGCCTTGACCTGCGTCCATTTCCTGAATTTTAGATTCAATATTTCGCAAATACTCTCCAAAAATCGCGAAAAAAAACCTCTGGTGGGTTTTCTGTTTTCAAATCAATGTGCCAAAGTGCTTCCATGACTATATACAATAGCTCGGAGAGGAATGGGCCGGTATCGAGGGCGGAAGGACGCGCTTCACGGGAGGCGCTTTGCGGTTGTGGTATCTGTTCGTATTGGCAGCCTCAGCCTTCATCGTCGGAATGGCATCCTCGCAGGCGGTTGCCATGACTCGGAATGCGCCTCGCCTGCTGTTGTTCGCCGCTGTCGCCAAGCCGTTTCCAAGCTATGGTCCGCCTCTGAATTTTCGATCATTATGACGGCGACCGAGTATCACCTAATCGCAGCCAGTCGCACCAAATCGCACCAAATCGCACCTGCTTATTGAAAAATTGGAACAATGGAATCCCCGAGGAAAACTGAGACGGCTCCCTGCAGACCGCGCGCCCTCACGCGGCGTTCCCAATTGCGCCGTGGCGGAAATGACACGGGACTGGCCGGCGAGACGCCAGCCAAAGCGACCGGGACGGGCGCGCTCCCAATCCAACGGAATCGCCCCGGCTTATCCAACCGGCGCCATATTTGGTTCCAGCTTCTGCTCGCGATTTTATGGTTGACGAGCGCGTCTGGCGCCGATTTGGCATTGCGCACGCAGGCCAGCGTCATGGTCGAAGTGACGCTGACCGCCGCGCGAAGTTATTACGATCCGTTCAACGAAGTGACTTTGGACGCCGTATTCACCGATCCGGCGGGGCGCGTGCTTCGCGTGCCCGCTTTCTGGGATGGCGGCCGGATTTGGAAGGTCCGCTACGCTTCGCCGCTGGCGGGCCTCCACACATTTCGCACGGAATGTTCTCAGCGTGAAGACAAAGGATTGCACGGGATTGCCGGGTCGGTTGAGGTTTCGCCCTACACCGGCGAAAATCCTCTTTACACGCATGGGCCTTTGCGTGTGTCGTC
The DNA here is from genome assembly GCA_963764165.1 of uncultured Verrucomicrobiae bacterium. Lineage (GTDB taxonomy): Bacteria > Verrucomicrobiota > Verrucomicrobiia > Limisphaerales > Palsa-1400 > Palsa-1400. The sequence continues at coordinate 1,230,649 of CAVXRD010000002.1, forward strand.
CGATCATCGGCATCTCGAGCATCTGGACGGCCAGCCGTTCTTCTGGCTGGGCGACACATGGTGGATGGGGCTTTGCCATCGGCTGCATTGGCCGGAAGAATTTCAACAGTTGACAGCGGATCGCAAGGCCAAAGGGTTCAACGTCATTCAAATCGTGGCCGGGCTGTACCCGGATATGTTTCCGTTCGATCCGCGCGGGGCGAACGAGTCCGGATTCCCGTGGGAAACCAATTTCAGCGGCATTCGCCCCGCGTATTTCGACGCGGCGGATCAGCGCCTCGGCTGGCTCGTCGACCAGGGCATTACGCCGTGCATCGTGGGCGCCTGGGGCTACTTCATGCCGTGGATGGGCGTGGAAAAAATGAAGGCGCACTGGCGCTATCTCATCGCGCGTTACGGCGCCTGGCCGGTCATGTGGTGCGCGGCGGGCGAGGCGAATCTGCCTTGGTATCTCGCCAACGGATTTCCTTACGACGACCGGCAGCAAGTTCACGACTGGACGACGGTGATGCGCTACATTCGGGCGACCGATCCCTGGCATCGCCTTCTGACCATTCATCCCACCGGCATTGGCCCGCTGACGGCGCGGCATGCGACGGACGACGCGGGCTTGCTCGATTTCGACCTGCTGCAAACGCCACACGCGCGCCAGGAAGGCGTGCCCGCCACGGTCAATGCCGTGCGCGATTCCTTCGCCGCCACACCCGTCATGCCGATCATCGACGGCGAGGCCAGCTACGAAATGCTCGGCGACAGCCTGCCGACGGAGTGGACGCGCCGGATGTTCTGGCTGTGCCTGATGAACGGCGCGGCCGGCCATACTTACGGCGCGAACGGCATCTGGCAGTGCAATCGCCCTGGCCAACCGCACGGAAAATCCCCGCACGGCGGCAGCTACGGCGCGATCCCCTGGAACGAGGCCATGCGATTGCCTGGTTCGGAACAAGTTGGATTTGGCAAAAAGCTTTTCGAGCAATTTGATTGGCAAAATTTTCGCCCTCATCCCGCGTGGGCTTGGTTCCGTGCATCGCCGCTGAAAGACGCCGCGTGGATTTGGTATCCCGACGGCAACCCCGCTGTGGACGCCCCGGCGGAGACGCGCTTCTTTCGCAAATCATTCGATGTTCCGAACAGAGAACAAGTGGCGCGAGCCAGTCTGCGAATTTCGGCGGATGACGCGTTCATCGTTTTTCTCAACGGCGAAAAAATCGGGAATGGAGAAGATTGGCGCGCGCCCGGGCAATTCAACGAGGCGGCGCGGCTAATCAAAACGGGCGCCAATGAATTATCCGTCACTGCTGTCAACAAACCAGCATCCGGCGCGAATCCTGCCGGGCTGATTGCTTCGCTCGACATTGAATTCACCGATGGCAGCGTGTTGCGATTCAAGTCCGATTCATCGTGGCTGTGCAGCAAATCTGAAAGCGCAGCCGCGTGGACGAATGCCCTCGTGGCCGCGAGCTACGGCCAGGGGCCATGGGGCGATATGGATGGAGCAAGCGACGCCGTCAACGGCCCGCAAGCGACAGGCCTCGCAGACGGGGCGCGGCTCATTTACGCGCCGCGCGCAGAGCCGCTGGAATTGCGTGGCCTGGCTCCCGGCATGAATTACGCGGCGCGCTGGTTCGATCCCGTCACCGGCGCCACTAGGCCGATGGGAGAAATCCAAGGCGACGGCCTGGGGGTTGCGACCTGCCCGCCACCGGCGAACATGAACCACGATTGGGTGTTAATTTTGGAGGCTAAACACTGACTGGCTATTTGCCGCTCGGCTTGGAGTCTTTATCACGGGCGCGCCGTTTTGCTCTTCTCTGTTCTGCCTTTTCCTGGCCTGATTTCATCAAATCGATCATGTCAGACGAAGGCATCGAGAGGGTCACTCCCACTGCAAGGCCATCCTTCGTGATCGTAATGGAGTTCGCGAGCTTGGTGGCGTTGGTGTCGCCGCCCCCTTGCATTTTAAGCATCGCCATAAGCCCTTGTACCATGGAATTTAGTTTCGCAGCCGTGTCGTCGTCGGCTGTTTCAAGGTGGAGGGTGGCGGTCGTGTTGTCATTGGCCTCGCTTACTTTCAAATACGCCGATTTGCACATTTGGAGAAAGGCGGCGGGGCCCTGGGCCTTGGGAACGTCAACTTTGAGCACCACCGCCTCAAGGAGAATATGTTCGCCGGGCTTTGTGTAAAGAGGCTCTTTCGCTGCTTCAACGGCGCGCTCCGGGCCCTCCAGGACATCCAGCGCGTCGGCCAGGCGCGCCTCAGACTGGCCGCATACAATGTAATGTCCCGAAATCGCGCCGTAAGCGCGCGCGGTCCCGCCTTCCCTTCTTTTCCACTTCTCATCCAGCCAGGAGTAAATCACGCGCGAGCCGTTCGTGACGCCATGGAAGTCATTCAGGTCTTCGGCCTTGGCCAGCAGTTTGTCAGGTTCAAAATCCGCGGCTATCAACATTACCCCTTCGTTGGAATGCCCCGCGGTTGTGTAAAACGTTATGCCGTGCAATTGCTTTCCCAAATCGGCATCGAAGCGGGCTCCCACCTCCGCCAGGGCATCCTGCAATGCCGGTTCTGAAAGCACAGATTGGCCGACAGCGCTGGCGCTGATCGCGTCCCAATCCAGATGCACCATCGTGACTGAATCAGCGGCAATGTCCTTGGGATTCACCGGGGAGGCGAAACCGGCGGCCGCGCCGGCCATGACAGCGGCGGTCGTCGAAAGCAGCAGAGCGATTCGCTTGATAAGCATAAAAATCAATCCGTCCCTGGATCATACGCAAAAAGCGAGGAATTGGATACAAAGATGTCGCAGGTGCGGGATAAAATTTTTCGGAACCGGGCAGCGGCGGCGTCCCGCCGCTGAAAGCCCTTCCGAGGCGAGACGCCTCTGCCACCTTAGGGGCGCCAAGCGAAAGCCTGAACATAAATTGTCCGGCTCCTTGCGCCCCTGCGCCCTTGGGCGCAGGCGCACCGAACGCAGAGTCAGGCTTGAATAGCAGGCTTCATCCGCCTTTTCCTCTTCGTGGCCTTTGTTTGCTTGCTGTCCCATTTTCTTGCCGTTTCCAATCGGCCTGGCAAGAACCAGGCGCGCCACGCTGCCGGCAGCCAAAAATGCGCGATGCGCTGAGAACTTAAATCTTGCGATGCAACCGCAATCCCCGAAAATCGGCGGGAATGAACCTCGTGCTTGCTTTTGCCAAGTCCGCGCACTTGGAGTTGTCCCGCACCGCCCTCTTCTGGGGCGAGGTCCAATATTCCTACGGGAAGTTTTGGGCGCAAACGGTGGCGGTGGCGCGGAAGTTGGGCGCGGAGCTTGGCGTCAAACGAGGGGATCGGGTGGGGATTTGGCTGAAGAATTGCCCGGAATTTGTTCCGGCGCTTTTTGGCGTGTGGCAGGCAGGAGCCGTCGCGGTGACGATTAATAACTTCCTCAAACCTGCGGAGGTTCTTTTCATTCTTAACGACGCGGGGATCGATACGCTCATCGTGGACGAGTCGATGGCGGAAGGGTTTTCCAAGCTGGTCGCGGAACGGCCGGGGTTAAAGTCGCTTCAGGTGGAATTCATCAGCGGTATTTCCGCCGCGCAAGCCGCGCCGCTGGAAACGATGACCGAGACCGATTTGGCGGTGATCGTTTACACTTCGGGAACGACCGGGCATCCGAAGGGCGCTATGCTTTCGCACGGCAATTTGCTGGCGAATGTCGAAAGCTGCCGCGAAGTTTTGGCGGCGGTGGGCGATGATCGGTTTGCGGTGCTGCTGCCGATGTTTCACAGCTTCATGTTCACCGTCGGAGTCGTGCTGCCGATGATTGTGGGTGGATCGATTGTGCTCATCAAGTCGCTGCATCCGGCCAAGAATATCATTGCGGAGATCATCCAGCATGGCGCCACCATTCTGCCCGCCGTGCCGCAATTTTTCCGCGCTTTGACGAACGCAACCCTTCCGCCAGATATTGCGCTGCGGCTCTGCATCAGCGGTGGCGCTCCCTTGCCTGCGGAGACATTGCGCGAATTCACGGAGAGATTTCCCATCCCGCTGCTGGAAGGGTACGGCTTGAGCGAGGCGAGCCCCGTCGTGTCGTTTACGCCGATACGCGGACCGTGGAAGGCTGGTTCAATTGGCGTGCCGATTCCGGGTGTCGAAGTCACCATTCAAAACGAATCGGGAGAAATTCTCCCGCCCGGCGTGGTTGGCGAATTATGTGTGCGCGGCGCGAATGTCATGCTCGGCTATTGGAAACAACCCGAAGCCACCGCCGAAGTCATGCGCAATGGCTGGCTGCTCACCGGCGACATCGGCTACGGCGATGCGGACGGATATTTCTACATCACGGATCGCAAGAAAGACATGCTGCTCGTCAACGGCATCAATGTTTACCCGCGCGAAATCGAGGAGGTGCTCTACAAATTTCCCGGCGTGAAGGAAGCCGCCGTCATCGGCATTCCCGACGCGCGCAAAGGGGAGCAGCCGCTGGCGTTCGTGGCCGCCCACGATGGCGCCATTGTGGAAGAGGCGGGCGTATTGCAATATCTTCGCGAGCGCCTGGCCGATTACAAGGTGCCGCGCAAAATTGTCTTCATGCCGGCGCTGCCGCACAGCGCCACCGGCAAAACCCTCAAATTGGAATTGCGAAAAATGGCCCAGAAATGAGTTCTTGCGCGAGTTTTCGCAAAAAACAGGGTTTTCATATCCTATTGAATACAAGTCGTTTGCGATCAAAATGGCGTTTTACTGGTTGACCCCGGCGGTGTACGGCCCCTAGACTGTTGGGACTGCGACTCTCCGTCAGAAGCGGAAGTGTCGTCCAGTGCGATTTTATGGCTGAAGGATATTGTGTTAAGTGCAAAGCAAAAAAGGAAATTGCCGAGGCCGTTGAAGAGACGATGAAGAATGGGCGCAAGGCGATCAAAGGCAAATGTCCGACGTGCGGCGTGGTGATGTTTAAAATTTTGGGCGGCAAAGCGGCCGTGGTCCCCGCCAACGTGGCTCCCAAAGGCGACACCCAGCCCACTTAGATTTCTCTATGGCTCAACAACTGGCTTACGTCATCATTACTCCGTACACGCTCCACAAGTCCCGCACGGGCGGGATTCTGGCGCGGCTGATCACCCGCACCGGTCTCGAATTGGCGGCGGCCCGCATGTTCGCGCCCAGCAACGAACTGGTGCAGCAGTATGCCGACAAAATTATTTCCGCCGAAGATCCGCAGGATCGCCGCATTCAGGAATTGATCCGCGATTACATCCTGCGCAATCTCGCGCCGGATCCCAAGACGAAACGCGCCCGGCGCGTCATGGTGCTTTTGTTCCGCGGCGAGGAAGCCGTGCGAAAGGTTCGCTCCGTCATCGGCAACATCGCCGCCGGACGCCATGGCGGCGAAACCATTCGCGACACCTATGGCGATCTCGTGGTCGATGAGCATGACCAGGTGCGCTACTTCGAGCCGGCCGTCCTGGCCGCGCCGACGCCGGATGAAGCGGTGACCAAGCTCAAACTGTGGGCCAGCTATTCCGATTCGGACGGCGGCATTGTGGACAACACGCTCTTTCACGGCGCGGAAGACAAACCGCAGCGCACTCTCGTTCTCATCAAGCCGGACAACTTCCGCTTCGCCACGGGACGACCGGGCAATGTCATTGATTTTCTGTCGCGCACGGGATTGTTCATCGTCGGCATCAAGGTGCATCGCATGAGCATGGCCGAGGCGTCGGAATTTTACGGGCCGGTGCGCGAAGTATTGCGCACGAAGCTGAAAGACGTCGTCGCCAGCCGTGCCAAGACGGCGCTGGAAAAGGAATTCGGCTTCAAAATTCCAGCGGCGGAAGAAAAGCATTTCGGCGAAATTCTAGGTCCGATTTTTGGCGACAATCAATTCGACAACATCGTCAAATTCATGTCGGGCCGCTCGCCTGCTGATTGCGATCCCGCCTTGGCCAAACAGCCGGGAACGGAGCGTTGCATCGCCTTGATTTACGAGGGTGTGGAGGCGATTGGAAAAATCCGCGACGTCCTCGGCCCGACCGATCCGTCGAAGGCGCCGCCGGGATCCATCCGGCGCGAATTCGGCTCGAACATCATGGTCAACGCGGCCCACGCCAGCGATTCCGTCGCAAGCGCGGAGCGGGAAATGAAGATCGTCAATGTGGGCGAGAACAACTTCCGCGCGGTGGTGGAAGAAGTTTACGGCAAAATCTGATTTTGCCGCTGATAAAGGTAGGGACGCCTCGCCGAGATTGTCTCAAAACTTCTGTTTTTTGAGGAATGTATTTGACAATATGTGAGCCTTTAGTTGACAATGCCGTTCAACAAATATGGCTCAACCGATTGCCCCTGATTACGGACAGCAGTTCCTCCTCCCGCCCGCCCTGGAGGACTGGGTGTCCGCCGACCATCCCGCCCGCTTCCTGCGCGAATTTGTCGACCAGTTGGATCTGCCCCAGCTTGGGTTTGTCATTCCCGCCGCCGCCGAAGGCCGTCCGCCCTATGCCCCCAGCCTCCTGCTCAAGATTTGGCTTTACGGTTATTTCCACCGCATTCGCTCCACCCGCAAGCTGGAAACCGCCTGCACGGAGCATGTCTCGCTGCTGTGGCTGACGGGGCTCAACGCCCCCGACCACAACAGCCTCTGGCGGTTCTGGGACGGAAACAAAAAGGCCCTGCGCCAGGTTTTCAAGCAAACCGTGCAGCTGGCCCTCCGCACCGGGGCGGTGGGATTTGCCTTGCAAGCGTTGGACGGCACCAAGATTCAAGCCGCCTGCAGCGGGCCGCAGGGCTGGAGCAAGGTTTACATGGAGAAGCTCCTGGCCCAGCTGGATGGCGCCTTGGAGGAAATCGAGCTCAAAGTCGTGGCGGAGAACCAGGATTCCAGCGCACCGGGCTGCCGGCTGCCCGCCGGGTTGGCCCAGCGCCAGGCCCTGCGCGAGGAAATCAAAAAAGGCCTGGCCCAGCTGCAGGCCGACGGGCGCCACCATTACCATCCAGCCGAACCGGAGGCGCGCCGGATGAAAGTCGGCGACACCAACCGCTTTGCCTACAACGCCCAGGCGGTGGCCGACAGCCAGGAGGGCATCATGGTCGCCTGTCAAGCCACCCGCCAGGAAACCGACGCCGGCCAGCTGGTCCCCATGATTGAAGAAGCGAGGCAAAACCTCGGTCCGGCGGCCATTCCAACCCTCACCGCCGCCGACGCCGGCTATGGGGGCGGGGCCGACTTGAAAGCGGCCGTGGAACAGCAGATGAATGTGCTGGCCCCGCCGGCGGAGGGCAAGCCAGCCCACGACAACGCCTACGCGACGCAGCATTTTCATTATGACGAGGCGGCCCACACCGTCACCTGCCCGCAAGAGCGCCTTCTGGACCACGAAGGCCAGACCACCAAGAAAGGCCAGACCGTTGAGCGCTTCCGCTGCCATCACCGAGACTGTCCCGTGCGCGCCCTCTGCAGCCGCGATCCCAAAGGGCGGCAAGTCGAAGTGTGGCCGCACACCACGCTGGTGCAAGCCATGCGGGCCCGGCTGCAAGAGCCAGGACCCGCCGCGCTTTATGGAAAGCGCAAAGAGATCATCGAACGCCGGTTTGGGCAGCTCAAGCAACACGACGGCTTTCGGCGTTGGACAGTTTGGGGTCTGGAAGCCGTGCAAGCCCAATGGGCCTTGTTATGCGCCACCTTGAACCTGCGAATCCTCTATAAAAAGTGGCAGGCCCGGGTCCAGACGCCGAAAATGGAAGTCAAAACCGCCGCGGTTGAAGGAAATTTGGCGATGGCGGCCTAAAAAAGGAGGGAAAGGGAAGCTTGGCGTCATCGCTGACGCCAGCCACGCTCTGACAACTAAAAGTTGACACCCGTTTCCACAGCCCCTATTGGTGCCCATATAACCAGATCGGCCAGACTAAAACGTTTTGAGACAGTCTCCGCCGAGGCGTCCGGGGACTTTCGCGAGTCCGCACGTGTTCAAAAAATGCCATAGCCCCGGACGCCTCGGCGAGGCGTCAAAAAATGGCCCCCGCATTAGCCCTTTACGGGTCGCGCGGGATGGGGTATAATGCCACCCAGAAAGTATCTATATGCATATGATGATAGCCGGCATGATTGGCGGCACGGAGTTGATGGTGATCGCGGTGGTCGCGATGGTTCTCTTTGGCGCGCGCAAAATTCCCGAATTCGCCAAGGGACTCGGCCAGGCGATGAAGGAATTCAAAAAAGCGTCCAACGACGAGGATCATCCGAATTCCACGCCGACGACGCCCGCGCAGCCGCCCGCCGCGAAGTAATCGCGAACCGCCATTCACGGCGGCTTGGCGCTTTACTAAGGGCGCCGCGTGAGTTACATTTTGGCGAAGAAAAACACTGGATTGATGCATATGAGTTTTGCGTTTTTAGGCATGGGCGGCACGGAAATGCTGGTTGTCATGGGGGCCGCATTGGTTCTTTTTGGCTCGAAGAAGATTCCGGAGTTCGCCAAGGGCCTTGGTTCCGCCATGCGGGAGTTCAAGAAGGCCTCGGCGGACGTCAGTTACGAGCTGCAGAACGCCATGAATTCCGAACCCGTCCACACGCCTCCGCCACCCGCGAAGTTGGCAGCCCCAGCCCCCGAAACAACCGCAACCGTTTCGCCTGCGCCTGCCGCCACTGTTCCAAAGTCCTCCTGATCCGCTATAACTAAACCATGGCGGATGGTGACGAAGCACTTCGGCCCGAAGAAGAAGAGGTTGGCGGTGGAGCGGTCAAATCGTTCCTCGAACACCTCGAAGATTTGCGTTGGATGCTTATCAAGGCATGCGGCGCGCTCTTCGTCGCTTTTGTCGTTTGCCTGTTTATTCCGAATCAGCTTGTAGCCATTCTCAAGTGGCCGCTCGACAAGTCCAGCCAGCGCCATGTCGCATTGGTTCCAACGGACACGAACCAGGTGCTCGCGGTCCAAATGGGCGATTTGACGCTCGTGACGGGCCGAACCAAAACGAACCACTTCGGCCCCGTTGATTTCGGCACGAACCAGTTCGTCACCCTCAAGATCGATCCGGTCAAGATTGGGACGAACGTGGTCGCGGGCTTGACGTTCATCACCAATGCTCCGGCTCCGGAAGGCGGCGGCCAGAAGCTCATGTTTGTCGATGGGCCTGGAGGTCCATTCATGTTCGCCATTCACATGGCGTTCTTTGGCGGAATTATTTTGGCGTCACCGTTCATCCTTTATTACCTCGGCGAATTCATCATGCCGGCCCTCAAAATCCGCGAGAAGAAGTATTTCATGCGGGCGTTTATTTTCGGCACCGTGCTTTTTATCGGAGGCGTTTGCTTCGCCTACTTCGGCGTGATGCCCGCCGCCATCAAATTCGCCGTGCTTTACGCGGATTGGATGGGCATCGACGTCCCGTTCTGGCCCGCCAACGAATACGCCAGTTTCATGATCAAATTCATGCTTGGCATGGGCGCGGGATTTGAATTGCCCGTCGTTTTGCTGGCGCTGGTGAAGATCGGCATTCTCGATTACCAAAAGCTGAAGGCGATGCGCCGTTACATGATCGTGGGCAACCTGGTTCTCGGCGCGGTTTTGACGACCCCGGAAGTCCTGACCCAAATTTGCATGGCCGTCGCCCTGCAAATCCTCTTCGAGATGGCCGTGTGGATCGCCTGGTATTGGGAACGCCAGGAGAAAAAGCGCGGACAGGTTTAATTTAGGCGGGCGCAATCATTTTATTCCGCGCAGCCAAGCGATCTGAAAAAGCGGCAACCGGTGCATCGGACGATTGTAACTGCACCGCCGATGGTCGAATAGATGAATTGCGCCTGAACCGCCGGAGCAATTGCGATAAGCAGCCAACCGAAAGGAACGGACAATGTCGCTTTCGTAGATTCCCGCCTGGCACACTAGAGAGCAACGGCGTCTTTACGCGCCGCCAACTCACTGGGTTTTAAGCACGTAGAACTGTTCATGCACAGCATGGTTTAGCGCATTTGTGGCGGTGATCGTGAAGCCGCTTCCAGCCGAAAGCACATTCGTGGCCACCGGCGTCCACTGGCTCAACGGCAGAGCCAGATTTGTGCTCGATAGCACATAACATGTGTCTCCCGACTGCGCGTTGCTCCCAGTGAAGACCAGATTTGCGCCAGAAATCTTGAAACTGGCAATGCTTGGTCCCGGATGTGACGATGTGACCGGGAGGACGCTAACATTGTCGAGGCCAAAAGCGCCGTTGTCGTCTCTGAATCCGAATTCCAACAGAGAAGTGGTTCCGGTGGCAGCGACGACATACTGAAAATTCGTCCAATCGAAGGCCGGCAGGTTTCGCTCATCAAAAAGTATGTTTCCATTCCAAGTCACCAGAAATTTGTTAGGTATCTCCCCATCGGGGCTGTCCAGCCAGAAGGAAAGCGAGTAGCTCATTCCCGGTGTCGTGGGAAGGGTTTGATATAGATAGCCTAGATAACCGTATCCATACAGCACCGCATCGAAATTCCCGGAAAACGGATAAATGTCAGAGTTGGTCTGGCTGTCAACACTCACCTCGCCATCCAAGACCGTCCAACCCGTGAGATCTCCTGTTTCAAATCCGCCGTTAACAACGAGTCCGGAATTAAAAATCGCCGCTATCGTCGCGGGACCAAAGCAGGCGATCTGGTCGCCGTTGGCGTCCGTCACGTAGAGATTCGGTGAATACTCGGCTGGCAACGCATATACATGCGTCGGATTCTGGTCCGTGCTGTTCGTGCCGTCGCCGAAATCCCAATACCAGCCTGTCAGTGGATTGCCCTGGTTGTCCATGCTCGGGGCGGCAAACTGCACCGTCAAAGGCGCAAAGCCCGAAGTGGGTGCTGCGGTGTACTGAAGGAAATCACCTTCGACATCGATCCAATCCAGCGCGATATTGTTGTAATCATCCTGAAATTCAAATTCGAGGACAGTGTTGGTGTGGGTGGCCGAAACCACAAACTGCATGTTGGTCCAATTGATGGCGTTAAGATTCGTGGTGCTGAACAGAGTGTGCCCATTCCAAGACACGAGAAATTTAGCCGGATCCGAGAACGGATTATCGACCCAAAACGACAAGAAGTAGGTCCCGCCTGCGGTGGTGGCAATATTTTGGGATATGGAACCCGAAGCCCCCGAGGTGCCCAGGGCAGCTTCCTCATAACCAGGGTAAGGGCTGATGAATGACTGTGTCCCGTCATCCACATATGTGCCGGTGGTGTCGCCAGCCAGCGTCCAACCATTGAAGAATCCCGTGGCGAAATCGCCGTTCAGCACCAATCCCAGGTAATCCGGTTGAATGGTTGCGTTGATGGCGATCGATGATCCTGCCACCGGAAACCCTTGGCTGTTTGTCTCCACGAGAGCGGCGCTGTATCCACCGACGTTGGCGTAGGTGTTCGATGTATTCCGCTGGATGCTGGTTGAACCATCGCCAAAACTCCAACTCCAATTGCTCACCGCATTTCCCACGCTGTCGACCGCCGCCGAGGTGAAATCAACCGTCAAGGGAGCCGCGCCAAAGGTCGGATTGGCGCTGGCCGCTATGGAGGGCAGCGCCACCGTTGGATAACCCTCAAAGTAAGCAATCCAGCCAGGGGTTCCGGAAAAATAGTAAATGGTCAAGTCAAATCCATCGTTCTCGAATATATTATTTGCAGGTATCGGTCCCCCTTCGAAAAAGACGCTGGTAAGATTTTCGTTGTCGGCGAAGGCATCGACATAGATTCCAAAGGGAAACCTGCTAGCGCCAATAACGAGGGTGTATAGGTTGCAGCTATCAAAGGCACTGGATCCAATAAACGTGACTGTGCTTGGAATCGTGAGATTGGTCAGGCTGGAGCAGTCATAGAAGGCGTCATCCCCAATGCTCTGGACTCCGCTCGAAATCACCAGGCTGGACAAGTTGGTGCAATATTCGAACGCTTCGTAGCCAATCGACGTGACAGTGCTTGGAATCGTGAGATTGGTCAGGCTGGAGCAGTCATAGAAGGCGTCATCCCCAATGCTCTGGACACCGTTCGAAATCACCAGGCTGGACAAGTTGGTGCAATATTCGAACGCTTCGTAGCCAATCGATGTGACAGTGCCTGGAATCACGGCGTTCGTCAGGCTGTAGCAGTACAGGAACGCCCCTTCGCCGATTGTCGTGACGCCGTTCGAAATCGCGACGCTGGACAAGCCAAGGCAGTCCTGGAACGCGTAATTCCCTATAAATGTCACACTGCCCGGAATCGCGACGCTGCTCAGGCCCGTGCAATGATAAAATGCGCCATAGCCAATGTCGGTGACGCTGTTCGGAATCGCAACACTTGTGATGCTGCTGAAATCCTCGAAAGCCTCAGGGCCAATAGTGGTCACCGGCAAATTATTAATGGTCCTTGGAATGACCACCGCGCCCCCGGCTCCTGTGTAGCCGGTAATGGTGATTTGCCCAAAATCGGTTGTGTAGGTGAATTGGGCTTGAACTGCTGTCGCAACGGCAAACATCAGGGCGCTGAAAAGCGCGGGCAATAGCGATTTCATAGGTTGCTTTTTGACGATCAAATTGCTCCTGAATGGAGCTTGCGTTCAGATTCCATATAACTAGCGAATTTTCCCAGCCCCAGTCAACAAAATTAGTTCGCTAAAACGCGAAAATTCCTCAAAGGAGCGGCAGAGTCGTCCCGCCGCTGAATCAGCTCGCCAGAGGCGGGACGCCTCTGCCACTTACAATGGCCACAGCGTCAGCAGAATTTTGTTTTGCACACTTGCGCCCCGGCAAGCTCCATTCCTCATTGCGCTTTGCGGCCAAAACCTTAGCTTTTGCGTTTGTGGATGAGAGTCTCCCAACGGTGACCGTAATCATTGCCGCCCGGCCGGATATGGCCGATGTGCGGGCGGTCGGGCCTGCGCTGCGGATGGATTATCCGCCCGGCAAACTCGAAGTCATTTTGGCGCGGGGCAAGCAGCCTTCAGTGCAGCGCAATGCCGCCCTTCGCGCGGCGGCGGGAGGGATCATCTATTTCCTTGACGACGACTCGCTCGCGTTTGCTGACAGTTTGCGGCGCGGGGTGGCGCATTTTCATTCCGTGGAAGTGAAAATGGCGGGCGGCCCAAGCCTTTGTCCGCCGGAGGCGCCCGCGGTTGAACAAGCGTTCGCCTTGGCGATGGGGACGGTGCTGGCGTTCGGGCCGAGCCGCGCCCGCTACCGCAAAGTCGGCTTGCCGCGGGCGACGAGCGAAAAGGAATTGATCCTTTGCAATTTAATGGCGCGAAGGGCGGATTTAATGGAATTGGGAGGCTTCAATGAGCGTCTTTATCCCAACGAGGAAAACGCGCTCATGGACGAATTGCAAAAGCGCGGCGGCAAACTCATTTACGATCCCGAACTTTTTGTTTACAGGCGGCCGCGCCCGAATTTTGCCGCATTCCGCCGGATGCTGTTGAATTACGGCAGGGGCCGGGCTGAGCAGTTTCGCCTGCATCCCACAGCGCGCTCAGCCCCAAATTTTGTCCCTCCTCTCTTTTGCGTCTTTCTGCTGGCGCTGCCGTTTTTGCCCTTGGCGGCATGGTGGCTGCTGGCAATTTACGGAGTGGCGGTCCTGGCGCAATCGCTGGCCGTTGTGCCGCTGGACAAGCTGTATTGGTTTCCGTGGATTAGCGGTCTGATATTTGTCAGCCACGTTTGGTATGGGATTGGTTTTTGGCGCGGCTTGTTCACAAAACCAAAACCGCCTTCCGCTGAAATCTCGGGCGAGGTGAAATTGGAGTGGCTAAAAACCTTCGATGGGAGCCGAACGTAATGTCCGCGGCAAACGCACGCCATGAGCGCAAATAAATTCAACGTCGCGATCACGGCGGATTTTCTGGATGCGCAAGGCAACCCGGCATTCCACGACATCGGGCTGGCGCTGTTGGAAGCGCAGCCGCATATCAAGTGGCGCGGTTTCCGCGAGCATCGCAGTGTCGTGGGCGCGGATCAAATTGGCGAAGCCCACGCGGTTTACGTCATGTCGCCGAACGTCTCCCGCGAAAGTCTGGCTGGCGCGAAAAATCTGCTGCTCATCGCGAGATTCGGCGTGGGTTACGATCAGGTCGACATCGCCGCCTGCACCGAGGCGGGTGTGCTGGTGACGATCACGAAAGGCGCGGTCGATTATTCCGTCGCCGAGGCAACGATTGGCTGGATGCTGGCGCTTTGTCACAGGATTCGCGCCAAAGACAACTTGGTGCGGAGCGGAAGATGGAACGACCGAGCCCATTTTATGGGACGCGAGTTGCGTCATCGAACGCTCGGTGTGATCGGCCTTGGCGGAATCGCCCGCAAGACGATTGAATTGTTGCGCCCGTTTGGAATGAACAAGCCGCTGGCCTGCGATCCACACGCGTCCCCCACAGACGAGGCGGAATTGATCGCGCTCGACGAATTATTGCGCCGCGCGGATTTCGTTTCCATTCATTGCCCGCTGACGGAGAAGACACGCGGATTGATCGGCGCGCGCGAATTGGCGCTGATGAAGCCCGCTGCGTTTCTTCTCAACACAGCGCGCGGCGGAATTGTGAATGAGGACGCGCTTTTCGACGCGCTGAAACAAAACAAAATCGCCGGCGCGGCCATTGATTGTTTTGAAGGTGAACCGCTGCGGCAGGCGCCGCGATTTGCGGAATTGGAAAATGTATGGCTTGCCCCGCACGCCATCGCGTGGACGGACGAGCAATTTCACAGCATCGGAACGATGGCGTGCCAGGCCATCGTGGATGTTTCGCTCGGGAAGCAGCCAAGCGTCATCGTGAATCCAGAAGTTCTGGCGCAGCCGAATTTTCGCGACAAATGGAATGCGAGCGGCTTTCGGCGGTATTGACCCGCTGGCAGAAAGAGAATACTTTTTCCCCATGGAAACGGTGACGTTGAAAATGGACAGGAAACATATTGCGCTTTTAAGGGAACAGGCCAAAGCGCTCGGGCGTTCCCAGGCTGCGATTGTGCGTGATTTGATTGAACAGCACCTCGCCCCAAAAAAACGCCCATCGTTGCATGAACGCGCCAAGGATCTTTGCGGCAGCATCCGCGGCCCTAAAGATTTGTCCACCAAACCGCTGACCGGCTATGGCCGCGACTAGGGTTTTTCTGGATTCAGGCCCGCTGGTCGGATTTTTGAGCGAGACGGATCAGCATCACCGCTGGGCGGCGGAGGTTTGGAACAGCCTTTATGATCCCTTGTGGACCTGTGAAGCCGTTTTGTCGGAAGCGGTTTTTCTTTTGCAGTCGGTCAAAGCTCCGATTGATCCCTTGCTGGAATTATTTGAACGCGATCTGGTGAAAATTGATTTTGCGGTTTCACGCCAGCGCTCCGATCTTTGGCGGTTGCTGCGCAAATACGCCGACCGTCCGATGAGCCTCGCCGATGCGTGTTTGGTGCGCATGGCGGAACTGCAAGAGCGGTGCCAGATATTTACCACGGACAAGGATTTCCTGGTGTATCGGCGCAAAGGCAGAGGCGTTATTCCCTTGCTGGCTCCATTCTGAGCCGCGAAGCGCCAAGTTGAGGCCGCCCAAATTTCCTTCGAAGATTTTTGCAACCGCTTATTGAATTCCACGCCAGTCTTCATATAGTCGCAACCGCAAGAGTTTTGAAATGGAAACAACCCAAGCAGCTCCTCCGCCGCCAGCCTGGAATACCCAGGCCGCTCGCGCTTTGTACAACATCAGCCGCTGGGGCGCGCCATACTTCGACATCAATGAAGCCGGCCACGTCGTTGCCATGCCGCAGCGCGGGAACGGCGCGGTGGTCGATCTCACCGATGTCATCGAGGAGGCAAAAGGGCGCGGTCTCAAATTTCCCGTCTTGATTCGTTTCCAGGATATTTTGCGCGATCGCGTCGAATCCATTAACCAGGCTTTCGCCGCGTCCATCGCGGAATTCAATTACAAAAATGTCTATCGCGGTGTTTTTCCGATCAAGGTGAACCAGCTTCGCGAAGTCGTCGAAGAAATCCTTGAAGCCGGCAAGCCGTTTCAATTCGGACTCGAAGTTGGCAGCAAGCCGGAATTATTCGCGGGCCTCGCCCTCCAAAACCAGCCGGGCTCCCTGATTATTTGCAACGGCTACAAGGATTCCCTTTTCATCCGCATGGCGCTGATGGGCATCAAGCTCGGAAAAAAAGTCATCATGGTGGTCGAGAAGCTGGAGGAGTTGCGCCACATCATCACTGTCTCACGCCAGATGGGTGTCGAACCGCTGCTGGGCATTCGCGTTCGCCTGATGAGCAAAGGCGCCGGCAAATGGGCGGACAGCGGCGGCGAAAATGCCAAGTTCGGCCTCAACACCGCCGAGCTGGTTGCTGCCACGGAAGTTTTACGGGCCGAGAAAATGGAGCATTGTTTCAAGCTGGTCCACTTTCACATCGGCTCGCAGGTGCCGGACATTGTCACCATCAAGAAAGCGGTGCAGGAGGCGGCGCGCTTCTACGCGAAGCTTTGCAAGATGGGTTTTGCCATCGAATCGCTCGATGTCGGCGGCGGTCTGGGTGTCGATTACGACGGCTCGCGTTCCGCGTTTGACAGCTCCACAAATTACACGCTGCAGGAATACACCAACGACATTGTTTATTATATTGGCGAAGTGTGCGGGCAGGAAGGCGTGCCGCATCCGCAAATCGTAAGTGAAAGCGGGCGCGCCATTGTCGCCCATCACAGCGTGCTGCTGGTGGAAACGATGGGAACCATTGGAAAAATCCGCCCCGGCGCGGAAGTCGCCGCCGGCGAAAAGGATCACGCCCTCGTCCGCGAATTGCTGGACGTCCGCAAACAGCTTCCCAGCCTGAACAAACTTGAGGCGCTCCACGACGCCACTGACCGCCGCGAAGAAGCGCAGCACATGTTCACGCTCGGACTGCTGGAGCTGCCGGACAAGGCGAAAATCGAAACGCTTTATTGGGAAATTGCGCGCGAGGTCGTGCTAAGTTTTCGCGGCCAATCCTACATTCCTGAGGAAATTCGCAAGTTGGAAGACAGCCTCGGCGACCAGGTGCTGTGCAATTTTTCCGTGTTCCAATCGCTGCTGGATCATTGGGCGCTCGGCCAGCTTTTCCCGATCATGCCGGTCAGCCGCCTCAACGAAAAACCGAGCCGCGAAGGCACCCTGGTCGACATCACCTGCGACTCCGATGGCGAGGTGAAGAAATTCATCGACTTGACAGACGTGCGCGACACCTTGCCGATGCACGAGCCGCGCGCCAATGGCAATGGAACCGGCGTGGAGCCTTACTACCTTGGTTTTTTCCTGATGGGCGCTTATCAGGACATCATGGGCGACCTGCATAATCTTTTCGGCCGCGTCAACGAGCTGCACGTCTTTCTCGATTCCGACGAGGCGGCGGGCTATTACGTGGAGGAAATCATCGAAGGCTCGACGATTGTGCAAACGCTGACGTCCGTGCAATACGACGAAAACGAATTGAAGCGCCAGATGAAAATGCAAATCGACGAAGCGATCAAATCCGACCGCTTGAAGCCATCCGAAGGCATGCGCCTGCTCGACGATTACGAACGCGGCCTGAGAGACTACACCTACCTGGCCATGTGACGGATGGACGCCGCGAAAGCCGATCTCATCCGCGCGCTGGGCCGGCTGGTGCGTGGATTGTCCACCCTTTTCTGGGGAATCCCGCTCGCGCTGGCCGCTGACGTCCAGACTGCCCGCACCAATTGGTTCGACGAGCTTGATCCTGTCAGTTTCGTGCCTGCGCTCGTTTTGACCGGAGCACTTTTGCACGGCTTGCGGCGGCTGCGCGGCTTTCGCCCGGCGGAACGCGTGTGGCAGCAGGCCCTGAACACCGCCGAGAGCCTTGCCATGGTCGCGATCGGATTGGCCCCGTTTCTGGCGTGGTGGAGGCGCTTTCCCGCCGTGTCGCTTTATTTCATCTGCGTCGTTTTTCTGGCGGTCATCGGATACTTGTTTCTCATGCAAGTAAACCAGGTCTTGCGCCGCCTGACCGCGATGCTGCCAGACCAAACGCTGCGCCACGAAACCCGCGCTTTCACAACGCTCAACACATGGATGCTGGCCGGTGGATTGGCTGCGCTGGCAATTTATTTGAAGTTAACCAATTTCCAAGGCGCCGTCCGCCCGATCCACCGGCAGCTCATCGATTTCTACGCCATCGGCGAATGGCTTATCCTCTTCTTGACGCTGATGCCCGTGGCGGTAACGCTGGCGCTGCTGTGGAAAATCAAGGAAGCGATTTTCACCAGCTTCTTTGAAGTGGAACGGTAGCATTTTAAAGGTAGGGACGCCTCGCCGAGGCGTCCGGGGTGAGGCTTGATTCGCGCGCAAACCCGGACGCCTCGGCGGAGACTGTCTCAAAACGTTTTAGTCTGGCCGATCTGGTTATATGGGCACCAATAGGGGCTGTGGAAACGGGTGTCAACTTTTAGTTGTCAGAGCGTGGCTGGCGTCAGCGATGACGCCAAGCTTCCCTTTCCCTCCTTTTTTAGGCCGCCATCGCCAAATTTCCTTCAACCGCGGCGGTTTTGACTTCCATTTTCGGCGTCTGGACCCGGGCCTGCCACTTTTTATAGAGGATTCGCAGGTTCAAGGTGGCGCATAACAAGGCCCATTGGGCTTGCACGGCTTCCAGACCCCAAACTGTCCAACGCCGAAAGCCGTCGTGTTGCTTGAGCTGCCCAAACCGGCGTTCGATGATCTCTTTGCGCTTTCCATAAAGCGCGGCGGGTCCTGGCTCTTGCAGCCGGGCCCGCATGGCTTGCACCAGCGTGGTGTGCGGCCACACTTCGACTTGCCGCCCTTTGGGATCGCGGCTGCAGAGGGCGCGCACGGGACAGTCTCGGTGATGGCAGCGGAAGCGCTCAACGGTCTGGCCTTTCTTGGTGGTCTGGCCTTCGTGGTCCAGAAGGCGCTCTTGCGGGCAGGTGACGGTGTGGGCCGCCTCGTCATAATGAAAATGCTGCGTCGCGTAGGCGTTGTCGTGGGCTGGCTTGCCCTCCGCCGGCGGGGCCAGCACATTCATCTGCTGTTCCACGGCCGCTTTCAAGTCGGCCCCGCCCCCATAGCCGGCGTCGGCGGCGGTGAGGGTTGGAATGGCCGCCGGACCGAGGTTTTGCCTCGCTTCTTCAATCATGGGGACCAGCTGGCCGGCGTCGGTTTCCTGGCGGGTGGCTTGACAGGCGACCATGATGCCCTCCTGGCTGTCGGCCACCGCCTGGGCGTTGTAGGCAAAGCGGTTGGTGTCGCCGACTTTCATCCGGCGCGCCTCCGGTTCGGCTGGATGGTAATGGTGGCGCCCGTCGGCCTGCAGCTGGGCCAGGCCTTTTTTGATTTCCTCGCGCAGGGCCTGGCGCTGGGCCAACCCGGCGGGCAGCCGGCAGCCCGGTGCGCTGGAATCCTGGTTCTCCGCCACGACTTTGAGCTCGATTTCCTCCAAGGCGCCATCCAGCTGGGCCAGGAGCTTCTCCATGTAAACCTTGCTCCAGCCCTGCGGCCCGCTGCAGGCGGCTTGAATCTTGGTGCCGTCCAACGCTTGCAAGGCAAATCCCACCGCCCCGGTGCGGAGGGCCAGCTGCACGGTTTGCTTGAAAACCTGGCGCAGGGCCTTTTTGTTTCCGTCCCAGAACCGCCAGAGGCTGTTGTGGTCGGGGGCGTTGAGCCCCGTCAGCCACAGCAGCGAGACATGCTCCGTGCAGGCGGTTTCCAGCTTGCGGGTGGAGCGAATGCGGTGGAAATAACCGTAAAGCCAAATCTTGAGCAGGAGGCTGGGGGCATAGGGCGGACGGCCTTCGGCGGCGGCGGGAATGACAAACCCAAGCTGGGGCAGATCCAACTGGTCGACAAATTCGCGCAGGAAGCGGGCGGGATGGTCGGCGGACACCCAGTCCTCCAGGGCGGGCGGGAGGAGGAACTGCTGTCCGTAATCAGGGGCAATCGGTTGAGCCATATTTGTTGAACGGCATTGTCAACTAAAGGCTCACATATTGTCAAATACATTCCTCAAAAAACAGAAGTTTTGAGACAATCTCTGCGAGGCGTCCCTACCATGGGATTTCAGCAGGAAAAAGCCGGCGCGGCGCTGAATGCACATGATTCCCCGCATCAGCGCGCACGCCGGCAAGACCCACACGCAGTTCGGACTTTCGTCGCAAAAACGTGCGTCCCCATTCTTAAATGCGCAGTTTCCGGAGAAACCGGGTCAAATAAATGAAAATATCTGACCCAAGCTTCGTGGACCTCGCCCGAAGTCAATGGCCGCACGATCATGAGGCATTGTCGATCAGCTTTATTCCCGGGCTTTGAAAACAGATGCGGCGCTCTTTATAGAGCTTCCCGAGCGCCTGCTTGAAGGCGTTTTTGCTGACGCCGAACTTCTGGCGGATTGAATCGGGACTGCTGTCGTCATCGAAGGCCAACTGGCCGCCGTTCGTTTCGAGGGCTTCGAGGATTTGATCGCGCAAAGGGGCCACGCGTTTGTAGCCCGAGGCGTCCAGGCGCAAGTCAATCTTGCCGTTGGGATGAACGGCGCGGACAAAGCCTCTCACTTTCAGGCCGGGAAGCAGCGGAGCGGAAAGATTATCGTGATAGAGCAATCCGCGGTGGGCATTTTCTATGATGGCATTGTAGCCAAGCGGAGTTCGCCCAATGATGAGCAAATTTACGGGTTGTCCAGAGCGATAAGCAGGCGTGTCCCGGCTCAGATGGCGATTCAAGCGGGTGCTGGCCACGATTCGATTGGTCTTTTCATCAATGAAAACGTGGACGATCACTCTGTCTTTGACCCGGACGGGAGAATCCTGTTCGCGGAATGGCAACAGCAAATCCTTTGACAAACCCCAATCCAAAAAAGCCCCGATGCTCCGATTCACACTGATGACTTGCAAATAGGCAAACTCGCCCACCGTCGCCAGCGGCGTCTCGGTGGTGGCCACCAGCCGATCCTCGGAGTCGCGATAGACAAACACCTCCAGTTTGTCCTTGGGTTTCAGGTTCGTGGGAATGTAGCGGCCCGGCAGCAGAATTTCCCCCAAGTCCCCGCCGTCAAGGTAGAGGCCGGGCGCCGAAGCCCGCACAATGGAAAGCGTATTGCATTTGCCGATGACTGCCATGCCCTCAAACATAGCCGCACATCACAATTCCGGAGAGGAAAATCGTGGCATCCAAACAACCCATGAGCCGACCTCCGGCATGCCGAGATATTTGACTGACACGGGACTTCGTGATACGCTCCATGCGGCCAAATGAATTTTCAAACCAAGGTGTCCCGCTCCGTTCTCCTCCTCTTTGCCCTCTCTGCGATGCTGGGCCTGTTTGCCGGATGCAACCGCTCAGAAAACCCATCGAACCCTTCTGCGCGCTCCGGCGCCCAGGGTTACTTCAAAACTCCGTTCCAGGATGAATCGCAGTTCGTGGTGGAAGCAATCGCCACCGATATTGCGGAGATGCTTTATTTCGCCCACAACCACAAAGCGCCGGAACCAAAGACAGTCACCGTCGAGGCGCGGGAAAACGGCGGAACGCGAGACGCTCCAAGCTTTGACATCACAATCCAAGTCGGCAAAGCGCCCGCGATTCAAACCAAAGTTGCCATTACCGGGCCGATTTGGTCCGCGGCGGTTTATGCTGACCTGACTCGCGCTGTCGCGGCCTCTCTCCAATTCCCGTCGCCCTCCACCGCCGCAGGTGACGATCTATCGGTGCTGGACGATCTGACCGATGGCTCCGCGGAAACCATCGCGCGGGACGACGTCGTTGTCTCCGGAAACCTTGAGAAAGACTTCGCAAATCCAGCGTTGCATGAGCAGGCTGCGGCGCTGCTGGGCGCGTTCGCGTTGCGGGAAAATGCCGGGGCTTTCTATGACATTCGCCTTCCCCTCAGCCGGATGACGGCGCATCTGGCCATGGCCCAGTTTTTGGCTGGCGAACATCCGCCAGGCGCGGTGGGGCAAGTCGCGGACTGCATGATTTTGACGCTCATGAATGACGAAGTCGCCGCCCTCACGCAGATCGAAAAGCTCGACGCGGCATCGGGGTCGGTCGCGACTTGGGCGCGAACCCTGCGAGCCTACAACACGCTCGATTTTCGGCCTCTGGACGCTTCGACAAATGTGCCGGGCATCGAGCAAGTCGCGTGGTTTGCCGCCTATTCCGGGGCCAACAGCCGCTCGGTGGCATGGAGAAAAATAGGCGAGGGCGTGGCAAAGAAGCCGGATTTCTGCCGCATCGGCGCGAGCTTGGGCTACAGCGTCGAAATGGGCAATGGGATGCTTCAAATCTGGCTGCCGCTGGAAATGAAGGAAATCGAGGATGTCTTCCAGCAACTCAATGGAGGGGCGCTGAAGCAGAGCGATTTGGTTGATTCGCTAAACAGCGATCCCGACCGGTGTTTTATCCAACACGCAAAGGGCGCTCATGTGCGCGTGATCGGCTGGGGGCTTTGGGCGCTGCAATTGCAGCATCACCTTTGCCTGGCAATCACCACCGATGTTAATTCTCTCTACCACAAACTCGGGCTGGGCGAAGACGGATGGGCTTTTGCCCAAAAATGCGAGGAATCGTTCGGTGGCTTGCGGTTCTATCCCTTCGTGCGCCGAATTTCCTGCACCAACGAAGCCGGCTACCGCAAGTCCATTGATCAAGGCTGGGCGTTTCAACAGGAATTCCCGCATTTGACGCCAATGTATTGCATGGACTATCTGGCCGGCACCGTCAGCTTTGCGCAGCCGTACCGGCCGCTGCCCAATCCGCATTGCAACGAGTGGACGTCGCACAACCCGCTTCCGGGAACAGCCTATGACGCGCGCAATCGCCTCGATTTTCCAAGTTTCACAGGCGGCGGCGGGCAATCAGAACGGGTCCTGAAAGCGCATGAAATCGCTCCGTATGACATCGCCCTCTGCCGTTTCATTGGCCGATCCTACGGAAACAACTGGACCTACGAAAAAGCAGATGCCGTGTATGGGAAGCTGCTTCCGTATTCGGCCGTTGCGGCGGCGGCAATCGCCAACTCCCAGGCAGGCGATCCTGCCCAATATGAACAGACGATGGAAACCGCGGCGAAATGGGATCCATCTTATTATGGAAGCCTGGCCAACTACCAGTTAAACCACGGCCAAACCAACGAGGCCATGAAGACTTACGAGAACGAAGAGCGGTCCAACCCGGATGCCATCGAAATGGCTGCCGTGGCCGTGGCGCGCGTTAAATATTATCTCGCCAAAGGCCAAAAGCGGAAGGCGAAGGAGGTTGCCGATTTTGGGGCCGCTGTCTATTCGTTCAACGGCTTGGAGTCCATGGGCGTTTACATGGAGGAAACAGGTGATTTGGCGCAGGCATTCGATTGGTTCGCCAAAACTGAAGAACGCTATCAAAACGCGGATGCATTGCTTTCTTTCTGCTGCCGTCATGCGGCCTCGAGCGGCGACGCCGAGCTCGACAAAAAAATTCATGATCGCCTCCAAGTCTGGTATAAGCAAAGGAAGCCCGCAAAATTGAGTGATTTTTCCGGCCCTCCGAAGCGTGGCGTCGCCCTCAACGACCCCGGCTCCTTGCTCGAAAATTACTCCCTCAAGCAGGGAGACGTCATCGTTGCGGCGCGTGGGGTCCGGGTCGAAAACATCACGCAGTTGACGTTTGCGCGCGACATGGATCCAGCTCCCAGTTTAACAATCATCTACTGGCAGGGCGACTCATACCGCGAGAAAACAATACCGTTGAATGACGAACACCGTTTCGGCGCCACGCTGCAAAACTATCCGCCAAGCACGCGGTGAATCAAGGCGCGTTGCCAGGGTCAAATTTTGAAGCGGCGGCCGGGCATCTGGAAAGAGGAGGTTCTCCCGGACGACGACAAAAGGGAAGAAAGGCAGATTTCCCGATGGCTGATGCCAATTCGGAGATTGAGATGCACCATCAAAAGGTTATGAGCAGCCCCTTGTACGATCGGAACGGAGCCGATCTGGATTTGACCGGCGACGCAAATTGATTCCGGACGGGCTGTAAGCCGAATTCTGTCTGGCTCGATTGCTCGAGCGAGAGAACCATTTGTCTTAGCAGCCGATACCCGAAACCCGTTCCGCTGCCGGAACTGGGAGCGGGCCGCTCCGGGGTTTCCTATTTGGCCTTGCACCCGATGGGGTTTTCCATGCCTTGCCAGTTGCCCGGCAAGCGGTGAGCTTTTACCTCGCCTTTTCACCCTTGCCCTGCCCTTGCGGGCTGGGCGGTTTATTTTCTGTGGCACTATCCGTCGAAAGGTTTTATCCCTTCTCCCGCGTGTATCCCGGCCCTGGCTGACGCCTGGCCAGGTTACGCGGCATCGCGCCCTCTGGTGTTCGGACTTTCCTCCCCCCACTCGCCGAAGCGAGCCGGGAGCGATTCTCCACCCGTCCGGAATCAATTGGATCGTAGCCGGGAAAACGGCTCAAGGCAAACTCGCAAATGGCTGGCGGCGCGGGTTTGGTGGCAGCATGATGCGTGCAGCGCTTCAGGCGGAGCGCGACTGTGTCGCAGAGCAGTCGCAGCGCGTTGAACTGAAACGCGGGCCGGTTGATCCCAGCGCGCCGCGGCTGATTCTTAGCCGCTCCGCTGCGGCGAACACCGCATTCCCACTCAATGCATTACGAAGGAGCCGCCACAGTTGCGTTCGAAAAAGCGCCTTGCACGCGGCGGCGGGACACCCGGATGAGTATCATGTTCACCAAGAGCATGAAGAGGCTCGGCACCAACTGCGGCAGCGCCCGAAAAATCACGGCGGTTGCATTTGGAGACACGCCAGTCAAAGATCGAATCCCGATAAAATTCATGAGAACCAAGAACGTCAGCCCAAAAGTGAACGATACCCCAATCCAAGGCAGAATTTTTGTGTAACAGATGGTTTTCAGGACCGCCATGGTCGTCTTGTTGGATGTCTGCCCCATCCAAATTGCCATCCAAGCGAGGCTAAATAGTCCGGTAATCCAGGTTACGTTCGTGAAAGCCAGGATGAAAAATTCCATTGTGGATGTGACGAGATTGCCGGCCCGCCAGGCTCCCGTGCCTGCTGGAATGGCCAGGATGGGAACGGCTCCAATGGCCAGCGCCAGCAGAACTTGGGCTGCCACCGGCGCGAAAAACAATTTGCGCAATGCGATCCATTGGCCGCTCAGCACCTCCCGCATGGTAATCGGCGTGACGAGCAGCAATTCAAAGAAACCGGTCCGCCTGCCTTCAATATAGAAACGGACGATATGCATCACCAGCCACAACTCGAGCGCTATGGAAAGAGCCGACGCGCAGGAGCTGGCGAATTGGAAAAGAGTGTTGTTGCGCATCCCGATGGCCACCGAACTCCCGAAAGTCATGGTGGCCGAGGTGCTATTCGACGTGGTGGTAGTGGAAATGGCAGGCGAAGCGGCCCGCCTTGCGACGGACGCAAGCGCCGCCGCGGGTTGCTGCCAGGACGAGCACACGCTCAAAACCAACATTGCCAAAGCCAGCCCCAGCGCCACCCGCGCCAGGTTCGCCGCCCACCGGTCCCGCAGGACGATCCACGCGACGGGACTGCTATCCAGCAACTCTCTTTTGGGCACCGGTGCGAGCCATGGGCGGATTGGATTTCGCGCCTGCTGTCGGCTGCCTTTTTGCCGCGCGCCTTTGTCACGCCAGGACGCCGGGGCGAGCAAGCTGGCGATCAGCAGCCAAACCCAGCCAAGCACGTGAATCGCGAGCGTGCTGGCCCAAAAATCGCGGGAGTGATAATTGTCCGTGTGGTTAACGCCGAACAATGGCGAAAGCAAACGGAGCACTGGCTGGTTGCTATTCCTGCCCAGCACGCAGAGATCCAATTCAGGGATCAGAAACAGAAAGACGACCAGGGCCACCGCCGCCGCCGTCATGGCGCGGTGCGTTTCCCGGCTGGCAGCCGAAATCAGCATGCCCAACGCGAGCGAGAAGAAAAGCGTGTTGCAGATCGAGATGATCGAGCCTCGAAAATCGTCCGCCGCCACGCCGCCGAGAACGAACGAGAAAGCCATGATCGGAAAAATCGCCAGCAGGCTGTAAAAGCAGCGCAGCGACGTGGCGAAAAGCTTGCCGAGGACCACGTCGTAGCCGCGAAGATTCGTCAAGAACAGCAACCCAAAAGTGCCCTCCCGTTTCTCTTCGCTGAGGCAATCAGACGTCAGGAAAATCCCTCCGGCGCAAGCGAAAATGAACGCGCTCCATTTGAGCGATTCAAAAATCATCACGCCAAGTTCCGACGAGAACGAACCCTTGCTGGCCAATGAAATCAAGCCAAGCGCTCCGGCA
Source organism: uncultured Verrucomicrobiae bacterium (assembly GCA_963764165.1). Classification (GTDB taxonomy): domain Bacteria; phylum Verrucomicrobiota; class Verrucomicrobiia; order Limisphaerales; family Palsa-1400; genus Palsa-1400. The sequence continues at coordinate 1,256,889 of CAVXRD010000002.1, forward strand.
ATGGCGACCGCGCCCAGCGCAAAGAAGATCCGCGAACGACGGACGGACTTCTTCCGGGCCGAGACCAGCAACTCCCGATGCGCAATGGGCAGAAGCGTCATTTGACAGCGGAGATTGCAGCGACCAAGGGCAAAATTACAAGCGTATTAGGACGGGCGCAGAGATCCCGAGGGAGGGGAACCCAAACTGTTCTGCTCAAATCAAAGGGCAAACAGGCGAACTTTCAACCCCGCCACCATTACAGCCTTCGACTGCTCCTCATCAGAGGTTCCTCAACGATTTCAGTGGAATGCGATGATCCCTGTTGATGCTTGCTCTGAAATCCCGTCCGCAAATCCCGAAGGGATTTTATCATTCAGCCCAGCGTTGGCCCGATTCTGAAAGGGCCTTCGCTGGGTAATGGCGCCTAAAGTTCCAAACCCTGAAGGGGTTAAACAATATAAGGCCACTGAAAAAACTGCGAAGCGCCTTAAATTCACTTTGCCGAAATTCCGTCAAGCCGTTTTTGGGCGGCCGCGATTTTTTTCTCCAGCGCGGGTTGCATTGCCGGAATGGCGTTGGTCACCCGTTTGTAAACGAAGATGGCTTCATTCCAATGCTGCTGCTTTTCGTAGATAACCCCCGCCGCCCTCCCCGCCACCTCCACCCAATATGGATCAAAGTGATCGGGATCCAATTCGGACACAACGTTGATGTAATGTGTCAACGCCAGCGGCAGATTATACTCCCGTTCGGCGATGACTCCCAATCCCACTTCCGCCTGGGCGCGGGTGGAAGGATTCACCGAGCCGGGGGGGAAATCGAGGATAGCCTTGTACATTTGCCGCGCCGCGGCGTAATTGGTCGAACTCCGATCGGCCCATTCCCGTTGATATTCTCCCAGCCGGCCAAGAGCCTCGACGGCGATCGAATTCGATGGCGCGCCGTTCGTGCATTTGCTGGTGGCGTTGATGGCTTGGGTCAGAAAATCGTTATTATTCGATGTGGACTGGAATTGCTGGATGAACGCATCGCCCAGCGCAAGGTAACCGCGCAGGACGAGGGCGGAAGGCGCGTTGGTGAGATTGACAAGGTTCGTGAAATACCCGACGGCATCCGTCGATTCGTGGTTGGCCAGGGCGGACTTGCCGGCCGAGAACCTCGCTTCAAAGGTCAGTTCGCCCGCGTTCGGAAAACGTTGGAAGACTTCCTGGTAACGCTGCTCGGCGTGGCTCCAGTCGCCTTGGGCGTAATAGCAATCGGCGAGACTGTTCAGAGCCCACGGCGTGAACTCCGCGTTCGTCGGATATCGCTCCACGAAATTAGTCAGGCCAGCCAGCTCTTCGTTGGTCATCCCTGCTTTGCCCTCGGCCAGCGCGAGATGAAATTGGACGGCGGGCAGCAACGGATCGCCCGGATGATTCGTCTGCCAGATCTTATACTGTGACACGGCCTCTTCCCAGCGGCCATCGTGGTCGAAGGTTTGCGCGATGGCGAAATCAACTTCCGCGCGAAGCGGCGAATTTGTGGAACGATTCAGCAGCGCTTTGAACGTCTCGCGCGCCTTCGTGTAATTATATTTTCGGTTGGCATCCTCGCCGATCAGCAGCGAACCACGATCTCCGTAATTATTTTCCGGGAACCAACGGAGAATTTTCTCGACAGCCGCGCTCGCGCCGGCCGAATCACCGCGATTGATGTCTGCCTGCGCCAGTTGGTAAAGCGCAAGGTCGAAAAGGGAGTTGGTGATTTCAGGTTCCTTGTTGGTCAGAACCAGGCTGTAATTAGCCGCCGCGCCCGCGAAATCCTTGAGCTGGAATTGCGCATCCGCCAGCTTGAATCGGGCGACCGCTTCGTCCGGCGCATAAGCCAGCCCCGCGGCGGCAATCTCAAAATCCTCGCGCGCGGCGGGCAGGTTGGTCGAAATCCACTCGCACCAGCCGCGATCCAAGCGGGCTTTGGGAAGGAGCGGGCTGTGGGTGAAATTGCTGAGGACAAAATTAAAATTCGTCAGCGCCGCGCTGAGCAGATTCGTGGGCAGCCCCGGCGGCGCATTTGAGCCAGCCGCATTGGAATCCGCGCCGGAGCCAAGCTTCAGGTCCAGCTCGCCCAGACTGACACGAATCAAATCCTGGCCCGCCGCCAATGGCTGGCGCTGGCTGGCCAGCGCGTCGAGCGCCTGGATTGCCTGCGGCAGCGAATTCATGGCCACTGTCAATTCAATAGTGCGCGCCATCGCCTGCTGCTGCGCGTCCGCTGGCTGCGATTCGAGCAGGTTCGTGCCGTAAACCCGCAACGCGTCCGCGCCCCGGCCGAGTTTCTCGAGGATCTGGCCTTGCAGAAAAACGCTGGCAGCCTGATGGGCGGCGGCGATGTCCAGCGACAGCAAATTCGCGCTCGCGTTCAAGGCGGAAGCGGGATCCCCCTTGGCCAGCAGCACCCGGCACAAAAGATACTGGCGATGCCAGCGCAAATCATCGTGGGCCAGGTTGGCCGGATCCAAGGCAGTGACAACCTTTTCGGCTTCCGCATACGACCCTTCCTGAAAGAGCGCTTCGGCCAGGAGCAGCCAGCCGCGGGCCGCAAATTCGCTCTTGGGATCCTGGAGGGCGGCAGTTTGAAACGGCCCCCCATTCTGCCGCAAAATATTGATGACGCCCGGCCAATCCGCCGTTCGCGAATGCACTTCCGCTTCATCGTAGGCCGACTCGAGCCGCACCGGCGAGCCGGGGAATTCGCGGGCCACGGTGGAATAGCCCTGCTCGGCTGGCACAAATTCGCCCGCGCCCAAATGAGCCTTGGCCATCCAGAAGAGAAATTCCGATTGGAGCGGGCCGACTGTGGCCGAGTGCTTTTGCAGCAAATCAATCGCGCCAGCATAATTCGATTGGCCCAGCCGCGAGCGCGCCTCGTAAAGGAAAGCATTCGGGCGATGCGGGGAATTGGTGTATTTATCGAGAAATTCGGCGAAGCTGTGTTCCGCCTGCGGATAATGCTCATCGTGGAACATATTGAAAGCCGCCGCAAAGGCCTGGTCCTCCGGCGAGGGCGCGGCGGTGGCCCGCCAGCAAAAGCCGCCGCCAATGACAAACGCCATCAGCAGCGCCAGAGCGCCGGGAATTCTCACGCGAGGCCAGTTCAATGAGCGCAACCGCATTTTCACCATTGTCCGACAAAGCAAAAGGCGAGGCGATTCAAAAATTTGGCAAAGGCAGATCTGGCGTGCGATTGAAGGAAGAAGAATATTTGGGCGGACACGCAGGTTCGCCCTACCAAATTATGGCAGGGCGGCGCTGCGCCGCCGCCGAAATATTATTGAGAGCCCGGGCACTTATGGGGCTCGGTTTGGCGCGGACTCGTGGCAAGAGGTTTTTTAGTATGACCCTCAAAATTTTTGCGGATTTTGAACAAATTGCCGGAAAAGCGCTCTATACTTTGTATTACAAAGTAAATTGCATGGTCATTTTGATGTTCCTCATTTTTGTTTCGACGTTGCTGAATCTGGCTCTGCCTTTTCGCAAGCCAAACACATGCTGGGCGGGTTTCGCTCGGAGCGTGTATGTGTTGCTGGCGGGGATAGTTATTCCGGTGGGTGTGTTCCTTCTCAGTGCAATGATGGTGCCGGACTGGAAAGGGGCTTGCCCTCACGGCTGGATCGATTGCTTCCACAGGGGAAAACTCGCTCTTTTGCCGGTCGTCCTTTGGGCATCCGCGGCCCTGTTCTTGGCGGAAAACCAAACCCACAATCCGCCTGAGCCATGGGTGGTCCGCGGATTGTTTCTCGGCTCCATTGTCGCTGGCATTTGTTTAATCGTCGGCTGCTCCAACGGGATTGCAGCCGATCAGGTCGACCTATTCCTCCTGTGCCCGTTTTACGTTTGCGTATGGCACGGCGTGCGGATGTGGCAACTGCAGCGCGCCGCCAAGTGCGAGGCAAAGTCCTTCGCAGCCGCCCTGGCCAAGACGCTGCCTTTTTGGATTGCCAGCGTGATCTGGTCAAAACGGATTTATGCATCGCTGCCCGACAAGTCCCCCGACTGTTTTATTGTCACCGCCGCCTCGCGCGGCCACGCCAGCGTCGTAGGCCCTCTAATCGAAGTCAGGCGAGCCGGCAGAATCCGAAGCGCCAACCGGCAGCTATTGATTTTCTGGCAATTCGAAGCGCTATGGTCATCACGCGCCCCACGAACTCACGCCGCGTTCCGGCGCATCTACAACCGGCTCGGGCCGGCCATTGCCCGGCGGATTACGTCCTCATGGCAGGCCGACGCCATCTATGTCGCCCTGAAGCCGATGGAATGGATGGCAGGGTTCGTCTGTTTGTAACTAATAACTAATCCCGCACTTCGGTTATGGCGTGATAGACTTTTCCCGTTTTGCCGTCGACAAGCATGGTGTGCTGCCACGGACAGCGGAAACACCGATAGCAGTGTTTCTCCTCAACAGCCTCCGGTGCCCAACCCGGCAGGTTGCGCTGGGGCCCTTTCGGATAGAGGAGCTGCGTCTTGCAGGCATCCCAGCTAACCCGCTGACAGGTCGTGTCCGATGCCAAATGAACCGTATCGTTCGTCGGCGAATTGGCTACCGCGCTCAAGAGTGCCTTCTCATCAGTGGTATAAACGAAATAGCCATATGACAGAAAGGTACCCGGAACCCAGGCCCCCTGAACGTCCGCACCGTCAAGGAACGCGGAGTTGGCAAGCAGCCCACTAAGTAATTCCTTGGCTTTCACTGGCTCAAGAAGTCGGACGTCCGTGTCGTCAAACGCCCGATTGACCAGAGCCTGCCAAGCGAGTTTACAGTTAGCGCCCTTTACTTTATTGAACAGCTTCGCTGAGGAGTAAGCGAAGCATGCAGTCAGGCCTAATACCGACGAAATAAGCAAGATGGCGCCGGCTCGCCTTGCCCGTTGTCTTCTGCTGAGGAATCCCACAGCCAGGATGACAGCGCCAGCAAAGCCACACAAGAAAAGGGCGATCGCCAAAGAGGCGATCACGAACACCGTAGTCATGTCTCTAAGTTAAACACGCCGGCGTTAACCTGCGAGCCTTAGCTCACGGCGGTAAGATCACCCATGAATTTTGCTGAAGTAATGGATCAATTGCCGAAAATGATCCCAAAGCAACGGCAGGCATTGATCAAACGCGCCGTGGAGATCGACGAGCGGCCTCGCAGTAATTTTGAACTGCGCCTCGTTGAAGAACGCTTGCTGACTTTAAGAAGCAGCTGCCAAAACACCCTCAGAAATGAAATGGGCGCTGGACTAAGGGCAAAATTCTTCGAAATGCTTTTTTTCTTCATTATCTTTGCGCGCTTCTGTTTAAGACCCTTTTCGTCTTCGGTTAGCCCCTCGAGCACTCAGAGATTTAACACCAAGGAAACAAAGAGAACGAACGGTTTTGTCTCAAACCCCAATGGCATAGGGCGGAACAACAGACTGGGCAGCCGTCACATGCCGTCACAAAATGGGTGACGCCGCTCAAGCAGAGTTCCGTCGCGGCCTGTATGGAAGCTTGGGTTTTGTGACGGCTGCGTGTGACCCTTTGTGACGGTAATTGTGAGGTTCCTCAACGTTTTCGGTGGAATAGAATCCGGGCACTCGGCCACGAATTAAAACGAGCGACGGGGCGGCTGCGAGCCACAGCTCGCGCCCCGTCGCGGTCGGACAGCGAAACGCTCATTTACAACAACTTACCCATGAATGGCTTACAACTATTGGATGGCCCTGAGATGAGGCAGCGAGATTCCCCTGGATTACTGATGTCTGCACCTCCTCAGAGGTTTGGTTGCTCGCAACCGGGTTTACACGAACTTCTATTCCACTGAAAACGTGGAGGAACCAATTGTGACGGACTAAGTGGTTGATTGACAACAGTGTGACGGGTGTGACGGCTTTTTAGGGGGGTGTGTATACATATGCAGCCCAAACGACCCATTTTAGCGACTCTGAATGAAACTGGTCAAAAAGGGACGAGGGGCCTCAGATTCCAACTTAGTCAGCAAATCTCACCAAATCTCACCAAATCTCACCAAATCACACCTGTTTTTTGTCTCATCGAAACAAAAGCCAAAGCGGTGCCTTGCGTGCAATTTTTCGATCACATTGTATTTTCCAACGTGAGATTAAAGGAGGGCGATCTCGCAGTCGCGAAGCGAGGTAGCAACGGTGTTAACTGGCAAGCTGGAAATTGGGATTTTTCAGCAATCGGTTCATAAGGAGGATAAGCTTTCGCATGGCGGCGGTGAGGGCGACCTTTGGTTTTTTGCCGTTATTCCGCAATCGCAAATAGAACTCTTTGAGAATGCGGTCGCAGCGAACGGCGCTTAGGGCGGCCATGTAGAGGGCTCGGCGGATGCCGGCCCGGCCGCCGCCGATGTGGCGCTGGTCGGACTGTTGGCCGCTATCGCTGTTGTAAGGGGCCAGGCCAGCCAAGGCGGCGCAGGAGCCATCCTCGAGAGTGCCCAGTTCGGGCATTTCAGCCAGGACGCAAACGGCGGTGACGGAGCCGACGCCGGGGATGGTCTGCAGGCGCTGGGCTTTTTTCTTCAAGTCGGCGTCCTTGTCCATGAGCGAGGCAATTTCCCGCTCGCACTGGGCGATTTGTTTTTCCAGCAGAGCGATGATCTGGCGGGACTGTTTTTGGGAAAAGCTGTCGGCATAATGTTCTGCGTGATTGCGTTCGACGACCAGCTGTTCAACCACTTGGCGGCGGCGCCTTGTCAGTTGAGTCAATTGCTGCTGGGTGGGAGAGGCCTGGGGCGTGGGAGCGGGCTGGAGGGCGGCTCCGTAAGCGGAGAGCACGGCAGCATCGATGGGATCGGACTTGGCGCGCTTGCCTTTGGCTTTGGCGAAGTGACGGACCCGTCCGGCTTCGACCAGGCTCAGAGGGATGGCGGCTTCATGGAGAGCGGCCAGCACAGGCTGCTCGTAGCCGCCGGTGGCTTCGCAGACCACTTGGGCGCTTGGATGAGACTTTAAGAGGCCGATCAATTTTTGATGGCCTTTGGCGTCATTGGAGAGGGCATGGGATTGAGCGGCCAGGTGAAGCTGCAAAGAGGACTTGGCAACGTCGAGGCCGACGAAGAGAATGGAAGGCGAATTGGTCTGACTCATACTTGTAAAATTCGAGCCGCGTTGTTAGACGCGCTCAGGCAACGGTTCGAGTTTGGAACAATGGGCGGGAATGGAACACGCTACCTTACGGAGCTCGCTGCCGAGACAGCGACTTCAAGGGACGCACGTTCTCAAACCCGCCGCCGCCTCTGCGCCTGCAGGCGCAGAGGCGGCATCAACTTGGAGATCCGACATCGGATTACCAAGAAGAATAAGAAGAAGATACAAGGGACGCCTCGCCGAGGCGTCCGGTTGCGCGTCAATGGCACCCCACGCCGGACGCCTCGGCGAGGCGTCCCTACCTTGGAATTAAGATGCGTCTGCCCTGTGTTTCGTTTCCCCTTGCATTTCGCAGGCTTTGCGCTACAGTCATCTTTGCCTGAACGCCGCGTGTGCGGCTGTTCGTTGAGGCTGAGAAACGAAAGTTAACCGTGCAACCTAACCTTTAACCTCTGTTGCCACGCAACGCGGTTTGGTAAGGCAATGGAGTCTTCGCCGGCTGTTCGGCCGAGTCTCCCGCTCGTTTTCATTCAAGTCATCAAATGCGTTAATGTCCGTTAGTCCGTTTTTATAAAAGTATTATGCTCACGATGGAAGAAGCCCTGAAGCAAAGCCCTGCCTCCTTTGCCACAGGTCAGATTGTCAAAGGCACTATCATTGAAGTCCGTCCCAAAGAAGTCCTCGTCGATATCGGTTACAAGAGCGAGGGCGTCATCCCCGGCAACGAGTTCGACGACATCAAAACCGTCAAAATCGGCGATGAAATCGATGTCCTCATCGAGAAACTCGAAGACAAAGAAGGCATGGTCATCCTCTCCAAGGAAAAGGCCGAATTTAAGAAAAACTGGGACAAAATCCTCACCATTTGCAACGAAGGCGGCACCATCATCGGCCGCGTCAAGGCTGCGGTCAAAGGCGGGTTGCTGGTCAACATCGGCGTGGAGGCGTTCCTGCCGGCCTCGCAGATTGACATCATTCCGCCGAAGAATCTGGCCCAATTCATCGGCAATACCTACGATTTCAAAGTCGTCAAGATCAACCAGGAGCGCCAGAACATCGTTCTGTCCCGCCGCGAATTGATCGAGCAGCAGCGCAACGACAAGCGCGTCAAGCTCCTGACGGAAATGACTCCGGGCGACATCCGCAAGGGCACCGTCAAGAACATTACCGATTTCGGCGCGTTCATCGATTTGAACGGCATCGACGGCTTGCTCCACATCACCGATATGAGCTGGGGCCGCGTCGGGCATCCCTCGGAAATCCTCAAGGTTGGCCAGGACATCGACGTCGTTGTCCTCGACATCAACAAGGAAAAGGAACGCGTCAGCCTCGGCCTCAAGCAAAAGTTGAGCAATCCGTGGGAAAACATCGACGCGAAATACCAGGTCGGCAACAAGGTCAAAGGCAAGGTTGTCAACCTCGTTCCTTACGGCGCGTTTGTGGAATTGGAACCGGGCGTCGAAGGTTTGGTGCACGTCACCGAATTGTCCTGGACCAAGCGCATCGCAAAGCCTTCGGATGTGTTGAAGCCCGACCAGGAAATTGAAGCGGTGGTGCTGGGCATCAATCGCGACGAGCAGAAAATCTCTCTCGGCGTCCGCCAGCTCGAAGCCAATCCTTGGGATCGCGCCATCGAGAAATATCCGGCCGGCACCAAGGTCAAAGGCAAGATTCGCAATCTGACCAGCTACGGCGCCTTCATCGAATTGGAAGAAGGCCTCGACGGCATGATCCACGTCTCGGACATTTCCTGGACGCGCAAGATCAATCATCCTTCCGAGGTATTCAAGAAGGGCGACGACGTCGAAGCAGTGGTGCTCGAAGTCGACAAGACCAATCAGCGCATCTCGGTTGGTGTCAAGCAATTGACCATCGATCCGTGGAGCAACATCGATCAATTCTACAAGGTTGGCGACCTCGTCACCGGCAGCGTCACGAAGCTCGCGAGCTTCGGCGCGTTCGTCGGATTGCAGCACGACATCGACGGCCTGGTGCATATCTCGCAAGTCAGCGAAGAGCGCACCGACAAGATCAAGAACGTGCTCAAGGTCGGCCAGGAAGTGACCGCGCGCGTGATCAAGATCGACAAGGGCGAGCGCCGCATCGGCCTGTCCATCAAGGCCGCCGCCTACTCGCCGGAGCAGCTCAAGGCCGAGCAAGCCATCCTCGATTCGCTCAAGCCGGGCGAAGACCTGGTGGCGCTGCAGCACGCCTTCGACGCCGCGGACGAAACCGCCCGCAAAGACAGCTAATTCATTATTGACAGGTTTGGCGCCGGCTTGCGCGTGTTCTTGCGCGCGAGCCGGCGTTTCTGGTTAATGAAAACATTGCACCAATACCTGGCCCGCCAAATGTTGGCGACGCTGGGCATGACGGTGTTTGTGTTCACGCTTCTCCTGATTCTGGGGAACGTCATCAAAGAAATCCTGCAATTGCTCATTGATCACCGGGTCACGCCTTGGCTTGCATTCAAGCTCATCGGTCTTCTCATTCCCTGGGTTCTCGCTTTTTCGCTTCCGATTGGAATGCTTACCGCGGCGCTGCTGGTGTTCGGAAGATTCAGCGCGGACCAGGAATTGACGGCTTCGAAAGCCAGCGGCATCAGCCTTGTCAGCCTGATTACGCCTGTTCTTTTGTTGAGCGTGGCGGTGAGTGGACTTTGCGCGTGGTTGAACATGGACCTCGCGCCCGCCTGCCGGACGGCCTACAAGGAGCTTCTTTTTTCCGCCCAGACGAACCGGCCCGGGAATGTCCTGCGCAGCGGCGAAACGGTGCCGCTCGGCGACTACATGGTCTTCGTCAAAAAAGTGCTGCCCGATGGCACGAATCTCGACACAATCCGGGCCACCCAATGGGGCAAGGACGGGGAATTAAAGCGCTGGGCCGCCGGCCCGACAGGGACGCTCGAACGCGATCCGGCCAATCACCAAATCACACTGACGATCAATAACTCAACCGCCTGGCGAAACACCACCGATGGCTTCGTGCCCGAGGCTGGCGGCGAACTGCCGCTTCCCATTAGCATTGACGACCAGGCCAAGACCTTGCTGACCATTCCCGACAGCGATAAGACGTTCCTTCAATTGCTGGAGAAGAAGCGCCAATTTGAAAGTCCGCTGGCGAAACCGATTCCGCACGGAAAGAACGCCGAGGAAAACGCCAAGGGCCGCCGCGATTGGCAGCGCGAGATGCAGGAGGATATTTCGCCGGTGATGGTTTACATGCACCGGGAAGTGGCCTTCTCGTTCGCCTGCATCGGTTTCACATTGATCGGCATCCCGCTTGGCATCCGATCGCACCGGCGGGAAACCAGCATCGGAGTCGCCATGGCCATGGTGTTGATGCTCGTCTATTATAGTTTCATCGTCTTAGGCCAAGCCTGGCAAAACCATCCCGAGCGCGGCCCATGCATCGTGGTGTGGCTGCCCAATATCATTTTCCAGAGCGTCGGCGCTGTGCTGCTCTGGCGGGCCAACCGAGGGGCGGGGCGGTAGCGGGACGAATTGAATTGCGAATCAACGGCACCGCCGAATAATATCCTAAATTATGTTGCGGGGCCTAATTTCTGACGATTTCCTTCCATTTGGGAAGTTGGACTTCGAAATTCCGCCGGTTGAGAACAAGCCTGCCGATTTGGCTGAAGTCCATTTGATTACCGGCGTAAATGGCACAGGCAAGAGCAGACTTCTGTCCGTACTGGCTGCGGGCTTGGGAAATGTTACGCCTCTGCTTGACAGGACGAAAGGGGTGAACAATCGCTTGTTCGCGGTCACGGATAAATCTCCGTTTCCAGACCGCCCTGAATTACGTGGAAGTTTCCATTCATCGGGATGGGCGCGCTTTGGAGTAGACCCAAATCACAATGGTGTACAGTGGCACGACGGCAGGCCGGTTGCCGAGTGGTTTGGTTCAGTTCCAGCATTTGCTTACCGATGTACCGCTTATGTGGCCGATGCAGAAGTCAAGACCTTGGCTGATGTTCCGCGACCGCAGCGCTCACTCTGTCTTTCTTTTGATCGCGCCAATGAAGGCTCTTCTCGTCTCCTGCAGGCGATTATGAATTTGAAAGTCCAAGCCGCCGTCGACTCCATGGGGCCCAGCGGTGCGGGGGGCATTACGCGCTCCGTGAAACTGATCAGCACGCTAGAAGCTTCGGTAAGCAAAATCACCAAAACAAACTTCGTATTCGCGCCGGAAACGAAACCGAATGTCTCGCTCCGCGTCATCTGGGGCAACCGAAAATTGTCATTTTCCGTTCTGCCAGATGGCTTGCGGTCAATCATCGGATGGTTAGCTCACGCGCTTGTGATGATGGATTTATACGTGCCGTCGGACCAGGACCCGACTGATTGTGAGGCTGTATTTTTGCTGGATGAAATCGAAGGTCATTTGCATCCAGCTTGGCAAAGACGGGTCTTGCCCGCTTTCCAGCACCTTTTCCCAAAGGCGCAAATGTTCGTGGCAACACATTCTCCTTTCGTGATTTCCTCGTTGACGCATGGATGGATTCATTGCCTGACTGTCCAGCCGGACGCCACAGTTAAAATCGAGAAACCGAAGCCCGCGAGCGAAGGCTCAAGCTACATCGATGCCGTGGAAGAAATTATGGGGGTGAAGGAATGGTACGATGACGACAGCGAAAAGCTTCTGGCGGACTTCCGAGCCAAGCGAGATGCGGCTTATCAGGGAAATATTGAGGCCGAGAAGCAGGCCCGTGCGATCGCGGCGCAAATTAGCGAACGCAGCATGGAGTTGTCTTTCATAATGGGGCGTGAGTTAAAGCAGATGGATCGTCAGTTGGAAAAGCCTGCCGCAAAATGAGGAAATTCGTCCGAGGGGAAGTCCCGGAATGCCTCGTCAGTCAATGGGAGGAGTGGGGCTTGGCTTGGGAGAGACGGCGCATCGATAATTCCGGCGCGCCATTTTACTGGCCCACAGTTGGAGGCAGCCTGTTGAATCAATTGTTGTTGCCTCTGCTTAAGGCGCAAACACAAGACCATTGCTCGTTCTGCGACAACTTTCCGGTAAGTCCGCCTTCGATTGATACGATCGAGCATTTCCGACCCAAGTCACGCTTTCCAAGACACGCATTTGCGTGGGGCAATTTGTATTACTGCTGCATGTTTTGCCAGCAGAAGTCGGACGATTTTCACGAAGCTCTCCTCCAGCCTGATGCTCCCGAATATGACTTTTACAAATATTTCCGCTGGGACTTTACGCTAGGCACTTTAGAGGTCAACCAGCTTGCCACTCCCGAGAATCAAGAACGGGCTAGACAAACAATACTGATTTACGGGCTGAATACCCGACATCCATTCTTGCGAAGATTAGCGGCGAAGCGGCGGATGCAAGGCCCTAATGATCCAATCGACGAATTTGCTTATCGAGACTTTGTGGAGGGGCCAGCGGGCGGCGGTCTTGAGCATGAAAATCAAACGTGAGTCGTAACCTGCCGCGGCCTGCGTGTGCTATCCTGAGACTTTCCACTCATCGCCAACTCGCACAATTACAAGTTTGCCCGGAGGCAGCGGTTTCTTGTCCGGCCCTGTTTCAGGTTGGATCGTCAGGATGACGCGGCCTTCAGTGACGGTCTTTCTGTCAACAATTTTATAGCCCGTCAGCCCGTCAACCACCCGCCGGTTCGCCGCGACGACGTCGCTCTCCGATTTGCCTTGAGCTTCTGTCGCAAGCCCTCCACCGGGGGCCAACGTGGCCAAATATGTTTTGGCGTCACCCTGGCTCATTGCCCAAAACGAGGACTCAAAAGCTGATTCAGGATCGGCATGCCCGGCAAAATGCCATGACTCTTTGAGAACCTCGACCGGCGTGAAAGCGGGCGGCTGTGTCGTCGGTGATGATGGTTCTTTGTGAAGATTAATGATCGAAGTTGTTCCCGCCGCCAGAAGTATGACGACGCCTGCGACGGCGGCTGTTTTCATTTTTGTCCATGCCATAAGTTTTAATGCTCCTTTCACGTTGATTAAGATTGAACTGCCCGCCCCCGCTCCTCTTGCAATGGCCCCGGCGGCCACCGCCTTTACCAGCGCGGCTTGCGCGGTTTGAATGGAATTGGCGGAAATCGCCCCGGCAAGGGCTGTCGTGGTGGAATGGATGCCGCGGCTGGCGAAAAACCTCCGCAGCTTCTCCAATGCGCGGCTGACCCTTTTCTCCGCCGCGTCCTCGCTTGCGCCCAAAACCGTGCCGACTTCGCGCAAATTTCTTCCCTCGTAAAATCGAAGCAGGATGGCTTGGCGATCTTTCTCGCGGAGTTTTCCCACGGCGGTTTCCAGCAGCGGAGCGATCCTTGCCCAAAGCGCGCTCTCCGTTTCGTTCGAATTAGGTTGCACCTGCGATTCCTCCTCCCTGCGATGACGCCGGCATTCGCTCCTGATGAAATTATTCGCCGTCATCCGCGTTGCTTCGAACAGCCATCCGGAAAGCGTTTTGGCCAGGCGCAATTGCGCGGCTTTCTGGGCGAGAATGATAAAAACCGCCTGAGTGATGTCCTCGGCCTGATGCGGATTTCCTACCCGCCGCATCGCGACGGAATAAACCAGATTGGCGTGCCGCGTTACGAGCGTTGCGAATGCTTCGTGGGAACCATTGTCCGCATATTCCCGCAACAGTGCATTGTCATCCATTGCCTGCATTTAACTATAAGTGTGCGCCGGTTGGCCAATACCGACAAATTTTTGTCGAAGCTCCCTTGGGAATCCGATCGCACCGACGCGAGACGAGCATTGGAGTAGCCACGGACATGGTGTTGATGCTGGTCTATTACAGTTTCATCGTCCTAGGCCAAGCCTGGCAAAACCTTCCCGAGCGCGGCCCGTGCATCGTCGTATGGCTTCCCTATATCATTTTCCAAAGCGTCGGCGCCCTATTGCTCTGGCGCGCCAATCGTGGGGTCGGGCGTTGATGGATCGGGATTGCTCTACACAGTCAGCTTTCTTGAAAACGGGCGCGTAATTCCCCGGTCTGTTGCGCAAATTTATTGGGATTCGATTTCTTTAGCCGGGCCAGATTTTGCGTCTTCCATTGAATCGCCGGCAATTGTGATAGATGACGGCATCTCATCAATCGCCAATCGGGTTCACCGGAGACCAAGCCCAGCAAGAATTTTCGGTGATTGGCAGTCAAACGGATGGGCAATTCTCGTTTTAGAATTTTCCGTGTTTTTTCCAAATCGGCTAGCAAAACCGGCAGGCGCGCCATTCCTTGAAACTCATTTTCAAAGGGAACCGATAGATCAACGTCGTTGGAGAACAAAACCTCATGAACCGGGCGATTGTGTCCCGCCAGGTAACAAACGAAACATTCAACTATGTCCGGCGTCAGGCCTTCTCCTTCGAAAAGCCAATGAACGTCAAAAATGTCTCGCGGATGCTGGCGATCCATCGCGGCGACAAGTTTGCTGCCGTAAAGTTCCGCAGTCGAAAGTGTGGGGACTGATAGATCTGTCGTAAAGAGCGACCGCGGTTCGGAACTCAATTGGCGGAACTGTATAGCCTCAACGACGCCGCGAAAAACATGATTCACTTCAACCTTCACCAAGCTGCGTCCGCGCTCGATGAATAGTTTAAATTCCCCACCGCCAGCCACGCCTGGCAGAACTGCTTGGACCTTAATGCGGTTGAGAGACCGTTTCGCATTTGCAAGCGCATCGGCGATGAACTTCTTGGCTTCCGCCCGGGATGTTTGATGCTCTGTGTAAACCACGTCAATATCGATGGACAGCCTGGGCATGTTTTGGACGAAGAGGTTGAGGGCTGTTCCTCCCTTCATCGCAAACTGCGGGGTTTCAAAAATAGCCGGAGCGGATTCGAGCAGCAGGCGAACTGTCTCAATGTAAGATTTGTCCATCACGGTTTTAGGATGAGCATCTGTCCGTCCTTCATGCTTTTGATCCACCGGCCTCTGCCGATTCTGCCGCCCGCCGCCTTTCTCGCGGCTGCGGCCCAGGGCAAGCTCAATTCCTCAGCCCATCGAACGCAGAGGCGCGTCGCTTTCACCCGCTCGCAGTGTTTAAGCAGTGTTGCGAGCACATCGGGACGCAACGTCCTCGCCCCTTCCATGATGTTGCGGCTCTCTTCAACGCCTCCGCGGATTCCCACTTCGCTCAACATTTCAAGCAAAGCGCGCTCCGGGGTTGAGACGAGAACCCCATCTGGCGTTTCTGGCAATGCCTGCAATGCGAACCCTTTGGGCAGACGCGAAGAAAACGGATTTCTCCGAGTGTAAAACGCCCTAAATCGCTCATGGAACCAGCGGGGCAAATCTGCCTTGTCCTGTCCCCATAATGAAAGAGGAGCATTGGCCGGAAGATTGTGCCGGATTCCCCGCCACGCCAAAGCAGTTTTTCCTCCGACATGAAAGCCCCTGTCCTGGCGGGCAAGAAACTTCAAGCAATCCTCTTGGCGCAACGTATCCCCCGGAAACATGAAAACACCGCGCCCGAGCCGCGACAGCCATCCGGATTTGACGTAGTGGTGAGCCAACGCCGATGACACGCCTATCTTTTGCAAGTCACCACTATCGAATGGCGAGCCTCGCGGCAGCACCTGCTGCAGATTCCTGATTAGATTTGGCCGAATAGTTAAAGCCACGTTTGAACTACTATATATTAATGAAACATTGGAGCAAGCCACGAAATGCCTTTGGCCTGGTTCGGTCATTTGATATCAACTTTCGCAGCGGCGGCTGGATCGGTGTTTTTGAGAAACTGCCCGGCTGCGTTGCGGACGGGCTAAGATAGCGGTTTCTAAGCTAAGCGCAGATCCGCCCGTTTGCCGCGAGGTCGCAAAAAAATCAAGAGAAGGCCGATGGTGACGATCAACCAAATCGCAAAGAAGGCAACTTCGTATGCTATTCTTACCGCTTCAAGCCTTTCCCAAGTCTAACCCGCAGCGATGGTGTCCCCGGCCGCTTTGTGCGTATACATATCGACAAAGAAAAAGCCGAAACCAAAGTCCGTGCAGTGAAACGCTCGATTCTCAATCTGGGCATTCCAAGGAATCACAGTGACGACGGACGAAAACAACAAGCCGGCAAAGGCTGAAATGCAGAAAAGGAAGATTTTCGGCAGTATCTTCAAGGCGTTTCGATCGGTCTAGATATTCTTGCGCACCATGCCAGTCACGAGCCGAAACACGGCTCGAAAAGCCAGCGCGGTGGCGTAGAGCCAATATAGTGCTGCACCGGCAGTGGCGGCAAACCACACCGTATCGCAACTGATCTCAAATGGAGTGTCAGGTTGGGATGGCGGCAAATCGCTATCGCCGAAATTAAAGACGCCATACTCAAGCGACAAAATGACAAAGCTGCAAAACGTCAGGCCGATGGCAATGAGAAAAATTCTTGCGAATCCTGCGTCGTTCGGCGGCTTGCTGGAGGCGAATGTCATAATCACTGCATCTGCCCGCGGGCACATGAATCGTCCCACGTTTTCAAGAATCGTCAACCGCTGATCGCGAGAGCGTGGCGGCCTGTACTCACGCCTACTTGCGCGGCGCGCCGCCTGCATTGGCGGGCGCAGCACAAAATTTGGGTGGCGCCAAGCGCGCGAAACGAACTTGTGGAGGAACGGGTTTGGCCCCATTTTGGCGCTGCATGAAATTTGCGTTCCAAGCAGTATTGCTCGCCGCCTCCGTTGCCGCCGCGGCCCTTGTCGGTTGCTCCACGGAGCCAAAGGTGCTTTACCACGCGGGTGATGAGAACCCGCCAGCCTTCGTCGCCGGGCCAATGGCGTTTGTTTGGACGAACGTGGACGGCTTTAGCGCGAAAATTACCGGCACGGTCACCGGCGGCGACGGCATCAAGCACACCGTCGCTGGCGATTTCCTGGGACGCGAAGGGTCCGTGATTTTTCAGCCTGCCAACAAGGTCAAGGGCCGGCGGGCGCGAAGCGAGGGCGGCACATTCTTTATTTGGAGCGAGACGCGGCAGGAGGGTTATGTCTTGAGCGATCCGCTGCAGGCTTACGCCCCGGCCGCGACCAAAGCGCAGCCCACCAACGTCGTCCTCAAAACCTCCACCGGGGCCGAGGAATTTGTGAACAGCCACCGCTGCCGCCGCCAGGATGTGGTGGTGGAATCCTCCGACGGGTCGAAAACGCAGGGCACCATTTGGGAAGCGGAAGACGCGCGCCATTTCCCGGTGCGCATTGTGGCAGGCGAAGGCCCGGGCGCGATGGAGATTGATTTGTCAAACATCCGCCTCGAATTGCCGCAGCCGCAATTGTTCGCCCCGCCGGATGGCTTCACCAAATACGGCTCGCCGGTGGCGCTGATGAACGAATTAATCACCCGCCAAAGCGTTTTCGCCAAGAAGGATTTCACGCCCGTCGAAAACGATGCTCCCGCTGGCGCGCAATTGAACAACTGGCGCCCAACCACCCCGCAGTAAGGCATCACTTGCAAAACAAGTTGGGCCACTACTTTTCAGGGTGGGTCTTGCTTGCCCGATCGTGCAAGTAATCGCTGAGAGTCTTTGATAATGTGACGAAATCCGATGGGATCATAATCACTGTCGTGCTGTTGTTCTCCGCGCCTACTTCGGAAATCATTTGGAATCGGCGCAGCTCCAGGGCCGCGGGATTGCCCGCCATTTGCTCCGCCGCCATCGACAGTTTTTGGGAGGCCTCCAACTCGGCTTCCGCTTTGATTATGCGCGCCCGCTTTTCGCGGATCGCTTCGGCCTGCATCGCCATGACTTGCTGCATGGCTTCAGGCAGCTCCACGTCCTTCATTTCGAAACGCTCCACTTCCAGTCCCCAGCGAGTCGTGGAGCCGGCAATGCTCTCGCGCAATAAGCCATTGATCTTGTTTCGCTCCTGCAAGACTTCGTCCAGGTCGTGCTGGCCGATGATATTGCGCAAGCTTGTCAGCGCCAGTTGATAGACCGCTCCCTGGGCGTCGGCCACCTCAATGACCGCTTTGGCGGCATCGACGATGCGATACCACAGCACCGCGTTCACTTTGATCGTCACACTATCGCGAGTGATGGTTTCCTGCTGCTCGGCGGATATGGTGCGCGTGCGAATGTCGATGGTAATCGACCGCTCAATGCCAAGGGGCAAAATCCAATACAAGCCCGGGCCGCGCAGACCCATGTAACGCCCCAATCGAAACACCACCCCTCGCTGATACTCCTGCGCGATGCGAATCCCCGTAATGAAAACAACTGCGCCGACCACCAGAATGAGCAAAATCAACGGCATAAGGCAAAGAGGCTAATTTTCGGGAAGCCGATTGGCAATGATGTTTTTGACACGCTTTGATTGCGAGCCGCGCTTATTTAAGCTCAATCAATTGTATTACTAGTAAAACCTTTTACTTGATCTAACACTATTTTTGCGGTACAAAAGCCAGAATATGATGAGAATTGGAAAACTTGCTCCACGGGCTGTCGCAACAAGCTGCAGGAATGACACGATCGATCCCCGGTTTGGCGAGGCGCCTGTTGGCATGGCTCTTTGCTATTTGTTAATTGGTGGGATTTCGGCCTTCGCGTTCGACACGGAGCCGCCCGCTCCGCCGGTGGCCGCAACGAACACAACACCTGCCTCCGTTGGGACAAACAGCGCGGTTGGCGGGACAAATTCCCCGACACAGCTTGAAACCGTGGTTGTAACCGCGGATTTGGACGCCGCCCGCGAGCAAATCGCCCCCAGCCTGGGCGCCGTCGCTTATACGATCAGCCCCGACCAGATTCTGACCATGGGCCAGGGCGAAAGCTCGTCCTTTCAACAGGTGCTTTTGCAAGCGCCGGGCGTTGTCCAGGAAGAGTTCGGAGAAATCCATGTGCGCGGCGATCACGGCGACATTCAATACCGCGTCAATGGTGTATTGCTGCCCGAGAGCCTGAATGGGTTTGGGCAGGAAATCGACACTCACCTGATCCACTCGGTCACGCTGATCACGGGAACGATGCCAGCCCAGTTTGGGGACCGCACCGCCGGGATTATTGATGTCACCACCAAAACGGGTTATCAACTCAACGGGACTGAGCTTTCGCTTTACGGCGGCGGTTACGATACCTTCAATCCATCCTTCCAATGGGGCGGCACGACGAGCCATTGGGATTACTTTGTCACCGCTTCCTATTTGCACGACAACCACGGCATCGACAACACGACGGCCAGCCCGACGCCCCTGCATGATGCGACGGACCAGGAGAAACTGTTTGGTTACTTCTCCCATCACTTCGATCAAACCAGCCGGCTGACCTTGCTCATGAGCAGTTCCGACGCGGGTTTTCAAATTCCCGACACGGCGGGGGTTCTGCCGATCTATCAATTGGCGAACAGTCCCGCCGCCAATTCGTCCACGGCCAACAATTACCAAACAGAGCAGAATTATTACGCGGTGCTTTCCTATCAGAAATCAGCGGGCAATTTCTTGTCCCAAGTATCCATTCTGAGCCGATATGCGGACATCCGATTCACGCCTGACGAAACGCAAGGGCTTCTATTGGCCGGCAACGCGGCGCGAGTGGAAAATAGCGATTTGGCCAGCGGCCTCCAGGCGGACGCTTCTTGCCAGTTAGGCGATCATCACACGCTCCGCGCCGGGATGCTGGCCACGTATGACATCGAAAGACTTGACACAACTTCCGCTCTCTTTCCCTCCGCTTCACAATTCACGGCCAGCCCGACCACCGAGACCATACCCCTGCTCGGCGGCCCGGCCCCGCTTCCCGGCAACCCGCCGCAATCATCACTCGCTCCATACACAATTACCGCCAACGGTGGAAACAGCGGGTTGACCGCCGGCCTTTACCTTCAGGACGAGTGGCGTTTGGCCGATCATTTCACGCTGAATTACGGCGCGCGTTACGACATCTTTGATGTCTCCTTCGACAACGAGTGGCAAATCAGTCCACGGGTCAATCTCGTCTGGGAAATCAACAACGCCACCACCGCCCACATCGGCTACGCGCGCTACTTCATGCCGCCCACGCTGCAGTATGTTCATCCGTCCACCGTCGAAGAATTTGAGCATACCACCGACGCTCCATTCAACTCCCGGGACGACCCGCAAAAAGTCGAGCGCGACAATTATTTTGACATGGGCCTCTCCCGGCAAATCACCCCGGCCTGGCAGATCACTGGAGACACGTTTTGCAAGCGGGCCAAAAACCTGCTCGACGACGGCCAGTTCGGCAGCGCGGTCATTCTCGACAATTTTAATTACACGTCCGGCACGGTATATGGCGGGGAGTTGGGCAGCGCTTACAAGAAAGGCCCCTTCACCGCCTACGGGAATTATTCCTACGTGCAAACCTGGGTGCGGGACATTGACTCGGTTGAAAACGAATTTCCGAACAACGAGTTGGGATACCTGACCACGAACCACATGCAACTGGACCACCAGGGGCGCTTCACCGGCTCCGGTGGTGTGTCTTATGATCTGCTCAAAAACCTCCGGTTCCACGCGGACTTCCTCTACGGCTCCGGCCTGCGGGCGGGTTTTGCCAACACGGTCGAATTAAGCCCTTATTGCCCGGTCAACGTGGGCTTGGAATACACATGGAAAATGCGCGCCATTGGCATCAGCCAAATCAAGCTCCGTTTCGATTGCCTGAATATCATGGACGAACCTTACGAATTGCGCAACGGCACCGGCGTTGGCATCGCCGCCCCCGCCTACGGCCCGCGCCGCGCCCTTTACGGTGGTATCACAGCGGCCTTCTGACGCTATGGCGGAAGGATGGGACGAGGGAACCTCTGTCGTGCATTTCTTGCGCGACCTCGCGCAACAGTTGCGCCTCCAAATTCTGACTGCAAGGACGTTGCCCGGCAAAACGGCTGCTTGTCTGGTTGGCATGCCAAATGCATCCACTTCGATTCGCTTTAACCAATCAAATAAATAAGGGAAAGGCCAAAACATGATAACAAAAATCAACAGAGCAAAAAAGGTTCGGAAGTATTCCTGGAGCCGGCGCGGTTTCACATTAGTGGAGTTGTTGCTAGTATTGACCATCTTGGCAATTCTCGCTGCCATCGTGCTACCGAACTTGACACATCGCGCTTCGCAGGCCCGGCTGGCGGCCGCCAAATCGGATATTGCCGCTTTCGACACCGCGATTGACATGTTCGAGGTCGACAATGGTTATTTTCCCAAAGGCGCCGGCGCTTTGCAGTCGTTGATGATCAAGCCGCGCGACGCAAAGGCAACGTGGAAGGGCCCCTATTTGAAAAAGAATAAAATTCCACTCGACCCATGGGGTCGGCCATATGTGTATGAAACCCCGGGCAAGCACAATCCCGCGAGTTACGATGTTTACTCCATGGGCGAAGACGGCGCTGGCGGCAATAGCGCCATCGGCAACTGGATCGCCGATTGATTGACTGATGACCTAAGAAAGGGAGCAGTAAAAAAAGAATTTGAACTGGAGACCGAGAGCCGGAGAAAAAAATCGTTGCCTGGCAGCGAAATTTTTCTTCCGCGCTCTCGCTTTTTCTCCTGTTCAAATTTTTGTTTGCGAATGAGTGGGATGCTTTACAACGGCGTCCGTGGTCGTTACAATGGCGCGGCCTGCGGGGAAACTACTTATGCCACAGGTGAGTCAACGTGAAGAAGAAAGCAGAACTTATGGGAGACAGATCACCAAAAGCCAATCAGAAGAAATCCACGCAGAAACAATCCAAAGTCCAGAGCGCGGATCAAAAGAAGAAGCAGGCCGAATTTGCGAAGCAGTCTGCCAACAAAAAGAAGTAATCATCAGGCAAACTGAGCGGTCAACCGGCTGGATCGCTATTTCTTTTCAGAGGCGCTGCGGTTCAACTCCTTTTGCGCCAGACTGGCGAGGTCTCCCAATCGCTGCAACATCGGTTCCGAAAAGTCTCTAGGGCGCGTGTCGATCATGCACAGCGTGCCCAGGCAACTGCCGTCCTCATGGAAGACGGGAAAGCCGCAATACGCGCGAATGCGCGGTCCGGAGGTCACCAGCGGATTGTCCGCGAACCGATGGTCGAGCAGTGTGTCCGAGACGACGATCGGTTTGCGCTCATGGACAACGTGCGCGCAAAATGCCTGTTCGCGGGTGCCGTCCTTGTTTTCGCAGCCCACGGATGATTTGAACCACTGCCGGTCCTCGTCAATCAAAGTGAGCGTGGCGATGGGCACCTTTCCCAGCAGCATCGCGAGGCGTGTGATTTGATCAAATCTGTCCTCGGGCGGCGTGTCAAGAATCGCCAGGGAACGAAGCGCAGCCAGGCGGCGGGATTCGTCGGGAGGCACCGCCGCGCGAACCCATCGGCACCGCGAGCGCATCAGCCAGGCCTGCAAATGGGCGCGCGCGTATTGCTCCGAAAACGGCTTGATGAGCCAGCTCGAAACACCGGCCAGCCGGCCCTCATCCGGTTTTTCCTTGTCCGCAATGATCACCACCGGGATATCGTGAAGGCGCGCGCCAGGCTCCAGCCGGAGTCGTTTGCACAAATCAAAGCCGCCCAAACCCGGGAGGTTTTCCTCCGCCACAATGAGAGTCGGAGGCGCGTTTCGCGCCAATGCCAAAAGCGATTCCCCGTCGACGGCCTGGCAGAATCGCACATGATCCGCCTGCACCGCGCCGGCCACCAGTGAATCCAGTTTCTTGTCCGCAATCCCGGCCAGGACGACGACGTCCTTCACCGCCGGAGCGGCTGCCGGCCACTGGATGCCCTTGCGCGGCCCGGAATTTTCCGCGCCGCGAAATTCAATCATCTGCTGTTCCGCGGCGGGGAAGACCGTCAATTCCGATTGGGCGGCGGCCAGGCGCTGGCGGATGCCCAGGGCAATCACATCCAGCTCATCGTCGGAGCGCATGGGGTCGTGGTGCGTGAAGGCCACTTGCTTGACACCGGCGAGCTGCGCGATTTCCACCACATACTCCATTGTGCTATGGCCCCAGCCGCGCTTTTTTTCGTATTCCGAATCGACGAATTGGGCGTCGTGGATCAGCAAGTCCGCCCCCTTCAAAAACGAGGCATGACGCTGGTCCCCTTCGTCGGGGTCCGCCGTCACGCCGATCTTGCGCAAGAACGGCTCGTGGTCGCATGCGTAAACAACGCAAATGCCATCCATCTCGAAGCGATAGCCAAGCGTCAGCGCGGGATGGTTCAGAAACCATGTCGTGATGCGGATGTCTTCGATCTCCAGGTTTCCTTCAACAAGGTCGTGGAAGCGGATGGCCGCTCCCATGTCATCAAGGCTGACGGGAAAATAGGAATATTGCATTTGCCCCGCCAGTGTTTCGCGCAGCGATTGGCCCATGCCGGCCGGCCCGTAGACATCCCAGCGCCCGCCTTTGACGAAAAGCGGGGCAAAGAAGGGAAAACCTTGAATGTGGTCCCAATGCGTGTGGCTGATGAGCAAGCTCCCCCGAAGCGGCCCCTTTGCATCCGCCAGCAACGATTGCCCGAGCCCATGGGCGCCCGTTCCGCAGTCAATGACGACCAATGCGCCCGACGGCGAGGTCAATTGGACACAGGCGGTATTGCCGCCATAGCGGAGCGTGCGCGGGCCGGGTTTGGCCAGCGATCCACGTGTTCCCCAAAATCGAATTTGCGCCGGATTACTCATAAGACAACGTGAAACGATTTCATTTATCATGGGTTCATGTCAACGACAGTCCAGTCCACGCGCAGGGCAGACGCATCCAAATTCCGAGGCGGGGACGCCCTCCCCAGTCTTTTTCTTCGGCTTGGTTGCGGATTTTTCAAAAAACAGGTGCGATTTGGTGCGATTAGGTGCGACTAGCTGCGATTTGGTGATACTGGCTATGCTTGGGTTTAGGGGCGGATCCAAGGATTTTGGCGATTTAATGGATATTGAAATAGTTCTGTGGTCAAATTTATATGGGGCGCAGAGCACGGGCAAAATGAACGTTACAAACCAGCCTCGGGATTGTAGCGCTCATGCGATTGCCAAATGCCCGGCATCTGCCATCCTAATGGCGTTATGTTCAAATTCTGGAAACGAAAGTCAAAGAAGGCGGCAGACGATTCCAACCAGCATATCGGTTGGGCCGACTGGTTCACAAATGGTGACGTGTTTAACGTCAGCCAAACTGTGGATGCCAGTTCACAAAATGACCACCATTCAACCGGGTCTCCGCACCACGGGCATCATTCCCACCATTCCGGCGCCGTTGATCCCGGGCTTCCCGCAGACGGCCATCACGGCGGCGGGACGGCGGACGCGGGCGGATTATCGCACTCGGCGAGCCATGGCGGCGCAGGCGACTCGGGAGGCGGGCACAGTTGCGGGGGGCATTCCTGTGGAGGCCACGGCTGCGGTGGAGGGCATTGACACATGAACAAAGTGTTCAGTCAGGTCCTTGGCCGCGCTTTAGCAAAAGCTCGACGTAAGGCACGTCTGCCGGGACGGTCACTTTGGGATTCGGCGAAGGGATATGCACCAGGCGCACGCGCTGGCCGACATGCTCGCAAGCCGCCGTGTCGTCCGTCACCTGAATGCCCCGTTCGCGCACGACGCTCAACGCGCGGCGAATGACTTCCACCCGAAATGTCTGCGGCGTCTGGACCGACCACAATCTCGAGCGGTCCAAATGTTGTCCAACAAATTTTCCGTCGGCTGAAGATTTAATCGTGTCCACGACCGGTTGAGCGGCGACGGCGGCCCCTTCCACGCGGGCGGCCTCGATGGTCGCTTCAATCAAGGCCTGGCTTGTGCATGGGCGGGCGGCATCCTGGATGGCGACCAATTCGGACGAAGGAGAAAGCGCCAGCAGGCCGTTCCAGACGGAATCCTGCCGCTCCCGGCCGCCGGCCACATACCGGCAGGTCTTGGTGAATTTGTATTGGACCGCAAGATCGGCGTAGGTCTGCTGCATGCCGTCGCGCACCACCATGATGATTTCTTCGATGGACGGCGAGCGGTCAAACTGCGCCCAGGCATAAGTGAGCAAGGGGCGGCCGGCGACCGGCAGGAAAAGCTTGTCTACCTGCGGCCCCATGCGCGTGCCCCTTCCGGCGGCTACAATGATGGCGGATGTCATTTTATTCGTGACAGCACTAGGCTGGCAAAAGTGGTTTGACCGAATGGCTGGCCAGTTGCTTGGCCAGCCGGATGGCGGCTTGCATGCTTGACGGATTGGCGATGCTCAGGCCCGCAATGTCGTAGGCTGTGCCGTGGTCTGGAGAAGTTCGGATGAACGGCAATCCGAGCGTCCAATTCACGCCGTTTTCAAACGCCACCATCTTCAGCGGCGCAAGCCCCTGGTCGTGATACATCGCGACCACGGCGTCATATTGCCCGCGGTAAGCCATATGGAACAATGTATCCGCCGGCAACGGCCCAACCACATCGATGCCCTTCTTTTTCAAGCCGTCCACGACAGGCCGGATCAAGTCGATTTCCTCGCGGCCGAATTGTCCGCCTTCACCCGCGTGCGGATTGAGTCCGCAAACGCCGACGCGGCTGCGCAGCAGTCCGAGATCCGCGCAAGCCTGGGCGGCGCGTTCGATGGCCAGTTCAATTTTCGTGGCGTCAAGCTGTTCGGCGACCAGCTTGAGAGGAACGTGGGTGGTGGCCAGCGCGACACGGAGCCAGTTTCCCCGGCTGTCCTCGCCGAGCAGCATCATGACAGTTCGATCCGTGCCGGCGAGTTGCGAAAGAAATTCCGTTTGCCCAATAAACGGCTGCCCGCTGCGCACGACGGCTTCCTTGTTAAGCGGCGCAGTGACAAGGGCATCCGTCTCGTGGCACAAGCAGCGTTGCGCCCCGTCCGTCAGCCAGGCGATGGCGGCCTGGGCGGCGGCGGGCGACCCCGGCTCCAATCCCGGCGGCAGCGGCTCCTCCCGCGGATCGTGGAGGAAGAAACGGCCGGCGGCGGCAAACTCGGAGAAGGGCTGCAGCGGGAAATTCAGATCGAGCCGCTCGTAGGCGGCGGCGGCATAGGCGCTGTCGCCAATCAACAAATACCGGGTCTCATCCCGCCCGGCCTCCGCCGCCAGCGCCTTGAGCGTGACCTCCGGCCCGATGCCCGTGACATCGCCGAGCGAAATGGCGATCCATCCTGTCATTAATAAAATCGGTAAAACGATTTCCGCTTGAGCCGGTCAATCCACTGTTTTTTCAGGCGCAGGCTCTCTTCGTTCTTCAATGTGCGCTCAATATCCGCGCGGACTTCGTCCAGTTGCTTGATGTGGGCTGGCTTGGTGTCTTCGGCCTCGACGATGTAGCAGGCGTCGGGAGTTTCAATGACGCCGCTGTGCTGTCCCGGCTTGAGCGAGAACGCGACATCAGACACTTCCTTTCGGAACAGCTTGCGGTCCACCCATCCGCGATCGCCACCGTCGGTGCGGTGCGAATCCGAGGAGTTCACGGCGGCCATTTCCGCGAATGGCACACCGGAATCAATCTCGGTCAGGATTTCCTGCCCCAATTCCTTGGCCGCGCCGGGATGCTCGGCGTTCTGCGGCAGCACGATCATGCGCACTTTCACCTGGTCCTCCACTTTGTAATCAGCCTGATGCTCGCCGTAATAAGTGGCAATCTTCAGGGGGGAAATGATGATCTTGCGGACGTTGGAATCGTTTTGGTACTTCATGTACTCGACAATGAACCTATCCCGCTGTTCGCGGCGGAACATTTCGTAAGTCTTCCCCTCGGCCCGAAGCGTCTGAATGAGGCGCGAGCGATCACCGTAATAGTCGTGCTGGATCCGTTCCTGAATGCGGTCGTCGATGAATGCTTCCAGGACATTGGTCGCGTAACCGGAGGTGACAAAATCGTGGATGATCATCTTGTCCTCGATCTTCTCCTCGAAAATCTGGTCTGTGAGCTTGACACGCTCCTGCTGCAGAGCCGGGCGGTTGTTGCCGAATTTTTTAGACAAGTCACCGGAGTATTCCGCCAGCTTGGCCTCCACTTCGCCGGAGGTGATGACGGAATCGTTTACCACGACCGCCACCTGCGTGACAGGAACGGGTTCGGCGCAGGCGGACGACACCGCGGAGAGCAGCGCTCCCGCGGCGGCACAGCTTAGAAACTTCTTCACAAGCGCCGATGCTAGGCCACCGCCATTTTCACATCAAGTGGGAAAGAAGAACGGCATGTGTCAAAGGCAGGGACGCCTCGCCGAGGCGTCAGGGGTGAAGCTTTGTTCACGCCCAACCGGACGCCTCGCCGAGGCATCCCTGCCTCACTTCGAGGCGCGCCACGAAACGTCAATTGACGGGCGGGGGGGATTTGTTAACCTGCACGACTTCTATGATTGTAGTTCTCAAACCGAACATCACAAAGAAAGACGAATCCGCCGTGCTGAAGGAGATCAGGAAACTCGGCTACCGCCCGCATGTCATGCGGGGGATCGAGCGCGTTGTCATCGGCGCCATTGGCGATGAGCGGACCCACCAATCGCTGGAGACGCTCGTATCGTGGCCGCAGGTCGAACGCGTCATGCCGGTGCAGAAGCGTTACAAGCTCGTCAGCCGCGAGGGGCAAAGCGGCAATTCTGTGGTGCCGGTGCGGAGTATTCCCATCGGCGGAAAAAAATTCCAGGTCATGGCCGGCCCTTGCTCCGTCGAGGACGAGAAGCAATTGATGGCCACCGCTCACGCGGTCAAGAAAGCGGGCGCGACGATTCTTCGCGGCGGCGCATTCAAGCCGCGCACTTCGCCCTACGAATTCCAGGGCCTTGGCAAGACCGGCCTCAAGCTGCTGGCCAAGGCGCGGCGGGAAACGGGCCTGGCGGTCATTACCGAGCTTCTTTCCGAGCAGCACGCCGAAATGGTGGCCGAATACACGGACATCATCCAGATCGGCGCGCGCAACTCGCAGAATTTCCAACTCCTGATCGCCGCCGCCAAGACCGGCAAGCCGGTGCTGCTCAAGCGCGGGCTTTCCATGAAAATCGAGGAATGGCTGCTGGCGGGCGAATACGTGTTATCCAACAATAATCCGAATTTGATTTTCTGCGAACGCGGCATCCGCACCTTCGAAACGTACACGCGCAACACGCTTGATCTTTCGACCATCCCGATCATCAAGAACGAATCGCATTGCCCGATCATCATCGATCCCAGCCAGGGCGCGGGGCGGGCTGATCTGGTCGCGGCCATGTGCATCGGCGCGGCGGCGATGGGGGCGGACGGTCTCTTGATCGAAGTCCATCCCAACCCCGCCGAAGCATGGAGCGATGGCGCGCAGCAATTGACCTTGGAAGGCTTCGCCCAATTGATGGAAAAGCTCAAGCCATTCATTGCCGCGGCGGGCAGGGAATAGCGGGAAATATTGCTGCGTGATCCGCAAATTATGACCCCACAGCAACCGGGCAATCCTTCGGCGGATCCGAAAAACAATCTGTCTGACACCGTCATCCGGCGGTGGCTGCTGGCGGCGGTGGCCGCGGGACTCGTTTGGCGCGTGGCGCGGATGGCGCTTCATTTCGAAATCACCGGCGACGAAGCTGGCATCCTGCGCAGCGTCATGGAGCGAAGCTATTCGCAATTGCTGGCGCCGCTCAGTTATTTCAACGTCTCGCCGCCCATGTTTCTGTGGATGACGAAATTGGCCGACTCGGTTTTTCACAGCGATTGGGCCTCGCGGTGCATGCCGTTTCTCGCCGGAATTGCGGCGCTGGCGCTGTTCGGTTTGATGTGCCGCAAAGTGCTGACCGGAAATGGAGTCTGGATGGCGTGGGCGATCTTTAGCGTGGCCTACGTGCCAGTCGTCGAAGGTACTCGCGCGAAGGGATATACGATCGATCTGCTCGTCGCGATGCTGATGCTCTGGTGGATGCTGCGGTGGCTGCTGGACGGAACGAATGCGCGGTTTCTGGTCATCCTGTGCGCCGCCGCTCCGGTGTTTATCTGGCTGTCCTATACCTCTGTGTTTGTCATCGGCGCGATTGGATTTGTTTTTCTTGTCTGGCTGGCCAAGCCGCAGTGGGTGGCACCCGTCAAAGTCGGCGGCAATGCCGTTCGCGATTGGCGGAATGTGACGGCGGGGTTGCTCTTCCTCGGGTTGTCCGCCGCCAGCGCAATTCTGCTTTTCAAAATAAACGTTCACCCAGCACTTGCGGCAAGTGCCGAGAATGGATTGTCGGACGGTTGGAAGCGTGGCTACCCGCCGGACCGACTCTGGCAAATCCCTCAATGGCTGCTGGCGTCTCATACTGGGCGCGGCTTCGCCTGGCCGGTGGGAGAAAATCATTACGGCTCGGCTTTCACTTTCATCTTGTGGCTGGCAGGGCTGGCGTTTTACTGGCGCTCGGGGAACCGGTGGGTTTGGGCGCTGTTTCTGGCGCCTCAAGCGTTGTCGTTGTTCGCCGGCATTCTGCACAAGTATCCTTACCTTCAGAATCCTCGCATCTGCATGTTCCTGGGGCCGGGCATTTGCATTTTCGCTGGGCATGGGGCGCAGCATCTGATTGATTTGCTGAGTCAAGTGAAACGGCAAACCACTTATCTGCTCGCGTCCATCGCCCTGATGGCCTGCGCGATTGGGGGATTGGCGCGCGACGGGGTCTTGCGATGGCGCGAAATAAAAGCGCATGGGATGCGGAGCACGCTGTCGGAGGCAAGCCGCCGGGCGGGCGCGGAAACTCCGTTTGTGATGTTGAACGATGAGAACGCCTCAGGCGTGTTTGAATATTATCTTCACCACGTCGTTGAACAGCCGCTCCGAAGCGCAGACAAGCTGGCGGGAGACATTCCTCCCCATGGAAAAATGGCCCTCGTTGCGATTGGAGTGAAACCCGAGCCCGGGCATGACGAGGCGCTTTTGGCCGACTTCGAACGACGCTGCGGAAGGCCGGTCAAAATCGCGTGGTCGCAAAAGGGTTCACAAGTCCTGATCGGCGGAAGCGATACCATTTCCGTATGGCTGTGCGATTTCAATTAAACACGATCCGCATGATAATTGCCCCGAATCACACTCGATGAACGTTCCCCTTCTTCAAAAAATTGACAGATACGCGGGAGTGCCGATTTGCTTTTGCTTGACCGCACTGCGGCGGATTTTCGATTGGCGCACAACACCGGGTTCGTCCCCGGCCCGGAAAATTCTCTTCGTCAAGCTGGCCGAGCAAGGATCGACGGTCCTGGCCATTCCCGCGCTTCGCCAGGCGGTGCGCGCTGTCGGCAAGGAAAATGTCTATTTCGTGGCTTTCCAGGAAAACCGATTCATCCTGGATCTTCTCGAGCTTATTCCCAAAGAAAACGTCATCGCGATTCGCACCGACGGATTTTTTCGCATGGGACTCGGGACGCTTAAAGCGTTTTTGCGCATGAACAGATTGAAGCTGGACTCCGCCATCGACATGGAGTTTTTCTCGCGCGGCTCCGCCATCGTGACTTACTTGAGCGGAGCGAAAGCGCGGGTGGGATTCCATGCGTTTTACGGCGGCGGGCCTTACCGTGGCAATTTGATGACACACCGCGTGCCTTATAATTCGCGACTCCACACGACGACGACGTTTCAAATTCTCGTGGAAGCTCTCAACCACGATCCCGAAGACTTTCCCGTGCTCAATTTCCCGACGCCGCCATCGACTTTTGACGTCCCCACCTTCGCGCCAAAAGCCGCCGAAATCGCGTCCGTGAAGGCCATGCTCCCTGCCAACAATGGCGAGCGGCTGTCTCTCGTCCTGCTGAATCCCAACGCCAGCGATTTGCTGCCGCTGCGCCAATGGCCGAGGGAAAGATACGTCGAGCTGGCAAACTTGGTTCTCGCCGAATTGCCGGACGTCCACGTCGTTTTTACCGGCGGGCCGAATGAGGCGGACGAAATCGAGGCGTTGACGCGCCAGGTTCGCAGCGACCGTTGCCTTTGCCTAGCGGGAAAAACCACGCTCCGCCAATTGATGGTGTTGTACACGCTGTCAGAAATTCTCGTCACCAACGACAGCGGCCCAGCCCACTTCGCGAGCCTGACTCCGATTCACGTGATCACGTTATTCGGGCCGGAAACTCCCGCGTTGTTCTCCGCGCCGCCGCCGCGAAACTTGGCGTTGTGGGCCGGGCTTCCGTGCAGCCCGTGTGTGAACGCCTTCAACAACCGCCAATCCACCTGCCGCGACAACCAGTGCATGAAATCCATTTCCGTCCGGCAGGTTATGGGGGAGGTTGTACGCATTTACTCGGAGAGGAAATCAGTTCAAATCAAAGTGCGCCGCGACTGTGCGCCAGCTTCTTTTTGACTAACACCGGAATGCTGAAGCGACGGAGTGGCGGGAGCAGAACCAAAGCGCTTCCAATTTGGGGAAAATGGGCTATTTTTCCATCGTGAAGCCTGTATTACAGACAGTGTCGATTGATCCGGAAAAGTTGAAGCCCGTGTTGCATGACAAGATCGAGCGCATGGATGGTTTGCATTTGTCCTTGCTGAACCGGGTTCTGTTGCAATTGGAGGCAGAAGAACTTGCTGGGCGCATTGGCGACGGGTTTGACAAAGATGGCGAAGAAGGCTTGCGGCGGCGCATTCCTGAGCTAGTGAAGGAATTTCGCGACGAACATCGTTACAAATGACGGTTTGTCTGGATACAAACGTCTTTCTACAAATGTTTGGCCGGAAACAGCCTTTCTATCCAATCCTGCGCGCCCTACTTAGCGGTCGATTGCACCTCGCGGTGTCAACTGAAATCCTGTTGGAATATGAGGAGGTAACGGTCAAACTGTCGGGCGTGGAACGCTGGCGCGATGTGGCGGCGTTCCTCGAATTGCTGACCCAACTTCACGGTAATATCCGGCAAGTTGAACCGAATTTCCGTTTCGGCGTGATTGGGGCTGATCCTGACGACAACAAATTTTGCGACTGCGCAATTGCGACCGAGGCCGATTTCATTATCACTGAAGACGGCCATTTTGACGCTTTGAAGTCCGCTGGCTACAAACCGATACCCGTCACGCCCAGCGAGTTCATTCGACGCAATTTGCCTTCCGGGTCGTGAGTGCGACTGCCGTCACCATTGCGCGGTCAGAGTCGTGAACAAGATGCTTTGGGAACCGGTCACATTCTGGGACCGATCCACGCCTGCATACTTACGCCCAAATTCCCTGCACGCCGGGATGCACGGGGACGATGGGTTGCATCGGGCGGGGCGCTAATTTCCAGCCGGTGGCGGGCAGCGGCCACGGTGGCTTGGTGGGTTGCATGGCGTTCAGCAGGGATTGCAAATAATCTCGGGCGCGCTGTTCAGTCTGGGCGTAGACGATCAGGTTTTTGTTCCGCAACGCCTCGGGCTGGGCGTTCCATGGCAGCCGCACCGCCCACGCTTTGCAGTCCGCCTCCAAGTCGTGAAGCATATAGAGGTGCTGCACGATGTTTTGAAAAATCTGGAACGTGCCCGCGCCATCCTTGCCCAGCGGGCGCTCCAGGTCCAACGCCTCGAACAAATGGCGGCGCGCTTCCTCCTTGTTTTTGCGCTCCAGTTCGATGCGTCCCAACCCCAGCCGCGCTTCTGGATAATGTCCAACCCCCAGCACTTCCGAATAGAGAGCGGCGGCTTGATCGCGGCGGCGGGCCGTTTCGTTGAGCTGCGCCAATCGCAACAAGCGCTTTGCGGAATCTTCGGTCTGGCGGATATTTTCCGTGTGTTTGTCAGCCTCGTCAAAATTCCGCTTCAGCAAACTGGCTTGGGCGCGCAAGAAGCTGAGTTCGCCCGTCGTGTCCGTTTCGCCGTCGAAACGGGCGAGACTTTGGAATGCTTCGCGCGTGTATCCGTTCTCGACCAGCCGCGCGATCAGATACTTGAGGTGCTCCTTGGACTCGGGACGGACTTCACAAACGCGCCGGGCATTCATCAACGCGCTCTGCCGTTTTCCGCGATGATTCTGCACGATGGCAAGCAAGGCGAGCACGGTGGTTTGGCTGGAATCGAATTTCAGCACTCGCTCGAACATCGCCTCTGCGCGGATGGCATCACCTGTCAAGTAACCGGACCAGCCCGCGCTCCATGCCGTGGAAAATGTGTTCAGCCCGGTTTGCCGTTGCGCGAAAAAGATGAGCTGATTCGATTCGGCCACCTGTCCGAATGCCGCGCAGGCCACCGCCGCCGCCAGCGCGCCAGGAACGGATTTTTTATCATGCTTCAAACACATCCGGGCGGCGACGTGCGCGCGGGCGAAGTCGCACGTCTCCAGCGCCTTGTAGCTCTCGGCAATCAAGATTTCCATGCGGCGGGCGGATTTCCCCTCCTTGTTAACGCGGTCGGAAAGTTCGCGTTCGATTTCCTGCTGGCGGGCCTTGAATTCCTCCGGCGGAACCTTGGCGCGCGGACGCGTAAATTCTTCGTAAGTGGGAACCGGGAGCCGCACCTTGTCGCGATAGGCGCCGAGGCGGTTCGCTCCAAATCCGCCGGCAATGGCCAATCCAGCCGCGGCAAAAGCCATTGCGACCTTGGCGCCGTGACGCGGCTGGCCAATCTCGATCATCGCGAACAGCGCCACGATGAATCCAGCCAGAATCAGCAGAAATCCCACGATCTGCAGTGGCCGCATGTGAATGTTCCGCCGGCTGCGTTTGGATAATTTCTCGAGACGGCGGCTGTCCCTTTCCTCCTGCTCGGCCATGAGGCGTTGAATTTTTGCGATCAGCTTTCCCGCCATGTCATCCGGCTGGCGCAGGAGCCTCAAGCCGGGCGGCGAATCGGGCGGCAATGTGTTGTTGTCAGGAGGCAGGGCAAGAATTCGATCTTTGATGGAGGGATGCGTTGAATATTCGTTGAATCGAGCCGTTTCTGCATCCGGTCGAAATTGCGCGGTGCCGTGCGCAATCTCGCGCAGCAGCCAATCGCTGTAACCGCCAGCTTCCTGCATTTGCGCGACGCGCTCCGGCCACGGCAGCCGGGAGGTGATGTGCGTGAGCGCCTCCAATTTCGACAAAGCCGACTTCACAATGGTCGAACCACAGAGCTCTGCTGCGCCGTGGTCCGCCTCAAATTCGAGTTGACGTGTGTAGGCGGCGACGAACCGGGTGCTCAGGCGCACCATGCGGCTGACCGGCCACATCAGCACGGGAGCGATGGTGACGTCTCTGTTCGCCCGCCGGTGAGCCTCAATGTTTCCCCACAGCATCATGTCGAGCGTTCGCATCTGCCGCTGTCCGCTGGTCAGCCAGTTTTTGAATCCGCGCTTGATCAATTTCGCGTGCGCCATTTCATGCGCGAGAACAGATTCGATTTCCGCGGCAGAAAGTCCCGCCATCAGATCATAGCCGATTCCCAATTTCGTCTTTCCGCCTCCCGCGCTCAGTCCGTGAAGGCGCACCCACGCGTTGGTGCTCATTTCAAGGAACACTTCGCGCGGGATGCCGAGCTCCAATTGGCCGCAAAGGCGCGCAAGAATCGCGTGCAATTCCGGCGCGTCTTCAGGACTGAGCGCGACGCGCGAGTCGACTTCTTTTGCCGGGCGAAAAGAAAGGATGAGGGCTGTCAATAATTCGCCGTGCCGCCCGATGTAAGCCGCGACGAATCGGGCCAAACCAAAACGAGCGCCCACCAGCAGCATGAGAAACTCAAGGATCAACAGCGCGCACAAACCCAGCACGGCAGCGGCGGCGTAAAGATAAAATGCCAGGGTCACCACCGCCGCTCCGAGGCCAGCCATGAACCTCGCGGCGGGGCTTAGCGGTTTCTCTGCTGATGTGTCGTTGGTTGGCATCGCGGTTCAGCTTGGCCGCCAGTCGAGCACTCTCAATTGCACGGTGCGGCGACCATTAAATTCGTTGACAGTCGGAGTGAAGGCGAGATCGAAACGCTCGCCGGGTAGCGGGGCGTTGCGGCAATTCCACCAGACGGCGTCCAAAACCAACTTTCCCGCCGCGACACGAAATTTCACATGTTGGCTTTCTTTGCCCATGCGCATTGGCGGGACGAAGTGCGTCACGCTGCGCAATGAGAATCGCACCATCGGATTGCCCTGGCCGACGGGCTCGAGGCGCGACAATTCCTCCACACGCTCGAGTGTCAATTCGGACCACGCGATATCGGCATCGAGTTTAAGGCAGGGGCGGAGATGTTCTTCGCGCAACGCCGCGCGAGCCAGATCATTGAGGCGCTGGCGGAGCAGATCAATTTTGTCGGCGTTCAAGCTCATCCCCGCCGCCATCGCGTGGCCGCCGTGGCGCAGCAGCAAGTCCGCGCATTCGCGCAGCGCGGCAGCCATGTCAAAACCTTCGATGCTCCGCGCCGAACCGCGCCAGCAAATGCCATCGCCGCCGAAGATCACCGTCGGCCGGTAAAATTCCTGCAACACGCGCGAGGCCACGATGCCGACAACACCGATGTGCCAATCTTCCCTGCCCTCGACGATGACAAATTCCTTCGCCGGATCGAATCGCGGGCGAATTACTGCCGTTGCCTCGTCGCAGATGCGGCGCTCGATTTCCTGGCGGCGGCGGTTGCGGTCGTCGAGCTGCCTGGCCAGCCATTCCGCTTCGACGGAATCGCGAGTCAATAACAGTTTGAGCGCATCGCAGGCATCTTCCAAGCGGCCGGCGGCGTTGAGGCGCGGGGCAAGCTGGAATGCGACTTCGTAACTTCCGGCAGGGCCACGCGTGAAAGCGGCCTCTTTCAACGCCATCAAGCCCGGACGATGCGTGGTGTTCAATCGCTCCAGTCCCGCGGTGACGAGAATGCGATTCTCGCCTGTCAACGGAACAAGATCGGCGATGCTTCCGAGGGCCACGAGATCGAGTTGCGTGCGGATGTCATAGGCCGCGGCTTCGGCGTCGCCTTGGTCGCGAAGGCGCTTGAGGATGGCGTGAACGAGCTTGAAGGCGAGGCCAACCGAGCAGAGTTCGCGGAAATTCGCGCCGAGCTGCGGATTCACCAGCGCGACCGCCGCCGGGGCGGGCGACGACACTTGGTGGTGATCGAGCACCAATACATCGATGCCTTGCTCGCGCAGCCAAGCGATCACCTCGACAGCGGTTGAACCGCAATCAACGGCCAGCAGCAGGCGCACGGAATGTTTTTGCAGGCAATGTTCGACGCCGTCGCGGCTCAACCCGTAACCCTCGTCCATCCGGTGCGGCAAATAACACTCCACCCGCCAGCCCAGCGCAGTCAGCGACTCCACCAGCAGCGCGGAGGAACTGACGCCATCGACATCGTAATCTCCGAAGACCACCAGCGGCTCGCCGCGGCTGCGCGCCGTTAGCAAACGATCCACGGCGGCGGCCATGTTCGGCAGGAGAAACGGGTCGGCCAGATTCTTCAATCGCGGTTCGAGAAATTGAGAGAGAATTTCCGGCTCGCCCAACTCGCGATTGAGCAGGCATTGGGCGAGCAGGGGGGAGATTTGCAGCGCTTCGGCCAATTCCCGCGACCGCGCGTTCTGCTCCGGCGCCACCGTCCATGCATACTTCATGACGCCGAATTTTGGCCCTTGTTGCGGCGCGCGTCCAACACGGAATAGAGAATCGCGGTGGCGACGATCAACGCGACCAAGCCCATCCAGACGACGGTCGGCCAGTGAATCCAATCCGAGGCCAGCATTTTCACACCAATCAAAATCAGCACCGCCGCCAGCCCCGCGCGCAAATAGCGAAACGAGCTCAACGCCCCTGTCAAAACGAAATACAAGGAGCGCAATCCGAGGACGGCAAACATATTCGAGGTGAACACGATGAAGGCGTCCTGCGTCACCGCGAAGACCGCCGGGACGGAATCCACCGCGAAAATAATGTCCGCTGCCTCCACCGCGATCAGGACCAGAGCCAGCGGCGTCAGGGCAAATTTTCCTCCCGAGCGCATGATGAATTTGCCGCCCTCGAAGTTCGGCGTGATTGGAAATACCTTCCGGGCGAACTCAGCAATGCGATGCTTTTGCCCGGAGGCCGGAGATTGTTTGGAGAAAGCCCAGCGCGCTCCCGTGACGACCAGAAAAAGGCCCATGAGATAGAGCAGCCAGTGGAACGCTTGCAGCAAGACCGCGCCCGCCCCGATCATGACTCCGCGCATCACCAGCGCCCCGACGATGCCCCAGCCCAGCACCCAATGCTGATACTTCTCTTCCAGACGGAACGACGTGAAAATCACCGCGATGGCCAGAAGGTTGTCAAGAGAAAGAGAAAGCTCCACGAGGTAGCCGCCGAGGAATTGAAAGGACGCCTCCCGGCCCCGCCAGTGGGAAAGCGCCGAGCCAAATATCAGCGCGGCCAGAAACCAGACGCCGCTCCAGAGCAGCGCCTCGCGGGTTTTCATGGTGCGCGCGCCGCGATGGAAAACGCCAAGGTCAACCGCCACCGCCAGCAGGATGAAAATTACGAATCCCGCCCAATACCAAGGCTGGATTGGGATTGGCGCCGCCATGGACGCCGCTTAAGCGCGGGCCTTGACACCGTTCGGAATTTCCTCAGCCGCCACCGGTGCGGCAATCTTCGGGCGTTCGCCCTTGTGCCACCACAGCACCAGCGCGCTGGCAATGTAAATGCTGGAATACGTTCCCGTGAGGATGCCGACCAGGAAGGTGAAGGCGAAGTCATTAATCACGCCGCCGCCGAAGATGAACAACATCAACGTCGCGATAAACACCGTGCCGCTCGTGATCAAGGTTCGGCTCAAGGTCTGGTTGAGCGCGATATTCATCACGTCTTTGAATGATCCGCGGATGCCGAGTTTCAAATCCTCGCGAATACGGTCAAAGATCACGATGGTGTCGTTAATCGAGAAGCCGATGATGGTCAGGATTGCCGCCACGATGGGCGCGCTGAATTGCCTGCTTGTCAAACAAAAGACGCCAATCGTCATCAGCACGTCGTGAATGACGGCCAGCACCGCGCCGACGGAGAACGAGAATTCGTAACGGAGCGCGACGTAGAACAAAATGAAGAACAGCGAGAGGAACGAAGCGGTGACCGCGGATTTCAAAATCTCGTCGCCAACCACTGCGCCGACGCGATCCTGCCCGACCTTTTCAAAACCGGCGCTGGCAAATTTCTCTTTCAAAATCTTCACCACTTCCTCGCCCTTGCCGAACGGAGCGACCACTTGCAAGACATCGAGAGTGGCGCCGCTTTGATATTGCGGTTGGATTTCGCCAACCGGCTTCAGCGCTTCACGGATTTGGCCCACATCCACTTTCTGCTTGTAGGCGAGCCGCACGGCATCGCCACCCATGAAATCGATGCCCAGCGCCTGCGAGCCGCGGCCAAAGATGCCGTAGCACACGCCAACCAAAATGATCGTCCAGGAAGCGATGAAGGCCGGTTTGGCCCATTTCATGAAATCCCAATTCTTGTTCGTGATCATGTGCATCATGCCGATGCGATTGAGCCAGCCCTTGTTGAGAAGGAAGTCAAAAATCAACCGCGTCATCACGAGGCTGGTGAACAAGCTCAAGGCCACGCCGATGGTCAGCGTCACGCCGAAACCCTTGACTGAACCGGTGCCGAAATAAATCAAGACGATGGCCGAAATCAGCGTAGTCGTGTGCGAGTCAAAAATAACTTTGAAGGCGCGGCTGTAGGCGGCGGAAATCGCGCCCCGAATGGATTTGCCTGTCGCCATTTCTTCACGCAGACGCTCGTAAATAAGTACATTCGCGTCGACGGCCATGCCGACCGTCAGCACGATGCCCGCGATGCCGGGCAGCGTCAGCGTGGTGCCAATGGAGCACATGACGCCCAGCAAAATGATCAGGTTCAGAACCATCGCGATATCGGCAATCATGCCGCAGCGGTGATAGTAAACAGCCATGAAGAGCGCGACCGCCAAAGTTCCATACAGCGCCGCCTGGATGCCGCTGGAGATGGAATCTTTGCCGAGTGTC
Source organism: uncultured Verrucomicrobiae bacterium (assembly GCA_963764165.1). GTDB lineage: Bacteria > Verrucomicrobiota > Verrucomicrobiia > Limisphaerales > Palsa-1400 > Palsa-1400. The sequence continues at coordinate 1,295,705 of CAVXRD010000002.1, forward strand.
GGGTCGACCTGGCTCATCTGGTCAATCCTGACCGGAGTTTCGAGGGGGTTTTCCAGAACATTCGCCACCATGACGGCTTCGTCAAAATCCATGTTGCCGCCGGAAATTTCGCCGTTGCCGTAAATGCGGTCGCGGATCACCGGGGCGCTGTAAAGGGAACCGTCCAAGACGATAGCCAGGCGTTCGTTTTTGTGGGTTTCGGTGTAATCGGCGAATTTCTGCGCGCCGACGGTATCAAATTCAAACTCAATCACCGGTTCGCCGGTGGTTGGATTGCGGTTCGGCATCGCCCGCTTGATGTATTTGCCGGTCAATCCATTGGCCAAGCGCTTCTCGACAAGGTTCGTTTCGACGGATTCGCTGCCATCCCGGTTCTTGATTTTGAGCGTCATCAATTGATCGCCCGGCGGGATGATGCCGTCTTTGAGCAGTTGAGGAGTTTCTGGATCAACACCACGAAATTCCAAGTAGGCCGCCTTTTGAATGCTTCTCGTGGCGTCCTCGATCCCCGCCTGCGACAAGCCGGGCAATTGAATCAAAATGTGGCTCTCGCCTTCCGGCTGGATGAGAGGTTCGGCCACACCGAGGCGATCCACACGGCGGCGCAGCACTTCGACCGCTTGTGAAATGGCGCGCTGGCGCGTATCCGAAGCAGAAACGTTGGTGCCCACTTGAATGTGATTCGTGTCCAGGCTGACGCGGAATTCCGTGCCGCCCTGCAAATCTAGGCCCAGCTTGATTTTGCCGGCCGCCTTGCGTTGAAGAAGGTTCAGAATGGCGCGGTTGGGCGCTTCTTCGCTATGGACGTCGAAATTGGGGAACAACGGGCGAAGGTCGTTCGTTCCGGTCGCGGCCATCAAATCCGCGAATTCGCGGTGCGCGTCCGGGCTTTTTTTCTGAGCATCGCGGGCAGACTGGACGATTTTCTGGAACGTCGCCTCCGATTTGCCGGGTGTGGCTTCGTCGTTGAATTCGGCGATCAGGTCACGGTTGGAAGGCGGGTTCATTTCCCAGAGAGACCACGCGACCAGGAACACAATTAACGCCCACCACAACTTCGGCTTTTTCATGCGACTTGCTTAAATTACGTAAATTAAATTTTCACCTGGCTCGGCTCAAGAGCCTTGTCGGCGATCTTCTTTGGATCGTTTGGCTCGCCGCTCCGTTCAATGACTTCAAGGACGGAGGATTTCAGGATTTCCAGTTTAGTATCAGCGGACCGGATGGAAAGTGTTTTATCTTTGATGCTCAAGACGACCCCAAGGATGCCGCTGCTGGTGACGACTTTGTCGCCCGGCTTGAGAGCCTTGAGAGTGGCTTCCTGTTCCTTGGCCTTCTTGCGCTGCGGGGCGATGAGCAGGAAATACATGCCCAAGCCAAAGATGACCATGAGGAAAAGACTGCGGATGCCGTCGCCAGTCGGATTTGGCACGGTCTGAGTCTGGCCTGTGGCGCCGCCAGGGTCGGCCGAGCCTTGGGCCCACAGTGATGGCTGGGCCATGGCGACGAGCAGGGCATAAAGTCTCACTTTCATAAGTCGAGCCGCTCAATTTATGGATTCTGCCCCCGATAGCAAGCAAAAGTTTGGCCGCGAAGAGGAGCCGGTGATAGTGGAAGTGGGTGATGCGCATTTAGACGAGCGCGGCTGTGTTCGACGGAGCGAAGCGACAGAGAACCAGCCGCAGCAAGGCGCGATCAACAGGCGCGTGTGTCGGTACGACGCGCTGCGGCTGGTCTTCAACACAGCCGCGCTCGCCAAAAGGGCTGCATCCCTCATCCACTTCTAATCACACCCAGAGGATCACCGCAGACACTACAGTGGCACCTACGACCATTAGCCCTACTTTCGCAACATCGATTGCGAAACAAAACCGACGGCTGCATTGACTGCCTGCTCACGCGTGATAACTTCCTGAATGCGCCGGACTCAAATGCCAAATTCGGTGGCAGTTCTGGACGTAGTTTGGTCTGCCTTGGTTTTCTCGCGTCCGTTCACCATGACCCGTTTGGCACCACTTATTCTGGCGCAGGCATTGTTTTGCCTCTCTGCTTTTGCCGGTGAAACACCGAACGACGGCGCATCCCCAAATCGCGCCATCCAATATCTGGTTGCCACCAACCTTCAGGATCCCGTCGCTGTGCTGCAGCGCCAGATCGCTGCCGGCAAAACCCAATTGAAATTCGACTCCTCGCGTGGCTACCTCCCGGCTCTGCTCGAAGCGCTCGGCGTGCAGCGATCATCCCAATGCCTGGTTTTCTCGAAAACAAGCTGCCAGGCGCACGAAACAAGCCCGCAGACGCCGCGCGCCCTCTACTTCAACGACGAAGTCAGCCTTGGATGGGTTCCCAACGGCACGGACATCGATGTGATTGCCATCGATCCGCGTGTTGGCCCGGTTTTCTACACACTTGAACAGAAGCCAGCAGCCGCGCCCCATTTCGAAGTGCGCGACGAATGCATGCGCTGCCACTTTGGCGGGCGCACGACATTCCTTCCCGAATTGGTGGTCCGGTCATTTTACACGGCTCCCGATGGCAAGCCCCTGTCGGGCGCCGCCAATTATGTCAGCCATGAATCGCCGCTGAGCGACCGCTGGGGCGGATGGTATGTCACGGGCAAACATCCGAACGAGCTTCATCTCGGCAATCTCTTCGTCGCGGATCGTTCTCAGATCGATCAGGTCGACCGGAGGCGCGGCGCGAACGTAACTGACCTTGGGCCGTACTTCGACACCTCGCGCTACCTTTCGTCCGGCAGCGATATCGTCGCATTGCTCGTGCTCGAACATCAGGCGCGCATGCAAAACCTGCTCACCTTCGCTTACGACGAGACCCGCCTTGCGCTGGAGGAAATGAACACCCCGCGCCAACCCGGCGCCATTGGAAGTCCAGATTGGCCGCGGGAACGCATTGCCCTGGCTGGCGAAAAACTCCTTCAATACATGCTCTTCCGCGAGGAAGCTGCTCTGCGCGGTCCTATTGAAGGCACCTCGGATTTTGCAAGGCAATTCGCTCAGACCGGCCCGCGGACGGCGGACGGGCGCTCGTTAAGGCAGTTCGACCTGAATTCCCGATTGTTCAAATATCCGTGCAGCTATCTCATTTACTCGCCGGCGTTTGATGCGTTGCAGGACCCCATGAAGGACTTCCTCTGGAAGCGCCTTGAGCAGATTCTTGCCGGCGAGGATCATTCCGCCGCCTATGCGACATTTGCGGCGGCGGACCGGGAGGCGGTGCTCCAAATTCTGCGCGAGACCAAATCGGAATTCGCGGCGTGGCTGAAGAAAAAGATCGCGTCGCGATAATCCGACCGGCGGAAGATAAGGTGGAAGACCCTGAGGTTAAAAACGTCCCTGGCCAATTTCATCCAGACGCCGGGTCCGGCCTAAAAAACGGCACTGACAAAAACCTTGCGGGCCGCGTGCCCCCGCGCGGCGCGTTATGCAATCCATGAATGTCAACAGAAGGACACAAAGCACACGAAGGAGGGCTGAGAACTTGACCAAGGCATACCTTTTGTTCCCACTTCGTAACTTCGTGTCCTTCTGTTAAAACCCCTCCCGTCCATCTTTTTAGCAAACGAAATTAGCCTTTTCCTCGAATAAAGAATGGCCTATACCGTCAGTACATGTCTCCCAATTGGAGCGAATTTTTTATGAATCAAAACGAGACCAAGAGCCGGAACAGCGGGGCGACGCGCCGCGAATTTATCAAGAAGTCGACACTCGCCGCGGCGGCGACGGCCGCCAGCGTCAATATGTTTAAGACGCCGGTCTACGGCCAGACCCAGGCTCCCGCTCCGAGCAGCGTGGTCGGGGCCAACAGCCGTTTGCGCGTCGGTTACATCGGGGTCGGCAACCAGGGCCAATTCCACGTCTCCAATCAAAAGGACAACGCCGGCGCCAACAACATCGAGCAAGTAGCCGTGTGCGATCTTTCCAAGACACGCGTGCAGCAAGCTGCCGCGCTGATCGGCGGCAACGTGAAGACGTTCGAGAATTACGAGGACTTGCTGGAGATGAAGGATCTGGATGCCGTCACCATCGCGACCTGCGACCATTGGCATTGCAAGACTTCAATCGCGGCCATGAATGCTGGCAAGCATGTTTATTGCGAAAAGCCAATGACCCGGTATTTGCCAGAGGCTTTTGAAGTTTACGACACTGTCAAGAAAACAGGAAAAGTTTATCAGGTTGGCTCGCAGGGTTGCTCGGCCAAGGCCTGGCACATGGCGGCGGATATGATCAAAAAGGGCGACATTGGCACCCCAGTCTGGGCCCAAGGTTACTACTGCCGCAACAGCAAGGACGGCGAATGGAATCTGCCCGTTCCCCCGTGGGTCAGCCAGCCAGGCGACCTCAATTGGGACAAGTGGCAGGCGCCGGTGAACGACAAGCTTAAGCTTGACCCGGAACGCTATATTCGCTGGCGCAAGTACTATTCGTATTGCGCCGGGTTGCTCGGCGATCTGGCGCCGCACCGTCTGCTGCCGCTCATGCTGGCCACCAACAACACGGAATTCCCCAGCCGCGTCGTTAGCCTCGGCGCGAAAAATGTGAACGCGGATGCCGAAGAGCCCAATCCACGCCCGGTGCGCGATGTGCCGGAGCAGGTCGAAATCCTGGCCGAGTTCCCCAGCGGCATGACGCTGGTCATCGTCGTGAGCACCGTCAACGCCAAGTCGCCCGGCTTCGTCATTTATGGCCACAAGGCTTCGCTGGAAATCGGCAGCCTCGGCGAGCGCATCCAGCTTATTCCCGAGAAGCCTTATTCCGATGATATCGATTTGGCCACCTTTGACGGGCTTTCTCCGACGGAAAACGTGCCGGATCACGAGAAAAATTGGTTTGACTGCATCCGCACCAACGGCGTGCCAAACGCCAACATCGACCTGGCCGTTCGCGCCCAAGTGGTCATCTCCCTCGCGGAAATGTCCAACCGCCTGAACATCATGTGCATGTGGGACGAGAAAACGCGCAAGGTCAAAAAGGCCGATGGCTCGGAAATCGACCCCATCACGTATGGCACCCTTGAACCGTCCTGATTTGGCGCAACGGCAAAGGTAGCGCAGGTTCCCAAACCTGCTGTATCGCCGGCTTCCAAGCGTGCATGCGCTGATTTGAAACTGGCACACGAAACCGAAGCCGGCTAATCGCCGTCAATTACATCTTGCACGATGAAGGTCACATATAACTGGCTCAGGCAATACGTCTCGTTCGATTGGACGCCCGAGGATTTATCGACGCGGCTGACGATGCTCGGCCTTGAGGTCGAGGGCGTCCAGAAACTTGGCGGCGAATTCGACGGGGTGGTGGTCGCCCAGGTCATCACCCGCGATAAGCACCCCAACGCGGACAAACTTTCCGTCTGCCGCGTCAATGATGGCAAAGGCGAGCGCACGATCGTGTGCGGCGCGCAGAATTTTCAGGCGGGCGACAAAGTCCCGCTGATTCTTCCAGGCCACACCCTGCCCCCGGTGCCAGGGGAGCCGCCCATGACGATCAAGGTCGGGAAAATTCGCGGTGTCGAGTCGCAAGGGATGATGTGTTCGCCGGATGAATTGGGTCTCCCAGAAAAAATTGACGGGCTCCTCATTTTGCGTCCAGACGCGACCGTCGGCCAGCCGTTCGCGGAATATTTGGGACGCTCCGGCACGGATGTCATTTACGATTTGGAAATCACTCCGAATCGCCCGGATTGGAACAGCGTCATCGGCATCGCGCGCGAAGTCAGCGCGTTGACCGGGCAGCCGCTCCGCCTGCCAGAAATAAAAATCAATCCGTCCCAACTGGCGGGTGAGGCGACGGAAAAAATGGTTTCGGTTCGCATCGAGGATTCTGAGTTGTGCCCGCGCTACACGGCGCGCCTCGTGCGCGGCGTGAAAATTGGCCCCAGCCCGGATTGGCTGCGCGCAACGCTGGAAAAATCCGGCATCCGCTCGATTAACAATGTTGTTGACGTCACGAACTTTGTGATGCTGGAAATCGGCCAGCCGCTGCATGCGTTTGATTTTCGTTTGTTGGGAGAGAATCCGGCTATCGTCGTTCGCCGCGCCACCGAGGGCGAAAAATTCGTCACGCTCGACGGCAAGGAACGCGTGTTAACGGACAAAATGCTTTTGATCGCTGACAACTCGAAGGGAATTGCCCTGGCCGGAATCATGGGCGGGCAGAACAGCGAAATTCGCCCGGAGACGATGGACGTGTTGATCGAAAGCGCGTCTTTCAAACCGCAAAACATTCGCGCCACTTCGAAGAAATTGGAATTGCGCACCGATTCGTCCTACCGCTTCGAACGCGGCTCTGATGTTGGCATTTGCGATTGGGCAAGCCGCCGCGCCGCCCAGCTTATTCTCGAAACCGCTGGCGGCATGTTGTTGGAACCCGCCATCGACGCCTTCCCCGCCCCGCCGGAGCCAAAACAAATCGCGCTCCGGATTTCCAAAACTGCGGAATTACTCGGTGTTGAAATTCCGGCCGAGACGCAAATTCAATTCCTGAAAAAGCTTGGTCTGGAATATGCCGGCGACGAGGTGACGCATGACGCGGATCCGCTTTTGTCTTCGGGTCTCCACCAAGAAACCGAGACGCCTCATTCGAAGCCATCCTTTCGCATCCCCACCTTCCGAGTAGACCTAAAACACGAGGCCGATCTAATCGAAGAAATCGGCCGCCTCTACGGAGTCGACAAAATTCCCGCCACTGCGCCACGCGGAGCCATCGGTTCCAACGCCTATGACTCGGTGCATGACCAGTTGGGCGAGGCGCGCCGCATTCTTTCCGCGCTCGGACTTTTCGAAGCGCAAGGGCAGACGCTCATTTCCAACACCGCGGCGGGGATGATCGCCACCCCGGCGCAAATCGCCGCGCTGCAATATCCGCTGAGCAGCGATATGAACGTCCTTCGGCCCAGTTTGATGCCCGGTTTGCTTGACAGCTTGCGCCACAACGTCAGTCATAAAAACGCCGATGTGGCTTTGTTTGAAATCGGACGCGTCTTCATTCAGAACGAGGGAAAAATCAAGGAAGAGCGCCGCATGGCCATTGCTTTGACAGGGAAGCGCCAGCCACTGTTCTGGTCTGGCGATGAGCGTGACGCCAAGTTCGACGTTTACGATTTGAAAGGCATCCTCGAGGAATTCTTGGAGCAGTTCGGCATGCGCGGATTTTCATGGAGCAAGCGCGATCCCGCCAATCCGTTCTTTTTGGAATCTGGCACGGCTCAACTTGGAAAATTGACCATCGGCGAATTTGGGATGCTCTCCCCGCTGTTGCAGAAGTGCTACGATCTGCGCGACGGCACGTTCCTGGCCGAATTCAATCTGGATCTGATTCTCTCGAAACGCGTTCCTTCGAAATCATTCAAAGCGTTGCCGTCGTTCCCATCGATTCGCCGCGACATCGCGATGCTGGTGCCAGAAACGGTTTTGTTCGACGCCGTGCAGGCCGTTGTCAAACAAACGAAACCGGCCAACCTGGAGAAGACGGATTTGTTCGATGTTTTCCGCGGTCAAAACATCCCGGCCGGGCAAAAGAGCCTGGCCTGCGCCTTCACCTATCGAAATGCCGAGCGCACCCTGACCGACGCCGAGGTCAACACGGCCCACGCGCAACTGGTTGAGCAGTTGAAGCGCTCGCTCAATGCGACCATTCGCGATGCGGTTTAAACCCATGGCCATCTCGCATTCAATAAAGGTAGGGACGCCTCGCCGAGGCGTCCGGGGTGAGGCGTTGTTTCTGCGCAAGCAGGCAGCTTGTGACACAAATTTCTCCACGGAGCATTATTTCTCGCGGCTTCCGAAGCGCCGTAGGCGCGGCTTTGTAGAAAAGTCCCTAATACATACTAAAGCTCCGTCAGGAGCGACACTGGAGGCAATCAATCACGCTGGGCATGTGCCGCTCCTAACGGAGCTTGAAAACGTTACCGTGATCGTTTCTACAAAGGTGCCGCGCCTACGGCGCTTGGAGCCAACGCGGGGCGAAGAGTTTTGTTTCAAGCCCAAGCCTCGACCCGGACGCCTCGGCGAGGCGTCCTTACCTTAATTGGAGGAGCAACCCAAAACAACATGCGCATCCTGATTGCAACCATTACCGCCGGCGGAGGACACTTGCAAGCAGCCTCGGCCCTGCACGAAGCGTGGACGCAGGCGCACCCGAAGGATACCATTGAGAAAATCGATCTCCTGTCGCTGTTCTCTCCCCTGCACCGCAAAATTTACAGCGAAGGCTACGTGAAACTGATCGCCCACGCGCCGGAAGTTTGGGGCATGCTTTTCAACAAGATGGATAATCCGAAAGTGGTGGGCCGCGTGACCCGCTGGAAAACCGCCCTCGGCTCCAACAGCTCCCGCAAATTTATTCGCCTTGTCAAAAAGTTCGAGCCGGACGCGGTTCTCTGCACTCATTATCTGCCCGTTGAACTTCTCGGCGCAGCGCGCAAAAAATGGCCCGGCACGCCCCCGCTGACGGTCAGCATCGTGACCGATTTTGAAGCGCACGCCTTATGGATGGAGCCGCATGTCGACTTATATTGCGTGGCAGCGGAAGAAACGAAAGCCCGCCTGGTCGCGCGCGGAGTCTCCGCCGGCAATGTTCTCGCCACAGGCATTCCGATTTCCGCAAAATTCTCCTCAGTCATCAACACGGCGGAAGTTCGCAAACGCTACGGACTGCGCGATGATCTTCCTGTTTTGCTCGTGTTGAGCGGCGGATTTGGAATGGGGCCGGTGGCGGAGATTCTATCCGCCCTGGATCGACTCGAGCGGCCCTTCCAAACCATCGTGGTGGCTGGCCGGAATGAGGAATTGCGGCGCGACATAGCCTCGCAGGATCGCAAGCACCCGACGCATGTCATTGGCTTCGCGACCAACATGCACGAGCTGATGGCGATTTCCGATTTATTATTGACCAAGCCGGGAGGGCTGACCAGCTCCGAAGCGCTGGCGATGGGCAAGCCGCTGTTCGTGCTCAATCCCATTCCGGGACAGGAAGCGGCCAACAGCGATTTCCTGCTCCAGCGCGGCGCCGCGGTGAAGGTCAACCGCATCGACGATATTCCATTTCAATTGGACCAATTGCTTGGTTCAAAAAAACTGATGACAATGGCGCGCTCAGCCAAAGAGCTGGGCCGCCCCAATGCCGCCGCCGATATTTGCCGCGCTGTTGCCGCAAAATTGAGCGCGCGCGCCGCCAAATAATGTATGAAAAAGCTTTTCCGCTGCCTTCCACTCATTGCCGTTCTGCTGCCTTTGAATTTGCGGGCAGAAAAGCCGCTTTGTGATTACATTCGCCCGTTCGTCGGCACCAAGGGACAAGGCAATACGTATCCCGGCCCGGCCGCGCCGTTCGGAATGGTGCAAGTGAGTCCCGACACCGCTGATGATCTTTGGGACAACGCGGCGGGCTACAAGTATTCCGACAACTCGATCATGGGTTTCAGCATGACGCACTTGTCTGGAACGGGCATTCCTGATCGCGGCGATTTTTTGTTCATCCCGCAAATCGGCGAGGCGAAGTTGATTCCCGGCCCGACCAACAATCCGGATGCCGGCTATCGCGCGCGCTTTTCGCACGACCAGGAATCCGCCTCGGCCGGTTATTACAAGGTGACGCTGCTTAATAATAACGTCACGGTGGAACTCACCGCCGCCGAACGCGCCGGGATGATGCGCATGACATTTCCCGCCAGCGATCAGTCTTCGATTCTGACGGATTTGAGCCACTTCCTAAATGGCGCGATTGATGCACCCGGGCGGTTTAAGATGATCTGGTCGCATGTTCGCGTGGAGGACGATTCGACCATCACGGGATTTCACCTGGTGAACGGATGGGGCAAGGAGCGCTATCTGTATTTTGCCGCGCGCTATTCACGCCCATTTGACAGCCATGTGATTTACAGCAGTGGAAAAGAGGTCAAGTATAATACTTACCGCTTCCGCAGCCGCAAAGAGGCCGCCGGGACCAATCTGCAATTCGTCGCCAATTACAAGACGCACGCGAATGAGGCGATTGAAATCAAGGTCGCCGTTTCCCCGGTCAGCGCGGAAAATGCGCTGGCGAATCTGGACAAGGAAATCCCGGATTGGGATTTCGACCGCGTCCACAAAGAGACGCGCGAGAAGTGGAATCACGAGCTGGCCCGCGTCGAGGTGGAAGGATCGGATTGGGACAAGGAGACGTTTTACACGGGCATGTATCATTGCTTCCTCGCGCCGAGTTTATACGAGGACAACGACGGCGAGTACCGCGGGCTGGATTCGAATATTCACTTCGCCACCGGCTTCAATAATTACACCGCATTTTCACTTTGGGACACGTACCGCGCGGCCCATCCGCTGTTCACGCTGATCGATTCGAAACGGGATTCGGACATGATCCAATCGATGCTGGCGCATTACGACCAGAGCGTGGATCACCTGCTGCCAGTGTGGTCACTGGAGGGAAATGAAACGTGGTGCATGGTGGGCTACCACGCGGTGCCTATTATTGTGGACGGATATTTGAAGGGCGTGAAAGGTTTCACGGGCGAGCGCGCCTACGACGCCATCAAAACAACCGCCATGAATCCCGAATACGACAGCGTGATGACCTACGCGAAACTCGGCTGGGTGCCGTGCGATTTGGAAAATGAATCGGTCTCGAAAACGCTGGAGTACGCTTACGACGATTATTGCGTGGCGCAAATGGCCAAGGCGCTGGGGAAAAAGGATGACTATAAATATTTCATGGGGCGCGCGGAGAGCTTCACCAATCTTTACGATCCGAGTTATGGGTTGATGCGCCCGAAGGATTCACACGGCCAGTGGCGCACGCCATTTAATCCGCATTTTTACAATGACGATTCGCGCACCAACGATTTCACCGAAGGCACTAGCTGGCAGTATTCGTGGTACGCCCCGCAGGACGTTCCATTGCTGATGCAATTGTCCGGGGGAAAGGAAAAGTTCGCGGCGAAATTGGACCAATTGTTCACCTTCAAGCCTGACGCGACTGTGAAAGGCTTGGACGATGTGCAAGGGCGCATCGGCGAATACTGGCATGGCAACGAGCCGAGTCACCACATTATTTATCTCTATTGCTACGCGGGCCAGCCGTGGAAGGCAGCCGAGCGCGTGCATGAAGTCATCCGCACACAATACGGCAACATGCCGGATTCGCTCAGCGGCAACGACGACTGCGGGCAAATGTCGGCCTGGTACATTTTCTCCGCGTTCGGATTTTATCCGGTTTGCCCGGCGAGCGATTATTACGTCATCGGCAGCCCGTGCGTGCCGAAGGCCACCATGCGCCTTTCCAATGGGAAAAAATTCGTCATGACGGCGGCGAATTTGTCTGACAAGAATATTTATATTCAATCCGCCAAATTGAATGGGAAGGCGCTCGACACTCCGTTTCTGTTGGATAGCGCGGTTCGCAAAGGCGGCACGCTGGAATTCCAAATGGGGCCGATGCCGAACAAGAGCTGGGGCGCGAATGCGACTGTTCCACAGTGAAGGCGCGCGGGCTGGGCAGACGCATCTAACATCCGCACAGAGGGGAAGCCACAGATGGCCGCAGATCAACACAGATAAGAATTAATGGGCCACGCAGGATGCGATCAAAGCTGAGGGCGCGCGCCACCGTTCGGAACAGGAATTCATCTTCCAAATCTGTGTCGATCTGTGGCCATTTCCCGCTTGCCAGGCTCCATCTTTGCATTTTTTCTTCCAAAATCGGCGCACAAACATCTGCCAGCGCCAGTCGCAGCCCGCGGCCGTTTTCCGAATCGGGTTGACTCCGCAGGGGCTTCTGCAAAATTTACCATTGCTGATATGGCCAAGATCCAACGCGCTCTGCTCTCCGTCTACGACAAAACCGGGCTGATTCCCTTTGCCCAGGCGCTGGCGTCTTCCGGCATCGAGATTCTTTCCACCGGCGGCACCGCCAAAATCCTGCGCGAGCACGGTGTGATGGTCAGCGATTTGAGCGCGTTCACGGAATTTCCGGAAATGCTGGACGGGCGCGTGAAGACGCTGCATCCGAAAATCCATGGCGGCTTGCTTTTCCTGCGCGGCAACAAGGAGCACGAGGCCGCGGCCAAAAAGCACGGCATCAAGCCAATTGATCTCGTCGTCGTCAATTTGTACCCGTTCGCGCAAACGGTCGCGCGGCCGAATGTCACACTCGATGAGGCGATCGAAAACATCGACATCGGCGGGCCGTCGATGCTGCGCAGCGGCGCGAAAAATCATTCCAGCGTGACTGTGGTGATGGACCCGCTCGATTACGCGGAAGTGGCGGAGCAAATTATCGCGAAAGGGAACACGACGGCGGAACTGCGGCGCCGCCTGGCGGTGAAAGTTTTTTGTCAAACATCCAGTTACGACGGGCAGATATTTGCCTATCTTTCCCGGACGTTTGGCGTGTCCGCAACCGCGGCTTCAACAACACCCATGGCGCCGGCGGCCGGAGGATCGTGGCCGCCGCAGTTGAAATTGGAGGCTCCTCTCGCGCGCGAGTTGCGTTATGGCGAAAACCCCCACCAGCGAGCGGCATTGTATGGGAAATTTGACGAGCAATTCCAGCCCCTCCACGGGAAGGAGCTTTCCTACAACAATATCCTCGACTTGACAGCGGCGGCCGCGCTGGCGGCGGAGTTCGCAGGGGATCGCCCCACCCTCGCCATTTTCAAGCACATGAACCCGTGCGGCGCCGGGCAGGGAGATTCGCTGCTGGAGGCTTGGGAGAAGGCGTTCGCCACGGATCGCCAGGCGCCGTTCGGCGGCATTATCGCGATGAACAAACCGCTCGATCTGGATTGCGCGAAGGCGATTGCTGAAATTTTTAGCGAAGTTATCGTCGCTCCTGATTTTTCGCCCGAAGCCCTGGCGCTTTTGCAAAAGAAAAAGAACCTTCGCCTCATTAAAGCGGCCAGCCTCGCGCCGGATTCCGGGCTTGTGCTGCGCAGCGCGGCGAACGGCGTTTGGCTGGCTCAGGAACCGGACGCGAGAGCAACGTCTCCGGCGGAGTGGAAAATCGCAACCAGGCGCGCGCCCACCGACGCCGAAAGACGGGCGCTGAGCTTTGGCTGGAAAATCGTCAAGCATGTCAAGTCGAATGCTATTTTGTTCGCCGCGCCGGATCGGACATTGGGAGTTGGCGCCGGGCAAATGAGCCGTCTCGACTCATGCCGGCTCGCTGTGGAAAAAGCGCGCGAAGCGGGCCTCTCGCTGGCTGGCAGTGTGGTTTGCAGCGATGCCTTCTTTCCGTTTGCGGACGGATTGATTATCGCGGCGAAGGCTGGAGCGACCGCGGCGATTCAGCCTGGCGGTTCCGTGCGCGATGCCGAGGTCATTGCCGCCGCCGACGAAGCTGGAATGGCGATGGCCTTCACCGGTGTGCGCCATTTTAGGCATTAGCAACACTACTTATAAGTCTCATACTAACTTATCATCCAATAGACAAGCGCAATTTGCCCCAGGCACAACAAGCCCATGGAAATCCAAGCCCCCCATTCTCTGACTGCCAGGGAAGCCTGCCGCACGGGGGCAAAATTGAAGCGAATCTTGAGCGCTCCAATGGTGATGACATCGCCGTTGCGAAGGATCGTATTTTTGACAGGCGTGCCGTTGACGCTTACCAGGGCGTCCGGCTCCGCCTCAAGAACCATTCCTTCCCCGCGCCAGTCAATTAGAAAATGGCGCTGCCAAATGCCGGGATCCTCAAGATTAATGTCCGCCGAGGCGTCCCGCCCAACTCGCGTGGGAAAGCGGCTTGCCCGAAAAACAGTCCCGCTTCGACTTCCATTAAGAAGTTGAAGCTGAATCATGATTAGAACCCACGGCGGCCAACCCAAATCATGTCGTTCGGATAGACGGGAAGGTCTAATTTTGGATCCGAAAGAGCTTTGACACAGTTCTCGTAATATATTTTCTTCGTAACGGAGCGTGTGATCTGGACTTTCCGCTTGTTCGCGTAAGGAGTGAAGTCGCCAGCCGCCTGAATCGCGCGCAGGACTGTGGTAGGGCCGGTATAAAGGATGCGTTCTGTATTCCCAGCTCCGTTTACCTGGCCGCCGACATAGAAAAAGCGGGCCGCGACGGTGACGCTAATGCCAATGTGAGGGAAAAAGGCGGGAACATAAGCCTTGGTGATGTCCTTTTCAAGCTCAGACGGCGTCTTGTTGACAGCAGAAACGAAACCCACGAACGGCAAGTTAATGGTTCCATTTTCATGAATCTCAATCTCACCGCCAGTTTGAATCGGCTCCGGCGTTCCTGTAATATCCACGCGAATCTTATCACCAACGTGCAAGACGTCCATGTGCCCCGTCTCGTCCTCCTTTGGTTCGCTTTTTGGATCACCCGATCTGAATAAAGAGCACCCCGTCATCGCTGCGGCTATCAGAGCGCAAAGTAGACACATCACTGGCAGGCTATTATTTCGTAACAGTCTCATAATCAAAGCCGTAGGTTGTCCGTAATCAGTACTTGGGTTTAATTTCGACGTCGGCAGGTTTGTTTGCATCAGGTACTTGGACAACGCCCTCGTCTTTTTGTTGAGCCTGATATTGATATTCGTAATAACCGCTATAGTAATAATAATTCTCGTCCTGGCTCATGTTAATGTTGTTCAACACGATGCCGATGAGATTGCCACCGACTTTCAACACCATTTGTTTGGCGCGCAAAGTCATTGGTTGAGGATACCGGCGATACTGGACAACTTGGAGCACCATGTCCATTTCGCTCGCCAGAATGGACGCATCGCTGACACCCAGCAGCGGCGGTGAATCAAAGAAGATAAACTCATAACGGCGTTTGAGTTCTTGAATCGTTTCCTTCATCTGGGCGGAACCCAGAATGCTCATGGAACTGCTTGGCAATTTGCCGCTGACCAGCACGTCCAGCGTCGGAATCTTGGTCTTCTGGATAACCTCGTCCAGCGTCCGCTGTTTGAGCAGGAAGTCGGTCAAGCCGATCGTGTTCGATTTGTGGATGATTTTGTGAATCGTCGGGCGCCGCAAGTCGGAGTCAACCACCAGTGTGCGCTGGCCATTCTGGGCGAAGACTGTCGCCAGGTTAAACAAAGTCGTCGACTTTCCTTCACCGGCGCCGCCGCTCAAAACGGAAAGCGTGCTCCAGCCTTCATTCTTTCGAGAAAACAGCAGATTCGTTCGCAATACGCGATATGCTTCCGCGTGCGGACTCTCTGGTCCTTCATCCATAATGATGCCGACGTTCTGCGGGATGACGCCCAGGACAGGAGCCTGCAGGGCGCGCTCAACATCGTCAATCGTCTTGACGCTCGTATCGAGGTATTCAATGAAGAAGGCTAATCCCAAGCCAACGATCAGCCCGACAATGACCCCGGCCGGAATGATGACAGCGCTTTTCGGGCTCACGGGCCGCTGCGACGGGAGGGCCGGATTCAAAACAGTCACCACGTTGGCGTTGGGCTGGCCTTGTTCAACAATTTCGCGATCCAGCATGGCTACGAGCACTTCGTAATTCTTGCGCTTGGTCTCAACGTCTCTCTTGTCATCGTAATAAGGACGATTGAGCGTTGCCTGCTGGTTTTTTTCCTCTGTAATCTTTTCCACTTCCTTTTGAATGAGCACAAGGAGACCGGCATCCTGCTTAACTCGCGTTTCGATGCCAATCATGACTCCCTTAATCTTGTTTTGATAGGCGGCTTCGGCGAGTTCCAGTTGCTTCTTCGCCGCCTTATACTGGGCATGCTCAGGCCCATACGTGTGTTCAGCCTCTGTTACATGGGCGGCTGCGGATTGGCGCCGATCAGCAAGATCAACCAGTTCCGGATCCAATTGATGGGCGTATGCGGTCGTCAGCGCACCAGGCAATTGGTCCTCCGGAATCTGTTTTAGGGAGTACAAAATATTGCTGTATTCCAAATAATCGGTTTGCGCTCCGACACGGGTGTGCGCCCACTCTTCCAAGCCTTTGTCCATGATGGTCATTTCGGAATTCATTCCTTCCTCCAGCTCGGATATGTGCAAGCGATTCCGGTCTTTATCGAGCTTGCTTTGGGCTTCACTCAACTCGGCTGCATTGGTCGCCAGACGTGCTTCCAAAGCTTCAACGCCCCTCCCTTTGGTGCCTTTCCACTGGTCAATGCGAAAAGCCCTGTAAGAGTCAGCCATTTGATTCGCAATTTTTGCAGCCAGTTCTCGATCCGGGTTTCTCACGGTGATTTGGATCAAACTGGTCATTCTTGTCTGGTCAACGGAGACCCGTTTCAGGAGATAATCAAACGTATCTTTAAGAGCCCACCGGGTTTCACCATTTTGCTGGGCAAGTTTTTCCTCAAGATCCAGCGTTCTAATCACGTTTGTCAGAATCCGATAGGATTCCAAAACCTTAAACTCCGTAGTAAGAAAGTACGGGTCCGTGCTCATGAACGCGGCGTGCATTTCCCCATTAAGCGCCACCTCGGGATCGTCCTTTTGGACGCGCATATCCAGCGAGCTTGAATACGACTTGGGCAGCCAGATTGTCAGCAGCGTGCTGGTGACCACGCACAATAGAAAAACCACCAAAATCAAGCTTCGGCGCAACCGGATGACGCGCCAATAGTCCAAGAAATGCAGTTTTAGCTCCGGGGAATCGTTATTCGTCACTAGGTCCATAGTATCAAAAAAAGAAAGCTAGATCGTATTCGTATACGTTCTAGCCTTCGTGCAAAAAGGTCAATTTTATTTTGAAACAATCTTCAGCTAGTAGGTCGCGCGAACGCCGACATACATGAAGTCGCGGGTATACGAGCGATCCGCCAAGTCGGATTTCAAACGGTTGTAATCATATCCGGCTTCCGCAGAAAGCCACGGGCTGAAGGCATAAGCGAACTTGATTTGCAAAATGAAAAATGCATCCTTTTCGCTGTCGTAACTGGACCCCGGCGCATTAAAAGACGAAAGCTGAGCCTGGCCCAATATAGTCGCGGTTAACTTCTCCGTGAGTTTATGGGTGTCCGAAAGGTAAACCGCTGTGGTTTCCTCATCCACCACAGGGATGGTGCCGCCAGTAGCGGTATCGCCGGGGGCGCCAACGACGTCCGTGGCGTTGTGGACATGCCTTACACCCAATTGAACGTTGCACCCATTTTGATACTGGTCAGCAATGCTTGCGTCGACGTAAGGTGAAACCACGCTATTCGGCGCCGAATTGCCATATTGGTCAACGTTCTTGTAATAATCAATATACTCACCACCGGCCCTGATCGAGCCCATGAACTGTGAGGTGAAGTTGTGATCAACGCCCAAGAACGCATAGTGGGAGTAGGAATTACGCACATCGCTGCGATCACCCTTAAAGGGTGGGCCACTATAACCGGGCGGCGGGGCATAGCCCGATCCCCCGCCATACGGATAGTTAATGTACTCTTGGCTGGTGTAAGCTGTCTCACCAAATTGATAGCCAACTTTGGCAGTGGTCACATCAGTCAGCTTCCAGCTAAGATCAAGCGTGGCGAGCTGCTCCATGCGGTTCAACAAAGCTGAGCGGCTGGGCTGTCCCGTATAGGCCCCATACACCGGCCCACGAAACGGATAGCCAATAACGGAATCCGCCAACTGCGGATAGGCATAGAGGGTATTGTTGTAACCCAAATGCAAATCCAGCGACTTGGTGAGGGAGTCGGTGAAGCTCGCCGTGCCGGTATTGCGAATGTTATCGCCTTCAACGCGCAAGGGCGAGGAAATCACCGACGGATCAATGACCGTGGGTTCCTGGGCGACGACGAACGATTCGGTCAACCCGATTTTATAGCGCTCGCTAAACTCCCGCTGATAGCCGGCATTTAACTGGTGGGTTTGGTCGACCGTGCTGTGGTTTTCGTACCAGCGAACGTCATAAACATAGCTCACGGACATCAATGACGTTTCGACGGAATGGTTCCACGCCGCGGAAGGAATTGCCTCGGTCCCCCAGCTCGCGATCCGCGGGTGGACTACTCCCCCTGCGGTCACAAATGAAGAGGGCTGAGTCAAATAGTTGTCGTCGTAAAAACCACGAAGGGAAGCCGCCAGCGTCCAATCTTTGGCCTGTTCGTTCGCACCCAGTCCAGGCGCATATTGAGCTTGGGCAAAAGCCCCGCTCAGAACTGTCAATCCAACAGCAGCAATTACTTTATTCATAAGATATTTTGATTTACGTCCCTCACTCCATACGGCTTCTTTACGCTTTCAGCGATGGAGACTCATTAACCTTGTGGATTTCTAAGCGGTGTCCACAAATTTGTCAAAAGAAAATTTTTCCTTTTTTTTGAACATTTTCTCAACGGGACGCCGGCGCGAGCCGCCAGCGGGCCTGGTCGCTCAGCAAGATCTGATACGGCAAGAGCTGTTTTGGGGCATTCGTCAAGGGGAATCCCGGCGGCACCTGGCCGTGGGATTCGCACTCGTAGGCGAACCTCTCCCAGCTTTTCTGGTTCAGCACCATTTGGGTCAAATAGCGCGAATTCATAGTTTTCTGTGTCAAGAAGACTCCCTTGATCTGGCGCAAGCCGCTGAACTGGTAGAACTCGTTGTCGTCATCCAGCGGCAGCCAGCCGCACGTCCGGTCCCCATACCACGCCACGGCGCCCGGGACGTCGCTGATCATAAATTCATCCGGGCGCATGAGTTTTGCGACGCGCTGAATGTGCGGCGGGGAATACGGCGTTTCTGGGTCGGGGAAATATCCGTGCAGCATGGCCATCGCCAGAGGCGCGCACGAAACAAGAACAAAGGCTCCCACAATGGCGCCCCGAGCGTCCATTTCCACGATATGCAGTTGATCCAGAAGCGTATAAAAAAGGGCGACGCCAAAGACAAACACCAGGGGCGCGACGATCACAAGCAGGTTTTCCGAGTTAAAATCCGGAGAATCGGACGACAAATGGGTCTGCCCGGTGGCCTGCAGCACAAAAAGCAGGGCGACCGAAATCAGAACAAAAATTCGAAACCGGCCCAGCGCGACATTGCGAAATGGAATGAATAATCCCACCAGAAAAAACGAGGAGATCCAGCTTCCTCCCATGCGGGTAAGTTCGCTGCGCCAGATTTCCTGACCATGGGCCAGAAATTTGTCAACGACCTCCAATGGACTTATATGGTGCACGGCGGCAGTCGGGTCAAAGGAGCGTTCCAACGCGTCTCCAAAAAAGGGCCCTGTCTGGTCAAGAACGGCATAGCCCGCCGTGCCGAAGGCGGTTCCAGTCAATATTATATTGCGGGCGACCCACGGTCCCAATACCGCCAAAAAAGCGATCACCGCTACAGTTGCATACTTGGCGCGCCCCGCGCCGCCCGATCGCGACATGAAAATCAAGACTGGAATAATCATCCAGGCCATCGCGTATCGCGTCAGAGCGGCCAAACCCATCGCCGCGCCAATCCAAGCGGCCAGGCCGAGCGTGCCCCAGCCGGCTTTGTCGGCCAATCGCCGTTGCTGAAACCGAATCATCCCCATAACGCCCACCAAAAAGATAACAATCAGCCAGGAAGTCGAAACTCCCGAGAACGTAAATCGCCAATATAAATTAGTGCATGTAAAAAGCGCAGCCGACATCCACGCCACGCGGCCGTCAAACAGACGTTTTGCTATGCAGTAGAGCAGTACAGCGGAAAGAAAGAGCCCGAATTGGTTGAACAGCCCAATCCAGCGGTCGGGCGTGAAATACCAATCCTGGTTGTCATCCGCCACATAATCAAAATGGAGCACGGACATCAGCCCCGCCAACAGCACCGGATAGACCGGAGCATTGGAAACATCCGGCACCGGTTTGCGCAGAACGCGTCCGGCTTCGCCTGGGTTCGCCTCACGCCCAATCAAATAGGCGGCGAGCGGACGAACCGACTCAGTCGTGTAACCCTTGCCGCGCGAAATATTCCGCGCCAATTGCGCGTTCTCCATCGCCTCTTCGCTTGTAAAACATAGTCCTGGATACGCCAGCGCATCGACCAGCCCCGCCACGGCGACGAACCCGAGGATGGCCGCCAGCACGCGAAGCAGTTTTGCCCCGGCACCCACTTCCCAGTGATGAATCCATTCCTGAAGGCGCATTTAGAGGCCCTCCAAATGATAGTGATTTATTTTGCGATGCAGATTGCGGCGGCTCATCCCAAGCCGTTTGGCGGCGGCGGTCCGGTTGCTGCCGCAATCCTTGAGCGCGCGGATGATCAACTGTTTCTCCGCATCCGCAACCGTGAGATCCGGCTGCGAAAGGATTCGCGAGGGGCTGCCGCCGGGGGCCGAACTGCGAAGGCTGGCGGGCAGACTGCGGAGGTCGACCCTTTCCGTTCGGGCGAGCACGACGGCATGCTCGATCGCCGTGCGCAATTCGCGCACATTTCCCGGCCAGCTATAATTCATCAACGCTTCGAGCGCTTCTGGTGTAAAATCGTTCACATTTTTATCGTTCTCTTTGGCAAACTCCTTCAAAAAAGTCCGCGCCAGCAGCGGAATATCGCCCGTCCGCTCCCGCAACGGCGGAAGCAGGATGGGCATCACCGCGAGGCGGAAATACAAATCTTCCCGGAATTTTCCGTCTCTGGCCATCTCCTGCAAATTCTTGTTGGTCGCGGCGATGAGCCGGACGTCCGCTGTCAACACTTTGTTTGAGCCGACCCTCTCGAAACTGCGCTCGCCCAGGAAGCGAAGCAGCTTCACCTGGATGGTGGCATCGATTTCCCCGATCTCATCCAGAAACAGCGTGCCGCCCTGCGCCTGCTCAAAACGCCCGACGCGCTTTTCGTAAGCGCCGGTGAAAGCGCCCTTCTCATGGCCGAACAATTCGCTCTCAAGCAGCATCGGCGAAAGGGCGGCGCAGTGAACGGTCACCATCGGGCCTTGCGCGCGCGGGCTGAGCTGGTGCAGCGCCTTGGCGATCAGCTCCTTGCCGGTGCCGCTTTCTCCCAGCAGCAAAACCGTCGTGCGCGCCGGGGCGACCTGGCGCACGGTGTCAAACACCTCCTGCATCGCGGGCGATTGGCCGACGATGTTGTCCAGCCCGAATTTGCTTTGCAATTGCTGGCGAAGCGAGACGTTTTCCACTTCCAATTGCGTCTGCCGCAGGGCGCGCGAGATTTTCAATTCGAGCTCGTCGATCTGCAGCCGGCCCTTGGCGATGTAATCGTCGGCCCGATGCTTGACAAGAGCGTCCACCGCAAACTCCTCCGAGCCGTAGGCGGTCATCAAAATGCACACCGGCGGCTTGGGCAGCGATTTGGCCCGCGCAATCAGCTTGAGGCCGTCCTCCTGCGGCAGCCTGAAATCTGTCAAGAGAACAGCAAATTCCTGCTCCTCCAGCAGCGCGGTGGCGGATTTGGCGTCCTCGGCCACCCAAACATCGTAATGATCTTCCAGCGCCGCCCGCAGGCCGTCGCGCTGGGGCTTCTCGTCGTCAACGATCAGCAGCATCGGTTTCGTCGCGGAGTTCATTCAGTGGAATTTCGGTTTTGGTGGCGCCCAGCAATTTCGGCGGGCGCTCATGCATCGGCAGTCGGATGCGGAATGTGGTCCCCTGCCCGACGCGGCTCTCCAATTGGATATGCCCGCCATGATTGCGAACAATGCGCTGCACAATCATCAGGCCGAGGCCAGTGCCCTTTTTCTTCGTGGTGTAGAAGGGTTCGAAAATGTGATTCAGCTTGTCGGCCGGGATGCCTCCGCCCGTGTCGGACACATCCACCCACACCCAATCGCCAGAGCTGCCCGATTGAAGGCTCAGCACTCCGCCGCGCGTCATGGCTTGCATGGCGTTGCGCATTAAATTAATCAGCACCTGCTTCATTTGCCCCGCGTCCAGCGGCGCGGGCGGCAGGCGGCGGGCCAGTTTGTCTTTCACCTGCACGCCGCGATTTTCCAACTCGGGCCGGAGCAATTCCAGCGTTTCGCGAACGACGTCGTTCATCGAACCCGGCGTCAATTGCGGCGGCGATGGCCGGATGGCCTGAAGAAATTGTGTGACAATGTAATCGAGGCGGTGAATTTCGCCTTTCGCAACGTCAATATAATGCTCGAGCTTTTGGGCTGTCTCCGCGACATCGGGCGCCACCTTCGGTTCTCGCTGTGGAAAACGGCGCGTCTCCCCCGTGACGGCGGGGTGGCGCAATTTGCGAACCTCCTTGGCCAGCAACTGCAAGTGGATGTTCAGCGCGTTGAGCGGATTCCCGATTTCATGCGCAACGCTCGCCGCCAGCAGCGTTAAAGAATGCAGGCGCTCGCTTTCGATGGCCTCGAAGGTTTGCTGGCGCGCTTCCGTCGCGTCGTGAAAAATGAGCGCCATGCCAAGCCCTGCCCTCGTTTCGCCATCGAGAGGCGAGGCGTAAACTCGCAGGAACCGCGGGCGCGGATAACTGACCTCGAATTCGTGCTGAGTGGCGCGCTGGCGGCCGTTCGAGGCGGGCGAACTGATGCTCTCCCAGTCCAGTTCCGGCAGAAAATCCGCCAAGGGCCGCCCCTCCGCCTGCTCGGACGTGATGCTCAAGAGACGCGTGACCGCGAGGTTGAGGTAAATTATCCGTCCGTTTTCATCGACCACCATGATGCCGTCTTCAATCGCGTTGAAGACCGTTTCGAGAAAATGACGCTCGCGAGCCAGCCGTTGGACAACGGTTTGGAGCCCTTCGGCATCCATCCGATTCAACCGACCCATGACACGATCTACAAAACTGGATTTTGCTGGAGCCATAACCCTCAAATTATTTCACGACAATTCGACAGTGTGCGCCATTTTGACACAGTTCTTAAAGCGTGACAATGGGCAATTTAAGGACAAAAACATCCCGGCCTGCGCGATTTTTATCCCGCATTTTTGGTCCGCTTTTTCAAAAAAGCAGGTGAGATTAGCTGGGATTTGGTGATGATCCTTGAAGCAGCGCGCGCCCGCCTCCCAATGACGCAACGCGGAATTTCCTGCACTGGCGCGGCAAGGATGGACGATCGGGTAACCGTCCGGCGCCAGATTGAATTTGGCGCTGTGAGACGATTTGACACAAAGGCGCCGCCACAAGACGCAAAAAAGAAACCAAATCCCCGATTGCACGCGCCCAATCTGCGCAGGCCAGATTCCAGCCTCTGCGTCTGACATGTTCATATGACATTTCATATAAATGAACACAGGTTTGCATAGTCTGTGGGACAGAGAAAACCTCCCAGATGTTTTCAGGCATGATTTCTGAAGAAATATTGGGAAAAATTGAATCTGAAGCTCATGGGTTCGGGAATAGACCGGCCACCGACGGCGAGTCCGGCTAGAAAAGAGCCACAGATGGGCACAGATCAACCCAGATAAATCAAAAATCTGTGTCGAACTGTAACTCTGTGGCCAATTCCTTTGGTCCGACGTTGCGTTCCCAGGCGGGATGCAGGTCGCGCCCACCGCGCTGCTGAAAAGCGGGATTCGACCCATTGCTTGAGCAAGCGGCACCCACCGCAACGAACTTCTGATTTGGCGCGTTATCTTTTGACCGCCAAATCAACGCAGACGATTTCGCGGTCGTTGCGGACGTACATGCGCCGGTTGGCGAAGGCGGGGTGGGACCAATCGACCAGGCGTCCGGCGTCGCGGTTGTCGGGGTCGATCACGCGGGCACGGCTGATTTCTTCGTAACCCTTGGGCGTCAGGCGGGCGATGATCAAATCGCCTTTCTCGTTGAATAGGAAAAAGCGATCCTGATCCTGATTCTTGACGATGAAGGCATTAGCCCAGCGCATTTCCTTGCCATCGGGCGTGGTGGCGTTGAAGGTTTCCCAAATGCGCTCGCCAGTGGCCGCGTTGAGGCAGCGCAACTGGCCGTAGCTGCAAACGCCATAGATATATCCATCTTCCAGAAACGGCGTGCTCAGCGTCGAATGCAGCGCGTCGGTGTTTTTCTCGCTGACGCGCTGGCTCTGCCAAAGGGTGGTGGCGGCCGGTTTGGATTTATCAAGCTGGAGCATCCATGAGCCGTTGTAAAAGCAGGTCAGGAAAAGGTCATCGCCCATTTTGCGCGGAGTGGGAATTGTCATTCCGGCGCGGGCGGATTGCGTGGGTCTCAATGACCAGTAGACCTTGCCCGTGGAGGGATCAAGGGAATTGACGGATTCGGGATGCCAGACGATGAGCTGCTTGACGCCGCCTGCGTCAATAATAATCGGGGTGCAATAGCCGGGCTCCTTGGAACCCAGGGCGCGCCAAATCTCGCCGCCGGTGTCCTTGTCGAACGCCACGACGGTCGAATTGGATCCGCCCGCGAGGCAAATCAGGCGGCTGCCGTCCAGCAGCGGATTGCCGGCGAATCCCCACATGGGAGTCGCGATGTGAAAGTCGGATTTGAAATCGCGCGACCAAAGCAGCGTGCCCTTCGCCGCGTCCAAACAGCTCAAATTTCCCTCGGCGCCAAGCGTGTAGACCTTGTTGCCGCTGATGAGCGGCGTGGCGCGGGGGCCGGAGGGGTAGCTGACGGTATAGGGGCAATCGTATTCGTAGCGCCAAGCGACCTTTCCATTGGCCGCATTCAAACACACGACGCTTTCTTTTCCGGGAATGCTGCCGCGGGCGAACGGATCAGAAGGCTTTTCAGCGGGATTGGCAAAGTGGTGGTCGAGCACGTATACGCGCTTGCGCGCCACCGCCGGGCCGGAGTAGCCGGAACCAATATTCGCCCGCCAGATTACGGCAGGGCCGTTCGATGGAAATGCGCGGATAATACCCGTTTCGCGCCAAATGCTGTCCCGCTGCGGCCCCAGCCATTGCGGCCAATCATCGGCGCGAACAGCCGCGGTGCCGCACGCCAAAAGAATTGCGAGCCAGAGTTTGGCACAGGCATGAATGCAGGAAATGTTACGGCGCATGAGCAGTGTGAGCCGCGCTACGACGATTTCACGCCGTTGATTTCACGCACGATGAAAGGCGCGAACTCGTCGCGGAAATGGGGCGGGATGCGCGCGCAAAAGCGCGCCTTCTCCCCGGCGTAATCGCGCTCGGTCACTTCCGCCACTTCGTGCAGCCGGGCGACCAGCGCAGACTCATCATGCGGGATGCGCAGCTCGACATATTCGCGAATGGGACGCAATTGCGAGCCGAGTTCATCGATTAATTCCTCCATGCCAGTCCCGTTGGCCGCCGAAACCGCCACCGCGTTCGGATAATGCCGCACAAACTTTTCCAGCACCGCCGGGCTTTCGCATTTGTCGATTTTGTTGAAGACCATGATCGTCGGTTTGCCGTCTGCGCCAATTTCCCGCAAAACGCTGTTGACCGCCGCAATTTGCTCTTCGGCTTGCGGATGGCTGACATCGACGACGTGCAAGAGCAACTCGGCCTGCACCACTTCTTCCAGCGTCGCCTTGAACGCTTCGACGAGGCCGTGCGGAAGCTTGCGGATGAAACCCACCGTATCTGTCAAATAAACGTTTTGATTGGTCGGCAATCGGAAACGGCGGGTGGACGGATCCAGCGTGGCGAAAAGCTTGTCCTCGGCGAGGGCGTTGGCGCCTGTGAGCGCGTTGAGGAGCGTTGATTTCCCGGCGTTGGTGTAGCCGACAATCGAGGCGAGGGGCCAGAATTGCCGCTGGCGTCCGCTGCGCTGGGTGGCGCGATGGCGGCGGACGGCTTCGAGATCGGCCGTAAGGCGCTCGATGCGTTCCTGCACGCGGCGGCGGTCGGTTTCGAGCTGCGATTCGCCTTCGCCGCCGCGCATGCCGATGCCGCCGGATTGGCGGGAAAGGTGGCCCCAGAATCGGGTCAATCGCGGGAGCAGGTGCTGCAATTGGGCCAGCTCCACCTGCAATTTTCCTTCGCGCGTGCGGGCGCGCTGGGCGAAAATGTCGAGAATCAGCGCCGTGCGATCCAGCACTTTGCAGGCAAAAACTTTCTCCAAATTGCGGCCTTGGGCGGGAGACAATTCATCGTCGAAAACCACAGTGTCGACTTTGTTCTTGCGGCAGAATTCGGCGAATTCCTCCGCCTTGCCGGGGCCGATAAACGTGCTGGCCACGGGTGCTTCGAGTTTTTGCACGCCGTCGCCGATGACCGCGCCGCCGGCGGTGGCCGCCAATTCGCCAAGTTCGTCGAGGGAATCGCGCGTTTTCCAGCTTGAGCCTGATTTGAGTTCCAAACCGATGAGGAAGACCCGTTCGGTCCGTTTAGTCGTCGAGATGAGAGCTTTCAATCGTTCGCTTCGCTATGTCGCTTGACGGCACAAGCTACTACGGGTCGGCGGCAATAGCCAGCGGGAAGGCATGCTGTTCCATGGGATCTATGGGACGCATAGGACTCATAGGACAGATCGGGCAGCAACCGCCGTTAGGAAGCCGCCAAACGCTTCGCCCCGGCTTCCATCTCGTCTAGCAGGGCGCGCATCGGCGGGTTGGGCTTGCCGCGCCACGCGGCCGCCACGAGCACCGGTTCAAAGCCCGGCAAATCAAGGGCGCGCACTTTCGGCGACATCTTTGCCTTCGGAATCGCCACGCTCAACCCGATGCCGAAACCGCCGCCGACGTAAGCTTCAATGCCGTCGGTTGAATTAATTTCCAGGCGCGGGAACCAATCCACGCCGAGCCGCCCGAGACCTTGCTGGAAATTTTTGCAAATCACCTCGGTGGCCGGCAGGCAAATGAGCGGTTCATCAATTTTGTCGCGCTTCCACAATTCATCGACGTGGCGCAGCGGGCTTTCCTTTGGCACCACAAGCACGAGGGGCAGCCGAATGAGTTCGACGGAACTGAATGCGCCTGCCGGTTTTTTGTCCGTCACCAGAATCGCCAGGTCAATTTCCTGTTTTTCCAGCATGGATTCCAATTCCGGCGGATAATTTGAGCGCAGCGTGAAAGTGAGTTTTGGAAATTTCCTTTTCGCGCCCTGCAGCACATCCGGCAAATGATCGCGCAAAATGACGTCCGACGAACCGATGCGCAACTGGTGGGAAGCGCCGCCTTGCAACTCGCGCGCCATGCCATCCAAGCCGCCAAAAAAAGGCTCAATGAAACGGTAGAGTTTTTCACCGGAAGGCGTCAGCAGAAATGGCCGCCGCTGAAACAGCGCCACGCCCAAATCTTCTTCCAATTGCGCGACCTGGCCGCTGACGGCAGGCTGCTGGATGCCGTAGGGAATGTTGCGGACAGCCTCGCTGATGCCGCCGTGCCGCGCGACGTAATAGAACAACTCCAGGTGGTGGACGTTCATAATCTTGAAAGTGCCGCCCCCATAGTAGCGGCGAGCATTTCCGGCGCAAGCGAAGACCGTTTTTGTGTTCTTCCGCCGCGAATTCCACTTGTAAACACCCACCGTTTCAGGCGATATGTTCATCGCCCTATGAATCTTGGCGACATTTTGACTTTAGAAACGATCCTTCCCGAGCTGACATCCGCCAATCGCTGGGAGGCGATCGACGAACTCGTGCTGTGCCTGGTCAATACTGCGAAGATCAAGCCCGAGAATCGTGACGCGATTGTGGGGGTCGTCAAGAAGCGCGAATCTTCGATGAGCACCGGCATCGGCTTCGGCATCGGCATCCCGCATGCCTCGACCGACCTGATCACCGAGGTCGTCGGCGTGCTGGGGCGCTCGAAAAAGGGGATTGAGTTTGACGCGCTCGACAATCAGCCAGTGAATTTGGTCATGCTCTTCCTCGTTCCCCAAGGCCAGTTTCAAAAACATCTCCACACTCTGGCCAGCATTGCAAAGCTTCTTCACGTCAAAGAATTCCGCCAGGAATTGGAACAGGCGCCCGACCGGGCCGCCATGTTCGAAATCATCAAAAAGTACTCCGCGCCCAAATAACGGGCGGCGCGAGCCGTTTGAACCGTGCTTCATAAAATTCTCGAACAAAAACTGCAACAAGCGGTTGCGGTCGTTTTGCCCGAGGCGGCGAATGCCTCGATTCTCGTCCGCCCCTGCCCTGATCCGAAATTTGGCGATTACCAAACCAATGCCTTAATGGGCATCGCGAAGTCCCGCAAAATGAATCCGCGCCAGCTCGCAATGGATGTCGCGGCGAATCTCGATATCTCACAGTGGTGTGATAAAGTGGAGGTGGCGGGCGCGGGATTTCTGAATTTTCACCTGAAGCCATCCGCCATGGCCGCGGTTCTGGCAGAGGCCGCGGCTGGAAAACATTTGTTCTTTGAGAAATGCGCGGAGCCTCGATGCGTCATCATTGATTTCAGTTCTCCAAACGTCGCCAAGCCCATGCACGTCGGGCACATTCGCTCAACGATTTTGGGGGATTCGCTCGCGCGCATTCTGCGCCTGATGGGCCATCATGTGGTGACGGACAATCATATTGGTGATTGGGGTACGCAGTTCGGAAAATTGCTGGTCGGCTGGAAATCCGATCTCAACAAAGATGCGTTGAATGCGGATCCGATCGCGGAGATGGAGCGGCTCTACAAATTGATCAACGCGCGATGCGAAGCGGATCCGGCCGTTCTGGAAAAAGCGCGCGAGGAAACGGTCAAACTGCAATCCGGCGACCTTGAAAATCTGGAAATTTGGAAGGAAATGATGCGCCTTTCCCAAGTCCAGTTTGATCGAGTTTACGCAAGGCTCGGTGTGACGTTCGATTACACATTGGGCGAGAGTTATTACAACCCGATGCTCCAGCAAGTCGTCGATGATTTGATGAAGCTCGGCGTCGCGCAGGAAAGCAAAGGGGCCAAGGTTGTCTTTTTTCCGAAACTGACGGAATCGAAAGATGAACGGGAGAATTTGTCCATCATTCAAAAGAGCGATGGCGGATTCAATTACACCACGACCGATCTTGCGACGCTGCTGTTTCGCTGGAACGGCGGGACCTGGAGCGTGCGCCCCAATGAAATTATTTATGTCACGGGCGCGCCGCAACAGCAGCACTTCACCCAGTTGTTCGCGATTTTCCGAAGGTGGCATCCGGAGGCCAACGTCAAATTGTCACACGCGTGGTTCGGCTCCGTGCTGGGTGAAGATGGCAAGCCCTTCAGGACGCGTGACGGCGACACAGTGCGATTGGAGGCGCTGCTGGATGAGGCCGAGGAGCGCGCATTAAAAGTGGTCGCGGAAAAGAACCCCGACCTTGATCCTTCGAGCCAGAAAGAAATCGCGCGCGTCGTTGGGCTTGGCGCGATCAAATACGCCGATCTGGCCCAAAACCGGCAGACGGATTATGTATTCAGCTGGGACAAAATGCTGGCCTTGCAGGGCAACACCGCGCCGTATCTGCTTTACGCCTACACGCGACTGCGCAGCATTTTCCGCAAGAGCGGCGAGGAAGCGTCCGTCAAATCAGTCGAATTCGTCCTGGCTGCGCCGGAGGAATTGGCCCTGGCCCGCCACCTCCTGAATTTCGGCATGACGCTGGACGCGGTGGCGGATGATTATCGCCCGAATTTCCTTTGCGCTTATCTTTTTGAACTAGCCGGGCATCTCGCCCGGTTCTACGAAAACTGCCCGGTGCTAAAAGCCGAAGGGGCCATTCGCTCTTCGCGTCTGGCCCTCTGCGAGCTTGCAGGAAAAGTCCTCAAGCAGGGATTGGAAGTGCTCGGCATCGAAACGACCGAGCACATGTAAATTAGCTCTTACTGCATCGCGCACTTGCCGGTCAGGCCGGCTTTTTGCAGGGCGGTGAACACGTCGCTGTCTTTGAAGTCGCCGGTGATTTCAAATGTCTCCGCGCCTTTGGTGGCGGTGTCGGCTGTCACGCCGGGAACGCCATCGACGGCTTTTTTCACGGCCGTCACGCACTTCGGGCAGCAAAGATGCACGCCGGAAACCTTGAGCGATTTAACCTTTTCACCCTTCGCGCCGGTTTCGGAGACTACCTTGATGGTGTCGAGGCTGGATTTGCCATAAAAGCCGCCCTTGACCAGCGAATCCACCGCTTTTTGAACGGTCGCATTGTTCGGGCCGACAACGATCACAGTGCCGTCAGCCTTGCTCGCTGTGCAGCTAACGCCATCGACGGCGGAAGCCGCCTTGTTGGCGCCCTTGACGCAGCTATCGCAGCACATGTGGACTTTGGAGAGAGTGACAGTGACATCGTCGGCATGGGCCAGAGGAGTTAAGGCCAACGCGGCCACGAGGGACAGAAGCAGAGTTTTCATACGCATAAGACAAAAGGCTTTCGACAACAAATAATAACGGTAATTAATTCTCAAAACGCTGGGGCACAGTCTAAACATGACTTGTCGTCCCGTCAAGGCGCATAAGTCGCCCAGGCAGGAATTGCCACTTATCACATCGCGAGCGGGCGGATGCGCCGCATGGCGGCTTCGTCCTCGGCCATCCAATCGCCGATGCCTCCGCTCGCAATGGAGGGGTTTTGCGGGAGAGGTTCACCTTGCGAATGGAGACGCGAAGCGAGATACAGCATCAATTGCTGTTGCTCGGTCACGGATAATGTATCCGCGGCAATCTCGATTTCCGCCAAGGTGGTCATTGGAAAAATGGTAACATGATTCTGACGCCCTGCAACGAAAAGATATTCACAATTGTAAATGGGTGAAATACCCCATACCAATGACTTTTGGGAGGGCGAAGCTCCGTCGAGCCCATTATGGATTTCGGGAAAGGGTTTAGTCACGGCTCGACGGAGTCTCACCCCGGCGGCCAACGCTTTTGTAGGACGTGTCTATTGCGCGAGCGCACCTTTCACTTTGCAAACGCCGCCTGCGGGAATTTCCACGCTCTTTGTCGCGGCGCCATAACGAAGTTTGCAAGGCCCGCCGTTCTTGCCATGGATGACGGCTTCGGTGAGCTTGCCATTCGCCCATGTCAGATCCACTTCGAACCCGCCGCGGGCGCGGAGGCCCTTGACTGATCCGGTGGGCCAGCATTTTGGCAACGCCGGTAGAAACTCGACCTCCCCGGCCTGGCTTTGCGCGAGCATTTCGCAAATACCTGCGGTGACGCCAAAATTGCCGTCGATTTGCATGGGCGGATGCAGGCCATATAAATTCGCGCAGCAATTTCGCGAGGAAAGAAATTGCTGCAGCATTTGGTGCGCGTGTTCGCCATCGTGCAAGCGAGCGAACAACGCGATGCGCCACGCGAAGGACCATTCGCGCACATCACTGGCGGGATCGATGCCCCGCGCGTCGAGCGACACCTTCGCCGCTTTCGCCAATTCGGGTGTTTGGCTGACGCTGATTTGCAATCCGGGATAGACCGCGAAGAGCTGCGATGTGTGGCGATGGTGATCGTTGGGAGTGTCGAGTTCCGGGCTGCCGGGGACGGCGTTGGTTCCTTTCTTTTCCGCCATCCATTCCATCAGTTGTCCCCAGCTTCCGATTCCGGGCGTGACAAGCTTGTCCCGCATCGCGGCGATTTTATCGCGGTATTCCTTATCCACGCCAAGGACGTCGCAGGCTTGGACGTAATTATTGAACAAATCCCAGACGATCTCCTGATTATAACTGACGCCGTCGTCGTCCGGCCCGTGCTCGGGCGACCAGCCGTGCGGCACCACCCAGCGGCCATCGGGCAGCTTTTTCAAATGATCCTCCCAGAATTGGCACGTTTCTTTCATCACAGGATACGCGGTGTTGCGCAGAAAATTCGTGTCGAGGCCGAACGCGAAATGCTCCCAAAAATGCTGGCAATACCAGGCGTTCGCCGTCTTGTCCCACTTCCAGCCGAGCCCGCCGAAAATGTTGTGGGACGTGCGAATGGCAAATCCGCGCCGCGTCAATTGGCCATCGGGGGTGGCCATTTCCCTGTCGGCGTCCGTTCCGGTGCGCCAGCCCGGAAGCTGGCTGATCGTCAAATCAAAGAACGGCTGGGCGCATTCGGCCAGATTGGCGGGTTCGGCGGGCCAGTAATTCATTTGAATGTTGATGTTCGCGTGGTAATCGCTGCTCCAAGCCGGGTCATTTCGGTCGTTCCAGAGACCCTGCAAATTGGCGGGCAATCCACCGGGGCGGGAACAGGAAATCAACAGGTAACGGCCATATTGAAATAGCAAGGCTTCCATCTCAGGATCGACTTCGTGGAAGGCCGCTTCATGGCGCTTGTCGGTCGGAAGCGCGCGCTGGGCAGGAGTCGATTCACCGAGGTTCAACGACACTCGATTGAAGAAGGATTGGTAGTCCGCAACGTGCTGAGCCAAGAGGGAATCGTAACTCTCGACTGCGGCAGAATTCAGTTCCGCGTTCAACCGCTCTTCCGGGCCGTTGTCGCGGTAATGGCTGCCGGGATTCATGGCGTAATCCGTTCCCGCGGCGACGAAAAACGTCAGACTGTCGCAATCTTTGAATCGGAGCGAACCGTTCGCCACGGTCACGCTGCCGCCGGAATTGAGGACAACCAAGTGATATTGATAGCGCAGGCCGTTGTCCAATTTGCCGCGCACGGAAATCCGGTTTCCATTCGCGCTGGCGGCGGCCTTGTGGGCGTCTTCGAGGGAAAACGCGCCGGTGAGCGAGCCCTTCTTGTCTGCCGTAAACCGCGCCACCAAAAGCCCCGCCGGGTGACTGCAAAAATACTCGCGTTCAAAATGAACGCCGCCAGCTTCGTAATGGACGTGCGCGACGGCGCGGCTTAAATCAAGATCGCGCCGGTAATGTCCAACGCTCGTTTGCCCGTCAAGTTTGACGAACGCGTTTCCGAGCGCTTGGTAGGCACCCATCGTTTCATAGCGTCCGTCGGGATTGTCGTTGCCCGTCCAGAGGGAATCTTCGTTGAGGCAAAGCCGCTCGACAGCGGGATCGCCGAACACCAGCGCGCCCATGCGCCCATTGCCGATGGGCAGCGCTTCGGTCATGGCGTCTTTGGCCGGTTGGTTATACCAAAGCGTCAATGATGCGTCGTCGGCGAAGGCTTGAAAGACCAGCGCCGTTAATGCGATGAACGCAGAATAAATTCTGAGCTTGTCCCCGTTAGGCCGCAGTCGAAGTTCTGCCCGCGCGGTATCCATAGATCCCATAAAATGCAATGTATGCAAACGCAACCATCGGCACGAGGAAAGAGACGCGAAGGCCAGCGTGATCGGCGATATAACCTTGCAATGGAGGCAAGATGGCTCCGCCAAGAATGGCCATCACCAGCAGCGACGAGGCCTGGCTTTTCTGCGCCCCGAGGCCTTCAATCGCGAGCGAGAAAATATTCGACCACATTACAGAGCAGAAGAGGCCCATCCCGAGGATGCTCCATTTTGCAACAACGTCGGTGGTGCAGATGCTCGTGATGAGCAACCCGATAATGATAGCGCTGAAGAGCGCGAGCATGCGGTGCGCGCTGGCCTCGCCGAGGAAAAACGCGATCAGCAGCAACACCAAAGCCGGTGCGTAGTGGCACGCGTTGTCCCAGTTTGACGTCAGACCGATGGTGACGAATGCAATGACGGGAACCATCACGACGAGGGCGTGCTTGGTGGATTTCTTCATGTCGCTCAAGGCGAAAGCGCCCATGAATCGCCCGATCATCAGCCCACCCCAATAAAACGCCAGGTATTTGCTTGCCGCCTCGTGGTCGAGGTGGCCGAGTTCAGGCAGGCCAAGGTAATTGATGATCGCGCTGCCCACTGTCACTTCCCCGCCTACATACATGAAAATCGCCAGCATTCCCAACGCAGTATGCGGGTGGGCCAGCGCTCCAAGCCCCGATTCGATTTTATCCGGATTGGTGAAGCTCGGCAGGTGCGCAAATTTGAAGAAGACGGCCAGCAGCACAAATACTCCGGCAAAGGCCAGATACGGCATTTTAACCGAATCCGCGCCATGGGCTTCCTTCGTGTTCAGGACTTTGAAAATCAGAATGCCGCCGATGATCGGGCCAATCGTCGTCCCGAACGAATTGAACGCTTGCGAGAGATTCAGCCGGCTCGGCGCGGTTGATTCCGGCCCGAGAATGGTCACGTAAGGATTAGCCGCAATTTGCAGCATGGCGAACCCAAGACCAACAACGAAAAGCGCGAGCAGGAAAAAGGTGTAGGACTTCGCCACCGCAGCGGGATAAAACATGACGCTTCCCAGCGCCGCAATCAGCAGGCCGACGATCACGCCATTCTTATATCCGATGCGGTTGATGGGATCGCCCGATGTCACGGAGATGCCGTAGTAAATCAGCGATCCAATCCCGTAAGCGCCGAAAAACGCGAATTGCACGAGCATCGCGTGAAAGTAATCCAGGTTGAACGCCTCCTTGAATCGGGGAATGAGGATGTCGTTCCACACCGTCATAAACCCCCACATGAAAAACAGGACAGTCATGATTGCGAAGGGGCCCCGGTAGGTTTGGTTGCTTCCGGGTTGGGAAGGAGCGGTCGCGCCGCGCGCGGTGTTCATTGTTGCCATGACCGCATTTTGTGGATTCAAATCGCTATTGTAAATGAATTTTGCCGGGCTAACATCGGTTCTCAAATGAACAGAAGAGAATTTATCCGCAATTCATCCCTTGTTGCTTCCACCGTCATGCTCGGCTCCTTTTCCAGCTCCGCCAAGGCCGCCGATTCCGATTTTCCCGTCATCCGAATCCCCGAATCGAAACGCCGATTCAAGAGCGCCTCCGTCGAGGCCGCCATCGAGAAGATCAAATCTTCCATCGGCAACAAGGAATTGGCGTGGATGTTCGAGAATTGCTTCCCAAACACCCTCGACACGACCGTCGATTACGAATTGATCGATGGCCGGCCCGACACTTACGTGATCACAGGCGACATCGACGCGATGTGGCTGCGCGACAGCTCCGCGCAAGTCTGGCCCTACCTGTCGTTGACGAAGGAAGACGAACCGTTGCGGAATTTGATCGCGGGCGTGATCAATCGCCAGACCAAATGCGTCATCAAAGATCCCTACGCCAACGCCTTCTACAAAGACGAACACAAAACCGGCGATTGGAAAAACGACGCGACCGACATGAAGCCGGGCGTTCACGAGCGCAAATGGGAAGTTGACTCGCTTTGCTACACGATCCGCCTCGCCTACGGCTATTGGAAAACCACCGGCGACACCTCGCCCTTCGACGATAAATGGCAGGAAGCCGTCATGCTCATTCCCAAGACCTTCCGCGAGCAGCAGCGCAAACACGGCCACGGCCCATATCATTTCCAGCGCAACACTTCCACGCCCACCGACAGCTTGCCGGGGCGCGGCTACGGCAACCCCGTCAATCCGGTCGGCCTGATTTGCTCGATGTTCCGCCCCAGCGATGACGCCACAATTTTCCCATTCCTCATTCCGTCCAATTTCTTCGCCGTCACCAGTTTGAATCAGGCGGCGGAAATGCTGGAAAAAATCCGCCATCAACCCGCCGCCGCCGCCGATTGCCGCGCGCTGGCCAAAGAAGTGAAAGAGGCGCTTGAAAAATACGCCGTGGCCAACCCGCTCGGCTACGGGCGGATTTATCCCTACGAAGTCGACGCCTTCGGCAATTCCTATTGCATCGACGACGGCAATCTTCCGAGCCTTCTTTCCCTGCCGTATCTCGGCGCGGTGCCGTCCGATGACCCGATGTATCTCAAAACGCGCGAATACGTTCTGTCCCCGGCGAACCCGTATTGGTGCGTCGGCAAAGCGGCGTCCGGCCCCGGTGGCCCGCACGTTGGGATGGATATGATTTGGCCGCTCGGCATCATCACTCGCGGTTTGACCGCGACCACCGACGAAGAAATCCGGGGCTGCCTGCACACGCTGCAAAAGACCCATGCCGGAACGGGCTTCATGCATGAAGCCTTCAATAAGGACGACCCAAAAAAATTCACCCGTTCCTGGTTCGCCTGGGCCAACACCATTTTCGGCGAGCTGGTCCTGAAGACCTTCCACGAGCGCCCGCAGCTTCTGAGTTGACAGAATTATTTCTGGGCGGCGAGCGCCGCCCTGCCCCTATTTGGCAGGGCGGAACTGCGCGTCCGCCCAAATTTTCCAACCCATTCTTTGTCGCGAAAAACCAAGGGTGCAATAGGGTGAAATAGGATGCAATGCCCTGGCCCTGGATCGGGTAGGAATGAAGGGATGGAGAGGCGCAAGTGAGAGTGCCCCGATTGGCTTTGAACATACAAGCGCGGCTGTGTCGAAGACCAGCCGCAGCAGCTCTCAAACAACCGACAGCGATTCTTGTTGCGACCACCTCCGAAAAACAGATCAAAACTTCGGAACTGCAACTGGCGAGCCTGGAGATCTTTCCAACGCGCCACTCGTTTCGACGCGGCTGCGGCTGGTCTTCGACACAGCCGCGCTCCGCCGATCGGCCTGCGCCCACCACACGCTTTCGACCATAAGCCCAGACCCGAGTTTCGTTGCCTTGCCTTCTGAATTTCAAAGAACACGCCCTGACGGGCACAGGAAGAAAATAAGCTGAAAAATCTTTTTGTCAATTATGCTTGCAGTTACACTGTTTCGTGGTATTTAGTGAGCATATGACAACCGAATCTTCGATTGTTCAGCCGGGGCCGGAGGCGAAAACTTCGCCGGGGGCGGCGGGGCACGAGTGCTGCGGGCCGACAGGCCGCGCCCGCACCAGCAAGATCGCGCGCCTGCCCGCCGATATCCGGGCTGAACTGAACGAGCGGCTTCTGGAGGCGGAGCCGCCTGCCGCCATTCTGGAATGGCTCAACGGCTTGCCGGAAGTGCAGCGCGTGCTAGCGCAATCTTTTGACTCCCAGCCCATCACGGAAGTCAACCTCTCGCGCTGGCGCCAGGGAGGCTACGCCGGGTGGCTGGAGCAGCGAAACACGCAGGAGGCGGTGGAAGCCGTGGCAACGGCCGCCGCCGGGGTGGAAGGTCCGGCGGCGGAAAACCTCAACCGGCATCTGGCGGTCGTGCTGAGCGCGCGGCTGTTCGTGGAGATGCAGCGCTGCGCACTCGTGTCCAGTTAAGGCGTTGCCAACGCGCCCAAAGTCGTTGATTATCGCAGGGTTGGGGAATTTGGGGTTTGTTCTCGATATCCAGTTTGGAAGCGGGTTTGCTGGGCAAATGCCTTCCCACCAAAACGTGTTTTCCCAATTAACCGATCTCCTTTATCCGTCCGAATTTCGGCGTTGCGCTGAGGCCTTTCCCATGAAGCGCTCCTCGCGCTCGTTCAGCGCCTACGACCATTTCCTGGCTCTGTGTTTCGGACAATTGACTTACCGTGAGAGTCTGCGCGACATTGTTGCCTGCCTGCAGGCCCGTCCACGCATGCAGTATCATTTGGGCTTTCGGGGAAGGATCACACGGACCAATCTGGCTTACTCCAACGAAAACCGGGATTGGCGGGTCTTTGCCGGAGTGGCCGAAGTGCTGATGCGGCGCGCCCGCGCGCTTTACCAGCCTGAAAACGCAGACCCGGATTTTCCCGCCGTCGCGCTGGCTTTGGACAGCTCCATCATTCATCTGAGCATCAAAATCTTTCCTTGGGCCTATTGGGGACGGTC
Source organism: uncultured Verrucomicrobiae bacterium (assembly GCA_963764165.1). GTDB lineage: Bacteria > Verrucomicrobiota > Verrucomicrobiia > Limisphaerales > Palsa-1400 > Palsa-1400. Next base: position 1,332,989 of record CAVXRD010000002.1, read on the forward strand.
CCGCGCCGGCGCGATGAAGCTCCACACGATGCTGTCCTTCCGGGGGGACCTGCCGGTGTGGGCGGCGCTCACGGAAGCCTCTGTTCCCGACGTGAAAATGCTCGACCAGATTCCCTTGGAGCGCGGCGCCTTCCATGTGATGGACCGGGCCTATTTGGATTTCGCCAGGCTGATGAATGTGGAAACCGCCGGGGCCAAATTCGTCGTGCGCAACAAGCGGCAGATCAAATTCAGGGTGAAGGCATCTCGCGTCGTTGACAAGGATGGCGGTTTGCGGTGCGATCAAACCATTCGCTTGACTGGCGAAGACTCCAAAGGCCGGTATCCGGTTCCGCTCAGGCGAGTGGTTTTTCGGGACGCGCTGGAAGAGCGCACGCTGGTGTTTCTGACCAATGATTTCGAACTGCCTCCTCTGACCATTTGTGAATTATACAAAAAGCGATGGAGGGTGGAGCTGTTCTTCAAATGGATCAAGCAGCACCTGCGGATCCGCCGCTTCATCGGCCATTCCCGCAACGCCATTCAATGCCAGATATGGTGCGCCATTTGCACTTACCTCTTGGTGGCCATCGCCAAAAAGCATTGGAAATTGGAGAAAAGTCTGTATGAAATCCTGCAAATTTTCAGCGTCAGCGCGTTTGAGCAAACCCCTCTGGGTGAGCTGCTTGCAACAAACGCCATTTCCGAAAACGATTCGGAAAGTCGTAACACATTGCCTTTGTTTCACTTATAACTGGACACGCATGAGCGCTGCGGAGCCATGCCCGAAGGGCCGGACAAAACGGCGTCGCTGCACCAATTGGTGATGTCCTACACCCTGCTGCGCCGGGCGGAGTATTACGGCGAGAAGGTGCGGCTCGACCGGCAGAAGCTGAAGCTGCTGGAGGAGCAGATGCGGCAAGAGGCGGAAAAAAACCGCCAGCGCTCGCCCGAGGAGCACGAGGACCGCCTCAATAAAATCCTGGGCACAGGCCGCTTCGCCGCCAACTGGAACAACGCCCTGAGACGATGGGAAGGGCCGGGAGCGGCCATGCGGTATGAGGAGGAGGAAGTCACGCTCCAGGTGCGGACGGAAATGAAGCGGCGCTATCCGAATGGTTTCCCCGAAGGCTACCGCCCTCCCTACGGCGACCCGCTGCCGGTTTACCCTGGGCCTGTTGACACCGCAAAGAGTGTCAATCATTCAGAGCAGAAGCCCAGTGTTCCAGCGCGCAGCGATAACGATAGCCCGCACAACAATTCAGTTGGGAACGAGGAACGTGCATCCGCCCCAAGGCAACAGACAGAACAGGAGCCAGCACGAGTGGATCTTGGGCGACAGCCGACAGATGAACACATTGTCACGATGACGCCTGCGCTTGGGGGCGGGCAGACGCATCTAAACCGAATCCCGGAGGGATGTCAGAGTGTCGCCGGTGATTGAGCGCGGCGACACCACCGGATACAATCTCGGATGCCTCCGGCATCACGGACGGAACCGCCGAGGTTTAGATGCGTCTTCCCTGGGCGCATGGAACGGGCGCGGGCGCAAATCATGTTTTGGTAGGGACGCCTCGCCGAGGCGTCCGGGGTGAGGCATTATTCACGAGCGACCCTTTGCATATCCACGCGCAACCGGACGCCTCGGGCGGAAGTTCCGCTTCCCAGAGGCGTCCCTACCTTTCAGAGAAAGTGTCAAAACTTGATTTTCGCCCGGCGGGCGCAGCTTTTTAGGGCCCCGGCGCGAGCGGCGAGAATGGCAGCGGATAAAGACTAATTCCCATTTCCGAATACAAAAGTGTCAAAAGTGAGGACGCTGGTAACGCCATTTATCAACAAAAGGAACCAGATGAGAAAGCAAAAACTGTCATTTTTCTAGGACTGACCCTTTTTCTGACCCTTTTTCGACCCTTTTTTTTTCCGGGACTGACCCTTTTTTTTCCGGCGTTCGAAGCCCACAACCCTGAAAGGGTTGAATCAGTCCCACAGATACCGTTCGTCAAACGCGATTTCGTGACGCCGCAACAATGCTCTGAATTCATCCGGGAACGAAATCTTCCGAAAACTCCGCCAACGTATCGATGCAACTCCTGGCGCAACGCGGAGTCGCGCAGGAAGGGGCGGCGGTCCTTGGTGGAAAACACCAAGTGAACCAAAATCTTGGCCAGCGATTGCGGCATGGCGTCAGGATGCGCACAGGGCGGGTTTGATTCAACCCTTTCAGGGTTGGCATTGTTATTGCCAATTACCCAGGGTAGCTCGTTGCCCCCGCCTTCGCTTCGCTACGGCGCGGCAAGTCGCAACCGCTGGGCTGAATGATCCAATCCCGTTGGGATTGGCGAGAAAAGGCAGCGGACACAACACGGGCCACCGTCCTCCAGTTTTAGGTCAAAGTTTCATCGTTTTGGCCCGTTCATTCATCGTGCATGCAATCGATTTCATCAACGATGTCAGCCGCTTTTGTTCGATCACTGTGGCTGTGACTGATTTTCGCAAAGCGAACGATTCCTTTTTGATCCAAAATGAAAGTGGACGGGTAGGACGTTTCCTTTGGTGCGTCCCAGCGCAAACCGTAGGCGTTAACCATGCTAAACGCAGGATCGATGACGAAGGTGAAATCCTTGGGCCAATCCTTGTTGCTGAGGAATTCTTTGGCGTGCGCTATCAGGTCGTCCGCCGGCCCGGGGTAAACCATCACGACTCGCGCATGCCTGGCCGCGAATTCGGATGCCGATTTGATGTAGTCATGGACCTGTAGTGTGCAGAGAGGGCACTGGCAGCCGGGCCATCCGCGCAAGACAATGAGAACAGTTTTGCCTTTGGATGTCAGGTCACTCAAGCGCACACTCTGTTGGTCCAGCGTGTTGAGCGTGAAGTCTGGCGCTTTGTCCCCCACTTCCGGAGGCGTGGCAGCCATTGAAGTCATGGGCAATAAGCAAGCCAGGAGGAAGATGCTTATTGATCTCTGTATAATATAGTGACAATATCACCAAAGCTCGGCTTGCTTCCAGAAGGCAGTGACCAATTTGGGTCTGCGCCGCATCCGGCTCAGGGCCTTGCGCCCGCAATGACTCAACTTCGCCAGGTCGGCCGCGCAAAGATTGGGCAACTCGTGCTGCTTGAAGTAACCCCAGACATACTCGGTGGGATTGAGTTCGGGCGCATAGGCAGGCAGTCGTTCCACCCAGATTTTGCCTTTCAGTTGATCCACATAGTCCCGCACCAGCCGGCTGCGGTGGATGGGACCACCGTCCCAAATGACCAGAAGCTTGCCCGGGATGTGGCGTTGCAGATGTTTCAAGAATTCGATCACCTGCGGGCCTTTGATGGTGCCGGGGTAAAGCCGGAAGTAAAAGTTCCAGACCGTCACCCCGGCGATGATCGAAAGCTTTTTCCAGTTGAAGTCGAACTGCAATACCGGGGTCTGGCCGCGCGGCGCCCAAGTGCGAACCCGGTGCGGCTTCTGGCTCAATCCGCTCTCGTCGATGAAAACCACGATTCGCCTCTCGCGGAGGGCTTTTTTTTAAGCTGCGGCCAGCGCACTTTGCGCCAGCGGGTGATCTCCCGCTCATGGCGCTGCCGAGCCTGGGTGGTGGGCCGCTGGCAGCTCCAACCCAGCTTTTGCAGAAGCCGGCAAACATGGTCCTCGTGGTATTGGACGCCCGTCAACCGTTGGATAACGGCGGCCACCCGCCGGGTGGTCCAAAGCTGGGTGCCAAAGTCATGGGCTTCGGGTCCCTGTTTGAGGGCCCGTTCCAACTGGCGGAAGTTCTCGTCGGTCAGGCGGGGCTTGCGCCCGGCTCGCCCAGCCTTTTTGAGAGAGGGCGCGCCATGGTCCTGCCAAGCCTTATGCCAGCGGCTGACCGATTGCCGGTGGACGCCAACTTGGCGGGCGACCTCGGCCTGGCTCAAGCCTCGGTCGAAAAGTTTGACGGCTTTCATGCGCCGCCGTTCCAGTTGTGCAAACTGCGCCAAATCGCGTTTTACGCCTTTAGGATTTCCCATACCCAAAAATTAGCATAAAAACAATAATGTGTCACTATATTATGCAGAGATCAATAGGTGATGATGGAACGAGTTTTTCATAGTATTTTTACTTTAGTTATGTTTTATGGTGAGGAATGACATCGATTGGCGAAAACCTCTAAAAGCGGGAGCGGTTCTTTCAGGACAACACCATTCAGGTGTGACTCATATATGAGGAACTGCCGCTTTTCAGGCCTAATTTATGAAACGGTGAATTGCCTCGCTGGCGTTATCTTGAAATGAAGCATTTCTCAAATCAGCAAAGAAGGCGCTCTGGTCCACCATCTCCCCTGATAACTTGCCCTGCTTGCTGGCATAAAAGACGCCGCTTTTATACCGCTCATCCGAAATGGCATCTACAAAGCGTTTTGCACCCACATCCAGCGTATGCACCATTTCGCCCATCAACGGGAATACAACAGGCATCATCACATACTTCAACATAAACCGCATTGGCGGAGGAAGGCTCTCCGGCGCCTGAGTTCCCTTTGTATTTCCCGGGCTCACTACAATAAACTTGAGCATGGGATATTTTCTTGCCATTGATAATGTCCACATGGTTTCTGCATACTTGACATATGCGTATGCCTGCAATGCATTGAACTTCTTGCCAAAATATGATCCGTCAAGAACAGCAGCAAACTCATCCACTGAAGAAGTCCTCATTGAAACTGGTTTTACTCCGAGCATCTTTACGCCTGGAACAGCTTCGGCGCTGACTGATAGAACTGTTTTTCTTAAATTGTCCCGTTTAAGCAATTCCTCCACTAAAATGACATGGCCTAAAATATTCGTGGCTGCTAATTGATTCATGCCGGAAGGCGTCAGTTTCGCCGCCGTTTTCCCAATGACTCCACCTGCATTTAAAATTGCCGCATCAATAGGCTCTTTTATTTTTTCCACTGCTTTTCTTACAGAATTTGCATCCGTAACGTCCCCTATGATAATTTCAAAAATCTTTTTCCCGGTTTTTTCCTCAAGGTCTTTTTTTGCTGCCTCGGCTCTCGCTTGGTTTCTGCAAAAAAGAATCACCTTTTTTGTTTCTTGTTTCAAAGCCAACTGCCGGGCCGTCTCTTTACCAAGCCCGGCATTGGCTCCGGTTATTAAGATGCTTGCGTTCATTTTGTATCCTTTTTATAGCTGCGACCAACCGCCATCGACCGGAATTGAATGCGTTCATTTCAATTGTTTCCTTTTAATTTATTTTGTAGCGGGCGCAACAATATACCGGGAGAACAGAGCTCGTCAAACAATTCTTTTGCGCTCGATACAAAATCCGGTACATTGGTGGTATGGCACGAACATTGGAATTTGATTACCCAAAGGCCCTGGAGAAGGCCACGCGCCTCTTCTGGAAATTGGGTTACGCCGGAACATCCTTGCGTCCCCTGTTGAAAGCCATGGGCATCGGGGAAGGCTCTTTTTACAACAAGCTCAAGAGCATGGATTCCGCTTATTTGGAATGCCTCAAACACTACAACGCAACCGTCGGACAACGACGCGGAAAGGCCCTTTTTTCGGCGCCGACGGGACGAGAAGGAGTGCGGGCGCTCTTCAAGGAGATACTCAACTGTTTGGACAATCCCAGTGCGCCGTCGAAACTTTGTCTCATGGCAGCCAGCGTGACTGGCGAAGTCCTGGCGGAACCCAGCTTAAGAAAGTTCATTCAGCAAGAAATATCAAAGATGTCCGAAGCCATGATTGCGCGGTTGAAAGCTGACCAGCAAGCGGGGCTGCTGCCTCCCGACTTTGATCCAGCAACCGTCGTCCCGATCATCATAACTTACATACAAGGACAGTGGCGAATGGCTCTGCTCTCATACGACCGCCCCCAATTTGAAAAGCAGATCGACGTTTTTCTGACCGGCTTGGGACTCTGATGGGTGACCCGTTTATGACGTTTCTTGCCCAGTGGCAGCACGAAAATTCCCAAGTCCGCGATGTCGCAACATTAATGGCAGAAAAAAAGTAAAAAGGGTCCTCAATTTTTGCACTAAATGAGACCGGCTGGAATTTCGGCGAATCCAAGATGACTTTCCGCCTTCGCCAAGGCTATGGCGCGACAAGTCCGGCTTCGTAATGATTGCGGGCGCACAACAGAACAATTTATTGGGCTGATGTTTGCGCGTGGGGGCAATGCGGGTTTTTGAAAGAACCATTAAATCATTAACTGGACAAGATGTCGCATATGGCTAACGTTCTAAAATGAGTCGCAATTTTGCTGAACTGAGAGACGAAGCCTTGCGTCTGCCTCCGCAGGATCAACTGCGGCTTGCTCGCACGCTGTTGGAGCAAGCGGAGGCGGTCGGGGATTTGGAGGTCGAATCGGCTTGGGACGAGGAAATCGGGCGCCGAATCGAGATGGTCGACTCCGGGCTGGCAAAAGGGCGACCGTTCACCGAAGTATTGGGAAATATTGACCGTCAGCTTGGAAGATGACGCTCCTCGTCCTCGAACAAGCGGAGCGAGAGTTCAGCAAGTCGGTAGGTTACTACGAATCGAAAGAGATTGGGCTGGGAGTCCGCTTCCGCAACGAGGTCGCGTCAATTGTAAGCTCAATCCAGCAGCATCCGGAAGTTCCCCGCCTAAGGCTTCGCGGTTACCGTCGTGTAAACCTTCGCGTTTTTCCGCATTATGTCGCCTACGTGATCCGAAGAGACACTCTTTGGGTGGTGGCCATTGCGCACGCGCATCAACGTCCGGAGTTTTGGATCAGGAGGATCGGGAAGCTGTGACCGGTTGCAATGCACAACGCATTCCCCGCAGCCTAAGGCTTGACCGTTAGACCCGCCTGTTTTGCCACTTCTCTCTGCCTCACATCGAAAGAAACAGCAGAGGAAAACGCCCTTTTCCCCGACCAAAATTTTTTTCATCTCCGCGCCCTCGGTTTCTCCTGTTCGATTCTTGATTTTGTCCGCTTCGCCGGGCGTCCAATCCCGTCGGTTGTTTCTGTGAAACCTCGTCCCCGAAAAGTTGGGGAAACATGGTGACAAAAAAGGGAAGCGCCACCGGCAAGCGCCAAACTTGCAAATTTTTGCGTGCTTTCCTCGGACTGGCGTTTTACTTTGCGGGCATGGTTTGGTTACTTGCTCTGCTCTGCTTGGGAATTGTTGGCGCGGCTGGTTTTTACCAGGGTCCGATTCGCGCCGGGTTTTCTTTCCTCGGACTCATCTTCGGAACCATGCTGGCGGGGCCGCTTTCGCCGCTCACGCAGCACTTGCTTCCCCTCTTGAGTTTGCACCATCCGGTGTGGGACTTTTTTGCGCCGCAAATTCTGGCCTTCCTGATTGTGCTGACGATTTTCAAAATCGCGGGCCAGGTTGTTCACACCAAGGTCGCTGTCTTTTTCAAATACAAGGTGGATGACAAGACGCTTTACCGCTGGCAGCGCGTTTATTCGCGGACAGGACTGTCCGTTGGGATGCTCAACGGGGCGGTGTATTTTCTTTTGATTTCGCTGCTGATTTATTCCGCGGGCTACTTCACGACGGAGGTTTCGGCGGGCGAGACCGATTCGGCCGGGGCGAAATTCCTGACCGTGACGCGGGCTGATCTTCACAACGCCAATCTTGACAAAGTGTTGGCGTCTTACGACATGGTGCCGCCGAAAGTCTATCAGGTCTCCGACCTCGCGGTGACGGTGCTCCACAATCCGCTGCTTGTCAGCCGGCTGTCGCATTATCCGCCTTGCCTTGAATTGGGGATGGATCCCGATTTCAAGGAGCTTTCCCGCGACGTCCAATTCCAGCAGATGCTGGCCAGCCAGGCCAAGGTCATCGATGTTTTGAACTATCCCAAGGTGCATTACATGCTGACCAATGGCACGATTGTCCGCCAGGTTTCCGCCCTGATTGGGAATGATCTTGATGATCTGAGTCAATACCTGATGACCGGCCAATCGCCCAAATACGACTTGGAGTCGATCTTGGGAGTATGGAATATCAATCGCAAGGCGAGCCTCGATCTTTTGCGCCGCAAGGGAGCGGGGATGACCTCCTCCCGGATGGCGGCGCTCGAGCAGGATTTGATCCCGCGCATCGACGGCCTTTCGCTGACGGCGACGCCGGATGAAAAGCTGTTGCTGAAACTCACCCCCAACAACGGAGAAGGCACGGTCGTGGCGACGGGCACCTGGAAATCCATCCAGGGCGGTTATCAAGTAAACCTGCCAGGGTCGCTGCCTGAGACGGCGGAAATCCAAATCGAAGAGGGAACTCGATTGCTGCTGCCGCGCTCGTTCAATAACGTCAACTACGTGCTGGTTTTCGAGAAAGAGCAGTAAAGGAAGGTATGGCAACTACAGCAGAATCCGTGAGCAAAGGGCTCGATGGCATCGTCGCCGCCCAAACCCGCCTGAGCGACGTCCGCGGGGAGGCGGGCGAATTAATTTACGCCGGCTACGACATCAACGAACTTGCCGGCAAAGTCACGTTTGAGGAAGTCATTCATTTGCTGCATTGGAACCATCTTCCCAATCGCAAGGAACTGGCCGAATTGCACGGCATCCTCGCGGCGGATCGCGATTTGCCCAAAGGCGTGGTGGATATTTTGCGCATCGTCCCCAAAGACACGCCGCCCATGGACGTTCTTCGCACGGCCGTGTCGGCGACCGGATGTTTTGATGCGCAGCGCGACGAGAATTCCTACGACGACCAGCGCCGCAAAGCGATGCGCTTGATTGCGCAGATTCCCGTCATCACCGCCTTTTATCATCGCATCCGCCAGGGCAAGGACATCGTGCTGCCGGATCCGAAACTCAGCGAAGCCGCCAATTTTCTTTACATGATGGACGGCGAAATTCCGTCGCCGGAAAAAACCAGCACCCTGGATTTGTGCTACACGCTTCACGCGGATCACGGGATGAACGCCTCGACCTTCAGCGCGCGTGTCACCATCGCGACGCTGAGCGACATGTATTCGGCCATCACCAGCGCCATCGGCACCTTGAAAGGGCCGCTGCACGGCGGAGCGAACGAGGGCGTCATCAAGATGCTGAAGGAAATCGGCTCGCTGGACCGGGTCGATGCCTACGTCGAAGAATGCCTGGTGCAGAAGAAAAAGATCATGGGCATCGGCCATCGCGTTTACAAGACGCTCGATCCGCGAGCGCCGCACCTCAAGCGCATGGCGCAGGTCTTGAGCCAGAAACTCGGCGAGCCGAAGTGGATCCAGATGAGTGATCGCATCGCCGAGATCATGCTCAAGAAAAAGGGGCTGCACGCGAATGTCGATTTCTACTCCGCCACCGTCTATTACTCGCTGGGAATTCCGACCGATCTTTTCACTCCGCTCTTCGCCATCGCGCGGATGGCGGGATGGACGGCCCATTTGCTGGAGCAGGTGGCCGACAACCGCCTCATCCGCCCGCAGAGCCTTTACATCGGCCCGGTGGGATTGCACGTCAAACCGGTCGACGAGCGGTAGAATTTCTTAAATCACAGCTACGTTCAAATTTACATCCGATGAATTTACACGAATACCAAGCCAAGCAATTGCTGGCGCAATATGGCGTCGCCGTTCCCGCCGGGGAAGTTTGCGACACGCCGGAAGCCGCCCAAAAAATCGCCGTTGATTTGTTCGCCAAAGGCGAAACATTGATCGTGGTCAAATCGCAGATTCACGCGGGTGGCCGCGGCAAGGGAACGTTCACGAGCGGATTTCAAGGCGGCGTCAAACTGTGCCGGACTCCCGAGGACGTTTTTGAAAAAGCCAAAGCCATGCTCGGCAATGTTCTCGTGACCAAGCAAACCGGGCCCGATGGCCGCCTGGTGAGCAAGCTGTTGGTGGCTGGCGCTCCTTCGATCAAGAAGGAACTTTATTGCGCCGTCCTGCTTGATCGCGCTTCGGGCCGGCCAATTATCATGGTAAGCACCGAAGGCGGTGTGGACATCGAAGAGGTTGCCGAGAAAAATCCTGAGAAAATCGTGCGGGAAATCATTGATCCCGCGCTTGGGCTCATGCCTTTCCAAGGGCGCAAGCTTGCGGCGGCGCTGGGTTTGAAAGGCGAATTGATTGCGGCCGGAGCAAAAATGTTCGCGGGCCTTTGCAAAACGTGGTGGGAATGTGATGCCGCCATGCTGGAGATCAATCCGCTCTGCATTGTCACCACCGCCGACGGCAAGGAAAGCCTGCTCGCCATCGACGCCAAGATGAGCCTCGACGACAACGCGCTTTACCGCCAGAAACAGATTCACGCCATGCGCGATCTTTCCGAGGAAGCTCCGCTGGAAATCGAAGCTGGAAAATTTAATCTCAACTACATCAAGCTCGACGGCAGCATCGCCTGCCTCGTCAACGGGGCGGGCCTGGCGATGGCCACGATGGACATCATCCAGCATTTCGGCGCCAGTCCGGCCAACTTCCTGGACGTCGGGGGTGGCGCGAGCAAAGACCAGGTGACGGCTGCGTTCAAAATCATCCTGAGCGATCCGCATGTGAAGGGAATTCTCGTCAACATTTTCGGCGGCATCATGGATTGCAACGTCATCGCCACCGGAATTGTGAGCGCGGTTCGAGAAACGGGCTTGAACCTGCCGCTGGTCGTCCGCCTCGAGGGAAATAACGTGGCCGCCGGAAGAAAAACATTGGCGGAATCCGGCGTTGCGATCATCAACGGCGATTCGATGTCCGACGCGGCGCAAAAAGTTGTCGCTGCTGTTGGGAAATAGGGTCCTGGCCGGAAGGATTCAGTCGCTTGTGGAAGCGCGGTCGTCTTGACCGCGGTTTTCAGCGTCTCGCCGAAAACTCCCGCATCTTCCGACAGCCCACCAATCGGTGATGGTCCCGAAGAGCTGGCTGGCGAGACGCCAGCCAGAGCGACCGAGACGGTCGCGCTCCCAATCCAACTGAACCGTTCCGGATTAGTCGATGTCCGTGGTCGCGGCAGGATGGCCGCCGTACCGTTTCAAATACTTCACACCCACCGTCAAATCCTTGGGCCACGGCGCTTCGATTTTGATGGTCCCGTCGCCTGTCAGCGTTCGGATGATCAATTGCTCGGCGTGGAGCGCAAGACTGCCGATCAATGGGCGTTCCTCGTGGCCCGGCTTGAGGCGAAAATCTTTCTTTAGTTTTGACAGCCAAAGAGGATGCCCGCCGTAAAGATCGTCGGCCACGATCGGGAACTTCAGATATTTCAAATGCACGCGGATTTGGTGGGTGCGGCCCGTCAGCGGACGGCACTCCAACAGTGTGTAATCGTCAAAGGACTCCCTGACTGAAAATTCCGTGCGCGACCGTTTCCCATCCTTCGGATCGACGCGCATGTAACCGACACGCAGCGCATGCGGCGCGAGCTTCGCATCGCATTCGAATCTCGGCTGCGGCGGGATGCCTTCGACCAGCGCGACGTAAATTTTCACGGGCTTCTCTGAGCCGAATTGGGTGGCGAGCGACACCAGCGCAGGCTTGTCTTTGGCCAGGAGAATCACGCCAGTCGTTTGGAAATCGAGACGGTGCGCGTTCATCAGATAAGTCAGCACGCGTTGTTTGGCCCAGGGCGCGCCGCGCTCGATGTCTCGATGCAGCAGCTTCATCAGGTTCGGCCGCGCCGCATCGTAACGGTCCGGGGAAGTCAGAAGTCCCGCTGGCTTGCTCAGCGCCAGCAGGCGGTCGTCCTCAAAAAGAACCGGAATTTTCCAGAATTCAGATGTCGCCGGAGAGGAAAGTTTGATGATCTCGATCACGCATCCCCTCGCGGGGCTCAGTTTTCCGGCGCGGGAACGAGGCGCAGTTGCAACTGCTTGTTCAGCCAGCCCGAGAACGCGGCGACCTCGCGCTGCTCGCGCATGCGGGCCAGGAACATCGGCATTTCCGCCGCCATCTTCGCTTCGTCGACCGGCAGGCGATCTTTCAGATAGGCCACCACACCGCCGTCTGCCGTTTCGAGGAAACGCGTGCTCTGGCCTGTCGGCAGAGGGAAGATGGACTGCATCACTTCCGAGAACGTGGCGCGGTCAAGCTCCGGCGGAACATTGGTCGTCGTCAACGCAAACGGGGGAAGCGTGATGGGCTTCAAACCCTGGGCGGCGCAAATCGCGTCGAAGGGCTTGCCTTGCGCCAAACCAACTTGGACAGCCGAGGCAAACTTCTCTCCGGCGTCTTTGGCGGCAGCGGTCGCGTTGAACTCGCGATAATCCTTGACCACCTGATCGCGCACGGCGGCAAACGGTTGCACCTCGCTTGGTATGCGTTTGTTCAAGCCCGCCACATAAACGGCGGTCTCGCTGACCAGCGGCGATTGAATATACAGCGCGGATTTCTCCGGATCGTTGGTGGCTTCGGGGTCGCCGGGCGCATAATCATGCAGCGAGAAAAGAGCCTGCAAGGCGCGCGGCGGCAGATTAAGCTCGTTGGTGCTCGTGCGGGCATCGAACGGCTTCGTCGTTTTGAACGGCAGGTTGCGTTCCTTGGCCAATTTCTCGAGATCCGTAACTGCGTACGGGTGCGCGTCATCGTGTCCTTGCACGAACGCGTTGAGGAAAACGATGGCGTCTTTGCGGGCTTCCCCCAGCTCGGCGTAAAGAACCAATTGGCTTTTGATTCTGGCCAGCGCGTTCGTCAGGCTCAACACCTGGCCCGACTCATCTTTAAATGTGTCGGGGCCTTGCTGATTGTATACTTGATTGGCCCGCTCATCGAGATTGGTTCCGAGCACGGCATCGGCCCTGGCGGCGTAATTGCTGGGGAAGAATGGAACGTAATTGATCACCAGGCGCTCCGGCACGCGATATTCCGCTTCGTGCTTGGCGTAATGATCCTGCAAGTCAGCGCTGGACGGCGCGGCGGCGCTCACGTAATTGGACGTCAGGAATTTGACGACTTCCGCCGCCATCGGTTGATTTTCGCGGCGATAAAAGAATTCCTCCTCTTTCGGCGTAATAAGTTCGCCCGAGGTGCCAAACAGCGCCATGAGATATTCCTGCCCCGCTTGCTGGCGCGCAAAATTATCGAGGTCGGTCCAGCCGAGGCCCCCTCGGCCCAACTCCGTTTGCACCCACTGGTTCAATTTGTCCTGGGCGATGGCTTGGCCCGGCGGGATCTGCAGAAGTTCGCGCAGGACGCGGGCCGCCGCGGCGGTCGTGGGCGTAATTTTATATTCCTTGAGCAAGGACTGAATCACCAGGTTTTGCTCCGCGAGCCGGCGGATTTGCTTCTGCTGTTCCTGGGTTTCTGGCCAGGAGCCGGAACGAATGCGCCAGAAAAGAGTCGCTTGCCGCTCCGCGGCGCCCATTTCCGCTGGCGTGACCTTCTCTCCGTTGACAGATCCCAAATCGGGCCCCGGTGGGCCTCCGAACAGGCTTCCGCCCCCGCCATTCCTCTGGTTGGGGCTAAAGTAAACCACGAATGAGATAATGGTCGCGGCAATGACCAAACCCCACAGCCAGTTCTGGTGCTTTCGAATTGTGCCTATCATACTAAATAATGAGTCGCAACGCGCCTCTCGACCGGTCATCCGGCAATTGGCGCGGACGGTCATATTAATTAGAAAAGGGATTAGCGCAAGCACGGAAAGGGACTTTCCAAGTGGTCGCTCACCGGGCTCTATCGCACCCTTGGCTGGCCAGGCTACGGCAACGCGCGATCCCGAAAAGGCCGCCGCATTTTGTAACTCTCCAATTGCGCCTGCATCGCCTTCGCCAGCGCTGTGTTGCCTTGCTGTGTGGCCAGTTCAATGGCGCGATCCGCGGCGCTGACGGCCTCTGTGAAGTTCCCGGTTTCCGCGCAGGAAGCCGCGAGGACTTCCACGATGGCAGGGTTCGTGCCGCCGGTGAGCTGGTCAAGCTGCCGCGCCGCATTCAACGCCTCCGCCCCGTTTCGAAGATTGTCCCGCGGGGAGGTCGAAAGAATCCACGCGACGCGGGAAAGGCTGTTGCGCGGTGTCGCGGAATTTGGATCCAGCGCGATAAGTTTCTTAAATTCAACCAGGGCATCCATGACCCGCCCTTGGCGAAGAAACGCATTTCCCAAATTGAAATGGGCGGGGGCATAATCAGGCCGCGCCTTCAAGGCCGCCTCCAAATGCGCAATGGCTTCATCGATTCTCCCCTGCCCTAACTGCAAGTTGCCGATGTTGTTTTCGGCTTCGACAAATTTTGGATTGAGGCGCACCGCCTCCATGAACTCGGCTTCCGCCTCCTGCGCGCGCGATTGCCGAAGCAATAGGTTGCCCAGGTTGTAATAGCCTTGGGCGTCGGGTTGCCGGTCCAGGACAGCTTGAAACTCGGCAATGGCTTCGTTGGTGCGGCCGTTGCGCAAATATGCGCCGGCGGCGGTATCGTGAAATTTCGGCAAATCGTCGCGAAGCTTCAATGCCGATTGCGCCATGGCAAGCCCTTGTTCCGCGTCACCCTTTTGCAGGAGCGCGACCGCGAGATTTCGCATGGCTTCCGGGAAGTGCGGACGCGCTTTGAGGGCCAGGCGAAATTCCTCGATGGCCGCATCCGCTTTGTCCTGGCGCAAATAAACAGCGCCAAGATTATTGTGCGCTTCAGCGTTATCAGGCCGCAATTTTATCGAGGCTTTGATATGCCTGGCGGCCTTGTCCAAATCTCCGCTATCGAAATACAAAGCGCCAAGATCATCCTCCGCGAGCCAGCAGGATGGATTGCGGGCCAGCGTGGTTTCCCAAAGAGTTTGCACGTTCGTGTAGATGCGGCTTTCACGCCACGTCAGCACCGCCAGCAATGCGAGCAGCGCGGCGCAAAATGTTTTCTCGATCGCTTCCCGGCGTTGGTGAAGCTGGCGGAAAGCAAGGTCAATGGCGGCGCAGCCCAGAACAATTATTCCGATGCCCGCCAAATACTGAAAGTGATCCGCCACAAACGAGTAGCGGAACGGAAACACATCAAAAAATCCAAGCGCTGGAAAAAGCGTCCCGGCAAAAAACAATAGCGCCGCCACCGGCCCGCGCGACCAACCTCGAGCCAGCCAGGCAATGACAATCACAAATATCGCCAGCAGCGGAAACGCATACTGCCAAGGCGCCTGCGAATGGATGTCCCAATGCGGATAAATGAATATCAATTCGGCGGGCCACACGATCTTGCCGAAGTAAAAACAAACCACGCGCCCGGCGATCAAGCATCGCTCGATGAAATTGTAATTGAAATCCGAACCACGCGCGCCGTTGACCGCCGTTTCCATGTGAGAGGTGAAGAGCCCCGCCGCCATTCCCACCGCAAAAAAAGGAATCAGCCAAACGGCATCCCGCTTCCACGACAAAGTTCCCCGCTCCCACCAAAAAACAACCAGCAACGCCGCCGGCAGTGTCGCGATGACCGTCTTCGCCATCAACCCCGCCGCGAAAATCAGGAACGCCGCCGCATAAGCGCGCTTGTCGCGCGTCTTGTCGAATCGCAGATAGATCAGCGCGGCTCCCAGATAACAAACGGCCGAGAGCGTGTTCTTCAATTCAGAAATCCACGCCACGGATTCCACTTCAATCGGATGCAGCGCGAACACGGACGCGGCGATCCACGCACCGGGAATTTGCAGCCGCGCCAGAATTTGAAACAGCAAAAATGCCGCGAGGAGGTGCAGCGAAATGTTCACCAAATGATAGCCCAACGTCGATTGCCCCCAAATTTTGTCCTCGATCCAGAAGGCGGTGTGAACGAGCGGATAGTATTGCTGCGTCGTTCCCGGCGATGTCCAAGTATGCACCAACCCCTCCCAGGATCGCCTGACAGGCGGTGTCATATGCGCATCGTCGTCCCAAATCGGCTGGCCGCGCCACGCTGGCTGGAAGGCGGCGAACGTCACGACAGCGAGCAGAACGAACCACTTCCACCGTCCCGCCGGCGGGGAAGATGGATGGGCCGATTCAGGTTCTGTCGTCGCGACCGCCACAGGCGGATTCTAAAAATTTACCGCGAAAAGAAAAGACATTGCGGCGGTGGCCGCAGATGGACGCAGATCCACGCTGATTTTCTAGCGGCAACGGGTGAAGGGAATCGTACCTTGGCGTCGATTTCTTCACAGTGATTTGCTCGCCTTTCGCCATTCGCTTTCCACATGGATCCGAACAGACCATTCGTTCAATGCGAGGCGGTCCAACTGCCCGCCAGAAACAGCCAGAATGGAGCGAATGTCACGCAGATGTTTGTCAGGTCCGCCCTCACGATAGTACTCGAGCTTGCGAAGAATGACATATTCGGGCGGGGCCACAGTGACGCTTTCGGCTCCAACGGTATAGGTTCGGATGCGGCCAAAGGCCCAGGCGTGAAGTTCGTCGCGCCCCGCAAGATAGAAATCCGCTTTTAGTCCGGAATCGACGTGAATAATGTTGAAATGACCCCGGTCGCGCGCCAGTTCTTGGAGGATCGCCTCCGGCGGAGGAACATAGAAATTACATCCCCGCTAATCTGGCCGCGTCGGCGGAGCGGAGAAAAGCAAACAAATCAATGTCGTGCGTCAAGCGGGGTTCGCCATAGAGCATGGCCGCCACACTGCCGCTAATAAGATACCGAATGCGCGCCCGGTTCAACGGCTGCACGAAAATCTCAATCAAGTCAGGTTCGAGCATTGGAGAAAATCTCGCGGACCTCTTTTTGAATCCTGAGTTCCGGCCAATCGGGGTGAAGGGATCGCAGGAACGCGGCCTTGTGCCGGCGCATCGTCCAGTAGAGACGGTGCGCCGCGCGCCAGCGCAGCTCCGGTGTCATGCGGCGAAACAACGCAATTTGTTCGGAGCTCGGCTGTTCGTCCAGCATGGGAGCAATGTATGCCTCGATTCCTGCGGAGCCAAGCCGGTTTTCCGCAGATTAGCCACGCAGCGGGTGAAGGGAATCGAACCCTCGTGTCGCTAGTGGTGTAAAGTGGTAAATAGCGTTAAGAATGCTGATCCGAGGACTGCTTGTTCGGGTTATGCCCTGTATCCTTGGGAGTGAAGCTTAGACATTGAAGCTGTTGAGGCGCATCCTTGAGTCTTGAATTCTTGTGAGCATTGGAAGCCATCGCCGTGGCCACAATCTGAATGGCCGACCAGTCAATGAGTTCTGCCAAGAGTGAGGTCATGCGTTGTTTTTTCGACCGGCTTCCAACCTCGGTGTCAGCCAGTCAAGCACACGACCCGTCAACCCCGGCACGAACCCGCAACAAACGCCGACGTGTCCGTGCGGCAACCGCCAGATGTCGGGTTGTCCCCACGACTGCCAGAGATTCTCGACATCTTCCTTCGGCACGAACATATCATGGATCCCCTCAATCAATAAAATATTATCCTTAGCGATGGCTGGCTGGGACGAGGTCAAATTCAACGCAGACAAATTCAATTTCTCGCACACCTCGCGCAGGCCCTGCAATCTCCGCCGAATACAAGGTCGAATGGCTTGCTGCTCCATCCAAGGATTCATACGCACGGCGGGCGCGGCCAGAACGACAGAGTGCAGGCGCGCATCGCAGCAGACCGCCATCCCCGCATACCATGCGCCCATCGAAACACCCCACAGCGTTACGGCGGGACAGCCTTCCTTCACTAGCCAGCCGGTCAGTGCCCGAATTTCAGCAATCGCCTGTGTTGCTGTTTTCGCAATCATCAAGCAATCCATGTTGCCACTCGCCTTCAGTTGACGCGGACGGCGTTGAAAGTGATAAGGTGCGACCAACGTCACCACGTTGAGTCCCATTCGATTGCAACGGCGGCCGATTAATGGAAATCTGAAATGGTATTCAGGGAAGTCACCAGCACCATGTAACAGAACGATCACAGGTCGTTCCTGCCAGCGCTCCCGACAGCGGTAGAGCCGGCCATAAACAGTATTGTTCCCGGCAAAGTCGCTCTGTTGCGGCGTTGGAAAACGAAAGCGCACTCCTGATTCGTCGGGATCGAACTCAACTTGCGCGGGTTGGCCTTCGACGGGCAAGGAGTCCGGCATTTTCACGAATTTGAGCGCCTCTTCCGTGCGCGGGCTTAGTGCATTGGTGCTCGGCATCAGCATGGTCGTAGCCTGAATGGCCGACCAGTCCATCAATTTTGCCAAGGGCGCGATCATGCGTTGTTTTTTCTACTGGTTTCCAACCTCGGCATTAACCAACGCAGGACGCGTCCCGTCAAACCTGGCACGAACCCACAACAAATGGCGACGTGCCCATGCGGCAACCGCCAAATGTCAGGCTGTCCCCACGCTTCCCAGACGTCCTCGATATCATCCTGGGAACAGAGTGAATCATGAATCCCTTCTATCAATAGAATTCCTTCCCGGGAGATTGCTGGCCGGATCATTTTCAAATTGATCGGTGTCAGATTCAACGAGTCGCACAGCGCGCGAACGGTCTGCATTCTCCGCCTAATGCGAGGCCTGACGGCGAGTTGTTCCACTGCGGGTCTGAGGCAAACGCGGGGGCACGCCATAACGACGGCGGCCAGCCGCGCATCGTGACACGCGGTCAACCCTGCTTCACCCGCTCCCAGCGAATAGCCCCACAGCGCAACCGCGGGGCACCCTTCGCGCAGCAGCCACCCGGCGAGGGCGCGAATCTCGGCGATGCCCTGAGCCGTTCTTTGCGCCCAAAAGACGCAATCCCCGGTGTCAAACTCCGAGAGCTGAGGCGGACAGCGTTGAAAGTGGTAAGGCAGCACCAGCGTGGCGACGTTGAATCCCGCGCGATTACAGCGGCGGGCGATCACTGGAAATCTGAGATTATAACTGGCGGAGTCGTTGTATCCAGGCAGTAGAATAATCACGGGCCGCTCCCGCCATTGTTCACCGCAGCGATAAAGTCGTCCATGAACGACATTGTTTTCCGGAAATTCGCATGGCTGGGCCGTAGGAAAGCGGAAGTGGAGAGGTCCGTTAAATTCAACCTGCGCCGGTTGACTGTCCGTGGGAACGAAGTCGGCACTCTTCAGAAACTGAACCGCTTCCTCCAGTCTGGGTTTATGCTCTATGGCGGGCATCATCAGTGTCATTAACTGAATGGATGACCAATCCATCAATTTTGCCAAAGGCGCAATCATAGTTGGGGCCTTGTTTTCGACTCCCTCTCAATAAAACAGTGGCATGAATTGCCCGATGGCGCAGCTCGCAAAGATGGCCATGGCAATGTCGCCATCTCGCCTCGACCCGCCTCGAGTGGCGATTCTGCCCACCAGAGTGCTCGGCAACAACAACAACGTACTGATTGCCAAGGTGCACATGAGTGTGGCAAAAAGAAAAATGTGTGTTGCGAAGGCAACTGTCAGGCAACCAAGCGCCAATATCCCGGTGACCACCACCAGGCTCCATCGGGGCAACCGCAGCCTGCCGATGCCGGCAAGCGCCAGCCATACAACTGCCAAGGCAGCAAAATACGCGGGGAGGCGGCGCAGTTGCAGGCTTACTCCCACCCACAGCCCCAGAGTCAGAAAGAGAGCGATGAGTAGAGCGGCAGGAACAATAAACCCGCGAAGTCGTGCCAGGCGGGGATGAAGTTCAGGCAGGCGAAACATCAAGACCAACGCGCCCGCCATTCCCAGCACAAGACCGGCGAACCGCCACCGCCACGCGGTCGGAGCAGCGGGGACTGGTTTGCCGACAGCCGCGCATGCGGCTGTGACCGCCGCCCTCACAAGCACTGGATCGTAGGCTTCGCCAATGTGCTCGCACCAGGGAGAAATGACAACCTGCGCATCCGATCGGGCTCTCAACTGGGCTGGTCGAAAAAGTTCATCAAATAAACCTCCCAACAAAAGCAGCGGCGGCCCGTGCTCGCCCAACTTGACCGGGGCGCCGACCCCAATAAAGAGCTTGGGGCGAAATCCCGCTTTGTTCACGCTCCAGCCCCCAACACCACCGCCAAGCGAATGGCCGATGAAAACACCCACCGCTCCAAGCGCCCGCGCAGTCTCTTCGAAGTTGCGATCGATGTTGGTGAGCGAACAAGGCAGCGGCGATTCTCCATATCCGGCCAGATCCACGGAATAGCACTCAAAACCAGCGGCGGCGAGCGCCTCGCCGAAACGAAACATCATTTCTTTCGAGCCGCCGTTTCCGTGAGCGAGCAGCGCAATCGGATACGGGCGGGGCGACACGGGAAAAATTCGAAGCGCGGGAGTGTTTGTCGTCAGCGTTATTTTTTCGACGCGAACGCCCGGCTCGATCCGATGTGAAAGCACAACGCCGATGACCAAACAAATTGTGGCGATTCCGACGATGATCCACTTCCTACTCATTTCCAATTCTCCTTTCTCGACCCGGAAAATCCATTGCCTCAAAACTTCGTCCCACCGTCGTCCCGACGACGATGCCAAAGATGATTCCCGATGCAAAATCCGCAAACCAATGAGCCGTCATGGAAACGCTGAGACCGATGTAAAGGGCGTAGAGCAGGGACGCAGCGCCAATCCATCTTTTTTTCGGAAACAACCAAAACAGTGTAGCCGACATGCCGAACGCAATGATCGTATGGCCAGAGGGCCAGCCCGATACAATTTCGCTGCGGAGCAAACCGAAATGAAACACATGGCTGGTGTCCGGTATATGACTGGTGTCCGATCCTTTAATCCACGGGGGCTGAGGCCGCCCGGTGAGGACCTTGATAAGCTCGCCCAGCACGAAACCAATCAGAGCCGCCTGCGCCAAGGCCCATCCTGTTCGAGTGATCGGTTCTCTCTTAAGGGCCATCCCGGCCAGTAGAAGCAATGGCGGCAAAGTCAATGGAACCCATACTCCGAGATTGACCCCGGGAATCATCCAAGCCAGAAGTTGCGGGCTGCGCGTGGCGCGCCAATAGAACCAGTCGAATCCGGAGGTCACCAGGACAATGCCCAGACCGATCGCAGCGAATTGCCAGGCAATATTCGAGCCCTTGAAGCAACCTGCGAAGTTCCGCGGCAGCGAATGATAAAATTCGCGCATGATTTGGAATGGAACACGGTCGCGAATGGAAACGCAGAGACCGATGGAAAGGGCGTAGAGCAAGACCGCAGCACCAAACCATCTTCCATATAGGGAGAGCCAAAAGAGTTCGAGAGACGCCATTCTGGTCCCAACAATGGTCCGATCGCCTTGGTGGTAAACAGCTCTTATTACCTTGCCCCGGCTGTCCTTCACAAAAGTGACCTGCGCATCCATCGCTTTCCAAAAATACTCAGTCTCCGACTTGGGAAAAATCTCGCAGATCTGGCCGGCGAATTGCGCGAAAAGATGGTTTCCGTCACGCGTCACTCTCAGCACTTGAAGTTTGCCAAAATCGTATCTGCCGACCAGACTGTCATAAACTGCCAGATCCACCCTCGCATCGGCAACGCCTTTGAGGGCCTGGCTGTTGCTTTCCTTCACGATCGCCTCGTTTGTTCCCGTCGCCAATCCGGAAAAGGCTATGAAAAGGAAAACATAAATGAGGCATTGAACGCGATTGGTCATTTCGCTTCTCCATTAAGTTGCGCGACCAGTCGACTTCATTAGTTTCCCGCGTCTGCTGGATTTTTGCGAAGCAAATGCCCCAGGTCGGTCGCTGGCTGATGCGTTGTTGTAACCGTCAATAGCATCAAGCGAGAATAGTGTGGCTCCGCAGGGATGACCAGATTTTCGAGAAGCTGATGTCGGGGGCGTCCTGTAAAAAAAGCAGTTGCTTTCAGAAGACCGAGTTCCATTGGCAGCAATTGTAAGCCGTGCAATCTGTGGACATTTCGACCACAGTTTACTGCACTTTTACTGCACTGCTCCGTAAGTCGTTGGTAATCAATGGAGCGGGTGAAGGGAATCGAACCCTCGTGTCAAAAAGTGGTGCTTGTTTTGTAGAATGCCAACTTGCACGGGCCTGCCTGCGCCACGGTCCGTGCCGCAGGACGTTGACGCTGACCGCAAGCAGGCGCTCGACCATGATTGGCTGCGATCCACGAGCGGCGGAACCGGGAAACCGCTCCAGAGATCGCTTGGAAGGTCTTAAAAATCACGGGTTAAAAGAAAACTGTCCAATTTTCAATTCTGGCGAAGATAATTAAGCAAATGCCAGATAACAGAGATATCGATCTATTGCGGGAATATGCGGCTTCTGGTTCTGAATCTGCATTCGAGGAAATTGTCCATCGGCAGATCAATCTCGTTTATTCCGTTGCCCTTCGCTTCACTGGCAACGGTGAGGACGCACAGGATGTCGCTCAGACCGTTTTCATCATTCTTGCAAGGAAAGCTGCCCGTCTGCCTCCCAAAACCATTCTCACTGGCTGGCTCTATGAAACCACCCGATTTTCCGCCATGAATTTTCTCACCCACAAAAGCCGCCGCCAGGCCCGTGAACAGGAGGCATACATGCAATCAACATTAAATGATGTGGAAACCGAAAGTATTTGGCGGCAAATCGAGCCCCTCCTGGAAGCGGCCATGTCACAATTAAGCAAAAGAGACCGCACGTTGGTCGTCTTGCGCTTTTTTGAAAACAAAAGCTTTGGGGAAACGGCCATCGTGGCAGGCATGAACGAATGGGCCGCACGAAAGCGTGTGGAACGATCCATGGAGAAGTTGCGCGCGTATTTTTCCAAACGCGGCGTCGCTTCAAGCGCATCGATAATTGCCGTCGCGCTTTCCGCCAATTCCGTTCAAGCCGCGCCGGTGGCGCTTGCAAAATCCGTGACGGTCGCGGCGATTGCCAAAGGCACGACGGCTTCGGCTTCCACCTTAACCGTCATCAAAGGAGCATTGAAAATAATGGCGTGGTCAAAAGCAAAAACAGCAATCGCGATCAGCGCGGCAGTCATTCTGTCGGCCGGCACAACAACCTTGGTGATTCAACACCACCATCAAGCTCAAGCGCGGACGGATTTTCCAAAGTCATCGTGGGCTTTAGCCGGATATGCGGACCCGGCATCAGCTCTGGAAACAGTTCTTTGGGCGGGAAATCATGCCGATGGAAAAACGCTTCTTGCCAGCATGACACCCGATCTGCAACAGCAACTTCAACAGCGATTTGAAGGCGAGCTTCAAAAACGAGGCCTGTCTCTTGAAGAATTCTTTACGCAAAGCGCCAAAGGACATGTTAGCGCCATCACAGGATTTCGCGTCCTCAATCAGGAAGTCGTCGCTGACGATCAGATTATTCTGCATCTTTACGTGCAGGGAAAGGAACGCGAAGACACATTCAAAATGAAGGAGGTCGGCAATGAATGGAAGTTGGATCAGCTCCCACCAGATTATTAAGAGCAAAACGAACCTGTTATGGCTGTCGAAATAGATGCGAACCCAACGCGCGCTTTCACGCTCATTGAACTGCTGGTGGTCATCGCCATCATCGCAATTCTAGCGGCATTGCTGCTGCCGTCGTTGAGTGCTGCCAAAGGCAAGGCGCGGCAGGCGACCTGTTTGAACAATCTCAAACAAATCAATCTCGGCGTTCACATGTATGCCGATGACCACGACAATGTTTTGTCCCTAGTCAGCACCAATACATCGGTGCAGGTGTGGACGGATTACAAAAGTTGGATGAAAAGCTACGTCGGCCTCACCGGCGCTTCGTCTCCACAAGACACCCTCTTTGCGTGTCCTGCCGACACTTTTAATTACACTAATGTTGATGCCGCTTCCTATGTGGCCGGAAGCATTCACCTGCTGGCGATTTACAATTATTCGAGCTATTTATTCAACGCAGGAAACATCCGCGGCCCTGGAGTATATTCGTTTCCTGGCATTGCGGGATTCAAATTGACCTCAATAACAAATCCCGTAAAAACAGTTCTCGTTGAAGAAGGCCCGGCTACGATTCCATATTCCTGGCATCAACCGCAAAAATTGCCTCCGCGGCAATACGGGGTTAACGATGCCAAGAATATGCTCAGTTTCGTAGATGGCCACGCCAACTATGTCAAAATCTACTGGGATTCAAACACTTTTCCCGGCCATATCCAAGCATGGCACTATGATCCACCGGCGGGATACTATTACCAATGGAGCGGGGATTGAGATGATGAAGCGCGCCTTCACACTGATCGAATTGCTGGTGGTCGTGGCCATCATCGCGATTCTCGCCGCATTGCTGCTGACGGCACTAAGCCGCGCCAAAGGTGAAGCGAAACGGACGGCATGCCTGAACAATCTCAAACAAATCAATCTCGGCGTTCACATGTATGCCGATGACCACGATAATGTTTTGACTTTGGTCAGCACAAATCACGATCCCAATGTTTGGATGGATTATCGAAATTGGATCGGTAGCTACGTTGGACTGCCGGGCGCCTCCTCTCCCCAGGACACGTTGTTCGCCTGTCCTGCCGACACTTTTTACTATACGGGTGCTTATGCACGTTCGTATGTGGCTCAAAGCCTGCATTCGCAGTCGAACTACAACTACTCAAGTTATGCGTTCAATGCAGGAAATATTCGTTCTGATTATCCATTCACAACTACGTTTCCCGGCATTGCAGGGCGCAAATTGACCTCAATAAAAAGTCCGGCAAGAACGGTTCTCGTCACGGAATGGCCGGCTCTCGCGCCATACTCCTGGCATCAGCCACAGCGATTGCCCTCCGGCGCAGTGGCCGGTGTCGACGATTCCAAAAACGTCGTCAGTTTCGTGGATGGCCATGTGAATTATATTAAGATTTATTGGGATGCGAACACCGCGCCGAAACATTTTCAAGCCTGGCACTATGATCCGCTCGGAGGATACGATTATCAATGGAGCGGAGATTGATTGTGAAACGAACAAAACCCATGAGACAAACGGAAAGAACCGTGGAAAGAGCGCAGGCGTGAAAATTAAATCGCCACCAAAGTTGTCGTCGCTGCGAACGACTTTGCCGGTGCATGTGGCGAGTCGGCGGTGGCTCAGCCTCTTTCTCCGTTGAGTTGCACCCGCGTATGGCCGTATCGTTTGACCAAATTGTTCCGTGGGGGGCACGCGCGAGGAGTACGTTACTTATGTTCGGGCAAACCCAGTTTTTTGGAATAATTGCATTTGAGTGTGGTCATGATGGTGTTGTTCTTTGGTGTTGGAGTTGGTGTTGATGATGTTAATTGGTGAAAGTGGCGAGTGGACGAGCAGATCGACCTGGCCATCCCAAGAGCGGGTGGGTTTATACTAGCCTCCGGATTACCCTGGGGTATTCTCGGGGTGATATGACAAACGAACCAATGAAGTGCCCAAAATGCTCAGGCGCCATGATCCAGGGATTCATTCCAGATTACTCCGACGGGCCGGTTTACGTGGAAGGCTGGTTCGAGGGGCAGCCCAAGAAATCCTTTTGGACCAGGACGAAAGCACCAAAGGGTGAAGGGATACCCATCGGGACCTTTCGTTGTGAGAAATGCGGCTTCCTGGAGTTTTACGCCGACTCCAAATTTGCGGCCCAGTGATGGAAGAAAGCCAAACAGGCCCGGTCCTGCAATGATTGATACATTCCGGTGTGATCGGTCATTCAGAGATGTCGCTCCTTTCGGGGATGGCTTTTCCATCCCAGAACCAGTAAACAACGAAACCAACCAGCAGAATGACGACCCCGCCGCCTGCGTTTTTCGGGGATGTCCAAATGGAGTTGGCCGATATCGCCCAGCAAACAATGACAAAAGTGGCCGTGGTGACGGGATGCCCGGGCACACGGAGAACCACGGAATTGCCTGTGCCAGCAGGTGCGCTCTTCTCCCTGGAGCGAAAAATGAAAAGAGACGCGGCGGTCAATCCAAAGAAGATGACATCGACCGAAACCACGTAATCGAGGATTTGTGAGTAAGCAATCCAGAGCGCAACGCAAGCTGCCAGGACGCTTTGGAGCACGATGGCCACCACCGGCGCTTTGGTGCGCGGATGCAAGCGCCCCACCGCCTTGAAAAACACGCCATCACGGGCCATCGCATAATAGACTCGCGGCGCGGTGAGAACGCTCTGGCTGAGAAAACCCACTGTGGAGACGGCGATTCCGAGCGCGATGAGTTTGGCTCCAGTGGCGCCCATGGCCCGCCGCATGACTTCAGAGGCAGGGGTTTTGGTCGCGGCCAAGCCGTCAATTCCAAGGGCGTGAATGCAGATGAACGTGACTCCGAGGTAAAGCGCGATCACCCCCAGGACCCCGATCACCAGTCCGCGCGGCAAATCGCGGCGGGCATTTCGCATTTCCCCGGTTAGGAAACTTGCGGTCTGCCAGCCGCCGTAGGCGAAAATCACCGGCACCATGGCGGCTGTCATTCCGCTCAATCCACCGCTGCCACCCGCGGCGACAGCCACCGGCGCTGTTTCGCTCGGCGAAACCATCAAGCCAACTCCAATCAAACCGGCAATCGCGGCAATCTTGATCAGCATCAGCACATTTTGAACATTGCTGCCAGCCCGCACTCCGAAGCAATTGATTACGGTAAGCACCGCGAGCGTGGCGATGGCAATGACCCGGGAGGAAAGCCCGATCCCGGTGAGTTCTCGAAGATACTCGGCGAAAATGATCGCCACCGCGGCCATCGATCCGGTTTGGATCACGAGCAGCAAGACCCAGCCGTAAAGAAAGGCCACGATCGGATGATACGCGTCGCGCAAGTAGGCATATTGTCCGCCCACCCTTGGCCGCAACACCGCCAGTTCCGCGTAGATGAAGGCGCCAATCAGGGCCAGGACGCCTCCAATGATCCACGCGCCCAGCGTCATGGCGGGCGTAGGCACCAGTCGCGCGACGACAGCGGGATTCTTGAATATGCCCGCCCCGATAATCCCTCCCATGACAATGAGGGTCGCGTCGAAAGGCCCCAGTTTATGGGCCAATCCGTTCTCCGTAGGAACTGGTTGGGAAGGCTCGGTGGTCATGCCTGAATCATCACGGATCGCGAGTATAGCCGTTCCCGCCTGGTTTGGCGACCTGCGTTTTCGCCCACTCGCCTCAATCGCCGGTGTCCTGCGCTGGGAAATGGTTCAATCATTCCGAAGAATTGGTTTGTCACCCCAGCCAAGACGACGCAGGATTGCTCCACTTATGAGCGGCAGGAAGCCAGAAAAAGTCCTTCAAATTGAAGCGGTCGAGGTCGACCAGTTGCTGCTTGATCCCGAAAACCCGCGTTTGGAAGGAATGGTTAAAACAACCGACCAGGGGGAACTCATCAAGGCGATGTGGAAGGAAATGGCGGTGAACGAGGTCGCGCTGTCGATTGCCGCGAACGGTTTTTTTGAAGAAGAGCCTCTGTTTGCAATTCCTGCTTCTCCCATTAACGGGAAGAAGGCCTATTGCGTAGTCGAAGGGAACCGGCGGCTTACGGCGGTAAAACTCCTGCGTGATGAGAATCTTCGGAAGGCGACTCGGTCGACAGATTTGCCAGCACTTGACGCGAAAGCCCTAGACAGACTGCAAACGCTGCCCGTTTCGATTTATCCCAAGCGCGAGGACTTGTGGGAATACTTTGGCTTCCGGCATGTGAATGGGCCGAAAGAATGGGATTCATTGAGCAAGGCGGCTTATGTGGCAAAAGTCCGACGCGAGTATGGCAAGAGTCTGGAAGAAATCACGCGAAAGATTGGCGACCAACACAGCACAGTCAAACGAATCTATCGCGGGTATGTGCTACTTGAACAAGCGGAAAAATCCACAAAATTCAACCGCGAAGACATTCACCGGAACCGATTTTATTTTTCGCATTTGTACACCGCAACGGATTACCCGGAAGTGCTGGCTTTTTTGGGCACAACTGCGGAAGCCTCCCTGCATGACAATCCAATCGCACGGAAGCAATTGCCAGACTTGGAGCAATTGATGGTTTGGCTGTTTGGCAGCAAGGAACGCAAAATTGAACCGGTCGTGCGAACACAAGCGCCGGACCTGTCTTATCTCCGATCTGTCATTGGCAACAAGCCGGCATTGGCAGCGCTGCGGTCGGGAATCAGTCTGCAACGTTCCCATTCCATCAGCCTTGGAGACAGTCGTCGCTTTGAGGATTCACTGGCCCAGGCCAAAGATGCATTGCAGGAAGCCAAAGCAACGGTGACAACCGGTTACAAAGGGGACAGACAACTTTTGGAGCAGATGGAATCCATCGGGACGCTCACCACGAGCCTGCTGGAAGAAATGCGCAAAATTAAATCCAAGTAACGCACACCGTCATGGCTTCCATCGAATTTCCTGGGACTTTTCAGCCGGAAGACCTGGCCGACTGGCTGGAACTGACCGCGATTCAGGCGGCGGATAAAAGCGCGAGCGCCGGAGATTTGGAACGTGAACTCAAACGGCTGGGAAAGTCCGATCCGGAAGAACTGATAGGGAATGTATTCACCGAAATTGACCGCCGGGAAAGCGCCGCCGGGAAAGACGCCTATCCCTTTGAAAGAAAAAACACGTCCATAGAATTGAAGGCAAAGGCCGACACCTATCCCGCATATATTTTTTGCCTGGCACTTTCCTACTGCAAATGGAAGACGCGCAAGGGAGCGCCGGAAAATCCGTGGCTGCTGTTCGAGGAACTGGCGCGATATACCGCCCAAAACTATCTGGGCGGCGAGGCCATCATTTTTGGAACAAGCTGCCGCCACAAAAAGACTGGCGAAAAGCGGTTTGTTGCAAACATCAACGACCTTGCCAAAAAGCTGGGAGAGGGCGATGGATTTAAAAAGCAGCCCACCCTTTCAGCCAAGGATAGCAAGTTAGATTTAGTGGCTTGGAAAGGTTTTCAAGATGGCCGGGCCAGCCAAATCATTCTATTTGGGCAATGCGCGGCGGGAGACAACTGGATCAACAAACTCACCGAACTCGACCCAAATGTCTTTTGGGACCAATGGATGGATCGGGGGTCAGTCAGTTCTCTGCTCCGTTCCGTTTTCATGCCGCACCGGGTTCACGACCAAGACCAATGGAACAAGCACGCGCGGTCGGCGAGGCTGCTCTTTGACCGCTGCCGCGTAGTCGCACATTCCCACGGAGCCACAGCCGCCGGCGGGTTTGCCAACCGGTTGCTCAATTGCTGCCGGACGGAGTGGAAGCTCGACGTTTAGGTTTGGGTGGAGTTTTTGGTCATGCTGGCGCAGATTGCGCCTCGCCTATGAAGCCAGCGCGGCTATAGCATTGTGGCACAAGGTGGGGCGCGGTGACAGAATTACGCGCCAAGAGGTGCTTGAAATTAACTTTGCTGCAAGGCTGTTATTTTGCCTTTTTATCGAGTGCCGCAGTTTTTGCTTCAAAGTCCGCCTTGCGCTGTTCAAACTCCGCTTGTCCGCGCTTGAACGCCGCTACCTCCGACTCGCTGCGAAGAAAAGCCTCGACAGCTAGCCCATTTAAGCGAATACATTTCTTTAGTTCGTGCTTCGCTTCCGCCTCGGTCATCCTGTCAACATATTCATAATCCATATATTGTGCCTTTCGATGTCCGTTAGTTTGCGCCGGAAGTCACCCATTAGTCAAGCCGTTAGGCGCAATCTACGCCAGCATAACCGAGTTTTTAGCCAGCCAAAACTCTTGGAGATCATCAGTTCCCGTTTCGTGGTGTGGTGGGTGGTGCGCATGGCGATGGTCTTGACCCGAAACCCATACTCCCTCGCCCAGCGCCGGACTTCGCGCGTGTCGTCGTAGGTCATCAAGACATCGCCCTTCACCTGCTGCAAAACTTGAAACAAGCGTTCGTGGTCAATATCCCAATGACGGTAGAGACGCCGCGCCGCCTTCGTATAAGGCGGATCCACAAAAAACAACGTGGTTTTCTTGTGCTTGTGTTTTTGAATCAACTTAAACCCGTCGCACTGGAAGAAATTCAATTTTTCTCTAAAGGCGGAAATCGCGGTGATCCGGTTGGAAATCGTTTTGGGATACCAGCGCGAGCGCACTCCCCTGCCGTCCTCGCCTTTGCGGATCAATCCCGCCCCGTCTGCAATCACGCCGCCACGAGCGGTACGATTGCGAAGCAAGCAACGAAACGCCCGTTCGTGCAGCGTGGCGGGTTTCTGTTCTAGGTGCTTAATTACGTTCCGACGGCCGATGGGAAAGCTGCGGACTTTTTCCGCCAGCCAGACGGAATGGCCGTTGAGCATGGATTTCCATGTCGCAGCAACGTCCCGGTCGAGTTCGGAAAATTCCGCCTTGTCCACCAGGTTGGCATGAACAGCGGACAAGGAAATATTGGCGCCGCCGGCGAACGGTTCCACCAGCAACTTCGGACGAACCGGCCGATTGGCTATCCATTTGCTGGCGATTTTTACAAACCAGCTTTTGCCGCCCGCGTAACGAAACGGACTTTTCAACCCCTTCTTGGAGTTAGCTGATTTCTTCCTCAATTTTGTTTTTGTCACGGCATGTTTGTTCTGAACTGTGGCAACCTTGAACACCTTCATCACCTCGCCGATGTGGTTCATGACCTTGACGCCTCAGCTTTGCATCCAACTGTTCGGAAATCGCGGACATGGCGGGCACGCTACCACCGCGAAGTCCTGGCGGCAAGACTGCCTTCCACATCGTTCTCAACGCTCACTCCCCGATTTAGCTGGAATCCCCCGGCGATTGCTCCACTTTAAAATGACGATGCGTTTGATCGGTCATTTGAAAGACGAAAGCCAGGCCCGGACTTTTTCGGGCTACCTGACTTCCACCGACATCCGCAACAACGTCGAGCCGGATGCGGAAGGCTGGGCCATTTGGGTTTATTCGGAAGATCAAATCGAGGCGGGGCTGAAGGCGCTGGATGCTTTTGTCCGAAATCCGGGCGAAAAAAAGTACCAGATCGGCTTGCAGGCGGCGGAAGTGATCGAACGCAAGCGGGCGCGCGAGGAAGAGCAGGCGGCCAAGCGCATTCACACGCGCGAACGAATCTGGCGAAACTCAAACTTCGCGCCAGTCACGATGGCGCTCATGGCGATCACGCTGCTGGTGACGCTGAAAATCGGGCTGGAACCCACGTTTGGGGATTTCCACAAGCTGGCCATCGACGAATATGAATATTCCGGCCACATTCCATTTGTTCCCATAGCGGTGCGCGCGGGGGAGTATTGGCGATTATTGACTCCGATTTTTGTCCATTTCGGCCCGATGCATCTTTTCTTCGACGTCTACATGCTTTGGAACCTCGGCTCCGTGATCGAGGTTCGCCGGGGCTCGCTGGCGCTTCTGCTGATGGTGGTGGTGATTGGTGTTTTATCGAACTGGGCTGAGTATCTGATGGGCGTGTCGTCGTTTGGCGGCCTGTCAGGCGTTGATTACGGACTTTTTGGCTACATTTGGATGCGCGGTTATTTCGATCCGCGCTCTGGCTTTGGCCTGACCTCCCAATCCGTTCTGATAATGATCTCGTGGTACTTTCTTTGTTTGGTTCATGTTATTCCAGACATTGCGAACACTGTTCACACAGTAGGGCTGGCAGTCGGCATGTTGTGGGGGGCATCGGTGGTGGTGACAAATGCGTTGAAACGATGACGCCGTCGAACCATCAGCGCATACGATTTTTTGAAATTGAACAGGAGAAAGACCGAGAGCGTAGAGAAGAGCCAATGAGGATTTAAGCGGCATGGATTGACAACGTGGAAACTCGCGGGCGCTCAACTGGCACCGGATTACCACACCTAAAGATTTGAACTTGAAGTGTTCGAGGCAAAAAATTCCCGCGCGGGCTTTCGCCAGCGCGGGATGTTGTTTGGTGGAATTCGTTTTCTAATTGGTCCTCGCTCGGCGCGGATTAACCGGCGTTGCTTTCGTCAACAACCAGGTAGCGGACGCCTTCTTTGTTCCAGACATGCACGAGGGTCGTGCGGGTCTTGGCGTGTTCCGTCAGGCGGACGGCGTCGTTGGCGCTCGTCACTTCGTGGCGGTTGATCTCGGTGATTACGTCACCGGGTTTGAGGCCCGCGTCTGCTGAGGCGGAGTTCGGGGCCACTTCTGTGACCAGCGCGCCTTTCACGTCTTCGGGGATGTTGAATTGCTGGCGGGCTTGGGAATCGAGGTCCGTCACCGCCACGCCTTGCAGCGTGTCCGTCGCGGTGCTCTCGCTGCTGGAATCCTTGCTGGCCAATTGCTCTTCACCGGGAATTTCCTTCACCTTGACATCGAGTGTCTTGGGGCTGCCGTTGCGCAGGAGGGCCACTTCAACTTTCTCACCGGGGGCCGTCGCGCCGACTTCCAGGCGGAGATGCCGTCCGTCGCTGACAGGATGGCCATTGAATTTCGTTATCACGTCGCCAGCCTTGATGCCCGCTTTGGCGGCCGGGCCATTCGGCTCGACAGCGCTTACGAGCGCTCCTTGCGTGTTCTTGAGGTCAAATGCTTTGGCAAGCGCGCCGTCTATATCCTGGATTCGCGCGCCGAGATAACCACGGGTCACGCGGCCGTGCTCAATCAAGCTCGTCATCACCCCGCGAGCGAGATCGGTCGGGATGGCGAAGCCGATGCCTTGATTTCCACCGCTGCGGCTGTAGATGGCGGTATTGATGCCGATCAAGCGGCCTTCCGCGTCCACAAGAGCGCCGCCGGAATTGCCGGGATTGATCGCGGCATCGGTTTGGATGAAGTCTTCGTAATCTTCGATGCCAACTCCGCCGCGGCCCGTCGCGCTGATGATGCCCATTGTCACGGTTTGGCCGACGTTGAACGGATTGCCAATGGCCAGGACAACATCGCCGGCTTCGCATTGCGCGCTGTCAGCGAAGGTCACCGCAGGCAGATCCTTTTCATCGATCTTGATGACGGCGATGTCGGACTTGGCGTCTTTGCCGATGACTTTTGCCTTCATCTGGCGGCCATCGTTCAAGGTAACATTGACTTCATTCGCCCCATCGACCACGTGATTATTGGTCAGAATGTAGCCGTCCTTGGTGACAATTACACCGGAGCCAACGCCGCGCTGCTCGGGGGTCATCATGTGGCGCTGGGGCATGCCGCCGAAGAATTGCTGGAAGAGCGGGTTATCCGGGAAACCCGGCACGCCCAAGTTCACTTCTTTTCCGGGAATTCGGATATCCACCTTCACCACGCTGGGCATGACTTTTTTCACGACCGGCGCGAAGCTGGTGGAAACCTTGACGCTGGTGGCGAGCGGCTTGTCATCAACGACAAGGCCGATGTTTTTGGGCTTCGATGATTGATCGCTGGCATGGACGCTGAGCACGATTGCGCCGCCGCCCGCGAGGATTGATCCGCCGACAATGAGGGCGGCCATTTTTTGGGATAGATGATTCAATTTCATAATGTTCTCAAAAGTTCTGTTCTTTTTTCCGTGTATCGAACTGGACATAAGCTGCCGCAGGCGGATGACAGGATTCTTTCTGGATCATTACAAGTTGGTAAGGAAAACGGCGGAGATTCGGCTGTGTCGAAGACCAGCCCCAGCCATGACAATGTTGCCGCGGCTGGTCTTCGACACCGCGCGCACCAGTCGAGCACTCCGCCGCCGCCCGCCTTCTGCCGCCCGCGCCGCTAAAAATCGCAACGATTTTATGGCAATTTCCCGGCTGCGCCGCTAGCATGGCGCCGTGATTGTTCTTCCGTCCAACAAGCTCTTTAAGGACCTGTCCCCGCGGCAGATTAAACGCTTGGGTGAAGCGGGCCGGGAGATCGCGTTCCAGAGCCAGCAGGTGATTTTCCGCAAGGGCGATCCCGGCGATGGCATTTATTTCGTTCAATCGGGCACGGTGCTGATCACCACCAACGTCAGCGAAAACGAAACCCGCGTTCTGTCAACCATCCGGCCCGGCGATATGTTCGGGGAAATGGCCGTGCTGGACAGCGACCCGCGCTCGGCCAATGCCGTGGCCGGAGAGCCGGCGCGGGTGTGGTTCATCCGGCGAGAGGAGCTTCTGGGACTCATCGACAAGGCGCCGCGCCTGGCCCTGGCCATGGTGCGGGAAATCAGCCAGCGCATGCGCATGTTTAACGAGCGGTACGTCCGCGAAGTCTTCGAGGCCGAGCGGATGCAGCTCGTTGGCCGCTTCGCCAGCTCCATCGTGCATGATCTGAAAAATCCACTCGCCATCATCGGTCTTTCTTCCGAGATGGCCTGCATGAAAGGCTCCAACGCCAAGTCGCGCCGCGAAGCCCAGGTTCGCATCCAGAAGCAGGTTGAACGCATCACCAGCATGGTGGGGGAGCTGCTTGATTTCGCGAAAGGATCGGCCAGCGATTCGGCGCTGGAGGAGATGCTTTACCCCTGGTTCGTCGAGCCCCTGATTGATGAGATTCGCCAGGAGGTTGCGATGCGCTCCGTCCAGATCGAATACATCGATAAAACACCCCGCGTCAATGTCGCGATTGACGCCCAAAGGCTTTCCCGCGTTTTCCACAACCTGATTGCCAACGCCACCGACGCCATGGCTGGCGGAGGCGTGATCAAGTTGCATTTTCGCGAGACGAACAGCGAGGTGGTCACCGAGTTGGAAGATTCCGGCAAAGGCATCGCGCCCCAGATTATGGATCGCCTTTTCCAGGCCTTCGCCACCCACGGCAAATCCAACGGCACCGGGCTTGGGCTTTCGATCTGCAAGAAGATCGTGGAGGATCACCACGGGCGAATTTACGCTCGAAACGTTCCGGGCGGCGGCGCGCTGTTTGGTTTCGCACTGCCGTTGTCCAAAGGCGCTCCGAGCGCGGCGGACGCGGCCGAATGAACCGCATCCGCCTGTTATCCGAGCAGGTGGCGAACCAAATCGCCGCCGGAGAAGTTGTCGAGCGGCCCGCCAGCGTGGTCAAGGAACTGGTGGAAAATGCCCTTGACGCCAAGGCCGCGCGCATCACGGTGGAAATCCAGGCCGGCGGGCGCAGCCTTATCCGCGTCACCGACGACGGTTTTGGCATGGGGCGCGACGACGCGTTGCTCAGCCTCGAACGCCACGCCACCAGCAAAATTCAAAAGGCCGAAGACCTCGCCTCCATCGGCACGCTGGGATTTCGCGGTGAAGCGCTGCCGAGCATCGCCAGCGTCAGCCGCTTTTCGCTCACCACGCGCGAGCGAGAAAGCGATTCGCCGGAGGGAACCCAGGTCATCGTCAATGGCGGCAAGATTGTGTCCGTGCAGGCTTGCGGAAGCGCGACCGGCACCAGCATCGAAGTGCGGCAGCTTTTCTTCAACCTCCCCGCCCGGCGCAAATTCCTGCGCGGCGAGGAAACTGAGACCGCGCACATCCGCCATTACCTCACGCTGGCCGCGCTGGCCTGCCCGAACGTCGCGTTTGAATTCATCAAGGATGGCCGGGCGGTATGGCAATTGCCCGCCGCCCAATCGGCCGACAAGCTGGCAGGCTTGGGCGAACGCCTGCGCGCGCTGACGGGCAGCGGCGACAGGCTGTTGCCAGTGGAATTCTCCGCCGAACTTCCCGCCTTGGCGGACGAGAGCGGAGACAGCGAAACCTCGGCGCCCGCCGAGAAGTTTGTCATTTGGGGATTCATGGGATCACCCGGCGTCTCGCGCTCGACCCGTGAGGACCAGCATCTTTTTGTCAACCGTCGTCCGGTGGAGAATCGCGGCCTGAACTTTGCGCTGATGGAAGGCTATCACACCGCGCTGATGAAAGGGCGCTATCCCGTTTGCTGTCTTTTTCTGGAAGTGAATCCGGCGGAAGTGGACGTTAATATCCACCCCGCAAAGCGCGAAGTGAAATTCCATCGCGAACGCGCCGTGCGGCAATTGACCGCGCAGGCCGTCCGCGAAACGCTGTTGAAGTTTCACACGCCCTCCCTACCTCCACCGCTTCCCGCCGCGGCGGCTGCCGCGCCAGCCCCCGCTGCCAATCCCGCGCCCGCGCCACGTCCTGAATCGCCGCCGCCCGCCCTTCGCCTGCCGGAGTTGCCGCGTCTTTATCCAACGCTGTCGCCACCGCCGCCGCGCCCATTGTTTCCCGAGATTTCTGCCGTGCCCGTTCCCGCCGCGCGCGCGCCCGCGCCGCATCCATCGGCCTTGCTGCAAGTGCCATTGCGATTAGTTGGCGTGGTGGGCCGCTTGTATGTCGTTTTGGAATCGGATCGCGGATTGGTTTTGCTTGATCAACACGCGGCGCATGAACGAATTCTATTCGAGCAGATGCTGCGGCGCATGGAGGAGAACGGAGCCGCACCATCCCAGCGCCTCCTGCTGCCGGAAACCGTGGAACTCTCCGCCCGCGACGCCCAATTCCTGCGCGAACAACTCCCCGCCCTCAGCCGCCTCGGCGTCGGCTTGAGCGAATTTGGCGAGCGGACATTTCTCCTCGATAGCCTTCCGCCATTTGTGAAGGGCATTCAGCCGCGGCGGTTTATTTTGGAGTTGGTGGATGAATTGAAATCGGCTGGGCAGGGGGTGAACGCGCTGCGCC
Organism: uncultured Verrucomicrobiae bacterium; assembly: GCA_963764165.1. GTDB lineage: Bacteria > Verrucomicrobiota > Verrucomicrobiia > Limisphaerales > Palsa-1400 > Palsa-1400. The sequence goes on from CAVXRD010000002.1 coordinate 1,369,127, forward strand.
TTGGCGAGCATGTCATCGCCAAAACCGTTTGCCGCCATGCAGTGAAGGCGAACGACCCGCTGGCCGGGCCGGAATTGGAAAACTTAATCGAAGACTTGCGCCATTGCGCGATGCCCTACACCTGCCCGCACGGGCGCCCGACGCTCATCGAAATGAACTTCCGCGAACTGGAAAAGAAGTTCGGTCGAACGCAGTGAATAGTTTGGCCGGCGTTGTGCCGGCCATGCTCTGCTCAGCGATGCCCGCCGCCATGGAAGCCACCGCCTCCATGAAATCCACCGCCAAACCCGCCGTGCCAGCCGCCATGTCCCCAGCCCCAGCCCCAGCCGCCGCCAATGACAACCGGGCCACCCCAGTAAGGACCGTAGTAATACGGATCGTAATAAGGATACGCGTAAGTCGGCGCGTCCTGAATAACCGTAGTCGAAACCGCGGGCGGCGGCGTCGAGGGAGCTGCGACTTGCCCTTGTGCTGGTGGAGGCGTTGTTCCATTCGGAGGAGGAGGCTGCGACTGGGCGTATTGCTGCTGGTACGTCATCGCTTGCTGCTGCAATTGGCCGTCTCGCGAAATGATCGCCTTGGTAATATCCTGCGGCACTCCGAGATTCTGCAGGTAAACTAGATTATCCGCCGAAAGATGATACGGGAGGGTCGTGTTGTTGATGTAATGTATGATGATATCCTTGCCGATGCCCCCTTGATACATTTTCACCACCTCGCTCACCCCGTAGGGAACTCCCGGCGTCATTCCGCCAGGCGGTGGGGCGCCGGGAGGTGGCGCGGTGGGTCCCGGAAAAATGCCGCTCGGATTTGAATATGGTGGGGGGGCGACCGGCGCGGGCACGGTGTTGGTGCTCTGGGCGTTGGCCGCGGAAGCCCCCAGGCAAACTGCGGCAGCGGCGACAAGCGCCGCACGGGCGGACGACGAAGAAATCTTCATTTTAAATCTCCTCCGGCACAATGCCGGAATAAACGGTTTACTGAACGAAACTTATGCCTTTTCCAAGGCCGGCGCAAGCGGCCCTGTCTGCACAATAGGACGCGCAGCCGGCTTCGGAAATTCACATGGCCCACCCGGGATCAAGAATAAGACCCATCCGTACTACTGGTCCCATTCTTGCTATGGGCTGGTTTGCCTTTGACTTTGCCGGAGTTAGTTCCTACGATGGATAAGAGAGCTCGCACTCAAAATGGAAGCCGAGACATTGAATTGCCCCATGTGCGGCGCCGCGGCGGCGACGGATGCCACGCGGTGCGAGCACTGCAGCGCGCGCCTCGCCACGGTAGCGTGTCCTGCCTGCTTTGGAATGATGTTCCTCGGTCAGAAATTTTGCCCGCATTGCGGTGCAAAAGCGGACCGCAAAGACGCCTCCGAGCCGGATATCGCCCGACCCTGCCCGCGCTGTCAAGCGAATCTCGAAGCCGTCAAAATTGGCGGCAGCGATGTTCAGGAGTGTCCAAGCTGCGAAGGCATTTGGCTGGATGCGGAAACATTGCGCCAAATTTGCGCCGACCAGGAAAAACAGGCGGCCGTCCTCGGCCTGCCTTCGCCGCCTGTTTCCAACGAGTGCGTCGCAGTCGAAAATCAAGTTCGATACCTTCACTGCCCCGTCTGCGCGGAAATCATGAATCGCGTCAACTTCGCGAGTTATTCCGCTGTGATTGTCGATGTTTGCCGCCAGCACGGCACTTGGTTTGATCGTGATGAACTGCGCAGGATTGTGGAGTTCATCCGGGCTGGTGGATTGGACAAGGCGCGCAAGCGCGAGATCGAAAATCTGGAATTGGACCGCCGTCTTGCCAGTCTCGACCGTTCGATGGGTCACTCCACCATGCCTGATGTTGAAGTTGATCCTAGAGGCGGGGCGCTGGCGGGCGTGGCGAGATTTTTGTTTGATTTGCTGTCGTGATTTGGCGTTCCAATCTTCGTCAAACACTTCCAGCTAGGGAATCTGCGCCACATCCTTTTGCTGCAGCCACCCAATTTGACGTGATGCATCAGTGACTTGCAGCCAATCGCCATTCTGGCTGAGCACCGTCAATTCCGTCCCGTCATGCGCGGTAAATGCGCTTTGCGACACATCCATCGGGCCGCGCCGCACAACGGCTTCGGGAACCACCACGACCGACGATTTTTCAACGAGCCGCTGGCTGATCGAAAATCCAAGGCAAACGAGGCACCACGCCGCAGCCGCAGCCAGAACGCCAGCGGCTCCGCCCGATGATTTCGCGAAGCTCGGGAAAATTTGCCGGGCTGTCAGCGTCAGAAAAAAGAGCGCAGCCACGCCGGAAGCCGCCATGGTCCACTCATTTACCGTCAGGCGGCCGACCCAGCGCGTCCAGCGGCTGCCGGGAATGGCTGCGCTGCTGGCGCCAGCTTTGGCGCGGACGATTTCAAGATTGGCGCGAATATCAGGATCGCGCGGGGCAAGCGCTTCGGCGCGGCGGTAATCGTAAATGGCCCGCCCCAGCTCGCCGGATTTGAAGGCGGCGTTGCCGGCGTTGAAATAAATCGCGGGCGAAATTTTTCCGCCGCGCAACAAGCCTTCGTAAGCCGCCGACGCCTGCGCGTATTTCCCCTCCTCATAAAGTTTGTTGGCATGCAGAAAAATGTCGTCCGCGCTCTCAGCGAACGCCATGCCGCCAGCTGTCAAACATAACAAAATCACACTGGTGGCTTGCGGCGCCCTTCGCCCGGAGCTTCCGCTGGCGTCGGGGATTTTTTGCAGCGCGGCCAGGGCGGATTTGACTTTTGGAATCAGCGACGCCATTCCTTGCGACGTATGCTCAGGCGTGTAGCGGTATTGGTTGCACGCTTGGAACAAATCGCGCACCAGCGCCCGGTCGCTTTCCGACAGGCATTTCACATCCTCAAGAACGGCCTCGGTGATGGCGGGCGCGGGCAAATCCAGGCGCTCGCCCAGTTGCTCCTGCAACAGCCGCAGCAAAGTGGCGTGAAATTGATCCGCGTCGTTGGCGGCGGCCTGGGCGGCCAGATCGCTGTAGCCCTCCTCGACCAACCGCGCGACCACCCGGCGGCGGCGCAATCGGGGGCTGTTGGCAAGTTTGTCCTTATGCCGGCGCCAAAGCAAAGCTCCCACCCAAATCAACGGCGGCGCGAGTTGCAATGAAAGGAAAGCAGGTTGCATCACCAGCGGTGGTTTGGCCGCCGTGACTGTGCCCGCCGCCGGTTTGATGTGGACGATGTCCTGATTTTGCGGCTGCGCTTCCTGGACGGGCACCGCGGAATTGACGACCGTCGGCTGGGGCGTGGCGGCTGTGGGGTGAACCGTCAGCGCAATCTGCGGAGCGCTGAGCGTCCGAAACATTCCCGCGCTTGGATCAAAATAACTGAATGAAAACGCGGGCAGCTCCTTGATCTCCGCGTTCATCGGCGTAATGACCTCCTCAAAGTATTTGGAACCTTGGATCTGCAGCGGATCGGTGGATTCCAATTTGCTGTTTGGCGGGTAAATCTTGAACTCCCGCCAATCCTGTTCGTTTATCGGCACGGTCACGGAATCCCACGAGCCAGTCCCGGAAATGCGGATCTTCAAGGTCACCGGATCACCGACTCCAACGTTGGTTGGCCCGCAGCTATATTCCACCAGCGCGAACTGGCCGATGGCTCCATGAAAACTGGCAGGCATGCCGTTTTTCGGAATTGGCAGGACGTTAATTTCCGGCGTGTCGCTGGAAACATCGAGTTGGCGAGGATTGGTCAATCCAAAAAAATTCTGCCCCTGGAATTCGGTGAGCGACCAGGTTGCAGGCCCTAGTTTTTGGCGTCCGATGCGGGTGGCCGTGACGGCCGCGCGGAAATTCAGCCAATTATACATGGAGTTTTCCACCCGGCGTTTCGATTGTTTGTGATCATTGGGAATGGCACCGACAATAAAATTATCGGTGTTCAATTGAGGCCCCTGGCTGAGCTTGACGTTATCCAGGCAAAAGCACTGGATTTCAACGGGCATCACCTGGCCCAAATAGACATTCGTCGCGGAAGGGACCAAGCGGACAAAAGCCGTTTCAGGCCGTCCACTGGCCTGATGGGCGTTTCCCTGGACGACTTTGAGTTTGAGCGGGCGGCTCGTCACCTTCTTCCCGCCCACGTCGGCAACGATGGCAGGAATCGTATACTCGCCGATGTGTGAGGCTTGCACCTCCATCGTGTATCGAATGCTGCTGCTGACATTGCCATTAATGAATTGCTGGCTCTCGAATTGGCTTATGCCTCCAAATCTGAGACCAGGCATCTGCGGCAAAGCCGGAATGGCGCTGGGCCGGCAATCGTTGAATTCCAGCGTCAGAACGGCTGATTCGCCGAGATTAATCGTCTCGGGATCCAAGGTGACTTCAAAACTTGGGTCCGCCAAGGCAGGCAATGCGAGCATCGCCAGCCATGCAAAAATGAAAATTGCGCCGTGAAAAACACGGCTTCCCAAGGGGCTATGCGCTTTTCGGCCTATTAAGCTCACCATAAAAACCAAGACAGCCTATTTTTGCTTTTGTTCATCGATCAGGCAAGCGGGAACGGTTTTTTCCAGATGGGAACAATCTGTTTCATCTCATTTATTATATATTGGCTGGCGGCAAATGCCTCTTCCCGATGCGGCGCGACGACCTCGATCCAAAGCGACGGTTCCCCAGCAGGGACTCTCCCGATGCGATGCACAAGCCGCACCGCTTCGATGGGCCACTTTTGCTGGGTCTGATCGAACAGCAATTGAAACTGCTTTTCGGCCATGGGTATAAATGCTTCGTAATCAAGCCCTCCAATATCCCTCCCCTCCTCCGTTCCCCGCACCACGCCAGCAAAATAAACCACCGCCCCCATGCCCCCGCTCATCGCCCGCCTGGCCAAAAGCGAATGCTCGTCGATTTTTTGATCGGTGATGGTTAATTCGCGCCGCATGATTCATGTCTGGACCACGGTAGGGGCGGGGCCCCAGGCGAGCCATCTTCGAAGGGGCGGCTTCGCGGGAGGCCCCCATTAAAAGATCGGGTAACAGCCAATGAACTGTTTAAAGAGCCAAAGGCGCGGCGGCGACAGGTGCCGGAGGCAGCACAGCTTGCAGCCGGTGGTTGAGCGAAGCGATGCCATCGGCTGCAAGCTCGCATCCCTGCCGGGATGCGCTCATTGCACAAGGTCATTGGCCGCGCCGCCCTACCGGCCTCACCGGCTCGGTTGCCTGTGGCGTCGCGCAAAAAACTGTCCGGCATCGGCGTGTTCATCCTCCCTGCACAGGCGGAAAAAGAGAAACCTCATCGCCCTCGGCCAAAATATAATCGACAGATTGGTAATCGACCCCGACCGCCACCAGCGTTGATTTCCGCATCGCCGCCAGTTTCGGAAAACGCGCAAAAAGCCCCTCCAAAAGGTCGCCCAGGCGCGAACCGGGAGCGACGTCTTCCGTCACTTCGACCGCGCCGGCCAAATCCTTAAAGTAGGAATAGAAATGAATGCGCACCCGCAACGAGGGAGCAGCATATAGGAGAATGTTCTGCAAAGCGAATGCAAAGGGCGCGGTTAAACTCGAATTCATTCATCTGGAACGACCGAACTCAGGAACGGAGGTTTCCGGCAAATTTCCACCGCCGCCGCAAAGGTTTGCGCCAATGGCGAGTCTACTTTGGAAACGACGGCAAAGAAGCCATATTGGTCACGCTGGCATCGCCGTTTGCAACCGGCGGCATCGGCGGACCGGGCCAGGGCGGTATCACCGGCAATCGATTGACGAGCGAGCGCCACACTTCGCGCTCATGCCCGGACATGGCCTCCCATTTGGCGGCGTTGTGCAGGAACTGGTCGCGATCCTCGGCGGACATGGTGGCGAATTTGCTGAAGGATTCCACGCAATCGCGCTGCGCGGCAGGCGAAAGAGCCGCATAGGAGCTGAGCGCCTGCGCCATCTGCCCCTGCTCCTCCGAGGTGAGACCTTTGATGGTGGCTTTCTGCTGCTCGCCTGTAGAGTAAAAAAACTGGCGGAAGGCTTCGCACAATTCCCGCCTGCGGCTTTCCGGCAGCGCTTGCCACTGATTCAGCTCCGCCTTCCACCGCGCGCGCTGCGCCGCGGGAATTTTGTCCGGCGCATCATTGGGGAGGGTGGCCGAAGCTTCCTGCAATTGCGCGTACGTTTGGAGAAAATGCTCGTTGTCCAAAAGCGCCTTGCGGGTGTCTCCGGGCAGCCGATCCCACAAGCCAAGCTGCTGCGAAAGCATGGGGGCGTAAAGCGGCGAAATCTCCTTCATGCGCTCCTGCCGCTGCGCGGGGCTCAGGCGCAGCAGCGTCAGCAAATACCAATGCAGCTCGGTATGGCGCAGCCGCTCTTCGCGGATTTCCCGCGGCATGCGCTCGTATTCATCAATTTTGGCCAGAACATGCTCGCGCTCCTTCGGTGTTTTGTCCGCCAGCACACGCTCCCGTTCCTCCGGCGTCATTCCAAGCAATCCGCGAAAATAGGCAATCGGAGTCAGATTGGTCACCGTCACCCCCTTGGCCACATGCTGATACCAATGAGGCGAGGGCGGGGGCGGCGGGCCGGTGGGTTCCGCGGTTGGCGGTTGCGCGCCGGCGATAATCGCAGCGGCGAACACAATGAAACCGAAAAATGGAATGGCCGGCTTGCGCATGGGCTATTGAAGCACGGTCAGCAAGTCGTCGTCCGCCACTTTGACCTTGTTGAGCCGGTTGATGGTGTCGAAATTCTCCAGCCAATCAATGCGGGGCAATTCCGCCAGACGGCTGGTAATGGCCACTTCATGGGAAACTTCAGCGCGATGCATGGCTTGATATTGATGATACGACAGCATGCCGGAGCAAATCATGGCCGCACCCAAGGCCGCTCGCGGCACCCAGGCGTTTGATAGCCACGAGATTGCGCCCAGACGCTGGCGCCAGCCAGATTCCAATTCGGCGCGCGTCGCAGCTTGCAGGACCCGCGCGGTGAAGTTGCTGGAAACGGCCGGAGTTGGCATCCGCCGCAGCATGCCGCTCAAGGCCGCCTCTTCGTCCCATGCTTCTTGAAATTCCGGGTGCGCGGCTAGGAAGTCCCTCAATTGCGTCCGTTCGGAAGGCGTGATGGGGCGTTTCCAACTGGCTTCGACGAGTTTTTGAAATTCAGTCTGTTGCATACTCACACTACTCCTTAACACCTCTTGGCTGGCAGAGTTTCGGTTTCAGTTTCAGCCCATGTGCCGCTCTGCAAATACGGCTTGAGCTTTTCCTTCAGAGTTTCGCGCCCGCGGTGGATGAGCGATTTCGTGGCCGAGAGCGAACACCCCAGTATCTTGGCCATTTCCTCGTAGGAAAGCTCGTTTTCCTGGCACATTGCCAAGGCGAGCCGCTGTTTGTCCGGCAGCGAAGCCAGCGCTTCCTGAATCTTTTGCTCCAGTTCGCGATTCAGGAACGCTTGGGGCGGGCCGGTGATCTTGTCGTCGGGATATTGGCGCGGGGCGGAGTCTTCGCTTTCCGTCTGGCTGGATTCCAGGGATTGCGCCGGATGCCGGCTCCGCCGGCGTATCTCGTTGAGGCACAAGTGCCGGGCGATTGTGAAGATCCAAGTCGAAAACTTGGCGGAAACTTCGTAGCGGGCCGCGGATTGGTAGACGCGCACGAAGACGTTTTGGGCCAAATCCTCGGCTTCGTCCAAATCGTGGAGCAGGCGGTAGATGATATTGATGACCGGATGCTTGTATTTTTGCACCAATTCCTCAAAAGCCGGAAGATCTCCGCGCTTAACGCGAAGCATCAGCTCGGCATCCGGATCCATGGGCAAGGCCATTAAGTTACATTAACCGAACACCGGAACCCTCACAAGGTTGCGAGCCTGCTTGCGGTGGGGAGGCCGGACGATGAAAAAAAATTGAACAGAAGGCAACGAAGATAGCGAAGGGGGAAAAAGGATTGCCAATCTGGGAAGCAGGAAGAAAATCATGAAAATTACCGGTGTTGTTCGGTGTGATCATTCAAATGCGAAATATCAACTGGAGTGTGCGCGGCCTTTGGCGGCCGGCCATCTTCGTTCTGGCATTGTGCGCCGGTTGCGATCAGCATCCTCCGGTGGCCGCTCCTGTTGCCCAACCGGCGCGTGCCGCCAGTTCGATTGGCCGCGATCATCCACCCGGCGGCGAAATCTGGCGGTATTCGTATGAAATCGTGAACACCTTTCCGCACGATAAAACGGCCTTTACCCAGGGACTGGTTTTCCTCGACGGGAAGTTCATCGAGAGCACCGGCTTGAATGGCCGCTCGACCTTGCGCGAGGTGGATCTCGCAGGCGGCCGAGTCCTGCGGCAAGTGCCGGTTCCAAACCAATATTTCGCCGAAGGACTGGCGGTGCTGGGCGGCAAGGCTTATCAATTGACCTGGCAAGCGCAGAAGGGCTTCGTTTACGACGAAGCGACTTTCCGCCTGGAAAATGAATTTGCCTACACTGGCGAAGGCTGGGGGTTGGCGACCGATGGCCACTCGCTCATTCTTAGCGACGGCACGCCGCAGATTCGATTTCTCGATCCTGCCACTTTCAAAGTCGAGCGAACCATCCAGGTGGCGGCGCGCGGCCAGCCTGTCAAATGGTTGAATGAGTTGGAATATATCCAAGGCGAGATCTTCGCCAATGTCTGGCAAACTCCTTTCGTGGCTCGCATCGATCCGTCCAACGGCGCGGTGACGGGCGTGATCGACTTCGCCGGGCTCCTGCCGCCCGCCGACCGCGAAACCAACACCGACGTTCTCAACGGCATCGCCTATGACTCCGCCAATGATCGCCTTTTCGTCACTGGCAAACTTTGGCCCAAGCTGTTCGAAGTTCGACTCAAACGCGTGCCGTGAGCGCCTCTGAAACAACTCCGCTCCGAATTGCCCACCTGAATTCGATGCTCACCGGCGGAGGCACCGATGACCAGTGCGTCAAACTGGCGGCGGGATTGCATCGCATGGGCCAGAAAGTTTGGATCGCCGGGCCGTCCGGGCGATATTTCGCGCCCATGATTGAGGCCTCTGGGGTGCCATTCTTCGACACCGGCGCGACGCGCAGCAAAGTGCGATTCGTGCTGAGCGCGGCGAAGTTGATTCGCCGCGAGCGGATCGAAATTGTCCACGGCCATCACGGCCGGGATATTTGGCCGACGATTTTTGCGGCGCGCTGGTCGGGAGTCCGGCCCACGCTGGTATTGAGCCGGCATTTGGCGAAGAGTCCGGGTTCATGGGCGAGCCGGCAATTTTTATTGGGGCAATGCGACGCGTTGGTGGCCGTTTCCAAATTTGTGGCCCACGTTTTGCGCGAAGGCGATTACGAACCGCAATCGCCCGAAGCCGAGCGGCACGCACGCCCGCCGATGCGCGGCGATTTCAGCAAGATTCGTGTGATCTACGGAGGAATCGACACGGCCAAATTCCGCCCCGCCAACGCCGATGCGATGCGCAAGGAACTCGGCCTTGCGCCGGGCGATTTTGCCTTTGCCGTGGCAGGTGGATTCGATTTGCCGCGCGGCAAGGGGCAGCGCGAATTTCTAAAGGCCGCCGCGCAAATCCATCAACAGACACCCGACGCCCGCTTTCTGATCATCGGGCGCGGGAGCATGGAGGAGATTCTCACCGCCGACATTCAAAAACTGGGATTGGCGGGAAAAGCCTGGCTGGCGGGCCAGAAGAGCGACATGCCGCAGATCATGAACGCCATCGATTGCCTGGTGCATCCGCAAATCGGAACGGAAGCGCTCGGCCTGGTCGTTTGCGAGGCGCACGCCTGCGGCAAGCCGGTGATTGCGTCCGCGCTGGACGGCATTCCCGAGGCGTTTGCCGCGGGTGGATGCGGCGAGTTGGTTCCGCAGGAAGATGTGGGCGCGCTCGCGCAAGCGATGCTGCGGCAAAGCCAGAAGCCGCAATCCTCGCCCGAGTTCGCGCAATCGATGCGCGAACGAGTGGAGAAAGCGTTCTCCCTTGAGCGGCAGGCAGCCGACATGCTTGATCTTTACCGGTCCCTTCGCCGCGCGTAAATGGCGACGCTGTCAAGAACTGGCCTTTTACCGCCGTCCAAAATTGCCGAGTGACGAGTTGCCGCCGGCTGTGTCTAATGGTCGGGCACAGCCATGCAATTGGACGAATTCTCTTTTCTGAATCAGCAACTGGCCGGGATGCTTGCTTCGGGCATCCCGCTGGAGGCCGCGCTGCTGCGGGTTTGCTCGGGGATGCGGCGGCAGCGCTGGCGCTCGGAGTTCGAAAAGCTCCGGGCCGACCTCGCGCAAGGCACACCGCTCGACAAAGCGCTGGACGCGCGCAAGCTGCCCGACCTTTACCGGCAAATGGTGAAAGTCGGCGCGAAATCCAACGACTTGCCGGGCCTCCTGACTCTGCTGGCGGATCACTACCAGAAGACGAGCTTTCTTTGGACGAGGCTGAAAGGGTTGATGATTTACCCGGTCTTGGTGTTGTTGACAGCACTCGGGCTCTCACTTCTCCTGGCCAGCCAGCGCTCGAAGATGGGTTCGGTTCTGATATTCACACAAGGAACCACCGGTTCATTCGCAAAGTCGGAAGAATACAATTTTTACAGCGCTGGCATCGTCATGCCCGTCATCGTCCTGGTGGCGCTTTCGGCCATTGCAATTTTGACGCTCGTGATTCCAGCGCTGCGGAGGGCGGCGCGCTGGTGGCTCCCGGGTTTCAAGGAAGCGCATCTTTCGCGCCTCGCTTCCGCGATGAGTTTGCTGCTGAAGGGCGGCGTTGATTTGGGTTCGGCGCTCGGATTGATGCGCCGATTGGAATCAGGCGGACGCATCCAGCGCGAATTGGCGATGTGGGAGAGCGAGCTTTCCAAAGGCGGCGGTAAATTGGATGAGCTTGGCCAAAAAACCCGCGCCATTCCGCCGCTGTTTTTCTGGCTGGTGGCGGGCGAGGGCGAAAACCTGCCGGCTGGATTCACCCGCGCCGCCGAAATTTATTACGCGCGAGCCATGTATAAGATGGATTTGCTGCTCAACTCCGCGCTCCCGATTTCGGTCGTAGGGCTGGGGCTGATAATCATGGTGCAGGTGTTCTCGACCTTGAAGGTGGTCACGGGCGTGAACATGATCGAGTATCTCACAGGCTTTTGAAGAAATGCACGGTTACTGGCCATATCTCCTTTGGTTCTTCGTGTGGATTGTGCCGGTGTCGGCGCTGACTCTTGCGATCTACTGGCTCTTCACGCTGCCGTTGCGCCGCCAGGAGCGGTCGCGCTTTCTCCTCGATCTCCTGGAATCGGGCTGCCGCCGAGGACACACGTCTGAAACGTCGGTGGAGGCAATTTCGCGCACGCGCGATCGGGCGGTCGGCGTGCGGTTTCATTTGCTGGCTGAACACATTCGCGGCGGATTGAGCCTGGCGGATGCTCTTGCGCGCGTGCCGTCAATGGCCTCGCCGCAAATCGCGGCCATGCTTCGCGTCGGCGAGAAGCTGGGCGATGTGCGGAAGGTGTTTTCCGTCTGCCGCGGCATGCTGAAGGACGCGAATTCGCAGACGCGCAATGCTGTCAATTATGTTTTCATTCTGTTGCTGATTGGAACGCCCGTTCTGCCCTTGATGCTCGCCGCCGAGAAGGAAGTTGTGATGCCGCGGTTTCAAGAGGTGGCGGCTGGCTACGACGTAAAGGTGGATTCCAGCGCCCTGTCTATCGTGAAATGGTCGAACGCCATTGGCGTCTGCCAGATCGCCTTCACTTTCTTAGTTTGCGCAGGCGTTGTTGCATACGTCGGTGGGCCGCGATTGCGCCGTTGGGTGGCCACGATTTTTCCGACGATGTGCGATCACCTAATGTATCGAGTTCCGTGGAGGCGAAAGCGGTTGCGCCGCGATTTTGCCTCGATGCTTGCCATGCTGCTGGACGCCAATGTGCCGGAGCAAATGTCCATTCAACTGGCGGCCGCCGCGACCGCGAATTGCGTTTTTATGCGGCAGGGCGCGGAAGCCGTGCGGGATTTGCAGTCCGGATTGAGCCTGCCCAACGCGCTGCGCCGTTTTGACCGCGACGCGGAATTTGCCTGGCGCATCGGCAATGCCGCGCATGCGAGCGGCGGATTCTCGAACGCCCTCGCGGGCTGGGTGCAAGCGCTGGACGCGAAGGCCTTTCAGCAGGAGCAGGCGTTTTCGCAGATCGTTTCAACCGGGATGGTTTTCTTCAATGGATTCCTCGTCGCCTCGGTCGTGCTGGGGCTCTTCGGAGTGCTGATCGAAATCTCCGACAAGGTCGCCCTATGGTAATTCGCCCGGATAATTTCAGGAAGCGCAGGGGGTGGATGGTTTACGAATGCATCATAGCGATGGGAATTCTCGTGGCGGTTCTCGTCCCGATTAGCGTCTCCTTTATCAGCGAGCACCGCGCCTGCCGCGCTTCCTACAATCGCGCGGTGGCGATGGAATTGGTGGACGGCGAAATGGAAATTCTGCGGGCTGGCGATTGGCGGCGATTTGCGCGCGGCACGCAAGCATATCCGGTCACGGGAGCGGCGGCCAAAAACCTGCCGCCTGGTAAATTCGTATTGACTCTTGAGGAACACATCCTGCGCCTCGAATGGCTGCCGGACGGGAAGGATCAAGGTGGAAAGGTGACGCGTGAAACTGCGCTTCCGTAAACCGACCCCAATTTCCATGCCGAGCGTCTCTGCCGGAGCGCGGCTGTGTCGAAGACCAGCCGCAGCAACGTCGGAATTACGTGGCGCGTCTCTCGTTCTTGGATGGCTGCGGCTGGTCTTTGACACAGCCGCGCTCCGTCTTGGGATCCGCGCGGCCCCCTGTGGAGGCACGCCCGTGAATAGCCCAGCAAGCGCCGCCATGGGCGGTTATCTGATGTTGGAGATGCTGGTTTTCATGGCGCTGTCGGTTGTGATTTTGGGAATCGCCGGGTCGGCCTATTGGCGCTGCGTCGATAATTCAAAGCAGCTCCAGCGCAACGCCGAGGACATTCTGGCCGCCGTCGACGCGGGAGAACGCTGGCGGTCTGATATCCGTTTGGCCGAAAGCGTGGTCGCGGAAACAAATTTGGTCACATTAACGCAGGCTGGCGACACCGTGGAATATCGTTTCGATCACGACGCGATCTGGCGGCATTCCTCGCGTTCAAACCAAACGATTCGCCTGCTGGCCAATGTCAAATCTTCCTCGATGCAAAGCGAGGCGAGAGCGCAGATTCACGCATGGCGGTGGGAAATTGAATTGCAATCCCGCAAAAAGCCGCCGTTTTTGCATCCGCTGTTTACCTTCAAAGCCGTTGCAGCCAAATGAAAATCCAGCGCGCAACAAAAGATCGAGGTTCGGTAACGATCATCATATTGATTTTCCTGGCGTTGATGGCCGTCATCATTGTCAGCAATAATTTGGCCCTCGATCATCTCGACAAGAATCTGCGCGCGATTGAGAAAAAACAACAGCGAGCCAAACTTAGGTAGGGACGCCTCGCCGAGATTGTCTCAAAACTTCTGTTTTTTGAGGAATGTATTTGACAATATGTGAGCCTTTAGTTGACAATGCCGTTCAACAAATATGGCTCAACCGATTGCCCCTGATTACGGACAGCAGTTCCTCCTCCCGCCCGCCCTGGAGGACTGGGTGTCCGCCGACCATCCCGCCCGCTTCCTGCGCGAATTTGTCGACCAGTTGGATCTGCCCCAGCTTGGGTTTGTCATTCCCGCCGCCGCCGAAGGCCGTCCGCCCTATGCCCCCAGCCTCCTGCTCAAGATTTGGCTTTACGGTTATTTCCACCGCATTCGCTCCACCCGCAAGCTGGAAACCGCCTGCACGGAGCATGTCTTGCTGCTGTGGCTGACGGGGCTCAACGCCCCCGACCACAACAGCCTCTGGCGGTTCTGGGACGGAAACAAAAAGGCCCTGCGCCAGGTTTTCAAGCAAACCGTGCAGCTGGCCCTCCGCACCGGGGCGGTGGGATTTGCCTTGCAAGCGTTGGACGGCACCAAGATTCAAGCCGCCTGCAGCGGGCCGCAGGGCTGGAGCAAGGTTTACATGGAGAAGCTCCTGGCCCAGCTGGATGGCGCCTTGGAGGAAATCGAGCTCAAAGTCGTGGCGGAGAACCAGGATTCCAGCGCACCGGGCTGCCGGCTGCCCGCCGGGTTGGCCCAGCGCCAGGCCCTGCGCGAGGAAATCAAAAAAGGCCTGGCCCAGCTGCAGGCCGACGGGCGCCACCATTACCATCCAGCCGAACCGGAGGCGCGCCGGATGAAAGTCGGCGACACCAACCGCTTTGCCTACAACGCCCAGGCGGTGGCCGACAGCCAGGAGGGCATCATGGTCGCCTGTCAAGCCACCCGCCAGGAAACCGACGCCGGCCAGCTGGTCCCCATGATTGAAGAAGCGAGGCAAAACCTCGGTCCGGCGGCCATTCCAACCCTCACCGCCGCCGACGCCGGCTATGGGGGCGGGGCCGACTTGAAAGCGGCCGTGGAACAGCAGATGAATGTGCTGGCCCCGCCGGCGGAGGGCAAGCCAGCCCACGACAACGCCTACGCGACGCAGCATTTTCATTATGACGAGGCGGCCCACACCGTCACCTGCCCGCAAGAGCGCCTTCTGGACCACGAAGGCCAGACCACCAAGAAAGGCCAGACCGTTGAGCGCTTCCGCTGCCATCACCGAGACTGTCCCGTGCGCGCCCTCTGCAGCCGCGATCCCAAAGGGCGGCAAGTCGAAGTGTGGCCGCACACCACGCTGGTGCAAGCCATGCGGGCCCGGCTGCAAGAGCCAGGACCCGCCGCGCTTTATGGAAAGCGCAAAGAGATCATCGAACGCCGGTTTGGGCAGCTCAAGCAACACGACGGCTTTCGGCGTTGGACAGTTTGGGGTCTGGAAGCCGTGCAAGCCCAATGGGCCTTGTTATGCGCCACCTTGAACCTGCGAATCCTCTATAAAAAGTGGCAGGCCCGGGTCCAGACGCCGAAAATGGAAGTCAAAACCGCCGCGGTTGAAGGAAATTTGGCGATGGCGGCCTAAAAAAGGAGGGAAAGGGAAGCTTGGCGTCATCGCTGACGCCAGCCACGCTCTGACAACTAAAAGTTGACACCCGTTTCCACAGCCCCTATTGGTGCCCATATAACCAGATCGGCCAGACTAAAACGTTTTGAGACAGTCTCCGCCGAGGCGTCCGGGGACTTTCGCGAGTCCGAACGCGTTCGAACGACAATACGCCCTCGGACGCCTCGGCGAGGCGTCCCTACCTTTAAGAGTGACTAAATTTCTGCTTGAAGGCTTGTTCCGCGCGGCGGAATACTCGCGTATCTAATTATGAAATCGGTCCGGCTCGGCATCATCGGCATGGGAAATATCGGGACGCACCACGCCGGGTATTTGCTGGCGGGCAAGGTGAACCGCTGCGAACTGGCCGCGGTCTCCAATCGATCTCCTGAAAAACTGGCTTCTTTTCAAGAGCGCGGGCTGAAAATTTTTTCCGATGCCGAGGCGCTCATCCGTTTCGGTGACGTTGATGCCGTCATTATTGCCACCCCGCATTATCAACACACTTCGCTTGGCATCGCCGCGCTTGAAGCCGGGCTGCATGTGATGGTTGAGAAACCAATCTCCGCCCATAAAGCGGATGCCGAACGGCTGATTGCGGCGCGGCGCGCGCATCCGAAACAAGTCTTTGCCGCGATGTTTCAAATGCGGACGGAGCCGCGTTATGCCCGGATTAAAAACATGATTGACAGAGGCGAGCTTGGCCGGATCACGCGCTTTTCGTGGATCATCACCGAATGGTTCCGCACCGAAGCCTACTATGCGAGCGGCGGCTGGCGCGCGACATGGCGCGGCGAGGGCGGCGGCGTGCTCATCAATCAATGCCTCCACCAACTCGACACGCTGCAATGGCTGCTGGGAATGCCATCGCGCGTCCGCTCATTCGTTCAGTTGGGCCGCTTTCATAACATCGAGGTCGAGGACGATGTAACCTCTTATCTGGAATTTTCTGGCGGTGCGAACGGCATTTTTGTCTCCACAACCGGGGAAGCGCCCGGATCGAATCGATTGGAAATTATCGGCGAAATGGGAAAATTGCTTTTGGAAAACGACAAGCTCGTCTTTTATCGCAACGAAGTTTCGATGATCGCGCAAAACAAAACATCGCCACTCGGCTTTCAAAAGCCGGCGGTGACGCTCGTTGAAATTCCCTTCACCAACGAACCCGCCCAGCACTCCACGCTCATGCAAAATTTTGTGGACGCGATTCTCGACGGCGCGCCGCTGATCGCGCCGGGTGAAGAAGGCATTCATTCCATCGAACTCGCCAACGTGATGTTGTATTCCGGACTGATAAACCAGACCGTTGAATTGCCTCTCGACGGCGCGGCCTACGAAAAGAAACTAAACGAGTTGATCGCCGCCTCGAAATTCGAGAAAAAAGTGGTAAAGGTTTCCAATGAGGATTTCACCAAGTCCTTCATGCGTTGATTTATTATGATTCTCACCGGCATTGCGGATGAAGCGGGCGTCGCCCTCGACGCGCAGATTGCGGCCACGCGCGAACTCGGCTGGAAATATGTCGAGATGCGGGCAGTGGAAGTGCCGGGATTCGCCAAGGGAAATTTCCACGACATTCCTGACAAGGCGTTTGATATCGCGGTCGGCAAGCTGGATGAGGCGGGCTTGAAGGTTTATTGCTTCGGCTCCGCCATCGCCAATTGGTCCAAGAAAATCTCCGATCCGTTCGACATTACCGTGGACGAAGTAAAACGCTGCATTCCCCGGATGCAACGTGTCGGCGCAAAGTTCGTCCGCATCATGAGCTACAAGCCGGGCGATGACGAAGCCACCACGCCTCCAGAGGTTTTTCGCAGAATCGCCGAAGTGACGCGCATGTTTTGCGATGCAGGGTTGCAGCCGGTGCATGAGAATTGCATGAACTACGGCGGGATGAGCTGGCGGCACGGATTGGAATTGCTGGAAAAGTGCCCCGGCTTGAAGTGGGTATTTGACACGGGGAATCCGATGCTCAATCCCGACCGCAGCAAGCCCAAACCGTGGCCGAGGCAGGACGCGTGGGAATTCTGGGAGCATATTCGCGATCATGTCGCGCACATTCATGTGAAGGATGCCACCTATGTTCCTTCGAAAAACGATTGCGATTATGAGTATCCCGGCCACGGCCAGGGAAGGGTGCGCGACATATTGGCCGACGCCTTTGCGCGCGGTTACGACGCGGGCATTTCGATAGAGCCGCACGTCGCGGTGGTGTTTCACGACGCCTCGGTGAAAGCAAATCCAAAGGATGTATTTGACAGCTATATTCGGTACGGCCGCGAGCTGGAAAAGATGATTGGCGAAATTAAGTCGGCGTAAGTTTGGCCAGATCACTGCAGCCCGAGCCGCCGGAGAGCCAGAGGCGCGGCATCTTTATAGAAGTCAAACCCGAACCAAACTGTTAAGCCCCGTCAGGGGCGGCATAGACGGCAATGATTCATCGGCTGCCTAAGAGACGCATCGCGGATCGTCAATCAGACTGAAGCTTTTGCCACACGCGGAAGATGCCGCTCATGACGGAGCTTGGATTATTTTTTTGGCCGTTTCTACAAAGATGCCGCGCCTCTGGCGCTGAGCAGCTGCGGGAGCAACCTAAGTGCTTGTTTGTTTTATCCTGTTCATCCTGTCAAAATTTGGATAACTCTGATCGTCAATTACAAAGATGCGGCCATTTTATTCTGGCGCCAGCGCCTGAATGGCTGTTGTCTGGGTTGCACGAAAGGATACACACCATGATGACCAGCAAATTTGCCCATCGAGCGATTGCCACGTTTTCAACCGCGTTGCTATTATTGGCCGGTTGCGACAAGAAAGAGGCGCCGGCCACCACGGCTCCCCCCCGCCGGCCGCCTCCAAACCGTCCGTAGTTTCCGCCGAGAAGAATAGCTTCAATGAGGTCACATCGAAGTTGGATGCGGGGGGCAGTTTCTACATGTATGTCAGCACCGAGCAGTTCATCGCCAATCTGAAGACCGGCCTGGCGAGCGGCAGCAATATCATGGCTTCGCTGCCCACGATTCCCAGCGCGCAGCGTCCAATCATTGGAAGGGCATTTGGTGTCTTCGAGGGCATTCTTGATGAAAGCGGACTGGCCGATATTTCCGGGGTCGGCATGAGTTCCGTCGCGCGCGAGAAACATTTCTACTACAACAAGGTCGTCCTTCATCATTACAAGGGGCAGGGCAAAGGGCCGATATGGGCGCTCTTCGGCAAGGCCGCGCATCCTTTGGAAATCATCGATTATCTGCCAGCCGACACGGCCATCGCCGGAAGCTCGGATTTCGATGCGGCGCTGATGTGGTCCAATATCGTGAGCGTCACGGAGTCAATGGGTGTGCCAGACGTTTCGAAAGAGTTGGATAAAACTCCCGCGCAGTTCATGGAGCAAACTGGCTTGAATTGGGACGCCACCTTGAAATCTCTTGGCAACGAATATGGCGCCGTCCTGACGTTGGATGAGGCGAAGAAAGTGACCCTGCCTTTGGGCAAGGATTCGGTCGAAATCCCCAGTCCCGCTTTGTGCCTGATTTTCAAGGTCAACTCCGACCTGATTTATGACCGCATCGTCATGGCGCTGGAGTCGAACGCGGTGGCTTCCAAGTTCGTCGTAAAAGCCGATGAGCCCGGCCTAAAGATGCGCACCGTCACGCTTCCCATTCCCTCGCCAGTCGAAGTTCGCCCCTCGGTGGCGCGGGTGGGAGATTACCTTCTCATCGCGAGCACGGATACTTTGATACGCAATATGGTCGCGGTCAAAAAAGGCGACAAAAAGGGATTCAAATCCACCGAGACGTTCAAGAAATTGTCGGAAGGCGTGCCGCTGGAAGGAAATAATTTTGCGCTCGTGACGGCCAAGCTTGGGCAGGCCTTCGCGCGCTTTGGGGAAAACGCGCTCGAATCGGCCCATGTGGATTCCGAATCGCTCAAGAACATTCACGACATGATGCAAACAAACTCCATTCCTGGCGCGTTCAGTGTCGGAGCCAACGGACCCGAGGGTTGGGTCGCGGTGGGCAACGGTGGCAGCGAAGGCGCCATGATGGTGCTGGTTCCGGCGTCATTCGTCACCGGAACGCTGGCGGCGATTGCCATTCCGAATTTTGTGAAGGCGCGAACGACATCGCAACGGAATGCGTGCATTAATAATCTGCGGCTGATTGACGCGTCCAAAAAGGAATGGGCGCTGGAGAATAAAAAGCAGTCGACCGATGTTCCAACCGAGGCGGATGTGAAGCCGTTTATGGGACGCGGCGCCGCTGGCGAAATGCCGGTTTGCCCCCAAGGCGGGACCTATACCATTGGTTCTGTCGGCGAGAAGCCGCGTTGCAGCATTCCCGGCCATGAATTGCCTTGAGGACTTGATTCCGGGGAGCGCACGCGCCCTCGCGTGCAGTGGTTGGCGCCCTCGCCAACCACGTTCCGAAAGGGCAATCGGCGAGGGCGCCGATTGTCAGCACGCGAGGGCGCGTGCGCTCCCCAGGCAAATGGTCCAGATCAACACCGCCCGCGCCGCTTTCGGGTCGGCTTAATTCGTGAGCGGCGCGCCGACGTTGATATTGTTTTTCAGGCAGAACGCGCCGTTGGCGACGTACTTCTCCGCCCAATACTTCAAGCCGCCGCGCTCTTCGGCTGTCAGCGACCGAACCACCTTCGCAGGAGAGCCGAGAACCATCGAGCCTGCTGGAATTTTCGAGTGCTGCGTCACCAGCGCTTTCGCCCCGATGATGCACTGCTCGCCAATTTCCGCCCCGTCCAAAACCACGGCGCCCATGCCAATCAGGCATTCGTTCCCGACGGTGCAGGCGTGGACAATGGCGGAATGCCCGACCGTAACGTAGTCCCCGAGAATGCACGGGAAATCATCCGCCAGATGCACGACGGCGTTGTCCTGCACGTTGCTGCCTTTGCCGATCACGATCTTGTTGATGTCGCCGCGAAGCACCGCATTATACCAAACACTCGCGCCATCTCCCAGGGTCACATCGCCGACCACCACCGCCCCCCGCGCAATATAGACGTGGTGGCCAATGGTGGGCGGCTGCTTGAGATAGGCATCCAGCCGTTGTTCGAGTGATGCGAACTGCTTCACGCGTGCGCCAGTTTTTCGGGCGGTTTAATGGCCGGCGGGCTGAAGAACAAAGCCAGCGCCAGCGTTGCCGCCAGCGAAATACCTGCTGAAATCAGGAACAAGCTTTGCCAATCCGCCGTGCCATCGGCGGCGGTAAAGTGCGTCTTGAGTTTCGGGCAAATCGTATTCGCGGCGATGACGCCCGCACCCAAAATCATAAAGTTGAACAAACCCTGGGCGCTCGAACGGATATCCTTGGGGAAAAACTCATCCACAAAAATGTAAACGGCGGCAAAGAAAAACGCGTAGCAGATGCCGTGCAAAACAAACACCAGCACGATCAGCCCCGTTGCTTTCGGAAACAGAGCAAACACCGTAAACCGGACGACATGTCCGAAGATGCCGAGCGTCATGGTCCATTTCCACCCAAGGCGCTTCAGAGTGGCCGCGAGTATGGCCATCGTCAGAACTTCCGCCACCTGCCCGATGCTCATAATGGGCATGATCCATTCCTGGCTGATGCCGACTGCCGGGCTGCCGAGGAACATTCCCGCCCAGTTGAAATAGACATTCAGCACGAAAGCATCAATCAGGGTCACGACCCACAACACGAACACGAAAGGCTGCTTGAGCAAACGGAGCGATTCCGCAAGCGCAAATTTGTCCGTGCCAGACGCGGCCTTCCTTGGCGGCGTGTGCGGAAGCGTCAGACTCAGCGCAGCCAGCGCCAGCGACGCAATCCCGGCAATCATAAACGTGGCCCGCGCGATATTTGGATCCTCGGGGTGCGCCTTGGCCACGAAATAAAACGGCCACGCCGCGAGAATCCAGCCGATTGTGCCGCCCATGCGGATCAGCCCGAAATCCTTGGAGTCCTTCAGATTGGAAAACGCGATGGCGTTGACGATGGAAAGCGTCGGCACGTAAAGAAGGCAGTGAATCGTCATCAGCGCGAAGAATATGGGAAAGCTCTTGGTGAAGAATAACCCGACCATCGCCAGCCCTCCGACGAATTGGCTGAAGGCGAGGAATTTTTCGGCGGCAAAATTGCGGTCGGCAAATTGGTTGCTGAAAAACATCGCGATCAGCGCAGAAACGGGGAATGCGTTCAAGATGAGAATGCATTGCATGTCCGTAAATCCAATCGAGGGGAGGTATCCGAATATCAGCGGCAGCCACGCTCCCCAGATGACATATTCCAGGACCATCATGATGAAGAGACGCCAGCGAACGGTTGTATTCATTGCAGCCAGCGTAGAAGTTTGCCCGCCGCGGTTCAAGGGGCAAAAATGCGTTTTCCAGAACTTTTCCGAGGAAAGTTTAGTTTACAAACCACATTATTCCCATTCATCCGGGTGAGATCAAATGCGGGTGATGCGCGCAGATTATCAGGCGGGGCGTGGCTGTGTCGAAGACCAGCCGCAGCGCGTTGAACCGACACGCGCGCCTGTTAATCCCAGCGTGCTGCGGCTGGTTCTTTGTCGCTTCGCTCCGTCGAACACAGCCGCGCTCCGCCTAATTGTGCGTGCGCATCACCCAATTCCAATCGCACTCCATTCCCATTCCTCCCATCCCCAAACGATGTTGTCGCAATTCCGCGACCCTTGCGTTACCGTGGCGCCGTTATATTTATGCTGGCCAAACGGGTAATCCCTTGTCTCGACGTCCACGATGGCAAAGTCACGCGCGGTGTGCAGTTCGGAAGAGCTGAGGCAGGCGAATTGCGCAGCGTGGGCGATCCTGTGGAACTGGCCATCCGCTACAACAACCAAGGCGCGGACGAAATGGTGTTCTTCGACATCACCGCCAGCGCCCACGGACGCGCCACCATGATTGGCGTCATCGAACGCGCGGCCGACGAATGCTTCATGCCGCTCACGGTCGGCGGCGGTTTGCGCACGGTCGACGATCTCCACGCCATGCTCCGCGCCGGGGCCGACAAGACCAGCATCAACTCATCGGCACTCGCCACGCCCGAATTGATTCGCCAAGGCGCCGAAAAATTCGGCAGCCAATGCATCGTCGTCTCCATCGACGCCCGCAAAGTCGGCCGGGAAAAATGGGAAGTTTTCTCGCATGGCGGACGCAAACCCACCGGCCGCGATGCCGTCGCTTGGGCCAGGGAAGCCGTCGCCTTGGGCGCGGGCGAAATCGTGCTCAACAGCATCGATGCAGACGGCACCAAGGCGGGCTTCGATTTGGAAATCACCCGGCGCGTGAGTGAATCGGTCGGCGTTCCGGTCGTCGCCAGCGGCGGGGCGGGAACCTTGCAACACATAGCCGACGTTCTCTTGGCGGGAAAAGCTGACGCTGTGCTGGCGGCCAGCATTTTCCATTTCGGCGAATACACCGTTGGCGACGTGAAAGATTTCCTGGCCGCGCAGAACATTCCCGTCCGAAGGTAGGGACGCCTCGCCGAGATTGTCTCAAAACTACAAAATCCTCAAAGTGTGTCAATACTACCAATCTCTCATTTTCGATATGGCGCATTTTTATTTTCGGTGAGGGTGTTTTGGTGGTGCTTTTTAAAGCCGTTTTTGAGTTTTGACAGACTCCGCCGAGGCGTCCGGGGTGAGGCGTGGTCCACGCACAAGGGCGGACGTCTCGGCGGAGACTGTCTCAAAACGTTTTAGTCTGGCCGATCTGGTTATATGGGCACCAATAGGGGCTGTGGAAACGGGTGTCAACTTTTAGTTGTCAGAGCGTGGCTGGCGTCAGCGATGACGCCAAGCTTCCCTTTCCCTCCTTTTTTAGGCCGCCATCGCCAAATTTCCTTCAACCGCGGCGGTTTTGACTTCCATTTTCGGCGTCTGGACCCGGGCCTGCCACTTTTTATAGAGGATTCGCAGGTTCAAGGTGGCGCATAACAAGGCCCATTGGGCTTGCACGGCTTCCAGACCCCAAACTGTCCAACGCCGAAAGCCGTCGTGTTGCTTGAGCTGCCCAAACCGGCGTTCGATGATCTCTTTGCGCTTTCCATAAAGCGCGGCGGGTCCTGGCTCTTGCAGCCGGGCCCGCATGGCTTGCACCAGCGTGGTGTGCGGCCACACTTCGACTTGCCGCCCTTTGGGATCGCGGCTGCAGAGGGCGCGCACGGGACAGTCTCGGTGATGGCAGCGGAAGCGCTCAACGGTCTGGCCTTTCTTGGTGGTCTGGCCTTCGTGGTCCAGAAGGCGCTCTTGCGGGCAGGTGACGGTGTGGGCCGCCTCGTCATAATGAAAATGCTGCGTCGCGTAGGCGTTGTCGTGGGCTGGCTTGCCCTCCGCCGGCGGGGCCAGCACATTCATCTGCTGTTCCACGGCCGCTTTCAAGTCGGCCCCGCCCCCATAGCCGGCGTCGGCGGCGGTGAGGGTTGGAATGGCCGCCGGACCGAGGTTTTGCCTCGCTTCTTCAATCATGGGGACCAGCTGGCCGGCGTCGGTTTCCTGGCGGGTGGCTTGACAGGCGACCATGATGCCCTCCTGGCTGTCGGCCACCGCCTGGGCGTTGTAGGCAAAGCGGTTGGTGTCGCCGACTTTCATCCGGCGCGCCTCCGGTTCGGCTGGATGGTAATGGTGGCGCCCGTCGGCCTGCAGCTGGGCCAGGCCTTTTTTGATTTCCTCGCGCAGGGCCTGGCGCTGGGCCAACCCGGCGGGCAGCCGGCAGCCCGGTGCGCTGGAATCCTGGTTCTCCGCCACGACTTTGAGCTCGATTTCCTCCAAGGCGCCATCCAGCTGGGCCAGGAGCTTCTCCATGTAAACCTTGCTCCAGCCCTGCGGCCCGCTGCAGGCGGCTTGAATCTTGGTGCCGTCCAACGCTTGCAAGGCAAATCCCACCGCCCCGGTGCGGAGGGCCAGCTGCACGGTTTGCTTGAAAACCTGGCGCAGGGCCTTTTTGTTTCCGTCCCAGAACCGCCAGAGGCTGTTGTGGTCGGGGGCGTTGAGCCCCGTCAGCCACAGCAGCGAGACATGCTCCGTGCAGGCGGTTTCCAGCTTGCGGGTGGAGCGAATGCGGTGGAAATAACCGTAAAGCCAAATCTTGAGCAGGAGGCTGGGGGCATAGGGCGGACGGCCTTCGGCGGCGGCGGGAATGACAAACCCAAGCTGGGGCAGATCCAACTGGTCGACAAATTCGCGCAGGAAGCGGGCGGGATGGTCGGCGGACACCCAGTCCTCCAGGGCGGGCGGGAGGAGGAACTGCTGTCCGTAATCAGGGGCAATCGGTTGAGCCATATTTGTTGAACGGCATTGTCAACTAAAGGCTCACATATTGTCAAATACATTCCTCAAAAAACAGAAGTTTTGAGACAATCTCGGCGAGACGTCCCTACCTTAAAACAGGCCGCAAAATCGTTGCCAAGTGGGTTGCCACCGCCTTAGGATGCATGCGACTCGTTGATCGCTCTCATGGCGGAATATAAAGTCCAATTTGAAGTTTTCGAGGGCCCGCTTGATTTGCTCCTTTACCTCATTAAAAAGGAGGAAGTCGATATTTATGAGGTCAACCTGACCCAACTGGCCACCCGCTTCATCGAACACGTCGAGGTCATGCGGATGCTGGATTTGGACATCGCCGGCGAATTTTTGGTGATGGCCTCGACGCTGATGTATATCAAGAGCCGCGAGCTTCTGCCCAAGGAGCAGCAGGTCCAGGCCACCGACGAGGAGGAAGGCGAAGATCCGCGCTGGGAATTGATCCGCCAACTTGTCGAATACAAAAAGTTCAAGGACGCCGCCTCCCAATTGCAAGTGCGCGAACTCGCCCAGGAAAACACCTTTCCCCGCGTGCCCGTCCGCATGGAAATGCCGCCCGCGCTGGCCCAGCGCCGCGGCGAAGCTTCGATTTTCGACCTCGTCAATGCCGTCAGCGAAATCCTCAAGCGCGTCAGCAAGCGGGATGACATGCGGGAAATTTACGAGGATAAATTTTCCGTCAGCGAGAAAATCGAGCATCTGCTCAAGTCGATTTCCGAAAAAGGCTCGCTGAAATTTTCGGAATTATTTGCCGGAGCCGCCAGCCGGCCGGAAGTGATTTGCACTTTTCTGGCCTTGCTGGAATTGATCCGGCTCAAGCAATTGGTTTGCCTGCAATCGGCGGATTTCGACGAAATTGAAATTGCCCGCGCGCCCGCCCCTGCGCCGCCGTCCGCCGAGCCTCCGCCTCCAGCCACGCCCGGCGAAACGAATTTACCCTGATGGAACTCAAATCAATATTGGAAGCCATTCTCTTCTCGGCCCAAAAGCCGATGAGCCCGAAAGAGCTGCGGGATATTCTCAGCGCCGCCGCGGAACATGGCGAAGACGCAAAGCCTTTCAAGAAAACGAAGGACGAAGCCGTCGTCGCGGCGCTTGAGGAATTGCAGAAGGACCACGAAGCGGCGGCGCGAAGTTACCGTTTGGCCTGCGTGGCGGGTTCATGGCAATTCGCCAGCCAGCCGGAATACGCGCCTTGGATCGTGGCAATGGTCGGCGCGAAAGTGCGTCCGCCGCGCCTCTCGCAGCCGGCGTTGGAAACTCTCGCCATCGTTGCCTACCGGCAGCCCCTCACGAGAGCCGAAATTGAGCAAATCCGCGGCGTGGCAGTCGACGGCGTCATGACGACCCTGCTGGAGCGCGGATTGGTCGAGCAGGCCGGCCGCGCGGAAGTGATCGGCCGCCCTATGACCTACGGCACGACACCCGCGTTCCTCGAATATTTTGGTTTGCGCAGCCTGGAGGAGCTTCCGGCGGCGGACGAATTGCGGCGCATCCCGGTGACGAAGCCGGAACAATTATTGACAGCCGACCCCGGCCTCGCCACGGTTCCGCCCGACCAGCTTTCCCTGGCGGAAGTGGAATCCGGGCCGCCGAATGAACCCGCAGGAGCCGCTCCCGCTGGCGAAACGTCCCCGCCGGCGCCAGAGGCCGCGCCGGAAAATCCCCCGCAATGACGATTTCCGACCATCGCAAGTCCATCGATGAGCTGGACGCGCAGATCATCCGCCTTCTGAACGCGCGCACGGAGCACGTCCTGAAAATTGGCGAGATCAAGCTCAAGGCGGGCGAGGCGATTTACGTCCCCCACCGCGAGCGCATGGTGCTGCAGCGCATTTGCAAATTAAACGAGGGGCCGATCAAGGACGAATCGCTGCGCGCAATTTATCGCGAGATCATGTCCAGCGCCTTGTCACTCGAGAAATCGATGACCATCGCGTATCTCGGGCCGGAAGCGACGTTCACTCATCAGGCGGCCGTGCAGCGATTTGGCTCGAGCCTGCGTTACACCGCGCAGAATACCATTGCCGATATTTTCACCGAAGTGGGAAAGAACCGCGCGGATTACGGGGTTGTCCCTGTTGAGAACACGACGGAAGGCGTTGTCACCCATACGCTGGATATGTTTGTTGACAGCCCATTGCGGATCGTCGCGCAAATTGTTTTGCCAATTCAGTATTGCCTGGCTGGCGAAGGGCGGCTGAAGGATGTGCAACGTCTGTTCGGCCATCCCCAGGCCCTGGCGCAATGCCGTTTGTGGATACAGCGGAATTTGCCCAAGGCGGAAATTCTGGAAACATCATCCAACGCCCGCTCGGCGGAACTTGTGAGTTTGGCGGACAAGAAAGACCGCCCGCATTCCGCGGCGATTACGGGATTTCTGGCGGCCGAGAAGTACGACCTCAAAATCATTGATCGCGGCATCCAGGATTTCAGCGACAACGCCACGCGCTTTCTCGTGCTCGGCCGACAATGCGGACCGGCCACGGGACGCGACCGGACGAGCCTGATGTTCAGCATCGCGGACAAAGTTGGCGCGCTTTACCACGCGCTGGCGTCCTTCCGCCGATACAAGCTGAACATGACCAAGATCGAGTCGCGCCCGAGCAAGCGGAAGGCGTGGGAGTATTTCTTTTTTGTTGACTGCGACGGCCATTTCACCGACAAGCGCGTGGCCAAGGCCATCACCGATCTCGAGGCGGCCTGCAATTTCGTCAAAGTCCTCGGGTCCTATCCCAACGGAGATTAGCGCGTGAGTGCATCTGGCGCTTACCAGATTCGGCGGGCGACGACAGACGATTTGGACAAGCTGATCGTGCTGTGGCGGGCATCCGGGCTGCCGTCCGATGATCTCGAAAAACAATTCACCGAATTTCAAGTTGCTGAATCTCGCGAAGGCCAGATCGTCGGCGCCATTGCCATGCAAATCGCGGGCACGGACGGGCGGATTCATTCCGAGGCCTACTCCGATTTTTCGCTAAGCAATCATTTGCGCCCGCTGTTCTGGGCACGACTGGAAGTGGTCGCGCGCAATCACGGACTTTTTCGTGTCTGGACGACAGAGACCGCGCCGTTTTGGAAAAAGGAAGCGGGCTTCTCGGCTCCAACAACGCGACCGCCTGAACTTTTCGCGCCTGCCAACGATCCGTGGCTTGCCTTGCGCTTGAAGGAGGAGGGCGCTGATCCCGCGCTGCTGGAGGCGCAATTCACTCTATTCCGCGAGGCTGAGAGAGCGAAACGCGAGAAATTGATGCAAAGCGCCTCCGCGCTGAAAATGTTCGGGACGCTGGTGGCGGTGGTCGTGTTTATATTTTCGGTGATGGTGCTATTCTGGTTCATCCGCCACCGGGCGTAGCGTCAACTATTTTTTCTCCATTTTCTCCGGCGCCTTGTTTGTTTCCGCGGGCGGGGGAGCCGGCGGCGCGACCCAGCCAAGATCGATATCGCAATGTGGAAGCGATTTTTGCAGCGCAGCCGCTCCGTTTGTTGTGACCTTTGTCTGCCAAAGATGCACATGATGCAAGTTGGTCAGGCTCCTCAAATGATCCAAGCCCGCATCTGTGACGGGCGTGTCATATAAATTTAGATACGACAGAGTTGGCATTCCGGTGAGGACTTCAAGATCGGTGTCCTTGATCTTGGTGTGTTCGAGGTGCAATTGCCGCAGATTTTCCAGCGATTTCAAACCGGCGAGGCCAACGCTGGAGAAGGTCGTTCCGGCGAGATTCAAATTCACCAGACTGGTGACATTTTTCAACTGAGCCAGCGCCAACTCGACATTGTGTTCGTTCTGGCCGCGAAGGCTCGCTTCATGCCATGGAGAACCGGCGGCGATGGGCCACAGGTCAACTCCCATTGATTGCAATGCCGCCGCGGATTTTGCTTCCGCGGGGCCGGGTTTGAAATTCGCGGGAAAATCCGGTTCCGGCGGTTCAACTTTGATTGGCTTGGGCACGAAGGGGGCTTCCTTGACAACGGCGGCCACGGCTGTCTCCGGCCACGGCGCGCCTTGCTTGATCCAGTCGCGAATTAGATCGGTTTGCGCCTTCGTCAGAAGATCGCCCTTGCTCGGCATGACATCATCATTGCCTGCGGGAAGAATGATGCGCCGGTAAAGATCGCTCTTCCCCGGATCGCCGGGCACGAGAACGACGCCGTCATCGCCGCCCTTCAGCGCGGCGGCTTTGGAATCGAGGCGCAATCCGCCTTTCTGTTTTTCCGCGCCGTGGCAGCCGATGCAGGACTTTTGGAATATGGGGAGAACCTGCGTCGTGAAATCCACGTCGGCCCGCGCCAGGGCGGCGGAAGCAAATCCAAGCAGCAAGGTTGGCACCAGAAAAATTGTCTTCACGCGCCACTATTAGCCCGCCGACTTGGAAAAGAAAACGAGTAAATCACGCGGATTTCTCGATGGTGACATCGCCGCCAATAATTCGCTCCAGATGTCCGTGCGGGCCGCGCAGCAGCAGCGCCCCGTCTTCCGCCAGCGATTCTGCGCGTCCGCGAATCACACGATCACCCATCCGAATGGTGACCTCGCAGCCGAGCGTCGAGCAGCGCCGCTCCCATTGCTCGGCCAACCGGGTGAATTCGCCATTGGCCACCGCGTGGTAATCGCAATCCAATTCGCGGAGGATGGCCACCGCCAATTCGGCGCGATTGATTATTTGCCCGGTCTCGATGCAAAGCGACGTTGCCGTTTTCAGCAGGCCGTCCGGAAAATCGGCGGCGGTCGAATTGACGTTCATCCCGATTCCCAAAAGCACTTCCTGCACTTGATCCACTTCGGCCCGCATTTCGGTGAGAATTCCCGCGATCTTCCGGCCGCGAATCAACAGATCATTTGGCCACTTGATGTCCGGCGAAACGCCTGTTTGCGCGGCGACAGCGCGGGTCAGCGCGGTGGCGGCGGCGATGGTGAGTCGCGTCGTTTCCTGCGGCGGCATTTTGGGGCGGAGCAGAATCGTGAACCAAAGTCCTTTGCCGGGCGGCGAAACCCACGAGCGGCCCAATCGCCCGCGCCCTTTGGTTTGCGATTCGGCGAAAACGGCGGTGCCTTCCTGCGCGCCGCCGCGGGCGAGCCGGGCGATGACGTCGTTGGTGGAAGTTGTCTCCTGGTAAACGTGAATGGCGCGGCCGATTACATGCGTCTCCCCGAGGCGCGACTGCAAATCGTCCGCGTGCAGCAAGTCGGGTGTGCCGAGCAGCCGGTAACCCAAATGCGGGCTGGCTTCCACATCGTAGCCCAATTCCCGCAGCGCCTGCACGCGCGCCCACACGCCCGCGCGGGTCATGCCGAGCTGGCGGGCCAATTCCGCGCCGGAAACGCCCCACGGCGCTGCGCGGAGGGTGGCGAGAATTTTGGCGTCAACGCTCATGCATCGGCCTGGAAATCCAACGCAACATCCGCCGCCCGCGCCGAATGCGTCAGAGCGCCGACGGAAATAAAATCAACGCCGGTTGAGGCAATTTCTTTGACAGTCGCCATGCTGACGCCGCCGCTTGCCTCAGTCAGCGTCTTGCCATTCACCAGCCAGACAGCGGCGCGCAATTCCTCGACCGACATATTGTCCAGCAGAATCACATCGGCCTTCGCGAACAGCGCCTGCTCGACTTGTTCCAGCGTGTCCGCTTCCACCTCGACGAGCAGCTTCGGATATTTTGCGCGCGCGCGCCGCACTGCGGCTTCGATGGCGTTCGGCGGCTCAAGCCGCAACGCGGCCAAGTGATTGTCCTTGATGAGCACGCGGTCAAAAAGTCCAACCCGATGATTCGTCCCGCCGCCGCAAGCGACCGCGTATTTTTCTAATTGACGCAAACCGGGCGTGGTTTTGCGCGTGTCGAGAATTTTCGCCTTCGTGCCCGCGGTCGCATCGACAAAACGCGCCGTCAGGCTGGCGATGCCTGAAAGCCGCTGCACAAAATTCAGCGCGACGCGTTCCGCCGTGAGCATCGGCCCGGCGGGCCCGCGCAGGCGCAGCAGCACATCGCCCCCCCTCGCGCGCGCGCCGTCCTTGGCCAGGTGCTCCACGTCGATTTTCCCCGAAACTTCCTTGAAGGCGGCTTCGGCCAGCGGCAAACCGCACACGACCATCGGCTCGCGCGCGACCATGACGGCGGTGGCGTTGAGGGAATCCGGCACGGTGGCGAGTGTGGTAACGTCGCCATCGCCAATGTCCTCAGCCAATGCGCGGCGAACAATTTCAAAATCAAATTTCAACGGGAGACATTTAGCACCAATTCATCACGAATGCGAAGATGAAATGCCTCTGCAGGTAGGGACGCCTCGCCGAGGCGTCCGGGGTGAGGCTTTATTCACGCGCTACCCTTGGCATGCCCACCCGCAACCGGGCGCCTCGGCGAGGCGTCCCTGCCTTTGGCCTCTGGACAAAGCGACGGAGACGGGCCAACTTCGTTTCACCATGATGTTTCGGACGGGAAAATGCGCGACGCTTCTACTAGTATTTGGACTGGCGCGGGCAGTGTTGGCGCAAACGCCTGCTCCGGCTTACACCACCAACGCGCAGCACGATCCCGATGGCATCGGAAAATTTTATTGCGGAAGGGAAATCGCGCAGGTCATGGGCCATCAGGCCGCAGGCTGGCTGGAGCGTCCGGAACGCGCGGAAGAGGAGCGCCCCGATCTGCTGCTGAAATTGCTTCCGCTTCAATCGGGTGAAACAGCAGCGGACATCGGAGCGGGCAGCGGCTATCTGAGCTGGCGATTGGCGGGAATTGTTGGCGCGAGCGGACATGTCGATTGCGTCGATATTCAGCAGGAGATGCTGGATTTGCTGGCAAAGAACATGGCAGCGCATCACACAACCAATTTCCAAACCATCCTCGGCGCCGTGACAGACACGCGCCTCCCCGCCAACTCCGTCGATCTCGCGCTGATGGTGGATGTCTACCACGAGTTCGATCATCCGCTGGAGATGATGCAATCCATCGTGCGCTCGCTGAAACCTAGCGGCCGAGTGGTGTGGGTCGAGTATCGCGGCGAGGATCCGGCGGTGCCCATCAAACCGCTCCACAAGATGACCGAAGCCCAGGTGCGAAAGGAGGCCGCTTCGCTTCCCTTGCAATGGGTGGAAACCATTGAAAAGCTTCCCCGGCAACACATCATTGTTTTCAAAAAAATATGAACTTCAGTTACTATGGACATTCCTGTTTTGCGCTCGAAACAGCCGGGCGCAAATTTCTATTTGACCCATATATTACACCCAATCCGCAGGCGAGCAGCGTGGATATTAATGGCATCAAGGCGGATTACATTCTCGTGTCGCACGGCCATGGGGATCATTTGGCGGACGCCGTCGCGCTGGCGCAGCAAACCGACGCCACTGTCATCGCGCCTTACGAAGTAGCGCAGTGGCTCGGCAAACAGGGCGCGGCGAAGACTCGGCCGATTAATCACGGCAGCACGAAGCTTGATTTCGGCAAGTTGCATTTTGTGAATGCGATCCATTCCAGCAGCCTGCCGGACGGAAGCTACGGCGGCAATCCGGGCGGGTTCATTTTGGAAACGGCAGACGGCGCTTTCTATTATTCCGGCGACACCGCGTTGACAAAGGACATGGAATTAATCGGCGCGACTGTCAAACTGACGTTCGCGGCCTTGTGCATCGGCGGAAATTTCACGATGGATGTCGATGACGCCGTGGTCGCGGCGCGGATGACCGGATGCAAGGAAATTGTCGGCGTTCACTACGACACGTTTCCGCCAATCAAAATCGATCACGCCGAATCGCAGCGGAAATTCAAGGATGCGGGATTGAACCTGCACCTGTTGAAAATTGGTGAGAGCCGGAAATTCTAGTGGGGTTGTTGGCGATGGGCGCATTTCAATCTGCAAAAGGTAGCGCCTCGCCGAGGCGTCCGGGGTGAGGCGTTATTCCTGCATCGCCCTTTCGCATGTTCACGCGCAACCGGACGCCTCGGCGAGGCGTCCCTACCTCGCTCCGTTATGCGCGGGGATCGAAGTGCGATTCCTTCGCCAATTGCTCCCACAGCGCCTTCTCCTTCGCGCTAATTTCCTTCGGCATTTGGATGCGCGCGACGACATAGAGGTCGCCCGCATCGGAACCTCGGCTGGTCAATCCGCGCCCGCGCACGCGAAGGCGCTGGCCGGTTTGGGTGCCGGAGGGAATCTTGATATTGACAGAGCCGCCCAGGGTCGGCACGGAAACACTCGCGCCCAGCGCCGCTTCCCACGGCGCCAGATCGAGGTCGTAATATAAATCGCCGCCGGCCACGCGAAAATCCGGATGGCTGGCGAGGCGCACACGCAAATACAAATCGCCGGGTGGCCCGCCGCCGTGGCCGGGTTCGCCCTGGCCGCTGACGCGCAATCGCTGGCCGTCGCGCACGCCCGCCGGAATTTTGACTTTGTATTCCTGCTTGGCGGTGACGAATCCGTTGCCTTGGCATTTGGGACACACGCGCCGGGCTTTGACACCGGTGCCTTCGCATTCGGGGCAGGCCACGTTTCGGCCGACGCTGATGGCCCGAACCGCGCCATTCATCGCTTCCTCTAGCGTCACCATCAAGACGCCCTCAACGTCTTCGCCTTTTTCGCTTTCCGCCGCGAACGGCGGGGCGCCATTGCCGCCACCCCCGCGCCGCGCGCCAAACATTTGCTCAAAAAAATCGCTGAAACCTGTTCCTCCGAATTCAAAATCCTCCGCTCCTTGTCCGCTCTGCCATGTGTGGGTGCGGAATCCGTCCGCTCCCGTTCCAGGTTGCGGGCGGGCGCCGGCGTGCTTCCAATTTGCGCCGAGGCGGTCGTACTTTTCGCGTTTCTCGGCGTCGCCCAGCACCTCGTAGGCTTCGTTGATTTCCTTGAATTTCTCCTCCGCCACTTTTTTGTCCTTGGCCACGTCGGGATGATACTGGCGGGCCAGTTTGCGGAAGGCCGTGCGAATCTCGTCATGGCTGGCGGTGCGCGCGACGCCCAAAGTTTTGTAGTAGTCTTTATATTCGACGGGCATAATGTTCGATATTATATGAATCTTAAGGTTCGCCGCCGAAAATTCAAACTATGAGATACGCGCAATCTTTTAAGGTAGGGACGCCTCTCGGAGGCGTCCAGCTCAAGACTGGTAGGGCGAGACTCCGGCAAGCCCTGATTAAATTCCCGTTCGCAAAAAACAATCGGGGCTCGACAGAGTCTCGCCCTACCGGGAATGCCGGGTTCGCTTGCGCAATGCTGGCGCTTTTCATTTTCATTTGTTTTACAGGCTGCTCCCCGAAACCGCACACGCAATTAATCGTCGGAATGGAGCTGGGCTACCCGCCATTCGAGACAATCGATGGGCAAGGCCAGCCTACCGGCGTCAGCGTCGACCTGGCCCGCGATTTGGGAAAATCTCTGGGACGCGAAGTTGAAATTCAGAACATCCGCTATGACGGCCTGATTCCCGCCCTGCAAACGCACAAGATCGATGTAATCATTTCGTCCATGACCGCGACGCCCGAACGCGCAAAGGCCATCGCTTTTTCCGATCCTTATTTGACGACCGGCCTTTGCTTGCTGGTCGGAAAAAATTCGCCCGTCAAAAGCGCCGACGACACAGACGTCAAAGGCCGCACCATAGTGGTGAAGCAAGGCACGACGGGAAATATCTACGCGAGCGACCATATCAAGCAGGCACGTGTCCTGGTGCTTGATGAGGAAGCGGCTTGCGTGCTGGAAGTCGTGCAGAGCAAGGCCGACGCATTTATCTACGACCAGATTTCAACCTACGAAAATTGGAAACGCAACGAGCAGACGACGCGGGCGATTTTGCAGCCGTTCCAGAAGGAATCATGGGCGGTGGGGCTCCGGCAGGGCGACGACGAGTTGCGCGGCAAAATCAATCAATTCCTGCGGGATTACAAAACGCAGGGCGGCTTTGAGAAGCTCGGGGACCATTATCTTTCAGAGCAGAAGGAGGCGTTCAAGAAGCTCGGTTACCCATTCTACTTTTGAGAAGGCGCTGGTCAGAATATTTTTTCGCATCCCATGAACTGGGCGCGCCGCCGCCTCCGCTCGGCGTGCGAATCGTCAATGCGATTTTGGCCCTGCTCATTGTCTCGCTGGTTTTCTTTTTCTCGTTCCATCACCTCACCTACAAAATGCGGTGGAACGCGGTTTATGCGGATCGCGAGATGTTCGTTCGCGGCTGGCTGACGACTGTCGCCATTT
Organism: uncultured Verrucomicrobiae bacterium; assembly: GCA_963764165.1. GTDB lineage: Bacteria > Verrucomicrobiota > Verrucomicrobiia > Limisphaerales > Palsa-1400 > Palsa-1400. The sequence goes on from CAVXRD010000002.1 coordinate 1,403,614, forward strand.
CCGCCGTCGCGCTGCTGGGCAGCAGTGCGCTTGGTTTATGCTCGGCGCTCGCGCAGGGGAGTCGGTTTTTGCCGTTTCGTTATCTGGCGCGGGCTTACGTGGAGATCATTCGCGGCACTCCGTTGCTGGTGCAAATTCTCGTTTTGTATTATGTCGTATTCGACACGATAGGACTCGAGGATAGATACAAAGCGGGAACGATTATTCTGTGCATTTTTAGCGGCGCTTACATTTCGGAAATCATCCGCGCCGGCGTTGAAAGCATCGGGCGCTCCCAATGGGAATCGGCCCGCGCCATCGGGCTGACCCGCGCGCAAACCTATCGCTACGTTGTGTTTCCGCAGGCGCTTCGGCAAACGCTGCCGCCGCTGGCGGGACAATTTGTGTCGCTGGTGAAGGACTCATCGCTGCTCTCGGTGCTGGGGGTGGAGGAATTCACCAAAGTCGCGCAAATGGCGAACTCGCGCACCTTTCTCACACTCGAATGCTACCTGCCGCTGGCGCTGGGATATCTTATCCTGACACTGCCAATTTCGCTTTGGTCGCGGCGATTGGAAAAACGCCACAAATTCGAGACGTGATTTCATGGACCTTCGCCTCCGCCAAATCGTAAAGCGTTTCGACGGCCCGCTGGTGCTCGACCAAATCTCGCTTGCGCTTGCAGCCTCGCGGGCGCTGGTTTTGGTGGGACCGTCAGGCGGTGGAAAGTCCACCCTGCTCAGGATTCTCGGCGGGCTGGAGCATCCGGATTCGGGAGAAGTGGAGATCGATGGCGAGCGTGTTGTTTACACTGAGAGCGCTCTGCTGCGGCATCGACGCACAGTGGGAACGGTTTTCCAGGCATTCAATCTTTTTCCGCATATGACGGCCCTTCAAAACATCACTCTTCCGCTGGAAAAAGTGCATGGCAAATCACGCGGCGAAGCGGAAGAAATCGCGCGGCAATTTCTGGCCCGATTTCGCCTGGCTGATTTCGGCGGGAAACGCCCGGCCGAACTTTCCGGAGGCCAGCGCCAGCGCATTGCCATTGCGCGCGCCCTCGCTGTCAAACCGAGACTCTTGCTCTTTGATGAGCCGACGTCCGCTTTGGACCCTGAGATGACGTCCGAAGTGCTCGACACAATTCTCGAACTGCGCGATCAAGGGCAGGATTTTATCCTTGTGACCCATGAAATGGGTTTCGCCCGGCGTGCGGCGGATCACGTTGGTTTCTTGGCGGAAAGCAAACTGCTGGAAATGGGGACGGCGGAGCAATTCTTCGATTCACCGGCCACTCCGCAAGCCCGCGCCTTTTTGGCAAAAATTTTGAAGTATTGATCGATTAAGGCACCGCGCTGCCGCCGCTGGCGACATTGCTCTTCTCAAACAAACGAGTGCCAAGCACTATCTTTTGCGGAACTTTCTCGCCGTGGAAAATTTTCAGTGCGGTCTCGATGGCTTCATCGCCGCCCGTTGGATAACGGAATGTGGCGTCCAAAATCCCCTGCGCAACATAAGCCACGCCTTCCTGCGGCAGCCCATCGATGCCAACGAAAATGATGCCATCGCGGCCGGCTGCTTTGGCCGCGAGGTAGGCGCCATGCGCGCCGGGATCGTTGTGGCCATAGACGGCGTCGATGTGATCGAAACGGGCGAGGGCGGATTCCATTTCTTTTCGCGAGTCCGGCTCAAGCCATTTCATGTCAGCCTCGAAAACAACTTCAAGTCCGGAGCCGGCAATGCCTTCGCGGAAGCCGGTGTGGCGATCCTGTCCCGGGATCGATGTCATCAGCCCCTTCAGTTCCACAATCTTCCCTTTGCCGCCAAGCTTTTTGACAAGCCATTCGCCGGCCGCCCTGCCGATCTTCTTGTTGTCAGCGCCGATGAAGCAGGTGAATTTGTCGCCGAGCACCGCGCGATCAAGCACTATGACCGGGATGCCAGCTTCGAAGGCGCGGGCAACGGGTTCGGTCAGCGGTTGTGCTTCTTTTGGACTGATGATGAGCAAATCCACTTTCGCGCTCACGAATTCTTCAACTTGACTGCGTTGCTTCAAGGTATCGTTTTGAGCGTCCTTGAAAATGACCTTGAGATCGGGATGCTTGGCGGCGGCGGCGCGGATGTCCGCGTTCATTTGCACGCGCCAAGGTTCGCCCAGGTTGCATTGCGACATGCCGATAGTGAAGGTGCGGGCACTGGATTGTCCGCGGCTGGTGGCGATGAATAACGTGGCCGCCGCCATCGCGAGCGTCGCGAGAAATGTTGCGCGTTTCATAATGAATCTACGTTCGCCCCCGCCGCTGAGTCAGGACTGCGGCGACAATAATAATTCCTGTCAGCACAAGACGGCCAGCCTCCGGCACGGCGTTGATGCTGAGGATTTTTTCGAGGTAACCGATAGTCAGGACGCCGAGCAACGTCAATCCGATTCCGCCGCGCCCGCCTGCCAGACTGGTGCCGCCGAGGACGACCATCGCAATGGCGGTCAGCTCGTAGCCCGCCCCGGCTTCCGGATCGCCTTGCTGCTCCTGCGCGGCCTGGCACAGTCCGGCCACGGCGGCGAACAGGCCGGAGGCCGCATACGCGCAAACTTTCGCGCCGACCACCGGCACGCCCGAAAGGCGCGCGGCTTCCTCGTTGCCGCCAATCGCGTAGAGGTAGCGGCCCCAGCGGTGCCGCGATAGCGCAAGCCACGAGACAATCACGCAGGCTAGAAATATAATTGTCACGACCGAGACATTGTCATGAAGAATCCGACCGTCGATTTTTTTGAAGAGCGCCGGAACGTCCACATATTTATACGAGCCGTCCGCGTTTTGGATGGCGGTGGAAATTTTCATGCCGCCGGATGCGTATTTTGCCAGTCCCCGGGCGAGTACCATCATCGACAAAGTTGCGATGAACGGTTGCACGCGGAGGCGTGCCGTGACGAAGCCGGAGATTGCGCCGCACAACATGCCGACCGCCAGGCAAGCTGGAATCGCTTCCCAACCCGGCCAGCCCCAGTGAATCGCCATTTTTGCCGAGCAAACGGCGGCGAGCGCCAGCAGGCTGCCGACCGCAAGATCAATGCCGCCGGAGACGATGACGAGCGTCATGCCGCAGGCGAGCATTCCGTAAACGGACGCCTGGCGGAACGTATCGCGGTGCGTGCCGAGTTTGAAAAACGCGCCGTCCGCGTTGAAAATCGCTCCCGCGCAAATGACCAGCAGCAGCGCGAGGAATGCGCGCGCGGCGGGCTTGGCCAAGGCCGATTTCCAGCGGGATGTCATGTGGCTTCAGTTTGTCCCATCGCCGCAGCCAAAATCGAGGCTGGAGTGGCTGCGGCGCGAGCGAATTCCGCGGTCAATTTGCCGCGATGGAGCACAGCGATGCGGTCGCTCAGCGTCAACAATTCGGGCATTTCCGACGTGATCAAAATGATGGCCATGCCTTCATGCGTCCACTGTTCGATAAGTTGGTAAATCTCTCGTTTCGCGGCGACGTCTATGCCACGAGTCGGTTCATCGAGGAGCAGAACCTTCGGCTTGATTTGCAGCCATTTTGCCAGCGCGACTTTTTGCTGGTTGCCGCCGGACAGCGCGCCGACTTCCAAATCCAGCGAAGCGGCGCGAAGGCGCATTGGAACTGTGGTGGCTTGGGCAGCGGCAAGTTCACGCGCGGGACTGCGCCAGCCCGCAGGGGAAAGGCTGCGCAGGCTGGCCAGCGTGGCATTGGCGATGATGGACATGGAGAGAACGAGGCCGGTGGCTTTGCGATCGTTTGTCAGCAGTGCGACGCCAGATTCAATCGACTCTCGCGGAGTTGTGAATTTGTGTTCGATATTTTCCAGCAACATCCGGCCCTTCGTTTTCGCGCCGTATGCGCCGAACAGGCCGAGTAAAAGTTCGCTTGCACCCGAGCCTTGCAGGCCCGCCAATCCCAACACTTCTCCCGCGCGAACGCGGAGCGAGATATTGTCGGCGGCGGGCCGGGCGGCAAAGCCGCTTGGGAACACGCTGAAGCTTTCCAACCGCAATCGCTCGGGGCCGAGACTCGGCGCTCGTTTGGGAAACTGCTCGCCTAATTCCCGCCCGACCATCCAATGAATCAATTTGTCCTGCGGCAAATCGCACGCGGGCGCGGTGCCGACCCATTGGCCATCGCGCAGCACGGTGATGCGGTCGGCGATGCGCGCTATTTCGTCCATTTTGTGGGTGATGTAAATGATGCAGCAGCCGCGCTCCTCGAGAGTTTGAATGAGCGCAAAAAGCTTGGCGACCTCGGGCGCGTTGAGCGCGCTGGTCGGTTCGTCCATCACGATGACGCGCGCGTTTTGGCTGAGCGCCTTGGCGATTTCAATGAGCTGTTGAATCGCGACCGGAAAGCGCTCGACCGGCTGAGTCACGTCAAGGTCGAGGCCAAGCTGGCCGATCCAATGACGCGCATCTTCATTCTGTTTGGCGTCAAGAACAAAGCCGGATTTCGCGGGTGAGCGGCCGAGAAATAAATTGTCGGCCACGCTCATGGGGCCGATGAGCGATAGTTCCTGGTGAATGACGGCGAACCCGAGCGCATTGGCATCCAATGGCGAACGGGGGCAGACGAGTTTGCCGTCCAGTTCAATCGTTCCTTCGAAATCGGTGTGGATGCCAGCGAGAATTTTGATGAGCGTGCTTTTTCCCGCGCCGTTTTCGCCAGCCAGGATGTGAACTTCTCCCGCGCGGCCCTCGAGTTGGACATCGCGCAAAACGGTCACTGCTCCGAAGCGTTTCGTGATTCCAGTCAAACGAACAAGCGCTGGTGTTTCCATTCAGGCGCAAATCAAGGCAGGAGCTTGAGGTAGGCGGAATACAATTTCCGCACCAACGGCGAGCGGCGTGTCTTTTTGCCGTTGATCGACTCGACTTCGACAACGCCCATCGAAGTATTAGTCAGGAAAACCGCGTCCGCATTGTCTAAGTCAGCCGGTCGCGCTTTCTTTTCTTGAAAGCGAAAGTTCATCGCTTCGCATATTTCGCAAATCGCCGCGCGCGTAATTCCGGGAAGAGCGCCACTGGCCAGAGGCGTTGTGCATACGGCGCCGTCCTTTATCCAGAAAACATTGCAACTCGTTCCTTCCGCGATTTGTCCGCGCGGGTTGAGAAGTATGGCGTCGTTCGCACCCGCAGCATCCGCTTCAGCGCGGGCCATGACTTCGGGTAATTTGTTTGCGGTCTTAAAACTAGTCAGCGGATCGTCGGCGGGGAGGCAAAACTTGGAAATGATCACCTTCCAGCGCGCGGGCTTTTTGGGATCGAGAACCGGGGCAGGGTGCAGCGTGATAACGGTAGCGGGCTGGGTGGCGTTCCTCGGCGAGTAGCCGCGGGCCGTGATGCCGCGCGACACATTGATGCGCAGCAAACATTCCGGCATTTGATTTCGCTCGATCAGTTCCATGGAATGCTCAAAAAGCTGCTCGTGCGAGTAGGGCGCTGTCAACTTTAGAAAATCCACGCCGCTTTGAAGCCTTTCCATGTGCTGCTCCCAGCGGAAAATTTTCCCGCGCCGCACCAGCATCGCCTCGAAAAGTCCGTCGCCAAAAAGAAAGCCGCGGTCCAGCACGGAGACGGTCGCCTTCTCCTCGGGCACAAATTTTCCGTTGAGAAATACAATCATGCGTTTGCGTGACGCCGCGATGAGGCGGAAAGCGACGCCAGAAATCCGGCGGCTTTGGCCATCGTTTCGTCGAATTCAAATTCGGGAACGGAATCCGCCACGATGCCCGCGCCAACTTGAAAATGAATTTCGCCCTGCCGGCAGATTGCGGTGCGGATGGCGATGTTTAGCTGACTCTCGCGATTAAACCCAAGGTAGCCGATGGCGCCGGTGTAGGGGCCGCGCGTCGTCGGCTCCAATTCGTCGATGATTTCCATCGCGCGAATCTTGGGTGCGCCGGTGATGCTGCCGCCAGGAAAGCACGACGCGAAGGCGGAGAAATGCGTCTGATCCTCGCGCAATTGTCCGGTCACGGTGGAGACGAGATGCTGCACTTGCGGATAGCGCTCGAGACGAACCAACTCGGGGACTTGCACGGAGCCGAACTCGCAGACCTTGCCGAGATCGTTGCGCAGCAAATCGGTGATCATGACCAGTTCCGCCATTTCCTTGGCGCTGGTTTGCAATTCGTAGGTCAATTGCGCGTCGCGTGTTGGGTCCTGCGCGCGCGGGCGGGTGCCTTTGATCGGGCGCGTCTGAACCGAGGCGCCGCTGAACCGCAGAAACATCTCAGGGGACGAGGAGCACAACTGAAAGTCCCCACAGTCGATGTAAGCTGAAAACGGCGCGGGCGAAACGTCGGACAAACGCTGGAAAAAATTCCAGCCCTCCGCGTTCGTTCTTGCGGTGAGCCGATGGGAGAGATTGACCTGGTAAATATCTCCCGCGCGAATGTATTTTTGCGCGCGGCGGACTTTTTCAACAAACTCCAGCCGGGTCATCGTCGAGCGGACTTCGGCTGCGTCGGACGGAGCGGGAGATATGGAGTGCGACGGCGCGGCGGCCATTCGCGCCGACCAAAATTCAAGCTGCCCGGCGGCGCGGCGCGCATCGCGCGAACCATCCGGCTGCAGGCCCGTTGAGACAATCCACGTTTTGTCAAGATGATGATCGAATACGACCAGGCTGTCGTAGAAACCGGCGTGGCAATCGGGCAGATCAAGGTCGTTGACGGCTGCGCGCAGCAAACGCGGCTCGACAAAATTTTTCAAGTCGTATCCCCAGAAACCGAAACAGCCGCCCAGCGGAAACGGCAAATCAATCTCATCGAGCATCTCGTAGCGCGACATCAATTCCTCCAGCGCATGCCAGGGATTGCCGAAACGCGGCCCACCCGGGCCTGAAAATTCGCAGCGCGAGCCGAAGGAGCGAAAAACGAGAAACGGCCGCGCCGCCACCAGCGAATATCGCGATTGCGCCGAGTGAAATCCGCCGCTGCGCAGGAGAACGACTCCGCGCTCGCCCGCCAGTTGCTCCACCAGCGATTCAGGAGTGTGCGGAGTCTGGACCAGTTGGAGAATGGGGCGCATGCATCAGGCAGCGAGCAGTTTCTCGAGGGGCCCGGCGGATTTCAGCGGGCTGACCAGCGCGAGATTGTAGCGATCCGGCCGGAAAAAATCACGCGCCGCTGATCGAATCTGCCCGGCGGTGACCTCGCTCAAGCCGCGTTTCACTTCGTCGGGATGATGGATTTTTCCGTAGCCGAGCCATTGCTCTCCCGCCCACATCATTTGATTCTCGCTGTTTTCCAAGCCCAGGTCGAGCTGGCCCAGCAAATAGTCGCGAGCGCGTTTCAATTCCGCCGCCGGCACAACCTGGTTCGTCAATCGCTTCATTTCCGTCAGTATCAAGCCGAGCGCCTTTTCGGTTTTGTCCGTGTCCAATCCCGCCGCGATGACGAGATCGCCGGCATCGTCAAAAAAACTTCCCGCGCTGTAAATAGAATAGGCCATGCCATGGTCTTCGCGAACGGTTTGAAAAAGCCTCGAACTCATGTTCTCGCCCAGAATGGCATTGAGCACCCGCATCGCAAAGCGCCGTTCGTCGTGGCGCGAACACGCGCGGACGCCGAGCGCAATTTGTGTTTGCTCCGTCTTCTTGGTCAGCAAGCGCACGGATGGTTTTGCCTGCGTCGACACCGCGGCAGCGCAGCACGGGCGCGCGCCACGGGCGAATTTCCGCGAGTATTTCGAAACCGCCTTCACCGCTTCGCCATGCGTGATGCGTCCACCGATGGCCACCAAAACGGCGGGCGCGACGTAATTTTGCCGGAGATATTCCACAAGCTGTTCGCGCTTGAGGGCGTCGAGCGTTTTCTTCGTTCCGGTGATGGAGCGGCCCAGCGGCTGATCGGGCCACATTGTCGCGTTCAGCAATTCCTGGACGTATTGCTGGGGCTGGTCGATATACATGGCCAGCTCCTCCTTGATGACTTCGCGCTCCTTGTCGATCTCGATGGGATCAAAGGTCGAGTGCAAAAACATGTCGGTGAGCACTTCGAGCAAACGGCCAAATTGATCATGGCGCGCCTTGGCATAAAAGCAGGTGTGCTCCTCGCTCGTGAATGCGTTGAGATAGCCGCCGACGCCCTCGACTGCCTGGGAGATTTCGCGGGCCGTCCGCTTCTTGGTGCCTTTGAAAAGCAGGTGCTCGATGAAGTGCGACGCGCCGCTCCACGGCGCCGGCTCGTAGCGCCCTCCCACGCCCACCCAAATGCCAACGCTGACGCTGGGGCTGTGCGGCATTTCCGCCGTGGCCACCGTCAAACCATTTTCCAACCGCGTAACTTGGTACATGCCTTGATTTCGCCTTTCCCTGCCCAACATTAACCCAAAGCGCGGGGAATGACATCGGGCGGCCCCGTTTCTTTCATATAGGCCAGGATCCGCTCCACCACTTCATGGGGATCGTCAGTCAAGAGGAATAAATCAAGGTCGTGGGGGCTGATCGTCTTGTTCTTGACGAGGGTGGCCTTCATCCAGCGAATCAATCCGCTCCAATATTCGCGCCCAAACAAAATCAGCGGGAAGCGCGGGATGCGCTGTGTTTGCACCAGCGTCAGCACTTCAAAAAATTCGTCCAGCGTGCCGTATCCGCCCGGCATGTAAATGAAAGCGATGCTATACTTGACGAAACAAACTTTGCGGGAAAAAAAGTAATGGAACCGCAGCGGGATATTCGCGAAATGATTTCCCTTTTGCTCGAACGGGAGTTCGATATTCAGACCGACGGATTTTCCTTTTCCCTTGGCGGCGCCGTGATTGGCGGCGGCCATGATGCCCGGCCCGCCGCCGGTGATGACGGCCAGTTTATGGTGGGCCAGATCCTTGGCGATTGCCATTGCCGCGATGTAATAAGGGTCCGTGGGCGGCGTTCGAGCTGAACCGAAGATGGTCACGGCCGGCCCGACTTGCGACATCGTCTCAAACGAATCGACAAATTCCGACATGATGCGGAAAATCCGCCAGGGATCTTCCTTCGTGAAGCCGGTAGTGTTGTTCAGCATGCCCGCTTATTTAGAACTCGCAGGGGCCAGACCGCAAGGGGGATTCTTGAGGGCAGGGACCTCTCGCCGGGGCGTCCGCCTTTGCGCGTGGATAATGCCTCCCCGGACGCCTCGGCCCACCTTCGCTAAAGCTTCGGCGCGGTGAACGAGGCGTCCCTACCTCTCCCTCTATTCGCCGCGGATCCGGATGGCTGTATGCACCAATTCGTTGGCGTCCTTGAGATTGAGCTTTTCTTTGATGTGCGCGCGGTGCGATTCGATCGTCTTGACGCTGAGGTGCAATTGCTCGGCGATTTGCCGGGTTCCTTTGCCCTGGCCAATCAAGCCGAAGACTTCCAGTTCGCGGTCGCTGAGGCGTTCCATGGACGAGCCGATTTCCGTGGCCTTGCCGCCCACCAATTGCGACATCAGCTTGGATCCCATGCGCTCGCTCAAATAAACGCCGCCTGTCAAAACCTGGCGCATCGCGCCGAGCACCTTGTCGCTGGCCTCCTGCTTCATGATATAGCCCGCCGCCCCGGCGCGAAGGACGCGCTCCGCGTAAAGAGTCTCGTCATGCATCGAGAGGACGAGGATGCGGAGCTTTGGATAGGTCGCGCGGCAATTCTTGACAAATTCCAGCCCGCTGCTGCCCTTAAGCGAGAGATCGACCACGGCCAAATCCGGCAAAAGAACTGGGATGGAGGCAAACGCCTTGGCGGCGTCTTCCTGCTGGCCGCAGACGACCATATCAGGCTCGTGGTTGATCAATTGCGCCAGCCCTTCGCGCATCACTGGATGGTCGTCGACCAGCAAAATTTTTCTCCGCTTGTCCGGAACGGTGGGGCTGCCGTCTTTTTTTTGTGACAATGCGTTCTTCATGGCGCGTCGTTTTTGGCTGCGTATGTGTTTACAGGATGGGGGTCTTGGCTGCAACCAAAACCGGTCATCCGGCGCTCACGACCGGCAGAAAGATATTGTCACAGGCGGCGCGGCCTTGTCCATCTATATCAGTTGCGGATCTTTCCGTTATAGAAGTCGGACTGCAAGCTGGCGACTTTCGCGCCGAGACGCTTGAAATTGGCGGATTTCGGAGCGATCCAGCATGTCCACCCGGGGCGGGTTGGAAATTTCTGGATGGCGTCGAACAGAATTTTCACGCCGTCGGCGGGAAGCGCGAGCTTGAGAGCATTCACAACGCCCGCCTTGACGGCCGTGTCCCATTCGCCTTTCGTCAGCAAATCTTTATACACCCGCGGATCGTCGGAGCTTATTTTTGGGAGGTACTTCCGGCAGTGCCCTTCGTAATGGTGCGCCATGTTCATGGCGAGGATCATTCCTGTCATTCCAGCAAAGTAACCGGCTTGGTCGGCCATAATATCCTCTGTCCAGAATTTTTCACCCACGATGGGAGGTGGAGCCGCAGCCGGGTCCGCACCATAAGCCGCAGCCAGCTTCGCGACGTAATTTGTGAAAAAGCCCGGCTGCGCTTTTTCGATGGCTTGCGCATGGCAGAGGTGGTTTGCGAGGTCGATCAGGCCCTCGGAAATTTCCACATGGCGCTCATTCCGGTGTTCTGGCAAGAGCGGGACTGGCGTGATGATCGGAGTGTTTTGCTTGATCACCACCACCGGATTCTCGTCGATATTGGTGCGTTCCGTGTCAGAAAGGAGCTCGCGCAACTGTGAGCCGAGCTGGATGACTGCGGCTGCGCCATTGGTGTAGGTTTGGCTGGAGTTGGTGGCCTGGCCTCTCGCCGCATTCACAGCGGCAAGGCACACCATGGCTGTCATGACCAGATGAGGAAGGGGTTTCATGGTTGCAATTCTGCCCGACGAAGAGTGGCACGAAACCAAGATTGAAGACAATACTAAAATTAAAGAAAAATATAAATGACTGGAATGCTTGCAAATCGGCACGGTGGCGCGTTCGCCTACTGCTTGATCTTGCCGTGAAAAAAATCGTCCTCGAACTTGGCCAGCTCCTTGTTGAGCTTTTTAAGATCTGTTCCCGCCGGGACGATGAAAGCAGCCCAAGCCGGGCGCGTCGGCATTTTGTCCAAGGCGTCGAAAAGCATCCGAATTCCGTCGGTGCCGAGCGCGCAGTTAAGGCCGTCCAATGCTCCCGCTTTTACCGCCGCGTTCCATTCTACGGGTGTTAAGAAATTATTGATGGGTTGCAGTTTGTCGCCGGCTCCGGTGAGCTTGGCCGAGTATTTGGCATAATAACCCAAATAATGGTGGGACATATTGATTGCCATCAGCATTCCCATGATCTGATTGAAAAACCCAGTCGCGTCGTCCAGCGCATCATCCGTCCAAAAGCGCGCATCCGTGATCGCGGGAATCGGAGCGGCCGGGTTGCCCGCGTAAGTGTGGGCCAAATTGGCGATGTAGTCGTTGTAAAATCCCTTCTGAATCTTATCAGCGGCCTTGGCGTGGCACAAATGGTTGATGAGATCTATGAAACCCGCCGAGAGTTCCACTTGCCGCTGGACATGGCTGTCATCCGAAGTCGCGACGGGAGCAATCAATGGCGCATCCTGGGCCTGCAACGTAATCGCCTGCGCGTCAATTTGATCTGAATACTTCTGGGGCAGCGCGTCGTGGAGGTCGCCACCCAGTTTGATAGCGACGCTGAATCCCGTTTTGTAAGCGTGCTCCGGCTCGGCGCCAAAGGCCAAAGCAGTGCAGCCGAGCGCAAGGATAATAGCAATAAAGCGCGGGCGAGTGTAATTGCGCCCATGCTTGACTCTTAAGGTCCTCGTGCGCGTCTTTGACCGGACTACCGCTGCTGAAACTAAATCCAACACAGACACAACGGGGCCGATGCTACTTATCGGCCACGCGCCGTGCAACCGGAAATTTGAAAATTTTGCTTTACCGCGCTCCCATCCGCCGCCACTCGCCGAATTCGGGCGGGAGTTCCAAATCTGCGTTGCGCCCCGAGAGAAAGAATGCCATAACATCCGCCCATGCAATACCGGCGATTTGGTCGAACCGAACTGGCGATGCCTGTCATCTCGTGCGGCGGAATGCGCTACCAGCACAAATGGGAGGACACTCTGCTTTCGGAGATTCCGCCCGATAACCAGGCCAACCTGGAAGCGACGATTCACCGTGCGCTGGAACTCGGCATCAATCATATTGAAACGGCGCGCGGTTACGGAACTTCGGAAATGCAATTGGGCCAGCTTTTGCCCAAGCTGCCGCGCTCCAGGATGATCATCCAGACCAAGGTGGCGCCCCAGGCCGATCCCGGTGAATTTTGCAAGATTTTTGACCGCTCGATGAAATATCTGGGGTTGGACTACGTTGACCTGCTTTCGCTCCATGGCATTAACCAACGGCAGCTTCTCGATTGGTCTTTAGGAAAGAATGGCTGTCTTGCGGCGGCCCGGCGCTTGCAGAAGGAAGGGCGCGTTCGTTTCGTCGGATTTTCGACGCACGCCACCCCGGACATTATCCTCGAGGCGGTGCAAACGGGCGAGTTCGATTACTTCAACGTCCACTGGTATTTCGTCAACGAATTGAACTGGGCATCCATCGAAGCGGCGCGAAAGCTGGATATGGGCGTCTTCATCATCAGCCCGAACGACAAAGGCGGGAAGCTCTACGAACCGCCGCCCAAACTGGTGGAGCTTTGCGCGCCGCTCTCGCCGATGGCGTTTAATGATCTTTTTTGCCTGGCCCGCCTGGAAGTTCACACTTTGAGCTGCGGCGCGGCACGTCCGCAGGATTTCGACGAGCACATTCGCGCGCTCGAACATTACGATCGCGCCGCCGAGATCACGGCACCTATCGAGAAACGCCTGCGCGCGGAGATGGACAAGGCGTTGGGGCCGGATTGGTGCAAGACATGGTTTGCGGGATTGCCCGAATACGTGGACGTTCCCGGCGAAGTGAACGTGGTGGAAATTTTGCGATTGTGGACTTACGCCAAGGCGCTTGATTTGGTGGGATGGGGCAAGATGCGTTACAACTTGCTAGGGCAGGCGGGCCACTGGTTCCCCGGCCAGAACGCCAGCCATGTCGACGAGGCGAAGCTGCGCCCGCTTCTGCAAAAAAGCCCGTTCCGCGACCGCATTCCGGAAATTCTGCGCGAGGCTCACGATCTGCTGTTGGACGAGCCCAAGAAACGCCTGAGCCAGAGTTAAGGCTGGCCAGCCTTCGAGCGCAGGGCAGACCCATCTTAATTCTTGTCATCTATTGAAAATAAACGAGCGACCTGCTCGTTGATTGGCAGGGACGCTTCGCCGAGGCGTCCCGACCTCGGAATTCGGATGCGTCTGCCCTGCCTCCAGGCGCATTGACAGATGCGGTCCCGGGGGCTACGGTGTCGGCTCAAATGGCGCGTTCGTCTATCAGTTAGGACACGGCCCTCTCAAGGCTGAGAGACGGGTGCGATTCCCGTACGCGCTACCACCTTTTCGCGGACCTCCCTTAGCGTCGTGAAATTATTTTCGCCGCCATCTTCAAATCGTCGACGAAGGATTTCATTTGCGCGTGGCGGGACTCTTCGTCCGGGGCACGAAGAATTGAAGAGGGATGGACGGTTGCCATCACGTGATCCGCCAGTTCTGATTCGATCCATTCGCCGCGGCGCTCGGTTACTTTGAAACTTCGACCCAACAGGGCTTGGGCGGCAGTTGCTCCAAGGCAGATCAAAACCTTCGGCTTCAATGCCTCCATTTCGGCATTCAACCACGGACGGCAGGCTGCGATTTCGCGCGGACTGGGCTTTTTATGAAGCCGCCGCTTGCCGTGCGGCTCCCATTTGAAATGTTTGACGGCGTTGGTGACATATATCCGGCCGCGCGTGATTCCAGCCTCCGCCAGCGCGCGATCCAGCAACTTTCCCGCGGGCCCGACAAATGGTTTGCCTGCCAAATCCTCGTCATTGCCGGGCTGCTCCCCCACCAGCACGACGCTCGCGCTGGCGGCGCCTTCGCCGAATACCGTTTGAGTTCCTTTTTCCCAGAGCGGACAGGCCCGGCAGTATGCGGCCGCGCTTCGCAGTTTGGAGATGGAGTACGGCTTCGCGATGCCGGGAATTTCCTCTGGATTCGTTACTGGCTTCACATCCTTCATCAACCTTCGTGCCCAAGAATTTGTCTGGCCGCGCGCAATCCGCTCTCCAACGCGCCAAAAGTTGTTCCCGTTTGCGCGTCTGAAATCGTGGCTTCGCCCGCGAAGAACAGAGTTTCTTTGACAGGATCGGCCAGAAGTTTTGGAAGTTCCAATCCATTAACAGGGATATAACTGTAGGCGCCCCGGATTTCCGGGTCTGCCGCCCAATTTTGAAAATAGCAGTTCGCCAGCCTCGCCCGCAGCGCACCGGCTTTGTCGGACATCACGCGGGCCAGGGAATCCAGCGCCTGGGAAACCAGCGCCTCCTTGTCCAAATGCAGAAGTTTGTCCGCTGCCGGGCCGCCAGCCCATGCGGTGAGGATTAAATCCGACGTTTCCCACCATGTTGGAAACGGCTCGTTAAAGGCGTGGAGAAAACCGAAAGGCTTGCCCCACCATCTTTCCCGGAATTCGAGTATTAATTTGACAACATTGCCGAATTCGAGCTGCTCAATCGCGTCTTTCTTGGTGGCGAGCGCCGGATGAAAAGAAACTGTTCCTGCTTTCAGCGCACCCAGCGGAAGTGTTATCAACGCCGCGTCGGCTTCAAGTCGGGCGGTCGTTCCTTCTCGCGCGGCTGCGACCTCAATTTTGCCGGGTTGCCAATCGATGCGGGCGACTTTTGTGTCGAGCAGGAGGACGCCGTTGGCTGCTTTGATCTGCTGCGCCAAAAACTGAATCAGCGCGCCATAACCTTCTTTAATTCGCGCCTGCCACGATCCATCCATTTGTTCGGAAGAATAGGTGAGGCGCAGAATGGAGTGGGCGCTGATGCGCTGCGAATCAGCGGCGTTAAAGCCCTCCACGTATCCCCGCGCCCAGCTTTTGGCGCGCGAATCCAATTCTGGCGCATCAAGGATTTTCGCAAACGGCGCGTCGTGTTGATGAGAATCAATCCGATCCATCGCGGCATCCACTTTGTCCCAAAACTTGACCTTGTTGAGTGCCCCGTTTTCGAAGACGTGAATCTCGCAAGATGCCTTGAGTGTCGTCAATCCGGCCTCGGAAATGAGTTTTAGAAGGGTCGGGCTGCGGCCATGGACAAATTCCGCTCCGAGCTCAACGGGAGCGCTGCCGGCAACGGTATGAATGCGACCGCCCAAACGAGACTTGGCTTCCAAAACAGTTACCGCAATGCCGCGGCGCGCCAGTTCCGAGGCCGCGCCAAGTCCGGCAATTCCTCCTCCGATCACAATTACAGATTTCATTTGTGTGAACTTATTTGGAAGCCAGTTCAAGCTGGCGAGAACTGGTTTCCTGGCTCTCCAATTCAGACAACGAAACACCACATAGCTGCCCCAGCAATTTTGCATTCTTCGGAGCGCGCACGTTCAGGTCGTTGTTGAAAAAAGCGAACACCCGTTGGCCCTTCGCAGCCTGTTCTTTGATTCGGGTGGCCCATGGCGAAAGTTCGTCCGGCGTGTAGTCGTGCCGGGGACCTCCAGACAAACCATGAAACCGGATGTATGCGAAGTCCGCGGTGACGGAAAAATCCTCGGGCATTTTCATCGAGCTGGCCCAGACAAGGGCGGCGTTGAAATCCCGCAGCAGGCTTTTCGTTTCCGAGTCCAGCCATGACAGATGCCGGAATTCAAAGGCATGGTCAAAGTCCTTGGGGAGCAAACGCAGAAACTTTTTGAGCCGCGTTAGATCCTTTTGAAAATTCGGCGGCAATTGCCACAGAAAGGGGCCGATTTTCGCCCCCAGCGGGCGGATGCGCCGGAAATATTTGTTGACGCTGCCGTGAAGCTCGTTCAGCCGCTTGATATGCGTGATGAACCGGCTGCCTTTGATGGCAAAAACAAAACCCCGCGGAGACCTTTCCCTCCAGCCATGAACCATGCCCAAAGTTGGCAGCCGGTAAAAAGTCGCGTTGATTTCCACCGTGCGAAAATGATCGGAATAAAAGGAGAGGTGGTCTCGTTTCTTGGCCAATTGATAGAAATCTCCGGCCCATTCCTTGTACTCCCAGCCGCTTGTGCCGATAAAGATTTGACCAGTCGCCATATGAGGTAATTGTTTACTTGCCTTTCATTTTACACCTCGGTGCGGGCCAGTCAAAAGGGGCATTTACCCAAGGACGCTCCAAAGACACTTGCGGAGTTGGCATATTCGGATTTTGCGGTTAAAATTCTGCTCGTGAAGAAAAAATCTGTCGTCAAGATCGACCCCGGCATACTCAGTGGAACGCCGTGTTTCGCCGGGACACGTGTGCCCGTGCGGGCGCTGTTGGATTACATCGAGGGCGGGGAAACGCTGGGCGCCTTTCTCGATCAGTATCCAACTGTCACACGAAAACAGGCCGTCGGATTTCTCGAAGAATCGGCTAGCGCTATTTTGGATAAGCCGCTCGCTGCCGCTTAGATGCGAATTCTGCTCGACGAATGTCTGCCGAAAGGCATGGCTAAGCTCCTGGCAGATCATGTTGTTGCCACGGTGCCGCAGATGGGATGGGCCGGAGTAAAAAACGGCGAACTTCTTCGGCTCATCTCGAAATCTGGAAAATTTGACATTTTTGTCACGGTTGACAAAAAGCTCCCTTCTCAGAATCAATCCACGACGCATCCGTTCGCTATCGTTGTATTGCGGGCGAAGTCCAATCGCTTGGATGACGTGCTTAAGTTCGCACCGGAAATACTCCAAAAAATTTCCAGCTTCATGCCCGGCCACACCTACACATTAACAAGCTTGTCATGAGAATCCCCTGAATTGACCTGGAAGATGAACCAAGCTAGCGTGGGTCCATGCAAAAAGTCACTGGCATCGGCGGCGTTTTTTTCAAGGTTCGCGATCCGGCCGCCATGGCCGAGTGGTATCGCAAGCATCTCGGAATTGAATCGGCGGACGGGTACAAGGTGTTCGACTGGAATGATCCCAAGGGCGCGACTGTCTGGGCGGTTTTTCCCAAAGACGCGGAGAATTTCGGGCCCGCCACCAACAACTTCATGATCAATTACCGCGTGGCGGATATGACGGCGCTGCTGGACGAATTGCGCGGCGCGGGAATTGTCATCGAGAAACTGGAAGAGCACGAGTACGGACGGTTCGCGTGGATTACCGATCCCGAAGGCAATCGCATCGAGCTTTGGCAGCCGCCTGCTTGACAGGCGCTTGAATCGTTATGGCCAAGTTCGTTCTCGCCCTCGATCAGGGCACCACGAGTTCGCGGGCCATTTTATTTGACAAGTCCGGCTCCATCAAAGCGATGGCGCAGCGGAAATTCACGCAGTCTTACCCCCAACCGGGCTGGGTGGAACATGATCCAAACGAAATCTGGTCGACCCAGGCCGGAGTCATCACCGAAGCTCTCGCTCGCGGCTCCGTGCATGCTTCCGACATCGCAGCGATCGGAATTACCAATCAACGCGAGACCACTCTCCTGTGGGATCGCGGCACAGGCGAGGCCATTGGCCCCGCGATTGTGTGGCAGGATCGCCGAACGGCTGCCTATTGCGACCAACTTAAACAGGATGGAGTGGAAGAAATGGTCCGGGCAAAAACGGGACTTGTTCTTGACGCTTATTTCTCCGCCACGAAATTGCGCTGGCTTCTGCAGAATATTCCCGGCGCGATGCGGCGGGCGCGCGAGGGCCAGCTCGCTTTCGGAACGGTGGACACATGGCTCGCGTGGAGATTGAGCGGCGGCGCAATTCATGTGACGGACGCGACGAATGCCAGCCGCACGCTTCTGTTCAACATTCACTCGCTGACCTGGGATGCTGAATTGCTAGCGCTCTTCGAAATTCCCGAATCCGTTTTGCCGGTGGTAAAGAGCTCCAGCGAAATTTACGGTGAATCAGCGGCGGAGCTTTTTGCGGCGCGAATTCCGATCGCTGGCATCGCGGGAGATCAGCAGGCGGCCTTGTTCGGGCAAATGTGCCTGCGCCCGGGCATGGTCAAACATACTTACGGCACGGGCGGGTTCATGGTGCTCAACACCGGCGCGACTGCCATCAAATCGAACCACAGCTTGCTGACGACGATTGCCTGGCAACTCGACGGCACGGTGACTTACGCGCTCGAGGGAAGCATCTTCATGGCGGGAGCGGTGGTGCAATGGCTGCGCGACGGGCTTGGATTGATCAAGTCATCGGCTGAGGTTGAAGATTTGGCGCAAACCGTGACGGACAATGGCGGAGTTTATCTCGTTCCGGCCTTTGCGGGTTTGGGCGCGCCGCATTGGGATCCGTTTGCCCGCGGCACCATCACCGGCATTACGCGCGGGACGAAAGCCGGCCACTTCGCGCGCGCCGCGCTGGAGAGCATCGCCTATCAAACCGCCGATGTGCTGGCCGCCATGCGGGCGGATTCGGGATTGGAGATTGCGGAACTGCGCGTCGATGGCGGCGCGACAACAGACAATTTACTGATGCAATTCCAGGCGGATATCCTCGGCGTCCCTCTCGTGCGTCCTAAAATTTGGGAGACGACGGCGCTGGGCGCGGCCTATCTCGCCGGACTGGCGACCGGCTTCTGGCAAAGCACGGGTGAATTGCAATCCCAATGGCAGCAGGAGCGCGTCTTCTCGCCGGCCATGGAAAAAAGCCGCGTCGATGAATTATGTCGCGGTTGGCAAAAAACGGTGCAGCGCGCGAAAGGCTGGGTTGATGCGGAGAAAACGGATAATTAATCTGGAACTCAGGAAATCAGGAACGGAGGTTGAAATCCAGAAAGCGCGCGGATGGCTCACGATTATTTCGAACGGAATTCCTTCACGATTTCACTTGGCAGGCCGTCCGTAAATCTCCACCTCAGTGTAAACATTGAGGGCGCTGTCTGTGCTGCCGTGTGAATAAAGACGGACGAAACGCGCGGGCGCGCCTTTGGCATCGATTGTCTTGCCGCGATAACTCTCCACGTATTGCTTGTCCTGGCCGGCGCCAAGTCCCGTTTCGTTGGAACGATCGTTGTTGTAAATCGTCTTGACGCCGCCCGTGAAGTCACGGTCGCCGGACAATTGCACAATCACGTCGCGGAAAATTTTTGGCGTGTCGTGCGAATGCCAGATGACAATCGCATAAATTTCATTCGTGCCGCCGAGATCAAATTGCACGTATTGAGAGCCTTTTCGCAGGAGCAGCGTGCTTTCGTCCGTTGGCTCCTTGTCGCCGTCGGTGAGTTTCGCGAGATCGGCGGCGGTGACGCGTTGATCGCTGCTGGATAATTTTGCGTTAGGCGCGATGTTGCGCGCGTCCTTCGGAATCATCAGCGGCGGCGGAGGTCCCTTCTGCGCCGGTTCGAGATCGACGCCGGGCGGAAGGTCTTTCGGCGTCCCGATAAACGAGGGCGCGGGAAGTTTCGGCTGCAGCGGGACGAGCGCATCGTCAGCCAGTGCCGAAATAAATGGAAGCGCAAGCGCCGCTGATAACATACTACGGCTTAACTTCATGAATGAAAACGAATGTCCCTTTCTTATTTCCAACCACAATGTCCGGCATATTCGTATTGACGATATTTCCAACAACCACCTGCGTTCCAACGCCTGAGTCGGAATCAATGATGTGCGGCACGAATTCAACGCCGCCACCCGGAACGCGCACGAGCTGAAACCAATACAGCACCGCCGGAAAATCATCCGATTCCGGGTCGGGCCCATGAGGTCCATGCGCCCAATAACGTTTGCCGGTCACGATGTCCAGCAACCCATCGCCGTCAATGTCCGCCAGCGCCATCGAATGCGCCTGCGTAAAATGAACGCCAAATGGGCTGGACTGCTCGTCCTTCCCCATAATGACGTGCTCTTTGAACGTGATGTTCGTGCCCTCGCGCTTTTGCTCCCACCAAACGAGGCCGTAACCGTGCGGGTCGAGGCTCGTGATCACGTCGTTTAACCCATCGCCGTTGACATCGTAGGCGAACATCTGGGCCGCGCCGTGCGTTCCGCCGCCCGGCGCAAAGGGAAAGGGATGAAACGTCCAGACCGGATCACCCGCCAGCGATGCGGGCTGTTCCCACCAGCCGTCCTTCTCCAGCAAATCCATTTTGCCGTCACCGTTCACGTCGCCAACGCCGAGGCCGTGGGTGAATTTTTGCCACGAGCCTTTAGGCGTGATCGGGTGAAACGCCCAAGGCTCGCTCACCGCTTCATTCCAATTCGAAGGCGCGTAATAGCCAAAATATCCCTTGGCGTTGCAGACGATTTCCGGTTTGCCGTCCCCATTGATGTCGAGGAACGTAGGCGATTCATTGTCGACGGTTTCCGCGACTTCGTGCTTTTTCCAGTGGCCTTGCGCGCCCTTTGGATTTTCGTACCAGCTCGCGGCTTTGCCCGGGAAGTCAATTACAAGAATATCCGGCCAGCCGTCGTTATTGAAATCGTAGGTGAAGGTCAAAAAATCGTCGGAGTAGGCGTTATTGGTGCCGAGCGCGCCAACGAATCCGGGGATTCGCATGTTGCCGCCGCCAGGCTTGGGCATTTCAAACGACGCTTTGGCGGGACGATATTCGTGGCGCTTGGTGAAGGCGGGGCCTTCGTACCAAAACAGGCCGGAGACAACATCCATTTTGCCGTCATGATTAAAGTCGGCGAAGTTCGCGCCTTCGTCCCAGAACTGGTCGGTGAGCTTGATTTTGCGAAATTGGTGCGCAGTCGCCGCCTCCGCCGCCTGAATGCCCTCCTTGCGCACCTCTGAATTTGTCGGCGACATCATCAACGCGAATTCAATGGCCTTATTGTCATGGATTGTGCCCAATCCCGCGAGGACTGAACGAAGTTCCGCCGTTGTGAGCCCCTGTTCGCACAAGGCTTTGCAAAATGTGACTTTCCGCTCATTGGAAAAAGGCGAATTCTCCTCGGTGAGAAGGCGCATGGCGCCACGGACCGCCAATTCACCGATATTGTCCGCGTGCCGCTTGGAAATCACCGCCGCCAAGTCATCCAGAAGTTTTGGATCGTGCGTTTCACAAAGCGCGCGAATGGCGGCATCGCTGACGCGCGCGTCCTTGTCCGCCACCGCGCTGCGCAAGACTTGACGCGAAGCATCACTCGACAAGCCGCTGCAGACGGGCAGCAGCGCCATTTTGGCTTCCGCCGAGCCGCTTTGCATGGCCTGCGTCACTGGCGAGAGATCCAGATTGGACGTTGTGGTTTGAAGCCGTTGGAGCGCGGAATTCAGCGCGTCTGCCGCGGCAGATCGGCTGTCGTCATCCCTCGCATTGGCCACCAAATCCACCATGGCGGGCAAATTGGACGAAGCAGCCAGAAGCGCGAGGGCTTGCAAAGAAGCTGCTTTGGGGGATTCGGCAACAGTTGACGCCATGGTCAGCAACTCCGGCACGGCGCTGGCATCGCCGCGCTCGCCCAAGGCACGCGCGAGTTCCATTTGCTCGGCAGGCTTGCTCGTGTTCATTTGTCTCAGCAAGGCCGCCGTGATTCCGTCCTGGCGCAAGTTCAACAGCGCCGCGCGCGCGGCTTTTTTTTCCGCCGCGTCGCCCGAGACCGACATTTCCGCCAAAAACGGCACGGTGGAAACGTCGCCCAATTCATCCAGCGCATTGATGCAAGCCAGGCGGACATCTCCGGAGGCTTGCGCCGCCAGGCTCAGAATCCCGGAAGTCGCGCCGACATCGCCCCGTTGGGCCAGCGCTCCCACAATTGCGATTTGCATCGGAGGCGAAACTCTTGGCAGCAGGACGACCAGCGCCGGGGTCACGTCCGTCGAATTCATTTCCCGCCCGACCTCGAGCGCGGCCGTTTGCATGGCGACATCCTTGCCGGAAATTCCCTCGACGATAAACTGCGGCGCTCGAACGCCCGCGGTCTGAATCATTCCGCGAAAAGCCGCAATGCGGACGCTCTCCGCTTCCTCACTTTGGGTAAGTTTAAGAAATTCGTCGTGGTCATGCAGCGCGTTGGCGCAACGCAGAAGCGCGTCGTCCACCGCAAGCCGCACCGGACCCGTGGATGCGGGGCGGGCCGATTCAAGGGATAGCTCAGCGCCGATCCCGCCGATTTTTCCCAGCGCCTCCGCCGCAGCCGCAGCCACAATGGCATCCGTGTCTGTTAGAAATTTTTCCAGTGGCTGGGTTGCTGATTTTTCCTGGCGCTCTCCGAGGGAATTGATAATGCCTGCTTGGTTTGATCCCTTCGTTTTCGCAAGCGCCTCCAACAAAGCTTGGCCGGCCTTGTCGAACGGCATTGATTCCAGCGCATAGCGCGCCGAGTGGGAAAGCTGTTCGTCGGTCAGCAACGCGGCGAGGGCGGGAATGGACGCCTCGGTTCCGATGCGTTTGAGACGCGCGCAGGCCATATCCTTTTCACGCGGCGATTTGTCCGATTGCAGCACGGCGATCAACTTCTGTTCTTCCGCCATGGCGGATGTTTGCGCGCGCAACGGCAATTGCGCCGCAATGAGAACGGAGACTGTAAATACTATTAATAAATTTCTCATACGCGCCAGGGGGAACGTTTTGCGATGGAGAGCAGGCGGTTGGCCTCGTCGTCATCGACGAACTGCTCGGCTTGCGGATCCCATTTCAATTTGCGATTCAATTGCTTTGCCGCGCCTCCCAGCAGCACCGCGCTGACGGAGCGGTGCGCGATGTCGACATCGCAGATCGTTTTTTTCCGCGTGCGAATGCATTCCAGAAAATTCCCGGAATGGCTGGTGCTGTGGTAAAGATGAACTTCGTGCGGCAGCAATCGTTCGCGCACGATGTCCGGCGGATCGGAAATCAGCGCATCACGATCCACCGCGATGCGCCCGTGCGTTCCAACGAAGCACGCGCCGCCGTCGCCGCCGATGGGCTCGCCCGGATACCCCTTTCCATAGACGACAACGCCGCTGGCGTATTTGTAGCAGGAGCGGTCGCCTTCCATCCAGATTTCGACCGGCCCCGTGCTGTCGGCGTCGGCGGCCCATTGAATAATGTCGTAATGGTGCTGGCCCCAATTCAATTCCCCAATGTCAAATCGATGCGGGCCGACGATGCCGTCGTAGGGAAGCATCGGCGCGGGGCCCAAATAAAGATCCCAATCAAGCTCCGCTGGAATTGGCTTGGCGGGGCCGAATCGTTCCGGCCAGAAAATTCCGCCGCCGTCGCGATAGGCGTAGATTTCCTTCAATTGCCCGATGCGCCCGCTGCGGATAAATTCGCATGCCTGCCGAAATTTTCCACCGTATTCACTGCGCTGCTGGGTGCCGGCTTGGAAGACGCGGCCGTAGCGCCGGACCGCCGATTCAATCGCTTGCGCCTCGTGAATCGTCACCGCGCTGGGCTTTTCGCAATAAATATCCTTGCCCGCGGCGGCGGCCATGACGGTCATGGTCGCGTGCCAATGCGCGGGCGTGGCAATCAGCACCGCATCAATGTCCGGTCGTGCCAAAACCTCCCGAAAATCCGTGTAAGCCTCGCACGATTTGTAATTGTCCTTCCCATAAACCGTGGCGTAATTCTCGTTGACACGATTGCGCGCATTTTCGCGGCGGTTTTTCCAGACGTCGCAAACCGCCAGCACCTGGACTTCCTTGCGCCCCGCATAGCCGCCCGCGACGTATGTCCAAGCGCCGCCAAGCAAATGACCGCCGCCCTGCGTGCCGACGCCGATGAAGCCCATGGTGATGCGCTCGCTGGGCGCAATGGCGCCGTTTCGGCCCAGGGCTGAGCCTGGAATAATGGTGGGGAACGCGATGGCAGCGCCCATCATCGCACCCGCTCGACGCAAAAAATGCCGACGACTCGTCGGTCTGGTGGTTTGCATGTGGTTGAACTTACCAACCTTGCCAAGCCACCGCAAGCGCCCGTCGTGGCCAACTCACTCGCGCCTTAAATCAGGAAAGCCCCCGGTCTTTATTTTATTTTCCAGGCCTGGATTTTAACGCCAAGACGCCAGGGCCCAAGGGCGCGAAGACGTTGCCGAGGCAAACTGAGAAAAATCAAACCTGCTCAGGCATCGCACGAGTCAACACACCCATATCCTCCCAAACCATCCAAGCCGTCGACAAGTCAACAGCGCCGCGCCGGGCGTAGAACCGCCGCGCCCGTTCATTCTCCGCCTCTGCATTCACGCAAATTCTCGCCGCGCCCTGGGTCCCGAACCACCCAGCGAGAGCCTCGAAAAGCCCGCTTGCGGCTGCGGACCCGCGCCACGCCGGCGCAACCAAAATCCACTGCAGCTCGCCGTCGCACCCGAAACGCTTGGTCAGATGCCCCGCGATGAACCCGATGAGAGAACCTTCCGCCTCAGCCAGAAACGCCACGCGCGGGGAAAGCGCCTGCTGCGGATGGTGTTCGCCAGCGAGATAGCGGCGCATGGTCTCCGCACTCGCCCCGCCAGTCCACCCGCTCGCAGTTCGCAGTTCGGCCATCGCCGGAACGTCTTTGGCCAGCGCGCGCCGATACGCAATGCCTGTTACGCTCATCTTGAAAGCGAGGCCATCAACCTCGCGATTGCCCGATTTCTCGGCCGTTAATCCGGTGAAAGTCCACGCCGTCAACGTGCCCGACTCGCCATTAAAATCGAGCGATTTCCGCAACAGGATTTTTAACAGGATTGACAGGATAAAATACACTGAATTGTTGACTGCCCCAAGGCGGCAAGCCATAAAGGAGCGGACGATGGCAAATCGGGAATACAGGGTTAATCAAGAACGATTTGGCTTCATCGTTGCATTAAAAGCAATATCGCGCAGAGAGCGCAGAGTTGCCTCGCCGGAATGAATCAAATGAGCCATGGCTGCTTCGCCGAAATCGTCAGGGAACCCAAAGGATGCCGCTCCTTAGCCGTAACAACGCAATGGAGACGGGAAGCGCGACCGTCTCAGTCGCCTCCAGTCGGCGTCCCGCCGGCTGGTTCTGGCGGAAAATGTGGATCCACCATTCGGTGATTCATCAAAGGCGCAAGATGACTTGGGCGGGAGGCCGAAGACGGCGGTCGAGGACGACCGCGCTCCCCAATTTCAACTGCATTGTTACGGCTTGGGAGGGAGCTGAATGCACTTTTCGATTAAGGCCAAGGGTCTACGCGAAATAACCCAATTCCCTCAGTGAAACGTAATCCTTCCCATTCGGACCGGCCATGCGGCCGAGAATAATGTGGTCGAGCACTTCGATTTTGAGCAGATGTCCGGCGCGAATCAAATCGCGGGTGGCGCGGATGTCGGCCTCGGAAGGAGTGGGGTCGCCGCTGGGATGGTTGTGGACGAGCACGATGGCGGAGGCGTTGGCGGCGATGGCGCCGCGGAACACTTCGCGCGGATGCACCAAAATAGTATCGACAAGCCCCTGCGAAATCGCCTCGACGCGGATGAGCTTGCGGCGGACGTTCAGCAGAACGGCTTGAAAATGTTCGACTTCGTAGCGGCGGTTGTCTTCGCGCAGGTGGTCGGCGATGCTCGCGGGGTTGTCAAGCAAAGGCGCGTCGCCCTGCATTTCCCTGGCCATGCGGCGGGCGAGGGTGAAGGCGCTTTTCAGCGCGATGGCCTTGTCGCGCCCGATGCCTTTGGTCTCGCACAATTGATCGATGGTGGCGCGCTCCAGTTCCGTCAACGTTCCGAAGCGCATCAGCAATTGCCGCCCGATTTCAATGGCGGAGACGCCTTGCAAGCCCGTGCGGAGGATGATGGCGATGAGTTCGGCCGTTGTAAGCGCGTCGGCCCCCAGCGCGGCCAGGCGCTCGCGCGGCCGCTCACTGGCGGGAAGGTCTTTTATTTTGACACCATCGCCCATGCCGCCGGAGGTTCTACCCGCTGGACGGCGATGCAGGCAAGTTCTTTGGTGGAGCAGGTACCAAGCAGGCGGAGATCAGCTCCTCGCGCAGTGGGCTCACCGCTGCGAGCCGATGCCAAGCCATGGCAGCCCTGTCCGGCCGGTTTGATCATTGATTTGGCGCCATCCGGGAGGCCCTTTTTCGTTTTTTCTGGACTTGCGACAGCGCATTGATACAATTGGCACAGGGGCATTGATCGTTTGCAATGCCCCTGTGCCAATTGTGATATAGCCGCTTATCGCGAGGTGCGAATCAAATCCAGGGAGTTGTGAGACAAAATTCTTCATTAAGCATTGTTTCCTCCGTCGGAGTATCTGGGAAATGGACAGACGCGGGAAGAATTGCCGGGCGCGCGGGAAAATCCAGGACCACTGAAGCGCCGCAGGCGCTGGCAGACAACGCGGGATGAAGAATTTTGTCACACACCCGCCCACGTAAATCAAATCGGAGCGGACGTGACCGGGGAAAGCGAATACGCTTACGATATCTGATTTGCCCCCCGCACAACAGGGCAGGAAAATTTTTCGTTTCCACATGAGTCGCTTTCCACACCAGGAAAACAACGAAGGATTGGTTCCAACGACCACCGAAGAAAATCCAAATTGCCACTTTTGTTTGCCAGATGAGGTGATACGATGGCGGTCAGTGTGGTCAAAGAGTTGAGAGAATTTTTCAGACTGATCTCGCCTGTTGAGTCCGATGTCATCGACATCCACTCTCACCAGATGCCCATTGTCTACCGGAGGCATCACCGTGCGCGGAATTACGTTCTGCGGCTGCATTTCAACCGGACCGTCATCGTCACCATCCCGCGCGGGGGCACCAGGAAATTTGCGCGCGAATTTGTGGCCAGCCGGAAATCGTGGCTGGAGAAGCAATGGCGCGTCCTGGAAGCCAGGCGCGCGCCGCCGCATGTGCTCCGCCCCGGGATGGAAATCCTGCTGCGCGGCAAACCGGTCGCGCTGGAATTGCGGCAGGCCGGAGAGAACTGGGAGCTTCATTTTGGCTCGGAGCAAACGACCGTCCCGAATCCCGCCGCGAATCTTCGCCCGGCGCTGGAAAGTCATCTGCGCAGCGCCGCGCGCGATCAATTGGTCCGCCGCGTCCGCGAACTGGCCGCGGAGCATCCGTCGGACATCAAACACATTGTCGTCCGCAACCAAAAAAGCCGCTGGGGTTCCTGCTCCTGCCACGGCACCATTTCCCTCAATTGGCGCCTGATCCAGCTTCCCGATCACGTCCGCGATTACATCATTATTCACGAGCTGATGCACTTGCGCGAACTGAACCATTCGCCCCGTTTCTGGCGCGAAGTGGAAAAGGCCTGCCCGGCTTACCGCGCTGCCGAGGATTGGCTGAAGAAAAACTCCGGGCAGGTCGGATTTTAGCCGCTCGCGCATATAAGCGGCGCAGCATTGACGTGACTGAGATTCTGTGTCACGCTGAGACACATGAAAACCGTGACGATCCGAGAACTCCATGCCAAAACCGGTGAATTGGTGCGCGAGGCCTCGCGGCATGGGCACATTCTGGTGACCGACAATGGACGGACGATCGCAAAGATAGTGCCGGAAACGAATGAATCTGGTGTTCCATATTTTGCTCGACGCAAACCTTCGGCGGCTTTTGCTAAATTGGATGCCAGTGGCAAAACTGCCCGCGGCGCCGACGCGACTCAGTTAATTTCTGAGGACCGGGAAGACAGGGTTTGATGCTCTATTTTGATACCAGTTATCTGGTGCGGCTGTATACGAAGGATGCTGGATGGGAAAAAGCGCGGGCGCTCGCCAAAACGGACAGCCTTGCCTGCTGCATCCATGGGCAGGCAGAGAGCGTGGCAGCATTTCACCGAAAATTCAGGGAAGGTGAGCTCTCCCATAAGGAATTGGAAACGCTGCTGGCCGAAATTGAAAAGGATTCCGATGCCGGCGCTTATCGCTGGCTGCCTCTATCTCCTGCTGTGGTGGCTCGCGTCGCGTCGACTTTTGCCAAGCTGCGATCCACAGTCGCCTTGCGCGCGGCCGATGCCATCCATTTAGCGTGCGCAGCAGAAGGTGGATTCGCCAGAGTGTATTCCAACGACACACGCCTGCTGGCAGCAGCCGCTCATTTCGGGCTGACAGGGGAAAACGTCATTTAGCTGCGCTGAAGCAATCTTGTCAAAGAATCGAGCGCACCACCCCGCCTTCCACCCGCAATGCCGCGCCATTGGTGGCGGATGAAAGTGGGCTGGCGACGTAGGTCACCATCGCGGCCACTTCGTCGGTGGTGGCGAAACGCTGCAGGAGCGAATTGGGCCGCACGCTTTTGAAGAATTCCTTTTCAACAACTTCGGGAGCGACGCCCCGGTTTGACGCCATGTCTTTGACAAATTTTTCCACGCCTTCGGACCGGGTCGGCCCGGCCAAAATAGAATTGACGGTCACGCCGGTGCCGGCGGTGGTGGCGGCGAGGCCGCTGGCGAGCGCGATTTGCATCGTCTTGGTCACGCCGTAATGGATCATTTCCACCGGGATGTTCACGGCCGACTCGCTGGAAATGAAAATAATGCGGCCCCAATTCTTCGCCTTCATCCGCGGCAAATAATGGCGGGACAAACGGACGCCGCTGAGAAAGTTCGTTTCAATGATGGAAAGCCATTCCGCATCAGTGGTTTCCTCAAAATTCTTCGGGAAGTAGATGCCAAGATTGTTGACAAGAATATCGACGTCCGGAAATAGCTTGACCCCTTCCGAGACGCCGCCGGCGGTCGCCAGGTCGATGGCCAGCGGCTCCAGCTTCGGTGGATGGGCGGCGGATTTGCGGATGCTGCTGATGGCTTCCTGGACGCGCGCTTCCGTTCGTCCATTGACGATGACGCGCGCGCCTTCGGCGGCCAGAGATTGAGCGATTGAGAAACCAATGCCGGCTGTCGAGCCGGTGACCAGGGCTGTTTTTCCGTCCAACTTCAAATTCATGCCAGGTATTCTACAGCGGTTCCGTCAATGCCGCCACCAGTTCGCTGACCTGCTCCATTGAATGCTGGCTGGAAACGACGAATCGGAAATAGCCGCCCTCTGGGCCGCCGGGATACCGGATGAATGACGGAAATATCTCGCGGGACAAAAGTTTCGCGCGGAATTTTTTTGTCTCGGCGGCTGAAGCTGGCACGATGCTGGCAATCGGGGAAGGTGTGTTCGCCACCGGACGGCCCACCGCGCGCAAGGCTGATTTAATATAATTGACGTTATGGGTGAGGCGGCAGCGCAATCCTGGATCCTGCCGAAGAATTTCCATGGAACGCATTGCCGCGAACGCCAGGGGCAGCGGCATGGGTGTGCTGCCAGCGAACATGTGGCTATGACCGGCGAGTTTCGCTTTCGTGCGCGCGTCGCACAAAATGGCTCCGCCGTAGCATCCGAATGCCTTGCTCAAGGTGATCGCCTGGATGATGCGTTTGCGCGAAACATTGCAATACTCTGGCGTGCCCTTGCCGGTGGCCCCCAGCAAGCCCGCCGCATGGGCGTCATCGACCAGCAGCATTCCATTGGCAGGCAGGGCTTTGAGATATTGCGGCAGCGGCGCAATTTCGCCATCGCGCGAAAACATGCCGTCCGTCATGACCAGCGGCCGCGATTTCCCTCCGAGCTTTCGCAGTTTTCTGGCGAGATCAACCGCATCGCGATGTTTGAAATTCATCACCTTGCCCGCAAAGAACTTCACGGCATCGCGCTGGCTGACATGCGCGTTAGTGTCAATAAGAATGTGCGAAAACTCCCCGCCCAGGGCCTGAACGACGACCGGGTTCGTCGCATAGCCATTTCCCGTCAGCAAAGCGGCGGGCGCCCCAAAAAATTTGGCCAGCGCACTCTCCAATTCGGTGAACAACGGGTGATTGCCAGTGGTGATGCGCGAGGCGGCGACGTTCAGGCCGCAGCGATCAAGGCCTTCCTTGACGGCGGATAAAACTTCTGGATGGCTGGCGAGGCGAAAATAATCGCAACCGGCGAAATAAGAGAGGCGGCGCTCCCGCCAAATGACATACGTGCGGTCAATTTGCCGCAGCTCTTCGTTCATGCCGGTTTGTAACAAATGCGCGACGCCTTGGACAGCCGAAAGCAGGAAGATGGATTAAATCTGGAACTCAGGAAATCAGGAAAGGACGCAGGGGTCGCACAACGGGAGCAATGCTAATTAGGGGAGATATCCGGGCGGCACGTTCAGTCGAATGATCACGGATAAAAATGACGCGCGATATTAATATCAAGTTCTTTTCCTGATTTCCTGAGTTCCAGATTGAAAATCCCCTCTCCCTCAAATTCCGGTCTCGCACTGGCCTCTTGACCAAAGCGGCTATGTGTGTTTGAGTTTACAGGGTCGCCCCAAAAACGAGGTATCCGACTGTTGGTTCAAAAAACGGCAAGTCAGAAATGATACGCAGCAACGCCAAATTAAATTCTATGAAACAACTTCAATCGATCCATTCCACTCGCGGCAAGAAGGTCGCATGCACTGTCTCAGCCGCGGCGCTGATGCTGGGCGTCAGTTCCGCCGCCACCATTGGCCTGCATTTCCAGGAGAATTATTGCGGGGCCCCTGCCTACTCTGGATATCCAGTGACGCTGACGGCCTTTGGCATCGCCCCCAGCGGTTGGGAGAATCTTCTTCCGATGGACACCGGATATAACGGTTGCGCGGGCCCCCTCAGTTACATGTTCACGGAACTGATCGATTCCACCACCAGCACAAACGGTCTCAATCCGCTGCCGAACGGCTCCCTGACCGTTACCTGGTCTGGACCGACGGCAAACTTCGACCCTTTCGCCGGTTACGCTGGCGCGCCTCCCTACTATTATACGCCTGGAGGCCCCCTCCCCACCAACGCGGCTACCGGCGAAGAGCAGATCTACGCCACTTTCATTCGCGACGGCATTAACTTCGGGCCCGGCAGCTCGGGTGGAGATAATGACCAGCCGGGCTATTTGATTGACGTGACCGGCCTCAAGAGCTTGTTCACGAATTCGCCGTTCGTGGTCGAGTTGATGGCGTCTGGTGATTCGATTGAAACCCTGACGAATGCGTATATTACTGACGTCACAACTTCCACACTGAATATCGTCAGCTACCCGAATATTCCGCCTGTGGACCGTACGGAATCGAGCTCATATTACCAGGGCACCGGCGGCGGCTTGAGCACAGCCAGCGCTCCGTTGAATACCGATCACATCCAAATCAAGAGCGCACCGCCGGAGCATGAACTTTTTCCCGGCCCCAACCACGCGGGGACGATTTCCGGATTCATCATCACCGACAAGCCCGTCATTACGATGTCGCCGCAGCCGGTCCCTCTGGCCGGGCCTGGTGACACGATCCAACTGAGCGCCTACGCCATCGGCGTGCCGCCGCTGTCGTATCAATGGCAATTAAATGGGGAGTCCCTCGTTGGCGCGACCACGTCGGCTTACACGATCAGCAATTTCTTCAATCCCGGCACATTGAGCTTTTCGCTGCAGGTCAGCAACGCTTACGGCATCGCCACCAGCGCGGTTTCGACGGTGACGGGTGATTCGATTCTTTTGAGCAAGACCAACAATATTGTCTTCGACAGCAGCAGTTCGAATGCGCAAAATAACGGTTTCAACATCGGATCCACCTGGCTTGCATCGAGCACCGGCAGCAATGGGGTCACGCGCACCGGCGTGGAAAGCTTCAGTGTCGAAGCGACCAACGGCATTTCTGTCGCGGATGACACGAATTTTGACGGTTCGACCGGCACCATCACGCTGTGGATGAAATCGCCCGGCACCGATTCGTCCGAGGGCGGACTTTATGGCGGATCATTGTTCTGCCGCGCGACGGGAACTCCTTTGAACGACTTTATCCTGCTGCAGGCGGATAGCGGACAGGCGCTGTTTTATGGCACGCAAGCCTCTGGCACGAGCGTTCAATCGACATCGACCGTTTCTGATGGCAATTGGCACTTTGTCGCCCTGACTTTTGACCAGGCGGCCTCGGGCGGGGTGGGTTTGTTTGTGGATGGCACGCTTCAGGCCACCAACGGCAATAGCTCAGCGTGGTCATGGCCAGCTGGCGCGCCTTTGGAAATTGGCTACACGACAGACACATCGTTTGAGAATTACAGCGGGCAGCTCGATGACGTTCGTTATTACAGCGCTGTGCTGACCCCGAGCCAAATCGCCCAGGTTTACACCACGGGCGCCGCTGTGGATCCGGCTGCATTGGAATTCGATTTCAACTTCAATACCGCGCCGGGCGCGGGAACAGTTCTTACGTGGAAGATAAGTTCGGCTGTGCTGCAATCTGCTCCGGCGTTGAATGGGCCCTGGACGGACCTGCCGGGCGTCACTTCACCGTACACGATCGTCCCATCGCAATCACAGCAATTCTTCCGTTACCGCTACGTTCCGCAGACGCGGATCAGCAATCCGTATTTGATGTAAAACAAAAAGCCCCCCGGCCGTCTCGCCGGGGGGCATTTTTTCCAAATGCAAAGTGGGCGGTCAAATGCCCTTCGAGAGCATAAACTTCAACAGGTCGGCAACGCGGCAGCTATAGCCCCATTCGTTGTCATACCAGCTCACCAGCTTGAAGAAGCGCTTGTTCAATTCGATGCCGGAGCCTTTGTCGTAAATCGACGAGGCCGGGCAATGGATGAAATCCGAGCTGACTACTTCATCCTCAGTGTATTCGAGGATGCCTTTTAGATAAGTTTCGCTGGCCTTTTTCATCGCGGCGGAAATCTCCGCGTAGCTCGTGTCCTTGGCGGTGCGAACCGTCAAATCAACGACGGAGGAAGTCGGAACCGGGACGCGGAAGGACATGCCGGTCAATTTGCCTTTGACCTCCGGGCAAACCAAGCCGACCGCCCTGGCCGCGCCGGTGGTCGAGGGAATCGTGTTGATGGCCGCGCTGCGCCCGCCTTTCCAGTCTTTCTTGCTGGGGCCGTCCACCGTTTTTTGCGTGGCGGTATAAGCGTGAATGGTCGTCATCAAACCTTCTTCGATGCCGAAGCCTTCCTTGAGCAGCACATGCACCAGCGGGGCCAGGCAGTTGGTGGTGCAGGAGGCGTTGGAAATAATATTGTGCTTGGCCGGATCGTATTTGTCCTGGTTGACACCCATCACAACAGTGATGTCTTCGTTCTTGGCGGGAGCGGAGATGATGACCTTTTTCGCGCCGGCAGTGATGTGCCCCTTGGCCTTTTCCGCCTCGGTGAAAAGTCCGGTCGATTCAATGACCAGCTCAACGCCCAAATCTTTCCAAGGGAGGCCAGACGGATCCTTGGCGCTGACAACTTTAATTTCCTTGCCGTTGACCACCAGAACATCGTCTTCCGCCTTGTCCGCGCCGGATTTTTTCGAGGAAACGACGCCATGGAAACGGCCCTGGGTGGAATCGTATTTCAGCAAATACGCCAGATTGTCCGCGGGAACGACGTCGCCGACTGCGACGATTTCCACATCCGCGCCGATCAAGCCGCGTTCCGAAATAGCACGGAAAACCAGGCGCCCAATGCGTCCGAATCCGTTGATTGCAATTTTCACTGCCATAATTAGATTTCTTTCTAAATTTCCCGGTAGTACTTACCGAAGTTAATGCTCAAGTTTACGGCTGCCTGCTGGACCGTCAACCCCTAAACGTTCGCGAATTTTGCTTTCCCCCTCTCACTTTTTGGCGACAAAAAATCGCCGCCTGGCATTTTCCAAGCGGCGATAAGGAGAATTTTTGCGGGGCGCGCCCGGCAAAATTGAATGGGGGGCCGGTTTCAGTATAGCGACGCGTAATTGGTGCGGCCCGTCACCGTAATCGCCCACAAATTGTAGGTGGGGCCCAAATCCTGATATTGACGGAGGAAACGGGCGCTGTTGTCGGCAAACGCGTAGTCCGATCCCTCAAGATGCGTGTTCTGGTTCAATTCTGTCCCGTCATTCCCCTGCTGGATGCCGTTTGTGCTGGTCGCTAATTCCAGCAAGTCCATATGGTCCTGGCTGGACTTCGGGATCTTTTCTCCAAATATGATCGTGTCGGAAGGAAACTGAATGCGCCCGTCGGGCATCCCTTGAGGATAAGTGCCCGCCATGTAGGATTGGAAGGTTGTGGGATCGAGCGTCTGGAAGAAGTAATCATTGTCGCCATTGATCATGTAAGTCCGGGGCGCGGAGTCGGCGATATACGTTGTGTTAGGATCGCTCCCGGATTGCGGCTTGTTAATGGCGTCGACCGGGCAAACGAGAATGGCGACATTTTTGTAGTAGGGATACAACTGCTGGCACCAGCGGTTGGTGCCGCAGCGGGGCGGGAAGAAATTGTTGTTGTCACCGGCGTACATAATGTTGGCGGTGCCCAGCTGCTTCATATTGTTAAGGCAGGACATCCGCTGGCCGGCTTGCTTGGCTGTGCTGAGGGCCGGAAGGAGCATGCTGGCGAGAATCGCGATGATGGCGATGACCACCAAAAGTTCAATCAGCGTGAATGCTGAACACCTGTTCCCTTTTCCGTTTTTAAATTGTGTGGCAATATTCTTCATATAATCTGTCAAGCACGAATCCAAAACTAAATCGAATAATCCGCTCTCTAATCGTGTCATCTTTACTGGATGAATAAAAGAACGGTTTTGCTTGTTTGCGCGGCGTTGGTTCTGGCCGGCGTCTATTATCGCTTCTTCATGGACGGACGCAAAAAGCCCGGCATTCAAATTTTCTGCGAAAAATCCCGGGCCGGCATCATGGGCAACAGTGCCTCTCCGAGCCTCATCTTCCGTTTCCCCAACGCGTGCGCGCTCACTTCTGTCGAGGTGGTGGAGGCCGAAGACGCGCGCACAAATAAATTTCCCCACCCGCTTTGGCACATGGTCGCAGCCGACAAGCCGCCTAAAACCTCGGCATTTGTGTACGGCGCGCCAATACCCGGGATGAAGCCCGACATTGCCTCCGCGGTGCCCGAGCCGCTTGAATCTGGCAACGAATACTTGATAGTCGTCGAATCGGAAAAAAAACTTAAAGGCACCCTGCCGTTTAAGGGGCCATAGGCCGCCGTTCGCATTCTCGGCAGAGGGGAGACTCTGTCGAGCCCCGATTGGATTTCCGGGATCGCGGCCAAAATTCCTATGAATGTAACTTGGCTCGGGCGGAAGTTCCGCCTCCCGAGAGTCTCGCCCCGCCGGGGGCGCTGACCAGAAAGTTTCTTGCGCCCGCCGCAAAGCTGAGTTTAGATTCCTGAGCCAGCGAAGGAAGAGACTTTATGCCGCAAAAAGCACGCATGTCGGTAAACGCAAGCAACGTCCTCTCCGTCATCATGGGTGGAGGCCAGGGCACGCGCCTGTTCCCATTAACCCGCGAGCGCAGCAAACCCGCCGTGCCCCTGGCGGGAAAGTACCGGCTGGTGGACATTCCCATTTCCAACTGCATCAACTCCGGCCTGCGCCGCATATATCTTCTCACGCAGTTCAACTCCGCTTCGCTGCACCGCCACATATCGCAGTCATATAAATTCGACCAGTTCACCGGCGGCTTCGTTGAAATATTGGCGGCCGAGCAAACTTTTTCAGACACGTCCTGGTATCAGGGCACGGCGGACGCGGTGCGGAAAAATCTCCTTCATTTTCTGAATCACGATTACGACTACTTGCTGATTCTCAGCGGCGACCAGCTATACAGGATGGATTTTCGCGGAATCATTGCCGAGCACGCGGAATCGGATGCGGACATCACCGTTGCAACCATTCCTATCCCTAGGAAAGAGGCGAGCGCCTTTGGCATCATGCAAATCGATTCGTCCAAACGCATTCACCGCTTTGTCGAGAAACCCAAAGACCCCGCGGTGCTGGACTCGCTGCGCGTGGATGCCGCCATCCAAAAGCAGTTCAATTTGGATCCGAAGGAGGATCATTTGCTGGCCTCCATGGGCATCTACCTGTTCAACCGCGAGGTGGTGCTCAAGCTGTTGGACAATACACACACTGATTTCGGCAAGCACATCATTCCCGGGGCCATTGACACCCACAAAGTGCAAGCCCTGATTTTCCAAGGCTATTGGGAGGACGTTGGAACAATCCGCTCGTATTTCGAGGCGAACCTGGATTTGGTTTCGGACCTGCCGCGATTCAATTTCTTTGACATGAGCGCGCCCATCTTCACCCGACCCCGCTTCCTGCCCGCTTCGAAAATCAATTCGGCGGAAATCGATCACGGCGTCATTTCGGACGGATGCATCATTAACCGCTCGCATGTCAATCATAGCATTGTCGGCGTGCGCAGCGTGATTGACGAAGGCGCAAGCCTGCACCGCACCATCCTGCTGGGCTGCGACTATTATGAATCGGACGTTTCGATCCGCGAGCACGCCGAGCGCGGGCTGCCCAAGATCGGCGTTGGCCGCGGCACGGTGATCGAGAATGCGATTATTGACAAGAATGCGCGCATTGGGGCCAATTGCCGCATCTCGCCCGCAGGCAAGCCCGAGAACGTCGATCACCCGCTCTATTACATTCGCGATGGCATCGTCATCGTTCCCAAGAACGGAATCATTCCCGATGGGACGATTATTTGACGGCTGTTTGGCGGCAGGCATGGCGATGGGGCTGGCAGGATGCGCGTCTTCGTCGCCTTCACCGGACCCGTCCTTTGCCAATTCGAACAGCCGCCCGGCTCAGGCCAAGGCCAAGGCGAACCCGTATCCAACGGTTCCCACCACGCATTACGCCTTGCCTGAAATGCCCGACACCAAGCGGTGCCTTGTCGCTCCCGCGCTCCAGCAGATTATCTCCATTGAGCGTGTCGGGATGCTCAAACCGGTGGACGGCAATCTCAAAATCGAGGTCAAAATAAAAAACCTGACCGGTTCGCCCCAGCATTTCCAATATCACTTGGAATGGTTCGATGGGGACGGCCAGAAACTGCCTGTCATCGACGACGGCTATCGCACCTGGCTCCTGGTCGACCATGAGATCGCTTACATCGGGGCGACCGCGCCGACGGCCTACGCGGCCGATTTTGGAATCGCCTTCGTGCCGGGGGAGTAGGTCGAATCAACTTGCTCTGCTCCCGAACGTGCGCACAGCAAGGGAACAGTTGCAACCGCAGGGCGATGGGATAGGGCTTCTCGCTTCAGATAACAGGTTTGATACATCAATGCATGATCTCCAAAAAGTGGCAACATCCGTTACATTGTTGAATACGAGGCATTTAAGTGGCAACAAAAATGGCAACAGAGCGGCAACAAGCGGCAACAAACTGGCAACATTTTAGTCCGATTGTTGTGGCAGCCTTCCGATGCCGCTGTTTTTTCTCGCCTCGCGCAGCTTGGCGAATGTTTGCATCAGGTCCAAAGCCGCTCTGTTTGGGGGTTCCTGGGTGGGGGCTTGTTCTTTTTGGGCTTCCTCCTTTTTTGCTTCGGCCTCCGCCTCCTCGAAGAGGTTCGACCTCTGGCGTATTTCTTCCAGCCGCGCGTCCAGATCGGCCTTCGGCACATAGCGTTTCAGCGCTTCGCGGAACTCGGTGGCGATGTATCCTTTGTTGACTTCGCGGCCCACTCTTATAGTCGAGGGTTTGATGCCGTAGGCTCGCAAGAGTTTCGAGATTCGATACTCGTCGATGGCTGAGCCCTCCAACGCCGTCGAGGTCATTCCACCTTTGCCGTCGCGCAAAATGGTGACAAGCTCGCGGCTGAACATTTTCTCGCGGCCCCACTCGACGAAAATCGAAAGGATGTCCAGCAGCAGTCTGGTCCCGACGTTTTCGGACTGCGTCGCGGTCAGCGACAGGGCGGCGGCATGCAGTTTTCCTTCCCATTCCCCGCCCGCAAGACGCGCAATCACGTAGAGCGGATCGAAGGTGTCCGCCGCCCGATCATTCAAGCCCGCCCCGCGGATTTTCTCAAATCGCGCGATGGATTCGCTGGCGTCCAGCGCGAAGCGCGCGCATTTCGCTTTTATCTCCGCCGTGTTCAAGTCAGTCAGCGGCGCGCACGTTTCGGTGGTCAGCTTGCGCGACATTTTCACGACAATGGAGCGATCGGCAATGGTATCCGGCGCTTCACCGATCAGCGCGATGACCTTCGGGCACCAGCAGCTATACCGTTTCAAGCCCGTTTCCCCGGTTTCAGCGGCAGGCATTGGCTGCGCCTCAAGCCGAGGCTGTTTTTGTTTGGTTTTCGACAAGCGGAGGACATAAGCGGTGCGCCAGGTGTTGCCGGAATTGATGATGCCCCGCATGGCGCTATTGCGGGCGAGAAACGTATCCGCCTCATCAATGAAAAGAGTCGGGCGGCACCCATCAATGGCGCGAAACAGCGCGCCGACGGTGATATTGGACGCGATCAAAGGCTTGTGCGCCATGGCCGCCAGCACCGAGACCAGCGTCGTCTTGCCGCACCGTTTCTCCGGCGATTCAATCGCCACATACGCAACCGCATCGCGCAACTCGAAGGTGTAAGTGTGCAGCACCCACACCGCGAGCGCCGCCGCCGCATGGCCATTGAGCACGACATGTTTTTTGATAACCGTTTCGATTTCCGTCAACAACACGGCCAAATCGACCGTCCCTGGATACGGTGGCACTGCGTCAAAGAGAAAAGATTCCTGTTTCATAATTGTCTTTTTCCTTTTGAGACTGCCACGGCTGCTTGGACAAAGGTTGTCCAGGTGGAGACATCTTATGCGGAGCGCAATAACAAAGCGTTCGGTTAAAACGGGTGGGGCTTATTGCCATGGCAGCAGTCCCGTTTAGGGGCGGAATCTCTATAGAAAGCGAACCAATCCAATATTTCCCGAGCTCCGTCCCAGGAGCGGCATCGCCAACCGGCAGACGTTGGCGGCTTGTGTGGACGGAATATGTCGCGCCCTACGGGGCTCGGGATTCTTTCTTTGTGGTTACTATAAATATGACGTCCCTAACGGCACTCACCAGCCATGGCCACTCCACTTCAGCGCTCATCCACTTCTGATCACATCCTCGCGACTCTCAAACTCTGCGCAGACCGGCTTGTCGAGTGGGTTGACGCATGGTAGTGTTGGCGCATGAGCGCGACATTGACGATCAATTTGGACGCGGACATCGTCCGACTTGCTGAACAGGAAGCAGAGGCTCGCCATACAACTCTGTCCGAAGTAGTTGCCCGCCAATTGCGCGTGATGGCTCAAAACTGGCAGGACAGCAGAGCAGGCAGGACGCCGGTTACCGATTCGTTGCGCGGTGTGGTGAAGCTGCCTCCGGATTTCGACGAAGCCGTGGCGTTGACGGAGGAGTTGCAGAATAAACATGGAGCCCAGGGATAAAGTATTCCTGGACACGGATGTGGTTTTGGATCACCTCGCTGACCGCCAGCCATTCGCCGAATACGCCCACCGGATCTTCTGTCTGGCCGAAACTGGCGAACTCACCGTCTGTGTTTCGTCTCTCTCATTCAGCAATCTTTACTACATTCTGCGGAAGCTCAAAGGAGGGCCGGATGCGCTGGCGCTGTTGCGCAAATTGAAGCTGTTAGTTCAAGTGACCGTTGTCGGCGAAACGCAAATCCAGTCCGCGCTCGCGTCCGGCTTCACCGATTTTGAGGATGGTATTCAGCATTTCACCGCCAAAGCGGAGGGTGGAATCAACGCCATAGTCACCCGCAACCAGGCCGACTACTCCGCAAGCGAGATGCCCGTTCTCTCGCCTGAAGAATTTCTTGAAAAGTTTGAGCGCCCTTCAAAATAAGAGTCCAACACAATCGCATATTTGACACGGCGAAATCTCAGGGCTGCTTTGGGCGGATGATCAAAATGGGATAGCCCGGAATTTCCGCGGCTTCCAAGTGATAATCATCTTCATCACCTCTTAAGGTTGAGGCGCGTAGTGTGGCGTCATGAAAACATTCGGTTCATGGTTTTGCATTTTGCTGGTCTCCCAACATTTGCGCGGGGCGCAAAATTTGGTTGCCAATTCCGGCTTCGAGCAACGCCTGGGCGCGGCTCCGGTTGGATTTGCCCTGTCTGGTGGCGCGGAATATTGCTATCTGGGCGATTCGCGCCGCGATTGCAGCAGCATGGGCATCGCGCTCGCGTCGGCCCAGCCGTCGGGCTCTGTTTCGTGCATCGTCAGCGGCCTCAAGGAAAAGCCGGGAAAGTGGTTTCGCTTCGCGTTTCGCGGATTGCCGCAGGACGGCTTCGCTGTCAATGATAACAACCTTTTCATGCGGATCGAGTTCTTCGGCGCCGGCGGAAAAATCTCCTACGATGCGAAGGAAAAGCGCATCTACGACCAGGTGCAATCGCTCCGCCGCGATTTAACAACGAACGGCGACCGGCACCAGCATGGCGCCGAGGCGTGGCGGAATTTCATGGTCGATTTTCGCCTGCCATTTCCGCAAGTCGACCAGGTCAAATTGACGGTGGGGTTTGACGAGGGCGCGGCGGCACAGAAATCGAACGCGTCATTTTTTGTGGACGATGTGAGCCTGACTTGCATCCCGGATCCCGCCGGCGTGCCGACGCCTTCAGCGCGCCCCACCGCTGTCGCTTCCGCAACTCCCTTGGTGCCGCTGGGAGGGCGCTGGTTCTACGCCGCCACAGACGGCGAAACCGAGGCGCCCTCGGAGTTTAACGCTTCGAATGCCGATCGGCTGCTTTACCACGACAGCGTTTACTCCGCGCCGTTTGCCGGCAACACGACCGCCTGGCTTCGCGCGGGCGACAAATCCGCCGAAGGCAGCGTCGTTTCGCGCGATAAGCTCATCGCGGATAACGTCACGATTCGTTTCGAATCTGGCGAGATGGTGGTTCGCACGCACGGAATTCCCAACCATCCGACCGGGCGATTCCCGGAGATGGGCTTTGGCAATCCGAATTACATCACCGAACGGGTGCAGAATTTTTACATTCCGCTCTCGCCGGTGGAAAATCCGAAACGCTTCGTCACCGATCTTCACAATGCCAACCACGCGCTGCCGATGGGGCCCATCGGGCTGGCTGTCAATGGCGTGGTCTTTTTCAATCCGTTCGACATGGGCAATACCGATGCGGCCGACATGATGGATCGCTGCTGCGGCCATCCAAATCAGGATGGCCAATACCATTATCACAAGTATCCGATCTGCGTAAACTCGCCGTGGGCCGATGATGGAAAAGCGCATTCGCCGCTGCTCGGCTGGGCCTTCGACGGCTATCCGCTTTACGGCCCCTACGAAAGCGCGGACGTCATGGCGAAGGACATCCAAGGCGAACACGCTTTGAACGAATTCAACATGCACTACGATGCCGAGCGTGGATGGCATTATCACGTCACACCCGGAAAATTTCCGTATCTCATCGGCGGCTACTGGGGCATGCGCGATCGCAAGGACGCCGCGCTGCGCCCGCCGCCCAGCACACGAGGCGGACGGCGCGGTCCGGGTGGGCCGGGCGGACCGGGTGGCCCTCGCGGCGGACCGCCCCCAGATGGATCAATGCCTCGAGAGTGATATGGCCATTGGCCCTGGGCGATATTCTGCGCTCGCGGGCTCAAGTCGGGAATGATTTGTGCCGATGCGATAAGGGGGGATGGATTTTTGGTTGGATCAAATCGTTTCAAGCAATCCGTCGGGCCTCGGCTTTTTGCTTTCATAGGAGCTTTTCTCGCGATGTTTCGGTTGACTGGATTGCGTCATTCTTTCCCAGTCTCTTTATGTATTCTATTGAGACAGGAGCGTGTGCCGGTTCTTTACATTTTCTTCGCCGGCTCAGGCCGAAACTCCAGCGCCGAATAAATCTTCCAAGAACTCCACGCTGAACGAAGCCCTGTGATTTCATCCCTCCCTGCCTGCGCCGCCAGAGGTAAAATGCCGCCAATCATTTGACACGCGGCTCACGGCCCGGGAGGCCTCCAGGCCAATTGAAACGGCCCGGGACCCTGCTGGTATGCCGGGTGCTAAAGGGAAGGCGTGATGAAATGGGTTACACGCATTCAGAAAAGGGTTTGTTTGACACTTGGGCTGGCTGGCGCCCTGTTCAGTTTCGCGGATTGCGCCCGTGCCGCGGATTCTGTCCAATTGGGCTGGAATCCCAGCAGCG
Organism: uncultured Verrucomicrobiae bacterium; assembly: GCA_963764165.1. Classification (GTDB taxonomy): domain Bacteria; phylum Verrucomicrobiota; class Verrucomicrobiia; order Limisphaerales; family Palsa-1400; genus Palsa-1400. Next base: position 1,445,454 of record CAVXRD010000002.1, read on the forward strand.
ATCCAACCGTCGCTGGTTATTTGGTTTCGTACGGCGCGGTGAGCGGAATTTACACAAACACGACGGATGTGGGCACCAACTTGACGGCCCGGCTTTCCGGGATGGCGCCGGGACAAACGTATTATTTTGTGGTGGCCGCTTACAATGCCCTTCGCGTATCCAGCGCGCCCACGCCGGAAGTGGCGTTCACTGTCCTGGCGCAAGGCTCGGGCAACAGCGTCGTGCTCGGGGTGCCTTCCATTTCGAGCAACGGCATTGCGATTCAGTTCAGTGTCACCGCATCCAACACTTATCACCTTCAGACATCGGCGGATTTGATTTCATGGGCCGAGTTTTCGACGATTTCCAGCGGAACAACCAATGGGGTAGTGGAGTTGGTGGATGCAGTCGACAAAACCGTGAGCGCCCGCTTTTACAGGCTGGTGCTGCAGTGACGAAAAATCCGGCGCCATGGCAAAGGGATGGCGCCTGAAACCATCAGATTTTTGATTGATCTGTGTAAATCTGTGGCTTCTTCACTCTCCGGCCCTGTGTCAGTATTTCTTCGTGAAGCGCTTGCGCGATTCCAGTTCCTCAGGCTTTTCTCCGGGGAGAGCTGGCTCGCTGACGGGTGTTTCCTGTTCGTCCACCGGCGGGCTGGGTGGAGATGGCTGGTCGCTGGTGGCGGCGGGGGGATCGGCGGGTTGCGGTTCGAATTTGGCCGGATGATCCACCGCTTCCACAAAGGCCATGCGCAGGTGAGTCAGGCTTTGGTTCAAGAGCGCTTCTTCGCGGCGGTCGAGATTCCCCTTTGTCTTGACTGCCAGCATCTCAAGTTGATCGATGAAGTATTGGGCGTGCTCCAGTTCCAGCTCGACTTTTCCAGTCTGCGGGTTGGGTGCTTTGCCGAGAAAGACCAGGGCCATGTTCGTGTTCTGGATCACCATGTTGGCAAACATGGCGGACATCATCTCCGCCTGGCTCATGGCCGGGCCCTCGTCAATGTGGCTGGGTGGCGTGCTGGTGCTTGTGCTCATTTTGTCTTCTTTTTCCGTCTTTCGGTAATCTCCATCATCAAAAACTGGATGAGTTGTTTCAGGCGGGGCTCCACTTCAATCGTCTCCAGCATGGCCTGGCGTTCCGCCGCGCCGCGCAGCAAGGACCACGAAATGAGGTCGGCGACGCGGTCCGGATCGTTGAGCGATTCCAGGCAGGCGACGATTTCCTTGATGGGCGTGTTCTTGAGCGTGCCTTCCGCCACGGGCAATTCCTGCTCAATGCGTTCGGTCACCAAGTCCCGCACCTTGGCCATCAAGGCGTCGATGGCCACGCTGTCGCGGACGGGCGTCGGGAGCGGGCGGATGCGGTTGACGCGGAAGGGTGTCCGCTGGACGGTTTCGCCGAGTTGCACGCGGGTCAGGCCTTCGAGGATCAATACGGAAGTGCCGTCCGATTGCTGAAAGCTGACGGCCACGAGGCCCAGGCCAGCCACGGAATATGGGACTTCCCGCGAACTGCCGGGCTTGCGCATGGCAATGACAAAGGTCCGGTGCGTGTTCAAAACTTCCTCGAGCATGGCGCGATAGCGCGGCTCGAAGATATGGAGGCGCATCCGGGCTTGAGGGAAAAGCGTGGCGTTTGGCAACGTCATCACCGGAGCCTCATCTGGAATTTCCATGCAGCTAATCTAGGCACGCGGCCGGCGTGTGGCAAGTCTTGGAGATTTGGCGAAGCGGGGAATTTATAGGACCCATAGGACTAATAAGAGAAATGGGACCGCGTACTCCGGTCGACCACCCCCAATTGTCACCGAATAGCGCGGGTTCTGCCCCATACTCGGCGGCGTGGCATTTTGCCAGATTGCTGAGGATTTCGCTATATGAGCGCACGAAAATTTGCCGTCATTTTATTGTTGGCTGGGGCCGCCGTTTTGAACTCCGGAGTCCGCGCGGCTGCTGCGGCTGAAGTTGTCTTCAAAGATTCCTGGAGCGACAGCGTCTCCAACAATCTGGTTGCCACGTCCGGTTTGTTTAGCACAACGATTTCGGTTCCATTCAACGGCGCGCTCGACGCCGTCGACATTGATTCCAACTCCGTCTTCAGCTTGAGCATCGGCCCGGGGGGAGCAACGGCTCTGATCGCGGACGGCACATTTGGAGATGCCACCGCCTATTCGGCATCGGGAAATTCGGCGACGTTTCAATTGCTGGACGCCAGCACGCTGGTGGTGGCCGGCACGATTAACGTGACGTGGAATTCCACCTCGATCACCGCATCGGGCACGGCCTCGGCGGATATTTTGGGCGAGGAACTTCTTTTGCGGGCGGGATCGGCTCACACTGCCGGCACCAACGATCTGAGCACCGCGGGCGCGAACCATTTTTATGAAATCGTCTTGACGGTCGACGCATCGGATAACGGCGGGGGAATCTTCACCTATGACAATGCCTACATTCAAGTGACTGGCAGCAACAAGGAAACTGAATACGCCAGCAACTCGGTCTCTTTCCCGCTGGAATCCGGCTCGATCTCGGGCGCGCTTGTCCTGACGAATTCCATCACGGTTGCCGTCAACCCAGCGAAATCGGGAACGGTAACGGGTCTCCATACCGGCGAAAAATTGCAAGCCGGCAAGGCGTATAAAGTTACCGCGGCGCCGACGAGCAAAGAGTGGATATTCTCGGATTGGACTGATGGCGCTGGCGATGTCCTTGCCGCCACCCCAACCTTTACCTACACCAACGAAGCGGGCGGCGTGACCAATTTCTCGGAACTGGAGCTGGTCGCGAATTTTGTGACCAACGCATTTTACAAATCCGATTTGGCGGGAACGTATTCCGGCCTTTTCTACGTGGAAGGCACCTTGAATCCGAGCAATACCGGATATATCACGATCACGGTCGGGCCGGGCGGCGCGTATTCCGGTCATCTCAATCTTTCCACGAGCCCGACCGGGCATCCGATTTCCGGCCAGCTTGCGGTCAATGGCGGCGTTGGAACTGCCACCTCGATCATCACCCTGAGTCGATCCAACAATCTGGCGGTCTACTTGCAAGTCGCCACCGACACGAACCTGACAGATTCCGGCGCGGGCGCGTTGAGCGGCTACATCGTGGCGGACTACGGAACGAACTCGAGCGCGGCGCCGATCTACGCCCAAATTTCCGCGGTCAATACCAACATCACGCCCGGCGTCTATAATCTCGTGTTGACGCCGGCTTTCGATAATCCGGCCAGCGGCCCCGGGGGTTACAGTTACGGCACGGCCACGGTCAGCAAGGAACGCAAAGTCACCTACGTGTTTAACCTATCCGACGGCAGTTCCCCAGTCACAACTGCGAGTTCCATTTATCGAAATGGAGAGAGTCCGATTTATGCGTCGCTTTATGGCGGGAAAGGGGCGCTGCTCGGGTTTATCGATTTCTCGACCACCGCGTCCAACACGATTTTGCCAAATGCCCTGACGTGGACCAAGCGTCCGGTGAAGGACGCCTATTATACAAACGGTTTCACCGCGTCTGCAGAACTCGCCGGCGCTCTTTACGTCCGCCCCAAAGCTGGCACCAACGCCTTCGACGCCACCGACCTGACGCTCGTGGTGGACACCAATTATTACGGCTTTAACCTGCCGGATGCATTTGACATTCCGATCACGTTCAATCCCGTTCACAACACCTTTGCCGGCACGAACGGCGCCAAAATCACATGGTCGCCCTCGACTGGAGCGATTTCGGGGACGTTTGTTGACAAGGCGGTCAGCAAGACCCCAATCACCTTCCACGGACTCGTGATCAACGGGGTGGCCTACGGTCACTATGCGGATTCGACGCTGAAGGAAACCGGCCCAATCACGCTTGGCGCGCCCGGCGGCACCAACGGCGCGTCTTTCTAGTGTAGTGTCTCTTAAATAACTGGACATTCGTTGTGCCGCAGGGCGTCAGGTCTTTTTGTCGCAGTCTTCGTTGCTCGCTCCTCACAGATCTATGCGGACATGCTCGTCGCTCGCGCCTCGCCCAGGCGTCCGGGTTGAGGCGTTATTCGTGCGCAAAGCCGGACATCTCTCCAAAACGTCCCCGCCACCGCGATTTTTATTGTTAGTTTTCTCCCCGTTCGCTACTCGTCATCACATGCTGAAAGGCGAGAGGTCCGAACACAAAACGGAGGCCATTGCTGAAGCGGTGGCTAAATTTCCCTCCGGGAAGAATCGTTAACCGCGCATGAAATCGAATGCCGCCAGCGTTGGCCCGATTAAATTCCACAAGCTCAACGCGGCAGATTGGGAATGGCGCGACGCCTATCACTGGCTCCTGACGCTGCGGTGGCCGCAATTCTCGGCCTGCATTTTCGGGCTTTATCTCGGCATCAATCTCACCTTCTCGCTTTGTTATCACCTGCGCGCCGGCTGCATCGCGGGGATGGACTCCAACTCGTGGGCCGATGCGTTTTTCTTCAGCGTCGAAACGCTCGCCACAGTTGGCTACGGCCACATGTACCCCGCAACCACTTACGGGCATCTCGTGGCGACGATGGAAATTATCGTGGGGATGTTCGGGATGGCCATCGTCACCGGCCTGATTTTCATCCGCTTCTCGCGGCCCATTGCGCGGATCGTTTTCAGCGATCCGATGGTTCTCTCGAACTTCGACGGGCAGCCAGCCCTGATGTATCGCGTGGCCAACCTGCGGGAGCAATCGATGGCGGAAGCCGAATTTCGAATCATTTTGATGCGCAACGAACACGTCAAGGAAGGTGAAACATTACGGCGCTTTTACCCGCTCACGCTGCAATTCGACCGTTTGATTCTGTTCCCCGCCATCGCCACCATCCGCCACGTCATCGACGAGAAAAGCCCGCTCTTCGGAAAATCGCTGGCGGACATGGAGCGCGACGATTGCGTATTTGCCGCATCCATCGTTTGCGTGGACACAGTGATTCCCGCGCCCGTTCAAAGCAACCACGTCTACTCATGGAGGGACATCCGCCCGGGGCAAAAGTTCGTTGAAGTTTACAAGGAAATCCACGATAATGCCCTTACCGTCGATTACGGCCTTATCCACACGACGGAACCTGCGAGGATTGCATATGACAAATGAAGAATTGATAACTGTTGCGCGGTCGCACCTTTCGGACATGCCGGAACTGTCCTGCCAACCTTGGGCGACGCCGGAAAACATGCCGAATGCATCCATAACGGACACCGTGATTGTTACTTTCACAGGCGACAAAACTCCGGGGCGAATGCTGGTCGTTCTGGAAAAGCAAACCGGCAGGTTTGTCTTTTCAGGGACTCATCCGCAGTGAGAAGCCGATCGATGGCCCCTGCTCGCCCCACAGGCAGCTCAATGTCATCGTCGAGGTCGCCTTCACGCCGCTTTCGGTGAAGAAGCGGGCTGTCGTTTCGTTTCCCCGCTTGATGGAATCAGCCAGGTGATCAGAACGACGAGGGCTAAAGGAAATGCGAGTCTTGCATTGGGATTCAGTTTCGTGCCGAGGTCGATCCACCTGCGATATTCTTCCCAGCTTAAATTATCGTTGGCCAACGCACCAAAGCGCTCAAGTGCATGGGCCACCAACACTGCCGCCAATCCAATCATTAAAAAACGCGCACGCGACTGAAAAAAGAGCCGCCACAATTTAAAGGACGCGCGGGATGAGCATCGGCCGACAAGAACGGTCCCGCAAATAACTGAGACCGCACCAATCCCCTCGTCAATTCCGAGATCGGCGAGGCCATCTCTCAATCCGTCCACCCACCAAAACAGAACTTCGGTCCGGTTCATGTTCCCGGAGTGCAGTTCAATAAATCCAAGCAAGCCGCTCACTCCCTCACACAGGCCCTGAAAAATCCGCACCATCAGCATCGCGGTCGCAATCCACAGCACCCACCTTTTCCAGACGGGCGAGGAATCGGTTTTGGCAAATTCCTCCCCAATCTGAAGAGGTTGTCCGATGCGGCGGCAGGCCAGCCAGAACGATTCTTCTTCATTGAGGCCGCGCGCGCCAAATTCCTTCACGGTATCCAGCAAATGCGTTTCCAACTCCCGGCGGGATTCCGGCGTCAGCCCTGGCTGCGCGGCGAGTTCTTCGCTCCACGTTTGAACGCTGCCTTTTAAGTCGAACTGGGTTGAATGTTCCATAATTTGCAGAGTGTGTTATGAACGGCGAGCCACTGATCGCGCTCCTCGACTATCGCCTTCCGGCCGTCGCGGCTGAGGCGGTAATATTTTCGGTCGCGGCCCGTATCGGACTCTTTCCATTCTGACTCGATCAGCTCTTCCGCCTCCAGGCGGTGGAGCACCGGATAGAGCATGCCGTCGCTCCATTCGATCCGTCCGCCTGACAACTCACGCACCTTCCGAATGATCTCATAACCATAGCTTTCGCCCTCGGCGAGAATGGAGAGCACGAGCGGTTTGGAGGAGGCGGCGACCAAATCTTTCGTGAGCATAGATGCTTTATACATTGAACATCAATGTATGGCAACAAGAAAATATGGCGCGGCCAACGCAAACAGCAACAACGGGATCCCTTCGCAACCTTTCCACCTTTGGAGTGTTTCATGAACATCAAAGCGAACCGCAGAAGAGCCACAGATTGACACAGATCAACACAGATTTTCTGATTTGGCAGGCGTTGCCCCGGCGCAACAGTGGTGACCGGATCAAGTCCCTTTTGTATCGCCTTTACAATTTCTTATCTGTGTTGATCTGTGTCCGTCTGTGGCTCTCCGTCCGAGGTTCGTCATTGGCCCAAAATTTCGTTGCAATGTTTTCGCGGCGTTCTCATCCTTCGTGTCAACGCAAACCCTGAAATTTATGTCTGACAATTGTTTTCATCCGAGCATCGAAGGCGCGCAGCATGGCGCGAAATCCCTCGCCGATTTCATCGATTACGCAAAGGCGTCTGGCGCGGCGGGCGCACAACCGTCGAATTTCATGCTCCATGAGGGCGCGAAATTTAAGAAGGCCGCCGAAATCAAAGAGGCGTTCGCCTCCCGCGGCATGACGCTGGACGGCATTTCCGCGCATTGCCCGTTCTGGGTGCATACTACGGCTTGGACGGAAAGCCCGACGGTTCGCCCGTTCCTGCCTCCGGATGTGGCCAAGAAATCGGCCGGGGAAATCGAGAAGTGGAGCGAGACTTACCTATTGAAACTGCTGGATTTGGCGGCGGAACTTGGCGTGAAAATTGTGCCGATGTTCTGGGGAGTCGCTTTTGGATGGGAATTGGCCACCGGTTATCCTTGGGGATTTTGGAAGGGCGGCGATTACGATTTGCTGGCCGAAGGAAAGGCGCGTTTTGTCAAGAAGACGGCGAAAATCCGGGCCCACGCCAATAAGCTGGGAATCTTCCTGGCCCACGAAATCCATCCGGGCACCGCCGCGATGTGCGCCGATGACTTCAATTTGATTGTTGCCGCCTGCGACGGCGACAAATGCCTCGCAGTCAATGCTGATCCCTCGCATTGCTGGGAGGGCGAGAGTTGGGAGACGCGGTTCATGAAGGTCGCTTCCCGCGTCTATGCCTGCCACGTCAAGAATTTCGTCATCCGCCCCGGCTTCCCGCTGCGCATGATGGAAGGCGGCTGGCAGAAACGCGCCATGCAATTCGTGGACATCCCATCCGGCGATCTGAACATGACGCGATACGTTGAGTTGCTCATCCACATCGGCTACCCGCAGCGTTATTGCGCGGCGATGAAAACCAAGACGGCGCCGCTGATTGTCGAAGCCGAAAGCGCCTACCGCGATCTTGACAAAACGAGCGCCAATGGCATCGCTTTCGTGCGCGATAATTTATGCTTTCCGATCGCGGCGGGGTCATTCGAAGAGGGGATGGGGGCGTGAGTTGCGTCAACATTGTAATGCATTCCCTTACAATAATAAAAGTTGCCAACTTATGACACTCCGTTATGATATTCAGATTGTGAGAGCCAGATCGGTGGTAAAGTCGTTGTTGCTGGCGTCAGTCATTGCGGTGATTGGCGGCGGTTGCGGCGGCATTGCGGCCACACCGGCTTTCTCGCCTCTGATGTTCCTGTTGCCAGGATTGGGCCAGGCCAAGCCGGCCGCTCCGACTCCTTCGGTGACGAACGCACCTTCGATGCAGGTCGCGTCGAATCGGGATTTGTCCCAAGTAAATTAAAAAATTATGCGGTTTCCACTCGCGTTGACGGCGAAAATCGCCGCCCACATTGTCAAACAGAAGCTTTCGCGCACCCCAAAGTTCGCCTTGGTTTTGCAACTTGAACCGTTGCACACCTGTAACTTGACTTGCACCGGCTGCGGGCGCATCCGGGAATATTCCACGTATCTAAAGGATAAGATGTCGCTGGAAGATTGCCTCGGCGCGGCCGCCGAATGCGATGCGCCGATGGTTTCCATTTGCGGCGGCGAACCGCTGATCTACCCGGAAATCGAAGCGTTGACAGAAGGCCTTTTGAAGCAGGGGCGCATTGTTTATATGTGCACCAACGGCGTGTTCATGCGCCGGAAGATGAAGGATTATCTCGCGAGCGCTTACTCCGAAAAGATGGAGCCGAAGATCGCGAAATTGATCGCGGAGAATTTAATTACTGACAAGGAAGCGGCCACCATTCGCAAGGGCAAATCCGACAACAAGCCGACCATTCGCCCGACCAAGTGGATGTATTGGAACGTTCATATTGACGGTCTGGAATACACGCACGATTTGATCGTTGAAAAAGAAGGCGTGTTCAAGGAATGCGTCGAGGCCATCAAGATGGCGAAGATCCTCGGCTATCAGGTGGCGACCAACACGACGGTGTACAAGGAAGCGGACGTCAAAGAAATCGAGGACATGTTCAAGTTCTTCTCCTCGCTGGAAGTGGACGCGCACACGATTTCCCCGGGCTATGAATATGACGCGGCCAAGAAAGACATGGTCACCCGCCTGGGCAAACAGCCGGAAGATTTCTTTTTGACGCGCAAAATGACGCGCGAGAAGTTCAAAGACATCGAGAAGTGGGCGGATCGTTTTACGATCATCGGCACGCGAGTCTACCAGGAATTCCTCGCCGGCAAGCGCGAATTAACCTGCACCGCATGGGCAATTCCGACCCGCAACATCCGCGGCTGGAAAGCCCCCTGCTACCTCATGACCGACGGCCATTACGCCCATTATCAGGAGATGCTCGAAAAGGTGGATTGGTCCAAGTATGGCGTGGTGAACGGCGTGGCCCGCGATTCGCGCTGCGAGAACTGCATGGTTCACTGCGGCTACGACCCGAGCGGCGCGCTGAGCACGAGCTTGAGCGATACTTGGAAGAACATGTCTTACAATTTCAGCGCCAAGCCGAAGCCTTATTACGAGGGCCGGAGCGTGAAAGCCTTCAACGGTTTTTCCATTGGCAAAGGTCATCTGGCGGAAGCGAAGGCGGCGATCAATGCGCCTGCGGCAAGCTGCGGAACAGGCGACAGCGCCCAGCGCGACGAGCTTTTGGCCAAGGTCAATCCAAAGAAGCCTTGACGTAATAAATTCGCGGGCCATCCTGCCCGCGAGGTTTGGCATTCGAATTTTCGATCAGTTCAGTGTTGTCACAATAAAGTATGAGTAAGACGCTATTTCTTTCGCCTCCGAGCTTTGATGGTTTTGACGGCGGGGCCGGTTCCCGTTATCAAGCGCGGCGCGAAGTCACTTCATTCTGGTATCCGACATGGCTCGCCCAGCCGGCGGCCCTTGTGCCGAACAGCCGGTTGCTGGATTGCCCGCCGCACGACATCGACATTAAAAAATGCCTCGAAATCGCGAAGGATTACGATCACGTCATCATTAACACTTCGACGCCGTCGTTGAAAAACGACAGCAAAGTCGCCGAGGCGATCAAAGACCAGCGGAAGGATGTGACAATCGGATTCGTCGGCGCGCACGCCGCGGTTCTTCCGACGGAAACGTTGAAGGCTTCCAAAGCCATTGATTGGGTCGGCCGCAAGGAATTTGATTTCACCTGCAAAGACGTTGCGGATGGCAGACCGTTGGACAAAATTGATGGGCTTTCCTATCGCAATGCCGAAGGGAAAATCATCCACAATCGCGAGCGCGAAATGATCAGCAACATGGACACGCTCCCGTGGGTGGTCGACACCTACAAGCGCGATCTGCAGATCGAGAAGTATTTCATCGGTTACCTGATGCATCCGTATCTGAGCCTTTACACCGGTCGCGGATGCCCGGCGCAATGCACGTTCTGCCTCTGGCCGCAAACCATCGGCGGGCACAAATATCGCGTCCGTTCCCCCGAGAACGTCGCTGGCGAAATGGCTTACGCGAAGAAGCTCTTCCCGCAAGTGCGCGAATTCTTTTTCGATGACGACACCTTCACAGCCAACCTGCCCCGCGCCCGCGAAATCGCCAAGAAACTCGCGCCGCTCGGCTTGACGTGGTCTTGCAACAGCCGCGCCAATCTCGATTATGACACCATCAAGTCATTCAAGGATTCCGGGCTGCGCCTGTTCCTCGTCGGTTACGAGAGCGGCAACCAGGATATTTTGAACCGCATCAAGAAGGGCATTCAATTGGAGGAATCGCACAAATTCACCAAGGCTTGCCACAAGGCCGGCGTGGTCATCCACGGCACCTTCATCCTGGGATTGCCCGTCGAAACGCGCGAAACAATCGAGCAAACGATTCGTTACGCGATGGATTTGGACGTGTTCAGCATCCAGGTTTCTCTCGCCGCGCCCTATCCCGGGACGGAACTGTTCGACATGGCCCGCCAGAATGGCTGGTTCGCCAAGAAGGACAAGACGGACATCGTACATGACGACGGATTCCAGCAAAGCTCGCTGGAATATCCGGGCCTGAGCAAAGACGAAATTTTTGAAGCCGTCGACCGGTTCTATCGAGCGTATTACCTGCGCCCGAAACCGATCCTGCGCATCATCAAGACGATGCTGGAAGACAAGGACGTCTGCGTCCGCCGCTGCCGCGAAGGATTCGAATTTTTCAAGAGCCTGCGCCAGCGGAAAGTTGATTTGGCCGCGTCCCGCGCTCTGCAAGCCGCGTAAACGCGGAATGAATTTGGCGGAGCTTCGCTTGACAAGGCGGGCTTCTGCCAAGAGGCTTGGTTGCTCCGGAGTGCGCGCCGGAATTCTTTTGGCGGTGTTTTCTTTTTCATTAACACCCCCGCTGAAGCGGGGGGTTAATAGCAGGAACGGCGGAGAGCAATATATTCGCTTGCATACAATTCATCCGGCTGACTGCGCCGCGAATTATGCCTCCATTGCCGCGATCAAATCGTAATCGGTATGGCCGATGATTTTGACGCGGGCGAATTGGCCGGGCGTGGCTTTGCCGCGAACGTAAACGCGCCCGTCGATATCCGGCGCATCCGCTTCGCCGCGGGCAATCCAATATTTTTCGCCCTCGGCGAAATTCTTGGATTTCCTGGACGACTGCGAGCGGATCAGGCCGTGCTCCCACGATTGAACTTGCGCCGCCGCCAGATCGCTCGCGCCCGCTCCGCGTTCCACCAAAACAGTCGCCGCGCCGCCGACCCGTGAGGCGGAGATTTCCCGGGAAATTTTCAATTGCTCGGCCATCGCGCGCTGCTGGCGGCGCTTCTTCACTTTGTCGTCGATCTGTTCTTCCATTTTCGCCGCGCGCGTGCCGTCCTGCTGCGAGTAGAGGAAAACTCCCATTCGCTCAAAACGCGTCGCCCGAATGAATTCCAGCAGCGTGTTGAAATATTCGTCCGTCTCGCCAGGGAATCCAACGATGAACGTCGTCCGCAGCGTGATGCCCGGGATGCCCGCACGAATCTTCGCAATCAGGTCAACAATATATTGCTGCGTCGTCTCGCGCCGCATGCGTTCGAGCATGCTTTGGTGAATGTGCTGCAGCGGCATGTCGACGTAGCGCGCGACCTTCGGACACTCCGCGATGGTCTTGATGAGTTCATCCGTCCAATGCGCGGGATGGGTGTAAAGCAGGCGAATCCAAAAATCTCCGGGAAGCGCGTTCAAATCGCGCAGCAGCGTGCAGAGGGTCGACGCGTCCGCCGGGAGCGATTGCGCGGCGGCGGTGAATTTTTCCGGGGACGATATGGCGCGCGAATGTCCCGCCCGCAAATCCAGCCCGTAATACGTCGAATCCTGCGAGATGAGATTGAGTTCCTTGACGCCTTCCGCAATAAGCTGGCGCGCTTCCGCCACGATGTCATTTTGCTGCCGGCTGCGATGTGATCCGCGCATGCGCGGGATGATGCAAAAGCTGCACGGATGATTGCATCCTTCCGCGATTTTGACGTAAGCAAAATGTTTCGGTGTCAGGCGAAAACGCGGCGTGGCAAAATCTGGAATAAACGTCGGCCGAACGTTGACGTCCACCGGCACAGCAGGCGGCTGGGGAGCCAATTGCGCCAGCTTGCGCGAAACCTCTTTTTTTCCAAGCGATGTGGGCGGCGCCTCGGCGAGTTTTTCGCGCCGCCGGGTGAGAGCCTTCTCCACGATATCGGAAACCTGCGCCACCTGATCGATGCCCATGAACGCATCCACCTCCGGCAAAAGCTTGGGCAGATCGTCGCGAAAGCGCTGGGGCAAACAGCCGGAGACGATCAAGCCCTGGGTCGGATGATCGCGCTGCCGGATTTCAGAGGACTCTAAAATAGCGTCGACGCTTTCCTCCTGCGCCGCGTCGATGAACGAGCACGTGTTGACGATGACGACATCGGCGGCCGAGGCTTCGTTGGTGATCTGGTAGCCGGCCTTCATCAGCGAGCCGAGCATGATTTCGGCGTCGACGAGATTCTTGGCGCAGCCGAGCGAAATCAGCCCCACGCTGACGGGATTTTTTTTCTCGGGCGTCATAATCCCTGATTGTCCATCACCGCGCTTTTGCTTTTGGTTGTCACAGAAAATTTGAAACTATCATCCGTCCCCGCCGCGCCGTAACGGCCGTATTTGTCGAGGGCGACGAAATTAATGTGCAGGTCGGCCAGCTTTTCCGTTTCCGCGATGCGCTTGATGGTTTTCTGGATCGCGGCCAGCGGAGCCAGCCCTTGCCGCATAAATTCCACGATTAGGAAAGACGCGCAATAACGCATCACGTTTTCGCCAATGCCCGTTGCGCCCGCCGCGCCGACAGCGTTGTCAACATAAAGCCCGCTTCCCAAAATCGGCGAATCACCGACGCGTCCCGGAAGTTTTCCACCCAATCCACTGGTCGAGCAGCCGCCCGCAATCGTGCCATCCGCCCCGAGGACCAGCAGAGCGATGGTGTCGTGGTTGTCCGCTTTTTTCACGACCGGGGCGGGATGCGCCGCGGCCCATTTGTCGTAAAGTTCGCGATTGTTGCCCGGAAGAGATTCAAGACCCTGCTCGATGGCAAACAGCCGAGCGCCTTCGCCGACAATCATGACGTGCGGAGATTTTTCCATCACGCGCCGCGCGGCGGAAATCGGATGGCGAATGCCTTCGATGGCCGCCACGCTGCCCGCCTTGTGGCCCGGCCCATACATCATGCACGAATCCAACTGCACAAATCCCGCCGCGTTCGGCGTGCCGCCAAGACCGACGGATTTGTTGGTCATGTCGTTTTCCGTGACCCAAATTCCTTTTTCGATAGCGTCAAGAATTGAGCCGCCATCGTTGAGAATTTTCATCGCGGCGTCGTTTGACGCTTTTCCGAATGGCCACGTCGAGACAATCAGCGGCACCTCGCCTTTTTTCGGGGCGATTTGCGCTTGAGTCTGCGACGCGGCTGCGCCAGCCGCCAGGCCGAGCGCCGCGCCGCGAACAAATTTGCGCCGGGTCATATTCATGGTGTTTTCGTGGTGGATGAGGCTGAACCGAACACATTTTGGAATTTTGCTTCGACGTTTTGCAAATGAAAATCAACGGAGCAAAGGCTTTCCAGTTCACCGGGCGTGAAATGTTTGTTGACGTCCGGGTCGAGGCGCAATTGCTGGAGAAAATCCGCGTCGTCACGCCCGGCGTGCTTGGCTTTCCACGTCTGCATGGCATTGCGCTGCACCAATTCGTAAGCCGCCTCGCGGGTCAGCCCTTTGCGGATGAGCGCGAGCAAAACCGTTTGCGAATTCCACAGGCCGAGCGAAAGCGCGAGGTTGCGCTTCATGTTTTCCGGATAAACGATCAAGCCGCCAGTGAGCTTGGCCAGCGTTGAAAGCATGTAATCCAGCAGCGTGCAGGAATCCGGGAAAATAACGCGCTCGACGGAGCTGTGGCTAATGTCCCGCTCGTGCCAGAGCGCGACGTTTTCCAGGGCCGCGACTGCATTGCCTCGCAGCACGCGGGCCAGGCCGGACAAGCGTTCTCCAGTGATCGGGTTGCGCTTGTGCGGCATGGCGCTTGAGCCTTTTTGGCCGGGTGCAAAAAATTCCTCCGCTTCCAAAACTTCGGTGCGCTGCAAATGGCGGAACTCCGTGGCCCAGCGCTCCACACTCGCACCAGTCAACGCCAGCACGCCGATGAATTCAGCGTGGATGTCGCGCTGGATGACTTGCGTTGCCAGCGGGGCTGGGCGCAATCCTAGCTTCGCGCAAACGAACGCCTCCACCTTCGGCGAAAGATGCGCGCTGGTGCCGACCGCTCCTGAAAGTTTTCCGATGGCGACCCGCTCGCGTGTCGTTTTCAAACGTTCCAAAGCGCGGGTGAATTCGTCATGCATCAAGGCCATCTTCAAGCCGAACGTAATCGGCTCGGCATGAATGCCGTGGCTGCGCCCGATCATCGGCGTGAATTGATGCTCGTGCGCGCGTTTGGCAATCACCTCGCGCAGCGCCAGCAAATCTTGGATGAGAATATCCGCCGACTGCGCCATCTGGACGGCGAAAGCCGTGTCGCCCACATCGCTGCTGGTCAATCCGAAATGGAGCCAGCGGCTGGCGGGGTCGCCAATATTTTCGGAGACGTTGGTGGTAAATGCAATGACGTCATGGTTGAGCGTCTTTTCCAATTCCTTGCATCGTTCGACGGTGAAGGCCGCGCCTGATTTCATTTTCTCGAAATCGGCGGCGGGGATCAGTCCTTCGGCGACCAAGGCTTCGGCGGCCAGCAATTCAATTTGGAGCCAGATTTCCAGCTTGCGCTGCTCGGTCCAAATGTCGCGCATGGCAGCGCGTGAATAGCGTTGAATCATGAATGGGTTGTTTGGTTTGCGAACTCAGCGCCGCGCCATTTTGCTGCGCGCCGCCTCCAGAATCTGCCGCTCCCTTGGCGTCAAACTATGAATGCCGTGGGCGGAAATTTTTTCCAAAATGGGATCCACTTCGCGGCTGATGAATTCCGCCGAGGGAATTTCCTCGGTTTCGCTGCGCTGGGCGCGCGCCGGCCGTTTCGGAGAACTCGAAGGAATGGTGGGGCGGGCTGGGCGGCGCTGCCAGAATTCAAAATTTGTATTCATCGTCCTAACCCATTTCATCCAGGCAATTCCCGTAATCATGCCTCCCAAATGGGCTCCGTGCGCGATGCCGCCGGCCCACAGTGGCTTTCCGAGAAAGGGCGCGGCGACCCCAAAAACGCTGATGATGCCTTCAAACGCCAGGAGAAATTTCAACGGGAACGTCAGCGGGAACACATAAAAGATCAACAGAGTAATCGGATTGTCCGGCGCATGCATGGCATAAGCCGCAATCAACCCAAAAACACCCGCCGAGGCCCCCACCACGCTGCTTGGAACCGCTTGCGGATAAATGGCGCGCAACAGGACTTGCAGCGCGATTTCCAGGATGCCCCCAATGGTGCCACTGGCCAGATAGAGCTTCAACATTCCCGCCGAGCCGAGGATGTCCTCCACCGCGCGCCCGAAGAAATAGAGGCCGAGGAGGTTGCCGAACAAATGAAAAAAGCCACCGTGCAAAAACTGAAAAGTGACAAGCTGATATATTTGCCAATGAGCGAGTCCATCCATGCTCAGGGCCAGGTAATTTTCCACGAAGCCGCCCCGCAATTTTTCCAAGAGCATTTGGACGATATAACAAGCAATAAGCGTGACACACAGAATCGTGGTCATCGACCAGTTCGGCCGATAGGGTGTGCGCATGTATTGACGGTCATCCAGCATTGCGGACAAACTACCTTTGAATGGCTGGCTTTTCAACGCTTTCGCGTTGAATTCGCGAAATTAACCGCTTGGTCATCTTGACATGGGGGCCGGCGGTCGGGATCTCAAACACGTCGGAGGCAATATCCCAGCCGTGGGCCTGGTAGAAACCGGCGGCGGGCACGCGCGCATTGCACCAGAGCCAGCCAGCCTTGTCTTCCTGCGTGGCGGCGGCCTCGGCATGCAGGAGGATTTGCCGGCCAAGACCGAAACGCTGGTAGCCTTTCTCCACCGCCATGCCGCGAAGCTGCCAGGCTGGCTCGCCTCGCCACGAATTGAGCATCATGGTGGCGCAGGCGATGGGAGGGAGAGAAGCAACGGCAGATATGTGAGGCATGCCGGCGGGAAACGCAGCCCAATGGATGGTTGATGGGGCAGCATCGCCATCGAAAGACGCGGTTTCTGGCGGCAGGCCTGCGCGCAAAATGCGGTGCCGCAAATCCAGAATGACGTCGACGGTGACGCGGCGGATTTCAATTTCGGGCGCTGGCATGAGGCACAAAATGAGATTTTGCCGCGAGATTGTCAATCGGGCGTTCGCGGAACCGCTCCCATTATTCCCATTCCTCCCATAAGTCCCATCTCCGGAAGAAGAATGGGAATAATGGGAGTTATGAGCTTACTTGGTCATGGCCGGCCTAGGACGCGGCTTGTAGAGCGCGAAAATGTCTGTTTGGTGTCGGATTCCCATATTTTCCGGCGCGCGCGAACCGCTTTCCGGCGGTTTCGTGTAAACGGGGTTCCCAGGCTTGCCCGTTTTCACCTCTTCCACCAATTCCGCCACGCTCTGCAGCACGCGCGTCGGCTGGTAAACGTAATCGCCCACCATTTCAAATTGCGTTGAACCGCTCAGCACGAGATACGATTGCAACCCGGCTTCAAACGCGCCTCGAATGTCCGTCTCCATCGTATCGCCAATCATGATGACTTGCTCAGGCGCCGAACCGAATGCGGCCAGCTTCTTGCGCGCCTGCTGGAACATGAAGCCGTTGGGCTTGCCGAGATAATACGCCCTTCGGCCTGTGCTGGCCTCAAGGAACGAGGCGGTGGCGCCCGCGCCGGGGCGGGTTTTTTCATGGCCCACCGGGCACCAATTATCCGGGTTGGTGGCCACCAGCCGCGCGCCTTTTTCGATGAGTTCGTGCGCTTTGTTGAGCTTTTCCATCGAAATCGAGCCCTCGCCGACCACCACGTAATGCGGGCGGATGGCGTCGTTGGGAATTTTCTGCTCATGCAGCGCCGCCATCAAGCCGCCTTCGCCCACGGCGAAAACGGTGCAATTGGGATCAGCGGCGCAGAGGAAATCGGCCGTATTCAGCGCGGAAGTGTAAAAATGTTTGCGCGTCAAACCGTGAATGCCCAAGTGCCTGAGCCGCACGACCAGATCTTCGGGGGTCGGCGCGGAATTGTTGGTCAGGAACAGGAAAGGCGTGCCCGTTGCGTTCAGGGCCTGCACGAAATCAACGGCCCCGGCAATAAGCTGATTCTCCCGATATATAACCCCGTCCATATCAATCAGGTAGCCTGTTTTCATAGTTTGATTTGATTCGTCTGCAATAAATCCAATGCGGCTGCTGGAACATCAAGGGAATAGAGCAGTCGGAAGGAATTTGCGGCCGTGGTATTGGCAGCGGCTCATAACTACACCACCACCGGTGGTGTGTCAAGGACCCGTTTTTTGTGGCCAGCTTTCGCCATGGCGCTCCCGCCGCGCCATCTTGCTGCGCGGAACGGCTCGGCCGGAGTCTCGCCCCACCGGAATTCAGCAAGGATCAACGCTCACGGAACTGGCGCTTCGTAAGGCAGGCTGAGCGCGTCGGCGACGGCTTTGTGCGTGACTTTGCCGTTCATCACGTTGATGCCGCCAAGCAATGCCGGTTGCATCTCGCAAGCTTCCTTCAACCCCAGATCCGCCAGCATTTCGACGTAACGATGCGTCACGTTGGTAAGCCCTTGCGTCGCGGTGCGCGCATATGCGCCGGGCATGTTCGCGACGCAGTAATGCACCACGCCTTCCTCCACGTACGTCGGATGATCATGCGTGGTGGGGCGCGAGGTGGATGAGCATCCTCCCTGATCAATGGCGATGTCCACGAACACGCTGCCGGGGCGCATTTTGCGGAGCATAAGGCGGTCAATCAACTTCGGCGCTTTCGCCCCAGGCACGAGCACCGCGCCGATCAGCAAATCAACCTGCGGCAGCAAATCGTGCAGATGCGCTTCGCTCGAGTAAAGCGTGTTGGCCGAATGCAGCGTAATGTCGAGGAAACGCATGCGCTCCGTGTCCACTTCAAGAATCGTGACATCCGCGCCAATTCCCGTGGCCATGCGGGCCGCGTTGATTCCGCTGGTGCCGCCGCCGAGGACGACGACTTTCCCGGGCAGCACTCCCGGCACGCCGCCCAGCAATACGCCGCTGCCGCCATTATGCTTGGCCAGATAATATCCGCCGACCAGGACGGACATGCGCCCGGCGATTTCGCTCATGGGCTCCAGCAGCGGCAGGCGGCGGTTGAGTTCAATCGTCTCATACGCGATGCCGGTGACGCCGGAATTCATCATCGCCAGCGTCAAAGCCTTGTCGGCGGCCAGGTGCAAATACGTGAAAAGAATCTGCCCTTTGTGCATCAGCTCAAATTCCGATTCCTGCGGCTCCTTGACCTTGACGATCAAATCGGCCTTGTGAAAAACGGTTTCGTGATGGGAGGACATCTGCGCGCCGGCCTGTTCGTAATCGGCGTCGCAATATCCCGCCCCGGCCCCGGCGTTCCGCTCGACGATGACTTGGTGGCCGCGTTTGGCCAGTTGGTAGACGGCCGAAGGCAGCAGGGCCACGCGATGTTCCTGCAGTTTAATCTCACGAGGGACTCCAATAATCATATTGCCGGAAATGGTGCTGCTGCATGCGGCATTGTCAAGGGACAACGGAAAGCGAAGGCTGTGAAGCGCAAAGAATCGAATCTGGAACTCAGGAAATCAAGAAAAGAGGCCTCCGGACCGATGCAAGCGCATTTGGGCGCAACCGTCTTGGTCGCCCTGACTGGTCCATTATAACCACCAGAAAGTCCACCGTTCCTGAGTTCGTGAGTTCCAGATTAACCCTTGCCGAAACCCCAATAAGGAATGAATGTGCATAAATCTCGAAAAATCGGTAACATTGGCTGCATCGTTGATGATCAATTAGATAGTAGGTAACAATGGGTTCCTCGCCATATTCGGTGGAATGAGACAACTCGTTAGCCGTCGCTGCGGGACAACCCATTTGGAGTCCAGGCTTGGCACTGGCTTGGCCAAAGCTCGGTATGATGTATGATCTCGAAAAAGGGGCAACACCCGCTACACGGTTGACCATCAACGAGATAAGGGGCAACAAAAATAGCAACAAACCCGCAACAGACCCGCAACATTTCTTCCCGCGCTGTCTGGTTGCATGAAACGCGGCGTCTTTCCGTCCTTCCCTGAAAATTTTCATCAAGATGCCTGCACCATCATTTGTTCCATTGAAAACAGCGAGGAACCTAACATTTGCAGCTACACGTCGGTAACAATCAGCTACATTTCCCCCGGTTTAAACAGGAGTCTCCCGCGAGCCTGGCGTCCAATTGCAAAGTCGGTGCTAGTCTCGAGAATAAATGTTAACCGGGCGGTTGTTTGGCTGGGTACCCAAAAAGTTTCCTACCAGCTGTTCGGGTAACACCCTATAGTGCCAGCGGGTTTTTTCATTATGATCATTATTCTGACTTATGACACGCAAACCCATCTCTCTTCCCGCGCCACTCTGGCTGGTTCTGTTCACCCTCGTGGCACTGGCATCAAGCGCCCGGGCAACGGTGCTGGCGATCACCGAGTGCAATTGCTCCAACATAACTATTCTGGTGGAGAAATTCACCAATTACCCCCCCGGCGCGCTCACGGTGACGCTTGGTGGCACTGCTACTAATGGCGGGGTGCTGGTTCCGAGCACCTTTTACTATACGAACCAAACAATAGTGCTGAATCGTCCGGCTGGCCTGGCTGGCGGCGCCATTTGGATAAAGGTTTTCCTGTATAACGTGCTGTTTGCCAATAATAATCTGATTCTTTGCGAGTGCGCCACCAACACCACATCCACCAATTGCGAATGCACCGGAGCTGAGGGGCCTGCCGGGCCAACCGGACCTGAGGGCCCAAGGGGCCTTTCGGGAGCTGAGGGACCAAAAGGGGCTTCGGGACCTGAGGGTCCCAAGGGCGTTGCTGGACCAAAGGGCGCTACGGGACCCGCGGGGGTGGCTGGCGCAAAAGGCGCTACTGGACCTGCTGGACCCAAAGGATCTCCCGGCACACCCGGAGGAAAAATCGGCCCCGCAGGAACCAACGGTCTGAACGGAACCAATGGGCTATCAGGGGCAATCGGCCCTGCGGGCGGGACAGGTGCAACGGGACCCGCTGGGCCAGTGGGAGCAACTGGACTACCCGGTGTCGCAGGACAGCCCGGAGAAATCGGGCCTCGAGGATTCGCGGGAGCCAACGGGCTAAACGGAACCAATGGATTATCCGGCCCAATAGGACCGGTAGGAGCAACCGGTGCAACTGGATTTACTGGGCCCGCCGGGCCAGCAGGATTAATGGGTGCAGCCGGCGCAACAGGACAAACGGGTGCCATGGGATTAACCGGGCCAACAGGCCCTGAGGGGCTTGCGGGAACCAATGGGCTGAATGGAACCAATGGGGCACCCGGGGCCATCGGCCCCGCGGGAGCAATCGGTGCAACTGGATTTACTGGTCCCGCCGGGCCAGCAGGATTAATGGGTGCAGCCGGTGCAACAGGACAAACGGGTGCCATGGGATTAACCGGGCCAGCAGGCCCTGAGGGGCTTGCGGGAACCAATGGGCTGAATGGGACCAACGGGGCACCCGGGGCCATCGGCCCCGCGGGAGCAATCGGTGCAACTGGATTTACTGGTCCCGCCGGGCCAGCAGGATTAATGGGTGCAGCCGGCGCAACAGGACAAACGGGTGCCATGGGATTAACCGGGCCAACAGGCCCTGAAGGACTTGCAGGAACCAACGGATTGAATGGAACCAACGGAGCACCCGGGGCCATCGGCCCCGCGGGAGCAATCGGTACAACTGGATTTACTGGGCCCGCCGGGCCAGCAGGATTAATGGGTGCAGCCGGCGCAACAGGACAAGCGGGTGCCATGGGATTAACCGGGCCAACAGGCCCTGAGGGACTTGCGGGAACCAATGGGCTGAATGGGACCAACGGGGCGCCCGGGGCGATCGGCCCCGCGGGAGCAATCGGTGCAACTGGATTTACTGGTCCCGCCGGGCCAGCAGGATTAATGGGTGCAGCCGGCGCAACAGGACAAACGGGTGTCATGGGATTAACCGGGCCAACAGGCTCTGAAGGGCTTGCGGGAACCAATGGGCTGAATGGAACCAACGGGGCACCCGGGGCGATCGGCCCCGCGGGAGCAATCGGCGCAACTGGATTTACTGGGCCCGCCGGGCCAGCAGGATTAATGGGTGCAGTCGGCGCAACAGGACAAGCGGGTGCCATGGGATTAACTGGGCCAACTGGCCCTGAGGGGCTTGCGGGAACCAATGGGCTGAATGGGACCAACGGGGCACCCGGGGCGATCGGCCCCGCGGGAGCAATCGGTGCAACTGGATTTACTGGGCCCGCCGGGCCAGCAGGATTAATGGGTGCAGCCGGTGCAATAGGACAAGCGGGTGCCATGGGATTAACCGGGCCAACAGGCCCTGAAGGACTTGCGGGAACCAATGGGCTGAATGGGACCAACGGGGCAATGGGACTAATGGGTGCGACAGGCTCCGCCGGACCCGCGGGAGCAACTGGCCTTGCCGGACCTGTGGGACCGCAAGGACAAGTGGGAGCAACCGGCGCAACCGGACTCGCGGGCGCGGCAGGATTGACTGGAGCAACTGGCGTCGAAGGACCCGCAGGAACTAATGGACTGAATGGAACTAACGGGCTCAATGGAATCAATGGATCAACCGGGGCAATCGGGCCTGCGGGATCAACCGGAGCAACAGGACTCATGGGCACAACGGGACTGCCTGGGGCACCGGGTCTTGACGGAACCAACGGATTGAATGGAACCAATGGGACAACAGGACTTACAGGTGCGACAGGGGCTGCCGGACCTGCGGGAGCAACTGGCCCTGCTGGGCCTGCAGGAGCGCAAGGAGTGGTCGGAGCAACCGGAGCAACAGGACTCATGGGCACAACGGGACTGCCTGGGGCGCCGGGCCTTGACGGAACTAACGGATTGAATGGAACCAATGGGCCCATTGGACTTACAGGTGCAACAGGGGCGGTCGGACTTACGGGAGCAACTGGCCTTGCTGGGCCTGCGGGACCGCAGGGACTAGCAGGAGTAACCGGCGCAACCGGACTTGCGGGTGCAGCGGGACCGTCTGGGGTGCCCGGCCTTGACGGAACCAACGGATTAAATGGAACCAATGGGCCAATTGGACTTACAGGTGCAACCGGGGCAGCCGGACCTGCGGGAGCAACCGGCCTTGCCGGACCTGTAGGAGCGCAAGGACCAGTCGGAGCAACCGGCGCAACTGGACTTGCGGGCGCGATAGGATTGACCGGAGCAACTGGCGTCGAAGGACCCGCAGGAACTAATGGACTGAATGGAACTAACGGGCTCAATGGAATCAATGGATCAACCGGGGCAATCGGGCCTGCGGGAGCAACCGGGGCAACGGGACTCGCGGGCGCAGCGGGACCGACCGGGGCGCCGGGCCTTGACGGAACCAACGGATTAAATGGAACCAATGGGCCAATTGGACTTACAGGTGCAACAGGGGCAGCCGGACCTGCGGGAGCAACTGGCCCTGCTGGGCCTGCAGGAGCGCAAGGACAAGTGGGAGCAATCGGCGCAACCGGACTCGCGGGCGCAGCGGGACCGACCGGGGCGCCGGGCCTTGATGGAACCAACGGATTAAATGGAACCAATGGGCCAATTGGACTTACAGGTGCAACCGGGGCAGCCGGACCTGCGGGAGCAACTGGCCTTGCCGGACCTGTGGGAGCGCAAGGACTAGTCGGAGCAACTGGCGCAACTGGACCAGCGGGCGCGATAGGATTGACCGGAGCAACTGGCGTCGAAGGACCCGCAGGAACTAATGGACTGAATGGAACTAACGGGCTCAATGGAATCAATGGATCAACCGGGGCAGCCGGACCTGCGGGAGCAACTGGCCCTGCTGGGCCTGCAGGAGCGCAAGGACAAGTGGGAGCAATCGGCGCAACCGGACTCGCGGGCGCAGCGGGACCTACCGGGGCGCCGGGCCTTGATGGAACCAACGGATTAAATGGAACCAATGGGCCAATTGGACTTACAGGTGCAACCGGGGCAGCCGGACCTGCGGGAGCAACTGGTCCTGCTGGGCCTGCGGGAGCGCAAGGACTAGCGGGAGCAATCGGCGCAACCGGACTCGCGGGCGCGGCAGGACCGAGCGGGGCACCCGGCCTAGACGGAACCAACGGACTGAATGGAACCAATGGGCCAATTGGGCTTACAGGCGCAACCGGGGCTGCCGGCCCTGCGGGAGCAACCGGTCTCGCTGGGCCTGTGGGGGCGCAAGGGCCAGTCGGAGCAACCGGAGCGACTGGACTAGCGGGCGCGATAGGATTGACCGGAGCAACTGGCGTCGAAGGACCCGCAGGAACTAATGGACTGAATGGAACTAACGGGCTCAATGGAATCAATGGATCAACCGGGGCAGCCGGACCTGCGGGAGCAACTGGCCCTGCTGGGCCTGCAGGAGCGCAAGGACAAGTGGGAGCAATCGGCGCAACCGGACTCGCGGGCGCAGCGGGACCTACCGGGGCGCCGGGCCTTGATGGAACCAACGGATTAAATGGAACCAATGGGCCAATTGGACTTACAGGTGCAACCGGGGCAGCCGGACCTGCGGGAGCAACTGGCCTTGCCGGACCTGTGGGAGCGCAAGGACTAGTCGGAGCAACTGGCGCAACTGGACCAGCGGGCGCGGCAGGACCGAGCGGGGCACCCGGCCTAGACGGAACCAACGGACTGAATGGAACCAATGGGCCAATTGGGCTTACAGGCGCAACCGGGGCTGCCGGCCCTGCGGGAGCAACCGGTCTCGCTGGGCCTGTAGGGGCGCAAGGGCCAGTCGGAGCAACCGGAGCGACTGGCCTGCCTGGGCCAACGGGAGCGCAGGGACTGGCAGGCACAACCGGAGCAACAGGACTAGTCGGCCCAACGGGTCTGACTGGTGCATCGGGCCTTGACGGAACCAACGGGCTGAATGGAACCAATGGTCTAACCGGCGCAATCGGCCCTGCGGGCGCAACCGGCCCTGCGGGCGCAACTGGTCCAATTGGACCGTCTGGGACCAACGGCCTCAACGGAACCAACGGATCGGGCTCTTCAGAATACGGTTACATTTACAATTTGAACGCTCAAGTGGTGGCACTCGAGGCCGATGTCACCTTCAGCGCAAATGGCATTGGCACCGCCGGATTTACCCACACGCTCGGAAGTTCTGGCATTACGTTTGCAACACCCGGGGTCTACAAAATTACATTCTCCGTGTCAGGGGAGGAGCCAAATCAATTTGCGTTATGCGTCAACGGAGTCGTAATTCCAGAAAGCACTTACGGTTCAGGCGCCGGCACCCAGCAAAATAACGGCCAGGCGATATTAGCCATGAATGCCAGCGACGTTCTGACATTGCGCAACCATGCCTCCGCCGCAGCCGTGACGCTTGTCTCAGCCCCTCCCATCGGAGGCACAGCCGCCACCGTAAACGCTTCTGTCCTGATGCAAAAGTTGAATTAGCGCGAGGCAGGGCCGGTGTCAGTCATCACTTTTTGCACTTGGGTTTTGGCCGTGAATGCTGGGTGTGAGAGGGTTTGGCAGCATGCCGCGCCAATTGCGCCTGGAATATCGCGCGGTCTATCACGTCATGAATCGCGGGGACCGCCGCGAAGACATCTTGCGCGACAACGAGGACCGGCGCCTTTTTCTCTCGACTCTGGCCGAGGCCTGCCAAAAGACTCTCTGGCAGGTGCATGCTTTGATCTGTTTCTTCGTCGACTGATTCATTTCACTTGATGCCCATGGTCAAGGACATCATCAAAAGCGCGGGCGTAGCGTGGCAAATTGGGGTTTCCATGGACGTGAGGCTATCCGTCGACGGTTGTCCGGTTTCAACCTTCAGCGGTGTTATATTAGTAATTGCGTGAACGACCTGGAACTGCTGCACCGCTACGAGCGAGACCAATGCGAGGATTCCTTCGCCGAGTTGGTGAATCGGCACGTGAATTTTGTCTATTCCGTCGCGCTCAGACAGGTTCGCTCGCCAGAGTTGGCTGAGGAGATTGCGCAGTTCGTCTTCATGACCATGGCCCGGAATGCCTCCAAAATGAAACCGGACACGATTCTCACGGCCTGGCTTTATCGAGTGACACGGCGGGCCGCCGTCAATGCCGTGCGGGGCGAATCGCGCCGCCGCCAACGCGAGCAAGTCGCGGTTGATCTGGCGAATCTCCAAACAGACGTTGCCGACTGGGCCGGAATTGAACCGCTCCTCGACGAAGCGATGGAGAACATCGACGAAGCCGGGCGGTCGGCCATCCTGCTGCGGTTCTTCGACGGCAAAAGCTTTCGTGAAGTCGGACTCCTGCTGGGAATTTCCGAGGAGGCCGCGCGCAAGCGGGTGAGTCGCGCGATCGAACAACTTCGGGATTGCTTCGCTGGACGAGGCGTGGCCGTTTCCAGTGCTGGCCTCGCGACTGTTCTTGCCGCTCATGCCGTCAAATCGGCTCCCGCCGGACTCGGGGCCGCCATTTGCGCCAGTGCCTCCGTCTGCGGATTACATGCCTCCAAAGCTATTGCCATTGCCAAAACCATTGCCATGACTACCACACAAAAAGCCCTTCTAACTGCCGCCGTCGCTTTTGCTGTCGGAGCGGTTGTCCATGAAAACTTTCGCGTTTCCGGCCTTCGCGGCGGCATCGAGGCGCTTCAGCGCCAGCAGGAACCCCTGGCCGCCGACCTGGCCGGGGCGCGCCGCGAACGCGATGAGGCATCAAACCAACTTCAGGTTGCCCAGAGGCAGCTGCAGCAATTGCGCCACGACACCTCCGAGCTTCCCAGGCTCCGCGGCGAACTGGCGCGCTGGCGCGACGCCGCCAACAAGCTGGCTCAATCCAAGACATCCGACGCCGGCGCGGGAACCGATCCCGCAGACTCAACGGCAAAAGCCTGGGCGTCCCAGGTCAAGCAACTCCGCCAGCGCGCGGAGCAATGGCCCGACAAACGAATACCGGAACTTCAATTGGCCACCGATCAGGATTGGTTTGACGCGGTGGGTTCGACCAATTCGCTTGAATCCGATGCCGATTACCGCCAGGCCCTCGACCGTTTGCGTCGGGCGGCCAAGAACAAACTTGTCCCGCTGCTTCAGGACGCCATGAAAAAGTACGCCGACGCCAACAGCGGCCAATTGCCAGCCGAGTTGGCGCAAATTCAACCCTTCCTCGATCCATCCGTGGACAATGCGATGCTCCAACGCTACCAAATTCTGCAAGGCGGCAGCGTCAGCAATCTGCAGCCAAACCAACCCGTGCTGGCCGAAATTGCGCCGGTCGATGATCAATACGACGAGCGATACCTGATTATGATGAGCGGCGCGGGCGCTTCAGGTTGGTAGCCTCCAGGCGTTTGCAGACCGGGTTCCCTGATCCGCCGGTGGGGCGTAGTTTGTCAGTCGCAAGCACGCAAGGGTCAGTACTCACTATTTGCACTTTGGATTTGACAGTGGACGCGGGGGTGAGAGGGCGGAGCTAAAAAAGGGGTCACACTTGCTTAGCTTGCTTAGCGGAATTGAAATGATTCCGCCCCTCTCCCACTGGCAATTTTTCGTTGGTTACGAATTACTGCAAATACGTCAGAATCGAGGTCTGCATTACCAAAGTGCCGCTTTCCAAAGCGGCTTGGTAAGCGGTCTGCGTTTGGCTGAGCTGCGTCAGGGTGGTGGCGAGATCGGCGCTGGTGTCGTTGGACATTTGGCCCGTGATCGACAGGGCTTTTTGGGAGGAGGTGGTGCTCGCGGCGTCCAAGGTGGATTGCAAGACTCCGTTAGAACTGATTTGGGCCACGACGTGGTCTTCGTCCTTGGAAAGGTTCGGGGCGTCGGTGGTGGAGATGGCGCTGGTGTTGCCGGAAGCCAAATCCTGCTGCAGCGCGATCAAATGGCTGAAGATGTCGGCGCCGCTGCGGCTGTCGGCAAAGACGCCTTCGGTGCCTGTGCCGGTGGTGTTTTCGCCGGGGGATTGCGCGGAGACGGCAAGGGTGGGGCCTATTTGGCTGCTGGCAACCGACGTGTTCCCACCGTATGTCACTGCGGTGATGTTTCCGTTGGCATCGGCTGTCGAACTGAAGGGCGCGGTGCTGTTGTTCGTTCCGGCGAATATATAATCGCCTTGCGCGTTCTTCGTGTTCGCCACTTGCAGCGCCTGCTGCACCAATTCGCCGACCTGCGTGGCATAGGTGGCAAGCTGCGTGGGAGAGGTGACGCCGTTGGCGTTGGTGGCTATTTCGCTCGCCTGTTCCATCAGCGTTTGGAGGCTGTTCAGCGCGTCCGATGCCGTCGTGGCCGAATTTTGCAGGCTGGCGATGTTGCTCTGATACTGCGTGTTGGCGCTGGCTTCAGTCTGGAGATTCAAGACCTGGTTCATCGCTGCCGGGTCGTCTTCCGGCTGCGTGACTTTCAAGCCGGTGGACGTCTGTGTTTGCAGCGTGGATTGCTGGCTCTCCAGTTGCTGGATGTCGTAGAGGAAGTTGTTGTTGAATGAAAGATTGGTAACGTGCATGAGGCCTTTTTAATTAGCTGGTTTTCATATTAACCACGGTCTGCATCATTTGGTTCAGGGTGGTGACCAATTCCGCGGAGGCCTCGTAGGCTTTCTGGTATTGCAGGAGGTTCGTCATTTCCGTGTCCACTGAAACCCCGCTGGCCGAGGCGCGCTCCGTGGATAGCATTTGCGTGACGGCCTGGCTGTTATTGAGCTTGTCGTTGACTGTTGAGATGGCGGTGCCGAGGTTCGACACCGCATTCGCGTAACTGCCCGAGAAAGTCTGATTGCCCAGCGCCGAAATGTTTTGATTGCCCAATTCCGCCAGCGACAGGGCCACCGTGTTGTCTCCGGCCGCCCCGGCGGATCCGGCGGCTTGAAACTGCGAGGGATCATCGACGACATTGCTGTTGACGCCGATGTTCGCCGCGCTGCTTCCCGTGAAAAGATCCTGCCCCGTATTGCCGTGCAGATCGTAGCCGGCGGAATAAATCGTGTTGACCTGCGTGGCAAGCTGGGAAGCCAGCGAGTTCAGCCCGCCTTGCAAATCGGCCAGCGCGCCGTCGCGCGCGGTAATCGCGCCTTCGATGCTGCCGCCTGTCAATGTAATTGGCGTGCTGCCATGGATCGATTCGATTTGCAGATTGCCGTTCGTGTCCGCGTAGGCCTGGAGGCCGTCCGCCGCGGTGCCGCCGGCAACCATCGCGATTCCGCCGATGCTGACGTTGACCGCTCCGTTGGCCTGCGTGCTGGTGGAGATGTTCGCAACGCCCGCCAGATTCTCCAGCGCCTGCTCGCGCTGGTCGACCAATTGTGGCGCTCCCGTTCCCGCCGCCTGCGCGGCGACGATTTGCGAATTGAGCGTGGCAATGGTGCTTAAGTCCTGATTGGCGGTGGCCACGTCATTTTGAACGGACGAGTTCAGCCCTTGTTGAACGGTGGAAAGCTGGGCAGAAACTTGATTGAATTGGTTGGCCACCTGCTGCGCCGCTTCAACCGCCGTTTGGCGAAGCGATGTGTCCGAAGGATCGGCTGAAAGGCCCTGGAACGCGTCAAATAAATTAGACAGTCCCGCCGCCAGCCCGTTCGGGCTATCCGCCGTGGTCGATGACGTGCTGCTCGTAATCGTCTCGTCCAAATACGCCTCGGTGTTTTGCAAACTGGATTGCTGCACGTTGAGCGAACCCGTTGCGCTCGTCTCCGCCTGGATTTGGCTGTCAAGCAGCGGATTGCGCGATGACGTGATGTCCGTCATTTGGATTCCGGTTCCCTCGTCGCCGATCACGGTGTCCAGTGGCGTCGATTCCGAGGTGACAAGCTGCTCGTCGGCGTAGGAGGCGTTGTTGGCGTTGGACACGTTCTGTCCGGAAATGGCCATCTCCTCCTGCTGCACCGAGAGGGAGCGCGAAGCCATGTCCAAAGATCCAAAAAGTCCAAGCATAAAAATATCAGCCGACAGCTTCGTAAAAATGACGGGGACCGGACTGGCTCATCGGGAGATCTCCATTTCCATCGTAGACGGAGGTTTGACGGACCGGCAGAAGCGTGTTGAGCAATTCCTGCATCAATTCCACCGAGCGCCGCAGCATCAAATGATTTTGCCGGGCCCGCTTGTGGACGCGGGCCAGAAGCTCGTTATTCTCCTCAACCAAGGCGCCCATCAACGGCTGATAATCCGGCGGCAGCAAGGGGATGAGCTTGGCGAAATGGCAATCGCCTTGCTGGCCGCAATCGCACGCCAGTTTGCGGCGGCATTCCTCGCGCCGGGCCCGCGCGCTCTGGATGGCGGCGCCCTGGGCCTTGATCAAGCTGATTGATTGAAATACTTCCGAAGCGGCGCGGGCCACCAAAAGCTCCTTCTGGCGGTCAAGCAGGGCGAGCATTTCCCCGTAATGCTGAAGCTCGTCCCGCAGGGCGTCGATTAGTTGCTTAATGCTCATGATCATGGATTTAGAACGACGGGTTTATGGACGGAAACGGGATGAAAGGCCGGCTGGCGCGTGATTCCCGCCGCTTTCGCCTGCCCCAGCACCTGGTGTGACAATTGTGTTGACAGACTGTTCGCCAGCCCCAGCCCGCCGCCCTGCTCGATGCTCTGGGCCATCTGGTTGTTGATCATGTCATTGTAAATCCCGGCGGCAGTCGGATCGCCGCCGGACTTGTCAAGAATAGGCTTGCGGATGTCCGACAAAATCTGCCGCATCAGCACCGCTTCAAATTGCCGCGAGACCTCGTTGATTTTCTGGGAGTCGGAAACATTCTTGTTCGCGGCCAGCGTGTCCAACTGAAGTTGGGCGGGGACGGCCTGATGATGGATGGCAAAAGCATTCATAGTTTACCGCATGATAAGTTCGGCCTGCAGCGCGCCGGCCTGTTTCATCGCTTCAAACATTGACATCATGTCGCGCGGCGTCACGCCGAGGGAATTGAGCGCGGCGGCGACTTTCTCCACCGTCGGCAATTCCGGCAACGGCACCAGCGCCCCTTTGTCTTCCTTGATTTTGACGTCGCTCTGGTTGACGACCTGGGTTGAACCCTGGCTTAAGGCGCCGGGCTGCGACACCGTCGGCGTCGAAGAAATGCTGATGGTCACGTTGCCGTGCGACACGGCGCAATTGGAAATGTGAATGCGCGCGGTGGCCACAATGGTGCCAGTGCGCTCGTTGATAATCACCCGGGCCGGAACATCCGGAGTGACTTCCAGCGACTCCACTTGAGCAATGAAATCCACCGAGGATTCGGCGAACGAGGGCGGAATCGCCACCCGGATGGTGGACGAGTCAACAGCCACGGAACTGGCGGGAAATTTTCCGTTCAACACCGCCGCCATCCGCGAGGCGGAAGTAAAATCGGGATTGCGCAGGAGCAATTCAATATGGTTGTCGCTGACGATGGTCGCCGGAATTTCCTCTTCCACCAGCGCCCCGTTGATGATGGTGCCCACGGTCGGATGATTCTTGGTCACGCTGGCATCGCCTCCGCCGCCTCCGCTGCTGGCGGACAATCCGCCAATGGAGAGCGGGCCCTGGGCCAGTGCGTATACTTTTTTATCCGCGCCGAGGAGCATCGTCTGGATCAGCACGCCGCCTTGCAGGCTTTTGGCGTCACCCATCGAGGAGACCACCACGTCCAGGCGCGAGCCGGGTTTGGCAAAGGCCGGAATATCCGCCGTCACCATCACGATGGCGACGTTCTTGGCCGAGATGGTCGAAGCGGGAATGGTCAGTCCGTAATGCTGCAGCAGGTTGCCGATGGCTTGAAGAGTGTCGACGGGGTTTTTGTCGCCATCGCCCGCCAGGCCCGTGACCACGCCGAATCCTGATAATTGGTTATCCCGCGCGCCCGCGATAATGGCGAGGTCCTTGATGCGCGAACCGTCAGCTCTTGCGGGCGGAGCGATGGCTGTCAACAGAAGCAGCAACCATGTAATCCAGAGGCGCATTGCAAACCTCAAAACGGCGAGACCTTGTCCCAAACCGTCGTGAACCAACCCTTCTTCTGGCTGTCCGTCAACGCCCCCTTGGAAGTGTATTGGATGGAAGCGTCGGCAATGTTGAAACTGTAAACGCTGTTGGTCGAAGTCACATCATCCGAGCGGACCGTGCCCCGCAAAACGGCCTCCAGTTTTTCACCCGAGAATTCGGTATGGCGCCGGCCTTCCACGACCAGATTTCCGTTCGGCAAAACGTCAATCACTTTCACCGCAATCTGGGCCGCGATGATTTCGCTATTTGCGATGGATCCACCGCCGTTAAAGGAATTCTTGCCGCTGAAGCTCATGGCCGGCAACTGGCCTTTCTTGCTCAACACGCCCGTCGCGGTGGCCGGATAAAGAAAGCTCGAAACGCTCGCGTCCACGCTCGATGTGCGCGAAGTCGTTGTGTTGTTGTTGCGGGAGGTGCCGTTGTTTTCCTGGATGATGACGGTGACGATGTCGCCGACGCGGTGGGCCTTCTTATCGGCGAACATCGAGGACGGGGACATGTCCTGCTTCCAAAGCGAGTCAGCCTCGAGCTCCACAATTCCCATCGCCAGCAGCATGAGGGCCAGGGCGGCGGGCTTACAGCGTGATGAGAATGAGGTCTTGGTTCTGAATTTTTCCATAAAGTTCACGCCGGGTCTTTGGATTGCGGACACGCACCATTTGGCCCAGCGCGCCTTCCTCCATGGTTTCCACTTTCAAAGAGATCATCATCGATCCGTCCTGGAAAACGGCTTCGACCAGTTGCCCGCGATGCACAATGGCGCGCTCGCGCGTGAATCGGGACCAGACAGGCGCGCCAGCTTGAATGCTGGTCACGCTCTCGAGGGCTTTGTCCACCACCGGGAAAGGAATGCACGGCTCGTGCTGCGTCAGCGCGTCGCGCTTCTCGAGAATGATGTCTGCATCCGCCAGCGATTGCCCGCGCAGGATTGGCGAATGAGCCACCGGTACGTCGTGCCAGATATGCGCCTGCATGGGAACCTGCCAGACGCCCACGCGCTCCTTGCCGCACCACAATTCAAAGCCAGCCACCAAACTCGGCAGCACACCCGCCGCGGGCACTTCCGTCAACTGCAAATTCAATGGCCCTTCCGGGACTTCCACCGGCTGCCACGAGCGGCTGAAATGAATTTCCAGCGTTCCGCGCGCGCCGACGTAATTTTCCTGCAACGCCGCGCGGAGCATGTCGTTCAATTCCACTTCACCCAGCCGGCGGACGCGCCGGCTGATACGCGCAGCCGGCGGTCCGGACCAGTTGGTGGTGTCGATTTCCGGATACGAGTCCTTCGCTAAATCAATAATTTGCTGGCGGGTAAAGGAATTCGTTTGGCCCAGGACGGGAGCCTGAGCCAAACGAACGGGGGGGAGGGTCGCATGAACTGTCGGCATAACGAGTTGTGTCAGGAAAATCCCCGAGCCGTCCACCTTGACATCCTCCCGCAACTGAAAAGCAGCCAGCTCGCCGGCCTGAGCGCGGCGAGCCGGTGTCACCAAGACCGGTGCGATTAAAAACCAAATTAAAATGCTCTTCCACTTATTCATGAATTAGCGGCGCAGATTGTTGGCCTGCTGCATCATTTCGTCGGACGCCTGCACGGCCTTCGAGTTCACCTCGTAGGCGCGCTGCGCGACAATCATGTTGACCATTTCCTCCACTACCTTGACGTTGGACATTTCCAGAAAGCCCTGCTGCAAGCTGCCGTAGCCCGCCGCGTTGGGCGTGCCCGTTTCAGGGGAGCCGGAGGCCGGTGTTTCGATATACAAATTGCGGCCAATGGACTGCAGCCCCGCCGGATTGGTGAAGCGTGTCAACTGAACTTGAAAACTGGTCGTGCCGCTCGTGCTCGTCGTGGAAACTTCGCCGTCCGGGGAGATCGTAATGCCGGTGGTCCCAACTGGTATCGGCTGAAATCCGCTCTGCACCGACAGGCCATCGCTCGTCGTGATCTGCCCGGTGGCAGACGTCTTGAACGCGCCATCGCGGGTGTAAGCGAGGGTGCCGTCTGGCAAGGTGACCTGGAAAAATCCATCGCCTTGGACAGCGACATCGAGGCGCTCGCCCGTCTGCGTCAATTCGCCCTCGGTGAAAACTTTGGAAGTCGCCACTGCGCGCGAGCCGTGGCCGATTTGCAAACCGGTTGGCAACTGATTGCCATTGCTTTGCTCCGCGCCGGGAGCCTGGGTGGTGTCGTAGAGGAGGTCCTGAAATTCAATTTTGCTTTTCTTGAAACCAGTCGTGTTGACGTTCGAGAGGTTGTTGGCAATCACGTCCAGGTTCAACTGCTGCGATTCCATGCCGGCGGCGGAAGAGTATAATGCGCGTAACATAGTTTATTGCGGGTTGCCGACTTCGCTGATGACTTTGCTCAGTCGATCATCCTGGATTTGAATGACTTTTTGGTTCGCCTCGAAACTGCGGCCAGCCGTCATCATGCTGACCATTTCACGCAGCATTTGGGTGTTGGAACCTTCCAGGTAACCGGAGCGCACACTTGAATTCGACGGGGTTTCCGTGACTTTGCCGGGGGTGGCCATGAAATAACCGCCGCTTAATTGAGTCAGCGCGCGCGGCTGATCGACGTCCATCACCGCCAATTTTCCATGCGTCTCGGCGCCTTGGGACACGGCGCCGGTTGAGCTGATGCTGACAGCGCCGCCGCCGCGGGTTAGTTGAATCGGAGATCCATTTGCGTCAAGCACCGGGTAGGATTCCTTGGTGACCAATTGGCCCGCCGAGCTGATTTGAAATTCGCCATCGCGCGTGAGCGCTTTCTGTCCGGTGGGAAGCTTCACCTCGAAGAAACCTTTTCCCTCGATGGCGACATCGGTCTCGTTGCCCGTGCTTTTAAGTTCGCCGGGCGTGAAATTGGTGGATTGCGAACCTTTGGGAAGAGAGAAATACGTCGGCGCGCCGCGGAAGCCGACCGCGGGCATCAAACCCGCCTGAGTAGCCTCCTGCGAAAGCTGCGACTGCTTGAAACCGGGCACAGAACTGGAAGCCAAATTCTCGGCAATGGCTTCCTGCCATTTGCTATTGGCATCCAGCGCTGCAGCCGCTTGATATAAACTGACGTTCACGGAAATCCGTGGGGAGCAACGACCGTGCCACAGATGAAAAGCGCGTGTTTACAATGGTTTACGTGCGGCCGGAATTTACTTCCGGCAGAACTTGCCGATTGGGTAGGGAGAAAAATGCCGGGTGACTTGCGAGACAAGTCTCTGCCTTGGCCTCGTCTCGCCCTTCGTGAACAGCTTTCCAAACGATTCTTGGCGTTGTACATTATGCGCCAATGTCCGCAACAAACTTCAACACAAAGAACGATACGTATCGGAAGTTGATCGGCAACGGTCTGACTTACCGCATTCCTCGTTTTCAACGCGATTACAGTTGGACGGATGAGGAATGGGAAGATTTGTGGCTGGACATATTGGGGGTCCTGAACGCTGGCGGCGAACCCGCGCACTACATGGGATACCTTGTATTGCAATCGGACGATGACAAGACGTTTGATGTCATCGATGGACAGCAGCGGTTGACCACGTTGAGCATCATCATTCTCGCCGTGCTTAAGAATTTCCGTCGGTTGATTGAAAACGGCGTGGATGCATCTCGCAACCAGCAGCGCCTTGAGCAAATACGGCAAACTTACATCGGGTATGTTGATCCGGTGACACTCGTTCCTCGTTCCAAGCTTACACTCAACCGCAACAACGACACTTATTATCAGAACGTATCTCGTGCCGCTGGAGCATTTGCCTGCGCGCGGTTTTCGCGCCTCTGAACACGCGTTGCGAAAGGCATTTGAATGGTTTGACGGACGCGTCGCAGAATACGTGAAAAAAGTTGAAGGCGAACAAGGCCTCGAACTGGCGAAATTTGTGGAGGCGCTAAGCGACAAGCTTTTTTTTACAGTTATCACGGTGACCGACGAGCTGAATGCCTATAAAGTCTTTGAAACTTTGAACGCCCGCGGGGTGCGGCTCTCCGCGACTGATTTGCTGAAGAACTATTTATTTTCCGTTTTGAGCAAGGAGGGTCAGCACGAGCACGAAATGAAAAGCCTCGAGAATCGCTGGGAAGGAATGGTTGGCCGGCTCGGAAGCGAGAGTTTCCCGGATTTCCTGCGCGCGCATTGGAATAGCCGACAGCAGTTCGTCCGGCACACTGAACTCTTCAAGACGATTCGAAATCAGGTCAGCACACGCGAGGCCGTCTTTTCCCTCATTCGGAGCATGGAGGAGGATCTTGACGCTTATCTTTCATTAACGAGCCCGGAAACCTCGGACTGGCCTGATGCTCTGAAATCTCCCGCTGTCAAGCTGCGGCTGTTTGGCGTTCGGCAACCCATTCCATTTCTCCTTGCTGCCCGCCGGGTTTTTTCCAACCAGGAGCTCGCCACTGTCATGCACGCGTGTGTGGTGATATCATTCCGATATAACGTCATTTCCAACCTTCAGGCGGGCGAGCAGGAGCACGTTTACAATTCCGTGGCCGCCCGTATTTCTTCCGGTGAACTGGCAGGGCCGCAAGCTGTTTTGGGCAGTCTTAAATCGATCTATGCATCCGACGAAGCATTTCGCCCGGCATTTTCTGAGAAGGCCCTCCGCACTTCACAAACCAGAAATCGAAGAATTGTTCGCTATATCCTGTGCTCGCTGGAAAAACATCTCTCCGCGCATGAATGGGATTTTGATAGCAACGCGTTTAACATTGAGCACATTTTGCCTGAGAGTCCCGAGAAGGATTGGGACGCTTTCTCTGACGCGGACGCTGAATCGATGACATTTCGCCTCGGCAACATGACTTTGCTGGGAACGGGCGAAAACCGGGACTGTGGAAACGGGCCGTTCTCCGTAAAGAGGGAAGCGTATGCGAAAAGCTCATTCGGGATAACCCGTAAGATCGCGACAGATAATGCGGATTGGACTCCAGAACGCCTCGCCGCCCGCCAAAGATGGATGGCGACTCAGGCAGCGGCAATTTGGCGGGTAGCCCAGCTCTCGTGAGCCGGAATTGTTGCGGCGAACGCCGGCTTTTTCGCCGCCGAGTTTGGGTTTGATTAAAGGCGGGTAAGGGGCAAGTGAGAGTGCCGCCGATTTCGCTTTGGGCGGAGCGCGGCATGAAGCGGCTCCCTGCATTTGACGAGAATAGAACAGCGAGATTGAGCTTCTTGAGGTGCGTCGCCGCGCGTGCCGTTTTGGCAATGCTCCAGTCGGTTGGTGGCGATGAATAAAATCGAAACGCGGCTGGAGCCCCTTCAACCACTTCCGCCAATAGCCATTCCTCAGCGTCAAAATCATCAAAGTAGGGATGCAGAAGCTGGCCACCTTTAGTTCCGCCGTAATACTCATGTTTCTCGCCCTGACACCAAGTGCAGGCGGGCACCAAATTGTTGGGGGTCACCGAGAAGATCGGGAAGTGGGTTTTCGGCAGGTAGTGGTCAAGCGTATTTACGGTCCCGATTCCACACAATGGACATCGTTGGTTCACCGGTAACGACATAATCCGGTCGTAGATCGGACGACCGGTTGAGTTTTTTGGCACCATTCTTCCAGTGTACACACCCACCATTTCAGGTCCCGAAACTCCTCCGACAACATCGTGACTACCTGTTTGAAAAAGCCGTGAAGCTGCCGCCTTAACCTCATAGTCCGCCGCTGCCGCTTCCACGTTCGGACGAACTGCTCGCAACTTCGCTCGAAGCGCCGGGTTCTTCACCATTGATACGCACGTATCAAAAACCTCGCCGGCTTCAAACGGCCTTGCATTCTCATCTGTCGGTCGCGAAAGAAATCTCATAAAGACGGGTTACTCATCACCGCTGAGATACATACCTCGGAGAACAGCTTTGCCCTCTGCGCCAAGTTGTCCTTCGAGCCGGTTTAGTGCCGCGTCGTATGTGTCTACCTTTTGCCGCAGCTCACCCAAAAGCTGGTGATAGCCTGATTGTGCCAGTTCTAATTGAAACACTTCCCGACTAAGGATGCCAATACTCTCAGCAAATGTTTCCAGCGTTGGACGTTCGGCTTTAGAAGCCGTCAAGATACGATTCAATATCCAAACACAAGATTTGGGAACTTCTTGAAGAATCACTGGCGAGTGGGTCGCTACTATCGCCACACCATTACGCTTCACCATCAACTCGGAGATTGCACGTGTCAGGGCCGACAATAGAGGTGGATGAAGGTGGGCTTCTGGTTCGTCGATAAGCACCAGCGTCTTCTCCTCAACCTTCTCCACAAGTCGAGTGAGCGTCAGAAGGACGATCTTGTGTCCCGAACTGAGCGCCTTAAAGGTCTTCAAGACCTCGTCGCGTTCTTCGGGCTTTGTCAAATTCTTCTCTATCATGGAGGAAAGCTGTGCCGCTTGGAAAACAGGATCGGACTGGAGAGTCGCAATAACGGCATTCCACCGCCGACGTCGAGACTCCATGCGGCACTCGCTCAAACTCTCAACGAACTCTCGGGCAAGGAAAGAAGGGGATTTCGGTCTGACGGGCGTCGCCGGTGAGTCGTTGGTTCGCCGCAGGCCAATGTAGGAATATCCCATGCTATTCGGCCCACGCTTGCGTTCCGGCAGTAATTCAACCTCATCAAACGCACTGAATGATACGGCAACCAAATTGGCAAAAGTTTCACCCTGACCGTCAAGCCCGTTGAGCTCAAATTTACCGGACTGCCTCGCTGAGGCGTCCGTTGCTATCAATGCCTTCGCCATTAGGGAAAGAAGGCGCGTCTTACCAACCCCATTCCTGCCAATAAGAACATGAACGTTTGTTGGGATCGGTGACTCCGGGTTGACGGTAAAATCAAGTGCGAACGGTGGCGCACCATCTCCCAGGCGCTTGGGCGGAGAATAAGTGAAATTGAATCTTGTTAGGCGAGCGTCACCATGCGCCATTCGGCGGAATTGTCCGACGACCGTGCTGCGAGTGACCGACCGCAATAGCGATTCTCCCATGACATCCTCACGTTCGGCCCATTGCCACCGGTCGCTGTCGAACGCAACATCACGAAGGGATGTGAGCACCTGTTCGCGAACTTCATCGCCTAACTCGCCTAATTTGGCGTAGAACTCGTCATCTTGTCCGATCGAAAAGAAGGAATCATCCAACTCCTCAAACGTTAAAGGCATATTCGGTTTGCGAAAACCAACCTGCAACTGTGCTGCGGCTCCATGCGGCCTTAATCCACGTTCGCCTATTTTTACTTGACCGATACGGAACTGCGCTCCTTCAGGATTCACAATAGTCAGATAAAACTGCGTACAGTACTTTCCCCAGTCGTCCCACCTATCGCGGTTCATAAATGCCGCCCAACCCAGGGATCCCACCGGGATTTCGGCGTATTGCCCAATAATACGGAATGAAATTTGTATTGGCATTTGTAGCGACTCCTTCAGAGTAATCCAACTTGGCGCATTTTGAATTAGCCTATTCCCAACTTTTCAAAAAACGCCTTATGACGCCGTTTCGCATCAACGACGACCTTGTCGAAATGGAGAATCTCGGTATGGGCGTTGAGCGTTCGATTATACATGTAGTAGCCGAGCTCCCCTTTC
The DNA here is from genome assembly GCA_963764165.1 of uncultured Verrucomicrobiae bacterium. Taxonomy (GTDB): domain Bacteria; phylum Verrucomicrobiota; class Verrucomicrobiia; order Limisphaerales; family Palsa-1400; genus Palsa-1400. Next base: position 1,484,406 of record CAVXRD010000002.1, read on the forward strand.
AAACGCGCGTAATTTCCATTGTTTTCAGCGTATTCGTGGATGGCGCGCGTTATATCGCAAATTGCGTAGCAGTAAAAGCGAGTCGTTTCCCCGACATTAAGATCGCGTCCGTTTGGGAGCCGGATTTTCTTGTTCTCTTTGATCTCCCGAAGGTATCGGTAAAGCTGACGTGTCGGGTCTTCGTCGAACTTGGTTCGCTGCGGTTTCTTAAATTCGAGAATTGAAACAGCACGCGCAACCTTGTCTTCATCAACCTCAGCGAATGCGACGATATCTGGCCGCTCTCATGCGTGGCATAAAGTTTAATATGGGCAAGCGAAAATTGTTGCTCTTCGATCCGCACTGTCTCTATGGTGATGTTGTTTTTGATGTCGCGGTCGAAGATATCATTGATTACTAGCCGCTCGTTCTGGTCGCATACGGTAATCCTCGGAGCCATGCCAGATATAAAGTAAGAAAGACAGTGCTCCATGATGCGCTGCGCAATCTTGGCTGTCGTTTTATATGCGCTTGGGAGGCTCTGGTATTCTTTTTTGAATCCCCTCAACCCCACGACTGTTTTCACACCGTCTGAGGTTCTCGCGTGATCGTCTTCATGAATGCCACCTTTCGTGGTAAAGGTAAACTTGCGCTTCATGGGTTGCTCATTCGTCGCATAAACGCTTTCGATGTCGACGCTCTCAAACGCCTTAAGCCACAGAAAGCGCCCCACTCCCTTGCCGCCAAGCGCCTGTTTGTGGATGGAATCGGACGTTTCGAACGAATCATAGTTCGCGTCATTGAAGCCGATTCCATTGTCGGTTATGATAAAACCAGTGATTCTCGATTCGTCGATGCCACCCAGTATCCCTTGTGCTTCGCGAACCACACGAACATCGATTTCACCAAAAGCGAGGTTTCCGAGTTCTTCAATCGCTTGAATCGAATTAACAACGGCCTCAAATACGGGCAGCAGAGCCTCGCCTTTAAAATGCGGCAGATTTCGGACTTTCCCCTCAAGATTGGTTTTCAAATATTTCATGGCGTAATCGTTAGCGCCGGGATGGACCAGCTTCTAGAATTCGATTCCCGTGGCGCGCAGCCACCTCGAATTTGAGGCTTCCAATAACTCAGTCAAATATCAATCCGTTCTTGTACATAATAACGCCTCCACGGAGAAGCACCAGCGTTTGAAGAGGATGCGGTGGCTTTCCGCCGACCGCACGGAAAAATTCAATCGGCGGATTTGGCCGACGGGAGCCCGCGCTGAGCCGGGGTGAACGTTTAAATTCAGCCAGCACCCGTTCAGAAGAGATGTTGCACTCTGTTGCAGTCTTGTTGCACTAAATGGGTTCCCCAACGTTTTCAGTGGAAGGAACCATGGCCGACGCTTCCGAGATGAAAGCCCTGGGATGCCATGGAAGGCACCGTGTTTCATTCAATTGGCTCCAGTCGGAACGAATGTAGCGGGTTTGTGGCGGACATGCGGCGCCCAATGCAGGGTTCCTCCGCATTTTCAGTGGAATTCCCTCGCGATATTCCAGCTTGCGGCCCCCCCACCCAATCCAACGGGAGTCCTGTTTGGATTGGCGAAGTAAACTTCACATCATGGCCAGCAGCGTCGCGGCCATCTCAGACGGGGTCGCGGCGATGCCGATGCCTGCTTTCTTGAACGCCTCGATTTTCGCGGACGCTGTTCCCTTGCCGCCGCTGACAATTGCGCCGGCGTGGCCCATGCGGCGTCCCGGAGGCGCGGTTGCGCCTGCGATAAATCCAGCCACCGGCTTGCGCCCGTGCGTTTGAATCCACTCGGCCGCTTCCTCTTCCGCCGAGCCGCCGATTTCGCCGATCATGATGATGCCGTGCGTTTCCGGGTCGTCATTGAACATTTTGATGATGTCGAGGTGCGACGTTCCGTTGACAGGATCGCCGCCAATGCCAACGCAAGTGGATTGGCCGACGCCGCGGCAGGTCAATTGCCAGACAGCTTCGTAAGTCAAAGTTCCGCTGCGCGATACCACGCCGATGTTTCCCTTTTTGTGAATGTATCCCGGCGCAATGCCGATGCGGCAGCCGCCGTGCGAATCCTTGCCTTCGCCCGGAGTGACAAGGCCGGGGCAATTCGGGCCGATCAAGCGTGTTTTTCCGCCGCGCATCGCCTCCTTCACCTTGATCATGTCTTTGACAGCAATGCCCTCGGTGATGCAAACAGCGAGATCCAAACCGGCGTTGGCCGCTTCCAAAATCGCGTCGGCCGCGAAGGGAGGCGGCACAAAAATCGCCGAAACGGTGGCGCCAGTGTGCCGGGCGGCTTCGCCCACGGTGTCAAATACAGGAATTCTGTGGCTGCCGTGCTCGAACACCTGCCCGCCCTTTCCCGGCGTCACGCCCGCCACGATTTGCGTTCCGTAATCCAGCGAAAGCTGGGTGTGTTTTGCGCCAAAACTGCCGGTGATGCCTTGGACCAGGACCTTCGTATCGGGCTTAATCAGAATGGACATATTTAATTGAGAATGAAAAAAAAGTTTGCTGCTCTGCGAATCAAAAAGTTATTGCGCCGCTTTCCGTTTGTGAATCATGAGCTGGTTTCCATCCGGATCGGCGATCATGGCGAACCAGCACACGGGCGATTCCGTTTTTTCCAGCGCAAATTTCACGCCCTTCGCTTTGAATTTCGCCACCTCTTCGTCGATGTCAGAGACCTCGAACGCAATTACAGTGCCCTCGCTGGCCGGTTTCCAAACATCGCCGTAACAGCCAATGGCGAACGTTCCCGCGCCAAGCTCGTATTCCACCCACATTCCGCCTGCGGAAATCATGCCGGGTTTCAGTCCCAGGATGCCTTCATAAAATTCGCGCGCGCGCGGCATGTCCGTTACCGGAGTTCCTGTGAATGCGATTTCAGTGATCATAATATCCTTTCAATGGCGGCGCTTAACATAACAAGCCCGCCGCCCGTGGCAACTCTGGCGTAGCGCAGACTTCCAAAATCTTTTGTGCATGATATTTCGCGCATCTCCCCTTACTGTGAGCGAATGGCAGACTCATTACCCGATCCTCTGTGGAAAGAATACAGCGTCGTCTTTGAGAAGTTCGACGAGATGACGCTGGCGCGCTGGCTTGCCCAGACGCTGGGGCAATTGGAAGGGCGGGTTTGGCGTTTTTCTCATCCGCTCGTGGGCGCCTACCGCCTCGCGGCGGAGGTCGGGCATGACCGGCAAATCTGGCACAAGCGCCTGGCCACGGTTCCGGCTAATTTTTCCGAAGCGCCTTGCTGCCGGGCGCCGGTTCTGCCGCTTTTCAGCCGCGATGTTTTGCAGCGCGGACTCATCTGCCAGCATTGCTCGGAGACGCTCGTTGCGTTTGACGATCTGCCAGGCGATTTGCAGCCTTCGGTCCGCCAATGGGCCGAGGATTATGGCCCCGTTCACGCCGTCGCCCACTGGGAAGATCGCCAGCGGCAAAGCGTGCCGGATTACGACCAGGCTTTCGATGACGCCGCAGAAGAAGCCGAGAAGTTGCTCGCCATCGCCGGAAATCAATTGATGCCGAAATTTCTGGATCACTTCCCAGCCATCGTTTGGGAGGACCAGGACGAATGCCTGGAAGTTCGCCCCGAGGATATTATCTATTAGGCGACAACTATGCGTCGTCTCTTCCGATGGGCTTTTCGACTGGCGCTGGTGCTCCTCGTTCTGACGGTGCTGGCGGCGGGGTCGGGAATTCTGTTGATGGACACGATTGCGCGCGAAGTCCTCGTGAGCCGGATTCGCAAGAAGACGGGGATGGATGTCAAAGTTTCCGCCGTCCACGTCGGCTTGATGTCGCCGACGATTAACATCGAGGGTTTGAAACTTTACAACCGCCCGGAATTTGGAGGCTCGCTCTGCCTCGACATGCCGGAACTGCACATCGATTACGATCTGTCCGCGTTTCGCGCGCGCAAGCTGCACCTGACTATGGTGCGATTGGAGCTGGCTGAGCTTTCCGTTTTGCAAACGCGCGACGGACGGAACAATTTCGATTATTTGCCGATGAAAACGCACGCGCCCGTGCCGCTGCCCGCCAAAAATGCTCACAGTCCCAGGAAATTCGAGTTCGTGGAAATCGACACGTTGAACGTGAGCCTGGGAAAATTTCGCATGAGCAACATCGCCACCGGGCGCGGCGAGGAAATCGATTTCAACATCAAGAACGAGATACTGCACCACGTCAAGAGCGAGGATGATCTGGCGTCTCTGGGAATCGCGGCGCTAAACCACGCCAAGGCCACCGAGGCGGACAGAAAGAATTCGGATTTGTCAAAGCTGCTGGACGGTCTGGTGGAGGAACCTTGACGGACATCAACGTCTCTTTGTGCCAAAGTGGTTGAAATTGTTGATCGGCCTGCTTCTGGCGCCGGTCTGCCTTGCAACGGCGCACGCGCTGTGGATCGTGATGGGCCAGGCCAAATCGGCAGATCGATTCTGGCTGCCGTTTTTCGCGGGAGCAGCTTCCTGGGTCGCGGTTTTTCTGCTTCTGCCAAAACCAATGTGGGCTTATGTGATGGGACACGAGGCAACGCACGTGGTTTGGACTTGGTTATTTGGCGGAAAGGTAAAGCGGTTCAAAGTGTCGTCGTCAGGCGGGCATGTGATTGTCACGAAGGATAATTTTCTGATTTCGCTCGCGCCATATTTTTTCCCGTTCTACGCCGCGATGCTCGTGCTCGTTTATCTCTTCGGCGATTTGATTTGGAATTGGCACCGATATTATCAGCCGTGGTTTCACTTGCTGCTGGGCGCGGCTTATGCGTTTCACATCACGCTGACCATTGAAGTGCTGAAAGTGCGGCAGACTGACATCACGAGCCACGGCTATCTTTTTTCGACGGTCGTCATTTTTCTGGGCAACGCCCTGGTGCTCCTGGCAGCGGTGCCGTTGCTGACAGGGCACGACTTGTATTACGCGGCGCGCTGCTGGTTCGATTGCAATCACCAAATGTTCCACCGCGTGGCGAATTTGTTTTAGCTTACCGGAACGGCAGATGCATTTGGGAGCGCGACCGTCCCGGTCGCTCTGTCCGGCGTCTCGCCGGACAGTCCAACAGCTTTTTGGCGATCACTGTTTGGTGGGATGCCTTCGCGCGAAGAGTTTTCGGCGGGACGCCGAAAACAGCGGTCGAGACGACCGCGCTCCCAAATCCAACTGCATCATTCCTGCTTACACCGACCACGGGCTGCGATATTCCCGCGTCAGCCAGTGCTTGTCACCAGTGTGGTCCACAAACTTGAACTTATACGGATCCCAGCGCAAATGCGCGTGGTGATAGTAACTCTGGTTAATCAGGTGGCAGCAAATCGCCGAGCGTCCGCCAACTTGTTCGTTTGTGCTCGGCTTCTTGCGGCTCTTCATGCAGGACAGAAAATCGGTGGCGTGCTGGTTGCTGACGTAAAGTTTGATCGGCGCGTCCTTCAAATACATCTGCTCGGCTTTTTTCACTTCCGCGGCGCACGTGGTATCTTCGGTGTTTTGCCCTTCTTTTTTCGTGTCGAGAAATTGCGCGATGGTCTTGCCGTCCACGATAACCACAAATTTGCCGCGGTTGACTTGAACCTCCCCGTCCGTGCCAAAAAAATCGACGCCGAATCCGTCCTTGTGCTCGACCGTGACGCCGTTGGCGTAAACGAGTGTCGCGCCGCGTTTCGCATTTGGATCCCAGGGCGGGACGACTTCGACCGGGCCGGCCTCGTCCATGCCAAGGCCCCATTGCGCGATGTCGAGATGGTGAGCGCCCCAGTCGCCGACCGCGCCGCTGCCGTATTCCTTGTAAAGCCGCCAATCCGGGAAGCCTTGATGCACGCCGCGCGGGCTCAATATCGAATTGTAGCCGCGAAATGGCGCCGGGCCGCACCACATATCCCAATCGAGGCCCGGCTCCATCGCTTCCTCGGGCAAATCACACGGGCGGCCGGGATCGCCAAAGCTGCATTCGACGCGCTCGATTTTTCCGATGACTCCGTTGCGCACCAATTCGCACGCGATGCGAAATTCCTTCATCGAGCGCTGCATGGAGCCGGTCTGCAAAATCCGCTTGTGCGAATGGACCGTTTTCATCACTTCCACCGCCTCGTGAATGTTGTGGGTCAAAGGCTTCTCGCAGTAAACATCCTTGCCCGAGCGCAACGCCGCCAAAGTCACGACGGCGTGCCAATGATCCGGCGTCGCCACGACGACCGCATCAATGTCTTTGCGGGCGATCAATTCGCGAAACTGGCCGTAAACTGCGCAATCATTGTTTTTGTAATGTTTGTTGACCTCATTGCGTCCATTTTCACGCCGCGTCGTGTCCACATCGCACACCGCCAGAACCTTGGTATTCTTATGCCCCAGAAAATTGCCAAGAAGGCCGCGCCCTTGCGTCCCCACACCCACGAAACCCAATGTGATTTTCTCGCTGGGCGCTGGATCGGCGGCCCAGATTTGCGACGGCAGAATAAACGGCGCCGCCGCGGTGAGGGAGGCGGTTCGCAAAAAGTGCCTGCGTGTAAACGAATTTTTCGATTTCATGGCGTCGTGCGTGATGGCGGCATCCTCGGTCAGTTCTGTTCCAAGGACAAGCTGATTAATATGAGGTTAATGGAGTCCAATGAATTATCCGACTCCCGAAGTCGGAATTTATTCATTTTCAGGGCCGCGAATGCGGGCTGACGATTGGCGACTCCAGCCGAGCCATCTTTTCAGAATAATGGAGAGCCATTCTTATGAAGTTTTTAACGGATAAGCAGGATTAAGCATGGTAACACTTTGGCAAGCTGGCATGAGTTCTGATAATAGTTTAGCCTTGAGGGAGCCAGCGCGTGCTTCGTCCTGCATGCAACGAATTGCGGTGTAATGCTTTGCATTGTTTTTGCCTAAGTTGACGAAACCCGCAGCCCTTAGTAGTATGTCGGCGTGCTCCTAACATCAACAGCACGTCGGCGGTGTCGGTGCCACGGCCTCGCGGCGACAATGGGCAGCCATTAGATTTAATCTTGGAGTTTAACATGAGTGAATCCACAGTGACACCAGCCGTCGGCGGCGGTGCCCCAAATGTATCGAAAGTCTCGGAAGCCATCATCCGCTTCGCCGGAAATTCGCAGGACGGCATCCAGGCCATCGGCGGCTTTCTCGCGCGCCTGGCCGGGCGCAGTGAACAGGAAGTCATGACGTTCATGACCATTCCGTCCACCATTTCCGGTGGCCCATCCATATTCCAAGTCCGCATCGGCTCGGGCGAAGTCCTGAGCTCGGGCGACGAGGCGGATGTCCTGCTGGCCTTCTATCAGCATTCTTACCAGGATCACATTGCCTCCGTGAAAAAGGGCGGCATCATTCTTTACGATTCCGACCACGTCCAGCCGAACCCGGCATGGGAGCACGAATACCGCCACGTCGGCGTGCCGATTTCCAGCCGGACCATTGAAGCCATCGGCGGCACCGGCAAGGACAAGGGCAAAAACATTTTCTCGCTCGGGCTGGTTGCAAAAATGTTTGATCTCAACGTGCCGAAACTCGAACGCCTTATCAATGAACGCTTCGCTGGCAAGGACGAGAGCATTGCCAAGACGGCATTGAGCGCGTTCCAGAGCGGTTACGGATATTCCCTCGGCAATCTCGCCGACACATTCCAATTTGTTGACGCGCAGAAGAAGGCGGGCCACCAACTGGTGATGACGGGCAACGAAGCGCTCGGTTACGGATTGATCGCGGCGGGCGTGCGTTTCGGCGCGGCGTATCCAATCACGCCGTGGTCGGAAATCATGGAATTGCTGCGGCGCGAATTGCCGAAATATGGCGGCACGTTCGTGCAGTGCGAGGACGAAATTGCCTCCGCTTGCATGGCGATTGGCGCCGGCTGGGCTGGACGCGTGGCTGTGACAGGTTCCAGCGGACCCGGCGTCACGTTGAAAGGCGAAGCCATCGGCTGGGCAGTAATGGCAGAAGTTCCACTTGTTATTGTTGACGTTCAGCGCGGCGGGCCTTCCACCGGCATGCCCACCAGCGTCGAGCAATCTGATTTGAACCTCGCTGTTTACGGCGGGCACGGCGATTCTCCGCGCGTCGTTCTCGCGCCCTCCAGTGTGGAAGATTGCTTCTACATTGCGATTGAAGCCGTGAACATCGCCCGCAAATACAATGTGCCCGTTTTCATTCTGAGCGATCAATCGATTGCCACGCGCATCGAGGCCTTCGAAGAGCCGAATCTCGAAAAACTGTGCCAGGACCTGACGCCGGACTTCGCGCCGATTCCGGAATATATTCCGTATCCGGCCGATGGCCGCATTCAGCCGCGCCCCGCCGTCGGAACGCCGATTCTCAATGGAAAATATCCGCTCGCCACCGGCCTTGAGCACGACGAAATCGGACATCCCACCAGCTCGCCGAAATTGCACATCGCGATGACAGCGCGACGCCGCAGCAAACTGCAGAAGCTGGCGGAAGAATTGCCGACGCCGCAAGTGTACGGCCCGCCGGAAGGGAACATTTTGCTGGTCGGCTGGGGTTCAACGAAGGGGCCGATTTGCGAAGCCGTTGACCGCGCCCGCGCGGCGGGAGACAGCGTATCGTCGCTGAACCTGACGCACATCAGCCCGCTGCCGCCGGGATTGGAAAACATTTTCGCGGGATTCAACCACGTCATTGTGGTCGAGATGAATGACGAAGGGCTTTACGGCTACGGACAATTGGCGAGCATCTTGCGCGCCCGCTTTTGCATGCCGAAAATTGGCGGCTTGAACAAGACCGATGGTTTGACGTGGCGCGTCCGCGAAGTGCTGGATCGCACCAAGACTTACATCGCCGCCGGCATCCGCAAACTGTAAACCGAATTTTACCACCAGAAAAAATATTGATATGAGCGAAACGACTGCTGCAATCCCGGCTCCCGCCCCCGCCCTGCCGACAGAGCGCAAAGCGCTGACCAAAAAAGAACTGTCCGCCGATCATCCGACTTGGTGCCCGGGCTGCGGAGACTTCTCCGTGCTCGCGCTGTATTTCAAATTGCTGGAAAAACGGAAGCTGTGGCATGAGAAGATCGCCACCGTGGCAGGCATCGGCTGCTCGAGCCGCTTTCCGTATTTCGTCCAGGGCAACGGCGCCCACTTCATCCACGGCCGCGCCCTGCCGTTCGCCTCGGGTGTTTCGTTGACACGCCCTGATTTGCATTTGTTTGTGTTTGGCGGCGATGGCGACGCGTTCTCCATCGGCGGCAACCATCTTACCCACACCGCGCGCCGCAACATCAAGATGACCTACGTCATCATGGACAATTGGGTTTACGGCCTGACCAAGAAACAAACGTCGCCGACCTCGCCGCTCGGTTTCAAGAGCAAGACGGATCAATGGGGCGCCATCGATCAGCCGATCAATCCGATGAAGCAATTGATCGCCGCCGGAGCGACGTTCGTTGCCCGCGCCACCCACACGAACCCAAACCACCTGCTGCAAATGATGGAAGCGGCGATGGATCACGACGGTTTCAGCGTCATCGAATGCTTGAGCGAATGCGTGGAGTTTTACGAAGGCGCATTCGACGCGTCCAATCCGCGCAAGGGCGGCAAATTTGAATTGGTGCCCGCCGACCACGACGTGACGAACGAAATGGCCGCCTACAAATTGGCGGACGCAGCGTTCCCGGGGCATTTCGGCGTGTTCTACAAGAACAACCGCCCGACGAAGAACAAATTGGAGGCGGACATCAACGCAAGTTACCGCGCGAAAGTCGCTGGCAAAAAGGATTGGGAAATCCTGCAAGCGACATTCAACCGGATGAAGTGAGTCTCTGGAATGATTGACGTCCGGCTCGGCAGGAGCCTTTTCCTGCCAAGCGCTGGGTAGGGGGAGGCTCCCGCCGAGCCGCGCAAACCAGATCCTTTACTCTGTATCCTTTGGCAGCGTCTTGACGTAAGCCGTCCAAAGATTCGTATTGACGTAAAGCTCGAGGAAAACCTGCGGGCGCAATTCGTAATACCCGGCCATCAAATGCGAGTGCCCGGGGCGGTCGTCGAAGGCAGCCTTCAGATTCGCCGCCGCGATGACAATGGGAGTCAGAGGAGCTTTCGGAATTTCGTCCCAATAACCGACCTGCAAGCCTCGGAAATACCACGGCAGCGGCCAGTAACTTTCCTGCGACATCACTTCGATTTCCGTGTTCGTTCCCTCGGGTGAAACGGCGACCAGAGCCTTGACCGTCTCGACCAGCTTCAGCGCGTCGGGAAGCGTCTGGCTGTAGACGTAGGGCGTCTTGGCGCTGTCGCAATACGGGATGCCATGAGCGTCAACTGCAAAATTCTGCCGCCAATCCTGCCAGACGAGATGGCTGACTCCGGCGCTGAGTGCCACCGCGAGCGCGGATCTGCTGGCAATGCCGCCACTCGACCGCCAGAGCAGGGCAGCGCCGGAACCCGCCAGAAGAATCATCCCGTGATAAAATCCGAGCAGGCACCAGGGCGTTTTGTAAGGCAGCGCGGTGTAAACAAGCGTCAAATATAACGTGTCAAAAGCGATGATCCGCAAGAGTGCCGATTTTCCACGCAAGGCACCTATGAACCCCACCGCTGCCAGCAGCAAAATGAATCCCTCGCTCCAAGCCGGGCCGCCTTTCGCGTGAAACCAAGCCAGCCGCTCGAAATAAAAGAACCACGAATGCGCGTGCTCGGTGGCCCCGCCGGCGCGGCGGAACCACGGCAGATAGGTGCGCACGGCGTCTGCCAGACCGGCGCTATTCGTGAAGAAGGATGTGAAGAATAGGACGGATGTGAATAATGCGCAGGCTGCCGCCCCGATGATGTGCCTCCAATTCCATTTTGCGGGAAACGCCTCTGAGGATGGGCCTGTGAAGTGCCCCCAAATTCTCGCTGACACCACTGCCCCCGCCATCGCGGCCAGCGCAAAAACGAATGTCTCCTTGGTTGCGTACATCGCGCCAATTCCCACTCCTGTTCCCATCAGCCACGCGGCGCGCCCGGACTTCGCGTAACGCCACGCGCAGCCAAACGCGGCCATGCTGAAGAAAATCAGCAGCATTTCGTGTATGTAATACCGACTGTAAAAAACCATCGCCGGGGAAACGGCAATAAAGACCGCCGACCAAAATGTCTCCGCCCGCCCGAAGTCTTTCGCGACGAGCGTCAATAATAGGATCAACCCGAGGCCGAACGCGACAGTGACACTGCGGTAAGTGGCCTCGGTGAACCGATTGAAATCGCCGCCGCCTTGCAGCCAGGCAGCGGGAAGGGTGAAGTAAGGGAGCGTCGGGCCGTGAAATTCGTCCGGGTTGTATTTGTAATTATTGTCGACATAGAGGGCGCGAAATTTCATCGCGTTCACGCCCTCATCGTTGTGCAGGGGCCGGAGCCTCAGCTCTGGCGCCCGCAAAGCAAATCCCAGCGCCAGCAGCAGAACGAGCCCTGCCAGCGCCGCGCGGTTCATTTAGCCGGCAGACCGTAGACTTCCACCTCAACGTAGCTGTTGAGCGCGTTGTCAGTGCTGCCTTTGCTGTAGCAGCGGACGTAGCGGGCTTTCGCGCCTTTGGCGTCGATCAATTTTCCAGACGCTGTCAACGAATTTTCAAAATACTCGCGGTCCGTGCCGATGCCCAAGCCGGCGGTGTTTTTCTGGTCGTTGTTGAAAATCGTCGTGACGCCGCTTTTGAATTCCGGATCGTCGGACAATTGCACGATCACATCGCGATAAACGATCGGTGTCGTGAAATCGTGCCAGATGACGACCGCGTAAAGATTGAATTCGCCCTGCAAATCAATTTGAACCCAGCGCAAACCCTTTCGCAGAGTCACGACATTTTCGTCAAAGGCTTCCTTTTTTCCATCCGTTATTTGTTCGAGCGTGCCGTTGATCAGATTCGGAGAATCGGAGGATACGGGCTTTTTCAGCGCGACATTTTCGACCCCTTTCGGCGCGAGAAAAGGCGGGCGGGCGTCGGAAGTCAGGGGCAAGGCCGTCGTGTTCGTCGGGAGCGCCTGCGGTGTGCCCTTCATCGCGGGCGGTGGCAGGACGATCGGAATCGGGACAAGATCGTCCGCCAAAACGGTTTGCAGCGCGGCGGCGCAAATCGCCGCAAAAATCAAAAGTTTTTTCATTGTGTACATCATGAATCGCGGGCGAAACGGAGCGCGCACCGCGCGGCTTCGTCAGGCCACGCAAAAGATATAAATCGGCCCAGCGTCGCGAGCCAGCAGATTATTCATCGTGCTTTTCAGAAATGTATTTCTGATACTGCTCCGCCACGCGCGCTTCGTTCTCGTCGCCGCGATGATAATAAAAGCGGTAGCGAAACGTGACGCTCTTCCCGGCGGGAATGGTCATGTCGCCTGCCCCCGCCGGTTTTTTCTCGAAGAAGTGCAATCCGAAAGGGTTGGCCGCGAACAAACCGTAATCGCGCACGTGCCACGTCGTCGGATGGCGCGGATTTTCCGGTGAATCAAAAATGGCGACTCCCATTGTTTCCCGCCCCTTCGTGCCGCCGTCGACCGGACCGTAATAATAACACCAGTCGGCGTGCTTCCCCCATGTCTTCTCATCGCGCACGCCGGTGGAAAGGACAATGTGGCCCTCGCCCTGACCGTTCTTGTGTTTCAACCGCATGCTCTCCGGGAGACGTGTCGCAATCGTGCCATCTTTTTCGTCTCCGAACACGACAGGCTTGCCGGCCGGCGCTTGCAACGTGACATCGAAGTCAAACATTCGTTCGTCCTTCGGCAGATTGTAGATGCGCATTGTGCGGACATCCGTGCAAACCACGTGGTTCGAGTGGTCCACCCACTTGTCCTTCGACTGGATGACGCCGAATTTTTCGCCGGATTCGATTTTGATAAATCCATCGTGGACAATCTTGCAGAAGTTCGTTTCCTCCGACCAAAAATCCAATCCGTTGACGCTGCTGTGCGCGTACCAAAGTCCGCGATGATGCGGATGATCGTGCTCCTCATCCGTGCTCGGCTCCAGCGGCCATTTGCGAGTCATCGGCGATTCATCGGGACCGAGCACCGGATAGAAATAAGGGCGCGGAACATCGAGGTAATGATAAACCGTAAATAAATCGCCTCCGATGGTGACGCGCGCGGTTCCTTTTAAATCAGTGATTTCGACTCCGGCAGCCCCGCATTGGAAGACCATGCCGGAGATCATCAAAAATGCTGGAGCCAATAAAGAGGACAATGCTCGAAAACACGAGAGTCGGGATTTCATAGAAAATTTCTTCCACGCTCGCAGAAGAATTCCTGGCTGGCCAGAATATTTTCCTATGGCGGGCCACTCGCGGGCGCGCGGCAAAATTTTTCACGTGCAGAGTGCCAGCGGCGCCCCGCCGCTGAATCAGCCCGTCAGAGGCGGGGCGCCTCTGCCACTTTAAGAAGGCTTACTTCGGCTCCGGGGTGAGAAATTGCAGATGCCGGAAGGCGGCCGGGTCAAACGTGACTTTGCCAAAATCGGGGCTGATGGCGGTGATGCCGGACGGCTGCCAATCCACCAATTGAAAAGTCACCGATCCGCCTTGGACAAATGTGGCGTGGGCGTTGCTGGGCGAAGGCGGAGGCGCCTGTCCTGAATAGCGCGCAAATTCAATGGTGCTCACTCCGGCCAAAGGGACATTGGTCGTTCCCGCGGTGGTCAGCACAGAAATTTTTCCGTCGGCAATGGCAGTCAAGGCGCCGCTCACTTTCGATCCGGATTCCAGGGTCAGAACGTCATGCATCGGGTCAGGCGCGTCCGCCGCTGCTTCATCCAGCACGCCGTTCCATTTCGAGACGCGCATGTTGCTGATCTTGACCGCGCCGCCAATCCCATTGTTGACAAAGCGGACACCGCCGCCTTCCCCCACGAAACCAGCGGGATCAATCCAATCCTTGACCAGCGTCCCATCCAGGAAAAGCGCCACGCGCCTGTCTGGCCGGCTCATGCGGACATCCACATGCACGCGGTCTTTTTGCTGGAGCGATTGCACAATCAATTGATCGCCCAAGGGCCGCAGCGCCTCTTTCTTTTGCACGGCCATCAGCGAGACGAAAATGGTGTTGTTGAATCGCATGCTGTAGAAGCCGCCGAAATCCGGCCCGTTCTCCTTGTCTGTCAAGTTAATGGGCTGGAGCGAATCTGTGTAAAACGCGATGGCCAGGTTGAGCATGCTTTTCCACGTCAAGTCGAATTGGATTTCCGAGCGGTCCGGCAATTTGAAGTCCCTGGCGATGGATGAGGATTTATCGGAATAAAACGCGCCGTTGCGATAGAGCCAGTGCCCGGATTCGCCCACGAAGGTCTTGACTGAGCTTGTGCCCTGCGTCCAACCCGCCAGCCCGGCAATGCCTGCGAAAAGAATGGGAGTGCGCGGATTGAAAGCGAGTGTCTGAAGCACGCGCCGCGGAATTTTGAGGCGGCCCGCGTACCAGGTATCCAGCGTGATGAATTCGCGGTCGCAGGCGGACACATCGCCTTCGAGCATGTCGCCGCTGGCCAGCCACAATTTGCAGGCCGCGTTATCCCTCGCGGCGCTCGATTTGCGCGGGGCAAAATCAATCTGCGCGACGGCATCCGGTTTGAAATCAATCGGCTCGGGCGAATCGGGGTGCTGCCAGCGGACGGCGTTGCCTGATTGGATGCTGAGAAGTTTTCCGTAAAGGACATCGCCATCGCGGAAGGACGCGCAGTCCAAGTCGTTGGTGGCTGCTGCGGGTTCGCCTTGGAGGGCGGAGGGAACTAATGCGACATATATGACGCACAGGACCGATAAGACTCGCCAGACGCGCCTATTCATCCAACTCCTCAAATTCCTTGGTGTTCGCGATGCTGGCCTGTTCCTTGGCGTGGTTCAGGTTGAACTCCAGTTCGCGGATCGCGTCTGGCTGAAAGGCAAGGGCGCCAAAAACGGCGCTTTGCCCCGCCACCGTCTTGCTGTCCCAGCTCTTAAGCTGGAAGGAAATGCTGCCGCCGCCGGGAAAATGCGCGCGCACGGCCCACGGTCCCGGAGAATCGGCGGGCGCGTTGGTCTGGGCGAATTCAATCTGCGTGATCCGGTCAAGTGGAATATCCAGCGATGTGCCGGAAAGCGACAGCTTCACCTTGCCGTCTTTGATGCCCTCGATCTTTCCCGCGCCGCGATCATGGTTGACGAAATGCACCGCGTCGAGATTGGTGCCAACATCCATCGACTCAGGTTCGCCGCGGTCTTCCCACTGGCTGATTTTGACGTGGCTGATTTTTAGAGTTGACGTTGAGAACATCACGTTTTGCATGAACAAAACACCGGTGCCGCCGCCCGCAAAACTGCAATCCTTCCACGTCTTGACCAAATGATGATCGACGTAGACCGAGGCCGTGCCTTCATTGCGGTCGCACTCAATGGCGACGTGCATGCGATCCTTGGCCGTCCCTTCCGGCAGCGGCGTGCCGCCGGCGCTGAACATCCCGATGTTCTGCGCCTGCCGCAGGGAAATTTGCTGCGGCGAAATATTCAGCAAACAAGTGCCGCCGTTGGGCTCCAGATGATCGACGACATCGCAAAAGACGCCGACCTCCAGATTGAAAGCGATGCTCCAGCTCAAATCGAATTCCAGCGTGGCGGAATTGGTGAGGTTGACATCGCGTCCCAGCGTTCCCGTGCCAGAGCCGACGAAGGCTCCGTCGCGATACGTCCAGCTTTGATTGTTGACCACCATCCAACCGCCGAAATCATAAGGCCCCTCGTAAACAACTGAATAGCCCGGAGGCAGAAATGTCACCGTGCGCACCGCCGCCCGCGGGATCATTAACGATCCGCCAAACCATGTGCTGAGGCCGACCGTTTGATCGTCGAGCGACGTGATCGCGCCGTACAAATCATCGCCGTTGGCAAAGGTGACATGGCAGCTCGGAGTCATGCTCACGGGATGGGCGTGGGCGAAGCGAAGAAAGTCGAGGCGGTTTGGGTGGAAAGCGATGGGCCGCACCGCTTCCGGCGCAGTCCACGTAAGCCCTTCGCCCGCGTCCATGCTCGAAAGCTTGCCGTGCAGAATTGAGCCGTCCAAAAACTGAAGGACGTCGCCGCGCGGCTCCGGCATGCGTTCGGGTTTGCCGTTCGGCGCGGCGTATTGCCACCCGAAGGCATTGGCGTTGCCTTGCAGCAATACCTGGCCTCCATTTAATACCACCCCGGGGGCTCTTCGGATGATGCCCTGCGCCCCGGCGGTCCACGACAGACCGCACCACAATGCTGTCAATGCGATGCGCGCCTTACCGTTCATAAATAGGCAGGTAACGATAGTTTAACGCGAGCGACAAAAGCGATCCAGCCGTCGCAAAGGTCGAGCCAAGCTGGCCGTCCCAATTCCCTTCCGCTCCCTGGCTGGCGCGCAGGGAGGCGATGTTGTCGCGGTTCCAACTTTGCCACGCATCGGGCGAGCCATGGAAATACGCCTGCGAAGCGTAATAGAGATAATACTGCGGATACTGCGCGTCCTGCGGCGTCGCCTTTAGGAAATTAAAAGCGGCCCGGAAAGCCGGGGTGTTTTTCTCCTTGGACAAAGCCATCACCACGCAGGCAATGGCCGTGCGGGTGGAATTCGGAGCGTTGGGAAATTGGTAGCCGATGCCGCCATCAGGTGTTTGACAGGAGCGGAAGAAATTCAGCCCGTTCTGGATCACTTGCTCCGGCACGGCGATGCCGGCGTTGCGCGCCGCGCACAGCGCCACCATCTGCGCGCCACTGACGGTGGTGTCGGCGTCCCGCGAATCGGGGGTGTAGCGCCACGCGTGCGAATTATTTTCCGATTGCGCGGTGATGATCAATTTGACCGCTTTTTGCAGGGCGGGGCCGATGCGTGGGTCGTCCACCGCGCCATACGATTCCGCCAGGGCCAATGTCGAGAACCCGTGGTTATACATCGTTGTGCCGATGTAGCCGGTGGTTTGATCGCTGTGTTTCAAAACGTAATCCAGCCCGCGGCGGATGGTGGCGCTGTAAGGCCCAAAATTCGGATCGTCGCCATGCGCCAGCAAACTCACGACGGCAAGGGAAGTCACCGCCGGCTCACCAGACGGAGGTTCGTCGGGCCAATTGCCTTCGGGCGCCTGAGTCTTAACCAAATACTGCAGGCCGCGAACATACATTTTGTCCACCTCCGAAGCCACCACTCCCGTCGAGCCGGTGTATAATTGCTGTCCATGCGTGATGCGCGCGAAAAGACAAAACAGCAGAGTCAAAGTGCGCAGCGCGGAATTTAAGGCAGGGACGCCTCGCCGAGGCGTCCCGGTCGAGGCACGATTCACACACAAGCGGACGGCTCGGCGAGCCGTCCCTGCCTTGGACAGAATTCCCATTCGACTACTGTTTTCCCTTTTCAAGGCCATGATAGTAATTTTCCAGGGCGTCGCGAAATTCGGCGGGCGCGTTTTGAATGGCGCCGGCGGATTGTTTGACAGAGCGCTCGTCCGCCGCGTGGCCGGAGGCATCGCCAATGTTCGCGCCGCCGACCCGGCTGTTCGAGCCGCCCGGGCTCGTGTTGCCCTGATTCGGTTTTGCCGCAAAGGCTTTGCCCTTGTTGGCCTTCTGCGCCATCTGCATTAGAAATTGCATTTCCTCGGCGCTGGATGGACTGCCGGGCGAACTCTTCGGCTTTCCTTTTTGCGCCTGTTCGTTGATCAAGTTGATCAAATCGGACAACGAATCAATCGTTTTGATTTCCGCGTCGTCGGCGGGTTTGCCCGTCTCCGGCGTTTGCAGGAGCGTGGAAGTCTGTTTCATCGCGGTGGAGACATCCGAAAAAGCCTGGTCGAGCTGCGCAATCGGCACCTTGTCATGGATGTCCTCAAGGCCCGAAGCGAGCTTGTCTTGCGTCCCTGACAGCGACGAGGCGCGCTGCTGATAGCTGTCAGGCGTGCCCCTGTCTTGATCGAGCAGCGTCGTTTCGTCGCGCAAATTGGATTCGTTTTCGCGCATGCGCAGGAGCGCGATCAATTGCTCCGTCAAATCCGCTCCGTCTTTTCCTGAGCCTGAGCCGGAGCCGGAGCCGCCCGAGCTTTTCGGCTCGAGCTTTTCCGCCCAATCTTGAAAGCGGGTGGCCCACTTGCCCAAATCGGCGGAGGCCTCGAGGCCTATATTATTGTTGATCAGTCCGCCTACGCGGTCCAGCTCGTCGCCTGTATGCGCGTCCTTCATTTCCTTGCTCACCTGGCCATAGGCGGGTTTTTGAGTGCGCTCGAAAAAGCGATTCAGCTCCGTCTGCAGCGTGGTGCTCTGTTTCTGGGCGCCGGACTGGCCGCGGACAAGGCCGCCTTCCAGCGCTTTCATCTTGGGCGGCAACTGGCGCGGCAGCAAACCCACCGTGTTGGAAGCCGTGTCAAATATCTGCCCGGCGATGTCCTTCTCGACACCGCCGACTTTGCGCAAACGCTGGGCCAGGGTCATGGCCTGCAAATCGTCCATGTGCTCGTTGGCCTTGGTCTGCATCTTCTCCAAATCCTTCAAAACGTCCTCGGCCTTCTGCTCGGCGTCCGCCATTTCTTCGGGCTTGCTGCCGGAATTCTCCTGCGCCTTCTGCATCGCGCCGGCGGCGGCGGGCATTTTCTGCTGGGCCAGCTTCTGCAACTGCTGCATGGATTGAGACCACTTCTTGACAGCGTCCTCCTTGAACAACGGGTTTTTCAGCGCCTCCTGCAAAGACTCTTCGCCCTGTTTGGCGAGCTGATCCAGATTGGCGGCGTTTTGCTTCTGGTCATCCTTGCTTTGGCTCAAACGGTTGGCTTTTTCAGCGGCGGGCATTTTATCCGCGTCTTTGAGATCCGCCAGATTGGCGACAATTTTTTCCTGCAGCCGCGAAACTTCCTCCACTTGCGCCATCGTGGCCTCCAATTGCTTGCGCAGCATTTCCGCGTGCTCCTCGGGGCTTAACACGCGGATGTGGTAGACGCCGGTGCGCGCCCGCTCGCGATTCGGGAAAAAATCGCGCGCGAAGGCCGTCAATTCCACCGTTGAATCGGCGGGGATTCGGTAAATGCGCGGGCTCCATTTGAATGTTCTTTCCCCTTCCTTCATTTGGGGCGACGACATTTGATATTTGACTTCGGTGGTGGCGACAGGGCTGCCAGTCACGGGAGAATCCGCCGTCATTTCCCAGTCCAAACCGACATCGCGCACGCCAAAATCGTCGCGCGCTTTGACCTTGATGTTGATCACATCGGAATCGAGAACCGAAATGTCTGCGGGGATGTCATCGATTTCCGGAACCGGCGGCGCATCGGGCTGTGTCTGCACGGTGACGTGCAGGGGCGAGGCGTTCGTTAATCCAAGTTTGTCCTTCCAGAGAATCGTGAAATCCGCCGCGCCTTCGGGCTCTGTCTGGCTGGTGGAAAAACTGTCGCCGCTCACCGTCATGGGCGCGGGTTTGTCGGTGCCGCGCTGGATAGTGGCGGAATTCAAATCGCGGCTTATTTTGCCGTGGAGAGAGACCTTGCTTCCCTCGACCGCGAGCAGGGAGCCGTTTTGCAACAGTTCATCCTGATTCGGATAATGAAGGTAATCGGGCAATTGAATTTGCGCGGCCAATTCCTGGAGCGAGGGCCGGTGCGTTGGAGCGATGCGGACTTGCGCTTTCGCATCACCCACACGCACTTCCAGCACGCCGTTTTCAACCTTGCCGGGAATTTGCAATTGCGCCGTGCCATCATGCACGGTGGTCTCGACGCTCGGTTGCCGCGGCCAAAGGCCAAAGGCGTGGCTCGGCTTCCAGAACGAACGATACTGCACTTTCGCCGCGATGCTGAACGCCTCCCCGTGCGGAACGATCAATTCGGTGGGCAATCCCTCGATGGAAACCAGCGTGTAGCGGGGTATGTTCGCCATCGGCACTGCCCAGCGCGTGAAAGCGTTCCAACCGGGGCGCGGCAGCACGAGAAAAATCGCCGCTAAACAAACCGCGGCGACGATCGCGAAACCTGCCGTTCTTTTGGCTGAGCCGGCATTGACGCTTTGGGCAAAATCAAATCCTTTTGCTTCCTCGGCGACTTGGAAAATAGCGGCGTGATAAAGCGCGGGAGAAAAATTGGCGTTATGCTCCTTTTCATTCGAGAGCTCGACGATTCCCAGGAGGCGGTCGCCGAGGCGGCGGTATTTTTTCTGCACCAAATTGGCGAGAGCCCGGAGATCGCGCCGCTGCCAGACCCATCGCCGCGCCCAGATGCCCGCCGAAACCGCCGCCACCAGCAGCCCGGCAAGCCACAAAGTCCAGCGCAGCCAGATAGGCGTATCCCAAAGGCGCTCCGAGACGAAAAACCCGAGGAAGGATACCATCAATCCGCCGATAATGCTGCAGACAGCGACGGTGGTCTCGACCCGCCAGAGGCGGCGCTCCGCCTCGGCGAATTGCGCGCGGAGTTCCTCCGGCAGCGCCACGGACAGTCTGTCTTCGTAATCGGCCATGCGAAATTGCGGCTGCACTATGTTGCCCCCAATGGGTCCCGCCGTCCAAAGAAAAATGGGACCAATAGGTCTTATGCGACTTATAGTACCTATGGGCTGGCTTTGCCAAAGTTGAACGTTGCAAAGATTGCGCAACTGATTTGACCTTGCGGGGTTCCTCATTCAGACTGTTATTGATGAGTAGCATGGCAAAGCTTTTCCGTGTTCTGGCTGTTTTGGTTCTCGCCGGAGCCATTGGGGTGTTAATCGGGTGGATGCAAAGCCGCGGGGGCGTTTCGGCGCCCATCGGTGTGTCCACCGCCACAAATTTGCCTCCGATTGATATCGCGCCGGTGGTCGCGGATGAATCGAAGCCCACCAATCCTCCGGCTCGCGTCGCAGCGCATTTCGGACATATGCCCGGGCGAGGGCCAAGCGCTCCAGCCGAACCACCGCAGGAAAACAAAGAATGGGAAAAGCAACTCGACGATGTCCTCCTTTCCGATACGGACCCGAACACCAAAGCGGACAAAATTCTGGCGCTGATTCCCACCGCCCCCGCCGCCGCGCAGGTTGAACTATCACAGCATCTCGTCAACATGGTGCAGGACGATCATTACGATGGGGCCGCGCAGTTGCTGACCAACTCCACCACGCCCGTCGGCGTCTCGACGGTGCTCATGAACGATTTGCTCAATCGAACCGCCACGCTCAAATTGCCGATGCTGCTGGCGGTGGCCCGCGACAACGATCATCCACTTAACGGTCAGGCGCGCGATATGTTGGAATTGCTGCTGCAGGAAGACAATGGCACGAATTGGGACCAATGGGGCGCGTCCATCAACACATGGCTGCAAAACAATCCGCAGTAACGCAGCCGCGATAAAAGAATTGCGAAAGAGCCTGACAGAAGGAAGGCCGAGGCCGTCGAGAACTGCTCCTCGAAACAGGCGTGAAACAACACTCTTCGTGTCCTTGTTCAATTTCTTAGCCTTGTCGGGCCGCTGAACACATCGGCGTCCCTGGTTCTGGGGACGTGAGGAACCGCCACGGTTCTAAAGTTAAACCGAGATTGCGCCGAGAGAATAGAGAGAAATGTTACCTGATAAACTCCTTTTGGACGGACAACAGCCAATCTTCGAGTGCCACCACAATTTTGTCCGGCGTCTGCCCCCGGCGCAGCTTCGGGAGCGGTATTGCCTTGCCATGCCCATGGGGGGCTGGTAAGTAAAACGTTCAGTCGAATGCCATCTTTCACCTACATTGCGCGGGATTCGGGGACGGGACGGGAAATCCGAAGCACGGTGGACGCCTCGTCCGAAGCGAACGCCATCGCCGCGCTGCTGAATCGCAACCTCATGGTCGTCTCCATTCAGGAGAAGCTCGGCAAGAAGGGCAAGACCGTGGGAGGCAGCGTCAGCCTGGCTGACATCGTCATTTTCACCCGGCAATTGGCCACCATGGTCGACGCCGGGTTGGCGATGGTGCAATCGCTCCAGGCGCTGGCCGAGCAGTCTGAGAACAAATTGATGCGCGAGGTCATCAAGGACATTACGACGCGCGTCGAGGGCGGCGACAGCTTTTCCGACGCATTGCTCAAGCACCCCAAGATTTTCAACAAGCTGTATGTCTCGATGGTGGCGGCGGGCGAAAAGGGCGGTTTGCTGGCGGAAATCCTCAGCCGCCTGGCGACCTACCAGGAAAACACCGCGCGCCTCCGCAAGAAGGTCAAATCAGCGATGATGTACCCGACGGCGGTGACCTTCGTCGCGATCAGCATTACGATCTTCCTGCTGGTGAAAGTGGTGCCGACCTTTGCCGACATTTTTTCGAGCATGCACGGCAAGCTGCCGGCCCCAACGCAATATCTGATCAACATCAGCAACCTGCTGCGGGAGAATTTCATTTGGGCGATGCTGTCCGCCGCCGCCGTTGTGGTCGGCTGGCTGTGGTATATCAAGACGCCGGCCGGCGGTTCTGGGATGATCGCCGCATCAAGCTGCCGATCTTTGGCAGCATCGCGCACAAGATTTGCCTGGCTCGATTCGCGCGCACCTTTGCATCGCTGGTTCGCAGCGGCGTGCCGATTTTGGAAGTCCTCGCGATCGTTCAAAACACGGTCGGCAACGTCATCATGGAATCGGCCATCAAGACCGCCTCGACCGACATCGAGCGCGGCGAAGGCATTTCCGCCGCCCTGAGTAAACACCCCATATTCCCCACCATGATTATCCGCATGATGCAAGCTGGTGAGCAGACCGGAAAGATCGATTCCATGCTTGAGCGCGTGGCCGACTTTCTGGACGAGGAAATTGAGACGACGCTGAATGGCTTGACGTCTTTGATCGAGCCATTGCTGATTTGCTTTCTGGGCGTGGTGGTCGGAGGCATTGTGATTTGCATGTTCCTGCCGATATTCAAGTTGAGCGAGCTGGTTTCGGGCCACTAATTAAAAAGCCCGCAGGCTTGCCCGGCAGGAGCGAATCACGTAGTTTTATCGCATGGCAAAGGTGTTGTTGATTGACGACGAGGTGACCATGGTCCAAATGGTCACCGAGCTTTTGCGCCGTGAAGGACACGAGGTTTTTCCCTTCAGCAATTACGCCGCAGCCATAGAAACCCTTGAGTCGCAATGCCCTGAGCTGGTCATCACCGACCTTTATCTTGACAAAACCCGCACGCACGGACTGGAGATTTTGCAGAAGGCGCGGGCGCTGAATCCGCCTTCCACCGTCATCGTCATCACGGCCTACGCGACCATTGAAACGGCGGTCGACGCGATGAAAAAAGGCGCTTTCGATTATCTCGAAAAGCCCTTCAAAGTAGATGACCTGAAACTCTGCATTCAACGCGCCTTGTCCTACAATGAGGCGGTTTCGGAAAATATTTACCTTCGCAAGCAGCTTAAGAAAAAGTACCAGTTCAACCAGCTCATCGGCAATTCCTCGCAGATTCAGGAAGTCTTCAAGCTGATCGAGCGGGTGGCCGATACCGACAGCACGATTCTTATTTTGGGCGAAAGCGGCACGGGCAAGGAACTTGTCGCGCGCGCCCTGCATTTCAACAGCCGCCGCCAATTCGCGCCGTTCATCCCGATTAACTGCAGCGCGCTGCCGGAGAATCTTCTGGAATCGGAATTGTTCGGCCATTGCAAAGGCGCATTCACCGGGGCGATCAACGACAAAAAAGGCCTCTTTCAGGAAGCCGATGGCGGGACGATTTTCCTCGATGAAATTGGCTCCATGCCGCCGGTTTTGCAGAGCCGCCTGCTCCGCGTTTTGCAGGAGCGGGAAGTCCGCCGCGTCGGCGACAACGTGGCCACCAGCGTCAATGTTCGCGTGCTCGCCGCCACCAACGAGCCGCTGGAAAAGCGCATCAAGGAAGGCACCTTCCGCGAAGATTTATTTTACAGGCTGAACGTCATCCCGATTCATCTCCCCGCCCTGCGCGAGCGCCGGGATGACGTTCCGCTGCTGACAATGCATTTCCTGCGCAACAAGATCAATTCGCGCACCGGCAAACCCCACAGCATCACTCGCAAATCTCTCGAAGTTCTGGGCTCGCATGATTGGCCGGGCAACGTGCGTGAATTGGAAAACGCCATTGAGCGCGCCTGCGCCTTGTGCGAAAACGGCACCATTCGCGTGGCGGATCTGCCGCCGATCTTGCGGAAGTATGCCAAGGACGGCGAGGAAGAGGCGATCGAAACTCCCTCAGCCGCTCCGGTCGCGGCGGCTGGCACGGGCGGAAAGCCTGTCAACAATTCGACCGCCAGCGCGGCCGCTGTGGCCAGTTCCGGCCCGGCGAATTTCATGAATCCCGTCGGCTCGCTGCGCGATTACCTGCGCGAGCAGGAAGTGACGTATCTCAACCGCGCCCTGGCCCAGGCCGGCAATGACAAGGAGAAAGCCGCCCAATTGCTCGGCGTCAGCGTGGCCACGCTCTACCGCAAGCTGGCCGACGAAGACCTCGGCGGCAAATCTTTTACTTGACAGTTACGATTTGCTGGCGAACACCGCCAGCGACGCTGTGTAGCCGTGCAGAAAGTTCTTCGCCCCTACCGGCCCGATTTCTCCGTTGCAGAAAAACCCGGTCAACTCCATCGGCCCGAGTTTTTCCTGCGCCAATCCGGCGTCGTGGTTCGGATGGCCGAAGAGGCGCTGCCCGCGCCCGTTGCAGGTGCAGAGGCAGCCGCCATAAATTGTCCGGCCCTTCAAATGATTCGCCAGGCGTTCCAGCAAATGCGTCATGTCCTCCGTCGCCGCCGCCGCGTCGCGCCGCTGGAACTGCATCGTTTGCCCCAGGCGCGGCATGGCGCCGACGGCGAGGCTGCCGGAATTGGGGTCGCCACCGAGAATGTTGCGCACGAGAAAATCGCCGCGGGCGAAATCCTCGAGGTATTCGTTGACCACCAGGCCGATGAATAAATTCCCGCGCGCGGCGTGCTGCTCCTTGCCGGGCAATTCCATGAATGTCTGGTGCAGCACCTCGTAAGCCGGCCGGTTGGCGATCATGTGGATGATGTTGCCTTCCGTGCGCGTGATCGTCCATGTGTCGCCGATGGGCGTGCAGCCCTGCGAAATCACCGAGCGCAATTCCACCGCGCCGCCGACTGCCACCGCCACGCCGCCTTCGTCGAAAACCTGCCCATCGAGATACAATTGAATCGTGCGCTCGGAAAAATCCCCGCTGGCCACGCCGCCGACAATCGGCTTGGGCGCGTAAGCCTCATTCCAGCCGCGCAGCCACGCTTCCGAGTCCGTGCGGAACGGATCGACAAACGCGAGCCAGCCGTTGATTTTCTCCGCGCTCAGCCCCGTCTCCAATTCCCAATAACCCGGGCCGTTCGCCTCGTCGATCTGCTCTTGTGTAAAGTGAACAGCGGTCAACTCCGCGCCCGGCAGCGAAAGCAGCGAAACGGCAATGCCGCGCTCATCCTCAATTTCCCGCGATCCGTAAATCAAACCCGCGCCTGAACAGCCGATCAACAGCGGAATTTCCGCATGGACGCGAAGAGTTTCCAAAATTCGCCGCGCATCGGCGAAATAATGCGGCGTCATAAAAACCAGGCCCAGCGAGATGCGCGAGGCCGAGACGCTTTGGCGCAGTTGCCGGGCCCATTCGGTCATGGCCGCCTCGTCGTAATCGGCGCGCCAGAAGCCGGATGCCGCGAATTCGTTCATAATCAATGCTACGCTTCGCGTTCGGCCGCGGCGGGCGACACGGTGATGTCGCACGACGGAAACGCTCTTTTGAGGAGTTCGACAAAGCCGCGGCTCATTTGTTCGACGACTTTTTTCTTCGCGCCCTCCTCGCCCGGCGCGCCGCTCCAGCCGGTGACGCGCGCGGCGCCATTGGCGGTGAAGCCCTCGATTTCCACATGGCCGGAAACGCGCCCATTTTCCCACAGGCGAAGGCACGGCTTGACAACAAGATTTTTCGCGTGCGGCTTCAAAACGCCTTCTCTTGACAGCGTTTCAAAATCCGCCAGCGACAGCGCCAACTCCTCCACCGGCGCCAGTGACGTTTCGTTAAGTCCGTAAATGGACGCATTGAGCGGCGCGATGGATGGGCGCATCAACGGGAAGAAAATCACGTCGTCGATATTTTCCTGCCCGGTGAAAATCATCACCATGCGTTCGATGCCGGGGCCGATGCCCGTCGTGGGCGGCAGGCCGTATTCGAGCGCCTCGATGAAATCGAAATCGAGCGTGTGGAATTTTCCGGCGTCGCGCTCCTCCGCGCGATACGACTTCCGCCATGTCTCGAGCAAATGCACCGGGTCGTTTTGCTCCGACCAGTTGTCGCCGCATTCCATGCCCGCGATCATGATCTCGAAACGCTCGACATAGCGCGGGTCATGCGCCATCGGCTTGGCCAGCGGCGAAATTTCAATCGGATGCCCAAAGACCAGCGTCGGCTGGATGAGTTCCTTTTCCACTTTTTCCTCGAAAGCCTTCACCAGCGCTTCGCCCACGCTCGGCTGCGCTTCGCCAATGCCGATGGCCGCCAGCCGCGCGTTCGCCTCGTCGGCCGTTTTGACTTCGCGGAAATCGATGCCCGTTTTTTCCAGCACGACGTCGGGCATGCTGACGCGCCGCCACGGCTTGCCGAAATCAATCGTGTGTCCGCGCACGACAAATTCCGTTTTGCCGAACACCGTGACCGCGACGTGCCGGAACATGTCCTCGATCAGGTTCATGTTGTATTCGTAATTTTCGTAAGCCGTCATCGTCTCGACCATCGAGAATTCCGGGTGATGGCTGCGGTCGATGCCTTCGTTGCGGAAATAGCGGCCGATGGTGAAAACCTTGTCGTAACCCGCCACGATCAAGCGTTTCAAATAAAGCTCATGCGAAATGGCCAGGTACATATCGCAACCGAGGGCGTTGACGTGCGTCTTGAACGGCTTGGCCGTGCCGCCGCCGTATTGCGGCTGAATAATCGGCGTGATGAATTCCAAAAAGCCGCGCTTTAACAGAAAATCGCGCATCGCCGAAACCATTTTGCTGGCCGCCGCAAAGCGCTCGAACGACGATGGTTCGAGCGTCGTGTCAAGATAACGTTTGCGCAGCACCTGCTCGCGGTCCTTCAATCCCGACCATTGATCCGGCAGCGGGCGAATCGCCTTGGTCAGCAGCCGCAGGCTTTCCACCAGCACGGAAATTTCGCCGCGCTCGGTGCGGATGATTTTGCCCGTCGCCTCGATGATGTCGCCGAGGTCAATCATGTTGGTGTCCGCGTAGCCGATATTGCCGGTGGCCTTGTCGGTGGGCAGGACGAGATTGCGGCGGAGGAAAAGCTGCAGCTTGCCCGTCTGATCCTGGACGTGGGCAAAGGCCAGCGCGCCCTGCTTGCGCCAGGACATCAGGCGCCCGGCGATGGTGGCCGTCTGGCCTTCGAGGCTGGCGAAATCGTCGAGGATGGTTTTGGTGTAATGAGTGCGCCCGCTTTTGGATGGGTAAGGGTTGAGGCCCAAAGAGCGGAGCGAGGCCGCCTTGGCGAGGCGTCCGTTGCGAATTTCGATGAGTGGATTAGTAGCCACGATTTGTAAATATTAGAAACAGTCGAACGCCCCTTTTATGCCGGAACGCAGCCTGTGGCGAGTTCAAACTAATACCAATGGTCCTCCGTTCACCGTCCAAAATCATTTTTGGCTCGGCGTCATTTTCTCCGCGTTTTTCAAAAAACAGGTTGGATTTGGTGACATTCACTTGGATTTGGTTACATTAGGTGACATTCCCTCCAGCAAGACCATCTCCGAAAAATGGCGATGCGGCGCGGCATCGGCGGCGATCACTCTGGGGCAAGCCGGATCAGGAATCGTCGAGAATGATCGCAGTGAAACAGTTGCGACCACTCAGGCAGGGGCGATCAACGGCAGGATAAACCACAATCCCATAATGCCGCCCGCGCCGCGCGGCCAGCCGTCTTCGGTCTCACTCGCCTGTCTTCCCGTCTCCGTCCTATTATATATAGTCATGGAAGCACTTTGGCACATGGATTTGGAAACAGAAAACCTACCAGAGGTTTTTAGGCACGATTTTTTGGGGGAAAAATGCTGAAAATTGAATCTGGTACCGCAGAAAGGAAATCCCGCCAGACAAAAGAGCCACAGATGGGCACAGATCAACGCAGATAAATCAAAAATCTGAACCCAATGACGAAAGTCTGTTCATTTTTGACAAAGAATTCAGGCCGCCCGCACGATAAGTTTTTGGACATCCGCCTGGCGGGCCACCGACTAGGCGGTCAGGATTCGCCGGCCTTGGGTGGTGACTTGACAGCGGCAGGTTGATCAGTATGAATCTGTGGCCATTTTAAGCCGCATCGCCCATGGCTTCGTCTGTGCTGAAGAAATCCGGGTAGCCGTGCTGGGTGGCGTAATCCTGCATGATGCGGGCGCGCCGGTTCGCTTCCATCTGCATGTCGGTTTGGCGCGCGAGGCGCGACATGACGGAATCCACGAGTTCATCGGTGGTGAATGGCTTGACGAGATAATCGTCGGCGCCGTTGGCCATCCCGCGGCGGAACCCGTCGCGGCTGACGAGGCCTGTCATAAGAATAAATGGAATGGGCGCCGTGTCGGAGGATTCGCGAACCGCAATCAGCGTCTCATAGCCGTCCATGCCTGGCATGTTGATGTCACAGACGACGAGGTCGAGATTCTGCGCGCGAAGGAGTTGCATTCCGACCCTGCCGCTGTCGGCCTCGATGACGTTGAACCCATAATTGGTCAAGACGGCCTTGATTAAATTGCGCACGTCCTCTTTATCATCGATGACAAGTATGTTCTTCATTTTCGAGTTATCGGCAGAACATGAAGTGTGCCAAAGCGATTTTGTCAAAAAAGTGGAGGAATTTGTCTTGTTTCCGTCCGAATTTGCCCATTTGGCCCCGGGAATGACGGAAAATTCTGCCGAAAGCCCGATACTGCGCCTAGCGGGCGGTTAGCGCCTCAAAGACAGTTTCCGCCAGCCGGCGCGCATGGAAGGGCTTCTGAATGAGATTGAACTTTGTGCCTTCGGGGAATTCCTTGGCCAGGCGGGCGGCATCGTAGCCGCTGGTGCAGAGCACCTTGAGACCCGGCTTTTCCTGCTGCAAAATTTTCGCAAGCTCGGTGCCGGCCATGCCTTCGGGCAGGATTAGGTCCGTCAATAACAAATCAATTTTATTATGCTGGTCCTTCCAAATGGCCAGCGCCTCCTTGGCGGTGCCGCAGCCAAGCACCTTGTAGCCGTGGCTCTCCAGCACGTAATGAATCAGCTTCAAAAGCGGCCCCTCGTCCTCCACCACCAGAATCGTTTCCGTCCCGCCGATGACCTTTTGCTCGGACGGGGGCAATTGCAGCGCGCCGCCGCGCGCGTTGGAAGCGGGCAAATATATAAAGAAGGCCGTCCCCTGCCCTACCGCGCTTTCCACCGTGATCCAGCCCTTGTGCTGTTTGACAATGCCATAGACAGTCGCCAGCCCAAGACCGGTGCCGCGATCCTTTTCCTTCGTCGTAAAAAACGGCTCGAATATCCGGCTCAAATGCTCAGGGGCAATCCCGCTGCCAGTGTCACCGAACGTCAAACACACGAATCTTCCGGGCGACGCCTCCGGATTGTGCTTGGCCTCCTCCGGGCCGACGTCGACGGCTGCAGTCCGTATGCGAAGCCGGCCGCCCCGCGGCATGGCGTCCCGCGAATTGACGGCGAGATTCAAGAGCACCTGCTCGATCATGCCAAGGTCGGCCAGAATTGCGGGCAGGCCGGGCGCAAATTCCACCTGCAAGGAAACATCCTCGCCCAAAATGCGACGGAGCATCTTGGTGATATGATTGACAACCTCGTTGAGGTCGACGACCTGGGCGTTGAACTCGTGCTTGCGGCTGAAGGTCATCAATTGCCGTGTGAGGGCGCCGGCGCGCTTGCCGGCCTCAATGATTTCCTTGAGGGAGTCGGAGCCTTTGGCGGTGAGCTTTTCGTTGACCACCAGGAGGCTGGCGTGGCCGTTGACAACCGTGAGCAGGTTGTTGAAATCATGCGCGATGCCGCCGGCCAACTGGCCGATCGACTCCATCTTCTGGGATTGGCGCAGTTGCGCCTCCAGGCTCAAGCGCTCCGTGGCATCCACCGCCAGTGACAAATAAATTCTCTGGGGAACGATATGGTGGGAGATGATTTCCATCTCGGACCATTTGCCGCAGCGCGTGCGGTGCCGCCACACCGAGGAATTCTTTCCCTCCGCCCCCCCGGCGGACAACTTGGCAATAAACGCGGCCAGTTCCTCCGGGGCGGCCAGGTCGCGCATGGTCAGGGCCAGGAATTCCTGCTTGCTGTAGCCGTAGTGCCGGACCGCGGCATCGTTGACGCTGACGAAAGCCAGGGTGGCGTCGTCATAGGTCAGAATGGGTGTCGGGTTGCTGTCAAACAAAAGCCGGTAAAGATTCTCCGACATCTGCACCCGCGCGAGGGACTGCTCCAGGGCGGCGGTGCGGGAATGAATCAGCGCCTCGAGATTGGTGAAGTAGGATTGGGCCTCGCCCGTGACGCGCCATTTTTCAGAGAGCGCGACCGCCATCTGTTTCATTTCGACGTGGCCGAATGGCTTCTCCAGCAGCATCAACCGGTCGTTGCGCCGCAACTGCCGGGAAAGGTCCCGCAGCATCAGCTCGGAGTGCTCCGCGCAAAGCACGACTTCCAGGTTTGGGTCCGCTTCCCAAAGTCGGCTGATGATTTGCGCGCCGCCTGGCGCCGAAGTCTTTCCGACGTCGACAAAAACAACAGCATACGGGCGTCCGGAGTCCCTCGCCTCAATAGCCTTCCGCAAGCCATGCTCTTCGGCAATCGCAATGTCCACCTCAAACGCGCTGGCCGCGCGGGGCGGGGAGGCCGCCTCCGGTTCGCCCGCCTCCGGCACGCTGGGAGCGGAGAGGATTCTGCAAAAGTCATCCCGACTGGGCTGGTCCCCGCCAATGACCAATATGCGATGCAAGCGATTTTTCTCCATGAACGGTGCGCGTGAGTGTAGCGGCTCCCCGGGTGGTTGTCACAAAAAAGTTCGCTCACTTTTGGGCCATTTCGCGCCTGTCATTATCGCTGGCCGCGGGGCGCGGGGCGCCCCCCAAAAAGGGGGACGTCCAAAAAATATACACTCGCCGCTAAAGTATTCCACCGCGCAGCCGATAGCTGGGTTGTCAAGAGACAATGGCTGCTGGAAGCCAGCAAGACCAGCAGGGCGATCGGTGGATGCCCAAATTTAAAATCCACTGCGCGACATGGATGTCGTGACAAGCAAAGGCTCCGCAAGGGGCAACTCACGGAAAGAGTTAAGTTTATGTTTATCAATACCAACATGGCGGCCATCACGTCCGCCGGCAACCTCAACACCGCCAGCAACGAATTAAACAACGCGCTGGCGCAATTATCATCCGGCTCCAAAATTGTTAATCCGTCTGATAACCCGGCGGGGCTGGCGGAATCGATCAGCCTGAACGCGCAGATCGGTCAAACCCAGGCCGCCAACAGCAACGTCAGCAATACCATCTCCTACCTCCAGACCCAGGACGGCTATCTTCAGCAAGTTGGCTCGGCCCTTGACCAGATGAGCCAGCTCGCGGTCGAATCCCAGGACGCGACCAAGACCGACGCCGAGCGCGCCGACTACAACCAGGAATTCAGCACTTTGTCCAGCTACATAACGGATACAGCGGGCAAGGACTTCAATGGCGTCAGTCTGTTCAGCGGCGCTACCATGACCGTCACCACCGACGGCAATGGCGACACTTTCGCCATGTCGGGCATCGATTTGAACGCTGCGGCCTACACGGGCGCCACCGGATCAGACATCTCGACCTCCACCGGCGCGGCGGCGGCCTTGGTAGCCGTCACCGCGGCGATCACCCAGTTGGCGACCGACCGCGCCACCGTGGGCGCAAACGAAGAGCGCCTCACCTACACCGGCGACGAACTGGGTGTCCTCCAGGACAACCTGACGGCCGCGAACAGCCAGTTGACCGATGTCGACGTGGCCTCGGAAAGCACCAAATATGCGGAATACCAAATTCTCGTGCAATCCGGGACCTCGATGCTAGCGCAAGCCAATCAGAATCCCCAAGGCGTTTTGAAGCTCCTGCAATAGCAGCGAGTGATTGAGTGAGACGCCAGCCGGGCGGCCCTGAAAAGCCGCCCGGCTTCGTCTTGTACCACTAAAGTTTTCCTGCCCGATTCCGATAACTCCGTTGTCTAGGCAATGGCGATTGGCAGCCATAAAGGGCCAATCGGGAATGCGGTGGACGCCCGAGTCAAATTCCACCAGGCGACAGGGATGTCGCCAGAAACAAAAACCCCGCAAGGGGTAACTCAAGGAAAGAGTTAGTTATGGTAATCAATACAAACATGGCGGCCATCACGTCCGCCAACAACCTCAATAATTCAACGAACATGTTGAATAATTCACTGGCGGAGTTGTCCTCCGGCTCGAAAATTGTGAATCCTTCTGATGATCCGGCTGGTTTGGCCGAGTCCATCAGCTTGAATGCGCAAATCGGCCAGACGCAAGCCGCCAATGACAACGTTAGCAACGCCGTTTCCTTCCTGCAGACGCAGGATGGTTACTTGTCGCAAGTCGGATCCGCCCTGGATCAGATGAGCCAGCTGGCAGTCGAATCGCAGGACGTCACCAAGACCGACTCCGAGCGAGCCGATTATCAGAAAGAGTTCAGCACTCTGGCTGGTTACATCACCGACACAGCGACCAAGGACTTCAACGGCGTCAGCCTGTTCAGTGGCAGCACCCTGGCGGTCACCACCGACGGCAGCGGCGATACGTTCAACATGACGGGGATCGACCTTGGGGCCAGCCAATACACCGGCGCAACGGGCGCCGATATATCCACGAGCACTGGAGCCACTTCAGCGTTGACGGCCGTCACCACGGCCATCACGCAACTGGCGACAGATCGCGCCACCGTTGGCGCGAACGAGGAACGGTTGACCTATACAGGTGATGAACTCGGTGTGCTGCAGGACAACCTGACCGCCGCCAACAGCCAATTGACGGATGTTGACGTGGCGACCGAAAGCACGAAATACGCCCAGTACCAAATCCTCGTGCAGTCCGGCACGTCGATGCTGGCACAGGCGAATCAAAACCCTCAGTCCGTGCTCAAGCTCCTGCAATAAGGATATTGAGCCTTGATGAAGGCTAACAACCTCGGGCGGCCTCCGGGCCGCCCGAGTCGACCAATAAACGGAGCAGCACAAAACGGAATAAAATGAAAGGTTCCAGGTAATTTATGGCAGCAGCAGCGGGTTCCAGCAGTCTCGCCTTGTCCGGATTGGCTTCGGGCATCAATTGGACCAACATCATCAATGAGATGGCGCAAGCGGCCTCCGCGCCCATCACGCAGATGCAAACGGAGCAGACGAACGAAAACAACCAAAATTCCGCCTATCAGAACATCGGCGCGGATCTCGCCAATTTGCAAACCGACGCCCAAACACTTTCATCCGCCAGCTTTTTCGAGTCCACCACCGCCGCCAGTTCCGATTCAACCGTCGCCACCGCCACGACCGGCACCGGAACTCCCCCGGGAACCTACAATTTTTCGGTGAGCCAATTGGCAACCGCGGGCGTTCAAACCGGCTCCGCCATTTCCGCGCAAGCCATCAGCGCCTCCAGTAATGTCTCGTCGGTTGATCTGAGCAGCAGCGCGTTTTCCGATCCAATCAGGGCGGGCACTTTTACTATCAACGGACAGACCATTACCGTCGCCGATTCGG
Organism: uncultured Verrucomicrobiae bacterium; assembly: GCA_963764165.1. Taxonomy (GTDB): domain Bacteria; phylum Verrucomicrobiota; class Verrucomicrobiia; order Limisphaerales; family Palsa-1400; genus Palsa-1400. Next base: position 1,518,057 of record CAVXRD010000002.1, read on the forward strand.
ACACGCTGCAATCGGTCTTTACTCAAATCAATACCGCCACCGGCGGGGCGGTTACGGCTTCGTATAATCCCACAACTGACGAAATTAGCTTGTCGAGCAGTTCGCCCATCACCCTCGGAAGTTCCGCCGACACCAGTAATTTCCTGCAATCGACGCAGCTTTACAGCAACGGAACCGGCGCCGTGACCAGCCTTGGCGCCCTGGGCGGCATCAACCTGAACAATGCCGCCGCCACTTCCAATTTGTCCACCACCATTACCAATGGAACCGGCAGCGAGGGTTCATTTGAAATCAACGGCGTCACCATCACCTTTAACGCGCAAACCGACAGCATCAATAATATCCTATCGGACATCAACAACTCCGAGGCGGGGGTCACAGCCACTTATAACGGGGCCACCAACCAGTTTGCCCTGACGAATAACAGCACGGGCAACTTGGGAATCACGATGCAGGATTTGAACGGAAGCAATTTTCTGGCGGCGACCGGGCTTTCCAGCGGAACATACAAGGAAGGGTCAAACCTGCAATACACCATCAACGGCAGCGGCACCCTCACGAGCGAGGATAACACGATTGACGCGACATCGCTGGGATTGCCGGGATTGTCAATCACCGCGGCGGCGAAAGGGAGCACGAACATCACCGTAAGCCCGGACGTAAATTCCATCGCAACGGCCATCACTAATTTTGTCAACGATTACAATACCATCCAGAACTACATCACGTCTCAGACAACCGTTTCAACCAGCACCAGCAGTTCCACTGGCGCGGTGGACTCCACCACCACCACGACCGGCACACCGGGACTGTTGATGGGTAACATGGATGTTGAGGGCATTGCCACCAACCTCCGCCAATTAATCGATGCGTCCCCCATATCCGGCGTCGTCCAAAACCTCAACGATCTTGGCATAGCGTCTTCTGGGGAAAACAATCTTCTGACCACGAGCTCCCTTGTGCTCAACAATTCGGTGGCCAATAATTTGAGCCAGATTACCCAGCTTTTCACCGATCCAAGTTCGGGTCTCGCGACGACCATAAACAATTACCTCAGCACCACTCTCGGCAGCAACGGCGTCATCTCCACCAAAGAGGCAAACCTCACCAAGGAATCAACCGCCCTAACGAGCAGCATCACGACGCTGCAAGCCCAAATCACCGGGCAGGAAACGCAAATGCAAAATGAATTCGTCCAGATGGAGGATGCGATCAGCACCATCAATGTGGAAAAGGAGTATCTTACCGCCTACTTCAACAGCGCCGCCACGACGACCGACGCGCCGACGGCCGCGGGTTCAAGCACGTCCAGCAGCACCAGTTCGACGAGCTCATCCGGTTAATATTAGCGGGGACACACAAACGAGATAGCCACCCAGATCGTCGATGCTGCTTGCCGCGTCTGGTCTCGATCGAGTCAAGGACGGCAGCACACGAGGTTGTCTGTTTTCATTTCCATGTGCCAGAATGCTCCACGATCAGAATATATATTTGATTGTGATTGTGACGAGCGGACTGATCTCGTTGCCTTCCGCCGTCTTGTTTGGCCAATTTAATTGGAGCAAGTGGCGAAACAGGCTATAGTTGCACAATGCGTCGGGAAACAGATTTCGTCCTCGAACAAGCCGCCTGGCCAGCGCTGGTGCTGGAAGGGAACGGCCGCATTTGCCGTGCCAACCAGGCCGCCCGCCGCATTTTCGATTTGCCGGTTTCGCTGCCCGCGATCTCCGTCGCGGCTCTCTGGGATGACGAAAGCGACACCACTCCGGAACAATTTTTGCACGACGGCATCGCCGGCGGCACAGCCCCGTTGAAATTGCGCATCGCCGGGGGCGCGAAGGCGGATTTCGTGGCGCACGGAACCAATGTCGCGCGCGACGGGCATTCCTACGTCGTGCTGCAATTGTTCAAGGAATCCGGCGCGGCTTTTCCCGAATTTATCTCTGGTGCGCCCGCAAACGCATTAGCCCCGCGCGCATCGCATTCACCCGAGCCTGCCAAGCCAGCCGGCGGCGTGTGGACGGCGGTGTGGCCGGTGCTGCTGGTGGATTCGCGCTCGGTCATCTGCCGCGCGAACCCCGCCGCCGAGCGATTTTTCGGAGCCAAAAGCGGCGCTCTCTTTGCGGCGCTCTGCGCTCCCGAAGACACGGCAAAGTGGTCGACGGTTCTGACGCAAAACCACGGTGAGCTGAAATTGCGGCTGGAAATGGGCGCAACGGCGACGTTTCATTTGCAATGCTGCCCCGCTGAAGAGCACGGAAAAACATTGGTGCAGTTTTTCGCCGCCGGAATGAATGCTCAAGCCGCCGCGCCAGGAGTCGGAGGCGAGGAGGAATTTCTGCTGCAAGACGCGGAATGGCCCGCGCTGGTGGTGAAGAAAAATGGCGCGGTCACGCGCAGCAACCGCGCCGCGGTGCGGGCGTTTGGCCCGCTGCTGGAAAAAGGCGAGCAATCCGCCGCCGCGATTTGGTCCGCGCAGAACAAAGGGACGGCAGCCCATTTCCTTTCAATGCCCGCGCCCGATGCGCCTGTTCGATTGACATTCAATTTGAAGAGCGGCCTGCCGGGCGTGTTCATGGTGCAGATGTGCGATCTTGGCGGCGATAATCTTTGCCTCCTTCAGCTGCTCAAGGATATCGCGCATGATCCGGCGCCTCCCTCCAAACCGGCCGCTGCCGCACCCGTGGCTGCTCCCGCCGCGGGCGCCCCCGCGCAACCGGCTGCCGCCACGGCAGCCGAAAGCCTGGCGCACAAGCAAAAGCTCGACTGCGCGTTGCAGCTTGCGCGTTCGGTTGCGCTGGACTTTAACAATGCGCTCACCAGCATTCTTGGCCATGCTTCACTGCTGTTGAGCAAGGCCGAGGCGAATCATCCGTGGCGCAATTCTCTCAGCGAAATTGAGAAATCCGCCTCCAAAGCGGCAGAAGTGGCGAACGACCTGGCCGCCTTCAGCCGCCAGGAAAAAGAAACGCGCGTTCATCTTGGGGGGAATATGAACACGCTGCTTGAGCGCACGGTCGAGGCCTTTCAAGCGGGATTGCAAAAGCCCATCAAAATTTCAACCTCGATTGAGCGCAAGCTCTTTGCCGCAAATTTCGACGAGGCGAAAATGCAGCAGGCCATGATCAAGCTTCTCGACAATGCGGTCGAAGCCATCCCGGCAGGCGGAAAGATCAGTGTCAAGACGAGCAATCTGGAACTCGCGGAGCCAGCACCCGGTTCCGCCTCGAAGCTGCCCGCTGGAAATTACGTCTGCGTGGAGGTCGCTGATACGGGCGACGGCATCCCGGCGGAGGTGATGCCCAGGATATTCGAGCCGTTTTTCACCACCAAGGGCTCGCGCCATCGCGGCCTGGGGCTGGCGTGGGTTTACGGAATTGTGACCAACCATGGCGGCGCGGTGACTGTCAACAGCGAAACCGGCAAAGGCGCCTCCGTCAAAATATTTTTGCCCGCCACCAAGAAGATTGTCCGCTCGACGCCCGCCGCGGCGACGGATTTGAGCGGCGATCAAACCATCCTGTTCGTCGACGACGAGGATTTGTTGTTGACTATGGGGCAGATGATTTTGTCCTCCTACGGCTACACTGTGCTCACCGCCAACAGCGGCCAAAAAGCCCTGGAAATTCTCGGCGGGTCAAAAAAGAAAATCGACCTTGTGATAACGGACCTTGTCATGCCCAACATGAGCGGGCGCGAATTGAGCGAGCAAATCCTGGCGCTCGCGCCGGCCACCCGCATTGTGTGGTCCAGCGGCTATGTGCGCTCGACAGGCGAGGAGCAGGAGCGCTATTTGCAAAAGCCCTTCACGAGCCAGGACCTTCTCCGCAAAGTCAAAGAGGCGCTGGCTGATTGAGGCGCAAACAAGGGCCAAGGCGGTTCATGGGGCTATTAAGGCGCCGATGCCTTAAGCTTTTCCCTGATGAGCCGATAAGAAATATAGTGATTTCTGAATTGCATGAGTTCAGGCGTCTTGAGCGGCATGCTACCGGACAGCGGTAGATCCTGAACCAGAACAACATATGAACGAGTTTGCGGCAGCCCCAAGGCAGCCGCCTGCCCAGTGGCTGGCGGAGAAGCCGGTAGTTTTGCCTGCGCCCCACATTGCGGGGAAGCCGCCGGTGCCCACCGACGAAACGCTTCTGCGCCAATTTGTCCGCCACACCCCCGCCGCCGTGGCAATGTTTGATGCCGATATGTGCTGCCTGCTGGCGAGCGATCGGTGGCTGGCGGATTACGGCCTGCAAGGCCGCTCCGTTGTGGGAATGCCTTGCCATGAGATGTTCCCCGATTTGCCTGACTGCTGGAAAGAGGTCTATCGCAACGTCCTGGCTGGCAGCCGGGAACAGTGCGAACGCGACCCCATCCCGCTGGACGACGGTTCGGTCGAATGGCTTCAATGGGAAGCGCAGCCGTGGCATCGGGCGGATGGCTCGGTCGGCGGGATGATTCTTTTTACGCAGTTCATTACCGAGCGCATCCACATTGAGGAGGCGCTGCGGCTGAGCCAGGATAAATTCCGCTCGGCCATGCAGCATTCTCCCATCGGAATGGCCGTGGTGGGCCCGGATGGGCGCTGGCTCGAAGTCAATCACGCTATCTGCAAAATTCTTGGCTACAGCCGTGGCGAGCTTCTGGCCACGGATTTTCAATCGATCACGCACCCTGAAGATCGCGGCCCTGATTTGGAAAACGTCCAGCGAATGCTTAACCGGGAGATCGAGAGCTACCAGATGGAGAAGCGTTATATCCATCGCTCCGGCCACAGCGTGTGGGTGCAGCTCAACGTTTCTCTGGCGTGGAATCCTGAGGGCACGCCGCGCCATTTCGTAGCGCAAATTCAGGACATCACAGAACGCCGCCGCGCTGAGGAGGAACGCCTCAAGCTTTCGGAGCAATTGCGCGAGGCGCAAAAAATGGAGGCGCTTGGCACATTGGCGGGCGGCACCGCCCACGAATTCAATAACATCCTTGGCATCATCATCGGCTATTGCGATCTGGCCAGGCTGGAACTGCCCAGCCCGCATTCCATTGACCGCCATCTGGAGGAAATTCTCAAAGCCGGCCAGAGGGCCAAGGAAATTGTGCAGCAAATTCTGACCTTCACGCGCCAGCAACGAGATCAGCGCGAATTGATCCCGTTGCACATCGTAGTGGCGGAGGCGCTGGATGTCATCCGCACGACTTTGCCCGGCAACGTCCAGCTTCTCAGCGATTTGAAGCCCGGAGCCTACTCGGTGCTCGGCAATCCGACGCAAATTCACCAAGTCATTGTCAATCTTTGCAACAACGCGTGGCAGGCGATGCTCAGCAAGGGCGGCACGATAAAAATCGCGCAGCAACCGATGATTCTGGATCAAACCGCGCCCGCGCTGCATCCGTCGTTGCGGCCCGGCCCCTACATGCAGCTCACCGTCACGGATAATGGATGCGGCATGGATGCGGCGACAACGGCGCGCGTTTTTGAGCCGTTCTTCACCACGAAAAGGCCCGGCAAAGGAACCGGGCTCGGCCTGGCCGTCGTTCACGGCATCATGCAAGCGCATGACGGCGCGGTCATCGTGCAAAGCGAGCCGGGGATTGGCACGACGTTCTATCTCTATTTTCCCGCCGAGCTGGCCATCCCCCACAAATCCGAAGCAATTGCCCTCGATTCAATCCCACCCGGCAACGGCCAGCACATTCTCTTGGTGGATGACGAAGCGGCATTGGCGCAGGCCGCAACGCTCTTTTTGGCCCGTTTCGGCTACCGGGTCACCAGCGTGAACTCCGCGGATGCCGCGCTGGAAACGTTCCGCCGCCAGCCCGGCCTCATTGACCTCGTTATCACAGATTTGACGATGCCGGGAATGAACGGAATCGAATTGGCCAACTCCCTCAATGAAATCCGACCAGAACTGCCCATTATTCTTGCCTCCGGCTTCGGCGGCATGAGAACCGCCAATTTCGCCAACGGCCCCGGTCGCCGCGCCGTTCTGCACAAGCCATTCACTGCCGAATCCCTCGCTCGCACCGCCCATCAATTGCTTGCGATGCATTGATCCGCCGGAGGGTTGGATCGGCTTAGGCGGACATTGCTCCGAAGAAATGCAGCCAGAACTCATCCGAACGGGCTTGCGGCCTAAAACGAAAGCCGCAGTCAATACTCCGATTTGAGCGCGGCAGGATCCCCTTGCAGGGCATCGCGCGCGTGGCGCTATGGCCGCTTGTATAACAGCAAGCTGGTTGCCCGGCGGGCGAGCGATTTGCCCCGGGAGCCGAAGCCTGAGGCACTCGGAAAATAAAATTGGCGACGGAGATTTCGACGCACCAAAACATCTGTCAAGAGAAATATAACAGCCAACGCGGCAATCCCTGCCCCGACCCAAAATATATCCGTGTGGCCGAGTTCCGTGAGGAGACCGCTTTCCAGGGACACTGAACTGTCTAATGAATTCATGAATCAACGACTTTCAAATCAGTATTGTCATCAGCTCAATTCAGTTTTCATCTGCTGGTTCGAGCACAATAGGCGCCCCACCCGAGGCACCCACGAAAACCAATTGAACTGCGCCGTAACGTTAGCAATGGAGATGCGGAACGTCTGCAAGGCGGGCCATGGTATTGGCTGTAATGGGTGGCCTCGCAACGGGCCGCTGCCGGTCATCTTCCACCTTGCTTCGAGCGTGGGGAGTTCCCGGTCTCTGTGAGTCTAACTCGGCTGTCCAAGAATTGTGTGTCTGCCGCGAACGCGAACTTCGCCGCGAGCCAGCGCTGCGATCGCAGATGGATAAAGCTTTCGCTCCTTCTCTTGAATGCGGGCGTGCAGCGATTCAGGAGTGTCACCCGCCAGCACCGGCACCGTTTCCTGCGCGATGATCGGGCCAGTGTCGATTCCTTGATCGACAAAATGAACGGTGACGCCGGTCATTTTGACGCCGTAATCAAGAGCTTGCTTCCACGCTTCCAATCCGGGAAAAGCAGGAAGCAACGCCGGATGAATATTCACCACTTTCTGCGCAAATTCGCGGAGCAGTTCGCCCTTGAGAATCCGCATGAAACCGGCCAGCACCACCAAGTCCACTTCCGCTTCGCGCAAGGCGGCCAGGAATTCAGCCTCGGCGTTTTCATCCAGTTTGGTGCGAAATTTTCCGGGCGCGATGAAGCGGGCGGGCAAGCCCCGCTCGCGGGCGCGCTCTAAAATGCCGGCGTTTTCGACATCGCTGATCACGATGGCGATGGCCGCCGGGATGGCTCCGTTCGCGCACGCGTCGGCGATGGCCACAGCGTTGGATCCTTTGCCGGAGCCAAGGATGCCGAGACGAAATGGGCGCGGCCCGCTCATGGCGCGAGTTACAGCGCCGCCGCGACGAGATCGCCCACCTGCGAGGTGGTGAAACCCATTTTGCCCGCGGCGAGACTCTTGATTTTCTCGCGTGTCACATTTACAACGGCGGTTTCGATGGCTTGCGCGGCTTCGTGTTCGCCGAGGAAATCGAGCATCATCTGCCCGGCGCAAATGGCGGCCAGCGGGTTGATCACGCCGAGACCCGTGTATTTCGGCGCGCTTCCGCCGATGGGCTCGAACATGCTCGCGCCTTGCGGATTGATGTTGCCGCCCGCCGCGATGCCCATGCCACCCTGCACCATCGCGCCCAGATCCGTGATGATGTCGCCGAACATATTGTCGGTCACAATGACGTCGAACCATTCCGGATTCTTGACAAACCACATCGTGGTGGCATCGACGTGCGCGTAATCGCGCTTCACGCTGGCGAAATCCTTTTTGCCAATTTCGTGAAAGGCGCGCTCCCACAAATCGAACGCGAACGTGAGCACATTGGTCTTGCCGCACAAAGTGAGCTGGGACGCCACACCCTTCGCCGTGTCTTCGGGTTTCAATCCGCGCCACGGTTTGCCGCCGCGGCGTTTCTGGGCGAGTTCGAAGGCGAATTTCAGACAGCGCTCCACACCACGGCGCGTGTTGACACTTTCCTGAATCGCGATTTCGTTCGGCGTGCCCTTGAAGACAAAGCCGCCCGAGCCAGTGTAAAGCCCCTCGTTGTTTTCGCGGACGACGACAAAATCGATGTCCTCCGGCTTCTTGTCTTTCAGCGGGCAGAAACGCTCGTCGTAAAGTTTGACGGGGCGGAGATTAATGTACTGCTCCAGCTCGAAACGGAGGCGGAGCAAAATGCCTTTTTCCAGAATGCCGGGCTTTACATCCGGGTGCCCGATGGCGCCAAGCAGAATGGCGGGGAATTTGCGCAACTCCTCCACCGTGCTGTCCGGCAGCGCCTCCTTGGTGCGAAGATACCGGGCGCCGCCGAGATCATAATAGGTGTAATCGAGTTTAAGGCCGAATTTTTTGCTCGCGGCGTCGAGCACCTTGATGGCTTCCGCGACGACTTCCGGCCCGGTGCCGTCGCCGCCAATGACTGCGATAGGATAAGATTTCATTTCGTATCTGAAATTGTTTTACACCCCGCCGTTTTTGGAAAGCACGAAATGGAGTGAGGACGCCTCACAAGACTTTTTACGACAAGGCCGCGAAGGACATGAAGAGGATAAGACGACGACGCCAGCCATCTCTGAATGTGGATATTCATCGCCACGCGCCGCTCTTCCGCTTTGACATCTCGGAAGAAAACGGACAGTTTCACAACTCAATGCGTATGATCCTGAAAGCGTCCCTTCGAATCTCGCTCCTGATTTTCGTTCTTTTTCAGAATCATTGTCTTCAAGCCCAGGACAAGGAAGCAGTGGCGGCCTGGAAAAAGAACAACAAAAACGCCGAAGCCGCGCTGGCGAAAGAGGATTTTACCAAGGCCAAGGAATGCTACGAAGCCGCATTGACCCAAGCCGAGAAATTTCCAACCAACGACGCCCGCCTGAGCGAAACCCTGACAAAACTTGCCTCGGTGCGCATGAACATCGATGAAGTGACCGGGGCGGAACTTGATATTCGCCGCGCTTTGGCCATCGACGAGTCCCGATTTGGGTCCAATGATCTGCACCTCGCGCCGGAGCTGCTCTGCATTGGACAGTGTTGCGCTTTCGCTCGCCGGTGCGACGAAGCCGACGATTATTTCAAAAGGGCGCAGGCCATCCTTGAGAAAGCCTTTGGAAAATATGACCGCACCGTTGGCCTCTGCATTTGGGGCCGCGCAAACGATGCCTTGGTCGATGAACGCTATTCCGAATCTGAAACACTCTTCAAACAAGCGATTGAGCTTATAGAATCGTCGCGCGTCCGTGCCAAGTTCGATATTAACAGATACCCATCGATGGCCACGATGGCGCCAAACCGAACTCAAGTTGCGAGAATTCATGGCGATCAGGGGCTGCTGTTCGTAAGGGAGAAAAAATATGCCGAGGCCGAAAGCAACTTCAAACACTCCATCGAATTGCTGGAGCATGATTATGGAAAGCACAGTCGGATGTTATGCACAGACCTTGTTAACCTGGCCCAATCTTGCCTCGAAGCGGGAAAGTTGAAGGAAGCCAACGAGGCCGACAACCGCGCCCTAGCCCTCCTCCGTGGCGTGGATCCAGAGTCGCCCGTATACCAGAGAGCGTTTGCCATCTCGGAGCAGATCAAAAAGCAAAAACCCTGACTAAACGGACAATTTTTCCGCCAGATGCGCTCCCCCTTGGTATCGTTAAAAGAAGGAAATTGAAGGAATCCAAAAAGGCCAACAACCGCGCTCTTGACTCTGCTTCCGCATGTGAGTCGCGCATTGCCGGTAGACCAGAGTGATGTCACCATTCGACAGGCCCAAGCCGCATTTGAAAAGACTTAAAAGTAGCCAACCTGCGGTGTCAAAGATCGTGCGCATTGGCTACGATGACGACACGGCTTGTCAGTAAATCCCGAAGGAATTTTATCATTCAGCCCAGCGTTGGCCCGATTCCGAGAGGGCCTACGCTGGGTCATTGCGTTCAGAGGCTGTCAACCATTAAATTGTTGAATACCAGATGCTTATGGAAACGATACAGCCCTTTCAGGGTTGAAAAGACTTGGTCCTTTTACCCAAGTAGCTCGTTCCTCGCAACCTTGGGCTGAATGCTTCCAATCCCGATGGAACTCCTATAAGTCCCATGGGACAGCCCACCGTTTTGCCTTCCCACTGCGGCCGATTTCTGCTACGTACCCGCCGTGTACTTGGATTACTATGGGCTGAGGGAACCGCCTTTTAATATTACACCAAATCCGCGGTTCCTGTTTTTCAGCGCCAAGCATCGCGAAGCCTTTAATCATCTTCTTTATGGCGTTCGCGAGCGCAAGGGCTTTGTCCAATTGACCGGCGAAGTCGGCTGCGGCAAAACCACCCTCTGCCGCGCCCTGCTGGAAGAACTCGGCCCAACGTTTTCCACCGCGCTCATCCTCAATCCCGTCCTCGACGCCGACCAGCTCATGAAAGCCATCGCGATGGAGCTGAATCTGCCGGTCAAAGGCCTTGACCGCCTCGAGACCGTGGCGGAGATCAATCGCTTTCTGCTGCAGCAGGTGGAGCACGGCAAGGACACCGTTCTAATTATTGACGAAGCGCAGGACCTGACCGGCGAATTGCTGGAACAAGTGCGGCTGCTCTCCAATTTGGAGACCGACGAGCGCAAGCTTTTGCAGATCATCCTGATGGGCCAGCCCGAATTGCGCGTGAGGCTGAACGATCATGGCTTGCGCCAATTGCGCCAGCGCATCACCATCCGCTATCATTTGAATCCGCTCAAGCGCAACGAAATCGGGCAGTACGTGCAGCATCGGCTCCAGGTTTCCGGCGCCAACGGCTCGCCGTATTTCACGGAGCCGGCTTTGTGGCGCATCTATAATTACAGCAAGGGAATTCCCCGCCTGATAAACGCAATTTGTGACAAGTGCCTGCTGGCAGGCTATGTTGAGCAATCTGAGAAAATTGATTTTCGCATTGTGGGCCGCGCCCGGCGGGAATTGGAAGGTCAAGTAGATTTATGAGTTTGATTAATGATGCGCTGAAACGCGCCAGCCGGTCGGACAAGGCGCAAGCCCCGCGCGTCGACAGCGGCACTTATGGCTCAATGTTTCCGGTGCAGGAAAAGCGGAAGCCAAAATTTCCATGGGCCGTCGTCGTGGTCGTCGTGCTGGCGCTCGGTTTATCCGCGGTGTTTTTTGCCAAGTGGTGGGGCGCCTCGCATCAAGTGGCGAAGCAGTCCGGCCCGCCAGCCAAACTGAAACCGGCTCCCGCAGTGGCGCCGCAAGTGGTTCAGGAGACTGCGCCCAAACCACCCCCGGTGGAATCCAAGCCGATTGAAACCGCCGTTGCGCCAGCGCCGATCGTTGCCACGAATCCCGCGCCGGCGCCAGAACCCGAACCGCCGGTTGTGCCTCCCACCGCATGGCCCGCCGATTTGAAGTTGATGGGAATTTTCTACAGCAAGACGGCCCCGCACGCCTTGGTCAGCGGCAAGACAGTCGCCGTGGGCGATGAAATTAACGGAATCCACATTGTCAAAATCGAGCCCAACGCCGTGACAATTGAGTGGAAGGGGCAAACGAAAACACTCTACACTGACTGACGAAACTTGAGCCGACACGCACGGTAGCGCGAGGCTCCCGCCGAGCCAACTTCGCGCGGACGGCTCGGCGGGAGCCTCGCCCTGCCACGATTCGGAAATGTAATCGAGATTATGGAAAACGAACGCAAGACGCCGGAGGAACGGCAAAAAATGACGGACTTGGAGCGCATCAGACATTCCTGCGCGCACGTCCTCGCCACCGCCGTTTTGAAATTCTGGCCCGATGCCCAATTTGCCGCCGGCCCGCCGGTGGAAAACGGATTTTATTACGACGTCGAGATGGCCCACCGCCTGACTCCCGAGGATTTTCCCAAGCTCGAAGAGGAAATGAAACGGGTGGTGAAGGAGAACCAGGTTTTCGAAAAGATGGTCGTCACGCGCGATCAGGCTCTGGCCGACGCGACGAAAGGCCGCCTTGCTGCGTTGGGCGAGCGTTCCGTTCCGAGCAAGTTCAAATTGGACATCGTGCAGAACATCCCCGAAGGCGAGCCGATTACCTATTTTAAGAACGGCGAATTCATCGATCTTTGCGCGGGCCCGCACGTGATGCGCACGGGGAACATCGGCGCGTTCAAGCTGACAACGCTCGCGAGTTCCTATTACAAGGGCGACGAGCGGAATCCGCAATTGCAGCGCATTTACGGCACCGCCTTCAAGAACAAGACGGAGATGGAGGCTTACTTCGCGATGATCGAAGAAGCCAAACGCCGCGACCATCGGAAGATCGGCGAGGAGATGGGATTGTTCAAACTGGATTCCGAATTTGTCGGCCCCGGTTTGCCGCTCTGGCTGCCGAAAGGCGGAGCCCTGGTCGAGGAATTGGAAAAGCTGGCGAAGGAGACAGAATTCATGGCCGGTTATGTGCGCGTTAAAACGCCCCATATCGCCAAGGAGAAAATGTATTTGACGAGCGGGCATCTGCCGATTCTTTACGCGGAGTCGATGTTTCCGCCGATGATTCTTGACGAAAAACGCGACGAACGCTTTCCAGTGCTGGATGAAAGACTGAGGTTGCAGGCAAAAGTAATGAAGATGGCGAGGCCGCTACTGGCTGCTGATGAAAACCCCGAAGTCCGTGCCGAACTTGAAAAAATTGGCCAACGAGGAGAGGTCAATCAAGCGATCGGCACTACAAAGTTGGCATTGGGTAGATTTAAGGAAGGCAAGGCCATCCCATCAGAACTAGAATCGCTCCTTAAGGAATACGAGGTGATAGAAGCAAAGGTAAGAGCCATTGAACCGGAAAAATATTACCTCAAAGCCATGAACTGCCCGCATCACCACCGCATTTTTGCTGCTGAACCGCGCAGTTACCGCGATTTGCCATTGCGCTTGGCCGAATACGGCACCTGCTATCGTTACGAGCAATCGGGCGAACTTTTCGGATTGATGCGCGTTCGTTCACTCAACATGAACGACGCGCATATCTATTGCACGGAAGACCAATTCGCCGAGGAATTCAATGCCGTCAACGACATGTATCTGAAGTATTTCAAGATTTTTGGAATTGAGAAATACGTGATGCGTTTCAGCACGCACGATCCGTCCCGCCTCACCGGCGACAACGCCAAATTTGTCAACGAACCCGAGCTTTGGAAGAAAACGGAAGACCTCGTCCGCAAAGTTCTGATTGACTCAAAAATCCCCTACGTCGAAGTGCCGAACGAAGCCGCTTTCTACGGTCCCAAAATTGACGTGCAAGTTTACAGCGTCATCGGCCGCGAATTTACCCTGGCGACCAACCAGGTTGATTTCGCGGTGCCGTCGCGGTTCGGCTTGAAATATCGCGACAAGGACAACACCGAGAAAACGCCGCTGTGCATTCATCGCGCGCCGCTTGGCACGCACGAGCGGTTCATCGGATTTCTCATCGAGCATTACGCCGGAAATTTTCCGCTGTGGCTCGCGCCCGAGCAGGTGCGGGTGGTCACGATTGGCGATGACGAGGCGCTCGTTGCCTACGCGAAATCCATCGTGGCGGAATTGCGCGGAAATTTCGTCCGCGCCGATGCGGATTATTCGACCAACAAAATCAACGGCAAAATCCAGGAAGCCGAAAAAGCGCGCGTCCACACGATGCTTGTCATCGGTCCGCGCGACATGCAGGGCGACGCCGTCTCCGTGCGCATCCACGGAAAAGGAAACGTCGGCGTGAAGAAAAAATCCGAAGCCATCGCGGAGATTGTCGCCGCGATCAAGGAGCGCCGCGCGTGAGGGCGAATTGGCCCGCAATCGTAGCGCAGGTTTCCGATTCTAAGGTAGGGACGCCTCGCCGAGGCGTCCGGGTTGAGGCGCTCTACCTGCGAAACCAGTGGAATAAACCACACGCAACCGGACGCCTCGGCGGAGTCTGTCTCAAAACTCAAAAACGGCTTTAAAAAGCACCACCAAAACACCCTCACCGAAAATAAAAATGCGCCATATCGAAAATGAGAGATTGGTAGTATTGACACACTTTGAGGATTTTGTAGTTTTGAGACAATCTCGGCGAGGCGTCCCTACCTTGGAAACAAGCGCAATGAGTATTCGCCATTTCTGTGACAACCCTGTAGCCTTTTTGCCAAATTCCATATGAGCGACTTTACAATCAACTGCCCGCACTGCCAGTCAGGCATTCTCGTTACCCCCGAACACGTAGGCCTGGAAATCGCCTGTCCGACCTGCCAAAAGCCAGTGGTGGTGCCGCCTGATCCAAGCGCTCCCGCTCCGGCGCCAGCCAAAGCCGGAACGCGTTTGGCCGCCTCGACGTCCGCGCCGCCGGCTCACACTCCTGCGCCGTTGCCTCCGGGCGCTCAAATGGGAAAGCCCACCAAGAAGCCGAAAAAGAAGGCGGGCCTCATTATTGGAATTTGCTCGGGCGTGGTTGCGCTCGGAGCGTTGATTTACTTCTGGCCGCAACTCATGGCTGCTCTCAAGAAAGAGGACGCAGCCAAGCTCGCCGCGCAGGTCGACACCAATGTCCCGCCGCCTCCGCCGCCGGAATTATCGACCGAGGAAATCCTGGACAAACTTAGCGAGACTTACAAAGGCTTTACGGATTATTCCGCCCGCGCGCAAACGGTTGGCGAACTGGACTTGTCCGGCCTGATTCCCGGCTCAAAAAGCATGCAGACAAGCACGAAGAGTTCGCTGCAATTCGGCCGCACCAACTACTACCGCCTCGAATGGGATCAAACCGCGGCGGGAAAGGAAGTCAAAGGCGCCGCGTGGAATGCAGGGAAGGGCAATTACGTCGAATATGGCGCGGCGGCGCCCAATAAAGTGAAAACGCGGGATCTGGCCGTGATGCCCGCCCTGCAATCGTTCATTCTCAGCCCTGTCGTGATGGAAGTGTTTTTTGACACAACAAACAGCGTGACGAAGGATGCCAAGGATTTCACCAAAACCAACGCGCCGGACTTGGAAAACCAGCAAAACTGGGTCCTGGCCGGAGAAGTCGAGCATCAATCCGTCTTGATCTGGATCAGGAAAGATTCCTTTGTCATCAACAAAATCATGTTGAAACTCGGCGGCATGATTGACGATGCGGAATTGAAAAAAATGCCGTCCTCGCAGCGTGCGCAAATGCAGGCGCTGTCGAAGATCAAAGGCAAAGTCACCGAGGAGTACTCGCAGATTCAAACCAACCAGCATTTGATGGCGGCGACCTATGAAACGCCCTTCAAGCCCGCGGCGCCGGGCGCGCCCGGGAACGCCGCCGCATCGCAGCGACCCGGGAGCCGGGCTGGCCAACTGGTGGCGCCCATCAAACGCCGGCAACAGGCGGCGCAGCCGCCGCCGCAGTAGCAAGGCAGGGACGCCTCGCCGAGGCGTCCGGTTGCGTGGGATAAATGCCACGGCTTTCGCATGGATTGCGCCAAACCCCGGACGCCTCGGCGAGGCGTCCCTGCCTTTGACAAAATCACTTTGCCTCTTAGCCATTTTGTGCCATAGTGCGGCATGGCCTTCCAACGTGAACACCGACATGCGTGCAGTCGTCGCGCTTTCATGCGTTTAGGGGCGACGCTTGCCCTCGGCGCGCCGCTGGCCCGCGCGTTTGGACAGACCAATCTACTTTCTCCGATAGCCAAGTCCGACGCAATTGTTTCCATCGTTCCCTGCAAAACTTACGGGCCGGAAATCCGCGCCGCTTTGGCAAAATGTTTTGACCTCATTGGCGGCGTCGAGACGCTCGTTCGCAACAAGACGGTCACCATCAAGCTGAATCTGACTGGCTCGAATTTCACCCGTTACCTTGGCCGCCCGGTGGGCGAGACATTCATGACGCACAGCGCCACCGTCACCGCGCTGCTCGCCCTTTTATTTGACTCCGGCGCCACGCGCGTTCGCCTGGTGGAATCAACGCAGCGCCAGCAAGCCCTCGACGAAACGCTCTCGGACGCGGGCTGGGATGTGCATGCCTTCAACAGTCTCGGCAAGATCGAATACGAAAACACCCGCAACCTCGGCTCCGGCAAGTCGTATGCGACGCTGAAGGTGCCGTTCGGCGGCTATATGTTTTCCTCGCTCGATTTGAACCGCGCCTATCACGACACCGACGTGATGATTTCCCTCGCGAAATTGAAGCGGCATATTACAGCGGGAGTGACGCTCTCGATGAAGAATCTTTTTGGCATTACGCCTAATTCGCTCTATGGAAGCGAGGCGGGAAGCGAAAAAGCGATTGCCGGGCGCGATCCACTTCACGATCCGCAAGGCTTCGATAATATAAAATTTCCCGGGATAAAAGCGGGCACGCCGTGGCGCGATCCATTTTCACGCGTGCCGCGCATCACCATCGACGACTGCGCGGCGCGGCCGATTGATCTCGCTATTATTGACGGCATCAGCGCCATGACCGGCGGCGAAGGGCCATGGTGCGCGCAGGCGGCCAAGATTGAATACATCGCGCCGGGAGTTCTGATTGCCGGGCGCAATGCAGTTTCGACCGATGCCGTCGCGACCTCAGTGATGGGTTACGATCCTCGCGCGCCGCGCCGGACGCATCCGTTTGATAACGGTGATAATTTCCTCCTGCTGGCGGAAGAGGCCGGCCTGGGCACCGCCGATTTGTCGCGCATTGACGTCCGCGGATTGACTGTCGAAAAAGCCCGCTGTCCTTATGGTTGACACGGCGGCGGCATCGGACCGCCGTTTTCTCGGAATCGAAATCGGCGGCACCAAGCTCCAAGTTTTCGTTGGGGATGGGAATGCAAATGTCCTCGAACGCCATCGATTTTCAGTCGATCCATCCAGCGGCGCGGCTGGCATTCGCGCGCAGTTGGAGCGGCTGCTGCCCGAATTGGCCAAGCGCATTCAACCCTCCGCGATTGGTGTTGGTTTCGGCGGGCCGGTGGATCGGACATCCGGCAAAATTTGCTGCTCGCATCAAGTTTCGGGTTGGTCGGATTTTCCGTTGGGATCGTGGATTTCCTCGCTCACGAAATCGCAGGTCACGGTGGATAACGACGCGAATGTCGGCGCGCTGGGCGAAGCTGCTTGTGGTGCGGGAGTTGGTTTCAATCCGGTTTTCTACGTGACACTGGGAAGCGGCGTCGGAGGCGGATTGGTTGTCGATGGCGGGATTTATCATGGCGCGCTGCCGGGCGAAGCGGAGATCGGCCACGTCAGATTGGATCGAGCCGGAACCATTCTCGAATCGCGATGCTCCGGCTGGGCCGTCGATGCGAAAATTCGCGCCGCGAAATTGCGGGAACCCAACAGTGTTCTCGCGCGATGCGTTGGAACTGCGATGGCACACGAAGCGAAATTTCTGGGCGAAGCGATTGCGCAAAACGATTCGCAGGCGAATTCAATTCTGGAGGAAACAGCCGAGGATTTGGCCTTTGGACTTTCGCACGCCACACATTTGCTCCATCCGGAAATCATTGTGCTTGGCGGCGGATTGTCGCTCTTGGGCGAGCCGTTGCGGGCGGCGGTCGCGCGAATTCTGCCGCGCTTTACGATGGAAGCCTTCGCGCCTGGCCCGCGCATTGCGCTGGCGCGCCTGGGTGAAGATGCGGTTCCCGTCGGCGCATTAGCATTGGCAGGGTCTGTGTTTTGCGCTTAACATGAGCCGTCGCAATGCCTGCCAACGATCAGATACGCAGAAAAGTTTCCGATCTGCCGCATAAGCCGGGCGTGTATCTGATGAAGGACCGTTTCGGAACGGTCATCTATGTGGGCAAGGCGCGCGATTTGCGCAAGCGGGTCAGCACCTATTTTCAGCCATCGCGCCGGATGGGCTGGGATCTCAAATTCAACGCGCTGGTGGAAGCCGTCCACGACCTCGACACCTACCCGGTGCGCACGGAGCCGGAGGCGCTGCTGCTGGAAGGAAAGCTGATCAAGGAATTCCAGCCGCGCTACAACATCAGCTTCCGCGACGACAAAAGATTTCTTCTGGTCAAAGTCAACCTGAACGATCCCATCCCGAGATTCGTATTGACGCGGCTGCGGCAGGAAGATGGCGCGAAATACTTCGGGCCGTTCGCGCACTCGGCTTCCGCGCGCCACACGCTGACGCTGGCGCGGCGGAAATTCAATCTGCGCGGCTGCCGCCCCTTCACGCCGAACGCGGATGATTACAAACATTGCCTCTACGGCCATTTGAAATACTGCACCGCGCCGTGCATCGGGAACATCGCGCTGGAGGATTATCGCCGCCAGGTTTCCGCCGCCTGCGATTTCCTGGACGGCCAGACAGGCGAAATGGAGAAAGACCTGGAAGATCAAATGAAAAAGGCGGCGCAAGCCGAGGACTTCGAGAAGGCCGCGCAATTCCGCGATGCGCTGGGGGACCTCCGCCGCACCACTCAGAAGACGAAGAAATTCCCGCGCCTTCCCTACACGCTCCCATTGTCCATTGACCCGGCGAAAGATTTGGCGGAACTCGCCAAGATCCTCGAATTGCCCGCGCCGCCCATGCGCATCGAGGGATTCGATATTTCCAACATCAGCGGAACTTTCGCCGTGGCGTCGATGGTCAGCTTTCGCGACGGTAAGCCGGATCGCTCGAATTACCGCCGCTTCCGCATGAAAACGGTGGTGGGGCAGGATGATTTTGCGTGCATGGCGGAAACGGTGCGCCGGCGCTACACCCGCGTTTCGCGCGAATCACCGGAATCGCTGCCGGGATTAATTCTTATTGACGGTGGCAAGGGCCAGCTAAATGCCGCCGTGGCTGAACTGACACAGTTAAATCTTGCGCACATTCCCATTATTGGATTGGCAAAGGAATTTGAGGAAATCTACCGTCCCGGCCTTCCCGAACCGCTGCGATTAAGCCACGAACTTGGCGCTCTCAAACTATTGCAGCGTGTGCGCGACGAATCCCATCGTTTCGCCAACACTTACAACGCGCAGCTTCGATTGAAGAAAATTTCGGAAAGCATCCTGGATGAATTTCCAGGCATCGGCCACCAGCGGAAAACGGCTCTCCTGAAAAAGTTCGGTTCCATCCAGCGATTGCGCATGGCTGCGCTGGAGGACATCGCCACCGTGCCGGGCTTCGGAGGGAAGGCGGCGCAGGAGTTGAAGAATTTTCTGGAAGCGCGGACGGCCATTCCGGCGAAACCGATCGAAGCCGAAGCCGAAAAACTGGACGAGGATGCCGACACTTTTTTGGACAACAACACGGGCGAAGCCAGGTAGGGACGCCTCGCCGAGGCGTCCGGTTGCGTGTGGAAATGTTCGCGGCTCGCGTCGGTATCACGCCTCACCCCGGACGCCTCGGCGAGGCGTCCCCACCTGGCGGGCGTAGCGCAGGAAAAGCAAATCCCCGCTCCGTTTCATCGAGATCATTTCGAGGCGCGCCGCTTGCGCTAACTTCGCCACGCCAGCGCCATCCGCCAGCGTGGGAGCGTCGCGACCGCCAAAGATCAGCGGGCAGAGTGTCACGTGAACTTCATCAACCAATCCCGCTTCAAACAGCGCGCCGTTGACCTTGCCGCCGCCTTCGCACAGCAGGCGTTTGACGTTCCATTGCGCGCGAAGCCATTTCAGCGCGGCGGCAAAATCGATTTCCGTTTTGCCGAAAACCCTGACTTCATCCGCCACCGCTTGCAACCGAAGCAAGTTTCGTTTCGCGGCGCGCCCGCTTGTCAAAATAATAATCGGCGAGAAGCGATGGCGGAAGACTTCCGCCTCGGGATCCAGCGTCCCAGCGCCGCTGACGATGACGCGCAGGTTGTATTCGGCCAGCCCGTTGCGCAACCGCTTGCGGCGGTATCTGGCGGGGCCGGGGCCCATGTTGATCTTATCGAGATCAACCGTGCGGGCGCCGGACATGACGGCATCGGCGGAAGCGCGGAGATCGAGCAGCAGTGCGCGATCTTTGAGACCGCCGAACGGCTCGAATTTCCGGGTGGCCGGGGAAATCTTCCCGTCGGCCGTCATTGCGGCATTGAGATAAACGAAGGGCAGTTCGCGGCGGTTCATGCGGCCGCGGGCTTTGCGCCGCCAGCCCAAACAGGCGGGTTCTTGAGATGATAAAGCATCTCGCCCGCTTTCGGGACGAGCAAAATTCCTTTGTCTTCGCGATTGGCAAATTCTTCTGGACGGAGGCTGCGTGGATCGCGGTAGCCGAGATTGATTTTGCGGCAAACTTCCTCGGAAATTCCGGTCGCGAGCGTGACGCGCGCGCGCGGCGTTTCGATGCCGCTTTCGTATGTCCCGACACCGTAGACGTGCGTGCTGTGCGCCAGCACTCCCCACTGGTAATGCTGAAAGCGGTCCCACTGTTTGAGGAAATAATCGCGGCAATGATAGCCGATCTCCAGCAGAGCCGCGCCGTGGCTCACGCAAACCTCGGCGATATGCGGCGCGTAAATAATAAGTTCGCCGCCATCGGCCAGCACAGGCTCCAATTTGTACATGCACTTTCCGCCCGTCCAAAGTTCGTCGTACATCTCGGGCGCGCAAGACAGAATCGTGTGAAAGGCGTGGTCCTTATAAGTGACGTGCAACGCGCGAGAGAGTTCGCTGGCCGCGTCCCACGCCGCCTCCGGCGAACCCGCGTAAATCCCAGCCATCCCGTGTCCCTCCGTAACGAGGCAAAAACAAAGTTTTGGAGTCGCCACCATCGCGCCTGCGTGATCAACGACCCGCCGCACCGGCGTCCATTTATTGCCGATGATCATGGGATTGGTGACGACTGCGCCGAGCCAGTGGAAAAAATTCAAAATGCGCGGCCCGCTCACGCCGGGAAAAAGATATTTGTTCCCGCCGGAAAAACCGACCACCTCATGCGGAAAAACCGGGCCGGCAATAATAATCTGGTCATACTCGAACACGAGGCGATTGACTTCCACCGGCACGTCCATCGCGAAAAGCCCGCCTGTCAAATATCCAATCTCGGCGGCGGAAATGTTTCCGATTTCCCGCAGGGCTTCGGGTTTGTCCCAGGCGTGATTGTGGAACGCCACGTCGCGAAAAGTTGTGCCGCGTTCGTCTTCGGAAATTTCCAGGCGGCGGCAAATGGCCGCTTCGCTCATCGGCTGGTGCGTGCCGAGCGCGATCATGACATCCAATTTGCTGACCGCGCCCGCCAAGTGCGCATGCACCGCCTTGAAAACGACGCCAATGGGCGCGCTGCGCGTGTTGTCGGGGACGATCATCAGCACGCGCTTGTTTCGATACTCGTCGCGAAGACATGAAATCGCCACCACGTCAGCCACCTGGGCGTCCGCGACCTGCCGGTTTTCCGGCTCGCATATCGCCAGCAAGGCATGGGCGCTCTTCGTGTTCATCTCACCTATCAATATAACGCCCGGCAGGCGGGACTCAAACCGATTGAGCGCGGAACTTTTTTATGACGGCGACGTATTCGGCCGCCATCTTCGCCAGCTCATCCCATTTCTGTTCGCGCAAAATTCTTGGTGACACGAGGTTGCTGCCGACACCCAGGGCCGCGCAGCCCACCGCCAGAAATTCCGGCGCAGTTTGCAGAGTCACGCCGCTTGTCGGCACAATTTTCAAATGCGGCAGCGGGTTGCGCAAGGCTCGGACGAAGTTTGGCCCTTCGACCGGAAATAATTTCACCAAATCCGCCCCCGCTTCGTAAGCGACTTGCGCTTCAGTGGGCGTGAATGCGCCCATCACCATCGCGCATCCGCCCGCCTTCGCCACGGGCACAATCTCGGGGCGCGTGATCGGCGTCACGATAAATTGAGCGCCTGCGTCAATTGTGGCCTGGCACATTTGCGGCGTGATCACCGAGCCGGCGCCCGTAATGGCCACCGAGGCAAAGCGCTTCGAGGCCTCGCGAATGCAGTCGAGCGCGTTCGGCGTCGTCATGGTGATTTCCAAGGCGGTGATGCCGCCCGCGACCAGCGCTTCGCAAACGGCCATGATATGTTCGGAACTGTCGGCGCGAATGACGGGAATGATTCCCGGATTCAACAGGCGGGCGAGATTGGAATCGTGAGTGGTCACCAAAAAAGAATAGATTCACAACCGGGCGCGACAAGCCTAATTTGCGGCCCGTGAATGTGAATGTGCCAAGTCCGCGCGTGTGCCGGTGCATCATCGTGCTGCTGGCCGTCCTCGCGTGGGGCGCAACTGTCAAATACAAGTTCGTATGGGACGATCAATCCTTCATCACCGACAATGCCGGCATCCGTTCGCTCAAGAACATTCCGGCGATGTTTTATTCCCGCATTGCCGAGGCATCCATCCCGACGGATTTTCCAAATTTCCGCCCTGTCCGCAACGTGGCTTACGCGCTGCTGTTTCAAGTGGGCGGCGGGCAAGTGCGAAATTGGATTTTTCACCTGGCGAACATAATTGGCCACGCGGGGGCAGCGTGGTTGTTATTTGAGGTTGCCGCGCTCCTGTTCGCGAGACTTGGCGAGACCGTGGGCCGCTGGGCCGCTTTGATGGTCGGCGGGGCATTTGCGATCAATCCGGCGGCATCCGAAGTCGTGTGCTGGGCAAAATCGCTGGACGACATTCTCGCCACGGTTTTCATTCTGGCGTCGATGCGGCAAATCATTTTGTGGCGCGGAGAAAAAGGACGGCTGGCCTTGGCGCTCGCGTTTTTTTTCCTTGCCTCCTATACCAAGGAGAATGCCGTCGCGTTCGCCGGGTTGGTTTTCTTCGTCTGGCGGTTCGTTCATAAATTAGAGTGGAAACGCTGCGCGGTAATGACGATGCCTTTCGCCGTGGTTGCAGTTATATATATGACAAACCGCCAGCTCGTGCTGGGGCAGGCGGCGCAATGCGCGCCCATCTCGGGCAGCTATGGGCAGACGCTGATTGATACGCTGCCGGCGATCACGATTTATTTCCGGCTGCTGTGGGGAATCCCGCCGTTCCTCATTGATTACACCAACATGCACGGACACCTCGCCATTGTCTCCGGCAAGGTCCTTATGGGATTGTGCCTGCTGCTCGTTTGGGTGGCTGCGGTGTGGATGGCGTGGCGGCGCGAAAGGCTTTATCCCGCGCTGCTGGGGCTGTTATGGCTGGGATTTTTCCTGCTGCCGGTTTCCAACTTGATTCCGATGATGCAGTATCTCGCCGAGCGTTTTCTCTATTTGCCGATGGCGGGATGGCTGCTGGCGGTGGGGGCAGCAGCGGCAGAAGTGACAGCATGGTCCGTGAGGCGAGGCTCCAGTACCGCTGTTTCCAATGAAGATGGTAGGGACGCCTCGCCGAGGCGTCCGGTTGCGCGTGAAAACTTTTATGGGCCGCACTGTTCAACGACGCCTCACCCCGGACGCCTCGGCGAGGCGTCCCTACCTTCACAAGACAGTTCATTGGCAGCCTCGCCCTACCATAATTCTGGGATTCGCACGACCTTCGCCATTGCCGCTGTTTTCTTTGCGTTTTGGCTGTATGAATCTTGGGATCGCGAAACCATCTGGCATGATGAAGTGACTTTGTTTGTTCGCAGCAGCCTCGATAATCCGGGTCATGCGCGCTTGCGCGAAAATGCGCTGGCATCGATTTTCCGGCTGCCTTCGGTTCACTCCGATTTCGGGATTGATGACCGCACGCGCGAACTTGTGGCCGCGCCCTCCATCCCGCGCAACGAGGCGGAAGAGATGATTCCCACCCTTCGGCAAGGCCACGAATTGCTGCCGGACGAACCGCGCCTGACTTCGGCGCTTGGCATTGCCTACGCGATGGCCGGGCAGATTTCCAATGCGGTGCCGTGTTTCGAGCTGGCCACCAGGCAATCGCCCAAGGAGGCGCGAAGCTGGATTGATTTGGGCTCGGCCTATTTTGTCGAAAAGAATTTCACGGGCGCGCGACAGGCATGGGGGACTGCCTTGCTATTGGAGCCGACGAACAAAATGGCGCAGGAACATCTTCGTGCGCTTGACAAGGAATGAGCGCCGCCAAAGATGGCCGCGGCATTCCATAAGCGTCAGCCTGACTTCCGTTGAGGCGGAAGTGGACCCGCCTCCGATTGCAAAAACCGAACCGCCGCAGAAGGAGATGGCGTCAAGCTCAGCGCCTCCTCCCCCGGCTTCAATGCGCAAGCCCGCGGCGAGTCTTGCCACGACCCAGCGCAAACCCGTGCTTTCGGCAGTTCAGACCTCAACCGACAAAACACCCATTTTGGATCCCGCCGCCCGAAGGGCATTAAGCTTGGCAGGCAGCGATCCCGATGCGGAGATGTATTGGTTGTCCGCTATCAACAATCCGGAGATCCCCGCTGAGGAGCAAAAAGATTTAATCGAGGATCTCAATGAATACGGCATCTCCGACCCGAAGAACCCCAGCCCGGATGACAGGCCGTTGACTTGGAGCCGAACCGAACTCATCGAAGAAATTGCTCTCGATGCCATGGACGGAATGAATGCCGCCGCCTTAGCGGAGGCCCACAAGGACCGCATGAATCTCGGTTGCGGCCTTCCACCTGATTGAGGCTGCGCAGGGGCGCCCTTGCGCCCATTATAAGTCCATTCCGTGCTTGAATAGTTCGCCATAGTGAGGCTAACTGGCAAGTAACATGAGGATAGCCGCAGCCTACTTGACGCTGTTCCTGCTGATGGTGTCCGCCCATGTGGTTAAGGCTAGCATTGAGCCGATGACTGTCTACGGCAGCGACTACGTGCGCATTGCCGATTGGTGCCGGGCCAACGCCTGCACCATGAAGTGGGACAAATCCGACGAGATGGTGGAGGTCTCCGGCACGAATACCCGGGTCAATTTCACCATCGATTCGCGGCGCGCGCAAATCGCGGGCGTGACCGTCTGGATGTCGCTGCCCGTGATCAATCGCGGCGGCGTGCCGATGGTGGCGCTGATGGACATTCGTTCGACACTGGCGCCATTGCTCGCCCCGAGAAAAACCACATCGCGCATCCAGACCATCTGCCTTGACCCCGGCCACGGCGGCCGGGACGGCGGCAAGGCCGAAGGCACCAATTTCGAAAAGAAATACACACTGCTCCTGGCCCAGGAAACGGCCTGCCTTCTCAAACAACAGGGATTCAAAGTGTTGTTGACCCGCACGAACGACCAGGCCGTGGAGCTGTGTGACAGGCCGCAAATAGCGTCTCGTCGCGGGGCCGATCTTTTCGTCAGTTTGCACTACAATTCCGCCGAACCCTCCGTGCATGGCGTGGAAGTTTTTTGCCTGACGCCGCCTGGCTCAAATTCCAGCGATGACGGCGGCGGAAAATCGAGCCGCCCGGCGGAAATGGGCAACCTTACGGATGATCACAACGTCCTGCTTGGCTACCAGGTTCAGCGGAGCATCACGCGCAACCTGCCGCTGGAGGATTTGGGGGTGAAGCGCTCGCGTTTCGAGGTGCTGCGGATGGCGCGCATCCCCGCCATTCTGGTTGAGGGCGGCTTCCTGTCAAATTCCGAGGATGCCAGAAATATAAGCGACACGGAATTTCGCAAAAAGATGGCGCGCGCAATTGTGGACGGCATCATCGCCTACCGTGCCGCCGTGACAAATTAATGAGCATCGCAACCAAGACAGGCGACGGTGGCGCCACCGGCCTGATGTATAACCGCCGCGTCTCCAAATGCCATCCGCGTGTCGAAGCCTACGGCTCAGTGGATGAATTGAACGCCGCCATCGGTATGGCTCGCGCCTCCACCACGGACCCGGCCCAAAATTCCCGGCTGGAGGGCATTCAGAAGGACCTCGTCATCCTCATGGGAGAATTGGCCACGAAGGCCGAGGATTTGCCGCGCTACGTGAAGGATGGATTTTCCGTCGTGACGAGTGAACTGACGGCGAAGATCGACATCATTGTGCGCGAGATCGAGGCCCAGAATATTTCCTTCAAAGGCTGGGCCACCCCCGGCGCAAACATGGCCTCCGCCGCGCTCGATGTGGCCCGCACCACCTGCCGACGGGCGGAGCGCCGGGTCTGCGCGCTTCAGGAAGCCAGCCAGCTTGAGAACAGCGAAATTATTATTTACTTGAACCGGCTCTCCGACGCGCTGTGGCTGATGGCGAGGCAGGCTGAAAAATTAAATGATTAACATCGCATCGCCGTAGCTGAAAAAGCGGTAACGCAGCGCGACAGCTTCCTTGTAGGCGCGCAAAATTCGCTCGCGCCCCTCCATCCCGCCTGGCGCGGCAAACGCGGAGACGAGCATCAGCAGTGTCGAGCGCGGCAGGTGAAAATTCGTCACCAGCGCATCCACTGTCTTGAATTTGCATGGCGGATGGATAAAAATTCTCGTGCGGCCCGCGCCCGGCTGCATCGTGCTTTCCAAGACGCGCAGCGAGGTCGTCCCGCCTGCGAAAACGCGTCGGCCATTTCGTTTGGCTTCCGCAACCGCGCCGGCTGTTTCCTCGCTTAGAACGAAGCGCTCTTCGTGCATGACGTGGTCTTCAATGTTGTCCGCCTTCACCGGCGCGAACGTGCCAAGGCCAACGTGCAGCGTGACGAAACAAACGCGAACTCCGCGCTCGCGAATCCTTCCCAGCAACTCCTCCGTGAAATGCAGACCCGCCGTGGGAGCAGCGACAGAACCCGCCGCGCGCGCGTAAACGGTCTGATAGCGCTCCCGATCCGCGAATTCTTCGGCGGGCCGCTCGATGTAAGGCGGCAGGGGAATTTCGCCGAGACGATCAACTTCCTCCAAAATATCCCGCGGCCCCTCGAATTTCAGCTTGCGATGCCCCTGTCCGTTTACCTCCTCCACGGTGGCCTCGAATGCCGGACGTTTTGTTTTGTCAAGTATTTGGATTCTTCCTCCGGGTTTGGCGCGGCGGCCCGGGCGCATCATGGCCCACCAGTTGTTCGGCGCGGTTTCCTCCAGCAGCAGCACTTCATAATGTCCGCCGGTCGCGGGATTCTGGGCTCGCAGGCGGGCCGGGATGACTCGCGAATCGTTGAGAACCAGCACATCGCCGGGCGAAAAGTATTCGAGCAAATCCGCAAAGCGCCGGTGCGCCAGCCCTTCCGCGCGGCGGTTGAACACGAGCAGCCGGGATTGGTCGCGCTGCGGTTCAGGCGTCTGCGCGATCAATTCGGGCGGCAGTTCGTAATCAAAATCAGCGGAGCGCATCGAAGAGGACGTTTATAGCTCTATTCGTTCTATTCGTCCTATAAAAATTTGCCGAAGACCCGCGGCGCTGGCTCGCTGCAGTGCCCTCAGTGGGAGGTTTGCGCCTTGTGATACGTCAGGTTGATCGACCACCAGCATTCCTGGAGATCGCAACGGATGGCATTGGCGTTGAGCAGTTCAACGTGGCTGTCGGCGAAAGCGTAATTGGCCTTGTTGTCATGGCGCTGGCAGCCGTATTGGCCCTCTTGCAAGCGGTTGAAGCCCGGCAAATCCTCCGAGCCCGCGCTGCCGGTGTTGCTGTTCTTGATCCACCAACTGTCGTCGGCCCAATTGCCAGGCTTCCCGCAGCCGCCATCGCCGTACCAGATCAGTTTGCTTGCGGTGGAAATCTCGGTGGAGCGATGCAGGCCCTCATAATAATCCGGCGTCGGGCGGCCGAACGGCATGCTGGCGGTTTGCGCGGAGGGATTCGGGTTTCCGTCCACATGAATCCAGTGCGCGCCCGCGACGCCGATGCCGCTCTGGTTCCATTTCTCATAATCGCCACCGGCGGCGGACACCATGGGCCCGGCGACGCCAATGCCGGTCTGCGACCAATCCGTGCCCGGGCTCAGGGGAAAGCCGCCATAAGAGGCGTCGTAGGCGGAAATGCCGTCCGCGTAGACAGCCTCCCGTTCGGCCGGGCAATCGTAAATGTTTTTGCTGTGCGCGATGTATTCCCACAGAATCACCCGGTAGGTCGTTTCAACCCCGGTCGCGTCAATGGTGGTTTGGAGAGGATTGAGCCAATTGGCATTGTCGAGGGAGTAATTCATCGAGGCCACGGTCAACTCGCGCTGATTGGATTTGCAAACGGCCGTGCGGCCCGCCTCTTGGGCTTCTCCCAAAACCGGCAGCAGCAACGAGGCGAGAATGGCGATGATGGCGATGACGACGAGAAGCTCGATCAGAGTAAACCCCCGCATCGGCAAACGGAAAAGCAACGAACCCCTTCCTTTTGTGGGACTGGCCAACACATGCGCATGCTGGCATAATCCGTTTGTTTGTCAACGGCGCAACGGCAAGCGCCCGACTGGGTCGTGTTACTCCCATTATTCCCGTCAGCCCTATCTTAATGCCGGGAATGGGAATAATAGGATGTGTAGGCTGGCTTACGCCTTCTTCGCTTTGATCTGGCTTTCGATCCAGTTGTAGGTCTTTTCCAAGCCGACGCGCAATTTAACATTTGGCTCCCAACCGAGCAGTTTCTTGATCAGCGTGTTGTCGGAATTGCGGCCATTGACTCCTTTCGGAGCTTTCAAATTGTAAGAGCGCTTGAGCTTGATGCCTGCGATGTCTTCCGCGATGTCCACCAATTGATTGATCGACACCATCTCGCTGCTGCCGAGGTTGATTGGCTCAATGATCTCGCTGGCGGTGATGGCCTGGATGCCGTGCAGGCAATCGTCGATATACATGAAGCTGCGGGTCTGATGGCCGTCACCCCAAATTTCGATTTCGTGTTTTCCAGACAGCTTGGCCTCGATCACCTTGCGGCAAATGGCGGCGGGAGCCTTTTCGCGTCCGCCGTCGTAGGTGCCGAACGGCCCGTAGACGTTGTGGAAACGGGCCACGCGCGTGATCATCCCGAAATCTTCGCGGAAATGGCGGCACATGCGTTCGCTGAAAAGTTTTTCCCAGCCATAGCCGTCTTCGGGCAGCGCGGGATACGCGTCGGATTCCTTGAGGGCGGTGAGGTTTGGATCAGTCTGTTTCTCGCCGTTGTAAACGCAGGCGGAGGAAGCGTAAAAGAAGCGGTCAACGCCAACCGGCTTGGCAGCCATCAGCAGGTGCGTGTTGATCAGCACCGAAAGCATGCAAAGCGCGCGGTTGTTCTCGATGAAACCCATGCCACCCATGTCAGCGGCGAGATTGTAAATCGTCTTTGCGCCTTTGACGGCCTGTTCGCAGGCTTCGATCTTCTGGAGGTCCAGCACCAGGTTTTCGACGTCTGGAAAAACCTGGTACCAATCGCCGACGGGCTTGATGTCCACCGAACAAAGATTGGTGAATCCCTGGCGCCTAAGATCAGCAATCAAATGGCCGCCAATGAAGCCGCCACCCCCGCAGACAACGATACGATCAGATTTCATATAATAGAGGGATGACTCTATCTCACAGACAACGAAAATCAATACGATTCGTCACTTTTTTAAAGGGAACTTGCCTAATCCTGTGACCTGGCAAAAGACGCGGGCGACGAACAGCGGGTTGTTCTTGAGATAGCGTTTCCACAACCGGCGGGGCTCGCAGGAAAGCCGGAAGAGCCATTCCAAGCCAGAACGCTGCATCCACCTCGGCGCCTGCCGGACACGGCCCGCGTGAAAATCAAAAGCCGCACCCACCCCGAACATCAGCGTGACATCCAGACGCTCGAGGTTTTGGGACATGAATCTCTCCTGCTTCGGCGTGCTCAGGCCAATCCACATGATGTCGGCCCGCGCGGCGCGCACTTGCTCCTCCAATTGCCGCTGCTCGTCCGGGTAGAGCGGCCGGAACGGAGGCTCGTAGATCCCCACCAGTTGCAATTTCGGAAAACGCTGCACGAGTCTGGTTTCCAAATCCTTCGCCGTGCCGTTGGCTCCTCCGTAGAAGAAATGCCGCCAGCCGCGCTTTTCCGATTCCTCCATGACTGCGAGCATCAAGTCCGGGCCGTAGACGCGATCCATGGATTTCTTCCCTTGCAGCCGGCCCATCCATACGAGCGGCATGCCGTCCGGCGTGCAGAGGAACGCGCGGTTGAGAATCTGGCGGAATTCCGCGTCGGTCTGGGCTTCCGAAACACCGTGAACGCCCGTGACGCAGATGTAGCCTTTTCTGCGGGCGGAAATTGCCTCGGCAATTTGCTGAATGGCCAGGTCCATGTTCAAGGGACTGACCGCAACGCCCAGGACATTGACAGAATTGGAATCTACCATGTGAATGAAAAGACCGTGGACACTTCGGCTTACGCCGATGACCGGCGATTCGAGGCAAGCCCCGTCCGCTTAAATCGGATGTTCGGAAACCGCAGGGGCAATTGCAAGTAAAATGGCGGGAGTAAAATGGTGGCGAGGTGTGAGACCAATTCTTCATGCGGCATTGCCACGAAGCGCCGGAGGCGCGGCACTGGTGGCCTTCACTCGCGCGCGGGAGGCGCCGCTCCCGACGGAGCTTAAGCATGTTTTCGGATCGTTTCTACAAAGGTTCCGCGCCTGCGGCGCTTCGGCAGTCGCGAGATTTTCCCGAGCCTTGGCAGTTCTTCCCGCATAGGATCGATTTCCAGATGCCAAGCCGGGGCGCATGTGCCGCAATTCCTATTTCGCCCGCACCAGGAAAAGCGGAATCTTGGATTTGTGCCGGACCACATGGATGGTGCTGCCGAGAACCAAATCCGCGACGAAACGGTGCCCGTGCATGGCCATGGCAATCAGGTCACAATGCTCGCGGGCGGAAGTTTTCAGAATTTCCGCCGCCGGGTCTCCCAAGCCCAAATGGACCGAAACTTTCGCCCCGGATTCGCGCAGTTCCGCCGCCATTTTTTCGAGATAGGAGCGGTCTTTTTTCATTTCCTCGGATTCCACAAGGTTGAGGCGGTCATAATTGCGGGCGGCCCAGCCGTCGGCCACATGCATCAGGAGCAATTCTGATTTGAAACGCCGGGCAAACTCGGTGATGTGGGGAATAAGGGCATGATCCGCACGGCTGTTGTCCAAAGCGACGAGTATCTTCTTATACATGACGGTGCCTGAGCCTACCGCTGCCGGCCCGCGGGCTAAAGTTCAAAGTTTGGCGATTTGACCGATGCCGACCTTCAATTTAGCTTAACGCGCATATGGCTTGTCGAATGTTTGGCTATGCAGGAAACAGTGAGGCGGATTTGGTCTCGCTCTACGCCGGTCTTAAGCGCGCGTGCGAAAATGATCCGGCGCTGCCGGAAATTGCGCCCGGCTGTTCGCGCCACTGTCACGGATGGGGCTACGTCATTCACGCCAGCAACGGACTTTTCCATTACCGCACCAAGACGTCGATTTACGAAGACGACGCGGCGCTGCCCACGTTGGAAGGCGATATTCGCGCGATTTTCCACGGGCGTTTCGCCGGCGATCCAACTTTGGAGGGGCACATTTTTTCGCATCCATACGTGGCCACGACCGATCGCGAAGTGATTTTTCTCGCGCACAATGGCGGCGTCAAACCAGACCAAACGCTGGATCGCAAGGTGGATACCGAATGGGCCTTGGAGCAGGTGATCCAGGCGGGCGGATTGGAGAAGGCGCTGCCGAAATTGAAAGAGGCCACCGCATCCGCATTGAATTTGCTCGTTTTGACAATTGATCGCAGCGCCGGGACGCCCTCGAAGATTCATTGCCTGAACTACTTCAAATCGCCGGAAAAAAAAGAGAGGCTCGAATATTACGAAATGCTTCTGGCGGCCATGCCGGGAGGCGTCGCGTACGTATCCTCCACGTTTAAGCATTACGCAGAGAAAGTGCATGGCATTGCAATCACCGGGCCGGCCACTTTCGGCGAACTTTTCACGCTGGAGCCGTGAGCGATAAAAATTCTGCGGAGGCGGCGCATCAATCGGAACGCCGGGGAATGCTGTCGTTCATATTGACCGTCTGCGGCGTTTTCTTTTCGGGCACCTGGTTTTCCGTTTGGACGTGGGAGCGCTTCTGTGGCTTCACTGGGCCGAAAGCCTGGCTGGCGATTCCGTATATTCTGTCGGGAATATTTATTGGCGCCGTCGTCGCCGGGTTGCGCCACTCCAGCTTGCTGCACCGGTGGAGTTATCGCGTTGCCGCCGTCTGGCTCGGATTCTTGAATTTCTTTTTGTTCGCGGCTTTTGGGTGCTGGATTGCACTGGGAATCTCGAAGCTCGCCGGGCTCGGCTGGGCGGAACACAACATTGCCGCCGCTCTTTACGGAGCCGCTGTGGTGGCGGGGATGGCGGGGCTCGCCAACGCGTCGTGGCTTCGCGTGACGCGCCGCACTGCATTGTTGACAAATCTTCCGGCGGCGTGGCATGGGCGGGACGTTTTGCTGATGACGGATTTGCATTTGGGAAACATGCGCCGCGCCGCCTTTGCGCGAAAGATCGTCAACACGGCCAATTCGCTAAAACCCCACGCCGTGTTTATTTGCGGTGATTTATTCGACGGGCCGAAAGCCGATTTTGCGGGGCTCGTTGCGCCCGTGCGCGATTTGGCCGCGCCAGCGGGAATTTTCTACGTCACCGGCAATCACGAGGAATTCAGCGACCGGAACAAATATATTTCAGCCGTTCGGCAAGCCGGGGTTCGCGTGCTGCACAATGAAAAAGTGACGGTGGAAGGCTTGCAAATCGTCGGCGTCCACGATGGCGAAACGACCGACCCTGAGTATTACAAAGAAATCCTGCGCGGCATCGCGGTGGATCGAAAATCGCCGAGCATTTTGCTGGCGCACCGGCCGTCGAATCTTTCGGTGCCGGAGGAGGCGGGAGTCTCGCTGCAAATTTCCGGGCACACGCATAAGGGCCAGTTCTGGCCGTGGTGCTGGGTGATTTTTTGGGTGCATGGGCCGTTCGCCTACGGGCTGAACATGAAAGGCAATATGGCCGTCATCACCAGCAGCGGCGCAGGGACGTGGGGGCCGCCCATGCGGTTGGGGACCAGATCTGAAATTGTCCTAATTCGCCTGGAGAAGGCGAATTAGCCGCAACGACCGCGAACTATTCGCCGTTATCGCCGATGGCTTCGACAGGGCAGCCTTCCTTGGCTTCTTTGCATTGCGCTTCTTCGTCAGGGGAACCCGGCTGCTGTTTGACGTAGGAATATCCACCGTCCTCGTTGCGGGTGAAATTGTTGGGGGCAGTCTCGCGACAGAGGTCGCAGTCGATGCACTGGTTGTCCACGTAGTATTTGCCCGTGACGTTGTCGGGATATTTGTTTGCAATGTCGGCCATAAGCTTTTGTTGACCCGAATCTAAAGTAACCCCCCGGCCAAAACAAGTGGGATTTGCGCCGCCCAACACCAGTTGAATTTTGCCAAAAAAGGCCCAAACTACAGTTGTATTGACGTCCGCCGGACTTAATTCCGCCGGACTTTCGAAAATTGAATTTTTATGAAATTTGTGCAGGTCGCAAGACGGGTCTCCCTCTTTTTGGTTGTCAACCTCTTGGTGATGCTGACCATCGGGATCATCGTCAATCTCGTGTTCCGCGGGTACGTGAGGCGGATTGGGGGCTCGCAGAATTTATTCTTTATTTGTTTTGCCTGGGGCATGGGCGGAGCGTTCTTCTCTCTGGCCATTTCCCGGTGGGCGGCGAAGGTGACGAAAGGCGTCCGCGTTATCGATCCGAATACCACCGATCCTGATCTGAGCCGGTTGGTGAGAACGGTGCATCAATTGGCCAGAACGGCCGGGCTCTCCACCATGCCGGAAGTGGGCGTTTACGATTCACCGGAAGTCAACGCCTTTGCGACCGGGCCGAGCCGTTCACGCTCTTTGGTGGCGGTGTCGGCCGGATTGCTGGGGCGGATGCGCCAATACGATGTGGAAGGCGTGCTCGGCCACGAGATCGCGCACATTGCCAACGGCGACATGGTCACGATGACGCTGATTCAAGGCGTGGTGAACTCGTTTGCGTTTTTCCTCTCGTGGATTCTTGCAATGGCGCTCACGCGCAATTCGGATCGCGACGAGGACCGCGGCGGCAATTGGTATATGGAGTGGATGCTTCGCGATTTGTTCAATATGGTTTTCATGGTTCTCGGTTCGATTGTGGTCATGTGGTTTTCGCGCTGGCGCGAATTTCGGGCGGACGCGGGCGGGGCGCGATACGCGGGCCGCGACCACATGATTTCGGCGTTGCGAACATTGGAGCAAGTTCATGAAGCTGGGGCGGATTCTTACGGCCCACAGCAACAGCCGGCGTTTCAGGCGCTGAAGATTTCGGGCAAGAGCGGGGGATTTGCGGCGTTATTCGCGTCGCATCCTCCCTTGGAAGAACGGATCGCCCGCCTCGAGAGCTTGCGGGGTGTTTAACAAACTTCTTATTGAACGGGAACCTGCCTGAGCCAAAGATCGCTGTGGAGCATTCCCCAGTCGAACGTCTGGCGCTGGCCGAGCGTAAATCCACATTTTGCCAGCAACGCGTCCGGCGGCGTTAATTGCGATGCGGGCAGCGTGGTCGCCCAGCGAAAAAATACATACATGATTTCCATCACCGCTCGCGCCCGCCACCGCGCCAGTCCCGCTTCCGGTTCGCGAAAGTCTGACAGCAGCCAGCACGCTTTCGGAGCGGCGGCGGCGGATAATTTCGGCAGCAGCCGCTCGAGTTGCTCGGGGCGGAAGCAATCGAGGAAGAAATGCGTCGCGATCAAATCATATTCGCCGGGTGGCGGCGTCCATTCCATCGCGTCGGCATGAATAAAAGTGGCGCGTGATTCTTCCACACCGTTTTGGCGCAACCGCGCCCGCGCCGCTTCGAGCATCCCAACGCTGGAATCAACACAGGTGCAATGAGCGCCCGGGTGCGCCTTCAGCAATTCCGCGACAAACCCGCCATGCCCCTGGCCAACAATAAGAGCGCGGCGCGGCGACGGAATGGATTGCAAAAAAGCCGCACGGCATCGGCGCAATTTTTGCCCGGCCAGCACATCTTCCATCCACCCGTAATGGGGCGCGAGCGGGTCAAAATTGGCACGATGATCGTCGGTCGCACTGTAGCACAACCGCCAGCCGAGATACGCCGCCGCGCCACCGCACGCGTAAGCGACGGCGTCCCACGGATCGCCCGTCGTGGGCATGATTTTCGGGCCGATGACCTCGAACAAAATCGACCATCCGATGACGTGCCCGACGACCTCGCTCGCTGTGGGTGGACGGTCGTGAGTTCGCAATTTCAGCCATCGATGCGCGAAAAGAAGTGGCGGCAGTGCGCATGGGATGAGCAAGGTGTCGTTAAACCAATTGTGGAAAAACGCGATGTGCGTGTGCGGCTTGATCAGCCAGCGATTCAACGCATAAAGCGCGCACGAAAGTAGAAAAATGGGATCGAAAACGTAGCCGAACCGCTTCACAGCAAAGCGAGGATAATCAGGCCGAAGCCAAATCCCAAAAGCAGCTTCATGGCAAAGACTTTTGTAAGTATCACACTGAAGAAAGTAGCGAGTCGCGCCAGCGTTGTCCAGCGCGCAGGCACGCCGCCGAGCCCGCGGCGTGCAATTAAAGGCGGTGATTCTCGCCTGCATTTAGGTGCGGCTGTGTCGAAGGCCAGCGGCAGCAAGACACAAACAGCCGAAAACGATTTTCTTGCGGCCATTGCGAAAGACAGGTCAACGCGCCAATGGTTTCGAAGCGGCTGCGGCGGGTCTCCAACACAGCCGCGCTTGCGAATTCGGCGGCAATCTCAATGGCGTCTC
The DNA here is from genome assembly GCA_963764165.1 of uncultured Verrucomicrobiae bacterium. Lineage (GTDB taxonomy): Bacteria > Verrucomicrobiota > Verrucomicrobiia > Limisphaerales > Palsa-1400 > Palsa-1400. The sequence continues at coordinate 1,553,493 of CAVXRD010000002.1, forward strand.
ACCCGCCTTTAATCACCCCAAACCACCGCATGATTGCTTCGCGACAAAATTTGAACAGAAGACCGAGGGCGCGGAGAGGAAAATTGCCACGTGACAGCGGAGATGGAAATGACAAATGGAGCCCCGTGAATCCCGCAGAAAAAGATTGAATGCGACGCCCGATCTCGGCAGGATTCTTGCGATGTCAAAACAAGGTTTAGGCCGGGGATTAGGCAGTCTCATGGGCCCGCCACTGAACGAGGAAAAAGGCCAAGCGCCCGTCAGTTTGGGAGTGCGCACGCTGATGCGCGAGACAAAGCTGGAAGTTGCGCCGCCAGAACCCGAGCCAAAGCCCTCCCACCTGCCCGCCCCTCCTTTGCCTCAGGCTCCCGTGCGCGCGCCCGCAACCGCGCCCGTGCCCGCGTCGGCGGTCGAACCGGCGGCGAGCGTGCCGCAGTGGTATCTTTTGGCGGGAGACCTCTTGCTGGTGGCGATGGCCATAGTGACAATAAGCTTGAGCCCGCGTCCGATTTCTTGGCAGCGCGCCGTTTTTTGCGGCACTTTGGTCTTTGTCGCCGCCATTCTTGCCATCGTAGCGTTCCTTTTTCCAGCGCGGAAAAAGTGAAATTCTTCACTGTTTTCAGCGAGGCGTCCCACCTTGAACAGATGTTTCATTGTTCCTCCGACGATTTCTGCGGAACAGCCGTCCCAAATGCGATTCCCTTCGGCTAGGATACTGGGGCGTTCTCCGCGCTCTATTTCGCGATTGTAACGCACATCGGCCCAATTTCTTCCACAAACGGCAGGGGTGAATTCCCAAGCCCTCCAATCCGAAACTGCGCAACGTGATTTCACTTCATATAAATAAAACACATAATGCCTATTGACATAATAGAGTATATTGTTAAGGTTGGTCCAGTTATCGCAACAAACAGAACTAAAATAACGGAAGCCTAAAAATATGAAGAGATGTGTTCCCAATCATAGTCTCCCTCGTTTTCTCGCCACCACGCTCGTTCTTTTCGCCTTTATGTTGAGCGTCCGGGCCGCTGACAACCCGCCAACGACAGAGGAACTGCTCCAACGCATCAACGCTCTTGAACAGGAACTCAAGGACTTGAAGTCACAAGTGAGCCAGCAAAAGCAGCCAACGCAGCCTGCGTCCGTCGCCTCAGGCTCGGTTGCAGTGGCCGCTTCGACGAACGAAACTGTCGCGCCAGCAGCGACTGTCTCCTTTTCAGCCAGTCCGGAAGGGTTTGTTTTCAATTCGGGCGACAGCAACTTCGTCATCGGGTTCCACGGATTGGTGCAGGCGGACAGCCGGACATTTTTTAAGGACGACCAGGCGAAAGGGAATGACACATTCCTGCTGCGACGGGCGCGCCCAATCGTGTCCGGCACCATTTACCACGACTTTGATTTCTTATTGACGCCCGAGTTTGGCGGCAACACCGTGCAAATCCTCGATGCGCAAGTCAACTACAGGTATAATCAGGCGTTGCAATTGCAAATCGGCAAAATGAAGCCGCCGGTAGGGCTGGAAGCATTGCAGCCGGAAGAATGGACGTTCCTTAATGAGCGCTCCATCGCGACCGACTTGGTGCCGTATCGCGATCTCGGCGCAGAACTGCACGGAAACTTATTTGGCGGCATCGTCAGTTACGCTGCGGGCGTCTTCAACGGCTCGCCGGACTACCTGACCACCACCACCAACAACGACATCGATAACAACAAGAGCCTTGACGCTCGCCTCTTCTTTCAACCTTTCCTGCGCACCTCACACTCGTACCTTCAGGGCCTCGGCGTCGGCGTGGCGGGCACCTACCAATTGGACGCCGGCAGCACGAACAGCCCCAACGGAACCGGATTGACCCAAGGTTACGTCACCGACGGCCAGCAGAAATTTTTCACCTATTCGAACAGCGCCGCCAGCACAGGCATTCACACGCGGCTGACGCCGCAGGCATATTACTATTGGGGCCCGTTTGGTTTGTTGGGCGAATACGTGTTCAACAACGATCACGTCAGCAACTTCGCGAAAAAAACAACTTCGGCAAACCTTGAGAACACCGGCTGGGAAGTTTCCGCCGGCTACGTGCTGACGGGCGAGAAGGATTCGTATTATGGAGTAACGCCCGGCCAGCCGTTTTCGCCGCTCAACGGCCGCTGGGGCGCCGTGCAATTGGTGGGGCGCCTGGAGCAGGTCAATATCGACAAAAAAGCCTTCGCCGGCTACGCCGACCCGACGACATCAGCCCATGAAGCGGAGGCTTGGGCGGTCGGATTGAACTGGTATTTGACCCGCAACGTGCGCGTCAACACGAGTTTCTCGCGGACGACCTTTGAAGGCGGCAGCGGCCCCAAAGCAACCGTCACCAAGCAGCCTGAAGAAGTCCTCTTTACGCGCTTGCAGTTGGTGTTTTAGGCGGTCGCGGGGTCCAATCCGAACGAGCCGTTGGAAAGGCCTGGGATTTCTCCCGGGGGGCCGGGCCGCATCGCTGTTGGTAACAAGGACGTTCGTTGGGCAGCACTGCTCGTCTGGGCAGGCGCGGACCCATTCCGCGTGGCCCCAGACAACCTTGAAGAGTTCTTCCCATTCGAAGCAGAAGAATGCGGGTGGTCAACCGCAGCTGCGGATGCAGCTTGGGGGCGTGACCCGAAGCTCTTGAAAGTTTTGCATCTCAACCCGACGGCTGAGCAAGCCGTTGCCCTGCTTGATGCGACCAGCTACAACCATAACGTCGAACTGTTCAGACAATTGCTTCAGGTCATCCCACGCGAAAAGCTCAATCACAGCAAACGCGATTCGTGCGTCGCACTTGAGCGCTTGGTCGGCAGCCGGCCGGCTGAAAATATTTTCACTCGAATTCCAAACGAACAGGCGAACGTGGAAAAACTCCAGAGCATTGAACTGTTGCTCGATGCGGGCGCGCGCTGGAACCCGCCAGAAGAGGAGTTAAAAAGCGATCGACGATCCCTACTGAAACATGACGGGAAGCACATCGTGCAAGTGATCAGGCTGCTCCTCTATACGCCAAAGGCAGCGGACGCCTCGCGAGTGCTGGAACTCTGTCGTTCGCAATCAGTGATTGGAAAGATCGCGTTAGTGGATGCCGCACTCGTGACGGAGCTGAAGCAATTACAGAGGCAAAACCGCGTCAATACCGGGATCCATAAAAACCCGGATACGGTGATTGGTGCTCAGGCGCCGGATGCCTGAATTCGTGTGGCTTTAATGTCGTAACTTTCGGATACGGACCGCCAACTGGGATTTTTTCGGGATCCAAATTACGAACCGAGTTTGGATCCGGATAATTTTCGGACCAAGGCGCGAGTCTCTTCGCCTCAGATCGAGCCCAAGCAAGCCACTCCAATTGTTCCGGCGACGGACCGACCGCCGCACCACCGCGCCAATGTTTCTCCACCACATCGACAAAAGCGAGAACGCGTTCGCTGGGCGAGGCGGAGTAAGTCGCCGTGCGACCAACCGTCGCGCTGCTGATACTTCACCGCCTGGTGCGCGAGATCGTCGGCATCACGGTAAATGTACCAGTCGCCCACGGCGTTGCGCAGACCACGGCCCCAGCCGCGCATGGCATTCACGTATTCGGCGAAGTGGAACAGGTGCGTGCCAATGCGGCAGACCTTGTTCAAGTTCGCAAACGCGTGCGCCTTCGCCTGGGCGTCACCGTGCGTGACGGCGAGCGCCAAGCCGAAGATGGCCGAATCGTTCTTGGGCGCGCGGCCGGCATCACTGATCTCAACGATGCGGTTCGCAGCGCGAACGCCATCCGCCTTGATGCAACGGATAATCGCGTCGTGGTTCTGTTTCACGAGATCGCGTTCCGCGATGTAATACGTGCCACCTTCGGCGCCGAGGATCAGGAAACGGTCAAGCCGCGTCCAGTCATCCACTTCCCAGGAAAAGCCGCCGCCGGAGTTGCGAACCTGGGTCGAACCCGGGATCGGCTGCGACTGAGGCGTAATGCGGCGGTTGAACTGACGTGCGTAATTGATAGCCATGGTGGCCTCCTTTTGATGTGCGCGCCGCCAACTCCCGGCACGGGTATTCTATCGGTTAAGCTGCGGACAAGTTGGTGAACGTGGGGTGGTCATTTGCAGTGATAACCCATGTTCTTCGGCCCGCAGAAGGTGCTTGTGCACTGCAATTTATTTTATTCGCGGAAAAAAGTGGTTCCGCTCTCGGCCATCATAACGGCCTGTTTGCATGCAGCATTTCTTGAAAGCTGCGTCCGGATCCGCAGGGACACGGGTCGTTGCGACCGAGCTTCTCGCGAAGCTCTTTGTTCGCATGCACGATTTGGAATCCTTTCTTGACTCGAGTCTCAGAGGGGAAACCTTTGCGACGTTTGCTGGTGATTTCGAAAAAAAGGCCCGTCATGTTCGTTTGATGTATTTGCCATATTGCCTCCTTCGTTAGGTGTTGTGGTTGAACATCGCTGCATTCGGCGATGAAAGTCCAATTGGCAGGGCGCGCGGATGGTTTACCTCGACCGACGGATGAGAGTGCCTGAAAATCGTTGAGGATTTTGGCTTTAGGCGATATGCCGATCTGTGAAAATGTCGCCTCTTGTGCTAATCAGGTTGTTATGAGCGGGAGCCAACTGATGGACTGCAGAGGTTTCGACATCGCGGATGCGAGAATGCCTCCTTTTTCTATTCGGACCGGCGAAATGGTAAATCTCCTACTTCCGGAGCATTGGGATGAGACCGAGTTGGTAAAATTGCTGACCGGGGCATCTCGGCACCCGAATATTTCATTGATGTCAACTGTAACCCTTGCCAACGAGTTAACATCAATCCCGAGCCATCGCCTTTCATTTTTCGGTCGATGGCGGAAGCAAAGAACTTTTAACAGGCCACTGATGACCTATTTGCAAAGAAAGGGTCTGAAAGAAACCGAAATCAACGAAGCGATGCGAAAAACTAAAATGGACCTCTCGCTTCCCCTCAATTGCCTGAGCGGTAACGGCCGCTTGAGGCTTTCTGTAATGGTCGCTTTAAGAAATGCGACGCTTGTGATCTTCGCGGACGCCGCGGTGGACTATGAGGGGCAGATGGGCGTCTTTGACGATGTCATCGAGGCCTTGCCTAATCATGGAGCGATTCACTTGTGTTACCCTGCGTATCGCGGGTTCAGTTCAACGCCCATTCCCCGAGCGGAACGCATACCGCCACATGTTCAGTTTACGAATGAAATTGCAATCACACTTGCCCCGACGACGGGGGGTGATTGAACCGACGGATAAAAAACGAACTGGGAGTTTACGTGCTCTACCGCTGAGCTACTCCGGGTGTTAGCACACGGCCAACGCCAGAGGCTGGACTCGAACCAGCGACCGCGTCCTTATCAAGGATAACCCAATCCTGCGACCCGTCGAAAATGTCGGCGCAAATAATCTGACGGACAAGGAGCGAGTTGGGTCGTCAGCCAGTTGCCTGACTGCGCGGAAGTCGAATCCGCTCATCCTGCAGAACAGGACTTTACCAGATAACCCAATATCATCGGCCCGTCGTAAATTGGACACTCCCGATGGGAATCGAACCCACATTTTCCGACCTAAAGCCGGACGTTCTCTCGCAGTTGAACTACGGGGTGGTCAGATGGGCAAGTGGCGTGATCGAACGGAGGCACTCCATGCCGGGAATCGAACCCGGACCGCCAAGGCTTTCGCCACGGACGGTACACCCTCCTTATTTGTGGAAGATAATCGATCAACTTCGGCCCATCAAAATGGTCAGGGCGACGGGATTCGCACCCGCACAGTCCGCGTCACAGGCGGAGATGCTCACTATTACATCACGACCCTGGAAATGGAGCCCCTGGTCGGACTCGCACCGACGTTTACGAGTTTACGAAACTCGCCCTGTTGCTTCTGAGGCACAGGGGCTGACAAAATGGTGTCCGCGGCAGGACTCGCGCCTGCGACCTTCACCTTCGCAAGGTGACGCTCTGATCTAACTGAGCTACGCGGACAAATTGATTTGAAAATGGCATCCGTGATCGGACTTGCACCGAGTGCTTGCGCACGGCGACCAGTCCGGCTTGAAGGGCCAGTCGCTCGAGGGGTGGCCGTGCGCAAGCACCTTTGCATTCACGGACGAAATCCTCCAGGGAAGAGAACGCGACGTCGCCGCTCGCAGGCGGGCCTTAACGTTGTGCGCTCTCCTCTCTGGTAAAAATGGCCCCTGAGGTCGGTATTGCGCCAACGTCTCTTCGTCTTCAGCGAAGCGCTAATCTGCCTCAGCTACTCAGGGGTGCTTGCGCACGGCCACCATTGCGCACGATCAAGTTTATGGTCGTCCCGCACGGTAACGCTCCGCGGTCTTCCGGTTATCAGCCGGGCGCTCTTCTTTTGAGCTACGAGAACGTGAAAAGTGATGTCGTGCTCGGCCTTCGCTGAATCACGAATCGTTGGTCAATTGAGGTTTAATGCCGAAGCGATTGACCGGCCGAAACACGAGGTTCCACTTCGCAATCGGTCGGATTCGAATGGTTCGGCGCGGCTTGTAACTTCGCCGGTAGAGAAGGTGGCTCTGGAAACGGTTAACGGGTTTCATGGTATTCCTTTCGTTGATGTTGAATTTGGCGGAAGGGTCTTGGCAGACGGCCACCGGGTAACGCTCCGACCTCCGGTTTGAGCGGATTCTGTTTTCGGGACAGGCGCAGCCACGTGCTCGCGCACGGCCACAATATCTGCTTGCAGTCCGCAAAACTGACTTTCAAACGATTTTCTGTCCATTAAGATTTCTGCGTGGCGAAGGGGAAGGGTCCGGCTTCCGAAAGGAAGCTTCCAGAGGCCGCGAGGCTGACCGAGCCCAGGGACTTGGGCACCGTTTGCGGAAATAGGATCAGGCGCAGACAATACCTTCGTCATAATCGTATCGGGCAAAAAGTTATCGAATTGGCTGCCAGACTTGGACTCGCACCAAGACAAGCGGCTTAACAGGCCGCCGTGCTACTTTGACACCACCTGGCAAATGCAGTGGCGCTGCCGGCAGGATTGACTTCCCAAGTCCTGCAAGTCAGGTGCCCACATAAACATGTTCGCTATCGCGAACCGCAGTCTCACCTGCATCGTTCCGCTTAGAAGGCGGATGCCTCGTATATTCGACCACGGCAGCAGAAATGGTCGGAATGGCAGGATTTTCACCTGCTTGGCCGTCTGCAAAGACCCTCCCGGTCCCAGGCCGGGCGCTCTTAAGACTGAGCTACATTCCGTGAAGAATGGCGGACCTGAAGGGAGTTGCACCCTCAACCCTCCCGCAGACAACGGGGCGCTCCGCTGATTGAGCTACGAGTCCGAAATGAAATGGTGGGAAACGCTGGTAATGCTCCAGTTCGTCACTTCCAGTTTTGTTTTGCGACACCCGATTTACAGTCGGGCAACTGGATCGCTTCCCTTGAAAAATGGTAGCGGGAGTGGGAGTCAAACCCACCTGAAGAAGTTTATGAGGCTTCTCTCTGTGCGTCGGTCGAGTTTCCCGCAATCAAATAAAATGGTGGAGTCGGTGGGTAATGCTCCCACATAACCTTGCTTGCAGGGCAAGTGCATTGCTTGTCTGCCACGACCCCCGAAGATTGGCAGGCTGCCTCCGTGCTGCCCGGAGTGAGCTGAGTTTTGGAGACTCGGCTGCGTGCTGACGCTCAGCCTGTGAAGAATTGGTGCGGCTGCCGGGAGTTGCACCCGGACAATCGGCCTGGCAGGACGACATTCTGCTGTTAAATCACAGCCGCGGAAAGTAAGAGAGCCAGGAGCATCATTGCGCTCCTGGCTCTTGCCATTTCAATAAAGAACAAACACCTCTTGCTAGCTTGCGCTACCAACCCGCGGTTTCACGGCGGCTGTTTCGGTGTTTAGAGGCACACCTCCTGGGAAGCCTTTAGATTGTAAAATTCTTTTTTCTAGGCCTGGCGTAGCTAGCGACGATTGATAGACATGGACCATCGGTGACCAGCTATAGCTCGTCTTCGCTATTTTAAATTTGCTGCCAGAGGACATCATCTAGATGTCACGCTTTCTATGTTCACAGACTCACTAACCTTTCGTTATTCGCTTTTCATTTCGTCGGTTACGCAGGGAAAACAAAAACCCTGCTTACTTTCGCAAGCAGGGTGGAGAAAAGGTCTATTTCAGTTCATCACCTGCTTACAGCCAGTCTATCCGGATTGCCTTCGGTTTGTTTCCCGATCGAGGCCAAGGATAGTCCAAGGCTAAACACATAGCCCTGGTTGCACCGGCTATGACGTGTCGCCTTCGCGACTCGCATTGTCGGCCAATTCGTGGCTGATATGTTTAAGCAAGTTTTCATTGAACGTGTAAGACATGTAGCATAGCTCCTAGGTTACACGCAAGTAGTTTTTTAAAGTATTTTCTAGCAATGTCAGATTGAAGTATCCGGATTGATTGATGGAATAGGGGCTTTGCTCGCAAAAAAGCTAGACCCGCAGATCAAAGGTGATGCCAGTCGGCCCAGCATTGATGACCGTTGTTGCGCCGAGCTGGGCGCGTTGGCCGGCGCTGGCATGGATATGCCCGCAAACCACTAAGGGCGGCTCCAAGCGCAAAATTGCATCGCGGACTGCCGTGCTGCCGAGGCTCCGACCCGACGAATCTTCGTCAACAAAGCGTTTCGGCGGCGAATGCGAAACCAGGACGGCCTTGGCCGGACAGGCGGAAAGCAATCGTTCTGCATCTTGCTCCGAAAAATCCCAACTCCAGCTCCCAAAAGGCGTCACCGGCACTCCGCCACCGAGGCCGAAAAACGTCACGCCATCGATCTCCACGCTCGTCGCCTGCAAAACGTGCGCGCTCTTCCAGTTCTTACAGGCGGCAACCAACTCTTCGTAAGATTCATTATTGCCCGCGACCAGGACCGCGGGGATGGGAATGTTGGCGAGAACATCAATGCAGCTCGAAACGTCTCGTCGCACGCTCGCAAAATCGCCAGCGCCAACAACGACATCGGCCCCGCGCGCCAGTTCGACAATCCGGGCCGCAGCCGCTCTGTCTCGGTGTAGATCGCTGAATAAAAACAGTTTCATGGAGTTGGGCGTGGGCCGGTTGGATGGGGCTTCCAGTCCAGACGCGCGCGGCAGACCTCTCTTCCGTCCGACTTTACCAGAGAATGGTTGAACACACCCAAATCGCATTGGTGGGTTCGGAGGACCAGGCTTTCTCCGTCGTGCGTCTCGTTCAAGTAGTTCACTTCCAGAACATGTAAGAAGTGGCAGAGATGAAAGTCTGCGGGATATCCGTCCAGCATCCAATCGATGTATCGGCTGCTGTTCACGTGCTGATTTACGTCGATGTCGGAGTAATGGGCGGTAATTGGCGACTCGCTGTCCCAGGTTTCATTGCCGGCGAGCCTGGCGGCATCTCGCTTGAGCGCGGCGCTGCAGTCCAAGGCTGCCAGGTTCGGGAGAAGGTGGTGAATGCGCTGCGGCCGTTTTGAGTCGGCGTCGACCACTAACCAGGCGCTCGACCCCGCGGCGAATCGCGTCCCGGTTTCGGTTGAAAACTCAAACTCTCTCAACGCGAACGCGGACTTAATCCCACGCGGCCATGTCCTCAGAGTCACCCAGTCGCCCCACGTTGGGTATTGCTGCACCTCGAACAGAAAACGAGCCAATACCCAGAATTTTCCCTGGGCGCGGAGGTGTGTGCAGCCTATACCCAGGGCCTCGGCGTGATTCCAGGCCGCCTCAAGAAAACACCGACAGAGGCTGGGATTGGACGCCCGACGCGTAGCGTCAGCATCATATGAGCGAATTCGGAGTCGCTCAGTCCACACGGGCGTCCCTGTTGCGGAAATTGCCATGCCTTGAGCTTTGCACGCCGACGGATCCAAATCGAGCTTCGGAGATACCACCGACCGTTGACGCGGTCCGACTCGCCGAGTACCTGCTAAATCAACGAAAGGCTGGTTATGCAACAGAGAAAACTTGGTCGCCATGGGCCGACGGTGTCAGCCATCGGGCTCGGCTGCATGGGCATGTCAGAATTCTACGGTCCTCGGGACAACGCCGAGTCTGTCGCGACGATCCATCGGGCGATTGACCTCGGAATTAATTTCCTGGATACGGCCGACGCGTATGGCTGCGGAGAAAACGAGCGCCTCGTTGGACAGGCCATCAAGGGAAAACGGGATCGCGTCATTCTCGCCACCAAATTTGGCAATGTGCGCGACGCGCAAGGCAAGTTTATCGGCGTAAATGGGAAGGCCGAATATGTTCGCCAGGCCTGCGAAGCGAGTTTGAAGCGCCTCGGGGTCGAAGTCATTGATCTCTACTACCAGCATCGCGTTGATCCGCAGGTCCCAATCGAGGAGACGGTCGGAGCGATGAGTGAGTTGGTTCGTGCGGGCAAAATTCGTTACCTCGGCCTTTCCGAAGCGGCGCCAGTCACGATTCGGCGAGCAGTCAAGGTCCATCCGATTACCGCGCTGCAAACGTATTGCCCGGTTTCACGCATGCATGAGCACATCGGCGAGGAAATCGTGACGTGCGGTCTGATTGTTGAACAACGGATGCACCACCAGGTGACTGGAGAGCCCATGAAATTCCTCACGCTCGCCGACTGGACCGGCATGGTGGAAACCGAGCTATTTGCCTCGACGTATCAAACTTATGGCTTGTCGACGGTCCGTTATCCCGTTCTCGAAATCACCGCTCGCGTCGAACCATTTGAAAATGGCCGAGGCTTCACTTTGCGCGTGTTGCGTGCCGCAAAGCCGCGAGTTCGATAAGCGCGAATTCCAATCGGCCCTTGCGTTTTCCGCTGGCGCTTGGAATTTGTTACCATGAGAAAGGCGAACCGGCGCGCATTCTTGAAGGTCATGGCCGCTGGCGCGACGACCGGGGTGGCGGACGCGTTGACGGCTGCCTCGCCTAATCTTGTGAAACCTGAATCTTTCATACTTTCTGCAAGCGACTGGGTGCCGAACAACCCAACTCTGCCAGTATTGCTCTATCACGGCGTGATGACGGACAAAACCGGCGAAGCGGCCGCTGCGGAATTTGAGTCCTTGTTCGAGCGGAACGGTTGGCCACCGCAATGGCGCAACGGGGTTTACCCATTTCATCATTACCATTCAACGGCGCATGAAGTTTTGGCTTTCGTGGGTGGTTCCGCGCGCTTGATGCTCGGGGGCCCAGATGGACGTGAAGTCAAAGTAAAGGCTGGCGATGTCGCCGTGTTGCCGGTCGGCACCGGCCATTGTCGCATCGAGGCGAGCCCGGATTTCCTTGTCGTCGGCGCATATCCCCCAGGACAGAGTTGGGACATTTGCCGGACCGCCCCGACCTCGGAAATGATCGAGCGGATGAAGAAGGTGACCTTTCCTCACAGTGACCCTGTCGCTGGTCAATCCGGTCCGTTGACCACCCTTTGGAAAACATGGCTGCAGCAAAGCTTGGAACGCGAAATATGAAGACTGTTTTAATCACGGGAGCAAATCGAGGCATCGGATTCGAAACAGCACACCAACTTGCGTCGCGAGGATTTCACGTTGTTGTCGGCGCGCGGTCGGAACAGCAAGGGCAGGAAGCCGTGCGCGCACTTGACAGCGCAGGGAAGGTTTCACTCTTGGTTCTCTACGCTCGCCTCCGCTGCGCCTCAGCCCGATGGGGCCGAGGCACAGCGCGGCAAAGCCGCAACCAAAAATAAGAGGAAAGCGCCGTCCGGTCTGGGTAAGATTGGATGTATGCAAAACAAACCGCTTACCCATGACGGCGCTTCCAACTCTTTTGTACACAAACATGCTTCCTCAATTCTAGGAGTTCTTTCGGGCTTTGATCGCCTGCGATTGCGCGGGACGCTGCGCCAGTTGTACGGCCCCCAGGTGATGGAGGCCTACTTGAACGCCTGCCACATTCTGATCAAGGATTTCAGCCAGTTGGTCGAACGGACCACCAAAGCGGTCAAAGACAAAGCCAGGGCCCTGGCACAAACAGCCGGGCGGCCTTTTCTTTTCGTCCCCTCCAGCCAAACCAGCAAGGAGGAGGTGGCGCGCAAGATTGCCGCCCGCGATAAAATCACCGAGGGACTGATCGCCATTCTCAATTGCACGGAACCCTGCATGTCCTTTCAAGTCGTCGGAAACCCCCAAACCAAACACATTGAGGTGAAGGTTCAGCAGCGCAAGTGCAGCCATCTTTATTTCTATTTCGAGCATTCCAAGTTTGGCTTCATGCACCTGCGCCTGCAAACCTGGTTTCCCTTCCAGATTAATATCTGCCTCAATGGCCGGCATTGGCTGGGAAAGCAGTTGGATCAGGCAGGCATTGCCTATCAAAAGAAGGAGAACACCTTTTTGCGGGTGGCCGATATGGGGCGCGCTCAAGGCCTGCTGGACCAGCAACTGCAAACTGACTGGCCCAAGGAGCTGGGCCGGCTGCTCAATGAGGTTCATCCCCTGCACCGGTCGATTTGCCAGCCGCTGAACCTCAAATACTATTGGAGCGCTTCGGACACCGAATATGCCACCGATGTCATTTTCAAGGAGCCCGAGAGCCTGGCCCGGCTTTATCCCAGCCTGGTTCACCATGCCATCAGTTCCTTTTCCAGCGCGGACGTGATGAGGTTTTTGGGCCGATACGTTCCCATCAGCACGGGCAGGGTGTACGGCCAGTTTGAGGGCGAAATCACCAGCGACACCAAACGGCGGCCGGAGGGCGTGCGGGTCAAGCACAGTCTTAACGGCAACTCGATCAAATTTTACGACAAGCAGGGCTCGGTTTTGCGGATCGAAACGACGGTGACGCACCCGGAGGAATTTAAAGTTTATCGCAAACCGGAAGGCCGGCCCAAGGAGGCCAAACGCTGGCTGACATTGCGCCGGGGGCTGGCCGACCTGAAACGGCGCAAAGAAATCTCTCACCGGGCCAATGAACGTTATTTGCAGGCGTTGGGATCCGTCAGCGGAACGGTGCCGCTGTTCCAATGGGTTGAAAAATGCTGCAAGCCCCTGCGGCAGGCGGGGCGGCGCTACCGCGCCCTCAATCCTTGGGCCCCGGAGGACGGACGCCTTTTGGAAATGGTCAGCCAGGGAGAGTACGCCCTCAACGGCTTTCGCAGTCGAGACATTCGGCAGGCCTATTTTCCCAGCCGGTGCGATGACCGCGAACTCAAACGCAGAATGGGCTGGATTGGACGCCGACTGCGGCTCCTGCGAGCGCATGGCTTGATCGCCAAAGTCAGCGGCACCCACCGCTATGTTGTCACCGAGAAAGGGCGCACCACCATTACTGCGCTCTTGACCGCCCGCAAAGCGGACGTGGACAAATTGACCAAACTCGCCGCCTAAAACTTTGCCAAAAATGAAGAGTTTTCCGAAATAGCACTACAGAGAAGAAAAGCAATTTACAGAAAGATTTTTACACCCCCGTGAATGGGTCGGATGAGGCCAAAATCGGGTTTCTGGGTCTGGTCAGCCAGTAAATCAGGCGTTCGGATGGGAAGAGTCTGGGGTCGAGGCCAACCGGAATGACATCTTTGATTTGTGTGATATTTTTCATGCTGGGAGAATATCAGGACTGGTTGGACAAAGGATGGCCAACACCGGAATCGCCTGCAGGATTATCACTTTTTACGAGCGAGTCGGGCGAACTTTAACTCCCGCAATATTCCAAGCGCTGGCTCGTATATGTGTTTGACCCGGTATGATGCCCCACAAATTGAAGCAAATTGATACAGCGAACTGGCAGGCTGTCGACAAGGCTCCCGCTGTGTGGATGAAGATTACTGACGCTGGCGAGACTGCAGACGAGTGGATCGCTTTCTTCCAGCGGCCCAAACTGAAGCCCCAGGTGCCTTCGGATATCGTCCCGCTATTGGAAGTCGCTCGGGGTGCAATGATTTACGGTTGGTTCTATTACCCGCTGCTGACGCTTGGTGCCGAGCAGACCTGGCGTGTAATGGACCTGGGGGTGTGCATTCGGTGTCAGCAGCTTGGCATCAAAACGAAACGGACGAACAAAAGTCAGAATCGAGAATTTGACACGAGTTTCAGCGAGAACATTGATGCTCTTTTCGCTCGTGGTCCAATTCTGAAGCTGGCCAAAAATCGTTGGGATTCCATTCGCGAACTTGGAAACTCAACTTCGCATCCGAAGCGCCTGATGATTCTTGACCCAGGCCAGGCGCAGGTGATTCTGGAAACCGCTGTGGAATTGCTCAACGATCTTTTCCAGTGACCTAGAGGACCCGCCTCGCCGCGCATCGTAAAGAGAATTTGAGACGACAGCGAAAAATATCCGATCAGGAAAATCGACCGTGAAAAGATGCATCCCAGACATCGCCAAACAACAAAAACATCGTCAGACAACAGTGAATGTGTGGTAACTTTTTGTGGTAAATTGGGGTCTGTTTTTCGTAAGTGCTTGCAAGAGAAAATGGAGCGAGCGAAGGGATTCGAACCCTCGACACTCACGTTGGCAACGTGATGCTCTACCAGGCTGAGCTACGCTCGCTTCCGTTAACGCCTTCCATCTTCTCCACTCTCCCGCAAAATTGCAAGCGGGAATATTTTAATTTGGAACGACCGAACTCAGGAAAAGAGATCGAAGTCAATTTCACGCGCGTCTTTAATCCGCGTTCACCACGGCGTATTTGTCCCCTCAATTCACATTAATTCCCGTCGCTTGGAATGCGAATGCGGCCTCTTTTCCTGAGTTCGGCCGTTCCAGATTAAAACCTTCCCCACCCCAGCAGGCGTGTGCGGCGAGATTGCGGTTTGAACTTCCCCCGCCCTTGCCCTATAAACAACGTGTGTCCAATGACGCCAGCGGATCGGTCAACGCCAGCACGCGCTTTTGCGCGGTCTTTGGGCATCCAGTCAAGCATTCGGCCTCGCCAGCCATGCAGAACGCGGGGCTTGCCGCCCTCGGCCTCAATTGGCGCTATCTGGCGTTCGATGTCCACCCGGATCACTTGCGGCCAGCCATTGAGGGTGCGCGGCGCATGGGATTCATCGGCCTCAATCTGACGGTGCCGCACAAATTGCTGGCGCTCGACATGGTGGATGTGGTCGATGAACAGGCCAAATCCTGGGGTGCTGTCAATACCATCGTTTTCGAAACGCCCAACGCGGCCGGAAAATGGATTCCGGTCGGCGCGAGGGATTCGCTGCCGGATGGCGAAGTGCGAAGCCGCGGCTTCAATACCGACGCCGATGCCATCGTCCAGGCGCTCAAAGAGGCATTCGACTTGACTGGCTTGCGCGGCAAGTCGGTGCTGGTGCTGGGCGCCGGCGGCGCGGGGCGGGCGGCGGCGCTGCGGCTGGCGCGCGAGAATTTGGAGGCGCTTTGTTTGGTCAATCGCACGGAATCCAAGGTGGCGGAACTGGCGGCGGAGATTGCGAGGATTTCGCCGGGATTGCCCGTGTTTTCCGGTTATCCGCAAAGGACCGTGGACATCGTCATCAACGCCACGTCTCTTGGTCTCAGGGCGGGCGACGCGGCGCCGATTGACATGCAGTGGCTTCATGCGCACCGGCCTAAATTTGTGTATGACATGATTTACCGCCCAATGGAAACCGGCTTGTTGCGGGCCGGGCGCGATGCCGGTTGCAAGACGGCCAACGGCGCCGGGATGCTTCTCCACCAGGGGGCGCGCTCTCTGGAGCTGTGGACGGGGCGCCCCGCCCCGGTCGACGTGATGCGCGACGCGCTGCGAAAAAATCTCTACGGATGAGCCACATCATCGATCCCCAGGCGATGGCGCAGGTGCCGTTTCACTTTTGGACGCTGGTCTTTTTTGTGCTTGGCTGCACGGTGGGAAGTTTTCTCAATGTCTGCATTCACCGGATGCCGCGCGGCGAAAGCATCGTGCACCCTCCTTCGCACTGTCCGCACTGCAATTACTCGATTCCATGGTATTTGAATATTCCGCTGGTGACGTGGCTTTATCTCGGAGGGCGGTGCGCCAACTGCCGGGCGGAAATTTCAATGCGCTACTTCCTCGTCGAAGCCCTCACGGGCACAGTCTTCGCGCTTTGCTGGCTGATGTTTGGCCCCCAATCGGCAGCGGTGGCCGGCGTGTATTGCGTGCTGCTGGCAGGGTTGATCGCGGCGACGTTTATTGACTTTGAGCACTTCATCATCCCGGACGAAATCACCATTGGCGGAATGGTGGTTGGGCTGCTGCTGGCGTTTTTTGTGCCGGGATCGCACATGAGTTTTCCAGGGTTCGTGCCGTTCACCGTGCCGGGGCCGTCGATGCGCGCCAGCGTGGTGGGAATGGTGGTGGGAGCGGGGATTGTGTATGCGATCCTGCGCCTGGGAAAATTGCTCTTCGGCCGTTACAAAATGAATTTTCCGCCCGGCAGCAAAATTCTCTTTACAGAGAGTTGCATCAAAACTCCCAGCGGCGACGTGCCTTACGACGAAGTTTTTTACCGTTCGTCAGACACAGTTCGAATCACAGCGGAACGCGTGGAAATGGTGGATCGCTGCTATCTGAAAGCGGAGATTCGCTTGCAGGAGAAATTGCTGAAAATTGGGGCGGACACGTTCGAGCCGGAGAAGGTCTCTTGCCTTGAAGTCGTGACCGACCAGATGGTCCTGCCACGGGAAGCGATGGGCTTGGGTGACGTCAAGTTTATGGCGGCCATCGGAGCGTTTCTCGGCTGGCCGGCGGTGGTCTTTTCTTTGGCCATCAGCTCGGTGCTGGGATCGCTGGCCGGCGTGGGGCTGATCCTCATGCGCCGGCGCGAGTGGTCGGCGCGGATGCCCTACGGGCCTTACATCGCGGCGGCGGCGGTGATCTGGGTTTTTGGCGGGTATCGCTGGATGAAATATCTCGTCGCCGCGAATTTCCGGTAACCGGCGCGGAATGGAAAACAACACCCAGCGGCGCGCGCAACTCTGGGTGCCGAGCCTTTATTTTTCCTCCGGCGTTCCGTACGTCATCGTCATGATGGCCTCGGTGGTCATGTACACCAAGCTGGGCTTGTCAAAGACACAGATTTCCCTCTGCACGAGCTGGCTTTCCCTGCCGTGGGTGATCAAGCCGATTTGGAGTCCGCTGATTGATTCGCGACGGACGAAGCGCGCCTGGATCGTCAGCATGCAGGTCTGCATTGCCAGCGGGCTGGCGCTGACAGCATGGGCGATCACCGCCTCCCATTTTATCGCGTGGTCACTGGCCATGCTGATGCTAATGGCCTTTGCCTCCGCCACGCACGACATCGCGGCGGACGGGTTTTACATGCTCAGCATGACGCAGCATCAGCAGGCCATGTGGGTGGGTTTGCGGAGCACCTTTTATCGAATGGCGACGGTGGCGGGGACCGGATTGCTGGTGATGCTGGCTGGAAAATTGGAAGATCGGTTTCACGACGTTTCGAAGGCGTGGTCGATTTCGCTTTTTGCGGTGGCGGGCTTGTTTTTTGCGTTCACCCTCTGGCACGGCTTCATTTTGCCAAGGCCATCTGGCGACGGCCCGGTGGGCGCCGGGCGGAATCTCATGGGCGGATTTCTGGAGACATTTGATGAGTTCTTCCAGAAACCCGGACTGCCGATGGCGGTGGCGTTTATCCTGCTCTACCGATTTGATGAAGCGCAGGTGGGAAAAGTGTTGCAGCCATTTCTGCTTGACAAGCGGGACCACGGCGGATTGGGATTGACGACGTTTCAAGTCGGCTACGTTTACGGCACAGTGGGCATTATTTCGCTCACCTGCGGAGGCATCGTGGGTGGCGTTGCGGCGGCCCGCTTCGGATTGAAGACGATGCTGCCGATCATGGCAGCCGTCATGTATTTGCCGAAGTCGGTCTTTTTGCTCCTGTCATGGAAGCAGCCCAAGAGCATTCCGCTGCTGTGCGGCGCGGTGGGATTTGAGCAATTTGGCTACGGGTTCGGGCTCACGGCCTTTCTACTTTACATGCTTTACTTCGCCGATGGCCCACGCCGCACCGCGCACTACGCCATCTGCACCGGATTCATGGCGCTGGGGATGATGATCCCCGGCATGTGGAGCGGCTGGCTGGCGGATCATCTGGGCTATCACAAATTTTTCGCATGGATTATTCTTTGCGCCATACCGGGGATGACCATGACACTCCTGCTCAAAGTCGATCCGCAATTTGGAAAGAAGAAAGTGGTGAGAAATGAATAGCACCGCAACCTCACAAATGAATTTTTTCGCAGCGTCTCCGCGAAAAGATAAACGTGGCAGGGCGAGGCTGCCAACGAACTGTCTTGTGGAGGTAGGGACGCCTCGCCGAGGCGTCCGGGGCGAGGCGTCGTTGAACGGTGCGGCCCACAAAAACTTTCACGCGCAACCGGGCGCCTCGGCGAGGCGTCCCTGCCTCCAAAGGCGAAATTTGTTCGTCGGAACTTCTCACCGATTCGTTGGCTGGGGCCTCCTGCCGAGCCATTTGCCGAGATTGGTCGGCAGCATCCCGGCAGGGATGGAAGCTCGTAGCCGGTGGTTGAGCGAAGCGCATCCGGAAAAACGCCCAAAATCCTCGGGCATTCTGGAAGGATGCCAGCATGAACTGCGATCCCGCCACGCGGCTGTCATCCCTGCCGGGATGAGTTATAATTATCGTTGCGTCTGGTGGTATCGCTTCGCTCAACCACCGGCTGCGAGCTGTGATGCCTCCGGCATCTTTCGCGGAGGTCTTTTCCTGATTTCCTGATTTCCAGATATTTCCTTTATTTATTCCGCGTGGAAAATTTAACCCAGAATGTTCAGCACGATCTCGCGAAATTGGAGCGGGCGCCGCGCGATCTCGAGCGCTGGCAGCGCGCGCAGCAGCAGTTGCTCTCTGGTCGCGGCCCGGCCGCGCTTCCCGTTTATCGCGAATTGACGCACCGGTATCCCGCGATTCTCAATCTTTGGTTTGAGTTTGGAACGGCGGCGGCGGCGGATTTGGATTTTGAACTCGCGCTCAACGCCTTTGGCCGCGCGGAAATCCTTTCCGCAGGCAATCCCGCCACACTGGTCATGCTCGGCCAGCAGTTTCACCGGCTGCGGAAAATCGACCGCGCCCGCGCCTGTTACGAACGCGCGGTGCAGGCCGATCCGTCGTCGACCCACGCGCGCTTGAGTCTGGCGGCGTGGCTGGAGCGCGAGCGGCGGATCGAGGAAGCGATCGCGCAAGTGGACGCGTCGCTGTCCCGCAATGCGAAGGATCCGTCGGCTTTGTATTATCGCGCGTTCCTGCTGCAGCGCGCGGGGCAAAACGCCGAGGCGGAAAAAATCCTGCGCGATTTGATTCAAGGCGGCCTGTCCGATCCAGGCATTAAAATTTCCAGTCACCATTTGCTCGGCGTGACGCTGGATGAGCAAGGCCAATATGCCGAGGCGATGGAATGGCTGTTGAAAGCGAAGGCGCTGGTGCGCCAGCACAACAATGTTCTCGCGCTGGAGCAAAGTTACGACAAGGCGGTCCGCAATCGGCGGGGGCTGCTCGCAAAATTGGCCCCCGCCATGATCCAACGCTGGAAGGAAGAGGCCGCCAGGCTGCCTGGGAAACGCCCGATGGCGTTGCTGGCCGGCCATCCGCGCAGCGGCACAACGCTGCTGGAACAAATACTTGACGCGCATCCCGCCGTTCGCGCCTTCGATGAATCAGAGGCCTTTGTTTCCGAAATTGCCGACAAACTTGCGCCAGCTCCCCCGGGTGCGCTGTTGACCGCGGAGGCGTTGAACGCGCTGCCAAATAATCGCCGCGAGGAATTGCGCCGCCGCTATTTCAAAAGCCTGTTCCGCGAGCTTGATGGCGAATTAAGCGCTGACCGGCTCCTGCTGGACAAAAATCCCGTGGCGACCGCCTCGCTCCACTTGTGGCTGCGGCTCTTTCCCGAATCGAAAATCATCATCGCGCTGCGCGACCCGCGCGATGTTGTTCTGAGCTGTTTTTTCCAGAACCTCGCCCTGACGCCGCTCAACGCGAATTTCCTGAGCCTCGACGGCGCTGTCAAACATTATTCCGACACGATGGATGTGTGGCTGCGCTTGCGGGAACTCGGCGGCTTTGAGTGGGTCGAGACACGCTACGAAAATATCGTCGGCGGCACGGAAGCCGAAGGCCGCCGCGTGACGGAATTTCTTGGTTTGGCGTGGAACGAAGCGCAAATCGCCTCGCACGAATCCGCCCGCAAGAAACTCGTCTTCTCGCCCACTTACAGTGATGTTGCGCAGCCTGTCCATGGGCGGGCTGTTGGGCGGTGGCGGAATTATGCAGGCATGATGGAAGCGGTGGTGCCGAAGCTTGACGCCTTCGCTCGCTCCCTTGGCTACGAATAATTTGCTTCGGAGTTTTCGGGGGGCGACCGACTGCTGGAAAAGAGAATGCATTGAGTTTTTCCCAATCCCATCGGGAGACCTAAAAGACATATACGGCTTTTAGGACCTATGATTTACCATCAAACTTTGCATTTCAAACGACTGCGCCTTATTGTGGCGGGATGTGGTAATCGCATTATTGTCATGGCCAAGGAACTCATCAGGATTGGCGGCGCGCGCCAGCATAATCTCAAAAATCTCAGCCTGACCATTCCGCGCGATAAATTGGTGGTCCTGACGGGATTGAGCGGATCGGGCAAGTCATCGCTCGCGTTTGACACGATTTACGCCGAGGGTCAGCGCAAATACGTCGAGTCGCTTTCGGCTTATGCGCGGCAGTTTCTCGATCAGATGGAGAAGCCGGATGTCGATTATATCGAGGGGCTTTCCCCCGCCATTGCCATTGAGCAACGCGTTTCCGGCGCGAATCCGCGCTCGATCATCGCCACCACGACCGAAATTTACGATTACCTGCGCCTGCTCTTTGCGCACGTCGGGCAGCCGCATTGCCCTGAGAGCGGCGAGCCGATCAGCCGCCAGACCACCAGCGATATTGTTGATAATATTCTCAACCTGCCGGCGAAGACGCGGGTTGTTCTGCTGGCCCCGGTTGTCTCGAAGCAGAAGGGCGAGTTTCGCGATGTCATTGAACGGCTGGCGCGGGAGGGATTTGTCCGGGCGCGGGTCGATGGGGAGTTTGTGGAATTGAGCGCCAATGTCCGCGTCAAGCTGGATCCGAAACAGCGCCACACCATCGAAGCGGTGGTGGATCGGTTGGTCATCGACGACAAAGTCCGCGTGCGTCTTAGCGATTCGGTGGAAACGGCGCTAAAGTGGGGCGACGGGCGGCTGGTTCTCTTGAAGCAATCCGGCGACTTGCCCGCAGGCACAAACGCCTGGGAGGAATCAATGCATTCCAACCGCAATTTCAGCCCCGCCACCGGCCAAAGTTACGATCCGCCGACGCCGAAGCATTTTTCGTTTAATTCACCGCTGGGCGCGTGCTCCGTTTGCCACGGGCTGGGCCAGAAACTTGTATTTGACGAACATTTGATTGTGCCCGACCCGGAGAAATCGCTGGAAAAAGGCGCGGTGCTGCCGTGGCGCCGCGGGGCGAAGCGCCTGCTGGTTCATTACAAGTCGCTGCTGCGCGGCATGGCCCAGCATTATGGCTTGAGCGTGGAAACGCCGTGGAAGGATTTGCCGGCGGATTTTCAAGAGAAGCTTTTGCGCGGCACCGGCGAGGAGGAAATCACGTTCACGTTTTTCCGCGCGGGCAAACCGACGCAGAATAAAAAAACGTTCGAGGGCATCATTCCAAATTTGCAGCGCCTCTACGCGGAGAGCGAAAGCGAATTCACCAAGAATCGGCTGACCAGTTTCATGAACCCGCAGCCGTGCGACGCCTGCGGCGGAAAGCGGCTCAAACCGGAAATGCTCGCCGTCACCCTCGGGGCGTCGATTCCGGGAAGGCTGGTTCCCGGCCACTCGATCATGGATATTTGCGCGCTTTCCATCGAGCAGGCGGATGAATTTCTTGCGGGGCTTGCGCTGACGGAATTCCAGCAAAAAATTTCCGGCGAACTCATCAAGGAAATCCGCTCGCGCCTCGGCTTCCTGAAAAACGTCGGGCTCAATTACCTGACGCTGGACCGTGAAAGCGGCACGCTCAGCGGCGGCGAGGCGCAGCGCATCCGGCTGGCCACGCAGATTGGGGCCGGGCTGGTAGGCGTGCTTTATATACTTGACGAACCGAGCATCGGATTGCACCAGCGCGATAACGACCGGCTGCTGGCTTCCCTCGAAGGGCTGCGGAATCTTGGCAATTCCGTCCTCGTGGTCGAGCACGATGAAGACACGATTCGCCGGGCCGATTACGTGCTTGATCTGGGCCCCGGCGCGGGAGTGCGCGGGGGCGAGTTGGTGGCGTCAGGAACCGTCGCGGACATCGAGGCGAATCCGCGTTCGCTCACCGGTCAATATCTCAAGGGGGAGTTGAAAATCGCCGTTCCCAAAACGCGCCTCAAGCCTTCGATGGCCTCTGGCTGGCTCGAAGTGATTGGCGCGACGGAGAACAATTTGAAAAACGTCGATGCGCGCATTCCGCTGGGCGCGTTCACCGTCGTGACTGGCGTTAGCGGATCTGGCAAGAGCACGTTGGTGGATGATATTTTGCGGCGCGCGCTGTTCCGAAAATTTTACGGCTCGAAAGAGCAGCCGGGAAAGCATCGCCAGATTCGCGGCTTCGAGTCGCTGGACAAAGTAATCGTCATTGACCAGACGCCGATTGGCCGGACGCCGCGGAGCAATCCCGCCACTTACACGGGGATGTTCAACCAGATTCGCGATCTGTTTGCGAAATTGCCCGCCGCGAAAATTCGCGGCTACGAGGCGGGCCGGTTCAGTTTCAATGTCAAAGGCGGGCGCTGTGAGAAATGCCAGGGGGATGGCTTGATCAAAATTGAAATGCATTTTCTGCCGCCGATCTACGTCACTTGCGAAGCGTGCAACGGCCGCCGCTACAATCGCGAAACGCTGGAGATCAATTACAAGGGGATGAACATCGCGGACGTGCTGGACATGACGGTGGACGAGGCCGTTACGTTCTTCCGCGCGGTGCCGAAAATTTACGATCCATGCCTGACCTTGGCGGAAGTGGGCTTGGGCTATGTGCGCCTCGGCCAATCCGGCACCACGTTGAGCGGGGGCGAGGCCCAGCGCATCAAGCTGGCCGCCGAGTTGAGCCGCAAAGCGACCGGCCACACGCTCTACATATTGGATGAGCCCACGACGGGCTTGCATTTTCACGACGTGGCGAAACTTCTCGATGTCTTGTTCAAGCTGCGCAATTCCGGGAACACGCTGCTCATCATCGAGCACAATTTGGATGTCATCAAAACCGCCGATTGGGTGATCGACCTGGGGCCGGAAGGCGGCGCAGGCGGTGGGCGCATTGTGGCCGAGGGGCCGCCGGAAAAAATTGCCCGAACGCCGGAAAGCCATACCGGGCGATACTTGAAGCCGTTGCTAACCGGATAATCGGCCACAGATTGGCACAGACCAACGCAGATTTTCGGAAAGACATTCCTTTGATAGGCATTGGCCATTGAGCGCAAAAGCGGTGAGTTAAAACCATTTCCGTCATCTTGCATTGCTCCTCCCGTTGACGCATTCTTGATTGACTATGAATGAAGAGTTTCGGACAGAATCCGATTCCATGGGGCCGATGCATGTTCCCGCCTCCGCCTATTACGGAGCACAGACTGCGCGCGCCGTTGAAAATTTTCCCATCAGCAATCTGCGCTTTTCGCGCCGGTTTATTCGGGCGCTCGGCCTGATCAAAAAGCACGCCGCGCTCACCAACAAGGATCTCGGCGGGCTCAAGCCGGACGCCGCCGCCGCCATCGTCAGCGCCGCCCAGGAAGTCGTTGATGGAAAATGGGACAGCCAGTTTGTCATCGATATTTTCCAGACGGGCTCAGGCACCTCGACCAACATGAACGCCAACGAGGTCATCGCCAATCGCGCCTGCGAATTGATGGGCGGCCAGCGCGGAGGAAAATTGATTCACCCGAACGACCACGTCAATCGCGGCCAATCGAGCAACGACGCCATCCCCACCGCCATTCATATTGCGGCGATGGAGGGCATCGAGCGCAGCCTGATTCCCGCATTGACGGAATTGCAGCAATCGCTGGAAAAGAAGGCCGCGGAATTTCATGAAGTGCTGAAGATCGGGCGCACCCATTTGCAGGACGCCACGCCGATTCGCCTCGGCCAGGAATTTGGCGGTTACGCCAGCCAGGTCTCGCACGGCATCGGGCGGCTTCGCGCCGCGCAAAAGAATCTCGGCGAACTCGCGCTGGGCGGAACGGCTGTCGGCACGGGAATCAACACGGATCCGACATTTGCGCGGCTCACAATTGAGCGCATCGCGGGCGAAACAGGCTTGAGCATTTGCGAAGCAACCAACCATTTCGAAGCGCAAGGCGGACGGGATGCGCTCGTGGAGATTTCAGGCGCGTTGAAAACCATCGCGGTCAGCTTGATCAAAATCGCCAACGACGTACGCTTCCTCGGCTCCGGCCCGCGGCTTGGTTTGGGCGAATTGAAATTGCCCTCGACCCAGCCCGGTTCGTCGATCATGCCCGGCAAAGTGAACCCCGTCATGTGCGAGATGCTGCTGCAGGTTTGCGCGCAAGTGCTCGGGGCGGATGCCGCGATTACGTTCGGCGGCAGCTTCGGCAATTTTGAATTGAACGTCATGATGCCCGTCATGGCGCACAATCTTCTGCAAGCCATCGAACTGCTTTCCACAGGAACGCAGGTTTTCGCCCGCCGCTGCATCAATGGCCTCGAAGCGGACCGCGAAAAGTGCAAGGCGAATCTGGAATTGAGCCTGTCGAACTGCACCATCCTCGCTCCGGTGATCGGCTATGACAAGGCGGCGAAGATTGCCAAAGTCGCTTACGAATCGAACAAGACCATCCGCCAAGTCGCGCTGGAAATTTCCGGTTTGGACAAAGCGAAGCTGGACGAATTGCTCGATCCCGCCAAGCAGACTTGATGGCGCGGAGGCGGAGTTTATAGACGATGTTGCTCCGGGGCGGCTGCGGCAAAAAAGAAAAGGTCTTAATCAGGAACGACCGGACGCAGGAAAAGAGGCGGACGTGCCAATCTTATGCCTTTTGTCTCGTTCCATGGCGGCGACGAGTGGAATGCATCAAAAAACCCAGAGCGCGCACGATGAATTTAGATCTCCGTTCCTGAGTTCGGTCGTTCCTGATTTATATTCTGAAGGGTTTTCCACATCCTTAGCCGCTCACGCGCGGACTTGGGGCGGGATCACCGATGTTTCCAGAGGCCGGATTTCGTCGCCAATCTTGATTTTCCCGGATCGCACGACTTGCGCGAGAACGCCCTGGCGTCCAAGCGCCATCGCGGCTTGCAATCCTGGGGCGATCAAATCCATTTTCCGGCACGGCGTTCGAGGTTCGCAAAAATACAGCACGGCCTCGCCCACCTTTACCTCGCGGCCCATAAGCGCCATGAGATCAATTCCCTTGGTTTCCATGTTGGAGCGCACCACCCCGGCGGGAATTCCTGGCAGCTTCAACGCCTGGACGTGTTCGGCAATTTGTTCTCGGGCGATGAGCGTCACTTGGCGCTTGCTCGGTTTCCCGTCGCGGCCTTTTTTTCCGAAGACGCGCGAATCTCCCTCCAAACCCTTCCCTTCCTCTGCGAAAACTTCTGCCACATCCACGAACGGTTCTCCTCCAACCGGTGGATGCAAATGCAAAGATTCAACACGTCCGATCTGACTTTTCACGGCGGAAGAATAGCGCGCGGTGATTTGCGAATCGAATCATTTTGATGCCGCGAGGCGCCTGATGGCGTCTCACTTTTTCTTGCCGATATTTATCGCAATCGTTACGCCCGACCGTGGTTCGGGGATGGTGCAGGATTGCTTTCGATATCGTCGCCAGACCCAGCGAGCTGCTGCCTTAATGTTCGGAACACCCAAATCGTCCAGCGCGCAGGCAAGGTAGAGAACCCAAAACGCCAGCTTGATGTAATTCGAGTGGTACCATGAAATCCAATCACCAACACTCGAGGCGGCCGAAGCTCCCAAAAGGAAGATGGCCGCCTGCCGAACGATCGGAAGCGCGCAACCCAAAATCCAATCCCAAACCATGTGGAGAATCGAAAAATCCGGGATAATGCCCATGAGGAGCGCCGCCACCCACGCGCCAATGGCGTTTCCGATAATGATTCTAAACCAATTTTCCCGCAGATTCTCCAGGATGCGGGCCGCCCGCTTGCCCACCGAAGCCTCGTGAGTCCGAAGATTGACCCAAAGCGAGTGCGCGAAAAACAGGGCAAATATGCAAATGAGCGGGCCGTTTCCTTCAATGCGCCACCACTCGTCGTGTGACGGCGAATGATCGCCTTTGGGATTTCCCCATCCACTAAAGCCGGGAGGGGCGGCCGGAATCATATTTCCGGCAAAGCCGCCCGCAATTCCCAGCGCGACATCGCCTAGGATATAAAATAGCAGGCCGCCGCCAAACGCCTCGAACGCGCTCTCAAAAATGACGCTGAACAGATCCCGCTTGGGCGCGGATTCCGAATTCGGCGGAGGCGTGCTGGTGGTTTCGGCCATGACAAATCGCTGCCCGATGGTAGCCAATTTCCCCCGCCGGGCCATTACAATTATGGAGACGTTTTCGAGCGGGGGACGATAAACCAGGCACTCGAAAACGGACTGGCAGCCGCAGATGGACCCAGGTCAGCGCGGATGAAAAGAAGTTCGAAAAAAGCGAAACCTAGGCGCCGGCACTTCATCAATTCAACGGGCCGCCATTTGCCAAAGCAAATCGTCCATCAAAAATTTGCGTTGATCTGCGCCCATCTGCGGCGTTTTGTCCGGGGGAGGATTAAAAAGGGTGGCGGATGCAGTCCCGCAGGCGGATCGCGGCGGCCGCGTCGCCTCACTTATTGGTGTGAACATTATTTGTCGCTCCTGGCGGGGCGGGTTTCTCTGCGGCCTGCTCTTTTGCTTTCTCCTGTTCCTTCTCCCTTTCCTTTTCCCTCTCCCGCTCTTTCTCGGCGGCATCCCATGGAGCCGGTTTTCCGATGGGACCCCATTTTGTGTGCTTGGTCATTTCGTTGAGAAGGCCGACATCCCAAAGGGCCGCAAATATCCAGACCAGCAGTGCCACGACAATCAGCACCTTCGGCCAAATGGCGGACGCCTCCGCGTAATGATCGTGAATGTCCACCTTGGCCCCCGGCGGCAATTCGGCGATCTCCGTCAACCGGGTGCCGAACGGAACGTTGATGCGCGCCTTGCTGTTGATGGCCCAGCCGTTGGCGTCAAGTATAGGTCCCAGATTCCGGCGTCGCAATTTTACGAAGGCCAGCAGCATCGAGGGGCCGGAAATCAGGATCATGATTCCCATGACCAAAAATGGCAGCCGCCAGGCGGGAATTTTTTCAATAAAAGTCAGAAAGGCCGCCGCGGCCGCCGCGAGGCTTCCCACCGCAACGCTGATCAATGCGACCACGCTCGGATCAAATTTCGATTTGACGGGCGCCGCCCCTGCCGCGGGGGTGGCCGGATCGGCGGGCGCCGCGGCTGCCGCGGTTGGATTCTGCACCGCGGCGGCAATTGCTTGCGGCGCGGCGGCGTCGGCGGCGGCGGCGCGTTTCGTCACCTGTTCTTCTATCAGCCGCACAACTTTTTTATAAGGCGACCAGAAGGCTTCGCGCAAACTGATGGGGTTGGGAATGATCTTGGTGATCGTCGCGTCGTAATCACGCCCTTTGCGGTCGTAGAAAATTCCATTGCGGCCCACCATCAAATTCTGGTCGTCGCCCTGCGAAAACACCGCGACGATGCTCATTTTTTCAGGGCCGCCCTTCCGTGCGCAATCGGCGTAGGCCAGAAACGCGCCCGCCAATCCCGCCATCTGCGAGTGCCGGTCCGCGTTTTCGACTGTCAAGCAAAGATGGCACGCGCGCTGGTCCAGATAGAGCACGCCGACTTGAAAAATCGCGGGGGCTTCGCCGGCGTAAAGATTCTTGAAGTTGACGAAGTTGATGAGCAGCAGATGCAGGTCGCGGATGTAACGGAGCAATTTCTCAATGTCCGATATCGCCCCCGCCTGCCGTTCGTAGGATTGGTCGACGGCGATCAGCTCGTCAATTTTGGCGCGGACAGATTCGTCCAGCAGCTCGCGAATGCGATCCTTGCCGAGTTTGGCGACCAGCGCGCCTTCCTGCTTGCTTCGCCAATCGCCGTATCCGCCGAGCTTGGCTTGCAAGACGGACCAATCCCCCTCCGTCAATAATAATCTGTCTCCCATCAGCGGCTTGATCGCGTCTTCGCGCAGAGCTGAGAGGGCGCTGGCGTAGGCGGGATTGACTGGGCCCTGCAGCGGCAGCGGCTTGTTTGCGGCAGGTTGGGCCAGCGGAAAACTGGCCAGGGCGGTGGCGTCGCTGTCAATCACTCGTTCGGCCACCTCCGCATAATCCTCTTCTTCGCGTCCCACCCACGAAGCGGCTCGCGGATCAAAGGCCGTCCAGCGGCAGCGCGCAAAATAATCGTCGACCTTCGCCTTGATCGCCTTGACGGCGTCGGCGGCGTCTTCGGTCTTGTCAGCGAGCGGCAGGACGGCGGTGTCGTTTTCGGCCAGGCGATACCACGCGTCGTAGGCGGCGCACTCCACAAAAAAGGCGTCGCTGCGCTCCTGGTCAATCCCTGGCGCGCCTGAACGGTCCTTCGTCGTCCCCATGCAGCTGGCGATGTCTTGAATGACGGCGGTGATTCGGCTGTCCTCCGATGACTCGGGCACAATGACGCCATCGCCGTTGAAATACGTGGCGGCGAAAAGTTCCCCCGCATCGGCCGCTTCGTCGAGCAAAATGGATTCGGCTTCCGGCTTGCCAAGCTGGGCGAGGATGCGGCGGGCGCCCTCGAGAAGTTCAGCGCCCTCGGCGGTCGAATTGTTGATGGAGGCCAGCGCGAGCGTCTCGCCCCCCGCGATCAACAAGCCCGGATCGTTCAGCATCCCGCAGGCCCAATTCACCGCCGCGAGCAATTCCGGGGCGCGAATGCGCCCGTTGTGATCGGAGTCAATGAAGGCAGCCGTCTTGGCATCAAACTCGAGGCCGGTGAGCGGGCACGCCAGCGCCACCCACAGCTTCTGATCCAACTGGCCCAGGTTTAATAGGTCGTCGCCGGTTTCCAGTTTAACCTGGTCAAACCCGCCCGCCTGAAAAAAACGCCACTGATGTCCTGGAACCTCGGTTGCCACTCCAAAACCTAAAACTTATAGGCCAGCGCCGCAATGATTTTCAGGTCGTTGCGAAGCCTTCCGGCGGCAGGGTCGTTGACATAACTGTCGCGCACCACCGTCCGCAGGCTCAGCTTGTTGCCTTTGGTCAATCCAGCGTCAATGCCTGTCTCGAAATTCACGATATAGTTGCCAAAGTTGTCCACCTGCGGCAAATATTCAATTGTTTCCCACACTTTTGCGTGGGCGCTGAGGGTGTAATGGAACTGCTGGGCAATGCGCAGGGTGGCAAAACTCTCGGTCCTTCCATCAAGCTGTTCTTTAATGTAACCCGGCCCAACTTCCGCGCTCAGATCCACGATTTTATTAGTGACAAAAAAATAGCCGAGGCCGGGCGCAAGCGTCAGGCGGTATTTGATGTCTGCGATGCCGTCGTGGAATCCGTCAATGCGGCCGAAACCGTAGAATCCATTTTCAAAAGTGCGATTATACTGCGCAAATCCGTGCAAAACCTCGGCCGTTTCCGTGTCCTTGGCCTCGTTGGGCTGCTTTGATTCGCCGTAGAGGCCGTCGGCTTCCAGAGTCAAAGCGTTCTTGAGCCATTTATGCTCGGTGGTGGCGCTGGCGGAGGCGAGCGTCGTGTCCGTGTTGCCGCGGGCGACCGTAATGCCAAATGCAATCGTGGTTTTCCATGAATTCGTCGGAGTGACGACTGCCGGCACCTTTCCCAGCGCATTGGTGGAGGCCGTGTTGGTCGAAGTGGAGGCGGTGGTGCTGGTCTGGGCATGCGAGCAGGCGGCGCCGGCAATAAGAAGCATTGCGGCCGCCCATTGGGAGACTTTTGTTCTGTTGATCATATTAAGCATTGGCTGAACGCGCGAAAGCGGGCTGCCTCGCGTTATTCTTGACATCGGCCTCCGGCCAGAATTTCCTCAATTGCTGGCCCGGGCCGAGCACGATACGAATTCAAGAACGCACGGGACAAGCAGTTTATTCAACTTTTCTTGATGACGAATACGGACGCCGCTTTGGTTTCTTGCAAATTATATTCTTAGCGTCAAAAACACAAAGACGGAGCCCGCAAGCAGGCTCCGCCATCCAGCCATCGAAAAGGCAATGGCGCTTCTACGCCATGGCTTCCGCCAATTGCGGCTCTTTTGCGGCTTCCTTCATCATCGGACACTCGGCCATTAATTGCCGGACTTCGACTTTGACGCCAAAGGGAAGACCCGGGCATTGCTGGGCGATTGCCACCGCCTCCTCCATGGCGCCGACAGTCAAGAGGAAATATCCGCCGATGGCTTCCTTGGACTCCGCAAACGGGCCATCCGCAATGACGCGTCCGCCCTTGCCGGAGATGACTTTGCCGCTGCATTCCAGAGGGCTGGCGCCGGCCACCTTGCCGTCCGCTGACAACTGGCGAAACCACGCGCCCCAATCGGCGGCGACTTGCTGCGCCTGTTCGGGCGACACGGTTTTATACCAGTCTGTGCCGCGAAACAGGAGCATGAATTCATTTCTTTCTGCGTTCATATTATTTGATGCCTTTCTGATTTTGTTTTTTGAGGTTGATCGTCTTCTGCATGCAAGAACGAATGGAAAGTTCGATTTGGGACAGCGATTTTATTATATTTTATTTTGCTTTCGGATTCATTTCCCAGAGCGCAAAGGTATTTTTCTCCGTATCCTGGCAGATGGCAAGATAGCCCATCCCCGGAACGGCGGTCTTCGGCTTGCAGATGGCGCCGCCAAGCTTTTGCACCTTGGCCATGAATTTCGTCACGGACGGGACGGCAACGTAGTTGGTAATGGTCTGCGTGGTGTGCATCCGTTTCATCAACCCGCCGTCGGGTGAAGCATCGTCTCCAGCGGTGTCAATGTGATGATACTCCTCCATATGCGGCAGCGGATTGATCTCCCAGCCGAACAATTTTCCGTAAAACGCCTTGGCCCGCGCGGTGTCATCCGCCGGAATTTCAAACCAGACAATGCCATGTGCAGTCTTCTTCTTTGATGCGCTCATTCAGTTTTCTTTCGTTCTTTGTTTAATATCCCTGCCTATAAATATGACGAACGGAAATCGCCAATTTGGACACCTTGCGAACAACTGTCCGCATCATCATGCAGACGTCTTCGTTAACTTGGCTCCCT
This sequence comes from uncultured Verrucomicrobiae bacterium, assembly GCA_963764165.1. Lineage (GTDB taxonomy): Bacteria > Verrucomicrobiota > Verrucomicrobiia > Limisphaerales > Palsa-1400 > Palsa-1400. The sequence goes on from CAVXRD010000002.1 coordinate 1,584,739, forward strand.
CATGTCTAAAATCCTCGTTTAACCTGCCCCATGCTCCGCCGCCTCGCATTCCTTCAATCGTTGGGCGAGCAACATCTGCTCGGACTTCGTCGAAACCAGCTCCAACGCCCTGCGAAAATGCGCAATCGCGTCAGGCCAGTGTTTCAATTGCGATTCAAATTCGCCAAGAATCGTGTGGAACAGATAATACTCGCCAAGCGATTCGGCGCGGGCCATCGCGCGAATGGCCTCAAGCCCAGCTTGCGGCCCGTGAACTTCCGCCACCGCCACCGCGCGATTCAGCGCGACAACAGGGGAGCCATCCATTTCCAATAGCCGGTCATACAGCGCTAGAATCTGCCGCCAATCCGTCGCGGCATAGTCTCGCGCCATGCAATGGCAGGCGGAAATGCCCGCCTGCAAATGATAGGCGCCGAGTTCCCCGCCGGCCGCCGAGCGCGCCAGATGCGCCATGCCGCCGGCAATCATGGTTTGATTCCAGCGCGAGCGATCCTGGTCGCGCAGGCGCAGCAGATTTCCCTTCGCATCGACCCGCGCCGCGGCGCGCGATCCATTGAGCAGCATCAACGCCAGCAGCGCGTGGGTTCTGGGATGGCTGCCGGCGGGATGTTCCGCGAGCATCCCTGTCAATCGAATCGCCTCCGCGCAAACGTCATCGCGTATCAACGCCTCGCCGCCCGATGCCTTGTAACCTTCGTTGAACATCAAATAGAGCGATTGCAAAACGGCGTCCAGCCGCTGGGTCAACTCAGCGCCGCTCGGGATTTCGAATCGGATATTGGCGTCGTGGATTTTCTGCTTGGCGCGAGTGAGGCGCTTGGCAATGGCGGCATCGGTGGTGAGAAAGGCATGCGCAATTTCCGTGACGCTGAAACCGCCAAGCGTTTTGAGCGCCAGCGCCACTTGCGCCTCGGGCGGAATCGCCGGATGGCAGCAGACAAACATCATGCGCAGGCGGTCGTCGGCAATTTCCTGCTCGCGCCCGGACATAATTCCGCCCGAAGGGCTTTCGCTCTCCACCAGCCTCGCAATTTCCGGCTCCTTTTCGCGGAACACTTTTTGGCGGCGAACGACGTCCAGCGCAAGGTTGCGCGCGACACGCATGAGCCACGCGGAAGGATTTTTGGGAACGCCATAAAACGGCCACGTCTGCAGCGCGCGGGCCAGCGCCTCCTGCACGACGTCCTCCGCCAGCGCGAGATGCTCGAGGCCAAAAATGCGCGTCAGCGTCGCAACCATTTTGGCCGACTCATGGCGGAAGAGATGTTCCACCACTTCAAATGTTTCAGATTTCTCGCTGCTCATGGAACCGATGGAATTTCACGCCAGAATTTCCTCAATGCCTTTAACGCATCAAACAAGTTAGGCAAATCAACATCAGAAAAACACGAGTAAAATAAAAATTTGAAGCCACAGATGCGCATGGATGACTCATGTTTTCGATGAGGGGAACCGGGGCGCCGAGAGATGACCCGCCTTTACTGTGGCTGTTCCGAAGTCTCGATGATCGTGCGAATGGACTTTTTGAAGAGCGCCAATCCTTCATCGAACGCGGCGGAAATCGGCATGATTTTGACGCGGCGGATTTTCGTCTTGAAGCGCTTCAAATTTTTCTCAAACGACGGCTCGTCCATTTTGTTGGCCACCACCAGGCGCGGCTTGTCAAGCAGCGCGGGATCGTAAAGCTCCAGTTCCTTGAGCAACTGCCGATAGTCATCCTCGGCTTTGCGCCCATCTGTGCCCGCCATATCCAGCAGGATGATGAGCAATTTGCAGCGCTCGATGTGGCGGAGAAATTGGTGGCCAAGCCCGTGATTCTCGTGCGCCCCCTCGATCAATCCCGGGACATCGCAAACGGTAAGGCGATAAAAATCCGGATATTCGACGATGCCAATCTGCGGCGTCAGCGTCGTGAAGGGATACGGCGCGACTTTCGGACGCGCCTTGGAAATGGCCGCCAGCAGCGTTGACTTTCCGGCATTCGGGTACCCGACCAAGCCGACTTGCGCAATGGTGCGAAGCTCGAAGCGGTAATTCCCTTCCGAGCCCGGTTCACCGGGCTGCGCGAAGCGCGGAGTTTGGCGCCGCGCCGTCGCAAAATTCCTGTTCCCCAATCCGCCGCGACCGCCCTTGCACAACACAAATTGCTGGCCGTCTTCCGTCAAATCCGCCACCAGCTCGCCCTTCATCATGGGCTGCGGCGCCTGCGGTTCCTCTTCTTCGAGATTAATTTCCGTGGCGCGCTCCAATCCGGCGGTGCGAATGATCGGCCGCCGGTGGAGGCGGGAAGAATGCGCGGCGGCTCGTCATCGTCGTCGTCATCATCGCCCTCGGGAGCGGGCGGCGCAGTTACTTCCATGAGCCATACCAGCGTCCCGCACGGAACCTTTACGATCAAATCTTTGCCGGCGATGCCGTCCATCCCTTTTCCCTTGCCCTGTTCGCCATCTTCGGCAATGAGCCGGGGATTATAGAATTGGTTGACGAGATTGTTGAGATCGTCGTCAGCTTGGAGAATGACGCTGCCGCCACGCCCGCCGTTGCCGCCGCTCGGGCCACCCTTGGGCCGAAACGTCTCCCGAAGAAAAGCCACGGCTCCCTTGCCGCCGTGACCCGCCTTGGCATAAATTTTTACTTCATCAACAAACATTCAATCGTTCCAAAACGGCTCGGCAGGAGCCTCGCCCTACCGCGCCTCACCATTCCCCTCCATGCCGCAAATAAAAAAGGCGAGGCCTTGCAACCTCGCCAGCCCCCGCGCCCTTTATTCCCGGAGGAAAATTCTCACTAACTAATTAGTGGCAGCTTTTGCTTCCGCTTGAGCTTCCGGCGTCACATTGACGCGGCGGCTCTGCTTGTCGAACAGCACGCGGCCGTCGATAAGCGCAAAAAGTGTCCAATCGCGGCCGGTGCCGACATTGTGCCCGGCGATGAACTTGGAGCCGCGCTGGCGGACGAGGATGCTGCCGGCGGTGACCAATTGCCCGCCAAATTCCTTGACGCCGAGGCGCTTGCTGACGCTGTCGCGTCCATTGCGAACGCTGCCTTGACCTTTCTTATGTGCCATAAAATCTGCTCTTAGAGTTTAATTTCCTTGATCTTGATCACCGACAATTCGGCGCGGGACCCGATCTTCTTGTGATAGCCCTTGCGGCGCTTCATCTTGAACGCGACTTTCTTTTCGCCGCGAATATGTTCCACCACATCCGCTTCCACGGTGATCTTCGCGAGGGACGCGAGGTCCGACGTGAATTTGCCGTCGTTGGCGACGAGCAGCACACGTTGGAACGTGAAAGGCTTGCCCGCTTCCGCGGACACACGATCGACTTGGATCGTGTCACCCGCGGTGACGCGATACTGTTTGCTTCCGGTTTCGATTACAGCGTACATAAGACCAATTTCAAAAAAGGAGCGTTATTCACTCAAATTGCGCCCCTTATGTCAACCCTTTCTTCCACATTTTGCAGAACTTTCTTCACCAAACCCCATAAATATGCTGATAATCAACATATTACGCGCAATATAGCGTATTCCCGGAGATCCGCAACGGGAGTAATGTAAAGATTGGGTAAGGATTTCACCCCAAAAGAGCCGATGATCCCCTTACCCGGAACGGTGGAGATAGTTTGGGGAGCGCACGTCCCGCCTTGGCGGGATGCCGTGTTCCGCGCCCTCGCGGAATACATTTGGGCCGGCCCCATCAGTGCGATCCATTTGCCAAGGGCGACTGGCGGGGCGCCAGTCGTCCACACCCGAGGGCGGGTGTGCTCCCCGGAAATGAACCGCATCGCTCCGGCCTGGCCGGTCAAATAGTGCCATAACCTCAAAAATCTGGGTGCAATAATCGCGGTAAAAGCAGAGGGTGCAATAGGGTGCAATAGAGTGAAACGGTTTTTGCCCGGCGAGACCCGGTTGAATGTTCCTCTGCGCACTCATCTTCTCTGCGCGAACGTTCTTTTCCCTCTGGGGCGACTTCGTAACGGATTCCAATAGTCCGGGGATTAAGCTGCGTGTGTGCGCGGTAAGCGGCCTCGACGATCTGTGCGTGAATTCACTGGCTTTCATCGTGGCATTAAACGCAATCGCGCGCAGAGGTGCGGAGAACGCAGAGTTTCCTCGCCGAAATGAATCAAATTTGGCGCTGCTGCTCCACCGAAGTCGTTGAGGAACCCGGAAATTCCGTTGCTGTGGCCCCGATGACCTTCAATATGACCTTGCATATGCATCGTTACACTTTGGCACGGCTGGGGCTGGATGGAAAACCTACCAGAGTGTTTTCGGCACGATTTTGGGAGGAAAAATGCGGTGAATTGAATCAGGAACGACCGAACGCAGGAAAAGAGGCCAATGGGGGACTTCAACGCAAGGACGCCAAGTCGCAAGGGCACAGGAATTTGGCTGACTCTTGGGAAAGGAGCGCCGCGTGAGGGCACGCGGCCTACAGGGACACCGCCAATTCAACATTGTAGGCCGGGTACCCTTACCCGGCGGTCGGATCGAGGGGGGCATGGGCAAAGCATTGAATATGACTATAATCTCCAAAAACCCGCTACACCCGCTACATCGTTGATTATCAACCAGATAAACCGCTACATGGGCGCTACAAACCCGCTACAAACCCGCTACAAACCCGCTACATTTCTTCCAAGAGGGTTACAATTGAATGAAACAATCTATTTTTCATGGCCCCTTCAGGCTGTCGTCGCGGATCCGTTGGCCACTATTCATTCCCCTGAAAACAGCGAGGAATCCCAACATTTACTGCAACAAGAGTGCAACAGGTACCTGCAACACTTTCGGCTCCGCAGGTGACCGACGGGGCCAGCCGCCTGATCGTTCCCGCCGCCAATGTGGTGTCAAATTCATGTCTATTTCCCGAAACGATGGGACAGTTTGTTTGTTTTGGGGGCTGGCTGATACTTGACGGAAAGCGCCTTGTCGCGCTCGCTTTGTGTCCCTCCTAATTTCTGGTAAGCCTCCGTTGCAAGACTCGCGGCAACGGCTCGTTGAAATTCCGGGTCATTCATAAACCGGGCGACTATCGCCTCATTTTGGTCCATGCGTTCGAGCATGAGTGTTTCAAGCAGGTTGCTGAATACGAGTGAGAACTTATCCGCCGGATTTGCCTTAGCCGCCTGCTGAAGGCGTGCGTCTCCAACCGCGATTGCGGTAATTTGATCGAAGAAGAACTGGTCGGCCTGATTAAAATCCGTCCCGAATCGGGAATTCAACAGGTCAATGAGGCGTGAGAGCGCAATTTTCTCCTCTCGCAAAAGACCGCTTCCTACCTCGCTCGGCCCATCCAATGGTTTGGAATATCCTTCCCTTAAATCAATCGACCCCTCGGCGATTTTCTGGAGTCGGTAGTATTCCAGTCTCACCTCCTCATCAAATTGGTAGGCGGTGCCACTCGTTCGCTTTGGCAGCTTGGGTGAAAGATGGCGGAGAAAAGTGTAGAGCCGTTCAAGGTCGGAATCCTGATAGGGAATGATCTGGCTTAGAAATGCGTAGAGATTGCGAAATGCCACCAGCTTCCCGCGCCACAGTTCCGCCTCTTCCTCATCGGACTCCAACATTGCGGCAAAACGGTCCACGGACGGATCAAGGGCAGCATTCATGGCCTTGTGGTCGGAAATGCTCTGGCGTTCCTTCGGCTTGAAATAAATCTCGCAAAACCTCAGAACTTCTTCGGTAAGATAAATGGCCGACGCATCCAATTCAGCTTTGATTTCGTATAGTCTGGCAGGTTCAACGTCCTCTCCCATCTGCGCGCCCTCATAAAACTGCTTGAACGCCTCCTGGATTTCCTGGCGGTCATTGACGAAATCCATAACGAACGTTTCCTCCTTGAGCGGATGAATTCGGTTCAGCCGGGATAGCGTCTGCACGGCCTGAATTCCTGTGAGCCGCTTGTCCAGGTACATCGTGTGCAATAAGGGCTGGTCGAAGCCGGTTTGATATTTTTCCGCCACCAGCAGAACCTGGTATTCGGTCGTTGAAAATTTCTCCGGCAGTTCCTTTTCTCGGATACCGCAATTCATCCCTTCCTCCGTGTAATTCTTGTCGGGGAATTTGTCATCAACGACGGTGCCGCTGAAAGCCACCAACGTCTTAATCGGATACCCTTTATCCTTTATATATTGGTCAAAGCTTTGCTTATACCGCACCGCTTCCAGACGCGAACCGGTCACCACCATCGCCTTCGCGCGCCCGCCAATCTTATGCCGGGTCGCTCTATTGAAGTGTTCTACCATCACCTGAGTTTTTTGTGAGATGTTGACCGGGTGCAGTTTCATGAACCGGGCGAGCGCCTTTGCCGCCTTCTTGCGTTCCACGTTGGGATCGTCCTCACACGACTTGAGCAATTTGAAATACGCGGCGTAAGTCGTGTAATTCTTCAACACATCCATGATGAAGCCCTCCTCAATGGCCTGCCGCATTGTGTAGCGATGGAATGGCTTTCCATTTCGGCCAAAGACGGCCAGCGTCTTGTGTTTGGGCGTGGCGGTGAATGCGAAAAAGCTCAAATTCGCCTGCCTTCCACGCTTGGCCATGCTGCGGAAAAGCCCTTCGTAGCCCGCCAATCCTTCCTGTTCGGCCTGCGCTTTTGCCTTCGCCCGGAGTTCTTCGCCGCCCAAGACCTCCTTCAGATCGGTTGCCGTCTCGCCCGACTGCGAACTGTGAGCCTCGTCAATAATGACCGCACAACGCCGCGTGGGCAGGGCACCGGACGAATTCTCTCCGCGCTCTTCGGCCAGCTTGAGCAATTGCCGGGAGACGAACGGGAACTTCTGGAGGGTCGTGATGATGATCGGCACGCAATTCTCAAGTGCCTCGGCCAATTGCCGCGAGTTATTGTCCACCTTTAGGACGACGCCTTGCTTGTGCTCAAATTGGTAAATGGTGTCCTGCAATTGTTGATCCAGCACCACGCGGTCCGTGACCACGATGACCGTGTCAAAAACACGCGCATCTCTGGCGTTGTGCAAGGACGCCAGCCGGTGCGCCAGCCAGGCGATGGTGTTGCTCTTGCCGCTCCCGGCCGAATGCTCGACCAGATAATTGCATCCGGGCCCTTCGGTTTTGGCGGCGGACTCGATGCCGCGAACGGCTTGCAGTTGGTGATAGCGTGGGAACACCATCGTTTCCCGTTTGACTTTGCGTCCCTGATCGTCGCGCTTCTCCTCAATTTGCAAATGGATAAACCGCGCCAGCATGTCCAGCAGGCTGTCGCGCTGCAATGACTCCTCCCACAGATAGGCTGTGCGGTAATTTCTGCCTTGCGGGTCAGGTGGATTTCCTGCGGCGCCCTCTTGGCCTTTGTTGAAAGGCAGAAAATGAGTGGCCGTGCCCGCCAGCCGCGTCGTCATAAAAACCTGCTCTGTATCCGCGGCAAAATGGACCAGCGTGCGTTTCTTGAAATCAAAAATAAGCTCGCGCGGATCGCGGTCCCGCCGGTATTGGGCCATGGCGTCCTCAACCGTCTGGCCGGTGAGCGGATTCTTCAATTCGACCGTGGCCAGTGGAATTCCGTTCACACTTAATACAACGTCCAACGACTTCTCGTTGCGCGTTGAAAAACGAAGCTGGCGCGTGATAGCGACGCGGTTTTTCGCGTATCGTTCCTCCAATTCAGGGTTCAGGCCGTGCGCCGCCTTGAAGAACGCCACGCGCAACGTTTTGCCGTAGCATTTGAAACCGTGTCGCAAGGTGGCAAGACTGCCATAGGCATCCATCCATTTGCATAGGTCCGTCAGAATTTGTTCACCGGTTTTTGCACCGTGCAATGCCTCGAGTTTGCCCCACTCCTTTGGCTGCGTCTCGCGAATAAAGCCGAGCGCAACGTCGGGGAAAATCGCGCGTTCCCGGTCAAAGCCATCGCGGTTCACAAGAATAAAGCCTTGATCGAGCAAGTGACGCTCGATGGCGATCTCAAAGGCGATTTCGGCGATGCGGCTCATACGCGAGCGAGACGCTTTCGCAGCCAATAAACCACGACCTGACAAAAGGGCGAAAGCTCATTCTCATCGGATTCACCATTCCAATCGCGCAACCACCTCTCCAAGGTAACGCGTTTAATCTCCCCTCGCTGGCGCAACGTGCGGAAAAAGCTATCCAGTGTGGCTTTGCGATTGTTTTTCAGAAAGGCGGTGTTGAGGTTCAGCACCGTCTCTAATTCACTGTTGAATGTCGCGTCATCGGATGCAATTCGACCGTCGCCTTCGTAACGGACGAAACCTTCCACCCTGTGCGCGGGTTCTGCCGGGTTCTTTGAAAGCAACGCGTTTCCCTTCTTGGTATCACAATGCTGCAGCTTGCTCGGCTGGCCCTCGCCGCCAAGACACGCGCCGAGCAGGTTGGAATAGCGCAATTGCTCGCCGGGAAACTCAACTCGACTGTGCCAGTGTTCAATTTTCATTCCGTCCGCTGCCGGGCGAATTCGCGATAGGCAGTAACAGCAAAGACCGCGCTGCTCCTTTGCAAGTTGGTGGCGCAACGTGTCCTTGCCCCGTAGTTGTCATAATCCGCGTGAGCGGTGAGGCGGTGCTGGGTGAGACTTGCCGGTTCGGGTCCTTTGTGGATTGTCCTCATGCCGTGGATTCCAGAAAACTCATGAGCGACCGTGCCCGCGTGATTTCTGGATCGTCCGGGCCGATTTTTGCCTCCACCTTAGGCAGCAGGGTTCTTGCAGCCTCGAAATCTTCCCTGTCAATCAATCCAAACAGATTCCGCAGCAATTGTTCGACGGATTCATCTCGGGCCTTGGCGTCCATCAATTCTTCCAGGACACGGCTCGAATCAATTCCGAACGAACGCAGCGGTGTGGTCACCTGATCGCCATCCAATAGCCGCACTTCTTCCGGTGTCACTTCGCCGATGACCTGCGGTGAATGGGATGTGCAAACAAATTGGACGCTGGGAAAGGTTTCCTTCAAATCGGTGGCAATGCGCCTCTGCCACTTCGGGTGCAGATGCACGTCCAGTTCGTCAATCAACACCACGCCTGGCGAATTCCTAAGGACATACATGGGGTTATTCGCTCCCGGCTCCTCCGGTCCATACGAATAGGAATTTAGCGCCACAGCCTTGATTGCGATATCGGCCACCATAGCGACCATCATGCGCTGGCCTGCACTCAAATTGTAAAATGGCTGCTCGAACCTGCCGATTGAAAGAACAATTTCCTTCAAGTCGCTGTCATACCGTAAATTGTCCGCGTCGGGGATACATTGCAATACCGCGTGTTTGACTGCGCGATAGCCCGGTCGTTCCTCGCCGCGTTCATTTGTAGCTACAGCCTCGAACAAAAACCATTCGTTCAATTCATGGTCACGGATGGGTGTATCAAGACATTTGCGGTAAGGGTCAAACTGCTGGGGCTTGCGCTGACTGGTGCGCAAAGCGGGTCGTTTATTGGTTGCCGACCATGCGCGACCTGCGCCGTAGTAGGCCAGTACGGGCAACAGCGCTCGTTGATGCAATGCGGCCTGAACGGTATCATACACAGCTTTTTCTGCTTCCCTCGCCCCAGCGTTGATCGTGCGCGTTCCACCATCCCGAATCATGCGCGTCCAACTCAAATTCTCTTTGCTGCCGATCTTTCCCTCCACGGTAATTTTGGTCGGCAATTGGGGACGAAAATAGGTCCGGTCCCCCGCGCGCACGGGCGTGAGCCTGATTTCCTCTTCCAGAATGTTGCGCCAGCCCGTCTTCGGTATGCCCTTGTGCCAGATGCCAAGCGCGACAGCCAGCGCATCTAGCAGACTCGTTTTTCCGGATCCGTTGTCACCCACCAATAACGTGAATTGACGGTGCAACTCAACGGTTGTTTTCTCGAACTTTTTAAAGTTCTCGATCGTCAGGCGGTCAATTCTCATGCGCTTCTCCACTCCTACCCGAGACTGCGGCAGATGGCACGGCGATTTTTCCGGTGACCGCCGCAGCAATGAGGGCGGCGCGGCGCTCTTTCAACAACCCGATTGTCCGCTCAGTGGCCGCGCGCAAGGCATCAATTTTGGCTGTTTGCGCCGTTATGTGGGCGACGATGGCGTGTTGCTCATTGAGCGGCGGCACGGGCAGCTTGATGGAGAGAAGGTTCTCGGAGTAGATTCGTAGGAATCCAGAAGCGCCCGTCCCAAGACCTTTTGATTCAGACCTGAACACTGCTTGCATAAGAGAGGTTCCGAATAGCTTTACGAAATATTCGCAATTTAACTCGACCAGTTTCCGGATCACTGTGTAGTCGGGACTGACCAAGCCGCGCTCAGGCGTGATAGAAACAAGTCCGCTTGAGGCCCGCATTTTGTTCACGACAATGTCGTCGCGCTCGGTAAGTTTGAACCCAATCAATTCTTCGGCACGAGTTTGCTTTTCGGATACGTCGTTATGGCGAATCAGACCAATATTCATTCGCAAGGAAAGCAGTTCCTCTTCACCAGAGGATGTTCGTTCATCAATTTCCCTGAAAAGCCACTTGGCCTTCTTGACCTCCCAATGCGCCGGAAGTTCACCAAGCCACGCGACGCCGGAATCGCGGAGAGGCGCGGCTGGATGAATGCCGCGCGTGACGGCGATTGTGATAAGGGCGCGGCGTTTTTCAGCCAGTAATTCCAGCCACCTTTCTTTGGCCGTTACTAATTGATCCAGCCGGGCAGTCTCCCGATCCAAATACACCGCAATCGCCCGCTGTTCAGCAAGTGGCGGAAGCGCGATGGAAATATCGCCAAGATCAGAAGAGTTTATTGCCGGATAGCTGACGCCGACCGAGCGAGTGACGACTTCACGGAGAAACCGCAACTCGCGCACAGCGTATTTACAAAAGTTGGCATCAAGTTCTCCTTTTCGCGGACGGACCACGGCGAAGCCCGTCGAGACAATCAGATTGTTCGGCGGATTCTCGATCGCGGCGATGGCCTGGAGGTAAGTGCGAACTGTCGAAATGATAATATCGCCGTGACGAACAATTCGGCGTGCCCGGCTCGGTGCTGCTTCAAAGCGGTGGGCCGCGATTTGGTCAATACGACCGGAGGAATCCACGTTGCCAATGTCCACATATTGAAGCTCAAACTCGGGGTCGGTTTCTTCTGGCAACGCCTCATCGTTAATCGTCGCAGCATATTTGAGACGCCGCAGATTTGAAGAGGCGTTGCTCATGCCGTGACCTCGGTAAGCAGGCGAAGAATCTCGGACTCCGCCTTTTTCAAATCGATGTCAATAACTGGCAGAGGGCGCGACGGCGTGTAGTCATAGAAGTGTCGATTGAAATTGATTTCGTATCCCACCTTGTCCTTGCTGCGGTCCATCCACGCATCCGGCACGTGCGGCAGGACTTCGCGGCGGAAATAATCGTCAATGTCTTGTTTGAGCGGAATGTTCTCGAAATCGCGCAACTCGCTGTCAATCACGTACCGAGTGAACATGCCGTCATGGTCTTCGTCGTAAAAGACGCCGTTGTTCCGCTCCTGGTCGAAATCATAATCCGAAGTCAATTCCGCAATCCAAACATCCTTTATGACCCGTTTGGCCTCCGGATCTTTGAGGATGAAGAAGCGCCGGAAGAGCTTTTCCGCGTCGCGCCCGAGCTCGTTGAGTTTCTCAAGATGCGGCGCGATCCTGGGTTCGACGGCGTTCCAATCCTTCCACGCAGCCCGCCCGAACTCGGCCAGGACGTCGGCGAACCACAAGCTCAACTCTTTCGGCGCGGCCACTTTTTCAGCATCTTTAGCGTGCGCTTCCGCGACGGCCTTGAGCCAGCCGTCTTCCTCAGCGGCGGCGAGTTCCAGCCGCAGGCGCAATGGGCGGTCGACAGTAACGCGGGTATAACCGAAATCTGCGTTGTCGAAAGTCTTTGTCTGCTCGTCTTTGCGGAAATTTCCATACAGACGCACGATGTCCGCGATTTGGTCAGGTTCGCCGTCCTTGCCTTCGCCGATTTTGCGGCGCTTGTCGCCGAGGCTGCGGCGCATGGGGACAAAAAGCTCCCGCGCATCCACCAGTTGAATTTTTCCTTTTCGGCGTTTTTCCTTCCGGTTGGTAACCATCCAGATATAAGTTCCGATGCCTGTGTTGTAAAACATCTGCTCCGGCAACGCGACGATGGCTTCCAGCCAGTCGTTTTCGATGATCCATTTGCGGATGTCGCTTTCACCGCTGCCCGCCCCGCCGGTGAAGAGCGGCGAGCCATTGAATACGATGGCAAGGCGCGAGCCATGTTTGTGCTGGTCTGGCTGCACCGGCTCAAATTTATTGACCATGTGTTGCAGGAAAAGCAGCGCGCCGTCATTCACGCGCGGCAGGCCGGCGCCAAAGCGGCCCGCGAAACCGAGCTTGTCGTGCTCGGCTTCAATTTCCCTGGCCTGCCGTTTCCAATCCACACCAAAGGGTGGATTGGCGAGAAGGAAGTCAAATTTGTTGTAAGGCGATTCCGTAAACTGATCCGCCGTGAAAATGTCGCCGAAACGGATGTTGTCGCTCCCACCGTTTTGATCCACCTGCTTGATGAGCATGTCCGACGCCGCCGTGGCAAAAGCGCGTTTGTTGTAATCCTGGCCAAAAACATAGAGTCGCGCCTCCGGGTGATGTTCGCGAAGATAATTCTGTGCTTCAGCCAGCATTCCGCCTGTGCCGCAAGCGGGGTCGAGCAGTTTGCGCACGGTGCCGGGCGTCGCGAGCAGCTTGTCATCATTGATGAAAAGCAGATTCACCATGAGGCGGATGACCTCGCGCGGGGTAAAGTGGTCACCTGCAGTTTCGTTGGCCAGCTCGTTGAAACGGCGGATGAGGTTTTCAAAAAGCAGCCCCATTTCGAGATTGTCGAGAACGGTCTGGGTGCAAATCCGCATCACAGAATTTTGAGACGACCAAAAAAAGAATGTTCGCCTCGCGCATCTTTTCGATCTCGTTCTCAAATTCAAAAAACTCGAAGATCGTGCGGACATTTGCCGAAAAGCCTTTTATATAGCTGACAAGGTGTTTCTCGATGTTGTCTGGATCGCCCTTGAGCCGCTCAAATGTAAGCGGTGAGCGGTTATGAAATCGATTGCCCGCCGCGCGATTCAGGAATTTATCGAGCGCGTCGTCGTTTAATTTGCCGCCTTTGCGCTTCTCGAATTCCCGCAGAACCTTTTCCTTTGTCGGCGCCAGCACGCAATCGAAGCGCCTGAGAACCGTCATAGGCAAAATCACACGCTCATACTGAGGCGGTCGATAGGGGCCGCGCAAAAGGTCCGCAATCTGCCAAATTAAGTTGGACAGGTCGTGATGATTCGCCATTGGCGCACCAGAATATGGGAGCCCAGCCCCCATTCCAACTCCAATTCTGCGTGTGTTTCAACAGGTGTTCGCCGCAAAGGCCAAATTTATCTGCGTTGATCTGCGTGAATCTGCGGGCAATTCCTCGTCTATTACTCCGTCAACAATTCCAACAAACTCAGCCCTTTGCTCGATAGCTGCCACCCCGGGCCGGAGCGGGTGACTAATCGGCGGCAGGGGTTTTTGGTGTATTCGGCTTCGTTGACGGAGAGCAATTGATACTTGGCGTAGCCTTTGAAGGAATTGATGCCGCGCGGGATGAGTTGGAACGGCAGCCCGTTGAAGTCGAGGGCGATTTCGTAGCCTTCCAGCGCCTCGCCGGGGGGCAGCGCGCCCTGCTTGACCAGCATCGGATAGCGGTGGAGCCAGGGGAAATTTTTTTGACGCACCAGCACGCGGCAAAGCTCCGTGCGATGCTGAATCCACGAAACCAAGTCAAATGGCGGGCCGGGTTGGTGTTCGGCCAGCAGGATGAGGCGCGGATCAAGGCCAACCAGGTTTTCGCCGTTGAACAAACCGTGGTCGTCGTGCTCGCCGGGGAAATGCCGCTTGAAGTAGGCGGTAAAATGGTCGCTGTAAAATAAATTCAGCTCAAAATGGACGTGGGCGCGGTCTTTCGTGATCGGCTGGCGGGTGTTGCTGGTGCGGCCCATCGTCGCGATGCGTTCGCCGCTGTGAATTTGCTCGCCGATGCGGAGGCCGTTGCGCACTTCGGACAGGTGCGCGTAGAGGGAGAAAATCTCGATGCCTTCGATGCGGTGCATCAGCACGATGTATCGCCCGTAATTTGAAAGCGACGGCTTGTCGTTGATGTAGGCCACCACGCCATCCGCCGTGGCCAGGACGGGATCGATGGGTTCGCCCGCGCCATTGCGCTGGAGGCTGCGGATGTCCAATCCCTCGTGCATCTGCCATCCGTCGGAGCGGACGCAGCCGAAGGTGCCGGAAAGCCATGTCTTCCCGGGCGTCGGCGCAAAAGCACGATCCTCTCCTCCAAGCTCCAGAACGGCGTGATTAGCCGTCGGAAGCTGAAACGGCTGGGCCACCGCGCTGGAGGACAGCAGCAGCAGCCCGAGAAAAATCGGACGAATCATTTAAATGTTTCGAGCGATTTCTCGTAGGCGATGTCGTTTTTCAATCCGCGGACGATCCGGGCGGTTTCCTCGCGGGTGGCATCCGGGCTGAATCGAAACAAGCCACTTGTGTTCCGTTCCCGGATGAGCACGGCGGCCAGCCAGGCGGACTTCCGGGGCTGGCCGGGCTGGTCGACACCGGGATCGGCGGGCGGCAGCGGCTCTCGCATCTGCAGGGGCCCGCTGTCGTCATCGGCCGCGGCTTTCTTGGATTTCTTTGGCTGGTCCGGCGATTTGTAGCCGGCGGGAGGAAATTGCGAGTAAATGACAATGTGGCGACCCTTGTGGAGCGTCGTTACCATTTCCAGCGCCAGCGCGCCGTGATCGCTCAACCCTAGTTGAATGGCAAACCCGCCGTCCGGCCCCGGCTCATCCACCATCGCCACCTGGCGAATGTCCGCCTCGGTGAGAAACGGTTCGCTCTCGATGGTGTAAGGATAGTGCTGGCGGGTGACCAGGACATTGCCGGTGCCGGTTTTGTCTGATCGGTTGCCTTCCACGTAAAACCGGAGGGTCGATTGCTCCTTTTTTGCGAAGTCGCTGGCCTTGTTCGCGCAGCCGGCGGCGGCTAAGAGTGGCAGCCAGGCCAGATAAATTAGGTTGAATGGGCGAAAATAACTCTTCATATTCCTTTAACGGACAATTTAAAACAGTAGAGCAAATTAAAAATATATGGGCAAGCAATATAACAAGGGCGAAAAGAAAAGCCGCCGCGTCGCATACATCAAACGCAAAAAGGCCGCCTCGAAAAAGAAACCCGCCGCCACCGCGGCAGCCTGATCCGCATTTCGCTTCACGGCTCGTCGGCGGACCTGCCAAGGGGCGTTATCTTCGAAACGGTGTCTTGCCCTCTCGCCCCGCTTGCGGGGAGAGAGTTGGAGAGAGGGGAACTCGTAAATTAAATTGCCCGAACCACCGTGTTTATTGGCGTGCCACTGATTCTGCAATCTCGGCGCCCCCCTCCCCGCAGGCGGGGCGAGGGAACAGAAACTTCCCATGCGAGGGCTGCTTTTGGGTCAGAGCGTCAGTAGTGCCAGCGCCATTCACGGCTCGTCGGGGGCGTTGTCGTGGATTTGAAATTGGCGCGTGCTGTGGTTGGCGATTTGCAGTTTGCCGCGAATGATGTTGTCGGAAATAACCGCCCGGCGAACTTCCGCGCCCAAATCCACTTGCGCCCGGTTTTTCTGAAATTCGCAGCCGCGAATGAGGAGATTCCCGCCCGTCGCCTGCACCGCCGCGCGCCCCGTGCCGCCGTGATCCCAATCGCAAAAGGTGCAGTCTGAGAAGCCAACCGTCCCGCCGCCCGCAATTTTGGCGATTTGATTGCACGGCCCCCAGAACGCACAATTGGAAAATCTCACCACGCCGCGATGCGACGAACCGACCTCCACCATCGTCGGGTCCGGGCCGTGGAAGGCGGTGAATTCGCCATTGGCAATCAGAATTCCGAAGGGAGCGGATTGCTCGACCTCGACGGCGGTGAAACAGTCGTCGGCCCCGATGCCGAGGAAGTTGCCGTTGCATTCGCCGCGCGGGGTGTGGATGAATTTGTAGCCGACTTTGTAGCCGAAGCAGAAGGTGTTGAGCACGTATTCCCAGTCGCTGCGCCCGAAAATAAAAGCCTCTCCGTTGGCGGCCTGCCATTTGTAAGCCGCCGCGCCTTCACCGCACCACCACGGATTGAAATGGATGTTTTCCAGGCGGCCAATGTCGTAAATATCCGCCACATAAATTCCGCGCCGCAGCGGCTGCCCTGAGATGTTGCGCAGCAAATGGCGTTCGCTGCCGGAGGTATCGATGCCGTTGTAGGGATTCAGCAATTCGACATCGAGCACCGCCGGATTCTTCCCGCTGGCGGCGATGGAGTAGGGATAGGGCTTGGGCTCGGCGTCCGCTTTCTGCTCGGGATAATAAATCACGACGCCGCTTAGCGTGGTGTTGTCATTGAGCATGATGAAGGGCGGGCCGGATTCGTGGCCGGCATTTTCGGTGACAAGAAACGTGGTGCCGTCATGGGTTGGCTTATCGCGATCGCCATTTCTGAAACCAAGATGCGACGGCACAGATTTCCACAGACCTTGCAGAGCAACGCCGTTGGGAACACTCAGATGCCCCGCAAAAAAGAAATTCCCGCGCCCTGCCTCGACCGTTCCGCCACCCGCCTTTCCCGCCGCGTCGAGCGCCTTCTGGAAAGCAGAGGTGTCATCCGTTGCGCCATCGCCTTTGGCGCCAAAATCACGGACTGCAAAGACATTATTGCTCTGCGCAACCACAGATACGCCGCAAAACATCAGCATCGCCACAGCCAACCACAAAACCACTGCCAATCGAAAAGCGCTCATAAACTCAAATACGGTGAGCCACAGATTGACACAGATCAACACAGATTAAAAACCGGGAAACAAAACCGGTCAGCATGACATCATCGGCGCTCGGGCTGTCAACCGAAATGCTTTTCAGGAATCTGTGTTGATCTGTGCCAATCTGTGGCCTATTTAATTCGGCCAATGAGCGACGAACGGGATCCAGTTACGCACGACATCATTGGCGCGGCGTTTGAGGTTTATCGGGTGCTGGGGTATGGCTTTCTCGAAAAAGTTTATCAGCGAGCTTTGCAGGCGGAATTGGTGCTTCGAAAGCGCAACGCTGGATTGGAGCATCGGATTCCCGTTCAATACAAAGGCGCAGTTGTCGGCGATTATGTCGCCGACCTTTTGGTGGAGGGTTCTGTGCTTGTGGAATTGAAGGTTGCCCCCGAATATCAGATTGCGGACGAAGCGCAACTGCTCAACCAGTTGAAAGCCACCCGTCTCAAGATCGGATTGCTCATCAATTTTGGCCGCTCCAAGGTCGAGTTCAAACGAATGGTCTTCTGAAAAAATCTGTGTTGATCTATGTGAATCTGTGGCTGTTTTGCCCCAAGTTGCGAAATATTGAGAAATAATTCGCTTTGCGTCCGGGGCCGGGGCATATTGCCCAAGTTCGTTAGATGGCTTAGTTCGTTTCAAGTCTGGAGAATTCTCAAGTGAACTTGGTTCTGTGATGATTCGAAACCCGATTGTCGGGGACTATTTGGAGCAAAGGGTTTGTCTTTTAGAACATCACATAACATGAGTAATAATAAATTGTTCGTTGGAAATCTTTCCTTCAACACCACCCAAAACGATCTTCAAGACAAGTTTTCCGCCCACGGCACCGTGCAGGAAGTCAACTTGATGATGGATCGCGAAACCGGCCGCCCCCGCGGCTTCGGCTTCATCACCATGAGCACCGACGCTGAAGGCCAGGCCGCCATCGACGCGCTCAACGGCCAGACCGTTGATGGCCGCGCCCTGACGGTTAATGTTGCCAAGCCGCGCGAAGAGCGCAGCGGTGGCGATCGCCGCCCCTACAGTGGTGCGGGCCGATCCAGCCGATAATACTCGGTAGAATATTTCAGGCGAGGATTGGGTAAAACCATTCCTCGTTCTTTTTTTTCTGCTCGTGACCGGTTGGTTGCCGGAAACGGGCCATATTTTTAGCAGGTTACCGAAAAACAACATGACACAAGCAAAAGAGCAGCACATTGAAGTGGAAGGCGTGGTCGCGGTGGTCCTTCCCGGCACGATGTTCCGGGTTGAATTGTCGAACAAGCACATCGTGCTGGCGACGATTTGCGGCAAGATGCGCAAGCGCTGGGTGCGCCTGACCGTCGGCGACCGCGTGAAGCTGGAAATGTCGCCTTACGATTTGAACCGGGCGCGCATCACCTGGCGCCTCGGATAATCACGAAGGCCGTTGAGGCTGAGGCCGCAGATTGACGCAGATGAACGCAGATAAGAGGCCGAACCCAACTAACGTGGTTCGGTCACGCGCCGCCTCATTGGCCAGACGCGGGTTAAACAACCATTCTTTCAGAAACAATCTGCGTTGATCTGCGTCCCTCTGCGGCTCTTTCCTCCCTCCGGAATTCTGCTATCTTGGAAGATGCATTGTTTGATTAAGGAGTGGAGAACGGCCATCGTGTTTTTGACAGTATGTTTGTGCGCCGGCTGTTCCAGCTTCACCTATTCTCCGGCTTATCCCGCATCCTATCCGCCATTGGCAAATCGGGCCGGCCTGGCCATTCAGCGGGGCAAAGATTTGCGCCCGCCGGACCGCATCACCCCAGGATGGTGCAAGCCCGCCGAGCCAATCGTCGCGCGCGCCCTGGCTGAAGAAGCGCGCCACGCGAATCTTTTTGAGCGCGTGAAAGTGCATCCCCGAGCCGCAAACCCCAACAAGTATCCGATTCTGGTCGAGTGTGACGTGATTAAATTCGATTGCGTGAACACAGCCACCGTTTTCGAGAATATCGGACGGACCGTGCTGCAAGCGCAAGGGCTTCACGGCGCGCTCATCGCCGCCAGCATCCCCTCCGAATACACCTCCGAGATCGAGATCCGATTTCAAGTTCTGGACCCGGCGACTGGCCTCCCCAAATTCGCGAGGAACTACCGCGCCCAGCGCACAACGACCGCCAACGGATACCAGGGAAAAAAGCCCTTGATGCAACAAACCAGCGCCGCCTTGGAAGAAGTCATCGCCCAGTTCTTACGCGATCTGGCTAAGATGCCATAACTCTTTTGCCGCAGATGGACGCAGACTAAAAGCAATTCAGGCGGAACTCGACAAACACGGCTCGGACACACCCCGAGGTCTGGACAGACGCGTGTCAAACAATTATTCTTCAGAAAAATCTGCGTTGATCTGCGTTAATCCGCGGCTAAACCCGGCCAGGAACGAGGATCGGAATCCGATAACACACGACCCCAGCGCTGCGGCTCTTGCACCCGCGCGGCGGCGGTTTTCCGTGGATCGATTTTATCCGCCAGCACATCTTCGATCACTTTTTCGGTCAGTTGCGACGGGTACCCAATCCACGCAATACGGCCTGCTTTGTTAATAATGACGGCGGTGGGGATGGTGTGGCCTTCGACTTTGCGCTTCCACCAGTGGCTCGCCATAAAACCATTTGTGTCCTGCGTCTTGTCATCCATCGCGACGCGGTATGTCATCTTGCCGCCCATTTTTTTCACGAAAGGCTCCACGGCTTCGTCTTTGTCCCAGACGTTTTGGCCGATCACGATGACACCCTTGTCCTTGAATTTCTCCGCCAGCTCATTGAGATGCGGAATGGATACGAGGCAAGGTCCGCACCATGTGGCCCAGAATTCGACAATGTATACGTGGTCTGCATCGAATTGCCGGACCGGCTCGCCTTGCACCCATTTGCCGACTTGGAGCGTGGGCGCGGGATCTCCGATGTTGAGCATCGCGCATTCCGCGCGCAGAGCAGCAAAGACCGTCATTCCGAGCAACAAAAAAATTCGATTTGAAAAAGGCAGATTTTTCATTTCGTTTCCATTCAATGCCATCCGCCAAACTTCGTCAACCATTCAGAGGCGGGCTTTCAGGGCAGAGGCATCTTAATTCCAAGGCAGGGACGCCTCGCCGAGGCGCCCGGTTGCGCGGAAAGGTGCGAAGGGCTGCGGGAAAGCAGAGCCTCACCCCGGACGCCTCGGCGAGGCGTCCCTACCAATCAACAAGCTTGGCGCTCGTTGATTTTCAATAGATTACAAGAATTAAGATGCGTCTGCGGTGGGCCGGCTTTAACGGACGGAGCATGATTGAATCGCGTCAGATTCCTGTTTCCATGCTTGCGGCGCTCACACCCGGCGGCACGACCCACCGCTGGCGGCGGGAGCGGCGTTTGACGGCGGGATGAACGACGCCGCGGACCGGTGCAACGGCATGCGCCGAGGGCGCAAGCTGCGGGGGGAAAACATTATGCGTCAGCCAAAAGTCGTGGATGGACCTGGCGATGCTCTCGAGTTTGCTGGCCTCGCTTGGCTTGGTTAGAAAGGCATTCGCTCCAAGCTTGTAGGCCGCCGAAATATCCGTGCCCTCGGCAGAGGCGGACAGGATGATGACCGCGACCGATTCCAGGCGCTGCGAACGAATCCATTTCAGCACTTCAAGCCCCATTACCTGGGGCAATTTCAAATCCAAGAGAATCACGCTCGGCAGCGGATGAGCCTCGCGATCCGCAAATTGGCCAGTGCCTTTCAGATAATCAATGGCCTCCTGGCCGTCTTCGGCGACGTGAATGGGATTCGTCACGCCGGCTTTTTTCAAGGCGTACTTGAGCAGGAAGACATCATTCGGGTCGTCTTCCACTTGGAGCAAACATTTCATATTATCCTTTTTTCAACTGGATCCAAAACTTGCTGCCTTTGTCCGGCTCGGATTCAAGTCCAAGGGTTCCGCCCATCCGGTCCATCGCCTTTCGCACAATGGTCAAACCTATGCCAGTTCCCTCGTAATCCGCGGCGGAATGGATTCTTTCGAACAAACGGAATATCCGGTCGTGATTTTCGCGGGAGATGCCTATGCCATTGTCCGCGAACCACACGCGGATGCTGTCCTTTCCAATGGCTTCGGCTGAAATGCTGACCTGCGGCGCGGTCCCCGGCGAAACAAATTTCGAGCCGTTGCTTAACAAATTGGTGATGCATTGCGCGATAAGCGCGCCGTTTCCCATGACCGCAGGCAGCGTGCCTTTGATCTGGAAATCAGGCTTGATCAGCTGGCCATTGGGAAAAGTCTCGATGATGTCGCGGGTCAGACGGTCCAGGTCCACCCGCTCCACGGGGGGTTTCGCATGGATGATCCTTGCGTAGCTCAAAACATCCTGGATCAGCCGGTCCAGGCGCACGGACGAGCGCATGATCTGCTGCAGGTAGCTGATTCCCTGGGCGTCCAGTTTGGACTTGTAGTCATCAATCAGGTAGGACGCGAAGCTTTGCATGGCCCGCAAAGGGGCGCGCATATCATGGGAGACGCTGTAGGAGAATGCTTCCAGCTCGCTGATCGTTTCACGGAGCTCCGAGGTCCGTTTGGTGACGACCTGCTCCAAATGGCGGGCGTGGCGCGCCACCACGTTCTTTGCGGCCAGCAAATCCCGCGCGGTCTGCTTGCGTTCGGTAATGTCCCGAATATTGCATTGAATGACTTTTCTTCCGTTCTCCTCGTAGAGGTTGCTGACGAATTCCACTTCATGGCGCTGGCCGGTCTTGTTTTTCAGCGGCAAGTTTTCGTAGCGGATGAAATGTTTTTTCTGCAGCGCCAGGAAGGCTTTCCGGCTGCTTTTTTCGTCCTTGACCAACCCAATCTCCCAAAGCTCCCTGCCCACCAGCTCCTTGTAGGAGTAACCCAATAATTCTGACATGAAGGGATTGGCATCGGTGATCTTTCGCGTTTCCGGATCCAGTATCAAGATTCCATCCCGCGCCGCCTCAAACAGACGCCGGTAGCGGATCTCAGTATTGGCGATTGCGATCTGCGCATTGCGCCGGTCGGTAATGTCCTCAATGAAAAGAAGAATGCATTGGAGATGGTCCAGTTGGTGGCCGCTCAGCAACATCGTGCGGGTTCCAATATGCTCGAACCGGTGAGTCACTTCGAAATTTTTGAAGATGCTCTTGCGGGGCAGAACCTCCTCCAACAGGACGCGCAAGGCCGGAATGTTCCATTGCCCATTGCCAAGCTCGTAGACTCGGCGGCCCAGCGTCAGCCGGGGCGATATTTTGAAACAGTCGCAGAAGGATCGGTTGGCGGTCCTGACTTCAAGGTTCGATTCAAGAACCAGCAGCGGTCCCGCTTCGTCGACGATGGCTTCCGCGTAGTTCCGTGTGGCAAGCAGCTCCATTTCCAGAGCGGATGTTTTGTCGAGCTTTCTTCCTGCACGAAGGGAAACGGCCGTGACGGGAGGCTTGGTTTTTGTCATCCCGGCCAAAGAAACACCGGCTTTCGAGTCGCGGGCTTTCGCAAGTTTGGCCTTCCTAGTCATGGGGATTTCGGGCCTGGAGCTCGGGCTGGAGGCCTCGGGGCTGTTTTCCAGTTCCGCCCGACGCCATACAACGCCACGGTTGATGTGTTTGAATTCATTTGGGTACCTCGCAAGATGCGAACCTCGCAATAAATCTACGGCGGCGGAGAAAGCGTCACCATCCGGTGTTTCCAGAATACGCCTTTTGCCCGGGGCGCAAGGTGGACATGCCGGCAAGGGCCGCGCAACACCCTCCTCGAATTGATGCCCGGAAAACACCTAATGGTGGGACGCGGCATTTGTCGTATAACTCTTGTTGAACCTCGGTCAATGTGCGGTTCAGGATTGTGCCGCCCGTGATCGTCAGTGTCTTTTGAGCCTTAATTTTGAAATTTATGAAAAAAAACACCAGTGATCTGAGTAATGAATTCAGCGCCCTCGTCGAGGACGCGGACGCCCTGATGAGGGCCACGGCGGATGTGGCTGGAGAACGAGTTGGAGAAGCCCGCAAGCGGCTCGCCAACGCGTTGAACAGCGCCTGCGAAAAATCCCGGGCTGGGGTGAAGGCGGCCGATGACGCTGTGCGTGAAAATCCTTATCAAGCCATCGCCATCGGGGTCGGCGTTGGCGCTGTCATTGGATTCTTTTTGGCGCGCAAGTGGGCGGCACGCCGCGATTGATCGAGTTGCGCGACTGCCGGCGCGGATGGGGAATTTCGAACGCAATTACGGCTCTTCACTGTTTCAGTGAAGTGCGATTTGTTTTTGTGTTCCTCTGCGCACTCATCTTCTTTGCGCGAGACAATTGACTCTCCTCGCCAAAAAAGAAATGACTCACCACCTGATACGAATAACACCTAATGGCAGCTAAGAGATCTTGGGCGCAAAGTCTGTCATGCCAACTAACGCAGTGCCGCAAATCGCCCAGCCAGCAAACGCGGCGGGTCATAAACAATGTCACACGACGCCTCAAAGCTGAATACACGCCTTTCAATATGAAACAAAATCAAGATCAGAAAAACACAAGTGAAGCCGCTGCCGCGGTCTCACCGGACGAAATAGCCAGGCACGCTTACTTCGCCTACGTAAATGAAGGTTCGAGGCCTGGGCACGATGTGCAGCATTGGCTTCATGCCGAGGCAAAATTGCTCGCGGAGCGTGATCGCACGCGCATTCACGGGTTTCACAAAAACGGGTAAACGAAAACTAAATTATGACTACACTCATTATTGACAGAGACTTGACCAAGCAGGCGCCCCACAGCCCGCGTGAGCGGCTCGCCGGCTTCGCCATCGCCAGCCGCGCCATTGACAAATGCCGCGCCAGCCTCGCCGGAAAACTGGGCGACTATCATTACGATTGCCCCCTGGACAACATGCTCTTTGTTTTCAAAGGCATAAATGGCGCGCAGTTCAAGGCCGCGGTGCTGGCCTCGAAGAATTACG
Source organism: uncultured Verrucomicrobiae bacterium (assembly GCA_963764165.1). Taxonomy (GTDB): domain Bacteria; phylum Verrucomicrobiota; class Verrucomicrobiia; order Limisphaerales; family Palsa-1400; genus Palsa-1400. Next base: position 1,608,476 of record CAVXRD010000002.1, read on the forward strand.
AGGATGTGGGCTCCTGGCTGCGCACCAACGGCGAGCCGAAAACACCGAGTGAAATCCGAGAGTGGTCAGATCAAATGGAAGCAAGCAGTCCGATGGTGAATCCAGACCGCCGCGCCTCCTTTATTGAGAATTGCACCAAGCTCAAATTGAATCCTGAGACAAACACGACGTTCGATTGGCTCGAAGCCGACGATCGCCACAGCTTCCAGAGCATGCCGGCCTAACCATTCCTCTTATGCCAACAAAGAACAAATCCGTGAATGCGCTCCTCGACAAGGCGGCGCTGGAATTGCACACTCCCGTCTTTCCCAAGACACTCCACCGGCTGCGGCTGGCTGTCGCGGCGGCATCGCAAAAGCCGGCCAAGCGTGAAAACACCTTTTCCAAATCCCGCGACACGCGGGAGGATCGCGGCGAACGCCAGATGAAGACGGCCCACAGCGCGCGAACGCTGCCACACGGTCATTAGCCCCCTGCCCCATGAAAACGAATCCACTCAAACAGGGCGTCCTCACATTGCATTCAGCCGGCGTCGGCTCAGTGACCCGCAAGATGGTGCGGGAGCGGGCGGCCGAATTGGCGATTTCCGACGGCCGCCCCGCGCAAGGGGCCACTAAATCCGATTGGGATCAGGCGAAGCGGGAACTCACCGGTCTGCCGGACGCGGATCCAAAGGAGTCCATGCTGGAATCCGCCGCCGAATCCGAGCGATGGGATCCCACGCCTGGTTCCACCGGGGGCAAAGTTCCCGCGGCTCCTGGCGAGGATGAGGACGAAGAGGGCCGGAGTGACAACGAGAATCTGGTGAACGAAGGAATCGAAGGCGCGAAACGTGATCAGGAGCGCCAATCCGCTGCTGGAGAAAAGGAATGACTGGCTGGCAGAAAACATATCGTTCGAGCGACCGTTCCTGACCAAGGCTGACGCAAAATTTCATGGTCTGCGGTCAAATCCGAAAACTGCTGTGGCCATGCCATTTGCAAGCCCTCGTGCGCCGCCGAACTTTCGAACGCCGCGAAGAGGTGCGAGTATTACCTAGTTGCGGCCAGTCTTACCTAGTCTCACCAAATCGCACCTGTTTTTTTGAAAAATGACGGGTTGGGAGTTAAGCTAAATTAAGGTTGGTTAAGGCAAATTAAGCCTGTTCTTTTGATTTATGGAAACAGCTACCACAGCTATGCGCAAAGTCGCCTTTCTCGGCGATTATTTGCCCAGGAAATGCGGCATTGCCACGTTCACGACGGATCTGCGCACAGCGGTGGCGGCGGAATTTCCCGATGTCCAATGCCTGGTGGTGCCGGTCAATGATTTCGTTGATGGTTACAACTATCCGCCCGAAGTCAGGTTCGAGATATCCGAGCAGGATTTGCCTTCCTATTTGCGCGCGGCGGATTTTCTTAACATCACGGATGTGGATGTCGTCTGCATCGAGCATGAGTTCGGCATTTTTGGCGGGCCGGCCGGCAGCCATGTGCTGGCGCTGCTGCGCGAGCTGCAAATGCCCATCGTCACCACGCTGCACACCATTCTGCGCGACCCGAACTCGGAGCAGCGGCGGGTCATGCGGGAGCTGACCCGGCTGTCAACGCGAGTTGTGGCCATGAGCGAGCGGGGATGCGAATTCCTGCGGGAGGTGTACCGGGTGCCGTCCGCGAAAATCGATCTTATTCCGCACGGCATTCCGGATATGCCGTTTGCCGATCCGAATTATTTCAAGGACGAATTCGGCGTGGCGGGCCGGCAAGTGCTGCTGACGTTCGGTTTGCTTTCGCCCAACAAAGGCATCGAGTACGCGCTGAGGGCGATGCCGGACATCATTCGGGGATTTCCCAATGCCGTCTACATTGTCCTGGGCCAGACGCATCCCAATTTATTGCGCACGGAAGGCGAAGGATACCGGTTGAGCCTGGAACGGCTGGCCAAGGATCTCGGCGTGCAGAAAAACGTCGTTTTCTTCAATCGCTTTGTCGAGCTGGAGGAATTGAAGCGGTTTATTGGCGCGGCGGATATTTATCTCACTCCGTATTTGACAGAAGCGCAAATCACCTCCGGCACGCTGGCCCATGCCTTCGGGGCGGGCAACGCGGTGGTGTCCACGCCTTACTGGCACGCCGCGGAATTGTTGACAGCCGAGCGCGGGAAGCTGGTGCCGTTTCGCGATCCCAGCGCCATCTCGGCGGCGGTGGTGGAGTTGCTGCGGGACGAGACGCTGCGCCATTCGATGCGCAAGAACGCCTACAAACTGGGGCGCGAGATGGTGTGGAGCAGCGTGGCGCGGCTCTACGTCCGCTCGTTCGAGCAGGCGCGGCGGGATCACAGTTTCGTCGGGCGAAAAACCTCGCCGATCAAGACTCTCGACGAGCAGCCGGGCCAATTGCCGGAATTGAAGATGGACCACCTGTTTCGCATGAGCGATTCGACGGGCATCTTCCAGCACGCGAGTTTTACGGTGCCGAATTTTGCCGAAGGCTACTGCACGGATGATAACGCGCGCGCCCTGGTGCTGGCCTTGATGCTGCGGAACCTGGGGCACGAATCCGCTGAGCTTGCCGCGCACGCGGCCACTTACGCGGCGTTCCTCAACCACGCCTTCGACCGCCAGCGCGGGCGCTTCCGCAATTTCATGAGCTTTGACCGGCGCTGGCTGGAGGACGTCGGGTCGGAGGATTGCCACGGACAGGCATTATGGGCGCTCGGATTGTGTGTGGCCCAATCTGGACATGAAAGTTTCCAATTGCTTGCGGCGCAGCTGTTTGAGCTGGCGCTGCCGGTGGCCGCTGAATTCTCCTCGCCGCGCGCGTGGGCTTACACGCTGATCGGCATTGAGGAGTATCTGCGGCGATTCGGCGGGGATCGCCGCGCCAACCAGATTCGCGAGACGCTGACCAAGCGCCTCATGCAGAGGTACGCCGACGCCGCCGGCCCCGAGTGGCAATGGTTTGAGGATGTCGTATCCTATGCCAATGCAAAACTTCCTCACGCGCTCATTCTCAGCGGCCGCTGCTTGAATGCCCCGGCTTTGCTGGAAACCGGCCTTAAGACGCTGCGCTGGCTGGTGCGGCTTCAGACCTCGCCGGCCAATGCGTTCCGTCCAGTTGGCTCGAATGGATTTTATCCCCGCGGCCAGGAGTGCCCGCAATTTGACCAGCAGCCCATCGAGGCGCAAGCCACCATCTCGGCCTGCATCGAAGCGTATCACGCGACCCACGACATGTTTTGGGTGGCGGAAGCGCGCCGGGCGTTCGAGTGGTTTCTCGGCCGCAACGATTTGGGCATGGCGCTTTACGACGCGGGGACCGGCGGCTGCCGCGACGGGCTGCACGTGGATCGGCTGAGCCAGAATCAAGGCGCCGAATCCACCCTGGCTTTTTTGCTCTCGCTTGCCGAAATGCAAGCGCTGCACAACACCCTCACCAGTTTCAAGGAACCGGTTGAGGAGTGATTCCCTGGCGCTAATGATCGCCCGGCTCGGAAATGAACGGGGAAATATCTTCATGCATAACAAACAGCATCACCAGTCGCTCCACGCCAAGCGGATTGGCCCGTCCATCACGCCCAATCGCAACCGGGTGCTCATGCGCCCATTCCGCCCCAGCACAGACGACATCTCGCGGCGCATTGTCGGGCGCGTGATGGCTCTGCCGGAACCGGAGGTGGCGCCGCTGTTGGAGCACGTCATCAGCGAGTTCACCGGCCGGCACGAACAGGTGGAAAACTTCTTCCGCAAACGCTTTGACGAGGTCAGCATTTATCTCGAACTCGAGGCGCGGCCATCGCCCGAGCGCCAGATGCTCATCGGGGCCTACTTTACGCACGAGTATTCCCTTGAATCAGCGGCGCTGTTCAATCCTTCCATTGTGCCGCATCCGGACCAATCCGGATTATCCCGCGGCGCGATGCGTTTCATCCTGAGTTTGCGCGCCACCGGCGAGGGGCACATTTCGTCCATTGTGTTTCGAACGGGGACCGTCAGCGCAGCCGACCGGATCGCGCTGGCGCCGACGCTGCCCTTTTCGACCGAGCCGGAGCGCGTGCCCAATGCCGCTTACGACAAGGGATTGTTCGCCCACAAATTGCAGGAGGCCGGGGTGCAGAACGATTTCTGCCGCCGTGTGCTTGACAAACTTCACGAGGATTTCACCCTCAAGGAGCTGCGCGGCATTCTCGCGGCCTGCGGCTTGACTGCGGACACGACCGACGCCACGGCGACCCGCGCGGCGCGAGGCATTCTGCTGCTGGCGGAATCGAATTACGAAGTGGACTTCGCCCCCGGCATCGACGTGTCGCAGCGCGTTGTCTTCCCCTCTGCGCCCAGCCAGAGCAACGGCATCGAGGATGCCCGTTTCGTCCGTTTCCAGAAAGACGATGGCAGCTTCACCTACTTCGCGACTTATACTGCCTACGACGGCAAAATCACGCTGCCGCAATTGCTGGAGACGCCGGATTTTGTCCATTTCAAATTCAGCACGCTCAATGGGCCCGCCGTTCAAAACAAGGGCATGGCCCTTTTTCCGCGCAAAATAAATGGGAAGTTCGCCATGCTATCGCGCCAGGACGACGAGAATATTCTGCTGATGTTTTCGGACAACATCCATTTCTGGCAGGATCCCGTGCTGCTGATTGCTCCCGCGCAACCATGGGAATTCGTAAAAATGGGAAATTGCGGTTCACCCATTGAAACCGAGGCGGGCTGGCTGGTGTTGAGCCACGGCGTGGGCGCGATGAGGAAATATTGCCTGGGAGCGTTCCTGCTGGACAAGAATGACCCGTCGCGCGTGATTGGACGCCTGCGCGAACCGCTTCTTTCACCAAACGAGGCGGAAAGGGAGGGTTACGTTCCAAACGTCGTTTACACCTGCGGCGCCCTGCTGCACGGGCGCGAAGTCATCATCCCTTACGCCATGAGCGACTCCGCTTCCAGCTTCGCCAAGGTGCCGCTGGATGAATTGCTGACCGCGATGGAGCGCGGGGACGGCCTCGGGAATCCGCCAGCGCCCGCACTAACACCCTGAAACTAAACAGGAGAAAAACCGAGAGAACAGAGAAAAACGCCTTCTGGGCGACGATGATTTCTCGTCTCCGTGCCCTCGGCCTTCCTCCTGTTCAAATGTGTTTTAGCCCATCCGGAAGAATCGGGGGGTTGACCTCGTTGGCAGCCTCACGGGGCGAATTTCTGATTGAATCAAACCCATGTCTTTTGGCATGATGCAAACAAGTGGAGCACGCTTTCGCAGTTTTTAAATTTTGGAGAATTCAGTTTGTTCGAACGCTTCTGGTCTTGCTGCTCCTGGCAATCAACTCGAGCCTTCTCAAAGCTGAACGAGTCCTGGATTCCAATCCGGAGTTCATGGTGGAAAATTGGCTGGCCCCGGATGGAATCCCCGAGAATTCCGTCCTTTCGCTGGCCCAAACGCCCGATGGGTACATTTGGGTTGGCACCCAGGATGGGCTCCTTCGTTTCAATGGCGTGCAATTTGCCCAAGTCGCGCCGGAATCCGGCCTCGACCGCCTGGCCGGCATCATTGTCACCCTGAGCATCGATCTTCGCGGTCGTCTGTGGGCGGGAGCGGAACAAAGCATTGCCTACCTTGATCACGGAACATGGCATCCGGTTGTTGGGACGAACCTGATCTACGGCCCGAACTTCAAAGTAAGATCGTTTGCAGAGGGTACCGGAGGCATAATGTATTGCGGGTCGTTTGATGGCCATGTCTACACCGCCAAAGACGACCTTTTGCAGCCCATGGCGATGCAGCCGCCTGGAACGACCAATAGCGGCGTTTTCTGCATCCGCGACGTCAAGGATGGCGGACTGTGGCTTGCCAACCGGGGATTCGTTGGCCGATGGGATGGAACTGCCTGGAAGCGCTTCGACTCCTTCAACGGGGCGGCTCCTCCTCTCATTGCCGCCGCCGCGCGCTCGGGGGGCATCTGGGTTTTGGCGGGGCGCGCGCTGCAGCACTATCAAGCAGACGGCTCGATTATTTCCAACGCCGTTCCGTTGGTTTACGATTTTCGGCAAATGGCGGAGGACCCGTCTGGAACGGTATGGGTGGCGTCGGTGGCCAGCGGTGTCACACGGCTGATTCCCAATGGAACGAACTGGGTTTCCAAGACCCTTACTGCCACCAATGGATTGGTGCAAAATCCCGCATGGGCTTTGCTGTTCGATAAAGAGGGAAATGATTGGGTTGGGAGTGCCAGCGGCGGCCTTCAACGGCTGTCGAAACGCCAATTCATCAATATCGGGCAGCAACAGGGTTTGCCGGACAATCTCGTTCGCACCGTCGTCGAAACTTCACCCGGAAACATACTCGTCGGCACCCATGGCGGCGGCTTGGCCGTCATCACAAACGACAGAGTGACCTCCGTCCGCCGAGCCGAGCAGGGCGTTTCCGGGCGTTACGGCTGGAGCTTGCTGAAAGACAAAAGCGGGCGCCTGTGGATTGGAACTTACCTTGGAGGCTTATTTGTCGAAGAGAATGGCGTGGAGCGCTCGGTGGAGCTGCCGCCGGCTTTGGGCTTGGTTGTCAACAGTTTGATGGAGGATTCGCGGGGGCGCATTTGGGTGGGGGCGCAGGGCGGGGTCGGATTTATCGAAACAAATGTGTTCCATGAATTGCCCCCGGAGACGGCTCGGTTTATCGACAACGCAAGCTGCATGGCGGACGATCCGCAGGCGCGCGCGGTTTGGATCGGCACCAGCGATCATGGGCTTTTCAAACTGGTGGATGGCAAACATGAAAATCCAGAGCGGGTCGCGGGCTTGCCGACAGATCGCATCACCTGCCTCAAGGTCGGCAAGGACGGATGCATCTGGGCTGGTGTTTATAACAACGGCCTTGCTGCCATCGAGAACGGAAAGACGATTCTTTTTGGGCACGACCAGGGATTGCCCGCTTTGATCGTCGCTTCGATGATCGACGATGGGCGCGGATTTTATTGGATGGGCACCGACCAGGGCATCATTCGAGCGGCGCAGGACGAACTGCTCAAGGTCCGCCGGGGGATCGAATCCATTGCCACCTTTTCGCTCTTCAACCAGCGCGATGGAATTGGCTGGGGAAACTGCGGCGATGGGAATCAGCCGTCCGTCCTGCAAGCTTCCGACAAGCGTCTCTGGTTCGCCACCTTGAACGGCGTGGTCGTCGCCGATCCCACGAGAATTCAGCTCAACACAAATCCTCCTCCGCTCTTGATGGAGCGTGTGGCTTATCTGGATAGAGCGGGCCAGCCGCAGGAAATGGCGGGGCCGTTTGACCGGCAGTTTGAAATTCCCCCGGGATCCTCGGAGGTGGAACTTCATTTTGCCGTCCTGAGTTTCACATCGCCGGAGAAGATGCGCATTTACTACAATTTGCAAAAGACCCGCGGCTACGGATTCTTCGAGCGCCAGCCCGCCAACACCAACTGGCTCGATCTGGGAAATCACCGGGAGCTGCTTTTTCACTCGCCGATGACGCCGGGGCCTTACCGGCTGCAGATCAAGGCCCGCAACAATGACGGTGTCTGGAATCAAACCGGGCTGATTCTGCAATTTTCGGTGGCGCCATTTTTCTGGCAGACCGCCTGGTTTCGCGTGATAGGTGGCGCGGGGATGCTGGCCGTCGGCGGGTTGGCAGCGTGGCAATTGGCCCGCCTGCGGTTTCAACGGCGGATCGCGCTGCTGGAAAATGAGCGCGCGCTCGAGCACGAAAAAGCGCGCCTGGCCAGCATCATGGAGGCGACCAGCGATTTGGTGGCTTTCGCCGACAGCGAGGGCCGGCTGCTGCACGTCAATGCCGCCGGGCGAAAGTTGCTCGGGTATGGGGCGAACGAGAATCTCAGCAAATCAAATTTAACATCGTTCTTCCCCGAATGGGCCGCCGAGCGGCTCACGAATGAAGCGGTTCCGGCGGCCCGCCAGCATGGAACATGGGAAGGCGAGACCGCGCTCCTTGGAAAAAACGGCCGCGAGATTCCCGTCTCGCAAGTCATGATCGCGCACAAAAACCCGGAAGGCCAAATCAGCTTCCTTTCCACCGTGGCGCGGGACATCACGGAACGCCGCCAGTCCGAACGGGAGAAGGACCGGTTGCTGGAGGAATTGCTGCAATCCCGGAAGCTGGAATCCGTGGGCCGGCTGGCTGGCGGCATCGCGCATGATTTCAATAACATGATGCAAGTCGTGCTCGGCAACGCGAGCCTCGCCCTCGAAATCTGCCCTCGCGGAGGCGAGCTGGAAGGCCACTTGAAAGAGATTGAGTCCTCGGCCAATCACTCCGCCGATTTAACCCGCCGCCTGCTCGCTTTTGCCCGCAAACAGAAAGTGCAGCCGCAGGTGCTCGATCTGAATGAAACCGTGGGGGGAATGCTGAAAGTGCTGCGGCGCTTGATCGGCGAGAACATCTCGCTTTCGTGGAAACCAGGGCAGAAACTGTGGCCGGTAACGATGGACCCGCTCCAGATCGACCAGATCATCACGAATCTCGTCGTCAACGGCCGCGACGCCATCGCTGGCGGAGGCTTCATTTCCATAGAGACCTCCAACATGGTCATGGCGGAAAACTCCATTGGCGCTTACGCGGACCGGGTGCCGGGCGAATTCGTTGTCCTGAGCGTGCGGGACACCGGCAAAGGCATGACACCGGATGTTGTCGAACATATTTTTGAACCGTTCTTCACCACCAAGGGCGTGGGCGAAGGCACCGGTCTTGGCCTTGCAACCGTATTTGGAATTGTCAAGCAAAACCACGGCTGGATCGAAGTGGAAACCATGCCGGACAAGGGTTCGACGTTCCAGGTCTTTTTGCCCCGGTCGCACACTGCGCCGGCGCCGGCGGCTCCATCCCAGCGCGCCGAGGCGGCTCTTCCGGCCGGACGCGAGACGATTCTTGTGGTGGAAGACGAGCCTTCCATTTTGGAGCTGAGCGCCTTTATTCTGCAGCGCTGCGGCTATACGGTGCTGTCGGCCGAGCACCCCGAGAAGGCCCTGCGCATCGCCTCTTCGGAAAAACATCACATCGATTTGTTGTTGACAGACGTGATCATGCCGGGGATGAGCGGCAAAGAAATGTGGGACAAGCTGAAGGCCATGCGCCCGAGCCTGAAATGCATTTTCATGTCCGGCTACGACAAGAACATTTTCGGCGCCGCGGGCGTGCGTGATTCAGGAGTGCCCTTCCTGCAAAAGCCCTTCACTCATCGCCAGTTGGTGAATCTGGTCCGCGAGCAGCTCGACCGGAAAAGCTCATAGCAAACCCCGCTGATGACAACCGCGGCTGGTTGTCCACAATCCGGATGACAACGGCTGGACATCTGGCGGAATTGCGCCGGAAACAGGAATGGAAATTCAAATCCCCCCCGAGCTGGGGTGCATGCATGGGCTCGACAGAATCTCGCCCTACCGATCACTGTCTTCCCGGTAAATAGCGCAGCGGCCCAAGTTGCCGTATGGGTCCACCGCCGTGACTGCAACCTCGTCAGGAAGCTTTGCCGCAAGATCCTGCGCAAATGTCTCCGAACGTTTTTCCGCAGGGAGAATCGTGGTGGTCCAATGGCCGTCCCGCTCGATTTGCACCACCCATTGGCGCACGGTTCCGGTTCCTCTGGGCTGCCAGTCCAATTTCAAAAACCCATGTTCCACGCGGCCGAGAAGCGCCGGCTGCGGAATCGTTTCACTGAAGGAAGGGCCGACCGCGGGAGCAAGCGCGCCGCGCTCGTTCAAGATGTGGCCAAGCAGCTCCATTTCCGGGTTGCCATCGCGAAACAGCGGGCGCGAGTGCCAAAGAATCTGCCCGGAAATCCCCGCCTGCTGCTTTGTCAATCGAATTTGCCGCTCGAATTCGCGGGTTTCATCCGGGGTGTTCCGCCAGGCGCCGACCTGCATGCCCGCGAGCATGGTTTTGTGGCGCGGATTTTGCCCTGCCCACCACTGGAGCAAGACAGGAAAACTTTGCGGCTTCGACTCAATCGGCCAATAAAGCTGCGGCGCGCAATAATCCACCCAGCCCTCGGCCAGCCATGTTCTTGCGTCGCAATAAATCTTTTCGTAGGAATCAAAGCCGGTGATCTGCGCGGGATATTTCGGCCGCCAGATTCCGAACGGGCTGACTCCAAATTTCACCCACGGTTTTTCGCGCTTGATGGATTGATAAACCGATTTGACAAACTTGTTGACGTTTTCGCGCCGCCAGTCCGCCCGCAGCATTTTTCCGCCTTTGTCCAAGTACCGGCGCCATGGGCCGTCGTCGGGGAAGTCGATTTCCTTGTCGTCGGGCGTCTTTTCCGGATACGGGTAAAAATAATCGTCGAAATGAACGCCATCGATGTCGTAGCGCCGGACAACATCCATCACCACGCTCAGCGAATATTCCTGCGTGCCTGGCTCGGCGGGATCCAGCCACAGGTATTTTCCGTAGGTGCGCACCAATTCGGGATGGCGGATGCTGACGTGGCTGCTGGCAATCGGCGATTTGAGCTCGCGCAAGCGCGCACGGTAGGGATTGAACCACGCGTGCAGTTCAAGTCCGCGCTTGTGGGCCTCGGTCACCGCGAAAAGCAATGGATCATAATACGGCGAAGGAGGCCGCCCCATTTTGCCAGTCAAGTATTCGGACCACGGCTCGATTTTGGAATCGTAAAACGCGTCGCAACTGGGCCGGACTTGCAACACGATGACATTCATGTTGGCCGCCGCCGCGTGATCCATGATGTTGAGCAATTCCTGCTTTTGCAGGCTGGGATCAAGGACATTTTTGTTCGGCCAATCGATATTGGCGACGGTGGCCACCCACAGCCCGCGAAATTCCCGAGGCGGCGCGGGCGGCAAATCCGCCAGCTTTTTATGCGCCACGCTGTGGTCGGAGGATTGCAAGCCTGGCTTGGATGGACTTGACGAGGTGGATTGGGACGAAGATGTGTCGGTCGATGTGGAGACAGAGGCGCAGCCGACCAGGCTGCATAACAGCACGGGCCATAGGTTGCTTTTCTTCGTCAGCTTCCGCATCACGGATTGGCCAGAGACATACCGCACGCCCGCCGTGTTTGGAAGCTATTTTGGAAAAGACGTTGAGAATTGGAATCAGGAGCTTCCGGAAAGACAACCTGACGCCTACGCCAAATAAATGGCGCGGAAGAATCCGCCCGCTCCCTTCGGATTGAAGCAATAGGCCTTGGTTGTCGATGGGTGCGGACTGCGGTTCTTTTGCCTTCCGTTTGAACTATCCGGAATTTCCGGATAGTTGCCTCTCGCTGCAATTCTCCCTCTCGAAATACATTTTGAAGGTGCTCATTGATCGTTCGCACGTCCTGTTGGAACAGGCCAGCCATCTGCTTTTGCGACAGCCAAACCGTTTCATTTGCGAGTTTGACCTCAAGGCGCATTCGCCTGTCCTCGGTTTGGTAAAGAATGGTTTCAGACCCCGGCGCCGGACTCTGCTCGCTCATGGAGAAATGTTCTATTGATCTCTGTATAATATAGTGACAATATCACCAAAGCTCGGCTTGCTTCCAGAAGGCAGTGACCAATTTGGGTCTGCGCCGCATCCGGCTCAGGGCCTTGCGCCCGCAATGACTCAACTTCGCCAGGTCGGCCGCGCAAAGATTGGGCAACTCGTGCTGCTTGAAGTAACCCCAGACATACTCGGTGGGATTGAGTTCGGGCGCATAGGCAGGCAGTCGTTCCACCCAGATTTTGCCTTTCAGTTGATCCACATAGTCCCGCACCAGCCGGCTGCGGTGGATGGGACCACCGTCCCAAATGACCAGAAGCTTGCCCGGGATGTGGCGTTGCAGATGTTTCAAGAATTCGATCACCTGCGGGCCTTTGATGGTGCCGGGGTAAAGCCGGAAGTAAAAGTTCCAGACCGTCACCCCGGCGATGATCGAAAGCTTTTTCCAGTTGAAGTCGAACTGCAATACCGGGGTCTGGCCGCGCGGCGCCCAAGTGCGAACCCGGTGCGGCTTCTGGCTCAATCCGCTCTCGTCGATGAAAACCACGATTCGCCTCTCGCGGAGGGCTTTTTTTTAAGCTGCGGCCAGCGCACTTTGCGCCAGCGGGTGATCTCCCGCTCATGGCGCTGCCGAGCCTGGGTGGTGGGCCGCTGGCAGCTCCAACCCAGCTTTTGCAGAAGCCGGCAAACATGGTCCTCGTGGTATTGGACGCCCGTCAACCGTTGGATAACGGCGGCCACCCGCCGGGTGGTCCAAAGCTGGGTGCCAAAGTCATGGGCTTCGGGTCCCTGTTTGAGGGCCCGTTCCAACTGGCGGAAGTTCTCGTCGGTCAGGCGGGGCTTGCGCCCGGCTCGCCCAGCCTTTTTGAGAGAGGGCGCGCCATGGTCCTGCCAAGCCTTATGCCAGCGGCTGACCGATTGCCGGTGGACGCCAACTTGGCGGGCGACCTCGGCCTGGCTCAAGCCTCGGTCGAAAAGTTTGACGGCTTTCATGCGCCGCCGTTCCAGTTGTGCAAACTGCGCCAAATCGCGTTTTACGCCTTTAGGATTTCCCATACCCAAAAATTAGCATAAAAACAATAATGTGTCACTATATTATGCAGAGATCAATAAATGGATACGAGGGTTGGGGCAATGGGAATCAGGCCAATGTCGCGGATCCGCCCCGTGGAGCGTCTCCCGTCATTTTCTTCGTTTTTCAAAGATTGTGAACAGGGCGGCTATGACGACGATCCCCAGCCCAAAATAGATCAGCGCCATGCGCCGTCCGCGTGTGGCGATGAGATAGGAGAAAAACGGACGGTGAAGTATGATAAAACGCCCGTGGTACAGGGTGGCTGCGTACAAGTCCGTGCGGGTCTCATACTCCAATTCTTGATGCCAATATCGAGGAGCCTCAAACAGTCGTTTTGGAAAAGATTCTCGCGAAAGGTGGAGCGAATGGATTTGAAATTCAAAATCAACATTGGAGAATTGCTCGGCGGGAGTCGCGTGATAGTAGGAGGTTATTTTTCTCGGGAAAAAGGGCGCGTCTCCGAACTCCGTGGAGGAGTTTGTGGGGTAGCCGGAATACAGGAAGGTATAATAGTCGGTTGACGTTGTCATGGCGCGCGTGGCATCGAGACGCGCGGCAAATCCGTTGCTGGCCCAAAGAGAGCCGCTCAATCGAAATCCCCTGCGATTGGTGAGGCAAAATGAATCTCCCGTCCACCGAATACTCCCAACGGGAATTTCCCACAATCCACCGCAAAGGATTCTGGAAAAAGTAATATCACGAGTTGATAACGACGCGCGGGCGGCTGAGGGCGGGGAGAGGCGGTTTGTCCACCACAGCCCCTGGTCTGGAGCGGTGAGGATGGGGCATGCCGGGGGCGTGGCGTCGTCCTTCCACCATTCATAAGCAGCCCTTGTGACTCGCCAATAGACATTGTCATAGTATCCCGCAGCATCGCAAAAGTAGTCTTTGCTTCCCGCTTCGAACGCGGAGAAATCGGACGCCGTTGGAAACCTTTGGTGGACGAAAGCATTCGGCTGCCAAATTTCGTGGATACAAGACTTATCTCCCGAATGTTCGGAAATGAGATCAAGCGGCGTGGGATGTTCCAGGAATGCCTTGAACTGTTCAACAGCATTGGTGGTGGCCGACGCAGAACAGATGACTGCGGCGTTGAGACCTAGAACCAGCCGCCACGCCATCCGAATCGACCATAAGTCCGCCATGACTATTTTTCAATCGCGCTGAGGGCGACGTCGGCGCGGCGGCGCACTTCGGGCGCTTTATCCTGCAATGCCTCCCGCAGCGCGGGAATCGCGGCGGACGCAGCAGGGCCGATTTGCCCGAGATACGAACAGACGATGGCGCGGTCGGCGGCGTCGCCGTTGGTGAGCGAATGGATCAAGCACGAGACAAACGCGGCATTTGTATCGTTCATCATCAGCAAGTCGTGCGCGACGACGTGGGCCTGGGCGGAATCGCGCGCCGCGAACAGCACTTGCTCCAAGACGGGGAGCGAAGTATTTGTATGACTGGTCATTCTCCAAAGCACCCACGCCGCGTCATGCCGGATTTCCAAGTTGGTGGAGGTGTCGCACAGGGCTTTGACCTGGGGCGCGGCGCTGGCGGCCGCCGGTCCCATCTGCGCCAATCGCCGCCACGCCTCCGCCCCCACGAACGGATCCTCATCCGCCCCGGCCATGACCAAATACGGGAGTTGGTTTGTGCTCGGGCGGCTGTTCTTCAGAGCGTCCAAGACGGATTGACGGAGTGCCGAATCGGGCCTGGCCAGCAGAGGATAGACATCGGCGATCAGAGCCGTGTTCGTGGCATGCTGGATCAGGATTACAGCCGCCATGCGGGAAAGCGCGGGATCTTCCGGCTTGGAAAGCCACCCTTGCGCAACGCTCGGCAGACGCTCGTAGAGGACGCGGTAGGCGCGGGAAAGCGGATCGGGATTGGCTAGCATCGCGTTCATCAGAAATGGCTCAGCGTTCGTTCCCATGGCATTAAACGCGGCGATGGCTTCAAGCTGCCTGCCCTCGGCCCCGACCACTTCGCCAATCCATGAACCGGTGGAGCGACCTTGGTAGTAGGCTTGCGGAACACGCCGATGCAGTCCGGCGGCAAGGATGCAGGCGCACACGGCGAGGAAGGCGGCCAAGCGAAGCTTGGAGAATCGGGGGCGCGGCACAACATCCATCAATTCGGCGGCGGGGCGGGTTTCATGCGAAATGTTCCGTGGTCATATTTGCAGCGATAGCTGCATACGAACTCATCCGCGCCTGCTGTGCCATGATAGCTGTAGACGCCTCCGGCCAGGGAGCCGAGATTTGCTTCGCCATCCAGATTGAGTTTTTCCCCCTCCCATTTGCCTTGGAGCGGAACGGCATACGCGACTCGCAAAATCCCGCCGTAAACCGCGTGAAACGTTGCCCGATAGCCGCTCCCGTCCGCATGGTCGAGCAAGCAGCGAAGAGCGCCGTGATGGCCGTTGGCCTCGCTGCGCCATTCGCCCTGCCATCGGCCTTGGAGTCCGTTCCCGGCGCTGGGGGCGGGAGAGGGCTGCTTCCAGCGGCGTTTGAAATCAGCGCCGCTGTTGAAGAATGCGGCGAGAAGATGAGAAATTTTGCGAACGAGTCCCACGTTGTCAATTTGGCCGCATCTTGGAAGCAGGTCAAATAGCACCCTCCTGAAACCCGGGCGTAATTACCAAAGCCCCTTGGAGTCGATGCCGGGAGAGGAAGCGGCGTTGGTCTGGAGCTGCGGCAATGAGCGCCACCGGACTGACATGTCGGAATAACCGATGTTGCCGCCCACCGCGCCCAGCGTCACGCTGGTTGTCCCGGGAGGGCCGACAGTGAAAGAGGAACTCTTCATCATGGCCGCGCCTAATGGAGTGTGGGGAGCGACGCTCATTTGCGAAGGGAACGGGCTTGAATCGGGGCTGGTCGAAGTGGTCCAGTAATTCGCGTCAGCCAAGAGCTCATTGGTGCCGAGCGTCGGCAGTTTGACCTGATTGTCTTCCACGTCAGGCCCCTTGGTTGAAAAAGAACTGCTGCCAGCCAGATAGCTGTATCCAATGACAAAGCCAAATGCGGTTGTATGCTGCGCCACAGACCCTGGCCCATTGCCGAAGACGATGTTCGGACAATAGAAGACATTGGAATTTCCTCCCACATAGGTCAGAAGATTGGTGAAAGTCTCGTCAGACAGGATGATCGAGTGGTAATACCCCTTGGAATCCGCGGAATTGGGCATGAAGTTTTCGTTGTCATTCGCATACATCTGAATGACGCTGAGAAGCGTGCGTTCATTGCTCTTGCAAACGACGCGGCGGGTCCGTTCCTTGGCAGTCGACAACGCAGGAACCATGATGGTGGAGAGAATTCCCGTCATCGTGATTACAACCAGCACCTCTACCAGCGTTAAACCGGCTGAAGTGGCTCGCTCGTGCCTTGCCCGCTCATGGCAAATGTGCATACGTCGTCCGTCGTGTTTGGCTCGTCTGTCTCGCGAAATATGCAGAAATTGCGGACTCTTTGCAACAAATATTTTTGCCTCGGCCATGAAAGGGCGCAAACCTGTTTTTTGGCAGGGCGACGCCTCGCAGAGGCGAGCGGGGTGAGAATCCCCCGAAAAGGCTGGCCTGCGCCAAGGGAGGTTTGGCTTACGGCGCGGTAATACGGTAATAGCGAGCAGGATAATTCTCCCATTTCGCATCGCTGAACACCACGGAGCCGTTGGTGAGGGTGCAGGACAGAACGGGCAGCCATGTGGAATCAGCCAAATTTGTACTGGCTTCCACCACGATGGGAATATTTGCGGTGCCCGTGATGTTGAAACCAAACAGGTTCCCGTTTGCCCCAAAGGTGGTCCCGCCCGACTGCATCAGGGGATTCCACCGCGACGCCGGAAGGCCTGCAAAGGTCGAACTCCAGCCGGTCCTTCCCGGGAGATAATAGGCAGTTGGGCTGTTTTGGCCAAACACAGCGCCATTTGTGGCTGGCGCGTTGCCCGCAAAAAAAACTCCGGTCAAATTGTAACAACCATAAAACGCATCTGCCCCGATGCTGGTGATGCTGGCCGGGATCGTGATGTTTGTCAGACTTTCGCACGCGTAGAACACGTAGGCGGGGAGCGCTGTCACGCTGCTTGGAATCGTTACGTTCTTCAACGCGTACATTTCCTCGAATGCGTAGGCCCCAATGCTGGTGACGCTCTCGGGAATGGTCAGGGTCGAAAGGCTTGCGCAGAGCCCGAAAGCGTACTGCCCGATCGAGGTGACGCTGTCAGGAATTGCCACGGACGACAAATCGTAACAATCGTAAAACGCGTATGCTCCGATGGTGGTGACAGTGTTAGGAATGACGGCATTGGTCAAGCCCGAGGAGTAGGCAAAAAGATAACTTCCCAGCGTCGTCACACCGTTTGGAATGACGATCTCTCCCAAACTGGTGTTTTCAAACACGTAATTCCCAATTCCGGCAACGCTGGCAGGAATCGTGATCGTCTTGAGACTCTGGCAATCGTAGAACGCGCCGTCGCCAATATTCGTCACGCCGCTGGAAATCGCGACATTGGTCAGATATAAGCAATAGCCAAACGCATAAGCTCCCAGATTTCGGACGCTGCCGGGAATTATTACCCGATAAAGGCTGTCGCAAGATTCAAAGGCGTCTTCGCCGATGCTTTGCACGTTTGGGCCGATTGTGATGGGGAGTTCATTGCATTCATAGAATGCGTAGTCGCCAAAGTTTGTGACGCCGCTAAGGCTTCCCACATTCGTCAAGAAGGAGCATTCATAAAACGCTTGCGATCCAATGCTGGTGACACTGCCGGGGAAAGCGGCGCTGGCGAGACTCGTGCAAAGACAGAAGGTGGCGTTTCCAATCATCGGCAGATAGCCTCCCTCAAATGTCACTTTCGCAAGGCTCCCACATCCATAAAATGTCCCATTTCCCAGATTGTTCACACTGGCGGGAATGGTCATTCTGACGAGGTTGGTGCAGGATGCAAAGGCGTCATCTCCGATGTTGGTAACGCTGGTTGGGATCGTGATGTTGGTAAGGACGGAGCCCGCGAACGCGTCTTCCGCGATGCTCGTGACCCCGTAAGGGATGCTGAACGACGCCGCGTTGCTTCCTGTCGGAAATTGGATGAGTTCCGTCCCGCTATAATTGTACAACACGCCCTCGACGCTGCTGTAGGCTGGGTTGTTTGGGGCGACATTTACCGCAGTCACCTCAACGAGTTCAAAAAACGCGTTTGTTCCAAGATTGGTGACACTGCCTGGAATGGTGATCGTCGCCAGCGCGTCGCCGTCGAACGCGAAGTTTCCGATATACCCGATCCCGGCGCCGAGTGTTGCGTTGGTGAGCTGGCGGCAGTTGTCGAACGCATAGTCTCCAACACACGTCACGCTGGCTGGAATAGTGATGTTGGTCAGAGCGCACCCCTCAAAGGCATTTGATCCGATGTTTATGGCGCCCGTTCCCAGCGAGAGGGCCGCCAGTTCGTAGCATTCGTAGAACGCAGAGTTCCCGATGTTCGTAACGCTGTTGGGGATCACCACGCCCTTAAGCCCTGAGCATTCGTAGAAGGCATAGTTGCCAATATTTGCCACATTCGTTCCAATGGTGACGTTGGTCAGCGCCGTGCCCACGAATGCGTAATCCCCGATATTGGTGATGCTGTTGGGAATTGCGATGCGGGACAGATCGTAACACCCGGAAAACGCATTGGATCCAATGTCATTGCAGCTTGCGCCAATCGAAATGTTGGTCAGATACATGCAGTTGGAGAAGGCAAGACCGAAGTTTGTGACACTGTCCGGAATTGCGACCGAGCGAAGCTGGCTTCCCGAGAACGCATAATCTCCAATGCTTGCGGCGTTCGCTCCCACCGTGATCTGCTTCAGTTGTCCGCAATGATAAAAAGCGTAGGGGCCGATATTGGCCACGCCGCCGGGAATTGAAACGTTGGTCAGCAAGTTGCAATATTCGAACATGCCGGATCCAACGGACGCGGCGTTCGTGCTTAGTGTGGCAGACGAAAGATTCGAGCACCCGTAAAACAAATAGTTTCCTATGTTCGTGACACTGTTTGGAATCGTTGAGTTGGTCAGCTTGGTGTCCGCGAAAGCATAATCTCCAATGCTGGCCACTCTGCCGCCAAGAGGGGCATTGACCAAATAATTACAATCGTAAAACGCATAACCACCAATGCCGACGAGGCTGTTCGGGAATGCGACACTCTCGATCGAAGCCCCAGCGAATGCATAATTGCCGATATAACTGACATTTGGCCCCATTGTGACGGTCTCTAACCGAGCACCGGCGAACGCGTAATCGCCGATATTGGTGACGCTGTTCGAAATGGCGTAAACATAGTTGAGTGGTCCGCCTTGGCATTGGATGAAAGTAGTCAGGCTCTGATTGAGCAGCGCGCCAGCCATGCTGGCGTAAGCGGGATTGTTGGAATCCACATTGATCGCCCTCAAATACGTGCAATAACCAAATGCGCCCGTGCCAATGTTTGTGACACCGGCGGGTATAACAATATTGGTCAGTCCGCTGTAGGCAAACGCCCAGCTGCCGATGCTGGATACATTCGTTCCAATCGTGACATGGGCCAGGCCCAGGCAGAAATCGAATGCGTAATCCCCCACATTGGTAACGCTATCGGGGATTGCGATGATGAGCAAGTAGACGGCACCCTGAAACGCGGCGGATCCGATGCTCGTCACGTTGTTGGAGATCGTATAATTTCCAATGCCTCCCGGGAATTGCAGAAGCGTGGTTTGCTGTTGATTGAACAAGACGCCCCCGGCGCTGGCGTAGGCTGGATTGCTGGCTTCCACGTTGATCGCCGACAGGTAGTAGCAGTCAGCAAAAGCTCCAATGCCGATGTTGGTGACGCCGGCCGGGATCGTCACGCTGGTCAGCCGGGACTCAAAAAACGCATAGGATCCAATGCTGGTGATGCTCTCGGGTATGCTGACGCCGCTTATCTCGGCGTTATAAAATGCATTGGTTCCTATCCCTGTCACAGGCAAGCCATTGATGGTTTCGGGAATCGTTACAGGAACCGAGCTGAATCCAGTAAACCCGGTAATCGTGATCGCGCCGTTGTTGGTGATGTAGCTGAACGATTGCGCGCGAACCGATGCCGCAGTGGCCAGGCTGAGAGCACAGAGACACAGTCGGACGGCGGAACTCATATTCATATTCATCTTCCTTCCCATTCAGGCAAATCCGCCTTCTCCCTTTCGGGCGGCGCTGGAGCGAACAAAGTTTCGCCCTTCGAGTTCTTTTATTGGATCGCGGAGAATTGGTTGCAAGAAAAATGAAATTATTTTGAAGGAAGCAGGGACACCACCTCGGCCCGCAGACGCGCGGCGTCCTTGTCCCGCGGGGCATATTGCAAAGCGCGGCGGCTGAGGAAATCCGCCTCGGAGAAGCGGCAGGGATTATTGGTCTCGTCCACGGTGAGCCGGGCAATCTTGGCAAGCAGAAATCCATTGGTGGGGGCGGCGGCCAGCAGTTCGCGCAACTCCCCAAGCCGATCCTCGGCGGCCATCCGCTTGATGTAATCGCTCATCATCACATCGCTGCTCCACGAGATAGTTCGTGTGGATGGATCGCTCAAAAACCAGCGGGCCCAGCGGTTCCACGGATTTTCTCTGTCCGCGTCGCGCAACTGTTTGCGAAGAGCCAGAATTTCAGCGGCGGGTGTTAACAATTCCGTCCCGTTTTCCCGGTAACGTATACCCGCCACGCCTTCGGCCAAGGCGGGCAGCCAGCCTGGCGCGGGACCGGGCGGCTGCGTTTCATGCCAGACGGACACGTCGTCCATGGCGTGGGCCGAAACGAAAGTGCTCCAGTCTGGTGAGCCAATAATGCGTGCCACCGGCAACGGATCGTTCATTGGCAGTCCCGTTCGAGCATCCCATCGCCGCGCATTCAGGACAGTTGACAAGGTCAGCAGTTGCCGGCCGTCGCTGGAAAACTCGACTGGGAACGCCCCTTCCCCATGAAGCATTGGCGCCCCGATGCGCGCACCGGTGACGGCATCCCACAAGAAAGCGTAACCTTTCAGATCGCCGGTCGCCAGAACCCTCCCGTCCGGGCTGGCCACAGCGGCGGTGACCGCGTCGCGATGGCGCAACGTGAGGCGCGGGGCGGCGGGCGCCGCCAGCGACCATATCCGGACGGTCGAATCCAGGGCGCGAGTCAAAATGGAGCGGCCATCGCGGCTGAAATCGGCCGCCACTCCCGGGCCGTCCAGAGGCAGGTCTGCCACCAGGGCGCCCGTATGCGCGTCCCACAGCCGGGCGTGAAGTTCGTAGCATCCAGTAAGAATCAGGCGTCCGTCCGGACTGTAAGCACCGCTGACCAGAACGTGCCCGAACCTCTCTGCGCTCGACGTGCAAGCCACCGGGCCGAGAGTGAATTTCCCGCTGCCCGGATCAATCTCAGCCCATTCATTGCCCGTGGTAACGAGAACAGCCGATCCATCCGGGCTGAATTGGAGGGCGCGCCACGCTTTGTCCACAGGTGGGTGGATAGCCGTGATTGAACCGCTGGAAAGATCCACCAGCGTCATATTTGTTCCTGCGCTGATGACAGCCCGTGTCCATGCGCTGTTGGTGATAAACGATTCCGCTCCACCGTCGATGGAATTTACAATCGTGCGTTTGACGGCAAGCGCCTTCGCATCCCAGACGCGGATGGCGCCTGATTGTTCAACCGTAAAGAATTCGTCGCGCCCCGGCCCCCACGAACACACAAAAGTGGAGCCGGGCGCACGCTTTCGCAGGGGCCATACTCGGCGTGGCCGGACATCCCATAATGCGGGGGCATCTCCGGGGCCTCCTGTTAACAAATACTGGCCCGTTTCATCAAATTGAATGACCGATAGAATGTCCTTATGGCGAATTGGCTCGATGACCTCCCTTCCCGAATGCACGTCCCAGATCTGCACGGTGGCGTCGCGACCTCCTGTGGCCACCCGCTGGCCATCCGGGCTGAAAGCGCATGCCATGATATAGCCGGGGTGTCCGTTATACGCAAAAAGCTTTTGGCCGGTTTTCGCGTCAAAGAGATAAACGGGGGCATCTTCAGTCGCGACGGCAATGCGGGAGCTATCAGGGCTGAATGTGCCGCCCGAGATATTGGTCACCTCCAGGCGCGCGATAAGGCGGCCAGAAGGGAACTCCCAAAGTCCCGGAAAAGCCTTGTCTGGGAAAGTCATTATTCGCGTCGCATCTGGGCTAATCGCGGCAACGCCCACTTCAGCGGACTCATTCAGCGTGCATGCCAGTTTGAAGGCATTGGTTGCTTCCCAAATCTTGGCGGTGTGATCAGACGCGGCGGTAATTAAGTAACGGTTGCCCGGGGTGAACTGAAACCATTGGACGGCGTCATTATGCGCCCGCCATCGGACTTGGCGTCCTCCCGGCTTCCGATCGATTGCCGCCACATCGCCGTTGGTGAATCCAACGACGAACAGCGACCCATCCGGACTTAGCTCCATCGCCTCCGACGCTCCCGGGAATGAATATGATGAAATGCGCCCACCCGCGTCGGCGTTCCACACCACAACCTCTCCCGCTGAAGTCATGGCGATGGCAACTTTGCCATTGGTGCTGACGCTCTCTTGAAGAACGCCGTTGGAAAAGATAATCGGCGAACCCAGTGGCGTTCCAGTTTGCGCATTCCAGAAACGGAGGGTGTTGCGCATTCCCGCGACAACAACCCTGCTGGCATCTGGTGTCATCACCATCGAGTAAAGGCTCGATCCATCCTCAAAGGGCGCGGATGCGACTTGGGCCAGCGGATGATTCTCAAGCGCTGACCGCAGCCGCTCGCCCGCCGTGGAATCGGACAGATCGAGGCGCAGATTGGCGGCCAGGGTGGCCAGCGCTTCGTATGGTTTGCCTTTGCCGGACGCTTTGTCGATTTTGAACAGCTCTTCCGCCTGCAAGGCTTGAATGCGCATGGTGGTCTGAATCAGCGAGGCCCGGGCATGCTCGGCCCGCCGCCATTCCAGCGTCACTCCCACCGCCGCCGCCAGCATGATGATGGTCAGCAGGGCGCACAGCGCGGAAACCACCGGATTCCGGCGCGCCCGCATCATCTGCCGCTTCCGCCAGCTTGTTCGGCGCGCCTTGATCGGAAGTCCTTTGAGCCAAAGGCCAAGGTCCTCGGCCAGTTCCCTGGCGCTGTCATAGCGGTCAGCCGGAGCTTTGGCGAGGCACTTGAGGCAAATAATCTCCAATTCTTCCGGCACTTTGGGCTTTAATCGGCGTGGTGGGACTGGCTCAACGGAGGCCACGTTGGCCAAGAGCTGCGGAACGGAGTCTCCGGAGAAGGGCGCAGACCCTGCCAGGAGATAATAAAGCACCGCTCCCAGCGAATAAATGTCCGACCGATTTGTCGGCGCGGACATGGTGCCGGCAAGCTGTTCAGGCGCGGTATACGCCGGTGTTCCCAGCACTTGACCGGTGATTGTGAGAGGGTTCTGGTCGTCCAAACGCTTGGCGACGCCGAAGTCGGTCAGGAGCAGGCGGCCTCGCTCGTCCACCAGGACATTGGTCGGTTTGAGATCGCGATGGAATATGCCGCAGTCATGAACATGCTGCACTGTTTCCGCCACCACGCGCACGGTCTCCGCCGCTTTCTCCCACGATAGCGTTTCCGTGCCTCGAAAGTCGGCCAGCGTTTTTTTGCCCCGGATGAATTCCATGACAAAATAGGGCTGGCCGAAATACTCTCCCGTCCCATGCACCGGCACAATGTGGGGATGCTGCAGGCTGGCCACGATTTTGGCCTCCTCCTGAAACCGGCGCAGGAATGCCTCGTCAGCAAACGGGCTGTGCAGAATGACCTTGATGGCCACCTCCCGCTTCAAGCTGATCTGCCGGGCGCGGTAAACGACGCCCATGCTGCCGCGGCTGATTTCCTCGCTTAATTCAAAATCGCCGAAGACGCGGATCGATCCCGGCGGCAGCGGGCTGTTGGTGGCCAGAATTTCCGGCGGAGGATCCAAATCCTGGGTGGTGGAATTGGCAGCCAGGCAACGGAGGCACAACCCCTCCGCCACAGAAGGGTTTACGAGCCTGCCGCAATTTGGACAAATCGAAGAATCCATGCCAGTGGCATCTGTCTTCTGCATACTAGCCGGTTTCTCCCGAACGGTTGCCCACAATTCCACTCAATCGGCTAGTCCAGCAGCATGCGCTTGAGATGTTGCAACTCATCTTCCAAGTCCAAAGGGTTGACCAGCGTTTCGAGAACCAGCCTTCGGAGAATCTCTCCGAATTGCTTGCGAAAATGGAATGCCTGCGCTTTGGCGGTGCCCTCGCTGACGTTCAATCTCCGGGCCAGCTCCGCGATGGGAATTTTGCCCTCCTCGAGCGTTAAAATGGGCTTGAGAATCGCGAAGGGGCCGGGCTTGCCTCGCTTTGCCCATTCTCCAGCCATCTCGGCCAGGGCGCTCTCGAACAGCGCCACCGCGCAGGCGTGATCGTACGATTCCGCCGGCGTCTTTCCGTCCGACGCAGCGGCCACGGCGGCGCCAAGGTGATCGGCGTCATCAAATTCGACGTGCTCGTGATTGCCGCCGCGCTTTTGCGTGTGTTTCTTTTTCCAGGTCTGAATGACGTGATGGTGAAAGCACGTTGAGAGGAAATTGCGGAATCGCCCTTTCGACGCTTCGGCGCCCGCCACCAAATCTTTTTCCACCAGCACAAGAAAAAAGCTCTGGATGGCGTCTTCCGCATCGTCATGGGAAAGCCCGAGTCTGCGGGCGAACACGTAAATGGGATTGCGATAAATGGAAAATAAATGACCGAGCGCGTCCTGCTTGGAACTGGAATCAGGGCCGCCCGCATTCAAGATGAGAGTCCACGAAGTGGGCGGGAACACCGAATTCGCGGCGGGGCGATTGCGTCCGTTTTGCCTTTCGTCGCTCATCGGGCGCGAGCCTAAATGGATGACAGCGCAGTGACAAGCGATTTTCGCGGCCCATCGCCGAGGGAATTCTCGCGGCGTTTCCCACAGCCTTGCGAGATGCGGAGTTCGCCGTTAGTGTGCGTCCATGTGTGCCCGCGCCCGTGCCTGCATCCGCCTGAAGGGCGTGCGGCAAAACAACCTCAAGATCGGCCAATTGGACATTCCCCTGCGGAAATTGGTTGTCATTGCCGGCTTGAGCGGCTCGGGAAAAAGTTCCCTGGCCTTTGATACATTGTTCGCAGAGGGCCAGCGCCGCTACATCGAAACTTTTTCGCCCTACGCCCGGCAGTTCCTCGATCGAATGGACAAACCCCAGGCGGAGAGCATTGAAGGCATCCCGCCGGCCATCGCCATCGAGCAGCGCAATACCGTCCGCACGACCCGCTCCACGGTGTCAACAATGACCGATATTTCGGAATACGCGAAGGCCTTCTGGCCCCATGTGGCCAGGCTGCATTGCCGCCAATGCGGAAAGCAGGTGCAAAAAGATTCGCCGCAAACCATCTGGGCTTCGTATCTCAAACGATCGCCCGGCCACGAACTGCTGATCACCTTCACTCTTGCGCTGAGCGAGAAATTCGCGCTCGACGAATCGCTGGCGCTCATCTCGCGGCAAGGCTATCGGCGGTTGCTGGTGAAAGGCGCCGTGGTCATGCTGGAGGATGCCCCGGCAATTCTCGAAAACCAGCCGCAGGCATCCCTGACGGTTGTTCAAGACCGGGTAAAATTGGCCGATGCGAATCGTGCGCGGTTTGTCCAAGCCTGTGAACAGGCTTACCATTTCGGCGGCGGCAAACTGAGCCTCCGGGCCATTGAACCGGGACAGCGGGAGACTTCAGCCGAGGCGGCGGCATTTTCCAGCGGATTTCATTGCGCCGCTTGCGACATTGCCTACCCCGAGCCGAGCCCGGCCATTTTCAGTTTCAATCACCCGCTTGGGGCGTGCCCGTCCTGCCGCGGTTTCGGCAGAACCATTGCCATTGACTACGATTTGGCCGTGCCGGATTGGAGCAAAACGCTGGCCGAAGGCGCGGTCAAAGCGTGGCAGACTCCGGTCAATTCGCAGTGTCAGGCGGACATGATGAAATTCGCCAAAAAGCGGCGCGTCCCAACCAATGTCCCCTTCCGCGAGCTTGAGCCAAAGTGGCGCGATTGGGTCATGTCGGGCGACGAAGGTTACGGCAGAGACGCGGCGCACAAATGGCCGCGCGCGTGGTACGGGGTGAAAGGCTTTTTCCGCTGGCTGGAGTCGAAGGCCTACAAAATGCATGTGCGGGTGCAACTGGCCCGCTATCGGATGTATCAGCCTTGCCTGGCCTGCCACGGCACGCGTTTTCGCCCGGACACGTTATTATACAAGGCCGGAGAAACGACGCTTTCGGATTTTTATCGGATGAGCGTCTCACGGGCCTTGGCTTTCATCCAATCTTTGGAACGAAATTGGACTCGAACTGGCGCTTCCGATCCGGTCGCGATGGCTTTGGAGGAGGTCGGTTCGCGCCTGGGTTATCTCGAAGCCGCCGGCGTTGGCTATTTGACTCTGGATCGCCCAACGCGGACGCTTTCAGGCGGCGAGACGGAACGGGTCAATCTCACTGCCTGCCTCGGTTCGCGGCTGGTCAACACGTTGTTCGTTTTGGACGAACCAAGCGTCGGCCTGCACCCGCGCGACACCGCCCGATTGGTGCGGTTGCTGCAAAAACTGCGCAACGCGGGCAACAGCGTCGTGGTTGTCGAGCACGAGGCGAGTGTGATGCGGGCGGCCGATCAAATCATCGAAATCGGCCCGGGTCACGGCGAATCGGGCGGGAAAGTTGTTTTCCAAGGCGGATGCGACGAAATCATTGCCTCCGATGATTCGCTGACCGGCTCCTACCTGGCCGGACGCAAGCAAATGGATGCCGCGCCTCAACGCCCCGTTGCGGCTGGGCCCAAAGGCAAATTGATCCTGCGCCACGCCGGCCTGCACAACCTCAAGGACGTCACAGTGGAAATTCCGCTGGGGCGTTTCGTGTGCATTACCGGCGTCAGCGGCTCGGGCAAGAGCACGCTGATTACAGAAATTCTCGTTCCCGCGTTGCGCGAAAAACTGAATGACAGTGGTCGAATACCGGCTTCCGCCGAGGATGGCGGGGAGGAGGACGAATCGACACCCGAGAAATCCGGAGTCGGTTCGTCGGCGGCGGTTTTGGAAGGATGGGAGGGTCTTGGGCAGCTTATCTGCGTTGATCAATCGCCCTTGGGCCGGACGCCCCGATCCAATCCGGCGGTATATATAGGGGCGTTTGATCATATCCGCGCCTTCATGGCTCAGACCGAGACGGCGCGCCAGCGCGGGTTGAACGCCAGCTCTTTCAGCTTCAACTCCGCCCAAGGCCAATGTGAACGCTGCCGCGGAGCTGGATTCGAGAAGATCGAAATGCAGTTTTTGAGCGATGTCTTTGTCCGCTGCCCGGATTGCGATGGCCGCCGCTACCGCCCGCACATTCTGGACGTGACCGTCTCCGCCGACGACAAGACCGGAGCCAGCCGCCAGTGGAACATCGCCGATATGTTAAATGCTTCAGTTGATGAGGCGATCGGCTTCCTGAGCCGGTTTCCTGAATCGAGCCCGGCAGCTCAAGCTATTCGCTCGCTTGGCCTGTTGCAGGAGGTTGGGCTGGGTTACCTCCGCTTGGGCCAGCCTGTGAACACCCTCTCCGGCGGCGAATGCCAGCGCCTCAAGCTGGTGGAGCATTTGGCGCACGCAGGGCAAACAACGACAGTCGAATCTAAACCAATTATGTTCGTATTCGACGAACCGACCACTGGGCTTCACTTCGACGATGTGCGGGTTTTGCTCAAAGCATTGCAGAAAATCGCTGGTAAAGGCCACACAGTTATCGTTATCGAACATAATCTGGAAGTCATCCGTTCGGCAGATTGGTTGATCGATCTGGGGCCGGAAGCCGGAGAAGAAGGGGGACAAATTGTCGCAACCGGAACGCCTGCTAAAGTGGCTCAAAATGCCCGGAGTTATACCGGACAAGCCCTTGCTGGAACGTTGGTTGTGTGACAATCTGGCTCAATTTTTCCACCGCTTATTAGTATGACTCATAAATCTCGCAAATTGCTGCCCTGCAAAAGCTTTCAATCATGCGGCAAAAATGTTACAAATATTGACGGTCTTCCTTTGACAGAAACTAATGATTATGTATTCTTTAGTGGCGCGGTCTTCTAAGTTTGAAGCAACAAAAAGAGCGAAAGCCCGCGTGTCTAATGACGCGGCCAACATTGCCGCACGATTTTTATGAACCTTAACACGGATAGGCTGTCCCAATAAGATATGCTGCGAAAGAGACTTCATGGGGGAAATGCTCGCAAGAGTGGCTCCAAGCAAAAGCTGGAGAAGAAGGGGCGCGCCAAAGTAGCGCGTTTCACGTTGCAGAACAACGGCAAGAGCGCAACCCACAAAAACGGGCACAACGGCAAAAACGGGCGCTCGGCCAGCGAGTCCAAAGGCACTTTGCAGCCACCCCAGCCGCCGTCCTCCGCCGTTGCGGCCACTCCTGCGATCGTCAGCATCGAATCTCCGATCATCGCCGAAAAGGTCAAAGAACTGCTCCGCCTCTCGCAAGATCAAGGCTATCTGACCTACGACGATATAAATGACGCTCTTCCGGACGAGTTCGTTACGCCGGAAATTCTCGACACCATTTATTCCAAGCTCCGCGGCTTTGAGGTCGAAATCGTGGAAGCACCCGATCTCGAGCGCGCCAAAACGCAACAAGCCGCCGAGCCGGAGGAAGAACAGCAGGAAGAACCCGGCCGGCTCGATATCCTGGACGACCCCGTTCAGATGTATCTCCGCCAGATGGGGAAGGTTCCGCTGCTGACCCGCGAGCAGGAAGTCCAGATTTGCAAGCGCATTGAAGAAGGCGAAACAGAAGCGCGCAAGATTCTGTTTGGCTTCGGCTTTACCGGCAAGGAGCATATCGCATTGGCTGAAAAGCTCTTGTGCGATCCCCCCCGCGAACGCTTCGACCGCGTGGTCGTCGACAAGAAAGTGGAAAGCCGCCAGTCGCATTTGACCGCCTTGCGCCGGCTGATCAAGCGCGCGCGTGAATTGGATCAGAAGCTCGACAAGACCTACGAGCAGATTCGCCACACGCACGGCAAAGCACCGTCCTCCACTTTGCTCTCGAACTATTCGAAGCTTGACAAGGCATTGCAGGCGACGTTCCCGAAGTTTTATTTCAAGCCGAAAGTGTCCGAGGAAATCATGGTTGTTTCGGACAATGTCGCCGATCAATTCAAGACGAGCCTTCGCACGATCGAGGAGTTGCAGCACCGCCGCAAGTCGGTCGCGACTACCACCCAGTTGACCGCCGAGCAGAGCAAGCTCGTGGCCCTGGAAAAATTCGTCCGCATGAGCTGCCAGGATTTCCTCAACGCCCATGCCTCGATGAAGAAGGCCGCCAGCCGGGCCGATGAAGCCAAATGCGAAATGGCCGCGGCGAACCTGCGCCTCGTGATTTCAATCGCCAAGAAGCACACCAACCGCGGCCTGTCGTTCCTCGATTTGATTCAGGAAGGCAACATGGGCCTGATGAAGGGCGTCGAGAAATTCGAATATCAGCGCGGCTACAAGTTTTCAACCTACGCCATCTGGTGGATCCGCCAGGCGATCACCCGCGCAGTGGCCGACCAGGCCCGCACGGTTCGCATCCCCGTTCACATGATCGAAGTCATCAACCGCCTCATGCGCGTGCAGAAGCGGCTGATGCAGGAGTTGGGCCGCGAAGCCGAGCCGGAAGAAATTGCCGACGAGCTGAACCTGCCGGTGGAACGCGTGCGCTCCATCTTGAAGATGGCGCAGCAATCCGTTTCCCTGCAAGCCCCGGTGGGCGATGGCGATGACGCCAGCGTGGGAGATTTCATCGAAGACAAGAAGGCCGCCAATCCTTCGGACGTCACCAGCTACAGCCTGCTCAAGGACACTTTGAGCGACGTCCTGGCCACCTTGACTGAGCGGGAGCGCAAGATTGTTGAAATGCGTTTCGGTTTGGTTGACGGCTACGAACGCACTTTGGAAGAAATCGGGCGTCAATACAACGTCACGCGCGAGCGCATCCGCCAGATTGAAGCCAAAGCGCTGCGCAAGATGCGCCACCCCACGCGCCTGCGCCACCTGCAAGGCTTCCTCGAAAACGAGGAAACGATCTTCCAGTAAGATTTCGGCTGAAGCGCCGGTAATTCCGCGGCGAAAAACGCAGCGGAGGAGAATTCAACCTCTGTCAAACAGAGGTTTTTTCCTGTGCGGGACTCACGACGGAATACTAGGCGCCTGGGTCCGCCGCCAGCCTGCATATAGGCGAGCCGGGATGTCGTGGTAGGGTGCGTCCTTCTTCCAGTTGGGGTTTCAAATGGCAAAATGGCCTGCCACCCCCAGCCTCCATTTGGGCTGCCCCGCCTCACGCGGGGTTGTTTCCGCCACTGCAGCCTCAAAATCGATATCCGCGCCAGCTGAAACGAGGAAAAAAAAGCGAAGCCGCATGCAGAGCGGAAACTGAGCGGCCACCCATTCCGTCAGCCGTCATTTCGACGCTGTCAAATAGAACTACATGGAAAACCCTGTAAAACAAACCGTTACGAACAGGCATCAGCTTTTCGCGCTGTCACATTAACGGGTTCCCGCAAAACCCGGTACAACTTTCCCCCACGCCAATTACTTGATAGACCCTCATTGTCGCCCACCCCTGACGTGTGTTTGATTGATATAGAAAGATGAAAAAGATGAATAAAGACAAAGTGCCAGCCAGTGGTTCCAATCCGCCCGGTGCGGATGGGCCGATCGAGTATGATTTTCGTCATCATCTGCATGACACGATCATTCTCCTCGGCGGGGAAAAGAAAATCGCGGATATGCTCGTCCGCTCCCAGGATTCGCACATCAAGAATTCGGACGTCGCCGAAGTGCGGCGATACAATGGTGTGTTAATCGACGAGACGAAAGACCGCCTCAATAACGTCCACAAAACGAAAGTGCGGCCAAAGCCATAAACTCATGGCTTCGGCGCGCAGGTCAGCCGGGGCTCCGCAGGAACAAGGGCGAAGGTCTCAGAGATTTCAAGTTCCTCGGTGCTCCGGCTGTGCTTCTGGCACATCGGGTAGACATAAACGTTCCTATCGTATCCCCCCGCGATCTGCACCAGAACCCCCACCACATCGCGATTCAAACAGCCAATGACCTGGCAATACTGCGTGGTCTGCTCGCTGAACTTCTCCCAATGCTTCAGCCACGAACCGCAGGTGCAAGATTCGCGCGACGCGGAACTGGCAATAACTTTCATGTATGCGTGGGGCAACGTAAATTTTTAATCCCTTATCGACCGCCAAGTCGAAATTTTGAGTGCGAGGCTAACAGTAGCCATCCGGCTGCGCACCCTGATTTTCGAGTACAGAACTCCCTTAGGTTAGGCATAATACGCCATGAAGAGCAATACGAGAGTGAGTGATGGATGCAGCTCTTTAGGTGGAGCGCGCCTCACCCGCTTCTAATCACACCGCGCCGTCCCCGCCTATCGCTTTGGTGATTGATGTTTCGTTTTCAGAAGCCTAATTCTAGGGGATGCCTCTTCACCGCAGACAGTTTCTAAAGCAGCTTGGTTTGGGAACGGCTGCTTTAACCGCGCCGTCGTGGCCGCTGCCGAGTTTTGCTGGGCCGGACTCAGGGAAAAAGCTTCCGCGCAGCGCTCCAGAAGAGCAGGGCGTTTCGTCGTCCGGAATCATCGCCTTTCTCGACGCCATCGCCCGGAGCCAGCATGAGTTTCACGGTTTCATGGTCACGCGCAACGGCCATGTGATCGCGGAAGGCTGGTGGACACCTTACCGCGCCTCGGCCAATCACATGCTCTATTCGTTGAGCAAAAGTTTCACCTCCACGGCAATTGGGTTCGCCGTTTCGGAAGGGCGGCTCACGGTCAACGATTCGGTCACCTCATTTTTTCCCAACGATCTGCCAGCGTCGATCAGCGAAAATCTGGCCGAGCTGAAGGTGAAGCATTTGCTGACGATGTCGGTCGGCCACGCCGCTGATTCCACGCCTGTCATCAACAAAGAGGAAAATTGGGTGCGCGCTTTTCTTCGCTTGCCCATCGCGAATGCCCCCGGCAGCGCGTTTCTTTACAACAGCGGCGCGACTTACATGCTCTCGGCCATTGTGCAAAAATTAACCGGGCAAAAGGTTATCGACTATTTGACGCCGCGATTGTTTGAGCCGCTGCGCATCGAGGGCGTCACTTGGGAAACCTGCCCGCGCGGCATCAACACCGGGGGCTGGGGCTTGAGCGTGCCGACGGAGGCGCTGGCGAAATTCGGCCAATTCTATTTGCAGAACGGCGTTTGGAACGAACGCCAAATTCTCCCCGCCGCGTGGGTGGATGAGGCGACCACGTTCAAAATTCAGCAGCCCGCGGGCAAGGATCAGGATTTGGAAAAAGCGAAACTCACCAGCGACTGGCTGCAAGGGTATTGCTACCAATTCTGGCGCTGCCGCCACAATGCCTTTCGCGGCGACGGCGCATTCGGCCAGTTCGACATCGTCATGCGCGACCAAAATGCGGTCGTCTCGATCAACTGCGAGACCAGCAACATGCAGTCGGAACTGGACTTGGTGTGGGATCATTTGCTGCCTGCGATGAAGGATGGCCCGGCGCCCTCTGATCACGCGGCGGCCAGGGAATTGCGCAAACGCCTCGCCTCTCTGGCTCTCCCGATGGCAGAAGGCAAAACAGATTCGCCAACGGCAGACATTATTTCCGGCAAAGCATTCAAAGTCGAGGCAAGCCCGAATGGCGCGGAGAGCTTTTCGTTGAAATTCAAGAAAGGCGCGTGCGAATTTGTTTTGACGGATGCGAAAAATTCCTACCCGATTTCGTGCGGATTGGGAAAATGGAACGAAGGCGTCTCGAATATGCCGAACACGCCGCCGAAAATCACAGTGGGCGATTTGCGCCCGGCCAAAGTCGCGGCCAGCGCCGCTTGGGCGGATGACCAGACATTCAAGATGCTCTGGCGCTTTTACGAGACCCCGCATTCCGTCGCCGTCACCTGCAAGTTCGACGGGAAGAACGCGAAGGTGGAATTTTTGAACAGCATCACCGCCCGCTCTTCTGCTCATCCGGAGCCGAACTTGGTGTTGCATGGCGCGTCCGCTTGATTGACCTTGGAGCATGGCCACGATTGTCCTCGCCACGCTGAACGCCAAATATATTCACGCCTCTTTCGGGCTGCGATATTTGCTGGTGAACATGGGCGCATTGCAGCCGGACACCTGCCTTCTCGAATTCGATCTTCAGCAGAAACCGGTGGACGTCGCCGAAGCCATCCTCGCGCGCGAGCCGAAAATTCTCGGACTCGGAGTTTACATTTGGAACGTCGCAGAAACCACCCAGCTTGTTGCCATCTTGAAACGTGTCTGCCCGGATCTCATCGTCATCTTGGGCGGGCCGGAGGTCAGTTACGAAAGCGAGCAGCAGGAAATCGTGCGCCTGGCGGATTACGTGGTGACGGGCGAGGCGGATTTGAAATTCGCTGGTGTGTGTGCGCAAATTTTGGCGGGCTCGCCACCTGTGGAAAAGATCATTGCCGCGGAAATTCCCGATCTCGCCAAAGTGGCGATGCCTTATCACTTATACACCGATCAGGATGTGGCGCATCGGGTGGTCTATGTCGAGGCGTCACGTGGGTGTCCGTTTTCGTGCGAGTTCTGCCTGTCGTCGCTGGACATTCCTGTGCGGCAATTTGCGCTGGCGCCGCTGCTGGCCGAAATGCAGCGGCTGCTGGATCGCGGCGTCAATCAGTTCAAGTTCGTCGACCGCACATTCAATCTCAATATCGCCAGCAGCAAGGCCATTCTTGAATTTTTTCTTGAACGCTGGCGGCCTGGATTATTCGTCCATTTTGAAATGATTCCGGATCGGCTGCCCGAGGCCTTGCGCGAGGTCATCTCCAAATTTGAACCCGGTGCGCTGCAATTCGAGGTCGGCATCCAGACCTTCAACGACGAGGTTTCCAAACACATCAGCCGCCGCCAGGATTACGCGCGCTTGGAGGATAATTTTCGTTTTCTCCGCGGCTCAAGCGGCGTGCATGTCCACGCGGATTTAATTGTGGGCTTGCCCGGCGAAACAGTGGAAAGCTTCGCGGCGGGATTTGATCGGTTGATCGCGATGGGGCCGCAGGAAATTCAGGTCGGCATTCTGAAGAGGCTGCGCGGGACGCCCATTGTCCGGCACGACCAGCCATTCAAAATGGTTTACAGCCCGCATCCCCCTTACGAAATTCTCAGCAACAGCGTCCTGAATTTTTCCGCGCTGCAGCGCCTGCGCCGATTCGCGCGCCATTGGGATTTGGCCGGGAACAGCGGCAATTTCGTGGAATCAGCGCCGCTGATTTGGCGCGGGGCCGGCTCTCCATTTTCCGCCTTCATGCAATGGAGCGATTGGCTGGAATCGCGCGCCGGGCGGCGCCACGGCATCGCGCTGGCGCGGCTGGCGGAGTGGATCTTCGAGTATTTGACAACCGTGCGCGGGTTGCCGCCCGCCGAAACCGCGCAAGCCTTATGGCGGGACTGGCTGCGCGCCGGCCAGCGCGAGAAGCCCGCATTTCTTGTCCAATACTTGACAAATGTTCGCGTTGAAAAACGGCATTCAATTCCATCCGGCCCAAAACGGCAGGCGCGGCACATCGCGGTGACCTAACTCGTTATTGATGCGGTGATGCAGTTGGGAATTGGGAGCGCGGTCGTCTCGAGCGCCGCCTTCGGCGTCCCGCCGCAGGCATTTCTTCTGCAACGGCCAGCCGGCGAGACGCCGACTGGAGGCGACCGGGACGGTCGCACTGCCTTCTTATTTGCACGGCCAACCCTCCTTGAGAATCCGCCGGACGGCCTGAAGCAACGCGTCTGCTTCAGCATCGTTGCCAATGGTGACGCGGAGGTAATCGCAAACTTCCGGCGCGCTGAACCAGCGCACCAGCACGCGCTTCTCACGCAGTTTGGCCAGCCACTCCTTCGCTGGAAATTGTGGAGGGCGCGTCAAAACGAAATTTGTCTGGCTCGGAAGCGTCTGGAATCCAAGTGAGCTCAATTCCTTGCAAAGCCGCTCGCGGGTGGCGATGAGCGTCTTGAAATTGCGCCGGTAATACGGAAGATCGCGCAGCGTCGCCGCCGCCGCCACCTGGCCCAGGCCGTTCACGTTGTAGCTGTCGCGAATTTTGTGCAGCGCTTCGATCAAATCCGGATGGCCGCACATGTATCCGACACGCAGGAAGCAAAGCGAGTAAGCCTTGGAAAACGTGCGGGCGACGAGCACGTTGGGCATTTCCCGCGAAAGCGAGAACGCATTTTCCTTCGCAAAATCAACGTAGGCTTCGTCAAGTATAACAACGCCCCGCAGGGACCGGCACAGGGCGCGCAACTCGTCCGGGCTGTAGCCGCGCCCGCTCGGCGCATTCGGCGTGGTGATGAGCGTCAGCGGCGCGTAGGAATCGAAAATGCCACCACTGCGCAATTCGGCAAGCGGGGGAATTGAGAAGTCAGGCTTGAGCGGAACCGGATGGCGGCGCGCGCCGTGAATATCCGCCAGAACGGGATAGAGCGAATAACTGGGCGTGAAATATTGGATGGGCGCGCCAGGTTCCACAAACGCCCGCGTGACCAGCGCCAGCAATTCATCCGAGCCATTGCCAACAATCAGGTTCTCCATGCCGCACCCGTGAAATTTGGCCAGTTGCGTTCTGACGCTGTCGGCGGTTGGATTGGGATACAGGCGCATGCGCCCATCGACCGCCCCGCGGATGGCGCTCAGAACTATGGGCGAGGGCGGGTATGGATTTTCGTTGGTGTTCAACTTGACGAGGCCGCGAATTTTCGGCTGCTCGCCAGGAACATACGGGTGCAATTCCTTTACCAGCGGGCGAATCAATGAAGATGGCTTGGGAGAACTCATGGGAAAATGGAGCAAAGCCGTCACTCGGGCCGATCCATCGATTGCGTGATCAGGCTCGGCTGCTGCGGTCCCCGCGAGCGGCGGATGAGGAAAATCACCAGCGCGGCGGCAATGGTCAACAGCGCCAGCGCGATGACAAACAACAGGACTTGCTGCACAGTCGATGCCGTCGCCGGCAGCGGGCTCGGAGCGGGAGCCGGTTCGGATAATTTTGGCGCGACGGCTTCCGCTGGAGGATTGGAAGGCGGCGATTCCGGAATGACGGCGGCGCTCGCTGGGGCGGGCGCCACGTTTGTTTGGGGCAACGCTGGCGCTGGCGTGGGCGTCGTCGCCGGGGATGCGACAACGGTCGATGGAATATTGGTGATGGCAGGCGCCGAAGGCGGAGTCGG
Source organism: uncultured Verrucomicrobiae bacterium (assembly GCA_963764165.1). Lineage (GTDB taxonomy): Bacteria > Verrucomicrobiota > Verrucomicrobiia > Limisphaerales > Palsa-1400 > Palsa-1400. Next base: position 1,644,302 of record CAVXRD010000002.1, read on the forward strand.
CGCTGGCGCCGGTTTTATAGGCGCGGCGGCGGCAGGCATGGCAGCAGCCATTTGCCGCGGCGGCGCGGCGGGTGGCGGCGTTTCAGCGGCGGCGGCACGAACGACGGCGGGAATTTCAAATTTCTGCGGCTCGGGATCCGGGGTGGGGATTATTTTCGAGGGAGGCGGAGGCGCCACAACTGGCGCGGGCGCAGGCGCAGTCACAACAAGGGGCGGCGGCGTGTTGGTCGCCGCCGGCGGCGGAAGCGGGTCCGCCGTGTGCGGCACTGTGATGGCACTGGGAAAGTTGATCGAGTAATCGAAGAACACATGATTGCTGGCGGCGAGCACCGTGACGAATGGATCATGGCTCGTTTTGAACTGTCGGGCATACTGGCGCTGCAATTCATTGAGGTCACTGTCGAACGGCGTGCCTTTAATTGGATCGCTGCCGTCATGTATGAGGATGATGGTCAGGCGCTCCGAGTTGAGAATCGCCTGCTGAAGGCCCGGCCAGACTTTTTCCAGGTGCGAACGCTTTTCGAACGGCACCAAATGCAAATATTGCAGGAGCGTGCTGATGACTTGATCCTTGCCCTCTTCCGCCCAAACCTGGCGGGGAAATTCCGTGTTGAGCTTATCCGAATACGTCCACACGCCGAAGGTGTCGCCGTTGCGCATTTCGCCCTTCATGCTGGATTTGAGCAGATCGCGCACAGCGGTGTCCGAGCCTTCCTGGCGCGATTTCATCGCCGACGATGTGTCAATAATAAACAAAAACCGGTTCTCCATCGTGTGCGGCGCGGCGGTGGCGTCTTGAATAAGGCAGAGGGAGAAGACGGCCAATCTCACCGCGAGATTAATAATACGCGAAGGACAGCCACGCTTTTTATCTCCCTCTCTTCCACGAAGTGGAGGAGAGGGCCGGGGAGAGGAGGAGATTAGCTCGGTTCTCCCCTCCCTATCCCCGCCGGGCCGGGCGGGGGGATCAGCGAGACGCGTTTTGATTCGCGACTGTAATAAATTGAGCCGCGCGAGACAGGGGTTCATATCAACGTGGCGCCTTGAAGCCCGCTTTCTGGCGGTGGTTGTGATGGACGATTTCGCGCTGCTGCTCCTGCAATGTTCGTTCGATATCAGCAATAAAATTGGCGCAACTCGATGACATCCCGCCGTGATAAAAAACCGTGTTGCGCTCGGCGAAATCGTCGGTGACGGCGAGCACCTCGCCGTAGGACGCCATGCGCACAGCCACGCGCTCGATGATCTGGTCGGCCGTCTGCCCGCTGCGGGAATAGATAATCTCCAACTCCGGCGTGGACGGATATTCCGAGGCGGTTGATTTGCCAGCCCCGTCGAAGACAATGGTAATCGGCGTGTGGGTCGCGTCGCGGAAAAGAGTCAGGACGCGGATCAGCTCGTCACGCGCTTCCATGCAATGACGCGGTTTGCCGGGCGCCAGCTCCGGCCAGCTATGCAGGAGACTGTAGCCATCGACAAGTATGCGCACCAACGCCATAGGTGATAGTGTAGGCTTTCAACGAGCCCCGCACAACGCGAAATCCCAATGGCAGGGACGCCTCGCCGAGCGTCTGGTCGCGCGTGAAATTCTAACCTTGGGCTGAATGATCCAATCTCTTCAGGATTGGGGAATTACCGCCCATTTCGAACTCGACCGACAACAGCCAGAAACCTTGGTTGAGTCGCCGCCTCAATCCGCCACAGCCAAATCCATCGTCGGCAAATAATATAGAATCCGCCCGCAGTTCGGGCAGGTCACCAAATCTTTCCCGCCCTGGCAGGACACCACAAGCTGGGTCGGGAAACGCATGTGGCAGCCTCCGCAAACACCGTGCTCGATCCCAACCACCACGTTGTCGCCCTTGAATTTCAAGAGTCGCTCATACATCCGCAAAATGCGTTCCTCGATGTCCGGCGTCAATTGGCTGCGGTTGCCTTCCAACGCGGCGAGTTCGGCTTGGAGATTCTTTTCGCGGGCGTCCAATTCGCGCAATTGGCCTTCGGCGATCGCCTTGGCTTGATTCGCTTCGCGGGTCGCGACGGCCATTTCCTTTTGCAGCCCTTCGATTTTTTCCATCAACTCCAATTGCTGATCTTCCAGCTTGGAAATGGCCTCCTGGCAATTGGTGATTTCGTGGGCCAGGGCGCGGTATTCCTCGTTCTTCTTGGTTTGAAATTGCTGCAGGCCGTATTTGCCTATCTGCTGCTTCTTGGCTTCGACTTCCAGCTCCGAATTCTTGCGGTCGGTCTCGGCTTGCTTTACTTTGGTGCGCACGGCTTCGAGACCGGCCTGCGTGCTGGCGGCCTTGGATTGGTACACTTCACGTTCCGGCTGGATCCTGGCCAGTTGCTCGCGGGTGCTCATGATCCGGCGATCCCTGTCTTGCAAAATGAGTAGTTTTTCGATTATATGTTGCATTGGGCCAAATCCGTTCGTGTTGCGCGGAAACGGTAAAGGCCGCGGCGCGACAAGTCAATGCGGATGCTCGCCGCGACCGGAAATAAAACAAACGGACGCCCGGCCATAGTAATGCCATGTCAAAATTAATTAAAAAGGCCGTTTTCGTGCTCGCCGCCCTGCTGGCTGGCGGCGGCCCGCTCCATGCCAAGGATTCCCCCGCGCTCCAAATGGCCCGGCAGCTCAATGAAGCGTTCATCGAAGTGGCCGACAAAGTTTCTCCCTCCGTGGTCGTCATTGATATTCGCCAGAAGGTCGCGGCCAAGGACGCGGAGGAATCCGGTTCTTACTGGGATATTCTGCCGCCGGAACTGCGCCGCAAATTTCAGCAGAAACACGGTGGCACCAACCAGGAGGAACAACCGCCCCAGTATCTGGAGGGCGAAGGCTCCGGGGTTATTGTTTCCGCCGATGGATACATTCTGACGAACGATCACGTTGTCGACGCCGCGGATGAAATCCTTGTGCGATTGAAGGATGGGCGCTCGTTCAAGGGCGAAGTCAGGGGCCTCGATCCCCAATCCGACATTGCGGTGATCAAGATCAAAGCGGCCGGCCTGACGGCGGCCAAGCTCGGCAATTCAGACGCTTCGCGCGTCGGGGAATTCGTCGTGGCCATCGGCGCGCCGTTTGAATTGAACGACACCGTAACCGTCGGCCACATTAGCGCGAAAGCGCGGACGCTCGATCACGGCGTTGTCGATTATCTCCAGACGGACGCCAAAATTCTGCCCGGCAACAGCGGCGGGCCGCTGGTCAATCTTTATGGCGAAGTCGTCGGCATCAACACCATGATTGAAGGGCTTGATACGGGCATCGGTTTCGCGGTCCCGATCAACCTGGCCAGGGAGATCAAGGATCGCTTGATTTCGCAAGGCAAGGTCACGCGCTCCTACCTCGGCATATTCATCGAAGATTTCAAGGAAGAGAACCCGTTCGAGACTGGCGGCCTTTCGCGCGGCTCCCGCGAGGGTGTGCTGGTGAAGCAAATTTTCCAGGGCGGTCCTGCTGCCCGGGCCGATTTGCGGGAGGACGATGTGATTACGTCTGTCGATGGCAAAACTGTGCAAACCACGCGCCAGCTTCAAGACGCTGTCATGTATAAGAAGCCCGGATCCGTGACGACGCTCGAAGTCCTTCGCGGGAAAAAGCGTCTCGTCGTCAAAGTCACCTTGAGCGCAAAACCGGAAGAACCCCGGCTGGCCGATGACCGGGGACACGCGCCCGCGCCGTTGGAAGCAACGCAATTGGGCATGACGGTCCGGGGCCTGACGAAAGACCTGGCCGACGAGTTCAATGTCGACGCCACCTCCGGCCTGCTGATCACCGCCGTGGAACGGGATTCGCTGGCCGATCAACAGGAGATCAAGGCTGGCGACGTCATCTTGAAAATCAATCGCAAGCCCGTGACCACGCTTAGGCAATTCCGCGACGCGATCAAGGCGGCCGATCCCGAGCACGGCGTCGTTCTCCATCTTGTCGGCGACAGCGGCACCCGCCTCGTCGTCCTCAAGGACGCAAGCGCGAATTAGCATTTTTTTCATGGCAACCCCAGACATCCGCTCGCAGACTCCCGAGCAAATCCAGCGGCAATTTCAGCAATGGGAGGAGCCGGCTTACCGGGTGGGCCAGCTATTGCAATGGCTCTACGACCGGCGCGCGGCCAATTGGGACGAAATGTCCAATTTGCCGAAGGCGCTGCGCCAGAAACTGGCGGAAAGCTATTCGCTTTCGTGGCCGGAATTGGCCAAGCGCCAAGGCGCGCGCGATACCACGCAAAAATTCTTGTGGAAGCTGGCCGATGGGGCGCTGATCGAGAGCGTGCTGATTCCAGCCAGCCCGAGTCTTTACGGCGAGTCCAGCGACCGGCACACGCTTTGCGTTTCGACGCAAGTCGGCTGCGCGTATGGCTGCAAATTTTGCGCCAGCGGGCTGGAAGGCTGGCGGCGCAATCTCGGCGTGGAGGAAATTGTCAATCAAGTGCTTGCCGTCGAGCGGACCGAAAGCGGCGCGGAGCGCCTTGTCAGCAACATCGTCATCATGGGCATGGGCGAGCCGCTGGCCAATTACGATAATTTGCTGGCCGCGTTGCGAATTCTCAACGCGCCCTGGGGCGGGAAGATTGGCGCGCGAAAAATCACCGTTTCGACGAGCGGGCTTGCCCCGCAAATCCGCCGCCTGGCCGACGAGCCGCAGCAATTCCGCCTCGCCGTTTCCCTGCACGGCGCGACCGATGAAATTCGCGCCCGCATCATGCCCGTCAATAAGAAGTATCCACTGAAGGAGCTCGCTGCCGCCTGCTCCTATTACCAGGAGAAAAAGGGCCGCATGATCACGCTCGAATATATTTTGATCGCGGGCGTAAACGACGATTCGGATCAGGCGACGCCGCTGGCGAAATTGGCCTTGAACCTCCACGCAAAGGTCAACCTTATCCCATACAACAAAGTGGAAGGGCTGCCGTGGGTGCGCCCCGAGGAGAGCGCGCAGGAGGCATTCCTTGCCGCGCTGGAAAAATACAACGTGACCGCCACCCTGCGCCGCGAAAAAGGCGGTGAAATTGACGCCGCCTGCGGACAGCTTCGCCTGAAAACGGAACGCGAACTGAGCCTGCAGGCAGAAACCGCCGCAGTGCCGTCCGTCGCACCTTGATCTCATGAACGACTTGTTCGAAGTCGTTTATGAAGACCCGGACATTCTGGTTGTCAACAAACCGGCAGGACTGGTCTGCCATCCGACCAAGGGCGACGAGTATTCCAGCCTGGTCAGCCGCATCCGCTTGTATTTTAGCATGGCTCGGCAGGAGCCTCGCCCTACCGAGCGTGCGGTAGGGCGAGGCTCCTGCCGAGCCGACGCCACCACAGCAGATTCTCGCCATACCTCCGCCCATCTCATCAACCGACTTGACAGGGAAACGAGCGGGATTGTCATGGCCGCCAAAAATTCAGCGGCCGCCGGGGAATTGGGAAAGTTGTGGGAACGCAGAAGCGTGCAGAAATTTTATCTGGCCATTGTGCATGGCACGATGGAGAAGCAGCACAGCGTCATCGAATTGCCGCTGGGAAAGGACGAGGCCAGCCAGATTGCGGTGAAGGATTGTGTGCGTCCCGACGGCGCAACCGCGCGCACCGAATACATCGCGCACGCTCATTTTCAGCGGGGCGGGCGGGATTTTTCCCTCGTGCGCGTCTGGCCGTTGACAGGGCGCAAGCATCAAATTCGCATTCATCTCGCAGCCGCCGGCCACCCCGTTGTCGGGGATAAATTATACGGCGGCGACGAGGATTTATATTTGGCGCTGGCGCAGGATCGATTGACGGACGAGCAGCGGGCGCGATTGATTTTGCCGAACCAGGCCCTGCATTGCGTCGAACTCAAATTGACGTGGCGCGGAAATGACATGATATTTCGAGCGCCGCCGGACTCCGCATTTTCGGAATTTGCGGGGTTGCCAGCGGAAAAGGCAGCAGCCACTGTTACAGCAATCTCTTATGAAAATTGAAAAACTCAAGGCGTGCGACGGCGAGTCCCCGAAAACCGGCGACAAGGTCACTGTCCATTATACAGGATGGCTGACGGACGGAACGAAATTCGACAGCTCGGTGGATCGCAAAGATCCGTTCAGCTTCGTCCTCGGCGAAGGCCAGGTCATTCGCGGCTGGGACCAGGGCGTTGCGACCATGAAGGTTGGCGACAAGGTGAAGCTGACGATTCCGCCTGAACTCGCCTACGGCCGCGAAGGCTATCCGGGCGCGATTCCGCCGAACGCGACGTTGATTTTCGAAGTCGAACTGCTCAAGGTTGGTTAAGTCAAACGCACGGCAGGGCGAGGCTCCCGCCGAGCCATTCCCTCATTCGAACATGACTCGGCATGAGCCTCGCCCTGCCGATTCGCTCCGCGTGGCATTAATTCCCCGGCAAATCAACCCGTCGTCCGGTCTTGGCTGATTCACGGGCGGCGTCCAGAATTTCCGTTACGACCATGTTTACTTCCAACGAAGAAAGCCCGGAAGGTTTGGTTTCGCCGCGAACAATCGAGGCCAGATACGACAATTGATCGTGCTCCGGGCCATCTGGATTTTGATTGGGCAGCTTCTGTTCGGTTTCGGTTTTGTCGCCCAGTTTGCGGATGTGCAGCAAATCCCGGCGAGGCGCAATCACATAACCCGTTTTTCCGTAAACCTCCATATCCTTGCGGTCCATCGGCCAATTCCACGAGGCTTGAATGATGCCTTGGGCTTTCGGGTATGTGACAACAATGGTCGCCTCATCCTCCACCTTTGGATAAATGTCCGGCTTGATTTGCTGTGTGACGGCGAACACGGAAGTGGGCCGCTGGCCACCCATCAGCCACGTCATCAAATCCGCGCCATAGCACCCGAAATCCGGCAGCGCCCCGCCGCCGTTTTCGACCGGGTCTGTCAACCATTTCAAGAAAGTTTCCGAGCAGCCGATTTCGCGCGGACCGCGATGGCCGTCATGCACCACAATTTTCCGCAAGTCGCCAATGGCGCGATCTTCATTCGCGATCTGGTAAATGGCGCGGTTGGCCGGATACCACGTCGTCTCGTAATTTACGATGACCTGGATGCCTCCCTCCTTGGCCGCCGTTTGAATGGCGCGGGCTTCCTGCATATCTACCGCCAGCGGTTTCTCCACCATCACGTTGATGTGAAGCGGCGCGCACAATTCCACCACCGCGCGATGTCCGAGCGTGCTCGTAAACGCCGCGACGGCATCGACATTCGTTTTGGCACGCAATGCTTCCAGCGTGGGAAAAAAAAGACCCGTGCCGAGATGAAATCGTTTTGCGTAAGACTCACACAGCGTTTTATCCGGCTCAACAATGCCGACCAGTTGCGCATCCGCGTGCTCCTTAGTTAGCGGGATAAATCCGTAAGCGTGGTCATGCACCAAACCCATCATGGCGACGTGAACGGGACGTTTCGCGTCCTGCCCTTCGACGGCGTGAAGTGAGAGCAGCAAACCCGCGAGAGCAGCGATTGTCTTCATGGTCGCGTCAACGTATCAGTCGGCTCCTGTCGTGGCAATCGCAAGGTGCGAGAGTCGCGAAGCGAGGTAAGGACGCCTCGCCGAGGCGTCCGAGGTCGTAGTGTCGTTCGAACGCGTTCGAACTCGCGAAAGTCCCCGGACGCCTCGGCGAGGCGCTACCTTTTGCGTCACGCCGTCTTGACCTTGATTTTGTGGCCTTTGATTTGCGTGCGGTTGAGCTTGGAAATAATCGCGTTGGCGTGCTCGTCGGCGACGTCAATAAAAAGATGGCGCTCACGGACGTCCACCTTGCTGATCACGTCGGCTGGCAATCCGGTTTCGCCGGAGATTAAAAGGGTCACATCATCACCCGTTACTCCCATTTGCTCGCCGACGTTCATCCACAAGCGCCGTTGGAATGATGGCGCTGACACGCGCTCTTTTTTGACGAAGGGCTTTGATTCCTCGGATTTGGCCGATTTCTTGATAGCCGTTGACGAGAGAAACGGAGCTGATGCCATTGAACTTGGCAGAGTTGCAGGCTTTGGCGCCGGAGCAGCCGCCGGTTTTGCCGCGGCTGGTTCGGGTTTCGCACTCACTGGCGCGGGCTTGGGTTGCGGCTTGGCGGCCGCAGGCTTCGGCGGAAGTTTTGGCAGTGGATGTTTCCACTCGACCGCCCGCGAAGGCGAAGGCGGCAGCGAGGGTGCTGGCGCTGGCGCAGGAGAAGGAGACGGCGCCGGCACAGGCGAGGGCGCAGGAGCAACTGCGGCAGGAACTGGAATCGGACGCTCAACGGCGGGCGCCGATGGGTGCTTGAGTCGCTCCACCGCGGGTGCCGCGGTCACATGCTTGGGCCGCTCCGCTGGACGCGACGGCGCCGGTGCGGCGGGCCGATCCGAAAAACGCGGCGGGCGTTCGAAACGCGGCTTCTCTTCCACGCGAGGCGGCGGCTTGGCGGCGGCGGATTCTCCTCTGTGCAACTGGTGAATCAACGCCGATGCAATGTCAGTCGAGGCAAATCCTTCCTCGAGCAGCCGTTCCACCACTTGATCGTAGCGCTCGAATTCGCCGCTCTTCAGCGTGGCCCGGAGCTTGTCCAAAAAGACAAGCTGCCGCGCTCCCTCGACTTCCTGCTCCGTGGGCGGATGTCCGCGCTGAATCCGCATATTAATATAGCGCTCAATATTGCGAATCTGGAAAACCTCGCGGCCCGACGCGAACGAAATGGCGCGCCCGCTGCGGCCTTGCCGGCCCGTGCGGCCGATGCGATGCACATAATCCTCGCCGTCATACGGCAGGTCGTAATTGAAAACCACCTCCACATGATCGACATCCAGCCCCCGCGCGGCGACGTCCGTGGCCACCAGGAATTCGATGCCGGATCGGCGGAATTTCTGCATGACACGGTCGCGCATCATTTGCGTCATGTCGCCGTGCAAACGGTCGGCGCTGTAACCTTGCGTATTAAGATGATCGACAAGGTCATCGACCATGCGCTTGGTGTTGCAAAAAATAATGCCGAGTTTCAAATCGTGCATGTCGATCAGCCGTGTCAACAAATCAATCTTGTACCGGCGGTCGACTTCGTAATACACCTGCTCGACGGTCGGAACGGTGAGCGCTTTTTGCTCGATGCGGATTTTCTGCGGATCGCGCGAATACTTTTGGATCAATTGCTCGATGGGCCGCGGAATGGTGGCGGAGAAAAAAACGGTCTGCCGCTCCTTGGGCGTCGATTGCAAAATCAATTCGATGTCGTCGCGGAAACCCATGTTGAGCATCACGTCGACTTCATCCAGGATCACCATTTTGATGGTCGCCAGCTTCAAGGTGCCGCGCCGCATGTGATCCATGATGCGCCCCGGCGTGCCGATGACGATGTGGGCGCCTTGGCGCAACCCGGCCAATTGCCGGTCATACGATTGCCCCCCGTAAACCGGCAGCGCATGAAGGCCGCGCTTGAAAAGCGACAATTTGTGGACTTCCTCGCAGACTTGGATGGCCAGTTCGCGCGTGGGGCAGAGAATGAGCACCTGGGTGGTTCGCTGGGTCGCGTCAACCTTCTCGATGGCGGGCACGGCGAAGGCCGCCGTCTTGCCGGAGCCCGTTTGCGATTGGCCCACCACGTCGCGCCCCGACAGCAGCACGGGAATGGACTCGGCCTGAATAGGCGCGGCTTGCTCGAAGCCAAGTTTCTCAATGGCTTTGAGCATTTCGGGCGAAAGGCCCAGCTCGGAAAATAGTTTAGGTGTCATGTCAACCCTTTACCAATGACACAACACCTTGCGAAAAGCCACACATCCACACGTTTAGTTTAAGGCAGGGACGCCTCGCCGAGGCTTCCGGCTGCGTGCGGATATGCGAAGGGCCGGGGGGAAATGAGAGCCTCACTCCGGCCGCCTCGGCGAGGCGTCCCTTATATAGCGGGCTTGACGCTTCTCGCAAATTAGGCATTGTGCTCCGATGTATAAAATAATCGGAGCGGACCTCAAAGAGTATGGCCCTGTCAGCGCCGAGCAGCTTCGGTTGTGGGTCGTTGAAGGCCGCGTCAATGGCCAGACGCGCGTGAAGGCCGAAAACGCGCTGGAGTGGCGCCCGATGGCGGAACTCCCGGAATTTGCGGATGTCCTTCCAAAAACGCCGCCGCCTTCACTGACGCCAAGCCCGATTTCTTCCATGCCGGCCGTGCAGCAAAACAGCAGCATGGCAGTTTGGGCTATGGTCACGGGCATTCTCGCGCTGCTTTGCTGCGGACTGCTGGCTCCAGTGGCTATCATTTTGGGCGCCGTGTCGCTTTCTCAATTCAAGACGCAAACGCATTTGACCGGGCGCGGTTTCGCCATCGCGGGCATCGTGATGGGAATCGTCGCCTTGATAGTGCATACGATCCTGGCCATTTTCTTCTTCTCCATGCCCGGATTTTTCCAAAATTTCCAGCGCTGACGGCTCAATGCGCACAGCAGCCAATCCGCCTTCGACCCGCTACGCAGTGGCGGTTTCGTGCGTGGGAGCCGCGCTGATGGCGGCGGTGGCGCTGTTGTATTTTTACGATCCCACCACGGCAGGTTTTTTCCCGATTTGCGCGCTTCACGCGCTGACAGGATTGGATTGCCCCGGCTGCGGCGGGTTGCGGGCTGTTCACCAGCTTTCCCACGGAAACATTGCGGCGGCATGGCATTTCAATCCGCTCTTTGTCGCGCTTCTACCGATTGCACTTTGGCTGGGCTTTCGCGAATGGGTGCGGGTCGTGACAGGACGCCAGTTGCCGGGTTTTGTGACCCGCCCGATTATGGGCTGGGTGTTGATTGGTGTGATGGTCGTCTTCGGAATCGTCCGCAATATCCCCGGATTCCCGAAACCTTAATGCCCGCCGGGGGTTTCATCCCCATGCTGCCGCCCGCTGATAAATGAAAGGCTCGTTCAAACTTCAAACCCGCCGCAAATTATCCCACGCCGAGGCTCGCGCGTGCGTTGCCGCAAATCTGCTCCTGCCGGGATCCGGTTCCCTGGCCAGCGGACGGAAGGTTGGTTACGCGCAAATGGCCGCAGTGTTTCTGGCGATGCTTTTGACCGTTGTCACCTCGCTGCCCTTCTTCCAGTGGGTGATGGCAGGCGGCGCATCGCCCAATCCGATGGACGACGGATCTCAAGCGCTGCACGACCTGTGGATTCATATTCGATGGCCGCTGGCGTGCGTCGCTGGGTATGTTGCCGCGACGTTATGGGCTGCGGCGACGGGAGCATCGATTTTGCGCGAGTCGCAAATGCAGGGTGTCCCACCCAAGATCATCTGACGAGAATTAGGGATTCGGAATTACCCGCCGTGCGTGCAATAACGTGCGAATGCGCCTCGGCTCAGCCAACGGCGAATCCGGATTAAGACTGCTCACATGCACGAATGTCGCCGATTGGATGAACAGCTTGTCCTGCAAATAAATCGCGACGTGCGTGATGCGCTCGACGCCCGTCCGGCGGTCAGGGCGGCCGAAGAATAAAAGATCACCCTTCTTCAACTGCTTGTAATTGTCGTCCAGCGGCACTTCCACGCCTTGGAGGCACTGCTGCGCGGCATTGCGATTCAGATCGATTCCATTCAGATAAAAGACAAGCTTGGTGAAACCGGAGCAATCCAACCCGCGAACCGAATTGCAGCCCCAAAAGTAAGGGCGGCCGATCAATGATTTCGCGGTGCGCTCGATGTTTTCCGGAGTGGGTTTGCGTTCGCTTTTCCATTGCGCGTAATCCGCGGCGGCCGCCTTGGGCAAAAAGCCCTTGCGTCCGTCCGGCAATTCGACTTGATACCAATCCTTCTCCTCGCCCGCGCGTTTCACCAAATCGCATTGAACGACGTCCGAAATTTGCGGGGCGTTGGTGGAAGGCTGCTCCAAAATGCGCTCGTCCAAGGCAGTGACGATCAGGAGCGGAGCGGCCTGCCATGCTTCCGCCATTTCCCTGGCGCACGGAACGAAAGCGCCGCCCTCCGTCCAGCCAAGGTATTTGTCCGCTGTCTGCACCAGATACCAATTCGTCTGCGTTTTCCAAACCCGCAGGACGCTTCCCATGAAAGCCTGCGTTCCCATTTCCGAAGGATTTCCGGGTTTCTCCCGCAAATTCACAAGGCTGATGGTGGCGATGCCCCAGCCGGTATCCTTCAGTTTTCCCTGCGGAAGAATTTCGATTTCGTCGCGAACGGTGAAGCCATTTTGTTTGACAGCATTGACCGCCGCATCGCGCGCGGCAGCCTCGCCCGTTTCGCCTCGAAGGACAATGGCGCCCTCTTCTTCTTTAGGCTTGACGTCGAAAATCGCCAGATGCGGATCGGGCGCGAAGCGCTCCTTGACCTTTTGCAAGGCCGCTAAGACGGCCTCGTTCACGTTGGTTTTCACGTTGGGCGGATCGACAAAACCGGCCAGCAGCACAGCCGCGGCTCCCATGACCAGGGCGGCTGGTTTGGGAATCCAGACCTTCGCTGGCCGGAGCATATTACGCCTTGGGCGCCGGAGCCACGTCCTCAATGCGCGCAAACTGCACCAGCAGATCAATCACCTTTTCGCTCTGGATTTGATTGACCACGTCGTTGATGCGGCGGCTTTTTTCCATGTCCTTGTAAAACTTGTCGAAGGGCATCTTGTATTGCGCGGCCATTTCCTGCAGCCGGCGGAACACCTCCATCTGCTCCACGCGAATGCCTTCCTTGGCGGCCACCGCTTGAAAAATGAAGTGCGCCTTGACCCGCTGCTGGGCAACGCCCTTGGCCGTCGCATAAATCTGGTCTGCCTGCGCGTCGAGGGCATCCTTGGCCATGCCGCGCTGGGTGTTTTCGTGGACGATATTATAGACGACGTTCTGCGTCTCCTGCTCCACCATCGTTTCGGGAAGCGGAATTTCGATTTTGCCCACCAGCGCCTCAGCGGCCTGGTTCCGGACGCTTCGAATTTGCTTGTTGTTCAGCTCATTCTGCAAATCGGCCCGCACACCTTCGCGAAGCTTGTCCAGGGAATCGACCCCGAACGATTTGGCAAAGGTCTCGTCAATGGCCGGGGCGATCTTTTCCTTCGCCTCGACCAATTCCACTTCGTAATCACCCTTTTTGCCAACCAATTGCGGCACCACAAAATCGGCGGGAAAATCAATCGAGATCGTGCGTTTCTCGCCCGCTTTCATGCCGGCCAGCTTGCTGCCAAAACCGGGAATGAAGGAGGTCGCGTCCACTGGAACCCAGAAATTCTTCTTCTCCGTCAGCCCTTTGGCAGTCGGGGAAAGTTCTGTAATCGGCTTGCCCTCGACGGTGCCGGTATAATTGATGACCGCGACGTCGCCTTCGGCCACTTCGCGCGCGACTGTTTTGTATTCGGTCCGCTGATCGGCCAAAACTTTGAGGGCGCGATCGATATCTTCCGGAGTCACCGAGCCGGTTTCGCGCTTGACCTCAAGGCCTTTGTATTCCGGAAGCTCGAAGTTCGGCGCGACTTCCGTGGTCACGGCGAATTGCATCGCCACCCCGCGCCCGAATTGGATGTCTTCCACGTCCGGGCTGCCGACGACGGTGATTTTATTTTCTTTGACCGCATCGCGAAAACCTTCCTGCATGAGGCGCGTCTTGGCTTCGTCTTCAATCTCCTTTTGGTAGCGCTTGGCCACCATGTCCTTGGGAGCTTTGCCGGGGCGGAAGCCTGGCAGGCGCGCCTCGCGCTGAAAGCCGGCGGTGATTTCGCCAAAGACGGCGTCCACCTTGGCCGGCTCGATTTCCACGCGCACGAGGCGTTTGCAGGGCGCCAAATTTTCAACGGTCACATTCACAAAAAAGCCTTTCAATTTCGCGGTCCGGGAGGGTTCTTCAAGTTTAACTCCACTGCCACCAGTTGCGAGGTCTAACCCAGCCGCGAGCCGGATAATTTACGGGAGACGAGCGACTCCCGTCAAGCCGTGGATTCTGATTTTAACGGCGTAGGAGCGCCTCGGCGAGGCGTCCCGGCCTTTACCGAGACTCAGCGCGCTTCTTCAGGGACTTCAAGCCGGATTCAAAATGCTGGCCCATCATTTTGTCCATGTTCATGAAGACGCTCATCACTTTGGCCATGAACGGATTGGTGCCGGTCATCTTCCAGATGACGCGCGTGCCGGTTGCGGTCGGCACAAGGATGAATTCGTTCGCATTATGCGCGACGAATGGTCGCTCGAAATCAACCTTCACCGTGATTTTCGAAGACGCAGCGGATTCCACGATTTCCATTTTACCCTGGCCCGTGCTGCCGCGCCCACGCCATTCAGAGACTGCCCCGACTCCGCTCGCCGCGCCGGAAAAAGTGCGTTTCATGGACGCGTCCTCCTGATCCTGCGGCGCCCATTCCGGCCAATGGTGGAAGTCGTTAAGAAGATCGAAAACGCGGCTGGCAGGCGCGTGAATTTCTGTTTCGCGCTGGACGGATATGGTCTCCGGCTTCGTTGCAGCCAGACCAAGCACCACCGCGACGATGAGAACAAGGACTCCAGCAAGGATGAGCGCCGCTGTCATGGTTTTCCGCGATAATTTCCGATCCGTTGCCATGAGTCAAGTATCCGAATTACGAGGCAGTCCAATGCCGGAGCACGCGATGCTTGGGCGTGGCGGTGCGGAAGCTGCGGCGGGTCGAGATGAGCTGGCGGCGGTGAAGGATTTTCATGGCGGTTTGAACGGCGCTCTTGGAAAGCCCTGACGACTCCGCAATATCCCGCAGGCTCGCCTCCACCGGACGCCAGCGCGATCGCGCCGACGCCGCGTAAAGATGAAGAAACACCAGGAAGGCCGAGGGCTGCTTGTCATGGCCCACGATGTCGCGCAGGAGAACATCCAGCACGTAATCCTCCACCGGAACCGAGCGGCGCGAGCGAGCCATGCCGCAAGATACGCTATACCTGTAATCGGACAAGATTTTTTCGCTCAACGCCGTCTTTCTGTTCGACAGCTTTCCGGCGGCGAATGAAACTCCGAACCATGATTAAACAAATCAAACTCGTCACCATTCCAGTGCGCGACCAAAAGCGGGCGCTGGAGTTTTACACCGAAAAACTCGGCTTCACCATCATCACCGATCAGCCGTTTGGCAAACAGCGGTGGATCGAATTGCGAATTCCAAAGGCGGAAACGCGCATCGCGATATTCACGCCGGAGGGATTCGAGAGCCGCATCGGCGCGTTCACCGGAATTACATTTGACTGCGCAGACGTGCAAGAGTCTTACAACGAACTGCTGGCTAAAGGCGTCGAATTTGAAGGTCCGCCGGAGAAACAACCTTGGGGCACTTACGCAATGTTCAAAGACAGCGAAGGGAATTCGTTCGTGATCTCGGAATCGAAGGGATAGCGCCCCAATCCCCAAGGGACGCCTCGCCGAGGCGTCCGGGTGCGCGGGATCAATAACACGGCGTGCGCCTAGATAATGCCTCACTTCGGACGCCTCGGGCCGAAGTTCGGCTTCCCAAAGGCGTCCCTGCCAAATTCCGTCCCATGGCCGCGCCATTTCTGCATTGGATTGCGCGGCGGCTTCCAGTTAGCCTCTCCGGCTATTAGTAAAGAACTGATCGAGTATTCGTTGCTGGCGCTGGGGTCGCTCTTCGCGATTCTTGACCCCATCGCGGTCGTCCCGGCCTTCATGGCCATGACAGCGGAGGACACCGCGAAGGACAAATTGCGAATGGCGCGCCTGGCTTGTTCGGTCGCGGCCGGTGTGCTCATGCTCTTTGCGGCGGCGGGCGATTTGATTTTCAAAGTGATGGGCATCACCCTGCCCGCTTTCGAATTGGCGGGAAGCATCCTGTTGCTGCGCATCGCGCTGGACATGCTTTACGCCAAACGCTCGGCCACGCGCGAGACGGCGGAAGAAGTCGCCGAAGGCGCGGCCAAGGAGGATATTGCGATCTCGCCCCTCGGAGTGCCGATGCTGGCAGGCCCGGGGTCGATTACGACGGCGCTAATCTTGTATCACACTGCCAAAGGCCCGGCGCAAATTGCGGCGTTGTTTATCTCGATCTTCCTGGTGTGCCTGGCGTCGTATATCATTTTGTGGCTGGTCGTGCATGGCACGCGTTTTCTCAACCCGCTCATTCTGAAATTGCTGACACGGCTATTCGGGCTTCTTCTCGCCGCCATGGCTGTCCAATTCGTCCTGAACGCCCTCAAGGCCCTTAAGGAGTCGAATTTTCTTGGGAGATAATATGGGAATGAAATCCGGATTTTTATACATCTCCGGATGCAGCACGCCGACGAATGGCAAATTCCGGTAGCGCTCCGCGTAATCCAATCCGTAGCCGACCACAAAATGGTTCGGAATCGTAAAGCCGACATAATCCGCGACCACCTTTTCCACCCGGCGCGACGGCTTGTCGAGCAGGACGCAAATCTTGATTTGCAGCGGGCCCAGCCGGCGCAAAATCGAATTCACCCGGAACAGCGTCTTGCCCGTGTCAAGAATATCGTCCACCAGCAGCACGTCGCGCCCGCTGACGTCCAGGCGCAGCTCCTTGGTGAAGACCAGCTCGGAGGATTCCGTCCCCGCCCCGTAACTGGAGACGCCAATAAAATCCAGCCGCACCGGCAGCGAAATCTCGCGCAATAAATCCGCCAGAAACATCACCGTGCCGTTGAGCAGCGCGACGATGACCAAATCGCGCCCGGCAAAATCCTTCTGGATTTGCCGCGCCAGCGAGCGGACGCGCGTGGCGATCCGCTCCTGCGAGATCAGGACGGATTCAATCTCCTTGCGCCAATGCGGCGGCGGGAGCTTGGACGGGCTTGTTCGTTTTTTTTTCGCGACCGGCTTGGCCATTCCGAGAATTTACGGAGAAAGTTTAAGGTTTAAAGATCAAAGTTGACCGATTATAAGAACGGTCATGCAATTCCTGGCACAAGGCGGGTTGATGATCTGGGTCATCGTGGCGGCGAGCGCGGTGGCCTTGACCGTCTTTTTCGACCGCCTGCTCCAATATCATCGCGACCAGATTGATTCGACTCAATTTCTAAACGGCGTGCGCAACGTGCTCAAGCGCGACAACATCGTCGAGGCGCTGGCGATTTGCGATGCCACACCCGGCCCGGTCCCGCGCCTAGTGAAGACCGCCATTCTCAATCGCGAGCGCGGGCGCGAAGCCGTGCGCGAGGCGCTGGAGGACGCCGGCTCGTGGGAAGTGCCGCGGCTTGAAAACAAACTCAACGTGCTGGCAACGGTGGCGCAAATCGCGCCGCTGCTGGGATTGCTCGGCACGGTGATTGGTTTCATGAAATTTTTCGACAAGCTGCAAAGCGCGGGCCTCAATGCCAACCTCAACATTTTGTCCGGCGGCATCCGCGAGGCCCTGGTTTGCACCGCGGCGGGCCTGGCGGTTTCCATCCCTTGTTACGCGGGCTATAATTACCTGGTCGGGCGCGTCAATACGATTGTTTTGGACATGGAGCAAATCTCCAGCGAAATCCTCAATGCCGTTTCCGATCCGCCATGAGATTCGCCCGCAACGCGCATATTTTCCGCGGCTCCCTTGATCCCGCCCCGCTCGCCGCGGTGCTTCTGCTCCTGATGATGTTCATAATGGTCAGCTCGCTCATCTACACACCGGGCGTGATTGTCGATCTGGGCCAGACTATCCTCGTCACCAGGACAAACGGCGTCGCCTTCGCCGGAAAGAATTATTTGCGGACGGAGCTCGAGCAATTGCGGACGGACTTGAAAAAAGCGCCAGCCGACGGCGGATTTACCGTGATCATGGAGCCGGGCGCCAGTCCAGCGCTTGGAGCGCAGGTGAGCAATTTATTCCAAATCAGATTGCCGCAAGGCACAAATCTGATCGGAACGGATGACGCGCGCGCAGTCGTTTCGGTGAATTTTCGCGGACAATTTTTCTATGAAAACCGGCTGGTGACGGATTCGGAATTGAAGAGCGCCCTGTCCGGCCAACTCAAAGCGGCCCGGCAGGATGGCAGGGAATTCATGCTGTTCGTCTATTTGGACAAAGCGGCTGAAAGCCAGATGGAAACCCACCTGGAGAATATTGCGCGCGAAGCGGGCGTGACGAAAATTCTCCGCGTCCAGCAGCCGCCCGGTTTCGGCGGGCAGTTATGAAAGCCAAGCGCCCGTGCCCGCAATTCCCGCCTGCGTGGACCCGCAAGAATCTGATCGCGATCATCGCCGTGCTGCTGGTGTTGCAAGCAGGTTTGATTTTGCTCTTCGGAAGCTGGTCCGCCCCGGCGCCCGCCGCGCCGCCGCCGCCTGTTCATTTCACCGCCTTGTCCGCTCCGGCCAGCAGCGATGATTTGATGCGGCAATTTTTTGTGTGCGATCCTTCCGTGTTTATCTTCCCGAATCGGCACGATTTTTCAGGCCGCGGCTGGCTCAACGACACGCCGGCGGGTTACCAATCCACCGATTCACTCGAAGCACCCGCGCTGCTCGCGCTGAATCCGACGCGGCTGGGAACAAATTTTGCCGGGCTGCCGCATCCGTATGCAAATGTCCAGCCGGCGAACCTTCCCGAGCCGCCCTCGGAGCGCGAAGAGCCGCTTCCGTCATTCTTGAAACCCGATGTCCTTCCCACCCAATCGTCATTTCAAATCGAAGGCGAATTGGCCAATCGCTGGCTCGGGCCGGAGCCTTCGTTGAAATCGTGGCCGAGCGCGGCCCAGGTTTTGAAATCGTCACGAGTGCAAATTGCCGTGGACGCCGCCGGCGGCGTAGTGGCGTCGCGATTGGAGAGCGGCTGCGGATTGGCGGAGGCGGATGGCGCGGCCGTCGCGGCATCGCGCGCGCTTCGGTTTCGTCCGGCGCCGCGCACCGGGGCACAGTGGGGCGAAACCGTGTTCCACTGGCACACCGCCGCGCCGAAATAAAGCTATCGCATGTCTTCCCAGCAGCTCATTGAGGTGTATGTCGTTTCTCTTCTTGCGGGGCTTGCGATCTTGGCCATATATTCTGAAGTTCGCATCCGGCGATTTGGGCCGGCGCGGAAACAGGACCGCATTTTTCGCTGCGAACGCTGCAGCGCTATTTACACGGACGACGCGGACGCAGATCGCTCCCGTTGCTCGCAGTGCGGAACTCTCAATGAACCGTTCGAGTTTTAATATTTTTATTTTTTAACCTATGGGAATGTGGATCGGCAGAAATCGCAAAGCGCGCGTCACCTATGGTTTTGACGAGATCGCGCTCGTTCCCGGAGAAGTGACCGTCAATCCCAACGAGGTCAGCACCTCCTTCAAAATCCCCCGCAAAGATGGCGGCGCCATCGAGCTCAAAATCCCCATCATCGCCAGCGCGATGGACGGCGTGACGGACGTCCGTTTTTGCATCGCGATGGGCCAGCTCGGCGGCCTCGGCGTGATCAATCTCGAAGGCGTGCAGACGCGCTACGAGAATCCCGAGGAAGTCCTCAATCGCGTGGTCAACGCCAGCAAGGACGACGTCACCGCGCTCATCCAGAAACTTTACCTGGAGCCGATCAAGGAAGAATTGATTGCCAGGCGCATCAAGGAATTGAAAGCGGCCGGCGTTCTCGCCGCCGTCAGTTCGATCCCGCAAAAGGCGGAGAGGTTTGGGGCGATTGCGCAGGAAGCGGGCGCGGATGTTTTCGTCGTCCAATCCACCGTCTCGACCGTCAAACATATTTCGACGGAATACAAGACGCTCGAGCTGGCTGATTTCTGCAAGATGATGAAAATCCCGGTCATCGTCGGCAACGCTGTCACGTATAACGTCACCAAGCAATTGATGGCCTGCGGCGTGGCGGGCGTGCTGATCGGCGTCGGCCCGGGCGCCGCCTGCACCAGCCGCGGCGTGCTGGGCCTTGGCGTGCCGCAAGTGACGGCCACGGTCGATTGCGCGGCCGCCCGCGACGATCATTACAAAAAATCCGGCAAATACGTCCCGATCATCACCGACGGCGGCATGAGCAAGGGCGGCGACGTCTGCAAAGCGCTCGCCTGCGGTTCGGACGCCGTCATGGTCGGCAGCGCCTTCGCCCGGGCCGAGGAAGCGCCCGGCAAGGGCAACCACTGGGGCATGGCCACCCCGCACGCCAATCTCCCCCGCGGCACGCGCATCAAAGTCGGCGTGACCGGCTCTCTGAAACAAATTCTATTCGGCCCCGCCTCCGTCGACGACGGCTCGCAGAATTTAGTCGGCGCGATCACGACCTGCATGGGCAACGTCGGCGCCTCGAGCATCCGCGAATTTCAAGAAACCGAAATCATCATCGCCCCCAGCATCAAGACCGAAGGCAAGCTGTTCCAGACGGTGCAGAGTGTCGGCATGGGAACGCGGTGACGAGGCGGTTCTTTCGGCTGGCGCTTGGATCAACCGCCCAAAACCTAGAATTACGCGGTTGACTTGGTTGATTTGGTTGATTATGTTTCAGCCATGAAGGCTGAAGTGGAAGTTTGCGAAATGACGCCGGCCAAGGCGCTTTCCGCTCGAGAATCGGTTGTTCCCGTGGACTCACGTCTTAGCGGAGCCATGAAAATCATCTTCAAAACGATGCACGGAATTCACTCGGCATCCCGGCAGGAGATTCTAAGAGCCGCGAAGAAAAAAGGGTATACAGAGGCCGAGGTTGAAGCAGCCTTGGATTATTTGGTCAAGACGCCTGTTTTGACTGAAAGTGTCTCCCAGATAGTGTCAACGCCCTCAGGTCCTCCTACGCCTGGCAGCAGTTCCGGCCTTGGAACCTTTGATCCTTATGCCGCCGGGGAACGGTTGGTTGAAGAACTTAAAGCGACCGAGGGCGGCGCGTGGACCGGACAAGAACTTCAAAAGCGTTTCAAGTTGACGCCGGCCACACTTCACCGGCGTCGCAAAGAGCACCGCATCATTTATTTTCGAGATGGCCGGCACGACTTTCATTACCCAATATGGCAATTCACTCCTGGCGGAGCCATGCTGCCAGGAATACAGGAAGTGTTGGCGAAATTTCAGAGCCGGGATGAGTGGCGCGTTATGCGCTATTTTCTAGGAAAGCGCGCCGAGTTAGGAGATCGCCGGCCATTGGACTTGCTGCGCGACGGCGAAAGGGAAAAAGTTCTGGCTCACGCCAAAATCCATGCCGAGGAAAACACCTGGTAAGCTCAACGCTCCTTCGCCACAAGTTGCGTTCGATCAGCTTCCGCTGGAAAAACTTTGCGTTCATGCGAGGGGTGTGTTCTATCGCATGCACTCCATCAACCCCGCCACAAAGGCGCCATGGCCCGCCGTTTTTTTCGGCAAGCGCGGCAGGACCCGGTTCGACCCGGCGAGTGGGACGGGCACTCTTTACCTGGGTTCGACACTAGTGGGAGCGCTCATGGAGATTTTCGACGACCGTTGGGGGCCTCTCGGCGACCATTCACGAAGCCTGACCCGATCTGAACTCGAACAATGGTGGGTGACGCTTGTGGATGTCCCGCCTGTTATGGTCTTTGACGCTCATGGCCAGAATCTCTCAAAGATTGGCACTGACCTCCAAGTTGTGTCGGGAAACCATCAAATTTCACGAAGCTGGGCGCTTCGGATGATGCGCCATCCCGCCAAGGTCGGCGGCATCGTGTATCCTTCCCGTCATGACGCCACACAGCGCAATCTCGCCTTGTTCAAGCGCCCCGGGCTAACTCCTCCATCGTTTGATGCAACCCTGCAACCTCCCGCAGCAAGGCATGGGACAGGACCCGCAATGGCTGCCAGAACGCTAGTTCTTGGCCCTGCAACCCTGCTCCGCGACCATCCCGAGTTGAACATAGCGCTGCAAGAACTCGAAGTCGCTATCCTCCCATGAGCTTAACCGCAAGGAGACGAGCCGTAAGTTTGAGCGAATCGCTACGTATCCAATTCAGCGCGGATTGCTGTTTCATAGACTCCGGGATCGGGAAGATTCGACGGGGACGTAAACGCCAAGGCAACTTGGTCGACTGTTGTGGTAAGTTGCCCTTTGAATTCCAGTGGCCGGACGCTTCCGTGCGGGGCGCCTCCCCTAAATCGTAGTCGCGAAAAGTCAGTGAGCCGCTTTCGCGTGGGCCGGCAGGGCCACCGGGACGGTCGCGCTCCCAAAATCCGATTGAATCGCGCAGGACTGATCGGATGCGCGGCAAATTTCTGCACTCGGGTTTGCCGCCGAAGCGCCGTCGGCGCGGCAACTTTGTAGAACCGGCGAAAATGATCTTTCAAGCTCCGTAGGAGCGGCACCTTCGGCACACGGCAGGCGACTGAGAAAACCGGCGTTCAAGATCGCTCCCGCCACGGGTGCTGCTCCTACGGAGCTTGGGCCATTTTGTTGTTTGTTTCTACAACGATGCCGCGCCTGCGGCGCTTCGGCGGCGGCCAGTGGCGCGCCGGACGGATTCCATGCCGAGGAAGGGTGTTTCGATAATACCACATAAGCGTGTCATTACAATAAGAATTGACGCAAGAGCGGTTTGGCGTTATTTTTCTCCTTGTCGCCTTCTGGGCGTGTTCTTTGATATTTTGCGGATTCCAACGCTAAGTGGAGCAGTTGTTTCAAAACGGGCGGTCGGGCGACTAAATGAATCGCGCCGGCATGATTGAAGGCGGGTGACGCCTAGATTATATCGGGGCGGCGACGCAGCGCCAGCCCTGCCTCAATTTGGCAGGACGGGCCTGCGTGTCCGCCCAGTTATCCTCACCCTTCCAATCACACCCAAATCGTGATCGGGCGTTGCACGCTATTGCACCCTATTGCACCCTTGGTTTTCGCGGCAGGGCGCCAGCGGGAAAAGAGCTTTCGCGCAGAGAAGATGCGTGCGCAGAGGAACACAGGGATAAATCCATACTCCACTGAAATCGTCAAGGGAACCAAATATGGCTGGTCTGTTGCCATTCTTGTTGGGTTCCTCGCTGTTTTTCAATGGAACAATGATGGTGCAGGCATCTTGATGAAAATTTTCAGGGAACGACGGAAAGACGCCGCGTTTCATGCAACCCGACAGCGCGGGAAGAAATGTTGCGGGTCTGTTGCGGGTTTGTTGCTATTTTTGTTGCCCCTTATCTCGTTGATGGTCAACCGTGTAGCGGGTGTTGCCCCTTTTTCGAGATCATATATAATCGCTCGCACTTCGATAATTCGCCCCTGGCGAAGCTAAAGATCTTCTGACCTTGGCGCCGCCGCCAAAAGGGAAATCCAAAAAAGTCTGGACGATGCGTCAGCTTTATGGAATATCATTCAAACCGAGTTCAACCTCAGGCCAATTTCCCATGAGCGAATTTAAATTTGATTGCAAGTGCGGGCAGCGGATTAAAATCGATGACCAGTTTGCTGGCCGCGAAATCGAATGCCCAGCCTGCAAAACCAAGTTGACGGTGCCATGGCCGCCTGGCAAACCAACCGGCATGACGTTTGTTCCTGAAACCTGGAAGAAACCATCCTCTCCCGCCGCCGCAAAACCGGGGGACGACAAGCCGAAAGCGTAGTGTCTCCCGCTGGCGTCGTTTGGGCCAAAAGCGTGAGAAATATCGCCCTTCCAGCGTGGTTCTTTTTGGCCCGTTGACTCTGTTTCGCAAGCCTGGGTCCATCCGGCGGACAATTAGTCTCGTTGCAAAAGCTTCAGGACGGCTCGCAATACAATTTCCACCGGCGCGTTTTCGAGCCCACCCGGATGGCGCAGCAGTTGAAATTTTTCACTTATGGGTCGCCACACAGAAGCATTCGAGCGGCCCCACAATGCGAGGCCCGGCAAATCCAGCGCGGCGGCAAGGTGAGTGATTCCGGAATCGTGGCCGATGAAGGCATCGCAATCCTGCATCAAGCGCGCCAATTCAGGCAAGGGGAGGTTTTGCGCCATGCGCACGCGCGCCTCGGGCAAGCGCGATGCCAGGCGCGCGCATCGGCCCTCCTCTGCTTCGCCGCCGATCAGCAAGAGACGGAATTCAGTTTGATTGACAATCAATTCCAGCAATGCCGCCCATTTGGCTTCAGGCCAATTCTTGAGTTTGCCTCCGCTGCCAGGATGCGCGGCGAGCCATGTCCCCGGAGCCGGGTTTCCATTTCGCGGCATCCGAAGCCTGGGGCGTGAATCCACCCCTTGCATTCCCAATATTTCCAGGGGGCGAAGCAGCGCCTCCGCGGCATGAAGATCATCCGATTCTCTCGGGCGGTGCGGGCCACCAATGCATGCCGCCTTTGTGCAGCGCGCGACATTGTGCTGAAACACGCGATCAGGATCGTAAGCGAAGGAAATAATTAAATCGAACCCCGCAAAGAATTCGGCGGCGGCGGCAGGCCGCGCGCCGCCGTCGACAAAAAAACCGCTGAACATCGGCGATTCGATGGCCGTGACGCTTTCCGCCAAACCACCCGCCACCGCGAGCGAGGCAATCGCCGGATAGCCGAGGATGTGCAGGGAACTCTCCGGGAAATTCCGCCGCAAGGCCGCCAGCACCGGCAGCGTCAAGATGAAATCGCCAATCGCGCCGCCGCGAACGACAAGGATTTTCCGCGGCGGCTTGATCAATGGGAGCGGTTGGCTACCGGACAGACACGTCCAGGCTGACGCCCTCGCGGGTGCTGCGGGCGTAAATATGGCCATTGCTGATGCTCGGCGCATTCCAGCATTTGCCGGACAGCACATGGCTGCGGGCCACTTCCTGATATTTTTCAGGCGAGGCTTTTACGAGGACGAGGTCTCCGGCATCGCTCAGAACCAGAACGCAACCGCTGACCAGCGTGCAGCCTCCCGGACCAAAACCCTCCTGCGACCAAACCACCTGGCCTGACGTCGCGTTGACGCACACCAGCGGCGCTTTTCCGAATTTGGCCTGGCCGGAAATGCCGTAGATAAAGCCGTCGCTGTAAACCGGCGTGCTCCAGTGATTGGCCAGAATGCTGGCTGGCTGCTTCCAAACCGGGGCGGCGTCGAACGTGTCCCCAGTTTTCGTGATCTTGCACGCAGCCGTGCCGACACCATAGGCCGCGGAGCAATACACCATGTCGCCGCAGACCAAAGGGGATATGGCGGTCGAGACCGCGTACTTGAACGGAAAACGCCAGAGCACCGCGCCGGTGGCGGGGGCGACGGACACCAGCCCGCGCTGCGTGAAAAAGATCACCTGCCGCGTGCCGAGAATCGTGGCTGCCACGGGGGTGGACTGCGTCATCTTCTCGTCCTGCCCCTTCCACACGACGTGGCCATCCATTTTATTGAAAGCGAGCAAGGATTCGCCCATGCCGCCGCCCGCAACGAAAACCAGATTGCCGTCGATCAATGGCGAGGCGGCGCTTTCCCAATGAATATTATGGCCGCCAAATTCATGGATAATATCCTTGGCCCAAATCTGCTGCCCAGTCGCCCCGTCCATGCACTTCAATACCATGGTGGAGGAATAGGTGTAGACCCGCCCCCCATCGGCGGTCGGCGTGGAGCGCGGGCCGTCACCACCATTATTCTCGGGTGTGCCTTTTTCGCCGCCGTCGTCATAATGCGCAACCCCGAGCGGCACCACCCAAAGCTGGCGTCCGGTCTTTTCGTCCCGCGCCACGCACGATTCTTGTTCCGCGCCATCAATGTTCCGCGTCTCGAGCGTATAGGCATGTGTGCCGTCGACGGTGATGGCGCTGAAGCCGTCGGTCATGGGTTGTTTCCAAACTTCCTTGAGGCCGGTGGCGGGCCAGGCAGTGAGAATTTTTTCGGGCGATGCGCCGTCGTGGTTCGGCCCGCGAAATTGCGGCCAATCCACTGCTCCGGCAGTTCCGGCCATTGCGGCCACCAAACCAGTGGCGAGAGTCCATTTGATAATTCGTCTTGCCATATCCGCTCATTGAGCATTCAAAGCAGGGGAGTGTCAAACTCCAAAGCCACGCTGCGCCTCCGAATCACGGCCACCGCGGAAACCATTGTCCGCGGGGGGCATCCGTGGGTTTTCGCGCAAAGCGTCCGCGGGCAAAACCGCGACGGGGCAACCGGCGAATTGGCGGTGATCTTTGACCGCAAGGACAAATTTCTGGCCGCCGGATTGTATGATCCTGATTCTCCCATTCGCGTCCGCATTCTTCACGCCGGAAAGCCGCGGAGCATTGACGGGGTTTTCTGGCAGGAACGCGCCGAGTCCGCGCGAGCGCGCCGCGCGAATCTCTTTTCCGCGGACACAACCGGCTACCGCGTCATCAACGGAGAAAGCGACGGCTGGCCCGGCCTGGTGCTGGATCGTTATAGCGAAACGATGGTGGCAAAATTATATACTACAGCATGGCTGCCGCGCCTGGCGGAGTTTGCGCCGTTGCTGGCCGGAGAAAATCCGCTGGTCATCCGCTTGAGCCGGAACATTCAACAATTCGCGGCCGAGCACCACCAATTGCGCGACGGTCAAGCGTGGCGGGGCCCGCCATTGACCGAACCCGTGGAATTTCTGGAAGGCGGTTTGCGCTTTGAAGCAGACGTCGCGCGGGGGCAGAAAACGGGATTCTTCCTCGACCAGCGCGAAAATCGCCGGGAAGTTCGCAATCTGGCCAAAGGGCGGCATGTGTTGAATTTGTTTAGTTTCACCGGCGGCTTCTCGCTCTGCGCCGCGGATGGCGGGGCAGCGTCCGTGTGCAGCGTGGACATCAGTGAACACGCGCTGGCTGGCGCCAGGCGAAACTTCGCGCTGAATTTGGATCGGTCTGCAATTGCGCAATGTCCGCACGAGACCATCCAGGCGGACATTTTTGAATGGCTGGCCGCGCGCCCGCGGCGCCAATACGATTTAATCGTGGTCGACCCGCCGTCGCTGGCAAAAAAGGAACTTGAGCGGCCGGACGCGATTGGGGCTTACGGCAAACTAATCGAGGGAAGCGTCGCGCGTCTTTCCCCGCGAGGCATTCTCGTCGCCGCTTCGTGTTCCGCCCACGTTTCGGCGGATGAATTCTTCGCCACTGCTTGGGATGCAGCAAAACGAAGCGGCCGGAAATTCGCCGAGCTAAAGCGCACCGGGCACGCGCCCGATCATCCAGCAACATTCCCGGAAGCGCAGTATCTCAAATGCATCTGTCTGGAAGGGCAATCTTAGAAGGAAAAGGGAATATTTTAATCAGGAACGACCGAACTCAGGAAAAGAGGCGAACGGGAAATCGGAGTCTTCTGATCTACCGCGTCCATTTCTGCATGCCTTATATATCTGCAACCAGATTTTAGAATTCGATTCAACAACGCCATCGCCAGGGCCTCTTTTCCTGAGTTCGGTCGTTCCTGATTTAAAAACTTTTTCCCCTGGTTATATTTGACCTCCTAGCTGACTCGAATTCTCAGCGTCTGGCACGGGTGCGGGCGGAGCTTCGTCGGGATTTTTTGCCTCGGGCGTGCGCGTCAATGTCAGCCTCGCCACCTTTCGCTGCTGGGTTCGATCCACCCGCAATTCGTATGCGCCCAGCGTGATTTTGTCTCCCGCCTTGGGGAAGCCGCCGAGGCGCTGGGTGACCCAGCCGCTTGTTGTCGCAATCTCGTCGTCGGAAAGGTTTTGGCCAACCAATTCCGCCAGTTCGTGCAACGGCAGCGCGCCGTCAATTTCCCATTGATTCGGGCCGCGCGGCAGCAGCAACGGCTTCTCCTGGTCGAATTCGTCCTGAATTTGGCCGACCAATTCCTCAAGCACGTTTTCCAAGGTGACCATCCCAACGGTGCCGCCGTATTCATCCACCACAATTGCCAAATGAACTTTTCGATCCAAAAATAATTGCAGCAATTTTTCGAGCCGTGTCGTTTCCGGCACGTAAATGAGTTTCCGCATGACGGATGCGAGATCCTGTCCGCGTGAAGCCTGCGCGCGCAATGCCACCAAATCCTTGATGTGAACAACACCCATCGTTTTGTCCAAATCCCCGCCGCGGCAAAGCGGGAAGCGCGAGTAGCGGGTTTTTTCCGCGATCTCCAGGCACTCGTTCAACGTCGCCTCCGTGTCGAAGGCCGCGATTTCCATGCGCGGCCGCATGACGTTGCGGACGACGCGGCGGCTGAGATCGAGCGCGTTGAGAATGATCTCGTGGCCAAGCCGCGACGCGCCGGCCCGGCTTTGGTTGAGCATCACGCGCAGCTCCTCGTCCGAATGGACCGCGTTCGCAAATCCGGTCGCTTCAATTCCGAATCGGCGCATAAGCCATTGGGCGGAGCGGTTCAGCAGCCAATTGAACGGATACGATGCGCTGTAAAACCAGTGAAGCGGCCGCGCCACAAACAGCGCCACCGGCAGCGCCGTCTGAATCGCGAACCATTTGGGCCCCAATTCGCCAAGGACAATTTGCAGAAACGTCGCGGTGGCAAAACCGATGGCAAATGCCGCTGACTTCTGCACTTGGGCGGAAGCGAGGCCGATCCAGTGCATCAGGGGCGAAATCAGATCGAGGAAAACCGGCTCCGCCAGCCAGCCGAGGCCGAGGCTCGCCATCGTGATTCCAAGTTGCGTCGCGCTGAGGTAGGCTGTCAGGTTTTGCAAAATGCGCCGGGCCATTTTCGCCCGCCGATTTCCCGAGTTGACGAGCGGATCCAATTGCGTGTCGCGCAGCTTGACGAAGGAAAACTCCGCCGCCACGAAAAAGCCGTTGACCAGCACTATGGCGAGGACGCCGAGCAAATGAAGCGCATTGGAGGCCAGTGCGTCCGTGCTCATAAATTGACCTCGCCGAAGATCACTTTCAGCACGTCCTGCAGCGTGATGATGCCCGATTCGCGGCTGTCCCGCCCCAAAACAATGGCGAGCCGCCAGCCCGTCTGCTGCATCCGGCGCAGCGCTTCCTCAACGTGCATTTCTTCCGGCAAGTAAAACGCCGGCTGCAAATACTGCCGGGCTGGGCGCGACCAATTCACGTCGGCGGAAAAGATAATGTGGTCCAGATTGAAAATGCCGGCCACGCGCCGCGTCCGCGCGTCGAGAGCCGGCAGCCGCGTCAAATGGCGGCGCCGGCAAACCTCGATGGCCGAGGAAACCGGCTTGTCCGCTTCAGCGACGGCCGCAATCGACAGCGGCACCATGAGATGGCGCACGCGCAAATTCGGCAAGTCAAGCACACGATTAATCATCGCGCGCTCCTCGCTGGTCAGGCTGGGCGCGGCCTCCTGCATGACGAAGCGCAGCTCGTCGCGGCTCCCGAACAAGTTGCCGGTGTGCTCCTGCCCGCCTGTCAAGCGCAGCAGCCGCCGCGAAAACCAAGCCACCACCGCCACCAGCGGCGATAGCAGCCGGTGAATCAGCAGGAAGGGCGAGGCCCAAATCAGCGAAAGCCGGTTCGGATAGCGCTGGAAGAGCGATTTCGGCGCAAGCTCGCACGCAATATAAAAAACAAAAACGCCGGCCGCGAACACGGCCGCCTCTGCCCAGGGCCGGCGCCACAGCCAATGGCGCAATTGAATCACGCCCAAACTGAAAATGACAAAATTCACGACCGTGTTTCCCACGAGGATTGTCCAAAGGAAGTTCTCAGGATTTTGCAGAAAGTCCTGCAAAACGGCCGCGCGCTTGTCTCCGCTGCGCATGCGCTGGCGGATGCGAAAACGATTCAGCGCCAGAACTCCCGTCTCCATCCCGGAAAACAGGAACGACAGAGCGCCGCACGCGACCACGGCCATTAGGATCAGCACGTCGGTGGGGTTCATCGCTTCTTGATGACCTCCACCATCAGGTCGCGAATGCGCCGTTCGTCCGCCGCCTGCACTGTCAAGCGAAGGCCGGCCACGGCGATGGATTCGCCCACGTCCGGCACCACTTCAAATTGCTGCAGGGCCAGCCCGGCCATCGTTTCGCACCCGTCGAATTCCGGGAGCTGCGGATACTCGCGCCGAAAACTGTCGAGCCGCAAACTGCCGCTGACCCGCCAGCGATTCTCGCCGAGCTTTTCCATGACCGCGCGCTCGGTGGAATGTTCGCCGCGAATTTCGCCCAGCACCTCCACCATGATGTCCTCGATGGTCACGATGCCGGCGGTGCCGCCAAATTCATCGAGCACAATGGCCAGGCCGCGTTGCTGCCGCTGCAGGCTTTTGAGCAACTGCAGAAGATTCATGCTCTCCGGGACGAACGATGGGAATTCAATGGCCATCGAAATATCCTCGTCGGGATTGAGCAAAAGCGCGCGTGTGTTCAGCACGCCAACAATAGTGTCGACAGTGTAATCATACATGGGCAGGCGGCGATGTTTGTGCTGGCGGGCGGCGGCGATCATTTCAGCGACAGGCATATCGTCAGGAATGCAGGCCATTTGCGGGCGGGCTTTCATGACGTCGCTGGCGTGGCGGCGGTCAAGGTTGATGATTTGCAAAATGATTTCCTTTTCGCCCGCCGCGAGCGCGCCCTGCTGGTAGGCCATCTCGAGCAGTTCCTGATATTCGGCGTCCGTCAACCCGGCGGCCAGCGGTGGCGGACTTGGAAACGCGCGCAGCATTAGATTCGTCAGCCCCTGCGCAACCCGCCGCAGCACGAGGGTGAGCTTTTGCAGAAACAACATGATTCCCGCGACCCGCAAGGCCCATTGTTCCGGCGCGCGAACGGCGAGCGTTTTGGGGGCAACTTCGCAGCCGAACAAAATGTAAACGAGCAGCGCCGCGAGGACGGCGGGCAGCGGCCATCCATAATTCGCCGCCAGCAGCAGCACGACGGCAACGATGCCGCCATTGGCAAAACTGTTGCCGAGCACGAGCGTGGCCAGCAAATCCTGCGGTTCGGCCAGAAGGCGTTGGATGATTTTGGCCAGGGCGGGCGCGCGTGTTTCCAATTGGCGCAATTGCCATTTGCCCAGGGAGAAGAGGGAAGTTTCGGCCAGCGCAAAGAAGAAACTTGCGCCGGAAAAAAGAACCAGAATGGCCAATGCCAGCGTCGGCGTCATCGCCGCAAGATTGGGACAACCCGCGCCGATACTAAAGGCAAAAAACTCCGAATTGGGTGGGAATCCCAGATGAGACTCATAGGGCCTATAAGACTTATAGGACTTATAAGACTGGCGAAGGTCACGGGCGGGCCCGGGATTTTAGAGCAGAGGCAATGGTGGCGAGGGCAGCCTTGCGCTCGGCGCCAGCCAGCGTCAGCCGGGGTGGGCGGACGCGCTCGCTTCCGTGGCCCGTCTCCTGTTGCACGAGTTTGATGAGTTGCACAAATTTCGGAACGGTGTCCATTCGCAGGAGCGGCAGGAACCAATCGTAAAGAGCATTGGCTTTCTTCTTGTCACCACGCATCGCAAGTTCAAAGATATCCACGGATTCCCGAGGAAACGCGTTGGCCAAACCTGCGATCCATCCCGTCGCGCCGGCTTCGACGCCTTCGACAATCAAGTCGTCCACGCCGACCAGCAGCGTCAGCCGTTTGCCGCACAAGGCGCGCAAAGCCGTGACGCGGCGAACGTCCGCGCTTGATTCTTTGACGGCGTGGAGGTTGGCATTTTCCTCCGCCAATTCCGCGACTTGCCCGGGCAAAAAGTCCGTTTTGTAGGAAACCGGATTATTATAGAGCATGCACGATAGTTTCGTCGCGCGCACGACCGCTTGAATGTGCGTCTTCATCTCACGCCAATCGGTGGAATAGACGTAAGGAGGAAGAACCATCAACCCCGCGCAGCCTGCCTTGGCAGCGGATTTCGCCAGATCAACAGCTTCCGCCGTGCTCAAGGCCGCGATGCCCGCAACCACCGGCCCGCGTCCGTCGAGCGCCTTGACGCAGGTGTCAAGTATGGCAATTTTTTCGTCAAAGCGAAGCGTGGCGCTTTCGCCCAGCGAACCCAGCGCAACGATGCCCTTGCACCCATTCTCCACCAGCCATAGCGCTTGCCGCGCCACGGCAGCGTGGTCGACGCTTAGGTCCTCTTTGAAAGCGGTGGTCATCGCCGGAAGAACGCCCTGCCATTTCATGCTCATATTAATTCGTATTGACTGTGCGGGTGGTAAAACGATTTGGGTCGTAAGGCGCGGTCGGGATTTCTGTTTTCGAACCCTGCAACAACTGCGCCAGCAACCGCCCGGTTGCGGGTGCGGTGGTGATGCCCAGGCCTTCGTGGCCTGTTGCGAGCCAGACGCGCCCGCCATCTGTCGTCCTGCCAATCAACGGAAGTTTGTCGGGAGTGGCCGCACGAAAACCGGCCCGCGAGCGATAACCGCGAAGTTCAGCGAGCGTTGGGAAAAAATCGGTGGCACGCCGGTGCATGCGTTCCAGAATGGCCGGTTCAACCTCAAGTGATTCCGAGCCAAATTGGCGCGAGGCGCCGATGATGATTTCGCCGTTCACACGCGGTTGAAGATTGCATGCCACGGAATCGCCGTCCGATTGCGCGCCAGCGGCGTAGCCTAATTCGACCACTTGATGCCGCACAAAATACGGACGCTCGCGCGTGATGATAAGATGGCCCTTGCGTCTTCGGACGGGAGCGCCGGGAGTCAGATCCAGCGACCATGGCCCGGCGGCATTGACGACGTGAGACGCTTGAAGCTGCGGACCGTCAGCGAGGAAAACAGTCCCGTCATCCAAAACCATTTTGACTTGGACGGGTGTTCGCAAGGTCGCACCCTTGATCATCGCGTGCTTCAAAAAAAATCTCGCCGCCGCCGGAGCATCCACCACCGCGTCATCGGGAACAAGCAAACCGCCCGCGAGATTGGGGCGCAGATTCGGTTCGATTTTCGATATGCCCTCACTGGTTAAGATTTCGGCGCGGATTCCGCGTGAAGAGCAGGCGCCATGCTTGCGATGCACCTCCGCCAATTGCTCATCGTTCTCCGCGACCCATAACGTGCCACATTGATTATATTCGACATCGGCGGGCAGCGTTTCGCTGATCTCCTGCCAAAGGCGGCGCGAGAAAGAAGTCAGCGCCAGCAATGCTTCGGAATCATCCATCACCACGATATGGCCCATGCCTGCGGACGTGGTCGCTCCGGCCACCGGCCCGCGATCAAGGACAAGAGTCCTCATTCCCGCTCCAGCGCACTCGGCGGCGCAGGCTGCGCCGATGATTCCAGCGCCGACGATGATGAGATCGAACTTTTCGCTCACGAGGTGATGCCCCAGCAGAACGGATCTTCGTCGTCCAAAATCTGGA
Organism: uncultured Verrucomicrobiae bacterium; assembly: GCA_963764165.1. Classification (GTDB taxonomy): domain Bacteria; phylum Verrucomicrobiota; class Verrucomicrobiia; order Limisphaerales; family Palsa-1400; genus Palsa-1400. Next base: position 1,677,239 of record CAVXRD010000002.1, read on the forward strand.
TCGATTCGGCGTTGACGAAGGCGCGGCCGGAAATGGTCGGAATGATTTTGCCGGCGGCGCGATCAAGCCACTTGAACGAGCCGGCGAAGCGGCTGCCGATGATGCTTTCCTGCGTCCAAATCTGCCCTTCCTCAAGCGCGCCATCGGCGGCGAGGCAGGCCATCTTCGCGCTCGTGCCGGTGCCGCACGGAGAGCGGTCGTAAGCCTTGCCGGGGCAGAGGACAAAATTGCGCGCGTTGGCCCCCGCGTTCGACGGCGGCCCGGAAAGCTCGATGTGATCGATCTCGGGGAAACCGTGCGCGTTGGCGGCCTGCCGGACGCGCCAGGAATATTCCGTAAGCGCGGCGGCATTTTGAAACGTGAGATCCTGACCGTGATTTTCCACGACGAAAAACCAGTTCCCACCCCACGCCACATCTCCCTCCACCACGCCAATGCCCTCGACGGGGACAGAGACGCTTTTGCGCGCGCGGTAGCTCGTGACATTTTCCACGGAGACATGCCCGTCCGGGTGCAATTCCGCCGTGACGCGGCCGACCGGCGTTTCGATTTGATGTTCGCCGACGCCAATTTTCCCGATGCGCGCCAGCGTCGCGACAAGGCCGATTGTCCCATGGCCGCACATGCCAAGGTAGCCGACATTGTTGAAAAAAATAACGGCCGCCGCGCACGCCGGATCGCAAGGCTCCTGCAAGAGCGCGCCGACAACTGTATCGCAGCCGCGCGGTTCGTTGACGATGGCGGAGCGAAACCGATCATGCTCCTTCTGGAATCGATCGCGCCGTTCGAATAGCGGGCCACTGCCCAAATCCGGGCCGCCCTCGACCACGACCCGTGTAGGCTCGCCTGCGGTGTGCGAATCGAAAATCTTGATGTGCCGTTCAGTCATGTTTCATTTGCGTTTGGCCATGAGAGTTTCAATCTCGCCAGCTTCAACGGGAATGCGCTCCATCAGATCGACATTGCCGTTGTCGGTAATTAAAACATTGTTCTCGAGGCGGACCCCGAAATCCTCCTCGGGAATATAAATTCCCGGTTCCACCGTCATCACCCATCCCGCCTGCATGGGCCGCGTTGTCAGGCCGACATCGTGGACGTCCAGCCCGAGTGGATGACCGAGGCCGTGCATGAAATATTTTTTCAGCGCGGGAGTGTCCGGATCCTGTTTCTTGATTTGCCGCGTGGTGATCAAGCCGAGATCGACCAGCTCCTTCTCCATCATTTTCTCGGCCTCAAGCTGCCAATCCTTGATTTTTTTTCCGGGGCGCAAATTCTCGGTGGACTTTCGCATGATCCCAAGGACCGCGTTGTAAACTTTCTTTTGGCGCGGCGTGAAGCGTCCGCTGACCGGAATCGTGCGCGTCATGTCCGCATTGTAATTGAGGTTGCAAGCGCCGACGTCCAGCAGCAACAGCGCGTCCTTCTTGCAGATGGCGTCATTGGAGACGTAATGGAGAACGTTGGAATTTCCGCCTGACGCGATGATCGGCTGATAGGCAAAGCGGCATTGGTGCCGGATGAATTCATGGGCGAATTCCGCCTCGATTTCCCACTCGCCGACGCCCGGCTCGACAAATTTGCAGACGCGCTCAAAGGCAGCCCCCGTCACTTCGCAAGCGCGGCGCATCAAGGCGAGTTCCGGCTCGGATTTCACCGCGCGAAGCTGGTGCATGAGCGGCGCGAGGCGGCGGAAATCGTGCAGCGGATAGCGGCGAATCGTATCGGCGACGAAGCGCGCTTCGCGGGTCTCCACTTCAATGACCGCGCGCTTGTGCTCGTTTGTGTTCAGGAAGGCGCGCTCGCATTCGCACATGAGGCGATGGAACAGTTTCGGAAATTCCGCCAGCCAATGCACGCGGCGAATGCCCGTCTTTTCCTGCGCTTCCGCCTTGGTGAGCTTGTGGCCTTCCCAGCGTTCGTTCTCGGGATTTCCCTCGCGCAGAAAAAGCAATTCGCGCTGCTTCTCGTCATCGGCGTCGGGATAAAGGAGGAGCATCGACTGCTCTTGTTCAATGCCTGTCAAATAAAACAAGTCCGAATTCGCCACCGCGTTGCCGGCGCCGTCGGAATTGGTGGGAGGAATGTCATTGGCGTTGAGCACGACGAGTGAATTCGGCGGAAGCATTTTCGCCAGCCGCTCGCGGTTGCCGATGAAGAGTTCCGCCGGCAGGGCCGGCACTGACAATGTTTGGGCGTTCTTGCTCATTCGTGCAGGTTATCATGGCGAGGCAGCCCAAGGAATAAAACAAGAAATTGAACAGGAGGAAGGCCAAGGACGCAGAGGTTAAAGAAAACGGCGCCGGGCAAACGGTTCGTTTCCCTCTGCGCTCTCGGTCTTCCTCCTGTTCAAAATCAAATGATTTACCGGCGCAGGAATTTTGCCACCGCCTCTGTGCGGGTGCGGACTTGCAGCTTCTCGTAAATGCGCCGGATGTAGGTATGCACGGTCTCGTAGCTGATGCCCATCTTCTCGGCGATTTCCTTGTAGAGGAAGCCCTGGCTCAAATGATCCAGCACTTCCTGCTCGCGGGCGGACAAGTTTTCCGACGGCTGCGTGGTGGGCTCGGAGCGCTGGAACGATTGCACCACTTTGCGCGCGATGTGCGTTGTCATCGGCGAGCCGCCGCGGTGGACTTCGCGGATCGCGTCAAGCAATTCCTGGCGCGGGGCGCGCTTTAAAAGGTAGCCATTCGCGCCGGCGGCGAGGGCGTTGAAAATGTTTTCCGTGTCCTCATACGCTGTCAACATAACTGCGGAAACCGAGGGCGTGAGCTGCTTCAGCCGGCGCACGCATTCGACGCCGTTGATTCCCGGCAGATTAATGTCCATCAACACCACTTGCGGGTGGTCTTTGGGCAGGCCTTCCAGCGCGGCCTCGGCGGAGCCATATTGGCTGATGCACGCGAACCCGTCGGCCTTGCTGATCAGGCGGGCGAGCGTGCCCCGCAATTGCTCATTGTCCTCCACAATGGAAACTTGAATCGGCATACGTCACTTTCTAGCCAGCGGAACCGTCAGCGCCACCGTGGTCCCGCCTTGCGGCGAGGGCGCGATGTCAAACTGGCCGCCCACATCTTCCATCCGTTTGCGCATGTTGCGCAATCCATTTCTCGACTCGGCGGCCTTGCCCAGCATCCCGGCCGGGCCCTTTCCATTGTCGGAAATTTCCACGATGAATTTGTCCGGCTCCAGCCGCAGGCGAATCGAGGCTTCAGTCGCGCCGGAATGTTTGACGATGTTGGTGACGGATTCCTTCGCGGCCAGGAAAACGTTGTGACGCGCTTCCGGCGAAATATCCAACTTGGGCAGTTGGGACGGCGCATCCAGCCGGTAGCGCACCCCCGCCACCCGCAAATAATCCTGGGCGTGCTTGCAAATATAATTGACCAGGCCGTCGAGCGTGTCGTTGGAGGGATTGACCGTCCAGACGATTTCATCCAGCGCGTGGTGGGTGTCGCGCGCGGTTTGTGTGATTTGGCGGGCGTGCTCGCCGACTTCGCTGGCATCCTCTTTGTCGGCTTCGACCATTTCGCCGAGCAGCGCCAGTTGCGTCATGCTGGCGCCGACCTGGTCGTGGATGTCGCGGGCGATGCGGGCCCGCTCTTTTTCCAGCGCCTGCTGCTGGCGCAAATTGGCCACCTGCCGATGCAGCCGCTGAGTGGAGATGAAATAGACCGCGCCCGCCAGCAAAATGACGATCACAAAGACCACCACCGCCCGAAATGAGCGCGTCTGCCAGAAGAACGGGAGAATGGAAACGGAAAGGCTTGCGCCGGAGTCATTCCAGACGCCGTCTTCGTTGCAGGCTTGCACTTGGAATCGGTAATCGCCGGGCCGCAGAGTTTCGTAGCGAACGGAGCGCCGCGAACTCGCCTCGCCCCATTTCGCATCGTCGCTCGAACCGCGGGAAAGGCGGTAGCGGAAGCGGGCGCGATCCGCCGCGCCGAGGTTCAAGCTGGTGTAATGAATTTCCAATTGCTCGGTTCCGGCGGGCAGCGTCACCGCTTCGATCGGACCCGCGTGCAGGCCGTTGGTGTTTTGCTCCTTGTCGGCGACCAAAACTTGTTCGATCACGACGGGGGGCGGGACGGAGTTGGAATGAATCTCCGAAGGCTTCACGTAGACCACGCCGCTATGGGTGGGAAACCACAGCGTGCCATCGGGCGCCCGGCAAGCCGCCGGTTGCGAGCCGAACGTGCAGGCTGCCGAAGGCAGTCCGTCCCGCCTGTCGAAGCCGCGGCAAAAGACAAATGGATTTGCCCCGTCGGATTCGCTGAGATCCCTCTTGCGCACGCGCATCAATCCGGCGTTGGACCCAATCCACAAGAATCCCTCGTCGTCTTCCACCAAGTAGTCAATACTATTGGCGATGAGACCGTTCTCTGTCCAGAAGTGATGGGTCTTCCCATTCTTGTATCGAATCAATCCGTTGCCCATCGTGCCTATCCACAGCACATCGTCGGCGTCGACATAGAGGGCGGAGATGTTGTCGCTCGAAACGTCGTCAGGCAAATGGAACGGGGTGATGATCCCGTTATGCATGCGGTTGAGGCCGCCCAATTCCGTGCCAATCCACAAATCGCCCGTATGATCCTGGGCAATGGCGTGGATGTTGTTGGCGGAAAGCCCGTCGCTGGTGGTGTTCGTGTGCATTTGCTCGCCGTCCCAATGCAAAAGCCCGGCCTGCGCGCCGATCCATAAGCCACCGGCGCGATCCGCAAACAGCACAGACATATGCGACGAGTTAGTCTCGTATAGGCCGGAGGGCTGGAAGACTCCTCCGTCCAATTTCCAAAGCCCCGCGCCGCTGACCGGCTGCGCCGCCGCCCAAACGCGCTGCCGAGCATCGACCAGCACCGAAAACGGATTGAACTTGCTCATTAAGTCCGGCTGCGAATGGACGGTTTGGACCACGCCGTTTTTCCAAAAGCTGAAATCCCTGTCTTTCATGCTCATCCAAATGCGGCCTTGCTTGTCCGGCGAGAGGGATTGCGCCACCGCCCCGCGGGCGAGGACGTTGAATATGCGCGGCCGAACGCGGGCCAGCCCGCCGCCTTCCAGCCCGGCCCAAAGATTTCCTTCCGCGTCGGGCTGCAATGCGTAAACCGAGGCGCTGGCCAAACCGTTGGTCAGCCCGATGTGGGAAAAATGCCCAGCGCTGTCAAACCAAAAAATTCCGCGCCCATCCTGCCCGCCGGTTCCGACGATGAGATGCCCCTCAGCGTCTTCGCAAGCGGCTTTGATATTGTCGGCCGCGTCTGCCCATGGATACATTCCGAAGTTGGCCACGACATTCGTGCCGTTGATCTTGCGAATCGTTCGATCAGCGAGGAGCCAGTAGCCGCCGGACCTGCTGGCCACCAGGAAATCGAGAGAATTGCGGGCCTCGGGGACAATGCGCGTCGGCAAAGGTGTTCCCGGGCGCACCGCCGCCGCATCCACGGCGGCAAGGCTTCCCACCGTTCCAATGTAAACATTTCCGGTTTTGTCGGCGATGACGGAGCGGCCGCTGTCAGGCAGGTTCCAAATGTCCATCTGGCCATGGGCAAACCTGCCGAGCTGCCCGTCTTCCGTCATCATCCACACCGCCCCCGTGGAGTCTTCGCAAATGGATACGAGGTGGCCCTTGGGCCTGCCCTGTCCGATTTTCAAAGGCTCGACCCGGCCCTGCGAAATCCGCGCCGCGCCCGCGCGGGAAAAGCCAACCCACAGATTGCTGTGGCTGTCCTCGAACAAGCGGAAAATCTGGCTGCTGGGAAGTTTGGGAGTATTGCTCTCGTCGAAGACGGTGAAGCGGACGCCATCAAAACGAACAATGCCGTTCAAGGTTCCGAGCCACAAATAACCGTCCCGCGTCTGGGTTATGGCCAGGACGGAATCGTCCAAAAACCCCTGGCCGGTGCCCCACGAGTCAACTGTAAATCGGGAATCGGATGATGGCGGCTGCGCGCTGGCGGAGAGGCCGAGCATCGCCGCCATGAAAGCGGCGAGGGTCAGGAGTCCGTGCCAGTGGTTGCGCATCGCCAATCATTATCAGAGATTCGGAAAGTTACTCCAGCCGGGAATTTGGCCAATTCCATTCCGGTAGGGCGAGACTCTGTCGAGCCCATTATGGATATTTGGCGATCCGGAGCGCGAGGCCATGCGATTTGTTCCGTGAACGTTCTTTAGAAAATCAAGTCAGGGATCGACAGAGTCTCGCCCCACCGGGATTGGGATCAATGCCGCACTGCCGCAAGCCCCGCCTTCGCCCCCTTTTTTTCGTCCTGGAACGGCACGCCCAATTCATCGCTTAGCCACAAAGCCAAAGCGCGGGCCTGGACCTCCGGCCATCCCCAGTTCACCAGCGGCACCGCAACGCCTTCAGTGCCCGGAACCTGGCGATAGAGGGCCGTCGCGTAAGAAACATACTGGCCGCTGGGATTTTGGGAGATGTTTTTCTCCAGCAAGACGCCGGTGATTTCCCGCAGCGGAATTGTCAAAGGAAATGCCCGTCCAGCCTTGGCGGGAACAACGATGGCATTGGCGGAGCGCAGAATGCGAAGGTCGTAAAGGCCCCGCTGCCATCGCTGCAGCATCCACAGAAAGGTCATTGCCCCGGCGATTCCAACAAAGGCGAGCACGCCATACATGAGAGACAAACCTGGCGCAAAACCCGCCGCCAAGACCACAGCCATCGCCGCCACAAACGCCGCCGCCCCCGCGCCAAAGAAGCCCGCCGCGATGGGAGTAACATCAGCCAGCCGGACCCGCGTTTCATCTTTGCCTTGGAAAATGCGGGCGCGGCCGATGCGATTGGGGCCACCAGCCGGCGCCTTGGATCGACCGACGCTATGCCAGATCGCAGCAGTCATCACGTCCAGTGGCAGCGCGAACACCAGCAGCAGCCAATCGCAGCCGCGCAAGCCGGGCGCCAGAACGGAGTCGGCTGGATCGGCTGGGTCGTAATAGATCTTCTGACGCGATCCTGGCCGAAACATGTTCGTGACAGCGCGATAGTCGAAGGCGCCGTCGCGCTCATCGTAACGGTATCGATGCCCCGTGTAATCCATGCCGTTGACCGCGTAACTGTAACTCATGTTGACGCCGCGTTTGACGTATCCGGTTTGCTTAAGGTCACTGCGCATGATCTCGCCGGTGGTGGTGGCAAAATCGTTGGCGAGCAATTGGTGGAACGACGTTTCGATCACGACGTAATTGCCCGCCAGCAGCACGCCGGTCCAAATGGCCAGCAGCAGCAATGGGTAGGAAAAGGCAATCTTGCGCACAACTGAATTTTGCCGCCTCGAGCGGAGAATGGCAACTCACAAGGCAGGGGCGCCTTGCCGAGGCATCCCTCCCTCGAAGGAGCATGCGCGTGATTGACTTCGCGACGCTTTGGCATGATTCGTATAGGACAAATGAAATCAGCCCTCGCTCTATTCTTTTGCGCGTTCATAGGGGCCGCCGCGCAGGGCCAGTCAGAGGATGGCCCGTTGACGGCTACCTTGCTGGTGAACGCAGCCCAGCCCGGCGCAGTCATCAATCGCAATATTTACGGACAATTTTCGGAGCACCTTGGCCATTGCATTTATGGCGGGGTGTGGGTCGGCGAGGACAGCCCGATCCCCAACACGCGCGGCATTCGCAATGACGTCGTCGCCGCGCTCAAGGCGCTGAAAGTGCCGGTGCTGCGCTGGCCGGGCGGATGCTTCGCGGACGAATATCATTGGAAGGACGGCATAGGCCCGCGCGAGAAGCGGCCTTCGATGATCAACACGCATTGGGGCGGTGTGACCGAGAACAACGCCTTCGGCACGCACGAGTTCATGGACTTCTGCCAGCAAATCGGCACCGAGCCTTACATTTGCGGCAACGTCGGCAGCGGAACCGTCCAGGAAATGATGGAGTGGGTCGAATACATAACGTCCGACGCGCAGTCTCCCATGGCCGATCTCCGCCGGAAAAATGGCCGCAACGAGCCGTGGAAACTTCCTTATTTCGGAGTGGGCAATGAAAGCTGGGGTTGCGGCGGGGATATGCCGCCTGATTTTTACGCGCAGAATTTTCTGCGCTACAACACGTTTGTCAAAAATTACCCGGGCAACTCCGTTTACCGCATCGCGTGCGGCGCAAATGGCGGCGATTACAAATGGACGGAAACCGTGATGTCCATCGCGGGCCACCGGCTGGACGGCTTGTCGCTGCATTTTTATTGCGGCACCGGGCGCGCGAGCCGTTCGGCCACGAACTTCGCGGAGGTGGATTGGATTTCGCTGTTGGGAAGCGCCGCCCATATGGAAGATTTGGTCACGCGCCATTCGCTGATCATGGATAAATACGACCCGCAGCGAAAAGTTGGCCTGATGGTGGACGAATGGGGGACGTGGCACGAAGTCGAGGCCGGCACGAATCCCGGTTTTCTATTCCAGCAAAACACGCTGCGAGACGCCATGGTGGCCGGAATCACTTTGAACATCTTCAACCGCCATTGTGATCGCGTGCGCATGGCGAACATCGCGCAGCTCGTCAACGTCCTCCAAGCCATGATTCTGACGGACAATGAGAAAATGGTGTTGACACCGACTTATTACGTTTTCCAAATGTATAACGTCCATCAGGACGCAACACTGCTGCCCGCCACCATCAATACGCCTGATTACAAACTTGGAAAAGATACGATCCGCGCGGTTTCCGTCTCCGCCTCGCGCGACCGAAACAAGAAAGTCCACATTTCGCTCACGAACGCCGATCCGTATCATCCGGTGAATGTATCCGGCATCATGGACGGGATGACCGCGACAAGTGTCAGCGGCCAGGTTCTCACCGCGCCGGCCATTAATTCTTGCAATACCTTCGGAGCGCCCGAAGCAGTCCATCCCACAAAATTGGAGGGCGCGAAAATGGTTGACGGAAAACTCGCGGTCACGCTCCCGCCGAAATCCATCGTGGTGCTCGAGTTGGAATGATGCAGCGCGCGCCGGGGCCATTTTTAACAGAAGATAACGAAGGGAACGAAGATCTGAATTTCCTACTTCATTACCTTTGTTGCCTTCTGTTGGATTCCTCATGCCTCGACGCAAGATCGAGGGGCGCCGATTAAACTGCATCCGGCAAATTAACTTGCGCACGGGCTGGGTCGTTCGCAGGTTGAACGGGTGTTGGATTTCCGCAACGTTGTCCTTGCAGGCCTTTTGATTCTCGCCACGAACGGTCGCGGGCAAAGCGCCACGCCGCCCGCTAGACTTCCCGGAATTCAGCCAGACGGATCAGTCTTGCTGCACAACCAATGGTCGGTTCATCCGGCCGGAACGCAAATCGATCTCGGCAATTGTTTTCCCGTCAATCTCGCCATCGAACCGAAAGGCCGTTACGCCGTGGCTCTGCTGGCCGGCTACACGCAGCACGAAATTCTGGCGGTGGACTTGAAGAGCGGCGCGGTCACCAGCCGGATTCCATTGAGTCAAACCTATTATGGCCTGGCCCTGTCGGATGATGGGAACACCGTTTATTGCAGCGGCGGCGGGGATGAAGTGGTGCATCGATTTTCGCTCGCGAATGGCCAATTATCAAATGCAGTGGAGATTCGCATCCACGACCGCACTCTGCGCGCGGTGCCGTGCGGGCTGGCGGTGGATCATGCGCAGGAAAAACTCTTCGTGGCGGACGTCCTCGGAGACAGCGTGGCGGAAGTGGCTTTGGGCGCGAATCCGACGACTTTGGACATTGATGTCGGCACAAAGCCCTCTCGCGAAGCGATGAAACCCGCCCTTCCCCTCAAGGATTTTGAGTCCGTCGCCGCAGGCCAGCGATGGGAAGCGGGATCCTATGGCAAAGGCTCCATTTTTTCATTCATGGCCAAGGAGGTTCTGGCCGATTTGCGCACGGAGGTCGGATACTATGGTTACGATCCCGCTGACTCTTATCCCTACGCCTGCTGCCTGGACGAAAAACGCCAGCGCCTCTACGTGAGCTTGTGGGCGCAATCGTCCGTCAGCGTCATTGATCTAAAGACGGGCAAAGTTTCGGCTCGCTGGACGGCGGAGGATCATCCGTGCGAAATGGCGCTGACCCGCTCGGGAAAAATCCTTTACGTCGCCAACGCCAACCGAAACACGGTTACTGTATTTGACACGGAAACGGGAAAGGTGTCCGAGACAATTTGGGCCGCGTTTTATCCGGACGCCCCGCCGGGTTCAACGCCCAACAGCGTTGCGCTCTCGCCGGATGAAAAAACATTGTTCGTGGCCAATGCCAACGTGAACGCCGTGGCCGTGTTTGATGTAAGAACCCGCGGGAAGGCTGCCGCGAATGGTTTTATACCTGTGGGTTGGTATCCAACTTCCGTGCGCGTCACGCCCGATGGCCGCCGCTTGATCGTGGCCAACGGAAAGGGCGCGACTGCCAAATCCAACCTCACAAAATCGCTCGGGCGCGAATACATCGCGACGCTGTATCAAGGGACCTTGAGCGTGGTTGATCTGCCCGACCGCAAACATTGGGACGAGCAAATGGCCGCGTGGACGCGCGTCGCTTATGCCTGCTCGCCGTTGAAACCATCGGCATCGGTCACGGTGGCGCCGCTTCCAGGAAATCCTATTCCCGCAAAAGTCGGCGACCCCAGCCCGATCAAATATGTCATCTACATCATCAAGGAGAACAGAACCTACGATCAGGTTCTTGGAGACATGCCGCAAGGCAATGGCGATGCGCGTGTGTGCCTGTTCCCCGACAGCGTCACGCCGAATCATCACAAGCTGGCGCGGGATTTCGTGCTGCTCGACAATTTCTACGCCGACGCCGAAGTCAGCGCGTCCGGCCACGAATGGAGCATGGGCGCTTATTGCGACGATTTTGTGGAGAAGACGTGGCCGCAGAATTACGGGCACAATGGAGATGGAAAATTTCCGTTCCCAGGCGAAGGCCATTTCGCAATCGCCACGCCATCCTCCGGTTACCTGTGGGATCGCGCTCGCGAAGCCGGGATAAGCTATGTGAGCTATGGCGAATTCGTAAGCTACGACCAGCCTTTGGGCAAGCCGGCGCGCCCGCGTGTCAAGTCATTGCAAGGCCACATTGATCCCATGTATCGCGGATTCGATTTGGCTTATAGCGATTTGAGCCGCGCGGATCGCTTCATCTCGGAATTCAAGCGCCTCGATGCCGCCGATCAAATGCCGCGCCTGCAAATCGTTCGCTTGCCGAACGACCACACCCACGGCGCGACGCCAACCTTTCCCACGCCATCCGCTTATCTCGGGCAAAACGATTTGGCGCTTGCCCGCATAGTGGAGGCCGTGAGCCACTCGCGTCTCTGGGCGCAAACGGCGATTTTCGCGGTGGAAGACGACGCGCAAAACGGCTCTGACCACGTCGACGCCCATCGCACGGTGGCATTGGTCGCCAGCCCCTACGCCAAACGCGGCGTGACAGATTCCACCATGTATTCCACCACGAGTATGCTGCGCACGATCGAACTCATCCTCGGTTTGCAGCCGATGTCCCAATTCGACGCGGCCGCCACACCGATGTATGCCACCTTCCAAGCCCATCCTGACCTTCGGCCCTATGAACTCGCGCCGCCGACGATGGATCTGGAACAAAAGAACCGTATAAGCGCATGGGGCGGAACGATCAAAATGAACTTCGCGGTGGAAGACGCTGCCGATGATTATTTGCTAAACGAGATAGTCTGGAAATCCGTGCGGGGCGCAAAATCGGCAATGCCAGCACCCATCCATGCCGCCTTCGTCTACGGGCACAAGGATGATAATGATTAGCTGTTGGTCAATTGGCTTGATATAATCCGCGTTCTTTCTACAGTGCATACGGTGAATCGAAAGGCACGCCAGTTTTGCCTGTGGGGAGCCATTCTGGCTCTCTGCGCCGTAGCGTTTTCTTCGAAGTCCTTTGCCAGCGGGGAGCAGGCCACGGCGGCGGATCTTCTTCGCAAGGGCGTGAAGGTCAACCATGTGTCAATTCCCATCTACGACAAAGGCGCGCGCAACCTCCTGGCGGTCATTCGCGTGGATCATGTTTTCAAAGACTTTGCGCGCCGGGGCATGTTCCACATTGGCATTCTGCCAATTGAAGTGTTGGACGGAACCACTCTGGAAGTTCAGGAAGGCGCCCGGCCTGCGGAAGTTTTTGAGCAGGTCGAACGATGGCTTGGCGGGGACGCTAAAAACCTGATCGAATTGCGCAAGGTCAAATTAATTTGCAACGGCAACTCAATTGAAACGGATAGAATCAGCGTGCGCGGCGCTGGCTTGTGGCAATTGGCCGGGAATGTCTGTTACAGTGATGCGGCGGGAAAGCTTCGGGCTGAACGCGGCTCCTTCCGAGCCATCGGCGAACACGCGGGCCATATCATTCTCGAAGGCACTCAGCGCAAGGAGGCGGAATTCTTCGCTGCGCCTCCGGCAAACTGAATCTTTCACTTCTCTCTCCCTCTTTCTGATGCCGCAACGCGGCACCGTTCGGCGACCCATGCCAGATCTTCCAGGAATTCCGCCCTCTTTTTCTCTGGCCAGCCGTACAATACTTCGGATTGCAGACCGAGCGCGATTTCGCGGGCGCGTTCAAAGACCTCGCGGCCGGCGGGTGTCAGGCGCAGGCGGTAGGCGCGGCGGTCGTGCTCGTGGCGGTCGCGCGTGATCCAGCCCATCGTTTCCATCCGTTCGACCAGCGCGCCAATCGTGTTCGGATCGCTGGCGACGAGGCGGTTCAATCCGCTTTGGGTCAAACCCTGCGGCTCGTGCTCGGCTAAATTTCGCAAGGCGGTGAATTGATCGGGCGTCATCGCGAGGTGGGTGAGCCGCCGGCGGAAGGTTTGGTTCAGGTTGAACCACGCGTGGCGCAGCAAGATCGGCAGGCGCCGCCGCGAAGGCGCATGAAGGGCTGGAGCGGGCGGTTTGGCGGGAGCGGAAAATTTGGGTCGGCGCGGCATGTGAGGAAATACTACGTGTAAGTATTATTTTTGTTGCATGTCGGGCGAAGGTGTAGAATACTGCGAGTATTCTTGGAAGCCAAAAAACGCAGTGAGTCCGCGCGTTGGTGTAATTTGAACGCAGAAGAGCTGGAAAGATTTTGTCGTCTTTGACTCTTTGCGGCTTTCCATGAGATCAGGATCGTTGTTGCTGAGGCAGATTGTTTTTTTGTTTAGCCAATATGAGACTGAAAATTCCGGTTGTGTTGGGCCTGTTCGGTTGTTTTCTGGGCCATTTGACTCTCAATGCCGCGCCCACCGGCTGGTTTAGCTGGCGCGGCCCAAACCAAAACGGCACCTCCGCCGAAACCAATCTCCCCTCCACCATCGACGGCGCTCATCCGCTTTGGACGGCGGATTTCCCGGGGCAATCGACCGCCGTTGCTTGCAACGGGCGCATTTATATCATGGGCTATCTGGGAACCGGGCCGGATTTGTCCGAGGGCGTGGCCTGCTTCGACGCCAATACCGGCAAGGAACTCTGGCACAAGGTTTACCTCGATTTCCTCAGCGACACCGTTTACACGCGCTATTCCACTTCCAGCCCAACGCTCGATCCCGAAACTGGGAATGTTTATATCCAGGACACTCAGGGCATTTTCGCGGGCTTCACATCGGACGGGAAAACCCTGTGGGAACATTCGCTGATGGAGGAGTATGGCCGGCTGACGTTCCCGAACGGGCGCACGGCTTCGCCGGTGGTCGACAAGGATTTGGTCATCACGCGCGGCATCACGGCCAATTGGGGCGCGCAAGGTCCGGCTGCGGATCGCTTCTATGCATTTGACAAAATGACCGGCCAGGCGGTCTGGTCTTCCACACCCGGCGGGCGGCCCAAGGACAATTCCTATTCCCACCCCGTGCTCGGGTGGCTGGATGGCAAGCGCGTGTTTTATTCCGCCACGGGAGACGGCTCGGTGATTTGCGCCAATGCCCGCACCGGCCAGCCGATTTTCCAAATTCCACTCTTCAAAGCAGGAATCAACGCCTCGGTCCTTTTGCACAAGGACGACGAGATCGTCGCCATTTACGGAACGCCCTACGAACCCGGCCAGATGGTCGGCCTGAAAATTCCGCACGTCACCCCGACAAATTCCACCGATCCGGTCATAGTGCCGCGCTCGCAAGTGGAGCTGTGGAACAACGAGCTTCGCACCTCCGCCAGCTCGCCGATTCTGGTGGGCGACCGCGTTTACGTGACAAGCGAAGTCGGTTATCTGGTCGCGGTGGATGCGCTGACGGGAAGGCTCGTTTGGAAACTGAAGCTGGGAATCGAGCAGCGCAATTCCTGCCCGCTGTTTGCGGATGGCAAAATTTATGCGCCGATTCTCAACGACCCGGAATTTTCCGCCGCGGTCGGCGAGGAAAACGCCTCCGGCGGCCACGGCGCCCTTTACGTGATTTCTCCGGGCGACAACGAGGGGCAGGTTCTTTCGCACACGGTTCTTGATGGCCGCTGTTTTGGAACTCCCACCGCTTACAACGGCCGCATCTACATGCAGACAACCAAGAAGCTTTATTGCTTCGGCAGCCCAGCGCCGAGCTCGCCGGATTTCAAAACCGCCGATGCCGCCCCGGACGACAAATGGCCCGAACCCGGTCCGGCTAAGTCCCTGCTCATCGAGCCCAACGAACTGCTCTTGCAGCCGGGCGAGAAAGTTTCCTTCCGCGTGCGCGAATTGGATGCGAACGGCTTGACTGTCAAGGAAGTGAGCGACCCGAAATCCGTCAAATGGGAGTCTTTCATTCCTCCGACCGCCAAGGTCAAGGCCAAGATGAACGCCGAATTCAACGCCGACGGCGAAATGGTCGCCGCGCCGATCAAAGCCCCGTCTGCCGGCGCATTTGAAGCGCAGCTCGATGGGTTGAAGGGCTTCATTCGCGGCCGCGTCCTGCCAGGACTTCCGCTCAAGCAAGATTTCGAAGCCATTCAGTTGACAGAAATGACATCGAACAATGTCGAGCCTCCCACGCCATTTGCCTATCCGCCGCTGCCGTGGATTGGGGCGAGGTTCAAGTTCGACGTCCGCAGCAAGGACGGCAACAAAGCCCTCGTCAAGACGATTGATAATCCGTTCTTCCAGCGCGCCACCGTCTTCATGGGGACGCCGGATTTGAAGAATTACACCATCGAGGCGGACGTGATGAGCGAAGGCAACAAGCGCAAAATGTCCATCGTCGGCCTGATCAACCAGCGTTACCGCGTGGTGCTCAAAGGCAACGACCAAGTATTGGAAACGACCTCCAACGAGGAGCTTCTCCACAACGACGTGCCGTTCCATTGGTCGGCCAATGTCTGGTATCACATGAAATTGCGGGTGGATTTGGCGGCGGACGGCTCAGGCGTAATACGCTGCAAAGTGTGGCCCAAAGCTGAGACGGAGCCGGCCCCTTGGACGAGCGAAGTGCCGATTGCGCACGCGAACACGAGCGGCTGCCCGGGGCTGTTCGGCTTTTCGCCGCAGAACATGCGCGTCTATATTGACAACATCGCGGTGACGGCGAACTAATTTGCGAACATCCGCGCCTGCTCCAATCAATCTATGAAATCGAATAACAAATATTTTTCCAGCGTGCTGGTGGCGGCACTGGCGGCGGGCGGCATGTCGACGAGCGCTTCGGATTGGCCGCGCTGGGGCGGCCCCGACCCGGGGCGCGACATGATTTCGCCTGAGCTTGGATTGCCTGACCGCATCACCACCAACACCAACGGCCACATCGACATGAAGCCAGGCACCGACGATATCGATCTCAAAAGCGCGCCAAATATCAAATGGGCGGCCAAGGTCGGATCGCAAAGTTACGGGAACGTCGTGGTCGCGGGCGGAAAGGTTTTTATTGGCACAAACAACGAAAACCCGCGCGATCCGCAGCACCAGGGCGACCGCAGCATCCTGATGTGCTTCGACGAAAAGACGGGCGCGTTTCTCTGGCAGTTGGTGGTGCCGAAGCTCGCCTCCGGCAAGGTGAACGATTGGGAAAATCTCGGACTGCTTTCTTCGCCGTGCGTGGAAGGCAATCGCGTTTACCTCGTGACCAGCCGGTGCGAAGTCATGTGTTTGACAACGGATGGCATGGCCGGCGGCAACAATGTCGGCCCGTTCACGGACGAGGCGCATTACGTGGCGGGACCCGGCAATCCGCCCGCGAAAATCGGGCCGCATGACGCCGATATCGTTTGGAAATATGACATGATGGATGAGCTGGGAGTGTTTCCGCACAACGCCTCGAATTGCTCTCTGCTGATCGTCGGCGATTTGATTTACGCCTGCACTTCCAATGGCCAGGATTGGACGCACGTCAGCATTCCTTCGCCCAATTCCCCGAGTTTCATCGCGATCAACAAAAACACCGGCAAGCTCGCGGGTGAGGACAACGCCGGGATTGGCCCGCGCATTTTCCACGGCGAATGGAGTTCGCCCTCGATGGGTGTCGTCAATGGCAAGACGCTGATTTTCTTCGGCGGCGGCGACGGAGTTTGCTACGCCTTCGACGCCGAGCCAAAAAAAGGCGACGGCTCGCCCATCGTCCCGGTCGTGCCCGGCCCGCCGATCAATCGCACCGAAGACGCGGACACGATGTATTTGAAAAAGTACTGGTGGTTCGATTGCAACCCGCCGGAACGCCGCGTCAACGATGCCGTTCATAAATATCCCGCGCCGGACGGCCCGAGCGAAGTAAACGCAACTCCGGTTTTCTGGCACAACAAAGTTTACATTGCGGTCGGCCAGGACCCTGAACACGGCGAAGGCGTTGGCATGCTGAATTGCATTGATGCAACCAAGACCGGTGACGTCACGAAGTCGGGCAAGATTTGGAGCTTCGACAAAATTCATCGCAGCCTCTCGACCGTTTCCATCACGCCGGATGGTTTGCTGTTTGTCGGTGATTTCTCCGGCTTCCTCCATTGCCTCGACGCGAACACGGGCGAGGAATACTGGGTGCAGGATTTGAAGGCGCACATCTGGGGCTCGACGATGGTGGCGGACGGAAAAGTTTACATCGGCGACGAGGACGGCGACCTGTTCGTTTTCGCGGCCAGCAAGCAAAAGAAATTGCTGAGCACGACCAATCTCGGCGGGCCGATTTATTCGACCCCCATTGTGGCCAACGGAGTTTTATACGTCCATTCCAACACGCACCTTTTTGCGTTCTACGACGCCGAGCATCAAAAGATGGCGAGCGATGAAAAACCAAAACTGAATCTGGACAACAAAAACGAAAAATGAGCGACGCGGCCCGGCCAAATTCGGAATCTGGAAAATCCGCCGGTGCAAGACCGCGCAAACGGATGTCGCCGCAGATGGCCGTGGCGTTGTTTGTGTTGATTGCGGCCGTCTATGCCGCGCATCAGGATTTTTGGAATTGGAAAAAGCCTGAGCCTATGGTGTTCGGATTCCTGCCCATCGGATTGGCTTACCACGCGGGTTATTCAATTGTCTGCTCCGTTCTGATGTTTATTCTGGTGCAAACGGCGTGGCCGCGCCATCTGGAGGAAACGGAGCCGTCCTCCAAATGATTCCCGTTATTGTCATACTGGTCTATCTGGCGGTGATCGCGATCATTGGCGGCGCCGCCTTCAAGAAGAGCAAGGAAAACACCGAAGACTTCTTCCTCGCCAGCCGTTCGATTGGCTCGTTGGTTTTCTTCCTCTCGCTCTTCGCGACGAACATGACGGCCTTCGCCATTCTCGGGAGTTCCGGGCAGGCGTATCGGCAGGGGATTGGCATTTACGGGTTGATGGCGTCCTCGTCGTGCTTCGTGATTCCCATGACGATATTTTTCATCGGCACTCGCTTGTGGGCGCTCGGAAAAAAATTCGGGCATCAGACGCAAGTCTCCTATTTTCGCGACCGTTGGGAATGCAATCACATCGGCACCGTGATTTTTGCGCTGAGCGCGGCGATGCTCGTGCCTTACATGATCATCAGCATCATGGGCGGCGGCACCGTGCTGGCTGAAATATCCCGCGATTCGGTCACTCATGCGCCGATCATTCCCTATAATTGGGGCTGCGCCGTGGTCGCCGTCGTGGTGACGCTGAACGTATTTCTTGGGGGCATGCGCGGGACCGTATGGGTGAATATTTTGCAGACGTCGATGTTCCTCCTTTTCGGCGCGGTCGCGGTGGCGTGGATCAGCCATTCGATGCCCGAAAGTTTTAGTGCTTCGATGGCAAAACTCGCCGCTGATCCGAAAACAAAATTTCTGGTGACGCGCGATAGAATTCCGATGGAGACGTTCTGGAGTTACACGTTGATTCCGCTCTCCTCAATCATGTTTCCGCACATGGCTATCATGTGTTTTTCGGCGCGCCGCGTAACCGCGTTCAAGCAGACAGTCGTTGCCTACCCGATTGCGATTCTTGCGATCTGGCTGCCGTGCGTGTTCCTGGGCGTTTTGGGAATGGCCGCCCTCGGAAAAATCCCGGACCCGGACGGCGTGCTGTTGCAGATGCTGCAAAAATTCGCTCCCGCCTGGCTCGCCGGCCTTCTCGGCGCGGGCGTCATTTCGGCGGTGATGGGATCGGATGCGCATCAAGTGCTGGCGCTGAGCACGATGTTCACCAAGGATATTTTTACGCATTACGGCGGCGGCGAAAAATTCGGCGAAAAGCGGGCAGTCCATTTTGCGCGCGGATTCATTATTATTGTCACCGTATTTGCCTATGCGGTCGCGCTGGCGCTGAAGGAGAAGCAGGGCATTTTTGAAGTTGCGATCCGCTACGCTTTCTCCGGTTTTGCGGCGATGGCCCCGGTGATGGTGGCGGCGTTGTTCTGGAAGCGCAGCACCAAATGGGGCGCGCTCGCGGCCACTGTTTTTGTCGCGTTCAGTTTGATCGGCACAGGATTTCTCCAAGGTTCACCTGCGGCTCCTCCTGCAGCGGCCGCTGCTCCTTCGGGTGGCAAGCCTTTGCCGACGAATGCATTGGCCAAAGCATCAAGCCCGACCAACGCCGCTCCAAAAGTCGCAGGCACGAACTCTCCCGTCGGCAAACCCGCCGTGGCTGGCGCGCCGACCGCTCCAGTGAAGCCGAAAGAGGACATCATTTGGAAAATTGGCGATGGCAAAGGCGCAATTACCGTCCTCTCCCGCGCGCCGATTGGTGACGTCCGTTTTCTCGGTGGCTACATGACCGTCGTCCCAATGGTGATCGGCTCCATTCTCTGCGTCATCATTTTCTCGCTCTTGAGCAAGCCGCCGAGCCAGGCGACCATCGCAAAATATTTCGACGAAAATCCAACGCCAACCGCAACCGCCAAATTGTAATTGTAATGTCAGAAATTGATTTATCCGCCGTGGCCGCCGCCCGGCAAAAGCTGGACGCGCATGTTCGCGAAATTGTGCAATGGCATTTTTCGCCGGAAACCGGTTCGCCATTCTGGCTCGACTGGGCCAAAAAAGCCGGCTGGAATCCCGCCACGGAAGTGAAGTGCTTCGGCTGCCTCGAAAAATTTCCGCATTTTCAGGACGAATGGCTGCGCGACATGCAGCCGGAAGTTTGGGTGCCGCAAAAATTCAAGGGGCGCCCCTTCAACATTTTTGAAACCGGCGGCACAACCGGAATGCCAAAGCAGCGAATCGGCTGGGATGATTACAAAGTGGATTACGAGGAATTTTCCGGCAAACTTTCCGACGGGCATTTCCCCAAAGGCGGCGCGTGGCTGATGGTCGGCCCGACCGGTCCGCGGCGTTTGCGCCTCGCCATCGAGCACCTCGCCAATTTTCGCGGCAGCTCGTGCTATTTCATCGATCTCGACCCGCGCTGGGTCAAGCGGGTCATTTCCGCCAAGCAGCCTGAAGTGGCGCGGGATTACATGGATCACGTCGTTCACCAAGCCGTGACGATTTTGAAGAACCGCAAAATCAGCGCCCTCTTCACGACACCTAAATTGCTGGAAGCCCTCGGCGAGAAAATCGATTTGTGGGAGGCCGGCATTCGCGGCGTGTTCTGCGGCGGCACGACGATGGCCCCGCAATACGTGCGTTACATCGTGGAAGAAGTTTTGGAGGGGCGCATTGGTTTCTATCCCACTTACGGCAACACTTTGATGGGCCTTGCCGCCAGTGTCCCGTTGCGCCCTGAGGACCAGTTCTCGATCACCTATTTCGCGCCGCAACCCCGCGCCGTCCTGCGCGTGGTCAATTCAAACAAAACCACCGAACTCGTCGAGTACGGAAAATGGGGCCGTGTCGAATTGACGACATTGACGAAGGAATTTTTCATGCCCCGCTTTCTGGAGCGCGACGAAGCCATCCGCCGCGAACCGCGCGGCCCCTATGCCTGGGACGGCGTCGCCGAAGTCCGCCCCTTCGGAGCAATGGAAAAGAACATCGTCGAAGGCGTCTATTAAACGGATTTCGCCAGCTTCAATCGTAGCCTCTGCCGATCTGGGGCTCCGTCACGGAAATTGGTCAGTCTGGGCAAGACATCCATTCTTGATTAGCGCAGGTGGATTGCCGACAATGGTTACGCAATCAATGGCCTGACGGCCCAAGCGTGGATTGAACGAGCTAATATTTCTTGTCGAAGATGCGCCAGACGGAGGTTTTACCGCTCGCGCTCTAGGTCAATCGATCTTTACGGAAGCAGACTCGCTGGATGAGCTTCGCACCAATGTGCGTGACGCTGTCCAGTGTCATTTTAATGAAGGCAAAGCCCCAAAAGTGATCCGTTTGCATTTTGTCCGCGAGGAAGTGCTGGCGAATTGATCGGTCGGCCTTTTACAAATAAGAGAGTCCTTGATGCCGCAACAGCTTATCGCGAGCCGCTGCGTTCGACCTTTACTGCTTTCAAAGGCGCTTCACCGAGATTGCCAGAACACTCCGACCGACCGCGAATCGCGAGCTGCCGTTCCCGCAGGGCATCAAGCAGCTTCAGCTTTTCCGCCACGGGCAGCGCCGCAAGCTTTTGCCGCATGGCGCGCTTGCTTTCCAAAATCTTCCACATCTCAAAGCTCATCGGGAATCGCTCAGATACTGTCGCTCAAATTTGCTCCATGCGTCAAGGAGACCGTGCCGGCCCAGGATAGCTTGAAATCGGCACGCGTCAATTGTTCCAGTTTCGATAAACTGGAGGAGCCGAGCTTTGTCTTTGGCCCGCCCGGTTTGGAGCGCGATGGCGGCTAAATGCTCCGCTGTGAAGACCTGCGCCGGTGTCTCTTCTACGTCTTTGCGGAAGGATTCCCGCAATGCCTCCTCGACCAACGGATTTCCCGCCGGGAGAAACTGAACGGGCCATCCGCCTATCATCACATACTCGCCCTCCATCGCGCACCCCCTCGCCTTGAGGTAATCAAAAATCGGCTGCGGGTTGACGATCAAACTTCCTTGTTCGGGCCTGAATGCGACAAAAATATCCACATCCAGAGTGGCGATGGGTTCCAGATAAAATGTCGCTCCAACCGCTCCGCCGATCGCATAACGATCAAAGACTCCGTCGGCTTGCATTTGGTTAATTGTCTGGATGGCTTCTTTGACGCTCATTTTCGCCTTGTGCGAATCTAAGCGAAATTTCTTCACCTGACCACAAACTTTGACCCACTTTTCCTGAGTTCGGGCGGTCCAGATTCAATTTTTCCTGGAAAATTGAACATTGAAGTTTCCGCAAGTCAGAGTACTTAGAGTTACGATGCGTTTTATTGGTCGGATCATCGAAAAGCTCCAGCGGCATCCCAAACGGGTGGTTTTCCCGGAGGGGACCGAGCCGCGCGTGCTGCAGGCGGCGCGGCAGTTTTATTCGCTGCGCCTGGGCGCGCCCATTTTGCTGGGCGACAGGACGAAAGTGAAACAGGCGGCGGCCGAATTGAATGTTTCGCTGGAGGGTGTCCGCATCATCAATCCCGCCGAGAGCGAGGATTTGCCTGCTTTCGTCAAGCGCTACGAATTGCTGCGCCGTTTCAAGGGAATCGAGGAAAAGGAAGCTCACGAGACGATGCTCAACCCGAATTATTACGGCGCGATGATGCTGGCCATGCATCAAGTCGACGGCTTTATTTCCGGCGCGAATCAAAGCTCCGGCAGCGTGCTGCGCCCGCTCTTCCAAATCGTCAAGGTCGCCCCGGCGGCGGCGACGGCTTCCAGTTGCATGGTGATGGAAGTGGAGGATACGAGATTTGGGCAGGAAGGCGTTTTGTTCATGGGGGATTGCGGCGTCATTCCCGAGCCGACCGTTCAGCAATTGGCGGAAATCGCGGTGTCGACGGCACAATTGAGCCATCAGCTTCTCGGCATTCGTCCGCGGGTGGCGCTGCTTTCGTATTCGACAAAAGGGAGCGCGACGCATCCGTCCATCGGCAAGGTTCAAGCGGCCACTGCCTTAGCGCAAAAGATTGCGCACGATACCGGATTTGAGGCGGATTTCGACGGCGAACTGCAAGTGGACGCGGCGCTCGTCCCGGAAATTGCCGCCCGCAAATTGCCGGACAGCCATGTCGCCGGGCGCGCGAATGTTTTGATTTTTCCCGACCTCAATTCCGGCAATATCGCCAGCAAGTTGATCCAGCACGTCGCCAAGGCGCACGCTTACGGCCAAATCCTGCTTGGCTTGGATCGCCCGGCGGCGGACGTCTCGCGCGGCGCCAATGCGCATGATGTCCTCGGCGTGGCCGCGATTGTCGGCCTCCAATCCATCGCCTACAAAGATTTGTATCCGCCGGATCTGGATCAAATTCACCTCCAATTAAAATAAGCCCGGCCCGCAGGCTTAATGAGCACCATGAACACAGTCACGCCGCGCATCTTCATCGCCGCCACCCGGCAGAATGAAGGCAAAACAACCACGTCCCTCGGCTTGCTCTCCGCCCTGCAGCAATTTTATCCGCGCATCGGCTACATCAAGCCGGTCGGCCAGCGGTTCGTCGAAATCGAGGAGCAGAAAATTGACGAGGACACGGTGTTGATGGACCAGGTTTACCGGCTGAACTGCCCGCTGCCTGACATGAGCCCGATTGCGGTCGAGCCGGATTTCACGCGGAAATATCTGCAATCCTCCAACAACGAAGCGCTCGTCAAGAAGATTATCAAGGCCTTTGACCGCGTGGCGTGGGAAAAGGATTTCGTGCTGTGCGAAGGATCGGGCCACGCGGGTGTTGGTTCCGTGTTCGATCTTTCCAACGCGCAGGTGGCGAAAATCCTCGATGCGAAAGTCATCATCATCAGCCAGGGCGGCATCGGCAAGCCGATTGACGAAGTGTATTTGAACCAGGCCGTGTTCGAGCGCGAAGGCGTCGAGGTCATCGGTGTCATCCTCAACAAAGTCACGCCGGACAAAATCGATTACATCAGCGAGTTTGCCCGGCGCGGACTTCGGCGGAAAGGATTGGAATTGCTCGGCGTGCTGCCGCATCACCACATTTTGTCGCGTCCGACGCTGGCGGCGATCCAGGTCGAATTGAACGCGCAGCCGCTCAACCGATCCCCGCATGTCAACAACATGGTTGCCAGCGTGGTCGTCGGCGCCATGAGCGCGCCGAACGCGGAAAGCCATTTCAAGCGCGGATCGCTGATCATCACGCCGGGGGACCGCGAAGACATTATCACGACAGCCCTGACCGAGCCGGTGCGGCAATTGGCGGGCATGGTGCTGACGGACAAAATCAAGCCAGCCAACGGCGTTCTGCGCATGATTGAAAACGCGCCCTTCCCGGTCCTGCTCGCCGACGAGGACAGCTACGAAGTTGCCTCCAGCGTCCACAATCTCACTGTGAAAACGCGCGCGGCGGACACGGAAAAGATCACCCTCATCCGCGACCTCATCGCCGAAAACGTCGATGTCGCCAAAATTCTGCGCTCCCTCAAATTGTGAAACTCCCGTTTTCCTTGAATCCGGCGCTGGAGCGGTTGCCGGTCTATCAGCCCGGCCGCCCCGTCGAGGAAGTGGCCCGCGAACTTGGCTTGCCCGTGCGAGGCGTCATTAAATTGGCGTCGAATGAAAATCCGCTCGGCCCGTCTCCCAAAGCCCTGGCGGCGATGCGCAAGGCTTTGCCCAATCTCCACATGTATCCGGACGGCAGCGCGTTCTATTTGAAGCAAAAGCTGGCCGCGAAACTGGGCGTGACCCCGGCACACCTGGTGCTCGGCAACGGCTCCAACGACATCATTGAATTTTTGGGCCACGCGCTGCTCGGGCACGGCGATGAAATGGTTGTGTCGCAGTATTGCTTTGCGATTTATCCCATCGTGGCCAAATTGCTCGGCGCGCAAGTTGTCACCGTGCCGGCAAAGAATTACGGCCACGATTTGCCCGCCATGTTGAAAGCGGTGACGGCGCGGACGAAACTCATGTTCGTCGCCAACCCCAATAATCCGACCGGCACGATCGCCCCGGCGGAGGACGTGCGCAAATTGGTGAACGAATTGCCGGGGAACGTCGTGCTGGCAATGGATGAGGCTTACATCGAATTTCTCGACAAGCCGGTCGATTTGCTCGCGGAGATCAAGTCGGGGCGGAAACCCAATATTATATTGCTGCGCACGTTTTCCAAGATTTATGGCCTGGCCGGATTGCGTCTCGGCTACGGCATTGCGCATCCGGAATTCATTGCGGCGCTGGAAAAAATCCGGCAGCCGTTCAATGTCAATTCGCTCGCCCAGGCCGCCGCGATGGCCGCGATGGATGACACAACGCATGTCCGAAAGACGCAGCAGAACAACATCAAGGGCCGGAAATTTCTGGAAAAGGAATTGTCCGCCATGGGCATTGAAGTTGTTCCGACTGCGGCAAATTTTATTCTGGCAAAAGTCGGCGCGGGCCGCGAAGTCTTTGAGCAGCTTCAGCGGGCAGGGATCATTACGCGCCCGATGGGCGGCTATCAATTGCCGGAATTCATCCGCATCTCAATAGGCGCGCCGGCGGAAAATCAGCGCTGTGTGAAAGCGTTGAAAAAAATCCTGCCGCGGAATAAACATCTTAAGAAATTGTGAAACCTACGGATCTGCGAGGCATTCTGCAGTACATCCCGCGCTTCAGGGAAAAGATTTTTGTCATCAGCGTGGATGGAGCGATCGTGACCAGCGAGAATTTTGCCAACATTCTTCTCGACGTCGCGGTGCTGCGCTCGCTGAGCATCAAGGTGCTGCTTGTTCACGGCGCGGCCGCGCAGATCGAGATTCTGGCCCGCGAGCAAAACGTCGTTCCCTCGAACCTCGACGGCAGCGGCATCACCGATGAGGCCACCTTGAAATTAGCGTTGACAGCAGCAAACCGCCTGACCCACGAAATTCTGGAGGGGCTGAGCGCCAACGATCTTCGCGCGGCGTCGTGCAACGCGATCATCGCGCACCCGATGGGAATCATCCACGGGCAGGACCAATTGTTCACCGGGAAAGTCGAGCGCATCGACGCGGAAATGCTGCAGAGCCTTCTCGCGCAGGGCATTGTGCCGGTGGTGCCGCCGCTTGGGTTTGACGGCGATGGAAAAACCTACCGCGTGAATTCGGATTCCGTGGCGGTGGAATTGGCCAAGGCGCTCAGCGCCAACAAGCTCATTTACATCACGACGATCGACGGCATTGTTTATCAGGGGAACTTGATCCAGCAGATGCTGGTGGCGGACCTGGCCAATTTGCTCTCGCACCACAAGGCCAATTTTTCGCCGGACGGCTTGTCCAAGGCGCATTTCTCGACGGTCGCCTGCCAGGCGGGCGTCCCCCGGGTTCATATCATCAACGGCCGCGTGGACGAGGCGCTGCTGGCCGAGGTGTTTTCCAACGAGGGCGTCGGAACGCTCGTTTACGCCAACGAATACCAGCAGATCCGCCGCGCGCTCAAGAAGGACATCCGCGCCATCATGTTGTTGACAAAAAATTCCGTCGCCAACGAAGAGCTTGTCAAGCGAACACGCGCCACCATCGAAAAATCAATTGGCGATTTTTACATTTTCGAGACGGACAAAAACCCCGTTGCGTGCGTGGCGCTGCATCAATTGGACACCGCCAAGGCCGAACTGGCGTGCCTCTACGTGAGCCCGTCGCACGAGAACCAGGGGATCGGCCGCAAGCTCGTGGCGTTCGCGGAATCGAAGGCGCGCGAGCTGGGCATGACGGAATTGATCACGCTCTCGACCCAGGCCTTCACGTATTTTCAATCGAAGGCGGGATTCGTCGAAGGCGCGCCGGAGGATTTGCCGCCGGCCCGCCGCGAGAAATATGAGCAGAGCGCCCGAAATTCCAAAATCCTGGTCAAGAAACTCGCGCCGAAATGATCGGTGTTCCCAAAGTGCTCGCGAGCGCCATTCGGGCGTGCTCGCGGCTCGGCCACCGGCCCACGCGCTACATGCTTTCCGTCACCATCTCGCGGCAGACGACGGCGCTTTTTGAGCGCGGGGCTGGCGGTTACGCGCTGAGAAAAACCTACCGCTGTTCGACGTCGAAATTCGGCATCGGCGAACAAGCAGGGTCGAACATGACGCCGCGCGGATTGCATCGCGTCGCGCGAAAAATCGGCGGCGGATGGCCCGTGGGAACGGTGTTCAAAGCGCGGCAAGTTGTCGGATTCACCTGGCAGGGTTTGCCCGCGGCGTCGATCACGAACCGCATCATGTGGCTGGAAGGATTGGAGCCCGGCTTCAATCGCGGCGGCTCGGTGGATACTTTTCAGCGTTATGTATACATCCACGGGACGGGAAATGAAACCACGCTGGGCCGGCCCGACTCCCACGGCTGCGTTCATTTGTCCGGCTCGGATTTGCTCCCGCTCTACGACAAGCTGCCCGAAGGCACGCTCGTTTGGATCGCCGTTTGACAACCCGCCATAAAGGGCTTTAGTTGGACATTATGAAAACGATTCAAAAACTTTGCCTCGGCATCGCCATCGCCGCGCTCTCGCTGCCGCTGATGGCCAATCCGCCTCTCAAAGTCGGCGATGCGGCGCCGATGTTCAGCGGCTTTGACCAGGACGGCAACAAATGGTCGCTGGCGGAGCAAGTCGGCAAAAGCATGGTGCTGCTTTACTTCTATCCGAAGGACAACACGCCCGGCTGCACGGCGGAAGCCTGTTCGATCCGCGATAAAATGGCCGACTTCAAACAAGCGGGCGTCGAGGTGGTCGGCGTAAGCTTCGATGACAAGGACAGCCACAAGGATTTCATTTTCAAATACAATTTGGATTTCCCGCTGCTGACGGACACCAACGGCGTCATCTCAGATGCTTACGGTGCGCGCATGGCGGGTGATCGGAAATTGGATCGGCGGGTGACTTTTCTCATCGGGCTGAACGGGAAGATTCTGCACATCACAGACTCTCCGGATCCGACGGTTCACTTAAAGGAACTTGCGGCGGCGCTGGCGGATGCCAGCACAAAGCCAACACAGTAATTGGCGCGCGCGGCAGGGCGAAGCTCCCGCTGAGCCGTCCTATTATTCCCATCAGTCCCATTATTCCCATTTTCATGGGAGGATTCGAGTTATGGGACTCATGCGACGGCTCAGCGGGATCCCCACCCTACCGAGCCCAACGCTATTTGTGAGCGGTTATCCAGCCGCCGCCGAGCACCAAATCACCATCGTAAAATACGCAGGCTTGCCCCGGCGTGATGGCGCGTTGCGGAACATCGAGCGCGACGCTGGCGCGACCGTTCGCCAACGGACGAACCGTCGCACTTGTGCCGGGATGATTGTAACGAATCTTGGCCGAAGCCCGCATTTCCCCGGGCGGCTCGTCGAAGGGAATCCAATTGCAGCGCTCGACTTCAAATGACGCGCGGTCAAGGGCCGAATCGTCGCCCACGATGACGCGATTACGCGCCGCATCCAAATCGATCACGTAAAGCGGGCGTGGTGAGGAAATCTTCAAGCCCTTCCGCTGTCCGATGGTGAAAAATTCGATCCCGTCGTGATGGCCGAGGACTTTTCCCTGCATGTCAACAATCTCGCCGCGATGCGGCTGCACCAGATTCGCCATCGCCAGGAATTTCCCGTAATCGTTGTCGGGCACGAAGCAAATCTCCATGCTCTCCTCTTTGTCGGCGGTCTTTAATTGACACTCGCGCGCCACTTCGCGGGTGTCTTTTTTTGTCATTTCGCCGAGCGGAAAGAGCGAGCGCTCCAGTTGGTTCTGGCGGAGCGAGAACAAGAAATAGCTTTGATCCTTGCGCGGATCATGGCCCTTGCGCAAAAGCGTGCGCGAACCATCGGCGCTTTTTTCGAGGCGCGCAAAGTGGCCGGTGGCGACGCGGTCGGCCCCCAACTGGCGGGCGCGGTCGAGCAGCGCGCCGAACTTCAGCTTCTCGTTGCACATCACGCAAGGGTTGGGCGTGCGCCCCGCCTTATATTCTTCCGCGAAATAGCCGATAACCTGTTTGTGGAAGGCTTCCGCTTCGTCAATCAGGTAGTACGGAATGCCCAGCTTATGGCAGACTGCGCGCGCATCCATCACGGCTTGCGGCCCGCAGCATTTGTCCTCGGCTCGGGAGACGCAGTCCTGCGGCCACAATTTCAGCGTGATGCCGACGACGTCATATCCCTGCTCCAGCAGCAAGGCCGCCGCCGCGGACGAATCCACGCCGCCGCTCATCCCGATGACCACCCGAGTTTTTTTAACATCCGACACGCCGGTCAAGATACCGGGAAAGACGCCAAGTGGCAATCGCAGGCCCAAACCAAATAATTGAAGTTTGCACAACGACCAATCTGTGTTTTGTTGAACTATGCAATGCGAGAGACATGAAATTGAGCACGAAACTGAGCATCGAGGAATGTAGAAATCGAATCATAAAGGCAGCCGAGCCACCGCAGTTCATCCTGGGCGAATTCAGGGGTAATTCGTTCCGATTGCGCACCAGGAAGTTTTACATGAACTCGTTTGCGCCGCTCTTTTACGGAAAATTCTCCGGGCGCGCCGGGGGCTCCACACTGGAAGGAGAGTTCCGCATGCACACGCTGGTGCGGCTGTTCATGGTCTTTTGGTATTCCTTCCTGGCGCTTTTTGCCGTCGCGTTAGTGGTTGTTCCAGCGCGGATTCCCCTCTACCGGGAGAGAGATCGTTGGATGCTGCTGGCCGCACTGGGCGGGCTGGCCTTGTTTGGGTTCCTTTTCATCACCATCGGCAGGTGGCTGGCGCGAGATGAAAAAACCGTCATCCACAACTTCCTAAAGACCACGCTGGAAGCCGAGGACGAGCCGGGCGCGAAAACCTAAAAGAAACTTCCCACCGCTTTCGTGCGGTGGTAAGAATGAGAGGATACGCCCCGGCCGGCGCAAGGAAATGGCTACAAAAACAATCAATCTTTTGCTTGTCGAGGACGACCTCGACGATCTGCATTTTTTGCGGATGATGCTGCAGAAGGCGACTGGCGTCCGTTTCCAGCTTGAGCCGGCCAAAAACCTCACCGAAGCGCTCGCCCGCCTGGCCAAGGGAGGCATCGAGGTAATTCTGCTCGATTTGAAACTGCCGGAAACCACCGGCATGGATACGTTCCAAGCCGTCAAGGAACGCGCCCACGAAGTCCCGATCATTGTCCTCAGCGGCTTCGACGACGAATCCTTGGCGCTCTCGGCCGTCCATGCGGGCGCGGAGGATTACCTGGTCAAGGGGCGGGTGGACAGCCAATTGCTGACACGCGCGGTCGTTTACGCCATTGAGCGCAGCGAATCGCGCAAGGCGCTGCTGAAGGCGGAAGAACGTTACCGCGGAATCTTCGAGCACTCGGTGGCCGGCATTTTTCAAACGTCGCCCGAGGGCACCTACTTGGACGTCAATCCCGCCCTGACCCGCATTTACGGATACAACACCCGCGAGGAAATGATGTCCAAAATCAGCGACATCGCCCGCCTGCTTTACGTGGACCCCACGCGCCGCTCCGAGTTCATCCGGCAGATGAAAGAGCACGACGTGGTGCAGAATTTCGAGGCCCAGATTTACCGCAAGGACGGCACCATCATTTGGATTTCCGAAAACGCCCGCGCCGTCAAGGACGCGCAAGGGAACATCGTTTTCTACGAAGGCATGGTGGAGGACATCACCGCCCGCAAGGAAGCCGAGGAGAAGCTGAAATTCTCGGAGATGCGTTTTCGCTCCATCTGGCAAAAATCGTTTGAAGGAATGCGTTTGACAGACGAGCACGGGACGATGCTGGCGGTCAACCCGGCCTTTTGCCAGATCGTCGGCATGCCGCAGGAGGAATTGGTGGGCCGGCCCTACACCGTCATTTACGCGCAAACCGAGGACACGGCGGAAATGATGCAGCGCTACCAAAAGCGCTTCGCGGAGAGAAAGATTGAAACGCTCCTCGAGCGCCACGTTTCTTTCCGGTCCGGCAAAGTGGTGGATGTTGAACTTTCCAATTCCTACGTCGAAATGGAGGAAGGGCGCTCCTTGCTGCTGAGCCTCGTGCGCGACGTGACCCTGCGCAAGCAGGCCGAGGAGCGCGAGCGCAAGGCGGCGGCGGAGCTGGCCCGCAGCCAGGCGGAATTGCGCAAGAAAAACATCATTCTCGAAGACGATTTAAAAATGGCGCGGGACATCCAGGAAGCCATCCTGCCGCAGCAGTACCCCACCTTTCCGCCGGGCGCGGACAGCGAATCGAGCCTCTTGAAATTTTGCCACCGCTACCATCCGAGTGGACAGGTGGGCGGCGATTTCTTCAATGTCCTCGCGCTTTCGGATACGCAGGCGGGATTATTTTTGTGCGACGTCATGGGGCACGGCGTGCGTTCCGCGCTGGTCACCGCCATGGTGCGCGGCTTGGTTGAGGAATTGCGCCCGATGGCCCTCGATCCGGGCCAATTGTTGACACGTCTCAATTCCGACCTTCGCGCCATTCTGCAGCAAACCGGCAGCCCCCTTTTCACCACGGCGTTCTACCTGGTGGCGGATCTGGCCCGGCGCCAGATTTTTTTCGCCAATGCCGGGCACCCGAAGCCTTTTCTGGTGCATCGGCCCAGCGGCGAGGTCGAGGTGCTCAAGTACGAAAACGGCAAGGCCCGCCCGGCCCTCGGACTTTTTGCCAACTCCACCTATCCGACCGTCTCCGCTCCGCTCCTGCCTGGCGACATGCTGATGCTGTTCACGGACGGACTTTACGAAGTGGAAGGCCCGGGCGACCAACCCTACAGCCAGGAACTTCTGCTTGACGCAGTCCGCCGCCATTCTTCGATGAAGTGTCCCGACATGTTCGCGGCCATCCTGGCGGAAATTCAGCAATTTACCGGCAGCCAGGAATTCTCCGATGACGTCTGCCTGGTCGGGATGGAAGTGGCCGGATAGTTCTCGCGCCATTATAGAGACTGCGGGCCACGATTTTGAGCAGAGCCCATTAGAATCCTTTTGCATTGGTTTTCGAGAGAGAAGAGTTTATTTTGCAGTCAATCAAGGGAAGCCTTTTATGAAAGCTGTGGCAAAGATATTAGTTATCACCATTGGATTGCCGTTGATAACCACGGGCTGCGCTTATTTCCGGCCACCAGACGTTGACCCGCATTTAGCGGATATGCAAAAAGCTCAGCAGGAGGGAATTGCCCAATCTGGAAACGGATTGTCTTCGTTGATTGAAGGGCTCTGGACGCTTCCTAATGGGATAAGGATACATTAACACGGTGCGGCGTTAAGTCTTCGTCTCCACGGCACCCGATTTTGTGGCAATTTTGCTTCTGCCGCGTTAGCCTTCGTCATGCGACGCATTGCTTCGATGCTTTTCGTAGGTTGGCTGGGCCTCGTGTCTTTTTCGAGCCTGGCGCAGGTGCCGAATCCACCGGCGCAGCGGTCGTCCGATTTAGCCACGCCGACGCAGTTTAAGGGTGACTTGACGCCCGGCCGCGTGCTCCAACAGTCCACCGATTTGCTTGAGCAGACCAATATCTTCCCAGCGAAACGTCCGCCGACAGCACCCGACCCTGCAATCCAACGGATTGTCTCGGAAATTTCTGAGGAGCGCGTGGCGGCCATCATGCGGCGGCTGGGCGAATTTGGGACGCGCAATACCGCTTCGGATCCGTCCCAAACCAATCGCGGCGTTGGCGCGGCGCGGCAATGGATCTTCGACCAGTTTCAAAGTTACAGCCCGCGCTTGAAAGTTAGTTTTGACACTTACACCATCCCGAAAACCAACCGCCTCTACAAACCGACGGAGCTTCGAAACGTGCTGGCCATCCTTCCCGGCGCCGCGCCCGACGCTTCGAATCGATGGATTCTGGTTTCCGGCCATTACGATTCCATCAATTTCAAAGACGCGACTGGTTTGCAGCCCGCCGAGGCCGCGGAATTGCCCGCCCCCGGCGTCAGCGATGACGCCAGCGGCACGGCTTGCGCCATGGAGTGCGCGCGGGTGCTGAGTCAATACGAATTCAAGGCGACCCTGGTTTTCGTGGCCTTTGCGGGCGAGGAGCAGGGGCTTTATGGCTCGCAATCGCTGGCCCGCCGGTTGCGCGCGGAAGGCCAGGGCGTCGAGGCCATTTTGAACAACGACATTATCGGCACCGAACTTGGGGGAGCGGGAGCGAACGACAAGAATCGCGTGCTGGTGTTTTCCGAAGACCCGAACGATTCCCCTTCACGGCAACTGGCGCGCTTCGTCCATGCGACGGCGGGGAAATATTGTCCGGGCATGATGGCGGAAATGATCTTTCGCTACGACCGCTTTGGCCGTGGCGGCGATCACATACCGTTCAATCAGCAGGGTTACGCCGGCGTGCGATTCACGACGCCGAATGAGAATTATTCGCAGCAGCATTCCGCGCTCGACACCTTTTCCAACGCTTCACCCGCCTACGCCACGCGCGTGGTTCGCATCAACGCCGCTGCTGCCGCCGCTTTGGCTTGGGCGCCCGCGCCGCCGATCACGTCCGGAGGCGGTGGCGGGTCAACGAACCGTCCGGGATTGTCGCGCGGCGCGGGTTACGATGCGGAACTCCGCTGGAGCGAGCCGCCCGGCCAAACGAACATCGCCGGCTTCGTGGTGGTGACGCGCTCCACGACATCGCCCGATTGGGAAAAAGAAATTTGGGTTGGCAACGGGCATCATTATATTTTGCCGTATACGCCGATTGATCAAATTGTCCTCGGCGTGAAAGCGGTGGATGACGCCGGGCACGAAAGTCCGGTGTCCGCCTACGTGAATCCGCCGCGGTAAATTTTTTTGCGCAAATATTACGGGAAGTTTTGCCGCAAAAACGATATTTCCCTTGCCAGTCCAAAACCGCGGCCATACGATGGCTCCGTTGTTCAGCAGAACGATGATTGAACTCATCCAGTTTCCGTGGAGTCCATTCTGCCTCGTGCAGAAACGCATCTTGGATTATTCGGGCGTTCGTTACAAGACCACCAATATCCCAAACCCGGACCGCACACTTGTCTGGCGTTTGACCCGGCAGCGCTATTACGGCGTTCCCGTCATTCGCGACGGCAAAACGGTGGTTTTCGAGACGGACGATGATTCGCAAATTATTGCGAAATATATCGATGGCAAATATCAGCTTGGGCTTTTTCCCAGGGAATTTCGCGGAGTGGATCGCATCCTCTGGAAGTTCATCGAGGACCAGATTGAAGGCGCGTGTTTCCGGCTCAATGACATCCATTGGAAGGAACTGGTTCCGAAGTCGGACCAGATGGCGTTTATCCGCCACAAGGAGCGGAAATTCGGGCGCGGCTGCCTGGATCAATGGCGCGCGCAGGAAGATCATTGGCTGGCGGAGCTGATCCAAAAGCTGGTGCCGTTCGAATGCATGCTCGCTGACCGCCCGTTTCTGCTGAAATCAGAGCCGCACTTTATTGATTTCGATCTTTGGGGAATGCTCTCATGCTTTCTCTATTCAGGCCACTACGAGATGCCGGCTGTTCACACTTGCTTGGTGGAGTGGCACAGGCGCATGTCGAAATTAAAGAAAACGAGACGTCCCTAGTGAAAAATTACATACTTGACACAAATGTCCTGCTGCACGACCCGAATTCCATCCAGGCCTTCAAAGGCAACAATGTCCTGATTCCCATCGAGGTGATCGAGGAAATCGATCGCTTCAAGCGCGAGTCCTCCGAGCTGGGCCAGAATGCCCGCACGGTTTCGCGCGCCTTGGACTCTCTCCGGGGCAAAGGCCATTTGAACAAAGGCGTGAAGCTCGAAAACGGCGGGATGCTTCGGATCATTTTCCACGAGCACAACGGGAACGGCGGCAACGGCTCGCCCTTCGGCAACAATACGGTTGACAGCCGCATCGTCGGGCTCGCCCTCGGCGTGTCCAAAGCCGAACCCAAAATGCCGGCCATCCTCGTCACCAAAGACATCAATCTCCGCATCAAGGCCGACACGCTCGGCTTGGCGGCGGAGGATTATGAAACGGATCGCGTCTTGTTGACGGAACTTTACACAGGAATGATTGAATTGACCGTGTCGCCGGAAAAAATGTCCCGCTTCCGCGCCGATGGCGAATTTGATTTGAACGGTTACGGCACGTATTTCCCCAATGAATATTGCACGCTGACGGAGGAGACAAACACGAAGCGCACGGCGCTTGGCAAAGTCGACGCCACCGGCAAAAAGCTGGTGCCGATCCTGGATTGCAAGGAAGGCGTGTGGGGCATCAAGCCGCGCAATCGCGAGCAGCACTTTGCCTTCGACGCCCTGCTCGACGACCGCATTAAATTGGTCACGCTGATGGGCAAAGCCGGCACTGGCAAGACGCTGATGGCAATGGCGGCTGGCTTGAAGCGCACCGTCCTTGACCGCGAATTCCGCCGCCTGGTGGTGGCGCGCCCGACTGTTTCGATGGGCCGCGAACTCGGATTTCTCCCCGGCTCGCTCGAGGAAAAACTGAACCCGTGGATGCAGCCGATTCATGATGCCCTGGAGCTGCTGAGCGATTTGAACATGGGCACGGATCATCGCCGCAGCGCGGATTTGATGCGCTCGGGAAACTTGGTGGTCGAGGCGCTGAGCTACATTCGCGGCCGCAGCATCGCGCACCAATTCATGGTCATCGACGAGGCGCAGAACCTCACCCCCATTGAGGTCAAGACGATCATCACCCGCGTCGGACAGGGGACAAAAATTATCTTTACAGGCGATCCGTATCAAATCGACAATCCGTACGTCGATTCCTCATCGAACGGCTTCAATTACATCATCAGCAAATTCCGCGACCAGCCGATTGCGGCGCATATTGAATTGCAAAAGGGCGAACGCTCGGAGCTGGCGGAACTGGCGGCGAATATTTTGTAGGCGCAATTATTTCGCCGCTTCCCAATCTTCCCCGGCGACGGGCGCAAACGGTTGTTCATGCTTCAAGACAGACCCCTCTAGGGATTGCTTCGCAACCGGCCTCGCGGATGAAACAAACACACGAACCGCCTCCCCTTCGGAAAACGGCACATGATCCAGGTAAAGCTTGCCATCTTTTTCAACGACGGTTTCCGCATGAAAGATTCGCATGACACAGAGATGCTAGGCCACGTTCTTTGGATCAATTGCTTTCATTTGCTTCGCTGATAGCCCTCTGGCAGCCGATCCCAGTCCGGGGGCTCCGTCCCTGAAACCTGAGCCAAAAACTCGTCCAAGCCTTTGCCGGTCGCGCGGGCAGCCCGCTCTTCCAGAAGCGGCTCCGCAAGCAATCGCGACAGGCTTTGGCTTAGGGCAATGGTCACCAGCGCGTCCATCGAGATATTCTTTGAAGCGGCCACCTCGCGGGCCTTTGCATGCAGATTGTCCGGCAGATCTACAGTTAATGCGGTCATATTAAAGGATTCTCAAAAACTCGCCCGGCGTTAACACCCCCACGCCGAATCGTCCAGCTTCCCTGAAGTCACCCCCGTTATGCGTTACAATGTAGCTCGAAGCCGACGCCAAGGCCAGTTCCAAAATCAACTCATCGTCTGGATCAGCCAAAAAGGGACGAATCAGATAGAAGATCGCGTGGCGATTGGCGCCGGCTGCCAAGTCATCAAGAGCCCTGTCCACCGCCGTCAGCGAGCGCCCTTGGCGATGCTGTTCGCGCTTGAGCACGGCTTCGTACTCGACGAGCAAGGCGGTGGAAATGTTCCATTGCCAACGGGAGTCCCTGACCGAGAACAATCGCAGAATTTCGAACGAAGCGCCCGCATTGGACCTCGCGGCGGCGACCAGCACATTGGTATCAATGACGACTTGAATGGGCATTGCAATTGTGCGGCACGATATGCGGGCAGCCTTGTTTCAACCAGATTTTTCCGG
This sequence comes from uncultured Verrucomicrobiae bacterium, assembly GCA_963764165.1. Taxonomy (GTDB): domain Bacteria; phylum Verrucomicrobiota; class Verrucomicrobiia; order Limisphaerales; family Palsa-1400; genus Palsa-1400. The sequence goes on from CAVXRD010000002.1 coordinate 1,713,341, forward strand.
CCAAATCAACCTCGATGGGGCCGCGCGGCTCATCCTGCCATAGCCTTGCGCGACGGCGGAACCTGAGCGCGCAGAAGCAACCGACTCGGCCAGCGTGCCCGGTGGATTTTGGGCGCGGCGGACTGCGGCGAGTATTGTACGCAGCTCTCAATTCAGCGCCTGGCGAATAACATGGCGCAAATCGTGGCGGGCTAAGTGAGTAATGCCAGCCCTTTTCCCCTTCCATGCCCTCTTGCCGCCGGGCTGCGGCGAGGGAAGCAGCGAGACGCGTCTGGTTTTTTGACTGCAATAGTTGAGGCGTGCCAGATTGCGGCATTAAATCCGCTTGAATTGAAATCGCTCAGACGCCAGCATCGTTTTGCCGCGAGCGCGCTGGTGCGCCCGCCTGATTGACGAACGAATCATGAAGAAATTTTTAAGCCTGCTATTGCTGTCGGTCGTATTGACTGGCTGCACCACCATCTCGAATCTCACTCCCTCTCATTACAAGCGCGATCCATCGGGCTTTTATCGAGTGGAGGCGCAATGGTACAGCGACCGGGAAGCCGTGCGCGCCGGCTCATTCAAGCCGTTGGTTCTCATAGGGATGACCAATTCCTATCCCATGACGCCGTCTCAAATGGGCGCGGACCGCTGGGAAGCCCTCATCCCCGTTCCGCCCGATCAAGATACGGTCATCTACCGCTACAAATTTGATTTCCTCGACAACACCCTGCGCGGCCCCATCCCGAATAGCATGATGTCGAAGGATTTCGAGCTGAAGATCAAGTAAGCAGGCCATTCCGAAGGAATTGGCGGATCGGCCTCTTTTCAAGTTCCACCAAAATCAGCGCGTATCTCACGCCCCGCGCTGTCCAAACACCTCTTCAAACAACCGCACAAAATCCCGCTCTGTAATCGAGCGTGGGTTGAATCCCGCCGTCCATTGCCGGGCTGCTTCGGCGGCGAGCGTGGGAATGGCGGATTCTTCCACGCCGCAATCCGCCAGAGAACGCGGCATGCCCGCGAGATTCAAGAAACTTTCCACTTTTGCCGCAAGTCCGGAGGATTTGGGTTCGCCGAGTTCATCATAAAGAGCCGCGAGGGCGGGATCAGCCGCATTAAAACGAATTACCGCCGGCAGCATCAATCCGACAGCCTGTCCGTGGACAATTTTGAAATGCGCCGTCAACGGATTCGCCGCGGCGTGCGCCGCGCCGAGCATGCTGCTTTCAATGGCCAGCCCGGCCATGGCCGCGCCGAGAAGCATCCCCGCACGCGCCTCCAAATCCTTTCCATTCCGCAAGACGGCCGGAAACGATGATTGACAGAGCCGCCACGCTTCGCGCGAATAAGCCAGCGAAAGGGCGTTGCGCTTTTTGGTGACCGCCGTTTCGAGCGCGTGCGAAATCGCGTCAAGCCCTGTGCAGGCGGCCACGCGGGGCGGCTGGGAAATGGTCAGGGCCGGATCAAGCAGCGCGATGCGAGCCGCCGCTTTCGGGTCGCCGCAGGCCATTTTGTTGTGCGTGGCCTCGTCGGCGATCAAGGCGAACGACTGGCATTCGCTTCCCGTTCCGGCGGTGGTCGGGATGGCGATGAGCGGAAGCATTGGAAGCTTCGCCTTGCCGACGCCCCAGTAATCCTGCATGCGTCCGCCGTTAGTCAATAAGAAATTGCAACCCTTCGCCGTGTCCATGCTGCTGCCGCCCCCCAATCCGACGATGCCATCAATCGAATTCTCCGTCGCGGCGGCGAGGCAGACGCCGACATCCGCCGTGGTGGGATTTTCGCGAACTTTGTCAAATAAAACCGTCGCCACCCCCGCCTTTTCCAGTCCGTCGCGCACACGCGCGGCATGTCCGGCGGCGACCACGCCGGGGTCAGTCACCAGAAGGACACGCTTTAGGCCAAGCTCGCGGGCCAGTTCGCCAGTCCGGTCGACTGAATCGACTCCGAAAATAATCCGGGTGCGCGGATGATGGTCAAAGCTCGGAACCGTCAGCGGCGAGAGGCTCATGAGGCGATTTCGAGGGCGCGGCGTTTGTAAAGAAACTCGAACATGTTGCCCTCGTGCGGCTGGTCCCACGAGACGGTCATGGTGGAAATCGGGCCAAGATTGAGCCGCTCGATCAGCGGCGTTTCCACCAATTGCGAAATAAATGACTCGTCGCGCGTGATGGCCGTGACCGCCAGCGAAGGCCCGATTTTTTCGAGCATCGCGGATTGCGGCACCGTCACGACGCTGGCGTAGGGGCAGAGAAATTCGCGATTGGCCAGCGGATGTTCGATTGAATCGCACAGCACAATGGTGGGCCGCAGATAAAATCCGCCCTCGAATTGAACTTTGCGCGGCCCGTTGCGAAATTCAGCCGTGACGTCGCGCGCGCCGGGCGTTTTCAATCCGTCCTCGATGCTGCTGTCAATAAAATCCGCCATTTTGAGATTGGCGAATCCGGCCAGCCGCGCGTTCGGATCCGCCGCGGGCAATGGCGCTACGGGGCCCAATTTCCGAGACAGCGCCTCGGATATCTCTTTCGCGTATTTCGGCACGACAACAGCGGAGGCGTTGATGCAACTGCGCCCGCCGTTGTCCGAAATCGCCGAGACCAACAAATCAATAAATTCCGGCCAGCGCTCGATTTGATCATCGCCGATCAGGATTTTGCTGTAGCCCGGCCCGTGGATTTGAATGGCCGGATTGTTCGCGTAGGCGGAAGTCGTATTCTTGTCGCCGAAGATCAAAGCCCGTCCGCTGCCGCGCAAAATTTCGGCCGCGCCTTCGTGATCGGTCGGATAAAAGCCAAAGGCTTCGGCGGGGCAGCCGGCGGCGATGAAGGCTTGAATCAACCGAAACGGCGTCCACGGCTCCTCGCGCCCGGGCTTGATGACGACGGGAATTTTCAGCGGAATCGCGGGCAGCCACAGGGAATTCACCGCCGGAGAATTGCTAGGCATGACCAGTCCGAGGCAGCGGGCGGTTGGATAAAAACTGATGCGATCCGCAAAACCTTTGTCGAGCACTGTCAAATCAAGCCCACGCGTCAGGCCATTCAAAATGGCGGGCATGTTGGAGAGCGCGGCGTTGATTTTCGCCATGTTCCTCCGCACCATCACATGCGGCAATCCGCTGCTGGCCGAGAGCGATTCCAGATATTGAGCGGGCGACTGCGTGCCGCCTTCGCCAAGCGGCAATGTGCCTTCCAGAAAAAGCTTTCCCGCCTCGGCGCAAATATCGAGCAGCCGCGCGACGGGAATTTTTTTGAGGGACGCGCGCGCATCGCTCATGCGCGACAAATCCTTGCGCACGATTCCGCCATTGACCTGGCTGAGAGTGGCGAGAACAGCGCCGGTGCGGCAGTCGACGATGTTGCTGCGATCAAGGCTCTCGTAAGCCCGCCCGCGCCGCAAAGCTGGAATGTGAGAACTCGTCATCGCAAATCCATTGCCTGCAAGATATAGTGAATGCCGCTCATTGCCAGTGAGTTTTTTTATCAAGCGCGGCTGTGTCGAAGACCAGCCGCAGCGCGTCGCAGCGTCGGGCGCGCCGGTCAATTCCACTTTGCTGCGGATGGTCTTCGACACAGCCGCGCGACGGAGACGCGGGCAAAGATTAAGCAAGGCACGGCGCCGCCCTACCGAGTTCATGGGTTCAATGCGCGAACATCGCTGGGGGGAATTCTCACCCCGGACACCTCGGCGAGGCGTCCCTGCCTTTCAAGTGGCGGCTGAGAATTTCGGCAAAGACTTCTTCCATTCCAGCGCAGCGGCGCGCAACCGCTTAGTCAATTCCGGCTCTTTCTCGGCGAGATTTGTTGTTTCCTTTGGGTCGGCGTCCATGTCGTAAAGTTCGGTGGAGCTTCCGTCGGCGTTGACGAGCAATTTCCACTTGCCTTCGCGCACGGCGAGGTGCGGGCTGCGATCCTGCGGCGGGCCCGGATAATTGAAAAACTTCGATTCCCTCCCGTATTCCCAGAAAATCGTTTTGTTGTGCGGGCGCGAATCGGTGAACAGCGCCGCGCTCATGTCTTCGCCGTCGGGCGCGAGGCCGGTGGGAAGCGGGGCGCGGGCGATGCCGCACAAGGTCGGAAATAGGTCGACCGCCTCCAAGACCGTCTGCTCATCCACCCGCCCGGCTTTCGTGTGGCCGGGCCAGCGGACGATGAACGGCACGCGCACGCCGCCTTCGTAAAGACTCAATTTGCTGCCGCGCAAATTGCCCGTGCGCTCGCGCTTGAAGGAAGGCAGCGGGCCGTTGTCGCTCGTGAAAATCACCAGCGTGCCGTCTTCCAGGCCGAGTCTTTTCAAGCCGTCGAAAAGGCGGCCCATTTGAACGTCATATTCCGCCAGCACCTTGCAAAGGTCGCGCCGCTCGGCGGAATTTGGTTTTTCTTTTTGACGTTGCGCGTCCGGCACCCAAGGGGTGTGAACGTCGTCCGGCCAGAGTTCCACGTAGCACGGTTCGCTTTTATGGCGGCTCAGAAAATCGAGCGACTTGTCAACAAAGTAGCGCGTGCGCTCCCAGCGTTTGACGGGATCCTTGGGCGACCAAATCCAATCGGTGGCGGTGATGTTCGGATCGGGCTCGGGGCTTTCATAAGTGCCGGAGTGCTCATCGTAACCATAAGCGCTGAAAGGCGGCGCATTCTTGACATCGCGCCCGCCGCCCATGTGCCATTTGCCGAAATGGCCGGTGGCGTAACCGGCCGCTTTCATCACGCGCCCGAGCGCCGGGATATTGGTCGGGAGAAAATCCGTCTGCTCGCAATCGCGGTTTTTGGCGCGGGTGTCGAGGAAGGTCGTGAAATGGTTGCGCGCGGGAAATCTGCCGGTGATGAAGGCCGCCCGCGAAGGCGAACAAATCGGGGCATTGTCGTAGAAGTGCGTGAAACGAACGCCTTCTTTCGCGAGCCGGTCGATGTTGGGAGTCGGCGCAAGTTTCCCGCCGTAGCAGCTGGGATCGCTGTATCCCATGTCGTCTGTCAATATGAATACAATATTGGGGCGCCTGATGGCTCCGGGAGATTGGGCGCGGGCAATTCCAACGGCTGCGAACAACAAAACCAGCAGCAGATTCCAACTACGGCTTTTCGTCATAACGAACAATGGTGAACGAGTTTGGAGGAAAGGTAATCTTGCCATCGGCAGTGAAATCGTCGGTCGACCAAGGCGTGTATTCGGGATCGATGTGCGACGGTTCCGAGGCGGTGTTTACCGCGCCCAAATCGCCGAAAATCCGCGTTACCCGGGCAATTGGTTTTTGCGAAGAAATGCCCTGGAGGTGGACGCCGGATTGAATTGTGTCCGCAGTGGCATTGAGAACCTGCAGTACAAGGGTCTCCCCATTCTCGCTTCGGGTCGCGACGGCTTCAAAACCTGAATTCGCCCCCGAGACATCGCACTGGACGAGTTCCGGCTGGTAGTTATCCGATAGCATTTGCATGACGAATCCCGGCGGCTGCGCCCAAACTTTCGATGGATTCAAAAACAGGAGGCCTTGATCCCAGTCGTTGTCATTCTGGCCATCGGGCTGCAAGCCATTGGCGCTCGTGACGATGGGCAGGCGGCCGTCGCGCTCAATGGCCATGATGGCTTGGGCATTGGCCAGCGCGCGGCGCTGCGCGTGATTGCCGGCGTTCAACTCAAACACCACGACCTTGTGTTTCGCGCCGTCCGCCAGTTTGTCGAGCGCGTCGCAATACGAAAACATGCCCTCCATCGTATTGTTGCGGCTCCAAGGCTGCTCGGTGTTCACATGAATATCGAACCAGACTTCGCCATCATGCTCTTTGGCAAATTTCAATATGCGCTGCTGTCCCGCAAGGGTCGTGAGGTGCGAATCCGCGCCCGTGAAATGGAATGGATCTTCAATCTTTCGCGTGTAAGCGAAATCGCCGACCACGAGAATCATATTCTTGTCCTTCGCCCAAATCGCCGAGGCGAGGGCCTCGAATTTTTCCGCGTATTCCATGTCCACACGCTCTTCGTTGCCGAGTTCCATGTAGCGCAAGCGGTAGGGTTCCGGATGTCCGTCATCGGCGCGGTGTCGGGCCCATTCCGAATTGGCCGAGCCTTTCGCGTAATCGACGAAGTCGCCCATGTCCGACGGCTTCTCGCTAATATTGAAGTCCGGGATGTATTCAAAACCGGCGGCTTCCGCGAAATTCAGGAAATCCACAATGCCCCAGCCGTCGCTCGAATAAGGGTGCCAAAGCCCGGAGTAAGGTGGGCGCTGGGCGCGCGGGCCGATCATGTTTTTCCAGCGGTAGCTGTTGGTGTTGACCATAGATCCGCCATAGCGCACGACCTTGGTGCCGAGCTTGATCAACCCGTCTGCGACGTCGCGCCGCACGGGCAATCCCTTGAACCGCCCCCAATCTCCCGGCTGCAGAAACGCGTGGCCGAGGGTCACGGATGATTTGGATTTCTTCAATGTGACAGTGAACCGCCCCGCCGGATCGGTTGCGTCAGGCGTCAAGACGAAATCCAGCCTTTGCCAATCCCCCGCTTTCAATTTCAGCGGAGTTTCCGCGTAGATTGGCGAGCCGCTTTTGCTTTCCAGCGCGGCCGTCAATTCCGTGTCCGCGTCCGCGCGGGCGTAGAAATAGCCTTCGTACGGCTTGCCCGCTTCGAAACTCATTCCCCAACGATTCAAACCGCTGTTGGCAATTCCGACTCTGCCCTTGCCCGAATGAAACTCCACGAATTGCGCCGTGCTGCTGAACAGGCTGCTGGGCTTGATTTCAAATTTGCCGCGCGCCGTGCCAGATTCGACGGCGTCCCACATGCCACTGACTTGCGGCGTGGCGAGCTGCGTGAAAGGAATCGAGGCGGCGGATGTTCCTTCGCCGGCCTTAAGATCGCGGTACATCACCGTGCCGCTCCAAGGCCGCAGCCCAAATCCGCCGGGTTCCAACGCATGGCCTTCATCGTCATGGCGGAGAATGCTTTTTCCATTTACCGAAATTTCCAGAACGCTTCCGTGCATGTCCACTTTGAGCTTTATCCACGATCGCAGCGGAACCGCGCACGGCACGTCCTTGATGGGTTCATAATTGTGGCGATGACGGGCCAGCCGCAGCGTCTGCGTGCGCGGGTCGAGCGAAACTTCGCAGCCGTCAAAAGCGTCCCCGCCATCTCCGGGATGGCTGGCGCGAACAATCAGCCCGCTGTATTCGGCATTCGCATCCGGGAAGAAAAGCTCCACCGCAATGACGCCGTCATGGATCAGGCTGTCGCAAAAAAGCTTTGGCCCGCCTGACGCGTGAACACGAACAACATGGTTTGACACGGCCCAATCTCCGCCGAAGGCCTTGAATCCCTGGATGCGCCCGGGCGGCGCGGGTTCCTGAAAGCTCTCGCCATAAATCATCTGGCTGTAAAGCCCGCCGTAAATCTCGTGATTCACGTCCTCGATGCAAACGCCTGTCAACAACGGGGCGATGGGATGGAGGACGCGGTCGGCGTGAACTTCAATCAGAGGCTGCCGGGCGTTTGCGGAAATGATTACGGAGAGAAAAGCCGCCCCAATTTTGAGCAAACCGCGGTAGGGCGAGGCTCCCGCCGAGCCATTTCCCAGACGTAGCGCAGGTTTCCAAACCTGCCGTATCGCGGATTTCCAAATCCGCTTGCCGCAACACCGCATGCAGGCTTGGAAGCCTGCGATACAGCAGGTTTGGAAACTTGCGCTACAAGACACGGCTCGGCGGGAGCCTCGCCCTGCCGGGCGTGTCAACCATTTCACGATTCGTGTCAACATATCAATAACCCCCGCGTCCTATCACCGGATCGTTATTATCCAAAGGCGTCGTCGCAGCCGGTTTGTTTTCGGCGGCGGCGCGGCGGCGGTATTCATCGAGCATCGCGGCGGTGGCGGTCGCGCCGAGCCTGGTTGCGCCGAGATCGCGGACGAGAATCAAGCCATCCAAATCGCGCACGCCACCGGCGGCTTTCACTTGCACCTTGGGCGAGCAGGCGGCGCGCATCAATTTCAAATCCTCCGCCGTCGCGCCACGATAGCTATATTTGCCGTCCGCGCCTTTGACGAAACCGTAGCCAGTAGAAGTCTTCACCCAATCCGCCCCGGCCCGCTCGCTGAGCTGGCACAACTTGCGTTTGAAATCGTCGCTGCTCAACCCTGCGCCGCCGACTGTCAAATAGTCGTTCTCGAAAATCACCTTCACCTTTGCGCCGTGCGAGTGCGCCTCATCGCAAACGGCTTTGATGTCGCGCTCCACGTAATCCCAATCGCCGCCCAGCGCTTTGCCAATGTTGATGACCATGTCGATTTCGCGCGCGCCGTCGCGGCAGGCCAATCCAGTTTCGTAACGCTTGGATTCCGTCCCGCTGCTGCCGTGCGGAAAACCAATCACTGCGCCGACCAGCACGTTCGTCCCCGCCAGCAACTCCACAGCGCGTTTGACGAAGTAGGGTTTAATGCAGACCGAGGCGACCGCGTATTTCGCCGCCAGCCGGCAGCCATCCTCCAATTCGCGATCCGTCATCGTCGGGTGCAGGAGCGAATGATCGATCATTCCCGCCAATTCTTCATAAGTGTATTTCATGCGGAGGGAATTTCAGACGAAGTAGGGAGCGAGGACATTTCGCGCCACTTTGATCGCGCGTTTGCGGCCTTCCAAATCTTTGCCAAACGTATCGTCCTCGACCTCGATGCAAACGGGCCCGGAATATCCGGTGGCCGTTACCGCCGCCAAAAAGCGCGGCCAATCGATCATGCCGTAACCCGGAATGCGCGGACGATGCCATTGCGACGGAAAGCCAAACACGCCGACCTCATTTAATTGATCCTGGAAAATTTCGACATCCTTCGCGTGCATGTGAAAGAGCTTGCCCGCAAATTCGCTCAGCGGCGAAATGGGATCCATGAACATGAAGGCGAAGTGCGACGGGTCGTAATTCAGCCCCAGATTGGGCGAGGAAAGATCGCTGAAAAGCCGCCGCCAAATGACAGGCGAGGTCGCGATATTCTTTCCGCCCGGCCATTCGTTGCGCCCGAACATCATCGGACAGTTTTCGATGCCGATGCGCACGTCGTGATCTTCGGCGAACTTAATGAGCGGCTTCCAAACTTTGAGAAGGCGCGGCCAATTGTCGTCCACGGTCTTCGTCCAGTCGCGTCCTATAAAAGTATTGACAGTTGAAAGGCCAAGCATCGCCGCCGCCTCGATCACTTTCTTCAAATGCGCGGCGGTTCGTCTCGATACCGCATCGTCGGGATCGAGGAGATTTGGATAATATCCCAGCGCGCTAATATGGACGCCGTGCTTTTGAGTGAGCGAGAGGACGTCCTCGGCCTGACTCTTCGTGAATTTCTCGACGTCGATGTGCGTGACGCCCGCAAAGCGCCGCTCCGCCTTGCCGACGGGCCAGCACATCACTTCCACGGCGGCGAAATGCTGGGCTGCCGCGAAGGCCAGCACTTCCTCCAGCGACACCTCCGGCAAAATCGCCGAAACCAAACCAAGTTGCATGAGGCGACAATAAATGCCGCGCGCGCGAATGGCCAGCTTGGACTCCGGGCGGCGAAATCGGGAAGAGGGGATAAATCTGGAACTCAGGAAATCAGGAAAAGAGACAGATATTGTTCGCTTGTCTGATTTATACGCTGCCGCCGGCTGTACTGACCGCTGGAGTAATTGTATCTAAATACATATTATCTCCCGTCGTGGGAAATTGACCCTGGCCTCTTTTCCTGATTTCCTGAGTTCCAGATTAAAATCCTCTTTCCCTGATTTTCTTGCCTGTTGGCGGGCGGCGTAGTAATTTCTGCGCACTGATGAATAAGTCTATGGATCGGAGCCGCGCGGAAATCGTCATGTTTGCGGCCGCCGCGTTTGGAATTTGGACGTTCGTTTGGTCGATTATTCTCACCAATATATGGCTGGGAGCTTTCGCGTTTCTCATCATTTTGAGCGCGCTCATTGCTTTTGCCATTCGGAATGCGGATTAATCCATTCCGTCCGTCCCGCTCATGCGCACCCTTGTCATAGGCGTCGATAGCGGCACACAATCCACCAAGGTTCTCGTCGTCAACACCCGCGACGGAGCCGTGGTCGGCGAGTCGTCGCGCGCTTACGGGCTAATCCCGAATCTTCCGCGCGGCGCGAAGGAACAGCATCCGCGCATCTGGCGCGAGGCCGCCAGCCAGGCGATCAAAGACGCGCTCAAGCAAGCCAAAGCCACCGCCGCCGAAGTTGCCGCCATCGGCGTCAGCGGCCAGCAGCATGGATTTGTCCCGCTGGATGCGGAAGGAAACGTCATCCGCCCCGCCAAACTTTGGTGCGACACCTCGACCGATTCCGAATGCAGCCTGATCACCAACAAGCTTGGCGGCGCGCGGGCTGTCATTGAGGAAACCGGCAATGCCATCCTGCCCGGTTTCACCGCCTCGAAAATTCTGTGGCTCAAACGCAAGGAACCGAAAAATTATGCGCGCCTCGCCACCGTGCTTTTGCCGCACGACTATTTGAATTTCTGGCTGACCGGAAATCGGGTGATGGAATTCGGTGATGCCAGCGGCACTGCTTTGCTGGACATCAAGAAACGACAATGGTCGAAAACGGTCATTCAGGCCATCGATCCGGAATTGGAGCGCGCGCTGCCAGCGGTCGGGCCAAGCGACCAGCCCGCTGGGACGCTGCAGGAATCCACCGCGCGCGAATTGGGCTTGAGCGAAAAAGTCCTCGTCAGCGCGGGCGGCGGCGACAACATGATGGGCGCCATCGGCACCGGCAATACGGTGGATGGCGTCGTGACGGCGAGCTTCGGGACCAGCGGAACCATTTACGCCTGCGCCGAACGGCCTGTCGTTGATCGCGAGGGGGAAATCGCCGGATTCTGCGATTCCACCAACCGCTGGCTCCCGTTGCTTTGCACGATGAACGTCACCGTCGCCACCGAGATGGTGCGGAATGATTTTGAAATGACGCACGACCGATTCGAAGCCGAAGCGGGCAAGGCTTCCGCAGGCTCGGATGGGCTGATGCTGCTGCCTTACCTCGAAGGTGAACGCACGCCGAACGTCCCGAACGGCACGGGCGTTTGGTTTGGCGCGAACCCGAAAACATTCACCGCCGCCCATTTTGCGCGCGCGGCAATGGAAGGCGTGACGCTCGGGATGAATTATGGTTTGCGGCGATTGCGCCAGCTCGGCGTGAAACCGAAGCAAATCCGCGTCACCGGAGGCGGCGCGAAATCGAAATTATGGCGGCAGATCATGGCCGACATTTTCGAGGCGGAAGTGGTCACGGTCAAAGTCAGCGAAGGCGCGGCTTACGGCGCCGCGCTGCAAGCCTTCTGGTGCTGGCGGTTGAAACGCGGCGAGCGAGTCAAGATCAGCGACATCACCGGCCAGTTTGTGCGGCTTAACAAAAGCGAAACGGCGCGGCCGCGCAAAGAGGAAGCGACCATCTACCGCGAAATGCAGATTATGCAGGACGAGCTTTCGCAGGCATTGCGGCCGGTTTTCCAGCACCACCATCGCCTGCTCACGACGCGGCTGCGTAAATAGCAGCCGGCGCCGTGATAGGTCCTATAGGTCTTATACGGCTTATAGGTCCTATGGGACTAATGCGAATGGGCCGGCTCGCGCTTGGCCGACTTTGCGGCCTTCTCCCTGGCTGGCTTTGATTTTCCGCCGGGGTGCATGATCACTTTCGTCCAGCCGTTTTCGCGGCAGTCGAAATGCTGATACGCATCCGGCGCTTCATTGAGCGAGATTTCGTGGGAAACGATCCATGACGGCTTGGCGTAGCCGTGGTGAATGAGATTGCACAGATACCGATTGTAGGCTTTCACATTCGCCTGTCCCGTGCCGATGGAGAGGCCCTTCTGGAAGAATTTGCCAAAGTCGAACGCGATTTTCCCCTGCTTCGCCAGCTCGTCCGACGCTCCCGGATCCTCCGGCACAAAAACACCGACCACGCCGATGCCCGCCGTGGGGCGCACGGATTCAACGAGGTTGTTCATGGTCATGTTGGGGACTTCGTGGCCGGCGGGATCGTGGCATTGGTAGCCGACGCATTCGGCGCCGCGGTCCGCGCCCTCGCCGTTCGTCAATTCGAGAATCTGCTCGATGGGCGAGCCTTTGGAATCGTCGATTGCAATTGCGCCGATCTCCTCGGCCAGGCGCAGGCGGTCAGCCTGCCTGTCAACCACAATCACCTGGCTCGCGCCCTTGATCATGGCTGAATGCGCCGCCATCAGGCCCACTGGGCCGGAACCGTAAATCACAATCGATTCGCCGGGCTTCAATCCCGCAAGTTCCGTTGCGTGCCAGCCGGTCGGGAAAATGTCCGAGAGCATGACGTAGTCGGATTGTCGATCTCCGGCATCTTCCGGGAGCTTGAGGCAATTGAAATCGCCGTAGGGCACGCGAAGATATTCGGCCTGCCCTCCGCTGTAAGGACCCATGCCGGCGTAGCCGTAAGCCGCGCCCGCCACGCCGGGATTCGTTGTCAAACAAAAACCAGTCAGCCCGCGCTCGCAATTTTTGCACGAGCCGCAACTGATGTTGAATGGCAGGCAAACGAGATCGCCCACCTTGATTTGCCGGATGGCCGGGCCGACTTCGACGACCTCGCCCAAATTTTCGTGGCCGAGAACCTTGCCGGTTTCGACATCGGTGCGGCCTTCATACATGTGCAAGTCGGAGCCGCAAATGTTGGTCGTGGTAATTTTCACGATGACATCGCTTTGCTCTTCAATTTTCGGTTCTGGAACATCTTCGATGCGGACATTGCGGGGGCCTCTGTAAACGAGTGCTTTCATAGGTAACTCAATTGCTTTCCTTGTTCGTGGTTAAATCATCCCTCTGGGGGCCTCGAGCATTTTAGCAGGAGATATGCCGCTGCATTCACCGAGGCGCAGAGGGGATCACCTATTGCGAAACGCACAAAGCAGAACGCAATTTGCCCGCGCAAACCCCGCCGCCTCAAAGACCAAAGCGGGAAGACGGCTGGCATATTTCAAGCTCTGGTTTTGGTAACGATCCGTTATAGCGCGGAGCGCAAAAGGAATCTTTGGCAGGCAACGCTTGGCGCAACTTTGAAAACTTTTAGCTTTCGACCGTAAACACAAACTCTACTACTTATGACAACAACTCTACCTGCGCCCTCACGACAAACTCAGGTTCCTCCCGGCTCTCAGGAAAAAATGCGGCCCCGGCCCATTGACGAAGACCAGGAATATATTCCGAGCGGAAAGCTGAAAGGCAAAGTCGCCATTGTCACCGGCGCGGACAGCGGCATCGGGCGCTCGGTGGCGATTCTCTTCGCCAAGGAAGGAGCTGATGTTTGCGTCGTTTATCTGGATGAACACCAAGACGCCAAAGAAACGGTCTGTCGCATCAAGCAGCTCGGCGGGCGCGCGATTGCGTGCGATGGAGATCTGGGCGAGCCGGATTTTTGCAAAAAGACCGTCGAACAGACCATTGAAGCGTTTGGCAAAATCGACATTCTCATCAACAATGCGGGAACGCAGGATGAGGTTGCGGGAGTGGAGGATTTGGAGCCCGCGCACGTCGAACGCATTTTCAAAACGAACATTTTCGGCTTCTTTTATTTGACAAAAGCGGCGCTGCCATTCTTGAACGAGGGCGCGTCGATCATCAACACGACCTCCGTTCAAGCTTACGATCCTTCGCCGCATTTGATGGATTACGCCTGCACCAAGGCAGCCATTTTGAACTTCACGCGCTCACTGGCGAAGGAACTGGCTCCGAGAAAAATTCGGGTCAACGCCGTCGCGCCCGGTCCTATATGGACGCCGCTGATTCCGACGACGTTTTCACCGGATGATTTGCCGTCATTTGGGGAGAAGACGTTATTCAAGCGCCCTGGGCAGCCAGCGGAAGTCGCGCCGGCGTATTTGTTTTTAGCCACCAACGGCGATTCGTCCTTTGTCACCGGCCAGGTTCTTCACATCAACGGGGGACAATCGATGGTGAGCTGACATCTCTGAGAGAGGGACGCCTCGCCGAGGCGTCCGGGTTGTGGCGTTGCTATGCGCAGACCGTGGAATTTTTATCCCGCGCAACCGGACGCCTCCGCCCACCTTCGCGAAGCTTCGGCGCGGTAAACGAGGCGTCCCTGCCTTCCACGAGCCTGCGCTCGTGGAAATTATGCGTCTGTTCCAGCAGTCAAGGCTTTCAATTTTTTCTGCGCCGTGCCCGAATCGATCACCTCCGCCGCCACATCCCAACCTTCCGAAAGGCTGCGGCACTTCTCCGCCACGAACAGCGCGGCGGCGGCGTTGAAGAGAACGGCGTCGCGTTTAGGGCCGCGATCTTCTCCGCTCAAAATGCGCCGCACGATCTCCGCGTTCTGTTCGCGAGAGCCGCCGGCCAGATCGGCGAGAGTGGCGGGTTGCATGGGAAAATTCAGAGTTTGCAAAACCGAGGAAGTTAATCCGCGAGGCTGATAAAATTCCGCCACTGTCGTTTCGCCAAGGGTCGAAAGCTCATCAAGCCAGCCGCCGGGGACTTGCCCGCATACGACCATCGCGCGACGCGAGCCGAGCGTTTGCAAGACGCCCGCCAGCGGCAGGCAGAGATCGGGCCGCGGCACGCCGGCCAATTGCAGGGCGGGGCGCGCCGGATTGAGCAGAGGGCCGAGGTAATTGAAAATCGTTTTCTGCCCGCGTTCGCCGCAAAATTTCCGCGCCGGGCCTATTTGCTGAAAAACTGGATGGTAACGCGGCGCGAAGAAGAATGCAAAATTGTGCTCGCGCAGCGACCGCGCCGCCTGCTCGGGTGTCAAATTTATTTTAATTCCGAGCGCCTCCAGCACATCGGCGCTGCCGGATTGGGAAGTGACGGCGCGATTGCCGTGCTTGGCCACTGGGACGCCCGCTGCCGCCACCACCAGCGCCACCGTGGTGGAAATGTTAAACGTGTTCAAGCGGTCGCCGCCGGTGCCGCAGACATCGATGATTTGCCGCGCGCGAGTTTCGCTGTCGATGGGCGGGACCACCGCAAGCTCGCGCAACTCCCGGGCGAAGCCGGCGATTTCCTCCGGCGTTTCGCCTTTCAGCGCGAGCGCGGTGAGAAATGCCGCCTTGATTTCGACGGTTGGAGCCGATCCCGCGAGAGCAGCCACGGCATCGCGCACCTGTTGATTGGTCAAAGGTTCGCGGCGCGAAAGTTGTTCAGCCAGGATATCGAGCACACTGGAATTGTAGGAAGAGAACAGGGATTTTGCCAGTGTCTTGAGCGTGGAGAGGCGCAGGGTCTCCGGCGGAGCGCGACTGTGTCGAAGACCAGTCGCAGCACGTTGAACGGAAGGCGCCCGCGTTGATCGCAGCGCTGCGGCTGATTCTTCGTCGCTTCGCTCCCGCGAACACAGGTACCTCCGTTCAAGGTATATCCGCTACCGCCACCACTACCGCGCCGCGCGCGCGTGGCGCATGTCAAACGTGAACACCATTTCCCGATTTTTCTCCGGCGTGCGCAATTTCATCGCCCCGGGTGTGTGGCCCTGGCGGAAGAATCGGGACAATCGGCGGCTCTCGGCTTCGTAGGCGTTGACGGGAAACGTGGTGTAACTGCGCCCGCCGGGGTGCATCACGTGGTAAGTGCAGCCTCCGATGCTGCGCTGGTTCCATTTATCGTAAATGTCGAATACCAAAGGCGTGTTCACACCGACTGTCGGGTGCAGGCAATTGGGCGGCTGCCATGCGCGATAACGGACGCCGCTGACGAACTCGCCGTTGGCCCCGGTCGGATGCAGCGGAATGGCCCAGCCTCCGACGGAGATAATGTGGCGCCCACCGGTCAATCCCTGCGCCTTGATTTGCAACCGTTCGGTCGAGGAATCCACGTAGCGCACGGTGCCGCCGGGGCCGGGTTCCTCGCCCAGGACATTCCATGGCTCCAGCGCCTGGCGCAGCTCCAAATGAATATTGCTGACGTCGAGATCGCCGAATTGCGGGAAGCGGAATTCCATGTGCGGCCCGAACCATTCGGAGCGCATCGGGTAGCCGAACTCACGCAATTCCGCCAGCACCTCGCAAAAATCGTTCCAGACGAAATGCGGCAGCATCCAGCGGTCATGAATATCCGCCCCCCAGCGGACGAGCGATTGCGTGTAGGGCTTCTGCCAAAAACGGGAGACCAGCGCGCGCAGAAGAAGCTGCTGGGCCAGGCTCATGCGCGCGTGCGGCGGCATTTCGAAGGAGCGCATTTCCAGCAAGCCGAGCCGACCGCTGGCGCTTTCCGGCGGATAGAGCTTGTCGATGGAAAATTCGGCGCGATGCGTGTTGCCGGTGGCGTCAATAAGAAGATTGCGGAACAGACGGTCGGTCAGCCACGGCGGAATGTATTTTCTGGCCGGCACCTGCTCAAAGGCCGCTTCCAATTCGTAAAGCGAATCATTGCGCGCCTCATCAACCCGCGGGCTTTGACTGGTCGGGCCGATGAACATGCCGCTGAACAAAAACGAGAGCGACGGATGATTCTGCCAATACGACAAAAGCGAGCGCAGCAAATCCGGCCGGCGCAGCAATGGCGAATCCGCGGGAGTGGGTCCGCCGAGAACGATGTGGTTGCCGCCGCCCGTTCCCGCGTGACGTCCGTCCTGCAAGAATTTCTCCGAGCCGAGGCGCGTTTGGAAGGCTTCTTCGTAAAGCGCCTCGGTGGTTTGCACCATTTCGTCCCAGGTGTTGAGCGGGTGCAGATTGACTTCAATCACGCCCGGGTCAGGCGTCACCTTGAGGACATTCAGGCGATGATCGCGCGGCGGCGTGTAGCCTTCGATGACTACTGGCGTGTCGAGTTGCTTCGCAGTTTCTTCGACGGCGGCAACGCACTCCAGATAATCCTCCAGCGCATGCACCGGCGGCATGAAAACGTGCAGGCGTCCCTCGCGCGGCTCGACGCACAGGGCCGTCCGCACCAGCCACCACGCCGATTGCCCCGGCGCGGGGGCGATGGTGGTGTCCGGCGGCGTAAAACGCGTCAACAATTGGCGGCGCGGCAGTTCTTTCTGCGGGGGGCGCGGCATTTGCGGTTGAAAATCCGGCTTCGGGCGAGTCGGAAGCTCCCCTCGTTCCTCCATCGGATCCTGCTCGTAAAGATACGGAAAATCGCCCGCCTTCGCCCACGGCAATGAATCGAGCGGCAAACGCAATCCCAACGGCGAATCGCCAGGAATGAGGAAGCAGCGTTCCGTGCGCAAAAACCACGGGCCAGTCGTCCAGCCGGATTTCTGGCCAGTCCAGCCGCGCTGCAAAGGAAGGACGTAGCCGACAACCTTATCCAATCCCTCCTCGAAAATGCGGGCCATGCGCGCCCGTTCCTCGGGATCCTTGAGATCGGATTTGAAGGGATCGACATTGGCCGGGAGGCGGCGCTCTTTCCACAGATAATACCAAGTGTCCTCAAATGCCGGAAGGACGTGCTTGCCGCCGCAGCCAAGGCGCTGCGCCAGCGTCTGTATAAATTGCTCGGCTTCTTTTGCGCCGCGGCCATAATTCTTTGCCTCGAGCGCGAACAATTCCTCATTCGCCCAAATCGGCTTGCCGTCTTTTCGCCAATACGCGGCAAAGGCCCAGCGCGGGAGAGGCTCGCCCGGATACCATTTCCCCTGGCCGTAATGCAGCAGCGCGCCCTTGGTGAAACGATTTTTCAGGCGGCGCATCAAATCGTCGGCCAGCTTTCGCTTGGTCGGGCCTTGCGCTGTCGTGTTCCATTCCGCGCCTTCGCGATCCGTCGTTGACACGAACGTCGGTTCGCCACCCATGGTAAGACGGCAATCGTGTTTGATTAAATCCGCATCGACCTTGTGGCCTACCGTGACAATCTCGGCCCACTGCTCCTCGGTGTAAGGCTTCGTCACGCGCGGCGATTCGAACAGCCGCTTCACGGTCATCTCAAATTTCAACTCACACTTGCTTTCATCAACCGCGCCGCTGATTGGCGCCGCGCTTTGCGGATCGGGAGTGGCCGCGAGGGGAATGTGACCTTCGCCAGCCATCAAGCCGGAGGTCGGATCGAGTCCGATCCAGCCCGCGCCGGGCAAATACGCTTCGCACCACGCGTGAAGATCAGTGAAATCAACTTGCGTCCCGCTGGGCCCGTCGAGCGCTTTGACATCCGGAGCCAATTGAATCAAATAGCCGCTGACAAAGCGCGATGCCAAACCGCAGTGCCGCAGCAATTGCGCCAGCAGCCATGCCGTATCACGGCACGAGCCGCTGCCTTTTTCGAGCGTTTCCGCCGGCGTCTGCACCCCCGGCTCGAGGCGGATGACGTATTTGATTTCGCGGCAAAGCTGCTGGTTGGCGGCGACTAAAAAATCAATCGTGCGTGGGCGATTTTCACCGGTGCGGCCTCCGATGATGCCGTTCATCCGATCGAGCGCGGCCTTGAACTTCGGCGTCAATTCGCACTTCAAATGGAACGGCTCCAATTCGTGCTTTAGCGAATCCGCATATTGAAATGGCATCCGTTCCGCTTCCGGCTCGAGGAAGAAATCGAACGGATTGAAGACCGCCATCTCCGCGACCACATCGACTTCGACTTCGAACTTGTCGGTTTTTTCCGGGAAGACGAGGCGAGCCAAATAGTTTGACTGCGGATCCTGCTGCCAGTTGATGAAATGTTTTTCGGGAAGGACGCGCAGCGAGTAGCTCAAGATCCGCGCGCGCGCATGCGGCGCGGGCCGCAGCCGCACCGTCTGCGGGCCGAGGTTCACCAGCCGGTCGTAGGTGTAGGTGGTGCGGTGGTGGATGGCAGCATGAATTGGCATGATGAGAGGTTACAAAGGTAGGGACGCCTCGCCGAGGCGTCCGGTTGCGTGTGTGTTCGCCCGCAGGTTGCGCATAATTGACGCCTCACCCCGGACGCCTCGGCGAGGCGTCCCTACCTTAATTTGCTGCTGCTGTTCTTCCTGTTGAATCATGATTTCGCCCGTGATGTTCGTGAAATCCTGGAAGATGTAAGCGTTGAAAGCCGCCTCGCCAATGGCGTTGAGCTTGCTTTGAAATTGATCGAGATAGGTGTGCAGACCGAGATCGAAAATTTCCTCGATGGTGCTGAATTGCAATTCGGCTTCCAACCGGCCTGCGAGTTTTTCGGCGTCGTTGCAAAATCTCCCGCTCGGCACGCCAGATATTTGGCGCAAAGCGCCGTTCAATTCCGCCACGCAAAAACGCGCCGACCGCGGGAAATCCTCGTTGAAAAGCAAGAATTCCGCAACGTGCCTGGGATGAACATCCGCGCCGTGAATGGATTTGTATGCGTCCCACGCGCTGCACGAGCGCAACACCGCGGACCACCCCAGCGCCTCCGCCTGGCTCACGCTTTCCGGCAATCCTCGCTCCGGCAGGCTTTGATAGCGGACGTCAAGTATGCGGGACGTTTTGTCCGCCCGCTCAAGATATTGGCCGGCCATCGAAAACCACCAGCCTTCATTTCGCAAAATGGTGGCCCGGCCCAATCCGACCAGCAGCAATGAAGCGGATTTGATTTGCTGAAAAAATTCGCTCGGGCTTTGCCGCCAGACTTTCCGCGCCTCATTCGAGCGAACGAAAAGATAGAGGCGGTTTAATTCCTCCCAGAATTCGATGGAAATCTGGTCGCGCACCATGCGGGCATTTTCGCGCGCCTGGCAGACGGAGGAGAAAATCGAATTCGCATTCTCCGGCTGGAAGACGAGAAATTCCGTCACGGCATGGCCGGTCGCATTCTTGTGCAGCTCAAGGAACTGCTTTTCGTCACCCGTGCTCAGCAAAACAGGCATCCAGTATTGGGTCAGGCGCTCATCGTCCAGGCTGCGCATGTCCAGGATGAGTTGGAGATTCACATCGACGATGCGCGCGATGTTTTCGGCGCGCTCGATGTAGCGCGACATCCAGTAAAGGCAGTTGGCGACGCGGCTAAGCATGTCTATTCATCTCCATACAAAACCCAGGTGTCCTTGCTCCCGCCGCCTTGCGACGAATTCACCACCAGCGAGCCTGCCCGCAGCGCCACGCGCGTCAATCCACCCGGCACCACCGTCGTTTTTTCGCCGCAAATAATGTAAGGACGCAGATCGATATGCCTCCCCTGAAAACCAGTCCCGTCCACCATTGTCGGATGGCGTGAAAGCGAAATCATCGGTTGCGCGATGTAATTTCGCGGGTCGGCCTGAACACGCGCGCGGAAGGCCTCGATTTCCTCCGCCGTCGATTTCGGCCCCATCAACATTCCGTAGCCGCCGGATTCATTGGCGGCCTTCACCACCAGGTTGGAGAGATTTTCGAGGATGTATTTGCGATCCTCTTCTTCACTGGCGAGATAAGTCGGCACATTCGGAATGATCGGGTCCTGGCCGAGATAATATTTGATCATCCGCGGCACGAAATAATACATGACCTTGTCATCGGCGATTCCGGTGCCGATGGAATTGGCCAGCGAAACGTGGCCTGAGCGATACGCGTTGACGAGACCAGGAACGCCCAGCATGGAATCGCGGCGAAACACCGTCGGATCGAGAAAATCGTCGTCTATGCGCCGGTAAATCACATGCACCGGCTGCAAGCCTTTGGTCGTGCGCATGAACACGCGCGAATCGGTCACCAGCAGGTCGCGTCCCTCCACAATCTCGATTCCCATCTGCCGAGCGAGGTATGTGTGCTCGAAATAAGCGCTGTTGCAAGCGCCCGGTGTCAACAGCACAACCGTAGGATCCGCCACGCCCCGCGGCGCGATGTGCTGCAGCATCTTTAGCAATTCCTGCGGGTAATGATCGACCGGCCGCACGCCAATGCGCTCGAACAAGTCCGGAAAGCTTCGCTTCATCGCGCGCCGATTTTCCAGGACATAACTGACGCCGCTTGGGCAGCGTCCATTGTCCTCCAGCACCATGTAAGCGCCGTCCGACCCGCGAATCAGGTCCGTGCCGCACACATGGATGTAAATGTCCTTCGGCACATCGAACCCGACAAATTCGCGCCGGAAATGTTTTCCGGACAAAACGTAAAACGACGGAATGACACCATCCTTCACAATCTTCTGCTCGTGATAAATGTCGTGCAGAAAAAGATTCAGCGCCGTGATGCGCTGGATCAAACCGCGTTCGAGAAATTCCCATTCTTTGGCGGGAATCACGCGCGGGACGAGATCGAACGGAAAGATCCGCTCGGTTCCCTGGGAATCGCCATAGACATTGAACGTGATGCCCTGCCGCAAAAACGCGAGGTCGATGGAGTGGCGCTTCTCGGCGAATTCCTCAGGGCCGAGGCCCTGGAAAAGCGAAAAGAAGTGCTTGTAATGCGGGCGGATGTTGCCATCCAGATCCAGCATCTCGTCAAAAAAACTATCGTGATTGTAGCCGCGCAGCATCAGTCAAATAGTTCCAAATTAGCCAGCCTGCCCAATTTGCGCCTTATAAAAAGGTTCGCCATCGCGATGGAAAGATTAAACCTCCATCCCGTTTTCGCGCCAATCGCCTTGCGGGCAAGGGGGTTCCCCCAAGCTTTCGCCAATGCGGCACCGCACCGCATTTCCCGCATGGACATTGCATTGCCAGTATAGCAATCCCCTTGCCGAACTCTCGAATTCTGCCTCAGCTAGGTAGGGACGCCTCGCCGAGGCGTCCGGTTGCGCGGGATTAATTCCACGGTCTCCCGATAAACAACACCGCACCCCGGAACGCCTCGGCGAGGCGTCCCTGCCTTGCTTCATTTTTGATTGGCTTCAGGCGTTACTTTGTCGATGTTCGGCGTGACGTCCGCGTCCACCTGGCCGGTTGACCACTTCAATCCGCCGAGCAAAATCTGCTGAAACGTCGGATCCATCCAAACTTCAATGCGATGCCCCAAACTGGTGTAGAAGACGCGCCCTTTGCCGTACATTTGAGCCCAAGTGGAGGGATAATTTGGGCGGTTATATGGCCCAATTTTTCCCATCTTCGCAGTGTCGTGATAAAGCAAAACGTGGAGATTTGGCGAAAAATTCTTCATCGAATACCACTCTTCCTCCGGGCCGTAATCATCCGCGACAGAACTGAGGCCGGGAAAATTGCGATCAGCCACCACCAAATGCCCCGGCACCCAGTGCTCGTAGTGCGTTACGAACTCGCCGCCGATCATTTGAATGAATGGATCGACCGTGTTGCCCTTGCTGTGAAACGTGTCTGTTGCGCTGTGAATGCCAACAAATCCCTTGCCGCCGCGAATTGCCGCGAGAAAAGCCTCTTTGCCGCCTTTGGGCATCGGCGGGTCATGGTGTTCGCCGAGTTCTGTCAAATCACCAGTCGTGTAAAAACAGAACGCATCGAAACTGGCGATTTTTTCCGGCGTAAAAATCGAACCGTCCTTCGTGAAGGTGAACCGCAAATTATTTGGAGGCCCCAATTCAGCCAGGATGCGCTCGGCCTGGCTTGGCCCGCCATTTTCGGAGCGAATCATGTCGTGCTGATAGCCGGACGATTTGGAGAAAAAGAGAATTTTCTTTGGAGTATCGCCGGCGCGCGCCCGCGGGCAAATGATCACCGCCGCGGCAAAGACAGCGGAGCAAACGAAGCAGAGGAAGTTTTTCATTGGATCATCATTTTCTCCATCCAGTTAACCCGCTGCCACTCGCATTTGCCAACAAAAAGGCAGGAATGCATCGGCGCCTTCCCAATACGTCTTATAAGTCCTATAGGTACTATAAGTCCCATTCCCACTGGCCGGAAACCCTCGCATTTTGTGCTCGATTTCCCGCCCGGTTTGCGCCAGCCATTTCTGGTGAACACTATTCGAGGAACTCGTGCCGTGCTTTCCCTTGCGGCGATTTTATTCATCACCATTGCGCCCGCGCGCGCGGCGGATTCGCCGCCCCGCGAGAAACTGCTGCTGGATTTTGGGTGGAAATTTCACCTTGGCGATGACTGGGGCAAGAGCGAACGCCTCGACAAGGCGGGCGTGAATCCCGGCCCGGCTGGGCGCTCGTTTAACGACGCCCGGTGGCGCACTGTCAACCTGCCGCACGACTGGGTTCCCGAGCTTCCATTCGACCAGCACGCTGCCACGGACCACGGTTTCAAACCTGTCGGGCCGGGCTTTCCCTCGAATAGCATCGCGTGGTACCGCCGGACATTTTCGCTGCCCGCCGAGGACAAGGGCCGCCGCCTGATGTTGGAATTCGACGGCGTTTATCGCAATGCGCGCATTTACGTGAATGGCTATTTCCTCGGCCATCATGAGAGCGGCTACATGGGATTCCGCTATGACATCACCGATTTGGCGCGATTCGGCAGTGACAACACTATTTCCGTCCGGGTGGATGCTTCGCAATTTGAAGGATGGTTTTATGAGGGCGCGGGAATTTACCGGCACGTCTGGCTCACCAAGACCAGCCCGCTGCACGTCGCGCCGGACGGAACTTTTGTTTACAGCCAGTTTCCGAAGAACATTCCCGAGGGCGCCGCGCTGATTCACGTCGAGACCAGCCTGCAAAACGACCAGGACGCCGGCCAGTCCGCCGCCGTCGAATGCGAAATTCTCGATCCTGCCGGAAAAGCCGTGGCCCATTTTCAACAATCAGTGCCGGTCGAAGCGTGTTCCACTAAGACCCTGACGCAACTCGCGCCCGTCCAATCCCCCGCGCTCTGGTCGCCTGAAACTCCGAACCTCTACAAGCTTATCACCAAGGTTTCGGTTGACAGTAAGGAAGTGGATCGCACGGAAACAGAATTCGGCATTCGCACCCTGGAATTCGATGCCAATCGCGGCTTTCTCTTGAACGGAAAATTCTGCGAGATCAAAGGCACCTGCAATCACCAGGACCACGCTGGCGTCGGATCCGCGCTGCCGGATCGATTGCAATTTTTCCGTGTGAGCCGGTTGAAGGATATGGGTGATAATGGCATCCGCACCTCGCACAACGCGCCGACGCCGGAGCTGCTGGACGCGTGCGACCATCTCGGCATGATGGTCATGGACGAAAATCGCCTGCTCGGCAGCGACGCGCAAAATTTGGATTACCTCGCCGCGCAAATCCGGCGCGACCGCAATCATCCGAGCGTCATCATTTGGTCGCTTTTCAATGAGGAAGACACGCAAACCAGCCCCACCGCGCGAAACATCGCCGCCACCATGCAGAGGGTCGTCCATGAGTTGGACCCGACGCGCCTCTGCACCGCGGCTGGAAATGTCGGCAATGTTTATCAGGGCGTGAACAGCGTCCTGGACGTGCGCGGCTGGAATTATTATCCGGACTCCGTCGATGGCTACCATCGCGACCATCCGAACCAGCCGGAAATCGGCACCGAGCAGGCCAGCGCCCTGAGCACGCGCGGCATTTACGCCAACGACAAAACGCGCGGCTACATGAGCGCCTATGACACCAACGCGCCGCCGTGGGCCACCACCTCCGAGCATTGGTGGAAGATTTTTGCGGCGCGCCCGTGGCTCTCAGGCGGATTCGTATGGACGGGTTTCGACTATCGCGGCGAGCCGACGCCTTACACCTGGCCGTGCATCAATTCGCATTTCGGAGTGCTGGACACCTGCGGATTCGCCAAGGATAATTTCTACTATTATCAGGCGTGGTGGAGCGACCGCGTCGTGCTCCATATCTTGCCGCATTGGAATTGGGCTGGCAAGGAAGGGCAGGATATTGACGTGCGCTGCTACAGCAATTGCGAGGAGGTTGAAATGTTCCTGAACGGCCAGAGCCTTGGCCGCCAGACGATGTCCACCAATTCGCACCTCAAATGGAATGTCAAATACACGCCCGGAACGCTGCTGGCGAAGGGATACAAGAATGGCCAGGTCGTCGCGGAGGACAAAGTCGAAACCACCGGGGCTCCCGTCGCTGTCAAATTAACCGCGGACCGCACAACGATCGACGCAAACGGCGAAGACCTCTCCATTATCACGGTCGCAGTGACGGACGCCGAAGGCCGGATAGTGCCGCTGGCCAGCAATGAAATTCAATTCACGCTGCAAGGAAACCTCAAAGATCCAGCCATCTCGCCCGGAAAAATCCTCGGCGTCGGCAATGGCGACCCGAGCTGCCACGAGCCGGATGTGTATGTCCCGAGTCAGCCGAGCCATTCAGTGGGATTGCACGACTGGCGCTACAAACGCGGGCCGCATTCCGAAGCCATGAAGGAAACCACCGAGAATTTCGATATCGGCGATTGGGTTTCGGTGGACACCAGCCGCGAGACCGGCCCTCTAAGTCCGAATACGGACGCTGTGTTCCGCACCACGTTCGATGCCACTCCCGCGATGTTGAGCGCAACGGGCGTCAATCTGAA
Source organism: uncultured Verrucomicrobiae bacterium (assembly GCA_963764165.1). Taxonomy (GTDB): domain Bacteria; phylum Verrucomicrobiota; class Verrucomicrobiia; order Limisphaerales; family Palsa-1400; genus Palsa-1400. The sequence goes on from CAVXRD010000002.1 coordinate 1,738,567, forward strand.
TTTCGGCATGATCGATGACGAGGGACTGGTTTATGTCAACGGCCACAAGGTCGGCGAATCGCACAATTGGGAGGAGCAGCCATCTTTTGCGGTCGGAAAATATCTGCACGAAGGTGTCAATACTATCGCCGTCAGCGTGCAAAATCACGAGGGCTCAGGCGGCGTCAACAAAGGCGTCTCGCTGGAAATCCTGGACCCGCCTAGGCCAACGGTGTGGAAGCGCAGCGTCTTCAACGGCCTTGCCCAAGTTATTGTGCAATCCAGCAAGGTGCCGGGATTATTGTCACTCAACGCGACTTCGGATGGGCTGAAAACGGGGGGGCTGCTAATTACAGCAGCCAGTGCGACACCACGCCCAAGCGCGCCATGAGTTAAAGGTAGGGACGCCTCGCCGAGGCGTCCGGTTGCGCGTGAATAATGCAAGGGGTCCTCGCATAAAGAGCGCCTCACCCCGGACGCCTCGGCGAGGCGTCCCTGCTATGAATATTGTCAAGTGACTAAACGGGTTCTACGTCATTTTCTTTTTTTGTTTAAATGTTTTGATCTTATTTCGGAGCGTTTCCTCTTCTGGGTTCGACGGAATGCTTCCGTCGTCCAACCTGCTATCCGCACTTGTTTTTCACAGTGCCATATGACGTTTTCGTGTCGGAAGAGGAACGAGCGCGCCCAATCTACCTTTCGGGTTCAGTTCAACTGACCCAAGGGACGGGCGGGCGCGCGCCGTTCCAAAATCTAATTTTGGGTCTTCATTTTAAATGCTGTCTTTGGTCTTCCTTTCCCCGGCTCAGGCCAGGTGCAGCACGGCGGCGGTGGCCCGCCCGGTTTCCATCCGCCAAATGTCGATGGCCAGCTTGCGCGCGATGGCCACGATGGCTTTCTTGCGCGCGCCCCGGTTTTGGGTTTGGCCCAGCACCTCCCGCCATCGCACCACCGGCCCGTAGCTGGGCTGGTAGCGAATGACTCGCCATGCCAGTTCAATCAGCAGCCGCCGCAATCGGGGATTGCCGTGCTTGGTGATGGAGCCCGAGATGCTGTGGCTGCCGCTGGCCTGCACTCCCGGACACAGGCCCGTCAAGCTGGCGACCTGGCGGCGATTGGCGAACCGGTTCCAGTCGAAGACTTCGCGGCGCAGCGTTTCGCTGGTCAGCAGTCCGACTCCTTTGGGCTGGGGCTTGGCCTGGCTTTGGATCTTGATGGTCACTTCTTGCAGCAGCTTGTCGGCGCCGGCTGCCAGCGCGCGCAGGATTTCCAAAATGGAGGACAGCCAGGCGGGCAGTTTGGCTTTGTGCTTCACCCATGCCCCCTCCTTCCACCATTGCCCGCTGACCCGGTGGCCATTGTAAAGCAAGAGGCTGCGTCCTTGGGCCTCATGGGTTTGCCGGTCCTTTTGCAGCTGCTCGCGCAGGCGGGTTTGGGCCCGGACTTGTTCCTGCTCGGGGGTGGGCACGGTGATGACGGCCAGGGCCTTGCGGTTGCCCTGCACATAGCGGTCCAGCCGCTGAACCATGGCCAGGGCGTCGGTCTTGTCAGTCTTTACCCCGCGGCCCAACTCATCCCAGTTCTGGGGGCGGACAACGATGTTCTTGACGCCCATTTTCAGCAGCGCTCGATGCAGGGCGTAACCGAAGGCCCCGGCTTCGTAGCAACTATGCACTTCCCCGGCCAGAGTCAGTTGCTTGGCGGCGAACTTCAGGAAGTCCTCCGGTGTCATTTTCTGGGCCGGCTGAGGCGTGGCGTCATCGATCTGGCGCACGACTCGGTAACTGTCCGCGTGCACATCCACGCCCAGTTTTATCCGGGTGTATTTGCACGGTGTTTGTGTTTTATTGTTCGCGTGGGTATTGGTAACGGTGTTCTTTTTCATACCTTGGTGTAGCACCCGTTGTGCTCACCTGCCAATACCCATGCCATCTACCTTTATCGCCCTAGTCCAGCACTCGGTAGTAGTAACTTGCCGCGCAAAAACCGCCGTCGGGGAATAACGCGAAATTCGGAACATCGCCCACCCGGACCCAGCCGAGTTTTTCGTAAAGCCGCGCGCCGTCGCTTCCCGTCACTGTGTCAAGTGTGAGCAGCGTCCGACCGCATTCGCGCGCGGTTTGCTCGGCCGCGCGCATCAGGGCCGCGCCCAATCCGCGCCGCCGCGCCCGGCGATGGACGAGCATTTTCATAATTTCGGCGCGGTGCTGCTGGTTCTCCGGGCTGGCCAGGCCAAGTTGCACTGTTCCACAAATTCCCTGTTCGTCCTCAGCTACAAAAAGTATGCGCTCGCCGGACACGACGCCGCTCGCGACTTTTCGCCAAAAGTCGATGGCCCTTTCTCGTGAAACCGGGTTCATGAAATGCACGCTCGCGCCGCCCTGCACGCAGTCGACAAGAACGTCCGCCAACTGGAGAAGGTGGCGCTCCTCAACAGCATCCAATTTGCGCGGAACCAATGAGCATGGAGACGCATCTGACACGACGGCGAGATACAACCATGCCGGCCTGCGCGTCAATTTCAAATCGACGCTCATCCGGAATCACAAATATTAAACAGGAGGAAGACCGAGAGCGCAGAGAAAAATGCCCAATTCGCCAAACAATCATTTTTGGCCTCCGCGCCCTCGGTCTTTCTCCTGTTCAAATTCTTAATGGATGAACTTCGCTGCATTTATCGCATTGGCAAACGTCGCCTCGCAAGTTACAAAAAGGGGGCTTAAATGAGCCAGACCGTCATCGAAACGGAGCCACCAATCTCTGCTGATTTGCTCGCGGATTATCCGCGCGGAGGAGGATTTGACGAGGCCTTTTCAACCGGCAAGGAATTGCTCCCCCACTATGCGCCGTTCATTGCGGCCGCGCAAAAACTGGGCGCGGCGGAATTGAAGCGGCGCCGCGAAACCTGCCGCCGCCTCCTGCACGAGCAAGGGATCACTTACAATATTTCCTCCGGCGCCAAGGAGCCGACGATGCAGCAGCCGTGGCAGCTTGATCCCGTTCCGCTGATCATCGCGCCGGACGAATGGCGCGCGCTGGAAGAGGCGCTGATCCAGCGGGCCACGCTTATCAATTCCGTGCTGGCCGATTGCTACGGGCCGCAGGAATTGATTCGCACCCGCCGCCTGCCGCCCGCGCTCGTTTTTGCCCAGCCGGATTTTCTGCGCCCCTGCCGCAACGTCCGCCCGCAGAATGATGCCTATCTCAATTTTTACGCGGCGGATTTGGGCCGCTCGCCTGATGGGCAATGGTGGGTCGTCTCGGACCGCACGCAAGTTCCCACCGGCGCCGGTTATGCCCTGGCGAATCGATTGGTGACCTCCCGTGCTTTGCCCGAGCCATTCCGAAGCTGTCAAGTGAATCGACTGGCGGGCTTCTTCCGCGACATGCAGATTTCGCTGGCCAGCCTCGCCCCGCGCCAATCGGATAATCCGCGCATCGTCTTCTTGACGCCCGGTCCTTACAGCGAGACGTATTGCGAGCAAAGCTATCTCGCGCGTTATCTCGGCTACATGCTCGTTGAGGGCCAGGATTTGACGGTGCGCGACGACAAGGTCTATCTGAAAACCCTGAGCGGCCTTGAGCAAGTCGATGTGATTTTTCGCCGGGTCGATGATGATTTTTGCGATCCGCTGGAATTGCGCAACGATTCCATTCTCGGCGTGCCCGGATTGCTGGAAGCCTTGCGGGCGGGCAACGTCGCGGTGGCCAATTCGCTCGGGGCGGGCCTGCTGCAAAGTCCGGCGGTGATGGCCTTTTTGCCGGGGCTCTGCCAGCACCTGCTGGGAGAGGATTTGAAAATGCCCTCGGTGGCGACGTGGTGGTGCGGGCAGGAAGAGGCGCGAAAATACGTGCTGGAAAGCCTCGACCAGCTTCCCGTCCGTTCAGCCTTCCGGCTTGACGCTCCCGAGCGCGAGGGCCGATTGAAATTAAGCGCGGCCCAGCGCGAGGCGCTGAAGCGGCGCATCGAATTCCAGCCGCATCTTTTCGCCGCGCAAGAGGAATTGAAACTTTCGACTGCGCCGTCGTGGGTCTCGGGCGAAATTCTGCCGCGTCCCGTGTCCCTTCGCGTTTATTTGGTGGCCATCGGCGGCACTTACAAAATGATGGCCGGCGGCCTCACTCGCGTGGCGGCGGCGACGCAGTGGCACACGCTCTCGATGCATCACGGCGGCGTGAGCAAGGACACCTGGGTCTTGAGCCATCAACCCGTCGAAGCCGTCACGCTGCTTCACCCGGCCGAAGGAGCGATTGAATTGCGGCGGGTGGGAAATAATTTGCCGTCGCGCCTGGCGGACAATTTCTTCTGGCTGGGCCGGTATGAGGAGCGGGCGGATGCGACGGCGCGTTTGCTGCGAAGCGCCTTCGCCCGGTTCGGCCCGGAAAATCTCGGCGGAGCGCAGCCGCAACTGTGGCCCATCTTGCAGGCGCTCAAATTGCCGCGCAGAACTAATGAACCCGAATCCGAAGCTGACGCGGAGGCGCCGCCACCCGTGACGGAATTGGATTTGTGGGCCTTGATTTTCGATCCCGGCATGCCCGGCAGCCTTCGCGATACGGCGGCAAATTTGCAGCGCCTGGCCGTATTTCTGCGCGAGCGGACGTCCAACGATTTGTGGCAGGTGCTGAGCTCGCTGGCCGACCGGCTCGCCATGCCGGCGGGAACAATGGGTTCGCTGGCGGGGGATGCAGCCGGATTGCTGAGCCAGGTTCTCAGCAGCCTGGCGGCATTCCGCGGCCTGGCCCGCGAGAACATGACACGCGCCCACGGCTGGCGTTTTCTTGACATGGGCCAGCGCATCGAGCGCGCGATTCATCTCTGCGCCTTTTTGGACCATGCTCTGGCTTCGCCCGAGGCGGACAATCCCAGCGTGCTCGAAGCGGTGCTGGAAGTGGCCGACAGTTCGATCACCTACCGCGGCCGCTACAATCTGCTGCCGAACATTGCGACGGTGTATGATTTAGTCTTGCTCGATGACACCAATCCGCGTTCGCTGTTGTTCCAATTGAACCAACTGGTCAAACATTTCGAGCGGCTGCCGGGCGAACGCGAGAGCGCGCTGCCCAGCGCGGGCAACCGCATTTTAATCGAATGTTTGACAGAAGTGCGCCTGCTGGACCCGCGCGATTTGAACAAGCTCAAGGGCGGCTGGCAGGAGAGCGCGGCCGGGCGCGTCATCCAGGATGTGCTGCGCCAGATGCCGCTGCTTTCGGATGCGATTGCGGCGAGTTATTTTGCGCACTCCGCGATTTCCCGCGCCGGCGGGAGCGACATGCGCTGAAGTGTTATGACATTTGACGTCACCCATCGCACCACGTATCGCTACAGCCAGCCGGTGACGGTGTCGCAGCATGCGGCCCGCGTCGAGCCACGCGATTTTCCCGGGCAAATCCTGGAGAGTTTTTCGTTGAGCATCGATCCGCCGCCGCCCATCCGCAAAACGCGCAATGATTACTTTGGCAACCACGTCTGTTTTTTCAGCATCCAGGAAGTCCATTCGGAATTGGAAATCGTGGCCCGCAGCCGGTTGACGGTGGCATCGGCCACCCAGCCCGCGCTGCTGCTTTCGCCGGCGTGGGAGCGCGTGGTGGGGCTGTTCACGGATCCCGTTTCGCCGGAGGTGGTCGAGCCTTATGAATTTGTATTTGACTCTCCCTTCGTACGCGCTTCGCCGGCCTTGGCGGCTTACGCGAAGGCGAGTTTTCCAGCGGGCGCGCCGCTGCTTTCCGCCGTGCTTGATTTGAATCGCCGCATTTTCAGCGATTTCAAATACGACCAGATTGCGACCACCGTGGCAACTCCGCTGGAGGAGGTCATGGAAAAAAGGCGCGGCGTCTGCCAGGATTTCGCGCATGTGGCGATTGCCTCGCTGCGCTCGCTGGGACTGGCGGCGCGATATGTCAGCGGCTATTTGCGCACGCGCCCGGCTGAGGGCAAACCGCAGCTCATCGGCGCCGACGCCTCGCATGCGTGGTTCTCGGTTTTCTGCCCCGATCTCGGATGGGTCGATTTCGATCCCACCAACAACGTCATGCCGGACACCGAACATCTGACGCTCGCCTACGGGCGCGATTTCGGCGATGTCAGTCCCATCAGCGGCATCCTTACGGGAGGCGGCGCGCACGAAGTGAAAGTGGCAGTGACGGTGAGCGCAGTATGAATGAAGTCCGCTGGCGGGTTCAACACCGCACCTCCTACCTCTACGCCGCCGCCGCCCGGGACAGTTTCAATGACGTCCGGCTTCGGCCGCCGACCAACGAGCGGCAGTCCGTCGAATCCTTCGAGTTGATCGTGAAGCCGGAAGTTCCCGTCACGTTCTACCGCGATTTTTATTCCAACTGGGTGCATCATTTTGAACTTGCCGCGCCGCATGCCGAACTGACGATTGAAAGCCGCAGCGTTGTTCACGTTCATCCGCCACCGATGCTGTCGCCAGAGGCCGTTACCGCGCCGCTGACCGCGATGCCGGAGCTGATCAAAACAGTGGAATGCTTTGATTATCTTGGAGCGAGCCGGTTTGTGGAGATCGAGCCGGACATCTGGCGCATGGCTATCGATGCGACCATGGGCGTCACCGACACATGGCAGGCGGCCCAGGCGATCATGCGCTTCGTGCATGGACATCTGGCTTATGCGCCCGAGTCAACGAATGTTCATACGCCGGTGCGGGACGTTCTGATTCAGCGAAGGGGTGTATGCCAGGATTTCGCGCATGTCATGGTGGGGCTTTGCCGCGCGATCCGAATTCCCGCGCGCTACGTCAGCGGTTATCTCGCGGTGCAGGAGGCCCGGGCGACTCACGCATGGGTGGAAATTTGGATTCCCCGCCGCGGATGGCTCGCGGTGGACCCGACCCACAGCCGGCAGATAGACGAGACTTACATTAAAATCGCGGTGGGCCGCGATTATTCGGACGTGCCGCCAGTGGCCGGCACCTATCGGGGCTCAGTTGATCGCAAGATGGAAATTGACGTTCAGATTGATCGTGTCAAGGCCGGTGAATGACGAAGGAAAGGCCGAGCATTTCATATGTCCCATTAGTCCTCTAGGTCCCGTCTCATGCGACTGATAGGAATCATAGGACGGCTCGGCAGGAGCATCGCCCTGCCGCGCCTCACCGATGAATAAATTTTCCTCTTCAAAATTATTTGCTTGCATTAAATATTAAACGATAGTAAACGATAGTCAATGAATCCAAGCCCGCGAATGAAGAAACGCGCCGGGCTTGGCCAACAAAAGGAGAACGTATGACTATCGATTCTGGTTCGGATTCTGGTCCCATTCCAACTCCAACTCCACCTCCGCCTCCAAACACGCCGCTGCCTGAGATTCCGCCGGCGATTTTTGCCGCCACTCCGCCGATTGATGATCCGCCGTTGAACTTCAGGTCGGATGTTTTGTCTCTGCTGCGCGCGCTGCTGGCCCGCAATCCATTTTACATCATCAGCGCCATGCTGCTGCTCTGGAGCATGCGCGAGCTTTCGCTTGATTCACGGATTTTTCCCGAGGAATTTCCGCAGCTTATTTTTAACTTTTCCGCCTTTCAGGTTTACGAGTGGCTTCTCGTGGGAACCGCCATGCTTCTCGCCCGGCGGAGGGTTTGGTACGATTCGGGGCTGCTGGTGGCCTTGGAGAATCTGTTTATTTGCGTGCCATTTCTCCTCGTGAGCCAGGCGCTGCTGCTTGAAAACTCGGTGGCGGCCGCCTTTTGCATATCCGGCGGGGCGCTGGCGGCGGTGAGGGTCAGCGGCTTGCGGCGCCGATTGAAGGAAATGAACCTTTCTCGTACCTGGTTGTGGGCGGGTGGCGCGCTGCTCGCCCTGAATTTTGCCTGGCCGGTGCTCGTTCGAACTCTGCATAAGGAGGTCGATATCCCGATATGGGATAAGCGAGGGTTATTGTTGACGGCGGTGGAATGGAATTGGCTGGTTCCCGTGGCGGTTGTGTTTGCCGCGCTGCTGCCGATGCGCGAATTCACCTGCGGCTTGCGCGAGGGCGAAGAGCGGCCCTTTTACGCGTGGCGCATTTTTCCGGTCGTGGTGCTGCTGATGTGGATCGCTGGAACTTCCGTGCATCTTTACAGCGTCAGTTACGTCTATGGATTGCCGTGGCGCTGGGCCTATCTTGCGCCGACCGTGTGGGTTCTCACATGGGTTGTGTGGCGGCGATGGAGTGAGTTGTTCCCCGAAAAATGGCGCGTGGCGGAGCGCTTCTTATTTCTTCAACCGGCGCTGGCAATCTTGCTTGACGCGCGGGCGGGCCGGCCGGCGATGTGTTTGACTTTGGCGTTGCTGAGCGCCGCTGTTTACGGAGTCATGGCTTTCGTTCGGCGCGACGCGCTGGCGAAGTATGCCGCCGCATTTTCAACTCTGGTTGCGATCTACTTTATGCCGCTCCATGCAGGAATTGGCCGTGGCTTGTCACTGGTCGAGTTCCTCGGGGGCGGCACGTTGATTTTTCTGATGGGCTGGGCACTGATTTCCCGGCGGGCCGTTGTGGGATTGATGGGAGGGATTTGTCTTGGACTTGGAATGGCGGTTCTTCTGCCCTCCACAGCCACAATGATGAACATCGCGGCGCAAGCGGGTTTGATCTTCGTCATGCTCCACAGCATGCGCTGGGATTTAGAGTCGGCGGAGGCCTCGAAGGCGCGCATTTTCTGCGGCATTTGCTGGATTCTTCACACCGCAGTTTGGAACGTCTGCGGATCTGTTGAGTCGTCCCTCTGCACCACCGTTTTCGGTGTGTCGGTGTCGATGGTTCTCATCTGCGCGCGATTCATCACCGGGCGCTGGCCCTCCTTGACGATTGCGGTGTGCGCGGCGGTAGTTGGGTGGTTTGGCTATGTTTATTTCCTGCTTGAGCGTTTTGCGTATGCGCCGAGGGGATTGCAATCGTTGGTCGGCAGTTTCGCGCTGTTTGGCCTTGGCACGCTCGCGGCGCTGATGAAATCGAAATGGATGCTAAAACGCGCGGCGGAATCACCTCAGGCGCAATAGCATGCGGCCAACGTGACTGTGAAGGCTTCTTTGACAGGATGAACCGGATTTACAGGATAAAGACAGATTTGCGAAGTGGAGATTGGGCGCGAAATCAATTCTGCTGAAATCACAAAACAAAAAGGCCCGCTCGATGCAACCAATCACCGAACGGGCCATTTATCCCCCAAACAACGATGTCAGCATACACGAAGTTTAAGAGCTGAACATCGGGGCAGTCCCCGGAAGTGGCATCGGAAAAGCCCCTATTCGATGTATGTTTTACTCAGGCCGAATCTCGGTGCGGGCGAGACTCTGTCGAGCCCATTATAGATTTCCAGCATTTGTAACCGTCGGCGCTAAAATCGAGTCACGGCTCGACGGAGTCGCGCCCCACCTCAGTGGACTCGGCGTCCGCAGCCGGGCGAAGCATCTTGAGCGCGGCAATAGCCGCCTCGCTTTCGGCGGCTTTTTTGCTTTTGCCGATGCCGCGGCCCAATTCGACGCCGAGATGGGAAACGACGCATTCAAAATCCCGATCATGGTCGGGGCCGGTCGCGCGAACCATTTCGTATTGAGGCGCCTCGGGAGATTTTGCCTGCAAGATTTCCTGCAGCTCGCCTTTGGGATTGTCGAGGGTGGGAATGTCCGTCAGCTCGCCGAAGGCGCGGCGGAACGACCGCAGCACAAATCCCCGCGCTTCCTCAAATCCGCCGTCCAGAAAAACGGCGCCGATCAGCGCCTCGAAGCCATCGGCCAGCGCCGAGGCGCGATGGCGGCCCTCGTTTGCTTCCTCGCCGCGGCTGAGAATGAGATAATTTTGGAGCGAAATCTGGCGGGCCTGATCCGCCAGCGTGCGGCGGTTGATCATTTGCGCCCGCGCCTTGGTGAGCGGCCCTTCGCTCACGCCCGGGAATTTCTCATAAAGCTCCCGTGTCAGCACCAAGCCAAGCACGGCGTCGCCCAGAAATTCCAATCGTTGATTGTGCTGCACGGCGCGCCCTTGCTCATGAGCGACAGACGGGTGCGTGAGGGCGAGAACCAACAGCGAAAGGTCCCGAAATTGATATTGGATTTCCGCTTGAAGAAGACTGTTGTCCGACGGGATCATGGCACTGTGGAAGTTGTGCCTGCCCCCGGCGCCGGAGCGGATTCTGGAGCCGGAACAGGCGCCGATCCTGGCGCGAGCGAAGTTTCGGACGAGGGGGCGGCTGATTCAGGATTCGGCGCAGGAGGGGCGGGCGCCTCGCCACTCGGCGCGCCGGGATTCAATCCGTGCGCCAGCAAGTCAGCTGTGTTGCGCTGCACTTCCTCCAGCTGGTCCAATTGCAAGTCGGGATCGGCGATGGTGAATACGTCGCCAGATTTGGCGTGCTCATAAATAAAGACGCGTCCGTTAGGCCCTTTGATTTGTTCCTTCACCTTCAAGATGCGCTTGCGTTCGAGCATCACGGCAAGGATGTAACAAACCGGCCCGTATTTCGGATTGTTCGTCTCGATCAATTTGCGCAGCAGCGTCTCGGCGGATTCCTTTTGAATGGCCTCGGCCGGGGCGGCGGGCGGCGCGTGATAAACACCCTGCCATTGGGAGATGAAACCTTTGCGATCGCTCGCCCCTTCGCGGTATTGGGCGTCCCAGCAAGGCTGGCAAATATCGAGGCGGCGGTACTCCTGTTTTTCCTCCAGGAGCACGGTGTGGTAAGGCTGCTTGTCGGCAAACGGCTTCTCGCACGCCTGGCAGCCGCGGGAGCGAGATTGAATATTCCAATCGATCATCAGTGCTTCCTTATTATTGCCGCCAACGCCTCAACTGCAATGGGAAAAGAAAATCCGGATCGTGGAAACCCTGAGTGTTGACTCTTTTGCCGGTTGCTCTTGCAGTTGACGCAGGACGCTTTTATTTTCGGAGCATGAAACGAGTTTTCATCTTGACCGCCATTTCCGCTTTGCTTTCAACGAGCAGTTTCGCCGCACCCGATGCGTCCGGGCCAACGAACAGCGGCGCTGTCCTCACCGATCCCGCGCCGACGGCCGCCTCCATCGCCGCGCAGCAAGCCGCCGATGAGCGCTACAAGCGCATGACCGCCGACATCGAAGCGCTTCAAGCAGACAACGAATCCTTGAAAGCCAAAATCAACACGCTCGAACAAAAAATCGAGGAACTCCGCCAATTGCAAGCCGCCGCCGCTGCCAGCCAGAGTGGCGTGCAGGCGGATTTGAGACGCCTTGCGGAAAGCATTTCCGCCGTCGATAAGCGGCGCGAGGAAGACAAAGTTGCCATCTCCGAGCAGATTCGGTCGTCAATCGCGAATTTGGAGAAGGCGCTGGCCGCTGCGCCGCCGCCGCGCATTCATGAAGCGCCGCCGCCCAAGGTTCATCAGGAGACAGACGGCGATGGGAATCTTGCTCCCGCCCCAGTGACCGCCGAAACGGGTTACACCTACACGGTGCTCGAGGGGCAGAATCTCTACACTATCGTCAAAGCCTACAACGAGGAATTCAAAAACAAGGGATGGAAACCCATTACGCTCAAGCAGGCCATGGCGGCGAATCCGAAAGTGGATTTTAATCGGCTCACGGTTGGGCAGAAGATCATTATTCCGAAGCCGGAGGCGCAGTAACGCCCATTTTCCATCACCGGTTAAGAACGTCGGCGAAAAGCTGTTTTAGAACCGTATTCTGGCCAGGCTTCTATGCAAAAAGATCCACCCGGCGGCGGGCGAAAACGGTTTGACGGCGGCTTCGCTCTGCTGTTGCTGCTGCTGGGAGGGACGCTGGCGGTTTTGTGCCGCGAGGGCTTTGCACCGTACCAGGTCTTTTGGGCCAACGATCTTCCGCTGGGCGTGCTGATGGGCGAGTCGCAGAAGCTGCCCAGCGCGCTGTTCGCCTGCTGGGCGGATTATTACTGGCTCGGCTCGCCGGGGGTGGTGTCCCTCAACCTCACCAATCTCGGCATGGCAGTATTCTCGCCTGAGATTCAACTTAAGTTTTATCCGCCTGCGACGATGTTTTTCCTCGGTTTCGGCGCGTGGTTCTTCTTCCGGCAATTGCGGTTCTCGCGGGCCGTTTGCGCGCTCGGCGGGCTGGGCGCGGGCCTCAACATGCACTTTTTCTCCAACGCCTGCTGGGGGCTCGGCTGGTGGAATGTCTGCTGCGGAATGATTTTTATCGCGTTGGGAATTCTCGTCAGCCGGGACATCCGCCCGCTGTGGCTCAAGGCGGTGCTGGCGGGGTTCTCCACCGGCATGGCGGTGATGGAGGGCTTCGATGTCGGCGCGATCCTCAGCATTTATGTCGGAATATTTCTGGCCTATATATATTTGACGCAACCGGAGAAATTCACGGTGCGCGCGGGCAAAACGGCGCTCGCCGGCGCGCTGGTGGTCGGGGCGGCGGCATTTATTTCCCTGAGCACAATTTACACGCTCGTTTTCACGCAAATCAAAGGGACCTCTGCCGACGGCGCCGCCGCGCCCGTTGTTCAAACGGAGCAGGACAAACGGGACCGCTGGGAATTCACCACCCAATGGAGCATTCCGAAAGTGGAATCGTGGCGCGTCCTGATTCCAGGTTTATTCGGCTACCGCATGCAGGAGTTCACGACTTCGACGAACAAGGCGGGATCGTATTGGGGCAGCATCGCGGAGGATCCGCACATCCAGGATTTGGAAAGCAGCGACGCTCAATTGCGCACGAATTCCGCGGCCGAACTTGGGATTCCGCAGCCAGTGCTGGAGGTGTTCGCGGGAAACGACATGATCGCGCGGAACGGCTATTTGGGCTCCATCAAGAGCCAGTTGCAGCGACGCCACACCGGCAATGGCGAATATGCCGGGCTCCTGGTTTGTTTGCTGGCGGCGTTCGGGCTTGCCAACGCGGGGCGCAAGACCGATTCGCCTTTTTCCGCCGAAGAAAAACGCATCGTCTGGTTTTGGGGCGCGGCGGCGGTTTTCTCGCTGATGGCGGCGTGGGGGCGTTATGGATTTGTCTACCGGCTTATTTACCAACTGCCGTTTCTGACCAACATCCGGAGCCCGATGAAGTTCATGCACGCGCTGAATATCTGCCTGATCATTCTCTCGGGTTATGGGCTGGAAGTTCTGCATCGCTGCTATCTTGCGAAACCTTTCGACAAAGGGCGTTCTTTGTTCGGCAGGTGGTCTTCCTGGTGGAGGGGCGCCAGCGGGTTTGAAATGAAATGGGTCATCGGCTCGACGGCTGCATTCGTGGCGGCGCTGATCGCCTATTGGGCCATGGCCGGAAGCAAGCAGGACATCGTGGAACACCTCAAGAGCAATGGCTTTGAGGATAAGGCATTGGCGTCGCAAATTGCCGATTTCTCCATCGGAGAAGTCGGATGGTTTGCGCTTTATTTATTCATTTCGCTTGTGGTGCTTCACCTGGTCTTCAGCGGCTTCTGCGCCGGGAGGCGGGCCGCTTGGGGATGGGCGCTGCTGGCCGCCATCATGATCTGCGATCTTTACCGGGCGGATGATCCTTGGGTGCGCTACTACAATTACCGCGAGAAAATGAGCCCCAACGCTATTATTGACATTCTGAAGGACAAGCCGTGGGAGCACCGCGTGGTGTCGCGGCTCTCCCCTATTGGCCCGTATGATCTGGGTGAGACGAATGTGAATTTCGGCGGCTTGAGCCATTGGTGGCTGGAGAACGACTTCCCGCTCCACAACATTGAATCGCTCGAAATCGACCAGGCCCCACGCATGCCCGCGCTTGACAGCAATTATCTGGCGCGGTTTTCAGCTTCGGCCGCCAACCCGGCTCCCGCCGCGCGCCTGTGGCAGTTGTCAAATACTCGATATATTTTCGCCCATCCAGATTGGGAGCAGCGCTTGAACGCCTTGGGATGGCCGCCCGGCAGCTTTCGAACTGTGGCGCGGGTGGATATTGCCCCCAAAACAGATTATTTGCATGTGCAGGACGCCGGGGACCTCACGGTGCAAACGAACGCGCACGGCGCTTTAGCCCTGATCGAATTCACGCGCGCTCTGCCACGGGCGAAACTTTATTCCAACTGGAAGATGATGCAGGACACGAATGCATGGAACGAATTGATGTCGCCCTCGTTCGATCCGGAGAAATCTGTGATCGTCGCCACCGACACGCCCATTTCAGACAAGCCCTCCGCGCCTGCCAGCGATCCAGGGGAGGTGCAAATTTCGCACTACGAATCCAAGCATCTTCTGCTGGATGCGGACGCAAAAACGCCCGCTGTGCTTCTTTTGAATGATCACACCGGCGACTATTGGAATGCCTGGATTGACCAAAAACCCGCCGCCATGCTCCGCTGCAATTACATCATGCGGGGAGTTTTTCTGCCTCCTGGCAAACACACGGTTGAATTCAAATACCAGCCGCCGCAAAAATTATTGCATGCGAGCCTGGCTGCGTTTGCGTTGGGCGTCCTGCTGGGTGGGTATGCCTTTGTCTCGCATTTCGCGCGCCAGCCGGAGGCAAGTCTGCCACCGGCCAGCGCGCCGAAATCAACTTCGCCGGATTCGCCAACTCCGGCCGCGCCCAAAGCCAGGCAAAAAAAGGGCCGGGCGCGATGAGGCGAATTCAAGCCTTTGCGGCGGCGCGGGAACGGGCGCGGCGCGCGCTCCCAAGGCTCACTGTTCTGCCGCCGCGCTTGCGCGAGTGGCTCTGCTTTTCAAGCACGTAGCTCGCGGAATTGCGGAGACGGCGGCGATATTTCAATTTCTTCCTCATGCGCTCGCGGGCGGCGATGGTGTGTTTGAGGCAGTAAACGCCGATGGCCGGCTCACCGCATGTCAAACAAAGGCCTGCCGCTTTTTTCCGCAGCATGTGAATCTGCTGGCGCGACATGGGCGTTCCGTCCGCCTTCAGCGTGCCTGTAAATTCATCCGTAATTTTTTTTCTGCTCCATTTTTTTGCTTTCATAATTTTAAAATCTGATCTGTGTTTAGTATACACCTGTATTCACGTCAAAGCGAGGGGTGAGTCAATTATTTTCCCATTTTACCGAAAAATCAGGAAATCCCTCATGGGCACTGTCGCGTATTCAATTACGTTTTGTCAATTACGTAGCGGGAATGGAACGCTGGAGCAGCAGTGCGGCTGCGAACGCAGCGGGGAAAAACATGAGCCACGGGTCGGTGGTGCTCGCCACCGCCAGCAAATCCACCAGGGCAATTCCCGCCAGCAATCGCGAAACGGTGCATCCGATGTTCGGTTGGATCTGCGCAATGCTTCGGCTCAATGCCGCCAGCGCCCACGCGCCCAGGAGGATCGAGTATAAAGCGGCGGGTTTCCAGGATGGGCCGTCATCGATGACTGCCGCAAAAACAACGGGTGCCGCCAGCAGAAGACTCGGCCAAAAATTAATCCGCACCCGCGCGCTCTCCTTGCGCGCGAGATAACTGATGCCGACGATATAGGCCGCCAGCGCAATTCCTTTCCAGACGATTTCTCCAGTGATTCCATCGCTCGCTGAAGCAGCCACGAAATAAACGCACAGCCGGCACGCCCCCATGACAAAGGGCGCAAACGGAACCCATTTGTGAATCGCGTTGTAAAGCAAAATGCATATGCATAATGCAACGGCCCACCAGAGCACTTGGCCGCCAATCCACGCCACGACGGCGAGGCCCAAAATGAGCCAAAGGAAACCCCATCGCCACACTTCGGCCTCTTTGATCGCGCCGGAGGGAATCGGCCGGTCGCGACGGTGATGGCTGTCAAACACGCTGTCAAACGCATCGTTCAAAAACATGCCGCCCACATAGAGAAAGCTGCATGCCGCCATGACGCCCGCCAGCGCTGCGGGAGATCCGCGGCCGGCCAGGCACCACGCCGCAAGGCAATCCGTCCAGACCGTGGGCAGGTTCGAAACCCGCCCCAGGATCAGGAGGGTTCGCATTTTGGTTGGGCGGTTTCCGAATTTCAAATCGTCCCGCAGTTTATGCGGCGCGGGACGGCTCGCAAACTTTTAACGCCGCGGCAAAGAGGAACCCGCCGTTTCCGCGGACAATTTCGCCAGCCATCGCGCCGCGCGGGCTTGGGCGTTCTTTTGACTGGTGAGATCCGTCAGCGCGCGGGCCTTGGTGAACAAACGGCTCTTCTTGACAGACGCATCCATCATTCCAGCGAAGCCCACACACGGGACGCCCTCTTTGCGGCAAAGCCGGGCGATTTGCCCGACGCCTTTGCCCATGCTTGTTTGCTGATCCATCGCGCCTTCCGCTGTGATGACCAAATCGGCCGCGCGAATGCGTTTCTGCAAGCGCGCATTTTTTGCGAAGAAATCGAAGCCGGACAAAATTTTGCCTCCGGCAAATGCGGCGATGCCGAATCCCAATCCGCCAGCGGCGCCGGCCCCCGGTTCCTTGGCGTTTCCGCGGTGAAGCTGCTTCCGCAGCACTTCCGCCAATCGAGCCAGGCACTTGTCCGCAAAATGAAAATCCTCTTGACGCAGGCCTTTTTGCGGGCCGTAGATGCGGGAACATCCGTGCTTTCCAAGCAATGGATTGTAAACGTCCACCGCAATGACAATGGACATATCGAGCGGCGAAGGCGGCGGGAGAATCTCCGCAAGTTCAAAAAGCTGCCACCATTCCGCAAGTTCCGTCCCGCTTTTGCCGGTGAATTTCCAGCCCAGCGCCCGCGCCAGCCCGAAACCGCCGTCGTTGGTGGCGCTGCCGCCGACGCCGGTGATGCATTTGACAGCTCCCGCCCTGGCGGCGGCGCGGAGAACGTTCCCGAGGCCGAAGGTATCCAATTGAAACGGGTGGCGTTTTTTTCCGGCCATCATGGCAAGGCCGTTGACCCGGGCGGATTCGACGATGGCCACGCGAGTATTCGCGTTCCACCACCAGACACATGGAATCGGTTCATGCGCCGCGTTTACGGTGGTGATGCGGCGCGGCTGGGCTCCCATCAATCCGGCAAGAACACCGCCAAAACCGTCGCCGCCATCGCTCATGGGAAGAATGTCCAGATCGTCGCCGGGCCGCGATTTTCGCCAGCCGGACGCAATGGCTTCCGCCACCTCGGGAGCGGTGAGGCTCCCTTTGAATTTGTCCGGCACTATGAGAACGCGAGCCGGCTGCATCGATCAGATTTTGACTTTGAATTCCTCGCCCTTCTTGAGCGAGCGCGCGAAGGCCGCCATCAAGACGGGAATCTGCGCGAGGTCTTTGAGATTCACCACTTCCACCGGAGAATGCATGTAGCGATTCGGAAGGCTGATCAGCGCGCTGGGGATGCCGCCGCGCGTCCAGAAAATGACATCCGTATCCGTGCCGGTGTTGTTCGAAGTTGCTTCGTGCTGGAGCTTGATTTTTTGCGTTTTCGCAACAGCTTCCAGCCGCCCCACCACCTCGGGATGATTGCAGCCGCCGTGGGTCAGGCTCGGGCCTTTGCCGAGGCGGATATCCCCATGCTGGGTTTGACTCACAGTCGGATAATCAGTGGCATGCGTGACGTCCACCACGAGGGCAACGTCTGGCTTGAGAGTGTAGGCAATCTGCCGCGCCCCCAGCAACCCGACCTCCTCCATGATGTTCGACACCGCCAGAATTTCCGCGTTCAGCTTCTTGCGGTCCTCGCTCAATTGCCGCAGCGCCTCGGCCACCGCAAACGTGCCGACGCGATTGTCGAACGCCCTCGCCACGGCCAAATCGCCGCGCAGCAGATCAAAAGAATTGCTCAAGGTGATGGGGTCGCCCACGCGAACGAGCTTCTCCGCCTCCTTGCGGCTGTCGACGCCGATGTCGATGAACAAGTCCTCCATCTTCGGCACTTTGCGCTCGCCCTCACTCTTGGTCAGGTGCGGGGCGACGTTGCCGACGACGCCCTTCACGGGGCCTTCCTTGGTGTGAACAATGACGCGCTGGGCTTTGGTGATGGCGGGGTCGACACCTCCCATTTTGCGAACGTAAATGTAGCCCTGCTTGTTAATATAATTGACGACCATCGAAATTTCGTCGGCGTGGGCGGCCAGCATGACGCGCGGGGAACCGCCTTTGTTCAACACGGCGACCGTGTTTCCGTAGGCATCGCTGAAAGTCTCATCCGCGAAGGGGCTGACGAAATCAAGCCAGACCCGCTGGCCTCGTGCTTCGTGGCCGGAAGGGCTTGGGGTGTTCACCAGTTTCTCCAGAAATTGGATCGATTCGTCGCGCATGCTTCGAAATTAACGACACGCCCCTCGCTTGTCGATACTTCTGGAGTGGCCCAAAGGCAGGGACGCCTCGCCGAGGCGTCCGGGGGCTCTCACAAGTCCGAACGCGTTCGAAAAACGCCACAGCCTCGGACGCCCCCGGCGAGGCGTCCCTGCCTTGCTTCAGCAGCGGCAGCGTCTCCAACCGAGCAACCTCGCTGGCAGAAATAGAATGGCGGAGATGAGCGCAAACATGGCGCGAATTGTCACAAAGAGAAGCCCGAACGGGAGCGAGACTAACAAGACGAACGGAGCCGCGATGAGCGCCGCAATCGCCAGCGGCCACGCCAGGACCAGAAGAACGCACCAAAGAAAAAATAATATGAGCACTTTCATATTGCCTTTCCGACAACGCCGCCATCGGCTCCTTCAATAAACCATCGGGGCTCATTGATGTCAATTACAGCCATAACAATCGCGTGTGCTTACGCGGGTTTTGCTGCCAGGGACCGCTCGCGCAGGAATGCGCTCAAGCTAAGGAGTGGACCGGTCATGCCGGTGGTCACCAGCGCCATAATAATGAGCATCGTAAAGATGCGCGCGGAGAGAATCCCAAGGTCGTAGCCGATGTTCAACGCAATCAACTCCACCAATCCGCGCGTGTTCATCAAGGCGCCAAGCGCGAAGGAATCGATCCAGCTTACTCCCGTCATTTGCGCCGTCAGCATCGAGCCGCCCAATTTCCCGACCGTCGCGATGGCGATTAAAATGGCGCACAAAGCCCATCCGCCCGAATCGCTGACCAACCCGATTTGCGTCCTCAATCCTGTGAATGCGAAAAACAGCGGCAGCAAAAATACCGAGCTGAAATTCTCCAGCCGCAGTTTGAGGAAGTCGCGCAATTCGCCTTGCGTGGGCATCATCGTGCCCGCCAAAAACGCGCCGAATAGCGCGTGAATCCCCATCACATCCGTCGCCAGCGCGGAGGCGAACACGAAAACAACGACGCCCGCCGTCACGCCTTTCCCCGGAGCGGAGCCGCCACGCGTGGCCGAACCAAGAATTCGCGGCAACAGCGGTTTGATCCAAAACAACATTACCAGGACGAAGGCCACCACCAATCCGATATTGAAAGCTGCGGATGCGATGTTGGCGGCTTTCGCGATGGCAACCACCAGCGCAAGAATGACCCAGGCCATCACGTCGTTGGTGGCCGCGCAAATCAGGGCCGTGCTGCCGAGGGGCGTCTTGGTCAGGCCGCGTTCCTCGAGAATGCGCGCCAGCACAGGAAAAGCCGTGATGCTCATTGAAATTCCCACAAACAGCGCGAACGCGGCGAACGTCGTGTGCGGCCCCGCCAGTGACGTGTAGAGAAAAAACGCGCTCACGACTCCCAGCGCGTAGGGAAACAAGATGCTCATCTGGCTGATCAGCACCGCCCGCCCAGCCTGCTGTTTCAATTCAGCGACGTCCAGCTCCATTCCGACCACGAACATGAAAAGGCATACGCCGATTTGGCTCAGCAGCCGCAGCGGCCCGAGGGAAGGCGCGGAGAAAATGAGATTGAACAAGCTCGGCGACAGCCAGCCAAGCAGGGACGGCCCCAGCAAAATTCCCGCAATCATTTCGCCAACGACGCTGGGCTGACCCGCCTTCGCCGCCAGCCAGCCGCAGGCTCGCGCCGCCATGACGATCAATATCAATTGAAGAAACAGGCGGGTGAGAGGATCTTTGAAATTCTCGCGCAGATTCGCCAGCAGGGACGTTGACTGCGTTGAAGCTGCCGCCGCCGCGCTATTGGAGCCGGCCGGCGAGACATTGGCAGCGCTCGCGGGCGCAGGCAGTTTGCGCCCCGCCTCCAGAGTGAGGGCGATGCAAAGGCCAAACAGAACCAGCCCAAGAAAACAAAGTGCCAGGCGCTTCATCCAAACGCTGCAAGTAGGCCACATCAGGGCGCGGTTGTCACGGTTTGAGCCGTCGAAACCGGCTGGCCGTCGGCGGCTCGAAGCGAGCAGCCGTTTTGTGTCAACTGCAACGTCAACGCCCCGGTGTCGCGCTCGAAAATGACGGCGGCGCCGCGTCGCCGCAGACGTTCGCGCAATTTCGGGGGGGCGCGCTTGGTGGCGGGAAATGCCGCATCCGCGATGATGATCATCTTCGGGCGAAGTTGATCGAGCAGCGGTTCGCACAAGGGCTCGTCGCGGGCGGGCAAACCTGCTATTACAATGTCCGCCCGCGCTTCCGGATGGCGGCGCATCAACGCGTCCTGGCCGTCCCGGCCCAGAGACGGGAGGAGCACAATGGATTGGCCGTTGAGCTCGCGCCTCAGCGCGAGGGCGTTGTCGTCGGCTTGGGCAAACTTTTCGTTCGCCCCAGGGTGAAGAACCGTCCAGCCGCCGATGATATCGCCGTCCGAAACGCCGCGCCAGCGGTCAGCCCGGCGCAAATCCGAAATCAGCGATTGATAAGCAGCCGAGCGGTTTGGAACCGCCGACGCAAATATTCCGTCGGCTGCAAAATCATTCAGGATGCGTTTCGCGCCGCCAAAATATTCCAGTCGCCCGACCGCGAGGCAGACGCCCGTCATGCGATTGACACCATGGGCGCACAGAAACGGTTTGACCAGATTGGCGGCGGATTCGTCATTGCCGCAGTCAACCAGAAATTTCCGTTCCAGCCCCGGCGGCGAAACCACGATGACCGGCGCGCCGCCAGCGGGAAGAATATCCAGGCGCGCGATGCGCCAGCTTAGAATCCAATGTGACGCGATGACGATGGCCGCGCTCGTCAGCGCCGCCGCGACCGGCCACTTGAATCGCGAACGAAAAATCAAGCCACTCACCACCACAAGAAGCAGGAGGTAAAGATAGATGCATGTCGAAGCGGAGGGTGCGGCAACGTTGGCGTGGCCCCCCGGCCAGCGCGAGGCGCATCCGCTGAACCAGATGATAAACTTCATCAGCAGCCAGGTGGAATTATTGAATAATTCGGCCAGGCTAGGAAACCAGCCGCCCGTCAAGAGACTGCCCGCTCCGCTCATGACCGCCAGCGCGACCGCAGGCACGACCACGCAATTCGCGGGGATGCTGGCCGGAGTGAACAAATGGAAGTAGTAGGCCGAAAGAGGAATTGACCCAATCCATGCCGCAATGGACATCGCAACTGTGTCAATCAAGTAAATGGCGGCCGTGTAAAGCCATTCTGGCCAGCGTTTTTGCAGGGAATCAGGCAGGAATGGGTCGCGCGCAAAAATCCATCCGCGCAATGCGGCCCGCACACGCGGCAGCACGAAGCCAATGCAGAGCGCGACGACAAAGGACAATTGAAAGCCGGGCTGAAATAATTGGGCCGGATTCCACAGCAATACGATCACGGCCGCCGCAAACAGCGAGTTGATCAAATCAACGGGCCTTCGGCAGACCCAGCCAAAGATCAGCACTGTCGCCATGATGGCCGCGCGAATGGCCGAGGCTGGCCAGCCCATTAATCCCGCGTAAGCCCACAAAGCTGGCAGCACGATCAGACCACACCACTGCCGTGGAATGCGGAGCAATCGAAGCAATCCCAATTCAATGGCCGCGATCATGCCGATGCGCAAGCCGTCCACCGCAAATATATGGTAGGTGCCCGCCTGGAGAAACGGCTCTTCCACCGCATCCGTCAGCGGCGCCTTCCAATCGAGCATCAGCGTCCATGTCAGGCGAAGCGGCTCGTCTTCTTCCGGCAATCCGAGCGCGAGTGTCGTTCTCGCCCACTGCCGGAATCGCTCCGAAATGGGAAGCGGCAGGTTCGCCGCCTGCCAGTCGCCCGGTTCCGAAGTTTGCAGGACGAAGAAAACTCCTTCGCGCCTGTAGAATGAGCGCGGGTCGAACAACCCATCCGCCACCGGCCCGCGCGGCGGCTGAAGCAGGCCGGTGACATCCACCGTTTGGCCCTCGAAAATGTTTGTGGGCAAAATCCCGGAAGCGCCAGCCACAATGCGTCCAACGGCCGGGTGCCATTCGCCATTGGTGGAAATTTCCAGGGCGTCAATCAGCGCAGACGAATGCCAGAACTCGCGCTGTTCGCGTTCAAAAATGCGCTGGGAAGGGGGGGCGCGCACCACGCCGCGCAGCGTGACGAATTGCGGGCGCTCCCCGAACGCGGCTCGAAGATCATTTGGAGAAAGGATAGCCGAGTGCCAGCAGGCGTTTGTCCAGCCCGTCATGAATAATGCCACGGCCAGCAGCCACGGGCGCGCGCGGCTCCATGCCAGCGCCAGCGCCACCGCCACAAACGAAACTGCAAACAGCCAGGCCAGTGGCGGGCGAGCCAGCTCTCCGCATAAAATGCCCGCGATCAAACAGCACGCTACCGGAAGCAGCGGGCGCTTCATGGTCAGGCCTTTTTGGCCGGGGTTCGCCAGACCGCCCGGCTTATGCCCCACGCCAGCGCCAGTCCGCAGGCCGCCCCGCTTGTGTCAATCATAACATCCGTCACCGCCGGCTGGCGGCCCGGAACGTAGCGCTGGTGAAATTCATCCGAAGACGCGTAGAGCGCGCAAAATATCAGCGCATAACAGAATTGACGCCCGGGCGGGCAACCGCTGAAGATGGGATCCTTGCGCACCAAACGCCACGCGAGAATTCCCAGAATCGAATACTCGGTGAAGTGCGCCATCTTTCGGACAAAATGATGGAAACCCTCCAGTGTATCCGCCGAGGCATGGGGCATCAGCCACCGCAGGAAGGGTATGATGAATCTTGACGTATTATGCGGGCCGCCCATCGAAGTCGACGCGCCAAAGATCACGCACATCCATAAGAGCAGCGGGAGCCAATATTTGCAGATTCTGCCTAACACGGCGAAAAAAGACTACGGCGGCAGTTCAATTGCAATGGGAAAAACAACCCGCGCCAGCAAAGGTGTGATGCGCGAACGCAATTTAGCCGGAGCGCCGCTGTGTCGAAGACCAGCCGCAGCAACGTTGAATGGCTGGCGCCCGTGGCGGTGCAACGCGCTGCGGCTGGTCTTCGACACAGCCGCGCCCCGGGCAACAGGTTGCGCCCTCATGCAATTTCAAGTGAGCCGGGCAGCCCATTGTTCCGCAATTTGTTGCCGACAAAACGGCGCGGGTGGCATAAGCTGCAGCCATTCTATGAAGCCATCCATCGTCAGCATTTCGATTGGCCTCGCGATTGCATGTTTGACACAATTGCCGGGAACCACATTCGCCCAGCAAAAGCGCGAACAGCACGTCAGCCATCCAACTGATCCGGGGACGCCACCGTTGATCGCCGCCGGGCCGGACGCGGAACACCTGGCACAAGTGGCGTTGAAGAATTCGCCCGCGGAAAATCCGTCCGCCAACCCGACCAGTGGCGCGCCAGGTGTCAATCCGCCATCGGACGTCGATGGCAATTTTATCATCGGACCAATTTACAAGGCCGCGCCGGAATTGACGGTGGTTCCCGGTGTGCCGCAGGGGCGCGTGCAGCAATTCACGATTGCTTCGACGGAGAGCCCATTGTTCCCCGGCGTGATGCGCAGAGCCAACGGCAAAGTTGATCCGGCTAATCCCAAGACGCTGATTGTCGACACATATCCCACGAACTACACGCGGACAATCACCGTCTATGTGCCGCATCAATACGTGCCCGGCACAGCCGCGCCCTTCATCGTCACGCATGATGGCCCGGGCATGGGAAATCCGGACATGACCTGGCCGCATGTGCTTGACAATATGATCGCCCAGCATCGTCTTCCGGCCATGGCGGCCGTGATGGTCGGCAACGGCGGCGGCGATGCCCAAGGCTGCGAGCGCGGCATTGAATACGACACGATGTCGGGGAAATACGCGGAATACATTGAGACTGTCGTGCTCCCAAGGGTTGAGAAGGAGTGCAGTGTCAAGTTGACAAAAGATCCCGAAGGGCGCGCCGTTTCGGGCGGCAGCTCCGGCGGTTCGGCGGCGTTGGAAATGGCGTGGTATCATCCCGAATGGTATCATCGCGTTCTGGCCTACTCGGGCACGTTCGTGAACCAGCAATGGCCGTTCAATCCCGAGACGCCGGGCGGCGCGTGGGATTTTCATGAAACGCTGATACCGCAAAGCCCCGTGAAGCCGATCCGCCTCTGGCTCGAAGTGGGCGACCGCGATCTGTATAACCCGAATTCGATGCGCGATGGAATGCACGATTGGGTGGAGGCAAATAATCACATGGCAAAAGCGCTCCGCGCAAAAGGCTACCACTACCAATATGTGTATGCCGTCAACGCCGGACATGTGGACCGCAATGTCCGAAATCAAACGCTGCCTGAAGCGCTCGAATGGCTTTGGAAAGGCTACCCCATCCCGGCCCAGTAAACTAAGGGACCGGTGCCCGTCCGGGAATGATTCAGTTGCCTTGGGCGCGCGGTCGTCTCGCCGAAAACCTGTGGAGCGCCGGCGGTTCGCCAATCGGTCTTGGTAGAGTCATCGTAAGACCTGCCTGCGAGCAGCCGGCCAGAGCGGACGGGACGGTCGCGCTCCCAATACCAACTGATTCGTTCCGGCTCAGGCCGCTTCCTGCGCGGAATTTTTCGTTTTCGCGGCGGCCATCGGGCGGTCAAGGCATTCGCGCACCACTTTTAGCAGAGTCGCTGGCCGATATGGTTTGGCCAGGAAATTATGCTCATCGATGCTCTCAAGATGCGTGCCCGGAAGCCCCGCCGCGTAACCGCTGGTGAAAATAACCTTCAGGCGCGGATCTTCGGCGGTAAGCTGGCCGGCAAGCTTCTGGCCCGTGACGCCATCGGGCATGACGATGTCTGTCAATAATAAATGAATGTCGCCCGCGCGCCGGCCCCATTTCTCCAGGGCCTCTCGCCCGGAGTTGGCGGAGATGACTTTGTATCCCCCGCTGGAGAGCACATGCGCGACGAGGTCCTGCAGATCCGGCTCGTCGTCAACGACAAGGATGGTTTCATGCCCGGCCACGGGCTTGGTCCCGGGCGCGGATGCCGCCAACGGAGCTGAAATCGGACCCGGCAAGGCCTGCGATTCTTTCATTGCGATCGCGGGCAGGTAAACGCGGAACGCGGTGCCGCGATCCACTTTGCTCTGCACATCCACCCAGCCATGATGCTGTTTGATGATTCCGTAGACCGTCGAAAGCCCCAGGCCGGCGCTGTGCTCGGGCCCCTTGGTGGTGAAAAATGGCTCGAAGATGCGGGGCAAATCTTCCGGCTCGATCCCAATCCCGGTGTCACTGACTGTCAAACGCACGAAGTCGCCTGGCCGCGCGTCTGGATTTGCCGGCAGCTCCCCGGCGGAAAGAGTCACCGGGGCGGCTGCCAGAGAGAGAATCCCGCCGTTCGGCATCGCTTCGCGCGCGTTGGCCGCGAGATTCATCAGCAGCGTTTCCATCATTTGACCGTCGGCGTTGACCATCGGGAGGCCGGGCGCGATATGCACATCAAGCTTGATTTCCGGCGTCTGGGCGCGCGGCAGCCGGGCGGCGGCTGCTTCCAGCGAATCGCGCAATTGCGTCGGGCGCAGCTCCACAATTTGCTGGCGGCAAAACGTCAGCAATTTCCCGACCAGCTTCGCCCCGCGGTCGGCAACTGTCCGAATATTTTCCAGCGACCGGAAATCCGGCGAATCGGGAGTGGTTGCCGAAAGGAGAAGAGCCGTGTTGCCCTGCACCACCGTGAGCATGTTGTTGAAATCGTGGGCGATGCCAGCGGCCAATTGCCCGACGGCTTCCATTTTCTGGGCCTGGCGCAATTGGCCCGCCAGGCGGATGTGTTCGGAGATTTCCTTTTTGAGTTTTTCGTTGGTCTGCTGCAGATCGCGCGTCCGTTGCGCCACGAGGCGATCCAGGTCGCGAAGACGGCCGCTGACCTCGTGAGTCAGGCTCCATTTTTGGGTGAGCGCGTTGGCTAATTGCAGAACTTCAATGCTATCGAAAGGCTTTCTAAGAATGAGCAGGCTATCCGAGCGCGTGATGACCCGAATCAACTTCTCCCATGAATGATCGGATTGGGCCGTGCAGAGAACGACTTGCAAATCGGGAAACCGTTGGACAAGCCTGGCCACCGTGTCCATCGAGTCGGGACCGGCGGGCGAGCGGACATCGATGAACGCGACCGCGAAAGGCCGCCCCGCAATCTGCGCCTCCTCGATCATGTGCAGCCCCTCGTCGCCGTGCCCGGACGATTCCACTTCAAATGTCAGCGAATCTGGAATGGGCGCCGGATCGCCGAACAGATCATGCTCATTGTTGTTGACTGCCGAAGAACCCGGATTCTGGCAGCGCAGAATGCGCCGCATATCCGGGCTGATCGAGCGATTATAGTCGATCACCAGGATGCGGTTGTTCCGAACTTGAGTAGGGACATTCATATGTCAAACCGCCGGCTGCGGCGGGTGCGTTCCCGACGGAAAAGCGTGTTCCTTTGGCGCGCTCTCACCAATCCGCCAAAGATAAAAGCCCTGATTTGCTCGAATCATAAATAAGCTTGCGGCAGCAGGGCGTGAGCATGGTGCTTCTGTGTCCTGCTGTTTAATCCGACTCGCCTTAACCGTCATGCGACATCTCTGTTATCGGCGGCGCCCGCAAAAGACTTTAGCGGCAAGTGAAAGCGGACGCCGCGGCTTGCGCAAGCCGTTGTGAGTCAAATACTACAAGAGGGCTGTTTCTTTGGGGGGAGCTTGGCGTATTTGTCAAAGCCAGAATCGGCGGCAGGTCATGGCGAGCTTGAGCCATTGGCGACCATGTTTTGGAAGACCACCAGTCAACAGAAATGTCCTGCACGAAATCCGATACCGCCAGCAAACGGCGGGCCGGTATCCGCGTCGGCAAAGGAGGCAGGCGCTGCGGTCAGCCGCAGGGCGATTTCTATGGGTGGGTTTGCGTGGCATTGGCGATGACCTTGTTTACACGATTGATTTCAACTCTATGGTTTCCAACTCATTCATTCACCGCTCGTTACACTGGATTACATCGGAAAGCCTCACTGAAACTTTAGGAGCGCTACGCAGCGGTTTCCAGAAAGCTGGGCAGGATTCTTCTCCTTCGCCAAAAAAGATTTGAACAAACGGCAACCCGGCGCGTCTTACTTTGTATTGCAAAGTGAAGTTTGTTTTTGAAAGGAAAGTGTGAACGACAAGAAGCGATGGGTCATTGTCTGCATCTACGCCGTGGCGATGGCGTGGGTGGAATCGGCGGTGGTTTATTATTTGCGCACGATGGTGCATCGGCTGGAGCCTTATCAGCCCGATCCGTTTCCAGTCGTCGGAGCGATGGCGCAGGTGGAAATTGTGCGGGAGGCCGCGACGCTGATCATGTTATTTACAGTCGGAATGCTGGCGGGCCGGAATTGGCGAAGCTGCCTGGGCTACTCCGCCATCGCCTTCGGTGTGTGGGACATTTTTTATTATGTGTTTTTGAAAGTCATGTACGGCTGGCCGCATTCGGTGATGGATTGGGATATTTTATTTCTGATCCCGCTGCCGTGGTGGGGTCCCGTGCTGGCGCCGGTGCTCATTTCCGTGCTGCTGATTCTCTGGGGAACGCTCGGCAGCCAATTCGCCCATGCGCCGGCGCGGTTTCGGGCGCGGCTGACTGCGCTGGCACTGGGAGCATTCGGTGTGGTGGCGGCCCTGTGTGTGTTCATGGCTGACACCATGGCCGCGGCTTCCCGCGGCCCGGTTGCCGTGCGAAATGCGCTGCCGAAATCATTCAACTGGCTGGCCTTCGCCGGCGCTCTTCTGTTGATGTCCGCGCCCATCATCCATCACGCGTGGCTGCTGTGGAGGCAGCAGCGCGATTCCCTCAATATTTCGACAAATACGGCTCGATGACTTTTTTCAGAATGGCGTATCCCTTCAAGTTCGGGTGCAGCCGGTCCGCAAGGAAATAATCTGAATTCGCTTTTCCATCCGGTCCCAGCAATGAAGGGAAGGCGTCGATGAAAATCAATTTGTCGTCGTGATCAATATAATCGCGGATCAACTTGTTCGCCGTCTTGACCTTGTCGATTTGCAACGAGCGAACGGGCGTCGTCAAAATGGAAACGAAGGCGAGCCGGGCATTGGGCAATTTCTCATGCATCTTGGCCACGAAAATTTTGAAACCCTCAAACACCTGCTCGGGCGATTTGCGGTCATTGATGTCATTGGATCCCTCGTAAAGCACGATCAACGCTGGATGATAAGGCGCGACGATTGTGTCAAAATAATAGTTGGCATCGCTCATCTGCGATCCGCCAAAGCCGCGGTTGATCGCCTTGTGCTCCGCAAAATCTTTCTCAAGCGAATTCCAAAGCCGGAACGTCGAGCTGCCAATGAAAAGGACAGCGTCCCTGGGCGGCGGATGCGCGGCGTCAGCCGTCGTGAAAGCTTCAATGTCTTTCTCGAAGCGCTTGGGATCCTGGGCTAAGGCGGAAAAGGTCATTGCCAGGAGAGCTGTCAATACTAGTATTGGATTTGGTTTCATCGGAGCCAGGCGGGAATTTTTTCATCCGCCCAAAGCTGCTCGAGGCGCTGGCGCGGGCGGATCAATGCAGTCCGGGAGCCGTGGACCAGGACCTCGGCGGCCATCGCGCGGGTGTTGTAATTGGATGCCATGGTGAACCCATACGCCCCCGCGCTCATCAGCGCAAGAAAATCGCCCTCGCGCGCCTTGGGGAGCGGGCGGTTTTTGCAGAAGAAATCGCCTGATTCGCATACAGGCCCAACCACATCCGACGAAACCAATTCGCCCGCGCGTTTCCGCACCGGCACAATTTCGTGGTAGGCGTCATACATGGCGGGGCGGATCAAGTCATTCATCGCCGCGTCAACAATGACAAAGGTCTTGGCGCCGGTATGTTTGACAAATTCAACGCGGGTGACAAGCACGCCGGAATTGCCGGCAATGAAGCGGCCGGGTTCGAGCAGAATCTTCACCCCCATTTGCGCGAACAGCGGCTTGAGCCGTTCGGCGTAGCGGCTCGGCGTGAGCAATTTCGATCCCGCCGGGGATGCCCACCAGGCGTCCGGGCCGCTCTCGAGGGCGGGGTTGTAGACAATTCCCAATCCGCCCCCGATGCTGAAAAATTCCAGCCCGTATTTATCCTTCAGCGCCGCCACCAGCGGCGACAGCTTTTTGACCGCGGTCTCGAAAGGCGTGACATCTGTCAGTTGGGAGCCAATGTGCGTCTGCAAACCGCGCCACCGCAAATTCTTCAATTTCGTCGCGCGCGCATAAACGGCTTCGATCTCCTCGAACGGAATGCCGAATTTGTTCTCGTAAGTGCCCGTGGTGATTTTGGCGTGCGTGTGCGCGTCGACGTTCGGATTAACGCGGATGGCGACGGGGGCGATTTTCTTGCACTTGCCCGCCACTCGATTGATGCGGGCAAGTTCTGGCTCGCTCTCGACATTGAAGCAATACACGCCGCGATAAAGCGCGAATTCGATTTCGCGATCCGTCTTGCCGACGCCCGCGAAAACGCATTTGGCCGGGTCGCCGCCCGCAGCAAGGACGCGGCGAAGCTCGCCTTCGCTCACGATATCGAAACCCGCGCCAAGCTGCGCCAAAACGCGAAGAATGGCGACGTTGGAATTCGCTTTGACAGCGTAGCAGATTTGGTGGTCGAGGGGCTGGAGCGCCGAGTCCAAATCATTGAAGCGCCGGGTCAGCGTCTCCTGCGAATAAACGTAGAGCGGCGTGCCGTGGCGAGCGGCGAGTTCTTTGATAGGCGTTTTTTCGCAAAACAATTCATTCTTGCGGTAGAAAAAAGAATGCATGGTCAGTTCAAAGCATGGCGCACTATCAATAAAATGAAAACCCCGCCGGCGGTCGCACCGGCGGGTCAAAGGAGCGAATCCGTTATGGTTCAGCCAGAATTTTGGCGCGGGCCGTGTG
Source organism: uncultured Verrucomicrobiae bacterium (assembly GCA_963764165.1). GTDB lineage: Bacteria > Verrucomicrobiota > Verrucomicrobiia > Limisphaerales > Palsa-1400 > Palsa-1400. The sequence continues at coordinate 1,768,540 of CAVXRD010000002.1, forward strand.
ATACTCCATCGGCGTAATCTGGTCCGCTTGGTACTTTCGGAGAAGGTCAGCCAGGCGCTGCTCTTTCGTCGGCGGCCCCGAGGCGGCGGCCATGGCGGTGGGGCCGGATTTGGCCGTGCCCGTTTTTGCAGTGGACGTCTTGGAAGCCGACACAGAAGCGGCAGGCACTTGCTTATTCAGCTTTTCGAGATTGGCGGCGGTTTCCTGCTGGGCTTTTTTGCGTTTCGCGGCGGCTTCGGCGTCAGCGAGCTTCTTCTTCTCCTGATCTTTCTTCATTTTGGCGTCGTTCTCAGCCTTGAGCTTGGCGGCGCGATCCTTGTCGGCAGCCATCTTCTTGGAGTCCTGGTCCGCCTTCAGCTTCGCGGCTTCCGCCTTGGCTTTTTCGTCGCGGGCTTTCGCATCGGCGGCCGCCTTTGTGGCGGTGGCATTTGCCATGTCTTTTTTGCGCTGTTCCTCCGCCTTCAGCTTGGCATCGGCTTCTTCGCGCTTCTTCTTCTCGTCAAATTTTGCCTGCTCGTCCTTGAGCCGAGCGTCGGCTTTGGCTTTGGCTTCCGCGTCCTTCTTCGCTTGCTCGGCGGCTTTTGCCCTGGCTTTGGCTTCCTTGATGGCAGCTTCCTTCTGCGCTTCGGCGGCTTTTTCCTTTTCCTTTTCCACGCGCTTGGCTTCGCGTTCCGCGGCGAGGCGTTCGGCCTTCTGCTGTTTCTCCGTCGCCTCGGCTTGCTTTTTCGGAGCTTCCGCTTGCTTCTTGGCGGTGACGGGCTGGGCTTTGGCGGCCATCGGCGGCTGGTTGGTCTCGGCGGCCTTTTCCGCGTCATGGAGCGCCTGGAGCATCTTGGCGGTATCGGGGTTCTCCGGGGCTGGCTGGCCTTGGGCCGCAAATCCCATGGCGGTGGCAATGGTACACGCCATGAAGCAAGTTTTTAGGTATGTCATAACTCTTTTTTACTTATTTAGAGGAAACACTGAATGGAAGCAACTCCAATTCTTTCTGAAATTGCGCATGCCACGCGCCGCGAAACGGAAGCAGGAAAATCGTGCGCAGCAATATCGCGCGGATTTCCGGCCGTGTCACTTTGATGCGCTTCGTTGCGTCAAGCACATTTCCCGCCCGCAGCTTTTGCAGCGTGCGCGCGCCGATCAACACCGGCCATGCGCAGCCTAATCGCAGCCGCATTTGTTTTCTCGGCAGGGCTTGAACGTACTGCCAACCCGCTGCCAAATGTCCCTGCGCCATGTCAAGCAGAGGGTCGTAAACAGCGCGGAATTTCACCCCGTTTTCTGTCAACAGAAGGTCGTTTTGGCTCATTCCGATGAACTTTAACGATTGCGCTGGCATATAACACCGGCCCTGCCGCAAGTCCTTTGGGATGTCCCGCAGAATGTTGACGAGCTGCAATCCTTTGCCAAACCGGATGCCGTCGCGGAGGAGCGCCGCACGGTCGGCCTCAGCCTCGCGCCACAAATGCTCCGCGCAGAGTTCCGTCCAGAATTCTCCCACGCAACCGGCTACGCGGTAAGTGTAATCGTCCAATTCCGCCGGCGAATCCAACGCGACGATGTTCGTCTCGCTGGCGCCGCCGAATCTTTGCAAATCCAATTCCTGCCCGCTAATGATGACATCGAGAACTTTCCGCACGAGTTGGCGGTCGCGTTCTTCCAATTCACCAAGCCATTTCAAACTGTCCTCGGAACGTTCCAGCAGGACGCGCTCGGCAACCAATCCCTGGTTTTCCCGCAATTTCGCCAGCGGCAATGGCTCGCTGCTTTGTCCAAGAATGCGCCGGCGCAACGCCGTCAGCGCGGAAAGCCGGGAGGCAACGTCCACCAGCTCGGTGTCGGCGATGGTGTCGGTGGCGCGCGCCAGAAGGTAAGCGAGGCTGATTTGCCGCCGGACGCCGCCCGGCAGGACGCGCATCGTCAAGTAGAACGACCGGGAAACATCGCGCAGCAGGGATGTCAACAATTCGTCAGCCACACAAAGGTAGGGACGCCTCGCCGAGGCGTCCGCGCTTACGCGTGAATCGCGCCGCGACCCGGACGCCTCGGCGAGGCGTCCCTGCCTTCGCTGGCGCTTTGCCGCGCCGTGAGATGTCTCGCGCAGTCATGCTCCGGCCTGGATTTTTCGCCAGCGGGCCAGTTGCTTGGTGATTTGCTGCGGGCTGGGCGCGCCGACCAGATTGCGCTTGGCGAGAGCCTTCTTCAGGTCAAAAACTTCCAGCACGCTTTCGTCGAAGGCGACATTGATTTCCTTCCATTCCTGAATCGTAAGCTGGTCGAGCGGCCGGCCCAATTTCGCCGCCACCGCGACGGCTGTGCCGACGACCTGATGCGCCACGCGGAACGCCATCCCCTTGCGAACCAGCGCGTCCGCCAGGTCGGTGGCCAGGAGCGACGCGTCGGCCGCGGCGGCAGTGCATTGCGCGGCCCGGATGGTGGTGTTCGCCACCATGCCGGCCATGAGGCGGACGGCGTTGCGGACGGTATCGGCGGAATCGAAAAGCGGCTCCTTGTCCTCCTGCATGTCCCGGTTGTAGGTCATCGGGAGGCCCTTGAGAATCGTCAGCAGCGCCACCAAATTCCCATAAACGCGCCCCGATTTTCCGCGCGTCAATTCGGCGACGTCCGGATTTTTCTTTTGCGGCATCAGCGATGAGCCGGTGGTGTAGGCGTCCGAGATGGTGATGAAATTAAACTCCGCCGTGGCCCACAAAATCCAATCCTCCGCCAGGCGCGACAAATGCGCCGCGATAATCGCTGCCGCCGCGCAAAATTCCACCGCAAAATCCCGGTCGCTGACGGCATCCATCGAATTTTGCGTCAATCGCGGGCGGCCCTTGTGATCCACAAAGCCCAGCATGGTGGCAACCATTTCGCGATCAAGCGTCAAGGTGGAACCCGCAATCGCGCCGCTGCCGAGGGGACAAACATTGGCGCGATGAAAGCAATCGACAAGGCGCCCGGCGTCGCGCTCGAACATTTCCATGTAAGCCATCAAATGATGCGCGACAAAAACCGGCTGCGCCCGCTGCATATGGGTGTAACCGGGCAAAACCACATCGGAATTTTCCTCCGCCAGCTTCAGCAGCGCGCCTTGGAGCAAACGCAACCCGCCACTCAAATCCACAATCTCGTCCCGCAGCCACATCCGCATATCGAGCGCGACCTGGTCGTTGCGCGAGCGGGCGGTGTGGAGCTTGGCCCCGGCAGGCGTGCGGCGGGTCAATTCGGCCTCGATGTTCATGTGGACATCTTCGAGAGCCGGATTCCACGGGAATTTATCCTCGCAGATTTCCTGGGCGATATCGTTCATGGCGGTCTCGATTTCGAGCAGTTCGCCCTTGGTCAAAATGCCGATTTTTTCCAACATGGCGGCATGGGCCAGCGAGCCCAGAATGTCCTGCTCCCACAGCCGCCAATCGAACGAAACGGACTCAGTGTAATGGGCGACATCGGCCTCTGGACCTTCCGAGAACCGGCCGCTGCGAGAAACTGGAGAATCGTGATTCACCTTGGACGCACTGTGGGGTTTGACCGCGTGAAAGTCACGCAGAAAGGGTGGGCGCAGCCATCCTGCGGCATTCCGCCGGACGCTTTGAGCATCGAGTTCATTTGTGATTTTTCAAAAAACAGGTGCGATTTGGTGCGACTAGCTGCGATTAGGTGATACTGGAGTGAGATTGAGTATTCCATGACACGCGCCACTCGCCGGGTTCCCAAAAACAAACGGTGGGTTGGCAAAAGACGCCCGCGCGAGAGTGCGCGCGCATCCCGAAAAGCGTGTGCGCAGCCCCCGCCACTCCACTGAAAACGTGGAGGAACCTGTTGGCGCTTTTTCAGAGATTATATTGCAATTGACCCTCGAAACACAGAAACGTGGAATGCGCATGAAGAATTCCAGCCCTGCAACTGCGCGACCGATGCGCATTGACCGCTCCATCCGCAACGCGTATCTTGCGGCATGATCGCTGGCAAACCTGCCGCCGCCAACACCGCTCCGTCCGCCAGTTTCCGAATTGGCGATGAACGGCTGATCAAGGTTTGTCCCGCGGCGGCCAAAAAAGTGACGTCCCTGCTGCAACGCCAGGGCCGGCCCCAAGGCGTTTTGCGCGTGGCTGTGGTCGGCGGCGGATGTTCCGGGCTGCAATACAAAATGGATCTGCAGGACCAGCCGGCCAATCGCGACATCATGGTGGAAAGCGGCGGCATCCGCGTTGTCGTCGATCCCAAGAGCGCCCTCTATGTGACGGGAAGCGAATTGGACTTTGTCGATGCGCTGCAAGATGGCGGGTTCAAAGTGCGCAATCCCAATGCCGCCAGTTCCTGCTCCTGCGGCGAGAGTTTCAGCGCTTAAAAATATTCTCCGGTGGCCGCGACCGATTATTTTGCATTGCTCGGCCAGCCCCGCCTGCCATGGCTGGAGCCCGACGCGCTCAAAGCGGTTTTTCTCGAACTTTCGTCCAAGTGGCACCCTGACCGAGTCCACACCGAAAGGGCAGACGGGCAATCCGCCGCCACCGCAAAATTCGCCGAGATCAACGCGGCCTATAATTGCCTTCGCGAACCGAAGGATCGTGTGCTTCATTTATTCGCGCTGGAAACGGGAGCCCCTCCCGCCAGCGTCCAGAGCATTCCGGGTGATTCGATGGATTTGTTCATGGAATGCGGACAGCTTTGCCGCGAGGTGGATCAATTCCTCACCGCGAAAGCCCGCGCCACTTCACCGCTGATCCAAGCGCAGTTGTTTGAACAATCGCTGGATTGGACGGCAAAGCTCATGGCGCTGCAGCAACGAATCGAGTTGCGGCGCGATGGGCTTTTGGCAGAATTGCGCGCAATGAACGCAGCCTGGGAATCCGCCCCCGCCGCACCGCCGGAAGCCCGCTCCTCCGCATTGCCGCTGCGGCGGCTGGAAGAGGCCGGCCGGACATTGAGCTACATCACCCGCTGCGCCAGCCAGGCGCAAGAACGCCTCGCTCAACTTTCTTTTTGACAATGATTCGCCACATCAAAATCTCCATACTCGGATTCGTTGCCTTCGCCGCCGCCTTCATTGGCCGCGCGCAAGCCCAGCCTTCGTGGCAGCAGGAATTCGCAAAAATGCCGCTAGTCGAAAGCGTGACGAACATCGACCGTTTCAATTTCGCCCGCGTCATGCTCAACTCGTTCAAGAAGAACGACGCCGTGAAGGCCCTCATATTCATGCCCGGAGCGACAGACGAATTCTATTTCTTCCACCGCGCCCACGCGGACATTACGAACGCAAATCCAACGCTTCTGGACGCTGTCGCCGCCCTGACCAACCATACCTACCTTCACGCCACGGTTGTCGCGCCGTTTCTTGTCATTCACACGACAGAAGACCCGCTGGAACCGATCATCATCGTCAAAGACCAGCACACGGCGGACAGGATTCGGCACAAGCATTTCGAGAAGCGCGCGTTGTTCAACGACACAGATTGGGACGGAGTCCGCCGGACCCTCGCCATTGATCTCAACACCCGCGCTGCGCCGCCCGAAGGGTCGCACGCTTCCTATCACTTTTTCCGGCATAGCCTTGCCGCTTACGATTTGGAGGGCTGGGACGCCATTCGCGCGTTGGAGATGGCAGGCAAAACCCAATGCATCATCAAGAAGAATTTGCTGGAATTCGTCGGCGACGACCGCTTCCTCGGCGCCCCGGTGCCACCGGATAGTTTTATGCTGAAGGATGCGGGGCTGGTAAAATGACTTGTCGGATCAGCACAAACCGGTCGGTTACGAGGTGAATCTCCTTGACACCGATGGCTTTTTCAGAAGTAGTTATCGGCCATGACGACCAAGGCCTCCAGCTTGGCTGGGCGATTAGTTCTCTGGCTCCTGTATTCTTCCTTGCGTTTCGCACAAGCGCAGCCGGTTATCACCAATCAGCCCGCGAGCCAACTGGCTGCGGTCGGGAGTTCGGTCAGCTTTTCGGTCGGGGTGACGGACACCAATCCTGTGACCTACACATGGCAATTGAACGGCACGAATCTGCCGGGCGCGATCCTCACAGTGGCAGGCGGCGGAACGGGCGCGCTGGGCGATAACGGCAAAGCCACAAATGCGTTCATCACGAATGCGTATGCCATCGCAGTCGATTCAGCAGGCACCCTTTACATAGCTGATACCGGGAATAACCGCATTCGCAAGGTCACGAATGGGATCATTAGCACCATTGCCGGCAACGGCAATCCGTCCTACAGCGGCGACAAAGGCGCGGCCACCAGCGCGGCGCTCAACAATCCGTCCGGCGTCGCCGTTGATGGAGCGGGACAGGTCTACATCGCGGACACCAGAAATAATCGAATTCGAAAAATCGATACCAACGGCATTATTACCACGATTATCGGCACTGGAACCGCCGGGTATAACGGGGATGGCTTCGCCCCGGCCAGCACCGAGATCAGTTCCCCAATGGGACTCGCATTGGACATTGCCACGAACATCTACTTTATCGACCTCGGAAACCAACGGGTCAGAAGGACCTTTGCTGGCTCGGTGTATACGATCGAAGGCACCGGAACTGCCGGAAGCGCTGACACCGGTTATACGCCGGTTCAACTCCACAATCCCACGGGGGTCGCGGTGGATTTTATGGGTGACGTGATTATTGCCGACTGGCTCAACGGACGTGTGATCGCGACCTCCAACAGCATGACAATCGACGTGGCGGGAAAGGGAGGTGGCGGATTTGCCGGTGATGGCGGCCCGGGCCCACAGGCCACGCTCTTGGCAGCTCGCGGCGTGGCGGTAGATTTTAATCTCAATATTTATATCGCTGATACCGGAAATAATCGGATTCGAATGGTTGGGCCGAATTCGATCATCACCAATAAATCGCCCATCGCGCCTACGACCTACAGCACATTTCTGAGCGGAACAATCTCGACATACGCCGGGAATGGTGCGGCGGGGTTTGGCGGAGACGGCTATATCGCCACGGGAGCCAGTCTCAATTTCCCATACGCCGTTGCCGTCGATTCCAAGGGCGATCTCTTCATCTCGGACATGGGAAATGGCCGCATCCGGGAAGTGCTCCCCTACCAACTCAGCCCGACGTTGACCCTCAGCAACCTCACCTTCACCAACGCCGGAAACTACACGGTGGTAGTGAGCGACAGCACAGGCAGTGTCACGAGCAGCGTGGCTGCCTTGACCGTCGGCCTGCCGCCAGCCATCACATCCACCCCAACAAATCAGTATGTTTTGGCCGGCGGAAGCATCAGCCTTTCGGTCGGTGCGACAGGAACGGGGCCGCTTTATTACGAATGGTTCCAAGACGGAACGAATCTGGTGGAAGCCGGCTTGTCCAGCACGCTGACATTGACCAACGCCACCTTGGACGAAAGTGGCAGCTATTCGGTTGTTGTGACCAATTCATTTTCGAGCGCCGAGGGATTAGTTTCACTGCTCACCGTAGGGGTGCCGCCCACAATTGTCACCCAGACAATTAGCAGCCTCGTTTTGCCGGGTAGCAACGCAAATCTCAGCGTTACAGTCAGCGGAACAGGCCCATTTACTTATACATGGCAATTGAACGGGACCAACTTGCCCAACAACATCATTGGCACCATTGCGGGGCAAGGAACGAATTTTTATCCAAACGGCGTTCCGTCCACTAATGCCATTATATATTGCACCGGCTTGTGCAGCGACCTGGCCGGAAACGTCTATTTGGCTGATCAGAATTCGCGTAGTGTCCTAAGGATTGATTCCAGTGGATTGATCTGGAACTTCGCAGGGAACATAAACTCCCCAAACCCTCCCGGCGGATTCCAAGCCACCAACACGGCGTTTCCGTCCGTGGAGTCAGTCGGAGCGGACCTGTTCGGCAACATATACATCGGCGGGCTTGGAAAGCTATGGAAGGTTGCTCCGAACGGAATTGTGAGCACCGTAGCTGGCACAACAAAGGCCGGCTTTAGCGGGGATGGCGGTGCGGCCTCGTCGGCCCAAGTAAGCCTCATCACGGGTATTGCTTGTGATCCGGTCGGCAACGTCTACATATCCGATGAGACCAATAATAGGGTTCGAATGATCAATGCGGCCGGAATCATCAACACGATCCTTGGGGACGGCGGCTCGTTCGGAGCCTTCGGAACGAACAACGCAGGGACAAATTTCGGCATCACCAGCCCTCAAGGACTCGCGCTGGATTCGATCGGAAATGCCTACGTGGCGACGGAAAACTACGTTATAAAACTCGCCACAAATGGGCTTGCCTCGAGCGCGGCGGGGAACGGCGGAGTCGGTTTTGCAGGTGATGGAGGTCGCGCGACGAATGCTTTGCTCTTCGTGCCTTTCGGAGTCGCTTTCGATGCAATCGGAAATCTCTATATGAGCGAGTATATGGGCAGTCGAATTCGCATCGTCGGCACCAATGGCATTATCCAGACAGCCGCAGGCTCCACGAACGGTGTGGCAAACTACTCTGGCGACGGCGGGCCAGCCACTGCGGCCAGGCTAAGCCAGCCGCGAAGCATTTGCACCGACCCTTTCGGGAATCTGTTTATCGCCGACCAGCAATCCAGATACCTCCGTGAAATTTTTTACTCCGGTTTGCCAAGTTTGACCATCACTAACGCATCGGCCAGCGCCGCTGGAAATTACACTGTGGTGATTTCAAGCCCGTTCGGAAGCGTGACGAGCAGCATTGTCCCGCTTGAATTAGCAGTCGCGCCTTCCATCTCACAGATTACAGTTCAATCGAACGGCTGGCGGACAATCAGTTTTACCGGCACTCCGACGGCTCAGCATCAGCTTTTATTTACGACCAATCTCGCTCCGCCCGTGGCGTGGGTGCCGGTCGCGACAAACTCTGCGGATCTAAACGGCAACGGAACTTTGACAGACACGAACGCTCCAGAAGATGACGGATTTTATGAAGTCATGCTGCCGATCTCGCCGTAATGCGAAGCACATGCGCCTGTAGAATGCCTCACTCGGGACGCCCCGGCGAGGCGTCCAAACCTCAACTCGCCGCCGCCCGCATCGCCGCGAAGAAATTCTTGCCGGTTTCAGGGGTGACGGGTTTCTTGCCCTGCTCGTCGCCGGACTCCAGCAACTCCGGCGGAATTTCGCGCAGGAACGGCGAAGGGTGGCACGGTCTTAGTTCCCCGTATTTTTTTCGAGCAGCGCAGTGGCTTAGTGTCAGCGTTTGCCGGGCGCGGGTCATCGCGACATAGAAGAGCCGGCGTTCTTCGTCAAGCGTGCCTTCCACTTTTGAGCGCGCGTGCGGCATCAACCCATCTTCCATGCCAACGATCCACACGCGCGGAAATTCCAGGCCTTTGCAACTGTGGACAGTGATTAACGTCACAGCATCGCCTGGATTTTCCTTGTCCTCTTCGCGGTCGGAATCGAGGCTCAAATCGTCGAGAAAATCGTGCAGCGCCGCCTCAGGATCGCTGGCGCTCGCTGGCAAATCGGCGATCAGGTCGCGCAAATTGTTGATGCGGTTTTCGGCGGTTTCGGGGCTTTTCTCGCCGCGCTTCAACTCCGCTTCGTAGCCGATTTCATCGAGAATGTTCCGCGCCCAATTCGGCAGCGAAATGGCTGGACGCTCTTTTAATTGCCCGTGGCGAGTCTCCACCCATTCGACAAATCGCCCAATCGCCTGCCGCGTCGCGGCGGTAAAACTCGCCTGCACGTCGGTGTGTTTCATCGCGTTGAAGACGGGGCAATTCCGCTCCTGGCTCGCCTTGAGCAACCGTTCCATCGTGACGTCGCTGAGGCCGCGCGCAGGAACGTTGGCGATCCGAAGCAAGCTGATGTCGTCGCTCGGATTGAGAAGTGTTTTCAGGAAGGCCAAGAAATCCTTAATCTCACGCCGGTCAAAATAACTCTGTCCGCCCACCAAATGATAACGAATTCCCAATTGCCTCAGCGCGATTTCAATGGGCCGCGATTGCTGGTTGGTGCGGAACAGCACCGCTTGATCCTTCCACGGCACCGCCCGGGCCATGCGCTCGACTTCAAAATTCTCCGCCATGCGGCGGGCCTCCTCTTCGTCATTTGAAAACGTGTGCAGCGTAATGAGGCTCCCCTGCCCGTTCTGCGACCAAAGCTGCTTTCCGCGGCGGCGCGGATTATTCTTAATGACTGCGTTGGCGGCGGAAAGAATCGTATTGGTCGAGCGATAATTCTGCTCAAGCTTCACCACCTTGACTTCCGCAAAATATTTTTCCAACTCGAGCAAATTCGCCGTTTCCGCCCCGCGCCAGCCGTAAATGCTCTGGTCATCATCGCCAACGACGCAGAGATTTCGGTGAACAGATGTGAGGTAATGCACCAGCTTGAATTGCGCGGCGTTGGTGTCCTGGTATTCGTCCACCATGACGTATTTATATTTTTCGCGGCAAATCTCGAGCACGTCCGGGTGCTCGGTGAAAAGCTGCAGCGTCAGCAAAATCAAATCGTCGAAATCCACCGCGTTGCAGGCGCGCAAGGCGGATTCGTATTTCAGGCGCACGTGCTGCGCCAGCGCGACGACGTTTGGATCGGAAAACATCGATTGGCGTTCGCCGCCATTGCGAAACTTGCTCAACATCGACAGCACCGCGTATGCATCGGTCTTGGCGCCTTTGTCTGAGACGTGGCTGAGAATGCGCTTGATCGTGCTCAATTGATCGGACTCGGAGTAAATGACAAAGCTTTTTTTGTAGCCGAGCCTTTCAATGTGCTGCCGCAAGATGCGCACGCAGAGCGAATGAAACGTGCACATCGTCGGGCGGGCGGGCTTCTCGCCGTTTTCACCTTTCGGAGCGCGACCGATAATCTGGCGCACGCGCTCCTGCATTTCGCGGGCGGCTTTATTTGTAAACGTCACCGCCAGCACGTTTCCGGGGTTGACGCCTTTTTCAATGAGGCGCGCGATGCGAAAGGTGATGACGCGCGTTTTTCCGGTGCCTGCGCCGGCGAGAATCAGGACGGGGCCTTCGGTCGTTTCCACAGCGGCGCGCTGGGCGGGATTCAGAGTGGACAAATTCAGCATGGGCGGAGACAGACGGGCAAAATTTAATTATTCAGGCAGCTTCACCGATATTGAAAACAATACCGTAAGGGTCGCGCACATAGCAACGGGGGACCTCAGGATTCTCTTCCAAAACGACGCAGCCCGCCGCCACCAATTTCTTTTTCGCCGCCTGCACGCCGGGCACGAGAAATTCAAACACGGGCCCGTGATCTTTCCCCTCCTCTACATACAAACAAAAAGATCCCGTCTCAAAGCCCATCATCGTTTTGCTTTTCATGGTGACCGGCAGCCCGAGAATGGTCTTATAAAATTTTGCCGCCTCCTTCAAATTGCCTGTCCGGATGATGATATCGCGAGAAGAATGAAATTTCCTTTTCATGGCCAAGGAAATTGCCTCGTCGATTGAAGCAATGCAAAAAATATCGGCAAGGCAGAAGCGCCTCGCCGGGGCGCTCCTGCCTTTCGCCCAGCGAGAAAAAGCCATCTCAATTTTTTCGTGACAATGGCTGGAAGGTGTTTATATTGCACGGTTCTTAGCCGACCCTGTCGTCTAGCGGTTAGGACACTGCCCTTTCACGGCGGTAGCAGGGGTTCGATTCCCCTCAGGGTCGCCATGTTTTTCCACTCGCTCGTTCCTGAAAACATCCCTCAAATTTTCCCTGTTTCCATGACCGCCCGCTGGGTCAGGCTGCGCCAATAATCTCGAAATCCACGTTCACATTCCCGCGCGTTGCGTGAGAATAGGGGCAGATTTTTTCATGCGCTTCGTTGACCAGGGCGGCGAGGTCGGCTTGGGGAATCGCTGATTCCTCGACCCGCATTTTGACGGCCAGCCCAAATCCCCCGCCTTCGCGCGGGCCAATGCTGACAGCGCATGTGACTTTGGCTTTGCTGGCGTTCGTGTGCTTCAATTTCGCAACGTAGTCCAGCGCGCCGCCGAAACAGGCCGCGTAACCCGCCGCAAAGAGATGTTCCGGCGTGGCTGTCCCTGGTTTTCCAGGTCCGCCCATTTCCTTCGGAACAGAAAGGTCGGCTTTGACAATGCCGTCGCTGGTTTCAGTGTGCCCGTTGCGTCCGCCGGCGGCGGTCGCTGTCGCCGTGTAAAGTGGGGTAATCTTGTCCATGGTTAATTTGTTTCTCCATCAGTAATTCGATTTCCGAAGAAGGGCAAGTGGCAATCATATACGCGGATCGACGGCAAGACGCGCCGGAAAGCCCGTTTCCTAGGCCTCCCGAATTGAGATTGATCGAGATTGATTTGCATTTTCGCGGGATGTCTGTCCAAACTTAAAATATGCACAAAGCTTTCGTAATCTGCCTCACTTTCGCGAGCGCGATCGCTCTCCAATCCCATGCAGAGCCCGTCCTCGGTTACACAGACACTCCGATGCTTCCGTCCGGCAAGTGGCACGTCCATGATCCGGACCGGCCCAGGCCGCTCGTGGTGAAGCCCGCCGCGACATTCAGCGATGGCGCAAAAGCGCCAGGCGATGCCATTGTGTTGTTTGACGGCACCGATTTCTCGAAATGGGAAAGCGACAAAGGCGGCGGCGAAGTGCCTTGGTCCATCAAGGAAAATTTCATGGAGTGCAAGCCCGACAGCGGCGGCATTCACACGAAGGAAAAATTTGGCGATTTCCAATTGCATGTGGAATTTGCGGAACCGCCACCGCAAGGCGACAGCCAGGAGCGCGGGAACAGCGGCGTCTTTTTGCAGGGCGTCTACGAAATTCAGGTTTTGGATTGCTACAATAACCTGACGTATCCAGACGGCCAATGCGGCGCAATTTACGGCCAGACTCCGCCGCTGGTCAACGCCTGCAAGCCCCCTGGCGAATGGCAGACTTACGATATTATTTTCGAAGCGGCCCGCTGGAACGAGAACCACGAACTCACCCGCCCGGCGAGTGTGACTGTCATTCAAAACGGAATGGTGATTCACCATCGCCAGCCGATTCTCGGGCCGACTGGCCACAAAACCCTGGCTAATTACAAGAAGGAGCTGCCCGAGAAAGGACCCATCGCGCTGCAAGACCACGGAAACCATGTGCGCTTCCGCAACATTTGGATCCGCAATATTCAAGACGAAGAAACGCCTTGATTTGAGATCCGCAGAAGGCCGGGACGCCTCGCCGCGGCGTCCCGGCCTTTGGGAAGAGCGCGGAGCGCATTAAGCCGTGACAAATGCAGTCGAAATTGGGGAGCGCCGTCGTCTAGATCGACGTCTTCGGCGTCCCGCCGAAGACATCTTATTGATCTCTGCATAATATAGTGACACATTATTGTTTTTATGCTAATTTTTGGGCATGGGAAATCCTAAAGGCGTAAAACGCGATTTGGCGCAGTTTGCACGACTGGAACGGCGGCGCATGAAAGCCGTCAAACTTTTCGACCGAGGCTTGAGCCAGGCCGAGGTCGCCCGCCAAGTTGGCGTCCACCGGCAATCGGTCAGCCGCTGGCATAAGGCTTGGCAGGACCATGGCGCGCCCTCTCTCAAAAAGGCTGGGCGAGCCGGGCGCAAGCCCCGCCTGACCGACGAGAACTTCCGCCAGTTGGAACGGGCCCTCAAACAGGGACCCGAAGCCCATGACTTTGGCACCCAGCTTTGGACCACCCGGCGGGTGGCCGCCGTTATCCAACGGTTGACGGGCGTCCAATACCACGAGGACCATGTTTGCCGGCTTCTGCAAAAGCTGGGTTGGAGCTGCCAGCGGCCCACCACCCAGGCTCGGCAGCGCCATGAGCGGGAGATCACCCGCTGGCGCAAAGTGCGCTGGCCGCAGCTTAAAAAAAAGCCCTCCGCGAGAGGCGAATCGTGGTTTTCATCGACGAGAGCGGATTGAGCCAGAAGCCGCACCGGGTTCGCACTTGGGCGCCGCGCGGCCAGACCCCGGTATTGCAGTTCGACTTCAACTGGAAAAAGCTTTCGATCATCGCTGGCGTGACGGTCTGGAACTTTTACTTCCGGCTTTACCCCGGCACCATCAAAGGCCCGCAGGTGATCGAATTCTTGAAACATCTGCAACGCCACATCCCGGGCAAGCTTCTGGTCATTTGGGACGGTGGCCCCATCCACCGCAGCCGGCTGGTGCGGGACTATGTGGATCAACTGAAAGGCAAAATCTGGGTGGAACGACTGCCTGCCTATGCGCCCGAACTCAATCCCACCGAGTATGTCTGGGGTTACTTCAAGCAGCACGAGTTGCCCAATCTTTGCGCGGCCGACCTGGCGAAGTTGAGTCATTGCGGGCGCAAGGCCCTGAGCCGGATGCGGCGCAGACCCAAATTGGTCACTGCCTTCTGGAAGCAAGCCGAGCTTTGGTGATATTGTCACTATATTATACAGAGATCAATAAGTTTCTGATAAATCACCGAAAGGTGGATCCGCATTTTCCGCCAGAGCCAGTCGGCGGGACACCGACTGGAGGCGGCCGAACGGTCGCGCTAGCCTTCTCAACTGCATCGATGCGGCTAAGCCCGCTCCATGTATTTGCCGGTGCGGGTATCTACTTTGATTTTCTCACCCGTCTTGATGAACAACGGGGCTTGAACCGTGATGCCCGTTTCCAAGGTGATCGGCTTCTGGACGTTGTTGGAAGAATCGCCGCGAATTCCATCCGGAGCATCCGTCACTGTCAAAATCACACTCGAAGGCAATTCGATCGTAACGGGTTTCTCGTTGACGTAGGTGATTGTAACCATCGCGTTCTCGACCAAATAGTTCTTGGCATCGCCCACGATTTCGGGTCCAACGGTCGTCGTCTCGAACGTTTCCGGGTCGGAAAAAACATAGTCGTCGCCATCTTTGTAGCTGAAGTCCACCTTGCGCGTCATCATTGGGATGACTTCGATTTTTTCGGTGGAACTGAAGCGGACGTCCGAGGTTTTGCCGGTCTTGATGCTGCGGAGAGAGGCTTGCACGAAGGCGCGCAGGTTGCCGGGCGTCCGGTGCTGGGTGTCCAAGACGACTGTGACGTCGCCATTATGAATGATCGCCATCCCTTTGCGTAAATCGTTTGCTGATGCCATAAATAAATGTAAATTCGCCTCCGCCGATTGTTCGGACGGTGGAACGTCGAACATACGTATAAAGCGGTGAAAAGCAAGGAATTTCTAAGCCATGTTATCGCTCGAAGAAGCGCTCGCCAGAATTCTTGACGCAGCCCACCCGCTGCCGCCGGAATCGGTGCGGCTGGACTATGCGTTCGGGCGGTTTCTCGCCGCGCCGGTGGTTTCTGGAATCGCGCTTCCACCCGCCGACAACTCCTCCATGGATGGCTACGCCGTCCGTTCCGACGATTTGAAACTGGCCACGGCTGAGTCGCCCGCAACGCTGCGAATCACCGGCCATGCCCCGGCCGGAGTTCTTATTGACACCTGTGTGGTGCCGGGAACCTGCGTTCGAAATTTTCACGGGTTCCGTCCTGCCTGCGGGCGCGGATGCGGTGGTGATGCAGGAAGATGTTGTGGTGGACGCCGGTTCGCCGGAACTCGTGAGCTTCCGAGAGAAAGTCGCGCCTTGGGAGAATGTCCGGTTCCGCGGAGAAGACGTCAAGCAGGGTGACACGCTGGTTGAAGCGGGGGAAAAATTAACCGAGCCGCGGCTAAGCCTGCTGGCTGCGGCCGGTCATGGCATCGTGACGACGACGCGCCAACCGATCGCCGGTTTCATCGCCACGGGCAATGAACTGCAGGAGGGCGGAAATCCGCTGGCGCCGGGCGCGATTTACGAAAGCAACCGAATCGGCCTGGCGGCCTTGGCGCGTCGGGCCGGCGCCATCGCAAAAATCTATCCCATCGTGCGCGACGATTTTGCGGCCACACGCGAAGCGCTGGAACTCGCCTTTTCAGAGTGCGACCTCGTTGTCAGCACGGGCGGCGTTTCGGTTGGCGATTTGGATTGGGTCAAGCCGGCCTTCGAGGCGATGGCGGGCAAATTGGAATTTTGGAAAGTGGCGATTCGACCGGGCAAACCGTTTGCGTTCGGCCATTGGCAGGGGAAATTCTTTTTTGGCCTGCCGGGAAATCCGGTTTCGGCGATGGTGACCTTCACGCTGCTGGTTCGCCCCGCGCTATTGCGGCTTCAAGGCGCGCGGGAAGTGGGTCCGCGCCCGATTCAAGCCGAGCTCGCCGAGCCGCTGAATAATCCCACCGACCGGCGGCACTTCATGCGCGTGGCGCTTGACGCCGGGGGCAAGGCTCGGCTGGCGGGCGCCCAGGCTTCGCATATCTTGAGCGGATTGTCCCGGGCGGACGGATTGGTGAGTGTCAGCCCGAAATCAACGCTGCCGTTTGGAACCATTGTCGACGTGATTCCGTGGAGTTAGCCAGCCGTTCCACACTTGATTTTGGATCAATTCGCCAGCTTCATTGTCGGATTCATTTGCAGGCTTGGCCTTTTTTGTGTCAAAATAACGCGTGGCGTCCAAAAGAATTCCAAGCCCATTCAGAATACAAATTTGATATGCGTAAATTTGCCATGAAATTGAAGTTTTATTTGATTGCGGCAGTTATGTTGACAGACGCCTTGGTATCTGTGGCTGACGCTCAAACTTCGCCGACTTTGTATTGGACAAACCCCGCTCCCATTATGTACGGGACGCCTCTAAATTCCAACCAGTTGGACGCTACGGCAAGCGTGCCAGGCTCCTTTGCCTACAACCCGACAAATGGCACATTGCTCAACACAGGCACTAATTCGCTTGCGGTTATCTTCACACCCTCCGACACGGTAGATTACGGCAGCGTCACCGATTCAGTGAGCCTGGTTGTTACTCCGTTGCCGTTGCAAGTGACGGCGTCCAACGCCAGCCGCCAAGTGAGCGCGGCCAATCCAGCTTTCAAGGGATCCATCAAAGGTTTGACCAATGGCGATAATATAACGGCAACTTACACTACCACCGCCACGGCGGGCTCACCGGCAGGAACCTATCCCATCACGCCCACGCTGGCAGACACGAACAACCGCCAAACCAACTACACCGTCACTCTGGTGAATGGCACACTAACCGTAACGAACGCCTCCAGTTACGTCTCTCCCTACACCTTCGCGACACTGGCCGGCCAACCCGGCGTTTCAGGCACCAACGATGGGACAGGCGCCGCCGCTCTTATGAGTCATCCCAACGGGGTTGCCTTGGATAGCGCGGGTAACATCTACATCACGGATATAGACAACGAGATCATACGGCTGGTCACACCTGAGGGAATGGTAACGACGCTGGCCGGACGGGACGGCGTGGCTGGCACCAATGACGGGGCGGGCAGCGCGGCGCTTTTTCATACGCCGTTGGGGGTGGTGGTGGACAGTGCCACCAACCTCTATGTATCGGACTATAGCAGTGACACCATTCGAAAAGCAAGTCCGGTGGGAACGAATTGGGTGGTGACGACGTTTGCCGGGCAGCCGGGCGTTGCAGGCACCAATGACGGATTGGGAAGCGCCGCGCAATTCTCAAACCCCAACGAATTGGCGATGGACAGCGCGGGCAACATTTATGTGGCGGACGAAGGCAACGAGACGATCCGGCGAATCACACCCGCTGGGATGGTCTCAACCCTGGCCGGAAATCCGGGCATTGCCGGCAACTCAAATGGAATTGGGAGCGCGGCGCTCTTTCGCACTCCGTCCGGAGTGGCGGTGGACAGCGCTGGAAATGTGTACGTTGCAGATTGGGGCAACGACATGATACGAAAGCTCGCGCCTTCAGGGACAAATTGGGTGGTCTCGACACTGGCGGGCCTCGCAGGCACGACTGGCAGCGCGGATGGGACGAACACCGGGGCGCGATTTTATGAGCCGAATGACATTGCTGTGGACGGTGCGTCCAACCTCTACGTATCGGATTACCTTAACAACTCAATCAGGAGGATCGAGCCGGTTGGAACTAACTGGGTGGTGACGACGATCGGAGGATTGCCGGGCGTTTACGGCACCAACGATGGGACGGGCAGCGCCGCGCGGTTTGATGAACCGGCTGGTTTGGCAGTGGATGTTAATGGAGTCCTTTACGTCGCGGACCCATCCAGCGATACAATCCGGAAAGGGTACTTGCCGCCCTTCATCACCGCTTCTCCGGCGTCTGAGACGGTCGCCGCGGGCTACAATTTGACCTTGAGCGTGACGGCGGGCGGCACTGGTCCATTGAGTTACCAATGGCTCTTCGATGGGACAAATCTCAACGGCGCAACCAGCTCTGAACTCACCGTGAGCAACGTTCAACAAATCGATGCGGGCGATTATCAAGTGATTGTTTCCAGTCCCTACGGCTCGATTACAAACGCAGCACCCGCCATCCTGGTCGTCGAGCCCGCCTTGGCGGTCTACACTTTTGCGGGGCTTCCCGGAACCAACGGGGCGGGCTCCGGTGTCGGCACCAATGCGCAATTCTACTATCCGACAACCCTGGCGATGGATGCGTCGGAGAATTTATATATAGCCGATGCCGACAATAACGAAATTCGTTACATGACGCCCGCAGGAGTGGTGAGCGTCCTGGCAGGCTTGGCAGGCGTCAGCGGGACAAATGACGGCGTTGGCTCCGCTGCGCGGTTTTCGGGACCCAATGGAGTGGCGGTGGACGGCTCGGGGCATGTCTTTGTGGCCGACACCGGAAACAACACCATCCGTGAAATCATGCTCGTCGGCACAAACTGGGTGGTCAGCACCATCGCCGGATCGGCCGGGCTCACCGGCACGAACGACGGAGCGGGACATGCGGCGAGGTTTAATACCACCAAGGGCGTGGCCGTGGACAGTGGGGGCAATGTCTATGTGGCGGATCAAATCAATAACACCATTCGGAAACTCGTGCCAAGCGGGACGAACTGGACGGTCAGCACGCTGGCCGGGTCGCCGACAGTCAGCGGCAGCGCCAACGGAACGGGCGCCGCCGCGCGGTTTAACTCTCCCCGCAACGTGGCCACGGACGCCGCGAGCAATGTTTACGTGGCAGACTGGAACAATTATACGGTGCGCAAGGTGACGCCCGCCGGAGTCGTGAGCACCCTGGCCGGATTGGCTGGCAATGCCGGAAGTGCGGATGGCATCGGCGGGGCCGCCCGATTTTACTCTCCTCATGGGATGGCCGTGGACAAGGCGACCAATGTCTATGTGGCCGATTTTTATAACTCAACAATTCGGAAAATCACTCCTGCAGGCGTTGTTACCACGGTGGCCGGACTTCCCGGAAGCCCTGGCAGCGTCGATGGGATCGGCATCAGCGCGCAACTCAACGATCCCTGCTCGTTGTGTTGCGACAAGGCTGGCAGCAACTTTTTCATCGCCGACACCAGCAACCATGCGATTCGCAAAGCGGTGTATGATTATGGCGAACCGATCGTTTTGCAGGAACCGCAGAGCATCACGGCTGCCGTTGGTGGCGCAGTCTCATTCAGCGCGATCGCCTCCAATTCGCTGTCTGCCTCCTACCAATGGTTTTTTGATGGAACAAACTTTGCCGACAGCGATAACCCCCTCTTCACTGTCTCCAACACGCAGTTCAGCAACGCGGGCAACTATGGCCTCATTGCCTCCAATGGGGTCGGAGCAACCACAAACCCAATTGTGACACTTGCCGTGGTTCCCCTCATCATCAATCCGCAACCCGCCAGTCTGACTGCCGTTGCCGGCTCAAACGCTGCCTTTTCAGTGGGCGTGTCGGGTTTGGGCCCATTCAGCTATCAGTGGCAGATGGGAGGAACAAACCTGGCGGACAATTCTCGCATCAACGGTTCGCAATCGAATGAGCTTGCCATTTCGAATCTGGCTGTTGCCGATGCCGGTTCCTACCAAGTCATAGTCACGAACGCTTACGGCGCCGTAACAAGCACGGTTGCCACCCTGGGTCTTTTGGGAACGCCAGTGGCATTTGCCACTAATCCGGGCAGCATCTACTACGCCCATGGGTTGCTCACGCTGCAACTGACGAACCTGGCCGGTCAAGGAGCCATTCTGATCGAGGCGTCAACGAATTTAACCGCGTGGGTTCCCATTCATACCAACCCCGCGAGCTTCGGCGCGATCCAGTTTACCGATTCCGGCGCAAGCAACTATTCGCAACGCTATTATCGCGCCGTAGTTTCGCCACAGTGAAGACGCAATGGCGCCAGACGGCATTGAAGCTGCCTTTCCAAATTTCAATAAATCGAAACCATGGCGATGGCATTTTCGACGGTCTTCACCGCATTGTCCGTGCGCATGCCGGGTGAACCAAGATTCAGCCCCTTGACCGATTGCAACAGGCGCAAGGCGTGCAGCGATTTCACCGCGTAGTTGACATTCTGCGGAACGACACCGGAAGTTTCGAGCATCGCCATGTCGTTCATGCGCGCCACCACCACGCCGACGACCTGGCCTTGAATGTCGCAGAGCGGGCCGCCGGAATTTCCCGGCTGCACCGGGACGCTGATTTGATATTCGCTCGCGTCATCCTGCATGCCGGCGAGGCTGCTGATTTTGCCGTCCGTGTATTTTGGCTCGACGCCCTGAATTTGGATGTTCGGAAAACCGATCGTAAAGACTTCCTGCCCGAGATCGGCGGTTTCCTTGCGCGAAATCGCCAGCGGCTCAAATGTTCCCTGACCATCCACTTTCAAGAGCGCCAGATCATTGGTCAAATCCTCCACCACGACTTTGGCCGGAAATGTTTTGCGTGAAGGAAACACAGTGACTTCGATTTTCACCGCGTCTTTGACAACGTGATGATTCGTCAGCAAGTAGCCATCGCGCGTCACAAAAAATCCCGAGCCAATCGCGTGGACATGCTTATGATCCGGCAGGGCGGAAAATGAGTGGCGGTGCGCTTCTTTGGGTGGGTTCAATGAAGGCGCGAAAGCGATTCCGTCTTGGAGAATTTGCGTTGGCACCT
Source organism: uncultured Verrucomicrobiae bacterium (assembly GCA_963764165.1). GTDB lineage: Bacteria > Verrucomicrobiota > Verrucomicrobiia > Limisphaerales > Palsa-1400 > Palsa-1400. Next base: position 1,789,402 of record CAVXRD010000002.1, read on the forward strand.
CGCTGCGCGCGCAGGCGCGGCCCGCATCGTAGCTGCGAACGGTGCGCTCCCCGGAGCGGCTGGTGATGACCATGGGCCCCAAAGCCTTCACATAAACGGACACCCTATCGCCATCCGCATAGACCGTCGGCAGGTTATGAATCACGACGTAGATGGGAGACGCCGCCGTGGTGCTGGCCAATTCCGCCAGCGCGCCCTCGGGGGTCACCGACAAAAGCTTTGCATTGTTGAGCTTGACCCAATTGGCCTGGGGCTTCCGCAAATCGTAAACCACGCCCTCCACTTCGCGGAACATCCCGTTGCGCACAGCGTCCTCGAATTCCTGCGTTTTGTGCCGGAGCGCCTGGGCGGCGGCTTCGGTGATTTCCGCCTGGCTGATGCCCCAGGAGTCGAGAAAGGCTTTCGAGAGTTTTGAAGCCGGCACCGTCGCGCCGCCGGCTGGATACGTCAGCACCACGCGCCCGCCGCCGATGATGTGCGCGTCCTGAATATCCACATACGAGGTGCCATCCACGGTGACGGCGGTGATTTTCGGGCCCGCCCAGCACGGCAACACGAAGGCGGCAAGCAGCAACGCGGCCAGAAATCTCATGGCGCAAATATCACACAGATGCAGCGTGCTTTCAACTGCATGGTTGCGCTGCTTGCGAGTTCCGCCCGGGATCCCATATAGCATCAACTTGACAACGGGCCAACCGGGGGGGCAGCGTCGAGCTAATGCGCGGACTTCACGGATGATCCGCAAGTAGGGCAATTGCAATGAACGCGCCGGACGTTCGCCGGACCGCCTTTATTTTGATCGAGTTGACCCAGCTCCGCTCCGCTCACAGCGAAATCGCGCGCCTCACCCACTTTCAATCACACCCCTCCACTGTGTTTTTGAATTCCGTAGCAGACTTTGAGGAAGCATCGTGCTATGGTGTCATCAGTTTGCTGAATCCAAACCAGGCGCCGTTTGGCCGCCAGCGGGTGAGCCGGAACATGCAACGATGAGCAGCGTCATTTTAGAATCCGCCAGTCAATTCGCCACCACCCGGTGGAGCGTGGTGCTGCTGGCAGGCCAGGAAATATCGCCGGGCAGCGAGGCGGCGCTGGAGAAGCTGTGCCGCGGTTACTGGCATCCCGTGTGCGCTTTTGCCCGGCGGAAAGGCTGGAACGAGGAGGATGCCAAGGATTTAACCCAGCAATTCTTTGCCAGCCTTCTGCGGCGGAAGGACATCAGCGGACTTGATCCCAGAAAGGGAAAATTTCGCACGTTCCTGCTGACCGCCTTCACCCATTTTCTGGCCAATGAATATGATCGCGCCACCGCCCAGAAACGGGGTGGAGGCTGCACGATGCTTTCGTTGGATTATCTTCCCGCCGATGCCTTGGGAGGGCTTTCCCGGGCGGAGGATGTCGCGCCCGACACGGTTTACGACATGCGCTGGGCGCAAACGATTCTGCAAGCCGCGCTGCGCCAGTTGAAAGAGGAAATGTCCAGGGCCAACAAGCAAGACCAGTTCGACGAATTGAAACCGTTCCTGACGGCCAATGCCGCCGCGGGCGAGTACTCGCAGGTCGCACAAAAGCTGGGAGTGGCGGCTTCGGCGGCGCCCGTGCTGGTGCATCGGCTGCGCCAGCGATACCGGGAATTGGTGCGCGCTGAAGTGGCGCAGACTGTCTGCGGCCCCCTGGAATTGGAGGAGGAAATGCGCTATTTGTTTTCGGTGCTGAACCAGTAGCCGGCGGGCTTCAGGGCTGGCGCGATGTTGACACCCTATACCAAGGCATAGCGGCGGGAAGCCTTTTTTTCTGTAATCGCCATCGGCTTTTCCTTCTTAGAGAGGTATATAAGACCGGACTCTCAACCTTTGAGCACGCAGCCAAAATGTCCAACGTGCGGATCGGAAATACCCGAAGACGCGGAGGACGGCTTGTGCCTCAAATGCCTCGGGCGGCTGGGATTTGTGGCGGACACCGGCGGTCCCCAGGACGGCGGTTTGCCGCGGCTGGGGGATTACGAACTGTTGGAGGAAATCGCGCGCGGCGGCATGGGAGTGGTGTATCGGGCGCGGCAGGTGAGCCTCAACCGCATTGTCGCGTTGAAAGTGCTGCTGCACGGCCCGTTTTCCAGCGAGGATTTTGTCCGGCGCTTTCGCCAGGAGGCGCAGGTGGTCGCTTCCTTGCGGCACCCGAACATCGTGGCCATTTACGAAGTCGGCGAACAGAACGGCAGCCATTTTCTATCGCTGGAATTCGTGGAAGGGCGAAGCTTCGCCGAACTGACCAAAGGGCAGCTTCTGCCGGCCCGGCGCGCGGCCGAATACGCCAAGACCATTGCCGAGGCGGTCGAACACGCCCATTCTCGCGGCGTGCTCCACCGCGATTTGAAGCCGTCGAACATTCTGCTCGATATCTTTGATCAGCCGCGCGTGACAGATTTTGGCCTGGCCAAAGTGGCGAACCATGACGCGGAATTGACCGACACGGGTCATGTGATGGGGACGCCCAGCTATATGCCTCCCGAGCAGGCCGGAGGAATGCCATCCAGCAGCGCGCCGCAGTCGGATGTCTATTCAATGGGGGCCATCCTGTATGAATTGCTGACCGGACGGCCGCCGTTTCAAGGTGAAACGCTCTCCTCCATCCTGTCCCAGGTTCAGAACAATCCGCCCGTTCCGCCGCGCCGATTGAACCCCAGCATGCCGCCGGACTTGCAAACCATCTGCTTGAAGTGTCTGCAAAAGGAACCCGGGCGGCGTTACGCCACCGCGCAGGCAATGGCCGAGGACCTCGGACGCTTTCTGAAAGGCGAACCCATTCAAGCCCGGCCTGTGCCACTGCTGGAACGGGCCTGGCTTTGGTGCCGCCGGCGTCCGTTGTTGGCGGCCATGACCGCCGGCCTGGCGGCGGCGGTGATTTTTGGAGTGGCGGGAATTCTTTGGGAATGGCGACAGGCGGAGTCTCATGCGCAGGGCGAACGCCAGCAACGCCGGGTGGCCGAAAACATCGCCGCCGAAACGCGGCTTAATCTTTACGCGGCGGACGCGGCCGTCGCCTCGCAGGCGATCCAAACTGGCGACTTGGGCCGCGCGCGCCGCACGCTGGACGCTTTGCGGCCAAAACCGGGAGAAACGGATCTGCGCGGCTTTGAGTGGCGATACCTTTGGAATCTTTGCCGTGGCGCTGAATTGGCGACGCTGACGGGACATCACGGAACCGTGAATTGCGCCGCGTTCTCGCCGGATGGAAAGCTCCTCGCCACCGGCAGCCATGACGGCACGGTCAGGATTTGGGAAATGGCGCGGCGCACATGCGTCGCCACGCTCAACGCCACCACCTTTGCCGTATGGTCGGTCGCATTCACTCCCGACGGAAAGGGATTGATGGCGGCCAGCAATGATAAAGTTCAATTTTGGGACACGGACTCGTGGCGCGGGTGCGCGAATTTTGCCGGCGGGCTGGCCGCGCTTTCCAAAACTGGCGACTTGCTGGCCGCGTCCGAATCGAGCCCGTTTTACTGGGAACCGGCGGGGGCGGTGGCGCTTTGGAACTGGCGGACTGGAGCATTGATCCGCCGCTTTGAGAAACCCGGGCGCGCGCTGGCACTTGCATCCGACGGAGGCTCGCTAGCCGTTGCGGGCGCCGAAAGCGGCATCACGGTTTGGGACACAGCCACCGGAAAACGGGTGCGCGAGTGGACGACCAAAGAGCCGGTCTGGTCGCTTGACTTTTCACCGGATGGCCACCGCCTTCTTTCCGCTGGCTGGTCGAGTGACGTTTCCCTGTGGAGGCTGGACGAGCCCTCGCCGCAAATTCTTTCCGGCCATCTGCTTCACGCGTGGTCGGCGGTTTTTTCCAAGGATGGCGCGACGATAGCCACGACCAGTTCAGACCAATCGGTGCGCCTATGGGACACCGCCACTCTCCAGCAGAAGGCGGTGTTGCGCGGCCATGACAGCGAAGTGTGGTGCGTTGCGTTCAGTCCGGATGGCAAACTCCTGGCCACCGGCGGCAAGGATCAAAATGTCATGCTTTGGTCCAGCGGGGCGGCTCATGGGCAAATGGCGCTGCCCCACGAGATGGTTTTCCGTCCCGTTTTCTCCCCAGACGGAAAGCGGATCGTCACGGCCAATCTATCCACCGACAGTTTCATGTTGCGGAACGCGGAGGACGGCGTCCCGTTGGCGGAAAACTTAGCCGAGGGCAGACAGGTCATCGGTTTTTCCCCTGACGGAAAATGCGTTGCGACATTCAACTCCGGAGGTTGGACCTTGAATTTCTGGCTGCCGAAGGGAACCGCTCCGCAACGGGAAGTGGCGCTGGAAGGCATGACGGCGGAAAAAACAAAGTTCAGCTTCGTTGGCATGTCACCGGAGCAATCCATTTTCTTCGCCATTGACGCCAAGGGACTCATTCATATCTGGAACTCGGACACAGGACGACTGTTGCGCGAAATCCAAGGCCCCATTCCCCCCATCCGCAACGCCGTGCTCTCGCTGCAAGGCAGGCAAATTGCCGTGAGCATCGAATCGGAAAATGTGGCGCGGCTTTACGACTGCGCCACGGGCGCGGAACGGGAGCTGGCGGGCCATCGCGATTTTGTGAGCGGCCTGGCCTTTGCGCCCGATGGCTCGACGCTCGCCACTGGCAGCGTGGACGGAACCATCCGATTGTGGAAGACGGCGGACGGCGGACTCATCGCCTCGCTGCCTGGCCACATGCAGGAAGCGACTGATGTCGCTTTTTCGCCGGACGGACGCACGCTGGCCTCTTTGGGCCGGAACGAATCGCTCAAGCTGTGGCATTTGCCGACGTTGCGGGAGGTGGTTTCCGAGAGCCTGCCGCATGCAGGGATGTGGCTGCGGTTTTCCCCGGATGGCCTGAAACTGGCCGTCGAGACAGGCACCAACGAACTCCGCTTGCTGGCCGCTCCGGCCGAATAACGAAACTTTGTAATCCCTCGTCCGCGTTTCTTCTTAGATAAGTAGGAATGGGTGCGTCCGCATCGTTGAGAGGCACGGTTCCGAAATTAAAAGCTGCAAAGGTTATGAAAAACAAACTGAACCATGTCAACATCGCGCTGGCCTGCCTGGTGCTCTCAATTCTCGACTCCAAACTTTCCATCGTTCACGCCCAAGGCACAGCGTTTACTTATCAAGGCAATTTGGTGAGCGGCTCCAATGCCGCCAACGGAATCTACGACCTGACGTTTGAGCTGTTTAACGCCAGGAGTGGCGGCAGCGTGGTCGGCGGCACGTTTACCAATCTCGATGTCGGCGTGACCAACGGGCTGTTCACCGTCATCGCGGATTTTGGGGCTGTTTACAACGGCGCGTCTTGCTGGCTGGAGATAGGCGTGCGCACCAATGGCGGCACTAGCTTCACCGCCCTGGCTCCCCGCCAGGAGTTGACGCCGGTTCCGTATTCGGTCACGGCGCAAAACGTGACCGGCGCCATTGCCCTGACACAATTGCCCGCCGGAATGGTGACGAACAACGAAAGCGGTGTGACATTCAGCAACGTGACGGTGTCGGGCAATTTGTCGCTGCCATCGCCGGCGATCATTGAAACCGGCGGCGTCGGCCTTTTATACGCCGACAACCTGTATAACTTTTTTGCCGGGGTCGATGCGGGCAATGATGCTGTTACCGGCTATTACAACACGGGCGTTGGCTACGAAGCGCTTAACAACGTTACGAGCGCCAATTATAACACTGCTTTCGGCATGCAGGCGTTGGAGAGCAGCACGACTGGCGCCATCAACACCGGCATCGGTGTTCAAGCCCTCTACCACAATACGACCGGCGTCTATAACACGGCCGGCGGCGTGGATGCTCTTTTCTTGAACACCAACGGGAGCTACAACACCGCCGTCGGGGTGAGCGCTTTGGTTGACAACACAAGCGGGAGCAACAACACCGCGCTTGGTTACGCGGCTGGGCAGAACATTGGCGCTGGCAGTTACAACATTGACATCGGCAATTCCGGCGTCGCCTCCGACAGCATGACTATTCGCATCGGCGATGCCCAGACCGCGACCTACATCGCCGGCGTGATCTACGGCGACGGCTCCGGCTTGAGCAATATATTTGGCGGCGCCTTGATCAATGGGACTGCATCGCAAAGCTTTTTCGCTGGTCAATCCGCCGGAAACCAATCGGTGACAGGAGCTTTCAACACGGGCGTGGGTGATAGCGCGCTTTCCCTCGATTCGACCGGCGCCAACAACTCGGCCGTCGGCTTCAAATCGCTGTGGAAGAACACCAGCGGCGGCGGCAACACGGCCTTGGGTTCTGATGTGCTGGCCTTCAACACCACCGGCAACAACAACACGGCCGCGGGGCTTGGAGCGCTGGAATACAACAACAACAGCGACAACACCGCTTACGGAGCTTATGCGCTGAACAACAATAGTTCCGGGTTTCAGAACACGGCCGTCGGTTATGGCGCGCTTTCCACCAACACAAGCGGCAACTACAACACCGCCGCAGGCACGGGTGCGCTGGGCAACAACACGGCCTCCTATAACGCCGCCTTCGGCGCAGGCGCGCTGGGTCTCAACACCAGCGGCTCCGACAACGCCGCCGTTGGCGAGAGTGCGCTGGCATTCAACCAGACCGGTTCCAGCAACACGGCAGTTGGCTATGCTGCCTTGGCCTTGAATACGACGGGGGCCAATAACACGGCCGTTGGAATTTATGCGATGGGTGGAGCGATCTCGTCCAGCGGAGGGAACACAGCCATCGGTGGCATGAGCCTCAATGAAATCACCACCGGCTATAACAATACGGCCGCAGGCTATGACGCTTTGCAAGCGGATTCGACCGGCGTGGACAATGTGGGCATTGGGGTTGCCACCTTCCAAATGAATTCCGCCGGCTCGCTTAACACCGCTTGTGGCACTTATGCATTTCAGCACCTGACCGCGGGCAACGGCAACATTGGGCTCGGTTACGCCGCCGGCTACAGCCTGGATACCGGCACCAATAACATTTATATCGGCAACGAGGGCGGGGAAAACGAAAACGAAACGATCCGCATCGGAAGCGGCCAAAGCCAGACTTACCTCTCCGGCGCAGTTGAGTTAGACGGATACTCCACTGACAACGGACTGACTTACAGTGCGAACGCGCTGCTGCCTGGCCCCTTCCCTGGCGATGGAGTTTTTGTTTACGGTTATAATGGCGGCGCGCTGGGCACCACCGTTCCGACTGAAGTTGCTTTAAGCTGGGATTTTAATGGCAACATTTGGGTGAGCAACAACCTTTCCACAGCATCAATAACTATCCGAGGCGGCTCGGACTTGGCCGAACCTTTCAAAATCACTCCAGGCAAAGACGACGCTCCAGAAGGCTCTGTAATGGTAATTGACGAGGAAAATCCGGGGCGCTTGAAAACGAGCAGCCTGCCTTACGACACGCGCGTGGCGGGCATTCTCAGTGGCGCCAACGGCGTCCATCCAGGCATTTCGATGCAACAGGAAGGCGCTCTTGAGGGCGGGCGAAACGTCGCGCTGACCGGGCGCGTCTATGTTCAAGCCGACGCCTCCAACGGGCCGATCAAACCGGGCGACTTGCTCACCACGTCCAGCGCGCCGGGCCGGGCCATGAAGGTTACCGATCACGTCCGCGCTCAAGGTGCTATTCTGGGCAAAGCTATGTCGAGTTTAAGCGAAGGCAATGGCATGGTATTGGTGCTGGTCACATTACAGTAATCATTCATGCAAATGAAAAGTTACCCTAACCTTGCTTTAGGAGCTGATTTATGAGAATAAGAATGATTCTTCCGGCCCTCCTGGCGCTATGCGCCTTGGGAAGGCCCAACCAGGCTGCCGCTTCAGGATGGGTGCAAGTCGCAACGCCTCCCCCCTCTATCTCTACCAACTACAGCTTCGTGACCATGCTGCTGCTGCTTCCCGACGCCACCGTCATGGCGCAGATTAACAACAGCTCAAACTGGTTCAGGCTGGTGCCGGATTCAACCGGGCATTATGTCAACGGAACCTGGAACACCAACGTCGCGCCCGCGAGCTATAACCGAACCTATTTCGCGTCCGACGTGCTGCCAAGCGGCAAGGTCTTTATGGCTGGCGGCGAGTATGGCAATGGCAAGGATTACACGGAAATCTACGACCCCGTCCACAATTCCTGGACCGAGTACGGCGCGGCCGGTTTTGGAGGTTTTGCCGATGCGGATAGTGTGGTCCTGAGCGATGGCCAGGTGCTGCTGGAGCCGCAGGCTGCCAGCAGCCCTGATGGTTCAGACACCTTCATTTTTAATCCCGCCACCGGCACCTATAGCTCACCCATAGCACCATTGAACGATCTTCATGAGTCCACTTGGGTTAAGCTGCCCAACAACGACATTTTGACGGTGGACTCTGATGGTTCCTCCTACGGCGCGTTTACGTCCGAGGCTTTCTCCCAGGCCAGCAGCACTTGGATTAGCACTGGGGAGTTGCCGGTTTCCATTTGGGACGATCTGCCGGTGGCGGGTGTCGTCGGAGAGACCGGACCGGCTCTCCTCCTGGCCAACGGCAATGCGATTTTCTTCGGCGGCTCCGGGCACACGGCAATCTACAATCCGACGACAAAAGCATGGACTCAAGGCCCTGACATCCCGCAAGGGGTCTGCGCGGATGCGCCCGGCGCCATCATGAACAATGGCAAAGTTTTGCTGGTGACCCAAAATACTGTGGACACCACCAATCAGATCTGGAAGGGGCCGATTTATTTTTACGAGTACGATCCCACCGTTGGCTCAACTGGCAGTTTTACGCAGCTTCAGGCGCCGGGATCCAGCAACTACACCAACAGTGGAGACTCCTACCAGGCTGTCATGCTTGCCTTGCCGGACGGCAATATCCTCTACGCCAATGACTCCACCCGCCAATCCCTCTATGTGTTCGAGCCGGACAGCGGGCCGCTGGCGGCTGGCCAGCCCACCGTCTATTCAACGGCGTGGAACCCGGACGGCTCTTTGCTCATAAGCGGCACTCTGTTCAATGGCATCTCCCAAGGCGCTTCCTACGGGGACGATGCGCAAATGGACAGCAATTATCCGCTGGCCCGCTTCACGGACAGCAGCGGCAAGGTTTATTATGGCCGCACTTACAATTGGAGCAGCACCAGCGTGCAGACTGGCGGCCAGGTCATAACGACGCAATGCACAGTGCCGGCGAATATTTATGACGGCCCGGGAACTTATACTTTGCAAATCGTGGCCAATGGCAATGCCTCTTCTGGCATCACCTTTGATGGGCCGGTCTGGGTTGATTTCAACTACAGCCCCAGCTCTCCCCAGTTGGGCACCTACAGCAACCCCTACTCGACACTATCCCAGGGAGTGAGTGCGGTGGCAACAGGCGGGACGATTTTGGTCAAGCCTGGCTCCAGTTCGGAGACCCTCTCCATTACAAAGGCGATGACAATCACCGCCGTTGCCGGCTCGGCCATGGTGGGAGATTAAAAGGGTTGGCCAAGGCTAAGCTTTTATGGCCGCGATGAAAATGAGCTTGGCTGCCACCGCGGTTCTATGTGGGTGGGCGCTGGCATTTGAGGCCTGCGCCCAGGATGACGACTCCTTGGGCGGCCCGAATATAGGTGAGCGATTGTTCTTGGAAACCCGCTTCGCGCAGTTTTTTTTCACCAATTCGGGAGGGAATGCCAATGCTGTCTTGACCAACGGCGACCCAGTCATGAACGTCACGGCATCCCCCATTTACGGAAATCTGCCAGGACCTTTCGCCGGGCAATCCATGAACTGCCGCGCCTGCCATCTTGTTGAAGAGCATGAAAGCACCGGCAATCGGACTTATTGCGATTTCGCCAGCCGAAGCCCCATCCCCAATATCGGCGATGGGCGCGCGACCGCCACGCGCAATGCCATGCCATTGGTCGACGCCCTGCTGCCGCGCCCGACTCCCTTGTTCCTGCACAACGACGGACAATTTACGACCCCCCAGGACCTGATTGTCGGCACGCTCACCGGGCGGAATTTCGGCTGGCAGCCCGCGGAGTACGCCACGGCCATTCATCACATTGCCAGCATTATCAGGAACGACGACGGCACGGGCGGGTTGGCGCAACAGTACGGCGGTTGGTCTTACAAGGTCGCTTTTGAAGGGCTGCCAATGGTGCAGTCGCAGTACCTTATCCCGGGCCAGAATCGCATGGATGTGGCCGTCACCGACACCAACAGCCTTTTCTACGTGAACGACGAGCAAATTGTGCAAAATATTGCCTCGTTGATCCAGCAGTATTTGGAGACATTGGTATTCTCCCAAGACACGAACGGCGCATTCAACGGCTCGCCTTTCGACGTTTTTTTGATTAAAAACGGACTGCCCCAGCAACCGGACCCAAATGAATCGCCGCTCCAATACGGGCGCCGATTGCTTCGACTCGTGGCCGGACTATCCAATCCTCAATGGGTCACGGACCCGGCGGACGGCGTCTTTTTAACCAATGCCAAAGGCCAGCTATTTCAATTCGGCACCAATGAGCTTGCCGGGATGGAGATATTTTTTATGGACAGCGCGAGTCTCGCCATAGCCACCAACCTGCAGCAAAAAGGCATCACCACTGGAATCGAAGTGGGAAATTGCATTGCCTGCCACTCGCCGCCGGCCTTCACCGATTTTCTTTTCCACAACACCGGGGCGGCGCAGGTGGAATACGACGCCATCTTTGGCGCCGGTTCGTTCATGGCGCTGCCCGTGCCGGGCTTGGGTCAGCGCCAGACCAATTACAACGCCTGCTTGCCCCCGACCACCAACCATCCTTACGCCTCGGGTTTGTATGATTTGCCACCGGCGACGGGCAGCCCCGGCCAGGCAGATTTGGGGTTATGGAATGTTTTTGCCAACCCTGACTTCCCGGCCCCGCAAGCCGGACTGCAACAAATTTTGCCGCTGCTGCTGTCAGTGCCGCAGCCGCAAATCACCGTGGCGGGAATGAGCGGGAGTCATTTTTTCCTTGGCGGCACAAACGGTTCGCCGGGCTGGTCCTATTATGTGCTGGCCTCGACCAATCTCTCCATCCCGCTGGGCAGTTGGGCTGTCATCGCGACGAATACCTTCGACGGCGGCGGCCAGTTTGGCTTCACTAACACCGCGACCTCCGATCAGCCAAAGGAGTTTTACGCGATTTCTCTTGGCACTTTGCCGCCGGAGGCGGCGCTCCCAGGAACCATCGGCCTTTTCAAGACTCCCGGTGTTCGCGACCTCGTGAGTTCCGAGCCTTACCTGCATACGGGGCAGATGTATAGCATCGAAGATGTCATCAATTTCTATCTGACCACTTCTAGCAACGCTCGTGCCGGTGCTGTCAGGAATGCCGACCCCAAGTTGAGCGGCATCTCGTTGGATAGCTCTGCCGTGGCTCCACTGGCTGCGTTTTTACGCGCGCTAAACGAATCGGACTACGCCGATATTCCGTGTCCCTGCCAGTAGAGTTGGTCGTATATGAACAAAAGGCGCAAATCAAGTTTTGGTAGAGACGGCTTTGGGAAGCGGAACATCCGCCCAAGGAGTCTGGTTGCGAGGAATCGATGCCGCGGCGTGCGTGCGAATCATGCCTCACCCCGAACGCCTCGGCGAGGTGTCCCTACCTTTCAGAGGCATTGTCAAAATTGGGGCGGCGGGCTGGCGCTTGCTTTGCTTTTAGCCCTTCCCTGCGTGATGCAGGCCCAATTCCTTTTCACCACCAACAGCGGCGCGCTGACGCTGGCACACTACACGGGCCCCGGCGGAGCGGTCACCGTGCCCGACTATACCAATGGACTGCCCGTCACCAGCATTGGCGCCAATGCGTTCCAGAACTGCACAGACCTGTTGAGCATCGATATAAGCACGAATGTGACTAACATTGGTGATGGGGCGTTCATGAATTGCTACGGTCTGGAGGACATTACAATACCCGACAGCGTTGTCACGATTGGAGCGGAGTCGTTCGACTACTGCTATAACATGACCAGCGTCACGTTCGGAACCAATGTGGCCAGCATCGGAGAAGGGGCGTTCTATGTATGCTTCAGCCTGGGTTGCATCACGATTCCGGACAGCGTAACGAACATCGGCGAATTTGCGTTCGGATTTTGTGGCAGCCTGTGCGGCGTTGCGATGGGCGCGAATGTGGCCAGCATTGGGGCGAGTGCCTTTTTCGGCTGCTCCAGTCTGACGAGCGTCGAAATGGGCGCCAACGTCGCAAGCATTGGGGGCGAGGCGTTCGGTGGCTGCCTCAGCCTGCCCAGTGTGACCCTGCCCAGCACAATCACCAATCTCGGGATCGACGCTTTCGGGGATTGCTCAAGTTTGACCAATGTCTCTTTCCTAGGCAATTCTCCTGGCTCCGATACGTCCGCGTTCGCCGGCGATACCAATGCAGTCGTTTACTATCAGCCCAATACCACCGGCTGGGGAGCATCTTTTGGCGGCGCGCCTACGTGGAATCCGCAAATCCAGACACTCGGCGGCAGCCTCGGAATGGAGAATCATCAATTCGGATTCAATATCACTGGCAACAGCAATCTGGTGGTGGTGGTGGAAGCCAGCACAGGCCTGGCCAATCCAGCATGGCAAGCAGTCCAGACTGTCACCCTCAACGGCCAGCCCTGCCATTTCTTTGATCCCCAATGGACGAATTATCTCTGTCGCTTTTATCGACTCCGATCCCCCTGATGAACCATGTTCCTAAACGCCCCGCGCCAACTGGCTGAATCTACTCACGCATATTATGATCACTACGAAAAAAATTGTCCTGCTCACATTGCTCACGGGCCTGCTTGCGCCGGCCCTCCGCGCACAAACCTATTCCATCGATTGGCATAAAATCGCCGGCGGCGGCGGAAACAGCGCCGGCACGAACGGCAGCGCCGTTTATGCGCTGAGCGGCACGATCGGCCAGCCTGACGCCGGCGGCTCCATGACCGGCGGCAGCTACTCTTTGACGGGCGGCTTCTGGAGCATTGTATCTATCGTGCATGCCGCCAGCTCGCCTGTGCTATCCATTGCGCGTTCAGGCAATGCCGGCGTGGTGGTCTCATGGCCCACCGCGCCCGCTGGATTCACGCTTCAACAAAGCACCAGTTTGTCAACGGCCAACTGGACAACGAGCGGGTATGCCATTACGACAGCCAACGGAACCAACAGCATCACCATCTCGCACCCAAGCGGCAACTTGTTTTTCAGGCTGGGTAATCCTTAAAGGGAACGAATGCCCCGCGCAGGAACACGGGCTTTGCCAGGACAGACGCATCTTGATTCTTGTCATCCATTGAATATCAACGAGCGGCCAGCTCGTTGATTGGCAGGGACGCCCGGCGAGGCGTCCCTGCCTCGGAACTAAGATGCGTCTGCCCTGTGGGCTATGCTCGTGATTATTGGGCCGAGATAATATAGTAGCCTTGCGTCCCCGTATAACTCTCCATCACGTTGGTGGGCGAGCCGGTGCCGTTGATGGCAGGGCCGACTTGCGACCATGACGGGCTGGTCAAGCTATTCTTGTAAAGAACGGAGTAACTGACACCCGCCTCCGTGGGGAATCGCAATTCAAGCTGCCCGCTGGAGATCGAAGCCGTCACGTTGAACGGCTGCGGCGCGGGCACGAGCATGAAGAACTCCATGTTGCAATACTGCGGGCTGCCGCTCGTGACTTGCAGCGTCTCGAGGCCGGGCCCCGACTGCCCCTGGCCCAGCGAAACAACCACCGGGCTGCCATTGCTGCCGAACAGCGGAATCCAGTGCCAGGCTTGAAAGCCGGCGGCATTGGGATCGGAGAAGGTTCCCAGTATATTGCTCGTTTGCATCGAGGTGCCATAGCCGCTGGTTAGAATGCTCATTTGCGTGTTCGTGTAAGCTGGCGTGCCAGCCAGCCGCCCCCAAATGTAGAAGTTATTGGTCGGATAATGCCGGGTGTAATTGAGCCAGGACCCGTTCGTGAAATAGCAAATATTGAACGGACCAATGGCGGGATCGTTAAATTCTTTCTGAGCCGCAATGAACTTGGGACGAATTGCATCCGTCGATGGCTGGGTGGCGACGCCGTCGGCCCGGTAATCCATGACTTGCCCTGAGATCATGTTCCATCCCACGTCGATCCCCTGCTGGGCGTAGGAATTGTTAAATAAACCCTCAGGGAATTCAAAGTAGCTGTTTGTTGCCATCGTGCCGTTGCTGAACTGTCCGGCGGCGACCGCTCCACCGTCACCGGTCGGGACAGCATTGTCAATGAATTGACCGGCAGTGGAATTTGTGGTGAAATCATAATCAACAGCCTCCCATTGATAATTGGTGGCCGCGAAGTTATCGAAGTTCACGGAGTAACTGAACCCGGCCGACGCCGCATTGGTAACAGTCAAGGTGGCTGAGTAAAGCGAGTTGATTCGGATCGGGCATGTGATGGTCCATGTTCCCCCAAAATCGCTGAAGATCAGGCTGGACGTGACGTTGACCCCGTTCAATACCAGGTTGAAGCCATTCGTGGCGATGGCCGCACCGGCGTTCGCGTCGACGATGAAGGTCAGTTCGTTGGTTCCTTGCAGCAGCGAACTGCCGTCTGGGTAGGCATAGATCAATGTGGGAGTTGTGACAGGCTCTGGAGGCGTCAGCATATAGAATGCGATGTTTGGATTTCCAACGACGACCGGCTTGAGCGTGGCGGTGTTGCTCAAGGTGACCGTAACGATATTGCCGTACTTATCCACCAATGGCAGATAAACGTAATTATTATAGCTCGTGTTCGCGTAATTCGATGTGCCAAAAGAGCCAAGATAATTGGAGGTCTGACCGCCTTGCGTTGGATCGCTGGTCACTTCGTAAAGGGTCTCCTGAACACCCGAACCTGAGGTCGCCGAGTAAAGCCATACATTATAAGTTCCGGCGGGCGCCGAGTTCGTTATATCGCTTCCATAGGTGCGCGTGTAGTTTTCCCACTGGCCGGGGCTGTTATATCCGACTTCCATCTCGGTAATGTCAGTGTAGTTTGTGTCGCCCGCGGCGGCGGCGTTCGCAAATTTTTGCTCGATCACTGTGGTGGCAGTTCCCTGCCCCGCGGCGGGTTGGATTACCACCGCGTCATTGGGCCGGTAAGACTTGGCGGCGGTGCGAATGGCGCCAGCTTCGTCGACGCCAACATTGCCCACTTCACTTCCGGCATAAAGCCCCAAGCCGCCATTGGCTGGCGTGTCCATGAATTGGCCGCCGTTAAAATTGAAATCGGAGGCCTCGATCACGAGCACCGGCGCCAGCGTGTCGAACGCGTCGGCTGGCGAGGTCACGGTGATGCCGTTGGCATCCGTGGCTTTGACGACGACCGAGCTGTAGACCGTGTTCGAGTGCAGAGCGTAGGAGATGTTCGCGGTCCCCGTTCCAAGGCCGGTCACCGTCAAGCCGGGCGACCCGGGCACATTGGTTGCCGTCGTAGAGGCCGTCCCTCCCAGCGTGGTCGTCGTGACGATAACCTGCACATTAGTTATGGTAAACGCCGCCGAGTTTGCCGTGGCGGTGAAGAATGCATTTGTGCAAAGTGTCTCATAGCTTGGCGACATCGAGGGAATTGTCGGACCGAGCGGGACT
Source organism: uncultured Verrucomicrobiae bacterium (assembly GCA_963764165.1). Lineage (GTDB taxonomy): Bacteria > Verrucomicrobiota > Verrucomicrobiia > Limisphaerales > Palsa-1400 > Palsa-1400. The sequence goes on from CAVXRD010000002.1 coordinate 1,804,961, forward strand.
GCTATCGAACTGGATGCCGCGCTGGCTCCGGCGGAATTGACGCCAATCACTTCGTAATAATAGTAGGGGACGCCGGTCACAACACCCGTGTCCGTGTAACTCGTTGTGGCAACTCCCTCGGCTATGAACGAATAGGGGCCCGCGGCATTTGTAGAACGCAGTATGATATAACTCGTCGCGCCGCTGTCGGTCCAACTCAATTCGACTTGGCTGCTGCCTTGCAGTGATCCGGTCAAATGCGTGGGAACTGCCGGCACAGATGGAATCGTGCCTCCGGTGATCGTCAGCACAATGGTGCTTCCGTTTTGCGCCAGACTCCCTGTTACGCCGGATGGCAGAATGAGATTTGGAGCGGTAACAGTGCCGTTCAGCCCTGAGAACTGAAATAGCGGGATAGCACTTCCAACAGTAGTTCCAGATGGCAATCCGGCGATGATTATGGTCAGGGTGCTGTCGGTATCCGGCCAGGTCAGGTTCCCGACATTGACATTGGGGACCGTCAGGCTGGAAGGCGCGAGTTGCAAGGTCACATCATTGGAAATCGTAAAATTGCTAATCGGCGCGTTCGTCGTGCCAATCGTTGTATCGAGTCCCATGACGAGCGTGCCGCCAAGGTTCAGGCTGCCCGTGCCGGCTGCGGTTCCGTCAGTGATCGAACCGAAATTGGTAACGACGCCGCCGGCTGCGATATTTAAGGTGCCAGCCGCCGTTCCTGCCGTTTGTGTCGCCAAAGAAATGCCGCCGAACCCCACCAGGAGCGTCCCTGTGGCGCCGACGCTCAATGTCCCATTGGCGGTGCCGCTGGCCGTGGCCGTGTTGGCTATCACCACGGTCGTCGCATCAACAACCCCGGTGTCATATTGGAAGACTCCAGTGCCGGTATCTCCGGTGGTTGTGCCGGTGTTGGGATTGGCCCCGACAGTCAGGGTGGATGCTTTAATATCCAACGGATTGCCAACAGCCACAAAAGACCCGGAGGTGGTGCCTGTGCCCGTTTGATTGCGATTGCCGACGGTGACGGCCGCCCGGTCGGTGTCGGCCCCCGACACGCCGCGGATGCGCAGACCGCCGGTGGAAGCGGCAAAAGTGACACTAAACGTGTTTTTGTTGTTGGCAATGTTGATGTTGGCGGCATTGATGATGTTGGTGCCCGGACCGAGCACCAGCGTGCTGGCGGGCCCAGCCTGCGCATTGTTGCAGGTGCCGAGGTTAATGGTCGACGCCGTGATGTAATTGCTAACCCCCGCCAGAACAAAGTTGCCACCCGCGCGCGTGTTCAGCGAACCGGAGCTTTCTGGCAGAGTCGTGTCCGCCACGCTGATGATGCCCGCGCTGTTGCTATAGACGAAGTTATTCAAGCTGGAGAGATTCAAATAGGCCGTGGCGTTGGCGCCGGAAGCCGTGCCATAATTCTCCACCGCCAGATTGGTGCCAGTGACCATCAACGTTCCGCCGCCCGTCATGTAGGCATACGTTGCGTAGCCGCCGGCCGCCTTATTCAGCCCGCCGACCAGCATCCAATTGGTGACCACCAACGTTTGTCCCGAGCCGATTTGCGTAACGTTGTAAGCGGCGGTGGTGGCCGCGGAATTGTAGATCAGGTTGGCCACCCTGCCACTGAAGCCGGGATCGACAATGTTATTGACCGTGGTGGAACTGCTGGTGGTGTTGGTGATGCCGAAAGTGGCCGTGTCGGCCGCGCCAGGGGGGCCGCCGGCGGGAGTCCAGCTGGCCGCCGCGCTCCAGTTTCCGCTGGCGGCATTCCAAATGTAATTTGAGGCATGCGCGCGAGGGGCTGAGGCGGCCATCAATGCGGCCATGAGAACGGCGAGCGCGAAGCTGGGGGAAAACGGAGACGTTGTGAGGTGACTCGGTTTATTCATATAAAATGTGTTGTGGAACTCGTGCAGATTATTTGGCGGGGCGGGCCATGCCTACCCCCTCTTTTGGAGGGTGGCTTTTTTCCGTGGTCTATCTATCATCGGGCATTGCCCTGAGTGAAAACGGACTGGCCAGCATCCAATCGCGGGACCCGAATGCTTGTGGGAGCATTGCTCGCGCTTTTTTACGGAGCGCTTCCGGTGCGCGCCGCCGGGCCCATCACCAACGCCGCCGATGTCCTCGCGCTCTCAACCAGCCGCGCGGCGCAAGGCATCCAAGTCTCCATAACAGGGGTCGTGACCGTCGCGGAACCGTCATGGTCGGGCCGGTTTTTTATGCAGGACGCCAGCGGCGGCGTTTTTGTCAATAATGTTGGCAAAGCCCAGCCGCAGGTCGGGGACCAGGTGCATGTCACCGGAGTTAGTTTTGCCGGCGGCTACGCTCCATGCGTTACGAAGCCAAGCTGGATCAGGCTGGGCGCCGCGCCGCTGCCCGAGGCCAAGCCCGTCACCATCGACCGCTTGATGTCCGGCGCCGAAGACAGCCAGCGCATCGCGGTCTCGGGAATTGTTCGATATGCCGGCGCCAGCAGCAATCGCCTGGCTCTCGATATTGTTTCCGGCGGCTTTCGCTTGCGCGCGTTTTGCCCGTTATTGCCCGCGTTCGATCCAATTTCGTTGACAGGCGCCGAAGTCCTGCTCAAAGGCACAGCCGGCACGTCCTATAACGCGCCGCTGCGGCACTTCGTGACCGTCACGCTTTATGTCCCGAGGCTGGAGGACTTCATTGTCCAGAAGCCGGGCGCCGCCCGGCCGTTCGATGAGCCAGTCCTTTCATTGAATAACATCGCGCAATTTCGCGAAGATGCTTCCCCCGCCAAGCTGGCCCATGTCAAAGGCTTTGTCGTTTATCAACGCGACGGCCAGGATTTATTTCTGCAAGACGCCAGCGGCGGCCTGCAAATCAAGAGCCGCCAAACGCTCGCGCTCAAGCCGGGTGATGCCGTCGAGGCTGTGGGCTTTCCCGCCATTGAGAACTTTCTTCCGGTCTTGGACGACGCCATTTTCCGCAAGACTGGCGAGGCTTCCGTTCCAGTGCAGCCGACCAACGTGGCCATTTCAAACCTGCAAAAAGGCCTCCATCACGGAAGCCTCGTCGCGATTGAAGGAAAACTCATCGAACGCTCCGAACGCGCTCTGGGCAAAGCCGGCGACAAAGCCAACGCCCTGACCACGCTGGTCTTGCAAAACACCAACCTGATTTTTGTGGCCGAGAAATACGCTCCCGACGACGGCTCCCTTGCGTCCATTCCCATTGGCAGCGTTGTCAGAGTGACCGGCGTTTGCTTTCTCGAGAATAACGAGAACGGCAAGTTCAAAACATTTCGCGTTCTGCTTCCGAGTTCGCATGACGTCGCCGTGCTGGCGCGGCCTGGCTGGCTGACGCCGCCGCACTTGCTCATCAGCCTGACCGTTGTCCTGGGCATTTTATTGATGGCGGTCAGTTGGTCAGTCATGGTTTCCAAGAGGAATTCAATGCTCAAGCTGCTCGTGCGCGACCGGGAGCTGGCGCAGCGGGAATTGCAGGAGGCGCATGGTCAGCTTGAGGAGCGCGTGAACGAACGCACGGCCCAATTGAAAGTCGAGATGACCGCTCGCAAGGAATCGGAACTGCAATTCCGCGCCGTGCTGACCGAGCGGACACGGCTCGCGCAGGAGCTTCACGACACATTGGAGCAAACGATGACCGGAATCGCCTTGCAATTGAATCTTGCGGAAAATCATTTTGAGAAAAATCCGCTCAACGCCTTTCATCATCTCAAGCTCGCCCGCAGCCTGATGCGCCAGAGCCGCGGTTACCTGCGCGATTCGGTGATGGGCCTGCGCCAGCGCGCCTCCGAGGAATTCAACCTGGCCGCCGCCTTGAAAACCACCAGCCAGCAAATCGCCGATGGCACCAACATCCGCCTCGAAGTCCAAACGTCCGGCGACCGCCATGCCTTGACTGAAGTGGTGGAAGAAAATCTGTTGCGCATTGGGCAGGAGGCGGTCACCAACGTTGTCAAACATGCGGACGCGACTCGGTTGAATGTGGAACTGCAATTCGCGCGGGGCAACGTGGTCCTTTTGGTCCGGGACGACGGCAAGGGTTTTGACGCCGCGCATCCCGCCGGCCCGAGGGATGGCCATTTTGGCCTCTTGGGCATGAGCGAGCGGGCGGCGCGGCTGGGCGGCCAATTGGTCGTCACCAGCGCCCCCGGCGCCGGGACATCGGTGCGGGCGGAAATTCCGACCGAACATCCCACCGGAGCTTGAACGCAGATGCCAAGGCGAAACCCATGTCAAACACACAAGCCAAAATCAAGATTCTAGTCGCGGACGATCATTACGTGGTGCGCATGGGCGTGACCGCCATGATTAACAATGAGCCGGACATGGAAGTCGCCGGCGAAGCGGCCAACGGCAGCCAGGTGATTGATCTATTCGAGCGGCAAAGGCCGGATGTGGTCCTCCTGGATTCGCGCATGCCGCATAAAAACGGGGTGCAGGCGGCGCAGGAGATATTGCAGCGTTTCGGCAAAACGCGCATCATTATGCTGACAGCGTTCGACGGCGACGAAGACATTCACAAAGCATTCTGGGCCGGGGCGCAAGGTTACGTCTTGAAGAACGACACCGAAGAGCAGCTCATTCCCGCCATCCGCGCGGTCTTTGCCGGGGAAGGCTGGATCCCGAACGAAGTCAACGAGCGCCTGGCCCAACGCGAGAAATTCGAGCCTTTAACACCGCGCGAACTGGAGGTATTGCAGGAACTGACCAAAGGCCTGGCCAACAAACAAATCGCCGATCTGATGAACATCTCACCGCACACGACCAAAGGGCACATGAAAAGCATCCTCAGCAAACTGCACGCAGCCGACCGCACAGAAGCCGTGATGGTGGCAATACGACGAGGACTGATACACGTTTAGGATTTGGCCACTTCAAACTTGTCCGGCAGCAGGCCGCGTTCAACACAATGCCGGAAATTCCATTCCGTCCCTTTCTCCATCTTGTAGCTCCAGAAAAACCAGCCGCACGCCTCCTCGTAATTCAAGAGTTGCGTGGCCGCGTAAGCGCGCGTGGCGGCCACAGTTTGCAGCGGGGACAAGCCGCGGGTTGATCCGCCCGGCCAGCCAAGCGACCATTCGCCAATCATCGTCGGCAGCTCTTCCCGCTGCATTCGGTCGAGATCGCTTTTTCGGTCGAGCGTGAACTGCAACTGCTCGCGAGCGGTGCGGTCTTTGTCTTTCTTGGTGAAGCATTGGTACCAATGGGTGTCAAGTATTACGTTTTTGCACGCGGGCTCGCGCATGAAATTTTTCCACGCAAACGGCCGGAACGAATCGTGAAAGACAATCGCCACCCTTGGGTCCAGGTGATTGCGCAGTCGCGCGTAGGCATCAAGATAAAACTGCTGAAGAATCGCCAGCGGCACCGATTGCTTGGGCTCGTTCAAAAGCTCGATGCCAAACAGCGCCGGATGATCGCCGCAGGATTGCGCGAAGCTCTCCAAAACGCGCAGCGTCTCCGCAATGTTCTTGGGGTCTTTGTGCCAGTTGATCGGGCCGCTGCGGCCGCTGTGGTCCCAGCCATTCTGGCTGCCGGGCGCCCCGTGCAAATCCAAAAGCACTTTGAGCCCGTTTTGCTGCGCCTGGTCGAGCGCGAACCGGATGTGCCGCGAACACTCCACGTACGGTTTTTCCGCCTCCAAAGCCCAATAGCCAACTGGCAGCCGAACCGCATTGAGCCCGCACTGCTTGATCCAGCGAAAATCCTCCGCGGTGATGAATTCGTCGCGATGCCGCTCCAGTCTTGCTTTTGCTTGACTGCCCAGCGCACTGCAAAGATTGTATTCGTCTTCGGCATCAGTGCCCGCGTAAACCGAAGGCACCATCCATTTTTCGAGCACGAGCCACGCCCCGAGGTTCACTCCCCGGATCGTGGCGGCCTTGGCGGGATCCTCCGCCGGCTTCTGCCCGCTTGCAGCCGCCATCTCCACGGCGGCTGCCGGCTCGCTCAAGGCCAGGGCCAAGCCGCCGGAAAGGGCGCTCTTGATGAACTCTCTTCGTTTCATGCTCGCACGAAGTGAAACAAATAAACGCCAGGCACACCAACCCCCCTTTCGAGGGGTTCAAGGCGGGAATGGCAAACCTCTGAGATTAAACAGGGAGCAACCGGCGCTGATGGTATTATGCCCCGTCGGGGCGGCACAGGTGGGAGCAGGTGCAAAAAGGCGAGGCACCGCCCGATCCAACGCGCGCGAATTCTTGCTGTTGCATGTCCCGTGCGCCGCGCTTACCATTCATGCCACATCACTTATTTTGGCATCATGGCCCCGTAGAATTTGAGGAGTTTTATGAACGTATTCCATCGCAAGTTTCTTGTATGCGCCGCCGTTCCGCTGTCGTCAGCCATCCTTGCGGCTTCCTTGCATGCCGAGATTCCACGCCCAGAGCACCCACGTCCGGACGCCTTCCGCGCCAACTGGATTTCGCTCAACGGAGAATGGCAATTTGAAATTGACGACAGCGACAACGGCAATTCGCGCGGGCTTTATTCTGGCCACGATCTGGATTCCAAAATCGTCGTGCCATTCTGCCCCGAAAGCAAATTATCCGGGCTGGGCCACTACGGCATCATGAAGCACACATGGTATCGGCGCGTCTTCGAGGTGCCGCCCGCCATGGAAGGCAAACGCGTTCTGTTGCATTTCGGAGCGGTGGATTATCGGGCGCGCGTGTGGGTCAATGGCGCGGAAGCGGGCTCGCATGTTGGCGGGAGCGTGCCATTTGAGTTCGACGTCACCCATTTGCTCCGGGGCGGACAGAACGAAGTCGTCGTCCACGTATTTCACGATGTCGCGTCTGGACACGAACCCACAGGCAAGCAAACGCACACAGTCAGCGAAGGTTGCGTCTACACGCGCACCACCGGAATCTGGCAGCCCGTCTGGCTTGAAGCGGTGGGTTCAAGTTTTGTCAAAACTATTTCTATTGTGCCGGACCTGGATAATTCCAGTGTCTCCATTGATGCCGAGATCGATGGGCCGGCGGACGGGCTTGCTTTCAAGGCGGAAGCGCTGGCTGGCGGGAAAAGCGTGGGTTCGGCTTCCATGCTGGCTGGCGGCGGCCCGCTGCACCTTGCCGTCAACCTCAGCGAAAAGCATTTGTGGGAGCCGGCTTCGCCCTTTTTGTACGACTTGAAATTCACTTTGACGCGCGGAACGGAAACCGTCGACGAAATGTCGAGCTACTTTGGCTTGCGCAGCGTCAAGATCGACGGCCGTTCAATTCTCGTGAATGGCAAGCGCATTTTCCAGCGGCTGATTCTCGACCAGGGATTTTACCCGGACAGCGAATGGACGGCCCCCTCGGACGCGGAATTGAAGCGCGACATCGAGCGTTCGATGGCCGCCGGATTCAATGGCGCGCGATTGCACCAAAAAGTGTTTGAGCCGCGCTATCTCTATTGGGCCGACAAGCTCGGCTACCTCGTTTGGTCTGAGTTTCCAAACTGGGGTTTCGATTTCCTCCCGCAGGATTACGCCAAATACACCAACGAATGGCGCGAAGCCATGCTGCGCGACCGGAATCATCCGTCCATCATCGGCTGGTGCCCTTTCAATGAAACGCCTGCCAAGGCGGGCGAACTTCAGGCGATCGTCTGGCAGCAAACGCGCGAATTGGATCCGACGCGCCCGGTGCTGGAAACGAGCGGCTGGACCCACACCGTGCCCAATCCGCTGGTTCGCGACGATCACGATTACAATCAAGTTCCGGCGGCGTTCAAAAAACGCTGGGAAGATTTTTTTAAAGGCGACCCGGCAGCGTCCGCGCCCGCCCGGTATGGCGTCAAAAACACGGGCCATTCGGATCGCGGCATTCCATTCATGGTCAGCGAATTCGGCGGCATCGGCTGGGCCACCGAGGGCGGATGGGGTTACGGCGACGGCCCGAAATCGGAAGCGGAATTTTACACGCGCTACGGCGGCCTGATGGCGGCGCTGCTGGATAATCCGAACATGTTCGGCTTTTGCTACACGCAACTCACGGACGTCGAGCAGGAGCACAACGGATTGTATTTTTACGACCGCCGCCCAAAGTTCGACCTGGCGAAAATTCATGATTCCACGGCGCGCCCGGCGGCTTACGAAACGGCGGGGCCGACCGCGCCTTTGCCATCCGCGAATCTTGCCCGCCATTGGAACGTCCTCGTTGGCGCCGCCGCCGATGGCGCGCTGGCTAGGCCTTATCGCTGCACCACCAACGAGCCGCCCGCGGATTGGAAATCCGCTGAGGCGGACGATTCGTCCTGGTCCTCGGACCTCGCGCCTTTCGGCCACGCGCTGCCCGGCGTCCGCACAGCCTGGACGAGCGGCGACATTTGGCTCCGCCAAAAATTCCAATGTGATGAATCCTCGATTCAAGCGGGCCTGCTGGTCATTTTTTATGATGAAGACACCGAGGTGTACGTGAATGGAGAGCTTGTTTGGAAAGGCACCGGCTTCGCGACAAGCTACCAGGCCCACGGCGTGACAGCCAGTCTTCAGAAAGCCTTGCGCAAGGGCGAGAACACTCTGGCCGTCCACACGCATCAAACCACCGGCGGGCAATTTATTGACCTGGCGCTTCTGACCGAAGAATCTGGCGCAGCGCGCTAATTCATCCAGCAATCGAGGGGATTAAACACGGGCGATGGACGCGGGCCGTCAGGCGGAGCGCGACTGTGTCGCAGACCAGTCGCAGCATGTTGACTTGCAAACCGCGTCCGTGGATCGGCTTGCTGCGGCTGATTCTCCGTCGCTTCGCTCCTCCGAACACAGCCGCGCTCCACTCATAGTGATCGGCGCCTCACCCACCCTCAAACACTCCGTCCGGCAATTCCCGCACCACGCTCTTGGGGTCTTTGTCGTCGCGCAAACCGAGAAATACGGGCTGGCGAAGCTTGCCCTCGTTCGTCCATTCGGCGAACTTTATTTGACAGACCAGCTCGGGCTTCAGCCAGGCGCACCGGCGCAATTCCGGGCCGCCGAATTCTCCCGCCACGCCGGTCGAGAACGGGCATTTGTTGGCTTTCAGTTTCTCGAATTTTCTGTGGAGTGATTCCAGCAGCGCCTCGTCAAATCCAGTTCCCACTTTGGAGGCGAAGGTCAGCATTCCATCCTTGTAATATCCAACGAGAAGGGCTCCGAAATGCTGCCGCGAGCCTTTCGGCGCAGTATAGCCGCCAATGACAAATTCCTGTTCGCCCACCGCCTTGACCTTCAGCCACGACGCGCTTCGCCGGTCCGGTTCATAGATCGAATCCGCGCGTTTGGCCATGATTCCCTCCAGGCCGAGCTGGCCGACCTCTTTCCAAATCGCCGCCGGAGAGCCGTCCAAGGCCGGGGACACCCGCAATTTGTCACTCCTGCCCCGCAGCGTTTTTTCCAGCGCTTTCTTCCGCTGCAACAGCGGGAGGCCGGTCAAATCCTTGCCGTCAAGATGAAGCATGTCGAATGCGTAATAGCGGATGCGCGAGCGGACGCTTTCGTCGCGCCCGCGATTTTGCAGAAGCTGGAACGAAGAGCGGCCCTGGTCATCCAGGGCAATAATCTCGCCGTCTAATATCACGCTCTCCGCGCGGATTTTCTGAACCTCCTCCACGATGTCCGGATGCTCCGCCGTCAGCTCGCGAGGCTTGCGGGAATAGAGGCGAACACGTTTTCCATCCTTGATTGCAATCGCGCGGACACCGTCGAATTTTATTTCAAATATCCATCCCGGCCCTTCCGGCAAGGCGGCGGCCTGGCGGGACTTCATGGGTGGCACAAAGGAGACATCTTTCATTTCTTCTTGACACGCCTGATGCTTTTCTGGAGGAGCTTTTCCAACGGCTCCGCCTGCTGCGCGAGGCGCTTTTGGAGGAAGCCCACGACTGCGGCTTCTTCGGGGCGCAGCCGGTGGCGCTTCGCCTTTAGCTCGTGCTCGGCTCGCGCGCGGACGGCTTCAATCGTCGCGCCTTGCAGATAGCCGTTGAGGATTTCCGGGTGGATGTAGGATTTTTTGCAAATCGCCTTCGTGTTCCCGAGGCGCGCGGCGACGGATTCTATCGCCTGCGCGACATTTTTCTTCGCCTGGGCCAGCGAATCGAAGGCCGCGAATTCCCGCAGGGCAATTCCAGCCAGCACCGTTCCGGCCCAAGTGCGAAAATCCTTGGCCGTGAAATCGCCGCCAGAAATTTCCCCGAGATATTCGTTCACGTCTTCGGAGCGGATGTTTTGGCGCTGGCCGCTCTCGTCAATGTATTGAAATAAATCCTGTCCGGGAATATCGCGGCAGTTCCGCACAATTCGCGCGAGCCGCGCGTCGTGAATTTCCACCTCGTGCTCCTTGCCGCTCTTGCCGCGAAAATGAAATTGAATGGTCGAGCCGCGAATGCCGACGTGGCGATTCTTCATGGTCGTCAGGCCATAAGAATGGTTCTCGTGCTCGTATTCCGTGTTGCCCACGCGGATCAAGCTGACTTCCAGCAATTGCACCACCGCCGCCAGCACTTGCCGTTTCGAGCGGGATGGCGCCTTCAAATCGCGGGCGACCTGGCGGCGGATGCGCGGCAGCGCCTTGGCGAAGGCCAGCACGCGGTTGTATTTGGTGTCGTCGCGCGCTTCGCGCCAGCGCGGGTGGTAGCGATACTGTTTGCGCCCGCGATCGTCGCGTCCGGTGGCCTGCAAATGGCCGTTTTCAACCGGGCAAATCCAGACGTCGCGCCACGCTGGAGGAATGGCCAGCGATTTGATGCGTTTCAGGAGCGGCTCATCTGTGATTTTTTTCCCGTGCGCATCGAGATATTTGAATCCCTGCCCATTCAAACAGCGGGTGATTCCATCCTGCTCTCCCGTGACATAACGCAGGTGCGCGGTGCGGGCGAACTTCGCCCCATCGTCAGCCAGCTTTGACCCGCCGTTGTTGTGCATGGCTGAATATCACAGCCATGCGGCGCGCGGCAAACGTGGGTGATGGCCCCATGAACGGAGGTTAGAGTGGCGTCACTTTCAAAGTGCGAAAGGCCACTGAGCCGTGATCGCCTTGCACATAAATCGGCCCGGTCGGATGTTCCTTGGCTTTGCGGCTGACGTTTGTGCCGTGAGCAATTTCAACATTGCTCTGCACCACTGTCCCATTCAATTCCACTTCCACGAATTTTGCGTTCGCGATCTTTTTGCCGGCGGCGTCGAAACGCGGGGCGTGAAAAACAATTTTCAGCGTCTGCCATTCGCCGGGCTTCTTGCACGCGTTGGTCGAGGGCGGCGTCTCGCTGTAAACCGCTCCGCAATCCGTCTTGCCCGGATGCGGATTGCCGTAGCTGTCAAAAATCTGGATCTCGTAAATGTTCTCCAATTTGATGCCGGAATTCGAATCAGTCGAATTGCCCGGCGTCGATTTTCCAACCATGAACTCCGCCTCAACCATGCAATCCCCAAATTCGGCGATGGACGAAAGGTTTACCGTGCGGTTGGTGTTGATCATGTCGGTGCCCGGCCCGGAAACTTTCACCCGCGAGGGGTGCTCTTGGTCCCAGACAGCGGTTCCAAAGGTCCATTCGTTTGTTCCTTTGCCAACGACTTTCCATCCGTCCGTATTTTTGCCGTTGATGAGCGAGACAGATTTGGAGACATCTTGCGCGCGCGAAACCGCGGCGGCGGCCAGCATGAAAATGGCGATGGCGTTGCGAAGAGAGCAGTTCATGCAGCGAGATTGCGACGGACGCGCCGCCTCGTCAACATCGTTCAACCTGCTCGATCAAACAGGGCAAAATGAAGACGTTCGAACTCAAGACAAACCGAGGGCGCTGAGATGGGAATTCTATTTGCCTTTCTTCTTCGTGTCCTTTGCGTACTTCCTGTTCAATTCTTTTGCCGCTTCTGGCTGGCCCTGACGAGTGCCACGCGCGCCGCTCGGCCGCCGGATTTAAACAAGACTTTTCACAGCAAGGACACGAAGGACACGAAGAATCTTGTTTCACGCCTGTCTTGAGGAGCGACTTATGGATTTGAGATTGCGCAACCCGGGCAGCTTTTCCTCTGCGCTCTCGGTTTTACTCCTGTTCAAAAATCCCTTCCATTGTAACCACTTTTGGCGGCAGGTTTATTGGTAGTGTCCTAATTTGAAATAGTGCTTTCATCTTGATTGTTATCCGGTCACAATTCAAGGTGTGGGATAATTTCAAAAAAGTCCAGCCATAAAAATCTTGTCAAGCCCTATTTTCAATAACCAACTTTCACTTGACAGAACCGCCTGCCAGAACGGTGGTAAAATTGCTGCATGATAAAATTATTGTGGTGGACCTTGGTTTTGGGCGGTATGCTCGCTGGAGCATCGCCAATACGCCGCCTTGCGACCGGGCGGCATTCCCATCATAACCGGATTATGGCGGCATTCTTTGCAATACGGGACCGCCTCGAATCCGTTGGCCGTTCGCTTCCACAGCACGCCGCCGAATTCTTTGAAGGCACCAACAATTGGCTGAGAATTCTTAAACTGTGCGCGAAGCTGGCCATTCTCGATTGCAAGGCGAGACACATCTGCTTCAAGCGAAACAACCTTCTCCGCGAGCAGCAGCGCCTTCTTCTCGAGAAGATCAACAACGTCTTTTGATAATCCGGCGGTGCTGCCTATGCGAATGATCTCTTTCGCTGTTTCAGCGGCTCCCATAATTTGTCACGTTCATTGGTGTGCGATTATCAAAGCGCGGCATCCAATAGTCCAATGATTTATTTTGCCGGAGTCTTACATTTAAGACTTGCAAGATCAAGCAAAAATCATAAATGTTTGAACCAATGAACAATCAATCTGGCCCATTCAAAGGCCCACCCCAGAACGCCAAGCAAAATCTTGAGGCGAAGTTGCTCAAGTTGGAGAAAAAGACATCGGATTTGGAGAAAAAAGTATCTCCATACGAGGCCAATATAGCGGAAATGAAGGTCGAATTGGCGGCGCAGAAGGCGAAAATAGATAAATTGCTTGCGGCGTTGAGTCATAAAAAGGGGGAAGTGTAAGAACTAACTCTGACCGCTTTGCGCGATCATCTGAAAAGGAAAGTTCGGAGAGGGGGTCGGCCTCGTCTAGGTATTCGCTTATTTTGCCGCCACAATCGCAGCCCTAACCGCCGTCTCGGCGTCTTTCACCGGGGGAATCTTCAAGACCGCCACAAAGTTGATTCGCTCATCATTCTTGCCCTGTCTGGCGCACAGAATGGCATCGCCTTCTGTGAAATAACCACGGAAGCGCCAAACCCGGTTAAGAACATGAGCTTGGCCGGGTTTCGTTTTTATACTCCCGCAAAAAAAGAATCGCTTTGACTCGGTATTCGGCATCGGCTTTGATGCGTTCAGCGCTGGCTAGGATTGACGCCTGTTCGGCGTTGAATGCCGGTGTTTCAGTTGTTGAACCATCAACGAATTCAATTAAGAAAACAGATACTAATTCCATATGAATGCTGTTGTTAAATTTGCCAACAAGACTCGCGGAATGTATGCCGCGAAAGCCGATGAAGGCGGGTTTGTTATTTTTGAACTGATGGATTCTCGCGAGCCACAGATCGGCGATACCGTTTCAGGCTCGTTTCTTTCAATGGGAAGCGGAACTTACCGCAATCTGACGCAGGGTGAAAAATTTGCAGTCTACACGCAGAACTTCGTAAACACTGTCGAGATGGCCAAGAAACAGTGTTTCTTGGCGTGAGTGATCCAATTGTTATCGGATCAAATTAGGACACTACCGGTTTATTCCGATCTTGGGTTGCAAAAGCCGTGAATGGGCCTACTGTGTTTTACATGGCAGAGTCCAAGAAGAAGTCCGCCGGTTCAGGTTCCGCAGCCAAGTCCCACCCCGCAGAAAGTTCGCCTCCACCGCAGCCGCCTGCGCCTTCCGTCGAAGAACTGATTCTCTCCCGCGAGCAACTGGAGGGTCTCTCGCTTTTGCAATTGGTGGACATGATCGTGTCAAAGCTGCCGCCGCGCCATTCGGCCATCATGGACATGGTTTATTTGCGGGATCGAGTGGCGGAAGTGGAGGAGATCAATGACCAGGCGCGGCAAACGATTGAAAAACTCGATGCGGTCATTGAAAAGCTTCGCTCACCCGCCTTTCGTGTTGGAACTTTTCTCATGCCCGTCGAGCCGGACAAAGCCCACGTGTGCGCGGGCGGAACGGATTACGTGTGCCGCATAGACCCGCAACTGCCGCTGTCCAGCTTGCAAGTGGGGCAGCGCGTGTTGTTGAACGAAGCATTCGCAGTCGTGCTCGGCCTCGGATTTGATCGGAATGGCCCCATCGTTCGCATTGATGAATTGCTTTCGGGCGGACGTTTGAGGATTGGCCAGGAATCCGGCTTGATGTCCTCTGTTCTGTTGCGTTCCGCTTTGCTGGCCAAGGAAAAGCTCAAGTCGGGCATGGATGTCCGCCTCGACGCGAATCAACGCGTGGCGCTGGAGGTCATCGGCGTCGGCAAACGCATCGAACGCTCGCTGGAAACAGTTTCGGCGCTGCCGTGGTCTTCGATTGGCGGCCAGGACGAAGCGGTGCAGGGCATTCGCGATACCATTGAAATGCCGTTCCTCCATCGCGGATTATTCAAGCGATTCGAGCACACGGTGCCGAAGGGGTTCTTGCTGCACGGCCCGCCCGGTTGCGGCAAGACGCTCCTCGGCAAGGCGACGGCTTACAATTTGCGCCAGCAAATTCTCGCGGAAACCGGCGTCGACCATCCGGAATTTTTCCTGCACGTCAAAGGCCCGGAGATTCTCAACATGTGGGTCGGCGAATCCGAACGGCAGGTGCGCGATCTCTTCGCCCAATGCCGCGAGCGCGCCGCCGAAGGTTCGCTTGCGTTCCTGTTCATTGACGAGGCGGAATCGATTCTCGGCACCCGCCGGGCCGGCCGTTACAGCTCGATTCTCAGCACGCTCGTCCCGATGTTCTGCACGGAGATGGATGGATTGGAGCCGCTGCAAAACGTCGTCGTCATTCTCGCCTCCAATCGGGCGGATTTGATTGACCCCGCCATTTTGCGTCCTGGAAGAATTGATAGAAAAATCAAAGTCAACCGTCCAAATCAAGAAGGCGCGCAGCGCATTTACGAAATTTATTTGAAAGATTCGCTGCCGCTCGCCGAACCGAAAGACGCCATGGCCAAAGCCATTACAGATTTGCATTACGCCAGGACGGTGGAGAACCAGTTTCTGGAAATCACCTACCGCAGCGGCAAGAAGGATTTTCTCTACCGCGGCGATCTTGCCAGCGGCGCGATCATCGCGGCGATTGTGGAACGGGCCAAGAGCCTGGCCATCAAGCGCTCGATTGACATCAAGCAGGAGACGCATCTGACCCGCGACGATCTCGCCAACGCCCTGCAAAAAGAATACGCCGAGAACGACCTGTTCCCGCCGACGGACATCACGGAGGATTGGCTGAAGTTGACGGACTTTGATCCGGAGAACGTCATCAAGCTCGCGCCGATTCGTCCGCGCAAAAAAGAGCTGATCGGATCGGGGATTGTTTGACGGCCATTGAGCCATTTCGTCCCGACTAGATAAGCCAGCCCGGGCGAAGAAATGACAACATGATCATCCAGTTTGGATCCGAAACCGAAATCGGAATCGCCCGCGAAAAGGAAGAGAATCTCGACGTCGTCGCTGAATCCATGGCGCTGGTGCGCAGCGCGACAAAATCGGGCGTGCTCATGCGCTGGGATTATAATTGCGAGGATCCGCATGCCGACATGCGCGGCTTCCACGTCCAGGAACTTCGCCAGGATACCGATGAGGCGAATTACTTTACGCAGGATTCCGAGCGCGAGCTGACGTTCGTCGAAATCAAAAGCGATCTCGTGCTCGGGAACGGCGCGCGCTACTACAACGATCACGCCCACCCGGAATACTGCACGCCCGAATGCAGCACGGTGGAGGAATTGGTGGCCCACGACCGCGCCGGCGAGCGCATCCTGATGCGTTGCGCGCAAAAGCTTTCCGAGGAACGCGACTCGGATATTTGCCTTTACAAAAACAACACGGATTTTCGGGGGCATAGTTATGGCTGCCACGAAAATTACCTGCTGCCCCGCTCGCTGCCGTGGGAAAAATTGGCCCGCGGCATCCAGGCGTTTTTGGTGACGCGGCAGATTGTGGCGGGCGCCGGAAAATTCGCCTTCGAGGAAGAGGACAAATTCGTTTCACCGGGATTCCAGATTTCGCAGCGCAGCGATTTTTTCAGCGAATTGCAAAGCGTTGACACGATGCAGCGCCGGCCCATCGTCAACACGCGCGACGAACCGCACGCGAACCCGAATTTGTTCCGGCGCTTTCACGTCATTCTCGGCGATGCCAACATGTCGCCCTTCGCGACGCGGATGAAAATTGGAACGACCGCGCTGGTGCTGGAAGCCTTGGCGCGGGACCCGAAGCGGGTGTATTCCGTGCTGGCCGATCCGTTGCAGGCGCTCGCGGCGGTTTCGCGCGACGGGAAATTTCGCTGGGAGGTGGCGTTGCAGGACAAGAAAGCGTCAACCGCGCTTGAGTTGCAGCGCGAGTACATAGCGGCGGTGAGGGAGTTGTGCGATCTGAGCGACCCGTCAAAGGCGTCCATCTTGGATGATTGGAATCAAGTGCTCAACGATCTTGAGGTTGATCCGATGCGCTGCCGGGATCGGCTGGATTGGGCGGCAAAGCTGGCGCTTATCCGCGAATTTCAATCGTCGCAAAATGTCGGCGCAAACGACCCGTGGCTGCAAAGCCTCGATTTGGAATATCACCGCCTTGATCGCGAGAAGGGTTTATACTATGCCCTTGAGCAATCCGGCACAATGCGAGGCATTCCCGACGATGCCCTCGTTCGCCGCGCCATCTCCGAGCCGCCGAAAACCACCCGCGCCTACATTCGCGGCCGGTGCATCCAAAAATTTGCCTCCGCCGTCGTCGCCGCCCAATGGGACCACATCACGCTGCAAGGAACGCGCGGCCCGCTGAAAATTTCACTCTTGGATGTTTTCACACCCGACGAAGTTGCCAGCTATGCGAAAGTGGTCGACGCCGCCAAGCGTCCGGACGATCTCGAATCGATTGCGGAATTGACATCCGACCCGCTTTAGCCCGCCTTCCGAGACATAGTCGGAGCCGGGCAGAATATGTAATCATCTCCGGTCCGATCCCTTTCTTCGATTGCTTCGATATTGCGCCCGTCCCACGGAAGACTTATGCTGGCAGCGTGCCTGCGGAAATTGAACCGATGCAGCAACCCGTGAGGAAGATCGTGGGACGTCCCGCAGACCTCTCAAAGCGCCTATCGCAGGTTGAAGACCTGACTAGGTTTGCCAAGAAACACGCGCATGGAGCGTTCATCCGAGCCGAGGGAGAATATTTCCCAGTTCGAAAAACTGTTGGCCGCTCTCGCGGCCGCGGGCATTTATTTCGGACGTAATCGCTCTCCAGCAAATCGTGTCCAGTCAGCGGGAGTGACGACAAAACGAGGTTTTAAACAATGGCGCCGGGCTCTCTCTCGGCAGGGCGGTGATAGCCCTGCGGCAAAGTGCGGAAAATTAACGCGCAATTTGGCAAAATTTAACGCATCCTCGCAAATAGCCCAAGCTGGGCAATCTACCCCAGTTTCATCATAATGCGTTGATAATCAGAGATTAACCATTATACCATGTGCCGTCGCACACTATGGCATTCGCCATGCTATATAAAACTCAAGGCGATTCAATTCAGCAGACGCCAAAGAGGTGATATGAATAAAGTAAACAGAATGACAGTGCATCCCCAGCTTGAAGAATTGCCCCGCCTGCAAGTGGTGACTCCGAGGAATGGCGAGGTCAAACGGCAGGCGCCGCTGGCCGCTCCGCTGCAATTCCCATCGAACTTGTATAAGCGGGTTCCGCGCGCGGAGACGGTGGTTCTTGGCTGGAAAACCCGCGCGACGCGGCTGGCCAAAGGCGAATAGGCCCGAGTCCCATCCCCGCGGAAAAAGGACGCAACGGGGAAAAATTTGTCGTTTCCTTTGTATGAAACGCCCCGTTTTCGATCCTCGAAGCCGAAATGTAGCCGGTCTGTAGCCACTTTGTTGCCTTTTGTAGCTGTTTAAGTGCCTCGCCTTCAACGATGTAACGGTTGTAGCCGCTTTTTGGAGATTATATAATTATCTGCTGCCCCCGCAATTCCATCCGGGCCAAACTGCCGTTAATCGGGTTGGCGCAGAGCATCCGGCAACAAGGGTGTCGCGCCTTCCCGCGAACACACAAAACGGGCGACTTCATTGGCGTGCTTGTTAATCGCCTCCAGCGATTTTCCCCTTAGCATCCCCATCGCCAGCGCGGCGGTGAACGCGTCTCCCGCCCCCACGGTGTCTTTGACAACGACAGGCGCGCCCGGGTCATCCGCCCATTTCCCCTCGGAATACAGGAGGCTTCCGTGCGCGCCTCGTGTCAAACAAACGAGCTTCAATTGATACTGCCCGGCAAGCTGCTCCAATTGCTCGCGCACCGTGCCGCGAAGATGGAACATGGGCGCTAGCGCCGGCAATTCGCCGTCGTTGAATTTCACCACACTGGCCAGGCCCAGCGACATTTTGATGATGTCTTCGCTGAAATAGGTTTGACGCAAATTGAGATCCAGAATCCGCAAAGCGCCGGGGCGGGCGGAACCCAGCAGCGCATGGATGGTGGCGCGTGAAGGTTCGCATCGCTGGGCCAGCGTGCCGAACGCGACCGCATCCGCTTCGCCCATGGCGAGCACCGCGCTGCCAGCCACCGCGAGGCGATCCCACGCGACGCCTTCGTGGATCGTGAAGGCGGGCTGGCCGTCATCAGCTAGTTTCACGGTGACAGTTCCCGTGGGAGCCGCCGGATCCAATTGAACATCGGAGATGGGAAGGCCCAAGGTTTGCAGGCGCCTGAGCAATTCAACGCCCAGCGCGTCCGACCCGACGCGCGAAATCACGCGGCTGCGCGCGCCGAGGGATTGCGCGTGAAAGGCAAAATTCGCGGGCGCTCCGCCCATTTGTTTTCCGGTGGGCAGCAGGTCCCAGAGAATTTCGCCAAGGCCGATAACACTATAGCTCATGCCACGAGCTATATGGTTTACTCTGCCGGACGAATCGCCGCAATGACAGCTTCCGAAGGCTTCAAGTATTTTTCAGCAACCTCGCGAATTTGCTCCAGCGTGACGGCCTCGTAATCCTTGTCTTCGTGGTCGATGTGGCTGTAGCCGAGCCCGTAAAGCTCATCCAGGGCCATCGTCATGGCCAGGCCGCCGAGATCCTGCCGCGCAATTTTCCGCTGGCCGATGACCTTCGCCTTGCAGCGGGTCAATTCCTCCGCGCTCAAGCCTTCCGTGCGCAGCAACTCGGCTTCCTGCATCAATTCGCGCTCCACATCCGCCAATTTCTCTGGCGAAGTGCCGACGTAAAAAGCGAAATATCCCGGCACCAGCCCGAGGAAATTCTGTGCGCCGACGTAATAGGCCAGCCCCAGTTTTTCGCGCACGCGAAGAAACAGCCGCGATCCCAAATCGCTGCATCCTTCCTGCAGCAATTCCAGCGGGTAACGGTCGGGATCCTTGATGGTCAATCCTGGAAATCCCACCACCAAAACCGCCTGCTTTTTGTCGCGCGTTTCGATGACACGTTTGACATCCGTGCGGGCCGGCGCAACTGGATCCGGCAGCGCCGCGACGGCGCTCTTCTTCCATTTTCCAAAAGCGCGTTGAACCGCCTTCTTTACCTCCTCGGCGGAGACATCGCCAAAAATGGCGAACACGCAATTATCCGGCGTGGCCACGCGGTGATAGAAATCCTCGGCTGCATCAGCCGTTAATTTTCCGACACTCGATTCGGTCCCGGAAGGATCCAGGCCATACGCGGATGGGCCGAAAAGCGCGCGGCGCATCGCCTGCCCGCAGCTTTGCAGCAAATGATCGCGCTGGGCGCGGATCAATTCCAATTGAATGCTTTGCTCGCGGGCGAAGGCGTCGTCGGGAAAGGAAGGATTGAGCAAAACATCCGCGAAAATTTCGAAGCCCAATTTGAAATCGCTGCTCAATACTTCCGCCGTCACACCGAAGCTGTTGTTGCCGCCAAAACTGTCGATGCTCCCACCCACGGATTCGATCTCGGTGGCAATTTGCTCCGCGCTTCGGCGCTTGGTGCCTTGCATGAGCATCTTGGACATGATCTGGGTCAGTCCGTTATTGTCGGAAGTCTCGGCCAGCACACCGGCCCGGAAAACTGCCTTCATTTCCACAAAGGGCAGGCGGTGATCTTCCTTCACTAGCAAGCGCAGGCCGTTGGGTAATTCAAATTTCTGCACCTCCGATTCCACCGAGACGCGCTCGGCGTCAACGACCTTCGGCATCACACCCGGCGGGAGAAGCGCGTAGAGCGTGCGATTGGCGGGTGTCAAGTATTGCTGGGCGACGCGCTGCAAATCCGCGGGAGAGACATGGCGCGCAGCGGCGAGATAGCGCTCGGAAAAATTCAGGTCGTTGGCGGCCATCCAGTTTCCGCCCAAATCCTGGGCTTGCCCCTGCATGGTCTTCCGCGTGGCGAGGGTGCCGGCGGAAAATTGTTTGATGACCTTGGCCAACTCAGATTCATCGACGAGTTCGTGCTTCACCCGCTCGATTTCCTCGAGCATCGCCTCGCGGGCCGCCGCAAATTTGTCCCCGGAAGTCGCGCCGCTCATGCCAAAAAGACCCTGTTCGCCGGGGCTGTAAGTCCAGGCGTCGGCGGAAGTGACCAGCCCTTTTTTCTCGCGCACATTTCGGAACAAACGCGAGCTGCGCCCGCTGCCGAGCAGCGAAGCCAAAATATCCAGCGCCGGAGTATCCGCGTGGCGAATGTCCGGTATATGCCAGGCGAAATGGAAATAGCCCAGTTCAATGGGCGCTTCCTCAATCACATCGCGCGGCGCGGTCTGGTGCGGCTCGCGCGGAAGGACGACGGGCGCCAGCGGCTTGGCCTTGGCGTTGGCGAAAGCCGCGCGGATCTGCGACACAACCTCCTCTGTCTTGATGTCGCCGGTGACGACGAAAAACATGTTATTGGGCACGTAGTGCTCGCGGTAATAACCCAAAATATCCTCGGGCTTGAGCGTGTTGAAAATATCCGGATAGCCGATAATCGTGAAACGATAGGGACTCTTCGTGTAAGCGGATTCGAACAGGCGCCGTCCCGCGCGCCGACCGGGATCATCCTGGTTCATGTCCATCTCGCGTCGGATGACATCCAGTTCCTTCGCCAATTCGTCGGCAGGCAAAGTCGCGTTCTGCATGATGTCGCAGAGGATATCGATGGCAATTTTGGCCCCGGTATTGGGGACGTTGATGTGATACACGGTGCGATCAAACGAGGTGAAGGCATTCATGTAACCGCCCGCCGACTGCACTTCCTGATCGATGCGGCTGCCAGGCCGCGTGGTCGTGCCCTTAAAAAGCATGTGCTCCAAAACGTGCGAAAGCCCGGCTCCAAGCCACTTGCCCTCGGTAATGCTCCCCGCATGGCACCACGCCTGAGCCGACACGACCGGCGCGCTATGGTCTTCGCGAGTGATGATGACCAATCCGTTGTCGAGCGTCGTCAGGCTGGCGCCCGAAGGCATGGGCGGAATCTCGGGCGTGGGCAGGATCAATTTCGCGCGCCGGCGACGGACCGTTTTGGTGTGACCATTTCTCATTAGTCCCAACAAGGTAGAGAATCGCGAGGGGAGACGCAAGTCAGGGAGGCATCTGGTCATTCCGTTCAAAAAAAGGGTAAATCAGGAACGACCGAACTCAGGAACGGAGATCTTTCGGCCTGAAGGCTACCGCAGCACGATCGATTCGCAAAATCCCCAGCAACGTCGTCAACACAGCTTGCGACAGTCTGTGGTGATAATTAATTCCAGAGCCTCCGTTCCTGAGTTCGGTCGTTCCTGATTAATTTATCAGATTTTGAGCGTCTTCTCCGGCCAATTCCAAAAACTTAGTCACTGCTCGACGGAGTCTCGCCCCGCCGATTTTTGGAATTACACCAAACTCTCGAGAATCGCCGGGATGCGTTCGAGGCTTCGGTTCAGGCTGGCGCGGGTGATGGATCGTTCGGCTTCGGTCTGGTGGGCGAAAAGGATTTTCCAGCCGGGGGAATCAAGCCACCCGTCAAATGGGACTTCCGTCTTGTTGCCGCTGTCGCCGATTTTGGTGTGGCGCACCAGGAGATCCGCCACATGCACCGCGGCGGTGATGTTCACCTGCAAACGCGCCGCCTGCGGCAGATGGTGGCATTGCACGATTTCCACGAACACCTCCGGCAGCCGCTGCTTGCGCAGATACATCGCGCCTAGTTCCGCATGGTCCACGCCAAGCACTTCGCGCTCGACTTGCAGCAGGTTCGTGGCGGTTTCGGCGCGGTTATCGTAAATCTCGGTAAAATGGTCGGGGAACGCGGAGGCCATTACGATCTTGCCCACGTCATGGATCAACCCGGCGACGTAATCGATTTCGTCGTCCTGGGATTGAAGAAGGTCGGTAATTTCGCGCGTCATCAACGCCACCGCGATGCAGTGCCGCCAGAATTGGCGCCAGGGGAAGCGGCGGCCCTCGGCGAGCCGTTGAAAATCTTCAATGATCGGCGTCACCATCGCCAGTTGCCGGATTTGGCGGACGCCGAGATAAAACACCGCTTCCTCGATGTTCCGCACCGGCTTGGCCATGCCGTAGTAGACGGAATTGACCAGCCGCAGCAGACGGGCCGTCAAGCTGGGATCGCGGCGGATGATTTCGGCGATTTGCGAGGTATAACGCTGATCCGCGCCGAGTAATTCGCGCAAGGCGCTGTCAATGCTGCTCAGCGAGGGCAGACAGGCGCAACCGCTCAACCGGGCATCGATGCGGGCGCGGTCAAGTCGTTCGCAGACGACGCGTGGGCTCGTGGGGTCGAGACTCATTCTTCAAACACTATCGGCATCCGCCGCAAGAACTAAAGCGGAAAACGGACAAAATGCGCTCACGGGGCGCATTTCAATTTCTTGCAGGATTGGCTGGCAACGGAAGCTACGCAGGCCAACAAGTGATCGCTCTCGCCCCGCAGCGAAGCGCGGGGAGAGAGAAGGAGAGAGGGGCATCCAAAAAAATATCCCTCGAAGCAATTCGTGTTGCCGGCGTCCGGGCTTTAACCGTTTGCTAAATTCCCCTCTCCCTTGCCCTCTTCCCGCCGAGCGGGGCGAGGGAATCAGCGAGCCGCGCTTTCGACTCGCGCTCAAGTTTTTCCCGGCCCATCCGATAAGCTTCCAGACATTGAAATTTCATGTTCGGGCGCACTCAAATTTTTCTCTTGGTGGCGGCAGGGCTCCTATCGGCCGCCGCCGCGCAAGCCGATCTTGGTTACCTACCACAAGCGGGCCCGATGCCATTGCGCTTCCGCACACACACCTCGCCAGCCACGGAAAAAGCCGCTTTGGCTGAACCGCCGCCTCCACCGCGCATCATGCTGCCAGCCGTTCCGCCGCCTCTCCAATTGCCCGTTCCGCCTACGCCAGGCACGAATGCGCCGGATACCAATGCCTTCATTCCCGGCAGCATCAGCAATGGGCCGCCTGTCGAATACAACGCCCGGGATGCGGCCAGCGAGACCATCTCGGGGCCCGTCGTTTCCAGCCCCGATCCGGTTGTCGTTCCGCAAATGCTGGTAAGATATTTCACGACTACCACGAATTCGTCGACCAACGGCGCCGTCTCGCAACCTCCCGCGTCCATCGGATTCAACCCTCCATCAGGGTCTGTTCCAGCGCCGAAGCCAGCGGCGCCACCCGCGCCAGCCAGCAAGCCCACGCCAGCTCCCGCGCCCGCCAGCCCCAAGCCGTCGTCGCCGTAACGAAAACGTGAATCGACTTCTTCCAGCGCTGGCAATTTTGTGGGTTTCGGCAGCCAGCTTGGCCGCGGAGACAAACACGGTCCCCGCCAAAGCTGTTGAGACCAACGCCGCCGCATCCACGCCCGCGCCGACCAATGCCATCTCGCTCAAGGCAATCGAATCGAACATGGTAGTCGCTCCCGATTTGGGAGGCGTCACCAACGCCAACGTGCTGCAGAACACCAACGAAAATCTGGTGGCGGCGGCCTTGGAGCATTTTTACCAGGAAAAAATGGATCTCGCCGTTCGCGAGCGCCACGAAAAGAACCCGTCGCTGGCCGCGGTGACGCTCGTTTCCATTCTTGCATCCAACGCCCCGCCGGAGTTCAAACGGAAGGCCCTTTTTGAATTGGCCCTGGCCGAGCAGGACAACAATAATTTCGTCCGGGCCCAGCAAATCTTCGCGCAATTCATCCAGCGTTATCCCGAGGATCCCAGCGCGCCGGAAGTTCTGCTCCGGCAGGGCTTGCTCTACCGCCAGATGGGTGTCAATACGCTGGCGATTTCAAAATTTTACGCGGTCATGTCGACGGCCCTGAAGCTCAAGCTTGAAAATGTGGATTACTACAGAAATCTCGTGCTGCAGGCGCAGACGGAGATTGCGGATACCTATTATATCCAGGGCCAATTTGATCAGGCGACCGATTTTTACACCCGGCTGCTCAAGGAAAACAGCCCGACGCTTAACAAGCAGCAGATCGAGTTCAAGCTCATCCGCGCCTTGTCCTACCAGACCAACCGCATTGAAACCGTCAAGCGAGCGGAAAAATTTCTCGAGCGATTTCCAAATTACCCTGATGTGCCGGAAGTCCGGTTCATCCTGGCCAGCACTTACAAGGCGCTGGGCCGCAACTCGGATGCCCTGCAGCAGGTGTTGCAACTGCTGCAATCGCAGCAGGAAAACGCGCAGCGAAATCCCGAATTGTGGGTCTATTGGCAGCGGCGCGCGGGAAACGAAATCGCCAACCAGCTCTACGCGGAGGCCGATTATTTCGATGCCTTGCAGATTTACCAAAACCTCGCCGCGCTGGATTCCGCCCCAGCCTGGCAGGCGCCCGCACTTTATCAGGTTGGCCTGGTCTACGAGCAATTGCAGCAATGGGAGAAAGCCACCGACACCTACACGCAGATTCTCAACCGCAAAGCGGAAATGACAGCGAGCAACGCTCCGCCCAGCCTGAAAACGCTGTGCGAAATGGCGCAATGGCGGAAGGATTACATCGCCTGGCTCCAAAAAGCGCAGGCTGCGGATGCGAAATTGCTGCATAGCCGCCTTTACATTCCGCCGCCTCCCTCCACCACCAACACCGCTTCCCGATGAACACACCACAGGAAATGCTACAGTATTTGAACGGCTACCTTGAGGTCTGCCAGGAGCTGCTGCAAGCCGCCGAAGAGGAAAGCCTCGCTCTCCGCAATTCGGAAAAACCGGCCCTGGCCGGCTTTTGTGAGCGGAAAAAAAACTTGCTTCCGCGCTTCAATCAGTCGCTAGATGGTATGCGGAAGCATCGTGCGCACTGGCAGGGCTTAAGCTTGGAGGAGCGGGCTCGCTGGCCGGAAGTGGGCATGTTGTTGCGCAAAAACCAGGACCTGACCATGAAGATCATCGTTCTCGACCGTGAGAACGAGCAAGCCCTTCTGCGTCGCGGACTGGTTCCACCGCGCCAACTGCCCCCGGCCAACCGTCAGCGTCCGCACTTCGTGGCAGATCTTTACCGCCGCCAGGGGGTCGCATGATGCAGCCGCGGCAATGCCCATTGAGAAAATTATCGTTCTCGAGGATGACCTGATCGTCCGACGGAACCTCGAACAACTTTTGCGCCAGCAACGGTACGACGTGGCTGCGGTCGAAACCATCGCCGCCGCCCGCGAACTTCTCGCCAAGGACACCTTCGATCTCCTGTTCCTGGATTTGCGCCTGCCCGATGGCGAAGGGACCGATCTGCTGCGCGAGCTCCAGACTCACCCCGAAAAGCCGCTGGTCGTCATGATCACCGGATTCGGTTCGGTCGAATCCGCCGTCGAGTGCATGCGCAACGGCGCTTTCGACTACATGCTCAAGCCGTTTTCTTCCGACCAATTGCAGGTCACGCTGAGGAAGGCGGAGAATTTCAATCAATTGCTCAAGGTCAATGCCTACTTCAGCAATGCCGAGGAAGACGAAACGGGTTACGAATTGCAGGGCATCAGCCCGGCGATGGAGAGCTTGCGTCAGTTGATCCGCAAAGTCGCCCGCACCCAGGCCACCGTGCTGATCGCCGGCGAGAGCGGCACTGGCAAGGAATTGGTGGCCCGCGCCCTTTACCGCCAAAGCCCGCGCAATGCCGCGCCGTTCATCAAAGTCAATTGCGCCGCCATTCCAGAAAATTTGATCGAGAGCGAATTTTTCGGCCACGAGAAAGGCTCCTTCACCGGAGCCGTCAGCAAGCGCGAAGGCCGATTTGAATTGGCCCACAGCGGCACGATTCTCCTGGATGAAGTCAGCGAAATTTCCCCGCAGGTGCAGGCAAAACTTTTGCGCGTCTTGCAGGAGCGCGAATTGGAGCGAGTCGGCGGCAACCGCACCATCAAAGTGGACGTGCGCGTGATCGCAACGACGAATCGCCGATTGGAAGAAAGTGTCGAGCGGAAAGAATTCCGGCAGGATTTATTTTTCCGCCTGAACGTCGTCCCCATTCAAGTGCCTCCATTGCGCGAGCGAAAGGTGGATGTCCCGTTTCTGGCCCGGCAATTCATGCCGCGCTTTGCCCGCAAGCACGGCGTCCGCCCGCGCGGATTTTCCGACGAGTGCATGGCGGTCTTGGAAGCGCACCGCTGGCCCGGCAACGTGCGCGAATTGCAAAACGTCATCGAACGCGCCGTTATTCTGTGCGGCGACGGCGCAATGCTCGACCCGGAGCACCTCGGGTTCTCCGCGCAAGCGTCCGCACCCGCGCCCGTAAACGTCCCTTCCATTCAGGCCGCCGCCACCGTTACCGCGCCCGCGCCTTCGCCATCACCAGCCACGCCGACAACGGCCGAAGGCGAGCCAATTTCCCTTTTCGAGTTGGAAAAGCGGCATATATTAAGTGTCCTTGAGAAAACGCCCAGCCGCACCGCCGCCGCCAAAGTCCTGGGCATCAGCATCCGCACCCTGCGCAACAAGCTCAAGGAATACGGATTTCAACAAAAGGATGAGGAGGAGGGCGGGGAAGCCGCGGAACGGTCTGGCTCTGCGGAACTGTAATATCACGCTTTCCTGATGGCGGAGGCAGATTGCGGCGGTCTTCTTCCGTCGCGTAGGCGTTCGTCAGCCACTGGGCCTGATCGAACAGAACGCCCAAAAACACCTGCGATGCGTCTGCCCTGCAATTGACGGCGAAAAGATTTACCGCGGGAAAGCGGACTTGCCGCGCCGTAGCCCAGGCTAAGGCGGGAACTCCTCTTGGAGCCGCCGAAATTCCAGCCGGTCTCATTGAGTGCAAAAATTGAGGACACCTGTGCGAACGTGACAACGCTAGTCAAGTATCCCGCCTGCAAGACAAACTGAGCTGCCACGATCCTGTTTTGACTTCGAGAGGGAATAGGCAAACAGTATCCATGTGAAGTTTACAATCACGATCTTCGCGAGCTGGCTGCTATTGACTGGATCAACGGCGCACGCTCAATTTGATTATACAACAAATGCCGACGACACCATCACAATCAATGGTTATTCCGGACCTGGCGGCAATGTTGCTATCCCCGGCACAATCAATGGATTGGCTGTCACCGCAATTGGCTCAGAAGCGTTCGCCGATGACACCAACCTGACTGGCATCACGATCCCAGCCACTGTCATGGTCATTGAATCAAACGCATTTACTGAGTGCTTAGGTCTTACGAATGTCGTGTTCGGCGAGGGAATTCAAGCGATTGGGGAAAGGGCGTTTGAAAGCTGTTTTAATTTGCGGAATATCACTTTCCCTGACGGACTTGAAGATATTGAGGACTGGGCATTTGACTTTAGCGGCCTAACGCGTGTCAGCATCCCAAATAGCGTTACAAATTTAGGAAACGCAGCTTTCTATGCGTGTCAGAGTATGACAAACATCGTCATGGGAAACGGAATAAGCGCTGTCCAACAATTAACATTTGCACTGACTCGCCCCACAGTGGTTGTAGTGCCAGATACAGTCACTGAGATTCTGGAGAATGCATTTAACGGTTGTGATAGAATGACCACACTGAAGCTGGGCAACGGCGTCGGAAGCATTGGTCCGGATGCGTTTTCACGATGTTCCAGCCTGGCAAATCTGGCAATTCCGTCAAATGTTACGAACATTGGAGAGTACGCATTCAGCTTGTGCTCGTCGCTGTCAAGTGTAACGCTTCCTCGTTCGATAACGAGCATTCCTGACGATGCATTTTGGAACTGCGCTGCGTTGACGAATCTGGTTATTCCCGCGACGGTGACTCACATTGGGTACCAGACGTTTTTGGGGTGCAGTTCTCTCAAAAGTGTCTTCTTCGCGGGGAATGCGCCTATAATTGGCGGCGGGAGCACGTTTGAGTATGATACCAATGCGACAATTTACTACATGCCGGGAACCGTTGGATGGAGCGATTTCGCAACCAATGCCGATGTTCCGACGGTGTTGTGGAACCCGCTCATTCAAACCGCCGACGGTAATTTTGGCGTTCGAGAAAATCAGTTTGGCTTTGACATCACTGGGACTCCTGATATTCCCATTGTGGTGGAAGCTAGCACAGACTTGGTTGCTCCAATGTGGACTCCGCTGGAATTCCTCTCGCTCACCAACGGCCTAATTTATTTTTCCATATCAATAGCATCAAACAGTCCTAACGGCTTTTATCGCATAAGTTCACCGTGAACGAAACCGCGCTCGTGTGGCGACCGACTGCGCCTCTCCGGCATCAGTCCTTGCGACATTCCTCACTATTGACACATTTGTATCCGGAAATGGGAATCCGTCTTCATCCACTGCCATTCCCGCCGCTCGCGCCGGGGCCGTAAAAGCCGCATTGCCCCCCACGGACGCCGGGCCCAAGTCAGATTTTGACAATCTCTCTGAAAAGGACGCCTCGCCGAGGCGTCCGGTTGCGCGTGGATAGGCAAAGGGTCGCTCGTGAATAATGCCTCACCCCGGACGCCTCGGCGAGGCGTCCCTACCAAAACATGCCGGAGGCATCCGAGATTGCAGCCGGTGGTTGAGCGGAGCGCAGCGGAAGCGACACCACCGGATAACAATTTAGAAATCAGAACGCACCCCGGAAGTGGGTGCCAGCATCGGGTGTCAAATGCGACCCCTGTATTTGGAAGGTGCTGGGACGCCTTTCAGGGCCCGAAGATATTTGGCATTTGTTTCCGGTGGTGTCGCTGCCGCTCAACCACTGGCTGCAATCTGGCATCCCTCCGGGATTCGGTTTAGATGCGTCTGCCCGCCACCAGGCGTCTGGCCTGATTGATTGACACTCTTTGGGGTGTCAACGGGCTTGGGGTAAACCGGCAGCGGGTCGCCGTAGGGAGGGCGGTAGCCTTCCGGAAAACCATTCGGATAGCGCCGCTTCATTTCCGTCCGCACCTGGAGCGTGACTTCCTCCTCCTCATACCGCATCGCCGCTCCCGGCCCTTCCCATCGTCTTAGGTCGTTGTTCCAGTTGGCGGCGAAGCGGCCAGTGCCCAGGATTTTATTGATGCGGTCCTCCTGTTCCTCGGGCGAGCGCTTGCGGTTTTTTTCCGCCTCTTGCCGCAGGCGCTCCTCCAGCATTTTCAGCTTCTCCCGGTCGAGCCGCACCTTCTCGCCGTAATACTCGGCCCGGCGCAGCAGGCCGTAGGACATCACCAATTGGTGCAGCGACGCCGTTTTGTCCGGCCCGTCGGGCATGGCCCCGCAGCGCTGCATCTCCACGAACAGCCGCGCGCTCAGCACGACTGCCAGATGCCGGTTGAGATTTTCCGCCGCCGGACCTTCCACCCCGGCGGCGGCCGTGGCCACGGCTTCCACCGCCTCCTGCGTGTTCCGCTGCTCCAGCCATCCTGCGTAACCGCCTTGCCTCCAGCGCGAGAGGTTGACTTCCGTGATGGGCTGGGAGTCAAAAGATTGCGCCAGCACGCGCTGCACCTCCGGCAGGCCGTTGAGCCATTCCAGAATGGCGGCAGGCGCTTCCGCCTCCAAAAGCCGCTCGTTCAATTCAGCCCGGATATCGGCGGGCAGGCGCGCGATCTTGCTGGTGCGGGCGCGGCCTGTCGGCCCGCTGCATTCCTGCCCCGGCTGAACAATCGATGATTCGGTTGTCATACGCTCAACAAATACCACAGAACCGTGGAACTGCAAGCATAATTGACAAAAAGATTTTTGAGCTTATTTTTCTTCCTGTGCCCGTGAGGGCGTGTTCTTTGAAATTCAGAAGGCAAGGCAACGAAACTCGGGTCGGGGCTTATGGTCGAAAGCGTGTGGTGGGCGCAGGCCGATCGGCGGAGCGCGGCTGTGTCGAAGACCAGCCGCAGCCGCGTCGAAACCAGTGGCGCGTTGGAAAGATCTCCAGGCTCGCCAGTCGCAGTTCTGAAGTTTTGAGCTGTTTTTCGGAGGTGGTCGCAACAAGAATCGCTGGCGGTTGTTTGAGAGCGGCTGCGGCTGGTCTTCGACACAGCCGCGCTCCCTTCAAAGCGAATCGGGGCACTCTCACTTGCGCCTCTCCATCCCTTCATTCCTACCCGATCCAGGGCCAGGGCATTGCATCCTATTTCACCCTATTGCACCCTTGGTTTTTTCGCGACGAAAACCGGTTCGCCCCGGCGCCCGCCGGCGGCAAATATCCGCCCCTCTCCCGATTCTTCTGGAACAGCGCCTTTTGCCGGGATAACGTGCCTGCGTGAGAGTTTTGCCACGACCGGAGGTCATCCTCACCCACGAAAGCGATTTGGATGGTTTGGTGGCCGGAGTGCTTCTGCAACGGCTGGCCAGGCACGTCTTTAGCGCCGACGTCCGTTTGGAAGCCTTCCACTATAATAATTGGCGGCTGCGCGAGCCCCGGGAAAAATCCGGCTGGGTCTGCGACCTCAGCTTTGAGCCGCGCCTGGATAAGGCGGACTGGGTGGTCATCGATCATCATGCGACCGAGGCGCAGCCCAAGAATGCGATGTTCATTCACGATCTCGGAAAATCCGCCGGGCTCCTTTGCTACGAATTGTGCAAGGAGCACGGGCTTGGCACGCCGGAGCTGGATCGCCTCGTGCATTTGAACAACGTGGCCGACTTGTTCCTGGAGAATGACCCGGATTTTACGATCGCCAACGATTACGCGAACCTGGTCAAGACTTACAACTTTTGGAATCTGCATTCGTTGATCGACGGCCAGATCGAGAAGCTGCTCGATCATCCGCTGCTCGAAGTCATGGCTGTCAAGAGGAAGATAGAAGATCCGCTCGGCCTTGCCTGGAGCAAGGCGAACATTCTCGAAATCAGCCCCGCCATTGGCTACGTGGAAACGGTGGTCGGCAATACGAATTTGATCGTGCATCAGTTGCTCGATCAGAAGCATTCAAAATATCCGGTGCTGATGACCCTTTTCCGCAAGGCGAACAGCACAGTCGTCGTAAGCCTGCGCAGCAGGAATGGCGAGGCGTTAAAGGTCGCCGAAAAACTGCAGGGCGGCGGCCATGCCAATGCCGCCGGCGCAACGCTCCCCAAATCGATCAAAAGCGTGGCGGATGCCATCGAATATCTTCGCTATCTGTTTGACACGACTCCAAAAAAAGACGAGCCGCTCAACAGCCTGGAAGGTTTGTTCGCTGGGTTGGAAGTGAAGCCCTGACTTAGGTAGGGACGCCTCGCCATAAGAGTTAACTTAGAAGCCGGCATCGCACGCGAATATTCTCTTTTTTCCCTCGCCCCGCCTGCGGGGAGAGGGTTAGGGAGGGCCGAGGCCGCAGAATCAGTGACACGCAACCAAACACGATGGGGTGGAAGATTTAATGAGATCCCCACTCTCCGGATCTCTCCCCGCAGGCGGGGCGAGAGGGTAAGAGGCTGATTCGCAAGGTCAAGACTTATGCCGAGGCGCCCCTACCGCGCTTCGCGCGCATCCGTCACTCAATCTTCAAACAATACCGCTGGAAAAAAACGGGAACTCGTGAAAGATTGACCACTTGGATTCGCTGGCGAAAATGTTTGAATCCGCTGAAATTCAGCGACTTGTGTGAATGTGAATATGCGCGCTTTTATTTGTCTTTGTTATCTTTCGGTGGTCGCGGCCTGTCTCGGTCAAAAGGCTGAGGTGGCCGCAAAACTTCCGGGCTTGCAGCCAGATGGTTCGGTGCTGCTCCATAATCAATGGTCGGTGAAGCCTGCGGGCCGGCAGATTGATTTGAGCAATTGTTTTCCCGTGAACCTCGCCATCGAACCGAAAGGCCGGTTCGCGGCAGTGCTGCTGGCCGGATACACCGCGCATGAAGTGATCGGCGTTGATTTGAGCACCGGCGTGGTAACAAGCCGCGCGCCCCTGAAGCAGACTTTTTACGGGCTCACGCTTTCCCGCGACGGGCACACGCTTTATTGCAGCGGCGCCGGAGAGGAAACGGTGCATCGCTTTTCGTTCGCGGAGGGCGTGATTACGAATGGCGCGGAAATAAGAATACATGACAAGAAATTGCGCGGCGTTCCGTCCGGCCTCGCGCTGGACCGGGCGGAGAAAAAATTATTCGTGGCCAATGTCATGGGCGACGAGGTCTCAGAAGTGATGCTTGGCGCGGAGCATGTCGTAACCGACATCAGCGTAGGAACGCAGCCCGCGCAACTGTCGGAATCGCCAGTAAAGCCTTCGGCGGATTTTGAAACCGAAGCGGCCGACAAACGGGCCGAAGCCGCCCTCTTCGGCAACGATCCGAACCACAGCTATCCCTACGCATGCTGCCTGGACGACAAGCATCACCGCCTCTACGTGAGCCTTTGGGCGCAAGCCGCCGTCAGCGTGGTTGATTCCGAGTCCGGCAAAGTTTTGGGCCGCTGGCAAACGGAGGAGCACCCATGCGAAATGGCGCTGACCCGCAATGGAAAACTGTTGTATGTCGCCAACGCCAATCGAAACACCGTCACGGTCATCGACACTGCCAATGGGAAAACATTGGAAACGATTTGGGCCGCGTTTTTCCCGAATGCGCCGGAGGGTTCAACGCCCAACAGCCTTGCATTGTCACCGGACGAAAAGACGTTGTATGTCGCCAACGCCAATGTAAATGCCGTTGCGGTTTTTGATGTCAGCAGCCGCAGGCACAGCACCTCGGCGGGATTTATCCCGGTGGGATGGTATCCAACTTCTGTGCGCGTGACACCGGACGGAAAGCATCTGGTCGTTGCGAACGGCAAAGGGGCTGCGCCGCATTCCAACATTCCGAGCCCGAGCTCCAAGGGCTACATCGGCACATTGTATCATGGCACGCTGAGCATGATTGATTTGCCCGATGGCGCGAATCGGGAGGCGCAGATGGCCCGCTGGACGCGGACAGCCTTCGCCTGCACGCCGCTCAAGGCCGAGAACGTGATCGCCGCCGCACCTTCGCCCGGGAACCCAATTCCCGCAAAACTCGGTGATCCAAGTCCAATTAAATATGTCATATATATTATCAAGGAGAACCGCACTTACGACCAGGTTCTTGGCGACATCAAATCGGGCAACGGCGACGAGAAAATTTGCCTCTTCCCCGAGAAGGTCACGCCGAACCATCACAAGCTGACGCGCGATTACGTTTTGCTGGACAATTTTTACGCGGAGTCGGAAGTCAGCGCCAGCGGCCATGAATGGAGCATGGGCGCTTATTGCAATGACTTCGTCGAGAAAACCTGGCCGCAAAATTACGGGCACAATCGCGATGGCAAATTTCCGTATCCGGCGGAAGGCTCGTTTCCCATTGCTTCGCCCTCGGCGGGATACTTGTGGGATCGCGCACGGGAGGCGGGTGTCAGCTATATCAGCTACGGCGAATTCATCACCACCTCCCAAGCGGCGAGCAAGCCGGGCAAAGCTCGTGTCAAATCCCTGGAAGGCCACTTCGATCCGATGTATCGCGGCTTCGATTTGGGCTTCAGCGACCTTGCGCGGGCCGACCGATTCATTTCCGAATACAAACGATTGGGGGCCGCCGGCCAGATGCCGCGATTGCAAATCGTCCGCCTGCCCAATGATCACACGCACGGCGCGACAGTTAACTTCCCGATCCCGTCCGCCTACGTGGCGCAAAATGATTTGGCGCTGGGCCGAATCGTCGAAGCGGTGAGCCAATCAAAATTCTGGCCCCAGACGGCGATTTTCATTGTCGAAGACGACGCGCAGAACGGTTCGGACCACGTCGACGCCCACCGGACGGTGGCCATGATCGCCAGCCCTTACGCCAGGCACGGAGTGACGGATTCGACGATGTATTCCACCACCAGCATGCTGCGCACGATGGAATTGATTCTCGGATTGAAGCCCATGTCGCAATTCGACGCGGCCGCGCGCCCGATGTATGAATCGTTTCAAGCCGAGCCGGATTTGCGCCCTTACGAACCGTTGCCGGCGCAAATAAACATCGAGGAAAAAACCCGCCCCGCCGCATACGGATCGAACGTCAAAATGAATTTCGCGGTGGAAGACGCCGCCGATGATTACCTGCTAAACGAGATCATATGGAAATCCGTCCGGGGCGCGGATTCAGCGATGCCCGCCCCCATTCGCGCCGCCTTCTTCGTTGGCCACAAAGCCGACAAGGACGATGATTAGCGCCCCGGCATTAAAGCGGCAGCGCGCTAATTTCCACTTTCAAAGCGCCGCTTTTTCCAGCGGGGAGTGTGACACGGTTTTCCGCCACGTTGCCGGATTCCACACAAACCATCTGCCGATATTCCTCGTCGCCGAAGTCCGGCATTTGGCCGGCCTTTTCCGCCCACGGATTCCACAGGACGGTGGACAAGCTGCCGGATTTTTGGATGCGGATGCGGCGGTTTAATTTTGAATCGTGAATTTCCACCGCTCCCTCCGTGTTCAAATAAACGCGGTCGGTTTCCTGGGTGATTTTGAGATGGTCGGCGCGCTCGGTTTTGCGGCTGAAATGGTCAGTCTTATCGAGGTAATCGAAACCCTTCAATCCCGTGATCGACGTCGCATCAATATCGCCCACATGAAAATAACTGTGCAGGCAATTTTCAAAGGTAAAATCGCCCCCATCGGATTCGTTGGCTATGACCAATTGCACGGCCAATGTCTTGCCGACAGTGATCCAATAATCAGCGGTGAACTTCGGAAAAAGCGCCGCGGAAGGAGAATCCGGCAGCCGCAGCCGAAGAACGACCTCGCCGGTGACCGATTGCGAAACCTCCTTCAACTCCCAAGTCTGGGTGCGGGCAAAGCCATGCGCCGCCTCGCCCTCGCGCGGGCCGAACCATGGAAAAATGACCGGAATGCCGCCACGGATCGCCACGCCGTCACTGAAACGGCTCAATTGGCTCATGAACAGAATCGGCGGCTGCTCTTTGAGTTGGAAATTGGTGATGTGCGCGCCGTGGAGATAAATTTCCGCGGTGCTCCATTGGGTGTTGATTTCCAATTTGGAAAGGTCGCCGTTGCCTTCCGAAAAAAGGACCCGGCCAGGAATCTCAAGCGTCTTCCGCCATTGGCTCGTAGACATAACTTCAGTAATTAGACAAAGCCTAGACCCAATCGGCGCGGATGAAAGCAGAAAACTCGAAATTATCCCCCGGCAAATTGGTGCGCGAGAGAGGACTTGAACCTCCACCCCTTGCGGGACCAGATCCTAAGTCTGGCGTGTCTGCCATTTCACCACTCGCGCGTTTTGGCCCCGCAAGATACCAGAAAGACATGAATGGCCGCAAGCGGTCGATTTGCGGGGTAGTGCCTTAATAAGGCACCTGGAGTTTGGCTCCCCGCTAGTTATGTGACTAGTTTGAAGCATTATGGGTTATCCAACTAAAGTTCAGATCATTCAGGGCAAGGAAAGCCAGCAGTGGTACATCAACTTTCCCGCTGCCATCGCCCAAGGCGTGGATTTTGCCAAGGGCAAAGACGCGCAATGTACCATCGCCGACAAATGCCACCTCATCCTCTCCCGCGTCCAGGTGCCCCCCCAATCCCATTGATCTAAAAAACGCTTCCCTCCTGGAGGAAGTCGAATTTGTGATCGACCAAATGCGCCCCCGCCTTCGCCTCGCCGGAGCCTGGGCCAGGGGACGGCGCCATTGCTTTTCCCATTTGGTCGGCTTTGGCCGGCATACCGTCACCGGCCTCTTGCGCCAGTCAGAACCGCACCAAGCGGGACTGGTCGGCCGACAACCGCTTTTACGCCCAGGACCGCCTCAAGGTGGAGAAGATATTCGGCCAGATGCGGGCCGAAATCGAAAAGTGCGGCGGAGCCGAGCAGCCGCTGGTGGTGGCGATGGATGACTCGCTCCTCCGCAAAACCTGCCGCCGCATTTCGCGCTGCGGCTGGTTCTCTGTCGCTTCGCTCCGTCGAACACAGCCACGCTCCGTATCTTTGCCTGGCGCACTCACTTCTAATCGCATCCATTGCGGACACTGCGTCCCGAAAACGATTGCGCATCGCAGTGATTTTGACCACATTAGCGTCGCGGTTGGAGAGATGGCAGAGTGGTTTAACGCGCACGCCTGGAAAATGTAAAATGGGTTTTACCCCATTTGCCCTCAAACGGAACCACTGGGATTTACGAGGGAGATTGCCAATTCTCTCAGTTGCGGTCGCATCCCCATTTGACCCCAAAAAGACGCAATATCAGGCAAACAGTATCAGATTGCAGTATCAGATTTGGCCTATGCAGAATTGTGTGCATTTCATGGACCCGGGTCTGGTTTCCACGTTTGGCCTCGCCGGTTTCGATCAATCCAAAACGTGTTTCTTCTTTCGCGTGTGTTAATCTCGGGTTGGTGATTAATCGGACGTCATCGCTGCCAGTCGAGTTGGGAAAGGACTCCGCATTTCCTGACCCAAGAAAGGCTGATGCGCGAGGTTTGGTAGCCGTGGGTGGAGATCTGACATTGGATCGCTTGCTCACGGCTTATCGACAGAGCATCTTCCCTTGGACCGTTAATCCGATAACTTGGTGGTCGCCAGACCCGAGAGGCATAATCGAATTGGATTCCGTGCATGTGCCGAAGAGCCTGGCCAAACTCATTCGTAAGCAAACCTTTGAAGTCACGATTGACCAGGCATTCCCCGCCGTGATGAAAGATTGCGCAACGTTAACCCCGAAGCGGACCAAATCTTGGATCACTCCAGAATTCTTGAAGGCGTATACTCAACTGCATCACGAAGGTCATGCCCACAGCGTCGAATGCTGGAGGAGGGGAGAACTTGTTGGCGGTGTTTATGGAGTGAGCGTCGGTGGCCTGTTTGCTGGAGAATCCATGTTTCACCGCGTGAACAATTCATCGAAGGTTGTGCTTCTTCATCTGGTTGAGCATCTCCGATCCCGCCAATTCTCGCTCTTCGACATTCAAATGGTGACGCCAGTGACCCTGCAAGTTGGAGCGAATGACATTTCACGCAGTGAGTATTTGAAACGGTTGGAAGTGGCGGTGGGACAGAATTGTTCATTTTGAGGTTGGTTCAATTGACTCTTGCCATCATGGCCTAGCGATATTTCTCACGCTCTCCATCGTTCCGCTCCTCTTTGAATCGCGGTCACCTCCACTGCCTCGGCCAAGTGCTGAAACGCAAAATTCTGCCGATTGCCAGGCTCCGTCCTCTTTCCAGTGAAGCCCATCAACTCATGATCGAACCGGCGCTCATATCGCTGCCGAACTCGCTCCCAGTAAAAAACAATCGCGTCCTTCCGTTGAAATAAAAACCCACGCTCCGGCAGTCGGTCACTCTTTTTTCCGTTCACTTGAAGATCGCACGGAAGCAGATTCCATAGATCGTTGCAGTGCCAGAGTGTGAACGGGATTACATGGTCCACAGCGTAAACAGGCTTCAGTGCTTTGTCCGACCAAACACACCGCTTCTCAACCAACCCGTCAAACACATCCTTCGCTGCGCCCACACTCCGTTGTTCAGTTGGTTTCACGACCAGCAGATTGAGCGCTTCAGCTACTGTAACGCGCTCTCCAGACATTCGATTTGTCTCCTCAGCCCACCTCAATACCACCGAAGGTTCAATCCAATGTCCGAGATGGCAAAACTCACGCCAAGCTCCTGCATCCACCACCACTTTCCCTTTATCATATCGAAACATTTTGCCGGAGCCACAAACGGCACCTACACTGTCGCAGACGTCCAGAGCAACATCAATACGGGCAACTATGTGGTTGTTATTTCGAATGCCTTTGACGTTCTAACCAGCGCGGTCGCAACCTTATCGGATATTCATGTGGCGCCTTCCTTCGTTTACGTTCCTATTTCTCAGTCAGTTGTGGAAGGCGACATGGTGGCCTTCAGTGCGAAGGCAATCGGAACCGAGCCGATTGCCTATCAGTGGCAGGTCTGGAGCAACGGGTCGCTGGTTGATCTTCCTGGCCAAACAAACTCACAATGGGTGGATGCCAATATGCAATACGGGGATGGCGGCACATATGCCATTGTTGCGTCAAATGCATCCGGCGAGACGCAGTACACTAATGCCGTTTTAACTGACGTGAGCTGCGATGGTGACGAAAGCTGCCCCAACAATGGGGCCGTCATGCCAGTATTCGGCCCCCGTCAAGATTACACATTTCAAGCTAATATAACCTATTACATTTTTTCAGGCACGCCATTTATAACTGGAGACTTTTATTTACCTGTTTCCACTAACAACGTTGTCGATTTGTATGGAACAACTACGATTCAGGGCGGGGCGGTAATAAAGTTTGATTATGACGAATGGTCACAGGAAACAAACGCGATTTCCAGTATCGCCTCACTCGTGCTACACGGGCCTTTGGTCTGCGACACAGATCCTTACAAGCCCGCTATTTTAACGTCGATTGATGACGATTCTCAAGGTATGCAAGCTTGGGTTTGGTGGTTCGGCTATTATGACGTCAGTTCCGGTTCTCCTGCAACAGCCGCCAACGGTTGTGCCTACCTTAACTTGGACGACGTCCACGACACCAATGGCACATCTCTAAATTATCTTAGATTTTGCTATGCGGACCAGGCGGTTACCACTCCGACCAACTCTGGCATTCTCGATATTTGGAATTGCCAGTTCGTGATGTGCAATCGGGCGCTTAATAGTTGGGCTAAGAACAGCCCCACCACCAATCGACTGCACAATGCTTTATTTAGTCATTGCGGGTACGCGATTGGATGCCAAACGAACCTTTCCGAAGTAGATGGGGAGCAAGTGACTGCAGACGTCTCTTCATTTTGGGATCCGGGACCTGCAGCCTGGAAGAGTCTTTCTCACAAACTCTATTGTAATAGGCGATTTTGGTGGTGGACCGACTATTTCCAACTCGTGTGTCACTATTAATCCCGCAAACACACCTTTCCAGGCTGGGGACGACGCATTTTACTACCTGGCTGGCAGCAGCACTTGCCGCAGCAACGGAACAACCAACATAAGCACTTCGATGCGCCGTCAGTTAGCTCAAAAGACAACTCAAGCGCCTGTTTCGTTATCAG
Source organism: uncultured Verrucomicrobiae bacterium (assembly GCA_963764165.1). Classification (GTDB taxonomy): domain Bacteria; phylum Verrucomicrobiota; class Verrucomicrobiia; order Limisphaerales; family Palsa-1400; genus Palsa-1400. The sequence goes on from CAVXRD010000002.1 coordinate 1,844,398, forward strand.
GTTCCACAAGTGTCACGAACGAATTCATTGATGGGTATTACAGCTACACCCAGACAGGGCTTGGCATTCAGGAAATGACGCTGTCACCGACGGTACAGAGATATGCCGGTGGGGAGAGCGTCCCAGACCGGGGCTATTATTACGACCCCATAGACTATAGCGTCGCAGCTATAATTGTAACGAATGGAATTACCATTCTACCCGGAACGGTCGTCGCATTCAGGAACGATTTCCTTGCAGGTTTTTTTCTGCAGAACGGATCGTCGTTCAGGGCCAGAGGGGTGCCGACAAATCCGGTGATTTTCACCGACATCCAATTTGTTCAAGAAGGCCCTTTGCAGCCTGGTCTTGTATTGCAATGGCGTCCTCCTCAGTCGCATCCTTGGATCGATTTGGACATGTACACATACGGCGGCATCGACTTTATTTGCCCTCAAGCCGGAGTGGCCACGACAAACATCGCTCCAACACTGGACCTTGAATTTTGCAATTTCTACATGACTACAGAGGATCAGGCGATTTGGGGAGGGACGTTTGCAGGTTATCCAGGGCTGGGCTATTCATTTGCGTGTTCGGTTTATCTTACCATGCAAAACTGCGATCTGATGGGGGGCGGCATCTGTCTTGGGCCGCCGCTAGAATGCTGCGAATATCCCAACTGGATTTACCCATCGGGATCCGTAGTATGGAGAAATAACGCATTTGAGTCAGTCGAAATTGCGCTGTCCCCTTCTTTTACCACGACCGATGGCAGCGGGAATGATGGCACAGTCAACGTTGATCTTTCGTTTTACGCTGGAAACAATCTGTTCAAAGGGGGACAAATTGGGATGACTCCAGTTATGACATCTTCAGGCAATTGGATCTTTAATAACAACCTATTCGATCAGGTTGAGATTAGCCAGTATGCCGCTGATCTCAACGCACAATATAACGGATATTGGCTGGCTCCGGATGGATCGCAGTTGACAAATAGCGACAGCAGCACGCTTACTGATCAATTTCTGACGGGTTCCCCTCCCTACGAAGCGGGACCCTTCGGAAAATATTACACGGCTCCGAACTCTAGGCTGTCTGGCGCCGGAAGCACAAACGCAAATCTGTTGGGGCAGTACTTCTATACAACAAAGACTAGCCAAGTCTTGGCGGCGGCATCGAACGCCGATATTGGTTTATATTACGTGGCAGCGGCCACTAACAACTCCGGCATTTGGGTTCCACTTGTCACAAATGGAATGCCCTGTTTTTTGGCCGATGTCGACGGCAATGGGATAATTCCTAGCAGCGATCCCAACAATGCCGTTTACGCAAACGTAGATTTTGACGGCGACGGTATGGTGGGCATTATTGAGTCAAACTTACTTAAGAATCCTCTCGCCGCTGACAACCCTCTGGCTTTAACAAACGTCTCCTTTAGCTCCGATAGTGCCACATTCGTAGTGGGCGTTAGCAGCACCCTAATCTCAGGTTTGGGAAAGGTCGTTTTGATGGTTGATGGGAATCCCGCCGCTACGAACCAATCCGGGAGTGGATCGGCGCAACTGGTCTGGAATACCACCGGGTATGCGGTTGGGAAAACTCACTATCTTCAAGCTCATTTAATTCTGACGGGTTCAACCAATTTCGCCGATGGACCACTTCTCGCATTCAATATCCCAAGCGTCACCGTCCAACCGCCTAGCCAAACCAACGGAATAGGCGGCACATCTGTCTTTACTGCATCCAGTCTGGGCTCTGGACCATACACATATCAGTGGTTTGACGGCACGACAAACATAAACGGTGCGACCAACAGCACCCTCACGATCAATGATCTTTCAGTGGCAAGCAGCGGCACTTATACACTTTATGTTACGAATGCTCAAGGTGATTTTGTTGGCAGCTCCAGCGCGACCCTGGTGGTTTCCAACATATATATCGGAATCACGACTCAGCCAATGAGCCAGTCTATTTTCGAGCCGGACTCTGTGACATTTGCGGTGACGGCTTTGGGGACAAATTTGACTTATCAATGGGGGCAAGTGGGCGGCGATGGAACATTCAGCCCTATTTCAGGCGCGACAGGGAGCAATTATACCGTATCCACAATGAACCCGCCGAATGTGACGGGTCCTTTTGAGGTTTTGATATCGAGTGTTACCACGGTGGGCACAAACAGTGTGACAAACTGTCTGTTTAGTTCCACTGCTACTCTGACTGACTTTGGTAATGTAGCGCAGGACTGGCCGGTTTTGCCCGTGGTGGGACCCCGCCAGAATTATACATTCCAAAGTGGCACGACTTATTTGGTGGGCTTTCCATTGGCCTCCGGCGTGGTGGACTTATACGGGGATACGGTCATCCAAGGCGGTACTGTTATTAAGTTCGACTATGACTTGGAAACCAATGATGCCACTCTGGTCCTTCACGGGAACCTGAATTGCACCGCCGGGGCCTATCGCCCGGCTATGCTGACCTCGATGGACGATGATTCCGAAGGCGAGGCGATGGGAAATCAGGCCATTGAGGAGATAGCTGGCATCACGCCCGCCCCGGGTTACTGGTCTGATGGCCAGCCGCGTCCTGCCCGTCTGGGAACGACTTATTTAAACCTTGACGATGTCCAAAATGCGCTTTCGATCACCAATCTGCGCGTTTCTTACGCCGACAACGCGATCACCGTTCCAACGAATTCCGGCTCACTCCAACTTTGGAATTCGCAATTTTACGCATGCAACACCGGAATCAACGGGGCGCCGTGCGCAGCAACCACGAATGGCCTGCACAATGTTCTGTTTGCCGATTGCTATTTGGCTGTCACCCTGCGCAGCGCGTATTCCGAGGTGGATGCGGAGCAGGTTACGGCTAATGTGGGTTCTTTTTGCGATCCGGAATATCCTCTTTCTCGGCTTGGAGTGACCAACTCGATTATTCTCGGTGAAATTGGAGCAAGTTCTGAAGACGTTCTGGTGGATGTTGTCACGCCAAGCGGATGGCCATTTCAATCAGTCAATGACGGAAATTATTACCTCCCGGCTGGCAGCCCATATCACAATGCGGGATCGACAAGCATCAGCCTCGGAATGCAGGCAGAGCTTCCAAAAAAGACCACTTATGCGCCTATCTCATTTCCCTCCGGGATGGCGATCTCGGGACAAATGACGCTATTTCCACAGATTACACGCTGCACGAATACCGCTCCCGACTTGGGATTTTGCTATGACGCGTTGGACTATACCATAGGGGATATGTATTTGTCCGGCGGCACCGTGACCGTGCTTCGCGGCACCGCGATTGGATTCCGCAACGACTTTTTTGGATGTATTGGGCTGGCCAACAATTCCTTGTTCACCGGGCAGGGAACGCCAACACAGCCAATCATTTTTGCCGATAACTCGCTGGTGCAAGAAGGACCGTTTGCGCCAGGCCTTGTTTACAATCAATGGTGGGGTGAGAGCTGGATAAGCTACGGCTTTGTGGCTAGCCCTTACGGAGGCCAGGCGTTCTTCATGCCGGCGGCGGCAATAAATGACACAAACGACGTCGCGCCGCAGCTCAATCTTCGCTTTTGCGATTTTTACATGACGGCGGATAATTTCGCCGTGGAAGCAGGGGTCGCCTTGGGATCCGAGGGATATCCCCTTCTTGGCTCAGACGGAGCCCCGCTGTCTCCTTCCAGTTCGGTGGTTTTGAACCTGCAAGATTGCAGCCTTTATGGTGGGCAAATCGTCCTGGGAACTCCCTTCTTGGAGAGCACATATGAGAGCGACACCAATCCGCCCGGGTCTGTTTCCTGGGTTAACGACCTTTTTCAGGGCACCTTCATTGTGCTGGCCCCTGGCGCTGGGGGTAACGGGCCGTATGTGGACCTTTCATTTCAGGCGTATAACAACCTGTTTAAGGGAGGAGTCTTGGATTTGCAAACAATAACGAGCTCTCAAGGCCCCTGGGTGATGAATGATAATCTGTTCGACGGAATGGTCCTTCGTCAAGATTCGGGAACGTTCAGTCACGATTGCAATGGCTACTGGACAAATGATGTGCCCTTCAATATGTTTATGTGGATGTTTGGCGGACCTGAATATGAGTTTTTCTCGTTCCCATCCGACGAGGTGTTGGTGACGAACGCCCTCCCGTATCAGATTGGCGCTCTTGGCAACTATTATCTGCCGACGAACACGCAGCTTTACCAGAAAGGGAGTCGAACAAATGGGGCCGCTGGACTTTGTCAGTATACGACAACGACAAATCAAACAAAATATCTTGGAGCGCAGATGGTGGATATTGGATTGCACTACGTTGCCGCCTCAAACAGTGCCGCTGGTTGGGTGCCTCTCGATACAGATGGCGATGGAATTCCTGACTATGTAGAGGATGCGATGGGAAATAACGCCACAGGCAGTACCGCCTTGTCGCTTAACGAAACTGATTGGACAAACCCGATGAGTGACGGTGTAAACCACGATTCAAGCAACGCAGTTTATATGAATATTGACCTTGATGGTGATGGACTGGCGGGCGGAATGGAATTGGCCCTAGAATGCAATCCTCTTATTGCGGGCAATCCGCTTAATTTGGCGCAAATTATTACCGGCCAAGAGCCGGACATAGTAACTTTTAAGGTATTTACAAACTACACCTTCTTAACCAACCTCGGTAGTATTGAGCTTTGGATGGATGGTGGTCCGGGTCCGTTAGTACAAATGCCTCCGCAATCTGGTGAGGGCGGAGAGGCGATAATTTCGTGGAACACTACCTTTGATGCACCGGGACAACACTTTTTGCAAGCCAGGCTCAACTGCACCTCAATAGATCTTAGCTTAACACCTCGACCTATTACAGTGGCGGCTGGCCCAATTTTAGTTTTTGATTCCAGCAACGCAATTCAGTTTGATCCCTATTACTGCGACTTTAGCGGGAACGGTGCAACGCTTTTTGCTCAAGCCGCGGTTGGCACGCAGTACTCGATTCAACTGGTGAGCCCAGGCGGTGAGTATGTATACAGCACATCTGGAACAGTAACGGAAGAACCTTCCATCAATAAATTTTGGGGTGCCACCAATGCCGACGGAAGTGCTTACACGAATGATTGGGTGCTCGCGATGTTCTCGATCATGCCACCAGGAGCATCCAGTTCTGAGGCGCATCCACTCGTGCTTTTCGGGAATGGACTAGGGTTAAATGATGGCGATTTTACGGTTGCCTATTCATGGAACACCATGAGCGGAATTGGCGGCATTTTGGATCAATGTATTGGTCTCGGGGCCGTGAATACATTAATGACACCTGATAGTGCTGGTGCTCCCAATCCTAATTGCTACAACTCGACGTTCAATCTTTATGGCGATCCGATCTTCTTTTCCGGGGGAGATGCAGGATATATCTCGGACGCAAATGACATTAACAACCTGCTTCAAAATCTTTCAACCACAGTTGATTATAGGAGTGGCGTTTCCCAAACGAGAGATTTTTACTGGTACGGAGAAGGGTCTGAGTCGGCTATAAATATTCAGGTGAATAAAGCTTCTATAACCGCCAATCAAGTGCGGTTGGCTTTATCGAATTATCCTAGCGTTTACGTTCCCGGTCCTATTGGTATATTTCCGCCATTTCCTCAGGGCCCTGGTACGTGGACAACACCCATCACAGTGCATCCGTACCGTTTTGTATTTTTAGACTGCTGCTACGCGGGTGCTGACAGTTGTTGGGCGCAAGCATTTGGTATATTCGGACACTCTAGCTTTGCGGATGTTTCTGGAAATCCAGAAAGAGCTTGCGCATTTTTAGGCTGGAATGGCGAAGTGGCAAATGTATATGGCAGTGATGAATGTCAAGAGTATTCATATACCTTGTCGCTTTTCTTCGAATTGTGGCAAGGCGGCTCATCCCTGGATGAGTGTGTACAAGCATGCTCCAGGAGGGGCAGTCCGGGTCCTCCGTTGGATCCCTATAACCAGATCAACATAACATTCCCGCTAGGGCTGCCAAAGAGTAGTTTTGCTCTACCTCCGACAAGACCGGGTGCCGCGCCCAATCCTTTGCCCGGTGCATACATTAGCTATTATGGATACCCTGGGCTTACTCGTCTTGGCTTTGCTCCCGAATGAGAGGACCGTGTTATATGAATGATTTCTGCTACAGGGATAGAGGGTTGCTTCGGTTCATTATAAGTTTTGTGCTATTGCCTTTGGTCTTTGATTGCCGTGGAAGTGAGCAGGAACTTTTAAGTACTAACGCGACGGGTGTTTCGGTTTTATCTAGCTTCGACTGGAGATTCAAAACTCGTGCCTATGAAAAGGAGGCATTGAGTGTGATGATTGGAGAGGTGAACGATGTTGCGCGACGGCTTAAACTGAATGAGAATCTTCCGCTTACTACTAATGACATTACAAGCGTTCATATAAGCCCCCCTGCTTTAGGGATGATGTTTGCTACTATTTCTAGCAGAAATTACATCTACTATGCGAGCGCTGGGAAGAAGTTTTCCGGGTTAGGTATGATAGAGTTAAGTAAGAACTTTGTTGAGGCGAAGGCTAAATATCGTATGCCGATTGGTGGTTTGGACACTAATAATGCATTTCAATTGGGACGGCAGATCATGGAAGAGGCGGGCATGGATGTTGATGGATTGGGGCGAGACTGCACAGTGGAGATTACACCTTCTTTTCCAGACGGACGTAACGGAAAATACTTTGTGCCAATTTATATGATAAGTTGGCGCAAAGCGGGGAAGATTGCGGCATATGTTGACGTTTTAGTTCCGACGAGTTCAGTCCGTCAGCTTTCGGTTCGGGATCCGGCATACATTCTTAGGAAGCCTTTAACAACTACCAATTTGTTAGAAACAATGATTGAAGGCGGCGCATCGCCTGCTCTTTTGGAGAGAATGGGCCTAAAAGCAACAAATTTGCTAGTAGATCCGAAATCGAACGGCATAAAGTAATTTTAAACGAGCCAATTGAGACAAAACGGACTCTCAGGACTCGTTTTCGAGATCTCCTGCCACAGTGCCCTCACTAAATCCCACCAGCCAACGCCAACCCCTTCCATCCTCTCCTCCACTTTCCATTACCAGCACCCAAATCGTGTCTGTATTTGAGACCCAGCCCAATCTCGATCTCCTCCTTGGCCAATCCGTTAAAATCCGGTGACGAGAACGGCCTCAGATGATTGTTTCGGCACCATTCCTGATAATGTTCATACAAATCCGACACTCCCAATTCTGAGTCCTTCTTCTTCACCAATGCAGAACGGACGAAGGCTTTGGGACTGTCGGACGCCAATAATAATGCGGCAGCTCGGGCTTTCTGTTCCGTCGTCTGCGTCAGCTGGAGCCTGTCTTTGACCAGCTTCGCGCGTCCTTCAATCAGCCAATTTAATATGCCTGATGATTCGTCCCTCAGGATTATCTCAGCCAACTTCCCAAAGTGTTTTTCGTGGGTGGGGGTTTTGAACGACAGCACCACCAATCTTCTTAGCCAGGCCTCGGAATCCTCGTCCAAGTGTATTTTTGGCTTTCCGTTGCAGGCCAAAACTATAGGAAACACGCCCTCCAGGACCATTCGCTCATCGTTGGCCTTCACGTTAGCCCACAATGGATCGCCGCCCACCAACTGTTTGAATATGCTGGCGTCCCTTCGTTTGAGGAAGTCTGTGGGCATGTCTGGATGGAAGAGGAGGTGTTTGCCTGCGTAATGGGAAAGTTCAAATTCGTCTCGGAAAAGCTGCTCCCTGATAATGCCGACCCTGTTCCATCCGACCACATTGCCGAGGATCTTCATTAAAGTCGACTTGCCCCATCCAGCATCTCCGGTCAGAATGAGGATGGTTTGACTGTGGTTGATGCCTTCGAGGATCTGAGACAAATATCGTTGCAACAGGTCGATGTCTTCAGGACTGAGGATATGGGCCAGGAACGACTGCAGAAACATATTGCACTTGGCTTCGGGATCATATTTTACAGGGAGCGTTTGTATAATTGGGCGGGCGGGGCTGGAAGCGTGGAATATGATTGGGTCGGTCAATTGCAGCACTCCGTTGGCCAGGCTGATGCGGAGACGTTTGCAGTCGTCAAAGAACGTTCCGTCGACTGCAAGAATATCTTTGGCGCGTTCGACTACGCGGTTCAATCGGGAGCGATTCTTGAGCGCCAGAAAGCTGCGTGCATTGGTGTGTGGCGGCAAGAATGGCACACATTGTTCGAGTCCATCCAAAAGATGGCCGACAACTGTTGATTCTGAAATCGGCTCGTAAATGCCCTTGTTGCCATTATAGCGCCTGAATTGATTCTCGGCCGATACCCATACAGTTGGAGATTCAGGATTGCCGTCTGGACCAAGTGTGTGCGCCCAAAACTCATCCCTGAGTTCCAAAATGTCGAGTCGGGGAGCCGCACTGACCATTCCACTCTCCTTTTCAAGGAATGCATCAAAGTGCTTCGCGACGTTCGGATACACGATCGCCGCTGCCTCATTGGCTGTGGCGGCGTGTTGTTGCAAGATTCGGGGTTGGATGGCGTCTGCGGCCGTTCTGTCGATTGGTTGATTCATATTGATTCTGATACGTTGAATTTGATGGGGACAGGGGTTTTGAACTGTCCTTGTCCAAACTATTTACTGTTTGCTCGCAGGTGGGGGCGGAGCCGGCACTGTTGATTCAGAAGCAGAGGCTTTTGGTCTTCTCATATACATGCGGGCGGGTTTTGCGGATTGGGCCTTGGAGATTAACGCCTGATCGCTTCGAGCATAAAAGCATTTCAAGTCAGCTTTGAGCGACCGATTTGAATCGTTCAGCCAATGGATCATCGCTTTCTTGGCCTCCTCATCTATAGTAATCTCGGGCACCGGAAACGCCTTTACGATGGTTTTGCATTTCTCCCTCCTCTTTCGCCCGGTGTTTATTGCCGCGATGTCCTCGGCAGAATAGGTTACGCCAAAGTTCGTGCAGATGACAAGCAGGTCGACTACCTTGCGACTTCGGTCGTTTTCCGGTTTGTCAAACTGGTCAATCACTTTAATTTCGGCCTTTGTGGTATCGAATGGAACTTCTTTGACGATATGCTTGCAGCTTGCCGCATCCTTTTTATTTTCCGCGAGGAGGCGCAAGTCTTCATCGGATAACGTAAACTGGTGGGCTATGCGCGAGCTATCGTTTGCAGCGTCGATTTCCATTTTACGAAGCTGCCAGTCGTTTCGTCTTTTCTGTTCTTCAAGCCATCTGAGTCGATCTTCTTCGGCGAGTTTGGCGTCGTAATATTCTTTAAATTTCGCAAACTGGTTGATTACCGCCGGGGACATGCCAAGGCAGCCAATGTAGCTGGGGTCCGCGTAGTTGTGATGCAGCCACTTTAACCAGTTGGGCGCCGGTTCAACTTTGAAGTCGATAGCGAGTTTCTTACGCTCGATGAAATCCGACCACAATATCCAAGGAGCCTTGTCGCGGCTCAATTCATCGAAGAAGTCGTAACACTTCTGATTGTTGTAGAGCGCTTCAAAGGTTTCATCATTCCAGACCTTTGCGGGCTGCGTGCATTTAAGTAGCGAAAATATGGTACTCATGGTGAATTAGTTTCTGTTGCGCGTTTAGTGAAGATCAAGGCTGTCCAAGAGCTGCATGAGGAGCTTCCCGGCCTCCTCATCGGTTGCATCGGCGATTCTCTGCCCCAGTTCTGGATGGTTGGCGAGGTGGTCATTCAATTCATCGGCGTGGTACTCGTAGCGTTTAACGTACGAAACGGGAATGTGATAGTTGGGATCCAAAGCTTCATCATCGTGGGAGGAAGTTGTGGGTTGAGACGGAACGGAACCGCCATCACGCGCACCGGAACCAGCACAAGCCGTTGACGGCAGAGAAACCGGGGCGGACACAATTGAACCCGATGACATTCCATGACCTTCCTCCCTTGACGCTGATGAACCCTTCTCACTTGACCTTGATTCACTTTCTTTGGGTCCTGGCGAGGCCGCAGCGAGAGCCGGAGCGTTCAGCGCAGGCGCAGCGGAGGCGGAGCCGGGCGTTATTTGTTGTTTTTTGATTTTTTTCTCGTCTTGGACTATTTCATTATCATTAGTGGGCGCTGAATGCCCTGGTCTTAGGGCATTGGCGGACGGTCCTGAATGCCCTGCTGAAAGGTCGCTCAACGCCCCGTGCGATTCACTTGCAGGGCGTTCAGGTGCGGCTCCGACTGCCGGGCATTGAGCGCCATCCTCTGATTGCCCGGCATTCGTGGAGGGTTCCGGATGCCCTTCATTTGATACACTTTCACCTCTGCTCGAAGGCCCCCAATCTGATTCATAAACCTTTTTGACGACCTTGTATCGCTTGGCTCCCTTCCTGGTTCGTGCTGCACTTCCGCTTCCGTCGGTAATCAATTCGAGCGCTCCGCGTCCGGCCAGCATGCGAAGGTGCGTATTTATAGCCTTGAGGCCTATGCCGGTATTATAGTGAATGTCCGGTGCGTTGTATTCAAAGGGATAGACGTAGCCATCGCTCTCCGACTTTTGTTTCCTGCTGTCGATATACAGGAGCGTCAAAAGGAGACTGTATTTGCCATTTTCATAAAGCCCTTTTGCCAAGGACATGGAAATGGAGCCAAAGTGAATTGGCTTGCTGTTGTTCTTCTTGCGATTTGTCGGAACTATAGTTTTCATAATCTGACTAAATTCGATTCTGACTGGGTTAAATGTGGGAAAGGCAGGCGGTTTTGTTTCCCGCCGCGTTACGACCCGGGGAGGACAATCCCCATGAAGAACGGGAATAACCGCCTGCCTTAAAGCTGTGTCCAATTGTCATTTGTGTAACGCGTTTGAATATGAATATGATTGTCCTTGCAGCGTGATCTTTCCGGGGCCTCCTTTGAGTTTACGCAGGACTTGAAGCGACTGTTGCTGCTATCTATTTGAATCTTAGCAGATTTGTATAGATAGAGGCAAGGCTTATCTAGCAATTGGGACCATGCGATCACGTGGAAACGCGATTTTGTGGCCGATACTTGGGCGGCAAATCCAAAGAAAGACCAGTTTGTTTCTTTCCAATGAATATGCCGCCCTATACTATATCGTTGGCCTAGATCGCAAAGGTTAACATTCTTTCCAATTCCAGAGTTTTGGGAGTTTCGCTCTTGCTTTGCCTGGTGCACAATTTCTTGAGACGGATGCGTGTCTGCACACGCTGCCTGATCTTTTGTCGGTGTTAATAGGCGAAGAATACCTTGGCTTCATTGGATTTCAATGAGCGAAAGCAACAGATTAGGTCTTTTTTGCTGGTCGGGCTCATACCACATCAAGTTGGCCTCTTCCAACTCCGTGGCGGCCTTGTTGAATTTGGCACCTTTTAACTTGGCTCCTTGGTTCGCCAGTTCGTTTAATGTCATATGGAGTGCGTGTTAACGCTGTAATTTGTGTTCTAGCCGGGCGCTGGAATTGTTGTGTCATGTCCCACATTTAAACCCACATGCCTGAGTTCTCGCCTTTGGCCCAGTTCGCCCTCGTCCAAACACCTGAGGCTTGTTTTTGAAAGCCCAGCTCCTTGAGATGATCGGCATAATCTTGGGGCATGGATTCGAGGCCGAAGGCCATGAGAGGAGCGCTCGTTTTCCCTTGGACGGGCACGAGCAGGACCGCTTTGACAACCTCGTTCAGCGTCAGCAATGTGTGGCCTCCGCGTGCAAGCCTATCGCGCAGACGCTTTGCTGATTTGACGTCTGTCAAAGATATGTTCAAGTGTGTGTACTTGCTGTCCTTATGACGCGTTCGAACACGAACTGTATTGCCCCATCTGCTAAGTTGTTGCTTTGAGTGAAAAAGCACCGGATAAACGATCTTTGCCGGGCCTGTATCCAGAATGCCCGCTGCGCGGTTGAAAGACGCCATTTCGTATTGCGCCCGACTGAAGAGTGGGATATGCACGTTTGCCTTTTCGATCTGGGTAAACGGCACATGGGCCATTGTTGCGGTGGCTTCCTGTGAGAACGGCCAGCCTTCCGCATGCTGGATTGTCTCGATGGCAAGAATGTCCCTGCCCAATTTCACTGACTTTAGTCTGCTGGATCGAATCGCTTCCATAATGGTGAATTGGGATTCCGCGCTGGACAAATAGATTTTAATCGCCGTCTTGGCGCTGGCCATTGTAATAGTGTACTGGGGGCTGGGTTGTAGGACGCTTGGCAACCTACTCTCTGAGAACAGGAGTTCGAACTTGCAGTCAACGGATAAGGCCGCCGCTGATTTAGTTTCTGGTGTGACATTGTTTTTCATAGTGATAGTGCATTTCTTTGGCCCACATTGTTTATTGTTCTTCAAGGTGATGGGCCTCACCAATCGAAGTGGTCTTTGTTCGGGAAGTGTGTTTGGGATTGCGCCTGCAAGTGACAAAAGGGCATTTGGCACAGGCGTGGTGTCTGGAGCCGAGCGTTGGTTCTGGTACTGGCTGAATTGCCATTCCAATTATCGATGGCGCGTTGTTCTGTTGAGCGCAAAATCGGCTCGGTCGGTTGGGAGCATCGAAGCCTTGTTGTTGATCATTTTGCGGTATCTGTGTTTCTGCGGTTGTCATACTTTTTAACGTTTTTTCTTGCAGGACTGTTAATCGGAGTTATCCGGTTTGCGTTTGGTGATTGGTTCGGAAAGGGCCAGGCCCCGCACCAAACGGAGCCTGGCTTGAGCCGCTCTAGGCGGCGGTCGGCGCGGAGGCCGGTTGTGGATCTCCTGCTTTCGGCGCAGCGTTGGCTGCAGGGGCGTCCTGCTGCTGAGGATTGGCTCGTTTGAAGCCAGCACTGACCGTCAGATGTTTGTCTTTATCTGGGCGGAAGCCGTGCAATTTGATGATTTTGTTACCATTTTCGTCTGCGAAAGTGGGGTCACAAACAAACGGCTTGCCGTAGAACTCCAGCTCTGGATCGAACTGTGAAATGTCTGGAATGGCATTGTTGCCACGCCAGCTTTTCAGGTCGTCGATCAAGTGTTTTACACCTCGATTATCATCGAGGTTGTAGGTGGCATAGGCGATGAACCGCTGACCATCAGATTTGGTGGCTTGCAATTCTCCGACTAGGGTTAGGGTCCTGAACGACTTCCCTCGCTTATTGGATTTCGAGCCTTGGATGACGTCCGCGAAAACGCCGGGCTGAAGTCCAGTCGCGGGTAATTCACGTGCTGTTAAGTCGATTTTCATTTTATGTTTCACCTCCCTTCGAATCAGTTGGTGGTGCAAATTGTTGTGCCATGTTGGAAGCACCGTGCCAGCGTGGATGACCGAGGATGGAGGAAACGGCTGGGGTGCGGTCAGAACCCGAGCCAAAGTTGTCAGTAACGACAGGAAGGCGGCTGCCCGTGCGACGGGGGGGCGGAAATGAAATTTAAAAGAATCGTTCATGGTTTCCCGTGTCGTAAATAGTGGTGATTGCCGCAAACTACTCGTCGACAAGCCCGGCCTCACGAGTCTCGGCCATTGTCATCTGCTCCGCAACAGACTGCCAAATCTGGTGCAAAATCTGCGGATTTGCCTTCAGATGGCCGCCCGTGTCTGCTTCCAGGACTGCGGTAAAGGCCGCGTTGCGTTCAACGCCTTGCCACATAGCGCGAGCCAGGGCGATGCTTGCGCGTTTTTCGGCTTCTTTCGAGCTGTAGCCATGACTTCTCTGACTCGGGCTTAAGTTTGCAACATTGTTATTATTTATTCTCATAATACATAAAAAGGTGGAGTTCTCGGTTTGAACGTGATCTGGAATTAGTTAAGCCGTCCGCTGCATCACCCAAGGTCGTCCGCAAGAAACCGCTCAAGGTCCGATCTTGGAATGCGTTTGTGTCGAAGGGAAGCGAGAGACCTCAGCTTTCCGCGTTGGAGCAGGCGCCTTACAGATTTCTCTGACAGATTGAGAACGCTGGCGGCCTCCCTGACCGTGTATACCACTTTCACCCGTTCGATTTCTGTTGTCTTGAGACTCATATTTTGATCCTTCCATTAATTATCGTGTCGCAAGGCAATTTCTTATGACCGACGAATTGTTTTTCAGGTTTTCTCATCCAATCGTCATTTCCATTGCTTCCCGATTTGGCGTCTTATCGCGGAACCTGCAATTTTCTTATCGCGACACGCAACTTTTAGTTTTTTTCTAACTTGCGACAAATGGACGTGGTTTGGTAATGATGGGACATGGACTCGTTGGTCGCTTTGCATTTTGCAGACCTGAAGCAGAAGAAGGATTCAGCGTGGAAGGTCTGTTTTCTGACGCTGCTGACGATGGCCAGGCATGAGGTAAACCGTCGCGCCAATTGGCTTTCTGAACCAGTTAAGACAGAAATCGAAAACGATGCTGTTGTGGTTTTGTATCAAAAAATTGACAAATTCGAATCACCAAGCGAAATAGGGGCATTTTTGAGGCAAACGGCTAAGAACAAGAGCATCGATGAAATTCGACGATTCAATAGATTTGACAGTCTTGACGAGAATGCAGGGGCCAGCGCGAAATACCCGTCTGACGCCACAATTGACAGAAATGATCCAGCTGCGCTGGCCACGTTAAGTGAAACATGTAGCCAAACGAACGAAGATCTTAATTTGTTGGCCGAGGCGTTACGCGAAATCGGATTTCCTTGTCGCGAATATCTTACCGAAAGGTACATCGATGGCGCCAAGGAGCGTGAAATCGCGGAAAAGCATGGATTGGGCGCATCGTCGATGCACAACAGAATCCAAACCTGCGTGAGAAAAATGAAGTCCGTGTTCGAGAGAAAAAAGACTGCCAATGAGGAAGGTATGTTATGAAAGAAAAGATGTCATTGGAAGATTTCGAGAAGAAATTAGCCGCTGCTGGGCCGCATCTCAGCGAAATCATGGGCAGTAATCCTGACATGTCGCCGCAGCGCATCGAAAAACTCACCCAGATGCTGGAGGCGCATACACCCTTCCTCAAGGAGTTGAGTTCGAATCGAATGGAGGCGCTATTGCTTAAAATTCTGGGAGAAAGGCCGATGGCCGGTTTTGACGTCGCCCTACGCCTTGAAAAAGCAAACATACGCTTAAAAGAAGGTGGCGAAGGAATTCTTTACGGATTGCTTGCCAGCTTGGAAGCATCCGGTCTCGTTAGTGCAGAGTGGAGGGAGTCTGGAGACAGGATGATTAAGATCTACCGTTTGATAGAGAAGGGGGACGGTTCATTGCATTCGGCTACTGTCGGCGACTCCGAGCTCAATCTGTTGTCCGCGAGAGTTTTATCGTTTTCCTAATTGTATGGGCAGTGATTTGAGAGTTCCACCAGCTGTAACTATTGAATTCCAGGAAATCGCAAATCGCATATGCGATCTCGCGAGGAGCGATTATGATGATTGGGTTTACCAGGCTGACGAATTAGTAACCCACTTGCAGCAGCGGTGGCGGGATTGGATTGACCGAGGATTGAGCACCGAGGAGGCAAGAGTGAAAACCTTGGCACTTTTTGGGGAGCCTTTTCTTATTGCGAAATCTCTTCGAAAACCGTGGTATTTGAGGATTTTTACATTTGATCGCTACAGACCTCATCGCTACCTGCTTTTCTTAGCAGCATATTCCGTCTGCTCCTGGTTTACGATGTTCTGGAGCGCTATAATGGATATCGGCAACGCCTCCGAGAGTAAAATGCCCGACTTGTTCTTGAGGCAATCTATTTTTGGGGACACGTTTAGAGCCCTCATTCCTGGCCCCCTTGATTTCTGGACGTTTTGGACACGGGGCTTCGGGCTGAATTTCGTCGCTATTGCCGCGGTGGCCTCCATCGTTGTGATGCGGTGGCAGCCAGGATTCACAGTTAAATGGGTGAATCGTGTTCTCGGTCTCCGGCATCTGCTGTTACCGTTGCCGATTGTGGCCCTAGCTTTGATGATGATTATGCCTGCGTATCTTGTCTTTGAAACTATTTTATTTAACAAAGGGAGTCTTGGGATAGCAAAGGACTGGCAGGCGTTGTTACTGATCGCGTTATTGCCATTGTTTGGGTGTCTTGGTTGTATCGGCCTTGTTTCGGATTTATGCGGGCTTGGAGGCTCAACTTGCAACCGACCACATGGTCGTTTCGGCCAACGCAGAGTTATCGTGGGCCTCGAGGTCGTCTCATTAACTGGCGCCGCGCTCGCAATTGTGGCTGGTGCGATTTGGCTTTATGTGAACTTCCCAATGGGCAGATTCGCTAAGCAAATTGCAGGGGCGGACAAGGTTTGGGTTATCTGCCGAGACAGGCGTTATGAATTACCTTGGGAGGCACACCGAACGAATATCGTCATTACTGGGTCGGACGTTAGTAAGGTTGTCGCAGCCGTGACCGGCGCCAATCGCGACATGATGTCATATAAGAATCCGTACGCTTTTTTATATCAACTTGATTTTGTGAGAAATGATGCGCTTTGTGGCAGCATAGTGGCAAACGGACGATGGTTCTTAATTGATGGCAAACAGTATTGCAGAACCGAAGGCAACGTCTTTGATTCGTTAGTGTTCGCGCCAGCCGAATCGAGTGCCCGCGAACAATTTGATAGATATAAATTTACCGACGAGCAGTTGCGTCACCCAGATCATGTTCCATTTGACGGTTGCCGATGAGGTGAAAAGCTTCGTGATGACGCCGTATCAATTGGTATTCGGCGGGCAAGCTTGAGAATAAGCGCTTCAAAACTTCACCTTTTGCGCCATTTCGACGGAATGTTGATCTCGCAGATGGCCATAGACCTTCATTGCAAGACCGCCACCGTCTTTGTGTCCGAGCCATCGGCTTACCGTTGGTATGTCTACGCCCGATTCGATACAGGTGGTGGCAAATAAGTGGCGTAAATCGTGGTGGGTGATTTGAGCAAGGCTGAGCCTCTTGCAGGCGTTTTTTAACGAAGCACCGCATGTCGAAACCTGCATGATCTTCCCGTTGGTAGGCTCATTCGGGCGTTCTGTTTGAAGCCGCGCCAGCAGCTTACGCATTCCAGGAATCATCGGAACAGTTCGGACGGTCCAATTCTTTGTGCCGGTTTTTTCATCGCCGCGAACCAAGATTTCCCCTCGCTCAAAGTTACAATCAGACCAGCAAATATTTCGGGCTTCGCTCTTGCGAAAGCCGCCATAGGCCAAGAATTCGATTAAATCTGCTGCATCATGGCTGAAGCGCTTGTTGATGACTCGAACACTTTCAATCACCGAATGGAATTGCGCACGGCTCGGCAAATGGAGTGGTTTCTGCCGAACTTTCATCATTCGGATGAAGCGCGCCGGGTTGTCATAACGGATGCCGGCCTCAATGGGGATATCGAGAACCAAACGGAGCGTTTGGGCTGTTTTGTTGAAGTTAATTGCACTGGTCGAGTATCCAGCCGCCCATTGCAAGCAGTCCTGCTTCGAGATTTTGCGCACGTCGGTCTTCTCCAATGCGGGCCACGTCTTAAGGATCATTGAAATTCGCTCTTCTCGATGTTCTTTCGTTCGCGGCTTGAGGGAGGCATCTCCGTGAAGTCTTTGCCGATAAAGCCGAAGGGCATCGCCAAAGGTCATTTTTCCGTCCGAGAGGGAGGATGCATGTTCAGCCATCTGCCTTTCCTGCTTTTCCAAATCCGCTAGGCGCAACTTTCCCACGGACAGTCCATTGGTTTTGAGCGACCGGCGAATGAGCTTGCCTTTGACCCTGACCCGTGCGAATAAAATTCCTGATGGAACGTAACGAACTAAATTTGGCACTGGTGTCTTCTGCCAGAGGGACTCGGATTGCGTTTGGTTCTCTTTCACGCAAACAGTATCATATGGCGGTATCAGATTGTCAAAACTTAGTGGAGTCGTTCATCTGCAAGCATCGTTAATTCAACAGGTTGGAGAGATGGCAGAGTGGTTTAACGCGCACGCCTGGAAAGCGTGAGTGCTCTAAAGGCACCGGGGGTTCGAATCCCCCTCTCTCCGCCACTTTCTTGCAACTTTCCCTGTGATTGCGTGAGCAGCGTCAATTCTGGCAGCGCGGCGGCAGGTGTTCGGAAATCGCTGCTTATATTTTGCCACTTGAAGGGCCGGTGTCATTGCGCGCCAGTTTTTACGCGGTAAAAACTCTCACTGTTGGCCCCCGCGTTGGGATCAACAACCGTCAGTGGGCCGCCCGATCCTTGAATCTCGAGGACGAAATTCCAATTCATTAAGTTGGTGGAGCTTTCAACAACATAGTTCGTTCCGGCGCCGCTATTGATGGTAAATTGGAAGAGGCCGCCCTTCTCCCACTTCGCTCCGGTTATAAGCAGCCCCGGATTGACAATGACAATGAAGCTGTTGGTTGCGCTTAACACTGGGTTTATCGGGTCGAAGGGATCGGTGGCGGTGACGACGGTTGTAACCATATTTGTCGTCGAGCTTTGGGCGGTGCTCGGCGTCCATGTGATGATTCCGTTTGTGCTGATGCTTAAGCCAACTGGGGGATTCGTCAGCGTGTAGGCCAGAGCAGCATGGAAGTTTGGCTCCGCAGCGGTGTTGCTGACGATCAGGCGGGAGAGTTCTGTGACGTATTGATTGGATACGAGAGGCAAGACGGGCGCCACATTCACTTCCTTTACAACGACCACGAAGCTATTGGTCGCGCTCTCGGGCGCGGCGCCGGAGATCGCCGAATCCGTGGCGGTGACAACGGTGGTGATGGTGTTCGTGCCAGGGCTTTGGGTTTGGGCGGGTGTCCACGAGATGATTCCGTTGCTGCTGATGGACATCCCAGCGGGCGGCTGAATCAATGTGTAGACGAGCACTGCGGCCGGATCGGATTCCGAAGCGGTGTTGGTCACGAAAAGCGGTGTCAGTTCGTTTACGACCTGATTCGAGATCAGCGGCAGGATCGGCGCAGGCAGCCCCGCGTTCAGGTTCAATATTTGTATCGCGCTTGCGGAGGCCAAACCACCGGCGTCCGCCGCCGAAATGGAATTGGTAAGCTTCACAAGATTGGTCAGAACTCCAGAAGCCACTTCAACGGTCATTGTAAAAGCGCTGTTTGTGGCCATGTTGCCCACCGACCAGGTAAAAGAATTGTCTCCAATATCAGCGGAACCGCGGCCGTAGGTGACAGATTCCAATTCCAGCCCGGGCGGCAGCGCGTCAACGAGCGAGACCCCGATTAGATTCGTGATTCCAGTGTTCGTCACCGTTACTGAATAGCTAAAGTTCTGGTCAGGACCCAGATATGCGACAGCCGGGCTTACGATGATTCGCAAATAGGAAGACGCATTCGTGACCACCTCCGGCGTCGCCGAAACGACCTGGCTCAAATCCGAAGCGCCGCCGGAAATGTTCACCGCCGTCACAGCGAAGTAATAGGTTTGGCCATTCAACAAATTCGAGATGTTCGCCTGGTTTTGAACGGTGGTGAGAGCAGGTGTGATTCCGGCGATCGAAGTAAAATTAGTCAGGGAGATGTAGACATCGTACTGTTTAAGAATTTGGCTGGGGAGTGAGGCGTTCCAGGACAATCCCACAAATTGATTCAGCGCCTCCGCTGTCAAATTAGCGGGAGGAGCCAGCAGAGTGGCCGCCACCAGCGAAACGCCGCTGCTTTCCTGGCCGAAAATGTCGACGGTCGTAATCCGCACGGAATATGGCTCCGCCGGCTGCAGACCGGTCGCAGCATAGGTGACAGCGGTTGGCGAAAGCGTCAAAGGCGTGGTGGAATTTCCAATATAAAGACGATATTCCGCCAGAAAAGTCCCCGCTCCGCTGGGCGGCGTCCAATCAAACTCTATCGAAGAACTGCCGCTGACGGCTTGGAGATTGCCAACTTCACCCAGGACGCCGATGGAGGCCTGCGCGGATACGGACGTAACAACCGTGCTGAACCTGCCTAATGCGTCAACCGGCACGACTGCCACATAATAAACTCCCAGCGGGACTAATCCTCTCAAAACCCAACTAGTCGTTTCCGCCGGCGCGTAGGCAAAGGGGGCAAGATTGGTCACTTGCGTAAAATAGGTCGGAGAAACATAAATCAGGTAATTGGTGATGTCCCCTTGTGCAAGAAAGTTGTAGCCGGACCAATCGAGATTAATGGCGCCATACGCCGAGGTGGAGGTGCTCGCGATCAACGCGCCTTGCTGGCTTGCGATGGGGCCGGGCGCGTTAGTCGATGCTACGACCACCGTAAGTTCGCGCGAAACCAAATCACGGTAACCGTCTGGCGCGTCGCCACCCACGAAAACCGCGGTCTCCCGCGAAACCACTTCGCGCGCAACGATATAGCTGGCTGCAAAATTGACACCCGAATATGCCAGTCCCGACGAGGCCACTGGCACAACCGCGAAGAAATGATCCAAGCCCGTTGGCAAATTGGTCAAAGTAAATGTCAGTGTTTCGCCCGGCACAATGCCAACAGGAGTCATCCCTATGACATTCGCAAAGGCGTGGTCGCTGTAGTAAATATCATAGGAGGCCACATCCTGCTGCGCCCATTGATTGTAGTTTGCCCAGGAAAGGATGGCGGTGCTGCCGTCGGGAGACGACGTCACCTGCAAACCGGTAACAGGCGCGGGCGGAACGCCGGTGGAAACAACGATTGTAGCTTCCCTTGATACAATATCGTGGTAGGGGGAAGGAGGTTCGCCGCCGATAAACAGCGCCGTCTCGCGAGAGACCAATTCGCGCGCCACCGGATATGCTCCCGCAAAGTTTACCGCAGCGACAAAGTTGGTTGTCACATCCACCGGCACAACGGCAAAGTAAAGATTCTCGCCCGTTGGCAAGTTGCTAAGTGTACAGGTAAGTGTCTCGCCGGGCACCTGGATAACCGGCGTCATGCCTGTTACGTTGGTAAACGGCGTGGTGCTGACGAATATCCAGTAGCTTCCGACGTCTGATTGCGCCCATTGATTGTAGCTCCGCCACGAAAGAGTCGCTGTGCCACCGGCCGGCGGCGAAGTGACAAGCAGCCCTTGGACAGGCGCGGGCGGGTTGGTTAGGGCGACGACGAATGTCATCTCACGCGAAACCAGATCGCGATAGGGTGAAGGCGGCTCAGAGCCAATGAAAAACGACATCTCGCGAGAGACGATTTCCTGGTAGTTTGGCGAGTCAACTCGCCCTATGGCAAGAGAGACTTCGCGCGAAATGACTTCTTTGGCCAGCAGCCTGGACTGTTGCGCCTTCAGCGAAGGAAGACACGCGCTCAGCCATGCCAGCACTAGAAATATGGCGTAATTAGATCGCATGATCGTGTTGCTGTTCAGTTCCTGGTGCCTGCGCGTTATGCGCGGAAGCTACATCAAGGACGAACGACATGAACTTGCATCGCAGCGTAACCGCCGTTGTAAATGGGAACTTCGGCGGTCCACCGTATTACCAATGGGTTCTGATTCAGCGTTTCAAACACGATGGCCGGCGTGTCATAAAATTGGCCGCTGGAACGCGGCATAACTCGAACATTCACGGTTGATTCCGCTTCCACATTGGTGGTCAATACGGTCACGGTTGTCGAAGTAATTTGCGGCAGCGTAACGTCGGCGCCGAGGGCTCCGAAGGATGAACGCGGGTCGGACGGCACCGGTAAGCCATTGATGGTTTCAAGCGCCACCGCAGGACCGGTAGTAGGCATCCAAATGATAGGGGTCGCACCGTTTGTTAATGGCAGGACGCTGGGATCAGGAACGATATTTTGAAGACTGCTGTTGTCTGTCACTTGTTCGATCCGAATACGACCAAAACCCACATTAGCACCCTCGCCACTGGCGCCACCAAAAGCATTATTGATCTCTGTATAATATAGTGACAATATCACCAAAGCTCGGCTTGCTTCCAGAAGGCAGTGACCAATTTGGGTCTGCGCCGCATCCGGCTCAGGGCCTTGCGCCCGCAATGACTCAACTTCGCCAGGTCGGCCGCGCAAAGATTGGGCAACTCGTGCTGCTTGAAGTAACCCCAGACATACTCGGTGGGATTGAGTTCGGGCGCATAGGCAGGCAGTCGTTCCACCCAGATTTTGCCTTTCAGTTGATCCACATAGTCCCGCACCAGCCGGCTGCGGTGGATGGGGCCACCGTCCCAAATGACCAGAAGCTTGCCCGGGATGTGGCGTTGCAGATGTTTCAAGAATTCGATCACCTGCGGGCCTTTGATGGTGCCGGGGTAAAGCCGGAAGTAAAAGTTCCAGACCGTCACGCCAGCGATGATCGAAAGCTTTTTCCAGTTGAAGTCGAACTGCAATACCGGGGTCTGGCCGCGCGGCGCCCAAGTGCGAACCCGGTGCGGCTTCTGGCTCAATCCGCTCTCGTCGATGAAAACCACGATTCGCCTCTCGCGGAGGGCTTTTTTTTAAGCTGCGGCCAGCGCACTTTGCGCCAGCGGGTGATCTCCCGCTCATGGCGCTGCCGAGCCTGGGTGGTGGGCCGCTGGCAGCTCCAACCCAGCTTTTGCAGAAGCCGGCAAACATGGTCCTCGTGGTATTGGACGCCCGTCAACCGTTGGATAACGGCGGCCACCCGCCGGGTGGTCCAAAGCTGGGTGCCAAAGTCATGGGCTTCGGGTCCCTGTTTGAGGGCCCGTTCCAACTGGCGGAAGTTCTCGTCGGTCAGGCGGGGCTTGCGCCCGGCTCGCCCAGCCTTTTTGAGAGAGGGCGCGCCATGGTCCTGCCAAGCCTTATGCCAGCGGCTGACCGATTGCCGGTGGACGCCAACTTGGCGGGCGACCTCGGCCTGGCTCAAGCCTCGGTCGAAAAGTTTGACGGCTTTCATGCGCCGCCGTTCCAGTCGTGCAAACTGCGCCAAATCGCGTTTTACGCCTTTAGGATTTCCCATGCCCAAAAATTAGCATAAAAACAATAATGTGTCACTATATTATGCAGAGATCAATAAGCACGCCATCTCCCAAAAGTGTGTTTGCCACCAGGCGAATACCTCCGCCGCTACCAGGGCTATTATGCCAATCTTGATTGCCAATCCCATTCGCGCCGCCTCCGTTTGCGTGTATTGTCCCATTTAACGTCAGATCATTGGCCACCGCAATCAGCATCGCGCCGCCACCGCCCCCGCCAGACAGGCTAGGAAATTTGTTGTTATCGCCGGAACCGCCCGATCCACCTATAAGCGGGATCAACGACGGGTTCCCGTAGGGGGCGGGAGCGTTTCCGCTCGTTGTTGTTCCATAGTTAGCACCCCAGTCGTTGTCGTTGATGAACCAAGTGCCGGGTCCGAATCCGGTTGCTGGGCCAGCACCACCGCCAATATTACCAACACCACCCCTAAATCCACCGGGGCCTGGCTCCGCCAGGAAAGGCGCGCCTGCTTGAGCCCACCCGTCCAAAGAGATCGTGCCCTCAATATCCACATTACCACTGACCAACCACACTACCGGCGCGCGGCTGGGATGGTTTATAAACGTTACCGTCGCACCGGCCTGGATGATAACATTGGTATACTTGAACACCACTGCCCATTGCACAGGGTCATAGACACCGTTACCTGCATTGGTGGAATTATTCTGGCTCCAAACACCAGTCGTGGCCTGGCTCAGATCGATATTCGTGCTGGTAATGACCAGCAACGAACCATCCGAACCATCGCTCGGGACGACGATTTGAGCGAAGGTCGCAGGCGCAATCACACCAAGTGCGAGGGCGAGAGCTGAAGTGGCGAGTAGTCGAATCAAGGTTTTCATAGGCTTTTCTGTGTTGAGGTTAATTAAAGGCAAGTGCGGTTTGTAAAATAGGTGTCTAGAGAGTGCGGCTGAAAAGCACAAAGGTGAGGCTCGGCAGGAGCCTCTCCCTATCGTAATTCGCTGTTGGGACGGGTGCGCTGCCATCGCTGATCGTATTCTTCTGGCCGGAAAATTTCATGTCACAGCATTCTTCAATGGATACATATGGCGTTTTTTTGGATCCGTTGCAGAAATAATGAAAATATTTTCAGTGGCAGGAATGCTTCGGAAGGATGGCGCAGCGGACGCAGGCTCGGCGAATCGATTTTCCGCGATTTCATTTGGTTGTTCCCCGTCAAATAAAACGCCGGCAAATTCCAAAATTTCCGGAGTCCGGCTGGGCACACGCCACGCTGGAAAAAATGCTACGAACTGATGGATATGGTTTTGAAGATATCTCAGCTCGAAAGCAAATTGAGTCAACTAAATTGTTATTTTGCGCATCCTCCTTATCGACTAGGAGTGACAGTCACCGGAAATGTGAAGCGAAGAGTGAGGCTCCTGTCCGTCCAGTCGGGCGCTTATTGGAATTCCAGAGGGGCTTCTTCAGGGCTCGACAGAGTTTCGCCATGCCAAGATTGGTGCTGACGGCGGTGGAAGCGCTCGCTAACATTCACGCAATGGTTCGCAAATTTATTTTTAGGATCGCGCTGCTTCTGGCAACTGCGACCGCGTATGCCCAATCAACATCCCCGCCCTCAGATGGAAACAAAACGCACTCCGGCAATCCGATTTTTCCGGGGTGGTACGCGGATCCGGAGGCAAAGGTGTTTGGCAAGACTTATTGGATTTATCCAACCTATTCCGCCCCTTATGGCGAGCAAACGTTTTTTGACGCGTTTTCCTCGCCGGACCTCGTGCATTGGACGAAGCATTCGCGGATCATGAGCAGCAATACCGTCACTTGGGCGCATCGCGCGATTTGGGCGCCGGCGGTGGCGGAGAAGGAGGGGCGTTATTTTATTTTCTTCGGCGCGAACGATATTCAAAAAGACGGCCAAGCTGGCGGCCTCGGCGTGGCGGTGGCGGACAAGCCGGAGGGGCCGTTCAATGATTATCTGGGCAAGCCGCTGATCGACCGTTTTTACAATGGCGCGCAGCCGATTGATCCGTTCGTTTTTCACGATACCGATGGTCAATACTATTTGATTTATGGCGGATGGAGCCATTGCAATGTCTGCCTTCTGACGGATGATTTTCGCGGCATCAAACCGATGGCGGACGGCGCGCTGTTCAAGGAAATCACGCCCAAAGGCTACGTCGAAGGTTCGGTGATGCTCAAACGCGGCGGCAAATATTATTTCATGTGGTCGGAAGGCGGCTGGGGAGGGCCGAATTACTCCGTTGCCTACGCAATGGCGGATTCGCCGCTGGGGCCGTTTCAGCGCATTGGGAAGATTCTGCAGCAGGATCCCAAGGTTGCGACTGGCGCGGGGCATCATTCGGTGATTCAAGTTCCGGGGACGGATAGATACTATATTGTCTACCACCGGCGGCCGCTGGGCGAAACGGACGGCAACCATCGAGTGACTTGCATCGACAAGATGGAATTCGACGAGCAAGGCCTCATCAAACCTGTGAAGATCACATTCGAAGGCGTCCCGGGAACTCCGATTCCGTGACGGGAAGAGAGGTTTGATCGGGGGTTGCTGGATTCCCCCGCCTCATCCACCAAAGGCCGATCACCCAAACACACGCCGCTCCCATCCCAATCCAGCCGACCGTTCGCACGACGGCGGCGATGTGCGTGTCGCGCTGCAGAACGCCCCAGCGTCCAAAAATCGTCCACCAGTCGTGTTCGCCGCCACCAACCAACGGCAAAACTTGCTCCCGCGCATCGGCCATATAGCGGGCGATGTTCAGCCAATTCTCAAAGAACCAAATGACGGCGGCGGCAAACGCAATCGCATCACGCTTGCGCCAAAACGAGATGGCTAATATCACCGGAAAAGTTAGCTGCCCCATCGTGCCTCCGTAGACCATCAAGCGGTTGCTGAAAATTCCGTACAATGGATGGCCGGCTTCGTGGAACATCAAATTCGCGTCGTCCAGGGCGAACACGAAGCCAGGCGTGGACTTTAGAACCAGAATGAGAAAAAGGAAGACGCCGGCCAAAAAACCCGTCAGCTTCCGGGTAGGAATGCAGTCCCATCGCGCGCTGCCTGGCAATTGGATATTCAAAGCTCGCTCACATTCTAACATTTACTTTGCCGCATGAAATAAAACTTCCTTCTGGATCGGCATCCGCTCGAAGCCCGGCCCCGACCAATCCGTTGTCAACGAAATGATCTCCGTGCATTTGTAAGTTTTCAAGGTGAAGGCATGATACCCTTGGCGCAGCGCCAAGGTCGCCTGCTGCGGGAGCGCGGCGTCCTTGCGGCAATCGCTTTCGAATTGCTCCTGGCCATCGATCAACAATTGGCCGCCGTCCTTCGCCGCCACGTAAAAGGTGTATTCGCCATCCCTGGGAATTTTGATGAATCCATCGAACGCGCTGGCGACCCAATTCGTCCGCTGAATGATCGCCGTCGTGGGCCGATCCACCACGCCGGTGGCAACAGGGTGGTCTCGGGCAAAATCGTAGACCGACCGATAAATACCCTCGTAATACGCATAAGCCAATCCCGGCGCCGGTTCCGCCGCAAGAGTCAGCGCCTCGGCGGGGCTCAGCATCCGTTCCACCGTGAGGCTTGGCGACATTCCGGTTTTGAAGGCGCGCATCTTCACGGTGGTTTTGGCGCTCACGTCGAACGCCCCCTCGTAAAGGCGCGAGTGGGAGTCGGGCGTTGCTCCATCGATGGTGTAATGGATTTCCGCGCCGGGTTCGTCGCATTTCATTTCGACTTTTGCGGTATCCAAAAATTTGTCTGAAATCCGTGTCAAATATGGCGGGGCGCAAACGCGCGCGGCGAGAGGAAGTTCCGCCACATGCGCCGCCCATTTCTCGTTCGGCCTGGCCCCCATCACAAAATCCAGCTTGCCACCCGCCATGATTGCCGCGTGGGTCAATGTGTAATTGTCGAGTTTCTTTCCATCCAAACGCGCGCTTTGGATGTAGACGTTCTCCGCGCTGTTGTCGCGGGCGCTGATCGTGAACGTTTTGTGTCCCGGCAGGTGCATCGCCGCCTTTTCAAAGAGCGGGCTGCCGATGACATAACCCGGTCTTCCCGGGCACATCGAATAAAAGCCCAGAGCGCTCATCACATACCACGCGGAAATCTGGCCGCAATCGTCGTTGCCGTTCAAACCGGCTGGCTTGTCGTCGTATTGCTCCTGCAAAACGCGCCTCACCATCGACTGCGTTTTCCACGGCTGGCCGGCAAAATCGTAAAGATACGCGATGTGATGGCTGGGCTCGTTGCCGTGCGCGTATTGGCCGATCAATCCGGAAATGTCGTTCTCATCGCCCAAATCGATTGTCATCTTCGTTGTGAAAAGCTTGTCCAGATATTTTGCCAGGCCCGCTTTGCCGCCGAGCAGCTCGGTCAGCCCCGCGATGTCATGCGGAACGAAGAGGCTGTATTGCCACGCGTTGCCTTCGGTGTAGTTGAGGCCCGGCGCCTGCGGATCAAACGGCGCGGACCATTGGTGGGCGTCATCCTTGCCGCGCATGTATCCGACGGACGGATCGTAAATGTCCCGGTAAAATTGCGAGCGCGCGGTGAAATATTCGTAGTCATCCACCCGCCCGAGCGCGGCTGCCATTTGCGAGATGCACCAATCGTCGTAAGCGTATTCGAGCGTTTTCGAAACGGCCTGGCTGCCTTTGTTCGCGGGCACATATCCGAGTGTTCGATAATCCTTGATGCCGCGTTTGTTGAGGAACGCCGTTTTTTTCATCTCGGTGAACGCCGCTTGCGCGTCGATGTTCGTGATGCCTTTCGCATACGCGTCCGCAATCACCGAGACACCGTGATAGCCGATCATGCAGCGCGTGTCGTTGGCGGCGAGTTCCCACATCGGGATTTCACCGAATAGTTGACTCATGTTGACCAGCGTCTTCGCAAAATCCGCCGAGCGCTCGGGATCGAGAATGGTCAGGAACGGATGCAGCCCGCGAAACGTGTCCCACAACGAGAACACCGTGTAATTCGTGAAACCAACCGCGGTGTGGACGTTGCCATCCATGCCGCGATATTGCCTGTCCACGTCCTGGAACAAATTCGGCGTCAGCAGAGCGTGGTAAAGCGCGGTGTAGAAAATGCGGCGATCACGGGGCGTTCCGCCTTTCACATCGATCATCGAGAGATATTTGTTCCACGTCTTTCTCGCGTCTGACCGAGCCTCGTCAAAACTCAAATGCGACGCTTCCGCCTCGATATTTTTCCACGCGCCCTCCGCGCTGACCGCTGAAGTCGCGACCTTCACTTCAACTTGCTCGCCGGGCTTGACGTCGAATTGCAGCAGCGCCTGCAAGGCCGTGCCGTTCACACGCCTCGCCGAATTCGCCTGCCCGCGCTCGTAGATTTTCGGATCAGAGAATGGTTTGGAAAATTCCATCGCGAAATAATGGAATTGATCGCCTGCCCAAAACTTCGACCGCCGAAAACCTTCGACGCGCCGGTCGCTCACGACGTTGATGAAACCTTCAGTCACCGGATCGCGATGGATGAGATCGACGAGGAAATGGGCCGGGCCGCCCTGCTGAAACGTATACCGATGCAGCCCGACCCGGTCGGTCGCGGTCAACTCGGCCTTCACTTGATAATCGTCCAGCACAACGGTGTAATATCCCGGCTCCGCCTTTTCCGTTTCATGGCGAAACGCGCTGCGATAGCCGCTGCGCGGAATATTCGTCTCACCCGGGGCGAGTTTCGGCTCGCCCGTGATTGGCGTGAGAAGAATATCACCGTAATCCGGCACACCCACTCCCGAAAGATGCGTGTGGCTGAAACCAAGAATGGTTGTATCCGCAATGTAATATCCGGCGCAACTGTCCCACGAATTATCATTCCGCGTGTCCGGCCCCACTTGCATCATGCCAAACGGCATGCTCGGCCCGGGGAACGTGTGGCCGTGGCCGCCGGTGCCAATAAAAACATCCACATCCGCCAGGTTATCGGCCCGCGCCGCAAGGGAGAAGAGCGCGAGAGTCAACAACCACAATCCGAGCCAAGATTTTCGTCTCATCGAGTCGGAACCTTAGCGCAGGCACCCGCGCGATGACCAGATTGTTTATGGCCGTTCAGAAGCGAACGGCGAGGATTTCCAAATTTTGCCGGCCCCCCGGGGTGTTGAAGCGAACTCGGTCGCCGACGCGTGCTTTGAGCAGCGCTTTCGCCAGTGGAGACAGCCAACTGATCCAATTCCGATCCATGTCCGCTTCGTCCACTCCGACAATGCGATAGCTGGTTTCCTCGCCCCGTTGGTCGCGAACGGTGACCGTGGCGCCGAAAAGAACCTGGTCCCACGGTGGTGCTGGCGGTGACGGAGCAGTCGCCGCCGTCTCCAGAATTTGCTGGATTTCAAAGATGCGCTGCCGAACGGATGGCGATTCCGGTTCGGCAGCGAGTTCTTCCATTTCACGGTGGAGACGGTCCAAGCCATCGGGCGTGAAATAATTCTTTACGCCGGGCGGAAGGGAATTGGCCTGTCGTCTCAGCACCGGACGCTCCGGCAGGTCGTCTGTTTCGCGTGTGAATGCCTTGCTCATGACGAGATAATATACACCGTAACTTCGGAATCGGCATGAGGGCTTTCCCCGGTTTTCTTCCTCTGGCCTTTTGAAGACGCCTGGCGTCGTGCCAGGGCAGACGCATCTTAATTCTTGTAATCTATTGAATATCGGCGAGCGACCAGATCGCTGATTGGAAGGGACGCCTCGCCGAGGCGTCCCTGCCTTGGAATTAAGACGCGTTTGCCCTGGGCTGGGTGCGCCCAGTCATTGACGTCGAGAGTATTTTTTGTATGGTCGTGGCATATTCAATATCAGTTGCGAGAAGGAATTATATGCAAAAAATCACGACCTTTCTTTGGTTCGATACCGAAGCGGAGGAGGCCGCTAAGTATTATGTCTCCATCTTTAAGAACTCGAAAATCCTGAGCGTCACGCACTATGGTGCGGCCGGCTCGAAGGCTTCCGGACGGCCGCTCGGCCTCGTGATGACGGTGGAATTTCAGTTGGAGGGGCAGAAGTTCGTCGCGCTTAACGGCGGGCCTCATTTCAAATTCACCGAAGCCATTTCGCTCGTCGTCAATTGTGAGACGCAGGCGGAAGTGAATACGATGTGGAAAAAACTGTCCGCCGGCGGCGAGGAGAGCCAATGCGGATGGCTGAAGGATAAATACGGGTTGTCATGGCAAATCACCCCCGTCGAGTTGATGGACGCGATCAAGAGCAAAGACCCAGAGATAGTCGAGCGCGCGATGGCGGAAATGATGAAAATGACTAAAATCGAGTTGGCGCCGATCAGAAAAGCCATCCGGCAGGCGCCTGGAAAACGAAAAGGGACCGCCACTTGATGCGCAGTGCGGACGCGCCTCACGCCCCCGCATCGGCCCGCGAGGATGGACTGGCTGTCCTGATGCTGAAAACAGACCGCGCGGGACCAGTCCTCCGCGTTTGAATCCTGCCTAGGATCATTTGTCCGCGTTGACGATGACACAGCCGATTGGTTCTGGCCAAAGCCGGAGAAGGACGCATTGCGACAAACGTCGGATCCCTGGATTTGATGTCACGAAAATGGGTTGCAAATATTGGCGGCGCGAGCCAGATTTCGCCGGGCCAATCTTTCGAGCCCTGACGTCATGATCAGAAAATTGGAAGAAAACACCGGGCTTGCTGAACACCAGCCTCGTCACCAATGCCTCATTTATGACGGCCCGCCCTCAAAACTGCTGCCTGTGATGGCCGCCATGATAAAGCGAAAGCTGAATGAGGGTTACAGATGCCTGTATCTAAACAGCCGTCCCATGGTGGCCGGCATCCGATCCTCCCTTGCGAGCATTGGCGTCGATGTCATAAGCGAGGCCGCCAAAGGCAGTCTGGACTTGTCTTCCGAGTCCGTCGTCTCCGCGGATGGTGCTTTTGAAGCGGATAAAATGCTGCGCAAGCTTGAAGACGCTTTGGACCAGGCAGTCAACGACGGCTATAAAGGGCTGTGGGCAACCGGGGATATGACGTGGGAGTTCGGCTCCGCGAAAAATTTTGCCAAGCTCATGGAGTATGAGTACGGGCTTGAGGCGTTATTTTGCAGACGGCCGGAGCTGTGCGGAATCTGCCAGTATCACCAAGATACGCTCCCGCGCGACGTGGCACGAAAAGCCCTGCTGACGCATCAAATGATCTTCTTCAACGAAACGCTTTCACGCCTGAACCCGCACTATGTTCCATCCGCGATGGCACACGAAGGATTGGCAGCCAATCCGCAATTGGATGGGATCATCACCGCGCTTCGCCAGTTTCAGAACGCGGAATCTTGACCGCGCCTCCCCGCGCAAGTCTTATGGACGCGGAAGAGATTGGGCGGCGAAGAGAACATGGCCCCGGCAAGCCTTGGTTCTTAGAAGGGACGGACATCTGCAAATGCCTCGCTTTCACGGCGCTGCTTAAAAAACCGATTTGCCCCCCTCTGTCAACAATCGTTCGATTTGACGAACTATTCCCAAAAAGTTAAAACTTGCGCCATGGAAGACCAGGTTTTGCTATTGCAGCAGCTTTATCCACGCATCTACGTCGCGTGTCATGTCGATCACATAAAGGCCGCCTCATCCTCTGTTCATCTGTCGGCGCGGGATTCGTCTATCCTCGCCCATTTCCAGGATTCCGGCGGGATTTTTCGGCCATCGAAGCTGGCGCGGCACCTGGGAATCGCCCGATCGACGATGTCGCAGGCGTTGAAAAAACTGATCTCGCTGGGTTATGTCGCCGCTAAAAAAAATCCATCCGACCGCCGGGAATCTGACTTGCGCCTGACCGGGCGGGGACGCAAAGCGATGCAGGCCGCCTCGGTGCTCGATTATGACAAGGCAAAAGAATTGCTGGGGCGGCTCTCGCCCGCCCAACGAAAAGCGGGACTTGGCGGCCTGGCAATCCTCGCCAAGGCGGCTGGCGAAGTGATGCTCAAGCCACGTTCGACCAAGACCTCATAATCAAAGGAATAAAATGAAATTGGCATTAATAGCTGGCGCAATATTGTCGGGACTCATGGCTTTGATGGCAATCGGCGGCGCGCTCCTCCCGAAAAAGCACGTCGTGAGCCGCTCCGCCGAATTCAAGCTGCCCCCGGGCTCCATATGGGCTGCCATTACCAACGTTGAATCATATCCAGAATGGCGGACGGGGGTGACGAAAGTTGAAATTGTTCAGCACGAACCCAAAAAACGCTGGCGCGAAAAGAGTTCTCAAGGCGAGATACTTTTCGAACTGGCCGAAGCCGCCCCTCCGAACCATCTGGTCACCCGGATTGCCGATCCAAAGCTGCCTTTTGGCGGCACTTGGACGTATGAGATCGCGCCCTCGGGCACCGGAAGCCGTTTGACCATCACGGAAAACGGCGAAGTGTACAACGTATTCTTCCGGTTTCTTTCCCGCTTCGTCTTTGGATATGCTTCATCCATTGATGCGTGGATGAAGTCTTTGGCGAAGAAATCCGGCGATTCCAGATAAAAGCATGAACGACCCCGAGCGCGAGCATTTGAAGCGAAACTTGCATGAAATGATCGCCGGGTGTGGCGACGGCATTGAACTGGACGCCGATTTCCGCTGGGTTGTTTCCGGCGCCCGGCAGCCGGGAATTTTCTTTCAAAGCTTGCCGCTGCTCCTTCCGCCAGATGCCATCTTGCATTTTGAAGGATGCGAGGTGTCCCGAGATATTTGCGCGTTTTATGAAGCAAATGAAGCCTCTGATCCTGCCGCTGTCATGCGGGACACTGTTTTTCCCGCATCCGAATGTTATCACGTTAGGTTCTCTCCCGAAGTTTTGGCCAGGATCTGTGAATTGGCAGCCACCCGAAAAACAAATGAGCTATTCGACCATGTGAAAGCCTATTGGAAGAAGAATCTGCTGCTTCATTTTCACGATGCATTCAAGGAGAGTGGGCTTCTGATTTCTGACCGTGTTCCCGAGGAGGCGGTTTCTGAGTTCGCGAGCCGGCTTGGCGCGACCTACCGCCGCGAGCCATACGTTAACAAACGCATTGAGGGTCTCCGCGCGGTGCTCAAGGCTGTGGAGAATCCGGCAGGGATTCGAATCCAAGGCGAGACCTGGTGGAGGCGAGTGTGGCGGCGATGGACATGGATGTGACTCGCTATGAACGGCCGGCGCGGCGAGAACCTTCTGAGGATATTGAATCGTTGAGTCGAATTGCATGGCTTATGGCCATGCCAAAGAACCTGAAGCAGACGTCATCGGTTCATGCCGACGCTATCATTGCTCCCGCGCCGCGGGCAGCGATACGAAAAAAGTGCTGCCTCCGGATCCGTCCGATTCGACCCGGATTCCGCCGTCCTGCAGCTCCAGCATTTTCTGCGCGATAGTCAGGCCCAGCCCCTCGCCTTCGGTCGTGGCGGGGTTCAACCGGTGAAAAATCTCGAACACTTTTGCCCGATGCTCCGGCGCGATCCCGATGCCATTGTCTTTGACCGCGTAAACAGCTCGCCCGCTCTCAGTCCCGCCGGAAATGCGGATGAGACACGGGCGGCTCGGGCTGCGATATTTGATGGCGTTGTCAATTAAATTTGAAAACACCTGGTTCACCTGCACCGAATCGCCGAGGCAGCGCGGGAGGTCCTGGATTTGAATCACCGCGCCAGTCTGCTTGAGTTGAAATTCGAAAGTCTGCGCAATCTGCGACAGCATCGCATTCATATTCAATTCGCCGATCTTGATGGCAGCCCGGCCCAAGCGCGAGAAACGAATGAAACGCGCCAGCAAACTGTCAATTTTCGCCACGCCCGCTTTTATGAACTCCATCGATTCCCGGATGTCCTTGCTGAGAATGTCCTCCAATTCGCGGCTATTGACTCCCGACGCCATTTCTGCCTTCACCAACTCTCGGATGCGGTCGCAGGCGTGGCCCAGTTCATCGGTGAATCCCTGGATGTTCATCAGCGGGGAGCGCAAATCATGCGCGGCGACGTAAACCACCGTTTCCAGTTCCTTGTTCTTCTCCGCCAGGCTTTGCGCCAGTTCCGCCAGGCGCGCCTCGTCCATTTTGCGGCGGCTGATGTCCGTGCGGATGGCGATGTATTGCACCGGTTGCCCACTGTCGTTCAAAAAGGGAAATATGGTCGTGTCGACCCAGTAAAAACTGCCGTCCTTGGCCCTGTTGCGAATTTCACCTTTCCACACTTTTCCCGAGGCGATGGTGGCCCAGAGGTCGCGAAAGAATTCCTTGGAATGGTAGCGGGAATTGATGAGGCGGTGATCCTGCCCGAGCAATTCCTCGCGCGAGTACTTGGAGATCTCGCAAAATTTATCGTTGACGCCAGTGATCCGGCCCTGTGGGTCGGTAATCGCCACGATGGAATGGGCGTCGAGGGCGGATTTGAGATCGCGCCATTCGCGATCGGGTTCAATTTGGCCGTCAGGCGCCGAAGGCTCGGATTGCAGCGACCCCATCTTTTTCTTCACTTCAGCCCTGTTTGTTTGGGAATAGTCGTCCATTCGCCGGTAATTTACCAATCAATCAAACTCTGACACGCTAAAAGTTGATTCTGCGCCTGTTTTTGCCAATCGGCCGGTTCATGCGGGACCACGCGCCAAAACTTGCTCACGCCACGATTCACCTCCATGATTAGCAACGATTTGCGATGCAAAAAACCTGGATCACAGCGATTGCCGTCTGGCTGGCATGTGCAGCCATGACGCCGGCGCGCGCTGGCAATCTGGCGCTGCCACCGCGCCCGCCTGACGCCCCCAAAGGCTCCGCTTTTGCGGACACCATCGCAAATCTCGACTTGACGAATCGGGAGGCGGCCATCGTGGCGGAGGTGCTGCACGGCAATGTTCCTGATTTTTGGCGGCGGTTTGTCAATGTCACAGTCAAACGCAACGGCATGACAGCGGTTTACGAAGCCGCGCCAGATTACCTGTGCATCGGTTCGGACGACGACTATTTGCTGATGCCCATCTCCCCGCAAACCGCGCAGCTTCTGGCGGACAAGCTGGATTGCGTTATGCCAACGCCCCGGATGGTATCCGACATTTATGCCGCAGCCGAAGTGAAGCTCGCTCCCATTCCCATCCCGCCCAGCTCAAAGATGACCACCGTGCCAGTTTTTATTGAACACAACAAAATGGTGCGCCAGCAGCGCGCGGAAACGCTGGCCGCCCACCCGCCCGGCGCCTTGGTGGCGGGCGATATGAAGGATTTGGTATTGACAGCGCGGCTCGCCGGGACATCCAACAAAGTCGCCATTTTTGGCTGGCATCGCCCCGGCGGAACTCCCATTCAACCGCTCTACACCGGACACGCCTCGACGTGGGTGGATTACAGCCAGGGCACGCGTTTCGTCCGCCAGTCGATGACGGTCGATGGGGAAGCCACCACGATTTCAGAAGTGCTGGCGGACACGAATCGCTGCGTCCTGTTGAGTGACGAAGGCCCATTGCTGGAGCCGCGATTTGGAAACGTGCGCCCGTTGGAAACGCCGAGTGCGCCAACTGCCGACACGAAATTTCACGAGAGGAACGAGATTCTCCATTTTGATCCGGGCGTCCGTGTTTGGCTGAATTCTCCAGATTTTGTGGATGCGGCGAAACCTGTCAGATTAATCATTTACGCCCTCCCCAACGGAAATACCATTGAACAGACGATTGGCCGCAAGCCAAGACCCGGCGATGATTGGCATTTTGATATTCAAAACATTGGCGCGCAGCTTCGGTGGCTGCGCCAGCATGGCCCGGAGGAAACGTGGGTCATCGCGTATTTCCAATGCGAAGGAAACGCGTGGCCCGCCTGGCTGACCGCCCACGATGCGAATGGCCATCGCGCCAAGGAAATGGTGGGCAGCGTGCGCGGCCGCTTCACCAACGCGCAGGTGGAACTCGTATTGACAGGGCACAGCGGGGGCGGCGCTTTGACATTCGCTTATATTGATGCAGTGGATCGCATTCCCGATGACGTTGAGCGAATTGCTTTTCTTGACAGCGACTATCGCTACGACTCCGCGAAAGGGCACGACGCCAAGCTGATTGCGTGGCTTGAATCCATGCCGCGGCATTCCCTCTGCGTTCTCGCCTACCACGACAGCATCGCGCTCCTGAACAGAAAAACATTCGTCAGCGAAAACGGCGGAACGTGGGGCCGCAGCCACGCGCTGCAAAGCGACCTTGCAAAGAAATTTAGTTTTACACGCGACGAACAGCCGCCGTGGGAGCGTTTCACCGCGCTGGAGGGGCGCGTAAAATTCCTGTTCCACGAAAACCCCGATCACGCCGTTCTCCACACGAAGCAAGTTGAATTGAACGGCTTCATCCACGCCATGCTGACCGGGACGCCAGCGGAGAATCGTGATTACACTTATTTCGGTCCGCGCGCTTACGGCGGCTTCATTTCGGATTAATGAATCAGGAACGCCCGAACTCAGGAAAAGAGGCCCGCGTTGCTTTTCAGACGATGGAGGCGAGGCAGATTTCGGGATAAGACAAACGAGATTTTCAACAGAAGCTCACGAAGAAAGGCCAAGGGAACTTTGTCTCTCTCCACGGAGCGGGATCCCCGGATTCACGCCGCGCATGAATCCGGCTTCAGCCTCCGTTCCTGAGTTCGGGCGTTCCTGATTTAAAAATTTTCTCGCGGTTCAAAATAGTTGATTCGCGGGCGGAAGTAGCTCTTACTTCACGGGTGAAACTTGAGTATTGGAATTGCGATTTGTCGTTGGCCCATAGCTGGGCCATCTCGGGGCGCGCTGGAGCCCGCCTCCACCACAATGTTCTTGTCAAACTGACCGGCGGCGATGGCCTGGTCGGCATTGGCGAGTCCGCGCCTGCCAGCACATATCACGAGTCCGCCGAGACTTCATCCGCCTTCCTGGCCAAAGTCGACGCCGGCAAACTTTCGTTCGACAGTATTCCGGCCAGCATGGCGGCCCTTGAGGCGGTTGGGCCGGGCGAGATGGCCGCCAAATGCGCCATCAATATCGCGCTGGTCGACGGCGCGGCGCGGCGCGCGGGCAAGGCCGTTTACGATTATCTTGGAATTGGCTTCGAGGAGAACAAGCACATTACTTCGATGAGCATCGGCATCGATACGCCGGAGAGCATCCGTCAAAAAACGAAGGAAGCTGAACAATATCCCGTGCTGAAACTTAAAATCGGCGATCCTCGCGATAAAGAGAATTTGGCCGCCGTGCGCGACGTCGCGCCCACGAAACTTGTCCGCGTCGATGCCAACGAAGGTTGGAAAACAAAAGAGCACGCATTGGAAATGCTGGAATGGCTGGCCAAAGACGGTCGCATTGAATTTGTCGAACAGCCAATGCCTCACGGCACGAGCGCCAAGGATCTTATTTGGTTGAAGGCTCGCACGCCCATCCCCATTTTTGCCGATGAATCCTATCACGGCGCCAGCAATGTTGAGCATTGCGCGGAGTGTTATCACGGAGTGAACGTCAAACTCGTGAAGGCTGGCGGCATTACCCCCGCCTACGATGCACTGATGGCCGCCCGCAAGGCTGGGTTGAAAACGATGATCGGCTGCATGATTGAGACGAGCATTTTAATCACTGCCGGGGCGCACCTTGCAAGCCTCGCCGACCATCTCGATCTCGACGGCAATTTGCTGACGACCAACGATCCTTACGAGGGCGCCACTGCGGAGAAGGGCATGATTTCTTTCGCCAAGACGGCTGAAAAAATCGGCCTTCGCGTCCGCGCCAAAGCTTAACCTGGCTTGCATAAGAAAGGTTACAACCGACTCCTGCTGACAGTCGCCGGGTTGGGCGGCCTGCTCTTTGCGGTGGACGTCGGAATCATTTCGGGCGCCCTGCCCTACTTGGAAGCAACATCCGGCTTGGATCCCGCAAAACTTTCTTATGTCGTGGCCGCGGTTCTGTTGGGAACGCTGATTTCGACTTCGTTCGCCGGTTTTCTCGCTGATTTGCTCGGGCGCAGGACGTTGATGACCATCAGCGGGATTTTGTTTTGCACGAGCGTGCCATGGATCGCTCTTTCGCATGGTTTCGGATGGCTAGTCTCGGGACGGGTATTGCAGGGCGCCAGCGGCGGTCTGATTTCGGTAGCCGGGCCGCTCTACCTCGCGGAGTGTCTGGCGGCCAAAGACCGGGGCAAAGGCGCAGGCATTTTTCAATGGCTGTTAACACTCGGCTACATGGCAGCTTCGGGGATCGCACTCTATATCAGCGCGCGCGTCGACGCGGTCGCAAAGCTCGGCGATGCGGTGAAACTTCTCGCCTATAAAGATTGGGCATGGCGGAGCATTTTTTGGATTTCACTGCCGCCGGGATTTCTGTTTCTCTTTGGAACTTTCTTTGTTTCCGAATCACCCCGCTGGCTGTTTCGGCGCGGACGAAAAGTTGCGGCAATGCGTTCGCTCCTGCGTTCCCGCAGCGAGGAGCAAGCGAAGATTGAATTCGCTGAAATGGAGCGCATAGAGACAGAGGAAACGAAGAAAAACGCCACGTCAAACACCCATCACGAATCGCTGCTTCAAAAGAAATATATTGTGCCGTTCGCGCTGGCCTGCGTCATCGCGGCCTGCAACCAAGGCACTGGTGTTAATTCGGTTCTCGCCTACAACGCAACCATTCTAATCCGCGCCGGCTTGAGCGACGAGGCGGCCCACATCGGTTACTTCATTCTGACCACGATCAATTTCCTCGTGACGATCATCGCCATCGCGCTGGTGGATCGCGTGGGGCGCAAACTTCTTTTGTCAATGGGAACGGCGGGCGTGATTGTGTTCATGATCGTGACTGCTCTTATGTTTCGGCGCACCGAATTGCGCGAAGTGGATGTCCGCGACAGGGTGCAGGCGATGGTCACCACAAACCAATCGGCGGAAATTCCTTTTGACACAGCGATGGCGGCGAAGCTGCTCGAAAGCACGAATGCAGCCGCGCAATCGCTGATGGTTCTTTACTCTTACGGCGATTTCAATTCAGCCACCAAGACGGTTCGCTCCGACGAGCTTGGCTCCAAAATTGTTATCAGCAGAGCCGCGGGCGTTCCGGGCACAAAAGTGGCGGCGTTCTTCAACAATCCGGCGGGAAATTTGGATCAGGCTCGCGTCGCTCCTCTGAAAATTCAGCACGCTTTTGTCACTCCGGTGCCCAGCGCGCGAAACGGCTGGCTGACTGCGATTTGCATTTATTGTTTCATGTCGTTCTTTGCGGTCGGGCCGGGCGTGTGTGTCTGGCTGGCGCTTTCCGAGTTGATGCCCACCCGCATCCGCTCCAATGGCATGAGCATCGCGCTGCTGCTCAAGAGCATCGTCTCCACCACCATCGCCGCGATTTTTCTTCCGAGCGTCGGGCGATACGGCTACAGTTCGGTGTTCTTTGGCTTTGCTGCTTTTACCGTTGTCTATTTCATCACGGCGGCTTTTTTCCTTCCGGAAACGAAAGGCAAAACGCTGGAGGAAATCGAAGCCGCATTTGCCGCGGGGAAAAAATGAATTTCATGAGTGTGTTGCGTTCAAAATTGGGCCTCGCCGTTTCCATTGCGGCGGTGGGAACCGTTCTCGCCGGCTGCCATTCCGTCTCCCTCGAAGCGAAAGGCGACTTCAGCCGATTCGCTGGCTTGACCGATTTTTCAAAATTTACCAAGGCGGAGGACGCCGCAGGCAACGTGGTGATGATGTCGCCGCCGATCAAGGCGCACATCCCTTGGAACCAATTGGTGGTGTCGTGGAACGCAAAAGCTCCGCCGGGCACGATGGTGAAAATCGAGGCCTCGGCCATCTCCCACGCAAATCACACGAAGTATTACACAATGGGAATTTGGTCGCCGGACCGGGACTTCCGCACCAGCGTCCGCCGCCAAAAAGACACCGACGGCACGGTGGACACGGATACATTAGTTTTGACAGATAACGCCGAAGAAGCTCAGCTTCGCATTACGCTGATCCCTTCAACCAACGGGCTGCCAACTTTGAAGTTTCTGGGCGCCTCATTCGCGAATACCAGAGCAGAACAACAGGAACGGCGGCCTAACAAATCGGCCTGGGGAAAAACCATTCCCACGCCCGAACATTCCCAGCACGGCTATCCGAACGGAAACGGTTGGTGCAGCCCGACTTCTCTTTCGATGGCGCTCTCCCGCTGGGCCATGGTGCTCAAAAGGCCCGAGATGGATTTGACGGTGCCGGTGGTGGCGGGCGATGTCTTTGACAACAGCATGTCCGGCACCGGCAACTGGCCTTTCAACACCGCCTTTGCCGGAAGCTTCGACGGCATGCGCTCCTACGTGACGCGGCTGGATGATTTGCGCGAAGTTGAGGATTGGATCGCGGCGGGAATTCCGGTGATTCTTTCCGCGCGCTGGGATTGGCTCCGGCCCGGACGTCCGAATGATTCGGCGGGCCATCTGGTGGTTTGCATCGGATTCACCGACGGCGGCGACCTCATCATCAACGATCCGGCGGCGCATCCGGACCGCGGCATTTATGTGCGACAGATTTACAAGCGGGCCGACGTGATGCACGCCTGGAGCAAATCCTCCCACGCCGTGTATCTTGTTTACCCGGAGAACGCAAAAATTCCGGCGAACAAATACGATCATTGGATGGATCACTGAGCCGCTTTGAACGGAGCGCGGCTGTGTCGAAGACCAGCCGCAGCAATATTCGAATAACCCGACTCGCCTCTCGGTTCTAACATGGCTGCGGCTGGTCTTCGACACAGCCGCGCTCCGCCAAAATCTCGACTGTAGGCCTGTGCTTTTCCGGGAAATTCTATTTCTGGATCACAGCAGGCGCATTTGTCGCGCCTTTTTTGTCCTGGCCGAAATTGTAATCCGTCAGCGCCTCAGCGGCCAGAGTGCCCAATTTTCTCCGAAGAGGTATTACGTTGCCTTCCTCTGTCGGATGATTTCGATTTGACAGGAAAATGACGAATGTTTTCGTCGCCGGGTCGATCCAAAGTGATCCACCCGTCCATCCCGTGTGGCCATAGGAGCCGATTGGGAAATATTGCCCGCGCGGACCGCTGTAAGGCGTGTCAATGTCCCAGCCCAGGCCGCGCTTTTTGGAAATGCCGGGCGGCGATTGCACGCTGGTCATTAATTTGACAGTTTCCGGTTTGAAGATGCGCACGCCATCCAATTCGCCAAGGTTGAGCATCATTTCCGCGTAGCGCGCCAGGTCGGAGGCGGTGAAGAACAAGCCCGCGTGCCCAGCCACGCCGCCCATGTGCCGCGCGGTTGGATCATGCACCACCCCGCGCCACGGTTTTCCTTGCACAACTTCCGTTGGCGCGATGCGCGGCAGTTTTTCGCTCGGCGGCAGGAAGCCGGTATCGGTCATCTTAAGCGGGCCGTAAATTTCCTTCTGCACGAAATCCTGCAGCGGCATTTTGGAAACGCGATGAACGATTTCTCCAAGCATGAAGAAATTGATGTCGCTGTATTTGAATTCTGTTCCCGGCTTGGTCTGCAATGGCAGCGCGCAAGCCTTCTTGATCGCCTCCGCTTCGCCGTGCCAATCCGAACTGGTCTCAATATCCGGGGCGAGGCCTGACGTATGCGTCATCAATTCGCGCACCGTGACTTGATCCTTGTCCTCGCCGGTGAATTCCGGGATGTAAGTTTTGACCGGCGCATCGAGACTCACCTGCCCGCGCTCGATCAGCAGCATCATCGCGGGCGTGGTGGCGACGACCTTCGTGAGCGATGCCGCGTCAAAAATCGTATCCTCCGTCATCGGCTCGTGATCGGGCACCACCGCGCGTTCGCCGTAGGCTTTGTGGTAGGAGACGCCGTTGTGCTCAATCCACAGCACGCCGCCGGGGCACTTCTTATTGTCAATGACGGCCTGAATGGCAGCGTCCATCTCCGCCAGCTTGTTGGTTCGGAAAACCTCGCCAAACACACCGGGGGTGAAACTGGCCAGCAGCAGAATCAGAACGAATGAAAATTTTGCGCGCATGTTCAGTGATATAACAAATATGGTTCGCGGAGTTTGGAAAATTCCTCGATTCCCGGTTTGAAGCTCGCCGAAATTTGTGCCCCGGATTCCCCGCGTTCCAGGGCCTCGCGCACGGAGGATGTCCCCATGACCTTGTCAAAGTAGGAGGCGTGAATTTCCAACTTGTCGCCGTAAAGCTGTTTGATCACCGCCAATTCCGCCAGCACGGTGGCCACCGGGCGGAAAGTGTTTCGGTCGGTCACGTGCAGTTGACAGCCGCCGCACTGCTTGCCGGAAAATTTGGAGAACGTTGGCGTGAAATAAACCTCGCGAAATTTCGCGCCCGGCAAATGCAGCGCGTTTAACTTCTCCGCCAACACATAACCATCAATCCACGGCGCGCCGAAATATTTGAACGGCTTCGTTGTGCCGCGCCCTTCCGAAAGGCTTGTGCCCTCGAGCAGCACCTGTCCCGGATAAACCGTGGCGGTGTCAACCGTGGGAAGATTCGGCGAGGGCAGCACCCACGGCAGCGACGTTTCATCGAACCATTCGTCGCGCTTCCAACTCTCCATCGGCACAACAGTGAGATTGGCTTTATTGGTGAGAAACTGGCCGTTGAAGAGCCGTGCCATCTCTCCCAGCGTCATGCCATGCCGCAAAGGAATCGGATACAGCCCGATGAACGAACTATGCTTCGGATACTCAAGGATCGGCCCCTCCATCAGCACGCCGTTGATCGGATTTGGCCTGTCAAGCACAATAAAAGGAATCTTGGCGTCCGCGCAGGCTTGCATCGCATAGGCCATCGTCGCGATGTAGGTGTAGACGCGCGTCCCGGCGTCCTGCATGTCGAAGATCATCACATCAACCGACTGCATCATGCTGGGCTCGACTTGCTTGTCCGCATGCTGCGTGTCGAACTTGCGCATGTATTCATCGATGTTCGTCATCATGTCCGCCGGGGGCTTGTGAGAGGGGCCGTATAAACTGAAAACGGGCAGCTTCAATTGCTCATCGTAATAAAATGCGACGTATTCCCCCGCCTGGGCGTTGCCGCGAACGCCGTGCTCCGGCCCGTAAAGCGCGACCAGCTTCACTTCGGGATGCGAGCGGAACAATTCAATGTCGCTCGTCAATTTGCTGTCGAGCCCGGTCGGATTTGTAATCAGGCCGACCCGCTTGCCGCGGATCAAATCCATGTGTTTCGCGAACAACACTTCGACGCCGAGTTTTGTCGGCGGCGGAAGCGCCGAGCACATTTCAGGCGCCGTACGCGTTTGGCAGCCCGCGATCACGGAAGCGACAGTGAGTGACATAAATAACCGGACGAGTTTCATTCGCGCGCAGCTCATTTTTTGCGGCAATGTTTATCTCCCTCTCTTCCACGAAGTGGAGGAGAGGGCCGGGGCGAGGAGGGGCTTAGCTCGGTTCCCCTCTCTCCGCGGAGCGGGGCGAGGGGACCAGCGAGACGCGAATTGGTTCTCGATTGTGGTAAATCGGGTTGGTCTCTTTTCATTCGTGTTTCAGGCAGCTTGTCTTGAGAAATTCGCAAAAGGCCTGGCGTTTGGCCACGACTTCGTCATGGGGCAGATCTGTATGAATAAACACCAATTTATTGTCGCGCAACGCACTTTCTGTTTCGGAGGCGGCGCCATCTTCCGTTGAGAAAAACGGCGTCTGTTGAGCCTTGTAGGAGGCCATTAATTTCTCCGTCTCTTCCTTCGTGCCGCCGTGATCGGTGTAAATGTTGAGCATGCGGCCATTCTCGCGTTTCTGCCAGGCGGCATAATTCTCCGTGCCGCCATATAGCGCGTCAAACAGCCACGCCTCCGCAATTTTGTCCGACATCCCGCCGTGATCGAGCAGCGCCGCCATGACGTGGTAGCCACCGCTGTGACCGGAGACGATGATGCGGTTCACAGAAAACTCCGTGTTCGCCAGCGGCCCGGTGGATTTTAGCACCTGGACGCTTTCCGTCATAAAACGGGCGAAGCCATTAGTGTCCTCCAGTTTGCCTCCGAAGGAATCGGGCGCATCATGCGGGCCTTCCGGGACTATCAATACGGCATTCACGCCGCTGTCGCAAAACTGCTCGATCAATTTGTATCTGGCGAGCGAGCCCGCCACCGTGTTGTTCCACCCGTGAAAGTGAACGACGAAATCAACCTTCGCGCCTGGGTGGAAATTTTTTGGAATGAACATCGCCACAGTGCTGTCGGAATAATGCTCCTGCGCGGAGTAAAGCTTGTCGTGATATTTATGTCCGTCCGCACGGGCCGGATGCGGGAATGAAGCAGACACAAACGGGCGAACAATCAACGTTCCGTAATTCGCGAATTTTGCTTCCAGGGAGGCGTTTTGATCCGCGTTGGTCTCAGCCGCGGACGCGGTGCAAAGGGCCACAATTGGAACTATCAACAGCGCAATGGCAACCGGCAATTTCATGCAAGCGGGCACGATGCGTTGAACCGGAAAAAATGTAAACCGGTTTTTGATTCTGATATGTTCGTTCGAGCGTCCTGGGGCGCAAGACAATTTCTTTGTTTCCTTTGTTTCCCTGATGCAAAAGGAATTTGGGAATAAGGGAACGAAGATAACGAAGAGAAAGTTTTGGCGAAACAATTCGATGGCCGGGTTCAAAAATAAGCAAAAGCGATATAATCTCCAAAAAGGGGCAACACCCGCTACACTGTTGATAACAAGGCATTTAAGCAGCTACAAAAGTAGCTACAGACCCGCAACAGACCCGCTACATTTGTTCCAACTGGAGCCAATTGATTGAAACAGTGCTTTCCATTGGTGTTTCCAAACTCAATTGGCGCGGCATCCTGCCGCCCTCTGACACCCGGCAATCCATGTCCCAACCTCGCGAAAAACCAAGGGTGCAAGAGGGTGCAATAGCGTGCAATGCCTCCAGGCTCGAATTGCGTGTGATTGCAGGTGGTGAGGACATTTGGGCGGACGCACAGGTCCGCCCTGCCAAATTGAGGTAGGGCCGGCGCTGCGTCGCCGCCCAAATATTATCGAGGCCCCCAACATTCATCCCCTCACGATTTATTCAGTTGCCCTTCCCGACAGCCCGTCAAAACCAACTGATCCCCGGGGCCGAAATCCGCACAATGTCAAAGAACACGCCCAAGCAGCCCGTTAAAAAACTATGGACAATGCTGTTTCGCCAAAAGTGGCCCGCCGACAAGGCGGGACGAAGGAGCATGTCCAAACGGGACCTGTGACTGAGGAGCAACGCAGTCGCCGGGCCACTTTTGGCGAAACCCTTCGGGCTGAGGGCCTTTTGGCTCGGTTCTTTGTCGTTCCTCACTCCCAGATCCATTCGGATATGCTCG
This sequence comes from uncultured Verrucomicrobiae bacterium, assembly GCA_963764165.1. Taxonomy (GTDB): domain Bacteria; phylum Verrucomicrobiota; class Verrucomicrobiia; order Limisphaerales; family Palsa-1400; genus Palsa-1400. The sequence goes on from CAVXRD010000002.1 coordinate 1,889,397, forward strand.
CTCGTCTCTCCGCGAACCAACCCAAAACTCCTCTCAGCAGCAATGTCCATAGTTTTTTAACGGGCTGCCAACGGCGACAGGGAGAAGTATAAGGCCAAAGCCATTTTGGTCAATTCTTTATGTAAGTACACGCTTCTGTGGTATTATGGGACATGACAAACGAAACGGCCCTCGTCACTTTTCATTAAAACCAAAGCGGCGGATTTCAACGCAAGGACGCGCAAGACGAAGGATTTGGCTGACTTTTTTGGAAAGGAGCGCCGCGTGAGGGCACGCGGCCTACAAGGACGCCGCCAATTCAGCATTGCAGGCCGGGTGCCCTTAACGGCGGCGGTCGGGTCAAGGGGGCATGGGCGGAGCATTGAATATTTATAATCTCCAAAATACCGCTACAACCGCTACATCGTTGAGATTCAATCGGATAAAGCAACATTTGGTTCCTCGCTGTTTTTCAGTGGAATAGCCGCATCGTGTTCCGCTTGCGGGCCACCCCACCCATGCCAAGGGGATTGGAATCATGTAGCCCACGGTTGCCCGATTCCGAGAGGGCTACCCTGGGTCAGCGCCAGAACATCATCAACCCTGAAAGGGTTGTATCGCCTCTATAAGCATCTGGTATTCAACCCTTTCAGTGTTTTGGAACTTAAATGCTGCCGACCCCAGCGTAGGCCCTCTCAGAATCGGGCCAACGCTGGGCTGAATGATAAAATCCCTTCGGGATTTACGGACAGGTTTTCAGAGCAAGCATCAAAGGGATCATGGCATTCCACTGAAAACAGCGAGGACCCGATTAAAGCCCATCGCCGGTGGTTGCGCAAAGCCCAGCGAAGCAATACAAGCGTTTCGTGGATGGACGAAATGCACGCTTGACAAGATTTATGACGCAACGATTGAATCTGGAACGCCCGAACGCAGGAAAGGAGACTGAAGTTGTTTTCACGTGCGTCCTGGGTTCGGATGCGCCACCAAGCATTAATTTACGGACTCCACATCACCACCATTGTCTGAAAGACGACCCTGGTCTCTTTTCCTGAGTTCGGGAGTTCCAGATTATAATCTCCAAAAAGTGGCAACCTTTTCGGCAATACGGTGGCAACAAACTGGCAATATTTTGGGTCTATGGGTTAAATGCGAGTGCCAATCCAAAACCGCCAGTTCCAGGACGCCAAGCCACTTCGCCTAGGATTTCCGCGATCGCGAAGGCGGCGACAACTTCCGCCGTGGAAGGCTAAGGAGGACAGGTCTGGCTTTGCATCGGCAGCGCATTGGCGCACGCCGACGAAAACGGCTCCAACATCCAGCTTGAAACCGTCCCGCTGGATGGAATTTGTCGCGTCGAAGTGAAACGGAGATGGCCGCATCGATCTTCGTGTCGCTTCCGAAAAATCCAATAGCCGTCTTGGGGGGGCTTCACAGCCCACCCATTCCCTTATTTTTAAGGCGCGAAATCCTGCTTGCGCGTCAACCTGCACTCTGCTCATATCCGAATGTCCAGAAAAAAAGTATGCAATTGAAACAACTTGACAACAGATTTGTGGCTTCGGCTGCTGTCCAATCCAAAGCTGGTAGTTTTGACTTGTAGGAGACGGTTCGAGGCGCGCCGCCGTGGGCGGCCCCGAAAGTGTTCCTGTGAGGACATACCAGTGCCTGGATTGGGGCGTGATTAGGTCATGCCTCTTTTCGTATTGAACAGTCGGAGTTGCGGAAGACTCCACGAATATATGAATAAATTACGGGTAAACCCGGCAGTTTGCCGGATAATTAAAACAACACTGGTCTGGCCGTTATCAGAATACTGCCTGAGATTTGCCTTGCGTTTGACATTGGCGCTGGGTGTTTGCGGCCTGGCGAGTCCTTGGATGGCGCAGGCCGTTGGAACTTGGGTGCAGTTGGTTAATCAGCCACCCAGTGGGTCAACCTGCTACATGAATTTGTTGTCAGATGGAACCGTCATGGCACAGGACATTCGCAGTGGAGCAAAAAACTGGTATCGTTTGACACCTGACGCTCATGGTAGCTACCTCAATGGAACCTGGTCCACGCTCACGCCGATGCACGATGGTCGAAATGCTTACGCTTCTCAAGTTCTGACTGATGGCCGAGTATTCGTTGCAGGCGGAGAGAGCGGTGGCGGAAATGGTTCGGCTGAGATTTATGACCCATTGCTCGACACATGGACATATTGCGCTGGCACTGGATTCGGGGTGCAATTTTATGACAACATATCTGAAATTTTGCCCAATGGAAACGTGCTAATTTCACCAGTTCAACCCGCCTCGCCCGGTTTGACGATGGTTTACAACCCCAGCCTAAACTCCTGGATTAGCAGCCCGCCACTTTACCGCGGCTACAACCAAGACGAAGCAAGTTGGGTTAAGCTTCCAGACAACAGTATCCTCACCGTTGATCCTTATGGCACAAATTCGGAACGTTTCATACCGTTTTTGAACAAATGGATTAACGATGCGATCCTCCCAGTCGCTGTGTATGACGTTCGCAACCTTGAGATTGGAGCTGCTTTACTTCTTCCAAATGGCAAGGCGATTGTCCTTGGAGCCACCGGTAACACTGCACTATACACCCCAAGCGGCACAACAAACATGGGTTCTTGGCACGCGGGCGCCCTAATTCCGGCAGGACAAGGCGCTATAGACGCCCCGGCGGCTGTGATGCCAAATGGCAAAGTTTTGTGCATGTTTTCCACAGCGCCATCCTATGGACCTCCTTGCACTTTCTACGAGTACGACCCGATTGCTAACAACTTCACTCAAACAACATTTCCTGGGAACAGTTCAAATTATTATCCGAACGATGCCCGCATGCTTATTTTGCCAGATGGAACAGTATTGTTTTCCAACAATGGCTTCGGTCCGGTTTACGCTTATCAGCCCGATGGCTCTCCCCTCCCTGCGGGACAACCGACCATTAAAAGTATTACGACGAACGCTTACCGTTCTTATCATCTGACGGGCACCTTGTTAAATGGCCTCAATGAAGGCGCAGGCTATGGTGATGACGCGCAGATGAATAGCAATTACCCGCTCGTGCGGATGACCAATAATGCCACCGGCAAAGTCTATTACGCCCGCACCTATAATTGGAGCAGCACGGGCGTCATGACCGGAACCAACATCGTCTCGACAGAGTTTATGGTGCCTGAAAATCTGCCTTCGGGGAATTATTCTTTGGTCGTGGTGGCAAACGGCATCGGTTCTGCGCCAGTATCGTTTGCCTTCAATCCTGACCCATTGGGCATCACCATCCTGGCCGGTTTTGCCAGTGACGGGCCAATCGGCGGGCCATTCAATCCTGCTTATCAAGCGTATTTTTTGAACAACAGGGGCACATCTACGCTAAGTTGGAGTTTGGTTAACACTTCCCTTTGGCTCAACGTTTCTCCCGTTGGGGGTGCATTGGTTCCAGGTGGGCAATCCACAGTGATTGCAAGCGTGAGTTCTGCGGCTACAAATCTTCCGGTTGGGATATACACCGCCACGGTCTGGTTCACCAATTTAAGCAGCGGGGCGGCGCAAAGCATCCCATTCACCTTGCAAGTAAATCCGTTCATTCAGAATGGTGGTTTTGAAACTGGCAGTTTCGGTGACTGGACATTGTCAGGGAACGCTGGTTCTAGCTACGTTGCCGCATCGACGAATGCCAACATAAATAATCCCAGCTATGCTCACTCCGGTTATTTCTCCGCTTTCCTCGGGATGGACGCGAATTGGGGTTATCTCTCGCAAACTGTTCAGACAACGCCCGGCCAATCTTACTTATTATCCCTTTTTGTGAATAGCCCTTCCGGGACGGGGAGTTCCAACGAGTTCGCCGTTTCTTGGGATGGAATAACAGTCTTTGATCAGCAGGAATTTACAACAGTTGGCTGGACGAATTTGGAATACGTTGTGGAGGCTACAAGTGACAGCACAGAATTGGAATTCTCGTATGAGAACGCCACAAATTTCTTCCGATTGGACGATGTCGCTCTCACCAACCTGCCGCCATCTTTATCCATCGCGGCGCAGCCTACAAGCCAAGTTATCCCCGCCGGAGCAAGCGCAGACCTTTCAGTTTTGGTGGGCGGAACGCCTCCCTTCACTTATCAGTGGCAGAAAAATGGAACCAATTTGATCAACGGTGGAGACATCTCAGGTTCCGACACGGCAAACCTGTCGGTCAACAACGCTGTGGTCGCCGACAGCGGAATTTATACAGTGGTTGTGGACAGCGGTTCGCTGTCCGTCACAAGTCTTGTAGCCACGCTGACGGTCGCTGGCATCTCGCCCAATTGCGCTGTCTCGGCCCCGGAAGGGCTAATTTCCTGGTGGACAGGCAACTATACAGCCAATGACCTCGTAGGCACAAACAATGGCACGTTGCAAAATGGAACCTCGTATGCGACGGGCTTGGGTGGGTATGCCTTCAGCTTGAACGGCGTCAATCAATATGTTGCGGTTCCTGACTCGCCGTCGCTTTCAATCCCCACAGGCAGCCCATATTCACTCGAAGCTTGGGTTTATCGGACGCAAAACTACCTTCCATTCCATGTGCTTGGCAAACGAATCGATGGCGGCAGCGACAACTACCAAATGGGTTACGACGGCAGCAGCCCAAATGTGCCTTTGAACGCATGGACGCACCTCGTGGACACTTATGACGGATCACTTTATTATTTGCGGTACTATAATGGGGCGCTAGTTCAAACAATCCAAGATTCCCCCGCATCTTTTACAACGAACAATGCCGTATTTCGAATTGGCGAATCAGCTGATTTCGCGGTATTTCCTGGGCTGATCGAGAACGTCCGAATTTACAACCGGGCACTTTCCGCCACAGAAATTCAAGCCATTTACATGGCTGGCAGCAATGGAATGTGTGCGCCGACGCCGTTGATGTTTGCCGGCGCTCCCAATTTCAACAAAACCAACGGTGTTATTTTGAACACCAGCTTGCGTAGCGGCCAAAGCTACCACATCCAAGCCAACACGGATCTCGCCACAACCAACTGGATCGTCTTGACCAATTTCATCGCCGGGACAGTACCCGTTGTCAGTTTTACAAATAAAGCGGCAACGAACATTCCGCAGCAGTTTTATCGGATTGTTTCGCCTTAATTCGCACTATACCCCACCATCCAAAAAGCATCAGCTTGCCGCTCGCTTCCAGCGTGGCAGGACGCCGCGCAATTGGTGCCACTTGTCCGGTTCCCAGTTGAGTCTGACCTTTGGCCGTTCGCGCTTCGCAGATGAGCATTCCGACTTGCCCCCGCCACCCCCCAAGCCACGCCTCCCGCTATGCACTCCCGGCCATGCGTCAGAACAGCGCGTCCCCGCGCCCCGCTCGACGATGTTTTCAAATTAATTGAGGACAAATGAACGATTCGTTTTTTCGTCTGACTCGTGCCCGGGAAAGAAGCTCTTGCGGGTCTTTGAAAACATCCAGCGGACCCTGAATTTCCTGGCCTTTGCGTGCCAGCCGCAACAAACCCTTCTTGTCCCGGCTCAACGCCAGCCGTTGGTAGAGAAGACTGTTGATCTGCCGCTCCAATTCACGGGCCGACCAGTTGTTTTGGAGGGCTTCGATTTCATAGAAGGATCTCGCTTCACGCTTCTCCATGCGCAGCAGTGTCCGATAGTGCGTCCAAGACAGGTTAGCGTGAAGCCGTCCAGGTCGCCAGGATTCCACTGGCGGGGCGTTCAGCATGGCAGGGAGAGATTCATCACGCACCGCGTGATGAATTGCCGAACTGCAGGTGCGGCGTGAAGAAATGGATTTATCACGCACTGAGTGATGAATTCTTTTCGGTAATAAATCTCCGTATTCAAGATAGAATTGCCGGAACCAACGCAGATTGGTCTCTGAATAACCTGCCCCAAATTCCGCCGTCAGTTTGCCAGCCAAATCCAGCAGCAGCATATCGCCATAACCAGCCTTTTTCTCGCCCTGCTGCTCCTCCTCCACAATCTCCCGCCCGATCAGCCAGTTCGCGATCACCTGCGTGGTGTTCACCGTGCGCGTCACGCCCGTCCGGGCCGATTCCAGAATCTCGCGGACGCGCTGGTAAAGCGCTTTGGTCCTCGTTTTCTTCTTCATGCTCGACGACATTATATCATCCCTCCAAATCGTTAAGGAGCATTCTGGATGCGATTACCAAACTGAAACGCGCTTTTCCGGCGGGCGCCACATGGGGGAGCCGGGCTTGACTCCGAAGGCTTCGTAGAAATCCGGCATGTTCGACAGCGGGCCGATGACGCGCCATTTGGCGGGGGCGTGGACGTCGCTGAGCAGGGCGCGGCGCAGGCGCTCGTCGCGTTCCTGGAACAACCACGAATAAGCATAGGCGAGGAAGTAACGCTGCAACGGAGTCAGCCCGCCGATTTTTTTGCCTTCGCGATATTGTTCGGTCTTTTTGAAAGCGTCCAGTCCGAGCAGCAAGCCGCCGTAATCGGCCAGATTCTCGCCGAGGCTCGCCTTGCCGTTGATGTGCAATCCGGGCAGCGGTTCATACGCGTCGAATTGCGCCGCCATCACTTCGGCCCGTTTTTGGAAACGCGCGGCGTCTTCCGTGGTCCACCAATCGGTCAGATTTCCTTTGGCGTCGAACTTGCGGCCTTCGTCGTCGAAACCGTGAGTGATTTCGTGGCCGATGGTGGAGGCGGCGGCGTATCCGTAAACAAACGCGTCGTCCAATTGATCATCGCGCATGCCGGGCACGGCGAACATCGCGGCGGGCAGGACGATTTCGTTGTTGGCGGGTTCGTAATAGGCGTTGTAGGTCTGCGGGGTCATCTCCCATTCGGTGCGGTCGACGGGTTTGCCGAATTTGGAAATCATGTCGTTGTAACCCCAGCGCGAGGCGTTCATCATGTTCTCGCAATAGGAATTCGTGCTGATGACAAGCGCGGAGTAATCCTTCCATTTATCGGGATAACCGACCTTGGAGACAATTTTGGCCAGCTTCTCGTGCGCTTTGGCTTTCGTGGCGGCGCTCATCCAATCCAGCTTGTCGATGCGCTCGCCATAGGAAGTGCGGATAGCTTCGACGAGATTGGAATAGCGCTCCTTGGTCTTGGGCGGGAAGTATTCTTGCACAAAAATGCGGCCGAGAATCATTCCCATGGCGTGGCCTTGCGAATCCAGCGTGCGTTTCCAGCGCGGGCGCTGCTCTTTCTGGCCGGATAGCACTTTGCCCGCGAAAGAAAACTCCTCCTCATCCCACGCCTTGCTCAGATATTCCGCGTAATCCGAAACCAAGTGGACGCGCAGGTAATCTTTTAAAACCGGAATCGGCGTCTTGGCGACCAAATGATTCATCGCCTTGAAGAATTCCGGCTGGCCTACAATCACGACGTCCGTGTGAAGAGCCATTTGGTTCAGGCGGTCATCCCAATGAATCAGCGGCGTGTATTTGGCAATGAGTTCGGCTGGCCCCATCTTGTTGTAATTGTGATCGGGGTCGCGCAAATCCTCCATTTTGCGGGAATCCTTGGCCAGCGCCGTCTCGAATTTCATGATCTTTTCCGCCGCCGATTTGGCCTCCCGCTCGGTGCGTCCCAGCATTTTCAACATGCGCGCCATGTGCGCGACGTATTCCTTGCGAATCTTCGCGGTGCCCGCTTCGGGATTGAAATAGAAATCGCGCTCCGGCAATCCCAGCCCGCCCTGGCTGATATGGACAGACATCAAATCGCTTTGTTTCTCGTCCTGGCCGACGCCGACGTCGAAAAAAGCGCCCACGCCGAGCGGCCGCAGAGCGAAAGCAACGTCCAACACATCGTTGACGTTTTTGATGGCATCAATCTGCGCGAGTTGCGGCTGGAGCGGTGTGAGACCGGCGCGCTCCGCCTTTTCCTCATCCATCGCCGTGCGCCAGAAGTCGCCGATCTTCTGCTGGTCGGAACCGGCCGGCGAATGCGCCTGCGCCGCGTCTTCGTTGATTTTGCGGAGTTTCCCGTAGAGTTCCTCATTGACCAGCTTGCCGACGCCCCATGTTGATTCCGAGGGCGGGATGGGATGGCGTTTCAGCCAAAGCCCATTGGCATATGTGAAGAAATCCGTTCCCGGGTCAACGGATGAGTCAATGTTGGCGGCGAGAATGTCTGCCTTATCGGGGTCCGCCGCTTGCGCAATTAAACGCGGCCCGGCAATTACCAAGCCAAGGGCGGCAACGGCGATATGAACCTTTTTCATGGTGTCGGATGATAGATGAATACGCCGGGCGTCGCCACGATTATTGCAAGAACACGACGAATGCTCCCGCCTTCAACCATCGCGTCACCAAACAAAACAAAAGTTTGAACAGGAGGAAGACCGAGGGCGCGGAGACTGAAAAGCAATCTCAAAAAGTTCTTCTCTGCGCTCTCGGCCTTCCTCCTGTTCAAGTTTCAAGACCTGTGAACGGTTTATGCTGGCAGACTTGTTCCAGCATTGGGCTGCGCACTGTCGCGCCCATGAAAAAATGTTGAAAGGAGGTGACTGCTTTCTTTGCTTCAAAATTGGACAGACTGACGATGAGTGTCTCCAAATCGGGACGCCACACTAAGCAATGCTATCGGGATTAACCTGATGTGAAGGAGGGTTTGCCAGGCATTCGTGTGGAAAAATCGAAAAATATTTTCGAGCCGGCGCGACGACTGTTTCCAGAGGGAAAAGCAGCCGGAAGGCGCTCTGTCGCCAAAACATGCGAAACTTTTCGCTAAAGTTTCACTAAAGGGAAACCGATATACGAACGCTAAGCCCGAGAATGGCCGCGTTTCCATTGACAGCGGCCAGCCTGTCCTTCGCCATTTCATAAATCCCTGATTTGCAAAACGTTTGACGTTTTTCTCCACTTCCCGCCGATTTCGAAGCGGCGGTGGAGGGCGGAACGTCCACGCTGACTGCCGTTGTTCGGCTGACAAGGGGTGGGAACGCCAGTTGCTTATGGATAGTCACCTGAAGAAAAGGTGATCTTGACTAGTTCCATACAAATGACAGTCTCCGGCACGCTCGACAAAAGTGCGGCGCATGTGCGCCACCTCGAAGCCATCGGAACTGTCATTAATAATATGGAACCACCTATTCTAGCATCCCCTGCGGGCAACGATAAAATCTGGAGCATTCTGAGCGGCCTCTCCGCTCCGCTCACCAACCCACTCGTGAGGTGTGCATGAGCGCGCAGCATCCCACATCACGGCGGAACTTCCTGAAAGCTTCAGCCCTGGCCGGCGGGGCGCTGATGATGCCCGCCATACTCGCCAGCCGGGCCTCGGCGCAGCAGGACGATACGATCCTCAAGGTCGGCCTCATCGGCTGCGGCGGCCGCGGCACGGGTGCCGCAAGCCAGGCCTTGAGCGCCGACAAGAACGTTGTCTTGACAGCGATGGCGGACGTCTTCGAAGAAAAGCTCCGCACCAATCTCGAAAATCTGCAAAAGCAATTTCCCGACAAAGTGAAGGTCGATCCCGATCATAGCTTCGTCGGGCTGGATGCCTACCAGAAGGTGATTGACAGCGGCGTGGACGTCGTTCTGTTGGCGACGCCTCCAGGATTCCGCCCGATGCATCTGAAGGCCGCCGTGGCCGCGGGCAAGCATATCTTCTGCGAAAAGCCGGTGGCGACGGACGCGCCGGGCATCCGCTCGGTGCTGGAAAGCGTCGCGGAGGCGAAGAAGAAAAACCTGGCGCTGGTCGCCGGTTTCTGCTGGCGCTACAACCTCGCCGAGCGCGCCCTTTTCGGGCGCATTCGCGACGGCGCCATCGGTGATGTTCGCGTGACCTACGCGACTTACTACACCGGCGCGGTCAAACCGATGCCGCCAGCCAGCGAGCGCCCCGCCGCGATGTCAGATCTCGAATGGCAATTGCGCAATTGGTACAACTTCAACTGGCTCTCCGGCGACAGCCTGGTGGAGCAGGCGGTGCATGCCGTCGATTGGATTCTGTGGTCGATGGGCGATCAATTGCCCGTCAAAGCCATGGCTGTGGGCGGCCGCCAGATTCCGTCGCCCGGTGGAAATATATTTGACCATTTCGAGGTCAATTACGAATTCCCGGGCAATGCGCGCGGTTTCCTCGGCAGCCGCCAGCAGGCAGGCGCCGCCGACGACAATACGGCGACAATTTTTGGAACGCAGGGTGAAGGCCGCGAACTGGGCTTCAACGGAATGCCATTCATCAAGGGCGCGAAGCCCTGGCGTTACGAGGGGCCGCGGCCGAACATGTATCAAGTGGAGCACGACGAGCTGTTTGCGTCGATCCGCAGCGGCAAGCCCATCAACGATGGCGTGCGCATAGCGAATACGTCGCTGGCGGCGATCATGGGCCGCATGGCTGCCTACACAGGGCAGGAAATCACGTGGGACATGGCTCTCCATTCGCAGGAGAAACTGGTCCCGGAACACATTGATTGGAAAACTCCAATATCTGTCCCGACGTGGGCCATGCCCGGCAAGACAAAGTTCATCTAACCCCGCGCCTTCCATGAATGCTTTTTTCTTTAACACGCACCGGCAGCCCTCAACGGCGGCGGTGAACCTGAGATACGCAAATGAAAAAGCACATCTGTGGAAGGTCGGCCCCTTGGGCAGGGGTTTTGAGTTTTGGACTGGCTCGGCGCGCAGCGGCGTTTTTCGCGCTCTGCGCGCTGCCGCTCCCGCTCCACGCGGGAATGCAACGCCTGCATGACACCGTCCCGCCCGTGGTGGCCCGTCTGAAAGCCACCGGCGCCCTGCCGGCCGATCAGGACATGGAATTGGCGCTCACCCTGCCGATGCAGCATCAGGAGGCCTTCGAGCAGCTTTTCAAAGATGTCACGGATCCTTTCAGCCCGCGCTACCGCCATTACCTGACGCACAATCAATTCGCCCAGCAGTTCGGCGCGTCCGAAGCCGATTACGAAGAGCTGGCGGCCTTTGCCGAAAGATCCGGTTTGACAGTGACGGCGCGGCATCTGGACCGCACTCTCCTCAATGTCCACGGCAGCGTGGCGGCGATTCAAAAAGCCTTTCGCGTGAGACTGCGCACCTATCGCCATCCCATTGAAGACCGCGAGTTTTTCTCCGCTGACACCGATCCCGCGATTGAATGCCAGGCGGCCGGCGTCCGAGTGATCGGCCTGGATGACTTTGCCCGCCCCCATCGCAGCCAGGCGGCGGCCCGCCCCGTGGACCCGAAGGCCGCGGCAACAGGCGGTTCCGGCCCGGCGGGAACCTACTGGGGCTGCAATTTCCGGGCCGCTTACGCGCCTGGCGTTTCGTTGACAGGCGCCGGGCAGAAGGTCGCGCTGGTGGAGTTTGACGGGTACTATCCAGGCGACGTCGCGAACTACGCGAAGAAAGCCGGATTGCGCGGCGTTCCCGTGAAGGACGTCTGTGTCAACACCGCCACCGTCGCGCCAGGGGCCAACAACGCGGAAGTGGCGGGCGATATTGAAATGATCAACTCCATGGCGCCCGGCCTTTCCGCCATCGTGGTCTATCAATCCAGCAGCACCACCCAGCCGGCGATTCTCAATCTGTTTGCCAAAATCAAGGAAGACAACTCCGCGCGGCAAATCAGCATGTCCTGGACTCTTCCCGACGCGGGATACGGCTCCTACGCCACCTATGACAGCATTTTCAAAACCTACGCCGTGCAGGGCCAGAGCTTTTTCGCCTGCGCGGGAGACCAGGATGCCGACCGGCTCTCCGCTTACTACAACGACGATCCTTATATCACCATCGTCGGCGGCACCTGCTTGAACACGGATTCCAATGAAAATTGGATTTCCGAAGTTGTGTGGAACGACCGGACGGCAATGGCGGGCGGCCCGGCTTACAACGGCACGGCTGGCGGCGTCAGCTCCAATTATTCAATCCCGTCGTGGCAATTGGGCACCAGCATGGCGGCCAATGGCGGCTCGGCCAAGTTCCGCAACTATCCCGATGTCTCGATCATTGCCTGCAACATTTATGAATACGTGGCCGACGGCCAGCAATGGATCGGCGAGGGAACAAGTTTCGGCGCGCCGCTCTGGGCCGCGTTCAACGCGCTTGTCAACGAACAGGCGGCCTCCAACGGATTGCCGGCGGTCGGGTTTCTCAATCCGCTCCTCTATGCCATCGGAAATTCCGCGCTGGGGCAAAGCGCGTTTCATGACGTGACTTCCGGCGACAATAATTTCGACGGCTGGACAGGAAAGTATTATTCCGCCGCTCCCGGCTACGATCTGGTCAGCGGCTGGGGCACGCCGAACGGCTCCAATTTGATCAGTTACCTCGCTGGCCCCTCGCAGGATTATCCGGCGGCGGCCATTCTCCATAATTTCCTAAACGGCGATGACGGCAGCGGGCCATCCGCCTCGCTGAGTTTGTCCGGCAACACGCTTTTCGCCGCCGCCGCAACGGGTGGAAAAAGCGGCTGCGGCACAATCTGCTCGGTCACGACGTCCGGCAGCAACTTCACCATTCTCCATTCTTTCACCAACGGCCTCGACGGCGGATTGCCATATTCCCCGCTGACCATTTCCGGCGGCGCGATTTACGGCGCGGCTTCCGTTGGGGGTGCTTCCAGCCATGGAACGATCTTCTCCATGTCCACAAGTGGCTCTGGCTTCAAGGTTCTTCACAGCTTCGGAGGAGCCGATGGAAATGGCACGGAATCCCCGCTGCTTCTTGTCGGCTCGACACTTTATGGCGTGTGCGCCACCGGCGGCGCGGATAACGCCGGGGTGATTTTCTCGATCTCCACGAGCGGGGCGAAATTCAAGGTCCTCCACACTTTCACGAGCGGCGCGGATGGCGCGTTCCCTTGCGGCGAACTGGCGCTCAGCGGCACGACACTTTACGGCACGGCTTGCGGCGGCGGCGCTCATGGCGATGGCACGGTCTTCTCGATTTCCACTTCCGGCGCGAATTTCAAAACCCTCCACGCGTTCACTGGTGAAAGCGACGGCGCTGGCGCCAGCGGCGGCGTGACCCTTGCGGGCGGCATGCTGTATGGAACGGCTGCGGAAGGCGGCTCAGCCCAGGACGGAACGATTTTCTCGCTCAACACGTCCGGCTCCGTGTTCAAGGTTCTCTATGCCTTTACCAATGGCATTGATGGTGCGACGCCCCATTCAGCGTTGACGCTTGCCGGCGGCACTCTTTACGGCACAGCCTCGGCGGGCGGCACGTGGGGAGACGGCACTGTGTTTTCGCTGCCGACCAGCGGGGTGTCATTCACTTCCATCCACAGTTTCTCGGGCGGCGATGGGTGGATGCCATATTCAGCCCCGGTCTTCTCCGGCGCGGTTCTCTATGGAACAACGGTTGAAGGCGGAACGGATAACGAAGGCGCAGTTTACTCCCTCCCCTTGATGTCCTTGGTCAATTGGTGGGCAGCCGAGGGCACCGCCAAGGACAGCGTGCCGTTCGCGCGGGACATCGGCGCAAATGAAGCGGCCCCCACTTGCACCGGCGTCACCTATGCTCCGGGACATTCTGGCGAGGGCTTCCAATTCAACGGCGCATCGTGCGTCAACTTCGGCCCCAGCGCGGGCAATTTCGGGACGAATAATTTTGCGGTGGATTTCTGGATCGCGACTTCGGCATCGGGCGCCCAAACGATTCTCGGGAAACGTCCGACCTCGGGCTTCGCCAGCCTGTGGGGCTTCCGCATGGGGGCCGACGGCACGGTGAACTTTTCCATCTGCGCCAATGCGTCTGGCAAAGACAACCGCGTTCTGACCTCCGCTTCCGCCATCAACGACGGCAGCTTCCACGAAGTCACCGCCGTCCGCCTCGGACTTGATGTGTTCCTTTACATCGACGGCAAGTTGAGCGCCGAGGGCGCCACCGGCAGCATCGCGGACATCTCCAACACGACGGCCCTGACCGCCGGCTGGGAACCCTGCGTCTCCGGCGAAGCGCAATTCGACGGCGTCCTTGATGAAATCAAGCTTTACGAATATTAGGAGTATTGCGCACCCGTGGAAGATGCCGGAGACATCATAGCTTGCAGCCGGTGGTTGAGCGAAGTAACGCTTCGCTCAACCACCGGCTGCAAGCTTCCATCCCTGCCGGGATGCCGCCAACCGCGCTTATTGAAATAGTTCATTGGCTTCGACTCTGCCTTGCCAAATTTAACCATTCCTTAACAATTTTTTCCGGTTTGCCAAACTCGCGCTTAATATGGGGAGTGTCTCATGATCGGTGAAACGTGTAGTTTCAGACATGCGCTTGGCGAACCTTTCCAATTTAAGCTGGCGGCTGCGGACGATGATGTTCGCGGTTTTGGCGTGGCTTTTCATTGGCTTTGCCGCGTTGGCCCACGAGCCGAGCAAGAGTTTTCTCAGCCTGAAATTTGAGCCGGGGCGTCTGGTGGGGCAATGGGACGTTCCTCTCGGCGATTTAAGCAAGGTTGTGCCGCAGCCGGATTCCGGCGTCGCGAAGTCAGTGCCATACCTCTGGTCGCATTTGGAAATTAGGATCGATGGCCGCAGTGCCACGCTTCGCGCGAACGGTGAGCCTGTTCCCGAGCAATTGTCCGACGGCAATTATTTTCAATTCAACTTCGTCGTGGAAGGCACAGCGCATCCACAAACTGTGGACGTAAAATATACGGCGTTTTTCGAAACGAATTCGCTCCATCGCGGCTTGTTGCGTGTGGAATCGGATGGGAAAACGCAGGTGGCGGCTTTTTCTCCCGGGCATGTTTCGCAAGAATTCCAACTGGGGGCGCCAGCCCGGCAAGCGCAGTTCTTCGATTTTGTCCGGGAAGGCATTTGGCACATCGGGACGGGTTATGACCACATATTATTCCTGCTCGCGCTGCTGCTGCCGTCGGTCTTGCGGCGCGAGGCGGACGGGTGGCGGCCGGTGGAGGCATTGCGCCCGGCGTTTCTAAATGTTCTCAAGATTGTCACTGCCTTCACGCTGGCGCATTCGCTCACGCTCAGCCTCGCGGCGCTGGGCATCGTCCGGCTGCCTTCGCGGGTCACCGAATCGGCCATTGCGCTGTCGGTGGTGCTGGCGGCGCTGAATAATTTGTGGCCGATGGTGCGCGAACGCGGCTGGATGCTGGCCTTCGGTTTCGGATTGATTCACGGGTTTGGTTTTGCAACCGCGCTCTCCGATCTCGGACTTGCCCACGGCGCGATGGCCCTCACGTTGATTGGATTCAACCTCGGCGTGGAAATTGGGCAGCTCGCCATTGTGGCAGTTTTTCTGCCGGTGGCGTTTGCCTTGCGGCGCACCTGGCTTTATCGCGAGCCATTGCTGGGCTTCGGCTCGGTTAGCATCGGAATGATCGCCGCCGCGTGGTGCGCCGAACGCGTGTTGAATATCCGCTTCATGCCTTTCTGAAAATGGAAAAATTATGAAAAGAAAAATGATCCTCACCTCAACTCTAATTCTGTTTTGCTTGTGGCTGGGCCGTGCCAGCTTCGCGCAGGACACCCCGGCCATCGGCAAAGCGAATGGGCAAATCGCCGAGGCCGCGAAAAAATTTCTCGCAACCCTCGATGACAATCAGCGCGGCAAAGTGGTTTACGATTTCAAGGACGCCGCGCAGCGAAAGAGATGGTCGAACCTTCCCACAACATTTGTGAAGCGCGGTGGATTGCGCCTGGGCGACCTTACGAAGGCGCAGCGCGATTCGATTGACGCGCTGCTGGAGGCGGCCCTGAGCGCGAGCGGCTACCAAAAGGCCATGGAGATCGTGCAAGCCGACGAAATTCTCAAACAAGGCGGTGACGGAAGGATGTTCGGCAAAGACGAATATTATATTTCGTTTCTCGGCCAGCCGTCGGCCACCGAGCCGTGGATGATTCAATTCGGCGGGCATCACCTCGGGCTGAATGTCACGCTCGCCGGTGACAACGCCACGCTCGCGCCGAGCCACGTCGGCGCGCAGCCGGCCATTTACGAATTTGAAGGCAAAACCGTGCGCCCGCTCGGGCGCGAAGTGGACAAGGCGCTTGCCCTCATCACTTCGCTCGATGAAGGGCAGCGCAAGAAGGCCATTCTCGGATTTCAAGTTCGCGACCTCGTCCTCGGCCCAGGCCGCGACGGACAATCGATCCAGCCCGAAGGAATCAAGGGATTCGACCTGACCGAAAAGCAGCGCGGCATGCTTATCGATTTGGCAAGTGAATGGACGGGCATTCTCAATGACGCCGCGGGCAAAGCGAAGCTGGAAGAATTGAAACAGCACGCTGCGGATACATGGTTTGCGTGGAGCGGGCCGGTCGAAAAAGGCAAAGCCGCCTACTTCCGAATTCAAGGCCCCACGGTGCTGATTGAGTATGCGCCTCAGGGCCTTGGCGGCGATTGGATGAAACACACGCACACCATTTACCGCGACCCCGCCAACGATTACGGCGCCAAATGGTGGAAGCAATGATTGCGCGAGTCCGCATTTTCTTGCTGCTGCTGGCGCTAACGACTTCGCTTGCGATGCCATCCGTCGCGCGAGCCCACGCGCTGGACGAATATCTCCAAGCCACGCTGGTGGCGATCTCGGCGGGTGAAATTCGGTTCTCCATTAACTTGACACCGGGCGTCGCCGTCGCCGATCAAGTGCTCGCGCTCATTGATCTCGATCAAGACGGCGTTATTTCCACCAACGAAGCTCGCGCGTATGCGGAATTGCTGAAGCGCGATCTCTCCGCGAAGCTGGATCAGCGCGAATTGGAATTGAAAATTGAGGCCTGCAATTTTCCAGACACGAACGAGCTTCGCACCGGCTGGGGAATCATTCAGGTGGAGTTTTCGGCCAAAATCGATTCGCTGGCCGGAGGCTCGCACCGGTTGGAATTCGACAACCGCCACCAGCCAGCCGCCAGCGTGTATCTCTTCAACGCAACGCAGCCGAGTTCGGAGGACTTTATCCTCATCACGCAGCAAAATCGGAACAAAACACAAAGCCACGGGGAGATCATTTTTGACCATTACGTTCCAAAACACATGTCGCCCGTTGTGCCGCTTCTGCTGGCGCTCTTTGTTATTCTTGCCGCCTGGCAGGTGCGGCACGGGTTTAGGTAGAAGCCTCGACCCGTCTTCGCTAAAAGCTCCGGCGTGGCAAACGAGGCGTGCCTACCTTTGGATTAGCGCGAGGAGATTCGCCAGGGTATCCGCTTCTTCTGGCTTTTTGTCGTGACGCCATCGGTTGATGCGGGGGAATCTCACGGCCACTCCCGATTTGTGCCGCGTGGATTTTTGGACGCCCTCGAACGCGAGTTCAAACACCAACCGCGGCGAGACCGCGCGCACTGGCCCGAATTTCTCCACGCTGTTGCCGCGCACAAATGCGTCAACGCGCAAAATTTCCTCATCCGTCAAACCTGAGTAAGCCTTCGCCACCGGCACGAGCGCGCCGTCCTGCCAAAGCGCAAAAGTGTAATCCGTATACAAGCTCGCGCGGCGGCCATGCCCTCGCTGCGCGCCGACCAAAACGGTGTCGATGACAAATGGATCCACCTTCCACTTCCACCAATCGCCGCGCGGACGTCCCACGCCGTAGGGCGAATCCAATCGCTTCAACATCAGCCCTTCAACCTCTCGCTGGCGGGCTTGCTGGTGAAGTTCCGCCGCCTCTGTCCACGAACTCGCGGTGAGGACCGGCGAAATTCTCAACGGCGATTGCGGCTCTTTGCCGCCTGGCTCTTCAAAACCCGGCAGCATGAGCGGCCCGCCATCCAATCGCTTCGGCTTCGCGGCCGCGGCATTTGCGATGACGTTCTCCAATGCGCGCCGCCGTTCGGCGAGCGGCAGCGGGCGCATGTCGCGGCCTTGCCATTCCAACAAATCGTAGGCGAGAAAAGCGACGGGATGCTGCACGCGCGTTTTCGCCGAAACGATTTTGCGTCCAAGTCGGCGCTGCAAGGCGGCGAATGGAAGCGGCGCATCCCCGCGCCACGCGAGAATTTCTCCGTCGATCACGGTGCCTTCCGGCAGATTCATGCCTGCCTCGACAAGCTCGGGAAAACTTTCGGAAATCATCTCCTCGCCGCGCGACCAGATCAGCGCTTCGCCGCCGCGCCGAATCAGTTGCGCGCGGATGCCGTCCCACTTCCATTCGAGCTGCCATTCGTTCACCAGGCCCAAATCTTCCAGCGATTCTCCGCGGCGGATGCGTGTCTCCATCGGCGAGGCCAGAAAAAAAGGATAGGGCTGCGCAACCGGTGAAGGCTGATTTTCGCCGCTCAGCAATTTCTGAAAATCTTGGGCAGACGGACTCCATTTCCCCATCACGCGATGCGCCATGATTGCCGGATCAATGCCAGCCAGTTTGGAGAGCGCGCGCACGACCAAAGTTTGAGCGGCGCCGATTCGAAAATTTCCCGTGATCAATTTATTCCAGACAATTCGCTCCTCCGGCTTCAACTCGCGCCAAGTTTGGACGAGGAGCGAGCGTTTTGCGTTGTCAGTCAAATTCGGCAGCGGGAGCAGGCGCTTTTCGATTAATTCCGACAGCGGCAGACTTGATCCCGTTCCCTCCTCCGGCAGGAGCAGCGCCATCGTTTCCGCAAGATCGCCGACGGCTTCGTAACATTCGTCGATCAGCCAATCGGGAAATTTGGATTCCGCCGCAATCCAATCTCGCAAATTTCTTGATGACACGGCGCGCTTCAGCGTTCGGCCCGAGAGAAATTGCAAGGCCCAGGCGGCATCGGCGGGCGGCGCTTCCGCGAAGTAGCGTTCGAGCGCGGCCACCTTTTCGTTGGTGCGGGTGGTTTGGTCGAGTTCGTAGAATAGCTGGGTGAAACGCTTCATGGCGCGCCGCCTTCGGCTGCGGGTGGAACCTCTTCTTCCGCCTCGTCATGGAATTGCGTGCGCAGGGCTTCGGCGTTTACGCCGCGTTCGCGCAGCCAGCGCACCATGGGCGCGGTGTAACCGTGAGTTACCCAAACTGTTTCGGCTCCGGTCGCCTTGATGGTAGCTTGAAGGCCGTTCCAATCCGCGTGGTCCGACAAGACGAAGCCGCGCTCAATCGATCTCCGGCGGCGCGTTCCACGGATCTGCATCCAGCCGGATGCGAACGCAGTTGAAACCTCGCCGAAGCGGCGGAGCCACAGCGAATTGTCGGTGGACATCGGCGCGAGCACCAGGCCGCGCCCTTGCGCGGCGCGAACGCTTTCAGCATTGACTGGCGTGGTCTCCGGAAATTCCACCCCGCGCGCGCGGTAGGCCGGAAGAAATGGCTCGATCGATCCGTGCAGGAATATCGGCCCGTTACCGCCGCGAAGCCCGCGCAGGAGGCGTTGCGCCTTGCCAAGCGAATAACAGAAAATGACGCTCGCCTGCCCCTCTTCCTGATTAGCGCGCCACCAGCGGTGAATTTCGGGAAATATTTCGTCCTGCGGCCGCCAGCGGAAAATCGGGAGACCGAAGGTCGATTCCGTCACGAAATGATGGCAGCGGATCGGCGCAAAGGGCTCGCATGTCCCGTCATTCTCCAATTTGTAATCACCGCTAACGACGCAAATCTCGCCGCGATGTTCTATTCGAACCTGGGCGGATCCAAGAATGTGGCCGGCGGGATGAAGCGACATTTCCAAGCCGTTGCGAGTGACGCTTTCGCCGTAACGCAACGGATGAACGCGGATGTCAGGGCCGAGGCGCAGCCGCAGAAGCGGCTCGTTCTCCACATGAGTCAAGTATAACCCGCAGCCCGGGCGGGCGTGGTCCGAATGCGCGTGCGTGACAACAGCCACTTCCACGGGCCGCCACGGGTCGACATGGAACCCGCCCGCTTCGCAAAACAGACCGCGCTCGGTGTTTTGTAGGAGGATGTTTCCTTTCCGCCTCGCGTTGCGCGCGAGGCTGTGATGTTTTGCCTAGATAGCCAGCTTAATATGCCAATGGGAAGAACGGTGTGCCATGGGTTTTATTCCCGGGTGGTTTCTAGTGCGCTATGGGCGTGGCGCCTTGCTCCTCGACGAAACGAATGGGGCCCATGTAAACGCGGCCGATCAAAAAAATGAGGATGCTCATGGCGGACGTTCCCGCCAGCAATACCGCAATCGGCAAAATTTGGTGCGAATCCTTCAAACCGATTATTGACGACGCGATTCCAGAAATTCCAATTTGCAGAAATCCGAGCATAGCGGCGGCGCTGCCGATGTTGCGGTCAAACGGGGAAATTGCCAGGGCTGCGCCATTCGGGCCGGCGAGGCCAATCACGGAAAGCGCCAGAAACAAGAGCACCAGCGCGGGCCGCAGCCCGAACTCGTGCATCGCCCCGATCAGGAACAAAATGGAGATCGGCAGATAGATGGTGAGCGCCACCGCATAAATTCGAGCGCTGGTGAATTTTTTCAATAGCAGGGAATTAATCTGGTTGCTGCCGATAAAGCCTGCCGCCAGCCCTGCAAAAATGTAGCCGTAGGTGGCTGCCTTCACCTTGAACACTTCCAGGAAAATGATCGGGGAACCGGCCACATAAGCAAGCAAGCCGGAAAAAGCAAACGCGCTCGACAGCGCGAAAACGGTGAACTGCCTTTCGCGCAGAACCTCCGCGTAGTTTTTCATGATCGGCTTCAATTGGAGGGAAACGGATTTGTCCGGGATATGCCCGTCCGGCAGCAAAAACACACAGAGCAACAAGTTCAAAACTGCCACAATGGCCAGAACCATGAACACCCACTGCCAGCCCCAATGGACGGCTATGAGCGTCCCCACGGATGGCGCGAGCAGCGGCGAAACACCCAGTATAAGAATCAGCCACGCGATGATTCGCGCCGTTTCCTTAACCGGGAAAAAATCCCGCACCATGGCCATTGCGGCCACTTGCGCTGCGCATCCGCCGAGCGCCTGCAAGAATCGCATCGTGACCAGCCACTCCACCGAGCGTGAGCAGAGGCACAAAATCGAGGCCACCGCGAAGAGCACGAGGCCGAAGTATAAAGGTATTTTCCGGCCGAACCTGTCAAGCAGCGGCCCGTAAAAAAGCTGTCCCACCGCCAATCCGGCAAAATAGCTTGCCACTGAAAGCGAAATTTTAGCGGTCGTTGTGTGCAGCCCGTCGGCGATCTGTGGAAACGCGGGCAGGTACATATCGATGGCAAACGGGCTGAGCGTGGAAAGCGATCCCAGTATCAAGATGATCAGAGAACGATTGTGCGATGGATGACGCGACATATTTGGATAAGAGTCGAAGCAAGGAATCGGGTGCGGACGCCCGCCACGGCGCACAATGAATGCGAAACCACAGAATTACGCAAGACTGGAAAGCCAAAGGGAAAACAAAACAAGAGCCACAGATTGACACAGATCAACACAGATAAGAATTTTTCGGCGAGGGAGGCCGGCACTTTTAGAGCGTGTTTTGAAAATAGCTTGGGTAATGGATTGCGAGTGCGGCGGGGCGGATGGCGAGGCAGCCCGCAGGGCGGGCAGCTATTAATTTGTTCTGACTCGGCGAAGGAGAATATCCCTTGTGGATCTTCGACTGAGGAGCAACGACCTGTCCTCCGTAGCCATGGCGAAGGAGGAAGCCAGCCGCCCCGCCCCGCCGCAAGACCGCCCAAGCCATTTTCAAAACACGCTCTTAGCCAGCCCGGGATGACATCCGGCAAATACTGTCAAACAAAATGTCTTATCAGAGAATCTGTGTCCATCTGTGGCTGGAAATCCGCGGCCCTACTTTGCCGGGGCAGCCACGCCTGCGAGGCATTGCAGCAGGTAGGGGAGCAGTTGTTTCTTTCGCGAGACGATGCCGTCCAGTTCCCAGACGTTCGGAACCCGCGAAGGGAAATTGATCTTGCCCAGAAATTCCGGCGCGCCCTGCACCATCAGCAGCGAATTCTGCGTGTTGATGTCCGTGACCAGCAGCGCGGAAAAAAGCAGGCCGCGGCTTTTTTGAAAACGCTCCAGCGCGGCGCTCAGCGCCTCGCGTTTTTCCTCGAAGTTCGAGAAGTTCAGCTCCTCGATCTGCGCGACGGTGAAGCGGCGGCCTTTCTCTTCGTATTCCTTGCAATCCGTCGCGATGACCTTTTCCGGCGACATCGTGAGCAGCGGCGAGCCGACGGCGAAAATCGCCTGGGCCAGCTCGGTCGGATCCGCTTTGGCGATTCCGGCCAGAAGCCCGAGAACGCGCTTGTCCACCGGCGTGGTGGTGGGCGAGGTCAAATTCAGCGTGTCCGCGATGATCCCCGCCATCAGCAGCCCGGCGATTTCGGGCGGAATTTTCACTTCCAATTGTTCGTAGCAGAGCGTGACAATCGTGCTGGTCGAACCGACCGGGTTGTTCCAGAAATGAATCGGAGCATCGCTGGCGAAACCGCCGATGCGATGGTGGTCGAGAATTTCCACAATCGGGATTTTGTCCGCCCCTTCCACCGCCTGGGAAAGCTCGTTGTGATCGACCAGGATCAGCCGGCGCGGAATCGGCTTGATGAAATCGCTCTTGGACAACACGCCAGCCAGGGCGCCGTCTTCGCCCAGCACCGGAAAAATGTAGGAGGCGGAACTGGCCGCCCGTTCGCGCGCGGCTTCCAGCGGCGTCTCTTCCTGAAAACTGATGAACGGCTCCACCATGCGTTCCACGCGCACCGCGCCGCGGGCCAGCAACACCGTGGTGGCCGTGTCGTGCGGTGAACTGATAATCGTGACACCCGCCTCAACCGCCGCCTTCAGGAGCGCCTCGGGCAAAGGCAAGCCGCCGGTCACCACAATCGCATGCACCTTGGCCTTGATGGCGCATTCCTGGACGTCCTCGCGATTGCCCACAAAAAGCACGATTCGCCTTGCCTTGTAATGATCGAGCCGCTCGGAAAAACTGTCGAGGCTCATGGCCGCGACCATCAGCAAGTGCTCGGCTGTCTCGGCGCAAATCTCGCCCGCGACCGGCGAGCCGCCGAACACGACCACGATATCCTTGAGCGACGCCGTGACCATTCGCGCCTTGGACGCATCCTCGCGTGGCGGGAAAAGCTGGCTGGTCAATTTGAAAGTGGAAAGCAGCCCGACGCAGCGATTGTGCTCGTCCACCACCGGCAGGCCGCGGTAATGCTCGTCAATCATCTGCATGGCGTCGTATACCGCCGAATCTGACCTGACGCAGGGGGCGTTTTTCTGCATGACATCGCAAACCGTGGGGGAAACATCGCTAAAAAAGGCCGGCGCCTCGACGCCGAAGCGATTGAGGACATAATCGATACGGGCATTGGTGTTGCCAGCCCGGCCCGCTATAACCCCTTCTGCGCCAGTCATCTGCTTCAGCCTGGCGTAGGCCACGGCGGCACAGATGGAATCCATGTCCGGGTTCTTGTGTCCGATTACGATTGTTTGCATTCCGTGAATAGCACTTAGTTGTGCCCAAATGGAACTCGAAAATAAAGAACAATGAAGGTGGGTCATCACCTATTTCGCCAAGTTCTTTCCCCCCGCGGTGGGGCGAGACTGTAGAACATTACCTATTTGTAATGGTTTCTTGGCGATTTTGGGCTTCTATTGTCTTTTGGGCATAGTTTACGTTCTTGGAACTTATATGAATACTGGCATCAGTGCTATTAACGACCAAGTGCAGCGCACCAGCGCGTTTGTGCGCCCGCTTTTCGCCGAGATCGGAAAGGTGGTCATCGGGCAAAATTACCTTGTGGAACGGCTCGTGGTGGGCCTTCTGGCCAATGGCCACGTCCTGCTTGAAGGCGTTCCCGGGCTGGCCAAGACGCTTTCGGTCAAGGCGCTTTCCTCCGCGCTGCACGTCAAATTCGCCCGCCTTCAATTCACGCCCGACCTCCTGCCGGCGGACTTGATCGGCACGCAGGTTTACAATCCGCAAACCGGCTCGTTCACCACCCGGCGCGGCCCGATTTTCGCCAACGTCGTTCTGGCCGACGAAATCAACCGCGCCCCAGCCAAGGTGCAAAGCGCGCTGCTGGAAGCGATGCAGGAAAAGCAGGTCACCATCGGCGACCAGACGTTCAAGCTGGAAGAGCCATTCCTCGTGCTTGCGACACAAAACCCGGTCGAGCAGGAAGGAACGTATCCGTTGCCGGAAGCGCAGGTGGATCGTTTCATGTTGAAGCTGAAGATTGTCTATCCATCGCGCGAAGAGGAGCGGCAGATTTTGGATTTGATGGCCCGCACGTCCACGCCGCCCACCACTTCCCAGGTTGTCAGCGCGCAGCAAATTCTCGAGGCGCGCCAGACGCTCAACGACATGTACATCGATGACAAGGTGAAGGATTACATCGTTGATATTGTTTGCTGCACACGCGACCCGGGGGCTTACAAAATCGAGGGCTTGCAGGGCATGATTCAACTCGGCGCCTCGCCGCGCGCCACGATTGCGCTGACGCTGGCGGCCAAGGCTTTTGCCTTTTTGCGCGGGCGCGGTTACGTCACGCCGCAGGACGTCAAGAGCATCGGCATGGATGTCCTGCGCCATCGCGTGACGGTCACCTACGAAGCCGAGGCCGAGGAAAAATCGAGCGAGACGATCATCACGAAGATTTTCAACGAACTGCCGGTGCCTTGATTTCGGCGGATGGATTTTTAGACAGAATGAACAGGATTTACAGGATGCGCAACAAGCTAGCCGTTCATGGTGAAGCCATTCCCTTGCCTGGTGTCCGCGCGCGTCTCCGCCGGAGCGCGGCTGTGTCGAAGACCAGCCGCAGCAGCATTCAAATTAACCGGCGCGTGACTCCGTTTTGCCGTGGCTGCGGCTGGTCTTCGACACAGCCGCGCTCCGTCTTGGGGAATGTCTCGATTTCTTCCCGTCCCACTCGTTTATCCACATGGTAACGGCTTAGCATGATCCCGCGCGAAATACTCAAAAAAATCCGGCAGATCGAGCTGCGCACCACGCGGCTCGTTTCGGAAACTTTGGGCGGCCAATACCACAGCGTCTTCAAAGGGCAGGGCATGAACTTTGAGGAAGTGCGCGAGTATCAGCCCGGCGACGATGTCCGCTCCATCGATTGGAACGTGACGGCGCGCATGAATCATCCGTTCGTCAAGAAATTCGTCGAGGAACGGGAATTGACGCTGATGCTGGTGGTGGACTTGAGCGGTTCCGGATTGTTCGGCTCGCGCGATCAATCCAAGCGCGAACTCGCGGCGGAACTGGCTTCCGTGCTGGCGTTTTCCGCCATTCGCAACAATGACAAAGTGGGCCTGATTCTTTTCACCGAGGAGGTGGAGAAATTTATTCCACCGAAAAAAGGACGCCGCCATGTGCTGCGGGTGATTCGCGAAATTCTCCTGTTCCAACCGGAGAAGCGCGGCACCAATTTCGGCAAGGCGCTGGACGTTCTGAACCGGGTCGCGCGCAGGCACGCCATCGTGGTGGTGATCTCGGATTTTCTTTTCGAGCAGCGCGGGACGCCCGATAGCAACACCCGCCGCGGCGGCCACCTTGTGTCGCCAACACTTGGGCCGCGCACACTGCCGGGGCTTCGCCAGGCCAATCGCCGCCACGATGTGATCGCGATTCAAGTAGTCGACCGCTACGAATTGGAACTGCCCGCGATTGGGAGATTGGTTTTCCGCGACGCGGAAACGGGCGAACTCCTTGAAGTCAACACGAACGATGCCCGCAAGCGCCGCGCCTTTGCTGAACGGCGCGAGAAACACCAGGTGGAATTGCTGCGTGTGCTGCGGTCAGCGAATATCGACGCCATCGAAGTGCGGGCCGGCGAACCGTACGCCAGCGCACTGGGGCAATTCTTTGAAACGCGCGAGAAGCGCCGCCGCCACGGATGAAGACGAACTCCGCCATCATGGTGCCAAGCCCGGCTGCGGGCGGCACGAACGCGCCCGCGCTGCAGTTTCACGAGGCGCTCAAGCCGATGATCGAAATCCCGAACCCGTGGCGGTGGGCGATCTGGACCGGCTCCCTCCTCGCGGTGTGTTTGATCAGCTGGCTGCTGTGGCGCTGGTGGAAGAAAAAAGCTGATGCCGCGCAGGCGGCGCCAATCGTGCCGCCGCATGTCCGCGCGCGCCGCGCGCTGGAAGCGGCGCTGGCGTTGATTGGCGATCCGAAGGCGTTTTCCATCGCCGTGTCCGGGGCCGTTCGCGAATACCTCGAGGAGCGCTTCACTTTCCATGCCCCCGACCGCACCACGGAGGAATTCCTATACGAGCTGCAAAACACAAATTTGTTGACAGTTGACCAAAAAGCCAGCCTCGGCAACTTTTTGGAGAACTGCGATCTGATCAAATTCGCCAAATACGAACCCGCCGAAACTGAGCTTCGCGCGATGCACGACGCGGCGCGGCGGCTGGTCGACGAAACCGAACCGCGCTGGGATCCCGCCGCCCAATCCACGGCGGCTTCCGCCAAATGACCTTCGCGCATCCATACATTTTGCTTTTGCTGCTGCTGCTGCCGGTGGTGGCGTGGCTCAAGGGGAAATTAGGCCAAGCCTCCGCCTTTGTGTATTCGTCGGTGGATTTGGTGCGCCCCATCACCGGACTTCACCGCTCGCGGGCAGGAGTAATTTTGGCAAATTTGCGCTGGCTGGCCCTGGCCATTTTCATCGTCGCCCTGGCGCAGCCGCGATTGGTGCGCGGAGAATCGAATGTGAAAGCCAGCGGCATTGATATTGTGGTGGCGCTTGATTTGTCCGGCAGCATGCGCTCGGAGGATTTTGGCGAAGGGCTCAGCCGCATCAAACTGGCCAAGGAGGTTCTGGCAAAATTCATCGACAACCGGCCCAACGATCGCATCGGGCTCGTCGCGTTTGCCAAGGACGCCTACATCGCCTCCCCGCCGACGCTGGACCACGATTATTTGCAGGAGCAATTGAAGCGCCTCGAGATTGGCGTCATTGACGAGAATGCCACGGCCATCGGCTCGGCGCTGATGACATCGCTCAACCGCATCAAGGATCTCAAAGACAAAAGCAAAATCGTCATTCTGATGACCGACGGACAGAACAACTCGGGCAAAGTTTCGCCGCTGACCGCCGCGGACGCCGCGCAGGCGCTTGGCGTGAAGGTTTACACGATTGGCATCGGCAAGCAGGGCACCGCGCCGTATCCCGTCGGCAAGGATCAATGGGGCCGGATGCATTACCGCGACATGGCGGTGGATATTGACGAAGAGACGCTGACAAAAATCGCGCAGGAGACAAACGGCAAATACTATCGCGCCGACACCGCCGACACGCTTAGAAAAATTTACGCCGACATCGACCGCCTCGAAACCACCGAAATCGAGGTGAAGAAATACGAGCACTACGACGAGTTGTTCGGCCAGGTGGCGATTGCGGGATTGGTTGTGCTGTTGTCGGAAATGGTGCTGGCGCAAACCGTATGGAGGAAATTGCCGTGACGCCCCCCATCGAACCCGAAAGCAGGCTCGAAAATCCGCGGAGCAAGGTAGGGACGCCTCGCCGAGGCGGCCGGGGTGTGGCGCGTATTGCAGTGCGGCGGACGCCTCGGCGAGGCGTCCCTACCTTAAGATGGGATCCGAGCGCATGAGAATCGAGCATCCACAAGTTTTATGGATCATGGCGGTGGCCATTCCGGCGCTGCTGGGGCTTTTCTATTGGTCGTGGCGCGTCAAGCAGAAATTAATATCGCAATTTGTCGGCTCACGGCTCCTGCCGAGCCTTACCCACGGCGTGTCTCCGGGCCGCCAGAAATTCCGGCTAGCGCTGCTGGCGATCGCGGTGGCGGCGATTCTTTTCGCGCTGGCCCGCCCTCAAAACGGCTTCACCTGGGAGGAAGCCAGGCAGCAAGGCCTTGATATCATGGTGGCCATCGATACCTCGCGCAGCATGCTGGCCCGCGACGTCGCGCCGAATCGCCTGGAAAAATGCAAGTTGGCGGTGATGGATTTGATGCGCCTCTCCAAGTCGGATCGAATCGGATTGGTCGTGTTTGCGGGCGACGCCTTTTTGCAGGCGCCGCTGACGCTCGACGAACAGGCGTTCCAGCAATCGGTCGATTTCGTTTCTGTTGGGATCGTTCCCAACGGCGGGACGTCGCTTTCCGCCGCCATCCACACGACGTTGGACGCGTTCGAGAAAGGCAACGACAATCATAAAGTCATGGTGCTTTTCACCGATGGCGACGATCACGACGCGGACACCGAAACGCTGGCGGCCGCCAAGGAAGCGGCGGCGGCGGGCATGAGGATATTCACAATCGGTGTCGGAACGCCGGCTGGCGAATTAATCCAGGTGGCGGACGAACAGGGCAATTTATCCTTCATCAAAGATGACCAGGGCAACGCGGTGAAATCGAGCCTGAATGAAAAATTGCTCCGCGAAATCGCGACCGAAGCCAACGGCTTTTATCTTCCGCTGCAAGGCGCCACGCCGATGGAAACGCTCTATAAACAAGGACTCGAACCGCTGCCAAAAACGGAAGAAGCCAGCCGTTTGACGCGCGTTTATATCGAGCGCTACCATTGGTTTCTCGGTTTTGCCATTCTGTGTTTGATTCTCGAGGCGCTGCTGCCGGAGCGTCCGCGGTCATGGTCGCGTTCGCGCTCCGGCCGAATCTCCCCCGCTGTCTCTGCCAAGGCCAAGGTGGCTGCGATGCTCCTTTTCCTGCTGATTCCATTGCGCGCAGCCGCCTCGCCATCGAGCGCGTTGAAGGATTTCGAGGCCGGCAATTTTCAAAGCGCCTACGAGGAATTCAAGCGCCTCGCCGCGCAGAAAACAAATGATTACCGCCTGCAATACGACGCCGGCGTCGCCGCCTACAACCTCAAAAAATACGACGACGCGCAGAAACACTTCAACGACGCCCTAGGCACCCAGGAGATGATCGCCAGCCCGCAAAACCAGCAGCAGACCTATTTTAATTTGGGAAACACGCTATATTCCCTTGGCGCCGCAGCGGAGGATGCGGACAAGAAGAAAGGCTTGTGGAAGCAGGCGATCGACAATTATTCACGCGCCATCAATCTGGCCGCGAACATGAAAACGAACGACGTCGACGCGCAAAATAATTTCAATTTTGTCCAGCAGCAGATTGAGCAGTTGGACAAACAGCAGCAGAAGGATCAGGACAAAGATAAAGATAAAGACAACGAACCCAGCGCCGCCGCCAAGGAAGCCAAGGCGCGGGCGGACGCCGCTGTGATGCGCCGCCAATACAAAGCGGCGCTGGACATCATGGAAGAATCGCTGAAGAACGATCCGACAACGCAAAATTATGGAGACTACATCAACCGGCTGCGGGAGGTTAACGGCGTGGCAACGAACGCTCCGCCGCGGCCTCGTCCTCAGCCTTAGCTTATTCGCCGCCGCGCCAGGGGCTCGTGCGCAGGCACAGGCTTCAGTCCCGGCCGAGACGAACGCCGCCGGTTATTTTCACCGTGGTGTGCAAAGTTATATTTTCGGCGATAAGACCAACGCCGTGCGGGAGATTTACACCGGCCTCCGCTCCTATCCCACCGACCAGCCCTTGCAGAAGGCAGCCGAGCTCCTAAAAAAGAAGGAAGAGGAAAAGAAGCAGGACCAGCAGAAACAGGATCAAAAACAGAACCAGGACAAAAAGGATCAGAAAGAGCAAAAGGACCAGAAGAACCAGCAGCAACAGCAGGACAAACAGGACCAGCAAAATCAGCAAGACCAGAAGGGCCAGGATCAAAAGGATAAGGACCAGAAGCAGGACCAAAAATCCGACCAGCAAAAGAAGGACGAGGAAAAAGCCCGCAAGGAACAGGCAAAAAAAGACCAGGAAAAGAAACAGCAGGAGCAGAAGCAAGCTCAGGCGCAGGCCGAGAAGGATAACAAGGATCAAAAAGACCAGGGCGATGCGCAGCCCGCCACGGAGCTTCACATGAGCAAAGAGGAAGCCAAACAATTGCTCGACCAATTAAAGGACGATTCCAAAGTCCTCCTCTTCAGCCCGACCAACCAACCCAGCAAAAGCCAGCGCGGCAAATTCAAGGATTGGTAGCGGCTCGGCCGGTAGTGTACTGCCCAACTTGTTGCAAGAATCGTTTCTCTGCGCTCTCGGTCTCCCTCCTGTTCACATTTTTTTTGGCAGTCCACTGCCACCCTTTTCCTGTCGGATTTTCCCATCGGCGGCTAACTTAAGACAGGTGAACGAGCAGACAGACAGCCAGTTGCTTAGGCTTTATGCGGAACACAGCAGCGAATCGGCCTTTGCTGAATTAGTGCGGCGGCACTTGGATTTTGTTTATTCCGCCGCCGCGCGGATGGTGCGCGATCCGCATTTGGCGGAGGATGTGTCCCAAGCCGTGTTCGTCGCGCTGGCAAAAAGTTCGGACCAACTGATGGATCGCCTCACCTTGTGCGGCTGGCTGCATCGAACGGCGACGAATATCGCCGCTCAAACCGTTCGCACGATAGAACGTCGCCGCGCGCGCGAACACGAAGCAGCCATGATGAGCGCAACGCCAGGCGACCAATCCGAATCGCCATGGGACCAAATTGCCCCCCACCTGGACGCCGCCCTAGGTGAGTTGAACGAGGCGGATCGGGATGCGGTTTTTCTTCGATATTTCAGGAATTACGATTTTCGAACCTTGGGCCAAGCCTTGGAAATCAGCGATGACGCAGCCCAAAAACGTGTCAGCCGGGCGATGGATCAAATTCGCGCCCTGCTGGCAAAACGTGGAGTTGTCATTGGCGCAAGCGGGTTGATTGTTTGCATGACCACGCACGGTGTCCAATCGGCGCCGGTTGGCCTGGCCGCCGCCGTATCGGTTGCCACCGCTCTTGCCCAACCAGCCGGTTCCGCCACTGCCGCCCTCGCCACCACGAAAGCCCTTGCCATGACTACGTTTCAAAAAATCATTTACACCGTTGCCCTCGCGGTCGCCGCCGGGGCGGGAATTTATGAAGCGCGCCGGGCCGCCCAATGGCGCGTGCAAAAAGAGGCGCTTGAGCGCCAGCGAACCTCGCTCACCGAACAAATCCAGCGTCTGCAAGACGCCAGCGTCGAAGGCTCCAATCGGCTGGCTGGGCTCATGGCTGAGATTTCGACATTGAAATCGAACCAGAGCCAGAAGGAGCTTTTGCGATTGCGGGGGCAGGTTGGGCAGATGAAAAGTGCGGAAGCCCAAAAGGACAGCGATCCGGCTCAATCAGAGGTGAAATCGCTGATGGAAAAAGCGCGCCTGCTCAGGCAGTATCTTGATCAACACCCGATCCAGAAGATACCGGAGACCCAATTGGTTTCTGAAGTTCAATGGTTCGACGCAGTCAAGGCGAACAAGCTTGAAAGCGAAGCCGATTTCAACGAGGCGCTCCACACTTTGCGAATTGCCGCAAAACAGCGATTCGGGAATTTGGTGCTCCAGGGACTGCAAGAGTATGCCACGGCCAACGACGGGAATCTGCCTGACAGCCTGACGGATTTGCAGCCCTATTTTGGCGTGCCGGTGGATGATGCCATCTTGCAGCGTTACGGAATGGTGCGAACCGGAAAAGTGAGCGATGTCCCGCCGGATGCCTCCGTGATCCGGGAAACGGCGCCTTTGGCGAATCCCGGCAATGACAGCCAATTTGAGTTCAAAATGAACGGCTTCACAATAAAAACCGTGCGGGCGCAGTGATTCGCGAGAAGCAGCATTCTCGCCGTCTGCATCACGGCTTTTTTGTTAGGGGGATCGGGCAAACCAAACAAAAGCCAGCGCGGAAAATTTCAAAAAATTTGGCGTGACTCCGGCCAGATCCTGCCGTTCCCATCCCTATCGAACGCGACGCTTCCAGAATACCGGATCTCGTTTGACATGCGCGACCGCGATTACCTCAACATTGCCGCGCTCGAAAATGTAGACTATTGCAAAGGGAAATCTGCGAACTAAGGACCGGCGGGTGCCCCGATATGCATCAGGATGGCGAAGCGGATCTTCGGTTATTTTGTCCAAAACTGCCTTGATCTCGCCAAGGAATTCCAAACCCAATCCGCCCCGTCGCTCCTCGTACCATCGAAATGACTCCTCCATGTCCGACTCGGCTTCTGGACGGATGATATGCGGATAACTCACTTCCGTTTTGAGGTGATGCGACCATACACATCTTTCCATGGGGAACCGGCCGCCGGATTCGTTTGGCGGGAGGCCAGGCGCTCATCAATCAACTGCTTATCCATATCCGTCAATACGAGGGCTTCCGGAGCGTCGGCGATGCTGTTCCAGATGTCCTCCACCAATTGCAATCGCTCAGGCACTGGAAGCTGTAATAATTCTGATGCGGAAAACTTGTTCATAGCCCAACCGTAACAGTTCGTCGCGGCGGATTCAACCGCTTGTTCCGCAGATGGTCCGCAGGGGGTGTGATTAGAGGTGGGTGAGGCATGCAGCCCGTTAGGCGCGGCTGTGTCGAAGACCAGCCGCAGCGCGTTGAACCGGCAGGCGCGCCCGTTGCTCCCAGCGTGCTGCGGCTGGTTCTTTGTCGCTTTGCTCCGTCGAACACAGCCGCGCTCCGCCTGAATGCGTGTGCGCATCACCCATTTCTAATAGCACCCTTCCGAAGGCCGGGAAGGAGCGCAAAATATTCGCATCCTTCGTCAAGATGTGACCTGTTTCCGAACCCCGGCGATGCATCCTTGTCAGCGAAGAAATTCTCACGCGTTTCAGATTTTTCTCTCGCGGTGCGTCACGGTTGTGTTACTTGTAACGCCCGATGACGGACACCGAAACGATCGCGGGCCAGCCCCAACCAAACATCGACCGCTGGCCCTCGCAAATAAGATACATTATCGGGAACGAGGCGTGCGAGCGCTTCAGTTACTACGGGATGAAAAGCATTCTCGCCGTCTATATCACGACGGCGTTTCTGCAAGGGGGATTGGGGCAAACTAAAGACAGCTCCACCATCATCATCCACCTCTTCAGCGCCGTGAACTATTTTATGCCGCTATTCGGCGCATGGCTCTCGGACAAGTGGATCGGCAGATACCACACCATCCTTTGGGTTTCACTCTTCTATTGCGCGGGCCACGGCGTGCTGGCTTGCAGCGAACTCGCTCACGATGTGAACGGAAAGCTGGCGTGCCTCTACGCGGGCCTGGGATTGATCGCGTTTGGGTCGGGTGGAATAAAGCCGTGCGTTTCGGCTTTCATGGGAGACCAATTCAAGCCGGAACAATCGCATTTGCTGCAAAAGGCCTACGGCGTATTTTATTTCACAATCAATTTTGGCTCATTCTTTGCCTTCCTCCTTATTCCGATGATTCGGGACCATAAAGGCTATGGCTGGGCGTTTGGCGTTCCGGGCATTCTGATGGGAATTGCAACGTTCATCTTCTGGCTGGGGACGAAGAAATATGTGCGCGTCCCCCCGGGCAAAGACACAAAATCCGCCGGCTTCGTCAAAGTGTTTGCCACCGCCTATTCCAACACCACCCACTCGCGCTTCGACGCATTGGTGAATATCGTCACGACCCTCGGCTTCCCCTTGTTCATCATTATTTCACTGGGCATTTTCAATACCGCATTCGATCTGATGAAGAAGGACGATGCGGCGCAGGTTGTTTGCACAGCGGCCGTGGCAGCAACGGTTCTCTGGTACGCTTCCGTTTTGATAGCGAGCTTTCGCGGCAAATTTGATCTCGGCGATGGCTTTTGGAACGGTGCCAAAGGTCATTTCAGCGAGAAGGAAATTTCCGGAGCCCGCTCCGTGATGCCGATTCTCTTCGTCTTCGCGTTGATTCCCGTTTTTTGGTCCCTCTTCAACCAGACCAATTCGACGTGGGTTTTGCAGGCGGGGGGCATGGTTCCAGCCATCGTCCCGCTTTTCGGGGGCCACACCTTTAAAATCGGCGCCGAGGAAATGCAATCCATGAACGCTCTGATGGTTTTGATTCTGGTGCCGTTTTTCACCCTTGTGGTTTATCCGCTCGTCGGAAAGTGGGCCTCGCCTTTGCGCCGCGTCTCCTGCGGCATCTTTCTGACCTCCGCCTCGTATCTCGTGGTAGCCGCGCTCCAGCGCCAGATCGAAACTGGCCACCAATTAAATGTGCTGTGGCAAAGCGCGCCCTACCTGGTCATATCCGCCGCCGAAGTTCTCGTGTCAACAACCGGATTGGAATTTGCCTTTCGCGAAGCAGCGCCGGAATTGAAGAGCACCATCATGAGCTTTTTCCTGCTGACGATCACGATTGGCGATTTGTTTGTGGTGGGGATTACCAGGCTGCTCACCACCCCCGGCAGCGGCCATGAGGAATCCGTCAAAACTTCGACTTTTCTGATTTACTCTGGGGTAACCTTCGTGGTGGCCATCCTCTTCAGCCTGGTCGCCATGAACTACAAATACCGCGACGCCTCGGCCGCGCAAGGGAAGTAGCCACGCGCTGTCCGCATATGGACGAGCCTCCCATTATTCGTCCGTTGTCCGATGCCGATCTTCACGAACTTCTGCGCGCCAAGGCCTTGATCGAGCGCCCCGGCCTGGCCATCCGGCTGGCGAATTTAGTTGGCTCGCCGCTGGAGAAGGGTTTCGCGCTATTGCCGAAAAATTGGAACGCGGTTGTCAACAAGGCGGCGCATAATGCCTTGATGAAGGCGCTGAGCGTCGCCGTCGCCACTCTCGGCCATCCCACGGGGCGCGGCTCGCGCGAATTCTCGCATAAGGTGATGGCGGGCGTGTCCGGTGGTTTCGGCGGCTTGTTCGGCCTGGCCGCGCTGCCGATTGAACTGCCGATTTCGACAACGATTATGATGCGTTCCATCGCGGATGTCGCGCGCAGCGAGGGCCATGATCTGTCAAACATTGAAACGCGCCTCTCGTGCCTGGAGGTGTTTGCGCTTGGCTGCAAAGAGGCGACTCCTGAAGCGGCCCAAAGCGCCTATTGGGCCACCCGCGCCGCGCTGACTCAAAGCATCTCCGAAGCCGCTTCGCACATTGCGCGCAAAGGAGTCGTCAGCGAATCCGCCCCGGCCATCGCGCGGTTGATTGCGCAAATTGCCGCCCGTTTCGGCGTGGTGATTTCCGAGGAGGTCGCGGCCAAGGCGATTCCGATCTTGGGTGCGGTGGGCGGCGGCACGATCAACGTCATGTTCATCACCCATTTCCAGGCGGTGGCGCGCGGCCATTTCATCATCCAGCGCCTCGAAAAGCAGCACGGCCGCGACCAGCTCCGCGCCGCCTATGAGCGCTTGGCGTTAAAGTAGAATCGGCGCAAATCTGCTCTTGACGCCGGCTCGGAAGGGCCTCGCCCTACCGGGACCAGACCGAGGACGCGGAGTTAAAAATCACTGCCAGGCAAAATGAGCGTCCTCTCCGCGCTCTCGGTCTTTCCCTTGTTCAGATTTTTCCGCAGAAACGCCGCAAGCGCTATTCCAACCCCAAGACCCTGCGGCCATCCGCGGTGATCATGGATTGATGCCACGGGGGATCCCACACGATGTCCACTTCCGCATCGTCCACTCCGGGGAGATACAAAATTTTCTGGCGCGCATCGGAGGCAATGACGGTTCCCATCCCGCAGCCTGGCGCGGTCAATGTCATCTTCACGCGGACGATGCTGTTGCCCGTTGGAGCGGGTTCGATGACGAGATCGTAAATCAAGCCAAGGTCAACAATGTTCACCGGGATTTCCGGGTCGAAGCATGACTTTAACGTGTCCCAGACCAGCTTCTCATCAACGGGGCCTGTTGTGCCCGCCGGTTTCTCGGCGACTTCTTCCATCAGGCTTCGAGATGGCTGGATGCCCAGCGCGTCGGCATCCCTGGCGGCGATGCGGAACAAGCCGCCCGGAGCGCGCACGGTGTAATTGCCGCCGAGAGTTTGCGTGATGTCGACGGGCGTGCCTTCGTGCAGGCGCGACGTGTTGCCCAGGGGAATTTGAATCGCGTCGCAATCGCGAGTTAATTTGACAGTTGTATCTTCCATAGTGGGCAATCAATGAGTCTGGGGAAATCGGAAGATGATGACGCTCTTGTAGGTCTCTCCCGGCCTGAGGACGGTGGACGGAAATTCCGGCTGGTTGGGGGAATCCGGGAAATGCTGCGCCTCCAGGCAAAAGCCCGTTCGGAACGCGTAAACCCGCCCGCCCTTCCCGGTGATGGAGCCGTCGAGAAAATTTCCGGTGTAAAACTGCAAACCCGGCTCGGTGGTAAGGACTTCCAATATGCGGCCGCTCGCCGGCTCGGTGGCGCGGGCCGCGAGGCCAAGCTGGCCGGGCGGATGATTTAGCACGAAATTATGATCGTAGCCGCGGGCCAACTTCAGTTGCTCGTCAGCGTCTTCAATGCGCGCGCCGATGACGTGCAGGGCGCGGAAATCAAACGGCGTGCCAGCCACGGGCTTCAATTCGCCGGTCGGAATCAGATCGCTGTTAATCGGGGTAAAGCGGTCTGCATTGATTTGCACTTCGTGCCCGAGAACATCGCCCTTCCCGGCGAGATTGAAATAGGTGTGCTGCGTCAGGTTCAGAACGGTTGTTTTGTCCGTGGTCGCGGTGAAATCGAGGCGCAAGCCGTCGTCGCTCGTCATTGAATAGACGGCTTTGACGGTCAGGTTCCCCGGATAACCTTCCTCGCCGTCGGCGCTCACATAAGTGAGTTCCAACGAAGGGCCATTCGGGCCGGAAATCTGGGCGGCTTTCCAGATTTTCTTGTCAAATCCGAGGTTGCCGCCGTGCAGGGAATTTGTGCCGCTGTTGGTGGCGAGCTGGTAACGCGCGCCTTCAAGCGCAAAGGATCCCCCGGCAATCCGGTTCCCGTACCTCCCAACCAGCGCCCCAAAATAGGGCGTGGCCTTTAGATAACCCTGCAAGTCCTCATATCCCAGCACCACGTCGTCCATTCGGCCATGGCGATCAGGAACCTTCAGCGAAACCACAATGCCGCCGTAATTGGTGATGCGAGCCTCCATTCCGCTGGGCCGGCTGAGGGTGAAAATATTCACCGGGGATCCGTCCGCCGTCTGGCCGAATGGGGCCTGAGAAATGAGAGTTTCCATAATCGCAGTCTAAGAACGCCCTCCAATCAAGTCAACCAACCGGCGGGCTGAAGTTTAATTTCCGCCGGGCGAGACTCCGTCGAGCCATTATAAATCGCGTGGAATCCAGAATAACATTGGGGTTCGGCAAAGTTTCGCTTTAAATGAGGCCAAATTCAACCGCATCATGGCATAAATCGGCAAAAAAAGCATGGAGAAACCGTTCGACGAACATGGATTCTTGACCCGCCGCCCTGCGGCAATCTCCAGAATCCCTGCCGCATAAGGTGGCATGGCTTAAGAATTGCTTCATAGTTGCCGATTAGAAGTTCGTCGAGGGATTGCAGTAAGAAGAAATTGCCTACATATATGCGCGCGCGTCGATCACTCAGAAACCGGGCGGCCTCTCTCGGATTTTCGCTTATCGAAGTCTGTGTGGCGCTGGCCATTGGAGTCATGGTCATGGCGGGGATGTTTCAAGGCTACACCATCGCCTCGCGCCGGGCCCAGTTTTCCGCTTATCAACTGGCGGCCACCCAAATGGCGATGCAGCAGATGGAAAGCATTGTGGCTGCAACGTGGGTGGTTTCGGGGACGAGCATTACCAATGTTTTCAGCCCTTCGATGACAAATACGCAGGTCAACGCGCTTTGCATGCCCAACAGCGGGACGAATCTCGTTTATGCGACCAATTTTGCGACAGTTACCCAGATTTCGACCAATCCGCCCTACCTGCAGGTGCAGGTCAGTTGCGTGTGGAATTTCATGGGGATGGGAACGTTCACCAACTCGGTGGCCGTTCTGCGGGGGCCGGACTTGTGAAAATCCGCCTCAGCTCAAGCTGGACCCAGCCCCGCGACGGATTCACCGCGACAGAGATGCTTATTGTGATGGGCACGCTGGTGATCCTTTGCACGGGGATGATCATGGCCAACATGTATGGCGCGTCGATGGCGGTGCGCCAGCAAATCTGGCTCAGTTGCAGCGACGATTCCGCCAAGGCCCTGGGAATGATTTTCTCCGATGTCCGGTCTGGGGCGTCGAATTATGTCGGCAATGGAAGTCTCGGCGGCTTCACCAACGTGGGCGGCACCAACACCTGGCAGCAGGGCAACGCGCTGATGATCATGCAGGCCAATACCAACGGGAACACCAACGGCGCCTGGATCATGTATTATTATGACCCGGCTAGCAGCAACCTGTACCGGACCAATTGGACTGGATCAAATTCGGGCGACTACCGGATGGTGAGCGCGAACCAGCTCATGACGAACAACGCCTACAACAGCAACATTTTCTCCGCCTACAACGTCCAGAACGGCGTTTGGGTGCCTCAATCCAATGCTGTTGGAACGCCTTTGATCATGGTTTGCCTTGCTTACACGAAGCTGCAAAATCCGCAGATCGTCATCCAGCCCGGCGGCGCGGTTGATTTTTATCAGATCGTCACCTACGTCGCCTCCCGCAACCGGCCATGAAGACCAGCCGATCCCATTCCCCAAGGAGCCAGAGCGGCTGGGCGCTGCTGGTGGTGATGTCGCTGGCGGCGGCGGCGCTCCTGCTGGTGGCCAGCGTCATGACGTGGGCCAACGAAAACGCCACCGTGACCGCGCGCAACGCTGAATATTTCACCACAGCCTACGCGGCGGAATCGGCCACGGAAAAAGTCCTCAGCGCGATGGTGCAGGACGACCAGAATTACGGCGTGGGACTGGTCTACACGAAAACGGCCGCCTCGTCCTACAATGCGCTTGTGCCAACGACCACGGACAGCCCGTATTGGGCAAATTACCGATTTGGCTCCGGTTCGTCGTCGTCCGGCGGCACCGTGATCGTCCAATGCGTCAGCACGAATGTGACGAACTATGCCGGGCCGCCTTACTCGGGTTTGCAATATGTGGGCTCGGACTTCGAAATCATCGCCAGCGCCTCGAACGCGAGCACGATGTACCATGTTCCCGCGACGGTCGGGCAGGAGGTGGTCTTTGGGCAGATACCCATCTTCCAATTCGCCATCTTTTACAATGATACAATGGAGATTGGGCCGGGCGCCAACATGGTGATCAACGGCACGGTTCATGGGAACACCAATATTTACGTCGATCCTGGTTCAGGCGTCACGCTGAGTTTTTACACCGATGTCTCGGCAACCGGCACATTGAGTCAAACATGGAGTCCATTGAATCCAGCGCCGAACAATCCAGTCGGCACGATCAATTTCGATGGCAATCACGTGGCCGATGTGAATCCGCTGACGCTTCCGGTGGGAACCAACACGTCTGGCAGCAACACCAGCGGATCGGTTTACGCCATCATCCAAATGCCTCCCGCCGGCGAGTCGCCAAACTCGACGATTGGCACCAATCGTCTCTATAACCAAGTGGACATGATCATCACTATTTCCAACAACAACGTCATCACCGTCACCAGCGGGGTGGCGGTCAATGGCGCGGACACCGTCATTTCCAATGGCGATTGGAGCAAGTTCATCAATACCAACGGATCTTTCTACAACATGCGTGATGCGGCGACGGTTGATCCCATCGATATCGATATCGGCAAATTGACCCAGTGGAGCAACACCAACGCGACGCTGCGGCCGCTCCTCGCGGGCCTGCGCGGAAGCGCCGCGGCCAACGTGGAGTCGATTTACGTGGCGGACAACCGCTTTATGAGCAATTCGACGATCACGACGAACACATCTTACACGACGAATACGGCCACGATGACCACCAGCAACTATCCGACCGCGGGGAGTTATTTGCCCCCGGTTGCGACCAATACGTCAGTGACGACTTCGGCCACGTATCCGACCAGCAACTTTATTCCACCCATCCTGACTACGAACCTGATCGCCACAACCTCGACCAATTCCCCGGCTGCCGGAACTTACGCGGGCACAATAACGAACAACACCACCAACTATTCCAATGTGTCCTCACCTCCTTCCCCAGGCCACTACACCGGCAGCATTACGACAAACACGACGCGAACGACCACCTCATCCCTGCCGGCGCCTAACACCTACACAGGGTCAATTACGACGAATGGCTCGGGCGGCGGCAGAACCTATACCTACAACCTGATCACAGGGTACAGCTATTCCTACACCTCGTATTCATACGCGGCCATCTCCGGCTACATTTTCAACGGCATCACCGGCTACACATACGCCAGCATCAGCGGAGTTGTTACCAATTACACATATACGACCAACTACGTCCAGTACGCCGAACCAGGCATCGTGCTTACAAACGGAGGGCAGCTTCCTGCCAACGGCCTCTCCGTCGTCACACCCGATCCGGCCTACATAGTGGGGAATTGGAATGTGACCAATACCAGCGGCCAGGGAATGCTCCAGACGTTTAACGTCTCTGATTCGCTGCCCAGCGCGGTTTACGCCGATGCCGTTACGATTCTTTCCTCGGCTTGGAACCCGAATAATTCGACCGCAAGCATCAGTGGCACCACCAACCGGGTCGCTGCGCCGGATACGGTGAATGCGGCGATTTTGACCGGCAACGTGCCGTCGAACGGATCCCATTACAGCGGGGGGGTCGAGAACTTTGTGCGGTTTCAGGAAAATTGGTCTGGCGTGAATTTTTATTACAATGGGTCCATGGTGGAAATGTTTCCGAGCCAGATCGCAAATTCCCCATGGCCCGGGACCGGGACGGTTTACAACCCGCCGAACCGAAATTGGTCTTACGACACCAACTTCAACAACCCCTCGCAGTTGCCGCCGCTTGTGCCGCGCGTGACTTACTTGAACCGCGTCCGGTGGTATTCCCTGACAAACGGCGCGACTGTTTTCTAATTGCTCTTTATGCCGAAAATTTTCCCGCTCAGTTTTCTCGTGCTGGCCGCCCTCGTTTCCGCCCAGGCGCAGCCGGCCTTCAAGGCTTATCCTTCCGAGGAAAAAATGATGGAGGGCGGAACCGCCAGCCTGCTCATCATTGAAACGGACCACGGGCACTTCGCGCTGCGCGTGCCGCGGGAATATGGCGCGCAGGTTCGCGCCATCGACCAGACCATCATATTTTCATCCCAAAACGACAGCAGCGTCATCACTCTGAAAATGTCCACCAATTACGCGGGAAAATTGCCCAGGCAGGACGAGCTTCGCGACATCGTGGTGAAGAAATTTGCCTCCGCCTCCTTCGCGCGCGCTTCGGCCTGCTACACGTCCTGCGGCGCCGGCTCGGTGTTCGAGTTTTTTCAGCCGGCCGCAGGCAGCACCACCATCCGCATCAAGGATGCTTATCTTCCCTTCGCCGATGGCAGCTTCGAATTTACTCTGAAGTGCGACAGCCGCGATTACGAGAAGTGCCATCTCAGTTTTGACTGGCTATTAAATTCCTTCCGCTTGCAAGCCGATACTGGTATTACACAACGATGACATTTCCGTTCCTAAACGGCAAAAAAAACCGCGACCAGGTTTTTGCGGTCGATTTGGGGTCGCGCACAACCAAGGCGGTTTTGCTGGAGCGCTCGGATAAGGGCTACAGCCTCACCAAGTATGCCGTCCAGGATGCGCCCATCTACGACAAGGCAATGCCCCAGGGATTGCTCACCGAGCATCTTCGCGCCACCATGGAGGCCATCCAGCCGAAGACCAAGCAGGTCACCATTTCTGTCGGCGCGGGCGATTCCGTTCTGCGCAGCACCGAGCTTCCGCTGATGCCCGTCGCGGAAATGCGCCAGATGCTGAAGTTCAATTCCAAGACGCATTTGCAGCAGGATTTGCGGGATCATGTTTTCGACTGCTTCATTGTGCCCCCCCGCGGGGCGAAGCCGGGCGAACCGACCAAGGCGGGTATTGTCAAATACAAAGTTTGGGTGGGGGGGGCGCGCCGGGAATTGCTCGCCACCCTGGCCAGTTCCGTCAAGGCCGCCGGCCTGACACCCAGCCACGTCACGCTCAGCCTGCTGGGGCCGGTCAACGCCCTCGAATTTGTCCAGCCGGACACCTTCAACAAGGAAGTGGTGGCAATTGTGGATCTCGGGTTCAAGTCTTCCGCCATCAGCATTCTTGACGACGGCGAGCTGTGCCTGAGCCGCTCGGTGGAATTGGGCGGGGATCGCATCACCACCGGCCTGGCCGAGGCGATGAACATCACTTACGCCGAGGCGGAGGGCATCAAGGTCGGCATGCCGCAAGAGGTGGAAGGGCATTTGCTGCCATTGCTCACGCCCTTGGGCCGCGAATTGCGCGCCTCGATAGATTTCTTCGAGCACCAGCGCGAAAAGACT
Organism: uncultured Verrucomicrobiae bacterium; assembly: GCA_963764165.1. Lineage (GTDB taxonomy): Bacteria > Verrucomicrobiota > Verrucomicrobiia > Limisphaerales > Palsa-1400 > Palsa-1400. The sequence continues at coordinate 1,931,418 of CAVXRD010000002.1, forward strand.
GTCAATAAAGTTTTGATTTGCGGCGGCGCGGCCCGGTCGGAATTCCTTGTCCAGATGCTGCAAACCGAATTGGCGGTTCAATGCAAGGCCTGGTTTCCCACCGACGGCCTGAATATCGCGCTGGGCGCGCAGCAGATGACCGAGATCGAACAAGTCTCCAGTGTTCTCGCGGTGGCCATTGGTTCCGCGGCCATGTCCCTCAGCTAACACCCTGTCAGACCCAGGTGCAAACCTGCCTCATCTTCAACCCCTCGGCCCGAGGGCAGAAAGCCGAGGCGTTCAACGCCAGACTCAGCGCGCTTTTCCCCAGCGCCGCGCTGCGCCACACCAAGGGCCCCTCCGACGCCCGCCGCATTGCCAGCGACGCCGTGCGCGAAGGTTTTGGAACTGTTGTCGCCGTGGGCGGCGACGGCACCGCCAACGAAGTGGTCAATGGCATTGCCGACGTGCCGGGAGGACTGGCCGCCGTCCGGCTTGGTTTGGTGCCGCTGGGAACGATCAATGTTTTCGCCCGCGAATTGGGATTGCCGCGGAATCTGCCCGGCGCCGCGAGAATGCTCGCGGCCGGCAACGAGCTGAAAGTGGATTTGGGGCGGGCGGAATTCTGGTTGAACGGCGCCCCGCAAACCCGGGTGTTTTTGCAATTGGCCGGGGCTGGCCTCGATGCGCGGGCGGTCGAGCTTGTGAGCTGGGAATTGAAGAAAAAGACCGGCCCCATGGCTTACGTTGTCGCGGGTCTTCATGCTTTGCGCGAGAGCCAGCCCAAGATCGAAGTAACCGGTTCTGCCCCGGCTTCCGGCGAGTTGGTTCTCCTCGGGAACGGGCGTTTTTACGGAGGAAGTTTCGAACTCTTCCCGGCCGCAAGCCTCCACGACGGCCTTCTGGACATTTGTGTGCTGCCCGCCGCCAATGTTTGGTCCGCGATGCAGGCCGGAATGGGTCTGGCGACCGGGAGTGTCCACCGATTTTGGAAGTCGCAATGTTTCCGCTCGCCAACGGTAACGCTGCGGAGCGCGAGCCGCGTCGGCTTGCAATTAGATGGAGAATATGTGGGAGAACTGCCGGTGACGTTTTCGGTGCTGCCGAACGCGCTGCGGGTGATCGTCCGCTAAAAAAAGCGGATAAGGCATTGATGAATCAGGAACGACCGAACTCAGGAACAGAGGCTGAGGCCTCTTTTCCTGCGGTCGGTCGTTCCTGATTCAATTATGTTTCCCCTCCTCTCGGTATCGCTGAGATCTCTTTTCATGAGTTCGTGAGTCCCAGATTCAATTTCCTTCCCAATACCCAAAAGGCTCAAAATTGGTTTTGAGTTTTCCCCCTTTGGCAAGGTAGCCTTCCGCGATGAAACATACTGGGCGAGCTCGGAGCGCCGCGCTGAGACTGATTTTGATGTCGCTGGCATTGGTTTGCGTGGCCGGTCTTTTGGCCTTCGGCCTGGGATTGGTGGGTGTCATTGCCAAATTTCTGTCCGGCATCCTCGTCATTTTATTTGTGGTCCTGGGCGCGATCTGGATTTTGTTTGCGCTGTTCACTCTCTACTTTTTCCGCGACCCGGATCCGGATCCGCCTCGGGAGCCCGGCGTGGTGCTTTGCCCGGGGCACGGCAAGATTGACGCGATCGAACAAATCGACAATTCGGAATATCCCGGAGGCCGATGCCATCGCATTTCGATATTCCTGTCGGTCATAGATATTCACGTGCAAAACGCGCCCGTCAGCGGAAAAGTTGTATTGGTGAAGCATACAGCGGGAAGATTCATCAGCGCGCTGGAGGCCGATTCCGCCGTCCACAACGAAAACGTGCTGATTGGTCTGGAATGCGCGGAAACCATTGGCGAGAAAATCGGCGTGCGCCTCATTGCAGGCGTGCTGGCGCGGCGCATCATCCCATTCGTCAAGGCGGGCGATGAACTCAATCGCGGCGATCGCATGAGTTTGATTCAATTTGGCTCCCGCTGCGACCTCTACCTGCCACTGTCATATAAACTCAAAGTAAAGGTTGGCGACCGCGGCATCGGCGGCAAAACGGTGATGGCGTCCAAAATATAATTATGGAACCCGCTCCGCCCGAGAACGACGGCCCGTTCAAGATTCATTTTCTTCCGAATCTGATGACGGCGGGAAATCTTCTCAGCGGTTTTGTTGCGCTGGGTTACATCGTTGAGGCGCCGCTGGGGCCCGCGGGAAACTGGCAGATCAAAACCGCCCTGCTGTTCATTCTCCTCGCCTGCATTTTCGACGCGCTCGACGGGCGGCTCGCGAGGATGGGAGGCGTGGAAAGTCCCTTCGGGCGTGAATTCGATTCGTTGGCGGATTTGATTTCCTTCGGCGCCGCGCCAGCCTTCCTTGTGCATCGCGTGGTGTTGCGCGAAGTGTTTGCCGACAAGCCTGAGCTGGGCTGGTTCATTGCCTCGATTTATTTGATTTGCGGCGCCCTGCGGCTGGCCCGCTTCAATTGTTTGGCCGCGATGTCCGGCGGCGGGGGCGGGAAGGAGTTCCTCGGATTTCCCATCCCGGCGGCGGCGGGATTGGTGGCATCGTTGACGATGTTTCTGATGTGGGATGAAGACCGCATTGATCTTTCCAAGGGCTCATGGCGTTATTTGCTGCCGACGGTGCTGATGTTTCTTTCATTCATGATGGTAAGCGAGGTCAAATATCCATCGTTCAAAAATCTGGATCTGCGCTCGCGCCGATCGTTTTCCAAGACGGCTATCTTCATAATCCTGCTCGCCGCGCTGTTTATCGGGCGGCGCATTATATTGCCGGTGGTGCTGCCGATCATGTTCACCATTTATCTGCTCTACGGTTTCATCCGCCCGCGCATTTCCAGAAAAGTCCGGCACGAAATTGAGGAGGACGAGGAAGACGAAGAAGGAAAGAACGGCGGCCCGCCCGCCGATTAATATGGAAGGGCATCATCTTCTTCTGGCGTTCATCACCGGATTTGTCAGCGGATTCATCCTGAGCGTCCCGGTTGGGCCGGTCAATGTGACGATTCTCAACGAAGGCGCAAGGCGCGGCCTGATGTGGGCGGTTCTGATCGGGATCGGCGCCTCGATTATGGAGGTCATTTATTGCGCGCTGGCGTTCACCGGGTTCGCTTCGCTGTTCACAGGCAAGAAGGTCAAGGCGATCATGGAGTTCGTCAGCTTTGGCTTCATGCTTTATCTGGGCATCCGCTTTTTGCTGACGAAGGAAGTGCCGTCCTGCGTGGCTGAGGGGGGCAAATTCCAAAAGAAATTGCATCCGCACTCCGCCTTCGCCATCGGATTGGTGCGCGTCATGTGCAACCCGGGTGTATTCGTCTTTTGGATCTTTTTGGCGATCAAGTTTCGCGCCAGCGATTGGGTCGGCGGAACCTGGGGGGATGTCTGGATGTGTGTGGCGGGCGTAGGCGCGGGCACGAGCCTTTGGTTTACAGGATTGAGTTACGCCGTGTCACGCGGATACGGAAAATTCACCCCGAAAACCCTGCTTCGCATGGAGCATGGCTCCGGCATCGCAATGCTGCTGCTGGCTTTGGGCGAAGGCATCCACATTGTCATACAAATGGTGAAGCACGAATTGTAGTGGCAAAGGTAGGGACGCCTCGCCGAGGCGTCCGAGGACTCTCGCGAGTCCGAACGCATTCGAAAAACACTACGGCCTCGGACGCCTCGGCGGAGACTGTCTCAAAACGTTTTAGTCTGGCCGATCTGGTTATATGGGCACCAATAGGGGCTGTGGAAACGGGTGTCAACTTTTAGTTGTCAGAGCGTGGCTGGCGTCAGCGATGACGCCAAGCTTCCCTTTCCCTCCTTTTTTAGGCCGCCATCGCCAAATTTCCTTCAACCGCGGCGGTTTTGACTTCCATTTTCGGCGTCTGGACCCGGGCCTGCCACTTTTTATAGAGGATTCGCAGGTTCAAGGTGGCGCATAACAAGGCCCATTGGGCTTGCACGGCTTCCAGACCCCAAACTGTCCAACGCCGAAAGCCGTCGTGTTGCTTGAGCTGCCCAAACCGGCGTTCGATGATCTCTTTGCGCTTTCCATAAAGCGCGGCGGGTCCTGGCTCTTGCAGCCGGGCCCGCATGGCTTGCACCAGCGTGGTGTGCGGCCACACTTCGACTTGCCGCCCTTTGGGATCGCGGCTGCAGAGGGCGCGCACGGGACAGTCTCGGTGATGGCAGCGGAAGCGCTCAACGGTCTGGCCTTTCTTGGTGGTCTGGCCTTCGTGGTCCAGAAGGCGCTCTTGCGGGCAGGTGACGGTGTGGGCCGCCTCGTCATAATGAAAATGCTGCGTCGCGTAGGCGTTGTCGTGGGCTGGCTTGCCCTCCGCCGGCGGGGCCAGCACATTCATCTGCTGTTCCACGGCCGCTTTCAAGTCGGCCCCGCCCCCATAGCCGGCGTCGGCGGCGGTGAGGGTTGGAATGGCCGCCGGACCGAGGTTTTGCCTCGCTTCTTCAATCATGGGGACCAGCTGGCCGGCGTCGGTTTCCTGGCGGGTGGCTTGACAGGCGACCATGATGCCCTCCTGGCTGTCGGCCACCGCCTGGGCGTTGTAGGCAAAGCGGTTGGTGTCGCCGACTTTCATCCGGCGCGCCTCCGGTTCGGCTGGATGGTAATGGTGGCGCCCGTCGGCCTGCAGCTGGGCCAGGCCTTTTTTGATTTCCTCGCGCAGGGCCTGGCGCTGGGCCAACCCGGCGGGCAGCCGGCAGCCCGGTGCGCTGGAATCCTGGTTCTCCGCCACGACTTTGAGCTCGATTTCCTCCAAGGCGCCATCCAGCTGGGCCAGGAGCTTCTCCATGTAAACCTTGCTCCAGCCCTGCGGCCCGCTGCAGGCGGCTTGAATCTTGGTGCCGTCCAACGCTTGCAAGGCAAATCCCACCGCCCCGGTGCGGAGGGCCAGCTGCACGGTTTGCTTGAAAACCTGGCGCAGGGCCTTTTTGTTTCCGTCCCAGAACCGCCAGAGGCTGTTGTGGTCGGGGGCGTTGAGCCCCGTCAGCCACAGCAGCGAGACATGCTCCGTGCAGGCGGTTTCCAGCTTGCGGGTGGAGCGAATGCGGTGGAAATAACCGTAAAGCCAAATCTTGAGCAGGAGGCTGGGGGCATAGGGCGGACGGCCTTCGGCGGCGGCGGGAATGACAAACCCAAGCTGGGGCAGATCCAACTGGTCGACAAATTCGCGCAGGAAGCGGGCGGGATGGTCGGCGGACACCCAGTCCTCCAGGGCGGGCGGGAGGAGGAACTGCTGTCCGTAATCAGGGGCAATCGGTTGAGCCATATTTGTTGAACGGCATTGTCAACTAAAGGCTCACATATTGTCAAATACATTCCTCAAAAAACAGAAGTTTTGAGACAATCTCGGCGAGGCGTCCCTACCTTTCAGTCAGATCCCCAGAACCCGGTTCAACTCCCCGAAATCGTCAATGACATGTCTAGCCGCCTTCGCCACAGCCGGCGTTTTGGGGCGGAAGGCGATGGGCAATCCCACTTTCTCGAAGCACGGGATATCGTTCTCGTGGTCGCCCACGTGGCAAATCTCTTGCGGGCGAACCGAGTATTGACTGCAAATTTTCGGCAGCAGCAAATGCTTTTCCCAGGGAGAAACGGACATGTCAAATGTTCCGCTGAACACGCCGTTCTCCGTGTGCATGATGTTGCAGAAGCAGAAATCCAGCGCCGTTTCCCGCGCCGCACGCTTGCCAACGAGATCAAGGCAGCCGGACAGCAATCCGCGCACGAGCCGGCCGCGGCTGGCCTCCAGGAATTCCCGCGCGCCGGGCGAATAGGGAATCGGAAACAAGACAGGCTCCGCGATATGAAGCGAGCGCCCGCGCAAATCCGCCGCGTCCTCCTCGGCCCATTGGTTGCTTTTGTCGACGGCAAGGTAATATTTTTTGCAGCGCGCGTCCCAGGTTTCTTTCAATCCATAGGCGAACGCCACGGCGTCCCAGCTTGAATGAAACTCGCTGCCGATTTCCGTGTAGGCGAAGAGGCAGCCATCGCCATCGATGGTGACAAGTTTGATCGGCTGGCTCATTGGGAGAGCTTGGCTGCCTCATCGCGTTCGCGTTCGGCAATGTATTTGCGCGTGGCAGCGGGAAGTTGATTCCACATCGAAACGGCAAAGATCGTTCCCAGCACCGCAAACGGCAGCAGAAAGACCGGCCACCAATACCAGCGATTAATGGTGGGAAAAGTTTCGGGACTTGTCAGATAACCGGCGGCGAAAGATTGGATGCTGACGCCAAGATAAACGAATCCATCGGCGATTCCCGAGCAGGTGGCGGTCGCCTTGCGCCCGCCAAAATCCGGCGCCGCCGTTCCCGCCATGATCGAATGCACGCCGATGACGAACAGGGTGATCAGCACCGCCGACCAGCCGACGATCAGCGGCGCTTTGAAAAGGAACAGCGCGATGGCTCCCGCCAGGACAAACATGATGGCCGAGCAAATGGCCGCAGGCGGACCGCGGCGGGATTGGAAAAATTTATCGGACATCCAGCCGCCCAAAAAGCCGCCCACAATTCCGAATACGCACACCAGCAACCCCCAATTTTTTGTGATGAAAACCGATTGCGGCTGGTTCATTTCCTTCGCGAATATCGGATACCAGGTCATGATCCCATTGCGCAGCACGCCGACCGTCACGCCGATGGCCGCCACTGTCAACATAAGTTTGCTGGCGAAGACTTTCTTAAGCAGATCCATCGTTGTCAGTTCCTCATCCATGTGGCCGCTCGAGGCATCGGCGGTGTCGAACGGAGGAAACCCGGCTTCCTCCGGCGTGTCTTTGATAATCAATAGATCGATGAGCGCCCATGCCATGAGCACCGCGGCAGGCAGATAAAACACCACCCACAGCGCGTTTGCAGCGCCGTCCCTCGGCGCGAAAACCGAGAGCAGGAGATGATGGAACCAACCGATCTCTCCCGTCCTGTTCGCCGTCACCATCTCAACCAGCGCGTGATTCCAATCGAACGCAAAATAGACACCCAGAGAAATGAGCGTTCCGAAAATCGCGCCGAAAACCCCGCGTTCCCGGACATGGAACCAATACGCCTTCACCTTGATGATGGAAACGGCGCCGAAACTTTGGAAATACATGTTCAACCCGTAGAGAATTGAGAAGGCCGTCCGCAAAGGAATGTGCGCGCGGTGCGTTAACATCAGATACGTCAAGTAGCCGACGGCAACATTGGCGAGGCTTGAGCCGATGGCGCCGATGAGCATTCCATTCTTGCCGCCAATTTTATCGACCAGCGGCCCGTTGATAAGAAATGAGAAGGCATAAACAAACGTCCCTACGCCGAAGATGATCCCGAAATCCTGGTTGGTCATGTCCTTGCCCAGCGCGATTTTGGCCACTGTCAAATTGTAGCGCGCCATGTACATGAACGCGTAAGTCATGCCCAAGGGGAACCAGTTGATGAAGCGCCTCGTGACAAACCGGCCACTGAGTCCAAGGGGATTATTTTGGAAATAAATGAAGATGACCGTGGCGATGCAGCCCAGGACAATCAGCGAGGAAATGAGCGTGTCGGACATGGCGTGGCGGCGTCAGTTCGGTTCGCTACAACGTATTCAAGACATTGATCAGATGGCGCAGCCGGCCGTAATCCTTGCGGTTGAAACCGAAGGCAATCCGCTGCAAGGAAAGTGTCGAAGGCTCATCCTGCTCTTCCGGCGAGGGGCCGACGGTCCGGATTTTTTCCCCGGTGATGATGTCCTCGAAATCTTCATTCAGCGCCTCGATGGCCGATGGTGTCGGCGCATTTTTGAGGCGGATCACCAATTCTTCCGCAATCGAGCGCATCGAATGATAATTGCGGTAAAAGCGCGCAATATGTTTGACGGCATCCTCGACGCTTTCAGTGACATGATACAAATTCAAATCCGGCGGGCTGATTAAATTGGAGCGCAGCAAGTGCTCGCGCATGTGTTTGTCCCACGTCCTCCAATAAGCCGAGCCGGGCGGATTGATGAGCACCAGCGGGCGCAGGCGCGTCTTGCCTGTCTGCATCAGGGTGAGCGCTTCGTAGCCTTCATCCATCGTGCCGAAGCCGCCGGGAAAAAGGGTGATGGCATCGGCATGGCGCACGAAGGTGAGCTTCCGGGTGAAGAAATATTTGAAAGTGATCAGCTTCTTGTCGCCGAACATGATCGGGTTGGTGCCTTCTTCCCACGGCAGGCGAATGCTCGCGCCAAAACTGTTTTCCAAACCCGCGCCTTCGTGTCCGGCGCGCATGATTCCGGGGCCGGCCCCGGTGATCACCATCCAGCCGGATGCCGCCATTTGCCTCCCAAATTCCACCGCCTGCTTGTATTCGGGCTCATCAAATTTTGTGCGGGCCGAGCCGAAGATGGTGACTTTGCGTTTCTCCGCGTACGGCTTGAACAGCCGGAACGCGTATCGCAATTCGCGAACCGCCGTGCGAATCAGCCGCACGTCGCCGCGATCCTCCACGTCGGTCAGCAATTTCAGCGCGTTGACAATGATGTCGGCGACGAGATCGGGATTGTGCGTGCCGCCTTTGTAAATGATCAGTTCCTGGATGCGCCTCTGCAATTCAGGATCGATGGGGGATTTGAGTCTTCTTTCCATTGCTGAAGGACGGGTCTTCAGACGCCGATGTCCTCATTCCACAACTGCGGATTCTTGGCGATGAAATCGCGCATGATTTGAATGCATTCGGGATCCTGCAAGACATCGACCTTGATGCCGTTGGCGCGCAGATGGTCTTCGCCGCCCATGAATGTCACGTTCTCACCGACGATCACGTGCGGGATTGAATAAAGGAGAATGGCGCCGCTGCACATCGGGCAGGGCGAAAGCGTGGTGTAAATCGTGCATTTCTTGTAGACGGCGGCGGTCTTTCGCCCAGCGTTTTCCAGGCAATTCATCTCGCCATGATGGATGACGCTGCCTTTTTGGACGCGCTGGTTGTGGCCGCGCCCGATGATTTTGCCTTCGTAAACCAGGACGGAGCCGATGGGAATGCCGCCCTCAGCCAACCCTGCCTTGGCTTCGTCGATGGCTGCTTTTAGAAATGGATCCATGCATTCAGAGGCGCGCCTCGCCAATTTCCGCTGGCATAAGCGTGACCATCCGCCTAGAATGCCGCAACGCTGACAAATTGGAAGCCAAAGTTGTAAGGTAGGGACGCCTCGCCGAGGCGTCCGCTTTGAGGCGTGGTTCATGCGCAAGCCCGGACGCCTCGGCGAGGCGTCCCTACCTCAACAAAAAAATAAACCTATGCCATCTCTTGCCACAACCGTTGACGGGCTGAAAATGCCGAACCCCTTCGTCATCGGCTCCGGGCCACCCGGGACCAACCTGAACGTCATTGCCAAAGCCTTCAAGGAAGGCTGGGGCGCGGTCATCGCCAAGACCATCAGCCTCGACGCTTCCAAAGTCATCAACGTCACCCCCCGTTACGCGAAACTGCACAGCAAAGCCGGTGACGAAGTTGTTGGCTGGGAAAACATCGAACTCATCAGCGACCGCCCCTTCAAAATCTGGCTCGATGAATTCAAGAAGTGCAAAGACATGTTCCCCGAAGGCGTTCTTATCGCCTCGATCATGGAGGAATACAACAAGGACGCGTGGGTTGAAATTGTCGAGCGCTGCCAGGACGTCGGCGTGGATGGATTTGAATTGAATTTTTCGTGTCCGCACGGATTGCCCGAGCGCAAAATGGGCGCGGCCATGGGGCAGGATTGCGAGATCCTGGAAGAAGTTTGCGGCTGGGTCATGGGCGCGGCCAAAAAGCCCGTCTGGGCCAAGATGACGCCAAACGTCACGCACATCGAAGAGCCGAGCCGCGCGGCCTTGAAGGCCGGATGCCAGGGCATCAGCGCGATCAACACGATTCGCTGCGTGATGGGAATTAACCTCGACACCTTGCGGCCCGAGCCGAGCGTGGAAGGCTACAGCACACCGGGTGGCTATTCGTGCAAAGCTGTCCGCCCCATTGCGCTCCGCATGGTGATGGAAATCGCGACGATGACCGCGAAGGAATTTCCCGGCCGCTCGCTCTCGGGCATCGGCGGCGTCGAGTCTGGCACGGACGCGGCGCAATTCATACTTGTCGGCGCGGACACGGTGCAAGTTTGCACCGGCGTCATGAAGGAAGGATACGAGTGCGTCAAGCCGATGCAGGACGAACTGCTGGCCTTCATGGACAAGCATAAATTCAACACGCTGGCTGATTTCAAAGGCAAAAGCCTCCCGTATTTCACGACCCATTTCGGTCTCGTCCAGAAACAAGCCCAGCGCAAAGCCGCCCAAAAAGCCGCCGCCGCCACGCCGAAAAAAGTGGTTGGGTCCGATGCGGAATGGAGTGGAGACTCGTTTGTGCAGCAGTCGGATGCGTTATCGAAAAGTTAAGTCCCAGCTTCGGCAGAGTATTCGAGGCAAGCCTTGATGTCGTCTGGTTCCAGATACGGAAAGTCCTGAAGGATTTCTTGTTCGCTCGCGCCAGCGGCGAGAAGACCCATCACATCTATAACGCGGATGCACATTCCCCGAATGCAAGGGCGTCCGCCGCATTGTGATTCGTTCAGCAAGCTTCATATCACCTTAAATCCTTGGCTACTCTTACAAAAATCTCGGAATCGCACCAGCCAATCGTACGATGCTGAATAATGTCGATCCCAATCGCCGTCCGAAAAATCTGGCGGTCCCTTTGGTTCTCGCGTGACTTCACCATCGAGCCGCACCCTGCCATCCTTCGGAAACTTTGACAGACATACATCCAAGAAATTCGCTATTTTGTCGGCCTCGGCCGATGATACCTCGGCGCCAACGCCATTGAGCTGCAACAATTTGAAGCGAGTGTCATCCAGCTGCAATGCGTTTCGTACCAAGAGCATTGTTGGGCGCCAGTGCCAGATATTAATCTGCACATCTGCACCGGTTGACGCTTGAAGAATAAAGCTCATCGCAGTCTTTCTTAGCTTTCAAATTAGATCAAGAATCAATCGAGGCAACCCATGATGAAGTTGCCCCTGAGCGCCGTAGGCGCGGCACCGTTGTAGAAAAATATAAAAAGATATCTTTCAAGCTCCGTCAGGAGCGGCACAGGCGCAATCATTCATCGGTTGCTTTGAATACATATCGCGGGTCGTAGGGAACGGCAAACTTTTCCAACAACTCGAGGTATTCCTCACGAAATGATTTTTTGGCGTGGTGCTTCTGCTGGTTGTCAATATAATGAATTACAGCGTTGAGTTGCGAACGCGAATACGAAAAGGCTCCAAATCCTTCCTGCCATGAAAAACGTCCGGCCACCCATTTCAGCTCATTAATGAATTTTGACGAGTTGGCCTTAATGTCTCGAACCAGATCGGAAAGCGACTGGTCGGGCAGCAACCCGATGAGCAGATGCATATGATCCGGCATATTGTTAATCGCAATCAATTTATGTTTATGCGAGGAGACAATGCCCGTGATGTATTTTTGGAGTCTGTCGTTATGCCGTGGATCAATGAGGTTTTGGCGGCCTTCAACGGCAAATACAACGTGAATGTAAATTTGGGTGTAGGTGTTCGCCATGCTCAGAAAGTGCCGCTCCTAACGGAGCTTGAAAATCTTTTTTAGCCGTTACTACAACGGTGCCGCGCCTACGGCGCTTCGGCGGTTTCGAGAATTTCCCGCGCGCCCGCCCAAAGGATTTTCTTTTCCTTTCCACACAACTCGCTACAATTTTCACCTTTCCGTTCCAAACGGCCGAAATCTGAAGAAATGAATACCTGTCCGGTTTTTATCGGCGGAGAGTGGCGCACTCTCACCGACGTTGCCACGACGCCAGTCCACAATCCGTCGACCGGCGACGTGATTGCCCAGGCGCCGTTGTGCACTGCGAAGCATGTTGACGAAGCGGTCGAAGCGGCGGCGGCGGCTTTTCCTGGCTGGTGGGAAACTCCGGCAGTCGAGCGGGCGCGGATTTTCTTCCGGTTCAAGGCGCTGCTCGAACAGCATTTCGAGGAACTCATCCGCCTCAATACCCGCGAACACGGCAAGACCCTCGCTGAATCGCGCGGGGATGTGAAGCGCGGCTTGGAAATGGTCGAGTTCGCCTGCGGCATCCCGTCGCTGCTGATGGGGGAGAGCATGGAGAATGTCGCGCGCGGCATTGACTGCGATACGATTCGCCAGCCGCTAGGCGTTTGCGCGGGCATCACGCCCTTCAATTTTCCGGCGATGGTTCCATTGTGGATGTATCCGGTGGCCCTCGTTTGCGGAAACACGTTCGTTCTCAAGCCCAGCGAAAAGGTTCCGCTGACCGCCATCCGCATTGTCCAACTTCTGGCGGAATCGGGATTGCCGAACGGCGTGATCAATATTGTTCACGGCGGACGCGAAGTCGTGGACGCCATTTTGACCCATCCAAAAATCAAGGCGATTTCTTTTGTCGGCTCCACGCCTGTGGCGCGGCATGTTTTTGAAGTTGGCACGCGGCATGGCAAACGAGTTCAATCCAACGGCGGCGCGAAGAATTTCGTTTTCATCATGCCGGACGCGGATGTCGAAAATTCGACCCGCGGCGTAATCGAGGCCGCTTACGGCTGCGCCGGAGAACGCTGCATGGCAGGTTCGACGGCGGTTATCATTGGCGACGCTTCGAAGAATGTTTTGCCGTCCATTCTCGAAGCCGCCCGCGCCATTCAAGTCGGCCCGACCGACCGCGAACAGCAACCGCATATGGGCCCAGTGATCACCCGCCAGCATCGCGAGCGCGTGGAGCAATTGATCGAAGCGGGCGCGAACGAAGGCGCTAATGTGGCCGTCGACGGCCGCCCGGTGAAAGTGCCTGGCGAACCCAACGGCTTCTTCATCGGCGCCACCGTGCTTGACAATGTGCAAGGCGGGATGACCGTCGCGAAGGAGGAAATTTTCGGCCCGGTTCTAAACGTCATGCGCTTCGAGCAGCTTGACGCGGCCATTGAAACAGCGAACCGCTGCCCCTATGGAAACGGCGCTTCCATCTTCACGCGGTCCGGCAAGGCGGCGCGGGAGTTCAAACATCGCATCAAGGCGGGAATGGTTGGCATCAACATCGGCGTGCCCGCTTCGATGGCGTGGTTCCCGTTCAATGGATGGGACGAATCGTTTTTTGGCGATTTGCATATGCAAGGCCGCGAGGGCGTCCAATTTTTCACCCAGCAGAAAGTCACCACCACCCGCTGGTTCAGCTATGGGGAAGGCGACATCTGGCATCGTTGACAGGCTGCCATCGTGATCATCAAAGAAACAGATTCACGAGCGCGCCGGATGAGCATCGCGGTGGGGATCGCGCTCGCGATCATGATTGCGGCGGCGCTTATTTATTGGTTCGCAACTTCAAAGGAATCCAGCGCAAAATTCAATGGCGCTGCCATCGTGGCCGCGGCCAGGGATTACACCCGGGATTTGAAATCCCGCAACCAGCCCATCCCAAAATCGGTAACGCTGGACGATTTGGTCGAGCATCATTTTCTGACGCCATCCCAAGTGGAGGCGTTTAGCGGAGCCAAGACAACCGTCATGCTCATGGCGAATATGAGCGATCCCGCTTCCATCCTGATGCATGTTCATTTCAGTGATGGGACGGAATTTGTATTGTTGACGGACGGCAATGTCCTGCAGGTGCCGAGCAAATAGCCCGTCTGAAAAGGCCGCTGAGGCGGCCTCATATGAAACCATTTATATCGTTCCGCCCCAAACTGGCGGACACGCTCAACAATTATTCACGCGATGATTTTTCCGCCGACCTCGTGGCCGGGCTCACCGTTGGCCTTGTCGCGCTGCCGCTGGCCATGGCCTTTGCCATAGCGTCGGGCGTCAAGCCAGAGGCGGGCATTTTCACGGCGGTCATCGCGGGTTTCATCATATCGGCGCTTGGCGGCTCGCGCGTGGCCATCGGCGGGCCGACTGGCGCTTTCATCGCCATTCTCTACAACATTTGCGCCACCTATGGCGCGGATAATCTCGCCATCTGCACCATCATGGCGGGTTTCATTTTGCTGGTCATGGGCATCGCGAAACTCGGAAACACGATTAAGTTTATTCCCTACCCGGTGACGATGGGCTTCACATCAGGCATTGCGGTTCTCATCTTGACAACGCAGGTCAAGGATTTCTTCGGACTTAAGCTGGACAAGGTGCCCTCCGATTTTTTTGAGAAAATGAAGGCGCTGGCCGGGCACGCCGGAACCGCTCAATGGCAGGCCACATTGATGGCAGCGGCGTCGCTGGCGGTGATTTTGCTGTGGCCCAAGAAATGGGCGAGGCGCGTTCCTTCTCCCGTCGTTGCGCTGGTGCTGGGGACTCTTGCGGTCGCGTTGTTCAACCTCCCGGTCGAAACCATTGGCTCGCGTTTCGGAGGCATTCCGCAAACGCTGCCCAGGCCGGCTTTTCCGGCCATGTCCTGGCATCACATGCGCGAATTGGTGCAGCCGGCCACGACGATTGCGCTGCTCGCCGCCATCGAATCCCTTCTCTGCGCAGTGGTGGCGGACGGCATGATTGGGGATCGCCACAACCCGAATCAGGAATTGATGGCGCAAGGCATCGCCAATATCGCGAGCCCGCTGTTTGGCGGCATTGCGGCCACGGGCGCGATTGCGCGCACGGCGACGAATGTTCGCTGCGGCGCGCGTTCGCCGGTGGCGGGAATGATGCACTCAATCACGCTGCTGGCCATCATCATGGTGGCGGCCCCCCTCGCGAAATTCATCCCGCTGGCGACCTTGAGCGCCGTGCTGGTGAACGTCGCGATGAACATGGGCGAATGGCACAATTTCAAGCGCCTTCCCAAATGGCCGCGCAGTGACGCCGCCGTTTTCCTGACGGCTTTTGGTTTGACAGTGGTTATCGATCTCACGGTCGCTGTTGAAATCGGCATGGTGCTGGCGGCGATTTTGTTCATCAAGCGTGTTGCAGAAACGACGCAAATAACCGCTGTGGACGAATCGACCGAGACCGAGGGATCGCATCATTCGTTGCGCGGAAAAACGGTGCCGGAAGGCGTGATGTTTTTTCGCATCTTCGGCTCGTTTTTCTTCGGCGCGGCGGACAAATTGGAGAGCGCCCTGCACCGCTTAAAGCAGGAACCAGAGGTGCTGATTCTCGGCATGCGCAACGTCCTCGCCATGGACGCGACGGGACTGAATGCGCTGGAGGACATTTGCGAGCGCCTGGCTGGCCACGGCAAGCATCTCATCTTGAGCGGCCCGCACGCGCAGCCGCTTTTCATGATGGACAAGGCCGGTTTTCTTGACAAGCTCGGCCGCGAAAACGTCTGCGCCGATGTGGATGCTTCGTTGGCGAGATCGCTGGAGATTCTTGGGATGGGAAAAGGGAAGAGTTTTTAATCAGGAACGACCGAACTCAGGAAAAGAGGCGTACAGCAGGCAAACGGCTTGATAAGACTTATAGGACCTATAGGGCTTATTAGGCCGCGAAAAAGTGGCGCGCACGGTACCGTCCCCAAGCCTCCGTGCCTGCGTTCGGTCGTTCCTGATTAAAATAAATTTCCCCTCACCCGATCTTCAACGAATCCAGCCCGATAATATCCGGATTGCCCTTCTGGATTTCCGCCAGCAATTCGGCGGGCGGCTGGTCGGCGAGCTGGATGCGGCAGCTGGCGGCGAGCGCTCCCTCAAATACAACGTTCTCGACTTCCTCGACGTTCAAGCCGGCGCGGCGGATATGATCCAGCACAAACGCCAGCACGCCAATGCGATCATGATGGCGCACCACCAACTGCCACTTGGCGGGTGTGCGGTGGGCGAGGTTGACGCAATTGGCGACCACGCCCGTTTTTATGAACGACTCGACCACATGCACCGCCTCTTCGGCAATGGCGTTTTGCGATTGTGTTGTTGACGCTCCAATGTGGTGCGTGCCGTGAAGGCCTGGCAATTTGAGAATCGGGTCGGTGAACGGCGCGGCGCCTTCGGCCGGTTCGGGATCGAAAACGTCGAGGCCGGCGCGGATTCGTTTGGATTCGACGGCTTCACGAAGGGCGGCTTGATCGACGACTTCGCCGCGCGAGGTGTTGATGAGAATGGCGCCGGGGCGCATCAGCCATAAGCGGGAAGCGTTGACAAGCTTGCGGGTTTCCGGCCCCAAGGCGACGTGCAGGGAAACGATGTCTGATTCGCGGAAAACGTCATCCACACTTTCGCAAAATTCCACGCCCAATTCTTCCGCCTGCGCCTTCGTCAGCGAGCGGGACCAGGCGACGACTTTCAATCCGAACGCATGCGCCCGGCGAATCACTTCGCGGCCGATGCTGCCCACGCCAATGACGCCGAGAGTTTTGCCGTAAACGCCGTCCGCATTTGAAAAGTCTTTCTTGTTCCATTTTCCATCGCGGAGGGCGGCGACGTTCTCAGGAACGCGGCGGTCCAGCGACAGGATCAGCGCGAAAACGAGTTCCGCCACGGCGATGGAATTTTTGCCGGGGCAATTACTTACAAAAATGCCCAGGCTGCTGGCCGTTTTGACATCGATGGTGTTGACACCGGCGCCCGCCCGCAAAACGAGGGCGAGATTTGGCATGGCCTTGAGGACTTCAGCCCCAACCTTCTTGCTGCGAACGATGAGAATCTTGCAGCCAGGCGAAAAGGACGGAAGCTCTTCGGATTTGGCGGAAGGATGATACTCAACCTCACACCCGATTTGTTTGAGACGAAGGATATAGGATTCCGGGAAAGTATCGGCTACCAGAGTTTTCATATGTTGCTGCCCGCCCCTTATTGAGGCTTTGGTCGATTGCGATATTTATCGTAGAGGCGGGTATGGCGGCTTTCAAGCGAAACTGCGTGCCCAGCCACCCAGAGATGAGTGACGTTTTGGCGCAAATCCATGATGTCGCCAGTGCAGGAAAACAGCGTGGCGACCTTGCCGGGCTCAATGGAACCAATCTGCTCAGAGACTCCCATGACTTGGGCCGGATATAAAGTGATCGCCTTCAAAGCCTCGTCGGCGGGCAATCCGTAAGCGACGGCGGACGCAGCCGTATAAGGCAGATTCTTTGCCAGCGCGGCGGGGTCGGCCGACTCGCCGCCTTCCGGCATCGAGATGATGACTTTCACGCCAGCCTTGTGCATCAGTTCAGGAGCCTTGAAATGGATGTCGTAACCGTCAGATTCTGAGGAGGGCAGGGTATAAGTCCCAGCATAGATTACGGGAACGTCCTGTTTGGCCAGCAAATCGCCAACCTTCCACCCATCGCGTCCGCCCGCAATGACAATTCTGTATTTGTTGGTGCCAGCCCATTTCAATGCTGCCTTGATTTGTCGAACATCGTCTGCGTGGACGACAATCGGAGCGTCCCCGCGAACGTAGGGGCGCATCGCTTCCCACGAAGGATTCAAGCCGGGATCGGGTGCGCCGTGGGTTTTGGCGGCGCTGCGGGCCACGTCATAGGCTTTTGCGTCAATAAAATAATCGGCCAGCTCCTTGATCTTTTTTTGGCGCTCTTTGACTTGCTCGTCTGGTGACGCGCCGCCAGCCCCACGACGGCGTCCGCCGCCACCCCCACCTCCGCGCCGGCCGCCGCCACCGACGTTCATGTTCGGCCAAAAGACGTGCAGCGCGGCGGGTTTTTTGAAAACCATGCTCTCCGTGGTCCAGCCGTCCATCGCCATCAAGCCGGAACGGCCCGCCACCATTGTGCCTTGCGGAATTGGTTCGAAATAGCCAATGCCATTGGCGCGGGCCACCGCGATCAATTCGGAATCCGGATTGACCGCCACCCAAGATCCCACTTCTGGGATGAATTGCCCGACTTCCTCCTCGTCAAGAGTTGCGCGAACGGCTTCGATCTCCACAAGGCCCAGTGGCGTATCCAAATCCACCAACCCGGGATAAAGATGCTGTCCGGTCAAATCAATGGTTTGGTCAGCCTTGGCCTCAATGTGCGCGGCGATTTGCGAAATTTTTCCGCCGTCCACCAGAACATCCGCCCCCGCCATGGCCGGGCCGGTGACGGGATGCACGGTCGCGTTTTTCAGCAGCAGCGTCTCGGCGCGGCTTGACAGCGGCGCGAGCGCGCACGCGGCCATCGCCACCCAAGCAGTGAGCCTGGCTGAAAAATTATGGTTTGCCGTCCGCTTCATCGCGATCGTGATTGTAAAAGTCGTCCTGATGTTCCAGCGCCACTTCGAAGAATCGGCGGCGCCCCTGCGGCGTGCCGCCGCTTTCGCCACCCTCGGAAAGCTTGCGGGCTTTGGCCAGCAGCGCTTTGCGCTCCTCCTCGAGGGAAGCGGTGCGTTTCGGATCCAGCGCGAGATCGAAGTATTTTTTCCCTTCAATCCATGTTTCCAAGCAAAGCGTGGTCGAATCGAGAGGCGATTTTGACCAGACGGCGATGTCGCCGGATTTTCCAACCTCCAGGGAGCCAACCAGCTTGTCGACGCGCAATTGAATGGCCGGATTGATGGTCACAAATTTTAGCGCTTCGACTTCGCTCAAGCCGCCATATTTGACAGCTTTGGCCGCGTCGAGATTGAGCCGGCGGGCGAGGTCATCGGAATCCGAATTGAAAGATACAACCACGCCTCGGTCGTGCATGAGCGTGCCATTGTAAGGAATGGCATCGTAAACTTCAAACTTGTAGGCCCACCAATCAGAGAACGAGGACCCGCCGATTTTGCCCGCTGCCATCTCGTCCGCTACTTTGTAGCCTTCAAGGACGTGCTGCATCGCGGCGATTTGAATGCCGAAACTTTGCATTGTGCGGATGAAATAGAGGATTTCGTCCTGGCGATACGAATGGCAATGGATGAAGCGCTTGCCCTGCAAAATTTCGCCCAGCGCATCCAATTCCAAATCGCGGGCCGGAGGGACGCCTTGCCCCGTTTTGTTGTATTTGTCCCACGTTTCCAAATACTGTTTCGCCGCTGTGAAACGGTTTTCGTAGAAGGTCGGCACCCCCATGCGGGTTTGCGGGAAACGGGTCCCGCCGCCGCCGTTGGACTGCTTGACGTTTTCGCCCAGCGCGAATTTGATCGTCGGCGGCGCTTCGGCAAATTTCATTTCCTCGGGAGTGGCGCCATCGCGCAATTTGATCAGGCAGCATTGCCCGCCGATGGGATTGGCCGAGCCATGGAGCAGATGAGCCTCCGTCGTGCCGCCCGCCAATTGCAGATATATATTGGCGCTGTCGGCGTTGACAACGTCGCCAATCCGCACCATTGCGGAAGAGGGAAGGGTGCCTTCGTTGACGCCGCCCAAAATCATGCTGTGGCTATGGCAATCAATGATTCCCGGCGAGACCTCTTTGCCGGTGCCATCTTCAACCAGCGCCGAATCGGGATGGCGAACTGTTGCGCCGATTTCCGCAATCTTTCCGTTCTCGATTAGGATTGAAGCCTTTTCCAAAACACCAGAGGGGCCGCAAGTCCAGAGCGTTGCATTCGTGATGAGCAGCGCGGGAGGATTCGTGATTGGGCCGCGACCTTCCATTGGCGAATGCGCGAGGCGCTTCTTCATCAACTCACGATTCGCCGCCGAGCGATTGCCGCCACGGCCACCTCGCCCGCCGCCGGGACCTCGGCCTGGGTTTGGAGCCGGTTCGTCGGAATTTTCAGCAACTTTGGAATCGTCTGGTTTTGCGGGCGAGTTGGTGCCCGGAGCATTGGTGCCTGCCGAATTGGTGGCCACAGCGTTCGTGCCGAGCGTGTTTGCGCCCGGAGACTTCGCGTCGTCAGATTTTGCTTCAGCCGAGCGATCTGGACGAGCTGGGGCGTTGGTGCCTGAATCGTCCGCTTCGCTCTTATATATTCTGCCGTCGATCCAGACTTCCTTCACTTTCGCGTCCGGATCGAAATAGCCTTTGCCGCTGACGACCGTCAAATCGGCCATTTTGCCCGCCTCAATGGTGCCAAGCGATTTATCAACGCCGCACAATTTTGCCGGAATCGTGGTCAGTCCCGCCAGCGCGTCATTCTCGCTGTATCCGCGGTCGACTGCGGCAACAACGTTGCGATGGAAGGCGGACTTGTCGTCCAGTTCGTAGGTGGTCAGCGCCACTTCCAAATTATTGCTGCGCAAGATCGCCGCATCCTCGGGCGCCCAATCCCACGCGCGCAATTGATCGAGGTTTATGGAGTTCCAATCGTCGTCATCCGACATCTTGGTTATTTCCGGGAAACTCAACGGGAGAATAAACGGAACACCCGCGCTTTTGGCCAGCTCAGGCCGGCGCCACTCCTGGCCGCTGGCGAGAATGTAATAGTTCAGCCCAAATTCCTGAGCCAGCCGCGTGGCGCGATCCACCATCAACGCGCTCCCGGGCTCGAAAACCACCGTCATCTTTTTGTCGAGGGCGGGCTCCAGCGCTTTCGACGCCGGATTGAAGGGGGGGCGTTTGTGTCCCAGCGGAGACTTTTCGTAAGCAGCGCGCTCCAGCGCATCGTGCTGGGCATCATACATCGTCTGTCGGATGGCCGAGATGATGCCCATCAGCGAACTG
Source organism: uncultured Verrucomicrobiae bacterium (assembly GCA_963764165.1). Lineage (GTDB taxonomy): Bacteria > Verrucomicrobiota > Verrucomicrobiia > Limisphaerales > Palsa-1400 > Palsa-1400. Next base: position 1,951,874 of record CAVXRD010000002.1, read on the forward strand.
GGATAGCCGCCGCCGAAACCTCCGCCCGATTCGAGCGCGATGTGCTGAAACACATCGGCCCGAATGACGGCGTCGTTGGGATTGCTTTCGCCGAGCGAAATAAATGCGCTTGTTCCCTTGATGATTCCCGTGGACGGAACGACGTTCCCGGCGGTGAATCCCGCGCCGCGCAACGATTGCAAAGCTGCGGCTTCCGGCGCGAGCCCTTCCACCGCGCGATGCTCCGGAACAATAACGGAAAGCTGCGAACTCGGCCCCGGCGCGCCGGGATCAAGTTCCGCCACAGCCAACCCGTAGAACCGTCCTGCTGTCAAATTCTGGCTTTGAGGCGGCGGCCCTCCGAAGCGTCCGCGCGTGGGCGCCGCATTGGTGGCGGCGGCGGACGCAATGGTAAGATAAGGATCGATGAACCCGGCGTAAATGGTCGTCCCCTTCATGTCCCAGACCCGGGCGTCCGGCGGAGCAGTGACGTCTTTTCCAACTTTCTCAATCAACCCATCGCGAATGACGATGGTGGCCGAATCGAGAGTTTCACCGGGTTTGACAACAACTTTGCCTCCGACGAGAGCATGGACGCCGAGGGGGACGGCCCTGTTGCCGGGAGGCAGAATCTCCGCTTGCGCCGCGGCCGCAGCCGTCAAGCACGCCAATCCGAGAGAAATAGTTTTTGGAAACTGGCTCACGAACGGGGGCGAGACTGTCGCCTCTCAAAAACAAATTCAAGCACAAATGTTACAAAATTGAGGGCCACGCGCTTACACAGATCAACACAGATTTTAAGACCCACGCTTTGATTGACGGCCGAGAGCCCGGTTTAATCATGCATGACCGCCCGCCCAGCCCATTTTTGATTCATCTGTGTTGAGCTGTGCAAATCTGTGGCTCTAAGGGGCGGATTTGTGGCAGTATTGCCGCAAATGAGCGGCAGCCACGAATTTTCCGATCTGCTTCCCTCCGATGCGCCCGCCATCCAAGCCCTGATCACAGCGGCGATGGATGCGGATGAAGGCGTCCTGGCGGCGGAGACGATTCGCAGGCACTTCGCGGCGGCTGGGGCGGGAATTTCAGACGGACGGAGGTATTATGTTTACAGGGAAGGCGGCTCGGTTGCAGGCATGGTGGGGCTGCATCACTACGAATGGGGGCCGGCGGAAAATGTCTGGCTCGGCTGGTTTGCAGTGCATCCGAGCCGCCAGGGAAACGGCATTGGCAAATCATTGCTCGCACTGGCAGAGAAGAAAGCCCTCGAAACGGGATACAAGAAATTCTTCGTCGAGACCTACGGATCGCCCACCTTTGCCCGGGCGCGGGAATTTTATGCGCGCCAAGGGTTCGTGGTCGCCGGCCAAGTAGCCAACTACCTTCCCGACGGCGGCGACATGGTTGTCTTCTGCAAATGGCTCAATCGTTGAAATCCGATGGTGTCGCTTCGCTCAACCGCGGCTGCAAGCTGTGCGCCGCCGGCATCTTCCGCCAGCGCGCTTCGGCGCCATATTCTTCTGAGACTGATTCTAAGGGGCGTCCATCGCGCGGGCGATGGAGTTCCACCAAAGGTCATGCAGTTCCGTGAGCGCCCATTTGCCTTCCCATGGGCCGGCTTTGATGGCCAATTCGGCGCCTCCGACAATGCCGAGTTTCATTGCGCCTAATCCAAGGATTTTCGCGCGCTCGATGACTTTGGCGGCGTTGTCCGGGGCGACCGAGACAACGACACGGCTCTGCGTTTCGCCAAATAAAAGCACCTCGAGCCGTGTCGATTCGTTTGCGGAGCTGGACAAATCGATTTGCGCGCCAATCAAGCGGGGCGTTTCGCGGGCGATTTGCTGGGAGATGCAGCTTTCGGCCAGCGCGACGGCCAGGCCGCCTTCGCTGCAATCGTGCGCGCTCTTGATGCAGCCGGTTTGGATAAACCCGCGCACGGCGTTGTGAAGCGTGCGCTCTTTTTCCATGTCACAGCGCGGCGGCGTGCCGGTTTTCAAATGGCGCGCGACTTGCAGCCACGCGGAGCCGCCCATGCCGCGCATCGGGTCTTGTTCGTCAACAATATCTCCCAGCAGCACAATGACGTCGCCCTCGTCCTTGAACCATTGCGTAGTGATGTGTTCGGCTCTTTCGATCAAGCCGACCAGCGCCACCGTTGGCGTCGGATCGATGGGGCCGTTGGGACTTTGATTGTAGAGGCTGCAATTGCCGCCGGTGACGGGGGCGTTGAAAAATCGGCAAGCCTCCGCCAGTCCGCGCACGGATTCCTTCAATTGCCAAAACAACTCGGGATTATGCGGGTTGGCAAAATTCAAATTATCGGTCGAACCGAGCGGTGTTGCGCCTGCGCACGCGAGATTGCGCGCTGCTTCGGCCACCGCTGTTTTTGCGCCTTCGTAAGGATCGAGGTAAACGTAAGTTGCATTGCAATCCACTGTTAGCGCGATGTATTTCTCGACCGTCGTGACTGGGCCGCCCACTTCCGGCAGCGAATCTTCCTTGATGCGAATGACCGCCGCGTCCGAACCGGGGCAAACGATTGTGCCGTCGCGAACAGTATGGTCGTATTGGCGATAGACCCAATTCTTTGAGGCAATTACGGGCCAGGCCAGCAGCGCTTTCAAATCCGCCACCGGGTCCGCCGACACGGCCACGCCGGCCAGCGCGAATTCGCGGACGGCTTTCAGATACTCCGGCTCCTTCGCGTCGCGCGTGTAAACCGGCGCTTCGTCGGCCAGTTTCCTCGCGGGAATGTCCGCCACCACGCTGCCGTTATGTTTGACAACCATGTGACCGGTGTTGGTGACCTGCCCGACTCTGGCCCACGGCAAATCCCACTTGTCGAAAATCTTTTTGACTTCGTCCTCGCGGCCCGCTTTCACGATGATTAGCATGCGCTCCTGCGATTCGCTGAGCATGATTTCGTAGGAGGTCATCCCCGGCGCGCGCTGCGGGACGAGCGCCAATTCGATTTCAATTCCCGTTCCGGCGCGTGCGGCTGTTTCGCAAGTGGAGCACGTCAATCCGGCCGCGCCCATGTCCTGAATTCCCGCCACCGCGTCGGTCGCCAGCAATTCGAGGCACGCTTCGCAAACCAGCTTCTCCATAAATGGATCGCCGACCTGCACCGCGCCGCGCTGTTGCTCGGCGGATTCTTCGGTCAAATCGCGCGAGGCAAACGCCGCGCCCGCCAACCCATCCCGCCCCGTCGCGGGGCCGACGTAGAAAACCGGATTCCCTTCGCCCTTGGCCGCGCCGCGCGCAATTTGCTCGTGGCGCAAGACACCGAGGCAAAAGGCGTTGACCAGCGGATTTCCCTCGTAACTGCTGTCAAAGTAAACTTCGCCCGCGATGGTCGGAATGCCGAAGCAATTCCCGTAATGCGCGATGCCGCTGACCACGCCGCTGAAAAGCCTTCGATTGTTGGCGGCGCTTCCATTATTCCCGTTGCCGGTGATCGGGCCGAAGCGCAAGGAATCAATCGCGCAAATGGGCCGCGCTCCCATCGTAAAGATGTCACGTATAATTCCACCGACGCCGGTGGCCGCGCCCTGGAACGGCTCGACCGCGCTCGGGTGATTGTGGGATTCGATTTTGAACGCGATGGCCAGTCCGTCGCCAATGTCAATAATACCCGCGTTTTCCTCGCCCGCGCCGACAAGAATGCGCGGCGATTTGGTGGGGAATGTTTTCAGCAGCGGACGCGTGTTTTTATAGGAGCAATGCTCGCTCCACATGACGGAAAAAATGCCCAATTCCGTGTAGCTCGGAGCGCGCCCGAGGATGCCGAGGATTTTGTCGTATTCCTCGGGGGTGAGGTTGTGCTGCTTGACCAATTCTGGAGTGATGGCTGGTTCGCTCATGACTAATTAAGGTAGGGACGCCTCGCTGAGGCGTCCGGGTCGAGGTAAGCGCCATTGCCGTTGCTTTCGAACAGTCGGCACGCTCGGCAGGGCGAGGCTCCTGCCGAGCCGTCTTTGTCGGGGACTGGCTCCGCAGGAGCGTCGCGCCACCGCATTTGCTTGCTCGCGGGAACATCCGTCCTCGGGCGTGAATAGAGCCTCACCCCGGACGCCTCGGCGAGGCGTCCCTACCTTGATCAGCGCTTCGCGCAAGTTGTCCATGGTCACGCGGCTTTCGCCAAGCGGCCTTCAAGCCAGCTCACGAGTCCCTCAAAAATCAAACGCCCATCGGCCGAGCCCAAAATATCCTCGCTCGCCCGCTCTGGGTGCGGCATCAGGCCTGCGACGTTTCTCGCTTCATTACAAATGCCGGCGATGTTTCGCAAAGAGCCATTCGGATTCGCGGCATCGGTCAATTCGCCTTGGGCCGTCGCATACTGCCACAAAATTCGATTCTGCTTTTCCAATTGCTCAAGCGTCGCGTCGTCCGCGAAATAACACCCTTCGCCGTGGGCGATGGGAATGCGCAGGATTTTTCCATCCGGAATTTTATTCGTGAATGGCGATTGCGTGGTCACCGTTTTGAGAAAAACTTTCTCGCAGCGAAATTGGAGCGAGCGATTCCGAATCAACGCGCCTGGCAGCAAGCCAGCTTCGCAGAGAATTTGAAAGCCGTTGCATATCCCCAGCACCGGACCGCCGCTGGCCGCGAAGTCTCGCACCGCGCCCATGATCGGACTGAATCGCGCAATTGCGCCGGTGCGCAAATAATCGCCATAGCTGAATCCTCCCGGGACAATGACCGCGTCAAATCCCGCCAGCGAGCTTTCTTTGTGCCAGACGAAGCGGCCCGATTTTCCCAAAACGCGGCGCACGACGTGCAGGGCATCCTGGTCGCAATTGGAAGCGGGAAATTGAAGGACGGCAAAATTCATATCACATCACGTTACTCAATCACGAAACGGTAATCCTCGATGACGGGATTGCTGAGAATCTTGTGGCAGGCGTCGTCGATTTGTTTGCGCCACGCCTCGGCGTCCGCGCCGGGCAATTCAATTTCGAGATATTTGCCGACGTGGACAGCGCCGATGCCGCTGTAGCCCATTTGTTCGAGGGCGTTCTGGACCGTTTTTCCCTGCGGATCAAGGACGGCCTTTTTTGGTGTGACGATGATTTTCGCTTTCATTTCAAATGGCCGGCGGAGCGCGGCGCACCCGGATGCTAAAGAACGACAGCCGCCGACGCCAATATAATTTAAGCCGGGCAGGAAAGCCACAGATGGACACAGATCAACACAGATTTTGGGACAAGGCATTTGTTGACAGGCATCGGCGGGCCGCATCACGAATCCCGAAATTCTTATCTGTGTTGATCTGTGTCCATCTGTGTTCAAGTTTTGCAAAGCCTTGCAAATACGAGGCTTATTGAACCGATGGACGGCCACTGTCAGCGGAACTGTCAGTAAAGCGGCGATTGCCAAAACAATTCGCCACAACTGTTCGAGAACTCGCTGAAACTTTGCCACCACTGGCGTTCGAAAACGCCGCGGATGCAGGACTGGAATATCGAAAACAGGTAATCCAGTTATGAAAACGAAATTCACAATGTTCCGGCGCGGGGAAATGTTCTACATGCAGGACAGCGCGACGGGGAGACAGACCAGCCTGCGCACCAAAGACGAAACCGAAGCCAAGCGGCTACTAAGCGCCCGCAATGAAGCGCAGCAGCAGCCGACACTTAACCTTCACCTTGCCCGCGCTTACCTGACGGCAAGCGATCCTGTCTTTGTGGATCGCAATTGGCAGACCGTCATGGAGCAATTGCAGAGCCGAGGCAAGGACAGCAGCAAAGAGCGTTACGCGAGCGTGTTCAAGTCGGCATCCTTCGACGCCTTGCGCCGAAAGAAATTGTTGGAAACCACCGCCGATGATTTCTTTGCCATATTCAAAGACGGCAAAGTGTCCATCGTCGATTTTCTGAAACGGTTGCACAATTTTGCCTTAAGCATGGGCTGGATTGCGCTGCCGGTGGTTGCGCCTTACCTCTGGCCGAAATATCAGGCCAAAGACCGGCGCGGCATCACTTCGAGCGAACAGCAGAGCATCCTTGCCCACGAGAAGAAACTCGAATGGAAGCTGTTTTTGGAACTCCTTTGGGAAACTGGCGCGGCCCAAGGCGACGCCGTGAGCATGACCGCCGAGGATGTTGATTGGCAGAGCCGGACGATCACCTATTTTCGGAAAAAGACTGGCTCGCGGGCGCAGTTCACCATCAGCAACAGGCTGGAAATGGTTTTAAGCCAGTTGCCGCGAACCGGCCCGCTGTTTCCGAACTTATCCCAATTCACGTCCAATGACCGGGCAACCCGCTTTCGCCGCCGTTGCCAGCGGGCGGGCGTGTCGGGCGTGACGCTGCATTGCTACCGTTACGCATGGGCAGAACGGGCGCGGGTTGTCGGGATGCCGGAACGGTTTGCCCAGGCGGCACTCGGTCACAACAGCAGCGCAATTCACCGCGCCTATGCGAAGAAAGCGCAAATCATCGTGCCATCGCTTGAGGAATACGAAAGGAAGTTTGTGGCAGCCAATGACAACATTTCGCCACAAAAGGCAGTTGCGGCGTGAAGCCGCCAAAATAATACGAAGCGGTTGAGTCTCAATAACTCAATCGCTTCTTCGCGGGAAACGCACGATTCGAAATGTCTTGATACCTCAGACTCTTTCATCACGACAGAGCCTGCACGAATGTGTCCGTTCCCATGCCAGCGGGCATCCACACCGCGACGGCGGCAACGCGTTGCGCCAGTGCTCGGCTTTGTGGCGGGCGTTCTTGGAGATTCAAAAGATGAATCTGAATCGTAAATTCGTCCGCTACTTTAATGTCACGGTCACCCGGATAAACTTCCCCACGTCGAAAATTGCCGCGTTCGATACTTGCACCCTGAAATAGCTGTTCGATTTCTGAATCCTCGTCCACTGAACGAAGCCTTGGTACCTGCCCATTCCTGGGTGACCAAGACATCAAATAAACGCACGCGGTCGCGGAAGGATTCCGGTTTAGATATTCTTTTAATTGGAGCAGCAGCCCTATGAATTGCTGGCTGTCACCCGGACTGACGAATTGCAGTTGCGTGAGAAAAGAGTTGTATAATTCCTCCAAAGCAACGTGCGCATAGCCATGCTTTTGTGCCTCCGTCCGACTCGCATGACCGACGTCTGGCACAAAATTCACTGAGCCGATCAGCTGATTAACGATTGTCCTATTATGATCCAGAGATGCTTCTGTGAAATGAGGAACGCGTGGATAGAACCACTCTGACGAAAAATTCACATTTTGGTAATCGAGATCGAGAACACATTTTCGGGTCGGTTCAAATAATTGATCAAGAAAAAATGCTCTCCGCCATTCAGAAAGCGGTCGTCCAGCGACTGCATGCTGCCGGAGTTGCTCCCGTAAATGTTCTTCATGACTGACATAGGCTGTAAACGCGTCCTGCACTTCGCTTTCTAGGAAAACCCGGCACAGTCCCAGGTAGTTTCGTTTGTAACCGAGAAACCGCGCCCGCTGTTGTATCGTATCAGCATTGCCGACACCTTTTCCGCGCGGCATATAGGTGATCGTTAATCCTTCGACCGTAAATCCGCGATCCATAGCTTGGCCGCGAGTTTACTCAAACGGATTTTGAAAGTCTTTGTCGAAGCGCGGCTTCATCGAAGCATCGCGGAACGAGCATAGGTTATCGCGGCATAGGGTTTAAATCTGTCGTGGGATTCGCCAAAGTGATTCATATTTTCAGCGGCCAGCTTGAGACAACATTTTCTCGCGAACTGACGGCGCACGCCGTTCCCCAAGCAACTCGCGTCCCGCTGGTGAGAATCCCGCACCCCGTTGAACCGAGTTTGCGGTCAAAACTCACCGACAGCCTGGATGGACTTACGAGCGATGGATTCAAGACTGTGTTTGTTTTTACAGACCTCGTTGCCAGTGGAATCGAAGCTGAGTTTGCTGCGTTTGATCCCACTTCTTTGTTGTTTCTTCGGAACATTCGGCAAGTGGAACTGAAATCTGACATCGAGGCCGTCATCACAATCCGACGCGAAACGGTGGATTCCCGCACACGCTCAATTCGTCTGGCTAGTTCTGAGGGGGTGAGTAAATGGACGGTGATCGAACGGGATGGTGTGGCTCTAGCGTTTATCCATGCTGAATCTGGAATCGCGCGTCTTGAGGAACGGCAGGCAATAATTCACGCCTTTCTGCCCACGCTCGAAACAACAGGCTTTCCGTTCAAAGTGAATGGGGATATTTCAACCGACCCTTCCCGCACCCGGATTATTTTGGATGAGCGCACTGCCTCAGGCATTAATTCCGCCGCCAAATTGATGGTTGATCTGATTGCCGAGTGTCTCAACGCTGCATCGCCGCAAGCAGACACGAAATTACTTGCCGCCCTTATGCCGATTTCCGATCCGCGAATGGCTTCATTTCAAAGACGAAGTTTCAGGACCGAGCTTTATTCCGCGATCAAACGCGAAGCTAATGGACGTTTTGGCGGTTTTCTGTGTCGTCCCCAATGGCTAAATGCAGTCGATTTCTCTAAGCTAACGGAAGCGTCGGGGGCTAAATCTGTCCCTCGCAATTTGGAAAGTGTCGAGGGATTATCTGGCTTTCTCAAATTTCTCGGAGCGGGAGAAGCAACACTGAAGGATTTCTCGCCCGCTTTGACCCAGGCCGCACCTTCTTTGGCGGGCGCCGCTGAAATCGTCACACACCTGACAAATCTTCATGCCACGAAACAAATTCAGGCTGATTCAATCAAATCGGATTGGAAGCTATGGCCGGTGGACGAAATGCCGCTTTCGTTGGATGAAGCCAAAAACACATCCAAACCACTTGCTCAAAGCTTTACGGATTTGATTGCCGAGAAGTCAGGAAGCAGGACTGAATTGCCGCGAATGGTTGAAAGCCTCACCGACGCGCCGACAGCAACCACGCTGATTCCGAGCAAGCCGTTAATACCATCTCAGTCAAATGATGTAGTTGCGTCTCAGAAATCGCCAAGTCAACAATTCAGCTTAAAACGCTGGCGGGGTGCAGAGCAGCAAGTGCTTGCAGTTCTGGTAGCATGGGGGTGGAAAGTCGAGGATGTAAGCCGACAAAATATCGGCTACGACATTGAAGGAAGCACGCCAGAAGATGAGCCGGTGTGCATCGAGGTCAAATCTATCGATTATCCCGGCCAATCTTTTACGCTCACGAGCAATGAAGAGGCGGTTGCGAGAGAAAAGGGCGATTCTTATAGACTAGCATTGGTTCGGCAGACCAACACACACCTTGAGATTGCTTTCATCCGCGACCCGGCGCGTCAACTAAAGGTCACGCGGCAGTGCCGACAATGGGTTTGGGAATGTGCCACGTACGAATTCACGCCGGAAAGGTTTCGACTTGAATAGTATGCTTCGGTTGATATGCGAATGCCCCACTCTAGGGTGCGTTTACACGGACGATGATACCATCGGAAATCGCCAAAACTGGAATTCTAACTCTCGTTAGCCCGATTTGGTCTTTTTTGATTGGAATTCACGTACAAACTTTCCACATGTCTTAGGAATTCCTCTGTATTTTTAGCGTATCGTTTCTCCTTTTCACCTACGATCTTGCCGTTATCCGTGAAAGCCTCATAAACGCTGTTAGAAATGCAAGGATCATAATTATCGGTTGCGCCCTTTTTATGAAACCATTTAATCACCCGATCAAGCGCAGGCCGTGCCGTTTCCGATCCTATCGAGTCCGACTTTAATGGAACTCGGTATTCCACACACACTTGTTCCATAATATCTTTGAAAAAGGGTCCTCTTTTTTGCCAGATTTGTTCCAGCCTTTCCCATGCCGTACCAACTATGGCGCAACCGCACCATGCCGATTGCCTCTCTAATTCGTGGCATTCAATGATTGGCTTTCCCACAAAACAATGTTGTTCAATAAAAAAATTACCCTCTGAAATTGCGCCACGCAACGGCAGGCCATAGTTGAACATTCGTTCCATCAGTGCAGCGCAGTCGGAAAAAAAATCGAACCAGTAGAGCGGTTCTGCTTCAGATGCTCTTTCCCCTTGTGGAATCTCATACCAAAGAAGAATTGAATCGGCAAAAATGATTGAGCTTGTAGGTTTTTCACGCGGACCAGATTTCCGCACTGTTTCTTCTCTGATCTCATTTTGAATACTCAACAATCTCCCTTTTATGATTTTGGCCGCCTCGCGAATGTTTTCATCGGAAGCAATCTTGCTGAATCCTAAAATGTCGAAATAGGCCACCAACCCCTGTTGGATTCCATCACAATTGCCAAGCAGCGATTCCTGCACAGTATTGAAACCGAATTCTACCCTCTTTCTTCCGCTACCGTTGCTGACAGCGCATGGTTGCGGCGACATCCTTAAATCTTCAAAGTTCATTGCAGCGGTCCAATGTAAGCGTGCGGAAGAAAAAGTCAATGAAGGTTGAAGTTTGTGCCAGGACGGTTTGTTGCGCTCATTCTGACCGCCTCCTTGAACGCATTCCCCGGTTACACCACGCGGCCTTTTGATGGCTTGGCTTAAAGTCCCAGCCGCGACACGCAAGCAGAAAATCGGTTCCCCCTGAAGGTTTCCCCCAATTTTCCGCCTTGCGCGTTGCGCTTCGCCCCGGCTCCGAGGGACTTTTTTCGCTCACCATCAGGCCGCGATGGGCGCAGCCCGACAAACTTAACAAGGAGACTACCATGAGTGATTCCACCAACAACCAAACCGCCGCTTCCAAAACTCCCAGCCACATCGTTTACCATGTCCGAGACCGCGAAGGCGGCGAGGGCTTCTGGACTCGCATCGGTGCAGCTTGGCCGCACAACGACGGCAAAGACTTCAACATCCAGATCGAAACCGTGCCGCTGGACGGACGCATCACGCTCCGCGTCGCTGCCGAAAAAGCGAAGTAACGCATCAACCGGGCGGGCTTCACGGCCCGCCCTTCACCCCGAAAGGAACTTTCCCATGCCAACATCACCAACACGCGACTTGCCCACTCGCTTTGACGACTACGAAATCCACGGCGTCAAGGTATTCAAGGAATCCGGCAACAAATGGTGCGAACAAGTGCCCGACCACGAAGCGGATTTTTGGAGCCTCTACGGCCACATCCCCGGCCAAGGCTTAACCGTTCTCGGTGACTTCACGACTCGTGAGCACACGGACGAACTCTACGCCCGCATCACTGGACGCAGCTATTCCGAAGGGAGCGACGTATGACCCACACCAACCACACAATCAATCCGCTATATGCGGCCCGCATGGCACGAACCGCACACCAGCCGTCGGCGCGTCGCCAAAACGTGCCGGTCTATGCCCGGCTTCCGTTGGCACCTGTCAACGCCAGCCCTGTGCCGCATCTGACCAGCCTCTATCATTTCCACCGCGCCGGTGAATACGGCGACCGCAGTTACCCAGGCAACTGTGGCGGCAAGCTCACCGACATCATCCGGTTCAGTCACGGGGCATCCAGCAGCCGCAAGATTTACCGCAGCAGCTTCATCCCCGGTCTCCACGACGTGTGTATGGTCTTTGAAAAGGCGTAACGGCTCGGAGCCGTGGAAGTTGTGAGGGGTTCTCCAATCATACTCGGACCTGCCATAAACGCAGGTTCGGGAATTTATCCCGACACGATTTTCGATGCGACCAACAGTTATCAGATTCAGGCGTCCACCAATCTCACAAACTATAGCAGCGGTGGCGCGCAGACCTTTATTGACCCAAGCGCAACCAACTTGAATCGTCGTTTCTACCGCACGGCAACCCCGTGAAGGAATAGCAGAGTCGGCTCCGGCACTGAACCAGTCAACTGCTGCGGCAACAGCTGATTGTGGGCAGGCTACTCTGACTTTCGGTATGAATTGAATCCGATCAGAATACAAAAGCCTATCGAACCTATGTAGGCTAATGCATAGCGACAATCTACGACGAATTGCCATGCACCGATGTGAGTGGAAAGTCTCAATACGTGCCAAGTAGCAAGCGCAAACCAAAGCAAAACGAAGAAGAAAGAAATGCCAACCGCAACAGCCGAAACGGAAAATCGTCGAAGCGGAAAAATGAAAATCCTCCGCTTTTCATCAACCTTGTGGTCCCCAAAAAAGCCTTTCTCAAGCACTTCCTCGTACTCCTGGACTTTTATTTCCCACGCCTCGTGCCACCATTTGGAGCCGATGTTCAGGAGCGTCCAACAGAATGAACTGACAAAACCAAAGCATGAAACCAAAAGCAAAATGCCATCGGTCCGATCCTTCACACCTACATAGCCAACAAGCGCCGCAGCACTGATAAGCCAAAAGTAGTTAAAACGCTTCCAGAATAGTTCGATCTCGAAGTTTCGCAGTTGAAGTGCCTTTTCAAGTTTGGCTAGTTTGTTTTCGTCCACGATTTTTTGATCCTCCAGAATGGTGTGGTTGTTAGAGGGCCAACTATCAATATAAAACTGCAGATTGGTGTTTTAGAAGGGTCCAATAATGACCCACGAAGTAGTGCTCCGAGTTCCCATTAGGCTCGCCGAAAGCATCTTGCGCTGAGCACAGCCCGTAGTTGCTGCGCCTAGCCTAAGCGATTTTACCACTAGCCCAACCAGTTTCTGTTTCATTCAACCACTCATAATTTCGCCATCGGCACGCAAAATCAAGCCTTTAACGCGATTATCGTTCTCAACCAGGATGTACGCCCCTAGCTGACGCATCGTTTAGTCAAATTCCTCACCGGCATGATCTTCTTTCATGTTACCTCAGACGCCCAAAGCACCCCAAACCGAACAGCGTGATTTCCCCCCTTCTTCTGACTCAAAGCCCACGGAGGAAATCGCTCACAGGAATCCCGACCTCTTTCGCAATCCGCATCAACGCTTCAATGGAGATGATTTTCTCTCCTCGCTCCACTTCTCCGATGTATTTCCAGTTGAGGTCAACTTTTTCCGCCAGCATTTCTTGGGTCAGCTTCGCTTCCTTCCGGTAGCGGCGAATCGCTGCACCGATTATCTTCCGATGCGGTAAAATGGTCTTCGGTTTGGATTTGCCCACGGTGAGCCGTAGTTAGGCAAAATCCCCTCCAAAGCGACACCAGCAACATGCTGGTATTTTGTTCTTGAATTCTTTGGCGCTATTTCACAAGATTCTCACGCCAGCGGCGCATAAACGCTGACGAATTACTCAAAAAAATTATGAAAATTATACGAAGACTTGGTCCCGACCCTCACGAGGGCGGAAAACAATCCGCCGGAATGCGTGGTTGCCCCGATATTCTCGAACTCGAATCCGGGGATTTTGCCATCATCGGCGCGGACATCACTGATGCCGCCAGCGCCCACCTTCCTCCGTCCGTCGGCTGTGGCCCCGATGAGCGGATTGTCCGCATCCCAAGGGCGACGCTTGTGCTCGCCCGCTCCGACATCCCAGCGACCGTCTGAGCACACCGCAGAACGTTCGCTACACCCCGTAATGCGGCTGAAAGCAGCGCGTTGCGGGGTTTGTCTTTTCCAGCACGCCACCCGGATTTCTACACCAACTTGGGCTAAACCATTTTTCCCGTCACACTGCGGCCCCATGAAATACTCCCCCAAATACGGACGCTTTCGCGCTTTGCTGCGCAAAATCAGAGAGGAAGCCGGTTTGAGCCAAACCGCTCTGGCAGTGAAGCTTGGGAGACCGCAGACATTTGTCTCCAAATCCGAGCTTGGCGAACGCCGAGTCGATTTTACGGAAGCGGTCGAATTTTGCAAAGCGTGTCGCGTCACGGTGGGGCAGTTCGCAAAACAGCTGGAAGAAGCCACCGCGCATGATGAAACAACGAGCAGGCAAAAACGACGCAGTCCACGGAAGATGGACAGTGCAGGCCGATTGGCGGATTAATACTGATTTTGGGAAAAGGGGAGCGGCGGTTATGGGGTTAGTGGCTTCGTGGTTGTCAATCCATTGGTTTAATTTACTCCAAACCATCGGCATCGTCGGTGGACTGATTTACAACGGATATTCGCTGCGACTTAATGCACGCGTTCGCAGGGTCGAGACGTTGTTCAAAGTCACCGAGCAGCAACGTTCTATTTGGCTGAAACTGGTCGATCCGGCCCACCTGAAACGATTATTACATGAACACGTAAATCTGGACGAGCACCCGCTGACGAATGATGAGGAGTTGTTTGTTAACCTGCTGCTATTGCATTTTGAAGCGGTCTTGGAGGCCACGCGCTCCCGCGTGTTCAAAAAGCCTGCCGGGATGGACGTTGATGTTCGGGCATTTCTGTCGCTGCCGATTCCCAATGCGGCTTGGAACAAACTGAAAGAATATCGTGACGCGAGGACGATCCGATATGTGGAGGGATTCTTAAGGGTTCGTTGATGGGACAGGAGTCGGGGCCGAATGTCATTATTGCATTATAGCGGTCAATTAAATGCACCAATTTCCACTCCCCGGCAAAAAATTCGACTTGAACGGCGCTGCCTCGTCGAAATTAAAGTCGCCGGAATTTAAAATTGGTCGCGGAAGGAACCCTTTTCAAGGGTTTGTGCGATGACCCGCAGCATCCACTCAAGCAATTTATGGAGGGGAGGTTTCTCGTATTGCACGCACAGAATGTCGTCGCCATCACGATATTCGGACCGCACCCACAATTCGTCTTCGATCATTTCCAAAGTTTGAATACTCATAATGCTTCAGATTATCGTCGCTTCTTTTGATGCTGTCATCCGTTACGAGTCGGGAAACGATGCAACCAATACGAGGGCACCGCGTTACGAAACGTAACTGTCCCATCGTGAAAGTCGTTTAAACGACGACTGAGCCAAGCGGAGCACCGCTTCCCTTTCGAGGGCATCCTGAAGAATTATCCATTTACGCAACGTAACTAATCGTAAAGCTGCGTAAATGTTGCGATGCCCAGACATTCAGTCTATCGTCCTCCCGTCTGTGGCTATGAGCAATCAAAAGCAAGACCCCAGCATCGGAATTCGATGGGACGAAGTCAAAAAGGACTTCGCTCAACTCCTCGGCGCACTCATGCACAAGCATATTCTGTCAACCGAGGAATTGGCGATCCGTCTTGGTTTAAGTGAATCCGTGATCAGGCAGCTTCATAATGCCAATTATCCCTACCCCGGCCCTCTCCGTAAACTCGTCAAAATCCATTCGGCAAAACCCGAGGAGGCGCCGTTTTACTTCAAACAAGGAATGGATCACGCATTCGCCCTTGAGGCGATTGATTTTTTAAAGCTTAAGGATTTTGTCGCCTACATTTTCGAAGGGAATAATGAACGTCTGAACATTCCGCTCCGACCAATTACGACGACAATCGTCTCTACGAGGGTAAGCACCTTACCCAGGATCGAGGCTGACCAGCCGAAGTTAACTCAACATTTCAGATCGCGCACAAACACCACTCATCCAAAAATTGCCATCTGCATGGCCGACTTTGCACATGTAGGTTTGATCAAGGATGTAGAAGCTGAAAAAAGCCGAGCAGATGACATCCGGAATTGCCTATTCGAGGCACTCGACGCAGCATTACAAGAAGCTCTCGATGCTCTACACGATCGCTCCGAATTCGTGCTCCATGTAAAAGCATCAGCAACACCGACTCTCAAGACCACGTCTGGAATGGGCGCAATGATCATCTGGGAATATCCAACTATTTCACGCCAAATCGAACTCGGTCTCGATCTGTTCTTGATTGATTACGCTGCCTACGCCCAATCCTATCTCTATAAAAGTCTAAACGCATTCCACGGATATTTAGGTTTTCCGTGGCTTAAACAGTTGCATCCTAGAATCGTTCTTACCAAGGGACCGGGACTAAAGCATTTAGGCTCAAATGGCTGGGTGTTGAGTTACGAAAGTCGCAAAATAGACGAAGCGAAACGGCTCCAAAAATTGGTTCAACGACCTGGAGTAATTATTCAAGCCGAGTTTGCGCCCGATCTCTTAATGGAGCGTTTTTGCTTTGATCAAAACAGCAGTGTAACACAGATCAATTTCGCCAAGGATGTCAACAATTCTCTCGTCAACAATCCTCAAGTATGGATGAAATTGCAAGCGGACTCAAAAGACGGGGATGGAAATCGCATCAATCGAATAGGTTGGAGGCTCCCTCGGTCCAACTTGAAAGCTGCGCCGAACATTGGAGAAGTCAAAAAGTTATTCGAGTGCCCTTACGATTTAGAATCATTGGAATGGGAAATGAAATTTTCGGAACATGACATTGTTTCCCTCTTTGAAGTGCGCGCTCGAATTGAGGCGCAGTTTGCGGGAGAAGCGGCTTCCGCTGCTGCGAATCCTTCATCTTTCGCAAATGGGATGCTAAATGATATTAATGCATCTGTGACGAAGATGGAAGAGATGGCAAAGACTGGCTCCGAAGCCAAAGCCATTCGAGATAAAGCTTGGCGAGCACTTGGCGATCAATTTCATTGCGGAATTGCTAGACTTTCGGACCAGCATCAAGGGGAAAAAAGAGCTGATGTTGTAAATTTAGCTTATATCTCTACGCAGCGTGTCTGCGGTGCTGTCGAAGATCGAATTCCTCCAGTGGAAGTAGCTCGCCAGCACCGGCGAATTTTTGAAGCGATAAGGCGAGGGAAAGCAAAGGAAGCAACATCCGAAATGGAGGAACATATCTCGGCTCATTACAGAATTGCCAGAGAAGAATTGTTCAAGCAATCTATAGATGTTGCGCCGGGCGCTGCCTGCTTTCTCCAGGACTGTCCTCTTTTAACGTCACTGACCGACCAAAATAACAACTTATGCAAAATCTAACTGCCACGCCAATAATTCCGAAAAATAAAGATGACATTGCTTCAATCGCTTATCGAGGCGTTTCCCTTGTCCAAAATTCCACATTACGAGATGCGCTTTCCGATACTTATCGTTCGCCGAATGGCAAAAGGGCTTTGGCTGCGGCACATGACACCTTTGACAGGCTTATTTCATCCAACTGGAGCGAAGACACGCTTTGTCGGTTCTTGTCCGGTTGGCAGTCCATGCACGGAACGGCGCTATTTGTTAGTGGATTGGTAATTCGCTTGCACAGGCAAGCGAGTGAAACCTCCGGAGAAGCTTCTGTTGCCATGTATCGAGCCGCTGGCCAAGTGGGAGAAATAATTCCTGAGGACACCGGCGTTGATGATGTGCCTCATAACGAACGCTTCGAAGTGTTTGCGAATCAAATAGTGGGCGGCGACCGCTGGAAATTAAGTCGTTACTCTATAGATGGTTGTAATACGTTCCGTCGTTACATCAAGCAGCAAAGACTTGCGGCATCAATCGAGGATGCAATTCTTACTACGGCGGCGTCCGAAAACTGGAATACAGGAGAATATACGTTTCTTGATTCCGTGATCCCGGCTTGGATGGTTCGTGCTTTCGGCGTTACTAAAGAACTTGCAATCGAGAAGAGCGCTTACATTTCCGTCCACGCAGGCGAAACAGAGTTGGGGCATTTTCTCCATGCCCTGGAAGCTTGGGAACTATACTGTATCGGATCGGGGACGCGCCCTGAGCCGGATCACGCCTATCGTGTATTTGATCGCTATCTTGGACGGTTAGCAGAAGCCTTCCTCGATTTGGGCCAAGTGTTTGATAAGTGACCTTATCGTTGCCGGAGTTTCGACCTTGAAATTCCATCCAATGCCACAGAATCGATGAAAAGGTTTTCCTGTTGATAACCACTGGTTGCAGCGCCCAAGAGGGCATACATATCCCACGCGCTCAATTTTTCTGCATGAAATCCATCCATCCCTGCCGCGATAAAAAAGGAACGCAAATCCTCAGACCGAACGCATCCCTGCTCGTGCATATTGATCGATCCGAGAAATTTCTTAAGCCGTGCCGCGCCCTCGGGAGTAAGCGCAAAATACGGCTCGTGGCCTTTAGTTTCTTTGTAGTTCGCAGTATTTCTTTCCAGGTTCTCTTGCAGTTTAAGTCCATCGCTGACTTTGGTCATAACTCCTCCCAAATGAATGAGCGATTATACTCTACTTTAATGGAATCAACAATAAGCTTTGCGATGGTAGGAAACTTACTCACACGACGCTGTCGTCGTCCGGTGGAGTGTTGGAGGGCCTCGCATAGTCACGACAACTTTATCAGCTATAATTCAGTATGTTAGCGCAATAACTGGAGTCGCAATGAACAATACACTGTCAGCGAACACCGGAGTGGCCATTCTCATTATCTACGGGATCGCCATGTTTTTCCTGTCGCTTTGGGTTGTTCGAGGGCGTAGGCAAACCAAGGCCGAATTCTTGCTTGCCAGTCGCAGTGTTGGAATTATTCCAGGAGCCATGTCTATCGCAGCGTCATGGATATGGGCTCCTGCTTTGTTTGTATCTTCTTCAAAAACTTATCAGCAAGGATTGGCGGGCCTTTTTTGGTATCTCGCGCCCAACGTCGCAACCCTTATGATTTTTGGCCCTTTTGCAGCGAAATTAAGAACAAGGTTGCCTGACGGCTATACTCTGCCGCAGCATATGCGAAACGAATACGGCAGCGGTGTCCATGTCCTCTATTTGATTCAATTCTTTGGTCTCCAGATTTGTTGCTTCGCGGTCGAGATTTTCGCAGGAGCTACTCTCATGCATTTAATTACGGGCCTCAGCTTCGTCTCCGTGGCGCTGTCGTTGATCGGCATTGTGCTCGCATACGCCGTGATGGGGGGCTTGAGAGCGTCTGTGGCAACGGATTACGTCCAAATGGCAGCGATGATTGTCATTTGCGGCCTTGTCGTCCCGTGGGCTGTAGCCAAGGCCGGGGGACTTTCGGTAATTTTAGCGGGTTTGGGTGGATTGAATGGGGCATACGTTGATCCAAACAACCCAACCAGCCCCTCCTACTCGTATGCGAACCCGCTGAACCCTTGGGTCATTTGGTCGTTTGGAATATCCAACACTATCAGCTTATTTTCCGGTCCACTTGGTGATCAAATGCAATGGCAGAGGGCTTTCGCGTTGCGCTCTCAAGGAACAGTCAAGCGGACTTTTTTTCTTGCGGCTTTACTTTTTGGGTCGGTGCCTCTGGCTTTGAGCAACCTCGGATTCATAGCATCAAACAAGGAAATTTCATCCGGCTGGAATATTACTGATCCGCAAATGGTAGGCCCCATCACTGTCGCTCACCTTTTGCCACACATGATGATAGTGATTTATGTAATCATGATATTATCAGGCCTTTGTGCGACACTGGATTCAGTTTTATGTGCTATAGCGTCCCTTACCACGACAGACGTTTTTGGATATCAGAGTGAAAAAGCAGAGAAAGATCAGCAAGCTGTATTTATTTCACGTTGGGCAATGATTGTCGGTGCATTCTTGGGTTTTATTGTCGCGTATGTATGGCACGCTCTGCACCTCACAATCCTTGATTTGTTTCTTTTTTATGGAACGCTGAGAGCATCAACAATGATTCCAACAGTTGTTACCCTTCTTTGGCCCGGTTTGAGACCCGGAGTGATTTTTGCGACGATTCTCGCTTCCCTCCTGTTTGGTGCGCCTCTTATGGCGGCGGCTCGCCTTTCAAATGATGAACATGTCAAAGCAATTCTTAGTGTTGCGGGAAGCTTAGCCGTGGTAACCATCGGGATTGTCGGCTGCTGGATTGCTAAACGCTTCAGACAGACACAGTTGTAATCCAAACACACTGTTATACCAACAATTGTTAAGGCTAGGGGGAAATTACTAACATACTTATGAAAACGTGTTCTAGTTGTGGTGGTTGTGGTCGCATGGACTGTCCTCGAAGTAGCTTTGGAACAGTCACATGCACCTGCTGCGGCGGAGACGGTAAAGTTTTTGAAGGAACACGGGAGGTATTTTCCCTACTTTGCTTTTTTGGAGTGGGAAAATACGAAGTCACTTGTGCTAATTGTAAGCATGTGCATTCATACTATTATGGCCCCATTAAACGAGCCACGTGCGAGAATTGTGGGTGCAACTTTGTTTGATCGATGCTCAAACCAGTGCCGCAATGTAGTTATTAGTGGGATTTGCTTTTGAACTAGATCGCATGTGTGTCCACTTCTTGATGCAGGAGTCCCTCATGTCCCGAGCGCGGCGGCTTTGCTTCGCCTTCGCACCCCGTACCCCGCCGCTGCGCTACGCAAAACCGCCGCACTCAGTCCGCCCCGGATTCGAGCTTGTCCCTCAGACGGAAAAACGCTCTGTTCCGCTTACTCGCCTGCCCCCCTTTCCCACGGGCGACCGCTCCACTGCGCGCCTTTCCGTCTGAGCGACAAAGTTTCGCGGCCCCCGCGCCCCATTTGGTAGTCATTGGGTTGTTTCCAAATCCATTTTTTTGCGCGGTTCTCCTGCCTATCGCCCTCACCAGCCTGCTTTTCGAGCCGGGGGCCGGGCGCGGTTCCTCCTGAAGGCGACCTCCGCTGGCCGCCCGTCTCGGCAGGCTTTCTCGGTTGAAGGGCGATAGGCCGAGAACGCACAGAGCAAAAAAAAAGATTATGAAAACAAAACAAAATCCAAAATCAGTTTCAGAGCTCCAGAACCGGACCGCACAGGGCAGTGAAGGCAAAGCGGAATTGCCGAAGATCGATTTGAACAAGCGCAACCGCAACCGGGTTTTGCCGATGGAATCCTTGCTTGAGTTGATTCGGAAGGAAGGACCCGCGTTTTGGGATGCCGTGGAAGTCGTCGGCAAATGGGTTTGGTTGCAGTTGGACGGCAAGCAGCCGAAGGAGATTACCGCCGTAATTTCGCAACTTGGCTTTCATTGGAACAACCGCCGCCAAGTCTGGCAGCACCCATGCGGACAGGTGACTGTCAGGGCCGACTTTGACCCCCGCCGCAAATACCGCTCCTACTTCCCATCAGACCAGAAACCGGCCTAATGGAGATTTTACCCATGAACGAACAAATACCATTGTTTCCGGGTTTCGACATCGTGAAACCGTTCAAGTTTCCGGCGCAGCCTTATGAATACAAGGTGACCGCCTTGCGGGAGTGTCCGACACCGGAACACATGCAGGAATGCGACACACCGGGCAAGGTTGCGGATTACTGGCGCAGGCACGTTCCCGCCCATCCGTATTTTAGCCCGGAATGCGAATGTTTCGTTGTCCTGATTCTCAACACCCGCCGCAGGGTGAAAGGTCATTACTTGGTCAGTGTCGGCACGATGGACTGTATTCTTGTCCACCCTCGGGAGGTTTTCAGGCTCGCGATTATGACCGCCGCATCGGGCATCGTGTTGACCCACAACCACCCCAGCGGGGAGGCGTCCCCATCCGAAGCTGACATTAAGGTGACGCGTGACCTGATACGCGCCGGGCAACTTCTGAAAATCGAAGTCATTGACCACGTTGTGATCGGCAACCCCGGCCATGTTTCGCTCCATGAGCTTGGATACTTGTCTTGAACCCATGAAACGCAACAAACGCCGCTTGCCTATCCCGCAGCACGAATTTGGTTTGTGCCCGACACGTTCACCCTGATTCAGGAAACCGGACTGGACGGAGATCGTTTGGCCCACGAACGCGCCGAGGCAGACCGCGCCCGGACTTTGGCCGAGAAAGCGCAAGCGGCTTTGTTCAACCCACCACCACGCAAAAACTGATATGAACACCGACGAAAACGAATCGCCCTTTGGGCCAATTATTTACAGCTACACACGCGCCCAAGCCCTTGCCGATGGCGTGCAGGTTGACGTAACCACCACAGCGCAGGAAGCCGGAATTCGTTTTCCTGTATTCCTGACCCGCACTGTCTTTGACGCATACGTGACCGTTCCGCCCGGCATAGACGGGCAGGATGAAGCCGGGAGACTTTGGGACGTGCTTACCCTCTTACGGCACGCCATCCGCGCCGCACGGCCCGGCCAAGACCGCTTGCCGTTTGCGCTCTACGTGCGCAACGACAACCGCCGCGCAAAACTCGTGAAGTTGATCGCCGCTTGCGGCGCAAAAGACATCGACGATCCGCAGCCGGCCATTACGGTAATGATGCGGGGGGAGGATTGATCCACCCGAAAACACACGCCCGGCTAGACTGAAAACAGTTCAGCCGGTTTTTAAGTTTGGGGACTCGCGCCGTCCCCAAACCCCCACCGCCAGAGGCATGGCCTCTGGACTCCATCACTCGCTTGCGCTGGCTTTTCCGCTTTCGCGCCCTTTCCGACATCGCGGAAAGGATATTGTTTGAAATCACCGGCACCGCTGAAATTCTGGCGGGTCAAACGAGCGTGCCACTGTCAGTAAAACCTCCAGTGAAAGCACCTGAAAGTTAGCAAAAATAGTGGCGAGTTAGGGCGAATTTTCATTGATTTTCAGAGGGAAAAGCTGTATTTTCCTCGTGTCTGAATTCGATAGACAGACTGTGTCAATCTGTGGCCAGAATCAGATGCGGCCCTGGCAATCAGCGGGCTCTGGCCTTGGCGCCTTGTTTCCTGCCGCGCGATTTTTTGTAATTGACGCTGCTGCCGGCGGCTGGCGCGGTGCCGCTTTCGACTCCCGCGCCAAAGCTGCGTTTCAATTCGCGGATTTGGTCGCGCAGCAGCGCGGCTTTCTCAAATTGCAAATTATTGGACGCTTCAATCATTTCCTCCTGCAATCCGCGCAACGTCTCTGTCAAATCGAAATCGCCGCCGGCCTCGCGCAGCACCATGTCCGCCCGCTGGCGCTGATTCTGGTAGACGGCCAGGCTTTCCTCCACCGCGCGGACGACGCTCCGGGGCGTGATGTTGTGCTGCGTGTTGTAGGCGATCTGCCGCTCACGGCGATAGGCCGAAACCGCGAGAAATTGCTCAATGCTGTGCGTGCGGACATCGGCGTATAAAATCACCTCGCCGTTGAGGTGGCGCGCGGCGCGGCCGGCGGTTTGGATCAGGCTGGTCGCGCTGCGGAGAAAACCTTCCTTGTCGGCGTCAAGTATAGCGACCAAAGAGACTTCGGGCAGGTCGAGGCCCTCGCGCAGAAGATTGATGCCGACCAGCACGTCGAATTCCCCTTTGCGCAGCGCGCGCAGGACTTCCACGCGCTCAACGGCGTCAATTTCGCTGTGCAGATAGCGGACGAGAATGCCGAGTTCGCGCAAATAATCCGTCAATTCCTCGGCGGATTTTTTGGTCAGCGTCGTCACCAGTGTGCGTTCCTTGCTGGTGGCGCGTTTGCGGACTTCCTCCAGCAAATCATCAATCTGCCCCTTTAACGGCTTGAGCGTAATCTTGGGATCAATCAGGCCGGTGGGGCGGACGATTTGCTCAACCACCCAGCCTTGCGACCATTCCAGTTCCTGCGCCTGCGGGGTCGCGCTGATGTAAATGGTCTGCTTCTGGAACGCTTGAAATTCCTTGAAATCCAAGGGCCGGTTATCCAGCGCGCTCGGCAATCGAAAACCGTGCTCTACCAGCACCGTTTTGCGCGAGCGATCACCCGCATACATGCCGCCGATTTGCGGAATGGTCGTATGCGATTCGTCGACGACGAGCATGTAATCGCCCGGGAAAAAATCCAGCAGCGTGCCCGGGCGCGACCCGGCGGGGCGACCCGCGAGATGGCGCGAATAATTTTCGATGCCGGAGCAAAATCCCATTTCCTCCATCATTTCCAAATCGTACTCCGTGCGCATCTTGATGCGCTGCGCCTCGATCAGTTTGCCTTCCTTTTCGAACCACGCTATCCGGTGGCCGAGTTCCTCGCGGATATTCAGGATGGCGCTCTTGATCTTGTCCTGCGGCGTGACGAATTGCTTGGCGGGAAAAATCACGATGGATTGCGGGCTTTCCGTTTTCTCGCCCGTCAGCGGCTCGAAGCGGGAAAGGCGCTCGATTTCATCGCCGAAAAATTCGATGCGCAAGCCGTCCTCGCTCCACGAGGGGCGCAATTCCACCACATCGCCGCGGACGCGGAATTGGCCGCGCTCGAACGCGACGTCGTTGCGCGCATATTGCAAATCGACAAAGCGGCAGAGCAATTGGTCGCGCGAAATCTGCTGGCCGACGAACACCTGCTGCACCAGCGCCTCGTAATTCTCGCGGCTGCCGATGCCGTAAATGCACGACACACTGGCCACCACGATCGTGTCGCGCCGCGTGAGCAGCGAACTCATGGTCGAGAGCCGCAGCCGCTCGATTTCCTCGTTAATGCTCGAGTCCTTTTCGATGAACGTGTCAGTGCGCGGAATGTAGGCTTCCGGCTGGTAGTAATCGAAATAGCTGACGAAATATTCGACGGCGTTCTTGGGGAAAAACGATTTGAATTCCGCGTAAAGCTGCGCCGCCAGCGTTTTGTTGTGCGAGATGACGAGAGTTGGGCGGTTGACGTTCTGGATGACGTTCGCGACAGTGAAGGTCTTGCCCGATCCGGTGACGCCGACGAGCGTTTGATGCTTCGCGCCCGCCAGCACGCCTTCAGTGAGTTTGGCGATGGCTTTAGGCTGGTCGCCGGCGGGCTGGTAGGGAGCGGACAATTCAAACATAGCCCAGCAACGTAAGAACTGCGCGTGAATGTGTCAAACCCGAGCGCAGCAAGCATTCCTCGAAATTTGGATCGAGCGCCTCACGGCTGTTCCGCGGCAGGTGTGATTTGATGTGGGTGGGGCGCAAGTGATTTTGAATTGAGCGGATCGCGGCTGTGTCGAAGACCGGCCGCAGCCGTTTCGATACAACTAGCGCGCTGGAGAGATTTCCAAGCTTCGCCAGTCGCGGTTCCGAAGGCTTGATATGTTTTTCGGTGATGGCCACAACAAGATTCGTTTCCGGTTGTTCGAGTGTTGCGGCGGCTGGTCTTCGATACGGCAGCCTAAAGAGCTGCATCCCTCACCCATTTCTAATCATACCCTTCCGTGGCTGTTTGCCTCCTTTGGGCTTGACCCGGCCAGGGTAAATGCCCGATTCTATATGCGGAAACAGATTTGGCATCTTGTTGGCTTCCGGGTCTGCGTTCCTGGCGATTTGCTCATAGTGGTCCAAATCCTGCCGGACGCGATTTCGCGGTCAACACGCAGTTCAACAGGGCCAGTGGCGAGCTGCGCAGTCGTGGATGCAGAGCTGTTGGAGAGGTGACTGAGTGGCCGAAAGTGACGGTTTGCTAAACCGTTGTACGGGTTAAACCGTACCGGGGGTTCGAATCCCCCTCTCTCCGCCATTCCGCCACATCCCGACCCACTCCGCCAGATTGCGACTGACTGCGATTTTCTTCAATGTTTACGAGGTGATTTTCAACTTTCGACACTTCATTTTTTGCGACAGCCGCAGACTCCGGCTGACTGCCTCGGACTAAATTTTGTGTGTCTATTTGTGTGTTTCCGTTGGCTTGCTGTCCTGTCAAACCAAAAGATGGCAACTGCGCCACCGTCGCCGCCAAAGGCAATTGCGCCGTGTCGGTATACGTTTTCATCGTCAGCCGCATATCGCTATGGCGGGCCAATTCCATCGCTTCGCGTGGCGACACGCCCGCCCGTTGCAAACGCGTGATGTAGCTGGTTCGCAGCGCGTGGAAGTCAATTCGGTGTCCACGTTCATCAGTCAATGCGATGCCCGCTGCTTTCAGATCATCCCGCACGGTTTTCATCGCCGGAGCGCCAGACGGAAAGACTGCGTCGCCGGCGCTGGCCGCAGCAGGTTTCATTGCTTTTAGCGCGGTTGCCATTTCCGAGTGCAGCGGGAGAAACTGATCTTTCCGGTTCTTGTTGATTTCCGGTCGAATGCGGACAGATGACGTCGTCCCGTTTAGTTTCACGTCATCCCATTGCAATTTGTCAATTTCGTTCCGGCGCAATCCGGTATGCAAAGCGAACAGGTAAACCGTCCTGCGCGATTCTGGCACGGACGACAGCAATGCTTGCGCTTCCGCGTCGCTCAGTGCCCGCCGCCTCACTCGCTCTTTGCCCCGCGTGTCAATCTTGCTGATGACTTCAAACGGGTTGACTTCGGCCCTGCTTTGTTTTCTCAGCCAGGTAAACAGCGCCGACAGAACGGCGTGATATTCATTGATTGTCTTTGGGGCCTGTCTCTGAATGCACCGCCACCGCAGGAACGATTCGGGCGTTGCCTCGCGAAGATTTTGCCAGTTGCATTCCCGCATCAGACGGCGCAGCCGCTTATCGACGTGGCGCACATGATCTTCCGAGCGGCCCAATGCCACCAAGTCGGCTACGTATTCGCCAATGACCGTCTCCAAGGGACTCTTGAAGGCTTCCCGTTGCGCTGCCGGGGCAATCATGCCGACCGCAGTTCTTTCATGCTCGCGGATGAGATCACGCAGCTTTTGCTCGGCAACCTGCTTGTCCGACACGCCCATGGAAATGTCGCGGGGTTTGGCATCGCCGTTCAGCTTGACTCTGGCACGCCATATCCGGCCAGCAACGACCTTTGCTCCCTCTCTCCGCTTCGGTTTGTAAATGTAGGCAATCATGTTAATCCTCCTTCAATTAAACTTTGCACGTCGCTCAACCGAAACCGGACGCTGCCGAGGACCTTGACCTGAGCCAACCGCCCGACAGCTACCAATCTCTCCACTGTCCGTTCCGAACATGCCAATAGTTGCGCGACCTCTTTTTTGCGCAGCAATTTGTCTTTCGCTATTTCAATCACTTCTCGCATTTCAAATCTCCTTTAACAGCCGTTCGGCAGTGTGTTCCCGGTCTTCCGCTTCGGCCTGATCCGGTGACAGATGTTTGGTGTAAACGCGATAGACCGCGCTATGGTCTGCGTCAATGTTGCGCTCTCCGAGCCAGTCCGAAATCTGGCGGTAGGTAAAGCCCTTTTCTCGCAGCTTGGCAATGACCTGCCAGTACTTGTCCAGATCAAGCTGATTGGATTCCTGTTCGGCTTCCTCTAGCAAGTCATCCGGGAAGGGCGGGGGTGCGAGTTTTTTGGCCGGTTCATCGGCGGTGGCTCCTGGCCGAGCGGTTGACGATGGCGGTTTCTCCGGGCCAGCGGAGTGCCGTTTTGCCGCTTTATTTTTCATGCGCTCACACTAAACGAACAAAACGAACGGTGCAAGCCAAAATTTTCACTTTTCACCAAATTTAGTCAAGAAGAATTATCGCGCCGCGCTCGTATCTTGAATTTGAACCGACACTGCGCCCACCGCCACCGAGCAACTGCCGACTTCGAGTGACAAAATGAAACTTAAAGGCTGCAGCACCCCTTTTTTAACGATAAAACCGAGATTTCAGGCCACTTTTTCCTTGCCAATCGGCAGATTGTGCCAAAGAGTCGCAACAGTTCTTTACATAGGCCAAGGTCATTTGAATCCTTGGTTATGAGTCTTTGCGTTGCGAGGACTCGAACTTCATTCCGAACACGACCAAATTCGATCTCACGAAGTTTGCCTTGACGCGCGCCTAATCGCGCGTCCTGGTGTGCTTTCGTGAGAAGGCCGCTTGGTCGTGGCCTGGAATGAGGGTGCGCTAGGCGCGCCTATTCTTTTTCCAAGGATTCTTCGAGTTTCCCGCCATCATTTTCACAGTTGACCGAATTATTGACACGATGTATAAGTGTTCCTGAGGAAGGTTTTAAGTTTTGCTGCAATGAGTCCGAAAAAGGCATATTGGGCTTTTACGCTCATCGAGTTGCTGGTGGTCATTGCCATCATCGCGATACTCGCTGCGCTTCTGCTTCCCGCCTTATCCGCAGCCAAACATCACGCCCTAGACATCAAATGTGTCAGTAATCTCAAACAAATCACCGGCGGCGGGCTGATGTACATGGATGATTCGGGGCAAACTATTTTGTTTTGCGACACAAACCTCACGGGTTCTTGGGCCAGGCAATTGACCCCCTATGGTATGACAAGCAATCTGTTGCTTTGCCCAGCTACGAAGGCGCAAGGCCCTCCAATCTTGGACGGCGGATTGACTGGAACGGCGAGTCTCGCTTGGAACAATTGCCCTCCAGACTTCCCAAACTCGATTAACGGCAGCTATGGGATAAACGGCTGGCTTTTCTCCTACGACCCAAGCATCACGAGCGATATTACGACCTGGATTGGCCCACCGGTGCCTCCTGTTGCAAACAATCCAAATTACATCTTTGACAAACCAACATCGGTTCAACGGCCTTCGAGTACTCCGTTTTTCAGCGATGCTACCTGTTGGAACGAATGGCCCTTGGAAGTAGACGCGCCGGCCACCGATCTTTCAATAGGGGACGCATTTAACGTGTGGGGCATGGGCCGTTCAACCATTTGGCGGCACGGCGGCAAAACCGCCACCTCTAAAACACCCGTTCAACACATAAATCTCGCTCCCTATTATATTTTTCCAAATTCTGCCGCTATAAATATCGGATTCGTGGATGGGCACTCTCAGCAAGTGAAGGTTAAAGACCTTTGGAACCAGTATTGGCACTATAATTGGACGCCTCCGCCGTGATTTTCGATTTCTTCCAACAACACCACAACAAACCAAATTCCTCTCGACCAGAAGTGTCGAAGGGCGAGCGCACATTGCTGCTCGTAAACCCGTCAGAAAGGCCCCCAACATGAAAAGCTCTCTCAGAATATCTGCGTTATTAGCTGTTATCTTGACTGTCTTCGTCGTCACCCTGCCATCGGAATGCTGGGCGCAGGGCGAACCGGAGGCGCCCAATTTGGTGCAAGTGACAGTCATGCCCACCAATGGCTTGTTTTGGAGCATGCAGATTACGAATCTTTTTCCTTTTCCGGCAGACCCGTACCCTTCACTTTCGCTCTACACGGACGGAAACGGCAATTATTACTACGACGACACGAGTGTCGATTATTCCATTGGCGCCGATGTGAAGGGAAATCGGAATAAAACGGGGCGCTCCGGGGGAAATGGCCCAAAAGCCCAAGATGAACCGCCATTGCCCGGGGGAACCAACTATGGGACGAACGGCGGAACGGGTTATCCCATCGCCGCACTTGTCATCCCGACAAACTACGTGCCCTGTGAAAGCTTTACGAACTTTGCATTGGATATTTTTGCCAACTCCGGTGACGTCGATATTTACATTACAAACTCTCTGGCCTCGATGTCGTATAATCTGGTGATAACGACGAACTTGGCGCAGCCAAATTGGACGGTCATTCGGACAGTGACGGCCAGCAATTACCTTACTTTTGCCACAAATATGGCAATTGGAACAAACGCGTGCCTTTTCTTTGGGGCAACGCTGACTACCAATGATTTGCCTCCGGTAATCACCGTTCCCCCGACCAATCGCATTGTTGGGACCGGTTCCTCTGCCACCTTTACGGTTTCCGCCTTCGGCCTGGAGCCATTAAGCTATCAATGGCAGTTGAACGGCACCAACTTGCCCGGCGCGACCGCAACGAATTTGACAATCAGCAGCGCGCAAGCAACCAATGTCGGCATCTATACCGTCGTTGTGTCAAACGTGATCTGCTGGGCCGATGCCTCGGCCAATCTTGGCTTGATTTGGTCGAACTATATCGGCGCGGGTTACGGCATCGACGCTTCGCCTGCCATTGGCAGCAATGGCGTGGTTTATATCGCCACCACAGGCAACCAAATTTATGCGTTGGACGGAGCTACCGGCAACGGCAAATGGACAAACACAATTTCGACTGGCGGAGAGATTACTTCTTCCGCGGCTCTCAGTGCTGACAACACGAGCGTAATCGTTGGCTCGCAAAACGGTTATCTTTATGCATTTTATGCTTCCAATGGCGCGCCCCGGTGGAGCAACAACCTCGGGGGAGCCATTTATTCATCTCCTGCAATTAGCCATTCAAACGGTGCAATCTACATTGCCACCTCGGGCACGACCAACGGTCTCTTTGCTGTCAACCCAACCACCGGGGCCATAGAATGGTTACTTTCCCACCGATGACGTTAACAGCCAAAATAGCGGCATTGATTCCTCTCCCGCCATCGGTACTGATAACACCATCTATTTTGTCAGCAGCGGAGGGGGACTCTATGCTATAAATCCAAATGGCACGTTAAAATGGTTTTTCCCGTTGCCTGCCGGGTCAAGTCCCGATAGCTCGCCGGCGATTGGATCGAATGAAATTTACGTGGGTTCGGCAATCTGAGTTCGCGGCTCTCGTTTTCCGGCAATCTCAACAGCGCCAATGATCCGTATTACGGGATGTGGCTCAACTACACCGGCAGCGGAATCTCGTTCCTTTTGGAAGGCTCCAAGTTCTATGCCGCGCCCAGCACGAATTCGCCCTACACTCTCCAACTTTCCGTCGATGGCGCAGGCAACGGCACAGCGTTGCTGGCGGACACGAATGGAAACATCCTGTCGTTGGAAACAGAGCTATCCGTGGGCCTCGATCCTCTCTGCGTGGTGCTGGCGCAGCGTGAAGGCCAGCCCAATCCAAACGCCGTCGGAACAAATGTCTCCATCTGGAATTGCGCGACGGTAGTCAGCGGCGCCATTCCTCCCGTCCAAATTGCCCCGGGCTATCCGCAGAGCGTGACGCCGTCCGGCTTCAAGATGATGCTGCAGGGGCCAATTGGCTCCAATTACGTCATTGAGACATCGACTGATCTTCAGTCGTGGTCGACGCTGACCAACATCGTTAGCACGAATACGCCGTTCTTTTTCAATGACGCGACGCGCGGCGCAGCGCGATACTACCGGGCAGGATTGCAACGGTGATAGACTGGCCGAGAGGCGGCAATCGTCACTTGCGTCTCACCCAGCTTCAGCGACACCACGTGCCGGGGTTCGAATCTCCCCCTCCCCGCCAATTTTTCCCGCCCACCGCCGCTTGCTCCATCGTCAATGGCTCTCAAATATAATTCGCAGGCCACAATTTTTTTCAAAGGTTTCCGGGCACCCGGCAGTCAAACGGGCTGTAGCATGAAATTCCGGCGCGTCCTACTCATCGGTTTGCTTATTGCCTCCATCGGCGTCTTAATTGGCGTGCGCATTTACACATCCCGCCTGCCGTCCCGGATCGGCACGTTTTCAGACGAAGAGTTCATCGCGGCGCGGCGGCTGGCGGGTGATTCCAATGAGCCGGCGCCGACGATGATCGTTCAAACTCCAATCGATTATTCCAAGCGCGTTCGCGTTTCCATCGGCAGCTTGGGGCTCCGCGGGGACGAGGATCAAAAAGTGGCCGCGCTCACGCTCGCCAACCTCAGCGCGGCCCGAGGTGTGGAATTGATCGAGCGAGAGGAGTTGGAGAAAGCGCTGCAGGAAATCCATATGCTCATGGACGGCTTCGTCCGGGCAAAGGACACTCTGCAGGTCGGCCAGATCCTTCACGCTGACTGGTTTGTCCTCGGTTCGTGGTATGATTTCAACGGAACAAATTCCGTCGTCATCCGAATTGTTGACGCGCACACGGGCGTTTTGCGCGCCGCGCGATTTCTCGACGGAGACTCCAGCCCGGCCCAAATGGCGGCGGAGCTGGCGGAGATTGTTCAAAATGCCCGCTCGCTCGCCACCACGACGAATCCTCCCGTGTTCGTGGGCTTGAGCGGATTTGACAACGTAGGCGTCAATGACCGCCTGGCGGATTTCCCTCAGCAGCTCCGCGCCGGACTCACCGCCGAATATCGGGATTCGCACATCACCCTGGTGGAGCGCGAACGCGTGGGCTTCCTGCTCCACGAAATGGCTCTCGACGCGTCCGGCTTCGCGGATTCCTCGAACAGCGCTCCGTTCGTTCCGCAGCCGGCGTTCTGGATTGTGGGCGGCTCTTACCAATCGTACGAAACAACCCAGCGCACCGTCGAACTCCGCGTCGAGATCGATCAAGTCTTCGGCACCTTGCGCGAAAAGTCGTTCCGGGTGCCAACGGGAGCGGAAGCTGTCGCGGCGGTGAAATCGTATGTGGACCAGACGATCGCCGCGCGAAGCCCGGCCGTGCATTACTCGAGAGTCACCGAAGCAAGCTGGTATCTTGATGTTGGAAAGCGAATTGCGGGATTGACTCCTGGCTCCCGGTCTTCGATTTTCAACACCACATACTCCCAGCAGCCAACGCCCATGGAAGCGCGAAACATTCGCGAGGCGATGTCCGCCTTTCAATCCGCTGTTTTGCTGGAACCCACGAATCGGCCGGCGCGTTTGTATCTGGCCCAATGCCTGAAAATGCATTCCATCGGCAAGTATGAGGAGGCGCGTGAGATGCTGAAAAGCATCATCGATGAGGGTGTCCGCGACCAGTGGAAGATTCCCGCAGAAATGCAGATGCAATTTCGCTACGAGATTAGCACGGAGAATATGGTGCGGTGGCTTGACGAGGCCGCGGCCAAGGCCACAAACGCAGTGGCAGCCGATTTTTACAAATCGGCTTCTGAACGAACCCGTTCCTGGGCCGCGCGTGGCGAAATGTCAGCAGACACGGGCAAATCTCAAAAGGAGATTTTATTTGAAAGATTGAAGCAGCCAGGAGACTTCGACTCATATCGTTATTTTTATGGATTGGAAGGCGGCAAGAAGCGGCAGGCGATGGATGAATTGATCTCGTCCTTGCCGGAGATCAAATCCACCTTTTCAAACCAGTATTTCAACGTCCTCGCCGCCGCTCTGAAGGAAGGCGCCGATACAAATGCTCTGGTGGCAGATGCGTTCGCTTCGCTCTACAAGTCACAACTTCCCCGGGCCACAAACTCAGGGCAGGCCATCATCGACCTCGTGCTGACGCTAAATGACGTTGCCACCGCCTCGGCGAAGCGCACGAATTATGGGTTTGCGATCGATATATTCACCAACCTGCTCGCTTCCAGTTTCGCGCACAAGCACGCGGATATGACATTAAACGATGCGAAGATGAGCCTTGCTTACACGCTGGAAAATGCGGGCCGCTGGCAGGAAGCTCTCGATATATTCGAAACGTATTCCAACCGCCCGCTCCAAATGGCCAATACCGGCGTTTACGGGGACGGGCTTACGCTGGTTTTCCCGCACATGCACGCGAGGCATTGCCGCAAAGAGCTTGGCCTGCCGCCGCTGCGGGATCCCCGCCAGTTCTCGGTTACAAATGACGTCAACTGGGGTGGCCCATTTTGCTTTTCGGCGGAGAGCGGAAGCATTTGGGTCGGAGCAAAGAATGTCCTGTGGAACTTAAGCGCCGACGGCGAAAAGACAAACTCGTCCACTACGCTTCCCATCTCGCGGGAGGACGCGGTGACGGCCTTATACGGCGCGCCGGATGAGATTTGGCTGGGCACGCGGGCTAGCGGCTTGCTCGCGGTCAATCGCCGGACCAAGTCTGTTCGCCAATGGAAGCAGGCAGATGGTTTGTTGATGGATTCGATTAGTTCGCTGGCGATGGATGGCAAAATACTTTGGATCGGTTACGGACAGAGGTGGAGGGAATACAGTGGGAGTGTTTCCGGATCGGCCAAAGGAGGATTGGGTTGCATGGATTTAGAGACCGGCCACTTTACAACTTTGGGACACTCCATGAACCGGGAGATCAAAGGCGGCCCAGAAACGTTCGTCAGCGATATGATTGTGCCAGTCCCAAACGAGCTATGGTATATCGCCGGCTACGGGATTTTCCATTACGTGGCTGCCGAACATACCCACACGTCAGTCCTCGGCAACGTATTGAGCATGTCAGCGGACAGCGGCATCATCGCCGCAACAGGCAATAATCAGAAATCGCCTCTCGGTTTGTCGATTTTGGATCCAGCGTCAAAAAAATGGATGCCGGTTTTTGAAAAGAGCGATGCGCCGATTGGGAACGCAAGCCTGGTCCGGGTTTTGAACGGCTCCGTCTGGCTCGGTGGCCTCGGCTTCGTTGCTTCGATCGATCCGAAGGAGAGCCGCGTCCGGCATTTTGCCTACATCAACAGCCCTTACGGCATAGATGATTTGCAATGGTCGAACGGCGAACTATGGGGCCGGAAAGATTGGTGGCTGTTTCACGCGCGGGTGCCGGCGGATTGAGGACACAATCGCGCAAGCGCAGACCTTGCGTTGAGTGCGAAGCGCCCCGCCGCCATCCCCTTGGTCACGTCCGCTCCGTGAATGAGATGCAAAACGGCGTATTACAGGACAGGCTGGAAACTATCCTAGAAAGGCATGACTCTAAGCTTGGATCCTGAGCCATAACCTGCAATGCGGCCTGAAAGGGCGATATGTCGCGAAGCTTAATGCCTTGCTCCGACGAACGGGCGTTCGCACCGCGAAGCGGACTGCCTTACTTCTTCTCCTTCAACATCCAGTCAAAAATAATTTTAACATCGTCGCCGCACTTCATTGCGCCCATGCTGAGGGTGGGTGTCGGCGGTTCCACGCCGAAATCTGTCATCTTGACGGCTGCGGTTCCTGTCACCCGGAGCTTGCCTTCCGCCTCCGGTTCGATGGTGATCGGGAACGTCACGGGCTTGGTCTGGCCAGCAATAGTAAGTGCTCCCTTGGCTTCAAAGTCAAATGGCTTCCCAGCTTCGTGCGGACCCTTGAATTTCAATTCCGCCAGCTTGAACTCGACCACGTGGAAATCCGACTCCTTCATGTTTTTCTTCATGAGGTCATCCATGACTTCCGGAAGATGCTCGGCTTTGCTGTGAAAACCCGCTACCGCAACGAGCACACGAGATTTCACCGTGAGTTTGTCGCCCTGCATTCCAGCGGGGGCGGCTTGCGATTTGTCCAATGTCATGCCCGGCGGGAATTCAATGGTTCCACCAATGTTTTTCGACTCCATTTCCCAATCGTGCAAGGTCGACGTGCCGGTGATCTTGATGGAGGTGCCCGCCGCTTGTGATTTATACGTTGTCTGGGCGTGGGCGGCCATGCATGCGGCGAGGCTGCAGGCCCAGATGACGGCGGAGGTTCGGATGATGCTCATAATTCAAACCATTCTTTCTTGAATTCGATCTTTTGTTGTTTGAGGGCAGCCTCGTTGGCGATGATGGCCATGACGGTGGCCTCGAGTCCGTCCTGCCAGGTTGCTGTGGGCTTGGAGTTGATGGCGGGAATTGTCTTAAGATAATCGGCCAAGTCCTTGGGATCCTCGTCGGGATACGATTCGGCGCGCAATTTGACTTCGCCCGCCTGGCGGCCGGCTTTGTTGACGAAGTTATCGAGCGCGTAATAAAGCGGCTCGTGCTCGTAGGGCTTGAACGACTCGGCGCTGCCGGCCAGGGTCGTTTGCTTCGAGGCGCCAGCCACGAGGGCAATGCCCAATTCGTCGTAAAATGTGTCGTGCCGCGCATAGACTTCCCAGCCGCCCAGGGCCGCGCTTCGCTCCTTGAACAGCCACGCCTTGAAATCGCGCATCATCATCGCCGCTTCGGCGCCGAGGTAGGTTTCGTAGGAGCGCTCATAGGAATTGCACAGCGTCAGATCGTGGAAAAAATTGACGCCATGCGGAAATTCAAATACGCCCTGCACGGTGTCCGGCATGGTCCGGTTGTCGGTGTATTCGCCAATGGTGGAACTGAAGCCAGTGACGGCTTTGGGCCGCGCGTGAAGGAAATTGCTGACCGTATCAATCTGGTGAATTCCCACTTCCGCAAACAGCCCGTTGGCAGTCTTTCGATCCAAACGCCAGTTCAATTCTTTCTCCCGCTGCTCGCTTGGAGCGGTCTGATGCCAGGAATCCTTGATGTGCGTCTGGGCGCGCGCCATGACGAACTTGCCCAACGCTCCCGTGCGGACGAACGGCAAAAGAAACGTGAGCTGCGGATGCGAACGCTGCTGCAAGCCGGGCTGGAAAACGAGTTTGACGGCATCACGAGCGGCTCTGCAAATCGCTTTCGCGTCATCAATTGTATTGGCCAGGGGCGCCTCGCAATAAACATTCTTGCCGGCGGCCAGGGCGTCCAGCGCGATTTCTTTGTGCGTGCCTGTTGGCGTGGCAATCACAACGGCTTGGACGTTGGGATCGGCGAGCAGCATTTTGTAATCCTCGTAAGATTGCGCTCCCGGAAGATCTTTGGCTGCACGGCGGAGCCACGACTTGTAAGTATCGCAGATCGCAACTACGGGGCTGTTGTTTTGCTTTTCGCGGAGAGGATCGTTGTTGAGCGCTTTAAATTGCGTCAGGATTTCCCGCCCCCACTGGCCAACGCCGATGACGCCGACATTGACCTGCGGTCCGGCGGGAATTTTGGTCAGGGCGGTTTCGGCGGGGGCGGTTGTTTTGCTGTCGTCCGCCCGCAATTCCACGCCTCCCATGAGAGCCATCACAGTGGCCAGAGACGCTTGTTTGAGGAAATCGCGCCGATTCGGGTCCGGGATGTCGTTTGTGTTCTTCATGTCTGTAGTCAGATTAGAGCCATAATGAGACGATTCAAAGCAAGCCACAATTCAAATGAAGGCGCAGATCAACGCAGCATGGCCACAGATGGACACAGATCCACACAGATAAGAATTCCTGAACTCGAAACGGCGAGGCCGATCACATGGGTGTAATTAGAAATGGTTATGCCCGAACGCGCTCCGACGGAGAAGCGCAAAGAGTAAGTAAGGCCTGGCTCGGCTGGCAGCCTCACCCTGCCGAGTTCATGGTTCAATGCGCGAAAATTCCATTAGGAGAATTCTCTCTCCATCACTCTCCTCCCGCCGCTGCGGGACGGGGCGGGAGGGAAGATCAATTCAGCTCCGGAAGCTTTATTGGCACAGCTACGGCAGATCGAGTTTCTGAATGCGCTGAAGGTGGCGTCCGCCCGCGAAGGGTGTCGCCAGCCAGATGCGCACAATTTCCAGGGCAAGTTCAATGGCCATCATGCGCTGGCCGATGGAAAGGACGTTGGCATCGTTATGCTCACGGCCCAGGCGGGCGCTTTCCAAATTCCAGCAGAGCGCGCAGCGCACTCCGCGAATGCGATTGGCCATGATGGCTTCGCCATTGCCGGAACCGCCGAGCACAATGCCGCGTTCAACTTCGCCTTTCGCCACCGCTTCCGCCACCGGGCGAATGAAGTCCGGATAATCGACTGGTTCGGTGCTGGTCGTGCCGAAATCGCGCACCTCATGGCTGAGTTCGCGCAGCAATGATTTGATCCGCTCCTTGTAACCGTAACCAGCATGATCCGACCCGATCCCGATTTTCATAAATTCACTTTACTCCTAAGCGCAGCCTTGCACGAATCTTTTCATCCGCCGCGCCGCCTCCTCGAGACGATCCGGCGCGGTGGCGAAACAGCAGCGAATAAATCCCTCGCCGCTGGGCCCGAATGCCGTTCCCGGCACGCAGGCCACTTTCTCGCCGTGCAATAATTTCAGGGCAAACTGTTTTGAATCAAGTCCGGTGGCACGAATATTGGGAAAAGCGTAAAATGAGCCGTGCGGAATGTGGCAGCTCAGCCCCATCTCGATCAGCGCGTTCACAAAAAAATCCCGGCGCGAGCGGTATTGGTCGCGCATATGCGCTGTGTCGGGTTCGCCGCACTCCAGCGCCTGGATCGCCGCCTCCTGGCTGATGAGGCTCGCGCACAGCATTGAGTATTGATGAATCTTCATCATCGCTTCGACAACTTCCACCGGGCCGCACGCGTAGCCGATGCGAAAGCCCGTCATGGCGTAAGCCTTGGAAAATCCGTGCGCAAAAATCGTCCGCTCGCGCATCCCCGGCAGCGACGCGATGCTGGTATGCTCGCCTTCAAAGGTAAGCTCGGCGTAAATCTCGTCTGTCAATACGATTAAATCGCGGCTCTTGGCGATCTCGGCGATTTTTTCCAATTCCGGGCGCGTCATCGTGCCGCCGGTCGGATTCGTCGGAAAATTCAGGACAAGCATTTTGCTGCGCGGCGTGATGGCTTTTTCGATCTCTTCCGCCGTCACCGAAAATCCATCCTCAGCCCGGCAAACCACCGGCACAGGCACGCCGCCGGCAAGCGTGATTCCGGGCGCGTAGCTGACGTAACACGGTTCGTGGTAAATGACTTCGTCGCCGGGATTAATGATGGCGCGAAATGCCAGGTCCATCGCCTCGCTGACGCCGACGGCCACGAGGATGTCGGTTTTCGGACTATACGCGACATGAAAATTCTTCTCGACGTGTTTTGAGATGGCCTCGCGCAGCTTGAGCAGCCCGAGATTGGAAGTGTAGGTCGTGCGCCCGGTTTCAATGGCGGTGATGGCGGCCTTGCGGATGTGCAGCGGGGTCACGAAATCCGGCTCGCCCACTCCCAGGGAAATGATGTCTTTCATCTCCGACACGATGTCGAAGAATTCCCGAATGCCTGACCGCGGAAGGGCGGCGACGTGGCGGGCGACGAATCTTTGTGGGTTTTGCTCCACGGCGTAATCGTAGCAGCCCAATGGAGAAGGGCAAGTTGCTAGGCCGCCGCTTGGTCGGTCTTGCGGCGGATGATCGGCTTGGCTTCGCCGAGAACGGCGGGCCGGGTGATCGTCACGCTCGCCATGTCCTCAGCGGCGGGCGCCTCGTACATGATATCAAGCATAAGTTTTTCCAGCAGGCTGCGGAGGGCGCGCGCGCCGGTTCCCTTCTTGATGGCCTGGGCCGCCAGTTCCCGCAAGGCGTCGGGAGTAAATTCCAATTCCACACCCTCCATATAGAGCAGCTTCTGGTACTGCTTGATGAGGGCGTTCCGGGTTTCGGTGAGAATCAAAACCAATTGATCCTCGGTCAATTCCTCCAAAACCGTCGTCATCGGCAGGCGGCCGACAAATTCAGGAATGAAGCCAAATGAAATCAAATCTTCCGGCTCAACCATGCTGAGCACCTTGTCGCGCCCGATGGAGCTGGAGCGCGCATTCTGCTCCGCCGCGCCAAAACCCATTACGCGATTGCCGATGCGGCGCTGAATGATTTTTTCCAATCCAACAAAAGCGCCGCCGCAGACAAACAATATGCCGCTCGTATCCACCCGGATATATTCCTGCTGCGGATGCTTGCGGCCGCCCTGAGGTGGGACGTTGCAAATGGTGCCCTCGAGAATTTTCAACAGCGCCTGCTGCACACCCTCGCCGGAAACGTCGCGAGTGATGGAAACATTTTCGGTCTTGCGGGCGATTTTGTCGATTTCGTCGATGTAAACAATTCCCATTTGGGCGCGTTTGACGTCGTAATCGGCGTTTTGCAGCAAACGCAAAATGATATTCTCGACGTCTTCGCCTACATAACCGGCCTCGGTTAAAGTGGTGGCGTCAGCGATGGCAAACGGCACATCCAAAATGCGGGCCAGCGTGCGGGCGAGAAGCGTCTTGCCGGAGCCAGTCGGGCCGATCAGCAGGATGTTGCTCTTTTCGATTTCAACTTCCGCGTGGCGCGCCTCGCTCAGTTCGTCGGAACCGGCGCGGGCTGTTTCCTGCATGAGGCGCTTGAAATGGTTATGGACGGCAACCGCCAGAGTCTTCTTGGCATGATCCTGGCCAATGCAATGGATATCGAGGTGCGCCTTAATATCACACGGCTTGGGAATCGCGAACTTCGGCGCATTGCGCTTCGTCTCCGCCGACAATTCCTTGTCGAGGACGCTTTTGCATAGCGTGATGCAATTGTCGCAGATGTAGACGCCGGGGCCGGCAATGAGCTTTTTGACTTCGGCGTGGGACTTTCCGCAGAAGCTGCAAAGCGTGATATTATTCGGTCTGGCCATTTCGACTTAAGGGATTTTATCCGCAGGAGTTTGATCCGTCAAACCGGGAATCTGCTTCCTGGATTGCACGACCTCATCAACCAGGCCGTAGGCTTTGGCTTCGTCGGCCGTCATGAAATTGTCGCGATCACAATCCTTTTCGACTTGTTCAATCGGCTTTCCAGTGTGTTTGGAGATGATCGAATTGAGGCGATGCTTCAATTTGAGCATGTACTTCACACGGATTTCGACGTCGCTGGCCTGGCCTTCGGCGCCGCCGAGGACCTGGTGGATCATGATATTGGCGTTGGGCAGCGCGTAGCGTTTGCCCTTTGTTCCGCCGCACAAAAGAACCGCGCCCATGCTCGCCGCCTGGCCGATGCAATATGTATTCGTATCGCAGGTCAGGAATTGCATGGTGTCGTAAATGGCCAGACCCGCCGTGACGCTGCCGCCCGGCGAATTGATATAAAGATGAATGTCCTTCTTCGGATCGGCCATTTGAAGGAAGAGCAGTTGGGCAATAATCAAATTCGCCACCATGTCATCAACCGGCGTCCCGAGAAAAACGATGCGGTCGACCAGCAAGCGCGAATAAATATCGTAACCGCGTTCGCCGCGTCCGGTCTGCTCCACCACCATTGGCACTAAAAAATTTTGCATAAGGTCCTAAATGTGCTTCCGACTGTTTGTGCAACCTAACGGAAGTAACACTGACCGTCAAGCAGCCCAGCCCCCGCCTCCCAGCGGCGCCAACGAGGGCTGGCCTCAACCGTATATCGGCACAATGCGTCCAGCACTTTAGGCAGGGCGGAGGCTTTTTGCGCAGCGCCGATTTCCAATCTGCTGCATCGCAGGATTCCAGGCTGGCTTGCGGTGTTCCGGCAAGCAGGTTTGGAAACCTGCGCTGCGAACACCGTGTGACAAAACACCCGCCGTTATGTCAAATCGATGATGTTGCAATGGCGAAAGACAAATCGCGGGAAGGCAAGCGGGTTCAGCTTGACGGAATTGTTGTGCGTGATGCTGATCATTGCGATTCTCGCGGCGCTTTATCTGGGATCGATTTCGAAGGCCTTCGCCCACGTGATAAAATTTCTGAAACAATAGCCCATTCCGTTTGACAACAGCGGCCCGGGGCGTTTTTTTTGCTTCATGGCTTCATCAGGATACTCCGGCACTCCCCTCTGGAAAAAGCTTGGCTGCAAGACTGGCATGGCTGCCTATGTGGACGGCGCTCCGAAAAATTACCTCGATCTATTGTCTTTGCCGGCGGACGTGCGGATCCGGTGGCTCAAACGTCCCGCATCGGGCATGAACTTTGTGCATTTGTTTTCTGCTGGAGCCTCCGCGCTGATGACAAGGCTGAATTCCTGCCGGGAAAAAATCGCTCCCGACGCCATAGTGTGGATTTCGTGGCCGAAGAAAACATCGGGCGTGAAAAGCGACCTCTCCGAGAATTTGATTCGTGACATGATTCTGCCGACCGGCTTGGTGGATATAAAAGTTTGCGCGCTGGACGAGACATGGTCGGGATTGAAGTTCATGATTCGGAAGGAACTTCGGTAACCAAGCGAAACCGCGCCCCATGTTGCCTCGGCGCGCTGGCGAGGCAGTTTTGTGGTTCCTCAATGTTTTCAGTGGAATGAGACAACTCGTTAGCCGTCGTTGCGGGACAACCCATTTGGAATCCAGGCTTGGCACTGGCTTGGCCAAAGCTCGTTATAGTGTATGATCTCGAAAAAGGGGCAACACCCGCTACACGGTTGACCATCAACGAGATAAGGGGCAACAAAAATAGCAACAAACCCGCAACAGACCCGCAACATTTCTTCCCGCGCTGTCGGGTTGCATGAAACGCGGCGTCTTTCCGTCGTTCCCTGAAAATTTACATCAAGATGCCTGCACCAGCATTGTTCCATTGAAAACAGCGAGGAACCAGTTTTGTCGCATGGCAACCACGAGCAAATTTCCAGAGAACTTGCGGGCGGCGATGCAGGAAGCGTTACGAATTCAAGACCGGTTCATCATTGAACCGATGTGTTTCCAGACAGGCTGCGGCCATATGAAAAGCGAAGGCATCGCGACCCTGCCATTAATGATTCTAAGAAGCATGACGCATTCTTTGTCTAACTGCGAGTCTTGATCTCCAGGTTGGCGAAGGCGTTGTTGCCGAATTCCTGGCCGCCGCGCGCGCCGGCTTCGACCGGGCGGGCTTCCTTGCCATCCCGAATCGGAACCGCGTTGGGGGACGGCGTTCTCGCTGGCACAACCACGACCGGCGTGACGGCTGCGGGGCCGGAACCGTTGCCTGCAACACTCTCAGGCGAGCCTTTGGGATTCTTGGCCCGTTTAGCTCGCGGCAGAGGGCTCAGCATGACGTTGATGCCCTTGCCAATCAATTTCGCCGGGGCATCGGGATGCCCAAAGGGCATGAGGCTCTGCACCAATCGCTCCACCTGCTGAAAGCCGATTTCTTTGTGCGCCATCTCGCGGCCGCGAAAACGCAGGGTGACCTTCACCTTCATGTCTTCGCAAAGAAAATCGATGGCGTGCTGGAGCTTGGTCGAAAAATCGTGCGGATCAATATTAGGGCTGAGTTGAATTTCCTTAACCTTGTTCGCGTGCTGGTGCTTGCGGGATTCCTTCTCGCGCTTGGCTTGTTCATAACGGTATTTTCCGAAATCAACCAACCGGCATACGGGCGGCACGGCGGCCGGATTGACTTCAACCAGGTCGACACCTTGGGCGCGGGCCATATTGATCGCCTCGCCGAGAGGGATGACACCGATATTTTTCTGGTCTCCATCAATGACGCGGACTTCCCGGGCGCGAATTTTCCCATTAACGCGCGTGAAGGAAGCGGGTGGAGTAAACGGACGGGAAGGGAAAGGGCGACTCAAGAGGCCCTCACGGGTTCGAATTTGTTCATGTACGATTCAACAAGTGTTCAAACAACCGGGCAAGCCCGGCTACTTTCAATACTAAAGCTTCTTTTGAACATTTTGCAAGTTGAATTGTTAAGATCGAATCTTGCAAAGGAAACGCGAAATATTTTTCACTTTCAAGGAACCCGTGAAGATTCGTTAAGCATTTGAACCTCAATCATTTATAATTATAGCAAAGAAACCGGGGCGTATTAGCCCGAAATATTTGCGCTAAAGTCCGAACCACTTGACGCCGATAGGGGTTTTTACCGGGTTAACTCGATGAAATGGAATTATCCAGGAGTTGTCATGTCCCGCTTTTTTGGGCACCGGCGGGAATGTCATAAATGAACGCGGCAAACAGCACCGCCGGAAGCATGGAATTAACAGGCGAGCATCTTAAGCCTGCGCTGCTGATTTCTTTGTTGAGCGTGTGGATGCTGGTGGGTGTTTTCTATTTCCTCAACACCTACACGCGCAAGCGCTACTTTACCATCTGGACGGCTGCGTGGCTTTTCTACGCGCTATGGTTGTCACTCATTTTCTGGGCGCAAATGATGCTGGGCCGGTCAACCAGCGTGGTTTGGCTTCAGGAATGGTGCCTTTCGGTCTCGGCGCTGTTCCTGCTATGGGGAAGCTTTCGATTCCTCGGGCAGCGGGTGAAGCAGCGGCTCATCGGTTTGAGCATTATTTTTCTGCTGGGGTGGAGCTA
This sequence comes from uncultured Verrucomicrobiae bacterium, assembly GCA_963764165.1. Lineage (GTDB taxonomy): Bacteria > Verrucomicrobiota > Verrucomicrobiia > Limisphaerales > Palsa-1400 > Palsa-1400. The sequence goes on from CAVXRD010000002.1 coordinate 1,994,854, forward strand.
CGTGGATGCCTTTGGGCTGGATGGCAAGATGCATGCCCAGTTGCATGGCACGGTGTTCGCTTTCATCGGGCTGGCCAGTCTGATAACCGCGGGGGCGTTCTTCCAATATCGGCGCAGGCGGGCATTCTTGGGGGCGGCCTTGCTGGCCGTCGGATTTTTCTGCTGGGGCGGATATCTCGTTGCCTACCCGATGTTCGAAACACCCCTTCTTGAAGCGACCGGCTATCTCATTTCGGCGGTGCTGCAATTGTTGATCGCCGTCAGCATGATTATCCTGGTGTTGGAACAGGTGCGATATAATCACCAGCGCCGGCACTTCTTTGAACGTGAGAAACTCCAAACCACTGTGTGGTTCAGCGAGGAACGTTACCAGCGCCTCTTCCAGCAGGCGCAGGAGCCGATTGTCATCGCGGCGCGTTCGGATCTTCGCCTTATGGAGCTGAATAAGGCGGCTGAAAATCTGCTTGGCATTGACCTCTCGCAAGCCACGGCGCAATCGCTGGTTTCCGTTTGCCAGATCAAGACGGAGCGAGAGACTGCGCCGACCTCGGGTCCGCAATGGTTCGACCTGATTTGCTCCCAGCGCCCGCTGCGGCTCATGCATAAAAGCGGGAAGAGCATCCCGGTGGATCTCGTGGGCGCGCCGGTGGATTTCGGCGGGCAGAGAGCCTACCAATTTTTCTTCCGGGAAATCACCGACCGCTCCCGGATGGAACAGCAATTGCGCCAGGCTGAAAAATTGTCGTCCCTGGGGCAAATGATTTCGGGAGTGGCCCATGAATTGAATAATCCGCTCGCGGTCATTGGCGGGTATTTGGAACTCATTCTCGCCAGTCATCCTTTGCCGGAAAAAACAAGGCAGGACCTGGAAAAAGTCGCGCATGAAAGCAGCCGGGCCGCCCGCCTGGTCCGAAACTTTCTGGCTTTCTCCCGTTCGCGGCCTGCGCAGCGGCAGATGTCCAGCATCAACGACCTCATCAACGGCGTCGTTGAACTCCGGAAATTCGATTTGTCGCTGGCGCGCATTGAACTCGGCACCGTGCTGGATCCGTTTTTGCCGACGACCAGTGTCGAGCCGGATCAAATCCAGCAGATTCTCATAATATTGATCAACAACGCGATGCAGGCCATGGACGGAACCCCGGATCCTCGGCGCATTCGGTTGAGCACAGCGGTGCGGGATGGGCGGATCAGAATTCTAGTCGAGGACAACGGCCCGGGAGTGCCCTCGGATATCGAGATGCGAATCTTCGAGCCATTTTTCACTACGAAGGACGTGGGCGTCGGGACCGGGTTGGGCCTGTCCATCGCGCACAGCATCATGACCGAGCATGGCGGAAGCATCCATTACGAGAAGGCCGCCCTTGGCGGGGCCGGGTTCGTGCTGGATCTGCCGGTTGTCACCGCCGAAGCGCCCCAAGCTTCCACCACGCAAATTATTTCGCTCCCGAACTTGCCGGAATTGACCCCGACGTCCGTGTCCGCGAAAATCCTCATTGTGGACGACGAAAAAGCGATTGTCGAAATGCTGGGGGAAATGCTGGATTTGCTGGGCCATCAGCCGACACTCTGCAATTCCGCCGCGGAAGGGCTCAAGAAAATCCGCGCCATTAAATTTGACTTGGTTCTTTCCGATCTGCGCATGCCGGAAATTGACGGCCCTCAATTTTACCGCAGCGCCGTGGAAATTGAGGAGCGGCTGCAACGGCGATTCATTTTTTTGACAGGCGACACCGTAAATGAGGAGACAAAGGCGTTTCTCAAATCCGCCGGCCAGCCCTACCTCGCCAAACCCTTCCGCCTGGCCAGCATCGAGGAAGTTACCCGGCGAACGCTCGTGGCCGCGCAGGAAGATGTCTCGGAACCGCAAGAACTGGTGGGCCGGTCGGCGTCGGGTTCCTCATAATTCTCATTCCGTCCTCTTCATAATCTTTGAAAGAGTTCAACAACCGCATCGTTAGTATCCGCTTCCAATAAGAACGAAGCAGTGAAGACAGTTGTCTCACGCCCGTTTTAGGGAGTTTTTTCAACTTTTGCCGTGACAGAACGGGCGGGGTCGACTACTGTTTGCCCGTTACCAAAAAGCAACTCGGCGGCATAACCGTCTCTATGAAAGAAAAGTCGACCCATTCCGTCGGCAGCTCTCGCCGAGCTGGCGCTTCTGCTATTTTATGAAAACACCATTCCGCAACTCGAAACGTCTTTTCGTTCTTCTATCCATCGCCTCGGTTTCCTTCGGGCCATCCGCGGCGCTCCATGCCCAAACGCTCACTCATCGTTACAGCTTCCAGGATCCGGCCGGCAGCCAGACGTTCGCTGACTCGGTGGGCGGAACGAACTGGGACGGAGTCCTGGTTAATGAATTTTCCGACGCCTATTTGACCGGATCAAGCTTGGTGCTGGATGGCAGCGGAGATTACGCTGAATTGCCCGCCGGGCTGATGACCAATTACACACAGATCACGGTGGAATTTTGGGCGGATTTAAGTTCCGGCAATCCCACCTGGACGCGTGTTTTCTCGTTCGGCGACCAAAATTCGAGCGGCGGAAAGAATTCGGGTGTCGATTACTGCCACTACGCAGGCGGCAATTACCAAAACCTCGACGTATTGAGCACAAACGGGGCGGACGCTTACGCTAATAATAATTCCGGCCTCAACGGCGCGACCGGCGTTCACGTCACCGTTGTAGTCGATCCAGTCCACAGCAACATGCTCTACTACAACGGCATCTCCGTTGTATCCACGCAGCACGGCAATCCGGCTCCGCTGTCCCAGATGAACGACACATACAATTTGATCGGCAAATCTCTCTACAACGCCGATCCGACCCTCGCCGCGACGCTTTACGAATTCCGCGTTTACAGCGGAGCGCTTTCGGAATCGGCGGTGGTTTTGAACGATGCGGCCGGTCCTGGCGTTTATTTGACGAGCCCTGGCGCCATTCAATCGTTGATTTTCAGCAACAACGTTAATCCGCTGATTGTCCACCAAAGCTCGCAGGAAACTGTCATCGGCAATTTTCCCAGCGTTACCAATCTTAACCTTGCGCTCTATGGCGGCGTCACCTATAGCTCCGCGAATACGAATATCGTGACGATCAGCACGAATGGCGTCGTCAAGGGCATCGGTCAGGGCACCACGAGCATTATTGCGACTTACGGAAGCCTCTCCGTCACCAACAGCATTACGGTCGTGTCCGTTCCGACGGCGCTGGTGCATCGCTATAGCTTTGCGAGTGACGCGAGCGACTCCGTCGGCGGCGCCAACGGCACGCTGATGGGCGATGCTTCAGTCTCGGGCCAGCTCGTCCTGGACGGCGGCGGGTATGTGAGCCTGCCGGGAAACATCATCAACATCCCAACCAACGCGGCCGTGACATTCGAAGCATGGGTTTCAATTGGGCAAACGGCGGAATGGTCGCACATGTTTGAGTTCGGCGCGACGGCGGCCAACAACGTTTACTGCGCGCCAGCGGCCGACGCGGGCGGCTTCCACGAATTTGGATTGAGCGAAGGTTTCTCCGGCGGCAACACGCTGAGCTGGGCGCACGGCTGGGCGAACACCACCTTTCATTACACCGGCATTATCGATCCAACCACCTCGACGCTGGCCGTTTATTCCAACGGCGTCATAATGCAGGCCATCTACAATGCTTCAGCGCCTCTCACGGATATTTCCACCAACAACGCCACCATCGGCATGTCCAGCTACGGGGATCCCGATGCGACGTTCACGATGAAGGAATTCCGCATTTACAACGGCGCGCTGACGCCGGCGCAAATCGCGATGAGCGATGTGAACGGGCCGGCCGCAACGAACTTCAACCCGGGCACGCTGAATTCCATCACCGTGATTCCGACCAACTACCCCGCGTTCACTCCGCTGGTGGCGCCGGTGGTCAAGGCTAATTATTCAATCCTTGGGAACTTCAACCTGCTGCCGAACACGTTCGCCGCGGAAGAAGGGCTGGTGGTGACTTCGAGCGATCCAACCATCGTGAGCGTCAATTCGCAGAACATGCTGACGACGCTCCGGCCCGGCACGGTTACCTTGACCGCTACGTATCTTGGCAAGAGCAGCAGCGCGACGGTGAGCGTGGCGAATCAAGCCGTGCTGGCGCATCGCTACAGCTTCACGAATGATGCCAGCGATTCTGTCGGCGGCGCCGATGGCACGCTGGTCGGCACGGCGAGTGTCTCCGGCGGCCAGGTGCAATTGGACGGCGGCAGCGGGGATTACGTGAATCTGCCCGGCGGTTTGCTGAGTTCTTACGACTCCGCCACGATGGATATCTGGGCCACCATCAGCAGCAGCCAGCAGCATTGGTCGCGCCTGTGGGAATTTGCCGACATCGGCCCGGCCACGGCGAACGAACTGTATTTCGCCCCCGCCTGGAACGGCGGCGCCAACGCGGCCTTCTTTAGCTACGGAGTGCCGTTCGGCGGCGCAAATCTCGGGCCGCAGAGTCCGGCGCTGGTCAATCAAACTGTGCATTTGACATGCGTGCTGGGCGACGGCGCGATTGATCTCTACACAAATGGATCGCTGTATATGTCCACCACCAATTACATCGCCCCAGCCAGCCAGGCGGGCATTGTGGGAAGCTGGATCGGCTTTTCGCCCTACGGCGATCCTGGAATCACCGGCTCTGTCGATGAATACCGCATTTACCAAGGCCGCCTTTCACCGGAAGAAATTGCAGCCTCCGATGTGCTGGGGCCGAATGCGACGCTCTCCACCACGCCGGGCGCACTGACGGTTTCGGCGGCTTCTGGAAGCATCACGCTGTCCTGGCCGGTCGCCAGCGCTGGCTTCGCGGTGCAATCCACCACGGATTTGAGCACGCATAAATGGACCACTTTGACCAACGCGCCAACATTGTCCGGCTCGCAGTGGCAGGTGACATTGCCGAAATCCGGCGCGGATCAATTTTTCCGGCTGATCCGGTAGTGATTCACACGCCGCCACCGCCAATTTCCGCTGGCGGTGGCGGCGGCGTTTTTGATAGGCAGCGGGAGACAAAGCAGAATTGTATTTGTGATCGTATTAGGAGGAATTGGAGGCAGGGACGCCTCGCCGAGGCGTCCGGTTGCGCGGGAAAGTTTTTGTGGGCCGCACCGTTCAAGGACACCTCACCCCGGACGCCTCGGCGAGGCGTCCCTGCCTTCACGAGGCAGTTCGTTGGCAGCCTCGCCCCACCGCGATTTCGTTAAAAATTCGCGAAGTGTCCAATCCGCCTTCACCCTGATTGAATTGCTGGTGGTCATTGCCATTATAGCCATATTGGCGGCGATGCTGCTGCCAGTTCTGGCCAAGGCGAAGGAGGATGGCAAACGCACCCAATGCAAAAACAACATGCATCAGTTGGGCATCGCGACGCTTATGTACGCGCAGGACAATCGCGATATGCTGCCGGATTTGCAGTACGAAGGCGCGTGGTTTTGGGATATGAATCGAACCGCCGCCTCAAACCTGCTGGTGAACATTAGCAAGAGCACGACGGTGTTCTACTGTCCGAATGAGTATTATTTGTATAACAACGGTTCGCCGGATGCGTGGGACGCCTTTCCCGAATATGTTGTGACCGGCTATGGCTGGTTGTTTCCGCATAGCCCAATCATGACGAACAACGAGAATCCGCAAATCAGTGGCACAAACATGGTGACCAAAATCACCGAGGGCCGCCCCGGCCGCGGCGTCTCGGCCACGGAAATGATCATCGACGCCACCATATTCGAGGCGAGCCTTTCTGGGGGATTGATTTATTACGATATCGGCGCGGCGGGCAGCACAAAGGTGCGGTCGGCCCATCTGAATGTGAACAACAGCCCGGCGGGTGGAAATATCTGTTTTCTCGACAACCACGTGGAGTGGCGCCCCTTCAAGGCGATGACAAATAACCTGACGACAGATTCGGGAATATATTTTAAGTTCTGAGATGCGTTCTGAATGTCTGCTGAGAGGTGGGGATGTCTCACCGAGGCGTCCGGGCCGACGTGCAAAAAGGATTGATGTGCCGGAATTGAGAGAACCTCACTCCGGACGCCTCGGCGAGGCGTCCCTGCCTCGCCTCGCGACCACGAGAGGAAAATTTTCGGTAATTTGGGCCCTGCTGTTGGTGTCGGTGATTTTCGCCGAGCTTCCTGTCCGCGCGCAATCCTCCGGCCCTCCGCTTCGCGGTTATCTCACGGCGCACGATCCATCCACAGTCATTCAATGCAAGAATCGCTACTATATGTTTTACACGGGCCAGGGGATTCTCTCCAAGTCCTCGAGCGACCGTGTGTTCTGGGCGCCTGGGCCGGCTGTTTTTTCCAATCCCCCGGCGTGGACGTCGAACGCGGTGCCGGGATTCACGGGTTTGTTCTGGGCGCCGGACGTTTTGTATTTCAATAATCTGTATCACCTCTGGTACGCGGTTTCGACCTTTGGCAGTCAGGTTTCCGCAATTGGCCTTGTGACCAGTCCGACGCTTGACCCAACAGATCCCACTTGCAAATGGACCGATCAAGGGCCGGTGATCACTTCGACGAACGGCTCGCCTTACAACACCATCGACCCGAGCTTCACTTGGGATGGCGCGGGGAATTTGTGGATGGCGTTTGGCTCGTATTGGAACGGCATTTACATGGTGCAATTGAATGCCACCAACGGGCTGCGCATTTCGGCCAATTCTCCAACTTACCACCTGGCCTACAACAGTTCGATTGAAGCTTCCTATGTTTACAAACGCGGCGGCTATTATTATCTCTTTGCCGATTGGGGTTCGTGCTGTTCGGGGGTGAACAGCACTTACAATATTCGCATGGGCCGCAGCACGAGCGTGACCGGCCCTTACCTCGATCAAAATGGGGTCGATATGGTGAACAACGGCGGGACGCTTTTTCAGGGGCCGACCGGCAAATTCGTTGGCCCCGGCCATGTCGGCATCTTGAATCTGAACGGCACCCAATGGTGGAGCTACCATTATTACGACGCCAACGCGTGGGCTCCGCAATACGGCGCCTACGGCGCTCCGGACTTGGCCTTGGTGCCGTTGTCGTGGACGACCGACAACTGGCCCACCTTCACCAACACTTGGTCGGCCCTTTACCGATTCCAAGCTGACGCGCGCGATGACAACGGCCAGTTTTACGGCTTGCTGGAAAACGGGGCGGAGGTCCTGACAAATTCCATTTATGGCCACGTGCTCAATCTTAACGGAAATGACCAATTCGCGTGGCTTCCGCCCGGCGCGGGTTATGGGCAGACATTTGCCGCAGTCGTCAATTGGCGCGGCGGGGCGGATTGGCAGAGAATTTTCGACTTCGGCGTCAACACTGCGGCCACAGTTATGTTGACAGCAGCGTCGAGCGACAACGCGCTTCGCTGCGACATCAATCCCGGCGGCAATCTGCAAACCGTGCAATGGACCAAGCCGCTGCCGACCAATGCGTGGACGCATGTCGCGGTGACGTTCAATGGTTCGCAGGGCGTTCTTTACGTCAACGGCCTGCCTGTGGCGACCAACACCTCCATGACGCTTGAGCCGTTCAATGTCGCCCCGCAAACCAACGCGCTCGGCCAGAGCAAATTCTCCGCCGACCCGTATTTCAACGGGCAGTACGCCGCGTTCCGCGCTTATTCGCACGCTCTGAGCCCGCAGGAAATCGTCGCGCCCGTCCCCGAGATTTCTCAGCCGGCCGACGGATCCGCGTATACGCCCGGGGCCACGATTTCATTCGCCGGAACTGCCACCGATTTTGCCGCCGTGCCGCTCGCCGCCGCGAATTTGACGTGGCAAATCAATTATATTCAGGATCACGTTACAAATGCGGTCTATGGGCCCGTTTCAGGAATTTCAAACGGCGCGTATATAATCCCGACGAATTCCACAGGCGGCGGAAATTACGTCGTCGTTCTCACCGCGGCGGATAAGTCGAATCGCGTGGCCACCGCGACCGCGACGCTGTCACCCGCCAATCCGCCCGCAGGCTGGTCATCTTATTTTCCGCTGCAAAGCGACGCGAACGACGCCAATGGCCATTACAACGGAACTCTGCACGGCGGCGCCTCGTTCGTGAACGACGCGGTGCGCGGAAATGTATTGAGCCTCAACGGCAACAGCCAGTACGTCAGCTTTCCTCCCGGCCTCGGCGGGATGCTGACGTTCATGGCGTGGGTGAAATGGAACGGCGGCGCGGAATGGCAGCGCATTTATGACTTCGGCAACGACACGAATTTTTACAGCGTGCTGACGCCGGCGGCCTCGAGCGGCGATCTCCGTTTCAACATCAGCGTGGACAGCACTGGCGGCGAACAAATCATTGACGCGCCGGGGCCGTTGCCTATTGGAGTATGGACGCATGTGGCGGTGGTGATGGATGGGGATTCGGTCACGCTTTATACGAACGGAATCCCGGTTGGGACGAATCTCCACGCGAATCTTTCCCCCGTCAGCCTCAATGCGACCAACATTTATTTTGGAAAAAGCCAGTGGCCGGCTGATCCCTATTTCAATGGCGAATTGAGCGACGTGCGCATTTTCTCGTATCCACTCGCCTCGAACCAAATCGCCGCTCCACAAATTACGATTCAGCAGCCCGCCCAAGGCTCCATGTGCAGCCCGGGCAACACCATTGCCTTCAGCGCCAGCGCGAATGATTTTTCCAACACGCCTATCGCCGCCGCGAATTTCATTTGGACTGTAAACTATATTAACGGGAGCACGACGAACGTTGTGGGCGGCCCGTGGAGTGGCGTCGCCAGCGGAACGTTCCTTGTCCCGGCCACGGGGCCGGCGGCTCGCGGGCATTATCAATTTTCGGTGGCGGTCACGGATTCAGCAGGACGGAGCGGGACGAATAGTTCTTCAATTTACCTCGCTGCGACCGCCATGCCCACGAATTGGGCTTCGTATTATCCGTTCAATTCCGGCGCGCAAGATGCCGCCAGTCTCTACAACGGGACGCTACAGGGCGGCGCTTCGATTGCCACCGATCCCACACGCGGGCCTGTGCTGAGTCTCTCGGGCAGCAGCCAGTATGTGAGTCTTCCTGCCGGGGCGGGCGATGCCCAGACGGTTGCCGGATGGGTGAAATGGGAGGGCGGCAGCTCGTGGCAGCGCATTTTTGATTTTGGACAGGGCGATCAGGATTATTTCTTTTTGACAACGTCCGACGGGTCAAACCGGCCTCAATTTTCGATCACGACGGACATCGGTGTTTACAATCAGGAAGTCGAAGGGCCGGCTGCCTTTCCGTTAAACCAGTGGACTTATGTCGCGGTGGTCATGGACACGCGCGAGGCCATCCTTTATCTCAATGGCAGCGCCGTCGCTGTTAATAATAGCATCAACCTTCTCCCTTCTGATGTCGCACCGACTCAATGTTTTCTTGGGCGCAGCGAATATGCGGGCGACCCCTATTTTTACGGGATGATGGATTCTTTTTTGTTGAATTCGCAGCCGCTTCCCATCAGCCAATTTCTCCAGCCGCCGCCGATCTCAATCTCGGCGGCGGGTTCGGTTTTGAATCTTTCATGGCCGCAATGGGCCGGGGCGCTGAGTCTTTATGCGGCAACAAATCTGGCGGCGGGCGGCTGGATTCCGGTGGCGAATAATCCCGTCGCCACGAATCAGCAATTCAGCGTATCCTTGCCCATGACAAATTTCGCGCAATTCTTCCGATTGCAGCCCTGATGAAACGGCTGCTTCTGATGCTGTTCTTGGCGCCGGTGTTCATGCTCTGCGGACAGGAGCGCTTCGCCAATCCCATCTGCGAACAGGCCGACCCGTGGTTCATCCGATACAACGGGCATTATTTAGCGTGCTTTTCCATCAGCAACCACGCCATTTCGGTGCAGGCCTCGGATCGATTGGAAGTGGTCGGGCCGGAGCATGTGGTTTGGACCGCGCCCGGGAGCGGGCCGGCTCGGGCGGAAATTTGGGCGCCGGAACTGCACGTGATCGGCGGGAAATGGCGTATCTATTTTGCCGCTTCCGATGGCGAGAATCGAAATCATCGCGCCTGGGTCCTGCAGTCCGCGGGCGCAGACCCCTTCGGCCCTTACACCTTGCACGGACCGCTTTACACCGGCGACGATCCGAACATGGTGGCGGACAATCGCTGGGCCATTGATTTGACAGTATTCGAGTGGAAAAAGCGGCTTTATGCTGTGTGGTCTGGCTGGCCCGGCACGGCGGATATGCAATGCCTTTACATTGCGCCCATGAAGGATCCGCTGACGATTGCCTCTCCCCGAAAACTTCTTTGCCAGAACGACACCTATTTATGGGAACGGGTCGACGAAACCGCCAACAGCCGCGGATTGAATGAGGGCCCCGAAGCCCTCGAACACAACGGGCGTTCTGTTTTTGGCCTACTCCTGCAGCGCGTCATGGCGTCCAAGTTACAAACTTGGGTTGCTGGCATTGAAACCCGGCGGCGAGCCGCTGGAGCCCAAAAATTGGACGAAGCTCGCGCAGCCTGTTTTTCAATCCACGGCGGCCACGTATGGCGTGGGGCATAATTCATTTGTGAAATCGCCAGACGGCAGGGAGGACTGGATTATTTACCACGCCAAATTGGATCGGCAGGACGGCTGGCATCGCGCGGTTTTTGCCCAGCCGTTCACATGGCTGGCGAATGGCTTTCCGGATTTTGGCCGGCCTGTTGCGGCGGGAGAAAAGCTGCTTGTTCCGTCAGGCGAAGGCGCTCCACATTAGGGCTCGGAAAGCCAGACGGTTATTTCCCCAGGTTCACGATTTGGTTCGCGGAGCACGTCTCGCTTTTTCACGGCCAAGGTCTCGGCAAATAAACCCCTCCGGGCAATCGCCGCCCGTCACTTTTTTGAAACAATTGGCCCCCGTGCCGTGTTGTGAACTTAACGAGAATGCGTGACATAGCTCATGAAACCAGCGAAACAGTTTTGCCTGACACGGTGTGCAAACCGTAGACTCCAGTCCAGTTGGCCGACGACCGGCGATGACAGACGCGCAACAATTCGAAGCGTTCGTAACAGCTTACCAAAACATGGTTTTTAGCACCGCCATGCGCCTCACCGCGAACCCGTCCGAAGCCGAAGACATCTCGCAGGAGACTTTTATGCGGGCCTTTGAGCATTTCGAGGAACTGCGCGAAGACCCGCGCGCGGGCGGATGGCTCAAGACGGTCGCCGTCAACCTGAGCCTGAATCACCTCTCCCGTTACCGGAAACGCTGGAGCTTTTTTTCCGAATTGGTGCGGCACGACAGTGACGGCGATGAGACGGAATTGGAATACGCCGCGCCGGATGACGTGGAGGCAGCTTTTGCCATCGAGGAACGGCGGTTGATGGTGGAGGCGGCGCTTCGGCAATTGCCCGCCGCCCAGCGTGTTCCGCTGGTGCTGTTCCACTTGGAAGGCATGAAGTATGAGGAAATCGCCGCCCGTCTCGGCGTTTCGCTGGGCAAAGTGAAGACGGATATTTTTCGCGCCCGGGCGGTCTTGCACAAGAAGCTCGGACATCTTTTACACGGCGAAGGAAGCACAGCAGCATGAACTCAGATAAAGATAATAAACAATTGGAACAGGACGTTCAGAGGTTATTGCAAAACCTCCCTGAATTTTCCGCCCCGCCCGCCATTCTGGCCCGCACGATGGCGGCCCTGGACCGTCAGCCCGCGGCGCAGCATCACATTCAGCCGTGGGCCAAGTGGCCGTTCTCCGCCCGCATTTTATTCCTGGCTCTTGGGATGGCGACGATGGGTTTGGCGGTATTCGAGTTGAAGGCGCTGATGCCCGAAATGACGACTTCAGCCGTTCACTTCATGGCTCCCATTGAATCCGGGTTCGCCTGGTTCTGGAATGCGGTTTGCGCCCTGGTCGGGGCGTTCGAATTGGCGCTCGGTCAAATCAGCCGCGCCTGGATTTGCGCGGGCGTTGCCATCGCGGTGGTGGCGTGGATCGCGTGCATCGGATTTGGAACAATTTTTGTGCGCCTCGTTTCGCCGAGGGGGGAAAGAAATTTATGATCAACATGACAGCCAAACTCAAACATTGGGCCTGCGCGGCCCTCGCGGCGGCAACGCTTTGCCCGCTGGCGATTCATGCGCAATCCGCAACCACCACCAACGCGCCCGTCAAAAAAGGCTCCTACCACCGGGAAATCGTGGTCATCGGGCACGATGTCGAACTGCGGGCTGAAGATACGGCGGGCACAGTCGTCGTTATTGGCGGTTCGGCGAAAATTCATGGGAAGGTCGAGCAGGACGTCGTGGCCGTCGGGGGCAACATTGTTATTGACGGAGCTGTCGAAGGTGAAGTGGTGACCGTGATGGGTGATCTGACCGTGGCCGAAGGCGGCCGCGTCGAGCGCGACCTTACCTGCGTGCTCGGCGAGAGCAGCGTCGTGGACGGCGGCAAAGTGGAAGGCGAAGTGCATAACATCATGGGCGGTATTGCCAGAGGCGGGCGATTCCGAATGAACGGATTGGGAGACTGGTTCCAGCATTGCTTCATGATGGCGCGGCCTCTGTCATTAAGCGTCCCGTGGGTCTGGTGGATCGCGAGCTTGTTTCTAGCGATGTATTTTTTCATCGCGATGCTGTTCCGCTACCCGGTGCAATGCTGCGTGGCGCAACTCAATGAGAGGCCCGCCACGACGTTCGCGGTCGGAATTTTGGCCAAGGTAGCAATGCCGGTGGTGTGCATCTTGTTGCCGATCACGGTCATTGGATTCTTCCTGATTCCATTCTTGATTGTGGGTTGTCTGCTGGCGGCGTGGGTCGGAAAATCGGCGCTGATGGAATTCATCGGCGGACGGTTCGGCAGCGCATTTGGAGTGAAGATACATCCGCTGCTGGCTTACATCATCGGCGCGGCTTTTGTGACGGCGCTTTATCTTATTCCAGTGGTTGGATTTCTTGCCTTCTGGGTGTTCGGCTTCTGGGGATTTGGCGCGGGCGTGACGGCGTTGCACGTGGCGTGGGTCGCCCGGCGCAAAGCGGCTGCGCTCAACCGCCCCCTCCCAACTCCGCCGACGGCCCCGCCTTCCTCGCCAATGCCACCCACCGATTCCGGGAGCGGCCCGAATCCGGTGATGCCCTCCGGCCCTGCTCCGCTGGCTCCGGCGCTGATGCTGCCGCAGGCTCTGCTGCAGCCGCGGGCTGGCTTTTGGGAACGAATGGGCGCTGGATTTCTTGACATGGTTTTGGTCGCGTTATCGAGCGCGGTGTTCGGTCCGTTTTGGTTTATATTCGCCATCGCCTACTTTGCGGGCATGTGGGCCTGGCGGGGAACAACGGTGGGAGGCTCCGTGCTGAGCTTGCAAGTGGTGCGCGAAGACGGCGGCCCCCTGACCTTCCTGACGTGCCTTGTGCGCGCCGTAGCGGCGATGTTTTCGAGCATGATCTTTTTCCTGGGCTTTTTCTGGATTGGCTGGGATCGCGACAAGCAAGGCTGGCACGACAAGATCGCCGGCACGGTCGTGGTGCGGCTGCCAAAGGCGGTTTCGCTGGTTTGTTATTGAGCCTGACGCAGCACTTCGGGATTGACCCAAATCGCCCAGGAATTGTAATTGTGCCCTTCGCCTCCGTCTGTCAACAACTCCAGTTTCTTTACGTTCGCGATGCTTACATTGACGGATTCCTGCTCCCCAGCCCGCAGCAGGCGCGAGCGATATAATTCCTTTCCATCACCGCGCACGGTGAAGATCGCGGAGCCCTGCTGCGCCGCGCCATCGCGCAAACCAACGAGCGCAGTGAATTGTTCCCAACGGCGATCCACCGCAAAAACATACCGCGAGGGCGAGTGGGCGTAGAGGCCCTTTTCGTAGAAACGCCCGTTGAGCATCAGAAAGACGCCGTCCTGAATGCCGTGGTCGAACCAATAATGATTGCGCGCGACGCGCCCCCAGCCGACTTTTGCGGAGGCCCACGACACATCGGAAAGAAAGACCTGGTTTGTTCGGACGGCGCGAAGTTTCACCGGCGTGGGCGGACGGATGGCCGCGCGCAGCACGCGCAGCTTTTGGCTTGCTTCCAACGTGGAGACGGCCGTCGCGGAAGTGTCATTAAGAAATGCTCGCGCCTGCGCTTTTCCCTGCATCACGGCGCGTTCGGCCTGACTGACAATCCACTCGTCATTCAATGCGGCCACCTCGGCTTTTCCCTGCGCATCGAATGAAAGGTGGAATTGTTCCTCTGCAGCAGCCCCGTTCACTTGCAATCGAGCCAGCTTGAGATGGAATTGGCGCCAGCGGCCGGCGCGAATCCCGTCCACATCCAGCGCAAAGGCGCCATTGTTGGGAACACACGGAAAAGTGCGCGCCCAATGGTCGTCAATTTCGCTGTCCTCGGGCCAGACGTAAGCAATCACCGCGTAAGGCGGAATCGAACCGGCCACGGTTCCGTGAATTGAAACCGCATCGTTGCTGGCGAAAAACTTGAGTGACTTGAATGTGCTTTCGGCATCCTTCCAGCGTCCCCGATCGGTGCCGCTGATGAGAGGATTCGACAGGAGTTGAAGAATCGAAGCGCGGCCCAGATAGGTCGGCTCTCCGCCGTTCCAAAGCTCCTCCCGATACGTCAAATTGCCAACGCCCATGAGCGAAACACCAAACGCTTTTTCCGCCGCGCCGCCATTGTCATGCGGAAGACCGAGCGCGTGGCCAAGTTCGTGGGCGATCCCGCCGAGATACATCGAATTGAATTTCGCAACGGTGATCTTCAAGCTTTTGTAGTAGTGCTCGCTAATGACCATCGTTCGATTCGTATCCGTGAGCAGAAGCGGATCGAGCAGCTCGCAATCGGCGGCGTGACACATCCCGCCGCGTTGCGACCCGCCTCCGTAATAGGGAGAGTCAAACACATGCGTCCCGTCGTCTGATTTCCGGCACAAAGCGTAAAACACCAGCACGTGCTCGCGCTCAACGTCCATTGTCCCTTTGAGCGCGCTGGCAATTTCCAGCGCCGTGCTCCCGCCCGAATCGTAATGATATTCGCGGGACGGCAGTTTTCCTCGAACCAAATGCACGGCCAGCTTGCCGTCCTTTCGCTCCAGCGGCACGCTGGCCTGGATCCCGAGACGAACGAATCCCTCATGATAAAAATTGGCGACGTCGGTGACAATCCGGTCCAGCCGGGCTTCGTAATCTGGAAAAGGTTCGCCGTCTTTGGGAACGAAATAGACGACGCGCAGCACATTCGTTGCGCCCGCGCGCCCCTTCCCGTATGCGGCCAAAATTTGCTCTGCTTCCTGCACCATTAGCCGCCCGGGCGGATCGTCAGGAAGAGCCTTTGCTTTCAACAAGCCAGCCGACAACACCAGCAAAACGAGAGCACAACAGGTGCTCGCGGCCCTTCGAGCGGTTGCATCGTTAGCATCATCTCGCATATTGCCGAATTTGCTCCTGCCACCAGCGCGCCAGAGTTCCGCTCGGGCGCAGCCACGCCTGGCGATGCAGCCACGGCATAACTCCGGCATCGCTCAGGATCAACAGCTTCTCGGTGCGGGAAAGTTTTGCGGGGCCTTCGGCCAGCATTTTTTCGCAAAGCACGCGGACTTCCGGCTTGCCCGCGCCGATGTCCGCCAGCGCCCTGGCGTAAGCGGGGTTTTGCATTTTTTCGCGGAGAAGCGACACATGAATGGCGTTCACATACGGATCGAGCACCGCGTCGGCCATCCCGGAATCCGGCGGGCGCGGCGCTGTCTCGCCAGCGGCTTCAAGCATTGCCATGCGGTGGCGCAGGGCGGACAATTCGGGCGGCGGGCCGGTTTCCTCTGGCGTCAAGAATAAGCTTAGCTGACGCGCCCTGCCGCCGAAACTTGCGCGGCTGGTCAGCACGCTCAGCGGCGCGCTCAAAACCATTCCCGCCACCACCGGCATGAACCACCAAAACGCCGCATGATCGAGCCGCCAGATCGCTGCTCCCCAAACAAAGCCGATGGCCGTGTGCCCCCAATGCTGTCGAATCGCCGCCCACCACGAGATGCCGTCCGCCGCGCGTTTCTGCGGCCCCCAATGCACTCCAAAAAGCAGCAGCGAAGCCGCCACGAATTGCGAGTGCCACAGCATTTGCAACGGAGCGTGCAATGTGGAAAATGCCGTTTCGCCGATGGCTCCGCAGGTCGCGGGAAGTATTCCGCCAAAGGCGCGGCGGCGTTTCGTGTCGCGGGCCAGATCAATCAGCGCGAGGACTTTCGGCAGAAAAATCATCACCATGCAGATCACGAAAATGAGCAGCGCGTGCTGCGTGGTCGTGACTCTCAAGAAGGGCGTCAGCGGCCGCACGGTGATGACGGACAGGCCGGTGTGCTCCTCGTAATAAAGCATCCAATTGTAAGTCAACAAGAACAACAGCCAGAGCGGGCTGGCGAGGTAGCCAAGAATTCCCATCGCCAGATGAATGCGGCTGACGCCCCGCAAACCGCGCGCCCAAACCACCATGCCGTGCTGCATGTTGCCCTGGCACCAGCGGCGGTCGCGCTTGGCGTTTTCGATCATCGTCTGCGGCGCTTCCTCGTAGCTGCCTTCGAGGTCGTAGGCCAGCCAGACTTCCCAATTCGCCTTCAGCAAAAGCGCCGCTTCCACAAAATCGTGGCTCAGAATCTGCCCGCCGAATGGTTTTGCACCCGGCAAATGCGGCAGGTCGCAGTGCTGCATGAACGGCTCCGTGCGGATGATCGCGTTGTGGCCCCAATAATTGCCGAACGCCTGCGTCCAAAAGTTCAACCCCGTGATGAAAATCGGCGCGTAAAGACGATTGGCAAATTGCTGCATGCGCCCGAAGAGCGAAGTGGCGTTGCTCAGCGCGGGCACGGTTTGGATCAATCCGACTTGCGGATGCGCCTCCATTAATTTGACAAGATCGACGACCGTTTCGCCGGTCATGATGCTGTCCGCATCGAAGACCATGAAGTAGCGGTAGCGAGCGCCCCAGGTGCTCAAGAAATCGCGGATGTTGCCGCTTTTCTTGCCTTCGTTCAGGATTCGGCGGCGATAATAAATTCGGCCCAGCGCATCCAAATCCTTCACGAGATCGAACCAGCGGCGCTCCTCCTCCACCCATTTGTCCGGCTCGGTCGAATCGCTCAGAATATAGAAGTCGAATCTGTCAAGCATTCCTGTTTTTTCGATCGATTCGTAAGTGGCGCGCAAGCCTTCGCAGACGCGCGGCACTTGCTCGTTGTGAATCGGAAAAACCAGCGCCGTGCTGGCGGATTGGATGTCCTGATGTTTGTATTCCTTAAGCCGCGTAATGCGACGGTCGCCGATCAGCCGCAGCACAAAACCGCAAATGCCATGCACGCAGCCAATCGAAATCAGCAGCACGAGAATCGAGAACAGCGCGAGCAGAATGACGCCGTAAATCGACCAGCCGGTGCGGTCAAGAAGATCAGCGAAAAGCCACGAGGTGGAACCCGCCAGCACAATCGCGGCGGAATAAAAGGTGAACACGCGCCAGCCACGGCGGACGCGGCGCATCGCGATCATCCCCGGGGATGAGCCGGGCTCGCTCACGCGATCAGCAGTTGGCGCAGCGGTGTTCATGGTTAGAAAACGAATCGGTAGGGCGAGACTCCGTCGAGCCTTGATTCGATTTTTTGGGCGGTCGATTTAGTCATGGCTCGACAGAGTCTCGCCCTACCGAAATTAAAAAGCTCACAAGCAGGTTTGGAAACCTGCTCTACACGGGGATGGCTCGGCAGGAGCCTCGCCCTACCAAGTTTTGTTGCTTGCGGAAGCATCCCTTCAATGGTGCGTGAGGTAGAACAGCAGCACCAGCAGCAATCCGAACAGCGCCCACGTGGCCGCCATTCGGAAGTGCGGCAGATGGCTCAATTGCGTGATCGTGGTGATGGGGCCGAGGTCGAGCGGGCGCGGCGTCATTTGCGCGAGTTGAAAATCCGGCCCGGCCCGCAAATACATTTCGCGCATCTTCGAGGCGAACTCCGCCGGCCACGGGCCGGGACGCAAAAACTGATCCTGCCATTTCCCCGGCATATCTGCCATGACCAGCGCCAACCGCCCGCGCGTGGAAAGCATGTCGGTGCCGGCCGGAGGCTCGCCGAGCACTTGGACAAACCATTCGTTGACGAATTTATCCATTTCCTCGACCGCCAGTTCCGTCGCGGAACGCTGCGTCTCCGCCCCGGAGCGCGTCATGGCCCGTTCCAGCACGAGCGCGACAAGCTGGCCGAGCAGCACGCGGTTGCGCACGCGCAACGCGTGAAAATAACTTTCGACTTTCGAGTAGGCGGCGTTCCATTCCTCGAGCGGACGACCCGCCAGAGTGCCCGGAGCGTCGCTGCGGATGGCCGTCGTCATGGCGGGCTCCACCGATAACTCCACGTCTCGCTCGCCATGCCGTCGCTGCGGCGCAGCGTGCATTTGAGATCGATCGGCTTGTGATCGCCGTCCGCCGGAAGGAGGTCGAGGAAAACGCGCCAGGTGTTGTCAGCGGTGTTGCGGAAAATTTGCGTCAGCGTAATCGTGCCATTGGTGCTGCAAGTGGTCTCGGCCTTGGGCGGCGTGTCGTCGCCGTTGTTGAGCGGCAGATTGAAGTCAACTATAAGCTGGTGCTGGCGCTGGTCGCGCGGATCAAGGCCGGCGCGCGTCGAGGTCACGATGTTCGATGAGAGCGGCATGTCAAATCCGCGCGTCCAAGACATCCCGTAACCGAATCGATACGGCTGCATCGGCTGCGGTTTCGTGGCCGGATTCCAAAAGGCGACGATGTTGTCCAGCCCCTCATATTGCGTGCTCAATTCGACAAGATGAATTTGCCCTTCGCCCCAATTGCTGTTCGGTTCAATCCACACGCTGGGCGATGTATCGTAGTTATGGAACAAGTCCTGATAAGCGTCGAACTTGCGCTCGCGCTGAAGCAGGCCGAACCCGCGAATGTTGCGTCCCTGGAAAATTTCGTGCTGCAACGCAACCGGATTATCCAGCGCGTGAAAGATCCATTCGCCGCTCTCGGTGTGCATAAGCAAGCCGTCGCTGTCATGGACTTCCGGGCGGTAATCGTTGAATTTGCGCTCCGTGTTTTTGCCGTACCAAAACATGCTCGTCAGCGGCGCAAGGCCAATCGTTGCCAGCGCCCGGCGGTTCGGATCAGCCGCGAGGATGTCCCGCTGATCGCGAAAATAAATGATCGCTTCCACCTGCGCATGCGTGGTGGCGCCGGGCGTGATCAAAAATTCGTAAGCGCCCGTGCAGCTTACACTGTCAAGAATCGCGTAGAGCAGCAGGGCCGGATCGCCGTTCTGCGGCTTGCCCAGCCACCAGTCGGTGAAGATGGGGAATTCCTCCGGCCGCCCGTCTTCGCCGCAATCCAGCGCCAGCCCGCGCGCCGACATTCCGTAGACCTGCCCTTCCCCGAGCAATCGAAAATAGCTGGCTCCCTGGAACGCCCCCAATTCATCCCATTTCTCGGGCGCATTGGTCGGGATCGGCGTGGCGGGAGTTATGAAATTCGACCATTTTACATTGAGGCGGAACCCGGCATAACCGGTGTTGGCCGGAATATCCGACGGCAGCTTCAACGCGCGATAATTGAAAAAATCCGGCGTAAAACGAATCGGCTGAACGTGGGTGGACGAAAACTCGTTCAAATGCACCGGCTCCTGATAAAGATAACCAAGGTGGAAAAACTCGGCCCGGAACGGAAGATGCTCGGCCCGCCACAACGCCTGATCGTCGCGGAATTCGATCTGGCGATACTCGTCGTAAGTCAATTTCTTGAGGAAATCCGGCAAATCGGCGCGGGGCGAACGGAATGGTTTGCGGGCGCGCTCCTCCGCCCGCTTGGCCACGTATTCGAGAGTAACGTGCGCCGCCTCCAGCTTTGGGAGGGCCAGAGCTGGGCAAACCAAGGCGAGGAGCGAAATAAACGTTAGAAAGCGCGTCATCCTGTCCCATGACCAGTAACAAAAATCCGGCAAATTGCAAGAGGGTCAAGCACAGGGTGTTGACCTACCTCGGGCGGGGGAAGGTTTCAACAGAAGGAAACGAAGGGAACGAAGTGGGGAAAAGAAACTGTCCGAGCAGTTCCTCGCCTTCGTTTCCTTTGTTTCCTTCTGTTGGCACTCTATCAGCGACTCGGGTAAAATCCCGTCGTGTGTGCCATTCGACCGTGATGCGCATCACCGGCGGAGCGACATCCCAGGCGAATTGGAAAGCAGATCCTGCGGATTCACCACGAAATCAAACGACAACGGGCTGGTGGGCACGATGCGGAAAGTCACGGTTTTCGAATTTGGTTTTGGATGAAAAGAAAAGCCTGCAGTCCCCGCAAAGCTGGCAAGCGAACGCTGTGAGTCCAGCACTTGGCCATCTTGGTCTGTTGTGGACACCAGAACGGCTGCAGCGAGTCGCTTGTCTCTTACATTGACCATCAACCTCGGCGATCCGTCGTCGGCTAAAGTTTCAAGAGTGCCGCGCGGCGGTTCGGAAATCTGATTTCCCTGCGGCCGGGCCACTGGCGGCGGGCCGATGACCCGCGTCGTGTTGTAGCCGCGGCTGGTTGACGCACCGTAAAGCCAGGTGACATCGACATCGACGCCCAGCATGTTTGTCTTTTTATTGATGGCCACCAATTCGCCGGGCTGAGGAATGGCAATGTTACTCAAGATCAACAGTTCATCGCCGACATAACGACTCAAGTTGTATCGAGTGATGATGGCATGTATCTTCCACGCTGGTTCATTTGGGGAGAGCGCCACTACGGGTGAAGACAGGGTTTCGAGATTGTTGCCAGTTGCGTCCGAAATGTTTTCAATAATCGGGGCCGCGCCGGCCAAATCCGAAATTGTTGACGAGACAGAGAATTGGGGGTTCGAAAAATGAAGCCCGTCGCGATTGCTCTCCAACGCAAGCCCTTTGAAAGTCAGCGCTGTGTGGCCGTTCGTAACAGTCTGAGGCAAAGGGAGCGCGGTCCAGATCGGAAACGGCCCGGTCTGAGGATTTTTGACGCGAATCCGTGCCATCGCAGCCCCATCGTCATCGGTAAGTTCCAGCCAAAACTCAGATTGCCGCCGTGGAAAGGAATTGAGCATCATCGCCGATACAATCCTCCCGCTTGGGCGAAATTTCGTGGTGAACTTTCCCGCGAACCCGGAACAAACCGATCCCGTGTCGTCCACTGCGCGAAAAGAAGTCCAGGGCACCGCCGCTCCGGCATCGTTCGGCAGCCCCTTCAGTTCGACAATAATTGACAACGTGTTCGAATCGGCAAACATCGACAATTTTAGCGGTTTGGAAATCAAATCAGACAGTTTTTTGGGAAGAACCTTCCGCGCCCAGCGCTCCCACGTGGTTTCAGTGGTGAAAAAGGGAATGCCGTAAACGGTTCCCAATATCTCCACAGTGGAGCCATCCGGCAATCGCGCCCGGCTCCGATTTCGTTCGTTGACAGCGCTGCGCCAAGTCCAAATGATGGCGACGATCATACAAATCGCGAGCAAGGCAAAGATAAGCTTGCGATGGATTTTGCGCTCAATCACGACAAAGTCTGTTTTATGCTGTCAATCCTGTTCATCCTGTCAAAACGTCTTTTTTGGCTGCGGCTGAGCGCGCTGTGACGCTCTGGCCTGTGCGACAGCAGTATTGGAGAAAACGTCCTGAGGATTCACCATGAAATCAAAAAGCAGCGGACCGTTAAAAACCAGAACCAGGCGCACGGAGAGTGTTTTCGACGTCGAATTCGGACGCAAAGTTAAGAGGCGAAATCGCTTATGTTCGACAGTGCTAGAATTGGGTGTGGTTTCGCACAAATCGACCTTTTGGCCATCTTGGTCGGTTGCCCATTCCCAAATCTCATCCTTCGCCCCCGCTCCGCTGAACTCAACCAGCATCGTTGGACTATTGCACATCCAGGTTTCAACGACATTAGTTCCAGTCTCCAATAGCGAATGACTGTTAGTTCCTATCGGTGGAGCGGCGCTTGCAAACATCACACCGTTGCTCAGGCTGACTTGCCTTGCCCCGGCGAGGTAAGTGATATCCACTCCCACGTCGCAGATGTTTGTCTTTCTGTCGATAGTCAGAAATTCGCCGTGTTGAGGAATCGGGAAGTTGGTCAAGACCAGTTGTTCTTCGTTGTCGAAATCGATCCAGCGACCTCGCGACAACCAGACGTGGAGTTTGCACGCCGGCTCGTTCGGAGAGAAATACAGAGGATCGTCGGCAGTCATGCATACATTTCCGGTTGCATCGGAACAGTCCATCAGTTGCGGCTCTGCCTTTGCCCACTCCGGATTCTTCGATTTGACGCTGAATTTAGGCACAAGATAAGGCCAGCCCGGCCTTCCCGCTTGTGTGATGCTTTCAAGAGTTAATTGGACGGGGCCGTTCGTGAGTGTTTGTGGCAAAGGCAACGTTGGCCACGTCGGAAAAGGGCCGGGATCGGGATTGGGCACACGCAACCGGCCCAGACTCGCTCCCGAGGAATCGACCATGTCCAACCAAAACCAGGGTCTCCGGCGAGGAAAGGATCGCATGAGCATCCGGGTGACCGACTTTCCCCTGCCGCCCAAAAACGTCGCACATTCATTAATTCCGCAGATTCCCCCGCTCTCGTCTTCCGTCCGGATCGACACCCAAGGCTCGCCTTCGCCCCAGAGAGGCGGTCCGGTTACTTGCAGGAAGACTTCCGGTCCCGGGTAATTGAAGGTTCCCAACAATGAACCGCCGGATATCGGACGCGGAATCCAACCGGTGAGTTTTTTGGGGAGATATTTCCGCGCCAAACGCTGCCATTTAGTTTCCGTAGTGAATATGTTGGCGCCATAAGCGGCTCCCAAATATTCCACGACATAACCATTTGCCAGCGTCACCCTGAGCTTGTTTCGTTCGTTGACACCGCTGCGCCAAGCCCAAACGACGGCGGCGAGCAGACAAATGGCGAGCAAGGCAAAGGCTATTTTCCTTTTCTCCGCATTCGCATCCACAGATGCAAGTTAGATGCAAACTCACCTGAATCGTTCGATGAATTGGGGAATAAATTATTTGCCGTAGTTGGTGGAAAAAACATCCGCAGGGTTCACTATGAATTCAAACATCAAAGGGCGGCTGATCGCCAATCGCACCGTCAGCGTCTTCGATGTCGGGTATGGACTCATAACGAACCGCATCTCGTGATTGTCTCCCGACATTTTAGAGCTCACCGTTTTGCCGTCCTGGTCGATGACGCTTATCTCAAGTTCCTCGTAATCCTTGAACCCTTGCGCTTTCATTTTTAGCACGGGATGCGCATTCTGGGGAGGAAGGTCTGTCTTGTCAGCGACACCGTTGGTGGGACCAACCGGCCCGCCGCCAGACAGTTCCGTGACGCTTAACGCGATCCAAAGGAAGTTTGTGTGCACATCCAGGGGCACGGACAAGCCGGGGCCGGGAATCGAAAGCGCGGGCAAAACCAGCACTTCATCGCCGGGCAGCTCGCCAAGGTTCCTCCGCTTCACGCAAGCGCGAACGTTCCATGCCGGCTCCGACGACGGGAGCCATTCATGACTCTCATTGCCGGTGGCATCTATGAATTCCTCGAACACGGGTTGGGCATTCGTCCATGCCGGATTCGTGGTTGTGAGGCTGAATCGCGGAGTCATTCCTCTCACTTTCGGCGGCCTCGGAGGCATCAAATTCTTCAGCGTTAGTTCCACGGGTCCATTTGTTTCTGTTTGCGGCAAGGGCGAGGTTTTCCAGGCCGGAAACGGCCCCGTGACTGGGTTTTGCACGCGGAATCGAGCCATCGTCGAACCTTGGGAACCACCCACCTCGAACCAAAATTCAGATTGCCGCCGCGGGTAAGAATTGATCGACATCCCACAAAGAACCGTTCCTTTGGCAGGGTCGGACGAAGTCAACATTGCGCCGCTGTTCTGATAAGCCTCGCCCGCATCGTCCACCGCCCGAAACGTCTTCCAAGGCATGCCTGTGCTTCCGATGCCGGGCGGCCCCTTCAACTCGACATAAACGGCCAGCGCATTTGACCCATTGCGGATTGAGGGGCGGCTGGGGGCCGGGATCCAGCCCGTGAGCGCCGAGGGAAGTGCCTTGCGAGCCAGGTGCTGCCATTTGGTTTCGGTATTGAATGAGGTGTTGCCGTAGGCCGTTCCCAAATATTCCACAGTCAACCCGCCCGGCAAGGCCGCCACGCGCCGATGTCGCTCATTGACAGCGCTGCTCCAAAGCAAGACGAGAGCTACAAGGATGGCAATTGCCAGCAAGGCAAGAAATAGCCGGAGCGCCACCGTGGCTTTTCGCGCGTTTGAATCCACTGATGCAACGGAGATTACGAATTCATGCGTGCAGAAACAACGATTCGTTTGGAATGCAAAGGTAGCAACGCCCCGCCAAGGCGTCCCTGCCTTTCTAACGCCGGGAGGACGCTGCTTGGCGCGAGCCCGGCGCGTTGGAAAGGGCTTGCGCCGGGTTGACCATAAATTCAAACGGCAGCGAGGTGTTGATGCCGAGCTGTATCGTCAGCCCCTTCAATGCCGCGTGCAGATGCAGCAACCGATAGGTCGAGCCTCTGAGTTTGTCGAAACTCACCTTCTCTTTCGCGCCCTCGTCATCGGTGACCAAATACTCAATGAAATCTGCCTTGGACAATCCGCGGGCGTCGACGATCAGCCCTGGCCCCGTGAAGGAGGAAGGGCGGGACATGCCTTTTCCGCCGCGGGAGGCATTGCGCCCGAGCGCGCGTCCCTCGGAAGAGGGCGGGGACGCCGTCACCAGTTGCACAATGCCATTGCTGATCGAGAATACGCCATCGCCGACCAAACCCAGGACATTTAATTCGACTCCCGCGATGTTCGTTTTGACATCCATCGGCGCGATTTTTCCTGTGTCTGGAACGGAGAGGCCGCGCAGGAGCACAATTTCGTCGGCCGCGAAGTCGCCGGGAAATTGCCGCGATGCCACCATTTGAATCTTCCATGCCGGCTCGGTAGGCGGCAGAAACGTCGAGCTCTGGTTGCCGGTGGCATCGAGAATTTCGCGGACAAAAGGCCTCGCGTTGGCCCAACCTAGATTGGCCGAAGCGATGTTGAATTGCGGCGCGAGGACAATGCCCGAGGCGTTGGTTTGCATCGCCAGCCCTCTTAAGGTGAGTTCCACCGGGCCGTTTGTCACCGTTTGCGGCAAAGGCGGCGCTTTCCACACCGGGTATTGCCCTGCCACCGGATTGTTGACTCGGAATCTGGCCATTCGCGAGGACGCCGAATCGAGAACCTCATACCAAAAGTCGCTCTGCCGCCGCGGAAAAGACTGGAGCGACATTCCATTAATGATCATCCCCTTGGCGGCGTCCGTCATTTGCTTCCAAGTCGAACTGGCTGGGTAGGCCGCGCCATCATCGCCAACAGCCCGCGCTGAGCTCCATAGCGATTTTGCGCCGAAGGACCCCGCCGGGCCCTTCGCCCGAACGAAGACAGTCAGGGCATTCGATCCAGGGGAAAGTGTGGTTCTCCACGGGGTCGGGAGCCAGCCGCTCCATTTCGCTGGAAGGATTTCGCGGGCAATGCGCTGCCATTTTGTTTCGCTATCGAAGGAGGTATTGCCATGCGCTGTGCCCAAGTATTCCAAAGTGAGGCCGCCGGGCAGCGTGGCATGGTGCAGGGCGCGTTCATTGGCGGTGTCTCTCCAGAACCACGCCATTCCCAGCAAAAGGCCAAGGATCAGCAAGGCAAGAATCGCCCGTTGCGCCAGCATCGCTTTTCGCGCCTTCGTTTCCACTGATGTCAAACAGCTTACAAATCAGCTCCTGTCGAGACAATCCTTGGTTGCCGAAAATGAAGTCACAGGATGACCCAGATAATCAGGAACGACCAAACTCAGAAAAGAATCTGTGGCTCATTCAATTTCCTTCCGGCGGCGGATTTGGAAATCCGCGCTACGGCGAATCTGCAGCTCCCTTGCGGCTTTTCCATAGTTCGTCCGACTCCAATTTTTTCGGCCCAGCCGCTCGAGAAGCTGGCCTTGCACGGTTTGCCAGCCCCACGGGAAGCGCTCCAGGACATTCCATTTTTTGAAACGGGGGTCGTTCGGGTTGGGGTGAGGAACTTGCCCACGAATACGTCCAACACGCTCAACCCACTCGAGAAGAGGAGACCAAGGGTCTGGTTTCGGCGTTCCTCAGCCAGCACGCCGGCGATCAATCGCCGCGCGGTCACCACGAAGCAAATGCCCGCGAGGCAAAGATATAGTTCCAAGGCGCGGCCTCCGCCGCGGTCATGCATCAGCGAGCCAAACCAGACGAGAATCATTGAACCGGCAGTCGCGAACGCAGCTACCTTCAGGCGGCCCCGGGCTGGCCGTTGCTTGCGCACAGCCACCCGCAACTCCGTTCAATCAGCGGCACAGACGCCATGGCACAATGGCAGTCAATGCCGGTGGAGCAGGGCAGTCAAGCTCTGTGCGTGGATGGGTAATGAGGCCGTTTGTTCGCGCGATGATGGGAGTGATGGGAATAATGGGACTCACGCCTGGCGGCCTTCTACGTTGGATTGCGCAAGGGCGGTTTGGTGCCTAAGATGGTCTTCGATGAAATCCAAAGGCATTGTTTATCTGGTGGGCGCGGGGCCCGGGGACGCGGGGCTGCTGACTGTGCGTGGGGCTGAATTGCTGGCCCGGGCGGGTGTGGTGGTTTATGACGCGTTGGTGAACAAGGATTTGCTTCGGCTGGCGCCGCCGGCGGCCGAACTGATTTACGCGGGAAAACGTTCCAGCGACCATGCCATTCCTCAAGACAAACTCAACCAACTCCTGGTCGAAAAAGCGAAGGCCGGGTTTTGCGTCGTTCGGCTGAAAGGCGGCGATCCGTATGTTTTTGGACGCGGCGGCGAAGAGGCGGTGGAACTCGAGGAAGCGGGCGTGCCCTTTGAAGTCGTCCCGGGCGTGACCTCGAGCATCGCGGGGCCGAATTATGCGGGCATTCCTGTCACGCATCGCGAGTTTTGTTCCAGTTTTACGGTTGTCACTGGCCACGAGGATCCGGATAAGGAAGGCCCCGAGGTGAATTGGGCGCAAATCGCGAAAACTCCGGGCACGAAGGTCATCATGATGGGCATTACGCGCATCAAGGTCATCGCCGAGGCCCTCATCGCCAACGGAATGCCGCCAGCGACGCCAGTGGCGATGATCCGATGGGCCACGACGGGCCGGCAGCAAACCGTTGCCGGAACGCTGGCCGATATTGCCGAAGTCGGCGAAAAGGCGGGATTCAAGCCACCGGGTTTGGCGGTGGTGGGAGAGGTCGTCCGGCTTCGGAAAAAGTTAAATTGGTTCGAGAAACGCAGGCTGTTTGGCCAGCGCATCGTGGTCACGCGCACTCGAGAGCAGGCCGGTCAATTGAGCCGTTTGCTGTTGGAACGCGGGGCGGACGTCCTCGAGATTCCCACCATTCGCGTTGAGCCGCCGAACGAGAAACACCCCATTGCCGACGCCTTGCTGGAATTGAATTCCTACGATTGGATCGTTTTTACCAGTCCCAATGGTGTGACCGCCTTTTTCGAGTTCTTTTTCAGAGTGTTTGAGGACATGCGTGACATCGGCGGCGTGCGCATCGCGGCGGTGGGGCCGGCGACGGCTGAGAAATTGCGCGCCCTGCACCTGAAGGTGGACGCCATGCCGAAGGAGTACGTGGCCGGAAAGGTCGCCGACGCGATGTGCGCCGATGGCAGCGTGGAGAATCTAAAGGTTCTCCTGCTGCGGGCGGAAGTGGCGAGCAAGGAATTGCCGGAGAAGCTCGTGGAACTGGGGGCGATAGTGGACGACATCGCCGTTTACAAGACGGTGGCGGAAACGGAAGACCGGAGCGGCGCGAAAGCCCGCTTGATTGAAGACGGCGTGGATTGGATCACGTTCACCAGCAGTTCCACGGTGGAGAATTTCCATGCCTTGATCGACCTTCCTGCGCTCTTGAAGCAGCATCCCGGAATCAAGCTGGCGTCTATCGGTCCGGAAACGAGCAAAGCCATCACGGCTCTAGGGCTAAAAGCCGATTTGGAAGCGCGCGAACATACAATCGAGGGCCTGGCGAAGGCCATTGAGAATGCCATACATTAGATCGCCGCACTTGAAAACGGCAATAATGCAATCAAGTCGATTTCTTCGTTGACCTTTGCGCCCGTTTCGGTCACTTTGGCGCGATGATCAGAACCATTCCCCAAATGGCGACCGGTATTGCTACACCTACTGGTCCGTCACGCACTCCTGTACACTCTGCCGTTTCGTTGCTTGGACGCTGGGCCTTGCTCGGTTTGCTCCTTTTGCTGGGCGTGCCAGCGAGCCAGGGCCAAACTCTTTCGGGGGATTATTATTGGACCGCTAACTCCGATAACACCGTTACGATTGTCGAATACGTCGGCGCCGGCGGCGCGGTGACCGTCCCTTCCACGATTTCGGGAATGACGGTAAGTGAAATCGGCACAAACGCGTTTTTTTACCAGGACTCCATTACTTCGGTTTTTATTCCGGGCACCATAACGACAATCGGACCAGGCGCATTTTATGGGTGCGCCAACATGGCCAGCCTTACCATTTCGGATGGCGTGACGCTATTGCGGACGAACGCGTTTGGCGCCTGCACCGCGTTAACGGAGGTTACAGTGCCAGGAAGTGTCAAAATTGTCGGAGCGTACGCGTTTTATGGATGCACCAACCTGGCCCATCTCACTATTTCCAATGGCGTGACGAAATTGAACACGAACGCGTTTGGCAACTGCACTGCGCTCACGTTCGTGGATCTGCCAGCCAGCGTCACCAATGTCGAGGACTATACATTTTATCTATGCACCGGAATCACAAATGCGATCGTCGAGAGCGGCACTACCATCATGGGCGGGTTTGTGTTCGGCTCCTGCAGCAACCTCGTCAGCGCGACATTTCCTGGTGGGAATTTTCCGGCGGGAAACGATTTTTATGGGTGCCCCAAGCTTGCCAGTATAATCATTTCCCCCGGCTCCCCCTTCATTGGCGCGGACCAATTTGCTAATTTCGTCACGCTGACCTCGATATCCATCGCCGACAGTGTCACAAGCATCGGGGAGAGCGCATTCCAGCAATGCTATGGCCTTTCGTCCGTTACGATTCCCGGCAGTGTCACCAACATTGGCCAAAACGTTTTCATTGAATGCACCAATCTCAACACGGTGACAATGGACGCTGGAGTCGAGTCGATTGGAGTGACGGCCTTCGCCTTTTGCAGCGCGTTGACCAACCTGACCATCGCAGCCACCGTGACTGATATTGGCCTTGAAGCCTTCGACGGTTGCTCTAATCTTACAACCGCAGTCATACCAAACGGGGCGGCCAATGTGGGAGTTGAAGCATTTGCCTACTGCGTCAACCTGACGAGCGCCACAATTCCTGGAAATGTCGCTGACGTGAACTATCTTTTTTACGGCAACCCAAACGTGAGCGATATTACCATCTCCTCCGGAACAACAAACATTCCACCGTATGAATTCAACGGGTTTTCTAATCTTGTCAGCCTGACAATTCCCGGCAGTGTGGCCAGCATTGGGGATTTCGCATTTTATGGTTCGAGCGTGTCATCCCTGACATTGGCCAACGGCATCCAGTCGATCGGTGATTCGGCATTTGAAAACTGCACAAATCTCCGCCAGGTTACCGTGCCTGGAAGTGTTGCAACGATTGGCGCAGCCGCCTTTTATAAATGCTCAGATTTGACAAACATCGTGATTTCAAACGGCGTCCAATCGATCGGAGATTCTGCGTTCCAATATTGCACCCTCCTCGGCAACACTGAGATTCCGGGAAGTGTTACGAATATTGGGGCTGCGGCTTTTTACGGCGATTACATGATTACGAGTGTTGTAACTGGAAGCGGCGTGCGATCCATTGGAGACCAGGCCTTTTACTTCAACCCGTCCTTGCGAAGCATCGTCATCAACGGCCCTGTCGCGTCTATGGGATCGTATGTTTTCGGAGTATGCAGCAACGTCACCACCCTCGTCATATCCAGCAACGTGACATATATCGGCAGTAATTGCTTTGTGTATTTGCCAAAGGTGCATTCGGTATCGCTGCCAGCCAGTTTGGCTTTTATTGGAGAAGACGCATTTTCCGAATGTTACGGTCTCACGAGTTACTATTTCTACGGCAATGCTCCCGCAGTCAGCGCGGCCGGTGTTTTCAAGTATGATCGCCTATTCGCGAGGGCGGTGGCATACTATTTGCATGGCAAATCCGGCTGGACAGCTAGCTTTGGGGGAGCGGTCGGCAGCACCAACACCATTCCGACGCAAACCTGGTCGGGTGGTTATGGGTCACTGGAAGTCTCTTTGACCCCGTCTACTGCAGCCGCCGCGGGAGCACTATGGCAGGTCGATGGCGGCCCCTGGCAAACCAATGGCGCCAAGGTTTCTAGCTTGCAAGTGGGCAGCCACTTAATCAGCTATAGCGCCGTTCCTGGATATCTCACCCCCGCAAATCAATCCGTATCCGTTTCGGCCTCTTCGACCCCTACAAAGGCCACCGGCACCTATAAAGGTGCCGGATACGCCTCGGTTGCGATTGGGCCGGCCGGAGTTGTGGCGGCAGGCGCGGAGTGGCAGATTGACGGCGGCGCCCGTTCCACAAGTGGCGCAACGGTGCCTCTCGCCATCGGAAAGCATACGCTCACGTTTACCACTGTCAGCGGATGGAATTCACCCGCAAAGCAGACGTTTACTGTCACCAACGGCGCGACAAACAACCTGTCGGGAACCTACACCCAGCAATTCGGCTCCGTGGAAGTCACGATTACTCCGGCTTCTGCAATAGCATTGGGAGCGATGTGGCAAATCGACGGAGGCGAACTCCACAATAGCGGGACCACGGTTCCAAATATTTCAGCAGGCGCGCACACGCTGTCGTTCACTTCCATCGGCGGATTGGCAGTGCCGACGAACCACACGGTGGTCGTTAAGAATAAGAGCACGTCGCACGTGCCCGCCGCCTACTATTTCGCCGGCAAGGGAACCTACAACGGCCTGTTCACGGGGGCGCCCGGCACGGCGGAGCAAACCTCCGGGATGATCAGCGGCTTGGTCGTAAGTTCCACCGGAACCTATACCGGCAAGATTTATGTCGATGGCTCTACCAATTCGTTTAGCGGGTCCTTCATCTGGGATGCAGTTTCCACCAACTCCACCAAGGTTATCAAGCTTCCTCGGAACGGCGGCTCGTTAGTGTTGAATCTGACTGGGAATTTCGCAAGCACGCCACTTACCATCACCGGGACGGTTTCCAATGACATCGCCGACGGTTGGGTATCGTATGTCACGAATGAGATCGCGGGATCTGGATTCAAATCGCAGGAATATACCGCCGCCATTGCGCCGCAGGATACCAACACCCCCCCCAGCGGATATGGATGCATTCTTATTACGAACAAAGCTGGTATGGCTACGCTGACGGTTGCGATGGCGGACGGGGCGGCATTCACCGAGACTATTCCTGTCTCCAGCACGACCAATATTCCAGTCTATGGAGACCTTTACGGAAAAACCGGTTTGGTGATAGGCTGGCTCAGCTTGGAAAACAACGATGTTTCCGGGACGCTGACGTGGATCAGGCCGCATTCAAGCGCGGCTCTCTATGGAACTGGCTTCACTAATATTGTTTCAGTGACAGGTTACCCTTGGTTGAATCACGCCTCAACCAACCTGACGGGTGACTTGCTGACCATCGAGGGCGCGAGCCTTCCTTCACCGCTCAGTTATACGATGGAAGTCAGCAGCAAGGACCAAGTCACAGCGAAGGATGAGCCGAGCACTGCGCTGAAAGGCTCGATCACTTTGGCGAATGGCAAGATGGCGATTAGCTTTGGCAGCAGCAGTGGATCAGCCGTTGTGCTGCAAAAGCCCGATGGCACTTCAAGCGTTCTCGGGTACTTTGTGACCAAGACAAATTCCGGCAGCATCTTTAGCGCCCCGCAATGACGAGAATGCGCCCGGCGCGCAAAATCAGGCGGGGGCTTCGGCGCCTCCGCCAAATCTTTTAATTGCTTGCCAACGAAGCCGTGATCTTGTATCACGAATGGCAAGGAGTCGACCCAGTTATTGAATACGCTGCACACCCGCGATTATGAGATTTAGAAACGCCCTGCTCTGCGCAGCCGCTGCTGCCTTGTTAACCTATTCCGCCAAAGATGCGCGCGCCAGCTCACTGATCGTGCTGCACAACTTTTCGTCATCAACGAATTCCGCCAATGCCGATGGCTCGGCTCCGCTGAACTTGTTTATTTCCGGGGGAACACTTTTTGGAACCGCCAACGAAAGCGGCGAAAACGGAACCGGGGATATCTTTGAGCTTTCCACCAACGGCACGGGATTCACTGATGTCCACACGTTTACCAGCGAGCGCATTGCCACCAATTACGTGAATCAGGATGGCGCGATGCCGGTTGGAGTGGTCGTTAATGGAAATACGATTTATGGGACAACAAGCGAGGGGGGCACCCACGGTTTTGGAACCATATTCTCTGTCAACATCGGTGGGACTGGATTTTCAAATTTGTACAATTTCACCAATGGGGCGGACGGCGCCAGCCCCAGCGGCGGTCTTGTCCAAATCGGGAACGGATTGTACGGAACGACGACATACGGGGGCGTGAATGGCAATGGCACGATCTTTGGCATTTATGCCAATGGCGCCGGCTTCAGCGTCCTGCACGCGTTTTCCGAAATGGACACCAACTTGGCGAATTCCGACGGCGCCAATCCCGAATGTACCCTGGCAGCGCTCAATAACCGGCTTTATGGAACCGCGATATATGGCGGCGTCTTTGGCGCCGGCTCGGTTTACTCCGTTGCCATCGATGGCACCGGCTTCGAGACCCTGCATTCATTCGCGGCGGTGGACAATACCACGGACGCCAACGCCGAAGGAGCCAATCCAGAAGCCGGGCTGGCCTTGACAAACGGCGTGCTCTTCGGAACCGCTTCCGAGGGTGGGACCAACGCGGCTGGAACCGTTTTCAGCTTGAACATCAATGGCACAGGTTTTCAGAACCTTTATAATTTCTCGGAGCTTCCGTCCGTAACAAACGCCGACGGGGCTTCTCCGCAGGCGGCGTTGTCGTTGTCGACCAACGCCATTTATGGAACGACCGCATTGGGAGGCGCCGACGGGAACGGCACAATTTTTGCCCTCACCATGGATGGCTCGCAGTTTCTCGTGGTCCATACGTTTACCGGAGGCAGCGACGGCGGCATGCCCGGGGGCGGCATGGTCTGGGGCGGGGGCCAGACCCTGTACGGCACGACAGAGGCAGGCGGGGCAGGCGGCAGCGGGACGGTGTTTGAACTCGTGCCCGGGCCCCTCGGACCGCCGCTGATCATCAGCAACCTTGCCAGCCAGAACGTGAATCAGGGAAGCCCCCTGACGCTTCAAATTTTTTCCATTGGCGCCGGCGATCTCTCTTATCAATGGAACTTCAATGGCAAAAACATTGCGCACGCGACCAACGATGCCTATGTGATCAAGAAGGCGGAGGCGGCGAACAACGGAAATTATTTCGTCACCGTAAGCGGTGCGGGCGGAGTGACGACCAGCGCAGTCGCGACGGTCACTGTATTTATTCCTCCCGCCATCACCAGCGAGCCGGCGAGCAAGGCGGAACCAGCGGGAGGAATCGCAACGTTCACCGTCAAGGCGACAGGTTCGCCGCTCGAATATCAATGGTATTTTGATGGCAATGCCTTGACGGATGGCGCCGGAATTTCCGGTGTGACCTCAAACGAGCTGGTCATCAATCCAGTCGCCGCGGAAAACGTCGGGAGTTATTTCGTCGTGGTTGGAAACGGCATCACGAGCAAGACGAGCAAGACAGTCGTGCTCACGTCTCCGGTCGAGAAAACCAAGCCGGCAGTCGCCATCACTTCGCCCAAGGCCGCCAGCCGCACGAACGCGCCCGTCCTCTCCGGCACTGCCTCCGATTCTGTCCGCATCGTGAGCGTGGCCTACTGGGTGACGAATTTGAACCCGGGCGTTGTCTCCACGCCGATCAGCGGCGAAGCGATTCTCGCCGCGGGCAAGGGAACGGCCACCAATTGGACAATCCCGCTGGAAGCTTTGGCGCTGCTGCCGGGAACGAATGTCCTCGCTGTGCAAAGCACCAATGTCGCTGGCCTCGCCTCGGCGCTGGAAAAGGTTTCCTTCTTCTACAAAGTCCCGTCGGTCTTTGGCCTTTCTACAAACGGGTCGGGAACGGTGACTGGCACGGCGTCTGAGAAAGGTGACACTGCCCCGGCGGACCAGGCGTTGCTCAACATCGGCGAACGATACACGGTGACGGCGAAGGGCGCCAAGAACTGGCTCTTCCAGAATTGGACAACCAACAGCGCTGTGGCCGGCACAAATGCCACCCTCTCGTTTGTAATGGAGCCCGGGTTGAATCTCACGGCCACGTTTGTGACGAATTTCTTTGTCGGAATGGCAGGACGGTATGACGGAATTTTTTATCCTTCGCCCCCGCAAATTGAGGGGGAGACGAATTCCGGCTTGATCTGCAATTTGGTCGTAAAGACAAACGGCGCTTACAGCGGAAAAGTGTATCTGGCCTCCGCCACGCCCTATTCCATCTCCGGCAGCTTCAATGCCTCCGGCGCGGTGACGAAGACAATCACCCGCAGCGTAAAAGCGGGAGGGAATATTACACTTAGTCTGGAAATGAGCCTCGGCGTCGTGCCGCGATTGATCTCCGGCTACATTGAATCAACCGGGTGGGCATCGTCGAACCTGAATCTCTTTGCCGCGGCGGGCGCGTTGGACGACACCAAGAGCTGGTCCATGCTCCTATCCGACACCAACCAAACCGATGCGCCTCCCAATTATGGCTACGCGCTTGCCACCAATATTTCGCAGATGATCCACATGGGCGGCGCGCTGTCCGA
Organism: uncultured Verrucomicrobiae bacterium; assembly: GCA_963764165.1. Classification (GTDB taxonomy): domain Bacteria; phylum Verrucomicrobiota; class Verrucomicrobiia; order Limisphaerales; family Palsa-1400; genus Palsa-1400. The sequence goes on from CAVXRD010000002.1 coordinate 2,029,721, forward strand.
TGGAACAAAGTTCACTCCGATGGTTGAACCGATCAATGAGGCGAATCAATTTCCGGTGTACGCCAGCCTTTACGCGAACACGGGCCTCGCGCTTGGAATGCTGAGCCTCGATGCGTCCACCAATTCCGACACACCCACTGGCGCGCTGCTTTGGTTCAAGCCGCAGCAGAGAACCGGCCTTTACAGCAATGCTTTCAGCACGACCCTGGTCGTGGATGGTTCGCCCTGGACAAATTCCGCCACCGCGATGAGTTCGATGGCGGGTGAGTACCAACTGACATTCTCTGGCGGCGGATTCCCATCCGATATTGCGAACACGGTTCAACTGAGTTCCAGCGGAGCGCTGACGCTGGCCGGCCCCGGCGCGGACTTCACCAGCGGCATCATAAAGCCCGCCGATGGCCTGTTGACGCTTACTTTCACCAATGCGCTTAACAAGCGGGTCATCGCTTCCGGAACGTTTCTGCAAAATGCCAATCTCGGCGGCGGATTTTTCGCGGGCTCGACGAATTCGGGGACGTTCTTGCTGCGGCCGAATCCACAGTAAGAGATAAGGCTTGGCCAGGGAAAGATGCCGGCGGCATCAACGAGTGCGCTCGCCGTCGAGGGTTATTGGCCGCGTCGCCCGGCGGGCCCCATTATTTCTGCTCAATGAAGTGTTTCAGCAGGATGGCGAATTCCATCACTTGAAGTTTGCGCAAATACTCCGCCTCCGCCGGGGCCGTTTGCCGCGCGCGCTGGCAGGCGTCGATAAATGCAAATGGATCCCATTCATCCGCAGCAGTTACACCCACTGTAATTACAGTTGACAAGATTCTCTTTTCTTCGTTGGTTTTATCGGTGCCCTTGGCGCACTTGGCGATCTTGGGAAAAATCGGATGCCAGCCCATGCGATGAAACCAATACTTCGCATTGCTGTAATCCGGCTCCCGGCGGTGCATGATGCCATGGACGTAACTGCCATCGGGGCTGGAGAAATTTTGCGAAATCTCGTGCGACTCGTCCAGATGATCATGCCAAAGCAGAACCAATGACCGAATCAACCCGGCCGTCGTGGACGAGTAACGGCCTGCGGCGAAAATGGGGGACAGCGATGCTTCGATTTCCTCGACCGATTTCCGTCCCGGGCGCGGCTCCGGCCCTAGCGAGGCCGTGTCAGGAGTGTCAAGCAATTGGAGGAATTCCGGCGCCGCCTCCATCAGCCCACCTTTTTTGTCAGCGCCACGCCGTCACGGATCAACTTCAGCGCCGCAGCCTCGGATTTCGATTCAGCGTAGATGCGCAAAATGGGCTCCGTTCCCGAGCCGCGCAGCATCAGCCAGGAACCGTCCTTGGAGGTGAATTTCACCCCGTCGAAGGATTTGACGCCGGCCAGCGGCGAGCCGGCCAGTTTGGCGGGCGGGTTGTTCTTGCAGAATTCCATCAGCGCCGCGCGCTTCTCCAGCGGGAAATGCGTGTCCAGCCTGGCATAGCGGTGCGGACCAAATTGCTTTTCCAGCCGCTGCAATAATTTATTGACAGACATTTTTTCCGTCGCCAGCAATTCCAGCAGCATCATGCCGGAGGCGATGCCGTCGCGCTCGGGCATCAGGCCGGGAAAGCCGATGCCGCCGCTTTCCTCGAAACCGAGCAGCACATTGCCCTTCAGCATTTCTGCGCAGATGTATTTGAAGCCGACACCCGTCTCCACCAGTTCCAGCCCGTAATGCCCGCACATTTTATCGACCATCGAAGTCGTCGTGAGCGCCTTGATGACGCGCCCGGTCCCTTTGCGGTTGACAATGAAATGGTGCAGGAGCAGGCAAATAATTTGGTGCGTCGTCAGCGGATTTCCCCGCCCATCCATGCCGCCGACGCGGTCGGCATCGCCGTCGGTCACGAGGCAGAGATCATGCGGATGCTTCCGCAAAAAGGCCGCGCTCTTGCCGTAATTGGAGGCAATCGGCTCCGGATTGATGCCGCCAAAATTGGGATCATGCGCGCCATTGAGAGTTGTCACGCGGCAGCTCGTGCCCTTAAGCAATTCCTCAAAGCAGCCCGCGCCGACACCGAACAGCGCATCATGGGCGAAGCGCAATTTGGAGCGGGCGATCAATTTGAAATCGACCAGCTTCTTGATCGCGGCGAAATGCGGCGGGCGCAAATCCTCGAATTTCACCTTCTCGATCGCGCCTGCCAGCGGGGGAACGGGAGTTTGATCGATGCGCTTCTCCACTTCCTGGCACATGGCAGATTCAGCCGAGCCGCCGTAATAGGCCTTGAGCTTGTATCCGTTGAAGGCTGGCGGATTATGGCTGGCCGTGATCATAACGCCTCCCACCGCTTTTCTCTGCTTGACCGCGAACGAGACGGAAGGCGTCGGCGCCGGGCAAGACGAGAGGGCGGTGGCGAATCCGTTGGCCGCAAAAACCTCCGCCGCGCGCCTGCCAAACTGGTCGGAAAGAAAGCGGCGGTCATAGCCGACGATGATCGTCTTGCTGGTGCTCGGCGGCGGCTGCGCCGCCCATAAATCCGCCGTGGCCTGGGCCGCCCTCTCCAAATTGCGAAAGGTGAATTCGTCCGCAATAATTGCGCGCCAGCCGTCTGTTCCAAATTTAATGCTCATCCAATCCTGTATGAAAAAATCTCGTTGGGCTGTGATCCCCTCCCCGTTTGAAGCGCGGCGGACATCCAGCCATTTCTACTCATAATACCCCATTAGACAGAAATAGGGATATGGGAGAATCTGGCCAAATACTATGAAAATATTTGGAACAGCAAAATTGAAAAGGATTGCCACGCTCGCGAGCACCGTGGCGTTTCTGCCGCTCGGCTCGGTCATTGCCTCCGCCACACCGGTTCCCTCCGTTTTGCAAACGGACTCCGGCCTATATCAGTCCTCCGATTTTCAACAGGTGGACTGGGATGATGCCAAGAGAAAGAAACTGCGCCATGCCTTCTGGCTGCTCAATGAATCGGATCGCGACTACGATGGCCACAAGGCCAAAGCCATTGAGGAAATCAAGGAAGCGGGCCGCATCATGGGCATAGACTTGAAGAAGGGCGAAGGATGGGGCGGCGAGCATCAAAAATGGTCTGATGCCCGCTTGCGCGAAGCGCGCGACTTGCTGATCGAAGTCGCCGAAAAGTCGGGCGGCCCTCGGGAGCACGAACACCTGCGCAAATCAATCCACGAGATTGACAAAGCGCTGGAAGTGCGCTAGAATTTTCTTCCGCATGAAAGCGCCCGCCTACATTTGCATGATTCTTACGGCGAGCGCTTTTCTTGCACCCAATCGGGTGCATGCGTCTGACGAAGCCAAAGCAGTGGCAGTCAAGAAACCCACTGTCGCCAAAGCCGTCACGGTGGGAGAGAAACGGCGGGCAGCCGGAGTGGTTCTCGCCAACGATGGCGCAGCCGTTCTCGGGACGGGCATTCTTCCTGAAGCGTATAATCTCCTGAAACTTGCGGATCACGATTATAAGGGCCATCGCGCCCGGGCCATGCATCAAATCGAGATGGCAGCCAAGCTGATCGGCGAGCGTCTGGCCGGCGACGGTCACGCCCGCGAACCCCAGCCCACATCCGACGAAAATCTCCGCCGAGCTCAATCCCTGCTAAGCGAAGCCGCCGCCAAGATGGCTGGCACCCCCGCTGTCCATATTCACAAGGCGACGCAGGAACTTTCAGTGGCTTTGGCGGTTCGGTGAATCGAAAAGATCGCGCGTGGTTTTGGCAGGTTTTTGCGATTGAAACGGTTTGACGAGGAATCCCCGACGACGGCAACTCGCAGGGGGTCCGGGTCCCCTCTCTCTTTCTTTCTCCCCGCCGGGCAGGCCGAGCACGATCACGATTGGCATGCCGGATGTTCTTCGATTCCATAGCTTGCCAAGAACTGAGATGCCCCCTCCGTTTTTTTTGGTCTTTTTTCCTTGCAATAGGAGCTGCAAATGATTTATACCCACCACATCCACTAATTCTCCGCCACTGGTCCATGGCTCTCTTGCCGTATGAGCATTGGACTACAGCGGCAGGCGCGATTTCAATCGTTTTCGCGCCCCCAATTACTGGAAAAACATGAACCCTGATAAAGTTCATAGAGAAAATAATATAATCGCATAAGGCTATATATTAACAAATTACGCACGGTTTTCAACGATTATAAACTAATCTCTATTGACTTAATATAGTTAATTGATAAAGTAAGTTCGTGTTCGGTTTATTCCGGCGGCAGCGAGATAGTCAAGTATTATGAAATGCAAATCACGTGTAATGGAGGCGTTCACATTGATTGAACTTTTGGTGGTCATTGCCATTATCGCCATCCTGGCCGCGCTGCTGTTGCCGGCCCTGAGCAAGGCGAAGTCGCAAGCCCAAGGCACCAAGTGCACGAACAACGAGAAACAGTTGACGCTCTCTTGGACGATGTATGCCGGTGACAACAATGATTTGCTTGTCATTAATATTGGAGACGCTCGTCCAAACTATACCGATACGGGCTTGATGTCGCCTCAAACGGGGACATTTAACTTGTATAATTGGTGCGCTGGCCGTGTGGACGGAAACGGCAGCGCAGGCATTCCTGGAACTTTCGATGAAACCAATTCGATTTTGGTCCAGAACAGTGCGATCGGAAATTATGTCAAGAATGCCGCCTCTTACAAGTGCCCCGCTGATCCAGGCAACTTGATCAATAATCCCCAGTTGGCGCCCAATCGCGTTCGCAGCATCTCCATGCAGAATTACATGAACGCGGACAGCGGCGACAGCCAATCCAACGCCTTTCGCTGGTTTACCAAATTGAGTTATATCACCCAGCCTGCGCAATTCTTCGTTTTCGTCGACGAAAAGCCCTCGAGCATCGACGATGGCCTGTTTGAAGTGCAAATGTCGGATCCTGGACAATCTATCACGGTGGGCAATTATCCTTCACAACTGCACAACAACGCTTGCGGTTTCGGCTTTAGCGACGGCCACGCCGAGATTCACAAATGGCAAAGCATGGCTTTCCAATCCCCAGCTAGCGCGTCCACCATCTTCGCGCCCGGCCAGGACGGATATAACGATGCGAGTTGGATCACCACGCACACAACAACTCCCTATGTGACGGGAACGTCGCATTGATGGCTGGTTGCACCGCACCACCGTAAACAGCAAATGATCGCCTTAGAATGTTCGCACATGATGCCGTCGCCCGATTCACAAAATGGCTCCGACTCGATTACTTGCATTCCCTTGCAAACCTGAATTACCTCCCAACCGAAACTCCTAACACCTCAAGTAGCCTTCTCTATGAAAAAAGCAATATTAGCCGCCAGTTGCGCGATCTCGATTTCGGCCTGCGCACTGCCCACCTATGAACCATTTACCGAGTATGCCAGCCGTGTGGCCAGCAACCCAACCAACGCCATTGACTTGTGTTCGAATGGATTGGTGGCTCCCAGCGGCGAAGTGTGGGGCAGCCTCAATTTCAGTGGAAAAGCCACCGGCACTGGGCAGACCGCAGGCGTGGACGTGGTGGTCACCAACATGGGCAGCGCAAGCCCCTTCACCGCTGCAGCATTGTCCGCCATTTTGCCTTCCACTTTTCCCGGCCTTCCGTCAGCGGGCCAGGCCATCACGGTGGTGGCTTACAATCCTTCGCAACCCGGCACCTCGCCGAGCGCGACTTAAGTTGGCAATAGCGCGGTGCTGATATTTGCCAATGATTTCACCCGGCCCACCGCCGGATCCAAATCCCTTTACATCTCCTACCTCATTTCCTTCGGAGAAAAGGGACAGTTAGGCACGGGCAACGACGGACGTTATTTAGATTTTCTCTCGTCAAGCAATCTGTACCTTCCGAATGCCGCGTATCCCTATTGGAGCAAGATCTTCAACACGTTTGGCACCGGGGCGAATCCGGAGTACGTCAGCCATGCTCTCCTGGATATCAACACCACCAACACGTATCTCGGGGCTGCTGACTCCTCAGCGGGCAAAGATTTTTCGACCAGTCCTTTGACGGCACCGATGGGCGCCACGGCCGCCAGCCCCCCAGGCGCGCCTGTCTTTGTGGTTGGCTCCTATACACTCAACGCAACCGGCAGCGACCAGTTGGTAACTTGGGTTAACCCTTCGACCAACAATTTTGGCGGTTCGACGCCTCCGTCCAGCCCGGCGCAAACATTGACCCCGGCATTCAACATCAGCGACATCGGTGGATTGTGCCTTGAGGACCGCGTGGGTTCAGGAGCTTTAGGCGGAGTCGGTTCCAATTACATTGTTAATTTGCTCATCGGCAGCACCTGGTCCTTCGTTACGGGCGGGCCTGAGTTCACGGCCCAGCCGACGAACTCGGTAGTGGCTGTGCCTGGCGGGACGGTGTCGATAACGGCAACGGCCGTGGCCGCTGCGCAGACCGTGAGTTATCAGTGGCAAAAGAACGGGGCCAACCTCGCCAACGGGAGTGGCGCCGCAGGCGGATCCGCTTCCGTTTCCGGCGCGACCACAGCCACGTTGACGCTGACGGGCGCCTCCGCTGGAGATGCGGGCTCTTATACGGTTGTGGCCACCGCCAGTGGAACCGGCTATGGCTTGGTGAGTTCCAATTCCGTTTTCGCGGTGTCGGATCCTGGCGTTCTCGCGCAGCCTCAGCCTGCCACTGTCAATTATGGCGGCACAGCCACCTTCACCGCGGAGGTAGTCACAGCCACATCGGGATTCACTTACGCTTGGTATTATGGGTCAACCATGCTCACCAGCGGCGCGCAAGCCGATGGCAGCATCGTTTCCGGCGCGCAAGGAACCAACCACAGCGGTCCCGCCACCGTCTATTTGACTCTCAACATTTCCAATGTTTCATGCTCTGACGATGGCAGTTACTCGCTCATCGTCACCAACGTGAACAACAGTTATGCAGCTTCCACAGCCGCTGCTCTTGCTGTCAATGACCCGTTCATCGGAGTTCAACCGCCGGCGATTGTTGAAATTCCCGCGGGTGGAACTGCCAGCCTGCCCGTTCAAGCGGGAGGCACCGGCGCCACCTACCAATGGTACAACGCGCAAGGCGCGCTGTCGGATACAGGCGACGATTCCGGCACGGCCACATCAACGCTGACCATTGCAAACGCGCAAGCCAGTGATGAAGGGACTTACTACGTCACCGTCAATGGAACGTGCGGCCCGTCCGTCACCAGTTCAAATACGGTGGTCTATGTAGACACGACGCCGGCCGGTCTTACCCTGACCCCGCCCATTTTGACACAACAGTCTGGCACGCACCTGGCACTCGTCGGCACCGTCGCTGGCGGGTCTGGATTGGCCCATCTTTACTTGCAGCTCAATGGAACCAATCTCAACGCCGGGCAGCAGGCCGACGGAAGTTTTGTTTTCGGGCCGGGCACAACGGTTCCAATTCCCGGGACAGGGGCTTTGATCTTAAGCAATTTGCAGGTCTCCGATTCCGGCACCTACACGGTGATCGTTTCGAACATCGCGGGCGTCGTCAGCGCCAGCAGCGTTGTCAAGGTGGTGCAACCCGGCCAAATCCAGCTCTCGACCAATAATTTGATTGTCAGCCGCGTTGGGGAAGGTTCGCAGCCTTTGAGCGGCGCCACGGGCAATACTCTCTACTTGGATCAGTTTGCGACCAATGGCGGATACGTCAATACCATCCAGGTGCCCGACACAGGCCCGAGCGCGCTCGTGGTGGCGGGGGCCGCCGTTGCGAGCGGAAACGAAGGCGCGGAAGAGGCTTACATCACCACTTCCTCGAACCAGCAGTTTATTAACTTTGGCGGCTTTTGTTACAGCTATCCGTACCAGGGCGGCGCGGATGTAACGATTGGAGGAGCCGGGTATGTCCGCGGGATTTACGCGGTTAACGGCGCCGGCATCATGGCCTTGGTTTACACCAATTACGGCCTTTATTCCGGGGGCCATGGGTTTCGCGACGTCTATTCCACAGACGGATTGACCAACTTCTGGACGACCGGTTCCGCTAGCGGCGGCACTGTCAAATATGTTAATGCGGGTCCAGCCGGAGCGTCCTATACGATCACCACACCCGGGCTGGGAATTCCCGCCCTCTCCGCGGCCAACTCGGGCGGTGTTTCGCTCGGCTTGGTTGGTTCCAATCTGGTATTTGCCGAAAATGGAGCCTTTAGCGTCAGCGACCCCTCGTCCGTTTGGGGCCTGGATGAGTTTTCCGGCGCGCCGATGACCACAACCACAGCCAGCACGGAGATTTTGCCTGGCGGCGTCGGCCACGCCGACGATTTCGCGTTCAGCCCAGACCAGCTTACGGTTTATGTCGCGGATGATGATTTCTCGACCAGCCAGGGAGGCAACGGCGGCATTCAACGCTGGGATAATGTTGGTGGAACATGGACTTACGCCTATAACCTTTCCGATACCACAGGCACCGGCACCAACGGCACGCGCGGATTGGTCGCCGTCTGGCCCGCCAATATCACGAGCTGGGGCCAAGGCGTGCAAGGCGCGGTCATTTATGCCACGACCTCTGAGACGGTGTCTAACCGGATCATCCAAATCACGGATACAATTGGGGCCAACTCTCCGTCTTCCTTATTGGCAACCGCAGGCCCCAATCAGTTCTATCGCGGCATTCGATTCGGACCCATCCAGGCGCCGCTGGGCGTGACGGCTGGCCCGGCAAATCAGACAGCCATCGCCGGACAGTCCGTGGAAATTTCGGCTTCTACCACCGGCAATTTTTCCTACTATTTCCCCAACGCGGCCGGGACCCACTATAACTTGATCAGCGTCCCGCCGGCTACCTTCCAATGGTATCAGAACGGCGCCGCCCTTGCAGGCCAGACGAACTACGCGCTTAGCCTGCTGAACGCGCAAGCGAGCAACGCGGGTTCCTACACGTTTGTCATGACCAGTGGACCGACTACGGTTTCAAACGCCATTCCGGCGGTGCTGACAGTCAGCCCGTTCACTGTGGATTCAAACCTGGTTGGATGGTTTCAATTTGCGGATGGCTCCGGCACCAACGCGATTGATTCCTCAATTTATGGAGACACGGGAGCCTTGTATAATTTCCCGACCAACAATAGCGAATGGGTGTCCGGCTTGGGTGGATTGCCCGCCCTTGATTTCGCCAACGCGGATTCAAACAACGACAATGTCGTGATTGTTCCCGACGAGGCCCAGTTGAACTTCACCAATGATTCACAGTTTACAATCTCGGCCTGGATCAAGAGCACCACCAATCAGTCAAGCAGCGCGGCTCTCATCTCCAAAGGTTACGGAAATGGCGGCGAGCAATATAACCTGGACATCTATAATGGCGGCTACCGGATATTCGTGCGCAATTCCCTGGGCACAGTGTCGGCCATCTCCACCACAAACGCCCCTCCTGTAAACCAATGGCAGCAAGTGGCGGCGACGTTCAACGGAAGCGAGGGCTTATTGGATCTTTATATCGATGGCCAGTTGATCGGCTCCAATAATGCGGCGCTGAACTCGCTGTTATACACCACCCTTCCGCTGACCATCGGCAACCGGACATCCGGTCAAGGCACGGCTTACAATCTCCCGTTTGTTGGTGATATCCAAGACGTGCGCCTTTACGACGCCGCCTTTGGTCCGCAGGACATCGCCGCCATCTACGCCTCTCAAAATCTGGCGGCTTCAGCCTTCCCTCCACAACTCGCCACCAATCCGCCTGCCGCTTTCGTTGGCTCCGGACAATTCCAATTGAACTTCACTGGCGTGGCTGGAACGAGCTTCCGCCTTTGGAGCACGACCAATCTGGCCTTAAAGCCCATTACCAACACATGGACTTTGCTGGAGAGCGGCACTTTCGGCGCCAACGGTTCCGCCAGCTATATTGACACGTCGGCGGCCGGTGCGGAGAAGTTTTACACCATCACTCAACCCTAGAACTGAATTTCTAAAGTTTTACGGCGAGGTTACGTAGTAGAAGCGTTCGGAGTTGCCGGGGGCGTTGGTGTCGGCGTACTGGTATTGGCCCGGTGCAATTTCCGGGACTAGACCCAACGCCGCCCACGTGGAGGGGGGAGCGGCAAGATTCGGTACTCGCGGAAACATAAAAATTCGCGCCAGGGACATTGGTGAACGAAAACTGAAAAGCGCCGCTGGATAGAATGACCGGATTGATGATAGTAATCGGTGTGACGACGGGCTCCGGCACCGAGAAGGCGTAAACCTTGTTGTCGCCCGCCACGTAAATGCGACCGCGCGCCACAATGCCAGTGTTGAACTTTCTAACGCTTGCCATCAACTCATTCGTGCCGCCGCCGGTGAATATATTTGTCCCGGTGTCGCCATCGAAACCGTGAAGCTTTTCGTCACCTCCTGCGCCCAAGCCCCAGACGATGACGTTGTGGATGCCGTCCGTTGAAGTCACAAAGGGCGAGCCCCCGCCATTCTCCGCGTTGGTCCATGCCATTTTGATGGTGGGTGGGCTGCTCGCCCCGATGAGCATGGAATAAAGATTGTTGTTATTGGCAAAAACAACGTAGGTGCCCCTCGTAGTCTGGTAAGTGGCGGCCGCTTGAATGATTTGCGAAGTGGCAACATGCGCCTGGGCCAGCGGATGGCTGATGCCGCTGAGGTTGGTGCGGTTCAGCAGATAAGCATTGCCATCCTTGCCGAGTGCGACCACCAGATTCGATGGGGTTGCGCCGGGTACGGTCACAAGAAGCGGGCCGGTGCCGCCGATATCCAAGTCCTGGCTATCGAGCGAGGACCAGTTGGTCGGAGCCCAATAGTTGGAGGTCCCGCTGGCCAGCGCCAGATTGGGAGTGAGGTGGACGATGGCCTCGCCGCCACTCCACGAAGAGGCGTTGAATGTATTGCCCGTCGCCACAAAAACATCGGCGCCGTCGCTGGCCAGTCCGCCGACAGACCAAGCGCCGCCCCCGTTCGCCGATGTCGCCCAAGCCATGACCTTGCTGGGGTTGCTGATGGGAACTCCCACCACCCAACCATGATAAGACCCGCAATCGCCATACAGCCCGCCGTAAGGCACATACAAGTTGGTTCCAATGACGGTCAATGCGCCACGCTCGCCCTGCGCCGTTGAAACAAAATGCGTTGTTCCAAATGCCGCGGTGCTGTCCACGTCCACCGGCCATCCGGGGTTGAGATCTCCGGTGTCTGCATTCAAGGAAAAAATGCGGTGTTTGACGCTTGAGGAAACCGTCATAATCGCGTCAAAGAACAGCGAGCGCGAAGGCAAATCAACGACCGGGGTGCCGGTGATGCCGTAAGGGGAAACATTGCCGCAAGGGAGGGAGCCAGCCGCCACGTTCGCCCCAACGTTGGTCTGCCAATCGATGCTGCCGGTGACCGCATCCAGCGCGAAAACTGTATTTGACTCGGTGACGACAATGACAACCGCCCGGTTACCCGGGCCGCCCTCGATGTAAAGCGGCTGGGCATAGACATTGCCGCTGACGGCGCCGTTAAACGCCAGGTCACGCGTAAGATGGGCGGCATTGGAAACCGTGAACCCGGGGTCGATATACAGGCCGTCACGGGAAAGATGATTGTGGTGCTGCGTCACATTGATTTCGCCACGGGCGGAAATGCTCACGAATGAGATCGCGAGCAAACCACATATCCCGACACCCGCGCGATAATCGGCAAATGTTGCGTTCATAATAATCCTGAGTTTCCCGGCACAATTCCATTCAACTAACCACATGTGAGCCGGCGTTGCCACTGGTCTCCTCTTTTAATTGCGCCACTCGTTCTCGAACTCCGCTTATTATGGCGTCGCCTAGTTCCGGAGGGAACCCGTGAGGAAGGATGCTTTGCGCGCGCTCCAGCGCTTCGGGCGTCTTTGCGATGACTTCATCCACTACCGAGTGCATCCCTTCCACTCCGGTTCGCCTTGCGGTCTCGATCCAATGCCTGGCATGGATTTCTGCCCAAAGGTAATGCCGGTTTTTCCCGCGCACGGCCATCGCCATCTTAATTTCCTCGGGCGCAAGTTTTCCACGTCCATGGCCACGCGTTGGATGGGCCGAGAGGATATCGCATCGCGGGGTTAGCCGATAAGCGCTCCCAGGGAGATGAAAAATGCTAAAATTCTTGGCATGCCCGTCAATGGCCGCCAGCACCCAAAATAGAAGCTGGGTTCGCATAAAGTCATGCCGATCCTCCGTCGCCCGATCAGAACCTCGAAGCACTTCGAGTATATCTGCGATGCCCGGCCCTCCATCGCTTTCATATTTGAGATCTGGGGGAGTTCCGGTGACCTGACAGAAATCTTCCTGTGGCAGGCGGAGATACCAGTTTTGGCCGGATGCAAGTTTTCGGTCAAATCTCTCAACGACCAGCACCTTCTGCTCGCCAAATGCCTCCATGCGGCACTGCGCGACTTCGATGCCATATTGTTCGACAATCTTTGCGCATAGCCATTCATTTTCGATTGAAGTGGAAAGGTCTATGCCTCTCGCATTTTTCCCGATCGGGAGTTTTAGAATATGCGTTGTGGGAGTCGACCCGGACGGCTCCATCCATGTGCCATCGTGCCACAAAAGCGCGGCTTTCTCCTGGGCGCCTGCGATTGAAATCCTGAAAGCGTCTCCTGAAGGCGTCCCCAGCCCGGGACGCGAATCTAAAGTTGCGATGAGTATTTTTTCGATGTCCTCCGCCGTGATGGGCCTGCCGGTGATTTGATGAATGTCAGGCGGTGCCACGCCTTCGGGGGCCAGTTGCAAAGCCCCCACACAATCCCGCCCGATCTCGAGCAACAGGTCGAACGCGCTGGTGGAGCGCGCATTAAAGCGCCGTCGAATCCTCTCCCGAATCTCTGCATTATCCGGCAATAAATTTTCGAAGAATTCCTGCACCCCTCGGCGATACGGCTCGCGCGAAGGGCGCAAGGGGAGGGACAATGATAGTGGTCTCGCGCTGGGGGAGGACGCCCACGTTTCGGCGTACACAAATTCGTGTCCCTGCCCGCTTGCGAGCCGCCAGTCACCGACGTGTTCGCCGTTCATCCAGACCGCAAGAGCTTGGATTTTTCTTCTCCGCGCCATAAATCACCAGTCGGCAGGAGCTTGGCTTGGTCTTTTTTTCCGAACCACAAGCTCCAGATCAAGTCCCGCCAGAACCTTCAGGAGTTGGGATAGAGCTTTCGGGCCGGGATCAACCTCCATTTGCGAGATAATAGGTTGGGAAACACCAGATTTCATTCCGATTTCCTGCTGCGTCAGGCTAAGTTCTTTGCGATATCCGCGAAGAACGGCCCCTAATTGCTGCGATGTCTTTACTGTATAATCTGTCACGATAAGCGCCTTTATGCGTTTAATATATAATGCCTAAATATGCTTAATCAATATAAATGTGAAATATATCTAAAATGTATAAATGCCTTTGCCGTGGAAGGTCTTGGAACTCTGGATTCAACGCTCAAGGAGCCATCTTCAGCCCCTCCCACTTCACCACCCATTTTCCATCATCGGGAAAGCCGGGGGTTTGTTTGCCGGGCGGTGCGCCATCCCAACCGGCTGCCATCATGGCAACGGCATAAAGCAAGCCTCCGTTGCCCGGCAAATAGGGGCCAGGGCCACCAGTGCAAATTCCGCGTTCGTCGTAATGATTCTTCCCGGAAGGATTTAGCAGCGCTTCTATCGCCAATTGAGGATCGCCCACCCGGGCCGCAGCCATGGCCATCCACGGAAAATCCCAACCCCAGACCGCGTCCCAATCCCAACTTCGTCCCACCTCCTCCACCGTACGGCGGGCGGCGGCGGGGTCGAGCCCTTTGAACGGCGGCAGCATTCCGGCAATTCCAATGATGTCGATATGATCTATGTTGCGCGCGGCGAAAGTGTCAGGGCGGTCGGCACTGTAAATATAAAGGCCATCCTTCATCGGCAGAGGCGCAAGATGGTTAAGCACATCGTCCCAATGCGGCTCGCGCGCCAGGCCGAGGAGCACGCGCCATTGCTGCGCCCACTCAAGGGCAACGCGCCAGTAGCCAAGCTCAAATATCGTGTTGCGCCGAAGAGTCGTATTATCGCCTTCGTATGCAGGCCAAACAGGATAAAGGTCGTAACGGCTGGCAGCTTCGTTCCAGGTCGGATAGTCGGCCATGAACTCCGCGGTGCCTAGCACAACGTCTCTCCATTTATCGAGAGTGGCCTTTGTTGGTTGTGAGCGATACTCGAGTTCGGCAATAAAAATTGGGTGAGGAATTCTCCAAAGCAGCGCCATTTCGGGCGGCCATCCGTCGTTATAACCGTTTGGCCCGGTCGACTTGGGCCACATCATGCCCTTGTAGTTGAAATTCCTGGCGATGGCCTCGGCCGCCGGAGCCACCCGTGAATAAATGCCCAGAGCCTTTTCGGCGAGCAGCGAGCGATTCCACAATGAGTAATGGGCCAGATGCCACCAAATCATTTCAAAGTGCCACTTGGCCTCCCAGGGATCTGTGCCGGTCAGCGCGACTTCAGCCGGAGGATTGTCGCCCGCCGATTGCGCCGCCAGTTCATATTGCGATAGGACGATGCGGCGTTCCAGCTCCACCCAGCGAGGATCGCTGCTGGCGGATAAGTCAATTGCCCCGCCACTATTCCAAAACGCCGGCCATGATGCCGCGCACGCCCTCACGACGCCATCAAAAGTGCTATCGATAGCTTCGGTCGCGCTTGACCGAAACTGGCAGGCAAACTCAATGACATCGGCATCCGAATCAGGCACAAGGACGAATTGATGGAGTGAAGCGCCAATGCTCCAGGAGCTATTCTCAGGAAGACTCTTAGTCTTCTCCTTTCCATTAACGCGATATGTGATCTCCAGATTTTTAGGGAACTGCAGCGCTGGATCGCCGAACGAGGCATTATTGGCGGTGATAACTTGATGATCATGGAGCGAAGCGATCACTCGATCAGTAACATTTGTCCACCCGCCGCCGCTTGCGCCGTAGCGCGCATTTTCAATCTCCGGTTGAACGGCAGCCGGGCGGCTGATGGAAAACCGGTTGCCATTTAACACCACTTCGTATTGGGCGTCGTCAATCGTCCGGCGCAATTCAAGCCGCGCTCCGGTTCCCCGAAGGATGGCAGTCTGATGACCGGCAGCGCGGGAGAAATCTCCCACCCAGGCACCTACATTTTGCGCCGGGGCTGGAAAATCTAGCATCACCTTCAATCGGCCGTCCCGCAATAAAGCCGATTTCACGCGCACCGCCACTGTGTCGCTCTGAGGATCAACACACGTTTGCACCTCAACCGGCTGGCCGAGGTAAATGAACTGGCTGGTCAAAAGCCCCGTCCACAATTTGAGTTGGCGCGCAACCATATGCGCATCCGCCCCGGTCAGCCGCTCGTCGTCCTGGTTGATGAAGCCGATCCGCCCCAGATTCAGCGGCTGCGGATTTTCGCGCTGCCAGGTGAAGATCGCCCTGGGCGGCCTGGTCGTCACTCCCTTGAGCCGCCCCTTGTCTGGCGTGGCCCAGGGCTTGATGTCCTCCGGAGTCACGCCTGGCGGAAGCGGAAAGCTATGCCAGCACCAATGCGACATGGTATTGCCGCCGACAGTTTGCAAACCGGTTCCATCGGCGTTGAAAGCGAAATTGCCATTGCCCAGCGGAATCTGGCCGCCGAGGCTGGGCCAATCTATATCGTGCCGCGCTACTAACGCCTGACGATCAATCGCGCGTTTATCACCTGGCGTCAAAGGCTCCGCAGCAGCCCAGTCCATCCCAGGCGACATGGCCACAGCGGAAGCCATGAATGAAGTTCTGCGGATAAATTTCCGGCGATTCATTTTCCAGTCAAAGTCGAATTTCGAATTTTCCGATTGTATCCGCGCGCCACGGCCAGCGCAGGTTAATTCGCGATTTTTCCGTCTAGTGGATGTTTCACGCGGAGCGTCCATTTTGTCAAAAAGCACCTTTGTTTACCTATGTTTGCATGTTTTCAGCGGAGTGCGGATTTGTATTTGCGTGCTTTGCGCACTTTTCTGCTCTGCACGAAAGTTCTTGCCCTTTGTTCAATCCCTCCAGCCAACATCGTTGATTATCAATAAGGCATGAGTCCCGCGTCGAAAGCGGCGTTGGGAACCGCCGGTTCCATCTGTCGCGGAAGCCTGTCCATCCCTCAGGGTAAACCCTATTTACAATATCGGAGTGCTTTGGTTCGATAACCGTGTGAGCCGAGAAGCAGAATCGATCGTGGCTCCCTGTTCGGCTCCCGCCTCATGCACTGTCGTGGCTCTTGGAGCATCGGCGGGGGGATTGGAAGCCTTTGGGCAATTCTTTGAACACATGCCGGCGGATTCTGGAGGCTGCTTCGTTTTACTGCAGCATCTGGATCCCAATCATGCAACGCTGATGCCTGACCTGCTGGCGAGGCATACGTCCATGCGCGTCCTGCGGGCCCAAGACGGCCAAAAAGTCAAAGCCAATCATGTATTTGTGATTGCGCCCAATAGCATCCTGCGGCTGAGCAACGGCTCGCTGCAAGTGGATTCCCTGCCGGCAGGCGGCGACGCCAAGGTGATTGATATATTCTTCCGTTCTGCGGCGGAAAGCCAGGAGCACGATCTTGTTGGAATTATACTTTCTGGAACTGGCACTGACGGGACGGCGGGGTTGAAAGCGATCAAGGAGCGCGGCGGCCTTACACTCGTGCAAAATCCAGAGACGGCAAAATTTGACGGGATGCCCCGAAGCGCCCTTTCCTCGGGAATTGCCGATCTCGTTTTGAAGGTCGAAGAAATGCCCACCCGCGTTCTGGAATATCTCAAACACATGGAGGCCACCCGGCAAAAGAAAAGGCCCGAGGCAGTCCAGTCCGAAATCGTCGAGTGTTTGCCGCAAATCCTCCCGCTTCTCCGCACGAGGACGGGCCACGATTTCAGCCGCTACAAACAAAGCACGCTGGTAAGGAGGATTCACCGCCGCATGCAGGTCCTTTACCTCAATTCCGCCTCTCAATACTGCGATGATCTCACTAAAAATTCCGAGGAAGTCGACGCCTTATTCAAGGATCTATTGATTGGGGTCACGCAGTTTTTTCGCGATCCCGAGAGTTTTGAATTCCTTGCCACCAGCGTGATTCCTGATTTATTCAGGGAAAAGAAGGACGAAGGGCAGGTCCGTATCTGGGTGCCGGGGTGCGCGTCTGGTGAAGAGGCTTATTCGATAGCGATTCTTCTGGCGGAATACGCGGAAAAGCTGGAGAAAAAGCCAAAAATCCAAATCTTCGCCACCGATCTGGATGTTGAAGCGCTCGACTTTGCGCGGAAGGCAAAGTATCCGGCAGAGATTGCGGAGCACGTTTCACCGGCGCGTTTGAAGGCCTTCTTCAAGAAAGTCGGCAATTCTTACGAGCTCATCGACTCCGTCCGGGAGTTATGCATTTTCTCCCCGCACAATTTGATCAAGGACCCGCCCTTTTCACGCATCGACGCGATTTCGTGCCGCAATGTTCTGATTTACCTTGAGGCGGATTTGCAGAAGAAATTGCTGCCCCTTTTTCATTATGCGCTGAACCCCTCGGGATATTTATTCCTCGGGCCGTCTGAAAACATCGCCAGCCGGAGCGAGCATTTCCGCGTTGCCGACCAAAGGCATCGCGTCTTTCAAAGAAAGCCCATGGTGCTGCACATGGCCGCCGGCGTCTCTTTGATTGATCCGGGGCAAGTGACAAAACTTCAGGCGGTGGCGCCATCTGCCGCCGCAGTGGTTGCGAGGGAGCCCAACATGGCGCGCGCCATTGAGCGCGTCATTGTCGAGGAGTACGCCCCGGCCAGCGTCATCATCAATGAGCTTGGCGAGGTGGTTTATTTTGCCGGTGACACCGGAAAATTTCTCAAGCCCCCGGCAGGCTCCCCCACCACCAAGCTGGTCGCGTTGGCCAGGGACAACATCAGGCTCGAGGTTCGGACTTTGGTGCATCGAGCCATCTCCACCGGCAAAGAAGCAGTCCGCAAAAACCTGAGAATCAAAAGCGGACGAAAAACGCTGCAGATTGATCTTATCGTCCGCCCACTGACCGAAGTAGGGCCCGATTCCGGTTTGTTCATCGTGTTGTTTCGGGAGTTGGTCCCATCGAGTGCGGGCACGGATGCGGCCCAGGATCTTACCAGCCATGAGCACCCCGTCTTCAAACAACTGGAAAACGAACTCAGGACCACGCGCGAAGACCTTCAAACGACGATCGAAGAGCTGGAGACGTCCAATGAAGAATTGAAATCGGCCAACGAAGAGCTGCTTTCGATGAACGAGGAACTGCAATCCGCGAACGAGGAGTTGCAGACATCCAAGGAGGAAGTCCAGTCCGCCAATGACGAGCTGCAGCGGAAGATTGAGGAATCCGAACACGCCAACATCGAGCTTCGCCGCGCCCACCAGGAGCGCGCGGAGTACGCGGCCATCGTCGAGAATTCAGACGATGCCATTATTGGGAAGACATTGGACGGCATCGTCACAAGCTGGAACGGGGCGGCCGAGCGCATCTTCGGTTACACGGCAGGCGAGATGGTCGGCCAATCGATTCTGCGCATCATCCCGCCCGAGCGCCATGAGGAGGAGACCCGAATTTTGCAGAAGCTGCGCCGCGGCGAACGTGTGGCGCATTATGAGACACAACGGGTCGCCAAAAGCGGCAGGCTCATTCAAGTTTCCTTGACCTCGTCACCCATTCGCGATCCCCAGGGCTTTGTCGTCGGGGCTTCCAAGGTGGCTAGAGACATCACCGATCAAACGGCTGCATCGCGGGCCAGCATGCTGCTGGCCGCCGTGGTCGATTCATCGGACGACGCCATTATCAGCAAGCGGCTCGACGGAATCATTACGAGCTGGAACGGCGCGGCTGAAAGATTGTTTGGATATTCGGCGCAGGAAATGATCGGGCAGCCGATAACCCGGCTGTTTCCAACAGACCGGCTTGAGGAGGAGACGAAGATCATTTCGCAGATAGCCCGAGGGGAACGGGTAAATCACTTTGAAACCGTCCGCAAAACCAAGGACGGACGGCTCATCAATTTGTCTTTGACAATTTCTCCGGTCAAAGATGGGGACGGCCGGATTGTGGGCGCATCCAAAATTGCGCGTGACATCACTGAACACAAGCGCATCGAAGAGCAATTGCAACGCAGCGAGGAACAGCTTCGGCTGATGGCCGACTCCATTCCCCATCTCGCCTGGATGGCAGACCCGGATGGAAACATGTTTTGGTACAACCGCCGCTGGTACGAATACACCGGAACCTCGCCGGAAGCGATGATAGGGTGGGGATGGCAATCAGTCCATGACCCGCAAATGCTGCCCCTGGTCATTGAGCAATGGAAAGAATCCCTCAGAACGGGCAAGCCTTTCGAGATGGAATATCCATTGCGCGGAGGCGACGGCAGATTCCAATGGTTCCTCACCCGAATCAACCCGCTGCTGGATGGGCAAGGTCGCGTGACGCGCTGGTTTGGAACCAACACCAATGTGGATGAAGTCCGGCGGATACGCGAGACCCTGGTCGAAGTCAACGCCGCCCTTGACCGCAGGATCCATGAGCGGACCGCGTCGTTGGAATCCGCAGTGGAGCAGATGGAAGAATTCTCATACACCGTCTCGCATGACTTGCGGGCTCCTTTGAGAGCGATGCATGCCTACGCCAAGGCATTGCTCGAAGACTTTGGAACCAAGTTGGAACCTGCGGCGAAGATGTATGCCGAGCGCATCATGCGCAACAGCCATCGAATGGAGAAACTCACGCATGAAGTTCTCACCTACAGCCGCATTGCGCGAGCGGACATGCCTCTGACCACGGTGGATTTGAGCAAGTTGCTGGCAGACCTCATTACGCATTATCAGGAATTCCAGGCGCCCGCCGCGCAGGTGGAAATTCAAGAGCCCCTTCCGGCGGTTTTGGCTCACGAAACTTCGTTGGGCCAATGCATAACCAACCTCCTTCACAACGCGGTTAAATTTGTGCGCCCGGGAATAATTCCTGTCGTTCGCATCCACGCCGAACATGTTGGAGAGGATGTTCGAATTTGGATTGAGGATAACGGCATCGGCATCAAACCCGAGCATCAGCAGAATATTTTCAAGCTCTTTGAGCGCGCGCACGGCGAGGGCCAATACTCGGGCACGGGCATTGGACTCGCCATTGTAAGGAAAGCCGTGGAAAGAATGAGGGGCAGCGCGGGGGTTTTCTCCGATGGCGTCAATGGCAGCCGTTTCTGGCTCCGGTTACCTAAAGCATGAAGACGGATTTCAATTCGCAAACGATACTTCTGGTTGAAGATAACGAAGACGACGTGTTTATCTTTAACCGGGCGATAAAACAGGCCTCTATTCCAAATCCCGTCCAGGCCGTCAACGACGGGGACAGCGCGATCGCCTATTTGAAAGGCGCGGAAAATTTTTCGGATCGGACCCTGTTCCCGCTTCCTTTTCTTATACTGTTGGATTTGAAAATGCCGGGGGTGGGTGGCATGGATGTCCTGAAATGGATTCGCGAGCAGCCACATCTGGAGATGGTATCTGTGATAGTGCTGACGTCTTCAGCGGAACACCGTGACATTGCGCGCGCATATCAGCTTGGAGCCCGGTCTTATCTGGTTAAGCCGCCCACAGCGGCACTTTTGACCGAAATAGTGAATGCGCTGCGCCTCTCCGAGACGTCCTCGAAAGAACGACTTAGGATTTCCGTCGAACAGTTCCCATGAATTCAAAAGGAGCGATTCATTGAAGAAATATTGCGAAAAATGAATCTGGAACTCACGAAATCAGAATGGGCCAGACGCAGAAGCCAAATCGCGCCAGATACAGGCGAGTAATGGCTGCGAGTCAAATGCCTATTCCACTATTGCCATTCCGCCAACGGACTGGCATAAAGCTGCCATGTCGCCCACGCGTCGCTGCGTTGCTATCGTCGTTTCCGCGCTCTGCGGAACTGTGACAGGGTGTGGCAGCCTTCCAAAATTTCAAATTGCCATTGACTCAGATCCGCAGGGTGCAAGGGTTGAGGTCAATAATGATTACGTGGGAAAAACACCCACAACCTACACGATCGCTGGCAACTCGGATCGCTCGTTTAATGGAAACTGGGTCCAGGGCTCCATGATTGAATTCGTGGCCACGCCCCCTGCGGGAACCAATCTATATGTGCAGCGAAAACTCTTCCGGCCCAGCGCCTTTATGCAACAAGGCGACCACATTCCCCAGAAGATGTTTTTCGATATGCACGTGAAAACTGAACATCTCAACATCGGCGAAAGCCTGCAAATCGAACGTTGATACAAATGAAAAGATACCTGCTCCCCATTGCGTGTGCCATTATTTTGTGCGTTTTTTTAGCACCTGGAGGCAAGGCTGCGGATCCAATCAAACAGCAAACCGCCGAATATGCCACTATCAGATGGTCTGGCCGTGACAACACCCACGTTATCCGCCCAGGTGGAAAAGTTGAATTTGTCGGCCCCCAGCTTCTCCAGGTGAAAAGGCCCGAACGCGTGGATGATCGATCCTTCTATATGAATATCATCATGAACGCTATGGCGAACGAGGGTTACGAGTTTGCTGGAATCTCTGGCGATGACGTCATTATGAGGAGATCAGTTCACCAGTAACCGCTCGGATTGCCTCAACGACAATTTGGCCATCGGTCGCGCATAAAGAAATGGTCACATGGTCAGACCCGCGGTCTAAACCCTTTAACGGCTGTCAGGGGGCTTCCTTGGGCTTTGCGGGCGGTTCCGATTTGCCACTTTTGTCAAGAATAATGACGGGCGCGATGGATTGCAGTTCGTTGTCCATCGTTAAGGCGTCGCCCGCCGCCGCGAGCGAAAAATCTCAATCCTTAGTCCCTTCCTCTCAGTCCTAGCGCAACGTTAACTCTGGAGCGCCGTTAATATTTCTATTGTCACTTTGTCGCGATCACATATTAATCGCACTGTGAGATTCTGCGAGACTGGCATGAAGAAATGAAGAACACACTGCGGTTCGCGTTTGGTGTTTGCATTGCTGCGAGTCTGATAGCGGTCGCCGCCGCACTGCATCTTTGGGGCGCGGCAGTAATAAGAGCCAACCCGGGCGAACTTTTCTTTCTTACCTTTGCGGCCGCAGTCTGGCTTTTGCTGGCGACCAAACTGTTTCCATGGCTCGGTTTGAGTTTTCATGACGACGTCATCGAGCGAAACAATGTTGCCGCCCTCATCGCCCTTTGTGGCGCTCTGGTCGCGTTGGCACTCATCTATGCCGGTGGCAGCATTGGCGAGGGGCCCTCGTATTTGAACAATGTGTTCTCCGCCGGACTTGGAACGGTGGGTTTGCTTGTGCTTTGGACTCTGCTTGAGCTCTGTGCGAAGGTTTCTGTGTCCATTACGGAGGAGCGTGACCTTGCTTCGGGTCTGAGGCTGGCAGGTTTGCTTTTTGCGACCGGGCTAATTCTTGGAAGAGCTGTGGCGGGAGATTGGCATTCCGAAGAGGCGACCATCCGGGATTTCGTGCATGATGGTTGGCCGGTGATTATTTTATGGGGAATGGCTTTATTAATCGAACGGTTCGCTCAGCCAAACCGCCGTTGTCCAATTCCGCCGTGGCCGAGTTTCGGTTTGATCCCGGCTTTATTATTTCTAACAGCGGCGGGTGCCTGGCTTCTTCACCTTGGCGCCTGGGAAGGAATGCCTAAATGACAACTTTTTTCCCGACACGACCGACGGCATCGGAGATCCCACTCCGACCTGTTGAGCCCGCTCACGACTTGAGAGCCGAAAAGGCGATTAGTGCGAACGAGTTTGCAATTCTCCGCCGACACGCTTTGCTCGATGGTTGCAAATGGGACCCACAGGTCGGCGATATCGACACTTTGTCGCCATTTCCCCTGGTAATGAAATCAAGCGTCTGGAGAAAGTTAGCCTCTCAGGCCGAGCAGCTAACTGCAGAAGCGATCTCCGCGGAGGAAGAGGTTTCGCAACGGCCGGAATTGCTCGGATGTTTGGGCTTCCCGATTCCGTTGCGCAAAGTTTTGGCGGAAAGAACTCCTCTGACTCCCGCGGCAGGACGAGTCATTCGATTTGACTTTCACTACACTGCGGATGGCTGGCGCATTTCAGAAGCAAATAGCGATGTGCCAGGCGGATTCAGCGAAGCTTCTTGCTTTACTGAACTGATGGCGCAGCATTTTCCCAACCTCCGGCCCGCGGGGAATCCGGGCGAGATTTGGAGCGAGGCGCTTGTTGGTGCGGTCGGGTTTCCTGGTGCGGTAGCGCTCTTGTCTAGCCCCGGTTACATGGAGGACCATCAGGTCATTGCATTTCTCGCCGCGCAACTGCGTAAACGCGGATGCCTCACTTACCTGGCTAAACCCGAACAAATACGCTGGCGCGATGGCATGGCGTATCTCGATGCATGGCATCAAGGTCCGCTGGCCGTCATTTTGAAGTTCTATCAGGCAGAGTGGCTCTCTCGATTGCCGGAAGAAAGCGGTTGCCGGAACTTGTTTCGCGGGGGGAAGACACCGGTAGCAAATCCCGCCCTGGCGGTCATTTCGGAAAGCAAGCGCTTTCCGCTGATCTGGGACAAGCTCTCAACTCGATTGCCCCTGTGGCAATCGCTATTGCCAGAAACGCGTGACCCTCGGGAGGCGCCGTGGTCACGGGATGACGGTTGGCTTGTAAAAACCGCAATGTGCAACACTGGTGATACAGTGAGCATTCGTGAATTGATGTCGCCAGCAGGATGGCTGCGGACTCGGCTAGCAGTGCTGCTCTCGCCAAGCCATTGGATGGCGCAACGGCGCTTCGAATCCGTCTCCATTGGCACTCCTGCCGGGCCTCGGCACGTGTGTGTGGGCATATACACAGTCAATGGGCGCGCGGCGGGTGCTTATGCCCGGTTATCAAAGAAACCTGTGATTGATTTTTCAGCCGCTGATGCAGCGTTGCTCCTCGAAGGCGATGACTAAAGAGGAAATATTCGCAATTTGGGCGCCGGAAGACTCGGCCTGGTCACGCTGGGCGAAGCCAGTTTTATTCGCGTACGTCGACTCGGCTTTGTCAAATAATCCGATGACCGAAACCGCGGGAGATGTCACTTGGGCGCCGCCTGCCAGCGACAACGTAGCGTTAGTGCTCGACCTACCCTGCCAGCAAGGCGCCTTGACCGGAGTTGCGCTCGCGGCCAGCGGTTACCGGCCGGTTCCGCTGTATAACGCATTGCCTTCCCCATATGGCAAGCCTCCGCTAAATCCACTGGCTGGATGCGATATGATCGCAGTAAACGTGCTCCCGATTCTCAGCGCTCTCAGATTTGGCGCGGAGGAACTCTCCAAATTGAAAATCCCGGCGGGCGCGCCCCCTGTTTTCCTGCTGGATTGTAATCGGGCCGGCACTGGTCGGCGCCTGCAACCGCATGAGTTTGATAATCGCTCTATCTCGTTTACCACGGATTTCCCTTCGGCAAATTTCATGGCTTTTCACGGAATCCAGCGAGCGATTCTGGTTCAGGGTAACAGAGAAGTGCCGCATTCAGACGTGGCTCACACGCTGCGCCGCTGGCAGGACGCCGGAATTGTCCTTGAACGCAAGAGACTAGATTTTCCCGGCCCGCCGGAAATTTTTGAGGTCGCCAAACCCTCGTGGTATGGGGCGATGTTTCAAAGGGCGCTTGCATCGGTAGGTCTTCGTCGGGCCTGGACCGGAGGGTTCGGAGCGTGGATGCCGGATTCGTCAGCCGGCGGTTAACACTTCTGTCAAATCTCCGGGCCTTGTCGGCCGGGCAGCCAAGACCGCCGTCCGCAAAACCGCATAGCCGGGTGCAGCTCCCGGACAGGATTTCAAAATACGCCATGATGCTGGTCTGAACCCTTTAACGGCTGTCAGGCGCTTCCTTGGGCTTTGCGGGCGGTTTCGGTTTGCCACTTTTGTCAAGAATAATGACGGGCGCGATGGATTGCAGGTCGTTGGCGATCTTTGACGCGTCTCCCACCACCACGATCAGCAGCTGGTTTGCGTCAACATAACGGTGGATGAGCGCCTGGCACGCCGCGGCATCGGAGCCGGCGATGATTTTGAAAGTGCGCTGCATGTTGTCGAGCGGCAGGCCCGAAAGCACGTCCCTCTCAATTTCCCCGGCTTCCTGCTCCGAGGTTTCGAGGCGCGCCGCCGCGCTGCCGAGAAAGTAGCGCTGCGATTGCGCCAACTCCGCCTTGTCGGGCGGTCGGTTGGTCAATTCTTGAATCTGCGCCAGCACCATCCGCAGCGTGTCCGCGGTGGACGGCGTTTTGGTGAATGTGTGGACGACAAAGGAACCGGCGAGCCGGCCCGCGTTGAATCCGCCTTGCGCGCCGTAGGTGCCGCCGTTGGCCACGCGGATGGCTTTGTTGAGCCGCCCGCCAAACGAACCGCCGAAGTATTCGCCCACCAATTTCGCCACAGGCAAATTCGTGTCTGTCGCGGTCATGCCGGGGCAGCCGGCGCGGATTTCCGATTGTCCCGCGCCCGGCCAATCGACGAGCAGAATGCGCGTGCCTTCGGAATATTTCGGCGGCGGCGCAACGGTAATTTCGCTTTCATCTTGACTCTTCCACGCGCTGAAAAACTTTTCGCTTAGGGCAATGGCTTTTTCTTCCGGCAAGTCGCCGGTGATGATGAGCGCGGCGCTTTCGGGTCGGGCGACGCGCTTCCAATGCGCTACCAAATCGTCGCGGCGCAGCGCAGCGACGTCCGCCGCATCGCCAGAAACCTCCCGCCCATACGCGTGGCCGGGATAGAGGTAATGGCGAAACTCGCGACCGACCACCGAAGCCGGTGTGCTGTCGGACACCGCAAGGCCGGTTGCGGTCTGAGTCACCGCAGTTTTAAAGGCATCTTCCGGGAAGGTTGGCGTCGTGGCGGCTTCGGCTAGCAGGGACATCGCGCGTTCGGCGTTTTCATTCAAGCAGCGCGCCGTCAAGCTGGAATCATCCACATCGGCAGACCCGCTCATTTCAATCGCATAACGACCCAATTCCTCGGTCATCGATTTTTCGTCATGCTTCGCGGTGCCTTTGGTGAGCAGGGCCATCGTCATTGAGGCCGCGCCGTTTTTCGTCTCGACGCAGGAGCCGAATGGCAGCGCGAGGATGATGTTGACCGCGGGCGTGTTCGTTCGCGGGGCAATCAACACGCGCAACCCGTTGGCCAATCGATGTTCGCGCACATCGGGAGTGGGCATGGGAGAATTGCCTTCCGCAACGGGCGCATGCAACGGCAAATCCGCCGGACGCACCACACCCGGGCGCCCACGCAAAACGATATTCGTGTCAAATGAAACGGGTGCGATATCGTCCGTTTTTTTCGGCGCGCCGAGAAGCATTTTTCCAAGCTGGTCGAGCAGCCCTGAGGACGGCACGTTGACGGTCAAGGCGCGCTGCGGATCGAGATACGTGTTGACAGCCTTTTGCAAATCCTCGCGCGTGAGATGCCGCAGGCGATCGAGGCGCGCGTTCAATTCATCAAGCCCCGCGCCCTTGACCGCCGCCTGGCCGATGAGCGCGGCTTTGCCTTCGTCGGTTTCCGCGCCAATGACCAGTTCATTCACGGCCTGATTGCGCGCCTTTTCCAATTCCTCCGCCGTCACCCCGTCCTTGCGCAACCGTTCCAATTCGCCTTGAATGGCGGCCTTCGCTTTGGCCGCATCGCCGCCGAGCGGAGATTGCACGGCGGCGGCCGCAAAAATGCCGCCGCGCTCCAAACCGAAAGGAACCGCCATTGCTTCCACTGCCAGCTTGTCGTCGTTGACAAGTTTGCGATGGAGGCGCGAACTTTCGCCGCCGCCAAGAATGGTTCCCGCAAGCTCGAGCGGCAGTGAATCGGGGTTTCCTTCGGGAACGGTGCGCCACACGAACGCGCTGAGAGGAGCGGGCGCGTTTTGCGATTTGAGCGTGACGGATTTCGCGGCTTCATATGGCGCTGCATTCGTGATGTGGCGTTCCGCTTGCGGCACCGGCGGAATCCAGCCGAAGTATTTTTCCGCGAGCGTTTGCACATTGGCCGCCTGCACGTCGCCGACGACCACCAGTGTGGCATTGTTCGGCACATACCAGCGCTTCCACCATTCGTGGACGTCCGCTGGCGTGGCGAGGCGCAGATCGTGAATGCTCCCCGCCGGAGAATGCGCGTAGACACCGTTTCCAAAAATCGCAGCCAGACCAGGCGCCTGGAGATCACCGTATGGATTGTTCAGATACATGCGCAATTCCTCCTCGACGACTTTGCGCTCGGTGTTGAAGCCGGTGGCATCCACGGTCAGAAAGCCCATGCGCTCCGATTCGAGCCAGAGGGCCAGCTCCAACTGCTGCGCTGGAAGCGAATTCTCATAAACGGTGGTGTCAAATTCCGTGTGCGCGTTGCAATGGCCGCCGACACTTTGAATGAGATCGAAGTGATCCGTTGGCCCCAGCCGATCCGTGCCGCGGAACATCAAGTGCTCGAAAAGGTGCGCGAAACCCTGCTTGAGTTCCGGTTCGTCCGCGCTGCCCACATGGTACCAGACCTGCACCGCGACAATCGGGCAATGATGATCTTCCAGCGTCAGGATGCGCAGCCCGTTGGTCAGGCGTGTTTCCACGACCGGGAAAAGCTTTGCCTCGTCGGCGAGCGCCTCAATCGTTGTCAAACATACCCAAAGAAAAAGAGAACGCAGGCAAAGACGGAGACCGACGGTGGGGATCAATTTGCAGATTATGTTCATGGAGCGTGGAAATTAGAATCAATAGCTACGTTTTATTCAGTGAACGCCTAAGCCTTCAGCAAAGAAGAATGTAGTGCCAAACAGGTTCGGACGCATCTCATTTCTGATTTGGGCTTAGTGGGCGGTGTTGGAGAAACTTCTTCATGTCCTTTGCGGCCTTGCTGCAAAACTCTCATGCATCCTCTCTTTTGCCTTGTCAAAGACAAGGCCAACCGGCATATAAATGCCCCGTTGAAGCGCATGGGCATGGCCGGACGGCATATGCGGTCATCGTGCATCGAATAACATTGTCTGTTAAGAATTCTATGAAATTAAATTGTCTCGCTTGGCTTGCTGTTATGGTTCTGGCGGTCGGATGCGCCATACCCACCTTTGTCAAGACGACCGATCCCGCATGGGCCACGATTGATATCCGCGACGATCTTGAATACAGCAGCGCTTGGAACGACGTCGTCGACACCCTCGTAAAAAAGTTTGACATGGAAATCCTGCAAAAGGACGACGGCTACGCGCGCACGGCATGGTACTATTCCTGGACGGGCAAGGTGAGTGAGAACTACCGGGTGCGGGTGACTGTAAAGTTCGCGCCTGACCATAAAAAGGTCGAGATCAAGTCAGAGGCCGAATATGGCGGTGCAGGCAAATGGGTCGGCGGTTACGACACCCGGTTGCTCGAAACCATCAAAACGGACATCATGGGCAAAGTCGGACGCACCACCCGCTAACCGGAGGACTTATGAAACGATTTTTTTTGACCGCAATGGCGTTTATGCTCGTGCTAGCGCCCCTGGGCGGCTCGGCGGGGCAGCCGAAATCATTTGTCAAAGAAATGGCATCTCCGTGGCAGGTGTTCGAGTTGCGGGCCGATATTGATTTTCCGCATGCCTGGGATGATGTCTTTGCGCTTCTGGTCAACGACTTCGATATCGCGGTGGCGCTCAAAGAGGATGGCTATGTCCGCACCGACTGGAACTATTACTACGGCGGCAACTACAATTTCCAATATCGCGTGCGCGTGACAGTGCTATTTACGCCGGATAGGAAAACGATGAAAACCAGGGTGGACGCCCAGTTCAAGGATGGAGACAACTGGATTCTCGGGGTTGACTCCCGGCTGCTGGCAACGCTCAAGACCGACATCATGGGAACCATCGGCCGCACGACTCGTTAAGCGGACGGGTGATCAAACTCGCCAGGTTCGCCAGGTCGCCAGTTGCGGCGTGGGTTGCTTACGCGAGCCTTTTTAGTTATTTTGGTTCAATGAGAGCGGCAGAAGTGATCGACGACATAAGGCAGTTGCCTCCTGCCGAGCAGGCTGAGGTAATTCGATTTGCCATAGGTTTGGCTCGAGATCGCCAACTCAGCGGCGAAGAACTCGGACAGTTGGCCGACCAATTAGGCAAATCGGAAGACCCGGCGGAAATCGCGCGGCTGAGGTCCGCGCTGACGCAAGGTTTTTACGGCGCGTAATTTATGCCCAAGGTGCTGCGCCGAAATATTCCGCCGCAGTTATACGACCATCTGCTGGACCGCATCCAACAGCGACAAATCACTGGAAAGGAGGTCGCTCTTCTGGTGAATTGGCTGGATGGTCGACCAGACGTGCCCGACGGTAAATGGTTTAAGAAATTTTCCGGCGTGATTGTCTGCGGTGAGGGTGAGCTGATCAAAACATTTCTGGTCCCCGGGCAAGTTCCATTCGGCCAGGAGCTACCGTAGTCGCTCGTGCGTTGCGGTCAGCTCGCCAACCGCCGCCCCTTATCCGGGGAAAGCTTGCCGGAGCTCTTTCCTGAGTGATCGGCACTCGCACTCAATGGCGGTCCACATGGGGCCCGTCAAAGTTCATCAAAAGCTTGCGCAGGGATATGCTGTTCAATTCGGCGACCAATTCGCGGCCAGGGAGCGGGCGGCTTTTACGCGCTCTAACGCGGGCTCGTTTGAGTCGGGGCTTTTATCGGCCTGTTCCGCGAGTGCGGCAAGCGCGGCGATGTCCTTCCGGTATTGCTCGCACATGCGTTTATAACTGCGCCGGTCCTTGGTGCAAACAAGCGTTTGCGGCGAGCCTTTGCGCTCGGTGACATGTGTCATATCCAGTTTGTGGCGTTCGATTTGCTGGTGCAAATGCTGCCGGCGATCCTGCCGCACGCGAAAGCGATGCGTCTGCTCAGCCAAATCGAGAGTGAATGCCTGCAACTCACGGCAGTCGGCGCAGGAGCAGGAAAGTTTCACCTCCTGCCGCCAGTCCGTGGGCGCGACTGGCGGATGCCCGCTTCGTGCCAGCAAAAATTCCGTGCTGTGCTCCCAAAGGCGCTTCGTGGCGGCATCCTGTTTCCCTACCATCCCTAGCGCAGGCACAAGAATGGTCACCGGATCGAACACCTCGGGTCGCGAGGCGAGTTTTTTCGCCGCAGCGCTTCGCAACTCAGGTGCATCTAAGTCGCCCAGAACATTTAAGACTTTTGCCACAATGGCTGCATCAACAACGAGAGCTTTCTGGTCCCTCTGCCAGTCCATCCATTCGTCGTCCACTTTCTTTTTCCCGATTTCATCCAGTTTGCTGACAGCGGTGTGAGCGATCTGGCGCAGAGCCTCCCGAAATGCCGGCTCCGCGGTGGTGCTGCCTTTCCGTGCAACTGCCTCAAGCAAATCAACGCAAGGCCCGTGCCATTGACCCATGTTCCGGTGAATCAGTTCAGAGAAAAGCTCACCGATTTCTTCGGCATCCAGCCACTTGGCGCTGGCCACCAGCGCGGCATTCTCGCTGCCATCATAATTGGGCGTCACCACGTCGGATATAAACTTTTCCAGCAGAGATATTTCGCCGAGTCGATTGAGCAGACGCAGCATGCCCTCACGATTCTCGGTTTTCCTATCTCGTCCGTAGCCAGAATAATCAGGCGTCGGCTTCCATGCATTCACGAGCAGCCGCGCCAATGCCACGGCGTTCGTTCGAGCGCCGGAAGGCGCGCCTTTGGCATCCGCCTTTTCAATGAGCTCCTTTAAGTGAGGAAGCACCGCCGCAACCCCTGCCTGCAACAGCACCTCGGCGTAACGTTCGCGCCGCCAGATCACCAGCGCCGCGCGATGATACGACCGCTCGAAACTCGCGCCTTCGTTGCCGCTGGCCTCGGTAAGCCGTTGCACATCGGGCTTTTCGTTGTCCAGAGCGTTGGTGGGAAGAAGCTCGCCTGGCTGCAGCGCGATGGCTCTGTTCGATTCGGCTGGCGCGAAATTGGCGGGTTTGGCCATGCTGGCGAAAACTCACCGCCAATTGCTTAGGAATTCCAGTCGATCCTTCATCTCCCGTGCGTTTCTTGCTTCAGTCAACTTGAGCAAGCGCCGCATTTCCTCGCCAATCGACAGCGTTTGCTGGTCGCCCACTATAATTCCTGCGCGATGGCGACCTTGATGTAGCCTAGTGCAGTCGGCAAAAATCGGAGGCGTTGTAACTCTAGATCGAGCGGCCTTGCAATGCGGCCCATTCCAATTGCTCCTCGTCTGTGCATTGCAACAGCCCTTCCTCTCCCGATGACGTCACGTCCAATCCTCGATGACGAAGCGCCCCCTGCAAAGCATGGGAGATGAATCTTAGCGGCGCTCAAGAGGGCGCAGAGGCCGTGCGTTCAAGACTCCGACAGGCTTCCCGCTCTTCCTGAAGATACCCCTCGATCTCCTCTCGGTGGAGATGATAATAGGCGAGCGCGGCGTGGATTTCAGCGGGTGACAGAGTGGACAGCCGCTGCCCAATCTCCTCGACGGTCAACCCCGATTTCCACCAGCCTGCCACGCGGTGGACGCCAACGCGATGACCATTGATGCGCGGCTTGCCATTAAGCGTATCGGGCGAGCGGACGATCATGGCTCCCACAACTCAGTGGCTGCAGCGTCCGTCGCAATACTCATGCTTTAATTTAGCCGGTGCGGCTGACCGGTGCAAGCACCGGTGCAGGCCGTTAGAATGAAAATCGATCATGAAAGAAACGACCCCGTTAAGCCACCGCGTAAGCCGGACGGGCCGAAAGCCATCGACCCGTCCGGGGCTGTCAAAATAATCACTGCGGGATCACCGATGGCCGCCGGAGACTAGCAGCGTTTCGCCGCTCACCCATGAAGAATC
The DNA here is from genome assembly GCA_963764165.1 of uncultured Verrucomicrobiae bacterium. Lineage (GTDB taxonomy): Bacteria > Verrucomicrobiota > Verrucomicrobiia > Limisphaerales > Palsa-1400 > Palsa-1400. Next base: position 2,061,488 of record CAVXRD010000002.1, read on the forward strand.
GTCTGAGGCTAGATACGCTACGGCCTTGGCGATGTCTTGCGGCTGGCCGATGCGGCCGAGAGGCGCGTTCTTTACGTATTCGGCCGCGAAATCGCCCTCGACAAATCCGGCGGTGTGCGTGCCTTCGGTCTCAATAAGGCCGGGGCGGACGGCGTTGACGCGAATTTTCTTTGCGCCAAGCTCCTTCGCGAGGGAAATGGTGATCGTGTCCACCGCGCCTTTTGTCGCGCTGTAAACCGATCCGTTTGGCGGGGCCAAGGTGCTTACGAGCGAGCTGATGTTCACGATGCTTCCACCTTCGGCGGGGAAGTGTTTCACCGCTTCCTGGGTCGCGAGCAGCAGGCCAAGCACATTCACATCGAATTGTTTCCGGAAATGTTCCTCGGTGATTTCGGCGAGCGGGGCGAATTCGTAAACGCCGGCGTTGTTGACAAGGATATCCACTTTGCCAAACGCTTTGACGGACTCGGCGAAGAGCGGCTGGATTTCGGCCTGCTTCGCCACATTGCCTTTTACCGCGACGGCTTTTCCGCCTTTGGATGCAATTTCGCTGACGACCTTGTCAGCGCCTTCCTTGCTGGTGGAATAATTGACAACCACCGATGCTCCGTCGGCGGCAAGCTGTTTGGCGATGGCTGCTCCGATGCCTTTCGAGGCACCCGTGACGACGGCGACTTTTCCCGCGAGTTTATTATTATTGTTGTTTTTAGCGCTCATAATTTTCTCTCTTTCGATTTCAAGGACGATTTATTGTTAACGTTTCAGGTTAAATGTTACTGTTATAGTAACAGATAAATTCAAAAAATTTTACCGTTTCACGTCGGACACGATCTGGGCCAGGGTGATTTCAGCCAGGCTTTTTTCCATGGCTTTTTGCGTTGTGGCCAGGGCCTTCTCCAAGGCGGTTTTAATATGGCAACTCACGGTGCATTCCTTCTGCTCGGCATAACTGTGAATGGCGAATGCTCTCGGCGCGTCGACGGCGCGGTATATATCCAGCAACGTGATTTTCCTGGCCTCTTTGCCGAGCCTGCATGTGCCGGATTTGCCGGTCGTGTTCTCCGCCAGCCCGGCTTTGGACAATTTGGCCAGCGTTCGGCGGACGAAACTTGGGCTTGTGTTCACGCTGGCGGCCAGGCGCGAGGAAGTCAGCCCATCCTCACACGCGCAGGCCAGCCCGGCCATGATGTGAACCGCAATCGAAAATTGAACATTCACCGCCATAACTGTTACTATAATAGTCACAGAATAAATCTTTGCAAGGGCTTTTTTGACAATTTATTTTCATTATCGCTCGCTGCCTCGCGGCGGCGACGCAGTTGAAATTGGGGAGCGCGACCGTCCCGACCGCCGTCTTCGGCGTCCCGCTGAAGACATCTTGCGCGGCTAATAAATCATCGACGATGAATCCACATTTTTCGCCAGAGCCAGTCGGCGGGACTCCGACTGGAGGCGACCGAGACGGTCGCGCTCCCTTTTTTTAACTGCGTCGTCCCCGCTTACCGGTGGCCGAAATGGCGGCGTTGTCCTTGCGACCGTGGATTCGGGCGGCGGAAGCTGCGCTGGCTGCCGTTCGAGGGCCTGCTGCCCTGCCGGGCAGGATTTTGCGGCGAGGCCTGGCTGCGGCCGCGCGGTTGCTGGCGGTTGCCTTCGGATTGCGCGGGCGCGGCGGCAGTGTAATCGAATCCCTCTGCGCGCTTGCGCACGATGCCGCGTCCGATGAAACGCTCCACCGTTCGCAATTCGCCCTGATCCTCCGGCGTTACGAAACTGATCGCATCCCCCACAGCCTGCGCGCGTCCCGTGCGTCCAATGCGGTGGACGTAATCCTCGGCGTGCATCGGAAAATCGTAATTGACGACATGGGAAATTCCGTCCACGTCAATGCCTCGTGCCGCGATGTCCGTCGCAATCAGCACCCGCACCTCGCCGGATTTGAAATCCTTCAACGCCCGCAGCCGCTGGCTTTGGGAGCGGTTGGAATGCAGCGCCGCCGTGCGAATGCCCTTTTGCTCGAGATGGCGGGCGATGCGATCCGCGCTGTGCTTCATCCGGGAAAAAACGAGCACCATGTCCATTTGCGGATCGCGCAGCAGATGCAGCAGCAATGCCGACTTCAAATGCCGAGGCACTTCGTAAATGAGCTGGGTCACCGTCTCGGCCGGGTTTGACCGCCGGCCAATTTGCACAAGTTTGGGGGCCCGTTGGAACTCGTGAGTGAGTGATTCAATCTCCTTCGAAAGCGTGGCGGAGAAGAGCAGCGTCTGCCGCTTCTCCGGCAACTGGCGCACGATGCTGCGGATGGCCGGCAGGAAACCCATGTCAAGCATCCGGTCCGCTTCATCAAGCACGAGAAATTGCAGTCCGGAGAAGTCGCCATTGCGCCGGCCGGTCAAGTCCAGAAGCCGCCCCGGGCAGGCAATGATGACATTCGCGCCCGAGCGCAGGGCCTGGATTTGCGGATGCTCTCCGACGCCGCCGAAAACCGTGGCCACCGTGAGCGGCAAATGGCTCGCATAGGCGCGAATGTTTTCCGCAATCTGCAGGACAAGTTCCCGCGTCGGAGCGAGGATCAGGACGCGCGTCCCGCGCAGAGCCCCCGGAGGCAAAGCCGCCAGCTTGGTGAGCATGGGCAGCGTGAACGCCGCCGTTTTGCCCGTGCCCGTCTGGGCGATGCCAATCAGGTCATGGCCCGCGATTATTTGCGGAATGGCCGCGGCCTGAATGGGCGTGGGTTCGGTATAGCCGGCTTCCTGGACCGCTTTCAATATTCTTGCATCAAGCCCTAAGGCGCGAAATGGCATGGCGCCACAGCATGGCATGGTTCCAGCAGATAGCACGCGCAAATCTAATCTTCCGAAACGACCGTTCCAAAATCTCTCATCTGGCAACGTTCGAGCCAACGTGTCATCGCTCCATTGTGTACATTTTTTTAACGGGTTGCTCCGCCAAGGGTGGATTTTGCCGTGTCAACACAATGCCAGAAAAGCGCCACTTTTTTAGAAAATCCTCATGGGTCATGCGGTCGAGGCCGTTCAAGGGATCGCCCACGATGACTTCCTTGTCCGTGACTTCAAGGACCGTGACAAAGTGGTCCACCAAAAAGCCGAATTTGATGACTGCAAGCGTCAGCCCGGCCTGCCTTAATTCCGAAATGTCCTTGAAGACCCGATATTCGGCGCTCAAACCGTCTTTGTGATACTCCGTTTGCAACGCGCCAGCCAAAATGTCTGGCTCCGTTCCAGTCTTGGAACTTGTGTAAGATAGAATGGATATTTTTGATTCCTCTGCCAGCAGGCCCAATTTACGCAGACCCGTGACGGCCGAGGCCGGCCCGCACGTGTACCCAGTAGTTTGCAGGCAAACGCCGTCCTCGTCCATGCGCGTTTGAAGGTGCGCGAGTTGCTGGCGGTCTGCCAGCGGCGCGAAAAAGGGCCAAAGCGACTTCACAAAAACGAACACCACCATGAACAGGCCTACAAAGATTCGATCCCTTCTTCGTGGCATTCGTGAAAGTGGCGTCGTCAAAACCATGGTTGTCACGAAACCGAGCACCGCGTATTTTCGCAGCCCGATTAACATCCATGAGGCTGGCGGGTTGAATGCCAAAGCCGGATAAACCAGCGCAAAACGGTACATCAGAACGAGGGCAAGTGGAATGAAGTAGCCAAGCATCCAATACGGTTTCGGCCGGCGCGAAAACCAATGTCCTAGCAACGCTCCCGCGCCTGCGGCCAAAGTCGCCATGAGTGCTCCAAGCAACAAATTCATATTGGCCTCTTTCTTTGAACAATTTCTATTTCTTCCCGCAGAAAAGTGGAACAAGATGTTCTCTGGCATTCTCTGCTTTCAATTTTCATAGTCTATCATATACTATCACTTCGTGTATAAAAGCAAGCACAATGTTGTAAACTACAGTAAATGGATCATTATTGGAGCCGAGCCAACTGTTTTAGCCATGAAAGGCACGATTCACAGGAAGATTAAATGGCGTTCGCTCCGGGAGGCGGCCGGCGCAGGCAATTCGATGTTTTACTGCCGGATGCGCGATGGCAAAGTCGCGTTCCGTGAAGCCGGTGACAACTTTGACTCGCTCTCGCAATGCTGCAAAGCCAGCATGAACTCAATAATTTATCGGCGGCGCGCGGCGTTTACGCGGATTGAGCTGGTCGTGGTAATTTTCATCCTCGCAATCTTATTTTGGGATATTGAATCCATGACTGCAACAACCGGCGCAAAGCGTCGAGCACAGCGAATCTCTTGTATTAACAATCTCAAACAAATTGGAACTGCATATCGCCTTTGGGCAGACGATCATGGCGGTCGTGCTCCGGCCTCGCAGTCCATGAGTAATGGCGGCTGGTCCGAGTTTCTCGCCAATCCCGGCCAAGGCGCGAACTGTTGGACGAATTACGCCATTCTGGCCGACCATCTCGGTCTCAGCCCGAAATTGGTAATATGCCCCTCAGACGATCGTATTGCAGCGCGCGAGTTCGGTTGCTACGCCAAGGCAAATAATCTGCGAACCGATTGTTTCCAGAACAACAGCAACCTCTCCTATTTCGTGGGTGTGAGCGCAGATACGAAGTGGCCACGTTCATTGCTTTCAGGTGACCGCAATTTGGGCGGTGGCCTGCAGCCAGATTCCGAATTCGGCTATTCCCCGACAAACGGAAGCGGAAACGACATTGCTCTCCCAATCACCGGTCCTGCTGCATGGTCGTTGAAGATGCACTCCTCCGACAAACCTGCGGGTGCCGGAAATATTTTGATGGGTGATGGCAGCGCGCAACAGGTTCCAGCGCCAGTTTCAACAAGACTTGGTTGCGCGATGCAGCCCCCACAACAAATTGGCCCGCCGGTCGCGTTCCAGCAACCGAATCCATCCGCCTGGTTTTTCCATAACTGCAAATCGCTGATTGTGGGGCCGTTGGAAATTGACTCGAAAGGATTTGTGGATCGCGCATGATGGGCGGATGCAATCTCCTGGCAGGTGCGTTTCATGATATTGCCAATCGTCACCCGTGAATTGCGCGTGGCGGCGCGGCGGCGGAGAACGTATTGCGGGCGCATGGTGGTCGCGGCTGTCTGGGCGGCCTCTCGCGGTGCGGGGAGCTTTTGAAGCGCAGATTGGCAAAGCCTTCTTCGGCGTGCTCGCCATCGGGATGTCCATTTGGGCCATCGTGTCCGGCTGGGCTGGCTATGACACATTGAGCTCCGAAAAACGCGAGGGGACGCTCGGATTCCTCTTCTTGACTAATTTGACCGGAACCGATGTCGTGCTGGGAAAATTGGTCTCGATTGCGCTGCCTGCGTTTGGCAGGAGAGCTTCGCCTCCGCTTTCGGCGCTGGGTCGTTCCGAATAGCCTCCTGGCCCGTTAGCGATGGTGTCAACTAAAAGCCGCGGCCGGCGGCATTGTACCGTCTCACACGAACAGCAATTGGATTACGGATCAAAATCCACCGCTGGCGGGGCGCACACCCCATCGGATTCACTGCGGCGGCAGCTATAGTGGAGGGAGTATGAAAAACTGCAGATCGCTGCGAATGTTTGGAAGGCTGGCGGCCCTCGCGCTCATGGCGGCCTGCTCCGCTTCCGCCGCGGACTACACGGCCATCGTCGCGTTTGGCGACAGCTATACAGATACAGGCAGGGGAGCCCCTTCGTCGCCTCCGGACTACTACGATGGCCGCTTTTCCAACGGTCGTCTTTGGATCGAATACTTGTCGACGACGCTTGGATTTAATTATAACGCGGCAAACAACTATGCCGTCAGCGGAACTGAATCGGACGAGCTGGGAGAGGCCATCGCAAAATATCCAGGAACAAAGGATTCCAACGGGGTCTTGTTTGCAATCTGGTCCGGCAACAATGATTTTCAGGGCCACTTGGACGAAGGAACGAACGATGACTATTGGAGCGACAGCGTGGCCCATACCGTTTCAAGCCTTACCAATTCCTGCGGCCTGCTGTACCAGAAGGGCGCGCGCAATATTATTTTGTTTAATCAGATCGACATTACGCAGCTTCCCATCTTCACCGAGAACTACTCGGCGGAATTCGGTGAATATATCTCGGGAGAAATCAATGATATGAATTCCCAGCTTGAAAGCGCGCTGGGGCCGCTTCTAGATGCCAGTCCCGGTCTGCAAATCTACATGGTTGACGCTTATGACGATTTTAACTCCTTGCTTGCCAATTACACATCCTACGGGTTCGTTAACGATACTATAGGAGCCATCAATGACCCCAATCTTTCGAACATCAGCTTCACCGGTCCGGGTGCCGCGTATGTCTTCTGGGATGACCAGCACCCCACTACCAAGGCTCACGATCTGATCTCTGGCTGGGTCGCCAACGAATTGGGTTTCAGCAGCACGCCCTCTGATTTGACGGTGCAGATCCAAGGAAAGGGGTCCGTCAGCCCCAACTACAATGGGAAACTATTGCAAATTGGGAAAAGCTACAGCATGACCGCCACCGCGGCGTCGGGTTTTGCCTTCACCGGCTGGATCGACGCGTCCGGCACAGCTTTGACTGCCTCCCGAAAACTGGATTTTAACATGGGATACGATCTTACGTTTATCGCGACATTCGCGGATGTGAGCCCGCCGACGATGACTGTGACCGCGCCGCCCTCGGAAGTGACCCAGCCGGACCTGACAGTCAAGGGAACCGCGCACGATAATGTCGGAGTCGACGCGGTTTATTGCCAGGTCAATGCCGGAGGCTGGCAACTCGTTGCCACTGCCAACGGCTACACCAATTGGAACACGACTCTCGCACTCACCGGGGGCGCAAACACACTGCAATTCTACAGCGTCGATCTTTCCGGCAACATCTCCAAAACCTACAGCGTGAGCGTCTTCTACGCCACTACCAACCCGTTGACTCTGGCCACCAACGGAATGGGCAAAATCACTCGAGGTTTTGGCAGCGATCTTCTGGTCGTGGGCAGGGACTACACTGTCACGGCTGTGCCAGCCGCCAACAATTTATTTTCCAACTGGAGCGCCGTGGGTCCGGACGGAGAAGTTACGTTGACCGGCAATCCGCTGAAATTTTTGATGCAGTCCAACATGATGTTGACGGCGAATTTCGTGACCAACAGCTTTCTGGAAGCGGCTGGCGAGTACAACGGCCTCTTTTCTGTCACAGCCACTGGCGTAACCGAAGAAACAGCGGGGCAGCTCCGCGATTTTAAGGTAAGTTCGCAGGGCGTTTACAGCGGCCAGCTACTGATCGGCGGAGCTACCTACTCTCTGAGCGGGCGCTTCAATGTGGCGGGTCTGGCCAGTGTGACGATCCCGCGGGCCCGCCCCGCCGGGCCACTGATTTTGCAGTTGGCGCTGAACTGGACCACTCAACCGCCCCAATTGACCGGCACAGTTTCCGGCACCAATGGCGGCGCCTGGTCAGCTGACTTGATAGCGGAGTTGGCGGGCAGCCAATTGCGCTCTGCCGCCTATACGATGCTCCTTCCGCCCCAGGCCGATGAATCGGCGGCGGCGCCGCCGGGCTACGGCTACGCCGCCATCACCAACCACAACGGCACGGTCACGTTGAGCGGAGCTTTGGCCGACGGGGCCAGCTTCAGCCAAACGGTGGCCGTCGCTACCACAGGCGACGTGCCCATCTACGCCAGCCTTTATAACCATGCAGGATTAGTGCTGGGATGGATTAATTTGGTCAATGGCTCGCCCGCGGGAGAGTTGGTCTGGATCAAAGAAGCGGCCAAGACCTCGAAAGCTTATCCGGACGGATTTACCAACAGCAGCATGCCGGCATTATGGTCCCCTTGGGCCAATCCGCCGCATGACCTGGCAGCCATTCCTATCACTGACGGAGAACTAACCGTTTCCGGCCCGGATGGGCTGGCGCCCCAGCTTTCCTTCAACATACAGGTCAACGCCGAAAACCAAGTGGTTAAATTAGCGGACGGCTCGCCAACCAACTCATTGACCGGCTCAATCAATCCCAAGACCGGAGTATGGACCGTCACATTTGGCAACGGCAATGGGCGCGCGACCACCGAAGGCAAGGGTGCATTCTTGCAGAACACTTCCAATGCGGGAGGGTTTTTCGTGGGCGCCACCAATGCTGGATCGATCACTCTGGCCCCCGCCTCGCAGTAGAAATAGTTTGCCTTGAACACAAACAGGCACGGCCCCTCATTTCAAGCAGAGGAAGCGCGCTGCTCCGGCCATCCCCGCAAGAGCATTTTTAAAAATTCTGTGGCCATTTGCGGCGAGGATTTTTGAGTTCTGGCGAGGCTTTTGGCGAGAGAGCATGTCCGCAGCGACCTGCGACGGAGCCGAAACGAAGCCAGCACTCAAGAAGACCGCTGTCGCTCGAATTTGGCAAATGGCCGAGAATTTTTTTAAAAATCCTCGAAAGCTTTCATCTCGGGACCGTTGGCCATGGTTCATTCCACCGAAATCGTCTAGAAAACCAAGGGTGCAATAGCGTGCAATAGCATGAAATGGCACGATCACGACTCATTGAGCCGCCCTGGCCTTAGCCGTAACAACGCAGTTGGATTTGGGAGCGCGACCGCCTCGCCTGGGCGGGTTGCCCGTCGCCCACCCCCGAGGGCGGGTGCGCCCCCCATGAATTGCGGGAATCCGCAAATTGTCAAAGAACACGCCTCGATGGCAACAAGAAGAAAAATAAGGCCGAAGGCCATTTTGTCAATTAACATTGCAATTACATTGTTTGGTGGTATTATGAGGGAAGAATAGAGATGGTCAAAATTTGATTTGCGGCCGGCGGGCGCGCCCCAGAGCCGCTTGGATTTGAGTCAAAACCCTTTGTTTCGTTTTACTTGGTGTCAAATTTCCCCATGCTTGCCCGGGCCAGCCGAAGACGAAAAACAGCCTTGAACAGAAGGGCGCAAAGATCACGAAGAAAACGAGCTTGTGAAAAATTGGCCACAGATTTGCACAGATCAGCACAGATTTTGGGAAAAGCCGCACTCGACAAGCTCCGGACGGCTATTTCATCCGCAACCGGCCCATGTTCCGCCATGTCGAGCGCATGAATTTCATCTGTGTTGATCTGTGTCCATCTATGGCTTCTTGGAGAAACTGGCGGTTCTGGCATTCATTTCGCCGAGGAAACTCTGCGTTCTCCGCGCGATTGCGTTTCCGGACTCGAATCAAGGACGGTATCACATGTATCGTCAACGGCTTGCCAGAGGGAGAAGAACTTTCGCGCAGAGAAGATGAGGGCGCAGAGGAACACAAACACAAATCCGCGCTCCACTGAAAACAGCGACGAACCGGGAAGAACGCGACAAGCGGTCAGAGCGTGTTTTGAAAATGGCTTGGGAAGGGATTGCGAGCGCGGCGGGGCGGATCGCGAGGCGCGACGAAGGAGAATATCCCTCGTGGACCTTCGACTGAGGAGCAACGAAGCCAGCCGTCCCGCCCCGTCGCAAGACCAGCCAAGCCGTTTTCAAAACACGCTCTTAGTCATCAACGAAGCTCAACTGGTGGCATAAACTGCTGGGTGAACGGGCGGCGAGGGCGCCGGGCTTCAGCCCGGCCCCCGCCGCCCTTAACCTTGTTTAATACTCTAATAACTGTCCTGAAATCAAAGGTCGTTTTGATACCAGTGAATTACAATCACTACGCGTATTTTATAATGGTGCCGAAATTGGAAATCGGCTAAACTTAACGGGAATGCACAGAAGAGCCATCCGACTTTGGGCACTTCTGACGAAAGACCCAGGCGGTAGAAGCTTGACAAGCGAAAACTCGTAAAGCGAAGAAAGGATCATTATGAGTAATTCAGCAATTACAATGACCGGCAGCACCGAGCACAAGAATGAAAACCTGCGAGCCTGTACTCCGTACTGTATTAAGTGCGGTGCTTGAGCATCCCATTATTGGTCTGAGCAGCATAATTTGTGCCGCAATTAGTGTTGGCTGGGCTGCAGCAATCTTCATCCAGACGTGGCCTCGCGATTACGCGGTGATCAAGGAGAATAACGTACAATATAGGCACCAAATCGAATTTGATAATCAGCAAATAGCTAGCTTGAAGCTGCAGATTGACAATTTAAGGCAGAAGGTCGATTGGATTGGCCCGAATACTCTATCAATTCAGGACTTACCGCCAGCACTTCAAGGCTCACCCGCTTACAGTGTTGCCAGAATTTGGGATTTTTGGTCGAATACCCTCTCACTGGATATTATCAAGCTCGACAGAATTTTTGTAGATCTTAGTGCGTTCAAGCGAATCAATCGTGTTGTCAACTTAAACAAGATCCCCAATAGCTATCGAAGAACCAATTTCGACTCGCAATTGTCGGAATTTCTTTTGATGATTGCACCAATTTATTCGGATACGTCTCGAAGTCCAAGGCTGTCAGTAGTAGCAGAGCAAGTAAGAGAATTTCAGCGTTTCTGCAATGAATCAAGCGTAGATGGCATAGTGGGGCCAGCAACCTGGAATAACATTGAAAAAGTTCACGAAATTATCGACAGTGAATTTGAAAATCAGGGGATTGATCCACATGCCAAGTGGAAGTTTAAGGTTCGCGAACAATTCCAAAAGCGAGCGAACCCCGAACCTGCCCCCTCGCTTGCGTACGAATGAGTGAGTAAATAAAGGAGGGCGTGCAACTTGCGTTTAGTTAGGATTATTCAAACACTATGTCCAGAAAATAATGAGTCACCAATATGAGTATCTGGAAGAAAATATTCCGCACTAAGAAGTCACCAGAAGTTGAGGCTGCCGAAATCGATTCAATTCATAACGCTGCGCGATCTGGTGACTTCGAGAAGGTAAAGGCATTGCTCAAAGAGAGTCCTAACTTGGCTACCAAGACAGACCCACATAGTTTTGATGGGACGCATTTGCACTGCGCAGCGGCTAAAGGCCATAAAGACGTGGTGGAATTGCTGATTGCCAGCGGAGCCGACGTCAATGCAACGGGATATTCCGGTGTCGGGACGCCTCTGCATGAGGCGGCGGCTAGGGGCCATAAAGACGTGGTGGAACTCTTGCTGGCCCGGGGAGCCGAGGTCAATTCCAAGGAAAATGACCAGAGAAGCGAAAGGAGTCCGTTGCACGAGGCGGCGGCTAGGGGCCACAAAGACATAGTTGAACTCCTGCTGGCCAAAGGGGCCTATCTCCATGCCACGAATCGACTGTCCGCGACGGCATTGCATTTTGCGACTCAAGGGAACCACACGAGCGTGGTCGAACTGCTAGTGAGAAAAGGTGCCGATGTAAATGCCAAGGAGGATAATTGCAGTCAGACGCCTTTGCACTTTGCTGCCCGTAGTGGCAGTAAGAACCTGGCCGAACTACTGCTGGCGAACGGAGCTGATGTCAACGCCAAGGGACATTCTGTCGTGGGGACACCGTTGTTAGAGGCAGCTAAAGAAGGGAACAAAGAGATGGTTGAATTTCTGCGCCGACATGGCGGTCACGAATAGCGTCTGTGCGAATCGGGTTCTTTGACGGACCCCTCGAACGTTTTTCAATCTGTGCTAGACTTTGTGCTAGTTTCACGAAAGAACCTCGCCACTTCGGAAGAAATGGAGAATCTGCAAAAGTGACATAACATCAATAAGACCAATACCTTAAGCGGCGTGGCAAGTGATGAGGTGCGACGGCCTGAAATGGCCAAAAGTGGATTCTTAAGTCCTGTGCGTCTGCCATTTCGCCACTCCGGCTCACCGAATCGCCAACTCCAGAAAATCGCGGCCCTGTCCACACCGTAGCCCTTGGGCGAAAGTGGATGAAAATTTGGACAGGAGGAAGACGGAGGGAACGGAGTTGGAGATCATTGTCCGTAGTAAGCGCTCCCCCCGTGCTTGCGTTTCCAATGTTTGTTTACAATGGCTTCAGGCAGGGGTTGAGCTTTGGGATTCAGTTGCAGCGTCTCGAACGCCATCTGCGCGCACGCTTCCAATGCAATGGCATTTTCCATCGCTTTTTCCGGCGTCGATCCCCATGTGAATGGTCCGTGGCCCTGCAATAGCACCGCCGGAATGTCGTCCGGATTTATTCCCTTTTGTTTGAAGCATTCCTCGATAGCCACACCTGTGTTCAGTTCATAGCCGCCGTCAATCTCAGATTGGGTCAGGAACCGCATGCACGGAACGGCGCCGCCAAAATGATCCGCGTGTGTGGTGCCATAGCATGGCAGCTCGCGGCCCGCTTGCGCCCAAGCCGTCGCGTGCCGCGAATGCGTATGCACAATGCCGCCAATGTTCGGAAACGCGCGGTAAAGATGCAAATGGGTCGCGGTGTCGGAGGAGGGACGATAGTTGCCTTCGACGACGGTTCCATCGGCAATTTTCAAAAGAACGATGTCCTCCGGGGTCAGTTTGTCGTAAGGCACACCGCTCGGCTTGATGGCCATGATCCCCGCCCCGCGATCCACGCCGCTTGCGTTGCCCCAGGTCAGGATGACCAATCCCGAATCAACCAGAGCTTTATTGACCTGGCAGACTTTGCCTTTCAATTCATCGAGCATAGTTATTCGTTCATCCAGACGATTGATTGCGTCTTGCCGCGATTCTCGCGGGCGAAATTGGGAATGGCCAGCAGCGGAGAGCCGTCGCTCCATTTGCCTGTGATGACCACCACGCCGCCCAGCAAATCGGCGCGCCATTCGGTGTTGAGCGATTTCAAGTCGGGCGACAAATTCAGACTCGGCTGGTCTATGGATTCCACATTGTAAACCAGCGGGCCGCGGCGGAGCGCGATTTTATTGCGATCCGCTTTGATGCGTTCGTCTGCCTTCACGACCTGGATTTCCATCGGCAATTCCAGGTCAATTTCATCACCAGCCTTCCACTCGCGCGTGATGGCCGCGTAGCCTTTTTCAATATTTGGCGAAATCTTTTTGTGGTTCACCGCCATTGATTTCAAACCGCTGACCTCAGGAGTTGCGGTATACAAGGCACTGGTGGCGCGGTTCGGCACGCGAACGAAAATAGTGAACTTTTTAGATTCCTTCGGGTTGACTTTGATCGCGACTTTTCCGCTCCATGGATAATCGGTTTCCTGAACCAACTGGACCTCCGTGCCGGCAACCCGCCCGGCGTTGATGCTGCTGCCGATGAAGAGGTTCACAAAAATGCCTTCATCGCCCGTCGCATAAGCCCAAGTGGGGATCGCCAGCAATGTTCGCGGAATATTGCCGATACAGCATGGGCACTCGTGCCACCCGTAGCGCAGCTTGTCCTCGGCGAGCGGATTGTCGTAGTAAAAATGAGTGCCGCTCAAATCTGTGGAGCCGAGCAGCGCGTTGTAAATGGATTCTTCGTAAAGATCGGCGAACTTCGCGTTGTGATAGGCGAGGTTCATCTTCCATTGGAAAAAGATTTCGCCGCAAGTTGAGCAGGCTTCGCAGTAGGCCTCGTTGCGCAGAGAATAATCCGGCCCGAAACCTTCGGAGGTTTCGCCGCTGCCAATGCCGCCGGTAACATAATACTTCTTGTTTACCAAGTTGTCCCAGATCGACAGCACGGCGCTTTGGTAATCCGCATCATGCGTTTCCGCCGCGACATCCGCCATGCCGGAGATCAGATACGACTCCCGCACCGCATGGCCGACGGCCTCGTATTCCTCCTGCACCGGGACGCGGGTCTGGTCGTAATCCCCGCCGCCGTGGCGCCCTCGGCAATCGAGCAGAAATTTTGCCAGCGCGATATAACTGTCGCCATGATGGCTGCCTTCGACATCGTTGACGAAACGGCCAAAACGAACAAGAGACTGCTCGATCTCCTCGTGACCATCATACCATTCCTTTTTCCCCGGCCCGATGTTTGCAACCCAGCAGTCTGCTAATTTTTTTGCGGCCTCATACATCCGTTTATCCGTGCCGCCGGTCAGTCGATAATCGGCGATGGCCGACTCGATGAAATAGCCGGAGACGTAGCCCTCGTGATTGCCACGCTGGGCCGGATTCCAGCGTGAAGGCCACTTCCGGCGGTCTGCCAAAGTGTAAGCCGTTTGCAGATAACCGTCCGGTTCCTGCGCGCTGAGAATTATCGGAATCCAGTCATCGAGCGTCGCGCGAATATTTTTTTGCGCGGCGATAATTCCCGGGTCGCCCTGCGGATCCACCATCAGCGCAAGGCACATCGATTCGACTGTGTTGTGAACATACGCATTAGCCCAGGGGGCGCCGTTTTGCGGCGCGTGCGGTTCGCCACGCAACGCCTTCCCCGCCTCGACAAAATTATCAATGCCGCCATTGCTGTGCTCTTTGTTGGTCTCGCTCAACTCATCAATGCAATGCGGAATCCAGTTCACGATGAGCGCCTTTGCCCGCGCGTTCCACAAAGGGCTGTTTATCCGGTAAGGCGCTGTGTAAACCACATCGAGCCGGTTGCTTGGCGGCGGCGGGGCAACATTTACGCGCAATGTCGAAGACGAAGCTAGTTTTCCAGTGCCAGCCGAAAAGTTTAGAACGTAATCACCGGCCTTGGAAAATGTCGCGGTGGTGATGTTAGTATCCGCGTTTTCAAAACTCACGTTTCCAGTTCCAGAAACCTTGCTCCAGGACATTTTTGCGGAGGCGTCTGGTTTTGGCAATTTTACCGAGGCGCTCAAGTAGGTTTTGCCGCCAATGACCACATCGCGATCAGCGCCCGCGCGTACTATGGGTGGGAAGTTTGGCGAACGGCCGGAATCCAACACGCGCCACTCCAAAATTCCCGTCGAATAAGCATCAACGCCGTCCATTTCCAGTCTCAGCTTCGCGGTCGCGACCTCCGGAAATGTCGTCACGTTGAATTTGTCGCCTTGCACGCCGAGGCCGCTGGCGTTGGTAATTTCAATGAACTTGCTTCCGTCCCATGACTTCACCCGGCACGCTTTCGGCAAACGCACCCCTCGATGATCGTCCCACCAATACACTTCAATTTGCTTCGTGCTGATCGGCTGGCTCCAGTCATATTCCACCCACTGCGTTCCATGTGTCGGCCAGTTGCCGTAACTGCCGTTCCCATCATCTCGCGAACTGCGGGGTGCGTAGCCGTCATTGAGCGCGTCCAGTGACGTATCGCCGGAGACATATGACGCCGCAGCCTTTGCGACGACCGCCAGATTGACGGATGACGCCTCGTTCTGCGCGATGCAAACATGCGGAGCCGAACCGAACAACAACACAGCGGCAATGCAAAAGAGAGGTCGCATAATAATTCAGGGTTAATTTGCGCGCAGCCGCAGAACAGTGAAAGAATTTCCCGGGAACGAGCGCAGCAGACTTTTGCCGGTGAAGTGGATCGCCTCCGTTTTGGGCGAGACTTTCAGGGGCTCATCAATCGAATTTTCATCCAGGCCACTGCCAGAGGTCAGCACGGTGGCTTGACCAGCCCCGGACAGATTTTGCGCCCCTGTCAAGTCAAGCGCAGTCTCCAGCGCTTCGGCGCTGGTATTGACAACCTTTACAATGACATCGCCAGATTTTTCGTCGCGCGCGGCGCAGGCGTGGATGGCTTTGATTCCCGCCGACGATTCGTAATCCACATCGTGGATCAATTGGCCGTCGAGGTAACACTTCACACGCGTGCGCGCTATCTCGATTTTGATATCATACCAGCGGTTGGATTCTATGTGGCTCGGCTTGGAGTCGATGGCTCCGCTTCCGGCTTCAATGGCATCTTTCGTATTCCCCCACCCGCCGATATTCCACCAGATTCGGTCCTCGTCCTCCTTGATGTGGAACAAAATCAGGAAGCCCTCGCGTCCGCCTATTTTCCGCGCCTTCAGCGTCAGGGTGCAATCAGTCCAGGCCTTGTCTCCGGCCAATGCCCGCACAAATTCCTTTTCCGTGTTTTCCCGCAAAGCGCCGTCCTTAACGGACCAGTCGCCGCCCCCCAGTTTATTCCAGCCATCGGCGCTGGTGGAAAAGTCCGAAGTGAATAATGCCGTTCCATCCGGCGCGGTGACTTTGATGTCTTTGAACTCGGCCCGCGTGTTCCAGGTTCCGACGCCAATCATGCCGCTGCCTGGCGCAAGATGCAGAATCGGCGTTTCCACCTGCGCCGGCAATTCCTCATCACCGCGATTTTCGCTGAACATCTGCTGGACATAATAACTGGGCAGGCCGTACCAGCGCGAACTGTCGAAATTGATCAGGTCGGGATTCCAGGCGCGATGATTCAAGTTCACCAGCAAGGGCGCGTATGCGGCCATCACCACCACGTCGGAATTGCGTTCCATGCCGGCCATGAAGGCCGCTTCCCCAATAGCCGCGCGCAGGTTGCCCAATCCGCATTTTTCAGTGACGGCATATTCGCCGACGAAAATTTTCGGACCGGTGCGGCTGTATCGGTCATATTGGTCCGCCCGCCGCATGAAAGCCTCCGGTGATTCGTAATAATGTTCGTCAACGATATCTGGCGAAGGCCCCTTCGGCCCCAGGCGGCCGTGCAAATCCGAGTTGGCAATGCATTGGATGTAGGGATATTGGGCGCGAATCGCATTGACCAGCAACGGCCACCGTTCCAGGTAATCCGGCCCGCCGTTTTCATTGCCAATTTCCATGTATTTCAGGTTGAACGGCGCGGGATGCCCCGCCGCCGCCCGCATCGCGCCCCAGGTGGAATTCGTGGGGCCGTTGGCATATTCCACCACGTCCAAGGCGTCCTGCACCCATTGCGACATGCGATCCAGCGGCACGGTTTCTTTATGCGACATGCCGACATTGATGCAGAATAACGGCTCGGCGCCGAGGTCCTCGGACAATTGCAAATATTCGTGAAGTCCCATTCCCTGGGTGGCGTTGTAACCCCAGATGTTCCAAAGCGGCGCTCGCACATCGATGTTCCCAACGGTATTCTTCCAGTGGTTCATATGCGCAAAATCATCTCCCTCCACCCAGCAGCCGCCGGGAAAACGCATGAATTTCGGATGCAGTCCGTCAAGCGACTTCGCCAAATCCACCCGCAGGCCATGATCCTTCCACGTTTTCTCCGGCATCAACGACACCATGTCGAGAAACAGGGTGCCTTTGCCTTCACCGGAAACTTCCAATTTGCCGCGCGGGTCGCTGGCTTTCGGAGTCAAGCGCAGGGTGTGATAATTCCAGCGGTTGCCGATTCCCGAAATTTCGCCACTGGCCAGCGCTTCACCGGCACTGCTCAATAATTTCACCGTCAGCTTCCCCTCGAATCGGTCACCGCGCGCGGCCACTTTGAATGCATAGCCGTCACCTTCGACGAAATTCATTCCCCAGAAACCTTCATTTTGGAGCGTGAAAGCCCCGTCCGTCTTCACACGAAGTGAGTTGCGGTTAAACGGATTCAACGGCGTCGGCTGTCCATGCACGTCGGCCGTGCTGATCGCGGCTTCGTTGGTGCCGCTGGCGCTGGCGAACTTCCAGTTTTCCGACGTGCTGCCATCCTCAAATGAGCGGTTGCGAACCATCTCGGGATAAATGCCGCCGTCGGTGGACATATTGATGTCCTCGAAGAAAATGCCCCACAACGTCGGCGAAATTGGGTGGGAAGGCTGCGCCACGTCGACAGTGATTCTCGCTGGTTGGGCGTTGATTGAAATTGCCGATGCCAGAACCGCCGCCGCCAAATAGGTTCTCAGGTTCATGGGGTATGATCTATTGAAAATCAACGAGCGCCAAGCTCGTTGATTGGTAGGGACGCCTCGCCGAGGCGTCCGGGGTGAGGCATTATTCACGCAAAACGCCAGAAGTATTTTCACGCGCAACCGGACGCCACGGGCCGAAGTTCGGCTTCCCAAAGGCGTCCCTACCTCGGAATTAAGAGGCGTCTGCCCTGATAGGTTTCTTGGTGACAGTTCTTTTTGCATTAGCCAACCCAGCCGCTTTTCAATCCGTAAGCGCATTCGTTCCAAGTCAATTCCTGTTTGAACTGGCGCAGCTTGGTGTCGGCATCAATCACCAGCACTTCGAGTCCGGCGATGGCGCCGAAATCTTCAAGCATCTCGGTGGTCACAGTCTGGCTGAAACCTGTGTGATGCGCGCCCCCGGCATATATCCACGCGCCGCACGCGACCTCAAAACTCGGACGGCATTGCCATACCGCCCGAGCCACGGGCAGCTTCGGCATCTCATGCTCCACCGCCACGCAATCCACCTCGCTGATGAGCAGGCGGAAGCGATTGCCGAAATCCATGAGCGCCGCATTGACCGCCGCGCCTGCGGGCGTGTTGAATACGAGCCGGGCCGGATCGGCCTTGCCGCCAATGCCCAGTGGATGCACCTGCAACGACGCTTTGCTGTCCGCAATGGTGGGGCAAATCTCCAGCATGTGCGCTCCGAGAACGAGCTTGTTGCCCGGCTGCAGATGGTAAGTGTAATCCTCCATGAACGAAGTGCCGCCTTTAAGGCCGCTAGCCATGACCTTCATCGCGCGAACCAGCGCGGCGGTCTTCCAATCGCCTTCGCCCGCAAAACCAAATCCAGCCGCCATCATGCGCTGCGCGCCGACACCCGGCAATTGGGCCAGGCCATGCAAATCTTCGAACGTGTCGGTGAAACCCTTGAAGCCGCCATCAATAAGGAATTTCTCGATGCCAAGTTCGATTCTCGCCGCTTCGCGCACCGATTTGCTCCGCTTGCCGCCTTTCTTCAGATCGTCGGCCATTTCGTAACTGGCTTCGTAAGTTTTGCAAAGAGCGTCCACTTCCTTTTCCGCAACCGCATTCACAACCTGGACAAGGTCACCCACACCGTAAGTGTTTACGCTGAAGCCGAATTTCATCTGCGCGGCCACCTTGTCACCTTCGGTCACCGCTACTTCGCGCATGTTATCGCCGAATCGAACAAACTTCGCGCCCTGCCAATCGGCCCAGGCGGCCGCCGCGCGAGTCCACGCGCCAATTTTTTCCTGGGTGTCCGCTTCCTGCCAGAAACCGACCACCACCTTTCGGCTGCGGCGCATGCGGCTCATAATGAAGCCATGCTCGCGATCACCATGCGCCGCCTGGTTCATGTTCATGAAATCCATGTCGATCTCCGTCCACGGCAAGTCGCGATTGTATTGAGTGTGCAAATGGCAAATCGGCTTGCGCAGCAGCATGAGGCCGTTAATCCACATCTTGGACGGCGAGAAAGTGTGACACCACGTAATCAAACCAATGCATTTGGGGGCGTTATTGGCCGCCTGGCAGAGAGCCGTCACCGCCTCGGTCGATTCCATCACGGGCTTGAAGATGACCTTGACTGGGATGGCTCGCGCTGCATTCAGCGCCTTGGCGATTTCCTGAGAATGTGCGGCGACTTTCCTGAGAGTTTCCGGCCCGTAGAGATGCTGGCTGCCGGTGACAAACCAGACTTCGTGGAGCTTCAGGTTCATGCTCATAAATTAAACAGGAGAAAAACCGAGAGAACAGAGAAAAATGCCCCTTTTTGATCTCAAGCATGGCGCGAACGTGATCGGCCTTCCCAGCCGCACGCGTGTAAAACACCATGGCTGGTGAGTGCCGTTGGGCACGCCATTTTCATCTCGGGGGGAAATGAGTGGGCGGGGGCGCATGGCACCGCCCCACCTTAATTGGATCGTTTCCTGGGTCCGGCTGTTCCAAGGCCCCGAAATTGCAACAGGAAATCATGGAAGAGCCAGCAGAAAGACACAAAGCACACGACGGAGGGCGAACCGCCCGAAACCGATGATTTGCCCCCCTTCGCGGTCTCCATGTCCTTCTGTCAAGACTTTCCCGCAAATTGATTATCGCTGGCTTGTATATTTGACTCCAACGGCACGGATGCAGCATTGTCACATGGCGGGCACGAACTCGGTCCAGATTTCTGTTCCGAACTTCGCTTTGAATTTTTCGAGAATCGATTGCGCTGAAGGCTGATTGGCAACCAGGGCGAAGGTGGCCGAGCCGCTGCCGGACATCAGTGTGCCGAGGGCGCCTTGCTCGCGGAAAAATTCCTGGAATAATTCCAGCAGCGGATACTTCCACAAGGCAGGCGCTTCAAGGGAATTGTAGAGACCCTTGGCCGCCGAGGGGAGATCCTTCCGCAATAGATCAGCCAATTGCCGGGCCCGCCCCGGCTTGCCGTTCACCACTTCCGGGAATTTGGCGAGTTGCTGGTAAGCCCATGGCGTCGAAATGCCGAATCCAGGATGTACAAGGATAAACCAAGCGCCGCGCATCGTCTCGAACGGATTTAACGGCTCTATGAACTCGCCCCTGCCTGTGGCGATCGCGGGGGCGTTCTGCAAAAAGAAAGGAACATCCGAGCCCAGCCCCCCCGCCAATTCCCAAACCTTCTGCGCCGGCAGCGGTTGGCCAAATAATTCGTTCATGGCCAGAAAAGTCGCCGCCGCGTTGCCGCTTCCGCCGCCAATGCCGGCCGCCACGGGCAGTTTCTTTTCCAGATGGATGCGCACGCCATCGCTGGCGCCGATTCCCGCCGCCTTGGCAAACAGGTCGGCGGCTCGCACGATCAAATTCCTGCCGTCGGTTGGGAGGGTAGGGTCGCTGCAACTGAGTTGAATGCCAGTGCCCGCACGCTCGAATGAAAGCTGGTCGAACAAGGGAACCGGATGCATGAGCGTTTCAAGTTCATGGAAGCCGTCGGCGCGTTTGCCGAGGATATTGAGCAAAAGGTTGACCTTGCAGCCTGAAGCTTTCGTCAACATGGGAAATCTCCGCCCACTTGGCGGACACCGCCGAGCTTCGACTTAGTTGTCGAAGATATGGAAACGGGAACCTGGGATGATCGGGGCGACATCGCCACCGGCAAATCCAAGGTTCGTATCCGGTGCCGTGATCGAATCAGCCAGCCAGTTCGGCTTGTAGCTTTCCGGATAAACGGGATCGGTCGGGCGCAGGATGGGGCCGTAATCGTTGCGGCCGTGATTGGGAATGGGGAAAGTGATGACTTCGTAAAGTCCTGCAAAGGTGCGTTCAAAACTCTTGTCGACGCCACGAGCCAAGCCGGTAGTGTAAGATTGGTCGGGCGAGCCAAAGATCGCGGTTTGCTCGAACGAGCGGCGGATTTCCCCGCCGCGCGCAAATTCAGTCATGTTGTTAATGCCGCGCCCCAGTTTTTGTTCAGGGCCAGCACAGCCAACGGCGATGCAGGAGACGGCAACGATAGGCAGCAAAACGCAAATCTTGTTTAGCATATTCACACTCTTTAATGGACTTTACAGTGCCGCCGCGGGACCTGTCCAGTATTTTTTTGCGGGAAAAAACCTGCTTTTGACCTACTGTTGCGGCCGGTGGGAATGGATTCATGAAGGAACGACTTTGGAATCGAATTGGGAGAGCTAAACGCATGTCTGCGTCAATGAGCGTTCGCGTGGCTGCCATGGCAGTGGCCGCTATGTCCGCCATCCCTGCCGCATCCCAGGAAACCAATTCGCCCGCTAGCACCAACGGCACTCCCGTCTTGCCCGCCATCGAGGTGCGAGGGAGCGATTACGGCGCGCTGACCGCGCCTTCCCGGTCGGAGGCCGAGCAACTCAAGACTCAGGTTCCCGGCGCCTTCACCATTCGCGGCTCGGCCAAAATGGATGAAGGGCGCGCCTCCAACTTTGAGGATTTTCTCGGCGGCATTCCAGGTGTCACGCTGCAATCGGAAAATGAAATGGAAGCCAGCAAAATATCCATTCGCGGCTCCGGCATTCTTTCGGAGGATGAGCCACTGGGCGTCAATTTCCTGCTGGATGGGTTTACCTTCAACCAAGGGGACGGCGAAGTCATCCTCGAAGATTTCGACGTCAACAGCATTGATTACGCGGAAGTCTATCGCGGGGCCAGCGCGTTCAAATACGGCGCATTGACGCTCGGTGGGGCGGTAAACCTCGTTTCCAGGACAGGATACACGTCGGACCCGCTGAGCGTGCGCATCGAAGGCGGCAGTTACGGTTACGTCCACAGCGAGATGAGTTCCGGCGGCGTGTCCGGGCCGCTGGATTATTTCGTTTCCATTTCCGCCCGCACCCGCGACGGCTACCGCGAACACAGCTACGAAGACACGGAAATCCTCACTGCCAACATTGGCTACCGTTTCGCCACCAATGTGGAAAACAGGTTCTTCTTGACAGCGGATCAGACCGACCGCCTTCTGCCGGGCGGATTGACCAAGGATGAAATGTATTCCAATCCGCGCCAGACCGATCCAGACGCGCCAGCCCCGGGCGCGGCGCCGTACGCAATATCGCAGGATTACAACAAGCAATGGTATTATTTGCGCCTGGCCGACAAGGTCAGCGTCAAGACAGACACGCTGCAAGCCGACGCGGGCGGCTTTTGGTGGCATCGCAACATCCAGGAAAAAGGCCCTTACAACGACGAATCCGACGAGGGCATCCAAAATTTCTTCGCGGACAATGTCGGCATCATTCTTAATGCGACGATCCATTTGGAAGTCTTCGGGCAGAAAAGCACCATCACGGCAGGCTTCGATCCCAACATCGAACGCGAGGTCGACGCGAATTACGTGAACGTCGGCGGCCAGCTCGGGCCAACGACCGCCCACGACCAGGAGTTTTCCGTCAACGGTCCGCTCTTCTTTGAAGACCAGCAATACCTGACCGAGCGGCTTTCGCTGGTGGCGGGATTGCAGGCGACCTACGCCCAGCGCCATTTCAGCGATTTTTATTTTCAGCCCGACGCCTCGATGAACGTCGTCTACCGCGGCCTGAACCCGAAATTCGGCGCCATTTATGAATTCAACAAGACAAACCAGATTTTCGCCAACATCAGCAAATCCTGGCAAGCGCCCTCTTTCGACAATATGATTGACTTCGACAGCGCGCCGGAGGTGGACGCCACCATCCTGAGTCCGCAGAGCGCCCGGACCGCCGAAATCGGGACGCGCGGCGAATGGGGGCGCGCGCAATGGGATCTGGCGCTTTATCATTCCTGGGTGCATAGCGAGCTTCTGGAAATCAACAACTCCGCCGGCGTTGATATCGGCGCCGTGAACATAAATCGCTCCATGCATCAAGGCATCGAAGCAGGATTGGATCTGGATTTGCTCGATTCCATGATCACCAAACCCAAGGGAAGCCGCGGAGGCGACAAGCTGGCGCTGGATCAATCGTTCACACTGAATGATTTTCATTTCCAGGATGATCCCACCTACGGCAACAACCGCATCGGGGGCTTGCCCATTTACGTTTACCAAGCCGGTTTGATGTACACATCGCCGTTCGGCTTTTACGCCGGGCCGACGGTCACGTGGAACATCACGAAATATCCGGCCGACCATGAAAATAGTCTTTACGCGGATTCGTATGCCTTGCTCGGCTTCAAAATGGGATATCAAATGAAAAAGGGATTTTCCGTTTTCTTCGAGGCCAAAAATTTGACCGACGTCACTTACGCATCGTCCGTGGATCCGATTCCGTCCGCCCGCAATCCAGCCAACGGGCCTTACAGCGTTTTCCATCCGGGCGACGGCATTTCGTTTTACGGCGGTGTGAGCTACGTGTGGTGAGTTTTTAAGGTAGGGACGCCTCGCCAAGATTGTCTCAAAACTTCTGTTTTTTGAGGAATGTATTTGACAATATGTGAGCCTTTAGTTGACAATGCCGTTCAACAAATATGGCTCAACCGATTGCCCCTGATTACGGACAGCAGTTCCTCCTCCCGCCCGCCCTGGAGGACTGGGTGTCCGCCGACCATCCCGCCCGCTTCCTGCGCGAATTTGTCGACCAGTTGGATCTGCCCCAGCTTGGGTTTGTCATTCCCGCCGCCGCCGAAGGCCGTCCGCCCTATGCCCCCAGCCTCCTGCTCAAGATTTGGCTTTACGGTTATTTCCACCGCATTCGCTCCACCCGCAAGCTGGAAACCGCCTGCACGGAGCATGTCTCGCTGCTGTGGCTGACGGGGCTCAACGCCCCCGACCACAACAGCCTCTGGCGGTTCTGGGACGGAAACAAAAAGGCCCTGCGCCAGGTTTTCAAGCAAACCGTGCAGCTGGCCCTCCGCACCGGGGCGGTGGGATTTGCCTTGCAAGCGTTGGACGGCACCAAGATTCAAGCCGCCTGCAGCGGGCCGCAGGGCTGGAGCAAGGTTTACATGGAGAAGCTCCTGGCCCAGCTGGATGGCGCCTTGGAGGAAATCGAGCTCAAAGTCGTGGCGGAGAACCAGGATTCCAGCGCACCGGGCTGCCGGCTGCCCGCCGGGTTGGCCCAGCGCCAGGCCCTGCGCGAGGAAATCAAAAAAGGCCTGGCCCAGCTGCAGGCCGACGGGCGCCACCATTACCATCCAGCCGAACCGGAGGCGCGCCGGATGAAAGTCGGCGACACCAACCGCTTTGCCTACAACGCCCAGGCGGTGGCCGACAGCCAGGAGGGCATCATGGTCGCCTGTCAAGCCACCCGCCAGGAAACCGACGCCGGCCAGCTGGTCCCCATGATTGAAGAAGCGAGGCAAAACCTCGGTCCGGCGGCCATTCCAACCCTCACCGCCGCCGACGCCGGCTATGGGGGCGGGGCCGACTTGAAAGCGGCCGTGGAACAGCAGATGAATGTGCTGGCCCCGCCGGCGGAGGGCAAGCCAGCCCACGACAACGCCTACGCGACGCAGCATTTTCATTATGACGAGGCGGCCCACACCGTCACCTGCCCGCAAGAGCGCCTTCTGGACCACGAAGGCCAGACCACCAAGAAAGGCCAGACCGTTGAGCGCTTCCGCTGCCATCACCGAGACTGTCCCGTGCGCGCCCTCTGCAGCCGCGATCCCAAAGGGCGGCAAGTCGAAGTGTGGCCGCACACCACGCTGGTGCAAGCCATGCGGGCCCGGCTGCAAGAGCCAGGACCCGCCGCGCTTTATGGAAAGCGCAAAGAGATCATCGAACGCCGGTTTGGGCAGCTCAAGCAACACGACGGCTTTCGGCGTTGGACAGTTTGGGGTCTGGAAGCCGTGCAAGCCCAATGGGCCTTGTTATGCGCCACCTTGAACCTGCGAATCCTCTATAAAAAGTGGCAGGCCCGGGTCCAGACGCCGAAAATGGAAGTCAAAACCGCCGCGGTTGAAGGAAATTTGGCGATGGCGGCCTAAAAAAGGAGGGAAAGGGAAGCTTGGCGTCATCGCTGACGCCAGCCACGCTCTGACAACTAAAAGTTGACACCCGTTTCCACAGCCCCTATTGGTGCCCATATAACCAGATCGGCCAGACTAAAACGTTTTGAGACAGTCTCCGCCGAGGCGTCCGGTTGCGCGGGAATAAATGCCGCGGCCTGCGCGAAAATAACACCCCGCTCCGGACGCCTCGGCGACGCGTCCCTACCATTGACCGCGCAATTTGCGGACGGCCTCCGCGTCGGTCACGGTAAAGTCTTCTTCGGATTGCTTGACAGTGCCGCCGAAGGAAACTTGAGGCCGCGCCGCAGCCGAGCGGTCCTTGCTGGTGGTGCTGAGCGACGCGTGAATTTGGTCGCAGCCGGTGCGGGCAATGACATCCGCCACGGTAAATCGATTGAGTCCGCCCGCCGGCAAAATTTCGATGCGTCCCGCCGCTTGTTTGATGTAAGCCGCAATCGCAGCCGCGCCGTTGTAAGCGCTCGCCTCCTGCCCGGAGGTCATGACGCGGGTGACACCCAGATCAATCAATTGCTCCAGGACTTCCGAGGGATTCCGCACCACGTCGAAGGCGCGATGAAACACCGCCTGTTTTCCGGCGGCCAATTTCATCATCTGCCGGCAGCGGTCAACATCCAGCGCGCCGGCCTCGGTGAGAAAGCCGAACGCGATGCCATCTGCCCCTTCCGCGAGCGCCAATTCGGCGTCGCGCTGCATGACGGAAAATTCGGAACGGCTGTAGAAAAACCCAGCCGCGCGCGGCCGGACCATCGAAATGATCGGCAGCCGCACCGCGGCCCGGGCCTCGCGCAGTGTCCCAAGGGAAGGCGTCAGCCCTCCCAGCAACAGCGCGCAATTGAGTTCAACACGATCCGCGCCGCCGGCTTCGGCTTTGACGCAGTCGTCGACCGAGGCGGTGCAAATTTCAAGTTTGATCGCGCTCACGGCCAATAAAAAGAGAGGCGGGGCCAGCCCGCCTCGTTGCCCGCCCTTACTTCTTCAAGTGACCGGAGACCAGCTTGGTCATCTCGAACATGCTGACTTGCTTCTTGCCGTTGAAAACGGCTTTGAGAGCGTCATCAGCATTGATGAGGGTCTTCTTTTTCGCGTCCTGCAGTCCGTTTTTGCGGATGTAGACCCAGAGCTTTTTGGTCAGCTCCGTGCGGGGAAGAGGTTTCTCGCCCACAACTTTGGCCAGCGCTTCATCCGGGGTCACCGGTTTCATGAACGCCGCGTTGGGTTTTCTTTTAGCAGCCTTAGGTGTTTTAGTAGCCATGCCTCTCCATTTGCCCGTAGACATCGGGGAACGCAACATCAAAATTTGACATGAATTTTGCGAACTTTCCCGCGGCTGCCCCGGGAAGGGGCGCTTTTGTCAATATAAATACAATTGACAAGTGTCGCCCTGGCGGCATCGTGAGCTGACATGCCCCATTATTCGCATAATTCCCATAACTTCCCTCTGTTGCGAATAATGGGAAGAATGGGAATTATGCGAATGGCCAAATATTGTCCCCCCGCGCCTTTCGTGCCATGCTCACCGCATGGGTTCTCATTTGATCGGTGAGTATTTAATCGAACGGCTGCGCGGGCTTGGCGTGCGCCATGTCTTTGGCATCCCGGGCGACTACGTCCTGGGCTTCTACGACCTGCTGCAAAAGCGCGGGCTGCAGACTGTCAATACTTGCGATGAGCAGGGCGCCGGTTTCGCCGCCGATGCCTACGCCCGCGTGCGCGGCCTCGGCGTCGTGTGCGTGACATATTGCGTGGGCGGCTTGAAAATCGCCAACACCACCGCGCAGGCCTTCGCGGAGAAATCTCCCGTCGTCGTCATCAGCGGCGCGCCCGGCGCGCACGAGTGGGAAAAAAATCCGCTGCTTCACCACAAGGTGCGCGAGTTCGACACGCAGAAGCGCGTCTTCGAGCAACTGACCGTTGCCTCCACCGTGTTGAATGATCCGCAAACCGCGTTGCAGGAAATCGACCGGGTGCTGCACGCCGCGCTGCGCTACAAAAAGCCCGTGTATATTGAATTGCCGCGCGACATGGTTTCTGTTCCCGGCCTCGCCAGCTATGTGCCTTCCGAGCTTCACGAAAAAAGCGATCCGATTTCTCTCCGCCATTCCATCGATGAAGCCGTCGATATGATCAACAAGGCGAAGCGCCCCGCGATTTTGGCCGACGTCGAATTGCATCGCTTCGGCCTGCAAGCTGACCTTGTCAAGCTGATGCAGAAATCGAATATTCCCGCCGCGACAACCATCATGGGAAAATCCGTCATCGGCGAAAATGATCCGTTGTATTTGGGCGTTTACGGCGGCTTGATGGGCCGCGAGGAAGTGCGCCGCTACATCGAGCAAAGCGATTGCCTGCTCATGCTCGGCGTGTTTATGACGGACATCGACCAGGGCATTCGCACCGCGCGCCTCGACCCGGCGAATTGCATTTCCGCCACGAGCGAGAAATTGAGCATTCGCTACCATCACTTTGACAACGTTCGCTTCAAGGATTTTCTGCGCGCGCTGGTCAAATCGCCGATTCGCCGCCGAGCGATTGCGAAGATTCCGCATCCGCCGGCCATGCCGCCTTACAAGGCGGCGGCCAAAAAGAAAATGACTGTCAAGCGTTTGTTCCAGCGGCTGAACTCGTTTCTGCGCGAGGACACGATTGTGATTTCTGATGTCGGCGACGCGCTGTTTGGCGCGGCGGAATTGAACATCCACCAGCACACGGAATTTCTCGGAACGGCATATTACGCCTCGATGGGATTTGCGCTTCCCGCCGCCGTCGGCGCGCAGATCGCGCATCCAGAGCGCCGGCCGCTGGTGCTGGTGGGCGATGGCGCATTTTTGATGACAGGATTGGAATTGGCGACGATTGCGCGGAACAATTTGAATCCGATCATTATCGTTTTGAACAACAAGGGTTACGGCACCGAACGGCACATTCAGGACGGACCTTACAACGACGTGGCCCCGCTGAATTATCATTTGCTGCCCGGCATCGTCGGCAAGGGAATCGGCTTCTCCGTTGAAACGGAAGACCAGCTTGAGCAAGCGCTCGAAACCTCGGAAAAGAACAAGGAAAGTTTCAGCTTGATCGAAGTGCATCTCGAACCGCTTGACCGTTCACCCGCCCTTCATCGCCTCGCCCGCAGCCTGGCAGAACGCCTTTAATTTATGGAGTCATTGCCAAGTGTTTTGCTCAAGCCGGGGGCGGCGGACCGTATTGTCGCGGGGCATCCGTGGATTTACGGCGGGTCGATTGTGCGCCTGACCCAGCCCGCCGAAGATGGCGCCGTTGTTCAGATCAAGGATCATCGCCAGCGTTTTTTGGGCGTGGGATTTTTTAACTCCAAGTCAAAAATCCAAGTGCGCGTGCTCGACCCCGAGCGCGTCGAAATTAATGCCGCTTTTTTCGAAGAGCGCATTCGCGCCGCGCTCGCCATTCGCAAAAGGCATTTGCCGGGCGCGGAATCATTTCGCGTCGTCAACGCGGAAAGTGATTTCCTCAGCGGATTGATCATTGACAAGTATGCGGGCGTGCTCGTCCTGCAAATTTCCTCACTCGGCATGGACCAGCGCAAGGCGATGATCGTTGAGGCGCTGCAAAAGATATTTTCGCCGCGTGCCGTCGTGGAGAAAAGCGACGCCGCCTTCCGAAAATTCGAGGGGCTTCCAGAAACCAACGGCATCATCAGCGGAACGCTGGACGGACCGGAGCGCATTGATCTCAATGGATTGAAATTCGATGTGGACATCGCGGGCGGCCACAAGACAGGAATGTATTTGGATCAGCAGCGCAATTATCAGGCCGTCGCGGCTCTGGCCAATCATGGGCAGGTGCTGGACTGCTTCACGTTTCTCGGTGGATTCGGGCTGCATTGCGCGCGCGCTGGCGCCGCCCATGTCCACGCGCTCGACCAAAGCGCCGACGCCTGCGCCGCCGCCACGCGCCACGCGGAGCTCAATGGCGTGGCCGATCGTTTCAGCGTCGAGAATATAAATGTGTTTGACTGGATGAAGGCGCGCACGGCGGTGAACCCGCACGAGCGGGTCGTTCCGATTTTCGACGGCATCATTCTCGACCCGCCGTCCTTCACGCGCACGCGCGCGGCCGTGCCGGACGCGATGCGCGGCTACAAGGAAATCCATTTGCGCGCGCTGAAACTGTTGAAGCCCGGCGGCACGCTCGCCACGTTTTGCTGCTCGCACCATGTCGATGCGCTGTTGTTTGAAAGCGTGATTCTCGAAGCCGCCTTCGACGCCCGCCGCGTTCTCCGACGCGTAGCCACCTACAGCCAGTCGCCCGACCACCCGATTCTGCCGTCCGTGCCAGAGACGGAATACTTGAAAGGGTTTGCGTTCGAGGCCGCTCGGTGAAGGCTGGGAAATTATTTAATCTGGAATAAGGATCGGAAGGCGCGGTTCAATTCAAAAATATGCAGGCGAAGGGCGAAAAGCCAAATGAGCCTGATTAGAGCCGGGTGCGCCAATAGCCGGGCCATCGTTTGGCGTGCATCACCGCCACGATCCACACGCGGTCTGGTTCATCAAGATAGACCACCGAATAAGGGAACTTGCGCGCAAGCGCGCGCCGGACGCCTGGACTGACGCGGAAGAAGGTGTCGGGACGCTGGCGCGCCTGGTCGATGAGCCGTTCGATTTCGTTGCAAAAACGCACACCCAATTCGGGCGACATGGCCGCGTAGTATTCAGCGGCCTGCGCATATTCCTCCCCGGCTTCGGGGTGAAAGGCGTAAGGCTTCACCGTCCGACAATCTTGCGTATGCGAGCGGACACTTCCTCGCCGGGAATGCCTTGCACCTTGCCGGACTGGATTTTGTCGACACGGCGGGCGATCTCAGTCTGCCAAGCGGCTTCGATCTCCGGGTTGCCGCTGTGCAGGTCTTCACTCAACCGCGCCATCAATTCGCTGACCTTCTCACACGGCCAGTGGCGGGTTTCTTCAACGATTTGCTCCAATGTCATCGGCACACTGCGTACTCTACGCGATTTCGGGATGGGGTTCAACGGGTAAAACGGCCGGAAGGGCTTTCTGAGTCGGCTTATGCAGCGCCAAGCGCCTCCATTCCTGCGTTTGGTCGTTCCTGATTAAAAAATTTCCCCTCCAAATCTTCTTGCCTCCACCCATCAATGGTGACTACCTATTTCAATGACGGAGCAAATTCTTATTCTCGATTTCGGGGCGCAATACACGCAAGTCATCGCCCGGCGTGTTCGCGAGTGCAAAGTCTATTCCACCATCGTGCCGTTTGACATGCCGGCGGCCAAAATCGCGGAACTCAAACCCAAGGGCCTGATTTTCTCCGGCGGCCCCTCCAGCGTTTATTCGCCAAAAGCGCCGAAGCCCGATCGCGCCATTTTTAAGCTCGGCATTCCCATTCTCGGCATTTGCTACGGCGTCCAATTGATGGCCCACATGCTCGGCGGAAAAGTCGCGCGCGGCATGAAGCGGGAATATGGCAAAGGCACCCTGCTTGTCGCTGATCCGACCTCCGCGATTTTCGCCAACCTTCCGGATGCGCTTCAAGTGTGGAATTCGCACGGGGATAAATTGGTTGCGCCGCCTGCGGGCTTCAAATCCGTCGCCACCTCGGACAACACGGAGTTCGCCGCCATCGAAGATCGCGACCGGAAATTTTTCGGACTCCAATTTCATCCGGAAGTGGCGCACACGCCGCAGGGGCGCGAGATCATTTCCAATTTCGTCCACGGCGCTTGCGGTTGCGGCAAGGATTGGACGATGAGCCATTACATTGACCAAGCCGTGGAGCAAATCAAGGCCGACGTCGGCAAGGAGCGCGTGATTCTCGGCTTGAGCGGCGGCGTCGATTCGAGCGTGGCGGCGGCGCTCTTGCACAAAGCCATCGGCAATCAATTGACCTGCATTTTTGTCAACAATGGTTTGCTGCGCGGCGGCGAAGCGAAGGTCGTGCGCGAAGTCTTTGGCCGGCACTTCCACATCAAACTGCAATACGAAGACGCCTCAGCGCTTTTCCTTCGGAGACTCAAGGGAGTGACCGACCCGGAGCGCAAACGCAAAATCATCGGCAAGACGTTCATCGAAGTTTTTCAGTCCGCGACCAAGCGCGCCGGAGCGGCCAGGTTTCTTGGGCAAGGCACGTTGTATCCCGATGTGATCGAATCCGTGCCCATCGGCGGAAATCCAGCCGCGCTGATCAAGAGCCACCACAATGTTGGGGGACTTCCCAAGAACATGAAGTTCAAGCTGGTCGAGCCATTGCGCTGCCTGTTCAAGGACGAAGTGCGCCAGCTTGGTTTGGAACTCGGTTTGCCGCACGAAATTGTCATGCGCCAGCCGTTCCCCGGTCCTGGCCTGGCCGTGCGCATCCTCGGCGAAGTCACGCCGAAACGCTGCGAGATCCTGCGCGAGGCCGACACCATCGTGGTTGAGGAAATGAAAGCGACCGGGTGGTATTACAAAATTTGGCAAAGCTTTGCCGTGCTGCTGCCGGTGCGCAGTGTTGGCGTGATGGGCGATGAGCGCACTTACGATTACACCGTGGCCATCCGCGCAGTCGAATCGCAAGACGGCATGACCGCCGATTGGGTCAAGCTGCCTTACGAGATTCTCGAGAACCTTTCGCGGCGCATCACAAACGAGGTGAAAGGCGTGAATCGCGTTTGCTTTGATATTTCGAGCAAACCACCGGCGACGATTGAATGGGAGTGAGGTAGGGACGCCTCGCCGAGGCGTCCGGTTGCGCGGGATTAATTTCGCGGTCTGCGCGTGAGCCACGCCTCACCCCGGACGCCTCGGCGAGGCGTCCCTGCCTTGCTTCACGATAATCGCGCTTTTAACCGACGCGCGAAAGCGGTATGGTGGACGCATGGCAGTTGACCGATGCATGGCCAAGAAGAAGTTCCTGGATTTCCTCCAGCACAAAAAATTGCGCATCACCGCGCAGCGCCGCGCCATTATCGAGAGCGCGTTTGAAACCGAGGAGCATTTCAGCGCGGAACAGCTTCTTGAATGGTCGCGCCGGCGGGACAAATCCGTTTCCCGCGCCACCGTTTATCGCACGCTGCCTCTGCTGACCGAGAGCGGGTTGGTGCGCGAAATGGATTTCGGAAGCGACCACAAGTTTTACGATCCCAATTACGCCGACAATCCGAACCACAGCCACATCATCTGCCAGGAATGCAACACGATTGTGGAATTCGACAACGACCAGATGAAACAAATTGAAGGCGAGATGTGCCGCAAGCTGGGTTTTTCCGTCAAGACGCACCGCCTGCAAATCACCGGCAGTTGCGACCAATTCAAACGCGTCGGCGTTTGTGCGCGGAAAAAGGATGGCGCGAGTTAGACACGCTGCCGGAATCCTTCGCAAAGCACGATAGGGCGAGGCTCCTGCCGAGCCCTCCTATCGCCGGGAGAATAGGACTTGGAGGACAAATACGACTTATGGGCGGCTCCCTCGCCCACATTCTCGTGCTTTGAGTTACTTCGCGGCGATGGCGGGTTGCGGCGCTGACTTGAAGCCGAATAAATTCCGCTCGTGGACGATTCTGGCCACCGTTTCCGGCACCAACTGTTCCCAGGAACTGTCGCCAGCGCGAATCTTGTCCAGGACATCCCGCGAGAAAATCGGCAGCACCTTTTCGTCGTAATCACGCAAGCTTTCGATGTAGCGATTCTCGACCAGATACGCGTGCAAGTGCCGGAGGTTCGGCGCAACACGCAAATTCCCCGCTGTGATGAGGGCGCCGGTCTTCTTCTCCAGGAGCGGGTAAACATAAAGCTTGAGATCGTTTTTGAACATGCGCCCGAACGATTCCAAAATGCCGCCGCTTAGGTCAGTATAATATTTCTCGTCGAACAACTCTTTCAATGTCGGCACGCCCATCGCGACGCCGATCATTTTTTTGGTGTATCGGAAAAAATACGCGGCCAGCCGGTGGTATTCGCCGAAGTTTGAAATCAGCACGGTCTTTCCAAGCGCGCCGAGAATATCCACTCGCGCCAAAAAATCCTGATGATCGATCTTGTCGTCTTCGGTGAGATTTTTTAGCGTCATTTCCATCAGTGTCAGGACATCTTCCCCTTGAACATTCGGCTCCTGGACGAACATCGCCTGCGCGCAGCGGAGCATGTCCAGCGTGACTTTCGTAACCGGCCGGAAACTGCCGCGCTCGACCAAAATGCACTTTTTGTAAAACGCGTCGGAGGGCTGCACGACTTGTCCGTCGGCAGTGAAAAGGGCGGCGTTGGTCAATCCGCCCTGGACGAGGCGCAACGCCATCACGCGATTATCGATGTGCGCGAACGCCGGCCCGCAAAATTGAATCATGTCCACTTCAACACGAACCGTGCCGATGTTGTCGGCCAGGGAATCAATGAGCGCCGCCGGATCGTGATGCAAATACATGCAGCCGTGGACGAGGTTGACGCCAACGATGCCGAGCGCTTCCTGTTCGGCCAGGTTTTCCTTATCCCACAAGCGGACATGAACAATAATCTGCGACGGCTCCGCGCCGGGCTCCGGTTGGAAACGCAGGCCAAGCCAGCCATGCGCGTCGTCCTGGCGGGAATAACTTCGCGCCACCACCGTGTCCGCAAACACGAAAAACCGGGTCGTCGCGCCGCGCTTGTGGTTCAAGCGATCCACCAAGCGGGCGTATTCGTGATCCAGCATCGTATCGAGGCGCTGGCGGCTGACGTAGCGATCCGCGTGGCCGTAGATCGCGTCGCTGATGGTCATGTCGTAGGCGGAGATCGTTTTGGCGATCGTGCCCGCGGCGCCGCCCACGCGGAAAAACCAGCGCGCCACTTCCTGCCCTGCGCCGATTTCCGCAAAAGTGCCGTATTTTGAAGGGTCCAGGTTGATCTGGAGCGCCTTTTGATGTGTGCTAAGGATTTCGCGTTCCATCTTGATAAGGTTCCGAAAAAACAGATGCCGAATTCATAGTGGCCCAAAACCGGGTTCTTGCAAGTCGATTTGCCCGGTTGCCGCGCCCTCACCCTTTCGGTTCGTAATGAACGGCGATCATCCGGCGATCCAATTCAATGACCGAATATCCCCACGGCAAATAACGGTCCGACCCTTTCGCGTTTGGATGCTCGACCCGCCACGCGACGACTTCCCAGCCGTCCTTTCCATTATCAATCACTTCCCACTCGGCGCGATCCGCCCAGCTTTCCTTTTGGGCCAACACCCGGCGGGCGGCCGCAATCTGCTCGTGGTAACGCCCTTGCGGATCCTCGGGATGGTCCATGCGCCCGCTGGCGCCCTTTCCGCACCCAGCGAAAAGGCAAAAGCATAGAGCCATGATCGGAAATCGGATCATTCCCCAGCCATATCGGCGCAGGAAGAGGCGCAGTTAAGCCGCAATGCAATCGCTCCCCTTTGCGGCCTGATTAAAATGCAGGCTGTCCGTTAGGGATGCGCCCCATGGCAGCCGGCCCGCCCGCGGCATATTTTAGTGGAGCGGTTGTAAACTGAATAAGTGGCATGGCAATAAGTGGCATGGCAACACGATGGTGAGGGAAAATATGAAAACTGCAAGCAATCCAATTGAGGCGGCTTATCTGGCCCGGATCAGGAAGTTTGGGCTCATTCTCGCCTTGGCCTTTTTGCCGCTGCCGGGCTTTGCTTCTGGCGCGAAGGTCTCCGACACAAGCATCAGCTTTAATCCGCCTGCCATCGTTAACGGCTCGAACGGGCCGGAATTGTTATTGGTGCTCAATAACTGGAAAGGCGGCACGCTCGTCTACGCCACCAACTTGACCGGCCCGTGGTACGCCGCGGCGCCGACTGGAACTAATAACGAGTTCCTTGTGCCCATCTATCCGACGGGATCGCAGTATTATTACCGGGCGGAAGGATCAAATCTGGCTCCCGCCGCACCGTCTCCCAAGGCTGACATTACCCCCCCTCTTGTGCCAAACACCAATTACATTCGCTTCTATGCAACGACTAGTTTTTGGAACACTCCGATTGCAACGAACCCTGTCATTGATCCCAATTCCGCCGCGATCGTGCAAGCTTCGCTGACGCCATACGCATCAAATGCCGTCTTTGGCAATAGCAAATACGGGGTTGCGATGGCGTATGGCACCTTGACCAACCCTCTCTACCGGGTGACTGCTACGCTTTACTCCAGCCCTTCGACCGCTCCCGGAAAGCAGGGCGTTCTTTTCCCAATTCCCCTGGGGACGGCGGCTGCGCTCGGAACGGACGGACACCTCGCCGTGGCTTATCAGACTTTTGATGGAAGTCCTTATGCTGGGATGGAGTTGGATATGTGGCAGGCTCGTTTCAACCCGACGAACAAGACTTGGTCCGCTTCCACTGTAGTGCTGTCACCCTTGTTTGGCTGGGGGGCGGTATGCCCACCTGGAAAGGGATTCTGCGGGGGCGCTGACGCCGCCGGATTCTGCCTGCTGGGTGGCGCGGTGAGGCCTGAGGACATATCGCGAGGACATATATATCACGCCCTGGCGATGGCCACCCCCCACAACCTTAGTAATTACGTCGCTTGTCCCGCGACCGCGACAGACGGCACGGCGTCCGCGCCCGCATTGCCCGAAGGCGCGCTCATCCAACTGGATCCCACCTACAACGTAGACGCGCAGAATTGGCCTCAGTGGGTGAAGCTTATCGCCCACGCCTTGCAAGAATACGGAGCTTATAACCGTGACACTTGCTCAACTCTATCCATCTACGGCGTAACTGACCAAAACGCCGGCGTGCCAACATGGACTTCGGTGGGAGTGCCGGAATCAGGTGGCATGCTTAATATGCTGCCTTGGTCGAGCATGCGAGTGATTAAGATTGTCAAGTGCAACTGAGTTCCGATCGCCCTGTTGCCTTGTGACGCCAGGGGGATCGTTTCAATCAGTGTTCCCGTTTCAATTTCTCGGATAATCTGGCAGCAACAATGCGCCTGGCAGGCAGAGCCGGCCGGCTGCTTCGGGATCGACTTTCCAGATGGCCAGGGCCGCTTCTGGCGTTGGCCGGCTGGGGCCGCCATATTGGTCGTGATAGCATCGGTATATCAACTCCGCAGACCACGCCCTCGCCAACGGCCCCAAATCTCCCAACAGTTCCAAGTCGCCGCCGCCGCGATAGTCGATTTGTGGAATCAGGGTTGAAGAAGGTGGATTTATGGCGGCTCCGATTCTATAAAGTGTTAGTTTCGCTCGGCACAAACTGCTGCTTGAAACTCGGGTGAGGTTGGTGATATCGGTTCGGGAGCAAAGCTCTTTGAGGAACGAAACAGCGTTAGCCGATTGCGGGTCAATCAAACAAAGAGCGCACGCAATTTCGATGCGTTGATCCAGTCTCTGGGCGGAGTAATAGCACCGCTCAATTCTTCCCTGGTCCTGCTGGTTGGTAGCCAGCAATTTGGTCAAAATCGGGATTGCGCGCTTCGCAGCGGGGCCGATGGCGCCCAATGCCCTGCAATACTGGTGCGTCCGCAATTGGTCCTGCCGGAGGAAATCTGAAAGAAAATCGGTGGCGGGCTCGGACGCGGGGCCAATTTCCGCCAGCGCACTCACGGCTGCCAGCGCCACATTGTCATGGCTTGACTTGGTCAGGCTGCGGGTGCCCGTGATTTTCGTCACGGGGCACTGCCAATCTCCCAAGATTTCGACCAGCGCGGGGACCGCATCCTTCGCGAGCGGCCCGAGCAGGCAGAGCTTTTGCATGGCCAGGCGCCTCTCTGCGTCCGTGCCGCACAGGATCTTTTTGACAAGAGTTCGAACGACCGGCTGCGAATCCTCCCAG
Organism: uncultured Verrucomicrobiae bacterium; assembly: GCA_963764165.1. Lineage (GTDB taxonomy): Bacteria > Verrucomicrobiota > Verrucomicrobiia > Limisphaerales > Palsa-1400 > Palsa-1400. The sequence continues at coordinate 2,098,270 of CAVXRD010000002.1, forward strand.
CTAAGGCGCGCAACGGTCTTCCAGTGAATCGGATCAATACGCATTAGCAGATCTTCTGCCTCCATCTGATAGTCGAGCCGTTGTGAATCCAACATGTGCTCAAGCGCCGGGACAACGAGTCTGGCGGCATCCGGTTCGTCCTTGAGCAGTTTGAGGGATTCCCACTGGTCCACCGAGCTTCCGTGGCGAAGATTGTATGAAAGGACGTCGGAAAGAGTATTGGTGCGGCCATCAATCTTCCATAAGGCGACCGCCGCCGAACGCCCCACAGCGCCCGCATCCGCAGCCGCGTTCGTCAAGGCTGGAATCGCCGTTCTGGCTTTGGGCCCGAGCGAAGCCAGAACGGAAATGCAGTAAACGCGGTTGGCCCGGTTGGTGTCGCGAATGTCATCAGCCAACTGCGGAACCACGCGCTCCGTCTCAGCCGGAAGCGCCGTTAAAATCGCGGCCAGCCAGCGATTTGCCGAATCGTCCGCGCGGTCACTATGAAGGATGCTCCACACGGCCCCGAAAGCTGGCGCCGCATTGGAGCCAAGTTTAAGCAGAAGGTCACCGGCGCTCGAACGCCTTTGCCCGTTCAGATCATCGTAGGGCAGAGGATGGAGCGCCTGTGTCCATTCAGGCAGGGAGTGTTTTCGCCGGAAATCATACCAGCTTTTGGCCGCCGCGAAATCGGGATTCTCCAATTGCGAAGCCAGATAACGCGCGCCATCCGGCCCCATGGCTTGAAACGCTTTGCAAACCTCCTTATCAGATGCCGATCCACCCTCGTAAGTACCCAACCATTCACTCGCTGATCGGTCTTCATAGCTCGGCCCGCCTTGATGCACGCAAAGAAACCACGCCATTCCCGTCCCGAACAAGACGGAAGTGCCGATCAGGAAATGTGATTTCCTCCAGGATCGAGCGGAAGTTTTCAGCGATTCATGGAATTTCACTCATCTCTTCTGACAAACCAAAACGCTTTTCGTTATTCTTGCCCTGCATGTGTGATGATGTGGTTAGAACCCATCTCGTAAATAGGGGCGAGTTCTAACCCTTTTCTGCTTTTACCCGGCTTCCCCTATCTTCCCGGAAAGCATTTCCCGAATCCAACCGCTCTTGGCGCAATCCACTACCGATTTTCCTCGTCCGTCCTGCAGCGCCGGGCTTAGTCCAAGCGTCAGAAATCTTTGGATGATTTCGCGTTGCGCGGCTGCGGCTTGTTTAGAGCCGCTTCCGCCGCGTCCCGTATTTTGCACCGCCAAGTGAAAGGGAGTTGAGCCGGGTTTGTTGCGGAGCATCGGATTGCTGCCGCTGTCGAGAAGAGACTTCACAGCCGCGGCGCACCGCGTCCGGACGGCGCGGTGCAAGGGAGTGGCGCCGTTTTTGTCAGGAGCGTTAATCTCCGCCCCAGCGTCCAGCAAGCATTGGATCGTCTCCACCTGCCTCTGCGCATTCCAGTCCGGCCCGTTAATGGAGCCATCGGCCGCGTAGTGCAACGGGCCGCTTTGGCGATGGTTCTTGTTCGAGTTTGGGTCGGCACCTGCTGCCAGCAATAATCGAACAAGTTCGACGCGATGCCCGGCGGCAGCCAAATGCAGCGCGGTATCTCCACAGTAAATCCAATGCACAATTTTCGATTCGTAAAGCCGCGCCTCGCCGACAAGCTGCGTCGCGAGACCGGAATCCGCTTTCAGCAATTCAGCGGCTCTCTTCCGATCGTCATCAAGGATGGCTGTAAGAATTGCTTCCATAGGCACAGTTTCGTCGGCCCCATAATAACACAATATAATCTCCAAAAACCCGCTACACCCGCTACATCGTTGATTATCAACCAGATAACCCGCTACAAACCCGCTACAAACCCGCTACAAACCCGCTACAAACCCGCTACATTTGTTCAGGCTGGAGCCAATTGAATGAAAGACGGTGCTTTCCATGGCATCAAGGCTTTCATCGCGGGAAGCGTTGGCAAATGGTTCATTCCAAAAAACCAAGGGTGCAATAAGGTGCAATAGCGTGCAACGCCCAGATCACGATTTATTCAGTTGCCCTTCCTGACAGCCCGTTAAAAAACAACTGCTCCCCTGGCGCGGGAATCCGCAAAAATATCAAAGAACACGCCCTGATGGCGACAGGGAGAAAAATAAGGCCGAGAATAATATTTGTCAATTAAGGATGTAATTGCACGCTTATGTGGTATTGCGGGACATGACAAACGAAACATCGATTGTTCAGGCGGGATCGGAAGCAAAACATCGACGGGGATGCGGAGCCAGGAGCCTTGCGGGCGGATGGTTGAGGAACCAATAATATTGGGGCGGCGACGCAGAGACTGTCTCAAAACGTTTTAGTCTGGCCGATCTGGTTATATGGGCACCAATAGGGGCTGTGGAAACGGGTGTCAACTTTTAGTTGTCAGAGCGTGGCTGGCGTCAGCGATGACGCCAAGCTTCCCTTTCCCTCCTTTTTTAGGCCGCCATCGCCAAATTTCCTTCAACCGCGGCGGTTTTGACTTCCATTTTCGGCGTCTGGACCCGGGCCTGCCACTTTTTATAGAGGATTCGCAGGTTCAAGGTGGCGCATAACAAGGCCCATTGGGCTTGCACGGCTTCCAGACCCCAAACTGTCCAACGCCGAAAGCCGTCGTGTTGCTTGAGCTGCCCAAACCGGCGTTCGATGATCTCTTTGCGCTTTCCATAAAGCGCGGCGGGTCCTGGCTCTTGCAGCCGGGCCCGCATGGCTTGCACCAGCGTGGTGTGCGGCCACACTTCGACTTGCCGCCCTTTGGGATCGCGGCTGCAGAGGGCGCGCACGGGACAGTCTCGGTGATGGCAGCGGAAGCGCTCAACGGTCTGGCCTTTCTTGGTGGTCTGGCCTTCGTGGTCCAGAAGGCGCTCTTGCGGGCAGGTGACGGTGTGGGCCGCCTCGTCATAATGAAAATGCTGCGTCGCGTAGGCGTTGTCGTGGGCTGGCTTGCCCTCCGCCGGCGGGGCCAGCACATTCATCTGCTGTTCCACGGCCGCTTTCAAGTCGGCCCCGCCCCCATAGCCGGCGTCGGCGGCGGTGAGGGTTGGAATGGCCGCCGGACCGAGGTTTTGCCTCGCTTCTTCAATCATGGGGACCAGCTGGCCGGCGTCGGTTTCCTGGCGGGTGGCTTGACAGGCGACCATGATGCCCTCCTGGCTGTCGGCCACCGCCTGGGCGTTGTAGGCAAAGCGGTTGGTGTCGCCGACTTTCATCCGGCGCGCCTCCGGTTCGGCTGGATGGTAATGGTGGCGCCCGTCGGCCTGCAGCTGGGCCAGGCCTTTTTTGATTTCCTCGCGCAGGGCCTGGCGCTGGGCCAACCCGGCGGGCAGCCGGCAGCCCGGTGCGCTGGAATCCTGGTTCTCCGCCACGACTTTGAGCTCGATTTCCTCCAAGGCGCCATCCAGCTGGGCCAGGAGCTTCTCCATGTAAACCTTGCTCCAGCCCTGCGGCCCGCTGCAGGCGGCTTGAATCTTGGTGCCGTCCAACGCTTGCAAGGCAAATCCCACCGCCCCGGTGCGGAGGGCCAGCTGCACGGTTTGCTTGAAAACCTGGCGCAGGGCCTTTTTGTTTCCGTCCCAGAACCGCCAGAGGCTGTTGTGGTCGGGGGCGTTGAGCCCCGTCAGCCACAGCAGCGAGACATGCTCCGTGCAGGCGGTTTCCAGCTTGCGGGTGGAGCGAATGCGGTGGAAATAACCGTAAAGCCAAATCTTGAGCAGGAGGCTGGGGGCATAGGGCGGACGGCCTTCGGCGGCGGCGGGAATGACAAACCCAAGCTGGGGCAGATCCAACTGGTCGACAAATTCGCGCAGGAAGCGGGCGGGATGGTCGGCGGACACCCAGTCCTCCAGGGCGGGCGGGAGGAGGAACTGCTGTCCGTAATCAGGGGCAATCGGTTGAGCCATATTTGTTGAACGGCATTGTCAACTAAAGGCTCACATATTGTCAAATACATTCCTCAAAAAACAGAAGTTTTGAGACAATCTCCGCAGCGCCGCCCTACTTCAATTTGGCAGGGCGGACCTGCGTGTCCGCCCCAATATTCTCCCACTATCAATCTCGCGCCCCGCCGGTGGAAATGCGTTTTGGCGTTTGAGAAACGCCTCAATCAAGGCCAATGTGATCGAGTGAAAATGATAAGCGGACATTATTGATGGCAAGGTTGTCGTCCTGGACGAACCAACGACTATGAAAGCCAACACGAAGGTCAAGATCGTCACCCCTACGGGGGACGATTCCTCCGCTTTAGCCGCTGATTGTGCCATTTTGTCGGAGCCCGTATTCGAAAAATATGGGACAACCCTCTCGATGCCGACTACGACACAATATAATTGCGGCGCCATTTGCGTCGTGCGGCCTGCATCCTTGCAGTGCTATTTCGGAAAACTCTTCATTTTTGGCAAAGTTTTAGGCGGCGAGTTTGGTCAATTTGTCCACGTCCGCTTTGCGGGCGGTCAAGAGCGCAGTAATGGTGGTGCGCCCTTTCTCGGTGACAACATAGCGGTGGGTGCCGCTGACTTTGGCGATCAAGCCATGCGCTCGCAGGAGCCGCAGTCGGCGTCCAATCCAGCCCATTCTGCGTTTGAGTTCGCGGTCATCGCACCGGCTGGGAAAATAGGCCTGCCGAATGTCTCGACTGCGAAAGCCGTTGAGGGCGTACTCTCCCTGGCTGACCATTTCCAAAAGGCGTCCGTCCTCCGGGGCCCAAGGATTGAGGGCGCGGTAGCGCCGCCCCGCCTGCCGCAGGGGCTTGCAGCATTTTTCAACCCATTGGAACAGCGGCACCGTTCCGCTGACGGATCCCAACGCCTGCAAATAACGTTCATTGGCCCGGTGAGAGATTTCTTTGCGCCGTTTCAGGTCGGCCAGCCCCCGGCGCAATGTCAGCCAGCGTTTGGCCTCCTTGGGCCGGCCTTCCGGTTTGCGATAAACTTTAAATTCCTCCGGGTGCGTCACCGTCGTTTCGATCCGCAAAACCGAGCCCTGCTTGTCGTAAAATTTGATCGAGTTGCCGTTAAGACTGTGCTTGACCCGCACGCCCTCCGGCCGCCGTTTGGTGTCGCTGGTGATTTCGCCCTCAAACTGGCCGTACACCCTGCCCGTGCTGATGGGAACGTATCGGCCCAAAAACCTCATCACGTCCGCGCTGGAAAAGGAACTGATGGCATGGTGAACCAGGCTGGGATAAAGCCGGGCCAGGCTCTCGGGCTCCTTGAAAATGACATCGGTGGCATATTCGGTGTCCGAAGCGCTCCAATAGTATTTGAGGTTCAGCGGCTGGCAAATCGACCGGTGCAGGGGATGAACCTCATTGAGCAGCCGGCCCAGCTCCTTGGGCCAGTCAGTTTGCAGTTGCTGGTCCAGCAGGCCTTGAGCGCGCCCCATATCGGCCACCCGCAAAAAGGTGTTCTCCTTCTTTTGATAGGCAATGCCTGCCTGATCCAACTGCTTTCCCAGCCAATGCCGGCCATTGAGGCAGATATTAATCTGGAAGGGAAACCAGGTTTGCAGGCGCAGGTGCATGAAGCCAAACTTGGAATGCTCGAAATAGAAATAAAGATGGCTGCACTTGCGCTGCTGAACCTTCACCTCAATGTGTTTGGTTTGGGGGTTTCCGACGACTTGAAAGGACATGCAGGGTTCCGTGCAATTGAGAATGGCGATCAGTCCCTCGGTGATTTTATCGCGGGCGGCAATCTTGCGCGCCACCTCCTCCTTGCTGGTTTGGCTGGAGGGGACGAAAAGAAAAGGCCGCCCGGCTGTTTGTGCCAGGGCCCTGGCTTTGTCTTTGACCGCTTTGGTGGTCCGTTCGACCAACTGGCTGAAATCCTTGATCAGAATGTGGCAGGCGTTCAAGTAGGCCTCCATCACCTGGGGGCCGTACAACTGGCGCAGCGTCCCGCGCAATCGCAGGCGATCAAAGCCCGAAAGAACTCCTAGAATTGAGGAAGCATGTTTGTGTACAAAAGAGTTGGAAGCGCCGTCATGGGTAAGCGGTTTGTTTTGCATACATCCAATCTTACCCAGACCGGACGGCGCTTTCCTCTTATTTTTGGTTGCGGCTTTGCCGCGCTGTGCCTCTGCGCCTCCGCGCCCTTGCGTTAAAATGCCCCTGCGGCGGTGACCGAAAACGAAAACAGAACGGGACATGAACGCCAAGACGCCGAGGCCCAAAGGCGTAAAGATTTTGCCGATTCGTTCACATTCCTCGTCTTGTCCATGGCGAACAATGTGTGATTACCTTGGTTTGACACTTTCTGTTCTCCGGTGCGCAGTTGTGTTTGCTTTCATTGTTGTTGGGGGACAATTGTTGATTTTGCGACTTTATGTCGTCATCGGTAAATAGGATTAATGGTGTTGGTTGTAAATCTTTCGAAATGGGCAAAGCTTTCTACGCTCTCGAAAGCGCCGCATCCAAAACATCCAATAGAAATTGCGCGTCGGCTTGATTGATAATCATTGGTGGGGCCATGCGGATGGTTTGGCCCCACAAACCGCCTTTGCCTAGCAGCAATCCAAGGTCGCGGCAGGTTTCGACGACTTGGGCGCATTCGGCTTTGGCGGGTTCCTTGGTCGCGCGGTCTTTGACCAATTCCATTCCCAGCAGCAGGCCTTTGCCGCGGACATCGCCGATGATGTTGTGCTTGGCTTTTAGCTTTTCCATACCCGCCAAGATGAAGCTGCCGATGTATTGCGAATTGGCCTGCAAGTTCTCGCGTTCGATGACTTCCAGGACGGCTTTGCCCTGGGCGGAGACGACGGGGTTGCCGCCGAAGGTGTTAAAGTGGATGCGCTGCGTCAGGGTCGCGGCGATTTGCGGGGTGGTGACGACCGCCGCCAAGGGGCAGCCGTTGCCGATGCCTTTGGCCATCGTGACGATGTCGGGGATGACGCCCTGCGTCTCAAATCCCCAGAAATGCGAGCCGGTGCGGCCGAAACCGGCCTGCACTTCGTCCGCGATGCACACGCCGCCCGCGGCGCGGACGTGCTCGTAGGCGTGCTTCAAATAACCGTCGGGAAACACGATGCAGCCGCCGACGCCCTGGATCGATTCCGCGATGAATCCAGCCACGCGACCGGAAGTGGCGTAGTCAATAACACTTTTCACATCCGCCGCGTAATTTTTCCCGGCCTCGGGATCGTTGCGGCCCCAATGGCCGCGAAACGGATCGGGCGCGATGGCGTGATGCACGCCGAAGCTGTGCGGCACGTTGAACTTCCAGGTGCTGTGGGCCGTCAGGCCCATCGCGGATTGATTGCCGCCGTGGTAACAATTGCGGAGCGCGACGAGATCGTAATTTCCTGTGTAAGCGCGCGCCATCAGGATGGCCAAATCGGTCGCTTCGGAACCGGAATTCACGAAGTAGCAAATCTTCAGATCGCCCGGCATTTTCGAGGCGAGCTTGGCGGCGTATTCGCCGACGTTGGGATTGAGATAAATCGTGGTGGAATGCTGGAGAAGCTCGTTCTGTTTGCGCGCCGCTTCGACCACATGCGGGTGGCAATGGCCGACGCTCACCGTGACGATGCCGCCCAGCCCATCCAGATATCGCCGCCCTTTTTCATCGAAGAGATACTGCCCTTTGCCTTCGACGAGCATCATTGGCTTTTTGTAATAGAGGAAAAGGCCGGGATTGAGAAATTCGCGGCGCAGTTTCAAAACTTCATCCGCGGACGGGCCGGTGTAGGGCTTCGGCTGGTAGTCGAACTTGGGCAGAACTGGATTATTCATAGTCACTATTTAATTTTCAGCAGGCGCGCCAGGAGATACACCACGAATGCCACGGCAAAGCCCACAAACCAAGCGTAATTATAGATCGACATGAAGATTGGCGCGACTTTTTCCGGTGCGATCACGTGAATGGTCGCAAGGAAACCGGGAATGTTTGGCAGAACCGCCAGCGTCAGCGCCGCCAATCCCGCCAGGCTGAACCCGCCCGATTGATGATATTCGCCATCCGGTTGGTAAAGAGCCGCCACGTCCAGCGTCCGATGGCGATAAACGAAATAGTCCGCGATCAAAATTCCGCCAATCGGCCCCAGCAGCGCGCTGTAGCCAATCAGCCAGGTGAAAATGTAACCGGTCGGGTCCGCCACCAGCCGCCACGGCATCATCACAATGCCGATGATTCCCGTGATAAAGCCCGCCATGCGAAACGAAATTCTCTTTGGCGCGAGATGGGCAAAATCGTTGGCCGGGCTGACGACGTTTGCCGCAATGTTCGTTGCCAGGGTCGCGATGCATAGCGAGAGCATCGCCAGGACCAGCACGGCGGGATTTTTGAAGCGCGTCAAAACATCCGTCGGATCCCAAATGGCTTTGCCGTAAATAATTGTCGTCGCGGAGGTCACGGCCACGCCGATGAATGAATAAAGCGCCATCGTTGGCGGCAGCCCGACCGCCTGGCCGATGATTTGGTCCTTTTGCGATTTGGCGTAGCGCGAGAAATCTGGGATGTTCAGGGAAAGCGTCGCCCAAAATCCGATCATTCCGGTCAGTGCGGCTGGAAAATAACTCCAGAATTTTCCGGCCTTGGGCTGGCCCGGCTCGAAGGCGGACGGCTGCGACAGGATTGGTCCCAGCCCGTGCGCTTCTTTGCACGCCCAAGCCAGCAGGGCGAGCCCAAGCGCAATGAGCAGCGGGGCCTTGATGTTCAGCAGCACGCGAATCGAATCGATGCCCTTGTAAATAACAAACATATTGACAGACCAGAACGCCATGAAGCAGAGAAATTGCGGCAGCGTGACTCCCAGCCACGCCGCGTGCGGCCCGCCCAGCGCTGGGAAAAAGACGGCGAGAATTTTGTGGATGGCCTCGCCGCCAATCCACGTTTGAATGCCGAACCACCCGCACGCCACCAGCGCGCGCAGCATCGCTGGGACATTGGCGCCGAGCGGCCCGAACGACGGGCGGCAATAAACAGGGAACGGGATGCCGTATTTTGTCCCCGCGTGGGCGTTGAGTATCATCGGAATGAGCACGATGAGATTGGCGAGAAAGATCGTCAGCACCGCCTCCCACCAATTCATCCCGCCGTCGATCAGCGATGATGCAATCATGTAAGTGGGAATGCATGCCGACATGGAAATCCATAGCGCGGCGAAGTTCCACCAGCGCCATTTGCGCTGTTCGGGCCGTGTGGGGGCGAGATCGTCGTTGAAAAGCGGGCTGCTGGCCAGCGATTCACGTTGTCCGTCAGTGAGCAAGGTGGCACTCATCCGGCGCGAGAGCGTAACGGACACGGCCTGTGGTTTACAATAGGAAACGCAGGAAGAGACGCCTCGCGGGTGTGATTAGAAGTGGGTGATGCGCACACGCGTTTAAAGGAACGCGGCTGTGTCGAAGACCAGCCGCTGCAACGTGGAACTGACCGGCGCGCACGGCGCTGCGACGCGCTGCGGCTGGTCTTCGACACTGCCGCGCTCCGCGTGCTCTCGATCATCGACACCCGGCATCGCGCATCACGCGCAAAATATTTTCTCCCGCCACCTTCTTCAAATCGCCGTCGCTGTAACCGCGCGTTTGCAATTCTTCCAGCAGCGCGGGGAAACACGAAACGTCTTCAAGTCCCAATGGCGGCGGATTCTTGAATCCGTCGAAATCCGAGCCGATTCCAACGTGATCCATTCCCATCACCTCGCGCATGTGGTCGATGTGATCCGCCACGTCTTTCAACGTGGGCCGCGGAAATTCCGGCTGCGCCCGCTGCCATTCGGCCAGCGCGGCGGATTGGCGCGCAGTGTCGCCAGGATAAAGTTTCGCCAAGCGTGATTCCTCCGCGCCTGTCGCTTCGCCCGCGAGGCGCGCTGATTCGGTTACATACTCCGGCAGAAAAACCGCCATCACGATGCCGCCGCTTTTGGCGATGCCTTTGAGCAACTCATCCGGCACGTTGCGCGGATGGTTGCAAATCGCGCGAGCGCCGGAGTGCGAACAAATCACCGGCGACGCGCTCACGCGCAGCGCGGCCGCGACGGTTTCGTCGGACGTGTGCGAGAGATCGACCATCATGCCGAGGCGGTTCATCTCCTTCACCACTTGCTCGCCGAATGCGGTCAGGCCGTGATGCGCTGGCTTGTCGGTGCTGGCGTCCGCCCACTCGTTATTCTTGACGTGCGTCAGCGTCATATAGCGCGCTCCCAGCGCGTGGCAAATCCGCAGCACTCCCAGCGATGCGCCAATTCCATGCCCGCCTTCCATTCCGATGAGCGAGGCCAGTTTCCCTTTCGCGTGAATTCGCAGGACGTCGTCCGCACTCAGCGCGAGTTCCGTTTCATTGGAATGGCGCGCAACGAATTGACGAATGCAATCCATCTGCTCCATCAACACTGCCACCGCTGGCGGGCCTGAAAGAGTGAACGGAACATAGGCGGCCCAAAATTGCGCGCCGACGCCTCCGATTTTCAGCCGCTTCAAATCCGTGGCCAGCGGCGGTGAAAATCGCGTGGTGTCCGCCGCCCAATCCATCGCGTCAAATCCCTCTTTTGACAGCTTGCGAAATTGGTAGGGCAGATCGTTGTGGCCGTCGACCAGCGGCACGGATTTGAGAATGGCGCCGATGGCGCTCATTCTTCGGCGGAGCCAATTTTGGCCAGCACGCTCAAATCTTCCAGAGTCGTGACGTCGCCTTTGATTTCGCCACCGGCAGCCACTTGCTTGAGCAAGCGCCGCATGATTTTTCCAGAGCGCGTTTTTGGCAGGGCGTCGGCGAAACGAATGTCATCCGGCTTGGCCACGGGCCCAATTTCCTTGGCAACGTGCTGGCGCAATTCGTCGCGAATTCCGGAGGCCGCGATGATGCCCGTCTTGAGCGTGATGAACGCCACGAGGGCCTGGCCTTTCAGATCGTCATGGCGTCCCACCACGGCGGCTTCGGCGACGGACGGATGGCTGACCAGCGCGCTTTCCACTTCCGCCGTGCCGATGCGGTGGCCCGCGACGTTCAGCACGTCGTCGATGCGGCCCACGATCCAAAAATATCCGTCCTCATCCTGGCGGCAGCCGTCGCCGGTGAAATAGCAGCCTTTGACCTCGCTCCAATAGGTTTCAATAAAGCGTTGGGGATCGCCCCAAATGCCGCGCAGCATTCCCGGCCACGGTTTGCGGATGACAAGTTTGCCGCCAGAATTTTTCGGAACGGCTTTGCCTTCGTTATCCACGACTTCCGGCAGGATGCCGAAGAACGGAAGAGTGGCGGTGCCCGGCTTCACCGGCGTCGCGCCCGGGAGCGGCGTAATCATGATCCCGCCGGTTTCCGTCTGCCACCACGTGTCAACAATGGGGCAGCGCTTGCCGCCGATGACTTCGTAAAACCACATCCACGCTTCCGGATTGATCGGCTCACCGACGGTTCCCAGCAGGCGCAGTGAGGAAAGATCGTGTTTGTCCGGCCATTGGCGTCCCCATTTCATGAAGGCGCGGATCGCCGTCGGCGCGGTGTACATGATGGTCACGCCGTATTTGGCGACGATGCGCCAGAAGCGGTCCGGCTCGGGATGATTCGGCGCGCCTTCGTACATGACGGTCGTCGCGCCATTGGCCAGCGGGCCGTAAACCACATAGCTGTGGCCCGTCACCCAGCCGATGTCCGCTGTGCACCAGTAAACATCCTCGGGATGCAGGTCGAAGATGTATTTGCTCGTCATCTTGGCGTGCAAAAGATATCCGGCGGTGGTGTGCAGAATTCCCTTGGGCTTGCCGGTAGAGCCGCTGGTGTAAAGAATAAAGAGCGGCGCTTCGCTGTCCATTTTTTCGGCGGGGAAATGGGCGTCAACGTATTGCAATTCGCGGTGCCACCAGACATCGCGCCCTTCCTCGATGTAAATTTCCTGGTTCGTCCGGCGCAGCACGATGACTTTTTCGATTGTCTTCGCGAGAAGATGCCCGGCAGCGTCCCGCAAGGTGAGCGCTTCATCCACGCTCTTTTTCAACGGCACGATGCTGCCGCGCCGAAAACCGCCGTCCGCCGTGATGACCATCTTGGCCTGCGAATCAGAAATGCGGTCCGCCACCGATTGAGCGCTGAAGCCGCCGAACACCACCGAATGCACCGCCCCGATGCGCGTGCAAGCCAGCATGGCAATGGCGGCTTCGGGCGTCATCGGCAAATAAATCAGGACGCGGTCGCCTTTTTTAATGCCGTTTCGTTTCAGGACGTTGGCGAAAAGGCAGACTTCGCGGTGAAGCTGCTTGAAGGTGTAAGTGCGCTCCTCTCCCGGTGTCCCGGGGCCGGCAGGCTCGCCTTCCCAAATGATGGCGGCCTTGTTCGCCATCGGCGTATTGAGATGCCGGTCAAGGCAGTTGGAACTGACGTTTAACTTGCCGCCGACGAACCATTTCGCGCTGGGCAATTTCCATTGCAGCACTTTTTTCCACGGCTTGAACCAGACCAATTCCTCCTTGGCCAGCCGCGCCCAAAACGTCTCCGGCTTGTCGATGGATTCGCGGTAAAGTTTTTTGTATTGGGCCATTGATTTGATCCACGCGTTCTTGGAGAACTCCGCCTTGGGCGGAAACACGCGTTTCTCGTGCATCATGGACGTAATATTAGCGGACGGCGCCGGCGTGGTGATGGCCATAGTGTTTCTTGTATTTCTGCCGAGATACTAATGATTGCGCGAAGGCCGTCAATGCCGCACCAAAATGAACCCAATGTTGGATTCGATTACGGAATCACTTTCTTTACGTCCACCACGCGCAGTTCGAGGACCGGGTCGTCCGGCCAAAACGTGACAAGCCACCGGCCACATCGCTTCACTTGGTATTCGCGCCCGGAACGCCCCTTCTGAATCCAGTCGCCCGGTTGATGAGGTGAGTCGGCCAAAGACCGGAAAATGTGGAGAAGATCTTCTCGCTCGCGATGGCTGCATCGGGAGAAGAATTCGACAACGGAGTCGTCTGCCGCGAACAGATAACGCGAAATCATTCGCCGCGATTGCTCAGAGTGCGATGTTGCCGCTCCAGTTCGTCCAGAGTTGTTTTCTTGCCGGCATCCATCTCGGCCGCGCGATGATCCAGGACGGATTGGTATTCCGCGTCATCAGCCCGATTGAGGTGGGCAATCAAGGCGGCCAAGTCAAGGCGCTCCTCAACCGTCAACCCTGCAATTTGCTCCCTGATTTCAGCCATGCTCATAGCGCAAATTAAACAGAATCGCCATCGTTTGCAAGGTTCCCCATCTCAGCCGCCCTAACTGGTTCTGTCTTCCAATTTCCGCCTTGGGCGGAAACACGCGTTTCTCGTGCGGCATGGATGTGATATTGGCGGACGGCGCGGGAGGTAGTGGTGGCCACAATGATTGGAAGAATGCCGCCAATGCCGCACAAAATCAGGAATCTTCAACATGCGCCGACGAGCATGCGCCACCAACCTGCCTATTTTGCCTTTGGCTTTTGAAGCGAGGCGAGCGGATACACCCGAATATTCTTACGGCTAATGATTCCCTTATCAAACGAGGCGAGTTCATCCTGTGTTTTGCCGGCGGTTGCCATCAGGTAGGCATCTCCAAAGGAATCCTTGTTTGCCGTGATTTGTTTCAGTGCGTCCAAGACGACCTCAAGATCGATGCAGGCGAGAAGATCGGAAGACAGCAGCGCATGAAGAATGCTCGCGGTCTCTGGCCGCGGCAGATTGTAGACGGAAGCGAGCACATAAAAAACCTCGGCCACGGTCACGGCTGAAACCAGCAGTTTTAGATGGCCGCTTTGAGCACGATCAAAGAGCGCGGCGGCCATGGGCGACTGCTCGGCGTCATCATTGCGCAGGAAGCGCAAGATGACATTTGCGTCCACATGAACGCGCTGGCTCACGCTGAAGGCCCCTCCTGAGCCGCGTCATCGGCCATCGCCTTTCGTCCCTTCTCCATTTCCCGGGGGTCCCTCCCCTTTCTGGTGCTGGCGACGCCAAAGAGACTGGCGACGGTTGGGACTGGGCGGACAACAGCGGAGCCATCTGGATTGCTTTGCCAAAGAATTTTGGACGTCTTCCATCTCTTTCGAATGTGGGAAGGAACACTGGTTTGCCCTTTACTTGAGATCAATGTCTTTACCATAAATAAAGGTAAAGCATTTCACGGCATTTTGTCAAAACGATTAGTCCTTTGGCTGGGGGAATTGGTTTTTTCTTCCAATTCTCCCCGCTCCCGCTAAAAATTAACCGCACTCCGCTATGGCGAAGAACATTGTTTATTTCGATCTGGAAACCCAAAAATCCGCCGACGAGGTCGGCGGCTGGGACAAAATTCGCGAGATGCGCATGAGCGTCGGCGTGACTTACAGCACGGCGCGCGGCGGCTACCGGATTTATCCGGAAGCCGAGGTGAACCTTCTTATTGACGAGCTTCGCCGGGCGGATCTCGTGGTGGGTTTCAACAGCCTGCGCTTCGATTACGAAGTGCTGGTGGGCCACAATCCATTCTTCGACGTGGATCAAATTCCGACCATGGACATGCTGGTGGAATTGCAGAAGACGCTGCAGCACCGTTTGTCCCTCGACTCCATCGCCTCCGCCACGCTCGGTGTTGAAAAGACGAGCGAAGGCTTGCAAGCCATCCGCTGGTTCAAAGAGGGCAAGATGATGGAGATTGCGGAGTATTGCTGCTACGACGTGAAAATCACGCGCATGGTTCACGAGTACGCGATGTCCTACAAGCAACTGCATTACGTCAACCGCTTCGGCAAGAAATTGACCGTGCCGGTGGCGTGGAACGGTTGACCGCGCATTCCGCCGGAAGCGAATCCCCTTCGCGATGAACACGCTCACCCGGCAAATCCACGACGAAATTCGCGAACGCGGGCCAATCTCGTTTGCGCGGTTCATGGAATTGGCGCTTTACCAGCCGGGCCTCGGCTATTACGAGCGCCCCCAAGTCGTCGGGCGCGACGGGGATTTTTTCACCAGCGTCAGCGTTGGGCCGCTGTTCGGGCGGCTGCTCGCGTTTCAGTTTGCGCTTTGGATGGATTCTCTTTGTCCAGCGGGCGACGTTGATTTAGTCGAGGCCGGCGCACACCAGGGAGCGCTGGCGGCGGATATTCTTTCGTGGCTGTGCGAATTTCGCCCGAGTTTGTTCGACCGCGTCCATTACACAATTCTCGAGCCGTCGACAACAAGACGAACGTGGCAGGAGGAAACGCTGCTCGAATGGCGCACCCGCGTAAAGTGGGCGCCCGGCATTTCCGCCCTTGAGCCGGTAAATGGCGTTATTTTCTCCAACGAATTCCTCGATGCTATTCCCGTCCATGTATTCGCCTGGAGCGCCGGCAATCAGAAGTGGGTCCAGGGTTGCGTGGCCAGCGCCGGCGAGAATTTTGCCTGGATATGGCGCCCGCCCGAGGAGTCACTGCGAACATATCTGCCGTTGATTCCGCCCGAGCTGGCCGAAGTGCTGCCCGACGGATTTGAGATCGAGATTTGCCCGCTGGCATCGGAGTGGTGGGGAGTGGCCGCTTCGAAATTGCGCCGCGGGAAATTGCTGACGTTCGATTACGGACTGACTTCCGACGAGCGCCTCCATCCCCAGCGCGCCCGGGGAACGCTCCGCGCCTATGCCAAACATCACGCGACGGCGGACGTGCTCAATCAGCCCGGCAGCCAGGATCTCACCTCGCACATTGATTTTTCGGCGTTGAAAACCGCTGGCGAAGCCGCCGGTCTGCGGACAGAAACGTTCGTGCGCCAGTCTACTTTCCTCACCGAGATCATGGTGCAAACGCAAAAATCCCCCGGGCTCTTTGCGGCATGGGACGAAAAAATCACACGCCAGTTTCACACCTTGACGCACCCGGAGCATCTCGGCCGAAAATTCCGCGTGCTGGTGCAATCACGCGATGTTCCTCCGGGCTAACCCGGCGGCCAATGGCGATCCTCCGTTGAAGGTGGCAGAGGCGTCTCGCCTCTGCCGGGCTGACTCAGCGGGGATTCCCTGCCACTCCGTTCGTGAAGAATTATGTCACACACCTCGCGCGGAAATTCCGCACCAATGCAGGTTGACAGGCAGTCGTGAATTTGAGAGGCTCTCCGGCCTAGGATCGCACGCGTTCATGAGCAATGGGCAACGTAGAGCATTGTCCATCAGGGCGGATTGGCTTTCAAACAAAACCACGAAATACAATGTACAACTCACTGCGCACTTCCACGATCCTGACGCGACGCCTTCCGGCATGGGCGGTCATTATTTCCGTTCTGATGATTTGGCCTGCGGCCTTGCGAGCGCAGTCCACTTACGTATGGGCTGATAACGCGCAGGGCCAGGCTTATTTATACTGTCCAAATTGCGGATTCTCCGATTGCAACAGCTATTGGCCCAGCAATAATCTTTGGACCCAAACCTATCAAACCAACCAAGGCTGCAATCGCCAGGGAACGGTGGAATCAGAGCCAAGCAATTGGAATCCTTACACCACAAACGATCCTGCGCTTGGCGTGGGTGTGTATCCCGGCGGCCCGGGCGGCGAAGGGTTGTCTGTCGTGCTTGGGGCGCCTGCGAACACTTACCTGAATGCCAATGCGTATATCGATCAGCTCACCATTCTGCCCAGCGGACAATTGACGCTCGGCGGCGGAACTCTGACCGTGCTCAGCGCCGTCATTGAAGGAGACGGCGCGCTCGTCCAGGCGGGGAATGATTTGATCTCGGTGCCGCAGAACGGCGTGTTTGAAAAAGTGGCCGGGACAAACACCTACACGGTGCAACCGGCGGTTCTTTTTAACAACGCCTTCGCAATATCTTCGAGCGGGACGCTCGTTCTCAACGGCCAAAACGGCACTCCAAGCCTCAATGGGTCCTTCGAGACGTGGCCTGGCTGCGTCATTGACCTAACCGGGGGTTCCTCCTCGCTTTGGTCCGGAACGATGACCGGCCTGAACGCTTTCGGCGCTCTTTCCGCCGCCGATTGCGGGCAAGTGCAACTGAATAGTGGCAGCATTGATAGTGAGAGCGGCGAATTGGTGACGTTGAATTTTCCAACCAATCACTTGTGGTGGAATGGCGGCAGCCTGTCGGGAACATTCGATAACACCGGCGGCATCATTGTTGATTCCGCGGGAGGACCCACCTTGGGAGGCACCCTTTATAACGACGGTTCCATCTACGAAACCAACGCGGGCCAATTAAACGACGGAATCTTTTTCAACGATGCAAACGGAATTTTCAAGTTTGTAGGAGATGGCTCCATTGGGTCGGGAATGACCTTTGTCAATTCGGGCCTCGTGGAGAAGTCCGAAGGCGCCAGCAACTCGACCATTAACAACGTCCAGGGTGAGGGCGGCACATTCAAAGTGGACACCGGCACACTGACGCTGGCGGGTGATAATCTGAGTTCGAACGGCATATTTTCCGTGGCGTCCGGGACCGTGCTGGATTTAACCGGCGGCAGCCGTCCCACCTGGGCCGGCGCGATGAGCGGCAGCGGTGGTGGCACGGTCCTGCTGGCCGACGGTCGTCTTTACAGCGCGGAGTCTGGATTGACGCTGGCGTTTGCGCCGAACACATTTTTGTGGACGGGCGGCCAGATATGGGGCGGTGGCGGCCCCGTCACAAATAACATGTCGATCCAGATTGCCGCCAGCAATGCGCCGGGGCTCGCCTACTGCGGTTTCTACAATAACGACGCGATCATTCAAACGAATGGTGGGAACTTTGATGTCGGCCAGTACGCATTCGTGAATGAGCCGCAAGCTCACTATTTCTTTGCCGGTGATGGCGGCAGCCTCAGCGGCGGGCTTTTTATCAATTATGGCCTCATCGACAAAACTTCCGGCACCGGCAGCTCCACCATTACCTGCCAACTCGACAACTTGGGGGGAACCATCGAGGCCGACTCCGGGACGCTTGCCCTGGCGAGCGGAGGAACGAGTTCAAACGCGACATTTATCCCCGAACTAAATGCGGTGATTGACCTTACCGGCGGAAACAATGGCGCGACTTGGACGGGGACTTTGACAGGCTCCGGCGATGGCAGAGTTTTGCTAACGAACGGCGTCTTCAGTTTCCCTTCGAACGGGTTGAATCTCAACTTTCCTCCCGGTCTTTTTTGGTGGATGGGCGGGGCCATTGAAGCGGAGCAAACCGGCGCCCCCTATACCAACATTGGTTCGATCACGATTTCGCCGGCTAATGCGCCTGCGAATGCATACGGCGCCTTCTATAACTTCGGGATCATCCACGAAACCAACGCCGGGAATTTCAACGTCGGCGCCATCGCGCTCGTGAATCAAGCAGGCGGGGTCTATGACTTTGATGGCAATGGCGGCATCGTCGGGAATCAATTCCTCAATTACGGCCTCCTCGACAAGAAATTCGGCGCCGGAATCTCCACGATCAACTGCCAATTCATAAATCTGGGCGGAACGATCGAAGCTGACTCGGGCACGCTCGCGCTGGCGAATGGAGGGTTAAGCTCAAACGCGACTTTTGTGGCAGGACCAAATGCGGTGATCGACCTCACCGGAGGAAACAATTCCGGCGCGTGGACTGGAACATTGACGGGGTCAGGCCAGGGCGAGATCACCCTTGCCAGTGGCTCCATCACTTTCCCTTCGAACGGATTGAACCTGAATTTCGCTCCCGGGCTTTTTTTGTGGACCGGCGGCGGCATTTACGCCGAGCAAACCGGCGCAGGTTATACCAATTTCGGTTCGATCACGATTTCGCCGGTCAATGCGCCGGCTAACGCCTATGGAACTCTTTTTAATAACAGCATCATCCACCAGACGAACACGGGGAATTT
Organism: uncultured Verrucomicrobiae bacterium; assembly: GCA_963764165.1. GTDB lineage: Bacteria > Verrucomicrobiota > Verrucomicrobiia > Limisphaerales > Palsa-1400 > Palsa-1400. The sequence goes on from CAVXRD010000002.1 coordinate 2,117,005, forward strand.
CAACGTCGGCGCCATCTCGCTCGTAAACCAACTTGGCGGAATCTATGAATTCGATGGCGACGGCGGCATCACCGGAAATCAATTTGTCAACTACGGCCTGTTAAAGAAACGCTGCGGCACGAATGTATCGGCCATGAACAATTCCCAAACAATCAACTACGGCGGAATTGAAGTGGATTCCGGCGCGATTTCCGTGCCTGGTGGATTCTCGATGGGCGGCGGAAATTTGACCGTCGCTCTCGGCGGCGATGGCCCTGGCCAAGTCGGGCGACTGGCCGTGCAAGGCTCCGTGGCCCTGAGCGGCGGATTGCAGGTTGTGCTCACGAACGGTTTCTTTCCCGCCGTCAGCAACACATATCAAATCGTCTCGTGCAGCAGCCTGAGCGGAACGTTCACCAATTTCAGCCTGCCCAAAGGCTTGTCACTCGCCTATAGCAATAGCGGTGTGTATGTGGTGGTAGGAACCTTGCCAGTGACCATCCAGTCGCCGTCACTGACCAACGGCGCATTCTCCTTCGGCTTTCAAACCCAGAGCAACCAAAGCTACCTCATTCAAGAAGCTACCAACCTGGCCCCGGCGCTGTGGAGCCCCTACTCGAACTTCAGCGGAAGCGGCGCATGGATGCAATTCACGGTGCCAACCACGAATCTGTTGCAGCAATATTTCCGAGTCAGCGAGCCCACGAACGGCAGCGGGAATTGACGAATTTGTGAAAACTCGCAATCTGGCGAGAGAGTTCTAGATGCTCGCATTTGCGCATCTAGTTTTGGCTTGAATTTGAAAGAATAGGGATCAGAGTTCAAATCGTGTCCTTGGCAATACGATCTCGATCCTCCTTCCTGGCGGCTATTGCGCTTTTGACGATTTTTAGTCTTTCCCCCGCGGCTTGGGCATCCGGTGTGGTATCCAACGCCACCGAAAGCTCACTGGTGGCCGCGATGGCTGGCGGCGGCAGCGTGACCTTTGCCATCAACGGGACGATTTACCTTTCCAACACTATTGTCATCTCCGATAACACCGTGCTCGACGCCACCGGCCACAACGTGGCAATCAGCGGCAGCAATGCTGTGCAAATATTCGTCATCAATTCCAGAACGACCGTGTCGATGACAAATTTGAGCCTTATTAACGGTTATGTCCGAGGTGCCTTTTTTACAGACGGAACTGGAGGGGCGATTTCGAATTCCGGCACACTTCAAATCACGGCCTGCTCTTTCATAAGCAACAACGTAGTCGGCATAAGCGAGCCAACAGCCTACGCGAGCGGGGGCGCCGGCGGGGCCATATTTAATTCCGGCATTGTGGCTGCTCAATCCTGCTTGTTTTTTGGAAATTCCGCCACCGGAGGCGGTGGCGGCCTTGGCACGACCTTCCAAGAGATTGCCGCGCCGGGCGGAGCTGCTGCTGGCGGCGCTTTTCTTAATGCAGGTCAGGCAACATTCATCAACTGCGTCTTTTCCAATAACGCAGCCGTTGGCGGAGTTGGAGGCACGCCCTATCCGAATGGCGATCCGGGCTACGGCGGGCAAACCGGCGGCGAAGCTTGGGGAGGCGCCATCTTCAGCGAGGGGACTCTGATGGCGTCGAACAGCGCCTTTGTCGGAAACGTGGCTGCTGGGGGAAACGGGGGATTCGGCACCGCTGCGGCAGCACAAGGCGCGGACTACGCATATTCAGGAGGCGCCGGCGGAAGCGGGGGCAACGGCAATGGGGGAGCCATCTGCGTCGGGGGAGGATTCTCTGTGGTTGTGAATGACACATTTTGGGGCAACAGCGCCACTGGCGGCACGGCGGGTCCAGGTGGCGCGGGTGAGGCTGCAGATGTCCCACGCGGGCCGGGCGGAAACGGCGGAAACGGTGGGGCAGGCGGCACCGGTTCGGGCGGCGGACTTGGCATACAGTCCGGTGCGATCCTAGCTTGGAATATAACGTTGGCCTCGAATTCCGTCGCTGCCGGGGCGGGAGGGGCCGGAGGGGCTGGCGGCACTGGCCTCGAAGCAACTACCGGTGCGCCGGGAGCAGCCGGTTCGGCCGGCACCGCTGGAGGGGATTGCATCGGCAATCTTGGTGGCACGATGACTTTGAAAAATTCCATCCTCAGCCCGAACGCTGCCGCCGACACGAACATCTTCGGTCCGGTTGTCGATGCAGGGTATAACCTCAGTTCCGACCAGCAAGACACGTTAACGAACGCAACCAGCCTCAACGGCGTCGATCCCGTTCTGGCCCCCTTTGGCAATTACGGCGGGCCGACCCCCACCATGGCGCTGCTGCCCGGCAGCCCCGCCATCGATGGAGCCGATCCCGCCGATTTCCCCGCCACCGATCAACGCGGAGTCCCCCGGCCCTTCGGCCCCGCGCCGGACATAGGTGCATTTGAGAGCACCTCTTCCGTCACCGTTTCCGGCCAGATCACCGGCTTGTGGTCGAATGATCAGGCAACAGTCATTGCAGGCCATGGTCTAACGCTGACCACCAACCAAGGCACTTATTCGTTCACGGTGGATGATGGCCCCTTTTCCATATCGCCCAGCAACGCCAACTACGTTTTCGTCCCACCTTCGCGAACCGTCAGCCTGACTTCCAACCAAACCGGAGTCAATTTTCAAGCCTACAGGAAGAATGCGGTCACGTTGGGAACTCCCTCACCCGTTGCCTTCAATCTCATCTTTGCGGGTAGCAACGGCCAAGTGTTCAGGATAGAGGCCTCCATCGATCTTACAAGCTGGACGCCCATCGCCACAAACACCATTGGCGGCACGGGTTATTTGAATGATTCATTCCCCAAGAGCAACGCGGGCGGCCAATTCTACCGGCTCGTTTCGCCATAATTTGATCGCTTATGATCTCGAAGATTAAATTAGGCCGCGCCAATATCACGGGGTTCCTGATCTTCGCACTTGGCTGGCTGGCTATGAGCCTCGCACACGCACAAATCACCAATTATGCGCTTGGAACCACCAATCTCGTCGTAGGGCCGGCCTCAGGAACCAACAGCGTGCTGCTCGGAGTAACACCCGCGACAGCCACTTGGACTGCCAGCGCCACCGTGAGTTGGCTGCATCTAAGCCTCGAAAATCAGAGCGGAACTGGCAGTACTAATTTGGTTTTTACTTTTGATGCGAATCCTGGTGAAACACGCGGTGGCGCGCTGACTATCTCCGGCTTGACGCTCATCGTCACCCAAGCCGGCTCAACGTATGTTGCGGCTGGGGTGGTGACCGCGCTGCCGATCGGAGGCGTTGAATGTGTGGCTGTGGACAGGGCGGGCGATGTCTATGCTGGATCTTGTTATGCGGGTGGACAAGCTTACGGGTGGCCGTATGGCGCGATTTACGAATGGCGGCCCACCGATAACGCTGTAAGCACATTGTTCAATGCGGAACTTTATGGTGTTTATGGTCTCGCTGTTGACGGCCCAGGCAATGTTTATTTCTCGTACGACAACTATTATTCTTCGGGCGGCGTCATCGATAAACTGACGGCGTCTAACAGCGCGATATCCGGTTTTGAATCTGGAATGAATATGCCAATCGGCGTGGCGCTGGACGCCACAGGGAACTTGTTCGTGGCCGACAGTGGCAATAACGCCATTAAGGAATGGGCCGCCGTGAACAACACGGCCATGACCCTGGTTTCTTCCGGATTAAAAACTCCGCAAGGCGTGGCCGTGGACGCCGCAGACAATGTCTATATCGCCGATACCGGCAATAACGCCATCAAGGAATGGTTGGCGGCAGACAACACGATCATCACTTTGGTGTCGTCTAATCTTAACGGGCCCGAAAGCGTGGCAGTGGACGGGGCCGGGAACGTGTACATCGCCGATACCGGCAACTACGCGATCAAGAAATGGTCGGCAGCAAACAGTCAGGTGAGCACTTTGGCCTCGGGACTGAGCTATCCGGGAGGAATTGCAGTTGACATACAAGGCAACATCTATATTGCCGACAATACGCTGCCCTATTATGAGCTCGAATGGGAATTCGGCACCCCAACTTCCAGCGGCGTCGTTAAAGAATTACCGCGTGCCTTTGTGGATCCTAACCTTAGGCTGGAGAGTCTGGCCGCGGGCAACGATTCTCTGCCCGCCGTGTTGCCTGCCACCGAGAATCTTCAGGGCCCGTTCGCCCCCATCAGTCACGAGGCATGGCTGACCATCACCGGCATCACCAACGGCATAGTGAGTTTTTCTTTTACTGCCAGCTCCTCCAACCGCACGGGCTTCATTACTTTGCTGGGGCAAACTATTCCAGTTGCGCAAGGTGCTGAGACATTCGTGTATTCTCTGGGCACACACGCACTGCTGGAAGGACCAAGTGCTGGCAGCGATAGCGTCGCTCTGGCGGTAAGCCCCTATTTTGGGCCACTGAATGCCACCGCCAATGCCACTTGGTTGCATCTGAGCATGGCGAATGAAACCTGCGACGGCAGCACAAACGTGGCTTTCAGTTACGATGCCAATCCAGGCGCGACCCGTTCCGGCACCCTGACCATTGCCGGACAAACGGTCACGGTGACCCAGGCAGGCTCAACTTACGTCGCGGCCGGCACGGTAACATTGGTGTCCTCCGGACTTGGCCAACCCAAGGGAATGGCGGTGGACCCGGCGGGTAACCTTTATATTGCGGACAACGTCAGCAATGCGGTTTGCAAATGGTCTCCGGCTGACAACAGCCTGACTACGTTGATCTCTTCGGGTTTATCGGAGCCGGCTGGCTTGGCGCTGGATAGCTCGGAAAATCTTTACATCGCCGATTACGGTGACAACGCGATCAAGGAGTGGAACCAATCCAGCCAAAGCCTGACCCCCCTATTGACCTCGGGAATCTACGCGCCCCTTGGCGTCGGCCTGGACAGCGCGAACAATGTCTACACTTTCTATGAGATATATTATGGAGCATATGCACTCAAAGAATGGATTCCCGGCACCGGCACCCTAAACACGCTGATACCCAGTGTGCTGTCGAATCCTTTCGACCTGGCATTCGATGTTGCAGGCAATGCCTATATCTCCAGCTCAGGCAACTACGCGATCTATAAGTGGACTGCCATTAACAGTAATTTGACGACGGTGTACTCATCCGCTTCAGCGAATTTTTCAGGCATAGTAGTGGACGGATCGGGAAATGTTTATGTCGGCGATGGGGCCAGCAATGTCGTCTGGAAGTGGTCGGCGGCGCAGAACGCGGCCTCCCCGTTAGTATCATCGGGCCTAAATATTCCTCTGGGCCTGGCAATGGATAGTGCAGAAAACCTTTACATAGCCGACAGCCTCAATGCAGCCATCAAAGAACTGCCGCATGCCTTCGTGGACCCAACGGTCAGATTGGAGGGTGCCACCGCCGGTGCGGATGCTTTGCCAGTCGTGCTGCCAGCCACCCAGAATTTGCTCCCACCATTAGCTCCCGCCAGCGATCGGAGTTGGTTAACCATTAGCGGCATCACCAATGGCGTGGTTAGCTATTCCTTTTCCGCCACCACTTCCAATCGGACAGCCCATATCCTTTTGCTCGGCCAGAGCATTCCTGTCACACAGACAACCAATACTTATGCTTTCGCAACAAATCTCATAAGGGAGAGTCCGATCGCAGGAAGCGATAGCGTTTTGTTGGAGGTAAACCCGGGCACCGTTGCCTGGACAGCTGCGGCTAATGTCGGTTGGTTGCATTTGAGTTCGGCGAGTCAAAGCGGTATTGGCAGCACATATCTGGTTTTCAGTTTCGATGCCAATCCGGGCACGACGCGCACGGGTACCATTACCGTCGCCGGCCAGACTCTGACTGTCATTCAGTCTCCTTCCACCGCCGTCCTCGGCACAACCAACTTGCTGGAAGGACCCAGCGAGGGAAGCGATAGTGTTGTTCTTGCTGCAAGCCCGCCAACGGTCGTTTGGACGGCCACGGCGAATGCCGACTGGCTCCATCTGAGCGCCGCCAATCAAAGCGGCGTAGGCAGCACGAACCTGGTTTTTAGCTTCGATGCCAATCCTGTCGCGACGCGGACTGGCACTATCGGCATAGAAGGCCAAACACTCACTGTTACCCAAGCCGGGGCAACGTATGTTAAGGCTGGCACTGTGACAGAGTTAGTTTCTTCGGGGTTGGATGCGCCGTACGGGGTTGCGGTGGGCGGGACGGGTGCTGTCTATATCGCCGATACTTTCAACAGCGCCATCAAATTGTGGACGTCAGCCAGCAACTCCGTTACCACGCTAATCTCATCCGGACTAAACGAACCCTCTGGCGTGGCGGTGAGCGGTGCGGGCGACGTCTATTTTTCCGATACTTACAATCAGGATGTCAAAGAATGGAGGGCGGGCAACAATACTGTGATTCTCTTGGTTTCCTCCGGCTTGGACTATCCTATTGGCACGGCGGTGGATCGCTCGGGCAATGTTTTCTTCTCCGATTCCGGCCATGGCTCGGTCAAAGAGTGGTCAGCTATCAATAGCAATGTGACCACGTTAATTTCCTCGGGCTTGGATTATCCGGCAGGAGTGGCGGTGGACGCCGCGGGCAACATCTATATCGCTGACATTTATAACGGCGCGATCAAGGAATGGAACGCTGGCGGCGGCAACGTGGTTCCGCTGGTGGTTTCTGGCTTGTCGGATCCGTTCGGCGTGGCGGTGGACGGGTCGGGCAACGTCTATTTTGCTGACACCGGCAATCAGGCAATCAAGGAATGGTCGCCTGCCAACAATAGCGTAACCAATCTGATTTCCACGGGATTGTCTTTTCCTTATGGCGTGGCGGTGGATGGCGCGGGCAATGTTTATATCGCTGATACCGATAATCAGGCGATCAAGGAACTGCCGCGCGCCTTTGTGGATCCGACGCCGAGATTAGAAACCCTTGCCGCTGGCAGCGACGTTTTGCCGCAAGTGCTGCCGGCCTGCGCAAATCTTCTCGCGCCCTTCGCCCCGACGAGCGACCAACCGTGGCTGACGATCACCGGCGTAACCAACGGCGTGGTTGGTTTTTCTTTTGCCCCTACCGATGCCAGCCGCACGGCTCATATCACCTTGCTGGGGCAAAGCATTCCCATCGTGCAGTCGACTGGCACCCCGCCAATTCTGGGCAGCGTCCAAGTCACCATCAGCCCCCTGGCAGCGATCGCCGCCGGAGCACAGTGGCAAGTGGATGGCGGAGCATCGCAAGCCAGCGGAGCTACAGTGTCCAATTTGTCCGTCGGAAGCCATACCATAAGCTTCAGCGGCATCAGCGGCTGGACGACGCCCGCCAGTGAAACGGTTTCCATTAGCTCGAAATCAACAGTCACCGCCAGCGGCATCTATGTTCAGCAATTCGGCTCGTTGCAAGTTACTATCAGCCCTCCGGCAGCGATCACCGCCGGGGCGCAGTGGCAGGTGGATGGGGGAGCATTGCAAAATAGCGGAACAACAATGACCAATTTGCCCCTGGGGAACCACACCGTAGGTTTCAGCGCCATCAGCGGCTGGACGTCGCCCGCCAGTGAAACGGTTTCCCTCAGCGCGAATTCAACCGTCACCGCCAATGGCATCTATGTTCAGCAATTCGGCTCATTGCAAGTTACTATCAGCCCTCCGGCAGCGATCACCGCCGGGGCGCAGTGGCAGGTGGATGGGGGAGCGTTTCAGAATAGCGGAGCAACAATGACCAATTTGTCCCTGGGGAACCACACCGTAGGTTTCAGCGCCACCAGCGGCTGGACGACGCCCGCCAATGAAACGGTTTCCCTCAGCGCGAATTCAACCGTCACCGCCAATGGCATCTACGTTCAGCAATTCGGCTCGTTGCAAGTCACTATCGGCCCTCCGGCAGCAATCTCCGCTGGGGCGCAATGGCAGGTGGATGGGGGAGCAGCGCAAAACAGCGGAGCGACAGTGTCCAACTTATCCGCGGGAAACCATGCCATAAGCTTCAGCGCCATCAGCGGCTGGACAACGCCCGCCGATCAAATGGTTTCGATAAGATCTAATTTGCAAACCACAGCCACCGGAACCTATGTGCAGGAGGTCGGGACGTTGAGCGTGAGCATCGACCCGGCGGCGGCTATTAGTGCCGGCGCACGATGGCAAGTGGATGCGGGAACGCCCCAGAGCAGTGGCGCCACAGTGTCCAATTTAGCTGTGGGAAGCCACATTGTATCGTTTACGTCGGTGGGCGCATGGGACACTCCGTCCAATCAAATTGTCGCAATCGTTGATGGGCAGACCCACACTGCGAGCGGCGTTTACACACCTGCTTATGGATCATCCAATGGAGTGACTCTGCTGACGAACGGCTATGGAACCATTGAACTTCCGAAGAAACTGGTAATCGGCAAAAAATACACGGCAACGGCCGTTCCCAAGCCCAAAAATGTTTTCAGCAGCTGGACGGGAGGGACGTTTCCGCCCTACATCCAACTGAGCACATCAGCCAGCTACACGTTTACGAACGAGGCGAACCTGGTCTTGGAAGCCAGCTTCATGACCAATGTTTACCTGGAAGCTCAGGGCTCGTATCGAGGCCTTTTCGCCCCGGCGAACTCCCCGCGGCAGCAGACCAATTCCGGATCGTTCTTGTTCAGCATGGCAAGCAGCGGCGCGCTCTCCGGCAAACTTAATCTAGCTGGCCAAACTGTATCACTCTCTGGAAAGCTCGGACGGGACGGCGCGATAAACATCGTTTCCAAACGCGCTCACGGTGAGCCTTCGTTGACCACGGCCCTGCAATGGGATTTCTCTGGCCAGACCGTCAGTGGCACCATCAGTGACGGCGGCTTCACCGCCCAATTAAACGGCAACCGGGCCACCTTCAGCAGCGCAAATAAAGCGACCATGATTAAAGGCCAATACACAGTTATCATTCCTGGCGCCAACAATCCCACTGTCGGCCCCGGCGGCGTTAGTTATGGAACAGTCAAAGTAGACGATTTGGGCAACATTACGCTATTGGGCAGCCTGGCGGATGGAACGGCGCTCAGCCAATCGAGCGGGGTGACGCAGGACGGCTTTTGGCCATTGTACGTGAACCTCTATGGTGGCAAAGGATCATTGTGGGGCTGGGGTTGCTTCACCAATGGCGCCGTGGTCAGCGCTTATCCCTTCAGTTGGATCAACGCGACCAATTCCTCCAAAACGGCGGCGAATCGATCGGGATTTACCAATCCAGCGGCGATGCTCGAAGGTGGAATCTACGCTTCGACCAACCCGTGGCCGGGCAATCTGACAGCGATTTTGGACGGAGGCGGATTGATGGTCGGAATTACCAACGGAATCACGAATTCAACCGCAGACAGGATCAGCCTTACGAACAAATTTAGCGAAACCAACAAATTGAAGTTGACGATCACCAAGGCCACTCGGCCTGTTGCCTTGTTGCCACCGCACAATTCGCCATATTCGCACAACAACATCACTCCATTTCACGCAGATGCGGAATTACCCCGTGAACCCAAAAACCCTCGGAGAACATCTTCGCAAAAAGCGAATAGACCTGCATCTTTCCATGTCGCAACTGGCTTCCATGCTTGGAGTTGGAATTACCGTAACTGCAATCGAGAAATGGGAGAAGAACCTGAACCGACCGACGAACGAACACAAAAACCAAATCATCCAATTCATCGGATTTGACCCGGCGACCGCAAAATCGACAGGCGCATCACGTTGATTTACCCGTTGGGATTTTGCCAAAGCTGTCTCCTTTGATGACCCTGAGTACGAGCGTTCGATTCCCTTCACCCTCCATTCTCACCTCTATTGCTGATAATTAAGCACTTGCAACAATTCAACCGCTTGCGAGGCTCACGAAAGTGAGAACAAAAGTGAGAATGTTGCGTTCGATATTATGGGGATAATCAGTTGGAATTCTCTGCTTTTAAATAGCTTCCCTCATCTCAAAATGTTTTCAAAATGAGAATGAAGGGAGATGTATTCTGCTCGATAACAGCGAGAAAGAAACCAATAGTGGAAGCATTCGTTTTCTGTCGCCGACACACAATCAGGATTGCAACGGCTATGGAAATCTTATCCAAACCAGGCAATCCGTCCTGAAACCGCCTGACCAGATCTCGCCCCTTTACCGGGACTTTTGAGAGTATTTCGTGGCGCAGTCGCAAACAACGGACTATTTTCCACGAAATTCACACGCCGAACGAAAAATATGAATAACGTCACGCACAATTCCGAACCATCTGCCGGATGCGAATTGAAGGTTCTCCTGGTGGATGACGATCATGGCATGCTGACGACATGCGAGCGCAGCCTGCGGTCCCAGTTTTGCGTCGAAACTGCCGAGAGCGGCCTGGCTGCGCTGACCAAAATGGCCGAATCCGGCCCTTATGCGGTAGTGCTGGCCGACCGGGACATGCCAGGAATGGATGGAGTGGAGTTGCTGCGAAAAGTGCGAGACCGCTGGCCAGAGACTGTGCGCATGATGCTGACAGGAAACGCCGACCTTGACTTGGTCATCCGCTTGGTGAACGAAAACAACATCTTCCGTTTTCTCACCAAACCATGTCCGACCCAGTTCATTGTCAAGGCGCTGAACGACTCGCTGAAGCTCTATCAACTTGCTGTGGCAGAGAAGGAACTTCTTAACAAAACGCTCAGCGGCAGCATCAAGCTCTTGACAGACATATTGTCCATGGTGGAATCGCCGTTTTTCAGCCAGCCGCAGTACTTGCGGGATGCCATAACGGGCTCCATCCAAAGGATCGGGTTGGAGAATGCCTGGGAAGTGAACCTGGCCGTAATGCTGGCCTCGATAGGAAACATCACCATTCCGGCAGAAACGCTGGTGCGGGCGCGGACGGGACAGCCCCTTTCAAATGCAGAGCAGGGAATGCTGTCGAATCTCCCCGAAACATCAAGCCGACTGCTGGCAAACATTCCAAGGCTGGAGGGTGTGGCAAGGATTGTGCGCTTTCAAAACAAATGTTTCGACGGGACGGGGGTTCCATCGGAAGGGGGCGCGGGCAACGACATCCCGGCAGGGGCCCGGCTGCTGAAAATCATCCTCGACTTTATGGATTTACATCGGGCCACGTCGCAAGACGATTCAGCCTTCGGCATCCTGCGCGGACGGCAAGGGGTCTATGATCCTGCGCTCCTGGCGGCGTTCCAAGAGGCTTTTGAGCACAAGTCGAGAGGTTCTGCACCACCGGTTCTTGTAACACTTTCGGTGTCCGTCAAAGAGTTGGAGGTGGGTATGCGACTCCGCTCCAATGTCGAAACGAAGAACGGGATGCTTGTTTTGGCATCAGACCATCAGATCACCCCAATGATATTGGAAAAGATCCGCAATTTCGAAAGTGTCGTTGGCCTCAAGGGGCCAATCCTGGTTGAACGTCTTAAAACGCCGAACGACGGCTAAGGGGGACCGCTCAAAGGTGCAAAGCGAGAGTCCTAACTTTCATCCAGGAGGTCGCGGAGCGCTTTTAGCATAGTTTCTGCTGTGTAGGGCTTGGGTATGAAATGGCGGAGGCCGGCGCTAACTGCCTTCGCATTTCCTCCCTTGGTAGAAAGCCCGCTGGAACCGATGACGCGAACGGCGGGGTTGATTGCTTTTAGCGCCACAATAAGGGCTGGGCCATCCATCACCGGCATAGCCATATCCGTTAAAACGAGGGCAATTTTGCCTCGAAGCTGGGCGTATAAGGCAATCGCTTCCGCGCCGTTGGCTGCGACAATGACCGAGTATCCGAACGCTTCAAGCGTGGATTTCGCGACCTCCCGAATGCTCTCCTCGTCGTCGACCACCAGAATTAACTCGCCTTTGCCCCGGGGCAAACAAGCGTCCTGGTCAAATTTTTCGTCGCGCGCCGCCCCGGAAGGATCGGCAGGAAGGTACACCTCGAACTTGGTGCCGTCTCCGAGTTTGCTGTCAAGACTGATAAAGCCGCCGTGGCTCTTTACGATGGCCATGGTGGTGGAGAGACCAAGTCCGGTTCCCTTGCCCACTTCTTTCGTCGTAAAGAAAGGCTCAAAAATGCGCTCTTTAATCTCAAATGGTATGCCAAGTCCGGTGTCCTTCACTATTATGACCACGTAGGGTCCCGGAGAAGAGCCGGGTTGCAGTCCCGCAAAAGTGTTGTCAACCACAGTGTTTTCCGCGCCCAGCGTGAGCTTTCCTCCGTTGGGCATGGCATCCCGGGCATTGACTGCCAAGTTCAAAATCACTTGATGAATTTGGGTCGGATCTCCCTTGACGCTCCATATTGAGGCCGGCCGAATGTAATTAATGCTAATATCCTTGGGGAAGGTTTCTTGCATAACCTTCGCAAGGTCACCCATCAAATGCGAGACGTTCACTCTGATCCGCGCTCCCTGAATTCCACGCGCAAATGAAAGCACTTGTTTGACTAAATCGGCCCCGCGCTGTGCGCTGTTCATCAGCGTCTCGAGCAGTTTCTGATCTTCCCTCGTTGTGGCGACGCTCTTCAGAATTTCGATCGACATCAGTATCGGAGCCAGCACATTGTTGAGGTCGTGGGCGATGCCGCCGGCCAGGGTTCCGATGCTCTCCATCCGCTGGGAGCGGAGGAACTGGGCCTCCAATTTCTTCTTCTCGGTGATGTCCGAGTTGATTCCAAGAATGGACTTGGGTCGGCCGTCGGGATCACAAACGAGGGTCCAACTCACTTGCACGTCGATTTCCTTGCCGTCCTTCCGCAATTTTTGCAACTCGCCCTCCCAGTTCCCTTTCTTTATCACCTCCGCTCGGGCTCTTTCGTATTGGGCCGTATCGAGATAAATAAAGCTAGTTGAGTCGCGCCCGATCACTTCGTCGGCTGACCAGCCGTAAAGCCGCTCCGCGCCCTTGTTCCAATACGAAATTTTCCCGTCGAGATCGCGGACAATAATTGCTTCATGAGCCGCATCCAGCAGGGCTGCCTGCTCGCGCATCTGGCGGTCAGCCTTTTGACGTTCCAATTCAGAGGACGCCCTTGCGGCAAAAATTTGCAAAGTGGACAGAGTAAATTGCTCTCCCACCGCCGGTTTTTGAAAAAAGACGCCGATCAAGCCAATGACGGCGCCTTGCGCGTCGAAAAGCGGTGTTCCCGCGTAGGCCTGAAGGTCGCGCGCAGCCAGCATTGGGTCATTTGGAAATTGCGCCTGCAGATTTTGTGGAATCAAACACGCCCGTCCGCGCGCCACTTGTTCACTCGGCGTGCCAGCCAGCGTGTAATCGAAGTTGTCGATTCCTCCACTTTGCATCATCACTGACACAGTCCGCGCGACGGCGCCTTGCGGGGATTCCAAGGTGGCAATCAATGCGGCGTCCGCGTCGAGAGCTTGAATGATGTGTCGATTCAGACTGGTGAAGAATGCGCGGCCCATCGAAGCGGATACACCTCGCGCAATCGCCAGCACAGCCTCTTGTAGCTTTTGCTTTTCGGCCCCAGAGCGCAATGTCTGAATGCCGAATGCGAGGTCTTCGGCCAGTTCTCGCAATAATTGCAATTCTTCGGGCGGGGGCTGAATAATTTCGCTGGAATAGAGCGCGAGCAGGCCGGTGGTTTGTTCATTCACCTTCAACGGCAGACAAATAAGGCCGCGATAACCTCTCTTTTTGGCTGCTTCAACCCAGAAGAATCCGGGATCGGCCTCCACATCTTCGCATCTGACAATTTGATTTCCGCGAATCGTTCGACCGGCAGGCCCTTGGCCGGACGGATGGTCGGTTCGCCACGAAAGGTTTATTTCCGACAGGTAGCCATCTTCAACTCCAGCCCACGCAACGGGCCGGATCGATCGCATTTCATCGTGTTCGGCGTAGCCGACCCATGCCATGCGATAGCCGCCCTCCTCGACCGCAATTTGGCAAATCCGCTTAAGCAAGGAATCCTCTGCCTCGGCATGAATGAGCGCCTCATTGCAGGCACTGAGCATTTTCAGGGACCTGTTTGTCCGCCGGATTTGAATCTCCGCGCTCTTTAGGTCGTCGATATCGGTGCATGTGCCGAACCATTTCAACACCTTGCCGTCGGCATCCCTTTGGGCTTCGCCTCGGATGAGCCACCACCTGTAAACGCCATCCGCGCGGCGGAGGCGGCATTCGAGACCGTACTTGCCAATGGTGGCTGTGGCGTGCTGCCACGCATCCCACGCCCTTTGGCGGTCTTCTGGATGGAACGGTTTGATCCATCCATGGCCCAAGCTCTCTTCCAAGGTTAAACCGGTGTAATCTATCCATTGCTGGTTAAAATAGATATTGGAGCCGTCCGGCCGGGTGGCCCAAACGATTTGCGGCATAACCGCCGCCAAGGAGCGGAATTCCGCATCGCTCGCACGCTGTGCCGCTTCCGCTCGTTTCCGCTCGGTTACGTCAAGCGACATCACCAGCCTAGCTGCCCTGCCGTCGAAAACGATGCGGTCGGACGTGACTTCGACGTCTATGATCGTGCCGTCCTTTTTGCGGTGTCGCCACGTCCCAAGGTCCTTGCCTTTCCCTGCTGATTGGAGCAAGTCCCGTTCTAAGGCGGGGACATCTTCTGCGGGCCGAATGCTCTTGATGGTGGTGGCCAAAAACTCTTGCTCCGAATAGCCGTAACCGATCACTGCCGCGTCGTTGACTGCCAGAAAACGGAGCGTCTCCAGATCATAAACCCACATAGGCTGGGGGTTGTTTTGAAAAAGGATTCGGGTACTGCGCCTCGGAGACGCGGAGCTGATCCACGGCGCGCTGCCGTTCCGTTTCCAATCGCATGTGCTGGGTCAGGTCGATGAATGCCACCACCGCGCCTGAGATCGCGCCCGAGTCACCTTGCATCGGCGAAGATACAAAGGCGACGGGGAAGCTGGTTCCATTCTTTCGAAAAAAAAGTTCCTCATTGCTGTAACGCACCTGGCCATCCGCGAGGGTGCGGGACATTGGACATTCCTCGTCGGGATAAATACTGCCGCTGGCTCTATGATGGTGAATGGTTGAATGGGCGTGTAGGCCAATAAGCTCCTTTTCCAAGTAACCCAGCATCGTGCGCGCCGCGCGATTTTCAAATGTGATCCTGCCGTCCTGATCCACGCCGAGAATCCCTTCGCCAATGGATGCGAGGATCAACTCCCGCTGGCGTTGAACCGCCGCCAGCGCGGCATCGGCATGCTTGCGTTCGGTGATGTCGTGCATCACCGCAACGGCGCCTAGCAGATTATGTTGGGCGTCAAAAAACGGGCGGCAATCCCCCAGAATGTGCCGCGGCGGCCATCCTTTTTTCACGATGGTCATTTCTGCGGCGCGGACAGTTTCACCGCGATAGGCTCGGTTCAGCGGAATCAAATCCGGTGTCAAAGGCGTGACCCCGTCGGGACCATACAGACTGTAATAGCCGGCCCATTTCTCAGCGGGTATGTCAGTCGGATCCAAGCCATGCCAGTTCCTGGCCACCTCGTTGAATAGCACGAGCTTCCCGCTGGCGTCGCAGGCCACCACTCCATCGGCGATGTTGTTCAAGACCGCCTGCGAAAACTCATGTTCCATCTGAAGCGCCGCCTCCGCTCGTTTCTGCTCTGTGATGTTAATGTGCATCACCACTGCGCCCGTCTCCGGCTTTTCCGACAAGGCCGTGATCATCAGTCGAAACCAACGTTTTTCGCTGAGGGAATGGCACGGATACTCCAGCGCAAACTCCTTCGCCTGGCGCCTTAAAATACGGCGCAACGCAGCGGCCACGGCTCTTGCTTCCTCTGCACCTTCGCCCTGCGCCTTTTCGCAGACTTCGGCATAGTTCTGGCCAACAAAGAAATCCGTACTGTTCAAAATGTTGGCACTGGCGAAGGTCTTCCAAGCCTCATTGACCGACAAAATGACGCCATCGGAATCCAAAATTGCGATATGCGCGGGCAGCGCGTTCAGTATGTCCGATTGAATTTCCGCCGGCGCGCGATGCGCATGCTCGTTGTTGCTCGAAGCGAAAAGGGTGTTGGGCTTGCCGCGGTCCAATGCTTGCAGCTCCTGCTCCGCCGCACGGATGACGCGCCGCAGTTCGGCGATTCGTGCCTCTCGGGGGGCGTCAGGTGGCTGGCTGCTGCTCATTCTTCTTCGCGTCGCAAGATTCCCAAGGCGCTTAGAACAACGTCGAGGTCGCTCAGGTTTCCCAGAATCCGGACAACAGGCGCCGGCGCGCACTTGATGAGGGTGGGAGTGACCAGAATGCGGTCCTTATTCGCGCGTCCGGGTTGGGCGAGCACATCGATGACCTCGATACTGTGTTTGGACGCCAAATATTGCTGGCATAAATCGCGCAGGTTGCCAATGGCCTTGGCCGAATTTGGCGCGCCTTTTGCCACATACAGCTTGAAATCAAAAATTTCTAATTGACTCATTCCTTTCCTGTTTTTATATGCCTCCGGCATCGCCACCCCGCAAAGTCTGCACTTCGGATTGCCTTGCTTGGGCACTTTGCTCGCTTTCCTTTTCGATTCTCTGGACTTCGCGCCGCTCCCTTTGTTTTGCCTTTAGGGCGCTCTGCATCTTCTTTATTTCGGACGACAAGTGCGACTCTTCGGATTCCAAAATGGCGGCTCTGCGGGCGAATTCTTTATTCAGCTTCTTCTGCTCCGCTCTCATCTGGCCCTCCTTTTCCCACCGCAAGGTTCCCATCAGGACCGCGCCGCCGGCCGTATAAACATCCGCCAAAGTGATGCCCCGGTGGCTGAGGATCAGCTCCCTGACTTGATTGGAGTGGGAAGTGCCCCTTGACTTGATAATCGTGAGGGAGCGGTTTCGCTCTCCAGCGTGAACCAGATAGCTGAGGTGAATCCAAGTGTCCGCGATGGTCGAAATCTGTATTGCCGTTTCCTCGCGGTCTGGCTTGGCGTCCGCAAGCAGGCTGGTGAACACCATGGTTATCCCTTCGGATTTGCCCCAGTCGACCAACCGTTCAACGACGCTATGGGCCGTCAACTGGTTTCCCTGCTTGGCCAGCGCCGAGACCGGATCGATGACCAGGCAACGGGCCCCAAATTCCCGGACATGGCGCTTGATGGTAAGAAAGTGCGCCTCGGCGCTGCCTTCCCCTGAGCGGGCGGCCGTGACCCGTAACACGCCACTCTTCTCGTGCTTCCTCAAGGGCAGGCTGATTGAGGCAAGATTCCTCACCAATTCCTTGGGGTCCGAATCGAAACTCACAAAAAGGGAACGCTCGCCCCTCTGGCAGGCGGCTGCCACAAAAGCTCCGCACAGGGTTGTCTTGGAGGTGCCGGGCGAACCGGTTACCAGCACGCTGGCACCCCGGAAATATCCTCCTCCAAGCATTGAATCCAAACGCTCCACGCCGGAAGAAACTCGCTCGGAGAAGACACGCGCCAGCGGCTTCAGCCTGCGTGATCCCGCAACTTCCAACCCTTCAGGCCCGATCATGAATGGAGACGCGTTCTCCGAAAAAGAGGAGCCGCGATACTTGATCACCTGAAGGCTTCGCTGTGAAACCCCCTGCGAAAGTTCATGATTTAGAGCAATGGCGCAATCCACCATGAACTGCATGAACCCCCAGGAACCTTGCCCGTCAGGATCCGCTTTTCCGCCGACGACTTTTGACGTGATCAACGCGGTCAATCCGTTCCTGAGCAGCCATTCGTGGAGGCGCAACGCTTCCCGCCGCTTGGCGGATTCGTCGCCCAACATGTCAAGCAAAACATCAAGCGAGTCAAACACAATCCTTTTGGCTCGCAAAGAGCGACATTTGGCGTCCAAATTGGCCAGAAGCCCCAAAAGATCGAATGCGCCGGAGTTTACCAGCTCCGTCGTAGGCTGCGCGTCCAGGAAAAAAAGACGCCGTTTTTGCAATTCGGGGATATTCCATCCAAATTTGGACGCATTTTCTATGAGCCGCCGCGAATCCTCCTCGAACGCAACAAAAACCCCTGGTTCGCCGAATTGACGCGCCCCGTTCACCAAGGTTTGCAGCGCCAGCAGCGTCTTGCCGCACCCGGGCCCCCCGACTAACAACGAAACCCGCCCTCGGGGCAGCCCGCCGGACATAATATCATCAAGGCCTTCTATTCCAGTGGGAGTTTTGGCTTCACGATTTGGGTCGATGTGGCTCACAAACAGAGAATGGGGCCATGGCCCAATCCGAGTCAATTGTTTCATTGCTTGGTTCGGTATCGGGAATTTTGGGCGCATTCCTGTTGCGGACGGGCGTTGGGTGGGGTTTCGAATCATTGGAGACGAACCGTGCGGGTTTGTCCTGCTGCTCTAATCAGGTTCGCCCCGGTTGATTTCCACGGTCTAGCCCCTAAACTCCAAACAGGCAATGAAGGAAATAAAGAAGACAACAGGGACTGTGCTCCTTGCGGAGAGTGACGAGAAGGCGGTCATTCCGGCTCGCCTCGGGCTGCTTGACCTGTTTCCGCACTTGTCAATACAGCCTGTGAATTCGGGGCAAGAGTGTTTGGAATA
This sequence comes from uncultured Verrucomicrobiae bacterium, assembly GCA_963764165.1. Classification (GTDB taxonomy): domain Bacteria; phylum Verrucomicrobiota; class Verrucomicrobiia; order Limisphaerales; family Palsa-1400; genus Palsa-1400. The sequence continues at coordinate 2,135,377 of CAVXRD010000002.1, forward strand.
CCTAAAAGGCTCAGCCCACCGCTAACTTCGAGGCCCTATCTCGCGAAGTCTCGGTCTTCAACACGCCATTGCCTGATGCTGACGGAGACGGCATTGACGACGTTTATGAGGCAAACCACGGAATTCCGCCCGGCGGCGCCAACCAACCGTCCGGCTTCACGGATGATTTTCCCAACAATACCGGAAACCCGCTTACATGGCTCCAGTTGTATCGTCTGACCTTCGGGCAAAACAGGAATCTCTACGACACCGTCAGCCGCGAGGTCTCTGTTTTCAACTTTGGCCAGCCGACCGCCAATTACGAGGCCATTTCACGCGAAGTGTCCGTTTTCAACTTCGGCCAGCCCACTGCGACTTACGAAGCCATTTCCAGAGAAGTTTCCGTCTTCAACGAACCTTGAACTAGCAACGATTCCAAAAGACCATATGAAAAACATGATTCGATTCCTTGTCGTCGCCGCATTGTATTTTGCGGCGCATACTTCGTCAGTATTCGCGCAGCTCAACGTTCCAAGCGACGGCTCAGATGGCGCGCTCAACGTCACAACGAACACAGTGATAGATCTCAGCGAGGCAAGCTACGGGACGTGGAGTGATGACAACTCCGCAAACATCGGCAATGGAGTCTATGATCCGGAGAAGTGGGCAGTGGTTTTTAAATATTCTTCCGTTACCATCGCTCCAGGCGCGACGGTATCGTTTCTCAACCATCCGAGCCATGCTCCGGTAGTATGGTTGGTGCAAAGCAATGTAGTAGTTAATGGCGCCGTCAGTTTGGATGGGCAAGGAATTGTATACGCCTATCCAAACTATCTATTGCCAAACGAGCCGGGCCCGGGGGGGTTCCGAGGCGGAGCTGCGTCCGCCACCGGTTATGGTGACGGATATGGACCTGGCGGTGGGCGTCATGCCGGAAGCTACGGAAGCACCTACGGGAACCCTGAAATTCTGCCGTTGTTAGGCGGATCAGGCGGCCCGGCATACAATTGCGGTAGCGCTTTTTCCGGACCGTCACCCGGGGGTGCAGTCTTAATCGCCGCGTCCGGGAGTATCACCGTGAATGGACAGATAACAGCCCTGGGTAATGGTTATGGGTTCCAGTTTTGCTATGATGGTAGTTCTGGAGACGGAGCCATCCGAATTATTGCCGATCAAGTTCTGGGAACTGGAGCGGTTAATGCAAACGGTGGACGAACCCGCGTGGAGGCAAATTCAATTTCATCCAACCTCGTAATTACACCCAACACGGTGACGGTTCCCCCAGGGGCGACTCCCGCGATTTGGCCGGCAACCAACGCGCCCACGATTACGGTAGTAAGCGTGAACAACGTCACCGCGCCCGCAGATCCACTTGCCGCTGTGGCCACTTCGTCTGACGTCAATATCGCTGCGAACTACGCAGTAAACATCATCATCCAATCTCAGTATTTTCCCCCAGACGGCACCATTTCGGTGCGCATAGCCCCGAAATATGGCGGAGCCTCTACGGTCAACGCCGTTAACACAGGAGGGACATTTACTAACGCCACCTGGTTAGCCTCCACCGTTCTGCCCCAAGGCTTTTGTGTCATCCAAGCCCACGCCACATCGCCATAACGTAGGCAAAGCCACATCCAAATCGCGGCTCTGTCATCAATTCGTTCCAATTTACGCTGCGAACGCAATTCCCCGCGCGAGAAATCCTAAATACGAATCCCCGGCGAGGCGGGACGGGTCAAGGTGGAGGCGACGGGAAAACAGGGCGCACAACCTTGACGCGGAACGCCGCGCCATACAATCGCCACACCGGATTTTCGCGCCCACGCCCCTGATTCGGGAGGCAGGAATCATCAGTGGAAATGACCGCATTCACGTTCCGCGTGTCTGACCTTGTCCCTTTTTTTCCGCGAATGCTGACCGGCCTTCTTGTGAAAGCGCTCCGAAGCTTGCTCGGATTCAGCACGTTCACGTTGCTGTTCCTGCCATTTTAACATGCGGCTGGCGGCCTCCTCGTGCGCGTAAAAGCGCACACGGGCATGCTCATTCAGTTTCTTCATGGCCGCCATTTCCCGCTCGTAATCATTTCCCTCGTAAAGAACGAAGGCGCGGCGCACGTCGGCTTCCCGAGTCGGCTGCGCAAATCCTTAATGTAAACCTCACTCAGGCCATCCGCCTTTTTGGCCGCCAACAATTGGGTCACGACTTCCGTGGACAGTTTGCGGGGAAGATTCGCCGGGTGGTGTTTTGCAAATAACCGGGCGGCGTCAAGAATCGACCCGCCCGCCAAAATCTTCGTCGCTTCGGCAAATTGAATCGCAGCGAGTTCAAGAGGAACGCCAGTCGGTTTCAGAGACTCAACGGCGCGCACATACGCCAGACGGTCATGGCTGTTCAAAGTGAGCGCGTCAAGTTCGCCAATCGAAAGTTTGCTCGCCGTGACCTCGGCTTCGGTGATTGCCAATTCCAAATCGGCAAAGGCTTTACGCTGGCGCTTTTCGCCAAGGTAATGAACCACGGTGAACGACTCGCAACCGTTGGTTGGGGTTTTTTAGATTTTGACCGTGGTGTGGCCCCGCTTTATTACCATGGGAAACTTTGGCTTCGACATGGGAAATTGTCAGGAATTGCAGCAAAATACTGAAAACACGAGGAAAAAATGGTGGAGGCGGCGGGAGTTGAACCCGCGTCCCTGCCAAACAAACCGGCCGCGACTACATGCTTAGTCAGAAGAGAGTCTTAGCATCTGGATGCCGTTCTGACGCGAATCCAACTGCCCAGCCTGCATGAAATTATTTCGGCGAACCGCGCGCAGACTCCGCGTTCCGCCTAACCTGCTGTCGCGTCCATCTCCCGTAGCAGGTGTCCAGGAGCGGACGTCGCAGCGCATTAGGCCGCGAGGGCTAATTCTTCGTTAGCTATTAATTTTTGGTGCGATTTTTTACGAGGCCAACGTACCATCCTCGGCATGCCGCCTCCAGCGTATTTCTCAGGTCGAAACCAGTACGCCCCCATAAGTGGCATTCGCAGTATCGGTCCGAGGGAGCGCGATGTCAAGCCAGCCACCAATCCCGTCCCCGACCTAAAATAATGACTGAGACGCGAGGACCGAGGAGTGAACGGCTAGTGTAGTGTCTCTTAAATAACTGGAGATTCGTTGCGCCGCCTTTGGCCTGTGGCTAGGCAGCCCGCCTGGGGCGGGCAGCGCATCTCTGTTCTGACTCGACGAAGGAGCATCCCCTCATGGGGCTGTGACTGAGGAGCAACGACGCCACAGGCCAAAGGCGGCGCAAACCGCAGGGCGGCAGGTCTTTTTGACGCAGGCCGCGTTGCTCGCTCCTCACAGATCCTTTGAGATATGCTCGTCGTTCGCGCCTTGCCTGCGTCAAAAATCCCTTGCCGCGAATCTCCAGCTATTTAAGAGACACTACACTAGAAACATTACCTTTTGTTACCGGCGTGTTACCAATTTGTAGCGGCGTAACTGCCTTGCAATCAACGATGTAACCGATGTTACCGCTTTTTGGAGACGATATCATTATTCGCATTTGAGGATATTTGGGCGGAAATACAAGTCCGCCCTTCCAAATTACGGCAAGGCTGCGCTGCGGCGCCGACCTAATATTAGTGAGAGCCTCCGAGAATTTCATAGTTGACTATTTGGTCTAATTGGCTACGTTATAGGGCTGGCAACGGCGGAAAATCGTTGGCTGCGAAGGATATGAATTGGAAAAGCAGAGCAGGATTTTAATTTTCATGCGGATGCCAAAAGCGTTATGGGCCGAGTAAGCGATGCAAAAGAGCGATTGATGCAAGCGGTGTTGGAACTGATCTGGACCGGTTCCTACTGCAGCACCACGATTGACCAAATCTGCGAGAAGGCGGAGGTCAAGAAGGGCAGTTTTTACTATTTTTTTGATTCCAAGGCGGATTTGGCGGTGGCTGCGTTTGACGCCAATTGGGAGGTGAAACGCGCCGAGCTGGACAGTATTTTTTCCGCGTCCATTCCCCCGCTGGAACGACTGCAAAAGTATTGCGATTTCAATTATCGAAATCAGAGCGCCTTGAAGGAGAAATACGGGCGGGTTTTGGGGTGCATTCACTTCGCCCTCGGGTGCGAAGTTTCGTCGCTGGAAGATCAGTTGCGCCAGAAGGTGGAGGACATGCTTGCACATAAGCGCAAGTATCTGGAATCCGCCATTCGAGACGCTCACGCCAGCGGCGTCATCAATGTACCCGATGCCGAATGCAAAGCGAAAATCATTCAGGCATATTTCGAAGGTGTTCTGACCCAGGCGCGCATTCAGAATGACGTTTCCGTTCTTCGGGACGCGCCGCGCGGCATCTTTACCATCCTCGGCATCAAGCAGTTACCGGCCTTGGCCGCTCCGGCGAATTACGCTATTTAAGTGGTCACTAACTATTTTTTGCGATTTTTTGAACATTTTATTAGACTAAATAGTCAACTAGTATGGTGACGAAGCGATTTCGATCCAAACGCAGAGAGGGTTCTGAGGGCCAAACGACTAGGAACGCGCGCGGCGCGGGTGTATCGAAGGTTCGCCACTAAGAAAGACTTTATGGTCAGCATCTCATTCAAACGAAATCGGAGTCAGGTTCAAAAACCCCGCAATCCCAAGGCAGGCAGCGGTTCGCGCCTGGCGCGGCATCGCCGCACTGCGGTGGCGGACACCGTTGAGGTTGAGCCCCTCCCAATGGTTGCGCCGAAAATTGTGGTCGAGCGCGCTGCATCCGCGACGGAAGCGGAGCCGGTTCCCCAACCTCGCGGCGATACCCTGCAATTGTATCTCAACGAAATCGGGAGGGTCAAACTGCTGACGCGCGAAGAGGAAATCGTGCTCGCCAAGCGCATCAAGAAGGGCGACAAACGCGCGCGCGAACAAATGATCACCGCCAATTTGCGCTTGGTGGTCAAGATTGCCCGCGATTACGAAGGCCTTGGCCTGCCGCTGCTCGATTTGATCAACGAAGGCAACATCGGCCTGATGAAGGGCGTGGAGCGTTTCGACCCGAAGAAAGGGGCCAAGCTCTCGACTTACGCCGCCTGGTGGATCAAGCAGGCGATCATGGCCGCGCTGGCCAATCAATCCAAGACGATTCGCCTTCCGGCGCACGTCGTAGAGCGCCTGGCCAAAATGCGCAAGGCGGAAGTCTTATTGCGCGACACCTTTGACCGCGAACCGACCGACCAGGAATTGGCGGATCATTTGGGTTTGGATACGCGCCGGGTCCGGCAATATCGGCAGGCGGCCAAAGCGCCGGTTTCGCTGGACGCGCCGCTGGGCGAAGACGAGCCGAACCGGATTTCAGACGTCGTGGCGGACCCGAACGCGGCCGCGCCCTTCGACCGCATCGTGCAGGAGAATGACGCTGGCCTAGTGCGGGACGCCTTGGCGCGCCTGACGGAACGCGAGACGGCGATTCTCGGATTGCGATTCGGATTGGACGGGCAGAAGCCCAAGACGCTGGAGGAAATCGGCGCGCAATTCAAATTATCGCGCGAGCGCATCCGGCAAATCCAGGACGAAGCGCTGATCAAAATGCGCGCGCAAATCGAAGAGAGCGACGCGCCGATGCTCGAAGCGGATGCGCTGGCTGCGTAAGGCAAATTAGCTATAAGATTCTCAAAGATCGCGCCGGAGGAATTAGCATTCCCCGGCGCGTTCGTGTTTCGATTTCGATCCGGAATCATTGATCTCCGCTCTGATCGACAAGTGTTGGCTTACCCGCATAATAATGTCAGATTAGTCACGGCGTCGACGTCTTGAACATGCCTTGGGCAGAAGGCGAGATATGGAGCAGAAGGCAGACATACAGCGGAAGCGCACAAATTACGCACGACGCACTTTCGGTGTCGTAATCGCGGCATTGCCGCTGGCGATTTCGTTGGCATCAGGAGTTTTTGGCCTCTTGCAGCATCGCCAGTCCAGCTTAGCCGGTCTTGGGTTCATGGTTCCAGCCGTTGTCGTCGCGGTTATCAACTTCTCCCTTTCTTTTATTCGGCCCATTTGGTTTCGTTTCCGGCATGGATCAATGAGTGGCTACCGTCGCGTCTCGGGGATCCCGATGTTCGGCAGCATTTTAATTGCGCTTGGTTCATTGCTTTGTTTCGGAGCCCTCGGCGGTGCATTGATTGGCTGCGCATCTTTTTGCATTGATACTGGGGGTAGCGGTTGGTTCGTCGTCGCAACTTGGAAAGACCGATCACTCTGGGATTCGTGATCTGAAACTAATGGCTGACGGGCAGTCCGTTTATTGAAACAGCTCCCTCGATTCTCTCCGAAATGGGTTCAGGTCCACCACCCTTAAAACGGTGATGCGGCTGCAAGTGAACGAAACCTCATGCCGCAGACACGTGCCACCCCACGCCACTCGAAATCGGCGCTCCTTTCCGAATGGTTCAGCCAGCGTAATCGAGAGAGCCATGATCGGATTCTGGTGATTAAATCCGTCGATGCGCAATTCATCCAGGCTCTCGAAAAGAAACTCCGCGGTACCCTGCTTCCGATCTCGGTCGGTCGGCGTCTTATTTGTGTCAAATATAAGGAAGATTGCCCGCAGGTCGACGATGGTTGCTGAGACAACGGCGCGGTCAAGGGTGATCGACAAAACTTCAAAATCGTGAAATGTCGGCCAATAACCGAGATGTTCGATAAAGAGTTCGCGACCTGAAATCAGCGCGAGGGTTTCCGGGGAAATCGGAGTGTTGAATGATTGCTCGGGAGTCATTTGTTTGTTGAACTAGGTCCCGTCCAAATCATTTCAGCCAGCGCGACATGTGTTTTCTGGCATTCTTATGCGAAACCACTCGCCCTTCCTCGATGGCTTGTTCAGCGCGGTCAATTTTTTCCAGGATAAGGATTGGGTCTCTGTCCTTGACCGCAGCGGCATTAATGTCCTTAGCCCTGCGTTTCAAAGTTGTTACCAATTCCATCTTCATGATTGATACGTTTGTGACACTTCTCTCATAAAGGCAAGCTATCTGAGCGTGCTCCGGCGTGGGATGGCGCATTTCGGGTTTAGCAGCGCCAGAGGCGCGACATATTTGTAGTCGTCGTTCCCCCTGAAATCAAAGCCTCGTAGAGGTGACACCTGCTCTTCAGGCACTTGGGATGTGCCGCTCCTACGGAGCTGGTTGTTCATTGGACTTGGTTGATCTACAAAGATTTCGCTCCTAGCGGAGCTAATGAGTCAAAGGAACCTCGCGAGAGGCCTGATGGGGCGCAAAACTTTCCTCTGAGTGCTAAAGCTCTGAATCCCTCACTCAACTCAGTTTCGGACCTGTTCATAAATATTTTTCAAAGCGTAAACAAAAAATCGGTGGGCCTTGATGGGCCCAATGGCGGTGGGGATGGCTTGGATGAGCGGGCCGTCGTATCCGATGATGACGACTTTGCCTTTGATCACGCTGGCCGGAACTTTTCCAGATAGAAAGTCGTCAAACGGAATGTAGGCAAGATCATCCTTCGAGGGCAATTTGGCCACGCAGTATTGTTTGTCCAGCCGGAGGGTGTTTGTGCCAAAGGTCACATTGCCGTCAGGAGAAATCGTCGCGCGAGTTCCTATTGCCATTTCCATGCAACAGACGACCAACGATTTCACCGTGTTGGATTGGTAGGTTTCCAAGAGCGGCACGCGTGTCGTGTTAAAATCTACAAAGCCGACGTCGCTGGCGTTGGAGCAGAACATCGGCAGAGGAATCCAACCGACCTCGCCGGAGATTTGCCTGAGCGCGCGGACACCGGGCAAGGTGAAGCGGGCGGGCAGCGGATTCGGATGCGCTTCCGAATCATCCAGGCGCGCCTGGAGCACGACAGGTAAGTTCGTCATCGCGGCCGCCAGTGCGAGATCGGCCGCCGGGTCTTTCGGCTGGTCAAAAAAGAATTTCATCACCACGCCCTTCGCGCCAAGATCCGCCGCTTCACGAATTGCCTTCGCTTCGAGCGTGCGATCAATTGGGAACGCCCCGTATTTGGCCTCCGCAGCAGCATCAATGAAAACCACCACGAAGTCCTCGTGAAACGAAGCGCCGAGCAACGTATTTGACACGAGACTCAACAGAAGCATGATCCGCCAATTCATGAATGACGGTAAACAATGCCTTGAACGAGGATCATTAATCGCTTGGTTTCCTTCCTTTCGTCCTCGGTTATGTCATCCTTGGCAAATACCAGAATATCTTTCAGTGCAATTTCCAGCGCCCCATATCCGTCAGTCAGCCCATTTAGAGCGAAGTAACCCGGGAGAAAATGCGCCAACGGCCTAAGCGCGCGCCGGTCGCACCAACCATCAGCGAGCTTTTTCAGGTCACGGAAAAACTCATCGTTGTTCATTCCGGGAAATCATCGAGCCTTCCCAAATTTCGGATCGCCCGAAACGACCTGGCCACGATCTCTCCACGAAGGAATATTCGGAAGCGTCTGTTGTTCTCCCAAATGGCGGAAAAATTGAGCAACCGCTTCACGAACGCGCCGTTCAAATTCTAGTTGCAACGAGGCATTGGCGGCATTTTCGGTCTTTTGCAAGAACTCGAGCGTGAACGGCTTTGGAATTTCCCGGCCCTCTTCCCTGGCCGTTTCCAGCCATTCTTGCATTACAATCTGTATATTCTTAAGGGCTTCATCAGGCGTTTCTCCGTCAGCGAGGCAACCAGGAAGTTCGCGCACAGTGGAAAGATAAAGGCCGTCTTCCTCGCTCCAGATCATTTCGATTGAATATTTATTTTCCGATGCCATAAGCAGTCACTAAATTTCGCACCTGCCGAACTTGATATTTTTTTGCTTTTCCATTCCTGTCCTCTTGAAGATTAATGATTTCCCGGACGTTGGGATGAGTGAAGATGTGGTGGCTCCCTTTTATGCGTTCCCGAAAACCCAAATTCGTAAGCATAGTGCAAATCTCTCCGAAACCGATATTTGAGTCCGAGTTTCCACTAAGAATCTGATCTCGCGTCTTTTCCCATCGGCTCATTTGTAGAATTGACGCGCATTGTTAACATCCTAGCAAGATCAGTCAATTGATTAAATCGGCTCAGTCTCGGTCAAACTTAATCGCGTGTTCGAGATTTTGCAACCGAGCACACGCCAACAACAACCGCTGGGCCGGTCACTAGGCTGCTTCCAAAACCGTCCTCGGCGCGAGTTCCGATTTGGGGGCGATGTAGAATTGTTCGGGTTGATCGAAACGAAGGCCGGCTTGGGTTAGTTGTTCGGCGGTCAATTTTTCGCGGTCGGCGAGGAGGGCTTTCTTGTCGAGTTCGGGTTCGGGGGTGTGGAGGTAGCGCTTGCCCCAATCCGTCGATTCGAGGCGGCGGGCGATGGCGCTCCAATTTTCTTTGCGCGATGTTCTTTGCACGCTGGGCGGTTCGGTGCGGAAACCGACGGTGGCCATGAGGAAATCGATGGACTTTTTGCCGGGAAACAGTTGCGCGCGATGTGCGCGGCAGAAAGTGAAGACGCCGGCTTCGCGGATTTCGATTTGCTTGGCGAGGATGGCCATTTCTCCCTGACGGCGCTCCTGCACGCGGGCCATTTCCAATTCCATTTCAGAGCGGGCGGCGGCGAGTTGAAACTTCAAGGCCGCGACTTCCGCGACGGCGGCATCCAGGCCTTCCCTTGTGGCGATGGGGGTGAATTCGAGGGTGTCTTTTTTGTTCATAATGAGATTTCCGGTTGTGGCTTAGTTGTTGGCGAAGGCGGGTTTCTCCAATTCAACAAGCAGGTGGGTGCGGCGGCGGATTTGCGCGGCGTCGAGCGGGCGGCGCTGTTTCCAACGGCGCCAATCTTCGACTGTGGCAAGCAGCACAGGGACGACCCGGGTGCGATGGGCGAGAACCTTGACGAAACGCACCCGGTCTTTGTCCAGTGCGCCGGCCGCGACGAGAACTGCGCCGCGATGCTGAAGTGTCTGGGCGTATGGCGTGGAAAGGCGATAGCCGGACGGCGCGAGCACCACGACGATGCGTTGCGGATCGCCGAGAAGTTTGGCGCGGCATTCCTGGACGGCTTCCAGGACGTCGGCCAGAAAGCCGGTGTTAGGTGAATTGGAGTCGGTTGCTTTTTGTGTCGTTTTCATTGGAATCAGTTATTTGATTTTGAGTTTTGGACGTGTTCGGCGCAGGCGCGGTGCTGTTCGAGATGTTCGAGCATCACGGAAATGGATTCGGCGTATCGGGAGTTCGGACACGCAGCCAGTAATGCCGCCAAAAGCCGCCTCCGCGCCTGAATGGAGTCCGGCAGGGTCATCACCGCGTGCAGCGCCAAAATATCGTTTGCCACCGCGCTTTTTCTGTTGCTTTTGCCTTGGTGAGGCGTCATGTTGTTACTGGATAACATTTGTTATTGAATCACGTCAACGAAAAAATGTGATTGGATAACAATTTTCTCAAAATGGATGCGGAAAAGGCAGAATTTAAGCGGCTGATGGATCTCATGGGTTGGTCCCAAACCGAGGCGGCGCGGCGTTTGCACAAGACGCCGAGCGCCATCAATCATCTTATCAATCCGGAACATCCCAACAAGCCCACCCAGACGACGATGCAGCTCTTGAAATTGATTATCGCGAGCGAGCGTCCAGAATTGATTAACTCCAAGACTTTTGAGTTAAAGGAAGGGCCGCTGGCCGCCCCCGAGGCAGCCGGATTGACACCCCGGGAACGGGAGATGCTACTTAAACTGAAGCAATTGCCCGAATCAGAGCAGGAGAAAGTTTATGCGGTCATACTAGCCCTGCTCGGGACTTCCGGAAAACCAGGAAAAACAAAAAATTAATCTGGAGCACCCGAACTCGGGAAATGAGGCTGCAAAAAGAGAATCTCCCGTCCTTCATTTTCCACCAGATGGGACTAATGCGAATGATGGAAGTTATTGAGTTCCCAATTCAATCGCTTGAACTTCAGATTCGCGCGATTCCAACTTTGGCCTCTTTTCCTGAGTGCGGTCGTTCCAGATAAATCAACTTACCGGAACCAGCGAGACGCGTTCGCCCTTGTCGTTGCGCGTGACGCCTTGGGCTTTGGGATCAAGCGTGATCACTCCGTCGACAAGAAAGGCGTAGCGATGATGGCCGTGCTTCAATTCGAGGGTAAGCAGCCAGGAACGATCCGTTCCCTGTCTCATCGGGTTCGCCTTGGGATCCCAATTGTTGAAGTCCCCGACCATGCAGACGTGGGCCGCTTGGGGGGCGTGGCAAATAAAATTAATGGCGCGCAGGGGCTTTTGGTAACCGGCTGATCTCATATCCTTTCAAAAATCCCGGTAACTTTCAGGGCTTTGCCCGCTCACGTCAAGTGGTTCTGCAAAATAGTGAAGGCGGCCCGACGGACGTGCTCCGAACGCGCCTCGATCTGCCGGTATTGCTCCACCCAATCGCCGCGGAATTGATTGCGTTCGCGCCATTTGGATTTGAGCACGCGCTCGGTGCGCTCGACCTGCTGCATGGCGGGCGCGAGTGATTCGCGGCCTTCGGGCAAATCAGAAATGTTGCCCACTGAAAACCGGCTAATGCGCTTCTTGCCGAAGATGGCGTGGAGCAGGATAACGACGGTTTGCTCGTAAGGATACCATCGGTGCATCAGGACCTCGCGGAGAAAACTGTGCCGGATGGCGAAAAATTCGGAGCGCGGGCGTTCCGTGAATTGGCGGATTTCCTGAGCCTCCGTTGGAAACCATGTGTAGAGCAGGGCGAATGTTCCGTAGGTATCGATAAGATATTTTGAATTGGCGTGGCTCGCCGAAATTTCGCCAACGCAAAAATCCTGGTCGAGTTCCTGAATGATTTCCGGGAGATCGTGCAGCCCGCCCAGCACCTCGTGGCCGCAGGAACTGCCATAATTGAAATCGCCGGGGATGAGCCAATAGACGTCGTTTTCCGCCCCGCGCTCAAAGGCGGCGCCCAACCCTTCGTACCACATCTGGCAGGTGTCGACGCTCCATGTGTCCAGAATATCGGAGTGCTTCAAAACCGTCTTTTCGCGAAAATCAATAAACGCCTGATGGCCTTCCATCGTGTAAAAAGTCTTGCGATCCATCACGGTCATGGGGCGTGTGTAAATATCCGGTGCGGCCGCAAGGCGGGCGACCAATCCGTAAAGCGCTTCCAGGTCCGTGTAATCGGCCGGCTGCTTGAACGGGTAAATGATGACGGGATGAATCTTGCCCGTGGCGGACGGCTTGGCTTTAGTTCCGCGGGCGCTTTTCGCGGTCGTTTTCATAGTCGTTTAGTCAACGAACCCACCGATTGGGATTGTGCTGGCACTGTAAGCGCGTGACGCGACGGATGGCAATGTATTTCGCTAATTCAGCGAAACGCCCCGCCGAATGTATGTCGGCACGTCTAAATCCTCGCCGTTGCGGATCGTTGGATCGCTCTTTTCGAAGCGGCCTTTGTGGATGATTTCCAGCGGCAACTCTTTTTGCAGGCGCGACGTGATGCGCTTGCGCGAGCGGCTGGAATGACCGCGCATGAGCTGCTCTTTTTTCTCGGGCGACAGTTCTGGCGGCGGGGCGACGAAACGCGAAGCGGGCGGGCGCTCGGATTTGGCGGGATCGAGAAATTGCATGCTCTCCAGGCTTTCCACAATCGGCTCGCTGGCGGACGCGCGCGTGCTTTGCGGCGCGGGCACGTGTTCCTCCTCGGGACGGCGCGAGGACGCGATCAAGGTCACGGAGAGGCGGCCGGCAAATGCTTCGTCGATGGCCGCGCCGAAAATGATGTGGGCGTTTTCACTTTGGCGATGGATCGGCTCCATCAATTTGTGAATCTCGCTCATCAAAATATCCGGCCCGCCCACCACGCTGACCAGCAGCGCGTCGGATTCCGTCAAAATATGGCCGCTGTCCAACAACGGATGGGCAAGCAGTTTTTCGATGACTTGCTCGACGCGCTTTTCGCCGGAGGCTTCCGCAGTGGCGAAAAATCCAGCGGCGTGACGACCGCGTGTCACAGAGCAAAGATCGGCGAAATCGACATTGATCAAACCGGTCTGCGTCAGCATGCGCCAAATGCCGCGCAATCCATCGGCCAGGAGCGCGTTGCTGATTTTGAATGCTTCGAGCACGCTCGTGTTGTCATCGAGCATCTTGGAAAGTTTCTGGTTCGGCAGGCAAATGACAACGTCGGCGTGGGTCTTGACGAATTTCAAGCCAGCCTGGGCCTGGCTTTGGCGGCGGGTGCCTTCGAATTCGAACGGCAGCGTAACCAGCGCAAGCACGAGCGCGCCGCATTCTCTCGCGATGCGCGCGAAGACCGGCGCGGCGCCGGTGCCGGTGCCTCCGCCCAACCCCGCGAGTAAAAAAACAATATCCGCTCCGGTGCAAAACGAGCGAATTTTCTCGGCATCCTCCTCAGCCGAGGTGCGGCCCAATTCAGGATCGCCTCCTGCGCCCAAGCCGCGCGTTTTGGTCGCGCCCAGCACAAATCGATTTGTCGCGGCGCACGCTTCAAGCGATTGGGAATCCGTATTGACAGCGAGAAATTCCACCCCGGCGAAACCCGCCTGCGAGGCAAAGCCAGCGGCATTGCAGCCGGCGCCGCCCAGACCGAAAACTTTCAGGACGAGTTTTTTCTGAACAGCCGGCTCCACGGGTTGGTCAAGAGGTGCGCTCATGGTTGCTTATTTTTTGAAGATTTCCGCGATGGTTTTGGCGATGCCGCCCGCCAATCCGCCCGCGGGTTTGCGTTTCTGCTGCAGCGAGCCGAATTTCACCAGGCCGATGGCCGTGGCAAATTCCGGTTGATCCAGGGCGGATTTCAAGCTGCTGATGGAATTCGTCTTTCCCAGAAATACGGGCATCTGGAAAACATTTTCCGCGAGCGTTTGGATTCCCGGGATGCGCGCGCCGCCGCCGCACAGAAAAACACCAGCGCGCAGCCGGTCGAGCAATTCGAGACCGGCCAGTTCCGCTTCGATCAATTCAAACGTCTCCTCGAGGCGCAGCGACATGATGCGCCGAAGATGTTCGACGTTGATGATTTTTTGCGGCATCCCCAAGTCGCCCTCGGAGGAAATCGTCTGGCCTTTGACGGAATCATCGACAAATGCGCCGCCGCGCTCGATCTTCAATTGTTCGGCGCGGCCGAGCGGGACTTTCAAGCCGTAGGCGAGATCGTTGGAAATGTGATCGCCTCCGACTGCCAGCACGCCCGTGTGCTTGATAATGCCGTTGTGCGCGACGACGTATTCAGTCGCGCCCGCGCCAATGTCGATGACCAGCGAGCCGATTTCTTTCTGCTCGTTGGAGAGCAGCGCAAGCGCCGAAGCCAAACCGTTGAAGACAATCTCCTCAACTTCCAATTGCAAGCTGCGCACCACCGCCACCGAATTTTTCAAACGGTTGACATGGCCGTGGACCACGTGAACATCCACTTCCACTTTCCCGCCATACATTCCGACCGGATTTTGCACGCCGAGCTGTTCGTCGACTTTGAACAATTGGCGGATGGCATGCACCACCGTATTGTCCATGGGCAAGTTGATCGCCTTGGCGTTTTTAATGACATCTTGCACGTCTTCTTTTGTAATTTCGCGATCGGCGGAGACGATTTGGTGGACGCCATGGTTGTTGAAACCGCGAACGTGATTTCCGGTCACGCCGAGATAGACGCTGCGAATTTCCGCGTTGGCCATTTGCTCGGCCTCCACGATGGCGTTGCGGACATCTTCGCTGGCGAGACCCGCATCGGCGATCTCGCCTTTGCGCACGCCGCGCGAGCGCGCCTGGCCGAGGCCGATGATGTTCAGCGTGTTGCCGGCGGTAATTTCGCCTGCCACCACGCAGATTTTCGAGGTGCCAATTTCCAGGCCGACGATGATGGACGACGAATCAAACATGTTTCCTTTTCGGGCGCGCGGGTTTAATCGGGTGCGGGGCAACGGGCGGGACGGAGTTCGCCGCCACCGAATGCACCGGCAAATTGTTGGAGATGGACAGGTCCAAGGTCGCGATGGCTCTTCCGCTCTGCTGGAATAAATCATAAATCAAACGCCAATGGCGCAATTGCGTGTCGAAGTGCGCGAGCGAAAATGTGATTTCCGCTTTTTGCGTGGTCGTCACTTTCAAAACATCCGGCAGCGAAACATCGATGCGCTCCAATTCCACCATGCCCGTCATCGGCGAATGGTCGAATTCGGAAATAAGCGCGAGCGCGGCGAGGATCGGCGGCGAGGTCACTTGGTGGCCCGGTTGCGGTTCAGTCGGGGACACGCCCACCAAAATCGGCAGGCGTTCGTTGGCCGCAGGCAGCGCGGTGCGCCAGGCAGGATCGATTGGGCGCATCACATAGCCGGCCTCGTCGAAATCGAAAACGGCGAAGTCGGCGGCGCCATTGGGACGCATGAATTGCACCAGTGTTTGCGCGATGGGTTCGCGCTCGTTGACAATTAACTTAAGCGTGTGCGGAAGGACGCGTTCCACGGCGACGAATTGAATCGGCGGCTGCGCTTCAAGGTCGCGTTTGACGCGCATCAAATCGAGCGCCATCAAATTTTCGCCGAGATGAACTCGCGCCCAGCCGCGAATCGCGCCGGAATTCAGGACGCCGTCGGTCTCGACTTCGATTTGCTGGATGGCGAAAGAGTCGTTTTGGTAGACGAGGCCGTCGAGCACCCATTGCCCGCCACGCCAGACAACAATGGAAATCACGGCCACGCTCAGCAGCAGCAGCACGCCGAAGCCGGCGGTGCGAACCTGGGCCGCGCGGTTCATGCTTGTGCGCAACTTTATGTCAAGCACATGCTCGCGATCTGGCGCGCGCCGGTTCTTTCGTTTTCCGAACAGCCGTCTGAACATATTATTTTCTCCTGGAGCGGACCATCGCCAGCTCCAGCATTTTCTGGCAAAGCTGCGCGTAGGTGTAACCGCCGGCCGCCGCCGCTTCCGGCAAAATGCTGGTTTCGGTCATTCCAGGCAGCGTGTTGACTTCCAAAACAAACAGATCGCCATTCGCGCGCACCATCACGTCAACGCGCGAGTAGTCGCGCCCGCCCACCGCGTGAAACGCGCCAAGGGCCGCCTGCTGGATTCGCGCCGTCAGCGGCGGATCAAATGGCGCGGGGCAAAAATGATCAGCGGCGCCGGGCGTGTATTTGTTTTTGTAATCGAAGAATCCTTGTTTTACCCGCACTTCCGCCACCGGCAGAGGCTTGTCATCAAGAATTCCAACCGTCGCCTCGCGCCCGATGATTTTTTCCTCCATCAACACTTCGGTGTCGTAACGAAAAGATTCCGCGAGCGATTTGTCCCAATCGCTGACGTTGTCGACCATTTGCAATCCGACGCTGGAACCCTGGCGTACCGGTTTCAAGACGACCGGCGGGTGCCAGCCGGCTGGCCATGGCGAGCCGGGTTTGTCGAACACGACGAACCTGGCCGTCGGCACGCCTGCCGCGAGACAGCGTTTCTTGGTGGCAACCTTGTCAAATGCAATGCGGCTGGCTTCAGGACCGCAGCCCGTGTAAGGCACGCCAAGCTTTTCCAATTCCTCCTGCACCGTGCCGTCTTCGCCGTAGGTTCCGTGGAGCGCGAGAAAAACGACATCCGTTCCCGCAGGCAACTGCCACGGCGTTTGCGGATCAAGCTCGTGAACGGTGTGGCCGAGGGAGCGAAGCGCCTTCGCGACCGCCGCGCCGGTGCGCAGCGAAACTTCGCGCTCCGAGGAAGGCCCGCCCAGCATGACAGTGACATTTAATGTTTGAATGCTCATTCGCCAATAATCTCCACTTCCTCGCGCAGTTCAACACCGCGCTCCGCTTTGGCGCGCTCCTTGATCAGCGCGATCAATTCCAGCACGTCCGCCGCCGTCGCGGAGCCGTCGTTGACAATAAAATTCCCATGCACCGTCGAGATCACCGCGCCGCCGCGCCGGGTGCCTTTCAAGCCAAGTTCGTCGATTAATTTTCCAGCCGAAAGCTGGGGCAAGGGATTTCTGAAGATGCATCCCGCGCTCGGCTCCTTGGGTTGCGACGTCCAGCGCTTTTGGTTGAATTCGCTGGCGCGTCTGGCGATGGCGTCCTTCGTGTCCGGCTTTCCGCGAAAGGTGGCGGCGAGCGCGATGTTCGTTTTGAAAAGCGGGCATGAGCGATATTCCACCGCGACATCAGCGACGTTGCGTTCGCTGATTTGGCCCGCGCCATCCATGAGGCGCACTTGCGTCACGCATTCGAAAGTCACGCTTCCCATCGCGCCAGCATTCATGCGGAGCGCGCCTCCGACGCTGCCGGGAATGCCTTCCAAAAACTCCAATCCGCCGAGGCAGCTCTCGCGGGCCTTTGCGGAGACTGCTTTCAATTTCGCGCCCGCGCCCGCGCGAATTTCACAGCCGCCCACTTCAACTTGGGAAAAACTCGGATGCGACAAACTGACGACGACCCCGCGAATGCCGTGATCGCGAATCAGCAAATTGGAACCACGCCCAAGCGCCATGAGCGGAATTTCATCCGCGTGGCAGCATTGGACGATGGCGGACAATTCCGCTTCGGACGCTGGCTCGGCGTAAATATCCGCGCAGCCGCCGACGCGCAAGGTCGTCCGCTTTGCAAGCGGCTCGTTTTCGCGAATCACCCCCGTGGGAGCGCAGCTTTTGAGCTTGTCAAAAATGGAGGTGAGGACGGGCATGAGTTAATATGTCAGCACAGGCATTCGCTTCGGCCCGTTCACGGATTGGGACAACACCTCGGATTTATTCCAATGCAACATTCTCTCCGCGATGTGCGCGGCGGCTCCGGGCACGTGCCATGTCGTCAGCGCCTGCTGCGTCTCCGCGCGGCTCGGCCCGGGCTCAATCAGCGCGATGATTTCCGCCGCCAAGGTTTCCGCCGTGGCCGTCGATTGGGCGAGCATCCGCGCCGCGCCGCTTTTGACGAAGGCGAGGGCGTTGAAATGCTGGTGGTTGTCGGCGGCGGTGGGATAAGGAATCAAGACGGCCGGCAATTGGCGGGCCGCCATTTCCGCCAACGATGACGCGCCAGCGCGGCTGATGGCCACATCGGACGCCGCGAGGGCCAAACCCATGTCATCGAAAAAGGCATGCACGAGCGCCGGGGAATTCTGGGCGGCATATGCCTGGCGGACGCGTTCAACATCCCGTTCGCCTGTCAAATGCATGAACTGCAAGCCAGGAATGATTTTGCGCAAAGACGCGGCGGCAGCGACAGCGAGTTCGTTGACCTTCGTGGCTCCCTGGCTTCCGCCCATCACAAGCAGCAGCGGAGCGTCTGGATTCAACCCCAGCCCCGCGCGGGCCTCGCTGGCGGCCATTGGCTGCAAAAAGCGGGGCCGCACCGGCATGCCGGACACTTCGACCCGCCGCGCCCGCAAGCGGTTCCCGGCCTCGGCAAAATAAACAAACGCCCCATCCACCCAAGGGGCCAGCCAGCGATTGGCCCGGCCGGGAATGCTGTTAGATTCGTGCAGAAATGTTTTCGCGCCGAAGCCTCTGGCCGCGCAAATCGGCGGCGCGCTGACAAATCCACCCATCGCAAGCACAATGTCAGGGCGCTTGTTCTTAAAGAGCTGGCGGGACAACCGATATGACTTGAGAAATCCCGCCGCGAACGAAATCAAACCACCCTTGCTGAATCCAACCGCCGGAATGGTCACAATGCTCATTCCTTTGACGTCTGCCACGGCTTTTTGGTCGACCTCCTTCGGCGAAATCATCAGCGTCACGTTGCAGCCGCGGGCGAGAAGTTCTTCCGCCACGGCGCGTCCGGGGAAAAGATGTCCGCCCGTCCCGCCGCAGGCGATCATCACGACGGGCGGTTTGCAATTCTTGTTCACGTCAGGCATGTGATGGTCCCAGGTTGGCTTCGAATGGGTTGGAGGATTTCTGCGGAACTGTTTCCGGCTCCCGGGCATAGCGCGAGATGGAAACAAGCATCCCGACGGAAACAAGCATCAAAACCAAATTCGACCCGCCGAAACTGATAAAGGGCAGCGGCAATCCTTTGTTGGGCAATATTCCCGTAACCACTCCGATGTTGATGAAAGTTTGAAAGCCGATCATGAACGTGAGGCCGGTGGCAATCAGCATCCCGAAGGTATCGCTCGCGCGCAGGGCGATGAGCAGACCGCAAATGATAATCACCGCAAACAAGGCCACTACGATTAACGTGGCAATTAATCCAAGCTCCTCGCCGATGATGGAAAAAATAAAATCCGTATGGTGCTCGGGCACGAAGCCCAATTTTTGGCGGCCATTCCCCAAGCCCAATCCCCATGGCCCTCCGGATCCCAACGCAATCATCGCCTCACGAACCTGATAACCCGCGCCATCTTTGTTTTGCTCTGGATGCAGCCAGGCCATGATGCGGCCCATGCGCATGTGATCGTGAAAAAGCGAATAGCCGAGAGCCACCGCCGCCAGGGCAGCCGGCGCTGCCAGGAAAGAGATTCTCACGCCGGCCACCACGAGCATCACACAACACACAGCGGCGAGCAAAATGGTGCAGCCGCGATCCGGTTCCCGGAAGATCAATCCCAGAATCACCGCGATGAAAAGGCAGGGGATGACCAATCCCTTCCAGAATTGCCCCATGAAGCGCTGGTAGTGATCGGCGTAAGCGGCGAGGAAAATGATCAGCGCCAATTTGGCCAGCTCAGAAGGCTGGAAAAAGACGGCTCCGTGGCCAATCCAGCGGCGGGCGCCGCCGGCTCCGTGCCCTATTCCCGGTGCAAAGACCAGCGCGAGCAGAATCGCCGCCACCGCCAGAAGATAGGGCGAAAGCTTTTTGAGACGCCGGTAATCCCAACACGCGGCGACGAACGCGCAAACGAGACCGACGAGGAACAGCTTGAATTGAGACTTGAGGTAGCGGGTTCCGACCGAGGGCCGGTCCGCTTCCGGCTTGTGGGCCGCGTTGTTGACAGCGGCGGCAGTTTGTCCTTGGGCCTTCGGTTTCTTTTGGTCGTCATTCATGCTCGAGCTGTAAAGCATGACCATGCCGAGTCCGATCAAAACCGCCGCGCAGAAAATCAGAATGGAGGCGGCCCATTTCATGGTGGCTTGAAAAACAGGACGCCAGGCAGAGGGTTTGCCTGGCGTCCCGCGAGTGCTGGCGTGTTAATTCTTCGCGATCGGGGCCGCAGGCGTCGCCGCCGATGAAACCTTCATCGCCGGCGTGGTGTTTGTCGGCGCCGCGGGCTCCGTGGTCGAGGTTTTCGCCGCTGGCAGTTTCAACTTCTGGCCAGCGTGGATCGACGTGGTCTTCAATTCGTTCATGGCCATGATCTTCTTGTAGGAAGTGGCGTGCAGCTTCGCGATCTTCGAGAGCGTGTCCCCGGCTTTCACCACATAGACATCGCCTTCACCGGCAGGTGACATCTCTGCCGTTTTCATTGCGCCAGCGGTCGAGGCGACGGCAGAGCCAGCGCCAGGGATCTGCACTTTCTGTCCGACATGCAGTTTCTTGGGGTTGACGCCGGGATTGGCTTCCTCCAATGCCTTCAGCGAAACGCCGTTTTTGTGGGCAATGACGGCCAGCGTGTCGCCTTTGGCGATCACATAATCCTTGCCGCCTTCAACAGGCGCAACGACGGGAGTGGTGTCCTTCGGGGCGGGCGGGGGAACCAAGGCCGGCTGGGTCACGATGGTGGACACCGTGGACGTCGTGGGCATCGGTCCGGGTGGCAAGAGCTGGGTGATGCTCTGCTGCTGGTTGCTCAACGAGGCGCCCGTGACGAGGGGGTTCATGTCGTTGGTCAGCGGCGAGGTCGGCGACGAATTGCTGTTGCTCAAATCAGCGCCCACAACATTCGGACCACCCTCCGGCTTCGGAGTATTGGACGTATCCTTGCAGCCTTGGAGCAGCATGCCGCCGATGATGACGACATGGAGCGACAGGACCATGAGAATTTTGAAGTAGAGACTGTTTTTCGGGCGAGGCGGGATGGCGCCTTGCGGGACGAGCGGGCTGGTATTATTCATATTGACTCAATGCTTTCTTATTTTTTTTGAGGATTGTTTTGTGTTCGGATTTGCGCCGGGGTTCTCCCTCAAAGAACCACGAAGCAAAGTGTCGGAAATTGAAGATTGTTGAAAAAAGGCTCATTTTTCACCCAATATTCTCTAATCCATTCATTTTAATTAGCTTATCAAAAATCAGCATCTTGTGGTTTTGCGAACTCCAACCACAACGGATTGGGTTGCAAAACCCTGTAAAAAATCGGAGCAAGAAAACACCCGCCTGACAGTCTGTCGGTGTGAACCAACGCTCGAACAAGCTGGTGAACTCAGAACTCCGCCGCGGTCTTTTGACCGCCTTGAGTTTTGTGTATAGCAAAACAGCAAGTTTTTTGCAAGTGGTAAAGTGCCCTTGCGCGCGAATATTTTCGAAATTTTTATGACCCAAAAGGTTCATCTTATTTTCAGCGTGCTAAAGGCCAAAACCGCAAACAAAACGCACAAAATATAAAAGCGGGTCACCACCTGGGATTCGTGCCAGCCGAGCTTTTCAAAATGGTGGTGGAGCGGGGCCATCCGAAAGGCGCGCCGGCCTTCGCCAAACTTCCAGCGCGTTAGCTTGAACCAGCTTCGCTGAATGATGACGGAACCCGCCTCGGCCACAAACACACCACCGGCCAGCGCCAGCACCAGTGGCTGGTGAATCAGCACGGCGATCATTCCCAGGACGCCGCCGAGCGCCAGCGATCCGGTGTCGCCCATGAAAACCTGGGCCGGATGGCAGTTGAACCACATGAACCCGAGGCTCGCCCCGATCATGGCCGAGCAGAAAACGGTTAGCTCACCGGCTCCGCTGACATGCGGGATTTGCAGGTAGGCCGCCGTCTTGGCGTTTCCTGAGAGGTAAGTGAGCACGAGAAAGACAAACGAAACGATCGCCGTGCAGCCGATGGCCAGGCCATCCAAGCCGTCGGTGAGATTGACCGCGTTGGAGCTGCCGACAATCGTGCAAGCTGTCAATAACAGGCCGACGACCACACCCGCCGTCCCGGTGAGGACAGGATACTTGTAAAAGGGCACCATGATCTGGCTTACCAGCAAGCTGGTGCTAGGCAGCCGCCAGAGGTAAAAGGCCACGAACACGGCGAGCGCGCCTTGCACCCAGAGCTTGATGAATTCCTCCACGCCGTTGCTGTTTTGCTTCGTGACCTTCGCGTAGTCGTCAATGAATCCGAGGCCGCACAGCACGATGACGGTGAGCATGACCAAGCGAATCAGCGTATTCCACTGCGCCCAAAGAACCGTCGTCACATCCAGAACGAGCACGATCATCAATCCGCCCATGGTGGGAGTGCCGCGTTTGTCGGTGGCGCGCACTTCCAATTTTCCCAACTCCTTCGCGCGATCCTCGTATTCCTGGCCGTAGCGCGAGCGGCGCAGCCACGGAATCATGCGCGGCCCCAGCCACCAGCTCAGCATCAGCGCCGTCACCGCCGCACCCGCCGTCCGGAACGTGATGTATCCGAACAGCCTGAGAAATGACAGCGGCCCCGCCCACGAAGTATTCTTCGCGTGCAGGAGCGCAATCTGGCTGAGGTAATAAAGCATGTCAGGCAGCCTGATGGGTGGCGAAACCGCAGCCGCAGGCGCACGCCCGCAATGCGTCAGCGATGCGTTCCAAACGCATCGAGCGCGAGGCTTTCACGAGGACGACGTCGCCGGGGCGGGCAAATTCTTTGACAGCCTTGGCGGCGTCTTCGACTTCGCCGATTTCCACCACGCTGTTGAAACCGCGGGCGCGGGCGGCGGCGGCGATTTCGCAGCCGTGCGGCCCCACAGCGAACAATTGATCAAGCCGCGACGAAGCAGCGCGGCGGCCTATTTCAAAATGCGCGGCGCGCGAGCAATCGCCCAATTCGGCCATGTCGCCCAGCACGGCGACGCGGCGGCCGGTGCAGGGAAATTCGCGCAGTGTCTGCAAGGCGGCCAGCATCGAATCGGCGTTGGCGTTGTAAGAATCGTCGAGCACATGGATGCCGCCGGGATTGGACATTTGCAGGCGCATCTTGGAGGGCGCGCAAACCATCAGGCCACGCCGAATCTCGTCGCCGTTCAATCCCATTTCCGCGCCCACCGCGAAGGCGAGCAGCGCGTTGGTCACTTGATGGCGACCCAAAAGCTGGATGCGATATTCGCCGGACAATCCCGGGTAGCGGCAATCAATGTCGAACGTCGTCCCGGAATCGTCCACGCGGACGTTGGAGGCGACACAATCGTTGCTGCGCTCCAGGCCAACTTGCACCACGCGGGCGCGGGTGCGGCGGGCGAGGATTTCGCTCCACGGGTTATCGCCGTTCAAAAACAGCACGCCATCGGAAGGCAGGCATTCGGCCATCGCGCCTTCTTCGCGCACCACGCCGACGAGGTCGTGGAAAAATTCGAGGTGCTCGCGCCCAATATTAGTAATGACGCCGAAACGCGGCTGCATCATTTTCAGCAGCGGAGCCAATTCGCCAGGATGATTGGTGCCGGCTTCAAGGACAGCGGCGCGGTGCATCGCCTCCATGCGCACCAGTGTCAACGGAACGCCGATGTCGTTGTTGAAACTCGCTTCGCTCCACAACGTCGCCATGCGCTGTCGCAGGATGGAGGCGGTCAATTCCTTGGTGGTGGTTTTGCCGTTGGAGCCGCCGACGGCGATCACCGGAAGATCAAATCCACTGCGATAGGCGGCAGCCAGGCGGCCGAGCGCGCGGCGCGTGTTCTGCACCGCGATGACCGGGCAATCGTCGAAGCCGACAGGGATTTTGGCGCGATCGGCGACTACGGCGGCCGCTCCGCGTTGCGCGACGTCCGACAAAAACGCGTGGCCGTCAAAACGCTCCCCGGCCAGGGCGATGAACAAGTCTCCCTGCTCGACTTGACCGGAGTTGGTGCAGAGACGTGAAATGGCGCGCGTGGGCGAACCGTTGAGCAGTTCCCCGTCCATGACTTGCGCGATAAACTCGAGTGTGCGTGGTTCCATAATATCTTTCAGTGATGCAGTGTTCCCGTCGCAACCGAGAGAATCTGGCCGGGCTGGGCCGATTGTGTCGGTGCGATGTCAGGTTTCAAATTCAGGTAATCCGCGGCGCGTTCGGCGATGGCGTGAAAAACGGGCCCGGCGGTTTTGCCGCCGTAATGCCCGTCTTTCGCATTGTCCATGACGACCGAGATGCAGATTTCCGGATTGTCGGCGGGGAAAAATCCGATGAAGGACGAATAGAATCGTTGGATGTAATGGCCGTGATCGACTTCCTGGGCGGTGCCGGTTTTGCCGGCCACGGTATAATGCTCCAAACGGGCGGCCACCGCCGTACCGTCCGCCGTCGGAACCGTCTTGAGCGCCGTCACCATGTCGCGGATGGCGGAGGAACTGGCCACGCGGCGGATCGGTTGCGGCTTGTAATTCATCACCACTTTGCCGCCCGGCTCCTGCAGCGAACTGACAATCATCGGGCGCATCAGCACGCCGTCGTTGGCGATGGCGGACATCGCCATCACCGTTTGCAGCGCCGTCACCGCCACGCCCTGGCCCATCGGGATTTGCGCGATGGAAACCTTGGTCCATTTGTTCACCGGATGGACGATGCCGCTGACTTCCGCCGGGAGATCGATGCCGGTGCGCTCGCCGAATCCGAAGTTGTGGATGTAACGCCAGAGCGTGTCATTCCCGAGCCGCATCCCAATCTTGGCCGCGCCAATGTTCGACGACTTGGTGATGATGTTTTCGACCGAGAGCATGCCGAAGGGCTCGTGATCATGCAGCCGGCGGCCGGCGTAGAGGAAGACGCCGTTCTCGCAATTGAACATTTCGCTGAGGGTGGTGAGGTGCTCATTCAATCCAGCGGTCACCGCCACGATCTTGAAAGTCGAGCCCGGTTCGGCCACATCCGAAATAATGCGATTGCGCAGGGCGTCCGGCGGGAAGGCGCCGGGATGATTCAAATCGTAATTGGGAATGTTGGCCATCGCCAGAATTTCGCCGGTGCGGGGGCGAACCATCGTGCAGGAGATGCTATCGGGAGAGTGCTTCGTCATGGCCTCGGCAAGTTCGCTTTCGACGATGCTCTGCAATTCCTGGTCGATGGTGAGCACCACATTGTAGCCGTCACGCGCGGCGACATCTTCATCGCGAAACGCCACCAATTCGCGCTGGCGCTTGTCTTGCTCCGTCTTGCGCCAGCCAGCCACGCCCTCCAGCGCCTTGTTATAGGAGTGCTCGATGCCGCTCATTCCAACTTCGTTGGTTTCTGTGGCGGTGAAACCGACAACATGGCAGGCAAGCCGCTGGTAGGGATAGGTGCGAATCTGATCCTCCTCCGGGAAAATGGCTTTGCGGCGCAGATTGGCGCAGAACAATTGGTCAGACGATTTCAGTTTGGATTCGTCCACGCCGAAACTCAGCCCGGACATGGCGTCGTGAATTTTCTCCCAGGTGTCCAGCGGCACTTTGCGCTTGAGGACAACGTATTGGACGAGATTGGTTTTTCCCTTTTCGATTCGATAGCGCGGGCGCAGGCGCTCGGCGAGATACGCCTCATTCGTCTGCAAGAGCGGAGCGAGAACCTGGGCGACGCGGACGTACTGGTTGCTGATGAGTGTAGGGTCCGCGCAAACCGTTTTCGCGGGTTGGCTCTGGGCCAGCGGCGTGCCGTGGCAATCGAGAATCTGGCCGCGCATCGGCGGGCGGCGGATCGTGGTGACCGTATTCGACTGGGCCATCGCCAGATAGGTGTCGTGGCGGATGACCTGGAGATCGACCAGGCGCAACGCAAGGGCCGCCAGCAACAGGCCGAGGCCGGCTGTCATCCCGTATAATTTTAGGTGTTGCGTTGACATTAAATCCAAACCTCAGCCAGCCGCCCGCGCCGTTCGGTTCCTCCTTCCGAACAACGCGAGCAGCGGCCAAGTTAATTCTTGCGCGCGGCCATCGCCACCGTCACCGGCTGTGTGTCCGGCCTCGGGGCCTGCTGGACTGGCTGCTCGTATTCAGGCGCATCCACAATGCGGATGACCTGCGATAGGGCGGGGGGGCCAAGGCCCAGGTTCAGCTTTTTGACTCGCGCTTCCAAAGAAATGGGAGAACAAAGGGTGGCCAGTTGGTCGCGGCGCATTTTGTTCTGCCGAACGAGTTCGATGAGGCGCGATTCGCGATCCTTGATTTGAGCGCCGAGGTGATCGATCTGGTTTTTGTACCAAACGAAACCCACGCCAAGCGCGGCGAACAGCCCGCAAAGCACCAGCACCGTTAATACGGGCGCCACTTTCAGCTCTGCATCGTTCTTCTTATTGCGTGCCATGCTCTCTATCCGTTCATCGCTATTCTCAATTCGCCAACTGCCTGCTTTTTGCCGCCCGGCTCGGCAGGAGCCTCGCCCTACCAAGCGCTCGGTAGGGCGAGGCTCCTGCCGAGCCGCGCAAACCGAAAGTTCACAAAATCAAATTGGCGCTCTCATCGCCGCTCTCGCTAA
The DNA here is from genome assembly GCA_963764165.1 of uncultured Verrucomicrobiae bacterium. Classification (GTDB taxonomy): domain Bacteria; phylum Verrucomicrobiota; class Verrucomicrobiia; order Limisphaerales; family Palsa-1400; genus Palsa-1400. Next base: position 2,161,785 of record CAVXRD010000002.1, read on the forward strand.
AATTTTAATTTCTCCATCACTCTCAATTGCGCGCTCCGGCTGCGCGGGTTTTCGCTCAACTCCGCTTCGTCCGGCATGATCGCTTTTCTTGACACCCACCGCACTTGCGGCGGGCGCGGCACGCGCAACTCCGGGACATCCACCGGCCCGGGCGATTCGTAGTCCCGAGACAGCCGGTTGCCGAATTCCTTCACCATCCGGTCCTCCACCGAATGAAAAGTTAACAGGGCAAACCGGCCGCCGGGCCTTAAAATCTTCATTGCCGCCACCAAACCGCGTTCCAAAGAACCGAGCTCGTCATTGACTGCCATGCGCAAGGCCTGGAAGACTTTGGTTGCCGGGTGCGATTTTCGCCCCGCCCTAGGCGAAATTTTCTCAATCAACTCCGCCAATGCGCGCGTTCTGCTCCAAGGCCGCGTTTCCCGCTCGCGCACAATCGCCTTCGCCATCCGCCGTGACTGCTCTTCGTTGCCGTAGCGCCAAAAAATCTCCGCCAGTTCCTCAGCGCCCGCCTCGTTGAGGAGCTTGGCCGCGGTCCATTCCTGCCGCTGGTCCTGCCGCATATCGAGCGGCCCGTCTTCCTGAAAACTGAATCCGCGCTCGGGCTGATCCAGTTGCGCGCTGCTTACGCCGAGATCCAAAAGCAGCCCGTCACAACTTTCCGGTTCGACCCATCCCGCCAGTTCCGCAAAATTCCCGCGCCGGATCTCAAAGCGTCCCGCGAACTCGCAGAGACGCGCTGTGGCCGCTTCCACTGCCGCTCCATCCCGGTCGCACGCCACCAACCGCCCGGTCGGCGCGCTCGCCTGCAAGACTGCGAAAGCGTGTCCCCCACCCCCAACAGTGCCGTCGGCGTAAAGGCCGCCCGGCTTGGGCTGCAGCGCTTCCAGAACCTGGCGCTCCATCACTGGCCGATGAAAAAACGGTTTCACTTTTCATGGTTGCGCCGATGCCTGCTGCTGCTCCTGCACTTGCAGCGCTTTTGCGTCGCGAGCGGGCTTTGCTTCCTTGCCCGCCTTCGCGTTTACAGCCACCACTTCCAAATCATCTTCCGCCAAGTCGTTCCGGATGACCTTGACCTTTTCCAAAGCCAGCTCTGTCTGCACTGCCATAGCCGGCATCGGGCTTGGCTTGCGGCCCGGCGCCAGTTGGCGCATCCATCCGGCTGCCGCATCCGCCCACTTGCTCCACACGGCCGGTTTTGCAGGAGCTTCCGCGATTGTCGTGGCCGCCGAAGGCGCCTTCGGCGCTGGCATCGGCGGAATCGCCCGCACCGCATGCACCACTCTTGGCTCTGGCTTTGCCACAGCTTCCGGCTTCGGCAAAGCGGGCGCCGGAAGGTGAGCCGGTTTCGCCTGCTCAAAAAGCGCCGCTTGCTTCGCTTCCCGGACGACGTGGGAAGTTGTGGGATTCGCCTTTGCGCCCTTGTTTGCCGAAAAATTCGGCAGCGGATTCTTCGTCAACAGCTTGTAATGGCCGAGATCCTTCGTTCCACGAATCGTGTGCCCCTTCGTCATCAGGTTGAACGGGTTCATGCTCATTCGCCCATCGCCTGCAAGGCTTCCTTCCAGACTGGCACATCCTGCGCCTTCGCCTCGGCGTACCGCTCGGGACTCCAAATTTCAAATCGATCGACCATCCCCACCAGGACTGCTTGATTCGTAATCGCAGCCTCCATCGTCATCTCCTCCGGAATTGTCAGCCGGCCTGCCGTGTCCAGCTTCATGCTGGTGGACATGCTGCCGATCAGGCGTTTCAAGGCCGGTTTTTTGACGACATCGGTCATGGCTTCAATCTCAGCGCGGAACTTGGCCCATGGGCCGGGCGGGAATACACGCAAACAAGTCCCTGCCTCATGCTTGGGCCAGACCACCAGGGTGAATTCGAGGGGATCCTTCGGTCTCCAGCGAAAGGGCACAGGCAATCGCCGTTTGTCATCCAAACTATGGCGATAGACCAAGCTATATGTCGCTTCGCTGACGGATTCACTTGCCATCTAAAATTCTTGTTGCGCTGCCCCGCGTTTCGCCCTATCTTACCCCCGCTTACCACGCTGGCCCACATTAAAACACCTTTCCCCCGGCGAGTCAATAGGGGTGGGAGGGAATTTGTCCACAGAGTTATTCACAATTTAAGTGTTTATTATCCCTCGTGTGTCAAATGCACGGCTTCGATAGTTGTGAATAAATACGCGTAATTTTTTTGGAAAAAATGCGCATACGAAGCAGGCACGGAAGCAGACGTTCCGCTCATCATCGGGTCCAATAGTGCGGAAGTTCAGGGGGGGTTTGTCAATGCCAGTTCAAAGGAGGAATTGTTTTCCCTGTTCGGAAGCCTCAGAGCCCAAGCGATTGCCGCCTACGATCCTGATGGAACGAATGAACTCGCCAAAATGCTCACAATGGTCAATACCGACAAAGTCTGGGCGGAGCCGGCCCGGTTCACCGCGAGGGCCTTTGCCGCCAAGGGCCAATCGGCTTACCTTTATCGCTTCTCCTATGTCCCCGCTGCGATGCAGCAGATGATGCGTTATGGCGCTCCACACGGATCCGAAATCCCTTATGTGTTCGGCAATCCTGCCGGCAGAAATGGAGACATCGCGGCACCCAAGGACCACGAGGTCGCCAAGATAATGAACACATATTGGGCCAATTTCGCCAAGACGGGCGACCCTAATGGATCGAGCCTGCCAAAATGGACGCGCTACGATCCCGCCAAGGACCAGATTCTAGAATTTCGCCCGGACGGTTCGCCGGTCGATGCCCCCGATCCCCGGAAAGCCCGGTTGGACGTGACCGAGTTGGCCGCAAAAGCTGCAAAGCGGTAGGCTGGTGCGGTCTCCTTCTTGGTTCGTCGCCGTTTTTCAATGGAACAGCCGCGCAATCTTGCTTGCTCGCGCGGGGCGCAGCCCATCCACCCGCAACACTTCTGCCGCCGTCGAGGTTTTTGCTTCCGGTCCCGCCTGAACAATTGATGTTTCGTTTGTCACGCCCCGCCATACCACATCAGTGTGTAATTACACTCTTAATTGACGAGAGGGTTATTTGGCCTTATTTTTCCCCCTGTCGCCCTCATGGCGTGTTCTTTGATATTTTGCGGATTCCCGCCTCCAGGGGGCGGTTGTGTTTTAGCGGGCTGCTCGGAAGGGCAGCTAAATAAATCGTGGTCGCGGCATTGCACGCTATTGCACCCTATTGCGCCTTTGGTTTTTGGCCTCACTATTTTGCACTTTAGTTTGGACAGTGGGTGTCGGGGATCGGGGGTGGCAGCATGCCCCGCCAATCGTGTTTAGAAACCCTCCTCTCTGTTTTCAGTGGAATGAATTGTGGCCAACGCATCCGCGGCGACAGCTCTAAGCCGTAACAATGCAGTTGAGATGGGCAGCGCGACCGCTTCGGTCGCCTCCAGTCGGCGTCCCGCCGACTGGCTTCGGCGGAAAATGTGGATCCACCTTTCGGTGAGTCATCAGTTGCGCAAGATGTCTTCGGCGGGACGCCGAAGACGGCGGTCGAGACGACCGCGCTCCCCAATTTCAACTGCATTGTTACGGCTGACGGGCCATGGAAAACACATTGTTTCATTCAATGGCAATCCACTCGAAAGAAATGTAGCGGGTTTGTAGCGGCTCTGTAGCGGCAAATGCAGGGTTCCTCGCCATATTTGGTGGAATGAGACAACTCGTTAGCCGTCGCTGCGGGACAACCCATTTGGAATCCAGGCTTGGCACTGGCTTGGCCAAAGCTCGTTATAGTGTATGATCTCGAAAAAGGGGCAACACCCGCTACACGGTTGACCATCAACGAGATAAGGGGCAACAAAAATAGCAACAAACCCGCAACAGACCCGCAACATTTCTTCCCGCGCTGTCTGGTTGCATGAAACGCGGCGTCTTTCCGCCGTTCCCTGAAAATTTTCATCAAGATGCCTGCACCATCGTTTGTTCCACTGAAAACGTGGAGGAACCAATGTAGGCGGGTTATCTGGTTGATGCTCAACGAGATAGCGGGTGTAGCGGGTTTTTTGGAGATTATATATCATTAGGCGTGAAATGGTTTGCCAACCATGGAAAGTGCCGCTCGTGATGTGGGATGAAGCATTCTGTCCCATGCCAGACTGCGCCGACGGCAGTGAATACTTGCAACTGGGTCTCAAGTGGCATAGTCTGAGCCGGTGAAGAAGCAGGAGCAGCCAGCGCAGGCGTGCGAGGGGGACAATGTTTGTCCCCAGCCGTTTTTGTGCCCGCTTAGCAAGGTCAATGCGGGCGTGGCTGTGCGCATCAAACAATTGTCCGCCACACCGGAAGTGACTCATCGCTTGCGGGAGATGGGGTTTTGCGAAGAGCAGAAAATCAAGCTTCTGAGCCGCCAGACTAATCTAATATGCCAGGTTTGCAATGCCCGCCTCGGCATCAGCAGCCGTTTGGCCGAAAAAATCCTCGTCGAACCGCTTCCACGACAAAAGGTGGCTTAGTTTCATGAGCGCCCAACCCCTGACCGCGCTGAAACTCGGGGCCGCAGGCACGGTCAGCGAAATAAAATTGCGTCCAGAACAACGCGGGCGCCTCCTTGAGATGGGATTGCTGGTCGGAACGCCCGTCCAATTGGTTCGCTTCGCTCCGCTTGGAGATCCGGTGGAAATCAAGGTTCGCGGTTATCATCTTACCCTTCGCCGACAGGACGCAGAACAAATCTGGGTTCAATCGGCCAGTTAGCGCTGCCATCTGCCAAATGGATTCCCCCACCAACCAAAATAAGCCACCGCTTCCAATTGCGACTGAGTCTCAATTGGCCCAGCCTAACGTGGCGAATTGCATTGTCCTCACGGGAAATCCCAATTCCGGGAAGACGACGGTTTTCAATGCCCTAACGGGTCTGCGGGCGCGGGTCGGCAATTACGCGGGTGTGACCGTCGAGCGCAAAGAGGGGCGTTTCCAAGCCAGCCCGCCGGATTTGCCGCTGACGGTTCTCGATTTGCCCGGCACGTACAGCTTAAGCCCGCAATCGCTTGACGAGCAAATTGCACGGGACGTCCTGTTTCATCGTTTGCCGGAGGTGCCGATCCCTGCGGCGGTTGTCATCGTCGTCGATGCGTCCAATCTGGAGCGAAATCTTTATTTTGCCACGCAGGTGATTGAATTGGGTTATCCGACCATCATCGCGCTTAACATGGTCGATGTCGCGGAAAGCATCGGCCAGGAGATTGATGCGGAGCAGTTGGCAGCGGAATTGGATGTTCCGGTTGTGCCGATGGTTGCCAGCGCGGGAAAAGGAATGCGCGCGATGCAGCAAAAAATTGTTGACGTTGCTCGCGCCGGAAAAAAGCGCGCCGCCCGCGCGCCGTTCGGTGAATTGCCGCCTGCTTTTGCAACCGAGGTGAGGTCGATGGCGGCGACGCTCGCTCGACGGGATTCCAGCCCGCCGGAGTTGCACGGCGCGGAGGCGTTGCTGTTGGTGAGCGACGAGAAATTTCTGTCCAGCGCTCCGCAACATTATGTCTCCGAAGTTGGCCAGGCCGCTTTCGCCGCCCGGCAGCGATTGGAGAAGGCCGGGATTGATTGGCGCGGAGCGGCCATCGAGGCGCGGTATGGGCGCATCGCGGCCATACAACGGGCGGTCACGACTGCGGGAGGAATTTCCGGCGAGACTTTTAGCGACAAGCTCGACCGCATTGTCACGCATAAGGTCTGGGGCATGGCGATTTTCGTGGGAATCATGGCCCTCATGTTTGTGACGATTTTCAGCGTTGCGCAATGGCCGATGGATTTTTTGCAGTGGCTCTTTAGCGGAGTCGGCACGTTTTTGGAGAACCATATTCCACCAGGAGACCTGCAAGCGTTGTTGGTGAAGGGAGTTGTCCAAGGCGTCGGGGCGGTCGTGGCATTTCTGCCGCAAATTTGCCTGCTGTTTTTATTTATTGGATTGCTCGAAGACACGGGCTACATGGCGCGGGCGGCTTTCTTGATGGATCGGATGATGAGCAAAGTCGGCCTGCACGGGAAAAGTTTTATTCCGATGCTGAGTTCGTTTGCCTGCGCCATCCCGGGAATCATGGCGACGCGCACCATTGAAACGCGCAAGGATCGGCTGGTCACCATTTTGGTTGCGCCGCTGATGAGTTGTTCCGCGCGGCTGCCCGTTTACACATTGCTGATCGGCGCGTGCCTGCCGGGGCGCATCGCGCTGGAAAGCCTGGTGATGCTGTCGATGTATTTGCTGGGCATCATCGTGGCGCTGGTGATGGCGTGGGTTTTCAAGAAAACGCTTCTCAAAGGCGAGACGCCGATGCTCGTGATGGAATTGCCGCCATACAAACGACCCATGGTCCGCGCCGTCATCCGCCACGTCTGGGATCGCTCGAAGCTGTTTCTTATTCGCGCCGGGACGGTAATTCTTGGAATCAATATTCTGCTCTGGTTTCTGACGAGCTACCCCCGGCACGGCGCGGATGCCCATGCCAGGGAAGTCACCGCCGCCCAGGCGGGCGAACGTTTGCGCGGAAGTTTTGCCGGTCACGCCGGCCGGATTATCGAGCCCGTGATTGCGCCGCTCGGGTTCGATTGGAAAATGGGAATCGGCATCATTAGCTCATTTGCCGCGCGCGAAGTTTTTGTGAGCACGATGTCTGTCGTATATAACGTTGCTGAAGGGGACGACGAAAAGAACGCCAAGAAATTGTCGCAAGTGCTTGGTGAGCAAAAAAAGCCGGACGGCAAAGCTGTTTACTCAACGCTCACCTGCGTCACGCTGATGGTTTTCTACGTGCTGGCGCTGCAATGCGTGAGCACCGTCGCGGTCGTGCGGCGGGAAACGAACTCCTGGAAATGGCCGCTCTTCCAATGGCTCTACATGGGAGCGCTGGCATGGATTCTTGCCTTCATCACCTACCAAGGCGGCCGTTTGCTCGGCTTTGGTTAACGTGTTAACTTGCGGAATGACTGCTTTGGCTGAAAAAGAATGTGCGGCCTGCAAGGGCGCCGCCGCTGCCCTGAAGGGTGAAGCGCTGGCGGGTTTCTCGAAACAAATCAACTCCAATTGGCGCATCGTCAACGAACATCACCTCGAGCGCGAATATAAATTCGCCAATTTCCGCGAGGCTCTGGCCTTCACCAACCGCGTTCGGGGAATTGGCCGAATCGCAAAATCATCATCCCGATATTTATCTGGCCTGGGGCAAAGTGAAATTGACGCTCTGGACCCATAAGATTGACGGCCTGACGGAGAGCGATTTTGTGTTTGCGGCCAAGGTGGATCAGATCTCTTAAGCAGGGACGCCTCGCCGAGGCGTCCGGGGACTTTCACAAGCCCGGACGCGTTCGACAAACGCCACGCCCTCGGACGCCTCGGCGAGGCGTCCTTACCTTGGGAACAGTTTTCCGAACGAGCGATTAGACAATTTCCGCGTTGCTGTTTACAATCGCTGTCCTGAATACGTTACCGACGGACAGTCCGACTCTCAGCATCGTCCTTCCTTGCTTCAACGAGGAAGGCAACATTCGCGCCTTGATCAAAGCCGTCACCGAGGCGGTCGCGCCGCTGGGCGTCACTTACGAAATCATTCTTATTGACGATTGCAGCACGGACGGCTCGTGGGCGCTGCTGAAGGAATGCGCGGCGGTGGACTCGCATATTCGCGCGCAAAAGCTTTCCCGCAATTGCGGCCAGTCCGCGGCGCTGTGGGCAGGCTTCAAGGCCTCGCGCGGGAGCTACATCATCACGCTCGATTCGGATTTGCAGAATGATCCGCGCGACATCCCCAGTTTTTTGAAGGCGCTGGAAAAATTCGATTGCGCCTGCGGCACGCGAGTGGAGGCGCGCAGCAAGGGAGATAGCTGGCTGCGGGTGGCCCAGTCGCGCATTGCCAATTGGGTGCGCAACAAATTATCCGGCGAAGAAATCGAAGACGCAGGCTGTTCGTATCGCGCCTTCAAAAGGGAATGCGTGGCGGATTTGAAATTCTTCAAGGGAATGCACCGCTTTCTTCCGACGCTCATCAAGATGGAAGGCTACACCGTGACGGAAATTCCGATCTCGCATCACCCGCGTTTCGCGGGCCAGACGCATTACGGCATGTGGAACCGGCTGTTCGCGTCATCCTACGACTTGCTGGCCGTGCGGTGGATGAAAAAGCGAATGTTCCGCTGGCAAATTTCGGACAAGATTAATTAGGCCCGCGCCGAAGGCGCCATTTTAAGGTAGGGACGCCTCGCCGAGGCGTCCGGGGGCGTGGTCATCCAGTTGCAGGAAAATACACATAAGGCCATTGCGAACTCTCTTTGACCAGCCCCTTCCTAACCGGATTCGCAAGAATGTAGTCCGCCTTCTCGCGCCGGCTTTCGTTCGAACGAAGACGGTGTTCAAAAAAGTCCCGATGCCACTCAATTCCCAGTTGGCGAGACGTCCAGCGTTTCCACATCGTTACAGTTTGGCGAACCGTGTTTTTGGACGGAGGAAATGAAAGCAGGGCATGAATATGGTCCGGCATGAGAAGAAAAATATGCGCGAACCAAATGTATTTCTCATTGCGAATTTTAACGGACTCCAGCAGCGAGGCAGCGACCGCGGGACCGGTAAGTTGAGGCCAGCCTCTCTGCTGGCACGTCACTGTAATGAAATACACCTCTTTCTGAGGATCGATCCATAGCGGCACATCGTGCGGCAGCGATTGACGGTTGGGAGTCGTCATTTTCACAAAGAAGAACAGCGCACAGGGTCTGTCAAGAGAAGTTCGCTGCCTGTTTTGCCACGTCCCCGGACGCCTCGGCGAGGCGTCCCTACCTTCATTGGCGGGCTGGCGCCCGCAGCTTGCTTTTTAGTCAAACATTTTTCCAGGATTGAGAATGCCATTCGGATCAAGCGCCTTCCGCAACTCCCGCGTGACGCGCATTTGGGCATCGCCGAGAAATTTCGGCAGGAACGATTTCTTCGACAGGCCGACGCCGTGTTCGCCGGTAATCGTTCCGCCGCGGCGAACGGCTTCGTCGAATATCTCCTTAAAGGCTTCCTCGACGCGGTGCATTTCCTCGTGATTGCGCTCGTCGGTGAGGAAGGTAGGATGAAGATTTCCGTCGCCCATGTGGCCGAAGGTGCCAATGCGCAATTTGTATTTCTTCGCAATCGAGTCAACAAAACGAATCATCGCCGCCAATTCGCTGCGCGGCACGGTGGCGTCCTCGAGAATGGTCGTGGGCGCGACGCGGGCGAGGGCGGAAAAGGCGCTGCGGCGGGCGGCGGCCAATTGATTTCCCTCCGCCTCATCGCGAGCCACGCGGACTTCCTTGCAGCCGCGCTCGCGGCAAATTTGCTCCATGCGGGCCGCCTCGTCCGCCACCGCGGCGGGATGGCCGTCGGTTTCCATCAGCAGCAGCGCCTCGCAATCCAGGGGCAGGCCGATTTTTGCGTAATCCTCCACGCACTGAATAGTGGTGCGGTCGAGAAATTCCAGCGTGCATGGAATAATTTGCGCGGCAATGATCGCCGACACCGCTTCGGCCGCGTGATCCATCTGCGAAAACGTCGCGATCATTGTTTTCTTCGCGGTGGGCTTCGGGATCAATTTCAGCAGCACTTTCGTGATGACGCCAAGCGTGCCTTCCGAGCCGACAAACAAATCCTTGATCGAGTAACCGGCGACGTCTTTGACGCACTTGTTGCCCGTCCACATAATTTCGCCGTTCGGCAAAACCACTTCCAGTCCCATCACGTAATTGCGCGTGATGCCGTATTTCAATCCGCGCAGCCCGCCGGAATTTTCCGCGACGTTTCCGCCGATGGTGGAAATTTTCATCGAGCCCGGATCGGGCGGATAAAACAATCCCGCCGCGCTCGCCGCATCAGCGACTTGAAGCGTCGTCGCGCCAGGCTCAACGAGAATTGTGAGATTGGCGCGGTCCAATTCCAGGATTTTCCCCATCTTCACCGTGCAGAGAACAATGCAATCCGCGCTGGGCAAACTGCCGCCGCTCAAGCCGGTGCCGGAGCCGCGCGTCACGACGGGAATTCTCGCCGTGTTTGCGTAAAGAAGAATATCGCGCACATGCTCCGTGGACTGCGCGAACAGGACGCAGCCGGGCATTTGCCGGAGGGCGGCCGTGCCGTCGAATGAATAAGGGATTAAATCTTCCTCCGCCGTAAGAACATTCGCCGCACCCACCCGCCCCTGCAACTCGCCGATGATGCCTGCTGCCAACATAGTTTGCGGAGAATGGGCAGGGGGCCGCAGTGTGTCAATTCCGAAACCGCTGATTGGCCGCAGATGAACGCAGATCAACGCAGATTTCTGAAATACGTTTGATTGACATGAAATAGTCAGGTGCGGGCATTTGCGCCCGGCTCGGGATCTTGGTTTTTTCTGCATTGTATTTATCTGCGTTGATCTGCGTTAATCTGCGGCCATTGTTTAATTTGAACTCTGCGGCGCAAAATTTTGTTTTGGACGGTTCAACCCAGCCGGATCCCGTCCTTCAAGCAAGCGTCGAAAAAATTGATTCGCGGCTGCGCAATGAATTTGGCATGGCTCCAGATCAAACCGCCGTTGGCTTGCTCGATTTGCAAACCGCGCGCCTGGCAATGATCCGGCCCGATTTTGAAGAATACGGCGCCAGCGTTCCCAAAATTGGAATCCTGCTGGCTTATTTCCAACTTCATCCCGGGGCGGCAACCCATCTTGATCCGCAAATCCGCCACGAGCTCGGATTGATGGCCAAGGCGTCCAGCAATGAAATGGCGTCCAAATTTTCACAGGAAACGGGACTGGCGCGAATTCGCGACGTCTTGGACGCCTATCAATTTTATGATCCCACGCACGGTGGCATTTGGGTTGGGAAGCATTACGGATTGGCCATTGAGCGCGTCGGGTCGCCAGTGCGGGACAACTCGCATGGCGCGACCATTCGGCAGCTCCTGCGATTTTATCTTTTGCTGGAGCAGGGCAAACTTGTTTCGCCGGCGGCCTCGCGAGTGATGAAAGAAATTTTTGAGTCGCCGCAAATTCCGCACGACAACATCAAGTTCGTCAAAGGATTGGCTGGGCGGGGCGTCCACATTCTGCGCAAATGGGGATCATGGGAGGACTGGCTGCACGACACCGCCATCATCACTGGCGCGCGGCGGCATTACATTCTGGCCGCGTTGACGCATCATCCAAGGGGCGACGATTATTTGACAGCTTTGGCGGAAGCGATCGACGATTTAATGGGAAGGTAGACGTCTTTCGAGAGCCCGGACGCGCTCGAAAAACGCCACGGCCTCGGACGCCTCGGCGAGGCGTCCCTACCTCAAAATGCTTTCGCTTTTTCAGATTACGTTTATGCTGTCCCTCGATGACAATCGCTTTTCGGTTCTTCGCGTCCTTGGTTGTTTTTGCCGCGGCAACGTCGTTGGCCGCGGAGACAAATTATCCGTCCATCGTTCCACAGCCCGCGCACATGACACTCTCGGAAGGCGGGTTCGTGCTCACACCCGACACGGCGATTTACACCGACGAGGCTTCGACCGCGACGGGCGAACAACTCGCCTCGCGCCTCCGCCCTCCAACCGGATTCCCGCTCAAAGTGATTGCCACAAACGCAAGCGCGGAGCCGATTACCAACGCGATTTTCCTGACCACGAGCAACGCAAAAAAGGAACTCGGCGCGGAAGGATACGAACTCTCCGTCGCGTCGAACGCCATTGTGATTCGCGCGCCGGAGCAGGCGGGATTGTTTTACGGCGCGCAATCGCTGGAGCAAATGCTCCCGCCGCAAATTTTTTCCACCAACGCCGTGACCAGCGTCGCCTGGCAAATTCCCTGCGCGCAAATTGAGGACCAGCCCCGCTTCACCTGGCGCGGAATGATGCTCGATGTGAGCCGCGATTTTTTCACCGTGCCGGAAGTCGAGCGGTTGCTTGATCTTCTCGCCCTGCATAAAATCAACACCTTCCACTGGCATCTGGTCGATGCCGACGGCTGGCGCATCGAGATCAAGAGATATCCGAGGCTGACCGAAGAGGGTGCCTGGCGCGCGCACAGCCGCGTCACGCCCGCCAAGCCGCGGCGCGATAATCTCGAGCAGAATGCGGGGCATCCCGCCTGGGCGGATGCGCTGCCCGCCACCTACCGGTCTGATGGGAAATACGGCGGCTTTTACACCCAGGATCAAATTCGCGAAGTGGTCGCCTACGCCGCCGCGCTGCATATTACCATAGTTCCCGAAATTGAAATGCCCGGCCACTCCGCCGCCGCGCTCGACGCCTATCCGCAATTAAAATGCGTCGGCGCGGATAAAACGTGGGTTTATTGCGCCGGCAACGACGAAAGTTTTGAGTTTCTCGAGGGAGTTCTGGACGAAGTCTTCACGCTTTTCCCGGGCAAATACATCCACATCGGCGGCGACGAAGTAAGCACCAACAATTGGAGCCGCTGCTCGAAATGCCAGGCCCGCATGATCGCCGAAGGAATGACCAACACCTTCGAGTTGCAGAGCTATTTCATCAAGCGCATCGAGAAATATGTCAATTCGCGCGGCAAGCATCTCATCGGCTGGAGCGAAATTCTCAAGGGCGGCCTGGCCCCCAGCGCGACCGTCATGGATTGGATTGGCGGCGCGGTCAAATCGGCCAGCAGCGGCCACGACGTCGTGATGTCGCCGAGCGCTTACGCGTATCTGGATCATTACCAATCGCAAAATCACGCCACCGAACCCTGGGCCATCGGGCAATTTCTGCCATTGAGCAAAGTGTATTCCTTCGAGCCGGTGCCCGCCGAGTTGCAGCCGCAATTTGCCGCGCATATCCTCGGCGCGCAGGGGAATTTGTGGACGGAATACGTCGCTTCCTTCAAGCACGTCGAGTACATGGCCTTTCCCCGGATGTGCGCCATGGCTGAGGTGACATGGTCGCCGAAGGAAGAGCGCAACTGGGAAAATTTTTCACACCGCCTGCAAACGCATCTGCAGCGCCTCGACGAACTCGGCGTGAATTACCGAAAAATTTCTCCGGAAACAAAATAAGCCGGGAGGTTTTTTGCGGTGCGTGTGTCGCGTTGCGGTACGGCAGCCGCCGCGAAATAGGTCGTATTTGTCCTATGGGTCCCATCCGTCTCATTCGTGGCGCATGAATGCGCCCCGGCAGCCGCAAAACGCCCGCGAATCCCTGTGTTTGACAGCACTCGGGCGTCCGAACCAGAAAAAAAGTTTCAGAAATTTTCACTTCACTGTTGACATACGGTGGCCAAATTGGGTAATTTCAATCTTTCGCAGCAACGTCGAGTGCCGCGAAACCATTGTTGTTAGACGAACAAAAGCTAAGATCAATATGAAAATGTTTCGATTCCTTCCACCCAGTATAGCCGTCGGTGTCCTCCTCTCTCTAAACAGCGCCCAGGCCACGCCTTACGCATCCGGCCTTACCAATAATGGTAACGGCACGATGTCATTTTACCTCAATGAAGCGGGGGGCAGCGTAACCATCACCTACGAAGACAATACCACAAACGCCAGTTTCAATGGCACAACAACGGGAACCAATCTGCCCACGGGCATTCAAACGTTCAGCGTTGCGGGGCACACAGGATACTCGATTTCGGTATTCAAAGTGGGAACTGGTGTGCCGACTCTAATCAAGAGTTCGGCTGCCTTCACGCCCCGTGGCGTGGCTGTGAACACGCGTGCGGCGTCACCCTACTTCGGCACCGTTTATGCCGACATTTCGGGTGGAAATATTAATGTGTTCCACAGCGATTTCACCTCAGTTTATGGAGCATCTCGCTCTGGCGGGCAGACTTGGGCGGGCGGCGGATTGAGCCCATACCGGCTTTCCATTACCCCTGATGACTATTTGATGGTTGGCGATGCCTCGTCCGCCCACGCCGGTGTGTATAGAATTGATCCCACGGTGTCCACGAGCCAGCTCGTCCTTGGTCCAATCGGTGAGGGCCCGGCTGGCACTGGGAACGGCAATTTCGGCACGATTCAATCCAGGCCGTTCATTATCGGCAACCCATCCACCGGACCTTTCACGCTGATGGAAGTCGACGGCGATTATCCTGCGGTCAACGGTTACAATTCCCTTTTGATCTACACGAACCTCTCTTTAGCTTCCTTGCCTCACGACGCTCCGCCCGACATCCAAGGTCCCGATATTGGTGTTCCGCTGGATAGCGAGGCTTTGGGTGACAACGAGTATCCTGGTCTTTCGCAGGGGACGAATGGTTATATTTATGCCAGCACCTACCGCAACAACCTGTCCAATCCCTTGATTCAAATCTACGATAGCACTGGAACAAACCAGATCTGGAATTCCTATGGTGGCCCATCTGGGGATTATTTCCTGACTACCAGCAGCGGCATCACACAAGGCCTCATTGATAGCTCCGTCTCGGCAGATCAAGAGTTCGTCGTTGGCCTGACCATCGACAATTGGCTGGTTATATGCCCGCTGACCAACGGCATTCCGAATGTGCAAAACCTTTACCTGAGCACGCCGACCTCCTACACGGGGAATGGCCGGGGAGTCGCTTTTGATGCCGCTGACAACATTTACCTGAGCAGTTCCGGCCTTGGCTTGGTTCAATCCTGGTCGCTAGGCCTGACGGCGACGGCTGTTACGACCGGCACCACCAATGGTTCAACGGGATTCCAGTTCATCCCGGTGAACGCTTCCGTAAACGTTGGCTTGACCAACCAAATCGCTTATCAGGCAAATAACTCCTATGTGCTTGCAAACGGAGGGACGACCGCGGTTGAACCCACGGCGTTCACCCTCAATCTGGCCAGCGTGCAGACTGCCCCAATTCCGGTAAGCTTCACACTGACGGGCACGGCGACCAATGGTGTCAATTATACCGCCAGCACGAATGGTGTTAACCTGCCGGCTGCCTCCTCCTATACGGTTGTTTTCCCTCCTGGCGTGACAAATGAGACAGTGCTGATAACGCCGACAGCGAACCCGGTTTCTGGCCCGACCTTGTCGGTTATTTTGACACTTAAGGGCGGTCCCGCCTATTCGGTGATTGCCCCCTTTACGGAAACGGCTTATATCGCCAGTTCAGGGCCTCAAGTTCTGGTTCTCGGCGCCACCAGCGACCCATCCATGTATCGTGCCAATGCCAATGACTTCGCCATCTTCAAGATGACGCGTTACGGCGACACCAATGCGTCCTCATATTCAATTCCTCCGGCGGCGTTTACCCTTGGGGGAGCGGCCGTCTTCGGGACTGATTACACCGCTGGCCCTCAGCCAGTCAATTTCGCCACGGCTCCTACGGCAGGATCCGGCTCCGCTGTCACCGTAAATACCGGCGATCTGAGCGAATCGGTCGAAGTAGGTTTGCCTCAGCTCCATTCAGCCTACACCGGCAATTTGCCAATCCTGGTCACGGGCAGCGGCGGCACAAGCCCTGAAGGAACTCCCTTCACATTCTTAACTAATACGACATCATTGGTGCTGCTGGATAACCTGTATCCGCCGGAGGCGATTCTCTGGTCTGATCCGCTGACCAACGCCGCAGACAGCACGAACTGGACGCTGGCCTTCGAAAACACCAATACATTTCCCATCGTTTACACAAACTATCCGAACTTCACTGCCTCCAATCCGGATTCGAGCACGAACGATGATTTCGATGTCGAATTTGGATACGACGTCTCCGCGGATGGCGTTACACCCTCGCTGACGATGCAATCCAATGGCTGGACCACCGCCCTCAAGATGACCGTGAACAAGCTCTCCGGCTTCATCCCGGGTTCGCCCTCCGGCGCATCAGGCGGCGTCAACGTCTATCCTAATGGAAAGAAGTTCGGCGGCAACTATGCGGTGCGCTTCAGCATGAACCTGGTTGAAGGCACCGCTAGCACCACTGAATTCAACATGTTCGGCATCAATCATTACGGCACAAATGCAAACTGGTTCTCAGGTGACTACGCCTACGGCCATGGGACGACCAACAACGACGGTCTGTTCTTCTGGATCGACGCGGATACCGATGGGGCCGGAAACATTGCCGGCACTGCGGCTCTTTCGGGCCAGCCACTGCCGAACACAGGATGGGCGACCATCGCTTCGGCTTCATTACTATCGTATTCGAATATCTTCAAGAGCCCGGTTGTTTACAATGCGAGTCCCGCTGGCGCTCCTTCGGATCTGACCGGTGGGGGGATTTCAACTTGGGCGGATGTTGAAATCAAGCAGTACAACAAGGTGGTGACGATGTCGATCAACAAGACGGTCATCTTCACCTACACCAATACGACCATCTTCACCAACGGCGAACCGATGCTGGGTTATGATGATCCGTTCGCGTCGGTCGGCGCGGATCCAGGCGCGGCAGCATATTATTCGAACCTTCGCGTCGTTTCTCTGTCGGTGCCGACCATCATCAGTTCCGCCTTGTCGGGCGGCAACTTGATCATCCAGTTCACCAGCCCGGATGCGGAGGCCATTCCGAGCTCGTTCACGGTCGGAAGCACCACCAATCTCGCGACCGCATACAAAGCAACGGCTTCGACGATCACCCAATCGGGCGACATATTCACCGCCGTCGTGCCGTATTCATCGACTGGGTCGAAGTACTTTGCGATCTCGCAGTCTAACGATACGAACTAGGCTGCGACTCCTGAATGCTTAACACGACCGGGCCTTCGCCAAGCTGCGAAGGCCCGGTTAGATTTTGAAGCGGAATGATTGCAGGAGTAGCGCAGACTTCCAAGTCTGCTGTATCGCAGATTTCCAAATCTGCTTGCCGTAGCGGCTCATGCAGGCTTGGAAGCCTGCGATACGGCAGGTTTGGAAACCTGCGCTGTGCGGAACGGCAGCCTTGCCCTGCCGGGATTCATTACGATTAGAATTGTGAGATTTGCGGGAAGCAAACAATGGCTTTCTTAAGTAAGATGAGTTAGATTGTTACGTTTTATGAAAGAAATTATGACCAAAGGCAGTGAACAAGGCGCCCCGAATCAAACGAGTGCCTTTACATTAATCGAACTGCTTGTTGTCATCGCCATTATCGCCATTCTGGCGGCGATGCTTCTGCCCGCTCTGTCGAAGGCGAAAGAGCAAGCGTGGCAAGCCCAGTGCCAAAGCAACCTCAAGCAATTGCAAAGTGGCGCGATGCTGTATGCTGGAGACTTCAAAGATTATATTGTGGCAAATGCCCCACTGTCGGATCAAGTTATAGCGGACGGCCAAGTTGCCACATGGTGCCCAGGTTCCCAAGCTGAAACTTGGGGATCCTCGGTAGATAATACAAACGTGGCTGCTTACAAAAACACCATCCTTTCTCCTTACCTCGGTAACAGCGTAGGTATTTACAGATGTCCTGGAGACGTGCTTCCGTCGGCAAATGGCGTTCGGCTTCGGACCTACTCGATGAATGGCCAAATGGGTTGGGGTTCGTTTGATTTGGGCGGAACCAGCAGCTTCAGCATGCAGAATTACGGCGCCCCCTTGCGCATTTACAGCAAATTCAGCGACCTTTCATGTCCCGGGGCGGCCAACGTGTTCTTCTTTGCCGACGAAACAATGTATACGATGGACGATGGCTATATGCAAATGTCAGGCACGCCTGCCTTCCCCAATGCCCCAGCCCATTATCACAATGGTTCGGCCAGTTTTTCGTTTGGCGATGGGCATGTCGAGTCACATAAATGGAGGGGGCCGCTGCTGCCCAAAATGCCTTATGCCGTTAATGTGAGTTCGGGCGGGGCTGACAATCCCACAACGCCCACCGACCCTGATTGGCTATGGCTGTTCCCCCGCGAGGGCTGCGTGAGCAACTCCATTGAATAACTCCAATGCGCGGAAAGGCGAAGATTCAACCCGCCACCGCTGAAATCGCCGGAAGTGTCGGCTTCACTCTGATCGAACTGCTGGTCGTTATCGCCATCATCGCCATTCTTGCCTCGATGATTCTTCCGGCGCTGGCCACGGCCAAGGAAAGCGCGCATCGGACCGCCTGCAAAAGCAATATGCGCCAAGCCATCTTGGCGGTGGAGATGTACGCGGATGACAACAAGCAATTTGTCCCGCCGTGCCGCGACAATGACGACCAGTCCCACCTGATCCGAATCGACAACATCGCCTACAGCAACCTGATCGCTTATTCCGGCTCCAATGTTTTGATCTGCCCCAATTTTCAATTCGCGAAATTCAATCCTTACGACGCGGAATGGGGCTTCCTGATCGGTTACAATTACTGTGGCGATGTCAATACGAACACGTGGAATTACACAAGCCCATTCGCCTGGCATTCCGCCGCGAAGGCCACCGAGAACGGCACCAATGTCATTCTGGCGGACGCAAACATGTGGGGCGAGGGTTTGGTGATCGTTCCGCATCGCAAGAACGGCGGCCTTTACGATTCCGGCGTCAATGGCGCGTGCTCGATCGTCGAATCGTCCCCCTATATCAGCCAGCTTCCCGCGCAACTCGGCGCAGAGGGAGGGAATGTCGGGCACCTTGACGGCTCCGTTGCGTGGGTGCCGATGGCCAGAATGAAAATGCGTTTTGGATCTTCCTACGAAGGCTATTATGCCTGGTGGTGAACACAAGATACAGTGGCAGCGGCGTCCCGCCGCTGAATTGAAGAAAGAAACAGAGCCGGGACGGCTCTGCCGCCTTTCCTCCGGCGCTTTCACGCTGATCGAACTGCTGGTGGTCATCGCAATCATTGCCATCCTCGCCTCGCTCCTCCTGCCCGCGCTTTCGAAAGCGAAAGACAGCGCGCAGGGAGCATCGTGCTTGAACAATACGCATCAAATTGGCTTGGGAGTCCTCATGTACGCGGATGACAACAAACAGTTCTTTCCAGATCCCGGTCCTCCCAGCAATCCTGTCTGGTGGACAGGGGGCCCGTTCAAAAATCGTCTGGGCCAGACTTGCGGCGGTGAGTGGCTGCTGTCCGATCAAAAAACTCCGAACACACCCGCGCCAATGGTGCAGCCGTATCTGAAAAATCCGATGATCTGGGTCTGCGCAAAAAGGAAACGCGGAATGACATTTACGACCGCGCCAGGTTCGTTTGACCCGACCATCACGGGATTTCTGTCCTATGGATTCAATGAAATCGGCTGCTTCTGCCTGGCAAACCCCGCAGGCGGGATGACGGCTCCGACGCCTCCCTTCAAGCTCACCCTGGCCAAGCGCCCGTCGCAGCTTCTCTGCATTTCCGAAATAAGCGGCTCCAACAATCCGCTTGATTGCGATGGAAACGGCAGCGGCGGCGCGACCGATCCGCAAGATCCTTTTTGCGGTGACGCGGCCTGGCTGGATGATGTTTGGGGAAGCAATTCTGGGCCGTTATTCAATCCGAATTCGCCAAACGGCCGGCTTCAGACTGCCTATGCGAAACACAACAACATGCTCGACGTTATTTACGTCGATGGGCACTCCAAAGCCACCCTCGCCAGCAAACTCACATGGGGCGAGTTCTGGGGAGTGTATGGTGATGCGCCGGAGTGGCCCGCGCTTCCTCCCCTGCAAACGTGGAATAGCTTCATCAGCAAACCTGCCTATGATTCGCAGGTGTGGCTGAACAAGGAAGAGTAGATGCGTAACGCTGGTTGGGAGCATCTCGCTTTGGCTTATTATTCGATTGTTTAGCTCCGCTAGGAGCGAAATATCTGGAGACTTGCTTGATTCGGTTTCGATAAATATTTCGCTCCTAGCGGAGCTGCTGATCTATTGGCAGCGTCCAAAAACTGAGATGCGAATGCAGAAGGCAAGCACGAGCGCAACTATTCACGGAAACCAAGTCACGTTGTAAACTTCCTCATCCGTTCCCAGCGCCCACATTTTTGGATACTGCGCCTGCGGAACCCACGCCGCATGACCATCGCAGAAAAGGACGTTCCCGCCATCTTTTCCATGATTGTCGATGGAATCGGGATAATTGTCATTCGAAGTCAGGTTTCCAACCCGGATATCATCATCTCCGTCATAGAGAAGAAACATGGTTGTCAACGAACCTGGCAAGCCCGTGAGGTTGAACTCCTCGGTCTTTTGCGAGGTCGGCGAAGTAGCTATCGAGTAAAAGCAGATGTTTTGATACTTGTAGCTCACGACCGATTTTTGAGTCTTTCGAATGTTGAATCCCGCTGCGACCGTGTTGTTGCCATCCAGAAATCCTGAGACTTCGTAACTCGTTCCTCGCCCGCTCTTGGCTGACGCATTATAATTCGCGCCGTCCTCAGCAATATATTGCAAATCCAGCACGATGTTTGGATTGCCGTGAAGCCGGTCGGCATACGATACGCCGGAATCATTTCGCGAATAAAATGGCTGATTGTTTCCCAGCGGAATCGGCGCATTGGAAATCGAGTGCTGCGTGCTCGGGCAGTTAAACGTCTTTATCGAGGACACGTAGTAGGGGAAAAGCCAGTTCAAATCGTCGTCCGCATAATTATCGGTGCCGCTGAGCGCGCTGTTTGGGTCTTCGTCGGCGTAAAGCTGGCTGCCGATGCCCATTTGCCTTTCGTTGTTCATGCAGGCGGTGCGGCGGCTCCGCTCCTTGGCCCGCGCCAGTGCCGGCAGCAGCAGCGCCGCCAGAATCGCAATGATGGCGATGACCACCAGCAACTCAATTAGCGTAAACGCAAAATTTCTTCGGCACGGATTCATCTTGATGGAAGGCCTCAGGCGCACTACGCGGCAATTTTAACCAATCCAAGCAAGGCCGACAAGAAAAACAAATCTCCTGTCCAAAACGACGGAGCGGGGCCTGATCGGACAGCCACAGATGGACACAGATCAACACAGATTTTGCGGCAATTCGTTCGGCTGACAAAAAGCCGTTCGCACGTGCTCCGCCGTTGTCGAGGGCGTGAATCCTCATCTGTGTTGATCTGTGTCCATCTGTTGCCGTGAAGTCGGTGGAATTAGTGTTGAAATCACAAACCGCACCCCGAATACTATCCGGGTTCTTGAAAACATATTCGCTGGCTGGCTACCTTCAGGGTCTTCCCAAACAGACACGGACACTGCTGCAAAGCTGCGCCTACGGCGTCAGCGCCGGACTCGGCGCCGTCGCGTTTGAGGCGGGCATTTCGCTGCTCTACAATCATGGGCTGGTTCCGCTTTCCCACCTCGACAAGTCGACGTTCATTCTCGCCAGCCTGGCGATCACGCTCATTTCGTCCGTGATTGTCGGAATACTCTTGAATGTATTCTGCCCGGTGGCGGCGGGCAGCGGCATTCCGCAGTTGAAACTCGCGTTCTGGAAGGATTTCGGGGCGGTGCCCTTCCGTGTGGCCTGGGTGAAGTTTTTGGCTGGCGTGATCAGCATTGCAGGCGGCACCAGCCTCGGCCGCGAAGGCCCCAGCGTGCAATTGGGCGGGGCTCTCGCCTCCAACATCGCGGGCCTGACGGGCGAGGCGAAACAAAAGAGGCGCATGGCGGCGGCTTCCGGCGCGGCGGCGGGATTGGCGGCCGCCTTCAACGCCCCACTCGCAGCGACGACGTTCGTTTTGGAGGAAATCATTGGCGACTTGAACAGTCCGCTCCTGGGCAGCGTGCTGCTGGCGTCGGTTCTGGGGGCGCTCGCGGTTCACGGCATCATAGGGGCGCAACCCGCGTTTACCTTGGAGGATGTGGAGGCGCCCACATGGCTGGTGTATGCGCTCACGCCGGTGGTGGCCGCGCTGGCAACGGTCGTCGGCGGATATTTTCAAAGGTTCTCTTTGCGCCTGCGGTTCTGGTCAAAAAGACTCGAGAAAATCCCCGGCTGGATGCTGCCCGTCATAGGCGGGCTGATTACATGGGCGCTGGCGGTGAGCGTGTTCTGCTGGAAAGGAAAACTTGGCGTGTTTTCCCTCGGCTACGACGATCTGTCTGACGCCTTGGGTGGCAAGAGCGACTGGACTTGGAAGCTGGCGCTGCTGCTGTTGGCAGCAAAATTCATCGCAACGATTTGCAGTTATGGATTTGGCGGATGCGGCGGCATTTTTTCGCCGTGCCTGTTCTTTGGCTGCATGGTTGGCATCGTGGTGGCGCGGCTGGTGGGCCTCGAATTTCATGTGGCGCACGCGGATATTGTGACGCTCGCCGTGGTGGGCATGAGCGCGTCGCTCGGCGGCGTGGTGGGAGCGCCGGTGACGGGCATCCTGATTGTGTTTGAAATGACCCACGAATTTTCGCTTGTGCCCGCCTTGATGCTGGGCGCGCTGGTCAGCCAGGCGATCAGCCGCAAAATGAACCACGAGAATTTCTACGACTCGCTCCTCATCCAGGACGGCCACCGCCTCGAGCGCATCCGCCCGCCGCGCGATTTGCTGAGCTGGCAGCAATCGCAGATTTCAGGAATTCTTACTGACAAACCCACCGTGGTCGGGAACCTGGAGCCGCTCGCCATCCAGCAGCTCTTGCGGTCGTACCCGTTCGAGCGGTTTCCGGTGGTTGAAAACGGGAAGCCCATTGGAGTATTGACACGCAAGGACGCGCAAGCGGCCCTGGCGGAAAAGCGCCCGCCGAAATTGGAGCCGGTCACAACCTGCCGCCCGGATCAAACGATCCGCGAATTGCAAACACTGCTCATCAATTCCACCACCCAATTCGTCGTCGTCGTGGATGAAAGGGAAGCGGTGCAGGGGGTCATCACGCTGCATGATTTATTGCGGGCGGAAGTGCAGAAGGCGGAGGCTTAACCCGGTGAGGCTCCCGTCTGGCCGTCTCATGGTTCGCATCCGTCCCGTGATTCCCATTCCTCGCGTGAAAATGGGACTGATGGGAATTATGGGAGTAATGGGAACGGCTCGCCGGGCCGCGCCCTGCCATAATCTGCTAACGATTGAGCCGCGCCGCCAGCCGTTGCTGCAACTCCACTGCCGAAATCTGCCCCGGCGCAGTTGGTTGATCGAGGTAGCCATATGTCAGGCATGACCCGAGCGTTGCAAATTCCACGCGCGTTTCCGACCATTTCTCTCCCATGCCAATCACGCAGATCGGCTTGGGCCATTCCATTCGCAAAAGCGAGCGCAGCACTTCGACATCCTCGGGTTGCGCAATCATGGTGGAAACTTTGGCGATGGAGCCAATGGCGTGCTGGCGTTTGATAATTTCGCAAAGTTCCTCCGCCGGCGGAGTTTTCGTGAAATCGTGGAACGAAATCACGGTGGCTTTTCCAAGCCGCTTCGCTTCGCCCGCCACCATTGGCGCTATCGCGCTGCTGAGTTCGACATCCACCGCAGCCAATTTGGGCAATGCCTCCAGATAAATCGCGAGCCGGGTCGCGCCGTCCATTTCCCAATCGCCGCCCTCGGCCTTCAAACGAACTGTCAATAGAACAGGCTTGCCGCTGGATTGAAGCTCGACGCACTTCGCGAGCCAGTCCTGGGGTAGGGACGCCTCGCCGAGGCGTCCGGTTGCGTGTGAATAGCGAGCCTCACCCCGGACACCTAGGGCGGAAGTTCCGCCTCCCAGAGGCGTCCCTGCCTTGTCGAGGCGAACCTCGACAATGTCTCCAGCCAGCGCGCATCGAGCGGGCAGGGCCGAGAGCGTCGCGACGACGCGCGGGGCCGGTCCAACCTCCAGCGTGCTGGTGGCGGTGCGCAACAAAACGGAAGGTCTGCTCATTGGTCGCATGATAATGCGGAATATACTTTAATCCACCAATCCCAAACTTTAAGCTCGCGAGACATATGACGAAGACGATTATCAAACCGGCGGGCGTGCCGCCAGCGGCGGGCCCTTACAATCACGGCGTGCGCGTGGGAGAATTCCTGTTTTGCGCGGGCCAGATTCCGACCATTCCGGAAACCGGCCAGCTTGAGACCGGGGACATCAAGGCCCAAACCGAGCGCGTTTTGGAGAACATCAAATTGATCTTGAAAGACCAGGGCTTGACGCTGGCCAATGTTGTCAAATCCACAGTCTACATGATCAACCTGGGCGATTTCGCCAGCATGAACGAAACTTACGGCCGCATTTTTGGCGGTGATTTCCCGGCGCGGACGACCATCCAAGTCGCAGCCCTGCCGCGCGGCGCGGCGGTGGAAATTGAAGTCATCGCGCATTATTGATGAATGGGGCGCGATTCATATTGGGCAACAGGGTAGGGACGCCTCGCCGAGGCGTCCGGGGTGGGGCTCCCATCACGCGCAACCGGACGCCTCGGCGAGGCGTCCCTACCTCGCTTCGCGATTAAATCAGACGCTTGTGCCGCTCGCCTTTCAGATTGGGATAGCCTTCGTGGCGGGCTTGATTGTGGGCTGGCTGTTATTCTTGCTGCGCCGCCCTCCCGCTCCCGATGGCCGGCTGGAAGCGGAGCTGCGCCTGCTGGCGCAGTCGCGCGAGGATGAGCTTCGTTCCAATCGCGAACAACTCGGCAAGGCGAATTCGGAATTGGCGGTGGCGACCCGCCTTTTGGAGGAAACCCGCGGCAACTACACAGAACAATTGCGGCTGGCAAGGGAGGCGCAGGAACGGGCGCTGATGGATTTGCGCGAAACTTTCAAGGCCTTGAGCGCGGATGCGTTGAGACAAAGCGCGCCGCAATTTCTGCAACTCGCGAACGAAAGCCTCGCGAAATTTCACGCCACCGCCAAAGGCGATCTTGAGACGCGCCAGCAAGCCATCGCCACGCTGGTGCAGCCGCTCAAGGAGCAACTGGAGAATTACCAGCGCCGCCTCCAGCAGAGCGAGTCGACCCAGTCCAGCGCGCTCGGGGAAGTGAAGAAGCAATTGGAGGGATTGGCGCTGCACAGCCAGGCGCTATCAAGCGAAACGTTGCAGCTGCGCCGGGTGCTGAGCAGCAACCAGGCCCGCGGACGGTGGGGCGAGGAGACATTGCGCCGGGTCGTCGAAGCCTCCGGCATGAGTCCGCACTGCGACTTCAGCGAGCAGGCCCAATCCGAGGACAAAAAGCCCGATCTGCTGGTGCATCTGCCGGGCGACCGGGTCATTATTGTTGACGCAAAAGTTCCCGACCTCGATTTCCTGCAAGCGCTGGACGCGGCCGATTCCGCCATGCGCGCCCAGGCTTTGACGCTTCATGCGAACAAGTTGAAAGAGACGATCAAGGATCTGGCGAAGAAGAATTATCCCGGCCAATTCCAGGGCGCGCTGGATTACGTCGTTCTCTTTCTTCCCGCCGAATCGCTCTTCAGCGCGGCGCTGGAGGCGGACCGGGAGTTGATCGTGTGGGCGGCTGAAAAGCAGATCATGCTGGCCACGCCTGCTTCGCTCATTGGTTTGCTGCGGGCCGTCAGCATTAGCTGGCAACAGCATTCTCAAACGCAAAATGCCAAGGAAATCAACGAGGCCGCCATCGAATTATTCAATCGCGTTGCGACTTTCACATCGCATTTGGAGAAAATCCGCGACGGGTTGGAAAAAGCCAGTTCGGCCTACAACGCCGCGCTCGGCAGCTATGAGCGCATGGTGCGGCCCAGTGGCGAGAAGCTTGTCAAACTCGGAGGCAGCTCTGCTTCCAAAGATCTCGCCCACATTGAGCCACTGCAGGAAACTTTGCGGATACCGTTGCCGTAAGCACCCGATCCTTGGCGAATTGTGGCAGGGCGAGGCTGCCAATGAAGAGTCTTGTGAAGGTAGCCTCGCCGAGGCGTCCGGGTGAGACGTCGTTGAACGGTGCGGCCCACAAAAACTTTCACGCGCAACCGGACGCCTCGGCGAGGCGTCCCTGCCACCAAAGGCGAAATTTGTTCGTCGGAACTTCTCACCAACTTTGATGGTCAGGGCCTCCCGCCGAGCCGTTCCCATTATTCCCATCTGTCCCATTACTCCCATTCTCATGCGAGGAATGAGAAAATGGGAGTAATGGGAACGGCTAGGCGGGAGCCTCGGCCCTTGCCCGCCCGCCCTACTTCTTATTTTCCTTCAGAAACAACTCAACCTGTTTATAGAAAAACTCCGGCTCGTCGAGCTGGATGAAGTGCATTGCCGTCGGCGAGAAAACAAGTTTGTGGTGCGGCACCGTGGAAATCTGCGATTCGTAAGACTCGCGGACTTTCGCCTTGGCGTCGTCATCCGCCGCGCCCGAATAGGAGCCGATGAGCAGGACGGGCGGCTCAATTTTTTTCAGGTTCGGGCGGAGATCCGTCGTAAAAAGATCGTAAAACGCCTGTCCAACTGCCTTCGGATTTGATTTGTCCCCGAGCGAAGCCACGGTCTCAAGATTGGTCTTGTTAGCCATCATCATGCCGAGAAACAGGTGGTTATTCTTCACAAAATCCTCGGTCGAAAGATTGGCGTACATGCCGCGCAACATTTCAGCTTGGGATTTCGCGGTCGCCTCCGTGGTGGCGGGGTCGCGCAGCGCGGAGAAAAATGGAAGCCCGTCGACGGCGATGAGCGGGCCGAGATCCTTCGAATCCGTCTCGCCAAGCCAGAACGCCATCATGCCGCCGAGGCTGTGGCCAATGACGACTGGGTGGTCCAATTTCTCGTCATGAATATACTTGATGATTCCGTCGCGAACTTTGTCAAGAAACGGGCCGTCGATGGGCGGCTGCCCGGCGAAACCCGCCAGCGTTAGAACGTGAATTTGGTATTGCCCCTTGAAATGCGCCACCGTCCCATCCCAAACATTGCCGCCGCAGGCCAGGCCGGGAATCAGAATCATGGGCGGGCCGGAACCGGTGACCACGGCCTTGAACGGCGCAGCGTCGGCCGCCATGATGTTTGCGGTTTGGAGGAGCCAGCCAGCGGCTGCCAGCGAGGCAGCAATGAAAATTCGGATTTGTTTTTTCATAAATTGGAGCAGGGCCTATCGGATGGAGGCGCTTTATGCCTCACGCCGCTTATGGTGGCGGCTCCGACGGGCTTTTGTCGAACTGAAAGACGCAGCACCCGAGGTCGAGCTGCTTTGTGGCTGAGCCAGCCTGTTTTTCAAAGGCCGGGACAATCTGGCAGCGAACGTTTTTGCCGCGCCGCTCGGTCAAGACGATTCCTGCCTGGCGCAGAATGCGGAGATGTTTGGAAATGTTATATTGCGTGGCCTTCAATCGATGCGCCAAATCGCTGACCGTCGCGGGCCCCGAGAGCAATTCCCGCACAATGGCCCACCGAGTGTCGTCCGCCAACGCCCTCAACATCGGCGCGCAGCAGTCTGGTTCAGGTGGAATCACGGCGAGACAATGATACAGCGCTTTGCAAAAAAGAAAATGGTTTTAGGACGCCGCGGGGCGCGATGAGAAAAAGGGTGAACAGGGCGCGAAGCGAGGTAGGGACGCCTCGGCGAGGCGCCCCTGCCTTTCCTGCCCTTTTTTGGCCACCCATATTGAATGGCAAAAACAATTCATTTGCATAAATTGAGGCATGGAAATCTACGATCACCCCACATTTCGGATGGCCTGTCATCAGTTCGACCTGGTGGCTGATTACTGGCAGATTCCGGACAACGAGCGCGCCCGCCTGAAATTTCCCAAACGCTCCATGACCGTCGCGCTGCCCATTCACATGGATGACGGTTCGATCAAAGTCTTCACCGGCCATCGCGTGCAGCACCATTTGACGCTCGGCCCCACCAAGGGCGGCTTGCGCTACCATCCCGATGTCGCCCTCGGCGAAGTCGCCGCGCTGGCGATGTGGATGAGCTGGAAATGCGCGCTGGCGGGGTTGCCATACGGCGGCGCCAAGGGCGGCATCGCCTGCAATCCGTCCAAGCTTTCGATTACCGAACTCGAGCGCCTCACCCGCCGTTACACGCAGGAAATGATTCCGTTCATCGGCGAAAAGGTGGACGTGATGGCGCCGGACATGGGCACCAACGAACAAACGATGGCGTGGATGATGGACACCTATTCCGTTCACACGGGTTACACCGTGCCAGGCATTGTCACCGGCAAACCCGTCAGCATGGGCGGCTCGCTGGGACGCCGCGAATCAACCGGGCGCGGCGTCGGCTACCTGATTAACCGCGCCATGGACACCATCGGACTGGACCCGGGCCAGAGCAGGGCGGTGGTGCAGGGATTCGGCAACGTCGGCTCCGTCGCGGCTTTTTCGCTGGCGAAATTTGGCGTCAAAGTCGTCGGCGTGAGCGACGTCAGCGGCGGCCTTTACAACGCCCGCGGAATCGATCTCGTGAAATTGGAGAAGCACATCGCCGAACACCGAACAATGGCCGGTTTCACCGAAGCCGAGCCCATCTCCAACTCTTATTTGCTCGAGCTTCCCTGCGAAATCCTCGTTCCGGCGGCGATGGAACGGCAAATCACCGAAACCAACGCCGCCAACATCAAATGCCGCATCCTCGCCGAAGCCGCCAACGGCCCGGTGACGCCCGAAGCCGACGCCATCCTAGACCAGCGTCCCGAGATTTTTGTGATCCCGGACATTCTTTGCAACGCCGGCGGCGTGATCGTGTCCTATTTCGAATGGGTGCAGGATTTGCAGAGCTTCTTTTGGACGGAAACCGAAGTGATGGACAAGTTATTCCGAATCCTCGAAGGCGCTTTCGTGCAGGTGCTCAACCTAAGCCGCAAGCAGAAGGTAAGCATGCGCATGGCGGCGTTAGGAGTGGGCGTCAAGCGCGTGCAGGACGGGAAGCGGATTCGCGGATTGTTTCCGTAGCGCATTGTCACCTGAGAAGATGTGATTATCTTGATCTCCTGCCAAGCTGTGCAAGGGGATTCCGCCTCGGGATGGGTTGCGCGCGGGTTTAGAGTTGGGCTTTTTGCATCTTGGCATTAATGCCCCCTCCTCTGGTCATTGAGAACTAGTTAGAGACCAGTCTAAACATTATTTGCGTTGCAGTCAAGGACAGCCTATTTGCCTCACAATGATTTTCCATCTCCGCGCCCTCGGTCTTCCCCCTGTTCAATTTTTATTTTGCCCAACCCCATGACGTTCTTGCCAAAACAGTCAAACAACCGTAGGTTGCGAATCCCTTATGGAAAAAGTCGTGATTGTGGGCACGGGATGCGCTGGTTTGACGGCGGCGATTTATGCGGCGCGCTCGAATCTCTCTCCCATCGTTGCCACCGGGTTGATGCCCGGCGGCCTCTTGACCACCACCAGCACCGTTGAAAATTACCCGGGCTTCCCGGAAGGCGTCGACGGGTATGAGTTGATGACGCGGATGCAGAAACAGGCCGAGCGTTTCGGCGCGCGGGTCAAGACGATGCAGGTCGTGGAAGCGGTCGATCTTTCTACCCGCCCGTTTGTCGTGACCATTGATGGCGAAAAAGTGGAGACGCAGACGCTCATCATCGCGACGGGGGCCAGCCATCGGCATTTGGGATTGGAAGGCGAACGGCTTTTGGAAAAAAAGGGTGTCACCTTTTGCGCGACTTGTGATGGCGCGTGGCCCATGTTCCGCAACCAGACATTGGTCGTGGTGGGCGGCGGCGATTCCGCCTGTGAGGAGGCGTTATATTTGACACGATTTGCTTCGGAAGTGCGGCTGATTCATCGGCGGGATGAATTGCGGGCCTCCAAGATCATGGCCCAGCGCGTTCACGAGAACAAAAAGATCAAGCCTGTTTGGGACTCGGTCGTTACGGAAATCATGGATCCGGCGTTGGACAAGGTGACGGAGGTTCGCCTGCGCAATATCAAAACAAATGTCGAAAGCGTGCTTCCCTGCGCCGGAGTTTTTGTGGCGGTCGGGCATGTGCCGAACACGCAGCTTTTCAAAGGCGTCATCGATATGGACGAAAACGGCTACATCATCCCGCGCAAGGGAACAGCGACGAATATTCCCGGCGTTTTCGTGGCCGGCGACTGTGCTGATCACGTTTACCGCCAAGCCATCACCGCCGCCGGTTCAGGCTGCGCCGCCGCGATTGATGCGGAGCGTTTCCTCGCCGCGCAAGGCACCTGATCTTAAAGGTAGGGACGCCTCGCGGAGACTGTCTCAAAACGTTTTAGTCTGGCCGATCTGGTTATATGGGCACCAATAGGGGCTGTGGAAACGGGTGTCAACTTTTAGTTGTCAGAGCGTGGCTGGCGTCAGCGATGACGCCAAGCTTCCCTTTCCCTCCTTTTTTAGGCCGCCATCGCCAAATTTCCTTCAACCGCGGCGGTTTTGACTTCCATTTTCGGCGTCTGGACCCGGGCCTGCCACTTTTTATAGAGGATTCGCAGGTTCAAGGTGGCGCATAACAAGGCCCATTGGGCTTGCACGGCTTCCAGACCCCAAACTGTCCAACGCCGAAAGCCGTCGTGTTGCTTGAGCTGCCCAAACCGGCGTTCGATGATCTCTTTGCGCTTTCCATAAAGCGCGGCGGGTCCTGGCTCTTGCAGCCGGGCCCGCATGGCTTGCACCAGCGTGGTGTGCGGCCACACTTCGACTTGCCGCCCTTTGGGATCGCGGCTGCAGAGGGCGCGCACGGGACAGTCTCGGTGATGGCAGCGGAAGCGCTCAACGGTCTGGCCTTTCTTGGTGGTCTGGCCTTCGTGGTCCAGAAGGCGCTCTTGCGGGCAGGTGACGGTGTGGGCCGCCTCGTCATAATGAAAATGCTGCGTCGCGTAGGCGTTGTCGTGGGCTGGCTTGCCCTCCGCCGGCGGGGCCAGCACATTCATCTGCTGTTCCACGGCCGCTTTCAAGTCGGCCCCGCCCCCATAGCCGGCGTCGGCGGCGGTGAGGGTTGGAATGGCCGCCGGACCGAGGTTTTGCCTCGCTTCTTCAATCATGGGGACCAGCTGGCCGGCGTCGGTTTCCTGGCGGGTGGCTTGACAGGCGACCATGATGCCCTCCTGGCTGTCGGCCACCGCCTGGGCGTTGTAGGCAAAGCGGTTGGTGTCGCCGACTTTCATCCGGCGCGCCTCCGGTTCGGCTGGATGGTAATGGTGGCGCCCGTCGGCCTGCAGCTGGGCCAGGCCTTTTTTGATTTCCTCGCGCAGGGCCTGGCGCTGGGCCAACCCGGCGGGCAGCCGGCAGCCCGGTGCGCTGGAATCCTGGTTCTCCGCCACGACTTTGAGCTCGATTTCCTCCAAGGCGCCATCCAGCTGGGCCAGGAGCTTCTCCATGTAAACCTTGCTCCAGCCCTGCGGCCCGCTGCAGGCGGCTTGAATCTTGGTGCCGTCCAACGCTTGCAAGGCAAATCCCACCGCCCCGGTGCGGAGGGCCAGCTGCACGGTTTGCTTGAAAACCTGGCGCAGGGCCTTTTTGTTTCCGTCCCAGAACCGCCAGAGGCTGTTGTGGTCGGGGGCGTTGAGCCCCGTCAGCCACAGCAGCGAGACATGCTCCGTGCAGGCGGTTTCCAGCTTGCGGGTGGAGCGAATGCGGTGGAAATAACCGTAAAGCCAAATCTTGAGCCGGAGGCTGGGGGCATAGGGCGGACGGCCTTCGGCGGCGGCGGGAATGACAAACCCAAGCTGGGGCAGATCCAACTGGTCGACAAATTCGCGCAGGAAGCGGGCGGGATGGTCGGCGGACACCCAGTCCTCCAGGGCGGGCGGGAGGAGGAACTGCTGTCCGTAATCAGGGGCAATCGGTTGAGCCATATTTGTTGAACGGCATTGTCAACTAAAGGCTCACATATTGTCAAATACATTCCTCAAAAAACAGAAGTTTTGAGACAATCTCCGCCGAGGCGTCCGGGGATGTGGAGGTTTGTGGACGCATAAATTCGCGCATAGATTCGCGAAAGACTTTTTATGCGGAGCTTTTAAGAAGAAAATCGCGCTGGGACCCTGCCACGGCCTCGGACGCCTCGGCGAGGCGTCCCCACCTTGATTAGTCGCTTCGCGATGGTTGAGCCGTGAATTCGCTTGCTACTCTTGCGATAATTTGCGAAGTCCTTTGGCGATGAAAAAACCTGCAGCGTCGAAATCCGGTTCTCCTCGTGATTTGACGCTGGTTCGTCAAAAACTTTTGCGCCTCGCCCAGGGCGCGATGAAGAATGCCTACGCGCCTTACTCGAATTTCCACGTTGGGGCCGCGATCCAGCTTTCAGACGGACGCGTCTTCACCGGTTGCAATGTCGAAAATGCCTCCTACGGCCTGACCATTTGCGCTGAGCGAAACGCTGTCTTCGCTGCGGTGGCCGCCAGCAAAAAGAAAATTGAGATTATCGCGGTGGCTGTGCTGAATCACCGGAAAGCGCCTTGCTCGCCGTGCGGCGCGTGCCGCCAGGTTTTGGCGGAATTCGGTCCAGAGGCGGTCGTCTGGTACTTGGGCGCGGATGGCATCAGCCAGCGCACGATGAGGGAATTGCTGGTCGACGGCTTTGTTTTACTTGACAGTTAATGCGACCTGTTGAGCTGATCCGCAAGAAGCGAGACGGCGGCGAACATTCCGCCGCGGAAATTTCGTCCCTCATTGAATCTTTCACCCGCGGCGATGTGCCGGATTACCAGATGTCCGCCTGGATGATGGCTGTTTTGTGGCGCGGCATGACCAGCGCCGAAACCGCGGCGCTGACCGGCGCGATGATGCGTTCCGGCAGCATCATGAATCTCGCCGAAATTCCCGGCCCGAAAGTCGACAAGCATTCCACCGGCGGTGTTGGTGACAAGACGTCGCTCATTCTCGCGCCCATTGCGGCCGCGGGCGGGCTGATCGTGCCGATGATCAGCGGACGCGGGCTTGGCCATACCGGCGGCACGCTTGATAAACTGGAAGCCATTCCGGGATTTTCAGTGAACCTCAGCCCGGCGCAATTCATTCGCGCGCTGCAAGTGAACGGCTGCGCGCTGGCTGGCCAGACGGCGGAACTCGTCCCCGCTGACAAGCGCATGTATGCCTTGCGTGATGTCACATGCACGGTAGAAAGCCCGTCGCTCATTTGCGCGAGCATCATGAGCAAAAAGCTTGCGGAAGGAATCGACGCGCTTGTGCTGGATGTGAAGACCGGCTCGGGCGCCTTCATGAGGCGGCAGGAAGACGCCGAGCATCTCGCGCGAATGATGGTGGAAACCGGCGCGCACATGGGGAAAAAAATGGCCGCGCTCATCACTGATATGGACCAGCCGCTCGGCCGCGCGGTCGGCCATTCGCTTGAGATTGCGGAGTGCCTGGAAATTCTCGGCGGCGCCCGCGATCCATTGAGCGAAGACTTGCGCACGCTGTCAATTGAACTTGCGGCCTGGATGTTTTGCCTCGGCGGGCTTGCGCCTGATGTCGAGCGCGGCCTGCAATTGGCGGAGGAGAAAATCTCCGATGGAAGCGCGTTGAAGAGATTTCATTCAATTTGCCAGGAACAGGGCGCAGCAAAGGCATTTCAATTGCCGAAGGCGAAATTCACCGCTGAATTCACGGCTGACTCGACGGGATTCATCACTCAAATTCAATGCGAAAAAGTTGGGATCACCAGCCTTGTGCTCGGCGGCGGGCGCAGCAAACAAGACGACGTTATCGACCATGCCGTCGGACTTGAGATTCACAAAAAACTCGGCGACGCCGTGGGCGCGGGCGAGGCGATTGCGACGGTGCATTACAACAACCCTGCGCAGTTGCCCGAGGCGCTGCGCCTTTTGCGTGAGGCTTACAGCATTGGCCCGCAATCCCCGGCTGGCTCGCGCGTTCTCATCAAAAAAATCATCCAAGGAACCCCATGCAACAATTCACCGGCATTTTAGGCATCCTGGCGATCATCGCGGCGTGCTGGGCCTGCTCCACCAACCGCAAAGCCATCAAATGGAAAATCGTTGGCTGGGGGCTCGCCTTGCAACTGCTCTTCGCCATCCTCGTCTTAAAGTGGGATTGGGGCCAAAAAGCCATGGCGCACGCGGGGGACGCGGTCAGCAATTTGCTTGGCTACGCGAATGCAGGAGCGACGTTTGTGTTCGGTCCGCTGGCCGATGGAACCACCCAGCATAGCTTTGCGCTGGTGGAAAATTTGAAGCAGGGCGGGTTCGTGTTCGCATTTGTCATTCTGCCGACAATTATCTTCATGGCGGCGTTTTTCGCGGTGCTCTACCACTTCGGCATCATGCAAGCCATCATCAAAGGCGCGGCGTGGATCATGACGCGGCTGATGGGCGTGAGCGGGGCGGAATCGCTCGACGTGGCCGCCAGCATTTTCATGGGGCAAACCGAAGCGCCGCTCACCATCCGCCCCTTCCTCGAAAAATTGACGAAGTCCGAAATGATGACGGTGATGACGGCTGGCATGGCGCACGTCAGCGGGGGAATTATGGCGGCTTATGTCTTTCAAGGCGTGCAATTGAAGCATCTTCTCGGCGCGGTCATCATGACGGCGCCCGGAACACTGCTCATTTCCAAGATGCTCGTGCCCGAAACCGAAGTGCCGGTCAGCGGCAGCAAAATCCATTTGGAGGACGCGGACGAAACGAAGCGCGGCAATCTTCTCGGCGCGATTTCCCACGGCACAAGCGACGGCCTAAATTTGGCCATCAATGTCGCCGCCATGTTGATCGCATTCCTCTCATTAATCGCGCTGGTCAATGGCCTGATGGGCTGGGTGCATGTTCACTGGGACAAATTCCCGGTGGATTTGCAAACAGTCCTAGGATGGCTTTTCGCGCCAATCGCGTGGCTGATCGGAATCCCTTGGAAAGACTCGCTCCACATCGGCAGCTTGCTGGGGATTCGAATGGTGGGGAATGAGCTGATTGCTTATGGCCAAATGAACGCGTGGCATGCCGACCTTGAAGCCCGCTCGATCACGATTGCGACCTTCGCCCTTTGCGGATTTGCGAACCTCAGTTCGATCGGGATTCAAATCGGCGGCATCGGCGCGCTGGCGCCTTCGCGAAAGGACGATCTGGCGAAACTCGGTTTCCGCGCCATGCTGGCCGGCACGATGGCCAATCTCATCTCCGCCGCCATTGTCAGCATGATGATATAAATTTGTACTATACAGCCGAGAGCAACTCGTTGCGGGCTTGAACCACGAGGACCATTTCGAGCGCGTCCGGCAATCGCTCGAACAACGGAGCAAGAATGTTCTCCATCTCGGCCGCGGTGACTTGCGTTCCGCGCCGCGCGGACTCGGCCAGCGCGCGCAATGTTTCCTGGGCGTAATAAAGGAGCGCCTGCCGAATTGGCAGCGAGTAAACTGCCAGCGTCAGGCCGAACACCATGGTGTGCCAGCCATGAGCCTTGCCCGAATCCACCGCCGCCAAGTACCTTTGGACCTGGCGGTCGTCCCGCAGCGGGCGCAGGCGGGCCAGGTGCAGGCGGCCCATCTGGCGGCTCGGTTCGAGAAAAGGCGTGCCCGCCAAATCTTGGGCGAGACGATGATCGCGTTCGATTAATTCGCGTCCCTGGCCGCGCCTCGCGTGTTCGCAGGCGGCGACAATGGCGGGCCATTCGCACGGAAGCAGCAGCCGCGTCAGATAACCGTCAAGAAATTGGGAAAGAGAAGCCGGGCCGTCAACCATTGCCGATGTGAATGGGTCGTGCGTTACGGTCATGACGCCAGGGGAGCCGACGTTGGTCAGGAGAGCGCGGAACTCATCATACAGGCTTTCCGCTTCGCTCCCGGCGGCATCCGTTGCCACAGTGCAACGGAATGCATTCTTTTCGTTGGGCGTCATTAAGCGCTATGCAACCAAGATAGGGGCCGCCACGAGTCCGTCCAGTGGTAAAACTGCTCATGTCGAAACTTTTTAAGTTGCTTTTCCCGCGGCAACACGCGTCAGGCGGAATGCCACCTCGGGCAATTCACGAACGGCGCTTCTGCCCGTCAAGGTTTTCCTGGCAGGATCACCGTGACGCGTCCGACATATTTCGCAAGCAGCGGACCCCCGCGGTTCTGATCATCACCCGGATTTGTCGCAATTGGAGCGGCATTTGCCTCCGCTTTCTGCGTATTGCCCGCTTGGGCGGATGCTGTCTGGCTGCTCGCGGTGGCGGTCGCCGTGGCAGGCAGGGCGGACTGCGCTCCGCCGCCGGACACGTTTTGCGCGAGGGCAACGCCGGTAAACGCGCCGCCGGCCACGTTGACGTTGCCAACGGCAATAATAGTCCCGCTGATCGAACCGCCGCTGGTGACAAGCCCGACGGTGCCCCCGGCCACATCCGTCACGTCAATCGTGTTCCCGTAAATGACGGAATTTCCGGTGGAGATGAAAAGCCCATTTACCTTGCCAGTCGCCTTGGCAACCGTATTGATGGAAATGACTCCCGAGTCGCCCGCGTCAATGTTTCCATTGTAAAGGACCTGGCCGTCCGGCCCAAAGGTTCCCGCCGACAACGTAACGGTCGGCGCGAGCGAGGTGTTGCCGTTCTCCGGCTGCTGCGTGATGCCCCCCACGCTGGCTTCAATATTTCCACGCGGCGTGAGGACCGTGATGTTGCCAGGCGCAAGGCTCGACGGTGAATCAGGCAGTGTCGTGGCCAGAATTCCGCTCCCGGCGATCGGCTGCTGCGGCGTGGTCACTGTGGTGCCGTTGACATTCACTTCATTCACCAGGATTTCCTGCAAATTCCCGTTGCCGGCATTGACGTTGCCGGTGAGCGATTCCACAAAAACATTGCCGCCGTCGAATGTCGCGATGCGCGATCCGGCGATGTTGATGTTGCCGTCGGCGATGACCGTCACGTCGCTGTCCCCGGAAGTCCAGATGCCGTGCGGAACGTAGGGGGATTGAATCGGGAGATTCGCCAGGCCGGCATTAATGACGCCACCGACGTCTATATTAATCGCGCCGCCGTACCACGAGCTAATCTCTGAGGCGAACATGTCAAGGTCGCCCGCGAGCTTGATGTTGATGGACGCCCCCGTGGATGCAATTTTTGCCAGCGCGTTATTAACGGCTGGGCCAACGGAGCTGATGCCTTGGGCCGCAACACCGAGATTCATCGACTGAGCGGTGATGCTTAATGCGCCCGGGCCGCCGATGACAATTCCCTGCGCGGCATTGGCGAGGCTGACAGAATTCTGGCTCTGCGCATACAACGCCTGAATGGCCGAAATCAAGGCGGGCGAATTGGCGAAGGTCGCGGTGGTCGTCACGTAATCGCCGGAAGCGTTCAGTATCGGCTGGCCGCCGGCGGTGTATGTCTTTTCCTTGAGCGTGCCGAGCAGGAGCGCTTCGACTGCCGAGCTCATAATCCCGTCGTAGCCCAGTTGATGGGTGTTCGGCAAATAGAACAGGCTCAAGCTCGGAAAAAGCTGTCCGCCATTCGGGGAACTTGGGCCGGAGCCGGGGACGACCGCATTCTGCAGGAGCTGCAAAACGCTCGTCAGCGCCCCCGGATACAGCGGAGGCGGGGCATATAGCGACGTCGACAAAGTGACGAGCGCATAGGTGTTTTGATCAAAAATCTGCCCGGCCACGTGAAAGAACGTCACGTCGCCGCTGTGCAAATTCTGGCCGCTGAAGCTCAAGTTGTTCATGCTGCCGCCGACGGTGACCTGGGTTTCCTTGGGTGAAATGATGGTCACGTCGTCAAGATCTCCAGCTATGTTGAAAACAACCGGCTGGGAATTGTGGATTTGAATCGGAGTCGCGCCGTGGTTGTTCGCGAAATCAGTCTGGCCCTGCACCCAGCGGGTGGCGCTGCTATCGGACATGGCGAGCGTGAAGCCATTGCCCTCGAAACTCCCGGGCGGCGGCGAACCGGCTGCCGCGACCGTGCCAGCCGGGACAGTTGTATTGACAGTCAAATTGCCGTGGGCGGACGGGAAAAGCGTCAGACTGTTGCCGAGCGAAATGCCGCCTGCGCCCGCGTCAATGGTCAGTGTCGGCGGATAAATAATGGGGACTAGCGCCGAAGAATCGCGCGGAACATCAGCGCCGACCAAATTCACGGCGCTGCCCGCGTCCAAGGTGACTGATGCGTAAGGGCTGTAATTGAAGATATTGTTTTGCGACGCGGCCGATCCAATGCCGCTGGCGTTCAACGCGCCGTTCGGATTTCGCACCTCCTGCAAATTGATGCTGCCATTGGGCGCATTGACGACCCAGCTTCCCGTGGCCAGGCTCAAGGCCAGCAGCGAGCTGATGCTGGTGGACGAACCGGCGCTCCCGGTCAGCGCCGTAATCGTGCTCGGCACGACGACTCCGTTCTCCGTGCTGTTCGCCGCCACATAATGGCCGTAAACGCTTCCGCCAGCCGTGACCGTTACGACTCCCGGCTGCGTGCCGAACGCGCCCGAGCCTGCGTCAGTCGGGCTGGTGCTGGACCCGGTTGGAAGATAGCTGGTGACGTTTCCGCCCGCGGTAATGTTGACGTTGCCGCCTGCCGCCGTGCTGATGCCGCCCAGCAGCGACGAGACGCCACCCAAAAGGAAGGTGTAACCGTTTTGGTTCTGGCCCGCGTTCACGCTTCCGGTCACCGCATCCACGCTGACGTTTCCTCCGTTGAAGGTTGCGATTGCGCCGGTGCCTACGGTCACGGAATTTGCGGCCACAACGTTGATGGCCCCGTTTTGCGACTGCAACGTTCCACTGCCACTCAAGGTTACCGAGCCGGTGCCGGAAGCATTGACAGCGTTTTGGCTGGCAAACGTCGCGCCAGCCACCACATCCAGCGACCAATCCTGTCCAGCCGTGATGCCTCCGCTCATGGTGACGTTGCCGGCTGCCTGCATGGTCAAGCTGGCGGGCGTGGTGCTGTCGGAAAGATTCCAGCCGGAGAAGCCGCCGAGGGTGATGTTCCCGCCCATCGCCTGCATGAGGATGTTGCCGCCCGCGGATGAGGAAAGACTTCCTGTCCCAATCGAAATCCCATTTCCGGCGATCAAGTTGATGCCGCCATTCTCCGACTGAACGCCTGCGCTGCCGGACATCGTGATATTGCCCGTGCCCGCGGTCACGCCCGTGGGCGTGTTGAAATTGGCGCCGGCGATCAGATTCAAGCTCCAGTTTTGCCCCAGGTTCAAGCGGTCACCGCTGTTGAACGTGATGTTGTTTCCGGCCTGCAGCGTAAGCGTCGTCGCGCTCGCGCTGTCGGGCAGAGTCCAGGTCGAGGCAAGCGTGATATTTCCCGAGGCTTGGAGAAGGATTTGCGAGAACGAATCCAGCGAATTGGGATTCAAGGTCAAAGTCGAGGGCGACGAGCCTTCCGTCACGGTCCCAGAAGTGGCTGTTGAACCGGAAGTGCTAAGAGTGATGTTCACTGGGTCAATTGTCAGCCTGCCATCCGTCCAGCCCGCCTCGGCGCGCCCGTCGATTTGGGAATTGATCGCGCCGAGCTGCGACGCGGAAACTTCCACCTTGCCGCCGTTGCCACCCTGCGCCCCTCCGGCCACGCTGATGGATGAGTTGGCGGTATCCGAAAATGTCCCGCCGGATTTGATCGTGACTTGTCCGCCGGAACTCGTTCCCTGGGAGTCGCCCTGGGCGGAAATCGTCGATCCGTCTGTCAAGTTAACAGCCTGGCTGGCGACGATCTCGATGACGCCGTCTTTCTGCTGGACCGAGTTAGCCTGGATGAATCCGCCTTGGTTCACGACCTGCGCGTTCAGCGCGATGGTGCCTGCATCGGCGATGAGCTTGCCGGTATTATCCACCGATCCTTCCGGCAGCGTCACTTGAGCGCTGAAGCCGCGCCCATCGGCCCGGGAAGAAATTAGGACATCTTCGCCAGCATAGAGGCCAATTTTCCCTCCGGGCGCGGTGATGGTGCCATTGTTTTGGATGTCGCGGCTGATAAGAAACACGGAACCGTTTGGCCCGGCATTGATCTCGCCGTAATTGATGATGCTCGCTGTGGGAGGAGGCGCGGAAAAGTCCCACGAGCCGCCGCCGAACACGTTGAGCGGAACGGTGGGCGCGGTTGTCATGATCAGCCCAGCCGCGTTGATCACCGCATTGCCGCCCACGTAAAAGCCCGATTGATTCTGGAGAATGATGTAGCCGTTCGCGTCCAGATGCCCCAAAATTTGGGTGGGGTTCGGATCTGTAATATGGTTCCAAACCACCGAGGTCGAAGTGGGTTCGATAAACACGGTTGTTTGGTTCGCGCCGATATTGAAACTCGACCAGTTGATGACCGTGTTATTGCCCGTGTGGATCGTCGTTTGCGAGCCCGTTGTCGTGACGGTCGCGGAGCCTTGGGTGACAACCGGATGCGTCGGGTTGGCGAACACCAGGGCCGGTGCAGCCACGGCAGCCACCATCAGAAGGCGGCGGCCCCCCATTTTATTGAACGACCGATTTGAAAAATTTTGCATATGACGTCTGACGTGTCGAATCGCCAGACTATCCTGTCCCCGGCCACGCAGGAAGGGCGGCAATGTTAATTTTGCGTGACGAACACCGCCACCGATTTGGAACCCTTGATTGGCCACAGATGGACACAGATCAACACAGATAAAAACAATGGAGACAAAGCACAACGCGGAGACCGCGCGGGTTGTTCGACAAAATTCGTCATGCGCCTTTTCTTCGTTATCTTTGTGTCCTTTTGTTCAATGCCTTCTAGTCTTCTGTTCGCGGCACCGGCCGGGGAAAGCCGGGTTCACCCAATCGATTCATCAGAAAATCTGTGTTGATCTGTGTCAATCTGTGGCTTGTCTTCATCAGAATTGGGCTGTCAACGAAAACGCTATTCGCACCTGATACGCTTCCGTGTATGGCGTGCTCAAGAACGGCCACGCAAAGGAGAGCATCCCGCTGAAGTGATTCCCCAACGACGCGGCGCCGGCGAATCCCGCACCCCACAGTGGGATCGCGGATTGGCGGCTGCCGGGATCGAGGAGATAGGTGTCTGCGTAGTCCATGAAGAATGATGAACGCACCACCAAAGGCCGCTTCGTCCCCCCGCCCACATATCCAATTCGATAGGGCGGCAGTTTTAATTCCGACGTCGCCCGCCAGCCTGTATCGCCAAACACTTCGCCTTCGCGATAGCCACGCACACCGGCTATGCCGCCCCCGCCGAATTCCTCGTTGCTTATCAACGGCTCGCTTGCCCATTGCCCGTCCAGGCGCAGCGCCAGTTTCCATTCATGCGGCAGTGGCTGATCGCGGCTGAGGTAGCCCGTCACGACATGCCAGAAACCGCTTGATTGCGTTGAGCCGGTAATCTCCTCCAGATTACTCCGGCTGCTGGACATCCAGATATTTGGGCTGTAGCTCAATCCCGCGCCCGAAAGGCCCGCGGGATCCGGACGGGTTCCGTCCCACCGAAACGTGAGCGGCAGGTAACTGATGCCGTGGCGGGATGCAGGAACAGGCGATGGGATCGTGGATGTCCGGTTGGTGGGCGTGTTATTTTCAGTTATCAGATACTCAGTGATAATCGTGTCATTGGTCGCGAATGCGACTTGCTTGAAGTATTTGAAGTCGAATCCCGCCTGCGCATGGCTGTGGATCCCAAAAAACTCCTGCAATGGCTTCGTATAACGCATGCCAATGGCGTCATTGTAGGTCAAATCCTGCTGGATAAGCTGGCGGTTGATGCTGCTGGTTCCATTGGACGAACCGCTCCCGCCAGTGGCGATATTCATGTAGGGGCCGTAGGTCAGGCCGGAATCAATCGTCGAGCCGCTGGCGTAAAAGTTCAATTCTGACGCGCCCGTCGGCCCGGGAAGGACGAATTTCCGCGTGGCTTCGTTGTAGCCGAAGTCGCTCGCGCTTCTGATCGAATCTTCCGCCACCGAATCGACCTGCGACAGCGGCATGCAATAGAAGAAACTGTAGTTGGCCACCTGGGGCTGGTCGTAGGGATTCCAACTGCCGCCCTGTTTGAAATCCTGCTCGGAAAAAGTGTATTGCAAGCCAATGGAATGATCCAATTGCCAAAGATTGTCATAGGCGGCGGACGCGGCGAGACGCATATCAGGCGTGCCCGGCGAGCTCTGGTTGTTGGCCTCAAGTTTCCCGTGGAGAGGCAATTGATCCTTCACCCGCAAAACAAGCGACGTGGTGTCCGGGTCTGGACCGGGGTGGATTTCCGGATAGATCTGGCGATCCTTGTCCTGGTTGGCCATGTCCAAAACCGGCTGCATGAGCTTGCTGTTCAAATACATGTTTGTCGTCAAGCCGGGAAGCGCGCGCATCACATTATTGGAACTAAAGAAGCGATTGCCCGACACCTTGATTTCGGCGAGCTTTCCCTCAAACACCCGCAGCCGGAACACGCCGTTGGTCAGCTTCTGCTGCGGAACGGTCACACTGATGGTGTCGTAACCGCGATCGTGGTATTCCAATTGCAATTCTTTCACAGCGGCGGCCACTTCGACAAACGTGATGTTCGTTCCAATGTGCTTGGAGGTGATTTTGCTCACCGCGGTTTGCGGCAGCAGGGTGTTTCCCAATACTTCGTACTTATCCACCGCAAAATGCATTGGGGGCGGCGCGTTGGTGTCGGCCGCCCGCGCTGTCATACAAACGAACGACGCGGTTGCGGCCAGCGCCATCAAGCGCCGCAGCAAGACAAGACACCGGCCCGGTTGGAGGATGTTCGGGGGAAGCATTGGGAAATTTAGTGGATCATGCGCGAACGGCTCCGCCAGCAAGCCGCTGCCGGCGCCATTGCCCGGGGCTGACGCCGAAATGGCGCTTGAACAATTCGCTAAAAACGCTGCTGGATTGGTAGCCGCTCTCGAGCGCGATCTCCACCACTTTGGCGTCTGAGTTGGCCAGCAATTCGCAGGCCCGCGCAAGGCGCAGTTCGATCTGCTTCTCCCGGAACGAGGTCCCGAGCTCCGTGCGGAACAGACGGTTCAAATGGCGCGGGCTGCACGAAATCATGGGCGCCAATTGAGACAATGACAACTCGACAAATTCGGAGGCCGCCATGCCGTTCATGATTTTGCGAAATCGCTCGCGCCCATCTTTCCAGGGCGTTTGCGCCGGCAATTCCAATTCTCCCTGCCACTCGAAGGCGCCGGTGAAAAGCTGCAGCAGGCGCAGGCGCTGCGCGGAATCTGGAGCGGCGGAACCCGCTTGAAGTTTTGCGCACCCGGCCGCCAGCAGACTCTCCGGGGAATGAACCCGCGCGGCGTGGGATTTGTGGCGGGCGGCCTGCTTGAGAAAATGCTGCTCCGACAGGCTGAGCAGGCCGGACAGCTTTTCCGTGTCAATACAATAATGTGTGATTTCAACTTCGCTAAGCTGGCTGGCCCGCCATGTGCCGCGAACCTCCGCCGAGGCGACCACGGCCGAACCCGGCTCGATCTCCCGCACTTCATTTTGATCGTGCCAGTAGCTGAAGCCATTTTCGATGAATGCGACGCACCAACCCCGGAAAGAGGGCCTCCATTCCCCGCCCTTTGGAAGCCGGATTTTGTTCAGCACCAGGTGCGGCTCGAATTGCGGTCGTGATCTCATGCGGCGCAGTTTCACAGAGGCAAATGGCGATTTGATTGCGGAATTGTTAAAATCGTGGAACGAAGTATTCCCATTGTTTTGCAATCAAGCACTAGTTTGCGCTTTGTGTCGCCAATCCAATCTTGGTGATTTCCAGTTGCTGCAATGCGTCCAGCACTTTGATCATGGCCTGG
The DNA here is from genome assembly GCA_963764165.1 of uncultured Verrucomicrobiae bacterium. GTDB lineage: Bacteria > Verrucomicrobiota > Verrucomicrobiia > Limisphaerales > Palsa-1400 > Palsa-1400. Next base: position 2,205,019 of record CAVXRD010000002.1, read on the forward strand.
TATTCCACGTTGTCAGAACCTTTGACGACGATCTTTGGATCCGGGTCATCGGCCTTGATGGCGCGCAGCTTTTCCTTTAGTTGACTGTCTGGAACGACCACATCGTTGAGCGTAATTTGCCCCTTGTCGTCGACCGCGATGCGATTGATTCTTGGCTGCGGCGCGTTGGGGTTGGCGGGCGGCGGCTTGCCGGACGGCAGCGCCATTTCCAGGCTGTTGACCATCTGCGGCGTGGTGATGATGAAAATGACCAGCAGCACGAACACCAAATCCAGCAGCGGCGTGATGTTCAATTCATTCAACGTGCTGTGGCCGCGTTTGGATGTTTTTTTCAAGCTCATGGCGAAACGGCCTCCGTGGCGACGACATCGAATCTGACCAAAACGCGGCCAGGGAAATGAGCGGGCGGAGCGCGGTCCATGCCTGGCGTTCTGGCCAGCGCCTGCTTTACCGAATCATCCCAGCGCTTGTTGCCTGAGGTCTTTTTCCAGACCGGATCGCTGATTCTTCCCGTTGAGTCGACGCTGACTTCCACTTCAGCGACAAAATTGTGGTCGTCGAGGCCGTCGGGGCGGTCCCATCGCGAACGGAGCGCATATTCCACCAAGCCCTTGTAGATTTGCACGGGATCGGAGGAAGTTTCGACGGCCTTGCCGCCTTCAAAAGCGAACGATGGAACGTCCACCGCCGCCGGGGCCACTGTCGCCGGAGCGGCGCCAACATTGGCAGGTGGCGGTGCGGCTGCGGGCGCGACCGTTTTCGGCGCTTCTTCGATTCTGGGCGCCTGAACGACTTTGGGGGGCTCGGCCTTCGGTGGTTCTTCCTTCGGTTTTTCCGGCTCCTTCGGCTTTTCTGGCGGCTTTTCCTTGACCATCTCGACCGCAATTTTCTTGAACTGCTTTCCCAGCAAGCCTTCCCGCGCGGCGAAAAAGAGCAGCACAATCACGATGGCCCCGTGAAAAGCGGCGGAGAACAGCAGATTCACTTTCGTGCTGTTTCGTGCTTTGCGTTGCTGTGAGCCTGGAGTCATTTTCTCGGAAAGCGATCAGTTACTTTGCATCCGCCGCTTCCGTGGCGAGGTCGACCTTGGGGACGTTGGCCTGCTGGCAGGCGTCAAGCACAGCGCGAATCTGGCTGTATTTCGTTTTGCCGTCGCCGCGCACGATCACGCTTAAATCGGGATCATCAATGCGCAATTCGACCAGCTTTTCCTGCAAGGAGGTGGCCGTCACCGCCGCCTTGTTGAGCCACAGTTGTCCGTTCGCCTGCACCGTGATGTAATTGGCTTTGCGCGGCGGATCTTTCGCGTGCTTGGAAGCGTTGGGCAGATTGAGATCCAAATCGTTCACAATCGGAGTGGTGGTGATGATGAAAATCACCAGCAGCACAAACGCCAAATCCAGCAGCGGGGTGATGTTCAGCTCCGTCAGCGACTCATGACTTGAATGCGAACATTTCTTCATGACAGCGGACGGGACATATCTGGAAATCCATCTTCACCGCCGTTTTTCCATGCCGCAACCAAGCGAGTCGCCAACTGCTCATTCGCCTCGCGAATTTCGTCGCCGAGCGGGCGGTTATCGACGTAGCGATGCTCCATCTGGTTGGCAAGGCGGCTGGCGAAACCGTCGAGTTCCTGCGTGATGGAGCGGATGGTGGTGACCATGAAATTGTAGCTGAACATGGCCGGAATCGCGACCAGCAGCCCGATGACCGTGCAGATCAACGCGCCCGCCACGCCCGGCGCCATCGCCGTCAAGCTCGCCGATCCCGCCGTGGCAATGCCCGCGAACGTTTCCATGACGCCCCAAACCGTTCCAAGCAATCCAATAAACGGGCCGCCCGCCACCGCCGTGGACAGCACAATCATGCCCTTTTCCAAGACCATCGCTTCCGCCGCCGCGCGCTCCTCCATGACAACCTTCACCGCCTCAAACGAGGCGGCGCTGATCCGCGCATGGCTTTGCTTGATAAACACCGCCGTGTTGCCGTGGCCCGCTGGGTCGGAAGTGAGATCGGCCCGCGCCTTCACATGCACCGGATAATTTTTCAGGTGATAATCCAATTCGTCCGCGGCCCGGATATAGAGATTGTAAGCGGGAGCGCCATCAAAGTCCTCGTCCTTGCGCTTCAAATCCATGGGATCGCGCGTTTCCTCGTAAGCGGCAAAGAATTTCTTCGCCCACTTGCGCGCGATCATGAGCTGCCGCGCTTTGGTGATGATGATCGTCCAGCTAAACAACGAGAGGATGAGCAGCGCGGTCATCGTCGCCTTGCCTTCGGGAGTCGCCTTATCGATGGCGAACTTCATTGCGTTGCCGAAAAACGGATGGGCGTGAAAAAGGAGCATGGTGAGGAAAATGGTTGTTAAGAGTGAATTCCGCCCGGCCGCGCGCGGCGGATGGCTGCTTCAAAATCAATTTGGATGAACTGCATCGCCGAAAGGCTAACATTGGCGATGTGACAACCATTGGTCGGAATTGCAACAACTGTGTTAAATAAAATTCCCAGAGAAAATCACAATCAAATAAACGGATGCGGCAGGGCGAGGCTGCCAATGAACCGCGAAGGGAAGCGCTCGGCGAGGGCGCCGAGCGCGACACGCGAGGCGCGTGTGCTCCCCAGCCTCTGAATCCTGGGAGCGCACGCGCCCTCGCGTGCAGCGAGACGCGCCCCGCGTCCCGCATCCCTCTTCTCCACTCTAACCGTTCACTGGCAGCCTCGCCTACCAACCTCATCTTTCGGCCCCCGAAGAATTCTCCTCCGAGCAAAACTTGAGGACGCAAATTGCGACCTCAAACGCCGCGGCGCCAGAGGCGCCCGCGATTTCCTCATTGGCAAACCCTGGAACGTTCGTTTAACTAACTGTCAACGTAATTCAACTTTTTTGACCGAGAAAAGCCATGCCAAAAAAGAAATCGGATCAAGCGCAAGTGGTGCTCTACCAAACCCCCGACGGGAAAGTGACCGTCAACGTGATGTTTGCGCGGGACAATTTTTGGCTGACGCAGCGCACCATGTCCGAACTTTTTGGCGTAAAGATACCTGCCGTAACCAAACACCTGAAAAACATCTTTGAATCTGGAGAATTGGTGGAAAATTCAGTTATTTCCATTTTGGAAACAACTGCCGCCGATGGCAAAAACTACGCAACCCATTTTTACAATCTCGACGCGGTGATTGCCGTGGGATACCGGGTCAATTCCGTCAAGGCCACCCATTTTCGGATTTGGGCGACGAACACCTTGCGGGATTACATCGTCAAGGGCTTTGTCGTCAACGATCAACTGCTCAAAAACGGGCGTGAATTCGGCAAGGATTATTTTGACGAGTTGCTGGAGAAAATCCGGGAAATCCGGGCCAGCGAGCGCCGGGCGTATCAGAAGATCGCCGATGTATTCGAGCAGTGCAGCAGCGATTACCGGGGCAGCAGCGAGGAAACGCAGTTGTTTTACAAGATGGTGCAAAATCAGCTTCATTTTGCAACCACCGGCAAAACCGCCGCCGAAATCGTTTATCAGCGGGCGGACAGCGACAAGCCGTTCATGGGGCTGACGACATGGAAGAACTCGCCCCACGGCAAGATTCTCAAGGGGGATGTGACCATAGCAAAGAATTACCTGAACCAGATTGAGGTTTCAAAATTGAACCGGCTGGTGGGCATGTTCATTGATTATGCGGAACTGCGGGCGTTGAACCGGCAGGTGATGACGATGAAGGACTGGGTGAAGCAGGTCGAAAAATTTTTGAACTATACGGATCAGCAGGTGCTTCGTCATGCCGGGAAAATCTCGCACGAAATGGCCGTGGCGAAGGCGCATGGCGAATTTGAAAAATTTCGCGTCAAGCAGGATGCCGAATATATCTCGGACTTCGATCAGGCTTTGGCGCGATATCTGAAGGGGAAAGACGAACCATGAACCCACACGTCAACGCCATAGCCGGCCCTTTAGCTTGCGATCACCGGCGCGCCGACGTGCAAGTCTGAAAATTCCTGACCAGTCTAATTTTTTGAGGCGCCGATTTATGGAAGGGCGGACCTGCGTGTCCGCCAAATATTTCCCAATCCTTCTTATGACCGCCATGGCGACGCTTTTCCATGCCAAGCAGGGAGAAAAACGCATTTAGGGCGTTCCAAGAATGATTATGAGACGGGAAAAATATTTGGGTGGAGATACAGCTCCGCCCTGCCACGCAGGAGCTGGTTTGCCCAAAACCGATGTCATATTTGGACGGCAGAGTATTCAATGGTTTCCGTGGGTTGGCACACGCACTTTGAAAACGCTTTCGCTTCTCGCCAAGTCTGCGAAAATTACGAGTGAAATTGATCAGATTTCCATTACTTACCACCTTTCCTCGCAAGATGATTTTTTTGCGCATCTCCGTGAAGTCGCCAATTCCACGCCAGACCCCATTGCTCTTGCACGCCTGATGCCGATAAAAGCGGTCGAAAAATTCGATGATTTTGTCCCTGAAGACTTACTTGATCAGGCGAATGCCCAAAGCAGACTGGATATTTGCGGCGCTTTAGACGCGTGTCGCCTCTGCAGTGCTTAAGTCAATCAACCTACGTGAATTCTTACCTTGGGACTTGCGTGCAAAAAGCGGGTCGGGATGCGGAATAGGCTCAGCGATGTAGCGGTTGTAGCGGTATCTTTGAGATTATATAATTATCAATTCTCGCAACCGCCCTTGCGACTATTCGGAGACGCACGATGCCGCACACGGAGCTTGGAGAATCTTCGTTGTGTCGGTTCTACATCGATTCACCCGACTTGCAGGAAGAAGCGGGAAAGACCGTCCTCGCACAGGCCGAATTGCTTTGCGCGGAGTGGGTTTAAGCACATCCGCGCTTGGCGCGGTTTTGTGACGGCTCTGTGTGAGGGTTTGTGACGGTATTTGTGACGGTTTAAGTGCTTGATTGACAACATTGTGACGGGTGTGACGGCTTTTTAGGGGGGTATGGCATGTATACCCCGGGCATTGAAACGCCCGCTTTGGCGTGGTATCACCAAATCGCAGCAATTCGCACCAAATATCACCAAATCGCACCTGTTTTCTGAATCCTCCTTTTCTGCCTGCCCGGCATTCAACCGCCTCCCGCCGGAAGAATGCAGCGGGTTTGCAGCGGCTCTGTAGCTCTGGAAATCCCGAAGGGATTTTATCATTCAGCCCAGCGTTGGCCCGATTCTGAGAGGGCCTACGCTGGGTCATGGCGTTTAAAAGTTCACCACCCTGAAAGGGTTGAATACCAGATGCTTATGGAGGCGATACAACTCTTTCAGAGTTGATGACTTCTTGGCATTGACCCAGGGTAGCCCTCTCGCAATCGGGCAACCTTGGGCTAGATGATCCAAATCCCGTTGGGATAGAGCGGCGGGTCGTGACCTGAAATACAACGCGGCTATTTCACTGAAAATGTGGAGGAACGAAATGTTGCAGTACCTGTTGCAGTCTTGTTGCACTAAATGTTGCAGTTTATCTCATTGAGAATCAACGATGTAGCGGTTGTAGCGGTATTTTTGAGATTATATATATAATCTGGAACGACCGAACTCAGGAAAAGAGGCTTGGGTCGCTTTTCAGAAGTTGGTGGTGATCCTGATACTGGAATCACTGCTCAACGGCACACCCAAACCAACAATGTGCGTGAATCCAACTTCAGTCTCTTTTCCTGCGTTCGGTCGTTCCTGATTCAATATTCCGAATTTTTCCTCCAAAAATCGTGCCGAAAACACTCTGGTAGGTTTTTCATCCAGCTCTAGCCGTGCCAGAGTGCGGCCATGACTATTTATGATGGGACTGAGAGGAAAGGACTTGGACCTGAGGTTCCAAGGACGAGGCGGGGGTTAGCGGGGGCAAGGGAGTGGGTGAGGCACTCGATAATATTTGGGCGGCGACGCAGCACCGCCCTACCTCAATCTGGCAGGGCGGACCTGTGTGTCCGCCCAAATACTCTCCCCCGCTTCCCATCACACCCATGGCCGGGATTTGCCTCCGAATCGTTGTAGTCTATTGCACCCTGTTGCACCCTTGGGTTTTTGATGCCAGGAAAGCCCCGCCCGGCCGGGATTTGGCGTTTCCATCGGCGATGGATTGCTCCAACATGATGCCGCCGATGAGAATCCTCGATGTCATCCAGCGCAGCACCGATTTCCTGGCTCGGAAGGGGGTTGCCTCGCCGCGCCTGCAAGTCGAGCTGCTGCTGGCTCATGTGCTCAAATTGCCGCGCATGCAGCTCTATCTCAATTTCGAGCGGATGCTGACGGAGCCGGAGCTGAAGACTTTGCGCGAATTCGTGCAGCGGCGCGGCCAGCGCGAGCCGCTCCAATACGTCGTCGGGACGACATCGTTTTGCGGCTTGGAGATCGCCGTGGATCGAAGCGTCCTGATTCCCAGGCCGGAAACTGAAATGCTGGCGGAACGGGCGTGGACGTTTTTGCAAAAACGCGAGGCATCGCCCAAGGTGTTGGAAATTGGCGCGGGCAGCGGCTGTCTTTCCATCGCGGTCGCGCATTACGCCCCGGCGGCGATGGTTTATGCGACGGATTTTAGCGAACCCGCGCTGGAGATGGCGCGAAGGAATGCGCTGGCCAACGGAGTTTCGGAGCGGGTGCAATTTCATCAGGGCGATCTTCTTGCCTCCGTGCCGATCGGCGAAAAATTCGATTTAATCCTTTCCAATCCACCCTACATTCCCAGTGGCCGCATCAAGACCCTGGAAATCGAAGTGCGCGACCATGAACCGCGCAGCGCCCTGGACGGCGGCCTCGACGGACAGGATTTTTATCGCCGCATCGCCGCCGAAACAAAGAGCCGCCTGAAACCAGACGGATGCCTGATGCTGGAATTGGACGCCGACGGCGCGGGCGAGACGGCGGCCATATTCGCGAACGCGGGCTGGCGGGGTGGAATTATCGAGAAGGATTATAATGGGTTTTCGAGAATTTTTATTGCAGATTTGCCTGAACACAGCCACGTTGCGGCTGTCAAACAATAAATTGACATGACTAAACCGGCAAGGAGGCGCGCGTGAAGTTTTTGATCGGCTTGATCATCGTGGTGGGGTTGTCCCTCGGCGGCTACCAGCTCTACAGCTACTACCAGACCGTGGAGCAAAGGTCGGCGCTCCCGACGCCGCCGCAGAATTCCGCCCCGGCCGCTCCCGAGATAGACGGGAACTTGCTGGCTGGCTTGCCGCGGGCACTGGACGGGGAGCTGCATGACGCGGAGCAGCGAGGCGCGCCGGCCCTCAAACAATTTCTGGCCGCGCACGGCAACGAGATCAAGGACCCGCGCCGGGCGTGGATTGAATTGGATTATGTGGTGCTGGCGGGCACGACAGACCCGGCGGAAGCGCGCCGCGTTTATTTTCACGTCAAGGATCGGATTACTCCCAGTTCGCCCGTTTACGGACGCTTCAAGCAGCTCCAGAAAACCTACGAGTAATTCACGACGGGGTTCGCGAGCCCCTGCGAATAATTTTCGCTCGCTTTCGATTTCGCCAGAGCTAATGTAAAGTTAACACACAACAAAGTGAGTTAATTATGGACATCAGCTTCAAATGTCCGGTTTGCGACCAGGAACTGGAGGTCGATGAAAGCGGGGCAGGCTCAACGATTGATTGCCCCGCCTGCTCCAGCACCATCACCGTCCCCGGGCCGGAAACCACGACTGCAGCTCCTCCGCCGCCGCGGGCGCCCGCGCCGGAACCTCCCAAGGTCGAGAAGCATTTCACTGTGCCGGTGCATGACAAACCGACATCCGTCCCATTGTTGATTCAGCGGAGCAGCCGCCCTCTCGAAGTCGTGGCCAAGGAGGGCGACAAGAAAATGCGGATCAGAACTTTCAAGCGGATGGAGAACGAACCGTTCGATGAAACCGTCTCGGCTTTCCTGGAGAAAGTGGGCCAGTCAAACATCGTCAGCGTCAGCCCGATTCATTACAGCTACGTGGATTCGGCCAGCCGCAATGCGGTGACGGATTTCGGCGTGGTGATTGTTTTCAAAGGATAGGAGCGGCGGCTCGCGTCGAACAGGCTTATTCCCTCGCCGCTCCAGCGGGGCGGGCGTTTTTGGAGAGGCGGGACTCTGCAAGTTTCCCTCTCCATGAACTAACACCAAGGCACTCGGCGGAGCGAGGCTCCGGCCGAGCCAGTCTTCGCATGCCTTTCGCTCGTCTCCGCCGGAAATCGCGCAGATTCAAAACGGAGCGCCCAATGCAAGGTGGCGGGTCGTCGATTGTGCGACAAATGGCTTGCCCCTAAACTGGGTTGATCTGAGTCAATCTGTGGCTTCCCCTATTCGAGATTCAGAATGGCGGGATCACCGTAGAGCGTGAACGAGCCGGTTCGCGTTATTTTGACATCCATGACTTGGCCCTCATGCCGGGGGCTTCCGTCAAACAGAACGATTTTGTTGCAGCGGGTGCGGCCCATGTACCTGGCCGGGTTGTTCTTGCTCGGGCCTTCGACCAGGATTTGCGCCGTCTTTCCAATCTGGCTTTCGTAACGCTGCCGTCCAATGGCGTTAATCCGCTCAAGTGCCTGGGCGTGCCGCGCCTCCTTCAATTCCTCCGCGATCTGGCCCGGCATTTCCGCGGCGGGCGTATCCTTGCGCTGCGAGTATTTGAAAAGATAGGCGTTGTCGAACTGCGCTTCATTGATGAGCGAAATGGTGTCGTTGAAATCCTCCGCCGTTTCGCCAGGAAAGCCGACAATGATGTCGGTGGTGAGGCCAATCGAGGGCTGAACCTCGCGCAATTGGCCGAGGATTTCCAAAAACCGGGCGCGGGTGTAGCCGCGATGCATCGCCTTGAGAACGCGGTCGCTCCCGCTCTGCAAGGGGAGATGCGCGCTCGGGCACAATTTCGGCAACCGCCCGTAAGCCGCGACCAAATCCGCCCCGTAACCCTTGGGATGCGGCGAGGTGAATCGAATGCGCTCCAATCCCTCGATTTCATGCACCGCCTCGATTAATTGAACAAAAGCGGATTTGCCCTCCCGCGCCGGAATATCGCGCTTTCCGTAACTTGTCACGATCTGCCCAAGCAGCGTAATTTCTTTGACACCGCCGCGCACCAATTCGCCGCACTCGGCCACGATGTCGGGGATGCTCCGGCTCCGCTCCTCGCCCCGCGTGTAAGGGACAATGCAGAACGTGCAGTATTGATTGCATCCCTGCATGATGCTGACAAACGCGCTGACGCTGCGGCCGCGCTGCGCCTGGCCGTGAAGAAGATGTTCGCGGATGGCCGCCTCGCTGCCTTGCTCCGCGTCCGTTTCGACAATTTTTTGCCGGCGGCCGGAGAGAATTTCGTCGAGGTAATCGGCGGTGCGGTGAAATTTCTGTGTGCCAACGACGAGATCGACGTCCGGCAATTGGTCGATCAGGCGCTGGCCGCGGCTTTGCGCCATGCAGCCCATGAAGCCGAGGATGACTTCCGGGCGGTTGCGGCGAACTTCGGCGGCGATGTTCTGCATTTTGCCGATGGCTTTTTGCTCGGCCATGTCGCGCACGCTGCAAGTATTGAGCAGCACCACGTCCGCCACCGATTCCGAAGCCGCCAGCGAATACCCCTTGGCGACGAGCTGGGCCGCGACCGATTCCGAGTCGCGCTCATTCATCTGGCATCCGTAGGTTTTAATGAAAACGCTGGGCATTTGCAGCCGATCCGATCCGCTGCGGGCGAACCGAATTGTTATTCTATGTCCGCGCACGAGCGGTGTCGAGGCGGGTCTTTTCATGTGGCCGGTCGTGGGCGCATCTCAGTTTTTGTGAGGGCGGACTTCTGCCAAAAGCTGGGCAGGTCGACAAGTGATCGCTCTCACCCCGCCAAGCTTGGTGGGGAGAGAGAAGGAGAGAGGGGCAACTCATTAGAACTCGGAGAGGCCAGGCGCATTGAGGGCCGATGGATTTCAGTCGTTGCCTAACCGCCCCTCTCCCTAACCCTCTCCCCGCTACGCGGGGCGAGGGAATCCGCGACTCGTCGGCAAGGGATTGCCAATAAGTGAGATGCGCCCGCCGGTCGTCCGGCGCAAATCCAGTTATGGCAGGGACGCCTCGGCGAGGTGTCCCTGCCTTTTTTGCGCCTGTCAAAAACCCGATTGTAAAACATCCAGTTGCACGGCAAGAACAAAGGAGTATCTTACCGCATATGGACTGGCAGAAAATCGCGGCCCTGGCCGTCGTCGCAGCGACTGCGGGCTTGTTTCTGAGAGCGAATTTGCGCCGGCGCAAGTTCAGCTTCGAGCATGACACGCATTGTGGATGCTCCTCGGCGAATTCCCCCCGCCCGACCGGTTCCATCGTCTTCAGCGCCCGCAAGGGATCCCGACCGAAGATCATTGTTAAGAGTTAATAACCGCAAGACGCCATACCCCACCTTGCATAAACGAGCCTCATACGCTAATCTCCACCCTTGCCATGTATAAGATAAGTTCCACGGCGCATCTCGCCAAGCAGCGCCTCGCATTGCGCAAAAACAACGAAACCCACTGGTCACCCAACACTGATGTCTATCTCTGCGATTCTGGCCTCGTCATCAAGGTGGAGCTGGCCGGAATGCAGCGCGAAAATTTAGAATTGACCGTCGATGAGAACAACCTCCGCATCAGCGGTCATCGCCCCGACGGCTCCCGCGCCTCGCAATGCAAATTCCTGGCGATGGAAATTGACTACGGCGCCTTCGAGACTGTCATTGAGCTGCCCGAAGGCTGTGATGTCAGCCGCGGCAAAGCAGTTTACCAGAACGGTTTCCTTCGCATCGATATCCCCCTCTCCAATAGCCGACCGGCCCCCGACGCGGATTAATCCACGGGCATGAGCTCTCCGGACACGGAATTTATCAGCATTCTCGGCACGCCCGGCAGCGGGGATCCGGGCGGCACCAAGGTGTGGTCAAAATCGCTTCCCGAAAACCTCCCGATTCTTGGGTTGTCCGACATTGTAATTTTTCCCGGAACGCTGACCCATCTGCTGGTGGAAACCGCCCAGAGCATTCGGTTGATCGATGACGTGGTGGCAGGAGATCGTTTTATCGGGTTGGTGCTGCAGAAAAGCCCGGAGATTGAAAATCCCACCCCGAACGACCTGTATACCTTTGGCTGCGCGGGCCGGGTTTCGAAGATGCTGAAATTCCCGGACGGCACCGTGCGCGTGGCCGTGGAGGGGCTGCGCCGGATTCGCATCATCAGCTTCACCACCGAAACTCCGTATCTCATCGCGCGCACCGAGAGGTTCAAGGATGTCGCGGACGACTCTCTTGAATTGACAGCGCTGACGCGCAACGCCGAGCGCGAATTTCAGGAGGTCATCAAGCTTTCGCCCGCGCTGGCCGAGCAGGTGAAAGTGGCGGCGCTGAATACAGAGGAGCCGGGCAGGCTGGCTGATCTTGTGGCGGCCAACTTGAATCTCAGCCTGGAAGAGCGCCAGCATTTGCTTGAGACGCCCGAGGTCAAGGAACGCCTCACCCGCCTGCTGCCCTTGTTGAGCCGCGAATTGGAAGTGCTGCGCCTCGGCTCAAAAATCCAGAACGAGGTCGTCACCTCGATGTCGAAAAATCAGCGCGATTTTTTCCTGCGCGAGCAAATCCGCGCCATCCAGCGCGAATTGGGAGAAGTCGATCCCGGCGCGGCGGAAGCGAAGGATTTGCGCGACCAGATCGAGCAGAACAATTTGCCGGAAGAGCCGAAGAAGGTCGCGCTGAAGGAACTCGAGCGCTTGCAGCAAATGCCGCCCGCCGTCGCGGAATACACGATGACGCGCAATTACCTCGACTGGCTGATTACGCTGCCGTGGTCGAAATTCACCGAGGACAAACTCGATCTCGATGATGCCAGCCGTTTGCTTGACGAGCAGCATTTCGGCTTGCGCAAAGTCAAAGACCGGCTGCTGGAATTTCTGGCGGTCATCAAGCTGAAGCAAATCATCAAGGGGCCGATTCTCTGCCTGGTCGGCCCGCCCGGGGTCGGCAAGACGTCGCTCGGAAAGAGCGTAGCAGATGCGCTCGGACGAAAATTTGCCCGCATAGCATTAGGCGGCATGCGAGACGAAGCGGAAATTCGCGGGCACCGCCGCACTTACGTGGGCGCATTGCCAGGCCGCATTATCCAAACCTTGCGGCGGGTGGAATCCAGCAATCCTGTTATTCTACTTGACGAAGTGGACAAGGTTGGGGCGGATTTTCGCGGCGATCCCGCTTCCGCGCTTCTCGAAGTGTTGGATCCGGCGCAGAACAATACGTTTGTCGATCATTACCTCGACATTCCCTACGATTTGTCGCGCGTACTGTTCATCACCACCGCCAATTGGCTGGATCCAATTCATCCCGCGCTGCGCGACCGGCTGGAGGTCATTGAACTGCCGAGTTACACCGCCGCCGAGAAGGTGGAAATTGCCAAGCGGCATCTGGTGCCGCGCCAGCTTGAGGAGCACGGATTGAAACGCAAGCTGGTGCGCTTTCCTGACGCAACCTTGAGGCAGGTCATCCAGGATTACACGCGCGAAGCCGGAGTGCGCCAATTGGAGCGCGAGATCGCGGCGCTCACGCGCAAGGCGGCGCGGAAAATTGTGGGCCACCGAATTCATGCGCCCCTGGTAATCAGCCCCAAGAGTCTCGAATCGTATCTCGGGCCAGCCCAATTCACGTCGGAAGCGGCCGAGCGCATTGACGAATGCGGCATCGCCATCGGCCTGGCCTGGACGCCGGTCGGGGGGGAAATTCTTTTTGTCGAAGCCACGCGGATGCCGGGAAAAGGCGGTTTGATTTTGACGGGATCGCTCGGCGAAGTGATGAAGGAAAGCGCCCAGACGGCGTTAAGCTTTCTCCGCAATCGCGCGGAGTCGCTTCATATCGATTTGAGCGATTACGATAGGCGCGACATCCATGTGCATGTTCCCGCCGGGGCGACGCCGAAGGACGGCCCCAGCGCCGGTGTGACCATCGTGGCAGCGCTCGCCTCATTGCTGACCAAGCGCAAAGTGCGCTCAGACCTGGCAATGACCGGCGAAATCAGTTTGCGCGGCCGCGTGCTTCGTGTCGGCGGCATCAAAGAAAAGGTGCTGGCGGCGGCACGGTCGGGCATCACGCGAGTCATTCTTCCCGAGGGCAATCGCAAAGACTGGCAGGAAGTCCCCGTGGAAGTGCGGAGGAAATTAAAAGCGCACTTTATCGAGAACATCTCCCAAATGTTCCCGCTGGCGCTGACGGCAAAATGAAGCGGACTTTGCTGGCAGGAGGCAATTTATTGCAATTGAAGTTCAACGCGCGCCCCGCTGATTCCCTCGCCCCGCGCAGCGGAGAGAGGGTTAGGGAGAGGGGCGCCGAGCTGATTCCCCAGAAGGATGGCCGAAAAACAGGGAGACTCAAATGCGCTTTGTCGGTGGCGGCGATTGCATTGTTGACTTCGATTCCCGCCCTCGCCGATCCAATTCCAAGAGCAGTCGCCGCCGCCGCCGATGGCCCCACACTGGCCGCTTTGATTCGCGATTCTGTCCCCGCCGAAAGCGAACCCATCAGCGGCACGCTGATTATTCATCGCGATCACCAGGTAAAAAGCGTCCGCGTGCTTTGCAAGGTCGAGATACATCCTGATTCCTGGCAATCCGAATACATCATTGCCGCCACCAATGACACGCCGGCGGAGAAACTGATTGTGATTCACCGCACCAACGCGCCCAATGAGTTTCTCTACGCCAAGGCGGGCAATGCCACGGCAGAATTGCCCAAGCTGGAACACATCACGCCCGAAGTGGCTGCTGAAACGCCGCTCGGCGGCTCCGACTTTTCGGCCGGTGATTTGGCCTTGGATTTTCTGCATTGGCCGCAGCAGCAGCGATTGCCGCGCGCCATGCGCCTGAGCCAGCCTTGTTACGTTTTGGAAAGCAAAAATCCGGCGGCAAAAAATATCGTGCGGATACGCTCGTATATCGACGAGGAAAGCAATGCCCCGATCGTGGCCGAAGCTTACGATTCAATGGACGTCGACTCGAAGCACGAGGTCAAAGAGTTTTCCCTGCATAGCAGCAGCTTCAAACGGGTCAACGGGCGCTGGCAGTTGGAAAACATGGATATCAAGGATCTCAAAAAGAAGTCGCACACCGAATTGAAATTTGATATGCAAAAGGAATGATGGCGTTGTTGGGCCCGGTTGCGGACGACGTGCTTGAATGGCTGTTGATTGCCGCTGTTCTGGGATCGTGGGGATTCTATAGCTATCGCCGGAGCGACGATCGCCGCCAGCTTGTGATTAAATGGGCTTGCAGCGTTTTTCTGATTCTAAGCTGCTTTTTCATCGTATGGCTTCACAATGTTAGATTGTTGCTTCTTTGCGTCATTCCGTGCGTGCTGTTCGCGTTTATCTGGCTGCCGAGCGTGGGCGAGTTTTTACTGAAGCCGCTGACCAGCGCCATGGAAGGCGGCTCCGAGAGTGTTGAGGCCAAGCCGTATTATTTTACCGCCGTGGCGAAGCGGCGCAAAAGCCTCTACGACGAAGCGATGGCGGATGTCCGTCAACAATTGGAATCATTTCCCGGCGATCCGGAAGGCATGATGCTGCTTGCCTCCATTCAAGCGGAGGATATCCATGATGTTCCTGCGGGCATCGCCACCATGCAAGAGCTGCTCGAAACGCCGGGCCTTTCGGCGGCCCGCACCATCGCTGCGTTGCAGACCGTGGCCGATTGGCAATTGAACCTCGCCCACGATGCCGCGGCGGCCCGCGTCTCGCTGGAGCGCATCATCGAAGGTTTTCCCGGCTCCCAGGCATCACTGGCGGCGGAGCAGCGCGTGGCGCGGCTGGAAGGCGTTGCCGAGACAAAAAATGTCCGCGACAACACCGTCTACAAAGTGAAAACGCGCGAGAACCCCGGCGGCTTGCGCTTGAACGTGCCGCAAGCCGTTTCGCCCGATCAAGATCCCTTGGAGGAGGCGTCGGATCTCGTGAAGCAATTGCAGAAATATCCGTCGGATGTCGGCACGCGCGAGAAACTGGCGCTGCTTTACGCCGAACAATTGGGTCGGCTTGATCTCGCTGTCGGCGAACTGGAACAACTCGCCGCCGTGCCGAACGCCAGCCCCAAGCAAACCGCCCACTGGCTCGGGCAGCTGGCAACTGTGCACATCCGCTTCGGCAATGACATTGTCGCGGCGGAAAAAGCGCTGCGCCGTATCATCGAAAAATTTCCAAAAACGGCGGCAGCCAATCAAGCCGTATCACGATTGGCGACGCTGCAAGGAGAACTGAAAGCCGCCTCCGCCGCCACCGTCAGCAAGGCGCTGGGCAATTACGAAAAGGACTTGGGGCTGCGAACCGGAAAACCTTATCCGCCAAAAGAAGTTTGATGCACAGGCCCAAGCTTGCGCCAGACGATCAGAAATGTCTTCCGTCGAATTGAGGACATAGCCGCCGGACGTATTGCGGGACTGACCGAGCAAGAATTTCGCGCAGCTCTGCAATGAGCCGCTGACATGGTTGGCCGCTTCGCCAGTAAAATTCGCCGCTCGTTGCCGCTCAGCGCCAGAGGAGCGGCACCTTTGTAGAAACGATTACAAAAAGATTTTCAAGCGCCGTTCTTCCGCTTTGACATCTCGGGAGAAAACGGACAGTTTCACGCCCCAATGTGTGTGATCCTGAAAGCGTCCCTTCGAATCTCGCTCTTAATTTTCGTTCTTTTCCAGAATCGTTGTCTTCAAGCCCAAGACCAAGCGGTTGCGGCGGCTTGGAAAAAGAAAATGAAGAGCGCCGACGAGGCGTTGGAAAAGGAGTTTTTCACCGATGCCAAGACAAGATACGAAGGAGCGCTGGCGTTGGCCGAGAGATTTGCAACTAACGATGTGCGCCGGAGCGAAACCTTGACGAAGCTTGCATTCGTACGCATGAGAACCGATGAAAAGATTGGGGCGGAGGTCGATCTTCGCCGCGCCTTGGCGATCGACGAGTCAAAATTCGGGTCAAACGACCTGCGCCTCGCTCCTGAGCTGCTCCGCATTGGAGAGTGCTGCGTAGCCGCGAACAGAAGCGAGGAAGCGGATGATTTCTTCAACAGGGCTCAGCCCATATTTGAGAAGGCTTTCGGAAAGGACGATCGCGTTGTGGGCCTTTGTCTTTGGGACCGGGCCTCGAGCGCCCTGTTGGAGCACCGCTATGCGCAATCCGAAGCTCTTTTCGACCACGCGATTAAATTGGTTGAATCGCCCCGGCCTCCGGCGCAATTCGATCTGGAAAGATATCCCACCCTGTCCGTGGTTGCGCCCTCCACGGTCGAGCTTTCGAAAATATACGGCGCCCAGGCAATGCTGTTCGAGCTGGAGAAAAAGCACGCCGAAGCGGAAGCCGGCCTCAACCACTGCCTTGCGTTGCAAGAACACAAATATGGAAAACACAGCCGAATGGTGTGCCAGACCCTTGTCGCGTTGGCGGACGTTTATCTCATAGATGGAAAATTGAAGGAATCCAAAGAGGTCAACAACCGCGCGCTGACTCTCCTTTCGCGCGTGAGTCGCGCATCGCCGGTATACCAGCATGCGGTCGGCGTTCAACAAGCCCAAGCCGCATTTGAAAAGACTCAAAAGTAGCCGGCTTGCGGTCTCAAAGATCGCGCGCACGGGGGCACGACTATAACACGGCTATCCGTAAATCCCGAAGGTGTCCAATTGAAGCGAGCACTCGTCCGAATTATGCGAGCATGCGGGACCCTTTCTCGCCCCTCTGCGCACTCATCTTCTCTGCGCGAACCTTCTTCTCACTCTGGCGGGCTGTGGTCAAAATTGGTGCCATTAACTCCAGAACGAAATTAAGAACGATTTGGTTTCGTCGTGCGTTGAACGGATCTCGCGCAGAGAAAGCGCGGAGGGCGCAGAGGTTCTTCGCCGAGTTCAGTCAGATTTTTCACCGCCATTCCCGTAAAAGCGTCCGAAGCCCCATTCGGGCACCCTCGCCCAGTGTTGGGTATGATTGGATGTGGGCCAGGCTCTCAATAATATTGGGGCGGCGCACAGAGATTGTCTCAAAACTTCTGTTTTTTGAGGAATGTATTTGACAATATGTGAGCCTTTAGTTGACAATGCCGTTCAACAAATATGGCTCAACCGATTGCCCCTGATTACGGACAGCAGTTCCTCCTCCCGCCCGCCCTGGAGGACTGGGTGTCCGCCGACCATCCCGCCCGCTTCCTGCGCGAATTTGTCGACCAGTTGGATCTGCCCCAGCTTGGGTTTGTCATTCCCGCCGCCGCCGAAGGCCGTCCGCCCTATGCCCCCAGCCTCCTGCTCAAGATTTGGCTTTACGGTTATTTCCACCGCATTCGCTCCACCCGCAAGCTGGAAACCGCCTGCACGGAGCATGTCTCGCTGCTGTGGCTGACGGGGCTCAACGCCCCCGACCACAACAGCCTCTGGCGGTTCTGGGACGGAAACAAAAAGGCCCTGCGCCAGGTTTTCAAGCAAACCGTGCAGCTGGCCCTCCGCACCGGGGCGGTGGGATTTGCCTTGCAAGCGTTGGACGGCACCAAGATTCAAGCCGCCTGCAGCGGGCCGCAGGGCTGGAGCAAGGTTTACATGGAGAAGCTCCTGGCCCAGCTGGATGGCGCCTTGGAGGAAATCGAGCTCAAAGTCGTGGCGGAGAACCAGGATTCCAGCGCACCGGGCTGCCGGCTGCCCGCCGGGTTGGCCCAGCGCCAGGCCCTGCGCGAGGAAATCAAAAAAGGCCTGGCCCAGCTGCAGGCCGACGGGCGCCACCATTACCATCCAGCCGAACCGGAGGCGCGCCGGATGAAAGTCGGCGACACCAACCGCTTTGCCTACAACGCCCAGGCGGTGGCCGACAGCCAGGAGGGCATCATGGTCGCCTGTCAAGCCACCCGCCAGGAAACCGACGCCGGCCAGCTGGTCCCCATGATTGAAGAAGCGAGGCAAAACCTCGGTCCGGCGGCCATTCCAACCCTCACCGCCGCCGACGCCGGCTATGGGGGCGGGGCCGACTTGAAAGCGGCCGTGGAACAGCAGATGAATGTGCTGGCCCCGCCGGCGGAGGGCAAGCCAGCCCACGACAACGCCTACGCGACGCAGCATTTTCATTATGACGAGGCGGCCCACACCGTCACCTGCCCGCAAGAGCGCCTTCTGGACCACGAAGGCCAGACCACCAAGAAAGGCCAGACCGTTGAGCGCTTCCGCTGCCATCACCGAGACTGTCCCGTGCGCGCCCTCTGCAGCCGCGATCCCAAAGGGCGGCAAGTCGAAGTGTGGCCGCACACCACGCTGGTGCAAGCCATGCGGGCCCGGCTGCAAGAGCCAGGACCCGCCGCGCTTTATGGAAAGCGCAAAGAGATCATCGAACGCCGGTTTGGGCAGCTCAAGCAACACGACGGCTTTCGGCGTTGGACAGTTTGGGGTCTGGAAGCCGTGCAAGCCCAATGGGCCTTGTTATGCGCCACCTTGAACCTGCGAATCCTCTATAAAAAGTGGCAGGCCCGGGTCCAGACGCCGAAAATGGAAGTCAAAACCGCCGCGGTTGAAGGAAATTTGGCGATGGCGGCCTAAAAAAGGAGGGAAAGGGAAGCTTGGCGTCATCGCTGACGCCAGCCACGCTCTGACAACTAAAAGTTGACACCCGTTTCCACAGCCCCTATTGGTGCCCATATAACCAGATCGGCCAGACTAAAACGTTTTGAGACAGTCTCCACAGCGCCGCCCTACCGCAATTTGGCAGGGCGGACCTGCGTGTCCGCCCAAATATTCTCACCCATTTTCAATCTCCCCCCCCCAAAATATTTCCGCCCCCCACTCCCGCCTGGATAATCGATGTTCCGTCTAAAAACATAGCCACACTCCCACATAACAGTGCAAATGCATCATTCATTGACGGAATTGGCTTTCGGCCTTATTTTTCTTCATCTCGCCGTCAAGGCGCGTTCTTTGATATTTTGCGGATTTTCGCATCTCGGGGGGCCACAGGAGCCTCTGCGCTCTCAGCGCCTCCGCGCGCGATTGCGTTTTATCCCCCGAAGCCAAAACGCGCCCACGGAGGCAAAAAGGACTCTCGCGCAGAGATGATGGGTGCGCAGAGGAATGCAAATCGTAATCAGGTCGTTGCACGCTATTGCACCCTATTGCACCCTGGGTTTTTGCAACACAACACCGATCCCCCTCGGCCAACGCAATCGCCCCGACGGACGAACTGGTGAGACGCGCCAGTGAACGATTGCTGGCCGCGTGCCTTCAGGCGGCGCGTCAATCAATCCATAAAGAGTCAACAGAAGCGAACAAAGGAAACGGAGGGCGGACTGCACCGGGGAGTGACTTTTTGTTTCCCCTTCGCAGTGCTATTTCGGAAAACTCTTCATTTTTGGCAAAGTTTTAGGCGGCGAGTTTGGTCAATTTGTCCACGTCCGCTTTGCGGGCGGTCAAGAGCGCAGTAATGGTGGTGCGCCCTTTCTCGGTGACAACATAGCGGTGGGTGCCGCTGACTTTGGCGATCAAGCCATGCGCTCGCAGGAGCCGCAGTCGGCGTCCAATCCAGCCCATTCTGCGTTTGAGTTCGCGGTCATCGCACCGGCTGGGAAAATAGGCCTGCCGAATGTCTCGACTGCGAAAGCCGTTGAGGGCGTACTCTCCCTGGCTGACCATTTCCAAAAGGCGTCCGTCCTCCGGGGCCCAAGGATTGAGGGCGCGGTAGCGCCGCCCCGCCTGCCGCAGGGGCTTGCAGCATTTTTCAACCCATTGGAACAGCGGCACCGTTCCGCTGACGGATCCCAACGCCTGCAAATAACGTTCATTGGCCCGGTGAGAGATTTCTTTGCGCCGTTTCAGGTCGGCCAGCCCCCGGCGCAATGTCAGCCAGCGTTTGGCCTCCTTGGGCCGGCCTTCCGGTTTGCGATAAACTTTAAATTCCTCCGGGTGCGTCACCGTCGTTTCGATCCGCAAAACCGAGCCCTGCTTGTCGTAAAATTTGATCGAGTTGCCGTTAAGACTGTGCTTGACCCGCACGCCCTCCGGCCGCCGTTTGGTGTCGCTGGTGATTTCGCCCTCAAACTGGCCTGTACACCCTGCCCGTGCTGATGGGAACGTATCGGCCCAAAAACCTCATCACGTCCGCGCTGGAAAAGGAACTGATGGCATGGTGAACCAGGCTGGGATAAAGCCGGGCCAGGCTCTCGGGCTCCTTGAAAATGACATCGGTGGCATATTCGGTGTCCGAAGCGCTCCAATAGTATTTGAGGTTCAGCGGCTGGCAAATCGACCGGTGCAGGGGATGAACCTCATTGAGCAGCCGGCCCAGCTCCTTGGGCCAGTCAGTTTGCAGTTGCTGGTCCAGCAGGCCTTGAGCGCGCCCCATATCGGCCACCCGCAAAAAGGTGTTCTCCTTCTTTTGATAGGCAATGCCTGCTTGATCCAACTGCTTTCCCAGCCAATGCCGGCCATTGAGGCAGATATTAATCTGGAAGGGAAACCAGGTTTGCAGGCGCAGGTGCATGAAGCCAAACTTGGAATGCTCGAAATAGAAATAAAGATGGCTGCACTTGCGCTGCTGAACCTTCACCTCAATGTGTTTGGTTTGGGGGTTTCCGACGACTTGAAAGGACATGCAGGGTTCCGTGCAATTGAGAATGGCGATCAGTCCCTCGGTGATTTTATCGCGGGCGGCAATCTTGCGCGCCACCTCCTCCTTGCTGGTTTGGCTGGAGGGGACGAAAAGAAAAGGCCGCCCGGCTGTTTGTGCCAGGGCCCTGGCTTTGTCTTTGACCGCTTTGGTGGTCCGTTCGACCAACTGGCTGAAATCCTTGATCAGAATGTGGCAGGCGTTCAAGTAGGCCTCCATCACCTGGGGGCCGTACAACTGGCGCAGCGTCCCGCGCAATCGCAGGCGATCAAAGCCCGAAAGAACTCCTAGAATTGAGGAAGCATGTTTGTGTACAAAAGAGTTGGAAGCGCCGTCATGGGTAAGCGGTTTGTTTTGCATACATCCAATCTTACCCAGACCGGACGGCGCTTTCCTCTTATTTTTGGTTGCGGCTTTGCCGCGCTGTGCCTTCGTGTCTTTCTGTCAAGACTTCCAGGCAAATTTTCATTGTTGCTGCGAAGGGTAAGGCCGTCTTTGGCTGAGTTTGGCCGTTCCAGATTCAATACTTCCTGATATTTCTCGCAAAAATCGCGCTAAAAAACCTCTGGTAGGTTTCCTGTTTGCGTTGGGCTTCTGTAATATGTCCTCACGATGATGAAAAATATGACGATATGGACGGTTGCGAGCAGTGAGGCGGGGCAAAGCGCGGCCGGGCCGGTGGCAATTTTCTTCGTCTCCTTCGTTGCCTTGTTGTAAAAAATGGCGAGTATCACCTAGTCGCAGCAAATCGCACCAAATCGCAGCAAATCGCACCTGTTTTTTGAAAATGAATGACCTCTGACAACGCGAAAACCAAGCCATGACGCGCGGACCTGCCAATAGAAACTGGGCGGAGCCGCGGCGATTTGCTTTGCTGCTGGCGGCGCTGGTTTTCATTCCGTTTTGGGACGTCCTGCTGGGATTTGACACTTGGGTTATTCGCGATTTCGCCTTGTTTTCCATGCCGACCGCGAACTTCCAAAAGGAATGTTTCTGGCGCGGGGAATGGCCGTTGTGGGATCCCTACAGCTTGTGCGGGGTGCCGTTTCTGGCGCAGTTCAACACGCTGTGCGTATATCCCGGGGCGCTGCTTTACCTGTTGCTGCCGCTGACGTGGGCTTTGCCGGCCTTTTGCTTGCTCCATGTTTTTTGGGGCGGATTGGGAATGTATTTACTGGCCCGGCGATGGACGGGTTCGCAGGCGGGAGCGGCGTTGGCGGGCGTGATGTTTTCCTTTAACGGCCTTTCAATGAGCATTTTGATGTGGCCCAGCCATATCGCGACGTATTCCTGGATTCCGTGGGTCATCTTTTTGGCTCAACGCGGACGCCAGGAGGGCGGACGGCCGCTCGTTCTGGCGGCGCTGGCCGGAGGGATGCAAGTGCTGGGGGGCGGGCCGGAGACGATTGCCTTCACATGGGTGATGGCGGGGATCGGCGTTGTGCTGGATTGCTGCCAAGCCCGGGGCATTCTTTGGCGGTCGATTTGGCGGTTCGGGCTGATGGGCTGGCTGGCGCTGATGCTGGCGGCGGCGCAATTGCTCCCCACCATCGATTTCGCGATGCACTCGCACCGCGACGCTCACTTTGGCCGATCCGATTGGTCCATGCCGCTGTGGGGCTGGGCGAATTTACTGGTTCCGATGTTCCAAATGATTCCGATGCAATCCGTCGTCGCGCAGCCGGACCAGTATTGGACTTCGTCATATTACCTGGGAATCGGCGGGATTTTCCTCATTGGGCTGGCGCTCTGGCAGGGTCGAAAGAATGGCCTGGTGCGGATTTTGTCCGGGATGTTTTTCGGCAGCTTGATCCTGGCCCTTGGCTACAACGGGTATGTTTTCCGCTGGCTCCAAGCGGCGCTTCCGATCCTTGGGATGTTTCAATTTCCTATCAAATTTGTGCTGCTCACATCCACGGTTGCGCCGTTGCTGGCGGCGTTCGGGCTGGCCTTTTGCGAGCGGGATGCGGTTCCGAAAACGTGGCGGGGGCGTTGGATCTGGGCGGCGGTGCTGTTGTCATTGATCGCGTTTATCATTTGGGCGGCGTGGCGCTGGCAGATGGATTATGCCAACTGGCGGCAATCGCTGGCCTGCGGGCTCGAGCGCGCCGGATTTCTCATCGCCGGCGTGGCTGTTCTGTATTTGTTTGTCCGGCGGGTTGAATGGCGCTGGTGGAGCATCGTGCCCTTGGTGGCGCTGGCGTGGTGCGATGTCCTGACGCACGAGCCGTGGCAAAATCCCACGGTTGACCCATCGCTCTACCAAGTGGGATTCGGCGTGCTGGACGCCAAATTCAATATTGCCCCGGAACTCTCGCAATCGCGACTGATGATGTCGCCGTTTTCCGCCGACCATCTCTATCACCAGCCGGATCCGGACGTCAAAACGAATTTCCTGCTGGATCGCGCGGTCTTTTTGGCCGATTGCAACCTGCTGGACGACATTCCGAAGGTGGACGGGTTTTTCTCATTGAACATCCGCGAAAGCGACAAAATCCTGTGGCTGCTGGAAACACGCACTGGAAGAAAACTGGACAACCTGGAGGATTTGTTGTCCGTTTCGCAGACAATCGCGCCCGGGAAGCTGTTCGATTGGATGCTGCGCACAAATTATATCCCGATAGCCAGCGTTGGCAAAAGTCCCGTCTTTGCCGGCCCAACCAACACCTTTGATGCCATTGACAAGGACACGGCTGATTTTCATTCCGTGATTTACCTGCCGCTGGAAGCAAAGGCGGTGGTCAAGGCGGTCGCGGAGCCTCGCGCGCGGATCGTCTCCAAGGATTTCAAGACATCCATGGAAACCATGGAAATCGACACGCCAGCCCCGGCCATCGCAGGACTCACCGGGTGTTTTTATCATAATTGGGAAGCGGCGGTGGACGGAAAGCCCGTTCCGATCTGGCGGGCAAATTACGCCTTTCAAGCTGTGGAAGTCCCCGCCGGGCGGCATCGTCTGGTATTGCAATACAAAGATAAGGCGTTCCGGGCCGGATTGGTCGTTTCCGCACTTGCGCTGATGGCTTGCGTTGCCGGTTGGCTGGCGGCCAACCGAGGCAGGAACGCCTCGCCGAGGCCTCCGGGTTGAGGCGTGATTTATGCGCAAACCCCTGCAATCCACACGGAACCGGACGCCTCGGCGAGGCGTGTTTGGCGTTTAAGATTGTATGAGTGTCTCAAAACCAATAAAATTTGGCGTGCTGTGTGCTACAGACATTACCTTAACGGCTTTGCGAGCGGCTATTCGTGAACAATTCGAACTAATATATACCGCTTCTCGCAAGGTTCACAGCCGTTGCAACAGAAAGGCAGTGAAATGCAGACCATGAAACATGGGAAGCAGGGGTTTACATTGGTCGAGATTATGATCGTGGTAGCGATAATTGGGTTATTGGCGGCCATCGCCATTCCTAACTTCGTGCGTTCCCGCACGACGTCTCAGACCAACGTATGTATAGATAACCTGCGAATGCTGGATGGGTCAAAACAGCAATGGGCGTTAGAGCAGCGGGCGGTTTCCACATCAACACCGCAATATTCGGACATCCAACCCTATTTGGGGCGGGGTAACGGGGAGTTGCCGGTGTGCCCGATTGATCCACAGCAGGGGTTCGCGACCAGCTACGTATTGCAAAATTGTCAGACAACGCCGACGTGCCAGATATTGCCGACGACGCATAAGTTACCTTAATAACACATTGAGTTTAACTAATTGATAATGGCTTCGTGGGATGGGAGAATGGTGATGCTCGTCACCTTCTCCCATCGTCACGGGTGCGCCAGCGCCAGCCGCCACGTTCCCAGCAGCAGGGCCGCGAATACAGCAAAGGCAAGGATGTTTGGGGCGCCGTGCTGCAGCTTTGCAGGCGGAATGAACACGAGGCAGCACCCCAGCAGCGCCCCGGCCAGGAACCCGCCCACATGCGCGATGATGTCAGCTTCGGGGCTGAAACCGATCAGGGCGAGGATCATCAGGCCCGCCGCGCAGCCGCGAAAAAACAGATGTCGTCCCATCACGCTGGCCCGCCAATGCGAGAAGGATTGCACCGCGATCAATCCCAGCGCGGCCATCACCATGCCCGAAGCGCCCAGGCTGGAATGGTGCCCGCCATAACCCAGGAAGCTCCCGACATTCGCCGCCGCGCCCGCCACGAACGCTGATAAGAGCGCAATGCCAGCGCCGTAACGAGCCATGGCCAAGCCCATCAGCACCGCGCCGGTGGATGCGTTGGCCACCAGATGCGGAACGTTTTGATGCAGGCAGACGGCGGTCCACAATCGCCACCATTGGCCTTGATGCACCTTATCGCTGTCAAGCATTCCAGCTCCACTGATGGCCGGAAAACGAACCGAACTCCAATAATAAAACGCCACCAAAGCCGCCGCCCACGCCAATCCGCCCCAATGGAAAAGCATGCCCGATTCCTGAAAGGGCTGCCGCCAGTTCCATCCGCGATTCTCCAGCCGGTATTGGCGCAAAATGGCTTGGGCGCGGTCGAATTCGCGCGGTTCCACCAGGAGCACCCAGCGATTCTCGCCGCGCTCAATGGTGGATTCGATGCCCTGGCTGGTCAGGACGAGCGCCCAATCCATGGCTTCGCGCCGCGTGCGGGCGGAAATGCTCAATAGCGCGCGCTCCATGTCAGCCGCCGGCAATGCGCGTCACAACACAGCCCGCCGCCGCCAAACCGAAGACGCCGGTCACAAAGCTGGCGGTTCCGTAGCCGTTGTCGCAGGTGATTCGCCCGGAGCAGCCTTCGGGCGGAGGGGTGGCGCGTTCGTTAGAGAAGACGCACGGCACGCCAAAAAGCGCTTTCGGGTCGCGCTCGAAACCGTGCTCTTCGCGCAGTTTCTTGCGGACTTCCCGCAATAGTGGATCGTGGGCGGCCCGGGCAAGGTCATCCGATTGGACGGCGGAGGGATCGCGGCGTCCGCCGGCTGCGCCCGCCGAGACGATGGGAATTTCCTTTTGACGGCACTTGGCGATCAACAAGGTTTTGTTGCCGACTTGGTCGATCGCGTCAACAACACAATCGAAGCGGGTTTTCAAAATCTCATCCGCCGTGAGTTCGGTGAAAAATTCCGGCACCGTTTGCACGAGGCAATCTGGATTGATGGCGCGGCAGCGCTCGGCCATGACTTCGATTTTCGGACGCCCGACCGTGCCTTCGAGCGCGTGCAATTGGCGGTTCACATTGCTGACGCAAACGTCGTCCAGATCGATCAGCGTCAAGCGGCCCACGCCGCTGCGGGCCAGCGCTTCAACCGTCCAGGAACCCACGCCGCCGATGCCGATCACGCAAACATGCGCGCGGGTCAAACGCTCCAAGCCGGTGGCGCCATAAAGCCGGGCCAGCCCGCCAAATCGTAGGCTGGCGTCGCTCATGTGATGTAAAACAAACTGCGGTTCACGCAGCCAAAATAATCCGGCCCGCCGGAATTGCCAGCCGCGCCGCGGCTCGAACGAGCGAGGCTCAGGGCTTCGCCGAAAATGCTTCGCGAATCTTGGCCTCTTCCTTTTCAATGAGCTTGAGAAGCCCGGCGTCCTGCTTGACGCGCGTTTCAATTCCCACCATGACTCCCTTGATTTTGCTCTTGTAAGCGGCTTCCGCAGTTTCGAGTTGATCCTTCGCCGTCTTGTACTGAGGCGCCTGCGGCCCATAGGTGTGTTCGACCTCCGCCATGTGTTCGACCGCGACTTGGCGGCGACTCGCGAGATCAACCAGTTCGGGATCCAACTGATGGGCGTAGGCAGTCGTCAAAGCGCTGGCCAGTTCATCGCTCGGAATCTGGTTCAGTTGAAAGAGAATGTTGCTGTATTCAAGATAGTCAGCTTGCGCTTCGACGCGTGTGTGCGCCCAATCTTCGAGCGTTTTGTCGTATATCGCCGCGTCTGGATTTGGCGCGGCGGGCTTCTGGTCGGCGGCGGATTTCAACGCCTTCGCTTGGATCGCCAATCCCTGCATGATTCCGTCAGCTCGTTTAGAGATTTTGTGAAGGATTTCTCCAAGTGCGTCGCCCTCGGCCCGCATTTCCGGACTGAGTCCGGGGTGGTCCCTCTGGGCGCGCGTGTACTTTGATTCCTGCTGAAGTTGCTGCTCCAGCAATCCATTTAAGATGGGGTCTGAAGTCGTAACCGAAAGGACTTGGATAAATTGATCGAAATTGCCCGCCTTGGCCGCCTGCAACTGTTCCAGCAACGCAGATTGCCTGGCATATTCCGCGCCGTAGCCTCCTTCAAGTTTTGGAGAGGCCGCGCTTTCGTTCCGCGGCGCAGTATACATAGGAGCAGATTTGGTGGGCGCCGGCAGGACGATAGCTTCCGGCTGATCCGCCGCTCGTGTAAAAGCCGCCGCGCCCAGCAAAACCAGCGCCGACGCAAACAATCCATAGGCCAACCTGCCTGTGCGCTTGAATTCAGTAACCATAACAATCCTTCTGTTAATGTTGTGACGAAACGTGATGATCGGGACCAATCCGGCTGCCGTCATGGCCGCCGGAAAATGTTGAAGTGAACTCAGCAGGGCGCGTCCGTAGGCGCCGCGTTCAGACGGCTCAACCAATTCGAGCACCGCCGCATCGCAGGCTAATTCCTGGTTGAGGCGCAGTTGCCTGACGGCCACCCACGCGAGCGGATTGAACCAATGCAGCGCCAGCGCGCCGTAGCCAATCCAGTTGACCAAAACATCACGCCGCCGGATGTGCATGAGTTCGTGGAGAATGACCAGCCGTGCTTCCTTGTGATCGAGCCTTGTCAACAATCCATCTGGCAGCAGCAATTGCGGGCGGACAAATCCAAAGACCGCCGCCGGAGCGCCTGTGGCGGTTTTCCTCGCATCCAATCGGCGCTTGAATCCGAGTGTTTCCTTGCATTCCCTGATGAGGGTTAGCAATTCCGGTTCATCTACATCTCCAAGACGCCGGACCATTCGCGCAAACCGATGATAGCGCCACGCAACCATGATCAGGCATCCCACGAAACCAGCCATCCAAACGCAAACAGCCAGACGCATCCAAGGAAATGGCTCCGATAATTTGACGGCGGGCAGCTTGCTGGCTTCCGCCATGTTTAAGAGCACTGGAGCAACTTGCGCGGCCGCAACCGAGGCGCGTGGTTTGGGAAGGTCAATAATGTTCCAGCGAACTCCCGGAGTCCCCCATGCCAGCAGACGCAGAAGAACCAACAAACTTAGCAAATACCGCATGCGCGCGGAAATCCACCGCCCAGCCATTGCCTGCGCGATGAGCACAATAACAATGAGCACCGCCGCCCGGCACGAGGCATTCCACAGCGGAATCAGCAGCGGCTCAATCGCGTCAAATATTCTCATGGCAGCTTTTCCTCCAGCAACCGCCGCAATTCCTTGATCTCGGCGGGGGAAAGCTCTTCCCGCTCGAGAAATGAGGCGAGGAACGGCGTCAACTCGCCGCCAAAAAGACGTCCGAGAAAGGACCGTCCGGCTTCATGCAGGTAGTCTCCCTCGGCAATCAACGGAGTGAAGATGTATTCCCTGCCTTGCCGCCGATGCGACAGCGCCTTCTTCCGCGCCAGACGGGTCAGCAGCGTCTGGATCGTCTTGGGTTTCCAGTCCGTGGCGCCGGAGAGCGCCTCCACCACCTGGTTTGCGGTGGCCGACGCGGGCGATTGCGCCCACAGCACCTTCATCACAACAAGCTCGGCCTCCGAGATTTTCGGAATCCGCCGGGGCGCTTTGCCCTTGTTTTGCTTTTCCATGCGATGTTTCCTACAACTGTAGGAGCACTTTAATCCTACACTTGTAGGAGATGCAAGAAATATTTTCGCGCGGGAAGGAATTTGGTGTGAACTAAACGGCGTGGTCTAACCCCACAGCCGTTCAGGGTAATCTCCCTGCGCCACCAATTGGCGGACGCTGGCCACCACTCTCGGCCGATCTTCCTGGTAGGTCACCCCAAACCATGAAGCATCCGTCGGCAGAACTTGAACCCTCCCTCTGGCTTCCGCGATGAGATCGCTGACCACGCTTGGCAAATAACATTCCGATTTTGGTTCCGTGCCGCTCTTGGCCAGAAATTCCGCGAATTTCGCGCGAAGCGCAGGGAAGATTTCAGGCGTAAAACCCCAGAAATTCATCGAGACAATTTCGTCGCCGCCGAGCGGGGTGATTTTGCCGGAGGGGTCGGTGTTCCGCGCGTTTTGCCCATCGCGTTCGATGCGCGTCATCTCTTCGACCGATTGCAACAATCCGCCCGGCCCCACCTGGCAGATGCCGCGCGAGACAGTGCCGAAATCCGAAAGCGTGTTCCGCAAACGAAAGCCCGCCATCGCGAAATCGCCATTCCCCGCGGAAAGAAACTGCGCCAGCAAGCGAAACGATTCGGCCCCGTAAAAATCGTCCGCATTAATCGCCACGAACGGCTCCTCAATCGCGCCTTCTCCCGCCAAGACGGCGTGACCGGTGCCCCAGGGCTTGGTGCGGTTGGGCGGTGGTGTGAAGCCGTCCGGGAGATCGGTTATTTCCTGAAAGGCATACCGAACGGGCAGGCGCCCCTCGAACCGCTGCCCCACGATTTCGCGAAACGGTTTCTCCAAATCGCGCCGGATGACAAACACGAGTTTGCCGAAGCCCGCCCGCATGGCGTCATAGACGGAGTAGTCGATGATGGTTTCGCCGCTGGGGCCGACAGGGTCCATTTGTTTGAGTCCGCCGTAACGGCTGCCCATTCCGGCTGCCAGCACTAGTAGAGCAGGGTTTGTCATGGATGTTTCGTATGGGAAGAATGGGACATATGCTTCCCATTCTTCTAATTATTCCCATTCTTCCCATCGTCTTTCATCTGCTTACTTAGCAACCAACCCAATCGGAATTTCAATTCCCATTTTCCCAAACCTCCCCTATATTGGACACTGGCTTAAAGCCCACTATATGAAAAGCTGTCCGCCCGAAGACGCACTAGAGCTGCACGACAAGCAGAGCGAACCCGATTATCGCAAGCTCCCGATCGACAAGGTCGGGGTGCGCGGCTTGCGCTTTCCGATCCAGGTTTTGGATAAGGCGCGCTCGCAGCAAAGCACCGTCGCCACCATCGGCATGTTCGTGGACCTTCCCCAGGAATTCAAAGGCACCCACATGAGCCGCTTTATCGAGGTGCTGAATTCCCATGGGCATATCGTCCATGTCGAGAATATCACCGATATTCTTTACGCGATGCAGGCCAAGTTCAAATCGGCTATCGCCCATCTTGAAATGGAGTTTCCTTATTTCCTGGTGAAGAAAGCGCCGGTGTCAGGCTTGGAAAGCGTGATGGATTACACGGCCCGATTCGACGCCACCGCCACCGGCAAGGAAATCGATTTTGTCCTGACAGTGCAGGCAGGCGTGACGACGCTGTGCCCCTGCTCCAAGGCCATCAGCCGGCATGGCGCGCACAATCAGCGTGGATTGGTGACGGTGAAATTGCGGTCGACAAAAGCCATCTGGATCGAGGATGTGATCGCCTTGGTGGAAAGTTCGGCCAGCTCGGAGCTGTATTCGCTCTTGAAACGGCAGGACGAAAAGGCCGTCACCGAGCGGGCTTACGAAAATCCCGTGTTCGTCGAAGACCTCGTCCGGAACGTCGCCGTGAAGCTGAATGCCCACCCGGATGTGACGTGGTACAAGGTCGAGGCCGAGAATTTTGAGAGCATTCACAATCACAACGCTTATGCCTCGATTGAAAAGGGCTGAAAAAACTCGAAACTTACTGTTGCTAAATTTGTTTTCTTTGGTAGAGTCACCCACCCCTAAAAAAAGGGGAATGATTTAGCACGTCCGTTCCAAGGGGAATGGCGCATAAGGAATTTTGTGAGCAAACAAGAAGAGAAAAAGAGCGCACCGCCCGGCAAGAAAACCGGGCCAGCCACCGCTGCGTCCATCCTTGGCCGCGGCCCTTTGCAAACCAGCCCCAATGGCAAACCGAAGATCAAATCCCAATGGAAGGAATATTACAACCACCTCTTGGAGCTTCGGGAACGCCTATCGAACCAGATGAGCGGCTTGGCCAAGGAATCTGCCGAGGAAATGTCCAATTACAGCCTGCATATGGCGGATTCGGGCACGGATAATTTTGACCGCGACTTTGCTCTGAGCCTCCTTTCGTCCGACCAGGATGCCATTTACGAGATCGAGGAAGCACTCAAACGCATCGAAAAAGGGACTTACGGCGTTTGCGAGCTGACCGGCGAGCAGATCCCAGCACCGCGATTGGAAGCCATTCCATGGACGCGCTTCACGGTTGAGGCGCAAAGCCAGTTGGAAAAAGAAGGCGCCTTGCGCCAGCGCCGCCTCGGTCAATTGGGCACTGTCGACACCTCTGGCGGGGTCGATACGGAAGAAGATGACGAAGTAGAGGAAAAACCCGCCAAAGAGAAGGAATAATATGGCCCGCGAAATCATTACTATCGAATGCACTGAAGCGCGCAAGGAAGGCAAGTCGCCCTCCCGCTACACAACCACCCGAAACAAGAAGCTCCAGACAGAGAAGCTGGAACTCAAGAAGTACAACCCCGCGCTGCGCCGCCACACGGTGCATCGTGAAATCAAGTAGACTTTATGCCACGCAAGACTCATCCGGAAAAACCGGCCGGCCGCGGTGGCCGCGGCACTGGCTCAGCCATGGAAGTTCGCACTCCCCGGCCCAAGCCGAAAATTGACTTCACGTTCGACGCCCTCGATTACAAGAACGTCAATCTCCTCAAACAATTTGTGACCGACCAGGGCCGCATCCTGCCGCGCAAATACACCGGCCTCCCGGCGCATTACCAGCGGCAGCTGAATCGCTCCATCAAGCGGGCGCGTCAGATGCTTTTAATGAAGTAAGGGATTGGGTTCGCTCGATCCGCTGAGCCACGACGCGCTCCAATTGCGCGGCGTGAGCCTCCAGCGTGGTGTCGGTCCACACCGCAAAATCGGACCGCAACAGCTTCCGATCGATTGGCCATTGTGCCGCCACCCGCTGGCGGATTTGGCTGTCTTCCCACCCCCGCAACCGCAGCCTGCTGGCCTGCGATGCTTCGCCGCACGCGATGCAAATAATCGCGTCAAAACGCGAGTCCGCGCCCGTCTCAAACAACAACGGAATCAAGACAGCGCCGCAGTTTTTCCCGGCCACCCGCCAGCCTTCTACGATGGCCTCCCACGCCGCGCGAATCTTCGGATGCAAGATCGCCTCCAAAGCGACTCGGGATTGGGGATTCGCGAAGACTTCTTTCGCCAGGGCTGCGCGATTTATTTTGCCGTCCTGCAAAAAAACAGCCGAGCCAAATCGCCGCCGAATTTCTTCGGTGGCAGACTGGCCCGGCTCGGTTAATTGTCTGGCGATGGCATCCGTGTCGATCACGGATACACCCCGTTTTTGCAGCAGCTCGCCGGCGGTGGACTTGCCCATGCCGACCCCGCCGGTGATGCCGAACAACGTCACTGCGGCAGACGAGTGGCTCGATAGAACTTCAATGAGTTCGTCATGGGGACCACCTGCGTGAATGATCCATTGGTTAACGATGCCTCGTTCGTGTAGAATGCAGTCCACTGCAGCAAGTTGGTGGATGATTCCAGCGCGTAGTTCTGGCCTTCTTGGCCGCGCAATGTCAATTGGAGAGTGCCGTTCGACAAGTTCGTCGCCAAAAGCTGGGCGCTCGGGCTTGTCAAAACCGTTGTCGAATTGACCGCAGTCGCATCCGCCAGATACAGATCGGCGCTGGCTGTGCTGACGGTTGCCGCATTTTCTATCGTTCCGGGCGTGTTCGCGATGACGCGAATCGTCGCGGTGGCAATGGCGCCGTTGCTGATGCTGCCGAGATATGCCACAACAGTGCCATTCAAGTTCGAAACTGATCCTTGCGAGGCGCTGCCAGTGATGAATGTCAAGCTCGCTGGCAAGGCATCAGTGATGACAACGTTATTGGCCACGCTCGGTCCCTGATTGGAAACCGTGATTTGATAATTGAGATAATTGCCGCTATAGACCGGATCCGGCGCGGCGATCATGCTTGCTTGCAGAAGCGCAGCGGGGTTGATGGTCTGGACGGTGGTCAAGCCCAAGCTCCATCCCTCAACAATCGCTCCGCCATTGCCTTGCGTATCGTCATAAACATAGAGCGACCAGAGGCCATTCGGACTGTATCCGTTGAACAGCGCCAAGGAAGTTCCATCCGTTGCCGCAGGCAGCCCTGGGAACAGGTCTACGGGCGCGTAATCGGTCGGAAGGTATGTGCCCGAGAGCAATTGCCCAACCGGCAGCGAAGCCGACGCAGCATCATCGAAGGTGAGGGTCAAATTCGTGGCGCCATAAGGACCCCCGGCGTGGCCCATCACGATGAGTTCTTGGCCGGACGGGCTGGCAAGCAGTGCGTTCACATCGTGCGGAAACGTATGCGCAAAACCCTTCAGCGTTACAGTCACTTTGCTAACCAAGCCAGACACATTGGTGACAAGGATGGCCGCAGGATACGGTGTGGCAGTCCCAAATTGCGGAATGATGATTTCACCGGAATTCGTAAACGAAGCGGTTGACGGCATCACGAACGCAAACGAAACCGTTCCGTAGGAATTAGAGCCGTCGTTAAGCATCAACGTGGCGGTCACGGTCGCGCCAGGCGCGCCATCCGCAACGAAGGTGAACGGCTCGGTGCCGATGCCTTGCGCGGGAATTGCGCCATAAACCTGGTTCGTCGTGATCGGCGCAATCGAATTTGACGCTAGAAGCGTCGCCATCAGATTCCGGGTTGCAACAAAACCAGAGTTGGTCAGTGTCAATGCAACAGTTACCGGGACGTTCGAATTCACCGATCCATCGCCTTGGGACAATAACGTGGCGTCATAGGCTGAGATGACCGGGATCGCCGCGCTGGCCGTCACCACTGCCGCCGCCAGATTGTTGGATGGATTGATATCATCGGAACCAGAGATCACCGACCATGTGTTGCTGAAAGTTCCCACGTTGGTGGGAACGGCCACGATGGTAACAGAGGCAAGGCCATTCGGAACGATTGTGCCCAGGTCACAGACAACAAATCCATTGCTGAAGCTGTTAGAGTTGACCTGCGAGGCAATTACATTGGTCAGGTTCACGCTCAAACCCGCCAATGAAAACTTGCCCACTGTGGCGACCGAGTTGCTCGGGCCCAAGTTTGTCACCGTCAGGGTATACGTGATGTTGCTGCCGACAATGGCATTCGTTGGCGTCGCCGAGATGCCTGCGGCAAGATCCGCCAAGGGCATGCTCACCGCTGCCACGATCGAGGCGGAATTGTTGGCGAGATTGAACGCGGCAAAGGCCACTCCTGCGTTGATGCTGTTGGTCAAGTAGCCCGCGCCAGCCGCAAGGTCAACGTTTGTAATCACCGCCCCCTGGCCGGCGCCCAGGACACCGACGTGGTAAACGACTGTTTGGCCATTCTGAACGAAGCCGCCCAAATCGCCGGTCACAGACTCAAATGTCAAGGCGGTCGGCAGCGTGTTGGTTATATATGCATCGACAGGCGTTATGCCCGCGTTGGTCACCGCCATGTAGTAGCTAATATAATCACCCACCACAAGCTGATTGGTTGATTGGGTGATTCCAGCCAGCAGGCTGTTGGTGGGGTTGACTGGCGTGATCGTCGTGATCGTCAACGACCACCCATTGCTAATGCCGCCAGAATCGCCCGGGGCATTATCCTGCCCGAAAAGCGACCAGGTTCCATTCGCATTCCCTCCGACAAAGTTCGTCAGGTTAGTGCCATAAGGAGCCGCACCCGCATTGACGAAGGCGTTGGTCGCATTGTAATCAGCCGGGGCATAGGTGCCGGATGTGAAGCTGCCGGAGCTTGGCAGCGCAATCGACGCCGTGGAATCAAACGTCACAGTCGTGTCGGTCATGAAGCTATAACCCTCTGCCGCCGAATCCATCAAGACGGTGTTCGTCGAAGGTCCAGCAAGGAGCAACCCGATATCGTGCGGATAGGTGTGGCTCATGTTGGAGACGGTGACTGTCACTTTGGAAAGATACCCAGTGACGTTCGAGACAATGATGCTCGATGGGTACGGGCTGGCCGGGCCGGCATCAGGTTGCGGAACGAAATTGGTCGCCGGCAAGTAGATCGGATTCGTGTTATAGAATGTATGCACCTCCGGCAGATAGAAGGTAAACGCCGCTGTTCCCAGGCTCGTTGATCCGTCCTGAAGCGACAGCGTCGCCACCACGGTGCCTCCGTTCGTTCCGTTCGCAACGAAAGTGAAGTAGCCCGCGACTGGCGCTCCCCCGGGAACCAATGCGCCATAGGTCTGCGGATTGCCGCCGGGCAGCGTTACACCGCCTGTGGCTTGCAGCGTTGCCACAAGATTTGTCGTCGGAATGTTTCCAGCATTTTGCAGGTAGAAATTGACTCCTACTTGTTCGCCGGGGTTGATCGCGCCATTCAGCGTCGGGCCGCTTTGAGACACCAGCGTGGCCGTGGCCGGAACGATCTTGACCGCCGGCACGGCGACGATGTTCGACACAATAACAACATTGTTGTTTGTGTTCGCGTCACCCGGCTGGCTGTAGACAGAGAACGTCGAAGCCATGTTAAGCGGGTTGCCTCCCGAAGCAATCACCGGCGTTTTCAGCGTGTTAGTAATGGTGCGCTGGGCTCCGTTGGCCATCGTCCCAATATTCCAAGTAATGGTGCCATTGGTCACTACCACACCCGCTCCCACGCTGTTTGAGACGTAGGTTTCCGCATTTAATCCGGTGCCGCCGGGAATGGTCTGGGTGAATGTGACCGAGCTGGCGGTATTGGGGCCGTTGTTATAGACGGTGGCCACATAGACCGCATTGCTCCCGGCCACCACTGTGCCGGGGAAGACACCGGCCGAGACACCAACGTCCGCCGATGGGCCTACCGTGACGGTAAAGCTGGCAATATTGTTCAACGAAACGGGATCCTGCTGCGCCGCACCGACCGCGACTTGAACGGTATCCACAAAATTGCCCGTCGTCTTGGGGCTCAACGTCACGGAATAAACCGCATTTGTTCCGGGAGGAAGCGTGTTGATGTAGGCAAGCTGGCCATCAGGCGATATTGTTCCCTGGCTGGACGTCGCCGAAATGAAGGTGGCGTTCGTCGGCATGAAGTTTGTCAGCGTCACACCAGTCGCGGTCGCGGGGCCATTGTTCGTGATGACTGCGGTGAATGTGATGACTCCATTTTGCAGAACGGTGGTCGGCGTCGCCGTCATGGTCACTCCAAGATCTGCTGCGGGCAACTGGACGAAGGTCGAAGCGACGGCTGAGTTGTTGCCGGGATTTGGATCACTGCTGGTGGAGCCTACCGTGGCTTCGCTCGTCGCAAGGCCAGGATAGGTTGGGATGGTAATGACAGAAACCAACGTCGTTCCATAAACGGGCAGCGAGCCAAGTGTCAGAGATAAGTTGGTCCCGTTCTGCACCACTTGCGCAGGGTAATTGCTGGTGGTGACAAATTGGAATCCCGGCGGCAATGCCTGCGAGATGACAATCGAAGTCGCGTCGCTGGGCCCCGCGTTGGAAACGTACATGTTGTAGACGACGTTGCTGAAGACGACGGCCGGATTTGGCTGCACTGTCATATTGAGGGACACGTCCGACCCCGGGCACTGGCCGCCGCCATCTGAGCATTCGTAGGGCGTCACGTTCACGCTCCAGCAGTTAAGCGTCGTTGGATTGCCGCTAAAGAGCTGGTTCGCCGTCAGCGTCCACGCGCCATTAAGGTTTGTTCCTATAGCCGGAAGGAAACTGGAAAGCGGCTCAAGGGGTTGATACCTTCCGACGAACGGCGCAGTGCCTGACGAAATCGAAACACTCGCCTCGTCATCAAAGGTGGTTTCATAGTTAGTTCCGCAAGCGATGCCAAAATTAGCGCCCTCGCCACCAACTGGATACGTGGTCAAAGTAACTGCGGTGCCGTTCGGGCTTGTCAAGATAAGCTCCAATCCTTCGTCGTATAAGCAGCTAATGTCGACAGAAGCGGTGATTTTGGCGGCGGAAGCCAAATTAGTCACGTATACGGTATCCTGAATCGTTCCCTGGCCGGTCAGCGAATAGGAGTTCGAACTTCCAAAGACGTTTGGCACGCCGACAATGCCGCTGGCCAGCTCAATATCGTTGGTTTGGATGGCCTCATCTGATTTCAGCAGCAGCACCAAGTCAATCGGGGTGCCGCAAACAAAAGCCGTCTCCGTGCTGAGGGTAAACGGCGTCGTTGATCTGGCCGCCGTGTGCGGAGGCAAATCCGGAAAATTAACAGTTGATTGGCCAACGATCGCGTCAAGCGTGGTGGAATATAGGAACCCCTGGACGTGGGTGGCCGTCGCCACTCCGGCATTGGTAATCAGGAAGGTCAGGTTATTGCACTCATTGAAGTCAATGACGCCATTGCCATTTCCGCCGGTCAGGACGTTGGTCACCACTTCCAAAACCGGTATCGCGACCGGCGGCGCCATATAATTGATAAAGTTGCTGCCTGTTGGCGTACCCCATCCCGTGCAAAGGTCGTACCCAGCAACAGCATAGAAATTGGTCGGACTATCCGGCCACGTGTTGTTACCCACTGTGATGTCGTGGAAATAAGTCAGGTAATTTGATCCCTTGCCAATGGCGTAGACGGCAGGATTAATGAAGCCGATGGTGGGATGTCCGTATTGTGTCGCTTGCTCATTGATAACAGCCGTGTATCCGGCCCACAAGGGGGCAGCGGCGCTTGTGCCCGCGGAACTGCCATAATAGCCGTCAAAAAAAGTGGTGTAGACGTTATCCGCCGTAAGGGAAACATCAGGGCTGTTGCGATAGGTGGTTGAGCCCTGGTTTAGCGTCATGCTTATTCCCAACTGATAGCTGGGGATGTTATAAGACGTGCCAATACCGCCACTGCTGCCCCAGTTGCTGTCCTCAACATACTCTCCCGTTCCCCAAACCGATTCCGAATTATAGCCGACTCCCAATCCATTCATAACCAGTTCCGTGCCGCCGACGAGCGTAAAGTAAGGGCTTTCTCCAGATTCCGCCCCGAAGTTGCCGGGACCCAGCGGGCCGTTGAAGGCACCCCGGTCACCGGACGCTTGGTAGAACGAAATGCCTTGCGCCGCCATTTCTTTGAGCAGGGAATCGGTGGTGGCATCACCGCCATAGCCCCACGATGAGCTCATTTGTTTGGCCAGTCCATCCGTGGCCATGCGGCTGATCATGTCATCCGCCGGTCCGTAAGGGCTTTCATATACGTAGATCGCGGAAAGGCCAGGCGCCATCGCCATGGCCATTTCGATGTCCAGCGAGACTTCGCCCGTCCCGCCGCCGGCCGAAGCGACGCCACCGTCGATGGGCACCTTCACCACGTTTGATATCCGGCAAACCGGTCTGCTCCTCATAGGTGACAATGTCGCTGCTATAGTAAGTGTCAAACTCGAACAACGCGACACTCTGGCCGGCGCCCGTCAAAGTCACGCCAGGAAGATAGGCGTTGCGGAAATCCTGGCTGACGTAGGTGCCGCCCAAGCCGGAGCCGCCAAATGGAACTGGCGTGTTTGTTCCGCCCATAGGGTTCCCCACCTTGATTGGCTTCGACATTTTCCCCAAGGGGCGTGGAATCACAAAATTATCCAAGCCCGCGATATGCAGCACCGTCAAACCCGCATCCACCGTCGGCTCCGCATCCGGCGCGAAAAACGTCCGCTTTTCCGTCGGATGAGCATATGTATGAATGTTGACGTGGAACGCCTTGCGAATTTCCGCCACAGTTGCATCCACCGAGATGACGAGCCGGTTGGGATGCACCATCGATTCAGTCATTCCATTGGCCTTTGCGAAAGCGCGGACGGCCTCGTAGTCTGCTTTGGCCGGACCATACGATTCAGTGAAGTCTTTGACCGACAGGTAATGATGGTAGCTGGGGCTGGCCGGGTCATAAACGTCCTGCAAAAACTTATCCAATCCAGCTTGATCTCTAAACGGCAAGCCAATGGACAAATGAAGAATGTTGGTATCCGGCAAATCTCCTACAGATGGAAGGCCAGCGGCGACGGCGGCGGGCACGTGCTTGCTCAATACACGGCCCTCAGCCGCATGAGCGGGCATCGGGGATGAAAGAAATAGAACTGCGCACAGCGTGGCCCCCGCTGCAAGTCGCATGCCCGTTTGAGGTGATTTCATGATTTTCCTAAATAACTTAACTTAACTGCTTTTCTGACTCTGACTAACGCCTTGCTCAACTAAGGCTATTGGCTGCTTAAGCGGAAGAAATGGTATCCATTTGTTCCGGGCAAAGTAAATACGTATTCGCCGTTCACAACCGGCGGGTTGGGAATGTCATTCCACAGGCTATTTGCTCCAACTGGCGGCAATGATACCGCTCCCTGCAATGTGTAATTGCTGGCTTGCGCGCTCCACGTCAATTGATAGGTGTTCCCCACCTGGACAACTGTGATCGAAGGCTGGTTGACTTCAATCTTCACTCCGGCAAAGTTGTTGCCCTTGAGCGGATCGTAGACTGATGAAGTGACATAGGCCTCCACCAGTTGCGTCCCCAAGGCCCATGCCGCCGCGTTGACCGTCAAAGTCTGCACCGGTGAGTTGGGGGTGAGGGTGCCGATCGTCCACTGGATCACCCCGTTGGTGTCGGTTACCGAGCCAATCGTGGCACTCAGGCTGTTCGTAATGAATCCCGCCGGCAAATCAAGTGTAGCGATGATGCCACCGGCTTCTGACGGTCCCCCGTTGGAGACAGCGAGCGTGAACGTCACGTCCATGCCTGCGAACAGATCGTTGGGAGTCCCGATGAGAGTCATGCCAACATCGGCGCTGGCCGGGCTAACGAGATTTACAGTCGCAACGACATTGTTGGTATTCGGATCCGGTTCCGCCGCGAGAACCGAGATTGTATTCGTGATGTAGCCGAGCTCTATGGGGACAACCGTAAGCTCGAACGCCAGGCCCTGCCCTACCGCCAGCGATGGCAGGGGAACGTTGATCGCGCCATTGACCGGCGACGGGTTGCCCGAAAGGGTATTCCCGACATAAGTCGCGCCAATCGGCAGAACATCCGAAAGACTTACATTTGTCGCAATCGACGGCCCATAATTGGTAATGGCTACGTAGTAAATCAATTGGTTTCCAGACGTGGCTTGGGAAGGAGCCGTGGACACCAGCACTTCGATATCCGCATCGTTCTCCACAGGCACGCCGGTGCTGATATTCAACACCCAGCCATTGCTGATTAATCCAGAGTCCTGATTTGCGTCATTCATCGCCCATAGCGACCAGTAACCGTTGGGGCTGTTCCCGGTAAAGGTCGACAGGTTGGCGGAGTAGGGATAGGGCGTCACGGGAGCTTCCACTGGAACTCCTGAATTGGTGGAAGCTGGCAGTTTCGGCATCAGAATTTGGTTTGTCGTCGGGAGATTTGTCCCGGTTGTAAGCCTCGAATTGAGCGGCAAATGCGACGGCGCCGTTTGATCAAATGTGAGATTAATGTTAGAGCTGTAATAGACGCCATTAACAGTTCCGACCCCGACCTGTCCGCCAACATGCGACATAAGGATCGAGTTCGAAACCGCTGGGACCTTCAACGATGGCGTCGAAGTCTTCCGGCGAACTGTGGGCGAATCCCTCCAGTGAGACGGTAACTTTCGTAATAAATCCGGCTACGCCGGTGACATCGATGAGGGATGGATAGCCGAATCCCGGCGCGACGCCATTCGTCGCCACCGTCAGGCCGGTCGCATTTTCCGGCAGATAGATTGTATTGGTGTTCGTAAACGAATAGGTGAGCCCGCCGATTGTGAATCCGAAGGAAACGTTTCCGAGGTTCGTGTTGGCGTCATCTTTCAGTGTGAATGTGGCCGCTATGTTTTGGCCATTTGATCCGATGGCCGTAAACGTAAACGGTTCCGAGACCGTCGGGCCGTTCTGAATCAGCGTCCCGTAATTGACAGGGCCAGAGACATTGGTAATTCCGTTGGTGGCCAGCAGTGTGGCATACAGGTTCTGAGCATTGCCTCCCGCAATGTCGCGCAGGCCGAAGAGGATGGTAACCGTGTCGTTGGAGTAGATGACGCCCGTGGAAGGCAGGATGCTTCCCGTCACGAAGGCCGTTCCAGATTTGACAACATATGCGCCGTTGCACTCCTGAATGGTCAGGATGGCTGTGCTCGGCGTCAATAATTGCACTCCTGCGGCGCCAGCGATGGTCGAGGAAGCTACGGACAGATTCAATTGAACTGTATGATCCGGCCCGATGACGTGGTTGTTAATTGGCGTGACATAGAAGTAGGCAACTGTTTGGCCAGGGTTAAAGGTTAAAAGCTGGTTGGTTTCGAAGTAATTTGTGCCCGGGTATCCCGATCCATGCTCGGTCGAGGCCGTCACCGATACAGTGAGATTTGTCAATCCTGTGCGCAAGACGGGTATGACGGCCGCCGTCGCACATTCACTGACTGTGTAGGCCGAAGACGCAAAGCTAAATCCGACATAGACATTGGTGATAGTGACCACAGTTGTGGATGGGGAAATTATATAAGAATTAGACGACGGCTGCGAGAGAACGACGCTGAATGTCTTATTGCTCTCCACCACGTTGGGGTTCAGGATCGGTATCGTGATAGTCTCGTTTGTGACTCCGGGCAGGAATGTCAGCATCCCGTTGGTGGCGACATAATCCACTCCGGGCAGCGCATTATCCGCCGGGCCGGTTGTCGTGGCAAAATTGACCGTCAGTGTTCCGGTGGACGCAGGGAAGCGGCTGACGTTGATGATTACGTTGCTGCCGTTTTCTCCCACAAAATATGAATTCGTCGCAAACGAGAATCCGGTCACGTCTCCAATGATTCCGACCGTGGCAACTCCAGGCACTCCGACTTGGGTGCCGGCGCTCGGGTTTTGCAGAAGCACTTGGAAGGTCAGCACCGAGCTCACATTGGTCGTCTGCAGAATTGTGACAGGGATCGTCTGAAGCATGACCCCGGGCGGGAAAACAATCGTGCCCGAGGTCGGGACATAGTCAACATTTGGCACAGCATAGCCGTTTGTTTCAGATGCGCCGGGCGGGGAATAGGTTGTGTAGCTGATGGTGGCGGTGCCATTCGTCGGGCCCACGCGCAGGATGGAAAGGGTCGCGGAACCATTTGCCTCCGTGGTGAAATAGCTGGAGTTGCCAAACTCAAACGCAGGGATGTCGTTGATGATGGTCATCACCGCTTGAGTCGGGCTCGTCAGTGTCGCGCCGCCCGTGGGGTTTGACAGGGTCAGGATGACGGTCGTGTTCGGTTGCGCATTTGTCAGCTGGAGAATAGGTATGTTGAATGTCGCCGAGTTTGTATCGGAAGGGATGAATACCGTTGTCGTCACATTTGAATAGTTGACCCCCGGAACTGCCGTGCCCGCCGACGTGGTGACATCGACTGTAACGTTGTTGTAATCCCCGTTGGTTCGGATAATGGTAATGACCGCGTTCGATACGGCTTCACTGACGATGTAGTTGGTCTGAGAGAACGAGATGAAGCCGGGCCCGGTCAACGCGCTATTAATTACCAATGTTGCGCTGTTCGGGGAGGTTATGATTGCGTTGGTGGCCTGTTCCATCTCCAAATCCACCGATGTGTCCTGATAGGTCGTCGGCGAGTTGGACAGATAGATCAGCCAATAGTTAGTGACCATGCCGGGATAAAAGGTCAGCAGATTCGTCGCTGGGAGGTAGTTCACATAAGGAACGGCCGAGCCATTAGTGCCTGTGTAGACAAGCACGCTGGAGGTCGTATTTGTGTTGCCAATGCGAACCACCGGTATTGCAACCTGGCCGACGGTGGCAGATTGGTTGAATCCAGTCGCGCCAAATTCCAAGCCGCTGTTGGAATTCGTGATTGTCACCGTGGCCTCGACTTGCGGCCCGATTTCCTCCGTATTAGAAGGCGGATTCGTAAGCAAGAGGTTGAAACTGAGGTTCGGCGCCACAGTTACCTCGGGCAGAATCGGCACGCTGATCGTTTCAAACGTTTCACCGACCGGGAATATCACAGTGTTGGTTGTGGCGGCATAGTTCACGCCGGCAAGCGCCGTTCCATTCGACGTGTAGAAAATAGCGGTGACATACGGCGAGCCAAATGTGCCGCCGAGCCGCTGCAGCGTGACGGTCACATTGGTTGTATTGGTGGTTGTCGATGACACTCCGTACGTCTGCTGGGCAAATTGAATGGATCCATCGCCTGCGTTTGCGCCGCCGTAAAGGCGCACATAATTGTTCTCGGGTATGTTGTCAAAGGTCGAGAAGATGCCAGCCACATTAATTTCAAAGTTGGTCTGGATGACAATGGAATTCACTGTTCCATTTGCGCCATAGCCAAAATTGATGCTGGGATCAATCGTGCCATCCGTGTTCAGGCGGGTGATGCCGTTGCGTGTCACAGCGCTGGCTTGCGAGAAGGAGCCGCCCAGGAGAATTCGCTGCTGGTCGTCCAGCACGATCGTTTGCACTGGATTGTTGCAGCCGACTCCCACATTGAAGTTGGTGTCCAGAGTCCCGTCGGAGTTCAGGCGGGCTATGTAATTATAGGACCTATTGTCCACCGACGTGAACAGCCCACCGATCAAGATGCGCCCATCCGCTTGCACGGCAATCGCCCGCACGGATGAATTGATGTCAGAATTGACACCGTCGAACGCTGTGAAATTGGTATCAAGCGAGCCATCAATGTTGAGCTGCACCAGATGGTGGTGGGCTTGATTATTGAAGGCGGTGAAGTCGCCACCGACCAATATCTTGTTATCCGGCGTGAGTGCGACAGCGTGGACGACCGCGTTGCTTCCAGACGCTCCAGGCCCCACGTTGAACGTTGTATCGAACGCGCCCGAATACGTAACTCGGGCAACGCCGCCCGCGAGATGGCCGTTATAGTTCTGGAAGGCGCCCACAACAATGTAATTGGTGGAGTTATTCGTTCCCGCCGTCGGCACAACCATGTTCGTGATCGCGAAGATCGTGCCGTCAGCCCCCGAGCCTGGATTGAAGGAGGTGTCTAATGCGCCATTCAACTGCAAGCGGGCTATGCGCGGACTCGCGACGGTATCGATCATGTCGAAGTCGCCCACGACCATGACATTTCCATCCAGTTGTCCGGTCTGCGGCAAATCGCTCATCACCTGCCAGATCGTATTGTCAGCCCCAGCCATATTGAAGAGGAATCCGGTGTCGAAATAGCCATCCGGCAGCATTCTCGCCACGTAATTGTAGGGGAAGCCGTTGAAGTAGGTAAATTCACCGGCCGCCAGGATCGAACCGTCTGGCTGCAATGACAGGGAATTTACGGCGGCGTTGAATCCAACGCCGTTGAGCGTTGTCTGGTCAACCGCTCCCGCGGCGTTAATGTGCAGCTCCGGATCAAG
Source organism: uncultured Verrucomicrobiae bacterium (assembly GCA_963764165.1). Taxonomy (GTDB): domain Bacteria; phylum Verrucomicrobiota; class Verrucomicrobiia; order Limisphaerales; family Palsa-1400; genus Palsa-1400. Next base: position 2,249,003 of record CAVXRD010000002.1, read on the forward strand.
AATTGTCAGAACCGCCGTTTCCGGGAACAGGCCCGCGATGTTTGTGGGAGTTCCGCTGAACAACCGAAGGCCCACCAAGCGATCCGCCGCATTGGTCTCGGCAACTTGATAGACGGGAACGGTGAAACTGGCGCTGCTCACTCCGGGCGGCAGCGTGAGCTGGCCGTTGGTGGCGCCATAGTTTAACCCGGGCGTGGCTGCGACATAGGGCAAGTTCGCCGATGTTAGATTAGTCAGGGTATACGTGCTAAAGTCTACGGTTTCAGTTCCGATCGTGCCGCCGCGGCGAGTTACCGTGATGACGGCTTGGCCGCCGTTTTGGAATACACTGTAGGTGGGGGAGGAGAAGTTGAGATATCCATTTGTATCCGTGTCAATGATGGTTACGACGGCGTTGCTGGGGCTCGCCACAACCTGTTGATTCGTGAGCGGATTCGAATTCCCCGCCACTTGGGCGTTGAACAGGAAGGCCGAGAAGGTTTTTGGGCCTTCAACCGTGCTGTCTTCCAACGTCTGGAACGAAACGGTTTTGGTCGATATATCGCCGTTTGTCCACGTCAGTGTGTTTGTATATCCGATATAATTAAGTCCATTTACCGCGGTGATGTTTGTCGTTCCCACTTCGACACTGATCTGTCCCAAAGCCGCACCGGATCGGCTGACTGCCACGGTAGCTTCGCTTCCCTTAAGCGCGCTGTAGCTCGGGGATGTGAACGCCAGATGCCCAGGTTGGAAGTGGTCATCGACAATCGTCACGGTGGTGAGCGCCGGCAGAATGTTCGAGTTGGTGGTGGCCCCGCCTGTGAGCGATGTAATGTAGAGATAAAAGAATTTGTTGTTCTGCGGTGTTGAAAAGTCCTTGATGGGTACTTTGAAGGTGACAGGGGTGTAGCCGCTGAAAGGGCCTTCGGGCGCCGACTGCCAATAGAAATCGTTAATATTGACAGCGGTTCCGTTGGCGGACTGGACCGTGACGCTTGGCTGGCCGTAATCGCCATTTGTGCGCAGAAGGGTTATCGTCACCGTGCCCGCGCTTTCCAACACGGTGTAGTTATTTGTGCTGAAGCCAATGATTCCAGCCGGGAAATTGCCGTTGATGATATTCAGCGTGGCGGAGTACTGCCCCAGCGCCGGCGCCAAGGGAATTGGCACACCGCCAAGGGCAAGAAGATTGTTTCCCGTCAAGGCCAGGAAATTGAGGCCTGCTGAGATGATCGGCGCGGCGCTGGGGTCGTTGTGAATGGCCAGCTCGAGCGCCGCCTTGCCGCCGTCCCCCACTGTTTGGATATTATTGTTATAGCCGTATTCGCCGTCTCCTTTGCGCCAGCCATACGCATCATACGGAGCCTGGGTGAGGTCCCACACGATATCGTAAAGGCTGACCGGCTGCTTCAGTCCGTAATCCGCAGAGGTTGCGGAGCTGGAGCTGTTCGGGAGGGCGTTGGTTCCCAGTGTGACTTCGAGCGGCCCAAGGCTTCCATTTGTTCGATCGATTGTCACATACAGGTACGAGCCAGTGTCCACCACCGCGTAGGGGTTTTGCGTCATCCCGATGTTGCCCGGGCAATTGCCGATGCCGACGTTGGCAACTTCGTTCGAAGGCGTGCTCTGCACCGTCGGCCCTGGAGTTGCGTTGCCGATAATGCGGGCGACGTAGCTGCGGTTATGAACTTGCTTGCGGGTGTATCCGCCGCCGACGCGGAGGAAATTGCCGCCAGCGACGATATTGCCATCCGCCTGCAATCCCATTGCATAGACTTGATTGCGTTGATTGGAGGACGGATAATCATTCGGGTTATAGGCGTTGGTGTTGTAGTAATGGTTTATGAATCCGGCGAATTGATTGTAAGCCGTGTCCATGAAGCTGGTGTCCAACCAGCCGCCTTCGCCGGTTTGAACTCCACCCCCGAAAAGAATGCGGGCCATGCCAATGCGCCGGGTTCCGTTGTAACTCGTGAACTGGCCACCCGCCAGGATGTTTCCGTCCGGCTGGATGACTATGGAATCGACAAGATCGTCGAACCCCGTTCCCGGGTCGAAACTCGCGTCCAAAGCCCCCGACGGAGTCAGTCTGGCAATGGAATTCCGGGAGACTAGATTGAAATTGTGAAATGTTCCGCCAAGGACGATGGAATTATCGCTTTGCGCCGCCACCGCCAGAACATTCGCATCCGCTCCAAAGCCGGGATTGAAAGTCGTGTCTAGTGCGCCGTTGCTCAAGAGCCTGCCGACATAGTTCCAGTTAGTGCCATTGAGAGTCGTGAAGTTGCCACCCAGAATAACCCTTCCAGAGGGATCGATGGCGATGGAATTAACCGGCTGTTCCGTGCCATTTGTCGTGCCTATGCCGGAGCTGGGCAGAAACGATGTATCCAGGTTTCCAGTCGGCAGGATTCGCGCAATATGGTTGCAGTTGGTGGTGTTGAAGCTGGTGAAATCGCCACCAACCAGGAGGTTGCCTGCACTGTCAAGGGCCAGCGCGTACACGCTTCCGCTGGTTCCGCCACTGAAGCCAAATCCAGTATTAAATGACTTGTCCAGCGCGCCAGTTCCCAGCAAGCGCGCGATGTGGTAGGCGGGCGTTCCGTTTACCGACGTGAAGTCCCCGCCTATGATGATTCGGCCCTGGCTGTCAATCACGACCGCCCGAACGAAATTGTCGGGGCCCCGGCCGGGGTTGAAGCTGGTGTCGATGAACCCGTTTGTTAGCAGGCGGGCGATATAGTTGATGGAGGTCGCGTTGTAAAGGTTGAAGTCGCCGCCGATGACTGCCCGGCCGCTGGCGTCGATCGCCACTGCATTGACGTAAGAGTCCGCGCCGGGAATGTCGTTTTGCGGCGGCTGCGAGGTATTCTGGTTGTCTACGTTCCAGTTTCGGTCCACAGCGCCCCCCGGTTCGATCAGGTTGGTGGCAATGTCGTTGAAGTTAATAGTCAGTGTTGCGGTCGAGATGTTTCCCAGCGTCGTCGGCAGTGGCGCGGAGAGATCTGACGTATAGTCCCCGGTGGTTTGGTATAGCTGCAGCTCAATGTCTTCGTCGAATTCGACCGCGCCATTTTGATAGATGGGGATGTAGATATACTGCTCGCTTACGCTTCCCATGGGGAAGGTTAGCATACCGTCAACCACCATCCAATCCGGCGACACTGGCAGTGAGAAGTCGTAAGCCGCTTGATTGACGCGGTTCGACGGCACTGCGTAGTCCGATTGCGCAACCGTGGCAAATTGATTGTCATCGATAACTGTTATGCCGGGAATATGGGAATCCATCGTGTAATGCACTGTATAAGACGCGACCGCGGCGCCGATGCCTCGAAGGGTTCGTTGAACAGGAATGTCGGCGAAAATGCAATTCTTTTGGACGCGATATGTATATCGCTCGAAATTGATCTCTGAAAAGTATGGCACCAGAAATCCAAAATTGGGGTCGAATGTCGTTGGGGGGTTTGTGTATAGAATTATGGGCATTCCCCAGAAATTCAGCGTGTTCATCAGCGCGGATGGCTGCGCTATTGTTGGCGGCACAATGTCTGGATTTTCCAATGGATCCAATACCGCGTTGGTCAGGGTGAGATTCACATATGGATTCAGCCCCGAGAAGCTATAATTTAGGTCGATGGGAAGAAACGGGTTGTTCAGCTGTTCTTGGTTTAATATAAACGGGTCCCCGGGCCCAAGCGTGGGAAGATCCTCCTGCTGGGAGTTAGGCCACGGTATATGCGGCTTGTTCATGGGATATACCTGAATAAAGACATCCTGGCTCATTTGAAAGTCATCAAAGGTAAGAGTGTTCGTCATGGATGTGAAATCATAGCCATCCCATGCAGAGGGCAAAACGACCACATTCGTCGTCAAGTCGCAGTAGGCGTTGGTGACCCACACCGTGAATGAACCATCACTGTTCGACGCCTCTCCCATGTTTGAGTAGGGGAAGTTGCCAGGACATGGATAGTTGGTGAAAAAGTTTGGCAGCCCCTCGGTGGTAAGCGCCAATACATTGGTGATGGGGGATCCTTCAACCATGGTCAGCGGGCCTTGGCCATTGGTGGGGCCGAATCCGTAGTTGGTCTGGACAATCATCTCGTCGCTATCGACCGGGATGAAGACAAAAACCCCGCTTTCATAGTTTTCGAAAAAATTAATGGCCGAAGCGTTGGTAAGGTAAATGTTGGTGTAACTAATCACCTGATTGAGCGAGGGGTCGCCGGCATAATTGGTTGTAAAATAGTTTGTGCACAGGTAATTGGTGAAAAAGATGTTCGTGTAAAGCCCGGCGGAAACGATAAAGTCCACCTCCGCCCTTCCTTGGGCGCCGCCGCCGCGCGTCACCGTTATTCGGGCGTTGGCGCTGCCGTTGGGAAGCCCAAATAGGCTGGGCGCAATGCTGTCGTTGGTGCCGCCGTCAATGACGAAATTATCAAGGCTCCCGAACAAATAGAGCGAACTCGAGAATCCGAACCCGCCGGCGGACAAACTCGGAGCCCAGTTCAACTGCACTTTGCCCTGGCTCTCGCCATCAAAGGCGTCAACGCTGCTGCCAACTTGGATATAATAGGTCGTTTCAAGTGTCGCCGGGAAATCGACGCGGCTGGTAAAGAGGTTGGAGGAAGCGTCCAGAACATTGCCCGCGATTTTGGTCAAGTTGGTGAAGGACAATGTCCCCGCTGCCTTTTGAGTGTAAACGCCGAGCATGGTGAAGAGCGGTAGGCCGCTGCTATCGACACTGCCACGGGTATTGAAATCCATCTCCGTCGTAACCGGGGCGGTCCAGGAATACCAGATCGTATTCGAGGGGGCGACATTCGGCACAGGGTCGGGTTCCTTCGACTGGACGGTTGATTGCAGATTGGTCCCCTGGACCGTGCCGCTTAATCCCACGATGCCTTGGGCGTTGGTGAGGTTGTCGTTGGGGGGGGCCGGCTGCGCCTGGGTTTTAAGCGCTGTGCCGCCGCAGATAGCGGCTAAGGCACAAAGCGTCCAGGCGGCTTTGGCGATTCGCTGCGTTCCGCGTAAATATTCTCTTAACATAAATCTAACTGTCTTTCTCGGTTTTTTCGGGATGCCCCGCACTGCCGCTGTCTATCGGTTTTGCAATAATACGGTACCGCTAGAATCGGTACCAAGGAAGTATCCCCGTCCGATGCTTCCTGTGCTTATATCTGTCAAAACGACGCCCGAAATTGATACTTTCTTATTGCTCGCCGGGTCAGTAAACCAACCCGTAAAGCTGCCGGAGGAGCCGATTGTCACCGAGCTCTTCGATCCGGTGTATGTTATAAAATTCTTGGTCCCAAGCGTGTTGGTAATCGGGGCAGCCAGATCACCACCGCTGAGCGTCATTAAAATGTTTGTGTCAACGAACGGGTGGGAATTTGCGGTCAGCGTTTGCCACGGCGAGTTGGTCGTTTGCAGTATCGTTTCGAAACCGTTCGGATACAGCCTCGTGACGTTGGCCGGTTTCACCCAGGCAATGTTGGTGGAATTGATGCCATTGCTGACGGCAGCCCAGCCGAGAACGATGTCCTTGCTGGACGAGCTGTACACATAGAAGGGCCATGCGCCGTATTTTGAGACGGGCGCGCTCGAGCTAAAGTGGGAGCCATCCGCCAGCGAGCCAGCGAGAGTCAATTCTCCTGCCTTGGTCACGGTTCCAACTCCCCAACTGTCGCCACCAGTTTCGTTGGTGGAGTCCGTGCCCGTGTCCCACGGCAGAGCGGTGACGAATGAGCCCGCGTAGGGTGACGGGTTGCTGCCCGTGTAGACGGGGCCGAAATCGGCGCTCAACGACGCAGTAAAGGAGCTTCCAGTGACAGTTCCGTTGATTTGACCACTGGTTCCCGAGGGGTCCAGCAGAAGATAGAGGGCCAAAGTTCCTGCATGCCCTTTGGCGTTCGCCGTCGCGATTCCTGCCCCGTTGAATTTGGAGTTGAAAGTGTATGTTTCCGCCCCCATTTGCAGTTTTCCTGAAAATGCGCCGCTAGAGGAGACGCTGAGCTTCACGAGCCCGGAACTATCCGGGTCAACCACGCCGTTGGTGGCATAAAAGAGCCCCGTATATGCGCCTTCCAGCGATGGAAACGGATTCGGCACAAAGGTCGCGGCGGCATCCGTGTTCGTAACGAAATCAAATGTCACCGTCGGATCGTAATTGGTGACACCGATTCCTTGTTCCGAGACAACCCAGCTCGCAAAAAGCCAGCCCTTGGCGGGCTTGGCGGTGAGCGTATAGCTGTCACCAAGGATCACGGCGTTTGTCGCTGGCGTTGGAGTTATGGTTCCCAATCCGCGTTGCGATATGGTGAGGACATCCAAGCTGGAAGAAGACGGGCCCACCAAGTATGAAATCTGATTTGATCCAGGCGTGCAATTGCAAGGGAAGGTGTAATCGCCGGGGCAGGGTATATAGCTGGACAGGTTGCCCGGATTGTTAAGGAGGTACGGATACGGCGAGGGAGCGCCTGGCACGCCGTTGAGCATGAGCACGGTAGAGTTCGCGCCATAGCTTGGCCAGAACGAGATGTCGACGCTGTGGGCCACCGCTTCGTTCATCAGGCAAACGATGCTGCTGTTATAGTAGGGTATTGCCAGAACGCTATTGGGGCCAACAAAATTGGGAACCCAGACCAGACCTGAAACGGTATTGGTCAATTTGTTGGGATCGCCGTTCGAGTCCGCGAAATAAATCGTCATGTTCGGATCGATCAGAATTCCATTCCTGTAGTTGGTGTAGGCGATATTGGTTAATTCAAGATAGTCGACATACATCGCATTGCGGGCGCCCGCGCCGGTGAAGTGCAGCGTGCCGTTCGTAGCGCGATCCAGAACAAGCCGGCCGATCGTCGCGTTGTTCGTGAATCCCAGCGGGCTGGCCCCTCGGTCTTCACCTGCCCAAACGTGGTCGATCAGTTGGTTGCTTCCCGCGTAGGTGTAAATCTGCGTCCCAAACAAATCGCCCGTGGCGGGCTTCACCGGCAAGTTAAAGCCGTTGCTTACGGACCATTGATTGCTATAGGTGGTATTCCTGATCGCTGTCGGCGTGCCGGAAAATAAGTCGCTGAGGTGGTTTTCCGCGTAAATCGTGAGAGTGCCGCTCCCCCCAAGTCCTGCCTGAATGGTTGAACCCGTTGCCTCGATATTCATTGCCGACAGATACACATCACTTCCGGCAAATATGCTGTTGGGACTGCCCGTGGCCACACCCATGAATATATTGCTGGCTTGAATCGCAACTGAACCGGTGTTGTTCGCGGTAATAATACCATCCTGCTCTACCGTTCGCGCCTGGATCTGAGGAACATAGGCGGTGATTTGACCATAGTTAGTTACGGTATCGACGGTGTATCTCCGTCCGACCGGTCCGCTCTGGCCTGCGTTGGGATTGAAGCCGATGTCGAGCGTGTTCTCCACTGCGAAGACCGCGTTTGTCTGGACGACGAGATTTTTGAGATTCGGCGCATTTGCAGCCACAAAGTTCTGCGCGTTTTGCGAGTTGGTGAAGTTGGTTGAGGTGATGAGAAGATTTGGCGTGGTAATGAGCGTGTTGCCGATCACGCTCAGGTTGTCGCTGATGGTGGCCAATTTTTTCCCGGTCAAGTTCAGATTGCGGATGGTAGATGGGAAGGATCCAAAAAGATTCTGGTCGACGACCGTAATGTGGTAATGCCATGTGTTCGTTAATTGGGTGGGGTCCTGTCCGATGGCCGAAAAGAAATTTGTTTGCTGGTTCTGCCAGTTGGCCGACCAGACGTAGACATCTCCCCGGATGCGATTGAAGGTGACCGGGAAAAAATTCGCATTGGTCAGCATTCCATTCGTCGCGCCGATGGTGGCGTTGGCAACACCCCAATCGGTGCCGGTTGTGTTCGATCCGCCGAGGTTGGTGGCGTTAATTTCCACCATGCCTTCGGCCCGAATTCGCGCCATTGTCAAGTCGAGGTTGGCCGCGTTTAACTCGACTCTCGCGGGAAGATTGGTTGGATCAGGCAGGTTCACGTTCATGTAGGGCAGAAGAATTCCCGCGTCCGTCCCTGGGTTGACCATATTGGCGAAGGACCCTGTGATGCTGGATGGGTTGTAGCCTATTTGCGCTCCGTACTCTGAAATGGTAAGCGGCTCTTTGGTGCCGCTCAATGCATTTTGATCATAAATAAGGTCGCTGAGATATCCAATGTTGGTTTCGTATCCATTGGCCGGAGTGAAAAAATCCTGATCGTACCATTCTGGCGGGGTTGATGTGATGACCGCCAGTCCATTTGGCCGCATGCCTTCCGGCGTGGTGTCATTAATGGATAATCTCGCTGAGGGAAGGACGGCGCTATCGTCGATGACATAGATGGCGTTTTGGTTTGTGGTTTGGGTAATGATGTCGAAGACAGGCTCGGATATCTGAATAATGTCCTCAATCCCATATCCGTCGTTATTGGGAACCGTAAGCACATCCTGAACATAAATTGGTTCGGTGAAACCGGCCGTTACCGTAATGTTTCGCGCGTTGCCTTGATTGTAGGTCGTGTTGGCGAAGTTACTATTTACGAAAATGACGTTATAGTAAATGTTGCTGGGCGCCCCGATATAAATAACCGCCTTGGCCAAGTACTGCGAGGTGTCGAAATTGATGGGGAAGCCAGGTATAATATTGTCGCCACGGGCGGCGGTGACAATGTCAGCGGGAACATTCGGAAAATCGAATCCAGAAGTGTCCAGTGTGAGATTATTGGTGATTCCCCAATAAAGGTCATAAACGTTTATGTCCGGCACATAATAGTAATTCCCGTCTATGGCATCCCATGAAAACAGCCCTTCCAGCGCCGTCAGGTTGTAATCAGCGCTGTTTACTTCGGAGGCGGTCGCGAGCTGGCCGGCGATCAGGTTGCCGTGGTAGTTCGTAATGTTCCTGCCCGTCAGGGTGATTTCGCCGTCATTGCCAACCTGAAGAGTTCCTGAGTTGTAGATGCTGTTTGCAAGGACATCGATGTGCGAGGCAATCGGAGCGCTGGGGTTGTAGACGGGGCTGGCGGTCGTCGATCCAGGGGTGGCGTAAAAGTCAGGAACACCCTCCGTATCGAGCCCCTCGATATATCCAAAATTTTGAAAGGCGATGGCGGCATGCCTGGAGTTCGCCGTCCCGGTGTCGAATCGGAAGCCCGGATAACCAAGCATCTGGCCGCTGCTTGTATTTGTGAAATAGAGCGTGCCCGTCGTCATATACGGAATCGGGTTGGCTCCGTATTCGTAAAGGCTGGTAACGTTGTTGGTGGGGCTGGAGCTGATGATCGTGTCGATATTGATCGTTCCAGCGTTGTAAAAAATGCGCGCGTCCACCGTGGGGGCGGTCGTCAGAACCTTATAGTTGTAAAATTCACTGGCCTTTCCCCACGACAACTGCGCCTGGCAAAGGCCAAATCCCAGCAGCAGGGTTGTCAAAAATCGTTTCATATGCACTCGGTAATCTTAGGGAACTGCGGTGGTTGTGCCGTTGGTGTTTGGACTGATCGCAGGGCTCCAGGTGTTTATGACCGGCAGAGCGGTTCCGCCTTGCGCCATCTGCGTTTCCAGATCCTCCAAATTGATTCCCTGCGGATACACGGTCGGCTCGTTGGTCGTGCCATCGAAAGACCCCCATATGAAAATGGGATATGCGCTGTAGTTCAACCCATCCATGAATTCCGGGTTGTAGTTGTAATACTGCGGCCCCGCATTGTTCAACACGATCAATTCCTGCGGAGCAATTGTGGCCGGCGTGGCGCCTCCGCCTTCGGAGGCATAGGGCGAGGCAATGAACGAACCGAACTTGGCCAGCTCAAAATCGGTAAAGAATGGCGTGCTCACAACCATGTTGGACGCGGCAAAGATGATGTCCGGGGCGGTTACGGTTCGCGTCACCTTCAATTTGGATAATTGATTGTTCGTGATATACGGAATGGTGTAGGTGTAGGTAACGGGCGTGAAGGTATTTCCATAGACCGAATCGAAACCTACTCTGACGAAGGTGATTTTCTCGACGCCGCCCACCACCCCAACGAAATTGCTGATCCCTGCCGATTCGACCGTATTGCTGATAGCGTTGGTGCCGACAGGATTCCACGTCGTGCTGAGGGACGAAGCCGATGTGTTCGTGAATACGACCGAATTGCTGTCCAATTGCTGATAGGCGAAGTTGTTTTGGCTGTAAAGATATTTCAAGCCCCCAACGTCGTCCCGAGTGTAGTTCAGATAGTAGGCGCCGATTTGCAGGTTGTTGCCCGTGGCGACGGCGGAATAGCGCAAACCTGTTGTGTCAAGCGGAAACTCGATGGCGTCACCGACATTGACCGCCGCCTGGCAGCCGTCCCAAATTATGTAGCTATACAAATGCCCGTTGACATAGTCGGAAGGGGCGGCCGTCCCCGGATCGTAATTGCGGTTGGCGACGAAGTACTCGTAATCGCAAACCGGCGGCCCTTGTTTTGTTCTTGCCGTCAAGTCGAACACATGAGTTTCGCCCAGCAACCCCATGTGCTCGGCCATAAGATAGAGAACCGTTGACTTGATATCGATCAACTGCATCGCCTGCGCGGTATAATTAATCTGTTGATCGCCATCCTTTAGAAAGCTGTTCAGATTGGCCGAGGAGGACGCAGGCAGCGCATTGAGCACCGCAAACGCGGAATTCACCGCCGCCACACCTTTGTTCCCGAAGTATTGCAAGAACGTGTTGTCAAAAGCGTAGGTGATGATCGGCGTGGTCAAGCGCGAGCCCTCACCGTAGTTTTTGGTGCCTCCGATTTCGATTCCATCCAAGCCGGGCTCCACACGCTGGTAGTAGTAGCGCGGAATACCATAATCCAAATCCGGCGTCTGCCACGGTTCGAGGGGGCCCAGCAAAGAGAATGCCTGCGCGCTATGCGCGGCGGCAATCGCCGCAGCCAACCCACAACATTTCAGTAATTTTCGCAGCATAATCTTACTGTGAGCTCAAAGTAAATGCCTGGCCATACAGGTCGAAGCCCGATTTGCCCGCCACTCCAGACGTGTTGACGAAACTGGCCCAGACGACCAGAAATTTGTTGACGCCATCCCACGCCACCGCGGGGTGGAACTGCTGGCTGATCGTCGTGGTGTTGACTTGAACTTCAGCGCCCAGCGGCGCGGTTCCAGCGCGCAGGAAGCGGCCAAAGACTCCCTCCCGCGACCCGTCCTGACCCATGCTGGTCCAAACCACCATGCTGCCAGCGGGTCCGGCTGCGATCTTCGGGCCAAATTGATCGCCGTAAAGATACGTATTGATGCGAAAGTCAGCTCCCCGAGGCGAACCGGTGGCACTGAATGGGCGGCCCCAAATGTCCCAGCTATTTGTCGGCACCGAATCCTTCTGGGCCCAAACCACGGTGAACCCCCCATCGCTTAACGGAGCGACGTCGGGCGTATCGCAGGGAAAGGCGCCGGAGTTAATCGGGATTTCATCCGTGATGGGAACGCCACCCGGCGTAAACACGCGCGCATACACGTCAACGCTGTTATTCGCGCGTTCTTGCTCGGAAATCCATGCAACAACAAAATCGCCATTCGCCAGGGTGGCTACGGCGGGCTTGCGCTGGTTGTATTGGGTGTATTGGTTGACTTTGAATTCAGATTTTCCTGAAGCAGCGCCCGATTCGGTTAGTTTTCTGGCATAAACTCCCCACATGCTGCCATCCTGTCCGTCACTGGCCCACGCAACGACCGCGCTGCCGTCGGCCAGGCCGGTGACCACAGGATCCGCCACCAGCCCCTTGGTATAGGTATTCAAGCGGACGTCGATGCCAGAGACGTTTGTGGTATAGGCGCTTGTAGTCTTGGTAGTGGCCGCTTTTGCCACCCGTGTGTAAATTCCGGGCGTGCCTGCCACGTTGCACTGCCAAACGAAAACAGTGTTTTTGTTGGCCATCAGCTTGGCTTTGGGATTCAGCATGCTGCCGGTCGTCGCTTTATTGGCGGTAAAGGGCCTAGAGGCGAAGCCACTGCCGTCCAGCATGGCCGCGCCGATGCCGAACCCGTTTTTCATCCTCGCGTTGTCTTGCCAGGCGATAATGCCGCCGGAGGAATGAAGCGAGATGCTCGGCCACACCTGGTCCCCCGGGATGCTGCCAGCAATGGAAAACTCTCCTCCTTGCCGAACAAGCGGAGTGCCTGCGAACACCGCGTTGGAAACAGCAAGGAAAATCCCCCCTACGAGAATCTTAGAGACGCGAAACATTACGGATATATGATTCATTTGTTTTATCAGGACAGCCCTCCGTTGTCCAGCTATTCTTTGTTTGGTCGCAGTGTTTTGCATGGGAGTCTCAAAAGGCAACGGCTTCAAATGCATCAACACGCCCCCGCCGTTTCTGGAAATAAATCATGGGCGTTGACGAGCGACGCTTCCAGCTCGCGCAGAAGCGTTTTGAAACCCCAACGGGCATATAGCGGCCGCAATGCTCCGGCATCGGCAACTTTGCAAACCAAATCCTCCATTCTAACTTCACAAGGCAACTGAGTGTTCAAACGAACCAATTGCTGGTTTCGCCGAACCAAGCTCTCCGCAGCCTGCAGATTGACCCGCAGACGGTCGGGACGCACCTCCTCGATACGCTTATACAATAATTCAAGGGTGCCGAATTGTTGAAGCAGCGCTGTAGCAGTCTTTGTGCCAACTCCTGCCACGCCGGGAATGTTATCTACCGCATCGCCCAAAAGGCTTAGCCAGTCCACAATTTGCGTGGGATTCACGCCGGTCTTGGCAATGACTTCTTCCGCGCCCCAAAGTATATCCGTCTTGTCATTCGGATTCAGCAAGCGAATGTCGTCTGAGACTAGCTGCATGAAGTCTTTGTCGGAACTGGCAATAACCACCGGCAAACCGGCGGTGACTGCCCGTTCGGCGACCACCGCAATCAAATCATCCGCTTCGCACCCATCCTGCATCAGAGAGAAAACGTTGGAGGCGCCGAGAAACTCCCCAATCTGATCCAATTGCGATTCCAAATCCGGCGGCATCTCTGGCCGATGAGCCTTGTATTCAACCAGAAGCTCTTTTCGATCAGCGGCCAGCCCTCCATCCCAAACAACGATTGCATGGGAAGGCTTGAGCCGCGCCTGCATCTTCGTTAACATCCGGATGAAACCATAGATGGCGTTCGTCGCCATGCCCTCAGGCGAGGAAAGCGAGCGGATCGCGAAGAAGGCCCGGTATGCGAAAGCGTGCCCATCGACGATCAGAAGTTGTCGCCGAGTTGTTGCTTCTGTTGTTGGGCTGCTTTGCATTGGGGTGCGTTCATCAGTTCGCCGGGCGACACCGTTACGGAGCAGTTGCGGGCGGTGTCGGCACCGGTGTTACAACGGTTGCCGAGGTCGGCTGCGGCGGAATCACCGGACGACCGTAAGGAAGATCGTCGTCCGTGTGAACACGATTGCCAGCAGGGTCGATCATGGTCGGCGTCACAAAGATGAGCAGATTTTCCTTTTGGCTGTCGGAAGATTCGCTGCGGAACAGCTTTCCAAAGAAGGGCAAATCCCCGAGGACGGGAACTTTGTCCTTAACTTTGTAGATTTGCTCCTGGATCAGGCCGCCGAGCACCACCGTTTGGCCGTCCCAGACGTCGCAGGTTGTGGCCACTTCGCGAATGCGGAAGTGGGGAAGGGGCAGCTGGGCGGTAATCGGTACACCCACGGTTGAGCCGGCGGCAGCCTCGGCTTGTGGGACGAATTGGCCGGGGGGATCGTATTGCAGAAATTCCAGATAAGTCGGCAATAGCGCCATTTCAATGGAGAAGCCGTCGGCCGAGACAGTCGGGATGACATCCAAGCTGGGGCCCAGCGGGATGAAGGATGTGGTGTAATTCACGGAGGGAGCTGCCACGCCCGTCCCACCGGTCAATCCACCGCTGGTGGAGGTTGTTTCCTGCACTTCCGCTTGTGTGACGATGTATTGCAGATCTTGCGCAGCCATATGGGCCTGACGACCGCTTTCCGTTGTGACGCGCGGCGCCGAAAGCAAATCGGAGCCGGTGCGGTTCTCGATCGCTTGGATGGCCACGCGGAATTGCGGATCGGTCATAATGCCGGTCAGCGTTCCCAAGGTTGGCAATGCGGTTTGCCCAGACCCGACGACGCTGTTAAGGCCTGACGTTAGCAAGTTGTCTGAACTGCTGGAAGTAACCGCTCCGGGCCCGGGCGTGTACGTTGTCGTCGTGGTCGTGCCGGTGGTGGTGGTGGTGGGAGTTCCCGGCCCAGGGAAAATACCGCTAGGATTTGCTGCCGTGCCTGCGCCTTGGTAAGAAGGCGCGGTTCCTCCTTGCAGGCCGAGCGCGCCGTGGTTGATTAAGGTGTTTCCAAGATACCACTGAAATCCGAGCCCCTTCTGGTCTTCTTGAGTCAAATCGACAAACTTCGCTTCAACCATCACTTGAGGGGGAGTTTGATTGAGCAATTCGATGGCTTGCTGGATGATGTCCAAATCGGAAGCCGTCGCTTTGACGAGCAATTCGCCGACCCGGTCATTGAAGAAAATCATCTTTGGCGGAGTGAGATCCACGCCGGCCGCGGTGAAATATTGACGAACCATGAGATGCGCGTTCGTCGTGCTGTTGGTGATGGTCACGTAGGGCAACCCACCGCGGCCGCCGGGCTGGGCGCCACCGCCACCGGCGCCGCCTTGGGCTACGGGGGCAATTGTGACTTGAGAGATAGTTGCAATACTCGTCGCTCCTCCCGCGCCACCGCCGCCTTGGCCACCGCCGCCGCCACCGCCGCCGCCGCCGCCTCCACCGCCGCCACCGCCGGTGCCATTGCCAGTCGCTCCGGAGCTGCTGGTGGGAACGTTAAGGGGGCTGGAGAAGACGTTTTGCAACCCTTGAATGAACGTATTGGGATTTACTTTGAAGCGTTTCGTGTAAAGAGCCGCCGTCTCGACTGGCTTCGGCGAGAACACGATGGCATAATCCTCAATCGTGTACCGAATCGGCTTGTCCGCTACTTTAGTGATGGCGTCCAACGCGTCCGCCAAGCGGAGATGGGTGAGCTCAGGGGTGATTCGGATGATGACTTCCGAGCCGATATCCTGGGTGGTTGTGGGGACGGCGGCCGCAACGGCGCCTGCCGCCGCGCCGGTGTCCGCGGGCAAAAGGCCGCTCTGCTCCACGTTTTGGTTGATCATGAAGTTAATGCCCTCGCCGTCTGGGTCGCGGTTGGTAGTCTCCGCCCGAAGCTTGGCGAGGACTTCCTTAAGAGGGAACTCGGTAAAGGGTCCGAAGTGGTCCAAGCGCATGTTATCGAGCATCGCGATGATGCGTTGGCGGCCTTTGGTTGTGTAAGCCAGGTTTGTCGTCGCCATCTGGTTTGGCACCGGGAGATTATCGCGCTTGTCGCTCTCAACCCAGTCGCCTTCGACGTTTTGGATGCGGCTTTTCACAGTGCTCTCGCGGCGGCGGGCCTGATCCATATAGCGCGCTTCCTTGATGAGATCGAGATAGTAAGGCGCCACGCGATTGGAGGCGTCTTCCTTCATGACGGTCACCAGGATAAGCTCCGCCTCGTCATACTTGCCCATTTCGTAGAGCAATTTTGCGTTTTGGACACGGGTCGCGATATCGATCTTGGCTTTTTCCATGCCCGGAAGCCGTTTGATGACGTCCTCACTTGGCTTGCGGCCCAAATCATTGACCTGGCGCTGTTGGATTTCTGCCTTCAAGGAGAGAAGTTTCTCGTTGTTCGGATCGTATCGGAGCGCGGAGTCCACCTCGGCGAGCGCGACGGTGACGTCGCCGGCGTCGAGCGCTTGATGCGCCAGCTTGATATGCGTGGCATCCAAACCCATGACCGCCTCGCGCTTCTCCGCGTCGACGGCTGGATTGCCAACCTGCACGAACTGGATCTGGGAGACCGCATCCAAGTAATCCTTGGCGGCTTGCGCCACATCATCTCTTTTCAGCGCATCCCGCGCCTGTTCGAGCTTGAGGTGCAAGCGAATGGTTGCTTCCTGGCGGCGCACGGCTTCGTCATTGGCAATTTCCACCGGGGTTGGTTGAGCGTGCAGCGATATGGCAAGAAGAAAGGCCAATCGCAAACTGGTTTTTGCTGCTGATGTCATGGCGTCGTATCGATTTAAACTGATCCCGCTATGGGGACTTCATCCACTTGATCTCTGTCACTTTAAGGATTCGTTTGGACTGCACTCTAACGGCATCGTTGGTGATTTCAACAATAATATACGGCTCGCCGTCGAGCTTGATTTCGTCATTCACCTTTTTCCTGAGCAACGGAATGGTCGGATCTGGATCGTATTTCAAATCGGCCAAATAGCTTTCCACTTGTTTGTAGGGGCTGCTGGCGGAGATCCAAACGTTGCTGTCGCCGGAAGGAACCAATTCCAGATTCACATCCGTGGGAGCCTCGTCAGGGCCTTTGATTCCGCGGACAATAAACGGAAACTGGTTTGTCTTCGCTTCATTGAGCTTAAGGTGAGCTTTGATCTGGCGAGGGGCCTTGGCCTGGGTCAGATCGACGCCTTTTTGCAATCCGATGGTAAATACTCCGCCTTCGACTTGGTCAAACGAGATGATGGTATACAGCGGAATAATATTGGTAACCACGAGCGCATCCGGGCCGATTTTGATGACCTTGAAGAGTTCGCCGCCCATCCGCCGCTTCCATGTAACCGGGTTAAAAAGATTGTGCTCGCCTGACAAAACCACCGACGGAGGGTTCGTGACTTGGGCCAGCGCCAGTGTATAGGGAGTCAGATCAACGGGCTTGATGGTCGCGGTCTTTGAGGTGGGCCCTGAAATCGGAGGAAGTGGCGGAATGAAAGCCTTTTCAGTGGCTGATTTCATCCAAAGAACCGTCCCCGCAAGGCCCAGCAGGACCACGCAAAGCACTAATTTTTCGTAATGTTTTTTGAGAAATTCCATTAACGGGGGGGCCTGGTTCGGGGCGTGGCGCCCGCAGCGGGGGCCGCGCGAACAACAGGTTCAGTTACTTTGAGTTTCACCACATCGATGTAAACCGTCACAAACAGCGGCGTCTCACGCAGTATGGTGACCGGGGCGGCCGCCGCCGCAGTCTCCGCTGGCGTGGGTAGTGTGGGCTGCGGCTGAAATTGCTGAGGCGGCCGAATGCCGCCACCCTTGCCGGGGCCGCGTCTTTCCCCGCCCTCGGTATAGGCCGGAGGCGTGGGCCGCCGGGGGATCGGAACTGGGGCTGGAGCAGGTGGAGGTTCAAACTCGGCGAGCTGAGGCAGGGGCGCTTTTGAGGGCGTGACATAAACCGCCTTGACGATAAAGCAATTGCTCGAGGTCGCCACGCCCGCCAGCACGTTGGCAATTTCTGCGCTGAAGGCCCGGAACGTGACCATATAGGGAGACACGGTGCCCCATGGAGTCGAGTTGGTCTGAAATTGAATGATGTCGGGCCCCATATCCTCGTCGCCAACCGAAGGGCGTTTGATGCCTTCCAGGAAATTGATTTTGGCCTTGTAACAAATATGCAATATGGCGCGAATTTCCTCGATTTGCTGAAGCCACGAAGCGATGTATTCCGGGCGGTAAACAAAGAGCGGGGCTTGCTGCTGGAAGCCGAAGCCGTATCCTGGGTTCAACGCCACGCTCGCATTGGTCGCCTCCAAACCAAACTGGGAAATGGTCTTTTGAAGATAATCATGGAATTCCCGGTCATCCATTTTGGGCGGCTTCGGAAAACCGGAGAAGGGCTTGTGAAATTCCTCCAGGAACGCGCTCACGCGCTTTACGTCGTCGTTGGCGGCCTCGATGTTTGCCTGGCTGGGAGCGGGATTCTTGGTTGTTAATTGATCCAAGCTGGCCTTCTTCGTGTTGTAGGCGTCGAGGGCCGCCGCGTTATCGCTGAGGCTTGCGAAAAACAAGTATCCGCAGAAGCCAGCAAGCCCTATGGCGATGGCGACACAGATGACGAAGTAGAGATTTCTTTTAACCCACGCCATGCTTACAGCTTGAAATGATGTTTGAGGTCCACCGTCATGTTAAAGATGAACACATTGGTGTCATCGTATGCGGTGGAGATGCTCCCCGATAGAACCGCGTTCGTGAAACTTGGGCTGTTGGTCAAATACTGGCGGACATAGTAAGCGAGATCCGAGTTGGCGTTGCCCGGGCGGCTGACGCCGCGGCAGACGAGTTCAATTGTCGAAATTTCAGCGCCGGTGGGAACGGCTACCACCGCCGTTGAACCAATGTCGGCTCCGCGCGGGCGCGGGCCACCACCCATTCCACCGGGTGCGCCGCGTCCGAAACGGCCGCCACGAGGCCCGCGCGGCCCTCCTCCTTCCGCGCCTCCGAGGCCACCGCTTTGCTGCGCGGCTTCGAAGCCGTTTGGCAGCTTCGGGTTGAACTGTTCCACCCATACACCCTCGTCGGTGTTGGTCCCGCCATTGTCCGGGGTCGCCAGATTTGCCTTTTCCGCCGCTTCGGCTTGCATCATGACCGTGCGAAGGTCGGTGAATATTTTGATCCAGTAGAACCGGTTATCGGCCAGGGCCTTCATATCGTCAGCCTGCTTTTTCATGGCCGCATCTTCGCTGATGGCTTTGTTGAGTTTTTCGCTCTGGCTGGTCAATTTATCCAGCGGCGCCGTGATTTCATCCGCGCGATCCTTGTAGATCTTGCCGATGTTGGCTTCCGCCTTATACATGGCAAAAAGAGCCAGCGCGACGGCGAGCACGGACGCCACCAGATACGGCTTTTTCCGCCCAAACTCCTGCGTCTGGAGCGAACTCTTGGGCATCAGGTTCAACTCAACCGGGCAATGCGCCAGGTCTCGCAGCCCCAAGCCCACCACTTCGCCGAAGGAATGCGCCACCTTGGACAGCTCTTCCAAATCAAGCGAGGGGTCGATTTCGATATTCCGAAACGGATTGAAATAATCGACCGGCACATTGAGCTTCTCGGCAAAGAACTGAGCCGTGTAAGGCATGATCGACGACCCGCCGGACAGAAACAATCGCTGCGGGGCTGACCCCCCTTGCTGGCCGCGGAAAAATTGGATGGTCTGATTGACCTGAATGTGCAGGCGAGTCATGACCTGGCGGGCGATCTTTGCGATGGCGGCGGCTTGCGGATCCTCAGGTTCCTCATACGCGCCGCCAAGGCTGACCGAACCTTTTTCGATCTTGATCGCTTCGGCCTCGGGGAACTTGATTTTTGCCTCGTTGGCAAAGTCCTGGGTGATGGAATTGGCGCCTATGTTGATGCTGCGGGAATAGACCTTGCCTTTCTCGAAAAACAAGAGGTTGCTGGTCTTGGCGCCGATGTCCAGCAGCATGGTGCAACCTTCGAGATCGCCGTAATTGTAGCGGAACGCATTGCACAAGGCGGCCGGGGACGCATCCACCAGCTTCATTCGCAGGCCGGCGCTGCCAGCCACCCGGAAAAGACCCTCCACAACCTCGGATTTGATGGCTACGAGGAGAACTTCCAGTTCGCTGGTGGCCGATGTCCCAAGAATCTGGTAATCCCACACGACTTCATCCAGCGGGAAAGGCACGTTTTGCTGCGCCTCGTAGCGGATGATTTGGGTCACCTTGGACGTGTCAACAGGAGGAAGTTTGACAAACTTGGAGAAGACGTGAAAGCCAGGCGCGCAGGCGTTAATTTGCTTGCTGCCGTAGCTCTTTTCGCCAAGCAGCTCATTGAGCCCCTTGAGGATGGCGGCTTCGCGCGCGGCTTCCTGGGAGCCTTCGATTCCAAGAGATTTGACTCCGTATTGTTTGAGGCGCAAGCCGCCCGCGTCGTTCTGCTCGAACTCCGCCAGCTTCAGGCTTCCCGCCCCGAAGTCCACCGCCAAAAATGATTTAGAATTTAGCATATGCGTTTTAACGCGAAGGCATTAATTTGCTATTTCTTGGTTTCGAGACCTCTTCATTCATTAAAAAGTCCGTGCTAGTTATCGCAATTCCAACACTCGGTCAATTGTTTTGATAAAGAAACTTCGCGTTAGCTATACATATGCCAGCGCGGGGGCCAACTTTCCTTGCCCCGCGAAGGACGCGATTCATTCCTCATCTTGACTAACTGCCGCAGTTTTTTGGCTGAATTTCACGCACACTGCGTGAAATTGCCGCAAAAGGGCGCCTTGGGCTGGCCTCACGCGCGGCCCTTAAAATATTCAATAGTTTTGACAATGCCTTCGGCCAAAGTGACCTTGGGCTCCCATCCCAATATGGCCTTGGCCCTGCCGATGTCCGGGCGGCGCTGCTTCGGATCGTCCTGCGGCAGAGGACGATAGACTATCTTGCTTTTCGAGCCTGTCACGCGGATGATTTCGCGGGCGAATTCGAGCATCGTCATTTCCGTCGGGTTGCCGATGTTCACCGGATCGTTGGTCTCGCTCATCATGAGGCGATAGATTCCTTCAATCAAGTCCGAACAATAACAAAAACTTCGCGTCTGCTGGCCCTTCCCGAACACAGTCAGCGGCTCGCCCGCCAGCGCCTGCCCGATGAAGGCCGGCACCACCCGGCCGTCCCGCAGGCGCATGCGCGGACCGTAGGTGTTGAAGATGCGGACGATTTTGGTGTCGATCTTATGCTGGCGATGATAGGCCATCACCAGCGCCTCGGCGAACCGCTTGGACTCGTCGTAGCACCCGCGCGGGCCAATCGTATTGACATTCCCCCAATAATCCTCGCGCTGCGGATGCACCAGGGGATCGCCGTAAATTTCGGAGGTGGAGGTGATCAGGAACCGCGCGCCCTTCTCCTTGGCCAGCCCGAGCGCCTTGTGCGTTCCAAGCGAGCCGACTTTCAGCGTTTGAATCGGCAATTCAAGATAGTCAATCGGGCTGGCGGGAGAGGCGAAATGCCAGACGTAATCCACCGGGCCGTCAATAAAAAGAAATTCCGTGACGTCCTGTTTTATGAATCGGAACTCCGGCCGGCCGGCGAGGTGCTCGATATTGCGGACGCTGCCGGTCACCAGATTGTCAAACGCCACCACCTGATGGCCGCGCTCGAGCAGGTAATCGACGAGATGGGATCCCAAAAATCCGGCCCCGCCAGTGACGACGGAACGGAGTTGTTTTGTCTTAATCGTGTTTTTTTTTGCCATACCAAATACCGGCTCAGCGTGCTCCGGTGCCGAGCAGAACGACCCAGATAGTGCGCCAAAGGATTTTTATGTCCAGCCACAAAGACCAATTGTCGATATATTCCAAATCCATCCGCACCCAATCGTTGAAATCCTTGACGTCATTGCGCCCGGAAACCTGCCAGGTGCAGGTGAGGCCGGGACGCACGCTCAATCGGCGCCGATGCGAGACATCGTCAAACCGCCCGACTTCATCCACCGGCAGGGGACGCGGGCCAACCAAACTCATTTCCCAGCGGAGCACGTTGAACAATTGCGGCAATTCGTCGATGCTCCATTTTCTAAGCACCCGTCCAACGCGGGTCACACGCGGATCCTTCGTGACCTTGAAAACCGGGCCGCTCATCTCATTGAGCTGCTCCAGTTCTTGTTTCAACTGCTCGGCATTTGTCACCATGGAGCGGAATTTATACATGACGAATGGACGCCCGTTCAACCCGGCGCGCTTCTGGCGAAATAATATGGGCCCGGGGGACGTCAACTTGATCATAATGGCGGCAGGAATCATGATCAAACTTCCGGCAATGAGAAGGAAAGCCGCCCCGACAAAATCCATGACTTGCTTTGCCACCAACTGCCACGAAATCTCGGCCGCCGAGCGGAACACCAGCACGGGCCGGCCATAAAACCGATCCAGGCTCGTTTGCGAAACCTGAGTCTGGAAAAAGTCCGCCAGCAGCCAGATCTCAACCCCTTCCACCTCGCAGGCGCGCACAACCTTTTCGACACGGTCAAAGTAGGTGTGCCGGGCCGCAATCATGACGGCGTTGACAGAGTGCTCATGCAGCATGCTTACCAGCCCTTCGATTGGCGCGGAGTTGAGCGGGAACTCGCCGCAAACTTCCAATTCGCCCTTCCGGAGGGAAACCTCGGAAAGCAGGCGCTTGATATCCTCGGGATCGCCCGCGATGACGATGCGGCGCTTGAATCGAGCCTGGCCAATTTCGGTGCGGTAGAACATTCGCATGGATTGTTCCTTGATCAGCACCAGGACAAAGCTGCAAAGGCCAAAGAGCACAAAGACCGAGCGGGCTGCGTCCTCCCGGAGCATGAACTCGATGAGAATCAGCCCCACCGCGCAAATGGTGCAGGCGGAGGCCAGTGGCAGGAGCATGATCCGCACGGGCGATAAGACCACGCGGTCATAAAAGCCCTGCCAATCCAAAACCAGCGGGGACATCGGAATAATGACCAAAAACAGCCAGTAATATTTGGGTTTGAAGGAGGCAATCGGATCCGCTCCAAACACAACCCAAAAGTTGCGGATTGCCCAAGCCAGCCACAGCGACAGGGCGAACAACGCCCCATCCACAACCATATTCAACTTGACGCGGATTTGACTGTCACGAAGCAGCATATCATTTACTCACATCGCAGAAA
This sequence comes from uncultured Verrucomicrobiae bacterium, assembly GCA_963764165.1. Classification (GTDB taxonomy): domain Bacteria; phylum Verrucomicrobiota; class Verrucomicrobiia; order Limisphaerales; family Palsa-1400; genus Palsa-1400. The sequence goes on from CAVXRD010000002.1 coordinate 2,271,496, forward strand.
CAGCTCAAATTACCGGCGCCTCGCGTTATCGCTTGGCGACGGGCAGGTGCTCTGCGACCGGATCACCTGGCACAATTTGAAACTCGGGAACTGAAGCCCCGATGAATTGCTCAAGCTTCGCAAATGTGGCTTTTTCATCCCCGGGATTGCAAGTCGCAAAGTAAGAAATATAGGCCCACCGCTCCAAAACTCCTTTCTTCAGCATCGTCCGCGCCAGCGAAAACATGCGCGCCCTTTGGTCGGAAGTAATGTGCTCCCCCGAGACAAACCAGTAGACGTAAATCCCCGACCGCCGGATGAGGGCATGCGATTTTGGATCCTCCAAAATTTGCGAGACGCTCAGCTTAAGCGCGGGCACGGAATACAATTTTGGCCTGTTGATCGGCAATTGGATTTGTTCGGTTTTCTCGATGTCCCAGCTTTGCGCGGTCAGGCAATATTGCGGCTGGTGAATGCTCGTCCGGTCCTCACCCATCAGCACGACACTGACCTGCACACCAAAATGATTCGGTCCGAAATAAAACTTCCGGCCAAAGGTGGTGTCACGCGGCAAACCGGTGAGTTCAGTGGTGTCGATGGGAAGATTTGTGCTGTTGAAGCCGGCTATCTCCGGCAGCGAAACGCAGTGGGTGGTGGCTGGCTTGCCGTTTTCGTCGCGCAAAACGCCGTCCACCACCTTGACGCCGGGGGCGCCCACATGCATTCGGTGGCCTTTGAGGTAGAATCCCGTCGCGGCCGTCATTCCCAAGGCCAGCGCCAGCACCGCCAATGAACGCGTCTTCATGCCGGGGACTGAGCTGGCTGCCGATCTTCCCGCAACAAGCGGGCCAGGCCCATGAGGGAAACAATCGCCACCGCGTAGGTTACGAAACCAAACCAATCATGCACCCATATCCCGCGCTCCTGGCCAAACACCCGGGCCACCAGAACCACCACCGAGAGCCGGAAAATGTTGCAGAAGATCACCAGCGGCACTGTGGCGGCCAGCATGACGGCTCGTTTCCAAATTCTTTTAAAACTCATCATGGCAAAAATCGTGGTGATGGCCAGGAGCGCCACAAAACTCCTGAGTCCGCTGCAGGCAGCCACGACATCATAGCGGAATTTTCCGTCCGCGTCGCGCAGTTCGGTTCCGTGTTGAATGAGATTGATATCCAGCAAACCACGGCAAATGGCGCGCGTCATCGTGACCGACAGCATTCGCATCTGCAGCGTCAATGAATCCGTGAGGTTTCCCAACGGCATGCAAAAGGCAAAAAGCACCATGGGAAAGGTGCTCAGCCACATCGTGCGCCAGCCCCACGTCACACCGATGAAACCGTAAATTCCCAGAACGAGCCCAATCAAAGAAACCCGCTGTTGCTGGCCGAGATAGCCAATGGCATGGACAGCCAGGGCCAGCGCGACCACGATGAGGCCGGGCGGCCAAACGCCCGAAAGGGAAGGCATCAATTCGCGCCGTTTCGCCCAAAATATAGCGGCGACTACCCACGGGATTAATTTGCCGTGCTCGCAATCCATGGCCTCCGTGTTCCAACTATTATAGAGCCATTCGAACAGGGAGGGCCGCGTCGTTCCGAAATTGAAGGAACTGATGCCCACATATTGAAACAAAACAACCCAGCCAGCGAGGCAAAGCAGGAAAAGCTGCTTCTCAGGAATTCTTTTCCAGTATTCCTGGAACTCCTCCCAAAAGGACGGCTGGGGTGCGGTCGGGGGCGAAACAGGCACCGATTGATCAACTGCATCCATGAAAAGCCAGCATATACAAACCCCGCTTTCCGCGCAAACCAAACTTAGGCCAAAGAATCACATCGGGGCAGATCAATAGCCATTTCCTGTATTTTGTTTATCTGGGTTCATCTGTGTCCGTCTGCGGCTTCGCTGGCCCGCGCGATTGACTTTACGGCGGCGGCAGCCAAATTCTCCTCATGCTGAAACGAGTGGCAGGGACTGTGGCGATCTTGATCGTGATTTTCGCGCTTGGGCTGATTTTTGGCATGGTGGGCTATCGTTTCTTCGGGCCGCCCGGCCCTGGCTACAGCGGGCCCGCCTTGCTGTCCAAGGTGGAGACGCTGTCGCAATTCGTGACCGTTAAGTATTCATTGGAAAAAGTGGTGGAATTCGATGACGCGAAATGGTACGGCGACAGCCGGGTCCTTCTGGTCGCCCACGGCGTGGTGAAAGCCGGCATTGATTTCAGCCAGATGGCTCCCGGCGACATTCAGATTTCCGGCCGGAAAATCACGATGGCGCTTCCCCGCTCCCGCATCACCGACACATACCTCGACGACCACAAAACGCAGATCATCGACCATTCGACAGGGGCCTTTCGGCTGTTTGACAAGGATTTGGAGCAGTCCGCCCGGCAGCGCGCGGTGGATGAGCTGCGCCTGGCCGCCTCGCAAAACGGCATTCTGAACGATGCCTCAGAAAAAGGCCGCACCCAGTTGACGGTTCTGCTGTATCAACTTGGCTTTACGGACATCCATTTGAAATCGAAGTAAGGCCGGGGAAGCCACAGATTAACACAGATCAACACAGATAATTTCCCTTGGCGCAAGCCAGGGCGCTGGTCGCACCATGATTTATTCGGATCGGTGGCCGTCAACCGAACTGTTCCTCAGAAAATCTGTGTTGATCTGTGTCCATCTGTGGCTTCCCTGCTTTTTTAACTTTACAGAAATCCTTGGCAGTGCTGGCGGGTTTTGGTTAGCTGGGCGCTCTTGATGAGACGCCTTTGGCTCCTGATATTGATCCCGCTCTGGCTGGCAGGCGTATTTGCCTGTCAAGCGCAACAGGCAGCCCAGAGCAACCAATGGTACATCAACGGCTCAAGCCAGCGAAGCTGGACCCAATTCGGCAACGGCACCAATTATTCATACAACGGCGGCACTGCCAGCAACGCGAACGCGATGGTCATCTTCGATCAGGCCACCCAGACAGAATCGGACGGCGTGGTCGACTTTGAGGGCGATGTCACGATTCTTGATCACGGCCATATCTGGCGCGGCACAAATTTTATTTACAACGGCAAGACCGGCGAAGTCCGCGCCGGGCGGTTCAAGACCTTTCAGGCGCCCTTTGCGGTCAACGGGCAAAAAATGGGCGGCCTCAGCAACAAGCTGGAAATCATCACCAACGCAGCCATTTCCACCGACGATTACCTAAAGCCGCTCTATACCATTCGCGCTGCCACGGTGACAATTGCGCCGGGCGATTACATCGAGGCCCATCACGCGACGCTCTACCTCGGCAAGCATGCGATTTTTTATTGGCCGTATTATCATCGGAGCTTGAAGGACCACCCGAATAATTTTGAATTTACGCCCGGTGAGCGCGGGCAGTTCGGGCCGTTTCTGTTGAGCGCTTACAATTGGTATGGCACCAATGGGCTCGGCCTGGGATTTGTGGATGGCACTCTTCATCTCGACGAGCGCGAGCGGCGCGGCCTGGCTGGCGGCCCGGACTTGGCCATCCACCTGGGCGACTGGGGTAACGTCGCGTTTCGCTATTACTACGCGCACGATATCGACCCGGAGGCAAGCGGCTATCAGGCGCCGCACCTGGGCGAAAACCGGCAGCGCGGGCAGCTTTTCTATGATTACTACAACCGCTCCAACTCGGATGCGGTGGCCAATGTCAAGGTTGTGGGCAATTACCAAAGCGACCCCCTCGTCATCCAGGACTTTTTCGTTAATGAGTACTCAAAAAACGTCGAGCCGGCCTCGTTCGTAGAGGGCACTGAGCTTTACCACAACTGGGTGCTCGATGCCGTCGGCCAGCCGCGGGTGGTGAATTTCTTTGAAACCGTCGAGCGCCTGCCGGATGTGAAACTGACTGGCCTGCGGCAGGAACTTGGCAGCACCCCGGTTTATTACGACAGCGAGACTTCAGCGGGTTATTTCCAGCGCGCCTTTTCGGAAACCAACGTGCCAGCCTATTTCACCAACTACTCCCCGCTGCCTTACGGAGGCTATGACGCCACAGCTTATCGCACGGGGGGCTATCCCAATTACTCCGCCGGCCGCGCCGACACATTTCAGCAGCTCACACTGCCGGAAAACTTTTTCGGCTGGCTCAACGTCGCGCCGCGAGTCGGCGGGCGGGCGACCTATTACAGCGACGTCTCCGGCCCCGAAACCCGCACCAACCAGCAAGGCCGCGGCATTTTCAACACCGGCATGGATGTATCCTTTAAAGCCTCGCGCGTTTTTCCCGGCGCCGAGAGCGACCTGCTCGACGTCCATGGCTTGCGCCACATTATCGAGCCGGATTTCAATTACGCCTACATCCCGACGGCGTCCCAGCACGTTCCGTTGTTCGATTATGAATCGCCATCGCTGCGCCTGCAGCCCCTTGATTTTCCCGACTACAATTCCATTGACTCGATCCAGGCGGAAAACGTGGTGCGCCTCATGTTGCGCAACAAATGGCAAACCAAGCGGCGCGGGCAGATTCAGGATGTCCTCAATGTGGCGCTGTATACTGATTTGAATCTCCTGCGCGGCACCAACAGCCAGTTTTCCGACGTGTACACCGACGTTGATTTTCGACCGCGCTCATGGATCACATTCAATTCCTCCACGCGCTATGATCTGGCCGACGGGCGGTGGCGCCAGGCCATCGAGCGCATGTTCATCCAGCCCACGACCCACGCCAGCGTTTCCCTGGGCTACTACTATCTGATGAATAACGATCCGGAATTCCTAACCTATCCGGGACAAACTCTGGCTGGCAGCAGCCTGATCGATTTTAGCCTTTACTACCGGCTCGACGAGAATTGGGGCGTCCACTTTGCGGAGCGATTCGACGCGGATGCCAAAACCCTCCAGGAACAAGTTTACTCGCTCTACCGCGATTTGCGAAGCTGGACCGCGGCCTTCACCGTTCGCGTTGACCGGAGCGTGGGGCAGCCGGCCGACGTGACCATCGGTGTGACGTTCTCGCTCAAAGCCTTCCCGCGCTTCAAGCTGAATTCGGATAACGACCGGCCCGGTGGGGACCTCGGCAGCATTTCTTCTCCAAGTTTGCTGGACAATTGAAGTGTCACGGCTTGGAATCCTGCGCCGCTTCCGCGAGGCGCTTTTGCAATTCCCGGTGGTCGGTCTTGCCGGTGCCTAATTTCGGGATGTCACGCATATATTTGACTTCGCGCGGGACAGAGAGATTGCTCAAGCCTTTGGCCTTCACGGCGGCCCGAACCTCCTCGGGCGTCAGCTTCTGCTCGTTCGAGACGACGATGAGCGCCTCGCCGCGATCCGCATCCGGCCTCGTGACGACGGCGGCCTGGAAGCGAATGCCGTATTGCGGAAACGCGTTGGCCATCGCTTCCTCCACCGCCGTCAAGCTCACCATTTCCCCGCTGATTTTCGCGAAGCGTTTCAATCGTCCGAGAATAAAGAGAAAACCATCTTCATCCACTTTCGCGATGTCCCCGGTGTCATACCAGCCGCCCTGCGCCTGGAATTTCGCGTTGGGTTCGGCGTTTAAGTAACCGCGCATGATGTTCGGGCCGCGCACCCAAAGGCGCCCGCCCTCCGGCACGCCTTCGACGGGTTCGAATTTGTATTCGATGCGCGGCATGAATTTGCCGACGGAACCGAAACGGGGCTCGCGCCAGGTGTTGAGCGTGATCACCGGGCTGCATTCCGTCGCGCCATAACCTTCAAACACACGGGAGCCAAACCGCCGCGCCCACGCGTTGGCCGTGTTTTCCTGCAATTTCTCCGCGCCTGACACCAGCACGCGCAGGCTGCGAAAATCATACGGATCCGCCTTGCGCGCGTAGCCGTTGAGAAACGTGTTGGTGCCAAAGAATACGGTGCAATCCAAGTCGTAAAGCACGGAGGGGATGACGCGGTAATGCAGCGGCGAGGGGTAAAGGAAAACATACATGCCGCGCACCAGCGGCACGAGGAGGCCCATCAGCCCGAAACTGTGGAACAACGGAAGCGCATTGAAGACGCGGTCCGTGTCCATGAAATCGTGGGTGGCCAGCATTTGCTGAACGTTCGCCAGGATATTTCCGTGGCTCAGCTCGACTCCCTTGGGCGGGCCTTCCGATCCACTGGTGAAAAGTATGACAGCCGGGTCCTGGCGGCGCTGTGGCCCGGCGATTGACTCGGGATCGAACGCCGCGCGGGCCAGCGCCCCCATCTGAATCTCCTTCGGAATTCCGCAGCGGACATCCTCGAGAAAAATGAATTGAAGGCCCGCATCCATCATGGGCTGCACGTTCAGCCTGGCCCGCTCGAGGAAAAGGCGCGAGGTGATAATTTGTTTGACTCCAGCAAGCTGCGCGCAGGCCAGCATGGTGGGAATGCCGGTGGAGAAGTTGAAGATGGCCGGCACCGCGCCCGCCTTCCACAAACTCAAGACCGTGACCGGCACCGCGTTGGCATTAGGAAGCAAAACGCCCACGCGCTGGCCCACCCCTTCTGTCAATAATGTTTCCCATCTTGAAGCCAGCGCCAGCGTTCCCGCCAGCAGGCGGCGATACGTCAATTTCGTCCGCGAAACATCCTGAAGGGCGCCGAAGGATGGCTTTCTCCGCGCGGTGGCGGCGATGGCCTCGGAAACATTTTGCGGCGCGAAAGCCATCTCAACGTCGAAATGCTGCCGCACCATCGCATCGGACAGCCAGCGGGTGATCCGCTGCCGCGAGCGCACCATGCTTAGCCCTTCAAATCTCGGCGGCGTCATCACCTCGCTAAAATGCGCGGTGACGCTCGGAAAAAGCTGGCGTTGATTTGGATTGGGTGAAAATGGAATTTTTTCGATGCCGCGCAAATAGCAGGTAATCAATTTCGCGTTCGACTTCAACAACAGGAATCCCGTGCCGTCGAAAAGTTTCATCAGCGATCCGGTGCGCGACAGCCGGCCTTCTGGAAACAGCACTAATTTCCCGCCCCCTTGCAAATACTCCGCGATGCGTTTGAGGGCGTAAGGCGAGTCCGTCTCCACAGGATAGGTGTAGCGGTTTACCATGATGAACCGGTGAATAGGGCTGACCCGCGCGCCTTCCTTCGAAGTGACAAAGCGCCAGCTCGAATCAAGGCACACCAGCACAAACAGCCAATCGATCCACGACGCATGATTCGGCAGCAGCATGACCGGCCCGGGGGCCTTCAAGACTTCCACATTCTCCGCGCGAAATCGAAAGAGCACACGGAGCAGATATCGAAAAAAAATTTTCATCGACGCTTTTGCAATCCAATGATGGGTTCCAAAATCAAAAAGAGCAGCAATGCCCCCGCTATCGCCACCGCCATTTGCGCAAGGGGCCGATCCACTGGCATCCGCCCGCCGCCGGCCAGTTTCATTTGCGCGGCGAGCATTTTTCCCTGGCCGCCGAACGGCGCGCTGGCGAGGACGCGGCCATCGCGACCGATAAATTGCGAGATGCCTGAGCTGCACAGGCGAAAGAACGGCAGGCCGTATTCCGCCGCCCTCATTGGCGCGATGCGCGCGTGCAATTTGTGCTGTGCTTCGCCCCATTCGGTCACGTCCATCGTCGGAAATATAAGCGCCTGCGCGCCGAGGCGCTCCAATTCATCCGTCACGCGCGTGTAGCTGGCGTCGTAACAAATTCCAAAACCCAATTTGCCCCACGGCGAATTCCAGACGCGCTGCTCGCTGGCCGGCTGGCCGTCGTTTAGAAATTGCACCGGGACGCATTTGCCCTGCTGAAAGACGACGCTGCCATCGGGGCCAATGACAAAAACGGTGTTGTAAAACGCTTTCTCGCCTTTGATGGGATCCTCCCCGCCAACGGCCAGGTATTTTTTATGCTGTTGACACCATTGGTTGATTTCTTTTGGAACTGGGCCTTCAAAAGTGAGCTCGCTCAGGACGAATAAATCGGTGTCGGGGTGATTTTTCAGCAGTGAATCAAGGCCGCGCAAAACTTGCGGAGCGGACGATCCTTCCAGTTGCATGCCCGCGAGATTGACATGCCCCTGGTCGGCGGATACGAAAGGCGCGAGGCAAAATGGGAGAGCCGAGAGCAGGCCAAGCAGCACGCCAAAAGTGATTCCAGCCGCTCGTGACAGCAATCTCGCCGTCGAGAAATACGCCACCCAGCCCATCAGAAGAAAACCGATTCCATAAGTCCCGAAGCCAGCGGCATATGGCAAAAAGGGAGATTCGGAAAAAGCGTACCCCGGGCTCAGCCATGAAAAACGCAAATAGTAAAGTTCGCTGCGGAAATATTCCAATCCCGTCCAGGTGAACGGCGCGAGCAGAGCCCAGATTTTCGGCCCCAGCCGGACTTGGCAGGCGCGCCCAAGAAAAATGAAAAGCGCCAGCCAGAACGAAAGCACACACCAAAGCGCGACCGCCGCCGCCCCAAAAAGAGTCCAAAAGAAAGCCAGCCTTGGCGCATAGCAAGCGAGGCCCACGAGCATGCCAATCCAGATCGCCCTCCGAGCGCTGCGGAGTTTGCAAAGTTGGAAAACGCAACAGAGAAACACCACCATCAACCACGACAGCACCGGAAACTGATAGGCGAGATGAAATGACGCCACGCCGGCCAGCGCAAGCGTCAACGCGCGCGGGCGGGTCAGTGCTTCAATGGGTCGTGGTTGATTTGTATTCAACGAGTTTTTTTCCCGGAATTTTCAAAAAGAATGTCACTACGGCAACGAATGCCGCCAGCACCAGCAGAAGTTCAGAAGGATTGAAACCTTTCTTGACGTTCAAGTATGCGATGACACTGCCGCCGAGCATGGCGAGATTTTCAAATCCGTTCTGCGTGGCAATGGTTTTGCCGAGCTTGTCCTTGTGCGATTCCGCCTGAAGTGCGGCATTGAGCGGGATTAGAAACAACCCTGCCATCAATCCTGTCAATAAAAGCATAGAGATGGCGATGGTTTTCGGATAGTCGAGGACATGGGTGGAAACCCAGCCGACGCAGCTCAGGCAGGCGACCCCACCGCTCAACAGCCAGCCGTAGCGGCGCGTGGCGCGGATGTCTCCGACGCGATAAAGCTGGCCTGCCAGCACGCTGCCCGTCATCACGCCAAGGGCCAGCCACAAGCCGAGCAGGCTGATTTGTGTCATCGTTGTCAGGTGCAAAACCTGCTGGCCCCACGGCTCGAAATTCATTTTCAGCACCGCGCCGCACAGCCAGAAGAGCGACGTTCCCAGCAGCACCAGCGCCAGCCTCCGCTCCCCGACAAGCGCGCGCACATTGTGGAAAAAGGAGCTGGCGGTATCCGCAAATTTCACCTCGGGGTACGAGGGCGTGCGCGACATGAGTCCGTTCATTTCCAGCGAGAGCACGTAAACGCCAATCAGAATCAAGTAGCACACCGTCAGATTAAGGCGATCAAACGCGATCGCTCCCGCGATGTTCCCCGTGAGAATGGCCACGAGTGTCAATAATTCCACCATGCCGTTGGCTTTCACCAATTGTTCGAGCGGCATGATTTCCGGCAAAATTCCATACTTCGCGGGCGAATAAACGGCGGCGCCAATGCCGACGATAAAGTATCCAATGGCCAGCCAGTGAGAGCTTCCGCGCAGGCTGCCCATGGCCACGATTGTTCCGAGCACCTTTAATAAATTCCCACCCATCAGCCAGCGATTTTTGGAAAAGCGGTCGTTGAGGTAGCCGGTGAGCGGGGCGAGCAGGGGAAACGGAACCATCAAAAGGCTCGTATAAAATATATTGGCGACGCTTTGCTCCATCGCCGTAATTTTTCCGGCCGCGAACGCGACCAGCAGCGGGCCAAGAATCAGCATCAAGATGAAATTATCGCCGAAGGCGCTGAGAAACTGGCTGGCCAGCAGCAACGGATAATTGCGGCGATTGGAAACAATGGCTCCCGTCCCGTTCACGCGCATTGGTTACCGTGACTGAGGCCGCGTTGCGATAAAAAAATCGGGAGAGTTTTAACACAAGGACACAAAGTCCACGAAGGTGAAACCCTTTGGCTTTCTTTGCGTCCTTCGTGGCCTTCTGTTGGTTCTCGTTTCATTGGCATCACTCCACGATAAAAAAGCGCATCGGAAATAAGGTGGATGAATGCCGCCGGGTGGACCGCGAAGTCGCGCCCGGTGAAAGGAAAGTCGCGCTAATTGCTTCCGGCGTGACGGATAAATCGCGCCTCGCCCGTGTTCATCGTCTCAAGCTGCAATTCGTGTTCCCGCTTCTACATGGCTGTTAGATGAGACGAACTCATCGGTAGCAGCTCACGAATAAATCGACTTAAAGATGGGGCGGGGAAAACCCGATTTCTGCGCCTCGCCGCTAATTTTTCAAGCTCTTGAGATCTGGCCGCCGCGACCAAGCCACCGGGGCCGGGATGGTTTTCGGCGGGGCCGAGCAAATTGGCAGACGCAGAGTGAAGGTGGCGCCGGCGCCGGGTGCGCTATGGCATTGGATGCTGCCACCCATGGCGTCGGCCAGGCGTTTAACGATGGCCAATCCAAGGCCGGTCGAGGATTCTCCGCCGGTTGGGCGCGCTGTTAAGCGGGTAAATTTCTGGAAGAGCTTCTTCTGGTCCGCCTCGCTGATACCGGGGCCTTCGTCACGGACGGACACCAATATATGATTCTGCTCCGGCAAGGTGTGGACGTGGATGGTCGAGTTGGGAGGGGAAAACTTCAGAGCATTGGAAATCAAATTGTCCAATATCTGCATGGTGGCCGCCGGATCGGCCTTGGCCCACAAGCCTTCAGAGACTCCCACGCGGATTTCAATCGCCTTCCGCGCCGCGTCTTGTTCCTGATGACTGACACTCCGTTCGACCAGTTTTCGCATGTCGCACGGTTCGAGGTTCGACACGAACATCCCCTGCTCGATGGCATTGACGTCGAGCAGATCCGTGATCAAATTCCGCATGCGCGTGGCTGCCAAAGAGATATTGTTGAGGTATTTGCCGGATTGCTCCGGATTGTCGCAAATCGACGCCATTTCGGTTGCGGTAACGATAATGGTCAGCGGATTCTTCAAATCATGCGCTGCCATGCCGAGGAATTCGTTCTTTTCGTTATTCAAGTGAACCAAGCGCTCGTTCGCCGCAAGAAGCTCGGCACGGGCGGCCTGCATCTTGGAGAAAGCCGTCACCCGAGCGCGCTCGAAAATGAAACTCAGCATGAAAATGAAGACGATCAGGCCAAGATAGCCTGCCGCAGAAATAATCGTCTCCCACTTCAGGTCATAAGTGATGGGGAGCCGGCCATAGTTTAATTCAAACGCGGCAACGCCCGCAGCGGCCAAAAACCCGACAATCGTCCACTGAATCGCCGCTTTCGGCCCGAGCAAAAGGTGAGCAGATAGAGGAACCGTCACCAGCCACGCCATGGCATGACCTTGCAGACCGCCTTCAACGCAACTCAGCGCCGTAAAGCCACAAATCAATGACACGACGAGCACTTCGCCGCCCCAGCCCACTGACCTGTGCTTGCGCGTGGCGACGGCAACGGCAAAAAACGCCGAACTGCAAACGGCAATAATCCTGAATCCCCAAATATGCCCTATGAGGAGATAGAAAATGGCGTAACAGAGCCCGAAAAATGCACCTAGAGCGCCACTTCGGAATACGATCTTGGCCCGGCGGGTCACCTCCGGATCTGGGGAAAAATCGTCCGGATAATCCAGCCAGTTGATCAAACGCATCAGCCGGCCTGGACTTGCTTTGTTTGTTGTTTTCTGTTCCCCCTGGACTTGATGAGATTGAGGATCAACCGTCAAAAATGAACCCCCACGGTCAGCGCAAATATATGTGTGCTCACTACCGTCGTACTATCAGAGTATTCGCCAGAAAGCAAGCCACTTGTTCCAACATGCTGGGTGGCTGGCAGCGAGTATTGATAGGCGAAGTCAAAATGATAGCGATCCCAAACGTAACCCACGCCCGCGGTGATCGTGTTCTCCGTGATGGCGGCCGTCAAAGGGGTCAAAGTCGAATCCGGCACCGGGCTGCCGCCGTAAGCGTAGCCGGCGCGGAAAGTCAGGTTTTTCGTGGCCAGAAATTCCAAGCCAGTCCGATAAACGAATTCGTTCTTCCAATCCAACGGAATATGGTCCTGAAAACTCGAACCGAGCAGGCTGTTGACGGCCGAGTTATTGCCGCCGGTCAAATTGACCGGCAGATTATTGAAGGCGTTGGCCCAATCAATCCAATCCACTTGGAGGCTCGCCCGCACTTGCGGATGGAATTTCCATGACGATCCCAATGAAACGCTTTGGGGGAAGATGTTTTTTACCTCGGCGTCGTAATGAAAAGGAGCATTCGCAACTTGGGCATAAGGATTTCCGCTTGCGTTGCCGTGGGTATCGACGCGGGTCTGGCTTTCGTAGGCGAGGCCAAACTGCCACTGGTCGTTCAGCTTGTAAAGCATGCCTGCATTGGCGTTCGCTCCCCAGCCAGTGGTGCGCAGGTCGAGCAGAGTCTTGGCCCCATTTAATCCGCCGCCTAACGGTCCGCCCGTCATGCTCTGGAAAATATATGGCCCAACCAGCTCGTTCTGGTTGTAAACCGCGCCCCCGCTGGCGCCGAAAGACAAATTCGTGCCTATATGCCCAGCAAAACCCAGGGCGCTGCGCAGCACGACGATTTCTGACTTATCTTGCTGGTAACCATAGGTAACCCCGCCCAATCCACCCGCCGGATCATCGTAATGCCAATTCGCGTAGAGCGCGGATTCGGGCACAAACGAGAGGCCGACGGAAAGCGGCCAGGTTCCCAGCGGCATCGCAAATGCGCCTTCCGGCAATGCCGAGCCGGAATGGGTCAGGGTGCCGTTGTCCGGCCCCTTCACCCAGTCGCCCGTCGCAAAACCACCCACCCCGCCCAGGGAAAGCTGTGGGCGATCCAGGAAGGCTATCCCAGCCGGATTCAATCCCATCGAACTCAGCGGATCAGCCGCCCACGCGACATCCGCGCCGCCCATGCCCATCGATTGGGCGCCAACGCCGTTTCCGTAGATACCGTCGGCTCTCGCATTGAGGCCGACCCATCCGAGCGCGATCAGGGACGCGCAGGTGAAGGTTGTTAATTTGTGTTGTCGGGTGCTGTTTAACGCTAGGTGACGTAGAGTCTTCATAATTCGGCGACTATCGGTTGCATGCGAGCCTCAATTTAGCCAAGTATTATCATTTTTTGTCACATGAAAAGCAAAATAAGTTGACTCACGCGATTTAAATCGGCAAGATCCCTCAATGCTTCGGTTCCGAGCGTTTCTCGTCTTTCTCTTGATCACCATTTCCCGGGTTGAGGGCCAACTAAGCTTCTCGGTCAATGCGGATGGTGTATCCGCAACGCTGGTTAAATTTTCCGGGAATGCCAGTTCGGTTGTGATCCCTCCGACTTACAATGGTGTGCCGGTCACCATCATCGGTTCGTCTGCCTTCTTTGATTCCGCGTATCTGCACAGCGTCGTGATTCCCGATTCGGTTACGAATATTCAGGATCACGCCTTTTCAGAATGTTTCGGCCTTAACTCGGTCAATATTCCGGCGGGCGTTACCACGATTGGGCCCGATGCATTTTGGGAGTGTTTTCAGCTGCCTGCATTGGTCCTTCCATCTGGTCTGACGAGCATTGCCGACAGCACGTTTTACGAATGTCAATTCACTACCTTTGAAATCCCTTCCGGGGTCACAAACATCGGAAATTCCGCCTTCGGCAGCAGCGGCCTCACTAATATAATAATTCCAGACTCGGTGCAGGTTATTTCAAATTCAGCCTTTCAAGGATGCGAGAGCCTCGTTTCGGTCTCGATCGGCTCGAATGTCTCGTATATCGGCCCCCATGCGTTTGACGGTTGTTGGGACTTGCAGAACATTGCCATCCCAACCAACGTCACGTTTCTCGGAAACTACGCTTTTAATATGTGCCTTGATTTGGGTTACGCGTACATTTCGGGAAATGTCGGCTCCATTCCATTTGACGCCTTCCACGGCTGCACCGGTCTGACCAATGTGGTTATTGGAAATGGGGTTACGGATATTGGAAGCGTTTCATTTTTCGGTTGCACGGCTCTCAATACCGTCACGATCCCGTCGAGCGTCAATAATATCGACCTGGAAGCATTTGATGGCTGCAAGGCGTTGGCTAATATTCTGTTTGAGGGGCCGCCCCCAAACGTGGACTCGACGGCATTTAACATGGACCCCGGTGCCATGATCTATTACTCGACAAACTACGATGGGTGGTGGCCGGACACTTTTAATAATATCCCGACTGCCCTCTGGAATCCGCAGGTGCAGATTTTCGGTCCGAATTACGGCAATTCTGGAAACCACTTCGGAATCACAGTTAACGGGACGCCTGGTATCCCGATTGGCATCCAAGTCTCGACAAATCTCGCGACTTGGACGACGACCTCTACGTTTAGCCTTACCAACGGCGCTGCGAATTACGTCGATCCGCAATCGGCAACGGGTCCCGGTCGATTTTACCGTGTGATTTTTCCGTAATTCCGAACGATTCGGGAGGTTCTCGTTTTGTTCGATTGGCAATGGCTCATTACATTCGCCGCGCCCGTTTGGAATTGCCGCGCAAATGCCCGCCCGATAGTCTGGCTTCGACGACATGCCATGAACGCTGCCATTGAAACCAACAGCCTCACTCGCGACTTCGGGACGTTTCGCGCAGTCAATCAGCTCAACTTAAGCGTGCCCCGTGGCTGCTTCTACGGCTTCCTCGGCCCCAACGGCGCGGGCAAATCCACCACCATCAAAATGCTGACCGGCCTGCTCGCGCCCACCGCAGGCAGAATGGCGATTCTTGGCCAGGACATGAACGATGCGGATGGATCGCTCGAAATCAAACGCCGCGTCGGCGTCGTCCCGGAAAATCTGGCTCTGTTCGACAATCTGACCGCCCGCGAACACCTCACCTTCATCGGCCGCATGTATTCGCTGCCGCCGGAAACCATCCGCGCCCGCTGCGATGAATTGCTGAACATGATGGAGCTCGCCCACGAGGAGAAAAAGCTGACCATGGAATTCTCCCACGGCATGAAGAAGAAGCTCGCCCTGGCCGCCGCGCTGATTCCCAATCCCGATTTGCTCTTCCTCGACGAGCCATTTGAAGGCGTCGATGCGGTCGCCTCGCGCACATTGCGCGACATGCTCAAGCAATGTGTGAGTCGCGGCGCGACGGTGTTTCTGACCTCCCACGTCTTGGAAATTGTCGAACGCCTCTGCACGGATGTCGGCATCATTGCGCACGGGCAATTGGTGCATCAAGGCACGATGGAAGATTTGCGGCGCGAGGGCACGCTGGAGGATAAATTCATCGCCGTCGTCGGCACCGAAGGCCACGAAGCGCAAAAATTAAGCTGGCTCGAATAACGAAGTCGGAAAAATCAAATCCCCACGTGAACTGGGACCAATTCAAAACGATCGCCTGGCTGCGCTGGCGGCTGGCGCGCAATCAGTGGGCCCGCGGGAAAAATATCGGCGCGGCGCTGGCGGCGATCGCCACGATTGTGGCCGGCATGTCGGGGTTGATGGCGTTTTGCGTTGGAATTGTTGGCGGAATTTACGGCATGGGAAAGGCTTCGCTTCCGGTCTTCTGGGGTGTCTGGCTGGGCGCCTCGGGTATTTTCCTGTTTCTCTGGACTATTGGCTTGCTAGCGGAATTGCAGCGGTCCGAGATGATAGACCTTCAGAAATTAATGCATCTTCCCGTGCGGCTTGGGCAGGTCTTCACCATCAACTATATTGTTTCGCATCTTAGCACCGGTTTCATCATCACTTTTCCGGCCATCATGGGCCTCGTCATCGGAACTGTTTTTTCCTGCGGCGCCATAATGATCCTGCTGCTCCCCTTGGCCACGGGCATGATCTTTATGGTGACGGCGTGGACTTACTGCCTGCGGGGCTGGCTGTCGACGTTGATGAGCAACCCGCGCAAACGCCGCACGGTCACAACCATGATCATGTTCTTTTTCATCCTGATTTCGCAGGGGCCGAATCTCTATTTCAACGTGATGCGCCGTTCCATGCACGTCAACTACAGCAAGGATCCTGCGGTGATGAAGAGCCAGCTCGAGGCCCAAAAATCCGCCACCCATCAGAAGCTCGACGCGCTGAAAGCCGCCCAAATGTATTTCCCGCCGCTGTGGCTGGCTTGGGGAGCGCAGGAATTGAAGGACGGAAACGTCCTCCCGGCGATTGGCGGAGCGGCTGGCTGCTGGCTCCTCGCCGCGCTCGGCTTGCGTCGCGCTTACACGGGAACGTTGAAATATTATCGCGGCGATTCGAAAACGGGCGCTACCGCCATGAGTTCAATGCCGGCGAACACATCGTCCGCCCCCAAAATTTCCACCGGCCCGCCCGTCAAAGCGAGCATGGGGATGATGGAATGGAAACCCCCGTTCGTACCCGAGCAGTCCGCCGCGCTCGGACTCGCCACCTTTCGCTCGATGCTGCGGGCGCCGGAAGTAAAAATGCAGTGGGGATCCTCGATGCTGGCGACCATTGTTATTGGCGTGTCGTTCGCCTTCCGCCGAAATACGAATGTGCCGGAGGCTGGCCTTCCGTTTGTGGCCACAGGCGCGATGGTGTTCGCGATGTTCATGCTGGTGCAATTTTTTTCCAACCAATTTGGCTTTGATCGCGACGGTTTTCGCGCCTACGTGCTTTCGCCGGTGGATCGGCGGCTGATTTTGCTCGGAAAAAATCTGGCCTGTTTGCCGGCGGGCCTCGCCTACGGGCTGATCATTTTAGGGCTGCTGATGTATGGGGTTTCGCTTTCGCCGCTGGCCGCCGGCGCCGCTGTGTTCCAATTGTTGACTCTACTGATGCTGGCCGGAATGGTCGGAAACCTCCTGTCCATCTGGATGCCATACAAAATCCAGGCCGGTTCAATGAAACCGACCAAGATGCCCGGCCTGACGATGCTGGTGATGATGCTCTGCCATCTTTTTTTCCCGATTGCGATGGCGCCAGTTTTCATTCCGCCGCTGGCTGCGTTTCTCTGGCACAGCGCGGGGATGCCACTCGCTGCCTTCGTGAATATGGGCTTTTCCGCGCTCCTGGCCACCGGGGTGGCAGTCGGCTATTGGTATTCGCTCATTCCGCTCGGCCGACTGCTCCGCCGGCGCGAGATCAAAATTCTCAATACCGTCACCGCGGAAATCGAGTAGGCCGGGAAATATAGGTCCTATACGTCGTATAAGTCATATAGGTCCTATAGGTTTGCCAACCGCCACATTCCAGTGTTTAGTCAAAGCATGCTGGAAGATCATTTGGGAGATATTATTCGCAAAGGCCGCACCGCCGCCAACGCCACGCCGCAAAAGGCCGCGCAAACCGCCGGAATTTCAGAAGCTGAGTTGAGCGCGCTGGAGGAAAGCGGCAAACCCCCGGGCGCCGTGAATTTCCAGGCGCTCGGCCAAGCCATCGGCCTAAACGGCGCCAAGCTCGAACGCATCGCCAAAGGCTGGCATCCCGCCACGCCAAATTTGAGTGAGTGGTGTGAGCTGCGCCAATTTACGACGAGCGCCAATGACATGACCGTGCATTGCTACCTTATTTGGGACGAGGTGTCCCGCGAGGCGGCGCTTTTTGACACTGGCTGGGATGCCGCGCCAATTTTCAAATTGATCGAGGAGAACGGTTTGAATTTGCGCCATCTTTTTATCACCCACACGCATGAAGACCATGTGGCCGCAATGGGCGCCGTGCGTGAGAAATTTCCCAAGCTGCATCTGCACACTAACGCCAAGGGCGCCCCGCCGCAGCACCGGAATCGCGCCAACGATTTTCTCCAGCTCGGCAGCCTGCGCATCACCAATCGCGACACGCCCGGCCATGCCGAGGACGGTGTCACCTATATTATTGGCAACTGGCCCGAGGACGCCCCGCACGTCGCCATCGTGGGCGACGCGATTTTTTCGGCATCGATTGGCCGCGGCAACCAATCGTGGGATTTGGCCCGCCAAAAAGTGCGCGAACAAATTCTGACCCTTCCCGATACGACCCTGCTTTGCCCCGGCCACGGCCCGCTGACGACGGTTGCGGAAGAGAAAGAAAACAACCCATTTTTCTGAGCCGCGCGATTACGCCCGAAGGACGGTAGGGCGAGGCTCTGGACGAGCCGTTCCCCAGAAGCAGCGCAGACTTCCAAGTCTGCCGTATGGCGGATTTCCAAATCCGCTTGCCGCAACACCGCATGCAGGTTTGGAAACCTGCGCTACGAGGGACGGCTCGGCAGGAGCCTCGCCCTACCGAGTTTTAACGGAATTTTATATTTATTGTATTCCCACGCTATAGTGGTATAATACCCACATGGTTACAAATGCCATGCGAGGCCCGGTTTTTCGTGATCTTAACTTCTGTCCCATTTGCCCGTGTGATTTCATTTCCTGGTGTAGCGTCCGCAAACATGAGCCGCCGCAAGTCCGCAGTTGGCTTATTGGATGAATTGGGCTTATCTTCCGCCTTGCCATGACAACGACACAACAGCTCTGGGACCGCTTTAAAAAATATTACGCGGCATTTCCGTCCATCGGCCTTTCTATTGACATTAGTCGGATGAATTTCGGCGATGATTACCTTGCCTCAATGGAGCCGAAAATCCAAAAGGCGTTTTCGGCCATGGCCGAATTGGAAAGAGGCGCCATCGCCAACCCGGATGAAAAACGCATGGTTGGGCACTACTGGCTGAGAAACGCAATCCTTGCCCCTACGGCGGACTTGAGGAAGGAGATCGAGACGACCCTGGAAGCCATTAAGTCATTCACTATCAAGGTACACGATGGCGAAATCAAAGGAGAAAAAGGGGCGTTCAAGAATCTTCTTGTGATCGGCATCGGCGGTTCCGCTCTCGGCCCCGAATTTGTAGCCAACGCTCTCAGCCAACCGGGCAAAGACAAACTGGAGCCGTTTTTCTTCGATAATACCGATCCTGACGGCATGGAGAAGGTTCTGGCCCGTTTGGGCAACGGCTTGGGGCAGACCTTGTGTGTCGTCATTTCCAAATCCGGAGGCACCCAGGAGACTCGAAACGGAATGTTGGTGGCAAAGAAGGCCTTTGAAACCGCTGGCATGAAGTTCGAGAAACACGCCGTTGCAATCACCGGCGTCGGGAGTGCGTTGGATAAAGTGGCGGTCGCGGATGGCTGGCTCACCCGATTCCCCATGTGGGATTGGATCGGCGGGCGCACAAGCGAGACTTCGGCGGTCGGTCTCGTTCCTGCGGCGTTGCAGGGTTTCGACATCACCGAAATCCTTCGTGGGGCGAAAGTTTGTGACGAAGTGACTCGTTCAACTTCCGTTTCCACCAATCCGGCCGCCCAATTGGCTTTGATGTGGTTTTACATCGGTAACGGTAAAGGCGCGAAAGATATGGTGATTTTGCCATATAAAGACCGTTTGGAGCTGTTTTCTCGCTACCTTCAGCAATTAGTGATGGAATCTTTGGGTAAAGAATTGGATTTGGACGGCAAGGTTGTCAACCAAGGCATTGCTGTTTACGGAAACAAGGGTTCTACCGATCAGCATGCCTATGTTCAGCAGCTTCGCGAGGGCGTGAACAACTTCTTTGTGACGTTTATCTCGGTTTTGAAAGACCAAGACGGCAAGCCTTTAATGGTGGCGGATGGCGTTACCCCCGGCGACTTCTTGCAGGGCTTTTGGCTTGGCACAAGACAGGCCCTGCACGAAAAGAGCCGCGAATCCATTTCATTGACACTAACGGAAGTTTCTCCATTTTCCGTGGGAGCTTTGATCGCTCTCTTCGAGCGTGCGGTTGGCTTTTACGGGACCCTCGTTAATGTGAACGCGTATCATCAACCTGGGGTCGAGGCAGGCAAGAAAGCTGCCAACGCGATTATTTCGCTTCAATTGAAAGTGGTGGAATTCTTGAAGAAAACCCCGTCCTCCACCGTTGATCAGATCGCGGCGTCTGTTGGAACGTCAGAAATCGAGCACGTCTTTTACGTCTGCGAACACCTCGCTGCCAACAAAACCTTGAGCAAGTCGCCGGGCGCATCGCCTTTTGCGGCGACATACAAACTCGCTTAGCGTATTCTTTTCCCGTGTTCGTGTATCCGAAGAAATACGACGTGATCGTCGTGGGTGCCGGCCATGCCGGCGTCGAGGCCTCTTTGGCTGCGGCGCGAATGGGGGCGTCCACACTTCTCTTGACGATCAACGCCGACGGCATCGGCCAGATGTCGTGCAACCCCGCCATCGGCGGATTGGCCAAGGGCCACCTCGCCCGCGAGATCGACGCGCTCGGCGGCGAGATGGGAATCGCGACCGACATGACGGGTTTGCAGTTCCGGATGCTCAACACGAAGAAAGGCCCGTCGGTTTGGGCTCCCCGTGCGCAGTGCGACAAGAAGGCTTACCAATTTCGCTTGAAGTGGATTTGCGAACGGCAGGAGAATTTAGACGTCAAGCAAGGGCAGGTCGCCAATATCCTTCACAAGGACGGCGTTGCGTTTGGGATTCAAACGTTGCTAGAGGTTGAGTATCACGCATCCACCGTCGTCATTACAACGGGAACTTTCCTCCGCGCCCTGATGCACATCGGCTCAAACCAACAATCCGGCGGGCGGGCAGGGGAGGCGGCGGCGATGGGGCTTTCGGGTTCGCTAAAGGAGCTTGGCTTGGAATTAGGTCGCTTGAAGACCGGTACGCCGCCGCGGCTCGTTCGCCGCAGCATTGATTTCAGCAAGACCGATATTCAGCCTGGCGACGAGCCGGTTCCGTACTTCACTTACTGGAAGGACGAATTGTTCCACGTGGAACAATCCGGCAAATATCCCAAGGGTTCCATACTGGAACAGATCAACGGCCAGCTTCCGTGTTATGTGACTTATACGACGGATGCCACCGCTGAAATCATCCGCGCCAACCTTCATAAGTCACCTATGTATTCTGGTGTCATTGAAGGAGTGGGTCCTCGCTACTGCCCGTCCATTGAAGACAAGATCGTCAAGTTTCCCGAAAAAGAGCGGCAGCAAATTTTCTTGGAACCGGAAGGCATCGCCACCGACGAAATCTACGTAAACGGATTCTCGACGTGCCTGCCTTACGAAGTTCAAGTCGGCTTGGTGCGCACTATAATAGGTTGCGAGAACGCCGAAATCATGCGCCCGGCTTACGCGGTCGAATACGACTTCGCTTTCCCAACTCAACTTCACTCCTCGCTCGAAACCAAGGTGTGCCGAAATCTCTTTCTCGCCGGGCAGATAAATGGAACCTCGGGTTACGAAGAAGCCGGAGCACAGGGACTGATGGCTGGCATCAACGCAGTTCGCCGCGTCCAGAACCGAGAGCCGGTGGTGCTGCGCCGAAACGAAGCCTACATTGGAGTTCTTATCGACGATCTCGTCACAAAAGGAACCGTCGAACCCTACCGGATGTTCACCTCTCGCGCCGAGTATCGACTGCTCCTCCGACAAGACAACGCCGATCTCCGATTGTCGGAACTTGCACACGAAATCGAATTGCTGCCCGAACGTCGCTTCAAAAAATTCCAGGCTAAAAAGGCCGCCATTGAAACAGAAATGGCCCGCCTTGAGAAAACCCGCGTCGGCTCCGACTCGCTCGCGCAGATGCTCCGGCGTCCCGAGATTACTTATTCCAAGCTGCCCATCCGCGACGAGACGCTATCCACCGAGGTCATCGAGCAAGTCGAGATCGCGCTTAAATACGAAGGCTACATTGCCCGCCAGGAAGTGGAAGTGGAGAAGATGAAAGGCTTGGAGGATAAACAAATACCGGCCTGGATGGATTACGCGAAGGTTCCCAGCCTCCGCACCGAAGCCCGTCAAAAGCTCATAAAGATTCAACCCGCCACCTTGGGTCAAGCCTCCCGCATCTCGGGCGTTTCCCCATCCGACGTCGGCATTCTGATGATCTGGATGAAAGGCGGCCCGGCAAAATCTGAAATCGGGCGAGATCCGGTTGAGCCGTAGTCGTATAATCTATTACCCTAACGTCAATATGACGTTAAACTGACTTCGATGAAGACGTTGCCAAAAATGGAGATTAGTGACGAGTTGGACGCATATATCGCCGAGGGCATGGCCGCATCGGAATTGTGCAAGGCTGACGTGATTCGACAGGCGCTCCGCATCGGTTTGCCACAGTTCGCCGCTCGCTTCCAACCCGCGCCCCTGTGGCTGGAAGAACGAATCCGCGAGGCGCTTGAAGAACCCGCCGAAGAAACGAGCCTTAAACAATTCAGCGAAACCATGTCAGCCATCGCCGATGAGCCCCATTTATCGCTGGAATGGCCAGACACTCACGGTAATCACGGTTGAACATACCGCCCAAGATTTGCCATCTCGACTTGCAAGCATTGTCCCCACTCCAAAACGGTCGACTTGAGCATCCGCAAGGGATCGTTCCGGTCGAGCAACGACTCTGACATTTTTTTGGGTTGCGGCTCTCCCGCTCGGCCGACCTACGTCTTTGGCGTCTTGGCGTTACGAACCGGCTCCGCAATATTTCTCCAAAAATCGTGCCAAAAACACTCTGGTAGGTTTTCCGTCTCGCCCCATCCGTGCCAAAATGCGGCGCGATGCATACTAAATGTATTGGTGGAAGAAGGGCGGCCCGTCATTTCGTGATGATGCGCCCCAGTCTCCGCACTCTATCATCGATGCCACCGCGCATCGCTCAACGTTTACAATCGGAGGAAATACGGCCTACGTCTCGCCAAATTGAAAGTCGCCATCAGGCTTTGGCGCGGGAAAAAGCATTGCATCCTATTGCACCCTATTGCACCTACCGCTTTTTATTTCACGAAAAACGGCTCGGGAACTCCAAATCCCCCAGCCTCAACGTGCGCCAAAGGACTTGGCGCAGTGAGACACGATTCGAGCCAAGTTGTCTCACATGCTGGCGCATCGGTTTCGTTGATGTGATTGCAAGGCGCTGCTTTACAACGTGTTACATCGTTATTAGCTCATGGCACCCCTTCTGCTCAGCATCTATTGAATTTTATGGCTAAAGTAATTGGAATTGATCTCGGAACCACAAACTCGTGCATGGCCGTTATGGAAGGCGGCGAGCCAGTGGTGTTGGAAAACTCTGAAGGCAAACGCACTACCCCTTCCGTCGTGGCCTTTACCAAATCCGGCGAGCGTGTGATTGGCGATGCCGCAAAACGGCAGGCCGTCACCAACTCCCGCAACACCGTATACTCTATTAAGCGCTTCATGGGCCGCAAGTTCAGCGAAGTCGGCGAAGAATTGAAACGCGTCCCCTACAAAGTCGTGTCGGGCGCCAACGGCGACGCTGCGGTGGAAATTGAAATCGACGGCAAGAAGCAGACCTTCAGCCCGCAGGAAATTTCCGCGATGATTTTGTCGAAGTTGAAAGCGGACGCTGAAATGCGCCTGGGCGAGAAGATCACCCAGGCTGTTATCACGGTTCCTGCCTATTTCAACGACGCCCAGCGCCAGGCCACCAAAGACGCCGGCCGCATTGCGGGTTTGGAAGTTCTTCGCATTATTAACGAACCGACGGCAGCTTCGCTCGCCTACGGTTTGGACAAGAAGAAGAATGAGGAAATCGCGGTCTACGATTTGGGCGGCGGCACCTTCGATATTTCCGTCCTGGAAATCGGCGACGGCGTGTTCGAAGTCAAAGCCACCAACGGCGACACCCACCTGGGCGGCGACGACTGGGACAATCGCATCATGGATTGGATCCTCGACGAATTCAAAAAGGAGAACGGCATGGACCTGCGCAAGCAGCCCGACGCGCTCCAACGCATCAAAGAGGAATCCGAAAAAGCCAAGATCGCACTTTCCAGCTCGCAGGTTTATGAAATCAATTTGCCGTTCATCACGGCGGACGCCAGTGGCCCGAAGCACGTCAGCACCAAATTGACGCGCGCCAAAATGGAGCAGCTTTGCGACGATTTGTTCGAGCGCACCATCGGCCCAGTCAAGAATTGCCTCAAGGACGCCGGGCTCAGCGGCGAGAAAATGGACGAATTGGTTCTCGTCGGTGGCATGACCCGCATGCCGCGCGTCGTGGAAACAGCCCGCAGCCTTGTCAACAAACCGCCGCACCAGGGTGTCAATCCCGATGAAGTGGTCGCCGTCGGCGCCGCCATTCAAGCCGGCGTGCTCAAGGGCGAAGTCAAGGACGTGCTTTTGCTCGACGTGACGCCGCTTTCGCTCGGCATTGAAACGCTGGGCGGAGTGTTCACGAAATTGATCGACCGCAACACGACGATCCCGACGCGGAAATCGGAAATTTTCTCCACCGCCTCGGATAACCAGCCCGGCGTGGAAATACACGTTTTGCAGGGAGAACGCCAATTCTCGCGCGACAACAAGACGATTGGAAAATTCAACTTGACGGATATTCCACCCGCCCCGCGCGGCGTGCCGCAGGTGGAAGTGACCTTCGACATCGACGCCAACGGCATTCTCCACGTCAGCGCCAAGGATCTTGGCACCGGCAAGGAGCAGAAGATCACGATCACGGCCAGCGGCGGATTGTCGAAGGACGAGATCGAGAAAATGCGCAAAGACGCGGAGTCCCACGCCGAAGAGGATAAGGCGAAGCGCGACGAAATCGACGCTCGCAACGAGGCGGACAACACCGTTTATCGCAGCGAGAAAATGCTCAAGGACAACGCCGATAAAATCTCTGGCGACTTGAAGAAAAAGATCGAAGACGGTGCGACAGCGGTGAAGGAAGCCTTGAAAGGCACCGATGCGGGGGCGATCCGCTCCGCGACCGAAAAGCTCAACGAAGCCTGGCAGGCGGCCTCGGCGGAAATGTATCGCTCGGCAGCCGAAACCGCCAAGGCGCGCGGCGGCGCGGGCGCAGGCCCTGGCCCCGGCGCAGGCGGTCCGCCACCTGGTGGAGCAGGCGATTCCGGCGCCGGCAAAGCAAAGGAAGAAGGCCCGATCATCGACGCCGAAGTCGTCGAGGAGAAGAAGTAAGTTTGACACCGCTTATATCGATGCCCCTTCGGCGAATCCGTCGAAGGGGCAAACGAGATGGTCGATGAAGATCCAATAAAGTTAATCGCACGGCGGCTGATCTGGTGGCAATCGCCCGAACTTTCGTTGGAAAATCCGCGCCGCTTTTTGGCGCAGGTAATGACTTTGGGGACGTGGGATGAAATTCAGATGGTTAAGAAAAAGTTTGGCCGGGATGCGTTCAAGGATGTTTTGTTGAATGCGCCGCCCGGAGTTTTTGATGGTCGCTCGTGGAGTTATTGGCACGTTATATTTGACATGCCAGAGGCTGAGATGCCTCGTCGTTCTTTGAAATGAGTTTCGTGCCAAAGTTGTCGATTCTTCCAACAGCGCAACGCGCAATTTGGAATGAGTTGCGGCAGGTGCCGCGCCGGTTTGTGCTTTACGGTGGAACGGCGCTGGCGTTGCGGTTGGGGCACCGAGTATCGGAAGACTTTGATTTTTTCGCCGATGCGCCCGTGCTTCCCGAACAACTTTTGCGTGATATTCCGCTGCTAAACAACGCTGTCGTTCGGCAAAGTGCGCCGAACACACTAACTGTCAGCGCCGGCAAAGATGCTGGCGTCAAGATTTCGTTCTTCGGCTTGAGTCGGCGGCGGATCAGAAATCCCGAACTGACGGATGATGGGGTTATAAATGTCGCGTCGTTGCTGGATGTGGCGGCGTTTAAGATGGCTGTTCTGCCAATGCGGGCGGAAGCAAAAGATTATTTGGATGTTCATGCCTTGCTCCAGCATGGAATTTCCGTGAGGGAGGCTCTCGGCGCGGCACGAGCAGTTTACGGCGAGCAGTTCAATCCAGCGACAACGTTGAAAGCATTGACTTACTTCACGGATGGGGACTTGCCGTCTCTGCCTGAGCGCGTAAAGCAGTCGTTGCGCAACGCCGCAGCGGTTGACGAGATTGCGCAAATTGAACCGTTGCCAGGCGGGTTGACCCCGTCTGGGCTTTAAGATTTTCCCGGGTGCGAGTGCGCCGGGATTTTGATTCGAAGAGAATAAAAATAAACAGAATAGGAAAATTAAAAATTATGGCCATTAACATTAAGCCTCTCGGTGACCGGATTCTTGTCGAACCCGCCGAAGAGAAGGAAGTCAAAAAAGGCGGCATTATCATCCCCGATTCCGCCAAGGAAAAACCCACCGAAGGAATCGTCGTTGCCCTTGGCACCGGCAAGACTGACGACAGCGGAAAGAAAGTTGCCTTTGAAGTCAAAAAGGGCGATCGCGTCCTCGTCAGCAAATACGGCGGCACCGAGCTCAAGCTCGACGGCAAGGAATACAAAATTTTCAACGCCGACGACATCATCGCCGTCATCGAATAACCCTCTTTAACCTCTAATCTGAACACAAACAAAGGAACAGTCATATGGCAGCTAAACAAATTATATTCGAAGAAGCCGCGCGGCAGTCGCTCCTGAAGGGCGTCAATAAATTGGCCCGCGCCGTCATCGCCACCCTCGGCCCCAAGGGCCGCAACGTGGTCATCGACAAAAAATTCGGATCACCCACGGTTACCAAGGACGGCGTCACCGTCGCCAAGGAAATCGAATTGGAAGATCCGTATGAAAATATGGGAGCCCAGATGGTGCGCGAAGTCGCCAGCAAGACCAGCGACGCCGCCGGCGACGGCACGACCACGGCGACCGTTCTGGCCGAGGCGATTTACGCCCAGGGCCTCAAGTTCGTGACGGCAGGCGCAAATCCGATTTCCATTCAACGCGGCATCACCAAGGCCGTTGAAACCGCTGTTGAACATCTCGCCAAGATCGCCAAGAAAGTCAAAGACAAGGAAGAGATCAAGCAAGTCGCCACCGTGTCCGCCAACTGGGACGCGACCATCGGCGAAATTATTGCTGACGCGATGGACAAAGTCGGCAAAGACGGCACCATTACGGTCGAAGAAGCCAAGTCAATCGAGACCAGCCTTGACGTCGTCGAGGGCATGCAGTTTGACAAGGGCTATCTCTCTCCTTATTTCGTGACCAGCGCGGACACAATGGAAGCGAAATTGGAAGACGCCTACGTCCTGATCTATGAAAAGAAGATCAGCAGCCTCAAAGACCTGCTCCCAGTCCTGGAGCGCGTTGCCAAGGTTGGCAAGCCCCTGTTGATCATCTCCGAGGAAGTCGAAGGCGAAGCCCTCGCGACCCTCGTTGTCAACAAGATTCGCGGCACGATCAACGTCTGCGCCGTCAAGGCCCCTGGCTTCGGCGACCGCCGCAAAGCCATGTGCGAAGACATCGCCATCCTCACCGGCGGCAAGTTCATCAGCGAAGACCTCGGTGTGAAGCTCGAGAGCATCCAATTGGAAGACCTCGGCCGCGCCAAGAGCATTGTTGTTGACAAAGAAAACACGACCATCGTCGAAGGCAACGGCAAGTCCTCCGAGATTCAGGGCCGTGTCAATCAAATCCGCCGCCAGATCGAGGAAACCACCTCGGATTACGATCGCGAGAAGCTCCAGGAGCGCCTGGCCAAGCTCGCCGGCGGTGTGGCCGTCATCAATGTCGGCGCCTCGACCGAGACCGAAATGAAGGAAAAGAAAGCCCGCGTCGAAGACGCCCTGCACGCGACTCGCGCTGCGGTTGAAGAAGGCATCGTTCCTGGCGGTGGCGTTGCATTGCTGCGCTGCCTGCCTGCCTTGGAAGCGTTGAAGCTCGAAGGCGACCAGCAAATCGGCGTGGATATCGTCAAGCGCGCCATCGAAGAACCCTTGCGCGCTCTCGCCCGCAACGGCGGAGTCGAAGGCTCCATCGTCGTGCAGGAAGTCAAGAAGCGCAAAGGCAACGACGGCTACAACGTCGCCACTGGCGAGTACGAAGACCTCGTCAAAGCCGGCGTCGTGGACCCGAAGAAGGTCACCCGTTCCGCGCTGCAAAACGCGGCTTCGATTGCCGGTCTGTTGCTGACCACCGAGTGCATGATCACTGAGCTTCCTGAGAAGGAAAAGCCGGCTCCTGCCCCTGGCGGCCACGGCGGCGGCATGGGCGGCATGGACTACTAAGATAGTCCGTGAGATAGAATTAAAACGAAGCGAGGCTGGCGAGTGCCAGCCTCGCTGTTTTTTCTGTCTACAGTAAACAGCGCGGAATCAGCGGTCTGGCTGAAAGGATCCTCCATAACCGGGGGCGTAGAGCCTAACTCCCAGAACGTCGCGCAAAATATCGAAATGTTTATCCTTCGCGTATACTCGACAAACCCAAGTAAGGGACAGGCTGCCGATCAACACGTCATTCCACGGCAGACTGAAACCTTTATCGCGCAGCCGCCACGCGCAGTCCTTGGCGAACTCCCAAGCTTCGTCGTTCATACCACGGTAAGGAATGCACTCAAAATATGAGGACATCCGCTTCCGATCCTGCGCACGCGCTCCGCCCAAAAACTCCAGCTTGACGGGTCCGCAAAACATCGCTTCGGCGGCCTCAAGCAGGCCTTCTAACCCGACTTTGTATTCGAGGCCACCGTCGCGACGCGAGGCTTCAATCCAAACGGACGAATCGACCAAGACCATCAGCCCTGTTCCTTTTCGATTTCATCATTGGTGGATGGATAATCAAACGCACCTTCCCGGAGTAATTTGCCAAACTCCTTGGCTTTTTCCCGTTTGATATATTCACTCACAGCGAAAGCCACTGCGGGGCTCTTTTTGTCCTGACCGGTAATCCTGCTTAATTCCTCGAGAGATTCATCTTCTATGTCCACTGTTATTCTCATATTGCCTCAAAATACATCTTTATTATTAATAGGCAAGTGTTTTTTGATGCATTAACGCAATATATTCTCATCTTTTTCGATTATAGCTGGATTGGCTATATTTCTGAAAACGCAAAGATTCAATTGAATTTCGCAACTTGATCTCCATTTCCATCGGAAGCCAACGGATGCCAAAATGTTCCCGCGCGACTTCGACGATGGCATTCTGCCAATCGGCGGGACTTATTTTTATGGGCGGCGGTTGGACTGATCCTTGGATGAGCAATCCGTTGTGCGTGCGGCGTTGGGCGGCGCCGGCGATTTTCTTTCCGTGCCAGAGCACGTCGTCTTTTTCCGCGCCGATGAAGCATTGACCGGGAATTTCTTTTACACGCTCAGGGGCGAGCGTTGTTGCGATATTGATGCGGGCGAATGCGTCGCGAATCCACACGTGGACACGGCGGTAGCTTTCCACCGCCCTCAGTTGATGCCAAGAGTGCCCAGCCGGAAAAACCAGACTGTAGGTCCAATCTGCATCGTGGGGCACCAGGCCGCCTCCGGTGGGGCGGCGCACCAAAGGTCGCAGCAGCGTGAGGCGTTCGATCTCCGCGTAACTTTGCGAGTATCCAAAAGTCGCGGCGGGCTCTGTCCACCCGTAGAAGCGCAGAACCGGCCGCCCTAACTGGGGGCCGAATTCCAACAAAGCCTCATCCAACGCCATGTTGTAATCAGCGGCACTTTCGTGTTGACGCAGAAGGAACCAAGTTTCGCCCGTGGCATTCATGAAATCATTTGCGGTCAGACTTTCGCGCGCAGCTTCTTTTGCTCTTCAGGGGTTAGCTTCGGATTTAAAACTCTCTGGCCCGTTGGACAATCTCCTTTGATCTCGCAACCGGGACAATCCGGATTGCGCGCCACGCAGCGGCGGCGGCCATGCCAAATCAACCAATGACTCAGCAGCGTCCAATCCTTTTGCGGCGCGAGCGCTTGCAAATCGATCTCAATTTTCTCCGGCGATTCGTGCGCGCTCAGCGCCAATCGATGCGAAAGCCGAGCCACGTGTGTGTCAACAACAACGCCCGCGTTGATGTTGAAAGCATTTCCCAAAACCACATTCGCCGTCTTTCGTCCGACGCCACTGAGCGCCGTCAATTCGTCCATGGAGCGAGGAACCTCGCCGTGATATTTGGCCACGAGCGATTCACAGGCTGCTTTGATATTTTTGGCCTTGTTGCGATAGAGGCCGATGCGGCGAATATCGTTTTCCAGTTCCGGCAGCGGCGCATTCGCAAAATCCGACGCCGTTCGGTATTTTTTGAACAGCGACTCTGTGACAATATTCACCTGCTTGTCGGTGCATTGCGCGGAGAGAATAGTTGCGATCAACAATTCGAGCGCATTGGTGAAATCAAGTTCGCAATGCGCGTTGGGATACGCGCGCGCAAGTCCCTCCATGATTCGGAAGGCGCGTTCCTTTCGTCCTGCTAAATTTTCGCGGGCCATGCTGAGCATCCTAACTCATCGAACGATACGGTAACCACCCAAACCCCGCCAAGCAATTCGAGGCGACTTCTCGACGCAGTGCGAGAGCAACGCGATTCTTCTTCGCGCGAAAAGATTGCGCGTCCCTGAAAGAAGCGCGATGATTAAGATCGGTCGTTCGGAAGTTTTATGCCGGATAACCGCGCGCCTAAAACGCCGACGTAAAATTATTATGCCGCTCGCACTTACACTTGAGACGTTAAAAGTTGAAGCGTCCGCTTTCGCGGCGACGGAATCGATCCACGATGAACCAGCCCTCTTCGGAGTCACGGACGGAAAAGCCGTTGGCACCTACCTCGAGCAGAAATTTCAACAAGCTCTAATCAAAAAATATACCTACGTGTATGGCTCTTCGGCAAAAGGAATCGACTTCCCGGAATTAAATGTAGACCTCAAAACGACGAGCATAAAACAGCCCCAATCATCTTGTCCGTTCAAGGAGGCTCGCCAAAAAGTCTATGGTCTAGGCTATCATTTATTAATTTTCGTATATGAAAAGACAGACGATCACGCGAGGCGGGTTGGCCGATTGAACATTTTGCACACGGTTTTTGTCGACTCGTCGAATACGGCAGACTTTCAAACAACCACGGGAATCTTAAAGATCATTGAAAATCGAGGAAATGAGGACGATCTCATTGCGTTTTTTGCTGAGCGAACGCTGCCAATCGATGATATTCATGCGCGGGCGCTGGCCGAGGAGGTGTTGCGCGCGCCACCCAAAATCGGATACCTGACAATCTCAAACGCCTTGCAGTGGCGACTCCAATACAGCCGGGTCATAGAAAGCTCCGGCTCCGTGCCCGGAATCGAGCGGCTATGAGTCAGAAAAAAGAATTTGGAGACTTTCAAACGCCGTTGGCGTTAGCGCGGGAGGTGGTTGACCTCGTAAGCAGCCAAATTGCACCTCCCACGCTGATCATCGAACCCACGGCTGGAATAGGAGCATTTCTACGGGCGTCTTTTGATAAGTGGGGAAAGGCTGCGAAGTATCAGGGCTTCGAGATTAATCCCACCTACGTGCATGCAGCCAACGAGAATTTGGCTGGAACCGGCGCTGCGGTTCAGCAAAGGGACTTCTTCGCTTCGGACTGGCCAGAGTTCCTGCATTCCACCGATGAAAATGTTCTCGTGATTGGCAATCCCCCGTGGGTTACCAGCGCCGAATTAAGCAGTTTTGGAAGCGAGAATCTGCCTCACAAGGTGAATTTTCAAGGTCATAAGGGATTGGATGCCCGGACAGGCAAAGCGAATTTCGACATAGCGGAATGGATGATTATTCACCTTCTCGAAGCATTGCCTGCCACCGGCGTTCTGGCGATGCTATGCAAAACAAGCACGGCAAGAAAGGTATTACGTCACATTTGGAAGCGGCATGGTGGGAAGGCGCAGGCCAGCCTTTTTCAAATTGATGCCAATAAGCATTTCGGTGTTGCCGTGGATGCTTGCCTTTTTTTCATTCGTTGCGCCCCGTCCGCCGCGTGCATCGCCACTATTCACGGCACATTAAATCTCGCTAAAAAAATCGGCGAGTTCGGCATCGTCGATGGCCACCTTGTTTCAAATACTGAGCTTTACAAGAGGCACGCCGCGTTTGCGGGCGAATCCCCGTACGCTTGGCGGTCCGGCCTCAAGCACGACGCCTCGGACGTGATGGAATTGGAACTCCAAAACAGTCGCCTTGTAAATGGCATCGGTGAGTCGGTCGACATCGAGCCAGAGTGCATTTTTCCGCTGCTCAAATCCTCTGATTTGGGAAATGGCAGAGTGACGCCCAGGCGATTTGTCCTGGTCACGCAACGAACAACTGGAGAGGACACAAACTTGCTCAGATCGAGATCTCCAAAATCCTGGGCTTACTTGGAAAGCCATACAGCCGTATTTGATGCCCGAAAAAGTTCCATCTACCAGAACCGTCCGCGTTTCTGCATTTTCGGAATTGGACCGTATTCCTTCTCATCTTGGAAGGTGGCGATTTCCGGCCTCTACGATACACTACGATTTGTCGCTGTGCCTCCTGTGGATGGGCGTCCAGTGATGTTAGATGACACATGCTATTCCCTTCCTTGCACTTCGCGGGCCGAGGCGGAACTAATCGTCGATCTGCTGAATTCCAAACCTGCCCAAAACCTGCTGCGCTCACTCATATTTTTGGATTCAAAACGACCTGTTACTGTGGACGTCCTGCGCCGCTTATCGCTTGTCGCATTGGCGAAGCATTTCGGACGCCACGCTGAATTAATGGAGCATATCGAACGAAATGATTTCGTCCGTGTCACCGAAACATCACAATTGCAACTGGTGATGGAAGCTAAAGTCGAATACTGCACGGGCATTAACCACGATATGCCGATCGCAATCCCGCTTCCGTCACGACGCAAAAAAAGTTAGCGCCTACTTCGGCGCGGCGGGATCACTCGGAGCTTCGCCGCTGACCTCTTCCTTTTCCTCGCTGACGACAGGGGCGATGGCTTGCAGCTTGTCCCTCGATTCCAGATCGATCAGCTTCACGCCTTGTGTGTTGCGGCCGGCTTCGCGGATGTCACTCACACGCGTGCGCACCATCTGGCCCGCGACCGTGATCAGCATGATCTCGTCGGCGTCCTTCACCGTCAGCGCGCCGACGACTTTGCCGGTGCGGTCGGTGGTTTTCATCGTGATGATGCCTTTGCCGCCGCGTGATTGCTGGCGATATTCGGAAAAATCCGTGCGCTTTCCAACCCCAAGCTCGCCCGCCACCAATAAAGTGGATTCCTGCACCACGACTGCCAGCGCAACAACGTGATCACCGCTGTCAAGCGTAATGCCTTTGACACCGGACGCGCCGCGCCCCATGGAGCGCACATCCGACTCGCTGAAGCGAATGCTCATGCCGCCGTTGGTGATGAGCACAACGTCATCTCCAGAATCCGCAACCTCGCCATTTTCGGTGATGCTCCCGCGGGTCAATTTCGCGTCGATCAGCGCATCGCCTTGATCAATGCCGATGGCAATGATGCCGCCTTTGCGGACATTCGCGAAATCACTCAGCGATGTTTTCTTGACAGTGCCTTGCCGAGTGGCGAAGAAAATTTCCGATTTCTGCTGCCAGGTTTGATCCTCTTTGTTGGGCCCGGTTTTCGACACGATGCGGATGAGCGCGGCGATTTTTTCCTCGGCTTTCAATTCGAGAAGATTCGCGATGCTCCGGCCTTTGGCGGCCCGGCCCATGTCAGGCACCTCATGAACGCGCTCGACGTAGGCGCGGCCCGTGTTGGTGAAGAACATGAGGTAATCGTGCGTGCTCGCAGTGAACAGATGCTCGATAAAATCGTCGTCGTCCCCCGGAGTGGTCGAGCCTTCGCGAGTCGTCATGCCGATGACGCCTTTGCCGCCGCGGCGCTGGGCGCGATATGAGCTCACGTTCGTGCGCTTGATCAAACCGCCGTGCGTGATGGTGATGATGACGCCCTCGTTGGCGATCAAATCCTCGATGGCAATCTCACCTTCATCAGGCGCGAGTTTCGTCAGGCGCGGGGAGGCGTGCTTTTCCTTGATGACCAGCAATTCTGCTTTGATGATGCTGAAGACGCGCGCTTCGCGGGCCAGAATGTCGAGAAGATCTTTTATCGTCGCCAGCAATTCCTCGTATTCGGCGCGAATCTTGTCCACTTCCAGGCCGGTCAATTGATACAAGCGCAGGTCAAGTATAGAATTTACTTGCGCTTCGGTGAAGGAATAACGCCCGCTGGTCAGGCGCGCTTCGCTGCGAATGATAATGCCGATGGCCTCAACTTGCTGCTTCGTGAATTCGCGGGCCAGCAATCGGATGCGCGCCTCCTCGCGATTGCTCGAATCGCGAATGATGCGGATGAATTCATCCATGTTGGCCAGCGCGATAAGATACGCCTCCAGCGTCTCGGCCCGCTCTTCCGCCTTCCGCAACTCGTAACGCGTGCGGCGGATAATCACTTCGCGCCGATGTTCGATGTAGCACTGAATGAGTTCCTTGAGCCCGAGCGTCTTCGGCCGGCCGTGATCAATGACGACAGCGTTGATGGCGAAACTCGTTTCCAGCGCGGTGTGCTGGAATAAATTATTAATGACAACCTTGGGCAGCGCGTCCCGCTTGATTTCGATGACCACGCGCGTGTTCTCGTCGGATTCGTCTCGGACGGCGGTGATGTCCGGAATCACCTTTTCGTTGACAAGATCGGCGATGCGCTCGACGAGCACGGCGCGGTTGACGTTGTAGGGAATCTCGGTGATCACGATTTGCTCGCGCCCGTTCTTCATCTCCTCAAGGCCGACCGTTCCGCGAATCTTCACCGAGCCTCGCCCGGTCATAAAATACTGCTTGATGCCCGCCAGCCCGCAAATCGTGCAGCCCGTCGGAAAATCCGGGCCTTTGATATGCTGCATCAACTGGTCAACTGTAATTTCGGGGTTATCGATTTGCGCGCAAACGCCGTCGATCACCTCGCCCAAATTGTGCGGGGCCATGTTGGTGGCCATGCCGACCGCGATGCCTGTGCCGCCATTGACGAGAAGGTTTGGAAACGCGGCAGGGAATACGCGGGGCTCCGTCAGCCGCTCGTCGTAATTGGGCACGAAATCGACCGTGTCCTTTTCCATGTCGTCCATCAAGGCCGCACCCAAATGAGTCAGGCGCGCCTCGGTGTAACGCATGGCGGCGGGAGGATCGCCCTCGACCGATCCGAGATTTCCCTGGATATCGACCAGCGTCTCGCGCATCGCCCACGGCTGCGCCATGTGGATCAGCGTCGGGTAAATGACAGCTTCGCCGTGCGGATGGAAATCACCGCTCGTGTCGCCGCAAACTTTCGCGCACTTGTAGTGCTTGCGGCCGGGATAAAGATTCAGCCGCTGCATCGCAAAAAGAATCCGGCGCTGCGAAGGCTTCAATCCGTCGCGCACGTCGGGCAGCGCGCGCGAAATGATGACGGACATCGAGTAATCGAGAAACGAATTCTTGATTTCATCGGCGACGTTGATTTTCGCGACCGTCTCGTTCGCCGCGTAGAGCGGTCGGTTTTCGCCCGGCGGTTGATTCCCGCCTGAGGATGGCTTGGCTGGATCGTTGGTGTCAGACATGAGCGCTAGAAAGATGTCCCGCAGACTTGTTTACGACAAAATTGGTTTGGGGAGCACACGCGCCCTCGCGTGTTGCAGTCGG
This sequence comes from uncultured Verrucomicrobiae bacterium, assembly GCA_963764165.1. Lineage (GTDB taxonomy): Bacteria > Verrucomicrobiota > Verrucomicrobiia > Limisphaerales > Palsa-1400 > Palsa-1400. Next base: position 2,306,836 of record CAVXRD010000002.1, read on the forward strand.
CGCCCCGCCGACTGCTCTCTGGCGCAGCGGAGCGACTAAGCCGGAACAATTCAGTCGCGTTTGGGGAGCGCGGTCGTCTCGACCGCTGTTTTCGGCGTCCCGCCGAAAACTCTTCGCGCAAATGCATTTCACCATATGATGATCGTCGAAAACCGCCCAGACTGGCCGGCGGGACGCCGACCAGAGCGACCGGGACGGTCGCGCTCCCAAATCCAACTGCATCGCTCCGGCTAAGGAAATGCCAAGAAGTGGCCGGCGAGGGCGCCGGCCACAACACGCGAGGGCGCGTGTGCTCCCCAGACCTCCAGCCACGTTTCGAGTTTCGATCAAATTCATTGCCGCATTCACGTTAAAATCTCAGAACGCTCTCTCACACATCCAGGTTGCGGACGTTCAGGGCGTTATCCTCGATGAATTGGCGGCGCGGTTCGACCTCATCGCCCATCAGCTTCGTGAACATATCCTCGGCTTCGACCAAATCAGTCATGTCAATGCGAAGAAGCTTGCGCTTCTCGGGATTCATGGTGGTCTCGAACAATTCCTTGGCGTTCATTTCGCCCAACCCCTTGAATCGGCCGACCTGAATGCCGCGCTTGCCGGCATCCTTGACGCCGTTCAAAATTTCGCCGATCGAAAACAGCGGCCTCACCGAAGCGCGCTCGCCTTCGCCCTCGACCAATTCAAAAAGCGGATGGTCCTGGGCCGTGTAATGATCCACGTTCAACCCTTTGCCGCCCAGTTTGTCAAGCAAATCCTTGATCGCCTTGTTCTCGTGCAGCTCAACGTGTTTGGCGCGGCGCGTGTTCCCGTTGCGGGCCGGTTTCTCGCCCCTCTCGATCAGGCTGGTGTCGGACTCTTCGCCGAAAAGCTTCAAGTCCGGATTTTCCGCGCCGAATTTGCGCAGCTCTTCCTCGGTGTAAAAATAATGAACCATCTCGTCATTGCCATCGCGAACTTTGACAAGATGCTTCGGCAATTCGTGCGTTTCCGGGTGGCGCCGGTCCACGTAAGTTCCGAAATCGCCGCCGTGCCGGCGGACGGATTGGACATACTTGTCCAGCGACTCAAGCAATCCGAGTATCTCTGTCAACTGCCCATCCGAAAGCTCGCTGCCGGTGGAAAGATTTCGCAGGCGAACCTCCTCCGTGCCGAGCTGAATAAGAATCTTGGTCATCTGCAAATCGTCGTCGACGTATTCAACGCGCTTCTTGCGCGTGACTTTGTAGAGCGGCGGCTGCGCGATATACACGTAACCCTGCTTCACCAATTGCGGCATCTGCCGGTAGAAAAACGTCAATAATAACGTCCGAATGTGCGACCCATCGACGTCGGCATCGGTCATGATGATGATTTTGTGGTAGCGCAATTTCTCGATGTCAAACGCGCCCTCGCCCTCGCCGTCGCCGATGCCCGTGCCGATGGCGGTGATCATGGTGCGGATTTCCGTGTTCTGCAAAACTTTGTCAAGACGAGCTTTCTCGACGTTGATGAGTTTGCCGCGCAGCGGAAGAATCGCCTGGAACTTCCGGTCGCGCCCCTGTTTGGCGGAGCCGCCGGCCGAGTCACCTTCGACGATGTAAAGTTCCGTGTTGGCCGGATCGCGGTCCGAGCAATCGGCCAGCTTGCCGGGCAAACCGCCGCCGGTAAGCGCACTCTTGCGCACCGTTTCGCGGGCCTTGCGCGCGGCCTCGCGGGCGCGGGCGGCCATGAGGCTTTTTTCGACGACGCGCTTGGCCACGCCAGGGTTGCCGTCGAAGAAGTTCATCAACCCTTCGTAAACGATCGAGGAGACAATTCCGTCGATCTCAGTATTGACAAGCTTGACCTTCGTTTGCGACTCGAAGCGCGGATTCGGCAGCTTCACGCTAAGCACGCACACGAGGCCTTCGCGAACGTCATCGCCGGAGATGGCGGGGTCCTTCTCCTTAATCAAATTATTGGCCTTCGAGTATTGATTGATGGCGCGGGTGAGCGCCGAGCGAAAACCCGTCAGGTGCGTTCCGCCATCCGGATTCGGAATGGAGTTGGCGAAGCAAAGAATCTGATCGGTGTAGCTGTCGTTGTATTGCAGCACCACGTCGACCATTACTTCGTCTTTTTGCCGCGAGAGCGAAATGGCCTTGTGCAGGACTTCCTTGTTGCGGCCGAGCTGCTTGACGAACTCCTCAATGCCGTCGCGATAATAAAATCTCTCAACCTTGTTTTCGACGCGCTCGTCCTTGAGCGTGATCTCAACGCCCGGATTCAAAAACGCCAGTTCGCGCAGACGGTTGGCCAGCGTTTCAAATTTGAATTCCGTCGTGATGGTGAAAATCGTCGGGTCAGGCTTGAACGTAATCAGCGTGCCGGTGTTTTTGGATGTTCCGATGACTTGCAGCTTTTGCTTCGTCACACCGCGCTCGAAGGACATGTAATATACCTGCTGGTCGCGCGAGACTTCCACCTTGAACCAATCGGAAAGCGCATTGACGCATTTGGCGCCGACGCCGTGCAACCCGCCGGAATACTTGTAAGCGCCCTGGCCGAACTTTCCGCCGGCGTGCAAATTCGTCAATACTAATTCGACCGCGGGCATTTTGAACTTCGGATGCATGTCGACCGGAATGCCGCGGCCGTCGTCGCGAATGGACACGGAGCCGTCCATGTGAATGGTGACGTGGATGGATTTGCAAAAGCCGGCGAGATGTTCGTCAATCGAATTGTCCAGCACCTCGAACACGCAATGATGAAGGCCGCGCTCATCGGGATCGCCGATGTACATGCCGGGCCGTTTGCGAACGGCCTCGAGCCCCTCTAATTTATCAATTTTGGATGCGTCGTATTTTCCGGCATCCGGGGCAGTGCTCGTGCTCGTATTTGGATCAATATTTTCTTCCATTTTGACTAGTGAAAAAAGACGTCCCAAGTCTGGGTTGAACCCGCTTCGACGCGACCCCTAAAATCTACGGGAAAATGCCGTTTTTAACAACTCTTAAAATGCGCTTTTTTTTCGGGAAAAATACCATTAGTTGAGGATGGCTCGATCAAGCTACCCAATAACTTGTAGTAGAAGCGCAATTCTTGATCGGCAGGTTCCATTTTGGTCATTTTTCGAAAAAAGAGGTTGGATTTGGTGACATTTGGTGACAATAGCTGACATTTGGTGACATTGGCTGGCTTCGGCTGCGGTTGAACATTTGAGTCGGTGACAACAGCCTGAAAATGGGTTGGAGACGGCACGGCACAGCCAACGCGAAGAGACGCCATCAGGCCAAGACTTTCCGTTCCGGGTGTCGGCCCGTCTTCCGTGCTCCGTCCTTCCATCCCTGTCCAATAATATATAGACATGGAAGGACTTTGGCACATTGATTTTGAAACAGAAAACCTACCAGAGGTTTTTTGGCACGATTTTTAACGGAAAAATGAAAAAATGAATCTGGAACGCCCGAACTCAGGAAAGAAGACCGCTGTCGAATTGACGCGCAACGATAATTCGGCGCAAGCTCACTCCCTCGGTCTTCCTCCTGTTCAATTTTTCCCTGTTTTTGTGTTTGAGGGTGAGATGCGAGTTTCCGGCGTCGAATCAATAGGATCAGACAATGGAGCTGGAGCTGTAGGGAAAAGCATTCCGATCGCGCCAATTGTTAGAAAAGCAGCGCGTATCGAGCATTGCAGGAAAAGCCTGCAATTATTTGTTTTCAAAGCGTGGCGGCGCACTCTGCGTGAGCCGCCGCCACATAAGGACTTAGGCGAAGGTCGGAGAGACTTCGACTTTTTGGCCGGGGGCGACCACCAGATCGCTTCCCGCCGACCAAACCTGGTCGTTGAGAAGAACCTTGAAGGTGATCGGGTTTGCCACGGTTTGCGTCCAGCGCCACGTGCCGCCGTCAACGCAGGAAAGCGGCACGCCGCGCTCCCAGTTGAGGCCGGAACCCTGGCCGCGCAGGTAAACCACGTTGCCAAATCCCACATCGATTTTGACCTCGATGGTGGTGGCCTTCGGTTCGGTCGCGGCGGGCTTCGCCGGGGTTGTAGGTTTCGTTGGGGCTGCGGCCTTCACCGGTGCGGATGCGGGAGCAGCAGCAACAGGGGCAGGAGCCGGGGTGGAAGCAACGGCGGCAGTTTTCGGAGCAGCCGGAGCATGGGTGGAAGCCGTGGTGGCTTTGGGAGCCGGAGCGGAAACGGCTGCGGCACTCGCGACAGTTTTCGGAGCGCTTGCAACAGTTTTCGGGGCGGCGGTGGTTATCTTTGTATCGGTCGGTTTCAGGGCGGCAGAGGCCGCGCTTTTTTTCGTTTTCATATTCAGAGTTCCAATCAACTTAAAGAAGGCAGAGAGCTTGCAGCGCCCTGCTTGGGATACGGATCATCCTTTCGAGTATTTCATCGGAGGCACGAAGACGACTCCCATGTTGGATACTCAGGCCTTTTGCAATGCAAGTCAAGCTCTGGGCGTTACCAAGAAATCGCAGGGGCGCAGGACAAAATTCTTCACGAAAGAAGAGAGCCGCAGCCGGCTCATGTTCTCCAGAAGATTTTCCGGCGCGTCAGGAAACTTACAGTGAAGGCAATGAGCAGCATCACAATTACGCCTTTCCAAAAACCGCGCCACGGCGTAGTGGCCAGGGCTTCCATCCGCTGATCAATCCCAATCAAGGCCAGCAGCGGGAGGATGAGATTGTTGATGCCCGCGTAGGCAATCATCGGGTTTTGGCCGTTGTCGATCAGCAGTTGCAGCCAGCGCCGGCGCTGCAAGGCGTCAATAATAATGGAAAGCGCGATGTAAACGCAGAGGGCCAGCCCGGCAGTCACAAAATAATAGCTCATCGTCGGGTGATCTTTTTTGATGCCGCCTTCGCAAGGCTCGAAAACGAGGCCGAGGACGAGCCAGTAAATCGCCCAATTGAAAAGCCGTTGGTAGAGGACTTCCGTGGCGTTCAACGGCTTCCGAAAAAGAAACCACGCGGCCGCGCAAAGTCCAAATACGCAAAGAGCCGTCCACGGAAGCCACCGCGCCTTGAGGCCGATGACGGTGAGCAGGACCATCTCGGCCATTGTCAGGAAAATGCAGGCGTATCGCGCCAGCGACCAACTGGCGTTCGTCGTTTCGCTGCGCGTCCAAGCCAGAATCAAATCACCGGCAATGGTTCCCGCGATGACGAGGTAAAGATATTGCAGATAATACAGGCGGTAGACCCACGGCAGCGGCGAATACATCCACACGTCATGCACCCAGCCGGGAACCGGTTGCGGCAAATTGGAAAGGCGGATGGCCAGCAGGATTCCGAGCACTCCCAGCCTGACAAGCAGATTCTTTCGGGTCGCCATCCAAATCAGCGAACCGCAGACGGCCATGTTGGCCAGGACAATTATAATAATGTCGCTGCGATTCAGACGAAATCCCGAGCCGTCGGGATATTTCGCAAGCCAAAGAAAGGCGCACGCGCCACCCCACCCGGCAGCGCGAATTCCAAATTTGGCCGCGAAAGACCATCGCTCAGGAAGGCGCGTCAGAATTAAAAACAGGATGAGAAAACCCAGCAAGCCCACCCACATGGTTGCGCTGTCTGGATTGGTTTTCAGGACGTGCGGGCGGATATCCATGACGAACAGCGCAAAAAACGTCAGGAGAAATCCGCGCTCCAACACGAAGGCCAACAGTTTCCAAACAGGCTCGCCCTTGTCCATCCGCCTCGAGAACGCGAGCGGGAAGGCCGCGCCCATGGAAAAAAGGAAAAATGGAAAGACCAGATCGACCCAAGTGATGCCCGGGAATCGATCCGACCAAATGAAATGCGGCGGGGCCACTTGCGCGTGATACATCCAGCCTGGCAGCGCATTGTCCTCCTCGGGCATGAGACTGGATAGCAGCATGGCTAGGATGGCCAGGCCGCGCAGCGCATCGAGAGCCAGGGCGCGTTTGCTGGTGGGAAGGCTGGGGCTTTCAGTCATGGCCGTTGTTCAGACCCGAAGACGGAGCGCGGCTGTGTCGAAGACCAGCCGCAGCCATGTTAAAAGCGAGAGGCGCGCAAGCTAATTCGAATGCCGCTGCGGCTGGTCTTCGACACAGCCGCGCTCCGGCGGAGACGGGCGCCAAGGCTGAGCAAGGCATGGCTCGGCTGGAGCCTCGCCCAACCAAATTCATCGGTTCAATGCGCGAAAAATTCGTTTCAAGGAACTTTCTCCCGGGCCTTCTTTCCGCAAACGGGGGCGGCGGAATCATTCAAGCGCCCTTTGGATGTTTGACTGCCATAAATTGAGACGCGCCGCTTTCTCGCGCATCAGAAAAATCACACCTTGCCGAATTTCTTCATCGCCGCGTAACTGCGCGCAACGGCGTCCATCGGCTCTTTGCTCGTCTCGTGCTCCACCACGTACCATTGCGTGCCGCCCTTGGTTTCGCACCAGTCAAAGATAAGGCGCCAATTCAATTTGTCCTCGCCGATGACGGATTCAGGACCGCCGCCGTGCGCCTTGATGTGGATGCTCCTCGTGCGGCCCGGGAATTTGTGCAGTTCCGTCATCGGATCCGCGCCACCGTCGCAGCAATTGCTGGTGTCGAGCTGCAGGATGACGTCGGCCTTGGTGTTCTTGCCAAAAATTTCCCACGGCAACTCGCCTTCGACGGGATGAAAATCGTGGAAGTGCGAATGATAACCGATGGAGAGCTGCATCGGCCTCAACTTGTCCGCCAGCCCATCGAAATATTTGCACTTTTCAAGCCAGACGGCGCGGGTGGCGCCGGTCATGTCCGGCACGATGATGAAATGATTGCCAATGGTTTTGTTGAATTCAATCGTCGCATCCAATTTATCCGCCGCGACGTCTTCCGAAGGAGTGTGCGAGCCGCACGCGATGAGGCCGTTGTCGTCCAGCATTTTTCGGATTTCCTTGGCTGACAGTTTCCAATATCCGGCGAACTCCACCCCCGCGTAGCCGATCTTGGAAATTTTCGCCAGCGTGCCGGGAAAATCTTTTTTGCAATCCTCACGCACGGAATAAAGCTGAACGCCGACGGGAATTTTCGGTTTGTCCTGCTTCGCCTGCGCGCTCAAGCCGAGCGAAAGACCAGCGGCGCCAAGGGCGGAGACTTGCAGGAAATTGCGTCGGGAAATGGAATCGGTATGTGGATGTTTCATGAAATGGATTTCCTATCAGGCGTGGCGCATGTAGGGGAGCGACCACGGTTTGCGATACTTGACGTGCACCAGCTTGTCGGCCTTGTCGTCGTCGATGACTTTTTCCGCGACGGAATCCCAGGCAATTTTGTGGCCGGTGCGGTAGGCGATGTTGCCCAAATGCGCCAGCGACGAAACGCGATGGCCGATTTCGAGATTCAAAACGGGCTGCTGGCGTGATTTGACGCAGGACAGAAAATTCCGAACGTGCGCGGGCCGCGGGTCGCCCTTCCCCTTTACCTTCTGGGATGGGATATTCCCTTTCTTAGGCTCGGTCTTGAGATCCCAGCCGGTGTCATCAAGAATAATGCTGCCCTCGGTGCCGTGCCACTCGATGCCCCACGAGCGGCCGTTCAACCCATTGTTAATTCCCGCGCGATGCTCCCAAATTAATTGGCAGCTTGGAAATTCGTAAACGGTCACCAGCGAATCGGGGGTTTCGGAATCGTCGTCAAAAATAAATTTGCCGCCGCACGCGGAAACGGATTTGGGATTTTCCGGCGGCAAACCCATCGAGGCGATGTTGAGCAAATGAACGCCCCAATCGGTCATCAGCCCGCCCGCGTAATCCCAGAACCAGCGGAAATTAAAGATGAAGCGATTCTGGTTGAAGGGACGCAACGGCGCGGGGCCAAGCCAAAAATCATAATCCACCGTGGACGGCGGCGGCCCGTCCGCGACGTGTCCAATGCTCGGCAGCCAATCGAGAAACGCCCACGCGCGGGCCAGCGAAACTTTCCCAAGCTGCCCGGAACGAATCAACTCCGCCGCCTCGATAATGTGATCGGCGCTGCGCCATTGCGAACCCATCTGCACAACACGGTTATGGCGGCGCGAGGCTTCGAGCATGGCGCGGCCCTCAGCGATGGTTTTCGCCAGCGGTTTTTCCACGTAAATATCCTTGCCCGCCTGCGCGGCCATCACCATCGGCAGCGCGTGCCAATGATCCGGGGTGGCAATCAAAACAACGTCTATGTCCTTCCTGTCAAGCACCCGGCGAAAATCTTTCACGGCATCGGGCTTCTTGCCGCGCTGCTCCTGGCAAATGTCCAGGCCCTTGGCGATTTGCGCATCATCGACGTCGCAAATGACAGCGCAATCGACTTCTGGATTGAGAAAAAAACATTTCAAATCGCCCTGCCCCATGCCGCCGCAGCCGATCAGGCCGAGACGGACTTTATCATTGGGGCCCGGCTCACCGGCGCGGGCGCTGCGGATGAAAGGAGGAGAGAAAGTGCCGGCCGCAAGCGCGGCGAGCGCAGATTTGCCCAGGAATTCCCGCCGATTCAATTTAGCCATAGCGAAAACATAATTGTGGAAGTCCCGAGCAATCCGCGCAAGGGAATTCACTCTCGATCACCGAGGACGCGGCAGGGCATGGAGATGGGATTAATAAGACTTATAGGACCCAGATGACCTATCGTGCGCTTGACAAATATCAGCGGCTAATAATCTCTTTGCCGCATCGCCGACATTCGTTACGTTGATGGCATGAGTTTTTCGGCACTTGGACAATTCCCCGCCTATCGGCCGCGGCGCTTGCGGCAATCGCCGGTGTTGCGAAAGCTGGTTCGCGAAACATCGTTGCAGCCCCACCAATTCGTCCTGCCGCTTTTTGCGCGTCCTGGCCGCAAGGTTCGACTGCCAGTCGGCTCGATGCCCGGTGTGTTCCAGCTTTCGCCCGACGAAATTCTGCTCGAAACGGAAAAGGCCTGCGCGGCGGGAGTATCAGCAGTGCTGCTGTTCGGCATTCCTGACCAGAAGGACGAAAAAGCTTCAGGCGCTTTTGCGGCCAGTGGCATTGTCCAGCAAACGGTGAAATTGCTCAAAAAGCATCTCCCAGATTGCCTGGTCATCACGGATGTTTGTCTCTGCGAATACATGAGCCATGGCCATTGTGGACTTGTGCATAAGGGCGGAAAGGTCGCGAACGATCCGACGCTTTCCATCCTGGCGCGCACCGCCTTGAGCCACGCGGAGGCGGGCGCGGACATCGTCGCGCCGAGTGATATGATGGACGGCCGCGTTGGCGCCATCCGGCAGTTGCTCGACAGCAAGGGGCTTGAAGATACCCCGATTCTTTCTTACGCCGCGAAATTCGCCTCGGCTTATTACGGACCTTTCCGCGAAGCCGCCGAATCGGCCCCGAAATTCGGGGACCGCCGCGCATACCAAATGGACGGCGGCAACGCGCTGGAAGCGTTGCGCGAAGTGGCGATGGATATTCAGGAAGGCGCGGACATGGTGATGGTGAAACCCGCGCTGGCGTATCTCGATATTCTTTACCGCGTGAAAACGGAATTCGGATATCCGACCGCCGCCTATGCCGTGAGCGGCGAATTTTCGATGATCAAAGCCGCCGCCGAAAAAGGCTGGCTGGACGAACGCGCGGTGGCGCTGGAAACCATGCTCTCGCTGCGCAGGGCCGGCGCGGATTTCATTGTGACTTACTTTGCGACCGATCTCGCGCGATGGCTCAAGGAAGGCTGAGCCAGAGGGCCGGATAAAATTCCTCCGCCGCTGTGTTCGCTGAAGGCGGCAGAAGTGTCTCGCCTCTGACGGGCTGATCTGGCGGCGGGACGCCGCTGCCACTCTCTTCGTGAAGAATTTGGTCCCGCCTCCGGCCAAGCCACCGCCGCGAATTACTTCTTGAAAATCATCAGGCAGACCAGGCCAACGACGACGACGGCCAAAACAATAATCACGGCGACAAAAACTTTATTGGCCGTGTTGCTTTTCTTGGCAAACGCGCTCTTGTCAAAAGTCGCCGTCTTGGTTCCAGGCTCCCCGCCCAGCTTGACGCCTTGCGGAATGACCATGGTTTGATCCGGCATTTTCTTCGGCGAGGCTTTTTGGGCGGCGCCGTCTTCCAGGCGCATTTCGATCTGGCCCAGGCGCAAAATTTGTCCCGGCTTGAGCGGCGCTTCGCCTGTCACCTGATGGCCGTTGATAAAGGTGCCGTTGGTGGAATTCAAATCGCGGATAATGACATCCGCTCCGCGCAGCAAAATCTCGCAGTGATGGCTGGAAACCGACGCTTCGGCGATCGGGAAGGTATTGTCGTCGACGCGCCCGACGGTGGTCTTTTCGACCGCCAGCTCGTACGTCTTCCCGGTCAAGCCTTCACTTAATAGAACAAGTTTTGCCATAGTCAGGATTTGGTCGAATTATGTCCCTCGCCCGGCTCAAGTCAAAACCTTTTTCCCCGTGGACACGGCGGATGGGCGCGAGTTTCCATAATTCATTGTTTTTCAATCATTTGGCGGAATTCGGCAAACAGCGGCGTCGAGTCATGCGGCCCGGGCGAGGCTTCCGGGTGATATTGCACACAAAAAATCGGCTTGGTTTTGTGGCGCAATCCCTCGACGGTCTGGTCGTTTAAGTTGACACGATTCACCGAGATTTCAGGAGGCAGCGTGGCGGGATCGACCGAGAAGCCGTGATTCTGGGAGGTGATCTCGACTTTGCCGGACTCCAGGTCCTTCACCGGCTGGTTTCCGCCGCGGTGGCCAAATTTTAGCTTATACGTTTTGCCCCCGAAGGCCTGTCCGAGAATTTGGTGCCCAAGGCAAATCCCAAAAATCGGCACGCCGCTTTTAATTAAATCCGACACCGCGCCCACCGCATAATCCAGCGCCGCGGGATCGCCGGGGCCGTTGGAAAGAAAAATGCCCGCTGGCTTGTGCGAAAGCGCCTCGGCGGCGGTGGCTGTGGCGGGCAGGACTTGCGTTTTGAAGCCGTGCTGACGCAGGCGGCGCAAGATATTGTACTTGATGCCGTAATCGAAGGCGATAATGGGGATGTCGGCCGGCGGCAACGGCGCGCCGCCGGGCGGATCGGATGGGCGTGTCAAAACGAATTTCTTGCTTTGCCCATCCTCTTCGTCCCACAGAAAGGATTTCGGATGTGTCACTTTCTTGACGTAATCCACGCCTGCGAGGCCTGGCCAGTTCTTCGCCCGCGCCACCGCTTCCCCGGGAGAAGTATCGAGCGTCGAAATAAAGCCGTTCAACGCCCCGCGCACGCGCAACTTTTTTGTCAGGGCGCGCGTGTCGATTCCCTGGATGCCGGGGATGCCGTTTTTCTCGAGGTATTCAGCCAGAGTGCACTCCGAGCGCCAGTTGCTCACGACGGGCGAAAGTTCGCGCACGACAAATCCGGCCACGTGCGGCTGCCAGGATTCAACGTCAAAATGATTGATGCCGTAATTGCCGATGAGCGGATACGTCATCGAAACGATTTGGCCTTTATAGGACGGGTCGGTGAGAATTTCCTGATAACCCGTCATCGAGGTGTTGAAACAAACTTCACCGCAGGATTCGGCAGCGGCGCCAAAACCCTGTCCAACAAACACGGAACCGTCCTCCAGTGCGAGAATTGCTTTCATCAAGACCCTCAGGTCTGCTCCCAAGCTAGTATGGCGTTTCGGAAAACGCCATATAATTCCTTGTGTTGAAGCTCGGCGGGGCGAGGCTCCAGCCGATCCATCTTATTATACCCATCATTCCCATCATTATGGGAGTCATGGACCGGTTCGACCGGCGCATCGCCCACCTCAATGCGTGACAGCGACCGTGTCGGAAACCTCGAAGCTCGGCGTCTCAACCCATTTGACTTTCGTCATCGAAATCATCGAGCAACCACAGGTGCAGATGCTGCGAGCGCCATTGGTGGCAACACGCCCGCAATCTTCGCAGACAAAAACAGAGGCTTGCTGCGATCGCCATTGCGCGCGGCGCCACCATGCGAGAAGGATGACCGCGGCGGAAAGCAATCCAACCAGACGGGCGCCACCGGAAAACTTTGCCGCAAAGTGAGCCACGCCAAAGGTCACGACGAGAACGACAACCGCGAAGGCGCACAACAATTCGGCCAGATGGCGGTTCCGATTTTCGATTTGAATTTCTGTTGAAGTCTTGCGCATCCACATAAAATGAACCTCGATTAATTTTCTATGTGATCATTCTAACCCGTCCTAAGATTCTGTCTGTAAGGCGGTTTGTGGATTTACTGGTAGGGTTTTTCCTCGCAATACCCGGCCGGTTGGACCTCGGGGGGAAAAGAATTGGGCCCGGAAAAGAAGCAGGGCGCCCCACCCAGGGCGCCCGTCTTGAAAACTAACTCTACTGCGCTGCCCAGCCTAGGGAAGTGGATTCTCTTTGTCTGCAAGGCGAATCATGGATTGTTTTGTAGGGCCATACCTCACCGATCCTATCTGAACACACTACATCCGAACTTGTTGATTTGGAGTTGCTTCGAGGAGAACCACCCGCCCGGCACATGCGTTACTCTGCTCCAAGGCAGCCGATCCAGCCTTGGCTTGTTGAACGGATTATTCGGCCATTTATTTCCTGGAGCGGGAAAAAACTTTACAGAAGGGAACAAAGATAATGAAGAAGTGAGCCATTTTCACGAAAGGCGGCAGGCGCGCTTCTACTGTTTCCAGTTAAACGCGTCCTTCTTTAAAGCGTAGACGTAGCCGATGAAGAGCACGGCCATGAAACCGGTCATCGACCCAAGAATCAGGCCAGGCTGGGACGTCAGCATGCCGCGGAAATTCACCGCCCACGGATAAAGAAACACCACCTCGATATCGAAAAGAATGAACAGCATCGCCACGAGGTAAAATTTGACTGAAAGCCGTGTGCTGCCATCGCCGACCGGCAGCATGCCGCATTCGTAAGCGGTGTCTTTGATAACCGTCCGTTTGGCGCGTTTTCCCAGCAGAGCCGAAGCCACCAGGGTTCCGACGGCAAAGAGCACCGCAAGCACCACCAGCATCAGCACTGGCGCGTATTGCATTAATTGAGAATCTTTCGGATCCATCTTCATAAGCTAAGAAGGCGGGGGGCCAATTTGCAAGCGGGAATGCAGCGCTCGGCAATTGAGGTTGCTTGTCGCGGCTGGGTGGGAAAAAATCACTTCATGCCGGCAGGCTCGCCATTCCATAGAATTCGACCGTCGTGAATCACACTCGGCCGACACCCACTTCCTCGCCTCAGTTTGATGATCGGTTTGTCCAAGAGCTGTTCGATCGGATGGGCAAGTCTTACGACGTGATGAACCTGCTCTCGTCCTTCGGATTCTCAGAGTTTTGGCGTTGGCAATGTGTTTCTGCATTCGCGCTGGCTCCTGGAGCGCGGGTTTGCGATATGATGGCCGGCACCGGCGAATGCTGGCGCTATATCACCTGGCAAAAACCGGCGGCAATTCTCTCGGTCGATTTCTCGTCGTTCATGATTCAACGCCAAACCCTTCGCCGGAAACCGCGCGGCGTGCCGGTGAGCGTTCTCCGTGAGAACGCCCTGGCGACTTCCATTCCCTCCACCTCGATTGATCTCGTCGTCAGCGCCTTCGGGCTTAAAACGCTGGGGCCGGAGGGCGTGGCTCGATTCGCGCGCGAAATCCGACGCATCCTCAAACCGGGCGGACGATATTCGCTGCTCGAAATTTCGGCCGCCCGCGATTGGTGGCTTGGTTCGCTCTACCGCTGGTATATTGATACCGTGATTCCGCAAATCGGACGATTGTGCCTCGGTGATATTGAATGTTACCGCACTTTGGGAGTTTACACGAAGGCTTTCGATTCATGCGCGAACGTCGTCGAGGCATTTCGCGCTGCCGGACTCGAGGCTTCACTCGAAAAGCATTTCTTCGGATGCGCCACGTCTCTGGTGGGAAGGCGCCCGGAATAGCCATCAAGAGAGTTTGTGGCGCTCGCAGAATTCTTGCATTTCCGTTTCATTCTTCCATGCTGCGGGATGGTTCGGCTCGTTTTATTTGACATCGACGGCACGCTTGTCCACACGGGAGGCGCGGGCGTCAAAGCTTTCGGCAAGGCTTTCCAATCAGAGTTCGGCATCGCGGACGGCACCGAGCGCCTCAAGTTCGCCGGGCGCACCGATGTCTCGCTGGTGCGGGAATTTTTCGGCCACCATCAAATCGAGCCCAGCTTGAAAAACTTCGATCGTTTCTTTGGAGCCTATCTGGATTGGCTGGAGAAATTGATTCCCAATTGCGATGGCGGCCCGTGCGTCGGCGTGATGGAGTTTTACGATCAATTGAAGACGCTGCCCGAACCGCCGTTGATCGGATTATTGACAGGCAATATCAAAAAAGGCGCCCGGATCAAACTTGAGCGGTTCCATTTGTGGGACAAGTTTGCCTTTGGCGGATTCGCCGACGACCATGAAGAGCGCCCGCGCATCGCCGCCGCCGCTGTCCGCCGCGGCAGTGAACGGCTGGGGCGCGAATTGAGCGGTAAAGAAGTGGTGGTGATCGGCGACACGCCGCTGGATATTCATTGCGGCAGGGCCGTGGGGGCAAAGGTGCTGGCTGTGGCAACGGGCGGCGCGAAATTAGAAGAATTGAAAGCGCACAGTCCTGATTGGGCTGTGCCTGACCTGACGCACCTTCCCGCTAGCGCGCTGTTATAGCGGGGCCGCGAGTCAAATCAATGTGAATGGGGACGTCCCGTTCCGCACATGCCGCAGGAACTTGGCGTTCCGCTGCACGAAGCGCCTTCCGAGGTTCCGCCCGCCACGCTGGAGGCGAAGACGGACAATTTCTTGGTCAGTTTTTTCGATCCGCATTTGGGGCAAAGGGTGGCGCCTTCCCAGTCTTTCGAACGCACAAGCACTTCCGAATCTTCCCCGCATTTCCCGCAATGAAACTCATAAATCGGCATACAGTGAAAATACCGTTCGCTGAGCGCGGAGTCAAAGGGAAGTAACGATTGGAAAGGGCGCAGGGCGCATCTTTGTTTTGGCAAATGACCACGCAGGCCGCTTTGGATAGTTCCCTCGCCCCGCCTGCGGGGAGAGGGTTAGGGAGAGGGGAACAGAGAAAACAATTTGAAACCCGACCGATTTCAACGCGGCTGGACTCGCGAGAATCTTCGCGGATCCCCTCTCTCCTTCTCTCTCCCCGCCGGGCGGGGCGAGAGTGATCACTATCGGAATGCCTCAGTGTTCTTCGATTCCAAGGCTTGCAGCCGCTTATGCGCTCTGCGCGTTCGCCACTGACTCGGCAACCTCGGTGAGTTTCTCGTCGGCGGCTTTTTCTTCCTCAAGCGTTTCGCCAAGAATTTCCGCCGCTTCCGAATTGCCCAGTTGCTCGGCCCATGCAATCACGGTGCCGTAGGAGGCGATTTCGTAGTGCTCCACCTTTTGAGCGGCTGCGATCACGCCGGCGTCGATGGTGCTCTTGCCTTTGAGTTCTTGCAGCAGCTCGGAGCCTTCTTCAACCAATCCCTTCATTGCCTTGCAGGTTTTGCTCTTTGGCTTTTCGCCGAAGGCTTCAAACACCTGTTTGAGGCGCTCCACATGTCCCTGGGTTTCTTCGAGGTGCGACTCGATGGCTTCGCGCAGCTCGTCGGATTGAACGGCCTTTGCCATCTTCGGCAGCGCTTTCGTCAATTGAGTTTCGGCGCTGAGGAGATCGGCCAGTTCATCCAGGAGCAACTCTTGCAATTCTGCATTTGCTTCCTGGCCCTCTTGCGGTTCATTTTCGTTATCTGATGTTTTCTTTTTCATAAGTGATGTGCATTAGCGGAGGACTTTTTAGCAGAAACCGTTCCGAAGGTTCGACCAGCCGATCCTCCTCGGGCGCGGGGTCGCCGCCAATTTGCAGTGTCTCAATCTGCAATCCAAAATTGCGAAATGCCATTTCAGGGCGCCGTTTTAGATTTTGGAGACTTCCTTGGCCAGCTCCTCGGAAGCCTTCGCGCGAGCGTTCTGATTGACAAATCTCAACCGCGCGACGCACATGGACCGGCTCGCAACGCTCACTTTTTCCCCGACGGGCTCGGGCTTCTCCAAAAATCCGTCTTCATGTTCCGTTCGCATCACAATCTCCCAAGAAACGGCGCCCGCTTTTGGAAAAGCAAACTCGACCGGCTCGTGAAAGGCATTGAAACAAACCAGATAGAAATCATCCGCCAGGGGCTGGCCATCACTGCCCAGAAGATTTCCGCTCAGCAGCATGGCGAAGGATTGGTTGCTCTCGGAATTCCACTGCTCATCCGTCATTTTTCGGCCCGAGGTGTTGAGCCACAAGACATCCTCGATTTTTCCGCCGCGCACAGGGCGGCCGCGGAAAAAATCCAATCGTCGAAAAACTGGATGTTCTCTCCGCAGGGTGGCAAGCCCGGCGACAAATTTCTTCAGTCGCTCGGCGTGTTCATCCCAGTCCCACTGCAGCCAGTTGATCTCATTGTCCTGGCAATAGGCGTTATTGTTTCCGTGCTGCGATTTGCCGAATTCATCGCCGGATCTCAGCATGGGAACGCCCTGCGACAAAAAGAGCGTCGCCAAAAAATTTCGCTGCTGGCGCCGCCGCAGCTTGTTGATCTCCTCGTCATCCGTCTTCCCCTCGGCCCCGCAATTCCAGCTATTATTGTTTTTCTCGCCGTCCTTATTGTCCTCGCCATTTGCCTCATTGTGCGTGTCCTGATAGCTCACCAGGTCTGCCAATGCATAACCGTCATGGGCCGTGACGAAATTCACGCTGGCGGACGGCGTTTTGCCCGTGTACTCGTACAGATCAGCGCTGCCGGAAAGGCGCCGCGCAAAATCCGCCAGGCTGCCTTTGTCCCCTTTCCAATATCGCCGCGCGGTGTCCCGGTATTTGCCGTTCCATTCCGACCACAAGACGGGAAATTTTCCAACCAGATAGCCGTCCGCGCCCAGGTCCCATGGCTCGGCGATCAGCTTCACTTGTGAAATAGTGGGATCCTGGTGAATGACGTCAAAGAACGAGGAGAGATGATTGACCTCGTGCAATTCGCGAGCCAGCGCGGCCGCCAGGTCGAAGCGAAATCCATCCACATGCATTTCGGTAATCCAGTAACGCAAGCTGTCCATGACAAGCTGCAAGACGTTCGGCCGGTAAACCGCCAGCGTGTTGCCCGTGCCCGTGTAATCGAAATAAAAGCGGTGGTTATCCGGCGAAAGGCGGTAATACACCGAGTTGTCGATGCCCCGAAACGACAGCATGGGGCCAAGATGATTTCCCTCACAGGTGTGATTGTAGACGACGTCCAGAATGACCTCCAGTCCGGCGGCGTGGAGATTCTTGACCATCGATTTGAATTCCTTGACCTGCCCGCCGAGGCACCCGGAACCCGAAAACCGGCAATCGGGGGCAAAAAAGCCAATGGTATTGTAACCCCAATAATCCGTCAGACCCTTGTCAAGCAGATGTTGAGAATTGACCCGGTGGTGAACAGGGAGCAGTTCCACCGCCGTCACTCCAAGCTCTTTGAAATACCGGATGGCTTCTTCGCAGGCCAAACCCGCGTAGGTTCCGCGAGATTTTTCCGGCAGATGCTTCCAGAGCTTGGAGAAGCCCTTGACGTGGGTTTCATAGATGACGAGATTGCTCATCGGAACTCGTGGCGGGGCGTCTCCACTCCAGTCGAAACTTGGGTCAATGACAACGGATTTGGGCATGCAGTGGGCATTGTTGCGATCGTCTTTCGTCAGGTCTTTATCCGGGCTTTGATCCTCGAATGAATACGAAAACATCTCGGGTCCCCATTTTACGTCGCCGCTGATTGCCTTTGCATACGGATCCAAAAGCAGCTTGGCGGGGTTGAAACGATGGCCCTGGGCGGGGTTATGCGGACCAAAGACGCGATAGCCGTAACATTGCCCCGGGCGAAGACCCTTGACGA
The DNA here is from genome assembly GCA_963764165.1 of uncultured Verrucomicrobiae bacterium. GTDB lineage: Bacteria > Verrucomicrobiota > Verrucomicrobiia > Limisphaerales > Palsa-1400 > Palsa-1400. Next base: position 2,324,665 of record CAVXRD010000002.1, read on the forward strand.
AAATATGCCAAATCTGATTTGTGCAGTGATATAAGCGGATGGATTCTCCGTCTGACGCGTCGGGAGAATCAAAGAGACAAAGATCCACCCGGTCAGCATTCGCGCTGAAGATGGCAAAGTTGACGCCGTCGCCTTGAAGGGTTGCGCCCAGAGGGAACGGACTTCCAACTGATAATTCTAATTTTGATTTTTGCATTTGTGTCACCCGGTCGGAGACCGATGCGAGGCGTTAATAGCAGCGGTTGTGCCATCCCGGCCCAAGGCGAACCTGTGCTTTCCGCGCGACCTCTTTCCAGAGTGCCATTGCATGACGCAATCTTAGGGGCGTCATGTAATGCAATATGCGGAAGAACCCGCGCAACAAATGCAGATCGCTTTCCTCAACCCAAGTGGTACGGAACAAGCTTGATTCTCGTGCGTTCAAGTTGAAGCTGGTTGAAGCTAGCTAAACAAAAGGATCAGTTATGCCACGAGGAGACAAGTCAAGCTATACAAGCAAACAGAAGCGCCAAGCCGCACACATCGAGGAAAGCTACGAACATCGTGGAGTGAAGCCGAAAGAGGCGGCGGGACGGGCGTGGGCGACCGTGAACAAAATGTCCCACGGTGGCAAACGCAGCGGGTCCGGCCGCGGGAAAACCGAAAACCACGCTCCGGCCAAGAAGGGCGGCCGCCTGGGTGGCCGAGCGCGGAGTCGATAATCTGCAGCGCGCTAAAAGGCCAGGAAAGCCCGTTGCCGAAACCATTATATGATTCGGAATTTATCATCCTGATCATCCATGCGGCGTCCAGCGCCGCCGTTTATGCCCTGGGGCTGGTTATGGGTTTCCTTGCAGGGAGCCGGTTATCCTGTTGATTCTCCTTTGCCGGCGAGATCATTTCCTGCATGCCTTCCTTGGTCTCGTTGACTCGCGGATGCACTTCCTTGATAAGATCGTGTTCGGCATTGGACAATCGTTCGATGCGCCTGCTTTTCTGGAGTGGCTCAGATCGGAGATTTCGCAGGGAGGAAAAGGAAAAGAGAAAGCGCGAATTCGGAAAAGCTAATTCTCTCACCAGTGGTGAGAGTTTTGCCGGAGCCAGCACAATTCGCTCGAAAAGCGCGCTGTTGATCTGGCGCTCCAAGTCCCGTTTTCCCCAATGCTCGCGAGCCGCCATGCGCAGATAAAACTCACGTTCTTCTTGACGCCTGCACTTGCCGAGAATGAGCAAATTATTGCTCCATGTTAATTCTCTCACCAGTGGTGAGAGTTTTGCCTCGCCGCGCCACGTTTCATAAAACTGCAGCATTCGCCAAAGGTTTTGCGCGGAAAATCCACGGGCATTGGGATCGCGTGCCCGAATATAGGCGGCAAGGGAGGCGACGGTTGATTTGCCCCAGCCCTCGGCTGTGACACGGCGGCTGATGCGCTCGCCAATGCCCCAATAAATAACAAAAAAAGGCGAGCAGCCGTTACGCCGCTCGCCTCGAGATTTGTTTCGAATCGGAAACTTAGGCTTTGGGACCCATTTCTTTTTCGCGGTCTTCCATCGCGGCTTTGCGCGAGAGGCGGACGCGGCCTTTTTCGTCCACGCCCAGGCACTTGACCCAGATTTCATCGCCCATCTTGACGATGTCTTCGGTTTGTTTGACACGGAAGTTGGCCAGTTCGCTGATGTGAACCAGTCCGTCCTTGCCCGGCAGAAATTCCACGAACGCGCCGAATTCCTTGATCGTGACAACCTTGCCGCGATAAAGCTTGCCGATTTCGGCTTCCGCCGTCATGCCTTCGATGGCGTCCTGCGCGATCTTCATGCCTTCCGCCGAGACGGAGTAAATGTTGACTGTGCCATCGTCGTCGATGTTGATTTCGCAGCCGGATTCTTCGACAAGGCGCTTGATGTTCTTGCCGCCAGGCCCGATGAGGGCGCCGATCTTTTCCGGGTTGATCTTCACCTGCACGATGCGCGGAGCGTACTTGCTCATTTCCTTGCGCGGTTCCGACAAGGTCGCGGCCATGATGTCCAGGATGGACATGCGGGCTTTGCGGGCTTTCTCCAACGCCTCCGCCATGATGCTGTGCGGCAATCCGCGCAGTTTCAAATCGAGCTGGAATCCCGTGATGCCCTTGGAGGTTCCGGCGATTTTGCAATCCATGTCGCAGAAGCCGTCTTCCCAGCCGATGATGTCGGTGAGCAGTTTGTAATCGAGAATCTTGTCCACGTCATCATGCGTGGTGCAGATGCCGATGCTGATGCCCGCGACCGGACGAATCAGCGGCACGCCGGCGTCGAGCAAGGCGAGAGTTCCGCCGCAAACGGTGGCCATCGAGGAGGACCCGTTGGATTCCAAAATCTCGCTCGTCACGCGGACGGCGTAAGGATAAGTCTCCAGCGGGAGCATTGGTTCAATCGAGCGTTCGGCAAGAGCGCCGTGGCCGATTTCGCGGCGGCCGGGGCCGGAGATGCGGCCGGTTTCGCCGACGGAATAATTGGGGAAGTTGTAATGCAGGATGAACTTCTTGGTCGTCTCGCCGCCAGTGTAGGAATCGAATTCCTGGGCGTCTTCGCTGGTGCCGAGGGTGACGAGGGCCAGCGCCTGGGTTTCGCCGCGGGTGAACAGCGATGATCCGTGGGCGCGCGGGAGCATTCCGACTTCGCAGGTAATTTGGCGGACATCTTCGAAGCCGCGGCCATCGAGGCGCTTGTTCTCATTCATCACGAGGCCGCGAACGGCTTCCTTTTGAATGTAGTAGAACGCTTCCTTGAGGACGTTGTCGGTGACTTTTTCTTCGCCGAATTTTTCCTTCAACTTGGCGCCGATTTCGTCCGTGAGCGTCTTGACGGCGACTTCGCGTTCAAGCTTTTTGACAGTGAGCAACGCTGGAACCATGCGTCCGCCGGCCAGCAATTGGGCTTCGGCCAGAATATCTTCTGGAACGATGCTCACGGTGATCGAACGCTTGGCTTTTCCGCCGCGGGCGGCGAGGTCCTTTTGCGCCTGGATCATCGGCTGGCAGCAATCGTGGCCGAACTTGAGCGCCGCGATGAAATCCGTTTCGGAAATCTCCTTGGCCGCGCCTTCGAACATGACAACATCGGAACTGTTGCCGACGTAAATCAAATCGAGATCGCTGTCCCTCATCTCGCTGTGGGTGGGGTTGGCAATGAACTGGCCGTTGACCCGGCCGATGCGCAACGCGCCGAGCGGGCCGTCCCACGGAATATCGCTCACGCTCAAGGATGCCGAGGCGCCGATGATGGTGAGAATATCGGAATCATTTTCGCCATCCGCGCTAAGCAGGAGGCTCTGCACCTGGACTTCGTTGAACCAGCCTTTGGGGAAAAGCGGGCGAATCGGGCGATCGGTCAGGCGGCTGGTGAGAATTTCCTTTTCCGTCGGGCGACCTTCACGCTTGAAGTAGCCGCCGGGGAATTTTCCGGCCGCGGCCGCTTTTTCGCGGTAATCGACGGTGAGCGGGAAAAATTCCTGGCCCGGTTTGGCCTTGCTGGCCGCGACGGCCGCGACGAGAACGATGGTTTCTCCCAGTTGAACCGTGACGGAGCCGTCAGCTTGTTTGGCCAGTTTGCCGGTTTCGATGATAATTTCTTTGCCCCCGACTGAGGCGATAACTCTTTCTGCTGCCATAATATGATACTTCCCGCTGACTTGAAGGAACTTCAATCAAGACCAAGGCGGCCCGGCTGGGCCGAAGGTTTTGGGTTTTGATTGAAATCACCCCAAGTCAGCAGAATTTCTAATCGCGAATTCATCCTGCGCAAAAGCCCGCTCGCGAAGGACGGGCCGATGGCATTGATCAAGCCGAGGGCCCAAAACAATGGGCCTGGCATACCGAGAAGTGAAAAATCTCAGTGGCGAAGCTTGAGCTTCTTGGTGACCGTCTGATAACGCGGCAAATCCGTGCTATGGAGATAATCCAATAAGCGGCGGCGCTGGCCGACCATGACGAGGAGACCGCGGCGGGAGCTGTGGTCTTTGACATTCTGCTGCAAATGCTCAGTCAGGTGATTGATGCGTTCGGTCAATAGAGCGACCTGCACGTCAGCGGACCCTGTGTCGCGTTCGTGCAGTCGGAACCCTGCTATCGTCTTTCCTTTTTCCATATTCTTTTCGATCAATATTCGTTGAACGGGAAGCATAATTACGATTCAGACGCCTGTAAAGTCTGATTTCCACCTTTTTTTAGAGGGGCTTTTAAGGAACAAAATGCGAAAAATGAATCTGGAACTCACGAAGTCAGGAACGGAGGCTTCAGTCGTTTTCGGACGCCGGGAGTGATATGGATTGACGCCCGGGCGGTATCGAATTGACGTTGCGCGCGACCTCGGCTTGGGTCTCCTTTCCTGAGTTCGGTCGTTCCACATATATAACATATGATCTCCAAAAAGTGGCAACACCCGTTACATCGTTGAAGGCAAAGGAATTAAGTGGCAACACAAATGGCTGCAAGGTGGCAACAACCGGCAACATTTTCGGAACACAGAGAATCTTCACACCAAGGAAAACAAGGTCCCAAAGGTATTTGTCTCGCACGCTGTTGAATTTAGGAGCGCGGCCATCGGCGGACATCGAGCGATGGCCGGCGGCGATGGGGGTTTGGCCGTGAAAACTGAGGGTGCAATAGGGTGCAATAGCATGCAACGCTCCGATCCCATCTTACGCCTCAGCCCCGAACCAGAGACTCAGAAATCCGCAAAATATCAAAGAACACGCCCTGACGGCGACAGGAAGAAAAATAAGCCCGGAAGCCCTTTTAGTCAATTACGCTTGCAATTACACGTTTATGTGGTATGTGGGGCATGGCAAGCGAAACCTCGATTGTCCAAAAGGGACCGGATGGGAAAGCAAAACTGTCATTTTTCCAGGACAGGCCCTTTCACGGATTGTTTTGAAAGCTATTGGACCGGCTGCACCGTTCCGCTGAGGGCAAAAAGATTCAGGACTGAACCCGAGGGTTCTTTGTTAATTTCAACCTGATGCAGGATCTTGGCGGCGTCGGGATTGAGGTCGAAACCGTGGATGTAGTGATGATCCGTTTCGGTCTTGTGGCCTTTGGCATCCACTTTTCCAAAGCCATCGACTAAAACAAACCAGCCGCTATCGGCTGCCTTGGGCAAAAAGTAAAAGTCCGGCACGCGGGTTGCGCGCTGCTCCACGGAGCCATCGACGTAGCGGAGTGTCACCGTGATCGGTGTGGATCCGTTGGCGCTGATAAAGAAGGCTTGCATCTGCTTATAGTGGTTGGGTGGGACAGGGATGCCACAGGTTTCTGAGCTGGCCGGCATCCGGCGGACCTGTGGGCCGGCCTCGCCGTCGGCATAATGCAGTTTGACTTCCGGATGCCTGGCATTGGCGGCGATGAGGCCGGAAGATGGAAGTGGATTAAGCTGGCCCGCCTTGGAGACTTCCGCGGCCGCTTTGGTGATCAGGATAGAGTTGCCGGTGTCGAGGGCGTGATCGGCCAGTTGCAGTTGACCCTCCTTCTGGGTGATAACGACGCGGGCGTTGAGCAGCTTGTCCAGGTTTACCTGGACGGTTTGGTTCGAGTCAGCGGCGGCGCAGGAACCAACCAGGGCGACGGCGAAAAGCGTGCTCGAATAAAATCTGTTTGTGATCATGAACACAGCATGTTCTGGGCGGACAGGGTTGTCAAAAATTGTAAGAGCACAGCGCGGAAACGGATTCGGGTCAGCGCTCAACGCCTTTTGTCAACAGAAGGGACCGGATGAGAAAACAAAAACCGCCGTTTTTCCAGGACCCTTCACGTTTCAATTTAAATAAAGAAAACCTGCTCGATCATAGGCTCGGCCAGGAGGCGCTCGCTGCGGCCATCGGGATGAATGACGTTGAGGGCGCTGCCGTTGGTGCAAATGATCGTGCCATCGCGGGCGATGTCATAGGCCAGCACGACTGAAGCCACGACGGTGGTTTGCCCCGAGGCGTCGCGACGGCACAATTGCCACGAGCGAGGCACGAGATCCACGCCTTCTTCCTCGGGTCTGCGCGTCTTTTGGGCCTGCACCAGGTTTCCCCAAATCATCATCTGTCGCATGTTCATCCGCCGCGTTTCTGCGCTCGTGTCGGTTGAAAGCTGGCGGCCTGTCAAAAGGGCGGAGAGCAAATTGAGGAGTTGATACAGGACGTTGATCACGCGGAACGGAAAGAGCACCATATCCTTCAGCGCGCGCAGGAAATTGAAACCGCCTCCGGGCGCATAGGGACGGCGAATGAAATAAAGACTGCCATCCTCGCGGCCCTGGGGCGCCAAACAATCGTGGCGCGAATCTTCGAGCAAGGTTGTTAGTTCGCCCGATTCCATTTCCAACTGCTGGATGCAGAAAGGCCCCAAGCCAGCGAAGTGTCCATTGCGGTCCCGTCCGACCCCGGCGGATTGAAAGAGAATTTTTTTCCCATCGCCAGGCGCCCAGCGGGGAGCGGTGTCAAATGAATCCCCTTCGGTCAATTCCGCCACGCCGCCCTCCCCGTGGACCTTGATTCCGATATTGGCGGTTCCATTTTCATGGAGCACCGCGCAAAGCAGATCACCGGTGACGGGGGAAATGGCGAGATGGCGCAGGCGGGTGCGATTGTCGTTCCAGAGGCGCTTTTCCTCCGCGCCCAACGGTTCGGATTCCAGGAGCGCGCAAAGGCTGCCGCTTTCAAGGGAGTAAAGAAGCCTGCCGCTTTCACTGCTGGCGCAAATGCTGGTGATGGAAAGCGGCACATCTTGCGCGACAGCATCCTTGCCCCAAAGTCCCGCGCCAAAGGGCGAACTGCCGCCGGTGCTTTTCCATGAATGCTTTTGCTGAGCCCGCACCGCCTTTTCGCGCATGGAATTTCCGTAGGCGCTCTCCACCGTCCGCGCCGGGGAAGAACCATTTTTGACGCGGACTTTGCCGTCAGCAAGATAGGCGATGGCTAATTTGGCTGGCTCCGCGCTCATTGGGCGAAAGTTGTAGCAATAGCCGAGTCAAATCGTCAACACACGATCTTATTTAAATTGCCGAGCGAGATGTCAGAAGAACGGGGTGACCAACATGATCACATATTTTCGATTAGCCGCAATGAGCGCATATTTTCGGTTGTTTTATTGCGGAGGGCGGTGAAGAGCCTGGCGTGGATATCAAATCTGTTCGGTAGGGGAGCAAATGACCGCGCCCAGAATATCTGATTATGTTGGTCTTGGTCTGACCCGCCATAGAGTCTAACGCTCAAACCGAAACAAAAGCCTAAAAATTTGATTCGTCGACCGATCTGAAAAAACCGAAACCGTGATTGGAATAAGTCCGGTCACGTTTGTCGAAACGGTTACTGGAAAGCCGATAAATGAAGAATTAAGAGAGCCAACCGGAAAAATACCAGGTGACGGATGATCAGCAACAAGTCTGTAATGCGAGAAGCTACCCCCAATCGGTTCCGGGTTCCACCCGGGAGCTGCTATATTGGATTCCGCCAAGGAACAATAAAATTCAAGCGTCATGCCTGTTGCAGTAACGTGAGACAGATTGGGAGCCATAAATGAAAACGTACGGTTCGTTCCCATCGGAATCACTTGGCCGTCACTGACGGGATTAAAATCTACAGATAACCCAAACCAAGGCTTTTCTTCAACGATCCCAGACAAAGCATTTGTCAGCGATTCACGCATTTGAGCAGCAGTAATAATTCCGTTGGACTGCATCACTAACAAATTGCTTACGAGCGCCAAGGTATCAGGTGGGAGGTGGGAGAAAACCGATAATTGATTCTGGAGGGACGCTTTTTCCGTTTTCAGATCCGAAATGATTTGGTCTTTCTGGCGGTTTTGTTCACGGGCTTCTCCCGTAACCTGAAGAATGGAATGTTGATCATCCGTATGCTGTCGAGTCAGCGTATCGATTGTACCCTCCTGCTTTGAAATCTTGCCCTTGCTGGCGTCGACGCCACAACTGTGACCGAAATAAAAAATGACCGACAGCAGAACACAGATTACCACATGCCCCCTTTTCAAAGCGGCTAATTCGTCCCACAGCCATTTGCGCCAATGCTCGGCTTTTCCAGTCCTTGCGGTCTCTTTGACAGCAAGACCGAAACTCTTGAAGCTGTTTTGCCAAGGCAATGCGTCGGGCTTCGTGACGTTCTGTCCTGATGGCGGGGCTTCCGGCGCAGCCGGCGGAGTAGTTGGTTGGCCTTCTGGCATTCAAATACAGAGTGAACCTAATAGCCGGAGCGGTCAAACCGATAAAGAACCGCTGCCATAAGTATGCCCTTCGGCCGGAAAAGGTGTAACGTCTTGACGCAAAAACGGTCGGTCCCACATAATTACACATTTCGCTTTGAGTCATTTGCGCTTTCGGCAAAGTAGGCTTGACAACGATCCAAACAACCGCATATTCAGCCCCTCCGCCATCCATTTCATCGGCATCGTGATTCCCTCCCAAGGCCGTTTTCATTTTTTTTGCGAACTGATTCGATTGGCCATGCGTATGAAAACCGGTTAGAATGTCGACATGAGTTATGTTACGGTCGAGGTGGAAATCGAGCATGACGGCATAGTGGCCCGAGGGGTTGAAAAGCCACCTGAAAAAGCTAGCGGCCTTTTGACGGTTTTGCCGGTTGCGGGACTGAGCGCCGACGAGACGATCCCGCCTCGTAAACGCGCCGAATTGCCGCTTATCCGCGGGGACGGCAAAACGCATCATCAACCGACCTCGGAGGATCTCGGTGCCAGCCTCTGGGGTAGATGAACAAGTTCCGGTTCCCCCTCGCACGAATTCTTTCGGCGAGAAACACGCGCTTATCGACTGCGCAGCTTGCTCAGGAGGCGAAGAATTTCCAAATACAGCCAGACGAGGGTCACCAGCAGGGCCATGCCGCTATACCATTCCATGTATTTGGGAGAGCCTTGCTGGACGTTTGATTCAATCACGGCAAAATCGAGCAAAAGATTAAAGGCCGCCACGCCCACAATGAGCAGGCTGATGCCAATGCCAATCGGCCCGGTATCGTGCATGTAAGGGATCGAGACGTTAAAAAAGCCAAGCACGAATTCCGCCAGATAAACCACGGCGATAGCTGCGGTGGCAATGATGATGCCCAGCGCCAGCTTATCCGTGACCCGCACAATCCGGGTTGCATAAAGGACCAGCATGACTCCAAACACCGCGAAGGTCAGCAAAAAGGCATTGGCAGCAATGCCCGCGTAGCGCAGGTTCATCACTTGCGAAATGGCGCCCAGGGCCAGACCTTCCAGCGCGGCGTAAAGAGGCGCCGTCACGGGTGTGGTCTTGGGCATAAATATCCCGACAAGGCAGACCACGAAACCTCCAAGGATGCCCGCCAGGAGGAAAGGTCCGTGCCACTCCGGAGTGTGCCAACTGAAGGCCGCGGCACCCAGGCAGATGAGAAGAAGGAAGCCACTCTTATTAACCGCCCCTTCCAGCGTCATGACGGATGTTTCAGTGCCGGAAGCACTCCAGGCTGCCTCCCGTTTCAAAAGCGGATTCGATGTGTCCATAAAAACAGGTTCTCACTTAAGCCCATCGAATCATAAAATCAAGGAGAATCAGGAAAAGCCCGCGAACGAGGTGTGATTGGAAGTGAGTGAGGAGCGAGTCCGCAGGAGTAGCGCAGACACCTGGATGTTTATTGGACCAACATGATCACATATTTTCGGTCAGCCGACATTAAGCGCATATTTGCGGTGGTTTGATTGCGGACGGCGGTACATGGTCCCGGCGAGGCCATCAAATCTTTTCGGAAGAGGGAGGCTTATGGCCACATCTGCAACATGTGTTGATATTTGGCCAGTTCTCCATTGGCAAACTTCCCCCCGATGTCTCGCAACCACTGCCGCCGAAATTCTTGCCATCGCCAATAGCCGGCGTTAACTTTAAACATGCAGATTCTAATACGATTTCCAGACAAAGAGACCGAGCAGTTGGCGCTGGATACACTGATTCCACGATTCTCCGGGAAAAGTTGGACCGCCGGCGAAACCGCTGTGCCGGCTACAGCGTTGGGATTTTTGGCGGAGCGTGGAATCAGATTCTCCGTGATTGGACCAGCTCCTTCCGAATCGGCCGCATCCAAGCCAAATCCTGAGTCTATCGACGCACTGCTGGCCCGCGCCGCGGAGGCTTTAAAGGCGGATTATTCATCTGACAAGGAATTGACTGCTTTTACAGCTTTGGATGGAGTCCCATTCCATGCATAGAGGGGAAATTTGGCTTTTGAATCTTGATCCGACGGTTGGTGCGGAATTCAAAAGACCCGGCCTGCCATCATCGTGAGCGACGATTCGATTGGGCTCTTGCCGTTAAAGGTGGTTGTGCCTGTGACGGACTGGAAAGATCGATACGCGGTGGCGCCATGGATGGTTCGCGTTGATCCCAATCCCAAAAACGGCTTGAGCAAATCATCAGCGGCCGATTCGTTCCAAGTAAGGTCTCTCGCCGAACAACGCTTTATCCGGCGCCTCGGAGAAGTATCAGAGGATCAACTCCGCCAGATTGCAAATGCTTTGGCCGTTGTATTAAAAATCTGAGGTAAAAGCCTCCCGTCCCATTGGTAATTGGGGGCGCGGGATTTGTCTTTATATTCCTCTGCGCACTCATCTTCTCTGCGTGATAGTCTTTTTCCCTATAGTAGGCAGTTGACGATGCATGCGATTCCAACCTTGATTAAACGCAATCGCGCGCGGAGGGCGCAGAGTTTCCTCGCCAAATGAATCGGATTTGCCACTAATTCCACTGAAACGTGGAGGAACCGAGAGCAAAGGGGGTGAATCGCCAAGGTAACGGGGGTGAATGCTGCCGGAACCGGGATGCCGACCCCACCCTCCGGGAATTACATTAGGGCCGGGAAGGTCTAGTTAAAACCGGTTTAGAAGCATCACCCCATTCTTTCTTGGTGCCACGGTGCCAGAGTAGTGTCGGATGCAAAATTCAGTTTCTGCGTGGAGGGCGGGGATTGCCTTGATTTTGATGACTGCCGCGGCGCGGGGCGCGGTGGACGTCTTGACTTATCACAATGACAATGGCCGCACAGGGCAAAATCTCAGTGAAACAATTTTGACCCCGGCGAATGTCAATGCGGGTTCGTTTGGGAAGCTGTTCACCTACCCGGTGGACGGCGATGTTTACGCGCAGCCATTATATGTCTCCTCCCTCAATGTTCCCGGCCTCGGAGTCCACAATGCGGTTATTGTCGCCACCGAGAACAACAGCGTCTACGCCTTCAATGCGGACTCGGACTCAGGCACACGGGGCGGATTGTTGTGGCATGCCAATCTGGGAACCGCCGCGCGAACACCAACGCCCGATTTTGGAAATCGTTACGGTGGTTTCACCCAGATAACACCGCAGGTGGGCATTACAGGCACTCCAGTCATCGACCTCGCCACCATGACGCTCTATGTGGATACCTTTGAACATACAGCCTCCAATTACATACATCGCATGCACGCGCTCAATATCGAAACCGGGAAAGAGCGATCCTACAGCCCAGTCATTGTATCCGCGGCGATTCGGGGCGCGGGAGTTGGCGGTTCCAATGGGATGGTGAGATTCGAGGCCATGCAGCAGTTGCAGCGCGCGGCGCTGACGTTGTCGGACGGAATTGTTTATGTTCCTTATTGCGGATACGCGGACAGCGATCCGTATCACGGCTGGATTCTCGGCTACAATGCCAGCAACCTGAAGCTAACCACCAATAATATCTTCAACACGACACCCAATAGCGTCAACACAGATACCAACGGCGATGCCGGGGAAGCGGGCATATGGATGGGCGGATGCGGGCTGGCGGTGGATGCTTCCGGAGATTTGTATTTCGCCACGGGCAATGGAAGTTTCGATGCCTACAACGGCACCAACGGAACCGAATATGGCGATAGCTTTATAAAGCTATCCACCGCGCATCATTTGCAGGTGGCGGACTATTTCACGCCTTATAATCAGGCTTACATGGCCGATAATGATTTGGACATCGGTTCAGGCGGAATACTTCTGCTGCCCAATCAGCCAGGCCAAACTCCCCATCTGATGCTGGCCGGCGGGAAGCTGGGAACGATGTATCTGCTCAATCGCGATGCTTTTACCGAAGGCAACAATCATTATAACGCAGGCGGCACCTCGGACGCCGTATTGCAAACGGTAGCCATGAACGGCGGGCATTTCGACACGCCGGCCTATTTTAATGGCTCAGTCTATGTAACGGCGGCCAATGACTCGCTTTCTTCCTTCGCGGTTGCGGACGGAATGCTCAACTTGCCCGCGACGTCGGTGGCGAATCGCATCCTGCCGTTCCCCGGGGCGACCCCGAGCGTCTCGGCTTATGGTGGAATGGATGGCATCATTTGGATTATTCAATACGGAAATCCGGCCACGCTGGTGGCGGACGCGGCCACCAATGTCTCCGCTGAACTCTATAACAGTGACGAAGCTGGTTCGCGTGATCAGCTTGGAGAGGGAACGAAATTTGCCGTGCCCACTGTTGCCAATGGAAAAGTGTATGTCGGAGGCCGCGGAACTCTTTCTGTGTTTGGCTTGCTGGGCACGGTGTCCACAAACTATCCGCCTTCAGGAACCTACAACGGGCTGTTCTATAGCACGAATGCGGTGGAAATCGGGCAATCAGGATACCTGTCCGTTGTTGTGAATACAAAAGCGGACTACTCGGGGCGTATGACTTTGGGCTCGAAGGTCTACTCGTTCTCCGGAAAATTCGATGCATCTGGCGCCGCTTACAACGCGGTGAACGTCGCGGGCCAGGATCCGGTGCAAATACAGCTCCAATTCACGGCCAATAACCCCGAACAACTGGCGGGCACGGTGGGCAATGATGTGTGGACGGCGCAAGCCCTCGCGGCCGAATCAACCTACAACACCCGCACAAATCCGTGCCGCTACGCGGGCCGCTACAATGTGGTTATCCATGGTCCCGGAAACGGCAACGCGCTGGAGCCGCAGGGCGACGGCTACGGAATCGTAACCATCGGCGGCGCCGGCGGACTGGTCTTTGAGGGAACGCTGGCCGATGGCACTCCTGTCAGCCAGACCACCACCATTTCTGACGCCGGGCAATGGGCGCTTTATTCGTCCATGTACACCGGACAGGGCGAACTCATCGGCTGGCTCAGTTTCACGAACGCCAGCGCCTCCGGGTTGTCGGGTAAACTTGTCTGGACAAAATCGCCCATTCCGAAAGCCTCTGCCTATAAAGAGGGTTTCTCGCAAAGCGCCGCACTTGAGGGATCGCCGTTTAAAGCCGGCACAACAAAATCGCCGCTCTTAACATTTGGCTTTGGGCAATTGGTTTTGAGCGGAGCCGGCCTCGCGGAGAATGCGACCAACGACTTTTCAGTGGCCGCAAGCGAACGGATCGAGGCGGCAAAAGGGATCACCATTAATTTTGCCCTCTCATCGGGCGTGTTTCGAGGTTCCGTTCCGAATCCCGCTGGTGGACATGATTTAAGCTTTATTGGGATATTTTTGCCCGACCAGGATTGCGGTTATGGATATTTCCTGAACAATGGATTGAGCGGCGAAGTCTACTTCGGCCCGCAGTAAATGCCCAGTGTTTTTCCGCTTGAAGTCACAACGCAAGCGCCATTCGTTCCATGACCCCTTTCATCGTCTCGGCTTAATCCGAGGCGACCCTGTTCACGCATCAAGATGAAAACAATTCAAAACGATTAGTGCGCGGGCCGATACCGCGCCACGCGACCCCCCAGGGCAGACGCATCTAAATTCCGAGGTGGGGACGCCTCGCCGAGGCGTCCGGTTGCGCGCGAAAATGCTTTTGGCGTTGTCCGCGAATAATGCCTCACCCGGACGCCTCGGCGAGGCGCCCTACCAATCAACGAGCTGGGCGCTCGTTGATTTTCAATAGATTACAAGAATTAAGATGCGTCTGCCCTGCGCGAGTCCCGCATGGGAACTTGCCTTCGCCATTTACCCGCCTTATGCTTCGGTTCATGGCAACGATATCAGAAGTTGAAAAGCTGGCGTTGGATTTGCCGGAAAGCGACCGAGCCGTTCTGGCGGCCCATTTGCTCGAATCGCTGCCGCCAGTCCTTCGCGATGAGGACGAAGGCGTCGCTGAGGCACTTCGCCGCGATGCCGATTTGGACAAAAATCCGTCGTTGGGTATTTCGCTGGAGCAGCTTGACAAACTTATGGGGCGTGGCTGCGGCTGATGCGGTTGATTCTTCACCGTGCCGTTCATTCGGACATAAATCAGATCGTGGCGTATTACGTGCAAGCGGGGAATCAGGAGCTTGCGGCTGAATTCTACGACGAGTTGCGCCAATTAATGCTCGAAGCATCCGAGAGGCCGGAGAGTTTTTCAATTCGAGAGCGTAAGCTGCGCCGCGCGAATCTGCGTCGGTTTCCGTATCATTTTCTATTCCGTGTCGTCGGTGATTCGGTCAAAGTTCTCGTTGTGCGTCATCATTCCCGGCATCCGGCTTTGGGGCGTGGGCGCCGCTGATGGTGGACCGTCGTTGAGTTTGAACTGTCCAGCCTTTTTTCCGCTTGAAGTCAAGACGAGGGCAGTTAGGTTGTGTGAGTGGCGGAAAAGCGCAAAAGAAAAACGAAGGCTCTCATGCTCGGCGTCGGTTTGGACACCGACGGGCATAAGCGCCTGACCACCGGCCCCAACTTTGCCCTCGTCGGCGGCACCGCGGAAACTCACGAAGCGATGACCGAAAAGGCCATCCGCATCAACGAAAAGCTGACGGCCAAAGGCAAGACGCTCGATAGTGTCAGCCGCGAGGAATTCGACGACATCGCCCAATCCGTCGGGCTCCAGTCCCCCGAAAAACTGAAGGACAAGAATCAGGACGACAAGAACTAAGTCGATTCCTCTCACTTGACCTTGAATCCGCGCGGCACATTAAGTCCCCAGGCTCAGGCGGGCATTCCCACTCACGTCGCCGTCATCATGGATGGCAATGGCCGCTGGGCCAAACAGCGCCACCTTCCGCGCGTCGAAGGCCATCGCAATGGCGTTGAATCCGTGCGCGCCGTGGTCCGGGCGGCGGGCGAAGTCGGCATCAAATTCCTGACTCTCTACGCATTCTCAGTGGAAAATTGGAACCGGCCCAAGGACGAGGTCGACACGCTGATGAAATATCTGGCCCGGTTTCTCAAAGGCGAAATCGGCGAATTGAACCGGAGCAATGTCCGGCTCGAAGCCATTGGCCAGATTTACCGGCTGCCGGAATTTGTGCAGGAGCAGTTGGCCAAAACGAAAGCGGCGCTCTCGAAGAACAACGGACTGACGCTCATCCTGGCCCTCAGTTACGGCGGACGGACGGAGATGGTTGAGGCTGTTCGCAGCATCGCGCAAAAGGTCAAGGAAGGGCAATTGGAGCCGGCGGAGATCAACGAGCAATTGGTTTCGCAGCATCTCTACACCGCCCATTTTCCCGATCCCGATTTGCTCATCCGCACCAGCGGCGAAATGCGGCTCAGCAATTTCCTTCTCTGGCAAATATCCTACGCTGAATTGGTCGTGACGCCGACGTTGTGGCCGGATTTTCGCAAGCCGCAATTTTTCGAGGCGCTGGAGGAATTCACGCGGCGGCACCGGCGGTTTGGTCTCGTGTAATTATGCCTGCGCCCATTCCGCCCGCCCCAGCATCCGCGCCCGTTCCGCTCTCGAAGAAGGCGATATTTTTTCGGCGACTGACCAGCACCGTTATTTTATGGACGGTGGTCATTGGCGGATTGTTTTCGGGTCACAAGATTCTTTCCGATTACGTTTTTCTTGCCATTGTCCTGCTGCTGGCGGTGACGGGGATGATCGAGTTTTACGGCATGGCGGAACGGCTAAAGTATGCCTGCTATCCGAAGCTGGGATTATGCGGCGGCATCCTGCTGATTCTGTTCACCTTCGCCTGCACTTCCGGCGAAGTCGGCCGGGCGGTGACACCATCGCGGATGAATGACCGCGAGACGATATTCATCATTCTCTTCGTGCTGGGATTGTGTGTGCGGCAATTCGTGTCGCGCAAAGTCTCCACCGGAATTCTCGCCATTTCGATCACGCTGTTTGGGTTGATGTATGTGCCGTGGCTGCTGAACTTCATCCAAAAAATCAATTTCTTCACCCAGGCTGGAGTGGAGGGGCAATATTACGTTTTGTATTTTGTGCTGGTGACGAAGTTCAGCGATTGCGGCGCGTACTTTGTCGGCTCGCTGATCGGCAAACACAAAATGATCCCGCGCATCAGTCCGGGAAAAACATGGGAAGGCTTTGGCGGCGCGATTGTGGTTTCGACCGCCGCCAGCGTCATTTACGCTCACCTCGCGGCGAAACATCTCGTGGGCATGAACCTGATGCACTCGATCATTCTCGGCGTTATACTGAGCTTGACAGCCGTGATCGGAGATCTAATCGAATCGCTCTTTAAACGCGAAGCGGGACTAAAGGATTCCGGCGCCATTTTCCCCGGCATCGGCGGCATTCTGGATTTGCTCGACAGCCTCCTTTTCAACGCCCCCATCATGTATCTCTACTTGCGGCATGTTCTTACGTAGAAGATCTCGGTAGGGCGAGGCTGCCGCCGAGCCGCCCTATTATTGCCATACTTCCCATGAAAATGGGAGTGATGGGAATATTGGGAGGAATGGGAAGCCCGAGCGGCAATCCAAAATACTTTGTCACCTCGGGATTGGTTTTTCGGACGTAATGAGTAATATGATGACAAACCTCATGATCGCTTCGGAACCCAATGACGCAAGTCTCGTGGCCGCCTCGCTGCAAGGCAATCGGGAAGCCTTTGGGTCCATCGTCCGCCGTTACCAATCGCTCATTTGCGCGCTGGCTTACAACGCGACCGGCAACCTCAGCCAGAGCGAAGACTTGGCGCAGGAAACTTTCCTCGCCGCGTGGCGGCAATTGCCGGGCTTGCGCGAGCCCGCCAAATTGCGCCCCTGGCTCTGTCGCATCGCGCGCAATCTCAGCTGCGATTTGCTTAAGCGCGAGGGACGCGAGCCCGTGGGCGCGGCCGAGTCGCTGGATTCCGTCGCGGAAAGCCACGCCATCGAGCCGACTCCAATGGAGCGCACGATGTCGCGCGAGGAGGAAGCGATTTTGTGGCGTTCGATTGAGCAATTGCCAGAAGGCTGCCGCGAACCACTGATTCTTTTCTATCGCGAGCATCGCTCCATCTCGAGTGTGGCGGAGGCGCTGGACTTGTCCGAGGACGCTGTCAAACAAAGACTTTCCCGCGGGCGCAAACTCCTTGCCGATCAAGTGATGGCGTTCGTGGAAGGCGCATTGGAACGCACCGGCCCGGGACCGGGATTCGCGGGCAACGTCCTGGTGGCGCTGCCAGCGATGACATCGACAGTGACAGGAGGCGCAGCGGTGAAAGCTGGGGGGGCCGGACTGAAAGGCCTTCTCGCTGCGGTGTTCCCGATTTTTCTCGGCAATTACGCAGGCTACCGGGCAAGCCTTGCCTTGGCTTCGACTGAACAAGAGCGGTTTTATGTCAGGCAATTCTACCAACGGCTTCTCGCCGCCGTCGTCGGTTATTCCGTCCTCCTATCCGCGCTGGTTTGGTGGGGATCGTTGGAGGGCCGGCATCACAAACAATTGTTGACATCGCTGGTGGCCGGATTGTCTGTGGCGGGCGCTGGAACGTTTCTCGGGCTGGGGCTTTGGTCGTTCCGAACTGGCCGCCGCTTCGCGCCCACGCGCGCAACTCCGGTGGCGTGGGAATATCGAAGCGCCACTGCGTTTTTTGGACTGCCGCTGGTGCACATTCGCGTTGGCGGGGCTATGCGCGGGAAGGATTGCGTGGTTAAAGCATGGATTGCGGCTGGCGGATGCGCTGTTGGCGGGCTGTTCGCCTTCGGCGGGATGGCGGTTGCTCCGATTTCCATAGGAGGGTGCGCGCTCGGAATTATTTCGTGGGGCGGGACGGGCATCGGGCTGCTGCCTGTGGGAGGACTCGCAATCGGCGCATGGGCGATCGGGGGATTGGCGTTGGGTTGGACCTCTTTCGGCGGTTGCGCAGTGGCCTGGAAAGCGGCGACGGGCGGAGTCGCCGCTTCCCACGACGTGATGAGCGGCGACGCGACAACAAATGCGTTTTTCCGTGGCGCGACGTGGTTTGTGAGCCATTCATTGTGGTTGAATCTAGTCTGGGTGGTGCCAATGGTCGGCTGGTGGGCTTTGGCCTCGCGAGCCAAACGCCGGTTGCTGGCTGTCGCATTTACCACAGCGCTCTTCACGTTGACGGCCAGTCGCCCAGCCATCGCAGGCGATGCGCCTGCGCCGACAAATTCCATGCCTGACCGCTTCGACAATCTCATCCGCGACGATTTCTTTTCCGGCGACCCGGAGAAATTCAAGCAGGCGATGAAGCTGTGCGAAGACCGCCTGGCCAAGGACCCGAAATATGCGCCCGCGCTGGCCTGGAAAGGCTCGGGCGACCTGGCGTTGGCGGGAAAGGCGTTCCAAAGCAATGACATCCCGGAAGGCATGCGCCTTTACGAACAAGGTTTGAAGGAAAGCGATGACGCGGTCGCAATGCGGCCCGGCGATCTGCAAGTTTTGATCCCGCGCGGATCGACTTATCTCGGGATTGCCAAGTACAACCCGGTTCCGCAAGTGTCGCGCCACCTTTACGAGACCGGCGTGAACGATTACGAGAAAGTGCTCCAATTGCAGCAGCCGCGCTTTGCCCAAGTCTCACGCCACGCCAAGGGCGAGCTTCTTTCGGGTCTGGCCTATGGATACCTCGAGCTTGGCAATCTGGAAAAATCCCGCGCCATCCTCGAACGCATAAAAAAAGAATGCCCCGATTCCGCGTATTCCCGCCGGGCGGAGGAATGGCTCGCCATCAAGGATGTGGCGATTCTAAAGAAAAAAGGCGATGCCATGTCCTGCATTGGCTGTCACGAATAAAGATTTCACCGAAAGGTTTCTTCAACGATTTCGGTGGAGTAGAAGTGCCCAATTTCAAGACTCGAAGGAGCCGAATTATTTAGAAAGGAGCTGTTCGTCACGCGCCCTTGAAATATTCAACTATGCTGGCGACCTGTTTCCCGCTGCATGCAGCGGATTAACTTTGTGATTCTGTTCGTCTGACACCTTCCTCAGGAGTGCAGCATTGAGGGTGAAATCCGCCTCGAAAAACCAAGAGTGCAATAGGGTGCAATACCGTGCAATGCCCCGATCACGATTTCTGTTCCTCTGCGCACTCATCTTCTCTGCGCGAGAATTCTTTTCCCGCTGTGGTTTCATCGCGGCATGAAACGCAATCGCGCGCAGAGGCGCGGAGAACGCAGAGGTTCCTCGCGGCCTGAAATGAACCGCAAAATATCAAAGAACACGCCTTGACGGCGACAGGGAGAAAAATAAGCCCAAAAATCTTTTTTGTCAATTATGCTTGCAGTTCCACGTTTCTGTGGTCTTTTCGAAAGCGTATGACAGCCGTATCATCGATTGTTCAGCCGGGGCCGGAGGCGAAAACAGCGCCGGCAGCGCCGGGCCAGGAGTGCCGCGGGCCGACCGGCCGCGCCCGCACCAGCAAAATCGCGCGCCTGCCCGCCGATAAATGCCCGTCAATCCCGTTGGGATTGCTGGGCGGGCTGCAAGCAGTAACACGACGCGGTTTTTACGGTCCCGGCGCGAGTCGCGGGAATGGCAGTGGATGAAGACGGATTCCCTTTTCCGAAGACAAAAGTGTAAAAAGTGAGGATTGACGCCGGCCTCGTGCTCACCTCGTGCGCACCTTTTGGTGGCTTCGGCTGGTCAGACTCAGAATCCTTTTTGCGTCTTGGCGACTTTGCGACTTTGCGTTGAAATTCTTGCCGCCGACATGCGGTTCTTACGGCCCGGGCGCGAGCGGCGGGAATGGCAGCGGATGAAGACTGATTCCCACTTCCACATACAAAAGTGTCAAAAGTGAGGATTGACGCTGGTATGACGCTGTTGGTCTGTTAAACCCTTTTTTGGGAGTTGATTTGGGCTGAGAAGGTTTGCATCTTGGCACCTGTTGGCGGCGTGAAAATTCGGGACATGATACGTCTGATTGAAGATGATGGCTGGTTCTTGGATCGAACTCGCGGCAGCCATCGGCAATACAAACACCCGGTCAAGCGAGGGCTGGTAACTGTGGCTGGCAAGCCGGGCGATGACCTTGCGCCGGGGACAAAAAACAGCATATTAAAACAGGCAGGATTGAAATGAGCCGATACTTGATCGTTATTGAGAATACCGTCACGGGCTTCTCAGCGTATTCACCGGATTTGCCTGGCTGCGCCGCGACGGGCGAGACCCGCGATGTGGTTGAGTCCGAGATGCACGACGCGATTGAATTCCACATCGAGGGCCTGCGAAGGGCTGGCGAGCCCGTGCCTCAGCCCCGATCTCACGCCGCGTATTGCGACGTGGCAGCTTAACAGACTCTGTCCGTCAAGGCAGCGAGGAACTTCCCACCGCCCCAAAAACAGCAAGAAGGGGAATTCCCGAAACCTTTGCGTCCTTGCGTTAAGAATGTCTTTGCTGCGGGGACCGAAGGGAAAACGGAGGGGAATTAACGCCATGAGGCCAAGGCCCATGGACGCGGAGATTCTGCCGATTTTTCAGACGCCTCTTCTCAGCGTTGAAATAAATATGTAATTATGTTGGGCTGACCCCTCGCTCGGACCGGTAGGGCGGCGCTGCGTCGCCGCCCCAGTATCGCTTTCCCGCAACAAGCCCGCAGGACACGAAGAAATTTGGCTTTTATCTGACGGATGGGCCGGATGAAGACTGATTCCCATTTCCAAATACAAAAGTGTCAAATGTGAGGGTGATGTTAGCACCGATTTGAAAATGCAGATGGATGTGGCTGGCGGCGCGCAGAGGGGCTGGATTATTGTGTTTCAATAAGTGAAGCGGTCGCATAATAAGGGCTTGATCGCATGTCCTTTTTTGACCGTCAATATGAAGTGTTTGCTGTGCTTGGCGACCCAAAAGCCGAGCCGGCTTGGAGCGAGCCAAGATGGGAGCGCATCGCAGACATTTTCGACCCGATCGTCCAGAAGGCACGAGATCGTGCCGCCGTGCGCTCGACCCAATTGAGTATCGGGCCGGGATCTCCCAACCAACGGGCGATCTCATTTGGTCGTATCGGCTGGAACGCCCCAAGTCACAAGAAGTGGGTTCACGCGGCCGCAAGGGGCGATAGAGCCGAGTTTATAAGCACAGAAGTGTGGGCGCCATCGTGGACCACCTGTGAACGGGAGGGCCGTGCTCCAGATGTTTACCTCGCGGTTCGTAATGAGCAGTCAGTTCCCGGAGAGCGAGTTGGTTTTAATCCTGGTTTCATATTTGCTTTAGCGCTCGACCAGGATAGTAAGATCGTTTCCCGTGGAAAACCAAGCGCTGAAGCCTTGGCCACTCTGCTCGGCTCCCTCCTTCGCGTGCGCTGTGTTCGGCCGTGGGGCTATCGGCATGGCGACGTTGGGTTTACCAGTGCGATTGGGGATTTATATGTTACAGGGCTATTCAAACCGGGGCCGCGAAATCAGCAACCACTTTCTCCGAATATGTTGACGGGGCATTGGGAGGTGTTCTGAAGTCTTTGCAGCGAACGCGCTGGGTGCACCGGATTTCAAACCGGAGCAATTGACGGCGCGTCGTTGATCGTCATCTTTAAGGCGTTTCGATCTGATCCTTCATACGGTAACTTTGCCTTCGATGATCACCGTTTCAGCGTGCCAGTGTCAGTGCCAGTGTCAGTCCCCACTATTTGCACTTTGGATTTGATATTGGGCACGGGGTGCAGGAGGGTCGCCGCATGCCGCGCCAATTGCGCCTGGAATATCGCGGGACGGTCTATGGGCAGTTGGCGCCTGTGTCGAACCTTTTGCGAAAAGCAAAAAGTGCAAAAAGTGAGGACTGACGCGGAGACTGACATGTCCTGGCGCGACATGTAGCCATACAGGTTGTGTAGCCTGCTGTACGGGGGGACTTGCATTAGGAACAGCAGGAATAATTGCCGCTAGTAGCTCAGGATTGTTGTCTTGGCTCAGCGGATCAATTCTTCTTGCGGGGCAAGCTGCGTTGACTTATGATTACGCCCAATGTATGGCAGGGTGTCAAGGTAAACCATAGGTTTGATTTTTGACATTTGTATGGATTCAACAACGACTGCACGCGAAAGAGACCCAATGGGCCGCACCAAAATGTGGGGACTTGCTCTTTGTTTGTTGCCCATACTAATACAAACTTATTATGTGTGCTATAGATGTTATAAAAGTGCCGTAGATGCCGCAAAGAGGGGTGGGCATTCGTTTTTCGGGGCGGGTGGAGGGGTGATGGAGACGGCTTTTCTCAGCTTGTCGTACGTCATCTTCTTGCTGGCTATAGGACTATATCTTATTTTGCTTTTGGCAGGTTTTAGCAAGAGCACCCGATTATACTGGACCGCATACATCGCAAGTAGTGTTTTACTACTAATCTGGATTTCCGTTGGAGTCATCGGTCTGTTGATAAAATGAACTGGTACGAATCCATTTTGAAATCGTGTTTTCGTCAATTACGAAATCAAGAACCCATGTTCGATGCGGAAGGTGAAAACGAGCAATCTTTCCGATTCTTTCCAGAATTATTCGAAGCGCAGGCTAAAGCGCTCGCACTTTTAGAGTGCAGGTGTCATGCAGGTGTCACCCCTCACTTTTTGCACTTAACGAGACCGGCTGGAATTTCGGCGGCTCCAAGACGATTTGCTGAATAGCCGGAAACCGGAGTCTCAGCCCGCTTTTAATCCCGCTCTTCTGATTCTCGGCGAATCCAATTCGGATCTCGTCTCAAATCCACAAAGCTTTCCTCATGCCTTATCCCGGGCAAGCCGCCGCTTTAGCTGCGAGGCCGTGAGAAACTTCCCTTTGCCACCTTTAACTTTGGCGAGACGTTTTTCCAGTATTTCGCCATGCCAAGCTGGCGATTCAAGTTGGTTGGGGTTTGAAGCGAGCGAGCGCCAAAGGAGCTCCATGGCTTCCAACCGCTCTGCCACACTCATGCGCTCGACTTCCGCTGATCCAATCACGTCGAAAGGCTAGCTCCCCGGCGGCACGGCCGCATGTATGGGATTTTGTGTTTCTCTCGCCGGGGCGCATCTCAGTTTTTGTGAGGGCGGACTTCTGCCAAAAGCTCGGCAGGTCGACAAGTGATCGCTCTCACCCCGCCAAGCTTGGCGGGGAGAAAGAAGGAGAGATGGGCAACTCATTAGAAATCGGAGAGGCCAGGCGCATTGAGGGCCGATGGATTTCAGTCGTTGCCTAACCGCCCCTCTCCCTAACCCTCTCCCCGCTGCGCGGGGCGAGGGAATCCGCGATTCGTCGGCAAGGGATTGCCAATAAGTGAGATGCGCCCCTCTCGCCGGTGTCGTCGGTCAGCGCGTCGATTGAAAAATGGCGTTCATTTTAGGATGAATAATTTCAGAGACGTGATCTGAGGTCTAAAAAATATTCTGTTCATCCCGTACATCCTGTCAAAATTCCGCGAAAAACCCAGTTCAACTCGATTGACAGGTATTCCTCGCGGACTTATAAAGCTCCGCGTCGTGCCGCGCCTGAAACACATTCTCTTCCTTTGCGTCACCGCTGCCGTGTCCCTTCTTGCAGGCGCTTCGCCCAGCGCCGCAGCCGAGACCATTTCCAATCTTCTCGCCAACACCCGAACTCTGCCGGGCTTTTTTCCGCTGTTTTGGGACACCAACAGTGGCCAGCTCTGGCTTGAAGTTTCCCATCTCGACGAAGACTTCATCTATTACGACTCGCTTCCCGCCGGGTTCGGCTCCAGCGACTTGGGGCTGGATCGGGGGCGAGCTTGGGCGCGAACGCCTTTTGCGCTTTACCCGCGTCGGCAAGAAAATCCTTCTCATGGAATCCAACCTCGGCTTTCGCGCCACGGGAGGTTCGGCCGCCGAACAGCGCGCTGTTCACGATTCCTTTCCGCAATCCGTCCTCGCGGGTTTCACTGTCGCTTGCGAGAACGCCTCGCATCCGGTTGTGGACGCCACCGGCTTTTTCCTGCGCGACATCCACAATGTCGCATCCCGCCTCCGCGAAGCCAAACAAGGCAGCTTCAGCATTGACGATGCCCGCAGCGCCGTTTACATGCCGAACACGAAAAACTTTCCCAGCAATACCGAAGTCGAATCTCTCTTGACCTTCACCGGCTCCGACGCTGGCCCTGTCTTGCGCAATTTGCTGACCGATCCCAACGCCTTTACTGTTCGCCTTCATCATTCGTTTGTGGCCCTGCCGCCGCCGGGATACACTCCACGAGCCTTCGACCCGCGTGCCGGCTATTTTGATTTCGAATACGCGGATTATTCCGCGCCTCTTGGCGACTCCATCGCCCGCCGCTTTATCACCCGTCATCGCCTTGCCAAAAAAGATCCTTCCGCGGCGCGCAGCGAACCCGTTGCGCCCATTATTTACTACCTTGATCCCGGCACGCCCGAACCCGTGCGCGGAGCCCTCCTCGATGGCGCCCGCTGGTGGAATCAGGCCTTCGAGGCCGCCGGATATATCAACGCTTTTCGCGTCGAAATGCTGCCCGATGACGCTGATCCCATGGACGCCCGTTACAATGTGATCGAATGGGTTCACCGCTACACGCGCGGCTGGTCTTACGGCAGCTCCATCACTGATCCGCGCACCGGCGAAATCATCAAAGGCGTCGTCACCCTGGGTTCCCTCCGCGTGCGCCAGGATTATTTGCTCGCCGAAGGACTCCTTGCTCCTTACGAAAGCGGCCAGCCGGCTTCGCCCGAAATGGCGAAATTGGCCCTCGCCCGCATGCGCCAGCTCGGCGCGCACGAAGTCGGACACACCCTCGGACTTGCCCACAACTTCATTGCCAGCGCCTTTGACCGCGCGTCCGTCATGGATTATCCGCCGCCTTTTGCCCAATTGCGCCCCGATGGCTCTATCGATCTTTCGCAAGCCTACGCCACCGGCATCGGCGAATGGGACAAAGTCGCCATCGCCTACGGCTATCAGGATTTTCCATCCGGCACGGGTGAACCGAGCGCGCTGACCGCAATTCTTGACTCTGCGCGCGCGCGCGGGTTGATTTTCCTCACCGATCAGGACGCCCGCCCGGCGGGCAGCGCCCATCCTCTCGTTCACCTTTGGGACACGGGTACAAATGCCGTCGATGCGCTGCAAAAAATGCTCGCCCTGCGCCGCGCCGTCCTCGCCCGTTTCGGCGAAAACAACATCAAGCCCGGCGCGCCGCTGGCCACCATCGAAGACGTCCTTGTCCCCGCCTATTTGATGCACCGCTACCAGCTCGAAGCAGCGGCCAAATCCATCGCCGGCGTCACTTACACCTACGCCCTGCGCGGCGACGGCCAAATCCCGACCATACCCGTGCCGCCCGACGAACAACGCCGCGCTCTTAAAGCCATCCTCGGCTCGCTCGCGCCGAGCGAGCTCAAGATTCCCGATGCCGTGCGAAAACTTATTCCGCCGCGGCCCGAAGGCTTTGCTCGTCACGAGGATTTCGGCAACCACACCGGCGGAACGTTCGACGCCCTCGCCCCAGCCGAAGCCGCCGCTGAAATCGCTCTCCACGTCCTCCTCGATCCCACGCGCGCCGCCCGCCTGGTCGAACAGCACGCCCTCGACGCCGATCAACCCTCTCTAAACGATGTCGTCGACGCCATTCTCAACGCCACCTGGCTTCAAAGCGCGGGCGCCGATGAACTCGGCGAAATCCAACGGGCTGTCAACTACATTACCCTACGCCACCTCATCGACCTTCTGGCGAATGCTTCCGCCACGCCCCAAACCAAGGCCATCCTTGCGGACAAGCTCGAATCGCTCGCCCGCCAACTCCGCCACGCGAACCCTGCCCAATCGCCCGAGGCGCAGCGCCAGCATCTCTCTGAAGGCGCCCGCCTCATTGAAAATTACTTCGCCCATCCCGCCGAATACGTTCCGCTCCCCGCCGCTGCTGTGCCTCCCGGCCAACCCATAGGCTCCCTTTCCGACTGTGGCGCATGGTAATGTCACCCATAATGTGGAACACCTCATCCGCATGTTAAGTAGGACGATGTGACGTGACGCCTTGCGCTCTCGACACCGGATGCCGGAAAATGGGCGGCAACATTTCTTCCGAGAAATTTAACCGAATGGCCTGCGCACCGAGACCAGGCTCTCCCCGAGCGAAGCTACGGGCGACATGCGCAACCATTGCGCAGCAGTGAGCAACAAATGCGCGGAGTGAAGACCCCATCCGAGGCCGATTCCTGCGCGATTCATTCATTCTCAACGGCTTACACAGTTGGCCCGGCGGCTGCTATATATGTGGCGACGTCACGTTCTTCGGTACGCAACTGAGCGTCGCCGAAACAGTTTAACCGGTAAAATTAACAGATTATATGAATGCATTGAAAAAAGCTCTAATCGCAGGCGGTTGCGCCGTTCTCCTGGCTTTGGGAACCAACACCGTCATGGCCCAAGGCAACAATGGCGGCGGCCGCGGCCGCGGCAATTACGATCCGGCCCAAATGAAAGCCGCCCGGCTGGACCGGACCAAGACTGAATTGGAAATCACGGATGACACCGAATGGAATGCCATCTCGCCAAAGGTCAGCAAGGTTTTTGATGCCCAAGGGGAAGTGTTTGCCAATGCCATGCGCGGTGCTCGTGGCGGTGGAAACCGCCGCGGCGGAGGGGAAGACAATGCCCAGCGCCAGCCGCGCAATAACGGATTCGGCGGCGAACCGAGCGCAGCCGTCACGGCCCTCGAAAAGGCCATCGAAGACAAAGCGCCGACCGCTGAAATCAAGACCAAGCTGGCTGCAGTCCAAGCCGAGAACAAAGATAAAGTGGCCAAATTGCTTGCCGCCCAGGAGGAATTGCGCGGAGTTTTGACACCCCGCCAGGAAGCGATCGCGACGCTGCATGGTTTGCTGCAATGATTTGAAGGTGGCAGTGTCTAAGGACTGCAAATGTGTGGCGGCGTTCCCATGGTGCCGCCGCGCGAAATCAAAGGTATGAACGAAAAAACAGTTGATAGCCCGTCCCAGTTGCTTGAACAGATGGTTGCCGCGCGGCAATTGTCTGCCACCGATGCTGCCATTCTCAATTCGCAAACGCGCTCCGGCGCGCAAAAGCAATTCACGGCCGAGGAAGATGTCCTCCAGTGGCTGGCCCATGAATATGGCCTCAGCTACACCACCCTGGAAAATGTCGAACCCGACCGCCAGTTGCTTTCACTTTTTCCCGCGCGCGTGCTCTTGAAGGAAGAATTGCTTCCGCTCCAGCGCGTCAACGGCGTGGTGGAAGTCGCCACCAGCCGGCTCTTTGCCACTCAAGGATTGGATACGCTCAAGACCTTGACTGGCCTGAAAATCAAGCCCGTCCTCGCCCCGACCGAAGCCATCCGCCGCGAAATGAAAGTCCGCCTCGGCGTCGGCGCGGACACCATTGATACCCTCGATGACTCCGCTCCGCTGCAAGTGGTGGACGAAGATGGCGAGGATGATTCAAACCTTGAGAATGCCGCGGAAGACGCTTCGATCATCAAATTCGTCAACCAAGTATTGACGGACGCGATTGAACTGCGCGCTTCCGATATTCACGTCGAGCCGTTCGAGGATGAGTTGCGCATTCGCTACCGCATTGACGGTGTGCTGCAGGAAATTCCCGTGCCGGCGGCCATCAAGCGCTTTCAACCGGCCATCGTCTCGCGCATCAAAATCCTGAGCCATTTGAACATCGCCGAAAAACGGCTTCCGCAAGACGGTCGCATCAAGATCCGCCTCGCCAACAACGAGGTGGACATCCGCGTTTCGATCATCCCGATGCTGCACGGTGAAGCGATGGTGCTCCGCTTGCTGCGCCAGAAGGCAACGCTGCTGGGCGTTGAGCAGCTTGGCATGTCGGATGAAGTGGTGAAGGCGTTCAACGCCGTCCTGGAACTGCCGCACGGAATTATACTTGTCACCGGCCCGACCGGTTCCGGCAAGACGTCCACCCTTTACACCGCGCTGGCGGCCATCAATGACGATATCCGCAAGATCATCACCATTGAGGACCCGATTGAATACCAGATGCGCGGCATCAATCAGATTCAGGTCTCGGAAAAATCCGGGCTGACCTTCGCGCGCGGATTGCGCTCGGTGCTGCGCCATGATCCGGATGTGATTCTGGTCGGTGAAATTCGCGACCAGGAAACGGCGCAAATCGCCGTGCAAGCCTCGCTGACCGGCCACTTGGTTTTCTCCACCCTGCACACGAACGACGCGCCCGGCGCATTGACGCGGCTGGTCGATATGAACGTCGAGCCCTATCTGGTTGCCTCCTCCCTGGAAGCCGTGCTCGCGCAGCGCCTTGTGCGGGTGCTCTGCAAGGACTGCAAGATTGAAGATACTTCCGCCACCACCGCCCTGCTGCGGGATCAAATGGGCATGCCCTCCAGCGTCAAAATTTATCAGGGCGTCGGCTGCCCGAATTGCCGCAACACCGGTTATCATGGCCGGCACGCGATTTTTGAATGGATGGATTTGACGAGTGAAATCCGCCAGATGGTTTTGAAAAACGCCTCGAGCGGCGAGATGCGCGAAGTCGCCGTCCGCAATGGCATGCACAGCTTGAGCGACGACGGCTGGCGCCTGATCGGCATGGGACTGACCACGCCCCAGGAAATCATGCGCGTGGCCAAGGATCAATCGCTCCACGGTGGCCGCCCGAAACCCGCAGCCCCCGCAGCCGCGCCCGCGGAAACCGATTTCACCGTGAAAACCGCCAGAGTGGCTTAAGACTATGCGCACCGCTGCCGGCCAAAAATTCGAAGCGACAAAGGTAGGGACGCCTCGCCGAGGCGTCCGGGGGCATTCGTCAATAAGAGCGCGCAAAAACTGGTTTGAGAGTTCGGATGAATCGACGAAGCCTTCGGAAGAATTGTCAGCGCCAACAAATTTTCAAGCCCCCGGACGCCTCGGCGAGGCGTCCCTACCTTTCATTTGCCAATAGGTATGCCCGTCTTCCAATACAAAGCATTGCAGGCCGACGGCAAATCCGCCGAGGGCACGCTCGAGGCGGGTGGCCGGCAGGAGGCGTTTCGCCAGATGGAGGAGAAAGGCCTTCGTCCAATCAGTCTCGCCGAAAGAGCGGCTGGTTCCGCTGCCGCGAAGAATGGAAGTTCCAGCTCCAGTTCGAGCAATGGAGCCGCAGCCTCGAAAGGCCTGAGTTTCAAAATCGGCGGGAACCGCGTCACTCCGAAAATGCTGGAAACGTTTACGCGCCTGCTGGCCAGTTTGCTGGCGGCGGGCGTGCCGTTGAGCCGCGCGCTCGTGATTCTCTGCAAGGAATCTTCCAACCCGGTCGCGCAATCCAAATGGAAGGCGATTTACGATTCTGTTATTGACGGTGTCTCGCTGGCGGATTCGATGGCGACGATGCCGGAGACATTCCCGCGCGTTTACGTCGCAATGGTCTCGGCGGGCGAAACGGGCGGGTTCCTCGACCTCGTGCTTTCCCAGATCGCGGATTTCCAGGCGCGTGAGAAAGACCTCAAGTCCAAGGTAACCGCCGCGATGCTTTACCCGGCGATTTTGCTGCTGTTGTCCATCGGCGTGCTGATCGTGCTGATGACGTTTTTCGTGCCGCGCTTTCAAACGATGTTCGCGGGCTTCGGCGGGGAGTTGCCTTTGTTGACGCGCATTATTGTTGGAACCAGCCATTGGATTCGTTCCTACGGACTTTTCATCGCCATCGGGCTTGGCATCGTGGGATTCATGGTGCGCAATTGGCTTTCCTCCGAACGCGGACGGCGCGCCTGGGAAGGACTCATCCTGAAGGCGCCGGGCATCGGCCCGCTTTTGAGCCAATTTGCCATGGCCCGCTTTTGCCGGATGCTGGGAACGCTGCTGAACTCCGGCGTGCCGCTGGTGCAGGCGCTCAACGTGGCCCGCCGCTCCATTGGCAACCAGATTCTTGTTGACGCGGTGTCCAACGCGATTGACCGTGTGAAGGAAGGCGCGCAATTGGGCGCGAGCCTCTCGGATTGCAAAACGCTTTTCCCCAGTTCCGTGCTGGAAATGATTTCGGTCGGCGAGGAAAGCGGCAAGCTCGACCAGGAATTGGTGCGCATCGCGGCTGTGACCGAAGGCGATTTGGATCGCAACTTGAAAACAGCAGTGGCGTTCATGGAGCCGATGATGCTGTTTTTCATCGCCGGATTCATCGGGACCATTTTCATCGGCATGATCTACCCGATTTTTGCCATGCAGGATTTTATCAAATAAATAAATGAAAGGACTGATATGAACATTACAACCCGCATCACCAAACGCGCCACTCGAAAGGGCAAAGGCGCATTCACCCTCGTGGAATTGCTCCTGGTCATGACCATTCTGGCCATTCTCGCCGGCATCGTTTTGCCCAAGATGGCAGGCCGCGGCGAAGAAGCCCGCGTCAAGGCGGCCATAACTCAAATCTCCAACCTTGGAACAGCGCTGGGCGCTTACGAGGTCGATAACGGCAGCTATCCGCGCGGACAGACGGGATTGTCGGCGTTGATGGTCAAGCCGCGCGATGCGATGAATTGGCACGGGCCTTACATGGAAAAAGAAATTCCCAATGATCCCTGGGGCAAGCCGTATGTCTATCAATGCCCGGGCCGCCACAATCCTTCGGGTTATGATCTTTCCACGACCGGCCCGGATGGCACCGTTTATGGCAATTGGACTGAAAAAGCGAAATAACGTCCGGCCGCAAGCCGCCTTTACGTTGATCGAGCTAATTCTAGTCATGACAATCATGATGGTCATCGTCGGAATTGCCGCGCCGTCCTTGAAAGGATTCTTCAAGGGGCGAAACCTCGACAATGAGGCGGTGCGTTTCCTGGCCGTGACTCGTTACGGCCAGAGCCGCGCCATCAACGAAGGCATTCCTGTGGAATTGTGGGTCAATGCCAAGGGCGGCGCCTACGGATTGGAAGCAGTGTCGGGCTACACGGAGACGGAAAAGAAACAGCAGCAGTATAATCTGTCGCCAGGCGTGATGATCGAACTCTCGAAACCTCCGACGCTCACGGCCACAGCCACGACGCATTCGAATTATTGGATGCAGACTAAGGCGCAAGTCGGCAACACGACGCGCATTCGTTTTCAGCCGGACGGGTTTATAAGTGACATGAGCCCGCAGAATATTTACCTGCGGCAGGAGGACCGCAGCCAGATAACGATTGCAGAAGCGCCGACGCACATGGGGTACGTTATTAAACCTGCGCAGCCATAACAATGAACCTCGGCTCTAATCTGAATAAGGTAGGGACGCCTCGCCGAGGCGTCCGGGGGCTATCGTCAATCGGGACGCGCAATGCCTCGCTTGAGCGTTCGGATGCACGCGCGAGGCATTCGGAGAAGTATTCAGCGCCTGCAAATTTTCACGTCGCCGGACGCCTCGGCGAGGCGTCCCTACCTTCTAAGCGCCGCGCCGCTGGCTTCACGCTGGCCGAAGTGCTGGCGGCGCTATTGCTGATGGCGATCGTCATTCCGGTGGCGCTTGAAGGATTGCGCGTGGCCAGCCGGGCTGGCGAAATGGCCCAGCGCAAAATGATCGCCACCCGCATTGGCAATATGGAAATGAATCAGTTGAAGGTGATGAACCAATTGCGCGGCGGCGGCCAGGCTGGCGTGGTGGTGGATCATGGCATTTCCTACCGTTGGTCCCTCAAGAATGAGGGTTGGACAGGCGATTCCCTCAGCCAGCTTTCGCAGGCAACCATCATAGTGAGCTTCCCGGTGCAGGGAAGAGACTACGAGGTCCATTTGAGCACGCTGGTTTCGGCCCAAACACAGCAGGCCAACGCCACGAGCTCGGGAATGTATTGATACATGAACGCGCGCATTGAACCCAAGACGTTGTCAGGGCGAGGCTCCCGCCGAGCCATGCCTTGCTTGGTCTTTGCGCGCATCTCCGCCGGAGCGCGGCTGTGTCGAAGACCAGCCGCAGCAGCATTCGAATTGGCTGGCGCGTCTCTCATTTTGGCGTGGCTGCGGCTGGTCTTCGACACAGCCGCGCTCCGTCATGGCTCGGCGGGAGCCTCGCCCCACCGTGCTCATGGGCATAATCACGTGCGACGCGCCCGCGCATTCACGCTGATTGAATTGCTGCTGGCTATTTCCATGATGGCCATCGTTCTGGTGGCGGTGGGCGGAATGCTTTTCACCGCAATGCATCTGAGAAACACCGCCATTAATTCCCTCGAGGCGACCCTGCCCGTCGAACAGGCCCTGGACATCATGCAGCGCGATCTGGCCAACATCAATTGCAGCACCAACACCAACGGAATTTTCCTCGCTCCATTTCAGAGCATTCCGACGAACGCCATACCCAACCAAATCGGCCCGAGTTTTTACACATCCGACGGCGAGTTGGATGGCAACACGCCGTTCGGCTGCATGCAGAAGGTCAACTATCTGCTGGCGCGATCCACCAACGGCTATCGCGGGCCGGGCCTCGATTTGATCCGCGCCGTGACGCGCAATTTGCTGTCCGTCAACCAGCCGCCGATGCCGGACGAGCAGCACGCCATTCTCAGCGGGGTGCAATCGCTGACGTTCCAATATTACGACGGCACCAGCTGGGACCAGGTCTGGGACACCACGCAGCAAACAAATTTGCCGCTGGCGATCAAAGTGCAAATCAAAATGGCCGCGGATCCCAACTCAGGCCCGCTTGCCCAGGCGTCGCCTTTGGAATTGGTTGTTCCTATCGACGTTCTCCTGACCACCAACACGGTCACCGCGATCCAATGAAAACTTGCGCCAATAACAACCCATCCAATCGCGGCTCAGTGCTCGTGATCGTCATGTGGGTCGCGCTTGGGCTGGTCGCCGTCACGCTTTATTTCGGAAATTCGATGCTAATGAATTTGAAAGCCGCCGACAATCGCGCGGCCGGAATGGAAGCCGATCAAGCCATCGAAGGGGCGGCCCTTTACGTGAGCAACGTGCTGGCCAACCGCCTCAACATGATGACTCTTCCCGGCACGAACAATTTCCGCGTCAACGGCGTGAAACTCGGCGAGGCGAAATTTTGGATCATCGGCCGCGATACCAATTATACTCAGGCCAGCCTGGCTGCCGACACGCCGACGTGGGGATTGATTGATGAAGCGGCCAAGGTCAATTTGAACTATTTGACCGGCTCGAACGCCGAAAACCTGCCGGGTGTGAGCCTCAACGTGGGGTCGGCGATGAACGATTGGCACACCACCAACACCAACCCGAGCACTTACGGCGCGAAAACAGAAACGTATTCAGGTCTGCAGCCTGCCTACAGTTCTAAGAACGCCCCGTATGAAACGGTGGATGAATTGCGCATGGTTTACGGAATGAGCCTGGACCTTTTTTATGGCGAGGACGCCAATTGGAACGGCGCGCTGGATCCCAATGAAGACGACGGCCTGAAATTGCCTCCCGCCGACAATCAAAACGGCACGCTGGATTCCGGCTTGGTCGAGTATTGCACGACCTGGACACATGAGTCCCTCGTTTCCACCAACGGGACAAACCGGGTCGTGGTGACCAACCTCACCGCCTTGCAGGGGCTCATCAATAGCAATTTTTATGGTTTTCCCATGGGAAAATTTGCCGCCTCCTCGTCGTCTTCCAGCAGCGGCGGAGCGGGTTCGGGGGGGCGTTCCACCGGGGGATCGACTGGCTCCGCCGCCGCGGCCTCCGCCACCGCGCCGACCAGCGTTCTGGATTTTTATGTGAACAGCGGCATGACGCCGAGCCAGTTTGAGCAAGTCGAGCCGTTCCTCCTCAATAATCCAACCGGCACCGGGTTGCTGAATATCAACACGGCCTCGCAAGCGGCATTGGGCTGCATTCCGGGCATCGGCAGCAACACCGCCGCGCAAATTCTGACTTATCGCCAATCCAATCCCACGCTCGCCCCCACGGTATCCTGGCTGGCGACTGCCATGGGCGGCAACACGCAGGGGATCGAAGCCGCCGGCCCCTACATCACCGCCTACAGCTACCAATTCACCGCCGACATCGTGGCTGTGGGCCACAACAACCGCGGCTACCGGCGCGTGATGTTCGTTTTTGATTGCACCACGGGAGTCCCGCTGATCATATTCCGGCAGGACTTGACCCATCTCGGCTGGCCATTAGGCAAAAAGCTGCACGACCAAATGTTAACCGGGCAACTTGCCCTTAATTCCCGATGATCAACCTGTTCAAACCCAAACGCGGCTCGTCCGTTCTCGGAATCGCCCTCGACGGCAACCGGCTGGAAGCCGTCGTCCTGCGCCGTTCCAATGGCACGCTGCAAGTCCGCCAGACCGTTTCGGTTCCGCTGGCGCTCTCGCCGCTGACCGACGATCCGCTGCTGGCCGGACGCGAAATTCGAAATCATCTTGACGCCGCTGGCGTGCGGGAAAAGAACTGCGCCGTCTGCATTCCGGTAAGCTGGCTGCTGACACTGCAAACGAAGCTGCCGGAGTTGGCGGAGGCGGATCGCGCGGGTTTTTTGCAATTGGAAGCTGAACGCGGATTCCACAGCGGGCCGGAAAGCCTCTTCACAACGACTTCGATTTTTCAGGCCGGGCCGAACGAGCAATACGCCTCGCTGCTGGCCCTGCCGCGCAACAATCTAGAGACGCTGGAAAAAGTTCTTCGCGCCGCCAGGTTGAAGCCGGTCACCTTTGGCCTCGGCATCAGCGCGGTGCAGCCGGCGGCGGCTGAGAACAATCGGGTCATCACCATTTTAGTCCGCAGCAACGCCATTGATCTGCAAGTCACCGGCGGCGGCGGCATCGTCGCCCTGCGCGCGCTGGACGGCGCGATGGAAACGCAAGGGGCCATGAAGCGGATTTCCTCGGAATTCACCGCCCGCGAAATCCGCATCACGCTCGGCCAGATGCCCGGAACGCTGGCGGACGGGGGCGGGAAGATTCGCGTCGTCGGCCAGGGCGAATTGGTGCGGCAGTTCGTCCACGAAATTTCCCCGCGCCTTGAAGCGATGGGGCTGAAATTGGAGACGTCCGAAAAGGCAAGCAACGCCAGTTTCGACCGGACGCTGCCCGCCGATCTGGCTGCCTCCGGCGCGGTCGCTCTCGCGGCGGCTTGGGTGCGCGGGGCCGATACGATGCCGGAACTTTTGCCGCCCAAGGTTCAGCCATGGCAGCAATGGATGAGCAAAGGGCTCTCCGCCAAGAAACTGATCTGGGTGGGCGAAGCGGCGGGAGTCGTGGTCGGCTGCGTGGTGCTCGCGTTTGGCTACCAGCAATATCAGCTCACCAAATTGCGCAACCAATGGGCCCGCATCGCGCCGAAATACAATGAGTTGATGGCCATGCAGCAAAACATCCAGGAATTTGCGGACTATTACAAGCAGGCAGGCCGCAACGTCGCCATCTGGGCGAAGCTTGCTTCCACGTTTCCGAAGGACAACTCGGTCTCGCTGAAGACACTGGAAGTGCGCGATCAAAATAGCGTCACCTGCACGGGCGTCGCGAAGGACAATGACGCCTTCGCCAAGGTCTTCAGCAAATTAAGCGATGATTCAACCAACATTAGCAACGTGCATCCCGAAACCCGAGGCAATCGACCCATGCAATTCACGCTGACTTTTCAATGGACCGGAGGCGCCAATGGAAACTAAGAACCGCGAAAAACTCCTCCTGATCGGGGTCGCCATCTGCGTCGGCATGTATCTTATCGTGACGCTGGTGATTGATCCTTTGGTTGACAGCTGGCACAGCCGCACGGAGGAAATCGCCAAGCTGAACAAGCAAATTGCCGATGGATTAAGAGTGATCCGTTATCAGGATGAGACACGCGACAAATGGGATTTCATGCGCGGCAACGCGCTTTCCAAAGACCAGACGGCCGCGGAAGGCCAGATGTTCGGCGAGTTTCACAAGTGGGTGGAATCCGCGGGCGTCGCGCCTGGCTCGTTCCGCCCGCAAATTCAGGAGTCCGACAGCAACTACACGACGATCGATTGCCGTTCCGATGTCAGCGGCAGCCCGGAGTCCGTGCGCGACTTTCTCCGCAACATGAGCCGCGACTCGATGTCCGACAAGGTGCAGTCCTTTGAGTTATCCACCAAGGATGACAACGGCCGCCAACTGTCGCTGGGATTGAACACGAGCGGATTGATCATAGCCGACAACGATCCCACCCAGGTCCAGCTTCCTCCTTCCGCGACCAATGAGCCGCCGGCCGAGACAAACATGCCTGATCCCTACCGCATCATTGCGCGCAATAATATATTTGACCAGACACGGATTGACAGGGTGGAAGGCCCGGTTCGCGAACGGCCGCGCGTGGTGAAAGTGGAAACGATCAGCGTCCATGGAATTGGCGCGGATACCAATGGCGATGCCAATTTCGAGGGCACGGGCATCGACAGCACCAGGTTTTATCCGAAGGGCGCGAAGGTTGGGGACTTCACGCTGGCCAAGATTGGATTTGATACCGTGACCCTGGTGGATTCGAGCAGCAACACCTTTGTCCTCCCCGCCGACGGCACCTCCTCGCTCAAGCGTGAAGACGGAGGTCCGTGGGCCCGCGTCGGCTATATTCCTCCGCCGGAAGCTCAAGTGAGCAATGCCACCGCTTCGTCCGGTGGCTCCGCGCCGCCCTCTTCGGTCAGCGCCGTGGAAGAAATGTTGAGAAAACGCCGCTTGGAAGCCAAATAACACCTAAACCCATTTCATTTAAACTATTCCAAATATGAAAAAACAACAATTCACCGCGATCCTGCTGGGCACGCTGACGAGTGCGTGGCTCGCCAGCGCGCAGGAGGCCGCCAGCACTGCCCCCGCTCCGGCCGACGCCGCGGCCACGAACTCCGCCGCAACGAACGCTCCTGCGCCGCCGCCCGCGCCAGCCATTCAAGCCGATGCCGAGGCAAGTTCGACGAACGGCTTGGTGCTCAATTTTCATGATGTTCCCCTGACCGCCGTGCTCAACTATTTGAGCGCGAAGGCGGGGCTTATCATCGTGTCCGACGTCAACCTGCAAGGGAAAGTGACCGTCGTTTCCAAGCAGCCTGTCGCGACCAATGAAATTGTCCAGCTTCTCAACGATCAATTGGGCAAGAACAATTATTCCGCCGTCATGGACGGCCGGACGCTCTCGATCATGGACAACGAGCGCGCCAAGACCTACGCGCATACACCGGTCCGCGTCGCCAATGGAACCAACAACATCCTCTTCACAGATCAAATTGTGACGGAGATCATTCCACTGCACACGCTGCAGGCGCCGCAATTGGTCAAAGACTTGTCGGATTTGATTCCGCGCAGCGCGGTTGTGACGGCGAATGAAGCCGGAAATTCCATCATCATGACAGCGCAGGAAAAGGACGTTCGCCGCGTCGCGGAAATCATCGATTCCCTGGACGGCTCGGCAGTATCGCAAGTGGAAGTTTTCAAATTGGATTACGCGGATTCCAAATCAGTGGCCGATGAATTGAAGGAAGTTTTTCAAAGCGACGATTCGCAAATCGCCCGCGCCAACACGCGCAATAGCTTCGTTCGCGGTGCGGGCGGCGGCGGTCGCGGAGGTGGCGGCGGCGGCTTTGGTGGCATGGGAGGATTCGCGGCCATGATGGGTGGCGGCGGAGGCGGCGGCGGTGAGGAAGGAAGAAACGTTGCCACGCACGCTGTCTTTGTGGCGGATGATCAAATGAACGCCGTGATCGCGAGCGCTCCGCCGGATTACATGCGCATGATTACAAATGTCATCAAAGTGCTTGATCAGCCGAGCCAGGAAGTCACCGTGCTCCGCGTTCTCAAGCTGAAGCATGCGGATCCCGGCGAAATTTCCGATGAATTGAACAACATGTTCAATCCCACCAGCAGCACCGATCAAAGCACCCGCTCCATGGGGATGCGGTTCATGGGCTTCGGCGGCGGCGGACCCTTTGGCGGCTTCGGCGGCGGCGGCGGCAACAATAATAATCAAAGCCAGCGCATGAAACGCCAGATGGCAGTCTCCGTGGTGCCAGATCGCCGCAAGCAAGCTGTCATCGTCAGCGCCTCACGGGAAATGATGGCGGAGATCGAGGGCGTGGTGAAGGATTTGGACGAGGGCAACGAAGGAGTCCAGCACGTGGCGGCGTTTGACATCGGCACGGCCGATCCCGCCCAAGTGTTCGAGACCTTGTCCGGCCTCTTCATGAGCACGACGAAACCCAATTCGGCAAATTCCACCACGCTGACCCAGACGCCTCAAACCACCCGCTACACTGGCAACGCCAACGCGCAAACCAGCGCGGCGCAAAACGCGCAAACAAGCACCACCAGCATGGGATCCAAAGCTCCTTGACGGCTTAATCTGTCAACCAAACAAATTCTATGACGATTCAAAACTTGAAACACACGGCCTGCCGAGGCGCGGCCTTGATTGCATGCGCCCTCGCGATTCCCGCGCTGGCCCAGGGAACTGGTGGCCGCGGCGGCGGCGGCGGCGGCGGAAACTTTGGCGGCGGCGCAGGAGGAGGAGGCGGCGGCGGCGGGCGCGCCGGGACGGCCAGCACGGCCACCACCAGCGCCATTGACCGCCCCGGCAACGGCCAGATTGGCTCCGCCAACTTTTATGTCGACAGGGATACCGGCCAGGTTTTCGTCATTGCCGATGATCAGACACTGATGAGTGTCAGCAATGTCGTCGCCGGCCTGGCCAAGCCCAAGCCGCAGGTCTTGATCAAGGTCGTCTTCCTTGAAGCCACCTACAACAAGGGCTACGACGTTGGAATTGAAGGCGGCGTGACCAAGAACATCAACGCCAGCACATCGCTGAGCGCGTCCAACTTGTTTGGCCTGGCCTCGCAGGGTGTGACTCCCACCTCGGGCGTCAACACGCTGCCGGGAGCCGGCCTGTATACCATCGCCGGCAATAACTGGGAAGCGACGGTTCGCGCCATTGCTGAGCACGCGCACGTTGAAGTTCTCTCCCGTCCGACCATCCTGGCCCGCCATAACCAGATGGCAACCATTCAGGTTGGCCAGAATGTCCCGCTCATCACCAGCGTCAACTTCGGCGCGCTGGGCAACCAGGAAAACGGCATCACGTATTCACCGGTCGGCATCATTTTGAACGTGACGCCCTTTATCGGCTCCGACGGCACCGTGGAAATGATATTGAACCCGCAAATCTCGGCGGTGGACCCAACCTTGTCGCAGGCGGTTTCCTACACCACCAACGGCACGGCCATCACCGCGCCTTACATTGATATTGAATCGGCCAATACAGTGGTCGCCACACCCGACGGCCAGACAGTCGTCATCGGCGGCTTGATGAAAAACAGCAAGTCCGACACGGACAGCAAAATTCCGCTGCTGGGCGACATTCCGGGCCTGGGCGCGCTGTTTCATCATAAAGTTCACTATATCGCCAAGCAGGAGCTGATCATTATGCTGACACCGTATGTGGTGCGGACGCCCGCCGACCTGGCCCGCATGAGCTCCGACGAGCGCGGCCGCACTGAGATGGCGCCGAAGGCTTTCACGGAGAAGGAAATGAACCGGTATCTGGAAGGCGGCAAACCGACCCTGGCCCCGGAGCCGGCGCCGCCGGTTGCCATTCCTCCACGATAAGATTAATTTGACTCATGATCACCGTTCGCAGCTGGGGAATTTACGCGATGCTGGCGGCCATTTGGGGCGGCCTGCTGGGGTGGCAGGCGGCTGAGCACCTGCGTGTCCGCAAACAACTGCACGATCATTTGACAGACGTCGCCCACGCGAAGGTCGACAGCTATGCCAAGCTCATGCGCTCCCGGAGGTTTTCCGGCGGCGTCATCGGCAAGGAGCGGCTCGAGGGCGCCCTGGACATGATGGTCGACAACCTGGAAATCCGGGCCGTCGAACTGCTCAATAACGCCAATCATGTCGTCGCCGCCGCTGGCGCGACCAATTTTTCGCTCCCGCCCGACAATGAATTCAACCACGCCGCCTACTTCGGCGGTGGCACGGCGATTCTGAAGTATCCGATGGATTTGGGGACAAACCTCGGCACGAATCTCATGGCCGAACTTATTATTCCCGGCGAAGAATTCCGCTCTCTCAACAGCAATTTGCTGGCGGCCGCTTCCAACACGATTCCTTCCATTCCCGCCACCACCAATCGTCCACCGCGCGGCGAGCGTCCGCGTTTTGATCTTAGCCACGAGCGGCCATACTGGATGACGGAGGATCAATACACTCGTTTAATTGACAGCAAAACAGCCCACACGTTTGTGGTGGTGCTTGCCGCCGGGCAGACCATTGAGGCGGAGCACAGTGATCTTTTGACCCGCATTGTTGTTTGCCTGCTGGGCACCATTGGAATAGCCGGTTACGCGGTGGGATGGCGCGCGATGGTTAAGACTTCCGAGCTGCAAGTGCGCCTCGTGCGGGCGAGCGAGCAGAACACGCACTTGAAGGAATTGAGCGTGGCCGCCGCCGGGCTGGCCCACGAAACGCGCAACCCCCTTAACATCATTCGCGGCCTCGCCCAGCTTATCGGCAAGCAATCGGGCGTGCCGCCGGAAATTTCCTCCAAGGCGCACGAAATCGTCGATGAAACCGACCGCGTCACAGCGCAGTTGAACGAGTTCATCAATTACTCGCGCCCGCGCGAAGTCCGCCGCGCGCCGACAGATCTCGCGGCAGTGGCGGGAGAAGTTGCGCACGCGTTGAAATTCGACATCGAAGAAAAAAAGATTCAGCTCGAAGTGCTGGTCGAATCGGTGGTCATCGAAGCCGACGAACAGCTTTTGCGCCAGGCGCTTTTCAATCTTGTGTTGAACTCGATCCAAGCCGCCCGCCCCGCAGGCGTCATTCGCGTCCGCGCCAGCCGCCGCAGCACCGAGGAGGCGTTTATCGAAATCTCCGACAACGGCCCCGGAGTGCCCGTGGAAAATCGGGCCGAGATTTTCAAACCGTATTTTACAACCCACGCGGAAGGCACCGGACTTGGGCTGGCCGTCGTGCAGCAAATTGTGCTCGCTCACGGCTGGGAAATCGAATGCTTGGGCAACGAGCCGGCGGGTGCGCTTTTCCGGATTTCCCACGTGAAATTGAAAACATAATTGCAAAAAGGAACCCATGCCGCCGGCACCGCCAGATCACCATCCAGACTCGCCCCGCCTTCTCATCGTGGACGATGATGCCGGCCAGCGCAGTCTGCTGAATTCGTTTCTGGCCAGCCAGGGTTTTGACACTGTGCCCGTTTCCACCGGCCAGCGCGCCCTCGAAATTTTGCGCGAGCAAAAAATCGACATGATGATTTCCGATGTCCGCATGCCCGGCTTGACCGGCTTGGAGACGCTGCGGCTGGCGCGCAAGGAGCACGGCTCATTTCCAATCCTGCTGGTCACTGCCTACGCAGACGTCCGCGACGCGGTCGGCGCGATGCGCGATGGCGCTGTCAATTATCTTTCCAAGCCCATCGACCTTGATGAGCTGCTCGTTTCCGTCCGGCAGGCGACCGGCCTCTCGCAAACCACGCCGCTGAAATTTGACAAGAACAAGCAGTTGCCGGCGAACATCATTGCGGCCAGCCCGCTGATGCAGGCGCTGTTCCAGGATATTTCGCTCATCGCGGCTTCCGAAAGCCGTGTGCTGATCACGGGAGAGAGTGGCGCCGGCAAGGAAGTCGTGGCCGATGTCATTCACGCCTGGAGCACGCGCGCGGCGGGCGCGTTGATCAAAGTCAACTGCGCCGCCATCCCGGAAACGCTGCTCGAGAGTGAATTGTTCGGGCACGAAAAAGGCGCCTTCACCGGCGCCACCGCACAGCGCAAAGGCCGCTTTGAAATGGCGGACGGCGGCACCATCTTTCTCGACGAAATCGCCGACATGGCCCCCCAGCTCCAGGCCAAGCTGCTGCGCGTCGCGCAAAACGGCAGCTTCCAGCGCATCGGCTCCAACACGGAAATTCATTCGGACGCGCGCATTCTCGCCGCGACCAATCGCCACCTTGAAGATGAAGTGAAAGCAGGGCGGTTTCGCGAGGATTTGTTCTGGCGCCTGAATGTGGCCGAGCTGACCGTCCCGCCGCTGCGCGAACGGCGTGAAGATATTCTTCCTCTCGCGCATTCGATGCTCGCCTCGCTGACGCAGAATCACGCCCGGCTTTCCGCCGCCGTTTCCAACTGTTTGGAAAATTACGCCTGGCCGGGAAACGTCCGCGAGCTTCGCAACGCGATGGAGCGCGCGGCGCTGCTGTGCCGCGGCGACCTGATTGTGCTCGAACATTTGCCCGCGCGCATTCGTCCGGGGGCATCGGCCTCCATCACGCTCGCCACCACCGAGGCCAAGAGCCTGGATGATGTGGAATCGCAGGCCGTCTTGCAGGCCCTGCGCAAAAATGATTTCAATCGCACCGCCACCG
The DNA here is from genome assembly GCA_963764165.1 of uncultured Verrucomicrobiae bacterium. Taxonomy (GTDB): domain Bacteria; phylum Verrucomicrobiota; class Verrucomicrobiia; order Limisphaerales; family Palsa-1400; genus Palsa-1400. Next base: position 2,367,024 of record CAVXRD010000002.1, read on the forward strand.
CCAAGGCTTTGGGCATCAGCCGCCGCGCTTTAATCTACAAGCTGCAGCGCCTGCGTGAACAAGGCCATGTCGTCGACGGCCCCTCCAAAACCGACACGAACACATAACAAAAAACGTAAGCATGAAAGGACCTGTAATGAAATCTCTATTAGCGTATTCCGTGGCATTCTTCGCCGCCGCCTCATTGATGGCGGCCGACAAGGATGATGTGACAAGCGCCGCCCAGAAATTGGCCGCCGCCGACAATTATAGCTGGACCACGACGACCGAGGGCGGCCGCGGACCCGGCGGCCCAATGGAAGCCAAAACCCAGAAGGACGGCCTCATCTGGACGAAAATGACCAGGGGCGAAAACACGATGGAAGCTTACATCAAGAGTGGCAAAGCTGCCTACAAGGGCGCGGATGGCTGGACAAATGCTGACCTGACCGCAACTCCTCAACGCGGCGGCGGAAATGGTGGCGGTGGCGGCGGCGGTGGTCGCGGGGCCCGGAATCTGGCCATGGCCTTGCGCAATCTGAAGGCCCCCTCCTCGGAAGTCACCGATCTGATCGGCAAGACCAAGGAAATCGCCAAGGTCGGCGACGCCTACGCGGGTGATCTTACCGAAGAGGGCGCGAAGTCGATGTTGACGATGGGCGGGGGACGCCGGGGCGGCGCGGCGCCCGCCATTTCGGGCGCCAAGGGTTCCGTCAAGTTCTGGATCAAGGACGGCATCATCACCAAGTATCAAGTGAAAGTCTCCGGCACGGTCACCTTCAACGGCAATGACAACGACGTTGATCGCACCACCACCGTTGAAATCAAAGACGTCGGCACAACCAAGATCACTGTGCCGGACGAAGCCAAGAGCAAATTGAGCTAAGGCGATGGTTTTCGCGTCAATCATGCGACGAAAATTATGAAGTCACTTCTCGCCTGCTCCGCCGCCCTTTTTGCCGCCGCGTCTCTAATGGCGGCGGACAAGGACGACGTCAAGAGCGCCGCCCAGAAATTGGCCGACGCCGAAAACTACAGTTGGACCTCCACCTTGGAGAGTCCGCAATTCAGCCCGCCTCCAACGCAGGGCAAGACCCAGAAGGACGGTCTTGTGTCGTTGAAGGGCGCATTCCGCGACACCTCATGGGAAGCCATTGCCAAGGCAGGCAAAGGCGCTGTCAAGGACGACGAGGGCTGGCACTCATTGGATGAGGAGGCCAAGGACGGCGGGAACGGCGGATTTAACATGCGCGGATTCCTCAAGGTCTACTTGCGCACTTACAAAGCTCCCGCGGCCAACGCGGCGGACCTGGTCGACAAATGCAGCGCGATCACAAAGTCTGGCGACACCTACACGGGCGACCTGACCGAAGACGGCACCAAAAGCCTCATGACCATGGCGGGGCGCGGCGGCGGCAAGGGCCCTGAGATCAGCAAAGCGAAAGGCACCGTCAAATTCTGGGTGAAAGACGGCGTGCTGACCAAATTCCAAACCAAAGTCTCCGGATCAATGAAAGACCGCGACGGCGATGACATGGATGTCGACCGCACCACCACGATTGAAATCAAGGACGTGGGGGCGACCAAACTTGCAGTCCCCGACGAGGCTCTGAAGAAACTGAGTTGAGCCGGGAAACTTAATAAATTACGAAAGCCGCAGGCGAATAACCTGCGGCTTTTACAAATTTGAAGGCCGATTGGTGCCGGAGGCGGGACTCGAACCCGCACGTCCTGTTACGGACCCAGGATTTTAAGTCCTGTGCGTCTGCCATTTCGCCACTCCGGCCACCCTGATTTTACGAGGTAAATTGCATTTTCCTGAGATCGTTGTTTGACATTGCGACACTTTTTGTGACACTGTTACGGTATGAAACCTATTGAAACCGTAAGCAATCAAGCAACAGCCGCTAATGTTCGTTCTTCTCATTCGCGGTTCAAGTATAAGAAGGTCTTGGACGGGCGCAAGCAACCAATCCGGGGACTTTGGGAGCGCAACGGTAGATTTATTGCGCGGATCGCCGTTGAAGATACGGACGGCATGAAACGCACGCGCTGGGTGCCCCTGGATGGCGCGGAGACGGTTCCCCAAGCATTGGAGCGGCTAAAGGGGCTTCATGTTGACCGGACGCGCAACGCCCTGCCTGTGCTCAAGCGCGGGCCGACGTTCGCGGCCTACGCTGACGAATACTTTCAACGGCTCGCACAGACACCAGACGCTAAACGCCCGGCCACGGTGCAAAAGGAGCGCGGCGCCATCGCCCTTTGGATTGAACACATGGGAGGCATCCGGCTTGAAAAAATCCGCCGTATCCACATAAACAAGTTTATCGAAAAACGTCAGGCCGCCGGCATTTCCGGGCGCACGGTGAACCTTGACGTGATTGCGCTTCGCAACGTGTTAAAAAGGGCAATCGACGACGAATGGTTGAAAGTCCTGCCAACGGAGAATATGCGGCCGCTCAAGTGGACACCAAAGACAAGCAAGCTGGTTTCCGAAGCCGATGTTGACGCCCTGTGCAAAGCCGCGCTTGACGAATCAAAAAACGGGCAGGAGTTCGCGGATTATGTCCGGCTCATGGCCTACACTGGCGCGAGGCGCGACGAGGCTTTGCGGCTCAAATGGGTGGACGTGGATTTCGAGCGCGGACAAATTACCATTGGCGCGGACGGCTTGAACAAAGGGCGTGAAGTCCGCCATGTTGACTTCAACTCGAAGTTAGACAGCCATTTGAAGAACATGGCCACACGACGCGCGCCGGACTCGGAATTCCTGTTTCCATCCCCGCAACGGGGCGACCAAGACCTTCGCACCAAGACGTTCAAGAATAGCCTTTGGATCGCCCGAAACAAAGCCCGGTTGCCGCAATTCAAGTTTCACGATTGCCGCCATTTTTTCATCAGCCATTCCGTCATGTCCGGCGTGGATTTTATGACCATTGCCAAGTGGGTTGGCCACAAAGACGGCGGCGTCCTGATCGGCAAAGTCTATGGGCACCTTGCTGACGCCCACACCAAGCGGCAGGCGCAAAAGCTGAACTTCGGTCCGGCGATTATGACGCTGCCGGAGCTGGCTACGGCCTGACGGCGGCTAGGTACGTACCACCACGGGCAGGTGATTTCCGGTTGCGCTATATCACGGTGGGGCTACGATGCTGGCCAACCTGTATGGCCAAAAAAACGGAAACAACGGCGAAAAAGACCGTGGCCAAGAATCTCAGGGCCGAGATCAGCGAGACGTTGATCGAAGCCTACTGCGGCACCGTGTCGCTACCGTTTCCGTCCAGCAAGCATGGCCGCGTGGCCGTGAAGATCGTGGACGACTGGGGGGGCGAGAGCTTGAAGATTCTGGAGATGCAATAAGCAATACCAGTATGGCGTTCGACATCGTCCAAATCACCGACCTTACGGAAGGAATCGATTTTGAAGCGAAGAAAGCCGCTGGTCGCGACGGACAAGGCCAACTGCCTGACAGTTTTTTCTCAACCTACTCCGCTATGGCGAACACTGAGGGCGGAGTAGTATTATTTGGCATTGAAGAGGTCGCCATCGACCAGTTTGAGATTTTCGGAGTTATTAATCCAAACAAGGTCATCAAAGAATTGTGGAGCGGCCTGAACAACAAACAGAAGGTCAGTTCAAATATTCTGACTGAACGTGATGTTCAGACCATTGAGGTTGAGGGCAAAAAAGTCATTCAGATCATTATTCCGCGAGCAACTCGGTTTCAGTTGCCAGTGTACCTAGGCAAAAATCCTTTGGTCGGTACTTTCCGGCGACACGGCGACGGAGACTTTCGTTGTGACGAAGAGACGGTGAAGCGAATGCTGGCCGACCAGGTGGAAGACGCCCGCGACGCCAAGCTGCTCGAAAAGTTCGCCTTTGAAGACTTGAATCTCCCAACATTGCGCGCCTACCGGAGCGCCTTCAAAACCGTCAAGCCCGATCATCCTTGGGTTGATTTAGAAAACGACGAATTTCTACGAAATATCGGCGGTTGGACGATAAACCGTGAAACCAAGCGCGAGGGGCTGACTCTGGCCGGTTTACTGATGTTCGGTAAACTTCGTTCTATTCTCGATGCCGTTCCGAACTACGTGGTGGACTACCAGGAACGACCGCCCGAGGCGCGAGAGGACAGCGACCGCCGATGGATTGACCGAGTAACAACTGACGGGTCATGGTCGGGTAATCTCTACGATTTTTATCGCATAGTCATTCTGCGACTGACCCACGGTTTGAAAATCCCGTTCAAGCTGAAAGGCAATACCCGGATTGATGATACTCCAATCCACGAGGCGTTTCGTGAAGCCCTCACAAACACTATCATTCATGCGGATTTTACAGGGCGCGTTTCTCTCTATGTTGTCAAACGCCAGGATATGTTTGGTTTCCGAAATCCAGGATTGATGCGTGTCCCACTCTATTTGGCGATTCGCGGCGGACAAAGCGATTGTCGAAACCGGAACTTGCAAAAAATGTTTCAGTTAGCCGGGCTGGCAGAACAGGCCGGGTCAGGTTTGCCGAAGGTTTATCGCAACTGGACTAAACAGCACTGGCGCAGACCTGAACTGATCGAGCAACACGACCCGGACCAGACGATATTACGACTGCGGATGGTGAGTCTCCTCCCGGAGGACACGTTGACGGAATTGGACGCGAGATTCGGAAAGCGTTTCCGTGAACTTCCTGAAACCGCCCGGCTCGCGCTGGCAACTGTGGCTGTTGAAAAAAGCGTCACGCACGCACGACTCAAGGAAATGTCCGCCGATCATCCGAAGGACTTATCAAAGACGTTGGCAAGTTTGGTGGAGGATGGCTTCCTAATTTCACGAGGCGCAACGCGTGGAACCATTTACTTTTTCAAGGATACGGTGCCTGACGCCACCTCAGACGGTTTGGTTTCGGGCTTCGGCCCCGTACAAGAAGGGGGGGACTCCCAACATTTGCCCGCGGACTCCCAACATTTGCCTGCGGACTCCCAACATTTACGTGCGAGCGTTGAAAGGTGGCACCTCTTAAAGGAAATGGCTCGACCGGTTCAGGAGAAGGGAAAGGTGCCGCGCCGGGTCGTTGAGGACACCATCATAAAACTGTGCAATGGGGATTTTCTCACCGTGAGGAATCTGGCTGAATTACTAAACCGCGACTCAAACTCCCTGCTGAATCATTATCTCAAGGACATGGTTGCGAGTGGCGGGTTGGAACTTCGATTCGCGGACAAGCCAAATCATCCACAACAGGCATATCGAACAAAAGCGACTCCCGCGTCCTAAAATGCCCACCGGCATCACCCATCTTATCGTCAATTCGCCCTACGATGAACCAAAGCATCATTGGCATTATCGCCGGGTGACACAGAAATTTTTCACTCAAACCGACGAAAAGCTCAAGAAGCGACTCACCGTGGATAAGCGGGGAGCAAAAAGCGACGAGGCTCGCCGAGTGGGTGAAGGCTGTCAACAAACACGGCGGATTCGGAAAATGGGTTTCGGAAATATGCTTCAATCCATCCGACTTGCCGACGGTCATTTGCGCGGCGGCGGCGGTTTCGGGCTAGAGGGATTCCATTTCATTGAGCGCGGCACATGAAAAGTTCTCTTTTCGGACAACCGGTCTTTGCCCAAACCCAATTCGGGAGAATCCTGAAATCCAACCTGCTTCGCCAACCCTGGCACGTATCGAAGGTCCGCCAGTGTATAGGTTTCCTCGCGAATGATTTTTCTGTCTTTTAGTTCACGGTCAATCGCTTCCCCTAATTTGAAATCCTCCCGCACGTTTTTCAGCCAGTCAATTAGGGAACTATAAACAGGAGCAAACCGCTTTTTGTCGTCCGCTGCCGTCAAGGTCAACTCTACCCACCCCAGCACCGCCTTTAAGTGGGTTTGAGTCCATTCCTGCCCCTTCGGTTCCCCAAGGTGATTCTGGAATTCTTGAAACGTCTCTTTTGTGTAGGGTGCGCCAAAGAGATCAACTGGCTTTCCGTCAAAGTTCTTCACTAATTCAGTGGGATCACATGCCGTTGCGCCGTGAATTCTCCAGGCCATTGCCCTGCTCACGCGGAGACGCCCCATTTCGATGCTTTTGATCGTGTCGGCACTGCAACCGACCATGATTGCAAAATGTGCGCGGGACTTGCCGCTGGCCATGCGGATGGATTTAACCGGATGGCAACCCTTTTTTTTCCGATTTTTTATCATGGGGTATCCATACCCAAAACAATACCTTTTGTCAACGAGTGGGTATTGCTTATATTAGAAATACCCCTTATTGTCAACGCATGAAATCACTGGAAAGTGAGATGCCAAGGATGATCGCCCTTGGCCATTGGCTTAAGCAAAGCGGCGTTAGCAGCGTTACGGCTTGGCGATGGAGGCGGCGAGGCTGGCTCCGAACGGTCAACGTCTCCGGGCGAGTTTACCTGACGGCTGATGCCATCGAGGAATTTACCAGGCGTGCAGAGCGCGGCGAATTCTCCGCGCCGCATCCAGTCCCCACCTCTGCCGCACAATGAACACCCCGGAATTACCAACACGTCCCGGCATCAGCGTTGAGACATTGCTCGCGGCTAACATTCGCCTGAGCGCAACGCCGGAGCCGGGCAGTATTGAAATCCCGTATCACGACCTGCAAGGCAACCCGACCGGCTTCTCGCGCTGGCGGCTGCCTCGTGAAAGAGCCACCGGGCAAAAGTATCATCAGGAGCCTGACACCGGGACGCGCGCCTATGTTCCGCCGCAGTTCCACTCCTTCGCGCCAGGCGGCGACTTAGTGTTCGTCGAAGGCGAATTCAAGGCGCTGGCTCTGATAGACGCCGACATCAAGGCCATCGGCTTGCCGAATTTCAATACCTACGTCCGCGATGAAAAAGGAGAGCCTCAATTACTGACCGGCATCGCCGACACCATCGCCTACACGAAGCCAGAACGGATTTTGTTCCTGGGTGACAGCGACACGGCCACGAACCCTGCGTTTGCCGTCAACGCGCTGTTTCTCGCCAACGCGCTCAAGACGATGCCGGTGCTGCTGCCGCGCATACCTGTCGGCGGTCCGGGAAAGGGCATTGACGATTGCCGGGAGGCCCTGGGCGACAAGTTCCCTGAATTCTGGCACGCTCGGATTGATTCCGCCGAGAAGATTGACCTCCAGGCCAGCGCCAACGCTTTAGCCGTGCGGTTGTTGGAGCGCGAGGCCGAGGCAATCACGGGCACTACTGGTGTTGAGCGTGACAAACTCGAACGCCGCATTGCGGCCAACCGTATCCGCCTAGTCCTTTCATCGAGCGAGTCCGCCGATTACCTCACCGCTTCCGCTTTTTTCGGGAGAACTTTTGGTATCGCCTTCGCCGCATGGTGGCCAAAGTGTTTCTCGCGTTAGCAACAAAACTTGATCGCAACGTCATTTACGCCAATCGCGCTGACAACCATGAAAATTCCGCTTGAATTCATGCTGCTGCGAAAAATCCACCTGGCTTTTTGGCACCGCCGCGAAAACGGCTGGGTGCGCGCCTCCAGAACAGAAATCACCAGAAAATTCTTATACCGGCGGCGACGCGACACGCTTACGGCTCAGGAGTTTTACGACCGCGTCCTGCCTGGCTGGATCGAGCGCGATCTGGTTCGCGTCGTTGCTCGCCCGCGCCAGCGATCGTACTACCTTCTGCGCCCAATGAACCTGATGGAAATCAATGGCCGCATCGCCGAAATCGAACGCGAGGCGCGAAGACTTGGGCCACTGCTGAACACCGGAAACCCGGATTGCCAGCAGGGCGACCTTAACCGTCTCGGCGAAGAGCGCATGGCTCTGCTGGTTGAACGCAAGGCACGCAGCGACCAACGTCTGACCATCGCCAGCCATCGAGCAATTACCGCCAACGTAATGGCACACGGACAAAAAACGTGAGTGACACGCTCGGCGTTAGATCGATATTTCGCCTTAACGTGCGGGTTTTCGACGGGGTGGGCCTGAGAATGCGTTCTGAAAGTCGAGCAATCCTTGCAAATCTCGCAATCCCGGAAAAGCCTTGTCGCACCCCGGCCATTGCGGTAAACGTGCCTGTGGCGTGAAATTAAACGCCGACGGGGCGGTTGGTATCCAGCCATCCCGAACATGACATTTTAGCGTAGCGGTAAAGGTCAAACGAAAACCTGAGAATTTTCGAGTCACAAGACCTGCCACTGGACGCGCCTACCTGGCGCGGCTTGGTGCATTCTTGTGACGGGCCTTCTCAGGTGCCTCGTTTGGGTGCGTCGGGTCCGCGCCTTTTCCTTTTCTGGCTTCAAAGGACACATGCTATGAAAAAATCGATTCGTGTATCGCTCGCCCTTTTTCGCGCGTGCTTGTGTTTCGTCCTGAGTGGATCGCCTGCTTATGGACAAGGCTGGACGACAATGACCGAGCTGAGTCAAAACGTTTCCATCGGCACGAAGCAAATCGCCGGAAAACGTGTCAACGTGGCCGAATATGCGCCGATGCGCCAGATCGGGGAAAATGTTTATGATCTTAGCGCCGTAATTCAGAGTCAACTTCGTCACGATTACCCGAAGTCAAAATATCTTGTGGAAGGAACCGTTGAGGCTGTTACCGAAGAAGGTGCTTCGATTTATCTCTATCGCACTACTTATACGTTTCATAACGGATTGGTGATTGAGGCTCCCTATTTCACTCCACAATCGAACATGTCGCCCGCCCCCGTCGAGCGTGTTGAAGTTCACCATTATTTTGTCAAAAATGCACCGTTCAAGAAGGAACATGTTGGACGAAATGTTTCTCTGTTTGCCGTTCCTACCGGCAGAGACAGTTTCGACTTCGGTACATCCCTGGCGAACATTTTAGAGTCCCGTGATGTCCTGCTAGTCACGGAGCAAGGAGTGTCGAAAATCAAATACGTGTTGCCCGGCGAAGCTCGCCACTCGGAACGCAATTCATTACTCGGCCAAAGCGATGACGTAATTGTGCGAGCGGTATCCAGCGCGCCGTCGCCGACAAGGCCACGGTGCCGATCCTATTCGAAGGCCGGATTTCCAAACTCATCCCGAACGTCGCGGGACCGGCGACGCTGACAGGCGTCCCCTCAACACTCCAAATCAGCGTCGTTTCCCAATCCGCCTCATCTGGTTTTTGGCTGGCTTTGCTGGACAAGTCCAGTAGAGTTTAACGCTGAAGCCGTTGGTTCCCTGTAATCGCGCCCAGGAGTGGTGGATTGCGGAAAGGTTCCTTATGCAAGAACGCTGGTTATCGGTGGACGAGATCGCAGCGCATCTCGGGGTTAATCCGGACACGATCTACAAGTGGATCACCCGGAAGAGCATGCCCGCGCACAAGGTGGGAAAGCTTTGGAAGTTTCTCGCTTCGGAAATCGACGAATGGGTCAAGGGCGGACATGCAGGGAAGGCGGACCACCTACCAAGACAGAGCCCGAAATAACATGATTCGCCTCGAAGAAATCGCATCCGGCCTCGCGCTCACGGGACTTGAGCCTGCCGTGATTGGCAGTGTGGTCGCCGTCGTGCCCATCGCCGAGGGAACGGTGCAGGTGCTTTACAAAACCCCCGACGGGACGCTCAAGGAACGCCTCATCAATCGCGCCGACGAACCAAACCTGACGGTTGCGACCACCGAACGCCCGTGGTCATTCAACGGCGATGGCGAGACTTTCAAGCTCGTTGTCGAAGCCAAGCGCATTGACCTCGCCTTTTTGTTCGATCCCATGATGGCTGTCCACACGTCCAACGTGGAAGCGTTGCCGCACCAGATCACGGCGGTCTATGAATCCATGCTGCCGCGCCAGCCGTTGCGGTTCGTTCTCGCGGACGACCCCGGCGCGGGCAAGACCATCATGGCGGGCCTTTACATCCGCGAACTCATCATGCGCGCCGATGCCCGCCGCATCGTCATCGTCGCCCCCGGCAGCCTGGTCGAGCAGTGGCGCGATGAAATGTTTGAGAAATTCGGCCTCGAATTTCGTGTGTTCACGAAAGACTTGGAAGCCGCCACGCCCAGCGGCAATCCGTTTGAAGACATTGACCATCTCATCGTCCGCCTGGATCAAATGGCGCGCAACGAGGAGCTTCAAGAAAAGCTTTGCGCCGCCGGTTGGGATCTCGTCGTGTTCGACGAGGCGCACAAACTCGCCGCGCATTTCTTCGGCAGCAAGCTGGAAAAAACCGGGCGGTTCAAGCTGGCGGAAAAACTCGGCGCTCACACCCGTCATTTGCTGCTGATGACCGCTACGCCGCATAACGGCAAGGAGGAAGATTTCCAGTTGTTCCTGTCGCTCCTCGACTCCGACCGTTTTTACGGAAAATTTCGCGATGGCGTGCATAAGGTGGACACCAGCGACCTCATGCGCCGCATGGTGAAGGAGGAACTTGTGAAGTTCGACGGCACGCCGCTCTTTCCCGAACGGAAAGCTTACACCGTAAATTACAAGTTGTCGGACATTGAAGCCGCGCTTTACGAAGCCGTCACGCAGTATGTCAAAACTGAAATGGGCAAGGCCGACCAGCTTGGCGGACAGCGTAAAGGCTCCGTTGGTTTTGCGCTGACATCGCTCCAACGCCGTCTCGCATCCAGCCCGGAAGCAATTTTCCAATCCTTGAAACGCCGTCGCGAACGACTCCAGCGTCGCTTGCGTGAAGAAAACATCGCCAATCGCGGCGGACATATTCTCGCCGAGACGCTCGCACCCGCGCCGCCGCCGTCTGATTTTGCGGGCGACAATTCCGCCACCAGTCAGGAACTCCCAGAAGTGCCGGATGATGACGACGACTTGACGGCCAACGAGCAGGAGGAATTGGAAGAATCCCTCGTGGATCGGGCCACCGCCGCCGAAACCATCGCCGAACTGGAGGACGAAATTGATATTTTGATTGGCCTTGAGAATCAGGCTCGCAAAGTTGTCGCGTCCGGTCAGGATCGTAAGTGGGACGAACTTTCCCGCATCCTTCAGCGCGACTCGCACATGCAGGACGCCGGTGGTCGCCTCAGAAAAATTATCATTTTCAGCGAACACCGCGACACGCTCAATTATCTCCACGAGAAAATTGCCGGGGTGCTGGGCAGTCACGATGCCATCGTCACCATTCACGGCGGCACGCACCGCGACAAACGCCTGGAAGCGCAGGCGCTTTTCCGTTCCGACCCCGAAATCCGCGTGCTCGTCGCCACCGACGCCGCTGGCGAAGGCGTCAATTTACAGTGCGCGAACCTGATGGTGAATTACGATTTGCCGTGGAATCCCAACCGCCTTGAACAACGGTTCGGACGCATCCACCGTATCGGCCAACAGGAGGTTTGCCATTTGTGGAATCTCGTCGCCAACGAGACGCGCGAAGGCGATGTTTATTTTCGGTTGCTCGAAAAATTGCGCGTCGAAAGCGAGGCGTTGAAAGGCCGCGTGTTCGACATTCTCGGCGAAGTGTTCGAGGGCAAAAGCCTCAAAGAACTTTTGATCGAAGCCATCCGTTACGGCGACCAGCCGGATGTCCGCGCCCGGTTACGAAACAAAATTGACCACAATTTTGACCGCCAGAATTTGCTCGCGTTGCTTGACCGCAATGCGCTCGCTCAGGAAACGCTTGGCCCGGAACGGCTCTTTGCCGTGAAAGAGGAAATGGAGAAGGCCGAAGCCCGTCGTTTGCAGCCCTATTTCGTCCGCTCCTTTTTTATGAAGGGGTTTGAATCGCTGGGCGGTTCTATCTACCCGCGCGAACTTAATCGCTTTGAAATTGCCCACGTTCCCGCCGTGTTGCGCGAACGCGACCGGCTCATCACAGGGCGCAACCGTCGCGACCTTGCGCCGGTGTTGAAACGCTACGAACGGGTTTGTTTCACCAAGGATGCCGTCCGCCCGTTGGAACGCCCCGGCCTTGCATTCGCCAACATGATTCATCCCGGCCATCCGGTCATGCTCGCGTTGAGCGACGTGTTGTTGGAACAGCACGCCAATTTGCTCCGGCAAGGCAGCATTCTCATTGACCCGTCCGACGACGGCGAAACGCCGTCACTTTTGTTCCTGCTTACGCATGAAGTGAAATCCGGCGACGGCCAGGTTATTTCAAAACGCCTGCAATTCGTGCGCGTGCTGCCGGACGGCAGCGCGACGTTTGCCGGTTGGGCACCGCACCTTGACCTTGAACCGCTCGCCGTTGCTGACCGGCCGTGTGTCACGCAATGGTTGTCTTCCAATGGTGGCCCGTCCGGCACGGACTGGTTGACGGCTGGACTTGAACAACGCGCTTTGGCACTCGCCGCGTCCACGCTCGTTCCCGAACACTTCGGCGAAATTGCCGGACGCCGCATCGCCCATGTGGACAAGACGCTCGCTGCCGTCCACGAGCGTTTGACGACGGAAATCAATTACTGGTCCGACCGCTACATCAAACTTTCGGACGACAAAGCCGCCGGTAAAGAAATCGGCCCCAATCTGGATAACGTCCGGCGCACCATTGCCGACCTTGAATCCCGGCTGGAAAGCCGCAAGCGCGAACTCCAATCCATGCGGCACGTCACGTCGGCCACGCCGGTAGTATTGAGCGGCGCACTGGTTATTCCCGCCGGTTTGCTTCGCAAATTGCGCGGCGAAACGCCGCCAGCCGACGCGACGGCAGCCATGTTTTCAAGTGACCCCGCCGCTCGCGCTCGCATTGAAAAACTCGCGATGGACGCCGTTCGCCGCGTTGAAGAATCACGCGGCTGCCGTGTCGTGGATGTTTCCGCGCAGAAATGCGGCTGGGATATTACCTCCTACCCGCAGGCCGTGGACGGCAAACACCCGGAAGCCCGGCACATTGAAGTCAAAGGCCGCGTCAAAGGTGCAGGCACGGTGACGATCACGCGGAACGAAATGCTCTACGCCTTGAACCAGTCTGATAAATTTCTGCTCGCCATCGTGCTTGTCGGCGAGGGCGACGCCGTGGAAGGCCCGTTTTATTTGCGCAACCCGTTCGACACCGAACCCGGCTGGGGCGTGTCATCGGTTAACTACGAACTCAATGCGTTACTTGAACGCGCAGAAATACTTTAACTCCAGAATAAAATGAACGACCAAGACGTGATCCCAGCTAAAGCTACGAAGCCCGAAGAACAGTCTGATGCAATTGTTGTCAGCTTTGGTTCTGAGTGGCAGGAACATCTGAATGCCAAGCGTTTTAGCGTAGTAATCCGAAAGCGGGTTCCAAAATCCGCCTCATTCAAATGGCTTTATTTCCATATCAATAATCCGGTGAGTGCCATCTGTGCGCGTGCCCCAATTGATAAGATATTTAGCGCCAATCCAAAAGAGGTTATTGCCCTGGCAAAGAAAATTAATCTGACACCAGCCGAAATATCGTCATATATCGGCAACGATACCACGATGGGATGCTACGCACTGGGAGCCTTCCAGTTTGCTTCAAAACCAGTCACTTCAGCAACTCTGGCCGAGCGTTTGGCCTATTATCCACCCCAAAGTTTTTTCATACTTTCAGGCGCGGCCAAGGTAATCATTGATCAAATGGCCGGCTTTTCAAAAAATGATGGTAGTCGTCTGCCGAAATCTAAAACTAAATGACGACCTCGATAAAATCCCCACGCAAGTTGATTGAAGTTGCCCTGCCGCTTGACGCCATCAATGTCGCGGCAGCTCGCGAAAAATCCATTCGCCACGGACACCCATCAACAATGCATTTATGGTGGGCAAGACGTCCATTGGCCGCAGCCCGAGCGGTAATTTTTGCGCAGATGGTAAATGACCCCGGATACCAGCAGGGCAGTGGTTTCAAATACGGCAGGAACAAGAAGGAGGCAGCTATTGAACGTAAACGGCTCTTCAAAATTATCGAAGACCTCGTTTTGTGGGAAAACACATCAAATGAGGAGGTGCTTGAACGCGCTCGTGCTGAAATTCGTCGTTCGTGGCGCGAAGTGTGCGAATTAAACAAGGACCACCCGCAGGCAGCCGAGCTTTTTAATTCAGAAAAATTACCAGCTTTGCATGACCCATTTGCCGGAGGTGGATCTATTCCTTTGGAAGCCCAGAGATTGGGTTTAGAAGCTTATGCCACTGACCTAAATCCGGTAGCAGTTTTGATAAATAAGGCTTCTATTGAAATACCACCAAAGTTCGCCGGCCAACCTCCAATTGGGCCAATGGTCAAAGACGAAAAAGGAAGTAAACTCAACTTAAATAGTGTTTGGCCAAAAGCATCAGGCATTGCAGAAGATGTTCGCCGCTATGGAGCGTGGATGCGAGAAGAAGCAGAAAAAAAGATCGGCTATATTTACCCTACCATTGAAATTACAAAAAAACTTGCCGAGGATAGACCTGATCTCAAAGCGCTTGTTGGACAAAAACTCACGGCGATAGCTTGGCTATGGACTCGCGCAATCAAATGTCCTAATCCGGGTTGTGGTGCAAATACGCCAATGCTTGGCTCATTTTGGTTATCAGAAAAACCGGAGCAAAAATGCTATACCAATCCAGAAATAGACCATAAAAACAAATCAGTTCGTTTTAGTATTGCGACAAAGGGGGAGCCACGTCTTCGCAATTCTGACCGCACGGGAGCTAGTTGTTTGTTTTGCGAGACATTTTTTGAGAAGGATCAAGTTCGTAATCAAGCAACAAAATATGGAATCACCGAAATCCCACTGGCAATTGTCGTCGAAGGTCCGAAAGGACAAATATACTTACCTGGCGATTCGGCTCCTATTCCAAATCTTAAAAGACCGGACGTTGAATTTCTTGAAAAACCTATGACCAATGATCGTCGCTGGTTTTCGCCACCATTATATGGAATGCCCAATTTTTCGGACATCTTCACCGTAAGACAACTCGTGGCTCTTACTACTTTTTGCAACCTCGTAACATCAGCTAGGGATAAAGTTCTGAAAGATTGTATTTCGTGTGGCATGGTCAATGACGGTATCGGACTCGACGAGGGCGGCAATGGAGCAACTGCCTACGCCGATGCAATTGCGACATATTTAGGTTTGGCCGTAGGACGATGCGCGAATTACTGGTCATCCCTCACACCATGGGGCGGGAATTTTATAGTTCAAACTTTTGGCCGTCAGGCAATCCCAATGGTTTGGGATCACGCGGAAGGAAATCCGTTTTCAGATTCTACGGGCAATTGGAGTGGCGCTTTAGAATGGATTCAGCGGGTAATCGAAAATGCTTTTCCTGCATCGCGGAAGAGTTTTGCAGCACAGAGCGATGCCCAGACACAAACGACGAGTCTTAACAAGGTAGTTTCCACTGATCCTCCCTATTACGACAACATAGGATATGCCGATTTATCCGATTTTTTTTACATTTGGCTTCGCCACGCATTAAAACCCATTTACCCAAGCCTTTTTGCTACACTTAATGTGCCTAAAGCAGAAGAATTGGTGGCAAGTCCACATCGCCACGGGGGCGCAAAAAAAGCAGAGGCATTTTTCCTTGATGGCATGACAAAAGCCATTAGCAGACTTCCAACGCAAGCGCATTCAGCATTTCCGGTGACAATTTATTATGCTTTCAAACAATCCGAAACAAATAGTAAATCGGAAACATCTTCTACTGGATGGGAAACATTTCTAGAAGCTCTGATTCGAGCTGGCTTTTCGATCACTGGCACTTGGCCAATGCGAACAGAGAGAGATCAAGGCTTGAAAACTGGCACAAATGCCTTGGCATCTTGTATTATCCTTGTTTGTCGCAAGCGGAATGCTGAGGCCACGACTGTATCTCGCAGAGAGTATCTAAGAGAATTAAATTGCGTGTTGCCAGAAGCACTTGATGAAATGACCAAAGGATCGGGAGATGAACGGTCGCCAGTAGCGCCAGTAGATTTGTCTCAAGCCATCATCGGACCAGGAATGGCTGTCTTCTCAAAATACTCCGCCGTCCTAGAAGCCGATGGTTCCTCCATGAGCGTCCGAACCGCTCTGCAACTTATCAATCGTTTCATTGGCGAGGATGATTTCGACGCCGACACCAGATTCTGCCTGCATTGGTTCGAACAGCACGGCTGGACCGAAGGAGTTTTTGGCGACGCGGAAACACTGTCGCGCGGCAAAGGCACAAGTGTTGATGGAATGAAAGAGGCGGGCGTTCTCAAAAGTGGCGGCGGCAAAGTCCGTCTGCTCAAATGGTCGGAATATCCCACAGATTGGGACCCGCGCACCGACAAGCGCACGCCAATATGGGAAGCGCTGCACCAACTCATCCGCGCCTTCCGGCAAGGCGGCGATTCCGCGTCCGGCGCGTTGCTGGCCGCGCTCGGCGGCAAGGCCGAGGCCGTGCGCCAGTTGGCTTACCGCCTTTACACGCTTTGCGAACGTCTTGGCCAGGCCGAGGACGCCCGCGCCTATAACGAACTCATCACCAGTTGGACGGGCATCGAATCCGCCGCCGCCACCGCACCCAAACCCGCAGAGCAGGAATTGCCCGGCTTTCAACGATGAACTTGCCAAGTTACATGGGGAACCATCCAATCCAACAATTATGAAAATAGTAAAATACCTTCTACCCGTGCCCATTCTACTGCTTTGCGTATATGGTGCCTATTACTGCCTAAACTCCACCGCAAATGCCGCGAACCTCACCCCCCGCGAGAGCGCTCTGATGAATTACCTACTCTGCTTGTTCTCGGTTTTGGCGACATGGTTAGCCTCCCATTATTACGCAATTTACTCAGCTAATGCAACTACAGCGGAGAAGATTGACACGATAGCACAGCAGTCAACCGAAAAGATCATGAATCAATCTGCCCAACTCTGGGAGGTTGAGCGGTTCCTAGAAACATCAGTTGAGATTGCCGACAATGAGGAAAATGAATCGGTGGCAAACAATACGTTTCGCAACCGAATGCAGTCAACAGCCCAGATGATTCGGCTCTTGCGCTCGTCAAACACCACCTTCACAAGCGACTGGGCCGGAGTAGCCTCCGATAAAGTCCGAAAGAACCTTGAGTCGCAGGTAAAAAAGCAGCAGGAACTTCTGACAATTTATGAAGAGGTGCAAGCTGCGGAGCCTGAACCCGAAGGTGAGGGAGCAGACCAACGTGAAGACGAACGGACGCGAGAACCAAACCGCAGGCTCCAAGAATTTACAAGAACCCTCCCGGCTGCTGCCCTACCAACCGCCCAGCCCGCCAAAACCAGAGCCGTAACGACCACGCAGTTCCCGCAACCCGCCACAAATACCTTGGCCCAAGGCGGTGCAATTCTTCGAGTCCTCAGGCCTGTGGCCAATGTCACTGGTTATCTGCGATTCGTTCCCGCGCTTGAATTGCCAGCGAATGTAACATTAAACCTCGCAGCGTTACCCGAAGGTGTCCAAGTTGCCCAACTCTCAGCCCATGCGGGTGCGATAACCAGATCAGGTTGTCCTATCCACATCACCAAGAATGGGGGCGGCAAGCTCCCTGTCGGGGACTACGAAATTCACTACGAGGCTCATCCTGCGCATCCGCCAGCGCCCGAACCACAAGAAGCATAGGCACTCAACCCTCAATTTCAACTAACCGCCACGATATGAGCCTGAAACCTTGGAGAGAAATCGCCGTGCCGCACTCGGATGTTTTGGAAGGCACGTTTCAACAGTCCGAGTTTGCCGCCGACATCACGGCGGTTCGCACCGGCAAGGCCACGCCGGAGTATCGGGACGCGGCGCAGTTTTTCGAGCGGACGTTCATCACGGAGGGAATGCGCCTGCTGCTAACCTCCGTTGCCCGCCGCTTAAATAGTCAGGGCGGCGATCCGGTCATCCAACTTCAAACCGCCTTCGGCGGCGGCAAAACGCACACCATGCTGGCGGTCTATCACCTCGCCACGCGCACATGCGCCCTGAAAGATTTGCCCGGCATTCCCGCGCTGCTGGATCAGGCCAAACTCATGGACATGCCCAAGGCGCGGGTCGCCGTGCTGGACGGCAACCATCACTCTCCCGGCCAGCCGTGGAAACATGGCAAGCAATCCATCCACACGCTTTGGGGCGAACTCGCCTGGCAGCTCGGCGAGTCTGCGGGAGGCCAAACGGGAGCCGAGGAAGCGTTTGCATTACTAAAAGAGTCGGATGCCAACGGCACATCACCCGGCAAAGAAGTTTTGCAGACGCTCTTGGAAAATCATTCGCCGTGCGTCGTGCTGGTGGATGAATTGGTCGCCTACATCCGGCAATTCTCGAATGGCCAAGTCATAAGCGGAGGCACTTACGACAGCAATTTGTCTTTCGTGCAGGCACTCACGGAAGCGATGAAGCTGGTGCCGAACGCCGTCTTGCTCGGTTCCTTGCCGGAATCCGATGTTGAGGCCGGCAGTCAAAAAGGTGTCGCCGCATTGCGCGCCCTGGAAAAAACTTTTGGCCGCGTGCAGGCGCTTTGGAAACCCGTCGCCACCGAGGAGGCATTTGAAATCGTGCGCCGCCGGTTGTTTGAACCCATCGTTGATTTGAAAAACCGCGACGCAGTTTGCCGCGCTTTTTCCGACGCCTACATTTCCGAAGGCTCCAAACTGCCATCCGAAACACAGGAGGCGCGTTATTTCGACCGGCTCGTGCAGGCGTATCCCATCCACCCAGAAATTTTTGATCGGCTCTACGAAGATTGGTCAACGCTCGACGGATTCCAACGCACACGCGGCGTGCTTAAACTCATGGCGAAAGTGATCCACCGACTTTGGAAAGAGCCGAATCATGACTTGATGATTCTCCCCGGCAGCCTGCCGCTTTACGACGGCGAGACGCGCAACGAACTCACCTACCACTTGCAAAACGGCTGGGATGCCGTCATTGAAGGCGACGTTGACGGCGAGCGCGCCGAGACGACCGAACTGGAATCCAAGGAACCGCGTTTCGGGGCCATCCAAGCCGCCCGTCGCGTGGCGCGCACAATCTTTCTCGGCACCGCGCCGTCAGCCGTGGCGACCAAATCCGCCGGCACGCGCGGCCAAGAACGCGCCCGCGTCTTGCTGGGCTGTTTCCAGCCGGGACAGGTATCCTCCACCTATTCCGACGCGCTTAACCGACTCGCTGACCGGTTCCACTACTTGAACACCACCGGGGACAAGGCGCAGGAGACGACGCGCTTCTGGTTCGACACGCGCGCAAATCTTCGCCGCGAGATGGAGGACCGCAAACGCCGATTCAACGACGCGCACGATGTCCGCCCCAAACTTGCCGAGGCATTGCGGAAACTTACCGCTGGAGCCACGTTCTTTGAAGGTGTCCACATATTCACTCCGCACGCCGATGTTCCCGATGATACCGGTTTGCGGCTGGTATGCCTGCCGCCAGAGAACTTTTTCAGCCGTGCGGAAACGCGGCTGGCGTTCGATGAAGTGCTGACGTTCACGCGCAGCAACGGCACTAAGCCGCGCTATCGCGGCAACCGTTTGATTTTTCTCGCGCCGGATCATGCGTCGCTCACGCGGGTAAATGATTGTGTGCGGACAGCGCTGGCGTGGAAATCCATCGTGGATGACGTCGAGGCCAGCCGCTTGAACATTGACCTTGTCCAAAAGAAACAGGCCGAGAAGGAACTGAAAACCGCCGAAGAAGTCGTGCCGAAAGCTGCCCGCGAATGTTACCGCTGGCTGCTTTGCCCGTCGCAAGCGTCGTCAACGGCCGCGCAGGTCAACGTCGAGTTTTTCCCGCTGAATACCAGCGGCGCGGCACTTGGCGCGGAAATTGAGCGCGTCAGCTTGGATCAAGAATTGGTCATCGGCACCTGGTCGCCCATTCACCTGCGCGACCGGCTGAAAGAACTTTATTGGAAAGAAAATAAATCCGCCGCGTCAGCGATGGCCTTTTGGGAAGATACGTTGCGCTATCTTTATTTGCCGCGCTTGAAAAATCGCGGCGTACTGGAGCAAGCCATCGTTAAAGGTGCGGGCACCCGCGACTTTTTCGGCACCGCCTACGGCGAACACGATGGCAAGTTTGACGGATTCAAGTTCGGCGACGCCAATGTGCAGCTCGACGACACACTGTTGCTCATCGAGCCGCCGGCTGCCACCAGCTACGCCGTCAGCATCCAGCCGCAACTGGCCAAGCCAGCCACCGGCGGCAGCACGCCGGATTTGCCGACGGCCACGCCACCAGCCAAGGGAACCACCGGCACGCCCGGCCAACTTCCCGGCATGGAAGGCACCCACTCGCCCAAGCCGCAATCATTCCACGGCAACGTCACGGTCAACGCCGCCACCGCGAAAATGCGCCTCGTCCAAATCGCCGAGGAAATCATCGCCGTCCTCGTCGCCGACCCCAACGCGGAGGTGAAAGTCAGCGTTGAGATTCAGGCCACCTTCCCGAACGGTGCAAAAGACCAGACCAAACGTGCCGTCTCCGAGAACACCAAAACCCTCGGCTTCAAAAACGCCGACTGGGAGTAACTATTTATTCTAGGC
Source organism: uncultured Verrucomicrobiae bacterium (assembly GCA_963764165.1). GTDB lineage: Bacteria > Verrucomicrobiota > Verrucomicrobiia > Limisphaerales > Palsa-1400 > Palsa-1400. Next base: position 2,387,376 of record CAVXRD010000002.1, read on the forward strand.
CTGTTCACTTCACCCACCCCACAAGCGCGAGCGCACATTGCAATCCGAAGTTCCCGAAATCATTTTGCGCTTTGCCATCCCGGCTGACGAGGATGACGAGCGGCGATTGCATGGCCGGTTTGACCCGCAACGCAAGCGCGGGGAATGGTTCTTTCTGACGGCGGACGAGCTGCTGTGGATCGTTTCGTTTCTCAAAAAGCGAGGAGATACTTCCCGTGTCACGGCGGATTACGAATGGCTGGGTAAAATCACCTTCCAATATCCGCCAAGGGCGAAGGCGAATAGGCGAGAGGTTTTATGGTCAAGGCAACCCATCCAACAGCAGAGTTCTTATGAGCCTGAAAGGTATGTGCTACAAGGCTGGGCGCTACGCGCGGCGCAGTGATCCTTACCGCCGCGAGTATTATTCCACCTACCAGCGCCACCCTGGACAATCACGAACGCCAGCGCCCGGGCCGGACGTTTCGCCAGTTGGCGGCTGCGGAGTCGCCATTTTCGTGCTCGGCGGATTGTTCGCGCTCGCGTGCCCTCCACTTGGCGTCATCTTCATTTTGGTAGGCGGTCTTGTCGCCAGCGGTTCCGCCGTCGCATCCAATCGGCGCGAGCAATCTCCTGCCACTACGCCCCCATTGCCGCCCACACCCGCCGCAATTCAGCCAGACGAAAAGAACCGAGCGCGATTGATCTTTCTACCGCTCCCGCCGCGAATCGGGAAGCCGGTCAAGCCAGAATACACGAAGTGCTCGTGCGGTTGCTGCGACCAGGTTTTGGAATACAACGCCGAGTGCTGCGGAAGGACCGTTACATGCCCTGCCTGTCAGCAACAGATCGTGTTGCCGCGCGCAGACCCCACGAATGAGAATGAAACGTGAGCGGTGTTCTCCATCCCCCGGTCTTCATTCCAGCGCGATGCCCGCGCCAAAACCCCCGCCCCGGTCTGGCTCGCAAGACCAGTGTTCTCCTGGTGCAAGTTCGTCGGTCTTGTCCGCAACTCCGGCAATCTGACAGATCGAGACAAATTCGTGTGGCACTGATTGCGACATTAATTGCGACACTACGCCCATTTTTCAGAAGGGCGTTGCAAATACGCCAAAAAGTGAGTTTTAGCCTGTAAACACAAGGGGTTAGCGATGGTTTAAGCAATCAGAAGAAAGCCCTTGAAATTGGCAAAACCAGAATTTTAAGTCCTGTGCGTCTGCCATTTCGCCACTCCGGCAACCTGCTTTATTTTAACGACTTACATCTGTCATATATAGTCGCAATTTTTGCTTTGTATCCCATAGTTTTTGATCATGCGGGAAAAGCCAGAAACAGAAATCGGCTTTAGGAAACGGGAAGAGAACCTGTCCAAGGATGGCAAGTGGCGCTCGTTTCCAAAAGTGCCGCATCTGCTTCAATACGTCAGCAACGGAAATTACTATGGCCGAATAAAAATGGGCGGCAAGCTCATTCGGGAAAGCCTCCAAACGACCGTCTGGACGACAGCCAAGATTCGACCGACCGATTTTCTAAAAACGCGTCAAGAAAATCGGAACCAAGTTGAGCCGCCATTATTCAGCGAGGCGGTGAAGCTTTTTCAAAGCGAGATTGAGAGGAACACGACGATCAAAAAGCGGAGCAAGGAATACCGGCGGTGCCTGAACAAGATTCAAAAACCTGGCCGGAACTTTGGACTCTTCGTTTGGATGCAATTACTGTCGATGCCTGCAAGGAATGGGCGGCGAACTTGAAGGCGAAAATCGCCAGCCATTATTACAACAACACCATTGCGACGCTCAGACAGGTTCTCGATGTTGGGATCAAGTCGCACAAGACGAACGGCGGAACCGGATTGGAAAACCCTTGACGTAATTTTTGTCCATTAGGGGCGGATATTAAGGAGGGTTCCGTTTTTGAGCCGGGCGGTCCACCGGCTGTGGCGGCGGGTTTTCGTTGCGGTTCGGGCCTCGGCTGCCCAAGGGAGATTGAGTTCCTCCGCCCACGCAACACAAAGCAAGCGCACCTTTACCCTCCGACAGTTTACCAATAACTTTGCGAGGGTGTCGATTCTAAGTGACCTGATTCCTTCCATGATGTTGCGTGCTTCCTCCACGCTTTGGCGAACGCCAACTTCACTGAGCATCTCCAACAGGGTTCATCTTCCGGTCTTGCGCCAAGATCGAGCCCCAAGACTTGTGCAAAAGCTTGTGAAAGAGAGAGACCTGTCAGACATGCTGAACAAATCCAAGCTTGTGAGTTGACTGGGGACAAAAATGGGCCGGGTGAGGTTGCGCGCGGCGGCCCATCAACAAAGAGGCTCTAAAATTTATATTGCAGTTTTCGACCATGGAGGCAGTTGACGCATTGACATCCAATCCGCGCGATTCGCTCCCGCTGTGCGCCTCGCTGCCGTTGTCATCGGCGTTTTCAATTTTCTATAATTTTTAGTCTGGTTAGGGTAATGCTTTCGCATCGCTTGAAACGAGAGTCGGACTCAATTGCAAGTGGCGCCATGCTGCGCGCCAACACGGCGGTTGCGCTTGTGCTGGTGGCGGTGCTGCTACTGGCCCTGGTGGCGGCCTTGGCTGGCATGCGCGCCGCGCGAAATCAGGCACGCGTGGAAAATGCCGAAGTGGATGGTCGCAACCGTTTGTGGAATGCCTACCTTGCGGAGGCGCGGGCCGTGCGCGTTTCGGGCGAAGCGGGCCGCCGGGCGAGGGCGCTGTCGGTTATCAGCAACGCGGCTGCGCTCCGTACTTCGAGCGCCCTGCGGACGGAGGCCATCGCCAGCCTGGCGCTCTCTGATTTAGCCGAGGAGGTCGAGTTGGTGCCGGTTTTGCGTGATTTGACCACCTATGATTTTGATGCCGATTTGCGCCGATATGCCTATGGCGACTGGCAGGGGAACGTAACGATTGGCGGCATTGCCGAGCGAACGAATATGTTCACTCTGCAAGCCAGCAACCTGGCCGCCGGTACACCAAGCAGAGTGGCGAATGTGTGCTTCAGCCCTGACCGAAGGCGCCTTGCGGCGCGCTTTGCCGGCGGAGCGGTTGTGATCTGGGATTTGGAAACGCGCGCGCAATTGACTGCAATTAATCCGCTGTCGACCAACAGCATCTTGTCCGATCTTGCCTTCTCGCCTGACTCCCAGAAAGTTATTTTCACGGATGTGGAAGATCACTCGCTGCTCTCCATATTTGACGCCGCCACGGGGCGCAAATTAGTGAGCGGGGGGCAAGTGGGTCAAAACTATTTCAGTCTTCGACCTGACGGAAGACAAGTGGCAAAAGTGTCCAACGGTGATGTGGAATTGCAGGATTATCCCGCGGCGACAAATCGGCGGATACTCAAACACTTTTCGCCGGTTTACGTCCTCGCGTGGTCGCCTGACGGAAACTTGCTCGCGGCTTCTTGCGAGGATGGAGACATTTATGTTTGGGATTTCAAGCGCGATACGCAACGTGTCCTGCACGGACAAACCGAACGGGGCATCAGACTCGGTTTCAGCGCGGACGGCACGAGGCTGTTTGCGAGCTCGCTCGATGGAACCACCCGGCTGTGGCAGGTGTCGGAAGGCCACGCCATCGCCGTAGGAGAGGGCATTGGACGATCCATATCCGCCGATGGATCACGGTTGGGTTATGTCCGGCCTTTGAAGGGTTTTGGGACCTGGAAATTGTTGACAAATTCCAACTACCGCGTTTTCGCCTGCCCAAGAAGCGAGGGCCCGCTGCTAGCCTTGGATTTGTCGGACAGCGGAAGGTGGTGTGTGGCCACTCAGAACGAGGGCTTCCGGCTTTGGGATCTGCACGCGGATACGCCTCCGCTTGTCGTGCCTTTGCGGGATGTCTATTGCGTGCGTGTATCGGTCGATGAGCACTCGCTGATCCTTTGCGGAAAGAGCGGAATGGAAGTTTGGCGGTTCAGAACCAACGCCAGCGGCGGCATCGAGTTCCATCCTTGGGACAAAAAAAGTATTCCCCTGCCCGGCGCGCTTGGCGCGCGCGCCGCGGCCCTCAGTCTGGACGGCCGTTCGGCGGCGGTGGAGTTAACCGACCACCGTCTGATGGTAATGGATCTCGCGGGTGAACATGCGCCTGTCGAGTTGAAGGGCCGATGGCGCAACGTGTATTTCTTCAACGACCCTGCCAGCACCACGGGCTCGGGACGGTTTGCCATCAGTCCAGACGGACGCTGGGTGGCGACCGGTTATGATTTTGGCGGCTCGGAGGTCCCGCGAATTTGGGACGCCCGTACTGGCGAGTTGGAGGCAACACTAAACGCGGACACTTCGGTGGTCACCTTTAGTCCAGATGGCCGCCGTCTCGGCCTGGTCGGAATGGACCGGTATTCAATCTGGTCGGTCGGAGACTGGAGCCGAACGGCGTCTTACGAGCGGGACGAAGCCAGCTATGCGCGTGGCACAATGGCGTTTGCGCGGCAATCCGATTGGCTGGCTGTGGCCAGCACAAGACAGAACATCGTGCTGCGCTCCACGGTCTTGGAGGAGAAGTTCTGCGATCTTGTCAGTCCAGAACCCCAAAGTGTGGTTAGCGTCCGAATGTCGTCCGATGGCGCCGTGCTGGTCAGTTCCACTGGCAACGAGATGATTCAAGTCTGGCGCCTGGAACACTTGAACCGCGAACTTGCCGGGATGAATCTGGCCTGGAGGGAAACTTCGGCCGACCATCCCGAGCAACGAGCCACGCCAGAGCCGGCACAGGGCGCCCTGCGCGCAACCCTGATGCTCAGCCTGGCCGGAGTCGTTGCCGCCAGTCTTTTCGCAGTGATCATTCTTCGCCAGCATCGCCTCAGCATCGCGCGCTTCGTCAGCGCCGAGGCGGAAGCCTCTCAGCGCAATCGAGAACTTGACATCGCGAAGGTCGAGTTGATGCACAGCCAGAAAATGCAGGCTCTGGGCACGCTGGCCGCGGGCTTGGCCCACGATTTCAACAACCTGCTTTCAGTCATCCGCATGTCCAACAAACTGGTGTCGCGCAAGACGACCCATGACGGCGAAATCCAGGAGCATCTTGCGGACATTGAACAAGCCGTTTTGCAGGGCAAGGGGGTGGTAAGTTCGATGCTGGATTACGCCAGAAATCGGGACGGCGACGGCGATCCGGTGGATGTCAGCAGCGTGGTGGAGGACGTCGTATCGCTCTTAAGCAAGGAATTCCTTCGCGGCATCACGCTGGATTTGCAGTTGGAACGGGAGATGCCGAAAGTTTACGTCGGGCGCGGCGCGTTCGAGCAAATCCTGCTAAATTTGGTGGTCAACGCCTCGGAGGCGATGCAGGGCGAAGGCCGGTTGAAAATTGTGGCGCGCGCCTGCGCTTCACTGCCCGCGGGAGATTTTGTGCTGCGCCCGCGCGCTGCCAGCCGGTTTGTGGAGCTTGCCGTCAGCGATTCCGGGCCGGGCATCGCGCCGGAATTGCGGAATCGCCTATTCGAGCCATTTTTCACCACCAAGCGAGGCATTTCCAAGCCGGGAACGGGCTTGGGGCTTTCGCTGGTTTATTGGACGGCCGAGCAGAACGGCGCGGGCTTGAGCGTCCACACAGGTTACGGAAGCGGCGCATCTTTCACTGTGGTCTTTCCGGTTGGACCGCCCGCGCCCGTGCGCCAGACGCACAGTCCATTGAAAGGCACGCCCCATGTAGACTGAGTTTTGCGTGAGTGCGATACAATCCATAATGGCTTCAATCCTGATTGTTGAAGACGACCCGAAGCAACTCAAGCTTTATGGCAAAGCGCTGGGAGGCTATCGTCTCACCTGCGTTGCTTCTGTGACGCGCGCTCTTCAGGCGATGGAGAAGACGAAGCCGGACCTCATTATTCTTGACAACATACTCGATGAGGGTGAGCGAGGCATGGAACTCCTGCCCAAGCTCAAGTTGGCGGCCGCGCACGTGCCCATCATCATGATTTCCGGCACGCTAAAAATTCGGGAGCAGCTCAGCGTGCTGCAAGGCCCGCGCTCGGCCCACTTTGTGTTGGAAAAGCCCGTTGACTTGGATGAGCTGGAAAAAACCATCGAAATCGCTTTGACAGAATGCGGCTTTGCCGAAACTGTCGCGGCGCTGCAGTCGCTGGAGCGCGCGGAAAAAATCGACCTTTCCGAGCCGGACCGCCGGTTCACCGCGCGGCTGGCCCGCCAGCACGAAATGATCAAGCAGCTCCGGGGCATCCAGGAGCGTCCGAATGTTTCCGGCCTCTCCCGCCATTTTGGCGTGTCGCGGAAGACAATCATCCGCGATATTCAAGATTTGATTCGGCGCGGCCAGTTGGCGGAAGAAGCTTATCCCGAGTGGCAGGTGGATATTGGGGGCGAAGAATAGTCGGGCCTCGAGCGCTTAAGCCAGACACTACACTAGCTGTGGTCGCGCGACTCCGTGACTTGGTTTCAAGCAATAGGGATTTCCTGTCCATATCTCCCCGGCTCCCCCATGTGCGCCAGTGGCACGCCCCTGTGCGCGAGACGCACATTTTCTGGCCCGTCGCGCGGATGATAGCGTGATACCCTTAAGCGAATTAACAACTAATGAATACAAAGAATCTGCTAGTGCCAGTATCCAGCCTTGCGCGACGGTTTTGCCCGATGCGCGCACTTTGGCCCAAGACGCAAACTATGAACAATGCCTGCATTCCTCGCGGAAATAGAGTCCTGGGAGTTCTGGTCCTGTTGGCAGCCATGCTTTCGTGCATGGCTTCAACAGCTGCAATAGTCATTGCCACCAAACAGTTGCCCCCGGACACGAACGGCGTTCCCTACAATCAAACTATTAATGTGACCGGAGGCCAGCCGCCTTACAAATGGCAGGTTCTGGCCGGGGCCTTTCCTGACAGTTTGGTGCTGAATGCCACCAACGGAACAGTTTCCGGCACGACGCACGCGGCAGCGTGGGAATACCAGTACCCTTTCAACGCTTATGTGTCGGTCACCGACAGCGCCGGCGCCAGCGCGGGAGCCACGTTCAGCGTGCCCTTGGTGCCTCTGTCTGCCGGTGGTTCATCGAGCCCGACTAATTACTCCTTGACCGTCGCGGGGGGATCGGGGAGCGGAAGTTATGCGGCTGGAGCCAGTGTGGCCATCTTCGTGACCAACACCCCGGCTGGACAGATATTCAGCAGTTGGACCGGCGCGGCAGTCGCGAATGCCCAGTCTCCCAGCACCACTCTGATAATGCCAGCCGCCGCCACTGTTGTGACGGCAACTTTTCAGGCGGCCCCGCCGCCAGCCACAACCAATTATGTATTGACTGTGGTGGGCGGCTCAGGAAGCGGAAGTTATGCGGCTGGAGCCAGTGTGGCCATCTCCGTGACCAATACCCCGGCTGGACAGGTATTCAGCAGTTGGACCGGCGCGGCGGTTGCTAATTCTCACTCTGCCAGCACGACTTTGACCATGCCCGCGGCCGCGACAGTGGTGACGGCGAATTTTCAGTCGACCCCGCCGCCATCCGCGCCATTGACCCTGGCCGCCGCCACCTTGCCGCCAGCAATGGTAGGAACTTTCTATAGCCAGTCGCTCAATGCTTCTGGAGGCCATCCTCCATATAAATGGACTCTTGCCTCGGGAAATCTGGCGCAGGGCTTGGCGCTGGATGCCAGCGCAGGAGTTATTAGCGGCATGCCTGCCGCCTCCGGCGCCTGGGTTTACACATCGACCACGCTTGCCTATATAACAATCACCGACTCCGCCGGGGCCACTGCCGGCATGACATATCAAATGTCAACCGTCCCCTCCACCAACATTACCTACAATCTTATGGTCAACGGTGGCTCGGGGGGCGGAACGTACGTGGCAAACACTTCAGTCACCATCAAGGCGACGCTCCCCAATTCCAGTTCAACATTCACCGGCTGGACGGGCGCCGCAGTGGCCAATCCGTCGGCGCAGTCCACCACGCTGGTGATGCCAGCGGCAAATACGGTGGTGACCGCCAACTTCATCAATAATGCCCCGTCGTTCCAACTGTTGGTCTCGGGAGGCGGTTACAGCGGTGCGTATCCGGCGGGATCCACAGTTCCCATAACGGCATGGTCCGCACCCGCAGGGCAAGTGTTCCAGGCATGGATAGGCGGAGCTGTTGCCAATCAATTCGCAGCCAACACCACATTGGTGATGCCATCCAACAATGTCTCTCTGACAGCCGTCTTTGGAGCGACTGCCAATCCGCCCGCCACCATTGCGCAGCCAGTCGCCTCGCATCCGCGCCTTTGGGTCACTACCAACGATTTGCCGCGCCTTCAAAGCTGGGCTAGCGCCACGAACCCAGTCTACACCCAGGCAGTTCAGGCGTTGCTAGGCAAGGCGATCAACGATTACAACACTTTGTTCTTCCCGGGAGGCGTGGCCAATCCCAACTGGCCCGATTCCGGTGACAACAACGCCTACGGCGGCGTGATAACGGAGAATTACATTTATATTTTTGGGTTGAATGCCCTTATTGATCCAAACCCCGCCAATCGCAGCCAGTATGCGCAGTGCGCCCGCAACCTGATCATGTATGTCATGAACCTGGCAGCGCAGGGACCTCTCGCCAATGCACCCTTCCGCGATCCGAATATGGTCATCGGAAACCGTGACAACTTCTTTTTGGAAGCCTATCCCCTGGTCGTGGATTGGATTTACAACGCCACCGACACCACGGGCGCGCCGATCCTATCCGCCGCTGACAAAGCGACTATCCGCCAGGTATTCTTAATGTGGGCCGCGCAAGAGGTCAGTGTGATTGAAACCGGGTCCAATCCGGAACCTTCCGGCACCTTGAACAACCCCGCGCTTTTGCCTGGCGGGAACGCATTCCGCATGGCGGCAAACAACTATTACAGTGGCCACGCCCGGCTGGTGACGATGATGTCGCTTGTCTTTGATCCAGCGGATGATCCGCCCGTCAATCCTTCATTGCCAGTTTCCATTCTTGGCAATTCCCTGCGCAGTTATATTGCTGATGCGACGGGGGCATGGCTCTATCAGCAGTACGCGATGTATGGCGACCCGGCCAGCGTCTGCGCCGACTATAACCTTCCGGCCAGCGCCTCAGTCGGTCTCGCTTCCGGCGGATTGCCAGCCGAGGGCATGTTGTACGGGCATTCCTACACCTATATTCTGGGCGAGTTGCTTGCTTTGAAAACCGCCGGTTTCGCCACTCCGCAACTCGGCGGGCCGCAAACGGCTCTCGCGAATAACGCCCCGATTTGGGATCGTTACGTGCAAGGCATGATTTCTTCCCTGACTCCGCTCCAGGGCATTCCCGCCACCGAACCGTATCAGGGGATGACGTATGAGCTGGCCTGCTACGGCGATGTCCTGCGGATGTTTCCCACGGCTGAGTTCACGACGATGTTTGCCATGCTCGGCATTCTGGACCAGCACAACGGCTACACGAATCGGCTGAACGCGGAACGCTGGTTCATCATTGACGCGCTTCAGGGCGGGGCCTCCCAATTTCTCTCGCGCTTGAGCAACCCGTGGTCTTGGGGCGTCCAGGAAACCGTGCTGGCTTACCTGTTTCTTGATCCGTCCCAGCTTTCCCCAACCGATCCGCACGGCGATTATCCGGTGACCTTTTATGATGCTCCGGCGGCTCGCCTGGTGGATCGCACTGATTGGGGGCAAATGGCCACCATGTTCGACTACCGGGCAAGCTGGCAAACCATTAACCACCAGCAATTAGACGCCGGGCAGTTCGAGTTCTACCGCAAAGGCGAGTGGCTGACCAAGGGGCTGGCCAATTATGACGTGGGCGAAAATGGCGCGAGCTCGTTCATGCACAACACCCTCTCCTTGCAAAACTGGTGCGCCAACGGTGTGCCAACCGATCTGCAATGGAATGAAGGGGATTTCTGGACCAACGGCTCCTCGTGGTCTTTGGGAGCCTGCGCAGGGGATCCTGTCACGCTGACCAGCTTCCAGCCAGCTTATGACTTTCTGCGCACCGATTTGACGCCACTTTACAACCGGCCCGGCTCGTCCGCGGCGAATGCCGCGATGGACAACACTAATGTCGTTCGGTCTGTCCTCTGGATCAAACCCGACTCCGTTGTGGTTTATGACCGGGTCACTTCGCGGCATTCCGGCTTGTTTAAGCGTTTCAATCTTACCTTGATCGGAAAGCCGCAAGCGACAAATAACGTGATCACCAGCGCAACTGCTGGCGGTCAAGTCCTGACCGTCACAGAACTATTGCCAATCAATTCCCAATTGACGGTCACCCCGGTTGGAACCTTGGTGAATCCCATCGCTGATTTGGAGCCCTCCCAATATCAACTCTCATTGGAAGACCCCAGCTTGCCAGCCGACACCCGGTTTTTCCACGTGTTTCAAGCCACGGATGCGGGCGTTCCGGCGGAGCCTGTCGAGTTCGTCCAGTCCACGGACGGAATGCCGATGGACGGAGCGGTCTTTGGAAATACGTTCGTTTTGTTTCCCCATGACGAGACGGTGCCTTTTGTTGGAACAGCTTACACGGTCCCGGTCTCCGCTACTCAGCATTATGTGATTGGTTGCGTGCCTGGGGCCACTTACTCGGTCATCGCCTCAGCTTCAACCACCGGCCTTTCCGTCACGATCACGCCCGCATCCAGCGGGTTGACCGCCGACTCGGCTGGAGTCCTGGTTTTCGGGTTTTAGCCCGGCTCGAAATCCCGGGGGTGAGCTCCGCCCCCGGGATCAAGTTCTTGAAATCAAGGGAGTTCCTCAAAAGGTTTCTACTAGAAGGACTCGATCATCTCGGTCTGCCATGCTTTGATTTCTGAGGCAGCCAATAGGGCACCGATAGATCGCCCTGTTTTTGACAGCTTCCTCGGTGCGGCTAGAACTATCCACTGCACCGCATGATTTCCCGCCGCGCTTCATGCGACAACTTCGGTATTTCCGGGATGATTTCCGCTCTGCTCATGCCGGAAGGATAAGCAACAACTGAGATTCGGTCAACAGCTTGCCGTGATTGGACACTGAAAACCGGGCGCTGCCGGAAATGCCGCAAGCCACGCTCTAGCATAGTGTCTCTTAAATCGCTTTACATTCGCGGCAAGGGATTTTTGACGAGGGCAAGGCACGAGCGACGAGCATATCCGCATCGTTCCGCAAGGAGCGAGCAACGCCGCCCTCGTCGAAAAGACCTCCCGCCCTGCGGGTAGCGCCGCATTTGGCCTGTGGTGTCGTTGCCCCTCAGTCACAGCCCCCATTGTGGGCGATGCTCCTTCGTCGCGTCTAGCCACAGGCCAAATGTGACGCAACGAATGTAAAGCGCTTTAACAGACACTACACCAGGTGCTGCGCTGGGATGAACGCGACAAGCGTCTTCTCATAAAAGAGGCCCAACAGATTGCCTAAATCAAGTAGCAAGGGGGCGGGTGCGCCGGCTTCAGCCAACGCCCCGCCCCTTAACCTTGTTTAATACTCTAATAACTGTCCCGGATAAAACGGGAGGCATCGCCCGCCGCCTTTTTGGGCTGGTTGCATGACGTCGTTTCAAATTAGCAATGTGAGTTGAGAAACGATGTGCAAGCTGTATTATCGATTAAGTTTGGACCATGAAAATCGTTCCGGACAACAAACGTGATTGGACGCACATGGCTTCCCTGCCTTTTGTAGGCTATCTTTTCGCGATCGCTTTGATGTTTCCTTACTGGCGGCTGCACACGGAAGGTCATCCCGGCGGTATTGGCAGTGCTGCGTTAAATGGGGGGCTGGACTTATTCTCGCGCGGGGTGTTCATTTGCTTTGCTGGTTTGACAATCGTCGCTGTCCTTCAGTTCAGGCTCGAGGAACGCAAGCGGGCCATGTGGAGCTTTATATTCGCAATCGTTGCTTTGGTTTTCTCAGATCAATTCACGCCACCTTTAATAAAGTGAATCGCTATCAGATAATTGCCGTAATCGATGAGTCTAGAAATGAAAAAAACGCATCTTGCTCCATATTGCATATTTCTTATAGTGGGAAACTGTTTCCTTCCCGGCTCGCTGCAACCCCTTGCGCGCTTCATGCGGGAGGAGGTATTCCGTCGAGCGCTGGGCGCAAAAGCGCCGCTGCCTGATATTACCGAAAGAGCGCTCGCAATGCCATCGTGGTTTTGGGTATTGGCCGGTTTATCCATTTTAACGGGCGTCGGTCTATTTATCCAAAAGGTGCCCGCTTCGCTTCTCGTACACGCGCTGCTGATAATCTGTATCCTAGACGGTCTCGCGTTGCTATTATTTGCGTGGGGAAATTGTTATCCTTGGCTTGGGGTCATATGGAGTATCGATTAAATGCGGCATGGGGCTTGTGCTAGATTTTGTGCTAGTTTCATCAAAAAACCTCGCCACATTGAATAGCATGGAAAATCCACGCAAAAGAAACATAACATCAAAGAGGTCAACGCTTTAGCATGGGCGTCAAGTGATGATGCGCAATGGCCTGAAATCGCCAAAAGCGGATTTTTTAAGTCCTGTGTGTCTGCCAGTTCGCCATTCCGGCATTTCGTTTGCTTATAACGCCTTGCGTCTGCCACATGCGTCAGTACCCGCCAAATCAGCCGCCATTCTTCTTCCTCTTTGGCTTCGACGTACTTGCCGGTTGGGGAGCTGTTTGATGACCTTGTCAAAATCGCCCCCGGCTCGGTCGTCTTGTTTGGAGCTTGGCGATCCAGTCGCGCATGTGCATCGGGACCCGGCGCATGGCTTGGCCCTCAGCAAAGACGAGGTATTGCTCAACGAGGTTGTTCAGGGCGGCAAGCTCCTCCTCACTGAGGTAATTCTTGGCGATGGTGACATCCTGCTTCCCGAACTCAGGAAAAGAGCCTGAAGTTGGCTTCTCGCGCGTCGTCAATTCGATTCCACTATCAAACCATTTATCCCGTAACCCGCGTCACTTCCAGGGAGATGCGCCTTCACTTCCAACACCTGAAAACACAACCTCGGCCTCTTTTCCTGAGTTCGGGCGTTCCTGATTATTTAAAACTCAAGGCCTGATTTTTGCCCCGCCCACGACGGAATCGTGAAGGAAAAAGTGGATCCAATCGTAAATTTCCGGATGGCCGTAGTGTCCGACGTTGGGCTGATAATCGTTATGGCTGCCGATCGGATCCAACTGGCCCACCGTGAAATTCCACCACGGATTCTGGTAATCGAGTTTTAATTTGTGGCTCGGCCGGCTGATCAATTCGTCCGCGTCCACGAATTGGACGCCCGGCCTGAGCGTCAGCGCCGTCGGATAATTGGTCGAGTCAACCGTGTTGATGGGGTTCAGGGCGCTCTCGCGGTCAAAGGTGATTCTCGCGGCGGATTCGTGGTAGTAACCGGCGTCAAAAATCCCCTTGTTGTAACCGGAGTTAAGTGTCAACTGAACGGGGATTTTGACGATCGGAACCTGCGCCAGCGTGCTTGTCAATAAATTGGTCCTCCACGACCAATGGCCGGGGCCAAGCTCCCACCATTGCCCGCGCAAATAGCTCCACGGGAATATCTCCAGCGAATCGAGAACGCTGAAAGGCACGCGCAGCGTTTCCAGCAGCGGCGGACGCAGCATCACCAGCCATTTGTGCGTCGCCCATTTCGCATTGGCCTCGTTGATGGTTTTTCGGTAGACGGAGCGCGCGAACCGGGCGTCCAATTCCGCCGACCAATAGCCGTTGAAGAAAAGCGCCGTGATCGGGTAGAGCAGGCTGTTGACATGGTCGTAGCGGCTTTGCGTCACCAGCACGGGAAAATTGGCGCAATCCTTCGGCCCAGGAAGATTCGCCTTCGCCATCGCCGGCTCGATCAGCACCGCCCCCCTGATGCGCGATTGAAATTGGGCGATGTCATTGGTGGCTTCGGAGCTGAGTTCTTTGCTGGTGAACAAATTGAAAATGCTGCCGAAAGCAAACTTGTTGGAGGGCGGCTTCTCCCGCATGGCGCTGGCAATCACGCGGCAGCCGAAGCTGTGACCCACCATGTATATATTCGGCTGAAAATCGCCGTGATACGATTGGCCGCATAAATATCCAAGCGCCTGCTGGACGTCGCCATACCCGACCCGGTCGGCCAGCGACGTCTTGGCCCAGAACGAAAGCGGGAAAAAAATGTCGAGAACAATGGTTCGGGTGGTGGAAGTGCCGGGCAGAAAATCGCTCAGCAATTGCACCACCGTCGGGTAGCTCGCGGGCCACGAAAGGCAGATCACCGCCGTGGGCCCGACGCTGCGCTCCGGCCCGAGCGAGCTGGCGGATTGGATGTAAGCGTCGTAATTGCTCAACAGCCCGTCGTAATGATCTTCAATGACGGTGTTGTCGTAATTCCATCCGTAGCTGAGCACCAAAATATTAGTGACAGGCCCGCCGTTGTTGGTGGCTGAAGCGGTGGCGGACTGCTGAATTTCGTTTACCGCCTGGAAAAGAGTGTTGAAGTTGACGAGCCGGCCGTTGGCGTCGAATTGCAGCACGTAGGTAAAGCGCCGTTTTGGCTGCGCGAAGGCGGCGCGGTATTGCTCGGCCTGCCTAAAGAACGGCGGCGGGGAGACACAGCCCTCCCCAATCAACACCACAGCCAGCAAGGCAAGGACCATGCGGGCGCGGAACAACAATAAAATCAGCGCCTTCGTAAGCCCCCAATGATCCCCGAAAGGCGCAGCGCCCGGAAATACGGGAAATCCCCCATTCGTCCCAGTGGTCGCATCCCAGCACGGTTGGCCGCGACAAAAGCGGCCCAGGTCGGCAAGTGATCGCTCTCGCCCCGCAGCGAAGCGCGGAGAGAGAAGGAGAAAGGGGCTTCCAAAAAAATTGCCTCCAACCATTCATGTTGCATTTGCATTTTTCATCCCGGCGACAGGGCGCGCAATTTCGCCACGACTTTTGGAAATGCATCCATAAAATAGTCGACGTCCGCCTCTGTGTTGTCTTTTCCCAGCGACAAAATAATCGCTGATTGCGCCACCGCCGGTTCGAGTCCAATCGCTTCCAGCACATGCGAAGCCCGCAGTGATTTTGTGACGCAGGCCGAACCGCTGGCCACCGCGATGCCCCGTGTGTCCAGAAGCAGGAGCTGCCCCTCGCCTTCGATGCCCAGGGTGGAGAAATTCAAATTGACAGGACTTCGCAGAGGCCCTGGCAAAGGGCCGTTCAGTTGCACGCGCTCGACGTTCGACTTGACGCCTTCCCAAAGGCTTTTTTGCAGAGCCGCCGCGCGCGAGGCCCAGCCCGCGCCATCGCGCAGCGCCATTTCCGCCGCCACTCCCGCGCCGACGATTCCCGCGACGTTTTCCACCCCGGCGCGCCGTCCGCCTTCCTGGTCGCCCCCATGCACAAGCGGCTGCAGCCGCGCGCGGCGATTTCGGTACAGGACGCCCACACCCTTGGGCCCGTAAAACCGGTGCGGCGAGAGGGAAAGCAAATCGGCCCCCAGCGCCTGAACATCCACCGGCAGCCAGCCCGCCGCCGCCTCGGCATCGACGAAGAACTGAATTCCTTTTTCGTGCGCGATGCGGGCGATTTCGCGAATCGGCTCAATAACGCCGATCTCGTGGTTCACAAGATGAACCGCGATTAAAATAGTCTTGTCAGTGATCGCCGCGCGAATGGATTCGGGGTCGACGAGGCCTTCGCGATTCACTTCAACCCGCGAACTGCTGAAGCCCTGCTGCTCCAGAAACGCGATGGAATTGAGAACCGCCGGATGCTCGATCTTCGTGGCGACAATATGGCGCCCCCGTTTCTGCTGCGCCCAAGCCGAGCCTTTGATGGCGAGATTGGCCGCCTCTGTTCCGTCGGATGTAAATATGATTTCCTCCGGCGATTCGGCGTTGATGAATCGCGCGACCTGCGCCCGCGCCAGTTCCATCGCATCGCGCGCGCGCAAGCCCACTTGATGCGGCGAGGATGGATTTCCGAAAGCCGCGGCGAGGAAAGGCTGCATCGCTTCCAGCGCCTCCGGCAGCAAAGGCGTGGCGGATTGATGGTCGAAATGGACGTGGCGCATGGCTGCCCGTGGGAGAACCAAGAGCGTGTTTTGAAATTGCGCTCTACGATTCTTTCTTTTTGGCAATCGTGTCGTTGCCGACAGCCAGTATTCGGTAGCCTTTATCCAGGAGACCCTGGCAGATTTCATTGTGCTCGGCAGGGGACATGAAATAATTCTCGAACTGGATGATGTCTGGAATCACCGAAGATTTCAAAAGCTGCCGCATAATGATGTAGTCGTAGCCCTCGGTATCGGTCACGAAGAGGTCGAGATTTCTAATGGAGTTTTGCGAGAAAATAGACTCCAGGTCGGCTCCTGGGACCTCCACGGCCACGGCCTTTTCCGTGCTGTCAGACAGGCCAACCTCCGCGATGGACTTATTCAACGAGGCGCGAACGGAAAGCTCCCCTGAGCTGGGGGCAGAATAAAGTGTAACTTTCCGCTGCGGCCCTTCAATGATGGCCACTTGAAGGCAAATGCACTTTGGGAAAGCCCGATAAGCTTTCTGCAGCTCCTTGAAAGGAACCGGATTTGGCTCAATCAGCAGGCCGCTCCAGGACGGACCGACCAGAGGCTTGATCGGATCATAAAGCACGCCATCATTGGCTCCGACCTGAACAAAGCTGAAATCCCTTTTTTCCGCCGCGGCTTCCCGAATAAGGATCGAAACCACGTCGATGTGATCGCCAGCAGGGTTGCCCGGCAGGCGGGGCCTGATGCGCGCGAACTCGTAGCCATATCGGGCCAGGAATCGGATGATGAAGCGTTTGAGGATTGTCGTCATGTGCCGCTCAGTTATTGGCCGGGAAGAATTCGGTAGGTACTCTTGCGGGTTCCCGGGCAGGTTGGAATTTATGTTTGTGTCCACCCAAAGTTGGACGGGCTGTGTTAACGTGAGATTGGTCACCGTCACCCATGAGTTGGTGTCGCTTAGATTCGCCGACCTCTGGATGATGTAAGTGAAGCCCGTCACGCCGCTTATGGTGAGGCCGGGATACAAGCCGAGGGACGATCCGGCTGGATTCACCACGACTTCTTCGGGCGTGTTCGTCGTGCTGCCAAACGGACTCGTCACCACCACCGAATAAAGCCCGGCATTTGTGAATTGAATGTCCGCCAAGTTCAACATTTGGTTGGTCGCATCCGCAATGGCGGCGCCATTATCGTACCACTGATAGCTCAAAGGCCCGGTTCCCCAAGCCTGGACGCTCAGCGTATTGGTATAACCCCAATCTGTCACCAAACCGGTGAAAGGCTCTGTCAGGTAAGGATACATCGAGAGCGTCGCGATTGAACTGGTGACCGAGCCAAAAACGTTGGTGACGACAACGGCATAAGATCCCAAGTTTATGGGAGTGATATTTGTGATCGTGAGAACGTTCGAGGTCGCTCCTGAAATGTTAGTTCCGTCATACGACCATTGGTAGGCAAAAGGGACGCTAGTCGGCACTGTGCCGGACGCACTCACGCCGAAGGCTGCTGTGCCGTAGGCGTCGACGACCAAGGATTGCGGTTGGTTGGTGATGGATGGCAGGGAGCCAATGTAAATGACGGGCGCGGTGGAATAACCAGAGCCAGGGTTGCTGATCGTTATGCCAGTCACTACGCCGTTGCCGATCTCTGCGACCGCAGCCGCCCCCGTTCCGCCGCCGCCCTTAATCAAAACCAGCGGCGTATTGGTATAACCGCAGCCGCCTTCTGTGACCGTTGCGCCAACACAGAATCCGTTCGTCACGGTTGCCACGGCGGCGGCTGGATACGGAGGGCAAGCCCCGGGAACCGATTCGTAAGCGTAGAGTTCCTGCACCTCATTGGAGGCGAGGGCTCGGTTGTAAATGCGAACGTCGTCAATCCTCCCATTCCAGACATACTCGTAGCTGCATCCCTCCCCGCCCGAAGCCCCAATGCGGAAGTCTTCCGTCACGCCGGCGACTACGGAACCAGAGCCGGGAAGATTGGTCCCATTGAAATAGTAATTTACGGTTCCATTCGCGGCTATGGCCAGCACCACCTGGCACCACTTGTTCGTCGGAGGCACAAATGCTGCGCTATATCCGGTGCTGCCGCCGAAATAAATAAGGTCGTTGGTTTGATCAAGGGACGGCTGGGTGATGATGAGAAGGGCCCCGTCACTTTGCTGGCCGCACTGTTCCCTTCCCACCAACGTCATGACGGACAACCCACTCAGAGGAGGATAATTGCTGATGAAGAACCAAGCCGAGTAAGTGATTCCCATGTAAGGCATGCTATCAAGGGATGGGATGTCCACACCGGAACCGATGCCAGCCGTGCCGGGCAAAGCAAGGCACGAATTACTGTTGCCAAAGCGATCCACTCCATAAGCCGCCGCGCCGAAAAGGGTGCCGGTGTGCCCGTTGTGGGATTCGTCGGCGGCGGTGCCCGAAAACGGATAATAGGCGATTAAACTGTTGGTAAATGGCACTTGGGCATGGGCGGCGATGACCGAGGCCACGGTCATTGCGAGAATTCCGAACGGTCTTTTCATAATTTTCAAAAATGCCTGCGTGGTCGGAGAACGGTGGCCTTGCCCTCGCCGACCAGTCAAGCCCGCTTACACTAAGACGCGACCCCCAAAGCGCAAGACATCAATCCAATAATTTTTGAATTTATTCGCCACTGAAGCAAGCCAATTTCGCCAAAAAATCCCACGAAAAGCAGATGCGATCTCCGCTGGCGAGGCTGGAAATTCCGCAACCTGTTGAATGGCAGCATGATTTGCGATTTGGAATCATTGAAAATAACGTTGACTATCCGAGGCAAAGCCTCTATGTTCTCCCCCGCAGGCATGTAATTCAAGTCAAAGGGGCTATGCTGTGCTCGAATTTTCGGGATATTGCCTCCATCAGTTTAGCCCTCATTGGCTGGAGGCATTATCGGACCGTGCTCAAAAAACATGGGCGCGAACTGGCGAAAGGAAATAAGCGTGAAAACAATTAGTCTTTTTTTAGGAGTCTTGGTAATTGCGGTGACGGGGCTGGGACAAGCGCAAGGCCAAGTTCCGTTTACGAACAATTTGGTGGCCTATTACCCGTTTGACGGAAATGCCAACGATGCCAGCGGCAACGGGAACAACGGACAAATAGTTGGGAACGTCGTGCCTTCCACCGATCGTTTTGGCAATCCCACTGGCGCCTACGCTCTTGATGGGGTTTCTTCTTCAGCCATTGAAGTGACCAACACATTGTTTAACACCGGCCAGGCGGGATACACGGTTTCCGGGTGGTTTGCTTGCAGTAATCTGAACTTGCCTAAGAACCAAGTTGTCATTCAAACAATGCCGCAGGCTGGCATGGGGCTGGGATTCGGCCCCAGCATTCCTGTTGGTGCTTTGAGTTTGGGATTGGGCACCACCAGCGAGTGGACGCAAACCGGAATCTACGGAAATCCGCTTTGCTCCAACCAAGTGTGGTATCAGTTTGTCCTTACCAAGAGCGGCACAACCTATACCCTTTATCTTGACGGGCAGGTGTCAGCCCAGCAAACCGTTTCCACCGCCTCGAACTTCGATGCCAACGTGGGGTGCATTATAGGCTCCATCACTCCGATCAATCCGCCCTATCAGGAAACCTTCGAAGGACGCCTGGATGATTTTCGCATTTACAACCGCGCCCTGGCCTCCAACGAAGTCCAGGAACTTTATTCGTACGAGTCTGCGTCCGGCGGACCGTCACTCTACATCACGGCCCAGCCGCAGAGTCAAAGTGTGGCGGTTGGACAGACGGCGACCTTCAGCGTGGCCGCAGGCGGGACATCGCCGTTTGGCTATCAATGGAGTTTTGACGGGACGACTATTGCCGGGGCAACCAATGCAGTCCTGACATTGACCAATGTACAAATGAGCGAATCCGGCTCGTATTCCGTGACGGTGACGAGCCTTACCAATGCGGTCAGCAGTTCCAGCGCGGTGCTGACGGTGACTGCGCCGACCCAGGCCCCGTTCACTGAGAGTTTGGTGGCCTATTATCCCTTTGACGGCAATGCCAACGATGCCAGCGGCAATGGTAATAACGGACAAATCGTTGGAAATGTTGTGCCGTCCACCGATCGGTTCGGCAATCCCGCTGGCGCCTATGCTTTTGACGGGGTCTCTTCTTCGGCCATTGAAGTTACCAATACGCTGTTTAACATCGGGCAGCCGGGATACACGGTTTCCGGATGGTTTGCTTGCAGCAATCTGAGCCTGGCCACGGATCAGGATATCATTCAAACAATGCCGCAGGCAGGCATGGGGCTGGGATTCATTCCGAGCCTCCCCACTGGCACCTTGGATTTTGGAGTGGGCACCACCACCGAGTGGACAGGAGGCCCGATCTACGGAAATCCATCTTGCTCCAACCAAATCTGGTATCAATTTGTCCTGACGAAAAGTGGCACGACCTACACTCTTTACATTGATGGGCAGGTGTCCGTCCAGCAAGCTGTTTCCGCCGCCTCCAGCTACAACGCTAACGTTGGATGCATCATAGGCTCCATCACGCCGATCAATCCGGGCTACCACGAAACATTTGGGGGGCGGCTGGACGATTTTCGCGTTTACAATCGGGCTCTCGCCTCCAATGAAGTGCAGGAACTGTATGCTTACGAGGCGCAGACCAACGGCGGCGGGACGCCATTTTATATCACAACCCAGCCGCAAAGCCAAAGTGTGGTGGCGGGGCAGACGGCGACCTTTAACGTGACAGTGAGCGGGACGCCGCCGTATGGCTATCAATGGAGTTTTGACGGGACGAATATTGCCGGGGCAACCACTGCCACCCTAACCTTGACCAATGTCCAGATGAGCCAGGCAGGTTCCTATTCCGTGACGGTAACCAACGCCACAGAAGCGGTCAGCAGTTTCGACGCGGTGCTGACGGTGACTGCACCGACCCAAGCTCCGTTCACCAACAGTTTGGTGGCCTATTATCCCTTTGACGGCAATGCCAATGATGCCAGCGGCAACGGGAACAACGGGCAGATCGTGGGCAATGTGGTTCCGTCCACTGACCGCTTCGGCAATTTCGGTGGTTCTTATGCTTTTGACGGGGTCTCTTCATCAGCCATTGAAGTTACCAATACGCTATTTAACATCGGCCAGCCGGGATACACGGTCTCCGGATGGTTTGCTTGCAGCAATCTGAGCCTGACCACGGATCAGGACATCATTCAAACGATGCCTCAAGCGGGCATGGGGCTGGGATTCGTTCCGAGCCTCCCGCCAGGCACTTTGGATTTTGGAGTGGGAACCACCACCGAGTGGACAGGAGGCCCGATCTACGGAAATCCAACTTGCTCTAACCAAATCTGGTATCAATTTGTCCTGACCAAGAGCGGCACTACCTATACCCTTTACATTGATGGCCAAGTCTCTGTCCAGCAGACTATTTCCGCCGCCTCGAACTACAACGCCAATGTGGGATGCATCATAGGCTCCATTACACCGATCAATCCGGGCTACCACGAAACGTTTGGGGGGCGATTGGATGATTTCCGCATTTATGATCGCGCCCTTGCCTCCAATGAAGTGCAGGAACTGTATGCTTACGAGTCAGAGCCAGGCGGTCCGTCACTATACATCACGGCCCAGCCGCAGGGTCAAACTGTGGTGGTGGGCCAGACGGCGACTTTCAGCGTGGCCGCTGGCGGGACGCCGCCGTTTGGCTATCAATGGAGTTTTGACGGGACGAATATTGCCGGGGCAACCACTGCCACCCTAACCTTGACCAATGTTCAGGTGAGCCAGGCCGGTTCCTATTCCGTGACGGTAACAAACGCCACAGCGGCGGTCAGCAGTTCCAACGCCGTCCTCAACCTGGTCAGTCCGCCCGTGATCACGTCCTCGCCTGCAAGTCAGTCCGTGGCGGTCGGCACTCCGGTCACATTCGCCGCCGCCGCAACGGGCACGCCTCCCCTGGCCTATCAATGGCGGTTCGACGGCACGAATATCTCTGGCGCAACGAACACTTCTTTCAGCGTGGCAAGTGCTGCGCTGGCCAACGTCGGAAGTTATTCCGTGGTGGTAACCAGTCCTTATGGATCGGCAACCAGTCTGGTGGCCACTTTGACGGTGGCCGAGTCAACCGTCCAGATAGTGGGCGGCTCCGCTGTTGGCGGGGGCACGGTGGTTGTTTCCGTGGATTTAATCGCTCTGGGGAGCGAGAGCGGCTTCGGTTGCAGCCTCGATTTTGATCCTGCGCTATTGACTTACACCGGGGTAGTTTTGGGCAGCGGGGCCTCGGGTGGCGTTTTGCTGTCCAATGCCAGCGAGATTGCTTCCGGGCATCTCGGCTTGGGAATTGACATCTTTAGCGGGACGTTTGCGCCAGGAACAAATGATGTTTTCGATGTGTCATTCCTAGTCACGCCAGTGACCAACTTAACGACCACGACCCTGTCATTTGGGATGCTGCCTACGGGTGAAGAGGTGTCCGATTCCCAAGCGAACGCGCTGCCGGCGGTTTATTTGCCCGGGACCGTTGTCATTGCTGCCACAGGACTTGAAGGCGACGTTTCGCCGCGGCCCAACGGGGACGGCGCCTTGAACATCTCCGACTGGGTGCAGGAAGGCCGGTTTGTCGCTGGTTTGGATACAGTATCCAACGGCAGCGAATTTCAGCGCGCGGATTGCGCGCCACGCGGCACCTTGGGCGATGGCCAGATTACGGTGGCAGACTGGGTGCAGGTGGGCCGTTATGCGGTGGGATTGGACCCTTTGACGGCGGCGGGCGGCCCGGCTAGCCCCGGCCCGAACATTCGCGCACCTGGAAAACTCGACCTCTCTGATCTGATTGAGCTGGTGCCGTTGTCTCAGGGGAACCTAACCAACTCCGTGGCGGTGCAATTGACGGCCAAAGGAAATGAAAGCGCTCTGAGCTTCACTGTGACCTTTGATCCGGCTATGGTCCGGTTCGTCAACGCCACTCTCGGAAGTGGAGCGGTGGGAGCTGCCTTGATTCAGAACACCAACAAAGTCGCCAGCGGCAGCCTGGGGCTCGTGGTTGGATTGGTCCCGCCAGCCACATTTGCCAAAGGCACCCAGCAATTGGTCAAGCTCAATTTTGCCTCCGTAGCGTATTCCAACAACGCTGCGCTCTCCTTTGGCAGCAGCCCCGTCTTTGCGCAGTTGGTTGACTCCAACGCCACTGTGCTGGCTGCCAATTTCCAAAATGGCACGCTTGCCGTAGGTGGTTCAACCTGGCCGATTTTGGGAATTAATCAGGTCGGGAACAACGTGGTTTTGTCTTGGCCTTCATCCGCCTCCTTTTTGGAGCTGCAAGCCTCCTCCTCTTTGAGCACCGGCTGGAGCAATGTCACCACACTGCCGTCCATCGTCGGCAACAGCCTGATGGTGACGTCCGGCCTATCAAGCAATACGGTGTTTTTCAGGCTCAAGCATTAGAACGTTCTTAAAAATGGGAAGGGCAGATTGACGCAAGCCGTCTGCCCCATAAGGAATCGTGCAAATCTGTATCATCGCCTTGCTATGATCCAGGCGAACTTCATAATCCCCGCAAAGCCGCCGCGATTTGGTCAGCCAGCCGATCGTCCGCTCAACAATCCATAACAGGACCTAAGCCATTTGGCCATCCGCCGCTTTTCCAACCGTCGAGTCGATTTCCGTTTGCTGGTGAATCAAATCGGCGAGGGTGGTGCGGGTGAGAGCGTCCTTCAAACCATCCTGGGCCCGCTCGAATAATCCGCAAAGCGCGCAGGTACCGGGATGCTCGCAATCCGGGCGCGACATTTGGCAGCGTTGAAAGGCGATGCGCCCCTCCACCGCCTCGATGATTTCCAGCACGGGAATTTCCGCCGGGTCTTTTGCCAGCGCAAATCCGCCGCCGGCCCCGCGCACGGAAGTGACCAGACCGGCTTTGACTAAATTTTGGAAGATTTTCGCGAGGAAGCTTTTCGGGATTTTTTCCTGGCGGCTTAAGTCGTCAATCATCGCCCGCCGCCCCGGTTGGCACCGGGCCAGACGCATCAGTCCCATCACCCCATATTCGCCTGCGCGAGAGATTTGCATGCCAGCGATAACATTAAACCGCAAGTAGAGTGTCGCAAACTGAGGGTGAAGTCAACGGGAGGCCTGCCAATCCGCAACAGCGCCATATTCGAGTTCCTACAATTTTGATTGGAGGCCAAAACGCTCACCGATGAAGATGGTAATCCCTTTCGCGGCGGCGGCCTCGCGAATCTGCGGAAGATTCAGTCTTTTGTCGTCATCCCCGACCGATTCGATGTCGATTCGTTTCAATCGCCGCGCGCTGTTGATGATTTGGACCAGCTCGGCTTGCGACAGTGGCGCGAGCGAAATCCCAAGTTCTTCGATGCTCGGTGATTGAGCCAGCGCGATCAGGCCCTTCGAAGTAACTCGCGGGCAGTTCGGCAAACTCACGTCCGCAAGCATCGTGCGGTTGGCGATAAAGTCGCAGCTCGCATCAGTGATCGAAGCGCGTCTCAATCCTAATACCCGTAATGCTGAGATCCGCGCCAAAGACGAGACGCCCCGGTCCGTCACCAGTGGACAATCCTCCAGAACAAGCTCGCCAAGTCGCGGGAATCCGTCCGCTGCCAAAATCTCCAACTGGTCGTCGGTCGCTCCCCCTTCAAGATCAATCTCGAAAAGGTTTTGGAATTTCGCCAACTCCTTAAACTCCTCGGTGGCAAGTCCAGATACTTCAATATGTGTTTCGTTGCGAGAAGTGTGCTTGATGTCGCGGCGGGAGGTTATGCCGGATGGCCAATGGCCACATCCGCAGTTGCCGAAGCACGAGAGGGCAAACAGCAAAATCAACGGTTTAGAAGGCACAACTTTCACATCGGGTTTCGCGATCGACTTAAAATGAGCAATCGTCTTACTTGAGATGGTAATGCAAATCAATTAAATGAACAAATGTTTGTAAAATCGCTGGAGGCCTTCCGCCTCACACGCTATTTGTTCCATATGACACCGAGAGGTTCATCCATATTTCGCGTCCCATTCTTCGCATTCTTCCCATTGATCGTCTCACTGATGACGGCAGTTGCCGCACCCACCGCCACCCCTCCCAATATTCTTTTCATTATGGCGGACGATCACGCATGGCAGGCGGTCAGCGCTTACGGCGATTCGCGAAAACTCAACCAAACCCCCAACATCGATCGCATCGGAAAGCAGGGGATGCGGTTCGACCGCTGCATGGTTTGCAATGCCTTGTGCGGGCCGAGCCGCGCGTGCATTTTGACGGGCACTTACAATCACATCAACGGCTTCTACAACAACGGCAATTGCCGTTTCGACGGCTCGCAAATCACTTATCCAAAGCTGCTGCAAGCGGCGGGTTATCAAACAGCGGTGGTCGGCAAATGGCATCTGGAAACCGATCCGACCGGATTCGATTATTGGAACATTCTGCCGGGGCAGGGCGTTTATTATAATCCGGTTCTCATTGATCGCGGGCAGAAGATCAAGCATCCGGGCTACGTCACGGACATCATCACCGACCTCTCGCTCGATTGGCTCAAGCATCGCGATCCCTCCAAGCCGTTCATGCTGCTGTGCTGGCACAAGGCGCCGCATCGGATTTGGGAGCCAGCCTTGCGCGATCTCGATTTCGACCACGACCGCGTTTATCAGGCGCCGAACAATTTATTTGACGACTACAGCGGGCGCGGTTTGGCCGAGCACGACCAAAACATGACCATCTCCAACACGATGCGCTTGAATGAAGATTCCAAGTTGACCGACCCCACGGACATCACACCCGAACAACGGGCCATTTGGGACGCTTACTATCAGCCGCGGAACAAAAAATTCTCCGCGGCAAATCTGACCGGCAATGCCCTGACGGAATGGAAATACAATCGTTTCATGCACGATTACCTTGCCTGCATCAAGGGCGTCGATGACAGCGTCGGCCGCCTGCTCCAGTATTTGGACGACACCGGCCTGGCTTCGAACACGATTGTCATTTATTCCTCCGATCAGGGATTTTTCCTGGGCGAACACGGATGGTTCGACAAGCGTTGGATTTTCGACGAATCCGCCCGCACGCCGTTCCTCGTGCGCTGGCCGGGTGTCATTGCGCCGGGTGGTGTCAACAAGGCGCTCGTCTCGAATCTCGATCTCGCGGAAACATTTCTTGACGCCGCCGGAATTCCCACGCCCGACCGCATGCAAGGCCGCAGCCTGCTGCCGCTCTTTCGCGGGCTAACTCCGGCCGATTGGCGCACGGCGTTCTATTACCATTACTACGAATATCCCGCCGATCACCACGTGCGTCCTCATTACGGCGTCATCACCGAGCGTTACACGCTGGCCCGCTTTTATTGGCCAGACGTGAATTATTGGGAACTGTTCGACCGCGAAAAAGACCCCGGCGAAATGCGCAACGTCCTGTCCGATCCCGCCTACGCCGAAGTGGGCTCCAACTTGATGGCGGAAGTAACTCGTCTCCGCGCGGAATTAAAAGAGCCCGAGCACGACGACCCCAAAGCCTACGGCAACCAGCCAAAGAAATCGCGCTGATAAGGGAAGCCACAGATGCACACAGATCAACACAGATAAAAATGATGAGGCGCTGTTGTTGAAATCGTCCGTTCTCGTTCGTCCAAGGGTGCCTTTTCAGAAAATCTGTGTTGATCTGGGTCAATCTGTGGCCACTTTCCCCAATTTTTCTCCAAAAATTGTGCCGGACAATCTGCGGTTATTATAGGAAACCATTGCGCAATGGCGGTGTTCCTGTCACAAACAATGTGCGGTTTCACAACTTATGGAACTTTCCGCGCCTAAGATCGTCGAAGACCTCGTCGCGCAAGCGGAACGGGCGGGGGCCAGCGACATCCACCTCCAGATGCGCGACGGCGCGGCCCAGGTTTCCTTCCGGCTCGACGGCCTGATGACCGATGCTCCGCCGCTGGGCGCGGAAGTGGCCGAGCGCGTTTTCGGGCGCATTAAATTTTTGGCCAAGCTCAAAACATACCAGGAATCGATGCCGCAAGATGGGCGCATCGAACGCGGCGAAATCCATTCGAAAAACGACATCCGCGTGGCGACGTATCCGACGGTCACGGGCGAGAAAATTGTGCTGCGGCTGTTCGCCCCGGCGGGCGCCAAGAGCCTGGACGAATTGGAATTTCCGGCGGGCGCGGTGACGGAGTTGAAGAATTTCCTGCGCCAAAATGCGGGTCTGCTTTTATTGACAGGCCCGGCTGGCAGCGGAAAGACGACGACCATTTACGCCTGCCTCCGCCATCTGGCGGAAGCGGGCGGGCGGCACATCATCACGGTGGAAGACCCTGTGGAGCAAATCATCCCGCGCATCATGCAGACGGAGGTGAACGAGGCTCGCGGGTTGGATTTCGCCAAGGCGGCCCGCCACTTGTTGCGGCAGGATCCGCAGGTGCTTGTCATCGGCGAAATTCGCGACGACGAAACGGCGGGCCTCGCCGTGCGCGCCGCGCTGACGGGGCATCAGGTGATTTCCACGCTGCACGCGGGTTCGTGCAAAGGCGTTTTCGAGCGCCTGCTCGTGATGTGCCCGGATCATTACGCGGTGATTTCCTCGGTGGCATTGGTCTTGAACCAGCGGCTCATACGGCGCTTGTGCAAGAGTTGCGGCGGCGCGAAATGCAGCCATTGCCTTGACACCGGATACCAGGGCCGCGCGCCGGTGGTCGAATGGTTCCGGCCCGACGACAAGTCGCGCATCGAAGTGCGCTCAAGCGGACCCGAGGCCGTGAAAGTTTCGCAAACGCTCGAGGAGTCCGCCCAGGCGCTGGTGAAATCCGGCGTCACCAACGAAGCCGAGCGGCTGAGGCTCTTCGGCGCATGAACTCCACCCAACTCGCCTTTGTCAATCAACAATTGGCCGACATGCTCCGCTGCGGCATTCCGCTGGAGGGCAGCCTGCGGCAGATTTGCGCCGGCATGCGGCGCGGTAAATTGCGTCAACAATTGGAATTGCTGGAGGCGGATTTGGCCGTCGGCGTTCCGCTCGACAAAGCCATCGCCCAACGAAAGCTGCCCGAATTTTACACGCGCCTGATCGAACTCGGCGCGCGCAGCCACGATTTTCCCGGCATCCTCACGATGCTGGCAGACTACTACGAAAATGCGGGAGAGGCTTGGGCGCAGCTTAAAGGACTGATGGTGTATCCGGTGATCGTGTTGATTTTGTCACTCGTATTTTCCACCTGGGCAGCGATGCTCGGCCATCAGTTGGCCAACTTGCTCGGGAGGGACCGGCAGCTTATGACCATGCGTTTTTCCGCCGCAAAACCGCCAGCTCGCCGCGCGGAAAAGCCGGTGTTTTTCTCCGATCCTGACAGCTTTTTGTGGATTCCGCCGATAGCCATCGGAGCGGTCGGCATACCTGTGGTGGCGGTGATGTTCGTACCCGCCTTGCGCCGGCGGATGGCGTGGCGCCTTCCCGCTTTTCGCGAGGCCAATCTCTCCCGCGTGGCGAAAGCGCTCTCCGTTTCCATGAGAGCGGGCGCGGCCTTTCCCCTCGCCGTTTCTTTGACAGCCCAAATGGAGCGCGGCACGCGGGCTGGGGTGGATTTGGCGCGCTGGCGGCAGCGGTGCGCGGATGGATCTGGAAAATTCGCCGCTATCGCCGAAGGCAGCAAGGCGTTTCCGCCGATGTTTGTGTGGATCGTCGCAGGGGCGGGCGAGGACATGGCGGCGGGATTTGAGCGCGCGGCGCAAGTTTACCAATCGCGCTCCGCCCACAAGACCAACGTGCTTCTGTTTGCCGCGCTGCCCGTCTCCTTATTGTTTCTTGGATTAATCATACTGAGCCAGATTTTTCCAATTGGCAGGATCGTGTTCGATCTGCCCCGGTTTCTTTTTGGCTGAACGAATGGATACATTCGCCGCTCATTTTCTTGTGTGGGTGCTGGCCTCAGTTCTGCCGATCTCGGCGCTGGCGGCGATTGCTTATTTTTTCACCAGCCGTCCGCTGCACCGTGAGGAGCACGCGCGGCTGCTGGTGGAGTTGGTTGAATCCGCGATCGAGCAGGGCGTGCCGGTGGAGCGTTACATTGTCTCGCTGGCGGAAACGCGCGACGCCTCGCTCGGCGCGCGTTTTCACTTGCTGGCGGCATATTTGCAGCAGGGGCGCTCGCTGGCGGCCGCCCTGGAAAAAGTTCCCGCGCTCGCGCCGCCGCAATTGGCGGCCATGCTCGAAGTTGGAGAACAAATGGGGGATTATCGCCGCGTGCTGCCAGCATGCCGCGAACTGCTCCGCGACGGAGTGTCGGAATCGCGCGCGCTCATCAATTACCAAGTCGGCTTCGCCTTCCTCGTCAACCCGATGATCGCCTGCCTCCTGCCCTTCATTGGGATTAAGGCCATGCCTATAGTTCATGATATTACGAAGTCGTTTGCAATGCATCTACCGTGGCAATTTCAATTCCTGGAGCGGATGCTGCCATGCCTGTGTATTTTACAAATGTTGGCGGTGCTGGCGATTTACGTATTTTCGGCTTTTTGCTTTGGCGGTCCGCGGCTCATGGCGTGGATGGAGCGCTCCCTGACGCCAGTGGCGGATCGGATGATGTGGCAAATGCCGTGGCGGCGCAAACGCCTGCTGCGCGATTTTTCGGCGATGCTTGGGCTGCTGCTCGACGCGCGCCTGCCGGAGGAGCAAGCCGTCAAGCTGGCGGCGCAAGGCACGGCCAACGCGACCTTTGTCCGCATGGGAAATAACGCCGCCCGCAAACTTCGCGAGGGCGCGCCCTTGCCGGAAGCGCTGCGCTGCATTGATGACGGCGGCGAATTTGAGTGGCGGATGAAAAATGCGGGGCACGGAGGCGGGAATTTTTTCCAGGCGCTGAACGGGTGGCATCGGTGGCTCCGAGTGAAGGCGTTTCAAGAGGAACAAGCCGCCGCCCAGACCATCAGCACGAGCCTTCTTTTGCTAAATGCCGTTAGTGTCGCGGCTGCCGCGACACTGGTGCTTGGCAGCATTGTCCAATTGAGCAATTTTGTTAAATGAATTCGGCCCCCATGCCATTGAAACCGCCGCCTGCGCCTGTGGACCGGGTGAGGGTGATCAATCGTTCCATGCGCTGTTTTATTTTCGGCATCGTCGGCATTGTGCCGTGGTTTGGAATTGGGATGGCTTGCCTGGCATTCAAATTATTCCTGGAAGTGGCCGAGGAAACCGGCGAAGCCGTCAAAGTGTATCCGCTCTTTATTACCACCGTTTCAGGATTGGCCGTGTGCTCGGTTTGTTTTGTGGAGGGAATGCCAGACCAGGTTTTGATCGCCGGCCTGGCGATGCTGGCGCTTCAATTTTTTTTCCTGCGCCAGCAGTATGCGCGCAATGCCCCGTCGGAATGGAACGCGGCGCGGCATCTTGTTTACTGGGGAATAGCGATGGCGAATCTTGGAATCGTGTTGTCGGCCGCGGTGGCGCTGCTGGTGATTTACGCGCTTAAGTCATGAGCGCCCTAGAGACATTTCAAAAGGTAGGGACGCCTCGCCGAGGCGTCCGGGGACTTTCGCAAGTCCGAACGCGTTCGAATAACGCCACAGCCTCGGACGCCTCGGCGAGGCGTCCCTACCTTTAACAGATGAACTTCCTCCCCATTGCCATTCGGGAATTGCAGGTCACCGCGCGGAAGCTGATGACCTATTATTGGCGCAGCATCAGCGCGGCGAACGCGGCCTGCATCACGCTCGCCTGGTTGCTGGTGGGATTCAGCGGCGCTGTGACGGCCAGCCAAGCCGGCACGATGACCTTTCAAGCGCTCTCAATGCTCGGTTATGCCATGACGGCGATGGCGTCCAGCCTCATCACCTGCGATTGCATCAGCGAGGAACGGCGGGAAGGAACGCTGGGATTCTTATTCTTGACAGACCTTAAGGGCTACGACATTGTCGTTGGCAAACTGGCCCGGCTGGCGGTGCCGGTTTATTGTTTGGCGGCGGCGTTTCCCGCGCTCGGATTCACCATGCTGCTGGGCGGAGTGGAATTGTGGCAATTCGCCAAAATCGCAGTCACGCTGCTCAACACGCTTTTTTTCTTCTCGACACTCGGGCTGCTGATTTCCGCCAGGGTCTGGAATAGCCAGTGGGCGGTGTCTCTTGCGTCAATGGGCGTTTTGGTATTCAGCGCCCCCATGGTGGCTGCTTTGCTGGGATTGCGCGTTGCGGGTCCGGGAATGCCAGCGCTAATATTCACGCCGGCGGGAGCTTTTCTATCGGCGCTCGTTACTGGAGCTTCGACGGTGACAACCCCGAGCTTCTGGGCTTCCTTGATCGTCAGCAACGCGATGGGCTGGCTTTTTCTCATCCTGGCCAGCGGCTTGGTTTCACGTGTGGTTTCCGGCGAAAAACGCACCCGTCCTGCCCGCGCGAAATTAGTCTCAAGCGCAAATCCGGCGCTGGCTTTGTTCGAGTCTCAGTCGTCGCACCGCTCGTGGCCGTTCGTAATGGTTTTGCTTTCGCTGGTGGTGTTGATCTGCGTCGTCGGGATGTGGATCAGCGCGGCGACTTGGTACGACATTCCGCTGTTTGCCATCATAGTGTTGACTCTGCATTTGGTGTTCAAGGCCCGGGTGGCCCAGAGCGCGTGCCAGTCGCTCCCGCATCGGAGGCAGACGGGCGAACTGGAAATTCTCCTGACCACGCCGCTGGACGGCGACACCATTCTGCTGGGCTCAACCACCGCGATCAAACATGAGCTGCTTTGGCCGTTTTTCTTCGTGACAGCGATGGACGTCCTGCTTCTGGTCCTCGGCTGGCGCAAACTGGGGCTTTGGCAGGGCTTCGCTTACGGTGCGGTTTGGCTGGTTGAGTTTGTGACGTTCGCGGTCAACCTCTACACGCTGACGTGGTTCGGATTGTGGGCGGGCATGCGCACAGCGAACTCCGCGAAAGCAATGGGGCGAACGATTTTCTGCATCCTATTCATGCCGTGGACGGTCGTCGCGGTTTGCGCGGCAGGTGTGGGCATCCTGACCTACGGACATTTCCAGCCCATGATGTCCGTGGTGACCGGCTTTGAGTTCGCGGCTGGCTGGTGCGCCTGCAATCTGGGTTTTGCCGGTCTCGCAGTGTGCGAGCTGCGCGACAAGTTTCGCTTCCTTGCGGCCAGCCAGACCGCACCGCCCAAGCCATTCAAGTTGTCGTGGATTCCACGGTGGAGGAAAGTATAATGTGCGGGTTGTGGGTCAATTATTCATAAAGCACGGTAGGGCGAGGCTCCTGCCGAGCCATCTTCAATGCGCGGCTCGGCAGGAGCCTCGCCCTACCGTGCTTTGTCTCAATTCGCTAACGGTCAGAAGGTTGTGGTAGACAACATTCGCATTTCGAAATCCGGGATTCACGGTTATGGCGGCTTTGCGACCAAGCCGTTTTGCAAAGGCGCGCGCGTCGTCGAATATCTGGGCGAACGCATCACCAAGGAGGAATCGCTGCGGCGATGCCAGGAGCAGAATTGGTTCATTTTCGGACTCGATGAAGAATTCGACCTGGACGGAAATGTGACGTGGAATCCAGCCCGCTTCATCAACCACAGTTGCGAGCCCAATTGCGAAGCGGTGTGCGACGATGGGCAGGTCTGGATTGTGGCGTTGCGCGACATTCGCCCCGGCGAGGAGGTCACATTCAATTACGGCTACGACTTGATGGATATCGACGAGCACCCGTGCCGCTGCGGCGCGCCCGGATGCGTCGGTTACATGGTGGCCGAGGAATTCTTTGACAAGGCCCGCAAGCGTCAAGCAGAAGATCGCGCAAAGAATTCCTGAACGTCTTTCGCCGGTGTTCGCGAAATAAGCTCCATGGGCGAGCGCTCATACCAATCGCGCGGCAGCCGGCTGGCGTAGGGCTCCTGCAAAAATCGCTGGCAAATCAGCGCAATCACGCCGCGATCCGTTTCGCTGCGGATCAATCGCCCGGCCGCCTGAATGACGCGCGTCATCCCCGGCTGCAAATAGGCGTAATCAAAACCGGCCTGCTCCGTTTCCTCGAAATAGCGGCGCAGCAATTCGCGCTCAAACGAAACCTGCGGCAGCGCGGGCGAGACGACGTAAACCGCACTCAGCAACTCGCCGGGATAATCGACGCCTTCGGCATACATCCCACCGAGCACGGCGAAGAGCAGCACACCGTCCGCTGGCGCGGCGGCGAGCGTTTTGAAAATGCGTTCGCGCTCGTCTTCACGGGAGTTGGGCCGCTGGACAATCAGCGTGGCGCGGGTCGCGGGCATTTTCGCGGCGACCTGCTCGAGAAATTGGTAGCTCGGAAAAAGCACGAGGCCATTCCCGTATTGCGCATCGGACATTTCGCCGAGAAGCGTCGCGATGGTTCCATAACTCTTCGCCCGCGCCGCGAAAGTGGTTCGAACTTGCGGCAGCACCAGCACCTTGCGATTTTCCCGAGGAAACGGCGGCGGCAGTGTCAACGATTCGGTTCGATCTTTCTCGAGGCCGAGCAGACGCCGGGTCACATCCACTGGAGTCAGCGTGGCCGAAAAAAGAATCGCGGACGCGGCCGCCTTGAACACCGGCGCCACTGCCCGCGCGGGATCGAGGCACACGACAGCGAGGCGAATTCCGACCGGGCGTTTCTCCACCACGCACGCGAAGCCGGGGCCGAACAAGTTCAGAATTGCCATGAACCGCTGCCACGCGAAATGCAAATCAACCAGCGGATCTTCGGCCAGCGCGAGTTTGATTTCGCGTTTCCACGAGAGGTAGCGGACGAAGAGCGGCTCCCACTGTTTCCACAATTGGCGCAGTTCGTCCTGTGGCGGCTGCGCCTCGCAGATGTTCGCATTCTCTTCGATGGCTCCGGCGCATTGACGGAGCAGGGCGGCGGCTCCATCCACAATGCGCGTCAGCGATTCGAACAATTCACCGGGTTGCAGAAGCAAACGGCCCGCGACATCCCGAAAGGATTCCTCGATCAACTCGGGCGAAAAGATTTTGCGCGCCCGGTCCGGCAGATTGTGGGCTTCGTCAATAAGAAGAATGGCCGAGGCCAATCCTTCGCGGTCGAGATGGCTCAGGGCCGCGCCGGGGTCGAAGACATAATTGTAGTCAGCCGTGATGGCATCCGCTTTTCGCGAAAGTTCCAGTTGAACTTCAAATGGGCAGACCTTTTCCGCCTTGGCGGCGGCGAAAACGGCGTCGGGATCAAAGTGGGCCAGCTTCTCGCGCAATCGATCCAGCAATCGCGAGTCCTCCATTTTGCCAGGATAGTTTTTCGCATAGGGGCAAAAATCTTCGTGACAGAGAACGCGGTCGTTGGCGCACATTTTTTCCTTGGCCCGGATTTGCGCGGTGCGAAACGTTCCGCTCGTGTTGGCGGCGCGGAAGACGGAAACCGCCATGCGCTGTTGCAGCGTTTTGGGCGTCAAGAAAACCACTTGTTTGCCCTCGGTCAATCCCCGTTGCAGAGCAGGATAAAGGCTGGCCGCCGTCTTGCCCGAACCGGTGGGAGCTTCGGCCATGAGGTGGCCGCCCGAGTCGAGCGCGCTGGCGACGGCGTCAATCATGATTTGCTGGCCGGGGCGTGGAGCGTGATGCGGAAACGGCATGTCAGCGGCGGCAGCCGCCTTGCGCCCGCGAATGACAACCTCGGCGCGCCAGATGGCGAGCAGTTCAGCAATCCGCGCTTTGATGTCGCGTTCGACGGTTTCCTCCTGGCACGGCACCGGCACGGCGAATTCCTCGCTCGTGGCCAGATCGACGTAAACGAGCGAGCCGATGACCGGCGTGTTTCCCATGCGCCGCCAGAGGTTGCAGTAAATTTGCAGTTGACGCTGGTGGCTCTCCATGACCGAGCCGGAGCCGGGCAGATAGGCGGACTTGAATTCCTCGACCAGCCAGCCACCGTCTTCGTTTTGAACGCAGCCGTCAAGGCGGCCGGTGATTAGCGCAGTCCAGTCCTCGACCTCCCAACGATCCTGCAAATAAACTTCGCGCCGGTAACCGGGTCGCGCCTGGCAGCGTTGCAGCAAAACGCGCGCGTGCAATTCCGCGCCCAAGCCGAGCCGGTGCCAGCCCTGCCCGCGCTCGAATCCGATGCGCTGAAATCCCTCGCGCTCCGCCAATTCCCGCACGGAGACTTCAAAGACTTTAGTTGCAGGGTCGAATTTCAGATGTGGGGCGTGATGTCCCGCGATTAACGCAGGCGGTTTGAAGGGCGGCGGAGTTGGGCGATAATTTTCAAGAGAGCCGGGATCATCCAGCCCTTTCCATTATAAATTTTCCACGGCAAACCGCAAGGCGATCAGCTTTTTGCGGTCAAGAAAGCGGATTTTGAAAATTCTTTGTAATACCTCCAGGCGATTCCTTCTTAATAGAATGGCAGGGTGGTCTCTGCCTGTTGAAATGCGAAAAAACATCAATGCAATCCGTTGTTTTTGTGTCATCGCGGTTTTTTGGAGATTATGATCGACAGAAGCACTAAGGTCTCTATGGTCGGCAGAGTGCGGAACTCTGATCATGCGGTCATCGGCAAATCCTTGCGGCGGTTTCACTCCACACTGCGCGGCGCGGCCCTGGCAATGACCCCCAGCCCCATTGGAGCCTTGGCGCTGGCGTTTTTGCTCTGGGGAACGAGTTTTGCTTTTGCGTCCACCTCCATTACCAATGTCTCGGCCGTCAACGTCACCTCCAGCGGCTTTTCCGTGGTTTGGGTAGACTCGCCGGCGCTCTCGGGATCGCAGATGCCGGCCATTTCCATCTTTGCCGACGCCGGGGGCGTGACCAATCTGGCAGGCGAGATCGGGGTGGAATGGTATCCGCTGAACTCGGGCGCGCCTGCGTCTGTCAGCGCCTACCAGCAGCGCCTGAGCCAGGCCGTTCTTCGCCAGGAGAGCCAAAGCCTCGGGTATGCTGCCGTTCGCATTTCGGGATGTTTGCCGAACAGCACCTATTATTATAGAGTCGGTGTGAGTGACTCCAATGGCGTGGTTGCAACCTGGCCCGCGAGGGGGCCGCTCCCCGCGGTCACAACCGCCCAGCAAACCAGCTTCGTGGCGGACTCGGCCCAATTGCTGGTCGAGGTGCCTCCCACCACGCCGCCGGGCTCGATCATTCTGCTGGGCAACAGCAACACCCCAAGCATTCTTGCCGCGACTGTGGGCGACGGGGCGGCTACGAACCAGGTTTTCTTCAACCTTTCTGATTTGCTGAATGCCGCGGGGAACTCAAACTTTACGCCGTCCGGCAACCAGCTATTCGTCGTTACAGAACTGGGCGCGCCCGGCACAGCCACTCAAACCTACGATCTGGCTTTCACTGGTGGTTTCAGCGTTGGAACAGAGAACCCGTTTTTGGTGGGCGACTATTTCAGCCTCGCGGTGGGATCGGGCATCGCCCAAACCGGCCACAGCGGCAGCCTGCCCATCCAGATGCTAGCTGGGATCGGAATTACCAACCTGACCGTGCAATTGCAGCTGCCCACCGCGGATTTCAGTTCGCTCTCGGTGCAACTGATTTCCGGGCAGTTGGGTTCGGCCTCCTTGCAGGTCGTCAATCCCGGTTTGGTTTCGATTAACTTGGGAGCGGGATTCGCCCAGAATCTCCAAGGAGCGCAGGAGCTGGCCCAGCTTAATTTCACCGTTGCGACCAACATATCGTCGGCGTTCGTGCCGGTGACTCCACTGTCTTTGCAAGTGTCCAACGTGGATGGCTCGGTCACGACCAATTATCAAGCTCAGGCGGGCCAGCTTGTCATCGTGGGCCAGCGGCCGCTCCTGGAAGCTTTGCCGCCGACTCCAGCGGGGGATTTCGGGGTGGCCGTGTATGGGAATCCGGGCACGAACTATGAATTGCAATACACGACTAACCTGGCAAATCCGGCATGGCAGAACTTTCTGAGCTTGCCCCTGACCAACCTTATGGAAGTATTCTTTTTTCCCGGCACCAACGTCCCCGGCATTTTCTACCGGGCCAATTAGCTCGGCGTTTGCTCCAACTTCCAACTACTGCCACCACTATGATTTTTTCGATTGAAAGGCGGAAATTATGCCGCCTCGGCGTTCAGCTCCTGACGGCGTCGCTGGCGCTGGCGTCGAACCACCCCTGCCGCGCGGCCACGATCACATGGACAAACGTCGCGGGGGGAAATTGGGAGAACGCCGCCAATTGGAGCCCCGCCCAGGTGCCCGGAGGGGTGGATGACGCGGTCATCACCGCCAGCGGAACTTTCACGGTGGTCATGAACACAGGCACGACCGTCCACAGCCTTACCCTTGGTGGCTCGACTGGTCAGCAGACCTTCAGCAACAATAGCTCGCTGAATGTCACGTTTTCAAATCCAAGCGTTGTGAATGCCAACGGCGTCTTCGCTTGGAACGGCGGCACAGTGTCGGGCGGCGGCTTTACGGTCAACGGTCAACTGCTCTGGCACTCCGGCGTTTTCGGCTGCCCGTTGAACATCGCCACCAACGCCGTGATGAACCTTTATGGCGGTGGCAATATGTGGCTGGGCGGGACTCTGACCAATGCTGGAACGGTGAATTGGACGGGGGGAGCTTTTCAGTTGGATCCATATGATTATGGAAACAGCGCCGGTCCAATCGCAAATCTGGCGGGCGGCCAGTGGAATATCGAGTGCGACCAAACCCTGAACAGTCGAACCGGCCCCACCGCCAGCACATATTTCCTGAACGCGGGCACTATCACGAAATTGGCCGGGACGGGACAAACCTATGTGCAATTGCCCATCTCAAATACCGCGGCGATTAACGCGTCCTCTGGGACAATCAACTTCCAAGGCGGCGGGCCGATCACCGGGAACTACACGGCGGCCGCTGGTTCGACGATTGCCTTTTCCAGCGGGAATTTTAGCGTGGGCGCCATTCCAACGTTCAGCGGATTGGGCAGCTTTCAATTCACCGGCGGCAGCTTGGCGCTGGCCTCGGGCAGCATACCCAATTTGCAGTTGGTCGGTGGCACAGTCAGCCTCGGCGACGGCTTCCAAGGCGGCACGATCACAAACTTGACTCTGAGCGGGAGCACTCTTGCCGGCACCAACACAGTGAGCGGAGTCATGAACTGGGTGTCCGGCATAGTAAACGGCCCGCTGTCGGTCGCGAGCACTGGTGTCTTGACGCTGAGCGGCGGCGGCAATTTGTGGCTCGGCAGTTCTCTGACCAACGCGGGGACCGTGAATTGGACTGGAGGAGCCTTGCAATTTGATCCGTATGATTACGGAAACAGCGCGGGTCCAATCGTGAACCTGGCGGGCGCGCAGTGGAATATAGAGTGCGACCAATCACTCAACAGCCGAGGCGGAACCACTTCCAACACGTATTTTGTAAATGACGGGACGATCACAAAATTGGCGGGGACGGGCACAACTTATTTTGACGTGCAATTTGACAACGACGGGGCGGTGAACGCGTCGTCCGGCACGATCAACTTTCAAGACGGCGGCCCGATTGGAGCTGCCTACAATGCTGCGTCCGGAGCGTCCATCGTTTTTGGCAACGGGAGCTTCAATGCTGGCGGGGCACCCACACTCGGGGGATTGGGCAGCTTTCAATTCACCGGCGGCAGCTTGCTGCTGGGATCCACCATTATCAGCAATCTGCAGATGGTCGGCGGCACAGTGACTCTGGGGGCGGGATTCCAAGGCGGCACGATCACAAACTTGACACTGAACGGCAGCTATCTAACGGGAACCAACACGGTGACCGGGGTCATGAACTGGGTTTCTGGAATTGTAACTGGTCCGTTGACGGTCGCGAGCACCGGTGTTTTGACCTTGAGCGGCGGCGGCAATATGTGGCTGGGCAGCGCTCTGACCAACGCGGGGACCGTGAATTGGACTGGGGGAACCTTGCAATTTGATCCGTATGATTACGGAAACAGCGCAGGCCCAATTGTGAACCTGGCCGGCGCGCAATGGAATATCGAGTGCGACCAATCCCTCAATAGCCGGGGCGGAAACGCTCCCAACACGTATTTCATAAATGACGGGACGATTACGAAATTGGCGGGGACGGGCACTACCTATTTTTACGTGCAACTTAACAACGCGGCGGCGGTGAATGTGTCGTCCGGAACGATCAACTTTCAAGACGGCGGCCAGATTGGAGCGGCTTACAATGCAGCCTCAGGGGCTTCCGTTGTTTTTGGCAGCGGGAGCTTCACTGTAGGAGGGGCACCCACGCTCGGCGGATTGGGCAGCTTTCAATTCACCGGCGGCAGCCTGCTGCTGGGATCCACCATTGTCAGCAATCTGCAGATGGTCGGTGGCACAGTGAGCCTAAGCGAAGGCTTCCAAGGCGGCACGATCACGAACTTGACGCTGAACGGCAGCTATCTTACGGGAACCAACACGGTGACCGGAGCCATGAACTGGGTGTCCGGCGTAGTGACCGGTCCGTTGACGGTGGCGAGCACCGGGGTTTTGACGTTGAGCGGCGGTGGCAACTTGTGGCTGGGCAGCACTTTGACCAACGCGGGAACGGTGAACTGGACGGGAGGAAGCTTCCTATTTGATCCGTATGATTATGGAAACAGCGCCGGCCCAATCGTGAATCTGGCGGGAGGGCAGTGGAATATCGAATGCGATCAATCCCTCAACAGCCGGGGCGGAAACGCCGCCAACACGTATTTCGCAAATGACGGGACGATTACGAAATTGGCGGGGACCGGCACGACCTATGTTTACGTGCCAGTTGACAACGCCGGGGTGGTCAATGCGTCGTCCGGAACGATCAACTTTCAAGACGGGGGCCCGATTGGGGGCGCCTACAATTCTGCTTCCGGGGCATCCATCGTTTTTGCCAGCGGGAGTTTCACCGTCGGCGGAGTGCCCACACTCGGTGGATCGGGCAGCTTTCAGTTTACCGGCGGCAGCCTGCTGCTGGGATCCACCATTGTCAGCAATCTGCAGATGACTGGCGGCACGGTGAGCCTCGGGTCGGGTTTTCAGGGGGGCACGATCACGAACTTGACGCTGAGTGGCAGCACGCTGGCCGGCACGAACACAGTGAGCGGCTCCATGAACTGGATGTCCGGCGTGGTGACGGGTCCGTTGGCGGTGGCGAGCACCGGTGTTCTGACGCTAAGCGGCGGCGGCAATCTGTGGCTGGGCAGCACTCTGACCAACGCGGGAACGGTCAACTGGACCGGAGGAACCTTCCAATTTGATCCGTACGATTATGGGAACAGCTCGGGTCCAATCGTGAACCTGGCGGGAGGGCAGTGGAATATCGAGTGCGACCAAACCCTCTCCAGCCGAGGCGGGAACGCTGCCAACACATATTTCATCAATAATGGAACGATGACGAAATTGGCCGGGACGGGAACGACGTACGTGAACGTGCCGTTTGACAACGCTGGGGCTGTCGATGCGTCGTCTGGGACGATCAATTTTCAAGACGGTGGCCCAATAAGCGGAACCTTCAATGCGGCATCCGGAACCGCGTTTGTGTTCTCCGGTGGCAATTTCACCGCCGGGAATTCACCCACCCTCGCCGGGCCGGGCAGCTTTCAATTCACCGGCGGCAGCCTGCTGCTGGGATCCACCATTATTCCCAATCTTCAAATGACTGGCGGCACTGTGAATCTGGGCGCGGGCTTTCAAGGAGGGACAATCACAAACTTGACGCTGAGCGGCAGCACTCTGCCGGGCGCCAATACGGTCAGCGGCGCGATGAATTGGATGTCCGGCTTGGTGCCCGGTCCGCTGACGGTGGCAAGCACGGGTGTTCTGACGATAAGCGGTGGCGGCAATTTGTGGTTGGGCAGCACTCTGACCAACTCGGGAACGGTCAACTGGACCGGAGGAACGTTGCAATTCGATTCATATGATTATGGAAACAGCTCGGGGCCGATTGTGAACCTGGCGGGCGCGCAGTGGAATATCGAGTGTGATCAGACCCTGAACAGCCGCGGAGGAAACACCACGAACACGTATTTCTTGAACGACGGGACGATTACGAAATTGGCGGGAACGGGCTCGACCCACCTAAGCGTAGCGCTTTACGACTCTGGTGAACTGGACGTGGAAAGCGGCACAGTTTCGTTGAGCGGCAGTCCTGCTTACGTGCAATCCGGCGCGACGATGATCTTCGGCGTGGCGAGCCCGTCCAGCGCAGGCCACGTCTCCATTTCCGGCAGTGTGAATTTCGATGGAACGCTGCAATTCAATCTTCTTTCGGGATACGCTCCCAAACTTGGTGACAGCTTCTCGCCGTTAAGCTACGGCTCGGAGACGGGGGCGTTTGGCAATTTGGCGCTCGGCGAACTTGGCGCGGGTCTTGATTGGCAAGCCAGCTATGGATCGGGCTCTCTGACTGTGCAAGTCGTATCGAACCAAGTGGTCGGCCGCATCACGGGCACTGTTCAGAACAGCGGCGCGCAAGGAGTTTCGGGAATCTCCGTGGTTGCGTTCACCACCAACAATCCCGATTTCTACGTGAGCACAGTCACGGGGAACGGCGGCAATTACGCGCTCAACGTCACGAATGGAACATGGATCGTGGGTCTCCAGAATCTGGCGGCGGCGGGTTATAACGCCGTGGCGAATCAAACCACTTCGATTAGCAATTCCACAAATGTTGTCAACTTTTCGCTCCAGCCTTACACCGGCCCCGTCTATAGCATTACGACGGAGGTCAATCCTCCGGGCGCCGGCACGGCCAGCGGCGGAGGCTCGTTTTCTCCGGGCACTTCGGTGACCGTTAATGCTGTCGCCAATACGAATGCCCTTCCTTATCAGTTTTTGAATTGGACAGCCGACTCCCTGGTGCAGTCGACCACCACCAATTACACCTTTACCGCCGCGCACAACGAGCAATTGGTCGCCAATTTCGTCCTGCCGCTTTGCACCATAACCGCCAGCAATAATCCGACAGGAGCGGGCAGCGTCACTGGCGCGGGGACTTACTTCTATGGGAACACCAATATCCTTACAGCCTATCCGAACTTCGGCTATAGCTTCTCCAATTGGACAGAGGGGCCGAATATCGCAGGGACAAATGCGATACTGAGCACTGTTGTTTACACGAACCATTCGTTCGTGGCCAATTACGCGGCGGCGAACCTCATCCACGTCGTCACGACAGCAACCGCGCCCGCGGGTGTCGCCACCATCGCGGGCGCTGGGTCATACACCAACGGCCAGACGGCGACATTTGTAGCTCCGCTGGCGGCGACCAATCCGCCAAACGTCTACTATTTCCAGCAATTCACTGTCAGCAACACGGTGGCTAGCACCAATGCCACCTTCGCAAAGACGTTCTCGACCCTTGACCCGACGAATCTTCAATACGTGGCGGTCTATCGCACGGTTCCCATCGTTCCCCAAGTGACCAACGTGCTTGCGAATTTCTCCAGCCCAGTTCCTGCGACAACAAATTTCATTCTGACGTTGGAGTTTGATCGCACCATGGTGACGAATGTCCCGCCAGTCATCACACTCACCAACAGCGCCGCAACTCTCCAGGCGACCGTCCCCACCAACGGCCTTTGGACGACCACCGTGCTCAGCAACGACACGTATGTGACACCGCCAATCACCTTCATTACCGGCATGGATGGCACGCAGAAGCTATGGGTTTCCGGCGCACAGGACACGAATGGAAACATTCTCCCACTGACCAACGTCGCGAGCTTCCTCGTCCAAGCGACCCCGCCGCCGAACCCGGTGCTGAGCCTCGTCTCTTCCAACCAATCGTCCGTCACTGTCAGTTGGAATGGCTATTCCGCTCCGTCTGACTTGGCCGGGTTCCGGGTGTTTGTGGAGACGACCAATTATAGTTCGGTCGCGTCGGTGCCGATTTACACCGGAGTGGGCGCGAGCGCCCGCAGTTTCACCTTCGGCGGGCTGGCGCTTGACACACCTTATTATCTGGCGGCGCAAGCATTTGACACCGCGGGAAATAGCCTGCCCGCGGTTTCGACTTTGTCCGTCCTGCTGCCTACCACATTGCCACCGCCCGTGAGCTTGCAAGTGGGATCGGTCGGGGCTTCGACCGCGCAGTTGACATGGAACAGCTATAACACTTCGGCGCTCTTTGGCTTCAGTGGATTTCAGGTTTACGAAGCAAAGACAAATGTCGCGACTGTCGCGGGCCTGCTTCCATTGGCCACCCTTCCCCCCGGGACGACGTCCTGCCAAGTTCCGGGCTTGGATCGCAGCCGGACATATTATTTCGCCGTGGTGGGTTACAATGACACAAATGGATTTAATCCTGAGGTAACGACCGCGAGTTGGTCTGACCCATACGCCGGTAACATCTCCGCGAATACCACTATCGGCGGCTCGGGTGCAAGCGTCGTGAACATCTATCACAGCATGGTCGTCACCAATAACGCAGTGTTGACGATTCAGCCGGGAACCACCGTTCTATTCGCGCCCGGCACCAGTTTGACTGTTGCAGAAGGACAGTTGTCCGCCAATGGCACGGCCCTGGCCCCGATTATTCTGGATTCGGCCAATGATACGCCGGGCAACACTCCCGCCCCCGGTGACTGGGGCGGCGTCACCTTGGACGGGGCGGCGGCGGAATCAAGTTTGAATTTTGTGGAGATTCTATACGGCGGAGGGCTGACCCTTAACAGTTGCGCGCCGACGGTTCAGGCTTTCACGGCCAGCTTCAATATCGCCGGACTGACACTCGAAAAAGGCGCGACGCTGACCACCAGCAGCGCGTTGATCTCCGGCAATTCGCTCGGCGTGCACCAAACGGACACCGCTGTCTTGACGGTGGAAAATTCCGTCATTCAGAACAACACCACCAATGGTCGGAACGCTGGCATTTCACCCATGAATGTCCAATCCAACTGGTGGGGTTCGGCCGTCACTTCGGGATTCGCATCGTCGCTGCAAGGCAACTTCACTTACAATCCATTTCTCACTTACGAACCCTTGCTTACGCCCGCGATTGGAACTGTCGGCGGCGCAACGCAAGTTGGGAGCTCCAACGTCAACCTCGAGTTGGCCTGCCGGACGGCCGAGTCCATGCGGATTAGCGAGGACATCAATTTTGGAGGCGTCTTCTTCGCGCCCTTCACCAACACGGCTTCGTTCCAACTTTCAGCCGGTGGTGGCCTCAAACGCATTTACGCCCAATTCCGCAGCGTAACCGGGCAGACCAATGCGCCCATCGAGCTGGATGTAAACTATATAACAGGCGGGCCGGTCATCCAGCAGTTCAGCCTAAGCCAGGGCCAAACTTTGAATCGTCCCTTGACGGTCACCGGGACGGCAACCTCGGTGATCGGCATGGCGGACATGGAGCTTTACGTCGATGGGATTTTGGTGGGGACGAATGCTGGAGGCACGCTCTCTCAATACCTGGACGTCCGCACCCTCGCCAACGCCATTCACGAAGTTGAATTGGTCGCGCGGGACACAAGCGGCAATTTCGCCACGCTCGAGGATGAGGTGGTCGTTGCGGTTACCCCGCCGCCCGCGCCGGTGATTCTCCAGCCCGCGGCGGGATTGGTCACCAACACGAACGTCGTGACGATCACCGGCGCGGCTGAACCGAATATCGGATTGCAGATCACATGCAACGGGCAGGTTTTGGCGCTGACAAACGCGAACGCGAGCGGAAATTTCGTATTGACCAACGCGCCGCTGACCGAAGGCGACAACTTGCTGCTGGCCATCGCCTCGGATAGCACCGGAACGACGCCCTCCTCGCCAGTGCATGTGCTGGTGGAAACCATCCCGCCCGCCCAATTGGTGCTTGCGCAGCCGGTCTATGCTCCCAGCACCGGTTTGTCCGTTTCGTGGACGCTGCCTTCAGGCGGGAAGCCGTCCGTTTCCTTTGTTTTGTTCTGGGCTGCGAGCCCGTTTACATCGACCAACCAGGCGACGGGCTCGTCTTCTCCGCTGACAACCTATTACGACATTCTGAAGGGCCTGCCCAGCGGCACGTATTATTTCGGCGTGGTTGGTTACGATGCGGCGGGCAACGCCAGCCCGCTTTCGGCGCTCGTCTCGGTTGCTTATGACGCTACGCCGCCCGCGTTGACCGTAGCCTTCGGGTCGCCGTCACCGGTGGGTCCGTCCGCGTTGACCGTGACGTTGCAATCAAGCAAGGCATTGGCGGTTTTGCCCACTTTGACCATCCA
Organism: uncultured Verrucomicrobiae bacterium; assembly: GCA_963764165.1. Taxonomy (GTDB): domain Bacteria; phylum Verrucomicrobiota; class Verrucomicrobiia; order Limisphaerales; family Palsa-1400; genus Palsa-1400. The sequence continues at coordinate 2,432,331 of CAVXRD010000002.1, forward strand.
ACCTTCCGGCGCGACTTCGCCGGTTTTGCTGAGTCTCACGAACGTCGCCCTAAACACATGGCAGGGCGTGTTCACAATTACTCCTGCAACACCGTCCGGTCCCGCTGCGGTGATAGGCAGCGCGCAGGATTTGGCTGGAAATACATTTAACGGCGCTCCCTCCGGGCCGCTGTTGGTCATCGATACGACCCCTCCCACCGCAGCGATCTTCACCATTCCCGTCACACCGATCCAGACCACCAACAGCACCAATGTCACCGTCAATTTGACGCTCACGAAGTCGGTCGGTGCTGGAACGCTGCCGACTCTGGTTTTCACCCCGCCCGTCGGCACAAACGTGCCGGTGACGCTGGCCGGCGCTGGCAGCAATTGGAATGGCGGCTTGCTGGTGACGCCATCGATGGGCACTGGCGTTGGGCACTTTACCTTTACCGCCCAAGACTCCCTCGGCAATGTGGGGACGAACATCACTTTGGGCGGCCAGTTGGAACTCTACGACACTGCTACTGCACCCCCTCCAACTGCGCCGACCAATTTGGCTGCCGTCAGTCTTGCGGGCGGTTATGTGAGCCTGAGTTGGAACATCGCCAGCAACGCGCAAATTTACCGCGTTTACCGTGAGGCGGGAACAAACTTCGGCCAGCCCGTTCTGGTTCTGGATAACATCGTGAGCAACGGCGTTTTGGATCTGCCACCCGTCGACGGCGCATACAGTTACGGGGTGAGCGCAAGCCGGTTGGGTTCGGAGAGCGGAGTTTCCAATGTCGTCATCGGTATTTCCGATCGCACTCCGCCGCCTGCTCCAACGAATGTGGCAGCCGCCTTGGCGGCGAGCGGCGTAAGCATCACCTGGCAGGAGCCAGCCGGAGAGACACCGGACCATTACGTGGTCTATCGCAATGGCGTCTCCATCGCCTCCGTGGCCTCGATTGCACCCGTCGTGGACTTTCCGCCCACCGGAACAAACACCTACATCGTGGCGGCAGTGGACGCAGTGGGAAATCAAAACGCCAGTTCCCCCGCAGTGCTCACTTTGCTGGTTGGCCCTGTGGCAAATCTCTCGGTGGTGCAAACGCCGGGCGAAGCGACCGTCCTGAGCTGGAGCCTCTCCGATCCAAAAACAGCCGGATACAATCTTTATCGCAATGGCGTCAAGCAGAACACCGCAATCCTCACCTCGACGAAATACACGGATACGCTACCGCTGTCAGATCTGACCCAATACGGTGTGACCGCCGTCAACGGAAGCGGCCAGGAAAGCCCAGCCCGGCTGGTGAATGTTGCGCCAGTGTCACTCGGCCTTCTTGTGAACTCCGGCGGATTTGGCAGCAACGGGCCCGTTTCCAGGGATTACTTCGATCAATATCAGGCCATCATCTCGAATCTCAGTTCCTCCGCCACTCTGCCTGTGTCTAAAATCCAATTGACTCGCGGCATTCACGGCTTGCAGACGCTGGTTGTCGCCCAAAACCTTTCGACAAATTTGCCTGCCGGCGGAGTCATGCAACCGCTCGTCACAGTTGCCGAACCCAACGTGCTGGCCGCGCAATCTGTCGAGTTGGTTGTCTCGGAACAAACCGATAGCGAGGGCAGCAGTGTCAGTTATCAGCAAAATTTCCAATTCTCACCCAGCGGTGTCGCGGTCACTGAAATCGCTGTCACCGCCGATGCGCTGCCTTTGGCTGGCGGCTTGACGGATTTCCAAGTGCAAGTCTTCAATCGCTCTTATGTTGACATGGAGTTCATCGTCTCCCGCGCCTATGGCGGGCAGCCCGGGGATTTCTACATTTCTGTGCAGAATAGCCTGGGCCAGGAAGTCAGCCGCACGCCTTACCAAGGCTCGCCGCCCGGCACTACCTTCGGACCGGATGGCTCGGGCTATGTGACCATTGGCGCGGGCAGCTCCACCAGTTTCACTGTTCCCGGTGTCCTTGTTCCCGCAGCCATGACGGGAGCAACGAATGTCACCTTTGAAGCCGTGGCCAGCGTCGTTTACAGCCAGTACGGCACGACCAACCAAGTTGCGGGCGGGCCGCTTTCGGGAACCACGGTTTCTTCCAGTTTGGCCGTTCCGCCTTATGTCGGCACCGCCAAGACGGACAAATCGACCTACGTGAATGACACGCCGATTCAGATTAGCGGGCAGGCGATCAGCACTTCCACGGGCCTGCCTGTTCCCAACGCCGCGCTCAACATCGGTTTCGGCGCGGGCGGATTCACCTGGTTCATTCCCGTGACCACCGATGCCAATGGCAACTACCAATATACGTTCACCCCTCCGCCAGGTTTCGGTGGCAACCTGGATATTTGGGCGGCCAACCCGGCGATCGTAGATCAACTCTACCAAGCCCCCGTCATCGTCTACCGGCTTTATTGCACCCCAAGTTCGGGCGACATCACCATGTCCAAGAACGACACCGTCAACTTTTCCATTCAACTCCTCAACCCTGGGGACGTGGCCTTGGGAGGTTTTTCAGTTTCCTGCGCGGCGTATCAGGAATCGGGCACAAATGAGGTGCCGGTTAATACCGTGAGCGGCTCAAGTTCCGGCGCCTCGAGTTTTGCGTTGGGACCGGGGCAGCGGCAAAGCCTCGAGTTCCAGCTATCCGCCGGGCCGAGCGCGCCGAACACCGTCCTTGTTGTTTACACGATCAGTTCCGCCGCCGGCGCCAGCACGACCTTCACGGGCACGGTGACCTTGCTGCCGGCGGTGCCATTGCTCACGGTCACTCAGCCCGATAGCGGCTATCTCCAAGTCAGCGTTAACCGGGGCCAGCAGTTAAGCGGGCAAGTGACTGTCCAGAATACCGGCCTGAAGGCCCTTCAAGGTGTTACACTGACGCCGCCAACCAACGTCACATGGATGCAAGTGAATCTGCCGGTGTCCGCCGATGGGCTTATTCACCTTCCCGATTTGGATGTTGGCCAGACTGCGACCTTCGGCGTTGTCTTTTCGCCGCCGACCAATGCGCCCCTGGCTTTCGTTCAGGACACCATTACCATCCAAGGGACGAATTCGACGACGTCCTTCCCGGTGAATCTATACGCGCTGGTCACCTCCGATTTGACAGGGGCCGTCCAGTTCTATGTGAATGACTTTCTCGGCGCGGTGGTTCCCAACGCGGCGGTCATCCTTCACAACAATGTGTTGTTCAACCAGCCCTCCACTGTCTACACCGATACGAATGGGCTGGTCACTGTCACTAACTTGCAGGAAGGCACGTGGAACTGGCAGGTAAACGCCTCTGGTTGTTCCGGCGCCGTCGGGACGGTCAATATCGTCTCCGACCAAACTGCGTATCAGCCCGTCACGATGGTGCGAAGCCTGGTTTCCATTACATTTAGCGTCGTCCCTGTTCCCTTCTCCGATGTTTATGAAATCCAGGTAAATCAAGTCTTTCAGACGCACGTCCCAGGGGGAGTTTTGGTTCTGGATCCGCCCACGGTGAACTTTTCAAATACTACCGCAGGCTTCTCCGCCAACTTTACAGTGAACGTTGAGAATTATGGCCTCATCGAGATGACCGGTGTTACACTTCAGTCCTCCCAGAATAACGGTTTCCAAGTCACACCCTTAATCTCTTACATTCCCGTGATCCTTCCCATGCAATCGGTCAGTGTGCCTTTCTCGCTCACCAGCACAAACGCCACTTCCAGCGGGCCTGGGCCGCATGAGCAGGGCGATTTCGGCCCCTTTGTGCCGATGACCGGGTGTGGCAATGGTGTGCCACCCCAAGTCGCGGCGTTGATGGAGAATTTTGTGAATGGCTCGACAACGTGTTATTTCGGGAACCCCTACCAAACTGCCGCCGTGGTGATCACAACCTGCTTCGCCCAGATTTTCGGAGCCGATCCGTTGGGGTTGGTGGACAGCGCCGCGGAAGGAGCTTTGCTTGGGTCGGCCTTGAGCGCGGCCCTCCAATGTGGCGCACTCGGAGGCGGAGGAGGGGAAATTACCACGAGCGGCGGTGGAGGTGGTGGAGGTGGAGGCGGGGGCGCCGATGATCCTGATGTGCTCCCACAATCCGGCACCGAAGAAGGCTGCTTCCCCGGCGACACTCTCGTTTTGATGGCCGATGGCTCCAGCAAGCCCATCTCAGCCATCCGCATGAACGACGTGGTCCGCAGCGGGCCGAAGCCGGGAAACCTCGCCGTGGTTCGCGGGATTTATGGAATGACCGCACCGCGCCAGCGGCAAATTCAATTCAACCGTTCCGGCACCAATGTGCTGCGGCAGGTCGCTGCCACACCCGAGCATCGTTTTTGGCTGGACGGCAAGGGCTGGGTCTCCGCCGGGAAAATCGCTGTCGGCGATTGGCTCTTTGTTGACACCGGAGAACGCGTGGAAGTCAGCGCCATTCAGGACGTCGCCGCCAAGGCTCAAGTTTACACCTTGGGGCTTTCAGGCGACGGGGCTTTCTACGCCAACGGCGTCCTGGTTAGCCATTTGTGCGGCAAAATTCCCGGCTATTCCGCACTCAAACCGCTGGGGGCGAACCAATGAATACCAAGATGGCACAAATCATTTCGTCCAAACCCATGAACGTTCGCACTCAATGTCGATTTGGTTCCCTAGGTCGCGGGATTGCGGCCATCGGGCTGATGTTGCTAAGCGCGCTGCTGCCCAAGACGGCGTCCGCCCAAGAGCAATTCCAAGGCCTTTGCTCCGAAATCAAAATGGAGATTTCGCAGCAACTCACCCTCGAACGGGTCGGATTCCAGGCGACTCTGACCATCACCGACAACGATCCGACGGATCCGATCACCGGTTTTGCGGCCAACCTGACCTTTGAAAACCCGGCCCTTTCCACCAATGGGACAGTGAATGATTCATCGAGCCTTTTCTTCGTCCAACCCCCGACCCTTCAGGGCATTTCCGCGATCGACGGCACGGGCGTCATTCAGCCCGGTGAAACCGCTACCATCACTTGGTTCATCATTCCGACGGTCAACGCTGGAGGCACTACACCGAACGGCACCGTATACAATGTCGGCGGCTCGCTGGGCGGATCTCTGGCGGGCGTGCAGCTTCCCGCCTCCGTGTTAAGTGTCATTCCCGCGCCCATCACGGTTTATCCAGACGCTCAATTGCAAATCACGTATTTCCAGCCGCGCGACGTGATCGCTGCGAATCCCTTCACGCTCGGTGTTGTGCAAAGCCCGGTTCCATTTACCTTCGGCGTTCTGGTTCAGAACGTCGGCTATGGGGCCGCCAACAGCATCACTATCGCTTCGCAGCAACCGCAAATTGTGGAGAATAAACAGAACCTGCTGATCGTAGCCCAACTGCTCGGCTCGCGTGTGAACGATTCACCGCTCTCCAACGCCGACCTCACGGTCAACCTCGGCAACCTCCAACCCGGGCAGGCCACCAAGGGCGCTTGGGACATGATCACGACGCTGTCCGGCACGTTTCTTTCGGTAAGCGCGACCTATACTCACTCGAGCGCTTTGGGCGGCGCGGAAACGTCGCTTATCAAATCGGTGAATGCGTATCTCTTCCTCCACGAAGTTCTGGATGACCAGCCAGCCCGTGACAGTGTCCGCGATTTTCTGGCCGACACAACCGGCACGCTGGATAACATTGGCAACCTCATGCCGGATTCCCTTTGGGAAAGCCAGGGAAACGTATTCCCTGTTATTGACGTCACGAATGCGACTGTCATCGGCTCCAGCCCGGTGCAGGTCACTCTCAACTCCATAAATACTGATTGGACTTACGTCCGGGTCGACGACCCGCAGCAGGCCAAATTGCCCATCGCCAGTGTCGTCCGCTCAGACAGCAAAGTTCTCAACACGAACAATTATTGGACTAGCATTCATTACGAACCGACGAATAACTTCGAGCACTTCTATCTCAACATATTTGACTTGGTAAATCCTGGAACCTACACCTACACCGTGACCTACGGCACGCCGCCGGTGAGCACGAATCCGCCAGTGACCGAGCTGTTGTTTGCCGGCCCGTCCACCTTCACCAACGGAGTATATTATGTGACGCCCGCCACCCAGCTCTACTTCCTATCCCAGGATGTCACCCCGGTAAGTATTTTCTACAGCTTGGATGGAGCCGCGTTTGCGCCGGGTTATCCGTTCACGCTGCCAACGCCCGGTGTCCACCAGATTACCTATTACGCGACCGAAGCAAGCGGCCTTCGCGAGACAAATCAAACGGCACTGGTAGCGCTTCCCGGTGTCGCTGCTTTGGGATTTGCAAACTTCACTTTGCCCTCCGCGCCGTTCTTCGCTCCCGGCGCGGCACTGTCCGTTCGTCCGTCCGTTTTGCCCATCACATTCCAGGCCCTCCTTGATCCAATTCCTATCAATGCCGAGGTTGACATATTCCAAGGCGTGGTCGGATGGGCAACGGTGGCGGGAATTCCATCGTCTCCCACTGCCAGCACCACCGCCAGCCTCGTTATCGGAGGCCAGAACGTGGATTATTACTCTTATCAACTGAACGGAGGAGCTTGGAGCGCGGACCAACCGGTTGCCACACCGCTAAGTCTGTCCGGCTTGCCGTCTGGCACCAACGTCGTATCGGTTCAGGGCCGTTCCCAATACGGATCCTACATGAACCCGTCGAACGCAGTTACCGCGTCATGGGTTGTCTCTCCATCCGCGCCGCCGACGCTCGTAACCGGCGCGCCAGCCACACCCACCCAAAGCAAGCAGGCAGAGCTAATCGTAGGAGGAACGGGAGTGGCTGGTTATAGCTGGACCGTTGACAACAGTTATTATTTCCCGGAAACCCCCGTTTCTACTCCATTAGTCGTGAGCAATCTGGGAGTTGGCCCGCATGTGCTCAGCGTTATTGGCGATTCTTCACAATTCAGCCAGGGCACCAACGACCCGACTACTGTTGATTGGACAGTCAATCCCCTTTACGGCTACGACCAGAGCGCGCTCGTGCCGGTTCAGAGTGTCGACTTCACCAACATTGGCAGCGGCCCGATCACCTATGATTGGAATGGCAAGAACACTGCGGGCGTCATCCAAACCCCGGGCTGGTATACCGTGCGAGTGACGTTAACCGATCCGAACGGGGACACGAACTTCGTGATCGGGCTGGCGCAGATCGAAGGGCTGTCCGGCACCAACGTCGTCCTGGCGGGCACTGTCCGCGGCCCGCAGAGTCCTTTCGCCCGCGGACGCTGGGCTGTCTGGCAGGACCAAAGCAGCGGCAATTGGGCTGTGTATGCCCAGGATCTTACGCTGAGCAACGCGCCGATTATCCCCGTCAGCGGCAATACGCTGAGCCAGCAGAATCCCAAAACCGATGGACGTTACGTCGTCTGGCAGGCGCGCCAGACTAACGGGAATTGGGACATCTTTCTCAACGATCTGAGCGGCACCAATGGCCCCGTGGCGATCACCTCGACGCCCGCCACGGATGAAGTCAGCCCCGCGATTGACTGGCCGTGGTTAGTTTATCAAGCGCGCCCGACTGGCAGCACGACCGCGCCCTGGCAGCTCTATGCGCTGAACCTCGCCACCGAGCAAACGATCCACGTCTCTCCGTCGAGCGCGGACGAGATTGCCCCCGATGTCCAAGCTGGCCGTGTCGTCTGGCAGGATTGGCGAGACGCGGGCCCGGGCGAAGTTTATTTCCAAAACTTGGAGAATAACATTTTCCAGCGCATTACGACGAATACCTTTGGCCAATACAGCCCGACGATTTACGGCAATTGGATTGCATGGCAGGACAATCGCAACGGAGAGTCGGACATTTACGGGTTCAATTTGTTGTATGGACACGAAGTCCGCATCACGAGTGGTCCTGAGGACGACTTGCAACCCCGCTTGGAAGGCCCCTGGCTCATTTACGCCGAGGACTCGCTTGGCGCGGGCACCGGCAATGCCAAACTCATCAGTTTGCCCAGCATGATTTCAGTGCCTGTGACGCGGACGCCGACGCTCAAATCCTCGCCAGCCTTGGCCGATGGCCGCGCCGTCTGGCAGGAAACTGTTAGCAACCAGTCGTCCGTTGTCTCCGCCGCCCTCCCGTCGCTGCAAGCGGTGTTCCAAAACCAGAACACCGTTGCCGTCACACCGGGGATGGTCGCCAACGCGCAAAATGCTTTCGGCTTGTTGGCGCTTTGGGGAAGCAACGGCGTCCAATCCGTGACTGCCTACACGGAACTGTTGCCAACGGTTGTCGCACAAACCGCCTCCATTTCCAACGGAGTGCCGAGCGGCGCGAATTTAAATTTGGTCGCGGGATCGTTCCTTTGGATTCAATTCAACGGCCAGCAAGTGCTTGACCTCGGAGTCAACAACAGCACGCCGCTGAACTTCGCGGCCGGTGCCAACGTATTTGGCTTCACTGGTTTTCCAGATGCTTACACCGCGTATCAACTCCTGCTGCAGATTGGGCTGGGCAATGCGCAATCCGTGCGCATGCTCGACGCCCAATCGGGCCGCTGGCGCGTGGCGCAAGTGAAAGCCGGCGCCTTGGCCGGGGACGACTTTGCGATTCCGAACGTGGCCGTGCTCATGTTGACTGTCACCAATCCCGTCAATCAATTTGTTCCGCAAGCACAATAAAAGAATATGCATTTCAAATCTCTTTGCCTTCTTCGTTTGCCTATGTTGTGCGTGCTGGGATGCGGCGCCGCGCTGTCGCTCTCCGCTGCTTCCGTCGCTGACCTCCAGCGCCGGATGGATCAAAACGAAAAGCTTACCGTCATTGACGTGCGTTCCCCCGCCCTTTTCGCTCGCGGCCACATTCCTGGAGCGATTAACGTCCCCGCCTCCGTCTGCCCGCTGCGCAGTTTCCCGAAACTTGGAAAAATCGTGGTCTACGGTGGCGGCCTTGGACGCGAGAACGTCGAGGAGGCAGCAAAGGCGCTGGGAGCCAAGCCGGGCATCGCCGTTGAAACCCTTGACGGCGGCTACGCCGCGTGGGAAAGCGCGCACGCCATGACCACCGCCACGCGCGGCTTTCATGCGGAGAACCTCAACTACATCACTTACGCCGAATTGAAACGGGCCAAGCTCTCGGAGGTTTACCTGGTTGACCTGCGCAAGCCGCACACGAAAGCAGACGCCGGAAGCATCGCGCCCTCTACCGCTCCTCTCACTGATTTGAGCGTTGAATTTCCCGGCGCGCACCTCGGCCCATCCGTCCCAGCCCCGTCGGCTGGCTCCGATTCACTGGTTGTCCTGATCGACAATGGGGATGGGGAAACAGCGCGTGACGCGGCTCGCAAACTGAAAGCGGGCGGCGCTAAACGCTATGTCATTCTCGTCGGGGGCGAATTGTCGCTGGCGCGCAAAGGCCAGCCTGGTCTGCAGCGCACAGGTGCTCAAAAAATTTCTCAGCCCTAACCTTTCCCCTTCATCCGGCCCGCCAGCGGTCTGGCGGTCGCAAGGTCATGTTTTGCGCTTACCGTTTATCGCCTTGCCCGCGTTTTCTCACTTCTTGACAGCTTTCATTTCCTCGGCCGTGGCCGCGCGCGGCCAGACCATATCCCGCCCACGGGCGAAACCGGGCATGTCTGCGCCCCTCGGCGTCGGATCACCGCCGTCGTCGATGCCGTCCTTGCCAATGGAGTAAAGCAGAAAAGTTCCATCGGCGTTCAGTTTGTAGCGCAAGCTTTTCCCATCTTGATAATCGATCGGGATGCTTTTTAGATGCGCTGGAACCATCTCTGCCAGCGTCGCGGGATACTTGTGCTGCGCCCGCTTGCAGCGCTCCAAGGCAATCGCGGCCGCTGCCAGGCTCGCTTCCGTTCTCGCCAGAGCCTGGCCGGCCAGAAAGTTTTCCTCGAGATCGATGAGGCTGGCCAGGTTTTTTCTTCCCTCCCAGTTGGTCTTCAAGGCTGCCGCGCTTTCCTTCAATTTTCCTGGATCGTGGCTGGCATCGATCAACATTTGCATCTTCTCAAGATAAATGCGCTCATCGTCGTAAGACCAAATCCAGCACCATCCCCAATACCGCGGATACGATGTGATGGCGTCTTTGATTCCTTCCTTCGAATTCAAAAGAAAACTATTCCAAACCTCCTTGCCTTCCTTGACCTCCTGGCCATCGAGCCATTGGGCCATGCCTTCCCGGGATTGGCGCGCTCCCTCGAAATACCGATTGATGCCGGCTCTCTCGATGGTAATCGTTTTTGAGACGTCCAATGACTCGATCTCGTTTTCCCACTCCCTCTGCAACGCTTCCAACTGCTGTTCATTCCAGCACTCCCCTTGCAGCCCCTCCCATGTCGAGGTCATAACGGAACCAACCATGCCGCGGCAGAAAATCTGGTTGATCATCAGCGGATTTGCGCCCGTCAATTCGGTCAGGCGGAGGCCGTTTATGATTTGATCAAGAGCTTCGTCATTGCTCCCTTGATGGAGATTCAGCAGCGCCATCGCGCAGAGAGCCTGGACCGCTTCTCTCACGTTCGAAAGCTGCAGCAAAGGCTGGTTCGGCGAAGCTTGATCCTGCGGCATGACATCGCCCATGAAGTGGACTCCGCCACCGGCGGCGAGCTGCCCCACACGATTTGGAGTCATTCCCTGGGCTTTTACTTTTTTGACAAAGCCCGGCCAGACGTTCGTCGGCGGCTTTGGCCCCGGCCCCGGCGACTCCTCCATGCATTCCTCCTCCTTCCACGCCACGCGCGCCACGCCCGGCTTGATGACGTGCATTCCGTGGGGAATCGGATCCCAATTCCAAATGCTCGCGAGCAGCGTCAAAAATTCGCCTGTATTTGTGCTGTCGCCGGACGGCTTTGAAACAAATTCTTCAATGTTTAGTTTTTCGCCCTTCGCGATGAGTTGCTTTCGATAGGCGTTCAATCTCGCTTGAGCGCGCCAGCGCATGGTGAAAGGAATCAAGACGATGATGGCCACCACAACCACCACCAGCAGCCAGAATTTTCGTTTTCTTGACACGATTTCTACGCGTTCAGAAAATAGGATCTCTGCTTTTCGCTGATGGGCATTTGCAATTTATCCATCACCTTCAGCATGTCTTCCCACACCTTGCGTTTCTCGCCCAGGGCCTGGTTTCGCAAGAGGTAGGAGGGATGAAATGTCGGCATCAAAGGCGTTCCCCGGAAATCCTGAAAATTGCCGCGCATTTTTGTTATTCCTCCGGCGATTCCGAGCAAGCCCTCCAAAGCTGTCCCTCCCAAGGCAACCAAAACCTTCGGCCGGATCAGCTCGATTTGTTCCAGCAAAAATGGACTGCATGTCGCCATTTCGGTAGTGGTCGGTTTGCGATTTCCGCTTGTCTGCCCCGGCGTGTCCGGGCGGCATTTCAGAATGTTCGCGATGTAAACTGTCTCACGGCTCAGGCCCATGGTCTTGATGATGCGTGTCAACAGTTGGCCTGCCGCGCCCACGAACGGTTCGCCCTGGACATCTTCATCCGCGCCCGGCGCTTCCCCGACGAACATGAGTTGCGCGTGAATATCGCCGACGCCAAAAACGACGTTTTTCCTGCTTGATACGAGGTGCGGGCACTTGACGCACGCCATCACGCGTTCTTTCAAGGAAGCCATGGCAGCAGCAGCATGCTGGACAAGCGCCGGCGGTTTTAGTTCCGTGGGGAGTGGTGGCACAATGGCTGCCACCAGTGGCGCCGTGGGCTGCGGAAGGAGCTCTGGCGCGGGCTTTGCAATCGCAACTTCGGCGCGCGGCGGAGGGCCGCTAAGCATGCGCAGCGTTTCTTTTTCAACAGGGATAAAGCGGACGCCCGAATGCCTCAGCGCCAGCAGATGCCGCTCGGTTGAATCAAGGACGCGTTGAAAATCATTCATCTCCGTGAGTGTAATGATCCGCGCGCAACGGACACGACTATCTTGTTAATTGTTGCTCACCGGTAATTCACAACGCACATGGGTCCTATATGCCCTATACGTCCTATCTCCCCGGCCTTGCCGCGCCTCCCAAAATCAACTCAGCCGCATCGGCATGACCACGTAAAGAAACGGGCCGTTTATCTTCAGCACTCCCGGACTCAACTCGTCGATCAATTCCAGAAAAACTTCGTCGTCTGTCAACGCCGTTAGCGGCTCTACCAAATACGCCGGATTGAAGGCGATGGCCATGTCCTTGCCCTTGTAATTGATGGCCAGACTCTCGCGGGCTTCGCCAACTTCCGGCGAATTCGCCGTGATGGCCAGGTTGTTTCGCGTGATGGAAACTTTGATGGAGTTTGCCTTGTCGCTGGTCATGATTTGCGCGCGCCGCGTGGCGGCCAGCAATTCTTCGCGGGGCAATGCGATGCGTTCCTTGGCTTCGCTCGGAATGACCTGGCGGTAATTCGGGTAATTGCCTTCCACCAATTTCGAAATAATCAAAATCGTGAAGCCCTTGTCATCCTTGAGCGTGAACGAAGCGTGGTTCTCCACGTAGCAAATTTCAATATCCCCCTTGTCGCCGAGCAGACGGGACAATTCGTTGACTGTCTTGGTCGGAATGATGAATTCGCCCTGGCTCGTTTCGGGAATATCGACTTCCTCATCGACCAGCGCTAGGCGGCGTCCGTCCGTGGCGACCATCGTTATCTTGTGTTCCTTGAGGCTGATGAAAATTCCATTGAGGACGTAGCGTGATTCGTCGCTCGATATGGCGAAGCCGGTTTTCTTCAGCATCCCGCGGAATTTCTCCTGCGGCAGCGTGATTTTCTTGTCTTCCTTGAGCGGGCTGACCGGCGGAAATTCGTCCGCGCTCAGTCCATTGATTTTGTAAAACGACGCGCCCGCCCGGATGCTGCTGGCGTTTTTCTCATCCACTTCCAATTCGATTTCCGGGCTGGCCAGCTCTTTGATGATGCTGAAAAAGCGTTTGACTGGAATCGTGGTTGCGCCCTTCTTTTTTACATTGGCCTCGACCGAACAGGAGACGCTCACGTCCAAATCCGTGGCGATCAATTCCAATTTATTGTCGCCCGCCTTCAAAAGAACGTTCGACAAAATCGGCAGCGTGGTCCGGCTGCTGACGATATTTTGCACTGATTGCAAACCGTGAATCAGTTGATCTTTCGCGACGGTCAGATTCATGCGTTCTTTAATATACTCTTTTCTCTTAGAGAGAAACACTATTATTAAGGGTTGTGAATAATGCAAGCTTTCGACGCAAGCGGCTTGAAACAAACTGGTTACAGAGCATTGAAATTGTGAAGATCAGCGCGGGTCGAAAAGTGAAAACGGGAAAAGCCCGAGTTATTGGCACACGGCACATTTTATTCACAGGCAATTCAATAGCCACGAGCCTGCTTAATCACATTTCCGAAAATCCCCTCCGCCGCCAGAACTTCTTCCATGGTGGAATCGCGGCCGAGGGAAAATCGAACGAGTGAACTGGCCAGACTTTTTTCAATGCCGAGCGCGAGCATGACATGCGAAGGCGTCAAAGCGCCGGACGCGCAGGCGGAGCCGCTCGAAGCGCACACTCCTTCCAAATCGAGCCCGGCCAAAAGCGTCGCGCTGTCACAGTCCGTCACTGTGAAGGCAACGGTGTTTGACAGGCGCGAGGAAAACGAACCGCGCAATTGAACACCCTCCACTGATTTGCTGAATTCAATTAAATGAGCCGTCAGTCTTCTCAACGGTTCTTCGGGAAAAACCGGTGGTGTTATGAATCGCTCGACAGTTTCCGTCAGGCCAATGATGGCGGAGACGTTTTCAGTTCCCGCGCGGCGTTCGTTTTCGTGCGCCCCGCCAAAAATAATCGAATGCGGTTGAAGCGGCGATTTGACGTAGAGTGCTCCAGCGCCTTTCGGACCGTGAAGCTTGTGCGCGCAAAACGTGACGAGGTCCGCATTGAATTGGGCAATGCCAGCAAACGGAACTTTGCCAAAAGATTGCGAGGCATCCGTGTGAAAATAAATCCCGCGCTCACGGCAGATGGCTCCAAATTCCGCAGTTGGCTGGATAGTGCCCGTTTCGTTATTGGCGGACATCAGCGAAACCAAAGTCGTGTCCGGGCGAATCGACTCTCGTAAATCATCGGGAGAAATCAGGCCCTCAGCATTTACCGGCAAGTAGGTGACCTTGAAATTCTCGTATTTGGCCAGATACTCGAAGCAGTGCAAAACCGCGTGGTGCTCGATCGTCGATGTGATGAGATGACGGCCCTTTTCCCTCAGCAATCGGGCGGTGCCGAAAATGGCGAAATTGTCGCTTTCGGTTCCTCCGCTGGTAAAAACAACCTCGCTTGGCTTGCATTTCCAAACCACGGAAACACGATCGCGCGCGTCGTCCAACAAGGCGCGGGCGCGGCGGCCAATGTGATGCGTGCTGGACGGATTTCCATAAATCTCGTCCAGAAACGGCGCCATCGCATCGCGAACCCGCGCGTCCAGCGGAGTCGTCGCATTGTAATCAAAATAAATCGTTTTCAAGGTAGGGACGCCTCGTCGAGGCGTCCGGGCGGAGGATCTCAGACCGACGAAGAGTGGGTCAAAACCAAATCCCGATCCGGATCAATTCCCCATTCTTTCCCCACCGCTTCCAAATCAGGCGACATGCCCCAGCGGTCGGCCTCGGCCGCCGTGGTATGGCTGCGATTGGCTCCTTTGAGCGCCATGCAACCACGGTTGTTGCCTATATCCGCGAGATGCGCCACTTCATCCGCTGTCAACGTCACATCGGGCAGCGCTGCCAGTTCGTCTGTTTTTTCTTCGACGCTTTTTTCGGCATTCGTTTCTTGAATCAATGTCGGCACAACGGATTTAACGGGCGCCTGCGACAAATTCCAAATGCAGGCTAATTGCAGCGGCGTAAGGCCATATTTCTCGGCGACGGGGCGCATCTGATCCAATTTCACATTGCCCGCCTCAATCCAACCAGGCGGACGAAAAGCGCGGTGATCCTGCGCGCCAAATTTGTGGCCAGCTTTGACGTCGTCGTGAAAGACGCCGCCGTAATCCACCACGCGCGTGATCAAATTAATATCATATTTGACAGCCGCGGGCAGCACGAGCTGGCCGGGCCACGGTTCGAGCGGATTGAGAATGATCATCGCCCAATCCAGCAGCGGCCCGAACCGCTCGAAACACAAAATCATGTCCAGCGTAAAACCGTTGGCGGGGCCGGGCGCGATGCCGATGCGCTCCGTCAGACCCGCTTCAATGAGCCTGCTCATGCCGTCCCAAACGCGGTCGCTGCTGTAACCAGTGGAATCGGGATTGTGCAGCAGCAGAACATCAAATTTGTCAGCGCCGCAGCGCTCCAAAGATTTCTCGGTGGCCATGCGCAGGTAATCCGCAAATTCCGGCGGCTGGCGAAGCTGGGGATCGGAAAAGCGCGGATAGCCGCGCGAACCTTGCCGGGCGCCTTTGTAAAAATCATGGCCAATAGCGCCAGCCAGACAATATTCAGAGCGCGGAATTCCCGCCAGCGCGCGGCCAAGCAAGGAATCCGCCGCGCCCGCGCCGTAAACATCCGCCGTCAGGAAGGTGCGGATGCCGCGATCAAAAGCATGGCGAACCAGCATCGTCCAGCGTTCGTCCGAGAGCGGCTCGCCGTAATTCATAAAGCGCCCGCCGTTCCAGGCGCCGAAGGCAGTCCTCGTAATGTCCATGCCGGAAAGTTTAAGCGCGGGCGGCGCGGTTGCAAACGGCATTTTGCGGTGCTATACCGCAGGCGGCGCATTCAGTTTATGGCACAACCAAATACCCAGGGGAATAAGTCTGATTCTCTCGCCCCGCCCGCGGGGAGAGGGTTAGGGAGAGGGGAACTTGGCAAAGGATATAATCTCAGACGATTGCGAAACGGACGGCGTCGAGAGGAATTTATGGGGCACCCTCTCTCCTTCCCTCTCCCTGCCTTGCAGGGCGAGAGCGACCACTCGTCTGCCTGCCGAGGGTTCTTCGTTCTTCAGTCTTGCCAAAAACTGAGATGCAGCCTGGCGCTGGCGATTCAAAAGCCGAATGACCTTCCTTCCAATTGTTGACAGAGAGTTGCGCGAGACATCGCGGCGCGCGGCGACCTATTGGCTGCGGTGCCGGGTGGCCTTCCTCTCGATTCTGGTGGGCGGCATCGGGTATGGCGTCAATTTCATCTATCCACCACTAAAGCTGGGGACGTTTCTTTTCTGGGGCCTTTCCGGTGTATCGATGCTGTTCTGTTTGTTCGCGGGCCGGCGCTCGACGGCGGATTGCCTGAGCCAGGAGAAGAGGGAGGGAACGCTCGGTTTGTTATTCTTGACGGATTTGAAGGGTTACGACGTCGTCTTTGGCAAAATGGTGGGGACATCCATTTCGGCGTTTTATGCGCTCTTGACGATTCTCCCGGTCACGGCGGTGGCGCTGCTGGCGGGCGGGGTGGCCAAGGGCGAATTATGGCGGATGGCGCTCGTGTTGGTGAATGCGTTTTTCCTTTCGCTGGCCATCGGCATTTTTGCATCGTCCGTCAGCCGGCAGTATCGGACGGCCATGGCCACGAACTTCTATGTGATGCTGATGGTCATGGGGGTTGCGACCGTGCTCACCTTCGTTTACAAAGCGGCGCCGGAGCCGCTCAAGTATTCGAGCCCCATCTACACCTTCATGCTTTGTTCCGAAAGAGTCTACAATGCGCAGGTGGTGGACTTTTGGAGATCGCTCGCGGCGACTCACGCCATCGCCTGGATGTTGACAGCGCTCGCGTGCTGGATCGTGCCAAGAACATGGGGCGACAAGCAGCCCAAACCCGCGGCGAAGAGGAGAAGTGTGCGAGAACTCGCGCGGACGTTGAATTACGGCTCGCGTGAAAAGTGCGTTGAATTTCGGAAGCGCGCCCTGGATATCAACGCCTATTTCTGGATGGCGGCCAAGGCGCGCTTGAAACCCGCGCAAGTGTGGGCCTTCCTCTTTCTCGCCGGCGTATGGTGGGCGGACGCACGATGGCGCGGCGGAGTTTTAATCATGAACTCCGAAATTCTCATCTCCGCCGGCCTGGTGATCAATGGCACGCTGAGATTGTGGATTTTGACCGAGGCTGGGCAGGCCATGTTTGAAGATCGGAAGGGTGGCACGTTCGAACTCATACTCGTGACGCCTCAGACAGTGCGCGACATTGTGCGCGGGCAATGGCTGGCCCTGCGCCGCCAATTTCTCTGGCCGCTGGTGGTTGTGACCTTGGTTGAACTGGAGTTCATGCGGCGTCTCCGAGGCTCGGAAGTTTATCTCTTCGGCGCGGCGGGATTAATCGTATTATGGGCCGACAGCGCCGCCATTGGATGGGTCGCGATGAATGCAGCCATGCGCCAAAAGACCCAAACGAAGGCGCTTGTCTTCACCCTCACGAGAATTCTCATTTTCCCATGGGCCCTGTTCACGATCGCCGTCTTGTCAATAGAATTGCTGCGGGAGGCGGAAATAATTCATTGGGATCTTGGAGAAAGAGCTGCCGTTTGTCTGTGGCTCGGATTGAGTGTGGGATTGGATTTAGTTTACGGCGCGGCCGCGCGCTGGCGTTTGCTCAAGGATTTTAGATCGCTCGCCCTGCCATCGGCTTATGGGGAGCCGCCCCGTCAGCCGGTCCGCGAATTTTTGAAATGGTTTTGGCGCGCCATCATTGAAAGAATGGCGCGAAGGATTCCCGCCCGGTGCAAGAAACTGGTTCTGGCGACCGGAGTCGCGGGGGCCGTGCTGGCGGTGGTGATGCTCGTGATGTGGCTGTTCGAGCCAGGGTATCCTTCAGCGGTGGAGATTGCGTTGTTGAACAACAACGGGCCGTTAAGAGTTTTCCCGGGCGGCGACAGCGGAGTTTTTTTCATTCTGCCTGATGGATCGCTGTGGCAATGGGGCAAACCCGGCGCTCCCCAATCAAAAAGGAGCGCGGCCCCGGAACAAGTCGGCGAGGATCGCGATTGGGAGAAAGTCGTGGCTGCGGGAACTCATTGTGTGGGGCTGCGAACGAACGGGACGCTGTGGGCGTGGGGTTTTAGCTTGGGCCTTTATTTCCCGGAGCCATTCGAGTTCAACAAGGAGAATGATTGGACGGATGTCGGGGTTTCGGCGCACAGCGTCATTGCTGTCAACAGGGGAGGCAGGGCATGGGCGTGGAGCGGACCGCTTGTCGGCGACGCGCACGAGACCAACCGGCGCGCCTCTTACCTCGGTGACCGCTGGCTTCATGTGCATGGCGAGGACACCCCGGCGGGGCTGCGCACGAATGGAACGTTATGGATTGTTCACTCCGCGAACGCAGTGACACGGGTGGGAGCGGCGTCCAATTGGGTTGCGATAGAACCGGATGGCCTTTGCAGAAATCGCGATGGCGAACTTTTCGGCCCCATTCAACAAAGGGCGGGATTGGGCTACGGCGCCGACGTTGGTGGATTAGTAAGCAAAAAGACCCCGGGCTACTACCGGCAAGCATCCCAATCGGCCTGGCTGCGGGCGGAAATTCATGGCAACGGAACTTTATGGGGCGCTCAAGGTTCGCCGGGGAAGCCGGCGGGAGCCGCCACCCAATTGGGCAAAAGGCAGGATTGGGTTGCCGTGTGGACAGTAAAAGCAACGGGATTTGGCATGACCGCTGACGGAACGGTGTGGACCTGGGGCCAGCAATTTGACAAGGATCCCGTCCGCATGAACGGATCCTTTTTAAGTGTTCTGCGTTACCGTTGGGCGGGCGCACGGCTGGCATTTCCGGCCGGCGCCTCCGCGCAAATCCTGGCGGTGTGCGAAAAACCCCGGCCGCTTTTCAAAATGGAACCGCTGTCGACACAGGGGATGTGGATACATTAGTTTAGCTGCCCGTTGCGGTCGGACGTTTCAACATTCCATTGGTTTCAATGAGTCCGCCTCCCTGCACGAGCCGGGTCATCTCGGCATCGATAACAATCCGGAGTTGCGGGCTGGTTACTTTGAATCCAAGCATTCTGGCCAGAGCGGGCGGGATTTCCTTCCGGCTCGCTCCGCGCGAGATGTCTATCACCAAAAAAATGCCCGCCCGGATTTCCGCGGGCGCAATCATCTCGGGCTTCCGCAATTCGGCGGAGGAAACCAATTCGCGGTTGCGGACGGTGACTGTTTGATTGACGACGCCTAGGAAATTGTTTTCCTGAGCGCATTTATTCGTCATCACGAGCGACCGGATGCCACTGGCGACGGCGTCCTGCACGCGGGCTCCCGCCCGGCTTAAGCCCCAGAGAATCCTCACACGATTCGTCACTTCCTCCGCATGCACCGGCCCTTCGATTTCAATAATTTTGAAAATGATTTGGGCCATATCGTTTGCGGAAACCAAATGGGGATCGATATGGCTGGGCACGGGTATGACGGCTTCGCGATAAGCAACGGCGGCTTCTTGCAGCGCGGGGCTATCCGATGCCGGCGGGGTGTCGCGCTCAACCGCTTCGCCGACGTGCCCTGCTGTGCGTATTTCCGCCGCCGCAGGTTTCTCAATCGCCAATTCGGCGATGATTTCCTCGGCGCGCAGGGCCGCATCGGCGATTTTGCGCAATTGCTCGGCGGGCCGCTGAAACCAATCGGTGCTCCAGATGCGATGCATGATCCAGCCGTGATCCTCAAGCACAGCCTGGCGCAGGCGGTCGCGATCCCGCGCGGAGCGGGACGAATGGTAGGACGCGCCATCGCACTCGATGCCAAGCACGTAGCGGCCCGGCGTTTTCTTGTCCACCAAGGCAAGGTCAATGAAAAATCCGGCGATGCCGACTTGTGTGTGAACCTCGTATCCAAGTGTTTGAGCGGCGCGGCGGACGGATTCCTCGAATGGCGATTGTTCCTCAAGCCCCGAGGCCGCCGCGGTGGCCAGCCGCCCGGTTTGCGCGAACGCCAGATACGTCTTCAGCGCCGCGACGCCCCTTCCACCAGCGCGGGCGAGATCAATGTCATCCGCGGCAATAGACGAGAATATCTCGCAGCATTTCTTGGCGCGGGAAATAAGCACGTTGAGCCGCCGTTCGCCGCCTTCCGCGCCCAGCGGCCCGAAACGCATGGCAAGATAGCCGTGCGCATCGCGGCCGTATCCGACAGAAATGAAAATCACATCGCGCTCATCCCCCTGGACGTTTTCGAGATTCTTGACAAAGAATGGCTCGGTGGGATGCGCGGCAAAGAACGCTTCCGTGTCGGGATTTTCGCGCCGCAGCAATTCGAGTTCGTCGTGAATCGCCTGCCGCTGGCGCACGGAAAAAGCGGCCACTCCGAGTGAAAGCGCGGGATGATTTCTCGCATGATCGATGACGGCCCGTCCCACCGCGCGCGCTTCAATTCGGTTGGCGCCCGTCGCGCCGCTGTCAAACACACCATCGGCGATGTGATGGAGTTTCAGGCCGAATTCCCCGGCGGCCGAATAGGGGCTGGGCACGACGAACAGGCGGTCTTCGTAAAACTCGTGGTTCGACACGGCAATCAACGAATGATGACGGCTCCGGTAATGCCATCTCAGCATTTTCTCCGGCAAACCGCGCGCCCGGCAAAGTCCAAGGATGCTTTCGATATCCTGGGCTTGCGCAACGCCATGGGTGTCCTGCTCGTCAAGTTCATCGGGAGACTCGGTTGTCAGCCGGGTGAAGAATTGCGTTGGCGGAAGCTGCTTGCTGTCGCCGACCACGACAATTTGCTTGCACCGCGCCACCGCGCCCAGCGCATCCACCGGCTGAACCTGGCTGGCCTCGTCGATCACGAGCAAATCGAACTCGGCCGCCCCGGGCTCAAGAAACTGCGCGACCGAAAGCGGGCTCATCATAAAGACCGGTTTGATGGCTTGAACAACCGCGCCGGCATCTCGCAGCAATTTTCGAACGGTGCGATGGCCGCGCTTTCTTTCCATCTCGGCTTTGACGATGCCGGCCGCGCCCACGCCTGTGTTCGGCGGCGGCATTCGTTCAAAATGCGCCAGGAGCGTCCGATACTTCGCGAGCGAAATCCTGTCAGTGTCCAGCCGCCGGAAGTCAGTGACATGCTGCTGGTGCAAGTCTCCGTCGAACTGGCCCAGCGCGGGCTTTTTCCTTACAATGTCGCGAAGAAGCTGGCCGAAATAAATCCGGTCAAAACACACCAACACGTCTTTTGTCCCGGCGCGTCCATCCTCGAGAAGCTCGACCAGGCTCGACATTCCCTTGGCGCGGGCGGCTTTGGCGCGGAGGAAATAATTGTTCCACGGACACAAACTGTCGGAATTCGCCAGCCACATCGCGAACCGCTCCGCCAGCGAATCAAACAGGACCGCCTCAACGGTGCTGGCTCCAAAGGCCGCACCGCAATCCAGGCAAAGTTCCTGGACCAGTCCGTTCAGCTTTTCAATGGCGGCCGCTTGTCGAGCCCGCAGTTCCGTGGTCAATGCCGCGATTTTGGCCTGGTCGGTTACGGTGGCAAACATCTCCCGGAATCCGCCGCCGAGGCCCGCCTCATTCTGGCGGCGAACCCAGTCAAGTATGGACTGCGCCTGCTTCCAATCCGTCGCTTCCTGCCGCCACTGGACGCCGAAGGCGGCGGCGCCGAGAGTCTCGCTGGCGCGGATTTTCCGGAGGCACTCCTGGGCCTCCACCAGCAGATCAATCAGCGCGAGACGCTCGGGGAAGGCTTTGGGCAGCTCGCCCGTCACGACGCCGCGGAGATGGGCCATCGCCTTGCGGTACTCGCCGCTCAGGAATCGAAAAAGCGAACGGCCGTGGGCGGCAATTTGCAGGCGCGCCGGGGATGAATCCATCTCGAGCGCCTTGGGAATGACCTGGCTGCCCAGCCGTTCGCGGATGCCAATAAATTTTTTCCCGAGCGCGACGAGATCTTCAAGCCCGCCCATGCCCGCGTTCCAAACGCCGTTGCAGAGGGCGTGCTTGTCCAGTTTGGGAGCCTGCGCCACATAATCGCCGATGATTTGCTGCTCTTCAGTCTCGGCGAGGTTGACCGGGGCGGGTTGGCCCATTTCTGTAGCCAACTTCACGGAGATTCCGCGCAGAGCCTTCAACGCGCGGTCAGCCTCGCGAATGCGATTCAGCAGCGGTTCAATGTCAATGTTTAGAATGGTTTCCCGCTGGACGCCGCGCCATGGATGCTTTACCGGCAAACCGATTTGCTCAATGCGCTGGGCCAATTCCGTCACCAGCGCCCGATGCGTCGCACGGTGATCGTTGGTCCATTGCTCCAATCCTTCAAAGCTCAGACCGGCGGCTTGCAGTCCGCTTTTCTCCAGCGCCGCGCAGTGCCCGATCACTTGGAACGGAGTCAGGCCGCTGGCCTCGTGTTTCTCGTGAAGGGAATGGGCGTGGTCGTTCAGGACCGTTCGTTTGTCTTCCAGCTTTGAGACAAGCCCGTCGGGATGGAGCGGGCGCGGGCGGCCAAGTTTCCACGTTCGCCCAATTTCCTCGATGACGACGCGCTTGTTTGATTTGTTGCTGTGCAGTTCCAGCGCCAGCGCCCCGAGGCCTTCGCGCTCAAGCCTTCGTTTGACAACCTCAAGCGCGGCCAGTTTTTCGGCGACGAACAAAACTCGTTTTCCCGCCAGCACCGCCGTGGCGATGATATTTGTGATGGACTGGCTTTTGCCTGTACCCGGCGGGCCTTGAATGACCAGGCTCCGGCCCGCGCGAACCGCTTCGATGGCAAGCGTTTGTGTTCCGTCGGCATCAACGACGTGGTCGAGATGGGAAGCCGGAACGAGCTGATCAATGTCCACGTCGTCCGCGAAGAGCGGTTCCGAACTCGGGAATCCATCTTGCAGAAGGCCGCTTACGAAGGGCTGCTTGAGCAGCATGTCCGGGTTGGGCCAGTTCCGGGCATCCAAGTCCCGATACATTAAAAACTTTGCGAACGAGAAAAATCCCAGCGTCATCTCGTTCTCTGAAACTTCCCAGTTCGGCGCTTTGGCGGCGGCCGCCCGCACCGCCGCAAAATAGTTTGACGGGTTGAGGCTCTCCTCGTCAGGGAAGGCGGGCAGGTCGACGTCAAAATCCTTTTTGAGCCGCGCGCGAAGCGACAAATTTTCTTCAATATCGTCGCCATTATATTTGACAAGAAATCGGTCCGTGGCGCTTTTTCGGCTCAGCGCCACCGGGATCAATAACAGCGGCGCGTAACGGGGGCTTCCCGCATCCGCCGCCTCGAACCATTTCAAATGCCCGAGGACGAGATAGAGAACATTGACACCCTGCTCCTCGATCATCGCCCGGGCGTCGTGATGCAAATCAAACAGCCGCCGCTGAAGGCCTTCGGGAGAAAGTGATGTCTGCAAGCGCGAATCAACATGCCGCCTGGCCAATCCCGTTTTGTCATCCTTCGCTTCATCCGGTTGAGGCAGGCCGGCTTCATCGGAATCCTCGTCTGTCCGTTTCGAGCTTGACTGCCGTGTTGAGCTTGAAGGGCGCCCGGGCGCGAAACTGAAGGACTTCTCCTCGGTTACGAGCAGCCGAAAAACCTCCGTGCTCAATTCGTCTCGGATTTGAATGATGCGGGCGGAAGGGGAATCGACAGGAATCGAGAGAAGGCGATTGCGCGTGGACAGGTCAAGAAGCTCGGTCCGGCTCTTGTTCAAAAGCTCTTCGGTGGTGAGCATATGGCCATTGGTCTCGCGCCGCGCAGTATACCGATCAAGCCGCCGACATCAACCCAGACCTTTGAAATTAAACAGAAGGAAAGTCGAGAGAACAGGGAAAGATGCGCAAACGAAGGAGGGCAGGTGTGAGGCAAAATTCTTCATCCCGCGTTGTCTTCCAGCGCCTACGGCGCTTCGGTGATCCTGGATTTTCCCGCGCGCCTGGCAATTCTTCCCGCGCCTGTCCATTTCCTGGATACTCTGACGGGGGAAACAATGCTCAATGAAGAATTTTTCTCACACTCCGGGCGGCCATGCCCCTCACATTCCAATTGACAAATGTTGTGCAGAAGGAATAACATCCGCCCATGGCAGCACTGGCCTCCGTTCCATTTTATCGCAAAAACCGCGGCTTTACCTTGATTGAGCTCTTGGTGGTCATCGCCATCATCGCCATTCTCGCCGCTTTGCTCCTGCCGTCTCTAGCCCACGCGAAGACCCAGGCGCAGGGCGTTGGCTGCATGAACAATTCCAAGCAACTTACCCTGGCGTGGCGGCTTTATACGGACGACAACCGGCAAATACTGCCTTTTGGGTATTCTGCGACCGCTTTCCCGACCGAAGTTTGGTCCGGGCCGTCCGGGGCACCCTTGGACGAAAGCGAAAATTTAACCGACACGGGAAATTGGGATCCGATCGACACCATCGAGAAAGGCTGCATCTGGCCGTATTGCGCGAAATCGTTGGGAATTTGGCGTTGCCCAGCCGACACTTCGATCGGCCAAAACCCGCAGGGGCAGAAGGTGCCGAGGCCTCGCAGTTACTCGATGTGCAACTGGGTTGGCGGCGATGGTGATTCCCCTAGCGACGGCTACAAAAATGGCTGGGGTGCCGCCGTGCCATTCACTGTAGTCCGCAAGATGAGCGATTTCATAACGCCGGCACAGACATTTGTGCTGCTGGATGAGCAGGAACGATCGATGAATGACGGCTTTTTTTGCGTGCAGATTACGGACTGGACAGATACTCCGAACAGCAGCGAGGAAATTTACGATTACCCGGCGTCAAGGCACAATAACGCTTGCGGCTTTGCTTTTGCGGACGGTCATTCGGAAAACCATCAGTGGAAAGAATCCAAGATTCTTACCCCCCCGACTCCTATCGCCTCCCAGGCAGTTCCCAACAGCAAAGACTTCTTCTGGCTGCAATTGCACACGACGGTGACGCCCGTAAAGCTCTAAGTCGCGAAGCGCGGTAGCGCGTCGATAGGCGTCCCTCAGACACGCTACATCGGCTCTCCAGACACATCAAATCTTTCAAAGACCCCACCGAGCATTCGGATGGCAAACCCAATTTCCACCGCCAGCGCCAGCGCGGCCGCCAATGCTCCGGCGACTATTCCAATGGCCGTGAAGCCGAGCGTTTTTGCTCCGAAAAGGAATCCGCAAAAAAGGGCCGCTGGCAAAATAATCCCCAGCACGAGGGCGAATATCTGGCCGATCATTAGCACAAGCCGCTGGCCCATCGTTTCAAATCCGCGCGGCGCGTCCCTGCCCGTTTGAATCCAGGCGGGAAAGAAAAGCACGAAGGCGTTTGGCGTCACAATCGCCAGCAGATCGATGAACGGCAGCACCATCGCCGCTCCCAGTGTGATGCCTAGTCGGAGCGACATCGGGATGACGTGCCCCTCAACTTCACCAGGGCAGAAAACAAGCGCATAGGCCAGCAGAGCCCATTGCACCGAAGCCAGCATCGCGGCGGGAGCGAGCACCTCCCCAAGGACAATCTGCCAGCCGGGCATCGGCAGCAATTTGAGGACGTCGGAGGATTTTAAGTCCTGCCGAAAATCGCATCGGAGCAATTGCGGCCCGGAGAAGAGCGTCAGCGAAAGAACGACCCCGAGAAGCTGGAAGATGAACGGTCCCATGCCGCCGCTGTCGGCAAAGACCGTCTTCATCACCACGCCGCCAACCACCGCAATTCCTAATAGAAACAGCCAGAGGCGAAATGTCACATACTGCCCGGCGCTGATGAGGTTTTTCCAGAATATGGCCACCGACGGATGACCGAGCGGGCGCAGCGCAAACGGCGCGCGGGCCGCCTTTTTCAATGCGCGAACCGGGCCGCCCTGGGCCGCGCGGGCTTCCCGGTGTTCCGCCACCCGCCGCGCTTGTTCGATGCTGCCTTCTTCAAAGGCGTAATCGGCGCGCATCACCCAGACGTAATGGAGAAACCAAATCGCCGCCGCCGGCCCCAGCGCAATGAAGAATTGCGCGAAAGTCGTGGAGAAATACGGCGCGATGATCAATCGAAACGGGGCCAGCAAATATGGCAGCGGGCCGGCGTTCATCACCTGGCCAAGGTAATCCTGGAACCATTTGCCTGCGTTCCCCTTCATGTCCGCTGGAGGAAGGGGCATCGTGTATTTGGCCCACAAAAATATCACCGCCACCACCACCGCCAGAATTCCAAAAATCACCAGCCGCCGTTTCTTCGGCGTCATCCCGCGATCCATCAGCATGCCGATGGTGACCGAGCTTGCGTTGGTGTGCATGCTTAACACCGAGATTCCCACAAACCACCCCAGCGTTCGCGTAATGAAATGCCCGCTCGTCGCGCCATGCCGCACCAGGGTCACGAACAGCGCGCCAAAAAGCATCGTTACCTGCGAGCCGAATAATTTGAAGCGAATCAACTGCTTGCGCGTAAAGGGCGCGGGAAAAAGCAGGGCAATTTCCGCCTCGGAGAAACCGAGTCCGCTTCGCTTCTGTGGCAGCAGCCACGACAACAGCACAACGATCAACAGGGCGAACGCCGAAAGCGTTTCCGTCAGGGCCGTCGGGGCGTTCGCCTTGCGAATCGCCAGAAAATAGCCGACGTAGAAATAAAAATACGCCCCGCCTGCGATGGCGCCTATCATGTATTTAGGCTGGCGCAGGCGGCGGAGGCGGAAGGCAAGCCGGTTGCGCCACGATTGATACTGGTAATACCAGAGCGCGTTGAACATTACCGCAGATCCTTTTCGTCGGCGGTGGCGCGGAAGAAGGCTTCCTCGAGATTTCCGCCGCCGCTTTCCTTTGAAAACCGCTCGCGCACTTCGGCCAGCGTTCCGTCAATAATTTTATTGCCCTTCTTCAGAATCAAAACGTGCGAGCAAATCTCCTCCAGCAAATGCAGCAGGTGCGAACTGATCAAGATGGCCGCGCCGTCTCGCGCCCGCTTCAAGATGGAATCCTTCATGCGCCGAATGCCGATGGGATCCAGCCCGGTCAGCGGCTCATCGAAGAAAATAACCTTGGGCGAGTGAATGAATCCGCAGGCGATGGCCAGCTTTTGTTTCATGCCGCGCGAAAGCTCGTTCGGCAATTTGTCCGCCTTGTCGGCGATCTCCAGTTCTTCCAGCAAAGGCCGGGCCATGGATTCAAAATCCGCCACTCCGTAGACGCGGGCCATGAAATTCAAATGCTGCATCACTGTCAAGTAATCGAACAGCTTGGGCTCGTCCGAGAAAAACGCCAGCAGCCGCTTTGCTTCGACAGGTTGTTTGGCGACGTCGAAACCGCAGATGCGCACGACGCCGCGAGTCGAAGGGATGATGCCGGCCAGGCAGCGAAGGGTGGAAGTTTTGCCCGCGCCATTGGGCCCCACCAGCCCGATCACTTCACCGGGGCGCACGGAAAAGGAGAGATCGTTCACCGCCGTGAAGTCACCATAAACCTTGGTCAGATTGGAGACTTCGATTTGGGGTGGAACGACGGCAGCGGCAGGGAGCGGCGGTGGCGGCGCGATTTCCATGCCCCGCACAATAGCAGTGTCAGCAGAACGGACAAGCCTGAAAGGTGGGAACGCCACACCGGAGTGCAGAACAAAATTGTTGGGATTTTGGGAGATTTGTCCGGAAGCGTGTTAACAGAAGGAAACGAAGCGAAGGAAGGGGTAACGAATGAGTGCCTGCCCTTCTTCGTAACCTTCGTTTCCTTCTGTTCAATATTTCTGCCGTTCTAAACCTGCTTGCGGCGGAGTCAAAAGAATGGCTCAATAAACGCGTGAATTCTGAAGAATTTTTGCTGCGCGCGCCTCGCGTCGTGCCGCCGCTTGAGCCGGGATTTCGCCCGGCCGCGCTCGCCTGCCGGGCCTTCGCTGCCGCGGCCACGGTGCCGGTCGATATCGCTGTCGAACAGGCGGATGGTTCCGTGTTTCATTTTCCAAAAAAGATTCTCGCCGCCGATCATCCCGCCGCCGCCGGCAATTTTGTTTACCTCGAGAGGCTGATCAAATTCCTGCTCTGGTCGCGCGGCGGATTTCGCGTCTATTTCAACGGGCCGGCGGAACTTGGCTCGCAGCTCGACCGGTATTACAAGGAAACGGCCACCGGGAAATTTGATGCGAACATCATGGGCGACCGCATTTACGAGCGCCCGTTTGAAGTCGTCACCACGGCGAATATCCCGCCGGCCCACGCCACCACCACGCCGCAGGGCCGTCATTGGGAGGGCTGCCGCATCGGCTTCGACCTCGGCGCCAGCGACCGCAAGGCCGCCGCCGTCAAAGATGGCCAGACGATTTTTTCCGAGGAAGTGGTGTGGGATCCGGTTCCCCAAAAAGATCCGCAATGGCACTTCGACCAGATCATGGATTCGCTCAAGCGCGCGGCGGCCCACCTTCCCCGCGTCGACGCCATCGGCGGAAGCTCGGCGGGCGTGTATGTCAATAATCGCGTGCGGGTGGCCTCGCTTTTCCGGGGCGTGCCGGCGGAATTGTTCAACACGCGTGTCAATACTCTTTTCTTTGAATTGAAGAAGGCTTGGGGCGGAATTCCGTTTGAAGTCGTCAATGACGGCGAAGTCACCGCGCTGGCTGGCTCGATGACGCTGGGCAAGAATTCCGTGCTCGGCATCGCGATGGGTTCCAGCCTCGCGGCCGGATTCGTCACGCCGGAGGGCAACATCACCTCGTGGCTCAACGAGCTGGCGTTTGTGCCGGTCGATTACGCGCCCGGCGCCGCGGTGGATGAATGGTCAGGCGACCGCGGGTGCGGCGCGCTCTACTTCTCGCAGCAGTGTTTGGGGCGGTTTCTTCCGGCGGCGGGAATCGAAGCGCCGCCCGGCCTGGGATTGCCGGAGAAATTGAAGCACGTCCAAAAATTGATGGAGCAGGGCGATGCGCGGGCGGAGAAAATTTATCAGACCATCGGCGTTTGTTTTGGCTATGCGGTCGCGCACTTCGCGGAATTTTACGATTGCGAACACGTTCTAGTGCTCGGCCGCGTCACGACGGGCCGGGGCGGCGACGTGATTCTGGAGCAGGCGCGGCACGTGTTGAGCGTTGAATTTCCCGAACTCGCCGGGCGCATCGCCTTTCATGTGCCTGATGAAAAAGACAAGCGCCACGGGCAGGCGGTCGCCGCCGCCAGCCTGCCGGCATTGTAAAATATAAAACATAAGCCAAACAAACATCCAACCAGGCCAAATCCTATGATGAAACAATGTTTCGCTGTTCTCCTGCTCTGTGCCGCCGCCGCCTTCAACGCCGCGGCGGACGAAAAGCCAGCGCTCAATCCCCATCTTGCGATGCTCGAGCCGCTGCTGGGGAAAACGTGGAAGGGAGCTTTCGCAAATTCCAAACCCGAAAAGCCGGTGGTGGATGTCATTCGTTGGGAGCGCGCGCTCAACGGGCAAGCCGTGCGCACGTTGCATTCCATCAATGACGGCGTTTACGGCGGCGAAACGATGTTTGTCTGGGTCGAGAAAAAGCAGGCGGTCACTTATTACTATTTTACCACGGAAGGCTTCATGACCACCGGAACGATCGAGTCCAAGGACGGCCATTTCATCACCAGCGAAAAGGTCATCGGCGATGCCGATGGCATCACCGAAGTCCGCAGCACGAGCGAGATTTCGCCGGACGGAAAATTCCACGTCCTGGCCGAGTATTGCAAAAAGGGCAAGTGGGTGCTCGGGCATGAAGTGACCTACTCGGTGGATTCGTCGGCCACGGTGGTCTTTAGGTAAACCTTGGCAGGGCGAGACTCCGTCGAGCCCTGCCACTAAATAGATTTTATGAATCCCTACGGCAAATTTGTTTCGGACATCGCCAACCTCGTCAGCGAGGGAAAATCTTTGCCGCTTGGCGGCTTCGCGCCGCTGCCGCGGCCGGCCATCGCTCCCGATGCCCCCACGGTCCTCTTTTTTGCTCCCCACCCGGACGACGAAACGATCAGCGGCGGACTCGCCTTGCGCCTGCTGCGCGAGGCGAAATGGAACGTCATCAACATCGCCATCACGCTTGGCCGATTGAAGGAACGAAAGCCGGGACGCCTTGAGGAATTAAGGAATGCCTGCAACTTTTTGGGCTTCGGATTGGAAGTCGCCTCGCCGGAAGGCTTCGACGGAGTGACAGCTGCCACGCGGTCCAAAGACCCCGCCGCGTGGGGGCAGATGGTCAAGATAACCGCCGCCATTTTGGAGAAGCACAAGCCGAAAGCCATCTTTCTGCCGCATGAATTGGATTGGAACGGCACGCATATCGGCACGCATTTTCTGGTCATGGATGCGCTCAAGGCCACCAAGGGCGTTGAATGCCATTTGATTGAAATGGAATTCTGGGGCCAAATGCAAACGCCCAATCTGCTGGTCGAATACACCAGGGAAATTGTGGCCGATCTTGTGGCGGCGACGTCTTTCCATATTCTGGAAGTGAAACGCAATCCATATCACCTCCTGAATCCCGCGTGGATGATGGACAATGTCCGGCGGGGGGCGGAACTGGTGGGCGGGCAGGGCGGAGCTGCGCCGTCGTTTGAATTCGCGCAAGTATTCCGCCTCCGCAAATGGAGCGGCAGTCAATTTGAAGATTGTTTGACAAAGGGGCGATTTTCCCCGGCCAGCGAAGATCCCTCGGCGATTTTTGCAGTCTCATAGCAAAGCGCCCCCCTTCGGCCGCCACCCGACGCGGTCAATCCGAAAAACAACGGCTTATTGGTTCCATGCTGTTTTCAACGGCGTGCGGATCCTCTGCGCGCTCATCTTCTTTGCGCGAAAGTCCTTTCCCTATGGCAGGCCGTTGGCAATGCGTGTGATGCGTCTTGAGCCGCCGGCGCGGCGGTAGGGCATTTCCCGGTGGGCGAAGTCCGCATGGAACCAGCGCATTCCTCTGCTACCTTGTTGAGCAGCCCAAAAAAGCAGCACATCAAGGAGAATTATCTAGTTATGACACGAACACTTCAAGTTATCGCGGGAACGGTCGCCGCCTCGATCGTCGGCCTTGCAGCTTCGGCCCAGGAAATGCCCAATTCCCCAACGGATGCGCGAGGAGATCGCCGCACCGACGTGACGAACCCTCGGCATCAAGGCCGGCTCAACGAAGCGGCCAAGGCGAGCGATGTTATCGGAATGCCTGTCACCAATGACCAGGGCGACAAGCTCGGCAAAATCAAAGAAGTCGCCATTGATTTGCAATCTGGACGCATCACTGAGGTCATCCTCGCCACCGGCGGGATGGCCGGGGTGGGTGACACTTACACGGCGCTGCCCCCGTGCTTGCTGCATAGTGACTCCGAGCGCAAACACTTCTTTTTGAACGCGGACAAGGAGAAGGTGAAAAACGCTCCCAAATTTGAATTTTCCCAGTGGGCGAACCAGGGATCGGCCGAACGCCTCAAAGCGGAATACGCCTATTACGGCGAGGAGGCCAAGGGCCAATCCATTGACTCCTCGGAGATTCCCGATGCGCGCCTGACCCAAGTGCAAAGAGCCAGCAAACTGCTGGGCGACTCGGTCAGGAATGGCCAAAACGAAAAGGTCGGCAAGCTCGATAATTTGCTGCTGGATCTTCCTTCCGGCCGCGTGGTGGCTGCCATTGTTTCCTCTGGCGGATTTTTGGGCATGGATGGCGAATTGAGCGCCGTTCCGCCCTCCGCTCTCCGATACGTTGCGGATCAAAATACACTTCAGATCAACGCCTCCAAAGAAATGTTAAGCAGCGCGCCACATTTCAAGAGTGATCAATGGCCCGACTTCAGCCAGCCGGGTTACGCTGTCGGCGTCTACAGCGCCTATCATGCCGATCCTTATTTCACGACGAATGCTTCTCGTGACGGCGCCCGTGACGCTTCCCACGACGTCGATGACACCGCCCAAAATGTCCGCGACCGCGACAACCGGACGGTGACGCCTCTGGATCAAGGCAACAGCAAATCAGATATTAGCACCACCGCGCAAATTCGGAAGCAGGTCGTTTCCTCAAAAGACATGTCCACCGACGCCAAGAATGTGAAAATCATCACGATGAATGGCCGCGTGACCCTGCGCGGGCCAGTCAAGACCGAAGACGAGAAGCGCGCCATTGGCGACATCGCGAATAGGGTCGCCCGCCCTGAGAACGTGGACAACCAGATCGAGGTCAAAATTCGCAACACCAATAACTGAATTAAACTTCCTCACAACTCATCAACGAAAGTTAATAAATATGTCAAAGAAATCCGTATTCTGCATCGCAAACTCCCGAAGCCAGGCCGATCTCATTGTGGATCAGCTTAAGTTCGCCAACTTTTCCAATAACGATATTTCGGTGTTGTTCCCCGACAAAGACACGACCCGTGATTTTGCGCACGAGAAGAACACCAAGGCTCCCGAAGGAATCGCCACCGGCGCAGGCACAGGCGGCGTCCTGGGCGGAGCGCTCGGATGGGTGGCGGGCATTGGCGCATTGGCCATACCCGGAGTGGGGCCGTTCATCGCAGCCGGCCCCATTATTGCCGCTTTGAGCGGCGCCGCGGTCGGCGCAGCCGTCGGCGGCATCGCGGGTGGATTGATCGGCCTCGGCATTCCCGAGATCGAAGCCAAGCGTTATGAGGGCAAAGTCAAGGAAGGCAATCTCCTTCTCTCCGTGCATACCGAGAACTCGGATGAAATCAAGCTGGCCAAGGACATCTTCACCAAGGCTGGCGCGCAAGATATTTGCACCACTGGCGAAGCCTCGACGCCCAAAGACGCGAAAGCCGATGCCCGCGCTTCACGCACCGACAAAGTCCTTGTCGAGACTCCTTAATTCCATGGGGGATTGCGGTTGACATGAAGATCCGCAATCCCTTTGCGGGGTTACCAATCCATCCCTGTTTAAACGGAGCGCGGCTGTGTCGAAGACCAGCCGCAGCCGCTTCGAAACGAGAAACGCCTTCACAAGATTTTCGACCAGCCAACCGCCGCTCCGCGGATTTGATATTTTTTAAATGATCGCCACAAACAAGATTTGGCCCCCATTTCCCGCGCGCCCCAGAATTTCAAAATTGTAATTGACGCTAATTGCCGGGGAATTTCTTCCACGAATGAAATCAGGGATGCCGGATCTGGAACTAAATCGAGATCTGGCGCCCAATTTCCACCACGGAATCCGAGGGCAGCCGGAGGTATTCACTCAAATGCGTGGAATTGCGCTGCATCGCGACAAAGCACGACGCCAGCCATTTCGACGGGCCTCTGCGGCTTTCGCTGGAGATAATGGTCTCATGGCCCACGTAATAGGTAACGTCAGAAAGATCGATGCTGCATCCGCCCGCGCACGCTTGCCGGAGCAATTCTGGAAGATCAGGCCGTTCCATAAATCCATAGTGAGCCGACGCGCGCCAAAATTGAGGGGCCAGCTCCTTCAAGGCCAGACGGTCACCTTCGCTGACCCACGGGCTGGATTCCGTGTCCACTGTCACGACGAATAGGCGCTGGTGAAGCGCCCGGCTGTGCCCGACGTGCCACACCATCAAGGGGGGAACATCTTCTCTGGTGCGAGTGAGAAACACCGCCGTTCCCGGCACCCGCGGAATTTGCTTTTGCTCAAGCTCGGCCATGAATGTCCCAATCGGAACGACCGAGTCCTGAAACTTTGCCGATACCACTTTCGCTCCATGATGCCAGACAAGCATAATTCCATAAGCCAATCCCGCCAGCAGGAGCGGCACATAGCCGCCAGCGGCGATCTTGGAGGAATTGGCGGCGAAAAATGTAATGTCAACAGTAATGAAAACGCCCGCGATTGCGCCCGCGCGAAAGACGCCCCAGCCCCAGATTTCGCGCATCGCGATAAAGAGCAGCGCGGAAGTCGCCAGCATCGTGCCGGAGACGGCGATGCCGTAGGCTGCCGCAAGATTGTCCGACTTGCGGAAGGCGAGCGCCAGCCCGCAGGTGACAAGCATGAGAGTCCAGTTGACGGCCCCGACATAAATTTGCCCGTAGCCCTCGGCCGAGGTCTGGGTGACCTTCAGGCGCGGCAGCCAGCCGAGCTGGATGGCCTGGCGGGTCATCGAAAACGCTCCGGTGATGATCGACTGGCTGGCGATAATCGTGGCAACGGTGGACAGCACCACGACCGGAATGAGCAATGCCGACGGGCAAAGCCGATAGAAAATATTGTCGGAAGTCGGCGCCCCCTCGAGCACCAATGCAGCCTGGCCGGCGTAGTTCAGAACGAGGCTTGGAAAGACCACGCCTGACCAGGCAAGCCGGATGGGCCGCGCACCGAAGTGTCCCATGTCTGCGTAAAGCGCCTCCGCGCCGGTGACGCACAGGAAGACGCCGCCCAGGGCCAGAAACCCTTTCAGCCCGCTTGAGTGCAAATAAGAAAATCCATAGATTGGGTTCAGCGCGAGAAGAACCGATGGATGCCTCGATATCCCCCAAATTCCCAGGAGCGCGATCGTCACGAACCAAGTGAGCATAATTGGCCCAAACGCCCTGCCAATCCGCGCCGTGCCCTGCGGCTGAATTAAAAACAACGCGACCAGAATGGCGACGGTGGAGGGAAGAACATAGCGTGAGAACGAAGGCGCCACGATGTTCAGCCCCTCCAGCGCGGACAGCACGGAAATTGCGGGCGTGACTGCGCCATCGCCGTAAATCAGCGCCGCTCCGAGAAGTCCAAGCGCGACGATGACGGGCCGAGGCTTGAGTTTGACACCCAGCAGTGACATAAGGGCGAGGATGCCGCCCTCGCCGTCATTGTCGATGCGCATGGCAAACGAAACATACTTGACAGTGGTGACGATGATCAGGGTCCAGATGATCAGCGACAAGGTTCCAAGAAGAACGACTCGATCAGGCTTGCCACCGGTCAGCGCAAGCACGGTCTTGAGCGTGTAAAGCGGGCTTGTTCCAATATCGCCGAAAACCACGCCCAAGGCGGACAGGCCCAGCAGCCAGAGGCTCCCTTTGTGTTCAGGCCGGTTTCCGGTCTTGGAAATCATTTTCTAGATACTGAATGAGTTTAGCGCGGCTTGGCGAGAGAAACGATGGTGCGTTCTGCCCGTGACGGGCGGTTTGGCAGCCCTGCTCTTGAGGGGGAAAACAACCCAGCTCTTTCCAGGCGGAAATTCTCCCCAATGGTTTTCCATCGCCCGCGGGCTACGTTGGACGATGATTGAGGCGTTTATTTTTGATGTGGACGGCACGTTGATAGACTCGAATGAGTTTCACGCCAAGGCTTGGGAAAAAGCATTCGCCGCCCACGGAAAGGAAATTCCGATGCAAAAAATCCGCCCCCATCTTGGGAAAGGCTCGGACCAACTGCTTCCCGAATTCCTCGATAAGAAAGAAATGGAGAGGCTTGGAAAAGCCATTTCCGAAATGCGCGCGGAGATTTTTAAGCGCGAGTATTTGCCCCAGGTGCGCCCCTTCCCAGGAGTGCGCGAGCTGTTCAAGAGAATTCGCGAAGCCGATCGGCGCATCGCCTTGGCGTCGTCGTCCAAAAAGGAGGAGGTCGAGGAATATAAAACCATCGCGCAGATTGAAGATTTGGTGGAGCAATCCACCTCCTCGGATGACGCCGAGGAATCCAAACCAGAGCCCGATATCTTTCAAGCGGCCATGGGCCTCCTCAGAAACCCGCCCGCGCACAAAGTGTTGGTGGTCGGGAATACGCCGCATGACGCCGTGGCGGCGACCCGGGCCAAGCTGGCTGTTATCGGCGTCTTATGCGGGGGATTCTCGGAAAAGGTTTTGCGAGCCAGCGGCTGTCGAGCCATTTATCAGGATCCGGCGGATTTGTTGGCCAACTTGGAAAAAATCTTGAAAGGTTGAGCTGCGGGACAAGGGTCAAACCCATTTCGCCGAGAAAGCTCCGCCCGGGCTGTTTTCTTCGTGATCTTTGTAACCTTGTTGTTAAAGGTCCTTCTTTTGAGATTGCCAACGGCATCGCGCGCGAAGGTCTTGCCGGTCAACCCGAAGCCGCAAGAGGATTGAACAACAAGCAGGCAAAGGCCACGAAGTGGCAATGGCGTTGAAGCCACTTTTCTGTTCCTCCTCCGCGCCCTCCTCCCCTCTGCGCGATTGCTTTTAATGCCACGATGGAACCAGTCGGGACAGCATCCGCGCATCGTCAACCTCAGTCAGACGATAAGAATGTTCGCGCAGAGAAACTCAAGAGGCAAATCATACTCCACTATAATGGAGACAGGATTGCGGCCTTCTTGCAAAAAGCGAGGCAGTTTCCGCGAAGGCCGTGCACACTGCCCGCCAAGAACACCAATAAGCCCCCTCTCACAGGGAGAGATCACGCGGAGTGCGCTGGCATCAAACTTGCAGAGGTTCTAATGGCCCCCGGAACAATAATATAATTATGAATCAATACAAAAATCCTACTTGGTGGACGAAAGAAAATGACTCGGCTTGGGAACGGACCAAAGCGGCTTTCAAGCGCGATTGGGACCAAACGAAGCATGACGTGGGCGGCGATGAGCCAGATACCAATCAGAATGTCTCGGACACTGTCAAACAAGCGTCCGGCAAAGAAGCCATTCCGCCGCGTGGCGTGCCCAACTATGACGATGTGGAGCCGGCTTACCGTTTCGGTTACGGAGCCCGCTCGCAATATGGGAAGAAATATCCGAAATGGAGTCCTGAGCTTGAAGCGGAATTGCGCCGCGACTGGGCCAGCACCTATCCCGACCACGCCCAAACCTGGGACGAGGACGCGGAATACGTTCGTTCCGGCTGGGATTACAAGAACTAGTTTGCGCTGGCCGGTTCTGGCGCGCCCCCGACAAAAAAGAATTCGCCGGTGGGCGCCGGAACCGGGTGTGATTGGAAGTGGGTGATCGCGCAGGCCGATAGGCGCGGCTGTGTCAAAGGCCAGCCGCAGCCATTCTCAAACAGCCGAAAACGATTTTGTTGCGGGCATCACCAAAAAATACATCAACTCGCCGCTTGGTTCGAAGCAGCGGCTGGTTTTCGACACAACCGCGCGCCGCTTCAGGCATAATCGGCTGTAATCTCACTTGCGTCTCACCCATTTTTAATCATATCCGCCGGAACCCGCGATATAGATTCCTTATGAATCCGTATTATCCGGCTTCGGTGGTTCGGGCGCTTTTGCGGCCGTGCCCTTTCGTTTGAGAACAGCCAGTCGCAACAAGTATTCTATCTGGCCGTTGACGCTGCGGAGCTCATCCTGCGCCCAGGATTCCAATTCATTCCAGAGCGCCGGATCGATTCGCAATAAGAACGGTTTCCGTTCCGCCATAACGTCAATGCGTCAATGATAAAGAGTTCCCGTGTTGATGACCGGGTGCGCTTCCGATTCGCCGCATAACACCACCATCAGGTTGCTCACCATCGCCGCTTTGCGCTCGTCGTCCAGCACGACGACATGCTTTTCCGCGAGGCTCTTCAGCGCCAGGTCCACCATGGAAACAGCGCCTTGCACAATCTTTTGCCGGGCCGCGATGACCGCCTCGGCCTGCTGCCGGCGCAGCATGGCTTGCGCGATTTCCGGCGCGTAGGAGAGATTGGTCAGGCGCGCTTCGTCCACCGTCACGCCAGCCTTGGCCAGGCGCTGGTCCAATTCTTCCCGCAGCGATTTGGAAACGTCGTCCACATTCGTGCGCAATGTCGGTTCATTATCCTCGCCGTTGTCGTAGTTGTAGGCGCTGGCCAGGTGCCGCAGGGAAGTTTCGCTCTGCGTGTGAACGTATTGCTCGTAATGATCGACGTCGAATGTCGCCTGGGCCGTGTCCGCGACGCGCCACACGACGACGGCGGCGATTTCGATCGGATTGCCTTTCTTGTCGTTGACCTTGAGTTTGTCGACATTCAAGGTGCGGGCGCGCAAGGATATTTTCGGCGCTTTGGTGTAAAATGGATTGGCCCAATGGAAACCGCTTTCGCGCGCGGTGCCCTTGTACTTTCCGAATAGCAAGAGGACACGCGCTTCATTTGGTTGCAGCGTGAAATATCCTCCCAAGGCCGCCAGACCCGCCGCATAGGCGAAGCCATACCCCACCAGTGCCACCCACCATGGATGCTGGCCGTGCTCAATAATATAATGAATAGAAAACCAGAGCACCGTGCCCATATACACCAGATGAATCGGCACCACCAGCCAGCCGTTGGGAGGGCTCATGACCCTTTCGGGCGTCGAAACGGACTTTGTTGTGTTCATAAATACCTTTCTATGTTTGATATTTAAGTGATATCATAGTGATTTCAAATTACAAAGCAAGGATCTTGTTTGTAATCGGGTGGGGGACGATCCTGATGGGGTGGGTATGCCCGGAATTTGGCCCTTCTGGCTGGAGGTTGTTAAGAAATGTAGCGGGTGTGTAGCGCCTTTGTAGCGTGTTTGTAGCGGTTTATTTCGTTGATAATCAACGATGTAGCGGGTATAGCGGCTTTTTCGAGATCATACCTATTTCATGCCTATTCGATGCCGTCCCGGTTTCATCTTGCATCAGCGGGAGCGAGGATCATTACGGCCCAAGGTTTGAGGCTGACCGAAGCCCGGCCATGCCGCACTTCGACTGCCGGGACTGCACGGGGTATGGGCTCAATTTGAGGACGACCATCTCGAGTGGTGGGTGCGGTGCGGATGGCTGCCTGTGCCGCATCCAACCAGTCAATGAGGCGTGCGTTTCTGCCGACTTGAGCGCTCGATAGGTCAACCGACTGGCACTTGTCACTGCGATTCACGAGCACATAGACATGCTCGTCTCCCAAGTCACGGGAATATGCCAGGAGGTTGCGTGCGTCGTCCGCCAACACGGTGTGAAAAAAGCCGCTGTGCAATGCTGCCAGACGCCGATGCAATGCAATCAGCCGCGCGTAGCAGTCGAACAGATCCTGCTTGAACTGCACTTCCGGATCGTCGTAAGGCTGCAGGTCCTTCCAGATCATCGGCTGGCGGTCATCGGGGTCTGTTCCACCCCACATGCCCACTTCGTCGCCGTAATAAACCATCGGCGAGCCTGCGCAGGTCATCTGCACGGCAATCGACTGCTTCATGCGGGCCCATTCCAGGTCGTTGGGCTTGGAGGTGTTGTAATTGCCCCGGCCTCGGCGGCCTGCATCGCTCTCGGCGGGGAGCGGCCGGTCGGCATTAACGAAGCTTGATGCCCATCGCTCGGTGTCATGGCTGTCCACCAGATTCATTTGGTCCAGCGCAATCTGGAACGGATACAGCATGATCATTTGCTGAAGGCGCTGGGCGAAAACGCTGGCGGAAATTGCCGAGTTGGACCGATTGACAAAGAATTCTCTCAGCGCATTGGCAAATGGATACTGCATGGTTGCGTCCCAGGCATCACCGCCGAGATAGCTGAAGGCTGGCGTCCAGATTTCGCCAGTTATAAAGGCATCGGGCTTGATGGATTTGACCAGGTTGCGGTAGGTGACCCAGAAAACACGCGGCACGTTCTGCGCGTAATCAAGACGGAAACCATCCACGCCGCGCGAGGGATCGCCATCAGGCGCCAGCCAACGTTTGGTGACGTTCAGGACGAAATCTCTCGGGCCGGGAGCCAGGCCCGTCTCCGGGTCCTTCTTGAATTCGGGCATGTTGCCATTGATGGAATCGCCAAAGCTCATCCACGACAGCGGATCCCAATTCGTGACGGTGTACCAGTCCGCATACTTGGAATTGCGGCCGTTTTGTTTCAAGTCCAGGAACGGGAAGAACTGCGTGCCGGAGTGATTGAAGACGCCATCGATGACTACCTTGAAACCTTGCCGATGCGCCTCAGCTACGAAGTCCAGGAACAGCTTGTCCGACTTCGTCCATGTCCACGTCGCCGGATCTTCGGTTTCGCCCGACGGTTGACTGCTGTCGGCGGCAATGCCGAAATGATCGTCCACATGGCGATAATCGGTAGTGTCATACTTGTGCGCGCTGGGTGATTTGAAGATCGGGTTCAAGTAGATGCACGTCACGCCGAGGCTCCGGAGATACGGCAATTCCGATTCAATCCCCTGAATGTCGCCACCGTAGCGGCGGTTGTTGCCGTTCCCTCGGCCTCCACGTCTGCCGCGAGCCCCATTCGCAGGAGCCGGTGGCGACCATTGAGCCGTCCACGATGTGACGTTGGCGGGATCATTGGACGTGCTGCCATTGCGGAAACGTTCCGGGAAAACCTGGTACCACACGGCTTGCTGCGCCCAGTCCGGCGTATTGAAGGAGGGCTGCATCGCGCCTTGCCACGCATGCCTGCGGGCCTGGGCCTGTGAAGTGTAGCATTGGCCGCTCGCGTAATAACATTTCGTCCGGCCAGCCTGCAGTTCGAAAAAATAACTCAAATTCGTCGTCTGGCTGAGGACAACGCCGGCGAAGTAGCTGATTCCTACGCGTGTCTCGACGGGATACAGATCGTCGCGCCGCCAGTGTTTCCCGGCCAGCGAATACACCGCTGCGCTGGAGAGGTTTCCCGCCTGGGCTCCAAAAGCAATTCGGACTTCATTCGTCGAAATCGGATCAAAGTAACGGATGTTGCCCGGCACATGATGCAGCCCGGCCATGGCGATCTTCCCTGATTGAACCTGGGGCAGGTTGCGTCCGTCCGGCCCCACAATGACGGCCGAGTTATGGCCCCAGATTCCGTTGGATTCCTCTATATCGGCTTCGCTGTGGCTGGCGCTGTCATTGACCCAAGCACCATCGACGTAAAACCTGTAGGCGCAAGGCCCCTCGGCGAGCTTTACGTAGCCAACAAAGCGGTCTGCGCCTTCTGCAACCATTGGATTGGCGGTCTGCGACCATTTGTTAAAATCTCCACCCACGGCAACTCGATGCGGTGAATTGGTCGAGGGCGGATTGTACTCGAAGCGATGCGTGTAAAATCCCGGCTCCGCCGCCGGCACATCCACAGGCGCGGGCGCCGCTGCCGCCTGCACGGACGGCTGAACCTGCGGACTACCCGCGAGGCTGATCGCCATCCCAACTGCGAGCAGCCTCGCCCCGCCATGCCAGAGGTCATGGTCTCGGGATTTAAGAGTCCAGGTGCAGAAGCTGCTCCCGAACGATGGACGCAATTTCATCATTGTCGGACAGACTGGGAGCAAGGATGCTTCGCAACCGGGTTCCGACCAATTCGAGGCTATCAATAGGCTCATTGAAAACCGTTTCCAATGCCAAAGGCGACACATGGCCAAACGTCGAGCAGTAGCTATGCGATCCGCAACCGGGGAATATTCGCAAAATCGTGGCGATGGCCTCAAGCCAGAGTTCAAAGCTGATTTTATCGCGGGCTTGCGCAGGCGTCTCCCCTGAGCCGGCCAGAAAATGAGGGCTGATTAAATCCAGCAGGCGCGGCTGTTGCTTTGTTAAGGCCAGGAGCCGTTGCGCTGCGTCTCCCTTGAAAGGTTCGCTCCCCAGCAGGCGCGCCAGGCTGAGAACTTCGTCCAGGATGACGGGCAGATTGGTGGTGGAATTGGAAAGCAATGCGCGAACGGCGATCACGCCGACCGAGAATAAATCGCACGGTGAACTCAGCAAAGGCCAGACTTCATACGGTGAGCGCGGGAAAGCTGTGCCCATGGCCCGCTTGAGGACTGCCAGGGTGCTGTCGCTGATTTTGGTTGGAATCGTCCGGAAACGCACTTCGCGGCTGCGAGAGCTGGTTGATTCGCTTGTGTAAACATGCGCATACAATTCCAGCCGCTCTTGCGCCAATGGCAGGCGAAACCAAAGCAAATCGTGGGGATCTAATGCCACATAATCTTCAGCCACAAGGCGTCCATCGAGCACCACCCCGTCGGTTTCGGCGGCCAGGCCACGGATGAATACGCTGCCCACGCCGGAAGATTGGGCGGCCAGCCCCTCCGGCAGGTAGGGCGAGGGCTCCGCCGAGCCCATGCGAATAAAGTAGCGCTGCTGGGTTGACGTGATATGGAGCGGAAAAGCCTGGCTGGGCTTGAGCAGCTTGCACTTTGCCGCCCACAGTGCCGGAAACAATTCGTTGGCTTCCGGCAGCGAAACGCAGAAGCTGGCGGGCGAAATGTTAAGCAGCGGCAATTGGTGAACTCGTATGCAATCCTGGACTTCGCGCATCATGTCCACTATGGCCGCCAGCTTCAGATAAAAAATCTCATTCAAGCGATCAGCGTGATCGCCGCCGCCAAAGCGCAAGAAAGGCAAGCCGCGGGCGCGCGAGGACCACTCTTCAAGACGTATATATGCTTTGACACCGAGCAGCCGCGTGGCCCAGGAATTGGCGCGGCCCGCATCCCATGGCTTTCCCTCAAGCACCTGGAAATAATCCTCCAATTCCAATGCATGAAACCGGCTTGCCTGAATCAATCCGGCGCACGGGTTAAAAACCACTGCCTCGGGGGCGCCGTCCTTCATCCGGTCCTTTGGCTGCACGTGTGAATTGGAAGGCGCCTCTTCCGTAAGGGCCAGGAAATTTGGGTGGCCGGCCCCGCCATCGAATAGATAGCGGTGCGGCGATTTCGTGTAGGCCGGGAGATTGCAGGACTCGAGCACGCCATCATCCTTGCAAAGGCGCCAAGCCGAGCTTGTCACGGAGGCGAAACCTGCGCTATTGATGCGCCGGGGCTGGATAAGCAGGGGGCTTGGATTGGACGTTTCCAAGCCTGTTGTGAAGACAACATCGGGGCAGCGGGAAACACGGTCTTCGAATTCTTTGCGCCATCGCTGGTCGAAAGACGTGTTGGTCAATTGGCCCCGATAGTTGATCAACTCGGTATTGCGGAAATCAAGGGTTTGCACCCAAATCTCAAGCCAGTCAACGATCCGGCCGGACGCATCGGTGATCGCTCCCAGATAGACGCTGGCGCCGGGGATCTCGCGCAGGAGAACAAACCAATTTCCCAACGGGTCCGGCTCCGATCGGACCAGGACGCACATGGAGAGCGCGCCGACGCAATCCGGTTGGATCGGCGCCAAAGAACAGCCTGACTCAGGCGGCAGGCGCTGCATCGAGTTTCCACTATCCATCCGGTTGTCAGTAACGGAAAGAGTGGGCGATTGCAAAACAAATTAGGGAATCCCCCCGCTTGCATTCAAGACTGGGCTGATTGTCTGTCAAGAAGGAATAATAGCCGCTTCTTCCCCGCGAATCATCTCGTGGCATGCGCCTGCGCCAGAAGCGTTGGACTCGCTGGGAACCAATGCGCACCCAATGCCCCGGAACAAACAATTGCTTTAGCTTGACTCGGGATGCGGGTTTCATATTATCGGCGGTCGGAAAACCTTTAATTGACATGAAATCAACAAATTGCAAATTTCCTTGTCTCGTGACGGTCGTGCTGGCAGCTCTCCTTGGTGCTGGTTGTAAAACGCCCCTTCCCAAGCCTTTAACGCTTCAGATTAAAAAGACGGCGACAGGCTCGGTAGATGTTGATGTGGTTGGAGTCCAGCCGAGCGACAAAGACCAATTAGCCAGCATGAAGCCCGATCAGTGGTGGATGCAGCCGCCCAACGACATCATCCGCAAAGGGTACGGTGACATGATGGTCACCACTAATTTTAAGGATGGTGACACTTGGGTCATTGATCCAACCAACCCCATTTGGAGCAAGTGGTTGGGCGCGGGAGTTAAGGAGTTGATGGTCATCGCCGATCTGGATCGCGTGCATTTCAACGACAACTCTGATACGCGCCGGAAATTTGTCACCCTGTCGCCTTCCGCATGGCCGAAGGATCGGCGAGTCGAGATCCAGGTGCAGGACGGCCGGGTGTGGGTGATGACGCCAGAAGTCGCTAAATAGCTGGCGTCTTCATGACTGGCGCGCGGATATTGGGGCGGGTCTGCGCGCGGCGGCACTCCACCTCCTCCCAAACACACCGTGCCAACTTTCGGAGAATATGAAACTATTGGCGAACCGGTTGCCTCGCAGGAAGATGCCGGCCACCAGTCAACCGTCTGGATAGCGAAGAAAAGCGGCCCTCAGGACGGGCGGTTCTACGCTGTTAAAGTCTTCACTCCACAGCAAGATTCCAAACCCCGCCCCGGCGGCCAATTGGAAGCGGATCTGGGGCTGGAGTTTCTCGAAGGGGTCAAGCTGGTCAAAAAGGCGCAAGGCGCCCAGCCGCAGTGGCTCACGCCGATCTATGGCTTCGCGCGCACTCCCGACGGACAGAGCGCCTGGTATGCAACCGACTTCTACGGCGATGCTGCCTCCCGGCTTTCGCGTTCGGCGCAGTCTTATATTTCCCGGGGCGGCAGGGTGGATGGGCCAGCCCTGCGGCGGATAGTTTACAGCATTGTGTCCGGATGTCTGTCTTTGCAGCGGTCTCGCGGTTATTCTCATGGCAATCTCAAGCCGGGCAACATTTTTCCTGTGGGCCGGCCACGTCCCTTGCGCAAGACGAATTTTCATCTGGCGGACGCCGCTGCGGTGGCCCCGGCCCAATTGGCTGGCGTGCGGCCTTCGGATCGCCAGACAGTCGACAAATTGCTCCAGCAAACAATTGAAGCCCGGGACTTGCGAGCCGTGGGAGAGTTGATTCTGCAATTGGTCGAAGGGCGGTTGGTGGCGAATAGCGACGATATTGATTATCCCATTCCCAACTCTGGAGCCTGGGAGCGTCTCGGCAAGGAACGGGAGGCATGGCGCACCCTGTGCAATCGGCTGATCGATCCTCAATTGTCGATTGAACAAGTCAACCTCGACCTCCTGGAAAGGCAGTTTCGCCCAAGCATTATCGATAACCAATTGCCGGTGATTATTGGCACGGTTTTCGTTGCCGCCCTCCTGGCTGGAGGAGGCTACCTGGGATGGAAGTCTTACGTTAAACACAAGGAAGAGATTGCGCGCAATGATTCCCAGAAATACACGAATGCGCTGGAGCGGGCGAATACTGCGCTAGCCTCCAATGAACTTGACAGGGCGCTGGTTGCGGCGACCGAGGCCGAAACAATTAGGCCGGGGGATTCCGCCGCGGGAAATATTATAAGCCAGGTCAAGGAAGCGAAGAAGAAAACTACGGCCGCCGAGGCCGAGAGAGTTTATTCAGCGTCGATGACCAAAGGGAATGCGGCTTTGGTAAAGTCCAATTTCCTAGTGGCGATTTCCGAATTCCAGAATGCGTTGAAGATCAAGGAGGGTGATC
Source organism: uncultured Verrucomicrobiae bacterium (assembly GCA_963764165.1). Lineage (GTDB taxonomy): Bacteria > Verrucomicrobiota > Verrucomicrobiia > Limisphaerales > Palsa-1400 > Palsa-1400. The sequence continues at coordinate 2,477,090 of CAVXRD010000002.1, forward strand.
CTGATGCGGCGGCGGGCCTCAATGCAGCGCAAAAGGGGAGCGCGTATAACGACGCAGTCGCGGACGCCCGAAAAGCGCTGGAGTCGGGCGATTTCAACAGCGCGCAACAGGCGGCAGACAAAGCCAGAGGGATCAGGCCGAGCGGCGCCGAGGTCACTGAACTCGACAATCAGATAAAGGCCGATCGGCAAAAGGCTGCGGACTACGCTATAGCACAGGGCAAGCTCAAGGAGGCCAATGAGTTAAAGAAGTTAGCTAACGCTCTTGCGCGGGCGAAGAAAGCGCTAGAGGCGAATGAACTTTCCGATGCCCTTGCCGCGGCGACCGAGGCCGAAACCATTAGGCCGGGGGATTCCGCCGCGGGAAATCTCATAAGCCAGATCAAGGAAGCGCAGAACAAGGAAGCAAAGAAGAAAACTACGGCCGCCGAGGCCGAGAGAGATTATTCTGCGTCAATGACCAAAGGGAATGCGGCTTTGGTAAAGTCCAATTTCCCAGTGGCGATTTCCGAATTCCAGAATCCTGATGCGGCGGCGGGCCTCAATGCAGCGCAACAGGGGAGCGCGTATAACGATGCAGTCGCGGACGCCCGAAAAGCGCTGGAGTCGGGCGATTTCAACAGCGCGCAACAGTCGGCGGACAAAGCCAGACGGATCAGGCCGAGCGGTGCCGAGGTCACTAAACTCAACAATCAGATAATGGCCGATCGGCAAAAGGATGCGGACTATGTCGAAGCTATGAGCCGAGGAGAGGCCGCCTTGAAAAAATTCGAATACACGGCGGCGATTTCAAATTTCATCAATGCTGTGGCCTTGAACTATAAGCAAGATAATGCCAAAGCGCAGACCCAGCTTGAGAAGGCCAAAGATTCAGGGTGCGCTCATTTTGTCGAGCTCGGCCGAAGTGCGTTGCTCTCGGGTAATTCAGCCAAAGCGCTGGAGTATGCTTTGGAAGCCCAGAAATTTAAGGCGACCAGCCCCGAGGCAAGCAAACTCATTAATGATATCAATAGTCCACCGATACCGCCCGCGCCAATAACCAATGTAATTGCCGTAAATCCGCCGACTACAAATCCACCGCCCGCCCCAGTTGGCGCTCCTTTTGCGACCAATATGATCGGAATTGATTTTCTATGGGAACCAACCATTGCAAAATATGTCGCCGCAACGGAACTTTCTCACCAACAATATACAAAGTTGTGCCAGGAAGCCGGCAAGAACCCCCAGCAGCAAGATGAGCCGGTGAGGCCCTACCAACCAGAGAAATTCGCCTCCCAGAAATTCGCGAAGCAATTTGCAGCCGACCTTGATGCTTTCGCTTTTTCCAAGACAAAGTGCCACCTGCGTCTGCCCTCGCTGGCGGACTACTGCACCTTGGCTGAAGTGGATATCAATGGCAATAAGCCGCATATTTTGGATTTCGACAAAAAGAAAGATGATAAGGAGTTGGTTGAGTTCGCGACGCCCGATCCCGCAGACGTTAATTCTGGCCCAACGAATGATTATCATGGCTTGATATACTTGATTGGTAACGTCGCCGAATGGACGAGCGATTACGAAAACCCGTTTGGCAGTAGCTATGCGCACATCGGAAGTTCTGCCAAAATCACCCTGCTTCGAAAACCAAGTCCCGCCGAAACCGTTGGCGTTCGGTTGATTCTGGAACCCGAGCCGCAACAAGCACGAAATTAGCCGTGAGATCGATGGTCAATAAGACAGATGCGCAGTCATTTGTAAAAAAGAGGACAAAACACTTGACGCCTCTCAGGGAATTCTACTACAAAAGCATCGTCTTCAGGATGATGTGCGTTGAGCAAGCACTGTCGCGGGTGTGACCGTAATATCCTGACGGTCAAGAATTAGCTGTTATGGGGCAACAGAGCAGAATAAGTCTAAAAATGAAAAAACTACATTTCAAGATCCTGGCTGTTTCAACGTTAGTTCTTGCCCCATCGGTATTTGCCAATCCTTTGGGGGGTATCGTTGCCAGCGGTAATGCCGCCATTCATCCCAGCGGGAGTCTTCTGACGATTACCCAAACCACGCCCACGGCCATCATCAACTGGAGTTCTTTCAACATTGGGGCGGGTCAGTCTACCATCTTCCAGTTCACCGGCGCGGCCGGGGCCAATTCCTCGGTGCTCAACCGAGTCAATTCAACTAGCCCATCGGTTATTTCAGGTTTGCTGGAATCTACTTTCGGCCCCAAAGGGGCAATCGGCGGCACGGTGTTGGTGCTAAATCCTAATGGCATCCTTTTTAGCTCCACCGCAACTGTCAACGTCGGCAACCTGACCGCTTCTACTCTGGGCATTTCGGATAGCGCGTATCTCAAGGGGGGAACCTTGTCGTTGGCCGGCGGTTCGACCGCTCCGGTCGTCAACGAAGGTTACCTTCATGCCTCGGGCGATATTTTCCTGATTGCCAACAGTGTCCAGAACTCAGGTGCGATTGATGCCGGCAACACGGCGGGTCTAGCGGCCGGCAACAGTGTCACTCTCATGCAATCGGGTTTGGAGCGTCTCACTGTCAATGCCAGCCAGCCGGGCGGCGCGTCCACGGGCGTGAATAACACCGGCGCCATCCAGACGGCGGTGGCGGATCTGGCGGCCGCGGGAGGCAATATCTACGCGCTAGCCATTAATAATGGCGGCGTCGTGCGCGCCACCACTGTAACGGAATCGGGCGGACACATTTATCTGCAAGGCAATGGCGGCAAGGTTGTCAACTCCGGCACCTTGGATGCCTCGGCCACCAAGGGCGCGGGTGGCGCCGTTGAAGTCACCGGTGGCAATGTTTCTTTGACAAGCAGCAGCGTCATCAACGCCAGCGGCCCTTCCGCCGGCGGCACGGTGCTGGTGGGCGGTGGCTCCCACGGGACGGATTCATCGATTCCCGATGCCACTGCGACGACGGTGGCCGCGGGCGCCACGATCAATGCCAGCGCCACCGCCGACGGCAACGGCGGCAACGTGGTTGTTTGGGGAAACAGCGATACCTTTGCGGGAAACGTTACCACCAAGGGCGGGGTTTCCGGGGGTAATGGCGGTCATGTGGAGGTTTCAGGGGATACGCTCGGTTTTAAGGGCATGGTTACCACAACTGCGCCCAAGGGCAGTTCAGGTATGTTGCTGCTGGATCCGGTTGACGAAACGATTGACAACAATCCTGCCGACGTAGGTGCTACTCAATGGAGCACTCTCATCGCCCAGAACACGCCTCAAACGATCACGGCCAACCATTTGACTCTTGAGGCCACACTGGGTGGCTCTCCTTCCGTTGATTTGGCTTCTGCCCAAAATTACACCTTTATTGCGGAATCGACTCTCGTAGACACGGCGATTATAAAAAACACCCAAGCTACTTCTTCGACGACTCTGAGCCTTCAAAGCGGCGGCTCGATGACAATTAGCGGGGCAATCAACCTCGGCCCGACCGGGGGCACTCCGGTGGGCACAATAAGTTTGATGAGCGCTGGCAACGTTAGCATCGGAGCCGACCTGGCCGCTTCCACTGTCAGCGTCCAATCCGGCTCCACGGGCCTGGGCGGGAACATTTCCTGGGCAGCCAACAACTTGACAGTCTCCGCTGACACCCAGATTTACCAGGCCGGCGACGCTGGCAGCACCACGTCATACGCGGATCTCAGCGGCAATGTGAGCGGGCACGCTCCCCAGTTCTTGAACGCGGCGGGCAACGACATACCATCATCGTTTGTATTCGAGCAAGACGCCGCTATTGGTGGGGCGGGCCAGACGCCGCTCCCGGCGATCACTCAGTTTGGCCCTTCGAGCAGCCCTGTCAGCAGCTTGGTCAATGCCTCGGCGAACCCAATGGCCTACACCGTCCAATCTGACGGAGGCGACGTAACGCTGGCAAGTGGCGTAGGGGCAAATGTGGCGGGGAGTGCCTTGACGTTGAACGCAAACGGAACAGTCAATCTCAATGACAGTCTCAATTTAGCGTCCCTCGGTGTCACTGGCCCGAGCATTAACTTCAACGGCGGCAGCGTGACCACGGTCGGTGGACAGATTTATAGCGGTGCGTCCACTTTGGTCAGCGACGAGGTCAATACTGGCACGACAATCAACTACACCGGGACAGTCGACGGGGGTTTCAGCCTGAAGGATATCGGCTCGACCACCTTCGGCGAAGCAGTGGGCGGGACGGCACCCCTAGCCTCGGTGACGGACACCGGAACGACGGCGATCAACGGGGGGAGCGTGGCGACGAGCGGGGCGCAAACTTACAATGATCTAGTGACACTGGGAGCCAACACTGCATTGAACAGCGGGACCATTGAACTGGCCGGAGTGGCGGGAGCGGGCTTCAATTTGACGTTGAACAACACGGGCGCGGCGACCTTGAACGGAGTGGAGAGCGGGATCGGCACCCTGACGGCCTCAGCTAGCGCAGGCGCCTCGCTGACCGTGGACAACACAATTTCGGCCGGATCGCTGGTTGACAATCAAACCACGACGCTGAATGGCACGGGCGGCAGCGAGACCATCACCACGACAGGCGGCGACCAGAATTACACTAAGACAGTGACGCTAGGAGCAAACACGACGCTGAACAGCGGGACCATTGAACTGGCCGGAGTGACGGGGGCAGGCTTCAATTTGACGTTGAACAACACGGGCGCGGCGACCTTGAACGGGGCGGAGAGCAGCGTCGGCACCCTGACGGCCTCGGCCAGCCCAAGTGCCTCGCTGACCGTGGATAACACAATTTCGGCCGGATCGGTGGTTGACAATCAAGCCACGACGCTCAACGGCACGGGCGGCAGCGAGACAATAACCACCACGGGCGGCGACCAGGATTACACCAAGACAGTGACCTTGGGTGCCAACACGACGCTGAATAGCGGGACCATTGAACTGGCCGGGGTAACGGGTGCAGGCTTCAATTTGACGTTGAACAACACGGGCGCGGCGACCCTGAACGGAGCGGAAACCGCCGTCGGCACCCTGACGGCCTCAGCCAGCCCGGGTGCATCGTTGACGGTGGACAACACAATTTCGGCTGGATCGCTGGTTGACAATCAAACCACGACGCTGAATGGCACGGGCGGCAGCGAGACCATCACCACGACAGGCGGCGACCAGAATTACACCAAGACAGTGACGCTAGGAGCAAACACGACGCTGAACGGCGGGACCATTGAACTGGCCGGAGTGACGGGGGCAGGCTTCAATTTGACGTTGAACAACACGGGCGCGGCGACCTTGAACGGGGCGGAGAGCAGCGTCGGCACCCTGACGGCCTCGGCCAGCCCAAGTGCCTCGCTGACCGTGGATAACACAATTTCGGCCGGATCGGTGGTTGACAATCAAGCCACGACGCTCAACGGCACGGGCGGCAGCGAGACAATAACCACCACGGGCGGCGACCAGGATTACACCAAGACAGTGACCTTGGGTGCCAACACGACGCTGAATAGCGGGACCATTGAACTGGCCGGGGTAACGGGTGCGGGCTTCAATTTGACGTTGAACAACACGGGCGCGGCGACCCTGAACGGAGTGGAAACCGCCGTCGGCACCCTGACGGCCTCAGCCAGCCCGGGTGCATCGTTGACGGTGGACAACACAATTTCGGCTGGATCGCTGGTTGACAATCAAACCACGACGCTGAATGGCACGGGCGGCAGCGAGACGATCACCACGACAGGCGGCGACCAGGATTACACCAAGACAGTAACGTTGGGAGCCAATACGGTGTTGGGTGGTGCTACCATTGAACTTTCCGGAGTGACGGGGGCAGGCTTCAATTTGACGTTGAACAACACGGGCGCGGCGACCTTGAACGGGGCGGAGAGCGGCGTCGGCACCCTGACGGCCTCAGCCAGCCCAAGTGCCTCGCTGACTGTGGATAACACAATTTCGGCCGGATCGGTGGTTGACAATCAAGCCACGACGCTCAACGGCGCAAGCGGCAGCGAGACCATAACCACCACGGGCGGCGACCAGGATTACACCAAGACAGTGACCTTGGGTGCCAACACGACGTTGAATAGCGAGACTATTGAACTGGCTGGCGTGGCTGGGGCAGGCTTCAATTTGACGTTGAACAACACGGGCGTGGCGACATTGAACGGAGCGGAGAGTGGGTTGGGGGCTTTGACCGCCAACGGCACTGGAAGCTTGGTGGTGAACAACACGATTGCCGGAGCGTCGGTGAGCGACAACGAAATCACGGCGCTGAGTGGCGGCAGCGTGGCGACGACAGGAACGCAGACCTACAGTGACGCCGTGACATTGGGAGCCAATGATGTGCTGACCAGCACCGGGACGGGAGTGGCTGGAAACATCACGTTTGCCTCGCCTGTGAATGGAGCCGACAGCCTGACGGTGAACACATCTGGAACTACGACCTTTAGCGGGGCGGTGGCTGTTCAGAGCCTGACAGTGGACCAGAGCGACACCCTTGGAAGCATTGCTTTGAATGGCGGGGCAGTCACGACCACGACCGGGCAGACGTATGACGCTGCGGTGACGTTGGGAGCCAACACAGTGTTGAAGGATACAGGAACTGGAGCGATCACGTTTGGCCCGTCGGCGACGATAACAGGGACGAGCGAGACGCTGGACGTGGAAACCACAGGAGCCACGGCGGCAACCTTTGGGGGGGCGGTGAATGTTCAGAGTCTGACAGTAGAGCAGAGTGACACCCTCGGAAGCATTGCTTTGAATGGCGGATCGGTCACGACCACGGCCGGCGGGCAGACGTATGGCGGCGCGGTGACTCTGGGCGGAAACACTGCGGAAACTTTGACAGCCGGAACAGTAACCTTCGGCGGGCCGGTGAGCGAGGCGAGCGGCCAGAACAATAACCTGACGGTCGGCGGCGCGCTAATCGTTAACGGCGGCAGTGTCAACACCGGCACAGGCAATCAAACTTATGGCAGCACCGTGACTGGCAGTGGTGATGTGGCGCTCACCGGGGGCGCCTTGCAGGTCACTGGCGCCTTCACCGCGCCAAACGGAACTCTTACGGCAAACGGCGCGCTGACCGCAGGGAATATCGTATCTGCCCAAAATGTCGGTCTGACCACAGCCACTATTGCTGGCGATTTAACCGCGACGACAGGAAGCGTCGGTTCAAGCGGGACGATCAGCGCACAAAACATTTCAGCCAGTCAAGCCATCGACGTGGGTGGCATTGGCAACAGCGGTAATGTCACTGCCGGAACGAGCGTAACTGTGAACGGTTCAGCCAACTTGACTGGAGCGCTGACAGCCACCGCGGGCAGTGTGGCCACTGGTAATGTAAATGCGGCGTTGATTACCGCCGCGACCGGGGTATCGGTGAACGGGAACGCCACCGTTACCGGCGCAATCTCCTCAACGACTGGCAATTTAGCCGTCGGCGGGGCCAACAACACAGTTCAAGCTGGCTCGGTCACAGCCACGGCAGGCAGCGTGAGTTTGACAGGAACAACGACCACGGGAGCTGTCACCGCAGGCGAGAATGTCAATTTGACTGGCACCACCACGGCGACAACGATTAGCACCGGATCCAGCGGAAGCATCGCGTCAAGCGGTGGAAATCTGACGGCCAGCGCTTTGATGGCTGGCGAGGGAATTACAACCGGGAACGCGAACGTCAGCGGCGTGATCAATGCCGGCAATGGCGGATTGTCCGCACCGGGCGCCACAATCAGCGCCTCGTCCATCTCGGCTGGAACCAGCGTTACGACCGGGAACGTCACCGCAGGCTCCATTGCGGCGGGAACAGGGGTGACAGTGGCCGGGAACGCCACCGTTACCGGCGCAATCTCCTCAACGACTGGCAATTTAGCCGTTGGCGGGGCCAACAACTCGGTTCAAGCTGGCTCGGTCACAGCCACGGCAGGCAGCGTGAGTTTGACAGGAACAACGACAACGGGTGCCGTGACCGCTGGCGAGAATATCAATTTGACCGGCACCACCACGGCGACAACGATTAGCACCGGATCCAGCGGAAGCATCGCGTCAAGCGGTGGAAATCTGACGGCCAGCGCTTTGATGGCTGGCGAGGGAATTACAACCGGGAACGCGAACGTCAGCGGCGTGATCAATGCCGGCAATGGCGGATTGTCCGCACCGGGCGCCACAATCAGCGCCTCGTCCATCTCGGCTGGAACCAGCGTTACGACCGGGAACGTCACCGCAGGCTCCATTGCGGCGGGAACAGGGGTGACAGTGGCCGGGAACGCCACCGTTACCGGCGCAATCTCCTCAACCGCTGACAATATAACCGTCGGCGGGGCCAACAACACAGTTCAAGCGGCCTCGATCACCGCCCCGGGAGGCAGCGTGAATTTGACAGGGACGACGACCACGGGAATCGTCCACGCTGGCGGGAATGTGAATTTGACCGGCAGCACCACGGCGACCGCGATCAGCGCCGGATCCAGCGGAAGCGTCACGTCAAGCGGTGGAAGTCTGGCTGCGAGTTCCATCGCGGCGGGAAGAGGGGTGTCAGTGGCCGGGAACGCTACCGTTACCGGCGCAATCTCCGCAACGGCTGGCAACGTAGTCCTCGGCGGGGCCAATAGCATAGTCCGTGCTGGTTCGATCACCGCCTCATCGGGCAATGTGAATTTGACAGGAACAACGACGATCGGCAACACCGCCGCCAGCGGGAGTATCAATGCGAACGGCGCGGAGAACCTCACCGGAGTGGTGCATGCCGGAAGCGGCCCCCTGAGCTTGGACAATGTGACGGTTACAGGCTCTGCGACGCTGGAATCGGGTGCCAGCGGCAATAGTCCAATCACAATCAATGGAAATCTGACGACGCAAAAGGGCTCGACGTTGCAAATCGACAATCCTTTAACGATCGATGGCACCGTCGACGCTGCGGGCACCACGACCACGCTTACGCCATTCATTACATTAAATAGCACGGTCGCACCGACATTTAATTTCAATCTCCAGCAAGACCTTGTGGTGGCTGGCGCGCCAGGACCGCACCTCACAGTCATCGGCAACGGGCACACGTTCACATATGAGGACATCAACTTGAACCAAATCGGCGAATTCGCTGAAGACTCTCTGGGTGAACTGGGGCCGCGCATCAGACGGGGCCAGGCGGCAAAGGTTGAAGTCAAGCCTGGCCAGGGAAAACAATATCCGGCGATGATTCCGGAACTGAGCAGTTTCCCATCCTACCCGGGCAACCGATGATTGGGCTTAATCCAAGCTATGATAAAATTCAAATCTCACTTGGCCCATGCGGCTATTTTGGTTGCATGCGGCTTCCTGACAACATTTCTCGCACCCAATCGCCTTTTTGGCCAGACCAATAGCATGGGAGGGGGGCACGGCTTGCCCGAAGGCAATCCGATAACAAAATTGCGTGGAATAATTATTTTGCCCACTTATGCGCAGGCAGCCTCCGGCGCGGGGGTAACTGGACCCGGCGGCGTTGCGGAGCGGGTCCAGCGGAAAATTCAGCAGATCACAGACCCAAAGATCACAAATGCGGTCGGGATTGTCGTGGTCGCCCCGGAATTTCTCAGCACCAGCGAGTTTATCCGCCGGTTGCAGCCATTCCTGGATAAGCCACTTACCGATGCCAGTCTGGCAGCGATACAATTCCGGATTCGGGACTATTGCAAGTCGCACGGTCATTTGATCGTCGACGTGATTACCCCGGAGCAGGATGTTGTCAACCAAGTCATCCGCATTGCCGTGGTGGAGGGCGAATTGGCGCACCTTAAGGTTACCCAGCTTGGCAAGCGCTGGTTTGCCGATTCAATCCTAATCAAGGGAGCGGACTTCAAGACAAACGCGCCCGTTCTCGAGGGCCAATTGAACAGCGGGCTGGTTTGGGTCAACAATAATACCTACCAGAGCCTCGGGGTGGACGCCTTTAGCGGAACGTTTCGCGACGTGAGCGCCAGTTTCTCGCGAGGGGAGGATATTGGCCACACGGATATTGACCTGCGCGCGCAGGAACGGTTCCCATTGCGTGTATTTGCCGGCTACGATGATTCAGGGATCACGGCCATCGGCGAGGACCAGTTTTTCGGCGGACTGACATGGGCCAACGCGTTTGGCTTGGATCACCGCGCCTCATACACATACCTGACGGATGCCAATCTGAATCGCCTGCAGCAGCATAGCGGCAGTTACGCGATTCCATTGCCCGGCCACCAGCTCTTTACGATCTACGGAGCCTTCGCGAACTTGAACCCAGACTTTTCTGACATTCCCGAGGCAAGCAATCTGAGGCAGAAGGGTCAATATTACCAGTTGACAGCGCGTCATCTGCTCGCGCTTCCGTCGCTGGGGAATTACGATCATTCGCTGACATTTGGTTTTGACTACAAGAACACCGATACGCCGCTGTTGTTTACGGCTTCAACCGCGTCGACCATTTTGCAAACGAATCGTGTCCAGGTAAATCAGTTCAGCCTCGAATATGCCGGGCGTCTCAAGGACCATTTCGGAACGACTGGCTTCAATTTGCAGGGCGTCTACAGCCCGGGCGGTTTGACTGAAAATGACGACACTGCCGAGTATGACACGTTTCGGCGGGGAACGACCGCGCATTACTTATATGGACGGGCCGTGCTTCAGCGCGAGACATTGCTGCCACTCAGCCTCCCGGGGTCGATGGGTTCCATCGAGCCGCGGAAATTCACATGGTTTTTCAAGGCCTCTGGTCAGTTTACGGACAATCGTCTGATAACGACAGAGCAGCTCGGCCTGGGCGGTTTTGACACGGTAAGAGGCTACGACGAGCGAATCGTGGAAGGTGATTTCGGTTATTTGATAAACAACGAATTGCGCGCGCCGCGAATTAAGCTTGGCAATCTGACGCGGCAGGCCAATCACCAGGACTGGATGCAGGCGGTGCTTTTTTGCGATTATGGATCGGCTTACAACCAGCGCGCGAATTCCGCCCTGTTGGAGTCCTATCATCAGGAGTTGACTTCCCTGGGTGTGGGTTTGCGTTATGAAGTGGCGGATAACTTGCGTTTTCGATTTGATTATGGATTTCAACTCTCGCGGTCCTACGCGACCACCGCGCCGGACGCCACTTCGTTGGGCAAGCAGCCTTCATCTCGCGCCAATTTCGGCGTTGAGTTGAGTTTTTGACGAGGTGATAGCTGGTCTCGAATGGGCAAACGTTTGACTGCAGATATCCATGTCGCGACTCAGCGAACAAGAATCAAAACAAGTTAATGATCTAGCCTCTCGCCTGCGGTTGATTCAGGCGGATAGCGCTTTTGCATCAGCGGAAAAGCGGCGGGATTATCTTCAGGAAGAACTCGCCCGATCGGTGAATACGGTGTCCGGGGCCGCGCGCAAAGACTTCCTGGCCGCGTTGTTGTGCCGATTCCCTGTCGGGGGCCAGATTCTCCAAGCCAAACCCGCTGCCGCCGCCGTACCTGCTCCGCCTTCGCCCCCGCCTCCGCCTTTGACTTCGGACGAATTGCTGGAAAAGTTCATTGCCAGCGCCAGTCAATTGCCAGCCGACAGGCGGGCTGCCTTCTCAGAACGGCTTGGCCGGGCCGGATTTGCGTGGGCCGATAAGGCGGCCATTGAACTCGATGTTGGCTCTGAATTGCGGCAACGACTCGGCCTGAAGCCCGAGCAAAAAGTGAAATTGACGCGCTTAGTCCAAGTGGTGATTCTCCTGGCTGAACGCGTGTCCCAGCTCGAGCAAGCCACTTTCAAGACCTGGGGCGAATTGAAAAAAGCAGGCCAGGCCAAGCGTTCCGCCGAATTTCGAGCAGCCGCAGCCCTGTATTTAGCGGGCGAGGACGACTCATTGGAGGCGCTTATGCAGGGCTTGGTTGCGCTGGTGGCGGCCCTGCAGGCTGCGATGCTGCGCGCCACCGTCGAGTTTGAGCGGGAATTGATCGTTCGCCTGGGGCCCCAGCAGATCGAGAATTTGGTGACCGAAGAGGGTGGCGTCGGATTTCTCAAGAATAAAGGGGAGCGGTTGTGGAAAAAATACGCTGAATTGGCCGCGGATTTTACAACCCCGGGAGTCATTGATCGGCAAGTGAAAGACCTTTATGTGAAGACCGTGGAGGCTGCCATGCGGGGCAACCGGTAATTCCGTATGCAAATCCATTGGCACGAAGGTCTGTTCCTGCAGCCGCACCACTTGCAAACAATGCAGAGGGATGCAATGCAGGAGATCCGAACGCTGAGGTCGTTGATTTTTCCCTTCAGTTTCGGGATCGTGGAGAGCAGGCTTTCTTACGATGATTTGGCGGACGGGCGAATTCGCTACGAACGCCTGCGGGCCGTCATGCCCAGCGGATTGGAGGTTTCATTTCCAGACGACGCCTCCCTTCCGGCGCTGGACATCAAGGCCGAATTAGCTCGCAGTTCCAGCGCATTTGAAGTGCTTCTGGCGGTTCCGCTCTGGGCGAAAAACCGGGCCAACTCATTTCGAACCGGGGATCGTCCCGATCCGCGGGTCAAATTGCTTTATGTTCCGTCTGAGACGGCTCAGGTCATGGACGAGAATACGGGGGACAATCCGCAGACCATAATTGTGCGCAAGGTAAATGCGCGCATCGCCGTCAAAGGGGATGACTTGTCGGATATGGAGTGGCTGCCTCTGCTGCGTGTGCAGCGCGCGACCGGCGCCGAGAATGCCAAGGCCCAGCCGGATCCGGAGTTTGTCCCTCCATCGCTTCTCTTGTGCTCCGCACCCATTCTGCACGAAATGATGCGCGAGCTGGTTGCCCAGCTCAACGCCTGCCGCAAGGATTTGCGCATCAAGGTGGCGACGGGCGGGCTGGCATTGGAGATGAAATGGGAATTAACCATGAAGCTCGCCACGCTCAACAGAGTGTGCGGGAGTTTGCCCGCGCTGGTCGACGAGGGCAAAGCGCCGCCGTTTGCGATTAACCTTCGATTGCGTGAATTGCTGGGTGAACTGGTTGCCTTGCAGCCGCAAAAGACCACCTTCGAGTGCGAGGCTTATGATCACCTTAACCCTTACCGTTCCTTCAAGGAGCTGGACCAAAAGATCAGGGAGTTGATTCGAGTGACCAAAGGCACGCCTCCCAAAACCGTTCTTTTTACCGGCAACCCGGGGCTGTTGCGGGCGGAGTTGCAGCCGGCGGACTTCAGCACTCCCACCGCCTACTATTTGGGGGTGCAAACCCAGGCCGACCGAACCAAACTGGCCCTCTACCTTAGCGACGGCAACAAGTTCAAGCTGATGCCGCGCAGCATGGAGCAAGTGGCCATCCTTGGGCTGGAGCTCAAAGAGGAGAATTACCCGCCGCTGGATTTGCCTGCGGTCAATAATTTGATTTATTTCCGCCTCGTTCCCTCCAGCAATGTGCGCCGCTGGGATCAAATGCGGCAGGACAACGCCGTATCCTTGGTTTGGAACAACGCGGAGTTTAATTTGAGCGGAGCCACGTTTACCCTGTACATGATTCTTCCCTCGGGGGCCGTATGAAGCTGCTGGATAATTACGAAGCGCTCTTTCAATACATGTGCCTGTTGAGCCGCATCGCCAAGGCCCGGCCCGAGGCGCATCCGGAGTATGCCCAGGTTCGCGCGGATATCAGGGCGTTGCTCGAGGATCTTGAGCGCGGCGCGGCCGCCGATGTGCGGCTATCCAACCAGATCAAGCGCCTGGAGCTGCCGGTGGTCTTCTTTATTGACAACATCATTTGCACCAGCAAGCTGAAATTTGCCCAGCAGTGGGCCGGTGCGCGCCTGGCCATTGAGAAACGCAACGAACTGGCCGGTGACGAGCGGTTTTTCGATTTTGTGACACAAGACCTGCCAGACACAAGCGAAGAGGCGGCTGAGCGGCTGGCAGTCTATTACACCTGCTTTGGCCTTGGATTCACCGGCATGTACGTGTCGCAGCCCAAAGAGATACGCAACTTGCAGGAGCAGATTTTTCCGCGCATCCGCCAATGGGCCGATTCGGATCGGGTGCGAATCAGCGAAGAAGCCTACAAGCCCACCGACACGCGGACTCTGACCGAACCGGCCAGCAACAAAATCATCTTTGTGGCGATTCTCTTTGTATTTCTGTGCTTGGCCAGCCTGCTGATTTATTGCGGGCTTTATCGCGAGGCCTCTTCGGACCTTAGCCAGTCGATAAAAGCAATCAAAACACACGCGCAACCCTAGTTGCGGCACCGCGATATCATGGACGACGACTCCAAAACGAATTCAATCATAAAAATGGGCCTGTGCGGCCTGGGACTGGGCGTGCTGGCGCCGTTGGCGATATTGCACAATACCACCGGCCTTTGGATAGCATTGGGCATTCTCGTGCTGGGACTTCTTCTGTTCGGAGGTTACTTCCTGTGGAAACGAGCGGCCGCCAACAGAGAAAGCACGAATTTCAGGCAAGGGTTGGAAGATGTCACAGGGGCTCCCAAAACGGTCAGTGACCCGCAACAGCGGGCCAAGCTGGACGACGTGCGGCGCAAGTTCCAAAAGGGGCTCCAAGAGTTCAAGAGCCGCGGCAAAGACATCTACAAGCTCCCTTGGTTTGTCATCATCGGCGAATCCGGCTCGGGAAAGACCGAAGCCATCCGTCATTCGGGCATCGATTTTCCGCCCGGCTTGCAGGAGGAGCTGCAAGGCTCCGGCGGCACCATCAACATGGACTGGTGGTTCACCAACCGCGGCATTATTCTTGACACTGCGGGGGCCATGATTTTCCGTCATGAGGCGCTCACCGGCAAAGGCGACTGGCAGCCCTCCTCCGAATGGCGCGAGTTTCTAAAGCTGCTCAAAAAATCGCGGCCGCAATGCCCGATCAACGGCCTGATGCTGGTTCTCTCGACCGAGAGCTTAATCAAGGATTCGGCGGATCTCATTGCAAGGAAGTCGAGCATACTCGCCCAGCAGCTGGATTTGATCCAGCGGACGCTGGACGTGCGGTTTCCGGTTTACATGCTGGTAACCAAGAGCGATTTGATGGAGGGCTTCCGCGAGTTTTCCGACAGCATATCCGATCCGCTCATGCAGCATCAGATGTTCGGCTGGTCAAACCCGGACCCGTTGGACGCGCCGTTCCGGCCTGATTTGATCGAGCAGCATTTGGAGGCAGTGGCCGAAAAAGTCCGGCGGCGGCGCCTGGCGCTGCTGCGCGAATCAAGCGCGGGCGATACTCAGTTGTTTTTTCGCTCGTCCAGCGGAGCGCCCCGGGCTTCAGACGGGACGGATTCGCTGTTCGCTTTGCCGGCGAGCATAAAACGCCTGGCCCCGCGCTTGCGCCGCTACTTGGAGACAATTTTTGTCGCCGGAGAATGGTCCGCCAAGCCGGTTTTTTTGCGCGGCGTTTACTTTACATCATCCATGCGCGAGGGATCGGCGCTGGACGAGGCGCTGGCCCTGGCTTCCGGGCTGCCGTTGGACCAACTGCCCGAGGCCCGCGAGAGAGAGAGCAAGGCCTTTTTCTTGAGAGACTTGTTTCACGAAAAAATATTTCGCGAAAGCGGCCTTGTCACGCGGGCCACCAACACCCTGAGAATGCTTCGGCAAAAGCAATTGCTCATTTTCGGCTCGGTGGCCTTGGCGCTGTTGCTGGTGCTGGTGTTCGCCTGGTTCGGCTACAGGAATCTGCAAGACACCGTCGGGCGCGAAGCAAGCTATTGGAAGGCGGGAACGACGAATTGGACGGACGGACACTGGGATCCAGGCAGCCTCGTTGAAGCAGGCACTGCGAATCCGCTCCTATATAGTCTGGCGGCCCAAAAGCGCATTCCTGGACCGGACTTGCCGGTGGTTGATTACTACAGCAATCTGTTTAGCAAAGTGTCCACCGACCTCGCTGTGAGCTGGATTTTTGGCCCTTTCACCATGTTCGATGTCGGGGAGATCAAAAAGGATCGTCCGCTGGCGGCGAGCATTCTCTTTGAACGAGGGTTGCTCGAACCGCTGGTGGATAAAACGCGGAAAAAAATGGCCAGCCTGCCGAATTCACGCCCCGCGCCCGATGATAAGTCAGACGTGGCCCGTCACCGCGATGCGCTGCGGGCGCTGATGAGGCTGGAGACCGACCGGTTCGCGATGGGATCGACCAAAACGACCAACGTCCAGGAGTACCTCCACGATTTCGTTACCTATTTAACCGAGAAAGAATACCAGCCCGAGCCTGTGCTGGCGGATTTATCTGTCAAGGCCTTCTCGACTTGGCCGCCACCGTCGATTGTGCTTACCAATGGCACGAACCTGGCCAACAATCCGGCTATCAACCGGGGGTTGGAGGCGTTCCGGCGCGCAAATCAAAAAAACGAGAGCAACATCGTAGCCAAAGTGATCGCTCTTAACACTTTTGTTGATCAGCTTGACAGTTATAGGAAGGTGGAAAAGGACTGGCTGGCCGCGCCAGCCGAGCCGTGCGACATGGCGAAGGCGGCAAACCGTACGGTCGAGGGGGCGCGATTGGCGCTGCTCCAGACGAGCAACACCATGGCTGGCACAAATACCATTGGCGCCATGTACCAACGCTTGCAGGCGGAGGCCGAAGCTGCTTCGGGCTCCTCGTTTTCCGATATTACATCCAACGTGCCACCCGCTTTCAGGGACAAACAAATCTTCGTTGAAATCGCCGGCAAGTTGAAGGGTTTTGCCACCGAGGCAAAAAGGAGCGTCGAAACCAATTATCAGGCCCGGCAAACAGTGTCCTCAGATTTGGATCGCGATTTGCTAGGGAGCGGAGGCTTCGACAAGCCAGCCTACCAGAACCGCCAGAGGCTATACCAGGACGTTTGTGATTTGCTCAGCAACAACGTTACGGTCACAGACGCGCTCATCGGCGATCAATGGCGGGAATTTAAGAAGATTGACGCCAATGTGGCTGTTCTTAGCAATGACCTGGTAAGCTATCGCGGTCCGTTGAAGGAGGAGGTATTGGGGGCCTGCAACAAGCTCTCGGCGGACAAGATTCTGCTGTTGCAAGATACATTTGTGGCCCAGTATTTGCGGATCGTCAAAGCTGGGCTTAGCAACTTGACGATGGGTGGCTACGCCACCGTAGAACAAGCGAGCAACGCCGCTGTTTGGTTTACACGGATTGCAAAAGACCTCGCGGTAACTGAACCGTTGGGAAAGCAAGCTGCTCAAGTTCTACCCCTAAAGCCGCTTTTGGACGCTTCCGTGGAGGCGGCCTTGATTCAACAGGCCGGTTTCCCGGTGCGCCTCATCAATACCGGCAGGACGATGGGCGCGGCAGACTTAAAAATCCTTCAGGCTTTTGCTTCGGGCCTTGGAACGGAGTTGGGAGGCGCCACGCGTGCCAACTATGCAAAGATTGCCTCGGATTTGCTTGAGCAGGACGTGCCGATTCAGGGAACGCTCTCTTTTGTGACCCCTTCAAATAACGAGGAGGATATTAAATTGGTCGCACAATATAAATTGCTTCTGGCCTCCCCTGCCGACCTGACTGCTGAGAGCGCGGTTGGTGCCTGGAAGGACGACCTCTTGGTGTCGGGGGAGCATGTTCTTCTATCCTCTAAAATTGATTCACCTCTATTCATCCCGGTGCAATATCAGCATTCGCGTAACGACACCTTCACAAAGATCGTGTCATTTCAAGATTGGGGATTTATCCGGTTGATCAATTACTATAAGGGGAAGCCGAGCGCGGGTGGGAAAGTTTGGTCCATCGAAATTCCCAGTTCAGACCCTTCGACTAAAGGCACTTGGCATTTTCGGCTTGAATTCAGCAAGCCGCTCCCAACCTTGGACGAATGGCCGAAGTAAGCGTTTACCAGCCCCATTATGAAAGGCTTTTTAAACAAACTAGGCGGCACGGCGGGAAACCTGGGTGGGCCGCGCCTGGCGCTGGCGGCGTTTGGCAAGCACCCAGGCTGGCCCGATTTTATGCCGGGCATTGGCGTGGACACTGAATTGCTCGTCGGAATCGAGCAAACGCTTTACAGAGGTGGCATACGCGGACAGATTTCCTCCGGCGCCTGGGAGAAACTTGATGCGGAAAAGCGCCAGGATGGTTTTGACCATGTCTTTGCGTGGTTTCAGAACGGACAGATGGTTCTCGGACTCCTGTGGTCTTCAAAGGATCAAGCCGGGCGCGCCAAATATCCGATGGCCCTTTGCATCGACGGTGGGGCAATGCCGGCGAAATTCATGCTGGCCGAATTGCTTCCGGGCATGACGGCGCTCCGGCAGGCTTGCAAATCGGCCACGACCGTGGAGCAGGTGACTGAGCTGTGCCGTTCAGCCCAGGAGCAATTGCGCGGCAAGGGTGCGGCTGAATCGGAAAAGGCGCCCGAGCCGCCGCCGCTCAGCGACCGTCGCCGCTTTCTGGAACATCCAGACTTCGGCCCGGACAAAATCGGTTTGTTGCGTCTGACGCATGAATTAAGCGGCCAGTTTGATCTCAGTGGCGGCGATCAGGCATCGGCGCCAGCGTCGCGCTCGTTGCATTTGCGGGTGCCGCTCGCGGCGGCGCCACCCGAAACGGCTCTACTCGTGTGGCCGGCTTTTCTGCGCGCCGCAGTGGGGGCGGCTCCTTCGATAGTATTGCTTTATCGCGACGGCGCGGCGTGGCTGGACGTCATCGTCGGCCCGCCCCAGGCCGATGATTTCTTTTGTCTCCAGGCGGGTGTAAAAGCGCTGCCGTTGGTGACCCAAATCCCGTTTGAACTGACCGGGGAGAGCAGGCAGTTGCTCCCCAAAATCGAGGCGCGATTCCTGGGGCAGGTGCAACCCCAATCGCAGTCCCTCTCGCCGCCTGCCGCCCCGGCCTCGCCAAAACTGTCGCCCTCGGTTCCACCGCCGGCTTCTCCGGTGGACGGCGGAACTCCAAAATCATCAAAATCACAATTCATTGCCATCGGAGGGGCGATCGGCGCTTTGGTGCTGGCGGGCGGACTCTACCTGGCAATTCACGCTGTCCATCAGAAAGAGACAGCGGTGGCCGGCCTGCGAGAAAAGGAACGATTGTTGGCGGACCGGAAGGCCGCGGCGGAGCGAGCCGAAGCCGACCGTGTCAAACAAGCGCAGTTGCTTGCCGAGCGGCAGGCGGCCGAAGCGCGGGCAAGGGCGGAAAAGGAGGCTGCCGACAAAGCCGAAGCCGACCGTGTCAAGCAAGCGCGGTTGCTTGCCGAGCAACAGGCGGCCGAAGCTCGGGAAAAGGCGGAAAAGGAGGCCGCCGCCAAAGCCGAAGCTGAACGCGTCAAACAAGCGCAATTGGCGGCCGAACAGAAGGCTGCTGAGGATGGGAAGGAATATGCCAATTTCATTGCGCTGGCCCGCAAGGCGCTGGCCTCGCGTGATTTTAGCAATGCGCAGGCGGCTGTGAACAAAGCGGGAGGCATCAAGCCGGGCAGTGCCGAGGCAGCCGAGGTCAATAATCAGATCAAGTCAGCCTTGCAAAGCGCCACGGACACCGCCCAAGCCGAGGCAAACTACTCCGCGTCCATCAGCAGAGGCACGGCGGCCTTGCAGCAATCCAATTACACGGCCGCGATTTCGGACTTCATTGATGCATTGAAATACAAGAAAGATGATGCTGATGCCTTGGCCAAGCTCAACGAGTCCCAACTCCGCGCAAAACAAGCCAGCGAAGCCGCCGCGGCCGCCCAGCAAGCTGCATCCAACGCGCCGCCCAACTTGACCGCCGCCGCCGATGCTGGAGCGAAGGGCGGCGCCGCTCCGCCGCTGGGGCAGGTTTATACGAATTCTATCGGAATGGAATTTGTGTGGTTTCCGAACGTATCCGGCGGTCTCTACGTGGCCCGTTATGAAGTCACGCAGAAGGCTTACAAACAGATCATGGGAGGCGCGTTGCCCGATGGCCAGCCCGGTGGAACTGATGATGAATTGCCGGTGCAAAACGTTTCGTGGGACAAGGCTGGGCAATTCTGCCGCGCCTTGACCCAGCGCGACCACCACCAATATAATTTGCCGACTACAGCCCAGTGGCTGTCTTTCGCGGGCCTTGCTCCCGAGGACGAGCCAAAGGCCTACGGTTTCCTGACCAATGGCACGTTTGCCCACCAAATTACAAGCTGGCAAAGCTATCGGACGGGGCCCGAAAAAGTTGGAAAGCTCGGTCCTGAAAGCAATGGCTTATGCGATGTCTTTGGCAACGTCCGAGAATGGACGGACGAGCGGAGCCGCGCAGGTTTTTCATATCGAACCCAGGGAGGCAAGACAAAGTCGCTGATTTTGCCCGCGAAGGAAACGGTTCCCTGGATTGATGAAGAAACGGGCATCCGGTGTGTCCTTCAACCAGACAAGTGAGGCGCCATGAACGAACGTGTCACAAAACTGTTGCTGCCCATTGCACCTGAGCAGCCTTGCGGGCCAAATTTGGCCAATGATCCGCGAATGGACGAACTGCGGGAATTGCTCAAAGGCAAGGCCGAAGTCGAGATTGCTTCGGTGCAGCATCCCGCCGAACCGCCTGACTGGAAACAATTGAAAGGCAAAGCCGAAGCTTTTTTGGGCGCCTCGAAACACCTCGGCGTGGCGGTGATGTGGACCTGCGCGGCGTTGCAAACCGAGGGGCTGGCTGGATTTCGCGATGGCTTGGCGCTGATCAAGGGTTTGGTGGAGCAGCAGTGGCTGGCCGTTTATCCGCTGCTCGATCCGGAGGATAATAACGACCCCACGCAAAGGCTCAATCTTTTAGGCGCACTGACAGCGCCACGCGGTATTTCAGGCTGGCTGGCTATCGTCGATTATCTTTACACCATGCCGGCCTCGAAGCGTAAGGGAGCGGAAACAACCTTTGAGCAACTGATAAACCCAAGCGGAGGAAATCAAATAACGGCCCTCCCCGAGGCTCCCGCCTTGGCCGCCCTGCTGGATGAATGTTTGACAATAGTCAAAGGAACGGACGGCGCCCTGACCTCGGAATTGGGGGCTGGCCAGACTATTAGTTTTGAAGTGCTCGAGGGGACATTGACCTCGATGCGGCGCGCGCTGAATGTTTTTGTCGGCGGGCCTCCTCCTCCTGGCGAGAGCGCCGGAGCAGTTGAAGAGAAGGAAGTTGTCGCTGGCGGCGCGGCCGCGCGGCCCATTGCCGGAGACGTGCAATCGCGTCCGGATGTAATCCGGCTGCTGGACAAGATTTGCGCCTACTATGCCGCCGTTGAGCCGGCCAGCCCGGTGCCGTATATATTGCGTCGCGCCCGCAAGATGGTCGAGATGGATTTCGTGCAAGCGGTGCAGGAATTGAACCTCGCCACAATCGACTCGCTGCGCCCGAGCATGGGGTCCGCCCTTGAAGCAGCCGGCGCCGGTGCGGAAACGACGGAACCACCTGCCACCTGAACCGCTGGCTCTCCTCCGCTCACGCCGTGAGAAGGCCGACGCGCAGGAGAGAATTGAGGTTTTCGGCGAGCCTGTCGGCGATCACGCGGCGAAGGTGCTCGTCGTCTCGCGCCGGAGGCAGCGAGTTGTGTTTTTTGAGCAGCACGATCAAATTGTCAACCAACTGCGCTTGATCCGTGTTGCCGTCCAGCCAAAGCAGCAAGTCGCGTCCGACTTCGTCCTCAATTTCGACTGTGCGGTGGAAAACGGTGGTGACCGTGTTGCCGCGTTGCGCCTGCCACCGTGCCAGCGGGAAAGCAGCCGGGCGGGCGGACACGCCCTGGGCCAGCGGCGGTTTCACAGTAAAGAACTCCACCACACCCGCTGTGTAGAGCTGGGCTAGGAATTCCATTAATTTGACACGGTCCTTTGCCTCCGCTTCGGGAAGCATGGAGGCCGATTTGTCAAATAATTCGCCAAAAGCCGTTGGCTGCGGGTAAAGCCGCGCCAGTTGTGCGAGGGCGGCCTTGGCGATGGGCAGATCGGTGCTGCAGCCGGCTTCTTTCGGCCCGCGGTAGGAAACGATGACGCCGGGCCGCAGATTCAGGTTTTCCTCAACACGTTTTGCCTGCGATGAGATTAGAAGGCGCTCAATTTGGCTGACATCGAGCGATGGGCCGATGGTTCTTTCCTCGTGGCAGAGGAGCGTTTGCCGGAAGCGACGGCATTTGGCGAAATCCAGATATTGTTCGCGCAAAATGCGATTGCCCGCCAGCTTGTCGAGAGTGGCCTGGCCTTCTTCCGTCAAACAATGGGCGAATGACTCAAAAAAATCCGCTTCTCCTACAAATTGAAGGCCATGCGCCGCCGCTTGTTGAATGAACTGAACAAAATAGAATCTTTG
Source organism: uncultured Verrucomicrobiae bacterium (assembly GCA_963764165.1). Classification (GTDB taxonomy): domain Bacteria; phylum Verrucomicrobiota; class Verrucomicrobiia; order Limisphaerales; family Palsa-1400; genus Palsa-1400. Next base: position 2,499,217 of record CAVXRD010000002.1, read on the forward strand.
ATGACAATCGGACAGCTCATCATGGTATAGTTGCGCATCATCCTGTTTGAGAAGCAGTTCCATTTCATACGACAGCCATTTCTGATACGGATCAGTCACGGCCACCGATTCAGCTAGAAATCGGGCCAAGGCTAAAGCCTGACCTATCTTTTCCTGGGGATTGGAAATGGCGCGGGTATGGAATAGCAGCATGTCGCGAACCATCTCGCGCATCCGGCCACCCGGATAGGCATTGTAACTAATAAAGCCGATCCCATGTTCATTCAGCAGCTTGCGGCAGACCTCGAGAATGCCTTTGCGAACTGGCTCAGGAACCCAGGAATAAATCCCGTGCGCGATAATGTAATCAAACTGGCCCAAATCCTCCGGCGGGTTTGCCGCGTCCCCGCAAATCAACCTAACGCCTTTAAGGCCAAGGGCCCCGGCCATTTCGCACCCGGCTTGGATCGCGGTCGAGGCAAGGTCAATCCCAACAAATTCGCTGCCAGGAAAGGAAGCGGCAAGAGGAATAATATTACCGCCCGCGCCACAGCCCAATTCCAGAACTCGGCATCGATCAACTGGAGCTGGTTGCAGTCCCATTAATCTGCCGATCACTGCCAAACGGTCCGGATGAGTTTGATTATGGCAATAACAAGGATAGGCAACCTGATCGTATTTGGTTAGGATGGCTTCTGAATCCAGCCGAGGCATGGCCAACGATGTGGAGCGCGCAGCCTATTTGTCAACGCCTAACAAAAAAATGGTTGTTCTATGTTCTATGTTCTATGTTCTAATATTTCAGAGCAAGATAATCCAGAAAACTATTGACAGCTTTGGGGATTTCCACAAGAATCTTGGAAAACTGGTTATATAGCCTATGCCTAAAGGAAAATCAAGCAGCCAGAAATTTATTGCGCGCAATCGCGCGCCGCGAGTGCAAATTGAATACGATGTCGAGACAGAGGGCAGCGACGTTAAAGTCCAGTTGCCCTTTGTCATGGGAGTCATGGCCGATTTGTCAGGCAAACCTAATCCAGATGATCCGTTGCCGCCGGTCGGAGAGCGAAAGTTTCTTGAAATCGACGTTGACAATTTTGACGATCGGCTCAAAGCCTGCAAGCCGCGCCTGGCCTTTACCGTCCCTAATACTTTGACCGGCAAGGACAACATGAATGTTGAATTGACATTCGAGAGCATGGATGACTTTTCGCCGGCCGCTGTCGCGCGCAAAGTCAGCGCGCTGAAAAAACTGCTCGATGCGCGCACCCAGCTCTCCAACCTGCTGACCTATATGGACGGCAAAGACAAGGCTGAGGATCTTGTGTCTCAACTTTTGAGCAATCCAGAACTGATGAAATCTCTGGCGGCGGCGCCGGCGCCGGCGGCGGATCCCGGCGCGGCGAAACAATAAGAACACCTATGATTCCACCCGAAACTTTATCCTCGGCGACTGCGGCGCCAGCCACTCAGGAAGCCAACGTGTTTCAGTCGCTCCTAAAGAAGGAGTTGAAAGTAGTCGAGACGGAGAAGCAGACAGAGGTCGACAAGGCGATGCGCACGCTGGCGGAAATGGCCTTGGCTGAGACTACACTGGTTTCGACTGACGTGGTTAAGACGATTACCGCCTTGATTGCAAAGATTGATGGTGTTCTCACAGAGCAACTTAATCTCATCATGCACCACGAGGACTTCAAAACCCTCGAGGGAAGCTGGCGCGGCCTTCATTATCTTGTCAACAATACCGAAACCGATGAGACGCTCAAAATCAGGGTGATGAATGTCTCGAAGAAGCAGCTCGGCAAGACGCTCGAGAAATTTGAGGGAACCGCCTGGGACCAAAGCCCCATCTTCAAAAAACTTTACGAGGACGAGTTTGGGTCGCCGGGTGGGCAGCCCTACGGTTGTTTGATTGGCGACTATGCCTTCGACCATTCGCCATCAGACATGAAAATGCTGTCAGGCATGTCACAGATCGCGGCCGCAATGCATGCGCCTTTTATCTCGGCTGCTGCTCCCTCGCTTTTTGGCATGGAGTCATGGCAGGAATTGGGCAATCCCCGCGATTTGACAAAAATCTTTCAGACGCCTGAATACGCCAAATGGCGGTCCTTGCGCGAGTCCGACGATGCGCGCTATCTGGGATTGACGATGCCCCGGTTTCTCTCACGCCTGCCCTACGGCGCCAAGACCAAACCGGTTGATGAGTTTGCATTTGAGGAAGAGACTGCTGGCGCAGACCACAGCAAATACGTCTGGTCGAATGCCGCTTATGCAATGGGCGCAAATATTACGCGCGCCTTTAAAATTTATGGATGGTGTGCCCGCATCCGTGGCGCGGAATCCGGCGGAACCGTCGAAGGTTTGCCCGTCCACACCTTCCCGACCGATGACGGCGGGGTGGACATGAAGTGTCCAACCGAGATTGCGATCACGGACCGGCGCGAGGCTGAACTAGCCAAGAACGGGCTCATTCCACTTTCGCACTATAAGAACACGGATTACGCTGTATTCATGGGCGCGCAATCCGTGCAAAAGCCGACGGAGTATGATGACCCGGCGGCCACGGCCAATGCCAATCTTGCAGCCCGCCTGCCCTACCTTTTTGCAACGTGCCGCTTCGCCCATTTCCTCAAATGCATGGTGCGCGACAAAATTGGCTCGTTCAAAGAGCGGGAGGACATGGAAGAGTGGCTCAACAAATGGATCAGCCAGTATTGCTGCGACTCCAAGTCCGCGGAGGAAGTCAAGGCGCGCCTGCCGCTGGCTGAGGCCCGCGTTGAAGTCTTGGAAGTCAAGGGCAATCCGGGATACTATACCTCCAAGTTTTGGCTGCGCCCGCACTACCAGTTGGAAGGTCTTACAGTCTCGTTGCGGCTGGTCTCGAAGCTGCCTTCGGGGAAATCGTAACCAATCGGCGCTTGAATTTTCCGCGAAAGTCTGTGCCTCACGGAAATGAACCAATGAAAAAATGGCTGTGGCATGGAGCCTGTCAATCAAATAATATACGGATATTATGGCCTCAGTGGATTATTTTCTAAAAATCGACTCGATTCCGGGCGAAAGCACGGATTCGAAGCACAAGAACGAAATTGATTTGGAATCGTGGTCTTGGGGTGAGACCAATTCCGGCAGCCATGCTTATGGCGGCGGAGGGGGGGCGGGGAAAGTCAGCATGAATGATTTCAACTTCGTCATGCGCACCAATAAAGCCAGCCCCAAGATATTCCTGGCCTGCGCGACCGGGCAGCACATCAAGGAAGCTTTGTTGACGTGCCGCAAAGCAGGCAAGCAGCAGCAAGAGTACCTGAAGATCAAGTTCTCCGACGTGTTGATTTCGAATTTCCAGACGGGCGGTTCGGGTGGCGAGGTGGTTCCCGTGGACCAGATATCGCTAAACTTCGCCAAGATCGAGTATACCTACGCCGCGCAAAAAGCAGACGGCACCCTGGACTCGCCCGTGGTTCACAACTATAGCCTGAAAGAAAACAAAGGCGGTTAAGTCATCAGCCGCTCCCGCAATGGCCCCGGCTGTCTGCGGGCCTTGCAGGCTGATTGCGCCAGACGATGCCATGAACTCCTCGGAACTAGTGCAGGCAGGACGACTCGAGGAGGGGCTCTCGGCCTTGCAATCGGAGATTCGGCGTCACCCGGAAGATCCGCGACTGCGGATGTTCCTTTTCCAGTTGGACTGCATCTTGGGACGGTATGAAAAGGCCCTCGAACAGCTCCAGGTGGTTGCGGCATTGAACCCGGAAGCAATGATGTTCGCACAAGTGGTGCGGCCCCTGATTGCCAGCGAACTCTTGCGGCGCGACGTATTTTGCGGGCGGCGCACGCCGGTTGTCTTTGGCGAGCCAGCCCCTTGGGTTAGTTTGCTGATCCAAGCCAACGATTGGCTGGCCAAAGGGCAGTATGCCGCCGCGGCGGAGTCGCGCGCCCAGGCGTTTGAGTCCGCCCCGGCTTCTCCTGGCAAACTTAACGGCGAAGCCTTTCAGTGGATTGCCGATGGTGATTCACGGCTGGGGCCGACGATTGAAGCCGTCATTGATGGCAAGTACTACTGGATTCCATTTTGCCGAATCCAACAAATGGAAATGCCCAAACCGAAGGATCTGCGGGACTTGGTTTGGCTGCCGGCGCAGTTTACGTGGGTCAATGGTGGCGTCAGTTCGGGACACATTCCGGTTCGTTACCCGGGAACCGAGAGTTCTTCCGATGCACTGCTGCGGATGGCGCGCAAAACCGATTGGCTTCAGCTAGATGGGGACACCTACACGGGCCTGGGCCAGCGCGTCCTCGCTACTGACGAAAATGAGCACGCACTGTTGGAATGCCGCAAAATCGAGTTCTCTCTCGCAGCCTAAGAACACGCTGACAATAATCTGCCCAACACACTATTATGGCCGAAGTAATTGATAAGCTGCAGCCTTGTTTGCTGGATCGACTGATGGACGATGATCCGTCCAACAAGGAGGAAAGCCGGATGCAGCGAGTGGTCTCGCTGCAAAAGTACCGCCGGGGCGCGATTCGGGACTTTCAGTGGCTGTTTAATTCCTCCGCGTATTCCGGTTTGGATTTTATGCGCGGTGATCGCTCAAAGCAATATCCCGAGGTCTATCGTTCCGTGTTGAATTATGGCGTGCGCCAATTGTGCGGTGTGCTCACTCCGGACTTGGAAAAACTCAAGGAGCAACTGGCCGAGTCCATTCGAAATTTTGAGCCGCGAATGTCGGCCCGTTCGGTGGACGTCAAGGTCGATATGGAACGCAATGTGATCAGGCTGGAGATCAACGGGGAACTGTGGGCAAATCCCATGCCGGAAAACCTGCACTTGGCCACCACGGTTGACTTGGAGACCGGTCAATGCCAGTTCGGAGATGCTCTGAATGGATGAGCGTCTGCTGGAGCTTTATAACATCGAATTGCGCCATCTGCGCGAAACGGCGGCTGAATTTGGCCGCGAATATCCCAAGATCGCCGGTCGTCTGGCGATCGATCCAGACGGCAAGACAATTTGCGCCGATCCGTATGTGGAGCGGCTGCTCGAAGGCTTTGCCTTTTTGGCGGCCCGTGTTCATCTCAAACTCGATTCGGAGTTCCCCCGCTTCACCCAGGGGCTGCTGGAAACGATTTATCCCGATTACCTCTGCCCTCTTCCCGCGATGGCGATTGTCAAGTTTGATCCCGAAGAACAAGAGCCGGCCCTTGCGCAGGGCTTTGCCATCAAAAGAGGTGCGCAAATGCGCAGCCAACTTGCTAAAGGGGATCGAACCCCCTGCACATTCACGCTTGCGCACGACTTGCGACTTTTGCCATTGGTGATCAGCGAGGCGCGCTATTATCACCGCGACGTGGCGGAACTGAATCTGCCGAAGGAAGCGGGGGCCAAAGCCGCATTTCGATTGCGGCTTCGCAAGACCGTCGGGAACCCTTTTGCCCAAATCGCGGTCAGCCCGCTGCTGGTGTTTATCCGCGGCGCGGGGGAATTGCCCGGACAAATCTATGAGCAAATTTTCGCCCATCGAAGCTCATTAATCGTGCAGTGGACACAAGACCGGCGCCGCCAGAACAAGGTATTTAACAAAACCTGCATCCGGCAATTTGGCTTCGAGCCCGAACAGGCCCTGCTTCCGTCGGCTCCGCAAACCTTCGAAGGTTATCGCTTGCTGCGGGAGTACTTTGCGTTTCCTTCCCGCTTTTTGTTCTTTGAGCTCGCTGGCTTTCAAGAGGCGCTGGCCAAGGCGGAGGGTGAGGAAATTGACGTAATATTGGCCCTCGACCAGCCCGAGACCGGCTTGGAAGGCCGCGTCGACCGCACGAATTTTGACTTGCATTGCGCCGCAGCCATTAACTTGTTTGAAAAGAGCCTCGATCCGGTCCTCGTTTCGAACCGCGTGACGGAATTTCATATCGTGCCCGTGCGGAATCGTCCGCTGGACTACGAAGTCTTCCAGTTGACGTCGGTGATAGGCACCGCCTCGACCCATGAGCAGGAAACGGTGTTTCTCCCCTTCTACCGTGCGCGCGACACAGATCTCTCAAGGGGGGCCTTTTACACGCTCCACCGGGTGCCGCGTCTCCTGACTGATCGTGAACAAGTCGGCGGGCCGAAATCATCCTACACTGGCACCGATGCGTTTCTTTCGATCGTTGATGCGGATATGGCGCCTGCGCTGTCGAATGTGAAGCAATTAACCATTCGCGCTCTTTGCACGAATCGGCATCTGGCCAATCAAATTGCGAAAGGCGCGGGCCGCTCGGATTTCACGCTCACCGACTTGAGCGGACCGGTCAAAGCAATCCGCATCATAGACGGGCCCACCCCGCCGCATCCGAGCCTGGTTCTGGCGGGACAGGACGTGAATTCCCCCCAGGCCGCATCAGGGCGGTTCGCCTGGCGGCTGATCAGCCATCTCTCCTTGAACTACCTTTCGCTTGTCAATAATAGCAGGGAAACTGGCGCCGAAGCATTGCGCGAAATGCTCAAGCTCTATGCCGACCCGGCTGATCGCCAGGCCCTCAAGCAGATTGACGGGTTGCGCAATGTGCGCCACCGTCCGATTATCCGCCGCGTCGAAGTGCCGGGGCCGATCAGCTTCGCCCGCGGTTTGGAGATTGGCGTCGAGTTTGATGAAAGCGCCTTTGAAGGGCAGGGTGTCTTTGTTCTGGGTGCGGTCTTGGAACGGTTCTTCGCCAAATACGTCTCCCTCAACTCATTTACAGAAACGATTGTCGCTACGCAGCAAAGAAAGGAGGTATTTCGATGGGCCGCCCAACCAGGCCTGAGACCGATGCTCTAATCGCTGAGGTGCTGAATAAACCGTACCATTATGAGTTTTTCGCCATCGGACGATTGCTGCAGGCTTGGAATTCCCATCTTCCCAGGCTTGGCTATTCGTTGTCGCCGTCTCAGGATGCGGTGCGCTTTGGCCAGAACCCGGTCCTCACCTTCGCCCCGTCCACCATCGAGTCTGTCGAGCGGCTGGCGGGCGGGGACGTATTGCGCGTTTTTACCCGGCATTTCGGTTTGTTTGGTCCCCACGGACCGCTGCCGACGTGTTTGACGGAGCACGCCCAAGATCGCCTGCGGCATTATGGGGACGGAACATTTGCGGCCTTTTGCAACGTGTTTCATCACCGTCTGCTTTGCTTTTTCTACCGCGCCTGGGCTGATGCTCAAAAAACCGTTGATTTGGACCGGGCGGATGAAAGGTGGACGCATTTCATGCGCTGCCTGATTGGCATGGGGCTGGCGGGGTTTGCTGATCGCGACAGCGTGCCGGATCGTTCGAAATTGTTCTTTACCGGGAGGCTGGTCCATCAGTCGCGCAATGCGGGCGGCCTGGCCGCCATCATCCAAGATTTTTTCGGCGTGCCAGCCGAGGTGCAGAGCTTTGTGGGCCAATGGCTTGATCTGCCCGAGGAATCGACCTGCCGGCTGGGTGCTTCTCCGCACACGGGCGCGGTTGGACTGACACTCATTGTCGGGGCGCGCTTCTGGACCTGCCAGCTTCATTTCCGCGTCCATCTCGGCCCGATGAGCCTGGAGGATTATGAGCGGCTCCTGCCCTGCGGAGATTCATTCCGGCGCTTGTGCGACTGGATTCGGCAATATGCGGGGCTGGAGTTGTCATGGGATGCGCGGCTGGTGCTGCACAAGGACAAAGTGCCTCCCGTGCAAATTGGCCGGGCGGGGCGTCTTGGTTGGACCACATGGTTGAAAACCAAGCCATTCGAACACCATGCAGATTCGCTGATTTTAACTGAACACGCCAACTGAGGATCATAAACATGGCTGAAATCGAACGCTCAACACTCTTCGGCAAACTTAACCCGCTGGGTTACAAATCCATTGAAGCCGCCACCGTATTCTGCAAAATGCGCGGGAACCCCTACGTGGAAACCGTCCACTGGCTCCATCAATTGTTGCAGCAACAGGATTGTGATCTTCTCCACATCATTAAACACTTTGACCTCGACAGCGCCAAAGTGGCGGCGGATATCATTGCGGCGCTGGATCGGCTGCCCCGCGGCGCCACCTCCATCAGCGATTTCTCGCCCCACATCGAAAACGCCCTGCAACAGGCCTATTTATACGGGACGCTTCTCTATGGCGAGACTCAGGTGCGCACCGGTCATCTGGTAATCGCGTTTTTGAAAACAGATTCGTTGCGCAATGTGTTCCTCGGTTTTTCAAGAGAGTTCGCGAAAATAAAAGCCGAGCAGCTGACTGATGAATTCAGCCGCATAGTGGCGGGTTCGCCCGAGGGCGGCATGAGCGCCAGCGATGGTTCAGGCCTGGCGGCGGGCGCCGCACCAGGAGAGGCCAGCGGCTCTATCGCTCCCGCGGAGATGGGCAAGCAGGAGGCCCTCAAACGGTTTACCACCGACCTGACGGAGAAGGCGCGGAAGGGCGAAATTGATCCTGTGATTGGACGTGACGACGAGATCCGCCAATGTGTCGACATTTTGATGCGCCGCCGCCAAAACAACCCCATCCTGACGGGCGAGGCGGGAGTTGGAAAAACGGCGGTCGTCGAAGGATTCGCTCACCGTATCCTGGCGGGGGACGTTCCGCCGCCATTGCGCGACGTCTCGGTGCGGTCGCTGGATGTCGGACTGCTTCAGGCCGGCGCCAGCATGAAGGGTGAATTTGAACAGCGGTTGCGGGGGGTGGTGGACGAAATCCAAGCCTCGCCCAAACCGATTATCCTCTTTATTGACGAGGCCCATACCCTCATCGGCGTCGGGGCCGGGGCGGGGGATGCCGCCAATTTGCTCAAGCCTGCGCTGGCCCGCGGGACCCTCCGGACGATCGCAGCCACGACCTGGGATGAATACAAGCGTCATATAGAAAAAGACCCCGCCCTGACGCGCCGCTTCCAAGTTGTCAAAGTGGACGAACCCTCCGAGGAAAAGTGCGTTCGCATGATGCGGGCGGTGATGGTGCCCTTCGAGAAACATCACAAGGTCCAGGTTCTCGACGAGGCGATCAGCGCGGCGGTGCGGCTGTCTCATCGTTACATCGCGGGACGCCAATTGCCGGACAAGGCAGTCAGTTTAATTGACACCGCTGCGGCGCGCGTCGCAGTGAGCCAGCACGCCGTGCCGCCGCGGGTCGATGACACCCGGCGCCGCATCCAGGCTCTGCAAACTGAAATGGAAATCCTCGGCCGCGAATCGGCCATCGGCTTGGAGCACACGGCGCGCTTCACGGAGGTCTCGGCTCAATTGGCTGCCGAGAAAGGCAGCCTGCCCCAGCTTGAAAAGCACTGGGAGGACGAAAAGCAGCTAGTCAATAAAATTCTCGATCTGCGCTCCAAATTGCGGGCCGCCGACTCGACCATCGAGGCGCAGCCCAATACCATGCAGCCGGCCCAGCCCGCCGCCGCGCTCAGTGAGGAGGAACGATCCCGGCTGCTGGCCGAATTGAAAGATCAGCAACAGCAACTGCAGCGCTATCAGGGCGAAACGCCCCTTGTCTTTCCCACTGTGGATGCCAATGCCGTTGGCAGCGTTGTGGCGGACTGGACGGGCATTCCCGTGGGACGCATGGTCAAGAATGAAATCGAGCAAGTTCTCGGCCTGGCCGATCTCCTGGAACGGCGCGTCATAGGCCAGCGCCACGCGCTGGAGATGATTTCCCGCCGCATTCAAACCAGCCGGGCGAGGCTGGATAATCCCAATCGCCCCATTGGTGTTTTCATGCTCGTCGGCCCCAGCGGCACCGGCAAGACCGAGACCGCCCTGACCTTGGCCGAAACGCTTTACGGCGGAGAACAAAACCTCATCTCGATCAACATGAGCGAGTTCCAGGAAGCGCATACCGTCAGCACCCTGAAAGGTTCGCCCCCGGGCTACGTCGGCTATGGCGAAGGCGGCGTGCTGACCGAAGCGGTCCGCCGCCGGCCTTACAGCGTCGTTCTGCTGGACGAGGTTGAAAAGGCCCACCACGACGTCCACGAAATCTTTTTTCAGGTTTTTGACAAGGGATGGATGGAAGATGCCGAAGGACGCTATATTGATTTCAAAAATACGATCATCATCTTGACGAGCAATGCGGCGCAGGATGTCATTGTCAACATGTGCCGGGACCCCGAACTGATGCCGTTGCCTGAAGGATTGGAAAAAGCCATGCGGGCGCCGCTGACCAAAGTTTTCCCAGACGCGCTGCTGAACCGGCTGGTGGTGACACCATACTATCCGATCAGCAAAGAGGTTCTCGGCCAGATCATCAAGCTCAACCTCGGACGGGTGCAGAAGCGCATCAAGGAAAACCACCAGGCCGCATTTACCTATGATGAAAGCGTGCCTGAATTGATCGGCCAGCGATGCACCGAACTGGAGCGCGGCGCCCGAATGGTTGACGCGATGATTACCAATACGATGCTTCCTGAAATCGGACGGGAAATTCTGAACTGCCTGGCCCGCGGCAGTGAAATTAAACGCATTCACGCAACCACGAAGAATGGCACCTTCGAGTATCGGTTTGAGTAGCATATATCTATGCCAATGACTCTTGACGCCATTCGTTACACAGTTCGCCCGGGCGACAACCTTTCCCGTATCGCGCAAGAGCGTGGCTACGCAGATTGGAAAGCTATCTACTTGAGCGATTGCAACGCCGCTCTGCGGCAGCGCCGCCGTGATGCCAATCTGATTCAGCCGGGCGACGTGGTGATGCTTCCGCCCAAGTCGGCGGATGTTCAATCGACGCTCAAAAACCGGCTTGCCGCCCTCCAAGCCCTCCGCCGCCAGGTGGCGGACATGTACGGCCAAATCGAGCGTGAGTTAGACTCCAGCTACGAATCGGCCAAGGGACGCGGGGAGGCGGTCGATACCGCAGCCAAGGTACTGGGCATTTTGACTGGCTTGGGAAAAATCACCGTCAAGGGCATGGCGGCGATGAAACTCTCTGGGCATGCGCTCGCCGAAGCCAACAAGGAGCTGGGCAAGGAGGCCGTTAAGTTCTCATTCGATCCCGTGCAGGATGTCGCCCTGGAAAAATACGGCGGGAGCTTAAAATCCGAGGATTCGTTGCTATGGGCTCTTCCCAAGGTTGTAGTTCAATCCTGGATTGATATGACCACGCCAAGCTACTGGGCGAACATCTACGCCCAACTCAGGAATGGCGCTTCTTGGAGTGCGGCTGTCACGACTTCAGCCTCTGATATCCGCGCGCAGACGTTGTCGCGTTTGAAGCAACAGCAGGACGCTTCCCTGCGGGGGCTTGATGCGAAAATTGTGGAAACCAACCGGCTCCTTGGGTATTTCACAAAACCGGTGTCCACCCCGATACCTATCAGCGCCAAACCTTAAAGTTATGAAACAAAACAAACCCTTGCCGGCATCCGGGAGAACAAGGAACTGGAACCCGCTTTCCGCCCATGGCGATTGAAGACAAAGATGTAAACGGTTGGATTTCCAAGCTTGGCATAACGCCTGCGCCGCTGGTTCAGCGAAACATTCGCATAGCCCTGGAGTTCTTTCTTAGACAAATGCCTTCTTTGCTGGATGAAACCAAGGAGGGATTTCTGCGCGGAATCGACTTGCATTCGAATGTCCGCACGGAGTTCTTGCAGCCGGGCGCGACGGTCGCGGCATATCGTCGAAATGGCGAAGAGCTGTTCAAGTTATTTTACACCAAAACCGGCGTGTCCAAATACGACTTGGGGATCGTGCCCTATAACCGGAAGTTCCAGAAGTTTAAGGTGGCGTTCCCGGGCGAAGTGCTGGTGTCCAAGTGTGCGAGCTACATTTACGCGTCGTCCGATGACGCTCTTGCGGGCCGGCGCCTCTGGTCAGTTCCAGGTGGCGGCCGTGGCATTCAGTTCATCATTCCCAATTCGAGACGATGCCTGATTGAAACTTAACTTATTACTTGTGCGACAGCGGCGATAACATGGCAATTTCATCTTCAAAGCTGATGTGTGGATTAGATCCATGGGACCTGGCTCCCCGGACCTGCGGGCCGTTGGGGCATAACGATGCCGCGGATCCGTTTGGCCTACTAAGTGGAGATACGCCCGGCGCGTGCGGGATCAACGATTGGGCTGCTCCGGAAAAAATAGACGAACGATCACCTGCGAAGCCATTGCCGCCGACCCCGGCTGGAAAGGACGGTGGCACGAATTTCACAGTGGAGCAGGGACAGATTACATTTGACGCTGAAGGAAACGATAATCCTAAGAGCCTCTATTTTAGCCGGCATTTGCACCATCCTTCCGATAGCTCTGGGGTGACGATTGGCCGCGGGTACGACATGAAGGAGCGCAAGGCAAAACAAGTATCGGATGATCTGGCCGCAGCTGGAGTTCCTCAAACTCTGGCGGATAAATTCGCCAAGGGCGCGGGCTTGAGCGAGGATGACGCGGATGAATTTGTTGCCGACAACCGTGACAAGCTCGGAAATATCACCCCTGAGGCGCAGAAGCAATTATTTGAGCTTGCTTATCCTGTATACCTTAAAGACGCTAAAAGGCTCTATGATAAATGGACTTCAGGTGTCAAAGGATCTGTTGCGTGGATGGATCTCAGTCAAGCTGTTCGAGACGTATTGGTTGATTTGAGGTACCAGGGAGCCGCAACGAAGGCCCGATATCTGGCCGCTGCCAAAGGGGGAACGGAAGATCTCATTGAAATCATCGCAAGCCAGCTCAAGGATTACGAACCGGGAAGGCACCGCATAGCTTACCTGCAACGATTCGGGGCAACATGACATCCGCTTTCGCCATAATCTAACCACTTAATTTCCCATGCCGCCAGTCCAGAAAAATCGCCTGCTCGCCATTGGCACGCCGCTCGGTGGCGATGTGCTGGCTGTTCGGTCCATAGCCGTCCAGGAGCAGCTAGGGCGGCTGTTTCATATCGAAGCTGAATTGTCCAGCGAGAATGCGGATATCAAGCTGGACGATGTGGTCGGGCACAACGTCACGGTCCGGATTAATATCGGCCAAAACGTCGAGCGCTACTTTAACGGGGTTGTCAGCCGGATGGCCCAGACGGGAAATAAAGGCGGCTATGCGCATTACCACGCCACCATCGTTCCCTGGTTCTGGTTTCTCACTCGGACCGCTGATTGCCGCATATTCCAAAACAAATCCATCCCGGATATCATCGAAGAAGTATTCAGCGGGCACGGCTTGACCGATTTTCGCCCGAGCCTCTCCGGAAGCTATTCTCCGCGGGAATACGTCGTTCAATATCGGGAGACGGACTTCAATTTTGTCAGCCGTCTCATGGAAGCGGAGGGAATTTATTACTTCTTTGAGCACGAGAATGGCAAGCACACCATGGTGCTGGCTGACTCCATCAGCGCCCACAATCCCTACCCGGATTATGGGGAAGTGACCTTCCAGGAACTGGAAAAGGGCGCCAGCGGGCGCGAAGTCATCACTGAGTGGACGATGGAAAAAGAGGCCCAGCCGGTTGCCTATGCCCTAAATGATTTTGATTTCAAAAAGCCGAAGGCTTCATTGCGCGCCAACTCCAATGTCAGCCGCGATTACGGCGCCGCCCAGTTCGAGATCTACGACTATCCCGGCGAATATGTTGCCGCCGGGGATGGCGACCGCCTCACCGGCGTCCGGTTGGATGAACTCCAGAGCCAATACGAACTCCTTCACGGCCAGGCCAATTGCCGCGGAATCGTTACGGGCTCGACATTTACCCTGAAGAGCCATCCCCGTGACGACCAGAACCGCGAGTACCTGGTTACAGGCGCCTCTTTGCATGCCGACGCGGGCGAGTTCGCCAGCGGCAAGGCCGAGGGAGAGTTTTTCTCCTGCAACTTTACCGCGATGGACAAGAGCCAGCAATTCCGCCCCACGCGATTGACTCCCAAGCCCGTCGTGCAAGGCCCGCAAACCGCCATCGTCGTTGGCCCTTCCGGCGAGGAAATCTACACCGATGAATACGGCCGCGTGAAGTTGCAATTCCATTGGGATCGCTACGGCAAGTCCGATGAGAATTCGTCTTGCTGGGTTCGCGTTTCCCAAGAGTGGGCGGGAAAGAAGTGGGGGGCCATGCGCATTCCACGCATTGGACAGGAGGTCATCGTCGAATTCCTGGAAGGTGATCCTGACCGCCCGATCGTCACCGGGCGGGTATATAACGCGGAAGCCATGCCGCCCTACCCGTTGCCCACAGAGAAAACCAAGTCGACGGTCAAATCCAATTCTTCCAAAGGCGGCAACGGCTTTAACGAGATTCGCTTTGAGGACAAGAAAGGCAAGGAGCAGATTTTTGTCCACGCGGAAAAGGACGAAGACGTTCGCGTCAAGAATGATTCCCGTGAGTGGGTCGGGAACAACCGACATCTCATCGTTATCAAGGACCAGACGGAGAAGGTCAAAGGCAACAAGCATTTGACTGTGGAAGGCAACCGGGTCGCGAAAATCCAAGGCAATCAAAGCGAAACTGTGGCCGGTGACAACAAGACGATGGTCTCCGGCAATGACCATCTTTCAGTGCAGGGCAGCCAGAAAACTCAAATCGGCGCCGACCATAACCTCGACGTTTCGAACAATTCCAATAATGCCTGCGGCAATGATCTGTCCTTCAAAGCCGGAATGAACATTCATGAAAAGTCGGGCATGAATCACGCCGTCGAGGCCGGGATGACCGTTCATATCAAGGGCGGAATGTCGATTGTGATTGAGGCGGGCATGGAGATTTCGTTGAAAGCGGGCGGGAGCTTCATTGACATCGGGCCCTCCGGCGTAGCCATCTCAGGCGCGATGGTCATGATTAACAGCGGCGGCTCGGCCGGAGATGGGCCAGACTGCTCGCCGACCGCCCCGGAGGACCCCGACAGTCCCGATTCCCCCGCCGATCCGGATGAAGCCGGCGACGCAGTGTCTGGCGACGTCACAGATGCCAGCGACAACTCCGCCGACAGCGATTCCGTGGTGGATGGCGAGTCGAACCGCATCGAGGACGAATCCGATGAAGATGAAGCCGACGATGAAGGCGGTGATTTGGAAGTCAGTAAGACATGGCTCTCGGAAGATGGGGCAGCGGCTGTTTTCGGTGACGACCAAAATAATTTTTCGGTGGGCGCTTATGATCTCAGCGCCACCTCCGGGATTTCAGTCGATCTATCGGAAAAAAGCGTTAATGTCAACTTGCTCACTGTGGCGGCCAGCGCCACGGCTTTGAGCGCCACGGCTTCCGGCACCGCGATGGGAGGAGCCGTCAAAGCCAGCGCCTCGGCGGATGTCCTGGCCGCCTCTGGAAATGCCTCGGCCGGCCTGACGCTGAGCCCCGAGGCCGCCGATATTCACGCCAACGTTGGGGCCAGCGTCGATTTGGTTTCCGCCAAGGCCAGCGGGCAAATAAAAATCCCCCTTTTCGGTCATACCTTGACCTTGGGAGCGGCGGCTTCCGGTCAAATTGGAGCCTCAGCTTCCGCCCAGGCCAGCGCAGGCTATAATGCCGAACAGGGCGCTTACGCCTCCTTTGGCGCAAAACTCGGATTGGGATTGGGTGGGGGGCTGAACTTTAGCGTCGGTTTCAAATAACATGGAAAATGATCCTCAGTTGATTTCGTATGGCGCCCGCATTTCCAAAGCGGCGCTGCAATCGCAATATGCATCGGTCATGGTTCCCGCTCCCGGCTCGCCGTCGCACGGATGCCGCATCGTGCTTCCGAAATCCGCGGCGCGCGCTTCCAACGTGGAGCCCCAGCCTATTAAGAAGGGTGCGCTGGCAGTTATCGCTGGATTCCAAGTGACTCCCGCGGTGCTCGTTCAGATTTCCGGGACAATCATCGAATTTGAAATCAACCTGGCAGACTGGCTGAAATTCGAATTGCAATCCAGAGGGATTGAGCTTGATCTGGTGTCGTCAAAGATTGATCCCAACGGACAGGTTGTTCATGGAAACACCACCGGTCCAACTGGCTTTCGCGGGCGGGTCGTGGCGCGGAACAATGGCCCGAACATACTTTTGCTTGCCAGCCAGATGCCCGAGAACGCGGAGGCCGGCGTTATCGAAACCATCGGCCTGGCCGCTGCCAGCTTGGATTTGACCGCTCCATTGCATCGTCAATTGATGGAGCCTTTAGCCCCCGCGCAAGATCAAAAACCGAGTTTTCGATTTCAATACCCCAAATCATGGACGATCAAGCAGGCGGATGCTGCCTCTCCGTCGATTTCTGCTCTGGAGATCAAGATTACGAGCCAAACGGATACTGTTGCCTACTTGCGCGCTCACTACGATTCCAATGTTATTTCAGGCGAGTCAAAAATTGGGATAATGAAAGACAGATTAATAAAGCAACTCACAGAGGCGGGCGTGGCTGTTGGCGAGATGGCCCCGCTGGCCCCGCTGGCGGAAAAGCCCGCGATGTCCCGCTTTGCCGGTCCGGCGCGCATGCCCAATGGCGAAGGGATGGCGGCAGTCGCGGTCCAGCCGGTTGCGACTGGGTGGCTGGGAGTGATACTCATTTCGCCGGGACGGAAGATGAATCCTCTGGCATGGCTGCGGGCCAAGCGGTGCTTCGAAATCGTCACCGCCACCCTGGCGGTAATTTGATTCGCCTCAGACCGCCATGCCGCTAGCGCCAGATCCGTTAAGCCCCGCCGCGCGGGAAGTCATTCATCCGGCAATGACCCCTTGCCAGCAAGCTCAGGCCCTTAATCAGAAACATCTTTCAGTCGACGCAGTCAAAGCCCTCGCCTACGGTATGCCCGATCACAAAGCTGTTCTGTGGGCCATTGCCAGCGCCGGAAAGGTTTCAAATCCGGCGCACATTCCAGACTTGAGAGCGATCGAGGCCGCCAAAGTCTGGGGAGCCAATCCAACGCCTGCAAATCAGGAGGCCGCCGCAATGGCCGCCGCAAAGACGGACTTCAAGACGCCGGGCGCCTGGGCCGCCCAAGCCGCGGCATGGGTGGGCCTGAGTGGTGGATTAGCGGCTCACGCAGTGGTTGGCTCGGTATTGCTGGCAGCGGCACAGGGCGGGAAACCGATTTCGCCGCCGGGCGCGCCACCCGTCCCAACTGTGCCGGGCGCGCCGCCACTTCCGGTGACGGCAGTCACACTGCCTCAAGCTCCTCGAGTTCCCTTGTTTGGACTGCCGTTTTTCAAGAAGCCGGTCCCACCACCCCTCCCGGAAGCACCCAAGCTGGGCCCAGACGGACTATCCCTTACAGCGGCTCAACGTGTCGAGATGGCCAAAAACTGCGATCCGTTTCTCAAGCTTGGATGTGAGGTGGGGCACGGCAAATCCGTTTAGCCTGTCAACGCGTCGGAAAGGCGGCGGGAGGGCCGGGAGCCGCTGCCCGGGCATCGTACGGTGTGTCGTACGGGTTCAGGGTGGATCCCGTTCCTGTTTCCCGATATTGAGAGCTTGGTTGTCCTGTGCTTGAATCGCGCCCGGATTGTTCCTGGCTCGCGCATCCCACGCCTGACAGCGCAGCCGCGATCGCCGCCGATAAAACTAATAACATTCGCAACATAAGTTCGTTTCTTCCTTCTTACATACATATACAAGACACCTAAACGGATGCGCGTGCCTCCTGACGAGGGCATCGGACTTTCCGGTTCCCAATTGACAGGGTGCTTCCTACCCGCTACGGTTGCTTATGCCGCTGGCAGCCCGATTAACAGACATGCATGTTTGCCCGATGGTGACTGGTCTCGTCCCTCATGTGGGAGGGCCCATTAGCGCGCCAGGTGTGCCGACAGTGCTCATCGGCGGCATGCCGGCCTCAGTCGTCGGAGATATGTGTGTTTGTGTGGGCCCTCCTGATACCGTCGCCAAAGGTTCATCGACCGTGCTTATTGGTGGCAAGCCCGCAGCCCGAATGGGTGACTCGACCGCGCATGGGGGTGTTATTGTCTTGGGCTGCCCCACGGTAATCATCGGCGGATGAGAATCCCGCCGGTGCCCGCGTCAATTCGTGCTGTCGAGGGACACAGCGCAGGGAGCCGGATGGAAAGTGGATGCACCAATGCGGGCGGATGCCATCATGAAAATGGCATGTGCCAACTACCTCAATGTCCTCGGATTCGTCGCTCTGACCCCAAACCATAATCCTTGGAACCCAACCGGGCGCGGACTTACGGAGTCGGCATGGCTGCCGGGTGCTTTGAACCCCAATCGGACTGGGACATTATATTCGTAGCGCAGTGATCGTCGAATCTAAAATCGGTTTGGCGTGAAAAGATACTTATGGATTTCCGCCGATTGCGTCTGAGTGGCAGGGCATTCCCGGTTCCCGTTGAAGGTAGGCCCGAACCGCGTCCAAGGACGACTCGATAGGCGGAACTCCAAGAACCGTCACCACATGGCTCGATTGCCCCGAGAGGCCGTTTCGCATCCAAGCATACACTCGTCGCGCGGAATGAACTGGTTCCACGGAAAAGATTTCGACCGAGTCGTGGTCCGAAAATCTACTGGAGGATGGAAGCCACACAATTGCAGAGGCGAAATGCGTTGGCTCGGTATTGTAAACGCGGCGAATCTCGGCAGCCAAAATATTCAAATACTGTTGTCGATCCATATTCAATCCTCGACTGCAACGTGCTGGCGGATACAAGCTAACTAAACACTTCGCCAGGACAGCTGTCAAGAAAATTTCGGAGAATGGCGGATGCCCAGGAAGACAAGGCGATCGAATACCGATGATCGCGCCGCCGCCAGGATTGGGAGCCGGACGGGTTGTGTGTAATAGACCCGCACCAACTATTGGGATTTCTGAGGCAGCGGAACGCCGAACAGCCGCGCATAATATGCCAGTCGGTGTGGCTCTATGACATTCTACAATTCTATTCCCGCCGGGATTGGATTTCCGAAAATGAAATTTAGAAGTTGGAGGGGAGATGAGGCAAGTAAAATTGGCCGTATTGCGCCAATTTACTAGCCCTGCTGAGGCCGCCAATGGATCCGTTGAGACAGCGACCGCGATTCCTCGTCTGCGGTCGCTTTTCCTATGCTATGCGCTGTGTTGAGTGGGGAATAAGAGTCTTATCGTTCCTGCCAGGCGGCGGTCGTGGAGGGCGTTGGCTGGGTGGAAGGGCCAAGGTATGTCGTCACTTGCGCGGCTCTCATGAAGTCGTCGTGGCTCATTTTTGTGGTCGGCCAATGCCAGAGCGTCGGATTGCTTGATGCGAATGGTCATGAGGGTGGCTCGGTTGGAACCATTAAGGAATGCCCCATGTCTCTTGAAAACGCGCCCCGGAGCTGAGCCATAGCCGGACATGCCGAACGTCGAAATGGTTCTCCCCGCGGGCTGCGCCGACATTGGATCACTGTCGGCCTTGTAGGCGGCGAAGGCATTCAATGCGGCGGTGGCGCTGGGAGCGCCGGTAACTGTGACCATGATGAATTCATTCGGGGCGATGTGCCGGAAGTTGGAGGCTTCGCCGAGTGTTTCGATCACCCGCTTTTTCAAGGTTTCCACCAGATTGCTTTGATAAACCGGAGAGCTTTCCTGGCTGGTGACAAACGCCCCGGAGGGGTCAAAGCTGTTGGGAGAGAGTCCGCAATTGTGTCATTGCTCAAAATTCCATCCAGCTTCCCAGGCCGTTTCGCTTGCCTTGAGTCGTTAGAGGATCGCCACCTGAGGGAGCTTCGTATTGCGGCAGATGACGATCGCATATGGCAGCATACGATTGCGGCGGCTCACGGCAGTCGTTTTGATGATTGGTTTGAAGAAGCCCGAAATCAATTTCATTTGACTGGCTGTGGCATGATTGACAAGAACTGGCGCAACGTGCTCGAAGCATTATCAGCGCGCCAAGCCAGATAAAGATCGGCGATTGGAGGTTGGGCCAGTGGACGAAAGGTGATGCCCGCATGAGGAAGGGCTTGCAAGGACTCAGGCACAAGCGCGACTCCGCAACGGCTGGCCACCAACCCAAGAATCGTGTAGCCGCGCTCCACCATTTGAAGGATTTTGGGGCGAAATCCGGCGCGGACGAATGCGTCCGCCACTTGTTGCGACGCGCCAGGATAAGTCTGCTCCGAGATTCCGAAGAAAAAGTCGTTCGCCAGGCTGGCCAGCGCGACCTTCGGCTGGCGCGATTGTGGATGGCCGCGCGGCAAAGCCGCCACGAACGCGCATGTGCCAACTTTGCGCCGGCACAAGCCTGCCGCGCCTGCCTCATGGGCAAAGCCGATAAAGCCGGCGTCCAGTTTTCCATTCAGCAGTTCGCGGGCTTGCTCCATCGGCGTGAGGTCAAAAAGATGGACGGCGGTTTGGGAGCTTTGGCGGCGAAAGCTATCCAGCCAGGGTGGCACTAGCGAATGGAACAAGCCCCAGATGTAACCAATCTTCATAGCTTGACCGGCTCCAGTTTGGCGGGCCGCCCGCATTGCCTGGTCGCTGTGCAAAAGAAGCGATCGCGCCTCGGCCAGAAAGGCGCGCCCGGCTTCTGTTAACTCTGCGCCGCGCGAGGAGCGTGTCAGCAGTGTCACGCCCAGTTCATCCTCCAGTTGGCGGATCTGCCGGCTTAATGCCGGTTGAGCAACGCGCAGTCTGGCCGCCGCGCGGGTAAAACTAAGCTCGGCGGCGACGGTGGCAAAATATCGCAAATGCCGTAGTTCCATCGCGCAACTATGCCCCAAAGGCATGACTGGGGAAACTAAGAAGTATTGGTCACGATTCGGCCCGACGCTGTAAGTTGGTGCTTGTGACGGCCACAAGAACCATCGATTGGAGCCAGTGCATCGCACGGCGGTCTCAGCAGATGAAATCAAGCGCAATTCGCGAATTGTTAAAGGTCGCTTCGCGGCCCGAAATGATTTCTTTCGCCGGCGGATTGCCAGCCGCCGAATTGTTTCCTCTGGACCGGGTAGAGGACGCCGTTAAGTCGGTGTTGCGCCGCGCGGGCGCGCGGGCGCTGCAATATGGCGAGACGGAAGGCGTGCGGGAACTGCGCGAGTGGATCGCCCGCCGGTATTCAAACGAATCTCTGCGGTTGCGCCCCGAAAACATTTTGATCACCTCCGGCGCACAACAGGCCCTTGATATTGCCGGCAGGGTGTTGCTGGACGGCAAAGATCGCGTGATTGTCCAGAACCCGACTTATTTGGCGGCGTTATTGGCTTGGCAGCCCTATGGCGCGGCCTTCATGCCAATTGGCGCGGACAGCAGCGGAATCAATGCCAGCGAATTGGGACCCCTGCTGAGGGAATATCCCAAAATGGCATATCTCATTCCCAATTTTCAGAATCCAACGGGCGTGACCATGACCCAGGAGCGAAGACAACTTTTAATTGACACGCTGCAAGGGCGCAATGTGGCGCTGTTCGAGGACAATCCCTACGCGGAATTGCGCTATGAAGGCGAGCCTTTGCCAAGCCTGTTGGAATTGGACTTGCCTCCCGACGATGGCGGCCGCGTCATTCAGGCTGGAACCTTTTCCAAGACGCTGATGCCGGGTTTGCGCGTTGGATGGGTAATTGGACCCCGCCAGATAATTGAGCGAATGGGAAGGGCCAAGCAGGCGATGGATTTGCACACCAGCACCTTTAACCAGCACATAGCACTGGCTCTTCTCAACAGCGGCTATCTGGAGGAGGTTATTCCAATGCTTCGGCGGGTGTACCGGGAGCGCCGTGACACCATGCTGGAGGCGCTCAAACAGCATTTTCCGCCAGGTTCAAGCTGGACCAGGCCGGAGGGCGGGATGTTCATTTTCGTGACGCTGCCGGAAGGCGTTTCGGCAGGGAGTTTGCTGCCTCGCGCGTTGGAGCGAAACGTCGCCTTTGTTCCAGGCGAGGAGTTTCATCTTGACGGCGCAGGCCAAAACACCATGCGCCTGAACTTCACCAAGCCATCTGTGCCAGAAATACAAACAGGGATCAGCCGCCTGGCCGAAGTGATAAAATTTCGTTGACACCAAGGAGACAGATGCGGGAGAGTATTCCATATAACATTTCCAATAATGCTATTCGCGCATGATCCTTGTCACTATTTCACCATTTGTGAACGCGATTCATCGAAGCCAGGTTATTGCGTTGTGGGAAACAGTCTTCGGTTACGAGGCGGCGCACAACAATCCGAGCCTCGTCATCGATAAAAAAGTCGCGGTTGGCGACGGCCTCTTCTTTGTGGCTGCCTCCGACAACGCTGTGATTGGCACGATAATGGCGGGTTACGACGGCCATCGCGGCTGGATTTACTCTCTTGCCGTCTCCCCCTCCCATCGTCGGCAGCGCATCGGCTCTCGCCTGGTCTTGGCCGCGGAGCGGGCCTTAATCGATAAGGGATGCATGAAGATCAATCTGCAGATTATGGCTGGCAACGAAAACGTTGCGTCATTTTATTCATCGCTTGGTTTCTCAGTGGAGAAACGGGTGAGCATGGGCAAACAAATACTGGAAAATATTCCGGCTTCATGATGCCATCAACAGGCGCCAAGCCGCATTTTCTTTATTCGTGAACCTGCGCCCTTTCCAACCACCCGATTTGGATCAGGTCATCGGCGTGTACCGCGCCGCCATCCACACGCTTGCTGCGCCGTTTTACACGCGTGAGGAGTTGTCCGCCTGGGCGCCTCAACATATGGATGCCGACAAATGGCGGCAACGGCTTGCGAGCGTCCACGCGATCGTCGCGGACGCGGACGGCACAATCGCCGGTTTCCTGACTTACGACATGACCGGACATATCGACATGCTATTCATACACCCGCGCTTTGCCCGCCAGGGACTTGCGACGCGGCTGTATCTCGACGCGGAGGCCGAATTGCGGAAGGCCCCAATATCAACGGTTTTCACCGAGGCGAGTCTTGCGGCGCGGCCTTTCTTTGAGCGCCACGGGTTTCAGGTTGATGCCGAGGAATTCTCCGAATGTCGCGGCCAGAAATTGCACCGCTTCAGGATGTCGAAGAAAATCGGTCCGACGTGACCCACCCGCAGCCGTTCCAGCCGCGGCAGAGGGCGGGGCGATCTATCCTGCTCGGCTCGCGGATGGTCTGTCACGCCACAGGCGAAATATCATCAAGCAACACCCACATGTGGTGCAAGTCCAGTTTGTCATTTTTGTGGCCCAGCCCGCAGAGACCGATGGTGCGAACATGGATGGCGGCGTAAGTCTCGTAGCTGGCGATAAACTCTTGCCAGACAGTTAGCGCGTCGCGCCAACTCTCAATCCATGTTTCAGGATAGCCCCGCTGCCGCTTCGCGGCGAAAGCGATATCGATCAATGACGCTGCCTCGTCCGGCTTGGCTCGCACGATCTGCATGATGGAGAATTTAGCCTGACAATTACCCAACCGACCATCCGGTTCGCCCATTTATTCGCCGAATTCATCGCGAAAGCTTGCCTTTCCAGCAAAATCGGTGAAAACACTTTGAACCACGTCCTGCGCCAGGGGGGCGTCTCTATTGGCGATTTGCAACAGCGGCGCACAAACAAAGCTAAAATGGCGGTCCTCCAAAGCAGAAAGGGCTCCGGCAGAGCACGAATCTCTCCCTTTCCAACAAATCACGGCGGGTTTCTTACGGCGGCGGGGATATATTTACAGATGATGAGCGATTTCGATTTGCTGGATCAATCTGCGCGGGAGAATCGGGAGGTTTATTCGGCCGCGTTGCGCCATGTGCGCTCACCCGAATTGGCTGAAGAGGCAACCCAGTCCGTCTTTTCCGATCTGGCAGGCAGCGCCAAGGGGCTGGAGCCCAAGACCATTTTGACGGCGTGGCTTTATCAAGTGACGCGGCGCACGGCAATTAACGTGGTCAGAGCGGAATCGCGCCGTCAGGTTGGAAGATATTTCCAAGACTTCCGCGCATGAGTTTCACAAGCCCCCTGTGGCCAGCCAAATCCGTGCCGCTCGCTGCTGAATTTGTTAAAATCACCCTGCGCCTCATTTTCCAGCACTCTCGCATTCTAGCCCGCGGGGATGTGGTACCGTCCGATTATTGGCCGGCTTGCCCGATAAGGCCCGGAAGCGATCCAATGGCAGCCCCACATGGATTATGAATGGTGCATCCGGAGGGATTTGAACCCCCAACCTTCTGATCCGAAGTCAGAAGCTCTATCCAGTTGAGCTACGGATGCTATTGATTACATGGCTTTATCGGCAGCCTTTCTGTAACAGACCCCGATGACAGCCTGTGAAAAGACTATATGGATTCGCCTGCCGGATGCAAGCATGACTGATGAGGCAAAACGGCTGCAGTTGGGCTTCGTGACGGTATTTCTGACAGTTGCGAAGGGTGATTTCAAAAAGCAATTCTTCGTAAAGCAAATATGTTGAATCGATTTGGTTTATGCTCATCATGGATCCAATGGGAAATACGATGGAACGGCCCGATTCTGACAAAGTAAAGCCGACTCGTGCAGGCGGTTGGCGCGGCAAAATCCTTGGAGTGATTGCGATCACCCTGGTCGGGTGGGCCTTTTGCTATTTTACCTTCACACAGGGCCTGAGCCGTTTCAGCTATGATTTTCCGATGCTTCTCGAACCGGAAACCGTGCCACACGAGGCAGTCATCGTTTACATGGATGATAAATCCAGGACTAATTTCAACCAGCCGTTGGAAGGGCTGTGGGACCGCGCGCTGCATGCGCGACTGCTAAAGAGGCTTACTTACCTTCACGCCCGGGCTGTCGCTTTCGATGTATTGATGGACAGGACATGGACTAACGCGGTGGTGGATCAGGAGTTCGCCGAGGCCATCACAAACGCCATCACCAACCATGTGGATGTGGTTCTGGGAGCGGTACTGGATTCGCAGCTTCAGGAGGGTGGCGGCGCGGAATTATTGCAACCCGTTAATCCCATCGGCTCAGCGGCGCCTTGGGGCGAAGCAGGATTGTTGTGTCTGCCACTCTTTCCCGGAGATATGGAGATGGACCACGTTGTCCGTTCGACAGGTCTGTTACTCGAATTGTACCAACTTGGCGTGGCAGACGGCGGCCACCCTCGGCCTGGCTCCGCCAGACCCCGCCAAGGAGCGTTGGATTAACTATTACGGCCCGAAAGGAACGATACCGCATGTGCGTTACTGCACGGTTTTGGATGATACCGCCGCGCTGCACATAGATGTCTCGAATAAAATTGTGTTTGTCGGAAAGCTCCGGTGGCCTACGTCTCAAGGCGATCAGATGCTATTTCCCGAACACCCAACGCGGTGGATGCTGTCCCAGTTCGGCGACGAATTCTCCACCCCTTTGTCAGGGTGGGAAGGCGGCCCCAGCCCTGGGGTCGAGATTCACGCCACAGCTTTTTTGAATCTGATTCGCGGGGACTGGATCTCCCGCCTTTCGGTGCCCGCGGAAATGGGGCTTATATTGCTATTTGGGGCTGCGCTTGGAACCGCGCTCCCCGGGAGGCAGGCCTCCGCGGCATTGCTCTTGAGCGCGGGCCTTTTCCTGGTGGCGTGCCTCGGCGGGATTCTCCTGGAACAAAAGGCGCACTATTGGTTTTCGTGGGCCTCAATTGCATTTGTGGAAGTTCCGGCGGGTTTTGGCTGGTATGCGTTTGGCATTTTGCGCCGCAAGGCGCTTCCGCCAGAGCCGGCATCTCCGCCTCCGCCGGTCGTTTCGCCGCGGGAAGAAGCTATCGCTGTGCCGACGCCAGCGGAACCGCCTAAGCCTGAAATCCCTGACCACGAATTGTTGCGCGTCATTGGCCAGGGAAGTTTCGGCAGAGTGTGGCTGGCCAGGAACGTCGCTCTTAACACATTTCGCGCCGTCAAAGTTGTTTCGCGCTCGGCCTTCCAGAACACCGGTCCTTTCGATCGTGAATTTCGCGGGATTCAAGCCTTTGAACCCATCTCGCGGCTGCATGAGGGGTTCGTCGACATTCTTCAAGTAGGCTACCGGGATGATGCCGGTTACTTTTACTATGTGATGGAGCTGGCTGACGACCAACGAACCGGACAAAACATCAATCCCGCCAATTATGTCGCAAAAACGCTGGCCAGCGAGCGAACCAGGCTTAAGAAATTGCCCTACGAGGAATGCTTCCAAATTGGCGTAGCCCTTTGCGCGGCGCTGCAAAATCTCCATGATCGCGAACTGCTGCATCGCGACCTCAAGCCCTCGAATATTATCTTCGTCGAGAACACGCCCAAACTGGCGGACGTGGGTCTGGTCATCCCCGCTGGCGACGCCAAAACCATGGCTGGCACTCCCGGGTTCATGCCGAGGGATGGAGCTGGGACGTTCAGCGGGGATATTTACAGTCTTGGCAAGGTGCTTTACGAAATCAGCACTGGAAAGAGGGCCGACGAATATCCGTCGCTCCCCGATTCGATCGGCGGGCGCGCCGAGGCGGAGCAATTCAAGGCTATGAACAATATCATCCATAAAGCGTGCCACGAAACAGCGAAAAGCCGATACCGGTCGGCGGCGGGGTTGCAAGTCGCGCTCAAACGCGCCGCCGGTCAATTGCATCGGAAACAAGAGTGACCTATCGAAATTTTTTGACTTGAGCTATCTCCCGCAATTCCGTTACTATCGCAAAAGAAATTCAGTTCGACCTGGTTCAAATTGACCTACGATTATGAGCGCATCGAAGAAAGCGGCTGAGATTATACCCACCAACCCCAGCCTCCTGAACCGCATCAAGAATATAGAGGACAGCGCCAGTTGGCGGGAATTCTTTTCCATCTACCGGAATTTGATCTACGGAGTGGCCAAGAAGAGCGGCATGACTGACGAGGAAGCCGAAGACGTCGTGCAGGAGACCATGCTGGCCGCCGCCAAGCACATCAAGAATTTCCAATATGATTCATCCAGATCGTTCAAGGCTTGGCTCTTGGCAATAACCAAGACCAAGGTCGCGGACCAGTTCCGCGCCCGTCCGCCAGTTCAAATTTCCCAGCCGCGCCCCACTAGCCAGGCCAACCGCACGAAGACCGTGGAACGCATCCCGAATCCCACGGGCTACGACATAGACGCGCGATGGGAGGAAGAGTGGCGGTTGAATTTGCGGGATGCCGCCCTGGCCGAGCTGCGCCATACTGTCAACGCCAAACAATTTCAATTGTTCGAAGCCCACGTTATCAAAGGCTGGCCGGTGGAAAAAGTGATGGGCGCCTTTGGCGTCACGGCCGATGTCGTCTATCAAAACAAAAAGCGGATGACTCCGAAGTTCCAGGAGAAAGTCTCCCGGCTCCAGGAACGGCTTCATTGAATCGGCAGCCGGCCGGAGGACTTTCCAACCGGCCAGCCAGGCTTACGGTCCAAGCTGGATGGCTTCAGCATTGGTTTTGGTCAGGACAAACCCGCCGCCATTGGTGGCATTGAGCAGAATGACGCCGCGACCCGTCAGCTCTTTTGTCCCGCTGCCGATGTTTACTGTCAACAATCCTGTTTTGGGGTTCAGCGAGCCGCTCACGCTTCCTGAGCCGGACCTTTTGCTCACATTGAATTTGCCGCTGATGGCGACATCAAAGTTGCTGCGATCGGTGGCGGGGTCGTTGAAAAGGCCGAGAATCGCCAGATTAGTCATGGCCGCAAGAGTGCTGGCCGATGGGGGATTTGTCCAAGGCGACAACGCAACGAGGTTGGTGGCGGTGAAGGAGTTTCTAATCAAACCAGCGCCAGGGCGGGGATGAACCCAGACCAGACCCGTGCCGGGCTGGCTGTCGGGGTTCAGATTAATCCAGCCCATGAGTAGGCCTTTGTTGCCGTAAAGACTGGCGAAGATAGGAATATTGCCGTTTTGGGAAACAGGGACCACCTCGTTGAATGCCGTGCCATCGGCCAGCGTCCCGGCAATGGTGGCGCAGGCGCTGGCGGGGTCTTTGGTGGCGCCTGCGTAATTGGTAATCGACGCAAAACCGGCGCCGCCGGGCGAAGTGCCCGGCGCGCTGTTTGTGTCGGGCAGGATCAGCATGGTATACCGAGCTGAGGGCGCGTTGGGGGATCCCCGGTCGGCCGTCAGCGTGGCTACCCACGGCACATTCTCGTTCGTTCCAGAAACCGTCCCAATGACCTCAGGCGGCGAATTATTCAAACTCAACAGTATCATGGCCACCGTCAGGTGGCCTCCTCCGCTGGCGGCGCGCAAGATATGATTGGTGGCCTGCCCCGTCAAACCAAAGCTGCCGCTTAAGGAATGGCTCGCGCCGTTGATGAAAACCGTGCCGGTGAACGCACCCTTCTGGCCGATGGATAGCTTCAGCCTGCCCGCGGTTTGTTCCGTCACTCCGCCGGCTGTCAGGAAAAGGCCGTTGTACGAGCCTGCCAGGGCGGTGTAGGGATTTGTCACAAAATTGGCCTCCAAAATGAGGTTGTTGGAAAAGTAAAAAGAAACGGCTGGGTTGGTGGATAGAAAGGTCATGCTGCCAACATTGGTGCCGCGGCTCCAATTGGCAAAAAGCCAGTTGGTTCCGTTCCCCACAGAGGCTGTGGCGGCATATTTGGCCCCCACTATCAATCGCGCGCCGTTGGTGGCTTTTCCCGCGCCCTTGATATTTCCCACGCCATTGGCAAGGAGCGTCAGCGTTCCGTAGCTCGGCGGAACAGCGTTGTTCGAAACTGTAGGCCCCAACTGGATACGCGAATTGGTTCGCCTCTAGCTTCAAGGATTGGTTGGAGGGCGTCGAATAACCATTGATGGGCTTGAACTCAATCACCACGTCGCTTGCCGCAACTGATTTGCTGGTTCCCGAGAAGCTATAGGAAGTCTCCCCTTGCAGGCGCCACCCAGCCCCTGCCTGCACTGCTGAGGCGGGTTTCAATTGGGCTTGCACATAAGCGGGATTGTTCGCGGTGACCTGGCCCGCTAAAATCTCACTCACGCCGCCGGAAGGAGAATCCTTTCGGGCGGTTGACGCTGCTGCCGGCGCATGTTTCAACTCACTCTCGCTGGGCCTGCTGTCTGTCTCGTTGCCGGCTGCGTTGGCTGCGTCATTGATGAGATGGGTGACATCGCTGTCAATGGCACGGACAGCCGAGGCAATCGGCACGAGTCCTTGGTAGACGGTTCCCACATAAATGGCTGCCGGATAATAGGCGCCATTGGACGATGCATAGAGTGCGCCTCCGTTATATCCGGGAAAACTTAGGAACGAGTCGGCCAGGTAAACCTCCGCGGCGGCTGAGGGTTGATCGGTGGCTTGGCGGAGGGAATTTGTTTGCGGCAAAATCTCATACATGTACCCATTGGTAATGCCAGGTTCGCCAAACTGCGACCCGTCCACGGGATAACCCACCAGCATTTTTTCGTTCGTGCTGGTCAGCCAGGGGTTCATTGGCGCGTCCGAAGCAAGATAACTGGTGCAGGCGCTTCCCGCCGTGGACGAAATAAAAAACAAGGCCGCCACATCGAAGTTACGTGATCCCGGACTTGATTGCCCCGGCGCCAGGCCGGCCTGGAGATCGCCGGTTCGTTGCGAAGCATAACCGCTAAGCACATACCAGCCCCGCGCCTGTAACGGGGCCGGCACGGACAGATTCGTCTCCTCCTGGGAAAACCAAGTCGCCTGGCTGGCGTAAGACAACGTCTGATCATTGAACACCACGTCCGCCGCCGTCAAAACCACATTGGGCAGCACGGCCACGCCGCTGCCATAGCCTGCGTCCGTTTGCAACTGCCCGTTGAACGCAAATGGAGCCTCGGCAATCTGGCCTGGGGGCACCGGCTTCGGCAGGCTAAAGTTGGCTGGCAGGTTGCTGGTCGTAACAGCCGGCAGGTAAGTTACCTGCCGCACCGTCGGCGTTCCAGGCGCGACCAGGACGGAAAGATTGGCAGGCGTGGCATAATGGCTGACCGGCGCGAAACCAATGAGATAGGTTCCTGGCGCCAAGCTGGCGCTGTAACCGGATGAAAAGGAAAACAGGTTGGTGGCGCCCACAAGCCCCCAGGCGGCTCCGGCCGGCGGGCTGGGGACAAAGTTTACCGTCAGCAATCCCATTGTGCTCACGTTAGTGGAGGCTATAATGGGAGAATAACAATTGGTGAGAAGCGTCGTCACCCCGCTGGTGACGGCCACCAGTCCCGGATTGGTGGGAGCCAGGTAGCCCGGCGCCGTGCTGAATACCACGGAGTAATCCGCACCAGGAACCAGATTCGAGACGATAGAGCCGCTATTGCGCCAGGCCCCTTCCCAGGAAAATCGCCACTGTCCATTGGCGGAGGCAGGAAGAAGCGTGACCTGAATGGCGCCGGGCGCGTCCAATGGCACGGCGGGAAGACCCGCGAAAGAATTGCTCCAGCCCGTTGTTCCAAACAAATAATAGGCCGTTGCGTGATTGTCATCCGTGAAAACAGTCGCATCCGCAGCGGGCGCGCTGCCCTGAAAATAGACGCCGGACAGGCGGCCGCAGTCTTGGAACGCAGAGTCTCCAATGCTCGTGGCGCTGCTTGAGATCGTGACATTGGTCATGTTGGTGCAGCGATAAAACGCGTCGGCTCCGATGCTGGTGACGCTGTTGGGGATCACTACGCTGGCCAGGCTGTAACACTCCGTAAATGCATTGTTTCCGATGCTGGTAACGCTGCTGGGGATAGTGATGCCGGCCAGGCTGTAGCATTCTGTAAACGCATATTCCTCAATTGTGGTGACGCCGTTGGGAATCGTGACGCTGACCAGATTGGTGCAGTCCTGAAACGTCAGTGATTGGACGCTGGTTACCAAGCTGGGGATCGCTACGCTGGTCAGACTGGAGCAGGCATAGAACGCAAGGTCTCCAATGCTGGCGATGCTGTTGGGGATCGTGACATTGGTCAGGCTGGAGCATCCATAAAACGCGTAGCCGCTGATGTTGGTGACGCCGTTCGGGATCGTGACGCTGGTTAAGCTCGTGTCATCGTAAAACGCATTCGTTCCGATGCTGATTACAGGCATGCCGCTAATGTTGGCTGGAATGACCACGGCCCAGGGAGGCCCGGCATAACCGG
Organism: uncultured Verrucomicrobiae bacterium; assembly: GCA_963764165.1. Lineage (GTDB taxonomy): Bacteria > Verrucomicrobiota > Verrucomicrobiia > Limisphaerales > Palsa-1400 > Palsa-1400. The sequence continues at coordinate 2,530,015 of CAVXRD010000002.1, forward strand.
TGATGGTCAGGGTTCTGCCATCGGCGTTTGTCATGTACGTGAATTGGGCTTGCGCTTCCGCCGGCGATGCCAGCAGAAGCAGCAAGCCAAAAAGAACAAGCCATGTTCTTTTGACAGTCATGCTGCCGTATGTTTCACTGGCCCTCGATGAGAAGCAAGCCGCTTTGATTTGTTCCAAGGAAGTAGCCTTGAGCGCTGGCCTGGCTTTGCAAAATGACGCCGCCGACTTTAATTGTCTTTTTCGAAACGGCCGGATTGGCGAAGCTGCCGCTGATGACTCCCGTCGTTTTGTTGGTGGTCAATGTCAGCTTGTCCGCGTTTCTTGGCAAGGTTGGGATCGTGATCGTAAGCGGCGGATTGTCGAGCTGCAATTCCACCGTCAGTCCTGGAGGCAGCTTCTGGCCCCCAAGGTAGTTCTCTCCCACCAGCGTCGCCTCCTGATTGGTGAAGCCCGAACGGCAGACCGCTGTTTTCGACGCATTTGTCGCATTGATCCAGCTTAGCGGATAAGCACCGGTGATGGTATGATTGGTGAAATAATTCCAGCCCCACAGCGAGCCCTTGCCGCCATACAAATTCACATAGAAAGGCCACAGTCCTTCTTTTGACACTTTTGTTGATTGGCTGAGGGGGGTGCCATCGGCCAGGCTCCCGGCCAGCGTGATGTTTCCCAAACTGTCCACCTTCACGGTTCCGTAACTGGCTCCAAAAGGGCCATATAGTGAATCGTTCGTGCCGGGAATGATGAAGGTATACTGGCCTTCAAACAGAGAGGCTTTGTATGAACTGCTGAACACGGCCCGATCACCTCTTAATTGGCTGCTGAACTCGGCGTTGCTAATGGCGCCACTGACGGATTGATCGGCAAAATCCAATTGCAGGGCCGTGGTCAGTGAAGGAATGCCGCCGATTTTCTTTGAAACAATGAGCGCCGCTCCCCCGAGGTCGAACTTGCCTGAAAGGGGCACCTTCTCGCCACTCAAATCAAGAGTGCCGGAGATGGCGCCGCCGCTGGTCACGCTGAATGAGAACGAGCCTGAGTTGGACTGCTCCCGCATGGAGCTTTCCGGGGCAAAGAGACCTCGGTAGGTTCCCTCCGCTTCAAGGAAAACATTGGTCGCGAAATTGGCCACCACGACGAGGTTGGACGCCATGGTAAACTTGTAAACAGGGCTGGTGCTCAGCATCGAGTAGGGCGGGTTGGTTCCACCCACCCAGCCGATGAAGACGTTCCTGGCCTTGGCTCCGGCGGTGACTGTGTATTTGGTTCCGATCTTCAGCTTCTTGGACCACGTTGCGTGCTGGATGGTGCCCGATCCGTTGGTCAGAAGCACCAGTTCGGCGCTCGGGGCGTTGGACGTGTAGATGCCGCTAGCCAGGGCCGTCACGCCGTCGGTGATCGTGACCACTTGGTTCGACGGCGCATCCCAATTGGAAACGGAGGTAAACGACAATGTGTGGCTGCCCGCCGCCAAATTGGCCACGGTCGCCCCGCTGGTCTGATTGGGTCCTCCATCCACCTGCCATTGAGCTGCGCTGCGCAGAGCGGCTGGGAGCAGATCGACAGTCAAGGCACCCGAGGTGGACGTCCCTATCAACGTGTAAAGGACGTTGGTTGGCGTGTTCACACCGCTGGTGATCGTAACCGTTTGATCCGCAGGAATATTCCATCCGGCAATGGGTTTGAATGAAACAGAGTGCGTTCCCGGCGGCACATTCGCCATCACGGCGCCGTTGGTTTGCCATGGACCAGCGCCATCCAGTTGCCACTCGGCCCCGGCGGCGACTGCGGCGTCTGGCAGCAGAGTAACCGTCAGACTGCCCAGCCCTCCCGACGTCAAGGTGGTATTAGAGGCGGTGCCGGAGATTTTAACCCTCAGCCCGCATGGATTGCCCCCATCCGGCTGCGAATTATAGACAATGAAATCCAGCGTATTGGTTCCAGCGACAAAATTGCTGGATATGACATACGGTCCAAACCAGGTTTCGAAGTCCGAAGGGGCCGGAAAATTCGATATCGAGCTTATCCCATTTACTAATACATCCTCAAGTTGGTTATCAGCGATAGCTTGAAAGGTAATTTCGGCAGTGGCCGGATCGAATCCAGTAAGATCAAACGTCGTCCGAAAGTCATATGAGCCCATAGGATCCTGGCTCTCGAAGCCATAACTCGGCTGAGGGGTGACCCAGAGTGAATACGAGTCATCATTGAGCCAGCCGCCGTCTCCGACGGGGTAACCATTTGTCTCGACCGCGTAAGCCGCGAAGGGCGTTGCCGCAGTGCCGTCGGGGGCGGAAATGATAACGTAATGCGGATCTTGGGTTCCTGTGGGCAACGGATTAAATTGGTCGTCCAGCCCTGTGCTGTAGATCGTGAAGTTCGTCAGGCCGGATTCCGTCGTGAAGATTGAGCTGGGTTCGAGCACCACCACTTGGCCCGCGCCGCTTCCGGGCGCCAGCGCAACGATGATGTCCAGGCGTCCGTCCTGGTTTAGGTCGTCGACCACCACATTCTGGATGGTTTGAGCGCCGAAATCATTCTCCCAAAGGACTTGAGTTAAAGCGCCATTGAGGATGACCAATGTGTCATTCCCGCTGGTCGGCTGATACACCGCCAGAACTTGCTGGGCGCCAGTTCCAGCCAGATCCGCCACCGCCACTGGAATGAAAAGTCCGCTGGCGCGGCTGTAGCTTGCTGTGGCCGTCAAATTTGAACCGAAGGCGAGCAGAAAAGGCGACGTGCCTTCATAAGAAGCCACAACGATCTCATCCCCAGGCACACCGTCCAAGTCGCCGAAGGCTGCGTTATCAATGTCAATGTAATGGCCCAAATTGAATTCGGCCATCTCCGCGCCATTGGTGGGATTCAACATTTGAAGGCCACCGTAACCATAGTCGCCCAGGCTCCAGCCGTGTTCCGACGTCGTCGCCACAATCTCGCGTGTTCCGTCCCCGTTCAAGTCGGGCAGATACACTCCGGAATCAAGAAATCCGCCGGAAGCGTAAGATTGCAGCCAGTTTAGCGCACCCGTGGCGGGCGCATAACTCCAGGTGTAATTGGCATTATCAACTGTGCCGTCCGCGCCCACGTTGTCGTTGGCCGGTCCCCACGCGGCTGCCAGCAGGTTGCTGTTGCCGCCGGCGTTGGCCCACCGCACACCGTTGGGAGCCGGGCCAATGACATTGCGCCAGATACTTTGTCCGGTGGCGTAGCTTGTCAGTTCAAATCCTCGCACGCCGCCATCGTCCACTCCGTATCCGCTCGTCAGTTGCGAGACAATCTCCACCTGCCCGGTTCCTTCCAAGTCGGCTGCGAACATGGGAGTTACTGTTTGGTCGCCTTGCCCCGTCCCTGCCACCACGATCGTTTTCAGCAAGGTGCCGTCGGCTTGATAGACAAGAATGTCAAAATTGTAATTGGTGTCCATTTGCACTGCCAGAATCTCGAGCACGCCGTCCAGGTTAACGTCAGCCAGGCAGGCCAAGGTCGCACCGGTGGCAATGAAATCCAATTCCGTTCCGATGCCGTCAAATACGCCGATGCCGCCAGGTACGCTGGCCACCAATTGAGACGTTCCGCTGCCCAGCACATCACCCGTCAGCGGCAGACTCGCCCCTGCCAGCGACCATGCGTTCGTGTAGGTGCTGACGTTCACGCGGCTGCTGGAGTAGCCGCCATTGCGGGAGCCATAAACGTCCTTGTCGCGCATCGGCCATTGGGCCTGCACCGCTGCCGGTGCGGCTAGGATTAGACTGCTTAAAAGGAGGAAGAGTGTTCGTTTCATAGCTATAAATACGGCTGATTTTCCAGAATCTGACAAAAATCTGCCACTGGCCCGCCATCGCCCACGCAACCCGCCTATGCTGTAGCTTTCGATTGCGGAGAAGCGGCAATCAATAAAAAGTGCGTGCTGTCATACATATGCGCGGAGGACCGCAAGCGCAAGACAATTCGCTTCCCCTGGCGCAAAAAGCTTGCACACTGCCACCCCCATGCTAATCATCTATCAAGCAAACCGGAACGGGATATGATGTCGCCACGAATAAATCCAAAATGGCTGTGGTTGGGCTTGGCTGGCTTGGCTCTTATCCTGGCGCTTGCTATCCACCGCCCGATTCAAACCAAGCCGGATGCTGGTCCGTCCCAGTCTTCCGCATCGGGGCAAAATTTCCCTCAAACCACGGTGTCTCTGGCGCCGCATGTTTCCGTTCTGCAAGCTGCTTGTGACGCGTTGCGCTCGGCTTCCAATGCCGCCAACACACGACAACAATTGGCGGCGCTGCGCCAGTCGCTGGGCGCCATGCCTGTCAAAGAAGCGGTGGCTACCATCAAGCAGTTTCTGGATTCCAAGTCGGACGCGCCGACCCATCTCGGTTTCAGGCTCGCGTCCGGCGGTTTGCTGGACGAAGCGCCAACACTCCGAACCTTTTTGCTGGATGAATGGTCCCGGCTCGATCCCGCCACCGCCGCCGAGTATTCGAAAATCATCCTGGCTGGCATGGATTCCGCCGATGAATGGGCGGTGGCCTTGCGCAATCTGGCCTCGGGTGACGCCAGCGCCGATGGCCGCGCGCTTCTGGAGCAAAAAATAGCCCTGATGCTGCAATATGCGCCATGGCAGCAAAATCCATCGACCGGTTATCTGGAGGCATTCGATGTGCCGGTTTATTTGGGCGGGACGGGTTTCGTGCCAACGCTGTCGGGCCTGGTGCAAAGCCAGGACAATTCCGCCGTGGCGCACGCCGCCTTCCTGGCGCTGGACCGATTGGTCATCAACAACCCGGCGACAGTGCTGCAGGCGCTGGAAGCTCAGCCGGGTTTGATGACGGGCCGGGAATCGACGCGGGCGGACTACTTCGCCCGCGCGGACGTGCGGGATCCGCAACAGCAGCAAATCCTGCAAAGCTACCTGCTCAACCCCTCCATTAGCGCGGCGGAGCTGCAAACGTTTGCCGGCATCTATCCCAACGCCAATTTCATGATCTCGCCCAACCTTCTCACTCAGGCGGCCACCCCCGACCATGACTCATTGATGAGCCGCGACGCGGAATCGCTGGCCGTTGCGCAGCAGTGGCTGGGCGATTCGCGTTTTGCCAATGTGGCTCCCGAGTTGCGGACGATCATTCAGCGGCTGCAGGGATTCGCGGCGCAGGCGCAGCAGCGGCCGTGAGCCCTGTTTAAGGCGAACTCCAGGTCAAGACGGATTCCGCGCGGCCTCTCTTTCAGAGCCTCTACGGAGGCGGTGTGTTGGCGACTTGAAACTATGTGGCGAACCATTATTGTCACCCTGTTTTGCGCGTTTGAACTGCCGGCGCAAACAACCAATCTGGCGGCGCTCGCCAAGGGGCAGGCGCTCGTGCTGTTTGTGGAAAACCGCGCGGAGGTGCTGCGCAGCGGCGCCACCTCATGGGATCCGGCCACCACCAACGCCCCGTATAATATTCTCAAGCACGGGGATCAGCTGCGCACCCAGACTAACAGCAGGGCTGTCATCTGGTATCCCGATGGCAGAGGCGCAGTCACCTTGGGGCAGTCAACCCGTGTCCAGCTTCCGCTTGACTCGGAGGATGAGTCCACCCTTCAGATTTGGCTGGGCAAGGTGTTCAATTTTCATCGCGGCCCGCCCGGCAAGCTGCGCTTTAATACGCCCACCACCCCCGCCATTGTTCGCGGCACGGAGTTTGTGCTGCAAGTGGACGCCGACAGCACGAGCATCACCGTTTTCAATGGTGAAGTGGATATGGAAAACAAGTGGGGGCAGTTGACTCTTGCCAGCGGCCAGTCCGGCGTGGCCCGGCTCGGAGCGCCTCCGGCCCGCACTGCCGTAGTCGCGACGATGGATTTGATTCAGTGGTGCATGTATTATCCGGGGGTGCTGTGCCTGGACGACGTGGCCCCGGGCGGATTGGGCGGCGACTTGCAGGACTCGGTGAATGCCTATCGCAGTGGCAACCTTATTGAAGCTCTCAAGCTATGGCCGGCCCAACGGGTTCCAGTATCAGACGATGAACGCGTCTATAAAGCGGCTTTGTTGCTGAGTGTTGGAAACGTCGACGGAGCATGGGACTTGCTGGCTGGGTTGAGCCCTGGCACATCCGCCCCAGGGGAAGGGGCTGCGCCGCGCAGGCTGGGCCGCGCGCTGGAACGGTTTGTCACGCTGGTCAAAACCAACAACATAGCCACTCTGGCTGGCGCGGACACCAGCCATTTTTGTGCGACGGAGTGGCTGGTTGAATCTTACTATTTGCAGGCGCAATTCCGTTTGGAGGCGGCCCGGGAGGCGGCCCGCCAGGCGGTGGCGCGCGCGCCTGACTTTGCCTTTGCGTGGGAGCGCTTGGCTGAATTGGAGTTCGGATTTGGGCGTGTCAACCAATCGCAGGAGGATTTGGCCAGGAGCTTGGAGCTGGCGCCGCGAAATGCCCAGGCGGTCGCCTTGCGCGGCTTTCTTCTGTCCGCGCAGAATCGAATCAAGCCAGCCATCGCTGAGTTTGATCGCGCCATTTCCCTGGATGGCAGTCTTGGCAATGCCTGGCTTGGGCGCGGCTTGTGCTGGATTCGCCTGGGGCGGACGAGCCAGGGCCTCGACGATATTGAAGTGGCGGCTGCCGTGGAACCGCAACGGGCTTTGTTCCGCAGTTACTTGGGCAAGGCGTTTAGCCAGGCGGGGCTGGATGAAAAAGCCACAAAGGAGCTAAAGCTGGCCCGAGAATTCGATCCTCGCGATCCAACGGCGCGGCTCTACTCGGCGCTGCTGGAACAGCAGGAGAATCAAATCAACACTGCCATTTCAGATCTGCAGTCCGCCGAGGCCGATAATACAAACCGCAGCGTGTTCCGCTCGCGTCTGCTGCTGGACCAGGATCACGCCGTGACCAGCGCCAACCTGGCTTCCGTTTACCGCGACGCAGGCATGACCGATGTCAGCGTCCGGGAAGCGGCACGGGCGGTCAACGACGATTACGGCAACGCCGCCGCGCATTTGTTCCTATCCGACAGCTACTACTCACTGCTTGATCCCACGCAGTTCAACCTGCGTTACGACACGGTTTGGTTTAACGAATTGCTCCTGGCCAACATTCTGGCTCCTGTGGGCTCCGGGCGCCTTTCCCAGCAAGTCTCGCAACAGGATTACTCCAAGCTATTCGAGGCAGATGGCCTGGGCGTGGCAAATTCAACCGACATCCGGACTGACGGGATGATCCGCCAGACAGCATCCCAGTTCGGCGCCTACGGCGATACTGGCTACGGTTTTGACCTCGACTACACCCATAACAACGGTTTTCGAGTGAATAACACTTTGGATAATCTCAGCATGGACGCGACACTCAAGCAGCAAGTCGGGCCGCATGACACCGCCATGCTGCTGGTGGAATACGAAAATTTCCATTCCGGCGATAATAATCAGTATTACTACCAAAGCGATGCCCTGCCCTATTACAGCTTCGCCGAGCAGCAGCAGCCCGAGCTGGTCGGCACATGGCATCACGAGTGGGCGCCCGGCATGCATACGCTGCTTCTTCTAGGCAGGCTGGTGGACGACCAGCAATTTGCTGATAGAGCGGCGCCGCAACTGAAACTCGACGAGAGCGGCGGCGTTATTTCCGGGGGATCCGGTGCCGATGCATTCGACGCGCGCTACCGGGAAACATTTGAAATTTATTCAGCCGAACTGAACCAAATTTGCCAATGGGACAGAGTCACCCTGTCGGCCGGCGGGCGTTACCAATCAGGCGAGTTCCGCACGCAAGATCAGTATGCGAATCCATCAAGCAACCTGGCTATTTTATTCGCGCCGTCTTACAGCGGCAATACGGTTGGTCTTTTCCAGCGAGCCACAGCTTATTCCTATCTCACCGTCCAGCCGGTGGAGCATCTGTGGCTTACCGGCGGATTGGCGGCTGACGCCGAAAAATTCCCCGACACCTTTCGCAATCCGCCCGTCAGCTCAGGCGAAGACAGCCGCTCTCAACTCGGTCCCAAAGCCGCCCTGGTCTGGAGTCCTGCTCCGGAAGCGACCGTGCGCGGGATCTACACCCGGTCGCTCGGCGGCGCCAGTCTGGACGAAAGCTACCGCCTGGAGCCGACCGAATTGGCGGGCTTTCCGCAAGCCTTCCGCAGCCTTATTCCCGAGTCGGCCCAAGGCGTCGCTTCCCAATCGGCCCCGACCTTGGAAACCATGGGCGGGGCTCTCGATCTTAAATTTGGCGGCCGCACCTATTTGGGATTCCAGGCCGAGCGCCTGGCCTCGCGGGTGAATCAAGGCCAGGGCGATTTCGTCGTGAGCGAGGACAGCTCGGGCGATATTGAGGGGCCAGCCGCGGTTTCCTCCACGCCGGAACAATTCAATTACGTCGAGCACGACGGTTCAGTCAGCCTCAACCAGCTTCTGGGCGGCGGATTCGCTCTCGGCGCCGCCTATAAAGTCACCCAATCCGACCTTCACCAAATGTATCCCGCCATTCCGGCTTTTGTCATCGCGCCCAACCACTTTCAATCGACCCTGCAGGAAATTGACAATTACATCCTGTTCAACGACCGCTCTGGCTTCTATTGCAAGTTCGACGCGCATTGGTATGGCCAGAAGAATTCCGGCTGGACGCCCATGGAGCCATACTCCAGTTTCTTCCAGGAAAACATCTACGCCGGCTACCGTTTTCTGCACCGCCGGGCCGAATTGCAGCTGGGCATCCTCAACCTTGCCGGCGGCGGCTACAATCTAAACCCGCTGACCGCCTATCAGGAATTGCCCATGAAGCGGGTGTTTGAAGCAAGGTTTAACTTCATTTTCTAAACTGCTTGTATCAATGAAAAAAACGTGGCTCGTCATTTTTTGTTTGTTGCTGTTGGGCGTTTCAGCGCCGGCACAAGGTCAATTTACATATACCAACAGCCACGGCACTCTTGTCATCACGGGTTATAGCGGGCCGGGCGGCGCGGTGAACATTCCAGCCACCATCAATGATCTAAAGGTCACCAGCATCGGAGATTACGCATTCGCAGGCACAGATCTAAGCAGCATCGGCATTCCTGACAGTGTCACCAACATCGGTGACGGCGCGTTCAATTACTGCACGAACTTGGCGAGTATCACGGTTCCCGGCAGTGTCGTCAAATTTGGAGAAGGTGTCTTCAACTCTTGTTCGCGGCTGGCAAGCGCGACGCTCGAAGACGGAATTGTCGATATAGGAACAAACGAATTCCAAGATTGCGCAAGCCTAGTCTATATTAGCATTCCCAACAGCGTCACCAAAATCGACGATAACGCCTTCTATTCCTGCAGCAGCCTGACCAATATCGTGATTTCATCCAGAGTCGTCAGTATCGGAGGTTACGCGTTCTCCGAATGCATCAATCTGACGAGTATTGACATCCCGAGCGGCGTCACCAAAATTGGGGAATTCTGCTTCGATGGCTGCACAAATCTCGGAGCGATTATTGTCAGCTCAAACAACCCCTCCTACGCCAGTGAGGCAGGTGTGTTATTTAACCATAAAAAGACCACTCTTGTAGGGTATCCGCAGGGAAAACCCGGGGCCTCCTACACTATACCCAGCACCGTCTCAAGTATCGGGGATTATGGGTTCTATTCTTGTGCGCAGCTTGCCAACGTGGCGATCCCCGATAGTGTCACCAGCATTGGAAAAAGCGCATTCGGCTTCTGCACGAACCTGTCCACCATCACGATTCCGGGCAAGGTGGCCAGAATTGGGGAAGCAGCATTCAACGACTGCTCGCAATTGGAAACTGTAACGCTCGAAAACGGTATCAAAGATATCGGAATGAATGCGTTCCAAGACTGTATTAGCCTGACCAACGTCAGCATTCCCGGCAGCGTCACCAACATTGAGGACGGCGCGTTCAATGACTGCGCGAACCTGTCCAACATGGCGATTCCGGGAAAGGTCGCCAGAATTGGGGAGGCTGCGTTCTACGACTGCACGCGATTGGCAGTTTTGACGCTCGAAGACGGTATCAAAGATATCGGAACGAATGCGTTCCAAGACTGTATTAGCCTGACCAACCTCAGCATTCCCGGCAGCGTCGCCAGCATCGGGGACTCCGCATTTGAAGGTTGTTCGGGCTTGACCAGCGTTGCTATTCCTAACGGCGTCGTCAGCATTGGAAGCTTAGCGTTCTCGGAAACCAGCTTGACCAACGTCACGATTCCTGCCAGCTTAACCAACATGGCTGGGTCACCCTTTGCCTACTGCCCAGGCCTGGCTGCCATCGTTGTGGATTCAAACAGCCGCGCCTATACAAACGTCGGAGGGGTTTTGTTTAACAGAAGCCAAACCGTCCTTGTCGGATTCCCCGAGGGTTATGCCGCGGTTTCCTACGTTATCCCTAACAGCGTGGCTAGCATCGGACCGTGGGCGTTCGGCGGCTGCAGCGGCTTAACGAACGTTTCAATCCCAGATACTGTCACCGGCATCGGGTATGGAGCATTCGCTGGTTGCAGTGGATTGACCAGTGTTTACATCCCAGATAGTGTCACTGCAGTCGGATGGGGCGCGTTTGAAGACTGCACCAGCCTTTCAAGTGTCTCGATAGGCAATGGCGTTGAAATCATCGCGGATGCTACGTTTGAAGACTGCGGCAGCCTTACCAACGTTACAATCGGGAGCGGCGTTCAATTCCTCGACCCAGATGCATTTTTAGAATGCTTTAACTTGAGATATGTTCTTTTCGAGGGCAATGCCCCCCGCATCGGACCAGGTATATATGAACCGCACTGGGACGAGGAGTTGACGTTTTATTATCTGGCTGGTGCTAGCGGTTGGGATTCCAGTTACTACGATTACTATTACTATTACTATGGCATTCGGATTCAAATGTTGACCGCACACGGTCAGATCGAGGTCACTCTGCTGCCATCTTCCGCCAACGGCCGGTGGCGGTTTCCTTGGGAGACGACTTGGCGGAACAGCGGCACGGCGGCGTCGAATCTGAACGCAGGCGAGTACCCCATTGTGTTTAGCACGGTGCCGGGTTACTTGACTCCCACTCTTCCATCGCCAGGATATGTGGCGGTCATTGGGGGCACCACCTTTGTCACCAATCAGTACTCTCCGGCCACTTCCTCAAGCAACGTCAACAACGTGGGAGCGCTCACGGTTAACTTTGTGCAATCCCCTCCCGCGGAGGCCGCATGGGGCGTGGCGGGCGGCCCCGCGCCGTCTTTCACTTCCGGCTACAGAGTCAACCTGGCCGCTGGCAAGTATCTCATCGATTTCGCATCCGTCCCCGGTTATGCCACTCCCGCTGCCATATCAGTTCTGGTTGTGCCAGATTATCCTGCTGTGCTGTCGGTCAGTTACGCGCCTGTTATTCCGTTGTCCAACCTGCCGTCCAGCTTCACCAGCTTGCCAGTGCAGGTTCCTCCCAGCGAGATCAGCACGTCTCCTTTTGAGTTCAATGGCCAATTGCAAACAGATGTTGGGTACGGAAGCGGTGTGGCTGTGGAAGCGAACGTGGTGCTGACGGCTGCGGATTTGGTGTTCAACGACCAGACTTTGTCGTACGCAAGCCAGGCCACCTGGTTTCCCCAACAGGAAACAGGTGTGACTCCGCCCTACCCGATGACGGCGCGGGGCTGGTATGTGCTCAGCGGGTATGCCAGTAACCGAATCAACGATCTTCAAGATGGCTTGGCCCCAGGGCAGTCGAGTCCAGCGTCACGGAACTCTGACGTTGCAGCGTTGTTCTTTACGTCGCCGGTTGCGGGAGGGAATTCGGCGAGTTATCTATTTTCAGACGGGACGCCGAATGTGTGGTTGACCAGCCCGACAAATAAAATGATGGTGGGTTATCCTGTGGACGGGTCGCAGTTTGGCGTTATCAATATTACAAATGGCGAGATGTATGAGAACTCGCCGCAGACGAATGCTTTGAATTGGGCCACCGATGAACCATTGGCCTACGATCAGGTTTACTTGGGAGACTGGTTTTTGGGTTATCAGGGGAACGCCGGGAGTCCATTCTATGTGGAGTCCAACGGTGTTTTTTGCCCGGCTGGCGTCTATTTGGGCACGGTGTCCGATGGGCTTCTGCCATACGCATCTGCTGTGCGAGCCATCGATAGCACTGTCGTGGAATTGATCGATTATGCAGCGGAAGCCGGTGAGGGGCGGATTATTGCCAACGACGCGAACGGCTTGGACATGCCAGCGACGGGAGGGGACGGCAACGGGAGGCGAGACTCGCCTGCAGGGGGCACTACCCCGCTGGAGATCACTCCCAGTACAGTCAGCGCGAACAATCCAGGTTACGTGCAGATACAACTGCAACCGGCCTCGGCTGTCCTTGCGGGGGCCGGTTGGCGGATTCACGGTGAGTCCAGCTATCACAGTTCGGATGCCGTGAAGCAGGTGAATTCGTCCAACATTGTGGCCATCCAGTTTGCGCCGGTAAGCGGGTATAGTCCTCCCCGCCATTCAGACCGTCACCGTGGTGCCGAATCAGGTTTCGACTTACGTTGGGGCCTACATTTTGACTAACTCTAATTCTTTGCCAGCGGATTCCGCTTTGGCGGTCTTGATCAACGGCGTCGGCAAAATCACCAGTGCCGGCGGCGCAACCAACATGGCACGTTTGAAGCTCGGCAAGAGCTACGCCATCACCGCGTCCGAGTTGCCCGGACGCAACTGGATCTTCGCCAATTGGAGCAGCGGCACAAACATCGCCGATCTGGCTTTGTATTCTACAAAGCCGGCGACGTCCTTCACCTTTTCCAGCAATTTGATTCTGGTGGCCAATTTTCAAACGAATCCCTTCCCCTCCATGGCCGGTGTTTACAATGGTCTTTTTGCCACCACAAATGGAGTGACGGAACAAACGGCAGGGATGCTTCACGGGCTGACTGTCAGCGGGAGCGGAACTTACAGTGGGACGCTCTTGATCAACGGAAAAGGCCACTCTTTCAGCGGCGCGTTTGATTTGGGCGGCCAGGCGAGCAATGTTATTTCACGCGCGATCAACCAACCTCTGACGGTTGCCATGACACTTTTGAATTTGAACCAGTCTTCCCCAGAGATAATCGGCACTGTGTCCGGAACCAGTAATGGTGTCGCTTGGGTTGCCGCTCTTTTAGCCGACCGAGCCTATCACAGTAAATCCTCGGCGGCGTACACCATGCTGATCCCGCCAGGCTCCAGCAGTGCGTCAGCCACAGTCCCTATTGGTGACGGTTATGCCTTGATCACGAATCACGCTGGCACGGCTACCATTGCCGGCGCACTGGCCGATGGCGCCAAAATCATCCAGTCCGTTGCAGTTTCCCAGACGGGCAATGTTCCAATCTACGCCAACCTATCTGGCCAGCCGGGCCTTCTCATGGGCTGGATTAATCTGGACTCCGCCAGCGATGCCGGGGCGGGGCTGGCCTGGGTTCATCCCTCCGTCCCCAAAGGCCTATTCCCAGACGCGTTCACTAGCACCAACCCCATCGCGCTGTCTCTGTGGACCAAGACTCAGGCAATCGACGTCCTCGAACACCTGACAAATTTGTCGATTCTTGAACCGACCCATGGCGCTACTATCGAGACAAACAGCTTCGAGATAGCGATCGGCAACAATTTCAAATTGGGCAAGCTATCCGGCCCGGCCAAATTGAGTGGTTCACTCGCCTCCAAAACGGGATTGCTCAGAGTGACCAATGTCAGCGGGTCGGTCAAAGTGACCGGCCAAGGGGTGGTGCTGCTCAATACCACAAACGGCGGCGGATATATCCTGACCAAGGCCAACGCCCAAGCCATCCAGCTTGGACCATAAGCTCCCTTTTTGCAAAAAAGATGCGGCGGATACTGAAGCGCCCCTCGAATTCCGGGCGTCCAGTGACGGCATGGAACTGCTTCTCATGCGGCACATGGGGCGGTCAGCCCTTTCTGGAGCAAAACAGCGCAGGAATGTGCAGGACAATGGCGGCCGCCAGCACTAACGCGCTGTAACGGTGCGTCAAATAGAGAAAATGCTCGCCCGATGTTCCAAAAAGGGGCGTCATCGGCACGACGCCGGAAAGCATAACTGCCAATCCGCTCAGCAGAATGATCCAAAGCAGAAACTTGGCGGGGCCGATGAGTGGCGAAACCGCGCCGTATCGGCAAACATCCGACCACGTTAGCGCGACGGCTGCCAGACCAAGCGCGAACAGCGGCGCCACCGCCACATGGGCCATCAAAACCCAATGGGTCATCGGCGGTTTGCCGAAAAAAAAGGTGCCGATTCCCGTGAACGCAAGAAAAAGCGCCGACGCCGCCAGCACCGCATAAAAGAATTTTGCGGACGCGCGCATCAGGGCCGCTCCTTCTTCGCGGATGACGCCTGCGCCGCCATTGCGCCCAATCCGCGCAATCCGAAGTTCAACAGCACACCCAGAACCACGAGAGCCGCGCCAAAGACAATCCATTTTAGCATGGGGCGAAAAATGAAGGTGTAGGCGAATAATGAGGCCGCTTTCTTGTCATCGCCGCGAAATTCCCAGTTGGCTTTTGTGATCGCATTGGTGGGATCGACCGGGCCGCGGGCGGTGATGGCGGCGAAATAGATGGGGGAATCTTTCGCGTGGCAATCGGCGCAGCCTCGCGCCCCGAGCGCTTTCGCTCTCGGCCGGACGTCATGCGCGAGCGCCCACGAGTAGGGCTGGGCGGCAGGGGATTCCGCAGAGACGAGCGCGCCGTGTTCGAGCCGATACATCTTGCCAGACGCGATGTAAGCGGCTTCGCTTTTGGAATCTGGCGCCAACGATTCGAGGCCCTTTTGAATTTGCGCGGCGGTCAGTGGCTTTGTGTTGTACGGATCCACTCCGGCTTCGGCAGTCGAGGGGCGCGGCAGGCTGACAATTTTTGCAACTTCTGACGGAAGCATCGGCGTGACATTGGTGCCGCTGACCCGAGCCCAATAGCTTGGCCAGACCATTTTATATGGGCCAATTTTTCCGTCCGGGCCTCGCAGAAAAATGGATTCCACGATGACCGGCGCGGTGTTCTTTCCGCGTTCCGGCGCGGGCAAGCCGAGCTTGTGGGCCATGGAGGTTTGGACTTCGACGGGCTCCGATTCGGGCAGCGGCCCGGAATGGCAGGCGGTGCAAGTGAGACGGTCGAAATGGACCGGCGGCATACCCTTATGCACTAATTTGGGGGCACCGAGCCGGCCCTCAGTGTGGCAGCCGCGGCAGGTTAGAGTCTCGACTTTGCTGGTTTCGGCCTCAAGTTGCTGGTGGGCCAGCTTTTTCGCCTCGGGCTCTTTCAAAGTCAAATCATCGCGGCGAAGGAGGGCGGCGCGGAGGCTGACCATTGAATCACTGACCACACGGTCTTTGGCTTCGCCTTCGTATCCCCGCACGATGGCATGATCCAGGCCGTTGCGATGACAATCGACGCATAGCAGCCCCGCCTTGATGTGGACATCCAAATCCGAATGCCAGCCCGCATCGCCAGACGGCGAAACGCTCGTGTGACAATAATAACAATTATTGACGGACATCCGGTTGGCGACTTGAAAGACGACGTTGTTCTCCGTGTCAAAGCGGGCGCGGTTGTACTTGATGGCGGGCAAGGTCGAAGGCACCGGCTTGCCTGGGCTCCAGGAATCCGCGATTGCCCCGGCGCTCTTGAAGCTGGCGAAGACTCCAAGATTTGCGCCCACGGTTGGCGCCCAGCGAAAATCCTGCGCCTTAAGGGCATTGAAGCGGCCCTCCTGGTCGTAGCGGCCGGACGTTTGGTGGCATAGGAAACAATCGATTTCCAATTTCCCGGTAATGTTCATGCGTCCCATTTCCGGGTCGCTGGGCTTGATTTTGTCGGGTTCCCCCACTCCGCCTCCTGGCAAATGGCGGGCGAAATTGGTGATGAACTGATAGTCGCTCAGGCCGATTTGCGACGGTTTGAAAGTTCCGGCCCAGCCGCGGTAAGAGAGCGGAATTTGGGTGTGCGTTTGCGGGTCGGTCAGGATCCATGGCTCACCGGGACGGCCCGGTTTGCCGCCGTTGTCAGCATTGAAATGCCAGCCCTCGCTGATGGTGTCGTAGTCGTGGCATTTGCCGCACGTCTGGGCGGGTGAGTAGGGGGGGGCTTTTGGCTCCTGCGATTTCCCATCCTCGCCCACGACGGGCGGAATGCTGATGACTTTTCCCAGGGAGTCGTGCAGCGGAATATTGTGCAGAAATGGGGTTCGGCTTCCCGTGTGGACGTCTTCCGCTCGCGCGGAATGGCGTCCCAAGAATAAGCCGCAAACCAAAACGACTGGCAATAGAAACCGCACTCTGCGGCCACGATACACAGTTCCGAAAACTTGGAAAATCAAAATGAACGTCAAAGGCACAGCGTGAAACGTCCGTGCCTTCACTGTGACATTTGGTCTGGAATCAGGCCTTGGCCGTGGCGGAAGCCGGGGACAATTTCAGGACGGATTCGCGCATTTCCTTGCCGGGTTTGAATTTCACCACGGCGCGGCGGGGAATGGGGACATCCTTTTCAGGCTGGTTTGGATTTCGGCCAATGCGCGCCTTCCGGACTTTGACTTCAAAGACCCCGAAATTGCGGAGCTCGACGGTGGTGCCGTCGGCCAATGATTCACAGATGTGATCCAAGGTTTTCTGAACGACTTCCAAAACTTGTTGTTGGACGATACCCGTCTCTTCGCTGATACGGACTACAAGATCGCGTTTTGTCATAAGGTTGTTACGCAAGCCATGGACCGGCTGCGTGCTCGAAAGCAGTAGGCCAAGACTCGTAAAGCTCTATAGGAACCCCCTATCTACGTCAAGCATCGAGTCTCGGAAATATGCAAGATTCTTTGTGAGGGAAACCCTTAACCAATAAATCGCTGCACAAAAGCCAAAACACGGCAGGGACGCCTCGCCGAGGGGCTAGCTTTCAATGACGCCGATCTCGACTGGCTCGACTTTCACGCCGATTTTTTCCAGCCATTTGATGGCGGATTTGATGGCGTCGGCGGGCCCGCTGATTTCCAGGCACACAATGCCGATTTCGTCCGTCACACTGGCTTGGCGAACGTTTGTCTTGATCGGAAATTTATGGCCGACTTCCCAAATAATGGGATCAGTAATGTGCTTGGGCGGATACATCAGCCACAGGCGTTGCTGGACATCTTCCGAGGCTGATTTGGATTTTTTGGGCGGCATAAGTTATCCGCCGGCAATGGCGGGAATGATGCTGATTTCGTCGCCGTCGCGAAGGGCGGTCTCCTGGTTTTGCAGGAAACGAATGTCCTCTTCGTTGACGTAGACATTGACGAATCGGCGGACGCCGCCGGTTTCGTCGGTCAGGCGCTCTTTGATGCCCGGGTAGCGGGTTTGCAGTTCAGCAATGGCGCCGCCGACGGTCGTCGCGGCGACCTGAACCACTTCTTCGTCATGCGTCAATTTGCGCAGCGGCGAGGGGATGCGAACATTCACTGGCATAATATCAAATCGTCTTGACTGTTGTGGGGATTTAAGCGCGAACCTCCGCGCGGCCTTCGGCACTGAGCAGGCTTTCGAATTCCCGCAGGCTGGGCTTGATCTCCTGGGCGCGACCGGTGTGGCCGGCGACGGCATCCAGCGTTTTCAAACCATTGCCCGTGATGCACAACACGGCGGAATCATCCGCCGGAATGGCGCCTGAGGCAATGAGTTTCTTGGCCACGCCAACGGTCACGCCGCCAGCGGTTTCGGCGAAAATGCCTTCGCATTCCGCCAGCAATTTGATGCCTTCGCGGATTTGGTCGTCGGTGACGTCCTCGGCCCGTCCGCCCGTTTCCTTCATCACGCGCAGGGCGTAGAAACCGTCGGCGGGAGTGCCGATGGCGAGGGACTTGGCGATGGTGTTCGGCTTGACGGGTTTGAAGAAATCCAGCCCGGCCTTTTGCGCGGTGGAGATGGGCGAGCAACCGGTCGCCTGCGCGCCGTGAATCTTGTATGTTTTTTCGGGGGCGAGGCCGAGTTTGGACGCTTCCTGGTAACTCTTGTGAATCTTCGTCAGCAACGAGCCGGAGGCCATCGGGATGACGGTGTGGTTGGGAATCTTCCAGCCCAATTGCTCGACGACTTCCAAGCCGATGCTCTTGGAGCCTTCGGCGTAATAGGGGCGCATATTGACGTTCACGAACGCCCACGGATACTTGCCCGCGATTTCCGCGCACAGGCGGTTAACCTCGTCGTAATGGCCTTTGATGCCGACAACGGTGGCGTTGTAAATCAGTGAATTCAACACCTTGCCTTCTTCGAGATCGGACGGGATGAAGACATAAGCCTTCAATCCGGCGGCGGCGGCGTTGGCGGCCACAGAGTTGGCGAGATTGCCGGTTGAAGCGCAGGCGACGGTGGTGAAGCCCAGTTCACGGGCGCGGCTCAAAGCGACACTGACGACGCGGTCCTTGAACGAAAGCGTGGGATAATTGACGGCGTCGTTCTTAATCCAAAGCTCGCGAATGCCGAGGCGGCGGGCCAAGCGATCCGCCTTAATCAAAGGTGTAAAACCAACTTCCAGCCCGACTGTCGGATCGCCCGCCACCGGCAGAAGCTCGCGGTAACGCCACATGCTTTTCGGGCGCGATTGAATGGCAGCGCGGGTCATCGATTGTTTAATGCGCTCGTAATCGTAAACGACTTCGAGCGGGCCGAAATCGAACTCGCAAACGTGGTTTGCGGTGAGCGCATATTCGCGTCCGCACTCGCGGCACTTGAGCGCCTTCATAAAGCTGGCATGTTTTTCCATAGTCTTCACTCGCTTTGGGGGCGCGAAATTGCCCCATCCCATATCAGGATCGGGAGAAGAGGAATCGACAGAAGACGCTCTTCTCATTTTTGCCCGCCGGATGGCAAGAACGGCTTGCGCGCCCTCGGGCTGGAATTGGCACCCGCCGCTGCATTGCTGCCGCCGGTTGCCGTGGTTTCATAGGGCCAGTCCCTCCACCACTCTGAATGAGATTCGTTTTATCAACGAATGCGGATATATTGATTGAAGCATTTAATCCTGTCAACCGGGAAATTTCGCGTTATTTTAAACGAAAGCGCTTTGAATCGGCAATTACATCGCCTAGCCTTGTACAGTGAGAAGGATGGTCGGAAAATGAAACTGTGGCGCAACCCAGGGTTGCTGATTCTTTGCCTTATTCTCACGGGCCTTCTCGTTTCCCCAAAAGCCAGCGCAAACGTGTATGCGACGGATATTCGCATCAACGGCTCGTGCCGGGCGGGAGTTGTTGTTCCTGGCAGCCCGGTCACCATCAGTTACATCCTCAATGACAATGCGAGCCGAGTCTCGCTTTCCATCCTATCGGGCACAAATACGATCAGAACGATCACCTCGGACACGGGTGATGCGGGCACGAATGCCGGCTTTAATTCGGTGCTCTGGAACGGAACCAATGGCGCCGGCGCGGCCGCCGCCGTCGGCGAATATCAAGTGAGCATCACCGCGTCCTCGATGGGCTATGACAGCTGGACCAACATTACCGATGACAGCACGAATTTCGAGGTGTTTTTCCCTGTCAGCATTGCTGTAAACAACAACACCAACAGCCCTTTTTACGGTCGCGTTTTTGTGGGAAACGCCGCTTCCGGCCAGATCAGTGACGGAGAGGCGATGACTCCAGGCATGCTCAAATACAACGCGGATGGCAGTCCCGCGGACGAGGGCTGGTTTGGCACCGGCGGGTATCCATGGACGGGCGGAAAGTTTTTCAACCCCAGCCCGTGGAAAATGTGCGTCGGCCCCGATGACCGCCTCTACGTCGAGGACTGGTCAGCGGAGGGAGTGGTCATGTCTTTTGACGAGGTTTTATCGACCAACTATGTCAACGTGCTCACCTCCTACAACTATCCAGACCCGAACGTTAATTTGAGCGGCGTGTCTGTCTGCCGATCGGGAACGAACCTTCAACTTTACATGGCCGATTATACCCCGGACGGGGTCGGAATTGTTTCATGGGATTTCCCTGCTTGCGGGGCAATTGCCAGCAACGATATGGGAGAAATCGATGTCACCATGACGAACGGCTCGGATCTGGATTACGCGCCGTATTCCGTTTCGGTGGGAACCAACGGAGACATTTTCACCATTCAACAGGGATGGCAGACGACTAACGATCCCACGCCGAAAACACTCTGTTTTCCCCCGCCGCCGTCGAACGGCCCACCGGACACAACCTCCATCTGGGAGAATGGAACGAACGATTCGACGCAGGTCAATAATACGGGCGTGGCTGTGGACCCGGCCGAAACTTATGTGGCAGTCGCTTCAAGGGGTTACGGGTCGCAGGGCGACGATTTTCAGGGCGACCTCAGCATTTTTATGGCTGGGACCGGGGATCTCGTCACGAATTTCTTCTCGGATCCTGAGGGCGATTCGCGCCAGGAGTTTATTGATGTGGCATGGGACAACGTCGGCAATCTTTACACCGTATTCGGAGCGGAATCCTTTGCCCTTGAAGGTTGGCGGGTGTATTCGCCGCCCGGCTCCAATCAAGCAACGACTGTTTCCGTGCCGTTTATCCAGGTTTACCGATCACTCACGCCACCGCAATTGAGCCAGCCGATTCTTGCGCAGGGTCAATTGAATTTCAAACTGACGGGCCAGACCAATGTGACCTATGTCATCCAGCAATCAACGGATTTGATGAGCTGGATGCCCGTTGCCACGAACTTCAGCAAAAGGGCCGTCTCTGCAATTTCGGTGACTCCGACCGGCGCCGCTGGCTTCTACCGCGCCGCAACCGCGCCGTAAAGCCTTTTGGATGGGAGCCGCGGAAGGATTTCCATCTCCGTTCCAAAGGGCTTCCTGCTGTTCAAATTTTCATGTGGGCCCGCCGCCGCCGGGAAGCATAAGGCGGCTGAACCCGGCAATTGTCCGCCCCACCCAAGGAAATCAAGGCGTGACGAGCTTGGCGGAAGCGACACGCGACGGGGACGGCGCGCGCTGGGAATAAAGAAGGATTCCTTTAAGAAGATCCATGGCGCGATTAAGCTGGCGATCCTGCACGGCGAGCACTTTGATCCGATCCTTTTCGTCGAGGGCTTCCAATGCGCCGCTCATGTGCCTGAGCATCAGACTCTGCTCATCTTCCTGCGACATCGGGACGACAATGTCCGGCGTGATGCCATGCTGGTGGATGACTTTGTTGCTCGGCGTGTAATACTTCGCCGTTGTCAAACGAAGGGCGGAACCATCCGCCAGCGGCAGGATGCTCTGCACGGAGCCTTTGCCGAACGTTTGCTCGCCGACGATGATCGCGTGGGTCGTCGATTGCAGATCCTGCATGCAGCCCGCCACGATTTCCGACGCGCTGGCGCTGTCGCCGTTGACGAGAATCACGATGGGCAACTCGAAGCGTTTGCCATGATAATTGGCCCGGTATTCCGAACGCGCCGCCGGGCCGCGCCCGATGGTCGACACCACGAGTTGGCCCCGCGGCAGAAATTTCTCGCAAACCTGCCCGGCCTGCTCCAAAAGGCCGCCCGGATTCTCGCGCAAATCCATGATGAGCGCGCGCATGCCCTGGTCGCTCAATTTATGAAGCGCCTTGTCCAATTCGTCCGACGTCTTTTCGCCAAATTGCGTCAGGCGGACATAACCAATGTTGTCCGGCCCGAGGGGGAACTCTTCCTTGTCGTTGATGTCTTTGACGGTGTCTACTTTGATGATGGCGCGGGCGAGGTCGTACTCCTTGACCTGGCCGGTGGACGGGCGCCGGATCGTGAGTTTCACCGTCGTCCCCGGCTCGCCGCGAAGCTGTTTCACCGCGTCATCGATGTCATAGCGAGTGGCGGCTTTGCCATTGATTTTGAGAAGCTGGTCAAGCGGCAAAATGCCCGCCTTGCTGCCGGGGCTGTCCTCCATCGGCGTGATAACCGTCAGGACGCCCGCTTTCATTTGCACTATGATTCCGACGCCGCCGAATTCGCCCTCGGTATCCTTTTTCAACTCGTCGAATTTCTGGAGATCCATGAACTCGCTGTGTGGATCCAGGCTGTTGAGCATCCCTTTGAGCGCGCCGTGGATCAGATCCTGATAGGTGAGCTTGTCGCCGTCGACATACTCGGCGCGAACCTTTTCGAGGACGTCGGCCAGCAATTTGTAATTTTCGTACGGATCATCCTTTTCCGAGGCGCGGGCGCTGTAGACATAAATCTCGGCCCCGAAGAAGAAATTGACACAAAGCGCGGCCACGAGGATCCCAAAGAAAATGCGGCGATTCATAAAGCTGATCGAATAAACTGCGCCGCAGTATAACGGCGACCATCCGCTTTGGCAAGAAAGGAGCGATTAATAATCGCGTCAAACCGTCATCGACAAATAACCGCCGTCTACCCGCAAGTCCGAACCGGTGACGAAACTGCTCGCTTCCGTGCTGGCCAGGAACACAACGGCGCCGATCAATTCATCCGGCTTGCCAAACCGTCCCATCGGCGTGTGCGCGAGAATGCTCCTGGCTCGCGTGGTCGGGGCGCCGTTTTCGTCAAATAAAAGGCGGCGGTTTTGTTCCGCCGGAAAAAAGCCGGGCGTGATCGTGTTCACGCGCACCTGGTGCGGCGCCCATTCCCGGGCCAGGAATTGGGAAAGATTCAGCACCGCTGCCTTGGAAGCGGAATAGGCAGCCACGCGGGAGAGCGGCACATGCGAGGCGATGCTGGCAACGTTAATAATGCTGCCACGCTTGCGTTTCACCATGCCCGGCCCAAAAACCTGGCAGGGCAAAAGAACGCCGCCGACTAGATTGAGATCGAAATTCGCCTGCCAATCACCCAGCGCGATCTGGTCGAATTTAAGTTCGTCGGTGACGGTTACCTTCGGATCGTTTCCGCCCGCCGCATTGAGAAGAACGGTCGGAATCCCCAGCTCCACTTCAACCTGCCGGAGCGCCTGTTCCAAACTTGCGCGGGAAACGGCGTCCGCGAAGAAAAATTTCGCGGTGCCATGCGCTTCGGCAATGCGTTTGACACAAGCCGCGCCGCGTTCGGCGCTGCGGCCAAGGATGGCAACCTTCGCGCCCGCCCGCGCCAGGCCTTCGGCCATCGCGCCGCCCAAGGCGCCCGTGCCTCCAATGACCACCGCGACGTCGCCAAAAAGATCGAACAACATAGATGCGCTCATGGTTAGATCCTTCGCCCCCGGTTCAAAAGCCAAAAGCTTTTTACTGGCCACTGGGCAGACCTGGCGTGGCCAGCATTTGGCGGGCTTCCTCGGCGTGCTTGCCGTTTGGGAAATGTTCGAGATACAAATTGTAATCCGCCACCGTGTTGGCGCCTTTGGCCCGGCGCCAGAAAAATTCATCCTGCTTCGATTGCCGCTCCAATTTGCTTTCGGCTTTTGACTTGGCGGTATTGTGCGGGGCCATCGCGTAAAGTCTTTCCGCTTGCGCTTCCTCCGCCTTGGTTTCCTCGTGCCTCCGGCTCATGGCAAGCCCGATCCTGGCCAATTCAGCGTGGCTGCCGTCTGGCCATCTGCCGAGGTAATTCAGATAGCTGTCAGAATGCCTCTCCGCATTGGTCCAAGTCCAATCGACCCGCTCGCGCGTAAACGGGAGCAGCGTGGCCGCCAAAATCAGCGCCAGCAGCGCGAGGACAATTTTTCTGCTGCAACTCATCGCCAAACTCTTTATCAATTCCGCTCGCGCAAAGCAACTGCCATCGTTCTCAAGCGCTCCGTTCCGCGCCCGGCGCATCATTAAGGTCGGCAAAGATAATGATTCCCGCCCCGGTTTGCAGGAGGCTCAAGACTTTGATCGTGACCTGCTGGCCAATCATAGTCTGGGCGCGGTTGATGACCACCATCGTGCCATCGTTCAAGTAGCCGATGCCCTGGCCCTTGTCTTTGCCTTCGCGCACGACCCGCAGGGTGAAAACCTCGCCGGGCAGGATGACGGGCTTCAGCGCGTTGGACAATTCGTTTAAATTCACATAGGGCACCGATTGCAATTCCGCCACTTTGCCAAGGTTGTAATCGTTGGTGTAAAGTTTTGCCCCGAGCACGTGCGCCAGCCGCACCAGCTTGGAATCGACTTCCGTTTCCTCGGGAAAATCGGCGTCGTGAATGCGGACTTCGTTCTGCTTGTTCTGGCGCAGCCGCGTCAGCATTTCCAGGCCGCGGCGGCCGCGGGCGCGGATGACCGGGTCGTTGGAGTCGGCGATTTTTTGCAGCTCGTTCAGGACAAATCGAGGCACGATCAGGGTACCCTGGACGAAATTCGCCTCGATCAAATCCGCGATGCGCCCGTCAATGATAACGCTCGTGTCCAGCAGCAGCGGAGTTTCCGAGCCGGTTTGCGGCGCGAACCGCACATATGGGATAATCAGCGAGAAATCCTCCTTGTTGCTGCGCATGGCCAGCACCATGCCGAGGTAGCTGAAAGACAGGAAAAGGGACAGCCGGACGACGCGCCGCTGCGCCGTGTCCGAATTGTCAAGCAAAGCGGAATGGTCGATGAGCCACGCCACCACCGAGCCGAGAAAAAGCCCGAAGGTCGCCGCCGAAAAGGCGCGCAGGGAAAAGCCCTTCAGCATCTCATCCAGCGCAATGCAAAGCCCCCCCAGGCCGAACCCGATCACCATCCCGCGCGTCGCGTTATCCACCCATTCAGGCCGGACCTGGCTGATTTCATAACCCCCGACCACGCACAGGGAGAGAAAAAGAATTCGGATGACCCAGAGTGGTCTCATGAAGGTAATTCGCGCGGCGGGCTAATGATCTAGGGTGAAGCCGCCGCGCCCGAATTGTCTAGCTTTTTGTCCGTGTGTTTCGGTTTCCAGAGCATTGACCAAAAACCCCTCTGATTGATGTTGCTGGCGAGCGTTCCGAACGAGACAATCGTGGCATTCGCGTTGCTGATCGCCGCCGCGGCCTCCATTTTCATGCTCTCGTCCTTCAACAATCCACCCACCAGGCCCTTCCCTGCCTGCAAATCTGCTGCTACTTGCTTAATCGAAGCGGAGGAGTCCCGCAAGTTTTGAATGGCGGCGTCCACTCCTGGCCCGTTGGTGGCAATGATGCGATCCAGGTCGGCTACCGTCGAGTTGAGCTTCTCGGAGAAGGTCTTCAAGTTTGCCACCGCCTGGTCCACCGCCGGGCCGTTGGAATGAACCAAATACTCCGCCTCCTCCGCCGCCTTGAGCCCCGCCGCGCTGATTTTTTGCAGATTGGCCAGCGCCGCGCCGAGGTTGGTCAGGCTGTGCTCGGAGAGAATGGTGCTGTTCAAATTATTGACTGACCGGTCGGCGTCCTTCACCAGCACTTGGGCGTGCTCCAGCAAGCCGGACACGGACCGAATGGCCTCCTGCATGTTGAACGGCGTCCTCCCCAGCACTATGTCTCCATCCTTGAGAAACTGCGTGGCCACGTTCGTGGGCGGCGTGACGGAAATGTATTCGTCGCCCAGGAATCCGAGCGCGTCGATCTGAAAATCGGAGTTTGTCCGGATGGGATATCTCGAGAGCACCGTCATGTTGACAATCACCGAACGCCCGTCTGGCAGCAACTCCATGCTGGTCGCCTTGCCAATGGGGATGCCGGCCATCATGATGTCGGCGGTGGGTTTCAGGCCGGCGGCGTTTGGGAGCAGGAGCCTGATTTTGTAAGTGCTCGCGAACAGCGTCGTGCCGCGGCTGAAACTCAGGATCAGCACGGCTAGCAGCGCCAGCCCGACCGCCACGAAAAAGCCCACTTTGAGTTCAATGCGAGTATCTTTCATAATTCAAATTCATCCCGGATTTCCGAGATGCCGTTGACAAATTGATGGATGACCGGGTCTTCCGACCGGAAAATTTCCTCCGGCGTCGTGTCCGCGTAAATCCGGCCCTGGTAAAGCATTAAAATCCTCTTTCCAATGCGGCGCGCGCTCCGCATGTCGTGTGTCACCGCAATCGAGGTGACCTTGAGCTTTTGCACGACCCGGATAATCAAGTGATCGATGGCATCCGAGGCAATCGGGTCCAGGCCGGTCGTCGGCTCGTCGTAAAGCAGAATGTCCGGCCGATATACAATGGCGCGGGCCAGTCCGACGCGTTTGCGCATGCCGCCGGAAAGTTCGGACGGCCATTTCTTCTGGATGCCATTCAAACCGACCATGTCCAGCACTTCCTCCACCCGGCAGGCGATTTCCTTGGCCGAATATTTTCTCTCCCGATTCAGCACGAAGGCGATGTTTTCCTCCACGTTGAGCGAATCAAACAGCGCCGCCCCTTGGAACAGCATTCCGAATTGCCGCCGCACCGGCATCAATTGCCGTTCATCCAGGCACGCGATATCCGTTCCGCCAATAAAAATTTCACCTTCGTCCGGCGTCAGCAAGCCGACGATGTGCTTGAGCAGCACGCTCTTGCCGCCGCCACTGGCTCCAATGATCGTGACCGCCTCGCCCCGCTCAACTGAAAACGAAACGCCCTGAAGCACAGGAATGCCGCCAAAGCTCTTCTTGACGTCACGAGCCTCGATAATCATGGCAGCAGCCGTGTGAGAATGAGCGTCAGGAAGAAATTGCAGACCAAAATCGTGATGGAAGAATAAACGACCGCCTCGGTGGTGGCCCGGCCCACGCCTTCCGCGCCCTGCGGGCAGTTAAGCCCCTTGTCACACGCAATCAGGGCGATAATTCCTCCAAAAACGAGAGTCTTGATCATGCCAACCGAAATGTCGTGCAAATCGGTGTGATGCAGCATGTTATACCAAAGATAAGTCGGGTTGATTCCAAGCAGGCCGGCTCCGAGCAAAAAGCCCGCAAAAATGCCCACGCAGACGGACTCCGCAGTCAGGAGCGGCATGACCAAAAACATCGCCAGGAACCGGGGCACCACCAGATAATCGATCGGATGCGCGGCCAGAGTGCGAAGGGCGTCGATCTGCTCGGTTACCCGCATGGTCCCCAATTCCGCCGCCACCGCCGCGCCGACGCGGCCGGCCACCATCAAACTGGTCAGCACCGGCCCCAGTTGGCTGACCATGCCGACACTAACGACCGCCAGGGTGGCGGTATCCATTTTGACCCTGTGAAATTGGTTGTAAGTCTGCGCCGCCAGAACCATTCCAGTGAAAGCCCCCGTGATGGTAACGACCGATTGGGATTTCACCCCGATGAAATACATCTGATAGACGACATCGTGCCAGGCGGGTTTGACCTTGGCGAGGGACGCGGCGACATCGCGGCACAAAATGGTGCCGCGCCCCAGCCCATTAAACCACTCCAGAGCAAACTGTTTAGCCGTTCTCGTCATTCCGACAGGGCACACACTAAATCGCATCCCGGTCAAACGCCAGTGGAGAAAAAGTGGGGGCGGTCAGTGCAACGCCCTCTTTTTAGCGCGTCGCAAGCCTGCGTCCCATGCTTCGCATCACTCGCATCGCTCCCCTTTCTTTCAGAACCGCGCGACCGCCGTCAGTGAGGATTCGGACGGGTCGCCAGCCACATCGAATAACGAAACATGATATAGACGATCACACCGGGCACGCCGACTGCAATGCCTCGTTCGCGGCGATTGCCGAAGCAAAGCGCCAATGCGCCGATGATGGCGAAGGGAAGGATAAACAGGAGGAAGGGAAACGCGGACTTCATCGCTGGATATCAAAGCGAACATTCCACGTCGCCAACATCGGCTTGGAAAGCCAAGAAAATTAAACAGGAGGAAAACCGGGAGAACAGAGAAAAATGCCCTTTTCCCAATGATGATTTTTTCACCTCCGTTCCCTCGGTCCGCCTCCCGTTCAAATTCTTGTTTTATTCGTCGGCGCCGGCAAGAATGTTGGGGCTTTATAGAAAGCTCAGCGCCACTGGCCACGGGCCCAAGTGATGGTGCCGCCGTTATTGACCCAGTGGGCTTGCGACCATTTTGCGCCGGGGTGCGTTGGTTTATCCCACACACCTGGAATCCATTTCCAGTCGGTTCCAGTCCAATCCCAATATCCACCCACCCAAAAATAGTCTGGTCCGGGTGCGGCGACCGCCACCTCGGTGCGCGCCGGAGGTTGGAACTGGAAATCGGACGAATTCCCGCCGCCGGGGCTCAAGTCGGCTTGCGATATGCCTTCGGGCGGCTGGACATTGCCCGCGTGCCTGGGTTGAGCATTGGGAGTGCTGGAATCTCCGGGTTGATGAGCGCATCCGCTCAAAACGAGGCCAGCCAGGCCGGCTAATGCGGTGATGGAATATAATTTGAATTTCATGCTGTCAGATTAACAGTGGCTTCCGTCACTTAACAGAGGGGTGAAGTTCTGATTAGGTGTTCACCTGAGGCGGATGGGGAATCAAATAATCTGGAACTCGGGAAATCAGGAAATGAGGATTAAACGGTAAACATAGGCAAACAAAGGCAAAAATTGATAAAATGCGCAATTTACGAAAGGGCGGAATTCGAGTATCGTTCATCAAGAGCCTCCATGGAGTCTTTATCCTCGTCATTGCGCGCCTTTATGCGCGGAAGCCTCGCCGCGGACTTCCCGCCGACGGAGGCGGACTCCGAATTCAACCGCCTGGCGCTGGCGTTGTTTGTTTTTCAGCGGGAGAATGTTCCCATTTACCGCCAGCTTTGCGAACGGCGAAAGGTGGATGCGGCTTTAGTGCGCCATTGGATGGACATCCCGGCCTTGCCAACCAGCGCGTTCAAGGAATTTGAACTTTCCAGCATTCCAGAAAGCGAACGAACACGCGTGTTTCATTCCAGCGGAACAACGGGACAGGCCCACAGCCGGCACTTTCACAGCGCGGAAACTTTGGCGGTCTATGAAGCCTCGCTGGAGCCCTGGTTTGAGCGCCATTTCTTCAAATTTTCTCCCGCGCCTGTGCGGATGATTTTTCTGACGCCGGAAAGCGCTCCAAATTCCTCGCTCATCCACATGTTCGAGACGGTGCGCGGACGATTCGGCGCGGAAGGCTCGGCTTTTACCGGTCGCATCGGCGCGGATGGCGGATGGGAATTGGATCTGGAAAAAACGATGGCTGCGCTCGAATCCGCCGTGGCGGAAAAGCAGCCGATCGGGCTTCTTGGGACCGCGTTTTCATTTGTGCATCTGCTCGATCATTTGCAGGCGGCGGGCAGGCGCATTGCGCTGCCGAAGAACTCACGAATCATGGAAACCGGTGGATACAAGGGCCGCTCACGCGAAGTCCCCAAGGCGGCACTGCGCAAGTTGATTACGAAATTTCTAAATGTCCCCACAACGCACATCCTCGCCGAATACGGCATGAGCGAATCAAGCTCG
Organism: uncultured Verrucomicrobiae bacterium; assembly: GCA_963764165.1. Taxonomy (GTDB): domain Bacteria; phylum Verrucomicrobiota; class Verrucomicrobiia; order Limisphaerales; family Palsa-1400; genus Palsa-1400. The sequence goes on from CAVXRD010000002.1 coordinate 2,559,199, forward strand.
CAAGCCTACGACGACGAGGCGGGGGTGTTTCATTTTCCGCCGTGGGCGAGGGCGGTGGCGATTTCACCTGAAAACGGCAAGCCCGTTGAATCCGGCGAAACAGGATTGCTCCGTATATTTGACTTGGCCAACGTCGGTTCCATCATGGCGATGCAAACGGAAGATCTCGCCATCCAGCGTGCTAACGGCTTTGAATTGCTCGGACGCGCGCCTGCCGCCGAGCCGCGCGGATGTTCGCTGATGCCGTCCGCCACTTTCGCACCATGAATTTGCCAAGCTATTTCCTGGCGGACCTGCCGGCCGAGGCCGAACTCAGCCCGAGCTTGATCACCGAGGCGTGCCAGACCCTTAAGCGCAACAGTGCGCAATATCTCGAAGGCCGCTCGACGGACAGCATCATCCGCATTCTGGATCGCCTTGGACGCGAATGGTTGCAGGACAATTTCCCGTTCCGAGAAGCGGTGCTCGACGCCTCGCCCATTTCCACCGGTTTTTCCGCTGAGGTTCTGGCGGCGGGACTCGACCAGTTCTTCCAACAGTTGACGATGGAAAATCTGGAATCGCTCGTGCGCGATGAGCTCGGCCATGACCGGCGGCTCGATGAATTTTCGCACTCCGACGCGGAAGCGCAGGCGCATCGGGCTTCGATGGTCGTCGGACCGCGCCTTCTGGCGCATTTTGCCCCTGGCAATATTCCGATCCCGGCGCTAATGGAGATGGTGCTGGGCTTGCTGGTGCGCTCGGCGCAATTCGTCAAATGCGCCTCGGGCCATTCGTTTCTGCCGCGGATGTTCGCGCATTCGCTTTACGAGGCGGATCACAAACTTGGCGCGTGCCTGGAAGTTGCTTCGTGGAAGGGAGGCGCGGCGCATTTGGAATCCGCTTTGCTCGCGGAAACGGATTGCGTCATCGCCACCGGCAGCGACGAGACGCTAACCGCCATCCGCCACAAAATTCCCATCACCGCCCGCTTCATCGGCCACGGCGAGAAAGTCAGCTTCGGATACATTTCGCGGGAGGCGCTGGAACGAAATTCCCGCGACGTCGCCGAGCGCGCGGCGACCGATGTCGCGGCCTGGAACCAGCGCGGATGCCTTTCGCCGCATGTCTTTTACGTCGAGGAAACCTTCGATGGCACGGGCGAGGAATTCTGCAATGTGCTGGCGCAGCAATTGGAATTGCGCGAGCGCACGCATCCGCGCGGCGGATTGAGCGTGCGCGACGCGGCGGCGATTTCCAGCCGGCGCGCTTTTTACGAGGTGCGCGCGGCCCATTCGATGGCCACAAAAATGTGGACCAGCCCGGAATCAACCGCCTGGACAATCGTCCTCGAAAACGAGCCGCGGTTTCAAATTTCCTGTCAGAACCGGTTTATATATGTCAAAGTCGTCTCTGGGGTGGAGCAGGCATTGCAGGGCGCGGACACCTTGAGCCATCAAGTTTCGACGGTGGGCCTGGCCTGCGCGCCGTCGCAAACAGCGGCCCTGGCGCGGCGCTTCGCTCTATGGGGCGCAAAACGGATTTGCCCGCTGGGCCAGATGCAGCATCCGCCACTTGGCTGGCATCACGACGGCCGCCCGCCGCTGGCCGATTTGGTGACTTGGATCGATTGGGAAAAGCACAGCAAATAACGACATGGAACTGAGGAAGACATTTCAATTCGAGGCCGCGCACCTGCTGCCTCATTTGCCGGAAACCCACAAATGCCGCCGCCTGCACGGCCACAGCTTCAAAGTGGAAGTCGCCGTCGAAGGCCCGTGCGATCCCGTGCTGGGCTGGGTGATTGATTACGCGGAAATCGGCGACGCCTTCCGCCCGATTTGGGAACGGCTCGATCATTTTTATCTCAACGAAGTTCCCGGTCTGGAAAACCCAACCAGCGAAAACGTCGCGCTCTGGATTTGGGCCCAGCTCAAGCCGCGATTGCCGCTGCTGTCGGAAATCGTGGTGGCCGAGACCTGCACGGCGCGCTGCGTGTATAGAGGAACGCACTCTTCGCCAACCTTCTGATTAAGCGAAATGGGCGATTCCCCGTTTTCCTCCGTGCGCTCCGCAGTACAGATAACCTCGGTAGGGCGAGGCTCCTGCCGAGCCGTCCCATTATTCCTATAATTCCCATTGCTCCCATCTTTATGCGAAGACTGGGAAGAATGCGAATCATGGGAACGGCTCGGCAGGAGCCTCGCCCTACCATGGTTCGCTAAGGATTCGGGGGTTTCTCCGGCTCGCCTAAAATCTTGCGAGCTGCGGCGGCAACGCTTTCCGCCAATTCGGCGGGCTTGATGACGCGCGCGTTTCCGCCCCAGCCCAGAATCCAGCGCTCCACCTCGACCAGGCTTGAAAGTTTCATCCGCAGCTCCAAACCGCCGTCCTTCATTTCTGTCAATACTTGGGATTCGTGCCACTTTTTTTCGCGAATGTAGTCGGCCACGATTTCGTTGAACTGCAGGACGACTTCAAAATTCCCGTGGCCGGATTGCACGCCGAAGCTGTCGCGCAGCCGTTTTTCGAGAGAGAATTTCTGCGGACGGGCGAATATCTTGCCAGTGGGCTCCGCCGCCAGAATTCGCGCCGGAACAAAGGTGCGGATGTCTTTCCGCAAATGGCACCAGGCAAAGAGATACCATTCTCCGTTGATGTTGGCCAAATGGTAGGGATCGACGATGCGCAATTCTGTGGCGCGCTGGCCGGGCTTGCGATACGTCAACTGCAATTGTTTCCGCTGGCCGGAAGCCTTTGACAGGGCGTCGAAAATCTCCAGGTTCAAAATCGGCTCTGCCCGCGTGCGAAACGAAATCGTCTGCTCCCAATCCGCGATGCTGAGGGAAACGGTGTCGGGCAGCGAGGCGGCCATCTTTTTGAACGCGCTGATCAACGGGCGCTCGAAAGTTGTGCCGCGATATTGCTGCAGCGCTTTTTCCGCCACCAGCAGCGCAAACAGTTCGCCTTCTGTGATCTGCAGAGTTGGAAAAGTGCCGACTTCCTGGGTGTAATGATAACCCTTGTGCGCCGCGTCGTAATCCAGCGGCAGCTCCATCCTGTCACGCATAAATTCCAAATCCCGATGAATGGATTTGGTGCTCACTTCCATCTCCGCGGCGAGGGAGGTGGCGTTGGGATAGCGGCCGGACTGAATCGCGTGATGAATCTTGAGCATCCGCTCCAGCGGCGGACGGGAACCCGGCATTGTTCTAGCTTTGGGCATGAGCGTCATTTGGCGTCTGCCAGCCCTTATGCCCGATAAAATGGGATTTGCCAAGGGCGCGGTAGCGTGGCGCATGATTAAAAGCGCATGACGAACGAAGATCTTTGGACGGAGCACGACTGTGCCGCAGACCAGTCGCAGCACGTTGAAGCGAAAGGCGCGTCGATGGATGGCAACGCGCTGCGGCTGATTCTCCGTCGCTCCGCTCCGTCGAACACAGCTGCGCTCCAATTGCGGCGCGGTCAGGTAATCTTGGAAAGAAGCTCTTCGTTGGTCTTGTGCTTCTTCAGCGCGGCGAGAATCGTCTCCATGGCCTCGATGGGATTCAGGTCGACCATCATGCGGCGGAGCTTGCGGATGGATTCCATGTTCTTGGGCGGGAAAAGTTTTTCTTCTTTACGCGTGCCGCTCTTCGGAATGTCCAGGGCCGGGAACAAACGGCGCTCCGACAATTTGCGGTCCAGGATCAACTCCATGTTGCCGGTGCCTTTGAACTCCTGGAAAATCAGTTCATCCATGCGCGAACCGGTGTCCACCAGCGCGGTGGCAATGATGGTCAGCGAGCCGCCTTCTTCAATCTTGCGGGCCGAGGCGAACATTTTGCGCGGGATTTCCAGCGCGCGGGCATCGACGCCGCCGGTCATGGTGCGCCCGCTGCCCCCGTGGACGCTGTTGTAGGCGCGGGCCACGCGGGTGATTGAGTCAAGCAAAACAAAAACATCCTTGCCGCTTTCCACCATCCGGCGGCAGCGCTCGATCATGAACCGGGAGAGGCGCACATGCGTTTCCAAATCCTGGTCGTTCGAGGAGGCAACCACTTCCGCTTTGACGGAGCGCTGGAAATCCGTGACTTCCTCGGGGCGTTCGTCAATAAGAAGAACCATCACGTAGACTTCCGGATGATTCTGGGTCACGGCATTGGCAATCTGCTTGAGAATCGTCGTCTTGCCCGTGCGCGGCGGGGCCACGATCAAGCCGCGGGTTCCCTTTCCGATGGGCGTCACGAGGTCGATGATGCGCGTTTCGAGAAGGTCGGGAGAGGTTTCAAGATTGATCTTTTCGATGGGATCAATCGTCGTCAGGTTCTCGAAACGCACGTTCTTGGTGTAATCGGCGAAAGGCTGGTCGTTGACCTTGTCCACTGAACGGAGCTGCGGACTGTTGCCGCGATGGGGCGGCTGAGTTTCGCCGGCCACCAGGCAGCCCTCGCGCAGGAAGCTGCGCTTGATAGTGTCAGGCGTAACAAAAATGTCGCTGGGCTTGGGGTGGTAGTTGTTTTCGCGGGTGCGAAGGAAGCCGAAACCCTTTTCAGAAATCTCGAGGTAGCCCGAACCATAGTCGGGCGCGGAGGCGCTGGGCGCATTACTCATAAGTTGATTCTTTGTGCAAAAATGTGCTGAGGCCTTTTCCTGAAAAACTACCCCGAAAAAATCAGATTCTTAAGAACTTAGAATTTTTTGGAGGACCGCCGCGCCTCAGAATACGGACTGGCGCGAGTACGGTCAGACCTTCAACAACTCAAAATCTAGGCGAAGAATGGATTAATGCAACTACTTTTTTTAGCCGCCCACCTCAGCCTTTGCCTCGGCGGCGAGCGGAGTGCTCAAGTAGCGTTCGCCGGTGGAGCAGGCGACTGTCACTATAACCTTGCCTTTATTCTCCGGCCGCTTCGCCACTTCAATCGCGGCGGTGACGTTCGCGCCGGTCGAAATGCCCACCAGCAATCCTTCCTCCTTGGCCAGCCGCCGCGCCATGGAAAATGAATCGTCATTGCTTACCTGGATGCATTCCACAATCTGCGGATTTCCCTTGCTGTCCTTCAAATGCAGGTTTTTGGGAATGAACCCGGCGCCGGTGCCTTGAATCTTGTGCGGGCCGGGCTTCAATGGCTGCCCCGCCAAACACTGCGAAATCACCGGCGAATCCTTCGGCTCCACCGCGATGGCGGTGAAGGAAGGCTTGCGCGCCTTGAGCACTTCCGTGCAGCCCGTGATGGTGCCGCCGGTCCCTACCGCCGCGACGAGAATATCGACCGTGCCATCGGTGTCCTTCCAGATTTCCTCAGCCGTGGTCTTGCGATGAATTTCAGGATTGGCGGGATTTTCAAATTGCTGTGGAATCCAAGAATTTGGCGTTTCGCGGGCCAGTTGCTCCGCGCGCGCGATGGCGCCCTTCATTCCTTCCGTTCCAGGCGTCAACACCAATTTCGCCCCGAGCATGGCCAGCAGCGTGCGCCGTTCCACCGACATCGTTTCCGGCATGGTCAAAATCAGCTTGTAGCCCTTGGCCGCCGCCACAAAGGCCAGCGCAATGCCGGTGTTGCCGCTCGTCGGCTCAATGATGACCGTCTCTTTTTTCAAGATGCCGCGGCGTTCCGCGTCTTCGATCATGGCCATGCCAATGCGATCTTTGACGCTGCCCAGCGGATTGAAATACTCGCACTTCAGCAGCACGGTGGCGTCAAGCCCTTCAGTGACACGGTTCAAGCGGACGAGCGGAGTGCCGCCAACGGTTTCGACAATGTTATTGAAAATCCTGCCCATAAAAAAAGATGTTGATGTAAACTAACGCCGATATTGTCCCAAAGGTCAACAGCGGCAAGAACATTTTTGACCAGTCATTGAGATAATGTTTGATGACAAATCCGATTGCCTGTAAATTTGCCCTATGACATTCAAAGTGGTCATCCATCCTGAACTGACCGGCGGATACTGGGGAGAAGTGCCTGCCCTGCCGGGCTGTTACTCCCAAGGCGATACGGTGGAGGAATTGCTGGCCAACCTGCGCGAGGCCGCTGCTGGATGTCTCGAAGTTCTGTCCGAAGAAGGCCGGTCTCCAGAACCGGAAGTGCAGCTCGCCGAACTTGCGATATGAGGCCCATCACCGGCAAGGAACTCTGCCGGTTATTGAGAGAGGCGGATTGGGCGCTTAAGCGCATCAACGGGAGCCACCACATTTTCGGCAAATCGGGAGAGCGCAAAATCATTGTCGTACCCGTCCATGGGAATCAAACCATCAAGCCCGGATTAGCCCTCCGAATCGCCAAGGATGCCGGAATTTCGTGGTAGTGTCTTCCGTCCCCATGTCCGATATTATCCGCCGAAGCACGAAGCTGGGACGGCCCAAACCGCGCGAGCAGTTACGTCCGGGCTAAGCCCGCGAAGCCTTCAGCACAACCTCTTCGCCTTCCCGCGCGCCGTCCACCATCAACGTCTCTCCCAGCGCGGCCACGAATTGCCGCGCCCACTCTACCATGGAATCCACCTTCTGGTCATCGTGCATGGGATCGTGGTGAAACAAATAAAGGCGTTTGACATTGGCGTTCAAGGCCAGCGCCACCACGTCATCGACACATCCGTGCCCCCAGCCCACCCGCGTTTCGTACTCCGTCGCGTCGTATTGCGCGTCGATGACCAGCACGTCGGCGTTTCGGATGAAATCGATCAGCTTTTCGTCCATCCGGCGCGCGAAAGCGAGGATTTCCGTGGAACCGGCCTGTGCTTTGGGATCGGCATGATATTTGTAGCGTTGAAACGGCTCGTTATCCGGCAGGTAGGCGATGATTCCGGCGCTCGTGTGCAATCGATAGCCCACGCAAATCCCCGGATGGTTCAGATACATCGATTCGACCCGGATAGGGCCGATGCAAAACTCAGGCTGTTTAAGCTCCTGCAGCAAAAGGTGGCTCGGCAGCTTCTGCCAGCCGACAGGAAAGTAAGGGCTTTCCATCTGGCTGGAAAGGGCGCCCAGCAATCCGTCGCGCGCGCCTTCGTAACCGAGAATGCGCAAACGGTTTTTTGGATCGTAGGCGGCGGCGAAAAACGGAAAACCTTGAATATGGTCCCAATGCGTGTGGGAAATCAGCACGGTCAATGACAGCGGCACTCCCTTGAATTCCTCCGCAAGGCGCATGCCCAGCGGCCGAATGCCCGTGCCGGCGTCCAGAACGATCAATTGGCCGTCGGCGCGAACCTCGATGCACGAAGTGTTGCCGCCGTAACGCAAGGTGGACGGCCCCGGCGTGGCGATCGAGCCGCGCACTCCCCAAAATCGCACGATGGCCTGCCCTTCGGGAACGGCGCCGGCGGGCAGCGGCGGAAAATCTTCGCCATCGCCTTCGGCCGTCCTCTGCCGCGCGACGGCTTGGGCGCCGCCGGCCGCCTCCGGAACGGCGCGCAGCAAGCGCAAAAGATGCGATTGCAAAATCGGTTTGACAATGCATTCGTCCGCGCCCTCCTGAAGCGCCGTCTCGCGATCCACCCCATAGCCGCCACGGGCAGTCAGGATGATTCTTGTGCCGGGGAGTTTTTCCGGCTTGGTTTTGAGGAAACGGCACAGTTGAAATCCGTTGAACCGCTGCGCTTGCAGGTCGCAAAGGATGAGGGCCGGCTTTTGTTCCAGAGCGATGGAAAGTCCGGTCGCTCCTTCATCGGCCTCCAGCACACCCCACCCCGCCTGGCGCAACCACGTGGCCAGTGCATGACGCAGCACCCGATCCTCGTCGATCAGCAAGGCGGTCTTCATCAATGAGCGCCGCCATGATGGGACTCCCGCCAAAAAACACAACTGTTTTCACCGGCGCGCAAAGTTCTTATTGCTGAGACGGGTCTTAGCCGTAACGATGCTCCTGACCGGGGAGCGCACGCGCCTCGCGTGCAGTGTTCCGCGCCCTCGCGGAACACATTCGGCGGACGAACCGATTGGTGCGCTGATTCTTCGAAGGGCGACTGGCGGGGCGCCAGTCGTCTACACCCGAGGGCGGGTGTGCTCCCCGTGAAACGAACTGCATCGTTACGGCTAAGAGATAAACCGCCGCAACAAAGATGCCTGGGGCGAAAATCAGCGAGGCGCACCATTTTTGGGATGATTCGGCCAGCCGCGCAAGCGCCATTCGGATCACCGGCGACTGACCCTTTTTCGACAAGCCCCAGCGGGGCGAAATCTTTGTAGTGACGGGAACCATTTGGGATTAAGCCCCGTAGCGGGCGGCATAGGCCAGCGTGAGTGCAAAATTGAGATGGAGCCAGCCCCACTCTGCATAGAAAGGCGCACAAAATCAGGATCGCTCAGATGCTTTCCGAACCAGCCTCGTCGAAAGCGCAAAGGCGGCGCAACGAATGTATAGTTATTTGTGAGACACTACGCTTGCCCGTGATCTTGGCGTAAAGCCCGCTTTGAATTGGGCGCATCTCAATTTATTGCAACAGTTGATGAAGTACAAGGGCAAATTGTGGTAGGGCGAGGCTCCTGCCGAGCCGTTCTTTGCTTGTGCTTTGCCCTCGGCTCCGACCCGAAGCGGCTCGGCAGGAGCCTCGCCCTACCGTGCTTTAGGTAAGTCCCATGTCTTGCAAGAAAGTGAGATGCGCCCCGTTGAATTGCTAAACAACGAATGAACTCGCATTTTTCCGAACGGCAAGGCATTTTTCAGTTATGGGCATGACCGCTTTCCCAGAATGGGTTCAGTCGCAGAAGTTGGTCGCCAAGCTGGCGGATCAATTGGGTGGCACGTTGAACGCGAACAGCGCGCGAGCGATTATCGCGCTTAAGGTGCAGGCGCCCACGATGGCCCGGCGGCGCCTCCTCGCGGCGAAAGCCAATGATGGATTGTTGAGCGCTGAAGAGTTTGCCGAATACGAGACATATGCCCAATTGCGCGGACTTTTGTCCATTTTGCAATCCAAGGCCCGCCTCTACCTAAAGCAATCCCGGGCGCATGGCCAGTCGGCAGCGTGAGGCGGTCAGGCGGCGCGCCAACCGCCGCTGCGAAATATTGCCGGCTGCCCGACGGCGCGATGAATTCGTCGGATTTCCATGTTGAGCACATCGTCGCGCGCAAGCACGGCGGCAAAAGCTCAATGGATAACCTCGCTTGGTCTTGCATCTACTGCAATCTCTACAAAGGCCCGAATCTTGCCAGCTTTGACCCCGACGGGCAAATTAACGCCATTGTTCAACCCTCGTGCCAACCGTTGGGATGAGCATTTCCGCCCGAATGGCGCGAGCATCATTGGCCTTACGCCAATTGGACAAACCTCCGTTTGGCTGCTTGAGATGAATTCCGATATTCTTGTCGCTTTGCGAGCATGCCTCATTCGGGAAGGCCGGTGGTGATGCGCGAACCCTCCGAAATGTTTGCGAAAGAGGACTTGTCGCACCGTAGCCTCGGCGCAGGCGGAAACTCGTTTTGGAGTCGCCGGAATTCCTGCCAGTTTCATTCAGTGCAAAAAGTGAGTGACACCTGCACTGGTTGTGTCGCTTTCGCATATCCGTTAGACCGAAATATAAAATGGAAAATTGCGTTGCCTAAGCCCCATGGAGTCAATCATACTCCTCGTGAGTAATTGGGCAATATGAGAATCAGAATCCAGAAATTCTCCATCACGAATTATCGTTCGTGCGTAAACGCTTCGATCGAGCCACATCCTGACCTTTCTGCGCTTATCGGAAAAAACGCCTCTGGCAAGAGTAGCGTCTTGAACGGGATTCTCTTGCTAAAATCGCTGTTCAGCCAATCGGGGCGACCAATCCGCTCCGACCGGATCAGCGCACGTTCAAGGATCAACGCAGAACTGCAGTGCGGTAAAACTGTGATTCTTCTAAGAGCAGACGTTTTATACTCTGCAACGGAGACAAGCAGAGATGAGGTTTTCGGAGGGAATATTTCATGGAATTTTAAGAATCTATCTGGCGTAGATGAGTGGATTTCAATTCCAATTCAATTTGCATATGATATGTTTAGGCACCATCCAACCGGAGCTAAGATACACATAAATAAATATGCTTTAAAATCTGAAATTCAATTTCGCTTTAATCTACCAAAAAAACTCCAAAAGCAATGGCAATATTTTGTGCAGTTCTCGCAACCGCTATATCAATTCTTTCTGGGTATCAGTTATTATAGTGCCTCTCAATTTACCGATCCAACACGATGTCCTGTTTCTGTCGAAATTGAAGACGAACGAATACAACGTCGAGCCTTTCGCCCCATGGAACACACCAGGTTCTTGCACGACCTCTATAAAATTTGGAAAGCGCGGTCCCGAGATTACGAAGAATTCCTAAGCATAGTTGGTCAAAATGGGTTAAGGCTGGTTGACCGGATTGACTTTCGAGAATTGGAGCTGCCTCAGAGCCGCTATGAAGTGCGCGCTGGCGGAAGGGTTGTTCGAGAAAAGTCACAACGGCGGTTACTTATTCCTTCATTTCAAGTTGACAGTAATCGATTGTCTCCAAACCAACTTTCAGAGGGCACTTTCAAAACCATCGCTTTATTGTTCTATCTAGTTATTGATAAAGGCAGTTTGCTCTTAATTGAAGAACCTGAAGTTTGTATTCATCACGGTTTGTTGAAAAGCATAATGGGTCTCGTAAAATCTTACTCGACTTCAAAACAGATAATTATTTCGACCCATTCTGATTTTGTGCTTGATATGCTCGTGCCCGAAAATGTTTTTTTAGTACGCAAGGAAAAGAAGCTTGGAACAAAGGTTAAGCCTGTAACAAAAGCCCTTTCTGCACGTGACTTTGCTGCGTTAAAGACCTATTTGGCAGATACTGGAAACCTCGGGGAATTTTGGCGTCACGGAGGATTGGCACATGATTAGAATCGGAGTAATTGCAGAAGATATTAGTGACATCGATGTTGTTAAGGCGCTATTGCTGAAGCTAATAACGCGCAACAGTTTTTGCGTTCGGCACTTTGTAGGAGATGGATGTGGCAAGTTGCGTAACAAATGTCATGCCTGGGCCAATCAACTTCGCCTTATGGGATGTTCTTCGCTTTTATTCGTTCATGACTTGGATAGACACAGGGTAGAGCAGCTTCGTCGCGATTTGGTCGAAGCATTGAGCCCCTGCCCAATCGCCAAAAACGCGATTGTAATTCCAGTAGAAGAAATCGAGGCGTGGCTTATGTCCGATTCGGAAGCGATCAAGCGTGTGTTTTCCCTAAAGAGAGCGCCTAATCTAACGGGTAATCCTGAGTCTATTGTTAGCCCGAAAGAGAAGCTCGAATCATTGGTCTGGCGCCTTTCGGGGAAGAGAAGGCGATACATAAATACCGTCCATAATGCAGAAATTGCTAAGTTAACTGCAATTTCTTCCCTGCGCCGATGTTCTGCGTTTCATGAGTTTGAGCGTTTTGTGAGAACTGATTTATCGTAAGCCTTTTACTATTTATATAAGCCCTGCGCCTGCGCTCAGACCGGCGTCAGTCGCTCACTTTTGACGTTTTTGTATTCGTAAATGGGAATTTGTATTCGTCGGCTGCCATTTCCGCCGCTCGCGCCGGGGACGTGAAAACCGCGTCGTATTACTAGCGCTCCCAACGGGATTGAAATCATGCAGCCCAGGGTTGCCCCGATTCCAAGAGGGCTACCCTGGGTTAACCGCAAAAGAAGGATCCCAACCCAGAATGGGTTGAATCAAACTCGCCTATTGCGCATCCTGCCGCCACACCGCAATCACCGGCCAAGATGCATGGCAGAATGGCTACGGCTTTTTTCCAGCGGCTTTTCACAAATCGAGTCGGTGCGGGCATCCATTGCCGGGCAGGAGGAGCATCATCGGAAGATTTCGTTTCAGGATGAGTTCAGGCAATTGTTGCGACGTTACGAAATCGCGTTTGACGAACGGTATCTGTGAAAGGGTCAGGCCTAGAAAAATGACGGTCTTGCTTTCCCATCCGGTCCCTTCTGTTGATAAAAGGCGTTACCGGCGTCCTCACTTTTGACACTTTTTTATACGGAAATGGGAATCAGTCTTCATCCGCCGCAATTCCCGCCGCTCGCGCCGGGGACGTAAAAAGCTGCGCCCGCCGGGCGAATATCAAGTTTTGACACTTTCTCTGAAAGGTAGGGACGCCTCGCCGAGGCGTCCGGTTGCGCGTGGATATGCAAAGGGTCGCTCGTGAATAATGCCTCACCCCGGACGCCTCGGCGAGGCGTCTCTACCAAAACATGATTTGCGCCCGTGCCCGTTCCATGCGCCCAAGGCAGACGCATCTAGTTTTCGGGGTTTCCGTCCGTGATGCCAGAGGCATCCGAGATTGTAGCCGGTGGTTGAGCGAAGCGCATGCGTGTCCAGTTATAAGTGAAACAAAGGCAATGTGTTACGACTTTCCGAATCGTTTTCGGAAATGGCGTTTGTTGCAAGCAGCTCACCCAGAGGGGTTTGCTCAAACGCGCTGACGCTGAAAATTTGCAGGATTTCATACAGACTTTTCTCCAATTTCCAATGCTTTTTGGCGATGGCCACCAAGAGGTAAGTGCAAATGGCGCACCATATCTGGCATTGAATGGCGTTGCGGGAATGGCCGATGAAGCGGCGGATCCGCAGGTGCTGCTTGATCCATTTGAAGAACAGCTCCACCCTCCATCGCTTTTTGTATAATTCACAAATGGTCAGAGGAGGCAGTTCGAAATCATTGGTCAGAAACACCAGCGTGCGCTCTTCCAGCGCGTCCCGAAAAACCACTCGCCTGAGCGGAACCGGATACCGGCCTTTGGAGTCTTCGCCAGTCAAGCGAATGGTTTGATCGCACCGCAAACCGCCATCCTTGTCAACGACGCGAGATGCCTTCACCCTGAATTTGATCTGCCGCTTGTTGCGCACGACGAATTTGGCCTCGGCGGTTTCCACATTCATCAGCCTGGCGAAATCCAAATAGGCCCGGTCCATCACATGGAAGGCGCCGCGCTCCAAGGGAATCTGGTCGAGCATTTTCACGTCGGGAACAGAGGCTTCCGTGAGCGCCGCCCACACCGGCAGGTCCCCCCGGAAGGACAGCATCGTGTGGAGCTTCATCGCGCCGGCGCGGGACCGTCCCCAATAGGCCCAAGGAAAGATTTTGATGCTCAGATGAATGATGGAGCTGTCCAAAGCCAGCGCGACGGCGGGAAAATCCGGGTCTGCGTTTTCAGGCTGGTAAAGCGCGCGGGCGCGCCGCATCAGCACTTCGGCCACTCCGGCAAAGACCCGCCAATCCCGGTTTTCGTTGGAGTAAGCCAGATTGGTCCGTGTGATCCTTCCCCGAAAGCCCAAATGATACTGCATGCGTGGACGGGCCTGCAGGCAGGCAACAATGTCGCGCAGACTCTCACGGTAAGTCAATTGTCCGAAACACAGAGCCAGGAAATGGTCGTAGGCGCTGAACGAGCGCGAGGAGCGCTTCATGGGAAAGGCCTCAGCGCAACGCCGAAATTCGGACGGATAAAGGAGATCGGTTAATTGGGAAAACACGTTTTGGTGGGAAGGCATTTGCCCAGCAAACCCGCTTCCAAACTGGATATCGAGAACAAACCCCAAATTCCCCAACCCTGCGATAATCAACGACTTTGGGCGCGTTGGCAACGCCTTAACTGGACACGAGTGAGCGAAGCGACACCACCGGACAACAATTTAGAAATCGGAATGCACCCCGGAAGTGGGTGCCAGCATCGGGTGTCAAATGCGACGCCGTTGTTCGGACGGTGCTGGGACGCCTTTCAGGGTCCGAGGGGATTTTTGGCATTTGTTTCCGGTGGTGTCGCTGCCGCTCAACCACCGGCTACAATCTGGCATCCCTCCGGGATTCGGTTTAGATGCGTCTGCCCGCCCCCATCCCCGCGCGTCATCGTGACAATGTGTTCATTTGCCGCTTGCCGCCCAACATCCACTCGTGCTGGCCCCTGTTCCGTCTGTTCCCTTGGGGCGGATGCACGTTCCTCGTTCCCAACGGGATTGTTGGGCGGGCTATCGCTATCGCTGCGCGCTGGAATACTAGGCTTCTGCTCTGAATGATTGACGCTCTTTGGGCTGTCAACGGGCTTCGGATAAACCGGCAACGGATCGCCGTAGGGAGGGCGGTAGCCTTCCGGGAAACCATTGGGATAGCGCCGCTTCATTTCCGTCCGCACCTGGAGGGTGACTTCCTCCTCCTTATACCGCATCGCCGCTCCCGGCCCTTCCCATTGTCTTGTGTTGTTGTTCCAGTTGGCGGCGAAGCGGCCTGTGCCCAGGATTTTGTTGGTGCGGTCCTCCTGTTCCTCGGGCGAGCGCTTGCGGTTTTTTTCCGCCTCTTGCCGCAGGCGCTCCTCCAGCATTTTCAGCTTCTCCCGGTCGAGCCGCACCTTCTCGCCATAATACTCCGCCCGCCGCAACAGGGTGTAGGACATCACCAATTGGTGCAGCGACGCCGTTTTGTCCGGCCCTTCGGGCATGGCCCCGCAGCGCTGCATCTCCACGAACAGCCGCGCGCTCAGCACGACCGCCAGATGCCGGTTGAGATTTTCCGCCGCCGGACCTTCCACCCCGGCGGCGGCCGTCGCCACGGCTTCCACCGCCTCCTGCGTGTTCCGCTGCTCCAGCCACCCGGCGTAACCGCCCTGGCGCCAGCGCGAGAGGTTGACTTCCGTGATGGGCTGGGAGTCAAAAGATTGCGCCAGCACGCGCTGCACCTCCGGCAGGGCGTTGAGCCATTCCAGAATGGCGGCAGGCGGCTCCGCTTCCAAAAGCCGCTCGTTCAATTCAGCCCGGATATCGGCGGGCAGACGCGCGATCTTGCTGGTGCGGGCGCGGCCGGTCGGCCCGCAGCACTCCTGCCCCGGCGCCCCCGCCGCTGTTTTCGCCTCCGGCTCCGAATGAACAATCGATGATTCATTTGTCATACACTTACAACATACCACAAAAGCGTGGAACTGCAAGCATAATTGACAAAAGAGATTTTTGGGCTTATTTTTCCCCTGTCGCCGTCAGGGCATGTTCTTTGAAATTTTGCGGAAGGAAATGAACTCGCGCGCAGAGAGGAAGAGTGCGCAGAGGAGCGCAACGACAAATTCTCGCCTGCTTGAAACAGGGCGCCATGAGGTGCCTAAAGGATAATTTGGGCGGACACGCAGGTCCGCCCTACCGAATTGGGGCAGGGCGGTGTGCGCCCGCCCAGAGACTCCTGGAACCTCACGGTGACCGGCCCGTTGCATGCTATTGCACCCTATTGCACCCTTCGTTTTGAATCGGGCGGATTTCTTCGCGTCCTTTGTTTCCTTGGTGCAGCCCTCCTATTTTCTGAAAATGTAGCGGGTTTGTAGCCCCTGTGTTGCCCTTTGTGTAGCGGCTTAAGTGACTAGCCATCAACAGTGTAGCGGGTGTTGCCCCTTTTTGGAGATCATATAATATCATCTGGAATACCCAACCTCAGGAAAAGAGGGCAAGCCGCAGATGGACGCACATCAACGCAGATAGGAATGCCTCCGGCGAACCTGAAACGGTCGAAGCTGACGAAACTTGCAGGTGGTTGGAACACCAATGCCTTTTCCCAAATCTGCGTTGGTCTGCGTCCATCTGCGGCCAGTTCCGCCTTCCCGACTCAATTTTCGGCATTATTCGTGCGGTTGGTCTTTGGCACAGCCGCGCCGTTTGTCGGGCTGTGTCCGTGGCGCTGGGCGCATCTCAGTTTTTGTGAGGGCGGTCTTCTGCAAAAAGCTCCGCCGGTCGACAAAGTGATCGCTCTCTCCCCGCCAAGCTTGGCGGGGAGAGAGAAGGAGAGAGGGGCAACTCATTAAAACCGGGCGAGGCGAGGGGCATTGAGGGCCGATGGATTTCAGTCGTTTCCTAATCGCCCCTCTCCCTAACCCTCTCCCCGCTGCGCAGGGCGAGGGAATCCGCGTTTCGTCGGCAAGGGATTGCCAAAAAGTGAGATGTGCCCCGTGGCGCTGAGACCCGCAAGCCTTCCTTGACCGCGCGCGCGCCTGCTTCCATTATGGTGGCATGAATCGTCGAAGCTTTTTGAAAATGTCTTCTGCCGCCGGCTTGGCGATGGCGGCGGCCGGGCCCGCCGCGGCGCACGCGGATGGCGATGTCAAACGCGTCGGTCTCATCGGTTGCGGCTGGTATGGCAAGAGCGACTTGTGCCGATTGATTCAAGTGGCGCCGGTGGAAGTTGTTTCGTTGTGCGATGTGGACAGCAACACCTTGTCAGAGGCGGCCGATCTTTTCGCCGTGCGCCAGAAATCCAAAAAGAAACCGCGCACCTATCACGATTACCGGGACATGCTCAAGGAGAAGGACCTTGATGTCGTGCTGGTGGGAACGCCGGATCATTGGCATGCGCTGGCGATGATCGCCGCCGTCGAAGCCGGGGCGGATGTCTATGTGCAAAAGCCGATCAGCGTCGATGTGGCGGAAGGGCAGGCGATGGTGGCCGCCGCGCGCAAACACAAGCGCGTCGTCCAAGTGGGGCTTGAGCGCCGCACGACTCCGCATTTGATCGAGGCCAAAAAGGAAATTATCGATTCCGGCAAATTGGGAACAATCGGGCTGGTGGAGATTTATTGTTACTTTTCAGGACGCGCCGGAAACCCGCCGGACTCCAAGCCGCCCGAAGGTTTTGATTATGACCTGTGGACGGGGCCGGCGCCGATGCGCCCTTACAACAATCTTGTGCATTCGCGGGGCTGGCGGAATTTCATGGAATACGGCAACGGCATACTTGGCGACATGGGTGTCCATATGCTTGACGTCGCCCGTTGGATGCTGAACCTCGGCTGGCCCATTTCCATCGACTCTTCCGGCGGCATTCTCCTGGACGTCGGCGGCAAAGCGAATACGCCCGACACGCAGACCGCTGTTTTCGATTTCGGCAAGCTTCAAGTGGTCTGGCAGCACCGCTGCTGGGGGAGCCCGCCTGATCCGAATTACTTTTGGGGCGCAAATTTTTATGGCGACAAGGGCACGTTGAAAGCGGGTGTTTTTTCCTACGATTTCATTCCGCGCGCCATGCACGACCCGAAGATTCACCGCGACTGTGTGATCGAGACCGACAAGTATCCGGAAGACAAAACAGAGAAGGGGATCGAGGATTTCGCCGCCCCCGGCAATCGCGGCAACATGCGCAATTTCATGGATTGCGTGGCATCCCGCGAAAAGCCGGTGTCGGACATCGAGGAAGGCCACATTTCCACCGCCTCGTGCATTCTGGGAAATATGTCCTTGAAGCTCGGCCGCCGGCTGAAATGGGACAGCCAGGCCGGACAAGTCGTCGGCGACCCTGAAGCCAATGCCTTGCTGCGCCGGCCCTACCGGTCCCCGTGGGTTCATCCCGAAGCGGGCGCGGTTTGAGAGTTGGCAGCGCAAGAAATGGTGGGAAAATATTAAAATTTGTTAGGAGACAACGCAAGTTTCGTGATTAGATTGGGCCGGGAGCGGTGTGCGCTGCCGCATCCGGATGTCAAATGAAACGACGCATTTATGTAGTTGACGATCAGGTGGCTGTGATGGAAACAGCCGTCTTGATTCTGCGTGGAATCGAAAGCCAGTGGGAGGTTGAAGGCTTCAGCGACCCTTTTACGGCGCTGGCGGCGGTCAAGGCTACCCCTCCCGATCTCGTGCTCTCGGACCAGCTTATGCCGGGCATGCAAGGCAGCCAGCTTCTGGAGGAAATCCGCAACATCGCGCCTGGCGCCATCCGGATTATCATGTCGGGTTATGTGTCGCTCAACCGGCTGACCCTCATTACTTCAGCCCATCAGTACATCGCCAAGCCATTTGACATCGGGCGCCTGCGCGAGGTGCTCCGCCGCAGCTTCGCCGCGCAGGAGCGTATCCAAAATTGCGGCCTGCAAAAGCTGGCGGCCTCGCTGCGCTCGATTCCCTCGCTGCCACAGGTTCATCAAACACTCTTGCAGGAGTTGAACGACAATCACACCGCCGGCACCGTCATTGCGCGGACCTTGGCGGAAGATCCGGGGCTTTCCATCAAAGTGCTCCAGTTGGCGAACTCCCCGCTTTTCGGGCGGGGGAATCTCATCACGAATCCCTCGGAGGCCGTCATGTGCCTTGGCACGGAGATGATCGCGGCCATTGTTCTTTCACAATGCCTGCTCCGGCACTACGAGCCCATGAGCCACGCTGAGTTTGATCCCAAGCGCGTTTGGGCGCATTGCTGGGAGACGGCCTGCCTCTCGCAGGTGTTGTGCCGGGAGAAGAAGCTTTCGCGGCGGGTGGCGGAAGAAGCGTTTCTGGCCGGGCTGCTGCATGAAGCGGGCCGCTATATTCTCATCGACAATTTTCCGGGAAAATATGGCGCCGCCTGCGCCCGGGCGCGCGAAGCGAAGTCTCCTCTTGTCCCGCACCTCGTCGAGGAGTTCAAATCGACTCCCGTTCAATTGACGGCTTATCTCATGGAACTCTGGGGCATGCCGGCCGAAGTGGTTGCCGCCTTGTCGCTGCTGGACCACCCGCAACAGGAGCCGGGCGGCGCGTTTTCGCTGGCTTCCGCCCTTTATCTGGCCGACCATCTGGCTTCGCGCGCAGCGCCGGCGGATGATTTTCCCCAGGAACCATGGAATATGGATTACCTTCGTTCCATTGGATGCGAGGCCGACCTCGCTGAATGGGAAAAGCGTCCTATCCGCCGAAGCCCGTCCGCGCTTAACGAAAGCAAATTATGTTGACAGGAACCTATACCGCCATCGTCACGCCCTTTCGCGGCGGCCAGTTTGACGCCGTTGCCTTCAAGAAGCTCGTCGAGCTTCAGGTCAAAGGCGGGGTGGATGGCATTGTGCCGGTGGGCACCACCGGCGAATCGCCGACGCTGGATTACAAGGAGCATATTGAGGTGATCGGCCACGCGGTCGAATACGCCGCGGGAAGGCTGCATGTCATGGCTGGAACCGGCGGCAATTCCACCAGCGAGGCCGTCTACTTGACGCGCGAGGCCGAGAAAGCCGGAGCCGACTCGACCCTGCAAGTGGCGCCGTATTACAACAAGCCGACGCAGGAGGGATTGTTCCAGCATTTTCTGGAGGTCAGCCGAGCGACCAAATTGCCCATCGTGCTCTACAGCGTTCCCTCGCGCTGCGGAGTGGAGATCGCGCCGGAAACCGTCCGGCGCCTCGCGACGGCCACTCCCAGAGTGGTGAGCATCAAGGAGGCCGGCGGCAATGCGGACCGCGTGAGCCAATTGCGCGCCGCCCTCGGCCCAAAATTCTCCATACTTTCCGGCGACGATGCGCTCATCGTGCCGTTCATGGCGCTCGGGGCGTGCGGCGTGGTAAGCGTGGCCTCGAATGTGGTGCCGCGCGAAGTGTCGAAGCTGGTGAAATTATTCCAATCCGGCAAAACCGCGGCCGCGCTCAAAGTGCATGAACAGTTTTATCCGCTCTTCAAGGATTTGTTCATTGAATCCAATCCGCAACCGGTGAAAACCGCGCTCGCGATGATGGGCTTGATTCAGGAAGAATTTCGCCTGCCGCTGGTCCCGATGAGCGCGAAAAATCGCGCCACACTTAAAGCGACATTGATCCAATGTGGAGTGCTGAAACATGACTAGAGTAATCATCGCCGGAGCCAAGGGCCGCATGGGAACCGCGCTGTTGCGCTGCGCGGAATCGACCTCGGGAATGACAGTAGCCGGCCGCCTCGATTCGGGGGACGATCTCGCGTCCATCATTTCCGCCACCGACGTCGTGGTGGATTTTACCGCTCACGACGCGACCATTGGGTTCGCAAAAATTTGCGCGGCGAACAAGAAACCCATGGTTATCGGCACCACCGGGCATTGCCCCGAGGATCGCGCGGCGCTGGCCAAATTTGCCTCGGAAATTCCAATCGTCCTTAGCTCGAATTATTCGACAGGAGTCAACGCCCTGTTTTGGTTGACACACAAGGCGGCGGAAATCCTCGGGCCGGGTTTTGATTTGGAGGTCGTCGAAATGCATCACCGCCTGAAAAAAGACGCGCCCAGCGGCACGGCCGCCTCCCTCGCAAAAATCCTGGCCGACGCGCGATTCGTGTCGCTCGAAAAAGAAGCGCGGCATGGGCGCGAAGGATTGGTTGGGGAGCGCACGCCCTCGGAAATCGGCATTCATTCCATTCGTGGCGGAGATGTGGTGGGCGACCATACGGTTATTTTTGCGTCGACCGGTGAGCGCGTGGAATTGACCCACAAAGCGTCGAGCCGCGACACCTTTGCCATCGGCGCGCTCCGGGCTGCGCGCTGGGTGGCCGGAAAGCCGCCCGGGCTATACGACATGCAGGATGTCCTCGGACTCAGATGAGCGAGAGCGCGGACGACTTCGTGTTGGTTGCCTTGGGATCGAACCTGGGCGACCGCGCCGAACTCATCCGCCGGGCGTTCGATTCCCTGCAAGGGCTGGCGCGCTCGCCGATTCTGCGATCCTCGCTATGGCAAAGCTCCCCGGTGGATTGCCCGCCGGATTCACCGCTCTTCGTGAACGCCGCCGCCGGATTTATCCCGCGCCCGGGGGAAACGCCGCATTCGCTATTGCGTCAACTGCAATTTATCGAAGCGTCCTTCGGGCGCCGCCGCCGCTCTGTTGTGAACGCGCCTCGCCCGCTCGATCTCGATTTAATCGCCTTCGGCCAGCGCATCGTCAATTCTCCCGGCCTGACCCTTCCCCACCCACGCGCCCACACCCGCCGCTTCGTGTTGCAGCCGCTCTCCGAAATCGCCTCGGGTTTCACGCTCCCCGGCGCCAATCAAACCATCGCCGACCTACTCCGGGGATTATCCTGCGATGAAGCGGTGATGCGGATATAGTGACGCCTAATCCCATTGGCAGAGCGATTCCACATAGGCGGCGGAGCCGTCGCGGAGCCAGCCGTCGAGCTGGGCTTGGTCTTTCAACTGCTGGCCGCGCAGGCGCGGGACGACGAAGAAACGGCAATTCACTTCCGGCAACGCGCTCATGTCGCCCCAGAGTTTCTCGAATTGCGCGACGGGGAAAATATCTTCTTGACCGTGGCCCCACCGCTTTTTCACTTCTTTAAGAGTGATATAAGTCGGCATCCGCGCGGACACTTTGCGAATGGCGGCGGATACCTTTTCGCCATCGGCAAGATCGTCGGCGGACAATTCGAACAGGGCGAGCAATTGCTGGATGTCAATCCATGTGCTCATTGAGTTGTAATAGGAAAGCGCGAATTCATCCTCTTCGCGCGGCATGGAGAGGCCCTCCAAAATTCGCGGGCGCCCCTGCACGCGAGCGAGGCCGCCGCCACGATCCTCAAGGCGGCGCGTGATCACCTCGAACGACAGACAGGCGCCCTCGCGAATGTGCAATCCCAGCAAACCGGGATCAAGATCGACGCCGAGGCAGTCAATATTATGCAGCAGCAGGTAACGCAAATTGGGACGATCCTTGAGCAATTGGAGAAGGACGCCGTTGCGCATCATGTTCGACACCTCGTACCAGTGGCCGACGGGATGCAGGCATTGCGCGGGGACGTTGTCCGTGTAATCGCTGCCTTCGCCAGTTTGTTTCGCCCAGCCGATCAGCGCGGCGCGCAAGCTCAGGCGGACTTTTTGCGCCTGCTCATCCAGCATTTGCTGGGGCATTTCCTCCCAGAGAAATCGCAAATCGCGCTCCATCGGCACGAGGCGCAAACCAATGGCGCGGCCAGGCGAAAGCACGAGCGGCCCGGGGTAATTGTAATTTTTTCGGCGTTCCAAAAACTCCTCAATCGGCGCATGTGTCAAATAGCTGGTGGTCACCACATGCGGAATTTCGAGCTCGTATTCGCGGCCCGCGCGCCTGCTCTTGGCCAGGTGCGCCTCCAGAAACGTGCGATGCCGGCCGCCGAGTTTGCAGAACGGATGCAGCGCCTTGACCACACCCGCGCCCTGCGTCCAGCGGCTTCCCACGCCAGCGGCAAGCGTCACCACCGCGACCGAGCCGCGGGCAATCGCCTCCGCGCCGAGCGCCGTGCAATCGCGCGGCAGCGCACCGGTTGCGTCAATAATATCTTCAGGCTGGACGTCGGAAATCACCGCGCTGGCGGGCAGCCGGTTTTGCGCCAGGCCGATGCGGCCATTCTTCAAATCCGCCCGGATGTGCTCGTGCTCGGCCCTGTCAAAACCATTTTCCACCAGCATGGCCTCCAGCGTGCGCTCCTTGTCCGATTTTCGCGCGGCTTGGGGCAGCAAACGGTCGACGATTTTTTGCATCGCAACTCCCCATTCCGATTGCGTCTTGGCCGCGGCGGCCAGCTTGTCGATTTCGGCGCGCCGGGACGGAATCAGGCTTTGCAAATCCAATTTCAGCAGCGGCGGCACAATCATCTCATAGTAGGATGGCGGCAGCAGCGCGGTCTCTCCTGTCAATAATACTGACCAGGTCCCGCGCTCGTTGATGGCGAAATCGTAGACCACCGGCTCCATCGCGAACGGAAGCGCGTTCTCCAATTCGCGCTTGGTTGCCAGCATGATCGATTGCAGGCGGTCCTGCGCCTCCTGCTTGCGTTCCGGCGCAAAAATGAATCCCATGCCGCCGCCCGACATGCCGCCCAGCATCCAGAATCCCCAAAAATCACCGCCAAATTCCGCCCGCGCTTTGTCAATCAAAACTTCCGTGTAATGCGTGCCGGCCCAGGGAATAATGGTTTGCAGCGGCCCGGAGAAATTCCGCCAGGTGGCCGCGCCAATGCGGCGGACATCCTCGTCCCGCAATGCGGCGAGCACTTCGTCGAGCACCCCGAGAGCTTCTCCGCGCGCATCCCATTCCGGCTGGCTGCGGAGCAGATATTTCTCGGTGACCATTTCCAAGATAGGCCCGACGTTTTGCGCCATGCCGCCATGCACCAGCACAAGGCTGTCCTGCAATTTGCGGCGGACCGTTTCAGACGCATCGGCTGGGCCAAACACCTTGTGCGTCGGCATGAGGCGGCCGCGGCTGAGGCCAAATTCCGCATCGCCCTCGGCGGCAGCCGCGCCCTGGATCAATTTGAGCCCGGGCCAGACGCCGCCGGAATCCTGCCAGCCGCCGCCTGATCCGCCGATCCATTCGCCGAGAATCGCACGGGCCAGAACCAATCGCCGCTCCGGCTCGGCCAGTCCGCCTTCCAGCGAATGCGCCTGGCCGGTCGCCCGCATGCAGGCGGAAATGAGCGCGGCCAGCAAATTCGTTGAGACGGCGAGGCGCGAGCCTTTAGGAATATTATTGACGCTGCTGACCATCTCGATTCCGCGCCCCGGGCCGAGAATGTGCGCCAGCAAATCAGCCAGGCTTTGGCCCGAACCTTCAATGCCCGGCGGCACAATGCCCGCCGCAATGATGGCTGCTTTCAACAACCCGAGATAATCGCGCGCAAAATCGAAAACTTCCGCCAGGCTGCTGATGTCGGCCGACGCCCCCAGGTCAATGCTGGCCAGGCGAAGCACCGGTTCGTCAATGACGCGCAGGTAAACTTCGATAGGCGGCTTGGGCGCGCGGTCACGCCCGCGCACACCGAGATTCACCGAAACATTCAGCACTTTCGCGCCCTCGGGATAATCCATGCCGAGGAAGAAAATATCGCTCCATGCGCTGTGCGTGAGATCCATTCGAACCGGAGTTTCCTCGCGCAGCACAGGATAGCAGCCATCCGGCCCGCGTTGCAAAAGTTCCGGGCGGAATCGCAGCGGCTGGTCCGCCGGGTGGCCCATGCGAAACATCCATTGATTGCCCGGGACAGACCGCACGCTCCGGCGCACCTGGTCCGCCAGCGTTTGGATGCCGAGCCGGTAATACGCCGAAGCGAGCGCGCTCGAGATGGCGTCGCTGGGGCCGTCTTTGCGCTGGGCGTCAAGAAACGTTTTGATCGCTTCCTCGAACCGGCGCTGGAGCAAATGATTCCAGCCCGTAAATGGAATCAGCCCTCGGCGCTGCAAGCCGGCGCGAGCGGGCAAATGAAAGCGATGCAACGCATACAGAAAAATCAATGCCCTGACCCGCTCGTATAAACTTTCGCTGACGCGGCGGAATTGTTCCAAATCTTCGCATTCCGCCAAAAGCTCACCGAGGGACGCGTCCGCGCAAGCCGAGTCAAGCGATTGATGGCGAACCGAGGGCTCCGCCGACGTTATGATGTCGCGCAGGCGCAATCTCATGGCGCCGGGGCCGATGCGCCTTTCACCGCCAGCATTTCGACCAGGTTCGAAAGCACCTCGTCCCGGTCTTTTCCGTCGAGGGCGAGCGCCATTTGAGCTGTCAACAATCCGTATTTCAAGCCGATGTCATAGCGGCGGCCCTCCAATTCCAGTGCGAGATAACGCTCGCGCGCGGCCAGCGAATGCAGCACCGCGCTGAGCGTGACTCCGTTCCACTGGCCGGCGCCCATTTCATCCAATCGTTCCATGACCATCGGCGTCAGCACGTGCATTCCGAAAAAGCACAGGTAACGCCCGGCCCGCAAGCCGGGAACAAGCAGGCGCTGCTCGGCTTCGGTCGGCGTCGGTTTTTCGAGAACGGTGTCGATTTGATAAAGCCTCTGCCGCCCCGGCGCCAATCGTCCGCCCACCGCCCCATAATGCGGCAGTTTGCTTTCGTGCGTGGCTTGGACAGCGGAGACCGCGCACGCCTCGGCGCTCGCGACACCCACAAGCTGCTGGGCGCAATTTTTCCCGCCGCTGCTGACGTAAAGATGATCGCCGACCAACAGCAGAAACGGGTCCTGCCCGGTGAAACTCGCGGCGCAATGAACCGCATGGCCGTAACCCAGCGGCGCGGCTTGCTCGACAAATTGCAGTCGTCCCGCCAGCGCTCCCGCCGCAGTGCGGTATGCCTCGCGATCACCCGGCCAAATGACGATGCAGACTTCTTCGACGCCCGCCTTAAGCACTTCCGCGACGACAATGGCCAGCGCGGTCTTGGGGCATCCGTCGGGGTCCACCAACGATTGAAGCGGGAGCGTGCGCTGATTTTTTCCAGCGGCGGTTATGACGGCTTTCTTGATTTGCACAGGGCTTTGATGTTTGACGATAGAATCTCCGAGGCCCGGATTTTTTCAACGTTAAACAGATCAATTGGCCTATCCGGGGTGTGATTGAAAGTGGGGGGAGGCGCGCGAGGTCGCTTTGTGCGAAGCGCGGCTGTGTCGAAGACCGGCCGCAGCCACGTGGAAACCAGTGGCGCCTCAGTGCGCTGACAACGGCTCCGCCAAAGTTTCCAAGCTTTGCTGTTCGGCCTTCACGCCGCAGGTGGCTTCGATGGCGGCGGCGGCGAGCATGAGTCCGGCGCTGGCGAGATAGCCGCAAAGGAGGTTCACGCGCGATCCTGTCGCAACCAGCGCGCCGAATAACCACGGCGCAACCACTCCGCCAATCCCCGTCCCGACGGCGAAGAAAAACGCTATGGCCAGCCCCCGCGTTTCCAATGGAAATATTTCGCTGACCGTCAAATAGGCCGAGCTGGCCGCGGGCGACGCAAAGAAGAAAATCACCGTCCAGAGAACCGTTTGCTGCGTGGCTGAGATCGAGCCCCGGCTGAATAACCATGCCGTCACAGCCAGCAGGATGGCGGAAATTGTGTAGGTGCCGGAAATCATTTTTCGCCGGCCAATCGTGTCAAAGAAATGCCCCAGCACAATTGGACCCAGAAAATTTCCCAAGGCAAAGGGCAGAAGATAAAGGCCAGTTTTTTCGCCGGGGATGTTGTAAAATTTTGTCAATACTAACGCGTAAGTGAAAAACACCGCGTTGTAAAAAAATGCCTGCGACACCATCAGCGCCAACCCGAGCAGCGCTCGCGCTCGATACTGGAGAAACATGGCCTTCGCGATCATGCCGAAACCGTATTTTGTCTGCGGCCGGATCTTCAGCGGTTCGCCGGTTGGCGCCGGCAAATCGCCGCCATGGGACTCTTTGACGCGATCTTCAATTTCCGCCGTGATGCGCTCGGCTTCTTCCGGATGCCCGTGTGTCAGCAGCCAGCGCGGGCTTTCCGGGACAAATCGCCGCAGGTATAAAACGCAAAGCCCAATGACCCCTCCAATGGCAAAGCCCAATCTCCAGCCGACATTCACTCCGAAATGTTGAGGGTCCAAAATAACGAGGGTCGAAAGCGATCCCGCCGCCGCGCCGAGCCAATAACTCCCGTTCACAATCAAATCCACGCGGCCGCGCAGCCGGGCTGGAATCAATTCGTCGATGGCGGAATTGATCGCGGAATACTCGCCCCCGATTCCAGCGCCTGTTAGAAATCGGAAGAGGCAAAAGCTCCAAAGATTCCAAGAGATCGCGGAAAGAATGACGCCGCACAAATAAATGATGAGTGTCACAAAGAATAATTTGCGCCGCCCGTAGCGGTCCGTGGCCCACCCGAATACGAGCGAGCCCAGCACCGCGCCGACAAGGTACCAGGACGCCAGCACGCCGATTTGCGCCGGTTTCAAAGCGAGCGTGTGCGGATTTCCCAGCACGCCGCTGATCGCGCCCACCAGTGTCACTTCGAGCCCGTCAAGAATCCAAGTGACGCCAAGCGACATGATGACCAGCCAATGGAAACGGCTCCACGGCAGACGATCGATGCGCTGCGGAATGTGGGTTTCGATGGTGCCGGAAGCGGTTGAAGCCGAGCTTGAGTTTGGCTCGTTTGGGACTGCGTTTGTCGTGTGATCCGGCATCCGTTCCTCCGTTGCAGTCACATTAATGGCCGCTCGGCCGGATTCAATTCGGTGGCGGCATGAAATGGTTATCGGGTATTCCCCTTTTGGGCGGGCAAGAATTTAATCTGGAACCTAGGAAATCAGGAAAAGAGGCCGGAGTTGGTTTTCACGCGCAGACAAATTCGTATCCGGTTCAAATATTCTTCCCATTATTCACATTACTCCCATCGCGAAGAAAATGCCCCCGGCCTCGTTTCCTGATTTCTTGAGTTCCAGATTAAATAATTCCCATTTCTTTCCTGCCGTCGCAAACTGCGGTGTGCGTTTGCTGGATCGTTACTTATTGCGCGAGCTGCTCGTGCCTTTGGGATATTGCCTGGGTGGGTTCCTGATTTTTTACGTCGCGTTTGACCTGATTTTTCAGATCAACCGTTTTCTCGATGCGCACCTGCTTTTTGTTGACATTGTCGAGTATTATGTTGTCACGCTGCCGGAGTTGCTGGCGGAACAGGTTTTGCCCGTCTCGCTGCTGCTCGCACTGCTCTACGCGACCACCAATCACAGCCGCTACAACGAACTGACCGCTATTCGCGCCGCTGGTGTCAGCTTGTGGCGGCTGTCCGTGCCGTATTTTGCGACTGGCGCGGCTTTCGGCGTCGTCATTTTTTTGATCGGCGAATTCTGGCTGTCCTCTGCGGATGAGCGCGCGAAGATCATTTTGGATCGCCACCAGGAGGTCGCCACCGAGCGCAGCCAGGCCACGCGCCTGACGTTTCACAACGACGCCACCCATCGCGATTGGACCATCAGCCGCTTCAACCGCGCGACCGGCGAACTGTTCCATCCGGTGATTCAATCGCACATGCCGGACGGCTCCGCGCAGACGCTCGCCTCTGAGCGCGCCGAGTACCACGAGGGCAAATGGAGTTTTTACAACGTCACGAATTGGGTTAAGGCAACCAATTCTGACTTTCCAAACTCGACGAACTACGCCAAGGTCACGCTTGAGCTGCCGGAGACGCCTGCCTGGATTCGGAGCGAAATCAAATTCCACTCGTTCCGCACCGCGGATGCCGCCAAAGGCCCGAAATTTTCAATGGGCGAAATCCGCAATTTTTTGAAGCTCCACCCGCAAATCGAAAAAGATAAAAAGGACAGGTTGTTGACACAATTTCAGGCGCGGCTGGCTGCGCCTTTTACGTGCCTGGCGGTGGTGCTGATCGCGCTCCCTTTCGGCGCGCGAACCGGGCGGCATAATGTGTTCGTCGGCGTAGCCAGCAGCATCTTCATTTGCTTCGCCTACTTCATCATGCAGAAGATCTCTTACGGACTTGGGCTGGGAGGATTTCTGCCGCCCTTCCTTGCGGCCTGGCTTCCGAATATCGTGTGCGGCGGAACCGGGCTGATCCTGCTCACGCGTGTCAGATAAATGCGCTTGGCTCCAGGGCAGGGACGCCTCGCCGAGGCGTCCGGTTGCGCTTGAATCATGCCTCACCCCGGACGCCTCGGCGAGGCGTCTACCTTAAAAGATGCGTGGGCGAGCTTACTTTCCCGGCTCTGCAAACAGCACCGTGAAAGCTTTCAGGAAACGCGCCATTTCGTCCTTCTTGCTTTCGCCCATGGCCAGCACTTCCTTGTGGGCGAGGATGCCGGCTTTTTCGTCGCCGCCAGCTTTGTTGGTGACGCAGGAAATTCCAGCCACTGCCAACCCGCATTGGCGGGCCACGATGGCCTCGGGGACGGTGCTCATGCCGATGGCGTCCGCTCCCAGCGTTCGGAAGGCGCGGATTTCGGCTGGCGTTTCGTAATTCGGACCCGACACCGCCATATAAACGCCGACGTGCAGGCGCAGCTTGCTTTTCTTGGCCGCCTTCCTGGCGACCTTGATCAACCGCCGGTCGTAGACGCGTGTCAAATCCACGAATCGCGGCAAGCCAGGCAGGGCCGGGCCGCGCAAGGGGTTCGCGCCCATCAAATTAATATGATCATCCAGCGCCATGAAATCGCCGGAGCGATAATTCTTGTTTATGGCCCCAGCAGCGTTCGTCAACAACAGCGTTTTCACTCCGAATTCCGCCAGCACGCGAACCGGGAATGTCAGCCGCTCCATTTCAACGCCTTCGTAATAATGAACGCGCCCCTTCAGCACGAGCACCGGAATTCCGTCAAAGGTGCCGACGACCAATTTGCCCGCGTGGCCCGTCACACCGACCGTTGGGAAGCCCGGCAATTGGCCATATGCAATTTCCCGGGCGACATCGAGGTGAGTCAAGGCCTGCTGAAAACCGCTGCCGAGAACCATCCCCAGAACGGGGCGGAGGCTGGTTTCCTTGCGGAGCGTCGCGGCGGTGATTTTTGGATCAAACATCATGAACCAACATTCTTGGGGCATTGGGCGCCGCCATTCAATTCTTTTCCTTTGGCCGGTTCGTCTTACTCTGCTGCGCGATCATGAAGCCGCTGCACCTGGTGTTGCTCATTCTGATGAATTGTCTTTGGGCCGTATCTTATGCGGCTTTCAAAGCACTCAGCCCATGGCTCGATTCGGGCGGCATTGCGACGCTCCGTTTTGGCGTGGCAGGGCTAATTTTGATTTTCTGCTGGCCGCTTCTGCCGGGAGAAAATCCTCGCGGACACGATTGGCTCCGCTGCGTCGGGCTCGGCATCATTGTGTTTGTCGGCGCGCCGCGCCTCCAAGTGGCTGGTGTGCAAATGGGCAGCGCGGTCGCGGCCTCGCTTCTCATCGCGCTGGACTCACTTGTAACATCCGTCGCCGCCGCAATTTTTCTGCGTGAACGTATTGCGCCGCGACGCTGGATTGGTTTTCTGCTCGGCGTGACGGGCGCGGTGTTGATGGCGGAAATGTGGAAGCCGGATTTCCGATTGCCCGCGCTGACCGGCAATATATTGGTCGTGCTTTCCTTCTTTTGCGAGGCCGCCTACTCCGTGCTTGGCAAGCCAATGCTGGGCCGGGTGGGATTATTCAAAATCCTCGGCGTCGCACTCACCATCGGAACCATCATCAACTTATCCATCGATGGCCGCGCCACACTCCATGCCATTCCAGCGATGACGGCTTATGCGTGGACCACTTTGCTGTACTTGTCACTGATCTGCACGCTGGCCGGCTACTCGCTGTGGTTCGAGGTGATCAAGGACGTGGACGTCAACATCGCCGCCCTCACCATTTTCGCGCAACCAGTCGTCGGCGCGCTGGTGGCGGTGGTGTGGCTTGGCGAAACACTCCGCTGGGGCCAGCTTTGGGGAAGCCTGGCAATCATCGCGGGACTTGTGATCGGGTTTTATCGGCGAAAATCCCGTCGGCTGGAAGCATCGAGCGCTTAAATGCCTCGAGAATTTATTGCTGCCACGTTATGATGCGCTCCATCGGAAACATGGCGACTTCGGATCGATGTCGACAAATATGACAAATACACAAGCGGCAGGCTGCATTTTCGAACCAAGGTCCGAGGCTGATTGCGATTTGGCCTCTTTCGTGCCGGAATCGATTCGTAAACTTGAAAATCCTCAACTGGACCTCCCGCGGATTGCAAAGGACCCGTCGTTGATCGCAAAGATCGAAAGATCGATTCAAAAAATTCCGACGCAACACACGCTGATACATAATGACTCAAGACGCCTTGGCTCCTTGCCGCCATCGAGCGTTCACCTCATTTTGACATCGCCGCCATATTGGACACTCAAGGAGTATCGAGATCATCCTGGGCAAATGGGGCATGTTTCAGACTATGACGAGTTTCTGAGCGATCTGGATCGGATTTGGAGAATTTGTTTTGACGCACTTGTGCCAGGGGGGCGTTTAATTTGCGTCGTTGGCGATGTTTGTTTGTCTCGGCGCAAGAATGGAGGCCGCCACACCGTTGTGCCGTTGCACGCATCTATACAAGAGCATTGCCGGGTGATTGGCTTTGATAATTTGTCTCCCATCATTTGGCACAAAATTGCTAACGCAGCTTACGAAGTGGAAGGCGGCGGCGGTTTTTTGGGAAAGCCCTTTGAGCCAAATTCGGTAATCAAGAATGATATTGAATTTATCCTCATGCAACGAAAGCCGGGAGGCTACCGAACACCGACCGTCTCCGAGCGCGTTCTCAGCGTCATTTCGGCTGAAAACCATAAGAAATGGTTTCAGCAGATTTGGAGCGGAGTGACTGGAGCCTCGACGAAGAACCATCCCGCACCGTACCCTGTCGAACTCGCTGAGCGGTTAGTGCGAATGTTCAGTTTTGTTGGTGATACCGTTCTCGATCCATTCGCGGGAACCGGCACAACAAACCTTGCGGCTGCAAGGTGGGGACGCAATAGCATTGGCGTAGAAGTCGACCCTGTTTATTTTGCACAAGCAGAGGAAAGGCTTTCGATTCGGGCCTCTGATCTCTTCTCAGTCGTGACCGTGAAATCATTACGGATGTCGAACCAAAACCATGCCCGATCATAGCAAGCAACTGAAAGCTGCGATACGGCGTTTTTGGGCCACGCGAGAAAGCCAAGCCTTGAAACAGGGCGCGAAAACAGGCCAAAGAGACGCCGGCGCGAGGGCTGCTGTCACGGGCGGTGCTCAAATGAACGGATTCGTTCATCTGATCCGAAGCCTGCTGTTGGAGGCAGGAATTCCCCAACCGTCGATTCACGTTGAAAAACGAATTGAACTGCCGGGTTATTTTCGGCCCGAAAAGAAATGGGACTTGCTTGTGATTGTTGATAACTGCCTCGTTGCTTCCATCGAGTTTAAGTCTCAGATCGGCCCGTCGTTTGGGAACAATTACAATAATCGCACTGAGGAAGCGCTTGGCAGCGCAACGGACATTTGGGCTGCGTACCGGGAAGGGGCGTTTAAGCCCTCGGCTCGACCATGGCTCGGCTATCTCATGCTTCTGGAGGAAATCGATGGATCGACCCGGCCTGTTCGAGCAAAGGAACCGCATTTCAAAGTTTTTCCAGAGTTTAAGAATGCTTCTTATGCGAAGCGCTATGAACTGCTTTTGACAAAATTGCTCCGGGAGCGGCTATATGACGCGACATGCTTGCTTTTATCTGACAGGGTTAATGGACCTAAAGGGCGTTATGCCGAACCAAATACCGAACTAAACTTCGAAAAATTCGCCCAGTCCTTGATCGCCCGGGCATCAGTCGTCAAAAATTCCTGATCACAAAACCGGCACGAATTCGATTCGTGCTCCCATGGCGCACGGACTTGAATGTCGCCAGTGGTTTCTTGATTTATTGACGAGGTCTCGTAATCTCTCAGAACGTTAGATTGAACCGTTATGCAACTGGACAATGATGAGATTCGCCGATATTCGCGCCACTTGATTTTGCCCGAGGTCGGCATGGCCGGACAAAAGAGAATTTGTTCGACCAGCGTCCTTTGCATCGGCGCAGGGGGGCTTGGCTCGCCCATTGCGATGTACCTCGCGGCGGCGGGGATCGGAAAGATCGGCATTGTGGATTTCGACACGGTCGATTTTTCCAACCTCCAACGCCAGATCATCCATACCACCGCCGACGTCGGGCGTCCCAAATCGGAATCGGCCAAGGAAACCATCGAGGCCATCAATCCCAACGTCGAGGTCGTACTACACAAGACGCGCATCAGCAGCGAGAACGCGCTCGACATCATCGCGCCCTACGACATTGTTGTCGACGGCACGGACAATTTTCCGACCCGCTACCTGACCAACGACGCTTGTGTGCTGCTGAAAAAACCGAATGTCTACGGCTCGATCTTCCGCTTTGACGGGCAAGCCAGCGTTTTTGCGCCGCACTTGAACGGGCCGTGTTACCGTTGTTTGTATCCCGAACCGCCTCCACCCGGCATGGTGCCGAGTTGCGCCGAAGGCGGCGTTTTGGGAGTGCTGCCGGGAATCGTCGGCACGATTCAGGCCACCGAAATTTTGAAATTGGCGCTGGGCAAAGGCAGTTCGCTCATCGGGCGGCTGCTGTTGTTCAATGCGCTGGAAATGAAATTCCGCGAGGTCCGTCTGCGGCGCGATCCGAAGTGCCCGTTGTGCGGAGAAAATCCGACCATCACCCAACTCATCGATTACGAAATGTTCTGCGGCATCACACCTCCGCCGGCCGTTCCGACCGAGGATCCGGACGAAGTCACAGTCCAGGAAATGAAAAAGGCGCTCGACGACGCCTCGCTCGGCATTCAGGTGATCGATGTGCGCGAGCAGGACGAGCACGACATCGCGCACGTCGAAGGCGTGCCGCTGTATCCGCTGAGCGCGCTGCACGAGGAATTCGTGAAGTTGAACCCGAACCAGCAGATTTACATTCACTGCAAGAGCGGTGTGCGATCGCTGCGGGCGCTGCATTTTTTGCGCGACCAGGGATTCAAATACGTGAAGAGCGTCAAAGGCGGCATCAGCGCCTGGTCGGACGAAATTGATCACAATGTTCCCAAATATTAAGAAATGGAAGTGAAGGCTGGACTGAATGGAAGGCTCCATCCCCCAACCAACCGGGACGCAAATCCTCCCGGCCACCGAGCAGGACCTGCCGGCCTTGGCTGAACTGGCTGGTGTCATCTGGCGCGCCTATTATCCGGGCATTATTTCACACGAGCAGATTGATTACATGCTCGCGCGCATGTACTCGCTGGACACGCTGCGCGAGGATATTTCGCGCCGCTCGGTTCGTTACGAACGCCTTATAGTTGACGGCAAGTTCGCCGGTTTCGCGGGCTGGGGGCCGGCTGATCAGGCGGGGCTATTCAAGCTGCATAAACTTTACGTTGATCCATCCTGCCACGGGAAGGGATTGGGCACGCTGCTCCTGAGACATTGCGAACAGGCGGCGGCGGCGCTGGGCGCCACGCAATTGTTTCTGACTGTCAACAAACGGAATGAAAGAGCCATCAAGGCGTATCGCCGCAGCGGATTTCAAGTGACCAGTTCGGTGATCGCGGACATTGGCGGCGGATTTGTGATGGACGATTTCGTCATGTCCAAGGCCCTGAATTATCCGCCAGACGAAGAACATTGAAGCGCGCGCAAGAAGTTGTAGATTGGAATCATGGCTGCTGAAGAACGCGTCCTTTGTTTTGAACGAAAACTCCTCGATAGCATAGGTGATTTTCAGGGATTGAGCCTGGAGGCGGAAAAATATCTGCCCGTCCTGACCGCCAAGGCGAACCTCTCTTACCACAACCGCAGCGAGGCCGAGCAAAACAAAAATTTCAAACAGCTCATCCCGTATGTTTTGCTGCTTTGCGGCGATAAAATCCTGCGCTACCGCCGCGGCAAAACCGGCGGCGAAACGCGACTGCACGGCTTGTATTCCGTCGGCATCGGCGGCCACATCTCCGAGGAGGACCACGGCCTGTTTTCCGAAGGCCCCGGCTACCAGGACGGCATGAAGCGCGAATTGATGGAAGAAGTGGGCATCGATGCCGGCGTCGAACCCGCCCTGGCGGTCATCAACGACGACAGCACGGAAGTGGGCCAGGTGCATTTTGGCGTGGTGCACATTGTGCGGCTGCCGGACGAAACCGTCGCCACCCGCCGCAGCGGCATCAACAGCCCGGAATTCGTGACCATGGAAGAAGCCGTGCGGGATTTGTCGATTTACGAGACGTGGTCTTCGCTGTGCCTGGAGAGTTTTGCGGCGCTGGCGGCTAAAGCGTCGGTGAGTTAGAGTGTGTTTTGCATATAATCTCCAAAAAGGGGCAACACCCGCTACACTGTTGATATCAAGGCGTTTAAGTAGCTACAAAAAGGCAACAGGGGGGCAACAAACCCGCTACATTTTGAGTCTGCGCCGGCTCTCAGCCCAATGTGCCCGTTAAACTTCGCCCTCTGAGTTTCACACCCGCTTCCACATGTTTCCAAGTCACGCATGGAAGCCATTCGAGCTATTGATACAAAGACGCGGCGATTTTGCAATTCACGCTGCCGGCCCGTGCGCATAAAACCGTCTGGATGGCTAGCGGCACAAAACATGACCATATAGAGGTGCTCGGGCTTCGAGAGTGTGCAAGGTGGCGCGGCGGGTCGCTTTCCACAGTGCAATCGAATAAAGCTGGCCCCGCATCTTGATGCGATGGTTTTTCGGGCAACTACTGCAATATTCCCCCCGTCGCCGCCGTAATGGGATTGAAAGGAAATTATTATGATGCTGGCACACATGTTTGGATTTGGTTTTCACGGGCGCGGATTTGGCGGCGGACTGCTCGTGGTTCTCATCGTTCTCGCTTTCGCGGTCATTATTGCGACGTGGCCGAGCAAGACAGAGCCGAAATGACTTAATTTACGCCTGGGTGTGCCCGATTTCGAGCCGCCCAGGCTACGGTGCATGGAGGCAATTACTTCAACGGAATTTTCAGGAGCTCTTCTTCCGTCTCGGGCTTTGGATGCGGTTCGGCGCGGGCGGCTTCGGACAAATCGTCTTTGATCTGAGCCGCGCCTTCGCCGCCCCATTTTGAGCGGATGAAATTCAAGACAGTCGCGATCTGTTCGTCATCCAGATTTTCCCGCCACGGCGGCATGGTGAGATTCCAGGTCTGACCTTGAACGTGGATGGGGCCGGTGACGCCGTTCAACACGATGCGCACCAGCCTGTCGCCGCTGGGCGCCTTGATCCATTCGGAACCGGCCAGCGGGGGCGCGAGACCCTCTTTGCCTTCGCCGTTCGGTTGGTGGCAGGCGGCGCAGAGTTTGGTAAATATCGCCCGGCCCTTGCTTGCCGTATCGCCGTCGCTGGTCATGACCGAGCGCAGGAACGATTGCAGCACTGGATCGCTGGTCGCGTAGTTCAAATAGATGATGCGATTCGTATCGATGAAAAAGCCGGGCTCGGATGCGAGTGAAGGCGCGTTGGTTTTCACTTGCTCGCGCAGCTTCGCCAGATCCATCGAATCCTGCCGGAGATATTCGATTTCCTTCGCATTGCGCGCCATCAAAGCCTCCGCCGCTTTGCGGGCCGATTCGGATTTTTCGAGATCCTCCTGCAAAGACGATACATTGCTGCGCCACCCTTCGATTTCTCGCCGTGACATGTGCGTCAAGATAGTCGCCGTGAGGGCGGCCCCGAGAAGCAACCCGAAAAGAGCGCCAACAATTAAAGTCAACCCTCGCATGTCAACAATTCAGCTCCCGATCAACCGCTGGTGTTCGGAGATGGCGTAACGGTCCGTCATCCCGGAAATATAATCGCAAATCGCGCGAGGCCAGCCCGTCTTGCGGGCGCGTTTGCGCGACGCTTCCCCGATTTGCTGGCGGTTCGCTGTGAAAAAGGCGAACAAATCCTTGAGCATTTCCCCCGCGCGCTCATTCGGCTTCGCGACCTCTGGATGAGAGTAAAGATTCTTGTAGAGGTATTTGCTCAATTCCGCATTCAGGCTGCGCCGCCCTGGGCTGTAACGCACCAGCGGGCGCGGCTGGCGGCGGACGTCATCGGCGGTTTTCACGCCGGATTTCAAAATGGCGGCTTCGCTCGTTTCCACCACGTCGCGCACCTGATCGTCGATGATGCATCGTATGATGAAATAATGACGAACTTCCGCAGGCAATTCGCCGTGCTCCTTTTTCAGCGTTTCCAACGCTTGCGCGAAAACGCGCACGTTGCGCTTCAAATCCTCCTCGGACAAAAGCCCGGAATCGAGGCCGTCATCCAAATCGTGGCTATTGTAAATGAGCGCGTCGGCGAGATTCGCAATTTGCGCTTCGAGGCTCGGTGAAGTGGCGGAGAAGCCTTTGTGCAATCCGGGCTGGTCGTAGGAAGTTTGGTGCTTGATCAATCCTTCGCGGACTTCCCACGTCAGATTCAATCCGCGAAATCCCGGATATTTTTCCTCCAGCTCCTCGACGATGCGCAAACTCTGGCGATTGTGCTCGAACCCGCCGTGCTCGCGCATCAAGCGATTCAAAACATCCTCGCCGCGATGGCCGAACGGCGAATGCCCGAGGTCGTGCGCGAAGGCAATCGTCTCCGCCAGATCCTCATTCAATCGCAAAGCGCGGGCCAGGCTGCGCGACATGGCGGCGACTTCCATCGTGTGCGTCAGCCGCGTGCGAAGATGGTCGCCGGTGCCGTTGAGAAAAACTTGCGTCTTGTATTCAAGGCGGCGGAAGGCGCGCGAATGAATGACGCGGTCGCGGTCGCGCTGGTATTCGGTGCGCCAGGAGGCGGGTTCCTCCGGGAAAATGCGCCCGCGCGTATCCCCGCTGAATTGCGCGTAGGAAGCGAGCGTCTGGCGCTCTCGCGTTTCGAGTTCTTCCCGGGAGCAAGGCATGGCGCCGAGTGAGTTAGTTGGCCAGCAATTCCTGCACCGAAATGCCGCGCAACTCGAACAGCCGCTTGATCGCGTCTTCAATCAAGTTGTTGGGGCAGGACGCGCCAGCGGTGATGCCCACGGTGATTTTGCCGGGCGGCAGCCAGTTGGCCGTCTCCACTTCCTTCTGCTGCGAAAGGCTGTAGTGGCGGATGACCTTGTCGGATACCATCATCGCCGCATTCTTGACAAAGTAAGTCGCCAGCCGCGCCTCGCCCATTTCGGCCAGATGCGACGTGTTGGAGGAATTGTAGCCGCCGATGACCAGCAGCAAATCCATGGGCTCGCGCAAAAGTTTTTCGAGCGCGTCCTGGCGATCCTGCGTCGCGCCGCAAATCGTGTCAAAGAAGCGGAAATGCTTTTCAACTTCGGATTCGCCATAGCGCGCGATCATGGCCTGCTTGATGCGGCGCTGCACTTCCTCCGTTTCGCCGCGCAGCATGGTGGTCTGATTGGCCACGCCCACGGCTGTCAAATGAACTTCCGGATCGAACCCGGCGGAATAAGCGCCCTTGAACTTGTCGAGAAATTCCTGCTTCGATCCGCCGCTCTTGATGAAATTGCAGACGTAATCCGTCTCGGATAAATTATACACGACAAGATAATGCCCCGGCCCGTGCGCGGTCGCCTGCGAAGTGGTCGCCTTGGTTTCCTCGTGCTTGGCCTTGCCGTGAATGATGCTGGTGACGCTTTCCTTGGAATACTGCCGGACGCGCTTCCACACGCTCATCACGTCGCCGCACGTGGTGTCGACGAGCTCGCAGCCCTTTGCAATGAGTTTCTGCTTCGTCTCCACTTCCGTGCCGAAGGCGGGAATGATCACCACGTCGCTGGCTTTCAAATCAGCCAATTCTTCGTCCGTCGGTTTGGGCGAAATAATGTGAATGCCCATGTTCCGAATCTGGTCGTTGACCTCGGGATTGTGAATGATTTCGCCGAGAAGATAAATCGCCGTGGGCGGCGGAAAAACTTTGCGGGCCGCGTAAGCGAGATCAATGGCGCGCTCGACGCCGTAGCAAAAGCCGAATTCCTTCGCCAGCTTGATGGTCAGCAAACCATCCGCGGACAAGACGTGGCCCTTGTCCCGGATTCGATTGACCAATCCGCTGCGATAATGTGAAAGCACCTGGGCCTGCACGGCCTCCATGACATCGGGCCGGCGCAGGTTGATTTTTTTCCGCTCATCCAAAGTTGACATGCCAATTTGAAGATACCGATGGTTTTGCCCCGCGTCGAGAACGATTCCGCGCAGGGCCGAACCGCCGCGTGAGGGTATGCGGCCTGGCAGGGACACCGCCATTTCAGCATTGCAGGCCGGGTGCCGTTCGTGCGCGCATGCGCCCGTATATCGCTCGTCCGCACCCGCTGATTTCGGCAAAAACATTGTAACCAATCCTGCACGAGCGGCATTTATCTATGGATGCAGGAATTGGACGACATTTCGTTGTTGCGTGAATACGTCGAGTGCGAATCTGAGGACGCGTTCGCTGCGCTCGTCGCGCGTCACGTCAACAAAGTCTATTCCATTGCCTTGCGCCACGCGCGCAATCCACATCAAGCCGAGGAAATCACGCAGGCGGTTTTTGTCATTCTGGCCAGAAAAGCCGGGCAGTTGGGCGCGCAGGTCATCCTCTCGGGCTGGCTGTGTCGAACCGCGCAATTGACGGCGGTGACGTTCGTCCGCAGTGAAACCCGCCGTGCCCGGCGTGAACAGGAGGCTTATATGCGAAATCCGCCGGTCGAAACCGAGTCTGAGGTCTGGCCTCAAATCGAGCCGCTGCTGGACGCGGCGATGGCCGGATTAAGCGAAGCGGACCATCACGCGGTGGTGCTGCGGTTCTTCGACAGGAAAAGCATGAAGGAAGTGGGTGCGGCCCTTGGCGCAAGCGAAGGCGCGGCCAAGGTGCGCGTCAATCGCGCCGTCGAAAAGCTGCGACTATTCTTCTCCCGGCGAGGCATCGCTGTTTCGGTCCTGATTTTAACGGCGGCAATTTCCGCGAACTCGGTTCAATCCGCGCCCGCGACCCTGGCGAAAACGGCAACGACGGCCGCGTTGACCAAAGGCGCGACAGCTTCCACCCCGACCTTACACCTCATCAAAGGAGTTTTGAAAATCATGGCATGGACAAAAACAAAAATGGCCATCGTGGCTGGAGTCGTCACGCTGCTCGTGGCAGGAACCGCGACTGTCGTCGTCGTCAAAAAGACATCACACCCGGCTCGCATTTCTGCCGACCGAAGGCCGGTCGATTTTCCTCGGGGTGCGCGAGTTGTGGGTCCCAATCGCCCGGGCCTGGACGGTGTGGCTCCGGGTGATCCGATAGCGAAACCCAGCCCGAATATTCGTTTTGCCGACTTGACTCCCGGGCAGCGGGTCCAGGAAGCCCGCCGACATCTGCCGGAGTCCATCGATCATCCACGGAACTAGACCTCCAACTTCCATTCTCCCATGTATAAAAAATCTTCCGCCTTCACGTTGACGGAGTTGCTCGTGGTGATCGCAATTATCGGCATTCTGGCCGCCTTGCTGCTGCCCGCGCTCGGCCGCACGAAAGGTCAGGCCCGCAATTCAGTCTGCACGAATAACCTCCGGCAGCTCGGCATTGCCACGCGGCTTTATTCCGACGAAAACGGGGGACGTCTGCCAAGCGCCGAAATCCTGCCCACGGACCCGATTAATCCCGCCCGCCCTCTGCCTCGTATTTGCGACGTGCTCGCCCCCTGCATCGGCAGGGCCACTGGCATGGATACAAATCGCGTGACCGTTTTTAAATGCCCCTCCGACAATACGAGCCTGTTCACCACTGAAGGCTCCAGCTATGAGTGGAACGAGGGCCTGAACGGCCAGCGCATCGACCAAACCACAACTACAAACGTCATGGCCACTATCGCGAACGACCAGACCGGCGAAGTGGCATTCAGCACCAATTGGGCGTTGACGTTGCCGCCCCAAACCACTCCTCTTTTGCTGGACTACGAGGACTTCCATCCTCGCCCGCCCAAATCGGGAAAGAATGCTGTTTACATGGACAACCATGTGGCGGCTCTTGATGTCTTGCCTAAATGAGCAAGCGGCATGCCGTCGTGTTTACACCACCCAGCCCTTCCGATCCTCGCGCTTAATCCAGCGGTTCAATTCTGTCAGGTTTGTCACGCGCATATTCGGGCCGTCCCATTTGACGAGGTTGTGCGGGCCTGCGTGCTGGGCCAGATTCCCCAGCAGCGTGAACTCGGTCAGGCGCGCGCCGTACTCAAAGGGCGTCGCTGTATTGGTGCGGCCGGCCTTGCAGGCTTGCATGAAATCAACGAAGGGGTTTTGGTTTGGACGAGGCAGCGTCTTTGGCGGCTGTTTGATGGAATCCATTTTTTCCATTGGCACCACGTGCATTGGGTTCGTGTTCGTGCCGCCGTAGGTCGCGGTGAAGATCACTCCTTTTGATCCGACGTAAAGAGTGCCGCTATCGCCTTTCAAAAGTTCTTCGTCGGGATACTGCTTTTGCAATTCGAGCGCTAAGGCGGGGTAATACCGCGCCGAGCCGGATGCGGCATGCAGATCGCCTTTGATCTCGGCTGGAGCTGTCGGGTTCAAACCCTCGTACCAATACGCCTTGAAGGCTGGCATTTTGCCGCGCGCCGGAACATCCCACCGCACCCGGCTGCCGAGCGGATACCGCTCGTCGCTGCCGCCGCGGACGTATTCCATCTCCATGCTCGTCGGGTGCTCGACTTTCAGCGCCCAATAAACTCCCTCCAAAACGTGGCAGCCCATGTTGCCAATCGAGCCGTTTCCAAAATCAAACCAGCCATGCCATTCGTGCGGGTGCAAATCCGCATGGAAATCGCGATACGGCGCCGGCCCAATCCACGAATCCCAATTCAGGCCCGCTGGCACCGGCAGGGTTGGCGGACGCGGGCCTTCGCCGCCGTTGGCGCGATTTGTCCAGCTATGCGTTTCGGTGATGTCGCCAATGACGCCAGCTTCAACAAATTCGCACAGGCGCCGATAACCCTCGCCGCAATGCCCCTGGTTGCCCATCTGCGTGGCGCACTTGTTGTGGCGCAACGAGGCTTCGCGCAGTTTCCGCGCTTCGGCGATGTCGTGGGTCAGCGGTTTCTCGCAATAGACATTCTTCCCCGCCTCGAGCGCCATGAGCGCCGCGTTGCAATGGTGATGGTTCGGCGCGGCCACAAACACGCAGTCGATCTCCTTGCCGATCTTGTCGAACATCTCGCGGTAATCGGCGAAAACTTTCGCGTCCGAAGCGTCGACATTCTTTTTTGTGAATTCCTTTTTCTTCGCGCCGATCTGCTTCGGATCCGGATCGACCATGGCCACGAGATGCTGTTTTCCCTTGACGATGACTTCGTCAAGGTGCGTCGAGCCGCGTCCGCCGCAGCCGATCTGCACACATTTGAGCGTGTCACTCGGCTGACGCGCCGAGAGAATGCTGGGAAAGCCAATGATCTGCGCGGCGGCTGCGGCTCCCGCCGCCATGGTGGTACGCTTAATAAACGTCCGGCGAGTAAAGTTGGGTTTCATAGTAAGCCCGTTGTAATCCTGCCGTCCAAAAACTGCAACCTTTTCCCACCCCCCCGTTTGAGGGGTCGCTCCTGACCGGCGATTTTCATTATTCGCATTATTCCTATAAATTCCCACTTCATGGGAGGAATTGGAATTATGCGAATCATGGGAGCGGTTCAGCTTTCACCCGGCTTTTCCTCTGGCCAAGTAGGTGCCGACCCAATAGATTGCGCATTCGGTGTAGCGGAAATTAACCTGAATATTAGACTCCGATTATGGCTCTTTCATTCAATGGCCGCGCTCGTCCGGCCCTCTTGGCTGGCGCTCTCTTGCTCTCCACCGTTGCCGCATTTGCGGATGACGTCAAAGTGATCCTCGACGATCCATACATGTGGCTCGAAGACGTCAATGGCGACCGCGCCATGACGTGGGTGCGCGGCGAAAATTCCATTTGCACGAACCAACTGGACACGGTGCCGGGCTTCAAGGACATGCAGGAAAAGCTGCTGACGATCATGAATTCGCGCGAACGAATTCCGGGCGTCGCCAAGCACGGCAAATATTATTACAACTTCTGGCGCGACGACAGCAATCCCCGCGGCGTCTGGCGCCGAACCACGCTGGACGAATACAAAAAGGCATCGCCCAATTGGGAAGTCGTTTTGGATGTCGACGCACTCGCCGCGACGGAAAAAGAAAATTGGGTCTGGCACGGTTACGAAGTTCTCCAGCCTTCTTACGACCGCTGCTTGATTCAGCTTTCGCACGGCGGAGCGGATGCAGCGGTCGTGCGCGAGTTCGATCTCAATACGAAGTCCTTCGTGACGGATGGATTTCACCTGCCCGAAGCGAAGAGCCATATTTCCTGGCGCAATCATGATGCCGTTTACGTCGGAACAGATTTCGGCCCTGGCTCGATGAGCAGCAGCGGCTACCCGCTCGTCATCAAGGAATGGCATCGCGGCACGCCTCTTTCTTCGGCTGCCGCCGTCTTCCAAGGCAAGCCTGACGACATGGCGGTCAGCGCCTTTGTCTCGCATGATCATGGGCAGGTCTACGAATGGGTCGTGCGCACGCCGACGTTTTTCACGGACGAAATGTATCTGCGAAAAGGCGATCAATGGGTGAAAATCGAAAAGCCGGCCGACGCCAGCGTCTCGACTTACGGCAAGCTGGCCATGTTCCGGCTTCGCTCGGCGTGGACGGTGAATGGCGAAACATTCGCAGCCGGCTCGCTCATCGCGACCGACCTTCAGGAATACATGAACGGCGGAAGGAATTTCACCGTCATCTTCAAGCCCAGCGAGCGGGTTTCGCTGGCCTCGATCAGCGACACGAAAAATTATCTCATCTTGACAGAGTTGGATAACGTCCACAGCCGGCCTTATCTCGTCCAATATGACAACGGAAAGTGGGTCCAATCACCAATCCCGGCCCCGGATTTTGGAGCGGTGGAAGTCAGCGGCATCGATTCGGATGAGTCCGACGATTATTTCGTGACGCAGACGGATTTCCTGACGCCTTCGACACTGCTGATCGGCACCGCAGGAGTGAGCGCGCCGGAAAAAATCAAGGCGATGCCGTCCCTGTTCAACGCGGGCGGACTGGAGATTCAGCAATTCCAGGCCAAATCCAAGGACGGCACGATGGTTCCTTACTTTGTGGTGAACCGCAAAGGAATGCGCCTTGACGGGCAAAATATAACGCTGTTGTCAGGTTACGGTGGATTTGAAATCGCGCGTCTTCCTTCCTACAGCGCGGCGATGGGGGCGGCGTGGCTCGAGCGCGGAGGCGTTTATGTCCTGGCCAACATTCGCGGCGGCGGCGAGTTTGGCCCGCAATGGCACGAGGCGGCCCGCAAGGAGCATCGCCAGCGCGCTTACGACGATTTCATCGCGGTGGCGGAGGATTTGATCACGCGCGGCATCACCTCGCCCAAGCGCCTCGGCATCGAAGGGCGCTCCAACGGCGGTTTGCTCATGGGCGTCATGATTACCGAGCGGCCTGATTTGTTTGGCGCGGTTCATTGCGGCTCGCCGCTGCTGGACATGCGCCGTTACAATAAATTGCTGGCGGGCGCGAGCTGGATGGATGAATACGGCGATCCGGACAAACCGGAGGATTGGGCCTACATTCAAAAATATTCCCCGTATCAAAATTGCCGTGCCGATAAAATTTATCCGCCGATCCTCATCACGACTTCAACGCGAGATGATCGCGTGCATCCCGGCCATGCGCGAAAGTTTGCCGCGCGTTTGAAAGAGCAAGGTCACGAAATGCTGTATTACGAAAACATCGAAGGCGGCCACGGCGCGGCGGCAAACAATAAGCAATCGGCGTTTATGGAAACGCTGGCGTATGCATTTTTGTGGGATCGCCTGTCTCATTAGGCATTCACGCGTCTTAACCGTGCTCCATTGAGACGCTCGGTAGGGCGAGGCTCCTGCCGAGCCGGCCTATAATTCCCATTTTTATGGGATGAATGGGAATGATGGGAGTTATGGGGCGGCTCGGCAGGAGCCTCGCCCTACCGTGCCATATAAACTAACACGTCTTCATCCAATCTTAAGGTTCGCTCTGCATAATGGCTGTCGTGACGCAGGAAGTCATGATAGCGTCGGCCCAAGCCATGCGGCTTTTGATTGTCGAAGATGAACCGGATTTGCGCAGCGGACTTGAACAAGCCCTGCGCGAGGAAGGCTACGCGGTGGATTCCGCAGGCGAAGGAACCGAAGCTCTTTACAAGGCGGAAACCTGGGATTACGACACCATCGTGCTGGATATCATGCTTCCAGGCATCGACGGCTGGGAAATTCTCAAGCGCATTCGGAAAACAAAAAAGGTTCCAGTCCTCATGCTGACCGCGCGGGATGCCTTCACCGACCGCGTTCGCGGCCTTGATCTCGGGGCGGATGATTATCTCGTCAAGCCGTTTGATCTTTCGGAACTTCTGGCCCGCGTTCGCGCTTTGATCCGCCGCTCGGCGGGTTCCCCGAATCCCGTTTCTGTCCTTGGCCCCATCGCCATCAACACTGCTTCGCGCCATGTCGAAGTCGAGGGCAAGCACGTCGAGCTGACAGCGCGGGAATACGCGTTGCTCGAATATCTCGTCAACCGCCGGGGCGTCGTCGTCAGCCGCACGGAATTGTATGACCACCTGTTTGCGGAGGAGGACGAGTCATGCTCAAATCTTCTTGACGTTCACGTTTGCAATCTGCGTCGGAAGCTCGGCAAGGATTTGATTCAAACCCGCCGCGGCCACGGCTACGTGGTGGAATAACCGCATGTTCCCCAAATCCATTCGCTGGCGGATTCAATTGTGGCATGGCGCTCTTCTCGTTTGCCTGGTGGCTGTGATGCTCGGCACTTTTTACGTCTACGTTCGCGCCGAGAAATTCCGTTTGGTTGATGATCAGCTTGAATCTTATTTGACGCCCTTGATGCCGCATTTGTTTCCGCCGGGCGGCGGGCGCGGATTCGGGCCACCGGCCGGCCCGGACGATGATCCGCCAGAGGACGAGCCATTCGGCGGACCGCACGAGCGCGGCCGGCCCGAACCAACGGAATTCGGCAGCGAGCAATCCAAAGGAGT
The DNA here is from genome assembly GCA_963764165.1 of uncultured Verrucomicrobiae bacterium. Classification (GTDB taxonomy): domain Bacteria; phylum Verrucomicrobiota; class Verrucomicrobiia; order Limisphaerales; family Palsa-1400; genus Palsa-1400. Next base: position 2,604,173 of record CAVXRD010000002.1, read on the forward strand.
CTACTACACCGCGTGGTCGTCGCGGGGAATGGTCGTTGCCAAAACAACGAATTCCCCGGCTCTGACACCACCTCGCGCGGAAGAGGGCCGTCATCGCGCCAGCCGCCTGCGGGGCACAGCGCGGGAATTAATCGTCTTCACTCCGCACGACGGTGTCGTCGTTCTTGGCATGCCGATCGGCACCACACTGGACGAGCTTCACCGGCTGGCTTGGATCGAGGCGCTGGCGGGCGTGGGATTGGTGGCCTTCGGATTGGCGGGCGGCTGGTGGGTGGCTGGACATACGTTGCAACCCATTCAAGAAATCAGCAAAGTCGCTGACAACATCGCGGCTGGCGATCGAGCGCGTCGCATCAATGTCCAGGAGGCAGACAGCGAATTGGGAAAATTGGCCACCGTATTAAACACAACTTTCGACAAGCTCGACAAGGCCTTCGAGCAGCAGGTTCATTTTACCGCCGATGCCTCCCATGAACTGCGCACTCCTGTTTCCGTTATCCTGACCCAGACTCAGTTGGCTTTGTCCCGCGAGCGTGCCGGCGCCGAATATCGCGAAAGCCTCGCCGTCTGCCAGCGCGCCGCCGAACGGATGCGCGGCCTCATCAACACGCTGCTTGACCTCGCACGGGCGGATGGAACCGGATTCGACTTGACGGTGGCCGATTGCGATTTGCGCCGCATAGCTGACAGCGCCATTGATCTCGTTGGAACGCTCGCGGCACAAAAGGAAACGAAACTGCAAGTCAACGTCGACGCCATTCATTTGAAAGGCGATCCATCCAAATTGGAGCAGGTGCTGGTCAATCTTTTGCAGAACGCCATCCTCCACAACCCTCCCGGCACGCAAGTTTGTTTGTCGATCCACTCGAAGGAAGGTTACGCCGAGATTCGTGTCTCAGACGATGGAGCGGGCATCCCAGCCGAGGCGAGAGACCGTATATTTGACCGGTTTTTCCGTGTCGACAAGAGCCGGTCCAGCGCCACGGGGGGGAGCGGATTGGGGCTGGCCATTTGCAAAGCGATTATCGAAGCGCACGACGGGACTATTATCGTCGAAGATAAGGCGGCCAAGGGCACTGAGTTTCGCGTTCTGCTGCCGTTGAATTCCACGCCCGAGCCATCGAAAGGATAGCGTCTTAACTTGGATTGATCTTGGGTTTCTCGAGACAGAGGACCAAGATACACACAAAACAAATGTCGTCGCCGGCTTCTGCGTACGGACTAAGCGAAATCCAATGTCCGCTGCGAATGATAAGACATATCAACCAAATAACTAGAAGAGTATTCAGCAGCGGTTTTCTTTTTGGATTCATTAGTCCATTTCCTCTCGACAGCATTATCCGCGAAATTTGCCGATCGCAATATAAATCACGGCTCTGCGCATGATATATTATGTTTCACGCATCATTTCCTGCGCCCTTCACGCATCCTTAAGGTTGATTGCGCTAGAGTGGCCGCATGAAAAACAAATTTCATATACCCATCAAGTTTTCAAAAACGTTTTGGACTCTTGCGGTGGTGATCGGGATGGCGGGCGGCGCTTCGGCGGATCCGCTTATCACTTCCTGGTTCACCACTTACTCCGGCAGATACGCCCGGATCTACACCACGGACAGCGCCAAGCTGGCAGGCGCCGCGGTCACAACGTGGACCAACGGCTCGCTGATCCAATCGCTTCCGGCTTACGACGGAATTCAGGAAGTCGATGACTCGTCCAATTGGGTTTACATCCGCAGCACCGGGCTGGGCTCGCATGTCATGGGGCCGTGGTATTTGGATGCGGCCCATACCCAGGCATTTCCCAGCTATCCCACCAATCAGCAGGTGCTTTATCGAATCCCTCGCTCGCCCGCGGCGGGAACAGGAACGCTGAACGGCGGTGGCGCGATTGGATATTTCGTGGATGGCGTTTCCATGTTCAACAGTTGGGATGCATTTTATTGGAACGGATCGGCGGATGTTTCCGGCGGCGCGGGCAACGGCGCTGCGTGGAATCGCGATGCATACGTCAACGAAGGCGTCACCTTCGATCCGGGCAATGCTCACCAGCCCGGCAGCGGCCAATACCATTACCACGCCAATCCCCCTGCCCTGCGCTATCTGCTGGGAGATCACGTCAATTACAATTCCGCCACGGACACTTACACCGAATCCACCAACGCGCTGACGCAGCATTCGCCCATCCTCGGCTGGGTCGCGGACGGCTGGCCGATTTATGGCCCCTATGGCTATTCGAACGCCACCAATTCCGGCAGCGGAATTCGCCGGATGATTTCCGGTTACGTTCCCCGCAACGGCGAATATGGGACGGACAATCTCTCGACCACCGGCGCAGCCCGCACGACGATCCCGGCGTGGGCGCAGAGGTTCTACAGTTTGTCCGCCGCGCAAAGCGGCCCAACCGTTTCCACCAGTTATCCATTCGGGCGTTACATGGAGGATAACGATTACCTGGGCGATCTCACTAATTCCGCGACGCACGCGGTTTACCAGCAAGGCACCGACTTCGATTTGGATGAATACAATGGCCGCTATTGCGTCACGCCGGAATATCCCAATGGCACCTACGCCTACTTCGTCGCCATAGCTTCGAATGGCACGCCCGTGTTTCCGTATAACATTGGCCGCGCCTACTACGGAGACCCGGTGGGCGGCGCGGTGTCAGGCATCGCCGAAACGGTGACGACGAATTTTGTGGGAGGCCCGAGCCTCGCGCCGGAGATCAATCCGCCGACTGTCAAGAATACAACCGTCACTTTGACCTGGAGCGCCACCGAAGGCGGAACTTACCTCGTGGCCTCCAGCACGAATCTGCAAACCTGGACAACAAATTCCACCAACGTGTCCGCAGTGATGAACACGGGCTCATATACGAATACAAGCTTGTCCACCGAACGCTTCTACGTCGTGGCGCGGACGGCGCTTGCGGCCTATTCGCCGGTAACTGGAACAACAACGACGAGTGGAGGCGGCGGCAATCTGGTGACGATGTCTCCGAATTCCGGCGCGCGCGGCAGCACGATCACGGTGACCGCGACAATTAGCGCCAGCGCCAATCCGCCTCCGCCGCCAACAGCGGGAGCGCCGGTGGCGACCTTCACCGTCGGAACACTTAGCGTCACAAGTCCGGTGTATACAGTCAGCAGCGGCGCGGGAGTTGTGACCGGCAAACTGACAATCCCATCCACAACCGCAGCGGGAAGCCAGACGGTGACGATCACGTTCTCGCCACCACCCGGCCAAACGCAAGGGCCGACCTACACGCAATCCGGCGCGTTCACCATCGAGTGATCACCACATGAGCGATTGCAACATCACGCGAGTCCTGATGCTCCTTGCATTGGGACTCGCCTTGGGCGCGCAGGGCGCCTCGCTGGAAATCGGCATCACGCCGAAGTTTTCGAGCGAGGTGATCCAACCGGCTTCGCTCCGTTACCGCACCTCGGCGGGCGAGGCGTTTTCGATCACCCGCGTCAGTTTCCTCGCCAGCGATTTTGCGCTTCAACGAATGGACGGGACGTGGTTGGAGATGACAAACTCGGCGGCCTGGTTCGATCTTGAGCGCAATCGAAATTCATTTCGCCTCGATGAGATTCCTGTGGGCGAATACGGATCGATTCGCTTTTGCATCGGCCTTGAGACGAATCTCAATCACGCCGACGTTGCGCAATTCCCCGCAGGGCATACCCTCAATCCGGAGGTCAACGGACTCCACTGGAGCTGGCAGGGCGGTTACATTTTTCTCGCGCTTGAGGGTTTGTGGAGAAACGCGGGCGGCCAGTTTGACGGCTGGGCCTACCATCTGGCGCGCGATCCCAATTGCACGCGCATCACGCTCGCGGCGCCGTTGACAATTACGGACCGCTCTCGCGTCGATATCGACTTTGATATTGCCACACTTCTCAACGCGCCTCGTCCGCTTTCGTTCGCGCAGGACGGAACTTCGACACACTCACGCGACGGCGATCCGATTGCGGCGGCGCTCGACTCGAATTTGCCGGGCGCGTTTCGGATCCATGGCGTCAATACGAATATCGAAACCGCCGCATCCCTTGCGCGTGTGGAGCCGTTGTATTTGCCAAAGAAATTCACTCCATACGCGTTCAACATGAATGCCACGTTTCCAATCCCCGACCTGCCCCGCGACAATCCGCTCACGGTGGAACGCGTCGCGCTTGGCGAAATGCTCTTTCACGAAACGGCGCTCTCGCGCGATGGCACGTTGTCCTGCGCCTCGTGTCACAAAACATCCGAAGGCATGAGTGACGCGCGGCAATTCAGTGTCGGCGTTCGCGGTCAGGTAGGAGTCCGCCACGCCATGCCGTTGTTCAATCTGGCGTGGAAACGAACGTTCTTTTGGGATGGGCGTGCGCCTTCACTCCGCGCGCAATCGCTCATGCCCATTCAAGACCATTCCGAAATGGATGAATCGCTGGCCAGCGTCGCGACCAAACTCGCAGCGGATTCAAATTATCGCGCGGCTTTCCAAACGGCCTTTGAGCCCGGCGACATCACGCCCGAAAAAATCAGCCTCGCGCTGGAGCAATTTCTACTGACCCGCATTTCTGGCGACTCGAAATTTGATCGAGCCATGCGCGGAGCAGAAACACTCACGGACGAAGAGAAGCGCGGTTTCCAATTATTCTCAACCGAATATGATCCGCGCCGCGGACAATTTGGAGCCGATTGTTTTCACTGCCACGGCGGCATGCTTTTCAAGAGCCAGGAATTCGGAAATAACGGGCTCGATTCGGATGTCAAAGACAGCGCGAACCAATCGCCGGTAGGGACGCCTCGCCGAGGCGTCCGGGGTGAGGCGATTTCCACGCGCAACCTAGGACGCCTCGGTGAGGCGTCCCTACCTTTAAGCCCCAAAGACATCGGACGCGCCAAGGTAACTGGCAAGGATTCGGACGCTGGCAAATTCGCCGTTCCTTCGTTGCGAAATGTGGAATTGCGAGCGCCTTACATGCATGACGGACGTTTCAAAACATTGGAGGAAGCCGTGGCGCATTACAGCACTGGAGTCAGACGGAGCGCCACGCTTGATCCCAATTTGGCAAAGCATCCTGATGGCGGGCTTCATCTGAGCGATTCGGATCAAAGGGCGTTGGTTGCTTTTCTAAAAACGCTGACCGACGATTCACGGCGCACGAACGCTGACAGAGTCGTCGCGAGCACCCTCTGAAGTTTCCGGCGCCGTAATGGCAAACACTTTTCCGTCCAGCGTCAGCGCGTAAACTTCGCCGTCAAGATCCTCCGCAAAGCTGGTGATGTTTTTCGGCTGCTCCAGCAGCGTGTCCATGGCGGTGACTTTGCCGTGCTCGTAACGGAATCCCCAAATGGTGCCGAGCGCGTAATCCGCATAGAGGTAAACGCCGCGCAGTTTCGGATATTTCGCGCCGCGATATACATAACCGCCAATGACACACGCGCCGATGCTGTGCTTGGGAAAAAGCGCTTGCGACATGAAATTTGTCTTATGCGGATATTCCATCACTGGGTCGATGAAGCGAGCCCCATCCGGCCCGGGCTTGAAATGGTGCGCGCCTTCCCGAATGCCCCAGCCGTAATTGCCGCCTTTGACAATTAAATCAACCTCCTCCCAGGTATCCTGCCCGACGTCACCGGCCCACATCTCGCCCGTCTCACGATCCCAACTGAAGCGCCACGGGTTGCGCAGTCCGTAAGCCCAGATTTCCTTGCGGATGCCGTTCTCGTAAAAATCCGGCTCGCCGGTGAATGGGTTGTCCGAAGGAATTCCGTAAGGCAGCGTCTGCGCTTTGCCCAGCACTTGAATTTTCTGGCGCGAATTGACGTCAATGCGAAGGATCTTCCCGCGAATCGTGGAAGTATTTTGCGCCGCGCCGAATTCGTCGTTTTGCCCGCCTCCATCCCCAACGCTGACGTAGAGAAAACCATCGCGGCCAAACGCCACCAGTCCCGATTTATGAACGTCGGAAGGCTGGGGAATTTGGAGCAGCGTCCGCATCGAGTTCGTGTCCGCGCGATCCTGGCCGGGTGGGACTTTCCATTCCGTCAATTCCGTGCGGCGCGGATTCTCCCGGCTGTAAAAAATATAAAACAACCCGTTCGTCTTGAAACCCGGATGAAAAGCGAGGCTGAGAAGCCCCTGCTCCGTTGAAGTATGCGGCTGCCACGCTTCGATATTGAGCAGCTCCTTGGCGCCCGAGCCGTCCTCGCCCTTTTTGACGGTCACAATTCTGCCATCCTGCTCAACAAGCGCGAAGCGATCCGAGCCATCCGGCGCGGGCGTCATCCAGACGAGATTCTCTGACTTGAACTTCGGAAAAACGGGCTGGAGTTTGACTTTGGGCAGCGGCTCATCCGCCGCCCACGCTGTCAAGCAAAATGAAGATATCCATGCCACCAGGCCAATGACTTTCCGATGCATGGCCCCACCGTAGCTGATGAGTTGCGGATTTCAATGGGGTCTATTTCGCCCCTTGGTCAATCCACGCCCGAAGAATGCCCACTTGATCGGCTGTCAACGGTTTCGGGCGATTGCGCCCACCGGGACCGCCGGGACCACCGGGGCCAGGGCCGGGACCGCCTTCAGGAGGTGGGCCACCAGGGCCAGGGCCGCCAGCGGGAGGAGGGCCGCCAGCGCCACCCGCTTGATCGGGAGCGGGGCCGCCAGGAGGAGGTCCGCCGGGGCGTCCGCCGCGAGGACCGCGACCTTTTGGAGGCATCGCGATGGAGTCACTTACCTGGGCGCACGCCGCTACGATCAGGCTGTTCTTGCTGTCGCCAGGGATGACCATTTTGCCTTCCTTTCCACCCTTAAGGACGGCGTCAAGCGAATCGACTCGAAAATCGTGTTTCGGACGTTCCTCGCCGTGGCAATTCGCACACGACCCCTTGAGCATTGGCTGAATGTCCTTTTCGAAAGTCAGCCCTGCAGTGGTCGCGGCCGGCGGAAGTTTGCTGGTATCAATTTTCGTGATATCCCATTTATTGGGCGGCTTTTGATCCTGCGCGACAGCAGGCATGCCAGCCAGAAGCAATCCGAACGCGGTCAATGCGAGAGTGTTTTTCATAGTTAAAAAATCTTCGGCACTATTGCACAGCTTGAGTCCAAGTCAAGCGCAAGGGGAATCCGGCGCCTGACCGGGCTGTGATTGAAAATGGGTGAGGCGTGTGATTTCGCTTTGAGCGCGGCTGTGTCGAAGACCAGCCGCAGCAACGTGGAATTGACCGGCGCGCCCGGCGCTGCGACGCGCTGCGGCTGGTCTCCGACACAGCCGCGCTTGTCGGCCTGCGTCCATCACCCATTTTCAATCACACCTGGTCAGGGCAGACGCATCTGAATTCCGAGGTAGGGACGCCTCGGCGAGACTGTCTCAAAACTCAAAAATGGCTTTAAAAAGCACCACAAAAACACCCTCGCCGAAAATAAAAATGCGCCATATCGCAAATGAGAGAGTCGTAGTATTGACACACTTTGAGGATTTTGTAGTTTTGAGACAATCTCCGGCGAGGCGTCCCTACCAGGATTTGCTTTCTCGCTCGTAGAACTTATGGAATCTTTTCGATTCGTAGACTTCAACGCGGTCGCCGGGTTTGCGGACAATGCGCGCGGCGGCAGAACGGTTCCTGTCAATAAACGCCTTCGCTTCCTCCGGCTTCAACACGCTCATGATTTTGGTCAGGCCGTCGGCGGCAAAATCGTCGGACGCGATCACCGTCACCAGGCTATGATCTGTCAATCCGATCCCTGTGTGCGGATCGACGATATGCGAGTAGCGGACGCCGTTGATTTCGAGGCGCTGGAACAAATCGCCGGAGGTAGAAATGCCCGCGTGCTTCAGCATGACGAACCGCGCCGGAGGAGCGTTGGTCGCGTCGAGCGGCGGCAACTCAACCCGCCAGCCTTTTTTTCCGGGTGGCGGATCGCTGACGCCGATGTCCCCGCCGCCTGAAACCAGCGCGCTCACCACACCTCGCTCCGCCAGCAATTTGATGGCTTCGTTGACCGCGTAACCCTTTGCGATTCCGCCCAAATCAAGACGCATGTTCGGGGCGATCAATTTTACACGATGTTGCTTTGGATCGAGCAGCATTTTCTCGCAGCCAACCGATCGCCGCGCCTTCTCGAGTCTCTCCGGCTCCGGCAATTTCCCCTGGCGCCGCGCATATCGCCAAAGATTGACGTAGGGCCCGACAGTCACGTCAAACGCGCCGTGGCTCGCGCGCGACAGTTCCTGCGCCCGCTCCAGCACCGTCCATAAATCCGGGCTGACGGGAACGAATTTATCGTGCCCCGATGTTTGCGAAAGCCGGCTCAGCTCGGAGTCGGAATCGTAGTCCGTCATGATGTCGTTAAGCTGCTTGATGCGGGCGAAGGCGGCTGCGGAGGCTGAGGCAGCTTCATTCGTCGAAGCCGCGTAAAGCACGATGCGAAACGGCACGCCCATTTCCGTTTCGTGAAATTCAAATCGCTCCACAGACGGTGGAGGCGACATGCAACCTGCGCCGAAAAACGCCGCCAAAATCGCGATGCAAAAACTAAGCGCCCATTTCATGCTTCACTGAAAGGAAGCCACAGATTAACACAGATCAACACAGATTTTTTCGCAGAACCCAGATTGAATCGTCTGCCAAGGCGGCTGCCGTACGTCAATGGCACCCCGGTCAGTTCTTTCAGAAAATCTGTGTTTCATCTGTGTCCATCTGTGGCCGCCCTCTCTTTCTTCCTTTTCAGATTTTAAGGTGATCTTTGGCCCGAATAGTTTACACTGCAATTATGGCAGAGGACAGTCGCCCAGACCCGGATGCCTTGCTGGCGGCGATTCAGAAAAGCGAGGCCGAAACCAACCGCGGGAAATTCAAAGTTTTCCTCGGCATGGCCGCAGGCGTGGGCAAGACCTACGCCATGCTCCGCGCCGCCCAGCGCGCCCAGCGCGAAGGCCTCGACGTGATGGTCGGATACGTCGAGACGCACGGTCGCAAAGAGACCGAGGCGCTGCTGGCGGGCTTGACGGTTTTGCCGCGCCGCAAGGTGGAATATCGCGGCGTGACGCTGGAGGAAATGGATCTCGACGGGCTTCTCGCGCGGCGTCCCAGGCTGGCAGTCGTGGATGAATTGCCGCATACGAACGCCCCCGGCTCGCGCCACGCCAAACGTTACCAGGACATCCTCGAATTGCTCGACGCGGGCATTGACGTCTATACAACGATGAACGTGCAGCACGCCGAGAGCCGGGTGGACACCGTCCGCCAAATCACCGGCTCAACCGTGCAGGAGACGATTCCCGACAGCGTGCTGGATGGCGCGGAAATGGAATTGATCGATCTCCCGCCCGAGGAACTTCTCAAGCGCCTCGACGAAGGCAAAGTTTACATGCCGGAACGGGCCGAACTGGCGATGATGAATTTTTTTCGCGAAGGCAATCTCAACGCGCTCCGCGAAATGGCGCTCCGACTGGCCGCCGATCATGTTGGGCAGGATGTGCATGATTATTTGCAAGCGATGCAAATTTCCGGCCCGTGGCGCTCCGGGCATCGCTTGCTGGTCGCCGTAAGCCCGAGTCCCTACTCGCCGCACATGATTCGATGGACCCGCAGGCTCGCGGATAATCTCGATTGCCCGTGGCTGGCTGTTTACGTCGAGCAGCCGCGTCCGTTTTCCGAGGCGGACCAGGATCGCCTGAACAAACATCTGGCGCTGGCCCGGGAACTTGGAGCGGAAGTCATCACGACGGCGGACACAGGAATTGGCCGGGGCATTTTGCGCGTGGCGCGCCAGCAAAACGTCACCCAAATCGTCGTCGGCAAGCCGGGCGGTTCCGGCTTCATGGATTGGCTGCGGAGCGGGCGATTGCTTCGGCAGCTTGTGCGGGACAGCGGGAATATTGAATTGCACGTCGTCCGGCCGGAGATGGACGAAAAATTCGCGAGGCCCAAACATGCGCTGTTTGCATTTGAATCGCCGCTCGCGCAGTACGGCGCGGGCCTTGCGGTGGTGGCGCTTTGCACCGCCATAAACGCGCTCATTTTTCCGAAAGTCGGCGAGCACGCCCCGGCTCTGATTTACTTGCTGGGCGTCGTGCTGCTGGCGTTCGGCGTCGGGCCTGGCCCCACGTTTGCGACCGCCACCGCCAGCGCGCTGATGTGGGATTATTTTTTCCTGCCGCCGCGCTTCACTTTCTACTTGACTAAGCTGGAGGACATTTTGATGTTCGCCATGTATTTCGTCGTTGCGCTGGTGCTGGGGCAATTCGCCTCGCGCCTGCGCTGGCAGGAGCGCTCCGAGCGGCGGCGCGAGGAGCGCTCCACCGCGCTGTATCTTTTGACGCGCGATCTGGCCGATGCGGTGGACATCAATGATGTTGTGCAAAGACTCGTGCGGCAGGTGGCGGCTGCGTTCAAGGCGAAAGCCGCCATTCTCCTGCGCGAAACGGACGGAACTCTCGCCCGCGCGGCGCATCCGGCCAGCGCGTTCGGCGTTTCCGAAAAGGAACAAAGCGTCGCCGCGTGGGCTTTTCGCTTCGGCAAAACGGCTGGGCGGTTCACTGACAATCTTCCTCTTGCCTCGGCGATTTACCTGCCGCTGCAAACCAATCGAGGCCCCGCGGGCGTGCTCGCGGTGGCGCTGGATGGCGAGCGCCCACCCACACTTGAGCAGCGGGATTTGCTGGACGCCTACGCGCGGCAGGCGGCGCTGGTGCTGGACCGGCTCCGGCTGGATGCCGAGTCGCAGCAGGCGCAATTGCTGACGGAGTCGGAAAAATTGAGCAAGGCGCTGCTGAATTCCATTTCGCACGAATTGCGCACGCCCATCGCCGCGATCACCACCGCGGCCAGCGCGCTGGTGGAAACGAACACGCCCGCCAATATTCGCAGCGCCATGGCGCTCGAAATTCAGGAAAGCGCGGCGCGGCTGAACCGGCTGGTCAGCAATCTGCTTGACATGACGCGCCTGGAATCCGGCAAGGTGAAGCCGCACATGGATTGGTGTGACGCGTCGGACCTTATCAACGTCGCGCTGCGCCAAAATGAACGCGAACTGTCGCGCCATGAAGTCAAACTGCTGCTGGCTCAGCCGCTGCCGCTGGTGAAAATGGATTTTGTGCTGATGGAACAGGCGCTGAACAACTTGCTTTTGAACGCCGCGCATTACACGCCGGACGGAACGGCCGTCGAAATCAAGGCTTCCGCCACGGCGGACGAAATGACCATTTCCGTCGGTGACCGAGGGCCTGGACTTCCCCCGGAGAGCTTGCCGCATGTGTTTGAAAAATTTTATCGCGTGCCCGGCGCGCCGGCCGGCGGAACCGGCCTCGGCCTTTCCATTGTCAAAGGCCTGGTGGAAGCGCAAGGCGGCAGGGTCGAGGTCCGCAACCGCCCGGGCGGCGGCGCTGAATTTAGCATTTATCTGGCTGTGGAACCACATCCGCAACCAGTCCTGGAGCAAGCCTTATGACGGAAAGCGCCGCCCCCCATCAACCGGTCGTCCTGGTCATTGACGACGAAATTCAAATGCGGCGCCTGCTGCGCGTGACGCTTGAAGGCAATGGCTATCGCATGTTTGAAGCAGCCACCGGCCAGGCGGGTTTGATCGAAGCGGCCCAGCGCCGTCCGGAAATTGTCGTGCTCGACCTGGGTCTGCCGGATATGGATGGCCTGGAAGTTTTGAAGCGCTTGCGCGAATGGACAGAAGCGCCGGTGATCGTTCTATCTGTGCGCGAAGGCGAAGAGGATAAAGTCGGCGCGCTGGACCGCGGAGCGGATGATTACATGAACAAGCCGTTCAGCACAGCCGAGCTGCTGGCGCGGCTTCGCGCGGCCCGGCGGCGCGCGCAACCGGTGGCCGACACCGCGGTTTTTCAATCGGGCCCGCTCGAAGTCGATTTGTCCAGCCGCCAGGTGCGCCGCAAAGGCGAGGAAATCAAATTGACACCCACTGAATATTCCCTCCTTCGCCTGCTGGTGCGAAACGCCGGGAAAGTCGTCACACACCGGCAAATCCTCAAGGAAGTGTGGGGCCCGACCTACGGCGAGCAAACCCATTATCTGCGAGTTTACGTCGCGCACCTTCGCGAGAAACTGGAGGAAGACGCCAGCCGGCCGGAACTTTTGTTGACTGAGCCGGGGATAGGCTACCGGCTGAAGGCGGAAGCGTGAGATTTCCTGGAGCATAATGGGAAGCGCGGCCGTCTCGACCGCCGCCTTCGGCGTCCCGCCGAAGGCATCTTGCGCTCAGGCAGCCCCACCAAATAACGGACTGACTTATTCCGCCACATCCAGTCGGCGAGCAACCGGGACGCTCACGCTCCCTTTTATAACTGGCTGCGGCTACGGGGTCTGCGAAATCAACGGCTGCTTGTTCAATAGCGCGATGTAATCCGTCATGATATGGCGGGCTTCATCAAGCGCGGGATCGACGGGGCCTTCGGCGGCAACTTCCGCATCCAGGTCCTCATCGTCGGAAAAGGCCGATGAAGCGGATGCCGTGGCTGAGTTCGTCTTCACCGCCATGGGTTCAAGCTGGGCGAGATCGACATTTTTCAAGGTGAGATCGTATATTTTTTCCTCCGGCTTCTTGCGGGATGCGATCTCGCGCTTGATGGCTTCCGCGCGGGCCGCGTTTGTTTTTTGTTCCGCCTGGCGGTCGGCTAAATTCAACGACACCGTTTTGTCCGCCTGCATTTTCAAAAATTCGGCAATGTCGTCGCGAATATATTGATAATCCTTGCTGGCGGCGACGCGTTGTTTGGAGCGTTCCAGAAGCGTCGGCAAATACGGACGCACGCGGTGCATGTTGATCGGATCGGCGCTCGTCACTTCGTCGAAGGGCATCGCTTCCGGCAACGCGCTCTCGCCGATATCGTTCGTGTCCGCGTTCAATCTTGAGGGCAGTTCGATGTCGGAGAGGACGCCCTTGAGCTGGGTCGAACTTCCACCGGCGCGATAAAACTTTTTGATCGTCAGCTTGAGCTCGCCCGGATCGTAGGCGGTGTCGTAAGGCAAATTGTTCCTGCGCTGAAATTGGATCAGATATGGCTGCAATCCCTGCATCGTCTGCACGGTTCCCTTGCCGAAGGTGGAATGATCGCCCACGATCAGCGCGCGGTCATAATCCTGCATGGCGCCCGCCATGATCTCAGAAGCCGAGGCGCTTAAACGGCTGGTCAGCACAATCAGCGGCCCGTCATAGATGGGCGACTTGGAGCTGCTGTCGGTCGAGCAATCGCCGGACGGCTCCTTCGTTTGGACGATTGGCCCCTTCGGAACAAATAATCCAGACAGGCTGACGGCCTCTTCCAGATAGCCGCCGCCGTTGTGCCGCAAATCCAAAATGATTCCTCCGACCTTTTCCTCCTTCATCCGGCGGACGAGCTTCGCGACGTCGCCAGCCATGCTTTTGCCGGCTTCGGGATTGGCATAAAACGACGGAATGTTGATCACGCCGATGCGCGCGGCCGAACCGGGAGTGTTCGTATTCTCATAAAGGCGCGCTTTGGATTCCTGCTCTTCCAATTTGATTTCGTCGCGGACCAGCGTGACCTGTTTCCGGACGGAGGCGTCTATGGCGTCAGCCGGCGTCACCGTCAGCGTCACCTGACTGCCTTTTGGGCCGCGAATCATCTCGACGATTTTATCAAGCGTCATCCCTTCCACCTCGACCGGCTCGGCATTGCTTTGCGCCACCGCCACGATGCGATCGTTCTCGCGAATCTTGCCGCTCCTTTTGGCTGGGCCCTCCTTCAATTCCACAATTTTGCAATAGTCACTATCCTTGCCCAGCAAGGCGCCGATCCCGAAAAGCGAAAGCTTCATCTGAATTCCAAAATTTTCGGCGGTTACATGGCCCATGAAATCCGAATGCGGGTCGTAAGCGCGGGCGAGGGAATTGATGTACCATTCGAACACGCGGTCGGAATCCAGCTCGTGGTAGTTCCGCATCATCTGGTCGTAGCGGTTGGTCAGCGTCTTGTGGATTTCGGCCAGATTCTTTTCATTGAGATGAATCATGGCGATCAGGTTGGTCGACTTTTCTTCGGAGTTCGTTGCTGACGCATTGGGCTGGGTGGCAGCGGCCGCATTCGCCTGCCCCCCAGTTGGCGAGTAGAGCATGTCCGTATTGGTCGCGGATGAAACCGTCAAATTCGTCAATGCCGTTTCCAATTTCTCATGATGGAAGGTGACATCGCCAATTTCTTTTCCGTTCATGGCAAGGTGGTTTGTCGTTTTCTTGACGTTTTCCGGGATCGGAAAATTAAAATGCACCGTGGCGTCGGATCCGCCGTCGGCGAGTTCCACCACCAGGTTTGTCGGGAGCAAATCAAACGAAGCGGGGTGAATTTTGTCGCGCTTCAGGGTCACCACGGCGTTGCCTTTGGAATCCAGCGTCACCGGCCCGACGAACTGGACATCCGGCGAATTGAGGAGCTGATCGAGATATTCGCAGCGCAGCTCCTGCCGCCAAAAATCCTTGGCCTGGTCGAGGTCTTTCGCATAAGGCAGCGCATGGCGGTTCAGGGCGAAGCGCTCGTGGTTGGTAAATTCAAATTGAGCCGTGGCGAGCATGTTGCTGGCGAGATCGTACCGCTGATGGACGCGCTCCATGAACCGCGAAAAAATCACCCAGCACGGCGTGAGATCCTGCTCCTTCAGCGTCATTATATTGAGCCTGCTCCGGTATTGCTGGAAATCATTAATGTCGCCCTGCACGAAGAACAGATGAAAATAATCGAGCGAGTCAATAAAATGATCGAGGAATTTGCCGGACATTTCGGCGTCAAACGGATGCTGCAAATAGTTCCATTCCTGAATTTTCTCGGCGGCAATCCGGCCGACCAGCGGATCATTCGGATCGGCGGCGGCGGCGAATTCGGCGGCGGTGCGGGGTTCGGCGCCCTTGGGTGCGGCGGAAGCGTGGAAAAGAAAGAAGCAAAAAGCGAAGGCCGATGCCAGGCTCTTGGCCGCGAAAAACGATCTTGATCTCATTGCATTTGCGAATGTTAAAGGCGGTCGGAGAAGGCGCGCCAGCCTTCCAAAGGGCAGGCAACGCAAACCCAACAGAGCATAAACTAACCAATCCCCGCCCGTTCCGCCAGCGAAGTTTTTCGGGGTTAAGTCTCCACTTGTGACGGAAAGCGAAAAGCCAAATGCCAGACGGAAATGCTCTTTCGCGCAGGGAAGATGAGTGCGCGGAGGAACACAAGACAAATCCGCATCTCTAGGTGGGCGGGATAACGTCACTCACTATCTTTACATTGTGCTCGCAGAATTTACGCACCGCGTGCAGCGACAAGTAGACCGTCTGCCCATTCGACTGTTCCAGCTCGATAAACTCCGCCCCGATATCATGCTCACGGATGCTCAACAGCTTCCGTCTGCCTTTGAAAAGCGCATTGCGATAAACCAGTAACTGATTTGTCTCGACGCAATAAACATCGTATCGCTTATTCACATCAACTGGATCGAGCTGTGACTTTTGCACGGTCATATTCTTCGGATTACAAGAGGGTTGGCTGCTTTTTGCCGTGCTTGGAGCATTGGGACCGAGTTCTTTGAGGATTTCGATCCGTGTTTGCTCCGCATGAACATTAAGGTTCTTCAACACACGAGCCGTGACACCGTCGCCTTCGCGGAGCAAACCCAGCAGAAGATGTTCGGTCCCGATATAAGTGTGATTGAGCGCCTTGGCTTCCCGTGCGGCCACTGCCAGGATTTTCTTAAGGCGCGGTGCATATGGAATCGGATCGGATAGTGGCTGCTCAAGGCCTTTTCCGACCTGCTTCTCGACTTCCAACCGCACTATTTCAATCTCGAGGCCCATAGTCCTGAAGACGCTCACCGCCACGCCTCTCTCAAGCGCCAATACCCCGAGCAGCAGATGTTCGGCGCCGACGAAGTTGTGCCGAAGGCTGTCAGCTTCCCGGCGAGCCAACGCCAGCGCCTGCTGGGCGCGCGGCGAAAAGTTCAACGGTTCGAGCGAACCCATTGCCAGCCTTCTTCGGAATGACTTAAACCAGTTCACAAAAACAGATGCTGAAATCTCGGCGGCACCGCACGCCCTAAAGTGCCGCTGACGAAGCGCCGGGGAAAGCCAAAATGGTCACCGGTTGCGCATGGCAGTTGGATTTGTGGGACAATAATTCTCGACGCTTTACATGCTGATGCCAGGCGATTATGCTGCGCGTGTTAGCTCGGCTAATGTCTTTCCAAACACGATAGGCATCAAAAAGTAAAAGTGGAGTCCTGAGTGAAAAGCGTTCATTCCCTTTTGTGGGCGTTATTGGCCGCTGTGGCGGCATGCGGCCGCGTTTGCGCGGCGGACAGCGAGGCGGCTAACAGCCTTTATTTGGTCATCACCAACGGCCCCAGTTCCTTTTCGCTCACCGCCTACAAGACGATTCCCAGTTGCGTTTATCGAATCGAAACGAATGCGGAATTGGCCAATCCCGCAGGCTGGGGCGAATGGCTCAGGGTTACCGCGACGGGTTCCGTCACACCTCTGGCCTCTTTAAGCGCCACCTTTCAACAACTGTATTTCCGGGCGGTCATCATGGGGCCCTCCGAAACGGGCGCCGCGGGTGAATTGTTTCTCGGCAAGGTTGTGAACAATGCGAAGGGGGGCACGAACGCGGCGGCGCCAGACCTCAAAAGCTGGGGACGCCTGATCAATCCAGACAATGACGGAAAAGCGGCTGTGAACGGAGAGGAACTTGCGCTGAGCGTGCCCGGCGGCGGGCATCCGCACGATCTCGCCTCGGAAATTGATTTGATCAACTCGCCGCGCGTGGTGCGAAGCGTCGATGGAGATTTTGCGATTCAGGTTCGGACGGACGGGAAATTTGAACCGGGAGAGATTTCCACCTTTCCCGGCCGCCGAGCCTACAACGGAGCCGCCTTGATCATCATGGCCGGCCCGGGCGATGTGGTTACCTTGGCGCGGGCGGGACTGCAATACCCCGAAAAAAGCGCATCGTATTATGGGAATCTCGAAATGCGCGCCGGAGGGAATTTGGATCGGATAGGGATGTCTGGCGATTGCAGGCTGCCAGAGGCCGGTCCGGTGTATCTCAAGCTTGAAAAGCGCGGATTGCAGATCACTGCTTCAACCAGCCTCGACGGCAAGCAATGGCAGACCATTGGAACAAAAACCATTCCATCAACATGGCCGCATGCGCTTTCAGCGGGAGTGGCAACAATCAGCACATCCGAGGCGGAATTCGCGCCGCGCTTCGCGCACTTGAGCATCACGCCATAGCAATGCTTGTTCCCTAGGAACGATTCATCGGGGAAAGAGATGGGAATTAGCGGGGTGCATCTCACACCAGGTTTGTCCTGTTCCCGTCAAACGGGGCTGCATCTATAACGGGGTGTGAGTGAAAGTGGGGGATGGACGCAGGCCGACAGGCGGAGCGCGGCTGTGTCGAAGACCAGCCGCAGCAACTCTCAAACAAACGAAACGGATCTTCCTGTGGCCATCTCCGAAAAATCTATCAAAACTTCGGAACTGCGACTGGCGAGCCGTGCCGCTGTTTCCAACGCGCCACTTGCTTCGAAGCGGCTGCGGCTGGTCTTCGACACAGCCGCGCTCCGCTCAAAGCGAAATCGGCGGCAATCTCACTTACGCTTAACCCGCCTTTATTCATACCCTCTATAGCAGCCTGCCGCGCGTTCCGTTCGACATCGTCATTCATTTTGTGTATGACTGCGGCCTTGCAATCGAAAGCACAATCGCGCGCGCCGCGCTGGAAATTATGGTGCATGCGGCTGATCGCCGTCATTTTGGTGCCATGCCTTTTCCTGGCGTTGCTGGAATTTGCGCTTCACCTCATTGGATTTGGCTGCTCGACTTCGTTTCTGCTGAAATCGCAAAACAAGGGCGAGCTAACCTACATCCAAAACAACAAATTCACCTGGCGCTTTTTTGGGAAGCGCATGGCGCGCACGCCCAATCCATTTTCCATCGGCCGCGACAAACCGCCCGGCACGGTGCGCATATTTGTCCTCGGCGAATCGGCCGCGTTCGGTGATCCGCAGCCGGCCTTCGGCTTGCCGCGCGTGCTGTCGGCCATGCTGAGCCTGCGCCATCCGGGCACCAATTTCGAAATCATCAATGGCGCGATGACGGCCATCAATTCGCATGTGATTCTGCCCATCGCCCGCGATTGCGCCCGCGCCCACGGGGACGTTTGGGTGATTTACATGGGCAACAATGAAGTCGTCGGCCCGTTCGGCGCGGGAACGATTTTTGGCTCGCAAACGCTGCCGCTGCCGTGGATTCGCGCGGACCTCGCCTTGAAATCCACCCGCTTCGGGCAGTGCCTTGATGCGCTCCGCGATTCTGTCAATAAAAAGTCCGCCGACAAGAGCGAATGGGGCGGGATGGAAATGTTCCTCGGCCAGCAAGTCGCCGCGGATGACCCGCGCATGGCCTTCGTTTACAAAAATTTCGCGAGGAACCTGGAAGATATTATCCAGGCGGGACACAACTCGGGCGCGGGCGTGGTGGTCAGCACGATGGCTGTCAACTTGAGGGATTGCGCGCCGTTCGGATCCAGGCATCGCGCTGGGCTTTCGTCGGCTGATCTGCGGACGCTGGATGACGAAACGCGCCTCGGAACCCAAGCCCAGGCGGCGGGGGATTTTCTCACGGCGGTTCAACAATTTGGGAGCGCGGCAAAATTGGACGACGCCAGCGCGGAAATCCAATTTTGTCTGGGGCGCGCGCTGCTCTCCGCCGGTGACGCCACCGGGGCGCGCAAAGCTCTCATCGCCGCCCGCGACCTCGACACTCTCCGCTTTCGCTGCGACTCGCGCCTGAACGATTTGATTCGCCAAGCTGGCAGCGGCCGCGAGCCGCAAAAAATTCTGCTGGCCGACGCTGAAACGTCCTTCGCCGAGGCATCGCCTGACGCATTGCCGGGATGGAATTTCTTCTACGAGCACGTGCATTTTACGTTTGAGGGAAATTATTTGCTGGCGCGGGCGATTGCGGAAAAAGTTGAGCAGCTCCTTCCGCAAAACGGGCCGTCGCCGCCAGCGTGGCCTTCCATTGCCGATTGCGCCCGCCGCCTCGGACGCACCGAGCACGACTTGCAGCCAGCCTTGGCGGATATCTTCGGGAGGCTGGCCGACCCTCCTTTCGCCACGCAAATCAACCATGCCGAGCAGATGCAATATTGGATGCAGCAGTTGAAAAATTCCGAGGCGCATTCGAGCCAGAAAGAGGCGCTGAGCGTGTTGCAGGATGCGGTCAAGGCCAGTCCGAACGACGCGCAGCTTTTCGAAAATCTGGCCGTGCTGGAACAGTCGCTTGGACACTCCGCGGAAGCGGAGACCGCGGCGCGGCGCGCGGCGGATTTGGTGCCGAGCAGCGAATCGGCGTGGTCGGAGATGGGCTACGCTTGCGCGCAGGAGAAAAAATATGACGAGGCGCTGGGCGCTTTTCAGCAGGCGTTCAAATTAAACGAGCAAGATCCATGGCCATTGCAAAATATAGCGATGGCGCAAACGAAACTCGGAAAAACCAATGACGCGATGCGGACCTACCGCCGAGCCTTCACGGTGGCGCCCAAATTCGGCCTCGCCTATTTGGGACTCGGCCAATTGCTCGAAAGCGAAGGCAAGACCAACGAGGCGTCGCAATATTACCAGAAGGCTCTGGCCAACCGCATCCATCGTCCCTCGGAATTGGCGACGCTGGCGAAATTTTGCATGGCCCGCGGCTGGATCGAGGCCGCCGCCACCAATTACGACGACGCCATTGCCATGGACCGCGTGAACGGGGAGCTTCGATTGGAAGACGGCAAAGCGCATTTCATGCTCGGGCAAAAATTTGGGAATGCGGGCGATGCGGCGCGCGCGGTCAAGGAATTCCAGACCGCCGCGCAGTTGATGCCGCAAGTCATCGAAGCGCAGTTGAATCTCGGCATTGCGCTTTACCAAAGCGGCAGGCTGAGTGATGCCCGCGAGCTGTTCGACCGCATTCGGAAGCAGGATCCCAAGAACACCATGGCGGCGCGCTATCTTGATCTCATCCGCCGAAAGACGGATCCCGAGGCTGGCAAATGAAAGCGGCCATGAGATGGCGAGCTGGCATGCTGATGGCGCAGCTCTCATGGCTGGCGCACACAGGGAACGGCGCCCCTCCCGGCGCAAATTATTTCCCGCTGTGGCGTGATGGAAAAACGAACGCCATTGATATGGCGCTCATTTATCAAGGCGGCGTCCATCGTCCGCAATGGGCGACAAACCGCTTCGCGCCTTATGTGACTTTCCGCGACACTCAGGCAGGCAAAGAAGAATGGCTTTTTGACACGTTTCTTTTCATCGAATTCAAAGACGGAAAAGGCCATGCCTACGCAGCCGACTCCGGAAAGAATCCGGCCGGAAAATCAGAATGGCAATTCCTCCTCGACCGGAATTTCGCCGCCAACGACGGCATCCCAATGCTTGAGAAAACGTGCGAGGCCGCGAGATCGCGAATCGGCTCCCCGCTTCGCAAGCGAAAGGTTGCCATCACTCTGCCGGAGCCTGTATTCGCCAAAACAAATTGGGGCGAATTGAACGGGCGGGCGCTGGATTTCAACAAGGCCGATGACCAAATCTCGGCCTGCGAATGGTTCATGGACACCGCGGAAGAAAAGTGGCGGGAGCTCGCGCCGCGAAATCTCGATTTGGCCGGATTCTATTGGCTGGACGAAACGGCGCCCACCAATGCCGAATTTATTCAAGCCGTGGCGCGAAGAGTCCATGCCCGCGGCAAACAATTCTATTGGATTCCGTTTTGGCAGCCGTCGCATTGGAAGGGGCAATGGCAGTCATACGGCTTCGACATCGCATGGCAGCAGCCGAATCATTTCTTCCACCCCGAACTGCCCGATTCGCGCCTGCGCGATGCCTGCTATTTTGCCGACAGCCACGGCATGGGATTGGAAATGGAATTCGATCCGCGCATGATCAGCCAGCCGAACATTTTCATGCCGCGATTTGAGGCGTATTTTAAGGCGTTCGATCAGTTCGGCGTGAGCCAAAATGCCAGCATGGCCTGGTACGAAGGCGGCGTCGCCATTTACGAATTGGCCACCTCGGAAAACCCGGAGCTTCGCGCGCGTTACAACAGCATCGGAAAATTTGTCCTCCGCCGGCAGCACATCGCGGACGAGAAATTCGCCAAGGAGCGCTGAGACAGCGCGGCCTGCAGCGACCACAAATTACACTGCCAGAATGAAAACGGAAACCGTTGAAATTCCCGCCGCCGTTCTCGCGTCCGTCGAAACTCTCGACGAGCTTCAGGACTGGCTCACGGCACAGCATCCCGGCGTCATCGCCGAATGGCGGGCGGCGCGGCGCGAAGATGTGGCTGGTAAATTCAAACCTTGGAAACCCCGCCATCAGGCGTGTCCTGCCAAGTCGAAATAGGCGGCAAAGCTTCGGGTGGGCGATTATCGCGTCCTCCATTGGATTTATCCCGCAAAAAAGATTGTCCGCATCTGCCGCATCCAGCACCGCTCCGAAGCTTATCGTCATCTCTGATTGCCGCCTTGGGACGGCGTGCCACCGTCCGCAGACGCCGCGGCCCCAGCAAACCGCTTGGCACTTTACCCCCGTTGTTTTGGCACGCGCATCTCTGGACAACCGATTCGGCTGATTTAAACTCGGTCATCACATGCATTTGCGAATTTCGTTGACGGCTTGTATTCTCAGCTCGGAACTCCTAGCGTCAACGCAGTGCAATTTCCTGTCCTCCAGCCAATAGAAATCGCCTCCCCGTGAAACCGCTTTGTTTAACCGCCGCTTGCTGCCTGCTGATCTCCCCCAGCCCGGCGGGCGCCCATCAAAGCGGCGCTCTTGTTGACAAGATCAACCCATTCATCGGCGCCAGCACCAGCACTGATCTTGGCGAGGGCAAACCGTTCACGGTTCGCGCGCGTGAAAATTCCGCGGAGAACGATTATATCCAGTCCGCCAAGCTCAGCGGCAAGCTGCTCGGGCGCGCGTGGCTGCGGCACGGCGAAGTCGTGGCGGGCGGAACACTCGATCTGCTCTGGGCTCCGAAGCCGAATCAAGCGTGGGGATCGTCCCCGGATGTCTTGCCGCCGCGCAATTTTCCGCCGCACAATTAAGACCCATATGGCCAATATGACTCTGCGATGCGTGCCGGCAATCATTTGCTTGTGCGCAGGCTCCGCCATGTCGCAGACGGCCTATTTCGCGGATGGCTTCCACGGCGGATTTTACGGCCATTATCCAGCGAACTTCACGCAGTTCATGGTGGACTCGATGCGGAAGAATCCGAATTGGAAATTGAACTTGGAGATCGAGCCGGAGACATGGGATTTTGCGAGCACCAACACGCCGGATGATCTGGCGGCCTTCAAGGCGCTGGCGGCGGATCAATCCGTGAATGGGCGTGTCGAGTTCGTCAATCCGGCTTACGGGCAGAGTTATCTTTGGAATATTTCCGGCGAGAGCGTGATTCAGCAATTGGATCGCGGCATGAAGAAAATTCGCGAGCAATTTCCAAACGCGGATTTCTCGACCTATTCGAGCGAGGAGCCGTGCTTTACCAGTGCGCTGCCGGGGATTTTGCGCTCGTTTGGATTCAGCCACGCCGTCCTGAAAAATCCAAATACGTGCTGGGGCGGATACACGCGGGCTTATGGGAAGGAATTGGTGAATTGGATCGGATCCGATGGAACGGCGATTTCGAACTGTGCCGCGCTACGAAATCGAATCGCTCAAACCGAACTCCACTTGGGAAACCATCGCGGCCGCCAACGGATCGAATTACGTCACCGCCGCGCTCAAAGACGGAATAGAGCATCCGGTTGGAATGTGCCTGCAAGATGCTGGGTGGCGATGGGGGCCGTGGCTGAGCCACGGCAAAACCGCGTATCGGCCCACGGAATCAGTGACGTGGCGCGAGTACTTCGACAAGATAACGACAAACGCGCCCGCGCCGGATTGGGCGTTCGATCAGGAAGACGTGCGCGTAAGTTTGGTTTGGGGTTCACAAATTTTGCAGCACGTCGCACAAAATGTGCGGCAGGCGGAGAATCGGATTGTGATGGCGGAAAAAATGGCGACGCTCTCAAGCGCCCTGCTCGACACTCCGTGGCCGAAAGCGCCGCTGGACGAGGCATGGCGAACTCTCCTTCTCTCGCAGCATCACGACTGCTGGATTGTTCCTTATAATCGCCGCTTTGATCGCACATGGGCGGAAAACGTCGCGCTTTGGACTGAATCCACGCGGAAAACAAGCGACGACGTCATTGCCGATTCCTCCAAGAACTTTTGCTCGCATTCGCAAATTGGCGGAGCGCAAACAATTACGGTCTTCAACACGACAGCCTTCGCGCGCGCTGAATGCGCAGCGGTCGAATTGCCTTCGGGGTGGTCATCCGCGAAAATGCTCGACTCAAGCCATCACGAAGTCATCTCCCAATTGATTGTCGAAAATTCGAAAACGAATATCCTGTTCCGTGCGCTAACGCCCCCTCTTGGATTCAATACATATCAATTGCAAAAAGGCTCCGTGCAACTGCAGGTTGGAGCCACTGCCACCATCGACGGAAACGGGATGGCGCGAATGGAATCGGATTTTTATTCGATGCTCCTTGATCCGAAGAAAGGTGGAACCATCGTGGAATTAACCGCAAAGAAGCTGGGTGGTAAAAATCTCGTGGCGGATGGCGTTGGCGCCGTGCTGAACGAGGCGCGTGGTTTTTTTCCGAAACAAGCGCGTTTTTATTCCACAACAAATGCCGCGGCGGAGATTCAAATTATTGAAACGGGCCCGTTGGAAATCTCGGTTAAAATTTCCGGGCAAATTGCGGACAATCACGTCGATCAATGGATCATAATGCACGAAGGCGAGCCTCGCATTGATTTCAAAACGCGCATGGATTGGAAGGGCGAACAGGAAATCGGCGCGAAGCCGGCGCCGGGAGGATTCCAGGCGACCGATGATCGCAAAGCGTTTTATGACGACCGCTGCAAGCTTCGCGTGCTTTTTCCCTTCGCGTTGAAGAATGAGAAAATCTTCAAGGATGCGCCCTTCGCGGTGACGGAAAGCCATTTGACCAACACGTTTTTCGACCGCTGGTCGGAAATAAAAAATAACATCGTCCTTCATTGGGTGGACGCGTGCGACGCCTCCAGCGGAATCGGTATCGCGCTTTTCACCGATCAAACCACGAGTTATTCGAGCGCTCCTGGCGAGCCGCTCGGGTTAACCGCGCAATACAGCGGCACCGCTTTGTGGGGGCGGAACTACAGTTTGAACGGCCCGACCGAACTTCGTTACGCGTTGCTTCCGCACGCTGGCGATTGGCAGCGGGCGCGCATTTGGGCCGCCGCCGATGAATGGAACGAGCCGCTCTTCGCATTAACTAATGCAGTCGAGGCTGGCGGACAGTCATTGCTCTCCATCGATGGCGACGCGCTGGAAGTCCCAACCATGCGAGTCGTTGACGGCAAAGTCGTAGTGCGGCTGTTCAATCCATCGCGCGAAGCGGTCTCGGCGACTCTTTATTACAACGGAAAAATTCAGAGGGCGGAAATGGTTCAACTCAACGGCGAGGCGATCCATTCGCTCACTTTGCAGAAGGATTCCAGCGGTCACGCGATGTTCACCGCGAGTTTGCCAAAATTTGGCGTCGGCACGATTCGCATCACCCCGTGATCTTCCAATGGTTCGCCAGATCAAATATGTTCTCTTGATGGGATTGGTTTTCGCGCTGTTCCTGCTTGGGTGCGCCAGGCCGGCTTGCGCGCAAATTCTTTCCAACGGTGGATTCGAGGCAGGCTTGAGCAATTGGAGCGCCCGGCTCGCGGTCGGCGGCGCCGCCGTGTTTGCAAATACGACCTCCGACATCCATTCCGGCACCAATGCCTGCCTGATCTCTGTCTCCGATGCCGGCACTTCTCCGAACTCGGTGCGCCTCGTCAGCAGCACGTTTACGGCGAGCGCGGCGGATACGTACGTTTTGAGATTTTGGGCCAGCGCGAGCGTGGATTTCGCCAATTTGGGAATTAATATTATCGGAGCCATGCCGACCGCTCCATTGATTCCGTTCGAGATTTCCACCAACGAGGACAACTATCAGGAATACCTGTTCGCCTTCAAAGCGAGCGGGCAGGCATCGATTGCCTTCAATTTTCAAACGGCCGGAAATTACTGGCTCGATGACGTCGAAGTGTTGGATCTTACCAACAACGACGGATGGGACATCCCGATGACGTATCTCTGGCAATGGGGGCAGGAACGATATTCGCTCACGAACTCAGTGGGATGGGGCGGAGGCGACAACGACAAATCGGTCCTTCTGCCGGACGGCAGTGTGGCTTGGATTTTCAACGACACATGGACGGAGACCTTCAACTTTTATTCCAACATTCACGGCGGCGGCGACCTCCCGCGCAACAGTGTCGTGCATCAAGTGGGCACCAATCTTTACATGCTGAAAACGAGCACTGTTTTCGTTCCGACGAACACGAACGATCTTTATTGGATCGGCGGGCCAGTGGTGGAAAGCAACAAGCTGCTCGTCCTGGTCAGCGAAGTGAATGCCACGGCGATCACGCGCGTCGGAACTTCTATCGCGCAGCTATCATTGCCCGCTCTCACGCTTGACAGCATCACGACGGTGGCGTCACCGGCTTCGGACGATTACAACCCCGTGCTTAATGGCCAGGACGGATACTACTACATTTACTGGGCATCGAACAATTTTGTCCGCGTTGCGCGAACGCCCGTCGGCCAGCTCGCCGTCAGTTCGGCGTGGAATTATTGGACGCCCGGCGCGTGGGTCACGAACCACTCGCAGGCCGTCCCGCTGCCGTATTTGCAGGGCGCATGGTCTTGCGCGCAGCTTGGCGTGAGCAATTTCGCGATGGTTTACATGCCGGATTTGGATTGGAATATCGTGGCGCAATTCGCTCCGACCCCACTGGGCCCGTGGAGCGCTCCCATTAATGTAGTTGACACACCGTATCAATGGGGCGAGCTGAATTACATGCCGAACATCTGCGCCGGAACCGGCAGCAACGGGCTTTACACCATCGGCTATTCCGACAACGGATCGCCGGACGGGCTGGCCAAAGTCGCCGCAGACAAGTCGTATTACAATCCGCATTTCGTCACCGCCAACTTGCTGGCGCTCTCGCCATTTTCGGCCATCGCGGGCGCAGGCGGCCCCGGTTCGCGCATCTCGATCAAGTTCGCCGCCGACCAGGATTACGGGAACGATCTCGTGAACGTCACCCAGCCGGCGGGAGTTCTCAGCTCGAGCAACTGGTTTAATTTTTTCGGGCCGGACAGCGCCAGCAAAGGCGCGACTAACGTTCCGTTTTACTCCTCGCAAGGCCAGCGTTATCAATCCTCCGCGGTGCTTGTTTATGATTGGGCGGGCGAAATCAACCTCATCGGAAACAACGCGCCTTTGAGCAACAACGTGGCGCTGATGAACAGCTTCATCAATGTGCAGAACAACGGCTGGTATCTGTCCGTCACCAATCTCGATGCGCCGTTCACAAATGGATATTCGGTTTATTTTTACTATCAAGGTGGAGAGGTTGGTCGCGGCGGCCAAAATTATCTGCGCTATTACAGCGGCAAGACGACGAATGGAGCGTCCACCGGGCTTGAGCGCTGGGATTTGTACTCGACAGCGGCGACCAACAACGGCGTGTTTGTGCAGGGCCTGACGCCGTTGTCCACGAGCGCGGCCAACGAAACGCCGAACGCCAATTACTGTGTGTTTACAAACCTCTATGGCGGCGCTTTCAGCTTGATGATCACCAATGGAAATTACGGCGGCATCAGCGCCATTGAAATTGTGGCCAGCAGCCCGCCGCTCTCCGCGCAATTTGTGAACGGAAATATCGTATTGACGTGGTATCAAGGCACGCTCCAGCAAACAAGCGACCTCACTGCTCCGTGGTCAGATGTCGTCGCCACGTCGCCTTATTCGCTCCCGGCGACTGCGCCTCAGCAATTTTTCCGGATCGCGCCGTAACCGAGGTGTAATTGAAAGTGGGGCAAGAGGTA
Organism: uncultured Verrucomicrobiae bacterium; assembly: GCA_963764165.1. Lineage (GTDB taxonomy): Bacteria > Verrucomicrobiota > Verrucomicrobiia > Limisphaerales > Palsa-1400 > Palsa-1400. Next base: position 2,631,210 of record CAVXRD010000002.1, read on the forward strand.
GGGACGCCTCGCCGAGGCGTCCGAGGACTCTCGCGATTCCGAACGCGGTCGAAAAGCGCCACAGCCCCGGACGCCTCGGCGAGGCGTCCCTACCTCAACTGCGAGATGGCGGCGGGCGGGCGGGCGTCGCTTCCGGTGGCCCATTTGTAATCGGGGCCGGAGTCCATTTCGAACTTCACTTCGCCGCCAGCGGTGATCTGTCCGTGCGTCAAATAGATTTTATCCAGCGGCGAGCTGTTGAGCGACGCGCCATGAATGTACGGACGCTGCGGTCCGTTGTTCCGGGCGTTGATCACGAAATGCTGGTTGGTGGCGACCGTGAGCGTGGCCTTGTCAAATATCGGGCTGCCAATGGCGTATTGGTCCGTCCCCGGGCAGACCGGGTAAATTCCCAAGGCGCTGAATACATACCAGGCGGACATTTGCCCGTTGTCCTCATCGCCGCTCAATCCATCTGGCGTGGATTGATAAAGCTCGTTCATCACCTGGCGAATGCGAATCTGTGTTTTCCACGGCTGGCCAGCGTAATCGTAGAGGTAAATAACGTGATGAACAGGCTCGTTGCCGTGGGCGTATTGGCCGAGGTTTTGCGCCACCATCTCATTCATTTCATGAATCATTCCGTGATAGGTGCCGGTTTTCACCTCGGAGCCCGCCGCGAACATGGCGTCGAGCTTTGCCGCAAACTTTTTGTCGCCGCCCATCAATTCAATCAAGGCGGGGATATCCTGCATCACGCTCCAGCTCCATTGCCACGCGTTCCCTTCGACAAACGGGCCGCCCCACTCGATGGGATCGAACGGCTCGCTCCATTTGCCGTCCTCCTGGCGGCCGCGCATGAAGCCAACCGACGCGTCAAATACATTTGTAAAATTCATGGCGGAGCGCGCGAATTGGCGGGCTTCTGCTTCGCGTCCAGCGGCTAGCGCAAGCGTGCCCGCGCAAAAATCGTCATAGGAGTACTCGAGCGTTTTCGCGGTGGTGTCGGAGGTCTTCGGATTTGGCAAATATCCCAGCGTGTCAAAATATTTGCATCCGCCGCGGCCCATTCCAAAGAAACCTTCGTTATGAGCATCGTGCATGACCGCGCCAGCCGCATCGGCCGGATTAAACGAGCGGACATTCTTCGCCCACGCATCGGCCAAAACGGAAAATGCGTGATTGCCGATCATCGCATTGCGGTTGCCGGGGCTCGACCATTGGGGAAGCCAGCCGCTTTCGCGATACGCGTTGAGAACGCCTTGCACGATCTCTGCGCTGAAATCGGGAAACAGCAGATTATAGAGAGGATGGGCCGCGCGGAACGTGTCCCAATATCCGGTGTCCGTGTACATGTAACCGGAGTGAATTTTCCCGTCGTAAGGGCTGAAATACGTCGGCTTCCCGTCGGCCCCGATTTCATAAAATCGATGCGGAAACAAAACGCTGCGGTAAAGCGCGCTGTAAAACGTGCGCCGCTGCTCTTCAGACCCGCCTTCGACGGCGGCGCGGTTCAAAATGGAATTCCACCGCTCCTCGCCGCGCCGGCGAACCTTGTCAAATGAATCACTGCCGATCTCCTGATCCATCGTGCGCTGCGCCTGCTCAAGCCCGATGAAGGATGACGCCACCCGGCACTCCGCCACCGGCGTCTTGCCGGTGTCGAATTGCAGATACGCGCCGACGTGATGCCCTTCGATCTTCGATCCCGCTTGCGCGACATCGTTGGACCAAACGCCGCTCACTTGAAAGGGCTGGTCGAATGTGATTACGAAATAATTCCCGAAATTATCGGGCACCGCGCCGCGATTATTTCGCGCCACGCCGATGATTTTATTTTCCTTGGGCAATATCTCGACCGACGAATCTTTTTCGCTAGGAAACAAATCGAGCACGACAAATCCGTCCCCCGATTTGGAAAACGAGAAACGGAAGCGCGCGGCCCGTTCGGTGGCCGTCACCTCGGCGATCACGTTCCATTTATCGAGGAGGACTTTGTAGTAATTGGGCTGGGCCTGTTCGTTGGCGTGGGAAAATTCCGATTTTCGATCCTCCTCGTTGATGGCCAGCCTGCCAAAGACCGGCATGAACGCGAACGCGCCGTATTCTGGAATCCACGCGCTCGGCTGATGGGTCTCGCGGATGCCGCGAATCTCGTGGTGCCGGTACTGGTAGTAGAACGAATCCTTTTGCGGCTGCGTATAGGGCGCCCACGTATTCATTGGAAACGGCCACGCAATGGCGGGATATGTATTGCCGTGCGAGAACGTCCAGGAGGAGTCCGTCCCTTGAAGGGGATTGGCCAGAAACACTGGCGGCAAATTCGATCCGCCCGCCTGCGCGGCATTCGCCGCCGATAGGATTGAGGCAATCCAAAACATCTTAATCGAGCGCAAAAGGGACATAGCTTTTAAACTTCCGTAACCGCCGGGGCTTTGTCGATGGGTTTGAGTGCCAAAGCTGCTGGCATTGCGTGCCAAAATCGGTCGCATACGATTTTAAGAAGGCCGGCGGTGCGAGGCTGCCGCCGAGCCGTTCCCTTCAATGATGGCTCGGCAGGAGCCTCGCCCTGCCGTAATTCGCCAATTGTCGAGGGAAATTGACCATGCAGAACTTGAGTTTCACTGGGGAGCGCCTGTAACCTTCGGCAAGAACTTCAGCCCTTTTCGCGCCCCCGCCTCTGACGGATGGGACGCCGAAGTTTACTGTAATGCGCGTTGTCCGACATGAAAAAAGCTGGCTCGCCTCGCTCCTAATCGCGGGGATGTGCCTGCATGGCATCGCGGCGGCTCGCGCGGAAGCGGACGGCTCCCCCCCAATCATCACGAACATTTCGCAACTTTCTCAGGACTTCGAGAATCTCTCCGCGCGCGCCCGGATTCGCGCGGAACTCACCGGCACCGTTTTCATCGGCGGATCCAACGAGACGGTGGTTCTCATTGACGGCGATTCTCAACCGCATGTTGTCAAATCAAAAGATGGCCAGGCGTTGAATCGCGGCCAGCGGGTCCTGCTGGAAGGTTATTGCATCCGCGAGGGGACCAATTTGCTCACCGATTCGCTGCCGCTGATCGACAATGACGGGACGCACTCGATGTCCGCAAAATCAGCGGGCGCGTGGCTTGAGGCCGGCTGGCAGCCCATCGAAGTTCGCTACTTCAATCAACTGGGCGACCGTGGATTGGAGGTTTCCATCGAGGGGCCCGGCCTGCAGCCGCAAACGATTCCCAACTCGATGCTTTTTCATTCGGAGCGGGAGCCGGGCTTGCTCTATCAATGTTTCGAGGGCGAGTGGCTCGCCATGCCCGATTTCAATTCATTGAAACCTTTCAAGTCCGGTGTCATTTCCAATTTCAACATCGACGTGGCTGGCCGCGAAACAAATTACGGCGTCACTTTTTCCGGGAGCATCGCCATTCCGAGCCCTGGATTTTACACGTTCACCTGCCGTTCCGATGACGGCTCGCTGGTGTTTCTTGGGAATGATTTGTTGACAGCAAAAGCCACCGGCGCGACAAACCTGCCGCCGCTTCCGATTTGCGGCGCGGGCCAATCGCTGGGCGCAAATCCGGCCAGCGGAGAATTTTGCGCCGCGCTGGAGGGGGTGGTCACCTTTGCGGCGGTGGACTCCGGACATCTCAATATTGAATTATCCGGTGGCCGCGAACACGCGCTCCTTCAGATGCCGAATGCGACGGGCGTTGTCCCGCCTGATTTGATGGGTTCGCGGATTCGGGCCGCCGGGATTTGCCGGGCGACGTTTACACCTGACGGAGATCATGTGGCGGGATTCTTGCGGGTTTCGGGCGAGGAGCAAATCCAGATTCTCCAAAGCTCTCAACACCTGCGTCCTTCGGCCCTGCCGGGAACGGAAGGCGGACTGCCAATCCTCACCACCATTGAGCAAGCAAAGCAAATGAGCCGCGAGGAAGCAAAGCGCGGTTATCCCGTCCGCGTGCGCGGAGTGATTACGTTTGTGTGGCCCGACGCCGGATTTTTTCTCCAGGACGCGACGTGGTCGATTGAGGTCCAAATGACCCCGCAGATTTCGCGGGACAAACCGCGCATTGGGGACTATTGGGAAGTCGAAGGACAAACGCTGGCGGGATTCGCGCCGGACATTCGCGCCACGCGCGCGGCGCGGCTGGGGCTTGGAGTTTTGCCTGAACCCGTCCGCCCGAATTGGGGCCAATGGCTGGATGGCAGCCTTGACACCGAATATGTGGAACTGGAGGGCATCGCTTCGTCCTCGGACGAATCCTCGCTTTCATTGTTGACGCGCGGCGGACGGCTGACGGTGCAATTGCCGGAATTGCCGCAAAAAAAATTGGCCGAAGTGCAAGGGGCGCTGGTAAGAATTCGAGGCTGCCTCATTCCGGGCCGCGATCCCGCAACGCAGCAGGTGAAGCTCGGCTCGTTCGCCCTTCGCAACGCATCCCTCGCCATTGAGGAGGCGGCCCCGGCGGATCCGTTTGCGATGCCATCGGAGCGGACGGCGGATTTGCTGTTATTCGAATCGCACGCGAGCCCCATCCGCCGCGTCCGGCTCCACGGCGTTTTTCTCCTGCAGCACGACGGCGTTTGCTACCTGATGGATGGCACGAACGGATTGCAAATTTCGCCCAAACACGCGGTGGACTTTCACGGCGGCGATTTGGTGGATGTGGTGGGTTTTCCCAATTTGGACGGCCCGTCGCCTCTGTTGCGGGATGCCGAAATGCGTGCCACCGCTTCCGGGCCGCTTCCGCCGCCGCGGACAGTTTCGCCGACAAATTTATTCGGCGAGGAATATGACTCAACACTCGCGCAGATCGAGGCCGTCCTGGTGTCCTACCGGATCAGCGAGGCCGATCAAATTCTGCAACTGCGATCCGGCCAGCGCCTTTGGACGGCGCGCCTGCCGATCAGCGCCGGCAAACTGCCGAGCATCGAACCGGGCAGCGTCCTGCGCTTGACAGGCGTTTACACCGCGCAAGGCGGTGACCGCGCGGCCGGGCGACCGAGCGAATCGTTCGAATTGCTCTTGAGCAGCCGGGCTGGCGTGGTGGTGCTGCGGCAGCCGTCGTGGCTGACGGCGCGCCACGCGCTCGTGGTGGCGGGCGCGCTTCTGGCGACGCTGCTGCTGGCCTCGATTTGGATTTGGGCGCTCAAGCGCGAGGTGGATCAGCGCACGGTGGAGCTGAAAGTGGAAATCGAAGACCACAAGCGAACCGAATTGGAGCTGGAGGAAAAAACAAAAATGCTGACGCGCGAAATCGAGCAGCGCGCCAAGATGCAGGTGGAAATCGACCGGGGCCATCGCGAACTCCTGATCACTTCGCGGCGCGCCGGGATGGCGGAAGTGGCGACGAGCGTGCTGCACAATGTCGGCAACGTTCTCACAAGCGTGAATCTTCTCGGAACGTCCATCATGGATCGTGTCCGCGATTCAAAAATCGCCAGCGTCACCAAGCTTGGCGAATTGCTGAAAAGCAACAAGCCGCGCCTGAACGAATTCCTGACCTCGGACGAGCGCGGAAGAACGGTCCCCGGATTCGTCGAGCATCTCGGTGAGCGGCTGCAGCAGGAGCACACGGAATTGATCGGGCTGGTGAAGTCGCTCAACGATAGCATTGACCACATCAACGAAATCGTTTCGACCCAGCAGGCTTACGCGAAGATTTCCGGCGTGCTGGAGACGGTGGCGCCGGCGGAAGTGGTCGAGGACGCGCTTCGCATGCACGGCGAGGCGCTGCACCGCCACGGAGTCGAGATCGTCCGCAAATTCACCCACACGCTGGCGGCCACGATGGATCGCCACAAAGTCCTGCAAATCCTTTTCAACCTGCTCGAAAACGCCAAACATGCCTGCATGCAAACACCCGAACCGGACAAACGGGTGGTGATCACGGTTGAACCCGCGGCCATCAGCCGGATTCGCATTGTCGTGGCCGACAATGGAATTGGAATTCAGCCGGAGAACTTGCCGCGAATTTTCGACCAGGGATTCTCGACGCGCCGGGACGGCCACGGCTTCGGTCTTCACAGCAGCGTCCTGGCGGCGCAAGACATGGGCGGCAGTTTGTCAGCGCAGAGCGACGGGCCGGGAAAGGGCGCGACGTTCACGCTCGAACTGCCGTTGACGCCGCCCGCCGCAAAACACACAGCGAACGGATCATGAATCAAAACCCCGCCATCGATTCGTCCGGCAAGCCTCGAATTTTAATCGTCGATGACAATCCGTCCGTCCACGAGGCGTTCACCAGAATTCTCCGCAGCGACGCGCCGGACCAGGAATTGGAGAGCGAGGAAGCCCTCTTGTTCGGCGAGCCAGACGCTCCGGCAATCAAGAAGCTCGAATACTCCGTCGACCATGCCATGTCCGGCCAGGAAGCCGTCGACAAAGTGCGCATGGCGACGGAACAGAAGCGCCCGTTTCAAGTGGCTTTCGTGGACCTCCGCATGCCGGGCATTGACGGCGTCAAGACGATTGAATTGATTTGGGAGCTTGATGCGCAGATTCAGACGGTGATTTGCACGGCCTACGCCGATTACCGCTGGCGCGATCTGGCCCGGCGTTTCGGCAAGACGGACCGATTGCTGGTGTTGAAAAAGCCGTTTCACGATATTGAAGTGATGCAGTTGGCGAGCACGCTCACGCAGAAATGGGCGCTTGGAAAACAAGCCGCGCTGAAGCTGGACCAGATGGAGTCGCTCGTCGCCAAGCGAACGCAGAAGCTCCTCGACCTGCAAAAGAGGGAGCACCAGCGCCAGCGGGATCTTGACCAGGCGAAGCTTCGCAACCTGCTGCAATTGGCGCAGGAATTCCGCACGCCGCTGACGCTCATCCTGAATCCCATTGCGGACTTGATGAACGGTGTTCCCCTTGACCGCGCGAAACAGGAGGTCATTCATCGCAGCGCCCAAAACGTTCTGCGCTGGCTCGACGATGCGGCGCTGATTCGCAGGCTGGAGTCGGAGGACAAGCCTCTGGAACTGGCGGATTTGCATTTGATTCCGTTCCTGCGCGGTTTGGTTGAATCGTTCTCCGCGCGCGGCCAGGCCAGGGGCGTTCAAATTGATTTTGCCCCGGTTCAAACAGAAATGACGATTGCCACGGATGTGGCGGCGTTGGAAAAGGCGCTCTTCTCGCTTTTGGGATGGAGCGTCGAAGCTGCGCCAGACAAAGGCCGCGTTCTCATCCGCCTCGGCCTCGAAAACAATGCCGCGGCCATCGAACTCACCGTCGCGAAACCGAGGGACCTCCCCTCGCCGCTGACAAAAGAGTCCGACACGGCGCAGCTTTTGGTGCGTGAAATTTTGCATCGCCTGAATGGCACGATGGGCATCAGACATTCGGACGAGGCGCTCAAGATGGATATTGGCCTGGGCGAACTTCAACCGCCGGCCACGGCTGCCGCAGCCGCGCCCGCCGTGGAGCACGCGGAAGAGAAGGAATTGCCGTTATTATTGACGGTGGAGGTGAGTGACGATCTCCGCGCTTTTATTCGCGAGGGCCTGGGCGCGGAATATCGATTCGTGGAAACGACGCGAGCCGGCGAAGCCCTCATTCAAGCGCGCGAAAACGTGCCGGATTTGATCATCATCGATTTCGACGCCGTCCCCTCCCACGCCATCAGCCTTTGCGCGGAGATCAAAAACGACCAACTGACCAGCCACATCCCGGTCATCTTGATTGGGGCGGACGCGTCCGACGCGACCCAGCTCAACGCCTTGAAAGCAGGGGCTGACGATTGCCTGGCCAAGCCGTTCCGGCTGGCGTTGCTCAAGGCCCGCGTCGGCAACCTGCTGGAAACACGCCGCAAGCTTCACCAGCATTTCCAAGGCCCCACCCCGATCCAGCCCGCCGAGATGGCTGGGAACCAGATGGACGCGGAATTTCTCCGCCGAGTCGTGGATACGGTCGAGGCGAACCTGGCCGATTACGAATTTGACGTAGAAACGCTTGGGCACCGGCTGGGCGTGAGCCGCAGGCAATTGTTCCGCAAATTCAAGGCCATTGCAGGTTGCACGCCGAATGTTTTCATCCGCGAAGTCCGCCTTAAGCGCGCGGCCCGCTTGCTGGAAGAAGGGCGCCTGACGATTTCGGAAATCATTTACGCTGTGGGATTTTCCGATCCCAAGCATTTTCGGACGGTTTTCCGGGAGCGTTTCGGGGTGCTTCCGGGCGAATACGCCAAAAAGCCGGCCCCATGACTTGAAGGGTTGGCACTATACCCCCGGCATTTTGGCACATGGCGCCATCGACAACCGCGCTGGAACGTGTTAGAACTCTCTTCAATGACCCATGAAGAACCGCTCCAAGCGTGGACGCGCCATCTCCCGTTCGCGCCGTCGCATGTGCCTTGCGGCTCTTCTTTGCGCCGTTTCGGCCAGAAAACGGCTGCAATGCAAATGAAGCAACAATTATGAAATCCTCACAGAAAAAATCCCTCACCATTGCCTCCGCCTCCGCCCTTGCCGCGAGCATGGCGCATGGCGATATTCTTTATACTCCCATAAACCAAACCATTGTCGCGGGTGGCAATGACACCTACACGTTCGACCTTAACCAGGACGGCAGCGCTGACTTTTTGATTGAGTTCGACAACAATAACGCCCTTAAGCCCTATATAAATGATAGCGTCGGCACAACTGGCGCCACGCTGTCCTACGTGCTCTCCGACCCCAGCACGACTGGTTTGCCCTTGGCGACGAATGGCATGCTGATCGATCAAAATTATGAATCGGCCCAATCGGTGGGATATTTCTATGAAAATACCGGTGATACCGTCGTCGGCGACTGGGACAGCGGCGGCACAAATATTGACGCCTATGTCGGGCTGGAGTTGATCGACACCAACGGCGTCACTCATTATGGCTGGGCTCAATTCATTTATAACTCCAAGACGGTCGATAACGGAGTCACCGGCATATTGACGATTGTTGATTGCGCCATGAATACGGATACCAATGGAATTTATGCGGGACAAACGGCTCCGTTCGGTCCGCCTTCAATCGTCACGCCGCCCGCCTCAGAAACGAACGCCATCGGAGGTGTGGCCAATTTTGAAGTCATCGCCATAGGCTCCCCGGCACCAACATATCAATGGATGGCCGGCGCGGTCGGCAGCGGCATTTACACCAACCTGAGCGATTCCGCGACGGTTTCAGGTGTCACAAATAGCACGCTGACCATATCGAATCTGACCTCGGCAAATGCAGAAGACTATATTGTCCTGGTGTCGAATGTGGACGGCACTGTCTCCAATTCGCCGCCCGCGACGCTGACCGTGCTTCCGCTGCTCATCACTGGGCTGTCGCCGTCACCAGTAGAGTTGTATGCGGGAGGAACAGCGCATATCACAGCAAGCTGCCAAAGCGCTTCGTCCACCCAGTTTCAATGGTTGAAAAATGGAGCGCCACTGTCAGACGGAGGCCGGGTCTCGGGCTCCCACGCTAGCACGCTCACTATTGATTCCCTGTCGCTGTCGGATTCGGGGAACTACTCCGTGATCGCCTCGAATAGCTACGGCGCGGTCACGAGCAAGGTGGATGCCGTCACGGTCATCACGCCGCCCAGCCCCTACCAGCAAGCCGTGGCGCAGCTTTCGCCAGTTTGCTACTACAGCTTCAGCGAAACCAATGATCCGGCGATGACCAATGTCATCGCTTATGACTTCGTCGGAGGATTGAACGGCGTCTACGGTTACCAGGTTGAAAACGGGAATAGCAATTATAACATTGCCGGCCCGCAGCTTGCCGACGGTTATGCTGGGTTCCCGTCAAATAACACCGCGATGCTCGTCGGCCCGACATCTCACAGCCCGATTTCCTGGGTCGTGACACCCCCGCCCAATCTTGACACCAACACGGTGACTTACGTCTGTTGGCTGTATCCGACTGAGGCTCAAGCGGCCTGGAACGTGATTCTGAGCTACCGCTCCCAAGTGGCGGGCACCGCCAACGGAATGAACTTCAGCGGCACCGGGGACGGCGACCTGGCCTACCACTGGAACGACAACGAGTACGGCTATGACTCGGGACTCTATGTGCCCATATCCGAATGGTCGATGGCGGCGGAAGCCGTCTCGGCCACAAACGTTACGTTCTACCTGTTTAACACCAGCGAGATGCTGTCGGCTACCAATGTCTACAATCAAGTCGTCCAGGCATTCAATACCGATGGCAATTTCGGCGGGGATAGCGTTGATGGCAACTTCGTGGGTGAATTGGATGAAATTGCCATCTTCAATCAAACACTGTCGTCGAACCAGCTCGCCGGGCTTTTTAATGTCGCTGTCACTGGAATAAATCCGAATGCGCCCGTCACGATCACGATTCAGCCCGCCGGAGCAGGCAATGTGACATTGACTTGGCCGCAGGGCACGCTGCTGCAAGCCCCGGCGCTCACTGGCCCTTGGACCACCAATGCCGCCACTTCGCCTTATACGACGGCGACTTCGGGAACGCAGCAATTTTACAAGGTGATAGTGCAATAGTGGAAAACGGGGTTCCTGTGTCGAACCCCGCATTTTCCAAATTCCGGACATCATGAATCTGGCCGCGCGGCAGCTCCGTCCGGCCAGCTTCCCTATTTGCAGAAGTTCTAAATGAGCCGGACGTAGACCCGGCGCGGCGGGAGTTCCGAACCGCCCATGCGCAGAGCCAAATTCGCCGTTTCGCGGTGCTCATGTTCGCCGCCGCGAAATTGAAGCCATTTCACGGGTTGTGATGGATCGTAGACCTTCAAATTATGGTAGAGCAGGCAAAGGTTCCCCAATCCCCTCAATCGCGCATTTGGGTGTATGACCACGCGCACATCGTAAAATAGAACTTCACCTTGACGCCGGATCAGCAGCGTTCCGATTGGCTGGTCGCCATCGAAAAGGATGCTCGACATGTCCGGCTCAAATCCCGACGTCGCGGCCGATCCCCAATATCGGAAGAGCTCGCTTTGCGTCATCAATTTGTAGCGGGCGACCAGGTCCAGGATAATTTGGGCGGGAAATTGGCGGATGGACTTTGTCTGCCACGTTGGAGGAATGTCCTCTTCGTAGCGCTCCATCATTTTGCCAACGCGCTTGGCGGCCACCAAGCCTTCGATGCGGAAGAATCGCTCGGTCCTCAGCACGTCGAATCCGTTTGCCTTGAGGAAAGCAACGCGGGGATCGTCGTCCGCCAATAATTCGCCGTAGAGCAATTTGCCCATGTCCGCCACCCGGTATTTCACCGCCGCCGCCTCAATGAGCCGCCGGGCAATATCATCGTGAGCGACTCCCGGCTGGCAGGCGAAAACGAAACGGACGAAGTCTGCTTCAACCCAACTGGCCAGCGCGCCTACGAACCTCTCCACCGGCACGGCCTTCACCGCCGCCAGAAATTCCGAATCGGAAGGATAACTGAAATTCCGCAGCAAATGCCGCACCCGCGGAACCTCGGAACTTTGCGGAGCGCGCATTAGCAAATCATTCATGTGTTCGCCGCCAATGATACTCGTCTTGACGCGTGATGGGAGAAAAAATGATGAGGCCGCAGACGAACACAGATCAACACAGATTTATGATGAACCGCCCATCCGCCTCCCCGCAGAAGTTTTATCGTCTTATGGGTTATTAGCCGTAAAATGCAGTTAAAAGGTAGCGCCACCGTCTCGGTCGCCTCCAGTCGGCGTCCCGCCGACTGGCTTTGCGCAGGCCGTCGACCGGGGCTCAATTGCCACGAGCCGCTTTGACGGCGTAGCACCAAAGGCTGGCGTGGTCGCGAATGTAGAGGCGTCCGTTGGCGATGACCGGGTAGGCCCAGGACTTTTCCATGGGATTCGAATGAGGCGCTTCTCCAATGGGATTGAAGCGGCCGCGTTCATGGTAACCTTCAGAAGTTGCGTCCACCAGGCCCACTTCTCCGTTTTCGCCATGCAAATACAGGTGTCCGTCCGCATAGCAAATAGATGCGGCTCCCACCGAACGCTCCTTCCATTTGGTCTCGCCAGTCAGATAATTCACACATAGCAAAGCGTCACCGGTCGCGCCGTAAAGAGAATCCCCAACTTTGACCACGCCGCCGATGGCGGCTGGGGCGCCGGCCGCAAAATAGATTTGCTCTGGCTCGACTGTGGACCCTGCGGCCTTGAGCTTGATAAGCCCGCCGCCTGTTCCAGTCGCGGAGCAGTAAATATAATTGCCGCTGGCGAGCGGGGTCTGAATGTTTGCCCCATAACGGCTGATGGGCTTGCTGTAACGCCATAAGAACCTCCCGGTCTTGGCGTCGATTCCGACAAGCCCCTTTTCAAGCAAGCAGACATACTGGCGCACGCCGGCCGCTTCCACAACAATCGTCGAGGCGAAAGACGCATCGTCGCCCTCAGGCAGCGCGCACTTCCAAATCACCGCGCCAGAGTCCTTGCGCAGGGCCACGACTGTCGCATGGCTGCCGCCGGGTGCGCACACAACGGCTTCGCCATCAACCAACGGTGATTCAGCGTAGGCCCATTCGCCGGGTTTTCCGCCGAATTCAGCGCGCACGTTCTTTTGCCAGCGGATATGCCCGGTCTTGCGGTCGAGGCACGCCAAATCACCGTCGGAACCGAGAGCGTAAATTGCCTCGCCCTCGACGGTTGGGGTTGAGCGCGCGGCGGGGAAGTTGGGATCCTGTTTGGGATTGCCGACTTTGCCAATGCGGGCAGACCAAACGCGTTTGCCGTTGGCCGCGTCGAGCGCCTCGACAAATTCATTGTCCAATCCCTCATTGGCCAGCAGGTAGAGGCGATCCCCGGCCACGGCGGGTGTTGAATAGCCGCGGCCGATGTCGTCGGACTTCCAGAGCATCTTTGGCCCCTCCTTGGGCCATTCCCCGAGCAGTCCCGTCTCGCGGGAAATCCCGTCCCGGCGCGGCCCGCGCCATTGCGGCCAGTCATCAGCTCGAACCAAACTCGGAATCAAAGCAACGACAGCAACCCAAAGAGCATAACGGAGTTTCATAAGAACCAAAGCCTGCACCGATACTGGCCGACCTGGCGGGGCGAAGTCAAAGCGAATTGATTTTGCGAATTTGCGTCGCGAGGCGGTTTCCAATTGACAACCGCGGCGCGAGTTCCAAATATTGCGACCTTGCCTGCCCCTTCAGGCGGCGAGGTTCGATTTATCCATATGCAAAAAAAAGCCTTGATTACAGGCATCACCGGCCAGGATGGCTCATATCTGGCAGAACTGCTGCTGGGCAAAGGTTACGAAGTCCACGGCATCATCCGCCGCGCCAGCAGTTTCAATACGGGCCGGCTCGAATCCGTTTATTCCGATCCCCATGTCAGCCAGACCCGCCTCAAGCTGCATTACGGCGATCTGAGCGATGGCAGCGGGTTGAGCCGGCTGCTGGAGCAAATCCAGCCTGACGAAATTTACAACCTGGCCGCGCAGAGCCATGTGCGGGTCAGCTTTGACGCCCCCGAATACACGACGGATGTGACCGCCACCGGCACAGTCCGGCTGCTGGAGGCCGTCCGGCAGGTCGGGCTTCATGCGCGCATTTACCAGGCGTCATCAAGCGAAATGTACGGCCGGGTGCAGGACATTCCGCAGACCGAGCAGACGCCCTTTTACCCGCGAAGCCCTTACGGGTGCTCCAAGGTGTATTCCTATTGGATCTCTGTCAATTACCGGGAATCCTACGGCATGCACGTCAGCAACGGGATTCTATTCAACCACGAATCCCCCCGCCGCGGAGCCACGTTTGTCACCCGCAAGATCACGCGCGCGGTGGCGCACATCGCGGCCGGCCTGCAAAAGAAGCTTTACATGGGCAACCTGGACGCAAAACGCGACTGGGGCTACGCAAAGGAATACGTGGAAGCCATGTGGATCATGCTGCAGCAAGATCAGCCGGACGACTACGTTATTGCCACCAATGAAACGCATTCGGTTAGGGAGTTTTTGGAGCTGGCGTTTGCCAAAGTGAACCTGAACTGGCAGGAATTCGTGGAAATCGACGAGCGCTACTATCGGCCGGCGGAAGTTGATTTGTTGATTGGCGATTACAGCAAAGCCAAACAGAAACTGGGATGGTCACCCAAAACAACCTTTGCGGAATTGGTCAAACTGATGGTGGAAGCGGATATCCAGCTCCTGGCCGACTACCGCGAAGGGAAGATCCCGGTGCCGGCCTAATCCGCTTTTGACCAGGGGAATGCCGACAGGAGGCCGAAAATTCAGCCTGTGATTTAGCGAACGGGGAGGACAACCTGTGGGCCGCTTAATTCCCACGATTTGACTTTCATGAAATGATCAAGCCATGCATGAAGGAGCACTTGATGGGCGCACTCAACAATCCCGTAAGTCCAGGCAGGCACGTAAAAATTCAGGTCGCCGAGCTTCCTCGAAGCATTGTCCGGCTTCATGCCGGAAAGGGTAACCACGCGCATACCTGCCTGCCTGGCGGTTGCGATTGCCTTAAGGACGTTGGGAGAATTTCCTGAACTGCTGATGGTAGCCAGGAGATCACCTTTTTTCCCAAACCACCCCAAAGGCTGCGCAAAAATCTGCTCATAGCCCAAGTCATTGCCGATGGCGGTGAGAAAAGAGATATCGTTGTAAGCCATCGCTTTGACCCCGGCGTTCTTGACCCAATCCACCGCCATGTGGCTCGCCATGCAGGCGCTTGCGCCGTTGCCGACGAAATGCATGAGCCGGTCTTCCTCACGAACAGAGTGCGACCACGCGCAAAGAGCAGCCAGCGACTGGTCGCCCTGAACCTCCTTGCCGTCAACTGAAGTCACGCTGACCCGCTCCAGCGAACTGCTCATGCTGGCGCGGTAATTCAACCAATAATCGGTCATAAGGTTGCAACTTAAAATATCCAGCGCGCAGATTACCGGCGCAGCTAAATGCGGTCAATAGCGCGGGATGCCTGGCAGTGCGTTTGCTCCCGACAAAACCGGACACGGCCAAAGGGTTCTCATTGCGCCTGCGCCGCGCGCTCACACCACGACTGGTGAATCTCTGAAAATGTGGTTTCCAAGTCCTTGGTAATTCCCCATCCCAAAAAGTGCGCCTTCATCTTCGTCAAGTCGGAGATGTAGCAAATATGGTCACCCTGGCGGTTTTGATCCACATACTCATACTTCATGGGTTTGCCAGAGATGCGGGAAATCAAGTCGAAAGCTTCGAGGATCGAAACTGAATTGCCGCGGCCGCCGCCCAGGTTGTAGACCTCGCCGCAACGCGGGGCGCTGATGAACCGCTTCATGAACTCAACGACATCATAGCTGTGGATGTTGTCGCGCACCTGCTTGCCTTTGTATCCGAAAATCTTGTATGTGCGGCCTTCCAGGTTGCACTTGACGAGGAAGCTCAGGAACCCATGCAATTCGACGCCGCTGTGATTGGGACCTGTCAAACATCCGCCACGAAGACAGCAGGTGGGCAGCCCGAAATAGCGGCCATATTCCTGAACCATGATGTCGGCGGCGACCTTTGAGGCGCCAAACACCGAGTGTTTGCTCTGGTCAATTCGGAATGATTCAGCAATGCCCCCGGCGTAGGTGGGATCATCGTAGTCCCAGCGTTTCTCCAGTTCCTTTAGCCGGATTTCATTGGGCGCATCGCCATACACTTTGTTTGTGCTCATATGCACAAAGGGCGATTCCGGACACGACTGCCTGGCGGCCTCCAGCATATTGACAGTCCCCACTGCGTTGACATCAAAATCATCCCAAGGCCGGCTTGCGGCCAGGTCGTGGCTCGGCTGGGCGGCGGCATGGACGATCGCCTGCGGCTTGAGGGTCTTCAGCAAATCGAGAATGGCGGGGCGATTGCGGATATCGAGTTCGTGGTGGTGAAAATCCGGGTGGCGGTCCTTCAGCCGCTGCAAATTCCAGCGCGTATCGCCTTGGGGGCCGAAAAAATCGCTGCGCATGTTGTTATCCACGCCATGCACGACCCACCCACTGGTCGAGAACGCAGCGACCACTTCCGATCCGATGAGACCGGACGAGCCTGTGACAAGAAGTTTAGCAGCCATTTGGCTTTTCGTAAATAAGCCTTCCTAAGTTCAAAAGCAACGTATTTTCTCGGAAAGATTGATTTTGAGATTTCGCGGCCCGGTCATTTGGGGGATCGGCATTGCGTTCGTCGGTCCATCGCCGGTCAACGCATGTGGCAATTGTGATTGACTTGCGAGGCCCGTTTGGCTGCAATGGAGCGATAGTTGTGGTGTTGGCCGCAGCGTGAAAGTGGGTGAGGGGGGGAACGCAGGCTCGAGAGCTTTGAAGACGGATTCTTCGCTTCGATCACATTCGACGTTGCAATGGAATCAAATTGCCAGTCTGTAAATTCAAGCGCCAAGAAATTGGATGCCTGCGAATTGACCAGCACGGAGTGTGCCCAGGCGAAACGGACCTCGCGCTTGCGGTTTATTGCATGGCTGCTGGTGTCCGCAAGCGCCTTATTTCTGGTTGGTTATCTCTATCGCGCTCCACTGCTCTCCGGCATGGCACGGGCGTGGGTGGTCAACGAGCCGACAACGCATGCCGATGCGATAGTGATACTGGGCGGCGGACTGGAAAGCCGGCCGTTCGCGGCCGCGAAATTATTTCATGCCAACGTTGCCTCGCGCATTCTTTACATGGACGTCAGGCGCAGCCCGTCCGAGGAGATGGGCATAACCTTGCCGGAGGTGGAGCAGACCCGCCGAATCTTGCTTAGCAATGGCGTGCCCGAGACCGCCATGACTGTGGTCGGCAGCAAAGTGACCAGCACATTTGACGAAGCGCGGGCGGTCAAAGGATGGGTTGAGAAGAACGGAGCCCAATCGATCATCATCCCGACCGACGCCTTTCACACACGCCGGGCGCGGTGGATTTTTCGCAAGGAACTTCGCGTTGCGAAGGCGGAAATCCACGTCGTTCCCATCGACCCCATTCGCTACAAGCTGAGCGATTGGTGGACTCATGAGGAAGGTTTGATTTTTTTTCAGAACGAAGTCGTCAAGTCGCTTTATTACCGGCTTCACTATTAAAATCATTGTCGGGCAAAAGCGCGCGCACGGGCTTTTGACAATCACCGTAATTCAGCCGTTTTGCATTCCCAGAAATGTCGAGTCTCTCCATCACAATTTATACGCCCGAATCGCCTTTGCGGCATCCCGGGCGGCTATTGACCGGCATGCTTCGAGATCTGCTGGCGTCGCGCGAACTGGCTTGGCGCCTTTTTATGCGTGATTTGAGCGCCCAATATCGGCAGACGTTCCTGGGTTACATTTGGGCATTTCTGCCGCCGTTGGTTGCTTCCATCACTTTTATCTATTTAAATTCGCAGGGCATCGTGAGCATTCAAGGGACTGGCATTCCATACCCGGCGTTTGCGATAATCGGCACCTTGCTATGGCAGGTTTTTGTAGACGCGATCCAATGTCCGTCGCAAGCCGTCAATTCAGGCAAACCAATGCTGGCGAAGATCAATTTCCCGCGTGAAGCTTTGGTGCTGGGCGGCCTTTATATGGTGATATTTAATCTAGGCATCCGGCTGGTGCTGGCTGCCGCTGTCATGGTGATCTGGAAGATCACGCCGGGCGCCGGGTTACTATTGTTTCCGGTGGCATTGGCCAGTCTTGTTGCTGCTGGACTTGCCATAGGCATGGCCATTTTGCCTGTTGGAACATTGTACGGTGATATTACTCGCGGCATTCCGATTATCACTCAATTCTGGATGCTTCTGACGCCCGTCGTATATCCAGCCAAGACCGGCGGATTGGCCGGGTTGCTGTCCGGCTGGAATCCCCTCTCTCCGCTCATAACGGTCGCCCGCGAAACTCTTTGCAACCAGCCCGTGACGTTGATTGTTCCGTTTATTGTTGTCGTCGCAATCTCGCTCGTGTTCGTCTTTTTAGGATTGCTCGCTTACCGGCTGGTCATGCCCTTGCTCATTGAGCGGATGGGCGGGTAGCGCACACACCTAGTCCAGTTCGCGCATGGGCAAACCAAACCCACTGCCTCACCTCCATAACGCATGCCCGTGTCCACCGTCACCCATTTGCCATCGTCCGTTTCAGCGCGTTCGAATGACGAAAGCGATGTGCTAATCAAGGCCGAGAATGTATCCAAGAAATTCTGCCGCAGCTTAAAAAAATCGCTGTGGTACGGGATGAAGGATATGGCGGCTGAATTGGCCGGGGGAAGCCGCCAGCACAACCAATTGCGCAAGGACGAATTTTGGGCGGTGAACGATATTTCATTCGAGCTGAAGCGGGGCGAGTGCCTGGGCCTGCTGGGCCGGAATGGCGCAGGAAAGACTACTCTGCTGAAGATGCTTAACGGCTTGGTTAAGCCGGACAAGGGGCAAATTACGATCCATGGGAGAGTGGGCGCGTTAATCGCCCTGGGCGCGGGCTTCAATCCCATCCTGACTGGCCGGGAAAATATTTACGTGAATGCTTCGGTGCTTGGACTTACCAAGAGGGAGATAGACGAAAAGGTCGAAGAAATCATCGAATTCTCCGGCATTCGCGCATTCATCGACACACCTGTGCAAAATTACAGTTCTGGAATGCAGGTGAGATTGGGATTCGCCGTCGCCACCGCCCTTGACCCGGACGTTCTGCTGTTGGATGAGGTATTGGCGGTGGGCGACGCGGAATTTCGCGCCAAGTGTTATAACCGCGTCGCAAAACTGATGCGGAGGTCGGCCGTGATATTTGTCACGCATAGCATGGAACATATTGGGCAGATTTGCACGGATGCCTTGTTTCTTGCGAATGGATCGATCGTAGCAAAGGGTGATCCAGTGGAATGCATAAGGGAGTATGAAAAAGCCAACACCTCACCGTTGTCGAATGAGAGTTTCACCCGCATCGAACCGCCAGTCTGCTCGTTCGAGTTGGAAATCCCTCTCGAAATCAACTATGGCGAAGGATTGCTGATACGTTGCAGCGCTAATTTGGACGCCGATATCTTCGGATGCTTCGCACGCGTCTCCTTTTACGGGCCTTCCGGCGGCATCGCGGCTGAGTACAGCACCGCCTCCTCCAATCAAACATTTGACCTCAAACAAGGCATGAATCATCTGAAGGTTCAAGTGCCCGCCATTTTGTTGAGAGATGGCAGTTACTCAATTGCGTTCGTGCTTCACGACAACAGTGGTTTTGCGAGTTTGGCCTTTTCGCGAAATCAATATGCCGTCCGAATTTCAGGAAGTCCGCAAGGGTTTGCAGATTACCTAATCACTTAGGGAAGAACGTTAAGGGCACGCTTTTGAAAACGACGCGGAGAGGGCGGAGATAGAAAATTTAACTTATGGCTTTAAATTCATCAGGCAATAAAAACAGCGGCGCGCCAGCCATGTTGCGAGTTTACTCGGGCGATAAGAAGGGCGCCACGGCATTCTTTCGAAATCGATGCTTTGTGGATACCATTAATTCGTGCCTTTTGCGCCTGAATCAGCCAAAAATCCGGGTGATGTTCCATTCTTGCTCCGTCGGCGCGGAGCCTTACAGCTTCGCAATAACCTGGCAGAACCAAAAGCAGCAGCCCCTCCCGGAATTGCGCATCGATACTACTGATATAGAACCTAATTTTGTGGAAACGGCGAAAAAGGCGCTCTACCAAGACCACATCTTAGAGTCCATGAGCGCGGATGAGCAGCGCTCGTTCGAGCGCGTCGGCGGAGATCAAGTCCGGCCCATAAAAAGCATCAGGGATATTATCACTTTCCGGGAGCCGTCATCCTTGCTGGATTTCGCGGCGGGGGATCCTTACGACGCAGTCTTTGCAATGAACGTGCTGACTTATTTGACGGAAGCCCAGCAAACCGAGGCCATACAAAAAATGGCACAGTATGCGCGGCACTATTTGTGCGTCACCGCATTTCATCCCGATCAAATTCAGGCGGACATCCGCAAGATTGGTTTCGCCCCGGTCACTGACAACCTTGCGGAAATTCACAATGCCTGGGGCGACAGGCTCCGGCCCGGCGGAGCCAAGAAGGGAACTCCGGAATACTCGTGGGTCTTGCCCGAATTCGAAACGGTTTCCAAGGATTTTGAATGGCGGTATTGTGCCATATTCAGGCGCGTTTAGCCCGCCTGCCGCTGAATCAGCAATATTCTCTTGAAAACCGTTTTGGCCAACGATACGAGCGGCACCAGCAACCCGGGGTGCCAAGGGACGGTTTATTGTTTGACAGAAGCTGCGCATCGGCACGGCTTGGATATTGTTTCACGTTTGCCAATCGGGTACGGTTATGAGGCTTTTTCGGACTGCTTCAAGCGCCCTCCACCGCCTTCGTTGGGCCGGAGAGTTTCGCGCCGCTTGCGCAGAGCTTGTGGCATTGCGCAAGAAAATCGCTCCATTTCAACTGAATCTGTCCGCCAGATAGACACTTTGAGATGGCATGAAGCGATAGCCAGGATGCGCGAACGGCTGGCTCCGGCTTGGGCCGATGTCGATTTGCTTTTGGTCAATGGAGAAGGAACCATCCATCACGACAGCATAGGAGCGCTTGCCTTGAGCGGGCTTTGTGCCGCAGCCAAAGGGTTGAGAAAGCGCGTCGCGCTTGTCAACTGTTCCATCCTCGCGCTAAGTGAACCGCTCCTGGACACATTGCGCCAGTCGGTGGATTATTTCAGTGTCCGGGAACCGGTCACATTCCGCTACCTCCGTGACTGCGACATTCCCGCGACTCAGTCCGCGGATTGCTTATTTCTCGCCAGCCAGCTTCCTGAAACGCATCATCCTGCCCCGCCGAGGCTGCCCAGCGGCGGGTCCTACGTGGTTTATACGCCAGGAGTTTTAACGGCCTGCGGGCAAATTAACGGCCAGACTATCAACGCCGACATCAAGGCCATTAGAAGTCTAGGTCACGACGTCGTGTACTATGTTGTTGAAATCGAGGACGAGCGATTCTGTTTGGAGGCGGCCCAGGCTGGCGCGTCGATTCTGCCTTTAGGCGCGCTGCGATGGAACCACGTTCAACGGCTATTGAGCGGCGCGGAATGGGTCGTTTCAGGACGCTACCATATCAATATCTTCTCGTCTCTGGCTGGCACTCCATTCGTGCCGTTGGAAACAAACACGTCTAAAATGGGTGGCTTGCTCGAGCTTCTTGGCGAGCACGGATCGAAATCCATCAGGAGTTGGAAGAATGCGGAGTCGTCAGCCGATCTCCCCAGCCTGATCGGTCCTGGCGCGGGCATCAAGGTTTCAAATGGCAAAGTCAGGGAATGCGCAACTATGGCTGAGTTATCCGCTAGCTTTGCCACGCGCCCTGCGTTTGCGAAAACAACACCCCTGGCGCCGGCGAATAAATCATAAAGCCATGGGGTCAAGCCTTAGAGCGTGAAGATACGGCTCGCCACTCCCGAGAGCGCCGCGCGCTATCAGCACTATAAGACAGTGGTGGAGGCGCCGGAGTTTGAATGGCTTGGAACCATAGAAGCCCCATACTCAAGCTTCCGCGATGCCCAGGGAATCGTCATCAGCGATGAGTGGCACAATCCTACTCGCCTCGCCATTGCCGAATGCAAAAAGCAAAAGATTCCGGTATTTCATATTATCGATGGCATTCTCGAATGGAGAAATCTCTTCGAACATTCGCGTTCCGTGGATCCAAAAAAGGGCAGCCCGCTTTTCCAGCCGGTCCTCGCGGATCATACCTTCTGCATGGGAGCTTTCCAGAAATGGCAATTGGAATGGCTCGGCAACGCCTCGATTCATCCAAGCGGGCTGCCCCGGCTCGATGGCATAAAAGTGGCGCCTTGCCGATCAAGGGCGGCCTCGGATCCTCCCCGGCTGCTGGTCGCCACCGCCAACACCCCGTGGTTCGACGCCGCGCAGCATCGGCGGTTTACTGTGGAGTTCTCGCATTTGGCCGAGCTTTGCCTTAGAGAGACAGCGCGTCCAAGGCCTGATTTCCAATGCACATGGCGCATCGCTGCGGATGCGGCGTCCCCGTTGGGGCTGTCGCCGGATAGTTCCGGTACCGCCGCCGCCGCTCTTGCGGCATGCGATGGGCTCCTGACAACTCCCTCCACCCTTGCGGTCGAAGCCATGCTCGCTGGAGTGCCGACTTTGATATTTGATCCATTTGCCTGTCCGGGATTTATCCCATCGGCATGGCATGCGACCTCCGCTGAAACCGCCTTTGGGCTGATCCCCTCGCTGCTTCGCCCCGCTGAGGAGCGATGCCGCCTCCAAGATTCTCTGCGAAGCCTGATGACGCCTTCGGACCAAGCGGCATCCGAACGCGTTCGCAACTGCATTCTTCAAGTCGTTCGCAATGGATGCGCTCCCCCGCCCGCCGCGGCAGAACCGATGTTCGCGGGAAAAGGCAGCCCATTGCACGATTTCGCCTCGAAAGGCTTTCCTCCGCATTTTTCTCCGGCTGACATTCACGGCTTGCTGGCAAGTCTTCCCTCGCTGGATGCGAAAATTGCGAGTCAACAGCAGCGCATTGAAGAACTTCAGCGGCAGCTTTACACGCCAAGTTTAAAGGATGGCGTTCGCGCTCTGTTGCGCGGATTTGCGAATACGTTTAGGACACCCGGCAAGTGAAGATTTGCCATGTGTCATCGGCTCCGTTCAATGGAGGTGCTCAAAGGGCTGGTTTGCGCCTTCACCAGGGACTATGCCGCACCGACGGCATCGAGTCGCTCTGGCTGGATGCGGGTGGTTTGCCAGACGCGCCCTGTGCAAAGCATCTGGACGCTCCCAGCGAACCAGCCCCCTTGGGGACTCGAATCCGACGCTTGAATTGGCGTCGCAATCTTCTTCGAAGATTTGCCGGAACAAAAACCCCTTTTAGTAATCCGTTCGGCTGGGGCAATCCATCCATTCTCAAGAACATCCCGGTGCCGGAGGTATGGAACCTTCACTGGGTATCGCATTTTCTCGATTGGGAGCACCTGCTGCCGTGGATGGCGGAACAGGCGCCGATTGTCTGGACTCTGCACGACATGAATCCGCTGATGGGTGTCTGGCACTATGTTCCATTCGACGAGGAATGGACCGCGCAACGCAGGCAAATGGAGCAAGAGGCCGTCGAATTTAAGAGAAACGCGATTTCCCGCATTCCAAAGGATCGATTGACCTTTGTCGGACCTTCGGTGTGGATGGCTGAATTGTGTCGTCAAAGTCCGGTTACGCAAGGGTTTCCAGCGATCCATATCCCCTATGGGCTTGATACCAAAGTTTTCACGCCAAAAGACAAAATGGTGGTTCGGTCCATGTTCGGCATTCCCAGCGAAATGCCTGTCATCGGCTTCGTCGCCGACATCGTCACCGATCCGAGAAAGGGCATGCCGCAACTGGAATCGGCCATTCGCGCGCTGCCTTCATCCTTGCCTGTGCATGTGCTCACGGTTGGCCATGGCCACGCGCCCGCATTCAGTGTTCCTCATAATCATTTGGGCCCGCTCCAAAGTGACGTCCTTCTTTCCTTTTTCTACTCGGCGTGCGACGCATTCATCTGCCCGTCCCTGCAAGACAATCTTCCCAACACGGTGCTGGAGTCCATGGCCTGCGGAACGCCGGTAATCGCTTATCAAACAGGGGGATTGCCCGACATGGTGAGAAATGGCCAATCAGGCGCGGTCGTGAAGCCAGTGGCGGACAGCGAAGCGCTTGCGACAGCCATTTCCAATCTTCTGTCCAACCCAAAGTTGGGGCAAGAACTCCGGGGAAGAGCCCGGGCCATAGCAGTGGCGGAATATGAGCTTGGAGTCCAAAGCCGGTGTTACATGGAACTTTACGAAAGCATGCGTGGTCGTGTTCTTGCTTCATCCGGCGGCCGGGCCAAGTGAAGACACTCATATGACTGCGGGCTTCATTTCTGAGATGTCGGCGAATCCAGTTCATGGAGGAGGCATCACTTTGCATCGCGTGCTGGGAGAAGACTTGGAACGGTTCGATTGGTTCGCGATGACCCTCCATTACCCGGCGCAAAAGCGGCCTGAATACAAGGCGCGCCAGCGGAATCATTGTTATCCGTGGTGGGACATTCAGTCATTTCTGCGTCCGATCACCGGATCCAGCCTGGCAAATCGCGTCTCGTTTCATCCGCTGATGCGGGCAGCTTTCGCCCGCATTGTTGCGCGTCGTTTGCTTCGCGCGCAGCCCGGAATTCTTGGATCTCGCATGCTAGTCTGCCCCCAGGCGGACATCACGATTCCGGTGTTGGAGGAGTTGAGGCGGCTGGCCCGGATTAGTTATGTGACATGGGTGATGGATGACCACTTGCTCAAGTGGAAGGGGGGCGAATGGGTTTATCCCAATGGCTTTGAGGGGAAAATGGGACGGCATCTGCGTGAAGCGGAAAAGGTGTATGTGATCAGCCCCGCCATGCGGGAGTTTTACAAAACCCGCTTTGGCGTCGACTCAACCGTTTTGTGCGGGCCCGCCAGCCCGGGAATCCCGCCGCAACCGCCTATTCAATCCGGCGGAATTCTCCGGCTAGCCTATTTTGGAAGCCTGGGGCCATGGCAAAATGACGCGATGGAACTGCTTGCCCCCGCGCTTAACCGCCGCGAAATTGCATTGGATGTCTTCTGTCATAACCCAGAGGCAATGCCGCCGGCGATTAAAACCGCCGGCGCCCAACTGCGCTCCGGCGTTGCCGCAAAAGACGTTTTGGCCCTGTGCGGCAGCTACGACGGAGTCGTCCTTCCCATTAGCTTCAAGGATGAACTGCGGAACATGAGCTACTTTAACATTGCCACGAAGTTTTCGGAGTGCCTGGCATCAGGAGTGCCGACCGTGATTATTGGGCCGTCCGATGCCGTCATGGTGAAGATCGCCGCAGCCGGCCAAGCCGCCGTGATCGTCGACACCTACAGTCCCGACGCCGTCACGCATGCCCTCGGCGTGCTGCGCGATCCGTCCAAGCGGAAAAATATTCTGCACGCAGCCCGGGAGCTGTTGGATTCTGAATTTTCAACTGAAGTGATGCAATCCCGATGGGAATCGAGCGCTGCGTTTCTATTTGGCAAGCATCAACCCAGTTTTTCGCAAGCCTGCTGACATTTAGCCTGGCGCGCCGTGAGCTTTACATATCTCCAATGGTGACGGTTGAAAAATGACAGTGAGATTAGGCAAAGAGCAATCTATTCGCGCTATTGTCATTTCTTCCGTCCGCCCAGAGCCCACGAGCGCGGGACAAATCCTCCTGCACCGGCACCTTGTGAATCAGCCGGGCTTGGAGTGGGAGAGCTTTGGTTCGGAGCCTCCCCGCTTGACGGCCTCGGTCGCCGTCCGCCGCATGGCTGGGCGTCTGGCGCAAACCCGGTGGCGCCGTTTCGCCCACGACTTCTGGGCGTGGCGGGACGGCCGATGGCTGGATCCCTGGCTGCCAAAGGCGCCCCCGGCCGGAGAACAAGTGGTTGTGGTGACCGTCGCGCAAGGAGACGCATTTGGGGCGGCTCTGCGCTTCGCCAAAAAACATCGGTTGCCGCTGGTGACTTTTTTTCATGATTGGGGGCCCGACATGCCTCCTGTCCACTCTCTCTGTCGTGATATGTTAGACCGTCAATTTCGGGACCTTTATCACAAATCGACAGTTCCGCTATGCATCAGCGAAGGGATGCTTCAGGCGCTGGGCTCAAATGCCGGAGCCCAAGTGCTTCTTCCAATTCCCGAAAAGCGGACGGCAGATTCGCCTGCGCCTCGCAGCCCCCAGCGGCCATTCCGCCTGCTTTATTTGGGGAACCTATTCGAGTATGGGCCGATGCTCGGAGGGGCGTTGGAGACCCTGGCTGATAACCCCAATGTGCGGCTGGAGGTGCGCGGCAGGAACCCGCAGTGGCCGGATGAACTCAAGAAGCAGACAGCGGCATCTGGGACCTGGCTTGAATTTGCGCCACGAACAGAACTGGATGGCTGGCTGGAAACTGGCGATGCTTTCCTGGTGGCGATGACATTTGAACCGGCGATGCGCAGACGCATGGAAACGTGTTTTCCCTCGAAAATGCCGGAAATGGCGCAGTTTGAAAAGCCGCTGGTGGTCTGGGGGCCGGACTACTGCTCGGCGGTGCGTTGGGCGCAAATGGGAAACCGGGCGTTATGCGTCACGGATCCAAGCCCGGCCGCCTTGCGTCAAGCTCTCGAAAAATTGGCGGCTGCGAGGGGCGAACAGCAGCGCCTGGCAGATGCCGCCCGCAAGGCGGCGCAAACGGATTTCAACCCGGACAAAATCCAGGCGCAATTCATGCAAGGATTGCACAGCGCCGTCAGCCGGCATCTGAGAAATCCGCAGGCGGGGTGAGGCAAGCCGCTGGTGGTTTATTGCGCCCGAATTTTAATTCCATGATCGCACACTTTTCAACGACCATCTCCGGCGGGGCAGGGATTGCGGCGCAACGCTTGCATCTGGCCTTGTGCGAAGCGGGGGTCAAGAGCCGCTACTTTTACAGCTCGGGTGATCCGGTGGATTCCACCATGACTCCCGCTTTCCAGAACCGCTCCTTTTTTTGGCGGAACGCAGCCGCCGTGGCCACGAGTTGGAATAACCGCCGAACTGCGGAGGGCGGGCTTGTCCTCAGTCCTCGTTGGATTAGGAAAACGCCGATACAGGCATTGGCGCCGACACCTCGGATCGTGAATTTCCATTGGGTGGCGCGATGGATGGATCAGCCCAGTTTTTTCGGTTCATTGCCGCCAGGTCTTCCTCTAGTGTCATCCATTCACGACTTGATTCCGATTACGGGAGGCTGTCATTACCCCGGACAATGCGATGGGTTCACCAAGGGGTGCGGCAACTGTCCCCAGTTAAAAAAGCCAGGAATGCGGGATGACAGCTATAAATTCTATCGCATCAAAGACCATTTGTATGGCGGGCGAAATCTCCATTTCGTCGGGAACAGTGAGTGGACCACTGCGCAAATAAAGCGCTCGGGACTCGCCAAACATAGCAAATCAATCAGGACTATTCATCTGGGCTTGGATGCGGAGCAGTACAAGCCTGTCGACAAGGCCACCGCCCGCCGCGCGCTGGCGCTGCCGGACGCGCCGTTTGTCATCGGTTTTTCTTGCATGGATTTTGTGGAAAAGCGAAAGGGAGCGTCCCGTTTGCTGGAAGCGCTTAAGGCGATCCCAGAGCAAAAGTTTCTTGTTGTGACGCTCGGAGCAGGGAAGTGGCCCGAATCGCCAGGCATTAAAACCGTCCAGTTAGGGGCGTTGAACAGTCCGAGATTGCAGAGTCTATTTTATTCCGCCTTGGACGTGTTTGCCACCCCCAGTTTGATTGAGACCTTTGGAAACACGGCCATGGAGGCGATGGCTTGTGAAACACCGGTTGTAGCCTACGCGGCTGGCGGCCTGACCGATGTGATTGAAGACGGGGTGACCGGACTCATGGAAAAGGAAATTGGAAGCGTGCCGGGTCTGGTTCGCATGCTCCAGTGGATGTGGAATCATCCGGCAGAACGGGCCGCCATGGGGATTGCAGGCCGGCAGCGCGTGCTCAAAATGTTCTCAGCTTCATTGATGGCCAGCCGTTACATGGATCTCTATCGTGAATTGATTTCACCGGGCGAAAGCCTTTAATCCTCTTGTTTATGGCAGAAATACGAAACCGCTGAGATTTACCCGGACATAAGTATGCTCCCCGACAACAATGCGTTGAAACGCGCCGCAGCCAGCCGCACAATCGGAAGTCCCGCCGATTCTGTTTCCGAGAGCCTGCCGCATGCCCTTGGCAGCTACCGGCCCGATATAGACGGATTGCGGGCGATCGCTGTAAGCGCGGTTCTTCTTTATCACGCTCACTTGGGGCTGCCGGGTGGGTTTATTGGAGTCGATGTATTCTTTGTCATCTCGGGATTCCTAATCACATCGCTCATCTTGAAGGACGCGGAATCTTCCAAAGGTTTCGGAATTTTAAATTTTTGGGAGCGGCGAATCCGTCGAATTCTGCCGGCGCTGCTGGTGGTGATTTTAGCTACAATCGCGGGCGGCTGGTTCGTGCTTCTACCTTCCGACTTCAGCGATCTGGGGAGATCGGTGCTCGCACAAGCGGTATTCGGGGGGAATTTTTACTTCTGGCTCACCGGGGGCTATTTTACCGCGCCCGCCGGCCTGAAGCCGCTGCTGCACACGTGGTCCCTCGCCGTCGAAGAACAGTATTATCTTTTTTTCCCGTTGTTATTTCTCCTTGGGGCATGGAAACGCGCCGCGCTGCGCCTTGTTGTTGGGCTGGCGGCGCTGGCTTCATTTTTCTTGTGTGTTTCCCTGACGCGATCGTCGCCGGAGGCTGGATTTTATTTATTGCCGTCTCGCGCATGGGAGCTGTTTGGCGGCGCGCTGCTGGCGATGGCGCCTCAAGGCTTCAAACTTGCGGGATGGGCTCGTGAAGCTTTGGGGTGGGGAGGGCTTCTGGCGGTCGGGTGCTGCCTTTTTCTTTACCACGATACAACTCCATTTCCAGGAGTGGCAGCCTTGCCTCCGTGCCTTGGCACGCTAATGATGATTTACGCCAATGGCGGCCCGGCGTCATGGCTGGGCCGCGCGCTCTCAGTTCGGCCGCTTGTATTTTTAGGCAAGATTTCTTATTCGCTTTACCTTTGGCATTGGCCAATTCTGGTTTATGCGGTGTACTGGCAGGACAGTAACATTCTTCGCTGGTATTACAGGATAGCCTTGCTGGTTCTAAGCGTCATCCTGGCCACCATCTCGTGCAAATTCGTCGAGATGCCTTTCCGAAGCCGCCGGGTATTTCCGCGCCGCTGGCAAATTTTAACGCTTGGTGTCGCCTCTCCCTGCTGCCTGGCTTTGCTGGGGGTGGCCCTGGCGGCCTCCCACGGATTCCCTTCGCGATTTCCGGAGTCGGTCCTGCGTTGCGATTTTGGCAAGTCCGCCGCCTTGGAAATTCCGAAACCTTCGCTCGATTTGAATTCTTCCTTGGAAACCGCCCAAAGCGGGGCTTTTCCGTGCGCAGGCAAGTCCAATTCTCCTGTCCAATGCCTGGTCTGGGGAGACAGCCACGCCATGGCCATCTTTCCCGCCTTCGATAAACTTGCCATGGATTCCGGAACGAGGGTCGCATTTGCGGCCCACGTTGCCACATGCCCGGTGTTGGATTACCTAAGCCGCGATCCCAACAGCATGCGAACCGCTTCAGCCAAGTGGTCGGAGGCCATAGTGAACGATGTTCAAAGGGACCGCATCCCCAATGTTGTCTTGGCCGCAAATTGGCTGATGTATTTTGGGCAATTCGAGACTCACGATCCAGCCGCGGTTCAAAGAGGCCGTGAAGTATCCAAGGACTTGGCGGCTACGGTCGTCGCTTTGCGCAAAGCGGGCGCAAAGGTTTGGATTCTAAAGACTGTTCCTCCGCAGCCGGTGGATGTGCATATGGCGCTGGCCAAGGCGGCTTTGAGAAACACCTCGACAGACATCGGTGTCACAAAATCAAACTATATGACTTTTTCCCGGGCGGAAGACGCGTTGTTTGCGCCAGCCGTTTCAAGCGGGGCGGAAATCCTGGATCCTTCCCGGTTCTTTTTTGAAGGCCGGCAGACATGCCTCCTGGTGTCGTCAGACCGTCTGCTTTACAAAGATAGCAATCACGTCACCATAAGCGGCGCCCTGGCTCTCTTGGATCTGTTCCGGCCCACTGTTGCAAGATGACACCGGCCCATGATATCCGGGGGATGAGCGCAGCCGGACCCATGTCCTTTCCTAGTCACTCGCGATGAATGCCTGGTTTCAATTTCTGAGTCGAACCGACACCGCTCCAGCCTGATGAATATTGTGTTTTGCGTCGACCGCGGAGTGCTGCCTGGGTTGCATGTGGCCGCGTTTTCCGCTCTGGAAAGAATTCGATTCAGCCCAGAATGCGCGGAAATATCCTTCCATGTATTTAGCAATGATCTGGACGAAGCCGACATGGCTCTTCTGCGGCAGACGCTTCGGCCCCTCGACAAGAAATTCACCCTTGCCCTCCGCAGGGTGGATGCCGCGCAACTGGAGGGTTTCCCACCGCTGAACGCCAGCCTGGCTGCCTATTACCGGCTTTTGGCGGCCCAATTGATCGAGGCGGAGAATTTTCTTTATCTCGATGCCGACATTTTATGTGATGCGG
This sequence comes from uncultured Verrucomicrobiae bacterium, assembly GCA_963764165.1. Taxonomy (GTDB): domain Bacteria; phylum Verrucomicrobiota; class Verrucomicrobiia; order Limisphaerales; family Palsa-1400; genus Palsa-1400. The sequence continues at coordinate 2,661,224 of CAVXRD010000002.1, forward strand.
ACGTGAGCGAATTGAGCCGGCTTGACATTGGCAGCGCGCCAGCCGGGATGGTTGCCGAAGCGCCGATGGCGACTGCCGTGGACCGGTTTGTGGCCCGGCAATTGGGCGACAGCTCCGCGGAGCCGTACTTCAATTCGGGCGTCATCTGGGTCAATGTGGCCGAATGGCGCCGCCAGCGAGTCACAGAACGGGCCATGCAATACATCGCGGAGCATCGCCCTCCGTTTTGGGACCAGTCTGCCCTCAACGTCGTTCTCCATCGCAGCGCCTTTCCATTAAACGAGCGCTTTAACTGCATCACCAACATGAGAAGACATTGGCCTGACCTAAGAAAGCGCGATGGCGCGACGGGCCGGGTCATTCATTTTGTGGATTATCCCAAGCCCTGGGGGCTGTTCGGCGAGTTTGTGCATCCGCAATACCGGCGGTGGCGTTCGGTGCTCGATAAAACAGCCATGCGCGGTTTTCGTTCCTGGCATGCAACACCGTGCCGCCGGTTTCCCGGAACCCGCAAAGACTGGATTGGATATCGCAAGGCGCTCAAAGACCGCGTCTTGTTTGCGGGCTATTCAAACGGCTGGTTCAAGCAGGTCAAAGGCGTGGGAAAGTAGATGAGCCCATTCATCCGGAAAACAAATGAACGTCTCGGTGATGATCACAACTAGGAATCGTGTCGAAGATTTAAAGCGAACATGCCGCGTATTGCAGCGGCTGAGCCCTCCGCCGCTTGAAATTTTGATCACCGCCGACGGCTGCACCGATGGCACCGCGCAAATGGTCCCGGCTGAATTGCCTGGCGCAAAATTAATTGTCAACGAGCCGGCGCGGGGATCGGTTGCCTCGCGTGATCGGATGATGCGGGAGGCGCGGGGAGATTTGGTGCTGGCGCTTGATGACGACAGCTACCCTGAGCAGATTGACTGCATAACTCGCTTTGAGCATTTGTTTGAACAAAATCCAAGGCTCGCGATAGCGCATTTTCCGCAGCGAACCGATGAATATCCAGAAACGCTGGCGCAAACGGATTTCGGCCCGGACCGGAAGACGCGTTCGTTTCCCAATTCAGGAGCGGTGCTGAGGCGCTCGACCTATTTGGAATTGCCCGGCTTCGAGCCGAGCTTTTTCCACGCCTACGAGGAGCCGGATTACGCGCTCCAATGCGTTGCCGCCGGGCATGAGGTCTGGTTTACTTCGGTCATTAGCATCCGGCACCATTACTCCGGGCAGGGCCGCAGCGAGATGCGCACACACCACAGGCACGCCCGCAACGAGTTCTGGAGCACGCTCCTGCGGTGCCCTTTGCCGCAAATGCCATTTGTGGCCGCTTATCGGATTCTTTCGCAATTTCGTTACGCTTGCAAGCGCGGCTGGTCCTGGGCCTTTCGCGAGCCGGCGTGGTGGTGGCAGGCATGGAAGGGCATTCCGCGCTGCCTCAAAAAGCGCAACTCCGTTCCATGGCCGCGATACAAGGCATGGCTTCAACTCAACTAAGAGCGTGTTTTGAAAATGGCTTGGGCGGTCTTGCGGCGGGGCGGGCGGCTGGCTTCCTCCTTCGCCATGGCTACGGAGGACAGGTCGTTGCTCCTCGGTCGAAGATCCACAAGGGATATTCTCCTTCGTCGAGTCAGAACAAATTAATAGCTGCCCGCTCTGCGGGCTGCCTCGCCATCCGCCCCGCCGCACTCGCAATCCCTTACCCAGGCTATTTTCAAAACACGCTCTAAACCCAATTCGGCAGAAGAATTGCTTGCAATGGAAAAATGGAATATGAAAAAAACTGAAATCCTCCAGTCAACAACAGCGCGCCGTTCGTGGCTTGCCGCCCCGGTGGCGGCGCTTGCCGTCCTGGCCGCATGGGATCCCTCCCTGCGGGCGCAGTCAACCAATTTAAATGTAGCGAATTTTGGCGCGGTTGGGGACGCTGTCCAACTTTGGGTCAATGCGACCAGCAACTCGACGGTCATCACAACCACCAACCAAATCCCCAGCACCGCCGTTGGCGATGCGATTGAGGTGTTTTGCGCGGGCACGCCCACCGGGCCGACAAACAATCAAGATTTGATTGCCACGATAACCCAGGTGGCTGAAGGCACAAATATCACCATTTCGCTGCCGGCGTGCGCTTCGCTCACCAACGCGTTTGCCACCTACGGGCACAATAACGAAACAAACTTCGCCAACGCCATCGCCGCCTGCGGGGCGTCCACCAACGCCGTCATCAACATCCCCGCGGGCAAATACCTCTTTCTGACAACTTATTATCCATCCGTTATCTTCGGAAGCGCCGCCATCGTCCTGCACGCAGGGGGCATTCACTTTGTGGGGGCCGGAAGCAACAACACGACTCTCTTAAGCCAGGGCGCGTGGACAATGCAGGCAGGGTCAGCGTGGCGGGGCTTCCTTTTTTGCATCAATCCACCCATTACAAACGATTATCCGGTCAGCATCGAGAATCTTACCCTGGATGGCGGTGTGTGGCAGGGCAACACCAGCAGCCACGGCTTCCCCGCCAGCATTACCAATGGCATGGGCTGGGACGAGACTCACGACGCCATCGTGATTCGGGGCGGCAATGGCACACAGAGGGTATTCACCCAGCAAACGTGGACCAACGTCGTGTTCCAGCATTGGCGGGGAGAGATGGTGAAAAGCAATGAAGAAAGCACCAATGGCAATCTCAACATTTTCAATTGCATCTTCAACGACGGCAATGCGACAGCCATCAACATCTATCCATCGTTGAACATCTCCAACAGTGTTTTCGAGAACCTGTTTCAAGTGGCGGAGTATTACCAGGCGTACTCGACCAACACCTGCTATTTTCAAAACAACTATGTGACTAACATCACGGGCAATGGTTTTGCCATTAACGGCGGAAAGGGCACGAATCCGCCGTTTATCATACAGAATAACACCCTGTGTTTTCCCTCCTCCGGTTACAATGGAGTGGAGACAACGCCGGGAGACAATCTATTCATCATCAGCAACCACTTTTACTGCCAGCCCCATGGCACAGTTGTCACCATGGGATGCCCCGGCTATCAGGGAACATGGTGCAACAGCAACATCGTGATCGCCGGGAATATTGTTGAAAATCCGTACGTTTTCGCCGCAATAGCCGGAGGAGGCAGTTCAACAGATCCGAACCGGACGGACACCGTTTCCATATACAACAATGTCCTTACAAATGCGTCAAATGCCTTCACCCTGTTTAACTCCTACGGATGGGCGACAAACGTTCATGTCTTCAGCAATGATTGCAGCTCGATCGCCATGGCAATCACGGCCTCATCCGGCGCCAATGGAAGTCCCTTCGCGCTGGTTGACCTGAACAATTCGTATTATACCTATGTGAATAGTTCCTCGGCCACCACAAATTATATCAGTTATAGCAAGGGCTCGCGGTATAAAATAAACTTTAACTACGTGGCTGGCGCTTCGTATGTGCTGACGGCGACGAACTCAAGCCAGATTCCTGAGGGCGCGCAGATCATGGTTCAAAATGCCACCGCGCAATCCGCCACAGTGCCTCTTTATCTAAACTCTCTCCAGGCAGGAGGCCCATTTTCTCTTGCCAACGGGCAATCTGTCACTTTTCAGTGGCAGAATGGGGCCTGGCTGCCATATGTGATGCCGCCCACCGGGTTGCATGTGGTGGGCAATTGACAACACGCCTGATTTCAATCCCGGCGCTGGGCAAATAGCGGATGGAACTCCCACATCTTGTTCGCGCTGGAATTTGACCCCTAAACATGGCCCAGGCACCGATTGCCCCTGCTTTGTTCCAGCCTCAAACGCGGCAGGAAAACTGGATCTGCTGTCAAATTGGCAGGCGCGAGCATTACGCGGTGCCGCGGGCATTGAACCAGAGTCGCAGGCTGGCCACCCTTTACACTGATTTTTGGGCCGGGCCCGCCGTTCGCCTCCTTGCGGGAAAGAAGCTGCGCCCGCTGGCCACGAGGTTTCACGCCGATTTGCCTGATGCGCGAGTGCATTCCTGGAACGCCCGCACATTGGCAGGGCAGGCCATCCGCCCCGGAAGAAGCGAAGGCGCAGGCCCATACCACAGCTTCATTAAAACGGGCCAGCGTTTTGCGGAGCGCGTTCGCGGCGCGCTTCGAAGCCGGTCTGACTTGGGGCCCGGCTCGATCTTGTTTGCATACGACACCGGGGCTTTGGAGGCGCTGGAATGGGGCCGCGAGCATGGCATCAAGTGCATTCTGAACCAAATGGATCCCAACCGGATTGAGGTCGCCCAGGTCCGGGAAGAGGAGACGCGCTGGCCCTCTTGGGCGTTGCGCCCGACATCGGTGCCGGAGGAAATATTTCAGGCGGCGCGAGAAAGAATGGGAGCTGGCGGATCGAATCGTGGTCAACTCAGAGTTTTGCCGCCAGGCCATGCTAACCCAGGGAGTGCCATCTGAAAAGCTAGCCGTGGTGCCCTTGAGCTACGAAGCTCCCACCCTTCCGCAAGGGCGCCCAAACAACCCTTCGCTTCGCGTGCTCTTTCTAGGCCAGGTTATTCTGCGCAAGGGAGTTCAATACTTGCTGGGCGCCGCGCGGCTGCTCGAACGCGAGAGCATTCGGTTTGATGTCGTCGGGCAGATCGGCATTTCGGAGGCGGCTATTCGCGAAGCGCCATCCAACGTGGCCTTTCACGGCCAGGCCACCCGTGATCAAGCGGAAAACTGGTATCGCCAGGCCGATGTTTTTGTTCTGCCGACACTTTCTGACGGGTTCGCCATAACGCAACTGGAGGCCATGGCGCACGGTTTGCCAGTGATAACAACCCCTTGCTGCGGCGACGTCGTCACAGATGGGGTGGATGGGTTCATTGTTCCACCCCGAAATAAAATCGCGCTGGCCGAAACGCTCCTGCGCTACCAAAGGGAATCAAGCCTGCTGGCCTCTCAACAACACGCGGCCGTGGCGAAGGCAAAACAATTCACCCAGGCGCGCCTGTCCATGAATTTAATTGCGCTGGAACAATCACTTTTAGGCAATTGAAATGAGCTCTGCTGGCTGGTAGGCTCGCGCCATGGATCATCTCGCGAAAGCGCGCCAAGTTCTCGAAATTGAAATCGCAGGCCTCAAAGCGGTGTGCGGACAATTGGACGACTCCTTTACGCGGGCCGTCGATGTCGTGCTGGATACATTGCGCCAGCGCGGCAAAATCGTCGTCGTCGGCATTGGCAAATCGGGCAACGTCGGCCAGAAGATAGCAGCCACACTGACCAGCACTGGTTCCACCAGCGTATTTCTCCACGGCGCGGATGCGCTGCATGGCGATTTGGGGGTTGTTTCTGATGGCGATGTCGTTCTCGCCCTTAGCTATTCCGGGGAATCCGAGGAATTGCTGAACCTTCTGGGAGCGTTAAAGCGCTTTTCGGTCAAGATTATTTCCATAACCGGCGGCGCCAAGTCATCGCTGGCCCGTTACAGTGATATCGTCCTCAACGTCAAAGTGCCCAAGGAGGCGTGCCCATTCAATCTGGCCCCGACGGCCAGCACCACCGCAACGCTCGCGCTCGGAGACGCGCTGGCGATGACAATCTTGCAGGCGCGCGGCTTCAAGGAAAAGGACTACGCGCGGCACCATCCTTCAGGAGCCATCGGACGCGCCTTGCTGATGAAGGTTTGTGATATCATGCGCACCGGCAAGCGGAACGCAGTGGCCTCGGAGGCCGTCACCGTCAAAGAAGCGCTCCTCCTGATGTGCCAGGCCAAATCCGGCAGTGTAAGCATCGTCAATGGCAAGGGGAAGCTGATCGGCGTCTTCACCGACGGAGATTTCCGACGCCGGGCTGCTGACGGCCAGGACATCCTGTCGAAGCCGCTCTCCACTGTGATAACCCGCGGCCCCATCAGCATCCGAGATGAGGCCCTGGCCGTGGAAGCGCTCAAGATTTTCAACGAACGAAACATTGACGATCTGATTGTGGTCAATTCCCGCGGCGAGCCGGTCGGTTTGATCGACTTGCAGGATTTGCCGAAATTAAAATTAATGTGACCATTTCCAGACGCGTATAACCAATGAAATCAAAAACGTGTTAACCACCGCTGCCATTTGGGCCCAACTCCGGAACCCCAAACAATTGACCCTGATCGCCGGACCCTGCGTGATTGAAAACGAAGCGCTCTGCATGCACGTAGCCAAGTCGCTGCGGAAAACGTGTCATTTGCTCGGAATCAATTATGTTTTCAAGGCCAGCTTTGATAAAGCCAATCGATCGTCTTCGCGAACGTTTCGGGGGCCGGGCGCGGCAGATGGCCTGCAAATTCTTAAGAAAGTGAAGTGCGAACTGGACGTGCCGATTCTAACGGACGTCCACACCGAAGATCAGGTGGCGCTGGCCGCCCCGGTCGTGGACGTGCTGCAAATTCCGGCCTTTTTGTGCCGCCAGACGGATTTGATTGCAGCGGCGGCGCGCACCGGGAAGATTCTTAATTTGAAAAAAGGCCAATTTCTTTCCCCGCCCGAAATGGGCAGGGTCGTTGCCAAAGCGGCTGAAGCGGGCAACCGCAAATTGCTAATCACTGAGCGTGGCACCACTTTTGGGTATAACAACCTCGTCGCTGACATGCGCTCAATACCCATCATGCGCCAATTCGGCCACCCAGTGATATTTGACGCCACTCATTCGGTTCAATTGCCCGGCGCGGGCGGCGACCGTTCGGGCGGACAGCGCGAAATGGCGCCGGTGCTTGCTCGTTGCGCCGTTGCCGCAGGAGCTGATGGATTATTTATCGAAACCCATCCGAAGCCTGATGAAGCGCTGAGTGACGGCCCAAATATGATTCCACTCGCCGAAATGGCGCGCCTGCTGGCCGGTCTTGTGAAGTTGCATTCTTTGGCCCGCACGTGGGCCAAATGACAGGCTGAGTGATCAGGGAAGAACGGCTTTCAGAAGACAAACAAAAGAGGGCGATTTTAACAATCGCCCTCTTTTTCGTTGAATGATGGGTAAAATCCCAGGCTTATGCCATGCGGGAAAGTGCTTTTCTGCGCAAGATCCGAATCGTGCTTGCGCCCAGCGGAAGCACCAGCAAAGCCCCGGAGATAATCGTGCCGGGTTCGGGCAAAGCAGCGTAGATCGTGGCGCTGCCCAAGGAAATACCACCCAAGAATGCCGCTCCTCCAGGTTGTGTATACGGGTCAGTGGTGTAGACATAAAACACTGCGGTTGCGTTAGATGCAAGCTCGCCGTTCGGTCCGTTAAAGTTCAATTCCAAGGTGTTGTCTGTCGGCACATTATCCTGAACACCGGAAATATTCGCGGTCCCAAAACCAACAGCATTTGAGCTGGCTTGGAAGAAGGTCAGACCTGCGCTTGCCGGCCCCCCGTCGACATGGTTTGTAGTATACGTGTAACTGGTCGTGTAGCTCGTGTATACATTAGTGTGATACACGGTATGAATGCCGCTGCCGGTGTGCGTAATATTAGTCGTATAAACGGGAGTCTCAACGGTATTGGTTGTCCGATATGTCGCAAGGTCCGTGTTGTGGATCGTGTACTCGAATAACAACGGGGCTCCAAGAGTCGCCGAGCCAACGCGAAACACTTCGGTCGTTATGGTTCCGCTGTCAGTGACCTCCCAAGGATACAAGCCACTGTAGCTGGTGTAGGCGCTTGTATAATCAATGATCTGGGTCAGTGGCAGGTTCAGACCGGTCGTTGAAAGGGTGGTCAGGCCGCCGGTGTTTGAAACGTTCTGCCCTGGCGTAATCTGAACCAGATTCGCCTGTGCAGTCGCCGCAGTTCCCAGAACGCCGGCCAGCAAAATCGCTTTTTGAAAGATTCCCATGTTGTTTTTCATATCTCGGTTCCGTTTAATCAATTCTCAATTTCTTTATCTCAGTTTCAGTTTCCATACTCAATTATGGCGTGGCATATTCCTAAGACATGTTGACTTTGCCGTCCTGCGCCTTTTTTCGCTATCCCATAAGAGGACATCGTTGCACATATTTGGGACATTCCCCTTGTTCGGAAAAAGTTCAGGCTGGAGATGAACCATCGTTACGCAAGTCGTTGCGGTGAAACGCGCTCGGCGCTGCGGGCGGAATTTCATGGGTCAAATGCGCCTTGGACCGGCGAAATTAGGTTCGATCCGGGGGTGAAATGCCCCTTTCACGTGTCCGCAGGCCGAATGGCAACCACCGTCATAAAGACAGCTCTTGGGCTCGGCGGAACAAAAGAAAAAAGACGGACGCCAGGAGAGTTTTGGGCGCGAAAATTGCTTAATCCGAGGGACTGTAATCCAAATACTTGAACTTCATTCGCTAATCAATTAACGTCTTTGCAACCCAGCGCCAAAATGAAAAACATGAGCCATCGCAAGATGAACGTGCTAGTGGCCCGATGCGGCAACGCAACGGGCGCAGATCTCGAATTTACCTATTGGCGCGACGGAATGGCGTTTTTCCATAGCGAGTCGGTCCAGTGGCTTGATATTGCGCGCGCGGTGCTCTCGGTTTGCGCGCCAGACGTGATTGTTTTCGAGGGGAGTTCGCTTAACGGCGCCGTATTTGACGCCGCGAAACAAATGCGGTCGGCAAGTCCGGGCACAAAACTGCTGTTTGTTTGCGAAAAGGCAGACCAATTTGCGGCCTACCGCGCCCTGGCGGCTGGGGGAGATGGAATTTTAATCGGACGACAAAATCGCGAGGAACTTGCGTATGCGATCTCCGAGATATTGTCGGGAGCCGCTTATATTGGAACCGGCATTTTCACCTCGAACCGCTTTCGTCGGCGGTTTCCCCGCCGAAATTACCTCCGGGACGAGAAAGCTCGCGCTTTTGGTGTCAAATGTGCGGAAAGGGCAAGAACCAACCCGTGCGGCCGTTTCGGGTCTTTGGCGGCGGAGAATATTGCCACCGAATAACGGTCGAGCCGGGCGCTTCGGTCGTTTTCACGGTCGAGGAGAGGCGGCGGCAATTCCCGCCATTTTGCCGGAAAATGGTTTCATAAGCCGGGCATTGTTTCGATTCGTTGGCTTAATTTCGGGAAGGCTCTCCACAGGATGAATGTAATCTTGGAGCGGGGCGCAAATCCTCTCGCCTTTTCCCATTCACGTGGATCCGCCGCCCGCCGAGTGCCATATCTGTCGGCGGGCAATTCTGCATTTTCAATTTTCAACTCATGCCTTGGCGGCTGAAAATGGAAATGTCCAGATGCCGATTCATGATGTCCAAAATGTGCATAGACGGTTTCTGCCGCATGAATGTAGCCTATAGACATCACAGGGAATAGCGCATGATGCAATCAATCTTGAAGGCCGAAACGGATGTCGGCTCTGGAACTCCAACCCCATCAACCATATTGTGCGTCGATGTGAATCACAGGACACGGCTGCTGACCAAATGGTTTTTATCAAGCATCGGTTACGCTGTTGATGCCGCCTCAACTGCGGCGGAAGCGCTGGCAATTTTCGACGCCGCAACGCACGATTTGGTCATCGCAGACGATGATCTCGGCGGGATGACGGGCGAGGAGATGGCTCATGTGATCAAAATCAGGTCGTGCGCCACGCGAGTGATGTTGATCTGCAAAAAGCCGGCACGAAGTCTGGCCTGTGTCGATTTGGTGGTGCAGAAGCCCATCTCGCTTCCTTTATTGAGGGATAAACTGGAATGGTTGCGGTCAAAGCATGTTACTGCATGAGCTGGGCTGCGCGGAAGTGATGGGGCGGGTTAAGGCAGAAAGGGCAGAAATAAAAAGTCCGTTTGCCGCCAATCTATATTGACAGCAAACGGATGAAATTCTAATAAGCCAACGCGGGCGGGAAAAATCGAGTTGGCCCTGAAACGGCCCAATCCCAATCCGAAACACTAGGCGTTCGAAGAACCTTTTCGAAACTTGCGAACCGCGCCGACACCGAGCGGAACCAACATCATGGCTCCCGCGACGATCGTGCTGGGTTCAGGGGTGGGCTCACCCAGAAGGAAGAATTCCTGGTCATCTCCCCCATTAGGGCCATCGCCAGGGGCGCCAGTCCCTTGAAGAATGCTGCCATTATAAATGGGCATGTTGGGACCTGCATTCAACAAGGCGTTAATGTAAGCGTTGTAATCCTGCTGCTCGCTGGCATCAAATTGAGCAAATGGCGCCGAATACCCCGCTGAACTGAAAGACGACTGGCCGTAGGCGGTGCTGTTGTATAATACATTCCAGATCGCAAATTGCAGGGCGCAACCCTCTTCGCTCGCATTGCCGGCAAGATGCAAACCCGAGGTGGTTTGATCGACAATGTTCATGCCAAAGGTATGCCACAAGTAGGCCGCGTTGCAAATCCCCCAATCCTGAGTTTGTCCATGAACAACCCCCGATGCCCATTGCGAAGGGAAAATTCCTGGACTCGCTTGCGCAAAGGTCTCCTGATTGTAGGTATGCGTGTTTCCGTCGAGCAAACCCAGCGGGCTCAGACAAACGCTGTAAATCGTGTTTGGCAAGGTTATCCCAGTGGTTCCGGCCGTGTTGAATGCATAGATTCCAATGGCATCATCCGATTGAGCATCCCCGCCGGTAAAACCATCCTCCCAGACGCTGCCACTCCATTGGAACGTAAGGGTGATGTCCGCATGTGCTGTGCACATTCCCGCAACCCCGGCAGCAAGCGTCAGCGCCAGTTTTCCGATTGATTTCAATGACATATCGCAGATGATTATGATTTAACGGCCCGAACTATCTATGCGAGTTTAGGACAAGCGAGGTTACTTTTAGGACACTGGCGTGCAACCCCCGGTCATCAGCTTGGGATGAGACGTGTTCAGATGTTTCCTTAGATGCTGCCATTAAGCAACTTGTGCGCTTCACGGTTGCAGTGCGCCTTATTGTCGCGCCAACTCAAATAGCCGCTTTTCTTCGGGAAGGTGGCGGGTCTTCTCGGCAATTTTTAGATACTTTTGTGCCTTTGCAGAGTCCCCGTTCGCTTTCAAGATGATACCGTAATATCCCGCGACGCTCGGATTTTCCAATTCGCCTTCATTTAATTTCTCCATGACGCGCAGCGCGTCTGGATTTTTCTTCTGAAGGAAGAGCGAGAAGGCATATGTCGAGGCGAAGGAAGAGTTTGTCGGGCTGCTTTGGTAAACCTCGCGCGCCATATCGTCCGGCTTAAGGTCCTTCTGCCCAAGCAAGAGCGCCGTCATCGCCAAGTTGTTCTTGTACAACAGGTCTGAAGGCTGTGACTTAACCTCGGCGCGAAAGAGGTTAAGGAGGGATGTTGTGCGGGAATCAAGGAAGAAAATAGTCGCCAGGGCTTGCACCGCCCACCTCTCGTCCGGGTGCTGCCTGATAATGGTCCACAACAACTCTTCCGTCTCCTTCTGCCAGCCCCACGACGCGGCAAGCTTAAGAAGCATGGTTTGGTTCATTTTTTGGCCCGCCGCAGCGGCCAGAGCTTGATCCCACTGGCCTTTGGAGGACTCAGTCAAGTCCAACTGCTTGAGGGCAAACGACAGAAACGCGTGCCGAACGAAGTCCGAGCCCGCCCAATTCTGCTTTTCGAGCGCCTTTTGCATCCCTGACCAGTCCTTGGCAATGATTTGGAATTCCGCCGAAAGCAAAGCCGCTGGCTGGTTGGTGCGGGTTGCCGGAGGAAGGCTGGTCAGCCAGGCAAGACCGTCGCCAATCTCACCGTGGGTTTGCTGCCACGTCGCCAATTGATACAGTTTGGTGGGGTTGCTGGAGGCCTCATGCTCGCAATTCGTCATAAACGGTTTGTATTCAGAATTGTGAGCGGCGCGAAGCACTTCCAATCGCGCCATGCGATCGCTGAAGTCCGCGTTGGTGGCATCCACGAGGTCCTTGGATAGGCTCAGCGCCGCGGAATCGTTGGTAAACCGCACCGCATCCCCGATCAACTCACGCATCGCCTGGTGGCGAAGCACCGCATTGGTGGCGTTCACGCTCAAGCTCTGCAGGGTGATGCGCGCTTTCGCAATGGCCTCTTTATTGGTTCCGCGGATATCGACCATGGACAGATCAAGGAGAGGCATGGGATTTTGGGGATCGAGCCGCGAAGCCTCCGCAAAATGCTCTTTGGCCGTTGAGAACATATTCATCGCGGCGAAAACGCTTCCCGCCACAGTTTGATATTCGACGGATTGCTTCCCTTCCTCGGTCACGCCCTCCAAGGCGTTTGTTGCCGTGGGCAAATCCCGGAAAATGACAGCTGCCTTGGCCAAAGCCAGCCGATCCTCGGTGGATTTTGGATTTAGTTCAACCGCCAGCGAGCGCCAAAGCATTGCTTCCGGAGAGCGGCTCGATTCAAGCACTTCCGCAGCCAGGCGAGCGCCTTCGAGATTTCGGGGATTGGTGGCCAATGCCATTCGCAGGCTCAAAATAGCGTTCCGATTGTCTGAATTGGCATAAAATTGCCGGGCCATGGAAAGAAGATGCTGCTGCTTCCACACCAAATAAGCACGATACCCAGCGTAAAGAACAAGAATGGTTAAAGAACACGATATTAGCAGGACGAATAACTTTCGCATAAGTAGCTCAAATTGCGACTAAACAGGGTTCTGGAGAGTGCCCGAAAACGGCGGAACTCCCGTCTCCGGGGCTGTCGACGGGGCTGGTAAAATGCTGTCCTCCGCGGCGGGCGTCACAGGCGGATGCGAGTTCAGCAGCAAATGATTTTGAAATCGCCATTCGGTAAGGGTTAATCCTCGTTCAGTGGCCAATCCCCGAAGTTTGGCCATGGCCTCTTCGCGCAACGCGGTCGTAATGACGATGCCGTTGATTTTATGCCGGCCAATCAACAGCGGCAGCTCATCCAGTCCACCGAGCACCATGACGCCGTAGACCCACTGGAAATGCAGCGACGGCTCGTCGTCGATCAACCCAACGACATGCCTCCCATCAAAGCTGCTGGAATTGTTGAAGCCGCGCTCCCGCAAAAACAACTGGCACCGGCCGCCAGCGCCATACAGGAGAATGCGGTCGCTCTCCTTGCCGATATCGGGTTTCATTCGCAGATAATCCAGCATCTCCTCGACGCACCGATACGCCACCCGAACCGCCAAGATTCCCGTATTGGCGAAAGCGCCAATAATGACGGCCCTGATAAACGCGGTGGATGTCCGCGTGGGATCGATCATCAAAGTGATTCCCACGCTGATGACAAGACCAACCAAGAGCGTTAATTCCAACGTGAGAATGTCGAACAGGCGCGCGCGCTGCCACACAATGACGTAGGTGCGGGACATCGCCAGCAGCGAGATGGTCGGCGTCACCCAGATTGGCAAATCAACAAACCACGTATGCCAGAAGTTTGCGGTCGGCGGGTCGCAATACCTCATGGCCAGCGCGCGGGCGGCGCCCAGGCAAATGACGTCCCACACAGGCACCAGAAGGGCGCGCAGCGTCGATTGGGAGGGCCGCTTCAACCCTGTCAATAATACTCTGCCCGTTTCGCGCAGCTCAATGACGGCCATGCGGCGCAGGAGCACGTAAGCGACAACCAAGACTGTAATCAGAAAAATGCCGGTCGTGCGGGCATGAAAGGTCGTCAGCAGCAAACCAAAGAAAACCAGCATCGCATTGGTGAAAAAAAGCGTGGACGCGACTCGAGGCGTGCTCAATCCGGTCTTGGCAAGACGGTGATGCAGATGATCCAAATCAGGCTGCATAATCCCTGGACGCTTCTTGCTTCCGCCAGCGACAGCGGAAGCCAGGATGCCACGCATGGTGCGGCGCCATATGGCCAGCAAAGCATCATAAATAGGAACGCCAAGCACCATCATCGGGATTCCCAACGAGAGGGCAAAGGTGTTTTTGTTGTAGGTCTGGAGCGCCACCGAGCCCAGGATAAAACCGAGAAACATGCTCCCGGTGTCGCCAAGAAAAATTGTGGCCGGATGAAAATTATACCGAAGGAATGCCAGGCATGCGCCGATCAACCCCAGCAACACCAGGACGTTTCCGGGAGAATGATTGATGGCGAAAATTCCGCCCAGCCCAATCGCTGAGATCACGGCCAGCCCCGAGGCCAGCCCGTCCAGGCCGTCGATTAAATTAAACGCGTTAATGGTCCCCAAAAGCCACAATTCCACCATGAGGAAGTCCAGCCAGACCGGCAGCGGGCATCCGAAAATTTCACCGAACCGGGCGCCATTCAAAAACATGATCGCGGCGGCGGCAGCTTGCCCGGCCAGCTTCACGAGAGGCTTCATCCCCCGAACATCGTCCACCAAGCCGACAACCAATAACACCAGAGACGCTGGCAGGAAGCCTTGCCACCAATGGAAATCAAGATCGGCGGAAAATTTCGGCCACGGGAAGAATAATCCGACCGCGCAAGCTGCGTAGACGCCCAGAACAACGGCCACCCCGCCGGCCCGCGGCGTCACGCGTTTGTGCGGCCGCCGCGCGTCCGGCTTGTCCACCACACCGAATCGAATCGCCAGAGCGCGGACCAGCGGCGTCAGGACGTAGGTGACGACAACTCCGCAGAGGAATACCGTTATATACTTATCGAGGTAGCCAAACATGAATGGTTTTCGTTTTAAGTGGCGAGCCTGCAGTTCGCCTGCCTGACCCGGACTTCAACCGCATCGTTCTAACATGTTGGCAATCATGTCGCAAGTGGCGTTCATGTGAAACCGCGCGCGCGCGAAGTTCAAGGCGGCTTCGCCCCGGCGCGCGCATTCGGCGCGGTCAGACGCCTGTTTTACCGCCTCGAGCAATGCCACCTCGTCATTTTGTTCGACAACCCAGCCTCCCCCGGATTGCATAATCCATTCCGCGGTTTCACACTTTGTGCCCCCGACATAGAGCACCGGGCGGCCGACCGCAAAACTCCCCTGCAGCTTGCTCGGAACAATCGTGCCTTGCCAATTGGCGTCGAGGCTTACCAGATGCACATCGGCGGAGCACAGGTGCGCGCGCAGCTTGGCCGCTGGAACGTAACCCAGCATCTCGATGTTCGCGCCAGGATGGGATTTCGCGAACGATTCCACTTCGCTCCGGCGTTTCCCGCCACCGCTGAAAACCCAGCGGGGGCCGGATGAACCGAGGTGCGCCGCCGCGGCGAGGAACTCGCCAAAGCGATGTCCCAGCCCCATATTTCCTGAATAAAGAAAAATCGTCTCGCGATTCGCCCATCGGCGCTCGGCGCGCAACGCATCCACCGCTTCTGGAGCAGCCGGACCGAGGCTTGGGTCACTCCAAAGTGGCGCCCATTGAACCGCTGGAGCATACAACGACACGCGTTCCGCCATGCGCGGCCCCAAGGCAAGCACCAGCTTTGCGTTCCTGAGTTGAGCCTTCGTCATCTGTTGGAGAAATCGGTAAAGCAGCGATTTATTCGAAGTCATTCCGTGAGAAGCCATCACGTCTGGATACAGGTCCATAATCCAATGAGCATGGCCGCACCGCCGTGTCCAAGCCGCGAACCTGGCCAGGACTCCAGCGTAGGGTGGCGTTGTCAATGAGAGGATTAAATCCGGCTTGAATTTATCCAATGTTACCGCGCCGGCTAAAGACGTGTAGAATGTGGCGTAATCGCTCATTTTTCCAACGAAGTTCTTTCTCCCCAAGCCAGTGGCGAACAGCCGCCGCACTTCCACACCATCCCGGACCTCCCGCGGCGCAAAAGATTGCGTCCCGTCATACGAATTTCGGGAGCACAGAACTTTGATCGCATGGCCGCGCTTGGCGAGCGATTTTGCCAGATCATGAAGGTAGACGCCGGTCGGCGCGACGTCCGGGGGATAAAATTGATTTATGAAAAGCAGGCGCATGCATGACGAACAGCTTAAAATTCACGCAAAGGAATCCGAGTGGTCATTTCGACTAAAGCCGAGCTTGTGCCGCCGGCTGCTTGACTACAATGAATTTCTCCAATTCACGCTTGAGGGCCAATTCCGCCTGGTCCGCGTCGGGGCATCCTTGGATCATGAATTCAATGACCTTTTGCCCATGTTTTCCACGCCCGTTCCAGATGGCGCGAATCAAATTGAAACGCGCGGAGTCCTGCGCCACATACTTATCGTCGTCAACGCCAGCCTCCCAGCGGCAATGGTAAACATACATCGGCCCGAGGGCTGTTTTGAAAAGATAACTGCGCACAGGAAGCACAATGCCTTTGACGCGCACAAGCGAAAGGGTCGGCCCCGATACCAGGCGATTGCCGACCGCTGTCATGCAAATCTCGGGCGTGTGCCGCTTGGCAAGGTAGCCGGCCACGCGGCCTGCGTCCCAATTAAAATAAAAGCCGTTCCAGTAATTCCCATCGGAGTCCTTCCACTCTCCTTGCTCTCCGTCGTCGAATTGCAGGAGTTTGCGGGTTTTATCTGTCATCGCAATCTCCTTGAAGGTTGGGTTATCCTTCGGAAAATTGAGGCTCCAATCGGGGCCCGGCTTGATGCGCGCCTCACGGCTCCGGAACCATGTTTCCACTCCCACATCCGCCATGGCAATCCAAATGCAAACAGCGCAGGAGGCGAAAATAAATTGCCGGGAGCCCACTCCGGGAATCGGCTCAGGGCTGGACGCGCACTCCGGTGCCGCCTCAAGTTTTTTTCGCGACATAAGCCATGCCAGCAGCCACAGCATAGCCGTGCAGACGAACGTAATGCTCAACCCTGCCTCGTCATGATATTCGCCGACCGCCGAGACCCCCTTTTTCGCCGCCGCGACAGTGAGGATCGTCACGCGGCCAATATTGCACGCCATCGCGACGGCGAATCCAAACGGAACGAGCAACAGCCTGCGCAAGACTTTCATGCGGTAGTATTCGCCGAAGAAGAGGGAAATCATGAAGCTGGTTTGGAAAGAGCGGATGCCGCTGCAAGCCTCCTCGACTCCAACCATCCCTTTGCCAACTTCAATGACGTTTCCGTGCTGCAACGCTGGAATGCTGATGCACCCCATCAATTCCACCACCACTCGCGACGTCAAGCTGGTCAATCCCTGGATCAGGGGACCTTCAATCATCGACACCCATGGCACGGCCACCAGAAAGAAGCCAATCGGGAAGGCGAGTTCCTTCAGCCATTTTGGACCCATGAGAAGATAAATCGCGCAGAGAGTCAGCCCGACTGATTCCACTCCAAGCATCCACTGGATGGGGCGCCACTCAGGCGTCGCGCCTTGAATCAGGTGCGTGGGCAGGTATAAAAACGCCAGCAATAATCCAGGCGCAAGAACTGGAAAAGACATCCTCTGTTGGATGCGCGGGCAGCCGGCATTGATCATCTGAACGCGGCGGAGAATCAGGCCCGCGCACAGAATCGGGACGACCCACCCGTAGCTGTATTGCGGATTCGTGCTCCACTCTGGCGCGACGCTGTCGATAAACTGATACCACAAAAAGCTGATCGGAAGAAAGGTGACAATCCAAATGAAGAGGGAATTTCCGCTCGCTTTCGGTGTGTCGCCGCTCGAAACGCCGCGGGCCGCGGTCAAATTTTGGGGGGCACTCATGAAATTCAATTGGCCAGAGCCGGACTGCGCTCAACAAGGTCACGGCGGCGAACAAAGACTGCCGGATTGCCCTGGCAGATGGCCCAGGGTTCGAGATCCTTGGTGGCAACGGAGCCGGCCGTCAACACGGCGTGTGTTCCGACATTGACACCCGGCGCGACCCAGCTTCCCGCCCCCAGCCACGCGCCTTCCTGAACTGTTATCGGGCGCACGATCAGATCAAATGCGGGCTGTTTGTAGTCATGGCTTCCAGTGCAGAGGAAGGCCCGCTGGGAAATGCACACGTGGCTTCCAATGGTGATGCTGCCGAGGTTCAACAACCAGCATTCCTCGCCAAGCCAGACGTGATCGCCAACCCGGAGCTTCCACGGAAATGTTATTTTGACGCGAGGCTTGATCACGACTCCCTTGCCGATCTCTCCGCCAAAGGCGCGCAGAACAGCGCATTTCAGCGCGGAAAGACTTACGGGGCACAACTCGAACAGAACAAAACTGCATAGCAGCCAGGCGGTTTCCTTCAACCTGCCAGCGCCGCGGTCAAATTGCGGATTTGAAAACTTGGAAAGGTCTACTGGCATTGGACAAAATCTGGCGCTGGCGAGCTTCCAAGCAGCCATTCGTAAACATTGCCCAAACGATCCACGATGCGGCTCCACGTGTATTCGCGCGCGATCAAATCACGCCCATGGCCGCCCATCTCGCGCCGTTCGGCATCCGTCATGGCCAGCAAGCAGCGCACCCCGATTTCACAATCGGTGGCATTGGGCGCGAATTCGATGGCCGCATGCGCGGCTTTCAACTCGGGAAAATTGCATGCCGAGGTCATCAGCACCGGCAATCCGCAGGCGGCGGCTTCCAAAACCGCGACGCTGAACCCTTCGCTCAATGAAGGCAGAACAAAGGCATCCGCGCCCGCCAGCGTTTTCATCTTCATTTCGCCAAACACCGGCCCGAGAAATTTCACCGATGGCGCCACCCCGAGCTCCTCCGCCAGCAACTCCATTTCGTGGCGATGCCCCCCTTGGTCATTGCCGCCGATGATCAGCATCCACTGAGGGTATTGCGCCGAGACCCGGCTCCACGCCCGGATCAAGTGAGGGAGCCCTTTCTTTGGATGAATTCTGGAAAGAAAGAGCAAGCGCTTCCGTCCATTCAATTCAGGAAAACTGGATTCAATCGCGTTGCGACCCGGCAGCGAAGCGTACTCTTCCATCGCAATTCCGTTCGGCACGATCGCGATTGGATTTTTCAGCCCATAGTCGCGAATCTGGCGGGCTTCGGCATCGCACAAGGCCAGGATGCAGTCTGCGGCGCGCAGATTTCCGTCTTCAAAAAGCCGGGCGGCGATGCGCTTCTTCCAGCCGGAATTTTTTAGCGCCCAAGGCTCGAGCATTCCGTGAGGCGACACGACCAGCGGCGAGGAAGTGCGCTGGGCCAGGCTGCGCGCCAGGCGTCCCGGATACATCCACAAGCCGTGGCTGTGGATGACCCCTCCTTGAACGGCATTCTGGACCAGCTTCCCGCGCAGGGATGGGGAAAAACCAAATGCGCGCGGCCCCACGATGCCGCCAGTAAAATAGGGAACGCCCCAGCCCTCGCAATCTCCCTGGACAAATTCATCGCTCAAGCCGGCGACAGACGAAGGCACCCCGCGGCGCTTCAACTCGCGCGCCTGAGACCAGACCACAGGGGGAATCCCGCCTCCCGCGCGCGAAATCCAGGAAGTCAAATGCAGAACGTTTTGCACCCGCATAGCCGCTCTTAGCCGGGGCTCCGCATCGACAATGCCTTTAGCAATGCCCTGTCCACCGGGTTCGACCGGCGAAGGGGCGCGCTTTTGGCGGCCTCCATCGCCGTGCGCATCCCTTGCGCGAATTGGCCGGGCCCCCACGCAGCGATAATTTTCTGGCTGGCTTTTCCCATCTCGTCCAGAGCCGGAGGCGCCAGCGAGCTTAGCTTCGTCATAAGTTCCGCTGCGCGCCCAACATCAAATGGATCGAAGGTGAATCCGTTGCGCCCTTCGCGGACCAAGTCCGAGGCGCAGCCGCATTTCTCAGACACCAGGACGGGAAGGCCCGAGGCCATCGCTTCGTTGACGACCAAGCCCCATTGCTCCACGGTGCTCGGATGAACAAATGCGCTGGCGAGCCCATAGTAAGTTGGCAGTTCGTGGTACTGCTTGAAGCCCGGAAAATGAACGGCATGGGTCAATCCCAATGATGCCACCGCTTGCTTCAATTCGTTATTGAGCGGGCCGTCCCCGAGGATCACCAAATCCCAAGCCTGTGAGGCTGGCGGCGCCGATTGGCGGCATTGCGCGAATGCTTGCAGCAAACGTGGAGCGTTCTTCTTCTCGACAAAGCGCATTGAGGCGAGAAAGAACTTTTCCGGCAGGCCGAGACTTTTCCTCAAGTCCCGCTCTTGCCGCCGCGCTTCCGCGGCGCCTCGCGAAAAATACTCATTGTCCACCGCATCGTAGCCGAGGGCAATGCTTCCGCGAGGCATTCCGAGCGCCGCCAGATAATCCGCATGAGGCGCTCCGCCAGCCAGCGCTGCTGAACACAGTCCCACCGTCCGGGACTTGGCCCACTCTTTCCACCAAGTGCGCCTGCCGTCCCATTGAGTGCTCTCGGACATCACTACGGCCGGCACGCCTGACTCCACGCACCAGTCGAGCGCGGCCAGGGCGCCAGCGTCCGCCCAGCCCGGAATCGCCACCACCTCGGGCTGGCAGGAACACAACGTTTGCCGCATCCGTTCGGCTATCATTCGGGCGGTGGGAGCGATCTCGTGTGATTCGAACAGCGTCAGCCGCTCAAAACTGTCACTTCCTGAAACCAAGTCCCAAGCGTAAGTGCTGTCGGTGCGGCACAATTCGATGGCCATCAGCCCGGAAATCAAACGACCGGCGGCCCGTAATCTGGCGAAGTGGTATGGGCCGATGCGATGAAAAATCACCGCCAAGGCTGGCGAAGCTTTTTTCCCGCGCGCGGGCTCCCTTTGTGGCGCCGTTTGTCTGGCATAGGCTGTCATGCTCAGCGCCTGAAGATTGGACGGCGTTGAATTGGCCTCAATCCGGAGAATTTTCGCGCTTGCGCCGGCCGCCAGTCAGAAGAATCGTCGGGCGCGGACGAACGGGACGGCGCGGGCGGAGGCAAGGCATGGCCGGGTTTGTGTTGAGACCGCGTCATCCACCAAGTCATGGCCAAGCCGAACAAAAACGGATAAATGGTGAGCAAGGTAATGTCGCGTCCGAGATTAAAAGTCAGGATCAATCCCATGGAATAAAGAGAGACGCGCCCCAGCTCTTCCAAGTGCAAGTCCATTCGCGCCAGCATGGCCACCCAAACGGACATGAGCAGAGCCGCCGCCGCGGGCCCCAGGATCGTCCCGAAATTGACGACACCTTGCCCGATCAGGCCAGTTGAAATGGTGGCATGAACCCCAGCCGCATCGTCCTCCCCGCCGCCCTGGCCGCGCGCAATCGCATAGTCAATTCCAATTTCCGGCTTGCCGTGCCAGAGGGCTCGAGGGACGAAATTGACCGCTTCGGCGAAATACCGTGCGCCCAAAGTGGGATTGTAGGTGCCGTCTTTCATGAAGGTGTTAATCCAGCACAATTCCTCGTACATGTTCAGGCCTTCGTGCTTGGCTTTTTCAGTCTCGGCCAGATCAAGCCCGTTGCCATGCAGGGCCTCCGTGACGGAGGTATGGGAACGGTTTGCAATGACAAATTTCATCCACGCATTCACCGTAAGAAAGCAAAGCGCAAGCACGCCAAGGCGCTTCAACATCGAACCGCGCAGGCGGAAGAAAATCCAGCACAGCACGGCGGGAATCACCACAGCGAGCATGAAGTTGCGCGTGCGGCCAAAAATATAATACGGCCACGAAAGCAGGCAGAACACCAAGGCCATGCGCCGGACCGCCGGTTTTTGGGCTGTCGCCGCGACCACTCCGAAGGTCGAGGCGACAAGCAATTGCAGATAAGCTGCCAGCGATAAGATTGCGTCCAATCCGTGCCCAATCCGGTCACGTTCCCACGGCTCGGCAACAAACCCAAGAAAAGGGAAAAAGTAAAAGACGATTAACTCTTTGAGGCGGATTACCGCGACCACAGTCAATACCACCCACACCACCACGCAGCCGCCATACAGAACATTCATTTGCTTCTGGAACGCCGGCTGGCCAACGCCGTTCCGAAAGATAAACAGCACTCCACTGCCGCAGGGAATGTCCCGCCCGTTCAGCCGGCGGTGAACAGCAGGAGCCGCCGCCAGAAACACGATCAGAAACACCGCAACCTGGCACCATGCATTCGAGAGCGTAGCCGGATCGAAATCGACCATGTACTGGCCAGCGTAGTCGTTATAAAAGGCGTCCCCCACGTACCATACGCACACCGTCGCCAGAACAGCCGCCATGGGCAGCCCAATGCCATCGCGCATCCTGCCAGCGCAAAAGGCAAGGCCCCCGAGCAACAGGGCGATCACCACCCAAAACGACAGCGGAAAAATTGAAAACATTTTCTAGCAACAACCAGACCAGCAGGCGCCCACGCGCTGGAATCTTGACCCGCGCAGCTTTTACGATGGCCCGGATTCGGGCACACTCCGTGCCCGTCAGTTCGCAGGCGCGTCCCCGCTTGGCGCAAATCCAAGCGCGTCATCCCCATTTTCTTGAAAAAACGAAGACGCGAACGATCTCGGGGCATCCGCGGAAACGATCCGCTCAGGCACACGCGCCCATTATTGCCTGCTACTCTGCCTCAGCATTATTGCTGGCCTGATAGTCTTCGTGCTTGTAGTAGTAGTACGAGCGGTTCTCGGCGTCCGCGCCATTGAACACAAGCCCGATAACCTTGACTTGCCGTTGAGCAAGCAGATCCAGGGCTTCTTTCACCACACCCGCCGAAGAAAAGCGGTTTCGAACGACGAAAAGTGTGGCATCCGCCTGAGGAGCCAGTGTCGGCGAATCATCCGCGGCAAACACAGGACTCGTGTCCACAAGCACATAATCGAATTCCTCCCGGAATTTGGCAAAAGCAACACTGAGTGTTGGGCCAATAAAAAGATCGCCGGGGTTTGAGGTGGGATTGCCATGGGAAATGAAGTAAAAGGAGGAGAAACCGTCGCGCTGGAGAACTTCATTAAACTCCGCTTTTCCTTCCAGGTATTCCGCAAAGCCCGGGCCGGAGCGCATCGAGAGCACCTTGTGCAGATAGCCTTTTCGAAAATCCGCATCGACAAGCAAAACGCGTGAACCGCCCTGAGCCAGAGTTCGCGCGAGATTTGAAACTACAGTTGACTTTCCTTCTCCTGGTATCGCACTTGTGACAACCAATATTTTCGGACGCTTCTCCTCCGCTGGCATGAAAAATATCGCAGAGCGAAGATTCCGGTACGATTCGGCGGACATATGACTGGCGTCCTTGAAGACCTCCATGCCGCCGGATGGGCCTTTAAGAAGCGGCACCTCAGGCACCTGCCCCACGATCACGTCGCCGAAGCGATCATTTACCTCGGAAATTGAATTAAATCGGTCGTCCCTGATGGTGATCAAATAAACCAGGCCAAAGCCGACCGCCAATCCCGCAAAAACTGAGATCTGAATCGCAAGAATCTCTTTGGCCAGACTCCGCCTGGCCAAAGAGGCCGATCCAAGCACGGACATCGTGTCTTGTTCAATGTTCCGGCTTATATCCACATTTTGCAGCATTTGCGTCAGGCGATCGTAAACGGTCTGTGTGCGAGCCACATCCAGTTTCAGCTTGTCCGCCTCAGCAACACGCCGATTGGCGTCTGTTACCTTTTGTTCCCATTCCTTGATCGAAGTGATTACGCTTGAAGCTTTGCTCTGGTTCGATCGAATAGAAGCCAAAAGCAGCCATTTTGCCGATTCGTAAGAGGCGTTCATCTGCTTGAGGTTCCGCGACCTCGCAAGCTCAACAAGCTTTTCGTCGGTGGCAATCTGCTCATCGAGCTTCACAATCTTCGGGTGCTTCGGGCGCAGGTTCTTGCTTAGTTTTGCGCGCTGGAGCCTGAGCATTTCAATTTCCTCCTCCGGAGACAACTGATTCGGAGCGCCCATCAGCGCCATGCGGGATCCCTCGAGGCCGCGGGAACCATTCGTGCTCGCAGCATCGTTTGTTGCGCTCGAGGCAGAGGCAGTGTTAGTGCGGGCAGCCTCTTCCATCACCTGTTTTTCGGAGGCGGCAAGCATTTCAGAGTCAAGACGGAGGTCGGACAATTCCGTTTGCAGCTTGGCAAGGTAAGCTCCCGCCACCCTCCCCTCCTCTTCGAGAACCGCAAGATTATTGCTTTGTTCATAGCTTGTCAGCGCCGCCTGTTCTTGCTTCAGCTCGCTTTCCATTCTCAGCACTTGTTCCGAAATCGAGGCGAGCGTGTCTCCCGAGACGGTCTTGCGAATGTTCTTCTTGTAATCAAGGTACACATTCAAAAGAGCATCCAAATAGGCTTGGGAATAGGCGGGGATCGGGCTCGTCGCCTCGATCTGAAATATCTTGCTTTTGGGAACTTCCTTCACGCCGATTGCCACCACCGGCGGTCTGCCGTCTTTGCCAAGAGGAATGCTCTTTGGGTTGAGCGATTGTATGCGGGCCAGGGTTCTCTGGGCCATCTCTCCGCTGCGAAGCAATTCGATTTGGGTGCCAAGATAGGTGACGGAATTATCGTTAAATGAAGCCCCTCCCGGCAACGTGAGTTTTTCCGGCTCCCACATTGTCGCGGTTGATGTATATTGCGGTTCCACCCAGTGGAACGCGGCCCAGGCGCCGGCAAGGCCAAGAAGAAGCGTAATGGAAGGGATCCACCAATAGCGGCGGAGGAACAGCACGTAACGGCCGAGTCTTCCACTGGATCCGGCGCCCGCCGCGGGCGGCTCTGGCGCTCGAACTGGATACCGATTGTCCTCGTAGGGAACTGGCGAGTAAGTCACAAATCTCCTTAGGTTAAAAGTGGACCAGCCGCTCCGGGATGAAAATCAAGTCGCCGTCCTGCAGCTGCAGATCCGCCGCCCGATCTCCCCGCTTGAGCACTTCTTCGACGTCCACGGTGAACACTTGGTCCTTTTCGCCTAGGTTGACTGGCTTGCGAGTCACTCGAACCTTTTTGCGATCAGCGTATTCGGTGAATCCGCCAGCCCGCAGAATGGCTTTGCTCAACGTAAGGGTCTCGTCGCTTGGAATATCCTGGCCGCCCGGCACACCCACAGGCCCGACGATGTAAACTTTTCCCTGGGTCCGAGCCCACTGTTGCACGGCAACTATGACGGTGGCGTGGTAATAATAATCCTTCTCCAATTCGCCCTGGAGCGCGCGCGCCAATTCCTTGCAGGTCTTCCCCGTTGCGGCATAGAGTCCAATATAGGGAAGCTCGAGCTCCCCGGAATCATTGACTGTTAACTGCAATGACGGCTCGTCATCTTCCACGATTCTAAAGCTTACCTTGTCGCCCTTGGTCAGCTTATACTTGTCGTCAAGCACCTCCATGTTATCAATTCGTCCGGTGGCCGCCGGCTTGGAGGCTTCGGTTTGCGGCGGGGCTGGCAGCCTCAAGGAGCCACCGATGTCATTCGTCTTGACCCGATTCGGGGGACTCCAATTTGTTCCATAATCGACCGTCATTGGCACATTGCCCTGGCCGCGCAACTGCCATGCCGGAAGAACGATCATCATCGCAAGGCAGATGACGCGCGAGATTATATTGCCATGTATGCGAGATTGTTTCATGAGGCATGATAGGTAAGTCGAATACCGAAGACATCCTGGCTGTAATCGCGGCCCCCTTGCGAGGAAGAGCGCACTGAACTGCGCACATTTACTCCGGCGTCGAACCGTTTGGTAATGCTATAGGAGGTGGAGAAGCTCGCGCCAACCCAATCGTAGCTTTCGGTCAAATTGCCGCGCACATTGCCGACGCCCTGCGTTCCATAATTATAAGATATTCCGGTCGAAAAATTAAGCTTCCCCAAGATTGCCCACCTGACAGTTGCATCCACAAACCATTCTTCAACCGCGTCCGACTGGAGACCCGCGCTTATGTCGTGGCCGGCTTTTAAAGTATAGCCAATGGATTTCGTCACCTGATGGGTCAGGGACAAGTTCGCATACCACGAACTCAGTCCGGAGGTCTGGATCGGCATGCTCGACGGGACCGCCACCGGGTTGACATTTCCCTGGGACTCATTCGGCACGAATGAGGATCTGCTTGTGTTTTGAAAGTCATAAACAGCATAGCCAACCCGCGGCTGCAATTGAAACGCGGGATCGGGTTTCCAGTCGGCAAAAACACCGGCGTTGTAACTCTCGTTGTTGTTCAAGATCGGCTGGTCGTATTCCAGGAAGGACGCGCCGAGTTCAGCGCCCGACTTGAAGCTGGACGAAAACGCATAGGAAAGCTGGTCTATCAAGCTCTCTGTCCCCGAGTCCTGCGAATTAAATTCGCCAGTGGTTGATTCATTTAGAATATAGTCAAAACCCAAGCTGTCGGACAGCCTTCCAAAATCATGAGACACAATGATGCCGGAGCGGTTCCTCAGGGTGCCGAACTCGCCGGTGCCGGCAATCAACGGATTCTGGCTTGAGTCCTGGATGTAACTGATTGAATCGTGGATGTTGAACATGAACGGGCCGACGCCGAAATTGAACGAAGGGCCGCTTCCGGCGGTTATATTAAGCGTGCTCAGTTCGCTATGGTGCAGGTACTCGATATATCCAATTCCCAGGCTCAATTTCAATAAATTGCGGTCCGTTAATGCGTAGCTGCCTGTCAAGTCAAGTTCCGGCCTGAGTATGAAATCGCCACTCGATCCTGACTGTGCCAAAGTCACGTTGTCGCTCCAGTCCGCCTCAATCGAACCGGTCGCGAGCATTTGAAAGTCCCCATATTTCCAAGTGTATGGGCCTCGCGCAAGTTGGTTGTTTTTGTAGTTGTCCAGTGCTAAAAAGCTGGATAACGCCTGTTGCGCGGGCGCCGGGAAAATGGGTGCTAAGAAGGCCAATGCCCCAAGGACGAAAACGGCGCCGCGTGCGTTCCAGCCACGTTGGTTTCGATGCATAACAGTCATTCGCAGAGTCTTCACACCCCATAAGCGGGGCAGAGAAGCGTCCCCGGGGATCGTTTTTCCGCGCCTGCCTTCGGCGTCAAGTGCGCCGATACTGCTGAATTTTCATTGTCACCATCGTCGGCCCGCAGTATTTGGCTTACTTTCTCCTCCACGGCAAATGACACCTTCCTCGCGGTTCCCTGAGTGGCGCTTGCTTCAAGGATGCGCGGACCCGCTTGGTTCGCGGCGCGAGGCGCCGGAGCGACCAGGCTAGCGGTCCGTCCGGATTTGCGCCATTGGCCGGGGCTGCTTCCAAATCGCCGCTTGAAGCAAGTATTGAAGAGGCCCAAGTGATTGAATCCGCACTGCTCGGCGACGTTGATCACTTTCGTCTCCGGATTGCGCAGGAGCGACACAGCTTTCAACAATCGCATCTCCATGCGCAGGGCCGCCACGGAATAACCAAAATGCTGGTGAAATAGCCTGTTGAGGTGGCGCCGGCTGCAGCCAAATTTGGCAGCCAGATCCCCCACCGACAGCGTCAGCAGCTCATCGACCGAAAGCGCTTCAAAAACCTTTATCACCCGCTCATCCGCGCCAAACACGACGTTGCGCTGCGACCGCGCAGAGCTCAATTCTTCAGTAATCACGGCAGCGGCAACTCTGACCAGCTGGCTTCGGTGGTCTACATTTCCTTCCGGCGGCGCGCTTTCCACCAAGCGATGGCATTCCTGCGCCACGGCGCTCGAAGCAGCGTAATGTTTGCAATGGGTCAGATCATCAACGATTCCCTGCAAAAGACAAATTTCCTCGGCCGAGAAGAGCGGCAACAGGTGCTCGAAGCAGACCGTGAACTGCCAAAAAATCATCTCCCCGCCAGGAACCAGATTTGCCGACGGCCCCGGGCTCGAGACAATAACGTCGCCGGCGTTCACATGGACACGCTGAGACCGGGATTGGTAGACGCCGCTGCCGCCCTTGAGCAGAATGAAAGACAATCCCTCTGCTGTGTCCTTCCAGTCGTTGGGGCGTTGCAGACGCACTAAGCGCAAGGTCAAATATTGCTTTTTTGTTGTCGACATCAGGCCCTCTCAATCACTTTGAGAAATTTGGTTTTGATTGCTTATTTCCTGAAAGCTCGCCTATAGCTGCGCCAACTTGCGCCCAACAGTTTGCACTTGCCACATGATCTTCCAAGCAAAAACTCTTTGCGGACTCTTCAGCCAATACATAGTTCAGCCAAGGCACTGCGCTCTTGGGACTCTAACATTCAAGTCCCTTCGGAACTGTCTGTTCTCTGAGCAAAGGTCGGGCCAATGTCCAAAAATTGGAATGTAAATTTCTAATGCGCTGAACTCAAGACAGTTATGCCCAGCCTAGGGGCATTATTAGCGTTGCGAAAACCCGTTTATTTGCCGTTTTGAATGCACAAATCTGAGACAGCGAGCATGGCGATCACCAAGATGTCGCAATTCAGCCATCCAGATTTAACAAATCGCCCTTGGCAGCCCTCTGGGCGTCCCAAACATCCGCTCCTGGCTTCCTCGTTAAAACCAGTATAGGCACTATTTCAATAGTCGCCACCGGCGGGAGAACAAAACCGAGCTGATCCTTCGGATTTCGCCAAATCCGAGCCATGATGATTGCAAACGATTTATAAGCAATCCCTTATGATAGAATGAAGATATAAATCTAACACCGCGCCCCAAGAGCAAAACGTCAAATATGCCGACAACCAAATTTGCAAGAATGCGAAGAAAGCGTGGATGGATCAAGGTCGACCGCGCAAAATTAATGGCATTATTGGGCTGGCCTAAACGTGTATTTGTCTTCAGCCATATCGACCCCAAAATCGGAAATCATTCGTGTTTCTGCCAAGCACCGGGAGAAAACGGACATGAATTTCAGGCGGCGGCGACGCCAGGGGCGCGATATTAGTGCCGCCATTGATTATCTGGGCCAGTGATCGATCAGCCGGCCAGAGAATGGAGGGGCATCGGAAGGCCGTCCACTTCAAGAATTTCTGAACCGCCCAAACCTGCTTCTTGTTGTCCCAAAAACGCACTAACATGGCCCATCCCCGCATAGCGTCAAAATTGGAATGGGGTTAAATTTCCTCGCAGTGTGGCGAAAAGTGCGTCTTTGCGCAGGAATTTCGCAGTTTTAATTCAGTGAGCCAAGGCGTCTATGCAAGAGACGGCCGGACGGGAAACCGTTTTATGTTGAAAAGTCAGAAATTGATCGTGCATGGCGCCCTGATTGGGGCTTTTTGTTTTGCCGCGCAACAAAGCGCTCAGGCTACACTTTCGTATACGATTTCGAATGGATACGTCGGCGGAGCCACTGAAAGCGGCTACGCGGACCTGCAAGTGGTCAACATCTCTCTGGACAACTCAGGGCCGATGAGCGTGTTTTGTGGAGGCATTCAAATCAGCGAGGCCGGAGCGCCAGTGGCGGGCATGCCGACGCAGTATACAACCGTTTGCA
This sequence comes from uncultured Verrucomicrobiae bacterium, assembly GCA_963764165.1. Lineage (GTDB taxonomy): Bacteria > Verrucomicrobiota > Verrucomicrobiia > Limisphaerales > Palsa-1400 > Palsa-1400. The sequence continues at coordinate 2,690,206 of CAVXRD010000002.1, forward strand.
CGGATCTTAACGCGACGCTCTATCTCGGCGACACCTATACCTACAACCGGACGGCCTCGTTCAGCGGGCTGGCGGGAATCGATCCGACGTGGGGCGCCGCGAATGGTTTGCAGGCTGCTTCCATTAATGCGCAGAACGCGACGCAGTCCATTGAGAATGCCGCTTACATATTTTACAATTTCGGCCAATTGAACACCCGGGGAATAAACGGATCCGCAGACCAGATGGCTGGTTTGCAGCTGGCGGTCTGGCTTGCCCTTTATGACACCACCACGTCGGGACAAGTGGTCGTGGGTGGCAGCTCCCGAATGCAGATTTCAGGAAACGGAGGAGACACTGCGGCGGTGACCGACGCGTTAGATTATCTTTCCGCCTTGAACCAGTCCGGCCACGCCGGGAATTTTTCGTATGACGGCGGTATTCTGGTGCCGAACCCGGAGACATCCGACAATGGCAGCCCCTACAACAATTCCAATTACGACAATCAACCGCCGCAGGAATTGCTGGTCGCGGTTCCGGAGCCTTCCACATTCGTTGGCGGCGCACTGTCGCTGATGCCCTTGGGCTTGGCTGGGCTCCGGTTCATCCGGACCCGGGCAACGGCAAAGTAAGCCAGCTTTCGGTGGGGGCCGGAAATCGGATCTGAAACCAAGTTCCTGGCTCCGCGTTTGTCGGCCAGCCTCTTCTACCGATAAGGTGTCGGGAGCGGTTTAATTCAATCACGTCATAGCAAAGGCCATCCGGCTTCGCCGACTCCATTCATGTCCGACGGGTGCGGAACAAAATTTTTCCGCCGCTCTGGGGGACGAGGCAACTCGCCTCCACCGGCAAATTCAGCGGGGGGGACGCCGCTGCCACGCTTTTCGTGAAGATTTTGTCCTGCGCCCGGTCCCAATAAAAAGCGATAAATGCGCTTTGAATTCCGAGGCTCGTCGCTTAAATTCGGGCAAATCCTTAATGGAGTCCCGCCATTAAGCATTGTTTACTGAGGCATGAAACAACGCGCGCGCGCAAAATTGCGAAAGGTCTTTCTGGTTGAAGACCATCCGGTGTATGCCGAAGGGCTGGTTGAGATCGTTGAAAACGAACCCGATCTGTCTTTCTGCGGACAAGCTTTCACTGCCGAAGATGCTTTGCGGGCAATCCCCCGCCTCCAGCCGGACTTGGTGCTTATCGACATCACTCTGCCGGGAATGAGTGGGCTGGATTTAATCAAAGCGCTCCGGCCAAAGTTCCCCGCGATGAAACTTCTGGTCATATCCATGCGGGAGGAACAGCTCTACGCAGCCCGGGTGTTGCGAGCCGGCGGCGACGGCTATGTGATGAAGCATCAGGGCGCCGAGGAGATTATTGATGCGATTCGTGATTTGCTCGCCGGGCGCTTGCACGTGAGCGAATCCATCATCTCAGGCAATTTTAAAAGCGCCGACCCAAAGACGCAGCCTCGCAAACGGCCGATTGACCGGCTGAGCGATCTGGAGCTGGAAATCCTTGGATTGCTGGGCGCTGGAAAAAGCAATCCCGAGATCGCCTCGCAATTGAATATAAAATCCAAAAATCTGCCGGGGCATTTTGCCGAGATGCAAAAGAAACTTCGTTTGAAGAGCATCAACTCGCTGATTCGATACGCTGTCTGCTGGGCCGGCGCGGGCGAGGCTGATTAGGCGAATTAAGCCACCCCCTGGCGCGGCTTGCGATCGGCCAATGGAATGCGCACGGTGATGGCGGTGCCTTCATTCGGCTTTGAAACAAATGCGCAGGTTCCTCCCAGCGCGGAAGTCCGTTCCCTGATGCTCGACAAGCCGATGCCCCGCCGCCGATCACCATCGGATGATTCGGCAGCGGTCGTGTCAAATCCACAGCCGTCGTCGCGAATGCTGGCGCGCACCTCATTTGCCTCAACCACAATCCGCACGCGGACCAATTTGGCTTTGGCGTGTTTCTCGATATTGTTGAGCGCCTCCTGCACCACGCGAAACAGGCCCAGGTCGATATTCGGGGGAAGGGTGCTGCCATTCTGCACGAACCTGTACTTTACAACAAGCCTTGTTCGCGATTCCAGTTCGTTGCACAAGTTGCGGCAGGCGGCGCTCAACCCGAGTTCATCGAGGTCGCCGGGGCGGAGATTTCTGGCGATGCGCCGGTTCTCGTCCAACGCCTGCACCAGCAGCAATTGGCACCGGGACAGAATTTCGGCGGCGACGGGGTTCTGCGCCCCCACCAGCTCATGAACGCGCCGGAGGCGCATCGTCGCGGCAGCGATGACTTGGATCACGCCGTCGTGCAATTCACGCGCGACTCGGGACCGTTCGGCTTCTTGCGCTTCAGTGATGCGCCGCGGCAGGCCACGCAGTTTTTCCTCCAGGCGCTTGTGGTCCGTCACGTCACGCGCGGCCATGATCAGGCCCAGGTTCTCTCCGCCTGGTGAGAGAGACATCGTTATATTCGTCTCCACTGGAAAACTGCGGCCGTCGCGGCGCACGAATTCGTACTCGGCGGCTTTCACCTCGCCGGTTTTGAACGAGGATATGTCTGCGCGAAAGCGGTCTCGGTCCGTCGGGTGGACGAAATCAAAGATGCTTTTCAGGTGCAGCTCGTCGATGTTCCCGTATCCCAGCATCACCGCCGTCCATTGATTCAGCCCGGAAACTCGAAACTCAGGATCGATGGTCGCGATGGAGTCCGGCAGAATTTGCACCAGTCTCCGGTAATGCTGCTCGCTCTCGCGCAGCGCTGCCGCTGTCTCGGCCAGCCGCGCGATGGAGCGAACCCGCGCCAAAAACTCTTTCGCCGCCACTGGCTTATGAAGGTACTCGTCAGCGCCGATCGCCAGCCCGCCCGCCGTCTGATCCGCGCTGATCGCTTCCCCAGAAATGAGGATAACGAATACATCGCGGGATTTTGGGTCTGCCTTGATGCGTTGGCAAACGTCGATCCCGCTTATGTCCGGCAGCCCGACGTCGAGCACCACCAGATCCGGTTTCCATTCCAGCACCGCCTTCAGCGCCTGGGCGCCATCCGTGACGGCCAAAACATCAAAGCCGCCCTTGATGAGGACTTGAGAAAAAACCTCCAGGATCGACTCATAATCATCCACTATAAGCACACGCGTCTTTCGGCGCGGCGGATTATGAGCCCCCTCGCTGCTATTGGGGCCATTGGTCTTTGGAGATGGTGTCATGCTTGTTGAAAGCAGCACTGCAATTTTCTTGGCATGCCATCATAAATGCATGCAAGCCGCAAAGGGCAAGAAAAATGCAGTGCGCGCCATGAAAACGGTAAAAAAGCGCCGGGAGATTGAGCGTGATTCAATCGAATTCGAATCGCCCCTGAATTTTTCCACGAGATTTCCGCCGCATGCTGTCCGCATCATGCAGTTTGATGTCCCAAAGAAGATAGACGGTCATCACTCCAGCCCGTAGCCTCCTAATTATCAACGATCCCATGCAGAACAAAGAGGACCACGAAATTCCGGAAGCCGAAGCAACGAGTGCGCAAGTCAGCAATTCAATCCCAAAGACCGTCCTATTAGTGGACGACAGAATGGAATTGAGGTTCGTCACCAAAACCTATTTGGAGAATTTTGGATTTATCGTCCAGGTTGCGGGGAGCACGGCAGAGGCTCTTGCGCGATTCGATTCCAACAGCAACGATATCGTCGTCACGGACAACTCGATGACAGGGATGTCGAGCGTGGAGATGGCGCACGTGATTAAAATGCGCTCGCCATCCACGCCGATCATCATGTATTCGGGTTCCCGGCCGCGCGACCGTTCCTCTGTCGACGCCGTTATTTTAACGCCCTCGCCTTTGTCAGAACTAAAGCTGGCGATTGATGATGCGCTTTCGCGGAAAGAAGGCCCGAAGAGTTAATGTAAACCGCGCCCAATATCCCCACTGAGGAGACGCCCAGCAACATCGCCCCGGCTCCGATTTCGTTTGTTGCCAGCGCTTCGCCAAATCCAGGCGATGCCCGCAAGCGGACAAATCGCGAGCAAGGCAACAGGAACGATCGAACTCAGGAAAAGAGGCTTGGGGTCATTTTCCCGGCAATGGGAGCCTTGTGAATTGATGGGGCGATGAATGGAGTGGGAAGGATTTCGAATTAACGATGCGCGCGAACCCAGTTTTGGCCTCTTTTCATAAGCCCGGCCATTCGTGATTCAATTCTTCCCAATATTTCTTGAAAAAAGAGCGGCAAACACCAGGGAGATTTTCTCTTTCCAAATCAATGCGCCAAACTGGTTTCGTGGCTATTATGTCTGATGGGCAGTATTGAACACAGGCGAATGAGCGCGGAACTAACAACGAATCCCAGATTGCGATGACAGCGGGCAAGCAGGAACCGATGCGCAAGGCGACGATCTGGCTGATGGCCAGCACAGTGGGAGTGGTTGTCGCCAATATTTATTATGCGCAACCGCTCCTGGCTGACATTGCGCGCACCTTTGGGCTTACCGTCACCCAGGCCGGTGCCATCGCCATGCTCAGCCAGGTGGGCACCGCGGCGGGGATGTTCCTTTTCGTGCCGCTGGGTGACAAGTTCGAGCGCCGCTCGCTCATTACCACCCTGATGATGGGCGCGTTTGCGGCGCTCCTGCTTTTCACCGTCTCACCGAATGTTGTCATGCTCGCATTCGCCAGCTTCACGGTGGGCGCTTTTTCGGCCAACGTGCATGTCGTGGTTCCCTTTGCCGCCCATCTTGCGTCGGATGAACAGCGGGGCCGTGTCGTCGGCACGATGGTGGGTGGAATTCTATTTGGGGTGCTGCTCGCGCGCACCTTCAGCGGATTAATCGGAGCGTGGCTGGGCTGGCGCGCCGTGTATGGCATCGCATCCCTCGCCATCCTTGTTCTCGCAGGAATCCTGCGCGCGCAACTGCCCCAGAGCCGCCCGGCTCTTGTCCTCTCCTGGCCGGACTTGATGCGCTCCACGCTGCATCTGGTGCGCCGCCACGCGCGGCTGCGGGAATCGGCGCTGCTGGGCGCGATGTGCTTTTCGGCCTTCAGCGCCTTCTGGACAACGCTGATTTTCTTCCTGGCATCGCCAGCCTACCGCTACGGCAGCGCGGTGGCGGGCTTCTTCGGCCTCGTCGGGGCGGTTGGCGCAGCGGGCGCGCCCACCTTCGGCCATCTTGCCGCCAAGCACGGTCCTCGCGCCGTTATCCGCATCGCGCTGTGGCTCAGCCTGTTTTCCTTCGTATTGATGGGCTTCATCGGACGAAATTTTTTCGGGCTTATCCTCTCCGTGATTCTCATGGACTTGGGAATCCAGATTGCCCACATCTCGAACCAGACCCGCATTTACAGCATCGATCCGGCGGCGCGGAGCAGGCTCAACATGGTTTATATGTTCTGCTATTTCGCCGGCGGCGCCCTCGGCTCATACCTCGGCGCCGTCTGCTGGCACCATGGCGGATGGGCGGGCGTCTGCTCATTTGGAGCGGGGATCCTCTGCGTTGCGATTCTGGTGGAATGCCGTTACAACCGCTCGTTCAAGCAAGACGTCCCACTCAACTGAATTGTTACCGGTTAGACCAATGACTTCAAATCGGCGAGGAAGGAATCGACATCGGCCTCAGTCGTGTCCCAGGCGCACATGAGGCGGCAGCCACCGCTGCCGATAAACGTGTAGAAGAGCCATCCCGTTTCCCGCAAGGCGCGAATCGCGGGAGCCGGGAGTTCGACGAAAACAGAATTGGCCTGGCGGGGAAAGAGGACCTTGGCGGTCAAGCCCTGCAATCCCGCTTCAAGCCTCGCTGCCATGTTGTTGGCTTGCGCGGCATGCCGCAGCCAGGCGTTGTCGCGCAGCATTCCCAGCCATGGCGCGGACAGATAGCGCATCTTCGAGGCAAGCTGCCCGGCTTGCTTGCAACGGTAAGCGAATTCCTCCGCGAGCTTGGTGTCGAAAAACACGACCGCATCGCCGACTCCCACGCCGTTCTTCGTGCCGCCAAAGCACAGAACATCCACTCCCGCCTGCCATGTTATCTCCTTTGGTTTGACACCGAGGGAGACAACGGCGTTGGCAAAGCGCGCCCCATCCATATGAATGCGCAAGCCCAGAGACTTGGCCACCGCCCAAATCGCTTTAAGCTCGTCGGGGGAATAAACGGTGCCGACTTCCGTCGCCTGCGTGAGACTGACAGCGCGCGGCTTCGGAAAATGAATGTCGGAGCGGCGCTGGACGACACGCTGGATGGAGTCCGGTGTCAATTTGCCGTCTGCGCCACCCACAGTGAGAACTTTGGTGCCGTTGGAAAAAAACTCCGGCGCGCCGCATTCATCGGTTTCGATATGGGCCAGCTCATGGCAGATGATGCTGTGATAAGACTGGCACAGCGAGGCCAGCGAGAGAGAATTGGCTGCCGTGCCATTAAAAACGAAATACACCTCGCATCGAGTCTCGAAAATGTCGCGGATCAAGTCGGCGGCCTGATCTGTCCAAGGGTCATCCCCATAGGACGGGACGTGGCCTTGGTTGGCTTGTTCCATCGCCGACCACGCTTCGGGACAAATCCCGGCGTAGTTATCGCTGGCGAACTGGCGGCGGACCGGCTTGCCGCCGGCCCGAAGATTTTTGTCTGTTTGTGAAGACATGGAAACAATTCAACCAGAATCCCATTTTAATCCAAGCCCATAGGCGGTCGCCCCCCGGAAACAAATCGCCGAGGAGCATTTCCGAAAACAGCGAGGGCGGAAGCGTTGTGAACGTCAACTCGCCATGCAGCGCCCCAGCGTTGATAATCCGAGAGCAAGGGCAATTATGGCCTTCATTTTGTGGTCAACAAATCCAGAATCCGTTGCCGGGTTTGACGGGGGGCAGGACAAATTCGGTGAGCTTGGTTCAGGGTCAATCCAGCTTTTTGGCTGCCGCGCTCATGTGCCCATTGTGGCCTTTCGTCAAACCTCATGAAAACGCGGTTCAAGATTGATTTCCACCGCGGGGCAGCGCGCCGCGGCATCTGTTGTCCAGACAGTAAAATATACTTGCCAGAATGCTCAGTTTAAGGCATCTTAATGCAAGACCGACATATTATGGACAGCAAACCCACTCGGCACGCCCCCGCCGGTTCGGTATTCGTCGTGGATGACAACGCAATGCTCGTGGAGCTTGCCGCGACGGTTCTGGAATCCGCAGGGTATTGCGTCAATCAATTCCTCGACCCGGCGGAAGCGCTGCTAGCCATGAAGTCCGCCAATCCGAAGCCCGCCGTGCTGGTGACTGATTACGATATGAAGGGCATGAACGGACTGGATTTGATCAATTTTTCGCACAAGGTTCATCCTGCCCTGAAAACGATACTTGTCAGCGGGTCGGTGGACAGTTCGGTCACGGCCACGCACGTGGCGCAAGTGGATCGCTTTCTGGGAAAACCTTACGGCCCGGCCGAGTTGCAGAGCCTCGTTGCCCAATTGATGCGGGTTTGACCCGCCCCGCCGCCTCGCTTTAGTCTTCCTCGCGGCTGGCCGTTCAGCCGAATTCATGGCTCTGAAACCTGTCAAACGACGCCTTGTAGCCCGCGCGGCCCCTGCCGCGCAGTCAGAGGATGTCAAATATATGCGGCTCGCGCTCAGCCTGGCGCGGAGAGGATTTGGCCGCACCTCGCCCAATCCCATGGTAGGCGCGGTGCTCGTTTCAAAGAATACCATCATCGGCAAAGGCTGGCACCAGCGCGCGGGCGAGGCGCATGCAGAAATCCATGCGCTTCGTGACGCTCAAGGCAAGCGGCGAAATCCAAGCGGCGGGACTTTATACGTGACGCTCGAACCGTGCTGCACGCATGGCAGGACGCCTCCGTGCACCGAGACCATCGTTCGCTCGGGCATCCGGCGCGTGGTCGTTGCCGCCACGGACCCAAACCCGGCCCATGCCGGGCGCGCCTTTGAAATTCTGCGCAAAGCCGGCATTGAAGCGGCCCACGGCGTCCTGGCGGACGAAGCCAGCGAATTAAACGCCGCCTTCAACCACTGGATTGTTCATCGCACCCCGCTTGTCACGGTAAAGGCCGGGATGTCGCTCGATGGAAAAATCGCCACCGCTGCCGGAGAATCACGGTGGATCACAAGCGAAGCATCGCGAGCCGCCGGAATGAAATTGCGAGCCGGAGCGGACGCCATCGTTGTTGGAGTCAATACGATTATCGTGGATGACCCGAGCTTGACTATTCGATTGAAGGGCTTCGAAAACAAACGGTGGCGCCGAATTATTCTTGATCCGCGCGCCCGTATTCCGCCTGGCGCTAAAGTGCTCACGGATGGCAAATGCGAGACGCTCATTGTTACGACGAATACCGCGCCGGAACGGAGGCCGAAGGCGCTGGCAAAATTCGCGACCGTCTTAAATGCGCCGGTGCGCGATGGCAGCATCGACCTGAAATGGCTGCTGCGAAAATTGGGCGCATTGGAAATAACTTCTCTGCTCGTCGAAGGCGGCGGCGAGACGAATGCTTCGTTTCTCGAGGCGGGATTGGCGCATCGCGTGGCTTTCTTCTACGCCCCGCTGGTGATTGGCGGGCGGAGCGCGCCCAAAGCCGTCGGCGGGACCGGCGCTCAAACCATCGGCGGCGCAATCAAACTGCTCGAACCGCGCTGGCGCAAGATCGGCGCGGATGTTTTATTGACCGCGCGCGTCAACAACGGGGGCGCGAAATAATATGTTTACAGGAATTGTCGAAGAAACGGGCCGGATCGCCGCCATCAAGCCAGCCAAGGAGGCCATCGAATTGCAGGTTACCGCGCGCGTGTGCGGGCGCGATCTGAAAACCGGCGACAGTCTCGCGATCAATGGATGCTGCCTGACGGTGGAGAAAATCGCGCGGCGCGGCAAAGGCAGGCTGCTGCAATTTTCTGTTTTGCAGGAAAGCTGGATCCGCACGAATCTCCAGTTTGCCAAACCCGGCTCGGGCGTCAATCTCGAACGCGCCTTGCGCATGGGCGACCGCCTCGGCGGGCATTTCGTCACCGGCCACGTTGAAGGATTGGGCCGCATCGCGCGCTGGGAACAATCCGGCAAGGACTTCATCCTGGAAATTTCCGCGGCACCCGAATTGATGCGCTACGTCATTTTCAAAGGCTCGATTGCCGTCGACGGCATCAGCCTGACGGTTGCGGCGGTGCGCAAAAAAAGTTTCGATATTTGGATCATTCCGCACACGCGCGAAGTGACAACGCTGAGCGAGCGCGCTGTCGGCGACGCCGTGAATCTCGAAACGGACATGCTCGGAAAATTTGTGGAACGCTTTGTGAGCTTGCCGAAGAAAAAGGCGTGACCTATTTCGCTTTTTGCGCGGGGCGCGGCTGTATTCGAAGGAGCGAAGCGACGAAGAATCAGCCACAGCACGCCGCGATCAATCGACGTGTATCTTAATGCTGCGACTGGTCTGCGACACAGTCGCGCTCCGGCTATTGCGCCGCTCGTCGCAATCGATCCACTATCCCCCGCCATGCTTCGCCGGCTGGCGGCGTTTCGACAATGATCAGTTCCGTGCCTGCCGCGTCGCAGCGATGCAAAAGCGCGTAAAGAGAACGCGCATAGGCCTCGGGGTCATCCGAAATCGTGGTGACTTGTCCAAAATACTTCAATCCCGCACTCGCGCGGAATGTGACAAGATGAATTTTCTCCCTGTCGGCCTTGGATTTGGAAATCGCCGCCAGCAACGCAGCTTCGTCGTCAAACGCCATTACGATCAACTTGGCGCGAGGCGAATAATGTTTTGGCAATTGGCCGGGGCTTCGCGCGATGGCGTCAACCGAATCGCCCGTCAAAATTTTCCGCCCTAGAACAGCTTCCAAGGCATCGGCAGAAATCATGCCTGGCCGCAGCAATCGAGGCTGTGCGGTTGACAAGTCCACCACGGTCGATTCAATCCCGACTTGCGCCGGCCCTCCGTCAATTATCAGCGGAATTTTTGCGCCCAGACTTCTGGTGACATGCTCGGCTGTCGTGGGCGAAAGCTCGTTGGAAGGGTTGGCGCTCGGCGCGGCCAGCGGAAATCCGCACGCGCGAATGACAGCCTCCATGAAAGGATGCCGCGGCCATCGCACGCCCACGGTCGGCCCGCCCGCCGTGACAATCAGCGGGATTTCCTCCGAACGCGGCAGCACCATCGTAAGCGGTCCCGGCCAAAATTTTGCCGCCAGCCGTTCAGCGGATTCAGGCCAATCCGCAACCATCTGGCGAGCCATATCAAAGCTCGCGACGTGGACAATGATCGGATTTCCCGGGGGACGTCCCTTCGCCGCATAAATTTTTGCAACGGCCTGCGCGTCTAACGCATTGGCGGCCAGCCCATAAACCGTCTCCGTCGGCAGCGCGACGATCTCCCCCGCGCGCAGAAGCGCGGCCGCCCGCGAAACTGCGGCGTCAAATTCTCCCGGCGATTGAATAGATAGCGTTTTAGCGCTCATGCCTGCATCAACAATGGGAATTGTGGCGGCAGGATTTGCGTGGCGCAACGATTTCTGGACGCAGCTTTTACTCCAAGCCAACTTTTCGATTGCGACTGTTTTGAATTGAATCGCCCATGTGCCGCCGGTATTGTAGCGCACCGTATGGCGCAAGATTTGCGGGTGCGTTGCCCTAATCTATCGCCGCCACAACAACTTAAATGAGCGCTCCCAAAACCTCGCTCGATGATTTGAAAATCGAGCGCCGCGAGACGCACTCGCCCCAGCCAAATCGATGGTTGTGGCCGGTCGTCGTTTTGGTTTTGGCGGCAGCGGCCGCGGCGGGGTTCTACTTGACGCGAAATCCGTCCATCGAAATTACCTCCGCGCCTGTGCGTGTAGTGAGCAGTGGAGGCGCTGGCGTTACCATTCTCAACGCTTCGGGTTACGTCACCGCACGGCGGCAGGCGACCATTTCCGCAAAGGTGACGGGCAAAGTCGTCGATCTGCTGGTGGAAGAAGGGCTGCGCGTCAAATCCGGGCAGGTGCTGGCGAGATTGGATGATTCGAACATCAAGATGGGTCTCAGCGTTGCCGAAAGCCAGTTGGAATCCGCCAAGCTCAATCTCGACGAGACCCGAGCCCTCCTGAAACAGGCCGAGAACGAGTATCAGCGCGAAACCGAGCTCGCCAAGCAGAAGATCACCTCGCAATCCGATCTCGAGAAAGCGGAGTCCGACGCCGTTTCCATCAAGGCCCGTCTTGCCCGCCAGACCGTTGACGCCACAGTGGCCGACCGCCAGTTGGCGGTGCTGAAACAGGAGATGGAGGACATGGTGATTCGCGCGCCGTTCGACGGCATTGTGACCACCAAGGACGCCCAGCCAGGCGAAATGATTTCTCCAGTCTCGGCTGGCGGCGGCTTCACCCGCACGGGCATTTGCACGATTGTTGACATGGATTCTTTGGAGATTGAAATTGATGTCAACGAAAGCTATATCAATCGCGTCGAGCCGGGACAGCCAGTCGAGGCGACGCTGGATGCGTATCCGGACTGGAAAATCCCGTGCAAAGTAATCGCCATCATTCCGACCGCGGACCGTCAGAAATCGACCGTGAAGGTGCGGGTGGGTTTTGACAAATTGGATCCGCGCATTTTGCCGGAGATGGGTGTGAAGGTCGCCTTCCACGAGGCCACCACCGCGAATGCCGTGGCAAAGCAAACGATGCTGGTGCCAAAGGCCGCCGTTCGCCAGGAGACTGGGAAAGACATCGTGATGGTGGTTCGGAATGACGCGGTCGAACGCCGAGCGATTTCGGTGACCGGGTCGAGCGGCGATGATATTATTGTCAGCGCGGGCCTCACCAGCGGGGAGCGCGTGGTGGTGGATGGCCCGAAGGATTTAAGCGACGGCGCGAAGGTCAAAGAGAAAACCAAATAGGAAAACCATGAGCGAGCCTACTAAAAGCAATGCCGCGCTGGTCAGCGTGGATGGCGTGGAAAAAGTCTTCCGGCGCGGCTCGGAGGAAATTCACGTCCTGCGCGAATTGAATCTGAAAGTTCCTTCGGGCGAATTTCTCGCGCTGATGGGGCCGTCCGGATCCGGCAAGAGCACGCTTCTCAATTTGATCGGCGGTTTGGACAAGCCCACGCGCGGCTCCGTCAGTGTTGGCGGCGAGCGTTTGGACAATTTGGGCGAACGGCAGTTGGCGGCGTGGCGCGCGCGGCACATTGGATTCGTTTTCCAGCTCTACAATTTGATGCCGACCTTGAACGCTGAGCGGAACGTCGAACTGCCGCTATTATTGACTCATCTTTCCAGGGAGCAGCGGCGCAAGCATGTTGCGGCGGCGCTGGATGTCGTCGGACTCTCGCATCGCGCAAAGCATTTTCCGCGCACAATGTCTGGCGGCGAACAGCAACGCGTGGGAATTGCCCGCGGCATCGTGACCGACTCGACGCTTCTTCTTTGCGACGAGCCGACGGGAGATTTGGATCGAAAGGCGGGCGACGGCATTCTGGATTTGCTCCAGGCGCTCAACAGCCAGCACGGCAAAACGATCATCATGGTCACGCACGATCCGCACGCTTCCGCAAGGGCGGCGCGAACCGTTCATCTTGACAAAGGGCAGCTCAGCGCCCAAGCCGTTGCGTAAACCATGAATACTGCTGCCACGCATCATTTTGATTCTGGTCACGCAGCGACGGTAGGGACGCCTCGCCGAGGCGTCCGCGGTGAGGTGTTCTATACTCGAAAACCGTCCGAGAAATCGCACGCAACCGGCCTGTCCGCCGTAGCTTTAGCGAAGACGGAACGCCTCGGCGAGGCGTCCCTGCCTCTGAAGTCATGAAATTCTTCCCCCTCATCTGGAGCAATTTGAAACGCAAGAAACTGCGGACGTTTCTGACGTTTCTCTCGATTCTCGTCGCGTTCGTGCTCTTCGGAATTCTGTCCGCCATCAAGGAGGCCTTCACCGGCGGCATCAGCATCAACGGCGCGAATCGCCTTATTGTCCAGCACAAGGTTTCGCTGCTCATTCTGCTGCCGGAAAGTTACAAGGCTCGGATGGAGCGCATTCCTGGCGTCGATCTGGCCACCCATCAAACTTGGTTTGGCGGAATCTACCAGGATCCGAAGAATTTCTTCATGCAATGCCCGGTCGTGCCGGATGATTTTTCGAGCATGTGGCCGGAAATTCTGCTGGCTCCCGAACAACTCAAAGCATGGAAGGAAACGCGAACCGGCGCCATCGTCGGACGCAAGAGCGCGAATAAATTTCACTGGAAGATCGGCGACAAAGTCCCGATCAAAACCCCGATTTGGGCCAAAAAGGACGGCAGCGACACCTGGGAATTTGACATCGTCGGAATATTTGACGGGAAGGAAAAAAACACGGACACGACCGCGCTGTTTTTCCGCTACGACTATTTTGACGAGGCGCACAAGGGCGAACGCGGCCAGGTCGGCTGGTACACCGTGCGCGTCAAAGATCCAAAGCGCTCCGGAGAACTCGCCAAATTGATTGACAAGGAATTTGAGAATTCGACTGCCGAGGTCAAAGCCGAGCCCGAAGCGGCCATGGCGCAATCATGGGCGAATCAACTGGGCGACATCGGCCTCATTTGCACTTCGATTCTCGGCGCGGTGTTCTTTACGATTTTATTGGTGACAGGAAACACCATGACACAAGCCGTGCGCGAACGGACGGGCGAGCTGGGTGTGTTGAAGGCAATCGGTTTCACCAATGCCCAAGTGGTTGTTTTCGTGATGACCGAATCCTGCCTCATCGCGACCGGCGGCGGGCTGGTGGGGCTTGGATTGGCGTGGCTGATTGCCTCCAGCGGCGATCCGACGGGCGGCATGCTGCCGATGTTTTTCATTCCCACGCATGACCTGGCTGTCGGCGCTGGCATCAGCGTGGCGCTGGGATTGGTTACCGGCTTGTTCCCCGCCGTTCAGGCGATGCGCCTGCAAGTGGCGGTGGCTTTGAGGAGAATGTAATATGGCTGGCCCCATCAATTGGATTTTGCAGGTTGTATCCGTGACGAAGTTCGGCTTGCTGAGCATCCCGCAACGGCTGGGATCGGCGCTGACTTCGATCATCGGCATCGCGGGCGTGGTGGCGGTGCTTGTCAGCGTGCTCTCCATGGCGACGGGGTTTCACAAAACCATGTCCGGCTCGATTCCCCCCGACGCCGTCATCGTCCTGCGGTCGGGAGCCACCAGCGAGATGGTCAGCGGATTGACCCGCGCCGACACGCGCTTGATCGGGGACGCCCCAGGGCTCGCCCGCGACACCAATGGCCCGCTGGCCTCGGCGGAATTATTCGTTATTATTGACTTGCCCAAGCGCTCGACCGGCACCGACGTCAACGTGCCGATGCGCGGGGTTGAACGGGCGGCGTTTCAAGTGCGCGACAAATTGAAAATCGTAGACGGCCGCGCGTTTGAATGGGGCAAAAACGAAGTGATCGTGGGAACGGCCGCCGTGAGTCAATTCGCGGGATTGAAGGTTGGCAACACGATTAAAGTGGGCCGCGAGCAATGGCCCATCGTCGGCATTTTCTCCGCCAACGGCGCGGCGGCTGAATCTGAAGTCTGGACGGACGCGACGATGCTGCAAGGCGCGTTCAACCGCGGCGATTCGTTCCAGGCGGTGTACGGAAAATTGGCCACGCCGGGCGCGTTCGCTCAATTCAAGGATTTCCTGACCAGCAATCCGCAACTGAGTGTCAAACCCGAGAAGCAGGCCGACTTCAATGAAGAACAATCCTCCACCATGACTCAGATGATTAACACGCTCGGCGTGCTGATCGCGGGCTTGATGGCAGTCGGCGCGATGTTTGGCGCGCTCAATACGATGTACAGCGCCGTCTCCGCCCGCACCCGCGAGATCGCCACGCTGCGCGCTCTCGGATTCGGGCGCGGCTCTGTAGTCATCTCCGTCATGCTGGAATCGCTGGCGCTGGCGTTGATCGGCGGCGTGATTGGCGGCGCGCTCGCCTACGCGTTTTTCAACGGCTACCAAACTTCGACGATGAACTTCGCCAGTTTCAGCCAGGTTGCATTCGCGTTTGCCGTTACGCCCGCCCTGCTCACCGAAGGGATTGTCTGGGCGGCGATGATTGGATTGATCGGCGGATTTTTCCCGGCCATTCGCGCCGCGCGCCTGCCGATTGCCTCGGCGCTGCGGGAATTGTAGCCCATTACGGCGCGCCCAGGAGAATGACAATTCTTCCTGCGGCATTGGACTTCAGCCGAATTTTGCCATCGTCCAATGGCTCGAACAAACCCGCATCCGGGCCAGTTCTCATTTCATAGGTTGTCCCGGCGTAATGATAGGTGACGCAATTCGTCTTCACGCTTTCAATCGCGGCGCTCATTTTCCCGCCGCCGTACCATTCCCAAGCCCAAGCCAGCGGATGTCCGTGCCCATCGGTCGCCGCGCAGTAGAGGCCGGATTCGCCGCAATCCATGGAGAAAGAGCCGCCTCCGCGAAGCGCTTGCTTGATCTCCAAATCCGTCGCGTTCAATTCCTTCACTACCGGTGGCCCTTCAGGATCCATATTCGCACTGGCGCCGTCCGCGGAAATAATCACCGGACGCATGGCGGCTTTTTGTTTTCCCGACCATTGCGCTTGATCCATCAACGGCAACGTTTCGTAAGCCAGCGAACGCGTGGCCAGCGGCGTTTCGTGCGTTGGCGAAACCAGCTCTTCGTCGAACCGATGAAGATCGCGAATGAAAAAACTGCCATTCTCCCACAGAACGTTGAGCCGATAAAACCGGCTGTCATACCAAACCGTCTTCCGGCCCTCATGCTTCCAATCGTCCAGCGCGACGACCGAAGTGGCGGGCGTGAGCGGAAATTGCCGGCGGAACCATTCGCCTGATTGCGCCAGCGTCTCCACCCGAATTTCGCCCGCCTTCGCTTGTTTCGCGAGCAGCGCCATTTGCAGTTTCTGGCCTGCTTTCATTGAGTCCCAGCCGAACGAATTTTCCTGTCCCGCCTGCGTGTAGCCGAAAGCAAGCGCGGGCTGGTGAATCAGGCAATCCATAAACCAATTCACCCAATTCGTCGAACCGCCTGCCGACGAATACACGGGCTCAAGCGTGAACATGCCCGGCGTCGTGCCGTGCTGATAAATCGGGTCGCTGCCCAGCATGCGGAATATGGGAACGTCAATTTGGTTCGCCTTGTTCTGGGCGGGCATGTAGGCATTCAAGCGGCTCGGGTAATACGCCTGATTCCAGTAACCGCCCCACAGCGTGTATCCATCGGTGCCAACTTGATCTTTGCAATTGCACGAAGCCACAACACCATACTTCTCACCCATGTAAGCCAGCGTGATTTCGTCGATATACCACGAGCCCACCGAGCGCGGATATGCGGCGAAGACCGCCTTGAAATCCGCCATGTAAACATCCACCAGCTTGCGGCGCTCCTCAGGCGTGTAACCCGGCGAAAATCCGACATTGGCGGTCGGATCCCATTCGTGGTGCCCGCGCCATTTCAAGCCCGCCTTTTCCACCAGCGGCTGCGGGAGTTCCCACCAGGCCGCGATTTCATCATTCGTCCCCAATTCCTCCTTGAGCAGCTTCTGGTAGCGCGGGTTGATCAGCGCGTCATACTCCAGCGCCCAAGTCGCAGGCAGCCCCAGCGACTTCGTCAACAAGATTTCCTGCCGTGTTGCCCCGAATAAAATATCCTCCGAATTAGCGAGGCGGTAATCCGAATTGCGAATGAAATTGTAGATATTGACGATCTTCGGGCCGTCGGCGAAAGCGGTTGGAGCAACGGCCATTGCGGCGGCGCTCAAAAGCGCGAAAGCGGACGGGAAAATTCGACCGAGTAACGTGATGCGCATTGTCATAGTGCAGTTGACAAAAGTTTTTGCATGCCGTGCTGCATAAATAATTCCATGAGCATAGTGAGACGACGCCTCACATACAAAACTTCATTCTGTGTGGTTGATAGAGCAGAACGGCAAGGATGAGCGCGATGAAAAGCGGAGCGCGGCTGTGTCGAAGACCAGCCGCAGCATGTGCAAAGAGTTCAAGGTTAGGCACGCCAAAGGCCCAGAACGCCACGGAAAGTCTTCACGAACTTCCGATGCGCCCTTCCTTCCGACGTGCTGCGGTTGGTCTTCGACACAACCGCGCTCCGTTATAAGCGAATGCAAGTAAAACCTATTTCGGCGCCTGATTGTGCGCCTCGACAAACCAGAGCCATTTATCGATGCCTCGAGACACTTCGGTGAAGATATCCGCAGTGTCGGCATCTTCCAGGCGATCAGCTTCATCAATCGTAGCGCGAGCATCCTTCCCAAAAGTGGAAAGCGCGCGGGAGACCGCTTCGACATGCGCGTGGCCATCCGCGATGTCCGTCGGATATTCCTCGAGGCGCGATTTCGCGGCCACCGCCCGCACCGTGCCAAAGGCTACGCCGCCAAGTTGAACAATCCGCTCGGCAATCAAATCCACGTATTCCTCGACCGCCTCATCAATCTGGTCGAACAATTCGTGCAGGCCGATGAAATTCGGGCCCTTCACGTTCCAGTGCGCTTGTTTCATTTGCAATTGCAAATCAATGGCCGATGCCAGCCGTTGATTCATCAATTCGATGAGCGCCGTCCGCATTTCAAGCGGGAGGTCATTTTCAGTCTCATACATGGTGGGTGGTTCCACATGGTTCCTGACGGATGTTCCCGATCTTTTTGTAGTCATAAATAAATTCGTTAAAGGTCTCGCCTGTCACAATAACATCTCCCACAAAAATCGCCACTGCTGCGAAACCCGCCCATCATGGTAGGGACGCCTCGCAGAGACTGTCTCAAAACGTTTTAGTCTGGCCGATCTGGTTATATGGGCACCAATAGGGGCTGTGGAAACGGGTGTCAACTTTTAGTTGTCAGAGCGTGGCTGGCGTCAGCGATGACGCCAAGCTTCCCTTTCCCTCCTTTTTTAGGCCGCCATCGCCAAATTTCCTTCAACCGCGGCGGTTTTGACTTCCATTTTCGGCGTCTGGACCCGGGCCTGCCACTTTTTATAGAGGATTCGCAGGTTCAAGGTGGCGCATAACAAGGCCCATTGGGCTTGCACGGCTTCCAGACCCCAAACTGTCCAACGCCGAAAGCCGTCGTGTTGCTTGAGCTGCCCAAACCGGCGTTCGATGATCTCTTTGCGCTTTCCATAAAGCGCGGCGGGTCCTGGCTCTTGCAGCCGGGCCCGCATGGCTTGCACCAGCGTGGTGTGCGGCCACACTTCGACTTGCCGCCCTTTGGGATCGCGGCTGCAGAGGGCGCGCACGGGACAGTCTCGGTGATGGCAGCGGAAGCGCTCAACGGTCTGGCCTTTCTTGGTGGTCTGGCCTTCGTGGTCCAGAAGGCGCTCTTGCGGGCAGGTGACGGTGTGGGCCGCCTCGTCATAATGAAAATGCTGCGTCGCGTAGGCGTTGTCGTGGGCTGGCTTGCCCTCCGCCGGCGGGGCCAGCACATTCATCTGCTGTTCCACGGCCGCTTTCAAGTCGGCCCCGCCCCCATAGCCGGCGTCGGCGGCGGTGAGGGTTGGAATGGCCGCCGGACCGAGGTTTTGCCTCGCTTCTTCAATCATGGGGACCAGCTGGCCGGCGTCGGTTTCCTGGCGGGTGGCTTGACAGGCGACCATGATGCCCTCCTGGCTGTCGGCCACCGCCTGGGCGTTGTAGGCAAAGCGGTTGGTGTCGCCGACTTTCATCCGGCGCGCCTCCGGTTCGGCTGGATGGTAATGGTGGCGCCCGTCGGCCTGCAGCTGGGCCAGGCCTTTTTTGATTTCCTCGCGCAGGGCCTGGCGCTGGGCCAACCCGGCGGGCAGCCGGCAGCCCGGTGCGCTGGAATCCTGGTTCTCCGCCACGACTTTGAGCTCGATTTCCTCCAAGGCGCCATCCAGCTGGGCCAGGAGCTTCTCCATGTAAACCTTGCTCCAGCCCTGCGGCCCGCTGCAGGCGGCTTGAATCTTGGTGCCGTCCAACGCTTGCAAGGCAAATCCCACCGCCCCGGTGCGGAGGGCCAGCTGCACGGTTTGCTTGAAAACCTGGCGCAGGGCCTTTTTGTTTCCGTCCCAGAACCGCCAGAGGCTGTTGTGGTCGGGGGCGTTGAGCCCCGTCAGCCACAGCAGCGAGACATGCTCCGTGCAGGCGGTTTCCAGCTTGCGGGTGGAGCGAATGCGGTGGAAATAACCGTAAAGCCAAATCTTGAGCAGGAGGCTGGGGGCATAGGGCGGACGGCCTTCGGCGGCGGCGGGAATGACAAACCCAAGCTGGGGCAGATCCAACTGGTCGACAAATTCGCGCAGGAAGCGGGCGGGATGGTCGGCGGACACCCAGTCCTCCAGGGCGGGCGGGAGGAGGAACTGCTGTCCGTAATCAGGGGCAATCGGTTGAGCCATATTTGTTGAACGGCATTGTCAACTAAAGGCTCACATATTGTCAAATACATTCCTCAAAAAACAGAAGTTTTGAGACAATCTCCGCCGAGGCGTCCGGGGCGAGGTGTTCTATTCTCGAGAACCGTCCAAGAATCCACACGCAACCGGACGCCTCGGCGAGGCGTCCCTACCTCGCTTCGCGATTAAAGAGTGAACGCCAATCAAAATTGCATCGCCGCGCCGATTCCCGTAGCGTGGCGGTTCTCGGTGATTTATGGCCATGCAAATACCATTTTGGCTGCTGACTCTCTTGGTTTCCGGCATCGCTCTGCAAGCGAGCGATTCCGTTTACGATGTCGTCATTCGCAACGGCGTCATTTACGACGGCTCGGGCGGCGCGCCTTTCAACGGCGACATAGCCATTAATGGCGACAAGATCGTTGCGCTGGGAAATCTGGCGGGGGCGAAGGGAAAATTGGAAATCGACGCGCATGGCTTGGCGGTTGCGCCTGGATTCATCAATATGCTCAGTTGGGCGACCGATTCGCTCATTGTCGACGGCCGTTCGCAAAGCGATTTGCGCCAGGGCGTGACGCTCGAAGTCATGGGTGAAGGCGAATCAATGGGGCCGCTCAACGCCTCAATGAAAAAGGGAATGCTCGACGCGCAGGGCGACATCAAGTTTCCCATCGAATGGACAACCCTGGGCGAGTATCTCGAATTTCTCGTCCGCCGAGGCGTCTCGTGCAACGTCGCCTCCTTTTTTGGGGCGACGACCGCGCGCATTCACGAAGTGGGCTACGCGGATCGCCCGCCGACTCCGGCGGAACTGGAGCGCATGAAAAAATTGACGCGACACGCGATGGAGGAAGGCGCGATGGGTGTGGCGTCCGCTCTTATTTACGCGCCCGCCTACTACGCCAAGACTGACGAGTTGATCGCACTGGCCAAAGTCGCCGCCGAATATGACGGGATGTATATCTCCCACCTTCGCAGCGAGGGAACGGATTTCGATGGCGCGCTGGATGAATTCCTGCGCATCGCTCGCGACGCCAATATTCGCGCTGAAGTATACCACCTGAAGGCGGCAGGCCGCGCCAATTGGAGAAAGCTCGATGGCGTCATCGCAAAAATTGAAGCCGCCCAAAAAAGCGGCCAGCGCATCACCGCGGACATGTACACGTATGCCGCCGCCGCCACCGGCCTCGATGCGATCATGCCACCGTGGGTTCAGGAAGGCGGTTACGATGAATGGGCGAAACGGCTGAAGGACCCGGCGATCCGCGAAAAACTGCGCGCGGAAATGCAATCCCCAAGCGACAAGTGGGAGAACTTTTACGTGGCCGCCGGTTCGCCGGAAAACATTCTTCTTGTCAACTTCCGCAACGACAAATTGAAACCGCTCACGGGCAAAACCCTCGCCGAAGTCGCCGCCATGCGCGGAACACCGCCGATTGACACCGCCATGGATTTGGTGATCGAAGACGGCAGCCGGGTCGGCACAATTTATTTCATCATGTCCGAGGATAACGTTCGCAAGCAAATCGCGCTGCCGTGGGTGAGTTTCGATTCGGACGCCGGTTCGATTGCGCCGGAGGGAGTCTTTCTAAAATCCAATCCGCACCCGCGCACTTACGGAACCTTCGCCCGGCTGCTGGGAAAATATGTGCGCGACGAAAAAATCATTCCGCTGGCGGAGGCGATTCGGAAACTCACATCCCTGCCCGCGGCCAATTTGAAACTAGATCGGCGCGGCTCGTTAAAAGCCGGATACTACGCGGATATCGTTATATTTGACCCTGAGAAAATTCAGGACCACGCCACATTCGCCAAGCCGCACCAATATTCGACGGGCGTGGTGGATGTGCTGGTGAACGGCGTGCCGGTCATCAAGGAGGGCGAGCACACCGGCGCGAAACCAGGCCAGGTCGTGCGCGGCCCGGGATGGAAAAAGAGGCGGCGTTGATTAACCCACGCGCTCGGTAGGGCGAGGCTCCTGCCGAGCCGCTCCCCGTTTCCAAGATGGCTCGGCAGGAGCCTCGCCCTACCGACATTATCATTTCGCGGAGTCATTAATGTCACAGAAATTTTTCAGTTGCAGCGCGGGGGATTTGTGCTGAGAATCGGCGCCATGACAAATCCAATCAGTCCTGGCGCAAGTGTCGCCTGGCGCTGTTCGTCAGCATTCATTGCAATCCCCCGTTTCCTCGCCAGTTAAGTTGATATGCAACCGATTCATCTAGCCTGGGTAGATTACGCCATTCTTCTCGCCTACACTGCGTTCGTCATCGGCATCGGCTTTGCCCTGCGCGGCCAGTTGAAAACGTCGGCGGATTTCCTGACTTCCGGGCGTTCGATTCCGACCTGGGTAACCGGGCTGGCCTTCATGGCGGCGAACCTCGGCGCCCTTGAATTGGTCGGCATGGCGGCGAGCGGCGCGAAGTACGGCATATCAACGGCGCACTTCTATTGGGTCGGCGCGATACCGGCGATGATCTTTCTGGCCGTGTTCATGATGCCGTTTTATTACGGCTCGAAAGCGCGCTCAGTGCCGGAATACCTCAATCTTCGTTTCGACGGGCGCGTGCGCTGCTTCAACTCGATCACCTTCGCGGTCATGACCGTTTTCGCGTCCGGCATTTCGATGAACGCGCTGGCGAAATTGCTGCATCTGCTCCTCGGTTGGAATTACACCAGCAGCCTGTTCATCTGTTCGGCGATTGTGCTGGTCTACGTGCTCAAGGGCGGATTGACCTCCGCGATTTACACGGAAGTGCTGCAATTTTTCATGATCGTGCTCGGCTTCGCGCCGGTCGTTTATCTGGGGCTCAAGGACATGGGCGGATGGGATGCCATCAAGCAGAAATTGGTGGCTGTTTCGGCCAATCCGGCAGCGCTCTCACTAAATACAAAGACTTTCCAATCAGACGCCTGGACGAGCGCGTGGAAGCCTGTCCTGGCCGGCCCGAGCCATAACCCGATGGGCGTGGATTGGTTCGCGATCCTGTTCGGATTGGGCTTCGTGCTTTCGTTTGGTTATTGGTGCACCAACTTCCTCGTCGTGCAGCGCGCGATGGCGGCGAAAGACATGGGCGCTGCCCGCCGCACTCCGCTCGTCGCGGCGGTGCCGAAAATGATTTTTCCAGTCCTCGTCATTTTGCCTGGCATCATCGCCATTGCGCTGGCTTCGACACCGGGAAAAGGTTATCGGCTGCCGCCGGTTGCCATTAATGAATACTCGACTGCGATGGCCGATTTGAACGCGGCAAAAACCGCGGGCGCCGACGCGACTTACGCCAAGTTGCAAAAGGATCTCGACAAGAAATTGGACAAGGCAAAAGTTGACGCGCTCGTGGCGGACATGGGCAAAGGCAGCGTTCCAGAATCCGATGTCAAGAATCGCTTGCAGGACGCTGTGACAGATGTCGATTTCGACGGAATCATCCTTTCGCTCGTCAAAAAGTATTGCCCACCCGGATTGCTCGGCTTGGCACTGACGGCGTTGCTGGCTTCGTTCATGTCCGGCATGGCAGGCAACGTGACGGCGTTCAATACGGTTTGGACTTACGATCTTTATCAGGCTTACCTTGCGCCCAACAAGCCCGATCGCCATTACTTCTTCATGGGCCAGGCGATTACGGTAGTGGGAATTGGTCTCAGCATCGGCTGCGCGTTTTTCGCCGCGCATTATTCGAATGCCATGGACGTCGTTCAGTTGGTGTTCGGTTTTGTCAACGCCCCGCTTTTCGCCACGTTCCTCCTCGGCATGTTCTGGGCGCGCACAACGGGGACAGGCGCATTCCTCGGACTGCTCGGCGGCACCGCGACGTCTGGACTATTCCACGCGATGACCATTGCGGAAGGAAACACGCCCGGCATCAAAGGCGGCTACCTCAAAGTGGTTCAAACATTTCCGAGCGAGATGGCGCAAAATTTCTGGCTCGCGACCTTCGCGTTCGGCGCCTGCTTCATATTGACAGCGGGCATTTCGCTCGCCACCCGCCGCACGAAAACGGATGCGGAGCTTAAGGGATTGGTCTATTCGATGACGCCGAAACTGGTGGATGCGAATGAACCGTTCTATTTGAAACCGGCTGTGCTGGGAACGATCCTCCTTGTGTGCTGCCTCATCCTTAACGTCATATTCTGGTAAGAAAGAAAATTTATGGGTCTCGATATTCGCTTTCCAATCGGCATCATGTTCTCCCTCATCGGAGTGCTCCTTGTGGGCTACGGCGCGATGACAGGCTCGGATACGGAGATGTACGCGCGCACCTCGCTCGGCACCAACATCAATCTGATCTGGGGCGCCGTGCTGCTGGTCTTCGGCGTCGCCATGCTCGCGGGCGCCATCATGGGCCGCAATAAACCTCTCACCAAATAACGCCAGGGCCTCACATGAAATTGCAGGAGCTCGCCGCGCAAACCGCGGACGAATTTAAGAAAATTTACGGACGCGCGCCGCGCTGGATCGCCGCCGCGCCCGGGCGCGTCAACGTCATTGGCGAACACATTGATTACAACGATGGTTTCGTGCTGCCGATGGCGATTGAGTATTTTTCCGTGATGGCAGCCGACCGTCCCGTGAATGGCGGGACGGTGATCACAATGCGTTCCACCGCCGAAGCCGAAGCGGCGACCATCGACACCACGGAAACCATTTCAACCAGCCCGCTCAAATGGAGCAATTACCCCCGAGGCGTGATCGCAGGATTCGTCGCGCGCGGATTGAACCCGGGTGGACTGGATGTTTTGCTGCGCTCGACCGTTCCGCTCGGCAGCGGATTGTCTAGCAGCGCGGCCTTGGAAGTTTGCACCGCGACCTTGCTAGAGGCGGTCACGGGCACGCGGCTCGATCCCGTCGAAAAGGCGCTGTTGTGCCAGAAGGCGGAGCATGAATTCGCGGGTGTTCCTTGCGGCATCATGGATCAATTCATTTCCGCAATGGGACGCGAAGGGCATTTGCTCCTGCTCGATTGCCGCACTCGCAAGACGGAACTGGTGCCGATGCAGGATCCGTCCATCGAGCTTTTGATTGTCAATACGAACGTCAAACACGAATTGGGCAGCAGCCAATACGCCCGCCGCCGCGCCCAATGCGAAGCCGCCGCCAAGATTCTCGTCGTCCCTTCCCTGCGCGACGCCTCCTTCGATTTGCTCGAAAGCGGCAAAGGCAAAATGGACGAAGAGACGTTCCGCCGCGCCCGCCACGTCATCGGCGAAATCGACCGCACCGTGCGCGCCGCCAGCGCCATCCGCGCCTCAAAATGGACCGAGGCAGGCGAATTGATG
Organism: uncultured Verrucomicrobiae bacterium; assembly: GCA_963764165.1. Classification (GTDB taxonomy): domain Bacteria; phylum Verrucomicrobiota; class Verrucomicrobiia; order Limisphaerales; family Palsa-1400; genus Palsa-1400. Next base: position 2,714,793 of record CAVXRD010000002.1, read on the forward strand.
TACGCCAGCCACAATTCGCTGCGCAATGATTACGAAGTAAGCTGCTCTGAGTTGGATGCGGTGGTCGAAACGGCAGCAGCGATTGGGTTAAGCGGCGGCGTCTACGGTTGCCGCATGACCGGCGGCGGTTTTGGAGGATGCGCCGTCGCTTTGGTGAAGAGCGAAAACGTCTCCGCGATTACGAGTCAAATTGCATCCGGTTACAAAGAGAAGACGGGCATTGAGGCGACGATTTTCGGCTCCCGCCCTGCCTCGGGTGCAATCATCATCAAAGAATAGTCAAATAGCCATCATTGGAGGCGGAAGTTTTGCCAACTTCTCGCTTTAGCAACTTTATGCGGAGGAACTGCCCGGCGGCATTCTGTCTAAATAATAATGCACAATTTTCAAGGCTTTCTCCAGCGTGATGCCCTGGCTCTGATCAATGGCAAGCGGGTGATCTGAGGGTTGTAACTCAATCGATGGACGCAGTGCAGCCCCCCAGTAGTGCGCACGGGTTTTCAGCATCTCGGTGGTCGTCGCATAATAGTCAATCCGAGTGCATAGCCAGCCGAAAAACGGTCCAATAGAATTTGACTCGGGATGCTCCACATAAGCGCGATAGTTCTCCTCCTTATGCGACACCCAGACTCCAAATCCAAAGCCCTCAGGGTAATCGATGACTGGAATCTCAATAACTCCGCGCACAAAAAAGGACTTCCCATCAATTTCGCAGGTATCAGGAGTCAATTTGATGCGCCGATCCCTATCTCCTTCCGACACGTCCCAATAGTGAATCGGACGATCGGCACCAATGTGTGGCAAGTCCTCATGCTGCCGGCCGCAAATTGGACACTTGTATTCGATCATCGTCATTCCTCAGCGGGAAAGAATAAGAGGCCCTCGAATTTTCCAAGCTAGCCTGCCACTTCCTTCCAGGGCGGCGCAGACGGGAGGCTTTTTTCAAATTCTTCCACACGTTGCTTCTCGTATTCGCCGGCAAATGTTCCAGCGAAAAAGCGATCAATGCCGATGTCAAATAATTCCTTCCACGAAGCTTCTTCCTCGTGTGGAATTATGGGGTAGAATAAAACATTGTTGGCTTTCGCGGCTTTGTAGTCTCCGGGCGCATCACCGATCATTAAAATGTTTTCGTTCGGATATTTGCCGACGGCGGCGTATTTGAGGTGTTCAGTTTTAGATCCCATTTCCTGGCCAGCGATCAGGCGGACGTATTTTTCGATGCTATGCTCGGCCCATTCGCGTTCAAGGGCTTCGCCGGGGGTTTGAGAAATCACCATCGTGTCCGCCTGCGCGTTCATTTTTTCCAGGCAATCACGCACCAGCGGAAACGGCGGCACGCCATGCACGATATCGGCGATGGCGGCGTTCACGGCTTTCGACCAATCGAGCAACGGCGCAAGTTCCGCGCGGCCAGCCTTGATTTCGGCGGCGAGCGTTTTGTCGCCCAATTTGCTTTCGCGGGCCGTCCACTCCTCCAGCGGTTTAGTGTCAAATATCTGCACGCCGCGCTCGACAATTTCCGGGCGGCGTTTCAGAAAGGCCAGGGCGTAACCCAGGGCGTGAAAGCGGTTGCAGCCGCGATTTTTGGAATACAGATTCACGAACTCCCACGTCTGCCGCGCGTATTTGCTGGCGGCCTGCAAGTGGAAATGCTTGATGAACATCGGCGTGAAGCATTCCTTCTGCTTGACCTCCATCGAGTCAAATACGCAGCCATCGGAATCGATGCCGATGAAGAATTTCTGCCGCGGCGCGAAGTCGCGCAACGGCTGGGAGGAATCGGCGCTCATCGGCTCAGACGGTGTAGGAGCCGGAAGAGGTCACGCCGCCGCGGCCCGTCCAGTTCGTGTGGAAATGCTGGCCGCGCGGCTGATCGACGCGCTCGTAGGTGTGCGCGCCGAAATAATCGCGCTGCGCCTGCAGCAAATTGGCCGGCAAACGCGCGGTGCGGTAGCTGTCGTAGAAATTGAGCGCGGTGGAAAACGCGGGCGTCGGAATGCCCTTGCGCGCAGCCGTCGCCACCACCAAACGCCAGCCGCGCTGGCACTTCTTGATTTCGCCGCGAAAGAAATTATCCAGCAGCAAATTCGTCAGCTTCGGATTTTTGTCGTAAGCCTCCTTGATCTTGCCAAGGAACCGGCTGCGGATGATGCAGCCGCCGCGCCACATCAGGGCCACGCCGCCGTAGTTCAGGTTCCAGCCGTATTCCTTCGCCGCCGCCGACATCAGCATGTAGCCCTGCGAGTAGGAAATAATTTTCGACGCGTAAAGCGCGAGGCGAATGGCCTCTACGAAGGCGGCTCGATCCGCCGAGATCTTCGGGCGCGGCCCTTTTAATTTCTTGGCCGCCGCGACGCGCTCATCCTTCAAGGCCGAAACGCAGCGGGAGTAAACCGCCTCGGCAATCAGCGTGATTGGAATGCCCAGATCAGTGGAATTGATGACCGTCCATTTGCCGGTGCCTTTCTGGCCGGCAGTATCAAGTATTTTGTCCACCAGCGGCAGGCCGTCGGTGTCCTTGTAGCCCAGAATGTGCGACGTGATTTCGACCAGATACGAATCGAGTTCGGATTGGTTCCACTTCACGAACTCCGCCTGCATTTCCTCGGCCGTCATGCCGAGGCCGTCTTTCATCAATTGGTAGGCTTCACAAATCAGCTCCATATCGCCGTATTCGATGCCGTTATGCACCATTTTGACGTAATGGCCCGCGCCGTTCTCGCCGACCCAATCGCAGCACGGCACGTCGCCCTCGACTTTGGCCGCGATAGACTGGAAAATATCTTTGACGTGCGGCCATGCGTCCTTCGAGCCGCCTGGCATGATCGACGGGCCCTTGCGCGCGCCTTCCTCGCCACCGGAAACTCCGGTGCCAACGAACAGAATGCCCTTCCCCTCCAGATATTTGACGCGGCGGGTGGTGTCCTGGAAAAGCGAATTGCCGCCGTCAATAATAATATCGCCTTTCTCGAGAAACGGCAGCAGTTCCTCGATCAAGTCATCCACCGGCTGGCCGGCCTTGACCATCAGCATCACGCGGCGCGGACGTTTGAGCATCTTCGCCAATTCCTCAAGGGAATGCGCGCCGATGACCTTTGTCCCCTTCGCCTCGCGGCCAAGGAATTCATCGACCTTGGCGACGGTGCGGTTGAAAACAGCCACCGTGAAACCGTGGTCGTTCATGTTGAGGACGAGATTTTGGCCCATGACGGCCAACCCGATTAGTGCGATATCAGCTTGAGCTTCCATAGAGATTCCAATGAATGGAACATACAAAACGGCCTGCGATTAGCAACAGGAGAATGTTTGGGCGCAAGATTTTAATTGGACCGCGGCTGTGTCGAAGACCAGCCGCAGCCGCTTCGAAATTAGAGGCCGTTGGAAAGATCACCCCGATTTGCCGATGATGGTTCCGAAGTTTTGAGTATTTTCAGGTTTTCGGTTGTTTGGGTGCTGCTGCGGCTGGTCTTCGACACAGCCGCGCCGCCTGCCGGCCTGCGCCCATCACCCACTTCCAATCACACTCTGCTTGAACAATCGTGTTCCAGTTTGCCATGCGTCCTAAATACCACGAAAGGATGTATTTACAAGCGTAATTGACGTGAAAGGCTTTCAGGCTTATATTGCTCCCTGTCGCCGCCAACGCGTGCTCTTTGACATATTGCGGATTTTCGCGATTCCGGGCCGGGGGGCCTAATGATGCGTGATCGGGGCATTGCACGGTATTGCACCCTATTGCACCCTTGGTTTTCGCGACGAAAAGCTCGTCACCCCGGGCTCTCGTTCGGCGGCTGACTCGAACCGGAAATTGAACAGGAGGGAAGACCGAGGACGCAGAGATAACGGCCCTTTTCTCTAGGAATCGTTTTCTCTTCTCTGCGCCCTCGGTCTTCCTCCTGTTCAAGGCTTTATTTTCCCAGCAACGTGGGTGAGACGCCTCTAGTGACGCTTGAATCCATTTCGATTCTTGCAATTCGCCGCCATTGAGAGGATTCAATTCCGATGCAAATTCACCGGCGTGAGTTCATTCGCAGCGGTTGCGTGGCGGCGGCTGCCGTGGGCGCATCGTCGATTTTTTCGCAACTTTCTCCCGCCCATGAAAAACAAATGCTTCCGATTGATGAATCTTTCGACCAGACGGTGAACGCGTTTATGAAAGCGCGCCGTGTTCCCGGCGGGGCGCTGGCGGTGGTGAAAGATCGCCGGTTGGTCTACGCCAGGGGATACGGCTTTTCCGATTTAGATAAGAAGGAAGCCGTCAAACCGGATGCGCTTTTTCGTATCGCCAGCATTTCAAAGCCGTTCACCGGGGTGGCGGTGATCAAGCTCGTCGCAGCGGGGCGGCTCGACATCGATGCGCCCGCGTTTCCGCTCCTTGGCATTGAGCCGCTGCCTGGCAAGACGCCTGACGCGCGCTTGAACCAAATTACCGTCCGGCATTTGCTGCATCATACGGGAGGATGGGACCGCGACAAGAGCGGCGATCCAATGTTCATGTCGGAGAAAATTGCCCACGCTGTCGGCGACACGCCGCCTGCCATGCAGCGCGCCATCATTCGTTACATGATGGGGCAGCCGCTGGATTTCGACCCGGGCGGCAAATACGCCTATTCCAATTTCGGCTACTGCGTGCTTGGGCGCATCGTTGAGAAAATCTCCGGCCAGAAGTACGACCAATTCGTGCAAAAGGAAGTGTTGGCGCCCATCGGAATTCACCGGATGCGCCAAGGCAGGTCCGCCCTGGCCGATCGCGCTCCAGGGGAAGTCATGTATTACATGCCCGAGCGCAAAGCGGGCGAGGACGCAGCGAAGACGCAGCCATATGCGGGATTCTGCCTGGAAGCGATGGATTCGCATGGCGCGTGGATCGCATCGGCGGTTGACTTGGTGCGATTTGTCGCTGCGCTGGATGATCCGGCGCGCGCGAATTGGTTTTCGCAGCCGGCCCATCGCATGCTTTACGAGCCGCCGGCCCGGCCCGTCTCGCGCGCGGCCAACGGCGCCATGGAACCAACGTATTACGCGTGCGGCTGGTCCGTGCGGCCCGTTGGAAACGCGGCGAACTACTGGCACAACGGCAGCCTGCCCGGCACCGCGACGCTGCTGGTGCGGCGTTACGACGGATTGTCCTGGGCCATGCTTTTCAACCAGCGTTCCAACGACAAAAAACTTCCCGACGGCGAAATCGACGGTGCGCTGCACCGGGCCGCCGATTCGGTGGCGGAGTGGCCCGCGCACGATCTGTTCGGGAGCTTCGCGTGAGATGTTTCACTCACGACGCGGTGGCCGTTGGAACGTGCGCAAATTGCGGACGCGGCCTGTGCCCGGAGTGCGTTCGAATTGCGCCCGGCAGCGGTTCCCGGCTGACGTGCTCGGACGCCTGCGCCAACGCGCTCGCGCAACGAGATCGTTCTCTCGAAATGCTGCTGGATAAAAGCAGGCAAGGCGCGCGGGCCAATTCGGTTTATTACTTTGTCAGCGGAATACTTTCAGCGGGCGCCGCGCTGGCCTCGTGGCACTGGGAAATGCCCCAATTGCTGACTTGGTTTTTGGGCGGCTCCGCCGTCGCTTTGATCGTTTCAGGAATTTGGTTTGGGCGCGCGGCGAGGCGGTAGAGCGGGTCGGGCGCGTCTCACTTTTTGGGCAAATGGCTCAGAGCATTAGCTCCGTAGGAGCGGCATAATCCCGGCGGCATCAAATTATTATAATTCCGAATCCCTCAAACTGTTGAATGCGTGACAAATCAAAACGCAACCTTGATTTGCGAATAACACGATTTGCCTTCGTCTGGCACACCGTCATACTTTGGCGAAGTTACGAAGACGAAGTCGCGAAAGGCTCTGGATTACCCGGATCAGACACGCGGAAGCAAATTGGCGGCGGAAAGTAAGGAAGAAGGCAAACGCGCTTTCCCCTAAACAGCGTGCGAAGCTTTTCGAAAAGGCATGGCGATAATCTATGGGGGCGACGGGACAAAGGAAGCTTCTCGCACTTGACACCAATTTTCTTTCCTCGCCGCGATGTTTATTTCTTCCGTTCTCGAGCGCTGGGATGAAGGTGAATCGGCGGCGGAATTGGAATCGCGCGTGAGGGCGTGGGGGGCTTGGGCAACGCAGACGGCGCTGGGGGCGCGGGCGTGGCCGGCGGCACCGGCGTTCCGATGATCGTTGGTTTTGCGGAGGCCGGGTGAATAATCGAGTTGGCTATCTCGCCAATTTTCGTGTCCGGGAATTTCATTTCGCCGAAGTGAAAACCGGCGCGCGATGCGGCTTCATCGATGACTCCGCCAAGTGTGGGAAATTGGAGCGGCGCAGGAGCATTGGACCGTTCCAGGACGTCATAGCCATTGACGACCCACTCAAGCTGGCCGGTGCGGATGTCTACCATCAAGCCTTGCACGGGCACGCGCGGGCCGATGAGCGGACTTTGCCGGATTAATTCCACCGCGCGCACGACATTGTGGTGCTCGCTGTCAAACACACCAAAATATTCCGCGATGTTGTCTGGCAATTGAGAGCGCGGGATTCCCAGCCCTTTGAAAAGCTCGGTCAATTCGTTGATCGTCGTGTGGCGGACTTTGCAATCGGTATGGCCGATGACAACTATCTCGCGGCCGCCCTTCACGGCGCACGCCAGCGAGATCGAGCGCATGGTGCTGCTCAGCGGGGACGTGATGATGTTGCCCGCGTTGCGGAGCCAGATGAACTGCTCGTCCGGCAAGGCCAGCGCGCCCGGCAGAAGCCGGTTCAAGCGCGGGTCAATGCACGTCAGCGCGACGATCGGAAGCTCCGCCGTATAATCGGCCACATGGATGCCGGCGGACAGGTCTCCCGACACAGCCCGGCGGTTTGCGTCAAGTATGGCTTCAAAAAGTCGCATGCTCAGTTTCGTCAATTTTCTGCAACCGATGCCTGCTTGGCTTCGGTGTTCATGCTGAATATTTATACAGCCGAATCAGCGATGGCAACGTCACTTTTGTTCGTCCGCTGGGGGTGGCGGTTCGCTGGTCTGGCGCTGCTCCATCGCTTTTCGCAGCGCAGGAACTTGCTCGATCAATTTCTCGAACTTGATGCCGGTCAAGCTTTCGATCACCGGCGGAAGCTGGCTCATGATCTGGGTGACGTCGCCGGTCAATTTGCTGGCGCCGCCGCCGGGGCCGTCGCCGCTGTTGATGATCACAATCTTCTCCGTCTTTCCCAGCGGCTCGCTGACTTTGCCCGCCAATTCCGGCAGGATGCGCACAATCATTTCCACAATGGCCGCCTGATTGTATTGCTTGAAGGATTCCGCCTTGAGCTTCATCGCTTCGGCGGTCGCCGCGCCTTGCGCTTCGATCACGGATGCCTCGGCCAAACCGCGCGCTTTGTTGGCTTCGGCTTCGGCCAGGCCGGTGGCTTTCGCAACGTCGGCGGCGGCGAAACCCCGGGCCTTGGTGGCGGAAGCATTGCCAGCGGCTTCGGCTTCCAATTGGAACTTGGTGGCGTTGGCCAGCGTTTCGACGCGGTAACGCTCCGCATCGGCCGGCTTCTGCACGTTGGCTTCCAATTCGCGCTGCTTGCGCATGATTTCCTGCTGTTGCAACTCGATCTGCTTCTGTTTCTCAATGATGCTGACTTGAATTTCCTCGGCCTTCACCAACTGGCCGGTCTTGAATTTCTGCAAGTCGTAAGCGAGGTCGGCCTCGGCTTTCTTTTGATTGACAGCAGCTTGGTATTGCGCGACGTTCGATTGATAATCCCGCTGCGCCTCGGCGATCTTCGTGTCGGCGACGTATTTCGCTTCCTGGCCGGCTTGGGTGGCTTGGGCGGAGCGGATCATCGCGTCGCGATCCGCCTCGGCCTGGGCGATGGTGGCGTCGCGTTTGACTTGGGCGATGCGCGGCTTGCCCAGCGCGTCCAGGTAACCTTGCGTGTCGCGAATATCGCGGATTGTAAAACTCACAATGGACAAACCCATGTTGGCCATGTCGCCCGCCGCGACCTCCTGCACCTTGGATGCGAACGCGTCGCGATTCTGGTAAATGTCCTCGACGGTCATCGTTCCCAAAATGGCGCGCAGGTGGCCTTCGAGCGTCTGCATGGCGACGCCTTTGATTTCGTCGATGGTCTTGCTCAAGACTTGCTCGGCGGCGGTGGCGATCGAAACGTCGTCACCCTTGATTTTGATTTGCGCCACGCCATCGACTTTCACCGGGACACCTTTGCTGGTGTAAACTTCCGGCGTTTGGACATCGATGGTCAGCAATTCCAGCGAAAGAATGTCGACCTTCTCCAAAGCAGGGAGGACAAACGTGCCGCCACCTTTGACAACGCGGAAGCCGCGATACTGCACAGAGCCATCAGGACTCACAAACTTATGCCTATGACCGGAGACGATCAGGACCTGGTTGGGCCCGACTTTCGTGTAGCGGCTGGCGAGGACGGCGGCGACAAGAAACAGGAAAACCACCAGACCGACGACTGCCATGATGACCGTGGCGAGGCCACCAAGTTCCAAGGCGGCGAAGTAGGCATGCATAAAGTTCCTTAAGGTTGCAGGGTTGAGGTTTGGGAAAGTTTATTCAAACAAGCGAGACAAAGAATTGCGATTCCGCCACGCGCGTTATTTTGACAGTCTGGCCGGTGGCCACCGGCAGGCCGGCTTGCTCGCGGGCGGGAGCGGTGTAACGGCTGCCGCCCTGCACATAGGCAATTTCGCCGACGCCCGCCGCCGGGATTGGCGAAATGACGGTGGCGGTTTTGCCGAGCAGTGAACTAGTTTGGCCTTCACTGGAGCTCTGGGTGCGACGGAAAACGTAGCCGAACAATGCCGTCACCGCGAGGGCAATGAAAAGGCCGCCCACCAGCGAGAGAGGAGTGCTGATCCAGACGCTCTTGGTCGGGCCGATGTGGGAGAATATCAAGCCAAACCCGCCAAACGCCGTGAGAAAGGCGCAGATGGCAGTGGGGCTGAAAAGTGAAATGCCGGGCATTCCGGTGTGCTCATAACCCGCTTCGGCGTGGCCACCCGTTCCGAGATCCATGTGCCCGTCCGTCCCGCTGATGTGGTGCCCAAAAAAGACGCTGACAACCGTAAAGAGGAGGCCGAACAAGAAACAGCCCAAATATACATACTCTTCCATAGTCGTGTCCTTTCGCTGGCCGCCAGGCATTTTATCTGGCGACACCTCAGGTATACAGAGCGCGGCGGGCGAAAGCAGCTATAAAATGAACAGCCATTTGTAACGGGTGGGGGACAAAATTCTTCGGCGCGATGTTCGTTGAAGGTGGCAGAGGCGTCTCGCCTCTGCCGGTCTGCTTGAGCGGCGGGATGCCACTGCCACTCTGTTCGTGAAGAATTTTGTCCCGCGCCCTTTGCAACGGCGGTCAGCTTCGGAACCCACCAAAAGGCCTCTTGCAGTTTTCAATGGAATGAGAATTTCGATGCAGCCGTTGACCGGAAATCCGCTGGAAGAAAGCAAGCCGTGGCAGAGCACATCATTGAATATGCATATAATCTCGAAAAACCCGCTACACCCGCTACATCGTTGATTATCAACCAGATAAACCGCTACATTTGGTTCCTCGCCATTTTCGGTGGAATGAGACAACTGGTTAGCCGTCGTTCCGGGACAACCCATTTGGAATCCAGGGTTGGTCTTGGCTTGGCCAAAGCTCGGTATAGTATATGATCTCGAAAAAGGGGCAACACCCGCTACACGGTTGACTATCAACGAGATAAGGGGCAACAAAAATAGCAACAAACCCGCAACAGACCCGCAACATTTCTTCCCGCGCTGTCGGGTTGCATGAAACGCGGCGTCTTTCCGTCGTTCCCTTAAAATTTTCATCAAGATGCCTGCACCCTCATTGTTCCATTGAAAACAGCGAGGAACCCTACATTTGGGGCTACAGAGCCGCTACAAACCCGCTACATTTCTTCCGGCGGGTGCGAATTCTGGGTGCGCGACCGTCCTGGACGCCCTGGTTAGCGTCTCGCCAACCATGCAAATGCGCCCCCCGCCTTATCGCGAAAACCGAGGGTGCAATAGGGTGCAATAGCCTGCAACGCCCCGATCACGATTTCCGTTCCTCTGCGCACTCATCTTCTCTGCGCGAGAGTTCCTTTCCTTTGGTGGTTTCATCGCGGCAAGAAACGCAATCGCGCGCAGAGGAGCGGAGCACGCAGAGGTTCCCCGCGGCCCTGAAATGAACGCAAAATATCAAAGAACACGCCCTGACGGCGAGAGGGGAAAAATAAGGCCGAAAACCTTGTTTGTCAATTATGCTTGCAATTACACGCTTATGTGGCATTTTGCCCATGACAAACGAAACAACGATTGTTCAGGCGGGATCGGAAGCCATATTTCATTCCACTGAAAAGACTAGGGGGAACCCCACAAACTCAATAACGAACCACCCAAGCTCGCCGCGCTCCAGACGCACAACCAAAGCTTGATGCAGCAGCTTTTCCCTTCCCCGCCTGGGGTGGCAGCATGAGGAAAGGGGTTGCCGCTTCGCAGTCTTGGCAGCCTCTGTGGTGGAGTTGTTCCAGAAACGAAAATGAGACCGCGCAAGCTCACCAGCCTCACCGTTCAGAAACTCAGGGCGCCCATCGTGAAACACCTCGAAATGTCAATTGATGTCTTGCGGGGAAGTTGAGACGCGCGTATGCTTCGTCTATTGCGAATTTAATTTCCTCAACTCTGAGCCGTTCACATGAACAGACACCAATTGGCCACGCTAATTTCTTGGGCCGGGGAACAAGGATTCTCCGGGCGCAAACGCCTGCAAAAGGTCGTGTTCTTTTTACAGCAGGCAGGTTGTGATTTAAGGTGCCACTACACACTGCATCACTTCGGCCCTTACTCGCGAGATGTCGCCCATGCCTGCGACGAGATGGTGGCAGCGGGATTGGTCATTGAAGACGGCGGGCCGCAGAACGGCAACATGCAATACTTATACAAGCTGAAGCCCGATATTCGGGAGTTGGTCAACCAGTCCCCTGAGCCCCAAGTAGAGGAATTTCAGGCTCTCGGCAAGGAGTTGATTGAGAAGGACCTTTGGCAGTTGGAGCTAGGCTCGACCATCCTCTTCTTTCATCGGCAGAAGCTTGATTGGAATCACGCATTGGACGAGGCGTGCAAATTCAAAAAGGTGTCAACGACTGATGAAGCCAGCCAAAGCGCGCTCAGCCTCGCAAAGCGTTTTCACGCTGAGGACGCAAGCTAACCATCGAGGTTGACGGGTGTCCGACAAAGTCTTTCGCGATCCGCTTTACAATTACATCGCCTTCGATCGGAAGCGTGATGGTTGGTTGATTGACTTGATCAATTGTAAGGAAGTGCAGCGGCTGCGACGAATTCACCAGTTGGGCGTCAGCAATTTTACTTACCCCGGAGCGGACCACACGCGATTCGCCCACAGCCTCGGCGTGACCCACCTAATGCTGCTGGTGCTGGAACACCTCGAAGGCGTCAGCGATGCTGAGAAGATCAAAAAGGCCAGGCAGGCACTGCTGGCGACGGCCCTGTTGCATGACGTTGGACATGGTCCCTTCTCGCATCTTTTTGAGCCGTGTCTGGGCATCGACCACGAACAATGGTCCATCGCAGTCATCCGGGATGACAATTCGCAGGTCCACCAGATTCTAAGAAAAGAGGATGCCTATCTTCCAAACCATGTTGCCGATCTGATCGGCTCAGATAACACGAAGCATCCAGCATGGCAACGGGCGCTCATGTCCAGTCAGTTGGACGTGGATCGATTGGACTATCTCCGCCGGGACAGTCTTTTCACTGGCGCGGGATACGGCCATTTCGATTGGCACCGTCTCCTGACCACTGTGCAATTCGACAAAGACGATACGGATTTGGTCTGGCCCGCAAAATCAGCGATGGCAATCGAAGAATACATCTTCGCCCGCTATTACATGTATCAGAACGTCTATCTGCATAAGACCACACGGGGGTTTGAGCAGTTGCTTCAAGCAATGTGGAAGCGGGCTGACAGTCTCAGGCGGGACGGGAAAGATATAAACGCGAATCCTATTTTGGAAAGATTTTGGAAATCCGAGACGCCCGAGCCCGAAAAACTTCCAGTTGAAGATTATCTGAAAGTTGAGCAGTTCACAGGTACTTGAGCAGATTCAGCGGTGGACCTCACACTCCGACAAGTCGCTGGCCGATTGTGCGCGCCGCTTTCTTGATCGGGATGGTTTTGCCATGATCGAACCGCCTCCACCGCCGAATCCCCTCAAGCCAGACGACTTGGGCAAGTGGGAGCCAGAGCTTCACAAGTTGCTGGAAAAAAAAGGCTATGAAGATCCCGAGATGTATTGCTTGTCGGATCGGATCCAAGGTAAATACCGCCAGCCCTATCGAGAGGAAAAGGACCCGGAAGCCCAGTCGGCTGTAAACACCATCCGCGTGGTGGTAGACAACAAGCCAATAGCAATCGGGGATTACTTGCCAAGGCTCAAAGCAGTGATTGCGCCACCCGAAGACCGGATTCTTTATTATGTTCCAAAGGAAATTCGCGAAGAAGCAAAAGCATTGAGCCAGCGGTTGCGGCCATCAGCAAATGTTGCCTTAAACTCATGACCGCTCAAAATCAACAACGCCTGGGCAAAGTCCTTTGGAACATCGCCGACCAGTTGCGCGGCGCGATGAACGCGGACGATTTCCGCGATTACATGCTGGCGTTCCTGTTCCTGCGCTATCTGTCGGACAATTACGAGGTCGCCGCCAAGCGGGAGTTGGGCCGGGATTATCCCGCCTTGCCCGCCGGGGACAACCGTGTGCCGCTGGCGCTCTGGTATGCCAACAACCCGGCGGACGTGGTGGATTTCGAGAAGCAGATGCGGCGCAAGGTGCATTACGTCATCAAGCCGGACCATCTCTGGGCCAGCATCGCCAATCTGGCGAAGTCCCAAAGCGGGGAATTGCTCGAAACCTTGCGGGAAGGCTTCAAATACATTGAAAACGAATCGTTCGAGAGCACGTTCGGCGGACTATTTTCCGAAATCAATCTCGGTCGGAAAAGCTCGGCAAGACGCACGCGGACAAAAACCGGAAGCTGTGCGACATCATCAAGGAAATCGCCAAGGGGCTGAATGAATTTTCCAGCGACATTGACGCGCTGGGTGATGCCTACGAATATCTGATCGGCCAGTTCGCCGCCGGCTCGGGCAAAAAAGCGGGCGAGTTCTACACGCCGCAGCAGATTTCCACGATTCTTTCGCGCATCGTCACGCTGGACAGCCAGGAAAGAACCTTCGCGCAGAGAAGATGAGTGCGCAGAGGAACACAAAAACAAATGCACACTTCGCCGAAAACAGTGGGGAACGTGAAAGCCCACAAGAAATGGCCGATGCAGCCGATCATTCCATGAGCAAAAAGGTCATCGTCATCGCCGGGCCCAACGGCGCGGGAAAGACGACCTTTGCGCGCTCGTTCCTGCCGCAGGAGGCGCAGTGCCCCCGCTTCATCAATGCTGATTTGATTGCGGCGGGCCTTTCTCCTTTTGCGCCGGAAGCCTCCGCCATCAAAGCGGGCCGCGTCATGTTGGAAGAAATCGCCTCCTGCGCCCGGCGCGGTGAGAGCTTCGCGTTTGAAACGACCCTCTCCGGACGTGGCTATCTTGCCCATATCCGCCGCTGGCGTGCGGAGGGTTATCATGTCGGTCTGATTTTCCTGTCGTTGCCCCATGTCGATGCCGCTGTGGCCCGAGTCACCGCCCGAGTGCGGCAGGGAGGACATTTTATTGCGGAGGATGTCATTCGTCGCCGCTTTTTGGCTGGTCTGCGCAACTTTAACGCCTACAAACTGGCGGTGAGCACTTGGGGCAAATATGATAATACGGGCAACAGCCCGATCCTTCTTGAATGGGGAGAAAACGCATGAAAACAAGAGATATCGCCGAAGCAAAAAGTCCTGACCTGCGGAACGCCCTAGCCGCCATGCGCCGCGCCGCCGAGATGGCCCGCCAAACCGCCATCCAGACCAACACGGGTATCATCATGGTGAAGGACGGAAAGATTGTTCACATTTCCGCCCAGGAACTCCGTGAAGCCGCCGCGAACGGCGCGGGAACCACGAAATGACCGCTCAAAACCAACAACGCCTGGGCAAAATCCTGTGGAACATCGCCGACCAATTGCGCGGGGCGATGAACGCGGATGATTTCCGCGATTAAATGCTGGCTTTCCTCTTCCTGCGCTACCGCTGGGAACCGAAGGAGGACATGAGCGATGATGTCCGTTTCAAGAACTACGGTTTGGCGCCCAAGTCCGCCGCTGACATCGCTTTTCTCCTGCATGGCTTTCACTTCTTGAAGGATCAGGGAGTCATGGCGACATATCCCGCTACATCAGCACGGCGACTGCGGAGCCGGAAATCGATCTCACCGAGACACACAACAAACTTGTCGCGATTGAAAAGACAATTTCCATCGCGACGGCGAAGCATAACAAGTTTCTTAAAGAGCTGGGTCTGCCCCCACTTCCGGGCTGACCCACAAACAAAGGCAGGTCGTCATTCCCCGTGGAGACCGTTTAATTCTGCGGGTGGAAGAGGCTTTTTACCTTTTGCGTGGCGGACTTTACGGCGGTTTTGCCTTCTGCCACCGCGTCTTTGCCGAGTTGCTTGGCATTGTTGGCGACGGCGAGGGCGGATTCGCTCAGAAGCGCGTGGATCATTCGCTGGCCGACTTCAACCGGCGATATTCCCTGCCCGCCGCTGCCGAGATCTGTCAAATGAATATCTGGCAGCGCGAGCGCGAGCGTGCGGTCGCCGGAGAGGGTGGAGCGGTATTGCAGCTTGGCGCCGGTAATGACGAGGTCGTCGACTTCCAATCGCTTTTCGGGCGCTTTCTTTTTTGGGGCGGCGGGGCTGCCGGGCGGCGCCGCGGAATTGGGGGCGGTCGAGGAGCTGCCGATGTATTCGTTCAAATTGTTTTCAATCTTGCGGAGATTGTTGTCCGTCAACCCGCCCTCAAGCGTGATCACGGGCGATTTCACCTTGATGCTCTCGATTACCATCTTGTCGGAGAAAAATGTGCCGGGCTTGAACTTCACCGTGACATCGCCGACGTCCATAGCCGAAGGCGTTTTGCAGCCCGGCGGATTGCCCAGCTCAAATCCTGTCAACTGAATGCGCCAGGCCATGAGCCAGACTTGCGCGCTCTTTAATTTGACGTCGGTCTTGGTCGCGGACGGCCCGATTTTCTCCACGCCGCGCTTGATGATCGTGCCGAGCGACAAGGCGGCCGCCAGGAAGGCAATCAAAAACACGAGGAGGAATCCGGCCAGCGATCTAACAATCCATTTTCGCTTCATGATTTTTCCCTGTTTGAGCTTCCTGAAGGAGGTTTTCGTAATCCGCAGCCGTGTCAATGTCCGTAGCCGCCCCCGGAAATTCCAGCGCATGGACGAATTCGCGGTGGCGCTCGATGATCCGCTTGGCGCCTTGCGATGCCGAGAGCGCCGCCAGTTCCGCGTGATATCTCTTGTCGAACCCGGCCGGAACTCCGAGCGTTCCAGCATAAGCCGCGGCGGCAATTCCGCCGCGTTCCTCGCAGGCGCGCGCTAATTCCCGAAGAAAATCCGATGTGACGAATGGCTGGTCGCTTAACATCAGCAAAATTGTGTCTGGCGGATTCGTTGAGGACATCAGGCGTTGCGCGCCTGCCCTAATTGACGTGCCGATGCCCGCTCCCCAATCCACATTGCGAACAATCGTGATCGGCAATCCCGCCAGTTCCCGCTCGATCCGCTGTCCATGCGCGCCGAGGACCACCGAAACCGGGCCGCACTGAGATTCCAAAGCGGTGCGAACGGCCCGCAGAATCAAGCTCGCGCCTTGAAACTCAAGCAGTTGCTTGGGCCGGCCGAGCCGCGAGGAAACGCCGGCCGCCAGGATGATTATGCCGGCAGAGCGCATGAGCGTGCTTCACTTGTGAGGCCGCGAATAAAGGAATGGAAACTGGAATCGCCCAAGGCCGCCCTGATCGCGCCCTTTTTTTGCCGGAGCTTCCCGCCGTCGCGGCCGGTGGACACCGCTTGAACTTCCGCCAGGATCGCCAGCGCAATCTGTTCCGGCGTTTCGGCGCCGATATCGAGGCCGATGGGATTATGCAGCGAAGGCAAATGCTCTTCGCGCAATTCAAATCCATCCTGTCTCAGCTCGGCGAGCATTCTCTCCGCGCGCTTCCGCGGCCCCATCAATCCAAGATACGGCAGGCGCAGGGGCAGAAGCATTTTGAGCCAGCCTTGATCGATCATGTAATTGTGCGTCATGATCACCGCCGCCGTCCGATAGTCAAATATCGGAACAATCTCTTCTTCGCCGGGCCGTGCCACTATTACATTTTGCGCGAGCGGAAAACGCGCGGACGTTACGTAGTCAGGGCGCGCGTCGATGACTGTCACACGAATTCCCAGTTCGTGCGCCAGGCGCGCGAGCGGCATCGCATCATGGCCGGCGCCAAGAATGATCAGATTGCGCTGGGGGCGAAATGTCTCGGCGAAGACACGGACCTTGCCACCGGGAAATTCGAGATCCCCGATTCCGCTGGGCTCGGTCGCCAAGGCAGATTCCGCGACAGCCGCCAACAAATCCGCAAATGGGCCGTCATTTAAATTTGTTGCGCGCCGTCCCGATTCATCAACGGCAACCCGGTCACCGAGTGTCAAACACACATCCCCCGAGGTTCCAACAACTGTGGCCGCAGCTCCGGTGTTGCGGCGTTGAAGCGCGCCTTCCAGAAAATCTAAAAAATGGCCGTCGTCTTGTTCGCCGCCGATCCGCGGCGGAAGGCACTCCAGCAGCAGTTCAACAATTCCATTGCACCCGACGCCCGAGCCAAACACAAGATCGCGATCCGATGACGTGTCGTAGGTCATCAGCGCCGCCTTTCCGTCGCGCATCACCCTCATGGCGCGATCCACCACGTCCTGATCGAGGCAGCCGCCGCTGATGCAGCCGACGGTGCGGCCATCAGGCAGCACGAGCATGCGCGCCCCGGCGTGCCGATAACTGGAACCCGACGTCTGCACGATCGTGGCCAGCGCCATCGGCGACTGGCAATCCTTTGATGCGGCGAGGATGTCCAGCAGTTCTTTCATATCAATTTGTCGGGCGTGATGGGCAGTTCGCGAATGCGTTTCCCACTGGCGTGATAGATGGCGTTGCCAATGGCCGCCGCGATTCCCGTAATGCCAATCTCCCCAATGCCGCGCGCGCCCATGGTCGAAATATGCGGATCGGGCTTGTCGATGAATTGAACATCGATTTCCGGAATATCGGCATGAACCGGCACCAGGTAATTGGCCAAATCGCGAGTGACAATGCGTCCGCGATTTGGGTCGTAAACCGTTTCCTCCATCAAGGCCATTCCCAAACCGAAAATCATGCCGCCCATGATCTGGTTCTTGGCCGTCTTCAAATTCAAAACTTTTCCGATGTCCATGACCGCCGCGCAATGCGTCACGCGCGCGGTTCCGAGCAGCGGGTCAAACAAGACGCGGACAAATTGCGCTCCAAACGAATGGAAGTTGTAAGGCGAAGAATCGAAGTCGAGGTCGATATTTTCGCGTCCGGGGCTTTTTGGCTTCTCCTCTTTTTTTCCGGTTTCGCGGGTCGTCCCTTTGGTGGAAGCTTCGCCTTCAACGTATTCAATTTTCCCGCGGCCAAGGATTTCGGCCACCGCCGCACCCTTGGACTCGTCGTCTTTCACCGACCAGCGGCCATTCCGAAACACCAGATTTTCCGGAGGAATCCCCGCGAGCGGAGATTGCTTATTTGACACCGCCAGTTGCAATAGTTTTTCCCGCGCGGCAAGGGCCGCCTCCTTTACCGCCGGCCCCACGCTGGCTGCGGTTTGCGAACCGCCCGAGACAGGGCCTTTCGGCAACGCGGAATCGCCGATCTTCACTGTCACGCGTTCGACGGGAAGCCCGAGCGCCTCGGCGGCAATTTGCGCCAGTATCGTGTAAGTGCCCGTGCCGATGTCCTGCGTGCAACTCATGGCTTCGGCGTGGCCGTCCGCGAAAATGCGGACTTTCGCCGAGGCGGGCACGCGGTTGGCGGGATAAATGGCCGTTGCCATTCCGTAGCCAACGAACATCTCACCCTCGCGCATCGAGCGTGGTTCGGGCGGGCGCTTGCTCCAACCGATGGCTTCCGCGCCGCGCCGATAGCACTCGCGCAAATTCTTCGAGGACCACGGCTTCCCTTTTTGCGGGTCTTTCTCGGCGTAATTAATCAACCTCAGTTCGATCGGGTCGATCTTGAGTTGATAGGACAATTCATCAAGAGCGGTCTCGAGGGCAAATGTCCCCGTGGCCTCTCCGGGCGCGCGCATGGGGCCGGGCGTGCCGCGATTGACGCGTGTCAATTTGTGGGAAACGCGGAGATGGGGGCATTCGTAAAGCAATTGTGTGGCAAGGCCGGATGTTTCCACGAACTCGTCCACAAACGAAGTTTCCGTAAGCACCTGATGATCGATGGCCAGAAGTTTTCCGGCTGGCTCCGCCCCGAAGGCGACGGTTTGAACCGTGCGCGCGCGGCGTCCGTTGCAGGTGAACATTTGCCGGCGGTCCAAAACTAGTTTGACAGGCCGCCCAAGTTCGCGCGCGGCCATCGGGGCCAGAAATGAGTGCGCCCAGGTGAAGCCCTTGCAGCCGAATCCCCCGCCGACAAACAATGAAATCAATCGGACTTGCTCCGGCAAAATTCCGAACACCGCGGCAATGGCATCGCGACTTCCAATCACAGCTTGCGTGGAATCATAAATGGTCAATTTATCGCCCACCCAGGACGCAATGGTCGCGTGGGGTTCCATCGGATTGTGATGATAGACGGGCGTGGAATACGCTTGCTCAAATTGCGCGGGGGCCGATTTCATCGCCGCCTCGACGTCGCCGCGCGTGATTTGCAGCGGGCGGCCCATCGATTTCTGCGGCTCGTAGGCCTTGGTGGTGCGCCCGTCGAAATCCGTCACGCTGGGTTCCGCTGTGTACTCCACCTCGATCAGCGCCGCCGCGTGCTCGGCCTGCTCGAATGATTCGGCCACAACCATCGCGATGTGCTGCCCGTCGTAGAAAATTCGCCCGCTCTGCAGCGGCAGAAGCTCCTTCTCGCCAAGCTTGATGGGAGAATCGGCCGACTCGGGGGGCGATTTTAATTTCGGAGCGTTCTGCCATGTGTAAATTGCCAAAACGCCTCCGGCCGCCTGGGCTTTGCTGGTGTCGATTTTTTGAATCGTGCCGGAGCAAATCGTGCTTTGAATCGTGACGGCATAGGATAGGTTCTTGACCGGAAATTCCGCCGCGTAAAGCGCCCCTCCCGTTGTTTTAAGACGGCCGTCAATGCGATCCACCGGCTCTCCAATTAAGGTGCTCATGCCGCGTCTCCCGCCACGTGTGCCAGCGCGCGAACCAACGTTCGCTTGGCCAGTTCAATTTTGAAGCCGTTATGTGTTTGAGCTTTCGCAAATTTCACCGCTGCGTCTGCCGCCAAGTGAAATGCCGCGTCATTAGGAGCCTTCCCTGCCAGAGCGTCTTCCGCGTCAAGCGAACGCCACGGCTTGGCGCCGACGCCGCCGAGCGCGATGCGCGCTGATTGAATCTTGCCATCGCGGATATCCAAGGCCACAGCCGCCGAGGCGAGCGCAAATTCGTAAGACGCGCGGTCGCGGACTTTCAGATAATGCGAGCGCCGCGCAAATTCCAGTGGCGGCAATGTCACGCCGAGGATGAGTTCGCCGGGCTGGAGTTCGGTTTCGATTTCCGGCGTATCTCCCGGGAGCTTATGAAATTCATGAAAGCGGATATCGCGCTTTTTGTCCGGCCCCGCGACGTGGATAGCTGCGTCCAGCGCCGCCATCGCCACGCACATGTCGGACGGATGAGTGGCAATGCACTTCTCGCTCGTGCCGAGCACCGCGTGGCCACGGTTAAAACCAGCGATGGCCGAACAACCCGAACCTGGCTTTCGCTTGTTGCAGGCGAAAGCAACGTCGTAAAAATAAGGGCATCTCGTGCGCTGCATGAGGTTGCCGCCGAGGGTGGCCATATTGCGCAATTGAGGCGAAGCTCCGGACAGCAGCGCTTCCGACAAGACCGGGTAGCGTTTGGCAATTTCGGAATGGCAAGCCAGATCACTATTGCGCACCAGCGCGCCCACAAAAACGGAACCGTCCGCTTGAGTCTCGATGCCGCGCAGGCGGAGGGCGTTGATGTCAATGATACGGCTCGGCGCTTCCACCCCGAACTTCATCAGATCCAGCAAATTCGTTCCGCCGGCTATTAAGCGTGAAGAGCCGACGGCAACCGCCTCGAAGGCGGCCTGTTCGTTTTGCGCCTGGATGAAGTCAAACGGACGCATGCGGATGAGAATCTGAACCGCCCTGGACTTCGCGAATGGCAGCGCGAATATTTTGATACGCGCCGCAGCGGCAGATATTCCCGCTCATCAGTTCCTTGATGTCCGCGTCCGAATGCGCCTTGCCCTCGCGCAGCAGCCCCACCGCCGAACAAATTTGTCCCGGCGTGCAGTAGCCGCATTGGAACGCGTCATGTTTGATGAACGCCGCCTGCATCGGATGCAACTCTTCGCCCTTGGCCAGCCCCTCGACAGTCGTGACGGATGCGTGATGGCACATCGCCGCCAGGCGAAGGCAGGAGTTAATGCGCACGCCGTCCACCAGGACGGTGCAGGCGCCGCATTGTCCGTGATCGCAGCCTTTCTTCGTGCCCGTCAAATGAAGATGCTCGCGCAAGGCGTCCAGCAGCGTCACCCGCGGATCAAGCGTGAGCTGCCGAGGAGCGCCGTTGACGGTGAGCGCGACTTGCATTTGGCGAGATCCCGCTTCGGCGCCCTGCGCGGCGGCATCGAACGCCATTCCATGGACGCCAAGCGCCACCAAGGTTCCGCCAATGGCGGTGTGGCCAATAAATTCCCGGCGGGTTAGTCCGCCGGGAGAGGATTGTTCGGGTGCTGGCTCGTCCGAATTCATTTTGAATCGGGCTTAGTGGGCGTATTTGCCCATGAGCGTGGCGTGCGCGACGACGTGGTCTTTCATCGCGGCCTCCACTTCCGTTCGTTTGACACCATGGGGCAGGGAGAGCGAAGAATCCAAGGCGAAGGCCTTGAAGAAATATCGGTGCTCGCCAGACGGCGGCTTCGGCCCGCCATATTCCGTGCTCCCAAAATCGTTGGTGCCGGGAACGGCGTTGGCGGGAACGTGCCGTTCGTCGATGTCGCGCGTGCAGGTGTCCATGTTGAACAGCACCCAGTGGGTGAAGGTTCCCTTCGGCGCATCAGGATCGTCCACGATAAGAACAAGGCTGCGGGCTTCCGGCGGAACTTCGTTGATGTGAATCGGTGGAATCAGGTTATCCCCATACATTGTGTATTGGTCCGGAATTTTTCCCCCATCTGTGAAAGCTTCACTCGTCAAGATCATAATAATATAAACTATAGCAAAGGAAGTGCCCGCGCTGCTGCCCGGGAGGCGGCGGACGAACTCAGAGCAAAATGCAATCATTTCATAAAACGCAGAGTGATTTGCAATTTGCGCCGCGTCCCGATGCCTCCGCGAAAAGCATCAAGCGGCAGCCGGCTTGTGAATTCCTTCGGCCACTTCCTCGATGAGTTTCTGATTGAATGCAGGCAGGTCGCCGGGCTTTCGGCTCGTCACCAAACCGCAATCCACCACCACCTCTTTGTCCTCCCAATGCGCGCCGGCATTTTTCAGATCGGACTGGATGGATTCGTAGGATGTCACTGTTCTGCCGCGCACCACGCCAGCGTCGATGAGCGTCCACGGCCCGTGGCATATCGCGCCCACGGGTTTGCCGTCTTTGAAAAAGGATCGGACAAAATCAAGGGCTTTCGGATTGCGCCGCAAATGATCGGGGTTCATGACACCGCCGGGAAGAAGCAAGGCGTCGTATTTTTCGGGATTCGCCGTTTCGAGGGGGACATCGACCTTCACTTCCTGGCCCCAGTCGGCCATTTTCCACGCTTTCACTTTATCTTTGGAGGGAGATATCACGTCGGTTTGGGCGCCCGCCTTTTGGAGGGCTTGCCGCGGCGAAATCAGTTCCTCTTCTTCAAAACCGTTGTCAACCAGAATGGCTACTTTCTTGCCGTTCAATGTGGATGCTGTTTCTCTTTTTGTATTCATCGCAAGAAAGGTGTCTAGCTTTAGCCGTGCCAGAAATGCCCGCCGAGGATTCCGCATTTCTCGCAGGGCCGTCTCAGCACGGCGCCCGTTGCGCTTTTAAGGGGCAGCGAGTCTAGCGAAGCGGGTCGGCGGGCCGTACGTTGAGGTATGAAATTTCAATTTAAACAGAGCGTTTCGGTGGCAGGCGCGGCCTTGGCTGCGATGGGCGCGACTGCCGGTCCCACCCGAGTAGCCGCAGCCCCGGCCGCCAACTCCGGCGCTTCCACCACGGTGACAACTCCGGCGGTCGCAACAGCCGCGGCGAGTGCGGCGACCCAGACTCAAACTCCAGCGGCAACGGTCGTTCCCACCACGGTTGTGGCGGGGCAGCCCGTGGCTTCCACAGCTGGTTCCGGGATAGCGGTCGTGACGGGCACCACAGGCACATCTTATAATTACATTCCACCGGCAGGCGGAACGCTTACGCCTGGCACGGTGCCGGGCGGACAACTTTCGCCAGCGACCGCCACGGGCGCAAACCAGTTGAACACCGGAACGATCGGGGGCGCAATGCTGCCGGGTGTGTCGCCGGCGGGCGGAATTCCGATGCTGCCTGCCATAGGAACCGCAGGCAGCGGCACGGCCACTGCGAGGACGGCCAATGGCACCTATGCTAACGGGGTGGCCACGGCCTATGCGCCGGGATCAAGCGTCATCATCACAGGCGGAACCCCCGCGACGACAGCCCCCGGCGGCACCTTGACAACGGCGGGCACCGGCGGAAGCCGTGTGATCGTCGCAGGGGGACATGCTGCCCCGGCGGCCACTTCCAGCTCGGTTATTGTGGCTGGAGGGACGCCCTCGACGGCGACTGTTTCCGGCGGCACGGCCACGACGGCCACAATCCCCGGCGGGTTCCTCTATAGCTCGCCCGTGATCATCAGCCAATAACTGGCGGACACTGGCGGGTCTTATCCCCATTGAGATTCATTCATCGTGACCGAAGTTTACACCGAAAAGGAGAAATCAATGAAAACATGCAAATTACAGTTAGCGCGCCTTTCGCGCGCCGCAAAAATCGGAGCTCTTCTGGGCGCCATCATCTGCGCCGTTCCTGCCGTTCAAGCTCAAAACATGAACGGAAATGACAATCCTTCGGCGGCCAAGGCCAACGCCTCCATTTCCCGTCGTGGAAAGGAATTCCTGAAAGATGCGGCTCTCGCCAACCAGACCGAAATCGCCATGGGCGACGTGGCGGAAAATCGATCCCAGAACACGAAGGTGAAGGACTTTGCGCAAATGATGCGCACCGACCATCAAAAGAACTTCGAGCTGGTGCAAGGCCTGGCCCAGGCTCATAACGTGGCCGTTGACGCTTCCCCTGACTGGATGGCTCGCCGCGAAATCGACCGGTTGAAAAAAGTCGACGCCGCGGAATTCGATAAGGATTACACAAAGCTGATGCTTAAGGACCACGTCAAAGTGATCAAACGCTTTGACAAGGCCGCCGGCGACATCGAAGAGCAGGACATCCGGACTTATGCCCAGAATACCCTGCCGACGCTGCGCGAACATCTGGCTCATTCCGAGGAAGCAGCCCGTGCGGCTGGCGTGGATGAATCCACCATCTCTTCCATTGTGAAGGATCTTCCGAGTGAAAATCGCTCTGTGACCACCAGATAGTACCTGGCTTGTCACTCCGGCAGGACAGTTGACACTGTCCTGCCTTTTTTATGCCTATAGAGATACATTGGAGCGAGATTGCTCTCCGTCTTTGCTTAACCCTCTTGGCGGGCGGAATTATCGGACTCAATCGCGGGGAGCACGGCCACCCCGCTGGCTTGCGGACGACGCTGCTGGTGGCCCTCGCGGCGTGCGTCAGCATGATCGAGGTGAATCTTCTGCTTTCCATGCGCGGCAAAACTCCGGACTCATTCGCCGTGATGGATCTCATGCGCTTGCCGCTGGGAATTCTATCGGGCATGGGCTTCATCGGCGCGGGAGCGATCCTTCGCAAGGATTCGGCGATTCGGGGTGTGACGACGGCGGCGACGCTTTGGTTCGTAACCGTCATGGGATTGTGCTTTGGAGGCGGGCAGTTAGCGCTGGGATGCATCACGGGCGGTTTGGGTTGGCTGGTTTTGTATGCGTTCAAGCCGGTGGAACATTTGTGGAACATTGATCGGCAAGCCACGCTTGTCCTTGTCAGCGGCGTCGGCGGGCCAGACGAAAAGGAAACGGCAAGCATTGTGGCCGCAGGAGGCTACCGCGTTTCAAAACTTGCGGTGAAGCACGAGAACGGACTCAACTTGAAAGAAATCCGCTGCGATGTTAAGTGGGAGAGCCGAGAGAAAGAAGTTCTCCCTCCTGAATTCGTCAACCGCCTGGCGAACCGGCCCGGCGTTCTTAAGGTCGAATGGAATCCGTGACGACACTTTGAAGGCAGGGACGCCTTGGCGCGGCGTCCGGGTCGCGGCGTTTTTCACGCGTAAGTCTGGACGCCTCGGCGCGGTGTCCCTACCTTTTGACCAGCGGCAAATTGCAACAGCCGACACCCCTCCCTTTGCAACTTGCGGGAAATCCCAAGCGGTGCCTAATCCGCGCCCCGTAGCGCGGGCGCGGTATGTGAATTGCTTTGCATTCTCTTCTGCCGGGGAACACCCGGCGCTTAACGCATCAACGAGCAAGGATATTTATGAATGATACACTTAAAGCCCTTTTCATCGAGGAATTGGAAGACATGTACGACGCCGAGCAACGCATCACCAAGGCGCTTCCAAAACTTATCGAAGCCGCCACCTGCAAGGACTTGAAGGCGGGGCTGGAAAAACACCTCAAGGAAACAGAGGGCCAGATTGAAAAACTGAAGCAGGTCTTCAAAGCGTTCAATGCGGAACCGAACGCGGCAAAGTGCGAAGCCATCACCGGCATCCTGGCCGAAGGGGACACGATCGTGAAAAAGAACAAGAAAAATGCCGCGATCAACGCCGCCATCATTTCCGCCGCGCAAAAAGTGGAGCATTACGAAATCGCTTCCTACGGCACATTGAAATCCTGGGCCACCATCCTCGGCAACACCGAGGCTGCGAACATTATCGACCAGATTCTCGCGGAAGAGAAAAACGCGGACAAGAGCCTGAACGAATTGTCCGAAGAAAAGAACGAAGAGGCGCTGGAAGAAGCCGCGCCGGGCGCGCTGCGCTAAGCCGGCGAACAAATTCCGGGCGCGCTCCGCGCATGGGGCACGGCGCGCGCCCGGTGGCGAAACGGAGGCAATATGAGTTTCATTACGAGGCGCGAATTCGTAAGACTGGCGGCGGCAGGCGCAGTCGCGGGGGCTGTGGCGCCTCACGCGCTGGGGATCGAACGCGGCAGCAGCGGCATGATTTATCGCGCGCTCGGCAGCACGGGCGAAAAAGTTTCAGCCATCGGCCTTGGTGGTTTTCACATTGGAAATCCGCTGCTGGACAGCGAGGGCATTAAGATTATTCGCAGCGCCATTGATCGCGGCATCACTTTCATGGACAACTCATGGGATTATCACGAAGGCAAGAGCGAAATCCGCATGGGAAAAGCCCTGCGCGACGGTTATCGCGAAAAGGTTTTTCTGATGACCAAAATCGATGGCCGCAGCCACGAGGGCGCGGCCCGGCAGATCGACGAAAGCCTGCGGCGCTTGCAGACGGACCATCTCGATTTGCTCCAATTTCACGAGATCATTCGCATGAATGATCCGGACAGAATATTTGCCAAAGGCGGCGCGCTGGAGGCGGCACAGGCAGCGAAAGCGGCGGGAAAAATTCGATATATCGGCTTTACGGGGCACAAGGATCCATCCATCCATCTGCATATGCTTGAGGTTGCGCGCGAGCACGGCTTCAAATTCGACACCGTGCAGATGCCGCTCAACGTGATGGATGCCCACTATCGCAGCTTCGAGCATCAAGTCCTGCCGGTGCTCGTGAAGGAGAATATTGGAGTCCTCGGGATGAAGTCGATGGGATCCGGAGATATTTTAAAGAGCAAGGTCGTCAAACCCATCGAATGCCTGCATTACGCGCTGAACCTGCCGACCTCCGTTGTCATCAATGGTATTGACAGCATGAAGCTGCTGGATCAGGCGTTCGAAGCCGCGAGAACTTTCGAGCCGCTCAGCCCGGATGCCGTCGCCGCCTTGCTGGCCAGAACCAGCGATGCCGCCTCGGCGGGAAAATTCGAGCGTTTCAAAACAACGGAACATTATGATACGACAGCCCAGAATCCGAAGTATCTTAGCTAGAAACACCAGCCCGCTCGGAAAAAACGGCGGGCGCCACGCGTCCGGCAAAATTCGCTACGCCGTCGTGGGCCTCGGGCACATCGCCCAGAACGCCATCCTGCCAGCGTTCGAACATGCCGGCAAAAACTCCGAACTCACCACGCTTTTTTCCGATGATCCAGTGAAGCTGCGCGCCATGGCCCGCCAGTACGGGGCGCAAAACACATTTGATTACCAGGATTACGACGCGGCCTTGCGCTCGGGGGAGTTTGATGCGGTTTATGTCGCAGTGCCGAATAATCTGCACGCCGATTATTGCAGGCGCGCGGCTGAGGCTGGCATTCACGTGCTTTGCGAAAAGCCGCTGGCGGCGGATGAGGACGAGTGCCAGGAAATCATTGAAGCCTGCGCCGAAAATCGCGTGGAACTCATGACCGCCTACCGTCTGCATTTTGAGCGCGGAAACTTGGAAGCGGTTGAATTGGTGCGCTCCGGCAAGATCGGTGAGCCGAGGATTTTCAATTCCGTTTTCTCGCAGCAGGTGACGCCGGACAATATCCGCACGCGAGGCAAGACAGCCTCCGGCACCCTTTATGATATTGGCGTCTATTGCATCAATGCGGCGCGATATATCTTTCAATCCGAACCGACGGAAGGCTTCTGCTTCTCCGCCACGGGCGACGATCCGCGCTTCAAGGATGTCGAGGAAATGACCTCGGCCGTTCTTCGTTTTCCCGGCGAGCGGCTGGCCAATTTCACCGCCAGCTTCGGCGCGGCCGAGACCGCGAGCTTCGAAGTGATCGGAACGAAGGGAAAGCTCCGCGTGAGCCAGGCTTACGATTATTCCATGCCCGTGATCCTCGAATTGACCGTGGGAGGAAGGACGAGGAAAAGATTTTTCAATTTGCGAGATCAATTTGCCCCGGAGCTTGTTTACTTTTCCGATTGCATTCTCAACCACAAGACGCCGGAACCCTCTGGAATTGAAGGCTTGGTGGACGTTCACATTATCCGCTCTCTGTATGAATCAGCGCGAAAAGGCAGGCCAGTGAAATTGAAATCGCTCACAAGGCGCGTCCGTCCCACCATGCGCCAGGAAATTTACCGCCGGCCTGTGGCGAAGCCTCGTTTAGTTCACGTCGAGGCTCCTTCCAAATAAAGGTAGGGACGCCTCGCCGAGGCGTCCGGGGACGTGGAGGTTTGTGGGCGTGTTAATTCGTCCAGAGATCTGGCGGGACGAAAGCCTCCTCGCGAAAGTCCGGATTAAGAAGAGAAGCGCGTGCGAAATGTGCCACGGCCTCGGACGCCTCGGCGAGGCGTCCCTACCTCGCTTCGCGAAAAAAAGCGGGCATTCCGCTCTCGCGGAATGCCGTAATTTCAGACAGGGTTCGGGCCCCCTGACGCCATAATTCGGCTTAATTCGACATCTTCGAAACAGCCTTGTCATACGAATTCTGCAAGCTGTCCCAAGCGGACTGGAAGGCGGCCTTTGTCTTGTCCCACGAGTCGTGGGGAGATGCCTTCAGTTCGTCATACTGCTTGCGCACGGCTTCGCGCTGCGAGCGCAAGTCGGCAATCGCCTCGTCCTCCCGAACCTTCTTGTCGCCGGTGGCGGTGGCGGATTTGGCGTTAAGTTTGTCAATTTTCACGTCCAGCTCCGCGATGCGCTTGTCCATCTGGGCAAGATATTGGTCGCGCGTTTCCGCGGCGGCTTCATGAGCGGCCTCATGGGCGGCGACCGCTGTATCCTGAGGAGGAGGCGGTGGCGGCGGTGGCGGAACTTCGGAGCGATTGCAGGCCGTCAAAATCCCGGAGGATAATGCGACAATCAGAATGTAAGGTTTTGTATTCATTTTTCCTTTCTATGCGCAAAGTCCATGCCCCCGGCCAGAGCCTCAAGGCCCTCGTCGGGCGGCGAAATTCGACGCAAATCGTTCATTGTTCGAAACAGTCGTCGATAAATTTCTGCACCGCTTCCTTTGTGTCGCCGGTGCGCTTTTGGATGCGGCCGATCAATTCATCGTCTTTGCCTTCCTCGTAGCGAAGGTCATTGTCAGTGAGTTGGGCGTATTTCTGTTTGAGCTTGCCCTTGGCGATATTCCAGTCGCCCTTGATATGAAGTGTGTTCATTTATACCTCTCTTGTTTGATGATATTTCGAGAGCACTCGACAGGCTCCCTTATGTTCCATACTTGACATAGCATGGGAAGGGCCAAGCCTCGGGTGCGGCAATGCAAAGCTGAATTATCAGGGAAAACGCCGGAAAACCGTTCGGGGGCGTGTGCTTTTTGCGAAAATCTGTGCTAAATGCAACGCTTCATCCCCCTTAGTTTTTCGCTTGGCCCGCTCCGTCCCATCCACCGCCTAGAGCTTTGTATAATGCGACAATGTCGGTGCAGATGGACTGGCTCGATTGCGCAAGGGCGTCCTCGGCGGTGAGCGCATTTTGCTGGGCTTGGAGGACGTTCAGAAAATCAATCAACCCCTGATCAAAATCCTTCTGCGCAAGATCAACCGCCAGGCGGGCATTGCCGGCGGCATCGACCAAACTTCGACGGCGGTTCAGATCTGACGTGTAGACAGCCAGCGCGTCCTCCACTTCCTGCAACGCTTTCAAGATAGTTTCGCGATAACGCAAGGCGGATTCGTCCTTCATCGCCTTCTGCAGTTTCACGTTCGACGCTATTCGGCCCGCATCAAAAATCCGCCAGCTCACGGTCGGGCTGATCAGAAAATAGCGGCTCTCCCAATTGAATAAGGTGCTGGGCGAAGTGGAATCCAGACCCGCCTGTCCGGTAACGGCAAATTTCGGATACAAATCCGCCACCGCCACGCCGATGCGCGCGCTGGCCGCCGCCAGTTGGCGCTCGCTGGCGCGAATGTCAGGCCGCCTGTCAAGCAATTGGGATGGGATTCCCACCGGCACTTCCGGCGGCGTGACGGGCAGCGGCGCAACGGGAGCCAGTTCCGCGCTGAGTTCATTGGGCTCCTTGCCGACGAGAATGGACAGGGCGTGGATCATGCGGCGAACTCCGGATTCGAGCGGCGGAATGGCGGCAGCCGTCGTGTCTCTTTGGGCAGCCGCGCGCGCCACATCCAACTCCGTGGCCAGGCCGAATTTTTGTTTTGACCTGATGACATCCACCGTCGCGGTTTGCGTTTCGAGATTCGTTCGCGCGATGCCGAGGCGCAATTGTCCGCCGCGAAGTTCCAGATAACTTCGAGCCACTTCCGCCATCATGCTCACCAGCACGTCCCTCTTGTTTTCGACGGCGCCTGTCATGGTGGCGGCGGCCGCTTCGACGCTTCGGCGTTTGCCGCCGAATACATCAATCTCCCAGCTCGCATCAAATCCAGCCTGATAAATGTCCGTCGTGGCGCCGGGCAATCCGCCTTGGCCGAAGGCGGTCAGCGGCGGCGAACTCGCCCCCTGGCTGGCGATTTCCGTGGCCTGGCTTTTTGAACGCGCGGAAGTTCGATCCGCCGATCCGCTGTTGCCGGATCCGCCACTCGCACTGCCGCCGCTGCTCGCGCCGCCTCCCAACGGCAGGACAACATTCTTGCTCCCGCGGGCTTTTAAATATCCGCCGTCAGTATTGACTTGCGGAAACAAATCCGCGACCGCCATGTTTCTTTGATAGCGTGATTGCGAAATTCTTAACGACGCCATTTGCAAATCATAATTTCCCGCCAGTGCCAGCGCGACGAGGTGGTTCAACTCGGGATCGTTGAAGGTCTGCCACCATGCAGCGGACGCTGAGTTCGTTGTCACAGCAGAGGCAGGCTCGCTGAATTTGGCCTCAACCTTCTCCGCGGGGCGGTGATAGTTTGGCCCAACTTCGCATCCCGCAAACAGGAGCGAGGCGGCAAGGCATGGAATAATCGAAGCGAAGCGCATGAGCTAATGGCCTTGCGGCGCCTTTCCGAGTTCAACTTTCTTGAGAAAAAACGTGAGCGCAGCCGCCGCAAAGCAGAAATAGACCATGAACATGAAAACGTCCAAATAAGAGAGCATCGCCGCCTGGGTTTGCATCGCGTGGGAAACCATCGCCAGCGCCCGCTTGCCCGCTGTCACTTGATCGGCCCCAAAAGAAACCAGCCGGCCGCTGATGGCGCCCAGCCTGGCGTGAAGCGCGAGGGAGGTGGGGGTCAGCGATGAAACCAGACGATCCTGATGTGTTTGACTGCGGCGCGCCAGCATGGTTGCCCCGACGGAGATTCCGACGCTGCCGCCCAGGTTGCGCATGAGATTAATCAGGGCGGAGGCATTGTTTGATTTTCCCGGCGGCAGATTCGAGTAGGCCAGCGTATTGATGGGGACGAACAGAAAGCCAAGCCCCGCCGCCTGAAACATGCGCGAGATCGCCGCCGCCTTGAACGAAATTTCCGTGTCGAAACGGGCCAGATGATCCATTGCAAAACCGACCACAATAAATCCGAAGGCAATCAAGTATCTGGGCTGCACCTTCTTCAAGAGGAGGCCGACAATCGGCATGCAACACATGATGACAAGCCCTCCCGGCATCAAAAGAAGCCCCGCCTTCGTGGCATCGTAAGGAAGGAGTTCCTGCACAAATTGCGGAAGCAATTGCGTGGTGGATTGCAGAACGAAAAGTGTGGCGAACATCATCACGTTCGTGAAGAGGAAGCTGCGATTGCGGAACATGGGGATGTCAACAATCGGTTCTTGGGTGAAAAAAAGCTCCCAAATGGTCCCTCCAATCAGCCCGATCGCGCTGAGAATCACCAGCGTGGTGATGAAGCTGCTGCCGAACCAATCGTCTTCCTGCCCCTTGTCCAGCACCACTTGCAGCGCGCCCAGGCCAACCGCGATGAGCGCAAAGCCGATGTAATCCACCTTGATGCCGCCGCGCGTCGCCTTTTCGTGCTCCTCCTTTGCGGACTCGGAATCCTCCACGAGGATGGACGTCATGATCAGCGACAAAATGCCGACCGGAATGTTGATGAAAAAAATCCAGCGCCAGGAAAAGCTGTCTGTAATCCATCCACCCAGCGCGGGGCCAAGGGCCGGCGCCACCACCACCGCCACTCCGTAGACCGCGAACGCCATTCCACGCTGCTCGGCGGAAAATGTATCGGTCAAAATCGCCTGTTCCGAAGGCGCCAATCCTCCTCCGCCAATGCCTTGAAAAATCCGGCACAAGAGCAGGATGCCCAGCGTTGGCGCGAGCCCGCACGCAAGCGAACTCACCGTGAACAACGCCACGCAGCCCATGTAAAATCTCTTCCGTCCGAAGATGGAAGCCAGCCATCCGCTGATGGGCACCACGATGGCGTTGCTCACCAGGTAACTCGTCAGCACCCAAGTCGATTCGCTTTGATCGGCTCCGACGCTGCCCGCGATGTGACGAAGCGCAACATTCGCGATGGACGTATCCATCACCTCCATGAACGTCGCCATGGAAACCGTCACGGCGATCAGCCATGGGTTTGTCGCACGCTTGCCGCCTTTCTTTTCTTCCGCCATAAAGCCTCATCGCACCTTGACCCGCGGGATGACGGATTGTCCGGGAGAAAGCATGGGCGCGTTGTTGGTGTTGGCGTCGTGCTCGAAAATGATTTTGACAGGAATGCGCTGGACGACCTTCACGTAATTGCCCGTCGCATTTTCCGCCGGCAGCACACTGAAGCGCGAACCGGAGCCGGCTTGAATGGAATCGACGCGGCCGTGAAGTTTCAGCTTCGGGAACGCGTCGACTTTGATCGTGACGTCCTGCCCCTGGCGCAAATGCGTGAGCTGGGTTTCCTTAAAATTTGCGGTGACCCAAACGTTCGGATCGACAAGCATGAACAACGCCTGCCCGATGGTCACAAAATTTCCGACTTCCACAGTTCGCTCCGTGACGCGGCCGCTGACGGGCGACACAATTTTGCAATACCCGAGGTTCACTTCGGCGCGATGGACGCTGGCGGCGGACGTTTGCAACTCGCCTTCCGCCGCTTTCACCATGGCCTCGGCTGTCGTCACGCTGGCATTGGCCGACACGCGCGAGGCCTTGGCGCGGTCAAGCTGGGCATGCGCATTTTTCTCCGAGGTGGTGGCGTTGTCCAACTGCTGTTGCGAACGGGCGCGCGCGTCGACTTCCTGGTAGCGTTTCGCGTCGCGGATGGCGTTGTCATATGTAATTTGCGCCGCTTCCACTTCCGCATCGGCCTGCACGACGGAAGCCTTCGCCGAGCCTACCTGCGCCTTTGCCTGTTCAAGGCGGCCCTGCGCGGCGGCGACTTGGGCTTTGGCCTGCTCAAGGGCCACCAGATAATCGGTCGGATCCAGTTCTGCCAGCACCTCGCCGGTGTGGACAAATTGATTGTCATCGATGTGCAGGGCAATGACCCGCGCGGAAACCTGCGGGCTGATTTGCGAGACGTGCCCGTCAATGTAAGCGTCGTCTGTCGAGACATATTGCCGAAGAATCAACCACAGGACGACGCAAGTCGCGATGACAAGCAACAAGACAATCGGGAATCCGATAAGAAATCCGCGCCGCTTGTAAAGGGGCGGTTTTTTGGGCTTCTCTTCCTCGTGGGAGTTTTTGTTGCCAGAAGATTTCTCGCCCTCCGCATCCTTTCCCGGCGATTTTTTTTGATCATCTGATTTCGATTCAGGTTCTTGTTGACGGCTAGCTTCGCCGTCTTTCTTTATCTCCGTTTGCCCTTCCTGGCTCATCGCGGCCCCCTCTAGCTAGCGGTGTGCCATAAGCATTCGTTTGATTGTTCTATGAACCCGACTCCCTCAATTGCAATTTGCACGACCCGCCCCTTCTTATTGCAATTTGCATTTACGGTATCGAAAGCGCACACCGGAAGCCGATGTTGCTGGCCGAATCCGTGGGCTGATTTCCATATCGATACGAGTTGCGGCAATCCACCGCGTAGTAGTTCCAATTTCCGCCGCGCCCGACGCGACCGGAGCCTTGATCGGTAGGGCCGCGCGGGTCGGATTGCCAGACGCTTGGATATTGGCCGGCATAATCCCAGCACCACTCCCAAGCGTTTCCAGCCATGTCATAGAGGCCATAGCCGTTCGGCGCAAACGAGCCAACCGGGCTCGTGTAAGGCATCGAGCCGCTGTCAAAGTACTCGTCGTAGCCCGATTCAGGATTGAGGTCGTAAGCATAGGAATTGCTGGCGGCGTAATAGTTCGCGCGCTGCCATGTGATCGTGTCGGTATCCGTCCAAGGGAAACGATGTCCGGGGACGCCGCCGCGCGCGGCTTTCTCCCATTCCGACTCCGTGGGCAGGCGGTACCCGGAATGCCAATTGACATAGGGCGCCACCTGGCCGGTTTTGTAAACCTGGGTCATCGCAGCATCGGTGTAATATGCGGGGACGCGCCCTTCCATCTGCGAGCGCGCGTTGCAAAACTTCACGATGTCATACCAATCAATCTCAAGAACCGGATGGTTCGTGGCGTGCCCGGTCCCGGGATAATCGTAGCTATAACCGTTGGTGATGCTCCATCCGACGACCTTGTCCCACAAGCCGAGCGTGACTTCGTATTTATCCATGTAAAAGGCGCTGCAGAACACCGGATGCAGGGGCAATTCGTAGGAGGCCCCTTCGTAAAACGTGTCGCCCATGATGAAGGTTCCCGGCGGGATCAACGCCATGTTGGGCGGATTAGTGATCCAGTTCGGGTCTGCCACGCGATAAAAAAGCTGGGAGCCGGAAGGATTGATCGTATCTGAAAATGTATATGGATTCGTCGTGACGACGATGTTGCTCTTCACTGTCCAATGGATCAGATCCGTCGAAGTTATAATTTGATTGGTGAAGCCAACTTCCCCAAGGATCGTCATTTGCAAGGTGGTCCCGGTGGCAGTGTAATTGCTGAAAACAGGCTGGCTAAAGGCGGCAGATGCAATGGAGATCGCCGCAGTGAACGCTAACAAAGGGGCGCGTCCGAGCCGGAATGCGCGCGCAAAAGATATGTCTTTCATTCTTGACGAACGATAGCAATCGCGCCCGTTCGTCAGGATAGAGACTTCACCCCAATCCGTGCGTCAACTTATGGTAGCGCCCGTGACATTTACGTTGCGGGCAAGTCCTCGAGCACTTCGATTTCATCGAGGCCAAAGAAAAATCGCTCCCCTGCCTGCGATGGCCAGGCGTTGCTCTTATCCGCCTGCGGCGCAAATACCAGCCCCAACAGCACACGCCCCTCGCCGTCTTCTTCGATGGATTCAATGGTCGCGGTTTTTCCCGCGAGTTTTGAATCCATGATGGCAGTTTGCTCCGTTGGACGAATGCGAACGCAGTCGCCGGCCCGCAGATCCCGCCCTTGCGTCAGCACATTTCGCAATGGGGTGCAGGCGTTAAACAAGTCGCTATGCGTTTCGATTTCCGGCGCGCTCTGATCGTTGCTCCACAGGTCTGTGATGTCGTCCACATGATGCAGCGCGGGAACTTCGCCTTCGGTCGCATGCACCCGCAACGCCAGCATTTCGTCTTCCCCCGAATCTCCTGCGAAATCAGAAATCGATTCCGGCACAATCGGCGGGAAATCGCAAAGTATCACCGGCGACGACAACATGACGTCATGCCCAATCAACACGGGCCACGTCCCGATATTTTTGCAAAGCGCCGCAAAGGGCGCGAATTTCGCCGGGGGGTCCATCATCGAGCTGAAATGGGCGCCGAAAGATTGAAGGATGGCATGGGTCGAGGCAAAGGTGCGCATCATCACAGCGTCCTTGTCACGGCATTGCGCTCCGGTTGTCGGAGTAAGATTCAGGATGCGCACGCTCACTTTGACCAAATCTGTTGCGAGCCGCTCGATCTCCGTTTCCACCGCGCCTTCGATTGCCTCCTGGCGGCGCAAAATCGTGGAGCCATCGGTGCTCGGTTTGCCGCCGATTGGCTCCAGAAATCGCACCGCCGGAAAGGCGAATTTGAGAGTGGCGCGCTGCGATTTGTCGAGATTCTTGAGCGAGACTGGAATTCTCCGCTCCACCGCTTCGAGCCGCGTTTGGTAAGTCCGCCCGTCCACTTCCAATTCCGCCAGCGCGCGAAATGGAAACTCGGTCGAAACGTAACCCACATCGCGCCACATCGGCTGCAAGAACCGCACGGTGATATCGAGCGCTGGGGAATCGTTGCGCAATTCCAGGAGGCACTCCGTTTGCTTCAGGCACGGCTCGTCCCCATAAGGAGATTCGCTGAAATCCTTCGGGCGGACGCGTCCAAACGCAAAACCCTCGCGCCGGTTTTTTACCGCCGATGATTGATATGGATAAAGTGTGTAGCCGCCATAATGGACCGCATTGGCGATCTGCTCCACTGTCGGCGGCATGGAATCCAGTTCAGGCATGAATCATTTCCGCGGACTCCGGCCCGCTCACTGTGGCTCGTTCGCGAAGAGAGGCAAAAAAACGATCGATCTCGTGCCACATGCTTTCGCCGCCGGACAGCCCGCGCCAATGCAGGCGCATCAGGCCGGCCAGCTCGTAACAGGCGTCCATCGGCGTGATAAAACATTCCCGCGCGCCGCCGACGCGATTGACCAAAAGCGCCTCCACGTCCGGCTCCATTTCCGCCAGCTCTGGATTCTCCATTTCAAGCCGCTCCCAAAGTTCGCTGGTGAGCGGCGATTCCGTCGCGCCTGTGCGCGAAGGATAAAGCGCGACAACCTTTCCCGACGCGGTTTCGCGATAGAAAAAGGCGAGGTTGATCGGCATTGCAAAATCTTCCCACAGCGATTCCGGCAGCGCAAAGTCGGGCAGCAGCCTCGCGCCGCGTGGAATCAGCTTAAAGCGATCCCGCACGAGGTATTGAAATTTGCGGGCGCATGAGTCACACGAGCAGACCATCTTGCGGGTTGCCATTTCCAAAAGATGCCGGTGAACGCCCGGGACAGGCGTTTTGCAAAACTGGCAGCGCTCGATGGCCGCGCGCTGCTGGGCGATGCGCCGCATCAGGGCAACAGTGGCAAGATTTCGTGTGACAGCTTCGTAACTCATTTTGAGCGCGGGTTAATTATCCAGCAATTCCCCGCCGCACCTATTAGCACGAAGAATACCGCGAACGAGCACATTTATAACTATCTATGCGGCAGCGCTTTAGGTTTTATCCATTTCGCAGGGCGCATTCATTCTTGTTGCATCTTGCCAATCCAGCGCATGGCTTGTTGCAGAAAGCAACGGGAGTACACCCCATATCGTTTGACAGGCCTTTGGCATGACCCTAGCTAAACGGAAAATCTATGAAACAAATTGTAGGCATTGCATTGCTGGTCGTCGGAATCATCTGCTTGTGCATGGGATACGACTCCTATCACTCAGCCGCTTCCGGCGTTTCGCGTGTGGTCACGGGAACTTCCACGGACAAAACCCTCTGGCTTGTCGTTGGAGGCATTGCGGCTGCCGTCGTCGGACTGGGCAGTTTGCTCATGGGCCGGCGGGCGTAAGGTCCGGCCTCGCCAATCGCAGGGCTGATCACCGCAGGCTGCGCGCGCCGCGCTTGCCGTTGACTCGATGGCTCAATTATTCACGCCACGCGCCAACACCGTCGCCAGGGCAAGCATCCTGGGGGGTGGGTTGGCGGTCGTTTTTGCGGGCTGGGCGTGGGGCGAAATTTTTTGGTCGCCTTACACAACGCGCGTGAATGCGCCCTTGAGCCAGCCGGTTCCGTTCAGCCACCGCCATCATGCCGAACAACTCGGGATTGATTGCCGGTACTGCCACACTTCCGTGGAAAAATCGGCGTTCGCGGGACTGCCGGACACGGAAACGTGCATGACGTGCCATTCGCAATTATTCACGGATGCGCCTCTGCTCGCGCCGGTTCGGCAAAGCCTTGCCACCGGGCAGCCATTGAAATGGAATCGTGTCAATAAATTGCCGGATTTCGTTTTCTTTAATCACAGCATCCACGTTGCGAAGGGCATCGGCTGCGAGACGTGCCACGGGCCCGTCCACGAAATGACGATGACGTGGAAAGGCGAGACCCTCTATATGAAATGGTGCCTGCAATGCCATCGCCACCCGGAGGATTTCATCCGCCCTCATGGCGAGGTCTTTGATATGCATTGGCAACCGCCGCCAGACCAGGCGAGCCGGGGCGCGAAGCTGGTGGCCGACAATCACATCAGTCGGCCCGAAATGACGGATTGCAGCCGATGCCACCGATGAACGCCGCCGAATCATCTGGACCCCGTTATTGGCGAAGCCTTTCGGAATTGGCGCGCGGCAGGAATTCCGCGGATGGGGCGGCCGCCGAATTTGCCGAACCTTTCGAGCCGCCCGCCCGCGAATTTACCAGGCGGGACTTCCTGAAAATCGCGGGCTCCGCCATGGCGCTGAGTGGCTTGAGCGCCTGCACGCGGGAGCCAGTGCATCCGATTGTGCCTTACGTCAAACGGCCTGAGGAATTGATTCCCGGCCGTCCGCTGCATTACGCGACAGCAATGCCCTTCAACGGCTTCGCCACGGGCCTGCTGGTGGAAAGTCACGAAGGCCATCCCACGAAAATCGAGGGCAATCCCAACCACCCTTCGAGCCTCGGCGCAACGGGGATTTTTCAGCAAGCGGCGCTGTTGGATCTTTACGATCCGGATCGCCCTCGAACGGTGACCGAAGCGGGCCGCACAAGCAATTACCCATCGTTCCTGGCGGAGCTCGAGAACGCGATGCGTGAGCAACGCGCACGTCGCGGCGCCGGGTTGCGCATCCTGACACAAGGCGCTTGTTCTCCGACAATGGCGGCGCAGTTGGACGAATTGCGGCGCCAGTTTCCCGAAGCCCGTTGGCATCAATTCGAGCCTTTGGCGCGTGACAATACCCTGGAAGGCGCGCGACTGGCTTTCGGCAAGGCCGTCGAAGCGCGCTACCATCTTGATCGCGCCCGCGTCGTCCTCTCGCTGGACTCGGACTTTCTATTCGCGCACCCGGATTGCCTCGCCTTGACGCGCCGATTCGCCGATGGGCGCAGAATCGCGGCGCAGGGGGGCGATGCCAATCGCCTTTACGTGATGGAGCCGACACCTTCCCTCACAGGCTCGGTGGCGGACCATCGGATTCCCGCGACGTCGGGGGAAATTGAAATACTGGCGCGTGCCTTGGCGGTGGAATTGGGTGTGACCGCCGCGAATCCCTCGCGACCGCTTGCCGCGAAAGTTGAGAAATGGCTTCACGCGTTGACGGAAGATTTAAAACAAGCCCAAGGAGCTTGCGCTGTCATAGCAGGCGAGCCGCAGCCACCCACGATTCATGCCCTGGCGCATCTCATCAACACCAAACTGGGTGCGGTCGGGAAGACCGTGGAATACACACGCTCCGCTCAGGCTAAATGGGTCAATCATCGCCAATCGATTCAGGAATTGCGCGGCGATTTGGAAAAGGGGATTGTGGAATGCCTCATCATCATCGGCGGCAATCCTGTATTTGACGCACCCGCCGAATTGCAATGGGCTCGGTGGCTGGAACGTGTCAAGATGAGTATCCATCTCCACACGGATTTCAACGAGACTTCAGCCCAATGCCAGTGGCACGTTCCCGAATCGCACTTTCTCGAAGCATGGGGCGATGCGCGCGCGTTCGATGGCACGGCATCAGTCATTCAGCCGCTGATCGCGCCGCTCTATGAGAGCAAGACGGCGCACGAAGTTCTTCACGCCGCCATTCACAGCGAAGTTTGGAGCGACTACGACATTGTGCGGGCTCATTGGCGCTCGCAAATCCAAGAACCGGATTTTGAAAATGCGTGGCGCAGGATTTTGCACGATGGGGTGGTGGAGGGTTCGGCCTTCGCTCCTGTTTCCATTCAGCCAAACAGCAGCGCCGCTATGGATTCGGCAGCCATCGGGAGTTCCGAAAAGGTGGAACTTCTTTTCCGACCAGACCCGACCATTTGGGATGGGCGATTCGCCAATAATGGATGGCTTCAGGAAGCTCCCAAACCTTTCAGCAAAGTGACGTGGGATAATCCGGCGCTAATAAGCCCGGCTCTCGCGCAGCGCCTTCAATTGGAATCTGGCGACATCGTGGAACTGCGGTTGAAAGACGCGTCATTAGCCGCGCCCGTCTGGATTACGCCAGGGCAGGCGGAGAACAGCGTCACGGTCCATTTGGGAAATGGCCGGACGCGAGTTGGGTCGGTTGGAAAAAATGTGGGCGTGAATGGTTATCCACTTCGCTCTTTGGCAAATTATTGGGCCGGGCCCGGTTTGGAAATCGTCAAAACAGGCCGGCGCGCAACGCTGGCCAGCACGCAGCATATGCACAATGTCGAAGGCCGCGACATTATCCGCACCAGCACGCTGTTGCAATTTCGCGCCGATCACGATGCCACAAAAAAAGGCCGCGAACCGGAGCCCGCTGCCGCTGACACGCTTTACAACGCCAACGAGTTCAAAATCCGCCAGGACGCATGGGGCATGGCGATTGACTTGAACGCGTGCATCGGCTGCAACGCCTGCGCGCTCGCGTGTCAGGCGGAAAATAATATTCCGGTGGTGGGCAAGGAGCAAGTCGCGGCGGGACGCGACATGGCGTGGATACGCATCGATCAGTATTTTGAGGGGCCGGCCGAAAATCCCCGCGTGCATCATCAACCCGTGCCGTGCATGCATTGCGAGAACGCGCCGTGCGAACTCGTCTGTCCCGTGGGCGCAACGCTGCACGACCACGAAGGATTGAATTTGCAGGTTTACAATCGCTGCGTCGGCACGCGTTATTGCTCGAACAATTGCCCCTACAAAGTTCGCCGCTTCAATTTCTTTCGTTACTCGGATTTCGAAACGCCGAGCCTCAAGTCGATGCGGAATCCGAATGTGACCGTGCGCTGGCGGGGCGTGATGGAGAAATGCACTTACTGCATCCAGCGCATCAGCGCGGCCAGAATCGCGGCGGAAATTGAGAATCGTCCGATTCGTGATGGCGAGATCAAAACGGCCTGTCAACAAGTTTGCCCCGCCCGCGCCATCACCTTCGGGAACATTGACGATTCGGCCACGGAAGTTTCGAAATGGAAGGGGTCGCCGCTGAACTACGCGATGCTCGGCGAATTGAACACGCGCCCGCGCACGACGTATCTCGCGCGCCTGCGCAATCCCCATCCGAAACTGGAGGGCGAGGCGTGAACGAAATCGAATCAGGACCACCGACAAAGCTGGGATACCCGTCGCGGTTCATCGGCCCGGGAGAGAATTACGGGTCTGTCACAGATAAAATCGGCTCCATTGTGCTCCATCACCCGCGACCCAAGACGTGGTGGATCAGTTTCGCCGTGGCGTTTTCGCTGCTGATGATGTTTCTGCTGGCCGTCTCTGTGTTGCTGCTGCGAGGGATTGGAGTTTGGGGAGTCAACGTGCCGGTGGCGTGGGGCTTTGCCATTGTCAATTTCGTCTGGTGGATTGGGATTGGGCACGCCGGGACATTTATCTCGGCCATTTTGCTGCTGCTGCATCAGCAATGGCGAACCTCCATCAATCGCTTGACAGAGGCGATGACGCTTTTTGCGGTCGCGTGCGCGGGAATGTTTCCGCTGCTCCACCTTGGACGGCCATGGCTGTTTTATTGGCTGCTGCCTTACCCGGATACGATGGGGCTTTGGCCGCAATTTCGCAGTCCGCTGGTCTGGGACGTCTTCGCTGTCAGCACTTATTTCACGGTGTCGCTGATCTTCTGGTATTCAGGATTGCTGCCGGATGTGGCGACCTTGCGCGACCGCGCGAAAACGCGGCTGGGCCAGATGTTCTACGGAATTCTCGCCATGGGCTGGCGCGGCTCGGCGGCCCATTGGCAGCGCCAGCAAACCGCCTACCTGCTGCTGGCCGGTCTGGCGACACCGCTCGTGCTGAGCGTCCACAGCGTGGTGAGTTTCGATTTCGCGGTGGCGATGGTGCCGGGCTGGCACTCGACCATTTTTCCGCCGTATTTCGTGGCAGGCGCAATTTATTCGGGATTCGCCATGGTGCTTAATATCGTGATTCCACTGCGCAAGCTTTATGGATTGCAGAGCCTCATCACGCAGCGCCACTTGAACAACATGGCCAATGTCATGTTCGCCACCGGCATGATGGTGGCCTACGGCTATTTGATGGAGGCCTTCATGGCCTGGTACAGCGGGGATGTCTTCGACGAATACATGATGGCAAATCGCGCCTTCGGCCCCTACGGCTGGATTTTCTGGGCGCTCATGCTGTTCAACGTGCTCATCCCGCAGGCTCTCTGGTCGCGTCGTGTGCGGACCACACCGCTTTTCCTTTTTATCGTCGCTCTTTTCATCAACGCCGGAATGTGGATCGAGCGCTTCGTCATCGTCGTCACCAGTTTGCATCGCGATTTCGTGCCGTCGTCGTGGGGGATGTACACGCCGACGAAATGGGATTGGATGACGCTGGCAGGCAGCGTGGGATTGTTCTTGACGCTGCTGTTCATCTTCCTGCGATTGCTGCCTGCCATTTCGATGAGCGAAGTCCGCGCGCTGATCGCCGAAAAACAGGAGGCCAAGCCATGAAACCGGCGCTGGCAGGCCTGATGGCGGGATTTGAAACGCACGAGGAATTGCTTCGCGCCGCGCACGAAGCTCGCGCCAGCGGATTTCGCGACATGGACGCCTATTCGCCGTTTCCCGTCGAGGGATTGGCCGAGGCTCTCGGGCGCAAAGGGTCCATCATTCCATTTCTGGTGTTGTGCGGCGGAATGACGGGGGGTGTGGGCGGATATTTCATGCAATGGTATGCCAGCACCATCGATTATCCGGTAAATATCGGCGGGCGTCCGCTCCATAGCTGGCCCTCGTTCATCCCGATCACATTCGAATTGACGGTGCTGTGCGCGGCGTTGACGGCGATTGTCTCGATGATCGCTCTGAATCGCCTGCCGCAGCCGCATCACCCCGTTTTCAACGTGCCGGAATTTGCGCGCGCCTCGACGGATCGATTTTTCCTCTGCATCGAATCGAGCGATGCGAAGTTCGATATCGCGGCAACGCGGACTTTTTTGGAACGATTGAATCCGTTTATGATCGCGGAGGTGCCGGCGTGAAGTGGAGCGTGCCAATCGTTGTCTGCGCGATGTCGATGCTGTTCAACGGCTGCCGCCGCGAAATGTACGATCAGCCGCGCGGCGACCCGCTGAAGAGCAGCGATTTCTTTTCCGACGGCGCGGCCTCGCGGCCTTTGCCAGCGCATGCCGTTGCGCAGGAGAATTTTCATACGAACATTTCTTATGACACTGGCCGGATCGGCACCAATTATTTGACACAAATGCCGTTCCCGGTCACGCGTACGGTTTTGGAGCGGGGACAGGATCGTTTTAACATTTATTGTTCGGAATGCCATGGCCGGACTGGAGACGGCCACGGCATGATCGTGCAGCGAGGATTTCCGGCGCCGCCGGATTTCACCATCGACCGTCTTCGTGAAAAGCCACCTGGATATTTCTACGACGTGATGACGCGCGGTTATGGCGTGATGTTCTCCTACGCCAATCGCGTTGATTCCGATGACCGATGGGCTATCGCCGCATATATCGGCGTTCTGCAATTGAGCCGGCACGCCGCGCTGGCGGACGTCCCGCCTGCCGAACGCTCAACATTGGAGGCGCAAGCAAAATGAACAGCGTTCTGCTCGCACGAACCAACCGCCTTCAATCCGCGGCCTTCTTCGCCGGAATCGCCGGATTGCTGGCCTGCGGCGTTGGCGCGTTCGTCAACACGCGGCAATTTTTCATTTCTTATCTCTTTGCCATTCTCTTCTGGCTTGGCCTCTCGCTTGGCTGCTTGTGTGTGGCAATGATTCATCACCTCACCAGCGGACGGTGGGGCGATGTCACGAGGCGATTCATGGAAGCCGGTTACATGACGCTGCCGGCGATGGGAATTTTATTTCTGCCGTTGTTCGCCGGACTGCGGCAGCTCTACGAATGGGCGGGGCCGGATGGAGTGGCCCACATTCCCGCGCTTGCTTTCAAGGCGCATTATCTGAATGTGACTGGCTTCGCCATTCGGGCGGTAGTCATTTTTGCTGTGTGGATATGGATGGCGTTGTCGCTGCGAAAATGGTCGCGGCAACAGGACGAAACAACGGATGTCGCGCCAACGCAGCGGGCAAGATCACTGAGCGGCCCCGGCGTCATAATTTATGCGCTAACGGTCACCTTCGCGTGGATTGATTGGCTGATGTCGCTGGAGCCGGATTGGTATTCAACGATGGCCGCGATCATCGTTTGCGCGGGGCAAATTCTGGCGACTTTTGCGCTCGTCATCATCATGCTCGCTTGGTTCCGCGACCAGCCGCCATTTGCCGAGGTGGCAGAAGAAGGGCAGTTTCACCAACTTGGAAATTTCCTGCTCACGTTCGTGATGTTCTGGACATACGTGTGCTTTGGGCAACTGCTCATCATTTGGAGCGGCAATTTGCCGAAGGAAATCGGCTGGTACCTTCACCGCATTGCGGGCGGGTGGAAATGGGTGGCAAGCTTCCTCGCGCTGTTTAATTTTTTCCTGCCGTTTTTCCTGCTCCTATTCCGCGCTTCCAAAAGGAAGCCGCAGGCGCTCCGCGCATTGGCAGGGATCGTCTTTGTCTGTCAACTGATCAATTCATGGTGGCTGGTCGAACCGTCCTTTTTCAAGACCGGTTTGCACATTCACTGGCTGGATTTTGTGGCGCCCGTCGGCGTTGGCGGAATGTGGCTGGCCGCTTTCGCGGCGCAATTGAAACGCGCGCCGCTGCTCACGCAAAACGATCCCAGAATTTCCTACGTTTTCGCCCATGCAAAATAACGACATCAACTTCAAAGGAATTCTCATTTTCCTCGGCGTACTCACCGTGACGCTCGTGGTGGTTTACGCCACCGTTGCCGGCATGTCGCGCCGTTTTGAGAATCGCGCGGCGCGAGGTGACGAAGCCGTTCTGAGCAAGTCGCCACCTCGCTCCGTCAGCGCGAACGTTCCGTATTTTCCGGGTCCGCGTGAACAGCCGAATCCAATAGTCGAT
Source organism: uncultured Verrucomicrobiae bacterium (assembly GCA_963764165.1). GTDB lineage: Bacteria > Verrucomicrobiota > Verrucomicrobiia > Limisphaerales > Palsa-1400 > Palsa-1400. The sequence goes on from CAVXRD010000002.1 coordinate 2,759,161, forward strand.
TTGCAAGCCTTGCGCGCCCGCGAGGATGCAGAAATTACAAATTACGGCTGGATCAACCGAACCAGCGGCATTGTGCGCATTCCGATTGCACGGGCGATGGAACTTGTCCTGGCGAAACAACAGGAGGCTCATCCATGAGCGCGCGGATTCTGATTTGCATTCTCCTCCTGGCGCGGAGCGTCTCCGCGCAACTGCTGACGGACGATGCGCTCCGCGAAATTGCCTTTGATGAAAAGCCGGGCGCGTCGATTTCATTGAATCTTCCCTTTCGCGACGAAAATGGGAATCGCGTGCGGCTTGGCCACTACTTCGACGGCAAGCCCGTGATTCTCGTTCTCGGATATTACGAGTGCCCGATGCTCTGCAGCCTCGTCGCCAACGGCATGGTGAGCGCATTGCAGGACATCAAACCGCAGATGGGCCGCGATTATGTGGTAGTCAACGTGAGCATCGACCCGCGCGAAGGCTCGGCGCTCGCAGCTGCCAAGAAGAAATCTTACGTGACGCGTTTCGGCCAATCCGGCGCGGCCAATGGCTGGCATTTTCTCACCGGTGACGAGCCCGCCATCCGCCAACTCGCCAGCGACGTGGGCTTTCAATACATTTACGATTCCACTTCCCGTCAATATGCGCATCCGAGCGGATTGGTCGTCCTGTCGCCGAACGGAAAAATTTCGCACTACCTTTCAGGCGTCGCGTATTCGCCCGCGGATGTCACGAAGGCCATTGAGGATGCTTCCGCCGCGAAAGTCGGCTCGCCGGTGGAGCAAATTTTTCTGCTTTGTTTCCGTTACAGCCCCGTCACCGGAAAATACAGCGCCATTATTTTGACAGTCGTGCGCGTAATCTCGCTTATGATTTTAGCGGGTTTGGTGGCGTTGATTGTCGGGGCCTGGCGTCGCGGACGCACGCCGCGATTGGAGAAAGGCTGACCATGCACGGACTCCTTTTTCCCAACGCGGCAGCGGAGATGACTGGAAAAGTCGATTGGCTTTTCTCCGGTTTGGTTCTGATCAGCCTGCTTTACCTCGCGATTATTTTTGTCCCGATGATTTTTTTCATCTTCAAGTATCGCCGCGGGAAAAAAGCGGATCGTACACCGATTAAAATCAAAACCTGGAAAGTCGAAATCGTTTGGACGGTGGTTCCTTTTCTTATGATGCTCGGGTTGTTCGCGTGGGGCGCGGATCTTTATTACCAGGTGGAACGGCCGCCGGCGGGGGCGCTAGAGGCCTTTGTCGTTGGGAAACAATGGATGTGGAAAATCCAACACATGGAGGGGAGGCGGGAAATCAATCAATTGCATATTCCCGTTGGACAGGCTGTCAAATTAACGATGACTTCGGAGGATGTCATTCACAGCTTTTTCATTCCGGCCTTTCGCGTCAAACAGGATGTGGTACCTGGACGTTATGTCACGGAGTGGTTCCGAGCCATCAAACCGGGAACGTATCATCTCTTCTGCGCCGAGTATTGCGGCACCGATCATTCGACGATGGGTGGAGATATCGTCGTGATGAAGCCGGAAGACTATGCAACGTGGCTTTCCTCCGGCGGCAATGACAATCTCGCGCGAGAAGGTGAGAAACTTTTTCGCGATCTGGGATGCAGCGGCTGCCATATGGGTAACTCGGTGGTTCGCGCGCCGCGATTAGAAGGCATTTACGGAAGCCCCGTTCCACTGTCCGATGGCACGGTCGTGACGGCTGACGATCAATACATCCGCGATTCGATTTTGCTTCCGGCTTCGCAAATCGTCGCCGGTTACAGCAATGCGATGCCGACATTTCAGGGCCGCGTTTCGGAAGAGCAAGTGGTGCAGCTTCTCGCTTACATTCGTGGGCTTTCGGGCGTGAAACCGACGGAGTCGACGAACCCATGAACAGGGCGCAGAACAACTTTTGTCGACTCTCACTAGAGGTAGGGACGCCTCGCCGAGGCGTCCGGGCCGAGGCGATATTCACGCGCAACCCTCCTACGCTAAAGCTACGGTGGGCAAGCCGGACGCCTCGGCGAGGCGTCCCTACCTAAATTTGGTTTGCAACACATGAGCACCGTTTACATCCCAGCTCCAAAATCGGAAACCGAAAAGGAGGACTATCTTTCAGCGGGGCACACGGTGCGCTCGTGGCTGCTGACGACCGATCACAAACGCATCGGCCTGCTTTACCTGTTCGCGATCATCGTCTTTTTTGTGGTGGCGGGGGTGGCGGCAGGGTTGATGCGCCTGGAGCTGCTTCGTCCGCGCGGGATGTTTTTTCTCAACGAGACTTACAACAAGCTTTTCACTCTGCACGGCGTGCTGATGGTTTGGTTTTTTTTAATTCCGTCCATCCCGTCCGTGCTGGGAAATTTTGTGATTCCAATCATGGTCGGCGCGCGCGACGTCGCGTTTCCGAAATTGAATCTTCTAAGTTGGTACCTGTTCATGACCGGAGGGGCGTTCGTGCTTTACTCGATCATCGTCGGCGGTGTCGATACGGGTTGGACGTTTTACACGCCGTTCAGCAGCACTTACTCCAACACGCATGTCATCATGATGGCGGCGGGAATTTTCATCGCGGGCTTCAGCTCGATTCTCACCGGCCTCAATTTCATCATTACGATTCACACCATGCGAGCGCCGGGGCTGACGTGGTTTCGCATGCCGCTGTTCCTGTGGTCGATGTATTCGACGAGTTTAATTCTCATCCTCGCCACGCCTGTGCTGGCGATCACGCTGGCTTTGATGGCGCTGGAGCGGTTATGGCACATCGGCATTTTCGATCCGAAACTCGGAGGCGATCCGATTTTGTTTCAACACCTCTTTTGGTTTTATTCGCACCCGGCGGTTTACATCATGATTCTGCCGGGAATGGGCGTCGTGAGCGAAATCATCAGTTGTTTTTCGCGCAAGGAAATTTTCGGTTACTCGTGGGTGGCGCTGGCGAGCGTGGCCATTGCGATTTTGGGTTTTCTCGTCTGGGGCCACCACATGTTTGTCAGCAGCCAATCGATTTATGCGGGAATGGTTTTCTCGGTGTTGAGCTACCTGGTCGCGGTGCCTTCGGCGATCAAAGTGTTCAATTGGACCGCGACGCTCTATCGCGGCTCGATCAGTTTGGAAACTCCGATGCTCTACGCGCTGGCGTTCATTGGGCTGTTCACCATCGGCGGGTTGACGGGCTTGTTTCTCGCCGCGCTGGCAGTCGATGTTCACGTGACAGACACTTATTTTGTCGTCGCCCATTTTCATTACATTATGGTCGGCGGAATGGTGACGGGATTTATGGGCGGGCTTCATTTTTGGTGGCCAAAAATCACCGGTCGGATTTATCCAGAGAAACCGGCCCAACTGGCGGCGCTGATTACGTTCATTGGGTTCAACCTGACGTTCTTCCCGCAATTCATCATGGGCTACATGGGAATGCCGCGACGCTACCACAATTACGCGCCAGAGTTTCAGATTTACCATATTCTTTCCACGGCGGGCGCATCCATCCTCGCGGCGGGTTACATCCTTCCGGTGATCTATTTGATATGGTCGCTGCGGCACGGGAAAAAAGCCGGGCCGAATCCGTGGCACGCGTGCGGATTGGAATGGCAAACTTCCTCGCCGCCGCCGGTGCATAATTTCAACACGCCTCCAGCGCTTCCGCCCAAGCCCTACAATTACGATGTGAACGCGGAGGTGGATTATGGATGAATCCCCAGCGTGGCTGCGCGAACAATTCGATTCGGCGGAGCAGCAAGAGGAGGCGGCGCGCCTCGGAATGTGGGCGTTTCTCGCCACGGAAATCATGTTCTTCGGGGGGCTGTTCGTCGGCTACATCGTGTATCGCCACACTTATCCGCACGCTTTCGCCGAAGCGAGCCGCCGCACCAACGCCACTTACGGCACGATCAACACCGCCATCCTGCTGACCAGCAGTTTGACGATGGCGCTGGCGGTGCAGGCTTCCGAACGCGGTGCGAGAAAAGCCATCGTCCGAAATCTCTTGTTGACAATCGCCATGGCGGTTGGATTTCTAGGAGTGAAGGCCATGGAATATACCGAGGACGTTCACCAACATCTGGTGCCGGGGCCGTCGTTTATTGCGCGAGGGGACTCGCACCAGGAATTGTTTTTTTACTTCTATTGGGCTATGACCGGGCTGCACGCGCTGCATGTGCTGATTGGAATTGGGCTACTTTCCGCAATCGCGCTCATGGCCCGGCGCGGAAAATTCAGCAGCCAATATCACACTCCTGTCGAAGTCAGCGGACTTTATTGGCACTTCGTCGACATCGTTTGGATTTATCTATATCCCCTGCTGTACCTGATAGGGAGGAACCAATGAGCGAACGGACGACCAGCGCAAAGGCGCTTTGGATGACGTGGGCATCGCTTCTGGCTCTGCTGGCGGCGACTTTCTTTGCCGCCCGCGTTGACTTGGGATTGGGAAACACCATTGTCGCGCTTCTTATTTCGGGATTGAAGATGGCGCTCGTCATATTGTTTTTCATGCAAGTGCGCTACAGTTCGCGATTGGTCTGGGTGTTCGTTTGCGCGGGCTTTGTTTGGTGGATGATCTTTATTTCGTTCGCAATGACGGATTATCTGACGCGCCGGCCGGTGGTGCCTTATGATCGGGGAGCGCCGACGCCGGGGAGTCCTTTGCAGAATGCAACCGAAACGCAGCGCGACGTCTTCGGCCCGGACGCTTCGGCGCAACGGCATTGATCATGCTTAATGACTGCCTGAATTATGCGTCCAATATGGTCAGGTTCGATTAGTTTTGGGTTGATCAACATTCCGGTGGCTTTGATGGCGGCCGCGCAGCGCGACGAATTGAAATTTCGTCTTCTGCGCGCCGCCGACCTCAGCCCCGTCAATTATCAACGGGTGGCGGAAGCCGATGGCAAGGAGGTGCCGTGGGATCAAATCGTCAAAGGCTACGAATACGAAAAAGGAAAATTCGTCGTTTTAAAGGAAGAGGATTTCAAACGCGTCGACATCGAGGCCACGCAGACCGTGGATATCATGGACTTCGTCAAGCTCTCGGAAATCAATCCGATGTTTTTCTACAAGCCTTATTACATGAAGCCGGCCAAGGGCGGAGCGAAGGCCTACGCGCTCTTGCGTGAAACGCTGCGCAACGAGGAAAAGGTGGCAATTGCAAAAGTCGTGATTAAGACAAAGCAATACCTCGCCGCCGTGAAAACTCAGGGCGAAGCGTTGTTGCTGGAACTGATGCATTTCGCGGACGAACTGGTCGAACCCGAGACATTGGATTTCCCAAAATTTCCCGCTCTTGCAAAAAACGAAATCGACATGGCGAAAACACTGGTGGCGCAGATGACCGTCGACTGGGAGCCCCACAAGTACAAAGACGAATACAAGGAATCCATTATGGCCTTGATAGAGAAAAAGGTCGAAAGCGGCGGACGTGATGTCAAAACGCCCTCCAAGGCCGCCAAGCATCCCGGAAATGTGGTCGATCTCGCCGACGTGCTGCGGCGCAGCCTGGAGGAAACGGCCTCCAAGCGGAAGAAACCCGCGCACGAAACCGGGGCAAAGCCTGGCAAGGGCAGCCGTAGAAAAGCTGCCTGACGGTCTTGGTTGGTTCTTGGCACGCTCCCAGCTAAACAAAGCGCTATGAATGCAACTATTTTAGGAACCGTTCCCATGTTCGCGGCAGCCGGATACGCTCTGGTGTATCTACTGGCTGGTGGCGGTCTGGGCGGGGCAGTCCTCATTTTTATCGTCGCTAAATTGTTGGGACGATAAGCGAATGCGGCGGGCGCTTCGGCAACTGCCCAGGCGCGCCGCAAAGCGCATCGCCTGTGGAAGTCGAACGTGGGATGCCCCGTGCATCCCACGTTGATGCGCTCAAAACTTTACCCTCGGACTGCAACATGAATATGAAATCATTAAGAATGGCCGCGATGGCTGGTCTCGCCGCGTTGCTCGCCGGATGCGCGGGGGGATATGTGGAGGGGGGTTCTGGCGGGGTGGTGGTCGCCCCGGCGCCATATTTGGATTACGGACCAGATTACGATTTTTACGGAGGTTATTCCGAACGCGGGCGCGATGTCCGCGCCTACAGTGATCGCGGTTTTCAAAGCCGGGCGGCCGCTCATCCCGGCGCGTTTGCAGCACATGCAACCGGCGGGGGGGGCAGAATTGCGCATGGAGGCGGCAGCGGCGGTCACCGATAAATCCTGAGAAACCATGAAACCATCAAATAGAAATCATTTCTGGGCCGCCATTGCGGCCATCGGACTATGCCTCGGTGCGGGCGCGGCGTCGGCGGAACAGCGCACTTTTGCCTCGCCAGATGACGCAGTCACCGCCCTTCGCATAGCTACGGCGGCACATGACAACAGCGCAATGCGCGACCTTTTCGGCCCGGATTTCGAAAAGTTTGCCACCGGCGATAAAGTCCAGGACTCGAATAACGAAAAACATTTCGCTGAAGCAGTCGCGCAATACTGCCGGGCAGTTCCAAATGGCAACGGTCTTATTGAAATCGAAGTCGGCACCAACGAGTGGCCGATGCCAATTCCCTTGGTGCAGGCAAATGGACAATGGCACTTCGACACTGCGGCCGGCCGGGAGGAGATCATCAGCCGGAACATCGGGAAGGATGAAATTCATGCCATTGGGCTTTGCCGCGCCTACGTGAAAGCCCAGCAGCAGTACGCGACTATCAACGCGGGCCTCAACGGGTGTTATGCCCAGAAGTTCATGAGCGCAGATGGAAGCCGGGACGGGCTTTTTTGGAAATCCGGGCCGGGAGAGCCCATGAGTCCCTTTTCGCAGATCGTGGCCAATGCGGAATCCAAAGGTTACGCCGGTTCCACAGGCTCGGAATCGAAGCCCTACCACGGATATTTCTTTCGCATCTTGACGGCGCAGGGAGCCGAAGCGCCAGGCGGCGCAAAAAATTACATGAGCGGCGGATTGCTGACGCAGGGATTCGCTCTGGTGGCGTTCCCGGAGAAATGGGATCGCTCCGGAATCATGACATTCATCGTCAACCAGGACGGGATAGTGTACGAGAAGAATTTGGGGGCGCAGACGACCGAAATCGCCACGCGCATGAAAGAATATAATCCCGGCGGCGGCTGGAAGGCCGTCCAGGAAGAAGGCATCTACTCCGCGCTCTTGCCCAAGTGAGTGAGCGCGCCAAATCCGCTGCGCAGGATTTCCCTCGCACGCAGATTGTATGCACCATCGGCCCGGCCTGCCGGACGCAGAGAAAAATTGAAGCGTTGATCAAAGCAGGAATGGACTCGGCGAGGCTGCATTGCTCCTACGCCAATCAGGCGGAGATGGCGGTGGATATCGCGCGCATCAGGAAAGCCGAGGCCGCGACCGGCCGCAAAATAAACATTCTTCAGGATCTGACGGGAGCGAAAGTCAGATTGCTCAATCTCGGCAAGAACAAGGTGGAACTCAAAAAGGGAGCCGTCTTCACTCTCACAGCGCGCCAGATCAAAGGCAACGCATCCATTGCCGCGGTCAGCATTCCGGAAGTCCTCAGCGTTATCGAACCCGGCGACACCGTCCTCCTAGCCGACGGAGATTTGCAGTTGACTGCGATGAAGGCATCCCCCAAGGAAGTGCGCTGCAAAGTAAGGGTTGGCGGCAAAATCAAAACGGAGCAGGCAGTCCACGTCCCCGGCAAGGCGGCGCCCGTAAAGGTGCCAACTGAAAAGGATTTCGACGACGTTTGCTTCGGCTTGAAGCACAAGGTGGATTGGGTCGCGGAGTCTTACGCGACTTCCGCCGCAGAGGTGATCCGCCTCCGCGAATTTATACGTGGCGTGGGCGGCACGGCCAAAATCATTGTCAAAATCGAGCGCTGCGAAGCACTCGATCATTTGGAGGAAATCATTGGCGCGGCGGACATGGTGATGGTCGCGCGCGGCGATCTCGGCCTCGAGGTCCCCTTGGAGGAAATCGCCATCGTGCAAAAGAAAATCATTCAATGCGCACGTCGGCTGGGGAAACCCGTCATCACCGCCACGGAAATGCTGCTGTCCATGATGGAGCGCGACCGTCCGACCCGGGCGGAGGTTTCCGACGTGACGAATGCTATTCTGGACGGAACGGACGCGGTCATGCTGTCAGGCGAATCGTCCATGGGAAAATTTCCCGTCGAGGCCACGCGCATGATGGCCCGCATTGCTGCCTTCACTGACAAGTGCAAAGTGCATCCGATTTTTCATGCAAATTGCACGAGTGGAAAGCGCAGGAAGTGACGCTGCAGTCAAGTTGCCATTGCACACCTCTTGGCGAGACCTGCTTTCGAGGCGTTTCTCTACCCATATAGATCAACGAAAAGGAGAGCATTGGCCTTGCTGAATCCCCGTCCCTGATTTCCCTCCCCTCTGACGCAGCGTAAAACCAGCCATTTGCGTTTTGCCCAGCCATTGCAATCAATTTGACAACGGCCCAAACGTGGCATCGATTCAGCTTGTGTCGGTTTCATGAGCGTAGGCACTATCTTATTGGTTATTTTGATTCTGTTATTATTAGGCGTCTTTCCGACCTGGCCTCATAGCCGGAATTGGGGATATGCGCCCAGCGGAACAATCGGCACGGTTTTGATTCTCGTCATCCTGCTGATGTTGCTGAACTATATTTAGGACGCCGTCACCCCCGGGCAAACGTGAAAGCTTTTCATTGCGACCATTGCGGCAGCCTCGTTTTCTTTGAAAACGTGAAGTGTGTGAACTGCGGGCATGACCTCGGTTTTCTGCCGACGCAAGGAGACCTCAGCGCGATTGAATCCGCTGGCGATGGGAAATGGCGCGCTCTGTCGATTTCATCCGCCGAACCGCTGTTCAAGCTCTGCGATAACAGCCTGAAATACCAGGTCTGCAATTGGATGGTTCCGGCCAGCGACTCGTCGCCCTTCTGTGTGTCCTGCCAGCTTAACAAGATCATTCCCAATTTATCCACAGACGGAAACCAAGAGCGCTGGCGAAAATTGGAAGCCGCGAAACGCCGCGTCATTTATACAATCATGCGACTTGGGCTTCCAATGGAAATCAAGGACGGCGAGAACAGAACGCCGCTCCGATTCAATTTTGTCGGCACTGAGCCGGACGGGACGGCCCCCACCACGGGACATCTAAACGGCCTGATTGTCATCAACATTGTGGAAGCGGACGACGACCAGCGCGAACGCCGCCGCGTCAGCCTGCACGAGCCGTATCGGACGCTGCTCGGTCATTTCCGCCATGAAATTGCCCACTACTATTGGGATCGCCTGATTGCAAATAGCGGGTGGCTGGAGGAATTTCGCAAGATGTTCGGGGACGAAAATGCCGATTACTCGGAGGCGCTCAAGCGCCATTACGCGAATGGGCCGGCCCCAGACTGGCAGACCCGGCACGTCAGCGCCTATGCCAGTTCGCATCCGTGGGAGGATTGGGCGGAGACGTGGGCGCATTATTTCCATATCGTTGACATGATGGAAACAGCGGATAGCTTTGGCCTGGCGCTCAACCCGCGGCACCCGGCCGCCAAGACGATGATGGCGCGATCTCATAATCCCTTTGATCCCAGCGTTAGTTTCGACACGGTGCTGGAAAACTGGTTTCCGCTGACGTACGCGCTGAACTCGATTAACCGCGGAATGGGGCTGCTGGATGTGTACCCGTTCGCTTTGTCACCAAAAGCGGTTGAAAAATTGCGGTTCGTCCATGAAGTTGTCAAAAATAGTCGTTGAACGATGAGACTTATTAAAAACAAACTGGGACGGGTTGTAACTTTGACAACAATGGCGCTGGCGCTCGGGACAGGGGGGCGCGGGCTTGGGCAGCAACTTGGGGGCGTCATGTCCACCAATACGGTCAGCCAGGCGGTCGTGCTGCCGAAATCGGTGCCTGATCCGCTGGAGCCATTCAATCGTGCCATGTGGGCCTTGAACAAGGGCCTCATGGACTATGTCATTGATCCGACGGCGCGCGGCTACCGTTTGGTTGTCCGGAAGCCCATTCGCGAAGGCCTGGCCAATATCGGCACGAACCTCAATTATCCCGACCGCCTGGTGAACAACGCGCTGCAGGGCAAGTGGCGGGGAGTGCGGGACGAGTCCTACCGTTTTCTGGTAAACTCGACCGCGGGCGTGGCGGGCTTTTTCGACATTGCCAGCAAGAAGGGCATTCCCCAATGGCCCGCGGACTTCGGGCAAACCTTCGGCCAGTGGGGCTGGAAGCCGAATTTTTATTTGATGCTGCCCCTCCTGGGGCCCAGCAATGACCGCGATGCGGTGGGCCTGGTGGGCGACGACTTCAGCAATCCGCTCTCCTACGTTTCGCCCTACAGCCTCACGGTGGAGATTCCGTTTACTTACACCACGCCCTACTCCCTGTTCATGTACGGTGTCACATATAATGATCTGTCGGACAGCGTCAATGCTCTGGCGCGATTCAGCAAATCCGAAATGGATCCCTACGCGGAAATTCAATATGAGTGGACATTCGCCCGTGAGGATCGGGTGGCGAATTACCAGATCAAGGGCAAACAGGACGAAGCCTCACTCGAAACGCTGGAGTCGGTGTTCTTCACGTACAAGGATCCCGATTTTCCCAACAAGTCCAAAACCCGCTCTGTCGTGATTCCATCGACTGGCCGGCGGCTGCCATTTACCTACTGGCTGCAGCCGGCGCCGGCGCCGGTGGTTTACATTATCCCCGGGTTGGGCTCGCATCGCCTGGCCGAGGCCTCGATGGCGCTGGCGGAATTGGTTTTCAACCACGGATTTACCGCCGTGTGCGTGAGCAGCCCGTTCAACGCGGAATTCATGGATCGCGCATCGACGGCGGCGGTGCCCGCCTATTTGCCGGTGGACGGCCACGATATGCTGCTGGCTTTGACAGCGGTCGACAATCGCCTGGGCACGCTGTATCCCGGGCGCATGAAAGGGAAGGCGTTGATGGGTTACTCGATGGGCGCGTTTGATTCCCTTTACATCGCGGCAACTGAAGCCAGTTCCTCGACGCCTTACGTGCAATTCGACCATTATGTCGCGGTAAACGCTCCCGTGCGCTTGCTCCATGGAGTCGAGATGCTGGATCAATACTATCGCGCTCCGCTGGAATGGTCGGACGCGGATCGGACCGACAATATCGAGAATGCGTTTCTGAAAGTGGCGGCGTTAAGCAAAAATAAGCTTATCCCGCGCACGACACTTCCGTTTGATGCGATTGAATCGAAGTTTCTGGTGGGGCTCACCTTTCGATTCACGCTGCGCGATGTCATTTACGCGAGCCAGCGGCGGCACAATCAGGGCGTTCTTCGCCATCCCATTTTGGCCTACCGCCGCGAGCCTGTTTACAACGAGATCATGCAATACTCGTATCAGGATTACTTCGAGAAATTTGTCCAGCCGTACTACATGGCTCGGGCGGAGAAGGTGACGGCCACAGAACTGGATAAAGCGGGAGACTTGCGCACCTATGAAACGGGTTTGCGCGGGAATAAGAAGGTCAGCCTGATAGTCAATCAAAACGATTTCCTGCTCGGCGATGGGGATTTGGAATGGTTCAAAGCAACCTTCCCCTCCACCCAATTGACGATTTTCCCGGAAGGCGGGCACCTTGGAAACCTCATCAATCCGAACGTTCAGAATACGATTATCGCTGCTTTGTCGGGGATGTAGGAGCGATGACTCGAACGAAACCACGGTAGGGCGACGATGCCGATGAACTGTCTTGTGGAGGTAGGGACGCCTCGCCGAGGCGTCCCGGGCGAGGCGTCGTTGAACGGTGCGGCCCACAAAAGCTCTCACGCGCAACCGGACGCCTCGGCGAGGCGTCCCTACCTCCAAAGGCGAAATTTGTTCGTCGGAACTTCTCACCGATTCGTTGGTTGGGGCCTCCGGCCCAGCGGTTCCCATTTATTCCCATATCTCGCATGAGAATGGGAGTAATGGGACTGATAGGAATAATGGGAACGGCTCGGCAGCCTAGCCCTCTTACCGAGCGCCACTCTTATTCCACCGAACGGTGGCGGAATTGAGCTGGCTTGAATCCGGGCCGATGCGGATGATGTATTCGCCGGGCTCCCAATCGTAGACAAGCTCGCTGTTGTAAAATTTCAAATCCTCGGCCGTGATTTGGAATTGCACCTCGCGTTTTTCTCCAGGCTTCAGCGTGATCTTTTGGAACCCGCGCAAGTCTTCAACGCTGCGGGTGATGCTGGCCACCGGGTCGGTGATGTAAAGCTGCACTGTCTCTTCGCCTTCACGCGGGCCGGTGTTGCGCACCTCCACGCTGGCCGTCAGCGTCTCGCCCGCATTCAGCGTCTTGTGGCTGAGCTTGACGGTGCTGTAGGCGAAGGACGTGTAAGTGAGTCCATAGCCGAACGGATAAAGCGGCGTGTTCGCCACATCCAAATAACGGGAAACATATTTGACACGAGCGTTGCCATGGTAAGGGCGCCCGGTGTTTTTATGGTCGTAATAAAGCGGTATCTGCCCGATATCCCGCGGATATGTGGTGGTCAAACGGCCAGACGGATTGCAGTCGCCGAATAAAACGTCGGCAATTGCGTGCCCAGCTTCGAGCCCGCCAAACCATGCTTCCAAAATCGCCGTGCAATGAGTCGATTCCCAGCCCAACGTCATTGGCCTTCCGTTCATCAGCACCAGTACGATGGGTTTGCCGGTTTTTTCCAGCGCTTTGAGCAGCGCCAATTGGCTTTGCGGCAATCCAATTTCGCTGCGGCTCGCCGCTTCGCCAGACATGGCGAAAGATTCGCCCATGACCGCGACGACCACTTCGGCTTGGCTGGCCACGGAAACGGCCTCATCAATGAGTGAGGCGGCAGGGCGCGGATCGCGGACGATGGCGGCGCCGGAAGCATTCAGCGTCTCGAGCAGCTCCGCGTCGTCCAGAAGATTTGCGCCGCGCGCCGATAGAACTTTCAGGTCTGGCCCGGCGGACTCCTTGAGCGCATCAAGCACGTTGACGGCTAGCTTCCAATTTCCCGCCGCGCTCCACGAACCAAGCAAATCGCGGCGGCTGTCCGCCAGCGGCCCAATGAGCGCGATGGTGCCCGACTTTTTCAGCGGCAGAACGTTTTGCTCATTCTTCAAAAGGACAAATGAGCGTTGCGCCGCCTCGCGGGCAAGCGCGCGATTCTGCGGCGTGAGAATTTCACGCTCCGCCCGCTCGGGAGTGCAGCCGCGATACGGATCGGTGAACAGGCCGAGCTTGAATTTTGCCTCCAGAACGCGGCGGCAGGCAGTGTCAATCAAATCCTCGCCAATCTCCTTTTCCGAAACGAGTTTCTTCAGGTATTTGATGTAGGCCTCGCTGACCATGTCCATGTCCAGGCCCGCCTTCAACGCGATTGCGGAGCAGCGTTCGGAGGAGCCGAGGCCGTGCTCGGTCATTTCATTTATGGCCGTGTAGTCGCTGACCACAAAACCTTGAAATCCCCATTGCTTGCGCAGCAAGTCTGTCAGCAGCCAATGATTGCCGGTGGCGGGGACGCTGTCGACTTCGTTGAACGAGGCCATGACGGTGGCGGCGCCCGCTTCGACCGCCGCTTTGTAAGGCGGGAAATAAAACTGATACATGGTGATGCGGCTCATGTCGGCCGGATTGTAATCGCGCCCCGCTTCCACCGCGCCGTAGAGCGCAAAATGTTTGACACAGGCGAGGATAGCGTCCGGGCGCGTCAAATCGTCGCCTTGGTAGCCGCGCACCATCGCCTTGGCGATGAGCGAACCGAGATATGGATCCTCGCCCGCGCCTTCCGCAATCCGGCCCCAGCGCGGGTCGCGCGCAATATCGACCATCGGCGAAAACGTCCAATTCACGCCGTCCGCGCTCGCTTCAATGGCGGCGACGCGGGCGCACTTTTCGATCAACTCCGGACTCCATGTGCAGGATAATGCGAGCGGAATCGGGAAAGTCGTCTTATGCCCGTGGATGACGTCGTAGCCGAACAGCAGCGGAATGCGCAGGCGCGTGTGGGTGATGGCGAGGTCTTGCAATTTCCTAGTCGCGCTCGGCGTATAAAGATTGAAAACGCCGCCCGCCATTCCTTTGCGGACGGATTCCTCCACGTTTTTGCTCGGCGCGGGGCCGGTGACGTCAAAGCCGGTGGCCAGCAGATTGAGTTGTCCGATTTTTTCCTCGAGCGTCATTTTGGCCATCAGGTCGGCGACGAATGAATCCATGTTCGTTGCGGCCGAGTTTGGCCGGCCTTGTGCGGTGGCAGGCAATGGGAAGAATGCCACGCACGCGAGCAACAGCGGACCTGCGGCGGAAGCGGTTCCCGGCCATTTGAACGGATTAATCGTAATCAGCAAATCCATGATTCCCATAAAATGCCAAAACCTAAGTGCCTGTTTGCCGTTTGTCTAGGTAGGTAGTTTGGGGCGGGTGGGCTAGTTGCGAGAGGCGCGGGCGGGCCGTACGTTATAGGTATCCCGAGCAACAGGAGACAATATGAAATCGAATTTTCCAATGCTCAGAACAATTGCGGCTCTGGCGGCTGGGGCTGTTTGCGTGGGCTCTCCAATCGGAGTTTCCGCCCAGACAGCTCCGAACGCCGTCCCGCCGCTGGCGGCGCCGCCAGCCACGGCAACGACCCTGCCTTACGGCGCCGTGCAGGCAGTCAAAATGTATCAGACCGGCACAAACAAAGCCGAGGTGATCCGGTTTATTGATGATACCGCTGTTCCCTATCATTTGACCGCCGATCAAATCCTCTGCATGCACAATCAGGGCGTCCCCGAGGATATTATTGATGCTTTAATGACGCGCGGCTCCCAATTGGAGCAGCAGAAGGAAGTGCCGCCGCCGGTCGTCGTGGTGAGCAGTGACTCAGGCGGGCCGGCCTACTTCCCGTATGACGACTATTATGCCGACGTGTGGCCTTATTACTATGGCGCGCCGGTTGTATGGGGTGGTTACGGGTACGGGTATTACGGCGATCATTGGGGTTACCGTGGGTTCCACCGGGGCTATGAGTCTCACGGCGGATTCGAAGCCGCACACGCTCGATCAGAACACGCTGGATTTCACGGTGGTGGCTTCGGAGGCGGACATGGCGGAGGCGGACGCAGGTGACGATCGTGCCGTGACGCCGGGGGGAAAATAGAAACCGCCCCGCGCCGAAAAAGGCACGGGGCGGTTATCTGTCAAGTCACTCCATCACGAACCCACACTGACCAATTCTTCATTGGTCGCCACGTTCACAATTTTGAATTGCTCGGCGTGGAAGGTTGGCTCGGGGCGGAAGGAGAGCTTTCCGAAATAGCGCTTTTCCATTTCGATGATGATCTTCTCGTCCTCGGTGCGCAGGCGCTCCAGGACCGTCGGATGCACGGCGATGCGCAGTTGGAAGTCGGAGTCGTCACGCGGGCGTTTCTTGAGGATTTCGTTGAGCTTGCGCTGGATTTCCACGCTCATCGTGATCGAACTCTTCACTTTGCCGCGGCCTTTGCAATACGGGCAATCGTCGTAGACAGCGGAGCGCACGCTTTCGGAATGGCGCTGGCGGGTCATTTCCATCAGGCCGAGTTGCGAGATGGGAAGCACATGAGTTTTCGCCTTGTCGCGGCGGAGGCCTTCCTTGATGCGTTGGTAAACGGCTTGCTGGTCGCGGCGATGCTTCATGTCGATGAAGTCCAGCACGATTAATCCGCCCATGTTGCGCAAGCGAAGTTGGCGGCAAATTTCTTCCGCGGCTTCAAGGTTCACTTTCACGATGGTCGAGTCGTGGTCGCGTCCGCCTTTGTGTCGGCCGGTGTTCACGTCGATGGCGACGAGCGCTTCGGTTTCGTCGATGACGATGTAGCCGCCGCTCTTCAAATGCACCTGGCGCGAGAAGGCGTTCTCCAATTGGCGCGACACGTTGAAACGGTCGAAGATCGGCTGGTGTTCGTTGTAATATATAATTTTCTTGGCGGCGCGCGGATTTATGCGCGAAATCATCGTGCGCATCCGGTCGAACGCAGGCTGGCTGTCGACGACCACGCGGGAGACATCCTCGGTGAGGAAATCGCGCACGGTGCGCTCGATCAAATCCGGCTCCTGGAACACGCAGGTCGGGGCGGGCTTCGTTTTGATCCGCTCCTGAATCTCATTCCATTGTTCGAGAAGGATCGCGAGGTCGAGCACGAAGTAGCGTTTCTGCTGCCCTTCGCCGGCGGTGCGCATGATGACACCCATGCCCTCCGGCAGATTCATTTCGCGCAGGATTTTTTTGAGGCGCTGGCGCTCCTCCTGGTTTTCAATCTTGCGGGAAATGCCGCTCTGGTCGGAATTCGGCAGCAGCACGAGAAAGCGTCCGGGTAGCACGACGTTTGTCGTCACGCGCGGGCCCTTGGTGCCGATGGGGCCCTTTGTCACCTGCACGATGATTTCGCTGCCGGGGGGATAGAGGCGCGGGACGTCCTTTTGCGTGATGCGCGGGCGGTCGCGGCGTCGGTTGGCATCGCCGCGGTCGACGACTTCCACGCCGCTGTCAAAACTATTGGGAATGATGTCCCAATAGTGCAGGAAGGAATTCTTTTCAAAGCCGATGTCCACGAACGCGGCCTTCAAGTCATCCTGCAAATTGCGGACTTTGCCCTTGAAGATGCTGCCGACGAGGCGTTCCTCGGTGTTGCGCTCGATGGTGAATTCCTCAAGGCGCCCTTCTTCCTGCTGCGCGATGCGCGTCTCCAGGGACTCGGCGTTGATGATGATTTCCTTGTGGCTCTTTTCTTTCGGCTTCTGCATGAACAGAACTTTTTTCACCACTTTCTTGACGCGCTCAACAAAGGTTGGAGGCTCCATTTTGACCGGCACCGGCTCGAACTTTTCCTCGGCCACTTCGGCCGGCGTTTCGAGATTCGGCTTGCGGAAAGAGCGATGCTTGTGCTGCGGCGCGTTTTCCTCGGCTTCAGCGGGGGCGCCCTCCGGGGGAAGCCCGGCGGCGATGTTCTCGGAGCGGGCGATTTCCTCGTCGTGTTTCGTGCGCTCAAAAACCTCCTCCGGTTTTTTGTCACCCACCGCCTGGGCACGGGCCTCGGTCGCGCCGCGGTCGGGCTTTTGATTTGGGTTGAAGCCACCGGGCGGGCGAAAGCGCATGGGGCCGCGCCGGCGGCGCGAAAAATTTCTGTCACTCATAATTTAATGATACCTTCGATAAATGTGCACATTATGCAAAATGCCAATGGCGATCAGCGAGCATATAACCGATGACCCTCCATAACTCAGGAGCGGCAGCGGAATGCCCGCCACGGGCATGATGCGAATATTCATTCCAATGTTGATGAAAACGTGGCTGAACAAAAGTGTCGCCACGCCGACTGCCATAAGTTGTCCGAGGCGGTCGCGCGCCTGGCCGGCAATCTTGATCCCGCTGAACAGGAGCACAGTGTAAAGCGCCAGGATCGCGACGCTTCCAACAAAGCCTTCCTCCTCGGCGATGACCGAGAAGATGAAATCATTGTGTGCTCCAAACGTTGGCAGGAACCCGAGCGAATGATGCGTGCCCTGGGTCCAGCCTTTTCCTGTCAATCCCCCGGAACCGACGGAGATCAGAGCCTGATCGACGTGATAACTAACGTCTTTCTTGCCGCGCCCGAAATAGCTCAAGACGCGGTCGCTCTGATACGATTTCCCGATCTTGAATTTGTCCGGCGCATACAGAATCAATACCACCGCCAAGATCGCCAATATTCCCACTCCCCCCACCAGGCTGCCCAACAATCGGTTGGGCACTCCGGCCACAAACATCATGGCCAGGCTGATGGCGAGAAAAACCAGCGCCGAACCCAGGTCCGGCTCCTTATATACCAGCAGAAACGGCAGCAGCGTGTAACCCAGGGCTCGGAAGAACACTTTGAGCTGCCGCAATTCCTCTTTTGGACGGCTCAAGTAATGCGCCATCCACAAAATGAAAGCCACCTTGCCAAATTCCGATGGCTGCAAACTGAACATTTTCAAGTCAATCCACCGTTTGGCCCCATTGTGAAGCGTGCCGAAGATCAGGATGCCCACCAGCAAAATGATCGCGCTCCAGTAAAAAACCGCCGACCAACGCGCCAGCGTTCCGTACTCAAAATAGCAAACCGCCACCGCCGCGCCCGCGCCCAAGGCATACCAAATGAGCTGCCGCCAATAAATTTCGTGCATGGCTGGCTGGCTCATGGTGGCGCTGTAAATGAAACAAGGCCCAACGACCATCAGGCCGAGCACGGCAGCCAGCATTGGCCAGTCGTACTCCCCTTTTCGTTCGTTGAGTGCTGCTTCGTACATGCTTGATCTCAGTTTTTGGCAAAACTCCTCGAGCGAAGCTTGCTGTCGCGTTCCAGCCTGTAAATCGTATCGTATATCTGCGCAGCCACGGGCGCGCAGGTCGTTCCGCCAAAATCTCCGTCCTCCACCATCACCACGACGACGTAGCGCGGATCTTCGAACGGCGCGTAGCTGGCAACCCACGTCACCCGCTTGAACGCGCTGCCGGGCGATTTCACTTCAGCCGTGCCGGTTTTGGCCGCGACGTGGAAATTGCCGATGGTTGACAAGTGTTTGTCCTTGTCATGAAACGCCGGATAAGCCGTCCCTGCGCCCATGCCGTCAAGGTTTTGGTGTTCGGTATCTTCCAGCATCGCGCCGCGGATCAATTTCAAATGCTGGGGATTGATTTGGATGTGGTCCCGAACGCGGCCTTTTGCAAAGATTTGCTCCGTTTCACCGGTGTCAGGCGAACGGCTGAGGCTGACAACCCGCGGCCAATACAGAGTTCCGCCGTTGGCAATGACGGAAATCATCCCGGCGACTTGCAGGGGGGTGGTGGTAATTTCCTGGCCGATGCAAATATCGGCCGGGCTCATCCCAAGATTCGGCCCCACTTTTTCAGGGCCGGGAATGTAGCCGGAAGCTTCTTGGGTTTTCGAAACAGCTGTCTTTTCCCCAAGATGAAAACGTTTGGCCACCTCCAAAATTTTGCGAATGTGATCAATGCCTTCGGCAATGAAATAGGTGTTGCTGGAGCGGTAAAACGCGCGCACGAAATCGTAGGGCCCCGCCGAAGCTTCGTCTTTAATAACGTGACCGCCGCGCTCGTTGGGAGGCCTCCACTCACCCGGGCTGTTATAAATCGCCGTGGGGTCGAGGCCCGATTCCAAACAAGCAAAGCCGGTGATGATTTTGAAAATGGAGCCGGGCGGATAAAAACCGCTCATGGCGCGATTGAACTGCGGTTTGAATTTGGGATCGGCCAGCGCCGCGCTTTCCGCCGCGGTTCGATGCTCTTTGACGTAAAGATTCGGATCGAAGCTTGGGGCGGAGGCTATCGCCAGAATGTCGCCGTTTCGAGGATCCATCACGATGACCGCGCCGCGGACGATTCCGTTGCTGTCGCGAATGCGCGGCGCCCTGGCCAGAGCCGCCTCCGCCACGCGCTGGATATTGGCATCGATTGTCAAATATATATCTTTTCCCGGCAGGTTCGGAGTGTCGATTTCCTCGCGCTGGCGGTAATTCATGTTGTTGATGAGAACGGACTTGTCGCCCGGCTGGCCGCACAGCAAATCATCGTATGCGATTTCAATCCCGCTTTTTCCCTCGAAATCAGGCATGTCAAATGAATACCTGCTGTCTTCTTCCGGGTCGCGGCGCAAAACGTAGCCAATTAGATTCGCCGCCAAAGGATTCCCCGTCAGGCGATCCTTTGGGTAATGGCGAACAGGGTCTGTTTCGACGTCGATGGCTGGCTGGCCGGTCCATTGCTCGGCGAGCACGGCGACTTGAGCCGGCTTCAAATCGGGCACAATGGGAAATGGCACATAAGGATAACTCTCGTAATGACGCCTGAAAACCGACGCGTTGAGGAGCCGCGGCTCGCCCAGCGACGCGCTGATGCGATAGACGTAATTGCTGACCACCGCGCAATCGGCAATCGTCTGAATCTGCTCGCGGATTTTCTTTGGCATCGACAGCTTGCCTTTTGAGTTCGTCATCTCCGGATGCATCTTCATGAATGCCTTGCGCATGCGGTCCGATGTGTCGCGGAACTGACCCTGCAAATCTTCGAGGTAAAGCACCGCGGTGTGGCGTGGCTCTTCGCCGGCAAGGACAACGCCGTTGCGATCCAAAATGGCGCCGCGGATGGCGGGCGTGCGAACGTGCCGGAACGATTGTTTATCGAGATCGCTTTGGAATCGGTTCGAAAAAACCACTTGGACAAACCACAATCCGCCGAGAAGAACAACCATGCCCAAGACCATGATGGCGCCCACAATTCGCAGCCGCCCGCCGTCATCCTTGAATATGTCAAATACAAACATTTCAGTCCCGCCCCCTCTTGATTTCCCTGTCCGGCCGGAAACTGGTTTGCATGACGGGCTGATATTCGAGCGCGCCTCGGAGGCGGTCGAACAATTTGAAAAGCAATGGCGTGACAGCCGCGCTGGCGAGAGCCATGACAAGCCATTGCCAGAACGAAATCCAGCCGATCAATGGTGTCAGCCCCAGGTTGAACAATATGAAAAGTGTCCCGATGGGATGAATCGCCCCGGCCAGAAATCCGAGCGTTCCCTGCGCGAAGAGATGGTCGCGCAAAAGCAATTCGCGGCTCTTGAAAATAAGCACGCCGATGAACAGCAATGGCAGCACGCTTGCCCCCAGCGGATTGAGAGACAGCGAGTCGAACCAAAGCCCGCCGCAAAAGGCCAGCAGCACGATGGTGGCGAAGCCGTGCGTCAGGGCGGCATAAACCATCAAGGCCGGCAGCAAATCAATTTGCGTCCCCAGCAATTTTCGGAACGACACAACCGACGATTCCAGAAACACCGCGAGGAAGGCTGCAGCCAACACAAAGATTGTGGAGCGCCATTTCATTGGGAGCATCTCACTTTCCCGCAGCGCGACAACTTTCCAACCCGGAACGATGGAACTCGCTTCCCGGGGAGCACACCCGCCCTCGGGTGTGGACGACTGGCGCCTCGCCAGTCGCCGTCAGGAGATTTGTTCAACCAACTGAATCGACCATCGAATGTGTTCCGCGAGGGCGCGGAACACTGCACGCGAGGCGCGTGCGCTCCCCGGACATCTGCCTTCGCAATAAATCGAGGTGCTCCCAAGTTCATGGCATCTTCACCCACAGTTCCTCCAGCGAGCCAAGATCGGCGGCCAGCTTCACCCGCGCTTCGATCGACAAACCGTAGTCGTTGGTCTGGACATCGACGACTTTGCCGATATGAATTCCCGGGGGAAAAATGCCGCCGACGCCCGATGTTTCCACGCTTTGGCCGGCCCCCACCGTGCTGGCGCCGGACAAGTGGTCCAAGTCAATCATTCCGTCCTCGCGCGGCGCCGAAGTGATTGCGCCAATGATGCCCATCTCGCGATTTGTCGTGCCGGTGGATACCACTGCCGAAACCTTTAAATTCGGATCACCCAGCATGATCACTTGCGAACGCGTTGCGCCCACGTTCTGCACGCGGCCCACCAACCCGTCGGCGGTCAAAACAGGCAGGTTCGCTTTAATCCCATCGTTCGCTCCAAGATCAATTTCCAGCGTTCGCCAAAAATTGGCCGGATCGCGGGAAATGACGCGCGCCAATTTGACGCGCCAGCCCTTCTGCTGCTGCCAGCCAAGAGCGCTTCGCAGTCGGGCGTTCTCCGCCCGAATCTGCGCCTCCTGGGAAAGGCGGATTTGCAATTCCTGCTTGTCGTGGCGCAATTCCTCCAGTTGCCGGATCAATTCGCGCTTGGGCAAAAGTTCGGAAGAGCCGCGGCTGGCTAGTTCATGCGCCGAAGTGGAAAGTCCGAAGAGGGGGAGAAAAAGACCACTGATGGCGAGCTTCATTTTGCCGACACTTCCCCCTGGCATTTCCAACAATGCCAACACGGCCAAAACTGCAATTGCCAAAACTATATAATGCGACTTCTTCAGCATCTCGCCCTGCCGCGCGCTTTGGGCGCGGCGTTCATTTCGGGCGAACTGGAATTAAGTCCTCGATGAAGCCACTCGTTTCAGGAAAGCAAGCTCTTGCAGGACACGTCCTGTCCCTTCAGCCACCGCGCTCAACGGATCATCGGCGATATGCACCGGCAATCCCGTTTCCTTGGCCACCATGCGGTCAATGCCGCGCAACAATGCGCCGCCGCCTGCCATGACAATGCCGCGTTCGACCAGATCGGCCGAAAGTTCGGGCGGACAACGCTCCAAGGTGATGCGAATGCTTTCCAAAATGCTCGAGAGGGGTTCTTTCAAGGCTTCGCGAATTTCTTCCGAACGAATGGACAACGTCTTGGGCAGCCCGGCGCTCAAATCCCGCCCCTTGACTTCCATCGTTAATTCCTGCTCCAGCTGGAAGGCCGATCCGACTCGTATCTTGATCTCTTCCGCTGTGCGTTCGCCAATCATTAGATTGTAGGCCCGTTTCATGTGCGCCACGATGGTCTGGTCAAATTCATCGCCGCCCACCCGCAGGCTGCGGCTGAAAACGATGCCAGCCAGGGAGATGATCGCGATCTCGCAGGTGCCCCCGCCGATGTCTACGATCATGTTGCCCGCTGGTTCATGCACGGGCAGGCCGACGCCGATGGCCGAAGCCATGGGCTGCTCGATCAAATACACCTCGCGCGCGCCGGCGTGCGACGCCGAATCTTTGACAGCCCGTTTTTCCACTTCGGTGATTCCAGAGGGAACAGCGACGACGACCCGGGGTTGAATCAACTTTCGGTGATGCACCTTTTGGATGAAATGCCGCAGCATCGCCTCGGTGATTTCGAAGTCGGCGATGACGCCGTCTTTCATGGGGCGGATGGCGACGATATTACCCGGGGTTCGACCCAGCATGCGCTTGGCTTCCTCGCCCACCGCCAGCACGTTCGTGGTGCCGGCCTCGATGGCCACTACGGAAGGTTCGCGGAGCACGATGCCTCGGTCACGCACGTACACGAGGGAGTTTGCCGTGCCCAAGTCAATTCCGATATCGTTGGAAAACAGGCTCTTAAGTTGCGCAAACATGAACAATGCCTATCAATCCCATTCAAGTTACGGGACGCCTCGCGCCACGGTCAAGATTAATGACGACTTGAATTGACAAGTTTGCGGCAAATCCGAGTTGCCGCACTTGCGAACCCAGTTCGGTGCCGGTTCAGTTGGACAGATTCTGTCTAGTAGAGCATCATGTGGCTAACCAGATCGAATTAGGATTATGAGCGACAACTCCAAAATTGAATGGACAGACGCCACCTGGAACCCGGTGCGCGGCTGCTCGAAAATCAGTCCCGGATGCTTGCATTGTTACGCGGAAACGTTTGCAGAACGGTTTCGCGGCGTGCCGAACCATCCATTTGAATTTGGCTTCGATCTCCGCCTAGTGCCCGAAAAGCTGGGGGATCCCATCCGCTGGTCGAAACCAAAGAAGGTTTTTGTAAATTCGATGAGCGACCTTTTCCACGAGAGCGTTCCTGACGACTACATCGAACAAGTTTGCCGGGTAATGCTCGCTGCCAATTGGCATACCTACCAAGTCCTGACAAAGCGGGCAGACCGAATGGCAGCCTTGTTGCGGGGAAAATTACGCAACGCTGCCCAGGCAAGTCACATCTGGTGGGGTGTGAGTGTGGAAAATCGCAAACAGGGGTTACCCAGAATCGACAAGCTCCGAGGAGGCAAACCGGCGGTGGCATTCTTGTCGATCGAGCCTTTGCTCGAAGACTTGGGAAGATTCGAGCTTCAGGGCATGAATTGGGTTATCGTTGGTGGTGAGAGCGGGCCGGGAGCGCGTCCGTTGGATGTGGCATGGGTCCGCGATATCCGCAACCTCTGCCAAGAGAATGGCGTCCCTTTCTTTTTCAAACAGTGGGGCGGTGTGCGCAAGAGCGCGACCGGACGAGAACTGGATGGCAAAACCTACGACGAATTTCCAGCCCATATACAGCCTCGCGCACCATTGGAATCGCGCCTGATTCTCCTTCGGGAAGAGTTCGACATTGCCTGAAGACCGTGCCATCCCCCGGTTTTCATAATCAACCGTACGATTCGGGCACGTTGACGAAGCTCAGAATCTTTGAGCTTTACAGTCAACAATGGATTCCTGTTTTTCTCTCAAGGTCGGCTCCAAGCTTTGAAGAAGTTCACATATTCGACTTTTTCGCCGGGCCCGGCTCGGACTCCGCAGGGGTGCCGGGATCTCCCTTGCGAATATTGGATCAACTTCGCGAGTATGAAAGGAGAGGATTGGCAGGATGGCAAAAGGTAAGAATCGAAGCACATTTGTTTGATGAAGATGAAAGGAAGATCGCGCAGCTTGCGACCGTGCTTGATCGGCCGGAATGGAGTATTCCCGGCGTGCGCATTGACTGCCGCCCTATTGCGTTTCAGAATGCTTTGGCAGAATGCAGGACGGTTCTGTTGAATCACCGTGCCGCCAAATTGCTTATTATTGACCAATTCGGCGTAGATGCCGTGTCAGAC
Source organism: uncultured Verrucomicrobiae bacterium (assembly GCA_963764165.1). Lineage (GTDB taxonomy): Bacteria > Verrucomicrobiota > Verrucomicrobiia > Limisphaerales > Palsa-1400 > Palsa-1400. Next base: position 2,783,582 of record CAVXRD010000002.1, read on the forward strand.
AAGGTTTTCCGAGAGCTTATTGAATTTCCCACGACTGATTTTATCTTCTTCCTGTCGTCCTCAACCCTTCACCGCTTTCGCGACCATCCAGCCATCAAGCAGAAGATCCAACCACTGGCTGACTCATACGATGTTCATCGCGCGGCTTTGGCTTACTACAGAAATTTAGTTCCCAGAGGCCACAAAGTTTATCTGGGCCCGTTCTCGATAAAGAAGAAGCATGGAAATATTTATGGGTTGATCTTTGGCAGCCAGCATCCATTGGGAATCCACAAGTTTCTCCAAGTCGCGTGGAAGAACGACGAGATTTCAGGAGAGGCGAACTTCGATATTGAGCGCGAAAACATCCGTGCCGACGAAGGCTTGCTTGCACTCGAGATAATGCGCCCAAACAAGGTCCGAGAGTTTGAGGGGAGATTAGAAGAGGCCCTAAAATCAGCAGAGATGGCGTCCGAATCTGATGTCATTCGGTTTTGTATCGAAGCAGGAATGACGTGCCAGCACAGTGCGCCCGTTTTGCGAAGGCTCAAAGAAGCTCGAGTAATCGAGATGGGATTCCGTGTACCCGATATTGGCAGGTTGGGATCGCCGCGCCCGATTCGCCTCGTTTGATAATAGGAGCGGTTGAGCGAAGCGCGACGACACGATTTGTCCGACTGCGAGATCGCTCTCTTTGCAACAACACTCGATTCGCAGCGATTTTCCTCCAAGGCTTCGATTTGCGGTCGAAATTATGTGGGGGGCTTGGCGGCCATATGCCCACCGAACACTCTTGCGCCGCGCTTTGCTGCGTTGCATTTTTCTCCGATGAATGCCGCCAGAACGAGCCGTCGTCGCTTCTTGAAATCCGCTTCTGTCGCCGCAATCGGCGCGCCGTGGATCACCAAATTTGCAACCGCTGTGCGAGCAGATGATGCGAATCGCCCGCTCGGCTTCGCGGTTTGCGGTTTGGGAGGGCTCGCCACGGGACAGATTGCGCCCGGACTTCTTAAAGCCAAGAATTGCCGGTTGGCTGGCATCGTCACCGGGCATCCGGACAAGGCGAAGAAATGGCAGGCCCAATACAACATTCCAGACAAGAACGTTTATAACTACGACAACATGGAAAAGATGGCGGACAATCCCGACATCGATGTCGTCTATGTCGTCACGCCGAACGCGCTGCACGCCGAGCACACCATCAAGGCGGCGAAGGCCGGCAAGCATGTCCTTTGCGAGAAACCGATGGAGGTGTCCGTTGACAAATGCCAGCAAATGATTGACGCGTGCAAGGTGGCTGACCGGCTGCTGGCGATCGGTTATCGCAGCCGGTTTGACCCCAATACCCAGGAATGCGTCCGCCTGGCGCGGCAAAACGCTTTCGGCAAAATTAAAATCATCGAGGCCAGCTTCGGATTTCACATCGGCGACCCGAACCAATGGCGGTTGAAACGCGAGCTGGCCGGCGGCGGCGCGCTGATGGATGTCGGGATTTATGCGCTTCAGGCCACGCGCTATCTCAGCGGCGAGGAGCCGGTGGCGGTGACGGCGCTGGAAACGAAGACCGATCCTGTCAAGTTCAAGGAGGTGGACGAATCGGTCACATGGCAATTGAAATTTCCCAGCGGCATCATCGCCAATTGCGCCACGAGTTACGTGGCTGTTGGCATCAACTTTTACACGGCCTACGCCGAGCGCGGAAACTTCGGGCTCAATCCCGCTTACAGTTACGAAGGCAATCGCATGTGGCGCACCGACAGGCCTCCGGGTGAAATCCCCCAGTTGGATCAATTCGCGGCGGAGATGGACGACTTTGCCCAATGCATCCGGCAGAAGAAGCCATCCATCGTTTCCGGCGAAGAGGGCTTGCGCGACATTCGGATCACCACCGCCATTTACGAATCCATCCGCACAGGCAAAACGCAGGTTTTGGCTTAGCAATCGGTTAAGTTGAGCTTCATGCGAGGCTTCAGATTGTCAATAGCGTCAAAATCCGTTAAGCTTGGCCGCCTGCATACCTTGAACAGAAGCAATTTGCCGGAACCATGCGAAAACCGCGTGAACGATGACGGTACCGCTGACGTGGACATTTCTCTCCTTGAGGACAGTCTTGCCATGACACCTTGGAAGCGGATGCAAGCCAACGACGACGCCGTCAATTTTGCCGATGGCCTCCGTGCCGCCATGCAGGATCGCCATGCAAAACCTGACTGAATTGACCCGCAGGCTGGTTGACGCGCGCGTGGACTTCGTTTTGGTGGGTGGATTTGCCGCCGCCGCATATGGGGTGATTTTGCTGACGCGCGGCGTCGATATATGCTGCCGATTGATGAGCCGAACGTTCGGCGTCTCCAAACAGCCCTGTCTGATTCGCACCCCGTCTATCGTTCAAGGCCGGATTTGCCGTTTGATCTGACCACGGACGAGTGCGCGCGATTAAAGTCCTCTACCTGCGCACGGACTTGGGGCGGCTTGATTGCCTCGGAGAAATCCTTGGCGTGGGTGGCTTCGAGGAAGTCTTCTCCCACAGCGTTCGGATCGAGCTTCCTTTTGGCCATTTCAGAGTCCTTGAGATCAAGGCCCTCATTCGCGCAAAAGAGGCGACGGACCGGGACCACGACAGAATTAGCGTTCGCCAACTGAAAGAGATTCAGAAACGGCAGCACCTAAAATGATTTTGCTAGACCAATGAGCCCGGGCGGAACACCTCATTGACGCGTGATTGGGGCATGATAAACTTCCTTATCATGTGCCGCGCTTCAAAACCAAATCCGGAGGCAATGCTGAACCTCGTTTGGACTGCCTTAGTTTTCTGCCTTGCTATTTGTTTGAATTCACCCTTCGCGGCGCACGGCCAAAGCGCGACGTTTGCGGGCAATGCGCAACACACCGGCAATTTCCCGGTCGCGGCGCAGCGGTTGTCTTCCTTGCATTGGACCGCCCCGGTCGATTTGGACAACACGGGTGAATACGCGCACTACGGCGAACCTCTCGTGACCCCGTCCAACACAGTGATCATCCCCGTCAAAATCTCCACCAATACGTTCGAAATTATCGCTTACGACGGGCCAACGGGCCGCCTGAAATACATCCTGACCAATGATTTCGTCCAAGTCCCGTTCAGCGGCTGGATTGCCACCTACCAGCCGGTTCTCGCGTATCCCAATGGAATTCTGACACTATGCTATCCAGGCGCAGGCGGGACGGTTTATTACCTGCAAAACCCCGACTCCGGCACTCCGGGCGCGCCGTCTCAAGTCTGCTTTTATACCAACTTGAGCGCCTATCAGGGCAACAGTTCGTACAAAACCGCCGTCTACATTAATACGCCAATCACCTCAGATACCAACGGCGATCTGTTCTTTGGATTTCGCGTCCAGTTGACTGTTCAGAACGCCCCCGCCACCAATGGCTTTGCGCGAATTGACGCCTCTGGAAACGGCAGCTATGTGGCGGCACCGACCGCCGCCAACGACAGCACCATGGCCTACACCGCTCATAACGTGGCGCCCGCTCTCAGCCTCGACGGCTCCACTGTCTACGTCGTTCCCTTTGCGTCGGACTACACCTGCTATCTGGTGGGATTGAACACCACGAATCTGTCAACGAAATACCGCGTCAAGCTCGTTGACCCGACCGTCAATCAATTTGCCCAAATTCAGGAGGATGGAACGTCCTCGCCAACCGTGGGGCCGGACGGCGACGTTTTCTTTGGAATTTGGGACACTGGCAGCATCGGTGTTCTTCTGCATTATAGCGGGGACTTGCAGACCGTTAAGACGCCCGGCGCCTTCGGCTGGGATAATACCGTGGCGATCGTTCCGACCAATATGCTGCCCGGTTACAACGGCCCCTCCTCGTATCTGCTTTTCAGCAAATACAATTATTACTCCACCGGCGACAACAAAATCGCCCTGCTTGATCCAAACGCCCCGCAGCTTGATTCGCATCCGGCGCGCGCTGGCTTCACCGAAATGCGGGAGCTTCTGACGGTGCCAGGTTTCACGTATGGCGGCGCGAGTGTCAGGGAATGGTGCGTCAATACCGCGGCAGTCGACCCGGCCACCCACAGCATTTTTGCCTCAAGCGAAGATGGTCAGATCTACCGGTGGAATGTTGCGTCCAACGGTATCGCGGAGGTTGTTCCCCTCACTGCCGGCATCAGTGAGCCTTACGTCCCGGTATGCGTCGGTCCGGACGGCGGGGTTTACACGCTCAACGGAGGTTTCATATTCGCGCTCGGCGCGCTTTCCAATGTGGACGTCGCTATTTACTCATCCGCTCCTGATTTGCGATTGGCAGTCAAGGGTCAGCCGCTGACGTTCACGGCGGTGGTGTCCAATTACAATTCCGCAGGACCAGTTCCCACTGGCACGGCCACCTTCCTCGACAAGTACTACGTGGGGAACACCGCGATCACCAACACCCTCGCCGCAGCCGTTCCGCTTTCAAACGGTGTGGCGTCAGTTTCCACCGCCGCCTTGTTTGCCGATGGCACCAATAATGCGAGCCACTTTATAACCGCGGAATATAGCGGCGACCCCAATTTCCCTGCGGGCAAATCAACATTAGTCGAAAAGATTCACGCTTACGCCTCAATCACCACCGTAACATCCGCGACTGTCAGCAGCGGCGTCAGCTTCACCGCCACGGTTTCTGGCGGTCCCGCAAGCGCGCCGGTTCCAACCGGCTTCGCAGCATTTTATGACGGCACAAATTTTCTGGAGCAACTCCCGCTGGGTACGAACGGCTCTGTCTCATACGTCATAACCAACTTCAGCGCCGCGCCGCATTCGATCACCGCCACCTACACCTCCGATCGGCTTTACGCCGCGAGCACGGCAAGTGTGATCGCCCCGCCCATCATCATCACCAGCGCAACTATCGATACCAATGGGCTGTTTCGGTTGTCGTTTACGAACGCCATTGGAGCTTCATTTACAGTGATCAGCACGCCTGACCTCACATTGCCTTTGAGCAATTGGTCCGTTCTCGGTCGTGCCACAGAAGTGCATCCGGGAGTCTTTCAATTCGAGGATTCCAATTCCACCAGGAAAGGCTGGCAATTTTATCGGGTCCGCTCCCCTTGATCGGTGTGAGAAGGCCGGCTGGCGTTGACAGTTGTGCCCAGATGGGTGATGGACGAAGGCCGAAAGGCGTGGCTGTGTCGAAGAGCCGCAGCCACATTCATCCGACCGACGACGAATCTTGTTGCGGCCATCTCTCCGAAAAACACGCCAAAACTTCGGAACTGCGACTGGCGAGCCATAACGCTCTATTGAACCCGCCCCTTGTTTCGAAGCGGCTGCCGCTGGTCTTCGGCGCAGCCGTATCTCCGCACAACGCCAATCGGCGGCAATCTCACTTTGCGCCTCACCCGCTTTTGATCACATACGGCCGCCCAACGCTGCGACAAAGCAAGTTGATTTGCCGAGGCGCGCCCGCCTACTCTTGGAGCAATGATTCGAAATGTCATCTTCGACTGGTCGGGCACGCTGGTGGACGATTTGCCCGCCGTGCTGGCGGCCACCAACGCCGTGTTTGAAGAATGCGGCGTCGAAATCATGACGCTCGAAACGTTTCGCGCCGAGTTTTGCCTGCCGTTCAAAAATTTTTACGACCGCTACATCCCACATGTGCCGGTGGCGGATTTGGAGAAAACCTTCCACGCCAGCTTCCACAAATTGCAGGACAACATCGTGGCCCTGCCGCACGCGGAGGAGTTTCTCATTTTCTGCCGGAAGCGCGGCGTGCGCACGTTCGTCCTGAGCACGGTGCACAAGGATTATTTCGCATTGCAAGCGGCCGCGGCTGGCTTCGACAAATACATTGATCGCCCTTACACCGGCGTTTGGGACAAGCGCCTGAAAATTTTGGAGCTGCTTTCAGAAAACAATCTTGATCCCGCCGAAACTGTTTTTATTGGTGACATGCAGCATGACGTCGACACGGCCAAGCATGGCGGCGTCCATTCCTGCGCGGTGCTGACGGGCTATAATCGGCTCGACCAATTGCGCGCCAGTGATCCAGACGTGATTGTCGAGCACCTTGGCGAGTTGCGGCAGATTCTCGAGCGCAATCAAATGGAATTGAAGCCCGCTGTCGAAAGCGAGGGCGTCGGGCATCCAATTTGCACCGTGGGCGCGTTGATCTCGGACGATGAGGGGCGGGTGCTCATGATTCGCACGCAAAAGTGGTCGAATCTCTGGGGGATTCCCGGCGGCAAAATCAAACTTGGCGAACCGTCCGCGCAAGCGTTGCGGCGCGAGATCAAAGAGGAGACAAATCTGGAAGTCAGCGAGATTGAATTTGTCATGGTTCAGGATTGCATTGAGTCGAAGGAATTTTATCGCAGCGCGCATTTTGTGCTTTTGAATTACACCTGCCGCGCGCGCGGGGCGCCTGCGGTGAGGCTTAACGAGGAAGCGCAGGAATTCAAATGGGTTGTGCCCGCTGCGGCGATGGAAATGCAGCTTAACCGGCCCACGCGGGTCCTTTTGGAAAAGGTCTTGAGTTCCGCCGCCGAATTGTGACAATTCGTGCGCGGAGGGCCAGGTAGGGACGCCTCGCCGAGGCGTCCGGTTGCGCATGAATCAAGCCTCACCCCGGACGCCTCGGCGAGGCGTCCCTACCTCAAAATTAAATTGGCATTGGGTGAATATGGATCAGATACAGATACAAGACCTGGAAGTTTCGTTTCGCGTGGGCGTGAGCAACAACGAACGCGTGCGCCCGCAACGGCTGACCATCAGCGTCATCATGGAAATGGATGCGACCGCGGCGGCGCAATCCGATGACGTGACGAAAACGGTGGATTACTATTTGGTATCGCGCCGCATTCTGGCTTTGGGCGAGAAAAAAACCTGGAAGCTGATCGAGACCATCGCGGTGGATATTGCAGGATTGATCCTTGGCGAATTCAAACCTTTCGCGGTCACGGTAGAGTTGAAGAAGTTTATCATTCCGGAAGCGCGCTGGGTTTCCATCAAGATTCGCCGGGAACAGAAACCGCCGCCCTCGCCAGCCTGATTTGTTTGCATGGCCCATATCCACGAGAAAATTGATTTCACTGTGGCGATTTTTGTCGTTCACGAGGCGAAGGTTCTGCTGATTCATCATCGCAAGCTGAACAAATGGCTTCCGCTGGGCGGGCACATCGAATTGGACGAAGACCCGGAGCAGGCCGCGTTGCGCGAAGCTGAGGAGGAGAGTGGTCTCTCGGTCAAATTGCTGGGCGAACGCCCGCCGACAGACGAGCCGGGGACGCGGGCGCTCATTTCGCCGCGCTTCATGGATATTCACCGCATCTCGGAGACGCACGAGCACATCGGATTGATTTATTGGGCGCGCCCGCGCCACGGTTCGGTCACGCTGGCCGGCGCCGAACACCATGCCATCCGCTGGTGTTCCAGCGCCGATTTGGATGCGCTCGAACCGGCAATGTCTAATGCCGTGAAATGGTATTGCCGCAAGGCGCTGGAAGAAATTCAGTGACCGGCGATGCTCGACGTGATGTGTTTTTTCGCCTCGGTGACGGCGCGCAAAAGCGACAATCCCCGAGCCAAATTCGCCGTGATCGCGGCAGAATAAGTGCAGCCGGTTCCGTGCAATTCTTTCGTGTTTACGCGCGGGACGGAGAGCATCCATTCACCATCGTTGCTGCGCAAGACATCGAGGGCTTCGTTTGTGCCCGGCAGATGGCCGCCTTTCACCAAGGCTGCGCAGCCGAAACGTTCGTGAATGGTCTTCGCGGCTTCACGCATGTTCTCTGGGCTTTTAATCGCGATTCCCGAGAGGACTTCGGCTTCCGCCAAGTTGGGGGTTGCCAATGTGACTAATGGGAGCAAGGAGAGTTGGAGCGCGGCGGCGGCGGATGGTTGCAGCAACCGCTTGCCGCTGGTGGAGATCATTACTGGATCGACCACCAATGGGATCGAATGGGCATTTCTGAAAAAAGCGGCCACTTCGCGCACGATGGCCGCTGAATATAGCATTCCCGTTTTGGCGGCCGATGCGGAGAATTCGCCAGCGACCGCTTCCAATTGCGCGCGCACCACTCGCGCCGGGCACGGAAATATTTCCGAGACGGTTCGGCGATTTTGCGCGGTGACGCACGTGACGACACACGCCCCGTGGACATGCAGCCGGTCGAACGTCCTTAAGTCCGCCTGCAATCCGGCCTCGCCACCGCTATCCGAGCCGGCGATGGTCAGTGCTATGTGATTACTTGCCTTGATACGTGTCTCCTAGTCGGGAAGCGAGGTAGGGACGCCTCGCCGAGGCGTCCGGTTTTGCGCAGGAATGACGCCGCGACCCGGACGCCTCGGCGAGGCGTCCCTACCTACTGCTCTCAATAACGTAACTCGATATTTCGTCTTTGCCTCCTCATTGTCAAACAAGCATGATGGCCCACCGATGATGAAAACCTTTTCAAAGCTTTGCCTTTCGGCTTTCCTTTTTGCTCACCTCGCCGCCGCTCGCGCCGACGGCGGCATCGATGCCCGCATGATGCGTTACCCGGATGTGTCGGCAACCCAGATTGCCTTTGTTTACGCGGGCGACATTTGGGTGGCGCCCAAGACCGGCGGCCAGGCGATGCGGCTTAGCTCGCCCAAAGGCGAGGAAACATTCCCGCGCTTTTCGCCGGACGGCTCCAAGATCGCGTTCAGCGGCGATTACGATGGCAATGTCGATATTTACCTAATCCCCGCCGCGGGCGGATTGCCCAAGCGCCTCACGTATCACGGCGCGCCGGATCGGATGCTCGAGTGGTATCCTGATGGCAAATCCATCCTCTTCGCCTCGACGCGTTCGGCGGAGAAGGATCGCTTCAATCAGTTGTTCAAGATATCTGCGGACGGCGGGTTGCCGGAAAAATTACCGGTTCCCTACGGCGAATTCGGCTCGATTTCGGCGGATGGAAAAACGCTCGCTTACACGCCGATCAGCACGGACTTCCGCACTTGGAAACGCTATCGCGGCGGCATGAATCCAGCGATCTGGCTGTTTGATTTGCAGACGTTCGCCTTCAAGGATCTCACCGGCAATGACGCAGCCAATTCCATCCCCATGTGGCATGGCTCGACCCTCTATTTCCTTTCTGACCGCGACGAAAACAAACGCGCGAACATCTGGGCGTGCGACACCAAGACAGGTGCCTTCCGCGAGATCACGAAATTTGCGGATTTGGATGTCCATTTCCCCAGCATGGGACCGGAGGATATTGTGTTCGAGAACGGCGGACGGCTTTACCTGCTCAACCTCGCCACGGAAAAATATGACGAGGTGAAAATTCAAGTATTGACAGACCGGACAACCTTGAAGCCGCACCTGGAGGATGTTTCCAAGAGCGCGCATGAAGCGGATTTCTCGCCCAACGGCAAGCGGGTGGTTTTCGAGGCGCGCGGGGATATATTCACCGTTCCCGCCGAGCACGGCGTGGTGCGAAATCTCACGGCCAGCTCGGGCGTGGCGGAACGTTTCCCCGCCTGGTCGCCAGACGGAAAGACCATCGCCTATTTCACAGACCGTTCGGGCGAATATGAATTGGCCATCCGCCCCGCCGACGGCACCGGCAAGGAGGAAATTCTCACCAAACTCGGGCCCGGTTTTCGCTTTCATATAAGCTGGTCGCCGGACAGCAAGAAGCTGGCCTTCATCGATCAAACCATGCGCGTGCGGCTGCATGATTTGGACAAGAAAGAAACTTCTGTCATCGCGCAGGAGCTTTGGATGTATGAAGGGAATCTTCACGGATTTTCCCCGACGTGGTCGCGGGACAGCCGTTGGATGGCGTTCCCGCAAGACTCGGAAAATCGCCGCACCACCATTGTCCTTTATGACACGACGACGCGGAAGACCAACATTGTGACGAGCGCCTATTACGACGACGACCAGCCGACTTGGGATGCCGACGGCAAGTATTTGTATTACGTATCCGGGCGCGAGCTTGCCCCTGATTACAGCGACTTGGACTCAACTTGGATTTACGCCAACACGGCGCAAATCATGGCCGTTTCGCTGCGCAAGGATGTCCCCTCGCTCCTCGCCCCGCGCAACGACGATGAAGGCGACAAGGACACCAGTAAGGATAAGAAAAAAGACGGCGATAAAGATAAGGATAAAGACAAGAAGAAGGACGAAAAGAAAAAGGATGCCGCCGACGCCAAGGAAAGATCCACCGATGACAAAAAATCCGGCGACGATGATGCCGACAAGAAGAAAGCTCCGGAACCGGTGGAAATCGACCTGGCCGATTTTGAGCGCCGGGCCATTGCGCTGCCGATCAAGTCGGGGCCGGTTGAACTGGTCGGATCGACGAGCGGGCAATTGATCTATTTGCGCCGTCCGCGCACCGGCTCTGCCGAAGAAAAAAGCAAGCTGCAGTATTACGATCTCGAAAAGCGCGAGGAGAAAACCATTTTGGATGACGCGGACTTTGCTATTCTCGCGGCGGGTGGCAAGAAGATATTGGTCCGGCGCAAAACCGAGTATGCCATCATCGAGCCGAAGGAAGACCAGAAGTTCGACAAGAAGGTGCCGGTCAGCGGATTGGAAGCGATGATTGATCCGGTGGCGGAGTGGCAGCAGATTTTCACTGATACGTGGCGTTTCTTTCGGGATTTCTTCTACGATCCCAACATGCACGGCGAGGATTGGAACGCGATGCGCGCCCGCTACGGCGGATTGCTCAAGGACGCCGTCACCCGGTGGGATGTCAACTACATCCAAGGCGAGTTGATCGGGGAGTTGAATTCGTCCCACACCTATCGCAGTGGTGGCGATGTTGAGACGGGGCTTCAGCGCGGCGTCGGTTATTTGGGCGTCGATTTTTCGCTGGAGAACGGCGCCTATCGCATCGCCAAAATTATCGATGGCGCACCGTGGGACGCGGAAGTCCGCTCGCCCTTGCGGATGCCGGGCATCAACGTTTCCGAAGGCGATTACATTCTTGCCGTCAACGGCACGCCGCTTGATGCAAGCGTCGAACCCTATGCGGCCTTCCAAGGGCTGGCTGGCAAGGACGTTTATTTGACAGTCAACAACAAGCCAGACATGGAAGGCTCGCGCGAAATCCTGGTGGAAACTCTGTCAAGCGAAGCGCGCCTGCGCAATCTGGCGTGGATCGAGCACAACCGCCAGCGTGTCGAGAAACTGAGCGGCGGAAAAATTGGCTACGCCTATGTGCCGGATACCGGCCAGGGCGGGGAGACGGAATTGGTGCGGCAATTCCGGGCGCAATACAACAAGCCCGGATTTATTGTTGACGAACGGTTCAACAGCGGCGGCCAGATTCCGGATCGCTTCATCGAAATGCTCGGCCGCAAGACGCTGAATTACTGGGGCGTGCGCGATGGCCACGATTGGCGCTGGCCGACCATTGGCAATGCCGGGCCAAAAGCGATGCTTATCAACGGCTGGAGCGGATCCGGCGGCGATTGTCTTCCGTTTTACTTCCGCCAGGCCGGCCTCGGCCCGCTCATCGGGCAGCGGACTTGGGGTGGATTGATCGGCATCACGGGCGCGCCGGAATTGGTGGACGGCGGAACCGTCAGCGTGCCGACCTTCGGCATTTACGGCACCAACGGCGAGTGGATTATCGAAGGCCACGGCATCGATCCTGACATTGCCGTCGTCGATGACCCATCCCTCATGGCCAAGGGCGGCGACCCGCAATTGGAACGCGCGGTGCAGGAAGTGATGAAGTCGCTTGAGGCAAATCCGATGGTGGCGCCAAAGAAACCGGCCTATCCGAATCGCTCGGGAAAATGAGATTGTCGAAATAAAAGTTTAGCATGAAAAAAAGCAATTCGTTCCTTTTGGCGATGGTCGTCGCATCTGTTGTCGGAGCAAATACGTTAACCTTCGCGGCGGGCGGCTCCGGCGATGCAGGTTTTTACCAACTCGCCGATGATTACATGAAGGGTTACCTAGCCTGGCGGCCGTTGACGGCCATGGGTTTGGGCTTTCACGAATTCGACGGCAAGCTGACCGATTTCAGCGGACCGTCGATCAAAAAGGAATCGGAGCGCTTGAGCAGTTTTCAAAAGCGCCTCGAAGCCATCGACACCTCGACGCTCAGTCCGGAAGCCCGGTTCGACTACCTCAATTTGCGCGCGGGCATCAGCCGCGATGCCATGAGCTTTGGCGCTTTGGGAGACTATGTCCGCAACCCCATGACCTACGCTGGCGCACTCGACGTCAGCCCTTATATCAAGCGCAATTTCGCGCCGCTCGAAGAACGCGTGCGCGGCATTATCGGCGTTCTGAAACAAGCACCCGCGGTGATGGCCGCCGGCCGCGCCAATTTGCAAGACGCGCTCCCTGCGCCTTGGATCGAAGCCGCCATCGAAGTTGGCGATGGCTCGGCGGATTTTCTGGAAAAGGATCTCGTCGCCGCCATCAGCGATTTGAAGGACCCCGCGTTGCGCGCCGAATTCGACGCCATCGACAAGGTTGCCGCCGCGGAAGTCCGCGGTTTCGTGAAATTCCTCAAGGACACGAAAGTTCCAAAACAAACTCCGCAATTCGCGCTTGCCGAATCCAACTTTGCCGCGATGCTTCGCGACGGCGAGCTCATCACGCAATCGCCCGCCGAAATTTTGCGCATCGGATTGGACGAGCTTCATCGCGAGCAGACGCTGTTCGCGCAGGCCGCCGCGCTGATCGATCCGAGCCAAAAAGCCACCAACGTTTTCGAGCAAATCCAGACCAACCATCCGACGGCGCAGGGATTGATTCCGGACACCCGCATTGATCTTGAGTCCATCCGAAAATTTGTTGTTGACCACCACATCGTCACGATTCCCTCGGAGACTCGCCCGCGCGTGGAGGAAACCCTGCCGTTCGCCCGCGCCGGAAGTTTTGCCTCCATGGACAGCCCTGGGCCGTTCGAGAAAAAAGCCACGGAAGCGTATTATTACGTCACGCCGGTCGAAGCCAGTTGGTCGCCAAAAGAAGCCGAGGATTGGCTGCGCGCCTTCAATTATTATACCAGCGACGTTGTTTCCATCCACGAAGTTTATCCGGGGCATTACGTGCAATTTCTTTGCATGAACGCGTCCGGCGCGCCGCAGATGGGAAAAATTCTCGGCAGCTACGCTTTCATCGAAGGCTGGGCGCATTACAGCGAACAAATGATGCTGGACGAGGGTTTCGGGGAGGCCGCAGATGCCCGAGGCGATCAATCGGCCGCGATCAAAGCCGCCAAATACCGCCTCGCGCAACTCGACGAAGCGATGCTGCGCCTATGCCGCCTATGCGTGGCCATCAAAATGCATTGCCAGGGCATGTCGCTGGCCGACGGCACGAAGTTTTTCATGGAGAATTGTTACTACGGCGCGAAGCCCTCTTATGCGGAAGCCCGCCGCGGAACCTTCGATCCTGGTTACGCAAATTACACCCTCGGCAAATTGATGATTCTCAAATTGCGGAAAGATTACCAGGCGCAGGAAGGCTCAAAGTATTCCCTGGAAAAATTCCACAACGAATTCCTCCGGCACGGAATGCCGCCCGTTCCCTTGCTGCGCCAGATTATGTTGAAAGACTCCAGTCAATGGCCCAACGCCCTCTAGTCCGCGCGACCGAGAGCGGTGGTCTGACAAATAAATTGTTTTATGGGCTTTTTTAAGAATCTCTTTAAGGGTAAGCCGGAAACAAGCCGGGAGAAGTCCGGATCGATAGACTCAGCAACAGCAGCGCAGCCGATTGCACCGGAGTCACGGAATCCTTCAGAAGATAAAAAGATGATTCGCGTGTTCGATGCCTATGGGAGGGAGGCTTTAGTTCCCAGAGAGGTTTGGCGGGATAAAATTTTACCCGACACCATTAGGGCGCAGTGGAATAATCCGGAGATGCTCTATTCTGTCATCTTCAACGCGTTGACCGACGGCTTTCGTTCTGAGGTGATGGCGGCAGCAGAACAGCTTTACAAGATAGATTCTGTGCCGAGCAGAGGTACGTGCGTGTGGGCAATTGTGCTTAAGGAAGAAGGCCGCCTTGATGACGCAGAAAAGGTCTTGCGCGATTTCATTGCCAAGCACGGCGAGGACGGATCAGTCCTGACGAATCTGGCCAAGGTCTATGCGCAGCGGCAAGACCATCTAAAAGCAGAGCAAATTCTTTGGCATGGGCTGGAGATCGAGCCTAATCAAGACAACGGCCTCGTCTGGTATGTTGCGATTCACCGTGAACGTGAAGGAGAAACCGGGGAGCAGGCCGCGTTGAATCGCGTTGCGGCGCTTCCCAGAAGCTGGCGGGCGCAACTATGGCTTGCGCGAGCCGCGCTTAAGGCCAAAAATCTTGATGCGGCGCTCGTTTACTACAACCAGAGCTTGTCCCGAGTCGAAAAGCCCGCCCCAACCGATATGCTCAAGCAAATTAGCGGCGATCTTGGCAACGCCGGCCATCTTCCAGAATTATTGCGCCTCGTTGAGCCGCAATATTCCCCCCAAATTCACGGACTTACAGTTGGCAACAATTTGATCAAGGCTCTGATTGACCTGGGACAGCTCGATTCTGCATCCCGGATATTGAACCAACTCTTTGCGCTCAATCGTCCTGACTGGCAAAAGGCCTTGAGCTTTTGGGAGAATGAACTTTCAAATGCCCGGATTGCAGTCGCAAATGCCGGAGCGGATAAACGAAAAAAAATGTCAATCCTGACGATTGATGGACCGGTGTGGCTTGACCCATCTGCGCCAGTGATTGAGCTTTTTGGGGGGAAACCGGACGAAGGAATTCACATTTGCTTCTTCGGATGCAGCGCGGAGTTGGCTACTAATATGCGAAGCACTCGGATTCAACAAGCTGATTTACCAGGGCGTTTGAGCAGGGGTTTGCCGCTGTTTTTCGCCGAGCAGGTTGGACTGAAAAGCCGATCAAGCGCAAAGACCTTGGTTCCTTGGATTGCCGAGAAAAGCGGCGGATTTATTCTGTTCGGCGCGCCGCCGGATGATTCGAATGCCTCGAATTACGCCCGGCAAGCAGACAGCAAAAACGACTATGTTGTTGTCAGCCATCTAAAAACCCAGGCCGAGCCGTGGACGGTCGAACTTCGTTTAATTCGGACGATTGACGGGAAATGTCTTGGAAATCTGTCCCGCTCATTTCCCTCCGCCAAGCCAGAAGAATCGATACCTGAATTGACGCGAGAACTCCTCGACCTCCTCGTGAAGGAAGCCGACGTCGATTTGAAGCCAACTCCCGTCAATTATGTTGTGCCTGGCGGGGCGAATTTCCCGTTGTATTTGTTGCGACTTGAGCAATTACTGGCAGTTCGCTGTGGCTCTATGGAAGGAGTCCAAAAGGAGTTCTTGAACAGCCCGCGCGAAATTGTGGACGGCAGTATACAACAATGCCTGGTCTGTCCAGTTAACGTCAACGTACGTGTGCTTTTAGCCCGAATCCTGTTAGCAATGAAAAAGGTTCGTCCTGATATTTTGCCAGAATTCAGAGAGAAAATTTCACTATTGCAGAAAGAGAAGCCGTTGACAGAGCGCGCCCAAAGTTTAATCCAGCGCATGTTGGACGAAGCGATGAATGGTGCGACGATCTCTCCAAGTTGAGGAGTCAGTATTCCCAACTCCCAATAGGGCCGCCAATCAACAACTTGCCGATTCGCGCGGCGCCGATTTAGAAATGCAGCACTTTGACGGCTGCGTTGGCTGCGTTCAGAACGGCATCGGGGCAGACGCCCAAATAGAACATCGCGGCGATGGAAATGCCGGCGGATAGTTTCATCATCGGGGATACTGTGATCGGGGTCATGTCTGGGCCGGAATCGGTCCAGTAAATCGCGCGTATGACGCCGAAATAATAGTAGAACGAAATCACGACGCCGACGATTGCCACGATGGTCAGCCATAGATAACAGGGGTTCATGGTCGCATGAGCGAGGATGGCTTTGAACAAAAGCAATTTGCCGAAAAACCCCGCCAGCGGCGGCAATCCAGCGAGCGAAACCATTCCAAGGGCCAGCGCAAATGCCAGCAGCGGCGAACGGCGATTTAATCCGGCCAGCACGCTGATATCATCGCTTTCGCGCAGAACCACCGTGAGTACGACAAAAACCGCCACCAGCGTGAAGGCGTAACCGGCCAGATAATAAAGAGCTGCCGAGGAACCGGAGTCGTCCAGCGCCGCGACGCCTAGCAGGACGTAGCCCGCGTTGGCAATGCTTGAATAGCCCAGCAGTCGCTTCAAGCTGCGTTGCGGGATGGCGCATAGATTGCCGTAGAGAATCGTCAATCCAGCCGTCCAAATAAGCAACTTGCTCCAGTGCAGCGTGAGCGCGGGGGCGGCGGCGAAAAGCACGCGCAGCACCAAGACAAATCCTGCGGCCTTGGAACCTATGGCAAGGAAAGCGGTCACGGGCGTGGGCGCGCCTTGGTATACGTCAGGAGCCCACATCTGCATGGGGAAAGCGGCGATCTTGAAGGCCAATCCAAACAGCACCAGCAACAAGCCGAGCCAAAAAACCTTGTTCGTTGCCAAGCCGCCAGCGGCTGCGGCGACCTTGGCGAAGCCAGTGTCGTGCGCCGTTCCGAAAATCAGCGCGATGCCGAATACCAGTGCGCCGGCAGAAAGCGCACTCATGATCAAATACTTGACACCGGCTTCCAGCGAATTGGGCCGGCCTCGTTGAAAGCTGACCAGCACGTAAAAGCTGACGGACATCATTTCGATGGCGACGAACACCATCACAAAATCATTGGCCGACGCGGCGAACATCATTCCCGACAACGCAATAAGCGTGACGGTGAAGAATTCGCCGATGCCCTGCGGAATGCGGTCGCGGAATTCCACGCCGAGCAGCGCGATAAAGACCCCGGAAGCGAGAAATAGCCGCTTGAAGAAAATGGCCAGCCCATCCTGCGTGAACATGCCGTTGAACCCCGTCACCGGCTCCGTCACGGAGACACAGCAAAAGCTCGCGATCAAAATGGCCAAAAGTCCCGCCGCCGACAGATACCCAAGCCAATATTTCTTTTCGTGCGGCGTCCAC
Source organism: uncultured Verrucomicrobiae bacterium (assembly GCA_963764165.1). GTDB lineage: Bacteria > Verrucomicrobiota > Verrucomicrobiia > Limisphaerales > Palsa-1400 > Palsa-1400. The sequence goes on from CAVXRD010000002.1 coordinate 2,800,566, forward strand.
AAATCGATCAGCAACACCAGCAAAGCCAATCCGATGACGCTTAGTTCAAGCGAAATCAACCCCACGCTCATCGGTGCGCTCCTTTCACCAGCACCAGCGGCGGCGCAGGCTGGTCGCCGACCTGGATCGCGAGAGGCGTAAGGGCGATTTGAGCGTCATCGGTCAAAAGCCGCGGAAGACAGCCGAACGCGATCAGCCCGGCCAGCAGCAAAACGTAAGGCAGCCTATGCCGGTAGCTGCTGATATCGGAAATCCCCGGCCATTCCTTTTCGCCATGCCAAACCGAGCGGATGGCGCGAAGCATGTAAACACCGGCGATGACCAGCGCGCCCCAAACGGCGATGATCGTCATCACTTCCGAGCGGTTCCAGTTTCCAAAAAGCACGAGGCTCTCACCAAAAAATCCCGCGAAACCCGGCAATCCGCAGCCCGCCATCATCGCCATCATCATCACAGCGCCGGCGAAGGGCAGCTTTTTGAGCAAGCCGCCCAATTGATCCATGTCGAGCGTCTTGACTTCGTCGCGCAGGTAACCGCTGAGCGCATAGGTGAGCGCGGCCAGAAAACCGTGCGCCACCATCACCACCACCGCACCGGTAAATCCAATCAAGCTCATGCTGGCAATGCCGAGAAAGGCGAAGCCGACGTGCGCCACACTGGAGTTGCCGATCAGCAGATTCAAATCGCGCTGACGCATTGCCGTCGCGCCGCACATGATGATGTTGGCCAATCCCAGAAGCCCAATCACGAACGACCAATGCTGCGCTGCGTCCGGCATCAGCGGCACAGCGATGCGCAGAAGTCCGTAAAGCCCGAATTTTTTCAGCACGCCCGCGTGAATCATCGCCGCGCCCGTGGGGGCGGAGCCGTAGCCAATCGGCGCCCAGGTGTGGAACGGGTAGAGCGAGACGAGAATTCCGAACCCAAACAACAGCATCGGGAAAATCCAATGCTCCGCCGCCCCGGAAATTGGATGCGCTTTGAAATACGTTGTCAAATCAACGATATCAAACGTCCGGCTGGCGGTGGGTAATTGAAGATAAAGCGCAATCAATCCCGCCAGCACCAGCAACGCCCCAATGCTGAGATAGAGCGTGATTTGGTAAGCCGCATAATTCTTATCCTTCCCCACGCCCCACACACCGATCAGAATGAAGGCGGGGACCAGCGCAAACTCGTGCAGGATGTAGAAGAAAAACAAATCAAGCGAGGCAAACGCGCCCAGAATCCCGCTGCCCATTAAGAGCAGCAAAATGTAATATTCCTTCTCGCGCATGTTGATGCGACCCGAAATGCTGGTGGCCGCAAACAACACCACGGCTCCCATCAGGATCAATCCAAGGTTCAAACCATCCGCGCCAACATGATAGCTGATGCCGACGGACGGCGCCCATGCGTGCCGTTCCTCAAAGCTGAAGGCCGAATTGTGGGGGTGAGCGTGGTATTTGCAAAAGGTCGCAATGGCAATGGCCATCGAAATCAACGTCGCGGCCAGCGCCAGCAGGCGGATGGCGAAGCGAAAATTTCCCGGGATCAGCGCTATGACCAGCACTGCGACCAGCGGCACCAAAAATATAAGTGTAAGGGGCGACATCTTTTACCGCGTCAGCATCAAGTAAAGCGCAAGAGCAATTCCCGCGGCCGTGAGCAGCGTGTAGGTCTGCAGCCGGCCCGATTGAAACAGGCGCAGCATGCGGCCTGTCCATTCGGTTGTGCCGTGCGCGAAGCGGACGAAAAATTGAATGAACTGATCCAGATAGTTGATGTACTGCGCTGGGAGGTCATGGCACAGCGCGACGATTTCCGCGTAAAGTTCGTCAAAATAGAATTTGTTCCGAAGCACTTTGCTCAGGCCGGGCAGATTATTGGCGATGGGATCGGTGGGCGCATTGCCGTAAATCGCGTAGGCGATCGCGATTCCGACGACAAATGCCACCAGTCCCAAAACGGCCGGAATCGGCGCGTCCGTGAACGGCTTGACGATCGTGGAGAGCGCGAAGAATGGAATCGCTTTCGCCTCCGGTTCGAATTGTTGAGACAGGAATTGTTCGATGCCGATGAAACCACCGATCAGGGACAGGATCGACAAAGCCGTCAGCGGATACGCGATGAGCCGGGATTTTTTCGGATGCCGCTTTTCCGCGGCCACCGCGGTTCGCGGCTTTCCCCAGAAGACGACGAAGCACAGGCGGAACATATAAAATGTGGTCAGGAAGGCCGTGAACAAGCCCACGCCGAATAGAACTTTGTTATTCTCCCAAGCCGCCGTCAAAATTGCGTCCTTGCTGTAAAATCCGCTAAAGCCGGGAAATCCGCATAGAGCCAATGTTCCAATAAGGAACACGCGGAAGGTTAGTGGAATTTTGTCGCGCAACTCGCCCATCGTCCAAATGTTTTGTTCGTGGTGCATGGCATGAATCACCGCACCGGAAGAAAGGAACAGGAGCGCCTTGAAGAACGCGTGCGTTGTCAAATGAAACATCGCCGCCGGGCGGGCGTCGAAGCCGACCGCCATGATCATGTAGCCCAATTGCGAAAGCGTCGAGTAAGCGAGGATGCGCTTGATGTCGTCCTGCTGAATCGCGATTAGCGCCGCCATCAGCGCCGTGATGCCGCCAATCCAGGAAATGATGTGCAGCGCGTGGGCCGAACCCGTCAAGACGAAGAATACCCGGCACAGCATATATACACCCGCCGCGACCATCGTCGCCGCGTGGATGAGGGCGCTGACCGGGGTCGGGCCTTCCATCGCGTCCGGCAGCCAGACGTGCAGCGGAAATTGGGCGGATTTTCCAACCGCTCCGCAGAAAACCAGAAGCGCCACGACAGTCCCGATGCTGCCCAGCACATCTGGATTGTTCAGCACTTTTCCCTGCATGATTGCAAAATTCAGGGTGCCCGTCAGCGACCAAGCCATAATGATGCCGATCATGAATCCAAAATCGCCGAGACGATTGCACAGAAAGGCTTTCTTGGCCGCATCCGCCGCCGCTGGCCGGGTGAACCAGAAACCAATCAGCAGATAGCTGGAGACGCCGACTAATTCCCAGAAGACGAACATCATGAAAAAGTTCGCGCTGACCACAATTCCCAGCATCGAAAACGTGAATAAACTCAGGCACGCGAAATATCTGGTGAATCCCGGGTCGCCCATCATGTACACAATGGAATACATGTGAATCAGGGAGCCAATGCCTGTGACGACGAGGAGCATGATCATCGTGAGCACATCGAAGTGCATCGAAAATCGGATTCTGAGCGCCCCAACTGTGCACCATTCCAGCGCGCCGTCCGGGTTGCCGCCCTCGAGAAATTCGGCCAGAAGGCAGCATGCCACCACGAAAGACAGCAGAATCGCGCCGCAGGATATGATGCCCGCCAGACGATTGTCGCGGCGGAAGAAAAGCACAATTAGCAACGCTGAAGCCAGCGGCGCAAATAGCATGATCCATGGTAGAGGGTTCATGTCAGTATTTCAGCGAGGACAAATCCTCCACATGCGTGGTGTGCCGGCGGCGGTAGAGCGCCACGATCAATGCGAGGCCAACAGCGACTTCAGAAGCAGCCACGGTGATAATAAAAAAGACAATGATCTGCCCGTTCAGATTGTTGTTGAAACGCGAAAATGCGGTTAGCGCAAGGTTTGCCGCGTTCAGCATCAATTCCAATGACATGTAAATGACCAGCACATTTCTCCGCACAATCACCCCGAGCAGCCCGAGGCAAAACAGCAGGACGCTGACAACCAAATAATGTTCCAATCCAATCGGCGTCATCGGAGGTCCTTTTTGCTCAGGAGCACCGTGCCGATGACGGCGACAAGCAATATCAGCGACACCAATTCAAAGGGCAGCGCGTATTGCGTAAAAAGATTTTTCCCCAACGCGACCGTTGAGCCTTCCACATTGGCCGTGGGCAAATTGACTCCGAAATTCGCGCCGTGAATTGCCGTCACGGCCAAATACGCAATGGCCCCAACAGCCACCAACGCCAAAACCGCAACCGCTGAATTAATCTTGCGCCGCTCCTCTTCCTTGAGATCCAGCAGCATGATGACGAAAAGGAACAGCACCATCACCGCGCCCGCGTAAACGAGGATTTGCACCGCCGCCAGGAAGAACGCGTGCAGCAGGACAAACAGCCCCGCCATGAAAACAATGGTCAGCACGAGAAACATCGCGCTGGTGATCGGGTTGCGGGTAAATGGATTCGCAATCACCAGCACCCCGCAAAGCAGGGTCAGCGCCGCAAAAAGATAGAAGAAAAACGGCTCCATCTACTTGTGCTTCCACTTCCAGACTTGGTCGTTGTGGACGCCTCCCATCGCGAGAAGTTTATCCTTGTCGTAAACCATTTCCTCGCGGGTCAGGCCCGTCAGCGAATAATCCTTCAGCAGAAAAATCGCTTCCTCCGGGCAAACCTCCTGGCAGAAGCCGCAAAAGATGCAGCGCAGCATGTCGATTTTGAATTGCTTGGGCGCCTTTTCCACATTCCCCGCTTCCGGCGAGCCTTGCGGGCCCGGGGGCGTGATTCGAATGGCCTTGGGTGGGCAGATAAATTCACAAAGCTGGCACGAGACGCATTTGGTGCGGCCCTCGGGATCCTTCACGAGATAGGGCGCGCCGCGATAGCCTTCCGGCACCTTCCACTTCTCCTCCGGATATTGCATCGTGACCTTCTTCTGGAAGAAGTGCCGCACAGTCACGCGCAAGCCCGCAAGCACGGCTGGAAAATACAGCCGTTCCCAAAGACTCATTTTTGTTCTTTTGACAATCATCTTGCAAACCTGTCAGTGCTTGTGCATTTCCCACAAGCACAACGCCAGTACCGTGGCTGCGATATTGACGAGCGCCAGCGGCAGAAACCGCCGCCAGCCCAAATCCATCAATTGATCATACCGGAAGCGCGGCCACATCCAGCGCACCCAGATAAACGCGAACATCAGCGCCCCCACTTTCGCCATGAAGATGACGATATGGACAATGCCCATTAAAATCGTATTTGCCGGCATGCTCACTCCCGGCAGCGTCCAACCGCCCAGGAACAATGTCACCATCATGGCCGAGGCGGCGATCATGTTGGCGTACTCTCCCATGAAGAAAAGCGCGAATTTCATCGAGCTGTATTCCGTGTGATAGCCGCCGACCAGTTCCTGCTCGGATTCCGGCAAATCGAACGGCAGCCGGTTTGTCTCCGCGAAAGCCGAGATGACAAAGATAACAAACGAGATCGGCGCGAAAATTATCAGCCAGCAGTGATGCGCCTGAAATTCAATGATGTGGCTTAGATTCAAATCGCCCACGATCAGAAACACGGGAATGACGGACATCCCCATCGCAATTTCGTAGGAAATCATCTGCGCGCTGGAGCGGATGCCGCCAAGGAACGAATATTTGTTATTGGAAGCGTAACCCGCGAGGACAATTCCATACACGCCGAGTGAAATGATGCCGAAGGTGTAAAGAATGCCCACGTCCAGATTGGCGATGACCATTTGATAGCCGCCAAGCTGCGATCCAAACGGAATCACCGCCAGCACCACCAGCGCCGGAATCATGGTCACCATCGGAGCCAGCCAGAAGTATATTTTGTGAACATGCGCCGGAACGAAATCCTCTTTCAGAAATGTTTTCACACCGTCCGCGAGCGGTTGCAAAAATCCGAAGAACCCGACGCGATTTGGCCCGATGCGGTCCTGAATCATTGCCGACACTTTGCGTTCCGCCAGCACCGAGTAGGCGACGGCAGGCATCACGACGGCAAAGACGCAGAGTACCTTGATCGCGCTGACGATCAGGAATTTCTCGGTCTCTGTTAGATGGTTGAACCAAGTCATGTCGCTTTCAAAAATTAGATCGTCACCGTGACACCCAAGTCACCCAGCCCGGCCCAGGTGACGCCGGCAAAGGCGGGCACTTCCGCCGCCATTTGATTAAACAATCCTTCGATGCTGGAAAAGCCATTTGATCCCGCAACGTTCCGGGTCAGCTCTTGCAGAACTTCCCACTCCGGCCGCGAATCGCCCTTGGGCTGGATGTTCTGGAAGAAACGCTGCACCCGCCCTTTGGTGTTGACGAAGCTGCCGCGCTTTTCCGCGTGGGCGCAACCGGGCAGCAAGTAATGCGCGCGGGCCGTTGTTTTGTTCGGCAGAATATCACTGACAATCAAAGTGTCTAATTTCGCCAGCAAATCTTCGCCAATGCCAACCTTTGTGACATCCTCGCCGAAGACGATCAACGTCTTGATTTTTCCTTCCGCGATTCCGGCGGCGATTTTCGCCAGATTGGATCCGATGGGCTGCGCCGCAATCCCGATCAAGCGCGAGCCAGTCGCGTTCGGATTGCGATCAGCATTGAGCAGAAGCTTGTCGGCTTCGCCTGTGCGCGGAACGGAGTCGGTGATGGCTTCGAGTTTTGCCGCAATTTTCTTGAGCAAATAAAGTTCTTCGTTCGTTTGGCGAGCGGAGGCGACGATGGCGGTCGTTCCCGGTTTCGTGGCCGCCAAAGTTTCCGTGATGGTGGCGAGCGTTCTCACCCACGTGGCTTTGCCGCCCGCCGCGTCCACTTTCGATCCTTGGATGAGAATCAGGCGTTCCGGGCTGTTGATCCACTTGTAATTCAGGCGGCCGTAATCGCACATCCAGCAGGAATTGACGGCGGCGTTTTCGCGGGGCTCGTAGCGATACACCTTGTCCTCGCGCGAGCCGATGACAATGTTGCATCCGGTGGCGCAGCTTGTGCAGACGCTCTTGCTCTCCTTGAGGAACCACACGCGCATCTGGAAACGGAAATCGCGCGACGTCAGCGCGCCGACCGGGCAGAGGTCGACCGTGTTGAGCGTGTAGTTGTTGTCAAATTTCTTCCAGGGATAACGCGTCAAGGTGCTGAGGCTGCCGCGCTCGGAAAAACCGAGGGCATCGTCACCCGCGATGTCGCGCGAGAAACGAATGCAGCGCGAACAGAGAATGCAGCGTTCGTCGTCAAGAACAACGCGCGGCCCGAGATCGACTTGCTTGGGTTTGTGAACTTTTTCTTCGACAAAGCGGCTGGCCGATTTTCCATAGTCAACCGAATATTCCTGCAGTTTGCATTCACCGGCCTGATCGCAAATGGGACAATCGAGCGGGTGATTGATAAGAAGCGATTCCAAAACCGCCTCGCGCATCTGCTTGGTGGCAGGCGAGGACGGGTAAATTTCCATGCCCGGCGAAATCGGCGTGGCGCAGGCGATGGCGCCGCGCGGCGTGCCGGGTTCGTAAGGCAGAACGGAACGGGCAATTTTCGGCGTGCCGTCGGGATTGAGCACCGGCTTGCGATCCGGCCCGACCATCGGCGTGCCGAACTCGACGAGGCACATGCGGCAATTTCCCGCGACGGGCAATTTCGGATGATAGCAATAATGCGGAACTTCAACGCCAGCCAGGGCGCACGCTTGCAGCATCGTGGTGGCGGCGGTCTTGCCATTCCAATCCGGCATCGTCTTCGGCACATCGATTTCGCGGCCATCGACTTTGACCTTGATGGTCTCCACCGGCGGCGGCGCTGCTGGCGCTGGCGCTTGTTTGGTTTCAGTTGTCGTTTCGTTCGGCATACTCAGGAATTGGCCAATTTTTTGACGAAAGCCTTGTGTCCCGCGCTTTTTAGTCCTTGATTAAGTGTGCGAAAAACATCGGCCCGGTTTTTCCCTGCCAAAAGCGCCCGAGCATTCAACCACAAGCCAGGAAAAACTTTGCTGCAAATAGCAGAGTCACGTTGACGCGAAACTAACGGGACATATTCTCCATCTTCCAACGAAAACCAATGCAGGCGGGCGTCCATCACTTCCCAAACGATGTATTCTTGAACTAGATTTCGCTGATACACCGCTTTCTTTTCGTGCAAGTCGTAGGCGTGAGTGCTCAACGCAACTTCTGCCACGAGTTCGGGGCGGCCTTCGAGGAGTCCGCTTGATCCGGCTTTCATCCGAGCCAACGAACCCGTCTCGATCCAGAGCACGACATCTGGCTGATATTCGTTTTTTCCGTCCAGCCGCACCGAGACGTTTCCTGCGCACGCCGTGTGAGGTGTTGCATCTGCATAATCCCCAAGAAGCCGCTCAAGCAGGTTGGTGGATTTTCCATGATCGGCACTGATGGGTGGCGACATAACGACAACTCCCTCTATCAACTCCGCCTTTCGGTCGTCCTGCATGACTTCGTAGCGGCGTTCGAATTCCGGCACGCTCAAGTGATCTCCATTCAACAAAAGCGGGATGGCCGAACGTTGCGCCGTTCGGATCCGATTTTGACTTTGTGAGGAGGCTCTCACGAAATTTTATGCACAAAGGCTTTGTGTTCCGCGCTCTTCAGGCCGCGATCAAGCGTCCGGCGCACTTCACCGGAGGAACCTTGCCCCCTCAGGAGAGCCGCGGTATCGATCCACAAGCCAGGGAAAGCTTTACTGCAAATGATCGAACCCCGGCGGCGGGGGGGCAGCGAAACATATTCTCCGTCCTCGAGGGAAAACCAATGCAGCCGTGCGTCCATTACCTCCCAGACGATGTATTCAGGAATTTGATTCCGTTGATAGACGGCCTTCTTCTCGTGCAAATCGTAAGCATGACTGCTCAGTGCAATTTCCGCCACGAGTCCCGGCCGGCCTTCCAAAATTCCATCTGATGCAGTCTTAGTTTGAGCAAAGCTGCCTTTCGCAATGCGAAGCATCAAATCCGGTTGATACTCGTTTCTTCCATCCAAACGCAAAGATGGATTTATAGAATAAATAACGTTTGGAGTCGCCCATGCATAATGGCTGAAAAGTGATCCTAGCGAACCGTCGGAATCTGCGTGTTCAATGCTGATTGGTGGCGACATAACGACAACTCCCTCTATTAGTTCCGCTTTGCCGTCACCTTCCATGACTTCATAGCGGCGCTCGAATTCCGGGACGCTAAGATGATCCCCGTTCAACAAAAGCGGGATTGCCGGGCGCTGTGGCGTCCGGTTCCGATTTTGATTTGGAAAAGAAGCTCTCACGGATTTGGGCTTGGGCTGGCCGCGATTTTCATGCTGTTCGAGGGGCCGGCTGAGGCGTTCTTCGCTTCGTCGGCTGCGCCGCGGGCTTCGAATTCGTCTTTGAATTTGTTGACGAAACTCAGCACCGGCCAGGCGCAGGCTTCGCCAAAGGCGCAGATGGTGCGGCCTTGAATATTTTGCGCGGTGTTGAGGACGTAATTGGCGTCCTGCTTGCGTCCGTGTCCGTGGGTCATTCGGTGCAATGCTTTGGACAGCCACAGCGAACCCTCGCGGCACGGCGTGCATTGGCCGCAGCTTTCGTGCGCGTAGAATTCCGAAAGATTCGCCAGCGCGGCCACGATGTCCGTGGTGTCGTCCATCACGATAATCGCGCCAGAGCCTGACATGCTGCCCGCCTGCTGCAGCGAATCAAAATCATACGGCAAATCCAGCATGTCGACGTCCACCGTGGTCGGCTGGCCGTCGGGGCCTTTGCGTTTCATTTTGAATTTTTCGCCCGCCTTGAAAACCTTCGCTGATGAACCGCCGGGGATGACGGCTTTCAACGTGCGCCCGTCGCGCAATCCGCCCCCGAAATTCTCATGGAAAATCATTTCACCGAGTGTCGCCTTGCCGACCTCAACTTCGTAATACCCAGGCTTCTTGACGTGGCCGCTGACGCTGACGATGCGCGTGCCCGTGTTGTTGGGCGTGCCGAGCTTGGCGTAATTTGCGCCGCCCATCAGCATGATGTGTTTGACAGTCGCGAGCGTCTCGACGTTGTTGACAATTGTCGGGCACTGGTAAAGCCCGAGCACAGCAGGAAAGTATGGTGGCTTGATGCGCGGATAGGCGCGCTTGCCTTCCAGCGATTCAATCAATCCCGTTTCCTCGCCGCAAATGTAAGCGCCGGCGCCGCGATGGACGTGAATTTCGAGATCGAAGCCGCTGCCCAGAATGTTTTTCCCGAGGAAATTGGCCTTGCGCGCTTCGGCGAGGGCCCGATTGAGAATTTTCGCCCCGCCCGTCATTTCGCCGCGAATGTAAATGTAGGCGAGGTGAACATCGTTGGCGAAGCACGAGATGATCATGCCTTCGATCAATTGATGCGGATCTTTGTAAATGATCTGGCGGTCCTTAAACGTGCCGGGCTCGGATTCATCCGCGTTGCAAATGAGGTAAATCGGCTTGTTGCTGCGGCGGTCGACGAACGACCATTTCAATCCGCACGAAAAACCCGCGCCGCCGCGCCCGCGCAAGCCGGAGATTTTCACCTCTTCGCGGATTTGCTCCTGGGCGGTCATTTTTTTGCCGTCCGGCAAGTCCTTCGCGGGCATGGCGAGAGCTTTTTTCAAAGCCTCGTAGCCACCATTGCGCAGGTAGCAATCCATGTCCGGCGTGTAACCGGGCTGGTCAGCGAATTTTAAAATTAGCCTATATTCCTGCGGCATATCTTGACTCCACTCAAAAACCGATTAAAGTTCACCCCGCGCTTTTGCCCGATGGTGTAACGGTAGCACAGCAGACTCTGAATCTGCTTGTCATGGTTCAAATCCATGTCGGGCAGCCAACTTCATTGTTCACTTGAAATTCGCCACGAGTTCATCCGCCTTTTTGGTCGTGACGGCTTCGTAAAAATCGTCGTTGATCATCATGACCGGGGCGGTTCCGCAACCGGCCAGGCATTCGACAAATTCGACCGAGTATTTGCCGTCCGGCGTCGTTTGCACGCCGTGCGCCTTTTCGTCCAAACCAAGCTTGCGGCAGAGGTGCGCGCGCAATTCGGCGCTGCCACCCAGCGCGCAGCTCAACGTGCGGCAAACTTTGATCTGGCAATCGCCCGCCTTTTCCCGGCGGAACATCGGATAAAATGTGACCAATTCGTAAATGTTTATTGGCTCCAAACCGAGCTTCTTCGCGGTCCATTCCATCGCTTCCGGCGAAATGAAACCGAAATGCTCCTGGAGCGCGTGCAGATACATTAACGAGGCGCTGCGCTTCTGCGGATAATGCGTCGTTATCTCGTCGAGATCTGTTTCAAGTTGTGCGGGCACGGTAAAAGCCATGTTCGTTCTCCTCTAGCGGTCGCACTCTCCCATCACGAAATCGATGGAGCCAAAAATCGCCACTGTATCGCTCATCATGTGGCCTGGCAGCACATGCGGCAGAATGCTCAAATTGCAGAAAGACGGTGCGCGGATTTTCAGCCGATGCGGCGTGCCGCCACCCTTGCTGTGAATGTAAAAGCCCAGTTCGCCCTTCGGATTTTCCGCGCCAAAATAAACGTCGCCGGCCGGCACGTTCGGGCCTTCCGTCACCAATATAAATTGGTGAATCAATTCCTCCATGCTGGTCAGCACTTTGCGCTTGGTCGGCAAAGTGATTTTGCCATCCGGGATGCTGACGGGTTCCTTGGCCGCGTTGTCCGCGCCGCCGGGAATTTTGTCGAGGCACTGTTTCAAAAGCCGCACACTCTGCCGCATTTCCTCCATCCGCACCATGTAGCGATCATAGCAATCGCCGACGGAGCCGGTGGGAATCTCGAATTCCAATTGATCGTAAATGAGATACGGATGCGCCTTTCGCAAATCAAATTCCACCCCGCTCCCGCGAAGATTTGGGCCGGTCAAACCGTAATCGATGGCGTCCTCGCGCGAAATGTGGCCGATATCCCGCGTGCGATCCACGAAAATGCGGTTGCGCGTCAACAATTGTTCGGATTCCTCGATGTTCGCAGAAACTTCCTCGAGAAATTTCCGGCATTGCGAAACCCAGTCCGGCGGGAGATCGCGGGCCAATCCGCCAACGCGGGTATACGAAGTCGTAAAACGCGCCCCAGTGAGGGACTCGATCAAATTGTAAATCGTCTCGCGCTGTGTGAACGTGTAGAGGAACACCGTCAGCGCGCCCACGTCCATCGCAAAGGAGCCAAGCCCGAGCAAATGCGCGGAAATGCGAGCCAACTCGCAGCAAATCACGCGAATATACTGGCAGCGTTGCGGAATGGCCTTCTCAATGCCCATCAATTTCTCCACCGCCATCACGTAGGCCACGTTGTTCGACAGCGGCGCGAGATAATCCAATCGATCCGTGTACGGGATGAATTGGTTATAGGTCATGTTCTCGGCGATTTTTTCGTCGCCACGATGCAGGTACCCAATGTCCGGTATGGCCTTGGTGATGATCTCGCCATCCAACTCCAGCACAATGCGCAACACGCCGTGGGTCGCGGGATGCGACGGCCCCATGTTCAGGATCATCTTGTCACCGTGGATGTCCTTCAATTCGTCGAGCGCCGCCGCCGCGCGGGCCGCTGGGTCTTTAATCGAAATGTCCAAAGCAGAACTCATGGAAAGAAATTATTTGCCCTCCTTCTGGACGGCGCCGGGGCCGTGTGAATGGCCGTGCGCTTCCTTCACGTCGGGACGGCGTTCGAGTCGGGCATTGGTCTCGACGTCATCAGTTTCCGGCAAGCGCACACGCGGTTCGCGCGCCGTGCTGGTAGAACCGCCGGCGATTGTGACGAACGGCCCACCTTCCAATGGAGCCGGTTTGGTGAATGCGACTTCCGAAACCTCCGACGATTTGCCCGCCAGTGGAAAATCCTTCCGCAACGGGTAATACGGATATCCATCCCACATCAAAATGCGGCGCAAATCGGGATGATTGCGGAAGCGGATGCCCATCATGTCGAAAACCTCGCGCTCGTGCCAATCGGCGGCCCGCCACACACCTGTAACCGTCGGCAATTCGCATTTCTCTTCGCCTACATCGGTCTTGATCCGCAAATGGGAATGGTGGCTGTAACCGTAAAGATGGTAAACGACAGTGTAGCGCGGGTCGGTGCCGTAATTGTCCACGCTGCTGACATCCACCAGAAAATCGAAGCCAAGCTGCCGCTTCGCGTAATCGCACACCGCGGAAATCGCCTCGGCATCCGACAGAATCACGGTGATTTCGCCGCGAAATTCCGCTGGTTCGGCGATGATGTCGCCAAAACGGGATTTTAGTTGTTGCGCGAGTTCGAGTGCAGGCATGGGATGTTCACGCGGACCGCATTTGCAGGGAAAGCGCCGGTTCGCGGCTGACTTTGCCTTGCAGCTTGATTAATGCATCCAGCAGCGCCTCGGGGCGCGGCGGACAACCGGCGACGTAAACATCCACCGGGATGATTCGGTCAACTCCCTGGAGCACCGCGTAACTGCGATACATGCCGCCTGTCGATGCGCAGGCTCCCATGGCGATGACCCATTTGGGTTCGGCCATCTGATCGTAAATTCGTTTTACCGCCGTGGCCATTTTATATGTGACGGTGCCGGCGACGATCATGACGTCGGATTGGCGCGGTGAAAAGCGCATGACCTCCGCGCCGAAACGCGCGATGTCAAAGCGGCTGGCGCCCGCCGCCATCAATTCGATGGCGCAGCAGGCCAATCCCATGGGCATGGGCCAAAGCGAGTTTTTGCGGAACCAATTAATGGCCGCATCCAACTGCGTGTGAACCACATCCCCTTCCACCTTTGAATTATATCCGATTTCAGTCTTCGATTGCATGGTGTGTCGAAACCCGAACCATATGGCGTACTAAACATCTGAACCATTAGCGAGGCAAGCACTTTGTGCTTTTTTTCACAAGGAAGGGTTATGGACCGGCATGGGATACCGCCGCCGGGCAGGGAAAAATCCGCTGCGCCCGCCATGGGCTCTGTATTAGAAGCATTTGGCCCTCCACGTCGGCGCCTGTCATACTGTCATACAGTACACTAAATTTATTGTCAATAATCCTTGCATTTTTCAGTAAATGTGCCAAAAATCCCGGCAGCAAGACTTCCTGCCGAAGCAGGCGGGAAGGCAATCAACCTCAATTAAAAAATTAGTTAGGAAAGTGAATCTGAAATGAAAAAACTGATCGTATCTCTCATGTTTTCTGCAATCGCATTTGCCGGCTACAATGCCGCAGCTCAGACAATAATCCCCGAGGCCTTCAAATTTTCCGCCACTGTGGAAGCGCAACTGTCGAATACCTTCAACAACCCTACGTATACGACCACCCATAGCAGCACCGGCACAGGATCAAAGTTGACCACCGTTACCAACTACACGACCAATGCGGTGACTACTCTAACCAAGCCGGTCACCTTAAACGACAACAAACTCGTCGAGATGTTGGCCTATTCGCTGTCGACGACGTTCGCGCGTGGCAGTTCTTTGGTTATCGATAGTTACTATAACATCTACGTCCTGAGCGGCACCAATTACACGAGTGTTTCCAGTGTGTTGACGATCACCCCCGAGAACATCTTGTATTCGGGAAAGGAAAAGGCTACCACAACTGTGACCACCAAAGGCACCAATGTCACGACTAAGTATTCAGGTGGAGAAGCCCTGACGGAAACGATTGCGGGCAAACTGACCTACGATGACTCCTCCCTGAAAACCAATGGTGTCACCACCTTCCATGTTTATGGAATTGCTAAGGCGGCGTATGACATTGTCGACGGCGCCACCAACATCACTACGGGCAATTTTAGTGTGACCGGCGGCGTCGGCACTGGCATCATTTCCAACACGCCGTCCATTCTGAGCGACGTCACTATCTCCGGCTCTTACAAGGTCAAAGAAGCCAACTAAGCGGTTCTTAAATTTAAACATATCCGACGATTCGCCCGGTGCATAACCGGGCGAATTTTTTTGGGGAACGAGTCTTCGTCCCTTTTCCCGCCACAGATCAGGGTCAATTTCCACAGGCTCGATGGCGGCAGCTTCATCCCGCGAAAGTTCCGTCTGCTCCCCAGATAGGCGCCTCTGCAGCCCAATTCCCGGACCGCTCAGCGAATGGAAGCCAAAACGAACCGCCGGGGAATCCGCCCCAACGGCGGTTCCATTTTTTAATCGCGAAAATTTTCGAAGCTGAGTGAAACCGGGAATTCGTGGCCGCGAACCGCCGCGATCACCGATTGCAAATCATCCCGATTCTTTCCCGTGACGCGAATGGCGTCGCCTTGAATTTGCGTGGTGACTTTCAGTTTCGAGTCGCGAATAAAACTGGTTACCTGTTTGGCCGCCGCCTGTTCGATCCCTTGTTTGATTTTGATGACCTGGCGCGCGTGGCCGAGCGGCGAAATATCCGGCGGCATGGACTCAACGCTCTTCATGCTGATCTGGCGTTTGGCCAGGCGCGTGATGACCATTTCGTGCAGCGCGGTGATTTTGAATTGGTCGGTGGCGGAAAGTTTGATCTCGGTTTTCTCCAATATAATTTCCGCGTTGGCGCCCTTGAAATCGAAGCGGTTCGCCAATTCCTTTTTCGCCTGGTTGACCGCGTTCTCGATCTCCATCGAATTCACCTGTGATACAATATCAAATGACGGCATGGCAGTAATTTAATGAAGGACCGCGCGAAGACAATTCACTTTTCGGCCACAATTTTAAGGGGAAGCCACAGATTGACGCAGATCAACACAGATAAGAATTAATCCGGGCGATAAATGACAGAAATGGACGGGTCGCGCATGATATATCATTTGCTCCCCCCCTTCGTTAACTTCGTTTCCTTCTGTTAAGACCCTTTGGGCAAATTTTCATTGTCGCTGCGAAGGTTAGCGCCAATGCCGGAGCCTCCCTGCCTTCCAAACACGCTCGTGAGCACTTTCCGATGCGCGCCGGTGAAAGGAAGCGTTTTCAATTTCGCCTTCGTCGTCCACGAATGGCCCTCCATTGCGTAAGCGAATCCGGCGGGAAGTTGGGCGCGGTACGCTTCCAGCAAAATTCGGTAGCGTGTAATGGAATGGCGAATGCGGAAAAACGGCGCGTCCTCCGCCAACTCAAACGGTGCAACCAGCGGCGAAACGTCCTTGGCGTCGGCAGCCACTTCGAAACTCGGAAATTCCCACAAACCCGCATTCACCACTCCGGCCGGACGGCGCTGCACCAGGGTTCGTTCGCCATCATGCACAACCAGTGCAACAAACCGCCGCTGTGTTATGGCGATACGCGCAGTCAGACTGGGAAAGTCCTCGACGCGATTTTTTGCGAACGCGAAGCAATGCCCGCGCAGCGGACATTCCGCGCATCGCGGCTGGCGCGGGAGGCACACCAAGGCGCCCAATTCCATCATCGACTGATTCAAATGGGACGGATGCGTGGATGCCTTGACCATCGCCTCCGCCGCGCTCCAGAATTTCGTATTAACGTCTTTGGCTTTCGGATCGCCTGTAATTCCGAACACGCGGCTCAAAACGCGAATGACATTCCCATCGAGAATCGGCGTCGGTTGATCGAAGGCGATGCTGCAAATCGCGCCTGCCGTGTATCGCCCCACTCCTGGCAGCGCGAGCACGTCATCGAACGTCGATGGAAAACGGCCGCCATGCTGCGCCACGATCACCTTCGCCGCTGCCTGAGCCAGATGAACGCGCCGGTAATAACCCAGCCCCTCCCACAATTTCAAAATGCGCTCCGGCCGCGCCCGCGCAAAATCCGCCACCGTCGGCAGCGCCCTCATCCACATCTCAAAATACGGAACGACCGTCTTGACCTGCGTCTGCTGCAGCATGATTTCGGACACATATATACTATATGGGTCTTTCGTTCTCCTCCAAGGCAAGTCTCTTGCCTGTTTTGAAAACCATTTCAAAAGGCTTCGGACGATATTAGGAATATTGTTCTGAGGCCGCGTCATGTGCTGCTTACTGTTCCCCAAACTCAACCCATGCATTGTCTTCGATTACGAGTGGAATTTTCTCCTTTTGGCACCAGACTGTTAATTCTTCTCTAACCTGCTCCCACTTTCCTTTGGCCCAAGCTGGGGCACACGCCTGCCACTTGGGGGCGGTTGGAAAATAGACCGTTAGCACGCCCATCGTCAATTCGATGGTAAATTGTTTGCCATCCATCGATCCAATCAACAGTTCTTTCCACCTCGGTTGGAATCTTATTTTGGATTCGGTGTTCATAAAGCTTTAGAATTGCATCTCATGAAGCATGATTTTGGATATCCGGACAGCGTAAGGATCACTCGTCCGCGGCCCGGGGGAGGTCGCGCGCATTTGCCGCGATCCTTTTCGGGTAGGGTGGGACTAATTCGTTAATTGTGCGCTTTTCCAAGAGGAGCAAGTTTTGTGTCCGGCGAGAGCCGGGTCAATGCAGCAATCAAAACGGCTCTTTGGCTATACCAAGGAAAATGCCCCTCCCCAGCGCCCCTGCAAGACTCAGTCCGCAGGCGGGCACGAACGGGCTGCCGGCCATCGCTTAAAGGATTCCGCGCTTTCGCCCGACACTTTGCCCGCGAGAATGTTCTCAACACCGATATCTTCGTCCAAGTCAATCGGGGACCCAGCCATCGGCACAGAAACCGTGCGGCCATCGGCCAAATCCACGATAAGGCAGTCTTCAGTCAATCGAACTGCAGTTGCTCGGCTGGCGGCGCTATCAATCACCAAAGGAGTCATGCCATTTTTGCAACAGTATCACCTGATGCTCTGAAATCAATTTGAAGACGCTATTCTTTCAAGAGAAGCGACTGATTTATTTCTGCCGCGTGCAAGTCCCCATCCCGGAAGGGATGTCAGCTTGCAGCCGGTGGTTGAGCGCAAGCGATACCACCGGAACCAAACACCAATATCCTCCTGCTCCCTGAAAGGGTGCCAGATCAGTTAAGACAAACGGCTGGCACGCCCAGCCGGGGTGCCGGATAATTTTATCTCCGAATCCGGTGGTGCCGCTCCGCTCAACCACCGGCTGCAAGCTTGGATGCCTCTGGCATCGGGTGCCGAAGCCGCTAAAATTTAGACGCGTTTGCCACGGCTGTTCTGGCCTTTTGGAACCAGCGGAAACAACCCCGGACAGCAACCTATCACTTCGTGAAACGCGCAGCTGAAATGGCTCAGGCTCGAATAGCCCACTTCCATCGCCACTTCAGTCACGTTCATGCGGCCTTCGCGCAGTAATGCAGCCGCCCGCTCCATTCGCAAATCGCGCAGCGTGACGGAGATGGTTTTGCCAACTTCACGCGTGAAAATGCGGCTGAGATAAAAATGGCTGCAACCGACGCGGCGCCCCAATTCCTCAAGGTCAGGCGGTTCAGCGAGATTTTCATTAAGGATCGCCAGGACGCGCTGGACCCGGTCGCGGTTCAACTGGTGCTGGCGCTGGCAGAATAGCTCCTTCTCTCCCGTTGGCTGGTAGAGAAATGCCGCTGCCGCCTCCAGGGCCTTGGCGCGAAACCACAAGCGTTGCGCGTTTTTGAAAACGGGGGGGTTTTGGAAGCTCATCACCCATTGCTGCTGATCGTGCGTCAGGCGGACGGGTTCGGAAACCATGGCCGACTCGTGCTTGAGCCCAGCGAGAAATCCGCTCACCCGCGGATGCAGCCCGTTTTCGCTCGGTTCTAATTCGCGCTGGAGAAACGGGAGCGACATCTCGACGGTGATGAATTGGTGGCGCTGCCCGGCGTCCCGCGAGGCGGCCAGCGTGGAGCCGTTTTGCGCGTAGAATCCGGCGGTGGCTGTCCCGAGTTCCAAGCTGTCTCGGCCAGATCGGACGCTCGCCGCCCCGGACAAGTTGAGGCAGATTTCGACGCTGCCGGGGTGGAACGCCTTGGCCCAATCAAGCGGGCGCTCGGCGGAAAAGTCATGCCACTCCACGCTGTAGCCGGATTCGCGAAAACCGCCGTGCAGCTTGCGCCAGCCGCCGCCAAATGGCTTCCAGACATCCGTCTCCGTGAAGGAACCCGCGCGCGAACCCGGCAGATTTCCGGCCGCACGCTCCTCGCTATTTTTCACCGCAACTTCCATCAGCCTCGGACATTACGGGATTTGAGACTGATTCTCAACTGTTAAACCTCACCCAGCCCGGGGGCTGCGGGAAATTAAACAGAAACGAAAATCGAGAGCGCAGAGGAAATGCATCAAGAATTTCGAACATGAGCCAGACCGAGGCGTGGAGAACTGCTCCGACGATCTTGGCTTTCTTGGTTACCTTTGTTCCTGTGGCGAGGCGTCGCTTCCGATGCAAGGAGTTCGAGTCAATTGAAGCTTGTCCGAGGGAAAAACGATGGTAAATTGCGATTGTGAGCAACGAAGGCACAGGAGGAAGCAAACCACTTAAGCTGGTCGTGTGCGGTCGTTGCAAAGCCTCCAACTTCATTTCGCGCGATCTTCCCCAGTTTGGCACGGAGCCGTGCAAAAAATGCGGCCATCCTGTGATGCTCCCGGTGATGATGAATAATTTCGAGCTTCGCACAGTCGTGGCGTCCGGGGGCATGGGAACCGTTTACACCGCCTTCGACACCCGCCTGAGCCGCGAAGTGGCCATCAAAATGCTGAAGCGCGAGATGGCCGAAGATCCGAAAGTCATGGCCGGATTCTATGCCGAGGCGCGCGCCACCGCTTCGCTGAATCACACGAACATCATCCACATTTACAGCTTTAATGAGTTCGAAGGCCGGCCTTACCTCGTGATGGAACTGGCCAATCACGGCAGCCTCGACGGCCGGATTGAACAGGAAACGCGCGTGCCGGAGCGGGACGTTCTGGATGTCGGGTATAAAATTTCGTCCGCTCTCTCGACGGCCTTGAAGCACAATCTCCTGCACCGCGACATCAAGCCTGGAAATATACTTTACAACGCGGACGCGGAGCCAAAATTGATCGATTTCGGGCTCGTGCGGGCGGCGGAAGTGGACGATTCCTACGAGGAGCACATTTGGGGAACCATTTATTACGTCGCCCCGGAAAAAGTGCAGCGTCGCGGCGAGACGTTCCAGTCGGACATGTACAGCCTTGGAGGAACCCTCTATCACGCGTTAACCGGCCATGCGCCTTTCGAAAAAGTGCGGGGCGAAGAAACTTCCGTCGACGACATTGTGATGGCCCACGTGCATACCCCGCTGCCGCCTCCCAACGAGCTTGTTCCCGAGATTACCGAGATGACAAGCAACGCCATCATGCGCGCCATGGCCAAAGAGCCGGCAGAGCGTTTCGAGAGCTACGACGAAATGCAGCTTGCGCTGGAAATTGCCCGCACTTATGTGCTTAGGCAGCAATCCCAGCAAACCGATGAATCAACCCAGGCTGCGTCAACGCGTCGGTGGTGGAAGCGCTGATTTGGCGATAGCTCTATCGGGCCGGGACTGGTTTCGGCTTTTTGTGGGTTTATTCCCAAAACCTCCAAATCCAATGTGGGTTCGACAGAGACTCGCCCTTCCGGGCCTCTTTCGTTGCGAAGAATACGCAAAAATAGACGCTTTGAAATAATTTCCCTTGACAGTCACACCTAACTGTCATACTGTCATGTGACAGTAAACGCATGATTTTCCGCATCGATTTCAAGTCTGGCACGCCGGTTTATTTGCAACTGGTGGATCAGGTGCGTTATGCCGCCGCCTCGGGTGTGCTCAGGGCGGGGGATCCGCTGCCGTCGATTCGCCCGCTGGCGGAGGAATTGCGGGTGAACCGGAATACGGTCGCCAAGGCTTACACGGAATTGGAAAGCCGCGGGATTATTGAGACGATTGCCGGCAAAGGATGTTTCCTCAAAGGCAGCGATAGTCCGTTGAGCAAGCAAGTCCGCCATAACGTGCTGGTGGCCAAAATCGACGAAGCCATCGTGACCGCGCACCAAATGCAGATCGAACCGCAGGCGCTGCGCGAGTTGCTGGCCGAGCGGCTCGGATTTTTCTCCGCAAAAATGTCTAAAAGCGCCCCAAGCGCGAGCCCGACTCCGACCACGCCCGAACCCAAGGAAAATGTATGGAAACCGAATACCCCGTCATCGACATCGCCAATCTCCACCGTAGTTTCGGAAAAATGGACGCCGTCCATGGACTGAACTTGCGCGTTATGCCTGGTCGCTGTTACGGATTTTTCGGTCGCAACGGGGCTGGAAAAACGACCACCATCAAGTGCCTTCTGAATTTGCTCCGCCCGACGCAAGGCACCGTGCGCGTGGTCGGACTGGATCCCCGGAAAAACGAAGTCGAGGTGAAAAGCCGGGTCGCGTATGTTCCGGATGTGGTGGCGTTTTATCCGTGGATGACAGTGCGCGACGCGCTCAATTATCAGGCCTCCTTCCGCAAACATTGGAACGGAAAAATCGCCGACGACTTGCAGCGCCGTTTCGAACTGAACTCGACCCACAAGACCGCCAATTTATCCAAGGGCCAGAAAACGCAACTCGCGTTGATCAGCGCAATTGCCGCCGAGCCGGAATTGCTGATTCTGGACGAGCCGACGTCTGGCCTTGATCCAATTGTGCGCCGCGAATTCATCGAGACGGTAATTGGCGCGTATCAATCCGGCGATCCGCAGCGGCGAACGGTGTTTGTCTCGACGCATTTGATTTCCGAATTCGAGGGCTTGATCGACGAGTTCACGATTATCGCGCAAGGCCGCGATTTGATCACGATGGCCGCCGACGACGCGCGTCATCGCTTCTGCAAAATTCAGGCGCGCTTCGCTGCGCCGCCATTGCAGCCGCTGGATTTGCCCGGCGCTATTGGCCTGCGACAGACGGGCCGCGAAGTGCAACTCATCGGCAATGGCAACCGCGCGGACTTAATGGAACGCATTAAGGCACTTCATCCCGAGGAACTCAAATGCGAGTCGCTTTCGCTGGAGGAAATTTTTGTGGCATCGAAATCGTTGCCGCAGGAGGTGGCCGCATGAATCCGATTTTCCGCAACGAGTTTAGAATGATACTGCCAGCATGGGTGGCCGGGATGATTGCGGCCACAGTGCCCGTTTGGATTTTTGGAATCAATTTTTTCAACAATTGGAATTACAGATTTAGCGAAGACAATGCCGTATTCAATTTCTCCCTGATTGTGCTTGGGATCGCTGCGGTGCTTGTATCGGTGTCGTCGTTTGGGACGGAGTTGAATTGCGGCACGTTTGCCTCGCTGTTAAGCCAGCCGCGGGCTCGATGGGAGATTTGGCAGACAAAGATCATCGTCCTTCTGGCGGCTCTCGTGTCGATGGCTCTCGCAAATTACCTGTCAGGATGGGGTTGGATTTCCGCCGTGAGATCTGCGCAAACAATCACGAATGACTGGAGAATGAGTTTTGTTGACCACCTCTGGAGATCGCACGAGGCGCTGCTCGCGCCGATGATGGCAATGGCGTTCGCAAGCGGGTTATGTACGACGATTTGGCTGCGCCAAACGACATCTGCGCTGTGGGTCGCGCTGGCCGTGCCATTCATCTTGTGCGAGATTTCGGACGCGCTGGTTTCATTGAAGACCGGGCCGTATGCGCAGTACGAAGTCGTGCTCGCCCTGGGTTTGACAGCGTTGGTTTACACGCCAGCGGCTTATTTTGCCGGCCGCTGGATGTTCATGCGGGCGGAGGTCAAACAATCCCAGTTGCAAGCGGAACCGCTTAGCCTTTCGGTGCTTCCTTCGCTGCCAAGCCGGGTGTCGTGCTGGCGCGCGCTGTTCATCAAGGAAATACGGCTGCAACAGGGCGTGATCATCATTGCGGTCGGAGTCCTGGTGTTGCACTTGTTCGCCATCGCCTTGCCGATGTACCTGCCGCATTCCAGCTACACCATCCGGAATGTGTCCGAGGCTGCGTGGGTAATCTGGCTTCTGCTTCCAATCCTGGTCGGCGGAATTGCCATTGCCGAAGAGCGCCGGAGCGGCACTCTTGGTGAGGCGCTGTGCCTTCCTGTGCAATGGAAAATGGCATTCGCGGTGAAGTTTATTGTCGTATTTGGCCTTGGGATTTTTTTCGGCGCCGTTATGCCAAGCCTGGTGGAAGGAGTCCGGCCTGGCGGGGGCAATTTTCTGCACGGCAAAGATTATCCGTGGGAGCTCGGAACGGGAGTTTTGGTGCTCACAGGAATGGGGTTCTACGCATCGAGCCTCGCCAATTCGGTATTGCACGCATTAGGCTGCGGCGTTCTTGCGGGATTCACCATTCTGCCATTTGTGGCGTGGGTTCTGGTTCGGGACGATTTGTTTATTCCCACCGGGCTATTCGCCTGCTTCATGTTCATGGCGTATCGGAATAGCAAACAAACGCGAGCCACCAGAACGTTTTACTTGTTCAATATGCTGCAGGCGACTTCCGCAGTGGCATTGGCCGGCGTCATAGGGTGGTGCTTTAGCGAGTTCTGAACTGGCGGGGTCGCCATGCGATTTTGCGAAATGGATTACTTGACAACAACAATTCAGTTGAGAGGGACGTTTGCTCATACTTTTTGCGCGATGACTTCGTCGTTCGCGGCTTGCATGACCGTGGAAGGAACGTGCAAGCGGCTCCTCGCATGGCGCGAAAATCTGCTTCGCAAGCGCTCCCTTTCAACTGAATTGTTTCGCCTTTGACCGAGCGCGGCTGTGTCGAAGACCAGCCGCAGCGCGTCCTAATTCGTTGGCGCGTCTTTTCAATAGACCCTGCTGCGGCTGGTCTTCGACACAGCCGCGCTCCGTTTGCGCCTAATCCACAAACACCAGCTCGTTCGACATCAAAATAACCTGCGCGTATTTTTGCCAGGGTGTTAACGACTTGTGGTCTTTCGAGGTTTCGCCTGTCGAGGTGGTCGATTGCACAAATTGCGTGGCCCACTCGATTTCTTCTTTACTAGGCGGGCGCTGGTAGGCCCATTCGTAAAGAAGCTTGATGCGTTCGCGATCTGTTTTCGCGGAATGAAAATCGGGGCGCTCCACGAGGTGTTGCGCCTGCTGGATGATGAACGGGCTGTTCATCAGGAAGAGCGCCTGCTGCGGAACGGTGGTGAAAAATCGGCGCGGGCTGCTGGTGTCCGGACTCGCAAAATCAAACGCGCGAAATTCGTCCGGGAGATTCTGGCGGTCGATGTAGCCGTAAACGGTGCGGCGCGTGGAATCCGGCGCGATAATGTCCACCGCGTGGCCGCCCGCCGTTAAATCCAGTTTGCCGGAGACATCGAGCAGCGTGTCCCGTAACGCCTCGAAATCGAGGCGCTGCCGATTCATGCGCCAGACTAAATAATTGTTCGGATCGACCTTCGCGCATTCAGCATTGTCCTCGCTGCTTTGCTGATATGCCGCCGAAAGCATGATGAGCCGTTGCAATTTTTTGACCGACCAGCCATCGGACATGAATCTCGCGGCGAGGTAATCGAGCAATTCCGGATTCGTCGGCGGATCGGCCCGCATGCCGAAATCACTCGGCGTGGAAACCAGCGGCGCGCCGAAGTGATAGAGCCAGACGCGGTTTACAAAGACGCGCGCGGTAAGGGGGTTGCTGGCGCTGGCAATGTCTTCGGCAAGCTCAAGCCGGCCGCTGCCTTTTTGGAAGGGCTTGCGGCCGGGGCCGCTGAGAATTTCGAGGAATTCGCGCGGCGCTTCCGCGCCCTGATTGTCTGGGTTGCCGCGGATGAAGATATGCGCATTGTGGGGGTCTGCTCGGTCCACCAGCGCCATGGCGCGAGGCGGCGCGCCTTCGGAAGTGGCGTCGAGCTCGTCGATGTGTCGTTGCAATTCTCGGAGTTTTTGGGAGGTAGGTACGTCATAAAGTCTTCCAAATTCACTGCGGGGGAGATTGGCGGGGGCGTTGGCGGCATAAAGAATTTGCCGCAAAAATTCGTGATTCGCATCGGGAAACGCCGTGGGAACCAGCGTGTTTGTCGCGGCCAGCGCCTTGTCCCATTGCTCGTCAATTTCGGTGAATAGTTTGCCATAACGCTTCGCGACCTCTTCCATCGAAGCGGGCGGATTACCCGCGAACGCCTGCGCCACAAGTGGATTGAGTGAGTTGGCGCCGTCCGAGTTTGCGGCGAATTTTGCCGCGACATCGCGGGCGCGGGCGGAAAATTCCTTTTCCGGCAATTCAGCGAAAGCGAACCACGGCGCGAAAATCGGCTTCGCCGTATTGCGCCAGTCGTCGACAGCGTTCATCCAGCGCCTGGCGACCTCGACGTCCAGTTTGTGGTTGTGCGCGGCGCTGTCGATGTCCGTTTTGTTGGTGGCGTGATGCGCTTCGTAAACTGTCAATAAATAATCGCCCGCCTGCCGGCGCAATTGCGTGGCCATGGCCTTCTCGGCATCCTCGCGGTATTTTTCGCGCGCCTCGACACGCTTTTTGTGTTCGGCTTCGTATTCCTTGCGGGCTTTGGCTGGCGCGTCGGTGCCTAGCAGCGGCTCATCGCCGGGTTCCACGGAACTGGAGAAGACGCCGTAGAGCGAATAATAATCCTTGCTCGGAATCGGGTCGAATTTGTGGTCGTGGCAGCGGGCGCAGCCGACCGTCAACCCCATCATGCCGCGGCAAACGACATCGATGCGGTCGTCAATAATATCGTGGATATTGTTGACAAAGCGGCGGCCCAGCGTGAGGTAGCCGAGCGCGGCCAGTTTGCGCTTGTCCTTGTTGTCCGGCAAAGCGTCGGCGGCGATCTGCTCCTTCAGAAATTCGTCGTAAGGCAGGTCTTCGTTGAAGGAGCGAATGACGTAATCGCGGTAGGTGTAGGAATAAGGATAGTGCCGGTCTTCCTCGAAAACGTATCCTTTTGTATCCGCGTAACGCGCGACATCCAGCCAGTGCCGCCCCCAGCGCTCGCCATAATGCGGCGAGGCCAGCAATCGGTCTACCACTTTGGCAAATGCGTCCGGCGATTTGTCCGCCTCGAAGGCTGAGACTTCCTCGGGCGTCGGGGGCAGGCCGATGAGGTCGAAGGTGGCGCGGCGAATCAGCGTGCGTTTGTCAGCCGCAGGCGAGTGTGAAAGATGGGCCGCTTCCAATTTCGCCAGGATGAAATTGTCGACCGGCGTGCGGATGAAATTCTTATGCTTGACGCTCGGAATGGCTGGCTCGCGCACCGGCTGAAAAGCCCAGTGCTTTTTTGCCCGGTCGCGAATCGTCTCCGCTTTCGCCGCGCCACTGGTCGCAGTGCGCGGATCGGGCGCGCCCATTTTGACCCACGTCTCCAGATTCGCGATGTCCGTTGTGGAAAGTTTTTTGTTTTTGGGCGGCATCCGCAAATTGTCGTCGGTGTAGCGGACGGCTTTGATGAGCAAACTATTCTCGACATCGCCAGGTTTAACGGCCGGGCC
The DNA here is from genome assembly GCA_963764165.1 of uncultured Verrucomicrobiae bacterium. Lineage (GTDB taxonomy): Bacteria > Verrucomicrobiota > Verrucomicrobiia > Limisphaerales > Palsa-1400 > Palsa-1400. The sequence goes on from CAVXRD010000002.1 coordinate 2,826,590, forward strand.
GGTATCGCCGCCTTTCAGCAGGGAATCGCGCGAATCGACGAGGAAACCGCCTTTGACTTTGGCGCTTTGCGAACTGTGGCAGGAATAGCAATGGCCGACCAGGACGGGGCGAATCTTGTTCTCGAAAAATTCAACGCCGTTCGCGTCTTCCGCCGCAAAAGCGGAAACGGAATTTCCAACCGCGCCCAAGCCGAGCGCGAGCGCGAACTGGATGGCCGGTTTCACGCAATCAACTCCGGAACGACGTGCCCGTAAACATCCGTCAGCCGGAAATCGCGGCCGGAATGGCGGAAGGTCAGCTTCTCGTGGTCGAAGCCCAGCAGGCGCAGGATCGTCGCGTGCAAATCGTGGACGTGAACTTTGTTCTCGGTCGCGGCGAAACCGAATTCGTCCGTCGCGCCGTGGACATATCCGCCGCGCGCGCCGCCGCCGGCCATCCACATCGTGAAGCCGTGATGATTGTGATCGCGGCCGTTGACTTTCCCGGCATTCGAACCGGGCTTGGCTAATTCGACCGTGGGCGTGCGGCCAAATTCTCCGCCCCAAATTACCAATGTATCCTCCAGCATGCCCCGCTGCTTCAAATCCTTCAGCAAAGCGCCAATGGCCTGGTCCGATTCTTTTGCGAGCTTTCCGTGAGCGACTTCGATATCATCGTGGCTGTCCCACGGCTGGCCCTCGCCATGCCAAACTTGAACGAAGCGGACGCCGCGCTCGAGCAATCGCCGCGTGATCAAAAGCTGCCGCGCCTGGGTGCCTTCGCCATACATTTTGCGGATGTGCTCGGGTTCGCGAGAAATGTCAAACGCATCGCTCGCATCCATCTGCATGCGATAGGCCAGTTCAAACGACTGGATGCGCGCTTCCATTTGCGCGTCGTCGCGGCGCTTTTGCTGGAAACGCTCATTCAACTTTTGCAGCAGATCGATTTGCTTCCGCTGTTCAGGAAGCGCGGCGTAATCGTTTTTGATGTTCTGAATCAAATCCTCGATCTTCGTGTGCGCGGTATTGACATAAGTCCCCTGATACGCGCCCGGCAAAAATCCGGCCTGCCAATTTTGCGATTCCTGAATTGGATAACCGCCAGGGCACATCGCGATGAAGCCCGGCAAATTCTGATTTTCCGACCCAAGCCCATAAGTGACCCACGAACCCATGCTGGGCCGGATTTGCCGCGCATCGCCGCAATTCATCAGCATCAGCGACGGCTCATGATTGGGAACATCCGCCGTCATCGACCGAATTACGCAAATATCGTCGATGCTTTCGGCGACGTGCCGAAACAAATCGCTAACCTCGATTCCGCTCTGGCCGTATTTTTTGAATTTGAAAGGCGATGCGAATGCCGCGCCGGTCTGGCGTTCGGTCGGAAGATTCGCCATCGGCAGGAGCTTGCCCGCGTATTTGTCCAGCGACGGTTTCGGATCAAAGGTGTCAACATGCGACGGCCCGCCGTTGGCGAAAATATGAATGACACGCTTGGCTTTTCCTGCAAATTGCGGGGCCTTAGGTGTCAGTGGCGAAACAAATCCTTCCGCATGCGCGGTCTCGGTCAAACCGACCATCGACATCAGGCTGGTCAATCCGAGCGCGCCCATGCCCATGCCGCACCGGCACAAAAAGTCCCGGCGTGTCAATGCAAGATGCTCTGGATTGGGCGCATGATGATCCATGCAATATACCGTCTTTCGACGTCCCGGAGGGCGAAACGATTCAACCTAAATTTTCGACCAATCAAGCGGCTGGCGTATATCAATCTCATACAATTTCTCCTCGACGGCCTCCGGATATTTCTGCGAAGCGCCCGTGTTGAAGATGACGATCGTTTCGTCGCGCTTGATTTCGCCGCGCGCGAGCAGCACTTCCAGCGCGCCGAGGCAAACCGCTGTTTCAGGACAGAGCGCAATGCCCTCCTTCGACGCGGCCAGCCGCATCCACTTCGGAATATCCGCTTCCGCCGTGGCGAGAGCTGTGCCGCCGCTTTGGCGCACGGCGTCGATAATCATGAAATCGCCCACCGCAGCTGGCACGCGAATGCCGCTGGCAATGGTGGCCGCGTTTTCAAACTTCGGCGCGAAACGCTCGGCCTTGGCGTAAGCCGTGGCGATGGGCGCGCAGCCTTCGCTCTGGCAGGAAATCATGCGCGGCTTTTTCGGCGACCTAAGCCAGCCCAACTCCGCCAATTCGTTGAATGCTTTCCACATGCCAATCAATCCCGTGCCGCCGCCGGTCGGGTAAAGAATAACGTCTGGCAACTCCCAATCAAATTGCTCGGCCAATTCCAGACCCATCGTTTTCTTTCCCTCGATGCGATACGGCTCCTTCAAGGTCGACACATCAAACCAGCCTTTGATTTTCTTGCCTTCACCCACGATGCGCCCGCAATCGGTGATGAGACCGTTGACCAAAAACGTTTTCGCGCCCGCGAGGTAGCATTCCTTTTTGTTGATGGATGGCGTATCGGACGGCATGAACACGTAAGCCTCCATTCCCGCGCGAGCGGCGTAAGCCGCCATCGCGCCGCCGGCGTTTCCAGCGGTCGGTACCGCGAGTTTTTTTATGCCGAATTCGTTCGCCTTGGAAATCGCCATGGCCATGCCGCGAGCCTTGAAACTTCCGGTGGGCAGGCGGCTTTCGTCTTTGACAAATAAATTTGTCACGCCGAATTCTTTTCCCAGACGCCGCGTTTCGAGAATGGGCGTCATTGTTTCATCCAGCGAAACCATTTTCGAGGCATCGTTAATCGGGAGAAGTTCCTTGTAACGCCACATCGTGGAGGGTCGCCCGGCGAACGGTGGCTTCGGCAACGCGCACCGAATGGCGGCAAGATCGTATTTCACCCAGAGTGGGCGATTGCAGGCGGTGCAAAGATTATGAACCAGCGCTGCGTCGAATTTCTGGCCGCAGTTGGCGCACTCCAAATGTGTGACAAAACTCATTGCATTGAGGATTAAGAACTCGCTGGCTTGAAAAGCAATCGACATTTGTGAAAGGTAGGGACGCCTCGCCGAGGCGTCCGGTTGCGTGTGAAAATGTCCACAACTTGCGAATAAACTATGCCTCACCCCGGACGCCTCGGCGAGGCGTCCCTACCTTTTTTCGCCGTGCTCCAGTTGCAACGTCCACCGGCGGCAAAGCCAAAACGGAATTGCTCCGAAGACTCCGAATGAGCAATCGATGAGCCGCCACCAAAATGGAATCCCGCGCAAACCGCCAAATATGAGCGCGAACGGAATGACCAGAGCGCACGCGATCAGGCCGAAATCATAAAGCCACCGATTGCGCACGGGATCGCGCAGCGCACCCACGAACGCAATGGCGATTACGAAGTGGCCAAACGCCAGCCAATCTGTGCCATAGAAAAGAAACGGGCATTGCGCTTGGGTTTGCGCCAGCGCATCACGAACTCGCATCAACCATTCCCCGACAACGGACGCATTTGATGCGCCTCCGAAATGGTTTGCCAGAAAGTTTACTTCAGAAAGCAGCGGAATCGCTGTCACGCCGCTCAGAAAGAGCCCGAGGATGAACGCCCACGTCAGAATGTTAATGCGTTTCAGGAGATTTTCGCGTCGGGTCATGGGAATTTATTTTCGCTTGGTCTTCCTCGGCGCAGCGGGGCTGAAACGCTTGTGCGGTGATGTTGACGTTCTCACTCCTCTTTCAAATTTCGGCGGCGCCACAATTCAAGCAGTCCCGCCGTGATGAGGAAAATCGGAACAAGCAGGACGAAAGCGAAATAGAGCAGCAGGTGAGTCAATCCAAGAGCGGAACCGGCTTGCCAGCTCATGTTTGGGTTCGGCGACGCGCCGCTCAGAAACGTGGTGTAATTCTCGAGGCCGGAAAATTTCGAGATGAGATACAGAATGACGATAATCGCCGCCCGCGCGACGAATGCCTTTGGCGAGAACGAATCCGCGCTCTGAAAACACCGGAGATAATGAATAGGTTTCATGGCAGGCGCAGCCTTTCCCAGAGAGGCCCAAGAACGGAGGCGTAAAGCATCGCGGCATCGCCGACTTGATTGCTGGCGCAATATTTGAGCCGTCCGTTTTGCTTGACAGGAAACGCCGCCATATCCAGCGTGGTGGCGAGTGATTGCAGAAAATCCCAATCCTGAAAACTGGACGCGGCAATGAACGCCATTCCGCTTGAGCCGGCACTGACGCCGAGGCCGGGAATCACCATCCCGGAATCCACGTCCATTGGCCCTTCCCAACTCGCCGGCCATTCGAGGCCGTAACCGAATCCCAGTGTGATGCGGCCAAGTTCCTTTCGTGCCCGGTCGTATTGATCTCGCGCGAACGGCTCATCCACCACTTGCAGGCAATGCGCGACCATCCAGATCGTCGAGCCTTCGGGCCCGTAAATCGGCGTCCCGTCCAGTTCATAACTGGAGAGAAGCAGGCCGCTCTTTTTATCGACAAGACGATCCTTGGCGATGGCGATCCAATTCTTGCTGAGAGCGGAATGGTCCGAGCCATCGAGATGATCGGCCACTTTAAACGCAACCAATGCCACCGATTGATCGTAACTCCAGCATTCGTTGGGATAACTCTCCATGGCCATGAGCTTATTCGACCGCATGCGCTTTTCGATCAGCGCGAGCCGCTCGGTCATCGGTTGTTTGTAAGAGGGTTGCTCTTGCAGCATTCGCCGCGCGCCCATCATCAGCGCGATTTCGCCATCGAGAAACAAACTGTGCGCGGGTTGAATGAAATACGGGCGATCTTTGGCGTAGGGCATGAGAAAAGCGTAAATCCCTTTCTCACGCTCGATCTTTATCGTCTCCTCAATGATCTGGTCGATGACGGGGAGATATTGCGTTTTCATTTCCGGTTCGCGCAGGCCCATGTTGGCGAGCGACCAAACCAGAAACGTGCGTCCCATGAAATCCCATTCCGCGTTGATCGCCCGCATTTTCTGAAGCTCAAGATCGCGCAACTTTGGCTCCGTCCAGAGTTGCAAATGGCGGGCCGCGAGTTCGCGCGCCTTGGGGGAAATGCCGCTCGCCTGATAAAAATCCGACACGGGTGTGCGGTAAAAGAAGTGGATGCACGGAAGCCAAATCGCCGCGGCAATTAGGAAAGCGGCGAGGGCGAGGCCCGCCCGTTTCAGGCGGGTTTTCAGCGGCGTTTTCATAAATTCTTCGTCTCCTTCACGAATCCTCCCGCAGATGATTGGCGGCTTCCACGCTGGTTGTTATCATAGCAAGGCCTAATCACTTTGCAATACAAAGTATATGACGATTCAGTTTCCCTTTCGTTCAAACAATCTTGAATTTTCGAGGGAAATATTGGCGGGGCGAGGCAGCCAATGAGCCAGTCCAACGAGTGCGGCTAGCGGCATGGGCGCATCTCAGTTTTTGTGAGGGCGGACTTCTGCCAAAAGCTCGGCAGGTCGACAAGTGATCGCTCTCACCCCGCCAAGCTTGGCGGGGAGAGAGAAGGAGAGAGGGGCAAACTCATTAGAACTCGGAGAGGCCAGGCGCATTGAGGGCCGATGGACTTCAGTCGTTGCCTAACCGCCCCTCTCCCTAACCCTCTCCCCGCTGCGCGGGGCGAGGGAATCCGCGATTCGTCGGCAAGGGATGGCCAAGAAGTGAGATGCGCCCTAGCGGCATCCACGCAGGGCTGCAAGCTGTGATGCCCTCCGGCATCTGCCGCTGCATTCGACTCTTCAAGCGGTTCATTGCGGCAAAAAGCCAATCCCGCGCGGCTAGCGCTGAATCGAGAAGCGATACATCATGGTGTGATGGTAAGTCTCGCCCGGCTTCAGCTCGGTCGTCGGAAACTCAGGCTTGTTCGGCGAGTCCGGGAAGTGCTGCGGTTCCATGGCGATGGCGGAGCGGTGCTGATACGTCCAGCCGTATTTGCCCGTAATGGTGCCATCGAGGAAATTTCCCGAATAAAACTGCAAGCCCGGCTCGGTGGAAAAGATGTCAAGCACACGGCCGCTTTCCGGCTCGTAAACTTTTGCCATCAAATCGAGTTTTCCCATTTCCTTGTTAATCACCCAATTGTGGTCGTAGCCGCCGCCGAATTTCAATTGCTGGTCGTCCTGGTCGATGCGCGCGCCGATGGCCGTGGGCGTGCGGAAATCAAACGGCGTGCCCTCGACGGGGCGCAATTCGCCGGTGGGAATCAAAGTTGAATCCACCGGGGTGAATTTATCCGCCGGAATGGTGACGATGTGGCCCAAAATCGTTCCTTTGCCCGCTAGGTTGAAGTAGGAATGCTGGGTCAGATTGACGACGGTGTCTTTGTCGGTCGTCGCGGTGAATTCCAGGCGCAGCGCGTTGTCGCGCATGATTGTGTAAACCGCCGTCACCTTGAGCGTTCCGGGATAACCTTCTTCGCCGTCCGGGCTGGTGTAATCAAGAACCAGTTGCGCGCCATCCTGGCTTTGCCGCGTGGTGGCTTTCCAGTTGCGCTTGTCGAATCCCTTCAACCCGCCGTGCAGGGAGTTCGGGCCATTGTTGACAGCAAGCGTGTATTCCTTGCCGTCGAGCGTGAAGTGACCCTTGGCGATCCGGTTGCCGTAACGGCCGATCATCGCGCCGAAGTAAGGGCTATTCTTGACATAGGAATCGAGATTGTCGTAACCGAGCACCACGTCGCCCAGCTTGCCGTCCTTGTCCGGCACTTTCAGAGAGACGATGATGCCGCCATACGTCATGATGCGCGCCTCCATGCCCGAGGAATTGCGAAGCGTGTAAAGATCCACCGGCGTTCCGTCCGGCGCGGTGCCAAAAGGCTCTTTCGGCAGCGCGACCGCCTCGGGTCCCTCGTTGCTTTTGCAGCCGGCCAGCAAGGCGGCGCTGGCGCAAAGTGCGAGCATGAACTGAACTGCTGTTCGTTTTGTCATCATAGATTTGCCATTTTTTGAATGTTTCGTTGGTCCGTCATTGGCCATGGGGCCGGTTGCGGAAAATTCTTCTGTCAATCAATGTGTTTCGTGCGTGCGGCTTAGTTATGCGCGAACCCGGTTGCGCAAATCAATCAATTGCTTCATCACCGTGTAAAGGCTTCCCTGCCAGCGCGCCTTGCCAAACGCGTCGTGCAATGTCGAATAAAGCGCGAACAAATCGCGGTAAGCCGTGTGCGCGGCTGCGTTTGGCTTGTAAACGCGTGGCTTCAAACCCGTCATCGCGTCGATGGCGGAGGCGAAATCCTCGTGCGCGCCCGACACCACCGCCGCCGCAATCGCCGCGCCGAGCGCGCAGGTTTGCCCGGAGCGCGAGATTTTCATCGGACGCCCCGTCACGTCGGCGTAAATCTGCATGACGAGCGGGTTCTTCTCCGCGATGCCGCCGCAATTGACCACTTGCGAGATGCGGACGCCGTATTCCTCGAAACGATTAATGATGGTGAGCGCGCCGAACGCCGTGGCCTCAATGAGCGCGCGATAAATTTCGGAGGGCGTCGTGTAGAGCGTCTGGCCCAGCAGCAAGCCCGTTAATTTCTGGTCGACCAGCACGGTGCGATTGCCGTTGTTCCAATCCAGCGCCAGCAAGCCGGACTCGCCCGCGCGCAGTTTTCCCGCCGCCTCGGTCAGCGCGGCGTGTGTTCCGCGGGAGCCGCCGGGTTGAATATAATTGACGAACCAGTTGAAAATATCGCCCACCGCCGACTGGCCCGCTTCCAGCCCGTAAGAATCCGGCAGCACGCTCCCGCCGACGATGCCGCACAATCCCGGCACATCCGCCAGCTTCTGCTTGAGCGGCCAGACTGCGATGTCGCATGTGCTCGTGCCGATGATTTTTACGAGCGTGCCTGGCGCGACGCCCGCGCCGATGGCGCCCATGTGCGCATCCATCCCGCCGATGGCCACCGGGATGCCTTCGCGCAACCCGGTGCGCCTGGCCCACGCCGCGGTCAATTTGCCGGCCGCCGTGCCAGCATCACGGGCCTTGGCGCAAAGGCGGTCCCGCAACGCTCCCATCTTCGGCGAAAGCTGCGCGAGAAATTCGCGGTCGGGATAGCCGCCCCAGCTTGAATTGTACATGGCCTTGTGGCCGGCGGCGCAAATGTTGGCCGCGAATTTGTCGCGAGACTGTGTGCCGGTCAGTTCAGCGGGAATGAAATCCGACAGTTCAACCCACGAGGAAGCCGCCTCAAAAACGTCCGGCGCGGTGCGCAGGCAATGGAGAATTTTGCTGAAAAACCATTCGCTCGAATAGGTGCCGCCGCATTTGGCGAGATATTGCGGGCGTATTCGCCGGGCCAGCGCCGTGATTTCGGCGCTTTCCGCCACGCTGGTATGGTCTTTCCACAACCACGCCATCGCCGCGGGATTCTTGGCGAAGCGGCGCGACAGCGCGAGGGCCTGCCCACGCTCATCGACTGGCAGCGGCGTGCTCCCGGTGGCGTCCACGCCGATCCCGATGACTTGTTCCGCCTTGAAGCCGCGGATGGATTTCGCCGCCTGCTTTAACGCAGCGCGAAGGGAAGATTGCGCGCCCTTCAGATAATCCGCCGGATGCTGGCGCGCCAGCAGGGGATCACGCGAAAGGATGACGCCGTCGCTTCCGTGCTCGTAACTCCAATCCGCCGAAGCCACCTCTTCGCCATCCTTCGTTTTGACAATCAGCGCACGGACGGAGTTGGTGCCAAAATCAAGCCCGATGGTGTATTGCGGCGGCATGGTCAAAAATCAAAGCACGAAGACGAAGGGGAAAACCCGAACCCGAACTGTTGGAGGACATTCATACAGGCCAATGGCAGAGGTGATAGAGGAGAAGATGTTCCAAGTAAAGTAATTTTAGAGCGAAATGAGATTGCTGGGTGTGAGGCGAAATTATTCGGGCGGTCTTTTCATTAACACCCCGCTTCAGCGTTGTCATTACCCACAAGTAAAGCGAACATGTATTAGACTGTAAAATTCATAATTCATTCACAAACAACAACTTAGAACTAGTGCGTCAAATATATTGCTACACGGTGGCTGCATAATGCATGCACATTTGCTTCCGTCCGCACAGTGGGCGCAACTGTTGCTTATTTTTTCAATTTTCACCTATGTTTGCCTTTGTTTACCTATTTTGATCGAATCTGGGGTGCGCCGAGGAAAGGGATAAACTTCGAGGTTCCAGCAGCATGGCAGGGCTGGCCGGTCTCGCGCGAAAGCATGTGGGCGCGGGAATTGCGGCGCGGTGCAGCCACGAAAAACCACTGCGCACGAGCAAAAGCATCCAAAACGCGAGAATCCCGCCGCGCCGCACCTCTTAACGAGCCCCGCTTAATGCCGTCCATTGTTGGCATGCGACATATCGTCGTCACGGCCGCAATCTGACATGCCCATCTAAAAACAGAAAACCTACCAGAGGTTTTTTGGCACGATTCTTGGAGGAAAAATGCGGAGAAATGAATTTGGAACTCCCGAACGCAGGAAAAGAGGCCAGGATCGTTATTCGGACGATGGCCGTGAGGTGGATTGCGGAAGAGAAAGGATGTTTAACAGCGAATCCGGATTAACGATGCGCATGAAATCGGCTTGAGTCTCTTTTCCTGAGTTCGGGCGTGCCAGATTAAATAATATATAATCTCAAAAAACCCGCTACATCCGCTACATCGTTGATTCCCAACGAGATAAACCGCTACATTTGCAGCAACAGACCCGCTACAACCCGCTACATTTCCTCAAGAGGGGGGCGAACCGCCTGAAACTATGAGGCTTTGATCGGAAATGCGTTGGCTAGTTTAGTGTCTCTTAAATAACTGGAGATTCGTTGCGCCGCCTTTGGCCTGTGGCTAGGCAGCCCACCTGGGGCGGGCAGCGCATCTCTGTTCTGACTCGACGAAGGAGCATCCCCTCATGGGGCTGTGACTGAGGAGCAACGACGCCACAGGCCAAAGGCGGCGCAACCCGCAGGGCGGCAGGTCTTTTTGACGCAGGCCGCGTTGCTCACTCCTCACAGATCCTTTGGGATATGCTCGTCGTTCGCGCCTTGCCTGCGTCAAAAATCCCTTGCCGCGAATCTCCAGCTATTTAAGAGACACTACACTAGGTTCACCGGGGTATAAAACCGGGATGTTCGAATGAAGGCCGGGGGCGGTCCGACCACTTCCGATCCCCTCGCCCCGCCCAGCGGGGAGAGGGACAGGGAGAGGGGGGCCTAGCAAACGACTTGAACCCGGCGATTGCGATAACAAATAGACTCGAGAAAGCTTTTCTTGGGTGCCCCTATCTCCGGCTCTCTCCTCGCAGGCGGGGGGAGAGGGTGGGACGCCGCAGCAGATATCTCGTTCACAACCGGGGCGGAAGTTCTGGCTGCCAAATCTCGCGCCAACGAGGGTGCGCTGCTCTTTGTGGGCGCGCAGCTGATTTGCGCTCTCGGCGATTTCTGACACGGTTTCGTTGAACTTCTTGACACTCGTCGCTTCGGCTGGCTCCGAGAGCCCCTCGAGGATTCGCTCATCCCTCGACAACGACGCGGGGCGAACGCGATCGGCGAACAGCGGCAGACAGATGTGGAGCGGTGAGCGGATAAATATGTGATTGTTTTGGTGACCCCTCCTTGGTTGTTTAGAGCCATGGTCAAAACCTTTGTAAAACAACTGAAAAATGAGTGACACTGGGGATCAGGCGCCGACAAGGAATGGCCCGAGTTGCCGGGTAGCATTACACAGCCAATTCACTCGACTAATCCACATCCGTGCCAAAACAAAAATGTCCACGCAGTAGGAGGCATGCGTGCAACTCACGTCCAGACAATCGCTCGATTACCGGCTCCGCAGCCTAAAAAAGCCACATGAATTCGATTCAGGAAAACTGAGGAATCTCTGGCTTGGCCCAATAATTGGAGAGTTGCTCACAACAGTCCAAAGCGGTGTAGAGAGGCTAAGGGATTGATCTACAGCGAGTCTGTCCGTATCCGAAGCCCATTGCAATTGCAAACGACCATTACTTGCACCGGTGACGTTAAGGGCAATTGGCGCCGCCTCAACAACAAACATGGTCGGATTAACGCCAGGATTCGAGATAGCCGTGCCATCTGCTGAAATTCCTATAGGCCCAGCTATGGGGTTCAATCGCCCCGGAACCATTGGTATCACATCTATCGAAAGACTTGCTACGTCGCCAGGTCCGAGGGGGCCAACCGTATAAGCGACCTTCCGAGAATTTATATCGTAGGAACCGAATCCGTGGTTGCCTCCTGCCCCCGCAAAATCGAAAGACGGGTCTAATGTGAAAGTTAGATCAACACCGTATGCGATGCCGCAACCCGCATTTTTTACATTAAATGGGATGGATTGACGCAGTCCGACCTGATTTGTAAAGCCCGAGGAGGCCAGGGAAACGGTGACATTTGTTGTTCTCGTGACGCTCACCGCCGACGACGCTCCACCGGAGTTAAGAGTGGCGCTCCCGAGGGCGGCCAAAGTGTTGGCGCTTGCAGTAAGGTCGCGCAAAACGTAATGTCTGCCCGCTTCTTGGGACGGCGCATAAACGTCAAGAAATAGTCCGATGTTCCGTGATGTCATCTCGTTTGTTATGTAATTCCAAGTCGACGTAAGTTGGAAAAGTCCCATCGGTGCAGGATACGGGTTTATATCTGCCGCCAAAAACGCAGGAGGGTCGTAATACAGGGGCAGCAAATCCGAATCCACTCCGCCGTTCACGGCCACAATTGAATTGAATGGATTAGTTACTGTAAGATTCTTAGGGCCGAAATCCACGTATCCAAGATACATGCTATTTCCGTTCAAACCGGGCTGCGACTGCCACCTTGCCCCGGTGTAAATTGTTGGCAATGGGATACTGCTGAGACTTTGGATATAATCGAATACGTCGGGCGGAGCAACGAGCGGCGAGCCGGTTGTAAAGTGATTTGACGCGATTAGACTTAGCTCGTCGATATACGCCGCAGAAACTACACGGTTGCTGAAGACTGCTGCCTGTTCACCTGGGGAGATCCAACTCATGCTGCTCGGGTTCGCACTCCATGAAGTAAATTGGTTGTTCCATGTCTGCAACGCAGAGTATGCCGTGAGAAATCCATTGTAGTCTGCGCTCGGCGGTGCTGCAATATTAGTTGTCGAGACCAGATTCAGGAATCCAGGCAAGTTCAAAATCGGAGTTAAAACATAGCCGGTTACTTGTGCCTGCGCTGCCGTCAGGGAAGCCGCATAAGCGTGGACGTTTGTAACAAACGCGTTGAAGTCGGCCAAGGAGCTAATGGTGCCACTTGGGCTTATTCCGTAGTACGAAGGGGGCAGTCTTGTGTCACTGGTGTAGAATTGGTAGGTTAAAGAAGCCGCTGTATCGTTATTCGCAAAAAAAGAGCTGGCTTGTGTGGAGATGTCGTAAGTGCCAGCTGAGGCTGAGATTGAGGTCTGAAGTTGCTGGACCGTCGACTGTGAGGTGTAATGAAATGAGTATACTACAGAAACGAGACCCTGAGATGTGTAGCCTTGCAAGTAATACGCTCCATAACGCGCTATGATTGCATTGTAAAGGGCTTCACCAGAATAACCCTGATTGGCCACCCATTGAAGGAAATCAGGCGACAGCGCGGTCGGTTGGTAAAGTGTCTCGCCGAAATCTATGACCGCCGTGTATACGAAGTTGACGGCGTTGGCGTTATATGTCTGGTTATTTAAGAACGAAAAACCAAAACTACCGCTTGAAATAAGGTCGCTTAGACTCACATTCGCGTTTAGCGAAAAGCTGGAAACCAGGTCCGACGTCTGCTGGGTAAACATTGTTTGCTCACTCGATCCCCCTGTGCTCGGATTAATTTGAGGCGTTTGCGACATAATCGTGATCCGAGGGGTAATGTCCTTCTGTTGTGTTAAGTTCACGCCAAACCCCCAATTTCCAACCAGGGTCATGTCTGGAGACCATCCGACAACTATGGCTAACGTACTGGAACACGCAAGAATCAAAAGCGTCGCAACGATGGAACATATTTTAGTTTGTTTGTTCATAAATGGCCGATTGGTTGTGCGTTTTAGGTTTGGCCCAAAATTCGAAAAGTTGACAATATACTGCTGTCAAACAAGCAAGTAGAGACCGGGATACTGCTTAATTTATTTGCATCAATGGCACCGTGTGATACTCTGAATCAGCTAGTTTTTTGTTATTTGCGCTTCGTGTGTCGGCAGACACCTTGGCTGGGGCAGCCATAACGGAAAACAAAACGATCGTCAACCTCGGCGTGAGAAGCAGATTTTTCGGCATTATTTTCATGAGTTGATTTCGTGAGAATGATTTTTTAGCGAGCGTGACCATCTGAAAATTGTTAAATTCAGATATTTAAGACCTTGCTCGCCTGCGGACTCGCTCTCACGAACAAAAACATAATACGTCTGTTCTACCGCGTCTCTCCGTACATCTACGTATGCGGACGGCTTTGAATTTGCTGGCGTTCAGCGGCGGGGCTTGGTAATCAAGAACAAGCGCGGACAAAACCGCAATACGATCCACCTGCCAATCATGGCCGAAAAACTATCGAATAGCGATTTGAGAGTGTGCCTTGAAGCATTGCCCGGATTGTACGGGCACTGTTCGACCGCCGATTATCCAAACCGGCTGCTGCCGCTCTTGCATCGGCTTGTTCCGTGCGAACACATCAGCTACAACGACTTCGATGAGCGCCGGCAGTGCTACATCATCCGGTCTTACCCTGAACGGCCGGAAATTCAGCCTTTGGTAGGTCAACTGGCGCATTTTCTTCCGACTCATCCGCTATTTGAGCATTACTCCAAGTTCAACCAGTCGCCGCTTCGAATATCCGACGTCACCTCAGACCGTCAGTTCCAGGAGACGGCGGTCTACCGGGAATACTTTCAAGCTCTCCGCGTCAAGCGCCAGATGATCGCCATGGTGGGACGGCACGAGCAGGCTCGAATCGCCCTGACTTTTAATCGCGGGCATAGGGATTTTTCGGGGCGCGACTGTGCGGTGCTGTCTTTCCTCTCTCCGCACATCGCGCAAGCCTATCGAAACGCACTCGCTTTCGAGACAATTGCAGTGGATATGGAGGACATCGGCGCGGGATTAACATCCATCAACCGCGCCGTCATTTTGGCGCAGCGGGATGGCAAAATTCGCTGGATGAGCCCATTGGCGGGCGACTGGCTGAAAGAGCTTTTCCCGGAAAACGATCTGTCCGCTGGAGGCCTCCCCGCCATCTTGACGCGATGGTTGAACTTGGGCGCAGAAACGAAGAATTCCGTGAGGGAGGGTTTATCCGAAATGCATTTGCCCTCAAAGGACGGCGGAAAATTCGTCCTCCATTGCGGCGAGACTGCCAAGGGCGAACTCGCCATCGGACTCGTCCGGGAGCACGGCAGGATCAAGCGCGCGGTCGAGCAAAGGTACGACCTCACCTCGCGCGAAGGCGAAATTCTCCATTGGCTGTCCGAATCCAAGACGTATCCGGAAACGGCGATGATTCTTAATATCAGTGTTCGCACCGTTGAAAAGCATGTTGAACATATTCTCCAAAAGCTTGGCGTGGAAAATCGCTTGGCTGCGCAACGTCTTGCCTGGGAACTGCGGAGAGTGTGATCCGGTGATCGCTCTCACTCCGCCAAGCTTGGCGGGGTGAGAGAAGGAGAGGGACAACTCATTAAAGCTCTGAGAGGCCAGGCGCATTGAGGGCCGGTGGATTTCAGTCGTTTCCTAACCGCCCCTCTCCCTAACCCTCTCCCCGCTGCGCGGGGCGAGGGAATCCACGATTCGTCGGCAAGGGATTGCCAAAAAGTGAGATGCACCCATTTGTCTGTAATCCTTCTCTGCGCGAGAGTTCTCTTCCCTTTGAGGATCACGGATGGCTGGCTTCAACGCCTTTTCCGCTTCGTGGCCTTGCGCCCTCGACACTCGCCCCTCTCACGACTATTGTCCCGGGCATGAAACGGACTTTCTGTTGCCACTTCGTTTTTTTTATCGCGTTGGTTCTGATGTCCATGACGGGGATCGACGTCTGGGCGCAAACTCCAACTCCGACGCCTTATGAACAGGACTGCGCCAAAATTGCCTCCTCCACAGGAAATGACGCGGAGCACCTTCACCAACTTTTCAAAATCCAGTGGGATTACGATCTGCACGAAAGTCCAGAATCAGCCACCGAAGTGGGCGCGCCCGGATTGGATGACCGCTGGTCGGACGAATCCCTGGAAGCCATCGCGCGCCGAAAACGGGAACTTCAGGCTCCATTGAAAGCCTTGGCGGCGGTTGACCGCGCCCATCTCAGCGCTTCCGATCAGTTGAATTACGATCTCTTCAAACGGAACTGCGAGCAGGCGGTTGAGGGAACGCGCTTTAAGAGCGAATGCCTGGCCATCAGTCAGATGGACGGCTTGCAAAATATCGTGCCGATGACTTTGGAAATCTCACCCCGCAACAATGTGCGAGCCTATGAGAATATCATCGCCCGGCTCAATGCCATTCCGGCGCTGGTGGATCAGAACATCGTTCTTCTGCAACAGGGCATGGCGGCAGGCATCACGCCGCCGCGCATCACCTTGCGCGATGTCCCCGACCAGGTCAAAAGCCAGATGGTAGACGATTTGGAAAAAAACGCCGTCGTCAAGCCCTTCACTGAATTCCCGCCGCAAATCGCCGAGAGCGACCGCGTCCGTTTGCGCCAGGAAGCGGCGAAGGCGTTGCATGAGAAAGTTGTTCCTGCGTTCACCAAACTTTACGAGTTCATCACGAAGACCTACCTGCCCGCCGCGCGAGAAAGTGTCGGCATGGGCGAGCTGCCCGACGGCCCGGCTTGGTATGCCTATAAAGCCCGCGTGGAGACCACCACCGACTTGACCCCGTCCCAAATTCACGAAATCGGGCTGGCGGAAGTGAAGCGCATTCGCGGCGAAATGGACGCGTTGATCGCGCAGACCGGCTTCAAAGGGAGCCTCACCGAATTCGCCAAATACATCAGCTCCGATCCGCGCTTTTTCTACACCAATAAGGACGACTTGCTCAACGCCTACCGGGTGCAGGCCAAGCTGGTCGATCCGGAATTGTCGCGCGTGATCGGCAAACTGCCGCGCTTGCAATATGGTGTCATGGCGATCCCATCCTACTCCGAGAAATCGCAGACCTCCGCCTACTACCAGCCGGGTTCGCCCGAGGCGGGGCGGCCGGGTTATTTCAACGTCAACACCTACGCCCTGAACATGCGGCCCAAGTGGGAGATGGAGGTGCTTGCCTTTCACGAATCCGTGCCGGGGCATCATCTGCAAATCTCTCTCGCCCAGGAAATGGAGGACATGCCCGAATTCCGCAAGAACGCCAGTTACACTGCGTTTGTGGAAGGGTGGGCTCTTTACAGCGAGGCACTGGGTGGCGAGTTGGGATTTTACAAGGACCCTTACTCCAAGTTTGGCCAGTTGAACTTTGAAATCTGGCGCGCCATCCGGCTCGTGGTGGACACCGGCCTGCATTCCATGCATTGGACGCGGCAGCAAGCCATTGATTATTTCCGGGAAAACTCCGCCAAAACCGATCAGGACATCATTGTAGAAGTGGACCGTTATATCGCGTGGCCCGGGCAGGCCCTGGCCTACAAAATCGGCCAGCTGAAAATCAAGGAGCTCCGCGCCTACGCCACCCAGGAGCTGGGCGGGAAATTCGACATCCGCGAATTCCACGACCGCGTCCTGGACGGCGGCGCCATCCCTTTGGACGTGCTGGACCACCGGATCAAAACCTGGGTCGCGGAAAAAAAAGCGCGAAATTAACGTGTCCCGCCTTGGCGAGACTCCCTCATCGAGCCACAACACAGCAGCGACCGGCTCATGCACCGCGGGACGAGGGAATCAGTCACATGCGCTCGGGGATTTGATCGCCATGAAATCAGATGCTCCCGGCAATTCCGCATTCCCGAAAATTTCTTTGACGCTCTCCGCAAGCGCGCCGATGATTTTCCGCGCCTGCTCAGGCGTGGTGCAATACGGCGGCATGATGACAACCACATTTCCAACCGGACGGGTCAGAACACCGCGCTTCGCCATCGCATCGCAAACGCGGATGCCCGCGCGCTCGCGCAGGTCGAAGGGCTGGCGCGTCTTCCAATTTTTGACAAGCTCCACGCCTGCGACCAATCCCACTTGGCGGATGTCGCCCACGTTTGGCAGCACCCACAAGGCTTGCAACGCTTCGCCCAATGCCTTCTCCAATTTCTGCCGCGCTTGAAGGGATGCCGCAGACTCCAAAATTTTCAGGCTCGCCAGCGAGGCGGCGCAGCCGAGCTGGTTGGCGGTGAAGCTGTGGCCGTGGAAGAATGTCTTGTATTCGTCGTAGCGGCCGAGGAAGACGTCAAAGATAGGTTGGGTGGCGAACGTGGCGGCCATGGGCATGTAACCGCCGGTCATTCCCTTGGCCACCGCCATCAAATCCGGCGAGACGGATTCTTTTTGACAGGCAAATATCGGGCCGGTGCGGCCAAAGCCCGTCATCACTTCATCGGCGATCAAAAGCGCGCCGTGGCTGCGGGCGATTTTAGCGGCGTTCGCCAGCCAGCCTTCCGGCTGCGCGATAATTCCGGCGGCGCCTTGCACCAGCGGCTCGATTACAAAACCGGCGTATGGATTTCCTTTTTTCTTTTGCGCGGCGAACTTTTTCTCCAGCGCGCCGGCGCATTCCCAACTGCAATCGCGATAGAAGCGCGCGTCGGCCCGTTGCGGCTTGGCGCGATTGAACGGGCAGCGGTAGCAATACGGTGACGCGACCGTGTCCGATTTGAAAAGCAACCCGCCCGGAACTTTGTGAAACAAGTCGATGTGCCCAAGGCTCATCGCGCCAATCGTGTCGCCGTGATACGCGGATTGCAGCGAGAGGAATTTCGGTTTCTGGCTGCGGCCAGTGCGCAAGGTGTATTGCCACGCCATTTTCAAAGCAGCTTCCATCGCGGTTGAGCCATCGTCGGAAAAGAAGACCCATTTGAGTTTGTTGGATTTTGCGTAACCGGCCAGTTTTGCCAGCTTCGCCGCCAGCACCGGCGCGGGTTCGTTGGCAAAACCGAGCGCGGACGAATGTGCAATTTTGCCGAGCTGTTTCGTGATCGCGGCATTGATGGCGGGATGCCCGTGTCCGTGGAGATTGGTCCAGATCGAGGAATTGGCATCCAGATATTCGCGGCCTTTGGTGTCGCGCAGCGTCGCGCCGCGACCGGACTCGATGATAATTGGATCGCGTTTGCGCCAGTCGCGCATCTGCGTGAAAGGATGCCACACAAACTGGCGGTCTAGGTACTGTGAGAAAGAAGTTTCGATACATGCGCGGCAATGGATTTTTGGGCCAGACGAGGCGCGAGCGACGCGCATATCCTTTATGGATTTGCAAGGAGCGAGTAACGAAGTCTGGCCCAAAAAGACGTGCCGCCCGGATGGTTGCGCCGATTTTGGCTTGGGGCCGCGCTGCTCCTCGCTCACAGACCCATGAAGGGTATGGTCGCTCCTCGCGCCTTGCCCCAAGCCAAAATCGGCGCAACGCATGTGTCGAAATTTCTTTTTCACAGCACTGACTCAGGGAGCGTCGGCAAATGAATTGCGGGTCAGAAGTTTGAGCGAGCCAAGCGCCTCAATCAACAGGTCGATTTCCGCCTGCGTGTGCGCGGCGGTCAAGGTGAGGCGCAGGCGGGCCTGCCCGTGCGCCACGGTGGGAAATCGCACGGCGGGAATGTAAATTCCCTTCGCCACCAGCGCGGCGGAAATCTCCATCGCCTTCAATTCGTCGCCAATCATGACCGGAATGATCGCGCCGCCCGGGCCTTCGCGGTGTTTCGCAACCGCCGCAATGTTTGACAGCAATTGGCGGCGGCGCTCCTGTCCGCCTTCGCTCGCAATGATGCGCACACCGGCGGTCGCGGCAGCGGCCGCGGCGGGAACGGGAGCGGTGGAAAAAATAAATGGCCGGGCGCGATTGATCAGAAGATCGATCAACGCGCGCGATCCGCAAATGTAACCGCCCGAGGAGCCAATAGCCTTTCCGAGCGTGCCCATATGAATTTCTATTCGACTGGCGACATCGCATTCTTCCGCCCAGCCGCGGCGTGTTTTGCCGTAAATTCCCGTCGCATGCGCTTCGTCCACCATCAGCCACGCGCCGAATTTTTCCTTCAAGCGCACGAGTTCCGCCAGCGGCGCTGTGTCGCCATCCATGGAGAAAACGCTTTCGGTGACAATGAGCGTGCGGGGCTTGCGTTTGCCTTCGGCGAAGGTGGGATTGACGTGGCGGCGCTCGGCCCAGCGCAAAATTTTCGCGAGGTCATCTGTGTTATTGTGGCCGAACACGCGCAACTTCGCGCCCGAGAGCCGCGCCGCATCCACGATGCACGCATGCACCAGCTTGTCGACCGCGATGACGTCGTTGCTGTCAATCAAAGCGCAAATGGCGCCTGCCGCCGCAGCGTAGCCGGAGGTGAACGTCAGCGCCGCCTCGGCCCCCTTGAAAGCCGCGAGTTCCTCCTCGAGGATATGGTGCGGCGCCATCGAGCCGCAAATCAGGCGCGATGCCCCGGCGCCGGAGCCGAATTTGCGCAGCGCTTCCGTCGCCGCCTCTTTCAAAGCGGGATCGTTGGCCAGTCCCAAATAATCGTTGGAGGAAAAATTAAGAAACGGTTTGCCGTCCAATTCAATCCGCGGCCCTTGCGGCGAATCGATGCGGCGCAACGTGCGGTAAAGCCCCTGCTGCCGAATTTCCCTCAATCGAGAAGACAATTCTTCATCGAATGCGTTCATGCAGAAGTCTTCGCATAACCCGCCGCGATTGGCGAGAGGATTTGCGGAAGATGACGGAGGCATCACAACTTGCAGCACTGCCGGGATGCAGCCAACCGCGCGTATTGGAGTGGTTTATTGGCAGCCTTGCTCTACCAAATTTATCCGACATTTTAACTGACATTATCCGACATCGGTTCATTTGTCCGATGGCGCAAATACCATCCACGTTCGATTGTGCGCAGGAATTTTCACTTTCACATCGACTGAGTAGTCGCGGGCGGGTTTTAACTTTTCGGCACTTCCATCATCGCGGGTTACTCTAGCTTCGTTGGTTAAGCCGGTATAGTAGAGAGGAATTCGGATTTCGCGTTCGATGGGTTCGCTCAAAGGATTGTAGAACATGGCGAGACCACGTTCGGGCAGGCTCGGATTCACATGCAGCCAGCCGTCCCAATCGCGCCCATCTGGACGGCGCAGGTGGATGATGTCGCTATCAAGAATGGCGCGGTGCTCTTTGTAGAAGGATGTCCATTTCTTAACTACTGCCTCCGTTTTCTCGCTGTCAAACAAGCGCGGGCCGCGGTAGCACGCCTGCACGCCGCCGCCGAAGAGATTGGCCAGGCGTGTTTCGTAATGCTCCAAATGATCCTGCAGCGGCTCGATGGTCGCCGCCTCGCCGCCGCCCTGGTATTCGGTCAGGGGAACAAACATCCAGCCCATGCTGGGCGTTTTCTCCCAAGTGCCGTCAAATACATTTTGGCGCTCGATGATTTCCTGCTGCTCGCGCGGGAGCGACCAATCCGCCTCGCGGTATCCCATGCCGACCTTGCTCGACCCGGCCATGAAATACCAGTCCGGCACGTTCAGATAAATGCCGCGCGCCCGGCACCATTGATAAAAGTCGCTGATGATCTTCCATTGCTTCCATTGCGAATCCGCCAAGCCCGTGTGCCCGGGATGATTCGTGGAGGCGCAAACATCGCCAGGGTAGGAGCCGTCGTTTTCGAGAACGAGGCACCCTGTCTTCAAGTAGAATTGCCGGAGCTTGCGAAAATAATTCTCGCCCCAGACGCTGCCGAGGCATGGCGAATCCCCAAACCGCGCGCCGCCGGGCTTCCCCGTTTTCGGATTGATCGCATCGTTGTCTTTGTCAATGGAACGGCTGGCCAGCAGCGAATATCCGCCGAGCGCGATTCCTTTGCTCCTGCCGTAATCGGCCAGCGATTTCACTTCCGCCAAATATTTCGGGTCTTCGTTTTCAATATCGAATCCGCTGCCGAACGTCATGATCACCATTTCAAAACCCACCTCCGCGCATTGATCGATGGCGAGTCTTACAGCATCCGGCTTGGCGCTGCGGACGTGCATAAGAATGGGATTTTCCTGCGACCACGGCGCTAGCGCGCGATAAGCCCGCCGGACTTCCAATCCTCGCCGTTCGCGCTCAGTGGTGTCGTAGGCAATTTCGAAAATACGGAAAGACTCGAACGTGGCGCCCGGGCCGATCTTTACGGCCGGCCCGATGGGAGGCGAGCACTCCAGCAGGCATGGAGTTTCCAAATTGTAATTCACCTGCGTCCCATAAGACGCGTCCGTTTTCCAGTGAACGGCCGGAGCGTCCGCGCTCGCGCTCATCGCCCCGCCGAATGCGTAATCGCTAAACGCATCGAACGCGCGATAGCTCGAACGAAATCCGTTCGACGAGCCGTCCACAATCGACTCTGATTCCACGAACGCCAATTGTTCGACGATCATCGAATCGAGCCGAACCACTTTCTCCGAATCGTTATGAATCGTCAGCCACTTGGCCACGACCGGAAGCCCGTCGTAAATCTCGTAGTGGACTGCAACCGAGACGTTGGGGGTGTTCGATGGGGCGTGGAATACCAGTGTTGCCGCGGCGCCCGGAGGCGGCCAGGGCGCTTCGCGGCTGAGCCATTCCGGGTGCGCCTGCCACGGAAATCGCGCCCGCGCGCGGCCAACCGTCATTCCGTAAAATTGAAATGCCGCCGGATTCGACGTCATCAAGCGGACGCTGGCGGGATCGAGATAATTTTGAACCGGCTGTCCAAGAAGCCCGCCGATCTCAAACTTTTTCCCATCCAACTCCACGACGGCTTCGGGGCGAACGGCGCGCAAAATCGATTGGCCGGTGATGAGATTATCGAAACCAACCGTCGCCGCATTAGGCGCGTTCCGGATCGTGCGGCGCACAAGGCCGTTTTCCAAAATAAGATCCCCCGTCGCCGGAATTTTCGTGGCCGTCGCGTGGAATGGCGATGGGTCAATCAGCCAATCCGGCGCCGCGTCTGTTGGAACAGATCGGAACATGAGAGCGGCGGCACTCACCACAATTAATCGCGAGCTCGCGCCTCGAAGTGAAATGAATTCCGGCATTTCACATTACAATCGCCCCGCATCCGAAAAGAGCGAGGAGAAACTGATGGACCGCAAACGACGGGTATAGAACAAAAATCTGGTGGTTCTCAGAGATTTGCGTGTGGTCCGTCAAACGGCGGCAAAGGGCCAGCGCGCCCTCATTCTTCCCGGCCAAAAGCAAAAATAAAAATTTGAACAGGAGGAAGGCCGAGGGCGCGGAGACAAAAGACTGGGCAGCGGACAAAATACGGCGCTTTTCTCTGCTAGCTCGGTTTTCCTGTTTAATTTCAAAACCTGACTCTGAACCAACTTGTGTTTTCCGTGACGCGAACAGATTGGCTTTGTCAAATCACCATGGCTGAGCTTTCAAGTCGAAGGCGGCGCTTTGTTTTGAGCTTCGCAATACTTGCGGCAGCGGGCTGGTTTGCCTGGGGAATTGGCTGGCTCGCTCCCGATTCGCCAATCCGCATTTTTTTCTTGGCCCAAGAAGTGCGCCGCGATCAATCCATCGACTGTGCGGAACAGCTTGGAGACATTGGTCCAAAGGCCCGATCAGCTATTCCAACGCTTCTTGCCGCCACGAAGGTGGATGGGTGGCTCGCCGAGAGCGCGGCTATAGCACTTTGGAAGATTGACCGGGAGACCAACGTCTTGGTTGAGGTGTTCTCCAATCGCATGGCAACTGCGACTCGATCCGAGCGCTCCGACGCATTTCTAGATTTTGCGCGCCTCGGAAGAGACCTCATGCCTGCGGCTTCCGTGGTGGAACAAGCATTGTTTGACGGCGGCGACACTCCGTTGCGGGACAATGCCGCCGCTTTCCTCAAAGAATTTGATCCGGAGCGGCTTCGCAGAGTGGAGGATCGTTTGTCCGATTCCGCTGCGGCCCTCCTTCCGCTCCACATCGCAGCGCTTCAAAGCACCAACAAATTCGCAACGGTGCATGCGGATGCCATCAAAGCCATCCAAGCTTACGGCCCGGCGGGTGCCGACGCGATTCCCGCGCTGTTAAGCGAACTCAGGCGCTCCGGGAGAAATGGCGAGCCTCTGGGTGTTTTGCGTGCTCTGGCAGCGATGGGTCCAAAAGCTGTTGCGGCGACGCCTGATTTGGCGGTTCTGGCAGGAACTGGCAGCGATACCTGGCTCGCCAGACAGGCGCTGGCTGTTCTGGGAAGCATTGGTCCCGGCGCGTCCAATGCTCTGCCAGCGGTTGAATTCTGTTTGACAAACAGTGCCCGGCCCGAAGCCCAACTTGATGCCGCGATCGCGTGGAGCCAGATCGATCCGAACGACAAAATGGCCATAACCGCGCTGAGGAAGTTTCAAACCAACGGCGACCCTGGCTTGTTGGATCGTGTCGATCACGATCCATCAAAAATAGACCGCCGCGAGTATTGTGTTAACAATTTATCGCAAACGAGGATGCAAGTGCAAATCCGAGCCAGCGTAGCTTTATGGCGCTTGGGTTTGGAGCCCGAGCCGCCGCTTCCAGCGATTATGGCTGAAGCGGCTCATGACGGAGTCTGGGCCATCGAACTGTTAGGGGACATCGGCCCACCTGCCCGCGAAGCACTCCCCATCCTTAAACTATACCTCGGAGCAAACGATGGACCTCGCTGCCAAGCCGGGATCGCCATTCTCAAGATTGACCCGGCAGAAGCCCGGCGATTGGGGTTGCCTGGCTTGATGATCGCCTGCCCGGATACCTACTTTAATTAACTGAACGAGCAGTGTCGCTCCGGGGAACGCTTCCTTTACTCCACCGTTCTTCCGGCCGCGTTGGTGGAAACCAGGCGGTAGAACATCATGGGGGTGGTTGGCTGGCCGGTGAGCAGATTGCTGCCGCCTGCCGTCGTGATCCCGTTGCTCACCACTGTCCAGCTTGCGCGGTCGCTCAGGTTGCTGGTTTCTTCCAGGATCAAATTCGCGGGCCAGCTCAAGGATAATGTGCCTGCGCTGCTGCCGGCGGCGGGCGCTGTCAGGCTGATGGCCGGGCCGTTGGGGGCCATGGTTTGGCCGCCGCCCGCCACATGCGCGGTGGTGCCGTTCAAGACGTTGTAATCGGGGCCAAATTCCCAGGTCGTTCCCGCGCTGTCGGTGGCGGTGGCGCTCAAGTAGCTGCCGGTTGGCACCGCCACCGGCAGGGTCACGGTGAAACTCACCTGGCCGGTGGCGCCGGTGGCGATGTTGGTGGCTCCCAAATAGGTTATGCCTTCGCCATAGCCGGTGGGGTCGGCGGCGCGGTTGAGGTAGAATTGCACGTAGAAGTGGCCGTTGACGTAGGTGCTCATCCCGGCCTGGATGGTGGTGCTGTTGGTCGGCACCGGCACAAACGGCGCGCCCAGGGTCGGGAGGCCCGAGCCGGGGGCCGGGTTGTTGCTCTGGCCGTTCCAGGCGGTGTTGCTGCTGGTGCTGGCTACGCTGGTGATGGTCACCAGGTTGGTGATGGTTTCTCCCGCCAGGTTGATGACGATGCCCCAGCCGGCGTTGGAGAAAATGCTGTTGCCCTGGATGAAGTTGCCCACGCATCCGGCCCGCACCCGCACGCCGTCATACTGCGCGGTCAGGGCGTAGCCAATGTGGTTGGCCGCAAAATAGTTGGTGCCTCCGACCAGGTTGTTGCTGGCGGTGTCCAACAAATCAATGTTGTGCCATTGGTTGCCCAGCGGGCTGACGCCGTCGGCCTGGAGGCCGATGTAGTTGCCCTGGATGGTGTTGTTGTTGGCCCCGGGGTCGCCGATCGAGATGCCTTCCTCGCTGTTGCCGGAAACCACGTTGCCTTGGCCCGGGGCCGAGCCGCCGATCAGGTTGCCGCCCGAGCTGTAGGAATAGATGCCGCCCTGCAGGTTGCCCACCGCGTGTGTGCCGGTGAGGTCAGTGCCGACGTAATTGCCCTGGATGACGGTGCCTGCGGTGGCCGCTCCGTTCAAGCTGATGCCGCTGACGCCGTTGCCGGAGATGATGTTGCGGGCCAGGTCGTTGCTCCCGCCAATCACGTTGCCGGGCGCATTGGTCAGGGCGATGCCGGAATAGGCGTTGGACACCGCCGTTTTTCCCGCCGCGTCGGTGCCGATCAGGTTGCCTTCGATCACATTGCCCGAGACGCCGATGACGAAGATGCCGTTGGCCCCGTTGCCGGAGATGAGGTTGCCCAAGCCGGGGATGACCCCGCCCACCGTGTTGCCGGAGGCCGCCAGGTAAATGCCTGCCGCGCTGTTGGGCATCGCCTTTTCCCCGGTGGCATTGACCCCGATGCTGTTTCCTTCAATGACGTTGCCGGTGGCGCTGCTGGCCAGCACCAGGCCGTTGCCGGTGTTGCCGGAAATGAGGTTGCCGGGGCCCACCACGTTGGAGATCCCGCCCACGATCTCCACCCCGCCCAAGGTGTTGGGCAGCGGGTTGGCTCCCGCGGCGCTGGCGCCAATGTCATTTCCCTCAATGCTGTTGCCGATGGAGGCCGAATAGACCAGCACCCCAAATTGCTTGTTGCCCGAAATGACGTTGCCCCCGCCCAGCACGTTGCTGGAGGCGGCGTTGAAGGTCACCCCGTTGGTTTGGTTGGGCAGCGCGATTTTCCCGGTGGCGTCGGCGCCAATATAATTTCCGCTGATGACATTGTTGGTCGAGAGCGCTGTCCAGATGTAAACCCCGCTGTCGCCGTTGCCCGAAAGCACGTTGCTGGTGATGGTGGTATAGGCGGCCCCGTTGAGCGTGATGCCGTCCGCCCCATTGGCCAGCGCCGCGCCGCCGTTGGAGCTGACCCCGATGTAATTGCCCGCCACCGCGTTGCTCAGGGTCGGGCCGCTCAAAAAGTAAACCCCGCTCTGGCCGTTGCCGGAGATGACGTTGCCGGGGCCAATCAGGTTGGAGGAAGCCGTGGCCACTTCAAAGCCGTTGTAAACATTGCTCAGCGCCACCGTCCCGGTGGCATCGGTCCCGATGAAATTGCCCGAAATGACATTGCCCGCCGTCCCCGCGGTGTAGAGATAGACGCCATTCTGGTTCCCGCCCGAAATGACATTGCGCGCCGCCGGCGTCGAGCCGCCAATCAGGTTGCCCGCCGAACCCATCACCATCAACCCGCCCTCCCCGTTGGCCCGGGCCACCGTGCCGGTGGGATCGGTGCCCAGGAAATTGCCCTGGATCACATTGCTCCCCAGCGATTGCAGCCGGATGGCGTCGCGCGGGCAGCGATTGATGGCCAGCCCCTTGACCGTGCTGCCGCCCGCCAAAATCAGCAGCCCATCCGTCTGCGAGGGCAGGCTCGAGCCATTGATCTCAATCAGCGGCTTGCCCGCATAGCCAAGCTGCGAGGTGCCGTCAATAACGACCGGGTCATTGACCGTTGGCAGCGCCGACAGCGGCGTGATGGTAAAGGGCGCCGTCCCAATGATCTCAAACTCGATGGTGTCCAAACCCGGATTGGCATTGGCATCCAGCAGCGCCTGGCGGAGCGACCCCGGCCCGCTGTCAGCCGTGGTGAGCACGGGAAAAATCGAGGCTTGCAGCGGCACAGCCGCCAGCAGGGAAAGAAAGGCCGCACCGCCGCCAAACACAACAGAACCGGGGAAAAGCTTCATGGCAAAAGAATAGATTGGAGAATAGATTGGGCCCCCAAGGGCGCCTCCGGCGCAGGCAAACGCAGCCGAGCCGGACAGCCCAAAGGACAGCTCCAACTAAAAGCCCAAACAGGGCGAAACGTCCAGCCAAAAGGCGCAAAAAGCACAAAAAATAAATCAAGTTCACCCTTGACTCTTCCGATCAGACAGGTAGGATGCGTACGTTAGAAGTAGCGTATCTTAAGCCAAAATAATTGAAAAACTAACTACTGAATATGAACAACAAGTTTATGACCATGATCAGCACCGTGACGCTGATCTCTGGCCTGACAATCAGCCCGGCGGCCCTTGCGCTGGACACAGCCCAAGTCAGCCGCGCCCTGGCCGGTTCGACCGTGCTGGAGCTGCCTGTCAAAGCGGCCAGCCTGGTAAGCCAAGCCACGCCTGCGGAACAGAGCCCGATGGCAGCCGCCGCCGTCAAAGCCGCGCTGAGCATCAGCCCCTCCGCAACCGTGTCTGTGGTTTCGGCCATGTCCCGGCAAACTCCCTCGACGGCCCCCGTGGTGGCCGCGACCGCCAGCGCGATGCAGCATCGCCGTTTGGCCGAGATTGCCAAGGCCGCATCAACCGCCGCCCCCGCCCAGGCCGCCGAAATCGTCTCGGCCCTGATCAGGCAATATCCGCAGGACTACGGCGTCATCGCCAAAGCCGCTGCCGAAGGCGCCCCGATTTTCAGCCGCCAGATCCTGGCGGCGGTGGGAGAACAAATCCCCGCCCTGAAGAAGTCCATCCAGGCCGCCGCCGCCCGCACCGCTGAGAAGACCAGCCCGGCCGACGTGCAAGGCATCCTGACGGAGAGCTACAACGAAGCCTTGACCTCCGGCATCAGCGTGACACCGATGCTCCTGGTGGCCAACACCGGAACGCCCGCCGCCGCCGTTGCCGCCGCCCCGCTCATCAGCGTCGGCGCCCCGACGATCTCTGGCGGAGCGCCCATCACCGGCCCGCAAGTAAGCCCCGCGGTGGCGCCGCCCGTATTGGGCCCGCCCTTCACCCCGACGCCCGGCCCGGCCGTCATCTACACACCCGGCGACGCGACCCAAGGCCCCGGCCCCGGCCGCTACGGCTCGCCGTAGACTTCAAGTTCGAGTTGAACTTGAGACCACGACAGAACCACGCTTAAAGAACGCTTTTGAAAGGGCGAAGCAGAAATGCTTCGCCCTTGTTGTTGTTTAGCCACCTCACTTTGGCGCAGGCGGCAGGCGCCGCAGCATCCAATGATGTGGGCGTTTGCGCGCCCCGCTGGCGAAGGCCAGAAAAACTTTGGCTGCATTCATAATGTTGTCGGGGATTTCCTCCTCTGGAATCAGGCTGGCCATGTGGACGATTAACTGCGCCTCGTTGGTTTTGTGGCTGAAGTCCTGGGCCAGCGACCCCACCCAGACAAACGCCATGAACTGTTCTTTTTTCGACATACCGGACCCTCTCACATACTTTCCGCACATCCTGAACCCTGACCTTGGACATATTCTGTCTATGTGAATAACTTTTCCAATTCGTTTGGATTTTTCAAGGGAGGAGCGGCAGACTTGCGGTGACAATTGTGCTCATTGCCTTCAATAAACCGTACGGTGTCCTGTCGCAATTCACCGCGGACGGCTCCGCCAACCGCACGCTCAAGGAATTCCAATTCCCACCCAGCGTTTATCCGATCGGCCGCCTCGATGCGGATTCGGAGGGATTGCTTTTGCTGAGCGACGAAGCGGCATTAAACGCCCGCTTGCTGCACCCGCGCCAAAGCCATCGGCGGATTTATTGGGCGCAAGTTGAAGGCTCGCCGCAGCCGGAGCAGATGAGGCAATTATCGCGCGGCGTCCTTTTGCAGGGACGAAAAACGTTGCCCTGCGCAGCGCGAATCCTCGAACCGCAGCCCGTCGTCCCGCCGCGCGACCCGCCCATCCGATTTCGCAAAACCGTGCCGGACGCGTGGATTGAATTGGAGCTGGTCGAGGGCAAAAATCGCCAAGTCCGCCGCATGACCGCCGCCGTGGGATTGCCAACGCTGAGATTGATGCGCGTGCGCATTGGGAATTTCGAACTCGCGGGAATAGCGGCAGGAACTTGGCAGAAACTCGGCCCGCAAGGACGCGCCGACGTTCTTGCGCATGGTGATTCGTGATCCAGCGAATCGGTAATTGGTGCTCAATCGCAACGCGCTGGAGTTCGTCAATAAGTTCAGTGCCAAGATAAATTCCCAATTTCAAGCGGTTGTCGAACTCGATCTGGCGCATCTCACTTTTTAGCAGCGCCGCAGGCGCGAAATTTTTGTAGCACACCGCTCCTTTGAAATCCAAGCCTCGTAGAGGCGACACCTATTATAGTGAACGCCAACGCCATCCTGATAATTCGCCGCCTCGCGGCATTCTTACCTTCCGCCGAGATAAAATTTGCGGATCGTATTGATGGCCTCCATCTGTCCTGGATTGATTTGCAGGTAGGTGTCAAGCGCGGCATTGGCATCGCCAATTCGGCCTTGCTGGGCCAGCAATTGGGCCAGGCCTTGGACGGCGTCGGTGCAATTGGGGGAAATGTCCAACGCCGTTTGGTAGGCTTGCTCGGCTTGGTCGGGAAAATGGCTGCTGGCCAGCAGAATTCCCTGTGAGGCGGCGTCATGCGCAAAAGCCAGCAGCGTTTCGCCGGACATCTCCGCATCCAAATTACCGTGAAGATTCTGCGCCTGTTCCATCCAATAGTTGACAACTTGGTCGGCTGTATCCGAGGTGATGGCGGGTGCGCCATCCGCCGCGGCATTCAAAGCGAAGATCGGGCCCAGCGGCGCGGCGCCTGGATAGGTGGAAGGCAGTGGAAAGGATTGCTGCAGCCCAAAAGAAGCGCCGGGATTTTGTTGCAGCAAATCTTGCATCAGAAGGTTGTTGATGGCCATCACGGCCACCTGGCCGGAGACGGTGACCTTTCCGTCCACTTCAGTCACATTTTCGCCGGGTTGCATTTGAGGCGGCTCGTTGGGAAATTGCTGGTCATGCTCGAGGCGAGCCTTGGCGTCGGCGGTGTATTGGTTAAAGGCCGCTTCCTGATCAGCCTGGGTCGGAATATTCAAGAGGCCGTCGTTGACCACTCGCAAGTAATCAAGATAGCTGCTGTCGGCCAGGGCATTTTGAGTCAATACAATGTGTTGCTCGCCGTCGCTTGTCGCATTGAGCATATTGGGGATAAAGAGGCCTGCGTCGGTGCCGCCGACGTAAACCATGTTGGGCTGCAACGCGGTGAGAATTCCATTGCCGTAATCTAATAATGGCTGGGCGGGCCAGAGGCGGGTTTGTTCCGCCGCGCCGTAGGCCTCTTGAATCGGGCGCCAAAATTGGCGCAGCGTTTCATCTCGCGGCGCGGAAGAATAATCACCGTCCCTCAGCGATTTGAAAAGCCGCTGCGTCTCCTCCCAATTTCCCGCATCCAACGCATCAAAAAACCGCTCCATGTCCGATGGGACTTTCCTACCGTAGTGATCCGCCAATTTGTGGAGCAGCGCCCGCTGTTTGACGGAGAATCTGGCCAGCCGCCGCGCGACGATTTCCTCGGCCGAGGGAGCCGCGCTCGCGGTTTTCCCGGCATGCATGGAGGGCGGCGCCGCTTTAATTTCGCGCGAAGAAGACACGGAGCCAGCGCGGGCTGAGCCGGTTCTTTCTTCGATCTCCGTCGCCGGATGCCCGCCTGGACTCAATCGGACAATACATAAAAGCAAGACGCCGCCCGCCGCCAGGAGGAGCAATCCGGCGCGATAGCGGTTTTTGGGCGAGCTTGGGATGCAAGTTATCACACTTGGATTGACACCACGCCTTGCGGATTTGTATGCACGGCCACGAACACAAGGCACCGGAGCTACCTATCTATGAACGTAGACACTCGTTGCCACACGACTTTGAGGAAAGGAAGGTATTGTGAATAATTTGCCGCACACCCGATGGGCCTTTTATTGCGATTTTTTTCTGTTCTTTCAAAGTGATTGTCAGTAGAAATGGCACGTGGCTTCGGAAACCGATCAAAGTGTCGTTTACAGCATTTGGGCAGCGGACAACGTTGTCTACGGGCCTGTCGAGCTGCCTATGTTAATTAGCTGGGTCAAGGATGAGCGCGTCCTGGCGGATACGTGGGTCTTCGATTGCCAGAACGATCGCTGGCGAAAAGCGGGCGGCCTGTCAGAACTCGCCATGTTTTTTCGCAAGAGGAATGAGTCACCCAACGCTTCCACCGCATTGAAGGAAGAACTAGCGTCTGCCGAGGCGCTCATTACGCCCGGCATGTTGCGCCGGGTCAAAGCCCTGGCGGAACTCAATGATGAGCAGCTCCTGCGGTTCGTTTCGTTCATGGAAGCGCAAAACGTCCGGCAATGGACTCAAATCGTCAAGCAGGGCGATCCCGACGACGGCATGTTTTTGGTGCTTGAAGGCGAATTGCGCGTGCGCCTGCTCATCGGCGGCAAGGAGACAATTCTCGCCACTTTGGGTCCGGGCGAATGCTTCGGGGAAATCGCGCTATTCGACCAGGGGCCGCGCTCGGCCGATGTCATCGCCAACCGCGACAGCGTTTTGTTGAAAGTGACGACCGAGGCATTTGACAGGCTTCGCCGTGAAGCGCCCGAGCTTTCCGCTCCGATACTTTTCGCCATCAGCAAGACACTGGCCGCCCGCATTCGCGCCGATAACAAGCGCATAAAGGATTCGATCAATTTCAGCAGAGCCGCCACCTAAAAGCCTTTTCTGGTTATGGCTTGCTCACGCTGGGCAGAAAACAACATTTAGTTGACGGGCGTACTGCCCCATTTTGACAGGATGTAAAGTGTTTATGGGAAGCTGTTTGAGTGTTTTGACTTGTGTTTTGCTCCCCAATGGCATCCGCTTTGCTTTGAGCCGACTTCGTCCAATCACGGATGCGCGGCCAGACACTCATGAAAAAAATTGAAGCGATCATAAAGCCATTCAAGCTTGAAGAAGTGAAGGATGCATTGAGCCAGATCGGAATCGAAGGCATGACCGTCAGCGAAGTCAAAGGCTTCGGACGGCAAAAGGGGCACACTGAAATTTACCGCGGCAGCGAATACAAAGTCGACTTCCTGCCGAAGATCAAAGTTGAAATCGTCCTGCCGGACAACCGGGTGGAAGGCGCCGTGGCGGCCATCGTAAGCTCTGCCAAGACCGGCAAAATTGGCGACGGAAAGGTTTTCGTTTCCAACGTCGAGGAAATCATCCGAATCCGTACGGAAGAAAAGGGCGACGCGGCTATTTGATACCGCTCCCACGGCCAAGTTCCTCCGCAACTATGAAACAACACCTGAGCCTTTTGTTTTTATTGATCGCGCTGGCTGGCGCTTTCAACCTCAACGCCCAATCCAATGCTCCCGCTGTCAAACGCGCGGACCCGACCCTCGAACAGCGGGTGGCGGATCTCGAATCCTACGTCAACAACACGCCTCGTTTGGCCGACAACACGAATAATGTCAGCTCCAAACTCGGCAGCTACGACGACAAGTCCAACACGTTCACGCCGAATCCCGGTCCCGGCCATAACGGGTGGATGATGGTGTCGGCGGCCTTGGTGCTGTTCATGACGCTCCCCGGGTTGGCGCTCTTTTACGGCGGCTTGGTGCGCCGGAAAAACATTCTTTCGGTCATGGCGCAGTGCATGTTGCTGGCTGGGTTGGTGACGATCCTGTGGTATTTCTGCGGATACAGCCTGGTGTTTCACAAGGGCAATCCGTTCCTCGGCAATTTGGATTTTGCGATGTTGAGGGGCGTCGATTCGAGCCCGAACACGGATTATTCCCCGTGGGTTTCGCAAAACGTCTACGCGATGTATCAATTGATGTTCGCGATCATCACCCCGGCGTTGATTTTGGGCGCCATCGCCGAGCGCATGAAATTTTCGGCGGTGCTGGTGTTCATGCTGGTGTGGATGTTTGTGGTTTATTTCCCAGTCGCCCACATGGTTTGGGGCATTGACGGTTACATGAACGGCGTATCCAACGCGACGGCCGGAATTCGGGCCATTGATTTTGCCGGTGGAACGGTGGTCCACATGACCTCAGGATGGTCGGCCCTCATCTTGTGCATGATCATCGGCAAACGGCGCGGTTTTGGAAAAGAGAACTTCGCTCCGCATAGCATGGTGCTTTGCATGATCGGCACCGGAATGCTTTGGGTAGGCTGGTATGGTTTCAACGCCGGCAGCGCGGTGGCGGCTGACGTGATCGCGGCCAATGCATTCACCACAACCACGCTGGCGACTGCGGTGGCTTCCTTTGTGTGGCCGATGGCGGAATGGATTGTTCGCGGGAAACCGAGCGTGCTTGGATTCTGTTCCGGCGCGGTGGCGGGATTGGTGGTCATCACTCCGGCTTGCGGATTCGTGACGCCCGATGGCGCGATGGTCATCGGTGTTTTTGCCGGACTAGTCCCGTGGTTTTTCTGCTACAAGGTTAAGGGATGGTTCGGATATGACGATGCTCTGGATACCTTCGGCGTTCACGCTGTCGGTGGAACGATGGGCGCGTTGCTGACAGGCTTTCTGGCGCGAAATGTCGCGAACGGCAATTTGGTGACGAATTTGGGCAAATATGTGACCGACAAGCCAATGCAACCGCTCGTCTTCGAACAAGTGAAGGCGATTGGCGTTACTTTGGCTCTGGCCGTCGTCGGCACGGTCGTGATCGGTTATGTGGTAAAGGCTCTGATCGGATTGCGACCGAGCGAGGAATCCGAATCCATCGGCCTCGACCTGGCCGAGCACGAGGAAGAGGGCTATCACGGATAATCTAGCGTTCCGTTGAGCCAATAAATGCGGACGGGAGCCGCGATTGGCACAACGGGACGTCTGTCAACTTACCGGCAGGCCGACAGCCGTATCTCCGGTCAAAACAAAATCGGCGGCAATCTCACTTGCGCCTCACCGGCCTTTAGTTCACCACCGATCACCCGACGAAAATTGAAATTGATTGGCATTCTCGAACGCATAGAGGAACATTTGCGCTGATTCGCTTCCGAGATGGCTTACGACAACCAAGATAGTTTGACGCATTACGTAATCGGGTCCGGCCCCGCGGGTGTGGCGTGCGCGCACGCATTGCTTCAGCGTGGCGCGCGGGTTGTATTGCTGGATGCCGGCGTGGCGCTGGAGGATTCGCGCGTTGAAGTGGTGGCCCGAATGGCAGCGCGCCCCCCGCAAGCATGGACCCCCGAAGATTTGCGTTCATTCAAAGCTGGAATGAGCGCCGATGCCAAGGGCATTCCCCTCAAGCTTGCCTACGGATCCGACTATCCATATCGCGAGGCGGATATTCACGTCCCAGCCGACTACGATGGGGTGGCGCTGCGTCCGTCGCTGGGACTCGGCGGTTTCAGCGCGGTGTGGGGGGCGGCAATGATGCCTTACTCGCAAGCCAGCATCGCAGGCTGGCCGATAAGCGCTGCCGATTTGGCCGAGCATTACGCGGCTGTTCTCCAGCTCACCGGGATCTCCGCCGTGCATGACCCGCTGGAGGAAATTTTCCCTCTGCACGCGAATCCCGAAGCAGCCCTGGCCTTGAGCAAGCAGGCGCAAATCCTGCACGGAAATCTGAAAAGACGGGAGGCGGCGCTGGAGGCGGCGGGGATTCATTTTGGCCAGGCGCGCACCGCAGTGAAGGCCGGAAAGAACGGATGCGTTTATTGCGGCCTGTGCATGTACGGGTGCCCGTATGGTTTTATATATAATTCAGAACAGACCCTGCGAGAGTTGAGACGGAATCCAAACTTCCAATGGCGCACGAACAGCATGGTTTCGAAGCTTCGGGAAACAGGCGACCGTGTATTGATTACGGGGTATGAACGCGCCAGCCGGAAGCCGTTTGAAATGGAAGCAAGCCGTGCCTATCTGGCAACCGGTGTCATTCCCACCGCGAACATCGTTCTCCAATCTTTGGGCAGATACGACCGTCCCATCCATTTGAAAGACAGCCAGTATTTTTTGTTCCCGCTTTTATTGGCGCGCAGCAGCGGCGATGTGCGCCGCGAGGCCCTGCATACATTGAGCCAATTGTTCGTGGAAATCTTTGACGAGCAAGTCACGAAGCAGCCGGTGCATTTGCAGGTCTACAGCTACAATGATCTTGTCGGCCAGGCGGTTCGCAAATCATTTGGCCCGGCGGCGGGTTTGCTGGAGTGGATGGCCCGCGCGTTGGAAAATCGGCTGCTCATCGTCCAAGGCTACCTGCATTCGGATCATTCCTCGCAAATCAGCGTCACCTTGAAAAAAGGCGGTGGCGGTCCGGATCGTTTGCAGCTCCGCGCCGAACTTAATTCGCAGGTCCGCCCGGCCATCGGG
The DNA here is from genome assembly GCA_963764165.1 of uncultured Verrucomicrobiae bacterium. GTDB lineage: Bacteria > Verrucomicrobiota > Verrucomicrobiia > Limisphaerales > Palsa-1400 > Palsa-1400. The sequence goes on from CAVXRD010000002.1 coordinate 2,861,577, forward strand.
CGGGTCTTGAGAAAACTTCGGCGGCACGCGGCGCAGTTCGGCGCCTTTCCGCTTTCGCCGATGCTGCAAGTGGCCGACCCGGGACGGGGCTTTCACAGCGGAGGCGACTTTCCGATGCGGCGAAATCCGGGTGAATTGGAGACGGATACAATGGGGCGGCTGCCGGGCTGGCGCCGCACGCATATCGTGGATGCGTCCGTGCTGCCGGAAATTCCAGCCACCCAAATCACCCTCTCCGTGATGGCCAACGCCCATCGCATCGCCTGGCACTCCGCGGAAAGCTCCTCCCAAAAATTGTGAAAAGAATTTGCGCCATCACTGGAAGCCGCGGCTATGTCGGCAGTTGCCTGAAGAATTTTTTTGCTTCCAATGGCTGGGAAGTTCTTGAATTGACGCGGCAGCCTGCGGGGGGCGGACGAGCCGTTTCGTTTCAATTGGGGAGCGACCTCGCCCCGGCGGCGCTGGCGGGGGTGGAGGCGCTGGTGCATTGCGCTTATGATTTCGGCCCGTTGCGCCGCGAAGAAATTCATGCCGTCAACGTGGTGGGCACGGAAAAGCTATTGCGAGCCGCGAAAACGGCAGGCGTAAAAAACATTGTTCAAATTTCGACGATCAGCGCTTATCCAGGCTGCCGCTCACTTTACGGCCAGGCCAAGCTGGAGATCGAAGCCCGGGCGCTGGCGGCTGGCGCCCAGGTGATCCGGCCCGGCTTGGTTTATGGGCGCGGGCCGGGCGGCATGTTTGGACGCCTCACGCTGCAGGTGAGAAAATCCTCCGTTATTCCGCTCATAGGCGACGGCTCACAAATCCAGTTCTTAGTGCATCAGGATGATTTGTCGGCGCTGGCCGTCCGATGCGCGAGCGGAGAAGTGAACTTCTCGCCGCGAATTCTGACCGCGGCAAACGATCAACCTTGGCCGTTCCGAAAATTGCTTCAGGAAATCGCCCGCGCTCTTAACAAGAAAATCTCGTTTATACCGCTCCCATGGCGCCTGGTTTGGGCCGGATTAAAAACGGCGGAGCAATGCGGATTGCGATTGAATTTCCGCAGCGACAGCCTTGTGAGCTTGATGCATCAAAATCCGTCGCCGGATTTTTCGGTGAACGCTGCTGTTGGGCTCGTTTGCAGGCCGTTTTCGGTGCAGGGTTTGGAACTCTGAGCGCGCAGCGGGCGCAGGTTGGCAGGTAAATGTTTTAGGGGCGCAAGTGGACGAGATACAGATGCATGGGTGGGCTGGCTGGAATCAGTCTGAAGGTTAACTCACTCGCCACGTCGCCGTGATAGCTCTCCGCCCACTGCGAAATCGTTTGCGGCGCTGGCAACGCGAAATCATCAACTACGACGTAATGCATGTTTTGCGCCCGCAGCGTGTCAAGAGAATCGCCTGCCACAACTCGTTCAACTCGCCGCGAGCCAAGAGGCATCCAAAAGCCGGGCTCGGAGGCTCCGCACGTTGTGGCGTATCCGACCAGATTTTCTCCCGACAACCCATTGGTTTGAAGGAATTCTCGCTGGGCTTTGACCGCTGCTCTGGAGACGTAGTAGTCGCCAAAAGTCGATAGAAACTTGCTCTTGGGGTGCGTGACTTGCAGTTGATTCACGAGGGTGGGAGGCACGAAGTCCCGGCACCGGCTAAAGCCCAAATGGGCAACCGTGCATGCCATCATTAGCACGACGAGCCATCGCCACCAGCGTTGCTGAACGAGGAACGCGTGTCCGGGCGACATCAGAATCAAAGGAAACAGCAGCACATAGTAGGGCGCGGCTTGGCGGGCATTCTGGTAAGTTCCCGCCTTGGCTAGAAACGCCGTGAGGCATACCCATGGAGCCAGTCGAAGCAGCCAAAGCCAGCCAGCCACCGGTGGGACAGCAGCTTGGCGCAACCGGTAGCGCCATGCGCCCCATATCGAAATCAGCGCCACCATCACCACGATCAGTCCGAGGCCGGCATTGCCTGAGGTTATCGCGCGCTCCAAATGCCCGAAATGCTCAAATTGGGTGAAATGGGCTCCCAGCGGTGTTTTCAGGAAGCGTTCCATCGCGTCATTCCAAGCCGGTGCAAACGGGAAGAACGGCGGCTCAAGGTTTTGCACTGGGAAACAGAATGCGTTCCCGATCAAGCCCCACACCGGCGAGGTCAGTTCCTGCTGACGACCCCAAGTTAGAGTTGCAGACCCGCCATCCTTCGGGAAACCCGACCATGTGCCGACATATTTCAGGTTCAGGCAAGTAGCGGTGACTGCCGAAATCAGAATCCCCAAGGTGGCAACAAGGATGGCGACGGCTGGTCGTTGCAACCAGAGCCGGCGCGCCTGCCAGGCCGCAATCATCCAAGGCAATAACAAGGGCAGATTGGTTTGCTTCACACCTGTCAACAGGGCCGCGGCCAGCACGGAAATCCACCAATCGCGAGCATCTCCGTTCTTCGCCGCGCGCAACGCAAAGAGTATCGCAGCCATCACGTAAACCGCAGCCATGCTGTCGTTTGTGCTTGAATACGCCTGCTGCGCAAAACACCACCCCAGCGACAGATTCCATGTCCACCACCAAGCCACACGGCCCGGCATTTTTAATTGGCGGAATAGCGCAAAAATCAATCCCGGCAGGCAGGCAAATGAGAATATGTTTATGAGACATAACCAGCGATCATTTCCGATGAAGAGCACCAATGGCGTGAACAACCATTCAAAACCCGCGGCGGCGATGTTCATGCGGGAATCGCCAGTGTGAATCCAATGCCACCGGCCCTCGGCCAGCCAGTGCAACACGCGCGGTATTCGGTAGGCATCGGTATCCCAATTGCCTGGACGCTGAACGAGGGCGGCGGCCAGGCTAAGCAGAAGCGCCAGTAGATAGAGCAGCGGAGCGGGCCGCTTGAATCGGCGCGAAAGCTTGCGCGCCGCCCGCGCGATTTTTTCCCGAAAATTCCCCTCGAACTTGGGTCGCGCGCAAACGACGAAGACCAGAGCCGCCACCACAAAGCTGATGGCGTATCCGGTTCGGTTCAGCGCGTGGAAGGCGGACAAAATCCAGCCGTCGGCCACAAGGAGAGCCGAAAGCAGAATCCAGGCGCGGATGGCTGCGAGCATCATCGCTCGTCAGACGCCCGGCGGGCTCCGCCGAACGGTTTTCAGCCCGAGCACGCTCATGAAAAAACTGGAAAAAATGGATTGAATTCCCAAGAGGATAAGCGTCGATGCGGGGATTAGGCGCCGCAGGTTGTCCTCCATGGCAGGCAACAGCCCAAAGTGCGCCTGTCCCCAATACCAAACGGCTCGGGCAAACAAAAGCGAACCCGCCAAAAGCACCACTGATCCCGCTATAATTCCTTTTTCCAGCGTGAAAATTTTGAAAAGGCGGCTCAATTTCTCATCTTGCGGCAGCAGGCCTTCGCCAATCGCAAAAATCTTGGTGTAAAACGCAAACGCCACCAACTGGAATCCGACGATCACCGAAAGACTGGCCATGGTCAGCGTTCCCACATTAAATTGAACCCGTCCGATTTGAACATCCCCGACCGCAAGCATGGCGGAAAATAAAATTCCCAACGCGGAAAGGAAAAGCCCCGGCATCAAAAACAGCCATCGGGGCGAATAGACAAGCATGAAGCGCAAATGCCGCCAGCCATCACGCCACGGCCGCAAGTGCGGCGGGCGCGAACGCCCGTCTTTGTGCAGGGTTATTGGAACCTCGGCGATGCGGAACCGCTTCAGCGTCGCCTTGATGACCATTTCGGACGCGAACTCCATGCCAGTCGTCTGCAAGTCCATTTTTTCGAGCGCCTCCTTGCTGAACGCCCGCAACCCAGCATGAAAATCGTGTGCCGGGCATTTGAAAAACAAACGGCCAATGAATGACAGGATCGGGTTGCCGATCCATCGATTCTTCCACGGCATGGCGCCAGGCATGATGGTGCCTCCTCCAATGGGCAGGCGGCAGCCCATCACCAGGTCGAAACCTTCCCGAAATTTTTTGACGAAGCGATCCGCCTCCGAGAAGTCATAGCTGTCATCGGCGTCACCCATCAGGATGTATCTGCCTTTTGAGGCGGCGATGCCTCCGCGAAGAGCCGAGCCGTACCCTTTCTCCTTTACGGCAACGACGCGCGCACCCAGCTTTTCGGCTATGGCTTGAGATCCATCCGTGCTGCCGTTGTCGGCAACGACGATTTCCCCGGTGACGCCTGCGGATGCAATGCCTCGTTTCGCTTTCTCAATGCAGCGGGCCAGGGTTTCCGCTTCATTTAGGCAGGGCATCAGGATTGTCAACTCAACCGGGTCGGTCATTTGCGATATGTAATATGCGGCACATGAAATTGGGAAGTCTAAAGTGCGAGTCCCAGCCCGCTTTCGGCTGCAATCGTGCCTCAAACAAATTTCTGTGACACCGCGCGCCCGGTGATTATACTTTCCCCACTATCGTGAGCACACCCAAGAGCGTCATCGAATCAGCCCACAAACAAGGCGCCCGGATGGTCGACATCAAGTTCGTCGACACCTTCGGCGCCTGGCAGCACTTCAGCGTCCCCGTCTCGGAATTGACCGAGGAGGTATTTAAAGAAGGTTATGGATTTGACGGTTCCTCCATTCGCGGTTGGAAATCCATCGAGGCTTCCGACATGCTCGCCATGCCCGATCCTTCGACCGCCTTCATCGATCCATTTTGCGGCGTCCCGACCTTGTCGCTGACCTGCACCATCGCCGAAACCGGCACCAAGGAAGCCTACAACCGCGATCCACGCGGCATCGCCCAGCGCGGCGAGAAATACCTTGCCTCAACCGGATTGGCCGACACGGCAGTTTTCGGGCCGGAGGCGGAATTTTTTATTTTTGACAACGTCCAGTTCGACAGCAAGTCCAACGGCTGCTCTTATTCCGTTGATTCCGAGGAAGCCGTGTGGAATACCGGGCGCGAGGAGCAGCCGAACCTTGGCTATAAAATCCGACACAAGGAAGGCTACTTCCCCGTCTCGCCGAATGACACGCAGCAGGACATCCGCACCGAAATGTGCCTGGTGATGGAGCAATTGGGCATCAAAGTCGAGCGCCAGCACCACGAGGTGGCGACGGCGGGGCAGGCGGAAATTGATTTTCGTTTTGACACGCTGGTGAAGACGGCGGACACGATGATGCTTTACAAATACATCGTCAAAAACGTTGCCCGCAAACACGGCAAAACCGTGACCTTCATGCCGAAGCCGCTTTATGGCGACAACGGCTCCGGCATGCACACGCACCAGAGTTTGTGGAAAAAGGGCAAACCGCTTTTTGCCGGCAAGGAATACGCGGGCTTGAGCCAGATGGCACTTTACTACATTGGCGGCATTCTGAAACACGCGCGCGCCCTATGCGGCTTGTGCAATCCCACCACCAACAGCTACAAGCGATTGGTTCCCGGATACGAAGCGCCCGTCAACCTGGCTTACTCCGCTCGCAATCGCAGCGCAGCCATCCGCATCCCGACCTTCAGCGACAATCCCAAGGCCAAACGAATCGAATATCGCCCGCCCGATCCCGCCGCCAATCCGTATCTCGCCTACACCGCCCTCTTGATGGCCGGGCTTGACGGAGTCTTGAACAAAATCGACCCTGGCCAGCCGCTCGACAAAAACATTTACGAACTTCCGCCAGAAGAAGCCGCCAAGGTTCCGAACGTTCCGTCCAGCCTGGGAGAGGCGCTTGATTGCCTGGAGCGCGACCATGAATTTTTGCTGGCGGGCAGCGTCTTCACCCGCGATTTCCTGGAAATGTGGATCAGCCACAAACGCAAAGAGCACGACGCCCTGCGCCTTCGCCCGCATCCCTATGAATTCCACTTGTATTATGATGTGTAAAAGGTAGGGACGCCTCGCCGAGGCGTCCGGGCTGAGTCATTATCCAGACATCAACCCGCAATAGAACTGAAACAAAGCTAACAAACAAATCTATGAGCCAATTGTTTGCCATTTGTTATATAATTCCCGTCGTAATGCTATCTGGCTGCTGCCAGCCCGCCCCGCGAATGAGCGATGCTTCGCTTCCCAGCAAGCCAACTCGCGCAGTGGATCCTTTGCTTGACGCGATGACGGGCAAGTGGGTTGCCAGTGTAACCGTCATGGGCACGCAGCGCGTGGATGACATCGATGCAAAGTGGATTCTGAACGGCGGTTATTTGCAATTGCACGAACTGTCCGAGAAAAAAGATACAGCAGGCAAATCCGTCTACGAAGCCATCGTCCTGATGGAGATCGATCCAAAAACGCACGAATACAATTGCCTCTGGCTCGACACGACAGGCGGCGGCGGCCTGTCGCCACACCACACCATCGGCCAGGGGAAAATGGAAGGCGACTCCATTCCGCTCCTCTTCAAATCGAGCAACGGCGACCTCTTTCATACAACCTTCGTCTACAACCGCAGCGAGAACACGTGGAAATGGATTCTTGATGGCGAGTCCGACGGCAAGCTTGAACCCTTCGCGCGTTTGACATTAACGAAAGCCTCTGCGCGTTCCGAGCACTAGCGAAGCTGCCAACGAACCTTGGCAGTGGGCGCAAATGCCAGCATCCCGGCAGGGATGCAAGCTTGTAGCCGGTGGTTGAGCGAAGCGATACCACCGGAAAATGTCCCAAAAACCTCCTGCATCCTGGAAGGATGCCAGCATGAATTGTCGCACCGCCATGAGGCTGTCATCCCTGCCGGGATGAGTCGTTATATTCTTTGGGTCCGGTGGTGTCGCTCCGCTCACTCGTGTCCAGTTAAGGCGTTGCCAACGCGCCCAAAGTCGTTGATTATCGCAGGGTTGGGGAATTTGGGGTTTGTTCTCGATATCCAGTTTGGAAGCGGGTTTGCTGGGCAAATGCCTTCCCACCAAAACGTGTTTTCCCAATTAACCGATCTCCTTTATCCGTCCGAATTTCGGCGTTGCGCTGAGGCCTTTCCCATGAAGCGCTCCTCGCGCTCGTTCAGCGCCTACGACCATTTCCTGGCTCTGTGTTTCGGACAATTGACTTACCGTGAGAGTCTGCGCGACATTGTTGCCTGCCTGCAGGCCCGTCCACGCATGCAGTATCATTTGGGCTTTCGGGGAAGGATCACACGGACCAATCTGGCTTACTCCAACGAAAACCGGGATTGGCGGGTCTTTGCCGGAGTGGCCGAAGTGCTGATGCGGCGCGCCCGCGCGCTTTACCAGCCTGAAAACGCAGACCCGGATTTTCCCGCCGTCGCGCTGGCTTTGGACAGCTCCATCATTCATCTGAGCATCAAAATCTTTCCTTGGGCCTATTGGGGACGGTCCCGCGCCGGCGCGATGAAGCTCCACACGATGCTGTCCTTCCGGGGGGACCTGCCGGTGTGGGCGGCGCTCACGGAAGCCTCTGTTCCCGACGTGAAAATGCTCGACCAGATTCCCTTGGAGCGCGGCGCCTTCCATGTGATGGACCGGGCCTATTTGGATTTCGCCAGGCTGATGAATGTGGAAACCGCCGGGGCCAAATTCGTCGTGCGCAACAAGCGGCAGATCAAATTCAGGGTGAAGGCATCTCGCGTCGTTGACAAGGATGGCGGTTTGCGGTGCGATCAAACCATTCGCTTGACTGGCGAAGACTCCAAAGGCCGGTATCCGGTTCCGCTCAGGCGAGTGGTTTTTCGGGACGCGCTGGAAGAGCGCACGCTGGTGTTTCTGACCAATGATTTCGAACTGCCTCCTCTGACCATTTGTGAATTATACAAAAAGCGATGGAGGGTGGAGCTGTTCTTCAAATGGATCAAGCAGCACCTGCGGATCCGCCGCTTCATCGGCCATTCCCGCAACGCCATTCAATGCCAGATATGGTGCGCCATTTGCACTTACCTCTTGGTGGCCATCGCCAAAAAGCATTGGAAATTGGAGAAAAGTCTGTATGAAATCCTGCAAATTTTCAGCGTCAGCGCGTTTGAGCAAACCCCTCTGGGTGAGCTGCTTGCAACAAACGCCATTTCCGAAAACGATTCGGAAAGTCGTAACACATTGCCTTTGTTTCACTTATAACTGGACACGCATGCGCTCCGCTCAACCACCGGCTACAAGCTGTGATGCCTCCGGCATCCTCCGCAGACGCACTTCGGCGATTTAGCTAATTCAGCGGAATGCCCGCCTCTCCGCCCGCAACGCCATCGAAATGGCCTGCTACGATTAGGGACATTGACGATGCGGTTATCAACCTCGCGGCAGTGACTGTCTGAGTTGCCGGCACGCGGCTTCAAACCTAAATTATCCACGGCGCAGGGCTCCCTTTGAATCTAATCTGTATGCACTCGTATTTATCCGAATCGTCCGCGAGATGCATCTCGATGCCATTAGCGAATACGATGGCAATTAACCGGTCCGTCTTTATCTCGCACCGGGTTATTTCTGTGTTCATGATGTCGTAGAATGCGTCATCGGGCCACTTTCCCTCCTCCCAGTGACCGATCAACTCTGTACCACGAAATAAGTTTATCGGTGATGTGACGCCAAAACTGACGACTCCAAATGTGAACTGAAGATCAAATTGCCCTACCCTTATTTGTGTCGTGAATTCTCCGACAATGGGTGACAGGTCAAGCTCTTTGGGAATCCTGTACATGTTCTTCAGCCCAAGTAGACCAGATTTGCTTTTGAGCCGTAGCCCACGGACAGTTCAATTCAACAAATTATACCAGTTATCCCGCTGGTGGGCTTCGTAGCCGAGTTGTTCGATGAGGCGGCGCATGTCGGCGACTCCCATGCGGTAGGTCGTGCCGGCTTGCGAAACGACGTTTTCTTCGATCATGATGCTGCCGAGGTCGTTGGCGCCGTATTGGAGGGCGACCTGGCCGATTTCCAAACCTTGCGTCACCCACGAGCTTTGCACGCTGGGGAAATTATCGAGATAAATGCGGCTCAGCGCCTGCGTTTTTAAATACTCGTGCGCGCCAACGGTCGGAGCTTTGAGCTTTGTGTGCTCGGCTTGAAAGGTCCAGCCGATGAAGGCGGTGAAGCCTTTGCTTTTGTCTTGCTGGGCGCGGACACGCTCCAAATGCTCCACGCGATCTTCGATGGTTTCGACGTGGCCGAACATCATCGTCGCCGACGAACTCAGGCCGAGGCGGTGCGCCACGTCCATCACTTCAAGCCAATCGTCGCTCATGGCCTTGAGCGGAGAGATGCGTTTGCGGACGCGGTCGACTAAAATTTCGCCGCCGCCGCCGGGAATCGATCCCAGCCCCGCCTTCACAAATTGCGCAATGATTTCCTCCAGCGGCAGATTGAACACTTCGCGGAAATGGATGAATTCGCTGGGGCTGAATCCGTGGATGTTCACCTGCGGAAATTTGCCTTTTATATGCGACAGCAAATCCAGGTACCATTGCATCGTCAATTTCGGGTGATGCCCGCCCTGCATCAAAATCTGCGTGCCGCCCAGGGCAATCGTCTCCTCAATTTTGCGATCCATTTCATCGAAGGTGATCACATAGGAATCCGCGTCCGACTCCACGCGGTAAAAGGCGCAGAATTTGCAATAGACATTGCAGACGTTCGTATAATTGACGTTGCGGTCGACGATGTAGGTGACGATGTCGTTGCCGCGCCCGCCGTGGGCTTGGGCGCGGGCCAGTTGCCGCCGCCGATGCGCGAGCATGCCCAATTCCTCCAGCGGCAAATGGTAAAGCTGCACGGCTTCCTGCGGGCCAATGCGCCGGCCCTCCCAGACCGCGTGCAACAGATCGTCAGATGGCAATTCGGCGGTCATTTATAAACTTTAAGAGCGTCTGCTTCCTGCGTCCGGACGGCGGGGATCCGGTGCGAATCGAATATCGGTGTAGACATCGGACATCGAAATGGTGACTCCGATTGAAGGCATCGTCAGCTTCTGCTCCAATCCTTCAACGTCGCGAAGAATCCACTGCCCACTTTCCTGCCTTGCAAAATGCTCAATGAGCGGTTTGTATTGATTTACCAAGATATACTCGCGCAAAGACGGAAGCCGTCGGTACATCTCAAATTTCTTTCCCCGGTCATAAGCCTCACGCGATTCCGACAGAACCTCGAAGATGATCGTGGGGTTGAGCAAGGTGTCCTCGTGCTCGTCCTCAAGTTGATCCTCGCCACACGCGATTGACACGTCAGGATATGTGTATAGCCCGGACACCTGAACTTTCACGCGCATATCCGACGTATAAACACGACACTGGCATCCTTTAAGTTGCGACCTAATGAAGTGATTTAAGTTCGATGCAATCAGGCTGTGCGCTTTGATTCCCCCGGACATGGCGAACATTTCGCCGTCGAGGAATTCACTCTTGAACTCCGCGCGCCGCTCGATTTCGAGATATTCAGCCTCGGTCAGCCGGTGAACAGGATTGGCGACAGCCATAGAAACAACTTGGGTCAGCGTGGCATTGAAATCAAGCCGTTTCCAAGGCCAAGGCCCGCCTCGCTGGCGAGGCTCTTTGGCAGGCGCGCCTCGCCGGAGGCGTCCCTGTCTTTCGTGCCGGAAGTTTTACTTCGGCGTTACCAAAATGAAATCGTCGCGGCGGTTTTTCTTCCAGGCGGTTTCATCGTGGCCGGGATCAGCCGGGCGGGAGGCGCCAAAGGTCATCGTCTTGATGCGTGCCGCATCCACGCCAAGATTGGCCAGGTATTCGCGGGCGGCCAGAGCGCGGCGTTCGCCGAGCGACAGGTTGTATTTTTCCGTGCCGCGTTCATCGCAATTGCCTTGGATGATCAAGGCATCAAGGCGCGTATTGCCTTTGAAATAGGTCGCAACTTCCTGGAGTTTGGCTTCCTCGGACGGCTTGATCGCGGCACTGTCGAAGTCAAAAAGGACTGTATCCGCCTTGAATTTTTCGGTTTCTTGAGGGCCATCGAACTGGTATTTGCCATTGGCATCAAGGGGAATATTCCCATTAACAGCAGTGGGATTCTGCGCGTTGCCAAGATTTCCGCCGTTGCCGATTCCCGGCGGCGGTGTTTGCGCTCCGGTGGTGGGTTGTCCTCCAGTGCCGTTCCCGCCAGCGGGATCCGGAAACGGAGTCACCCGCGTCTTGTCTCCAGCGCAACCGCTCATGCCCGCAGCCAGGGCGAAGCTGAGCAACACCGTTCCGATCAAATTTAAATTTTTCATGTTTTCTGTAAGTTATGGGATTCTGTCTTTTACCTCGCCCACGAAGGTTGGGAGCAGCTTCCCGAAATCTGCCTGACATCTTTGACGTGTTTCGTTGGCACGTCAAGCAAACTAAGGATTCGTTTATTACCGACTTGCCTGGTGAAGATGAGCGTGCGGGAATTGGGCGCCCAACACGGATCTTCGCCTGCAACCAATTTTTGCGCGTCGCCGCCCGCCGCGGGGACGACACAAATCGTAAAATTCCGGCTGCCGCTGGTGAAGGCAATCCACTTGCCATCGGGCGACCAATCCGGCGAGGTCAAATTTCCATAAACTCCGGCAATGCGCAGGTTGCTGGGAGCGCCGCCGTTGACGCTGATTTTTTGCAATTTGGCCTGTCCGCTGCGGCACACGAAACAAATCTCCTGGCTGTCCGGCGACCATGTCGGCGAAGAGTCGTCGTCCCGGCTGTCGGTCAATTGTTTGAGTCCGGTTCCGTCGAAGTTGCGAACCCAAAGATTTGGGCTGCCCCCTTTGCTGCAAATCATAGCGACCTTTTGCCCATCCGGGGAAACCTCAGGGCTCAAGTTCGCGCCGGGATAATTGGCAAAAATCTGGCGCTCTCCAGTGCTGATGTTGTGGTGGAGAATGGGTTCGCCGCCGTTTTGCCACGAGGTGTAAAGAAGTCCCTTGCCGCCCGGAATCCAGCACGGGCCGGTGACGAGCGTGCCGTCGTGCGTCAGCACGGCGGCGTTGGCCCCGTCAAAATCCGAGACGCCAATTTCCGTCGATGTTCCCTCCTGCCGGCGAAAGGCAATCCGCGTCTGGAAAATAGGGACGGTGTTGCGGATTTGTTTGACAATGTCATTGGCGAAGGCGTGGGCTTGGGTGCGTGGCGCGCCCCCCGCGTAACCGCGCGCCCAGAACGGCCGCCCGCCTGCCGGCGAGAGAGTGCCGTCAAGCTGCCCGTTCTGCGTTCCCTTGATCTGGAACTGCGCAGCATCCGGCGAAACGATCGTCATGCCGAGCGCTTCCAAATCAAATTTCAAAACCGAATCAATCTCGCCGCTAAAGCCTTCCACGGAGACGGGAATCAACGATTCAGCCTCGCTGGCCTTGGTAACGTGCAAGGTATCCTGGGCCTGGGAGCAAACGCTCAGCGCCATTAGAATCGCGGCGCACAAAAATTTTGACTGAATCTTCATTGCTAAGACTTCTTTGATTCGAGATTGAATTCAATGATATACATCCGCTCGGAATCGTGCGCTCCGGCGGGAAAAGGTGGAACTTTTTGCACCAGGCGCAACGCGTCTGTCACCGTGCGATCCAACGCCCGGCTCCCAGACGAGCGCACGAGCGCCGCAGAGCGGATCGATCCATCCCTGCCAATAATCACCTTCGCCTGCGGCCAAGATGTGTTTCCGATTCCTTCATCCGGCGTGATCCAGGCATTGCGATAAATCGCCTTAACGACGTCGCCATAACCCGCAAAGGCGTCCCCGCCGCCGACACCGGCCAAATCTTTCGAAATGTCCGTCGAGCCGGTGCTGGTCTTGACCCCGCTGGCCAGTCCATCGAGCGCTGCCTCAAGCGCCTTGCCCCGGGCGGCTGCCTCAGCTCGCGCCGCCGCCTCACTTGACGCGCCGTCGCCGGACGAAAGCGTGGTGCGAAGGCTGGTGACAACGGGCTTGCTCGATTTCACGGGCTTGGATGTTCCAAGGCTGATCTCGCCAAAGGTTGGCTTCACCTCAACATTATGATGCCCGCTGCGCTTTGGCGGGCTCCTGGGCTTCGCAGGTTCCATCGAAACTTCTGCCCCGGTTTCCTGATCGGGCTGCGGGTCGGGAGTCGGCTGATGGCGCGGTACAGTGTGTTCGACATGCGTTAGCGCTTCGGCCTGCTTGGTCTCTGGCTCGGGCGGCGGTGGCGGCTTCGGATGATGGACGGGCGGCGCCTGATGCGGAACCTGATGTGTGATCGGCTCTTGCGCCGGAACCGGCGTGGGCGGAACGGTGTGCGGAGGCGCGGGACGTTCGGTTGGAGGAGAAACCAGAGGCGCCCCGCCGCCTCCGCCAGCGCCGGAAGCGTCAATGATGTTGGCTGGTATCAACGTCATCCGCTGAAAATCTGAATCATTCTTAGCCGGCATCGAAACAAAGGCGGAACTGAAAATGAGAATTCCCAGCAGCGCGACATGCACGCAGACCGAGAACACAAAACATTTTTTCGCTGTCCTGTTCATGGATGTTGCGCGGGGGCCGATTTGGCCGCCATTTGAATGTGGTTCCTCATGCAGACATCGAATACGGCCATCACCGGACCCCATGCGGCACTCTTGTCCCCCGCCACGTAAACCACCAGCTTGGAATCCTGTGTGTGCGCGCGCACAAGTTCCGCCTCCAATTGCTGCAGCGTCAACCGGTTTCCACGCAGCCAGTAGGTTCCGTTCGGCGTGATTTCCACCCGGCGCACGTCCTTCGGATCGATGTTCTGATTATCCGGACGGCCCATGTTTTGCGGAAGCTGCAGCGGCAATTGCTGCTCCAGCATCGGGCGCGTGATCACGAAAATGATCAACAGCACGAACGCCAGGTCAAGCAGCGGGGTAATGTTGATTTCGTTCAACGTCACCAGCGGATTGCGTTGCGAAAAGCGCCTCATTCGTCCTTCAAGTATTCCGTTTCCATCTTGGAGGTCAGCTCCTGGGCAAAGTTGTCCAGCTCGACAGTCCTGACGCGCAGGGTGTGAACGAGGTAGTTATAGGCAAACATCGAGGGAATAGCAACGAACAGCCCAGCCACCGTCGTGATCAAGGCGGCCGAGACGCCCGGAGCCATCGTCGGCAAATCTGCTGAGCCCTTCATGCCGACCTCGGCAAAGGTATCCATCACGCCCCAAACCGTTCCCAGCAAGCCAAGAAACGGGGCGCCGCTGACCGCGATGGCCAGCAATATCAAGCCCGCTTCGAGCTTTAAACATTCTCGCGCCACCGCGCCTTCAAGCGTTCGTTTGATGTGTTCCATGCTTTTGAGCGAGATGAATTTCTTGCGCGGTTCATCCGGCCCGCCTTGGACGCGAGCGTTCAGCTCCACGCATCCTTCCTGGTAGACAGCAAACATCGGGCAGCCGATGACTTGCAGGCGGCGGTCGAAAATTTCGAGCACGGCTTTTGAGCCGCGGAATTCGCCGTCGAAATGCGTGTTGAGCTTTCGCGCGCGCCGCATTTGCAGCGCCTTGAAAACCATCATGTACCACGCCACGATGGAAACGACGGCGAGAACAGCAATAATGCACTTGGCGGCAACGGTCGCCTTGTCCCAAATGAAATGCATTTGCGTTTCCGCAAAAAAGCAATAGGAAACACTCATCAAAAGCCATGACACGGCGGCTCAAGGCCACCGCTGCTTTAGAGCCAAACGTGGAGGAATGAAATGGTCACTTTTTTTTCACGTCCAGCCCCTCAATTACGACCATCTGCCAACGAATTTAATCAAAAGCCCGCGTTTGGCAACGGAATTCGCAAAAAAAGGCGTTTTACAGAGGGAAAAACTCGGAAAAGTTGAATCTGGAACTCCCGAACGCAGGAAAAGAGACTGAATTTTGTTCCGGCGCATTGTTAGTTCTGGCGCGCCGTTATGTTTTGCGTTCCGGAATCCACGTCGCCACCATCGCCTGAAAAACGAGTCCGGCCTCCTTTCCTGATCGCGCCTTGGCGGCAGGGTGTTTCACATTATATATAATCTCCAAAAACCGGTAACATCGGTTACATCGTTGATTTTCAGACACTTAAATGGTAACACACCGGTAACAACCGGTAACATTTCCGGAATCCGGCGCGCCGTTTCGCAGACGTGAAAAACCAAGGGTGCAATAGGGTGCAAGAGCGTGCAACGCCCCAATTACGATTCAACAGCCTGTTTAAGGGGTGCGATTGGAAATGCGTGAGACGCCAGTAATATTGGGGCGGCGACGCAGCGACGCCCTCCCGCAATTTGGCAGGGCGGACCTGCGTGTCCGCCCAAATATTCACTCGGGATCTGATTGTCCCCGATTTTCAGCAGGGCTGCGGGTATGTCTTTGCGTTCCTCTGCGCACTCATCTTCTCTGCGCGAGAATTCTTTTTCCTCTGGCAGGCCGTTGATGATGATGCGTCTGATCCCGCCCTCGATCCGCTCCAGACCAAAATCAAGAACGATTTGGTTTCATCGTTGCATTAAAGGCAATCTCGCGCGGAGGCGCAGAAAACGCAGAGTCTTCTCGCCGAATTGAATCAAATTTCCCACTGCTCCCCTGCAATGAACTGCAAAATATCAAAGAACACGCCCTGGCGGCGACAGCGGAAAAATAAGCCCGAAAGCCGCTTCGGTCAATTAACATTGCAATTACACCATTCTGTGGTATTGCGGCCAGCATGTCGAACGGGCCATCGATTGTCCAGGCGTGGCCGGAGGCAAAATCGTCGGCCCGAGGCGCGGGGGCAGGAGCGCTGCGGGCGGGCGGGCCGCACTGATGACCCCTATTTGGTTAGGTTCCAGTTATTTTTCGCCCTTAATCTTCTCTTCAGGTCGGTTGTGTCAAAGTAGGCGCATGAAGGCGAATATTTCCCAAAAAGTTGCGCGGCGAACCGCGAAATTCCTTGCCGCATTGGCAATCATGGCCGGGTCCGCCGATGCCCAATTGGCGCCGGTCGCTTCTTTGAGTCTCGCGCCGGCCAGCAACGCCATGCTCAACTTGAGCATCAGCAATGCAGGCGACGAAACCTGGGTCATTCAGAGTTCGAGCGATCTCATAAACTGGACCACCACGGACAGCCTTAAGGTATTTAATGGCATTTACCAGCGGAGTTACACAAAGAGTCCGGCCGGAAGCCTTTTTTACCGGGGCTTCTGCAATGCCGGCAGCCTCTACAGCGCCGATACCACAACGAATGCGCTTTTGCTGCCGGGAACGTACTATAATTACGCCTCGCCGGTTCTGCCTGCCAGCTTTTCAGCGCAGCCGATTCTGGCGGAGGACGACACGCCGGCAAACAATCCCACCACCGATGCCGGGGCCACGCTGGGCCGCGTGCTTTTTTACGACAAGCGGCTTTCGACCAACCAGACCATTTCCTGCGCGTCGTGCCACCAGCAGGCTCATGGGTTTTCTGATCCGCGCCAGTTCAGCGTCGGCTACAACGGCAGCAACGGCACACGCCATGCGATGGGCTTGAGCAACGCGCGCTGGTACCAGCGCAAGCACTTTTTCTGGGACGAGCGGGCCGGCACGCTGGAAGACCAGACGCTGCAGCCGATTCAAAATCCAATCGAAATGGGCATGACGCTCAGCGCGCTGACCAATCGCCTCGCGGCCGAGCCCTTCTACGCGAGCTTGTTCACCGCCGCCTTTGGCTCGCCCGCCGTCACGACCAATGCCATTTCCTTTGCGCTCGCCCAATTCGTCCGCTCCATTGTCTCAACGCAATCTCGCTACGACATCGGCGAGACGAACAACTTTGCGAACTTCACCGCACAGG
Organism: uncultured Verrucomicrobiae bacterium; assembly: GCA_963764165.1. Taxonomy (GTDB): domain Bacteria; phylum Verrucomicrobiota; class Verrucomicrobiia; order Limisphaerales; family Palsa-1400; genus Palsa-1400. Next base: position 2,878,182 of record CAVXRD010000002.1, read on the forward strand.
AAAATTTGGGCCGGCAGATTTTCTTTGGACAGAGCGGCAACCCGCCCGCCACCTGCGCGGTGTGCCACGCCACGGATAATTTTGTGCCGACCACCACCCTGAACAACAATGGGCTGGAGTATCCTTACGTTGACCTGGGTGTTGGCGGCATCACAGGGGTGGCTGCGCAAAATGGCCTGTTCAAGGTCCCCTCGCTGCGCAACATCGCGCTCAAAGCTCCTTACATGCACGACGGAAGGTTCACAAATCTGGCCCAGGTGGTGGCCCATTACAGTTCTGGCATCGTCAACAATCCCAACCTCTCGCCGCCGCTGATTGGCCCTGGCGGCATGCCGTTGCAACTGAATCTGACGACGGCGCAGCAGGCCGCCCTGGTCGCGTTCCTCAATACGCTGACGGACACAAACCTCGCCAGCGATCCAAAACTGTCCGACCCGTTCAACTACGGAAATTCCAGCCAATGAACCCGCAACCGGGCTCTTGCCAAAGAACGGTGTCACTCAACACATTTGCGCGTTTTTTTCGACGATTGCAGAAATGACAAACGACCCGCTTTAATGGCATGGTCATTTCGCGCAGCGCGGAAATCGCGCGCGAACGGGAAAATCAGGAATATGGCTCAAATAAGATCGCCAATTATGGCCTGCCGGTATGCCGTTCGGCTTGTCCGAGGACTGCTCTTCGACTTGCTCTGTCACGGACAATTCAAGGCGGATGGCTGTGTCTTTGAAATTCCCAAAGCAATTACGACGCGTTTTCTTCGGGGTTCTTGTTTGGGGAATGCTTATGAAATCAATGAGCGGACAGACGTGATGGAGCACTGCCTGAATGAAATGCGCCGGGCGCGGCAAGAAATGCTTGCGCGGCTGGACGCTACGTAGGAAAGTAAGGTCATGAAGATGAAATTGCTCAGCCGCCACATCCGATCGGGTGATGATCTGTGCGCGATTGAAGACAAGTTTTCCGCCGCGCCTGGGCCAAGCCCGATGGCATTTGCGGCGCGTCACGGCTTGAAGCTATCCAAGCCGTATGTGGCGTTCATGCGCAGCCAGAAGTCCAATGGCAATGATGCGCGTAAAATCGCGCAGCCTCGCCGCAAGCCGGTTGCCGCTTGATCGAATCTTTTTTTGGCAGGTTCATACGCGCGATTCGCGCGAGAACAAGGGTGTGACTAAAGGTGGGTGAGGCGCAAGTGAGATTGCCGCCCATTTTCGCTTTGAGCGGACCGCGGCTGTGTCGAAGACCAGCCGCAGCTGCTTCGAAACGAGTGGCGCGTTGGAAAGAGTTCCACGGCTGGCCAGCCGCAGTTCCGAAGTCTTGACATGTTTTTCGGAGTTGGGCCACAGCAAGATTCGTCTTCGGTTGTTTGAGTGCTGCTGCGGCTGGTCTTCGACACAGCCGCGCTCCGCCTGTCAGCCTGCGTCCATCACCCGCTTTCAATCACACTCCGGCGAACAAGCCAAGCCGCAAATCAACTTGTCGCGACTGGGTTTCCAGATTAAGGTGCTCGTGTGACTGCGGTTTCCAAAGTGCTGGTTGAAATTGTAGATGCGCTGCCCGATGAAAAAGCGCGGGAAGTGGTGGACTTCGCCCGCTTTCTTCAATTCCAAACGGGGGACGCGGAATGGGAGCGCATCCTTGATGTTTCCCGGTCTCGTCCGAAGTTGGACGCTTTTGTGGAGTCAGCGTTGCGGGAAGAATCCGCCGAAACGCTGGACCGCTCCCGGTTGTGATCTCCAAGGTTCGCCCTTCATTTTGGCGCGCCTATGACCGTTTGTCCCCGGCCGTTAAATAGCGGGCAAAGATCGCCTGTGAGGTCTTTGATCGCGACCCAGACCATCCCTCATTACGGTTCAAGAAACTTCGCGGACGGGATGATCTTTGGTCAGTCCGAGTCAACGAACAATATCGGGCTGTTGGAGTGCGATCGGGCGAAACGATTCAGTGGATATGGATCGGCGCACACAATGAATTTGACAACCTTTTCTCATAAACTTCCTTCGACGGCGATAAGAGGTTAGTTATGAATCTGTCCGGGAAAAAAGCAAATGACAGACGCCGCAATGTGTGATTATGTTTGATGATCCCTCTTCCTGTCAAACAACTTATGAAGTCCTCGATAACTACTTGTCGAAAAACGAGTCGCTCCGTCGGCGCTTCAAGTAACTTCTAATACACCGCAAAATAAAAATTACAATTAAGATAATAGGCAATACAAAGATCCACGAACTAATGCCAAACAGTCTGCCAAACAACCGCGCGGAAAAGACAATCAACGCAATCGTTCCAACAATAAATCCTAGTTCAAAGATAGTCATTCACATCTGATGGGTTTATCACTATGAATTTAGAGGCATCCGCCAATTCCCCCTTCGGAAAAATTTCTTCGACACTCTCTGCGAGCGCGCTCACGATTTTCCGCGCCTGCTCCGGCGTGGTGCAATACGGCGGCATGATGACAATCACCTTCCCAACAGGGCGCGTCAGCACGCCACGCCGGGCCATCGCATCGCACACGCGGATGCCTGCGCGCTCGCGCAAGTCGAAGGGCTGGCGGGTTTTCCAGTTCTTGACAAGCTCGACGCCTGCGACCAATCCCACTTGCCAGATGTCGCCTGCGTTCCGCAGCGCCCACAATGTTTGCAGCGCTTCGTCCAGCGCCTTCTCCATTCTCCAATCTCTGGGCGGACACGCGGCAAATCAAGGCAGGGCGGGCCTCTGTCGGGCGCTGATGAAGCTTTTCTGCCGATTTGGGAGATCCTATCCCCGAAACCTCAAAATCCAAAATGGGCTCCAGCGAAAGTTCCGCTCCCGCGTCTCGCCCTGCCGCAATGGGTTATTGCGCCGATCCTGTGGCGCCGCCCGCCGGAGCGGCTGGGGCAGGAGCGTTGAAATCGCCCGCCACGACTACCGTCAGTTTTTTCGGATCGATGTGTTTGCGCAGGGCGGCGGCGATGTCCTCCACTTTCAGGTTCTCGATTTTTTTGTCGAGTTCCGCGTCGTGGGCCATCGTGCGGTTGAGCTGGCGCAGGTTTCCGAGCATGCCGACGAGCGCTTGATCGGATGTGCGGCCGACAAGGCGGGCTTGCAAATAACCTTGCTTGGCTTTGTCCAATTCTTCCGCTGTCACGCCATCTTTCAGCAACCGATCCAATTCCTCTTTCACGTCCGTTTCGACGCGGGGCATGTTGTGCGGATTGCTGATGGCGGTGATGCTGAGTTCGCCGCGCGGCTCCCAGGCCGATGCGCTGAACGCTGAACTGACGCCGTAGGTCAGGCCGTCTTTCTGCCGAATGCGGTCGCCCAGGCGCGAGGAGAGCGTGCCTGCGCCGAGAATATAATTGCCGATAAGCATGGCCGGATAATCCGGATCATCGTCGCGCATCGGGAACATGATGCCGGCGCTGTATTGGGCGTTGGCTTTGTCGGGGGTGTCGATGCTCTGGCGGGTTCCCATTTCGGCGGCGATCAGCGGCATCGGGATGCGGGCGTAGGGCTTGGCTGCCTTCCAGCCTGACAGCATTTCTTTCAATTTCGCAAGGCACGGGTCGGGGTCGAAGTCGCCGACGATGGTCAAATCGCCATCCTGCGAACCGAGGTATTCGTTGTAAAGCTGGACGACTTGTTCGTAGGTCGTCTTTTGCAAACGCTCGATGGATTCGTCCGTGGTGGGCATGTAACGAATATCATCCTTCGGATAGGGGTTCAGGAGGCGTCCCAAAGCTTGCGGCGCGAGCATGGCGGGCTCCGTTTTGCTCTGCTCGAGGCGGGCAATGCGTTCGCGCTTCACTAACTCAAACTGCTCGGCTGGCAGCAGCGGCTCGCGCAAAACCTGCTGCAGCAAATCCAAAACCTCCGGCAGCGTATCGTGCTTGGCTTGAATGGAAAAAGTTATCGCGCCGCGTGCGCCGCCTCCACCGCCGCCGCCGCGCCGGCCGCCCCCACGACCGCCCCTCCCACCACCGCCGCCCGTGCTGAGGTTCGCGCCGAGGTCATCCAATTTATCGCGGAACTCCTGATAACTCAGCTTCTTGGTGCCGTGCATCATCAGTTCCGGCAGGAAGCCCGCCGCGGATTCCATGTCCTTCAAATTCTCCTCGTTGCCATAATGGAGCGTCAGCGCCAGATGGACTTCCTGGTTGCGTGATTTCTTTTCCAACAAGGTCGCCTTGATGCCTTCCGGCAAGTCCATGCGATGCACGCGCGATTCGATGTTTTCCGGCGTGGACTCGAACGCTTCGCCTTCCGCCATCGCCGAGCGGCCTTTGTAATCGGCCACCATTTTCGCCACGTCCGGCACTGGCGGAATGGGGACCTTTTCGGATTTGTCCGTCGGGATGAACAGGCCGACCGTGCGGTTATCGCGCACAAGATATTTCGCCGCTGCCGCCTTCACGGACTCCGGAGTGACTTGTTCGATGCGGTCGCGCTGGAGGAAATAAAGGCGCCAATCGCCCTGCGCAAACCATTCGCTGAGCGAAACGCCCATTTGACTTGTTTCGGCGGAGGCCCGTTCGCGCTGTTTGAGAATTTGCTTTTTCGCGCGATTCACTTCTTCCGCGGTAACTCCGTTTTGGGCGATTCCTTCCGTGGTCGAAATCAGCAATTCCTTCGCTTCGTCGAGAGAATTTTCCTTTGGCACTTCCGCTTCCACTTCAAACAAGCCCGGGTCATGTTCACCCCGTGAAGAGGCTCCGGCGCTGGAAGCCTTCTTGGATTCCACCAACGCCTTGTAGAGGCGGCCCGAAGGCTGGCTGGTCAATATATTGGCCAGCACTTGCAGCGACGCTGTTTCTTCCTCCGGCCCGGCGGGCATGTGGTAAGCGATATCCACCATGCCGACATCGCCGATGCGGCGCAGCACCACTGTGCGCTCGCCTTCCTGCGGTGGCTCCTCAGTGTATGTGGTGGGCAGCTTGCGGGTGGGCTTCGGAATCGCGCCAAAGTACTTCTGCACGTAATCAAGCGCCTTGTTCTGGTCAAATTTTCCGGCGACGATCAGGACGCAATTGTCCGGCTGATAATACTTTTTGTAAAATTCGCGCAAATTCTCGACCGGCACATGTTCGATATCGGTCTTGTTGCCGATGGTGGGCTTGCCGTAATTATGCCAATTGTAGGCGGTCGACGTGACCAACTTGTTGAGCACGCCGCCGGGCGAATTTTCGCCGCGCTCGAACTCATTGCGCACGACCGTCATTTCCGAGGCGAGATCTTCGCCCTTGATGTAGCTGTTGACCATGCGGTCGGCTTCCATGTCGATGGCGAAGTCCAGATTCTCGTCGCTGGCGGCCATCGTCTCGAAGTAATTCACGCGATCATTCGAGGTGCTGCCATTGAATTGCGCGCCGTGATCCTGCAATTCCTTGGGAATCTTCGGGTGGCGCGGCGTGCCCTTGAAAAGCATGTGTTCGAGCAAGTGGGCCATGCCGGTCTCGCCGTAGCCTTCCTGGCGCGAGCCGACCAGCGCCGTCAAATTCACGGTGACCTTCGACTGCGAATTATCCGGGTAAAGAAGGAAGCGAAAGCCGTTGTCGAGTTGATACTCGGTGATGCCTTCGACCGTGGCGACAATCTTGGGAGACGAGTCTCCGGCGCGGGCGCTGGGGGACGTTGAAATCACGCAAACCGCAGCCGTCGCCGCGCACAAACCAGGAAGAATACGAGTTAGAGCATTCATAACAAATCAGGCCATTGGTTATTTTGGGAGTCCGAAGGACGGGGCTCATCGTAGCGGGGATAATGGGGGCGTCAATGCTATTCAATGGCCTGCGATGGGAAAGATGAGAGGAAGGAAGCATGGGACTAATGGGGAAGCGTGGGCGAAAAAATAATTCCCAATATTCCCATTCCTTCCATTCCCCACCCTGCACCACAAAGTTACGTCTTCGCGACTTGCGAGGGGCTGCGCGGGCGGTGTTGGGCTGCAAGTTTCGCAAGACTCTTAACCACAATATATTATGCGCCAGGCAGGCCATGTCTGAATCCAGCATAAACCTGTCCGAAATCAGGAGGCTTCGCCTGAACAGCCTTTGTTATGTTCAACGTCTCGCACGAACTGCGATTTAGCATAACGAACTCATCAAACATAAAAAAATGAAAGCACCCAAAATCCTGTTGGCGGGTTTACTCGCCCTTTCGACAGCGGGCGTTGCCAAAGCGCAGACGACTCTGCACCTCACCGGCTCCACCGCATTCCGCTCGGCTGTGCAAACAGCGATCCTGCACATCCTCCAGCCCGGCTACAGTGTCGCGTTTGTGGGAAGCTCCTACACGGGGGCAAGCGAAGCCATCATTTCCGGCACGACCATCAGCAACATCAACGGCTCCCCGGCGCCCGTGATCATCAAGACGTATTGGTCTGGATCGCTGGCTGGCATCGAAACCGTCTCGCAGCAGATTCCGCTGGCGAACTTCCTTGCCAACACCAACTCGACCTCCGGCGGCACCACCACCGCTGTCTCCAACCCCGGCTTTGATTCGGCGGACATTCCTGAAGTTTGCATGTCAGACGGTTTCCAGCTCACCTCTCAATACGCCCCGCCGCAATATGCGGCCTTGTCCCACCAAAACGTGGGCGCGGTCAGCTTCAAGTTCATCAAGAATAAAAGCGCTCCCGCTGGCATCACGAACATGACCCCGTTGCTGGCCCAGGCCCTCTGGCACAACGGCAGCCTCCCGCTGTCGATGTGGACTGGCAATGCCGGTGACGCGTCGACGATTGTTTATGCCACCGGCCGCGACCCGGATTCCGGCACGCGCAAGACCGCCTTTCTGGAAAGCGGCGTTCAATCATTCGCTTCGTCATTGGCGACCGTGACGGTTCTGCAATACGCTCCGAGCAATTCCACCGGCTTGGTCACTGCCAAAAACCCTGGAACCATTACCTCCCAAGGTCCGTGGGCTCCCGAAACGGTTGACAACATCGCGTTCAGCCGCGGCAACGCCGGCTACTCCAGCGGCGGCGACCTCGCCACAGCCATGGGCCAGACTTCCCCCTATATTTATCTGACCTACTTGGGCCTGTCTGACACGGTGACCGCGGAAGGTCTTGGCGCGGCGGAATTGACCTACAATGGCGTTCCCTACAGCCATGCCGCCGCCGAAAACGGCCAGTATACATTCTGGACCATTGAGCAAATGGACTGGCTCCCCACTGGAACCGGCCCGATCACGGCTAATCAACTGCAATTGGCTCAAATCCTGGCCTACCAGATCGCCAATGAGAACCTGACTGGCGTCGGTGAATCGCTCACCTCCATGACAGTGACCCGTTCGCAAGAAGGCGGCCCCGTGACGCCCGGCACAATCACGACCACGACGCCTTGATCGGCGCGAGGCAAACGAACTGGTCCGCCCGGCCATTGAGGCCGGCGGGTTGACACCAAAATCTAAAGTGATCATATATGAAATTAAAACTTAACAGGACGGCAGGTTTGCTGTTGTCCGCCGTCGGCGTCGTTGCCCTCTTGGGCAGCGCGCAGGCAACTCCCTCCACGTTCAAGGACAACGATGGCGACCTGATGCTCGTCTTTCGCAAGACCGGTTTCGATGGCTCAGGGGATGTGGGTTCCTACGTCTACGAAGTCGACATCGGCTCGGCCTCCATCTACACCAGCGCCTCGCCCGGCTCTTCCATTCCGGTCGCCGCCTACAGCGCGGCGAACCTGAACACGCTGTTTGACAGCTTGAACGACTTCAGTTGGTCGGTCAGCGGCTGCATTCCGAACTACGGCGGCGCTGGCGTCGCGAGCTCCTTGTGGGTGACAGACCCGCGTTCGGTGCCGTCTTCCGCGTCGAACCCGTGGCAGCGCCAGGGCGCCTATACCCAGGGCGGAGCGGCGGCTTACATCGAATCGATCTTGTCCGGCGCGGCGACGTATGCCGCCGGCACGACCAATTCGACCTACAACACTTCGACGGCATTGGCCATTCCGTATGCCAACGGGAACAGCGCCAACGGCTATCTCGGCGCGGTCGGAAATTTCGATGGAAATTTCCAGGGCGACGTCGAAAACACGACCGATGCAACGTTTACGACCGACGGGTTGCCGTCGCGTTCGGATCTCTACGAACTCGTTCCCGGCAGCGGGGCGGGAGTGAATCTCGGATATTTTGAATTGTCGACCAATGGCGCGCTGACGTTCTATGCCGCGGGAGGCACGGAATCGTATCCGGCTCCGACCCTGACGGTGACAGTGACCGCTGGGACAGCGAACATCTCCTTCGCCTCGACGGCAGGGGGAACGTATACGCTGTTCTATACCACCGCCGCCGGCCTGAGTTCGCCGGTCTCGGCCTGGTCAACAGGTGGCACCATGGTCGGTGATGGCACTGTAAAGACATTCCAGCAGCCCGCGACCGGGGCCGGAACGTTTTACGTTGTGGGCGTGCATTGACGCGCAATTCTCATACTCGACAAGGCGGGCCTTGCGCCAATCGGGGCAAGGCCCGCCCGTTTGTTTGATTGTCACCTGCTTGTAACAATCCCACCCTTGATTTGACGTGAACCGCCGCTAATCTCCCCTCTCGATGCGCAACCAAACCCAACCGCTCCCGCAACGCACGCCTCGCGCGCTGGCGAATTTATTTCTAGGCATCTTTTGCACCGCTTCTGTTTCGATTTTTGGCCAGACCAATGCCGTGACGCACAACGACCCTCTGGTTGACCTGCTCATCAAGAAAGGCTTTGTCACCGTGGAAGAAGCGCAGGCGCTGCGCACGGAATCCGATGCGGTTAAAACAAATTCCGCCAATACCGCCTCCTTCTCCAAATGGCGCATCAGCGATGGCGTGAAGACGGTTGAACTTTATGGCGACGTTCGCATGCGCTACGAGAGCCGCGACGTGCGCACCGAAGATGGCGGGAGGGTGGACTTGGACCGCTATCGCTATGCCGTGCGCATCGGGCTGCGCGGCGACCTGGCGGACGATTTTTACTATGGCTTGCGGGTGGAGACTGCGTCGAATCCGCGCTCGCCGTGGGTGACGTTTGGTACCTCCACCTCCACCAGCGGGGGCATTTATAATGGGCCGTTCGGGAAAGGCAATAATGGCGTTGGAATCGGGCTTGTTTACCTGGGCTGGAAACCGAATAGCAATATCGACCTCCAAGTTGGCAAAATCAGCAACCCGCTTTATACGACGCCGATGGTGTGGGATTCCGACCTCAATCCGGAAGGCGCCGCCGAGCGCTTCCACTATCAAATCGGACCGGCGGATTTCTTCGCGAATTTTGCGCAGTTCATCTACCTGGACGACAACCCCGGCACGAATACGGCTGGTCTTCTCGGCATCAATGACACGGGGCGCAACGGCAACACGCCGTTCATGATGGCTTGGCAGGGCGGGTTGAAATACACGTTCAACAAGGATGTCAATTTCAAGGTCGCCGGAACGCTCTACAATTACCTCGGCCACGGAACAAACAACTCCGGGGTCGGCCCGTATCCCGGCAGTCCTGGATTCTCGGATATATATGTCGGCGAAGGCACGGCAATCCCGGTCGCTGGCGCCAGCGGGTATCCGAACTCCGCCGGCACAGATGGCTTTTCTTACAACCAAACCGGAATCAATAACTTGCTCGTGTTGGAATTTCCATTTGAAGTGAACTTCAGGCTGTGGAAGGAGCGCGCCCGAATCTTCGGCGACTTTGCCGAAAACCTCGATGGCTCTGCGCGCGCGGAGGCTGCCGTCGCGGCCGCCGCCGATTCAACGATCTATCCCCAGGCGCTGCACATTCCGCTCCAGCGCGATCAATACAAGGCTTATCAGTTCGGCGTGGCGATCAATAACAGCGACGACTTCGGCCTCAATTACGGGACCAGGTCGCAAAAGGGCGCCTGGGAAGCGCGCTTTTACTGGCAGCACATCGAGCAATACGCCTTGGATCCCAACTTGCTTGACTCGGATTTCTTTGAAGGGCGCGGCAACATGCAGGGCTTCTACGCCGCATTGAGCTACGGCATCACCAGCGCCATGATTGGCACGGTTCGCTACGGCTACGCCAGCCGCATCGACAGCAAACTCGGCACCGGCGGCAGCAACCAGGACGTCCCATGGGTCAACCCGATCACTCAATACAACTTGCTCCAGTTGGACCTGACGATGAAGTTTTAGGGCCGCGTCCCATTCGACCCATTCGTCCTATACGAATCAAGGCGGCGAGCCGCCTGCGGTCAATCGCTCGCGCGCTGGAATTCCACGGCATGGCCGTGCCAGATCATTCCTAATCTGTCCGCCGGAACAAGAGCCTTGCCGGAATTTGGATTCCAGATTTCCAGCACATCGCCCAAGCGCTTCGCGTAAACCACCGCATGCGTATCGCCCGAAATAAACAGCATCGCCGGCGGATGCACCGTCTCAATGCCGTTCGTCGCGTCGAGCTTCTTTCCGATGATTCCAATTTTTTTCATCCCCCCGATGGCCTGCGCGGGAAATGTGCCGTCGCGGGTGGTGTGGAACAGCGCGACCAATTCTTTTTCTGTCGTATGAATTCCCAGGATGGCCGCAATATTGGCCGCCGAGGCAGGCACGCACGTGTAGGCGCTGGTTTGCAGAATGACGCCATCTGGAGAAATCCGGGTGTCCGCCAGCGGAGGCAGATTGGGCCGCGACACCCACGCCGCGTAACATTGGATGAACACGAGAACCGCGACACCGAAAACCGCCGGCGCGCTTCTCGCCCGATTCGCCATCGCCAATGCAGCGGATGAACAGAATCCAAAAACATACGCGAGCAATCCGCTAATCGTTCCCCACGACAGCGCAGCCCAATGCAATTGGAGCCAAACCGGCATGTCCCACTGAATATCCGGATGGACTCCGACGTAAACATTCGCGTAAGACACCGCCAGCAGCAACGGCAGCAGGACAAACAAATGCGCCGTCCCGCCCACCAAGGCTTGCATGGAGGCGGACGGGCTTTGCCTTCGCCGCCGTCGGCAAACCATCACACCTCCCGCCCAGCAAAGGAGGATGCCCACCCACTGCCAAATATATTCTGACGCGTTCGTGCCAGACAGTAGCACCATGTGCATACCACCTCAAACAGGAGCATGCCCCATACGGTGGCGGCACGGCCTTTTGATCTGAATTTGAACAGGAGGAAGACCGAGGGCGCAGAGGAAAAGGCCCTTTTCCCACAGACGTCTTTTCATCTCTGCGCCATCTATCTTTCTCCTGTTCAAATTTTTCGGCGATGGTGTTCGATTTTGAATTGGCGTCGGCAGGGCACTGCGGCATTCTTATTGATGAGGCGGTTAAATCCGCTCAGGACGCGAGTAAAGACTTCAATCATGGCCGCCGCGAAATAAACGAAAGAACTGAGCACTCAGCTTTTAGCCGACTTTAAATGGAAGAAATGAAACCCAGGCCGGAAGCAAGACTCATGGGTGGCCCACTGGATGGGATGACTTGGTGTTTGCGCGCAGAATCAGCTCAAAAACTCCAAATTGCATTTATGGAGATGCAGAAAGATGGTTCCATGAGTGAAACATCACGCGTAACGTACGCTCAAAGGCCGCAGAATCCACTGGAGTACGAATTCAGTGCTTATGACATTTTGGATTGAAATTAGGACACTACGTTTTCAGTTGTCCCCAGTTCTGGTGACTTTGAAAAATGCGCGGCTGGACTATCTTCAACCCAGCGAACGGCGCCGTGGGTCGGAAGGGTGTGTCCCGAGTCACGATGGCCGCCAAAATACAATTTCCGTTGTTTGTTCTCATAAACGGGGGTCGAGCGAAAGTTCGGCCCTCGTTTTTTTATGTCCTCGATTTTTTTCAAGGAGTGAGGAGCTTTCTTTGTGTTGCTCTGCGCACTCATCTTCTCTGCGCGAGAGTTTTTTTCCCAAGCTGCGGGATCTCATTGGGTTTCCATCGTGGCATTAAACGCAGTCTCGCGCAGAGCCGCAGAGAACGCGGAGTTCCTTCGCCGAGCCTATAATAAATCTGACACCGCTATTCCACCGAATCGCCAGGAAACCCTTTCTTATCCCGCCAGCCGCCACAGCATTTCGGTGAGCACCGCGACCCCCTTTTGGATCTGCTCTGGGGTCGAATACTCGTCCGGGCGATGACTCACGCCGCCGCGGCAAGGGATGAACAACATGGTCACCGGGCAAATTTGCGCCATGAACAGCGTGTCGTGATAGGCGCGGCTGATCAGCTTCCGCCCCTTCAATTTCAATGCGCCGCAAACTTCCGCGCCGAGAGCCACCAACGCCGGATCGCAAATGGCGGGTGAATCGACGTTGACGCGCTCCAATTCCAACGCGATGCCTCGGGCTTCGCATATGGCCGCGGCTCCGGTTACGATTTCGCGGAGCGCGGCGTCGCGAGTGGTGAGGTTTGTATCGCGCAAGTCGATTTCCAGGTAGGCGCGGCATGGGACGCTGTTGACCGCGCTAGGTTCGATCTTGAAAACGCCCGTCGTGCCAACCGTGTCCGGGCTGCCGCTGGATTTGGCTGCCTTCTCGACGGCGAGCGCAATCTCCGCGCCAGCCAGAAGCGCATCGTGGCGTTCCGGCATCAGAACCGCGCCCGCGTGGCCGCCGACACCCGTCAGGCGCATCCGCAAAGATGACGGCGCGGCGATTTTTTCCACGATGCCAATGTCCAACCCGTCGTTCTCCAAAACTGGACCTTGTTCAATGTGCAATTCCACAAAGGCCGCGTAAGAATCCTTCCCCAAACGCACGGAATCGAGTCCGCCCGTCATTCCCGCGCGGCTGCGCCAGAACTCCAAATCGCGACCTTCGCTGTCACGCAAGGTTGCGATTCTTTCCGGCGCGAGCGTCCCTGCAAGCACGCGGCTTCCCAGACAACCAAGCCCGAACCGAGTCGGCTCTTCAGCGGTGAAAACGATCAACTCAATGGAGCGCTGCGGTTTGAATCCCGACGTTTGCAGGGCGCGGATCGCCTCCAGCGCGCCGAGCACTCCGACGACGCCATCGTATTTTCCGGCATTCGGAATTGCGTCGATATGGGAACCGGTGGCGACGGGCGGCAATTCGGGCCGCGCGCCTTCCCACCGTGCGAAAATATTGCCGATCGCGTCTTCGCGCACATTAAGTCCGGCTTGCAGAAAGCTGGATTTGACAACGGTGCGGGCCTTGAGGTCTGCCTCCGAGAACAATACCCGGGTCACCACCGGCGCGGGATTTTCGGAAATCTGCGCCAGCGCGTCGATCTCGCATTGGAGCCGGCCAATATTAATTGAGTCCGCGAAACTCACGGGGCGCGATTGACGTCTTTGTAATAAATATAACTTGCCGGTTCGCTGCCCATCGCCACAAACCATTGCAGACAATACGGAGCCATCCAAATCACGTCGCCGGCCTGCACGGGATGCCAGTCCGCGTCGAGCCGGTAGATGCCCTGGCCTGCGAGCATCATCAGGCCGTGCTCCATGATATGCGTTTCGACGAACGGCAATGTTGCGCCGGGCTGGTAGGTAAAAATGTTGACGGCCATGTCAAACCTAAGATCGTCCGGCAGCAGCGTTTGCAGGAGCGCATCCTTGTTTCCGAGGAACGGTTTGCCTTCGACATTGGCGGCGTCTCCGATGACAATCTCGGGCATTTCCACCCCGGCCAGCGACTCGAATGTTTTTTGGAAAATCAGCAGGCGCGCGCCTTTGCCGCTGGTGAATTGATATTTTGTCTTGGATGGGACATAGGCAAATCCGCCCGCGCCCAGACTGTGCCGCGCGCCGTCAAGAAAAGCCGCGCATTTGCCTTCGAGAACATAAACCAACAGCTCGCGCGACCCTGTTTCGCCAAGGCCTTCCCCGCCCTTCGCCAGCATGATTTCGTATTGACACATCCGCGCTCCCATCGCGGGCGAAATTTGCACGATGACGGAGGCATTGTTCCAGCCTGGGAGGCGGCTGGGCACAAAGCCCGAAGGAGTGCGAAGAGCGTAAAGAGGCTTGACCACGTCCCGCGTATGCCCAAACAGTTGCTTTGCTTTCATAGCCGCCTACATTTGTGACGCGTAAATGTTAAATCGTAAACAGCAAACTGCGGATGCCCCGGGCGGCGCGTGTGATTGGACGTGGGTGATGGCCGAAGGCCGGAAGGCGGAGCGCGCCTGTGTCGAAGACCAGCCGCAGCAACACTCAAACGACCGAAAACGAATGTGCTTGTGGCCATCTCTCCAAAAAATATATCAAAACTTCGTCACTGCGACGGACGAGCCGTGGCTTTCTTTCCAAGGTGCCCCATGTTTCAAAAAGGCTGCGGCTGGTCTTCGACACAGCCGCGCTCCGCTCAAAGCAAATCGGTGGCAATCTGACTTATGCCTCACCCCCTTTTAATCCCACCCACCGGCGGCAGCGAAACTCCGGCTGCCGACACTCTGGTCGTCAACGAGATTTATATCAGCGTCCAGGGCGAGAGCACGTGGGCCGGGCTGCCGTGTGTCTTCGTGCGGTTGACTGCGTGCAATTTGCGCTGCTCGTATTGCGATACCGCCTACGCCTTCACCGAAGGCCGCGAGATGGCCATGGCCGACATCCTCGCCCGCGTGGCGGAATTATCCAAGCCGTTCGAGAACATTCCAGGAAAAGGGATGCCTGGCTTCCGATTGCCGCTTGTGGAGCTGACTGGAGGAGAGCCTCTCTGGCAGAAGAATTCTTTGGAACTCATGCGCCTGCTCTGCGACGCCGGGTTCCAGGTGCTGGTGGAAACCAGCGGCGCGCTGGACATCGCGCCCGTTGATTCGCGAGTCTCGCGCATCATGGATCTCAAATGCCCGAGCAGCGGCGAGGTCAGGCGGAATCGCTGGGAGAATCTTCAGAATTTGACTCATACGGACGAAGTCAAATTTGTCATTGGAACGTGGCAGGATTACCAATGGGCCAAGGAAATCGTCTTGACGAGAAACCTGGCCGGCATTTGCCCAATACTTTTCTCATGGGTCGCGCCGCTCTTGGAGCATCAGCGGGACAAATCCCTGCGGGCCGTGCCGGCGGGCCAAACGCCGATCACGCGGCAGGAATTGGTGGAGAAAATCGTGGCCGACGCGCTGCCCGTCCGCTTTCAATTGCAGATGCACAAATTCATCTGGCCGCCGGATCAGAAGGGTGTTTGATGAGGCGCTCAAAAGCCAAATCCAAGCGTGTGCTTGACCTGCTGCGCGCCTGCGAGTCGCCGAACATGCTCTGGATCGAAGAGGATGGCTCGTGGCCCATCGTGTGGGACAGGGCGCGGGGCACGCGGGTTTGGGACGTGGACGGCAGGCAGTATCTCGACTTGACTGCGGCATTTGGCGTGGCGGCGGCGGGACACGCGAACCCGAAGGTGGTCGCGGCGGGACAGCGGCAGTTGAAGCTGCTGCCGCACGCGATGGGAGACGTCCACCCGCATGCGCCGAAGGCGGAACTTGCGAGGGAATTGAGCCAATTGACTTTCGAGAAATGGAGCGGCGGAAAATTCGCGGCGAAAGTCATCTTCGGCAACTCGGGATTTGAGGCGGTCGAGGCCGCGTTGAAAACCGCCATGCTGGCCACCAAGCGGCGCGGGATCATCGCCTTTCAAGGCGCCTACCACGGACTCGGCTACGGCGCTCTCAATGCAACCCATCGCGGAATGTTTCGCGATCCGTTCCAATCGCAATTGGGACGATTCGGAAAATTTGTTCCGTTCCCGAAATGCGCCGATCAATTGCCCGTCCTGCGGGCGCAAATCACCAAACTGCTTTCATCACAAACCGTTGGCGCGATTGTCGTGGAGCCAATCCAGGCCCGCGGCGGAACGAACGTGCCGCCGGACGATTTTCTTCCGATGCTGCGGGAATTATGCGACGCGCACGGCGCCTTGCTTGTGCTCGACGAAATCTACACCGGTTTCGGCCGCACCGGCGCGTGGTTTGCCTGCGAATCCAGCGGCGTCATTCCCGATTTGATCTGCCTGGGCAAGGCGCTGACAGGCGGTTATCCCCTGTCCGTGTGCGCGGGGCGGGCGGATATTATTGACAGCGCCTGGCCCCGCTCGGCGGGCGAAGCGATTCATACGAGCACGTTCCAGGGAAACCCCGTTGGCTGCGCAATGGCGCTGGCGCAGATCGGCGAACTTCGCTCGAGAAACCTGCCGAAACGCGCGGCGGAGCTTGGAGTTTATTTGACAGAAAAATTGAAAAGCGAAATTTTGCCGATGGCTGGCGGCGAAGCGCGCGGGCGCGGATTGATGGTCGGCTTGGAAATTCCCGGTGGCGGCTCCCGCTCGCTGGGCGCAATCAAAGAAATGCTGCAGCGCGGATTCATCATGCTGCCCGAAGGAGCCCGGGGTGAAGTCATCAGTTTCACGCCGCCGCTGACAATTTCCCGCGCGGAATTGAATTCGGCAGTGGATGCGTTGAAGGAGGTGCTGTCATGAAACTATCCGAAATGAAAAGCGCGCTTGCCGAACACGATTTGACGCTGACCAAATCGCTCGGCCAGAATTTTCTGCACGATCAAAATCAAATCCGGCGCATCGTGGACGCGGCCGAAATTGCGCCGTCCGATAAAATCCTGGAAATCGGACCGGGCCTGGGACCGTTGACAGAACTGTTGGCTGCAAAGGCCGGCGAGGTCCTGGCCATCGAGAAGGACAAGCGTTTATTTGACTTTCTCGAAAGGAGATTTTCCGGCGCGGCTTCGTTGAAATTGCTGTGCGGGGATGCCCTTGATTATGTGAAGGAAAATCGAAATTGGGCCGGCTGGAAACTGGTGGCCAATCTGCCCTATTCCGTGGCTTCGCCGATATTGATCGAGCTGGCATGGGCAGACGCGCCGCCGGAAAGCCTGACCGCGACCTTGCAGCTCGAAGTGGTGGAGCGAATCGCCGCCGGCGCGGGCGATGACCATTACGGATTGATGAGCCTGTTCATGCAATTGCGCTATGAAGTGCGGACATGGTTCAAGATTCCCGCCACCTGCTTTTTCCCGGCCCCTGACGTTGATTCCGCGTGCGTTATTTTACAGAAGCGGAAGGTCGCCGTATTGCCGCAGCATTTGCACCGGAATTTCATGCGTGTTGTGAAGCGCGGTTTTTCACAGCGGCGCAAAATGATGCTGAAGCTGTTGAAGCAGGATTGGATGCCGGATAAATTGCAGGCGGGTTTTGCCGCCGCCGGGATTTCCCTCCAGGCGCGGGCGGAACAAGCGAGCTTGGAGCAATTTGCGCGTTTGACAGAATTGATTTCAAAATGAGCGAGGAAATATTTGACATAGTCAACGAACGGGACGAGGTGATCGGACAGATGCCGCGCTCCCAAGTGCATCGCGAAGGCCGTCGGCACAGGGCCATCCATGTGCTGGTTTTCAACAAACGCGGCGAGGTTTTTCTGCAAAAACGCTCCACGCGCAAGGATCGTTTTCCCGGTGCTTGGGATTCGTCGTCTTCCGGCCATGTGGATCACGGCGAGGATTATGACGCATGCGCGATTCGGGAATTAAGGGAGGAAATCGGCTTGGCTGCGGATGGCCCGTTGAAGCGCCTCTTCAAAATTGATGCCTGCGCCGAAACTGACCAGGAATTTATTTGGGTCTATCGAACGGAATCCGAAGGGCCATTCGAGTTGAACACGGATGAAATTGAACGGGGCGAATGGTTTACACCAGAGCAAACCACGGCCCTGATTGCGTCACCACCAAGGGAAGTTGCCGATGCGTTCGTCTTGATTTGGAAGAAAGTCTCCGGTTTGACGCCATAATCCGTGCTGAAAAAGCAAAAGGCCCGAATTGCTTCGGGCCTTTCTTGAAAACCAAGTGTGAAACCAGAAATCAGGATTTCCGGCGCAGGCGAGCCAGAATCGCGCATCCGCCCATCACGCCAAGAGCAATCGTGCTCGGCTCAGGCACCGACAAGGTCGCGCCGAAGGTCAGGGCGGGATCGCCCGAACCAGCCGAAACCAAGTCCCACACAGGAGTGTTCGCCGTTCCGACGTTTTCCCATGCGTCTCCGAAATTTGCGCCGACCGTAGCCGGGGAATAAAGGGCCAACCCTGCGGATTCTGAAGGAGACAGGTTCTGGAAGACCAGCGTCCAGGTAAAATCAGCCGGAACCAACACGTTGGGCGTGTAGGTCAAGCTCGAACCGTCGGTGAAGGTGGAGAGACCCAAAGAACTCAAAGTCGAGAAACCGCTGCTCCAGATTAATGAGCTAGGGGTGTTATAGTAGCTATAAACGATAGGGCCGTTGTTCTCGTAGAAATTCAGTTCGACTTGCTCCGAACCGGTCGGGGTTCCGGTGCCCGTCAAAGCAAACTGAACGGCAGCCTGGGTGATGTAGTAGGAGAAAGTGGAAGTGTCGCCAGCAGAACCGCCAGCCAGCACCACTTCGTTGCCAGCTTCGCCAAAGCCCGCGCCGTTGTTGAAATTGAACGTTGCATTCTGGTAGGTTGTGTCATTGGCATACACAAGCGTTTGGCAATGAGCACTTTGGGCGATAAATAGTGCTGTGCCGATACCGGTTGCTTCAAGCAGAATGGTCGCGAGCCTAGTTTTCATTTAATAATTCGGTTATTTTTACAGTGGGATGCGTTTTTCCCCCGCTGTTCTTGCCATTAAGACAAAACCTGACCCGTAAGTCAAGCGATTTATCAAAAATTCTTCAATATTTCCACTAACTTTATCCTCCGGCTGATGGTGCTCTCAACACCGGTGGTCTTCCAGCGAATTTTCATCATTACCGATGGGTTGAAAGATTTATCTAAGTTCATTAGTTGCAGGTTTTTGCATGAAATCCAAAGCGCGGCGAGAGAGGCGCTCGAAAGACATCTGTGAAGTATAATTTTATACGTATCAACCGCGCCCGGGTGTGGGTTCAGCGAGTTGCTTTTTCAACTCTTCCTTCCATTCCGAATTCAGTTCTTCGACAGTTTTGCCAGTGTTCTTGCTCCAAATGGCATCAGTGTAGTTTCCATCGCGCATGGCCGCGTTAAGCTGCGGAACGAGGTCTTTGTCGTACTTCCCGCTTACCCAATTGAGGAAATTGGCGGTGATTCGATAGCTGCCGTTGTAATTGGCTCGGTCAAGTCCGCGGCGGCGGATTTCCGCGCCTTTGCTCTGTGGCTCGAAATGGTACCAGCGATAATAATCGGCGATCCCTTCCACAAGATAGCCGGGATCCTCGGTTGGATGCGCGTTGTGGCGATGGGCGGCGCCGTATTGCTGCACGACATGGACGCATTCATGCACGAGCGAGCCGATGGCTTCGCCTTTGAGCTGCTTGCGGATCCACCCGTTGTAAGCCGTCACGAGTGTGCCTCTGGTATCCGCGACGCCGGGGCCGTTCTTGAAGGTGACCGTGAATTTCTTCGGCGCCTCGTAACCTTCGCTGGGGAAATACTCAACAATCTTGGGGTACCATTCAAGCAGCGCGGGCGCGAGCTTGTTGGTGACCCACTCGGTCAAGTCAGGCGCGCGCGAGGTGTTGAAGTCGATTTCGTATTTTCCGTCAGCCGTGTGGGCAACGTAAACCGCCGGGGCTGCACTGGCGTCGCCGGTGGATGCCCCGTCGGGGGTGACTTCGTCCGGGCCCAGCACGTTGATCTCGCTGTAAAACGTATTGCCAAAGGCGTCCTCCGTTTCAGAGGGAGAACACGCGAAAAGCAGGTATCGATATTTGCCGACCAGCCCGCCGTGATTGCGAATGCTGGCCGCGTATTGCCCGCCCGGTTCGCCGTCCTTCGGACGCGTATCGACTGCCGCAATAAATGTCCAGCCACATTTGGATGGATCTATGCCGCTCTTGGGAAAAGAATTGAAGCCCGCATCGCCGCCGTCTGAACCGTAAACTTTATATACCTGCGGGGCGCGTGAGCTGCCGTGCCACGAGTAGCTGTTAATCTGCGCGATGGGCTTGGCCTCGCCCAAATCCAGCCGCAAACGTCCGCCGGGGGCGCCGGCTGCAAAGAAAAAATTCTCGGACGGCTGATCTTCCTCGGTGGGCATCTGTCCATCGGTCAATTTTTCGATGCCTCCGGCATTGGCGTCGGATTCGCCGTTGATGATGTTAAACTTGCCGGGTGTTCCTTTCTTGGCTGGAGACGGAACGTGTTTGAATTTGAAGGCTGCGGTGGCGTCTCCAGCCTCGTTATGATCCGTCAGAACGGTGATGCCGCCTTTTTCACTGACACCCGCGCCTTCGACGCCGCCGACGGGGAGCACGCTGATCTCGCTGTAAAACGTATTGCCAAAACTGTCGTCCGTTTCGGTGGCCGCAATATCAAAAAGCAGATACCGGTAGCTGCCAATTGGCCCGGCGGAGTCCGTGATGCTGACGCCATACTGGCCACCGGGTTCGCCATCCTTGGACCGGGTGTCCACTGCGGAAATGAGCGTCCAGCCGCACTTGACCGGATCGGTTCCCGTTTTAGGCGAAGAGTTGAAATCCGCCGCCGTTCCGGTCGCGCCATAGACCTTGTAAACCTGCGGGGCGCGCGTGTCCGTATGCCATGAGTAAGTATTGATTTGTCCGATGGGTTTGGCATCGCCAAAATCGAATCGAACCCGCCCGCCGGGCGTGCCGGCATCGAAGAAGAAATTTTCGGTCGGCTGGTCTTCCTCGCTTGGCAGTTGGCCATCGGTCAATTTCTCAAGTCCGCCACCGTTGCTGTCGGAATCCCCATCCACGATGCTGACCTTTGCGGTCAGGCCGCTTTTGGCGGCATGCGGGACGTTTTTGAAGTCAAACGCGGGCGTGGCGTCGCCTTTTGCCTTATGTTCGGTGACGACTTTGATTTCGGCGCTCGCCGGAGAGGCTAGCGCGACGACGGCAGCGCAGACGACTGCCAATAAACGAGTTTGCATAGAGTATAAGTATGGAATTTCAAAATCAGTTATTGCGCTGACACCCTGTTTGCGCACAAAATAATAAAATTTTATTATAGAGAAACGATAAGAGCAGTCTGATGAGCGAAACAAGAGCAAACAGAATTGGGCCCACTTGTTGGCCAACAAAACAGGGCTTGTATGATCCGCAGTTTGAGCATGACGCCTGCGGGGTCGGCTTCGTTGTCGATATCAAAGGCCGCAAGTCGCACAAGATTATCCGCGATGCTCTGACGATCCTTATCAATCTCAACCATCGCGGCGCCTGCGGCTGCGAGGCCAATACCGGCGATGGCGCGGGCATCCTGATGCAGATTCCGCACGGCTTTTTCAAGGCGGTGCTGCCCAAGGACAAAATCAAGCTCCCCGCCGCTGGCGAATACGGCGTGGCGGCGGTTTTCCTGCCGCGCGATCCCAACGAGCGCCGCCGCTGCGAAACGATCTTCGAGAATATCGTCGTCGAGGAAGGCCAGAAATTCCTCGGCTGGCGCGTGGTGCCGACCGACAATTCGAGCCTGGGGGCGACCGCGCAGGCTACCGAGCCGCGCATGCAGCAAGCCTTTATCCGGCGCGGGCCAAAAACGACGGACGAGGCGGCATTCGAGCGCAAACTGTACGTTATTCGCAAGCGCGCCGAGCGTTCAATTCGTTACGCGGCGGTCAAAGGCGGCCATTTGTTTTACATTTCGAGCTTGTCCAGCCGCACGCTGGTTTACAAAGGGATGCTGCTGACAGAGCAGATGGATCTTTATTATCCCGACCTGAAGAATCCCGCGATGGAAAGCGCCTTGGCGCTGGTGCATTCGCGCTTCAGCACCAATACTTTTCCAAGCTGGGATCGCGCGCATCCAAACCGCTACATCGCGCACAACGGAGAAATCAACACGCTTCGCGGAAACGTCAATTGGATGCAGGCGCGCCAGGCCATTTGCGAGAGTGATTTATTCGGCAGCGATTTCAAAAAGCTGCTTCCGATCATCAACACCGACGGATCCGATTCCGGCATGTTCGACAACTGCCTTGAATTGCTGGTGCTCTCTGGCCGTTCGTTGCCGCACGCGGTGATGATGATGATTCCCGAGCCGTGGTCCAATCACGCCACGATGAGCGACGAGAAAAAGGCCTTTTACGAATATCACAGTTGCCTGATGGAACCGTGGGACGGCCCGGCTTCGATTGCCTTCACCGACGGCCGCAAAATCGGCGCGGTGCTGGATCGAAACGGCTTGCGCCCTTCCCGTTATTACGTGACGAAGGACGATTTGGTCATCATGGCGTCGGAAGTCGGAGTGCTGGATATTCCGGCCGATCGCATTTTGGAAAAAGGGCGCTTGCAACCCGGCCGCATGTTCCTGGTGGACACGGAAGAAGGCCGCATCGTCGACGATGAAGAATTAAAACAGAAGATCGCCACGGAACAGCCGTATCGCAAGTGGTTGAACGAGCATTTGCTCGATTTGGCCAGCATCCAGGAATCGGCCCACGCGGCGGAGACTTCGCATAATACCGTTTTGCAGCGCCAGCAGGCGTTCGGATACACGTTCGAGGACTTGCGAATCGTGATGGCCCCGATGGCCCGCGAGGGCGTCGAGGCGCTCGGCTCGATGGGCTGCGACACGCCGCTGGCGGTGCTCTCAAACAGGCCGCAGCTTCTCTACAACTATTTCAAACAATTGTTCGCGCAGGTGACCAATCCTCCGATTGATTGCATTCGCGAAGAATTGGTGACTTCAGCCGTCACGACGATTGGCTCCGAGCGCAATTTGCTGAAGCCAAAGCCTGCGAGCTGCAACTTGATCAAGCTGGCCGCGCCGGTTTTGACGAACGAGGAATTCGCCAAGCTGAAATACATCCGGCAGGCGGGCTTCAAATCGGTCACGCTGCCCATTCTATTCCGCGCTGCCGATTGCGAGGCGGGATTGGTTCGCGCATTGGACGATTTGTGCGCCCGAGCCTCGAGTGCTGTCGAAGCTGGCGCAAACATTGTCATTCTTTCCGACCGCGGTGTTGACGTGGAACTGGCGGCCATTCCCGCCTTGCTGGCGGTTGCGGCGGTGCATCATCATTTGATCCGAGAAGGCTCCCGCACGCGCGTCGGGCTTGTTCTTGAATCGGGCGAGCCGCGCGAGGTGCATCATTTCTCGCTGCTCATCGGATTTGGCGCGGGCGCGATCAATCCTTACGTCGCGTTTGAAACGCTCGACGACATGATCCGCCAGGGGTTGCTGACAAACGTCACGCACAAAGTCGCGTGCAAGAATTACGTCAAGGCCGCGGTCAAAGGCGTGGTGAAGGTGATTTCCAAAATGGGAATCTCGACCATCCAAAGTTATCGCGGCGCGCAAATTTTCGAGGCCATCGGACTGCATCCTTCGGTCGTGGAACGGTATTTTACCGGCACAGCGTCCCGCGTCGGCGGCGTTGGCCTCGATGTGATCGCGCGCGAAGTGCAGTTGCGCCACGCAGAGGCATTCCCGGATCGTCAAGTGAACGGCCACACGTTGGAGGTGGGCGGTTTTTACCAATGGCGTTCCGAAGGCGAGCATCATCTTTTCAATCCGCAGACAGTCCACAAATTGCAGGCCGCCTGCCGCAATGCGGATTACAAGGCGTTCAAGGAATATTCCGCCGCGGTCAACGACCAATCGAAACGCGCCAGCACCTTGCGCGGATTGCTGGAATTGAAATTCGGCAACCAGCCACCCGTGCCGATTGAAGAAGTCGAGCCGCTGGAAAACATTTTGAAGCGTTTCAAATCCGGCGCGATGTCCTACGGCTCGATCAGCAAGGAAGCGCACGAGGCGCTCGCCATCGCCATGAACCGAATCGGTGGCCGGAGCAACACCGGCGAAGGCGGCGAGGATCCCGCGCGTTACGAACTGGAACCGAACGGCGATTCCAAAAACAGCGCCATCAAGCAGGTCGCTTCCGCGCGTTTCGGCGTCACCAGCCTCTATCTTGTCAAAGCCAAAGAGCTGCAAATCAAAATGGCCCAGGGCGCCAAGCCCGGCGAAGGCGGCCAGTTGCCCGGCGGCAAGGTTTATCCGTGGATCGCCAAAGTGCGCCACGCCACGCCCGGCGTCGGATTGATTTCACCGCCGCCGCATCACGATATTTATTCTATCGAGGATCTTGCGGAACTCATTCACGATTTGAAGAACGCCAATCAGGAGGCGCGCATCAGCGTCAAATTGGTGGCGGAAGTCGGCGTGGGCACCATCGCCGCGGGCGTCGCAAAAGCGCATGCCGATGTCGTGCTCATTAGCGGACACGACGGCGGCACCGGCGCGTCGCCGCAGACGAGCATCAAGCATGCGGGCATTCCGTGGGAACTCGGATTGGCCGAAACGCACCAAACGCTCGTGCTCAACAATCTCCGCAGCCGCATCGTGGTCGAGGCGGACGGCCAACTGAAAACCGGGCGCGATGTCATTGTGGCTGCGCTGCTGGGCGCGGAAGAATTCGGTTTTGCCACCGCGCCGCTGGTTTCGCTGGGCTGCATCATGATGCGCGTTTGCCATCTCGACACCTGCCCGGTTGGCGTGGCCACACAAAATCCGGCCCTGCGCAAAAATTTCAAAGGCGACCCGGCTCACGCGGTCAACTTCATGAAGTTCATCGCGACGGAAGTTCGCGAATTGATGGCGCAGCTCGGTTTCCGCACCATCAACGAAATGGTCGGCCGCGCCGATTACCTTGAAGCCCGCGAAGCCATCGAGCATTGGAAAGCGCGCGGACTTGATTTCACGAACATCCTCTACCAACCGAACGCGCCCGAGGAGTATGGCCGTTATCAAACGCTGCCGCAGGATCACGGCCTCGCCGATGCGCTTGACAACAAGGTGCTGCTCAAGCTGGCCGAACCCGCCTTGGCGCGCGGCGAAAAAGTCGAGGCGACGATGCCGATACGCAACATCAACCGCGTGGTCGGGACCATTCTCGGCAGCGAAGTCACTCGGCGTTACGGCGTCGCTGGGCTTCCCGAGGACACGATCAAGATTCATTTCAAAGGATCGGCCGGGCAAAGCTTCGGCGCGTTCATGCCGAGCGGCATGACATGGACGCTTGAAGGCGATGCCAACGATTCGCTCGGCAAGGGATTGTGCGGCGGCAAAATTATCGTATTCCCACCTGAAGGATCCACCTTCGTCGCGGAAAAGAACATCATCACAGGCAACGTCGCCCTCTACGGCGCGACGCGTGGCGAGGCTTACATTCGCGGGATGGCGGGTGAGCGCTTCTGCGTCCGCAACAGCGGCGCGAGCGCGGTGGTGGAATCCGTTGGCGATCACGGCTGCGAATACATGACCGGCGGACGCGTCGTCGTGCTGGGGCCGGCGGGGCGGAATTTTGCCGCCGGAATGTCTGGCGGCGTCGCCTACGTTCTCGATGAGGCGAAGACTTTCGAAAAAAATTGCAACTTGCAAATGGTTGATTTGGGCAAGGTGGAAGATGCGGCGGAAATTGAAGAACTTCGTCTCATGATCCATCGCCACGCCCAATACACCCGCAGCCAGCGCGCCTTCAAAGTGCTTGCATTATGGGAGGAAATGCTTCCCAAATTTGTCAAAGTCATGCCGAAGGATTACAAGCGCGCTCTCGAATGCATGCGCCGAGTCGAACAAACAGGTCTCAGCGGCGAGGAAGCCGTGATGGCTGCATTTGAGGAAAATGCCCGCGACGCCGCGCGCGTTGGCGGCAGCTAATCTCCACCCCCTAAACACTTCAATGGGAAAACCCAAAGGTTTCATCGAATACTTGCGCGAACTCCCGCTGGACCGCCCGGCCCTCGAACGCATTCGCGACTGGCAGGAATTTCACTATCACCTCGAAGAAAAGCACCTCCGCGACCAGGGCGCCCGGTGCATGGATTGCGGCGTCCCTTTCTGCCATACCGGCTCGCTCATCAGCGGCATGGCCAGCGGCTGCCCGATACACAACCTTATTCCTGAATGGAATGATCTGGTGTATCGCGGCCTGTGGCACGAAGCGCTGGAGCGGCTGCACAAGACGAACAACTTTCCGGATTTCACCGGCCGCGTTTGTCCCGCGCCGTGCGAAGGCTCCTGCGTGCTCGGACTGATTTCGCCGCCGGTTACCATCAAGAACATTGAATGCTCCATCGTAGATCGCGGCTGGGACGAGGGCTGGATCAAACCCGAGCCGCCGCAATTTCGCACCGGGAAAAAAGTCGCGGTAGTCGGCTCCGGCCCGGCGGGGCTTTGCGCCGCCGCGCAATTGAATCGCGCGGGGCATTCCGTGACGGTTTTTGAGAGGTCGGATCGCATTGGCGGCTTGCTCATGTACGGCATTCCGAACATGAAGCTCGACAAGCAATTGGTGCAGCGGCGCGTCGATCAAATGGCCGCCGAAGGCGTGACGTTTCTGACCAGCACGGAAGTGGGCAAGGATTTTCCCGCCGAGAATTTGATGCGCGAATTCGACGCCGCCGTGCTTTGCACCGGCGCCACCAAGGCGCGCGACCTTCCGATTGAAGGCCGCCAGCTTAAAGGCATCCATTTCGCGATGGAATTCCTGCACGCCAACACGAAAAGCATTCTTGACGGAGAAAACAGCGCGTCCTACATCTCGGCGGAAGGCAAGGATGTCATCGTCATCGGCGGCGGCGATACCGGGACGGACTGCGTCGGCACCTCGATGCGGCACGGCTGCAAGAGCCTCGTGCAACTGGAAATTTTGCCGCGCCCGCCGCACGAGCGCGCCAAGGACAATCCGTGGCCGGAGTGGCCCAAGGTTTACAAACTGGACTATGGCCAGGAGGAAGCCGCCGCGAAATTCGGCAGCGACCCGCGCACCTATTTGACCACCGCGAAGAAATTCGCCGGCGATGAATCGGGCGCGGTCAAGGAAGTCCACACCGTCGAGATCGAGTGGAAGAAAAACGAAAAAGGCCAGTTCGTGGCTGCGGAAATCCCGGGAACGGAAAAAATTCGCCCCGCGCAATTGGTGTTGCTGGCGATGGGATTCATGGGGCCCGAACAGCCGCTGCTGGAAAAATTGGGATTGGAGCGCGACCCGCGCTCGAATATCAAAGCCGAGCACGAAAAATACACGACGAACATTCCCGGAGTATTCGCCGCCGGCGACGCGCGCCGCGGACAGAGCTTGGTGGTATGGGCCTTTAATGAAGGCCGCGGCGCCGCCCGCGAATGCGACCGCTACTTGATGGGCGCCACACATCTGCCCTGAAGCGCAGGCTTGGCGCTTCACTGTTAGAGCACAGGGTTTTCTTGGCGAAATGCCGGAGTTGGTATAGATTCACCGCAGAGATAGCTTGTCTTATGAGCGTTACAATTCAATTGGATCTGCCTGAAGGCTTGATTCAGGAAGCCCGCCAAATGGGCTTGCTTGAAAATCAGCGCGTGGCGGAGTTGGTAGCAGACGAGGTGCGGCGGAGGAACGCGGGGCTGAATTTGAAGAAAACGCTGGATGAAATTCGTGCGACGCCGGGCGAGCCGTTGGCCATCGACGAAATAAATGCCGAAATAAAGGCTGCACGGGCCGAGCGTCGTGCCCGTGAAGCTCGTCGTTGACATCAACGTGCTGGTGTCGGGCTCGCTTTGGCGGGGAAATCCGTCCCGCCTCGTCGATGCGCTCTTAGACGGCTCTGCGACGCTTTGTGCCTCTGCCTCCCTTTTCGCCGAACTCGAGGAAGTTCTCCAGCGAGAGAAATTCCAGAAACGCCTTAATGAAACCGGAAGCAATGCAAACGAAATTATCTCCCGGTTCAAAGCGTCGTCGTTGGTTGCAGAAGGCCCGCCCATCCCGGCGCCATCGGCCCTTCGTGACCCTGATGATCTCCATGTGCTTGCCTGCGCCGCGCACGCGCGGGCCGATGCAATCGTTACCGGCGACAACGATCTGCTCTCATTAAAATCCTTCGATGGCATCCCCATTCTGAGCGTGCGGCAAGCGCTCGAGATACAGGGCCTTTCTTCAACTTGAAATCGTATCAGACCAGGCTGTTGGAGACCGGGGGCCCCCAGACCCTGCTTGCCAAGTGCCCGCCTGTCGCTAGAATTCCGGAGGTCATGATCACAAAACCTCTTCTTTTTGCGTGCGCTTGCTTGGGCGCGTTTGCCGTGCTGGCGGATGATTTGAATTTGAACGCGCCGCATGGAGGGCCGGGCGAGGCCCATCCCATCAGGCGCAACTACGCGCCGGATCGCAGCGCCGGGTTCTCCCACATGAGCCTGGACATCACACCGAGCTTTGAGCAGCACACGATCACCGGCAAAGTGGTTTTCAATTTCAAGCCCGTGGCCAAATCGCTCGATCAATTGGAATTGAACGCGTCGGACATGACCATCGACGGAGTGGAGTCGAGCGCGAAGATTCAAGCGTGGCAATATGCGAAGGACAAATTGATCGTCACTTTCGCCGAGGCTATTCCGGCCGGCCAGGATTCAACTTTGTCGATTCGTTATCACGCGCAGCCGGTGAAGGGGCTTTATTTTCGCACGCCGGACATGGGCTACAAGGCGGGCGACGAACATTTGTTCACGCAGGGCGAAGCCATCGACAATCGCTATTGGTATCCGTGCCCGGACGAGCCGATTGACAAATATACGACTGAAGTCACTTGCCATGTTCCTGAAGGGATGACCGTGCTCTCCAACGGAAGACTCGTTTCCAACGAAAAGGACGGGGCGGGCTTGAACGCATTCCATTGGTCGCAGGAAAAGCCCCATGCCAATTATCTCGTCTCGCTGGTGGCGGGCTATTTCAAAAGCGTCGAAGACAAGCACAACGACACGCCGCTCGCAATGTATGTCCCGCCTTCGGACATCGCGGAGGCGCCCAATTCGTTTGTTGACACCAAGGACATCATGGATTTCTTCGAGCACGAAATCGGCGTGCCGTTTCCGTGGGCCAAGTATTACCAGGTGCTCGTGCAGGATTTCATGGAGGGCGGCATGGAAAATACCAGCCTCACGACGGAAACGGAATTCACGCTCTTCACGCCGGCCACAGAGAATTTGCATTCCAGCCAGGGATTGGTTTCGCATGAAATGGCGCACCAATGGTTCGGAGATTTGGTGACGTGCAAAGACTGGAGCCAAATCTGGCTTAACGAGGGTTTCGCAACCTACTACTCGACTTTGTATGACGGCCATAAGGACGGCGAGGACGCGATGCTCTACAATTTCTACAAGCGACTCCGGTCCTTGACGTCGTCGAGCAACACCGCTCCCATCGTCAACCGAAAGTTCGAGTCGCCGGACGACATCTTCGGAAGCCTCGTCTACGACAAAGCCAGCTATGTGTTGCGCATGCTGCGGACGCAACTCGGCGCGGACTTGTATCGCAAATGCATCAAAACGTATTTGGAACGCCATCAATACGGCAGCGTCGTGACGGAAGATTTGTCGGACGTCATTGAAGAACTTTCCGGCAAATCGTATGACCAATTTTTCGATCAATGGATGTATCATGGACTGTTCCCGCAATTGTCCGTTTCTTATTCATGGGACGAAAAAACGAAGCTCGCGAAAATAACCATCCAACAAACGCAAGCTGTGAATGACGAAGTGCTGCTGTTCGATTTCCCGCTCAACATCGCCTTCAAAGGCAAATCCGGCCGCATCGAGAAGACCGTCACTGTCAAACAAACCTCGGAGGATTTCTATTTCGCCCTCCCGGAAGCCCCGGACCAGGTGCGGCTGGACCCGCGCGTGGAAGTGCTGGCAAAAATTACCATCGACCTGCCGCCAGCGATGATCGCTGCCGAATTGGCCGACGATTCTGACGTTGTCGCACGGTTGGACGCGGTCGCCTCTTTGCGCGATAAAAAAGATCACGCCACGATTGACCAATTGTCCCGTGCGCTCAATCACGATCCGTTTTACGGCGTGCGCATTGACGCCGCTTCCGCGCTCGCCTCGATGCGCTCCGATGAAAGTTTGAAAGTTCTGATCGCCTCGCTGGATCAAAAGGATGCGCGCGTGCGGAACGCCGTTGCCAGCGGCATCGCGGCATTTTACAAGCCCGCTGCCAAGGAAGCGGTGCTTAAAGCGCTGGCCTCCGAGCAGAATCCGGATATCGAAGCGCAATATATTCGCGGATTGGCCAATTACTCGGAGCCGGAAATTCATGATCGTTTGCTCACGTGCTTGAAATCGCAGTCCTATCGCAACCGCCTGACGGAGGCCGCGATCTCCACCATGCGCACACAGGATGACGCGGCGTATGCGGAGCCAATCCGCAAAGCGCTGGAGGAGCGCCGCGCCGATTTCACCACGGGCGGAGTCTCATCCGCCTTGGATGCCATTGCGTTCCTTTCGCGCAACGACGAGCGGAAGGACTTCGTCCGGGGATTTCTGATTGCCTTTTTGAATGACAAGAATGTCTCGATCCGCAATGGAGCCATCAGGGCGCTTGGAACTTTGGGTGACGCGCGCGCGATTGCAGTCCTGCAAACATTTGCAAACGCCAGCCGCGAAATTCCAGAGCAAGCTCCGGCCGAGGCTGCGATTCAGTCAATCCGCTCCAATCGCAAGCAGGGTGATAATTTGAAAGACTTGCGCGACACCGTTTCAGACTTGCAAAAGGAAAATCGCCAATTGCGCAAAGACCTGGATACGCTTCAGAAAAAATTCGAAGCCATCCCTGAACTGCCACCCGCCAAAAAGTCCAAGAAACAGTCCAAATAGGATGTTTAATGAACGGGCTGCCCGTTGTAGGTCCAATTAATATCTGTCCGTCCCGGGTCACCCGCGCTTGTCCCTGTATTGGTGCAAATGTAGGAGTATTTGAAATAGGCCGCATGCCCGTCGGAGAACGTCAAGTCGGCTCCCGCGCTGTGCCGCGATGAAAGACGCGTCGTGTAAATATGGGAGCACGCCAGAGTCGCAGGCGTCGTCCCGTAATACGGGATCTCGGAAGCGTGCGTCCGCACGTCCGCCAGAAACACAAACGCTGACGGGTGTTGGACGAGTTTGGACGTGAAGATCGTGCCCGTTGGGAGTCCGAAATTGCCTTTGTAATTCATGGCAAAATTGAAAACGACTCGCGTCAGCGGCGGCGTGTTGACATCGGGTGGAAGCGCGCTCGAGGTGGCGCAATTGAATATGCCAGGATTGTTGACGAAGTTGGCCGGATTGGCCGCATACTGCCAGAGCGATTGCTTGCCGACATAGGGCGGAAGAACGTTATACCAAACCGCCGTGCCGCTCCCCGCAGCCTGAGCGGCCGTGAGATCCTCCCAGCGCGGCGTGTCCTCATTGAAATCGCCGGGCAATCCGGGGCTGCCGTTTGTCAGCTTGGCATCTGGAAAAACGCATGACGCGTCATCCAGGTACATATTCATCCCCAATCCCCATTGGTGGAGATTGTTGAGGCAGCTTGTGCGATTGGCATCTTCCTTTGCTTTCGCCAAAGCGGGCAGCAGCATCGACGCAAGAATGGCGATGATGGCGATGACAACCAGCAGTTCAATTAAAGTAAATGCCCGCGTGTATTTTAGTCTCATGGTGTTTCGTCCGTCGATCGAGGATTAGCACAAGCGGGGCCAACGTGGTTTTCCCTCTGGCAGCGGCGAACGATGCCTTCACGGAGGGATAATTGTTATTCACTTTTCAGCGCGCACCGGATAAAAACTAGCCCGTGCATAAACGACAATGGCTCCAGGTCGCGATGTCCTTCCTGCTGTTTGCCGGGGCGGTCACGGTCGGATTGATTATTCTCTTGAACGCCGCCTTTCAGCGCCTGTCGCACAGCGAATTCGTCGCGCTGGCCGACGCCAACGCCCAATTCATCCGCGAGTCAAACATTCCCGCGACCGATCGCATGGCCAGTTACATGAGCCAGTTGCTGGGCATGAGAGTGCAATTCAATCAGCCGGCACTCTCGTCCGCGAGTCAGGACGTTGCCAGCGTGAATGTGATGCCGGGTGTTGAGTTGACGCTGGTGCGCGAGCGTCCAACACTGCGAGCGCTTCTGACTCGCCCCATCACAATTGTTTCGCTGCTGGTCTTTTGGGTGCTGTGGTTCGCGCTGGCGTGGGCGGTGGCGATTCCCTATATCCGCACGGAACGATTGGCCATGCTGGGGGGAATGGCAACGGCGATGGCGCATGAGATTCGCAATCCGGTAACGGCCATTCGGCTGCATGCCCAGTTGCTGCAGGAGACCGATGCCGCAACAGGCGGATTGATTGTGGGCGAAGCGTCACGCATTGAGGACATTGTCAACCAATGGATGTTTCTGGCCCGGCCCGCGCCGCCTCTTCGTCAAAGCGTCGCCGTCGCGGATTTGCTGGGGCACACCGCCGGCCTCCTTGCACCGTCCAGCCATTACGCGAAAGTTGAAGTTATTATTGACGCTGATCCCAAGTGGGAAATCTCCGTTGATCGCCAGCGGATGGAGCAGGTTTTCCACAACATCATGCGCAATGCCATTCAAGCCATGCCGTCCGGCGGCGTCCTGACGATCACCGCGCGTGGAGGGACAATCAGTTTTGCCGACACCGGCAGGGGGTTTTCTGACAAGGCTCTCCGCCGCTGGCGCAATATGCTTTACTCTGAAAAGGAAGGCGGCATGGGCATCGGCCTCAATGTGGCGGATTCGATCGTTCGCGCCCACGGCGGAAAACTCGCGGTGGCGAACCGTTCCGGCGGCGGCGCGGTCGTCCGCATCGCTCTATGAGTGATCCCGATTTGCTGATTATTGAAGACGAAGTGGCGCTGGCGCGGGCGCTGGCAACCGTCGGAGCGCGGGTCGGCGCCGTTCCGAAGACTTGCGCGTCCGGAACGGCTGGATTGCAGGAATTGGCCAAGGGAAAGTTTCGCCTCGTCGTGCTCGACATTGGCTTGCCGGACATGAACGGCCTGGCGGTTTTGGAAAAAATGAACCGGCTGAAACCGCGTCCGCCCGCATTGATCATCACGGCGCACGGCACGCTCCAGAATGCGGTCTCGGCGCGCAAATTGGGCGCGGTCGGCTACCTGGTAAAGCCGTTGGATTTGCATGACCTCGAAAAGCGAATGCGCGATTTGCTCGCGCAGCCCGCGGAAAGCTCGCCCCGTCATCATCTGGCGGCGGCGGTTGAAGAAACGGGATCCTTGCTGGGCGGGGCTGGCTCGGAAATGCAGCGCGTTTTCATCGGCATCGCTCACGCAGCCAACAGCGACGCGCCCGCGATTCTGACAGGTCCGACTGGCACCGGCAAAACGCTCGCCGCCCAGGTGATTCATTCCAACAGCCAGAGGCGTTCCGGCCCATTCGTCACCTTGCTGTGCGGCGCGATCCCGCAGGATTTGTTGGAGAGCGAATTATTCGGCCACGAAAAAAACGCGTTCACCGGCGCGGCCTCGATGCGCCCCGGCCATCTCGAGAGAGCGGCCGGAGGAACTTTGCTTTTGGACGAGGTGGCGGACATCCCGCTGGCGACGCAGGCAAAACTCCTGCGATTCGTCGAAGAAAAAACATTCAATCGCGTCGGCGGCCGCCACGATATTCGAGTGGACGCCCGATTGATTGCGGCCACGAACAAATCTCTCCGCGAGGAAGTTCAGGCGGGGCGATTTCGTGAAGACCTTTACTATCGGCTCCACGTTCTGGAAATCGAACTTCCGCCGCTGGCCAAGCGGCGCGAGGACATTCCAGCGCTCGCCGCGTATTTTCTTTCCAAGTTCGCGGCGGGCCGAGAACTGAGTTTTAACGCGGATTCCAACCGGCTCCTGCTGAATTATCCGTGGCCGGGAAATGTTCGAGAACTCCGCAATGCCATCGAGCATGCCGTGGCGGTCTGCGCCGGGGCGTCGATCCAGCCGCAGCATTTTCCAGCGGCGCTCTTGCAGCCCGCGCTGAATTCAAACTCCATCGACCTCGACACCACGTTGCGGCAATGGGTTGCCGCGAAAGTCCAGGAGGGAGCGACTTACAAGGAGCTTTATTCGGAGGTCGAAACGACCCTGTTGAA
The DNA here is from genome assembly GCA_963764165.1 of uncultured Verrucomicrobiae bacterium. Lineage (GTDB taxonomy): Bacteria > Verrucomicrobiota > Verrucomicrobiia > Limisphaerales > Palsa-1400 > Palsa-1400. Next base: position 2,911,945 of record CAVXRD010000002.1, read on the forward strand.
GAACCTCCTTCAACAATTCGGGCAGAAGCCAACCATCCTCGCGCGCGTGCTGAAAATGAACCGCGCCACATTGCTAAAAAAACGCCGCGCCTTCGGACTGAGGACGTGAGGCAGGGTGGTGGGTGGACTTCGTTTATCCCTTTTCCGTGACGGGCAAAGATCTGTTCTCCGACGCGCCGGCGCCGCCTGACGAAAAAAGCGCAGGATTAGTGCGAGGGGCTACGCGTGAATAATGCCTCAGCCCGGACGCCTCGGCGAGGCATCCCTACCTGGCTTCGCCATTGCCACCTTTTCCGCCATCCATTGAGGCCATGAACAACGCCAGTTGTTCGTCGTGGCACTTGGCGCAAATGCCGTGCGTAAACCTCGCCTCCGAACGCGATTGGATATATGCCTCGACCTGCTGCCAGTAACCCGAGTCGTTGCGGACTTGTTTGCAATAGGAGCAAATCGGCAGAAGGCCGGAAAGCGTTTTGACATTCTTCAACGCTTCCGCGAGCCGGGCGCAGGACTCGCGATATTCAAATTGCAGCATCACCATGCGCGACAGCCGCGTCAGCGCCTCGGCCTGCTCCAGCGACAACCGGCGCGGCTTGTGATCAATCACACACACTGAGCCAAGACCAAAGCCATCACTCGTTTGCAGCGGCGCGCCCGCGTAAAAACGAATGCCCGGATTATTAACCACCAGCGGATTATCGCGAAACCGTTCGTCACGCGTAGCGTCCTCGACGATGAGCATGTCGGACTGAAGAATTGTGTAAGCGCAGAAAGCCTGGTCGCGCGGAGTCTCGGACGCCGTCAGGCCGACCTGGGATTTGAACCATTGCCGATTCTCGTCCACCAGCGTCACTGTGGCGATGGGAGTCTGGCAGATGAAAGCGGCGAGCTTGGTGATATCGTCAAATGACCGCTCTGGAGCGGTATCAAGAATATGATATTTCCGCAAAGCCTCAAGCCGTTCGTTTTCGTTAGCGGGAAGTGGCGCCGTCATCGCGCGAATATCGCCTATGAGTGACACCAAGGCAAGCTGGGCATGCTTCGGACTGGTGCGGTGGTGGATTTCGATTATGATTTGTTTGTGACGGGCAAAGATCTGTTTTCCAACGCGCCGGCGCCGCCTGACGAACAAAGCGCAGGGGCCGGGCATCAGAGTTATGCCGCACAACCGCTCGCCGCCCGGATGCGGCCTCGCAATCTTGACGAATTCGCGGGGCAAAAGCATATCCTCGCCAAGGGGCTCTTGCTGCGCCGCGCCATCGAGGCGGACCGCATTCAATCGCTGATTTTTTACGGGCCGCCGGGAACCGGCAAAACGTCGCTGGCGCAAATCATTGCCAGGCAAACCAAAAGCAAATTCGACCGTCTCAGCGGCGTCGAATCCAACGTTGCCGATATGCGGCGCGTGCTGGCCGCCGCCTCCAACCGGCTCGAAAACACGGGGCAATCGACCATTTTATTTATCGACGAAATCCACCGATTCAACAAGGCGCAACAGGATGTCTTGCTGCCGGATGTCGAAAGCGGCGTCGTTCGCTTAATTGGCGCAACGACGCACAATCCGTTTTTCTTCGTCAATTCGCCGCTCGTTTCGCGCTCGCAAATCTTCGAGCTTCAGGCGCTCACCGAGGATGATTTGCTGGAGCTGCTGCATCGCGCGCTTGGTGACACGGAGCGAGGCCTTGGGAATTTCAAAATCCAGGCGGACGAAGATGCGCTCCGGCACCTCGCCAAGGTGGCGGATGGCGACGCCCGGAAATCGCTGAACTCGCTTGAAATCGCCGCCCTCACCACGCCGCCGGGCGCGGATGGGATTATTCATATTGACATGGCCGCGGCCGAGCAGTGCATCCAGAAGAAGGCGGTGGTTTACGACGCGGATGGCGATGCGCATTATGACACGATTTCCGCCTTCATCAAATCCATGCGCGGGGCCGATGTCGATGCCGCGCTTTATTGGCTCGCGAAAATGATCCACGCTGGGGAAGATCCGCGCTTCATCACGCGCCGCATTGTGATTTGCGCGGCGGAGGATGTCGGACTGGCGGATCCGATGGCATTGGTGCTGGCGACTGCGGCTAATGAGGCGGCGGAATTTGTCGGCTGGCCGGAAGCCCGCATTCCGATTGCGGAAGCGACGATTTACATCGCGACCGCGAACAAGAGCAACAGCGCCATGGTGGCGATTGACTCGGCGCTGAGCGATGTCCGCTCCGGGCGCACGCTCGCCGTGCCGAACGCGCTGCGCGACGCGCATTATAAGAGCGCGGCAAAGCTTGGCCACGGTGTCGATTATAAATATGCGCACGATTTTCCCGAGCACTTCGTGGCCCAGGATTATCTGGGCGCGGCGCGGCGCTACTACGAACCCACCGATCAAGGATCGGAGAAGAAAATCAAGGAGCGCATCGAAAAGTGGCGGGCTGAAATCGAAGCGTTGCGCAAATGAATCCCGAGGCCGCTCCTGACAAAGCCGGATGGCGCCGCCAATTCCGCGGAATCCTCAAAAGCATCGCGCCAGCCCAGCGGGAGGAAGACTCCATCCGCGCAGGCCAATTGCTGCGCAAGCAAGAAATTTGGCGGAACGCCCGCGCGATTTTATTTTACGCGGCGCTTCCTGGAGAGTTAGACTTGACGCCATTGATTCCCGAAGCGCTTCAATCCGGTCAAGTCGTCGCTCTGCCGCGCTTTGTCCCAGCCACCGGAGCTTACGAGGCAGTTCTCATTGCGGCCTACGAGACGGATTGCGCCGCTGGCCAATTCGGCATTGCCGAGCCTGGGGCGCATTGCGAAGCCATCGCGTTGAATCGGCTGGACTTGGCGCTGACGCCGGGATTAGGATTCGATTTGTCTGGACGCCGGCTCGGCCGGGGCCAAGGGTTCTACGACCGGTTGCTGGCTGAAATTGCAGGTGTCAAATGCGGAGTCGCCTTCGACCCACAAGTCGTGGCGCATCTTCCCGCGGAAGGACACGATATTACGATGAACTTTATTTTGACGCCGACGCGCTGGCTCGAAGTTTCCTGACCGATTGTCCGTTAACTCATGAATTTCACGTCAAACACTGGCATCGCCGTCATGATCGCCGCTGGCACGGTCGTCGGCATCGTTATCGGTTACTTGATCCATGTTTTTCGTGATCGCGCCCTCCGCATCGGAATTCAAAACGAGAAAAAAGAAATATTGGAGAAAGCCCGGCTTGAGGCGGAATCTTTGGCCCGTGACGCGCGGCTGAAGGCCAACGAAGACTCCCTTAAACTGCGGACAGACGTCGAACAAATGGCAGCCACACGGCAAAAGGAGCTTTCCGCCGTGGAACAGCGATTGGTGGTGCGGGAGGAGCTCGTCAATCGCCAATTGGAAAACCTCGTGCGCGAGGAAAAAGTGCTCCGCGCCGACCGCGACGCGCTGGCCGCCAAAACCGCCGAGGCCGAAGCCCAGCGCAAATTGGCGGACGAATTGGTGGTCCAGCGCCGGGCCGAGCTGGCCGAAGTCTCCAAGCTCAGCGGGGCCGAGGTGCGGGCGGCCTTTCTCAAGCAAATCGAGCAGGAAAGCATGCGGGACGCGATGCATCTCTCCCAGCACATCATGGACGACGCCAAGGCGCGGGCGGAGGAGCAGGCGCGCAAGATCGTGAGCCTGGCCATTCAGCGTTACGGCGGCCACCACAGTTTTGAAACCTCGACCGCGACTGTCAACATCAAGGGCGAGGAAATGAAGGGCCGCATCATCGGCCGCGAAGGGCGCAACATCCGCGCCTTCGAAGCCGCCACGGGCGTGACGGTATTGATCGATGACACTCCCGGCGCGGTGGTGCTTTCCGGCTTCGACCCCGTCCGCCGCCAGATTGCCCGCGAAGCGATGGAGCGCCTTATACTTGACGGCAGAATTCATCCGTCGCGCATCGAGGAAGTGGTGGCCAACGTCACCCAGGAAATGGATCTGGCCATTCAAAACGCGGGCGAGGAAGCGGTGATGAAACTTGGCCTGGCCCCAATGCACTCCGAGTTAATCAAGCTGCTGGGCCGCCTGCATTTCCGCCATAGTTTTGCCCAAAACATTCTGGCCCACTCAGTCGAAGTCGCGCAATTGATGGCGCTGATGGCGGCGGAATTGCGCCTTGATGTGGCTGCGGCCAAGCGCTCCGGCCTGCTTCACGACATTGGCAAGGCTGTCAATCACGAGATCGAAGGCGCCCACGCGATTGTCGGCGCGGAAATCGCCAAGCGATATGGCGAAGCCGATGAGATCGTCAACGCCATCGCCTCGCACCACGGGGAAGTGCCGCATGTGGGGCCGTTCGGAATTTTGGTCAGCGCGGCCGACGCCATCAGCGCCTCGCGGCCGGGCGCCCGCTCCGAGACAGTGATGACTTACATCAAGCGCGTCGAAGATTTGGAGCGCATCGGCACTTCATTCCCTGGAGTTGAGAAATGTTACGCGCTTCAGGCAGGTCGCGAGTTGAGAATCATGGTGGAGCCCGGACAGATCACGGATGAGCAATGCTACATGCTGGCCCGGAACATCGCCCGCAAAATTGAGGAAGAGCTTCAGTATCCCGGCCAGATTCGGGTCACGGTCATGCGCGAAACCCGCTGCGTGGAATTTGCGAAGTGAGGCAGGGCCGGGACGCCTCGCCTGGTCGTCCTGCCTGCAGAGCGGTCATCAGGAAAATTCTATTCCACTCGATTTGAAGCCGAAATTTTCTTCCTCCGGCCCCATCACCATCGTCTTCATTCCGGGCCGCAAATTTTGAATCGCTTCGTGGCCGTTCGGGCCAAGAACAAGCAGCGCGGTGGAAAGGGCGTCCGTCTCGGTGGCCGAGGGCAGCACGACCGCCGCCTGAATCGCATTATTGACAGGCCAGCCGGTTCGCGGATCGATGACGTGGCCAAATTTTCTTCCATCAGCCTCAAACGATTTCCCCCAGACCGCGGAAACCGAAAGCGCGGCGTCGCGCAGAGTCACAGTGGCGGCGCCTTCGGTTTGATTTTGCCGGCGCGGAATGGCGATCTTCCACCCATCCGCCCCCGGCGGGGAGCCGATGCCGTAAACTGTGCTCGTTCCCCCATGCAGCAGGGCACACGTCACCCCCGCTTCGCGCAAAAGTTCCACCGCGCAATCCACCGCGCAGCCTTTCCCAATCGCCCCCAAATCGACCATCACGCCTTCGCGATCAAATCGAACGCTGTAATTGTTTGCGTCAAGTAGAACATGCGGCATGCCGGAAGCGGCCCGTGCGTCTTCAATTTCATCGGCCCTCGGCATTCGACCCGAGCCGTGCATGAATCCCCAGCATCGCACCAGCGGGGCGACGGTGATGTCGAACGCACCGCCGCTTTCCCTCTGCAATCGCTGCGCGAGTTGGAGTAATTCAAATACGGACGGACTCACCCGCACCGGTTCGCGGGCGGCTGAAGCATTGACACGCGCGATTTCGCTGGCCGGGCGGTAAAGGCTCAGTTGCGCCTCGAGGCGCTCAATTTCGCGCAGCGCCTCCTCGCCAGCGCCGCGCAGGCGCGTCGAATCGCCACCCGGCAAGACCAGCTCGAAGCGAGTGGCCATGGCGTTCACAGCGAGGCGAACCGGATTCATTTTCGAAAACAAGTGGAAAGCGCATACAGCCCGAAAGCCACAATGATCGCGCCTGAAAAACGGTTCACCGCCTGCATCCATGCGGCGTCGATGCGCGCGCGAAAAAGAGAAACCGCCCCGCTCAGAAACAGCCACCACAGAGCGGAGCCGAGGAAAACTCCCGCCACCAGCATCACAGCGCTCAGATAATCCGGCGAAGCGCCCAGACCAAATCCCGCAAAGATCGCCACGAACGAAAGAATGGTCATCGGGTTTGTGGCCGTGAGAAAAAATGTCGAGAAATACGCGGAAAGCAAACCGGCGCCCTTGGCTTCGGCTGGCTTATCGGCGGGTTTGCTGCGAAAGGTTTGAATCCCAAGCCAGCAGAGAAATAATCCGCCGATCAAGCCAAGCCACATTTTCTGTCCGACCAGAAAACTAGATATGACGGTAAGCCCAAATCCCGCCACGCCTCCATAAGCCGCATCCGCCGTTGCCGCCCCTAATCCCGTAGCGAGGCCCGCTCTTGCGCCATCCGCCAGCGTGCGGCGAATGCACAAAACACCAATCGGCCCAACCGGCGCAGCAATCGAAAGTCCGATGACGCCGCCTTTGAATAGGAAGTTGAGATTCATATGACTGTGGCTTTGGGAGCGCACGCGCCCCGCGTGCAGACAATCGGCGCCCTCGCCGATTGCCCCTTTTGGGATGTGGCTGGCGAGGCGCCAACCACGGCATGAGAGGGCGCGTGTGCTCCTCTGCATTGTAATCTCAAGCGCATCGCAAATTCGTCACGCCACAAAACGCGGCTCGTAGACCGGGCCGAGATTGTGCTTGCGGAGAAGTTCCACAAATTTGGCCAGCCCTCGCCGCTCGTCCGTGGCGAGATGATAATGAATGTGCCAGGTCAGGTAATCCTTGCGGAACTCGTAATCAAAATCCGTCCGGCTGTGGATAATGTAGTCGAGTGTATCCAGGCCGAAGCTCTTTGCCTCGCGCAACCGGCGGCGCAGCGGTTCATTCGGAATCCGGCGCAGCGCCCAGACGGCGAACACAAACGGCAATTTCGTCAATTCGTACCAGGCGGCGCCCAAATCCCATATCTCGTGCGCATGCTCCGAGCGCAAAAATTCAATCGCCGGGTCGCCGATCAAAAGAATGTTGTCAAGCGAATGCGCGGACTTGTAATCCGGCAGCGGGCGCAATTCGGGATTCCAGCCGTTTTCCGCCAGGAGCACTTTCAGCAGGTTCAAGCTCGAAAGCGTCGCGGTGTCGCAATAAATTTCGCGAATCTCCGCCAGCGGCTGGCGGTGGGCCAGGAAAACGCTCTTCACTTCGCCCAGCGAGGCCACCGCCACACCGTCAAGTATATCGTAGCGATCATTGAGCAGCGCCTCGGTGACGCTGAGAAGCGCGGCGTCCAATTGATCGTTGCGCAGCATCTTCGCCAGTTCGGATGGCGGCGCGAAAATAATTTGATCCTCCAGCCCGCGCGTGAGCGGAACGGCGTTGAGATACGGGACGGAGCCGACTTTGAATCCGCCGAGCCCTTCCTCCAGGCTTGACTCGCGCTGGAGCAGGACGGGCCGCGTTTCGCGCTCGAAACGATGCGCCAATTCCTCCGGCGTCTCGGTTCGGGCGAGCCGCAATTTCGGTGATGGATCCGAGGGTTGCATGGCCGCGATTACGCCGGGACGAGAGTCGTTTCGGCGGCGGGCTGGGGCGGATTGTTTGTCGCGGGCGATTCGTCCCACACTTTGACGGGCTCGTAAAATGTGTTGCGCTGGACGGGAACGCGGCCGGTTTCGCGAATCGCTTTCACCATGTCGACTTCCGTTTGCAATTGCGGCGTGCGCGCGCCCGCCATGTGGAAAATGTGCTCCTCCATGATCGTGCCGTGAAGATCATCCGCGCCGTAATTGAGGGCAACCTGCGCCAGCTTCATGCCGAGGCCAATCCAATAGGCGGTAATGTGGTCGAAATTGTCGAGGTAAAGCCGGCTCACCGCAATCGTGCGCAACGAATCAAATCCCGTGGGCGGAACTTTCACGGGAATCTCGTTGTTCTCCGGCTGATACGCCAGCGGCACGAATCCGACGAAGCCGTGCGTCTCATCCTGCAATTCGCGCAATCGCCGCAAATGATCCACGCGATCCGCCAGCGTTTCGACGTGGCCGTAAAGCATCGTGCAAGTGCTGCGCCCGCCCATTTTGTGCCAGATGCGGTGAACATCGAGATATTCCTCGGCCGATTCCTTGCCCTTGGCAATGCGCGAACGCACTTCCTGGCGGAAAATTTCCGCGCCGCCGCCCGTCAACGATGCAAGCCCCGCCTCTTTCAATTCGCGCAACGTGTCTGCGACGGATCTTTTCCCGATCCACGCCAAATGCAAAATTTCTATGGCTGTAAAACATTTCAATTGCAGCCGCGCATCCACCGCTCTCAGCGCGCGCAGCATATCCGTGTAATAACTGAACGGCAGCGACGGATGAAGCCCGCCAACAATGTGCAATTCCGTCACGCCGACAGCCAAAGCCTCGCGCGCCTTCCGCACAATTTCCTCCACCGTGAATTGCATTCCATCCGCGTCGCGCTTCTTGCGCGCGAAGGCGCAGAATTGGCAGCTCAGGATGCAGTAATTGGAGTAATTGACGTAGCGATTGATGATGTAGCTGGCGCGCCCGTGGGTCTTGCGGCGGCAGGCGAGCTCCGCCAGCGCGCCGACAGCGTTCAAGTCCTTGCTTTCGAGCAGACGGAGAGCTTCGTCGTCGTTGATTCGCTCCCCGGCGGCGACCTTTTCATACAAGCCGCGCCAGGGCCCCTTTTGCAAAATAAAGTTCACGTTTTAAACCGCATGGATGGAAACACAATTTCCGTGAGAGTCACGACCAGAAACACGACGCTCAGCAGCGCGTTGAGGCGGAAGAAAGCCAGTTGAATCCAGTTCAGCCCGCGGCGCCGCGCCAGAAAATGCTCAATCAGCAGGCAGCCGAGGATGAAGACCAGGCCGGCGTCGTAGACAAAATGAAAACCCGCCATCAGCCCAAAGCCGACGAGCAATCCCCACATCAGCATGTGGCAAAGGAACGAAACGCCAAGCGCGTTGGCCACGCCCCAGCGCACAACAAGCGAATGCAAACCGTTGCGCCGGTCAAACTCGTAATCCTGCACCGCGTAAATAATGTCGAAACCGACCAGCCAAAACACCACCGCGACCGCCAGCGCCAACGGCAAGGCGGCGCTGTATTGGAGCACGCGGAAGCCATGGCCCTCCGGGAAGAAATGAAAATCCCCGCGCACCGCCAGCCACGCCCCGATGGGCGCGAGCGCCAGCGCGATCCCCAAAAAGACATGCGTAAAATCCGTGAACCGTTTCGTCAGCGAATAAAAACAAACGACGAGCAGAGCGACTGGCGAAAGGCAAAAACAAATTGAGTTCAGGAAAAAAGACGCCACCACCAGGCCCGCCCCGCTTGTCAAACATAACATCCACGCCGCCGCCAGCGAGATTTCGCCGCGCGGCAGATGGCGGGCGGCGGTCCGCGGATTGGCGCGGTCGAAATCGCGGTCGGCGATGCGGTTGAAGGACATCGCGCATGTCCGCGCGCACGTCATCGAAGCGAGGATGAGGAGGAATTTCTGAGCGCCCGGCCATCCGCGTTGGTCGCGGGCCGCGATGGCCATCGAGGCCAGCGCGAAGGGGAGCGCGAAGACGGTGTGCGAGAGCTTTACGAATTCCGCCCAGCGCCGGACGGTGGCAAACGGGCCCGTTTCGGGTCGAGCCAACGGCTTCGCCCGCGACAGCGCTTGTTCCAGATTTTGATCCTGGCGGTCTGAGATGCTTTTCATTTCCCGCGCCAGCAATGTAGGCGAGAATCCGGCGGGAAGCCATGCGGTATTTGGAGGCAGGGACGTCTCGTTTGCCGCGCCGAAGCTCTAGCGAAGGCAGGCCGGGGGTCCAGTTCAGTTTTGCCCACTCCGCTGGCGGTAGAGGGACCGCTCGCGCGGCGTCATCCGCCCGCCGTTCTGGCCCGCATACGGATTTTCATCCGAGCCGCTCGTTGGATTATGAAATCTGGTCGAGGAAGCATCGAAGGCGGCCGGGATCACGGAGACGACTTTGCAAGCTTCATAAACGCCCGAGCCAAGCAAGGCGACGAACCCCGCGATGAACCCCCACAGAAAGACGAGGTCCGAAAAAGATTGGCGGGGCCGCTTTTGCACAACCACAGCATACGCTGTTGCTTGCGATACGGCAATCCTTTCACGAAGCAGGGCAGACGCATCTAAATTCCGAGGTAGGGACGCCTCGCCGGAGGCGTCCGGTTGCGCGGGAATAATGCCACGGCTTGGGCGTGACGAATGCCTCACTCCGGACGCCTCGGCGAGGCGTCCCTACCCATCAACGAGCGGGTCGCTCGTTGATTTTCAATAGATGACAGGAATTAAGATGCGTCTGCCCTGTTTCACGAAGGCGGCTCGGCTGGAGCCTCGCCCTACCTGGCGTTCCGGCCTAAGGTGCCGATTCCGCGCTTGGAGGTTGTTGCAATTTGCCTCGGCGCGAGCGGTCTGCAAACCACGTGACGCACAGAATCACGAAACTGATTCCCGCGCCGATGGGCATGACCTTAAGCAATGCGTCAGGCGTAGTGCCAAAATTCAGCAGGCAAATCCAATAGGTCAATCCAGCCGCTCCATACAGCAACGCGATTTTGAAGGTCCGGTCCGCCAAGCTCCACATGCCAACCGCCTGATTGAGCCCAATCAATACCATCGAGAGAGAAAACGGGATGAGCATATCGGCCGCGACATGGTTCTCAGCGTTGCCAAACCATCGGACAAGCTGATTCCTCATGACGATGATGCCGCAAGCGCAGGCAGCGAGCCCGCCCGCATACAATGCCAATAAAATTCGCTGATCCGACCGCGCCGAGCCTTCCTTGCTGCCGGAGCGGGAAGTGAATGTCACCCACAGCAGCGGCAACACGGTCATTGGAATGGCGCGGGCGAATTTGGACGCCATCTGGTAATTATCCATAGCCGCTCCCGAAAAGTACTTCTTGGAAACAAGGCTGTCACCGGTGCCAAAAAAACATGTCCCTGCAACCGTTGCGCCGGTGACGATCAAAAACCGGACGAACTCGGGCGTCCATGGAGAGATGGGTTTAGCCGGATGCCGGAAAATGTCCTTCCACCAGTAAAACAGAATGAAAGTGGCCAATAACGCCGCGAGGTTGGAGATCAGCCCAGAAGCGGCAGACGGATATTTCTGCGTGACCAAAATAATGAATGCTATGCGAAAACACACACCCAGGCCGTTGATGACGGCCAGGCGTTTGAACCACGCCATCCCCTGGCACAACGCCACTGCCAGCCCCGACCAGCATCCAACGAGGAAAAGCCCCATGATCACCTGCATCAGGCGCTGATTCTTAAAGCCGAAGAAAAGGCCAAGAGGCTGCCATAAACCCAACGCCAAAACGGAACCGCCGATGGTCGCCCAAAACAGCAGCTTCTGGCATCCCGCCAGCAAGCCTTGCAACCGCGCGTCATCGCTCTTGGATCGGAAATGAGCGATATAATGGATCACGGACGTTGTGAGCATTTGCAAAGGGAGGCCGAGCAGCGTTGCATAATCCGCCGCCGTGTTGGCTTCGCCAAAATCACCCGTTCCCACCAGGTATCTTTTCAGCAGCGAACTGCAAAGCATGTTGCCGACTCCGACGCCCAAGCTCAGAATCGACCAAATAACACCACTGCGCCATAACTTCACGGTGCCGGTTATGCGTGCCCGTCCCGCGAGTGTCAACGCCAAAGGGGATTTGATTGGATTGCGTTTGATGAGGATAGGACCAATGCGACGAATAAGACGTATGAACCGCGCGGCTGGCAAATCGACGGCCTCTCTCCGCCATGCCACTATATTGAATACAACCAAATCGCCATCGTCGGTGTTATGACAGCATGAAAAATCGATTTTTGCCCGGTTACGCATGGCTTGTGGCCCTGGGATCGGGCGTCGTTTTGTTGATTGGCGCTCTGGCCCGGTTTGATACCGCCGCTCCCGTTCCGCCCTCAAACGCTGCTCCCAACCCTTTGCAGGTCGCTCAAGAAGATTCGGCTGCCGAGGCGCCGCCGACGGATCATCCGCTGCCTTCCGACCTTTCACCGGGAATAGGAGACATCATTAAGCTGGCACAAGCGCATGTGGATGAAGGGGTTATGATCGCCTTCATCAAGAGCTCCGGGCACGTGTTCACTCCGACGGCGGATGAGATCCTTTATTTAGCCGACCTTGGCCTGTCCCAGCGCGTGATCGGGGCGATAGTCGACACCGCTGCGCCGACCCAAATCGCGCAAGCGACGCAAATCCCCGCCAGCGGCCCGCCGATGCCGATGACGGCAACGTCCATGGCAGAACCGCCAACCGCCCAGCCGGAACCGCCGCCCGCCGTGGCCGAATCGCAGGCTGACGCAAACGCCGGGGTGTTTTTTGACAGCCTGTCGCCTTACGGCACATGGTCGCAGCAGCCCGGTTATGGCCAGGTCTGGAAGCCAACCGTCGAGACGATCGACTCGAATTGGACGCCGTATGTGGATGCGGGGCAATGGCTTTACTCGGATAGCGGCTGGTATTGGCAGTCCGATTACACCTGGGGCTGGGCGCCTTACCATTACGGGCGCTGGGTGAATCTAGCCAAGCAGGGGTGGGTTTGGACGCCCGGAAATATCTGGTCGCCCGCGTGGGTGACTTGGCGGGTCAGCGGCTCGTTCGTTGGCTGGGCGCCGCTGCCGCCCGGCGTGAGCCTCAATGTGCTGGCGCAATTGACCTACAACAGCAAACCCGTGGGCGCGAATTTCCTCTTTGGCCTGCCGAGCTCGGCCTTTACCTTCGTCAACATCAGCAGCTTGACCAAACGCCGCCTGCCCACCCGTGTTGCGCCGGCGAAAATGGCTGGAGAATTGATCCGAACAAGCGTGAGCGTAGACAATTATTCCATCGTCAAGAATAGGATTTTCAATGCCGGTGTCGACATCGAAAAAGTCTCTTCCAAAGCGCTGGTGACGCAAGTGACGTTGCGGGCGACTTCCTCCCTCGATTCGGCGGGATTGGCCAAGGACAAAAAGACGCTGGCGGTTTATGTGCCGCCTGTGACTTCCCCAGCCCCCTCAAGCGCGGCGGAAATGGCGGATGCGGAACGCTCGCGCGGCGAATCCTCGGCGGAAACAGCGCTCGCCCGGCCTTCATCGCCCGCGCCGGGGTTGGAAGGATACGGACAGGGACCGTCGCCATTGCCGCCGCTCCGGTATTCGCACGGCCTGAATCCAAATCGCAGCCCTGCTTATAATCGTTTTGCCGCAGAATCCCCGGCGCCCGAGCAGCGTTGGCAAAATGGGCCGGGAGCGTTCGCCAACGAGGAGCGTTCTGGTGGCCCCTCGCACCACGCCGAGGATGAAAGTCGCGCTCCAACTCATCCGCCAGAACCACCCCGCGCCGCTCCCGAGAGCCATCCGAGCCCGCCGCCAGCGGAGCCGGCGCGCACGGCCGCGGCTTCAGCCTCACCGGCCTCGTCGTCGAGCAGTTCGAAGACTGGAAAATAGCCGAAGCGCAATTCCGGCGATGGGAACGGATGGGAGTAATGGGAACTGGATGCGAATTGGAGTTTACACTCGCGCGGAGTGCGGGTAATTGATGAATCATGAACACCGTTACTTCTTTGAAGACTGTCAAAAGCAAAGTCCGCCCGCTCGTGGAAGGGGCTTTGGGCGAAACGGGCGGGCTGCTTCGGCTGGCTCCGTGCTGGGTGCCGCGGTCTTTCTTGCAGCCGGGCAAACGCCTCAAGCTGCACCCCGACGATCTTTATGCGTTTGGCCTGAACCGCGGCGGCATCGACGAACGCTGGTTCGCCTCGACCACTCCCGCCGCCAACGAAAATCGCACGCCGGACGAGGGCCTCAGCTACGTGGTCGCGGGAAAGCAGCGGTTCACTTTGCAGCAGGCGGTGGCGGAATGCGGCGCGGCGCTCATCGGCGAGAGCATTTGGCGCAAATACAAACGGTGGCCGGTCTATTCCAAGTTCTTCGACAACATGGGCCCGATTCCGCATCATCTGCATCAAAATTCCAGGCAGGCGGCGCTGGTTGGATTGGAAGGCAAACCAGAATCTTACTATTTTCCGCCGCAACATAACAATGTCGGCAACAATTTTCCCTACACGTTCATGGGCTTGGAGCCCGGCACGACCAAGGCCGATGTGCGCCGCTGTTTGGAGAATTGGAATAAAGGCGACAATGGCATCCTTGACTTGAGCCGCGCCTATCGCCTGAAGCCCGGCACTGGCTGGCTCATCCCGCCGTGCATTCTTCATGCGCCCGGTTCGCTCTGCACCTACGAGCCGCAATGGGGCAGCGACGTTTTCGGCATGTATCAATCGCTGGTGGAAGGCCGCGAAGTGCCGTGGTCGCTCCTGGTCAAGGACGTCCCGAAGAAATATCACAAAGACCTTGATTACCTCGTCGAGCAATTGGATTGGGAAGGAAACGTCGACGAGCATTTCAAGGACAACCATTTTCTCACGCCGCGCCCGGTGGCGCATCCGCAGAGCGAAGGCTGCGCGGACCGGTGGATTGTTTACGGCAAAGTCGATGGCCAGCAGCTTTTCAGCGCGAAGGAATTGACGCTCGAGCCCGGCGCGAAATGCACCATCAAAGATGGTGGCGCTTACGGTCTCATCACTGTGCAAGGCAAAGGCAAGATGAATAATCTAACGCTCGATTGCCCGAAGCTGATCCGTTTCCACGAATTGACTGAGGACGAAGTCTTCTGCACTGAAGCCGCCGCCAAGGCCGGCGTGACGTTTGAGAATACGAGCGACGTCGAACCACTTGTCACCCTCCGCTACTTTGGCCCCGAGGCCAATCCAGATGCGCCGGATTTGCATGGGTAAGCCGGAATGAGCCACAGAAGGACACAGATCAACAAAGATAAACCGGAAGGCACTCTATTCAAAAATCTGTGTTGATCTGTGTGCATCTGTGGCTGCTTTAGCACAGGAACTCGGGATCCAAAGTGGTCTTGGCCGCTATGGCAGCTTATGCGTGTGCGACCGCATCTTGCAGCTCGGCGGCTGGCCGACTGGGTTGAGGTCATAGCTGTTGGTGAATTCGTTCAAGCCATCATCGGGACACGACGGCATGAGGTCTCCTTTGCCGCAACCAATATAGGCGCGCAACTCAACCGCAGTTAACGTGTCTCCTTCGTTTTTGTGGTTTTCCAGCGCCCATTGGTTTTTGGCAGAGTCGATCAGGCGGAGATTGTTGACACATGCGTTTTGGCGCGACACAGCGTCCGCCCGTGCCAGATTCTGAAACGGATTAACGAAGCCCGCCGTCAGAGCGCACACAAAAACAAAGCAATAGGCCGCCCCCCGCGAAGGAGATGTTCGGCGCTTGATTTCCAATACCAGCATCGCTGCGGCGATAAGCGCAAACACTCTGTTCGCAATAGAAAGCACCCCCGCGATCCTGGGCAAACTTTGAATGTCGGAGTGATAGGCCGCCCAATAGATTCGGCCCTCGGCTATGAGCGAGCCGAGACTAAGGACAACCAGCCATATCGGTAGCCACCGAATCCAGCCGGCGACTCGGCCCGAATTGCTTTTCAAATCAAAGGGATGTTCCAGCATTTTGATCCAAACCCCGCGTTTTAATATAGGTTTCGCCCGAGAGAAAATATCCCCACCTTGACTATTGTTTTCGCCGTGGAACGTTTGCGCTGCAAGGAGCACTTTGAAACGCGCATTCACATTGGTTGAGTTGTTAGTCGTCATCGCAATTATTGCTGTGCTCGCGGCGTTGCTTTTGCCGAGCCTGGTCCAGGGCAAGGAAGGCGCGAAACGGACGGCCTGCCGCAGCAATCTTCACCAACTGACCCTCGCCTTGCACACGTATGGCGATGATCAGCGTGATCTCCTGCCACCCGGCCTTTGCGATTATGGGTTTGATTATCCACCCGTCGTTTCGACGAACACCTGGCAGATTTTCAAGCAATACATTGGGAATCCGGCGGCCATTGGCTGCCCTGGGCTTCCCAAGCCGTTCGTCATGGGTGGGTTTTCCATGCCGCCATATGGCTACGTTCTTGGATTCGTTTATCTGGGCGGGCATACGAACATTTCAGAGCCGCCGGAAATGTCGTGGATTTCGCCGCTGAAATTCACCGACCCCGGCTCGCTTGCGCTTTTGATCGATATGAATGTGTGGTCGCCCGGGTATCAATCCGTCGCCCCGCATGGCGCCAACGGCCCCATTGTCCAGAACGGCGACGCGTCGAACCCCAACGCTGAAGGCGCGACACCAAAGGAACTCGGCGGCCTCGGCGGCAATATCGCCACGCTCGATGGCGCTGTGGCGTGGAAGCAAATCAACCAGATGAAATCGTATCAGCTTTCATCGGACGCCGCCGTATTTGGGAATTGGTAGCGTTGTTGAAAAAGCATAGAACTCACGGCTGCTGGCGCGTGCCCTCCAATATCTCAACCTCCTCGCCGTTGGGAAAAACTCGCCAGCGGTATGGCGGCATCTCTGTCAACTGCACGGCATCAAGTTCCTCGATCCCTTGCAAAAATGCTTTGCAAATGCGGTGCCAGCCATCCAGAACCTCGCCGTCGGGGGAAAGAATAATGGGGTAACTCAAATCAGCCGCAAAGATGTCCCGCGCATGCTCCGCGACGGCGCGGCAAGTCGGCAAAACATTCATGCCTCCTCCGAACCATCGAACCTCGTCGAAACCTTTGATCTCACTCAGCCGGACTTTTTTCGGCGCGAGACCGCCAGCCAAATCCCACAATGGCTGCATTCGGAAAAAGCGCATTGAGCCATCCGGCCCCGGTGGCTCGCACGAACGCCGCGCCGCGGCGCGCTCGTTTCGCGTTTTGTTTCCGCTCTCGTTCATGGCTCGAAAGCAATGACGCTACTTCATCAACCGTATGTTTGTCACGGCCAGCAAATCCGGATGGATGAATCAGGAACGGCCGAACCCAGGAAAAGAGGCCTGGGGCATTTCCCAAGCAATGGGAAATAATGTGAATTGAGGGATCGATGAAAACCTTGCAAGGACTTGAATTAACGATGGCATGACGCCAGCTTTGGCCTCATTTCCCGAGTTCGGTCGTTCCTGATTCAATTTTCTCCAATATTTCTTCAAAAATCGTGCTGAAAAACCTCCGGTAGGTTTTCTGTTTCTCATCGGATGTGCCAGAACGCTCGCATGAAAATGAATTTGATGGCGAGGGTCGGTTTGAGTGGGACGAACGGCACGGGGCAAAACACAGAGTCGCGCGGGAGCATGGCGTTCCTTGGCAAACGCCACTATGGCCGCGCCGAAGAGCCCCCTCCCGTTGGGAGCTTTGAAATATGGCCAGCTCGATTAGAGAATCAGTATCACCCAGTCGCAGCAAATCGCACCAAATCGCACCTGTTTTTTGAAAATGCCAGTGCTCTCAAAGGCATCGCCGCGCCCGGATTTCCTTTGGTGCTGGCGGGCAGGTTGTGGCATTCTGCGTCCGTCCGGACGGAATGAATTTGCCCGGCGCACTGAATTCAAGGACGTGAAAAAGTTTTATTTGACTCTGGCCTCGGCGCTCTGCTTTTGCGCGCTGGCGCCATGGACCGGCGGAGAACCCGCTTCGCCCACGAATTCCCCGGCCCGCCACAAGGTTCAGATCACCGATCTCCGGCTGGCGCCGCAGGTGACGCGCGCCGGCGCGCGATTGATTGCCGATTACGGCAGCTACCAGCTCTATGACGCGCCAGCCGATCTTCCGTCTCTGCCTGCCGAGAGCGCGGAATTGCGGGACGAATACAACCTCATCCACCTCAACGCCGGCGAACTCGATACGACCGCGAGCGATGTCAAAGCGATGAGCAAAACCATCGGCCCATTCTCGGGCAAGCGCATGCATCTGGTGCAATTCGCCGGGCCGGTGCGGCCGCAATGGCGGAAGGAGCTGCTGGACGCAGGTGTCGAGATCATCACCTACATTCCGAATAATGCGTATCTTGTTTACGGCGAAGCTGCGGATCTAGCGCGTGTCCAAGGCTGGGCCGCCTCCGCCCCGCATGTGCAATGGGAGGGCGCGTATCAAGATGAATTTCGCATTCATCCCATGGCGCGGCCAGAAACAGCCAGGTCCGATCAATTCGCGATTCAACTGGTGGCTGACGCCGCGGCCAATGCGAAGACGCTCCAGTTAATCGACCAGCTTAAGCTCGCCCCAGTTTCACGGAACCGCCATGTGTTGAATTACGTCAACCTTGTCGTTCACTTGACACCAGCGGACGTGACCAAAATTGCGGCCATGCCGGACGTCGTTTCCATCCAGCCTTACGAAACGCCGCGCAAATTCGACGAGCGGCAGGACCAGATTGCCGCGGGAAATTTGAGCGGCTCGGCTCCGAGCGGCCCCGGCTATCTGGCGTGGCTGGCGAGCAAGGGTTTTACGCAGGCGCAATTCACCGCCTCGGGTTTGGTGGTGGATGTTTCCGACAGCGGCATTGATAATGGCACGACTTCGCCCAACCACTTTGGATTGTATGCCGAGGGCATCATGGGCGGCGGAAACAGCCGCGTCGTTTACACGCGGCTGGAAGGAACTCCCAATCCCGGCAGCACGCTGGAGGGCTGTGACGGCCACGGAAATATCAACGCCCACATCGTGGGCGGCTACGACAATTCCAACAATCCCGGCTCTAGATTGGTGTTCGAGGACAAAGACGGCTACCATTACGGATTGGGCGCCTGCCCGTTCGTTTCGCTCGGCTCCTCCGTGATTTTTGATCCGACCAATTGGACGGAACCCTCTTTCGAGAATCTGCTCTCGCAAGCTTATGAAAACGGTGTGCGCATCAGCAACAACAGCTGGGGTGACCAGGATGATGGGGATTGCCCGGCCGTGACAGGCGGCGCTTACAATATCGACAGCCAGGAATACGATGCGCTCGTCCGCGACTCCCAGCCCGGCGGCGCGCTTTACCCGGCCGCGGGCAACCAGGAAATGACCATCGTCTTTGCCGCCGGCAACAACGGCCAATGCGGCGCGAAATCCGTCAGCGCGCCAGCCACGGGCAAAAACGTTATCGCCGTGGGCGCGGCCGACAGCGTCCAGCTTTTTGGAGGCAGCAACGGCGGCGCGGATCTCGGCGGCGTCACCGATGGCATGGCTAAAAGCGCCAACGACATCGTTAATTTTTCCGGACGCGGCCCGTGCGCGGACGGCCGCAAAAAGCCGGATCTCGTCGCGCCGGGAACGCACATTAGCGGCGGCGCTCCGCAATCCAGTGATCCGGGCGCAACCGGGGCGGGCCTTGATTGTTTCCTGGCTAATACGGAGTACACCGTCGGCGTTGACGGCGGGCCGAACGGCAGTTTTTTCTTCCCAGTGGATGGCCAGCAATTTTACACCGCCTCGTCCGGCACGAGCCATTCCACCCCATGCGTCGCCGGCGGCTGCGCGCTGGTGTGGCAATATTTCCTGAACCAGAATTTGCCCGCTCCCAGCCCCGCCATGGCCAAGGCCTGGCTGATGAACTCGGCCCGCTACCTTGATGGCTCGCTGGCGAAAGACTCGCTTTGGTCTGCCACCCAGGGGATGGGCGAAATGAATCTTGGGACGGCCTTCGACGGAACGCCACGCATCCTCCGCGACGAAGACACAGGCGATCTTTTCACCGCCAGCGGCCAATCGCGCTCCTTCGCGGGCGCGGTGGCCGATGCCGCCAAGCCCTTCCGCGTCACGCTGGCGTGGACAGACGCCCCCGGCAACACAATCGGAGCCGCCTACAACAACGATCTCGACCTGACAGTGGCCGTCGGAGGCAAAACTTACAAAGGCAATGTTTTCGCGGGCGCGAATTCGACCACCGGCGGCTCGGCCGATATCCGCGACAACGTGGAAAGCGTTTTTCTCCCGGCGGGCGCTTCTGGAAAATTCACCGTCACAGTCACGGCTACCAGCATCAACTCCCTGGCCGTGCCCGGGGCGGCGGGAGTCGTGAACCAGGATTTTGCGCTGGTCGTTTACAACGCCGGCCAGACACCGGTTCTTGCTTCTGGCGGAGCGCAGTTGATGACCGAATCGTGCCAGCCAACGAATGGCGTCGCGGACCCGGGCGAAACTGTAACAATGAATTTGACTTTGCAAAACGCAGGCACGGCGGGCACCACGAATTTGATGGCGACCTTGCTGGCTGGCAGCACCGTGTCCTCTCCCTCGGGCGCGCAGAGCTACGGCGTGATTTCGCCCGGCGGATCGGCCGCCATGCCGTTTTCATTCACCGCTTCCGGAAATTGCGGCGAGACGGCGACGGCGGCACTGCAGTTGCAGGATGGCTCGGCCAGCCTTGGCACCGTCACGTATAATTTTCCGCTCGGCCAGCTCGTCATCGCCACGAATTTCGCCGAGAATTTTGACGAGGCCACCGCGCCGAGCCTGCCGGACGGCTGGGGGACGAGCGATTTGCATTCCCGTGCCTCGTGGACCACGGAGGCAGGGATTGATTTCAGCGCGCCCAACGCGGTGTATTGCCCGGACTCGGATTTTGCGGACATCGTTTATTTGACTTCGCCAAAAATCGCCATGGCGAACGGACCTTCGCAATTGCGATTCCGCCAGAGTTTCAATTTGGAGGACACTTACGACGGAGGCATTTTGCAGATCAGCATTGCGGGCCAGCCTTTTAAAGAGATTGAAGCCGCCGGTGGCACGTTCGAGCAGGGCAGTTATGTCGAGGCGCTCAGCCAGCAAGGCGACTCAGGATGCGCCACGGAGCTGCACGATGCGAAAGCCTGGAGCGGCGACTCGGATGGATTCGAATCGGTCGTGATTCATCTGCCCGTCGCCGCAGAGGGAAAATCCGTCCAGTTTCGCTGGGTTTGCGGCACCGATTGCCAAAATGCCGACCTCATCGGCATCGGGGGATGGTGGATCGATGACATCGCCATCACCCAAACCAACTGGAACTGCTGCGGTTCGTCCGCGCTTTCAGGTGTGCCGATTCCAATGATTACGTTCCCGCTGGTCGACTTTGCCACGAATAACCCGTCCATCACCGTCACAGGCACAGGCGTGGCGAAGGCCGCCGTTTCCATTTACGACGGCGGAACGCTCGTCGGCAAAAAGACGGTGGGCGCAACAGGCAACTTCAGCATTCCCATCAAGCTCGGAATTGGCGCGCATGCGCTGACGGCGCTGGAAACTTCCAACGGCATCAGCAGCGAGGCCACGGCGCCGATCACCGTGACCATGAACCTTGCCCCAGCGATTACAGCCCAGCCGCAAGACATCCTCGGCTTTCCCAAAGAGACGGTGAAGTTCACCGCCAGCGCGGCGGGATTTCTGCCCTTGCATTACGATTGGCAGAAGAACGGCGTCTCCGTGCCCGGCGGAAGCTCCTCCAATTTGACGCTCGCCAATCTCACCTCCGGCAGCGAGGGAGATTATCAGCTCGTTGTCAATAACAGCTACGGCTCGGCCACCAGCTCCGTGGCGGCGTTGACGCTGGAAGCGAACCCTTTTGCGGGGCTGGCGGGCACGTATTGCGGATTATTTGCCGAGACCAGCGCGCAATTCGACAGTTCGGGATTTTTGAAGTTGACACTCACCTCCCTTGGAACTTTCAGCGGAACGATTCTGAATGCGGGCGCCATGTATAATTTCTCCGGCGCATTTTCAACGGCAGGCCAGGCGCAATTAACGCTGAAATCATTGAGCGCAACGCTGAATCTTGACTTGACAGGCGCTTCGAATCAAATCACCGGAACCGTGTCGGGTTCAACTTGGACGGCATCCTTGCAAGCGGATCTGGCAGTGTTTTCCAAGGCCAGCCCCGCGCCGGAGGCGGGGAAATTCACCTTTGCGCTTTCGAATTCCAGCGACGGCGCGGCCAGCCCGGGCGGGGAGGGTTTCGGGACGCTCACTGTGGCCAGCACGGGACTCATTTCCATGAGCGGCAACCTTGCGGACAACACCAGCGTCACGCCGGCGGGGGCCAGCGTGTCCAAGTATGGCCAGTGGCCGCTCTATATTCCGCTTTATGGGAAACTCGGCTCGCTGTCGGGCTGGGTGAACTTTGGCACAACCAGCAGCTTCGCCGGCCAGGCCAGTTGGTTCCGCGTCGGCCCGGATGGCAAGCTCTACAAATCCGGATTCACCAACAGCGTGGATGTCCTCGGATCTTCCTTCGTGGCAGGCAAGGCTGGCAATCCGGTTTTGGCCGCGACAAATTACACCTTGACTCTCAGCGGCGGCGGATTGGCCGCAGACCGGACGGTTGGGCTGACGCTGACAAGCGCGGGAAAATTTCTCACCAACACTGGCAATGATCTAAAATTGACCCTGTCACTTTCGCCGTCCACCGGCGTCCTGACGGGATCATTTGTCGACCCGCAAACGCATGTGAAGGTGGCAATCAAAGGCGTGATTTTGCAGCAGCAAAATTCCGCCGCCGGGTTTTTCGTCAGCACCAACGCAACAGGAACGGTCTTGATCCAGTAATCCTTCCTATACCCCTGTAAGGACTATTCGTCCTATAAAAAGCGCCCCGGTTGCGGGAACCTCCCCGCCGGGCTAACTTACACAGTCCGCCCAAGATTGCGGAATTGTAATGCCACCGAAAGTGCCGCGTAATGCGGTCAGACGAGACTGGTGAAGTGAAATGAAGTGGAAGGTAAAATCAATCATGCGTTTTAGAAGCAGGGCCGCCCGGGCGCTGGGAGGCGTGGCATTGACAATCGCGCTATGCGTTTCCGGCGCGCATCTCATCGCCGAAAACAGCGCCGATGAAGCGGAAATCACGCGCGCCACCGCCAGCTTGCTGGAGCACTCTCAGTTCTCCCAGAACCCCCTTGATGACCGGCTTTCGGGCAAGTTTCTAAGCCTCTACATGGATTCGCTCGACGGATCGCGCGTGGTTTTTCTCGAATCGGACGCCAGCGAATTTTCGGCCCTCAGCACCGATCTGGCCAGACGCATCTCTAAAAAAGGCGACACCAAGGCCTGCCACCAGATATTCGCGCGCTATCTCCAGCGTCTCGGCGAGGAAGTGAATTACGAAACGAATTATTTGCGCGCCGGAAATTTTGATTTCACCGGCCATGACACGTGGCAGCCCGACCGTCACGACGCGCTCCCGCCCCGCGACCTCGCGGCGGCGAAGGCGCTCTGGCGCGAGCAGGTGCGGGAGGATTATCTGCGCGAGCATCTGGCGGGAACCCCGCGCGAGAAAATCATTTCGACGCTCATGCATCGCTACGAGCGCCAATTGCAAACCATGCAGCACATGAGCTCCAGCGACGTGCTAGAGGTATATCTCAATGCGCTGGCCCACGTTTACGATCCGCATTCGGATTATTTCGGCAAAGAGGAATCGGAGAATTTCAAAATTGAAATGAACCTGTCGTTGGTCGGCATCGGCGCCACGCTGCAAAGCAAGGATGGCGTGTGCGTCGTCTCCGATCTGGTTCCGGGAGGCCCCGCTGACAAAAGCGGCCAGATGAAGCCCGGCGACCGCATCGTGGCGGTGGGGCAGGCGACGGGCGACCCGGTGGATATTGTTGACATGCCTTTGCCGAAGGCGGTCGAATTAGTGCGCGGGGCCAAAGGCTCGACGGTTCGTTTGACAGTGATTCCCGCGGGCGCGGGCGATTCCGCGCGAAAGGTCATCACGCTGGTGCGCGACCAGATCAATCTGGCGGATGAACATGCCAAGGCGACCATTCTCGATTTGCCGCAGCCGGGGGCGCAGCCGATGCGGATCGGCGTGATTGATTTGCCGTCGTTTTACGAAAAGGATGGGGACAAGAACAACGGCGTCTCCGCTGACACCGCCCGCCTTATCAAGCGCCTCAAAAAGGAAAATGTGCGGGGGTTGATCCTGGATTTGCGCCGCAACGGCGGTGGCTCGCTCGATGAAGCGGTGCGGTTGGCTGGCCTTTTCATTCCATCGGGTCCCGTTGTGCAAACGCGCGGGCCGGATGGCGACGCGGACATCGACGTCTCGCCAAATTCCAAACCGCTCTACACCGGGCCATTGATAGTATTGACGAGCCGGATGAGCGCTTCGGCTTCGGAAATTGTCGCGGGCGCTTTGCAGGATTATGGCCGCGGGCTGATCGTGGGCGACACGTCCACCTTCGGAAAAGGGACGGTGCAGACGGTTGTGCCCCTCGGGCATTTCTTCCATCGCCGCGGCATGGGCGAGGTGAAAGTGACCATCCGCAAATTTTACCGGCCCAGCGGCGCGTCGACCCAATTGAAGGGCGTCGCGTCCAACATCATTCTGCCCTCGACCACGGATTTGCCGGAAATCAGCGAAGGCAAATTGCCCAATGCGCTGCCGTGGGATTTGATGCCACCGACGTCATTCACCAATCTCGATTTGGTCGTCCCAGTGCTCGCGGAGGTTGCCGAGAAATCGCGCGCCCGCGTCGCCGCCAATCCGGCCTTCGGCCTTATGCGCAAGGAAGCCGCGCTCATCGCCAAGGATGAAGGCACCAACGCGCTGGTCTTGAACGAGGCGGATCGTCTTCGCGAAAAAAACCAGCTCGACGATCTCGAGGCGAAATTAAAGAAGACGATTGAAGTTGAGTTTTCCAACGCCCCGCCGAGTTTCGAGCTGACGCTCGCCACGGTGGACGCGCCGAAATTGCAGCCCGTTGCCAAAACCCGCGCCAGCAAGAGCGTCGACAAAGAGGACGGCGACCTCGAACTGCGCGAGACAGAGTATATTCTAGTTGACTACATTCGCGCGCTGGCGTCCCGGCCCGGAGGCGTGATGGTGGCGGGAGCGCATTCCGCGAAAACCCGCAGCTACGGCGAATGAGCGGGAGCGGAGCCGCGAAGCGAGGTAGGGACGCCTCGCCGAGGCGTCCGAGGCTGTGGCGTTTTTCGAAAGCGTTCGGACTTGTGAAACTCCCCGGACGCCTCGGCGAGGCGTCCCTGCCTTTTCGCTTCGCTCAAATCACAACGGCGTGATCGTTATTTCGTGACTGAGCGGCACGAACGCTTTTTCAATGGCCAGAACGAGCGGGGCGCGGTTCTTCTCGGTTTCGGCAACGGTTTTTTCCATGTTTTCTTTTCCGTCCTTGCCGTGGAACAGAACCTTGATTTGCTTGGTTTCGAATTCCTGTTTGGCGGCCACCGCTTCATCGACCGCCTTGAACCGAGCCGAGAAGGGATTCACTGCAAAGTCAGCGGCGAGATTGATTCCCTTTTGCAATTGTTCCGCCGTGTATTCATGGCTTTCGATTTCCCACGTCACGCGATATTTTTTGGCCTTCGTGCCTTTGACTATCAGCATGAGGCGATTCAACTCTTCATTAAACGGCACCAGCGCCATCCCGGAGCGAAGGCTGTCTGGCTTGTCGATATCGCCGGTGGCGCAGAAAGGGTAACGCGAACTGCGCACCGTCAGCACGCTGCCGTGGAATGACTGCAATTGATGCCCTTCGGAAACGGAAGCGCGATTATTTGACAAATCAACCGTGTAGGTCCCGATTTCTCCGTGAACTCCGAGGCCTTTGAGAAACGAGTACGCCATGACGAGGTGCCCCGCCCAACCGGGATGCACCGAGTCTTTTCCTGCGAGCGTATAATTTGGCCCGAAACGATTCACGGCGTGGTATTGCGCCAGATACATATTCCAAAAAACATCCGCAAAAGGCTCGTGCTGCCTCTCCGCGATGCCGATGTCGATATCGCGCAGCATGCAAAGATTGATGTTCTTCTCCTTCGGCGTGCCTGTCACAAAATTCCACGTCGGATTGCTCATGCCCATGCACCCCGGCGCGCCCACCACCACCCGCGCGCCGATGGATTCAAACGCCAGCACAATGTCCGTCATGTTCGATCCGTAAGCCGCGCCAATGCTCGGCTCGTAGGGGCGGTAATGCTGATCGTTCATCCCATAGCAAGTCGTCGCAATCGTCGGATAAAAGCGCAGGACGTCATTGGTCATCCGATGCAGGAATCCAGAGGCCTGCTCACCGCTCCATCCGTATTGGCGCGTCTTGATGTGCAATTCCGGCATCGCCACCGTGAGATACGTCTCCATGATGCGCGAATACATCCGCTGCTCGGTGATCGAATCGCCGCAAATGGCCAGGCGATCATTCGGTCGCAACTCGAGGCCCCGCGACTTCGGCGCGGCAATGAGCGGCAGCCCCTCGAAGTAAGGATCTTTGGGAGTCGAAATGGATTCGGCAAAAAGCGCTCCGCAAAAGCCAAGGCTGGCAAGGGCGACGGTGATTCGGATGTTCATGCGGTCGTTTTACGTTACACCCCCAGCGATGGCAACCGGGAAATTCATTTTGCGCCCGTGTAAAACGGCGTCGCGTCCAGAAGCTGGGGAAGAAATTAATCTGGAACGCCCGAACTCAGGAAGAGAGGCAGCCGGATTCACGCGCATCGTTGATTTGGATCCGGCCTGTTTTCCTGATTTCATGAGTTCCAGATTATTTTGTTTTCCCTTTGCGACTTCGCGCACTCCCGCCCTTGTGTTAAAGTTCGGCTTCATCAGGCATCGTCCACGCATGGCAAACGATTGCGCGCAGATTAATATATAATCTCCAAAAAGCCGCTACACCCGCTACATCGTTGATTATAAGGAGTTTAACCCGCTACAAAAATAGCAACAAAGCAGCAACATACCCGCTACATTTCGCGCCCCCGGCTTGTTTTCCACTCGTCCGCTTCATTAAAAAAGGAGGATGCACTGGACTTTTTACAACAAGGTAACGAAGGCCACGAAGAAATTTTGTCTCACACTTCAACAGTCAATCCCAGCCATCATCTGCTTTACAGGCGCGTTTTGTAAGCTATAATAAGGCAAGTCGCCAAAAGCCAAATTTCCCGAATCCAAGAAGATGAAAAGGCATGTTCTGAATGTCTTAGCAGCCGCGGCAGCGGTGCTGTGGATTGCGGGTTGTTCGTCTGGCCCGTCGACGGATGGAGAAGCCGTCGTTCTGCGCGTCAGAGGCGAGCCCGTTTGCTCGCAAAACGGAGTTTCCAATTTGCTTGCCCGTGGAATGAGGCTTCATCCGGGTGAGAAGATTGCGACCGACGCCAATTCGCGTGTTTGGCTGCATGCCAAAGGAATCAAATCCCCGCTGTTGATAGAGCCATCATCGAAGGTGGATTACAATGAACTGACAAATGTTTACCCTTCCACTCCGGTCAAGTCGGATATGCGATTAGACCTGAAGCAAGGCGTCGTGCGCGCGAACGTAAGCGAAGCCGACAAAATTGCCCGTTTCGAGATTGTGACTCCCCTCG
Source organism: uncultured Verrucomicrobiae bacterium (assembly GCA_963764165.1). Lineage (GTDB taxonomy): Bacteria > Verrucomicrobiota > Verrucomicrobiia > Limisphaerales > Palsa-1400 > Palsa-1400. Next base: position 2,938,848 of record CAVXRD010000002.1, read on the forward strand.
GCGTTGCGGCGGTGATGGAGCCCGGGAACCTTGAATTGCAAGTGGAGAATTTGGGGAAAGATGGGCTACGGACGACTTTTGGCTGCGGGGCTGGAAACGCCTACATAATTGGAGTAGCCGGTTACGGGCCAACGTCCTTAACCCTTCACGGCGGGCAGCAGCTTGTGTGCTGCGGGATTTCCGGCACGCGGAACTCGGTCGTCGTGAAATCGCCCCCAGCGCGGCAAAAATGATGAGAACACTTATCATCGCATTTTTTGCAGCGGCATTTTGCATTGGATGCTCCTCTCCTTCGCCTACCGGGAAACGCTTGGCCCGGCGAGATGCGGAAGCCGTTGTCCTGCGCTGCACTGGAAGGCCGATATGCTCGCGGTATGAATCGGAGCACGAAATTACGTACGCGCTCAAACGCGGAATGAAGATCCCCTTGGGGGCGAAGATCATGACCGATGCCAACTCGCGTGTTTGGCTGAGCATCAACGGCCAACAATCCACCGTGTTGATTGAACCATCCTCGGAGGTCAGGCCCATTTTGGAGAAGGGAACGGGATCGTGCATGTTGGATGTAAGGGCTGGCGAAATTTCCGTGAAGTTGAAGAAAATCGAGCCGGATGATCGCTTTGAGATTCTAACTCCCAGAGGCGTGGCTGGAACCCGCGACGAAGCAAGTTTCCGCTTCAATACTGAGCGGTTAGGGGTATCTAGCTCCGGTCCGTGGCGGGTGACTTTTTCCTGCCAGGCCGGAACCTTATATGTGACAAAAAGCGTATCCGTTGCGGGTGTGCAAGATTTCGTAGCCATCCACGCCGGCCAGCAGTACGTCGTCTGCGATATTTCCGGCCGAGAGAAGTCAGTCGTCGTGGAGTCACCCTCAACTCGTCAAAAATTATGAAAATCCGCATTCTAGATTTCTTCACAATTACAACCGTGGTTTGCTGGGCTGGAGGATGTGCCTCGTCGCCAACCGGGCAAGCACCCTCCTCAAATACTGAGAAAGCAACCGTTCGATCCGTTCGCGGGGTTGCCCATTATTCGGCAAATGGAGCTTCGAGCACGCTTAAACCGGGAATGACCTTGTCTCCCGGGGCGGCCATTCTAACAGGCGAAGATTCTGACGTGTATGCGTCTGTAAATGGAATCACATCGAAAATAAGAGTCTCGCCGTCTTCCGAATTAGACTTGCAGGAGATGAATTCCGTTGGATCCGGCACGAAGGCGCACAAGGAAACCATTTTGAATTTGAAAAAAGGATCCATTTTGGGACAAGTGAAAAGCCTTACGAATAACTCCGCCTACGAAATTCGCACGCCAAAGGGCGTCGCCACGATTTACGACGGGGATTTCTCCATAACGGTCCAACCTTCGGATAACGGCGATATTCATGTGAACTTTGTATGCCTCAGGGGCACGGTTTCAGTGTCGGCTGAAATCAGCGGGCAAACTAAAGCCGTCGAATTGCGCAATAGCCAGCAATGCGACGTAGGCGCGGAGTTCTCGGCTGTCAAACCTTTCGAGATCCAATTTATTTGCACTTACCCGCCGCCAGGAGGTTTGATTCCTCCGCTGCTTGCGCCTCTCCCGGTGTTTGCGCCTCCTATCTCGATAATACAGCCCTTCGACGGCAACGGGCCGCCGAGGCAAACGATAGTTTCATTGCCCCCAGCGCATCGATAAACATGAAAACCCATTTACTACAGTCTTGTTTAGCGGCGTGTGCGATGTGCCTCAGCGCCAGCGCCGAACCGCCAGCAGATGCGGCGACGAATTTGGTTGATCGCACCGCCGTTGTCCGCACAGTTAAAGGTGAGGCGCGCCGTGTTCAGAACGGCGCTTCCAAAAGGCTCAAGCCGAACGTCGAGATTTCTCCCGGAACGACCGTTCTCACAGGATCCCATTCTGAAGCGTACCTGTCAGTAAACGGCGTAACGTCGGCCATCGCAGTTGATCCCTCGTCGGACCTAAATTTGATGGAAATGAAAAAGATGGGACGCGGTCCAACGGCTGAATCCGAAACGGTCCTGAATCTGAAGAGCGGATCAATCTTTGGTCAGGTAAAGAAGATTACGGCAAACTCGAAGTACGAAATTCGGACTCCAAACGGCGTCGCCTCGATTCGCGGAACTGACTTTTATATCGAGGTGGAACCGTCCGCGAGCGGCACGCCGCATGTTAAGTTTTTTAGTATCGCTGGAACTGTAGTCGTCTCGGCGGCGGTCGAAGGGCAAGTCGAGAGCGTTACACTTCACAGCGGGCAAGAGTGCGAGACTGACGTTGGACATTTGATGGCAACACAAATCGACACCGCGACGATGGCGAAGCTTAACGAGCGGTGTGTCATAATTTGCGGTGGCCCGGGTTATCCGCAGCCGATGCCGCCACCACCTCCGCCTCCGATCGTGCAGCCTTTCAACGGCAACGGACCGCCGAGGCAGACCGCATCGTCGCCACATTGAATAATTCATAAACCCAGTCGATATCAAAATGAAACATTTGAGCGTGCGTCTCTCGGTGATTGGTTTCATGGCTACCTATGCTTTTTTGTGCGGTTGCGCATCCACCTCGCCACAGGGCATGGAGACTCGGTCGGTCAAGGGCACTGGCCAATTCACAGTGAACGGGGATTCTCATCCGATCAAAGCAAATAAGATAGTGCTCCCGGGGACCACGATTCACACGGGTCCTGACAGCGAGACGCACCTGACCTTTGGCAAGAGCTTGCAGCTAAGAGTCGAAGCTGAGACTGAATTGAAATTGACGGAAATAAACGGCATTCCTTCGGCGAGCATCGCTCAACCGCAGGCGGTCTTCGAACTTGCAGAAGGTACAGTTCTGGGATCGGCCAAAAAAAGCCATTCGACTTTTCAAATTCGCACGACGAACGGCATTGTCTCTGTGCAAGAGGCGTATTTTAGGGTGCGAACCGATATTGGCGAACGCGGCGAAGCGAAGACGACCGCCTTGTGCGCTCGTGGGACGCTGATCGTATTTGCCACTGTGGCGGGAAAGAATGAAATCGTTGAAGTGCCCGCAGGCAAACAGTGCGTCGCACAGGCGGGCAACGTTGTCGTAGAGCCCGTCGCCCCCGCCGAGATTGAAAGAGTTTTGAGTGAATTAGTGCCTATGGTGGTAACACTTGGTAATTAGCCAAACCCCTCGACGCTGCTGGTTGTGCAAATACGCTAGCGTTCGCCGTGAAACGTTGTCAGCAGCGCCTCGGCATCCCGATAATCGGGTATGACCACGTGCGCCCCAGCTTCCAGCAGTTGGGCGCGCTTGAAGGGATCGGCCACGCCTGATCCATGTCGGTTTTCATCGCTGGCGACGGCGATCGAGAGGGCGCCGAGTTCGTGCGCGTGACGGATTTCCACCGGGCCGTCGCCGAAGCAGATCATTTGTTCTCCCGGGATTCTCTCCTCGGCGAGAATGCGCTCAAGGACGGTGCGTTTGGAAAACTCTCCAGCGATTGGGCTGCCGAAAATTCTATCGTCGAAGCAGCGGGCCACATCCAGCAACTCCGCTTCCTGCCGGACGCGATGTTCGACGGTGCCACTCAAGACAAAAAGTTTGACGCCGCGTTCCAGCAAAATTTCCAACATCCGCCGCGCCCCGAAAACGACGAAATCATCGGGACGTAACGCGCCGGTTTGGATGGAGGCTGATCGTTCCTCAATGAGTTTGTCGAGGCGGCTTTGGTAATCGTAAAGCAAGTCCTCGGGCGACGGCACGAAGGGATTCCGAGGCTTCGCGCGCTCTGCAAATTTCCGCATTTGGAAAATGGAGGGCAGGCCGTTGCCTGATAAAATCTCGGCCAGAATTTCGTCATGGACCGCGCAAGGCTGTTCGCCGGCGCGCAGCGGATAATGCGCGAGGAAAACGTCGCACATCAGTTCCGGCCAGCCGTGGCGCAGCCAGGAAACGGTTCCGTCAAAATCAAACACGGCCACCGCCAGTCGCGCGCGCGGCCTGAACCCCGGCAGAAATTCGACCGATCCCTGGAATGGCGCGGATGGCGTTGGCATCGCTGCTTTCAGTAGCGGCGGGATGCGGCAAAGTCAACCGCGCGTGACTCCTTAGAAGGTAGGGACGTCTCGCCGAGACGTCCGGGGTGAGGCAGTATTCACGCGCAAATCCGGACGCCTCGGCGAGGCGTCCCTACCTGAGTCAGCGCCTCCGGCGGTGCTTGAATCGGCCTGGCAATGCAGTAACATGGGTGCAATGCGATTTGGGGTTCTCACTATTGTTTTAGCCGCCTGTTTGTGGGCGGGCGCGGCTGCGCAGGCGCAGCCCAAACTGGCCTACGACTCCCAATCCAAACGCTACGATGCCGCCCCAGGCGAGGAATACGCGCGCTATTCCTTCATCATCACCAACGTGTTCACCAACGATATTGTTATTGACGCGATCTCGAATTCCTGTGGTTGCACCACGGTCAGTTTGCCGCGACTCCCGTGGCGGCTGGCGCCGAACGAAAGCGGCGAAATCAAGGCGCAAATCCATCTCATCGGCAAAACTGGGCTAATCACCAAGACAATGACGAATTTCTACCACACGATGCCGGACAAGGAGAAATTTGTGAGCGTAGCCTCCCTCGTGGTCTACGTCCCGCCGCCGCCCGCCGCACGCGGCAAGTTGAGCGATGAGGATCGCGCCGCCGCGATGCTCAAGGCGAAGAACGATGCGCAGGCGATTTTCTCGGGCGATTGCGCCAAGTGCCACGCCGATCGCGGCGCGGAAAAATATGGGCAGGATCTCTACGCGGTGGACTGCGGGATTTGCCACGAGTCGTCGCGTCGCGCGAGTTCGGTGCCGGATTTGCACGCGCTGAAGCAGCCGACCGATTTTGATTATTGGAAGACAGTCATCACCCTAGGCAAGCCGCACACGATGATGCCCGCCTTCGCCGAGTCCCAAGGCGGGCCGTTGACGGACGCGCAAATTCTTTCACTCGCCACTTATCTGGACCACACTATTTCGCATCATTTGACCGAGGCGAAAAGGTAGGGACGCCTCGCCGAGGCGTCCGGGGTGAGGCTCTCGAAATTCTAATGCGTCAATACTTTTTCGCACGCTGGCCCGGACGCCTCGGCGAGGCGTCCCTGCCTCAAGGTGTAGAAGTTGGCGCAAGGAATTTTCGGATAGTCTCTGCATCGCGCGTCGGAGCCTGGCACGCGGTTCCCGAACACAAATAAACCACCGGGCCGTCTTGCGCCGGAAGCGAGCGTGTGAATTCATCGACCGGCCCGGCATTTCCCATCACGACTTTGCCGGGTTGATACACGGAATGGATGGCGCGCAGCAAATCGCGTGTCGTCGAATCATCCCCCGCCCGTGCGATTACGGCGCGCTTGGGACTGTCCAAATAAAAATCCAGCGCCAAGAGCAAATGAGGGACAGCCTGTGGAAGTTCGCTCAAACGCGATGAAAGGAGGCGCAAGGTTTTCTCGGCGGCTTCGGCAAAATCCTGGCGAGCCATTATTGCGGCCAATCGCAGCAGCGCCAGCGTCGCGACGGAATTTCCCGAAGGCTCCGCGCCGTCGTAATCATCCTTGCAGCGCAAAATCAAGTCGCTGGTTCCGGTGGCGCTGTCAAAGAAACCGCCTTCCGCCGGGTCGTAAAACTTGGCCAGCATCGCCTCTGCCAGCGCGGCGGCGAATTCCAAATGCGCTGGCGCGAGCGTGGCTTCATAAAGATCGATGACACCCGCGCAAAGATTGGCGTAAGCCGAAAGCAATTGGACGCTGTCGCGCTCGCCGTCGCGCCAGCGATGGAACAGCGTCTTGGTTGGCTCGTCCCAAAGTCTTCCGCGCAAAAACGCGAGATTTTTTTCCGCCGCTTCGCGATACTTCGCATCATCCAGAACTGCATAACCCCGGGCCAGCGCGCCGAGCATCATTCCGTTCCACGACGCGAGCACTTTGTCATCCAGGTGCGGGCGGATGCGTTCGCTGCGCGCGTCAAACATTTTTTGCCGGGCCGAGGCCAGCAGCGCCACTTCAGACGGCGAAAGATTCGCGTCAACGATGCTGAGCACGTTTTGCCCGGGCAAAGGTTCCGGGTCGCTGTGATCGACGAAATTGCCTCCCTCAGTCAAACCAAAAAAACGCGAGGCGATTTTGTATTCCTGTGGCGTCAGCAATTGCGAAAGTTCGGCGGTCGTCCAGCAATAGAACTTTCCTTCCTTTCCTTCGCTGTCCGCGTCTTCGGCGGAATAAAAACCGCCCTCACCGTCGGTCATGTCGTGAAGAACATAGTCGAAAATGCCGCGGGCCGTGCTAGCGTGGCGCGGGTCGCCGCTGACGAGAAAAGCGTCGAGATAAAGATTCGCCAGTTGCGCGTTGTCGTAGAGCATTTTCTCGAAATGCGGGACGAGCCATTGCGCGTCCACCGAGTAGCGGGCGAAGCCGCCGCCGAGCTGGTCGCAAATGCCGCCGTCGGCCATGCATTCGCACGTGTGCAGCACCATCTGGATGCCTTCGGCGTCCGCGGAGCGCATCGCCTGCCGCAGCAAAAAGGCGGGCTGGCTCGGGCGGGGAAATTTCGGCGCGCCGCCGAAGCCGCCAAAACGCGGATCATACTCGCGCTTGAACAGCGTCACCGCGTGTTCGAGGATCGCGGGCGAAAGCAGCAAATCCGCGGGCTCCCGCGCGACGTAACTCTCGAGCTTCAGATGAAAATCCGCCGCCGTTTCGAGAATGTGGTCGCGGCGCGTCTTCCACAGGCCGGCGATTTGCCGGAGCACCTGCATGAAGCTCGCCCGTCCGTGCATTGGCTCAGGCGGAAAATAGGTGCCGCCGTAGAACGGCTTCAAATCGGGGGCCAGAAAACAATTCAGCGGCCACCCGCCCTGCCCGGTCATGGCCTGCACTGCTGTCATGTATATTTTGTCAACATCGGGGCGCTCCTCGCGGTCCACTTTGATGCTGACGAAATTTGCGTTGAGGAATTCGGCGAGGGTTTCGTTCTCGAAGGACTCGCGCTCCATCACATGGCACCAATGGCAGGTGGAGTAGCCGATGCTGAGAAAAATCGGCTTGTCCTCGTGGCGCGCTTTGGAAAACGCCTCCTCGCCCCATGCGAACCAATCGACGGGATTGTGCTGGTGCTGCAGCAGGTAAGGCGATTTTTCCCGGGACAGCGCATTGGTGTGGCCGGGTGGGTTGGCGCCGTCGCTCACGGTTTCAATTTCCGTTCGAGAATCTCGCCGACCACATTCGGATTGGCTTTGCCCTTGCTCAATTTCATGACTTGTCCCTTGAGGAAATTCAGCGCCGCGGCCTTGCCCGCTTTGTAATCCGCAACCGGTCCCGGATTGGCCGCGATGGCCTGATCGCACAATGTTTCAATCGCGCCGGAATCGCTGACTTGTGCCCAGCCGTTTTTCTCGACGATGGCCGCCGGCTTCAAGCCGTTGTCAAACATCTCGGCGAACACTTGCTGCGCAATGGAGCTGCTGATTTTCTTGCCCTCCACCATCTCCGCTAAGTCAAGTATATTTTCAGGCTCAAATTTCAAATCCGCCAGCGTGGCCCCCGATTCGGCGAGCTTGGCGCGGAGATTGTTGATAATCCAATTGGCGGCGGCCTTTGGATTTTTGGAGCGCGGGGCGATCTTCTCGAAATAATCGCCGAGCGGGCGATCCCACGTAAAAGTTTGCGCGTCGGACGCGGGCAATTGGTATTGCGAAATCAGCCGCTGTTTTTTGGCCAGCGGCAATTCCACCATGCGCGTGGCGACTTCCGCCTTCCACGCGTCGGTTGGCGCGAACGGCATTAAATCGGGCTCGGGAAAATACCGGTAATCGTGGGCCATCTCTTTTGAGCGCATCGTCTCGGTCATGCCGCCGACGTCGTCCCAGCGGCGGGTTTCCTGCGAGAGCTGGCCGCCCTTGTTCAAAACTTCTATTTGACGCGGAATTTCATAATCCAGCGCGCGGCGGACGGCGCTGAAACTGTTCATGTTCTTGATCTCGATTTTCTTCCCCAGCTCCGTCGTTCCGACGGGGCGGACGCTCACGTTGACATCGCAGCGAACCTCGCCTTTTTCCATGTCGCAATCGCTGATGCCGCCGTAGCGCAGAATTTCCACCAGCGCATTCAGATATTGGTAAGCCATTTCGGAGCCGGTGAGTTCCGGTTCGGAAACGATTTCCAGCAGCGGCACGCCCGCGCGGTTGAAATCAACGCCGCTGTTGCGGTCGAAATGAAAGTTCTTGCCGACATCCTCCTCCAAGTGAGCGCGGGTGATGTTGATCTTGGCGAGCCCGCCGTTGAACTCGAATTCGACAATGCCGCCCTTGGTGGAGGGCTTGTCGTATTGGGTGACTTGATAATTCTTGGGGACGTCCGGATAGAAATAATTCTTCCGGTCGAATTTGGCGAAAGACGGAATTTCCGCTTTCAGCAGCATACCCGTCAGCGCGGTTAATTTGAGCGCCTCGTCATTGGCGACCGGCAGCACGCCGGGCAGGCCGAGGCAGATGGGGCAAACGTTGGTGTTGGGCGGCGAGCCGAATTCATTCGCGCAGCCGCACCACATTTTGGACTTCGTCTTGAGCTGGACGTGTGTTTCCAGCCCGATCACCGCTTCGTAGTTCACTTGGGTGTCGAATAAAACTTGTTGGTGTATTCCTGGACCATGCGCCAGGTGCTGTATTTGGGCACCAGCGTGACCATCGCCCGGCGGATCATTTGCAGCCATTGCCGCGGGATGCCGCGGTCGTCGCGATTGTAAAACGTCGGAATGACCTTCTCGGTGAGCGCCTTGAAAAGATTGGCGCTGTCAATACGATCCTGCTCCTCAACGGACTTCGGATTCGAATCATCGCCAATGGCGAAACCGTTGGTGCCGTCGAATCCTTCGCGCCACCAGCCGTCCATGATGCTCAAGTTCAGGCAGCCGTGGCAGCCCGCCTTCTGGCCGCTGGTGCCGGAAGCTTCGAGCGGACGGCGCGGGTTGTTCAGCCAGATGTCGCAGCCGGAAACCATCTGGCGCGCGACGTGGATGTCGTAATTCTCGATGAACACAAGGTGCCCCTTCATCTCGCTGTATTTGCTGAGATGGATGATGCGCTGGATGTAACGCTTGCCATCGTCGTCGCGCGGATGCGCTTTGCCCGCGAAAATGAATTGGACCGGGCGGCGGCGGTCTCCGACCAATTTCACGATGTTCTCGAATTGGTCGAAAATCAGCGGCGCGCGTTTGTAGGTCGCAAAACGGCGGGCGAAACCAATTGTCAGCGCGTCCGGCTCAAGCAATTGATCGTAAACAATAAAATCCGTCTGGCTTTGGCGCAGGCCAAGGCGGCGGCGGGCGAACTCGATCAATTCGCGGCGCAATTTATAGCGCAGCGCCCACAATTCCTCGTCGGAAATGAAATTCGGATCAGCCAGTTTCTTCCAGAATTCCTCGGAGTGAACCTCCTTCTCCAGCGAAATTCCCGGGGCGCGCTTCCAAAACGCGGTTGATTCGCCCACAGCCACGTCGGATTCCCCGGCCGAGCCGGCCAGCTTGCGCAGCCAGAATTTCCGCACCGGGCCCTTCATCCAACCTGTCAAGTGAATGCCGTTGGTGATGTAATCGATCGGCACTTTGTCGACGGGGCGGTCCGGCCAGAGCGAATGCCACATTTCACGGCTGACGTGGCCGTGCAATTCACTGACAGCGTTGGCCGCGCGGGAAAGCTTCAGGCCCAGCACCGTCATGCAGAAGGTCTCCGCCGCATCGGTTGCATGGACGCGGCCATAGCCCATGAACTCTTCGAGCGGCATGCGCAACTGCTCTGCGAATCGCTTCATAGCGTAACCGACGAGGTCGCGACTGAAACGGTCGTGGCCCGCTTCCACCGGCGTGTGGGTGGTGAAAATGCATTGCTCCTTGGTCTTGGCCGCTGCGTCAGCGAGCTTCAATCCAGCCGCCAATTTTTCCCGCACCAATTCCAGAGTCAGGAAGGCCGCGTGGCCTTCGTTCATGTGGTAAACGGAAGGCTGCACGCCGAGCGCGCGCAGCAGACGAACGCCGCCTATGCCCAAAATCATTTCCTGCATGATGCGCATCGTATTGTCGCCGCCGTAAACACGCCGGGTCAAATCGCGCATGTGCTGCGGATTTTCCGGGCGATCCGCGTCAAGCAAATAGACCACCGCGCGGCCCACGTTGATGCGCCAGGCCTGGAAAAAGACATCGGACATGTCGATTTCCACCGCGCAAACGAGCGGCTTGCCCTTGGCGTCCAGCACCGGCTCCAGAGGAAGATTTTGCGGGTTGAGCAGCGTGTAATATTCCGTCTGCCAGTTGTCCTGATTGATTTGCTGCTGGAAATAGCCTTCGCGATAAAAAAGGCTGATGCCGATGAACCCCAGGCCCAAATCGCTGGCCGACTTCGTATGGTCGCCCGCCAAAACTCCCAAGCCACCCGCCGCGATGGGAAGCGTTTCGTGAAATCCGAATTCGGCGGAAAAGTAAGCGACCGGGTTCTTGATCAAATGCGGCGCGTTCTGGCGGCCCCATGTTTCCTTGTCGGACATGTAGGTCTCAAAATCGTGCAAGACACTGCGGACGCGCGCGGCAAATTCGGGGTCTTGCAGGCGGACCCGCAATTCGTAGTCCGAAACCTCATGCATCACGGCGACGGCGTTGTGATAGAGATTCTGCCAGCAGCGTGGCGAGAGATCCAAAAAGATTTCCTGCGCGCCTTGATTCCAGGTCCACCAAATATTGTGGGCGAGGCGGTTCAGGTCGGTCGTTAGTTTCGTCAGCTCGTCTGGTGTCAAAACACTCGTCGTCATAAATTGTCGGTCAACTAGCCACGCGTGGCGTTAAAGCGCAACTACTTTTAACCCGCAGTGACAGGGGGCTGGTGAAGTTTTATGGGAGGAATGGGAAGCATGGGATTTATGTGCGTTCACGCTTTAAGGCCGAGGCCGAGCGTTTGCTTGCAGTAGGCCAGGCTCTTCTCAAGGCCGGATTTCTGGTATTCCTTGTCTGATTCGGGGCCGGCGCTTTGGCGGTTGGGGATCATTTTGCCTTGCCGCGCAAGAGCCTCGAATTTCGCGAAATCTTTCGCGCGCGCTTTTGGCCAGACATCCCAGAAACCCTTGCGGAAATACGGAAGGTCCTTCGTGAAGCCAGAGATAATTTCCACATTCACCGGGATGCTCGGGCACAATTCGAGAAAGCGCGGCACGAACGCCTTGTAATCAATCACGCCATCTCCCATCGCCGTCCATTGCACGGCGGCGCCCTCCGGAGTCTGCCAGACCATCGAATCGCGCAAGGCGGAGGCGGCAACGTAAGGGGCCATAATTTCGAGAGCGGCCATCGGATCTTCCATCGTCCACGTGCAATTGCCGGTGTCGAGCGTGACGCCGACGTAATCCTTGCCCGCCTCCTCGCACAAGCTGGCGATTTCCCACGCCTGCATATCGCCGGCGTGATTTTCGATGGCGATCTTGACGCCCGCATCAAGAGCCTGGCTGCGGGCGCTCTTGCAAACCTTGATCGTGTCGGCCATCCGCGCCTCGATGCCGCCGGGAGTGGTGCGATCGTCGCCCATTCCGAGAATGCAGCGGAAGGCGGGCGAGCCGAGTTCCTTGGCTACGCGAATGCCCAACTTAAGATGTTCCTCTGCCGTGCCCCATTTGTTTTTGAAATGCTTGGAAGTCTGGCAAATGCTCCATGAACCGGCATAAATGACGAGGCCGTTGTCCTCCGCCTTCTTTTTCAAATCCCGCAAATAGCCCGGTTCAAAATTTTCGTAAACATCGAGATCGGTCAGGAACAGGGAATCGAGCTTGAGAAAGGCGGCATAATCGATGAGCTGGCTGGCGTTCCATTTCAAGTCGCGCACGGAGAAATTGTCGAAGCCGAGCCGCGTCTTGCGGGCGGGCGCTGGGTCTTCCGCCGCAGGGGCGGAGCCGGTGAGCGCGACCGCCGCGCCGGTGGCGGCGACGGTTTTGATAAAGTTTCGCCGAGTGGCGGTGGTTTCGGAGTTCATGTTGATGTCAGGATTTTGCGCCGGCAGGTTCCGCTTCGCCGTCTGGCGCAGGGGCTTTTTCGCCGCTTTCTTCATCGGATTCATCTTTGGCCTCTTCTTTTTCCTCGGCCTCCGCCTCGGACAATTTCATTGCGCCGACAAACAGGCCCGTGAACAAACCGCCGCTCATCAGCGTGTTACGGAAGAATTCCCAGGTTTGCGGAAACCCGGGCAGGCCGATCGTCATGGCCCGCAGCCAGCCCGCAAACGTCTTTGCGTAACCGAGCATGAACCAGGACGCCGTGTTGGTGACGAGGTAAAAGAGCATCGCGCCGACAATCCCCCCTGTGACGAGAAGCCACCAAGGTTTCTTGCGCCCGGTCGTCCGGCCCAAGAGCATGATGCCGATGTAGGCGATATAGTTAGGCGACTGGTAAAGAATAAAGTTGCCCCACGAGAAATCGGGATAGTAAAACCTGCTTAGAACAAAGTCCGTTGCCGTCATGATGACTAGCGGAACCAGGATTCCTGCCACCCCCGGCAGGTACAAGCCCGCGCAGAAAAAGAAAGCGTAGGCGACGCTGAAATTGCCCGGCATCAACCCCGGCCACCGGCTCGCCGCAAAGACGAGCAGGAACAGCAAAGGCACTAGGAATTTCTTTTTCACGATTCGAAATTAATTTCAATCACGCGGCAAGCCGGTGAAGGCTCATTCACCCCATAAACTTGAATCAACCCGCCCGCCAAAGCAAGCGGGCAGTCGGCACTTCGACAATAGCGCGATTTGGAAACACGTGGAGCTGGATGGCGCCGGAAACCGATTTTGGAGCGAGCACCCTGGGCGACAAAACCGCAGGTGCAATAGGGTGCAATAGAGTGCAACTGTTTTCCGGCGAAACCCGGCTGAAAACGTTGAGGAACCCGAGCCGGGAGGGTGGCGAGAACTCCGTCGCTGTGGCCCGTCGAGACTTCGGCGCATGAAAGCGGAATTGCGCGCCGCTCTTCTTCCCTCCATATGACTTTGATTGCGCATGGACGCACTTTGGCACGGCTGGGGCTGAATGGAAATCCTACCAGAGTGTTTTTGGCACGATTTTTGAGAAAAATTCTGAATATTGAATTTGGAACGACCGAATCAAGGAAAAGAGCAGGCAGAAAAGGAGCAACAAGGCAGCGGGAAATTGTAATGCAGACTTCAGGTGTAATGCCGATTTTGCATCATTACCCTAGCGTGTGGCAGGCTCTGGGCATGGCGATATCAACTTTGACCGACAAGGGGCAAACCACGGTGCCCGGAGAAATCCGCGACGCGCTAAAATTGAAACCACGCCAACGGCTGGAGTGGACCATCCGGGAAGATGGCACGGCAATGGTCCAAGCGCAGCCCAGCGCGTTAAGCCTGTTTGGCAGCCTGCGCTCGCCCAAGAAATTTCCTGGCCGAAAGAAAGAGCGCGAAGCCGCGATGCGAAGCATTGCGGAACACGCAAATAAACCCAGCGAAAGGTAAGCGTGCCCCGGGAACTTGTTGACACCAATATTTTGGTTCGGTTTTTTACCCAAGAGCCGCCGGGCATGGCTGAGAGGGCGAGGAAGCTTGTCGAACGGGCCGATGAGGGCAAGACTGCCATTGTGGTGCTCCCGGTCATCATCGCTGAGACATTTTATACGCTTGAGTCTTATTACAAAATAAAACGCACCGCGGTGGCAGAAACATTGGCGATCTTCATTCAATCGCGGGGTGTGGAAACCGTCGAGCGCGAGCGACTGCTTGACGCATTAAACCGTTGTCGAACCCAAAATGCCCATTTTGCCGATGCCTACCTCGCAGCGTCAGCAGTGGAACTTGGAACCGGGATTGTCTCCATTGTTCGGGATTTCAACAAATTCAAGGACATCCGCCGTTCTGAGCCTTAGGCCGAAATACGGACGGATTCCACTGGCTTCTTTGGATCCTGCACCATGGCATCCAGAATGGCCTGAAATTCCGCGAGGAATTTGCTGATGGTGGAGGATGCAAACATCTGGGTGTTGTATTCAAAAGTGATTTCAAGCGCTGGCTCGACTCTTAGCCAGACGTTCAAATCGTATTTTGCCGTTGGGGTGTCCACCGACGACCATTCCACTTTCAATCCTGGTATCTGCCATTGCTCTTTGGGTGCGTTTTGCAGGACGAACATCACCTGGCAGGGCGCTTGGGGGCTCCGCCCGTTCTCCTCGGCCATTTCTGTCAATAACATGCCGAGGGGCTGCTCCTGGTTGGACCATGTTTTCAGCGACACCTCCTTGACGCGGTTGAGCAGTTCGCTGAAGGTCGGGTTTCCGGACAAACTGGTGCGAAGAATGGTCGAATTGCCAAAGCGCCCGATCAATCCTTCCACTTCTTCCAGCGGACGATTGGCCACGCACGAGCCCACTCCAATCTCTTCATGGCCGGAGTAACGGTGGAGGAGGCAGGTGAATCCAGCGAGGAGAACCATGAAGAGGCTCACACGCTGCTGGCGGCACAACAAGTTCAGCGCGTCTGCTTGAGCCGCCGATAGAACCGCCTTCTGGCGGGCCCCGGCGTGAACGTTCCGTGCTGGCTGCGGAAAATCTGTTGGCAGATGCTGAAAGCCCGTCGGCGAGTCCAGTTGTTGCTTGCAATACTCTTGCTGCAATTTCCATTCCGGAGTCTGGAGCTGCTTTTGCTGCCAGCGCACGAAATCGCCGGTACTGATAACGCGCGGGGCTGCCCGACGGTGTAGTTCCTTCCGCAAACGCGCGGTAGAGCCCGCCCAATTCGTGGATCAGAACCCCGTTGGACCAATCGTCATAAGTGAGATGATGCGTTGTCAACTGCAAAACATGCTCGTCCGGCTGCAGGCGCATCAGCTTTGCGCGCAGCATCGGGCCGTTCGCCAAATAGAATGGCTGCCGGGCTTCGGCATGCGCGGCCACCTGCAATTGCTGGTTCTTTTCCCCGGCCGAACCGCTCAATTGCGTGGCGGAGAGAGCGAACGGCTGCGGAGCCAAAATAATTTGAATCAGCTTGCCTTCCATGACTCGAAAAACCGAACGCAGCACGCTGTGGCGGCGGACCAGTTCCTGAAGACTTTGCCGCAAGGCGCTTTCGTTCAGCGGGCCCCGGATGCGCAGGAGATGTGAAAAATTATAAACGGCGCTGTCCGATCCGGCCGGATCTTCAAACCATGTTCTTTGCTGGAAAAACCAAAGGGGCATTACAAAGGCATCGTCGATTTGCAGCCCCGGATTTTGCTTTCGAACGGTCGTCAGCAATTCTTCGGGGATGCTGGCGGGCTTCCGGGTTCGGTGGAACGTCTCTGGAACGCCGGCAAAAAGTTCGGTGAGGTAGGCAATCATATTAAATGGTCTCCTGCGGCGGGCTTGCGGTGGCGGCGCAAGTTCCAGGCGCCACCCTGGTGAGGTTGACTGGCAATGAGGTGAGGCCACGAATTCCCAGGTTGGTCCGCCAGACAAGCGGGCCGGGTTCCAGCGCCCAATGCGGGAACCGTTTCAGCATTTCTTCAAAGACAATTTGCGCTTCGACGCGGGCCAGCGGTCCGCCGAAGCAGACGTGGGCGCCCGACCCGAAGGCGACGTGGCGGTTGTCCGCTCGCGCCACATCCAGCGCGTCCGGGTTCGGAAACCGCTCGGGGTCGCGATTGGCCGCCGCCATGACGGCGATGACGGCCTGGCCCTTCCGAATCTTCTTTCCGTCGAAAAGGACTTCGTCCGGGGCGATGCGCGCTGTGTGCTGCACCGGGCTTTCGTAACGAAGCAATTCCTCCACGGCCGAAGGGAGCAAGCCAGGGTTCCCGCGCAATTTTGCAAGCTGGCCGGGATTTCGCAGCAGCGTGAGCGTCCCGCTGGCGACCAAATTCGTGGTGGTTTCCTGGCCGCCAATCATCGTGATGATGCAATTGGCGATGACTTCCTCTTCTGTCAAACGATCACCGTTAATTTCCGCGTTCGTCAACGCGCCGACAAGCCCGTCGGGCCGCAACTTCTCTTTGCGCATGGCGGAACGAAAATAGGCTGTCATGTCCTCGGTGCTCTTGAGGATTCTCGGCACGCAATCGGCGTCGTGCTCGAAATTGCCCAGCATTTCGGCGAAATCTTCTGACCAGACCTTTAGCTGGGGATGGTCTTCCACTGGAACGCCGAGCATTTCGGCAGTCACAATGCAAGGGAGCGGCTCGGCAAGGTCTGCAACCAGATCCACAGTTCCCTTCCCCGCCACCTTTCCGAGCAAATCGCTGACGATATCGCGTATATGCGAGCGCAACGCTTCCACGCGCTGCGGCGTAAAGGCGGCAGCCGCCAACCCCCGGATGCGCCGATGCCCCGGCGGATCCATGAATAGCATTTGCTTGACCATGATCTTGGCCATCGGAGTCAATTCGGTGAGGTCCAGGGCGGCAAGCTGTTCCGGGGTGCGAATTCGCTGCGCTGAAAAATCGCGGAGAACGCGGACCACATCCGGGTAACGCGTGACGACCCATGAATGCATGTAGGGATCCCAAAAAACAGGCTGTTCCGTGCGGAGCCTATTGTAGAGAGGATAAGGGTTGGCCAATACATTTGGGTCCAACAAATGGAAGAGGCTTAGTTCCGAAGCATCCTTGCTTGAAGTGGTTTGATTTGGTCCTTTTGTGATCACGTGGAAGAAGTATGCGGGGTTAGCCTGGCAGACAAGCTACCTGCAAACATTCGTGGTCCTTCGGCTGCGCGCGCTTGGGACTCTGCTGCAGCCGTTCGATCTCCGCTGCCAATTCCGCCACAGTAGGGCCGGCAAACAAGGTGCGAAGACTCATCTCCAATCCGCAAATGCGGCGGAGCCGGGCAATGAGCTGCGCGCCCACCAGCGAGTGGGCGCCCATCGCGAAGAAATTTTCTTCCACATCCACACGCGGCAATCCAAGCAAGCTCCCCAAAATATCGGCCACCGTTTTCTCCAACTCCGTCCTGGGAGCGGTGAACGCATGATCTTGCAGCGTGTTCTCCTCGTTCGGAAGGGGCAGTTGAGACCTGCTTGGCTTCCCGTTGGCGGAAAGCGGCAGGCTGTCCAGCTTCACGAAAATGTCGGGTATCATGTAATCCGGCAGACGAACCCGAAGGAAATCGCGCAACTCACTTGGCGTGGGTGTGCCGTCACGGGCAGGGACAATGTATGCCACGAGACGCTTTTCCCCTGCGCCAGCTTGAACCCCCACGACCAAGCTCTGCACCACTTGCGGATGGCGATTCAGCGCGGCGGCAATTTCATTTGGCTCGATGCGAAAGCCTCGCACTTTGATTTGATCGTCCTTGCGCCCCGCGAAGGCTATTTGCCCGTCAGGCAGGAATTTGGCCGCGTCCCCAGTTTTGAACATTCGCCCACCCGTTGGGCTGGTCGAGTCGGCAACAAATCGCTTGGCGGTCAACTCCGGCCGATTTCGGTAGCCTCGCGCGACGCACGCGCCGCCAATATAGAGTTCACCTTCGGTCCCCCCTGCCACCGGCTGTCCCGCGTCATCCAAGATATAAATTTGCGCGCTGGATATGGGCCAGCCGATGGTCGGAAGTCCGTCCTTCGCGTCTCCAGGCAGAACACGGCCTGAAGTGGCCACCACCGTGCATTCGGTCGGGCCGTAATTGTTAATCAATTGAAAAGGCACTCCCTCGGGTGGGTAGCGGTGAAGCGTGTCAGCCCCGGTGAGCAAATAGCGCAAGGCTGTTTGCCGCGGCCAGGGCAAGGTCAGCAAAAGCTCCGCCAAGGGCGTTGGCGCGAAGCTGATTGTGATCCGCTCCGCCACCAGCCAATCGCGCAAAGCAACAGCATCACCCGCCAGTTGAGGGCCGGCAATGTAAACCGAGGCGCCGGTAGCCAAGTAAGGCCAGATTTCCCAACCGGCGGCGTCAAAACCAAAATTGGCAATTTGACTTGCCCGGTCATCGGAGGTGACTTGGAATGCTTGTTGATGCCAGGAGACGAGGCTCAGGAGGTTTTCTTGCGTGACTTCGACCCCGTTCGGCTCGCCAGTGGAACCGGACGTGTAGATCACGTAGGCGAGGCGATCCAGTCCAGCCTCGGGAAGTGCGGCGGTGGATTCTGTTGGATTAGCGCCTTCCAAAATTTTTCCTTCGGCATCTAGAACGATGGTTGGCCATTCGCCTTTGGGGGCCTTGTCTTCGTTGCCTTCGCCTGCCACCAAGACCGAGATCTGAGCGTCCTTTGCCATGAAAGCCAGCCGCGCCGCCGGATTAAGCGCATCCAGCGGAAGGTAAGCTCCGCCCGCCTTCCAAACGGCCAAGGCAGCGATCACCATTGCCGGCGAGCGTTGCATGCACACGCCCACGACGGTTTCAGGTTTGACTCCAAAGCTTCTCAGCACATGGGCCAAGGCGGCAGCCCGCTCGTCCAATTCGTTGTACGTTAAATAACGGGCACCGTAGGCTAGCGCTATGGCATCCGGCTTGGAGGCGGCTTGGAAAGCCACGAGTTGGTCAATTGAATGGCTGGCAATAATAGAATTCATTTCAAAGATTAGCGGCTGAGGGAAATCATTTGACTACTCCTGTCAAACGTCTCAATCGCTATCGCACGAACCGTTCCCTCAGAGCGCCGGTTCGTCAACGCAGGTAAATACCTCAGCCATGGTCGGTTAAGCATGTAAGGCTCGTTTCCGACAGCGGATCAGGGGAAAGTCTGGAGTGGCTTCAAGTAAGATCCTCTAGCAGCGGTGTAATGGGTCCATCACCGCTGGCGGAGCCGTCAACTTCGCAAATTTGCGCTTGTCAGACGTTATATTTAAGAAAATATATCGCGCATGAATTCTAAGACGTCAAATGGTTACGGTTCCAAATTGACAAGGCTTGCGGCCAAGTGCGCCGTTCTTGTCGCCACCGCAATTTCCACCGCGCTCCACGCCCAGGACGCGTCAAGTGACACGAACATGGCGCCAGGCGGGAATTATTTTGAAAATTGGTTCGCCCGCGTGTCGAAAATTCAATCCGAGCAGCCGCATTGGATTACGCCGATGACGACCGTCACGCCCCGGCTGGAGGAGGAAGTGCGTTACGACCAATCGTGGGAGACGACTTCCTCGCACGTCCACCTGACCAGTTACGATTACGGGAAGGGCCTGGAACTCATCCCCTGCGAAAATGTCGAAGTCATACTCGGCTATCCGGCGTGGCAGAGCCGGAACAAAGGCGACGAACGCGACGGGTTTGCCGACGATAATTTCCTGCTGAAATACCGCATCGCCTCCGCCAACGAGGAGAACGGCAATTATATCGTCACGGGGTTTCTCGGCCTGGGCGTCCCGACCGGCAGCAAAGGCAACACGACCGACAATTACACTGTCACGCCCACCATCGCGGCGGGCAAAGGCTGGCGAGATTTCGACATACAGAGCACGCTGGGTGTGGCCTTGCCGGACAATCTCACCGCGCCGGGCGGGGCCGGGACGCCGATACTTTTTAACACCGCCTTCCAATATCGCGTGCTCAAAGTCCTGTGGCCGGAGTTGGATGTCAATTATACCTACTGGCCCAATGGAGAGCATCTCGGACTGAACCAGGTCTTCCTGACACCGAGCTTTCTAATCGGGCGCCTGCCGATTTGGGAGCGCGTCGGAATGACAATTGGCCTTGGGTATCAAATTGCGGTCACGGATCATCCGACATACAACCACAACTTTATCGTCTCCGCCCGCATTCCGTTTTGAGCACGCGGCTATTTCAAAAACCTTCTCTAAGCTGGAATTACGGCCCGCAGGCCGGCTGCGTTCGCCAACGTGAATTGATCCTTATCAAAGGTCACAAAGGTGGCAGCCCGGATTTCCAACGCCGCTGCGATATGCCAGAGATCGAGTGACCGGCAGGAGTATGTCCAACCAAATTGGTCGGCCACGGCTTCTGCCTGACGCAACGTCTCCGTCCATTCAAGAGATTGATGAATCAATGTGCCGTCACCCAAATCTTCTTCCATGCTGCGCAGAACAAGACGACCCGTAGCCTGGGTAATTAACCCGCTATAAACACACTGGCGAACCGTCGTTCGCAATTCCAATCGGTGGAGAGGTGTAAAAAGGATTGGTTCACGATGGCGCGCCCGATGGCGAAGCGCCGCAGATGTGTGGTCATTCGGCACGTAAAGAGCAACGAGGCAGGATGTATCTAAATAAGTTTTCAACGACGGACGCGCTGAAGCACTTCGGACACCCCGGGAATCGGTTTTCGGGAAATGCGATTAAGTCGGGCTCGAAACGTCGCCACCGATTTGCCCGGTTTGGGTTTGGAAGCCGGAACGAGGACAATCCAAGGTTTGCCACTGTCAGTGACCATGACCTTTTCCCCTGAATGCGCCAAGTCCGCGATTCTGTCAAATTCCTGACTTGCTTCCTGTTTTGTGACTGTTCTCACCCGATCCACACTGCGATAAACTGCGGAAATTGCAAGCGATTCCATGCGATCAGGTCTGCGCCTGCAGCCTGATTTTGACCGCGATCCCAAGTGCCCGGGTGGCCTAGAGCGACGCTGCTGTTCGAGACGGCTTTAATATCGAGTCCTCAAAACAGTCAGGGCTTGCGCTTTGGCTCTTTTGGCCCATATTCGCTTAACATATTTATGCAGACCACTATTACTCAAACCGACGACGCTGTGCGCCAAAAGACTTTGGATTTGTGCGAGACGATCGTCAGCCAACCCAAATTCCTGAGCATCCGCGAGCGTATTGAGGCATTCTCGGCCGATTCGCGCGCCCAGCAGCAATATCAGAGCTTGAGCGAGAAGGGCCGCGCCCTTCACGAGCGCCAGCATCAGGGTCTTGCGCTGGATCCCAAGGAAGTCGCCGCCTTTGACAAGGAGCGCGATGCTTTCCTCGCGAATCCCGTCGCCAAGAATTTTATTGAGGCGCAGGAAGAGATGCACGAATTGCAGCAGGAAGTTCAGCAAATCGTCAGCAAGACGTTTGAACTCGGCCGCGTTCCAAGCGAAGCCGATTTGCAGGCGGAAGACGGTTCCTGCGGGCACGGCTGCGGCTGCCATCATTAATCGGATTTATACGGCGGACTTCGTTTCCGCCGCCAGCCAGGCGAGGTAACGCTTGCTTCCGCTCTCCAGCGGCACAACGAGAAATTCTGGTGTGTCGTAAGGGTGAGATTTAAGAATAACCTGCTCGAGTTTCTTGAGCAGGTTTTTTCGCGTCTTGAACAGGATCAAAACTTCCTTGCCCGATTCCATTTTTCCCTGCCACCAATAATGCGATTCCAGCGCCGGAATCAAATTCGCGCAGGCAACCAGGCGAGATTCGAGCGCGACCTTTGCAACGCGCCGGGCCGTTTTCAAATCCGGTGCGCTCACCAGCACAACTCGAAATGCCGCCGCTGATTTCACCCGACGCAAGAGGTAGGGACGCCTCGCCGAGGCGTCCGGTTGCGTGTGGATTTTATCGTGGGTCTCGCATGCATAATGCCTCACCCCGGACGCCTCGGCGAGGCGTCCCTGCCACTGAACTGTGTGTCGCGCGGCATCTCAAACAAAAGTCAGCGGGCCGTCGTAAACTGTCAAACTAATTACCTCCGTCCGTGCGATGTGCGGGCCGCGCAATTCGCCGCGCGGGGAGAAGAAAAATGCGCCGGTGGTATAGATCACGCCCTCCTCTTCCCACTCGCCGGACAGAACGTAGACAAACTCGTTGGCCTGAGGATGGATATGCGCGGGGACGGTTGTGCCTGCATGAAATTTCCGCAGGAAGGTCACGCCCTGGGTTTCCTCGTTGGTGTGCAGCTCCAGCAGTTCCACACCTGGATAAGGGCCGGGCTTCCATTTTTTCTCCCCTGCGATGCTGACGTGTTGAAACATAGGAATACGACGTTTTAATTTGATCCCGAATCGGTTTCAACGTTCACTCAAACCGCCATGCTGGCAAATTAAAATATGCTGCTGTTTCGCGAACGCATTCCCGCGGACTGGCTGCCGAAGGTGCTGGCCAATCTGCCCGCCGTGCTGGTGGATCACGCCCACCTCGAGCGCAAAGCGGCGACGACTGCCTTGAACCTCGAAAAATACCGCGATCTCTACGGGCGGGTGGATGAGTTGAACGCCATCGCCATCGAGGAGTTGCAGCATTTCCAACTCGTCCTGCAATTGCTGCGGGCGCGCGGCATTCCCTTCGGCCAGCCATTTCCCAGTCCGTGGATTTCTGGCTTGATGCGAAGCGTCCGAAACGGCCAGCGCCATCAAGTCATCGATCACCTGATTTGCTGCGCGCTGATCGAAGGGCGAAGCTGCGAGAAATTCCAAGTCCTGTCGCGCGAACTGGGGGAGATTGATGCGGAGTTGGCGAAATTTTACGGGAGCCTTGTGGAGTCGGAAGGCAACCATTACGCGACCTACATTCTCATGGCCCGCGCGGTGGATGACGCGGAAACAGATCGGCGCCTCGATTTCTATCTCGACCTTGATGCGCAATTGATTCGGCAGGGAAGTCCAATGCCGATATTGCACTAAGAATCACTTAGGCCGGTAGCTCTTGACGACCAAGTCGCTCAAAACCTTGTCCGGCGTTTCGACCGCATCCTGGTCAATAACAAATTCCTGCTGCCCCGTGTTTTGCGAAATCAGTTTCAGGCCGAATTGAAAATCCTTGAACCTTTCGCTGCACAAATCGCGCACGGGAACGGACTTTTCCAGAGCCATCGCGACAAGGCGGTCCGCCGCGGCTTCGGTGAAACGAAGTGTCAGCTTGTAGGTGTCACCGAAGCGCGCGGCGAAATCATGAACCAATTGGCGGGCGACGACGCGCTCCTCTTTCTGGTGCTCGGCCAGCAGCTTGGTCAGTTCGGCGGCGGGGTTGTCCACCAATTCGCGGGTGACAACAAATCGTTTCACCAGCGTGGAAGGCAGCTCAAATTTGAAATCGCGAAAGACCCGCTCGCACACCGTCATCAGCCCGCGCGCGCCCGTCGTCTCTTCGGCCGCCAGCTCGGCGATGCGCCGCAGGCCATCGTCGCGGAACAGCACCTCAATTCCGTAGGCCGCAAACGTTTGTTCGTATTGACGGATGATGCTTCCCTCTGAGGTTTTCAGAATCGTGAACAAATCGTCGACACCGAGCGGGCGGCAGATCACGCGGACCGGGAGGCGGCCGATAAATTCCGGCTCGAAACCGAATTCGATGAAATCGCGCGTCTGGCTGTGTTCCAAGGCGGTGGATTCGTCCGCGTGCCGGATGCCGGGCACGGGCGCGGCGAAACCGATGGTGGCCTCGCGCAGGCGCTTTTTGACAATCTTCTCCAGCCCATCGAACGCGCCGCTGACGATGAATAAAATGTGTTTGGTGTTGATGGTGGCCGGGGACTTTTTCCCGCGCTGGGAAAGATCCATCATCGCTTGAATTTGGCCGCTGATGTCGTTGGGAGAGCGCGCCGGGACGTTGGTTTCCTCCATCAACTTGAGCAAATTCGTCTGCACGCCGCGCCCGCTGACGTCACGAACCGAACTATTCGAGGCCGAAGCAATCTTGTCGATTTCGTCGATGTAGATAATGCCGTATTGGGCGCGGTCAATGTCGTTATCCGCCCGCCGCACCAATTCGCGCACCAGATCTTCGACATCCGCGCCGACATAGCCGGTTTCGGAAAATTTGGTCGCATCCGCTTTGACAAACGGCACGCCGATGAGATCGGCGGCGTTGCGAATCAGATACGTTTTGCCAACGCCAGTGGGGCCGAGGAGGATGACGTTTTGTTTGGAATAGTTCGCCTGGCCATTCCCCTCTCGCGCTTGGCGGACGTAATGGTAATGGTCGCACAATGCGACGCTCAAAACCTTCTTCGCCTCGTCTTGCTTGATGACGAAGCGATCGAGGTAAGCTTTGACGTCGCGCGGTTTCTTATCGAAGGAAAAATCGCCGTCGGTGGTCTTTTCCTCAGGAGTTTCGTGTGTGAAGGCCGCTTCCGGCTTGTTGGGAACAGCCGAACCGGCCAGATGCTGACGCATGAACTCCTGCAACTGCCGCTGGAATTCCTCCGGCGTCGGCGGCCCATTGAAAATTTGTTTCTCCATATAAGGCACGTCAACCTAAGTCGACTTTCGGCAAAGCGCAATGTGCAGGAAAGGGACGCCTCGCCGAGGCGTCCGAGGTCGTGACATTTTTCGAACGCGTTGGGACTTGCGAATGTCTCCGGACGCCTCGGCGAGGCGTCCCTACCTTTAACCTGCGAGACGCTCTGGCCGCCGCTTGCCGTTTGACGAATGGGTGGAAGTGGGACAAACTCGGCAGCGTCGATACTACGATGAAAGGTTTTTGGTTTGACAGGCTCCCACGGCGGCCGGACGCTGCCGCCGCGCCCGTATTCTAGTCCGCCCCAATGCCGACGACCACATCCCAAACGCCTGTTTCTCCTCCCCGACCCTCGGTCAACGGAAAGTTCTTTCGTTTGGGCGACAAAAAGTTTTACCCAAAAGGCGTCACCTATGGGCCGTTCCGGCTGAATTCCCAAGGCCAGCCATTCCTCGAACCCGCCGCCACCGAGCGCGATTTTGAACTCGTCCGAAAGCTCGGCGCCAATTTGCTGCGCGTCTATCATACCCCGCCGCGCTGGCTGCTGGACCTGGCGCAAGCCCACGGACTCAAGCTCCTGATCGATGTTCCTTGGAGCAAGCACCTCTGTTTTCTCGATTCGGCCGTGTTCCAGCAACAGGCGTGCGATGCCGTTCGCGCGGCGGTGCAAAGCTGCGCGCGGCATCCCGCCGTTTTCGCCTACAGTGTTGTCAACGAGTTGCCGCCGGACATCGTGCGCTGGAGCGGCGCGGAAGCAGTCGAGGATTTTCTGGAACGGCTGGCGGCCGAGGCCAAGAGCGTCGATCCCGAATGCCTCTGCACTTTCGGCAATTATCCGCCGACCGAATTTCTCAACCCGCAGAATTTTGATTTTCTTTCCTACAACGTCTATCTGCATCAGCAGCGGCCTTTTGAGAATTACCTGGCCCGTTTGCAAATGCTGGCGGAAGACAAGCCGCTGATGCTGACGGAACTCGGCATCGACAGCATTCGCGAAGGCGAAGAACAGCAGGCCGCCATTCTCGGGTGGCAGATTGAATCGGCTTTCCGCGCCGGAGTGGCGGGCGTGGCGGTTTTCAGCTTCACGGACGAATGGCACAAGGACGCGCGCGATGTGCCGGACTGGAAATTCGGTTTGACAACCGCCGCGCGCGAGCCGAAGCCCGCTTTTGAATCGGTGCGGCAGAAATTCGCGCAGGCGCCGGGCTTCCCCCTTCCGCAGTATCCGAAGGTGACGGTGGTGGTCGCGTGCTTCAACGGCGGACGCACGCTGCAGCCGTGCCTGGATTCGCTCGGGCGGCTCAACTATCCCAGTTACGAAGTCATCGTGGTCAATGACGGTTCGACGGACATCACGGCGCAAGTCGCTTCGCTCTACAAAAATTTCAAGGTCATCACGCAACCGCACCAGGGGCTTTCGGTCGCGCGCAACACGGGTTTGTTCGCGGGCGACGGCGAAGTGATCGCTTTCACGGACGCGGATTGCCGGGCGGACGAGGATTGGCTTTATTACCTCGTCGCGGATTTGTTGAAAGGCTCGTTCGTCGGCATGGGCGGCCACAATTTTCTTCCGCCCGATGATTCGGCAGTCGCGGCCTCCGTGATGGTTTCGCCGGGCGGTCCGGCGCATGTTATGTTGACAGACCGGCAGGCTGAGCACGTTCCCGGCTGCAACATGGCTTTTTACAAATGGGCCCTGGCGGAGATCGGCGGGTTCGATCCGATTTTTCATCGCGCTGGCGATGACGTGGACATTTGCTGGCGCTTGCAGGAGCGGGGCTACAAAATCGGCTTTTGCCCCCCGGGATTTGTGTGGCACTACCGGCGCTCGACGGTCGGGGCGTATTTGCGCCAGCAGAGCGGCTACGGCGAGGCGGAGGCAATGCTGGTGCGGCGGCATCCGGAGTATTTTAATTTCATCGGCGGCAGCGTTTGGCGCGGAAGAATTTATACGGCCTCAAAATTCGGCCTCACCATCGGGCGGCCCATCATTTATCACGGGCTTTTCGGGACGGGATTTTTCCAGAGTGTTTATCGGACAGAGCCGGCCGCCGCGCTCATGCTTTTCACCAGCCTCGAATATCACGCCTTGGTGAATCTGCCGCTCGTCGCGCTTTCCGTGCCATTTCATTGGGTGCTTCCGCTGGCGTTGGTGAGCGTCGGATTTTCACTGGGCGTGTGCATTGTGGCCGGCGCGCAGGCGGACTTGCCGCGCAACAAGCGCCGGTTCTGGTCGCGCCCGATGGTGGCGATGCTCTTCTTCCTCCAGCCCATCGTGCGCGGATGGGCGCGTTACCAAGGCCGCTTGAATTATGGCCCGACACCGAAAAAAGCGGTCGAGTCGCTGGAATCACTTTCTTTGCAAGACCGGCCCGAAACGCTTGAACACGTCGAATACTGGTCGAACACGCCCATGGATCGGCTTGATTTTGTCCGCCGCATTCTGGAACGGCTTGACAAGGAAGGATGGGAAACAAAACCCGACGCGGGCTGGAGCAATTTCGATGTCGAAATCCTTGGCAGCCGCTGGTGCCATTTGCAATTGGTGACGGTCGTCGAACCGCACGCCAACGGCAAACAAATGGTGCGCTGCCGCCTGCGCACCGCCTGGTCGCTCTTCGCCAAGGCGGTCATGCTGGCCATGCTGTGCGTTGAATTGGTGATCATCGGAGCCGTCTGGCACCTGGTCTGGCAGATCTGGTTCCTGTTGATAACCGTATTGACCTTCGGCTGGTTCGTCGACCGCAACCGCCATGATTTGCAGCGCCTGATTTCAGTTGTCTTGGATGACATTGCTGCGAAAAATGGGCTGATCAAACTGAACCGCGAACAGAAACCAGCAAAGAAGCCATGAACGTCACCCAGGTCGCCATCCGCCCCAGTCAATCTTCGGAACTCGCAGGCCGGCCCTCGCTGACTCCGGAGTTGCTGGCGGCCAGTGGCGCGCGTTATTCCCGAAACAACGAAGGCCTGCAATCGATCCTCTCCAAAATCGATCCGAACAATCTGGAAAAATCCGTCGACGGCATTTTCCGCATGGTCGATTACGGGCACCAATCGATTGCGGACATGGTGCCGGTGGCGATGTTCATCGACGGCATTTCGATGTGGCTGGCGTATTACATTTGGACGCTTTGCCCGACCGCCGGAGGACAGGAATCCTCCACCCGCTACATCAAGATTTCGCTGGATGGCCTGATTGAGCCGGAAACCCTCGGCATCCGTGAAATTGGAGATTGGCGCGAATTAATGGGACAGTGTTTCCAAGCCTACCAATCGTCCGTGGAGATTTGGGAGGGATTGGCCGCGGCCAATCCGGCATTGATGGGCATTCCGCAATCGCTTATCGACGACACGTCCGACACCGCGCGGAAAAAAGTGGCGCGCATGAAGCGGAATTATGCATTTGACAGGGCGCGCTATTTTCTTCCCGCCGCCGCCGCGACCAATGTGATGCTCATCATGTCGGCCCGCGGTTGGGTGGCTTTGTGCCAATTTCTTTTGTCGCAGCCGCTGCCCGAAGCGCAGCGGCTTGGCGAGCTGCTGCGAGCGGAATTGGAAATTCCCGCGCCGCGCATGCTCAAACACGCGCGCTGCGTCGAATCCGTGCAACGGTCCATTGCGGGCGAATTTGAAAAGCTGGTGTTCCGCGCCAAAACTTCGCCGCTCCCGAAATCGGACAACGCCGCCACGCCCTCGCTCGCGGTTCTCACGCCGGCCGGCGTCACGCCAGAGGAAGTCGTGCGCGATTTATCATGCCATTCCAACCGCTATGCGCCGATTGGCACTTCGCTGCAGCGGACAAGCGTGCGATTCGGCTGGTCGGCCATCGGCTTTGCGGAGATTCGCGATTTGAACCGCCACCGGACGGGGACAAAGTATTGCCCGTTCGTGCCGCAGGGATTTTATTATGCGGCCGATCAAATTCCCGCCGCGCAGGAAGAAAAACTGAGCGCGCTAAAAACGCTGGCCGCCGCTGGCCTCAGGGCGAACGAAAACGCCACGCAACGCCTGTGCGCCAGCGACCCAACCTACGTTTATTGGACGTTGCTGGGGACGGAATTCCCGTTCGAGCACACGACGACGGCGGATAAATTCATTTACGAAGCAGAACTTCGGACGGGCCTTGGCGCGCATTATCGCTACGCCAAGCATCTGCGCGATGCGCTGGCGCTTTTCTACCAGCAGTTCCCGTCAACCAAAGGATTGATCCTCGAAGGCAGCGCGGAACCGGAGTGATCGGCAGCGGAGCGCGGCTGTGTCGAAGACCAGCCGCAGATGCTTGGAAACAAGTGGCGCGTTGGAACGAGTCCTATGGCTCGCCAGTCGCAGTTCCGAAGTTTTGATATGCTTTTCGGAAAACGCCACAACAAGATTATTTTTTCGGTGCTTGAGCTTGCATCCCTGCCGGGGTGCGGCCCCCGCGGAGGTTCATTGGCAGCCTCGCCCTGCCGAGGTTCAGTCGTCATCGTGCCCCGAAATAGCCCATTCTGGATAAGGTTCCTTCGTCCCTTTCATCGCGCGCCAGAGGATTCGGTTCAGGGTGTCCTCAGGGCATTGATCGGGCTTGCTCAGCGGCAGCCGCGCGGACACTCGGGCATCGCGACGCAGCGTCGCGTTTGAAATCCTTTTGACAGCGGGGTTCATTTCGTCCAGCGGAACATTGTTGGAGACGGCGGTGAAAGGGCGCAAGTCCGGCACGTTCACAAAACAGTCCGACATTGGTGTTGCGGTCGCGTCCATTTGGTTCATGGGCGGCAAGCCGAGCATCAATTCCATCGTCCGCAGGAGGCTCGTCTGATTGTATTGCACGCTCACAGTCGCTCCGCGCTTGGTGTAAGGACTCGCAACGTAGGCCGTTGTGCGATAGCCGCTGACGTGATCCCACCCGGCCTGGGGATCGTCCTCGATGGCGAAGATGCAGGTGTTCGACCAAAACGCGCTGCGGCTCACGGCGTCAACGATGCGCCCCAGCGCCAGGTCGTTGTCGGCCACTTGCGCGGCTGGAGTCGGAGAATGCGGGCTGGTGCCGCTGGTGTGATCGTTCGGCAGGCAAATCAAAATAAAATCTGGATATTCCCCGGATTTTTCATATCCGCCCAGCGCCTTCGTGAAAACGGCCGCGCGCTGGACATCGGGAACGTCCAAATCCCAACCCGTGTAAGTGGTGTCAATAAAACGACGCAGTGACTCGATCGACGGCTCGCTGTGCGTGTAGATTTGCCCGGTGTTTTGCTGAAAGGCGCGATACACGTCAAGAAAGTGAATCGAACCGGAATGCGTTTTGTCCGTCCACGATTTGGTTGAGATGGCGAATTCGCCATAATCGCGGAGCGTCTTGCCGTGCTCAATGCAGTTGTCCCAAATGAATCCCGAAGGCGAATAAGCCAGCGCATCAATGTCGCTGGGTTCCATGCCGTCTGGATAACTGCGCGGAAAATTGGCGAAGGACTTTTCCATGTAGTCGGTGGCCATGGCGGAATCGGCCCATTGATGGCCGTCGGCGCTGAGGATGCCGCAGCAATAAGTGTTATCGAGCAGCGTGAACTCGCGCACCAGCTTGTGCTGGTTCGGCGTCACCCGGTCGCCGAAAATGCACAGCCGCGAATCGCCGTTCCCGCTCACAACATCTCCGAGCACCTGATCGTAACTCCGGTTCTCCTTGATGATATAAACCACGTGCTTGAAAACGCTCGGCTCGCCGACTCGCTCGGGAACAGGGCGCGGCGGCTGGCCCGCGCGGGGCGGGAGCGCAGCCTCGCGCAATTTCGGATAACGGATGCCCGCCAGCGCCTGTTGCGTCCAGGTGGCAAGCTGCGAACCACGCGGCTCGTTGAAGCGGGTCAGGGAACCGTAGTATTGATGCGAATTGAAGGCGTTGGTGCCCGCAGGCGGCTTGATTCCCTTGATGTTCGCGACCTCGAGCGAATGCCGCCACTTGTCCCAGACGATCGCGCCCGGATACCAGCCGACGGGCGCCAACCCAAGCCACCTGGATTCGCCGGGCTTGAATTCGATGACTGCAACCGCGTTCTGCGAACCGTTGCACACGTAAAGCCGTTTTCCTCCGGAATCGAAAGCCAGCGCGTTGGGGCTTGCGCCGAAAAGATCGCCCGGGTCGACACGCGCGCTGATGGTTTCCACAACGTCGTCTGTGCGAGAATCAATGACGCTTATTGTGTCGCTGGCGGCGTTCGCCACTGCGAGAAATTTGCCATTGGGCGACAGAGCCAGCGCCGAAGCGTGCTTGCCAACCATAATTTCCCGCGACGCGCCTGAATCCGGCTCAATCACAGTCACCGAACCTTCGCTGGCGATGTAACGCGCGGGATCGACACGCACCTTGGTGCCGCGCCCGGCTGGCCCGGTGACGCTCGCCGCATCCGGCTGGCGGCCGCCCCAGTTGCTCACGTAAATCTTATGTTTGACCAACACGACGTCATACGGCGCAACACCCACGGGCCATTGGTGAAGAACCTGCCCCGTCTTCGCGTCGAGTTCAGCAAGGCGATTTCCCAAGTTGCACGCGGCATAGAGTTTTGCGCCATCGGCGGAGACGGCCAGTCCCGCCGGAATTTCGGCCCTCCGATCCGGCGCGTTTGCAGGTGGAAGCTCGAGGGACATAATCCCCCGCACTTGATGCGCCTTGTCGACTTCAAAAACCTTCACGCTGCCCTGGACATCCGAAAGGTAAATACGCGTTCCGTCTGGCGAAAAGACGAGGCCGGTGAAGCTCAGTTGGGCGTCTTTGTCGGCGGAAAGATTGTGGGTAAACGCCGAGCCGGTGTTGGTGGGGCTCATCGACACGGGCGGGAGCGGAATTTCTTGCACATTCGTCCACGTTGCCGGGTCAATGATGATCAGATCGGAGGTTTTGCCAGAGGTGGCGAGAATTTTTCCATCGGGGCTTAGCGCGAGCGCCTGAGGGCGCATTCTCGGAAGCTCAAGCTGATCCCCAACGGGTGAAACCAATTGATTGACAGGTGTGATCAATCGACCGGCTCCTTCGTTCCGGACAAAATCTGAATTGGTGGTTGCCACTGTGACGGCGGGCCGTTGGGCCGCCGCCGCGCAAGCGAGCCAAAAAACTGCAAAGGCAGATTTAGTGAATTTCATGGTGGCTCGCGTGAACCGCAGGAGCTCCACAGATGAAACTACGCCATTAGGCGCTAGCCAAGGGTATTCATTCTTGCCTGCGCCAAACCACGCGCGAAAAAATGTGGTGGTTTTCGGAGATATTGAACAGAAGGGAACGAAGGTAACGAAGAATGGCAAGCTGCGCTAAACAGCCGAATTGTTCCCTCTTCGTTTCCTTCTGTTAAGACCCTTCCGGCAATATGCCAATCGCCCGGACGTCTCGGCGGGCGTCCCTGCCGTGATTACTTGCCGACGATGATGAGGTCCAGCAGGCCGGGACCATTGCGGTTGCCACGGCCGCCTCGCGCTCCAGCGGGAGGTGGCGCAGCAGGCGTGGGGGTGGCTCCGGGCGCCGCCTCGATGGCGATCAAAACAATTTGATTCTTCTTTGTGTCAAGCGAACAAGTCTTTGCGCCCTGCTTGGTCTGGACGTTCTGCGCCACCTCAAAGGTGGTGGGGCTGGTTTCCTTAATGATGGTTAATGTGCCATCACGCTGCGAGCTGAAGGCTTCCATCGTGCTGGGATTAAATCCCGCGCCGTCCGTTCCGGAGCCGATGGGCAGCGTGGTCAGAATCTTTCCGTCGTCAGCGTTCAGGATCACGCATGTCGCGGGCTTGCGGCACATGGCGAAAAGGATGTGATTTTTGGCGTCCAGCGCCAGCCCGGCGGGGCCTTCAGCTTTATCGCCGAGCTTGTAATGGCCGGTCGTCTTCATCGCCTTGGCATCGACGACGGCGATTTGGTTTTCGTCTTCCAAATCAACGTAAACCTTGCCCGCGCCGTCGCTCGCTCCCTGCTCGGGCGCGCCGCCCAGGCTGATTGTCCCAGTAATGGAACCGTCCTTGGGATCGATGACTGTCACGTTCGGCTCGCTATGGCTCAGAATCCAAATTTTCTCGGTGGCAGGCTCATGCATGATGCCGTCCGGATTGCCCTCAACCTTGATCGTCTTGATGGTTTCCAGCGTGGTTGTGTCAAACATCGTCACCGGATTGCGGCTGCTGAAACCGTGATGTGATTTCGGGTCGACCGCGACGCCGTGGCCGCCGCTGTTGGTGACGGCGCCAACCTGTTTGAGCGTGTCGAGATCGAAGGCGAGAATCTGATTGCCGCGTGGGACGTAAACGCGGCGGCCCTCGCTATCTGCGCAAACGTAATCAATGCCTCCCGTGCCCATTGTTTGGGATGTGTTTATGACTTTGTAAGAATCTTCAGCGATCGCCGAAGCGGTAAGGTGAGTGGCCGCGAATGCTCCCAATCCTGCCATGAGCATGCTGCGTGCGAACGGAAGTCTAGTCTTCATAAGGCTATCCATTGCCAAGTGCGCCAGCTTTGTCAATCAGGGATTAAAGGCCCGGTAATAGCGCGCTTGCACGGAGGTCGACGAATCCGTCCAGGTGTAAGGAGAGGCTGACGGAGTCGCGCTGGCCACAGTGGACCAATCCACCAAATTGGTGGATGATTGCACGCTCAGGGCCAGACCCGGCGTGGTGGCAATGACGACGGTGACAGACCCATTGCTGGACCGCACGATTGAATCGAACGAAAGGGGCTGCAGAACCACGGCGATGGTGATCGGATTGGCGTCCAGCGTAACGGCCGTCTGAGTCAGCAGCCGTCCGTTTATGGAGGCGCCCGTCTGCATATTGACTCCGGTTGCGGCCAGTATGGTGCCCGCGAATTTCGACGTCGTTCCCAGATCCGCTCCGTTGCCGCCGGCGACCTGCCAGAAGACGTTGCGAGGCTGCGCTCCGCCGCTGAGCAAAAGGCTCGTTGAGTTCGCAAGGGTAAGATTCCCGGAAATTTGGAACACCCAGACATTCGTCGCATTGCCGGAAAGAGTGACATCGCTTGTTATCAAGACATCGCTGTTCCATTTGTAGAGTCCCGGCGCGAGAGTCCTGCCTCCAATGCTGCCGTTTCCAAGATCCAGATAGTCAGGCGAACTCCTGCCGGCGGCATCCGTGTAAGCCGTTTGCATGTCGCCAACGGCGGTCGTCAAATTAACAGGCGTCGGCGAAGCGTAGTCGGGCGCAAAGACCTCGCCGGTGATCTGCGAGGAAGTCGAGAATTGGCCTGAACTGTCAATTGTAAGCGAAAATCCGGTGATGGCAGACGACTCAATGGGGCTCACCGCGATATCGCCCGTGATCGCGGACGGGGGAACCGTGCTGATTCCCGATTTTGCCAGGATGGCATAGCTTCCTGAGGTTCGGAGGTTGACCAGCGGCTGCCCGCCGAACGCCTTGGTTTGGACAATAAGGACAAGAACGGCGAGTTCCGCAATCCAACCGATGCATTTGGAACCGCCCCAGACTTTTTTATTTGTTGTGCTCATAAAATAGAAATTCATCGGCGCGCCCACACTTCAGTTTCCCTGCCCGTTGATGGGAGATTCACCGGAAAGACACCTTGAGCCAGGCAGGACAATACTAATATAGGGTGAAACCAGCTTCGTGTTTCACCTGATATGCAATCGAAAGCGGGGAAACGATTCTATTGGAAGATTGGCGGCTTGCCGGCAGGCCCCATCGCTCAAATGAAACGAAAACAAATGCCATTTCCCGCCCGCTACGCCGCCGCTTTGCGAAAACACCTCGCGCAGGACGGGCGCGCGGGCTTTCAGCCGGCAGAACGGCTGGGGCGCGTGGCGGTCGCTCTTGGATTGGAAATCCTGCAACTGGCGAGAGTTCATGAGCAGGCCGTCGTTTCGCAGTCATTATCCGGAGATCATGGAATGCTCAAACGGGCGGAGACTTTTTTTACCGAGACCTCCAAGCCGATCGTGGAAACGCATCGCGCCGCGCGGCAAAGCAAGGTTGAATTGCAGCGGCTCAACGAGACTCTCAGCCGGCGGACACTTGAGCTGGCCTCCACCAACCGGCAATTGCAGCGGGGCATTCTCCGCCGCAAGGGAGTCGAAGCCGCCCTCAAAAAGAGCGGCGAACATTACGCGAAGCTGCTGAAGGATTCGCTGGATTTGCAGGAGGGGCTGAGGCGTTTGACCCATCAGCTCCTGGCCTCCCAGGAGGAGGATCGAAAGAAGATCAGCGAGGAGCTGCAGGCTGAAATCGCCCAGACCCTTCTGGGAATCAATGTCCGGCTGCTTTCTTTGAAAAGCGAAGCGAAGCTCAATACCAAGGGGCTGAAGAATGAAATCGCCAGCACCCAGCGGCTGGTGGCAAAATCCACGAAATCCGTGCGCCGGGCCGCTCGTGAATTTAGGAACGCATGAAACAGAAGCTTTTTGACGTCTCGCGCCGCTATCAAGTGGCGCTGCGGGCGCATCTGCGCGGCGATCAGGACAGCAGCCTGGAATCGGCGCGGGGGCTGGGCGGCATGGCCATGGCGGCCGGGCTTCAAACTCTCGATCTGGCCAAGCTTCATGAGCGGACATTGGTGGCGGCGCTGCTTCCCACCTGCACCTCGCGCCGCCGGGCCGCGCTCATCAAACAGGCAGGCGCGTTTTTTGCGGTGGCGATCACCCCGCTTGAAGAGACCCATCCCAGCGCCAGGGAAGCCACGGCTTACCTGAAAAAATTCATTGAGGCGCTGAGCCAGAGGACGGTCGAGCTGGCGGTCTCGAATTTGGAACTGAGCCTGGAGGTCACCCAGCGCAAGGCGGCGGAGAGCGCGCTTAGAAAAAGCGAGCGCCATTACTCGAAACTCCTCAAGCAGTCGGATCATTTGCAGGAGCAATTGCGGCGCCTGTCCCGCCAGATTCTTTCCGCCCAGGAAGATGAGCGGAAAAAAATCAGCCGCGAACTTCACGATGTCATCGCCCAGACGCTGACCGGCATCAACATCCGTCTGGCCACACTGGCCAAGGATGCGTCCAAGAACACCAAGGGCCTTGACCGAAACATCGCCCGCACGCAGCGGCTGGTCGAAAAATCGGTGAACATCGTGCATCAGTTTGCACGGGAGCTGCGGCCCGCCTTGCTGGATGACCTGGGATTGATTCCAGCCCTCCACTCCTACTTAAAGGCATTTACAACCCAAAGTGGCGTGCGCACGCAATTGACGGCTTTTGCCGGAGTGGAACGCCTGGATGCCGCCAGCCGCACAGTGCTTTTCCGGGTGGCGCAAGAGGCCCTGACAAACGTCGCCCGGCACGCAAAAGCCACCCGGGCGACTGTCACGATCACGGATCCGCCCGAGGGCGTCTGCATGAAAATCGCCGATGACGGAAGATCATTTGAAGTGGAAAAGGTGCTCAAAGGCAAAGCGGGCAGGCGCCTGGGCGTTTTGGGCATGAGGGAGCGGCTGGAAATGATTGGCGGCCGCTTGTATATTGAATCGCTGGCCGGGAAAGGGACAACAATAACCGCGCAGCTAAAGCCTGTGGCCATCGAGCCGCGGCCCGCCGCGAAAGGGCAAACGCACCCATGAAAAAAATAACTGTCTTATTGGCCGACGACCACACGGTTGTCCGCGAGGGATTCCGAAAAATGCTCGAACTGGAAACCGACATTGAAATCGTCGGAGAATCCCCAGACGGACGCCATGCGGTGAATATGGCGGCGAAGCTCCACCCCGACGTTGTGCTCATGGATATCGCCATGCCCTCGCTGAATGGGCTCGAAGCCACCCGCCAACTGCTTCGGGCGTTGCCAGGCGCCAAAGTTTTGATCCTCTCGGCGCATAATGATGACGCATACGTCCAGACTGCCGCCGCTGCCGGAGCCGTTGGTTTCCTGTTGAAGCAGACCTCGGCCAATGACGTTTGCCGCGCCATCCGGGAGGTTCACAGCGGAAGGACGTTTTTCAGCCCCTCGGTAGCCAAGCGGCAGGACCGGCTGAATCAAGCGTCCCTAACCCGCACGGGTGGTGTCAATAAGAAAGCGGCGCAGTTGACCTCCCGCGAAATGGAAGTGCTGCAACTGATTGCCGAAGGCAAAGCGAACAAGGAAACGGCTTCGGAACTCGGCATTGGCATCAAGACGGTCGAGAAACATCGCGAGCATATCATGCAAAAGCTGGACATTCACGAGACGGCGGGACTGACACGCTACGCCATATCAGCGGGCTTCATCGAGAGCAGCGTGCAAGTGACCATTGTCTGACAACGGATGACAGGTAAACACCGGATAGCAGTTCGCGCGCTTCTTAGTCCATCCTGTTCGACGATGATTAATACAACTGTTTCTAACGTATGGAGAAGATCCATCAACCATGCGTGCTGCGCCGCGCTTTCCATTCTGATTTTGCCCGCGTTCCTGGCCGCGCCCGTCCGTGCTCAACCAGAAGCGGCCAAGGACGCCGACATGCACACCGCCATGACGCTCACGGTTCATGGAAAATGTGAGTATTCCAGGGACGGCGCCACTTTCACCAAATTGAGGCATGCCCAGATCCTGGAAGAGGGGGCCGTCATACGGGCCGGTGAGGGGTCGCAGGTGGACCTCTTTTTCCGCCGCACCGGCACCGTTGTCAGGCTTCAGCCAGATACCGAAATAAAACTCGAAACCATGTCGATTACCATGAAGGACGGGCAGCCGCTGGTGCATACATTGCTTGATCTGCGCACAGGGCGGATTTTCGCAGTCGTTCGCCACACCGTCCCGGGCAGCACGATGGAAATCAAGAACAAGGACGGCCGCGCCGTTGTTGAAGGCAGCGGCATCGGCCGTTACATCATTACCGCCGATGGCACTCATGTGGCTGCGAATGGATCAGGCATTCCTCTTAAAGTAGTGCATGAAAATGGAATCACCGTCGTCGCCGCCGGAGAGCAATTCTCAAAGAAGGATGGCAAAACGCTCCCCTTGGACAGCGGTGTCTGGGTCAAGGAGCTTATGCAAATGGATGAGCTTGACGCGGTCGTGGATACCTCGGTTGCCCTCGCGCCCGCGCCGAAACCCTAAGCGCCTCACCCAAGCCGGCTAATGCAGCCAGGAGCCGGCTGTGGAATTGAATCGCACAAGCCGGTCCCGCGGGAATCAAACACGAACGATGCAGTTGGATTTGGGAGCGCGACCATCTCGGCCGCTCTGGCTGGCGTCTCGCCGGCCAGTCTTGCGATAATTCCGCCAACACCGATTGATGGCTCGCCCGGCGCGGCACAGGTTTTCGCCGCGACGCCGAAAACGGCGGTCGAGACGCGGCGTTCCGCAATGCAACTGCGTCGTTCCGGCTAAGGCAGGCTCAGAATGGCCGCCGCCGCCCGCGCGGCGGCCCCAGGCCCTCCCAATTCCGCGATAATCGCCGCCAATTTCCTTTGGACTTCCGCGCGGCGGGCGGGGTCGCGAAGCAATCGAATCGCGGCATTCGCCAGATTTTCGCCGGTGGCTTCGTGCTGGATGAATTCCGCATACAACGGCTCGCCCGCCAGAATGTTTGGCATCGAAAGGTAATCCACGGTGGCGATGCGGCGGCCGATAAAATAAGTTAGGGCCGACGTCTTGTATAGCGTCACCGCCGGGACGCCGTAATACGCGCATTCGAGCGTGACCGTCCCCGTCGAGGCAATGGCCAGCGTCGCTTCCGACAATGCCTTCGCCAATCCTCCCACTTGGACTTCGACTTGCAGCGCCAAATAACCGAGCGAGGAGCGAATCCAATCGCCCATTTTCTCATTCGAAGCCACCAGTGTGAACCGCACGGGGATCTCCGCCGCCATGCGCCGGCCGGCCTCCAACATCACCGGCAAATGGCGCTTCAATTCCGAGCGCCGGCTGCCGGGCAGCAGCACCACGGTCGGCGGCGTGGTTTCCTTCCGCGCCGCAACGGTGTGCCTGTCAAACATCGGATGGCCCGCCACCTCGACGCGGAATCCCGGCACGCGCTTCGCATACCAATCCTTTTCAAACGGGAAAAGGCACAGCAGCAAGTCGAACACCCGCGCCATTTTGTCCGCCCTTCCCGGTCGCGAAGCCCAGACCTGCGGCGAAACATACTTGACAATCCTCGGCTTCCAGTTCGCGGTGTCCAGCTTGCGAATCGCGCGGGCCAGCGAATGGTTGAAGAAACTGAAGTCCACCAGAATCACCGCCTCTGGCTTCTCCCGGGCCGCCAGCCGCGCCAATTCCCGTTTGTGCCGCAAAAACCGCGGCAGTTTTTTCAGCGGATCGCTGACGCCAATGACGGCGTCCGCAGTCAAGTCGAAGGAAATTTCGGCGCCCGCCTCCGCCATGCGCGGGCCGCCCGCGCCGATGAATCGCGCCCCCGGGCGCGCCCATTTCAATGCGCGAACGAGGTCCGCGGCAATGGCGTCGCCGCTGGGATCCCCGGCGACCACCATGACGGTCTTCAAGTTCATCTCATTTCAGTTCGGCCTTAACAAGCTTCAGGAATTCCGCGATTTTAAAAGGAATGATCGGCGCCGCCAAGCCGGTCAAAAAATTTGCAATTGCGCCCAGCACCGGAATGGGAGCGTCCGGGATTGTTTGCGTCCAGATGTCTTTGTCAAGATGATAGAACGCCACCGGTATCGGGAACCCCTGCACTTTCAAGCTCCCGCCGCTGTTGTATTTGAGGAAAAAGGCCAGCCAGACGCCAAGCCCCAGGCCGGCCACCACGGCCATGGCAAGGTGCCGCCAGTTTTTCTGCTCGCGCCATTGCGCCCATTGCCGCCTTCCCGTCGTCAAAGCCAGCCAGAAATCGAAGGCGATGATCGGAAAAATCAGAATCAATCCCCCCATAACTCAGCTCAAAGCCTGCCCTTTTTGATTTTGAACCAGGCGCGTGATTTCAAAGGCGAGATCAAGGGAGCGCTGCGCGACCGCGCCGCTGACAAGGGGCGTCCGGTGCGTCTTGACGCAGTCAACAAAATGGCGCAATTCCAGCTTGAGCGGCTCGTCCTTTTCAATCGGCACCGGCTCGCGCACAATTTTCTTTCCGGCAAATTCGCTGACAATCGCCGAATCCTTGGCGTGCAGCAATTTCTTCAGCAGGGACGATGGCTCTTCGCCTTCGCGCGCCACGCGGTAGATGAATCCTTCCTGCGCGCGGAAATCAAGCGACACATGGCAGGGGTTTTCGCCGCCGCTGAAGACGCGGATCTTGCGCATGCGCTGCGGGCTGATGCGGCTGACCGTCAGATTGGCAACGCAGCCGTTGGCGAAACGAAGCCGGGCGTTGGCGATGTCTTCCGATTTGCTCAAGACGGGAAGACCCACGGCATCGATGCTGGCCACCGGCGACTTCACAAATCCCAAAATGACGTCGAGATCGTGAATCATCAAATCCAGCACCACGCCAATATCCGTGCTGCGGGCGGGAAATGGCGAGAGCCGGTGGGTTTCAATAAAGCGCGGATCGGTGGCGACTTTTTCCAGATATGTGAGAACCGGGTTGAAACGCTCCACGTGGCCCACTTGCAAAACCGAATTTTTCTCGCGGGCCAACTGCACCAATTCCGCCGCCTGCGCCGCGTTGTCGGTCATCGGTTTCTCCACCAGCACGTGCTTTCCGGCAGTGAGAAGTTTTTTGGCCACTTCAAAATGGGTATGGGTCGGCGTGACAACGCTGAAAGCTTCGGCGCCGGACAGCGCCTCATCCAATGATCCAAAGACAGGGACTTTCAGCTTTTCGGCGATCCTAGCCGCTTGGACGGCAGATGAATCGAAGACACCGGCGAAGACAATTTGGTTGGCGGCGGCGAAATCCGCGTAAAGGCGGGCGTGTTCCTTTCCCAGGGAACCCACTCCAATCACCGCGACAGTCAGTATGGCGGACATAAATGTCCGTTGACGATTTACGCAGGGGGACGGTGGAGCAAGATAAAAGTGACGCCCATCAAAGGGCGGCAACCTTGCGCTGCCCGCCGGAATGCGTTACACGTTAGTACTATGAAAACTGAAGTGTGTCCTCTGCAGCCGGGTTTGCAAGATTCTGAAAACAAACCCGTATCAAGCAGTATGAAAACGATATTACGTTTGCTGCCCCTTTCGCTTGCCATCATCCTCTGCGGATGCGGGCCCGGCTATAAATTTACGCCTTGGACGCAGCCACAGCAAAACTGGACGACGGGACCGGAAGGCTACACGCGCCAAGTCAAAGGCGTCCCTTTGTACAATCCGGGCCAATACCCTTCCCGTCCCTACTACATCGTCGGAGCTTTCAGCACCGATAACGAAGATAATGTCGCCAAAGCCGTCAAAGACCAGCATGGTGACGCCGCTCTGCTTTCCAGCGAGACCGAGCATCGGACGGGCTCCATTGCGTGGGCAGCCCCCGGCGTTTACGGTGTGACCCCGCTTACCGCGAAGGTCATCACCGGCAACATCATCAAATTCAGATAATTCTGAATTTGATTTGACTGCTCTCAGTGCCAGCCGCCGCGGTGATACACCCGGCGGCCGCCGTGGACTTCATAGCGTCCGGCGACCCAGTGCGCGCCCGGATGCGGTGGGCGATCCCAATAGCCGTGGTGCCATGCCCATCGGCCGCCTTCCCAGCCCCATTCGCCGCCAACCCAAACATAGCCGGGCGCCGGCATGGGTGTTTGGACGTCGACTTGCAGGGGCGGCGGATCCGCATCCACCGCCACCGCTCCTCCGGGACCCTGCACCTCCGCAGCGCAGCCGGCGGCCAAAACACTGGCGGTTCCAGCCGCCAGCACCATATTAAGCAATTTTGTATTTTTCATAATTGACAGTCTTGAAACAAACCTCGGCCAGAGTGGGCGGCTGTCAAGGTGTCAAGCGATCAGGTTTGCCCTGATTTCAACCTCGTCCAACACTCGGTGGGGCGAGACTCCGTCGAGCCCTGGATAAATTTCGGCCACGTGTCAAGTGCAAGGAGCATGGGATTGAATCAGGGCTCGACTGAGTCTCGCCCTGCCGAGTTGGGATTATATGTCAAAAACCGTGATTTCCGGGCGGCAATTGAAGCGATAGGGCGCGCCGAGCCAGCCTATGCCCGGATTCACATAGAGCGGCCCCGCCGGAAGATCGAACCTGCCGATTTCATATTTGCCCACCCAAAACGGCAGAAGTATTGCGCCGTAAAACGGAATGCGCACTTGGCCTCCATGGGAATGGCCCGCCAGCATCAAATCATATTTCTCCGTGACGCGCTCGGCCATCAAAGGATAATGAATCAGCAAAATATTTTTGACACCCGGCCTCGGCGGCAGCGAAGCGGGCGCGCCTTTCAAGCACGTCACGCCGCTGAACATGATTTTTCCGTCGGCGGTCATCGCTTGCGAATCCCGCAAAAACGCCCCGCCGGACTTCGCGAACGATTTGGTGAAGTCGCTGAAGACCGCCTTGCTCCAATAATCATGATTTCCCGGCACCGCGTAAATTGGCGATTTGACCCCCTCCAGAATTTGCAGCGCCGCCGGCACAAAAGCGCGATCCTCGATCAAATCGCCTGTAAAACACACAGCGTCCGGCGAAAGCGCGTTGATCTTTCGCACCACCTGCTCAAGGTAAGCGCGGTCCCCTTTGTAATGAATGTCCGTGATTTGGACGAGGCGAAGGGCCGGCTGGCCCCCGGTCAATTTGAATTTGCGAACCTTGACCCAGTTTGGCTCGAGCCACTTCGCTTCCGCCCAAACGGCCACAGGAGCGGCCAGAAGCGATAGCCAGACAAAACGGCGGCGCGATAATTTCGGGAGTGAAACCTTCATTTCTGCGGCTGCCCGCCCGTTGCGGAATCAGCCGCGCCAAGATACAGCATCGCAATCTTCTTTGCTACTTTGGTGGCAATGCCCGATTCGTTGGAGTTGGTCAGGATGATGACGGCCAAGCCGTCCCTGGGAAATCGCTGGATGCTGGCGGAAAAGCCTGAAGTCGTGCCGCTGTGCCCGATGTTTTGGTGGCCCTGCAACGGATCGAGAAACCAGCCAAACCCGTAGGCGTGCGTCGAGCCGCCATTGAGGTGGACGGGCGTCCACATTTGCGCTTCGGTCTCGCTGGACAGCAGCTTTTGCGCGTCGAGAGCGGCGTTCCACTTGGCCAGATCGCCTACGGTCGAGACAATGGCCCCTGCTGAAAAAATATCCGTCAAATCGTAATCGCGATTGATGTAGTGCCCGGCGCGGTCAGTTTCATATCCGCTGGCGCGATTGGGGATGATGTTGCGCGGATCGCGATTGCTGGTGTTCGTCATGCCCAGCGGACCAAAAATGCGGCGCTGCATGTAATCCCAATATTTCTGGCCGCTGACATCTTCAATGACGAAGCCCAGCAGATTGAAGGCGCTGTTGCAATACGACCACTTCTCGCCCGGTTGAAAATCCATCGGCACGTCGGCCATCTTGTGAATGAACTGGCTCTGCGACAGATGCCGCGTCAGTTCGAACCCATCCAGCGTGGTATAATTTTTGATGCCGGACGTGTGGGTCAAAAGATGGCGCAGCGTGATGTTCGTCCACGCAGGGGGAATGTCTTTGATGAATTTGGAAAGCTTGTCGTCGACGGACAATTTGCCGTCCTGCTGCAACAGCAGAATGCCGGCAGCGGTGAATTGTTTTGTGACTGAACCGATTTCGAAGACTGTGTCGGCCGTGACGGCGTTGCTCCATTCCAAGTTGGCCAGGCCGTAGGCGGCGATTTTTGTGGGTTTGCCGTTTTGAATGATTTCCAACGCCAATCCCGGAATCGGATGCTGTTGCATTTCCGAGTGAATGGCCTCATCCACGGTATCGGCCCTCACTGCCCGAACGAGGTTAAGTGAAAGAAGCAGCGATAAAAAAAGCGCGCGCATTATGGAACAAATTTAATCGGTTATGGGTTCGGCTGAATGTGCCGGGTTCGCAGCAAGCCGCGGCTTCCTTATCAGCCCCAGCCCGGCGAGAGCAGGATTTTCCCGGCCCTAAATCTCCTCAACCCATCTTGCGAAGGGCATCGCGGATTCGCGCGGCCTCTTCGTAATTTTCAGAGCGCACCAGCTCATCCAGCTTCGTTTCCAGTTTCTCCCGGGCGGTCAGCGGCCTTTTTTTTTGGATTTCGTCGAGCCACATTTCCAGGGACTGAAGTTCTCCGCTGTTCTCGAGCAGATCCTGGCGGTCGTGCTCGCGGTAAAATTGGCGGATTTCCTCCAAGCCATTTTCGACGACTTGAATCATCTCCTCGTAACGGTTGTCCTTGAGGGCGACGGCGCCGCGCGCGCGCACCCGCATCATGAGCAATTGCGGGCGAAATTGCTGCAGCGACCAGGCGAGGTCCTCGGTGGCGGCGTAGCGCTGGACGAAATCGAACACTTTCAAGTTCCGCTCCGCGTCCGCAATCACGCCGTCGAAATCCTCCAATTGAAAGAGGCAGATGTAGCGATGGTGATATTGAATGGCTTCCTGCTGCAGCTTTCCGCAATCCTCGGCAGTGAGGCGGAATGTCTTTTCGTCATTCTGATGCTCGCGGCGGAAGCGTTTGAGCTGCTCCTGAAAATGCTCGAGGAGAGACTGGTGCCCAAATGGATGCTTGCCGTCAGGGCGGCCTTTGGCATTCATTTGCAGCAGGCCAAGATCCACCCTGAGCTGGATTTTGTCTGAGCCATCTTCACCGCGGAATTTTCTGACGACGACCTGCCCCGGTTGGTAGTCCCACTGATCCAGAAGAGCGGATATGTCGAAACTCATATTAATTAAATATGGACGGCCTTGATAATAAGTCAATGCAACGAGGACACATTAGCAAGCAAAAACGCGGTGAATTGTTTCTTTCTCCCGGCGGGCCGGGTCCGTAGTCTTTTCCTTGATGCCGCAAACGGTCAAGATAACAGTCCATTCAAGCGAATTTCCCCAGTCAGTGGAGCGCGCTTTTCTGGAAGG
This sequence comes from uncultured Verrucomicrobiae bacterium, assembly GCA_963764165.1. Lineage (GTDB taxonomy): Bacteria > Verrucomicrobiota > Verrucomicrobiia > Limisphaerales > Palsa-1400 > Palsa-1400. The sequence continues at coordinate 2,982,730 of CAVXRD010000002.1, forward strand.
TTTGCGCGCCCGGAAAATTGCGCCGAGGTTCCTCTACCAGGGCCATCGGCAGGGGCAATTGTGGCTGCGCTTGCACCATGAGCACTCGCCGGCCTGGCGCGATCCGGAGGTGCTTGCGCTCTACGCCGAAAGCTTTGCCGCCGCCAGCATGGTCCGCGATGAGCCGGTTAATGTGGCGGGTCTTGGCTGCGGCGGAGGCACAAAAGAAGCAATGCTCTTGCTGGCATTGGCCGCGGGCAAAAATCCGGCGGTGGCCTATCTGCCGAGCGACGTCAGCCTGCCTCTGTTGCTGACCTCTGTCGAATCAGCGCGAAATAACGGCTCCTCCGCAACTTGCAAACCGTTGCTGTGCGACTTGGCGCTTGCGGAGGATTTGCCAGCGGCACTGGATGATCTGTTGGAGCCTTCCATTCCGCGGATCATTACGTTTTTCGGCCTCATTCCTAACTTCGAACCCGAGGCAATTCTGCCAAAATTATCCTCGCTGGTGCGCAAGCGTGACGTGCTGCTTTTCAGCGCCAATCTCGCTCCAGGAACGGACTACCGCGCCGGCGTCGAATCGATTTTCGGAGGCTACGACAACGCCCACACCCGCGATTGGCTGATGGCGTTTCTTGAGGATTTGGGCGTGCGAAGCGACGATGGCATGCTCAAATTCTCCATCGAGGATGCCGGCGGCAATCTTCGCATCGTGGCGGATTTCCAATTTTCCCGCGAGCGAGTGGTTGTGGCCGCTGGGGAGAAGTTTGTATTCGAGCGCGGCGCGGTGGTGCGGCTTTTTTTTTCTTACCGCTACACAGCGCAGATGATCCCGCGATTGCTTCGGCAATATGGATTGGAAGCGCGCCAGCAATGGATCGCGAGTTCGGGCGAAGAAGGCGTTTTTCTCTGCGAAAAATCCGCTCGTTAAAACGCGCGCATCGTTTCCAGCACAGCACGCACTTTTGAAACCTCATGCGTTCGGAAAAGATCCGTTTTCCCCAACGCGGCAAGGACAGCGAAAAACGGCTCCGCGCTCCGCACCTCCTCGCCGAAATATTCGAACGCATGCGGCAGCGCGTGGCAGACGGGAAATCCCAGCGCGCGCAATCGAAACGTCTCCAGAAACGTTTTCATCTGGTGCCGAACGCGAACGGAACTGTCCTGCAAATTCCGGTAGTAAAATCCCAACCCGGGATCGATCAGGATTTTTTCCACTCCGTTCGCGGCGGCCAAACCGGTCAGGTTGCCAAAATAATCGCGCATCCTTCCAACCACGTCTCCTGTCAAATCGAATTCTCCAACCTCGCGGACGTTCGGGCCTTCGACAAAGCAGAGAATGACGGCGGCATCATGCGCGGCGATCATTCGAAACGTTTCCGCCGCCTCTGCAGTGCCGGTTAAATTGATGACACTGGCCCCGGCTTCCAGCGAAGCGCGCGCCACCGCCGCTTGGTAAGTTTCCACGGAAACAAGAATCCCCTCCGCCGCCAATGTTCGCACAACGGGGCCGAGTTTTCCCAATTGCGCGCATTCGTCCATACGCGCGGCATGCTGCAAAGTGGACTCCGCGCCGATGTCAATGATATGCGCGCCTTGGGCGGTCAAAATTCGCGCGCGCTCAATGGCCCGCTCTTGTGTCAAACAAACACTCTCGCGATACCACGAATCCGCGGAAAGATTCACCACTCCCATGATGGAGGGTTCGGAGTTGAAAGCGAAACTCCGCGAGCCGATGGAAAATTCCCGCACCGTCGCGCTGGCGGCTTCGCGGTGCCGGCTCAGCAATTCGGCCAGATGTTGCAGCGACAGCATCGCGCTCTATTTCTGCCGCGCGAACTGGCGGAACAATTGCAGTTGCTCGGGGTGGCGCTTCCAGAAGCCGACCAGCTTTTCCAGCACTTCCAACGTCTGCGGGCGGAGATGATGCTCGATGTCTTCCACTTCCGCCTCCACCGTGCGCTTTTCGAGGCCGAGCAGGCCAAGCAGTTCAGTCAGGGTTCGATGCCGCTCCTTGATGCGGGCGGCGACGGCGCGGCCTTCCGCCGTCAAATTAAAGCCGCGATAACGTTCGTAACTGAGCAACCCGCGGACGGCCAACCGGCGCACCATGTTGGAAACCGTCGAAGGCGTCAGCCCCAGCTCCTCGGCAACATCCGTCACGCGGGCATAGCCCTTGCGCTCGACGCAATCGGCAATGCGCTCCAGGTGATCCTCCGTCGAATCGGAAAAGGACACCGGAGCCGGAGCAGGGCGCGCCTTGTTTTTTTTCGCAGCCATCGGCCAGCAATACCACAACCCTCCGCAGCCTGACGACTATTTTTGAAACCGGCAACTTATTGGCAATCCCTTGCCGACGAATCGCGGATTCCCTCGCCCCGCGCAGCGGGGAGAGGGTTAGGGAGAGGGGCGGTTAGGCAACGACTGAAATCCATCGGCCCTCAATGCGCCTGGCCTCTCCGAGTTCTAATGAGTTGCCCCTCTCTCCTTCTCTCTCCCCGCCAAGCTTGGCGGGGTGAGAGCGATCACTTGTCGACCTGCCGAGCTTTTGGCAGAAGTCCGCCCTCACAAAAACTGAGATGCGCCCTCATGCCAGACCGATTTTTGGGAGTCTAAAAAACAGGTGACATTTGGTGACATTTGGTGACATTTGCTGGGATTAGGTGACATTGGAGTCTGCTGGAGCTTATTGACCAATGACAGGCTGACGATCTCAAAACCTGCGTTTTGGGCGGGCATGCATACATACCCCCCTAAAAAGCCGTCACACCCGTCACAACGTTGTCAATCAAGCACTTAGTCCGTCACAAATGCCGACACAAACCCTCACACAGAGCCGTCACAAAAGTAGGCGCCGATCTCGGCAGGGCGAAACTCCGTTGAGCCGTGAAATAATATTCTGTGACGGCTTGTGACGGCCTTAACCATCGCAGCGACAATGGAAATTGCCGGGAAGGTCTTAAACAGAAGGACACGAAGCGCACGAAGGGGGAACAAAAGTCCGCCCTACGGTGCATCTGGCCTTCCTTCGTGTGCTTTGTGTCCTTCTGTTGGCTCTTCCGTGTTTGGTCCCCAGACAAAATCAGTTTCCAGTGCAATCCGCCCTCCTTCGTTTTCTTTGTTTGCTTCTGTTAAATCCCGTTTTTGGTCGGTTCCGTTAGATTCCATGTTGCTTGGACAGCGGATGTCCAACCGCAAGGCTCAATATCCACACCCATGAACGAACTAGAACCGGAACAAATGCCGACACAAACTCAAACCGAAATCCAATTGCCAGCCGGGGTTCAACCCCCGCCAGATCTGTCAACCGCCGTCCCGCCGCAAATCAAACCCCGCTTCGAACCGCCCGCGCCCGTCCGCCGCTCGTGGGTTGCGGTGACCCGGCCTTGGCCGGAGCCGGTAGATGGCGGGTTGCTGCTTGACGAATTATCCCAGTTACTGGCGCGCTTTGTCGTCCTGCCGCCGCACGCGGCTGATACGCTCGCGCTGTGGATTGTTCATAGTTACGCCTTTGAATTTCGCGACGTCACCGCTTATCTCGGCATCGAATCGCCCGAGAAACGCTGCGGAAAAACCACCCTGCTATCCGTTTTGAACGAGCTGGTCAGCCGCCCCATCGCCGCCGCCAACGTCAGCGCCCCGGCCTTTTTCCGCGTCATTGAAGAAGCTCGCCCGACTCTGCTCATCGACGAAGCCGACACGTTCCTGGAAGGCAACGACGGCCTGCGCGGCATTTTGAATTCCGGTTACACCCGCAACACCGCCTTCGTCATGCGCGTCGGCTTCCAGGACAGCAAGGAAACGATGGCTTCGGCGACGAACACCGGCGGCAGTTTATGCATAAACGTGGCCACGACCTCGGACGCCTCGGGCGGAAGTTCCGCCTCCCGGATGCGTCCCTGCCTCGAAGAGGAAACGAAGAGCGGCGCGGCTAGCCGGCTCGCCCGCTATTCCTGCTGGTGCCCCAAAGTGATGGCCACCATTGGCCGATTGCCGGAAACATTGGCCGACCGCTGCATTGTTATCCGAATGCAGCGCAAATCCAAATTCGAGCGATGCGAGCGAGTGCGGGACATCGATCGCGCCGCAGCCGCCCGGCTGCGCCAGCAATGCCTCCGCTTCGCCTACGACCACGCCGAAGCCATCACCGCCGCCAAGCCCGCTGTCCCCGCCGAGTTGAACGACCGCGCCGCCGACATCTGGGAACCGCTCCTGGCCCTGGCCGACCTTGCCGGAGGCGAATGGCCCGAGCGCAGCCGCCGCGCCGCCGAGAATCTGGGGGGCTGCGGCGAACTCCACGGCCCCACCGCCTCGCTGCTGGCCGATCTTCTCATCCATTTCACCGAGTTCGAGAACCCCGCCACTTTCAGCCGCGAAGTCGTCGGATACTTGAACCGGCAGATCCAGGAAAACCAATCCCGCCCATGGATGGCCTTGCGAACAAAAAAGGAAATCGACGAACTATGGCTGTCGCGCCAGCTTGCCCCCTACGGCCTCCGCCCCCGCACCGTGCGATTTGGCGGAACCACCGCCAAAGGATATGTGAAAGAAGATTTCACCGAAGTCTTCCGCCGCTACGTCCCCAAATCCGCCGTGGACGAAGTGTTTCAGAGGCCGGTGGAGGAGGGGGAAGAGCCGATGCCGGAGGCATCCCGTCCTATAACCGATGAGCCAACGGAGCGCGGTTGTGTCGAAGACCAACCGCAGCCATGTCAAAAATAGCACATTTCGAGCATCCATGAGCGGCGATTGCTCCAAGCGCTGCGGCTGGTCTTCGACACAGCCGCGCTTGACATCTATAAATCGTCCCCGGGTTCTGGCGGGACATTTGGAATTTTGGCCATTGCGGCTTCGAATTTTTCGCGGCTGCCGCGTTGCGCGCGCTGCTCCAACTCCCTGAAATCCTCGCAGGCGCGGGCGAGCTCTTCGAGCTTTCGCAGCGCAAAAACATTCACCGATTGATGGTCGTGAGACGCCAGACTTTCCAGCTTCTCGTAAACGTCATCGGGCATGTTCAATTCAATGGCTTTCATTTCTATTCGCCTATCAATTTGAGCAGTTCCGCGGGCTTAATGATTTCGATGCCGAAATCCAAGGCCGCACGGACGTGCCGCTCGTTGAAGGATTACCATAAATTACCGTCGCAAAGACATCTCAGCTCAATTTCTTCTTGTCAACCAATTTCTGATTTTATAATTTTGTCATGATGGCTAACGACACTGAACTGCAAAGGCAATTGGATATTGAATACTCCATCCTAAGACTTCGGCTTTTCGCTGGCGCGGCATCCGTAAAGGCCTTAATGTCCATGATGTTCTTGGGCTTAGCGTCCTCCGCGTCTCGGTCCCTCTCGCAAGCCAAGGCTTTTGCGGCTTTGGCCAATCCAACAGTTGAGCAAAAGAAGGATTATGAATTGATTCGGCTTATGAACAGTTCGGTTTCTGAACCGGCCATTGCAGGGGCGGAAGCAGCGACGATAATCTATGCTCATGCAATCTTGGACGCTGTGCTTTGTGGATTGTGCCGCCTCTCAGCAAAAATAGACCCAAGTCCCTGGGCCGCATTTCTAGAAAAAAAGCAGATCACTCTCCTCGACGCAAAGTCTTCGCGCATTAGCGACTTAGAGAATAAACTTATCGAACACTACCTCGGACAACTTGAGCGGGAATCATTGCTGTCAAAAAGCGATGTGTTGTTCAAAGTCATAAAACCGAAGTCCGCACGAGGCACCAAGAAAGGGTTTAAATTCTCACGGCAGAGGCTCGAAGAGTTGGATCGTCTTCGCCATGGCATTGTTCACGGACTAAATTTTCAATGCCGCCTCAAACGCGCAGAAGCAAAATGCGATTATCTATTGAATACTGGCCAATTCTTCATGTCATTGGTGGCGAAACATCATAATATCCCAACAAGATCTGAAGACTTAGAAGAAAAGGTGAGGGACGCGGTCGAAATGGTAGCTCTAAGGTGGGAAGCCGTCGATTCGATGGAAACTACTCCTTCGACCAACCCGAATTCGTGAAAGCTCAATTGAACATAATCACATCTACGATGCGGCAACAGGTCGCGAATCAAGGGCGAATAATTATGCAATCGTACTGGAATGCCCCATTTCCGGTGTGGGGATCTGATATATGAGTGAGTGGACCAAACAACGCCTCGACGAAATGATAGCTGACTGCGTGGAGGAAAGCTTCTCTCTCGATTACAAGCGGGCTGACTCACTTGCTAAGTCGGACGGCAAGAAACGGGAAGTTACGAAGGATGTTGCATCTTTTGCAAACTCAGCGGGCGGTATTCTGATTTACGGCATTGCCGAATACGAAGATGAGCCACGCAAACACAGACCGGAACGGATCGATGCTATTGTGCGGGACGACATTTCAAAAGAGTGGCTTGACCAGGTAATTCAAACAATTCAACCGCGAATCGACGGAGTCATCATCCATCCGGTCACAATTTCTGAGTCTAACAACACTGTCTGTTACGTGGTCGAAGTGCCGCAGTCGCACACGGCACACATGGCACGCGACCACCGATATCATAAGCGTCTCAATTTCACCACGGCAGAAATGGAGGATTATGAGGTTAGAGATGTAATGGCTCGCCGAAGCCGACCGAAGGTCAGAGCGTCCTTGTTCATTAACAAGCGAGCTGATCGCTTTAAACCGGAAGGGCTTATATTGGTCAAGGTGGAGAATTACGGGAGTATTCTCGTGAGAGACTTTATGATTGAACTGGAGATACCGTACGATGTGGGCGGGCTAATCCATGTCGAACATCCCATGACTTGCGGCCAAGACAAGGATGGTGATTTCTATCGGGTTAGAATGACGCCCGAGTATCCCGCACCGCCGTTATTTCCGATGTCCAATAAGACACTCCTACGCAAGATTTATACTGACGTGCAGATTCATACCTTAGATAATCATCCGATAAAGGCCCGCCCATATTTAGGCGTAGGTGTTTTCGCTGACGAGATGCCGCCTATTCGCGCCAAATTAGCGTTGGCCGCTGTGCTCGCAGGATGGACTGATGTTCAAAGACCATAGGAGCAAAGAGGGCGTCAGACCAACATAATCACATATTTTCGACCGAAAGCCCATGGGTGAATGGCGTCATGGCGCGGCACTGGCACGCCCTCCCGATGTGCGGTTCGCATGAATGTCGGTCCCGGTGGTATCGCTTAGCAGGCTTCGCTCAACCACCGGCTATTGGCTTTGAGTCCTCCGGCAAGGGCAATTGAGATCGGTAGGCCGCGGATTGACGCAGATCAGCGCAGATTTTTTCTGAAAAGGGCCGATGAAGCGGTGCGGGTCCGAACCATCTCAGCAGCCCCGTGCAGGGGCGGAATCGTTGTAGAAATCCAACCCAACCACTACTTCCAAGCTCCGTCCAGGAGCGGCATCGTCAACCGGCTGGCATGCGTTGGCCGCCTGTATGCGCGGAATGTGTCGCACCCTACGGGGCTTGGGCCTTTTACTTCGTGGTTGCTACAAATATGCCGTGCCGAACGGCACTCACCGGCCATGGTGTTTTGACAATTCCATCATCTGGATTGATTTCATCTGCGTCCATCTGCGTGAATCTGCGGCTAATTCAATCATTGGCGATCATTTGAGAATGCCATTCGCTTGACCTCGACTTTGCTTGCCAAAACGATCGTATTCGCCGAAGGTTTAAACGCATGAGCATTGCCGCTGAGAAAATGGCCGAGGTCCTGGCCTTGCCGGAACAAGATCGGGCGTTCCTCGCCCGACAACTTATCGCCAGCCTCGACGACAGTTTTGACGCTGATGCGGAGACGCAGTGGCAGGAGATCATTGATCGGCGGTCCCGGGAAATCGAGGAAGGCAAAGTCAACTGCCGTCCGGTGGAGCAGGTTATCCAAGACATCCGCGATAAGATTCATGCGAGTCGTCAGCCATCCTGAAGCCGATCAGGAACTGGAGGCGGCGGCGTTGTGGTATGAGGAGCGCCAACCGGGATTGGGCGAGGACTTTCTTGATGAGTTTGAACGGACGCTGGGACAGATCGTGGCCGCGCCGGAGCGCTCTCGGAAAATTTTGGGTGACAATCGAAAGCTCAACCTCGACCGCTTTCCCTTCGCCATCGTTTACAGTGCGCGTGACGACGTGCTGTATATCAAAGCCGTCACGCATTTGCACCGCCGTCCGTTTTATTGGACGCGCCGCCAGACCTCAAACTAAAGGCAGGCTTGGAGCCTCCGGCGTCAGCGGCAATTGCGAGCGGCAGGCCGCAGATTGACGCGGATCAACGCAGATTTTTTCTGAAAACGGCCGATGAAGCGGTGCGGGTCCGAGCCGGGTCAGCAGCCCCGTCCAGGGGCGGAATCTTTGTAGAAAGCGAACCCTCCCATAACTTCCAAGCTCCGTCCAGGAGCGGCATCGTCAACCGGCTTGCATTGGCCTTTTGTGTGCGCGAAAGGTGTCGCACCCTACGGGGCTTGGCACTTTTACTTCGTGGTTGCTATAAATATGGCGTGCCTAACGGCACTCACCGGCCACGGCGCTTCGACGACTCGATCTCAGTGCTCACCCGCTTCCAATCACACGCCGCTCGACCAACCGGCCTGTTAAATTCGAGGAAATTTGGGCGAACGCGCAGGTCCGCCCTACCGAATTAAGGTATGGCGGACCTGCGTCGCCGCCCACTAATTTTCCGCCGCTTTGCGCCCCCTATTGGCCGCAGGTCCAAGCCAGGAATTCTTCCGGATCTCACCCACTTCCATTCACACTTCGCTAAATCAAATGTCGTCATGACATATTGAAGGAACGGGCGGCTTTTGCTAAATTGACATCGTGCGAACTATCTGGATGGCGGTTTTGGCTTTAAGCGTCATGCTTGTGGCTGGTTGCGCCTCGCAGCTTGGCCGCGATCAGGACCTCCAAACTTTACCCGACAGACTGCCTTCTGCTTCATTTCCAGATCATTTCAAAGTCGACCCGTATATCGCCGCTGCGCAGCAGCTCCAGAAAATGGGGCGGAAGGCGGCGGCGAGGCAGTTGATGGAGTGGGCAGATGGCTGGGCGATTACGCTCGGACGACGGCCGCTGCAGCGGCTTGCGGCGCCGGGCGAGCAGCGTTGGCAATCTTCACCTTCCACGGAGGTTTCGATGCCCAAAAAATTGAGCATCGATGACGAAGTCAAGATTTATGTGTTGTGCCGGATGCTGTTTGTCGCGCGCCCGGGTTCGAGATTCGACCCTCCTTTTTTTGGTGATCCTGCATTCATGGGAATACACGGGCCCACGCGACCGTTGACAAACGGGTTCGGAAGCTTTGACTTTCCTTTGTGGCCTCTATGCCCAATCGAAATTGTTGACGGAGTGCCATTTCTCATCACCCAAGGTTATGTAAGGGAAGGCTTTATTGATCCGATTGAAGTCGAGATGTACGTGAAATACTGCCTCAAGTATTGTGATTGGTCCCCGGTTCAATTCTCTCCCAAGACCGGGGAGCAAAAGACAGCCGCTATGGAAAAACTTCTCGCATCGCCAAACTTCAGAGGGGCGCATGCGCGCGAGTATTTGCGTGCCGAAATCGAATGACGGCTTCGGCCTTGAGGAGTGGAATCTTTGTAGAAATGGAACTAACCCCATACTGCGGAATCGTCAATCGGCTCGGGTTGCCGTTATGTGCGGAATGTGTCGCGACCCTACGGGGCTTGGGACTCTTACTCCGTGGTTGCTACAAATATAGCGTGCCTAAAGGCACTCACCGGCCACGACGTTTCGACGACTCGATCTCAGCGCTCACCCGCTTCCAATCACCCCGCGCTCGACCAACCGGCCTGCAAAATTGGATGAAATTTGGGCGGACACGCAGGTCCGCCCTACCAAAGTAAGGTAGGGACGCCTCGCAGAGACTGTCTCAAAACGTTTTAGTCTGGCCGATCTGGTTATATGGGCACCAATAGGGGCTGTGGAAACGGGTGTCAACTTTTAGTTGTCAGAGCGTGGCTGGCGTCAGCGATGACGCCAAGCTTCCCTTTCCCTCCTTTTTTAGGCCGCCATCGCCAAATTTCCTTCAACCGCGGCGGTTTTGACTTCCATTTTCGGCGTCTGGACCCGGGCCTGCCACTTTTTATAGAGGATTCGCAGGTTCAAGGTGGCGCATAACAAGGCCCATTGGGCTTGCACGGCTTCCAGACCCCAAACTGTCCAACGCCGAAAGCCGTCGTGTTGCTTGAGCTGCCCAAACCGGCGTTCGATGATCTCTTTGCGCTTTCCATAAAGCGCGGCGGGTCCTGGCTCTTGCAGCCGGGCCCGCATGGCTTGCACCAGCGTGGTGTGCGGCCACACTTCGACTTGCCGCCCTTTGGGATCGCGGCTGCAGAGGGCGCGCACGGGACAGTCTCGGTGATGGCAGCGGAAGCGCTCAACGGTCTGGCCTTTCTTGGTGGTCTGGCCTTCGTGGTCCAGAAGGCGCTCTTGCGGGCAGGTGACGGTGTGGGCCGCCTCGTCATAATGAAAATGCTGCGTCGCGTAGGCGTTGTCGTGGGCTGGCTTGCCCTCCGCCGGCGGGGCCAGCACATTCATCTGCTGTTCCACGGCCGCTTTCAAGTCGGCCCCGCCCCCATAGCCGGCGTCGGCGGCGGTGAGGGTTGGAATGGCCGCCGGACCGAGGTTTTGCCTCGCTTCTTCAATCATGGGGACCAGCTGGCCGGCGTCGGTTTCCTGGCGGGTGGCTTGACAGGCGACCATGATGCCCTCCTGGCTGTCGGCCACCGCCTGGGCGTTGTAGGCAAAGCGGTTGGTGTCGCCGACTTTCATCCGGCGCGCCTCCGGTTCGGCTGGATGGTAATGGTGGCGCCCGTCGGCCTGCAGCTGGGCCAGGCCTTTTTTGATTTCCTCGCGCAGGGCCTGGCGCTGGGCCAACCCGGCGGGCAGCCGGCAGCCCGGTGCGCTGGAATCCTGGTTCTCCGCCACGACTTTGAGCTCGATTTCCTCCAAGGCGCCATCCAGCTGGGCCAGGAGCTTCTCCATGTAAACCTTGCTCCAGCCCTGCGGCCCGCTGCAGGCGGCTTGAATCTTGGTGCCGTCCAACGCTTGCAAGGCAAATCCCACCGCCCCGGTGCGGAGGGCCAGCTGCACGGTTTGCTTGAAAACCTGGCGCAGGGCCTTTTTGTTTCCGTCCCAGAACCGCCAGAGGCTGTTGTGGTCGGGGGCGTTGAGCCCCGTCAGCCACAGCAGCGAGACATGCTCCGTGCAGGCGGTTTCCAGCTTGCGGGTGGAGCGAATGCGGTGGAAATAACCGTAAAGCCAAATCTTGAGCAGGAGGCTGGGGGCATAGGGCGGACGGCCTTCGGCGGCGGCGGGAATGACAAACCCAAGCTGGGGCAGATCCAACTGGTCGACAAATTCGCGCAGGAAGCGGGCGGGATGGTCGGCGGACACCCAGTCCTCCAGGGCGGGCGGGAGGAGGAACTGCTGTCCGTAATCAGGGGCAATCGGTTGAGCCATATTTGTTGAACGGCATTGTCAACTAAAGGCTCACATATTGTCAAATACATTCCTCAAAAAACAGAAGTTTTGAGACAATCTCTGCGTCGCCGCCCACTAGTTTTCCTCCGCTTTGCGCGCGGAATATGCCGCACCCTGCCGGGCTTGGCACTTTTACGTCGTTGCTACAAATATGGCCTGCCGAATGGCACTCAGCGGCCACGGCGTTTTGACAATTCCATCATGAGGATTGATTTTATCTGCGTTAATCTGCGGCTACTACCATCAATGACGATCTTCTGAGAAAGCCATTGGCTTGGTCTCGACTTTGCTTGCCAAGACGATCGTATTCGCCGATGGTTAAACGCATGAGCATTGCCGCTGAGAAAATGGCCGAGGTGCTGGCCTTGCCGGAACAAGATCGGGCCTTCCTCGCCCGACAACTTATCGCCAGCCTCGACGACACTTTCGACACGAGCCATCGTTGTGTTCCGCCTCATTTGTTTTATCCGCGTTCATGTGCGTCAATCTGCGGCTAATCCGACCGGGGCATGAGCCATATCCCCCGCATTGAATCACTCCGTCAGGTGTGATTGAAAATGGGTGATGGACGCAGGCCGACAGGCGGAGCGCGGCTGTGTCGAAGACCAGCCGCAGCAACGTGGAATTAGCCGGCGCGCCCGGCACTGCGACGCGCTGCGGCTGGTCTTCGACACAGCCGCGCTCAAAAGCGAAATCACGCCTCACCCGCTTTCAATCACCCCCACTCCGTCTGGCGCGCCACTATGCTCTTGGCTTGCGGCGCGGAAACCGGAAGAATGGCCGAGGTTATGACGTTTCTTCCTGTTGTGGAGCGGGAGTTGCGCGTGGCGGCGCGGAAGCGCGGCACCTATTGGGGCCGGATGCTTGCGGCCGCGGCCGGCGCCGGCATCGCCGCGTGGAGTCTTGCCGCCTCGGGCGGCGGGACACAAGTCGGCGCGGTGGTCTTCGAATCGCTCGCTGTTGTTGTGCTCCTGTATTGCGTCGTGAGCGGACTGCTTTTTTCCAGCGATTGCATCAGCGAGGAGAAACGGGAAGGGACCCTCGGTCTTCTATTCTTGACGGATCTGAAGGGCTACGATGTCGTCTTCGGGAAACTCACTTCCACCTCGATGCGGTCTCTCAATTGGATGCTGGCCGCCCTGCCTGCGCTGGCAATTTCCATCATACTTGGCGCCGTCTCCAGCGGCGAAATTGTGCGAGTGACGGTCGTCGCGCTGAATCTCTTCTTTTTTTTCCTGAGCGTGAGCTTGTTTGCCTCGTCGCTTTGCCAGCGGGACAATCGCGCGCTGGGACTGTCGGTGATGATTTCGATGCTCATCATGACCGCCATCCCGGCGCTCTTGTGGTTTCGCGCGCTGCCCATTGCCCAGCAAAAGGCGGCGGGAATTTATTGCCCGGCCTTCGGGGCCTTTGACGCATTCGACGCTTTTCATGGGTCGTTTTCGGGAAGCTGGTTTTGGTGGAATTGCCTTGTCACACAAATTTACGCGTGGACCCTCCTCGGGCTGGCATGCCTCATCGTGCCCGCGTCCTGGCAGGCTTCCGGCTCGGAGCGAAAGCGCAAACGCAAAGGGATGGTCAAAACGAAATCCATTTCGGGAGGCGCGGGAACGAAGGAGGTTTTGGCGGTCAACGCCTTCCTTTGGCGCGCCACTGAAAGCGGCCAGCGAACCGTCGTCTGGCTGATGCTGGCGGGGGTGGGAATCTTGTGGTTCGTCGGAGGCGGGATGCTGCCGGGGCCGCATTTTGAGATGGGCAAGGATCTCATCGCGCTCGGCCTCGCGGGCGCGGTCTTGAAAGTCTGGCTGGCCTTGCAGGCCAGCGCCACGCTCTCGGCTGACAGGCGGAACTCGGCCCTGGAATTGTTATTGACTACGCCGCTTCCCGAAAAAGCGATCATCGCCGGCCAGCGCATGGCGCTGTGGCGGCAATTCGCCGAGCCGGCGGTGGCCGTTTTTTTTGCCGGCATCGTCTGTCTCTTTATGGAAGTGCTGGCGGGGAAAGGCTCGAAGAATTGGGTCGACCTGCGAGATGAGCTCGTTGGGCTGCATTTAATCAGCGCGTTCTCCATGCTGGTGGATTTGGGCCTGCTCAGTTGGGTCGCGATGTGGCAGGGGCTGGTGCGGCGCAAACCAAATCACGCCGCGTTTGTGGCGGTGCTGCAAGTCCTGGTGGTTCCGTACGCCCTGTTTTTTGTCTTCTACGCGATTGCGCCCCTTTCGGCCATTGACCCTCTCAACATCCTGGTCTTCACGGGCCTCATCGGGCTGGTTTCGGGATTTCTTTTTGCGCAGCACGCCAACTCGCGCCTGCTGGTTTGGTTCCGGAGAGTGGTGGCGGAAGGCAAGCCGCCAACGCTGCGCGAGGCGGCCATCGAAGAGGAAATGAGGGACGCCGCGCTGGAGGCAAGATGCAATTAAAAGTCGGCAAGGTAGGGACGCCTGTGGGAGGCGGAACTTCCGCCCGAGGCGTCCGGTTGCGCGTGAACAGCACCTCACCCCGGACGCCTCGGCGAGGCGTCCCTACCTCGCTTCGCGACCGAAAATCTCACGCCTTTCTAATGAAGCCGATGGAGGCCAGGCGATGACCGTTCTGCCGGTGGTGGAGCGGGAGTTGCTGGTGGCATCGCGGCACAAAGGGACCTACTGGGGGCGGTTCGCGGCCGGCCTGGCGGGCGCTGGAATCGCGGCTGGCCTGTTCCAAACGATGAAGGGGCCGGAAGAGAAGGAGATCGGCATCATGCTCATTTACTGCATGAGCGCGGTCATTTTTCTTTACGCGCTTGTTGCCGGAATTCTGTCCACCTGCGATTGCCTGAGCGAGGAGAAGCGCGAAGGCACGCTCGGGTTGTTATTCTTGACAGACCTGAAGGGTTATGATGTTGTCCTGGGCAAACTCGCCGCGTCATCGCTGCACACGCTTTACGGCATGCTCGCCCTCGTTCCGATGCTGGCGATTCCATTCATTCTTGGCGGCGTCGATCTGGCGGAGATGCTGCGGGTGGTGGTCGTCTCCATTAATTTGCTTCTCTTTTCCCTGGGCGCCGGCTTGTTCGCGTCCTCGATTTGCCGGCGCGACCATTGGGCGATGAGCGCGGCGGGCTTGATTGGATTATTCATCTTGACGGCGGGGCCGATTGCCTCGAATTTTCCGCCGTTCGCGCAATTTTCAATTCTGATGAATCTGAGCCCGGCCAACGGCTGTTTCCTGGCCTTTGACGCATTGTACAACTTGGCTCCCGCCAGCAATCATTTTGCGTTTTGGGAGAACGCGGCGATCACACAGATCTATTTTTTGGTGTTCTTCTTCGCCGCCTGCCGCATCGTCCCGCAGTCGTGGCAGGACGCCGCGTTCGGCCAAAAATCTTCCCGCCGCCAGAATGCGGCCGCCGCGGGCCGAATCCATTCGCGGAGGGAATTGCTGGACATAAATCCTTTCCTGTGGCGCGCGGCCCGTGATCACAAGAGGTGGGTGATGCCGGCGGCGCTGGTGGCGATATTCATGATGTGGCTGGGAGTCTGCCGATTAATGCATTTGGAGCCGATGGAGGAATCCATGGATTTTCTTTTCTTCATCGCGGCCGGATTCGTTTTGAAACTGTGGATGGCAACCGCCGCCGCGCGGACATTTTCCGAGGACCGGCGCAACGGCGGTTTTGAGCTGCTGCTGAGCACACCGATCAGCGAGGGCGATATCATTCGCGGCCAGCTCGCGGCGTTGTGGCGGCAATTCGCCTGGCCCCTGGCAGGAATACTGGTCTTGTGGGGGGCCTTCACCCTCGTCGGCGCGCGCCACATCACAGATCGCGCCGAGTATTTTGAGTGGCGAATCTACTACATATTTTTTCTCGGGGCGGATCTGGCTGCGCTGGGCTGGGACGGGATGTGGCTCGGATTGATTTCCCGGAAACCAAATCGCGGGGCGTGGCTCGCCTTCTTTCGAATCGTGGCGCTTCCCACCTTGGTTTGGTGTGTGGCATTTATCGTGTTTGTCATCGCGAAACCGAATTTAAATGATCGTCTTCCCAAAGTGGCATTGAACCTCGCCATCTTGATCGCCCTGGTCACTGATATGCTTGTGGGAGTGACGTCCGCGTTGCGCCTGCACGAGCAATTCCGCGCCATTGCCGCCCAGGGACTCGAAAGAAAAGCGCCGCCGGCGCCCGCGCGCGCGCCAACGCCGGCTCTCGTCGAAGCTTCATGACCACATTGCCCATTGTGCGGCGCGAACTGCGCGTTTCTTCCCGGCGCAAGGTGATTTTTTATGTGCGCGCGGCGGGAGCCCTGCTGGCCAGTGCCATGGGATTTTTTCTGCTGCTGTTCTCGTACCTTGCCGGCCCAAGCGTGGCCGGGGCGACCATCCTTTCAGGGCTTTCCTGGTACGCCTTTCTGCTGGCGATTCTGGCGGGTTTGTTTTTGGCGGCGGATTCTCTCAGCGAAGAACGGAGGGAGGGAACCCTCGGATTATTATTCTTGACAGACCTGAGGGGCTACGACGTGGTGTTTGGCAAGTTCGTGGCAGTTTCGCTGAATGCGTTTTACGGGCTGCTGGCGGTGTTTCCGATCATGGCCATTTCCCTGCTGGCTGGCGGAGTGGAAAACGCGGAATTCTGGCGGGTCTGCCTCGCTCTGCTCAACGTGCTCTTCGTTTCGATTTCGTTTTGCATGTTCGTTTCTTCCGGCAGCCGGTCTTCGAGCAAAGCGATGGGAGTCTCGATTGCGGTGATGGTCTGCTGGATTCTGGCCTCCAAAATCATCCAGTTGACTGGCAGGGACAGATTCAACTGCATCAGCCCGTTTGAAGCCTTTTTCATCTGCCGCCAGGCGGATTATTTCCGACTGGCGAGGGAATACTGGATCTCGCTGGCCGGATCTCATCTGATTGGATGGCTCCTTTTGTTCCTGGCGGGCTGGCGGCTGCGAAGGTTTGCTGACAAGCATAAAGAAGAAGCCAAATCGCAAAACATATTCACGAAAGACCTTCTTAAAGGCGATACCGTCCGGCGCGCCCGGTCGTTGGAAATTAATCCGATACTATGGCTGCTGGACGATTCCAGGCGTGTGCGAGGAGTGGTGTGGGCGCTGTCGGCCATCGGGGTGGTTATCCTTTCCATCGCCTCGCAATTCGCGGCCGGTGGCCCCATCTTCTTCGCCGGTTGGCTGCTGTGGCCGATTTACTTCCTGTTAAAACTGATGTTTGCCGTCCAATCCTGCCGTTTCTTCTCGGAGGCCAGGCGCACGGGCGCGCTCGAACTGCTCTTTTGCACACCTCTGACGATGCGCTCCGTGATACGCGGGCAGGAGATGGCCCTGCGCAGAATTTACCTTTGGCCCGTGGCGATCCTGCTTGGCGTCCACTTAATAATCTTATTGACAAGCATGGGCCAGGCTCTCAGTTTTTTTCCGAAGGGAGGTTTTCCGGGAATCCTTTTGATCTTTCAGGAATACAAAGTGATCGTGAACAATGTCGCCGACTTTTTTGCGCTGATGTGGTTCGGGATGTGGATGGGATTGACGCAGCGGCCGAACATGGCGACGGGTTTGACCATCCTGCTCGTGCTCATCGTGCCGATCGCGCTGGTTTGCATTCCCCAGTTTATCACGGATGCGATCTTCATCACGATTGGCCTGGTGAAATTATCCGAGGATTTCCGCCTGCGGGGAGCGGAATTTCTGCCAGCCAAGCCGGTCTCGAGCATGTAGCGGCGGGGTGAATCTCGGTAGGGCGAGGCTCCCGCCGAGCCGTCCTATTAGTCCCATAACTCTCATAATTCCCACCTTCCCATTAAAATGGGACTGATGGGAATAATGGGAAGGCTCGGCAGGAGCCTCGCCCTGCCGCGTTTCGTTTTTACGGCGCCAAATTCATCCAAGAGTTGCGAACCCGGCGGGCGGCGTTAAAGTCTAGTTATAACTTATGAAAATCTCACTCACTCGCTGCATTCTGATTTTGTCGCTGGCCCTGGCATCCGGACAGATCGCCCGCGCCGCGGAACCGATACACGCGCTGCTGATCTGCGGCGGCTGCTGCCACGATTACGAAGCCCAGAAAAAATTGTTGACAGATGGAATCAGCGCCCGCGCCAATGTCACTTGGGACATCATGCTGGAGGGCGGCAGTTCCAAGGGAGGCGTCGACCGCAATCATCGCATGGCCATTTACGAAAAGGAGGATTGGGCCAAAGGCTACGACGTGGTCGTGCATGACGAATGCTTTGGCGATGTCACGAATGTCGATTTCATCAATCACATCGCCAAGGCGCATTTTGAAGGCGTGCCGGCGGTGGTCATCCACTGCGCGATCCACAGTTATCGAAAATCAAAAACCGATGAATGGCGCAAGCTGCTTGGAGTCAGCTCCTATTATCACGACGCGGCGAGAAAATTTGAAGTCAACAATATAAAACCCGAGCATCCCATCATGAAGGGATTTCCGGCTGTCTGGCATGACCCGGCCCCGGATGAATTGTACCGAATGAAAGTGCTCTGGCCGGATTGCGTGCCGCTGGCCAAAACCGTCGCCATCACCAACGGCCCCGACACGACGTGCATCTGGGTGAACACCTACGGCAAAGCGCGTGTGTTCGGAACCACGCTCGGCCACGACAACAAGACTGTTTCCGATAATGTGTATTTGGACATGGTCACCCGCGGCTTGCTGTGGGCTTGCGGCAAATTGGATGACAAGGGCGATCCGCTGCCCGGGTATGGGAAGCCGAAGCCGGACGCGAAATAGACACTGCTAAGGCAGGGACGCCTCGCCGAGGCGTCCGGGCCGACGCGTTGCATTATAGACACGCTGGAGTTTTGTGCGCCTCACCCCGGACGCCTCGGCGAGGCGTCCCTACCTTGAAATTAGGGCTGCGTGGACGTTCGGTAAAAGCGATCCGTGTAATTCGTGGCGGATGCGTCTGTAAAAGTGAAATTCCCGTTCGTGTCAGCGACATTTGTGCTGACCGTTATCCAAATCGCCGGTGGCGCGAGATTCGTGGTGGCCTGGATGTAGTAGGTGTATCCGCTCTGCCCGCTGAATGTCATCTGCACTCCCCCAGCCGGCGCCAATACGGCATTGCTCACTGTCACCGGAACTGTGCCGGAAACTGTCAAGATGACGTTTCCGCCGCTGACGGAAATTGTGGAAATGGCATTGGTTTGTGGAATGGCAGTTCCGCTTGCGCTGAATGTTCCCGTGCTTGAAATGTTTCCGCTCGCCTGCTGAATCAACACGTAGGATCCGCCCTTCAATGTCGAGCCGTTTACGGTGAATGCGTTGCCGTTGAGCGCCAGGGAACCTTCGGCGATGGTCAGCGCCGGATCGGCTCCGTCGAACGTCAATACTATGGGTCTCGAACCAAATGAAACGTTCGCCCCGCCATTCAGCGTGGCTGGCGCGGAATTGCCGCTGGCGTAAAAAGTTGTGGTGCTCCCGAGTGTGAACGCGGGTTGCGTCGAAACGTCCAGCGTTGCTCCAGCCGCCAAGTTAATGCTCGTTGAATGGCTAATGCTGCCGCTGCTCGCGAGCGCCAGTGTGCCGGCGCTGATGGTCGTCGCGCCGGTGTAGGAATTGTTGCCGCCCAGGGTCAGCGTGCCAGTGGTTGTCTTCGTGATTCCAGCCGTGCCAGCCAGCACCGCGCTCACCGTGCCGGATTGGCCCGAATAACTTGATGCGGTCAGCGAACCGTTTTCCACCGTGCCGCCCGCAAATGTCGCCGGGCCGACGGCATGGCTCGCGCCGTTCAAATTCAATGTCCCGCCGTTCACGGTGAGTGCGCCCGTTTTTGAACCCATGGCCCCCGCTGCGTCCGCCAGCAGCGTGCCGGATTGAACGATTGTGCCGCCGGTGTAATTGTTATTCGTATCCGACAGCGTCAACGTGTGAGTCGTCCCGATAATGGTGAGGCTTCCGGGGCCGGTTATAAAGTCAGACATGGTCAGGTTCGCATTGGGATTGTCAAAAATTCCGCCACCGCTGAGCAGCGCAATCGCCGAACCGCTCAAGAGAAATGCGTCGCCAGCCGCGGTGTCGTTGTTCTGGTAGATGCCGCCGTGTTCCAAATTCAATGTCACGCCGCCGTTGCCAACATCGTGATCGGTGCCCACGACCAGCGTCGTATTCGGGCCGACGATGAATTGCGCGCTGGACGAATTCCCGGTGGCGTTGCCCGCGTTGTTAAATACCGCCACGCCTCCACCGGTGAGCGTGAAACCTGAACCGCTGAGCGTGCAATTAAAGTAAGTCGGGCTTCCCGGCGGCACGCTGATGGTCGGTGAAGCGCCGCCAAGCGTCATCGATCCCGTTCCAGAAATTGTGTAACCGGGAGTAATGAAGGTCAGGCCGTCAACCGCGACACTCGTGTTCAACGTAATCGTCCCCGCCGTTCCGCCGAACACGCCATAATCGCCGCCGAACGACCACGTCGTGTCATTGGTGCCGCTGGACCACCAATTTGACGTGGAAGTATTCCACGTGCCCGTGCCGCCGCTGCCGGGATACGCGATGGTTAAACCGGGATCCCAATAATTCGTCAATCCGCTGGGCGCGGGCGCCGTGCCTTTGCCGATCACGTAATTATTTGTAAACGCCGCGAACGTTCCATTGAACACGTCCTGGTCCACCGCTCCCGAAACACCACTGACGACATTGGTCGTGCAGTATTGCCAGAGCATCCAAGTTGACCATGGGCTTGTGCCGCTGGGACGGCCGGTTTGCGGATCGTTGTATTGATAATTGGCCATCCACAACGGCCATTGCGTCACGGTGCTGTCCAATCCCGGGCCATTGCCGGAACCGCCGTCCGCGTAGGAAATATAAGTGTAAACAATGGGTGTGACGACCACTCCGGCGGCCTTTCCGTAATTCACAATGTCCTGGCACCATTCGTTCACCCAATCGGACAGCGTCGCCTGCGTGTAAGCGGGGCTGGCGCTGTTGACGTCCTGCTCGAAATCGAGCATCGGCATGAGATAGGCGAAGCCGTTCGTTTTGATGTAAGGGCTGGCGATGTTCCAAAAATACGCGGCGGCGGAATCTGCGCCGGACGTGCCGATTTCCAATTCCGGATGCGCGTAATAATAGGCGCCGATCAAAACACCCGCGGACTTGGCATGCGTCTCATTGACGGCGAAATCCGCATCCTGAATGCTGAGGCCTTCGGCGGCTTTGGCCCAGGCGAAGGTGATGCCGGCATTTTTAACGTTGGTCCAATTGATGGAACCGCCTTGGTAGCTGGAGACATCGATTCCCAACGGGCGCTGGGCTTTCGCTGATATTCCTCCCAAAATTAAAACGGCTGCCGACAACAAGGCCGAACCGAACTTCTGCAACGACATAACCCGCAAAACCTAGCACACAAACAAACCGTTGACAAAAAAGGCAGATTCGCGACTCTGAATTTGAACTTCCAAGTTGCGGATGTTCCCTTTTCGCGGCTTGCGGACATTATTGATAGGATGCCCGCATCCATTGACATCCAACGAATGAAATGAAACAAATAACATCATGGACAGTTTCAGTGGCAATTTCTTTGGCAAGCCTGATCCTGGCCGGGTGCGCCGGAATGCAGCAGCTTGATAATATCACCGACGCAGTGAAAGAGGGAAAGGTTTCCGGCCTTCCTGCTTCGACTAATTACGTGGTTGGCGGAACGGTATGGAGCTTGAGCATTCCCAAGCATCCGACGGGTCCATACTCCAAAATCAGCAGCCAGGAGATTGTAGTGCAAAAAGGAACCACGAACGAAGGCTTGTATGTGTTTTTCTGCGGAAAGTCATATCAAACCAAAGCGTGGGAGATATTCTCATGCATGAAGTGGAAAACCAATTCCTGGCAGCCGGTTCCAGTCTCGTTGGACAAAACTCCCATCAAAAACTGAACGCTCCGTCGCAGGTGTTCCTTTTTTCAGCCTGCGGACATTATTAAATGGATGCACACATCTGACGACATGCAGTTGCTGCAGGAATACGCCTCGGGCCGTTCCGAGGAGGCGTTCGCAGCGCTCGTTTCGCGGCACATCAATCTCGTCTATTCGGCGGCGCTGCGCTCTGTCAATAATCCGAGCCAGGCTGAGGAAATCACGCAATCGGTCTTTCTGACGCTCGCGCAAAAGGCCCGGATCCTGAATCGCAATACGATTCTGTCCGGCTGGCTTTATCAAACAGCGCGCCTGACAGCCTCCAATTTCATCCGCGGAGAGAACCGCCGCCTCAAGCGCGAGAACCGAGCCCACCTCGAATCCACCATGAACGACCCCGAACCGGAAGCGTGGCCGCGCGTCGGCCCATTGCTTGATGAAGCGATGGCCCAATTGCCCGAAAAAGACCGCAACGCCATCGTTCTCCGTTTCTTCGAAGGCAAACCATTGCGCGCGGTCGGCGATGCGCTCGGCTCCAGCGAAGACGCCGCCAAAATGCGGGTCAATCGCGCGTTGGATAAATTGCGCGATTTCTTTCACAGCCGCGGCATCACGATGTCCGCAACCGCCCTGGCCACCGCCATTGCGGAAAACTCGATTCACGCCGCTCCGACCGGGCTGGCGGCCACCGTGGCGGCCGGAGCCTTGAAAGGTTCGGCAGCAGCATCACTTTTAACCATCATCAAAGGAGCAGTTTCCATGACCACCTCGGCAAAAATCGGAATTACCCTCGGCGCGTGCGTCGCGGCGGCAGTGATCGGTTTGCAATACCATCACATCTCCAGTCAAACACAAATTGTCAAAGACCTGCAAACGCAGGTGGCGCAACTCGCGCCGCAAGTGAAGTCCAGCCAGGGAATGGTGGCGGAAGTTGAGCAACTAAAGGCTCAAAACGCCGCCTACGCTAAAACCATCGACACCATGAAGCATGACGTCGCCAAGGCGCGCGCCCATGCCAGCGAGGCAATCGCCGCAAAAACGACAGCGGCGGCCAAGCAGCCGGATGCGAAATCGAATGGGATGCAGGACATGTTCAAGGATCCGGCAGTCCTGGCCGCCATCAAGGACAGCCAGCTCATCATGTTCAAGAAGCAGTATGGCGGATTCGTGAAGTCCATGAACATGACGCCGGACCAGGCAGATCAGTTTTACAACGCTCTTCTTGAACAAGGAAACAAGGGAATTGAAATGCTGCAGGGCGGAAAACTAGACCCGGCCGCGATGGCAACCAGCCAGGATGATTTGAAAAATCTGCTCGGCGAAGACGGCATGACCAAGTTCACTGAATACTCGCAAAACGTCGCCGCCCAAACGATGCTTGATTTATACAAGGGCAACTTTGTCGACAATCCACTCACGCCCACCCAGGAAAAGCAATTGATGGAGACCATGCAGACCGCGAGCCAATCACAGGCGGCCCCGAACCCAGCCGACATGGCAAAAGCATCGGATGGAGATATTTCTGGCTTGATGGAACAGCAAATGCAGCGGCAGCAGCAGCTCAATCAAACCATTCTGGACCAGGCAGCGGCCTATCTCACCCCCGACCAGCTTCAAACTCTGGCCAGCTCGCAGTCAAACATGCTCTCGATGCAGAAGGCGGGCATGGCCATGGCGCAAAAGATGTTTACGCCAGCCGCTCAAAAGTAGCGCCAACTACAGCTTCGCCCAGCCCCGGTTTTCATGCCCGAAGCTGAACATCCGCGGCTGAATGATTTCCGCCAGAATCTCAATCGACTCCACCACGCGCGGCCCGGGGCGATTGAAGTAGGCGTTGCCGTCCGTCGCAAAAACTTTCTTCGACTTGACGGCGCGCAGCTTCGACCACTCGGGGCGGTTCGTCATGGCGAAGGCTTCGCGGCGCGTGCGTTCCAGGTCAAATCCGCACGGCATGAGGACGATGATTTCTGGATCTGCTTTCACCAGCGCCTCCCATTGCATCCACGCGGAATGTTTGCCGGAAATTCCGAACACATCTTTTCCGCCTGCCAGCTCGATCATTTCAGGAACCCAATTTCCCGCGGCCATCAGCGGATCCATCCATTCAATGCAGGCAACGGTCGGGCGTTTGGTGAGCATGCATGTCTTTTGAATGATATCGACCACCCGATTTTTGAGGCGCGACAGCATGGCGCGTCCTTCATCGGTCACATTGAGCGCATCGGCCACCGTTTGCATGGAAGTCCAAACATCCGCCAGGCGAAGCGGCGACAAGGAGACAATTTTTGTCCGGCCTGAAAGTGCCGAAGGAAGCGCCTTTTCCAAATCCGCCAGGCTCACCGCGCACACGTCGCATTGCGCTTGAGTGAGAATGATGTCCGGCCGCAATTCGCGGAGCACATCCGTTTTTATCTCGTAAAGGGAAAGCGCTTTTTCGAGAAGGGATTTGATCTGCCCATCAATAGCGGAACTCGATGCCGAAGCATCAACTTTGGCTGAAGTGCAAATGGGGAGGCTCTGGATTTCTGGTGGGAAATCGCACTCGTGCGAGCGGCCCACCAGCTCATTCGCGCAGCCCAGCGCGCAAACGATTTCAGTGCAACTTGGCAGCAGCGATATGATCCTCATCCGTTTTAATTCTTGAGCTTGCTAAATGTATACAACTGCCTAGCAAGCGCCAGCCACAAGACCGCAAAACTTTTTTTGAGGCCCCGGCTCGGCAGGAGCCTCGCCCCACCACGCGCACGGTAGGGCGAGGCTCCTGCCGAGCCGTCCCATAATTCCCATGATTCACATAAGTCCCATTCTAATGTGAGGAATGGGAATAATGGGATTAATGGAAAGCTCGCGCGAGTTAAGAAAATTACGCCGCCGGGAGCGAAATCGAGAATTCAGCCCCCTCGCCCGCCTTGCTCTTAACCGTGGCCGTTCCGCCATGCGCTTCCACCACGGCTTTTACCACGCTCAGGCCAAGGCCCAACCCGCGTTGCGAGCGGCTCTTGTCGCCGCGATAGAGGCGATCCCAGATGCGCGCTTGTTCCTCTGGAGGAATGCCCATTCCCGAGTCGCGAAAAACGACCACAATGAGAGTTGCTTCGCGCCGCGCCAGGATTGAAACTTTCCCGCCGTCCGCCGTGTATTTTAAGGCGTTGTCGAGCAGGTTGCCGAAGGCCTGGCGCATTCGCGTTGGGTCAACGGACGCCTGGCACTCCACAGGAAGATCCAGCGAAACGGTGATTTTCTTCTCTTCCGCAACATACTCGTAAAGCTCCACGATCTCGCGGAGAAGCTGGCACAAATCCACCGGCTGGCGCTCCAGTTTCATCGTGCCGGCCTCGGCTTCGGCAATATCCATCAGCGTTTTGATCATGCCGATCACGCGGTCGGATTCTTCCATGCAATCGGCCAGCGCCTCGCGCATGGCGATCGGGTCCGCGCGTTCGCGCAATGCCAGCTCGGCCGAGCCGCGCAGGCGCGTCAGCGGCGTTCGCAGGTCGTGGGCGACGTTGTCCATCGATTCGCGCATGGCGCGGATGAGGGCCTGATTCTTGTCAAGCATCGCATTGAACAATTGCACCATCTCCGCCAATTCGTCCTGCGACGGACGCGACGGCACGCGCGTGTTCAAATCTCCCGTTGCGATGATGCCTCGCGCGGTGGCCACAATCTGCCGCACCGGCAGCAGCGCGCGATAAGCGAAGAACCACCCAAAGACGATGCCGATAAGAGCAATCAGCGCCACCATGGGGAGCGCCGTTTCCCGCGCCGGCTGCCAAAGCAAATCGCGATTGTTGGTGCTGCGGCCGACCACGAGCGTCGAGCCGTTCGGCGCATCGGCGTGCATGAAGCTGTAATCGCGCTCCGCATTTTTTGGGATGCGGGTCAGCTCGAACTCGTGCGTCTGCAACTGGCCCGGAATGATCCTGAAGTGGGTCCAATCCTCCGGGATGAAGACCGGCTCGGAATAGGTTTTGGCCACGAGCGCCACGTAGAATGAGCGTTCGTCAGAGGGATTGTTCTCGTGCGCTGCGACCTCCTGCAACGCCCGGAATCCCCCCCCTATGTAAACCGCCATGTACTCTTTGAACTTGCTGTTGATAATCTCCTGGTCCTTGCGGTAAAGCGCGGAAGCCACCAGGTAATAAACAAGCAGCAGCAGCACCGCCGCGCTGACGGCGAACACGAGCGCGTACCACACGCTCAAGCGGAAGGCTAAACTGCGAAAAATTCTACGCGGCTCTAAGGACATAGCCTACTCCGCGAATCGTCTGCAGCCGGGTTTTGTCGGGATCAATCTTGGCCCGCAACCGATGCACCAGGACGTCAATAACATTTGTCTGCGGATCAAAGCTGTAATCGAAGATGTGCTCGAGAATCATCGTCTTCGTCACCGTCCGCCCGGCGTGGCGCATCAGGTATTCGAGCAATGCGAATTCGCGCGTCTGCAATTCCACGCTCTCGCCGCCGCGAGTCACACTGCGGGTCAGCAAATCCATCGCCAGGTCGCCAACCGTCAGGCGCGTCGGCTCTGCGGTCTGCGTGGCGCGGCGAATCAGGGCGTGCAATCGCGCAATCAATTCCGAAAAGGCGAAGGGCTTGACGAGATAATCATCGCCGCCAGCTTGAAGCCCTTTGATGCGATCATCCACCGAACCCCTGGCGCTGAGAATAATGACAGGCGTGCGGATTTTCTGGCTGCGCAACCGCTGGATGAAGCTCAACCCGTCCAATTTCGGCAGCATCACATCGACCACCGCCGCGTCGTAAGGGGTCGTTTCGGCGAAGACGAGCGCATCCTCGCCATTGCCGCAATGATCGACCGAGTATCCCGCCTGCTTCAATCCCTTGGAAATGAAGCTGGCAATTTTGCCGTCGTCTTCGACCACTAAGATACGCATTTCACCATCACCATACTCAATCCACCCGCGTTTTCCAAAACCGAAACCGAGGCAGGGTGACTTAGGGCCCGTTGCCAAAAGGGCCGCGCTCAAACTGATTTGCGGGAAGGGACGGAAGAACTCTTGCGCACCGGCTGGCTTCGGCTACATTGACCAAACCATTAGCTATTACGAATCGCAATCTATATGAAATATTTGAGAAATTATCTGTCGCCTTTTATGGCCATGGCGCTGGCGCTGGCGTTTGCCGGCAGCGCAAGTTTTGCCGACGACAAAACCGCCGCCAAAGCGGACGATCCGGAAGTGGCCGTCATCGACACGACCGAAGGCACCATGGTGATCCAGTTCTGGACGGATGCGGCTCCCAAGACGATTGCCAACTTCAAGAAACTCGCAAAATCCGGCTTTTATGATGGCCAGTGTTTTCATCGCATCATCAAGGGCTTTATGATTCAAGGCGGCGATCCCAACACAAAGGACGCCAGCAAAGAGGCAGCATGGGGAACCGGCGGCCCGGGTTACACCATCGAGGACGAATTCAACGACCACTCCCATGTGCGCGGTGTGATTTCGATGGCGAATACCGGAAGGCCGAATTCCAGCGGTTGCCAGTTTTTCATTTGCACCGGCAGCCCGACTCAGCTTGATCACCATTACACGACCTTTGGCAAATTGATCAAAGGCGACGATGTCCTCGAGAAAATCGGCACCACGCCAACCCATCCGCAAGATCGCCCCAACAAGCGCATGGAGATCAAGACCATCAAGATTGTGCCGCTAAGCACCGTGAAGTAATCCCGGAGGAGCATATATAATATGGCAGATAACGAAATTGCAGTGATCAAAACGACCGAGGGCGAAATGGTGGTCGAGTTTTGGCCGGATGTGGCTCCCAAGACGGTCGAGAACTTCAAAACCCTTGCCAGAAAAGGGTTTTACGACGGCACATGCTTCCATCGCGTGATTCGCGGCTTCATGATTCAGGGCGGCGATCCGAACACGAAGGATCCGGCCAAGGAATCAAGCTGGGGCACCGGCGGTCCAGGCCACAATGTGAAAGCGGAATTCAATAAGCGCCCGCACGTTCGCGGCGTCCTCTCGATGGCCCGATCGAACGATCCGGATTCGGCTGGCAGCCAGTTTTTCATCTGCCACGGCAGGGCGGATTTTCTCGATGGCAAGTACACAGCGTTTGGCAAATTAATCAAGGGCGATGAAGTTCTTGAGAAAATCGCCACCACCAAGACGCATCCGCCCGATCGTCCTGACAAGCGGATGGGCGTTGAAAGCATCAGCATTCAACCAGCGGCATAACGGCCGGGCTGCCGATGATTCAGCCCTGGCGCCAGATTTCCTCCCGAGCGCGCGAAAGCTACAAGGTTTTTTCCGTTCGGGAGGAGCGCCGCCTTTCGCCCCGAACCGGGCGCGAGCACGATTTTTTCATCATCGACGCCGCCAATTGGGTCAACGTCGTCGCCCTCACTCCGGCCTGCGAAATCATTCTCATCGAGCAGTATCGGCACGGGTCGAATACGGTTGAATTGGAGATTCCCGGCGGCGTCATGGATCCTTCCGATCCCACCCCGGAACTCGCTGGCGTCCGCGAATTGCTGGAGGAAACCGGCTATCAGGGAAGCGAGCCGATCCGCGTCGGAGACGTCTTGCCCAATCCTGCGATCATGAGCAATCATTGCTACACGGTGCTTGTGCAAAATTGCCGCCAGGTGGAGTCTGTCAAATGGGATGACGGCGAGGATATGGCGACCAAACTGGTGCCATTGGCGGAGCTGCAGGAAATCGTGGCGGCGGGAAAAATCCGGCACTCGCTGGTTGTGGCGGCGCTATATCAATTTGATTTGTGGTGGAAAAAGTTCGGGCAAAATTCGGCGGAAGGCAAATCAGGCTAGCTAATTCGCTGGAGTTTTTCGCGATTCCCGCTGAATCGCGTGTGGGCCTGCTTTACCTCTGAAAAATCATTATTGTAAAAAAAATTGTTGCAATTTTTTTTCCACAAGTTCAAAAAAGTTGCATGGCGAAGACTACTAAACCCACGAAGAGAAAACCCAGCGCGGCATTCATGAAACCGGTGACGCCGGACGAGGCGCTGGCCAAAGTGGTTGGCGGTACCCCGCTCCCACGCACCGAGTTGACAAAAAAGATTTGGGCCTACATTCGCAAGAACGGTTTGCAGGACAAGACGAAGAAGACCCTGATCAATGCCGACGACAACTTGAAGGTTGTTTTCAACGGCAAGAAGCAAGTCAGCATGTTCGAGATGACCAAACTGGTCTCCGGACATTTGAAATAGAGCAGCAGTTCGCTCTCGCCCGCGTGATTGGGCCGGTCTGTGGAAACGGATCGGCTGCGATTCTTTTGCTCTCTGCCTCGGAAATCTTTAAGGTTTTACCCGAGGCAGTTTTTTCCCGGCTCGTTTCGCCTATGCCAAAAAAAAGCGGAGCCAAGATGTTGAGCTCATCCGGGCTCCGCCCAAACCGCACACGCGGATTGGTGAGACACGCACTTTAGAAATTAGCATCAAACATGCCAGCATCAGTTTTGATATTTCCTGCCGTCGCCGTGGGAGAATTTCCTCACTAAAAATCTTTCGTTCTCAAGGCTGAGAAAAGCGCTATACGAGAAACGTTTAAACAGTGTTAATTTCACACATTTGCGAAGGGTGCCATCTTGTGCGCAATCTTGGTTGCAAGGTCGGTGCGTTTTGCTAGCTTCAAACCCATGAAACCCAAGCAAGTCGTTCACGGCCAACCGTCCTGGCAAGTGGCTTCCGACCAGGTAGAAGCTTACGTCACAGAACTCGGCGGCCACGTTGGGCCGATTACATTTGACCGATCAGGCCGGAAAATCAGCCCCTATTCGGTCGCCCCATGGGCGGAGGAGAAGCATGCACCGCCGCTGCCCGCCGCGCTCCAAGTATTGCGCGGCGATTTTTTCTGCATGCCTTTTGGCGGAAATGAGAAACCGTATCGTGGTGAGCTTCACCCAGCCCATGGCGAAACTGCGAATGAGCGCTGGCATTTTGAGTCGCTGGAAACGGCGGAGGGGAAATCCTGCCTTCGTCTTAGCCTGAAGATGAAAATTCGAACCGGCAAAGTTGATAAATTAATAATGGTCGTTGATGGCGAGAACACCCTATATAGCCGGCATATTGTCTCCGGCATGCGCGGGCCTATGAATCTCGGGCATCACGCGATGCTCAAATTTCCGGAAGCCGAAGGAAGCGGCCATGTCTCAATCAGCCGGTTCATCCATGGCCAAGTCTTGCCGGTGCCTTTTGAATCGCCGGAAAAGGGTGGCTATTCGGCGTTGAAAACAGGGGCCGAATTCACCTCGCTGGATTCAGTTCCCATGGCCAACGGCGAAACGGCGGACGCCAGCCGTTATCCGGCCCGCCGCGGATTTCGAAGACTTGATTATGATGGTCTCGGACGATTCGCTGCCGTTTGCCTGGACCACTGTGACATTTCCGAAGGAGCGATTCGTTTGGTTTGCCTTGAAGGATCCGCGTGTTCTGCGCGAGACGGTATTTTGGATTACCAACCGCGGCCGGCATTATCCCCCGTGGAACAGCCGGCACATCGGTGTTCTTGGAATGGAGGAAGTGACTTCATATTTCCACATGGGATTAGCCGCCTCCGCCGCAAAAAATCACCTTTCCGAGAAGGGCATTCCCACCTGCATCCAGCTCAATCCAAAAAAGCCGCTGGTCGTCAATTATATTGCCGGCGTGGCCCCGATTCCCGCCGGGTTCGACCGGGTGCAATCCGTGGAGGCGCAGGATGGGAACAAGTCAATTGCCCTGATTTCCGCGAGCGGGAAAAAAGCAGTGGCCAGGGTGGATTTGGGTTTTCTTTCATAGTTGAGTCCAAATTGAGAATGGGCGGAAGAGTTCCGCTGATAATGAATTTTCGCTGAGTATGTCGATCATGGCTTGCTTAATGAAGCATCTCGTCTCCCGCCCCCTGTTGGATCAGCCGGGAATTCATTCTCGACATTCTCCCGGCGTGTTAACATATTCGGCTTGTCATGCAACATTCACCCCGCTTTTTGAAAGTCGTCGAGGAAGTCCGACCCAAGATACGTGAAGTTTCAGCCGAAGAAGCAAGAGCACGGCTGGCGGCCAATCCCCAGGCTGTTTTAATTGACGTTCGCGAGGAAAGCGAATGGGCCGCAGGCCACGCAGCGCAAGCGATTCATCTTGGGCGCGGGGTGATGGAGCGTGACATTGAGAAAACCATTCCCGACACAGGCACGGAATGCATTCTGTACTGCGGCGGCGGTTTTCGCTCGGCATTGGCGGCGGATATGGCGCAGCGGATGGGTTACACCAACGTGTTTTCACTCGCCGGCGGTTATCGCGCGCTGACTGCGGCGGATTGGCCTATGGCAAAGTAAATCACGCGCGGCAAAATATTCTGTAACTTTTTGCCGTCCATCCGTGTATTCTTCTGTGGCGAGAAGGCGAAACTGGAGCGTTTCCGGACGGCGGACTGTCTGCTGTCCGGCTGCCGCCTTTCTGAATGGCGAATTTTTGCAGAAACGTTTCGCCCCCGAAACTGTCTAAACCGGTCTAAAGATGGCAACCAACAAAGCTAAAAGCAAAAAAGAGCGAAAGATCATCATCTTTTCGATTCTCATTCTCCTCGTCATCGGCAGCGTGGTGGCGGCGACGTTCAGCAAGGGCACCCCGCCCATTGCGATCATTGCGGAAAAGGTGGCCCGGCGCGACATCACGGAAATTGTCGTTGCCAACGGAAAAATCGAGCCGGTCTTGCAGGTGAAGATTAGTCCCGAAGTTTCCGGCGAAATTATCGCGCTGCCCGTCAAAGAAGGACAGTGCGTGAAGAAGGGCGACCTGCTCTTTAAGATCAAGCCGGATAATTACCTGGCCGCGCGCAACTCCTCCCAAGCCAACTACAATTCCTCCGTCGCCAATCGCGAAACCTCGAAAGCCAATCTCGAAAAGGCGGATTTGGAATACAAGCGCAACGCCGAGCTTTTCAAAGCCAAGCTGATTTCGGACTCTGACTTTCTGGCGGCCAAGACCGCTTACGACGTCGCCAAATCGACTCTTGACGCGTCCATCGAACAGATCAGCATCGCCCGCGCGCAATTGGATTCCGCCGAGGCGGACCTTTCCAAGACCACCGTGTATTCACCGTTGACGGGAACGATCAGCAAATTGAATTCCCAATTGGGCGAGCGTGTCGTCGGCACGGCGCAAATGGCTGGCACGGATATTATGATTGTCGCCGATCTCAACGCCATGGAGGCGTGGGTGGACATCGGCGAAATCGACGTTCCTCTCATTAAGCTGGGACAGAAGGCGATGCTGGAAGTGGATTCGTTCAAGGACAAAAAATTCGAGGGCACGGTCACCGCCATCGCCAATTCCGCCAACAACAACGACACAACCACCGCCGCCACCACGACTTCCTCGACATCCACCGAGGCGACCAAATTCCAGGTTCGCATCCTCGTCAAAGACAAGGAGCGTTTTCTGCCCGGCATGTCGGTTACGGCCAATATTGAAACGCGCTACCGCTCGAATGTCATCAGCGTCCCGATTCAGAGCGTCACCACGCGCCTGCCGGACACAAACGCTCCTGCTGGTGGAACGAATGCGCTGGCCAAGGCTGGCGCCAACGCCCCCGCTCCTATTGGCACAAACGCGTCAAACTCAACAAACGCAGTGATCGCGGCGAAGCCGAACGAACCGGCAAAACCCATCGAAGTGGTGTTTATAGTTGACGGCGACCATGTCAAGCAAATGCCGGTCAAGCGCGGCATCAGCGATGACAATTTTGTCGAGATCACCGAGGGCTTGAAGGAAGGCCAGGACGTTGTTTCCGGCGGATACAAAGCGATCAATCGCGACCTGGCGGACGGCAAGAAAGTGGTGGTCAATGCCACGCTCGCGGGCACTGACAAAGAAACGAAAACTTACTAGCGGCAGAGCCATGGAACTTTCTGCCAAGCGCAATACGGGAATTCCCAAGGTAGGGACGCCTCGCCGAGGCGTCCGGTTGCGCTGGATTTATGCTGCCGTGCTCGCAAAGACAATGCCTCACCCCGGACGCCTCCGGCGGAAGTTCCGCCTCCCAGAGGCGTCCCTACCTCAAGCCCAGTGAGCCTCATCCGCCTCCAAAACATCACCCGGCTCTACCAGATGGGCGGGGAAACGATTCACGCTCTGCGCGACATCTCGCTCGATGTCCAACGCGGCGAGTATGTCGCGATCATGGGCCCGTCCGGCTCGGGGAAATCGACGCTGATGAATTTGCTGGGCTGCCTGGACACCTGCACCTCCGGCACCTATGAATTGAACGGCACCAACGTCAGCGAGTTGGATGACAACCAGTTGGCCGCCATTCGAAATCGGGAAATTGGCTTCGTGTTCCAAACGTTCAACCTTCTGCCGCGCGCCAATGCTTTGCGCAATGTGGAGCTGCCATTGATTTACGCCGGCATTTCCGTGGACGAGCGCCGGCAAATG
Organism: uncultured Verrucomicrobiae bacterium; assembly: GCA_963764165.1. GTDB lineage: Bacteria > Verrucomicrobiota > Verrucomicrobiia > Limisphaerales > Palsa-1400 > Palsa-1400. Next base: position 3,015,478 of record CAVXRD010000002.1, read on the forward strand.
GCGATGCACAGCTTGGAAAGCGTCGGGTTAAAGGAACGCGTCGGACACAAGCCCAACGAAATGTCCGGCGGCCAGCGCCAGCGCGTGGCCATCGCCCGCGCCCTCGTCAATAACCCCTCCATCATTCTGGCGGACGAGCCGACGGGAAATTTGGATTCCAAGACCGGCGACGAAATCATGGCCTTGCTTGAGATTCTTTCCGAGAAGGGAAACACGATATTTGTCGTCACGCACGAGGAGGACATTGCCCAGCACGCCCGGCGCATCATCCGCATCCGGGATGGGTTGATCGCCGACGATTCGGGCCGGCGCAAATGACGCGGTATGAATTTCCTGGTCGAAATCAAGGAAGGCCTGCTCATCTCATGGGACACCATCCGCGCCAACAAGATGCGCTCGGCCCTCACGACCTTGGGAATCGTCATCGGCATCGTCACCGTGACGAGCATGGCGACCGCCATCGACGCCCTCAATCGCGCAGTGCATGACAGCATCTCGGTTCTTGGCTCGGATGTTCTATTCGTCAGCAAAATCGATTGGATGATTCATTCCGAAGAGGAATGGATTCAGCAGAACCACCGTCCCGAGGTCAGCATTGACCAGGTGCGCCAAGTGGAAAAACAAATGAACCTGGCCAGCGCCATCGCGCCCACGGTCGGGGCGAACCGCGCGGTCTGGTATAAAAACCGCCGTGCAAACCGGGTGAACATCGTCGGGACCACCGATCAATTTCTCACCACCAGCGGATTCAACATCGCCATCGGCCGCTTTCTTTCCGCGGACGAAGTCGATGGCGGCCGCCCTGTATGCGTGATCGGCAACGATGTCGCGACGAATCTGTTTGCGCAGGAATCGCCGCTGCACAAAAAAATCAAAATTGGCGAACGCCAGTTGGAAGTCATCGGGGTGCTCGAAAAACGCGGCAGTTTTCTCGGCATGGACAGCTTTGACAACGAAGTCATTCTGCCCGTCTCGCAATTCATGTTCAGTTATTGGCGGCGCCCGAGTTTTGAAATTCAAGTGAAGGTTCGCAACGTCAGCCAGTTGCCCGACGCCAAGGAAGAATTGCGCGGGCTGATGCGCAAAATCCGGCACGTCGCCCCGGCCGCTCCGGATAATTTTTCCATCAACCAGCAGGAGCAATTTCTCAAAGTGTTCGACGCGGTGACGGGGACAATTGCAACGGTGGGTTTATTGGTGACGGGCATGTCCCTGTTCGTGGGCGGCATTGGCATCATGAACATCATGTTTGTCTCCGTCGCGGAGCGGACGCGCGAGATCGGCGTGCGCAAAGCCATCGGCGCAAAGCAGCGGACCATTCTTTTGCAATTCCTGATCGAGGCGGCGGCCATTTGCATGATCGGCGGATTGATCGGATTGACGATCACCTATTCCCTGACTCTTTTGGTGGCTGGCGCGTTCCCTTACTTTCCCATCAAAGTGTCGGTGCCGGTGGCGGGGCTCGCCATTTTGACCTCGGTGGTGACGGGCCTTATGTCCGGCTTTCTTCCCGCGTGGCGGGCGGCCCGCATGAACCCGGTGGATGCGTTGCGAAATGAGTGACACGAAACCCCAAAGCGCGTGAAACGATTCAGCATCATTCAGGCGGAAGTCAAAGACAGCTTCATCATGGCCTTGACCGCCATCGTCGCGCACAAGCTGCGCTCGGCGCTGACGCTGCTGGGCATTCTCGTCGGCGTTTTTTCAATCATCATTGTGATGACCTCGATGCGCGCAATGCAGCAGAAAATCGAGTCCGACCTCGGCCAGCTTGGCGGGCAGACGTTTGTCGTTCAAACCTGGTCGCAGCTTCACTTCGAGGGCGGCGGCAGCGAGCAAAGCTATTGGCGCCGCAAGAGAATCAACTTGACACAGGCAACCGAGCTGGCCCGGCGCGCGACCCTGCCCTTGAGCATCGGCGTTGAAGATCAAAACGTCGCCAACGGCCAGATCATTTCCCGCTACGGCAAAAGTCCGCCGACGGTTTTCATGTCCGGCGAAACGCCCGGCAGTTTTCCGGCCCAAAACTGGAACGTCGCCCAGGGCCGCGCGCTTATTGATTCTGATTGCGACGGCTTGCGCGATGTCTGCGTGCTGGGCGCGACGCTGGCCGAGGATTTGTTCCCCTACGGCTCGCCCATCGGCGAAAAGGTTGAATTGAACGGAGTCAAATACGGGGTCGTCGGCGTATTGGAAGCCAAGGGCAGCATGCAAGGCGGGCGCGAGGACGAATTCGCGCTGATCCCCATCACCACCGCCGTCACGCGCTACGAGGACAAGCGCTGGCTTAACTTGAGCATTCTCGTCCAGGCCCGCGGGGCCGCCGAATACGCCAGCACGGTGGAGCAAGTCAGGGGCATCATGCGCCAATTGCGCAAGGTCCCGCCCGGGAAGCCGGATGATTTTGAAATTTTCTCCAACGACTCGCTGATTGAGCAAATGAAATCAATCACCGGCAGCATTCGCATGGGCATCAGCCTGGTGAGCTCGATTGCGCTGCTGGCGGCGGGAATTGGCATTATGAACATCATGCTGGTCTCGGTGACGGAGCGCACGCGCGAGATCGGCATCCGCCGGGCCATTGGCGCGAAAAAGCGGACGATCATGACGCAGTTCATCATGGAGGCCGTCGTGCTTTGCGAAGTCGGCGGCGTGGCAGGCGTCGTGCTTGGAATCCTGGGCGGCGATCTGCTGGCCATGCTCATGCATTTGCCCAAGGTGCTGCCGCTGGATTGGGCGGTGATTGGCCTGATTATTTGTTCGGTGGTCGGAATTGTCTTTGGAACGTATCCGGCTTACAAAGCAGCCAATCTTGATCCGATTGAATCATTGCGCTATGAGTGAGCGCCATTTTTAATTCCTATGATCCCCAAACTGACCAGGATTTTTTTCGCAACTTTATTCTGCGGCTGCGCATTCTCCAGCGCCGCCAAGGCCTCTTCCGAGGGATACGCGCCGCCCGGCACCAACTGGGTGGTGGACGCCGATGAATTGATCCGCATCGCGCTGACCAACAATATCAGCATACTGCTTGGCCGGCTCCAGCCGGAGGTTGACCAGTTCAATTTGCAGGGCCTTTACGGGGCATATGAACCGAGTTTCTCGGCCACACTGATCCACAGTTACAATGCCAGCCCGGGCGGCATTTATGCCCAGACAGGCCAGATTTATCCGGCCACAATTGAGCAGGCGAATTCTTATACTCCGGCGATCACCGGCGCATCCCCCCTGGGAACGACCTTTAATCTCAGCGGCCCGTTCTCAGAAGTCAACAATACCTACTATCCGCGCCTGTATTCGTCCACTCCCAACATCCAGATGTCACAACCGCTGCTGAAAAACTTCTGGATCAACAACCCCCGCTACCAAATCCAGCTCGCGAAATCGACGCTCAGGATCGACCAGCAGGCGCTGCTTCTCCAGATCATGACCGTTGTCAACAATATCAAAGCCGCCTACTACACGCTGATCTCCGACCGCCAGCTTGTGACGGTGCAGGAAATCGCGGTAAGGCTGGCCGAGGAAACCTGGCACGAAGACGAAGCGCGCGTGAAGGCGGGAGCCCTGGCCCCGCTGGACGAGAAGCAGGCCGAATCCCAGGCCGCCAGCGCGCGCTCGGATCTTTTCACCGCCCAGACCACGCTTGCGGCGGAGGAGAACGTCATCAAAGGGCTGCTTTGCGTGCGGCGTGGCAATTGGAGCGGCACCGCGCCAATCCCAGTCGACCGCGCGCTCATTGCCGTGCCAGAAAACCCCGACGTCCGCGAATGCTGGCGCATGGCGTTCGAGAAACGGCCCGACATGCAGCAGGCAAAGCTCAAAGCGGAGCAGCAGAAGCTCACGATCAAGTTCGATTTCAATCAACTTTTCCCGGAACTTGATCTGGTCGGGAGCTACGGCCGCAACGCCACCGATCTCACCTACCAGGACAATCTTAATACTATTCGCGAAGGCACCTACCCGGCCTATTCCTACGGAGTCTCGATGACCATCCCCCTTGGCGACACCACCTCGCGCAACAAATACAGGGCCGACAAAGTTGGCCTCGAACAATTCGTGCTGCAAATCAAGCAGCTCGAGCTGACCATCATCCCTACAGTTGACAACGACGTCACCAAGCTCCGCACCGATCTGCTGAAAGTGGACTCAACGCGGCAAGCCCGCATGTATGCCGAGGACGCCCTTGAAGCGGAGCAAACAAAATTGAAGCACGGCAAGAGCACGAGCTTCGTGGTATTGACGTTGCAAAATACGCTGACGCAGGCGCGCTCGGCCGAAATTCAAGCACTGGCCAATTACAACATCGACCTCGACCAGCTTGCCTTCGACGAAGGAACGATCCTCGAACGCAACCACATCGACGTGCGGCTCAAATAAAGGCAGGGACGCCTCGCCGAGGCGTCCGGGGTGAGGCGCGATTTTTTTCGCAAGCTGTCCCATTTGCCGCACGCAACCGGACGCCTCGGCGAGGCGTCCCTACCTCCGCTTACCTGTGGTGCGTCAACAACAGCATGATTCCCACCCCCGCCAAAATCGCCATTATCAAGAAGAATATCTTGACCCAGCTCTTCGGGTATTTGCCGGCGATCGTTCCGGTGTAGCCGTTGATGACCACTTGAAAATGCCGGGCGCCGTAATCGTAGGTGAGCAGCCAGATGGGCGTTAGAATGTGTTTGAAAGTCTGGCCGGAATAATCGCAGTTCACCTGCAAATTCCGGTGCGTGTCGCCCGGCACTTGCGAGGCGCAGAGGCTTTCCATCTCCGAATCCATTTCCTGGCGCGCCTGCTGTGCGGCAGCCACGAGATCAATCTGGTACCGCTCCACCACCCATCCGGATAGATAACCGGGGTTGTATGGCACCAACTCTGTCGTCGTCGGAAACGGTTCGATCTGGCGCAGCATTTCCGGCTGCACACCGCGCGAAGCCGGCACCAATTCGTCGTCAAAAAAATGATCGAGCGAGCCGCTGCTGAACTCCCATCGGATGTGCTGAACCTCCCGGGTCTGCGTGTTGCCTTCGTCGTCCCGGTAGGTTTCCGTTGTGTAATAATAATAGCCGCTCTCAGCCGTCCAATCCGCGTGGACTTGCGCGTCGAATGTCCAATAGGGAATGTAAAGCCCCTTCACCGTGTCAGTGAGGGCGGCGCGCTTGAGTTTATTGGGCGCGAACCACCGGCTGCCGTACCAGGTGCGGATCAAATCGCGCACCTCGGTATCGCTCAGCTTCATTGGCAGCAAGCTCTCGGGCCGAAACGCCTCCTTGATTTCCTCGTAAGGGACAAGCGCGGTTGATCCGCAGAAATCGCAGCGCTGGCTCACTCGCTCCGGGTCAAATACAGAAATCGCCTGGCAGCTCTGGCATTTTACGGAAGTTTTCTTGGCCTGCCAGCCGCGCTGATCATCCGGGATGCCGCGCAAGGCCGCCACCAAGTCGTGCTCGACAATCTGTTCGACTCCGGTGGCGTTCAACTCAGACTGGGCCGGCGAAACAGTGCCGCAAAACGGGCACACAATCGCTTTCTTGGCGGGATTCCATTGCGCCTCGCCGCCGCATGAAGGGCAGGAGAACTTTTTTTGTGCTGTGACTTCGGCCATAATTGGTCGATTCGGTCGCCGCAGTAATCAGCGCGGGAAAGCGCGCCGTTACGAATTCAAAAACTCGTCCAGCGCGGTTTTGGTGACTCGCCAAGATGTGCCGATTTTCTTGCCCCGCAAATCGCCCTTTTCCAGAGTCGCAACCACATCGGATTCGCTCACGCCAAGGACGCGCGCGACTTCCGCCGGACCAAGCAGCGCCGGAGCGCCAGCCGAACTGCCAATGACGGGCGGTTCGGAACGCGACATGGGAGGCGTTGCGGCAGCGGGCGGGGTCGCCTGCGGCGTATTCATGGCCGCCATCATTTGCTGGCCGACGCTCAGTCCAGCGCCAAGGCTGGCCGCGGCGCCGGCGATGGCGCCCGTCTCTGTCGTCTTGGTCATGGATTCCGCCATTTGAAATTTCACGTAATCGTTGAGATTTCCAACCGCCGCCATGCTGCTGCGCTTGTCAATTGAAGCTTCGACTTCCGCCGGAAGTGAAACGTTCTCGACGATGAAGCTGGAAATTTCGATGCCGTATTTCGCCGTCACCTGCGGATTGATGATCGGCAGCAAAGCCGCGCCCAATTCCTGGTAACGCGAGGCGACATCGAGCACCGGCACCTTGGCCGACGCCAGCGCATCGGTGAACACGCTGACAATGCGCGAGCGCATCGTGTCCGAAAATTCCTCCAGCCGGAAATGATGGTCGGTCCCCGCCACTTCCTTCAGGAACGTCTTCACGTCGGTGATGTGAAAATCAAAAATGCCGTAGGCGCGCGTGCGGACGATGCCGAAATCCGCGTCGCGCATCATGATGGGATTGGCCGTGCCCCATTTGTTGCCGGTGAACAGGCGAGTATTGACAAAATAGACATCGGCCTTGAAGGGCGAATGCAGCCCGTATTTCCAGCCTTTGAGGGTGGAGAGGATGGGGATGTTGTCGGTCGTCAGCGTATGTTTGCCGGGGCCGAACGTATCGCCGAACTGGCCAAGGTAAAGGAACTGCGCGACCTGCCCTTCGTTGACAATGAGCTGCGCGCCGTTCTTGATTTCCTTGTCGAGGCTGGGATAGCGGTAGGAGAGCGTATCGCGCGAATCATCCTGCCACTCGATGATTTCAAGAAACTGGGTTTTGAGATAATCTATGAGACCCATAAGTTAAACTTTCTTTTTCCCAGATATTCCGCCGATTTGGGGATTTTGGGAAGTATAAATTCGGGGCAATTGTGTAATCGGGAGCGAGACAAAGGAAACAAGGAATGGCGCCTCACGGGCTCCGCAATTGGGAAATTTGCTTCTGAAAAGGAGGCCACAGATTCACACAGATCAACACAGACTTTTGATTTGTCTGCGTTGATCTGTGCCCATTTGTGGCATTCTTTCTGGCCGGAACTTGATTTCCGCGGCCAGATTCAATCTGTCCCCATATTTCCCCAAAAATCGTGCCAAAAAACCTCTGGCCGGCTTTCTGTTTTCAAATGGAATGCGCCAACGTGCTTTCATCTCTATATATATTAAACCTTGAACTCGGGCGGGGCGTCGTTATAACCACGCGCTTATAGTATGAATTTTTCGCCACAAGCGGAGCCCCTCAATCCACGTCCAACGGCCAAGCGGCTGCTGGTCGCCAATCGCAATGAAATTGCCGTCCGCGTTTTTCGCGCGGCCACCGAATTGGGACTCCGAACCGTAGCCATCTACGCCCAGGAGGATCGCCTCAGCATTCATCGCTTCAAAGCCGACGAGGCGTATCTCATCGGGCGCGGCAAAGGGCCGGTGGGTGCGTATCTTGATATTCCCGGCGTGGTCGCGCTGGCGCGGGCGAAGGGCGTGGATCTCATTCATCCGGGCTACGGATTTCTGGCGGAGAACGCGGAATTCGCACGGGCTTGCGCGGCGGCGGGAATCACATTTGTCGGGCCGCGGCCGGAAATTATCGAGTTGATGGGCAACAAAGTCGCCGCGCGCGCGCTGGCGCTCAAGACGAATGTCCCCACCCTGCCGGGCACGCAGGATCCCATTCAGGATCGCGCGGAAGCGATGAAGATTGCGCACGAAATTGGTTTTCCGCTGATCATCAAGGCGGCGTTCGGCGGCGGCGGGCGCGGGATGCGCGTGGTTCACAAGGCGGCGGATTTGAGCCACCTGCTCGACGAAGCGCAAAGCGAGGCGGATCGGTCGTTCGGAAATTCCGCCGTGTTTTTGGAGAAATACATTCCGCGCGCCAAGCACATCGAGGTTCAGATTCTCGGTGATCAACACGGGAATGTCTGCCATCTGCACGAGCGCGATTGCTCGGTGCAGCGCCGCCACCAGAAGGTCATCGAGATAGCGCCAGCCTTTGCGCTGGACGAGGCCGTCCGCAAAGACCTCTGCCAGGCCGCCGTCAGCATGGCCCGCGCTGTCAAGTATGATAATGCGGGCACGGTTGAATTTCTCTACGATCTCGACAAGCGCGAATGGTTTTTCATCGAGGTCAACCCGCGCATTCAGGTCGAGCACACCGTGACGGAAGTCATCACGGGAATTGACCTGGTGCGCTCGCAAATCCTGATCGCGCAAGGCCACGCGCTGCGCGGGCCGGAAATCAATATTCCAGCGCAAGAAGACATCCCCCGCATCGGCTGCGCCGTGCAATGCCGGGTGACCACGGAAGATCCGGCCAACAAATTCACGCCCGATTACGGGCGCATTTTGACCTATCGCTCGACGGGCGGCTACGGCGTCCGGCTTGACGGCGGCATGGGGTACACCGGCGCGGTCATCACGCCGTTTTACGATTCGCTGCTGGTGAAGATTTCCTCTTACGGGCGTGATTTCGAACTCGCGCTGCAGCGCATGGATCGCGCGCTGCGGGAGTTCCGCATCCGTGGCGTCAAGACGAATATTCCTTTCCTGGAAAACGTCATCGCCAATCCCGTTTTCCGCAGCGGCCAGGCCACCACCACGCTCATCGACACAACGCCGGAACTCTTTTCCTTCAAGCCGCGGCGGGACCGCGCCACCAAGCTGCTGGCATTTCTGGCCGACGTCATCGTCAATGGCAATCCGCAGGCCAAGGGGCACAAGCCCAAAGCGGCGCTGCTCGCCGCAGCCCCTCCTGACGTCGAAGGAAAAGGGTCGCCGGCGCCGGGCACGCGGCAATTGCTTCTCGAGATGGGCGCGAAGAAATTCGCGGAATGGACTGTCAAGCAAAAGCGCCTGCTGGTCACGGACACAACGTTTCGCGACGCCCACCAATCGCTGCTGGCCACTCGTGTTCGCTCGTATGACATGCTGGCCGTGGCGCCCGCCGTCGCGCTGCGCACGCCGCAATTGTTCAGCCTGGAAATGTGGGGCGGCGCGACGTTTGACACGGCCATGCGCTTCCTGCGCGAGGATCCGTGGGAGCGGCTGCGCCAATTGCGCTATCGCGTTCCGAACATTTGTTTCCAGATGCTTTTCCGCGGCTCCAACGCCGTCGGCTATTCCAATTACCCGGACAATGCGGTCAAGGGTTTTGTCGCTCACGCCGCCGCTTCGGGCATCGATATTTTCCGCATTTTCGATTCGCTGAATTACACGCCGAATTTGAAAGCCGCGATGGAAGCGGTGCAAAACACGCACGCCGTTTGCGAGGCCGCCATCTGTTACACCGGCGACATCCTTGACCCGAAGCGCACAAAGTACTCGCTTAAATACTACGTCAACCTGGCCAAGGAACTCGAAAAAATGGGCGCGCATTTCCTGTGCATCAAAGACATGGCGGGCCTGTGCCGCCCGTTTGCCGCCCGCGCTTTGGTCAAGGCGCTGAAGGACAACACAGATTTGCCCATTCATTTCCATACCCACGACACGAGCGGCGTCAATTCCGCTTCCGTCCTGCAGGCCAGCGAAGCCGGAGTGGATATTGTCGATTTGGCCATTGCGTCGATGAGCGGCTCGACGAGCCAGCCCAATTTGAATTCCATTGTGGCCGCGCTGCAAAACACGCCGCGCGACACCGGGCTGGATTTGGCGTCGCTCAACGAATTTTCCGAATACTGGGAAAAAGCGGCCGCGGCCTATTCGCCGTTCGACACCGCCCCGCGCAGCGGCACGGCGGAAGTTTATTTGACAGAAATGCCGGGCGGCCAGTACACCAATCTCAAGGAGCAGGCCGCCAGCATGGGCCTGTCCGCCCGCTGGGCCGAAATCGCCCGCACCTACGCGGAAGTCAACGAGCTTTTCGGCGACATCGTCAAGGTGACGCCGAGCAGCAAAGTGGTCGGCGACATGGCGATGTTTCTTCTCACGCGCGGCATCAAGCCGGCGGACGTCCTCAATCTCGAGCCGGGAAGCATTCCATTTCCCGCCTCGGTGATTGACATGCTCAGCGGCAATCTCGGCCAGCCGGATGGAGGCTGGCCGAAAAAATTGCAGAAGGTTGTGCTGGGGGACCGCAAGCCAATTCGCGGCCGCCGGGGGCGGGCTTGAAGGCGCTTAATTTGAAGAAGGTGCAGGAGGAGCTTTCCGCGAAACTGAAGCACGACGCCAGCGCGAACGATCTTTACAGCCACTTGATGTATCCCGAAGTGTTCGCGGAATATTCCAAATTCTCCCGGGATTACGGCGATGTCTCGGTGCTTCCGACCAGCGCATTTTTCTATGGCTTGAAACCGGGCGAGGAAATTTCCGTCGACATTGAGGAAGGCAAAACCCTGTTCATCAAGTTCAGCCATCTCGGCAATGTGGACAAGGACGGCAAACGCGGGGTGTCGTTCGAATTGAACGGGATGATGCGCGAAATTTCCGTGACCGACCGCTCCATTCAAGCCAAGGCCGTCAGCCGGCCCAAAGCCGATCCCGCCGACGCGCTTCAAGTGGCGGCGCCAATTCCGGGCTTGATCACCTCGCTGTCGGTCAACGTCGGGGCCAAAGTGGCGAAAGGCGAAAAATTATTGACGCTGGAAGCGATGAAAATGCAGAGCACGATTTACGCTCCCGGCAACGGGACGGTCGAGGCGATCCACGCGCAAGTCGGAGACACCGTGGAGAGCAAGGATTTGCTGATCAAGATACGGGCTTGATTGAGCCAGGGGCGGGCTTCCGCCTCGGCGTCCTATAGGTCTTATAAGCCCCATAAGTCCTATTTCATGCGCATTATGGGACGGCTCGGCTGTGATTGTGGAGAAAAGCTGGCATCGCAATGTTTGTGTGACTGTGTTACTTGTTGCTTATGGATGCGATCACACTTCCGCCAGAGCCGAGTTACGACACCGAACATCTCCGTCTGCTTTCGCTGTTTCACTACATTGTTGGCGGCCTTGCCGGGCTCTTCGCCTGCTTTCCCATCTTTCACATTGCGATAGGAATCATGCTCATAATGTCGCCGCAGCATGTGAACAACAATCCAATGCCGCCGGCGCAATTCGGCTGGTTTTTCGCCATCCTGGGATCGGTTTTGGTTTTGATTGGCTGGACATGCGCAAGCTTGATCATCGTTTCGGGAAGATTTCTTGCCCAGCGCAAGAGCTATACGTTCTGCATCGTGATCGGCTGCATCGAATGCTTGTTCATGCCGTTTGGAACCATCCTCGGAGTATTCACGCTCATCGTGCTCAATCGTCCAAGTGTGAAGGCGATGTTCGGACCGCAGTATCCGTAATTACGAACCGCGCGCTCCCTGTGGGGCCGAAGCAAAACTGGCCAGCTTTCCGGCCAGATACGCCACGGAAGGGCTTTGCGGCACTTTGCCTTCAGCGAGGATGCATTCCATTTTCGCAGGCGTGTCATAATAGGCATTGTTGGCCTCGTCATCGCTGACGATCATTCCGCTCTTGACAAGTGCGGCCCCCGAAAATCCATGCCTGCTGTTGTAAATCCAAACGGAAGCTTCCACCGCGCTGGCATCTGAGTTTTCTCCGCTGGATGAACCAGCCAGAATGGAAGTCGCATCCTGCGCCATCAGCGCCAGCACGATAAAATTATGTTCGTCAGCGGCCTGCGAGCCGAGGCTGGCTCTGACAAATGCGGCCGGGCTCCAATGGCCCGAGGTCGCATCCCGCGTGATGGCGATGCCATTGCCGCCTTGCGTGGAATAGAGAAAATCCGCCTTCGCCCATTCCAAAAACACGATTCCTTGCGCTTTCCGCAAGACCTCCGCTGGAACGCACTTGCTTGGCTGGCCCTGAAGGATTTCGAACTTTGACGCCAGCGCGAATATGCGGCGATCCAATGCAGCCCGCGCCTCGCTGCCGTGTGGTTTCTGCTGTTGAAAATTGGTAATCCTGACGTCTTCCATCGAAGAAAATCGCCATTGTGCCCCTGTTGCGCAAGGGCAGGAATTCCCCGCAAAACACCTAAGGAAACGCCCTGTGGGGAACGAGAGGGTTAGCTGTTTTCTGAGCAGGGGAATAATGGGACGAATATTGCCTTTGCCTATCGTAACCCCATCTATGGTCTCTTTTCCTGATGTTCCTGAGTTCCAGATTTAATTTTCCGCGCCTAATACGAAAGTCCAAATCCGCAGGGGAAAAGCGGGTCTTTCGCGTTCGGGCCTTCGGCCACTTGCTGCATGTTGCGGGGCCACGTCCGGGGAAGTTTGCCGACGGGCTTGCGGCCAAAAAGTACGTCCGCCACTCCTTCGCCTTCAGTGCCTGGAAGCCATGCGGCAAGGATCGCGTCACTGTCGTCCAGAGCCGAACCGAGAATTAAAGGGCGGCCGGAAATGATGATCGTGATGACACGCGCACCTGTTAATCTCGCGCGATGAATCAGCTCCAAATCCTCGGGCGCCAGGCTTAAATCGCTGCGATCCCCTTTCATTTCGGCATAAGGATTCTCGCCGACGACGACAATGATGGGATCCGATCCCTGCAGCGTTGTGCCGTCGCCGGAATAGGTCACTTCCGTTTCGTGGGAGGCGACGGCGCGGATTCCCTCGTAGAGCGTGCTGCCGCCGGTGGTCACTTTGCCGGGTTTGCCCTGCCAGTCAATGGTCCACCCGCCGCATTGGATTCCCATGTCGTTGGCCGCCCGCCCCGCGACCGTCACATGATGCAATTTATCCGGGTTTTTCGAGAGCGGCAGCGCGCGATCCGCATTCTTCAGGAGCACAACCGAGGCGCGCACGCATTCGCGGCCAACCATGCGATGTTCATCGCTTCCGATTTTTGCCAGCCATTTCGTCTCCGCGTAAGGATGCTCGAAAAGCCCCATCAAATATTTGATTCGGAGAATCCGCCGCACCGCGTCGTCGATTCGCGCCATGGGAACTTCGCCCGACGCGGCCAATTGCCTGAGGATGGTGATGAACTGGACGTAATTGTTCGTTTCACCCGGGCCAGCCGGAATCATCACCATGTCGATCCCCGCGTTGACGGAGGTTTTTACGTCGTTCGTGTAATCCGGGGAAATTTGGTCGATGGCGGCCCAATCGGAAACGAGAAATCCCTTGAAGCCGAGTTCCTCCTTCAGCATCCCAGTCAATAATTTTCTATTGGCGTGCATCTTCAGCCCGTTCCAACTGCTGTAGGAAACCATGATGGATCCAACGCCGGCTTTGATGGCCGCGACGTAGGGCGGAAGAAAAACGCGGCGCAGCGTGGCCTCATCCCAAACGGAATTGCCCTGATCGATTCCGTCCGTGGTGCCGCCGTCGCCAATAAAATGCTTGGCGCAAGCCAGCACCGAGCCGGAATCGTAAAGATGTTTGCCCTGGAAACCACGGATGGCGGCTTCGCCCAGGGGCGCGACAATTTCCGGTGTTTCGCCAAAACTTTCGTAGGTGCGCCCCCAGCGTTCATTCTGCACCACCGCAATGCACGGGGCAAATGTCCACGGGATTCCGGAGGCTCTTACCTCAAGGGCTGTGATATGCGCCGCCGCCTCCACCAAACGGGGATTCCGCGTCGCGCCGAGGCCGATGTTGTGGGGGAAAATGACAGCGTTGGCCAGGTGGTTGTGCCCATGCACCGCGTCAATTCCGAAGATCAGCGGGATTTTCAAACGGCTTTTCAGCGCCCATGACTGATATTCGTCGCATGCCTTGGCCCATCCTTTGGCGGTGGGATCCTGCGGCGAATCATTGCCGCCGCCGAGCATGGATCCGAGCGCGAATTTCTGAATGTCATCGGGATGCTCAAGCGCGGCCATGCCGACTTGCGTCATCTGGCCGACTTTTTCCTCGAGGGTCATCGAGGAAAGAAGGGATTCAACGCGCTGTTGAATTTCCTGTTCGTTTAGCGGCGGCGCGGCAGCCACTGGACATTGGACCACGAATTGGATTAGCGCCACTGCAAGAAGAAGCGGCACCCATGCACATTTCATGCGGGGAGTATGGGACTCCCTTGTCCGTTTTCCAGATTAAAAAATGCTCTACTAAAGTATAGGGAAGAGAGATCGCCTAAACATGCCCCGCGATGGGATGCGGAACATAAGGCTCCTCCAGAAATTTTACTTCGTCAGCGGATAGCTTCAATGTGAGTGCGCCAATGGCATCCTCCAAGTGATGAATTTTCGAAGCGCCAATGATCGGAGCCGTCACGGCCGGCTGATGCAGCAGCCACGCCAGCGCGATTTGCGACGGTGGCACGCCGCGCCTGCCAGCCAGTTCGTTGACGCGATCCACCACGGCGCGATCCGCATCGCGCATTTTCGTGTAAAGCGTTTTGCCGTAAACGTCGGTTTTCGCCCGCGCCGTTTCGGCGCCGTCCTGCCACGGCCGGGCCAGCTTCCCACGGGCCAGCGGGCTCCATGGGATCACAGCGATTCCCTCCGCCCGGCAGAGTTTCAACATCTCGCGCTCTTCCTCGCGGTAAATGAGATTGTAATGCGGCTGCATGGAAATGAACCGCGTCCACCCTTGCCGCTCGGCGATGTGCAGCGCGCCGCAAAATTGCCACGCATACATGGATGACGCGCCCACGTAACGCGCCTTCCCGGCCTTCACCACATCATGCAGAGCCTCGAGCGTTTCCTCGATCGGCGTGTCGTAATCCCAGCGGTGCGTCTGATACAAATCAACGTAATCCATTCCGAGACGTCGCAGGCTGTCGTCGATGGCGGCGAAGATCGCCTTGCGCGAAAGTCCGCTGGTGTTCGGCTTCTCGCGCCAGGCGTGGTAAACTTTGGTGGCCACCACGATTTCATCGCGGCGCGCGAACTCCTTCAGCGCGCGCCCGACAATTTCCTCGCTGGTGCCATCGGAATAACTGTTGGCGGTGTCAAAGAAATTGATTCCGGCTTCCACCGCGCGTTTGAGGAAAGGGCGGCTTTCCTCTTCGCCGAGGGTCCAAGGATGCGCGCCGCGCTCCGGCACGCCGAAACTCATGCAGCCAAGGCATAGCCGCGAAACCTTGACGCCCGTTTTTCCGAGTCTTACGTAGTCCATGGCTCCTAAGCTACTCACAATTCAATGCGCCGCAATGCCGAGCACGAAATCGGATTTCTAAAAGGTAGAGACGCCTCGGCGAGGCGTCCCTACCTCAAGACAGTCACTGTTTCACGATTCCGGCAAAGGCGCTGCGATACGCCCACAAGAGGAAAAGCGACAGCGCGCCAACGATCAGGCCGGGGGCCAGAGCTGAATGATCAAGGAAGATGGCGTATAACAATATGTTCACTGCCACTGGCCCGACCAGCGTAAGCCCCAGCGGAGCTTTCTTGCCGATCAATAATAGAAATCCACCGACGACCTCGAAACACTTGACCGCGTGAAGGTAATGGCTCGCGAAAATGGCGGTAAAAAAGTCCCCGGCGAGACCGGTGGGTGGAGGAGGTGTCTTGATCGGCAGAAAAAACATGACGCCAGCCGCGAAAAAAGCGAGACCCAGCAAGGTTCGCGCAATAATGATTGCAACTTTCATGATTCGGCTTCGGTTTATTATCATTTGCTGAGCTTCACAGCGAACGCGGCCACGCGTTTGCCCAAAATTTCGCCCGTCAATTTGTCCGCCTCGTTGGGCGTGACTTCTGGCGTGTCAAATCCCTGCCCCATCACGCCGGCGTAACTGCTGAGGCGATTGATGCCTTTGTCGTTCATTGGATTTTCCGGCATGCCGATCCAGATCATCCCGTGTTGCATGGCCAGGGTGAAGAGGTAATGCAGCGTGTTCAATTTGTCGCCGCTCGGCCCATTGGAAACCGAGAAGCCAGCGGCTAACTTGTCCCGCCATTTGCCGTGGAACCAGCGTCCGCCGGTGGCATCGGCCAGCGCCTTGAATTGCGCCGCCGGCCCGCCCATGTAAGTGGGGCAGCCGAAGATAATCGCGTCGCTGGCGTCGAGTTGCGACAGGACGGTTTCATTTTCGTAGCGGCCTTTCGCAATGTCATCGCCAGAAATGCCGATGAGGTTGGCCGTCACCGCCGGCACGCTGGCCGCCCCTCGATGGACGGCTTCGGCCATCTTGGTATTGTGTCCGGATCCCGAATAATAAACGATGGATACAGTGCTCATGTTATTGTGTAGGTTTGTTTGTTTTGGGCGTGTTCTCAAATGCCAAGCATCCTCGACCACGCCCGTTTTGTTGTGTTTAGTTCAAGTCAAACAAAAGGACCTGAGCTGGTTTTGACGCCTCAAACTTCAGCGCCTTTTCGTCGCTCACCGCCGCGGCGTCGCCGCCGTGCAATGTTTTACCGTTCAACGAAATTTCGCCTTCGGCCACATGCACCCACGCGTGGCGTCCTGGCGCCAGTTCGTGCGCAGCTTGCTCGCCGCCATTGAATTTGGCCAGCCAAAGGTCGGCCTCCTGATGAATCGCAATCGAGCCGTCCCGGCCCCTCTTGCTCGTTACCAGGCTCAACAGGCCTGGTTGCGCCTTCGCAAGAGCCTTCTCGGCGTAACGCGGCTGCACGCCCTTTTCATCCGGCTGAATCCAGATTTGCAGCAGATGCACCGCCTCTTCTTTGGACGGGTTGAATTCGCTGTGCTGCACGCCGGAACCGGCGGCCATGTATTGGACATCGCCGGTCCGGATCACGCGCCCGTTGCCCATGGAGTCCTTGTGCTCAAGCGAACCGCTCAGGATGTAGGTGATAATTTCCATATCCCGATGCGGATGCTTGCCGAAGCCCATGCCCGGCATCACGAGATCGTCGTTGATGACGCGCAGGCTGCGAAAGCCCATCCAATGCGGATCATAATAATCCGCGAAGCTGAAAGTGTGATAAGAGTCCAGCCACCCGTGCTCGGCGTGGCCCCGTTCGTTCGCTTTCCTAATTTTCATCATGGCAAAAGAATGCCACAACGAAGGCGAAGCTGTGAAAGACCGAGTTTCTTGGCTCAGTATGCGAAAAAAGCATGGTGCCTTGCGCCCGGTTTACGGGAAAATTGTCACCTCACGGCGAGCGGAGGCGATAGCACCGGACGGGATAATTCGCCCACTGTGGGTCGCTGAAATAAAGCACGCCATTTGTGAGACTGTTCGTCTGAAGCGGCAGCCAATTGGAAGAAATCAAATCCGTGGAAGCGTCAACGGCGACGGCCTGATTGAAAACGCCTGTCAAATCAAAGCCAAACGCATTGGATAGAATTCCAAAATGACCATTACTCAAGAATCTTGGCGCCACAGTCAGGCCAAAAACCACCCCCTTGTTATTGGTTCCACCATCCGCCGTCGTTCCGTAAAGAGTATTGCCTCCCAGCACGAATTTCGAGTCGCACTGCCAGCCCGCGGCTGTGTTAAAATTCATCAGCGTCGCAAAATCCGCGCCGTTGGTCAGCATCGTAAAAATGGTGCCGTAGTTCGACAAACCACCCGCTCCGGTCGTCCCGTAGAGGGCGCTGCCATTCAGCAGAAGAGCATTGCGCGGGAAAGCGCCATCCGTATTCACAAAATTATGCAGGTTGGTGAATCCGGTTCCGTTGGTGGCTACTTTGAAGATATTCCCGCAAGCACTTGCGCCCCCGCCAACCGTCACTCCGTAAAGCGTATCGCCGGCCAGGGCCAATCCCGCCACCGGCGCCGCACCGTCGCTATTCGTGCCGCCGCTGGTGATTGAGAAATACTTTAGAACTGTAAAACTGGTTCCGTCCGTTTGCATGGCAAATACCACGCCGTTGGAGGCGCCGCCATGATATGTTGTGCCGTAAAGCGTGGTTCCGCTCAGCACCATGCCGCCCGTTGGGTGCGCGCCGTCGGCGTTGGTTCCCGAAAGCACAGGAATTCCGCTGACATTGTTTGAGCCGATAAATGTGGGCGAAAAAGCCTTGATTACCGTGAAGCCCGACCCGTCTGCGTTGATTTTGAATACGGCACCGGTGCCATTAGCCCCGCCGTAAACAGTGGTTCCGTAAAGCGCGCTGCCATCGGTCACCAAATCTGACTGCGGCCGGTCGCCATCGCCGTTTGTGCCCCAAATGGTCGGCGCGGTCGGCGAAAAGCTATGCACCTCGACGTATCCCGTGCCGTTCGTATTAATTTTGAAAATGTTTCCATTGCCGGACGCCCCGCCGGTAAGGGTCGTGCCCCACAGTGTATCGCCAATGAGAACCATTCCGCCCTGGGGGCTGGGACTATTGGTCAAGCTTCGGAGGATGCTGTAGCCGCTGCCGTCGGTATTGATCCGAAAAATCGTGCCATTGGCATTGGTGCCTCCGCTGGCAGTGGTTCCGTAAAGGGTGTTACCGCCCAGGACCAATTCGGAGAGCGAAGCATAGCCGTCTTGCGATACAGATCCAAACGAATGCAGGACTTTATACGATTGCGCAAATAAGCCAGTGGCATTCAAGATCAACGCCAGGCACGTCAGCCAGAAATGAATCAAGGTGCGCGTAGCCTTCATAAATTCTGATCATCGTCCAAAAGGCCTTGTAACAAAAGGCTAAAGCTTTGTCCCCGGTTTTGCCGAGCCGTCTTCAACTCGATAAAGAGCCGCCATCGTGCGCAAATAGAGAGCATGTCCATCCGCCGCAGGGGAAGCCATGAAACCGGCGGAAAGTTGGTTCGTGGCGAGCGAGCCGAAAGTTCGGCCGGCCTGCAACACGACACTTTTTCCGTCCTGGCTGAAGGCGTAAATCTTGCCGTCGCCGTAGAGAATCGAGGCGGAATACTCGCCGCCGATGCGTTCGCGCCAGACTTCCGTGCCGTCCGCAGTTTGGAAACAGCACGCGATTCCGCCTTCGTTGACAATGTAGAGCAAGCCGTTGTCAATCGTGCCGGAGGTGCGGCTGGGCGAACCACGGGCCACCCGCCACAAGACCGCTTCGGGCGGGACATCGCCGTGAACATCCGGGCGCAATCCCATGATCTCTGGTTTGCCGTTTCCAGATGTGACGATCACCCGCCCATCATCGAACAACGGGCGCGAAGCGGGCGAATAGCCGCCGTGCGCGAGTTTCCAAATTTCGCTCCCCGTCGCCGCGTTATAGCTGTAAGCGGCCTTGGAAGCCGTCGTGATAATTTGTTTGACGCCGCCGGCATCAATCACGAGCGGAGTGGAGAACGCCTTGCGGAAATCGCCGCCGCCGGTCGGCCGGCCCTTGTTGTCGAGGTCGTTGTATTGGGCGGTGCGGTCGGTTTTCCAGACGGTCTTGCCGGTGTTTTTGTCGAGCGCCACCACGTATTGCTGGTCGATGCCGTCCATCGTAAGGATCAGCAAATTATCGCACAGGATTGGCGAGGAACCCGGGCCGCGAAAGTGGCGGCACGGAAGATCATCGCGTTTCCAAATCGTTTTTCCTGTTGACGCATCGAGGCACGCGGTTCCGTAGGTGCCGAAATGAACATAAGCGCGCCCCGGTTCCAGGACGGCAGAGGGCGAGGCGTAGCAGTTGAAATTGACGGCGGCACCGAGCGATTCCGGGTTGTCACAATGGAAGATTTTGTTGTCAAACCGGATTTTGCCCGTCGCTTCATCCACGCACACCGCGAAAAAATCGTGGCCGTCAATGGTCGCCGTCGTGAGCCACACTTGGCCGTTCATGATGACGGGCGTCGACCAGCCACGGTCGTGAATGGGCGTTTTCCATTTGATATTCTCGGTTTCGCTCCAATGAAGCGGCAAGCCGAGAGAGTTCGTGGAGCCGGGGGGATTCGCGCGCCCGTCGCACCATGGCCCGCGAAAATCCGGCCAATCGGCCCGGGCAGTCGCTGCAAGTCCACAGAGTGACGCAATCAAAACGGCGGCAAGTGAGCGCATAGATTCCGCAGGGTATCAAATGGGAGTCAGACTTGCACGCCTGAAAGGACAGAATCAAAGTAATCTGGAACTCCCGAAATCAGGAACAGAGGCAACGGCCGCTTTCCAGGCGAACGGAAATGAGGAGAATTTGGCGCACGGCGCATCCGGATTCCCGGTGGCGTGAGATCGAATTTGGTCTCCGTTCCTGAGTTCGGGAGTTCCAGATTAAAAATTCCCCCGTCCTAAAGATGCAGGTGCTTCCAAAGTTCCAAAGGTGCCAGGCGCATGTTGATGTAGAAGGGGCCGAAATCGCCGTAGCGCGCGCTGACTTCGTCGAACCGCATTTCGTAAACAATATCCTTCAGCGCGTCGGCCTGATGGGCCATCAGCGTGACGCCCCATTCCCAATCGTCCAATCCAGTCGAGCCGGTGATGAGCTGGGAGACGCGGCCGGAAAATTTCCGGCCCACGCGGGCGTGGCCAGCCATGAGTTTTTTGCGCGCGGCAAAATCCAGCATGTACCAATTGTCCGTGGCGGCGCGGCGTTTGCTCATGGGATAGAAGCCCATGATTTCCCAATCCGGCATTTCCGGGTAGAGGCGGTATTGTTCGTATTGGCGCATCCGCTCGCGCAATTCCCCGATGCGCTTCTGGAAAGTTTCGCTCTCGGGATCGAGTTTCTCCTGCTCGATGAGCATGCGTCGGTTGTCCTCCTCGGTGCTCATGTATTCGGACAATTCGGTGACGCTCAAATACGAAAATACTTTCCGCAGCGTCCCAGGCGGAAAGCAGGCCTCGATATCGCGATGCATCCGGCTGATTTCGTCCAAACCTGCGGCTAGGAGAAAGAACGCGATGTCCGCCTTGGCGGCGACTGTGGCGTAACTGCAAATGCGCGGGTGGGACGGATTGGCGTGCGCTTCGCAAAGAGCCGCAAGGCGATCCCGGCTGGCGGCGGACTTGTCCGGCGGCAGCGCGGCCCATTTTTCGCGATCGATGTTGTAAAACAAATGCATCACGTGGAGGCCACGATCCAATTTAATT
Source organism: uncultured Verrucomicrobiae bacterium (assembly GCA_963764165.1). Lineage (GTDB taxonomy): Bacteria > Verrucomicrobiota > Verrucomicrobiia > Limisphaerales > Palsa-1400 > Palsa-1400. Next base: position 3,036,185 of record CAVXRD010000002.1, read on the forward strand.
AACGGAGAATTCTGCATGGCGTTATTCAATCTGGAGAATCTGCTCCAGCAATTGCGGCAGTTGCTCGGCAATCCCGGAATCCGCGGCGACCAGCGTCACGCCGGATTCGCGGGCCTGCGTTTGCGCCGTCGGCGCGGGCAGGCGCGTGTAACCGAGCACGGGAATATGTTGGGTGGCCGGATTGGCTTTGAGTTTTGACACGGCGGAGCAAACATCCGGCGCCGGGGCCAATTCCGCGATGACCACCATCGGCATCTCTCCTTCGCACGCGCCGGAGAGCGCCGCCACGCTGTCCACCGTGTGGACGCGGTAGCCCAAATCCTGCAGGCGGCTGGCCAACTGGCTGCCGGGCAGAAGATTTGTGTAGTAGAGGAGCGCCAACGGATTGCTCATGGGAAACAAATTGGCGCAGCGAGGCGCAAATTGCAAAACAAACGGATTTATAAAAGAGTGGATGCCGACGAGGTTTGGCAGGGCTCTTCCGCCAGGCCGCCTAATTGGTCCTATGGGTCTTATTGGCCCCATTCATACGAGAATGAGAACTAGAGGGCGGCTCGGCAGGAGCCTCGCCCTACCTATCCTGCAAACTATGCACCCACTGAATGGCGTGCTGCAGCAATTGCGTGCCGTCGTCCAATTTCAATTTGTCCTTGATGCGGGCGCGGTAGGATTCGACGGTCTTGACACCGAGATGCAGTTCTTCCGCGATGCGGCGGGTGCCCTGGCCTTTGCCGATGAGCTGGAAAACTTCCAATTCGCGGTCGGTCAGCCGTTCAATCGGCGATTTCTGGCTGTCAGAGCGGCCGACGACCATTTTGTTGACCATCCGAGCCGCCATCTTTTCGCTGATGTAAACCTGGCCGCTGAGAACCTGCCGGACGGCGAGCAAAATTTTCTTGGTGGCTTCCTGCTTGGTGATGTAGCCCTTCGCTCCCGCGCGCAAAACGCGCTCGGCGTAGAGTGATTCATCGTGCATGGAAAGGACGAGCACCGGAAGCGATGGCATCCGCACCTGCAAATCCTTGACCAATTCCAAACCGTGCGTGTTCTTGAGGGAAATATCAGCGATGACGATCTCCGGCTTGGTTTCCTCGATTTTCTTGAGAGCTTCCTGGGTATCTTCGGCTTCGCCGCAAACGGAAAGGTCGTCTTCGCGCTGGATCAGTTGGGAGAGCCACTCTCTGACCAGCGGATGGTCATCGACTAGGAAAACCTTCGCCTTCGTTTGTTCAGGTTTAGTGCGCACGGACACTTCGCTCTTCTATAACGGAATCAGGCGAAATGAAATGAAAAAATGCAACCGCGGCGCAGCCGGCAGAGGGATCCAGGTTATATTGCTCACCAGCACTGAACGGAATCCGCGTCGAATATCTTGTCCAGCAAGTCGTTGTAATCAGGATCCGGCGCAGTCAAATCAAAGTGGCACACCTCGTTCGCGGGGTCTTTTTTTTGGCTCTCGATGAGTTCTTGGGCGGATTTCGATTCCGGTTTCGTGACGATGTGAAGAATGCGGCGCATGTTAGAAATGGAGAAGGGTGGTGGCTGCGGCGGCCATTTTGGAAAGTTCCTCGCCGCTGAGATTCTTGGTGGTTCGAATCGCGCCGCCGGAATCTGTTATGAGACGCAAATGTTCGGATAAGTTGTCGCCATCAATCAAAAATTCCGCGTCGTCACCCGCAATGAACTCTGCCGGGCCGCGCAGACAGACATCGACATGGACTTTTTTCCAGGCGCTGATTCCCGCCGCGATGCGCACCGCTTCCGCCGGACGCGGGCTGGTGCGCGGATCGCTGTCGATAATAAATAACAGGCGGGGTTTCATTTTGGAATCAATTGAAACTGACAAATCGATCCGCGGCCGCCACCAAATCACTCAAGAGCGCCAAGCCGGCATAATGAGTTTCCGCGTTTCTGGGAATGTTCCGTTTCTGCCCCCCGTAGGCGCAAACGTAAAGTTTCAATCCGCGTTTCGCGAGGGCCTGCAATTCCCCGGCCTCAGCGCCGGCAACAGCCTCGTCAACGCAATAAAGATAGACCTCGACGCCCCGCTCGACAGCGTTCTCGGCAAGGCGCAATCCGTGTCGAAAGCCCGGCTCGGCAGGCGCGGCGGAAAGGAGAATTCCCAGTTTTTTCCCCTGCAATGGAGTCGCCGCCATCATCCACCTCCAGTTCAACTCTCCTCGAACAAGGCACGGGCAAATTGGGCCGGATCGAAGGGCTGCAAATCGTCCGGCTTCTCACCGAGGCCGATGAATTTAACCGGCAACGCCAATTCACGTTGGATCGCCACCACCATGCCGCCTTTGCTGGTGCCATCCAGCTTTGTGATCACCAAGCCGGTCAGCGGAACCGCCTTGTGGAATTCGCGAGCTTGAACGAGAGCGTTCATTCCAGTGGTGGCGTCAAGAACCAGCAGCGTTTCGTGCGGCGCCCCGGGCATTTTCTTCTGCATGACGCGATGAACCTTCTGCAATTCCTGCATGAGATTATGCTTGGTGTGCATGCGTCCGGCAGTGTCAATAAACAGGTAATCCGCCTTGCGCGCCAGCCCTGCCGCGATGCCATCGTGGGCCACGGATGCCGGGTCAGCTCCATGGGCGCCGGCAATGACGGGCACCTTGAGGCGTTCACCCCAAAGCTTCAATTGTTCGACGGCGGCGGCGCGGAACGTGTCGCACGCCGCCAGAATCGCCGTTTGTCCTCCCGCTTGAACCAAATGCGCCAGCTTCGCGGAGGTGGTGGTCTTGCCCGTGCCATTGACGCCGACAATGGATACAACGGTCAAACCCTCCGGCTGTTTAATAAGGCCGGCCTTGGTTGTGGACAGGCTTTTTTCGACTTCGGCGCGCGCGATATCAACGACATCCAACCCGCTGCGTCCTTGTGTTTCGTAGGCTCGCTTGACGGAAATGATGATTTGGCGGGTCATTGCGGGTCCCAAATCCGCCGCGATGAGGGCTTTCTCCAGTTCCTCAATACTGTCAGTTGTCAGCCTGGGAGAGGCGGAGACGATGCGCTTGATTTCGTGGGTTAGCTTCTGCTGTGTCTTAACCAGCCCTTCTTTGAATTTTTGAAACAAACCCATGGAAAATGCCAATCTATATCGATACAGGACGCCGCCGTTGCTTCAAAAGCTCCAAAAAGACTGCGGGAAGCTTCACGCCGCCAATCAGCGGTTTGCCTTTGCTGAAACCATGACAGTCTGAGCCGCCCGTCACCGCCAGATTATGCTTCCGAGCCAGCGCGAGATAATGTTCGCTTTGAGATTTCGTATGTTTGGTATGCCAACATTCCAATCCGTCCAATCCGGCGCTGGCCAATTGAGGTATGGCTTGGTCGCAGCGATTCAATCCAGGGTGCGCCACCACCGCAAGGCCGCCCGCCTCGTGGATCAGACCCATTCCTTCCGCCGTCGAAACTTTATGTTTCGGCACCCACGCAGGACGGCCCTTCTTGAGGAACCGATCAAAAGCCTCGTCCATGCTGGTGCAAAAACCTTCCTGGGCCAGGGCGCGCGCGACATGCGGGCGGCCGGGGGACTGGCAATTGGCCAGTTCGAACACCGATTCGACCCGCAGACCGACGCCAATCCCATTCAACCTTGCCACCATCTCTTTGATGCGATCCTGACGGGTAGTTTGAAACTTCTTCATCTCAGCCAGGAGGTTGGGATGATGAATGTCGAGGAAGTATCCAAGCAGATGGATTTCGCAGCCTTCAAAATCCGTGGTCAGCTCCGTCCCCGCAATGAACTCCACCCCAAGACCTTGGCAGGCGCGGCCCATCCGTTCGCACCCTTCGACAGTGTCGTGGTCGGTCAGGGCCATGGCGATCAAATGCTCAGCGGCCCCCCGCTGGGCGAGTTCTTCCGGGGTAAAGGTGCCGTCGGAGAAAAGTGTGTGAAGATGCAGATCCGCGAATCCGGTGGCCGGCTGGGTTGGTATGGCTGCACCGGTGATCATTTCACAACGCGGGCCGGGCGGGCCAGTTCGCCCTTGATTTTGTCGAGTATGCCGTTGACGAATTTTCCGCTATCTTGCGTGGAGTATTTTTTCGCGACATCCACTGCCTCATTAATAGACACAACCGGGGGAATATCATCCCGGAAAAGCATCTCATAAATCGCCAGGCGCAAAATATTTCGATCGACCACGGCAATGCGGTTCAGGTCCCAGTTTTGGGCGTAATGCTGGATTTTTTTGTCGAGGTCGGGACGGTGTTCGAGCACACCGCGAATGAGTTTGTCCGCAAACAGGCGGGTGGCCAGCTCTTCGGTGGTAGGGGGCGGCAATTCGACCGTTTGCCCCCAGGAGGCTGGCGCTTTCTCGCCTTCGATGGCTGGAGCGCGCTGGGAGTTCCAGAAATGGGCCAGCGCTTCCTCCAGATTTTCCGGAGGATTAAGATCGTGCTGAAAAAGAAACTGCACGGCCCGTTCTCGGGCTTCGCGGCGTTGTCCCATGCTCCATAGAATGCCGCCAAAAGTGCCGATGCAAAAGCAAATTCGCCTAATTAGATGCCGGCAGAACGTGGGACAAACCCCGAAGGCAACCGAGGCGGCTCAAACGGGAGCATGTCCCCATTGACAATGGCACGGATGCTGCTATTGTTGCTAGTGCGGTTAGCAAAAGGCAATCCGTGAACAAGAACGTATTAGATATAACCCGCCTTTTGCTGTGTTCACGCCGCTCGTTGAAAGAAAGTCATATATATATGCAAAAGAAAGTTAATCGCAAGTCGGGTTTTACCCTCGTTGAAATCATGATCGTTGTCGCCATCATCGGTTTGCTGGCCGCCATCGCGATCCCCAACTTCGTCAAAGCCCGCACGACCTCGCAGCAAAACGCCTGCATCAACAACCTCCGCCTGGTGGACTCCTCCAAGCAGCAATGGGCCTTGGAACAACGCCAGCAGAGCACAGCCGTCCCGGCTGGCACCGACCTGCAGCCCTATTTGGGCCGCGGCGCGAACGGCGAATTGCCGACCTGCCCTGTGGATCCGCAGAACGGTTTCGGAACCAGCTATACCCCTGGCGCCGTCAATACCAAGCCCCTCTGCCAGATCGTCTCCTCGACGCACATCCTTCCTTAATGGATACTTTATCGTGATCTGCTGATCACGGTCACAGAGGCCCGGAGTAAAATCCGGGCCTCTTTTATTTTCTGTTATTTTGGCAGGACGAGACGCCCCCGATCCCTTATTGGATTCGGTTTCCAGCTATCCAGGATGGGCTCGACGGAGTCTCGCCCTGCCGGGTTCGACATCTGTTTTCTAGGATAAATTCTTTTTTTGACGTCAAACTTCCTGTCAAATGACCAGATGGACACGGCTGATAACCGCGCTGGCACATTCTTGAAATGGTGTTTTTGCGCTGCCGTCCTGGCGCTGGCGCTTTACCAATTCTCCGAAAGCACCTCAGACCCAGACCTTTGGGCGCATACGCTCGTCGGCGAACACATCTTGCGCACCGGCAAATTGCAGAACTTCGAGCCGTATTCATGGACCGCCGCGGGAACGCCATGGATCAACCACGAGTTGCTGGCGGAAATCGCGCTCGGCGGCGCGCATTGGCTTCTTGGCGGCATGGGCATCATGGTTCTCAAGGTCCTTGTTGGATTTCTCACGTTTGGAATTGCGCTGAAATTGGGATTGGAACAATTGAAATGGCCACAACGCGCGGTGGCGTGGGCGGTTGGAGGCTTGGCGGTGGTCGAAATTTCCTATGGTTTCGCCCCCCGGCCCCAGATTTTCACCGCGCTCGGCCTCGCCATTGAACTCGCACTCCTGCGAAGGATTGCAAACGGCGGCAAATGGTGGTGCGCGGCGCTGCCCGTTTTAACGGCTTTGTGGGTTAACACACACGGCGGCGTGCTGGCGGGCCTGGCGATCATGTTCGTGACCGCAGCCTGCTTTACGATCCAATGGATGAATCCTGGCATCGCCAAAAGGCTGTCTTCCGAGACTGTGCCCGGGCTATTGGTCGCAGGGTTATGGATTGCGAGCGTGCTCTCCGCCGCTGCCTTGCTGGTGAATCCTTACGGCTGGCGGCTGATTGAATGGACCATCAGCGGCGTCGTCTGGCTGCACGAGCGGACAGAATTGGAGGAGTGGCGCCCGACGCCCCCAAGCCTGAGCCATGCGGCGCTTTTCGTGCTGCTGATTTTGGCGGGCGCTTCGTTTCTATTGTCTCGGCGCAAGCGGGCGCTTTGGGAGATCGCAGTCACCGCCGGATTGGCGGTGTTTGCGTTGCGCTCGGTGCGGCATGTGCCGCTGTTCGCGATCACGGCGCTGGCTTTTGTGCCGCCGCACCTGGCGGATGTTCTTGTGCGCTTTCGCGAGCATTATGCGAAGCTGGATGAAATGTTTCGTCAACGTCGGACGCAACTTGTAACGTCCATCGCCCTCGCATTGGTGGCGGGTGCCGAATTCACCGCCGCGTTCAGCTTGCACAAAGACCATCCCTTCACCATGGAAGTGCCGCGAAATCAATATCCAATGGCCGCTGTGGATTTCATCCGAACGCATCAACTGCGCGGAAATCTGCTGGTGTTTTTCGACTGGGGTGAAATGTGCCTTTGGGAATTGCCCCAATGCGCCGTCTCCCTCGATGGCCGCTGGGAGACGTGCTACCCGCGCGATCTCATTCCCGAACATTGGAAATTCTACAACGCCGAGCCGACTGACAAGAAGATTTTGGATATCAGCAAAGCGGACCTGGCCCTGCTGCCGGGGAACCTGGCCGGAACAGTTGCCCTTGCTCACACGGCCGGATGGGTGGTTGCCTACGAGGACAATTTAGCGGCGGTTCTAGTGCGCGACCCATCAAGATTTCCGATGCTGGTCAAAGCGAGGCTGCCCATCGAAGGTTCTCCAAGCGCGACGATGGGCCGCGCAGCCTTTCCAGACGGCCACGCGGAGCGCCTCTACCAATAACGAGCCGGCAATGATTCAAGCCGGCCATGTTAATGGAGTGTGGGCAAAGCATTAAATATATATAATCTGGAACTCCCGAACTCAGGAAAGGAGGCCGCTCTCATTTGTGGGCGATGGGAGGTGGGGTGCAAGTCGGGGAAACGCCGGACCCGAATTAACGATGCGCGCGAAACCAACTTCAGTCTCTTTTCCTGCGTTCGGGCGTTCCTGATTCAATTTTCCGAATTTTTTCTCCAAATATCGTGCCGAAAACACTCTGGTAGGTTTTCCATCCCGCGCCATCCGTGCCAAAGTGCGTCCATGCGTATGCAAGGTCATATTGAGCGAATAGGGTCGGCGCGCAACTTCGAACAGAGTGGCAGCGGCGTCCCGCCGCTGAATCGGCCCGTAAGAGGCGAGACGCCTCTGCCACTTTCAATGGACAGAGCGGCGGCGGAGTTTTGTCCTGCGCCCTCAACCGCCTCTCGCCGGAGGAATCGTTGCACTCTATTGCACCTGCCATTTTCTTTCACTTAATGCCCGGGTTTTTCTCCGGAAAAATAAATCCGTGCCTCGCAGGGCCGAATCGCGCTATGATTTGTTCCCGAAACGCTGCCCATCACTAAAGGAACATATATGAGCAAAATTCGGGTTTTGGTCGGAACGAAGAAAGGCGCATTCATCTTGACTGCGGATGGCAAGCGCGACAAGTGGGAGGTCAACGGCCCGCACTTTGCGGGCTGGGAGATTTATCACATGAAGGGATCGCCCACCGCGCCGGACCGCCTTTATGCTTCCCAATCCTCTGGCTGGTTTGGCCAGATGATGCAGCGCTCGGATGACGGCGGGAAAACTTGGGAGGCGGTTGGCAAGGAATTCAAATACGACGGCGTCCCTGGCACGCACAAATGGTATGACGGCACGCAGCATCCCTGGGAATTCAAACGCATCTGGCATTTGGAGCCGTCGCTGACCGATCCTGACACCGTTTACGCGGGGGCGGAGGACGCGGCCCTTTTCCGCACTGCGGATGGCGGCAAAACGTGGCGGGAATTTCCCGGCCTGCGCAGCGCCAAGGGCCACCTGTGGCAGCCCGGCGCGGGCGGGATGGGCTTGCACACCATTCTTCTTGACCCAACGAATCCCAAACGCATTTACGTGGCCATTTCCGCGGCGGGCGCGTTTCGCACCGATGATGGCGGCACAACGTGGATTCCCATCAATCGCGGTCTTCGGTCCCAATGGGAGCTTCCCGATCCACAGGCGGAAGTGGGCCACTGCGTTCATCGCATTGCGATGCATGCGTCGCGCCCCGGCGTGCTTTACATGCAAAAGCATTGGGACGTCCTGCGAACCGACAATGCGGGTGAATTGTGGTCGGAGGTGAGCGGGAATTTGCCGAGCGATTTTGGTTTTCCCATTGACGTCCACGCGCACGAGCCGGAGACGATTTACGTCGTGCCGATCAAGAGCGATTCCGAACATTTTCCGCCCGATGGAAAATTGCGCGTCTATCGCAGCAGAACTGGCGGCAATGAATGGGAACCGCTCACGCGCGGCCTGCCGCAGAAGGATTGCTACGTGAATATCCTGCGCGACGCAATGGCTGTGGATTCGATGGATCCGTGCGGCCTCTATTTCGGAACGACTGGCGGACAGGTCTACGCCTCCGCTGATTCCGGGGATACGTGGAGCGCGATTGTGCATGATCTTCCGGCGGTGTTGTCCGTCGAGGTGCAGGTTTTGCCATGATCCGCGTGATCATTCCCTATCATCTGCGGACGCTGGCCAAAGTGAATGGGGACGTTCTGCTTGACGTTGCGGAGCCGGCCACGATTGCGGCGGTTCTTGACGCGCTGGAAAATCAATATCCCGTTTTGCGGGGGACGATCCGCGAGCTTGAAACTGGGAAGCGGCGCGCGCTCGTCCGCTTCTTCGCCTGCCAGGACGACCTTTCGCATCAACCACTTGACACGCTGCTGCCGGCAGCGGTGGCGGCGGGCAGGGAGCCGTTTATGGTCGTGGGCGCGATGGCAGGCGGCTAGCCATGCAAAACCAAGCCGCCGCGTTCAATCTCAGGGGCAATTTTCGACTTTACAGGAAGGAATGGCTTGCGGGTGACGTTGTGGCCGGCATCAGCGGTTGTTTGATCATGGTGCCGGCGGTGGTGGCTTATGCGCGCCTGACCGGGCTGCCGCCCGAGAGCGGCCTTTACGCGGCGCTGGCGCCGCTGCTGATCTACCCGTTCTTCACGACATCGCCCCAAGTCATCGTCGGGCCCGACATCGCCATTTGCCTTCTTATGTTCAGCGCAATTGCTCCGCTCGCGGCAGGCGATCCCGCCCACGCGGCCGTGCTGGCTGCGTTCCTTTCAGTGGCGAGCGGCGCGCTGTTGCTGCTGGGCAGCCGTCTCAAACTGGGGCGGACGGCGGACTTTCTCTCCAAGCCGGTTCTCGTCGGCTACATGACGGGCGCGGCGCTGATTCTCGTCGCATCACAATTGAACAGCCTTCTTGGAATTCAGTTGACTCAAAACTTCTTCTTCCCGCGCTTGATGGAAACGGCGCGCTTGCTTCCAAAGACAAATCTTCCAACGCTTTATTTTGGATTGGGACTGCTGGCATTGATCTTCACACTGCGGCGGTGGTCGCGAAAAATTCCGGCGGCGATCATCGTGTGCGCGGTGGCGACGGTGCTTTCTCTCGCGTTCGGTTTCGAGCGGTTCGGCATTGCGGTCGTGGGAAAGTTCACCAGCGGACTGCCAACATTCAAATCGCCCGCCGTGGATTGGGTCGAAATTCACAGCTTGCTGCCCGCCGCGATGGGAATCGCCTTTCTCGCTTACACGGAAGGCATTCTGCTGGCGCGGGCGTTCGCCGCCAAAAACGGCTACGAAGTCGCGGCCGACCGCGAACTCACGGCGCTGGGCGCGGCAAATTTAGCAAACGGATTTTTCCAGGGATTTCCCGTGACCGGCAGCCAATCGCGAACCACCATCAACGATGAAGCGGGCGGGCGCACTCAGGTGGCGAGCCTCATTATGGCGGTCTGCGTGGCGGTTTTTATCTTATTCTTGACGCCGTTGCTTGCCCATTTGCCGACAGTTGCGCTGGCGGCTGTTCTTATCAACGGCGGATGGAGCCTGGTTGAATTCGATGCGATGAAGCGCATTTACCGCCATTATCCTTCGGCGGCGGGAATAGCGGCGTTGACGACGGCGGGCGTGCTGGTGGCAGGCGTCGTCGCGGGGATTTTGCTGGGCGTCATATTGTCGCTGCTCACGTTGATTGGAAGAATTTCGCACCCGCCCGACGCGATATTGCGCGAGGTTCCCGGACACGGTTTCCACGACGTCGATCCAAGCACAGGCGAGACGCTGCCGGGGCTGATTGTCTACCGGTTTTATGCGCCGCTTCTCTTCAGCAATTGCGGCTATTTTGCCGAACGCGTCCATGCGCTCATCGCCGCGCAACCCGCGCCGGTGCGATGGTTCCTGCTGGACGCGCAAGCGATCACGGATATCGACGTGACAGCCACGGAAACGCTGCACGCGCTGCACCGCGAATTGAACGAGCGCGGCATCGCCTTGAAAATCGCGCATGCGAACCGGCCGTTGCGTTCGCTGCTGGAACGCACCGGGCTGGACACGGAAATTGGGCCGGGGAGCTTTTACGCCTCGGTGCATGAATGCGTGACCGCATTCAAGGGCGCATTTTGAAATTGCCAGGACGCGATTGCCGGCGTGAACTTTCATATTATCTTTACGCATGACAACTGAAACAAAGTCGGTCGAAGAAGCGCCGCTGCGGGTGTTTGCGGTGGTGGGAAGTTTGAACAGGGATTCCGTGACGCGGGTGGTCGTCAGGGAAGCCGCGCGTTTGCTCGCTGAACGAGGCTGCGCAGTGGACGTGCTCGACCTCCTGCAAGAGCCGCTGCCGCTTTACAATCCGGACACGGCCTATGACGCTGAGTCTTTTCCCGCGCTGAAAAAGCGGGTCGACGGAGCGGATGTCATCATTCTCGGCACCCCGGATTATCACGGCAGCATGAGCAGCGCGCTGAAAAATTTCCTCGACCATTTCTGGCGCGAATTCGCTGGAAAATGCTTTGCCTCCATTGTCGCTTCGCACGAAAAAGGCTTGACCGTCACCGACCAGGTGCGAACCGTGGCCCGCCAATGTTACGCATGGGTGCTCCCTTACGGCGTTTCATTTGTTGACATGGAGGACGTGAAGGACGGAAAAATCGCCAGCGCATCGCTGGCCAAACGCCTGGACATGATGACGCGAGATGTGGCGGTCTACGGAAAACTGCTGGCCGCTCAGCGGCGCGCGGATTTGGCGGGGACGGAGCCCGGTTTCATGGCCCGGCATCGTTAAAAAAGCAGGGACGCCTCGGCGAGCCGCCCCTGCCTTGCTTCGCAATCACAAATCCCGGCTACGGATTCGCCTCCGGGATGGCGCCCTGCAATCGCCGCAGGTCCGATAAATCCTGCGCGTTGACGGCGGAAACATTGCCGCCAGACATATTTTTATTCCAAGCCCACTGCCATCGCTCGGCGTGGCCGTCGAGGAAAGACAAATCCGCGCCGCGCATGTGGTGGTCGGCCGGCCAATTGATCCAATCGGTTGAAGGAGTCTGCGACTGGCCGAATGTGCCGTCATCAATGCTGGAGCCTTCGTCGAGAAAACCGAAGATTTTGGCCGGACGATTCACATCAAGAAATTTCGCAATGGGATCGTCTCCAACGCCGTTCATGTTTGGATCAGAATTGAGGTGGATATTCAGTGAATAACTGCGGAAGCGCAGCAATCCTGGCATGCCTTGCACGGTCCCATTGTCGGATGGGCAGTGGTAAAGGCCAGCGCTCGCAACGTAGGGAAATAAAACGCCCGCCTTGATATTGTCCGTGTTCTGATCCGCTGGCGCCGCGCCCAAGACCCACGACCCTGGCAAACTGGCCGAGCAGCCAACGCTTCCGTCGTATGCGTAGGTGTTCTGAACCATGATTTCCCTGTTATCCGGCAGGTACAGAAGAAAACCCGCCTGCAGTTGCTTGGTGTTGCTAAGACACTTAATGCTCTGCCCCTGCGCCTTCGCCTGGCTGAGGGCCGGAAGAAGGAGCGACGCGAGAATCGCGATGATGGCAATGACCACCAGCAGTTCAATGAGAGTAAACCCCTCTGGAATTGAGCGATGCGGACAGCTCGTGCTGTTTGAGTCAATCTGTGGATGAATCACATCTCAGCCTTTTGCGCGCTGGTTCCACAATTCCACCAGGTGCTTTTCGGCGTCCGGCCAGACCTGTTGATTGTCGCGCTTGGCGAATTGCGGGACGACAGCCGCTTGCGTTGCCGGGGGCAGCGAGCGATACCAGTTCAGCGACGCTTTCGCGGTCTCCGTCATCGGGCGGAACTTCAGCCCCTTTTCCAAGGCGCGGGAGATATTGCAATGGTGGATATTCGCGCTGCTGTCCTCAGGTGGCACATACAACGGAAATTGATTGTCAGCCGCTCCGTGAGAGTCCAGAAAGCGATTTTCCACCCACAGGAAATCCACTTGCGATCCGGTGCCCGTGCGAATGTCTTCCACCATTTGTTTCATTGTCAACAATGTGGCGGGACCCGTGGCGTTGAAGGTGCCGGTGATATTTCCCTCAAGGCAGTGGACGATGAAATCCGCGAGGTCGCGGACGTCGATAAGCTGGATCGGATCAGACGGCGTTCCGGGCACAATCATGGTGCCACCCATCGATTCCCGCACCGGCCAGTAAAGAAAACGCCCTGATGTATCGCGCGGCCCCACGATGAATCCCGGACGAAGAATTGTGACGCGCCCCGGCATGGCCGCCTCCGCCGCTTTTTCGCAAAGGGCTTTTCCGCCGCCGTAATTCTCCGAATTTTTCCCCATCACTTCAACGGTGGGATCGGCCAGCGTCGCCAGCGGGGCGGATTCGTCAAAATTCGGTTTGCTGAAATCCCGATAGGCGGAAATGGTTGAGATGAACAAATACTGCTTCACGTTCGGCGCGAGCAATTCGGCCGATGCCTTGACCATGCGTGGAAAATAGCCGCTCGTGTCAATGACAGCGTCCCATTGTTTGCCGACGAGCTGAGACAGGCCCTTGGGGCTGTCCGGATCCGGCGCGGCGGCGGACTTGCCTTCGTTCTTGCGGTCAGCGGCGGTTTTGTTGGGGTCGCGATTTCCGTAGAGCTTTTCCACTCCATCCGGGACAACGGAAGGCCGCCCGACCTCATGGCGCCGCTCCTCGGTGCGCCCGCTGTTGAATTGCGTGACTTTGTGGCCGCGCGCCAGGGCCGACTCCGTGCAAGCAGGCCCGAGAAAGCCGGTGCCGCCGAGGATCAGAATTTTCAAGCTGCGCGATGCCACAGGAACAGGCTCATCTGCGCAAATAATTGTGGGAAGAGACGCCGCGGCCAATGCAGCCGCAGAGGTGACAATGAACTCGCGCCGATTGGTAGCCATACGCGCAAGATTGTAATTGCCGTGCCATGCGCAGTCAAGTTTTTGACATCGCCGCCAAATGCGCGGACAGCCGTTCCAGCGTCTGATGCGCACCTTGGACAGCGCCGTGTTCTCGCACCGCGAAATCCCGCACTTCCGCCGTTGGAAAAATCATGTGGATGGTGACCTTGGTTTTGTTGCGTTCCGTGGTTTCGAAAGACCACGTTTGCCGAAGGGTGATTTGCCGTCCGTCCTGCTTTCCGCCAGCCATGGCGAGAACAATGCGCTCGGGCTTCACGACTTCCTCAAAGACGCTCTCGTTCGGATAATTCGTTCCATCCGGCCCGTGCATGACGTGCTTCCACGTGCCGCCGGGGCGGACGTCCATGATTTCCACCGTGTCGGAAAACCCCGCCGGCCCCCACCAATGAACAATGTGCTCCGGGTTCGTCATCGCTTCCCAGACAAGCTCTCGCGGGGCGTCAACTACACGCGAGATTACAAGCTCACGATCCTTCGTTCCGCTTTCCGCCGGAAGACTGCCCGCCAGCCGTTCCAAACTTTGCGTCATGCCAGCCTCGAACCCGCCGATGTATCTGCCCGCGCCCTCGGTCGTCTTCGTCACCTTGGAACGGAGCGTGAGCAGCGTCTTGCCGTCTTTCTCGATCAGCGTGAGGGACTGCAGGATCTCGAACATCAATTCGCCTTTTTCGTTGAGCGCGCCGCTGGTGAAAACGAGCTTTTCCGGCGGGGCAACTTCGAGGAATTTTCCACCCATCGGAAATTCAGCGCCATTGGGCGCGCGCATGACAACGCGGATGGAATTGCCCGGCTTGGCGTCCCATTGGCAAACGGGATTGGTGAAGCCGCGCGGCCCCCACCATTTCACCAGCATCTCGGGATCCGTCCACGCTTTGAAAACCAGTGCTCGCGGCGCATCGAATTCGCGCGTGATGACAAATTCCTGTCCCAGACAATCGTTGGCGTGTTTATTTTCCATTTTCATTTTGTTCCTCTTTTGCTTCCTTGTTTTGAATTTCGTGCAAATAGGCCTCGAGGCGATCGAGGCGCTCCTCCCAGAATTGGCGGTACGTTTCGATCCATTCCTGCGCCTGTTTCATGGGCGCGGCCTGAAGTTTTAACGAGTGGACTCGGCCATGGCGCTTCCGCTTGACCAAGCCAGCCTTCTCCAACACGCGAAGGTGCTTGGAGACCGCCGGCAGCGACATCGAATAAGGCCGCGCCAGGTCAGTAACGCACTGGTCTCCCTTGGCCAGATGCTCCAATATCCGCCTGCGGGTCGGGTCGGCCAGCGCGGCAAAAGTGCGGTTCAAAAAGCGCGATGAACAGTTAACCATATGGTTAAATATCACCAACGCTCGGCTCCGTGGCAAGCGGAATCTCATGTCATTTCCGCAACCTTTTTGGCTCAGTTCCCGCCCCACCCCGGAAAGCCGCTCTTTTTGACAGGCAGAAACCAGCCCGGCGAATCTTTCGGGAAAATCCCCAATTGGCACGCGCATTTCTCCGGGTGACATTGGGCCCGAGGATGTTATGACAAACGCAATTGAGCAACGAATGACCCTGGCGGGAAAAATTGAATTTGCCTTCGCCCTGTTTTTCGATATAATGTTTCGCAATCCGGCGCGGAGTCAAAACAAGGTTAATATGCCTTCTAATAATAATTCCCATCAAAGGGAAAAGACGCACGACCTCGACATTGTGGGCCAATGGGCCGCGCGGAGAAAAATCCTTATCCTGGACGATGACGTGGCTTTTTCGGAAATGACCCGGATGCTGCTGGAACAAAACGGCTTCGAGGTGGATCTGGCGTCCGACGGCGTTCAAGGGATCAAGAAAATCATGGTCAGCGATTATTCCGCTATTCTTTGTGACATGGTGATGCCCAATCTGGCCGGAGACATGTTTTACATAGCGGTCGAGCGCGTGAAGCCCCACCTGTGCAAGCGCATCATCTTCATTACGGGCCACAAGGGTGACCGGAAGACCGAGGATTTCGTTCGCAAAGTCAAGGGCCTGATTCTGTGGAAGCCCTTCAAGAATCATATTTTGATTGAAACGATTCAGGCCGTGGAAAAAAAGACCAGCGGCACCGCTGTTTGATTCAGCCGCAAAATAGAGTCGTTTTCCGCATATGAACGGCATCAATCAGCCCTTGGTCTGTCAGCTTTAATTCCGGAATGGGCGACAGGCTCAGGAACGAGAGGGTCATAAACGGCGCGCTCAAATCGCAGCCCATCGCGTGCGCCGCCGCATTCAGCGCGTTCAGCCGTTCAATCACCTCCTCCAGCGGTCGATCCGATACGAGTCCGGCAATGGGCAACCCCAATACCGCGCGAGCCGCGCCATCAGCCACGGCAACCTGCCCTCCTTGCATTTCCTCAAGCGCGCGAATGGCCGCTAAAATGTCACGGTCATTCGTCCCGACCACGACGACGTTGTGGGCGTCATGGGCGACAGTGGAGCCAAGCGCGCCGTTGCGAAGCTTGAAACCGCGAACGAAGCCGACGCCGACATTTCCCGTGGCGCGGTGCCGCTCGACCACCACCATTTTCAAAATGTCGCGCGACACATCCGCCACCGCCTGCCCCGCTTCGACCCTCGCCAACGCAATCACTTCGCGCGTCACGATTTGGTCTGGCACGATTTCGATCACGCGCATTTTTTTCGGGCGGGCGCACTTCATCTGGATGCTGGCGGGCGTGTAATGCAGGTTCATCGTCCCGCGCGGCAGCGGAAC
This sequence comes from uncultured Verrucomicrobiae bacterium, assembly GCA_963764165.1. GTDB lineage: Bacteria > Verrucomicrobiota > Verrucomicrobiia > Limisphaerales > Palsa-1400 > Palsa-1400. The sequence continues at coordinate 3,052,320 of CAVXRD010000002.1, forward strand.
AGCGGCGGCGGGGCGGCCAAGATATTTTCCATCCCGCGCCACGAGACGGCCTTTCTTGTAAACCTCGCGCACGCGAAAACGCTTCAGATCGTCAAATACAATAAAATCCGCCCAGAAGCGCGGGGCAATCGCTCCGAGATTCTGCAAACGATAATGCCGCGCCGTGTTGATCGAGGCGACTTGCAGCGCGGCCATCGGCGGCACGCCGTGCCGGATCGCTTCGCGGACAGCATGATCAATATGCCCTTCCGCGACCAGGTCGCTGGCCAGCTTGTCGTCAGTGGCGAAGGAGCAATTGGCGGAATTGTGCGCATTAATCATCGGCGCCAGCGCGGCCAGATTTCTTTCCGTGCTTCCCTCGCGCAGTAAAATGTGCAGGCCGAGCCGCAATTTCTCCCGCGCCTCCTCCAGCTCCACTGATTCGTGGTCCGACCGCACCCCCGCCAGCGCGTAGGCGTTGAGATTTTTGCCGCGCAGTCCCGGCGCATGGCCATCCACCGCCTTGCCTTTCCCGACCGCGATTTTCGCCAGCTCACTTTTAGCGCCCAGATAAACACCTGGATAATTCATCAACTCCGCCACGCCCGCCACGCGGTCGTCCGCGATCATCAAGGCCAGGTCATCGGCGGTGATGCGCGCGCCCGCCGTTTCCAGATGCGTCGCCGGAACGCACGAAGGCAGCATGATGAAAAAATCGATCGGCAAATCCTTGCTCGATTCGAGCACGTAACGGATGCCGTCGAGCCCGAGGACATTGGCGTATTCGTGAGGATCAATAACGACCGTCCCAGTGCCATGCGGCACGACGGCACGGGCAAATTCCGCCGCCGTCAATTGGGAGCTTTCGACATGAAAGTGGCCATCAATCAAGCTCGGGGCCAGATACGCGCCGCGCAGGTCAATCTTCTTGCGCGCCTTGTAATCGCCGATGCCCACGATGCGCCCATCGTCGACCGCCACATTGGCGTCATAAATCTCGCCGCTGAGGACATTGACGAGACGGGCATTTTTGAAGAGAAGTTCCGCGGGAACTTCGCCGCGGGCGATGGCTAATTTGTGCTGAACGTGTCGCATACCGCCAGAGGGACGGTAATGTGGCGCCGCCACCGAAGGAAGCATATTTTCCTGAGCGCGGACGCGAGCATGCGCTTTCAGAAATCCTGCATTCGTGGAAATCGTTCACCGCCCATGAGATTTTGAAATTCGCCAAGAGTGGCAGCAGTGGCAGCGGCGTCCCGCCGCTGAGTTAAGAAGAAAAATAGAGCCGGGACGGCTCTCCCACTTTCGCGCTATCGGCCCCTCAAAATATTTTGCTGGTCAGGAATTTCCAGACCTGCACCTCAGCGCCCATGCGCACGAGGAAACGGTTTTGCTCGAAGGAGAATTCTTGGGGGGCCTGGTCGCGGTAGAAATCCCACAGCACTTTTCCGTTGCCGGGATCAATTCTGTAAATATGAAAATAGGTCGGCGCATCCTGCTGGGGGGCGTTCAATGCCTCGGCCAGGCCATTGGCCATCGCCACGCCGCCGCGATCCGCGCTGGCGCAATACAAGTATGGCCCCGAAAGAAATGCCGCCTGGCCGTGATTGGCCGATTGCCATAGAATTTTTCCGGACGCCGCATCCACCTTCAGCAGGAGCGCGGCCGCCTTGTCGAATTTGATTTGCTCCGAGTATTTGATTTCGTCGGGGCTTTTGGACGTTGTATTGACATAAAGATTCCCGTTTCCATCCGGCTGGACTTTGCTGACCCCGACGCTGGTCAAACGCCAGCGGACTTCGCCGGCGGGCAGCGAGAACGCGGTCAGCACGCCCTCGTCATAGAAATACAAGCTGCCGCCCGCTTCGACGCCTGGCGCGGTGACGCGATCCCACATTTCGGCGCGGTAGCGCTCGTTGATGGGATAGGCGAGCCTGGCGTCGAATAATTTTTTGTTTGCCTTGTCGAACACGGCGAGCTGCTGCCCGGCCACCAAAAGATCCACCGTCTTCAACGGGAAAAATGCGGGGACGCCAATGACTTCTCCCGTCCACTCGGCGGGTTTGGCATCGCCAAGCCAGCGGCGGAGGGTGGTTTGGTAACGGCTCTGGTCGATGCCTTTGACCCCGCCGGTCTGGCTGCGCTTGATGTCGTTGAAAACCTCCTCGGCCACATCGGCGGCGCTGCTGCCGGCGGTGAGGCTGCCGTTGATGTGAGTGGGGCCGCGCGGTTTGATGGCTTCTTCGTAAACCACTTTCGGCTCCAGCAGCTTCACCCGCAATTCCACCAGGTTCACGCCTGCCGAGAAGAATTCGCTGCTCATGGCGTCGAGCGGTTTGTTGAATTTCTGCTCCTCCAGCGCCTGCGACAGCAAAACGCCCGCGGTGGGCGCGACGTTTGAGGGAAGCTCGTTTGGCATGGCATGCTTTTCCGAGCGCGGAACGGAGATGTTCTCATTGGCAACGCCGCCGGATGCCAGATCGATTCGGCAAACGAGGCGGTTCGTTTCGTCCTTGGTGGAAACGATCAGCAAGTCCGTGTCGGAAGCGGTGAGGGTGGGAAATTCGCCGGCAATGGGAACGGTTTGTTTGACCACGCCGCTGGCGCGGTCGATGCGCACGACGCGATTTCCGAGGAAAACCCAAATGCTGTCTTTCGAATAATAGGTGCGCGCGGGCCAGGCTCCCCCGGATTTGTCGGAATAATCAGCCGTCCACGAATCGCGGCTCGTATTCAAATTGTGATCGACGGCTTTGTTCGGATTGACAAGAAGAATGTTGTTGGTGTCCAAAAACCCGGTGTCCCAGCCCTGGTCTGGATTTGAGATTTTCACCGAATACTCGAGGCCCGGTTTGGAGCCGACGGCCTCGAACCAAATCCAATAACCCACCAGCGCGGCGACGATCAGCGCGACGCCCGCCGCAATCCAGCCGATCATCCTGAATTGCGCCCGTTCCCGCTGGATTTTCCTCATGGCGGCGCCCGCAACCGGCAAGGGAGGGCGCGGCGCAATCGGAACCTGCGGCGCTTCACCGGGCGGCGCGGCGGCGGCTTGCATTCGGAGCTTCGGCTTGGACGATTCCGTTTCGGCGAGAATTTGATTGGCCAGTTCGGTGCCATCTGCCTGGCAATTCGGGCATTGAACGGTGAATGGCATTCGGCCATCGACCGGTTCCACATCAAAGGAGTATTTGCTGCCGCAAGGGCATTGGACTTTGATGGTCATGGCTGCGGCCCGAGCAATCGGACGTTGGGAGTGAACGTGAAATCCTGGCTGGCCTTTGGGCCGGAAAAAACGGCTGAGCCATCGCACGAAAGCAAATTTCCGCCCGCCTTGTCGTGGTTGGATCCCGGCCGCTTGCCATCCGCCGAGAAGATCGGCTGGCCTTTTCGTTTCGGCGCCGTGTTGATTTGCCAGTCGGACAAAAGCATGTCCTGCGCGCCGCCGTTGGTGGGCTGGCCCATGTAATAATCGTAGCTGATCCAGCGCCCGGCAAAAGATGCGCCCGACGGCAGCGGCGAATCACCACTGCCGGGGCAAATGAAAATCGACGTGTCAGTGGTGCCTTTTGGCACCAGCAAGCTCAGCGGGTCCGAGGACGTCTTGGCTTTGGCGTCGAACGGGAAAGCCCCGTTGTCGTTCCGGTAGAAACCGATGGCGACATAGATTTTTTGAAGATTCCCGGCGCAGGCGGCCAATTCTTTTTTTCGCGACGAGCCCGTCAATTGGCTTCCGCCGATGGTCGCCAAAATAATAACGATCACCAGCACCAGCAGCATTTCGAGAAGCGAGAATGCGCCACTAAGCCGGAGCGAACTAGTTGAAATTGGCAGCGCGACCGTCTCGATCGCCTTGGCCGGCGTCTCGCCGTCCAGTCTGACGATGAGTCTGCCAACACCGATTGGTGGCTTGCCAGACGCCGCAGGGTTTTTCGGCGGGACGCCGAAAACGCCGACCGAGACGGTCGCGCCACCCTTCTTAACAGCATCGTTACGGCTAACCGAATTTGCGGCGGTGCGCACAGCATGAAATCCTACTGCGGCACGACGGTGACTTTTCCTTTGGCCGCATCGTAGTCGAATTTCATGCCAACGGGCGGGTTCGGGAGCGCGCCGAGATATTGCTTGGCGACCAGTTCGTTCAGGTCTTTGGGATTGCGGCCTTCCTGGACATTGAAGAGCTGGATGTTTTGATTCAGCGCTGTCAAATCAACAACTTTGACCGCCGATTGCTGGCCTTTGACCATCGCCCCAACGTATCCGCCCGGCGCGCCGGCTGGAGTGGCGGATGGCGTGGACGCCGGTGGAGGCGGAGGCGGTGTTTGTTCTTTGCCGCAGCCTCCCGCCATGACGGCGGCGGCAACCAGCATCAGTCCGCAACAAGTCTTCATGTGGCAAAGTTATGCCTGTGCCGTGAAAAAATCAATCGCCGGGGGGCCACGGATTAAAACAGATTTTGATTTATCTGTGTTGATCTGCGTCAATCTGTGGCTCTTTGGGCGGGAGACGTTTTTTCAGGCTCGCCTGACGCTCCCAACCAAAGTTTAATGCTGCCATGTTGACACGCCTCCAAACGACATTGCTCAGCCTGGCTTTGTTGATAGCCGGCCTGTGGAATCCCGCGACGCGAGCGGAAGACGCGCCGCAGCGGATCGATTTGGATTCTGATTGGAAACTGTCTTCCTCCAAAATCAATGCGTCCGGCGACACCATTTCCACCGCCGACTTTAAGCCGGCAGGCTGGCAATCCACCACGGTGCCTTCCACTGTCGTTGGCAGCCTGGTCGAGAGCGGCCACTACACCAACCCCTTCTTCGGGACAAATCTCCGCTCGCTGCCCGGCATGAGCTATCCCATCGGGGCAAATTTTTCCCTTCGTGAAATGCCGACCAACAGCCCTTTCCACGTCTCGTGGTGGTACCGGCGGGAATTTCAATTGCCGACGCCGAGGATTGGCCAGGTATGGCTTCATTTCCTCGGGATCAATTATCGCGCCAATATCTGGCTGAACGGGAAATTGATTGCCAGCGACAAGGAGGTCGCGGGCGCCTACCGGACGTATGAATTCAACGTAACCGACGCCGTGGCGCCAGCCTGGAAAAATGTGCTGGCGGTCGAAGTCTTCCCGCCGGAACCCGACAACCTCGCCTTGACGTGGGTGGATTGGAACCCGGCCCCGCCGGACAAAGACATGGGACTATGGCGCGAAGTTTATTTGACAACGACGGGGCCGGTGGAGATTCGCCATCCGCAAATCGTCACGAAGTTGAACCTGCCCGCGCTCACTGAAGCCGCCCTGACCGTTCGCGCGGAATTGCACAATGCCACCGACAAAGCCGTGAGGGCGACGCTGCAGGGGCAAATTGAGTCGGTGAATTTCAAGCAAACCGCGCAACTCGGCCCGCATGAACACAAGGAAATCGTCTTTGCGCCGGACACTTACACACAACTCGTTTTCTCCAATCCGCGTTTGTGGTGGCCGACGGAGATTGGTCCGCAAAACTTGCACAACGCGGAGTTCACCGTGCTCGTTGACGGCAAAATTTCCGACACGAACACCGTTCAATTTGGCATGAGGGAGGCCACGTCGGAACTGGACGCCAAGGGCCATCGCGTTTTCAAAATCAACGGCCAGCCGATTCTGATTCGCGGCGGCGGATGGGCGCCGGATATGTTTCTTCGATCATCCGCCGTGCGCGAAGCGCAAGAGCTGAGTTACGTGACGGACATGCACTTGAACGCGATTCGTTTCGAGGGAAAAACGGAGAGCGACCGTTTTCTTAATACCTGCGACGAACTTGGCATCATGGTCATCGCCGGTTGGTGCTGCTGCGACTTTTGGGAAAAATGGCCCAAGTGGAAGGACGTTGATTACGAAATCGCCAAGGATTCGTTGCGCGATCAAACCAAGCGCATTCGCAATCACCCCAGCGTCATCACATGGTGGTATGGCAGCGATAACCCGCCCAACGAACGCGCGGAGAAAAATTATCTCGATGTCTTCAAGGAGGTTCACTGGCCGAACTCCTTCCAATCGTCCGCTTCAGGCGCGAAGTCGCCGGTGGGCGAGAAGACGGGAATCCGCATGACCGGCCCCTATGAATACGTGCCGCCGGTTTACTGGTACGTTGATAAGAAAGCGGGCGGCGCATACAGCTTCAACACGGAGACAAGTCCCGGCCCGGCCATTCCGGTGATCGAGAGCCTGCGCGAGATGCTGCCGCCCGAGCATCTGTGGCCCATTGATGACGTGTGGAGTTTTCATTCCGGCGGAGGGCCGTTCAAGCACCTGGATATTTTCACCGAGGCGCTTGCCAAACGCCTCGGCGCGGCAACCAACGTGGAGGAATATTCGCGCAAAGCTCAGTTCATGGCTTACGACGGGGAGCGCGCGATGTTCGAGGCTTACGGACGAAATAAATTCGATTCCACCGGCGTGATTCAGTGGATGATGAACAACGCCTGGCCCTCGATGATCTGGCATTTGTACGATTATTACCTGCGCCCCGGCGGCGGCTATTTCGGCGCGAAGAAAGCCTGCGAGCCGCTGCACATCCAATACTCCTACGACGACCGCTCCATTGTCATCGTCAATAATTATTTTTGGGATTTCTCGAATTCCGTCGCGACGGTTAAAATTTACAACTTGGATGGCGCGGAAAAATTCTCCCAAAAAATCACAACGAATGTGCTGGCAGCGACAAACGTCCGCCTCATGACCCTGCCCACACCGGAAGGATTGAGTTCCGTTTATTTTGTGCGCCTCGAGTTGGCGGACGAGCACGGTGAAATGAAGAGCCGCAATGATTATGCGCTTTCGCTCCAGCCGGACACGCTCGGCGAGCCCAAGGAAGGATCGGATTGGTATTACACGCCGACCAAGCAATTTGCCGACTTCACGGCGTTGGAAAAGATACCACCGGCAAAACTCAAAATAGGTCTGGTTGTCAACGAGGACATGGCTGATGAAGCCGTCATTTCCGTGCAGAATGCATCAAAGACTCCCGCGTTTTTTCTGAGGTTTCAAATTTACACGAATGCGGTCAATTCGATGGGAAATGCGAGAGATATTAATCCGGTATACTGGAATGACAATTTTGTAACAATTTTCCCAGGCGAGACCCGCACGATGATTGCGAAGCACAACCTCAAAGCGGCTAAAATGCGGAGTTACGATATCATGTTTGCTATCGAAGGATGGAACGTTAGTCCAATCTACACCAACGGCCTCGACGATGGAACTTCTCGCATTAAATGGGGGGGGACACCCATGCCGCCTTAATGAACACAGTCCGCAAACGGGCGTTGGCGGCGCTTGATTCTTTGCCGCTCACCGCGCGCATGACGAACATTCCAGCCATATTCCCGTTCAGCCCATGCCGATTTTTGTTTGTCAGCGGCGGCGGAATATGAGATTTTTCCGCGCAACGCATGCCTGCCAAATCCAAAAAAGACCCACAGGTGGACGCTTACATTTCCAAGGCGCCCGAGTTTGCAAAACCGATCCTCACGCACCTGCGCGAGCTGGTTCACACCGCCTGCCCGGATGTCGAGGAAACCATGAAATGGAGCCGCCCGCATTTCTACCACAAAGGCATGATGTGCGGCATGTCGGCTTTCAAGCAGCATTGCTCCTTTGGCTTTTGGCTGCATGACCAAGTGGTGGGCGAAGCGGCAAAGAGTTCCACCGAGGGCGAGGGGATGGGGCAATTCGGGAAAATTATTTCCCTGGCCGATTTGCCGCCTGACAAGCAAATCATCGCTTATGTCAAGAAGGCGGCGGCCTTGAATGAGGCGGGCGTCAAGCGCCCCGCCCCGCCGCGGCCAAAGGAACCTCGCGAGTTGGTTGTGCCGGATGTCATCATAAACGCACTCAAGAAAAACAAAAAGGCACAAGCTGCCTTCGAGGCTTTCAGCTACAGCCACAAAAAGGAATACGTCGAGTGGATCACGGAAGCCAAACGCGACGAAACTCGGGACAAGCGCATCGAGACGATGATGCAATGGCTTGCCGAAGGAAAATCCCGCCACTGGAAATACCAGAATTGTTAAGTGGTCGACGTCGACGGCTGCTGCTTCGGAAGCGAAAGGAAGGACATCGCAATGAAAGCGGTTACGAAACAAAGCCCGGCGCAGACGAGGAACGGGATCGTTGGATGGATTACAAAAATTGTGGCCGCGAAGACAGGCCCGACGATCCGCGCCAGGCTTCCCACGCCCTGTGCGACACCCATCGTGGCGCCTTGCTCAGTCGAGGGCGTCAGCATGGAGATCATGCCGAAGACAGGCGGGCGCGTGAGGCTGGAGCCTATCGCGAATACACCGAGGCCTGCGAACAACGCCCCCCACTTCAAAAGAAACGGAAGCACGCCAATTCCAACAGCGGCCAGAAACAAGCTGGCCGCAATCAATCTTCCCTCCCCGATTTTCTTGACCGACCGCCGAACGCCGCCTTGCGACAAGGCGCCAATCACACCGCAATAGGCAATCAGCCAGGACGTCGTCGACAGGCTTGCCTCCGGATCAATGCCAAAGTTCTTGATGACGAGCAGGCCGATGGTTGTCTCAAAGCTGCTGAAACAAAACGTAGCCAGAAAGAAAATCAGCACGAGCAAATTGAGCCGCGGCGTGCTCAAGACGTGCAGCCATTGCTGGAGATGGGGCCGCTGCGTCACCGAATGGGCGGATGGCTTCCAACTCTCCGCGAGCCGCATGGATGCCCACACGAAATTCAGCGCGCACAAGCTGGCGGCAGTCCATCCCGGTCCCCGCATCCCGAGATATTTTGTGCTCAACGCGCCCAGCACCGGCCCGAAGACGAAACCGAGGCCGAACGCCATCCCGATCAATCCCATTTTGGCGGAACGCTCCTCGGGCGGAGTGATGTCGGCGATGTATGCCTGCGCGACCGTGATGTTTGCCCCGCAGATGCCCGCGAACATCCGTGACCCCAGCATCACGATGAGCGCCGTCTGTCCCGTCAGTCCCGAACCGATGGCAAAAATAACATACGACAAACAAGCGCACGCAGTGCTTCCCAGCAAGACGGGCCGCCTGCCGATTCGGTCCGACAGCCGCCCCCAGATCGGCGCAAAGATAAATTGCATCAGCGAATAGGAACTCATGATTGCGCCAATCATGAGTCCGCTGGCGTTGAAGTTTTTGCTGTAAATGGGAACGAGCGGCAGGACCAGCCCGAAGCCAATCAGGTCGATCAGGACTGTCAAAAATATAATTGAAACGGATGCTTTTTTCATGAGATGCGGCCGGCTTCACTATGCAACAGCGTGTGGGGGGCGGGCAACGGCAAAGCCTTTTTTGGCGTGGCCAAACGAATCTTAGTTTCCACGAGCTTCAAGCTCGTGGAAGGTAGCAACGCCTCGCCGAGGCGTCCGGGGTGAGGCATTGTCCATGCGCAAGCCGCGGCATCAATCACACGCAACCGGACGCCTCGGCGAGGCGTCCCTACCATGGGATTAAGACGTCGGCGCACTGCTACTTTTGGATAATCTCCATGTCATCGCCGAGGGCGCGCTGGAGGCGGGCGCGGGCCACGGCGTAATCGTGCAGCGCCTGCGCCTGCGTCGTGCGGGCCTGGGTGAGGGCGGTTTGGGCGCTCAAGACATCCAACTGCGTGCTGGTGCCCGCTTTGTGACGCGCTTCCGCCAGCCGCAAGGCTTCCTGCGCCTCTTCCTGGACTTTCTTTTGCGAATCCAGAAGCTCCTTCGATTCAATGTAGGTGGAATAAGCGGTGCGGACATCCAATTCAATTTGCCGCCCGGATTCGTCGACATCAAATTTGGCTTTGTCGTAGCGCGCCCGGGCTTCGACCACCTTGCCGTGCGTCAGCCGACCGTCAAATATATTCCAAGTCAACTGCGCGCCCGCGATCCAGCCGTATAAATTGTCGCTCAGGTTGTCTTCGTAAGGCGGGCTTTGCCATTGATAGCCGCCGTAAAGCTGCACGGACGGTTTGTAATTTGCCTTCGCCGTCCGCACATCCTCGCGGCGCAGCAACGCCGCTTTCCGCATGGCCGCCAGCTCCGGCCTTTTGGCCAGCGCCTTGGTCATGGCGCGCGACAAATCAATTTCGTAAGGCCGCTCATCGAGGGTGTCGGTTAAAGTTAACGGCACGTCCGCATCAATGGCATTGGGCAAATGCACGGCAAGCAGATTGAGCAACTTGTCCTTCCCGATCCGAAAATCATTCTTCGCCTGGATCAGGCGCGGCCGCTCGTTGGCAAGCTCGACTTGCGCGCGCAGAACGTCAAATTGTGGAACCGTTCCGGCGGTGAAGCGGCGTTGGACATCTTCGAGTTCGTTTGTCAACAATTGCACGGAGGCTTCATGCACGGCCATTTGCTGGATGGCCAGCAGCACGTCGTCGTAAGCCACGCGCACGGCAAGAAGGGTGTCGGCCAGCGTGGCCTGGTAATTTAACAGGGCTTCCTCGCGAGTCAGCTTGGCCGAGCGAATTGCCGAGACAATGCGCCCGCCCGCGTAAATGGACTGCTGCACTTTGACGTCCGCATTCCAATTCTGGTCGGGGAAATGGATGTAATTGTCAAACGGCGCGGGCAGCGGAAAGGTTTCGATCAGGCGCGATTGCTCCGCGTTGAACGCGCCGCCCGCGGAAACCTGGGGATAAGCGATGGCGCGCAACTGCATTTCGATTCCGTAGGACGCGCGCAAATCCGCCTTGCCCTTCAGGAGGGACGTATTTTGGCGCAGCGCAATGGCGATGGCATCGGCGCAGGAAAGCGGGCGGCCCAGAAAATTGGTCGCGTCGTGCGGACTGGTTTGCGCGCGAGCCCACAGCGGCAAAAAGACCGCCAGGGCGAGGATCGCGGGCAAGATTCTTCGATTCATAACAATTGAGCGTTCAACGCCAGAGCCACCAAGTCAACAGCGGCGCGAACAGCAGGCTCGGAAAGTAATCGGCCACTTCAATTTTTTTCAAGCCCAGGATGAGCATGGCCACACAGAAAATCAGCAGGCCGTCGGTGACATTGAGCATGTCCAGCAGCGGCCACGGGCGCTGGTGCAGCCACAAATCCACGACCTGAAAACCGCGCGTCATGGCGCTCTCCACCGCCAGCACCGGCACCGCCGACAGAATAACGCCCGCGCCAAAGGTCTGGCAGAAAGCGAACGTGGCCAGGCCATCGACCGCCGCCTTGACGACAAACACCGGCGAAAATCCGCTCAACCCCTCCTGCGCGCTGGCCAGCAGCGCCAGCGGCCCGATGCAAAAAAGCCCGGTGGCCAGGAGAAATCCCTGGTTGAATTTGTTGTCGGGCGAAGGTTTGGTTAGCGCCTCCGTCGCGCTGCGCCCGATGGCGTTGGAAAATTTTTGCAGCCGCAATAATTTGCCGGTGAGCTTTCCCAGCATCATGGCCAGAAGAACAATCGCCAGTTCCTTGACGACCTGGCGAAAGCTGCCGTTGATATTGGCCCAGGAGAGCTTGATGCCAAACCACATCGTGAAAACGCCCAGCAAAATTTTCAGCGAAAGCGCGTAATGGCCCGGAATCTGTTTGCGCGCGGCCAATCCCCAGGCGCCGCCGGCGATGATGCCAAGCGCATTGATCAATGCGCCGGTCATGTGAATAGCCCGACCGCTTCCATTTTCGCGAACATCGCATATCAATACCGGCAGGGAGCGAGTCCTGTCGAACCCGGAATCATCCCTTTCAGGTAAGGCAAGGTAGGGCGAGGCTCCTGCCGAGCCGCTCCCATTATTCCCATTATTCCCATTGCTCGCATGAAAATGGGACGGATGGGAGTAATGGGAGTGATGGGAATAGCTCGGGCAGCCTCGCCTTGCCACGATTCGCGGTGGATTGGAGAGAGGCTGGACTATCAGCCGCCAATCTGTCAAAGTGCGGGGCAGTTATGACTTCACTGAAACTAACTGCTATTGCGAAAAACCCCCTTCTTGCCGCTGCCGCCAGCTTGGCGCTGGTTGCCGGCTGCAAAACTGCGCCGCCTCAAATGGCCGCTTCGTCGACGCCGTCCGTGGCCGTTTCGAAGGAACCCGGCATCTGTGTCATTGAAGCGCCCGGCGGTGTTTGTAAAATTACAATTGTCACAACCAATGCCACCGATATGTCCGATTGGGCGCGGCAGAAGCTGGCCCCGGTGCTGGCGGAATGGTATCCGCGCCTGTGCGCGATGCTGCCCTCGCCCGGTTACACGCCGCCGACGAATTTCATCGTGATCATTGCTCCCGGCGACGGCGTGGCCGCGACCGGCGGCACGCGCGTCACGGCCAACGCGGATTGGATGCGCAAGGAACTCGACAAGCAGGCCATCGGAGCACTGCTGCACGAGGAAGTGCATGTGGTCCAGCAATACGGCTATGCCCGGCGCAACGGCGTGCAGGGCAATTTCTCTTACGGCGACATCACGAATCTTCCGGCCCTTGCCCAGCGGATCAAGGAGAAGGCGGATTCCATGTCCGTGTTCATTGGCGACCAGTTGACGCCGTCCGAGCAAAAGGCGCTGGCGGACTACCACGGCCCGGGGCCGAAAGCGTTTGCGCTGAGGACAAACCTGGTGGCGGCGTTAAATCGCGTCATCTCCGGCCCTCAGCTTTACGAGGATCTTTACAAGGGCTTCACGCTCCGCGAAAGCACGACCAATCTTCTGGCCGACAAACAGACAGGCAGCGATTTGAAGCGCCTGAACCGCTCGTTGATCGAGGACGTTTATGCGGGCGATTTGACGCGGCGGTCGGGAGGCGGAGGGCGCCGCGGCGGCGGCGGTCCTGATACCGGTTGGTTGACAGAGGGAATTCCCGATTATATTCGCTGGTTCCTTTACGAACCGCAATCCCACGGGGCCAGCGCCGAATACATCCAGGGGCGAATCGCCAGCGACGCCAAAAAAGGAAAAGTTTACGAGCCCAAATATGACGAGAAGTACCGCATCAGCGCCAATTTTCTGAATTACGTTTCCAAGAAATATGATTCCGAAATCGTCGCCAAGGTGAACAGCGCCTTGCGCCAGGGGAAGTACTACGACGACTTTTGGCTCGATGCGACGGGAAAGACGGTCGGCCAACTGAATGACGAATGGACGGCCAATCTTCACGCGGAAATCAAGAAGTTGAAGCCGAAAGTTGCGGCGGCCCCGGCGAAATCTTGAGCGAGTTCAAGACGAATGCCGCGTTGACCAAATCAGGACGGTAGGGCGAGGCTCCCGCCGAGCCATCTTCGGAATGGGGAATGGCTCGGCGGGAGCCTCGCCCTGCCATGATTCAGGCTGTTCGCACGGCTTGCACGTCTTGCGCGATTTGTTCTTGGAGCGCAGCGAGACTTGGGAATTTCTTTTCGTCGCGCAGCTTTTTTAGGAAGACCAATTCAACGGTCTGGCCATAAACCTCGGCGTTGAAATCCAGAATGTGCGCTTCGACGTGCAAGATGGGGTCAGCGGATTGCACGGTCGGACGATGGCCAATGTTGACGGCGGCGCGAAACGATTTTCCCTCGATTAGCGCATCGGCGGCGTAGACGCCATTCGGTGGAACGACGAGATTGGTGATGTCCAAATTCGCGGTGGGAAAACCCAGTTTGTGCCCCAGCCGCTGGCCTTCGATGACCGCGCCGCATAGCGCGTAAGGCCGGCCCAGCATGGCGCTTGCGGCGGCGAAATCGCCCGCCCGCACCGCTTCGCGAATGCGCGTGCTGCTGACGGGTTCGCCCTTCAACTCCAAATCCCGCAATGCGTGAAGCGTAAATCCGAGTTCATCGCCCATCGTGCGCAGCAAGTCGACATTTCCGCTGCGGCGCGCGCCGAACATAAAACCATCGCCGACGCAGAGGCTCTTCAATTGCCTGAAATCCGCCGCGAGATTTCGGACAAAGTCCTCCGCATGAATCTGGCTGAATTCCTTGTCAAACCTAATGACATAGGCCGCGTCAATTCCGAGCGAAGCCATCACTTCCAGTTTTTTTGACAGCGGATAAATGAGGGGTGGAACGCGGTCAGGGGCGACGACGGCGTTCGGGTGCTTATCAAAAGTCACTACAGCCGAAACAGCGCCGAGGCGGATGGCATCGTCGAGCATGCGCTTCAAAACGTGCTGGTGGCCGAGGTGGACGCCATCGAACACGCCGATGGCCGCGCAAATGGGGCGCGGACCGGGCTGCAAATCGGCGGCGGCGGAGACGACCTTCATTCCGGCGGCAGACTTAATTGCGCGGCCAGCTTCAAGAACGGAATGACCCGCTTCTGCAAGTCCGCCGGCGACATCTTGAGAACGTCCTCAAACGTGACCGATTCGGTGACATCGAAACGCCCCGAAACCGTGCGGCGAAGAGTGGCCAGATGCGCGCCGCAGCCGAGCTTTTGACCGAGCTCGTGCGCCACGGAACGCACATAGGTTCCCTTGGTGCAAGCCATCCTGAAAAAGCCAAACGGCTCCTCGTATTTGGAGAACTGGAAATTATAAATGTGGATCAGCCGCGCCTTGCGCTCCACCTCCACCCCTTTGCGGGCCATTTTGTAGAGCGGCACGCCTTTCACTTTGACCGCGGAAACCATGGGCGGCATTTGCATTTGATCGCCTTGATACGCCTTGGCGGCCTCGTTGATTTCCTCAAGCGTCATCGGCAGCACGGGCAGCGAAGCCACCAATTCGCCATCCGCATCGTAGCTGTCCGTGGTCTCGCCGAATTTGATCGTGCCCTCGTAAACCTTGTCGTCAGACATGAGTTTCTCGGAGAGCTTGGTCGCCTTCCCCAAAACAATAATCAGCAAGCCAGTCGCGTTCGGGTCAAGCGTGCCGCAATGCCCGACCTTCTCGAAGCGAAAGGCGCGGCGGATGCCATCCACCACATCGTGGGACGTTGGGCCAGCCGGCTTGTCGATCAAGACGGCGCCGTCAAATGCATCAAAAGTTCGCATGGAAATTTAGCTGGCGGCGTCGAGGGCTTTTCTGGCGGCAGCCACCACGCGGCGCTGGACGGAAAGCTGCGAACCGGGAATGTGCGCCCCCGCCGCCGCGCTGTGCCCGCCCCCGCCAAAGAGTTTGGCTATTTGATTGACATCAATTTTCGGAGATTTGGAGCGCAGGCTGATGCGCGTCAGTTCCGGTTCAATCTCCTCAAATACGATGGCGACGACCACCGGCTCGATGGCGCGAATGTGGTCGATCAAACCTTCTGTATCGGTGCGGTTGGCGCCGGTGCGCGTGAAATCCCTGGGCTTGAGCCACAGGTAGACAATCTGATCATTGTGGGTCAGGCGAAATTGATTGTAGACATGCTTCAGCAGGCGGATTCGCGACAGCGTGAACGATTGATAAACCTTGTGGCAGATCGTTTCGACATCCGCGCCCGCGCCAACCAAATCTCCGGCGGTGTAATATGTCACCGGCTTCGCCGTCGAGTATTGGAACGACCCTGTGTCCGTGGAAACGGCGGTGAAAAGGCAATCCGCAATCGCTGGCGTAATGGGCCATCCCGCCTGCTGGCACAACTGAAAAATCAATTCACCCGTCGAGGCTTCCTCGGCGGAAATCCAGTTCAAGTCGCCATAGCGGGTGTTGCTGGTGTGATGGTCTATGTTGATGATCTTATTCTTCTCGACTGCGGCCCCCACCGCGCCCAGGCGCTCAAAGGAAGCGCAATCGGTGCAGATCAATAGATCGAATTTCTTTTTTCCCCTGGGATTGCGCCAGATGTCCTCGGAATCAAGAAAGGCATATTTCTGCGGCATCGGATCCTGGTTCCAGACGGTGACGTCCTTTCCGAGCGCGCGCAGCGGAAGAGCGAGTCCTATCTGCGAGCCGATGCAATCGCCGTCGGGGCGGATGTGGCCGGCAATGCAAATGGTTTTGCTTTCGCCGATCAATTCAATGATTTGATCGATAATTTTCAGACGTGATTTCATGAGGAGGACGATGGATTCTCCAGCTCGTCCAGAATTCGAAGAATTTTATTGCCGTGCTCAACGGATTCATCGAGCACAAACCGCAGGCGCGGCGTATATTTCAGAATAACTGCTTTTCCCAAATACCCCTGGATGCGCCCCCGGTTTTCCTCGAGCGCTTCCATCGCCCGCTTTTTTTGCGAGTCGCCGCCAAGCACGCCGATGTAGACAGTGGCGTTGTGCAGGTTGGGGGCGACGTCAACATCGTTGACATTGATCAAACCCACTTCGCTGACCGGGAGCTGGCGGCGGATGACTTCGCCGATCTCCCGCTTCAGCAATTCCTTCACCCGTTGCAGTCGAAGCGACATATCACTAGTGCTGTGACAAAGAAACTAAATCACTTTCGGAGCGACTTTCTCCGTGGTGAAACATTCGATCAGGTCGCCAGGCTGCATGTCGTTAAAACCTTCAATGCGGATGCCGCATTCCATTCCGGCGCGAACTTCGTTCACCTCGTCCTGGAAACGGCGCAGCGTCATCACAGCGCCCTCGTAAATGAGACCCTTTCGGCGGAGGATGCGCGCCTTGCCGCGAACCATGCGTCCGCTGGAAACCATGCAGCCAGCCACGTTGCCACCCTTGGACAATTCGAAAATTTTGCGAACTTCGGCTGAACCGATGATGACTTCCCGGATGACCGGCTCGAGCAAGCCAGCCATGGCATCTTTCACGTGGTCGATCAATTCATAGATGATCGAGTAAAGCTTGATCTGAACGCCCTCGCGCTTGGCCAAGTCAGCCACGCCGACGTCGATGCGCGTGTGGAATCCCAAAATGATCGCGTGCGACGCCGAGGCCAGCAACACGTCCGATTCCGTGATCGTGCCAACCGCGCTGTGGATGACTTCGAGCGAAACGGTTTGGGCTTCAAGTTTCTTCAGCGCTTCGACAATGGCCTCGACGGAGCCTTGCGTGTCGGCCTTGACGACGACCTTGAGAACTTTGGCGGTGGTCGCGTCGAGAGTGGCGAACAAGGTTTCCAGAGTGACCTTCGCGCGGGCTTCAGTGGAGATGGTGCGGGCGGTTTCGGCGCGCTGCTCGGCAAGGTCGCGGGCGGCCTTCTCGTCTTCCAGCACGCTGAATTCCAAACCGGCTTCCGGCACGCCGTTCAATCCAAGGATGCGCACAGCCACCGATGGCCCCGCTTCTTTTTGGCGGACGCCTTCCTCGCTGATGAGCGCGCGCACTTTGCCCCAATACGGGCCGCAAATGACAACTTCACCCACGCGCAAAGTTCCTTTGCGCACCAGAACGGTGGCGGTCGGGCCGCCGGGTTCCAAACCGGATTCGATCACGTTGCCCTTGGCGCGGCGATCCGGGTTGGCCTTCAATTCCAACAAGTCAGCCTGCAGCAAAATCATTTCCAGCAACTTGTCCACTCCCTGTTTTGTAAGGGCGGAGCAATCGACGAAAATCGTGTCGCCACCCCAGTCGTCCGGCGTCAGCCCTTTGTCCTGAAGCTGCTGGCGAACCTTCATCGGGTTGGCGTTCGGATGGTCGCATTTGTTGACAGCGACAATGATCGGCACCTTGGCGGCTTGCGCGTGGCTCAAGGCTTCCAAGGTCTGCGGCATGACGCCGTCATTGGCGGCGACCACCAGCACGACAATATCCGTGACCGTCGCCCCGCGGGCGCGCATGGCGCTGAACGCGGCGTGGCCGGGAGTGTCGAGAAACGTGATTTGCTGAAGCTCGCCTTTGCGCTCCGGGTGCGGGAACGAAATCGTGTAAGCGCCGATGTGCTGGGTGATGCCGCCCGCTTCGCCCGCCGCCACATTCGCTTTCCGAATGCCGTCCAGCAAGGTGGTTTTGCCGTGGTCGACGTGGCCCATGATCGTGACGACCGGGGCGCGCGGCTTCATCTGCTCTGGCTTGTCCTCGACGTCCAGCTCGACTTTGCGAACGGGGGTGTGGGCGCCAGCTCCGCGTTCGCGCTTTTCAACCTCGAAGCGGAAATTGTACTTGGCGCAAATGCGCTGGGCCACATCTTCGTCAATGGATTGATTAACGTTGGCGAAGACACCAACTTCCATCAAATCCGCAATAAGTTGGAATGGCTTGCGCTTCAACTGCTCCGCCAAATCGCGAACGATGATCGGCGGTTTGAGAGTGATCAAGGTGCCGGTTGCCACAGGCACGGGACGGGCCGCCGGACGGGCCGGAGCGGGAGGCTGTTTGGACGGCCAGCGATCACCCGGGCGGGGTGCTTGCCGCTGCTGGCCTTGCTGGCCGACGGGAGCCTGCTGCTGTCCGGGCGGACCGCCTGGTCCGCGGCGGACATCAAGCCCGCGGCGATTAAAATCTTGCTGACGTCCTGCGGGAGGCGCGTTGCGGCCGGCGTTGCGGTCTGGCTGGCCTCGCGGGGCTGGCCGAACCGGCAATTGCACAAACCCAACCTTTTCGCCGATTCTCGGCGCGGGCGGAACAGCGGGCGGAGGCGGCATGGCTGGCGCAGCAGGCGGCGTCGGAGCAACCGGCTTCGGCGCTTCCGCGGCGGGAGCTGCTTGGACCATCGGCGGAGCGACTGGCGCGGGAGGTGGAACAGGAGGCGGCGCGGCTGGAGGCGTTGCCGGCAAAGTCGGAATGACGGGCGCGGATGTTGGCGGCGATTGGGGCACGACCGGGACAGGTGGTGGCTTGATCGCCACAGGCTCGGCAACCGGGGAAGGCGCAGGTTCGGGCGCTGGCGGCGGCGTTGATACTGGGGCAGCGACCGGCGGCGGCTCAGCCGGTTTAACCGCTTCTGGAACCCGCGACGGCGCAGGCGCGGGAATCGGCTCGGCAACTGGAGGCAGGGCCGGTGCGACGGGCGCCGCAGCCATTGGCTCGGGCTGAGGAGGCAGAGCGGCTGGTGGCGGCGCCACTGGCGCGGCGGCGGCTGGCGGCGGGAAAATCTTGACTAATTCACCTTCGAGATATTCGGCGGTGATCTTATCCAGCGAACTGGAAGGAACTTTGGCGGCAGCAATGTTTAGCTTCTTGGCTTCGACAAGGACGTCCTTGCTTTCGATGCCAAGTTTCTTTGCTAAATCGTAAATTCGAACGGGCATAATTTTCTATCTGCCAATGCGCTGACAAGGTTTTCATGGTATTAACATGCAAACATTGCAAGCAACCGAGTTCATCTCTTAAGCCTTTCCTGCACTATCGGCGCCCTGCCGCTTGGCCTGCTCGGCCCGGATCGCCTCGATGATGGCGGGCGCCTGATCCTTAATCTGCTCAATCTGCTCCAAATCACTCAACTCCGCGGAAAGCAGCGCTTCCATGGTCGAAAATCCCGCCAGCACGAGCACCTGCGCCACTTCCGGCGTCAAGCCGGGAACGCTGGAAAAGCTCTGGACAGCCTGGGCAACCTTCTCTTCAAATCCAACCAATACGACCGTTTCCGGTTCGATATCAATTTGCCAGCCAGTCAGCTTCGAGGTCAGCCGGGCATTTTGCCCCCGCTTGCCGATGGCCAGCGAAAGCTGGTCCTCCGCCACAACAATCTTCACCCGGCGGCGCTGTTCGTCGATGGTAAAGCCCTTCAACTGCGCTGGCGCAAGGGCGTTGGCGACATACACCTTGATGTTGGCGTCCCATTTGATGATGTCGACCTTCTCGTTATTCAGTTCCCGCACGATGTTTTTGACGCGCTGCCCGCGCAAACCCACGCATGCGCCAACCGGATCCACCTTCGGATCGCGGGTGTGAACAGCCAGTTTGGTGCGGAACCCCGGTTCGCGGGCAATCCCCTTGATCTCAATCGTTCCGTCGTTGATTTCTGAAACCTCCAACTGGAAGAGCTTGATCACGAACTGCGGATCCGCCCGGGAGAGAATAATCTCCGGTCCGTGCGAGCCGCTTTCCACGGCTTTGACGTAGCAGCGAATACGCTCGCCAATCTGGTATTCCTCGGTCGGCACGCGCTCCCGGTTGGGGAGCAGCGCTTCATATTTTCCCAGGTCAATGGTCACATCCGAGCGCTCAAACCGGCGGACGACTCCGCTTAGGATATCGCCCACGCGGTCCTTGAACTCGGTGAAAATCAACTGTTTTTCCGCCCGGCGGACATGCTGCATCAAAGCCTGCTTGGCGTATTGGGCGGCAATTCGGCCAAAGCCAGCCGGGGTCACTTCCACTTCCAACTGGTCTCCCAATTGCGAATCCGGTTTGATGCGCCGGGCGTCAAAAACTGAAATCTGATCGTGCTTCGAGGTGACCTTCTCGGACACGACCAATTTCGCGAAAGCCTTGATATCACCGCCTTTGGTGTCGATAACGCAGCGCAGTTCGCGGGCGGGGCCGACGGCCTTTTTGGCGGCAGAAAGCAAGGCTTCCTCGACGGCCTGCACAAGCACGTCGCGGCTGATGCCCTTTTCCCGTTCCCAAAATTCCAATACGGCTAAAAAATCCGCGTTCATATCTGTTTTTCCCCATGTGGGGAATAAAAAAGTCGGCAGAACCTGGCTCTCCGACTTGCGCGCTGAATCCGGTTCAGCAAAACAAATTTACTACGAATCTTATTATAGCCCACCGACCCGGTGAGTCAACCGTAAAAAATCCAATCCCCTACCACGCCCTCAGGGACACCCCTAGGGAACCTGATGGCCGTCGCAGGACCAATTGATGTCAGTCTTGCCGGGATCGGCAGGTTTGACGCCATTATTCCAGCATACGTAAGGATATTTGTAGTATCTGGCGTGGGCATCGCTGAAAGATATAATTGAGCCGCCACTGTGCCGTGAGGAAAACCGCGTTGTATAGACTTGGGGCGTGCCCAGGTCAGTCGCGTTTTCTGACGTTCCATAATACGGTGTTTCGCCGATTAAGAGGCGGCCCTCGGCAAACATGACGAAAGCGGACGGATGCAAAACCATGCTCGACTTTAAGACTTCGTTGGTGGGATAGCCGTCCAGGGCCTTGGAGTTCATCCCATAATCAAAAATGACGCGCTCGGTCGGAAAGAGGGTCGGATCCAGCACGGCGTCAGGGCAATTGAAGATCGACTTCATGGAATTATATTGCGAAATCCCGTTATCCGCCACGGCGGCATACCAGGAAAGCGGCTTTTCGTGGATATATGGGGGCAGCGCATTGAACCAGGCGCCGTTGCCCTGGTTGGCGTAAAAGAAATCGGCCAGGTCTGCCCATGTGGGGTTGTCTTCGTTGTAATCCCCGCCAAGCGGCGGAGTGCCGTCTGGGATTTTGGTGGTCGGAAATCGCTGGGCGTTATCGTCCACATATCCGGTTTGGGCCACGGCCATCTGTTTGAGATTGCTCAGGCAGACCGATTGATTGGCGGCCTCTTTGGCTTTCGCCATGGCAGGCAGCAGCAAGGCGGCCAGAATGGCAATGATGGCTATCACCACCAGCAATTCAATCAGCGTAAAGCCGGATTGTCGTTGTCTATTCATATTCACGTTTGTCATGTCTTGTGCGAGCCAAAGGACGTATGGCCAGCTAACCATGCATGAGGCTTGTGACAATCATATGAAGGGAATGTGACAATCGTGTGACAATTCCGACAGTGGGTAAAACGTCACCGAATTGTCACACCAGAGTCGTTGGTTTGCCACGGAGATAGAGGAGATTGCCCGCTCAGTCTTACGCGGTTAATTCAAATAACGAACACAACAGAATGAAAACAATGAGACAATTCATCTTCGCGTCCGGCCTGGCTGCGGCCCTGATCACGGGCGCCCAGGCTCAGACCAACACCCCGGTTTTCACGCCCGGAAAGCTGGCAGTTTTGCGTGGCGGCGACGGCATCATCACCATCGTGACGGGCCGCCAGCACCCCATCTTCATCGACGAGTACGATCCTGCCATTTCAAATCAAGCCGCGCCTCTAGTCTCGCTGGAGTTGCCCACGAACGGGCCCAACGGCATCTTCATGAACGCCCACGCCGGCTCGGAAGGACAAGGGCTGACCCTTTCCGCGGACCACCGCTATCTGGCCACCTGCGGTTACTGCGGCGATATCAATTCAATCGTCGGCACCCCTTCGAGCGCGACGAATTCCTCGGGACAGGGCTACAATCGCGGCTTCGGTGTTATCGATGCGTTCACAAACTTCAACGTTGTTTACCAGAGCGCCGAATGGTTCGGCATCGAGCCCGGCATAACGCAAAACAATCCCCGTGGATTGGCCACCGACGGCTCCAATGACTTCTGGGGCACTGGCACGATCGCCGGGACTCAAACTGGCGGCGGGTTCGTCGAAACGGGAACGCTGGCCTGGAATGGCAGCGGGCCCTACACCGTTCAAAACCTGGTCAATTCCGCATACTTCATGAGGATCGTGAACGGGGTTCTGTACATGGTGGCCAAGAATGAGGCCGGCGGCGCGCAAAACAATGGTGTTTATGATTTCGTTGATTTCAGCGGCACTGTCGTTCCCTTGGATTATGCCCCCGGGAATGAAGCCAGGGTGCTGAACACAAACCTGTTCCTGAATTTTGGCACGACTTACGCCAATGTGTTGACATTCGACATGGATCCGACCGGAACCTACGCTTATGCGGCGGACAACACTTATGGCATCGTTAAATTCGTCAACAGCGGCGGAACCTGGAGCCAGGCCTATTTGTTCAACTCGAACAACATCGGCAGCACCAGCAAAACGATCAATCCCAAAGGCGCCACCGGCTGCTTTGGCATCAAGGTCGACTTTTCCCAAACCAACCCGGTCATCTACGCCACCACCATGGATGAAGGCGATGGCAAGAACACCTGCTCGAATCGCTTGATTTCGATTGTCGACACCGGCGTCGCCCCCAATCCCACCAACATGATCGCCAAAGTGCTGGCCTTTGCCGCCAACACAAACGAAGTGCTGCGTGGCGTTGAATTCACCCCCGACCTTCTGCCCTACTTCCTCTCGCAGCCTGTCAGCACCAGCGTCACGACCAACGAGGCTGCCAGCTTTTCCGTCAGCGCGAGTTCGCCCTACTCGTTCACATATCAGTGGCAGGACAATGGAACCAATATCCAAAACGGCGGGGACGTCTCCGGCGTGAACACTGCCACGTTGAGATTCGCAGCCGCCACGCTGGCCGACGCGGGCAACTACACCGTTGTCATCTCGAACCAATACGGCGCTGTTACAAGCCAGGTCGCGACTCTCGCTGTTTCCGCCACGGCCAATCCGCCGACGATCACCAATACTGTGGTTCATATCACGAATTACATTGGCAATAACCAATCGTTCTCCGTGACACCAAAAGGCACGCCCCCTTTCTCCTTGCAATGGTACTTCGGAACCACCCCGCTCGTGGATGACGGCATGAAATATTATGGCTCGACCAATTCGGCGCTCTACATCACGAATCTGACCTTGGCCGATTCCGGCAGCTATTACGTGACGATCAGCAATCAAGCGGGCGGGATTTCCAACTTGATCGCTGTGCTTACCGTTCAATACGTGTTGCCGAGCATTCCGCTCAGCGGCGAACCTCAGCCGCTCACCCTGCTCGAAGGCCAGACCGGAACACTGTCCGTCACGGGCGCCGAAGGCACCCAGCCGCTGACCTATCAATGGTATCAAGGCAGCACGGCCAATCCTTTGAGCGATGGGGGCGACTTCCTCGGAACTCAAACTTCCACGCTGACGATCACCAACGCGGCGCTCAGCGACGCGGCTAACTACCTTTGCGTGGTCGCCAACGCCGGTGGCAGCGCGACCAGTTCCGTGACGTCAGTGACGGTCATTGCTCCCCCGCCGCTTACTTATGTGGCCTACAGCAATCAGATTTATTCGCAGAACTTTGATTCGCTCCCCAATCCCGGCACAGCCACCGTCAATACTGTCAGCGGCGGCGGGCCGACCACCATTGGCGGCATCACCTACGATCCATCCAATCCGTTTGACTTCGGCGCTCCGATTTACACCAACGCCAGCCAGCCGTCGGGAGGCTTGGGTCTCGCGGCGACGATGTCCGGCTGGTACGGCGAGTGCGACGCGGATTACGCGGCCGGCAACGGCGCTCAAATCGGGGCCGCCGACGGCACTACAACGACCGGCGGCATTTACAGCTTCGGCCTCGCAACAAGCACAAACGCATCGCTTAATCGCGCGCTTGGATTGATCGCCACCGGATCATCGGGCGGCACGCATTTCGGCCTCAAGCTGATCAACGAAACGACCAACACCCTGGATTACGTCAGCATGCAGTTCGTGGGCGAATTCTGGAAGACCGGCACCAAGCCCAAGACGATGGTCTTCACCTACGACGTCGATCCGTCAGGCGATGCGTCGACGCTCTCGACGAGCGAACTCGCATCGGCCGCCACGAATCCCGTTCCCGCGCTGACCTTCGCATTTCCGACGGCCGGCGTCGTTGGCGGAACGAACGGAACGCTGCCAAACAATCAGACCAATCTTTCGGTGACGAATCTGGCGCTGACCACGCCGTGGACTCCGGGTTCGGCCTTGTGGTTGATCTGGTCCATCAATGACGCCACGGGCAGCGGCCAGGGCTACGGCATCGACAACTTCCTCTTCGCCGCCGGCGCGACCAATAACGTCTCGCTCGCCCCGCCTGCTGTGACCGCGCCGACACTCGGCAACGTGATATTCAGCTCCACCAACGGTTTGACCTTCACCTTCACCAACACGCCGGGCGCGAGCAGCTCGTTCACGATCCTCGAAACGACCAATCTGGCGCTGCCGGTCAGCCAATGGGTGAACCTCGGAAGCCCAACGGAAGTTTCCGCCGGCACCTATAAATTCACCGACGGCCTCGCGACAAACAACGCGGCCCGATTCTACACGGTCGAGGCGCAGTAATCTTGCATGCGACTTCGGTCGGACGATGAGGGCGGGCGAAAGCCCGCCCTCATTCTTCCAACTGTTTGACATTGAGAAGATAACCATGAAAATCACGCCCATGAATTGGACCCGATTTAGCCAGATCGCTTTGACGCTTTTTGCGTCTGTTGCGTGTTGCCTCGCCGAGGGATCGGCGGGATTGAGAGACACGACGATTCTGCTGATTCGCCACGCCGAGAAACTCGAAACCGGGATGGACCTTTCGCCAGAAGGGTTTAAGCGGGCGGATGCTTACGTCCAATACTTCCACGATTTCCAATTGGACGGCAAACCGCTCAAGCTGGACAGCATCTTCGCGACCGCCGATTCCAAGAACAGCCGTCGGCCGCGCCTGACGGTCGAGCCGTTGGGCAAGTTTCTGCATTTGACAGTCAACTCCACTTTTAAAAACAAGGCAGCCGATCAGTTGGCCGAGGAACTCAAGGCCAAGCCGCATGGCAAAGACATTTTGATCTGCTGGCACCACGGCCAGATGCCGGATTTGATTCGCGATCTCGGGGCAGATCCCGAAGCATTGCTGCCCGGAGGAAAATGGCCGGACACTCAATTCGCCTGGGTCATTGAATTGCGCTACGACGCCGAAGGGAAATTGCTCCCCGACCAATGCCACCGCATCGAAGAACATTTGATGCCAGGCGACCCGATGGCGGCGAAGTAGCTCCCCTTGAAGCGCAGGCTTCCAAGCCTGCATGTGGTGTTACGGCAAGCAGATTTGGAAATCTGCGATACGCAGAAGGCGCTACGGACTCCGCTTGGCCGCCCTTTGCAGCCACACATCGACGCGCGGGGCATTCCAGTTATACGGCTTGTCCAATACGTCCAATTTGCCGTCGCCGTTCAGGTCAGCCACGCGTGCTTCGTGAAAATCGATGCCGGTGGAGAATATGGTTTTCTTGAAGTTCCCTCTGCCGTCGCCAAATAAAATCCACGCGGTGGCCGTGGGATTATCGGGGTTTTTCTGGCCTTCGCTCCACTTGGCCATTTCGGCGGCGAAGATGTCGAGGTTGCCGTCGCCGTCGATGTCCGCCACTTGCAGGCTGTGCCCGTGGACCATGTCGCGATCCAGCAAATCATGGCCAACCCACGCGCTGCTGTTCTCCGGATTGCCCACGCATTGGTAAAGGCGCAGCGGGCCGATGCCGTCCCCCGGCGCGATGATCACCTGCGGAATTTTCCCCGGCTTGAATTTTCCCGCCGCAATCCGCCCGCCGATGATGCCGATTTGGATGGCATCGAATTTTTCCCCGCCGCGATGCTTGAGCCACAAATTTCCCGCCAGCAAATCCACTTTGCCGTCTCCGTCAATATCGCAGACCGCCATCCCTTCGGCGTAATGGAATCCGTTCTTGCGCGCTTCGCCGGCCTCGCCCGAGAATATTTTGGTCAGCGGCCACGGGCCTGAATGGCGCGGATCGGGCGGAATTTCGGCGAGGTAAATTGATTTGTCGCCCTGGTTCCAAAAGGCAAGTTGCGGTTTTCCAAGGCCAAGAAAATCGCCCACGGCCTGATCGTGGTGCTGGGTTGCGCCGCCCTTCTTGATGACATGGCGTTTCCACGAAACGCTGGGATTGTAATTGGAGCCGGGATTTTCCCACCACCAGACTTCGTCGCTTTGCCAGTCGCCGCCGAAAATCACGTCGGGATGTCCGTCATTGTCCACGTCGCACACCACGCCGCCGGCTTCGACGGAGAGGAAATTCGATTCGATCACGTAGCGATCCCATCGGCCGCGCGCGGGACGGAACCAGACAAGCGCAGGCGCCCTCTGGCGAAAGCTCAGGATGAAACCATTCGTGCCGTCGTGGGCAAAGTCGCCGACTACCGCGCCTGTTTGCTGCGTCGAGGTTCCGGGGACGGGAAGATCGCCCGTTGAACTGGAGAGGTGCTGCCATTGGAGATCGCCAGCGTGGGCGGAGAGCAGAAGAGTGAAAAGCAGCGTCAACACTACTGCGGCTAAAGGTAGGGACGCCTCGCCGAGGCGTCCGGCGCCGTGGTATTTTTCGGACGCGTTCGGACTTGCGAATGTCCCCGGACGCCTCGGCGAGGCGTCCCTACCTCGCTTCGCTAAGCACGACAGTTGTCCGCAGTTTTTCATATCAATACGCCGAAGGCGGGCGCAAATCCCAGCGCTCCAGCAATTCGTCCGGCAGTTCCTTGAGGAATCTCGACGGCAATTGCGCTTGCGCCGTCCATGTCCCCCGGGCCACGCGGATCAGCGGATATGTCAAATATAATTCATCCCGCGCCCGCGTGATGGCGACGTAAAACAAGCGCCGTTCCTCTTCTTCGCCATCCAATTCCTCCACCGAGCGGGCGGAGGGAAACGAGCCGTCCGCCAGCATGATGATGAAGACCACATCGAATTCGAGGCCTTTGGCTTGATGAATGGTCGAGAGGAGGACGCCGTCTTCATCCGACGGCTTGGGATCGTCGCCTTCGGCGTCGGCGGTCGTTTCCAGGGACATCTTCGTCAAGAATTCCTCCACGGTCTCGAATTGCACCGCGTAGCTGGCGAGCTTGTCCACGTCTTCTTTTCGCGCCTGATAATTGGCGAATTTCTCCTGCATGTAATCCTCGTAGCCCGCCTCCAAAACGAGCCGGATCATGCTGGCCGCGCTCTTGCGGGTGGCTGGATCTTCTAATTGACTGACAGTGGCCGCGAGCTGCGCCCACGGCCCGGTGGATTTGTTGGGAACGACCGCGCGGATGCCAGACAAAACATTTGCCACCGGTTCGCCGGCAGCAAATTTGGCCCGGAACGCGTTCCAGATTTTTTCCGCCGATTTTGCGCCGATGCCGGGCAGCAGGCGGACCATCCGCTTGAAAGCCGATTCATCGCGGGGATTGATGATGAATTTCAGATGGGCGGCAATGTCTTTGACATGCGCCTGCTCCCAAAAACGAATGCCGCTGGTGATGCTGAACGGAATGTTCCGGCGCGTCAGCTCCAACTGCAATTCCAGCGCGTGAAAATGCGAGCGGTAGAGCACGGCAATTTTGTCAAGCGCACGGCCTTCCTCGCGCAATTCCAGGAGGCGCTGGGCCACGAACGCCGCCTGCATCGTTTCATCCACGCAGGCGACCAGGGCCGGCTTCGCGCCCGATGGGCGGGCGGCGGCGAGTTCCTTGGGAAATTGCTGCGTGTTGGCGGCAATGGCGGCATTGGCCAGCCGCAATATTTCCGGCGTGCTGCGGTAATTGGTTTCAATCCGGTAGACGACTGATTTGGCGTGGCGCTCGGGAAACTTGATGATGTTTTGAAAATGCGCGCCGCGCCATGAATAGATGCTTTGCGAATCGTCGCCCACCACCATGAGGTTGTCGTGGCGGGAGGATAGAATATCGAGCAGCGCGCCCTGAATTTTGTTGGTGTCCTGGTATTCGTCCACCATCACAAATTGAAACCGCCGCTGCATTTCCTCGCGCACGGTTTCGTGCTCGCGCAGCAGCTTCAGCCACAGCGCCAGAAGATCGTCGAAATCCATCGCGTTGGAGGAGCGCTTGCGCTCTTGATAAGCAGCCAGCAAAGCAGTCATGCGCGGCGCTTCCTCGAGGAAATAATCAAATTGTTTCCGCAAAATGTTTTCGACCGGCTCGTCTTTGTTGACGGCCAGCGAGAAAATATCGCCGAGAACATCCGTCTTCGGAAAATGCTCGCTCTTCTGGTCTATGTCCGTCTCGTCCACGCACGCCTTGAGCAGCTCCCGGGCGTCGTCGCGGTCCAAAATGGAAAAATCCGCGCCGAAGCCAATATGCCCTGCGTATCGCCTCAGCACCCGCGCGCCGATGGAATGAAACGTGCCCCCCCAAAGCCCCGACAATTCGCCGCCCAGCAGATCATTGACGCGCAGCATCATCTCGCGGGCCGCCTTGTTGGTGAACGTCAACAATAATATGGCCTCCGGCGGAATGCCCTGCTCCAGCAAATAGGCCACCCGGTAAGTCAGCGTCCGCGTTTTGCCGGAGCCCGCGCCGGCGATCACGAGGGCCGGGCCGGGCGGCGCGGTCACGGCTGCGTGCTGCTGCGCGTTCAGCTCCTTTTCGTAATCGATCCGAAGCGTGGCCGGCTGCCGGGACGGCTGTAAAATATATTCTCGCGGCATGCGGAGGATGTTGCGGCTTACGGCCGCGACCGCGCCGCCAGATCGCGCTTGAGCCGCGCGATGTTGGCTTCGATGCGCTCGATGTAGGGATTCGGGCCATCGGGGTAGGGATCGTTGAGAAAACGGTAGACGCCCCGGAAATCGCGGGCGATTTTTGTGCGCACGTAATTTTCCCAGAAGAGCGGCGTCTTCTGCATCAGGTCATCGGCGCTGCTGAAAAATCCGCCCGCCGTCATTTTTCCATTGCGGTTGAATTCGGCCGACTCGGCGAATTCTGAGTAAAGAATCGGCAGCTTGTCGACATAATCCACCGCCGCCAATTGGCCGAGCAAATCGGAAGTGCCGAGCGCATATCCCACCAGCCGCTCCAATTCGTCCTGAAATTGCACCGTCTCCAATTTCACATTGACACCCGTGCAGCGAATCATGTTTTGGACAGCGAGGATATCTTCCACCGCGTAGTCATTGGCGAGCATTAATTCACCCGCGAACCCGATGCTGCGATCGACATGGATCAAGGTGTATTTCGCGCCGGTGCCTTCGGTGTCGCCCTTTTTTTTAAGATAGCCGGTGTCATGGGTCAGGATGGCAAGGATGCCCAGCTCGAACATGCGCTGGGTCAGGAGCGGCTCCTCCGGAAGGTGATTTCGCGCGCGCAAAAGCCGCGCCATGCAAAGGCAGCCCTGCATGGTGTGCTCGAAATCGTGATAATGAGCGTCGATAGCCTGATAGTCGCGATATTTGCCGTCGAACCATAAATTCGCCCAGCCAAAAACGCGAGGCACGAAACTCTTGTCCCCATGCGGGAACATCTCGCGGTAAACGGCTTGCACCTCCGTCTCCACTGCCGACGGATCGCGAGTATTCACCGATTCCAGCATGCTAACACTATTCATTTCACTGAACACAAATGCACGCTTTATTTTGGTTTCTGGGGGAAGAATTGAATCTGGAACTCAGGAAATCAGGAAAAGAGGCGAAATCGTTTTGGGAGCGATGGGAGGGATAGGAATTATGAGGGACCCATGACGCTCTTGATTTCACGAGTGCGCGCGAGATCACCTTCAGCCTCTTTTCCTGATTTCCTGAGTTCCAGAATAATTTTCTTCCCCATTCCTGCTCGGTGTTGCAGCCCGCTTGCGCTGGCCATAAACTTTTGCCGACGCATGCGCCACAAAGCCCAGGAACATCTCCGAAAAGTCGATCCTGTTTTTGAACAGTTGATCGAAAAATTCGGGCATGTCGGCATCGAGCGCCGCGGGCTGCCGCCGTTTCAATCCCTCATTCACGCCATCGCGCATCAGCAATTGAACGGCAAGGCGGCCAAGACGATTCTGGCCCGGTTTGAGGCGCTGTTCAATCATGGCCGATTTCCCACGCCCGAGGAGGTTCTCAAGCTGGAAATCGAAATGCTTCGCTCCGCCGGGTTCTCCCGGGCCAAGGCAGCCTCCGTCGTCATGCTGGCGGAACGCAGCCTGGCCGGCCTCGTGCCTTCCATGGCCCAATGCGAAAAAATGACCGACGCCGAAATCGTCGAATGTTTGACAGAGATCAAGGGGATCGGACGCTGGACGGCGGAAATGTTCCTGATGTTCAACCTGGGCCGCCCGGATATTTTGCCGGTGCATGATTTTGGCGTTCGAAAAGGATTTCAAGTGGCATATCGAAAACGGAAAATGCCCGAGCCCGAGCAACTGGAGAAATTCGGCAAGCGCTGGAGCCCGCATCGCACGACCGCGTCGCTTTATTTATACCGGGCCGCTGATTTTCTCAAAGAGGGTGAGTGGTAGAGGGTCAGTTATGGACAGATCTCGGCAAGGCGAGGCTGCCAATGAACCCCTTTGGATTCAAGATGGGATGCGGGACGCGAGGCGCGTCCCGCTGCACGCGGGGGCGCGTGCGCTCCCCGGAATCAAAGGCCTGGGGAGCACACGAGCCTCGCGTGTCGCGGTCGGCGCCCTCGCCGACCGTTCCCTTCGAGAATTCCGCCGGTCTAACTGTTTCATTGGCACTTCTGACCCGTTTAATGAGTTTCGTTGGCAGCCATTCGGGCGGTGAATGCAATCAAGCGCCAAGAAATCGCCGGGGAAAGATTCTTGCGAACGGCCATGGCCGAGCGTTTCGGCATAAAAACAGACTCCTCCACATTTCCAGTGGAATGAGGGTTTGTCATTTTGTTACTCTGCGCACTCATCTTCTCTGCGCGAAAATTCTTTTCCCTCTGGCAGCCCATCGACAATGCGTGGGGCTTCCCGACAACCAGATGAGACCGAAACTGCTTGCCATGCAGGGTTCGTGTGGACGCGATACGAAAGATAAGAATGAATTCCCAATTCCCAAGTATCACGAAATGCTTTTACCTGCTCTGGCTCCCCTCAGTTGATACGGCAAACCAATGTCAATGCGCAAGTTCGCTTTGGAGAGGCCGAACGTGGAAGCGATTTGAACACGCCGGTCAAAACGTCAAGTATTTGTTCAAGAAACGTGCTGAAAACACAAAATGCTCATACTGGCGCTTGCCGGACGACCGGACGTCGAGTGAGTCGCATTACCCCAATTTCATTGCAAATGAAACCCGCTGCGTGTGAATCACTTATACCACAAAATCGTGCAATTACAAGCAAAATTGACGCAAGGGCCATTCGCCCTTAGGTTTCTTCCTGTCGCCGCCATGGCGTGTTCTTTGATATTTTGCGTTCGAATTCAGGCCGGGCGGAACCTCTGCGCGCGAACGCGTTTCATCCGAGGATGAAACCACTAGGGAAAAGAGAGATCGCGCAGAGAAGATGAGTGCGCAGAGGGAACAGTAATTGTGATCGGGGCGTTGCACACTATTGCAACCTTGGTTTTCGCGAGAAGGCGCGGTGGGCTAGCCTGTTGTTGTTTCATCCGGCTTCTTCAAACAGGTTTCCGGCAAAGGTAGCGGGTTTTTAGCGGCTCTGTAATGCCAAAGGTAGGGTTCTTCCGCTCGCAAGCATGGGGAAAATATCGGGGCGGAGACGCAGCTCCGCCCTGCCGCAAATCATATGTTTTGGGCGATGGCGCGCAATTGGCGGTATTCCACCAGAATTGTTTTCAAGGCCGCCGCCGCGGCTTCCACTTGCGAGTAAAGCGAGGCCCGCTGCGGTGTCTCGAATGTCAGCTCGAAGGGCGGACGCTCGATTCCTGGCGGCGAACGAAGCACCCCTTGGTAAGAGCGGTAAATAACCCCGGCCCGCGCCGGAAAACCGTCGATGATCGGACGGCGATCTCGCGGGAGAAACGCCTCCGCTGTGCGCAATGCCGGCTCCAGCAGATTCTCGGAAAGCACTGAGCCGTTGACATAGCCGTAAAGGCCCGTGCTCGTATTGTCCGAATGCAGCATGATCAGGCCGTCGAAGGCGTGCAGGTAAATCTCCGATTCCAAGAAGCGCACCTCGCGCTCCTCCGACTGCCGCCAGAATTCGCGGTTTAGATCCTTTCCGGAAGCCGAATGGCGGGTGCCAGCCTCAAAACCGCTTGGGTTGCAGACCGGGTACAGGAATAGCGCGTAGCCCTTGCCGATTTCCGGGTCGCGCTCCAGCATGTGAACCAGCCGGCTGATGGCCAGCGTTCCTTCCGGCTCGTCGCCGTGAATCGCGCCAAAGATGCCGAGGCGAATCACATCGCCGCCGCCGCGCTCGCCAAGATAGACATAGCGCGGAATCGGCGGCTCGCCCGCCCCATTGCGCCCGAAATGAGGCCGCAGCAAATGCTGGGAGCGGCTCGCGACATCGTCGAGCGGTGACAAAATGCGATCCAGCGGTTTGCGTTCAAAAACCGGGATGCGCGCGGTTGCAACAGATTTTTTTGTATCGGCGGTACTCACAGCATACACCTTTCTTTCAAATTTCAACATTCACATTTCCAGCCCACACAACCGACTATATCAACAATCCATACTATGTCAATAGACTAATTAGGATTAATGAAAAATGAACAACCGAATCAACGAAAAGGTAAGGGCAGCGAACGGCGCACTCGCTTGGTCAGCGGTAAAGTCCGCAGCTTAGGATCTCGTCATTACCGATAAATCCATGCCAAAGGTCACAGGCGTCGAGTTGATGGAAACGATTCATCGCGCCAACATACGAAAAGTCTTGAGCAGTGTGAGCGGCGATGCTTCGCAAGAAAAAAGTCGGATTCCAGCAAACGCGTAGAGCGGAGAAGCCTTCGACGAAAATGCGATGAGTCCGCGCGAAGCGGCCCGCAGCATGGTGCACCCAGAAGGAGTTGAACCTTCAACCTTCTGATCCGTAGTCAGACGCTCTATCCAATTGAGCTATGGGTGCAGCCAAAGAGCAGGGAGCTTAATCATTCCCCCTTCATCATGCAAGCGCCTTTTCCGACGGCTTTTTGGCCCGTTCTCGATCAGCTTGATTGCGAAATGACGATGGCCCGACGAAATTCCATCCGCGCAGGAGCCCAGCGGGCAGGCGGCTGTGCCTAACGGCCTTGATTAATCGTAGAAGGAAACGGCCCCTCCCAGCCCTGCGGCTGATCCCACGGCACACTCGAATCGGAGTCCGTGGCGCAGCCAGCCAGCGAGCCAGCGGCGGCCGCGAGCAACAAAACGCAGAGAATGTTGCGCCAAAGGTTCATCGAATCAATACAGGACTTCGTCGCCTTCCATGATCTCGCCGCGCTGCTTCCAGCCCGGCAGGATGTTGGCAACGCATTCGGTCTTGGAAACGCTGGAGATTTTGACTTTGCCGAGCAGCTTTCCGTTGCGGTCCACCATCATTTCACCGCGCTGCCGGACACCTTGGTCCGAACCGATGTTGAGCACAACGAAGTTAAACTTGGGATCGACCGAAACGATTTTGCCGCGCAAGCCAGGAGGCAGCATGACGGCTTCATCCGGGTTGACCATGGCCAGGTACCGATCTTTCCAATCGGTGGCTTCGGACGCCAGCGCTTTATTTTCCTTGATAAGAACCTGTTCTGCATTCCTTTTCTTGACGAGTTCTGACTCCATGTCTTTGATCTGCTCCACCGATTTGCCAAGGGCGCGCCAGCGTTCGAGCTGAGCCTGGGCTTCGTCCCGCTCCGCGATGGCCTTATCCGATTTGTCGGATAAATCCTTGTTTTTCGCGGTAAGATCCTCCACTTGGCCTTTGGCGGCTACCAGATCACTCTTGGTCTGCTCCAGGTCTTTTTTTGTCGTGGCCAAGGTGGCTTGAGTTTCGTTAAGGGTTTTCTTTGTTTGCTTGTGGTCGGCGACTTCCTTGTCGTCCTTCTGATGCCACGAATCCCTTTCGGCCCGCGTGTTGACGATGATGTCCTGAACCTTGGTGATGGTCAGTGCGGTTGCGGCGATGCCCGCAACGATTGCTATAATCAGAAATATTCGCAGCATGATATAAGTCCTTTAACTTTCAAAAAAATTACGACGAACCCGGATGCATGTCAACGATCACTTTATTTTTCTTTCCGGCGGGAAACCGTCCATCCCCATTTTTTCCGGAGGGGAGTCAAAGAGGCAATGGCGGGTGGAGGCTCTTTTCCTGAGTTCGGTCGTTCCGGATTCAATTTTCCCAATTTTTTCGTCAAGAATCGTGCTGAAAAACCTCTGGTAGGTTTTCCATCCCGCGCCATCCGTGCCAAAGTGCAGCCATGCTTATGTTGTGGTTAATGTGCCGCCGTCTCGGTAATCTGTTGTCGGAACCACAGCGACGGAGTTTCCACCGCCTTCCCACGGTTCCGAAACGTTTTCAGCCGAATGAAATAGGGCCTATGCCACCTGAGAGGCCTCCTTCAAGCGGGTTTCGCCAGAAAGAATTGTTGCACCCTATTGCACCTACCGTTTTGCGGAGGCCAGATTGCGCCCTCCAGAACCGGTTTCCGGCCGGGATTCTGATTCCGCTGAAGACACTCAGGAATCAAACGTTGCACCCCATCTTGTCGAGATTCAACGGTGTAGCGGATGTTGCAGTCTTTCGAAGATTATGAATACTCAATGCTTTGTCCTCTGCGAACTCATCTTCTGTGCACGAGAATTCTTTTTCTCTTGGGGCAACGTGCAATTTATTGCAGGGCAAACCATTAGGGTGATTCATCCGGGCGCTGGCTGGCACGGCGAACGGATTATGGTGAGCAAAATTTGCGCAAAGTCCGAATTTTCCCATTGACGAATTGCCACACGAGTGTAACAATCAATGCTTATCCGGGTCGCGGAAGGATCCGGCGCCAGCAGAGCCACCAGCGCACCGTCTATATAAAACGGGTGTTTGTGCGGTCACGTGGGCGCCGAAACCAACGCAACGAAAAATGAGATTTTCGCGGCCAACTTAGAACGAGCCGTGTGGCCCCAGGCAACGCGTGCGTCGCAAATGATGTGCAAAAGAACCATCGTCGGGCGGATGATCAGTCCCCCGATTATCGATGGCGGAATATTGAACAATCCGCATGCGCAGCGGTGTCCTCTGGAATCCCCGCGAAAAATTGTCTTAGTGCGTTCTGAAACCATATTAGGAAGTCCGCATCCCTCATTTTAATTGCGAGCATTATGAAAACCAAAAATCAAAGAAGCGTGCGTTGTGCCGAAGCTTTCACATTAATCGAATTGCTGGTCGTCATTGCCATTATTGCCATCTTGGCGGCGATGCTTCTTCCGACGTTAGCCCATGCAAAAACACAGGCGCAAGGCGTCAAATGCATGAGCAATGAGCGGCAGCTTTCGCTGGGATGGACAATGTATAACGGGGAAAACGCCGATCACTTCGTGCTCTCCAGCGCGGATTTGGGGACGAGTGATCCCATGAACAAGTACGCATGGACGCAGCAGACAGAAGATTTCACACCAAACTCTTACAATTGGGATCCAGCGTGCCCTGTGGTGGGGATGATGAATGGTCCCTTGTATCCGTTTATCAAGAGCGCGGGTGTCTTTGTCTGCCCGTCGGATACTTCGATGGTGCATTCAAATTCTGCCTCCGGCCCATGGGTTCCACGGACTCGTTCGATTTCGATGAATTATTATCTGGGTGGATTTGGCGACTCGAATTTGGTTAACAGTTACCCCATCTATAAGCAAATGTCAGATTTGAGGCCGGGCAAGACTCCCGGGCCGGCGGGAACATGGCTCTTTATGGACGAACGGCAGGACTCCATTAACTGGGGCAATTATTGCGTGGTTATGACCGGAGATTCTCCATACGCGCCCCAATCTTTTGAGTTCGATCAGGACATGCCAGGATTTCTCCATAATAACGCGGTTGGATTATCATTTACTGATGGGCATGCCGAAATTCATAAATGGGCGGATCCAAGGACTTGCCCCCCGATGTGGAGCTATGCTCAGTGCAGCGTGAACCCAACTGGGCCTAATGGGCCATCGGCGAACGGCTTGCCTGTCCGAGACGATATGGACGTTCGCTGGCTTCAATTGCATAGTGTTTGGCAATCCGATGGCGATTATTAGACCCATTCCGAATGCGATATTGAACGGCAAATGGTTGATCCGCTTTAAATTAAGTTTTTTGGGTTGACGTTCGTGTAATTTTTGGATACGAATATGAAGTGACGATTGAGTCACGGATCGGAAAAAAATCAGTTTCGCAAATTTTCAAGCTGGATAGAGATTTGCTGGGCACAGTTGTAAATAGGTCCAGTAGTGGGGTTAGGAAGATCCGTGATAAGAATTGGATCAGCCATGTGGACTAAACAAACACAGGCGGTTCGAATGTCCGATGGAAGCACTGAGAATCTTGGAATAACCTCCTTTCCCAGATTTTTTGTCCTGCCTTCAGCGTTTGGCTGCTCGCAAAATGTCGCGGACAAGGCGCAAGTTCGCAAAGGCAGCGGTGTCTCCAGTCTTCCGCGCGCATTCTGCATCACTTTGGTAAAAAATCATAGCGTTCCTTCCATTAACAACAATCGAACAGACAATTTGTTTCAAGATTTCCGCAAATAACGAATCATTCATTATGCAACAGTCGAAACTTAAGAGCTTAACCGTCTGCGCAAGAGATCAGCGCTCCGGAGGCTTCACATTAATCGAACTTCTGGTGGTTATCGCCATCATTGCCATTTTGGCGGCACTGATTTTGCCTTCGTTGGTGCATGCAAAACAGGAAGCACAAGGCGTCAAGTGCATGAGCAATCAGCACCAGTTGGCGCTCGGCTGGTACAACTACGCATTGGATAATAAGGAGCGCGTCCTTTACTCTAGTCTTGGCCCGCCCGGGGATCCTGCCAATGCGGCTGTCTGGACACAGCAAGAGGAGGACATGACTCCGGCCCAATACAATTGGGATCCGACTGTGGATATTACTGTCGGTCCAATGTACCCTTATGTCAAGAATTACCTGGTCTACCGGTGCCCCGCTGATACGTCATTCGTCCATTCCAATTCTCCGTCGGGCATGCTGTTGCCTCGCGTCCGCAGCATTTCAATGAACTTTTTCTTCGGCGGGTTCGGCGGTGAAAATGCAAGCTATGCCGCTGGTGTGACTTTTGACGCCGCTGCCTATCCTATATTTTTGAAAACAACGGACTTAGGGCTTCCCCAGCCCGGCCCCTCGGGGACTTGGGTTTTCGTGGACGAGCGGGAAGACTGCATCAACTGGGGAAACTACCTGCAAGATATGACGGGGGATGGTGCTCTAGATGGTGCAAGTGGGGCGCGTCAGTATCAGTTTAATGAGGATATGCCGGGAATGTGGCATAACTTCGGTGCTGGATACGCCTTCGCTGATGGTCATGGTGAAATCAAGCATTGGCAGCAGCCGAACCTTACGTGCCCGCCGTTGAAGTTTCCAAGTGGTCCCGCCGACCCGAGTCCGTGGAAAGCTGCGGGCGATAAAGATGTGACGTGGATACAGCTTCGGACTGTGCGTCCGAGCAAGTAACAAGTTAAATTGAGCGGGAGATTGAATTCATCCTCCTCGCCACGTTGATTCAGGAAAAGGTGTTAACAATTACAGAATTTGGATTGGCTGATAAGGAAATTGGCAATCGTTGAAGGTGTGACGAGGCCATCATCCAAACAAAAAGACCCTGACAAAACAAAACAAAAAAACGAAAGCAACGAATGAAAACACTGAGATCCCGGAAGGTTCGCTCCTCATTAGGCGGGGCGCTTCTCCTCGGCGCACTGGCAACCTCGCCACTGCACGCCCAAACGTATCAATCTATCATCGAAGGTGACTCGCCGTTGGATTTTTGGCGTTTCACAGAAACTGTGGCATCACCTCTGCCCAACACGGTCACCAACCTCGGCAGCGTCGGAGCCGCCGGAACTGGTTATGTCGTTGGGCCCGGCTACTCGGTAACAGGCACCAACGGCATCGTTGGAAACGGCATCTTTCTAAGCAACCCTGGCCAAGGTTCAGGCACCGTCGATACCAAGATTGATATTCCGAACATTCCGGCGCTGAACCCGAATCCGCCTTTCTCGATTGAGTTTTGGGCGCAACCGAATCCCAATGCAACATTTGCACCAAGTGACAGCACCGGTTTGTGTCCGCTTTCATCGCTCTGTCCTGACGGGGATCCGAATTTTTCGGAAAGCGCGCGATCTGGCTGGCTATTTTACGTGACGCCCACCAGTTGGACAATGCGGTTGGGCGGCCTTCAAAGCTATACGGCTGTCTGCACGTTCGGAACGAACGTCCCCAACACTTCATGGACGCATGTTGTGGGTGAATTCGATGGTTCGACTGCGTATCTATATTTGAATGGATACTTGGTCAAAACCACGCCTGCGACAAGCAACCCGTTTCAACCTAACCACTTTCAGGTCCTCCGGTTCGGCGGCACGACGCTGGCCAACAATCCTAACGCAGAGGACGCCAACGGCAGCTCGCTGGTCTCCGGCGGCAACCGTGGATGGGACGGATTTCTTGACGAAGTTGCCATCTACACCAACCTCCTGAGCTCCAACACGGTCATGTCGCATTACACGGCGGGCATTGCGCATTCAGCCAGTTACAGTTCCCTCATTCTCGCTTCCTCGCCGGTCGGCTACTGGCCGCTGAACGAAGGCGTGTATACACCACCGAGCGTCGACGGAACGTTTGCCGCCGACATCGGTTCAGCCGCCAACAGCGGAACGAATACCATCGGAACCCTCGCGGACCAGCCCGGCGTTCCGGGCCTTGGCGATCCCTCTGTCTACTATAGCGGCGCCATCGGATCATTGGTGCTGGACTCGCCCACTCCGGTTAATGTCGCGGGGCAGACTCTCACGCTGGCGGCATGGATCAAGCAGACTGGTTTTGATTACGTCTCCGACATCATTGCCCAAGGGTTTGACACAACAAACTACTTCGAAAACTTCCTCCGCGTCGGCGATTCGTTCGACTGGGCGAATTCACAGGACAACAATTCCGGTGAAAATTACAACACCAATGTCGTGAACAACGTCAACTATTACGAGGTGGGCGCGTACGACGATGGCCCAGGCTATGTTAGCGCGGTTTTCCCCGTCCCGAATGGAGATCTTGGGCACTGGGTATTCCTGGTCGGCACCTACGATGGAGAGAATTGGAATCTTTATCGCAACGGTGTGTTAGCGGCCCAGTTTAACGGCAGCTTTCCCGACGGAAGCGGTTCCGGGCCTGTCGCTGTAAACTATCCGTGGTCGGTTGGTTCACGCAGCGAGCCGAGTCCGTACTTCGGAATGTTTTTCCCAGGCTATATTGCGGAACCCGCTGTTCTTACCACCGCCCTTTCGGCGGCAACAATTTCCAATCTTTACAACAAAGCAGCGCTGCCTCCTGTCGTCACGGCGCCTGCGCAAGTGGTCTCGCCGGCCTACGTCGGTCAGAACGTCGCGTATAGCATCTGGGCCGACGGGCCCGGCGGCCTGCACTATCAATGGTACTCCAATAACGTTGCCATGAGTGGTCAAACGTCCAGCAACCTCAGTTTGAGCGGTGTTACCCCAAGCTCTGACGCAACCTACTCCGTCGTCGTGTCCAACCCATACGGATCAGTCACGGATTCGGTGCCACTCTTCGTAACCCCTTCGCTGCCTGCTGTAACGATCGTGCCGGCGGCGGAAAAGCGGTGGATTGGAACAGAGCTGAGTTTTGCTCCTGCCAGCCTGCCTTCTGTATCGCTGACCTACCAGTGGTACCTTAACGGAACCAACATCCCCGGCGCGACATCTTCCAATTACACCGCAGTCACAACCAGCAGCAGTGCTGGCAGCTACACGCTGATTGCGACCAGCACGTACGGCGCGGTTACCAGTTCAGTCTCCACGTTGACGCCGCTGACTCCGCCGAACTCCTACGTCTCAACGATTGTGGGTGACCAACCGGAAGCGTATTTCCGCCTCGATGAACAGAGCGGCACCGTTGCCCACGATTACGCCGGTGGCAACGACGGTCAATATAT
Organism: uncultured Verrucomicrobiae bacterium; assembly: GCA_963764165.1. Taxonomy (GTDB): domain Bacteria; phylum Verrucomicrobiota; class Verrucomicrobiia; order Limisphaerales; family Palsa-1400; genus Palsa-1400. The sequence goes on from CAVXRD010000002.1 coordinate 3,092,517, forward strand.
TGGCGCCCTTACCTTGGGAGTCCCTGGCTATTCGCTGGTCGACACCGATACGGCCGTTTATTTCCCTGGCCAAGCGGTGGATTATGTTGGCAACTTTGGGGCCACATCCATTGACTTCCCGGGCACGAGCTCGGAGTTCTCGATTGAAGCGTGGGCCAAGGGGCCGGCGGTCCAGAATGTGGGGACAGGCGTGATTGTGGCCAAAGGCCATAGCAACAACGGAACCACTGCCAATGAGCAGTTTAGTCTCCTCAACAACGGCGGCACATGGGAATTCCTGGTTCGCGACTCACACGCCACCGCGCATACGGCGACGGCAAGCACTGGCCCCGATGGAAGCTGGCATCATCTGGTCGGCGTCTTCGATTCAGCCGGCGGCAGCATGTATCTCTATGTCGACGGTGTCCAGGCGGCCTCGGGCAGCGCGACTGGCCTGAATGGCGGCGTCATTGACAACGGGTCTTCGGTAAGCATCGGGTCAGAAAGTTCCGGCCCGACGCCTGATTATGCTTACGCCTTCGAGGGAACGATTGACGAAGTAGCGATCTATGGGCACGCATTGAGCCCGGCGCAAGTCTCGGCGCACTATGCGGCGGTTTACGGGCCGAATACACCTCCGTTTATCACCAGCCAGCCCACTTCGGTGACGAACTACTTCAGCCTCCCCGCGACACTGTCTGTTGCCGCCGCCGGCACGACTCCGCTGACGTATCAGTGGAACCAGAATGGCAGCCCGGTTTCGGGTGCGACGACCGCGACCTTGTCGTTCCCCTCATTGGATTACAATCAGGCGGGAACGTACACGGTCGGCATTACCAACACGATCAGTGGTGGCGTGGTTACTGGCATCCTCAGCGCGCCCGTGACCGTCACCGTCCTGGCTCCGCCGACCAATCCGCCGGCGATCCCCGGGATGGTGATGCACCTGCCGTTTGATAATAACCTTATCGACACAACAGGCCGCGGCAATAACGCCACCAATCTGGCCAGCGGCGGCGCTCCGCTGATTACGAACAACTACGTTCAAGGAGTGATCGGCAATGCCTTCCAGTTCCAAACGACGGTCGATTCGAGCGTAGGAGGAACAACGAACGCAAACTATGCAACGCTAGGTGTGCGCCCTGACTTGCAGTTCGGTTCCGGCAGCTTCACGGTCAGCATGTGGATCCAGCTTCCCTACAACTCCGAGCCATATGATCTGCCGTTCTTCACGGACGTTGTTGGATCCACGTTTGGCGCCCCGGGTTACGTGTTCACCTCTTCCTTCCAACTGGGCGGCTGGGGTTACTCTGTGTATAACGAAACCGGCAGTGCTGGCTTGGGCGTGTATGGACCCAGCCAATTGCTCAACGATGGCAACTGGCACAACCTTGTCTTCATCATCGACCAGGTGAATGGGGCAACTGTCTATATGGACGGCGTCGTGTCGCAGGGAACTATCGAGGGTGGTTCCACCGCGATCGGAATGGGCGATATTGACAGCACTGAACCAGCCACCATCGGCCAGGACCCGACCGGCCTTTATGAGGGAGGCTTGGTGCAATCAGCAAATACGCTCCAAATCGGGATCGATGACCTCGCGGTCTGGAAGCGCGCGCTCACCCCGCTGGAAGCGGCTTCGATCTACGAAGCGGGTTTCTACAATGGGGTCGGCATCACCAACGCTCCGCTCACCTTCACCATGACGAAGATCGCCGGCCCGAAACTGGTGCTGAACTGGAACGAGGGCGTTCTCCAAACCACGACCAACTTGGCTGGCGCTTGGACGACTCTGTCTGTCACGTCGCCGTATACCAATACGCCGTCGGGCAGCGATGCGTTCTTCCGCGTCAAGTTCTAAACTTGCCGCTCTGAGAAAAGAGCAATTCACGCAGAGGCCGGGAGCAATCCCGGCCTCTGTTGTTTTCGAAAGTCAAAAATGCTTTGACCATCCCGGCGAACCACTTAACCTTGGCAGTCATGTTGAAACGAACGCCGTTATTTGGGGCGCACAAGAAATTGGGAGCCCAACTGGTGGAATTTGGAGGCTGGGAGATGCCCGTCTGTTATTCGGGCATTATTGAGGAACACACCACGGTGCGCAGCGCGGCGGGGATTTTCGATATTTCACACATGGGAGAGATTACCGCGGCCGGCCCGAGCGCCGCGGCGTTTTTGAATTTCATTCTCAGCAACGACATCCTCAAATTGCAGCCCGGCCAGGGCCAGTACACCATCCTTTGCAACGAGCGTGGCGGAGCCATTGACGACCTCTATGTCTACCGCCTTGGCGAGGAAGACTTTTTGTTGGTGGTCAACGCTTCCCGAATCGAAGCCGACTTTGCGTGGATCAAGAAGCAATGGGCTGATTTTCCAGCGCACCGAGGGGTTGATCTCAAAAACCGCTCTGACGAGATGGCGGCGGTGGCGGTGCAAGGTCCGAAGGTGGCCGGATTTATTGACTCTTGCTTTTCCGCCGGAGCCCGGACGGCGGCGTCCTTGCAGAAGAATGAAATTGGCAAGTTTGATTTCAGCGGGCAGACCGTCTTGGTGTCCCGCACGGGATACACTGGCGAGGATGGGTTTGAAATTGTCAGCGATGCCGGCATCATCGAGCCGCTCTGGGACAAAATACTTGAAGCCGGAAAACCGGCGGGCATCAAGCCGGCCGGGCTTGGTTGCCGCGATACCCTCCGCACGGAGGTTTGTTATCCGCTTTACGGGCACGAATTGAACGAAGACACCACCCCTCTTGAGGCGGGACTTGGTTATTTCGTCGCGCTTGGCAAGGGCGAATTCGTGGGCCGCGCCACTCTGGCAAAGCAAAAGGCGGAAGGAACCCCCCGCAAATTGGCCGCGTTCAAGATGACCGAGCGCAGCGCCCCGCCGCGGCCTGGCTACGCCATCTGGAGCACGGGGGAGGCGGCGGAATCGATTGGCATGATTTCAAGCGGGACGCAAAGCCCGTCTCTCGGCTGCGGCATTGGGCTGGGTTTTGTGGCGCCAAATTTTGCCCCCGCCAATACGGCGATTGCAATTGAAATTCGAGGGAAACGCGTGCCCGCGGTCACCGTGGCCCGCCCTATTTACCGCAAGGGCTGACGATTCGATGCAGGACAAAATTCTTCACGAACAAAGTGGCAGCGGCGTCCCGCCGGTGAATCGGCCCGCCAGAGGCGAGACGCCTCTGCCACCTTTAATGAACACCGCGGCGGAAGAATTTTGTTTTGCGCCACCGACTTCGATGCTGCCGAAAAAGATTTTCAAAAACCTTGATCGTCATACACTGGAAGAACTGATATGAGCGAAAATGTTCCCGCTGATCTTAAATACGCCAAATCGCACGAATGGGTTCGGATTGAAGGCGACACCGCCACTATTGGCATCACCGACCATGCGCAGCATGAATTGACGGACGTTGTCTTTGTTGAAGTGCCGGTGGTTGGCCGAAAGGTTGCCGCAGGGGAACCGTGCGCGGTGGTGGAGTCCGTCAAGACGGCGAGCGATATTTATTCTCCACTGAGCGGCGAAATTGTCGCCGTAAATCCTGAACTCGCCCAGCATCCGGAACTGGTCAACCGCGAGCCTTTCGCGGGCGGCTGGTTCTTCAAGCTCAAGCTCGCGCAGCCCGATGAATCGAGCCGCCTGCTTGACGCCGCGGCGTATACAAAGCAAATCGCGCCCTAACCGATTTCAGCCTTCGATGGAAGCCACTTACAAGATCATCGGCGGTGACGGCGCCGAATACGGCCCCGCGACGCTTGACGAACTGCGCGAATGGATACGCGACGGGCGCGTGGCGGGAAAGACGCAGGTCTGGCGAAGCGACGCGGCGGGATGGTCTCCAGCCGCGCGTTATGCGGAACTGGCCAGCGACCTGGCCAGGCTTGATGCCTCAACCGCCGCCGCGGCCCGCCCCTGCGGTTTTTGGGCGCGGCTGGGGGCGCACATTATTGACTCGCTCGTCCTTGGCGCCTTGTTCCAACTGGTGTGGTCGCAGTTGACACTCTCTCATGATTGGCCGCTGCCTCCTTTGCCCACCGTGCTCAACGACGAAACGGTGAAACAATTTGTGCAGGACTGCCAAATCTGGGCCAATCATGCGATCGTGGTCTACTACCCCATTTGTTTGGTTTACGATATGCTGATGAACGGGCGGTTTGGAGCGACCCTCGGGAAGATGGCCATCGGGGCGCGCATTGTCATGCTTGACGGTTCGCACATCGGATACGGCAGGGCGGCCATTCGGGGAATCGCTTCCGTTGCAATCGAGTTATTCTGTTTGCCAGCCAACGTCATCATTGGCCTTCGCCGCGACAAACGCGCGCTTCACGATTTCGTGGCGGGCACGCGGGTGATTTACAAGTCATGAACAGCTCCCCGAATCGCCGCATCGTCCTGATTGCGCTAGCGGTGGTGCTGCTGGACCAATGCACCAAGCTGCTGGTTCTGCGCTGGCTTCCGCCTCCCCAGGAATGGGTCGTCATTGATGGATTCTTTCGCTTCGTGAATTGGAGCAACACGGGCGCGGCCTTCAGCTTCCTGCCGAACAAGAACGATTCCCTCGCGGTTGTATCCGTCTGCGCGCTGGCCGGCCTTATTTTCTGGCGGAGCCATTTTTATGTGCGCAGCGCGCTCGGCCAGGTCTCCTTTGCGCTCATATGCGGCGGCATCGTGGGCAATCTGGCGGACAGAATTCACTACCATCGAGTCGTCGATTTTCTCCGCTTCTATCTTTACCGGCGCAGCGGGGAGGAAATTGGATTCCCGGCCTTCAACATGGCTGACAGCGCGATTTGCATCGGCGTCGGGCTTCTCATTTTGCTTTCGTGGAAGGAAGACCGGATGGGAGCCGGGGCCCGGCCTGATTCCAAGACGCCCGCTGTCCCCTAAGGCGGAGCCCGGATTCCATGAAGGAGGAAATCGTCATTGCGGAGACTCTTCCGCACGAGCGCCTCGACATTTTCCTGCGCGAAAAATTTCCCGCCCTGTCGCGCGGCGCGATCCAGCGCCTTATTGTTGACGGTGAAATTCGTGTTGACGGAAGAAGAGTCAAGCCCAGCCATCATCCGCGCGCCGGCGAGACCGTCGCCATCGAGCAGCGCGACGCGCGCCCCGCCGAGGCCAGGGCCGAGGAAATTCCGCTGGATATTCTCTACGAAGACGACGGCATGGTGGTGATTAACAAGCCGGCGGGCCTGGTGGTGCATCCCGCCTCGGGGCACAACGAACACACGCTGGTGAACGCCTTGCTGCATCACTGCCAAGGACAGCTAAGCGGCATCGGCGGTGTGGCAAGGCCCGGCATCGTGCATCGATTGGACAAAGGCACCAGCGGCTGCATCGTCGCAGCCAAAAACGACGCCGCGCATGTTCATCTGGCGGCCCAATTCGCGGAACGGAGCGTGGCAAAAACTTATCGAGCCATCGTTTGCGGCGGCATGACCCCGGCCAAAGGCGAAATCAACGCGCCCCTGGCCCGCGATCCCGTTCACAGGAAGCGAATGGCGGTTGTCGCAGGCAAAGGGAAGGGCAGAGCGGCCCGAACAACTTTTCGCGTGGTGGAAAAATGGCTGGCGGCGTCGCTGGTCGAGCTGGACTTGCACACCGGGCGGACGCATCAGATTCGGGTTCATCTCAAGCACCTGGGATTTCCGATTCTCGGTGATGACGTTTACGGCGGGCGCGCCACGGCGCGATTGGAGAAGGCCACTGGCTTTCACGCGCAGCGGCCTTTGCTTCATGCATGGCGGCTTGCTTTAGCAGTTCCAAAGAGTGGAAAGAGGCTGACCTTTGAAGCTCCATTGCCGGCCGATATGCGAACAGCCCTTGATTTTTTCAAGTAGTGGTTCACTATACAAGCGGGTCGCGCATGGATTCCTTTAAACATTCCTGTCCGTTTTGCAGCCAACGGATTGAGTATACTGCTGGATACTGCGGCAAACAAATGCAGTGCCCAAGCTGCGGCCAGACCGTCACTTTTCCCGCCGTCCCCCCAAAAGCTGCCGGCCCCTCCCTGAAGTCCAAGAGCTTGAATCGCACAAAGCCAGCCGCCGCGGCCGCGGCGGGAAAGGTCTCAGCGATGTTTGCCGGCTTGCGGAACTTTGAGCATTGGCAAGTCGTCGGCCAATGCGTGGTGCCCTTCTTGATCATCGGCGCTCTCCTGGGAGGCGCCTTGTTCGTCAAGAATAAATTTGGCTCCCCGGCGGCGGAAATCGCTGTTCCGACCGTGCAGGCAGATCCCGGCGCATGGGAAAAAGCGTCTGATTTGAACAAGGCGGACACCGCCGTCAAGGCTGCTGTCCAGACGCTGGCAGCGGCGCACACCGCTTGTGACGCGGCGGAATTGCGCGTCCGCCAGACCAAGGGACTTGAATCCTGGCAGCGCAAGAACGCCGAGGAACAGCAGGCGCAGGCGCAAGCGAGACTCGGGGCGGCTCGAAAAGAATTCGACCGCGCGTTCAACCGCTATCGCGACCTTGGCGGCACAGTCGATTATCGGGGGCAGGTTAAATTTTAGGAAGCGGGCAGCAGGGCTAAATGGGAAGAATGTGAATCGCTCGTCGGGGCCTCGCCCTGGCGGGGTTTGCGGATGATTCGCCAGTGCTGTTCGGTCGTTACTGCTTATCCGGCCACAGCGCCTCAAGAGTGGCGGCGAGCCGGTAGCCAGCCTTTTCGATCTGTTCCTCGGCTGCCTGGTCGGACCACTCGATGTATTCCGGAGAAAGGTCTTTGATATGCCATTGGACTCGCGGCGCGCCGGTTCGGGAATCTGTTTGACTGTCGTCCTCGTCGATGACCGTCACGTCGTGGACTTTGGCGGATAGCACAACGCTTTCGCTGGCCCAGGCTCGATCCCAATCCATAAAGGGGCCGCGCGTTTTCCAGCGCGGGGCTGGCTTCTTCAAGAGGAAGGCTGCGTATTCTTTAGGCGTCTCCACGTGCGCTTTGGCCATGTCCGCCCGCACGACCGTTGTGTCCCAATAATAATGCAGTTGGAATTGGTTCGTGCCGCCATAGAAAAGCTTGTTGCCCCCTTGATCGTCGTGGTACTTGCCGTTGTATCCATTTGGGTCGACGAATTTGGTTTTGTCCAAGTAGCCCGCGCCGACATGCAATGGTTGATGAAGGTCTTCAATATAATGGGCCAGCAATCTCAAGGCGACACGCGGCGGCACGTCCTTGAAGATCGTTTGCTGTTCAGGCTTCCCTTGCAAAATCAAGATGCAGGCTGGAATGGCATGAACGACGTCGACATTGGTCGCCCCGATTGAACCATCGCTGTACTTCGTTTCCTCGAATGGGATGTCCGTGTAGTGCGAGACGGTGTGATGCGGATTGGCGGTCTTGAACTGAATCATCTCGTCGGTTTGGCCTTCCCGGCCCTTCACCACATCCGCCCAAATGGAAGCTGTGGAAAGGCTTTCCTCGCCGAGCAATTCATGGACGTGCTGCGCGGCAACCGTCCCGGCGATCAATTGATCCGCCATTGCGCCAATGGTCTTGTGCCCTTCGCTGCCCCAAGCGAAAACGGAGGGGCCTGGCCCGGCAACACAAACACACACAAAGACGCCGCAGAGAATTTTCATGGCCGCGAGTATGGCGGGCTGGGGGCCGCAATTCAAGAGCGGAAGGTAACGCGAGACTCCGTCCGGGCGCAATTTGAACAGGAGAAAGACAGAAGGAGCGGAGACGAAAAAATCATCCTTGGGCAAAAACAGCGTTTTTCTCTGTGCTCTCGGTTTTCGTCCTGTTTAGATTCGATGTCTGCCGCCCGCCAAAGTCGGAAACATTGGAATGGGCTCGACGGAGTCTCGCCCTGCCGACCGCTAAGCTATCGCTCGACTTTTCGAGGTTTGCGCTGTATCAAGTGCCTGGCGTACGGCTGGAACCAACGCGGCAAGTTCGCTCTTGAGCACGCGCAAGGGCAGCGCGGCAGAATTTGCATCCGCATCCTCGAAGTTATCCAGATTGCCCGAAAGCACAACGACCGGAGTCGCCGGTTGCAAGGTGCGGGCCAGTTGGGCAGGGCTGGCGCCGCTCCATCCTGGCACGTTTTGGTCGCACAAAATCAGATCATAAACGCCATCCGCCAGCGCTTTCTCGAACGCAGGCATCTCGCCGACCAGCGTGATTTTGCACGGCACGCCGCCATTCTGGAGATAATAACTGACAATCTCCGCGTCCAGTTTGGAATCCTCCAAATGAAGAATCTTCACCGCAGCCGGTTGCGGATCGGAATGCCTTGTCGTTGGTGTGACCACGTTCATTTCTTATCGGCAGGAACCTTCTGGCGATTCAACGGCTCCCCCCAATGACACGAGCATCGCACCAGAGGGATGCCAATGTCACTAGGGATTTCCCTGATTATTTAGTGAGGCGCCTCCGTGCGCTTTCCAGTGTCGGCCATTGAAAATAAGACTTTGCAGCGACGCCCGTCCATTGTATGGATATGGTCATGGAACGAATCCATGACGTGTGATTGATGCCGGGCCGCGCGAAATGAACGGATGGAGGCAAAAAGCGATCACTTGAAGGTGGTGTTATTAATCGGACTGCGCAACTCTGCGCATTCTGAAGGGCGAGCTTTTGCCGCCGGACCCCTCGTGCATGCATAAAAGTCAATTTTGTTTGATTCTTCAGAGCCAATTATGAGCAACAAATCCCTGCAATTCAAAGTCGCAACCGAGGACTGGGAATTTGAACAGATCCATGAGCTGAATTACCGCACTTTCGTCGAGGAAATCCCTCAGCATCAACCGTCAGGCACTCCGCGCCTGGTTGATAAATTTCACAACGAGAACACCTACTTGGTCTGCCTGGCCGACAAGCGGGTGGTGGGGATGATCGCGGCCCGGGGCCGCCGGCCGTTCTCGCTGGACCAGAAGCTGCCCAATCTCGATTCCTATTTGCCGCCGGGCCGCCGCGTTTGCGAAATCCGCCTGCTTTCAGTGGAGAAGGCATTCCGGAACAGCCAGGTTTTCCGGGGGCTGACCGCGCTGATGTGGCAATACGGCTTGGAGCATGGTTACGATCTGGGGGTCATTTCAGGCACGACCCGCCAGACGAAACTCTATCGCCATATTGGTTTTGTGCCATTTGGGCCGCTGCTGGGGTCGGCGGAAGCCTCATTCCAGCCTATGTATTTGACTCTGGAGAACTTTGAGAAGCAGGCGGAGGAATTTTTGCGCCAGCCGATCCGCCGCCAGGGCCCGGCCAGCTTTTTGCCAGGCCCCGTTTCGATTCATCCGCTCGTTCGCCGCGCTTTCGAGAAGGCTCCAGAATCCCATCGCGGCGACCAGTTCATGGTGGACTTCCAAGCCACCCGCCGCCGCTTGTGCCAATTGGTGGGCGCCCAGCAGGTTCAGATTTTGCTCGGATCGGGCACGCTGGCCAATGATACCGTCGCCGCGCAGCTTTCTCTCGAAAAGAAACCAGGTTTGATCCTGAGCAACGGGGAATTCGGGGAGCGCCTCATTGATCATGCCAAACGGTTTGGCTTGATGTTTGACACATTGAAATTCCGCTGGGGTGAACCTTTCAATCTCTCCGCGGTCGAACAGTTCCTGTCCCGTTCGTCCTCGGTCGGCTGGATGTGGTGCGTGCATTCCGAAACATCCACCGGCATGCTCAATCCGCTGTCGACTCTTCAAGCGCTCTGCGCCAAAGCCCGGGTGAAGCTATCGGTGGATTGCATCAGCTCCATCGGCGTTGTGCCGGTAAATTTGGAAGGCATCTATCTGGCTTCGTGTGCCAGCGGCAAGGGGCTGGCGGGCTATCCAGGTTTGTGCATGGTGTTTCACAACCACGCCTTGACCTCCTCGAAATCGCTTCCGCGTTACATGGATCTCGGCTGGTATGACGAGCATCAGGGCATCGCCTTCACGCATTCCTCGAATTTGATCTATGCGTTGGATGCCGCTGTCCGCCAGCCCAACTGGGCGGAGAAGTTCGACAGCGTCGCCGCGGTTTCCGCGCACCTGCGGAATCGCCTGCGCGAAATTGGCTTCACGCTGATTGCGCCCGATTCTGAAGCGACTCCGGGAGTGGTCACCATCGCCTTGGCGCCGTCCCAAAGCGCGGTGAAGCTGGGCCAGCAATTGCACGGCGCGGGCTTCCTCTTGAGCTACAACAGCGATTACCTCCGCCAGCGGAACTGGATTCAAATTTGCCTGATGGGCCAATTCTCGCAGGAAAAGCTGGAGTCGCTGGTTAACTGGCTTGCCAAAAACCCAGTTCCCGTGGCGAACCCTCCCTTTGCGCCCCTCCAAAACGGATCGCCCGCCGCTCGCATCGCGACAGCGTAAACCGAGCGGGAAGATTGCCGCCGATTAATTGGAGCGGCGCCTCCGCGATGACGCGAACCGCGGAGGACGCCAGGACGGAACTGAAGGCTAGAAGGAATAGCTGACGCCGAGTGTCAGCACCGGCCAGAACTCCGCATAGCGGGCGTCGTGCTTGATTTTGCCGTCGACGGTGGCCAGATCGGAGTTGAATTGTCTTTGAACATACGGGTTGGGGTTGCTTTCCGATCCCGACAAGCTCACCCGCGGATCGCCCGCGTACATCGCGCCCAATTCACCGACGAGCGCCCAATGATGCTCACGGTCGAAATAGCAAAGATTGCCGCGGATGCCGATGTACGGATCGACGGGCTGCTGCTGGATGCGCAGCGCAACACTGCCATCGTAGTGATCTCCTTCGACCGTGATCCTGCCAGAGGCGGAGCCGTCAAGCATCAGCTCGTTGATGACCGCGCCCACGCAGATGTGAAATGAGCTGGTTTTCCAAGGATAAATATCCAAGGTAAGCGGTGCGAACAGGAACTGCGCATGGCCTTGGTAATCGATGTTCTGAATCGTGTCACTGCCCGAGAATGAGAGATAATTGATCCCAGCGCGCAACCCCAGGTTATCAATAAATCGCCAACTCACCGTGCCGCCAGGCCCCATCGTGCTGATGGGATCCACTCCCAGCGACAGGGAGCGGTAAGGCGGGGAATTCGTCAAATCTGTGGCGGATGCGGATCCGACAGCCCCAAAACACGCGACCGCCGCAAGGCCCGCGATAATCGAATATTTGATTGGATATGTTTTCATAGGTTGACTGAATTTTCACCGGCCCGGCACGGACCAGCCCGCGCCCGAGGGCCAATTCATTTTTGATCGCCAGTTGCTTCTCAGAAAGATGAGGGCATTGCAAGTATTATTTGACAGAAGCCGCATAAGGTCCGCTTTTTCTGGTTGCCAAATCCTCATCTTCTGCTAGAAGAATGTGATTGCCAATGAGAAGGGTCTGATTTCCGTTTGTGCCGATCAAAGAGGGGGGTATCCGGTTTGGAGCCACCGACGGAACGGGGCCTGTGAAAACTATGAAAACAAACTTGCTGCCGCCGCCGACCCTTCATGCCGGAATTTCCTGGCTTGCCCGAATGCCATGGGGCTTCGCAGCGGCCCTGATCCTTTTCGTTGGGTCTTCGGCCTTTGGCCAGAATTCCTTTTCGGTGGGGACAAACTTGGTCGACATTTCGCAGAAGACCGGAAACGAAACGGATCCATCCATTGCCATCAGCCCCCTGAACTCCAGCAACATGGTGGTCGCCGCGGCGACGGATGCCCAGCAGCCGGGCCTTTTTTTTGCCTTTACTACCAACCTCGGCAAAACGTGGTACACCAATTACATCGCCACCAATTCGGATTCCCAAGGATTAACCCCGGGTTATGGCGAGCCCTCGGTGGCCTGGGATTCCTTCGGGAATTTGTTCCTGGCGTATATGCCCTACACTTTCGAGGGCGTTGCCATCGCGGTGAGCACGAATAACGGCAGCAACTTCATGTTCGTCACCAACCTCGCCAAATTTGACTCGACGGATCAGCCGCGCATCACCTCCGCCTACTCGGGGAAGGGGGCTGGCAGCGTCTGGGTCGTCTATAAAGACTACACGACGACGATGCCGATCTTTTCCCCGCTTCAGGTTCAATCCGCTCTCTCCACCGGCCTCGGGTCCATCGGGACGTTTGGCGTTCCCCAAATTGTGCCGGAATCGACCGACGGCGGATTCGCGGACATCGCTGTCGGGCCGCTGGGACAGGTCATGGTGGCGTTCCAGGACAATCTCGATGGCGATCCAGATCCCGCCGCCTATCCCACCGCCAATATCTGGGCTGCCTTCGAAACAAACGATTACACCGGCGGCATCATCACCAACAGCGGGTTTTTGGACGCGGAAATCATTGCCTCGGATGCGATTGGCGGGCGCACTTACATTGCGGCGGCGCCCACGGGTATCGGCATCAACGCCGCGCCGGGATTGATGTGGAATTGCAATGCAAATTCCACCAATTACGACGAAGTTGGCATCGTCTATACCGCCGTTGGCCCGAACCAGAGCGCGGTGATCAATTACCTGACTTCGACGGATTTTGGAACCAACGCCTTGGGGGTCTCGACCAATTGGAATCAAACCTATGTGGACGACGACGCGGCTCAAGGCAACGCCGACCATTTCCTGCCCCGCACGGCCATCGACCAGGAAACGGGCATCCTCGTGTGCTCCTGGTTTGACTGCCGCAACGATCAGGGCGGCGCTTCGGCGCCGATCACAAACGTGTTTACGGCTAAGTTCACCTTCAGCAGCCTTTCGATGGTGACGAATGTCTTTTTCACCAATGACATTCCGGATATTTCGGAAACGTGGACAACGAGCACCTCCGGCAAAACGACCAACATCAGCATCTTCCTCACCGCCGACAACGCTGGAGGAACCGTGATCACCAATGACGGCATTTCGCAGATTTTCGTAGGCGATTCCACCACGACAAATTTCATCATGGATCTGGCTGGGACAAACGAGGGCAGCGTGACGGTCACGATCACTGTTACGAATCTAAACACGGAAGGTTACACGGGCGGAACTCCGAATTCGGAACCTGTCATGTACTCGACCATCAGTTTTGACGGCGGCAGGACGTTTCTCGCGAATCAACAATTAAGCCCAGCCAATCAGCTTATTGTGAAACCGGCGGTTGGGGTTGCTTCCGAGGTGTCCGGGTCGACCAGCCTGACGGGCTGGGGCCATTACACGGGCCTGGCGGCGTATGGCGCGAGCTTCTTTCCTGTCTGGCCGGATAACTCCGATGTCACCACCAATAATCCAGACGGGGCGCACAAAAATTTTGATCTTTACATGATCACTTCCGGGCCGGGCCAATCCGGGATCTCCGTGCCGGTTGCGAATTTGAGGATTTGGGTGACGAATTCGCCCAACCCCGTCATTTCCGCCGGGGTGCTCGTTTATTCCGTCATCGTCAGCAACGGCGGCCCCAAGACCGCGACTCCGCTTACGGTTACGAATATACTCTCGACCAATGTGACGCTTATTCCAAACGGCGTCATTCCGGCCTTGGGCGGAACCTACACGGTCGACTACACAACCAACGGCCAGGAGGAAGTTATTTTCAATCTGCCGTCGCTCCCCGCCTTGGGTTTGCTGACGAACACGATTCGTGTCACCGCAACCACTTCGGGTATCGATACAAATTTTGCCTCGGTGTATACTCCGTTCATCAATCTCTCGCCGACCAACGCGACCAATCAACTTGTCGTTATCGTGGAGGGCCAGGATTTGACGATGAGCCTCGGCGCCTCCGAGACCAATGTGCTCATTGGCGACACCGTCGTCAGTTGGGTAACGGTGACCAATCTTGGCCCCGCCACCAACGGGCCGGTCTACATCACCAATTATTTCTCCCCCAATTGGACAAACGTCACGATCCAAGCCCAAGGCACCAATCTCGTCACCAACACGCCGTCGGGAACCATCGTCATCGCGGATTTGGGGCTTTTGCCAGTCGGCAAGCCCGTCACCGCCTATTTCACCGCTGTGGCGCTGAGCGGCGACGCCTTTGGAGACACCACCAACGCATCCGAATACGCGGTCGTTTCCAGCCAGGACTACGACACGAATTTGCTCGATAATGCGGCGGCCCTGAACTTCTACATCAACGGCGAGAACCTTGCAGTCGGTTTGGTGACACCCGCCACCAACGTCGATCAGGGTGTTCCATTCGTATATTCGATTTACGTCACGAACCTGGGCAATTCATACTCGGGGCAGGTCGTTGTCACCAACATGCTTTCCACGAATTTGCAGCCGCTGTCGATATTGCAATCGCAGGGCACAGTTACAAACTACGGCGTCAGCAATCAGCTCGTCTTCAACCTTGGCACGATTGGCGCCGGAGAAATTGCGGAGATGTCCATCACCGCCGAATCGATCGGCCTGCCGCCGGTCGCCACAAGCTCAGTCACTGTGTCCAGCTCTGACTTTGACTTGAATCTTGTCAACAACAGCGTCACCAACGCCATTGGCATTAACGGGGAAGATCTTGCCGTCGTCGTGACTCCGTCGAGCGCGAGCGTCGACTTGGGGCAATCCGTGACGTTCTCCATCGTGGTCGACAATTTCGGGCTTTCCTACAACGGCGTGATTACAGTGACCAACGTCGTTTCCTCAAACCTTGTGGTGACGGGCGAGACTCAATCACAGGGCACAAACGTCACCACCGGCAATCAAACGGTGTTCACGCTCGGGGCGCTCGGAGTCAGGCAATCCGCGGTTTTGACAGTGACCGCGATGGCTGTCTCCGGCCCGGCGCCTGCCACTGACGTGGCGCTAGTGTCGGAAACCGACTTCGACCTTTTCCCGGCCAACAACGCGGCAACCAATGCCATCACTGTCAACAATGAGGATTTGGCCATCGGAGTGACCGTCTCTCCCTCTACCCAGCAAGTCGGCCAGCCGGTGACCTTCAATGAAATCGTCACGAACATAGGGCTGTCCTTTAACGGTGATGTCCTCGTGACCAACACGATTTCCACCAACCTTGGCAGCATCACCGTCCTGCGCCCATCCAGCTACACCATCAATGGCAATGTGATTGTTTTCGATCTCGGGCAATTAAGCGCGGGCCAGACGGTTCCGATCGCCGTATCGGCCATTCCCACGAGCGTTGGCACCGGCTCGCTGGCGGCGGGAGTGAGCAGCCTCAGCTTCGACACAAACCTTGCCAACAATTCCGCCACCGCCAAGCTCACCATCACCAAGGCGCTGCCGATGATCAGCAATATCGTCGTGACCCCGCTGGCCAGCAGCGCGTTCATCTCCTTCAAGACGGGCTACCCGGCGACGGTGCAGGTGCTTTACGGGAACACGACAAACTACGGCAGCGTCACATCCGAAACTTCCGCCGCCACGACCAATCACGCTGTGTTATTGACGGGATTGGCGGGCGGCACCAATTACGATTTTCAAATCCAGGCCACCGTGTATTCAAAATTATACACGACGAATGGAACATTCAGCACCACCACCAATTTAATTCTGACCACGGTGGACGCGCGTTACTCGGGCTTGTGGACAGAAGGCGCCGGCATTCCCGGGATTTATGACACGACATATCAGTACACGCGAACCACCAACAGCAACGCAAATGCCTGGTCGAGTTTTGATCCGTCTATTCCGGCATCCGGATTATACAACGTGTACGTTTGGTATCCACAAAACGTGAATTTCACCACCAACGCCCAGGTTTACTTTTACGGCGCGACGAATCAGTTCAGCCTTTCGGTCAACCAAACCACCAACGGCGGAGCCTGGCTGCCGCTGGCGACCAACATGTATTTCAGCAGCGGCACCAACGGCGCTGTGCTCTATTACAACGACACTGGCGAAACCAACAAGTACCTCGTCGTCGACGCCATGATGTGGACATACGACGCGGCGCAGGATTATCCGACGAACGGAACTGTGCCGGCGTGGTGGGCGAATTTTTATTTTGGCACCAACGTCAACGGCTACGTCAATGGCGCCAGCGACGTGAATGGAACCGGCTATTCTGTATTTGACGATTACGTGCTTGGCCTCAATCCGACAGACACGAATTCAACCGTGAATTTCACTGTGGCCCCCATGCCGGGAAGCCAGGTCGCGGTGACATTCTCGCCATGGCAGGGCGGCCGCAATTACGAACTGCAAAGCACGACCGACCTATCACAAGGCGCTTGGACCACGCTGACGAACACTTACACAGTCGGCACGAATGGATCTGGAACATTTATTGTTTCCCAGCCCAATGCGGTCAATGCCTTCTATCGGTTGCAAGCCCAATTGAGCGGGCAGTAGAGAAGAAGAGGGAAGAATTTATTAATCAGGAACGACCGAACTCAGGAAAGGAGGCTTGGGATCGTTGTCCGAATTATGGGAGTAATGGGAATGAGGGGAGCGATGGGAGCGAACTAACGATGCGCGTGAGACCACTTTGGCTTCTTTTCCTGAGTTCGGTCGTTCCTGATTAAAAACCCCTTCCCTTTCCCCTTCCCCTCAGTTCGTGGCCCAATAACAATATTCGATGTTCGGGAAGATATTGTCGCTCTGTTCGACTTGTGAGAGCCACGGCTCGTCCACTTCGCCGGCGGTGATTTGCCGGTGCAATTCGAGAAATCTTGCCAGATGGTCCTTCACCCGCCGCGTGGCGTATTCCGGGCTTGTGCCGGTGCGAAGGATGAATGGCCAATCGCTTGACTGTGCCAGCATGAGTTCGCGCCCAGCCTGGCAAAGCGCGCGGCGCAGGGTGCCTTCCGCATTTGGAAATGCGTCCGCCAATTCCGTCATGCGCGCTTGCGCGATGCGCAGATGCGGATAAATCCATTCGTTGGATTCGTTGAGCCATACCCGCCAAAATCCTTCCTCGCCCCAGCTCGATGCCGCTGGCGTGGCGACTTGCTGGGTCGGCTGCTTCTTCAAGTATTCGCTCGGGGTAACCAGCGTAAAAACCTTTTGGTCAAAGTAGGCCTTGCGCATGAAATAATTCAAAAACTCCGGCCCTTCATACCACCAGTGGCCAAACAACTCCGCGTCATAAGGAGACAAAACTAGTGGCGGCTTGTCCATGATCGCGCCCAGCTTGCCCAATTGATCCATGCGCGCCTGGAGAAAATGCGCCGCGTGCTCGTCCGCCGCGCGAAGAGCGGCAGTCCGGTCGTAAACCTGCTTGTCAAATGTATCGCCGGTGATGCGATGATATTTGATTCCCGTGAAACCTCGCATGTCCGGGGTCGGCAAATAGGGTTTGATGTAGTCGAAATCCAAATCGAATCCAATGTCGCGGTAGAAATCGCGGTAGCGCCCATCGCCCGGATAACCCTGCTGCTTGCTCCAAACCTGCCGCGCCGATTCAAAATCGCGCCCGAAAGCGGCGACGCCATTCGGCGTGAAAATGGGCGCGAACACGCCGTAGCGCGGCCGGGGCGTGGCGTGCAAAAGCCCGTGTGTTTCCGTCACGAACCAGCGAATGTTCGCTTCCGCCAAAACTTCCTCGATGCCGTGCGAATAAGCGCACTCGGGAAGCCAGATGCCGCGCGGGTCGCGCCCGAAACACGAACGGTGGAAATCACGCGCCACCAAAATCTGCGCCCGCAGCGAAGGTTTGTCGTCCGCCAGCAGCGGCAGCAGCGCATGTGTCGCGGAGCACGTGGCGATTTCAATGAGATCGTCCTCCTCCATCCGCCGGAACGCGCCGACGATGTTCCGCCCGTAATCAAAATACGTTTCGCGCAGGCTGGTGAATCGGTGGTGATACATCCACGCCAATTCGCGATAAGTCTTGTCCCAATGCGTGCGATGAATTTCGCTTTCCGCGAGTTGAATCAGCCCGTCCAGATGGCGCACGTAGCGCTCCTGCAGCATCGGGTCGAGCAGCATGGCGCAGAGCGGCGGCGACATGGTAAGGGTCATGCGGGCCTTCATGCCGTCGCGCTGCCACGATTCCATGATTTGGATCAGGGGCAGGTACGTTTCTGTGATGGCCTCGAAAAGCCAGTTCTCCTCCAGGAACTTCGAATGTTCCGGATGCCGGACAAACGGCAGGTGCGCGTGCAGCAATAGGGCAAAATGGCCTTGCATGGATTCGTGAGGGTGTCTTATTCGAGGTCTTTCGTCAAATGCGCCGCCATCGCTTTTGACTTAGCATAGACCGCCAGTCCCAGGACCATCGGAATCCCTTTCAAAATCAGCATGACCGGCCCCGAGGGCTGCGCCTCGTGCTGGAAGTATTGGGAAAATGCCGAAGAATGGTGCAACAAGTATAAAAAAATATCTGGCGAGCAGAGCGCCAGGCTGATAATCATCAACCCGCACGCCACCAGCCGAATCGTGAACAAGGCGGCCTTGGCGTAAGGGCTTGTCATTGGTTCCTCACTGTTTTCAGTGGAGTGCGGATATGTCTTTGTGCTCCTCTGCGCACTCATCTTCTCCGCGCGAGACTTCTTTTCTCTCTGGCAGGCCGTTGGCCATGCGTGTGATACCGTCCAAGATTTCCGGTGATCTCATTTTGTTTCATCGTGTCATTAAACGCAATCGCGCGCAGAGGCGCAGAGAACGCAGAGTTTCCTCGCCGAAATGAATCAGATTTGCCGCTGCTATTCCACCGAAATCTTCGAGGAACCTTGTCATTCGTTCACAAGGCTTGAACCGGCGCTGCTGCGGATTCCACGCTTATGCCACCGAACTGACCAGCGGCGGTTTCAGCGTCTTGTCCTGCGGATGCGTTCCAACATCACCCTTGTAGGAAGTGTCGCGGCTGAACGTCAGGCTCGCCACGCGAGTCTCGACCCCGTCGGCGGAATGCGCGGCGGCGGGCAGGGAATAATTTCCGTCCGGCAGCGCGAATCGGAAACTGAACGAACCGTCCGGGCGCAATTTGATCGGGCGATCGCCGATGGTGACTTTCGCGTCCGGCTCGGTCGCGCCGTAGATGATCAATTCCGCGTTCACCATGAACCAGAAACCGCGCTTCTTTTCCGCCGCGCCGCCAAACGGGCTGGAGACGCTCGACTCCGCGCCAAATTGCGAACTCGGCAAGCTGAATTTCGCCGCGCCCATCGAGGAAATATTTTCCAATAGCTGGCGGCGAATCAATTCCGTGATCTCGAGCGAACCGATCCAAATGCGGCGCACCTGATCGATGGAAATGACTTCGGCCAGCGCCTTTTCCTGGGCGGGCGTCCATTCGGCAGCATGAACGGCTTCCGGCGTCGGAAGACTGCGATAACCTTGCGTGCGCATCTGCTGCATCGCTTCCACCAGCGGCGTGTGTTCGCGAACGGCTCCTTTAACGAGAGACAGCAATTCGGTAAACGGCACTTCGCCCGGGATCGTGGCAAAGCGAATGGACGTGTCATCGGAAAGGCTGTCGGGCGGGGTAAAGGTCGCCGCCGAGCGGGCCAGCGAGACCCACTTGTGGGTGGTGTCCAAGTAGCCGATTTCGCCAAGATACTTGGTGGCCACCGAAGGCACCGGCGCAAACCAGGTGCGCGATTCGGGATGCACATGAATCTGCGAAATGGGCTCGCTTTCAAACGCGCCCTTGTAAATCCGGAGAATCAAATGCCCGTCCGCCGAGAGTCCGTTATACATCTTGAGCTGTTCCCGGCTGAAATCCCAATGCGCATAAAGCCAATGCGGGTCGCGCGCTGTCAAAAATAATTTCTGCGTGCCGTAGGATTCCGGCAACTCTGCCGCGGCAGCCGGCGCGGCTGTGCCGGGTGCGGACGGAGGCGTCGGCCCAAGCGCATAGCGCTGTCCGGGACCGCTTGCACTGGGCGCGGCGGGCGCATCTCCTTCCAGGAGAATCGGCGGAATCTTCAACTTAGTGACACGGGAAGTCTTTTTGGCTTTCGCCTGCGTGGCCGCTGGAGCTGCCGGGGCCGCAGGAGTTGCAGGAGCTGTGGCAACGGAAGTTGGCGCCGGAGTTGGAGCTGGCTTTTTGGCGGGCGTGGGCGTCGGCTCGGGCTTGGGAGCGGAGACAGATGCCGGGGCTGGAGCAGACGCCTTGGATTTGGCGGCTGCTGGCGCTGGAGTCGGGGCCGGGACTGGCTTCTTAGCGGGCGCGGGCGCGGGCTCAGGCTTCGCAGCAGGCGCTGGTGCCGGTACTGCTGGTGCCTTGGGCTTGGCGGCCACTGGAACTGCAGCCGGGGCCGGGGCCGGCGCGGGCTTCTTAGCGGGCACCGGAGCAGGCGCAGATTTGGGAGCAGGCGCCGGGGCCGGAGCTGCCGTTTTGGACTTGGCGACGGCGGGAATTGGAGCCGGAGCGGGAGCAGGGGCCTTGGATTTCGCGGTCGCTGGCGCGGGAACCGGAGCTGAGGCAGGCGCAGGGGCAGCGGGTTTCTTGGCTGGAGTTGGAGAAGGTGCCGGAGCAGCGGGTTTTTTCGCAGGCTCGGGGGCTTTTGCCTTCGCAGCGGAAGCTGCTGGAACTACAGGCGCAGCTGGTGTGGTGGCTTTGGAAACGGTTGCAGTTTTCGCGGGCTTTGCCGGCTCGGCGGCAGCTTTGCGCGATCCTTTTTTGTCTTTCTTGCTCATAGCTAAACGTCCGAAGAACCAAGTGAAAATCAATCTGCCGGTTCACTATGGACGACCCGCCAGCCCCGCGCAAATGGAAAATTCCTCCTTGAAAATCAACGTGCCAACTGGCACGCGAATCCAATATCAAATCAAGCAATCTCGTCGCCGGGGATGATTGCGTCGTCGCGCAAGAATGCGGGGACCGGCCTGCTGACTCCTGCGCCACATCTGTTCGCATCGGAATGCGCATTAGGGCTGCGGAAACTTGCATAACGAACTTCTTTCGGCCATCCGATCACATCTATTCTGCCAAACCGTCACCGCCCACTTGACAGGCAAATTAGAATTTGACCATGACTAGTTGCCCTTGCCAGCATTGCAATTCCGAACTTGAAATTGATGACCAATTCATGGGGCAGACCGCAACCTGTCCATCGTGCGGGGCGGAAACTCGATTGGTCCCGGTCATTCGGGTTTCATTGCCAAAACCGGAGCCATCGCCCGCTGAGTCCGAGCCTGTCATTCTGAGAAGTAAAAACGTGGTCGTTACTAAGTCCCGATTTATCGTTGGTTCGAAGACTTTTTCCGTGCGCGGCATTACATCGGTTCAAGCGGTGGAAATCCCGGCGAGTTACTCCGGCCAAATTGTGGTCATTATTTTTGGAATTGTCATGGGACTGGCTGCCTTTGCAAACGATTTGCGCGGAGCCGGAGCTGTTTTGCTGGTTATCGCGCTGATGCTCTTGATCACCGGCGTCACATTGCTCTTCACAGTTAAGCCCAAATACCAGGTAGTAATTACCACATCGAGCGGCGAGATTACTGCCTACGAGAGCCGGGACGACCAGGACATTTCAAGTGTCGTGCATGCCGTCAATGAAGCCATTGTCGCTTTGGGATGAGAAAACCTGTGCTCAACCGGAAGTAACCATGGAGGCGGTTTTCCGAGATTATGCACATTCAATGCTTCGCCCAAATTCAAGCCACGCTTGCTCTCTCCAAGCAAGCGTCCTGGCAACGGCTGGCGTGGAAATTCTCACCCACTGAAGAAAGTTCGAGGAGCCGGCAATTTCTCTGCATTCTCGGGGCCTTGGCCTTTTGCAGTTGAAATTCCCCTGTTTCATTTTCCTACATTGGAACAAAGGCATTTCAACGCAAGGGCGCAGGGGCGCAATCTGAGACGGATTCTTGTCCCGTCCGGATGAAATGTAGCAGTCCTGTTGCACTAATCTTGCGCTCTATCTCATTGATAATCAACAATGTAGAGGATGTGTCGGTATTTTTGAGGTCACGCATTCAATGCTTTAGCATATTGGTTGTGTGGTTTATTGGGTGGGAAGTTGTTAAGTAGACAAGATGACGAGCAATGAATTGATCCGCTGTTACCTGTCCGAACGCTCCGAGACGGCTTTCGCCGAATTGGTCCGGCAGCACGTCCTCGCGCCAGCGACAGACGGTGGCATGGCCAGGCTGTTTTGCCAGGCCGAGCTGCCGCTGGTCATTGCCGAAAATTCAAGTGACGGCGTGGTGGACGTCGGTGAAGTCATGCTTCGACCGACTCCGTAGCATCGGGGGTATCTGCGAGACACCGGGGAAGGACACGCGTCACGCCCTGATATACCACATAAGGGTGTAATTGCACTCTTAATTGACAAACAAGGCTTCAGCCTTATGCTCCTGCTTGCCGCCATCAGGGCATGTTCTTTGAAATTTTGCGAATGCCTGCGCCCGGGGAGCAGTTGGCTTGTTAACGGACTCCCCGGCACGGGATATAACTAAGCCGTATTCGGGCATTGCACCCTATTGCACCCTTGGCTTTTCACGACAAGGATCTTCAGGGAAAAGAACGTGCGCCCAGAGGCGATGAGTGCGCAGAAGGGCACAAAGCCAAAAAAACTATGGATAGAAAGCGGACTGGCAAAATGTTACCATGTGTTACCGGTCTGTTACCATTTTTGTTAGGTTCCTCGCTGTTTTCAATGGAACAAATGATGGTGCAGGCATCTTGATGAAAATTTTCAGGGAACGACGGAAAGAGGCCGCGTTTCATGCAACCCGACAGCGCGGGAAGAAATGTTGCGGGTTTGTTGCGGGTTTGTTGCTCTTTTTGTTGCCCCTTATCTCGTTGATGGTCAACCGTGTAGCGGGTGTTGCCCCTTTTTCGAGATCACACATTATACCGAGCTTTCGCCAAGCCAGTGCCAAGCCTGGATTCCAAATGGGTTGTCCCGCAGCGACGGCTAACGAGTTGTCTCATTCCACCGAAAATGGCGAGGAACCATTTGTTACCAATTATCTCGTTGATAATCAACGATGTAACCAATGTTACTGATTTTCCGAGATTATATATATATTCGATGCTTTCCTCAGCCTAATTCGGATTCTGCCGGTCATTCCAAAGGACGGCTTCGCGCAAAAGTTCGACGGCGTTCTTGAGATGCAATTTCCGTTTGATGCGCGCGCAGAAAGCCTGCACGGTGCCGAGAGTCACGCCGAGTTCTTCGCCGACCCGCTGGGTGGTGTAGCCGCGTCCCAGCAATTGAAACACCTCCAACTCGCGCCCACTCAAGGAAGCCAGGGGTGAGGCGGCCGGGGCCAGGCCGCCCTCGACCAGCTTTTCCGCCAGCAAGGCCGTCGCGCGCTCGCTCAGGTAGCGTTCGCCCCGGAGGACGCAGCGAATGGCTTCGAGAATTTTGGAAGTCACGTCGCGCTTCATCACGTAACCCCTCGCCCCGGCGCGCAAGGCCCGTTCCGCATAAAGCGATTCCTCGTGCATGGACAAGACAATGGCGCGGACGCCGGGAAATTGCGATTTGAGCTGCGAAATCAAATCGAGCCCCGATGCGCCCTCAAGAGAAATGTCAACCACCGCCACGTCCGGCTTGGCCGCGCCAATTTTTTCCATGGCTTGCCCAACGTTTGAGGCGTCGCCGGCGATCATCAAATCAGCCTGCTGATTGATCAACTGGCTGAGCCATTCCCGAACGAGGGGATGGTCATCCACTATAAATACGCCGCGTTTTTCGCTTGATTCTTGATTTTCCATGTCAGTTGCCAGCTGGCTCGGGCGCTTGGATTCCTCCACTTGATGCGGCTCCGGGCTTTCAATTGTCAAGTGGCTGGCTTCAAACGCACAACCCCGACTGCGCATAATATTACCAACCGGGCAACTGGGTGTCTGTAGGACGTGGCCTAATAATCGCACAAGGCGAAATCGTACGCCAGTGTACTACTTCTTTAAGATCTTCTCGAAAACTACGGTTTCCTCTATCTCGATCCTGCCGGTTTCCGCGCGGTCGGCCTGCGGCGGAGGCGGAGTTTCGGCGGGATGTGCAGCGGGCGCCGTGGAAGGCATCACTCTGGGCAGCGACGCTTTGGAAGGCGGCGCGATTTCTTCATCCGGCTCGTTTTGCAAATCCGGCATCTGAAAGCCGGTCCGTTTCTCAAGCCAGGAACGGTAGCGCTGGAAAGTCCACATGCCGTATTCGGCGCCGGTTTCGATGGAGGAAATGATTTTGAAAAATTCGCGGTTGCGGATGAAATTCTTGATCGGCAGCGTCGCCTTCAGCACTTCGCATTCCGGCACGCAGATGTTCATTCCAGCCCGGAACTGGAGGCGCTGGGAAATCACGCCAATCAAGCAGTCCGCCAGTTGGGCCGCGACATTGCTTTGGATCTCCGCCGGGAATGCGCCGACCACTCGCTGCAGCGCCTCCGCGCAATTGGCCGAATGCACCGTCGCCAAGACCAGGTGCCCCGTTTCCGCCGCGCTGAGTGTCAAACGCATGGTCTCCGGCTCGCGCATTTCGCCGACCATGAGCACGTCCGGATCTTCGCGCAAGCTATCCAGCAGCGCCTGCTCGAAACTCGGCGTGTCGCGCCCGACTTCGCGCTGGCGGATGAACGAACGTTGCGGGCGAAACGTGTATTCGATGGGATTCTCGATGGTGACGATGTGCTTGGCTTCGGTTGCGTTGATCGTTTGAATCAAACCCGCCATCGTGGTGGATTTGCCGCAGCCGGTTGGCCCGCTGACCAGGATCATTCCGTGCTGGTGCTGCACCAATTGCTTCAAGTCGGGATTAAGATTCAGCGACTCGATTGTCGGCGTAAAGGGCGGGAGCAGCCGGATGGCAAAGCCGACGCCGCGCGCCGTGTGCAAAACGTTAATGCGGCAGCGAACGCGCTCGATGGATTTCGAAAGATCGAACGACCGGCGTGTTTGAAAAAAGGCCCATTCGTCCGGCGGGATGATGTCGCGCGCCCAATCCAGCGAAAGCCCCGGGCTGACCGGCTCGCCGATGGAACGCAACTGTCCTCTCACCCGCAGCATCGGCGCAAGTCCGGGTTCGATGTGCAAATCACTGGCGTTCTCCGCCTTGGCCGCCGCGATGAGTGAGCGAAGGGTTGTCATGCCGAAAGTTGCTGGTAGCCCCAGCGCAGCATTCGTTCCGTCATTTCCCACCCGACACAGCCGTCGGTGATCGACAAGCCGTAGCGCAGTTCGTCCGCCTTTTTCGGAAACGGCTGCGCGCCTTCCTCAAGATAACTTTCCACCATCAGGCCAATCAACGACTTCGTGCCCCGCGAGCGCTGCTCGATGACGCTGTGCCAGACATCTTCCTGGCGAGTCGCCTGTTTGCCGGAATTGGCATGGCTGCAATCCACCATCAACACGCGCGGCAACCCATGTTCCGCCAAAGTGTCTTCGGCCGTCTGGATGCTGGTGGCGTCGTAATTCGTGCGCAAACGGCCGCCGCGCAAAACGACGTGCCCGACAGGATTTCCCGTCGTGCGAATAATGCTGGTGACGCCGTCCTGGTCGACACCAATAAAACTGTGGGCGTGCTTGGCCGCGCCCATCGCATCAATCGCGATTTGCAGGCTGCCATCCGTGCCATTTTTGAAACCGACCGGCATGGAGAGTCCGCTGGCCATTTCGCGGTGCGTTTGCGATTCGGTCGTCCGCGCGCCGATGGCGGCCCAACTCACCAGTTCCGCAATATACTGCGGGATAATCGGGTCCAGAAATTCCGTCGCGGCGGGGATGCCCATTTCCGCGATATCGAGCAAGAGCTTTCGGGCGATGCGCAGCCCGGTTTCGATGTCATGCGAATTGTCCAGATGCGGATCATTGATCAGCCCCTTCCAGCCGATGGTGGTGCGGGGCTTCTCGAAGTAAACGCGCATGATGATTTCCATACGATCATGGAATTCAACCCGCAATTTGCTCAAACGTTGCGCGTAATCGAGTGCGCCTTTGACATCGTGAATTGAGCAAGGCCCTACCACGACCAAAAGGCGCGGATCCTTTTGGGAGAGAATATTAAAAATGGCTTCGCGGCCGCGCACGACGGTGGCATTGGCCTTTTCGGTTTCGGGCAGCGCCTTTTTCAAGGCAAGCGGCGTCGAAAGCCGGACAATTTCATGAACATTTAGATCCTGCGTCCGTAACATCAGGCGGCCAGTATACGCCGGGAAGCCCGCAACAAAAGCGCGAAAGAGGAAGCGTCCGGCAAGTGTCTCATGGGAGGAATGGGACTTAACCCAGACTTCCCATTCCTCTCCTCATTCCCATTTCACTAAGCCTCTTGACATGCAACCAAAAGGTTGCATAATGGAAACCGAAAATGGATGCAGTGTTCAAGGCGCTGGCGGATGAAAGCCGCCGCACGTTGCTGGACGAATTGTTCAAGAACAATGGGCAGACGCTGACGCAGTTGTGCCAGCACCTTGAAATGTCGCGCCAGGCGGTCACGAAACACCTGGGCTTGCTTGAGAAGGCGAACCTCGTGGCCACGGTTTGGCACGGGCGCGAGAAGCTGCATTATCTTAATCCGGTGCCGTTGCACGAGATCTACGAGCGGTGGATTAACAAATACGAGCGCCACGGCCTCCAGGCCTTGAGCGATTTGAAAAAAGGTCTCGAAGAACAGCAGGACGAAAGGAAATAAGATGACGCAAAAACCGAAATTCGTTTACGTGACTTACATTCGCACCACGCCGGAAAAACTCTGGCACGCGCTGACCGACCCCGAATCCATCCGCAAATTTTGGGTGGGCATCCGCGTTGACACCGACTGGAAGGCAGGCTCGCCGTGGCGGCTGATTTTTGCCGACGGCAGCGTGGCGGACACCGGGGAAATCCTGGAATCAGTGCCTCCTCGCAAGCTGGTGATCCGGTGGCTGAATGAGTTCCGGCCGGAATTGAAAGCCGAAGGCTATTCCCGCTGCACGATGGATCTGGAGCCGGTGGAGACTTCTGTCAAATTAACGATTACCCATGAAATGGAGGGCGAAAGCGGCGTGAAATTTATCGAGGCAGTGTCGGGCGGCTGGCCGTTTATTCTCTCGAACCTCAAGTCATTGATCGAGACGGGAGAAATCGTGACGGGCCACAAGCCCTGCAAAGGATAATGCGGTGGGCTCGGACAGTGTCGCAGACCAGTCGCAGCACGCTGAACTCAAAGGCGCGCTGCGCCTGATTTTTCATCGCATTGCTCCTTCGAACACGTCCGCGCACCGCTCCACGGCGACGCGGATGCAAATCTGATTTTGTAAACTTATTTGCCCTCTTCCGTGCCGTCGGCTCCGATTTGGTTTGCTTGGATTTGAATCGCAGTTGCGCCCGATGCTTTTCCAAACATTGGCACGGGGGCATTGTTTGGCCTCAATGCCCCCGTGCCAATGTTAATGACGAGATCGTTGTGTCTTCAAGAAAAAAGAATAGGTCATCCCGAAAGAGGCCAATCAATGCCGCCGCGTCTTGGCATCGGCGCGGCGCGGCGAGCCGAGCTGATCTGCGCCCGCGGCGCGCCTCGGCCATTTTTGAACTTTCGCCGAGCGCCGGTTTGGCACATGTTGATTCTCTGAGCGTGAGTGATCATTCTACATTGGTCGTCGCCGGCAGGGAGTTCCGGTCGCGGTTGCTGCTGGGGACTGGCAAGTTTTCGTCTCCGGAATTGATGCGCCAAACGCTGGAGGCCAGCGGAGCGGAAATCGTCACGGTGGCTTTGCGCCGGGCGGATTTGAGCGGCAAACGCGATCCGTTCGCCAACATTCTGGAATTCATTGATCCCGGCAAGTACCTGATTTTGCCCAACACCAGCGGCGCGATAAACGCCGCCGAAGCGGTGCGCCTCGCCCGGTTGGCGGCGGCGGCGGGTTTGCCCAAATGGATCAAGTTGGAAATCCATCCCGATCCGCGCTACCTCCTGCCGGATCCGGTCGAAACGTTGGAAGCCGCGCAGATACTCGTTCGCGAAGGCTTTGTCGTGCTTCCCTACATCAATGCCGACCCTGTGCTGGCCAAGCGATTGCAGGAGGTTGGAACAGCAACGGTGATGCCGCTGGGTTCGCCCATTGGCTCGAATCGCGGTCTGGAAACGCGCGAGCAAATCCGCATCATCATCGAGCAAGCCACCGTGCCAGTCGTTGTCGACGCGGGCATTGGCGTCCCTAGCCATGCGGCGGAAGCGATGGAGCTTGGCGCGGACGCCGTGCTTGTCAATACTGCGATTGCCGTGGCCAGCGATCCTTGCCGGATGGCCCGCGCCTTCGCCGAAGCGGTGCATTGCGGCCGCGAGGCGTTTGAAATCGGACTCGCCCTGACCCGCCCCACCGCCGAGCCGACCAGCCCCATCACCGCTTTTTTGAATTAGGTTTGATGAAGAACCATGTGCAAGTCTTGAAGGGTTTCGCGCCGCCATTCGCGCGCATCCGCGAATTGCTGGACGCCGCCACTCGCGCCCGCGTGCTGGTGATGGGCGATGTGATGCTCGATCAATTTGTGCGCGGCCGCGTGGCCCGCATTTCGCCGGAAGCACCCGTGCCAGTCGTCGATTTTGAAAGCGAAAGTTTCGTTCCCGGCGGCGCTGGAAATGTCGCCCGTAACCTTGCCGACATGTGCGCGGCCACTGAATTGCTCGGGGTTGTCGGCGAAGACAACGCGGCGCGGCAATTGAAGGAAGTGCTCGCGCATGACCACATCGGCTGCGGCGGTTTGCTGGTGTGCCCGGAACGCGCGACGAGCATCAAGACGCGCATCGTGGCGCATCGCCAGCAAGTGGTGCGGGTGGATCGCGAGAGCCGCCATAGTATTGACGCTGGCACGACGCAGCGCTTGCTCAAGCAATTGGAAAAGGACCTGGCCGCTGCCGACGCGGTCATCATTGGCGATTACGCCAAAGGCGTCGTGACTCAGGAATTGCTCGATGGCGCGAAGAAGCTTTGCCGCGCGCGAGGCGCGTGGCTGAGCGTCGATCCCAAGCCCTCCCACCATCTCGATCTTTCCGGAGTTTCGCTGCTGACGCCGAACCGCAAGGAAGCGTTTGAATTGGCGGATATGGCCGATTTGACACCGAGCGCTCCCGCCATCGAAGATTTGAATTTGATGGCAGCGGTCGAAAAATTATTCATCGAATTCAAACCCGCCCTTCTCCTCGTGACACTCGGCGACCAGGGCATGATGCTGTGCCAGCGCGGCCAGGCGCCGCTCCTGTTTCCAACAGTGGCGCGGGAGGTGTTCGACGTTTCCGGCGCGGGCGACACGGTCATTGCGTCGTTCACGCTGGCCATTGTGGCGGGCGCTTCGCCGCAGGAAGCGGCGATTATTTCCAATCACGCGGCGGGCATTGTGGTGGGCAAACTCGGAACGGCCACGGTGCGGCCCGAAGAGCTGCTCGAAAGTTTTCGCCAGGAAGAGGCCGTTAAATGACGCCCGACAAAGTTCAAAGAATTCGCGCCATGAAAGGCCGCGAACGCATCGCCGCCCTCACTGCCTACGATTTCCCGATGGCGCAAATGCTCGATGCCGCCGGCATTCCGCTGCTGCTGGTGGGCGATTCGCTGGGCATGGTCGTGCTGGGCTATCCCAACACCACGCTGGTCACGATGGATGACATGGAGCATCACGTCCGCGCGGTGGCCCGGGCCAAGCCGCAGGCGTTGCTGGTGGCGGATATGCCTTACGGCAGTTGCGCCACGACGGCGAAGGCGGTCGAGAACGCGCGCCGTTTGAAAGCCGCAGGCGCGGAAGCTGTCAAAACCGAGGGCGGACGAAAAATTCTTCCGCAAATTGAGGCCATTCTCGCCGAGAGAATTCCGGTTGTGGGCCACTTGGGAATGCTGCCGCAAAACGCCGTGATCGAGGGCGGCTATCATGTGAAAGGCAAAAGCGAAGAGGAGCGATCGGCTCTGATCGCCGACGCCAAAGCCGTGGCGCAAGCCGGGGCATTTGCGGTGGTGCTCGAATTGGTCACAGCCCCTGTCGCGGCGGAGATTACGGCGCAAATTCCGATTCCCACCATCGGCATCGGCGCGGGCCGGAAATGCGACGGCGAAATTTTGGTGATCACAGATTTATTGGGGACTTCGCCCGGCGGCTTCATTCCGAAGCATGTTAAAAAAAACTGGCATTTGTCGGAACAAATTCGCGCGGCGGTGGTTGAATGGAAGGAAGGCGTGGTGCATCCGGGCCAGCCATGAAACAATTTTCGCATTTGGACGCGCGGGGGCAGATCAGCATGGTCGATGTCTCCGCCAAGCCGCCCGCCAGCCGCGAAGCGGTGGCGCGAGGGGAAATCCATTTGCAATCCGAGACCATTGCGGCTATCGAGCAGGACCAAATCGCCAAGGGCAACGTGCTGGCCTGCGCCCGTGTGGCCGGAATCATGGCTGCTAAAAAAACGGGCGAACTCATCCCGCTCTGCCATCCCCTCAGCATTACGCATTGCTCGGTTGAATTTGAAATTCCCGCTTCGCGCGACCGCATCGTCATCACAAGTTCTGCCCGCATCAACGCCTCCACGGGTGTGGAAATGGAAGCGTTGACGGCGGTGAGCATCGCGGCCCTGACGATTTACGATATGTGCAAGGCGGCCGACAAATCGATGCGGATCACGGACATTGTGCTCGTGTCAAAAACAAAGAAATAACGCGCCCATGCAAATCGAAGCCGGCATTCTCACCATTTCCGATCGCGCCTCGCGCGGCCAATACGACGATTTGGGCGGCCCCGCCCTGCGCCAGGCGGCGACGGCGCGAGGTTGGAAAATCGCGGCGGAAGCGCTCGTGCCAGACGAGAAGCGCGACATCCAGCGCGCCATACGCGAAATGATCAACAAAGGCTGCAACGTTGTCCTGACGACAGGCGGAACGGGCGTGGCCATTCGTGATGTCACACCTGAAGCCGTGAGAGAAATTGCGGTGCGCGAATTGCCGGGCTTTGGCGAGGTGATGCGGATCGAATCGATGAAGATCACGCACAACGCCATTTTGTCGCGGAATCTCGCCGCTATTGTGGACAAGGTTTTGGTGATCTGCCTGCCGGGCAAGCCAAGCGGCGCGGTGGAGTGCCTTGGTTTCGTGGCTGCGGCGGTGCCGCATTGCGTGCAGGTTCTGCAGGAAGTTCCAACGAGTTGTTGAACATGAAATCGCATAGACAAAACTATCTAGTTGAAGCGCAGGGCGCGTCTGCCGAAGATGCCGGAGGCATCACAGCTTGTAGCCGGTGGTTGAGCGAAGCGACACCACCGGACCCAGCGATAATAATGGCTCATCCCGGCAGGGATGACAGCCGCGTGGCGGTGCGACGGCACAGGGTGGCATCCTTTCAGGATGCAGGGATTATTGAACATTTTTCCGGTGGAGTCGCTTCGCTCAACCACCGGCTGCTAGCTTGCAGCCCTTCCGGGATGCTGCTCGCATTTCTCCTCATCGCGGCCACCGGCTGTGTCAGCCAGAAAAAGGCGAACGAGCGAGCGCGGGAAGCTTATATGCAGGGCCAGCAGCAGGCCATGCAGACGGCGATGCAAACACGGCAGGACCAGCAAGCCGCCGAGGGCCCGGTGGTGTACGTGCAGGGCCCGGTGCGGCATTCGCAAGTGCCGTGGGAGGAAGGGATGAAACTAAGCCAGGTTGTCGCCGCGGCGGAATACACCGGCTTCATGAATCCGCGCCACATTCGCCTGCTGCGCAACGGGCAGTTGGCGGGTGAATTGAAGGGCGTCGATCTTCTGCGCCACCAGGATTTGGATGTGGAAAAAGGCGACACCGTCCTTGTCGTGCCATAGAATTCCTCGCGAATCTGCTGCAACGGCATGCAATTATGTTGGCAGCCAATTTTTGTTCGTTTTTTCCGGGCGGCGCACCCGCGCCGATTCCGTTGAGAGCATTGACGATTACGCCACCCCAGAGTTGGAAGCGGCCTGGGACGATGAAATCGAGCGACGCGTGAAGGATATCCAGTCTGGCGAGGAAAAAGGGATTCCAGCCGAAGACGTGATGAAAGAGGCTCGCCGCGCGTTAAATGAAACCCGTCGCCTGCCATCGGCTCGCCGCAAGTGAGTTGATCACGTCGGCGAAGTTCTGCGATCATCGGAATCCAACCCTCGGCGAGGCTTTTCTTTCCTTTGTGGAAGCAGCACTGCCGAAAATCCAGCGCAATCCAGAACTCGGCACGCCTGGCAAGCTCGGAACCCGCAGTTGGAAAACGAAACGCTTTCCTTTCCGAATTGTTTATCTGGACCAGCCGGACCGATTTTGGATCGTGGCCGTCGCGCACTTGAGCCGCAGACCGGATTATTGGGTTCGGCGATTGCAGTGATTTTTCTCTGCTCCTCTTTTAATGCTGATGGCGCTTTTTTCGGATCAAAAGGCTGGGGTTCACATCAGTGCTAGCGCAAAAACGCCTCGTGCAAGCCGCCGTCCACCGTGATGATCTGGCCGGTTGTTTTTGACAGGCGTTGCGAGACGAGCAGGAAATACGCTTCGGCCTGGTCCGCGGGCGTAATCGGCGCTTTGGTGAGCGTGCGGTCGGCGTAAAATTGCGCGAGCTTTTTTACTAGCGATTCCGTCGCCTCGTCGTTCTGGTAAGGAATGTTGTATTTCGCGAGCGAGCCGATGACGCGATCGCGCGGGAACATCGCCGAGCCTTGCACGACAGTCGCCGGCGCGACGCCATTCACGCGCACCAGCGGCGCAAGTTCGATGGCGAGCTCGCGCACGAGATGATTGCCTGCGGCTTTGGAAACGTCATACGCGACGGAGCCTTTTTTCGCGACCGCGCCGTTGGCTGAAGTCGTCAAAACCAACTGGCCTTTCAATCCTTGTTCCTTCCATGTCTTGAACGCTTCGTCGCCGACGAGATAACTGCCGGTGACGTTGATGTTGAACGTCAGCGCCCATTTGTCGTCGGGAATGTGGCCGGTCGTGTCGCTCGGCACAAAAATGCCGGCGGTCACGCAGATCGAATCGAAGCCCCCGTAAGCGAGCGCGACTTGATCGAGCATCTTGCGAATGCTCGCTCGGTCGGTGATGTTCGCGGCGAGTCCAATGGCCGGGCCGCAATTGGAAATTCCCGTGCCCGCCACGCCGATGCCCAAACCAAATTTGTCCGTGATTTCCTTCGCGGTCGCCCGCGCCGCCGCTTCATTCAAATCCACGCAGACAATATGCGCGCCGTCTTTGACCAGCCGATGGGCCGTTTCTTTGCCGATGCCCGAGCCCGCGCCAATTACGACAATGATTTGCCGCGCCAACTCTTTTTCGGCCGGCATCCGCTTCAATTTTGCTTCCTCCAGCAGCCAGTATTCGATGTCGAACGCTTCCTGCTGCGGCAGCGCAATATATTTGTCAATCGCCTCCGCGCCGCGCATGACTTCGACAGCGCAATTGTAAAATTCCGCCGTGACGCGTGATTCGGATTTGTCCTTGCCCCAGGCCACCATGCCGAGCCCGGGAATCAAAACGACGGTCGGGTTCGGGTCGCGCATCGCGGGCGAATTCGCGTGCTTGCACTTATCGTAATACGCGGCGTAATCCTTGCGGTATTGCACGAGGCCCTCGGCGAGTTTTTTCTTCAAAGCCGCCGCGTCCTCCGTCTGCGGATTCCACGCGACGTAAAGCGGCTTGATTTTCGTGCGCAGGAAATGGTCGGGACAGCTCGTGCCGAGTTCCGCCAGGCGCGGCGCATCGGCGGAATTGACGAAACGCAAAATCTGTTCGTCGTCCTGAACCGTGGCGATGAAACGCTTTTGCTGTGAAACCTGCCCGCGCAGCCACGGCAGAACGGCGGCGAAAACTTCATGGCGCTTTTCCTGCGCCAGCGTCTGGTATCTTGCGCCGCCGAATGCCTTCGCGTCGCCGCCTTTGGCCTGATATTTCGCCTCGATGAATTGCGACGCGCGTTCGATGAAATCCAGCGTGCGCAAATAACATTCCCTGTCGTCGTCCGCCCAGGAAATAAAACCGTGCTGGCCCATCATGATCCCGGTCGCCTTTGGATTCTTCTTCACGATTTCCTGCATCGCGAGGCCGAGTTCAAAACCGGGCCGCATCCATTTCACATAATCCATTTCGCCGCCGAAAACTTCCTGGGTGAGCTCTTCGCAATTCGCCGAGGCCGCGATGGCGATGACGGCGTTCGGGTGCATGTGATCCACGAACTTCGCGGGAATGAAACTGTGCAGCGGCGTGTCAATCGAGGAGGCGCGCGGATTCAAATTAAACGTCGTGTGGTTGTAGGCCGCGACCATGTCGTCCTCGGCCTGGGATTTCAAACCCTTGTCGGCGCGCGCGGCGTAACTTTTTTGCAGTCCGATCAATTTGTCCTGATAGAGCGAGGAAAAGTTTTCGCGCAAGCTCGTCCGCAGATCGCCGCCGGAGCCTTTGACCCAAAGCACGTCCACCTTCTCGCCTGTGAGCGGATCGGTCTCGGAAATTTTCGACGACGTGTTGCCGCCGCCGGTGTTGGTGATGCGCTGGTCCGCCCCGAGTTTGTTCGAGCGATACACGAGCCGGTCCACGCCCGCGAGCTTCGCGGCGTCGGCATCAGTCCAAAGATTGTTGACGAATCGAAAGAATTTTTCCGTTTGCATATTTACAAGATTACCAGACCGCCAGGGAAAGCGTTTGGGTTTTTATTATGGTGTCCTTGGCATTTTTCAATGTGAAAAAGATTGCCGCAGTATAAGCGCATGCGCTTTTGCAGTCCACCCCCGGGCTTTTGTCCCGGCGACCTCATGGGATCTAAATAATCTGGAACGCCCGAACTCAGGAAAAGAGGCCACGGTCGTTTTTCAGACGATCGCGGTAATGTCGCTGCGTCGATTCGCTCGCCCTACACCAGAGCGAGTGGAGCAAATTTTTTTCCGAGAATCGGAACGCTCGGCGTTTTGAGCCACTCTTCCAGAAGCCCGGCGTAAACCGAGCGGAAATCGACGTTGTATTTCAAGTCCCCTTGGAAAAGGTCGCCGGGCGCGAGGCTCGGATACTCGCCGTGCAGTCCCGATTTAACTTTGTCGCCGATGACGAACATGGGCGCGGCAGCGCCGTGGTCTGTGCCTCCGTTGGCGTTCTCGGCCACGCGCCGGCCAAATTCGCTGAAAGTCATGATCGTCACGCGCCCGAGATTTCCCTGCGCTTTCAAATCTTCAACAAAAGCCTTCACCGAATCGCCGAGCTCCGTCATCAAGCGGTCATGCTGCCCGCCTTGATTTGTGTGCGTATCGTAACCGCCTTGTGAAACATAATAAACACGCGTGGGCAATCCGCCGGCGATCAACTGGCCGACCAATTTCAGCGAGCGAGCCAATTGCGTCGTTGGATACTCCGCCTTGTTTTCCACGCGCTTGGTGATGGCCAGAATTTTGTCGGAGCTGACCTGCGCATCCATCGCGGTGCGCGAAAGAAAATCCGCCACTGAGCCGTGGTGCGCGACCGGGCCGCCAATGGCCCCAATGGTCGCGCCGGAGTTTTCCGTCTGGCCTTCCTCCATCGCGGGCTGGTTTAATTCGCGATAGGATTTTTCATCGGCGTTCATTTCGCCGTCCGCCTGGTGCTTGCCGCCGTTGAAACGGTAGCTTTGCGGATTGTCCAGGCAAACACCGGTCGGGGTGTGCGCGCTGAAGGCTTGCGGCATTTGGCGCCCGATATTCACGCCGACGGTTGGATCGCATCCTGCGCACGCGTTGTCAAAATAACGGCCGAGCCAGCCGTAGCTTTCCGTTTTCTCGGCGTCGCTGGCGGTCTGCCAGATTTCCGTGGAGCGGAAATGGGAGCGATTCGGGTTCGGATAACCGACGCCCTGGATGATGCTCAAATGCCCGCCATCATACAAATCCTTGAAGCCGGAAAGCGACTTGGGCAACGCCACTTGATCGTTGATTTTCAGGAGCGAGTTCTCCTTCAAACCAATGCGAGGGCGGGCTTTGAAATAATGATCGTTCGCATAGGGCACCACGGTGTTGAGGCCGTCATTGCCGCCAGCCATCTGCAAGACAACAAGAATATTCCCGTCCTTGCCGTTCGCGGTTTGCGTGGCGGATTGGTCAGCCTGCGTGTGCAGCGCGGAAAAGGTGTTGGCCAGAAAAGCGGGAACAGTCCAGCTTAGCGCGCCACCAAGAATTCCGGTGCGAATAAATTGGCGGCGGGTTTGCAATGAGAACGGTTTCATAAAATCTTCAAGTCACCTGGTATTCGGGAGTGCACATCAAGAGCCGGATGGCGTGGCGAATCTCGTCGTCGCCAAATTGCGTCCGCGAACCAAGGTAATCGCCCAGAATCTGCCGGTGCTGGCTGGTCAGGCGGTCCTGCATAAACCGCCGTCCAAGCGCGGCAATCAACGTTTTCACATCGCGGCGATCACCTTCGTCAATTATAGAATCCACCTCAACCGGAGTCATGCGCCGCGCCTGCATGTTGGCGAATTGCGCGACCATATTCTGCCCCGGTTTCCCTCCGCCCTGCGCGCCGAGTTCTCCCTGGCCCATCACGAGCGTGGCGGCCTGATTGTAACGGGCCAGAAGCGTATTGGTGGTAATCCAGCTTACGCCGCCATCCCAGCCCTTCACATTCGGCGGAACGAGCAAATCCTGCCCCAGCGTTTTCAGCATTTCCGTCGAGACGATGGGCGGCGGCATGGGGCGATCGAGAAAGCGGATCGAGCCGACCAGCCATTGCACAGGACTCTTGACCTGATTGGCCACCACGGTGTCCGAATAAAACTCCTCGCTCCGAAACATCGTGTGAAGAAGCGGCTTGAAATGGTTGCCGTTGGAGCGGAACGCATCGGCCAGCGCATCGATCAAAGCCTTGTCCGGATTTTCGCTGGCGAAAAATTTCCACAATTTCCCCGAAATAAACCGGGCCGATTGCGGCTGCGCCACGATGATTTCCAAAACATCGCGTCCGTCGAAATTTCCTGTCTTGCCGAGAATCGTCTTGGTTCCCGTGTCATGGGCGAAGGGGCGGTAGATGTATTTTTCGTTGATCCGGTCGAGTGACCATCCCGTCATCGCGCGGGCGGCTTCCGTGACATCCTTCTCCGTGTAATGCCCTTCGCCGAGCGTGAACAACTCCATGCACTCGCGCGCGAAATTCTCGTTGGGATGCTGTTTGCGGCTTTGCGCCTGGTCGAGCCACACCAGCATCGCTGGATCGGTGGCGACGGCCTCGAGGAGCGTGAGCCAATCCCCGGAACCGAGTTCGCGGAAGGTCTCGATCTGCTTCCACATGAAATAGGCGTCGCGCACCTTGACCGCGCTGGTGGCAAAATGGCCGTGCCAGAATAGTGTGAGCTTTTCCTGCAACGGATGCGGGCCTTTGGCCATGCGCTGGATCCATTGCCCGCGCATCTGCTGCAAATTGCGCAGTTGCTCCTTCTGCACCTCCTGCACCGCTTTGCGCCGTTTCTCGGCTTCCTCTTTTTTCTCCTCTTCGGTGAGGTTTTCGCTCATTTCTTCGCGCTGCTTTTGATAAGCCTCGCGAACTTTTTCGTTGCGCTCGGGATCAGCCTTGGCCCATTCCGGGCGCTCGTCCGAGTCGGGTGTTTTCTCGAAATCGACAAAATAGGAAACGGCCTTATCTGGCCCCAATTGGACCAGTTTCTCGATTTCCGACGGCGTTCCCCCGAAACCGGCGCGGTTGTACAGATGAGCCGCGGCGGCATAATTCCACTTGGATGCTGGCAAAGGGTTCAGCATGAAGAGTTAGACGGCTGGCGAAATCCCGGGTTACAACTATTTTGTGTGCGGCGTGACGCACATGCCCTTGCGCGGCGATTCGCCTTGATGCGCCGCGCCGGCTGCAAGCATGATGGATTGGAATAAATTGATTGAATATTGAGTGGCCCATTCTGACCCGCACTGGAGTCGCCTTCGTCGTCGCCATGGTCGGTGGAGTTTTGAGCGCTTTGCTGGCGCGGACGCATAAGCAGCTTTGCGCCATGATCAGCCTTGGGGCGGGCACGCTGCTGGGCGTCACGTTTTTTGCCATCGGGCCGGAGTGCTGGCATGATTCGCAGAAAGGCGGAGTTTCACCGTGGTACTTGCTGATTTCGGCGGCGGCGGGCTATCTGCTTTTCGCGCTCATCAGCAAATACGTTTACCACGTCTGCCCGGCTTGCGCGGCAAGTCACTTCGATGAGGCGACAACGCATCACTTTGCCGAAATCGCGACGGCGATGATGATCGCGCTGGGGATTCATTGCACCATTGACGGATTGGCGGTGGCGGCTGGCAGCAAAGAATTGTGGCTTGATATGTCGCTGACGATGGCCGTTTGCGTTCATAAAGCGCCAGAAGGCTTGGCGCTGGGGGCTTTGCTGCTGGGGGCGGGAATTCCCAAAGGCAAGATGCTTTGGTACGTGGCGGCGGTCGAATCGACCACCATTGTCGGCGGAGTGCTGGGCTGGTATGTTTTCGGCGGTGCCACGAAAATCTGGGTGCCTCTGGCACTGGCCAACGCAGGCGGCGGATTCATTTTCCTCGCGGCTCACGCCGTGCTTGGCGAAATCATGAAGCACGAAAAGAAGATCGTCATCATCAGTTTCGCGGTCGGGTTTTGCGCGATTGCGGCCCTGGTGCTTGGGTTCCGCTTGCAGGCGGATTGAAACGCGGGCCACCTTCGCGTTTCATCAAAATGACAGAGGTGCCACTGAAAACGGGCGGGTCCTTATATGTTGGGCCATGGGAGGCTTTTCTTGTCTTTTACACTTGGTATGATAATCATACTCCATGACGACAAACATTGGACAGCGGGGCCAGCTTGTGATTCCGAAGGCGATTCGGGCCAGCCGGAATATTGAACCTGGTGACGATTTTGAAGTGACGGCGGACGAAGATGACTTCGATCTGATTTTGCTGCGCCGAATCCGGCCGCATGCGAACGCGGGGTTGGTGGACTGCCTCAGTGCCTGTCCCGTCAAAGGGCCACTTGTCAAACCGCCCCGGCAAGTCGAACCGATGAGGAAGATCACTCTGTGAACTATCTTGTAGACACGAATGTCTTGTCCGAACCGCGGCAAAAGAGGCCTGAAACCAAAGTGGTGCAATGGCTGAAGGCCCACGAGTCCAACATTTACACCAGCGCTCTGGTCGCTGGAGAAATTCGTTTCGGGATCGAATTGCTTCCGGCCAACAGCGCCAAACGCGTGGCTCTGTTGAGTTGGTATGAGCGGCTCCTGGCGATTATGGCCGGACGGATCCTTTCGGTGAATGCACGGGTCGCTGAGGAATGGGCCAGATTGCAGGCGGAAGCCCAGGCCAAAAACCTTCTTTTGCCAACGGTTGACGGATTATTGGCCGCAACGGCGCGCCGGTACCAATTGACTGTCGCCACGGCCAATGTGAAGGACTTCAAAGCTGCTGGTGTTAAAGTATTCAATCCTTTCGATTGACTCACCGCAAAACGAGGGTTCGATTCCCTTCGCCCCGCTCTCCAATGTTGTTCAAAGTTTAAAAGTGCGTCGGAATCCAGCCGATGGTGCGGTCCATATAAGTTGGCGCGCCGGGGTGCTTGTTGCGCAGATTCAGCTCGAAAAGAATCCCAATCGTTTGCGCGCCCCGGCCATTGGATCGAATTGCCTCAAAACCGTAGCCGTAATTAAGCATCGCCTGCCATGCCCCCGAGGGAGCCTTGTATCCGAACGCCAGTCCCACCCCGGAATTGAAGGCGTCGGATTGCTGCATTCCGGGCAGGTAATCCACCGCCGCCACTGCGCCCATGGGCGTGATATTCCACGTGTTTTCCGCGTTCAGCGGGATGGTGTATTGGCCATTGAAGCAAACAAAATTGCGCGCGCTCAATTCCTGGTAAAAATAGCCTGGAATCAGCAGCGGGAACTCCGAAGCCAACGGGAGCGAGCCACCCAGCCGATAAGCGCTGAAGCGGTCGGCCCGGCCGCTGGTGCCTGCGGTGAAGTTGACCGCAAAATTCTGTTTCGACTCAGGCATGGTATAAACCAGCAGGGACCGCATCCACCACAAATCCGATTCATTCTGCAACATCCGGTCGCCGTCGACTCCGTAAGCGCCGGAATCGGTGCGGTATTGGCCTTCATACCAAACGGAAATTTCCCCGGCCAGTTCCGGGGTCAAGAGCGGCTCGCGGCCGCCCAATCGCAAACCAGCCCTCCAACTAAACGTCGAATGGTCATGGGGCAAATCAAAATTGGCCGCAGTTTCGTCGGTTCGATCGTAGTCGGAAAAGTGTTCCTTTACGCGCAGCACTCCGAACAGCGGTATCCGCTGGCTGGGATTAAACGTATGATAAAGCGATAGGGAAGCTTCGGCGCTGTCGCCGTTAAAGGACTGCTCCGGGAAGTATTTGCCGTGTTGGTATTCGTAATAGTTGTCGGCGAAACCGCCGCCAGCCAAACCGATTCCCAAGTCCGTATGCGGCCCGAGCAGCCCAACAATCCCGAGTTCCGAGTCAAGATACACCGGCGCGAGAGCAAGCCTCAGCGTCAGATTGGTGCGGTAAAAATCGGGCTCGTTCAGGTAATAATATCCGTAGGCGGCCACCGGGGACGCGCCTTGCGTCGATTGCGTGCCGCCAAACTGGATAAGCTCGCGCCGTTCAGGGTCGACCTGTCCGCTGGCCGAGCCGGCCAGGCCGCAAATGGCAACAATACCCGCGAGCAGAAGCCCACTGTAGTTTCGCATGGCCCCATTTAGACACAGTTTCCGAAAGGCGCAAGCGGGTTAACGAAGCCTGTCAACCATTCGGCGCTTCTTTTATGGGCTTGGCCGGGGAAGCGTCAGCCGGACCTCAGATCTTTGAAATTAAACAGGAGGAAACCGAGAGGACCGAGAAAAATGCCCTTAGCCCAGCGATGATTTTCTCATCTCCGTTCCCTCGGTCTTCCTCCCGTTCAAATTTTTCAAATCCCGAAATTCCTGTTTCCTTTTCGGGAATCGACCGTCTAATCTGGCAGACACCTATGCCACAGAAATATAAGTTTTGTTTCGGACCCTGGAACATCAGCGAAGGCACGGATCCTTATGGGCCTCCCACCCGCGCGCCCAAGACGTTTGATTGGAAGCTGGAGGCGATGAAGAATCTTGGCTTCGATGCCATGATGTTTCACGACGATGATGTCGTTCCTGATATTGACACGAAATCGCCGAGGCAAATCCTGGCCGAGGCCAAGGAAGTCAAAAAGAAATTATCGGATGCGGGGCTGGTGGCCGAGATGGTGGCGCCGCGCCTTTGGTTTTCGCCCAACACGATCGACGGCGCTTACACCAGCAACAATGTGGCCCATCGGCAGTACGCCATCGACCGCTCGCTGCGCTGCATCGAGATTGCCAAGGTGCTCGGCACCGATGTGATTGTGCTGTGGCTGGCGCGCGAAGGCACTTACATGCGCGAATCCAAGAGCGGGCGGCAAAGCATCGAACTGCTTGTTTCGGCATTTGACAAAATGCTGGGCGCGGACAAAAAAATCCGCCTCGCCATCGAGCCGAAACCCAATGAGCCGATGGACCATGCCTATCTTCCGACCATCGGCCACGCGCTGGCGGTGGCGCATTTGACCCGCGATCCAAAACGCGTGGGCTGCGTGATCGAAAGCGCGCACGCCATTCTGGCAGGGCTTGATCCGGCGGATGAAATTGACTTCGCGATGAGCTTCAACAAACTGTGGTCGCTGCATTTGAACGACCAGAACGGATTGAAATTTGACCAGGACAAACCGTTCGGCAGCGCCAATCTTCGCGTCGCGTTCAACCAGGTTCGCGCGCTCGAACGGAACCACTACGGGAGCGACGGCCAGTTTGTTTGCTTTGATGTGCATCCATTCCGAACGACAAAAGAAGAGCATTGGCTGGCGCATTTGGACAACAGCCGCAAGACGTTTCTGCGCCTGCTGGAAAAATCGCGAAGCTTCGACGAGAAGCGCGCCAAAGCTTTGATTTCCAACCGCGATTACCAGGGGTTGGACCAAATGATGATCGAGCATTTGCTCGGCTAGCGCAGAGACTCGACGCGCGCCAGAAGGAGCCCGCACGAAGCTCAGGGTCCCACCGAAAGGGCTACGCGGTAATATTCCGGC
The DNA here is from genome assembly GCA_963764165.1 of uncultured Verrucomicrobiae bacterium. Taxonomy (GTDB): domain Bacteria; phylum Verrucomicrobiota; class Verrucomicrobiia; order Limisphaerales; family Palsa-1400; genus Palsa-1400. Next base: position 3,134,228 of record CAVXRD010000002.1, read on the forward strand.
GAGCCCGCACTGATCGTCTCGGATGCGCTCACAACGCCGCCCGTGCCAGCAATCGCCGAGCCCACATTGGCCCATTGCGGATGATTTAGATTCGACGTCACTTGCACCTGATACAAGGCGTTGGCCAAACTGCTCCAGGAAAAGTTGATCGCGCCCGCCGCATGAGTGACCGCTTCCAAAACCGGCGCGGGAACAGTCTCGACGCTGACGTCGTCCAGCCCAAAAGCCGCAGGCACGTTGTAGAAATCGAACTCCAGCGTGGCGCTGGCCGAGGTGGCGTGAACAACAAATTGCATATTGGTCCACGCCACGGCGTCCATATTGGTCTGGGCAAAAAGAATAGAACCGTCCCAAATCGCCGCGAAATTGTTCGGCGTGGTCGATCCGTCGGAAGCGACGCTGGTAAACCAAAACGACACCAGATATTGGCGGCCCGGCGTTGTCGCCACCGTTTGCGAGAGCGATCCTTCCGGCGGCTCGCCATTCCAGTCAAATTGGCCAAGGTAGCCGCCGTATATTCCACTATGCACAAAGTCCCAATCCGGGACGTCCTGGAGCGCGTTGGTGCCGGCCACGTCCACATCGTCGCCAGCCAGCGCGAAGACAAGGGCCGGGTCGCCGTTCAAAGTCCAGTCCGTCAGGTCGCCCGTTTCAAATCCTCCGTTGCCAACGTATAAATCAAATTCGCGGTTTTGAACTGTGTCGGAAGTTTGGTCAAGAATGGTGATGTTCCCGCTGGGGCTGCCAATCAACAGATCGTTCGCCGCAGAGCTGAGGCTCACTGTCACCGTCGACACTCCGCCGGGCTGAAGCGTTCCGGAGGAAGCCGTAACAGCCAGCCAACTGGAAGTATTGACGAGGCTCCAATTCAAAGGCGAGTCTCCGATGTTTGACAGCGTGAATGCCTGCGACGTGACCGAAAACGGCCCCTGCCCGGGACCGAACGAAGCAAAGCCAATCGGCGGCGTCACGAGCAGGTTTTCAACTGGCGGGGCCAGGATGGCGTTGATCAGGTTGCTGCCCGTGGGCGAGCCCCAACCCGTGCAGAGATCATAACCCGCCACGGCCGCGAACCGGCTCGGATTGCTTGGGGTGTAATTATTCCCTGTCTTTACGTCATGGAAGCAGGCGCTGTATCGGGAGCTTTTGCCAATGGCATAGAGCGCGGGATTCGCAAAACCCACCCGCGGCTGGCCATTGGCAGCCGCTTGCTGGTTCACCAGGGCCATGAAGCTGGCCCACAACGGTGTGGCCAGGCTCGTGCCCGCCTCGGGAAGATCAATCGACTCACCGATCAAGTCATTTCCCCAAACAACGTCCACGTTGTTGGCCACCATGGCCACGTCTGGAAGATTTCTCATGGTCGTTGATCCCTTATTGGCCGTCATGCTGATGCCTTGCTGCCACACGGGCATTGGGTAAGCGAGACTGATGCCGCCTCCGGAAGCAGCCTCAGGAGTGTTCCCGAAAAGCGGGTCCTGCGACGCGGGAGTAAGCCAGACGGTCTCCGAAGTCCAGGCACCCGAGCTGGACGTCGACAGCGTCGTGCCGCCCACGACAGTAAGGTAGGGATCATCCGCCGGTTCGTCGATGGAGGCGGGATAGGCGCCGGAGTCGCCGCTCCCCGTGAACATGCTCTGCCCTTGCACCGCGAATTGCTGGAAAATTTGAACGGTCGACAAATTAATATCCATCTCGTACGAGCAGCTAATCTGACTGGCCAGATTGTCGGTGGCTATTTGGTTGAAAACGTCGTTGATCTGGGCGGTCGTCACGGGGTCTTGGACGTAATTTGTGCCCAATGGCGCGACATCAAGAGGAGTCGGCCCTTCATAGACCAGCACCCCACTCAGGCCTGGAGCCATCGCGATGGCCATCTCGATATCGGCGGTGGCTTCGATGGCGTAATCGTAATTGGTGTCATTGCCGTCAAAACCGTCAATGAGCGTGTTTTGCAATGGGACCGACGGCAAGCCCGCTTCGCCTTCGTAATCGCTGATGTCATCGGGATCGTATCCTGTCAACTCAAACAGAGCCACGTATTGCCCTGTGCCATCGAGCGCAACGCCAGGGGCGTAGGCGTTCCGAAAATCGTAACCGAGATATGTGTTCTCGCCGCCGTTCCCGGCCGGACCCGACCCGCCACCGCCGAGAATTCGGACATCCGGCTTGGGCAACGTGATTCCCGCACCGGGCGAGTTTCCAAGCCCGCGCGGTTTGGGAGTTTTGTAATTATCCAATCCGCTGATCGCCAGCACTGGAGTCGCCAAATCCAGTGATGGTTCCACGTCTGGCGCGAAGAACGTCCGCGCTTCGGTCGGATGCTGATAGACCCGCATCGTCACGTGGAAAGCGTTCTCAATGTCTTCGACTGATCCGCTCACGTCCAGCAGCGTCCGATTTGGATGGGTGCCCTTCACCACGAGCCCGTGGGATTTGGCAAAATCGATCACTTTCTGGTAATCCTCGGCGCTCGGGCCAAATGAGGACGCAAATTCATCCGCCGTTAGAAAATGGCGAAAATGAGCGCTGGACGGCTGGGAAAGATCTTCCAGCAAGTTCGTCAATTTGTCGCCATTGCGAAGCGGCAGGCCTATCGCCAGCTCCAGCCGCCTTCCGCTGTCGAGGCGGTCTACGGGTTGAAGTTGACGGGTTGCTTTCGGAACGTGACCTTTGAGAACCTGCGGGGCTGCTTGCAATGATGAGGAAATCGAAAACCACATGGCGGCGGCCACGACCAATGCCGCAAGGCGGGGGACCTGGCGTTTTTTGGGGTGAGTTGCATCGGCGGCGGAGTGCGCCGGAAAAAAGTTGGAACCCGGGTTTCCCAACCAGATAGAAAAACTCCCTTGCATGATAGCAAGTTTAACAGGCGCTCCGCCTTGCCGCAAGCGAATACGCATCGGGTCCGCAGAGCCTTGACTGGAGTGAATCCTTCGGATTAAAAACAATAACCCGAAAAACGGAACCGGAGGAGGGCCAGAGAGCCATCGCGCCCTGGCTTTCCTCAGTTCCAATTTGGGTAACACCTATTTTGAGTCAACCGGAAATAATCCGGCCTCATTTTAGGTAACACTTGCTTTTGAGTTACGGCGGTGGCGCGAAGGTCAGCTTTTGGCAAGGCTGGCGCGCCGCGCGGAGCCGATGCCAAAGTGTGGGAGACACGTATGGCCCGGCATAAATATTGATCGGCCCCGGCGTGTTGCCTCTCGATAAAATGTTTCCCGCTGAATAAGCAAAAGAGGCTGGGATGACGGTATCTTTTTTTGTGAATCCGCAACAACTACGCTCCTAAAATTGACACGGGGCATTGAAGCCGGACAATGCCCCGTGTCAATTTTTTGAACTAGCATTATTAAGTGCGAGTGGGAGTCAAATCGGAGCAGAGGGCAGGGGGCGCAAATAAGTTTACAAAATCTGAACTGCGCACGCCCTATGATGGAACGCGTGCGCCGATCGGTTCCCAGGAAAATCAAGGACAAGTTGGTGCCGACGGAGGGGGTCGAACCCACTTCGTGAATTTCGTGAGTCTTCGTAAAAAGCGTGATTTCTCGGGGAATTATGTAGGTAATTCTCATATTCCCAAAAATGATGACTGTGCAGACTTATGAAGATTTACGAGGAAAATTAGTCAGGAAATGTCAGGAACTCTCTTTCGTGTCTAAAAATTAGGAATAGGCCGGCGCCGATGGCTGCCTATCTCGCAATCTCCAGGCGATTCTCCGGTATCCAACAGGAGATCGAAATCTTGTAAATCCATCGGCCATCTTTGAACAACGACGCAACAACATAACCCTCGCACTCTGGGAACTCTTTGCCTGTGGTGCGAACTTCATTCAGTTCTGAAAAGCGAGCGTCCGTGGAGGCAGTATGACGGGTGATTCGCTCGGATTCAATCCAACCTTGGCTCTCCTCCTCTTAAATCTCAATCTTTTCAAATTGCTTCTCGAGACTTTTTGTCCACTCAGCATATTCCTTTAAATAATCCTCCCAAAGATCATCCTCCGTCTCGTCGGGATGCTTTGCCAAGTTGCTCAGAATTCGCTTTTTGCGCTCATTCGACGCCTTCATTCTGCCCGCTGGGTCGATCTTGCGTTCGGCAAAAAACTTGGTTACCGTTCTTACCGCCTCCCCGACTTGAGGAACGAAATGTTCCAAATTATAAATTGGGCATCGCAATGCCATTAAATTGCCCTCAAAATTAAGCTCGAACCCATATCTGGAGTCCAAATGGTAAGGAGTGTTCGGATTCCAATCTGCCAAAAGTTCCGCGCCAAGTTGCTTAAGCCAATCGTGGTTAGGAACAGTTGACAACTCAAATTGACATTCGCACCACAATGGCCGTGCACCCTTCAAGTCATCTAGCAGGAAGGCCAAGCCCTTTTTCTTAATTGCGACATATAGTCCTGCGATGTAGGGGTGAAGCGGGCGGCCATGTCTTGATTCGTATTCGACGTCGCCGATGAGGATCCGTCCAGAATCGCCCTCAAAATATGGACGATCTCCAATAACCAATCGGTAAACTGCAGTATGGTCTGTCATAACCCCTCTTTCATTCAGAAAATCCGCCACTTTACGCCAGGAATATCCTTTCTCCCGCAGAGTCAAAATCGTCTTCCGGTGGCCTTGCAATTGAGACCTCGCAGGACTTTCCACGGCATCCTTCAGTATCGAATCAGTGTTCATATGCAACTAATTGAACCATTATGCAACAGTTTGCAACACACGCAAGATAAATTTTCGCCGAGTGTCTGATTCAGTCGTGGTTGGTCATCCTTTGTCCAACCAGCCTTGATATTCTTCTCAAATGAAAAATATCAAAGAGCCCAAAGAAATCATTCCAATCGGCCTTGACCCCAAACTCTTTCCATCCGAACGCCTGTTTTACTGGCTCACCAAACCCAGAAACCCCGTCCTGGCCTCCTCCGATCCGCTCACCCTGATGTTTATCCAAGCTTGGTTGACGACCGAGCCTGTGGAGTTCATTTATTTGGGCGGATCAAAACCAGGCTCATCTCGGAAAATTCAGGTCTCACTGGTGTTTCAGCACGAGGAGGAAGGTCGGATTTACGTGACTGGCTATTGTGCGGACCGAAAGGCGAATCGTGTGTTTGCGATGGATTTGATCATGACGATTTACGCTTGGAATTGACGCATGTATCCGATTTTAAGCCGATAATTCCGCAGGGTTTTCTTCAACGAGATCGCGCCGATTCCGCCCTTGCCCAACATTGGACTCATGTGTATGAAGAGAGTCATGTCGAAATTGAGAACAAGCGTGTGATGCCGCCAACAGGTTCCACGCGTAATCCGGCATGAACTGGAAACTCATAGCCAAGCTGTCTGCCATCGGTGCGGGAACTCTGTCTGCCGGTCCAGCGGGTGCCGCGTTGGGAAGCACAATATCGCATTTGCTGGAGCACACGCCATCTGACCTGGGGAAGGTCGGAGAGATTTTGGAGAACGTGCTCGAACATATCGGTGACGCGACCTCGCATGGTGCAAATGGCGGGCCCGTTGTTGACTTGGAAGTGCAGGCTTATAACAATTTATTCAAAGGTGGGCTAACCCTGTCGCCGTTAAGTAGCGCTGATAGCGGTCAGTTAGACATGCACGATTTTCCTGCCGACCTCGTTACGCTTCCGTCGAATATTGTGCAAAGCCTTAGCCTGTATGCGAGGCCATAACGCTGCCAGTGTCGTTTTTATATGAAAATTGCTTATCAATTCTATTTATTTACATTTCTATCTGGATTTTGGGTGAATGCCCAGCCAGCGCCGGGAGGGACAATTGCGGGCGTCAGACAGACCATAAATTCTGGCGCGTACGTTAGTGTTAGCCAAGAGAATAATCCGTTTTACCACCAAGCGCGTCCGCCGACAAACGCCCCTTCTACGAAAAATGATCTTCGCAATTATTACCAAGACGTTGATACGCTTCAGGCCTTCAGCTTTAGCGGATTTTGTACGATTATGGGTGGAACTGCGTATATGTATAAGCGCAACTGCCATGATTTCGCTTGGGGTCCGTGGATGCTAGACGGACCTCCTATCATTGGTGCAACCTACGCTCAACATGAGGCGTGGTGGATGGGCGAACCTAACGACGCTACTTCGTGGCCGTACAAGAATTGGCAAGCAGCAGATGGTAGCTTTAAAGTCGGTGCCATAGGCACCAAAGACACGAACGGAGAGTATACATTCTCTCTCGCGAGCCTGCAAGGGTTTATAGGTAATTATATAAATAGTACCGCAACGCCGTTCGCTCCGGCGCCGCCATTTTATTCATTGCCTAGCCCTCCTAACGCCCTTACAGCTGCATTCCGACCGATTATTCCCCTGCCAGTCTGCCCGTTAACTAATTCGGTTCCGATGGCGTCAACCGAATGGCCTGTACATTCAGCGTTGCTTATTGGGTGGATTCCGACGGCTGACAATTCGAACGCGCACGGTGTCTTCGTTTCTAAGTGGGGTAACATGGGAGTTTATGTTCATCGTTGGGGAGTTACATATTGCGATTCGACCTACTGTAATGCCTCTAACATTTATGTGTTTGTCCCTTGGAAGGGATGGGGATCACCGCCGCCCTATAATATCGTCGTAACTCCCTGGTGATGACCGCGAAAATGTGGTATACGTTTGGTATGTACGCAAGGATCGTTTGTTTATATATAGTGGCGTTATGTTTTATTTTCAGTGTTGAAGTGCCATTGGGTGCACAAGACGCTAAGAGAGCGGTAACAAATGCGTACGGATTTGCGATTTACATCGGTGATGGGGTCGCCGGAAGAGGAGACGAAGTGCTTCCCGACGTTAAGTTGATGATCCCGATTTTGTGCGATAAAGATTTTGTTTCGATCCAAACTAATGGACACGGCTTTGTCATTACGCGCAATGCAGTGCGAAAGTTGCTTGAAGAATTGCAGCGCCCTTTCACTTTTAAAAGACCCGACGAGCTTGTTTGGCCAGATACACCGTTTATTCTGGCGGTCGATGGAGAAGCCGTATACAAGGGGGTTTTTACCTCTTTACGGTCGAGCGCTAATTTTCATATACCGAGACTAATGGTTATAGACCGCAGGCTGGAGTTGGGCGGAACTAATAGCGTGGAGTTTTATATTGAGGGGCCCGAAAAGTCATGTGGGGATGAGCGGATTGTCAGGAAGGCGAGGCAATTGGCGTTGCGTTTAGGCGATGTTGTTAAGACTCCCGGGCACGGGCCATGATTCATAATCAGTAGAGACGTCAAACTCAATTTACGCGGCGGTACTCATTTGGGTGTTGATTTTGCCCGTGAGTGATGTTGCTTAAGTTTAAGATTTATCTCCGCCGTTTCCAAATATAGAGACCAATCGCGCTCCTCGTCCAAGAACGTGCAATCAGCCAGACCGAGGCCACCCACATTCGCGCAGTGCACAGGCAGATGCTTGAAGAAGAAGTCCAGATTGCATGTCCCGGCGTTGGTAAAAGCCCAATTATAACCTTCGCACGTGGACTAGCCGACGTTTACATCAAAAGGCCAGGATTCGATGGTGGACATGGTTTTCGTGACCACAAAAGACCGCGATCATCTCTTTCCCTGCCGGTATGCCGGGACGAAGCCTTTGATTCTCAAAGCTTGGCGCTTTCTCGTTACTGACATCACGCTGCGACCTAGGCATAGGGAGATGATTCGATCCGCGTCTGTGCCAAGAATTCTGACTTCTGAATCCCTCCACGGACTTTTCTTGAGCGGGGCGCGCAGCCGAATACCCAAGGAATGTCTCCTCGCTCGGATACTCTTGGATGTTCGCTTGATGATTCGCGCCAGCTCAGTTGTCGAGAGCTTCGAGAGCAGTTTTTCTTCTTCAGGAATCCACGGGTCCGATTTGGTCGCCTTTGGAAATTTCCCAGTTCTCAAATAACGCTGGCGGCGAGCCTCAAACCGCTCCTTCCACCCAGCTTTCATCGCAGCGAAGAGGTGTTTTTTATGCGGTTTGGAGAGCACTTTGCCTTGCATCGCGGCCGATTGCTTAGCCCGGCTTTCAGGGCGTTTAGCCAATTCCACTCCAAGCTCGACCAGCCTATGTGCTCCGGCGCTCCTCCCCTTCAAACCAAGCGCCCTTCGCCAATTAGTGATCGTGCTGTGCGATACACCCCAATGATAAGCGATGGCGGTGGCTGCTTCAGACCACGCGCACCGTTGACGCTTGGATGGCTGCGGGAAAATTACCGTATTTCAAGATTGGTCGTTCCGTCCTGTTTGATTGGACCGATGTTCAGCGCCATCTGAACGAATACTTCCACGTCTCTCGATAATCAAAAATGAAAGCCACGATCTCGATCAAAAGTATGCTGCGTTTCATATCAATCGGCTTTTTCGCGTTGGTTGGTTTTGGGGGAATCCAATGGCGGACGCCGGATGACCCAATTGCAGACAAGGAATTCGCCAGGCCTTCGTCATTACACAAGGCGGCCATCCAAGGCCGTGCGATGCCGTCTGCGGAACACGGGACCACTAACACCAGCCGTATCCACAATTTCAGTTCAACGCCGATCAACAGCAGGAGCGGCGACGCTGGGGCTCCTGCATCTAACAAAATACAACAGAAAGGAAAAGACATGTTGTTCCAGTCAACAAAAACAACTGGGCGCCTGCCGCCGCCGGATACGTATCTGGCGGGCTTTCAGCAGGTCAAATCGAAAAACGAAGGCAAAAAACTCGCACTGGGATTCAAGCTCGATGCGTTCGACGACTTGGTTGTCAAGGACGTGATGGCGTCCTTAGACACCGGTCCTCTTCGCGCCGATCTTGAAACAATTCAGGGTCGTCCATTCAGTGACCAGGAAGCCAAAGCAGGCGTCGACCCAGAAAAACTCCTCGGCAAAAAGTGCAGGGTTGTCGTTATTCGCAAGCGCGCGTCGGGTGGCAGGGAGGTTTGAGTGGTGAGGCGGGCAAACCTCAAGCATTATCATCTTCCCCTGGTTCTAAACCAGAAACACCGAATGTCGGACAGCCTACAACCCATATTGGAGCACCGCGACTTGGGCCAGAACCAGGCGAAACTGTGGCTATCGGACGGCGCAGAAAAATGGCTGGCGTGCTAATGGGATCGGCTGTCCTAATAGTTGCATTACGAATCTATTGGATAATATTCGTGCAACAATCCGAGAGTGAGCGGTATCTCGTCAAACAATCATTGATTTACTCGAAAATATCTCCGTTTGCTTTAACGACTGCCAATAATCAAATTTCCCACCAGCAATCATCAGCCCGTCCATTCGAAATCTATGCGGAGTCCAGATATTATGAGAGGGATGATAACCCCCTCAACCTCGAAATCGTTTTTGAGCCAAGCGGAACGTGCAAAGATTTGTGTGTTCGGTGGGCAGACCTTTCTATAGAACTAACATACGCAACCAGCAAGACAAATGTGACCGCTAGACATAGATGCTGGGATTCGAAACATCCAATCATAATTGAACTTCCCGATCGTCATACCACACCACAAACGGTTCGGATTACTGGCAAGTATGGTATGATTTTCCGTTTTAAGCCAAACGTGAAAGAGGTTCGCGTCCCACCTGAGACGACGGAAGAGGATTTTAGGGTGAACGTGGCTATCGAAGAGGGATATGTGATTGACACGTTGTTTTTTTGTGATTAATGCGACGAACAAATCAAAACTATAAATTTCTCTGTCAGAGCTTGCGCCATGGTCTGACTGTTGCACCGTTACGCCAATGACCGTGAGTTTCCATCGCCAAAGTTGCTCCATTTTTGTATTCACTCTTGATTTTTCCCATCTCGGGCAAGGTGCTCTAGGGCGGAATTCGTTGGAAAGATGGAAAACCACGCCGTTGCTGCTGCTGGGGTCACCAATTCGCGATAATGCTGGAAAATCATCTGAGGTGAATTCCCAGCCTCCAACGCGACCTCCGCCGTGTTTTTGATCTGAGCCAGCCTGTAAGAGCAATATGAATGACGGAGAGCATTACGCCGCCATTCAACTGCTGGTTTCAGTTTTGATTTGGGATGTTTAGGGTCATTTGGACGAGTGTTGTCAATTAGTCGGTATATAGCACTGGAAATGCCAATAATCTCGACGACGGGGCCTTCGCGCTTCGCGTAGGGTTTGAGCCAGGCTCGTAGGTTTGGCTGAATGGGGATCAACCGGCGCGAATTGGTTTTAGCAATGCTCGCATCGACCGTAATGTATCCTGTTTCCAAATTGACCTTGGACCAATCCAAGCGACTAATCTCTGCGCTTCTCAGTCCCGCGAATGCTCCAATGGCTAAAAAGGGCAGCAGATTATTGCTTGCCAACGAAAATAATTGTTCCAATTCCTCAGGAGTGAAGATTGCCACCTGCTCGCTTTTTATCTTCCACAAGGGAACAGAGTCAAACTCCCGCCAATCAGCCGGTAAATATTTTCTCGATTTCGCAAAAGCAAAAAGCGTTTGGACCGCCAACCGACAGTTGTTTCGAGTCCTGTTTGCGACTGGCATGGCCTGCAGCCAGTCTCTGATTTTCTCCATCGGCACGCTCGCCAAGTTGCATTGGAAATCCTTGGCGAATTTTCCGCCCCTGATTTTGAGATCTCGCAAATACAGATCGCTTAATCCCTCGTCGCGTTTGGCTTTCAACATCTCATCCAGCACCTCGGAGACGGTCTTATTGGGAAGATCGCGCAGTTTGTGCTGGGCATAATATTGGGCGACATCCACCAGTGACGCTCTCTTGGCGATCCTCTTGGCATCCCGGTATTCGAAGGCGATGGAATCAAGCGAAAGATCGAATTCTGCCAAAGCGCTCTTGGCTCGCACAAAGGCCAGGCGGTCTTCACCAGATAATTGAATTATTTCCGCTTCCCCCTTCGACAGGCTGTTCACCATGCTGCTTGCATGAAGTTCTGCTGCCGCTAACGATGCAAAGGCTTTGCGCTTTCGGATTGCCCCCTCGAACCAAGCCACAGTGAATGAATCACACCCATGCGACGGTGTTTTGTAAATTGTCGCCTTCGTCTGGCCAACCCGAACAACTTTAGGGAATTCGACTTTCCTCATCCTGCAGATTGTCAGGAATTGGTCAGGAAAGTCAATGTTGCCGAGGCTTTCCCAGTAAAAAGTTGGTGCCGACGGAGGGGGTCGAACCCACACACTCTTCCGAGTACTAGATTTTGAGTCTAGCGCGTCTGCCAATTCCGCCACATCGGCTTAATAACCAACCACTTACATCTGCAATTTTGGCAATTTCCAATTTTGTGTCCCGCCTTTGTATCCCGGACACCCGAAAATACTCATCCGAGAACGCCATTTCGTCAAGCAATACTGGGAGACCAGTTCCACCGGATGGGAAAACATTCTCTGTCCTTTAGGGCTGTTTATTTCGCACTGAAGGGTGAATGATTGGATTCGCCCATGCCCGAGCCATCTGAGCACGAAATCGAGGTGTTCAACGTTGCGCTGGAATTGCCAGCCGCAAAGCGGACTTCTTACCTCGACAAGGAATGCGCTGGCGACGCCGCGTTGCGACAGCGCGTGGAAGCATTGCTCAAGGCCAGCGAGGATTCTTACACCTGCCTCGAAGGCTCGGCTGCCATCCCATCCGGGAATTTCCGCCTCCCGCCCCTTCCCGCCGAAAAACCCGGTGATCGCATTGGCCGCTATAAACTTCTTCAACAAATTGGCGAAGGCGGCTGCGGCGTGGTTTACATGGCCGAGCAGGAGGAGCCTGTTCGCCGCCGCGTGGCGCTGAAAGTCATCAAGCTGGGGATGGACACCAAATCGGTCATTGCGCGATTTGAAGCGGAGCGCCAGGCACTCGCGTTGATGGACCATCCGAATATCGCCAAGGTTCTCGACGCCGGCGCCACCGACACGGGCCGGCCCTACTTCGTGATGGAATTGGTAAAGGCCATTCCCATCACACGGTACTGCGACGAGAACAACCTCAGCACCCCGGCGCGGCTGGGGTTGTTTCTTCAAATCTGCCAGGCGATTCAACATGCGCACCAAAAAGGAATCATTCATCGGGACATCAAGCCGTCAAACATCCTGGTTGCCGACCACGACGGCGTTCCGGTGCCCAAGATCATAGACTTCGGCATTGCTAAGGCGACGACCGATCAGCGGCTGACAGACAAGACGGTGTTCACGGCGTTTGAGCAATTCATTGGCACGCCGGCTTATATGAGTCCGGAGCAAGCCAAGCTTAGCGGGCTGGACATAGACACGCGCACCGACATTTATTCATTGGGAGTGCTGCTCTACGAATTGCTGACTGGCAAGACCCCGTTTGAATCCAGGCGCTTGATGGAAGCTGGCTTGGATGAAGTGCGCCGCATTATTCGGGAAGAGGAGCCGGCGCGGCCCTCAACCAAGCTGGAAACACTGGAGGCAGCGGAACAAACAACCGTCGCCAGGCATCGCCAATCCGATCCTCCCAAGCTGGCGCATCTGATCCGAGGCGACTTGGATTGGATCGTGATGAAGGCGCTGGAAAAGGATCGGTCGCGGCGCTATGAAACCGCGAACGGTCTGGCGATGGATATTCAGCGGCACTTGGAAAACGAACCAATTCTGGCTCGGCCGCCCGGGACCGCCTACCGGCTGCAAAAATCATTTCGCCGACATAAGCTCGCCTTCACCACTTGCGCGATCGTGGGGGCGTCGCTGCTGCTGGGCGTCATCGGAAGCACTTGGCAGGCAGTGCGCGCGACCAAAGCGGAGAAGCTGGCCGAACATCGGCTTGGAGAAGCAGCCGCCGAGCGCGATGCAAAGGAAGAGGCGCGCAAGGAAGCCGAAGCCATTTCGACGTTCCTAACGCAAGTATTCACAAGTCCATCCCCATTTCGAGACGGTCGCACCATTACCGTGGCCGAAGGTCTTAGCAATGCGACGCAGAAGCTGGAAATCGACCTCGCAAACCAACCCGCGCGCCGGGCCAAGCTCCTATCGGCGGTTGGCGCAACTTATTATGGGCTCGGCCTATTCTACGACGCCATCCCTCTGCAAGAGAAGGCTCGCGATTACTATCTGGCCACGATTGGACCGGAAAGCCGCGACACGCTCGTGGCGACGCGCAGGCTGGCGAATCTTTACGCAGAAGTCGGGCGCCTGGACGAAGCCATCAAGCTGCTTGAGCCGGTGGTCACACTCAGCCGCAAGGTGCTCGGCCCGGAAGACCCCGAGACGATCAACGCGATTTCTACCCTGGCGGGCACCTACAATGTTGCCGGCCGGTGGGCCGATTCGCTCAAACTGCGTGAAGAGTCGCTGACGCTGAGCCGCAAGGTCAACGGTCCGGAAGACCCAATTACGATTCAGTTTATGGAAGAGCTGGCGATTTCCCACTTGCAACTGGGACATCTGCGCGAGTCGATCCCGCAGGGTGAGCAGGTCTTGGCCCTGAGCACTAGGGTTCTCGGCCCGGAACACCGCCAAACACTTCGCTGCATGTACAGTTTGGGGGCGTCCTACTACGCGGCTGGCCGCCGGGACGATGCCCTAAAGTTGTGGGAGAAAGCCCTGCCGCTCGACAGCAAGGTCAATGGCCCGGAACACCCCCTGACGCTTAAAGTAATGTCTCGCTTGGCAATAGCTTACAGTGAGACGGGCCGCTATGACGATGCTATAAACCTGAGCGAACAAGCCTTGGAGATTAACCGCAAACTCAACGGCCCTGCCCACCCCGACACGCTCGAAGCGATGCAAGTCTTGGCGATTTCCTATGACCATGCAGGCCGGCACGAGGAGGCGATCCATCTATTGGAAGCGGCACTGGAGCTTTCCAGCAAAAAATTTGGCGACGAGAATCCAATCACGCTCAGTAAGATGGGGACTTTGTCATTTGTGTTATTCGAGGCCGGTCGTCGGGACGAGGCGATCAAGCTGGGGGAGAAGGCCCTGGCGCTCAAAAGCAAGGTGCTCGGCCTGGACAACTATGAAACGATAGGCGCGATGGAGAACATGGCCGTTTTCTATGCAGCGGCTGGCCGGCAGAAGGAGTCCCTCACGCTTAAGGAGCAGGTGCTGGCGCACGATCGCAAGGCGCTCAGCTCGCAACACCCCATAACACTCCAGGCAATGAACGATGTGGCATGGATACAGGCCACCAGCGATGCGGCAGAAATTCGGAACGGCACGAACGCCGTGCTTCTGGCCGAAGAGGCGGTCGCAGCCACCCATCGCAAGAACCCCGGTTTTCTCGACACCTTGGCCGCCTGCTATGCTGCGACGCAACAATTTGACAAGGCTGCAGCCGTGCAGTTGGAGGCCATGAGCCTGCTTCAAACCGAACAGGAAAAGAAGGATTTCAACTCGCGATTGAAGCTTTACCAGGCGCACAAGCCTTTTCAGAAGCCAGCAAACCCCTGACACCAGGGGAAGCCACAGACGGACACAGATCAACACAGATTTTTGATTTATCTGCGTTGATCTGCGGCCATCTGTGGCCATTCCGATTCCCACGCCGGCAAGGGGCCGTTTAGCCGCAGATTGACGCAGATGAACGCAGATTTTCTGACGAAGCAGCCCTTTCTTCGTCTGTGTTGATCTGTGTCAATCTGTGGCTTCAACTGGCTTATTCAGGTTCAGCCGTCGCTTCAAAATCAACTGTACCTTTGGCCCCGGAATTTCGCACTGGTTGGTGGTGAGCGCATCGGCTCACGCGCAAAAAATTCAGCCGAACTTTGCATTATGATTGACATCAACTGTTCTCGAAACCTTGCTGTGCGTTCGCGTGCTGCCCGGTCCTCAGCCCTGCTCGTCCTGTCCGCGTTGCTGGCGCTGCCCGCTCTCGTGCAGGCGCAATTCACATGCACAACCAACAACGGGGCCATCACCATCACAGGCTATACCGGCGGCGGCGGCGCCGTGGCCATTCCTGCCACCATCAACGGCTACCCCGTTACCGCCATCAGGTATGGGGCGCTTTCCGACCAAGGCAGCATCACCGGCGTAACAATTGGCGCCAATGTCACCAGCATCGGACTTGAAGCGTTCGCTGACTGCTCCAGCCTGACCAACATCGCCGTGGCTGCGGCCAACCCGGCTTACAGCAGTCTCAACGGAGTTTTGTTCGACAAAGGTCGAGCCACACTCCTTCAATTTCCCGGAGGGCTTGGCGGCAGTTACGCCATACCCAGCGGCGTCACCAGCATTGGAGGGGCAGCGTTCGAATACTGCACCATACTGACCAGCGTCACAATTCCTGACAGCGTCACCAGCATCGAAACCAATGCGTTCCAATCCTGCGATGACCTGGCCAGCGTCACGATTGGAGACGGCGTCACCAACATCGGAAATAGTGCTTTCTCCTTTTGCGGCAGGTTGGCGAGTTTGACGATTGGCACCAATGTCATCAGCATTGGCAGCAATGCGTTCGAGAGTATCGGCGTGACCAGTGTGACGATTCCGAACAGCGTCACCAGCATCAGCCAAGCTGCGTTCTTTTACTGCTCCGACCTGGCCAGCGTCACGATTGGCGACAGCGTCACCAACATCGGAGAGGATGCCTTCGATTGGTGCACGAGTCTGACCAGCATCAGTGTGGCTGCGGCCAACCCGGCTTACAGCAGTCTGAACGGAGTTCTATTCGACAAAAGCCAAGCTACACTCCTTCAATTTCCAGGAGGACGGGGCGGAGGTTACGCCATTCCCAGCAGCGTCACCAGCATCGGGGAGGCTGCGTTTGGCTACTGCACCAACCTGACCAGCGTGACCATTCCCAATAGTATTACTAATATAGGAAGTTATGCCTTTGCCTACTGCTATAGCCTGACGAGCGCGACCATCCCCGGCAGCATTACCAGCATTAGCGATTCTGCTTTCTTTGCTTGCTATGACTTGGCGAGCGTGACCATCCCCAATGGCGTCACCAGCATCGGGGATTCTGCTTTTTTTCTCTGCAACCTGACAAGCGTGACTATCCCCAACAGCGTCACTAGCATCGGGGACTCTGCCTTTTCCGACTGCACCAGCCTGTCGAGCGTGACCATTCCTAACAGCGTCACCAGCATTGGTGGTGATGTGTTTTCCGGCTGCACCCGCCTGACAAGCGTGACCATTCCCAACAGCGTCACCAGCATCGGAGATGGCGCGTTCGATGGCTGTGGCTTGACGAGCGTGACCATCCCCAGCGGCGTCACCAGCATCGGGGATTCCGCGTTTTACAACTGCTACAGCCTGACGTCCGCCTATTTTCTGGGGAACGCGCCGCCCGATGTTGGAACCGCTTTCCTCTCTCGCCGCGGCACGGACCCTGCCATTGTCTACTACCTGCTTGGCACGACCGGCTGGGGTTCAACTTTTGGCGGCGTCCCGGCGGTGTTGTGGAATCCGCAGGCTACTGCGCTTAGCTTCACCGGCAGTCACTTTGGATTCAACTTCACCGGCCCCACCAACGCGGCCATCGTGGTGGAAGCCTGCACCAACCTTTCCCATCCCGTGTGGCTGCCCCTCAGCACCAACACCTTGTCCGCCAGCGGCACCTCCACTTTCACCGATTCATCATCCAGCGGTCAGCCGAGCCGTTTTTACCGTTTCAGCGCACCGTGACCCGCAATTCAAGAAAAGCAGAACCAAAGAAAATTGACACTATGAAAACAAGCATGCAGAAACTGGTAATCGCGCTGGCGTTGCTGGCGCTGCCCGCCCTCGCGCAGGCGCAATTCACCTGCACGACCAACGACGGGACCATCACCATCACTGGCTATAGCGGCGGCGGGGGCGCGGTGGCCATACCCGCCACCATCAACAGCTACCCCGTGACCGCCATCGGGGATGGCGCGTTTTCCGACCAAGGCGGCGTCACCATCGTGACGATTGGCGCCAATGTTACCAGCATCGGACTTGAGGCGTTTGCTGCCTGCACCAGCCTGACCGAAATAACCATTGCCGCAGCCAACCCGGCTTACAGCAGCCTGGGCGGCGTTTTGTTCGACAAGACGCGAGCGACCCTGCTGCAATTCCCCAGCGGTCTCGGAGGAGGTTACACCATCACAAACAGCGTCACCAGCATCGAGGATTATGCGTTTTACGACTGCGTCGGCCTGACGAAGGTGACCATCCCCGACAGCGTCACGAACATCGCGGATTCGGCGTTTGGTTATTGCCGCAGCCTGATGAGCGTGAGCGTCCCCAACAGCGTCACCAGCATCGGGGTGGGTGGGTTTGCCTTCTGCACCAGCCTGACGAGCACGACCATAGGCAACGGCGTCACCAGCATCGGAGAACAGGCGTTTTACGGCTGCACCAACCTGGCGAGCGTGACGATTCCCAGTAGCGTCACCAGCATCGGGGATGGTGCGTTTACCTTCTGCCCCAGCCTGACTTCTGCCTATTTTTTGGGGAACGCGCCGCCCGATAATGGATACGCTTTCTACGGTGAGACCGCCACCGCCACAGTCTATTACCTGCCTGGCACAACCGGCTGGGGTTCGACGTTTGGCAGCGTCCCGGCGGTGTTGTGGAATCCGCAGGCCAATACGTTGAGGTTCACCCGCGGCCACTTCGGTTTCAACCTCACCGGACCTACCAACGCGGTCATCGTGATTGAAGCCTGCACCACCCTGGCCGATCCTGTCTGGCTGCCCGTTAGCACCAACACTTTGTCTAGCTTGGGAACGGCCACTTTCAGCGATTCCCAATCGGGCGGGTATCCGATTCGTTTCTACCGTTTCCGGTCGCCCTGACAGACATACGACAACCGACAACATTTTCACGAAATGGACTGAAACTTGGAAAAACTCTATGAAAACAAGCATTAAAAATCTGTTGCTCTTGCTGTTACTCTTGGGATTACCCGCCGTGGTGCAAGCCCAATTCGCTTCCAGCACAAATGCCGACGGCAGCAGCTACTATTACACCACAAACGACGACGGCAGCGCCAACATCGAACTTTACGGATGGCCCCCTCCCCCAACCGATTGGCGTCCCGTTCTGACCATTCCAACCAGTATCAACGGCCTGACCGTCACCAGCATCGGGGCTTATGCGTTTGACCGTGCCCCCATAGGGAGCATCACGATCCCCAACAGCGTCACCAGCATCGGGGAATTTGCGTTTTCCGTCTGTAGCATATCGAGCGTGACCATTCCCAACAGCGTCACCAACATCGGGGGTGGTGCGTTCCAAGAATGCACCAGTCTGACAAACATCACCATCCCGAACAGCGTCACCAGCATCGCAGGTTTGTTTGCATACTGCACCAGCCTGGCCAGCGTGACCATTCCCGACAGCGTCACCAACGTGGATGGGTTTTACGAATGCACCAGCTTGACGAGCGTGACCCTCCCTAACAGCGTCACCAGCATCGGGGACGGTGCGTTCGATGACTGCACCAGCCTGACCAACGTCACCATCGGCAACCGCGTCACCAGCATCGGGATTAATGCGTTTAGCGAGTGCGCCAGCCTGACCAACGTCAACATTCCCGACAGCGTCACCAGCATCGGAGATGGTGCGTTCGGCGGCTGTGGCCTGAAGAGCGTGACCATCCCAAACAGTGTCACCAGCATCGGGGAAGATGCGTTCGAGGCCTGCTTCAGCCTGAGGAGCGTGACCATTCTCAATGGTGTCACCAGCATCGGGGTTAGTGTGTTTGAAATCTGCGGCAGCCTGACGAATGTGACCATCCCCAGCAGCGTCACCAGCATCGGGAATGGTGCGTTTTACGGCTGTGGCCTGACGAGCGTGACCATCCCCAACAGCGTCACCAGCATTGGGGATGCTGCGTTTGAATACTGTTCCAGCCTGACGAGCGTGACCATCCCCTACAGCGTCACCAGCATCGGGGTTGGTGTGTTTGACAACTGCCAAAGCCTGAGGAGCGTGACCATTCCCAACGGCGTTACCAGCATCGGGGATTATGCGTTTGGGGCCTGCTACAGCCTGGGGAACATGACCATCCCCAACAGCGTCACCAACATCGGGACTAACGCGTTTTACAACTGCACCAGCCTAACGAGCGTGACCATCCCCAACAGCGTCACCAGCATTGGGGCCTATGCGTTCTTTGATGATTACGGACTGACCAGCGTCACGATTCCCGGCAGCGTCACTAGCATTGGGGATTATGCGTTTGCCGGCTGCGCCAGCCTGAGGTCCGCCTATTTTCTGGGGAACGCGCCGCTCGATGATGGAACCATTTTCGCCGGCTATCCGGCAGATGGCCTTGCCACTGTCTATTACCTGGCTGGCACCACGGGCTGGGGCGCGAGGTTTGACGGGCTTCCGGCCGCATTGTTCAGCACGAATGCCGACGGCAGTATCTACGGTTACAGCACCAACGCCGATGGTAGTGCCAACATCATCTCTTACTCCGGGCCTCCCTGGGTTGTGACCATTCCAACCAACATCCACGGACTGACGGTCACGAGCATCGGGGACGATGCGTTCTCTAACTGCACCAGCCTAGGAAGCGTGACGATTCCCGGCAGTGTCACCAGCATCGGAGAGAATGCGTTCTATCGGTGCAGGAGCCTGACCAGCGTCACAATCGGCAACGGCCTCATCAGCATCGGGGAGGAGGCGTTCGAGGGGTGCTGGAATCTGACCAGCGTAACGCTTCCTGGCAGCCTCACCAACATCGGTGCGGAGGCGTTCGAGGAGACCGCCCTGGCCAGCGTCTCGATTCCCGGCAGCGTCACTAACATCGGGGCAGGTGCGTTCAATTATTGCACCAGCCTGACCAATGCCACAATTGACAATGGCGTCGCTAACATCGGGGCAAGTGCATTCAATTATTGCACCAGCCTGACCAGCATCACGATTCCCGATAGCGTCACCAGCATCGGGCATGGGGCGTTTTACGATTGCACCGCCCTGACGAACATCACGGTGGATGCGTCCAATCCGGCCTACAGCAGTATGAACGGAGTTTTGTTTGACAAAAGCCAAACTATGCTTATTCAATATCCGGACGGCTTAGGTGGAAGTTACACGATTTCAAACAGCGTCACCAGCATCGGGTATGATGCGTTCGAGGGCTGTTACAGCCTGACCAGCGTGACGATTCCGGACAGCGTCACCAACATCGGGGATTATGCGTTTTACTACTGCATCAGTCTGAGGGGCGTGAGCATCCCCAACGGCGTCGCCAGCATCGGGTATCAGGTGTTTTCCGGTTGCACCAGCCTGACGAGCGTGACCATTCCCAACAGCGTCACCAGCATCGGGTATGGTGCGTTCTGGCTCTGCACCGGCCTTGCCAACATCACGATTCCCGACAGCGTCACCAGCATCGGGGGCTATGCGTTCCTTGATTGTTACAGCCTGACCAAGGTCAATTTCACGGGCAACGCTCCGTCCACAACCAATGATTCAACTGTTTTCTCTGGCGACTTCGCGACGGTCTATTACTTGCCGGGCACCACGGGCTGGGGCGCGATATTTGACGGTCTTCCAACCGCGCCATGGTTCCTTCCGAACCCGCAAATCCTTAACCACAGCGCCGGCGTCGGCGTGCAACCCGGCGGGTTTGGTTTCACCATCTCCTGGGCAACGAACGCTTCCGTCGTGGTGGAATCCGCCACGAATCTGGCCAATCCTATCTGGATTCAGGCGAGCACCAACACCCTGACCGGCGGCACAAGCTATTTCAGCGATCCGCAGTGGACGAATTATCCCAGTCGCTTCTACCGGCTCCAAATGCCGTGACCAAATCTAAAGAACTTGGCCCTTTCTCGGATTGTCATTCCCGCACGAAGTCTGGATTGGCCGCAGATTCACGCAGGTCAGGGCAGATTTTCTGGGAAGCAATGCCTTTAAAAATCAACGCAGCTCGACTGTGCCACACATGACTGAATTTGTTCCCGGCCTTCTTCCTGTCCGCGTTGATCTGCGACCATCTGGGGCCAATCAGGTTTCTGGCGGAGCTGGAGAACCGAGCCATCTGCTGAAATGTTGCCGGTTTGTTGCCACCTTGTTGCCATTTTTGTTGCCACTTAAATGTTTCGCAATCAACAGGGTAACGGATGTTGCCACTTTTTGGAGATTATATAATGATTAACACCGAGACGAGGGTTTGGCTCCCTTTGCCCGCTCCCTCGAACGACCACAGGGCGAATCCTCGTAGCGGCGAGGAGACGAGCTTTCAGATCCCTAACGATCATCGGTCTGGCGCAACGCCGGAGGATGTGGTAATCGTTGGCCGTTGAGCGACGTTACCCGCATTCTCGAGTCCATCGAACATGGCGATCCAAAGGCCGCCGATAAATTGCTTCCGTTGGTCTATGAGGAGTTGCGCAAGTTGGCGGCGGCGCGCATGGCGAACGAATCGCCCAACCAGACGTTGCAGCCCACCGCGCTCGTGCATGAAGCCTGGCTGCGGTTGGTGGGCGACGCGAACCCCAACTTCTCCGGACGGGCTCATTTCTTCGGCGCCGCCGCCGAGGCCATGCGGCGCATTCTCATTGAAAAGGCCCGCCGCAAGCGCGCCCATCGGCACGGAGGAAACCACCAACGCGTGGATCTTGAATGTATTGAAATTGTGGGCCCCGGCGACGACGACCAACTCCTCGCCGTGAACGAGGCCCTCGACAAGCTCGCCGCCATCCACGCCGTCCAAGCCGAGGTTGTGAAGCTGCGCTGTTTTGTCGGCATGACCAATGTTGAAGCGGCCCAAGCCTTGGGCCTTTCGGAGCGCACCGCCAAGTATTACTGGACTCACGCCCGCGCCTGGCTCATCCACGAAATCAACGCCGCCCGAGCTGCCTGATGATTTTTCCCTGTTGTCGGATCGACCCATCGCCGACTCCGCAACGCACATCCCATTGGACAACCACCACCCTCAAATCGGGCGGATTTGGCCAATATCACTGGCACGCAGGCTGGTTTTTGAAATGTGCACACCTTAAAGCCAAAAAACTGTCAAAAATAATTGCCTGAGTGCAGAAAAAGTGTACAGTCTGCCGCTATCTCACCTGTGTGCCAAAGTGGTACATGGGTGGTGAATCGCAAACCGAAATACCGCAAGAGCCATGTTTACCATCGAAAAAAAGTTGTCGCGCAATCGTGCAGTTTCCTCCCGTTCAATCCAATCAGCCCATTTGTTGGCAGTCCTCGCGTTGGCCGTCTTGGCCGCTTTTATGGTCCCCGCCAGAGCTTTGGCGGCGCCGATGTTCGTCCTTAAGTCAGAGATGCCTGATCCTCAGTTATATAGCGCGGGACTCAATAATGCGGGCGACTTTTGTGGCATATATAACCCTACGCCAAGCACCACCGCGCCATTTTTGAACCGCGGCGGCACGCTCGCCGACCTGACGCCGACTGACCCGAATATTCTGAGCGCTTATCCGTTGGGGATTGGGCCTCGGTTGTCGGACGGCTCCGTGATGGTGGTTGGCTTTTCGGATGACGCGGATGGATACCGCCGGCCCATTGTTTGGACGATTGAATCGAATTTGTCGTTTTCGACTTTGGTTTTGTCGAATTACGTTTTGCCTCCCGACAGCCAGTCGCCCGGCGAACAGGGCAGCGGCGAGGCGCTGGCGGTCAACGCCTCGGGCGAAGTGGTGGGCGACGGACAGTCTTATCTGGCGGATGTGGCGATGAATTGGCAGTTGCCCGATACAACGGCGCAGGCGCAATTTTTCAGCACAGGCTCCCAAGCGGTGGCGGTCAATGCCAGCGGGCTGATGCTCGTCAACGGCATCGAGTACGATCATGGCGGCCCGCTGGACCGCGTTTCGGCGGGCGTCACTTACGGGGCACCAGATTCGACAGAAATTCCCTATGCCTATTATGATGGCAACCCGGTCAACGCCGCGGCGATGGACGGTGATTACGTTTGCGGGTCCGCCTCATTCTCGTCGAATTATGTGGGCGCGTTCGTTTGGACGATTGGCGCGCCGGGCATTGTGCAATTGCCTGCGCCTGCGGGTTATCCGATGGATTCATCGGCGGCGAATTCAGTGAATTCCGCGGGAGACGTTGTGGGATGGATTCACACGCCGGGCAGCTACGGTGGATATTTCAATGCGTTTTGGAAACTGAAAAATGGCTCCTACACTGGGTATATTCTCAACACGCTCTTTCCGCTGGAGCCATACCAAGCCGGAATCCCAACGCATGAAAACACGGGCGAATTTATAAATGACAAAGGTGAGATTCTCATATTGAACGACTATGGTTCGTACAGCGACTATTCCATCCGTGTCTATGAACCTGTCACCAACGCGATCGTGCAGTTTGACCAGCCGTATTTTAGCGGCGACAAACACACTAATTCGGTGTCGGCCACTGTGGATATCTTGCGCGCGGACGGTTACACCGGGACGGTTTCGGTGCATTACGCGACGACAGACGATACCGCCATTGCGGGACAAGATTACACAGGCGCCAGCGGCGTTCTCACTTGGACCGGCGCCGACAGTTCCGCGCGGACGATCTCTGTGCGGCTCCAGAGCAATGATCTTTACAGCGCATACGGGTCCGATTTTTACCTCGAGCTTTCCAATGTGAGCGGGGCAATCCTCGGAACCACTACGAACGCCGAAGTTGCTATTGAAGCGTCTTACGAATCCATTGGCCTCACCAATCTTTCGAGCGTCGACAATCAATCCTTCGATGTCACCGCAAGCCAGACCAATGTGGTGATCACGGTGACCCGGCTCGGCTGGCCGGACGGCACGCTGACCATCAGCTCCGTCACTGGCGATGACGGAACGGCAGTCGCTGGCACAGACTACATTCAGGACACCAATGATCTGGGGCTTGCGTGGGCGCCCGGTGAAACCGGGCCAAAATCATTCGACATCGAGCTGATCCCCCACCCTGGAAACACCGAGACGAACACATTTTATCTTTCCATTTCCGGTGACGTGGATGGGACCAACGCCGTGTACGGATTTGCCACTGTGAACATTGTGCCCGTCGGAACCGTGCCGCCGGTGGGATTCGGCACGAATAACCTCTGGGGCGCCGGACGAACCAACCTGGCGCTCAGCGTTGCAGTCGGACAAGGCCTCACAGTGACGATTCAGGAATCAACGAATGCGCTAAACTGGGTCGATTACACCAACATTCTTTGCACAAACGGCCTCGTCACGTTTGACCCGCCAATCATAAAATCGCGACCGCTCAATCTCTTCAAACCCATCGTGAAAGGAAATTAAAACGGGTTGTTTCGGGAGCCGGGCGCGTTTATAATACGCTGATTAGCACGAAATTCCAGCGTCTTGCGGCAACGATGCTCAGCCTGTTGCCGGCACTTGTCTTTGCCGGAGCAAGCCAGGGGCAGGAATTGCGCTACGACCGCGACATCCGCCCGATTCTCTCGGACAATTGCTTTCGCTGCCACGGGCCGGAATTAAAAAGCCGCAAGGCAAAGCTGCGGCTGGATGTGCGCGAGGTGGCTCTTGAAAAAAAGGCGTTCGCGCCGGGCAAACCGGACGAAAGCGAAATAATCCGCCGCCTTGTCACCACAAACGCGGACGATCACATGCCGCCCGCGGTCATGCACAAAACCGTGACGTCCGCGCAGATTGATTTATTGCGCCGCTGGATTGCCGAGGGCGCAAAATACGAGACGCACTGGTCTTACGCGCCGCTGGTTCGCCCGCCTTTGCCGGAAGTTTCCAACGCCGATTGGCCGCAGGACGCCGTTGACAAATTCATTCTCGCGCGATTGGAAGAATCGAACATCGCGCCATCGCCACAGGCGGATCGGCGCACGTTGCTACGGCGTCTTTCCCTTGATTTGACCGGGCTGCCGCCGACGCCGAAGGAGGTGGATCAGTTTGTGAATGATTCTTCGGCTGACGCTTACGCGAACCAGGTCGAGCGCCTCCTGGCCTCGCCGCATTTTGGCGAGCGCATGGCCGTGCCGTGGCTGGATGCGGTTCGGTTTGCGGACACCGTGGGTTATCACGGCGACCAGGATCAAAATGTATTCCCGTATCGCGATTATGTTATTGATTCGTTCAACCGCAACAAGCCTTTCGACCAGTTCACCATTGAGCAGATTGCGGGCGACCTGCTGCCCAATCCAACGGTGGAGCAAAAAATTGCCACCGGCTTCAATCGCTTGAACTTGATGACGCGCGAAGGCGGGGCGCAGCCGAAGGAATATCTCGCCAAATACGCAGCCGACCGCGTCCGCACGGTTTCAACGGCGTGGCTCGGATCCACGATGGCGTGCTGCCAATGTCACGATCACAAATATGATCCGTTCACCGCCAGGGATTTTTATTCGCTCGGCGCGTTCTTTGACGATGTGAAGCAATGGGGCGTCTACATGAGTTACGGTTATTCGCCAAATCCCGAGCTGGACGGCTGGGACAACGATCATCCATTCCCGCCGGAAATTGTAGTGACAAATCAGTTCCTACTGCGGCGAGAGGCGCAGTTGCGGGCCGAATTGAATCAGATTGTGCCGGATGCCGCCGCAAAACTTTCCGGAGACCCGAAAAAGAATTTCGACGAATGGAAAAACAATCTCCGCACATTATTAAAAAAATCGCCGGACGGCTGGAACGTCGTCACCCAGCCAGAAGTGTCGATGAAAGACACCAATTCCACGACTCAGCTTGCGGCACAACCGGACGGAACTGTGATTGCGTCGGGGAAACCCATGAAGGGTGACGCGTATGAAGTGCGCTTCACGCCGCCGCCGGGCTGGCTGGCCGCCATCCGGCTGGAGCTGCCGCCCGTCCCTGCCAACACAAATTCTTCACTCCGCTCTCGCACGGGCCAGGCGGAAGTCAGAATTTCGGCGGAGTTGCAGCCCGTGAAGGGCAAATCCATTCGCCTCGCGCTTGGCGCGGCCGACGCGACGAGCCGTCTGCCATTGTATTCCAACGGCCATGAAATTCTTCAAATGTCCTCCGCGTGGAAATTGAGCGCCAGCGCCGGAACGAATTTGCAAAGCGCCGTTTTTCTGCTTGACACGCCAGTATTCTGCCATGACGGAGAAGCGCTAAAGCTCAAACTGACATCCACCGACCTCGCCAGCTTCCGGATCGCGACCACCGCTTTGGCCGCTGCCGCGCCGTTGCAATCCGGCGCCAGCAAAGAATTGCGGCAGGCGGCTCGCGGAATTCCCAGCAGGGCAAAAACGGAAACGCTCGCCGGGGCATGGATCCGCAGCACGACAAACGATCTGGCCGACTACCAGCGCGTGAAAGCTTTGGAGCGCGAAATCGTCCAGTGCAACCACGGCCTGGCGCCGACACTTGTGACGGTGGCGGTGACCAACAGCCTCGTCTCGCGCGTCCTGCCGCGCGGCAATTGGCAGGATGAGTCCGGCGAAATCGTCCAACCGGCGGTGCCGGCGTTTCTCCCGCAGCCGCCGCGCCGCGGCACGAATATCCTGACCCGGCTTGATCTCGCGCGCTGGATTGTGTCCCCGGAAAATCCACTGACACCGCGCGCCTTTGTCAACCGGCTCTGGAAACAATTGTTCGGCAATGGCCTTTCCAATCAACCAGAGGAACTCGGCACGCAGGGAGAATTTCCCACCCATCCCGAACTGATTGATTGGCTCGCTGTGGAATTTCGCGACAGCGGATGGGACGTCAAGCATATGGTGCGCCTGATGGTTATGTCCGCGACGTATCAGCAAGTCTCAAGAATCCGCCCTGACCTGCGGGACGTCGACCCGAACAACCGCTTGCTGGCCCGCCAGAATCCGCGCCGGCTGGACGCGGAGTTTGTGCGGGACAACGCGCTGTTCATCTCTGGCTTGCTTGATCCTGAGCTCGGCGGGCCAAGCGTGTATCCGTACCAGCCTGTGGGTTACTACTCCAACCTCCAATTTCCCGACCGCGATTATTTGGCCAGCACCGGCGCGGACCAGTATCGGCGTGGGATTTATTCGCACTGGCAGCGGACTTTCCTGCACCCGATGCTGGCGAATTTCGACGCGCCCGCGCGTGACGAATGTGTGGTGGACCGCCCCGTTTCCACCACACCGCAACAGGCGCTGACGCTGCTAAATGACCCCTCGTTCGTCGAGGCGGCGCGCGCGTTCGCGGAAAAAATTCTCACCGCGCCGGAGGCAAAAGACGATGCTGCGCGGGTGAACCTGACCATGGAAACCGCTTTGCTGCGCCCGGCGAAAAAATCGGAGCGGGAATCACTGCTGGGATTCTTGGCCGAGCAGCGAAGTTATTACCGCGCCAATCTGGACGACGCGAAAAAACTTTTGCAAACCGGCCAGCATCCCACGGACGCCGCCTTGGATCCGTCCGAAGACGCCGCGTGGACGACACTCGCGCGCGTCATCCTGAATTTGCACGAAACCATCACCCGCTATTGAAAATGAAATCGAATTTTCAATTCAACGAAGAAGCGTTCCGGCAAAGCATCAACCGCCGCACGTTTCTGACGCGTTCCGCCTACGGGCTGGGCGGGCTTGCTCTGGCAACCCTCTTCAATCCCAAATTGCTCGCGGGCGAGACGCCGTCGCCGCACGGAATCCCCGGGTCAATCCAGCCGCTGCACTTTCCCGCCAAGGCCAAGCGCGTGATTCATTTATGCATGGCAGGCGGACCTTCGCATCTGGAATCATTCGATAACAAACCCAAGCTCACGGAGCTGGATGGCAAACCGTTTCCCGAGTCGCTGACCAAAGGCCAGCAGCTCGCGCAATTGCAACTGGCAACACTCAAGGCACGCGGTTCTTTCGTGGACTTCGCGCGCTACGGCAATTCGGGCCAGGAGATTTCCAGCCTGTTTCCGCATATCGCGTCCATGGCTGACGACATTTGCATCGTCCGTTCCATGCACACCGAACAGATCAACCACGATCCGGCGCACGCGTTCATGAACACCGGCTCGATCATCAAGGGCCGGCCCAGCATGGGCTCGTGGCTGTTCTACGGCCTCGGCGCGGAGACGGACAATCTGCCGGGTTTTGTGGTCTTCACCACGCAGGGAAAAATCGGCGTGCAACCCGTTTCGTCGCGGCAATGGTCGGCGGGATTCCTGCCCAGCCGTTACCAGGGGATTCAATTTCAATCGCGCGGCGACGCCGTTCATTACGTCGGCAATCCCGCCGGAGTCTGCCAAAGCACGCAGCGCCAGGTCATTGAGGAAGTCAACCGCATGAACGGCATTCTCGAGGACGAAAAGCTCGATCCCGAAATTCAAACGCGCATCGCACAATACGAGTTGGCGTTTCGGATGCAGAGTTCCGTGCCAGAGCTGACGGATTTTGCGAGCGAGCCGCAGCACATCCTCGACATGTACGGCATCAAGCACGTCGGCGAGGGAACGTTTGCCTCGAACTGCCTGATGGCGCGGCGGCTGGCCGAACGCGGCGTGCGTTTCATTCAGTTATATCATCGCGCATGGGATCATCACAGCGAGATTGTCAAAGGAATGACGGACGCCGCCAAGGATGTGGACCAATCGAGCGCCGCCCTGGTGCAGGACCTCAAGCAGCGCGGCATGCTGGAGGACACACTGGTGATTTGGGGCGGAGAATTCGGCCGCACGCCGATGGGCCAGGGCTCGGGCCGCGACCATCACATCAAGGCCTTCAGCATCTGGATGGCCGGGGGCGGCATCAAGCCCGGAATCACCTACGGACACACGGATGACCTCGGCTACAGCTACCTCGAAGACGGCCAGGACATGGACGTCCACGACTTGCACGCGACAATGTTGAAGCTATGCGGCATCGACCACACAAGGCTGACCGTCCGCTACCAAGGCCGCGACTTCCGGCTAACCGATGTCCATGGACGGATCATAGACGGGATTTGCGCGTGAGATCCGGCACCCGGCAGTAATCCACGCGTTGCATGTTGTTCCGTTCGGAACGGATATTTCTCTGGACTTGGAACCTAAAGAAATTAAAGACGTTGGAGCGAATATGACGTGGCTTGCGTGGGCATTGCTTTCGGCGTTGTTTGCGGGCCTTACCGCCGTGCTCGCGAAAGCTGGCGTCAAGGGCGTTGACTCGAATTTGGCCACCGCAATTCGGACTGTGGTGATCCTGATATTCGCGTGGGGAATCGCCCTTTACAGGGGAATCGAGAGCATAAACAAAGCCTCTGGGAAAACATGGCTTTTTCTCGTTTTGTCCGGTCTTGCCACTGGGGCCTCATGGCTTTGTTATTTCCGCGCGTTGCAGATGGGCGAGGCTTCAAGAGTGGCGCCGATAGACAAGCTCAGTGTAGTGATCGCAATGCTTCTTGCTGTCGCATTCTTGGGCGAGAGCCTGACCTTGCGCCAATGCCTTGGCGCGGCGTGCATCGTGATCGGCGCGATTTT
Organism: uncultured Verrucomicrobiae bacterium; assembly: GCA_963764165.1. Classification (GTDB taxonomy): domain Bacteria; phylum Verrucomicrobiota; class Verrucomicrobiia; order Limisphaerales; family Palsa-1400; genus Palsa-1400. The sequence continues at coordinate 3,163,430 of CAVXRD010000002.1, forward strand.
GATTGCGAGGGCTTGAGAATGCGGCGGGGGCGCATCTCATGTTTTTGAGCGGTCAAGTCAAGAACACCAAAAGGCGCCACCCAAAATAATCATATCGGTGAAATCTGAGAGGACGGATGGCAGCGAATGCGGGGCGGTTTGTCACTTATAATTAACTTGATGTTTGGCCGCTTTGGCATTTAGATAGCCGCTTTCCAAGACGCTTGTTCACGGAAGAGAACAATTTTAAGTCGGCGTACTGCGCGCGCTTTCGCGTCGCGCCAGAACAATATGAATCGAGTATTCTGCGTCGATGCCTGCCCCTTCATGCCAGGCTGGCCGCCCCGCTGCTGATCGCGTTCGGTTCACAGCTTTTCGCAAAGGATCTGGAATTCGTTCACTATTTGGGTGACACCACCACGCGGCGCGAGGTGCGGATGCAGTTGGACGCATTCAATTACGAGCGCCGCCTGAAGCCAAGACCAGTGAAAAACATCTTCCGCCTGTGGGTGTCGGCGTCGAAGGTTCTCCGCTTGAGCAATGAGCTTCTGCCACGGCGTTCAACAACCGGGGAAGGCGCTGGCGAAGTTCGACTCGAGAATCCCTGACCGATTCTTCAAGGAGCCTTTGCCGCCTTTTGAACGCCTGAAGGCGGGCCGCCATCGGATAGTTCCCGGTGCAGCCAAGCTTTCGCAAAAGACCAATCTCGTTTCGCCGTGGTAATGGAAATTTGGAGCGATTCAGCGGATTCCTCAATGGTCATTCCGACAAAATACCGGAGCTTGACGAGTTCGGCTTTCTGGGGATGCGACTGCGCGAACTTGTCAAGCGATTCACTGATGGCGACCAGGCGGGAGTCATCGTCGGGGGCCGCCAGCGAGTCGTCGAATTCCACCCGCGATTGCCCGCCGCCATGGCGAATGGCGCTCTTGCGCCGGGCGCGGTCGACGAGGATGCGCCTCATCGCCTCCGCTGCCGCGCCGAAAAAATGGGCGCGCCCGTCCCAATGGTCCTGCTTGCCTCCGCTCAGCTTGATCCAAGCCTCGTGAACGAGGGCCGTGGGTTGCAATGTATGCCCGCCCGGCTCCTGCGCCATGCGCCGGGCGGCGAGCTGGCGAAGCTCATGGTAAACCAAGGGCAGCAATTCCGCGGCGGCCTGGCGGTCCCCGCCTTCGATGGCTTCGAGAAGTTTTGGAACGGGATTCATTTCCTAAACGGGCATTTATTTGTTTGCGGCCATGGGTGGAACGCTATCGGGCGAATCATTCCAATCAAGACCCAATGCGGCCACCTTCGCGCGCAGCGCGCGAAGATCCCACAATTGCAACTCGCCGCCTGATTCCACCGCCGCCAGGCGTTTCCCGTCGGCATCGAGGGCGATCGCCGAAAACGCCAGTGCCGAACCGGGAGCCCGAATATTATACAAGACGCGATGGCTTGCGCTGTCCATGATCGCAATGCGGTTGAAGTCGTGAACATAGGCGGCGAACCTGCCGTTCCGCGAAAAGGCCATCCTGTTTACCTGCTGAATCCAATCTCCGCCCTGCCGCCATGAACCTGCCGTGCCGTTCGTTTTCCATGTTTGGTAATCCGTCGAAATCAGGACGTAGGAAGCGCTATCCGGCGCGAAAGCGACGCGCGCGCGGCTTGGCATGGCAAACGATCGATCCAGCCCGCCGGCGGCGACGTTCCAAATTTTGGCCTCGGTATTTTGCCACGAACCGGTGCCGACCCAGTGCCCATCCGGGCTGATGGCAATGTAGTCGGCGTTCTTGTGCGTGCGCAAATGAACGACGTTCGATGGGGAAGCCGGATCGACGACCACAGCCTCGCCGGCCCCGTAATCCGCCACCGCCAAATGGCGGCCCGACCGGTCGATGGCCACCTCGCGAAGTTCGGGAGAGGCGTAAACGGTTTCCGGCTCTCCCAACTCCCAGCCTGGCTTTTTCCGAACGAGCGGTCGTTTGACCAGCCCAACACCGCGCTCGCTGACGAACAGGCTTCCGCCGTCCGGTGAGAAGACAAGCCCTTCGCAGTAATTCGACACGGCGAACCGAGCCTCGGATTTTCCGGTTTCCGCATTCCACAGTAGAATCGAATTGTCCGTGGCAACGGCTAGAAGCTGGTTGTCCGGACTGAAAGACGGCGCGACCGCATAGTGTTCCGCCGAATCGATGTGCAGCCGGTGGTAAACGGGAGTCACATCAATGTCCAACATTCGGAAATGGCGGTCCACCGCAACGACTCCCAGTTGCCGGTCGTCGGCCGTGAAGGCCAGTGATTGGAATGTTGCTTTGATTGACACCAACTGTTCTCCCGTGTCCGGCAGCCAGAGACGGACAGATCCGTCCCAGCTTCCGCTGGCGAGGACGGAGCCCGCATGGTTGAACGCCAGGGCGACGACTGGCGCGAAGTGGCCTTCGAGCGCGAGGCGCTCCTCAAAGGTGGCCCGATCCATCAAATGCACCCGGTTGTCACGCCCCCCAATCGCCAGCCATTTGCCAGCGCAATCCCACGCCACGCAGTCCGCGCCGTAACCCAGCTTTATTGACCGTAATAACCCGCCCGAGCGAAGCTCAAAAATGTAAAGCACACGGCCGTCTCTTGAAAGCCCGGAAAGCAGTTCGTTTTCATGGGCCAGCGCGAGATTATTGAAGTCTTGGCCGGCGGAAACGCGAAGAATTTCTTTGCCTGTCGCCGTATCGAATATCATGACACCGCCGTTTGGAGCGCCAACGGCGAGGCGGCTTCCGTCATCGCTGAATGCGTCGCTGTATCCCGCCGGGACATGGCTAAGCAGTTCCTTGCCGTGATCCACGTCCCACAGGGACACCGCGCGGTGCTCCCCATCCGGGGATTCCCAGAAAAGGGCGCGGGAGCCGTCCGGGGTGAATCGCGCGGCGAACAGGCGATTGGTGCCGCGCGGGATCGACAACATCGGGCGGTCGCCAAAAACCGCGCGAATCGTCACGTTGGCAGGCTCGTCCAGCAGCACATACCGCGACCCATCCGGGGAGCACTCGGCGCGCCGTCTTTCCAGAACCCAGTTGGAGAGTGAATAATAACCGGGCGTGCCAAGTTTCACGTCAGTCAACGCCAGGGCCGCGATGGCCTCGTCGCGAACTTCGTCTGTCACGCGAATAGAGGCGGCGGTCAAAATCGCGGCCAGACTTTTTTCTTTTTGACCTGCCTGGTGGCTCGAAGAAAGTGCGGCGGCCTCGGCCAGCGACGAATTCCAAAGACGGTCGGTCGCCACGCGCGTCGCCCGCGCCTCGGCTTCGCGGGCGGATTGGATGCGCACCACTGCCACCAGCGTTCCGCATAGGCCGAGAATCAGGACTCCCACAAACGCGGCAGCCGCCGTCACCGCCGTCTTGTGCCGCCGGGCCGCCTTGGCCAGCAAATACCATTTGTCGGGAGGACACGCGGCCACCGGTTCGTCGGCCAGGTGGCGTGCGACGTCGCGGGCGAGGCGTTCCGCCGTTTCGTAACGCCGCGTGCGGTCTTTTTCAAGCGCCTTGAGGACGATCCAATCCAATTCGCCGCGAATGGTGCGCACGAGTTTGGGAACATCCGTTTGGCGGCGCATCGCGGTGCTGGTGAGGTCGCCGTTGGCCATGGTTTGGAGCATGGTGGAGGGGGTGGCCGGCTCCTCTTCCCTGATGATGCGCCGAATTTCGTCAACTCCCGCGCGAAAAAGGCGGTCGCTCGGGAATGGCGTCCGTCCTGTCAACAATTCATAGAGCAGCACGCCAAGCGAATAGATGTCGCTCCGCGTATCGACGCCTTGCGCATTCATCTCGGCCTGCTCGGGGCTCATGTAGGCGGGCGTTCCCAGGAACTGCTCAAAGGCGGTGAACAGCGTTTTGTCGGTGAGCGGTTCCTGGGTGGCCTTGGCGATGCCAAAATCAATGACCTTCGGCAACGGCACCCCGTCGTTGAGTGTCACGAGAATGTTGGAGGGCTTGATGTCGCGGTGAATGATTCCCTTTTGATGCGCGTGCTGGATGGCGCCGCAGACTTGGATGAAAAGTTCGAGCCGTTCGCGGGTGGAAAGATTGTGGCTGTCACAGAATTCCGTGATTTTGACGCCGCGCACCAGTTCCATCACAAAATACGGACGGCCTGAAACGGTCGCGCCCGCGTCGAGAACCTTGGCGATGTTCGGATGATCGAGAATGGCGAGGGCCTGGCGCTCGGCCTCAAAGCGCGCCACCACGTTGCGCGTGTCCATGCCGAGCTTGATGATCTTGACCGCGACTTCGCGGCGAATGGGTTCGTTCTGGCTCGCCATGTAGACAACGCCGCAGCCGCCTTCCCCGATTTTTTCGAGGAGCTTGTAGCGGCCCACCTTGCGCCCGGCCAAATCGTTGACCGGCAGCACGGACTCGAATGCTTCCAATTGCGCCGGGGGAGTCTCGAGGAAGGTCTCAGCGTTGTTGTGCGAATTCAGCAGCGCCTCGACCCGGCGGAGCAGTTCATCATCGCCAGCGCAAGCCTCCGACAAGTAGGCGGCCCGCCGTTCCTCGGCCAAATCTATCGCCGCGGCAAATATCGTTTCTTCGGATTTGATTTCTCCGTTCATGGGGCGGGCACAATTAGTATCCGCCTCTTCATGCGGAATTTCGAGCCTAATTGGCCCGCAAAAATTCAAAAAATATTTGGGCCGGTTTTTCCGGGAATTCCGCATGACCCAGTATGAAACCGAAATTTAAATCCATCTTCGCCGGGTTTGCCATTGCCATGGCAACAAGTTCGGCCACGGCCCAGGTGTGGACGGGCACGAGCGCGCCAAATAACATTGAATGGGGCGCCATCATTGGTTCCTCGGACGGCAGCCGGTTGGTGGCGGCGTCCGGTTTCCCCACCTTTTCCGTTTACGTATCCGCTGACGGCGGCGGGACGTGGTCCCTGACCGCTCCCGTTCAGATCAGCGAGTTCACCGCTTCCGCGGACGCCATGCAAATCTATGGCTGTGAATTCAATGGCCGGAGCATTTATAAGTCGCAAGACGGCGGAGTGTCATGGACGCGATTGCCCGCGCCGCAGATCAATTGGTTCGATGTGGCAATGGCGGGAGGATCGAAAGTGGCCGCGCTCGGAGAAAACGGCACCCCCGGTCCGGCACAGTTTTTTACTTCCCTCGATTCCGGTCAAACCTGGACCCAGGTTATTCCACCAAACACCAACCTCTATCGCATGGCCTGCTCCGCAGACGGATCGAAATTGGTTTTAACATGCACCGCCGGAATTCTTACCTCCTCGGATTTTGGCGCCACCTGGGTTCAAGGCAACGCCCCCGGCGGCCAGTGGGGCGCCGTGGCTGCGTCAACCAACGGATCACGCCTCGTGGCGGTGCGAAGGGATCCCGGTGGAATATTCCAATCTGTCGACGGCGGCGTGACGTGGATCCAGACTTCCGCGCCAACGGAGGTTTGGAACTGCGTTGCCTGTTCAGCGGATGGCAACGTCGTCGTGGCCGGCGTCTACAACGGAACGCAGGGACCGCTCTACGTTTCCACCGACGGCGGGACTAATTGGAATGGCAGCAATCTTCCGAACGAGGCCTGGTATTCTGTATTCGCCTCGGGTGACGGTTCGAAATTGGCAGCCGCTTCCAGCGCCATTTCCGTGCTGAACGACGGCACCTTCTACGTCTCCGACCAAATCGCCATCACGACTCCGCGCCTGCTTTTGAACGCCACGTGCGACAATGGCGTGGCAACGATTTCGTGGCCGTGGCCGGCGGATGGATTCGTGTTGCAACAAAAGCCGTCCGCCGAGTCAAGCCAATGGACAGACGTCACCAATACGCCGTTTGTCACCAATTACCAGTCCTTCGTGACTTTGCCCCTTGCCAGCGAAGCGCTGTTTCGATTGAAAAAATAACGATCGGAAAAAACGTTCCAGTTCTCCGCGAAGGCGGGCTCAAAACTATTATTGACTCACCGGTGCATTGGTCATCACCCACTGTGTTGCGGCAGCGTCGAGATGATTGGCTTTTTGCAGAAGCGAATCCGCTTCCGTTGCGCGGCCGAAATGCCGCGCGACCAGAGAGTGAATCGCCAGTTCGAGCGCGCTGGGCTCGCGCGCCTGCTTTTCAAATTTGTCCAGCGTGTTGGACGCGCCCTCAAATTGGCCGAGCCGGATTTGATCGAGGGCCAGGCTCAGAAAAGCGTGCTGGCTTGGCGGATTGCAATCGATGCCGCGCTGGAACGCCTGCATGGCAAGATTTGTTTGCTGGAGACGGTCCAGCGTGATGCCGTAATTGTTCCAGACGTTGGCGTCCAGCGGGTCCATTTGCAGCGCTTGTTCGAGTTGCGCGCGAGCCGCAGGCAGGCGATCCATCGCGAGCAGCACATTGCCACGCTCGTGAAGGGAGGTCGCATCGGTCGGATCGAGCGCGATGCTTTTGTCCAAATCCGCCAGAGCTTCCGGGAAGCGCCCTTTTTCAAACGAAGCGACGGAACGAAAAAGATAATCGCGGGCAAAGGTTGGCAATTGCGCGTGAAACCAATTCGGCAGCGAAATGGCAGCCATGCATGCCGCGCTCGCCATCAGGCCTGCGCACTGTTTCCATTGTTGTTGACGCAGCGTTTCGATGAACCACGCCAATCCTCCACCGCCCAGGACCGCCATTGCCGGCCAAAGTGGATACCGGTAGCGGTCGCATATGAAAAAGCCGATGTCCGCCGCGGCGTAAAGCGCCAGATAAATCAGCACCACGAAGAGCGGCTCGCAGCGGCCCAATCGAAGCGCCGCCCAAATGCCGGCGGGCGCAAGCATGAGCAGCACCACCCACCGCACCGGCAGCCAGCGAAGCCAACCGAACTCCATTTGCAAAAAAGCGAACGCTTTGTTGTTGGGAACCTCCGCATTCCAAAACATCAACCAAGTCTTCTTCGCCATGAGATGCAGCCAATGCGCCGGGTCGGCCTTGATTTCGAGAATCGCCTGGTGCGTCCAATATTTTGATATAGCCATCGGATCGGAATCCGGTGGCCGCCCCGCGGCCTGCATCGCCGCCGCATATTCCTGCCGCGCCCACACTTCCACCGAATCCTCGTATTCCTCGCTGTAATCGACGCGCCGATTCAATTCCACCGTCATCCCGTCGGCTTTGCGTTTGTTGCCGAGATAAAGATTGACGCCTCCCGCCGAGGGGATTGCTTGCAGACGATCGGATTGCATTTTATTGACAAAAGCCCATGGAATTCCCATGAGCACCCCGCCTGCCAGCGCCCACAGCGGAACCAGCGCAGCCCAACGCCGCGAATTCCACCAGCGCCACGCGGCCAGCGACGGATACACCGCCATGAAGACGAGAATATTCGGGCGCGCCTGCGCCGTGAGAACGGTCACAGCACCGCAGAGAATCCAAAGCAGCGCGCATTTGTAGGCCGGGTCCCCTGACCCGGCGGTTGCGGGTGTATTGGCAACGTTGTCATCCGAATTCACCTTTCCTGGTCTAAGCTGTTCCCCGCCGGGTGAGGGCACCCGGCCTGCAACAGGAGGCTCCCGCCGAGCCGTCCCCGTTGCATCAAATTCCGCCGTTCGTATGACAAGCCAAACACCGAGAAAAATCAGGAATATATAACTCGATTCAATCAGCAACTCCCCCTCGAAATAAAGCGGCACCGGCGCGAGCAAATACAAAGCCCCTCCCAAGATTCCGCACACGCGATTCCGAAAAACGCGAGCGCCAATCAGCGCCACCAAAATCCCGGTGAAGATTCCCAGCAAATGCTGCGTCACAATAGCCAAATCCACTCCATGCGCGCCGCCGATTTTATAAATGGCCGCGAGGAACATCGGATAAAGCAGCGGACGCAGCCCGCGCAGCAAATGCAAATCGCGTCCCGATTCGATCATGCGCGCCGCCATGTCGTAATACTTTTGGTCGAGCGTCGGCACTCCGAAGGAAGGCGAGTGCGCGTGCTCCAGCAGAAAGCCGGTGCGGACGATCAAGCCTAGCAGGAAAAGATAAAGAAGCCAGCTTCTGAATCGTTCCGGCGAAATGTCCCTCCCAAAAAGCGCCTCTGGCTTGGCGGGAATTTTGGCCCCGCTCGATATTGCGTCTCGTTCCGGCGCATTCGGATTCATTGCGGCTTGGCGGCGGCGATGATATCGGCGACAAATTCATCCACCGTCCACTTGTTGCCGCCGACGATATTGCGGATGCGCCCGTTCGGGGCGACGACGACGGTGCGCAGGTTGTGGCCGATGCTGCCGTCCTCGGTCCAGTAATTCTCGCCCATCTGGTCCGCCAATCCGCCGATTTGCTCGGGAGAACCGGTCAGGAAACTCCAGTGCGCGCTGTTGTAATTCACGGATGTGCCGTAATCCGCCAGATGCGCGGGCGTGTCGCGCTTCGGGTCGAACGAAATGGAATACAGATGCCAATGCGCGGGCGCGTTGGTGGCAGCTTCCAAGGCGCGTTCGGCCTCGCCGAATTGCAGGGTCATCTTTGGGCAAAAATCCGGGTAGGGGCAGCTTGTAAAGAAGAAGGTGAAGGCGATCACTTCGCCTTTTAATTTGGCGAGGTTGACGGCCTGGCCCAATTCGTTGGTGAGGGTGTATTCCGGGAGCGGGTCGCCGGGAACCAGCGGCTCGAGCGCGTGCGTCAGCGTTATGGAGGACGAATTCGTCGTATAGGACCAATTGGTCGTATTGGTCGTATTCAGCCTCACCAGAGACTGAATCCACCCTTCCTTCGGAGTGACCGCCAGTTGGAAAGAAACGGCATCTCCCGGCTGAATCCCGCGCAGGATATTGGTATCCTTCACCTCAAACGGCATCACCATCGCATCCATATAGCCGGGGATTTTTTCGTGGCGGATCACGACGCTTTTGCCATCAGAGGGCAGCTCCTTCACCACACCTTTGACGGAATAAATGTTTGTTCCGGCGCCATCCGCCACTGCATTGCGCTGGCAATTTCCAAGGAAAAACAATAAAACTAATGCTGCACCTATGGAAGAAGCTGCGCGGTCGAACAAGTTGCGCCAAACAAATCGCAATTTCAGGCGTGCTAAATCAGAGAAACTGAATTTGACTGTGGGTGACGCTTTGCTAAAGTCAGCAGACGTTTCGACGTCGCCCCCGGGCGAGTTTTTACAGGACATTTTATATGGCAAAATCATCAAGTTCCGAAAAATATGTATATCTGTTCGGCAATAAAAAAGCCGACGGCCACGGAGGCATGAAGCCCCTCCTGGGCGGCAAAGGAGCCAATCTTGCGGAAATGACCCGCATCGGCCTCCCCGTTCCTCCCGGCTTTACCATCACCACGGAAGTATGCACTTATTATTACGCCCATGGGCGGACTTATCCAAAACAATTGTGGGCGGAGGTCAAGGCCGCCGTCGCCAACACCGAAAAAATTCTCGGCAAGAAATTCGGCGACACCCAAAAGCCCCTGCTGGTGGCAGTGCGCTCGGGCGCACGGGATTCGATGCCGGGCATGATGGACACCATCTTGAACCTCGGCTTGAACGACCAGACTGTTCTGGCCCTGGAGAAGGTCAGCAATAATCCGCGCTTCGCGTGGGATTGCTACCGCCGCTTCATCCAAATGTATGGCGACGTCGTCATGGGCGTCCAGAAAGCCCCCGGCGAAGACCACGAACCTTTTGAAACCGTCATCGACGGCTTGAAGGCCGAGCTGTTCCCCAAGGAAAAGCACGTTGAAGACACGCGCATTGACCACGCTGGTTTGCAGGAATTGGTCAAGCGTTTCAAAGCACTAATCAAGGAACGCACGAAGAAAGAATTCCCGACCGACCCGTGGAAGCAATTGGAAGGCGCCGTCAGCGCCGTGTTCGGCTCCTGGATGAACGACCGCGCGATTGTTTACCGCCAGAAATATAACATCCCCACCGAATGGGGAACTGCCGTCAACGTCCAGTCCATGGTGTTCGGCAATACTGGTGAAAAGTCCGGTTCCGGCGTTGCCTTCACCCGCGACCCGGCGAGCGGCGAAAAAGTGTTCTACGGCGAATTCCTCATCAACGCCCAAGGCGAAGACGTTGTGGCCGGCGTTCGCACACCCAATCCGGTGGCGGAATTGGCCGCGATCATGCCCGCCGCCGCAAAAGAACTGGAAAAAGTCCGCCAGACTTTGGAAAGCCATTTCCGCGATGTGCAGGACTTCGAGTTCACCATCGAAGATGGCAAATTGTTCATGCTCCAAACCCGCAATGGCAAACGCACCGGCCTCGCCGCCGTTCGCTTCGCTGTCGAAATGGAGAAGGAAAAACTCATTAGCTGGGAGGAAGCCGTCCAACGCGTGCCTGCCGAACAGCTCGACCAGGTTCTCGCGCCCGTGTTTGACCGCGCGGCCATCAAAGCGGCCAAGGTCATCGCCAAAGGTTTGCCCGCCGGTCCCGGCGCGGCCACTGGAAAAATCTATTTCAACGCTGACCGCGCTGTTGAAGCCGCCCACAAAGGCGAAAAAGTTCTCCTCGTCCGTCTCGAGACTTCGCCCGAAGATCTTCGCGGCATGATCGCCGCGGAAGGCATCCTGACGGCCCGCGGCGGTGTCAGTTCGCACGCGGCCCTCGTCGCCCGCCAGATGGGCAAAGTCTGCGTCTGCGGGGCGAGCGCGCTGCACGTCGATTATTCTGCCCGCAAATTGGAAGTTGGCGGCAAGAAGTATAATGAAGGCGATTTCCTCTCCATTGATGGCACCTCCGGCGAAGTTTACGAAGGCGAGTTGAAAACCGCGCCTTCAGAAATCATCCAGGTGCTCATCGCCAAGACGCTCCAACCGAAGGAAAGCAAGACGTATCAGAACTTCGCGCAATTGATGAAGTGGTGCGACAAAGCCACCCGCATGCAAGTGCGCACGAACGCGGATTCGCCCGAGCAGGTTGCCAACGCTCTCGGCTTTGGCGCGGTCGGCATCGGCCTTTGCCGCACGGAACACATGTTCTTTGAAGGCAACCGCATCGACGCCATGCGCGAAATGATCCTGGCGGACAGCTTGGAAGCGCGCAAAGCGGCGCTCGCCAAATTGCTGCCATATCAGCGCGACGACTTCGCCGGAATTTTCCGCGAATTGAAAGGGTTGCCTGCGACCATCCGCACGCTCGACCCACCCTTGCACGAATTCCTCCCGCACGACGGAGCGGCCCAGGCGGACCTCGCCAAGAAGATGGGCGTGCCCGTCGAGAAAATCTCCAAGCGCGTGGCTGAATTGCATGAATTCAACCCGATGCTTGGATTGCGCGGTTGCCGTTTGGGAATCACCTTCCCTGAAATCACGGAGATGCAGACACGCGCCATCATCGAGGCGGCCATCATCGTGCAGAAGGAAGGCATCCCGGTGAAGCCCGAGATCATGATCGTTCTCGTCGGCTTCCCGAAGGAACTCCTGCAGCAGTTGGAGATCGTCAACAAGACGGCCAAGCTGGTAATGGAAGAGAAGAAGACCAAGGTCAAATACATGGTCGGCACGATGATCGAAATCCCCCGCGGCGCCCTTGCGGCCGACGAGATCGCGAAGGACGCGCAGTTCTTCAGCTTCGGCACCAACGACCTGACCCAGACGTGCCTCGGCATGAGCCGCGACGATTCGGGCTCGTTCCTGCCACGTTACCAGGAATTGGAGATCATCAAGCAGAACCCGTTCGCCACGATTGACCAATCCGGCGTCGGCGCACTGGTAAAGATCGCGGTTGAAAAAGGCCGCCAGACACGCCCCGACATCAAGCTCGGCATCTGCGGCGAACACGGTGGCGATCCAGCCAGCGTGAAGTTCTTCCACCGCGTCGGCTTGAGCTACGTGAGCTGCTCGCCCTTCCGCGTCCCGATCGCCCGCCTCGCCGCCGCCCAGGCTGCGCTGGAGGAAAAGGCCGCGGCCAAGGCTCCGGCCAAGAAAAAGTAAGCCACGAGCCGATAGAATATCGCAACATGAGCGCCCGCCGATTCCGGTGGGCGCTTTTTTGTGGCTGGTTTGCTGTTCCCCATTTTTCACACGTTTTCAAAAACACTTTTTCAAAAAGCAGGTGCAATCAGGCGCGATTTGCCGTTACACTACTAGTAGCCGTGTTCGATCTTGGTTTGTGATTCAGTGGCATCCCAACTTATGAAAAAGTGCCCCATTTGCGGAGCTGTTTACGATGATCTATACACAATGTGCCGGGACGGCGGAAAACTCGTGGACGCACCCGGTGCAGTCGCAGAGGTTCCGACACCGGCCTCGATCTCACACAGATTGCCGCAAACCCAACCAGTGAGGGCAGTCACGGCGTCCGAACTTTCGGGTCGTGAAAAGGAGTTGCTGGCTGTAGCATTGGCCTTTCGCGCCAGAAATGTTTTCTTCTGGTTGGCCGCCGGCGGCGTATCGGCGTGGGCCGTTCCAGTTGTGGAATCGTGGGCCGGCGAACAGCTACCAAGGGCTCTCTCAAACCTAACTTTTGCGATTTGGGTGGGAATGCCTGTAATTTGCCTTATTCCGTGCGCAACGTCTCTTTACAGGCTGCTCAAAGTCGTCAAGGGGTGGCAAAAACATGCGTTATGGGTTTTTGTTCCCATCTCAGTGGTTCCGATTTTTGGGGTGTTGGTTTATGTATATTTCTACAAGTTTTCAAGCCAGATTCTTGGACTCGGAGGCCCTGACGCCGCTCCGCTCTTCTCGCCGATGCGGCGATGCGTCTGTGGGAAAATGATGAAGGCGGTGTCCGTGAAGCAGTGGACTAAGTTTGTCAGCGGGGCCAAATCCGGGTACGAGCTGACATTCAAGTGCGACAAGTGCAACGAGACGGTTGTGCTGCCCTCCGGGACTCGGGTGGCTCAATGTCTGGTCGCAGCCATGCTTGGTCCAATGGGTGTGGTTTGCATTTACAATGGCGTTCGACATGGCTCGATTGGGAACTGCATCATCGGAGCGGCCCTTCTCGCGGCTGGGATTTGGAGCCTGCTTATTCTCATCAAATCCATTAAGAATATGCTGATTTATCGCGAAATCGACATGGTTACCAAGATAAAGGCGCTCGCGATATCGATACGTGAGCAGCCATGAACGTGGCGCGTAGAGGCTATCGGCGCGTCCATGATGCTTTGCCCATCCTTCGCGCCTTCGCCCATTCTTTGGGAAAATAAAATAATCTGGAACATCAGGAATGATCCCGATTTGTTTATCGGACGATGGACGCGAGGTGGATTCTGGAAGAAATGCTTAATGGCGGACCCGATTTAGCGACGCGCGTGAAACCAACTTCCGTCTCTCTGTACCTGCATTGCGATGAATCGGCGCGGACGCAGTTATCCGATCTATTTTCAAAACGCGCTCTTATTGGCTTTCGGCGCTTCGCGGTTGGGAATATGCTCCAAACATTATGACCATTCAGGTGGCGGTACTGTGCGATGCGGCGACGGATTACAGCGGGAAGCTCAATGTTCTCGGCACTTTCGACACCATTTACGCGACAGAAATTCCCATGCAGCACCCGCAATTTGCCATCGCCGTCCGGGTCGCCTTTGACCGGCATGAAGAGGGAAATCACGCTCTGCATATCAATTTCGTGGATGAGGACGGCCAGCCGATCATGAAGAGCATGGATGTCCCGGTGGATGTCCAATTTCCCGCCGACGCCACGTTTGTTTCGCGGAATGTCGTGGTGAACATCATCCAATTGAATTTCCCCCAGCCGGGGCTTTACTCGATCGACCTTTCGCTGGATGACCGGCCGCTGGCTGGAATTCCGCTGGCGGTAAAACAATTGATGCAGAAGCACGCTTGATTCGTTAAATTGACTCCCGATGTTTTCCGATTTTCCAAACCAGGCACGCATCGTTCAACTGCTGCAACGCAGTCTGGAGCGCGACCGGCTCGCCCACGCCTATTTGTTTTCCGGCGGGTCGCTCGGCGAGCTGGAAAATGTCGCGCGCACGCTCGCCAAGACGGTGAATTGCCTTTCGCCGGCGCGCCGCTCGCCGAACGGCCTGCCGCTCGATAGCTGCGACCGTTGCGATCAATGCCGCCGCATTGACGATCTGAACCATCCCGACGTGACGTGGATTCGGCCGGAATCGAAATCGCGCGTCATCACCATCGACGTGATGCGCGATTTGATGCACACCATCAATTTGAAGCCGACTTCGGCCATTTATAAGGTTGGAATTCTGGTGGCGGCGGATCGGTTGAATATTCAGGCGGCGAATTCGTTTCTGAAAACGCTGGAAGAGCCGCCGCCGCGAAGTTTATTGATATTATTGACAACGGAGCCGCAGCGGATGCTGGAGACGATCATCTCGCGCTGCCTGCGGCTGTCGTTTGCCGACACAGGCGCGAAATTTGACGCGGCGCAGACGGATTGGCTGGGCGCGTTCACGAGCATGGTTGCGGAAGGGGCAGGCGGCTTGATGGCGCGGTATCGGTTGCTCGGCCTCCTCATGAAAAAGCTGGCGGAGCAAAAGGGAGAGATTGAAAAAGCTCTTGCCGCGCGCTCGCCGCTGGAGCGTTACGACGACCTGGAGCCGGCCATGCGCGAACGGCTCGAGGATGAATTGTCGGCGGCGGTTGAAGCGGAGTACCGCCGCCAGCGGGCCGAACTGCTTGGCGTTTTGCAGTGGTGGCTGCGCGATATCTGGCTGCAGAGTCTCAATGCCGGCGCGGAGATGCTTTCGTTTCCGACGTTTGCGGCGGCGGCGCAAGCTGTCGCCAGGCGCATCCCTGCCACCGAAGCGCGGCGGAATTTGGAGGAAATGGATCGCCTGCAGCGCCAGCTCCACAGCAACGTCCAGGAAGCGCTCGCGCTCGAAGTGGGCCTCTTGAAACTGCGACTGTAAATGCCGCCAAAGCCCATAACGGCTGCCAAGGAAACGCCGAAGATGCCGTTCCTTTTCGCGTTTGTGGCGGGGTTGTTCTTCTTCATTGCCATTACCAAGTTCGGAAGCCCGGTCATTCTCGACCGGGTGATCAGCCGGGATCCGAACATATCGTTGATATATGACTCGTGGCCGCCGCATTGGGCAACATGGATCTTTCTTCCAATGGCGCTGTGCGCGTTGCTCGCGGTCGATTGGAGCCGCCTGAAATTTCATTGGGTGCTGGTGCTGCCGCTCGCTTGGTTCCTCTGGCAATGTGTCGCCGCCACTCAAACCGTGGATGCGGCACTCACGAAGCTGACAATGACCCATTTCGCCATCGCCATTGCATTGTTTTACATCGGATTCTTTGCAACCGACCGGATCGCGAATCCATGGCCGATCTGGGCCGGAATTGGGCTGGCGCTGGCATGGTCTATGAGGCGCGGTTTGCAACAGCATTTCGGGGAACTTGAGGCCACGCGCAAGATGATGCTCGATTCAGCTCAATTTTCCGACATCGACCCCGAATACATGAAACGGATTTCCACCGGCCGTATTTTCGGAACGTTCGACAACCCAAATACCCTGGCTGGCGGGATCGTGCTTTTTTTGCCCGTAACCCTGGTTTTCCTTTGGCGGCTGGCACCCAAGCTGCGCGAGTCCATCCGGCTGCTGTTCGTTTTGGTGCTGGGCGTATGCGGATTGGCCTGCATTTTTTGGTCGGGTTCAAAGGCGGGCTGGCTCGTTTTGATGGTTTCGGTGCTGGTGGCTATTGGGTATTCCAAGCTTCCCAAACGTTGGAAATGGACCGTGATTTGCGGTTGTCTGGCCCTGGGTTCCATCGGCTTCGCCATTAAGTATGAAGCCTATTTCAAAAAGGACAGGAATAGCATGGGTGCCCGGTTTGGCTATTGGCGGGCTGCGGGAATTATCATCAAGGCACACCCCCTTCTAGGCACAGGTCCAGGAACATTTGAAGTGCCATATGAACAGATTCGCCGCCCGGCTGATGAATTTGCCAGGCTTTGCCACAACGATTATTTGGAACAAGCGACGGACTCGGGGCTAATTGGAAGTGCCATCTACCTGACGACCATTTTTTCGCTGTTTACGCTCCTTTATCGTTATTTTGGCACCAACCGCCCCATGGATTGGTTGGAATTTGCTGTGTTTGTCGGCCTCCTCGGCGTTTGTTTGCACAGCGTGGTCGACTTTCACCTCTATGTCCCGGCTTTGGCTTGCCCCATGTTTTTCCTCTTCGGCTGGCTGTTACGACGCAGTCTATAACGTTAACGAAGTTCTATGAAAGCTTATTTTGGGCGGCTTTCGTGAAATTGGTGTGAAAATTAACTCTTGACGCCAGATTTTGACCGCCTTAGTGTCGGCTCCGTTAATTTTAATATGATTTGTGAAGCAGAGTCGGGTCGGCTCCGGCTTTTTTAATCGATGAGCATCTGGACGAACTGGAACGAAGAACTTCTTGCCCGCAGTTGGAGACACCTATGGATTTAAAAGATATTAAAGCCATCATCGACCTCATGCGGAAAAACTCCCTTTCCGAATTTGAGCTGGAACGGCAGGATTTCAAAATCAAGCTGAAGCGCGGCGTAACTGGGCCAGCTCTTCCTCCCGATGAACAAATGCAATATCCGATGGCGGTCGCTTCGACTGGCGCTCAAGTTGGGGCGCCGGGCTCCGCCGCCGCCCTTCCGGCGCCTCCGCCCTCAAATTTGGTCGAAATCAAATCTCCCATGATTGGCACTTTCTACCGCGCTCCCTCACCTGACTCGGCCGATTTCGCGGAAGTCGGGACCGAGGTGAACACCGATACCGTCGTCTGCATTATTGAAGCGATGAAGGTGATGAACGAGATCAAGGCCGAGGCCAAGGGCGTCATCACCCATATTCTGGTCGAAAACGCCAAACCCGTCGAATTCGGCCAGCCGCTTTTCCGCATCCGCCCAACCTGACCTTACGCCTGCTCCTTTTTCGGGACCATGTTTGAAAAAATCTTAGTGGCCAATCGCGGCGAAATCGCCGTCCGCATCATTCGCGCGTGCAAGGAAATGAACATCCGCACCGTCGCGGTCTATTCCGAAGCCGACGCCAGCTCCATGCACGTGCAAATGGCGGACGAAGCCATTTGCATCGGCAAGGCGCCGAGCATGGATAGCTACCTGCGCATTGACCGCATTATCAGCGCGGCGGAAATCGCGGACGTGGACGCCATCCATCCCGGTTACGGCTTTCTTTCCGAGAACGGCCACTTCGCCGATGTGTGCGAAAGCTGCAACATCCGCTTCATCGGCCCGAGTTCCCGCGCCATGAACGCGTTGGAAGACAAAGCGTCCAGCCGCGTCCTGGCCCGAAAAGCCGGCGTGCCGACGCCGCCCGGATCCGAAGGCCCGGTTGGAAACGAGTCAGAAGCCCTGACCGTCGCCAAACGCATCGGGTATCCCGTCATGATCAAAGCCATCGCGGGCGGCGGTGGAAAAGGAATGCGGACGGCCCACAACGACGTCTCGCTGGTCAAGGGTTATCACACCGCGCGCAACGAGGCGGAAAAATCGTTCGGAAATTCCGGCGTTTACATCGAGAAGTTCATCGAGAGTTCGCACCATATCGAATTTCAGATTCTTGGCGACAGCCGCGGGAACCTTATTCATTTGGGAGAGCGCGATTGCTCGGTGCAGCGGCGGAACCAAAAATTGGTGGAGGAGACGCCGTCGCCGCTGATCGAAAACAAGTTCAAGGATCTGCGCAAGAAAATGGGCAAGGCGGCCCTTCGCATTGCTGAAGTCGCGCATTACACCAATGCGGGCACCGTGGAATTTTTGGTGGACGACCATGGCCACTTTTATTTTCTTGAAGTCAACAAACGAATTCAAGTCGAGCATCCCATTACTGAGGAAGTGACCGGGCTGGATTTGGTGAAGCTGCAAATTTCGATCGCGATGGGCGAGCCGCTGCGCCTTTCGCAAAGCGACATTCACATGCGCGGCCACGCCATCGAGTGCCGGATCAACGCCGAGGATCCGTTCGACGATTTTCGTCCGTGCCCCGGTCGCGTGGAGATGTATTACCCGCCGGGAGGGCCCGGCACGCGTGTCGACAGCCATGTTTACGCCGGCTACAGCATCCCGCCGAATTACGACTCGATGATTGGCAAGCTCATCACGCGGGGAAAAGATCGAAAGGAAGCGATGGACAAAATGGCCCGCTCGCTTTCCGAATACATGATCACAGGCATCAAGACCACGATTGCCTTTCAGCAGGCCATCATGCAGGACCCGAATTTCCGCCGCGGCGTTTATTCGACTGCCTTCCTTGAGCAATTGCTTGGCGGAACGCGCCGGGAGTTGGTTGAATAGTTGACAGAGGTATGGGAACGAGAAGATTTCTATGAACGCTGCTCCCAATTCATTGTTTCGTCGTTGCTGATTCTCCCCGAAAGGCGTAGCCTGCCTGTATGAGTGGCGTAGCGGAAATCGAGTCGGCAATCGAAAAGCTCTCGCCTGCCGAAGTGAAAGAACTGGCGGCATGGCTGGAAGAATATCAGCAGATGACCAATGCATCAGCCGAAATCTTTTCGTTATATGACCGGGAGGAAGGGGCGACTTCGTAATGCCCGCGGCCAGACGTGGCGAAATCTGGTTAGTCGATTTGGGCATGGCGCAGAAGACGCGGCCTGCAGTTATTTTAAGCGTTGCATTTCTTGACCACGAACGGGCTGTCGCAACGTACAGTTCCCCGAACCACACTTGTTCGCAGAACCCGGTTTGAAGTTTCCCATAAGGCGCGAGGATTTGAGTCGGGCGTGTTTGATGCTCAAGGCATAGGCGGTGTGCCAGCCGTCAAACTGGTTCGCAACCTGGGCATTCTCGATTTGAAAACTTTAGAAAAAGTCGAAATGGCTGTCAAGAATTGGCTCGGATTTTGTTGACGCACTCATGCGCTCTGATGAAAACTCTCCCGGCGTGCCGTCTTTACACTTTTATTGACACGGCCTATTTGCATGGCCGTCCCACTGCCGTGATTGCGGACAAACTCTGCTCCGGCGGTTCGGACATCATTCAGCTTCGGGCCAAAGGTGCAGCGCCTGATGAAATTCTCCGCATGGCCGAAGAGGTTTTGCCCATCGTCCATAAGGCAGGCGTCCTGCTGGTGATCAACGACTATCCCGACATCGCAAAAAAGGTCCGCGCGGATTTGTGCCACCTCGGTCAAGAGGATTTTTTTGATGCGGGCTTTGTGAAAGCGGTCGACGTGACTGGCGGCTCCAAACTTGGAATTGGATTGAGCACGCATGCACCCGAGCAAGCCGCTCGCGCCGTCGAGGCCGGACCAGATTACATCGCCATCGGCCCGGTCTATCCGACCGGCACCAAGCCAGCCGCAAAAGCCGTCACGCTGGAATACGTCCGCTGGGCGGCCGCAAATGTAACCATCCCGTGGTTCGCCATCGGCGGAATCAATTTACAGAATATCGATGAAGTCCTCGCCGCGGGCGCAACGCGCATTTGCGTCGTCTCCGCAATTCTGAGCGCTCACGACATCGCCGGAGCCTGCCGCGAATTCAAGAAGCGCCTTGGCGATTAGACCAACTACGACGCCAAAATCTTCTCGATGCTGTCCAATTCATCCTTGCTCAGCGCAAGGCGTTCCACCGTCTTCAGATTTTCCTCCAACTGCGGCACACTGCTCGCGCCGATGAGGACGGAAGTCATCTGCGGCTGGCGCAGAACCCACGCCAGCGCGAGCTGCGGCAGCGTTTGCCCGCGTGCGGCGGCAATCTTGTTCAGCTTCTCCGCTTGCGCAATTTTTTCCGGCGTCACCTGCGCAGGACGCAGAAACCCGTGAACCTTGCCAGCCCGCGAACCTTCCGGAATCCCGCGCAGATATTTGTCCGACAGCAACCCTTGCGCCAGCGGACTAAACGCGATGCAGCCGATTCCTTCCTCGGAAAGCGCCGCCAGCAAGCCATCCTCCACCCATCTGTCAAACATGCTATACCGCGGCTGATGGATGAGGCACGGCGCGCCCATTTCGCGAAGAATATGCGCGGCCTTCCGGGTTTCCTCCGGCTTGTAATTGGAGAGCCCGGCGTAAAGCGCCTTCCCCGAGCGAACCGCGTGAGCCACCGCGCCCATCGTTTCTTCAAGCGGCGTGTTCGGATCGGGCCGATGCGAGTAGAAAATGTCGACGTATTCAAGTCCCATCCGGCGCAAGCTCTGGTCGAGGCTGGACAGAAGATATTTTCGCGAACCCCACTCACCGTACGGCCCCGGCCACATTAGGTAACCGGCCTTCGTGGAAATGACCATTTCGTCGCGGTAGGCTGACAAATCCTGTTTGAGAATGCGCCCGAAATTCTCCTCCGCCGAACCGGGCGGCGGCCCGTAATTGTTGGCCAGGTCAAAATGGGTCACACCCAAATCGAAAGCTCGATGCACCATGGCGCGGCCCGTTTCGTAAACATCGACGCCGCCGAAATTGTGCCAGAGCCCCAGTGATACCGCTGGCAAGCGAAGCCCCCATTGTCCGCATTTCCGGTAAAATTCGGGATGATCGTAGCGAGTCGCGGCTGCCGTATATGTCATGCATCAAATTTGGCGGCGGGGCGGCCAAACGGGCAAGCGAAATCAGGAATGGGAGATCTTTAATCTGGAACTCATGAACATCAGGAAAAGAGGCTGAACGCAGTGCTCTGATGCTGGCGCAACGCGCCCCTCGCCATTATGCTCGCGGCATGGAATTGCGCCATCTCCGCTATTTTATCGCCGTGGGCGAGGTGGAAAATGTTTCCCGCGCCGCGCTCAAGCTCCATGTCTCGCAGCCGGCCTTGAGCCGCCAGGTCAGCGATTTGGAGGAGGAACTCGGCTTTCTCTTGTTGACGCGAACCGCGAAGTCGGTGCGGCTCACGGATGCGGGGCGGGCGTTCCTCGCTGAAGCGCGCGGCGTCATCCAGCGGGCGGACGAGGCGGTGAAGGCGGCGCGCGCCATCGCCAGTGGCACGAAAGGGGAACTGCACGTCGGCTATGCTCCTTCCCTCACGGCGAGATTCTTGCCGGGGGCTTTGCGGGCGTTCCAAGAGCAATCTCCGGGCGTGCGCGTTCGGCTGCACGATTATTCCACCGAGGAAATGCTGGCGGGGCTGCTCGAAGGCCGGCTGCAAATGGCTTTCACCGTCCGCGCCTCGGCCATGGGGCGCGGCTTGCGCTTTGAGGAATTGGCCCGCGACACGATTTGCCTCGCCGTGCCAATGAACCATCCGCTGGCAGGAAAGCGCTCCGTCAAGCTGGCGGACATTGCCGGCGAGCCGCTCGTCACCTACAGCCGCAAGGAATATCCCGACGCGCAGGAAAATTTGGAGAGGATGTTCGCCTCCATCAAGGCATCGCCGAAAATCGCGGAAGAGCACGACAGCGTCAGCAGCCTGATTGCGGCGGTTGAATCGGGCGCGGGTGTCGCGATATCGGTGGAATCCCTGGCCTGCACGGCGGGTCCGCGCCTGAAAATGGTGCCAATCTCGCCCGCGCCGCCTCCGTTGGTGGTCGGCGCAGCCTGGCTCAAGAGCGGGCTTTCACCGGCGGCGGAGCGTTTTCTGTCATGCGCGCGGACCACCGCGAAAGCGCCGCGTCATCAAAAGCGTTGAATATATATGCTCTCGGAAAACTGGTAACAGATTCCCCGCTGTTTTCAGTGAATGAGAATCCCAGTGCAGCCGTTGTTGGACAGTCGCTTGGAGAGACCAAGCAGAGCCTTGGCAGAGCAAAGCATCGAATATATATATATGAGCGTGAAAAACCCGCTACACCCGCTACATCGTTGATGATCAACCAGATAAACCGCTACAAACCCGCTACAAACCCGCTACATTCCGTTCCTACTGGAGCCAATTGAATGAAGCACGGTGCGCCCATGGCATTTTGGCATGCTCCTTCGTCGAGTATTGGGCTGGCGCCCGCGGGTGGGTGCAACGCGGTTTTTACCGCAAAAAAACCAAGGGTGAAATAGGGTGCAATAGCATGCAATGCCTCGCCGCAATTTGGCAGGGCAGACCTGCGTGTCCGCCCAAATATTCAGTCGGAGCCCAATGACACCCAATGTGCGGTGGGATGCGGATATGTCTTTGCGGCCACTCTGCGCGCTCATCTTCTCTGCGCGAGAGTTTTTTCGTGGTGGCATGAAACGCAATCGCGCGCGGAGTCGCGGAGAACCCAGAGATTCCTCGCCGGTTGAAATGAACGCAAAATATCAAAGAACATGCCCCGATGGCGACAGGGTGAAAAATAATGCCGAAAGTCCCTCGTGTCAATTAATCTTGTAATTGCACGGTTATGTGGTGTAATAAGAGGGAGCCACGCTTGCAAGGATGTCGCTCCTCTGGTGCTGCTAAAACGTGAGATGCTCCCTCAACTCATCTGAAAGATCATCGGAGGAAATGTTATGGCTTGCGCCGCTTCGTTCGCCGCCTCTTCGTCAGCAGCCTCGCGTTGTCGGCGGGCGTCTTCCAGTTTCTCCAATTCGCGATCCATCGCCTCAATCTGGCTTGGGGTAAATCGCAATGCCTCGGGAATCGTCGCACCGCAAAACCCGCACTTTGGAAGTCTCCGATTGCAAATGGCGCGCTGGCAAGAAGGACAAACGCAACCTTTGGCAGGCGCCGCTGAGTGACCCGAAGACATATCGCCCATATTGGATTGGCCGCTCATGATCGTAGAGGTTTCGGGGAGCGCGGTCGTCTCGACCGTGTTTTCGCCAAAGCATTTCACCCAACGGTGATCGCCAAAAATCTGCCACGCTGTCCGGCGACATATCTGAACAAGTTATTGGGAAGACGCTTTCGCGTGGGCCGGCCAGAGCGAGCGCGACGGTCGCGCTATCCGATCCAACCGCATCATTTCAGCTTGGACGGGTGTGCATCCGACGTCAAAAAGAAAAAGGAAATAACACGGCGGTTACCGCAACCTTTGTTCCATGCGCGGCCGCACCAGCAGCATTTTCACGTTGCCGACGGTCATCCTCCATTTGTGTCCATTCGCGGTCAATGGCCTGAATCTGGCCGGAAGTGAACCGCAATTCCGCTGGAATGGCCGCGCCGCAAAACCCGCATGCGGCGAGTCGCCGGTTGTAGAGCCGGCGTTTGCAGGCAGGGCAGACGCAGCCATCAGGAGGGACCGGCGGTCGAACCCATGACGAATTGCCAACATAAAATTGGCTGCTCATAACTGTATCGACGTTACCACAACTTGGCGGAGAAACCAGAAGCGAATTCCGCAACAAATTACGGTAGAGCGAGGCTGCCAATGAACCTCGGGAGAAGCGCTCGGCGAGGGCGCCAAGCGCGACACGCGAGGCGCGTGTGCTCCCAAGCCTCTGAATCCGGTGGAGCGCACGCGCCCACGCGTGCAACGGGACGCGCCTCGCGTCCCGCATCCCATTTCCGGTTCATTGGGGCTTCCCGCGATCATTTGCCCATTTTCTCTCGTGACAGATCGCGGGTCCCAGACGGATGGTGGCCGTGAAAATAATCGAATAGCTCGATATACCACCATTTGCCATAAGGGTCGCGGTAGCAAGCCTCAGTGTTCCAAATCAGCAGCCGGCCTTCGTAATATTGCTTGTGTGCTGCGACGACCTTGCCCCGAGTTTCGTCCGTAAAATCGATCAAACACTCAATCCCCGGCTCTGCAACCAGCTCAGACCAAATTTGGAACGTGTAACACTCGGTGCTCTTGTTCGTCAGCAGCCCTGCGATATAGTCTCGCGCCTGGTTTTCGACGGGCCATGTTTTCTGGTTGAAATAACGAACGCGGACGGTTTTTACGGTATTGCCAAGAAGGTTGGATAACGTGCCGTTGCCATGGGCCGCCAGATTTTCCTGCGCTTTTGCTTCCGGCGGAATTCCGAATTCAGGACGGTTGTCGAAAATGATGGACGGTTCGGCACCGAGGGTAGCGACCCCGAACAGGAGAGTAAATATGATCGTTTTCATGGGCATACCGCAATCCGTGAAAAAAGGCCGAAGGCACAATTACATAGCGCGAAGTTGTTAGCAACCTCCGTTCAGTGGACTTGCGGAGAAAAGGGGTGTGAGACAGGATTTTTGTAACCGTCCTTTCATTAACACCCCGCTTCAGCGGGGTGGTCCGCGGCTCAGAAAGGAGAAACCGTTTTAACGGTTTCTATCCTTGCCTTGGCTCACGCCGCCGCCTAACTATGTTCTGTGTCTGTCCATTCCTACTCCCGTGTTTGGCTGCATCTGGTCTGGGCCACCTTGGAGCGTCGTCCGCTCCTCACGAAGGTGGCTGCCGCAAGACTCTCCGCCCATCTCACGCGCTACGCGGACGAGAAAGGGATCCACATGAAGATCAATTTCGCAAACCCGGATCACGTTCACGCGCTGGTGGACCTTCCCACGGGACTATCCATTGAGGAGATGATGCAATTCTTCAAGGGCGGATCCTCGCATTGGCTGAACAAAAACGGGCTGGTTGACAAACCGTTCGCGTGGGGACGGGGCTACGGGGTGTTTTCCGTCTCCCACTCCGGCGTCGGAGAAGTGGCAAAATATATCGCCAATCAGGAGGAGCATCACCGCAAGAGGACATACTCGGATGAGGTGAAATTGCTGGCGGAGCGTTATGGGTTGAAATGGCGCGATGACAAAACCGTTAAAACGGTTTTGGTGGCTCCGGCTGCGCCCACACCCCGCTGAAGCGGGGTGTTAATGAAAGGGGTGGCCAGGGAATTAACCACGGAGTCGGAAAAGGTCCGACCCTCACTGGTCGCCAAGCAGAACACGCGCATAAAATGCGTCTTTTTGCAAATCCGGTCTTCGCGCGGCGCGACTTTCTCCCAAAAACGCGACTGGCACCGCCTACAGGGGAGTGGAATCTCTTTCTGAAAATTTTATTCACACGCACGGAAAGCAAATCTGCAAATATGTTGATTTGATCCGCGTCTTTGATTTCCGTAAAAACACTAAATATGAAGAAACCAGCAACTGGTATCGGATTCCGAAAGAAAGAAATCATAACTTTTACATTTCATTCATGCCTTATTATAAACCACTTAGGATTATAAAATGAATAACGATACATTTTTTTCTTGCTCGAATCGTAATATTCTCATTCAATTGATAACAATATGAGTGATTCATCTTCAACTTCAATCGGAGCGGCTGATGCGGTGAAGCTGCCGCAAGAACCAGCCCGCCCAAGAAAGTCGCCACCAACAAAGACGTTGCCATCCGACCGCCTTGTGTTTGAGAAGCAAGTAGCAGGTCTTCGCGCATTTGCCGTCTCGTACAGCGCAAACGGCGGTAAACCAGTCACAAATGAGGAAGCTGGCAAAATAATTGGCATGGCTGCGGGTACAATAGTGGTGACAAATGCCTTTTTCTGCGAGCTGGGCTTCCTGCAAAGGCAAAAGGATAGCGAGGGGTTTATACCCTCTCAGGATGTCATGGCATACGTAAAAGCGTACGAATGGGATCCGGAACGGGCAAAGGAAAAACTTAGAGGGCCGATTGAGGCTTCGTGGTTTGCCCAAACTCTCGTTCCGAGAATCAAATTCCGCCCGTACGATGCGAGTGAAGCGGTTACTGTGCTTGCCGAGGCCTGCGCTGCATCGAAGGAGTACGAACCTCGTCTATGGCCGTTAATCGACTATTTGGCCTTCGTGGGCATTATTACTCGTGACGGTTCTCTGCTGAAAATCGCAAGCGGACAATCATTTGCGCCGACGGAAGCGAGTCCGCAGCCAAATGGCAACTCATTGCTGGCTCCGACGGAATCAGGGGTGGAGCAATTTACGTTGACTCTTGATCCAAAGTCCAAGCGGAAGATTACTATTCAGTGCCCGCCTACAATAAAGAAGGCTGAGCTGGCGAGAATTCAAGCGTGGCTGGCGCTGCAAATAATTATTGAAGATGAGTGAATCCTAATTTGTAAAAAACCGACCTTCCCAAACGTGTCACCGTTTGAGAAGGTCGATAATTTTTTCGTTGGCTGGCAGTCGCCAACGGAGACGTGCGAGCGGTGTTATCCGCCCTCTGATGCGAGTGCGAAACTAACAGAAGACCCGTCCGGCGTCAATGACGATTGCACACATTAACAAAAGGCTTTTGCCATGGGCAAAATCTATCGTTGTTATACGTGCGGTGAATCGATTGTGTTTAGAATGTGCGTAAGGCACTGGAAAACACGTCGAATCATCCGTGCCAGGAGCGGAAGGCCGTTCCCCGTTCACATAAACGGTGCCTGCGGGCAACTTGGATTCCAACTAGGACTCTAAGCCGCACAACACCGCACGGTCTTCGGGCCGTGCGGCGCTGTACACGTTCAAATTCCAGCGGCGCTCGCTACGGCCAACAAGGCGTTGGTCGCAGTGCGCGACCGTCGATTGAGATCGACCGGCATAACTTCGCAGAGTTCTTAGTCCAGTTTCTACGCCGCTCTTATCTTTCGCAGCGAGGAGGAGACCTTTTCCCACTTCTGCGTCCTCGCCGATTTCAACACCGCATCACAAACATACTGCGTCTCCAGCGCATCGCGGAAGGTGGGAGCGGCGAAGGTGCCGCTGCTGAGGCCCGCCAGGAAATCCGCCACTTGGTGGACGAAAGTGTGTTCGTAGCCGATTTGCAATCCCGGCACCCACCAGTTTTTCATATATGGCTGGTCGCTGTCGGTCACATGCACGTTGCGCCAGCCGCGGACCCGGCCTTCGTCGCGGTGATCGAAGTATTGCAGGCGGTGCAGGTCGTGCAGATCCCACGCGATGGAGGCGTGCTCGCCGTTGATTTCAAAGGTGTAGAGGGCTTTGTGGCCGCGGGCGTATCGGGTGGATTCGAAGGTGGCCAGCGAGCCGTTCTTGAATCTCGCGAGGAAGGCGCAGGCGTCGTCGATGCCGACCTTTTCGACTTTGCCGCTCAGGTTGTGCTTGCGCTCTTTGACGAAGGTTTCGGTCATGGCGTTGACTTTGTCGATGCCGCCGTTGAGCCACACGGCGGTGTCAATGCAATGGGCCAGCAGATCGCCGGTCACGCCGCTGCCGGCGACTTTAACGTCCAGGCGCCATAGACCCGCGCCGCCTTGCGGAAGTTCGGGGCTGATCGTCCAATCCTGGAGGAATTTGGCGCGATAATGGAAAATGCGGCCGAGCTTCCCTTCATCGATGAGTTGTTTGGCCAACGTCACGGCGGGGACGCGGCGATAATTATACCAAACCATGTTCGGCACTTTGGCTTTTTCGACGGCGGCGACCATGATTTTGCCTTGCGGGCCGTCCATCGAGAGCGGCTTCTCGCACAAAATCATTTTGCCGGCTTTGGCGGCGGCGATGGCGATTTCGGCGTGGGTGTCGTTGGGGCTGGCGATGTCGATGGCGTCGATGTCCGCCCGCTGGATGAGCTTGCGCCAATCGGTTTCAAAACTTTCGTAGCCCCATTTGGCGGCGAAGGCGCGGGCGGTGTTCTCGCTGCGGGCGCAGACGGCTTTGAGAACGGGCTTGTATTCAAGGTCAAAAAAATGATTGACCTTGCTGAAGGCGTTGGAGTGGGTGCGGCCCATGAATCCGCATCCGATGAGTCCGATGTTGAGTGGCTTCATAAATGAAGGTGTGATAAACGTGAAAATCAGAATTTAAACTCAATCGCGAACGGGTGTGAGACAAAATTCTTCCGGTGGCATTTCATTAACACCCCGCTTCAGCGGGGTGAACCCCGGACGCGACGAAAAACAAACCGTTTCAACGGTTTGTCGAAAGCGCGTGGTCTCATGCGGGCGTGGGAAACCGTTAAAACGGTTTCCTGCCTTGGGGCTGCCCGGCACCACCCCGCTAAAGCGGGGTGTTAATGAGAGGGGTCCTGCATCGCGTATTGGCATATATTCATTTTGTTCTCTAAGTTCCCCTCTCCCTGTCCCTCTCCCCTCAAGCGGGGCGAGGGGATTAAAGGGCGTCTCGCAGTTTGATGTCCTATTAGTAAGATGCGCCTCCCGCATACTAAGCCGCCCATCCGTGGTTTTCGCGCACCTGGATCATCGAGGCGAGAATGTTGTTCCAGGTCTCGGGTTTCATCATGACATCGTTCGGGAACATGCAGCCGTCCCAGCAGATGTGTTTGATTTTCTTATTGACCGTGTTATTCTCGTCGCGGAGCCAGTAGCCGGCGTCGCGCGCGATGTTCAATTTCCCATTCGGATCGGTGGCGAGGCAGTGGCGTCCGGTTTTGTCGTGCGAGCCGGAGCCTTTGACGGTCGCGTCGTTTTGCGCGACGTGAAAATCCATCAGCCACGGGCGCAGTGCCTTCGTCATTTTCGTCATGGCGGCGTGGAAGGCGCCGGGTTCCCAATGAAAATCCTTTGGCACAATGCGGTGTTCAGGGGCGTTGTAGCCGAGCGTGTAGAGAAGCGTGTGGGCCATGTCCGCCTGAAATCCGACCAGCTTCGGCTTGCCGACTTCCTCCAGCAATTGCGTCATGTATTTCCAACTGTGCATGCCGCCCCAGCAGATTTCCCCCTCCGCCGCGAGCTGTTCGCCGCTGTCGCTGGCGACTTTAGCGGCTTCGCGAAAGGTCTTGGCGATGAGCTTGGTGTTTTCGCGCGGATTTTTTTCCCAATCGGTGACGCCGCAAGCGGAATCAATCCGCACCACGCCGTGCTTGCGGACGCCGAGTTTCCGCAGCGCCTTGGCGATGCCGCAAGCCTTCCGCACTTGCGTGACAAATTTCTGCCGTTCCTCCGCATTTCCCATCGCCGAACCGCCACCCGTCGGCGGCCACACCGGCGCGACGACCGAGCCGACATCCAGGCCCTTCGATTTGATTTTATGCGCCAGCTTTTTCAAGCCATCCGCGTCGATGTCGATGCTGATGTGCGGGTCGAAGAGAAAAAGATCGACGCCGTCGAACTTCACGCCGTTGACTTCGGCCTTCGCTGTCAAGTCAAGCATGGTGTCGAGATCGATGCAGGGTTCCGCGCCGGGGCCGCCTTTGCCGACCAAGCCCGGCCAAAGGGCGTTGTGCAATTTTGGAAAATTGTTGGGCTTGAGTGCTTTCATGGGCTAATCCTTGCCAAAAAAGAATTGGGTTGGCAATTGCCAACGGAGGAAGTGTGCAGAAAAAGCGCTTTTAGGCAGGGGCGCATATGGGAAGCGGAACTTCGGCCCCAGGCGTCCGGGGATATTGCGAGTCCGAACGCGTTCGAAAAACTCCACGGCCTCGGACGCCTCGGCGAGGCGTCCCTACCTTTCAAGTCAGATCGCGCGACTTGTTTCGGCTGAGAATCTTCATCGAGAACAGAGACAAACCCAAAGCGGCCAGCGGTTCTGCGGCGCTGGCGGGACTATACATCCGGGCCATGATAACTGCCCACGCCAGGAACAAGCCCATGTAAACAACACGGATCATTCAACCTTTTCGTGAAGGTCGCAGGACTCCGTCGAAACGATGTCTCCGAGGTTGATCATCTTGACAAGCTACCCGCGGACGGCTCGAAAACAATGGGGGAAAACCTGAAATTTGAATCAGGACTGCTTTCGGGGCGCGATCACGAGGCTGGCCAGAATGACGCATAAGATCAGGCAGGCCAGCCAGCCATCAATGAGATTGCCGGAACCCCAGAAACTTCCTGGCTCGGCGGTTGAATTGAGGAGGAACCGATACGATTTCAGCCAGAAAATCCATCCCGCGTGCAAGCCGATGGAAAAATAAAGCGCGCCCGTCCGTTGATAGAGGATGGCCAGAATCGAGCCCGCCGCCAGCAGCGTGAAGAAGGCGGGAACCATGGGTGGATGCCGCATCACCAAGGCGGCGAGCAATTTCAAACCGGAGTTCCACGCCACGGCGCCTGATAAATCTCCGTTTTTGATAAAGTGAACCACGGAGTAAACCGCGCTGCTGGCCAGCACGGCGATGGCGCACGGCAGCGATTTGCGCAGAATTCCGAAAAGCGCGCCGCGGAAAACAAGCTCCTCCAAAATGGCGACGATCACGGCGGACCAAGCGGCATTAAACAAGTGCTGGATCAACTCGCCTGGAGAACGAATCGTTACTATTGAATTGACACGAAATGCGAGCGTCACGACGGCCACGGCGGCGAGGGACATCCATCCGAGCAAGGCGCCTTTGGCGGCATCCCCGACCGGGGACCGCCCATTGGGGGCGAAACCGATTTCCGCCCAACTGTTCATGCCGCTTCCCCGCAAAAGCGGCCACAAGCAAATAAGCGCGAGCCCAAGCAGCGAGCGATCCAGAAAGCGGTGAAACGGCTGTGCGGCCAGATGCGTGAACGTGTGATGCGCCGCCGTCCACTGAAGCAGCCAATAGAGCCAGGGCGCGAGCAGCGCCCCGCCCAGAAACACGACCGCGAAATAAATCAGCAGTGTGCGTAAGGGCCGCATGGAGGCTGGTAATCGCGAAGCGAGGTAGGGACGCCTCTGGGAAGCGGAACTTCCGCACGAGGCGTCCGGGGTGAGGCGTTATCCAAGCCGAAACGATTCAGTTGGCTTCGGGGAGCGCGGTCGTCTCGACCGCAGTTTTTGGCGTCCCGCCGGAAACCCTGCCCGACTGTCCGGCGGGACGCCGGACAGAGCGACCGGCACGGCCGCGCTCCCAAATCCTGCTGCGTCGTTTGGGCTTCGGACGACGCGGTAAACATTTTCCCGCGCAACCGGACGCCTCGGCGAGGCGTCCCTACCTTGACCACGATTGATTGGCCCGTCCGCATGGCGCGAATTAAAATGGGGTTTGCCTCTTGCGCCAAGTACAATCATAACTGGGAGTTGTTATGGGGGCCTGGCGTGAGACCTTTGACCAATTCCTTGCCACCGCCAGCAATTTCCTGCGCCAGCACTGGCGCAAGGCGTTGCAGGTGCGGGAACGCCTCTGGGTAAGCCAGGAAGCCCTCCATCTGGTCATGGCCGGCATCGTCGGCTTGATGGGTGGAGTGATCAACGTCGCCTTTTACCTCTGCATAGAAGGATCCCAGGATTTTTTTTTGCGCCACCCAGGCGAGAAGGACATTGTCCAGGTCGCCCGTTTGCTTGACTGGCCGCTTCGCCTGCTGGCGCCGGCCCTGGGCGGATTGGCGGCGGGTCTCGTTTTGTATTGGGGCCTGAAATTCGTCGGCAAACAGCGCTCCACAAATCTTTTGGAAGTCGTCGTCGCCGGAGACGGCCGGCTGCCCGTGAGAAGCGGCATCATTCGCGCCATTTCCTCGCTGGTGAGCATAGGGACCGGGGCCTCCATTGGGCGCGAAGGCGGCATTACGCAGCTCGCGGCCACCGCCGCTTCCAAATGGGGCCAAGTGGCGAAGTGGCAGCCCTATCGTTTGCGCCTGCTGGTGGCGTGCGGCGCGGCGGCGGGAATTGCGGGCGCTTACAACGCGCCCATCACCGGCGCGGTCTTCGCGGCGCATATCGTGCTCGGAAATTTTTCGATGAATCTTTTCGCGCCCCTGCTTTGCTCCTCGGTTGTTTCGTCGATGCTGGCGAGGCAATTCTTCGGGCTGAAGCCGTGGTACGAAGTTCCCAATTTCGATTTCACCAGCATCACGCAATTGCCATGGTTCGTCATTCTCGGCTTTTTCGCGGGCGCCCTCGGGGCGGGATTCCTGCGTTTGCTGCAAATCAGCAAGGATATGTTTCAGCGCGTCAAACTGTTATATGTGCGGATGGCCATCGGTGGAATCCTCGTTGGATTCATCGCGCTGCAATTTCCAGAAGTCTGGGGAAACGGGCACGGAGTGACGTCCGAGATTCTTCAGGATCCAAAAACCATCGGCATCGTGGTCATGTTCGGAATTTTCATGGCGAAATTCATTGCCACCGTCATTACGGTGGGATCCGGCGCGGTCGGCGGCGTCATCACGCCGACGCTTTTTCTGGGCGCGGGATTGGGAAGCTTGCTCGCGCTGGCGCTGCAGCACACGGATTTCGGCCCGGCGCTTCCGCCGATCGCGATCTTTGGCCTGGTCGGCATGGGCAGCGTTTTTTCCGCGACGACCCATTCCCCGCTGCTGGCCATTGTCATGGTGCTGGAAATTTCGCAGAATTACTCCCTGATGCCGGCGCTCATGCTGGCTTGCGCTGTATCGACCATTGTCTCACGGCGGCTGCATCCGAGTTCGATTTACACCGAACCGCTCAAGCTTCGCAGCTTGGAAATGGAAAGCTACCGCCTCGGCGCCGCCACGGAACAAACCATCGGCGATTTGATGCGCGCCCCGGTGCCGCCATTGCGTGAGAACGTGACGCTTCCGGAAATCGCGGACCGCTTTATCCGCAGTCAAAATAATTTCCTGCCAGTGGTCGACGCGCAGTATCGGCTGATCGGAGTGGTGGCGCTGCAGGATTTGAAGGAATATCTCGGCGCCGGCAGCGAGTTAAACGCGGTCATTGCCGCTGATGTCATGCGCCCGCCGCCGCCGTGCCTGCTGCCGGGGCAAAAACTTCTGGACGCGCTGCCGACGGTGCTTTCAAGCGAGCTTCGCAATGTGCCGGTGGTGAACACGCAGGAGGAGAAGCGGCTCGTCGGCGCCATGCTCCGCGCGGAAGCGCTGGACGTGCTTTCTGAAATGATCGCCGCCAACACCACGACCACGTCGTCGACCGAAAGCATGGCCAAGGAAAGCATGTCCGCTCCGCCTCACCGGACGGATTAGCATCCCAGACATTCCCAGCCGCATTTTGCGGGGGCGAATTGGCCAGACGTCTTTACCCATCATTGCCGTGCCCGTCATCGACGCGCTCGTGATTCACATAGACGCGCACCAGCCAGCCGTCGGCTTCGAGGCGTCCGACATTTTGGACATATTCGTCGTAGGGAAATCGTTTGCGAACATAAGGCAGCCGGCTGATGGTCTCGACCAATTGATGGGTCCACGGGCGAAAGGACTGGCGCTCCTTCAACAATTGCTCAATGGCATCCTGATCTTCCGCGGACAGCAGCGGGACCGTATTCATGACGATTCCCTTTGCCAGCGGGATGGTATTCAACCATGAGTAAGAAGCGCGGCGGTCAAGCAGAAAGAGTTTGCCGAGGTTGCGCCCCTGGGCCAAAAGGCCGTCGAATT
The DNA here is from genome assembly GCA_963764165.1 of uncultured Verrucomicrobiae bacterium. Lineage (GTDB taxonomy): Bacteria > Verrucomicrobiota > Verrucomicrobiia > Limisphaerales > Palsa-1400 > Palsa-1400. Next base: position 3,196,300 of record CAVXRD010000002.1, read on the forward strand.
CCGGTTTCTGTTTTGCCTGGAGCGCGGCTTCGAGATTTGTTTTTTTCTCAATGGAAGAATTGCCCGGCGCCTTGAGCAAGGCTTCGCGGCTCAGCTCGGGTTCCATCAGCGCGTCGGCCAGCAGATGCGGGGCTTTCCAGCACACCAGCGCCGCCAATTCCAGCAGCGCCAATTGCCTGGATGTTTCCAAATCCCGGCTCGAGAGCGCCGCTTTCTGGAACTCTTTGGAAGGATCGCGCAGCAGATCGAGCAGCTTGGGCGCGGCGAGATCCTCGATGCGCGCCTGTTTGGTTTCGTAATTGCCGAACGTAATTCCGAGAATGTGGCTGACGCGATGCAAGGTGTGATCGCGCCGCAAATCAGAAATCCTCGGCACAGCGTCATTTCGGATGCCCGAATAAAAATCGTGCAGCGCGAGCCAGACGCCTCGATTCGGAATGCATAGATACGGCTGCTCGTCGGTCGCCGCGTCGAAACAGGCCCGCACCGTGCGTTCGTGGAACGGCTGTTTCCACACCTCCTCAAGAAGATAAACCTTGTGATCGGATTCCCGAGGAAATGCGCCCAGGTAATCGAAGCTGGTCGAGGTCTTGATCGTGCTCTCGTCGTGGCCGAGGACCGATTTCGCGAGCCGCGCGAGCAGGTAAATCGCCACACCCATGAACACGAGCCCGTCGATGTTCTGCCAGATGTTGGCGGTGAAGGAGATAAAGTCGTTGAACAGGCGCCAGAAATGCGTCAGCAGCGGCGTGTTATCTTCCACGGCGAACATCATTGCCGCCTGCGCCAGAATTTCCGGACTTCCCCTCATGCGAGGTGGCGGCGAGAAACCCGCCTCAATGAATGCGCAAGGGATTTGGAGCCGTGCATCGGCGCAAGATGCCGGAGCCGCCGCCGAAAACCAACTGTTTTGCCACTGATTGGGATAAGCCACAGATGGACACAGATCAACACAGATTAAGGAAATCAAAATCAAGGAAATTGGCCGCAGATTAACGATGTTTTTTATTTGGGCTTGCCGGTTGGCGTGGTTCTGCTCGGCCTGTTCCTAATCGCAAGAGTGTTGCAAAAGGAATCGACGCTGTACAACGAGGGGAATCAAAGGTGATCCGCTTTCCGGCAACCTCTTCTTTTTTGCTAATAGGCGGCGCATCGGGATCAAAATTCTGCGGGGGGTTGCAGCGGGTTGATCGTGGCGGCAAAACGGCTCGAACGCGGCAAGTTTACGATCCCAGTTAGCGGCACAGGCCAGATCAGCCTGCGCAGAGAGGAGTTCAGCGCCTTGATTCACGGCTTGGAAGCCCGGGCCAAGAATAACTGGTATCGCCGCTGAGCAAATAACAAATCCACTGTTTATTTGATTACGACAAAGAAGTACATCCGCCATGGCGAGTATTGCCTAAATCCCAAATATGGGACCAGCGATGGCTCGCTGAATCCCATCTGGCCTCGGCCTGGCAACCTGTTTCGTTTTTTTACTGCACCAACGTCCTCCTCGCCGGCGTGACGATTCAAAACTCTCTTTGTGAGAAGTTTTCCGATGTTTCGGAATTTTTTTGGAACTTTCCTGGTTCGAATTGCGCTTTTATTACTATTGCGCCGAGTTGTGCGTGCCCTTTAAATCGATTTGGTCTGCATGCAATGACATATGACCGTTGTCGAGATTTTCGATGCGGCAGTTGAAGTGCCCGAAGCCGAGCGGGAAGCGTTTCTTCAACAAGCCTGTGGCGGCGACGAAACGCTGCTGCGGAAGGTGAGGGCTTTGCTTAGGGCCCATGACCGCACCTCTCATTTTCTGGATCGACCTTTGGCCGTCGAACGTCCGGAGGGCGGTTCCGATTCTCCTATTGGTGAAAAAGTGGGTGATCAGATTGGCCGCTACAAGCTGTTGCAGCAAATAGGCGAAGGCGGTTGGGGCGTGGTCTTCATGGCAGAGCAAGAGAAACCAATTCGACGACAAGTGGCTCTGAAGATTGTGAAGCCGGGGATGGACACGAAAAATGTGATTGCCCGTTTCGAGGCTGAACGCCAGGCGCTCGCGTTGATGGATCACACAAACATTGCCCACATTTATGATGCCGGGGCTACGGACAGCGGCAGACCTTATTTCGTAATGGAGTTGATTCGGGGCGTAAAAGTGACTGATTATTGCGACCAGCATTCGCTGACCACAGCCGCGCGTTTGGAGTTATTCGCCGTCATCTGTGACGCGGTTCAACATGCGCACCAGAAGGGGATCATACATCGGGACATCAAGCCTTCGAATATTTTGGTGACAGCAACAAGTGACGGACAACCAATTCCCAAGGTCATTGATTTCGGAATCGCCAAGGCCACCACAAATCAACGGTTGACAGACAAAACGCTCTTTACAGCTTTTGAAATGCTCATTGGCACTCCCGCCTATATGAGTCCGGAGCAGGCAGCGTTTGCCAGCGTCGACGTGGATACTCGTAGCGATATTTACAGTCTCGGTGTGCTGCTCTACGAATTATTGACCGGCAAAACACCGTTCGATACACGTGAACTTCTTAAAACAGGACTCGACGAAGTCAGGCGAGTTATCCAAACGAAGACGCCGTCGCGCCCGTCCACGAGGCTCATCGGCATGGGATCGGATGAACTGACGGCTGTGTGCCTCCGACGTCATGCCGAGCCTCCCAAGCTTATACGACAATTGCGCGGCGATCTCGATTGCATTGTGATGAAGTCGATTGAGAAAGATCGCGCCCTGCGATTCCCAACGGCCAATGCGTTCGCCATGGAAATCCGGCGCTACCTGGCAGGTGAGCTGGTTTTGGCGCGCCCGCCAAGTCCTGCCTACCGGCTTCGAAAATTGTTCGCGCAGCACAAACTACTGCTCTCGGGCGTGAGCCTTCTTGTTGTTGGGTTGATCGCGCTTCTGGCCTTTATGGGTGTGCTGCTCGCCCGCGAAAAGGAGCTGCGCGAAAACGCGGAGGTGGTGGCGGCTGAAGGCCTGACCCATGCTTACGTTCAAGATGGCAAACCGGAGCTTGCGGAAGCAACGTTTCTGCGCGGATTGGAAATTCAACGTAGACGAAACCCTGACTACCTGCCTCCAGTCCAAGCGGTTGACGACTTGATGTGGGCGCTGCTTTATATGCGGAAGTTTGACAAGGCGGAGGTGGTGATCAATGGGCTTCTCGCGCATGGCAGCACCAAAAGCACGAACTATGTTGCCCTTATGGGACTAAGCGCCGACGTCTTGGCGCGCAGTGGACGATGGGCCAAGGCGCAAGCACATGCCGAAAAGGCCCTGGCGGCCCTGCCATACGAGGTCGGCTGTTATCACAGATTGGCGCCGCTGATGGTTGCAAACCACGATATCGAGGGATATCAGGGGCTATGCCACCAGATTATATCTCGCAATCTCAAGGTTGATAGTGTGTTTGCCGCCGATCAATTGGCCAAAGATTGTCTTATCCTTCCGTCTTCGGGAATTGATCCCAAAGTGGTGGTCCCTCTGGTCGAATTTGCCATAACCAATGGGAAATCTTTTAGCGTTTACCCTTATTTCCAATGTTGCAAAGCGTTGGTGGAATATCGCCAGCAGCACTACGAAGAGGCCGCGAAATGGGCGCAAGATGCCTCAATGAATTCATATCCTTATTCTCAGGCCGAGGCCTTTGCGATCCTGAGCATGGCTCGTGTAAAATTAAGAGCACCAGATGCGAAACTTGTACTCGACAAATGTGCGGAAATCATCAAGACGCAATTGCCGGTCGCGGGATTCACTGACTTGGGAACTGATTGGCGCGATTGGATCATCGTTCACGCTCTCTTTGACGAAGCAACGAATCTGGCTAACGCGGAACGCCAACCTGGCTTCTGAAAATGAATCATCTGGTTACTCCGAGACCGAGCGTTGGCGAAATTCATGCTGGCACGGGGCTGTCCGCCGAGGCAGTCTCGGAGGCAGAGCCATTCCGGTCGCAAACGATGAATGACGCAACAGTAGTGCTGGCCGCCGTTGAACGTGGCGATCCCAAAGCCGCCGACCAACTCCTTTCGCTGGTTTATGACGAACTCCGCCGCCTCGCAGCATTCAAGCTCGCGCAGGAATCCCCTGGTCAAACTCTCCAGGCAACCGCCCTTGTCCACGAGGCGTGGCTCCGGCTGGTCGGTGACCGCAATCCAGCCTTCAATGACCGCTGCCATTTTTTTCGCGCCGCCGCCGAGGCAATGCGGCACATACTCATTGATCGGGCCCGCCGAAAGCGGACGCAACGGCACGGCGGAGAATTCGACCACGTCGATTTAGACGGGTTGGAACTCGCCGCTGTCGGTGACGATGACGAATTGTTCGCCGTCCACGAGGCGCTCGACAAATTCTCACGGGAACATCCTGTCCACGCCGAGGTGGTTAAATTGCGCTACTTCACGGGAATGACCAATGAAGAGGTCTCGCAGGCGCTCGGAATCACCGTTTCCGTTGCTAAAAAATATTGGACATTTTCCCGCGCCTGGCTGCTCAACGAAATCGAGGGCGAATAATTTCGCACTTTTTCGGACCTTTTTGCTTCCGATTCTCGCTTGTCTGTTTGTGGCTGATGCCTGGTTATGAGCGAAGCCGCAAAAACGAAGCGTGAAAAAGCGATTTAATCCAGTGGACCCAGCGACGCAATCGTTGCATTCCAGTGCGGGCGTTTCACGGCGGCAATTCATGGTCACGACCGCCACGGCCGCCGCCGCGTTTGGCGTTCCAGTGCTGGCATGGTCCAAGCAAGCGGCAAATTACCTCTCCCTGCAAGGGAAATGGATCCATGAGCACAATTACTACTAAAGACGGAACACAAATCTACTTCAAGGATTGGGGTAATGGCCAACCCATTGTCTTCAGTCACGGCTGGCCCTTGAGCGCAGACGACTGGGATGCGCAAATGATGTTCTTCCTTAACCACGGTTACACGGTGATCGCCCATGACCGCCGCGGCCACGGTCGCTCCAGCCAGCCTGGTGACGGCCACGATATGGATCATTACGCGGATGATCTGGCGGCCCTCACCGCCCAGCTTCAACTGAAAGATGCGGTGCATGTCGGTCACTCTACGGGCGGCGGTGAAGTCGTGCGCTACCTGGCCCGTCATGGCGAGAGCCGCGTCGCCAAAGCAGTACTGATTAGCGCGGTGCCGCCGCTCATGGTGAAAACGGACGCCAATCCTGGAGGTTTGCCGAAAGAGGTGTTTGATGGGTTTCAGGCGCAACTGGCCTCCAACCGCGCCCAGTTCTATTACGAAATCCCAGCCGGCCCATTCTATGGGTTTAATCGCCCCGGCGCCAAAACTCAGCCAGGCTTGGTCTGGAATTGGTGGCGTCAAGGAATGATGGGCGGAGCCAAGGCGCATTACGACGGAATCGTCGCATTTTCTCAGACCGATTTTACCGAGGACCTAAAGAAAATCTCCGTCCCCGTGCTTGTGATGCACGGCGACGACGACCAAATCGTTCCCTACGCTGACTCCGGACCGCTGTCAGCAAAGTTGCTTAAAAAGGGAATATTGAAAACCTACAAGGGTTTTCCGCACGGCATGCCCACGACGAATGCAGACACAATTAACGCTGACCTGCTTGAATTTATAAAATCCTAGTAACCAGATTAACAAAAACAAACGCGCCGAAAGGATAAATAACTATGAATCAATACCACAAACTGTATACGCCGTCTGATTCCGTCATCGTATTTATAGATCACCAGCCTCAAATGCTCTTTGGCGTCGCCAACGCCGACCGCGCCACGCTCATCAACAACGTCACGCTTCTCGCGAAAGTTGCGAAGGAGTTCAAGGTTCCCTCCGTGCTCACAGCGGTCGAGACGGAGTCGTTTAGCGGGTACGTTTGGCCCCAGTTGCTCGACGTGTTCCCCGGGCAGCCTGTCATCGAGCGCAGTTCAATGAACTCGTGGGATTCCCAGGAATTTCGCAAGGCCATCGAAGCCACGGGTCGCAAAAACATTATCATGACGGGACTGTGGACCGAAGTCTGCGTTACATGGCCGACGATTGAAATGCTGGGAGAGGGTTACAACATTTATGTCGTAGAAGACTGTTGCGGAGCGACGTCGCCTGCGGCGCAGGAAGCCGCACTGTCGCGAATGGTGCAAGCTGGCGCTGTGCGCTTAACTACCATTGCTGCTCTTCTGGAATGGCAGCGCGATTGGAAAAACAAGGAGCACTACGGCGCGCTCATGGGACTTCTTAGGCCTCAGGCGGGCGCTTACGGAATTGGAGTCGAATATGCCTACACCATGGTTCATCACGCTCCGCAGACCGCGCAAAAGCCGCAAATCGTGCCCAAGAAGACGAGCTAACCTTCGCAAGTCATCACGGCCAACTATGAAGAATAGAGCTTTTACAATTGCCGCGGTGGTGGCGTGCTTTTTCGCGACCGCGCGCGCTGACGACTCGGCTCCAGCCAAAGAGAACATTTTTGAGGCGAAGCCTCTTGGCATCCAGGTATCCATCAAAATGATCGGCCCTTACACGCAGCCTGCGGACCTGCAGTTGATTTGCCTGTTCAAACATAAGCCCACAGGGGACACCTATCAGGGGGCGGCAAAGGAGACCGACGCGCATCTTGGCGGGATTCTGTCGGCAGTGCGCAATCGGGGGCAGTTCGCGGGCGAGCTTGGGGAGACATTTCTTTTCACGCCACCGCCCGGAACTATTCCAGCGAAGCGGTTCATGGTTATTGGACTGGGTGAGGAAAAGGATTTGACCCTCAATTCATTGCGAGTGGTGGGGCGCGTCGCGGCTCGTGAGGCGGTCAGGCTCAAAGCCAGCCATGTCGCGTGGGCGCCGGTCATTCGCGACGAGGGAAACACGTCCGTTGATGTGGGGCTCGGCGACCGCGCTTTTGTTGAGGAGATGTTGTCGGCTTACGATACGGAAAAGCGCCTGCAGGACCAGGGATTGGCCGACAAGTTCAGCATTGAATCTCTCGTCATAGAGGCAGGGCCGGCCTTCTTTGATGGGGCAGTTAAAGAAGTGGGAGAAGGAATCGCGGCTGAAATTGCCGACCTGTCAAAGCGAGAAGGAAGACCGTTTATGTCAGCATCAAAATAGAACAATGCGTCATGCATGGCTCATACCGTTGCTAGCTATGTTGCCAAACGCAATTCATGCCCGAGATATGACCAACACGGTAGAGCTGCCTTCGTCGCCTCCCGCCTATGATCTTTTGCGGTTTAACGAAGATTATTCGCATCTCAGCAATGTCGCCAATCGCAGAGATTTTTTTGATTCGGTCAAATGCATCCCGCTGCGCGCTGGAGATCCTTCCTGGTATCTGAGCTTTGGCGGGGAAGTTCGAGAGCGGTTTGAGAGCACGGAGGCTCTCAACTTCGGCGTTGGAGCCGGGCCGGATTCGTATTTGTTGCAGCGGCTTGCGCTTTTGGCCGATCTGCATCTGGGTGAACGAGTTCGGATCTTCGCAGAAGGAATATCCGGACTTGATGAAGGCCATGACGGGCCTGCGCCGCCAGTCCAGCAGGATCCGATTGATCTGCAATTCGCCTTCGTTGAGGTCGCACCGTATTTGACCTCGGACCAGCGACTGACGATTCGAGCAGGGCGATTTGGAATGAGCTTTGGGGCGGGCCGGCTTGTGGCAACGCGCGCGGCCGTGAACATTCCGTTTCGATTTGACGGGGTTGAAATGCTCTATTCGAGTCCTCATTGGGAGGCAACCGGATTTCTCACCCAGCCCGCCTTGGATTCCGGGCACATCGACGCAGAGGATCACACCACGACGTTTTGGGGGCTTTACGCCACCTGCTGGTTCGACAGGCCTCGCACAATCGGCCTCGACCTTTACTACTTTGGAATCCATAGCGAAGAAAGCGTGTATGCATCGGGCACCGGCGACGAACATCGGCATTCGTTGGGAACTCGGCAGTTTGGAGCCTGGCATAACTGGGATTGGAATACAGAAGAAGTTTTGCAGGTGGGCAGTTTTGGAGACGATTCTATTCTCGCGTGGACGGGCAGTCTTGATTCCGGCTACACCTGGCAGACGACGGGCAAGCCTCGATTGGGAGTAAAAGCGGATGTCACCAGCGGTGACACAAATCCTCACGATGGCAGACAGGAGACATTCGACGCGCTCTATTTCAAATCCGGGTATTTTAATGATGCCAGCCTCCTGCGCCCGCAAAACATTATTGACGTTCATCCGAATGGTTCGTTGCAGCTTTCTCGGTCGCTGGCATTTGATGGAGGTGTTGATTGGTTTTGGCGGTACACGAGGAACGATGCTGTCTATGCTGTCCCGGGATTTATCGCAATTCCCGCGATACATACGGATTCCAGCTATGTCGGCACAGCGTTCGATGTGAACCTCAGTTGGCAGATGCAACAGCACGTCAGCGTCCAGGCGTCCTATGTCCATTTCTTGAGCGGCAGTTTCATTCACCAAGCCGGTGGCAGAGATGTGGATTACGTCTCGACGACATTTAGCTTTCTATTTTGAGGATGAGCGAACCCATTCATGTCGCCATCGTGAGAACCGCAAGAGTCGGATGCGAAGCGGCTTTCGAAAAAGCCTTGCATGAGTTCGTGCAGCGATCGCTTTCGCTGCCTGGCCAAATTGGCGTTGATATCATTCGACCCGCGCCAGGGAGTGAATCGCGCCAATACGGCATTATTCGCAAGTTTGCTGATCGCGACGCCTTGGCCGAATTTCGCACATCGCCTGAATATCTGGAATGGAACGAAATTGCGCTGGATTTGACGGAAGGAAGCGGAAGGGTCGAAGAATTGTGCGGTTTGGAGAGCTGGTTCACCCTGCCCGGCCAGCCATTGCGCCCCTTGCCTCAATGGAAAATGGCTGTTGCAACCTATCTAGGCGTTGTGCCAGTCATCATGCTCTTAAGCCTGACTCTTGGCCGATTGATCCAGAATTGGAATTTTGTCCTGAACAACATTGTCTTTAACGCCTTCGTCGTCGCGCTTTTGACGTGGGTCGTGATGCCGCTTATCACAAAAGCTCTGCACGGTTGGTTGCAATCCAAATAATAAATTCTCGCCTATGACCACATCCATCGTTCCTGATCTTATTCTTCACAACGGCCGCATAACCACTCTTGATCCGAAATATCCCGAAGCCAGGAATATCGCAATCAAGGAGGGACGCATCGTGGCCGTGGACGGCGCGGAGGAATATGAGCGCGGACCCGGCACCAAGGTAATTGATTTGCAGGGCCGCCGGGTGATTCCGGGTTTGAACGACTCACATCTGCATGTCATTCGCGGCGGGCTGAACTACAACATGGAACTCCGCTGGGATGGTGTGCCTTCTTTGGCCGATGCGCTGCGCATCCTTAAGGAGCAGGTTCAGCGGACACCGCCCGGCCAGTGGGTCCGCGTGGTGGGCGGATGGACGGAATTTCAATTTGCCGAGCGCCGGATGCCGACGCTGGAAGAGATAAATGCCGCCGCCCCCGAGACGCCTGTTTTCATCCTGCATCTTTACTGCCGCGCCTTGTTGAACAAGGCTGCGTTGCGCGCATGCGGTTACACGAAGGACACGCCAAATCCGCCCGGCGGCGAAATTCAACGCGATCACAGCGGCAATCCAACGGGCCTCCTCATCGCCCGACCCAACGCGTCCATTCTATATGCGACGCTTGCCAAAGGTCCGAAATTGCCCCCGGAGCACCAGATGAATTCCACACGCCATTTCATGCGCGAATTAAATCGGCTCGGGTTGACCAGTATTATTGACGCGGGTGGCGGGTTTCAGAATTACCCCGAGGATTACTCAATTATTGAAGAGTTGCATAAACGCAGAGAGATGACATTGCGGATCGCCTATAATCTGTTCACGCAAAAACCAAAGCAGGAAAAGGAGGATTTCGCACGATGGATCAAAATGACCGGGCCCGGCAGCGGCGATGATTATTTCCGTTGCAATGGCGCCGGTGAGATGCTCGTGTTTTCTGCGGCTGATTTCGAAGATTTCCTCGAACCGCGCCCCGATCTCGATGGGTCGCTTGAAAACGATTTGAAGGGCGTGGTTTCCCTGCTTGCCGCCAACAAATGGCCCTTCCGACTCCACGCGACCTACGATGAAAGCATTTCCCGCTTCCTCAATGTATTCGAGGAAGTGAATCGCGAATTTCCGTTCAAAGGCTTGAATTGGTTTTTTGACCATTGTGAAACCGTCTCGGACAGGAACCTTGAACGCATCAGGGCATTGGGGGGCGGAATTGCAGTTCAACATCGAATGGCCTACCAGGGCGAGTACTTCATGGATCGATACGGCAAGAAGGCGGCAGAACGGACACCGCCGTTGCGAAAGATGTTGGAGATGGGACTGCCGGTGGGCGCTGGCACCGATGCCACGCGGGTGGCGAGTTATAATCCTTGGGTTTCTCTCTATTGGATGGTTACCGGCCGAACCGTTGGGGGAGTTTCGATGTATCCCGACAAAAACTGTCTCACCCGGGAAGAGGCTCTTCGGCTCTACACGCAGGGGAGCAGTTGGTTTTCCAGTGAAAATGGAAAGAAGGGCGCGATTGCGGAGAATCAGTTGGCGGATCTAGTAGTTCTTACGGACGATTACTTTTCCGTAGCCGAAGAGGAAATCAAAGAAATAGAATCAGTTTTGACCATCGTTGGCGGAAACATTGTCCATGCGATGGGAGAGTTTGCCCCCCACGCTCCGGCGCCCGTCCCTGTTCTGCCGGAATGGTCTCCCGTAAAATATTTTGGGGGCTATGGCGCGCCTTTAGATGTCCGCAGGGCTGTCCGCGCAGGGATCCCTGTTGCACAGCACCAGCACAGCGCCACCTGTCATCAACACGGATGCGCGAATGCCTGGCAAATGATCATGTCCTCTGCCGAAGCTGCGCGAAATCGCTACGCCGGATTCTGGGGCCTTGGTTGCGATTGTTTTGCCTTCTGATTCAAATTCGGAGAACATTTGCGGCTAAGGAGGCAAACCATGGCTATTCTGAAATGCAATGTTCCTGAATCCTTGCTCGTGTCATTGACAAAGACTGCTGGCAGTAACGAAGGCGTGTCGCACATTGTGACGGTTGCGCTATCGCAATATTTAAGTCAACCCTTTCACACGCTCTTTCAAATTTCCACCTCCGGGTCTCTTGTCGCCGGCATTTATACTGGCGCGGTCTCATCCGGGATAATCTTGCAGCACGGGGATTTCGGTATCGGCACCTTTGAGAATCTGGACGGAGAAATGGTAGTCCTCGATGGGCATATTTATCAGGTAACCGGCGATGGGAGAGTTACGGAGGCGCCCAATGATGCCGCAGCGCCGTTCGCGGTGGTAACGCGCTTTGATCCCAAACTCGACATTGAGATACCTCCTTCAGCGTCCCTTGCGAACTTGACCCGGCAATGCGACAAAAATCGCACATCAAATAACATCTTTTACGCCTTTCGCATCGATGGCCGATTCCAGAGCGTGAAAGCGCGCGCCGTGAGTCCGCCAAAGGAGCACGGACGCCTTGTCGATGCGGCCAAGACTCAAGCGGAGTTTGAGTTTACCGACATAGAGGGCACGTTGGTGGGGCTATGGTCTCCTGTCTTCTCCAGCGCTTTTAGCATCCCGGGATATCACTTCCATTTCCTCTCCACCGATCGCCAACATGGAGGTCACCTCCTTGCATGTTCGGCGGGAAAACTGCGATTGCGCATGGAGGCGCTGAACGATTTTCGTCTCGCACTGCCTGAAAACGAATCCTTCCTCAAAGCGGATTTGAGCAAGAATTCCTCCGAAGAGTTGAAGTATGCGGAAGAAGCCCATTAGAAACCAGCTATGGCCACTAAAAATCAAAATCCACCCAAGAACGGAGCTGAGGTCGTCGTGCGAGCGCTTGAGGCCCACGGTGTCAATTATGTTTTCGGCATTCCGGGGGCAAAAATCGATGCGGTCTTCAACGCTCTTGTTGATTCGGACATAAAAACCGTCGTCTGCCGTCACGAACAAAACGCCGCCTTTATCGCCGGAGGAATTGGTCGGATGACGGGCAAAGCTGGCGTGGCCATAGCCACTTCCGGTCCAGGAGTGTCCAATCTCGTGACTGGATTGGCTACCGCTACTTCGGAAGGAGATCCAATGGTCGCCTTAGGCGGAGCCGTAGCGACAGATGAAAGCCTGAAGCAAATCCATCAAACGATGGACTCCGTTTCGCTTTGCAAACCAGTGACCAAGTTCAGCGCTGCTGTCGGAGCACCGCGTGCGATAACCGAAGTTGTCTATAACGCGTTTCGCGCGGCGGAGTCGGGCCGCCCCGGAGCCGCCTTTGTCAGCCTGCCGAAGGACATCATGGCGGCTGACGCCAATGCCCGGCTTCTGACGCCTCCTGCACTTACGGGCTTGGGCCCAGCAGATGGCACAGCGATCGCGGAAGCCGCCCGATTGATACAGGCCGCCGAAACGCCGGTTGTACTTCTGGGCTTGCTGGCAAGCAGAGCCGCCAATGCCGATGCAGCTAGGAATTTTATAGATGTTAACCATCTGCCTGTTGTTGGAACATTTCAGGCGGCGGGAGCCGTATCCGCGCATTTACTGGATAATTTTGGTGGACGCATTGGGCAACTTGCGAATCAGCCCGCGGATAAGCTACTTCAGGCGGCAGACCTTGTCATCACAGTTGGCTACGATCCAGTCGAATATGATCCCTCGATCTGGAACAAGGTTGGAGTTCGTAAGATCATTCACATCGATGTTCTCCCGGCGGATCTTGATGCATGCTATTCTCCATCCATCGAACTCATCGGAGACATCTCCCAAACGCTCTCAGCCCTAATTCCTTTGTGCAAACGAAGCCGACGTTCTGCGGTGGCGGATGGCATCCTTAAAACTATTGCAGCCGGGCGAATTCATTTTAACGAAACTGCGTCGAAGAAGAACGGAGTTCCGATCCACCCGACGAGAATCATTTTCGAGCTGCAGCAGATACTGAACTCGGATGTGACGGTCTGTCTGGATATGGGGTCGTTTCATTTGTGGATTGCCCATCACCTTTATAGCTTTAAAGCCAGGCAAATTTTGATATCCAATGGTCAGCAAACACTTGGTGTTGCGATGCCTTGGGCCATTGCCGCTACGCTTGTGAGACCCGGCGAAAAAGTATTATCCATCTCGGGCGACGGCGGTTTTTTGTTTTCTGCCATGGAATTGGAAACAGCGGTTCGTCTGAAATGTAATCTCGTTCACATGATCTGGATCGATGGCACTTATGACATGGTGGCGGTGCAAGAAATACAGAAATACGGGCGCGCATCCGGAACCGATTTCGGGCCTATTGATTACGTAAAGTATGCCGAGGCTTTCGGGGCAACGGGACTCATGATTCGCACTGCGGAGGAAATAAGGTCCGTCTTGACAAAAGCGTTTGATACGCCGGGACCGGTGCTGGTCGGAATCCATGTCGACTACCGCGATAATCATACGCTCTTCGAAATGATCCACGAAGGCAGTTTGCATTAGAGCGTGTTTTAAAAATAGCTTGGGCGGTCTTGCGGCGGGCAGGGCGGCTGGCTTCGTTGCTCCTCAGTCGAAGATCCACGAGGGATATTCTCCTTCGTCGCGCCTCGCCAGCCTCCCCGCCGCGCTCGCAATCCCTATCCCAAGCTATTTTCAAAACACGCTCTTAGGCAGGCGTCGTGCCAGGCGATTCCTTCAGCACGCCGTAAAAGGGCTGAGGCGCTGAGTCCGAAAACATTCGAGCTGATGATGGCTTGTTCGCATTCGTTCACTGGCAGCCCCGGAACTGACTCGAAAGGAGTAGGCGACATTCACTCCGCCGCAATAAACGGAATACCGCCGCAAGCAAAGTATGAATCATCGCCGCAGACCGCTAAAGTCGATTCGCCGATGAAATCATCACAGCCTTCAATGCCAAGCGCCGCCCGGCCTTTGAGTCTGCGTTCAAATCGAAGGCAATAAATTTAACTCACGAGGAAATCGTCTATGCCCTATCAGAGCGTTAATCCCGCGACTGGCGAATTACTGCAAACATTCGAAGAACACTCTAATCAACAAATGTTTGAGGCGTTGGCCGCGGCGGACAATGTTTATCGCAATTTCTGGTCCACGGCGACTTACAAGGAGCGCGCCAAATGCATCGGCAGAGCAGCGGCGCTCATGCTCCAGCAGAAAGACGCACTCTCACGCCTTTCCACAATTGAAATGGGAAAACGGATCGCGGAGAGCCGGAGCGAGGTGGAGCTGAGCGCGGCCATTTTGAAATACTACGCTGATAATGGGGAGAAGTTTCTTGCGCCTCGCGACTTGAACTCTGTCATGGGGGATGTCCTGGCCAACCAGCAGAAGAATGCAGAGATCGACCGTTTGTTTCATGAATTGCTGGCCGCAGCAGTTCCGAATGGTATCCAAGCCGCCTCACTCTGGCAGAACCGAGTAGAGTATCTCGCCCGCGCCAGTCGATGGAATGACGCCACGGAAGCTGCGATCCAAGTCCTCAGTCTTCGCCCATCTGACCCCGAGAGTTACCACACGCTAGCCCCACTCTTTGCGATAACCGGAAACGCTAGTGCTTATGAGGAACTTTGCGAAAAGTTAGCCGCCCGTTTTCCAAGCACGAACGATCCGGTTGTTGCCGCCAAATTGGCCGAGGATTGTCTGCTGCTTCCGCGACCCGGAGTGGACTTGAAGGTGGCTGGTGGCCTTGCCGACTCGGCTGTCACTGTTCGCCATAACACGACCTCGAACGCCGTATTCGAGTGTTGCAATGCCTTGACGGAATATCGGCTGGGGCATTGGAACGAGGCCACTCATTGGGCGCGTCGTGCCCCCACTAATGCCCCGCCTTTCGCACGAGCCAAGGCTTTTGCCGTCCTCAGTCTGGCGCAGTTCGAAATGGGTCAAGTTGAAGCGGCGCGCACGAATCTATCGGCATGTGAACAGCTCGTTAAAGCTCAACTGCTGGCGCCCGATGCCCATGATCTGGGTCGAGAGTGGCGTGACTGGGTCATCGTCCATTCACTATTAAACGAAGCTCAAGACCTCATTCGTTCGCCGACTGCCATTACAGAAACGCCTCAGCCAACAAACAAATGAGGATTCGATTTGGCCGTCTCTTTTCCCACGTTGCGGCAATTGGACAAAACGAAATGGCTGAATTAATCTTTTATGGTGATCAGGCCACTTCATCGAAAATGAGCGACGCCACTGCCATTTTGACTGCTTTGGAGCGCGGCGGGCCAAACGGAGGCGAACAGCTATTTGTTCTCGTTTACGAAGAACTGCGCCGGATGGCCGCCACCAAGATGGCTCGCGAAGCGCCCGGGCAGACCATACAGCCGACCGAATTAGTGCATGAAGCCTGGTTGCGCTTGATGGGACGCGAAAATCAAAAATTTGCAAATCGCGCGCACTTTTTCTCCGCCGCTGGCGAAGCCATGCGCCGCATATTGATTGACAGGGCACGCAAGAAACTCACCGTCCGTCACGGCGGTAATTTCGAGAGGATTGACCTGGAGGTGCAGGATTTTGCCGCGCCCGGCACTGACCAGCAACTGCTGGCCGTGCATGAGGTCCTTGACAGCCTCGCCAAGGATCATCCCGTGGAAGCTGAAGTGGTGAAATTGCGATACTTTGCCGGCATGACGAACGAGGAGACGGCGCAGGCTCTCGGCATTTCTCTCACCACCACAAAATGCTATTGGACATTCGCCCGCACGTGGATTCTCCATGCCCTTGAACATTCCTAGTCCCGTCCAGTCCTCCTTCCGATAAAAGAGCGCAACGTGGCGCCGTCACCGATGCCGAGAATCTTCGACGATATCGGTCACTTGGCCCACGTTTCGCACGACCGTCGATGACCCGTCCGCGCGAGAAATTCGCCAGCGGAATAAATCTTCAGCAGCAAGCGGCCTGTTTGCCTTAAATTCTCGCTTGTATCTTTGGCGGAAGATACCGCCCGCGAAACAAACTTGCGGCAGCCGCGACTCAATATGCAAACAAACCGAGGAATTGGCCCGGCCCCTTCGATGCTAACCAAGCTGTCTTTTGTTATCTTCGCGCTATGGGCGGTTGCGTCTGTCACTCCAAACGCCAAAGCGCAGGACGGCCAGAATGAAAGCAACACTACGGAACTTGCGAAAAAGACACAAAATCCAGTGGCGGATGTCATTAGCGTCCCGGTCGAAAATTACTTCTACTTCAACGCCGGTCCGAATCACGAGACGCTCTATAATCTCAACGTAAAGCCAGTCATCCCGTTCCACCTAAACGCGGACTGGAACCTGATCACGCGGACGATCATACCTGTCTTCAATGAGCCATCGCTATCACGAGGCTCTCGCTCCGCGCTTGGACTGGGAGATGTAAACCCCAGCTTTTATCTCTCACCCGCCAAGTCCAGTGGATTTATTTGGGGTATCGGCCCGACCTTTACACTTCCGACGGCGTCGTCCGATGTATTTGGAAGTGGAAAGTTTAGCATGGGGCCATCGGCTGTCGCGCTTGTCAATCGGGGGCCGTGGCTTTTCGGGGCGCTCGCCTACAACCAGTGGTCGGTCACTGGCTGGGGCAGGCAAAACGTGAACGAAATGCTGATTCAACCGTTCGCAAATTACAATTTCGGCAAAGGGTGGCATTTGTCGACCGGGCCTCTTATCACGGCGAATTGGGAGGCGGATAGCAGACAGCAATGGACAGTGCCAGTCGGGGCCGGGATCGGCAAACTGGTTTGGTTGGGCAAACTCCCGGCTGACTTTCTGATCCAGGCCTACTCGAATGTGGAGCGGCCGAAATATGCCCCTGACTGGGAGCTCCGCTGTCAAATTACATTCCTCCTTCCACGATTCTAATGCCTCCGCTGTCGTCGCAAATGAAGTCAAAGCCGGCAAGGCGTTTATCCGCCGTGTCCGTCGCACTGGCTGTGTTGGTTTTGGCCGCGAATTCTAACGCAAAAGCGGGCGAAACCAACAACGTCGCGGGTGCCAACAGCACTTCCATTCCCCCAGAAAAGCCCACGCCGTTACCGTTGCATCAGATCGGCGGAAGCGGAGGGGTCTTTGTTACGCTGTCAGCCTACATCGTCAACCCGCCTCGAAACGGCGAATTGGTGGGACGGCCAGCCGTGGGATTCTCGTATGCCAATCTTGGCCACGGAGAAAACCTCGAGGCGCCAACGATCAGTGAATCGCCATTCAAACGGCTTGAATTGAGTTACGGGTGGGACCGCTTTGGTCTGGGCGACCTGCCGCAGGCGCTAAGAAACGCCGGCCTCGCTACTTATCACCAAAACGAGGTGCAACTGCACAATCTCAATACCCGGCTGCAACTTCTGAAGGAGGACGAGTTCGATCAAAAATGGATTCCCGCGCTGACCTTTGGCGCCCATTACAAATACAACGATGGCATTAGCGAGGTGAACAAAGAAGTCTTCGGGTTGTTGGCCAGCCACGGCATTAGAAGAAGCCACGGATTGGACTACACGCTTTACGCAACGAAAATGTTCACACAACTGCCGGTGCCTGTCCTGCTTGACATTGGCGGACGCGCCACTGAAGGCGTGTGGGAAGGATTGGGTGGGTTTACTGACAGTTATAATTTTGTCTTCGAAGGCAACCTCGCGGTGTTTCTAAGCCACCATCTGGCGCTTGCGGCGGAGTATAAGCAACAGCCGACGGACTATCAGCCGATCGGCAGTCTGGTCCAGAAGGCAGATGATTGGTTCACGGCGGACACCGTATACATCGTCAACAGCCACATGACGCTCGCGGCAGGATACGCTCACTTCGGCAAGATGTTAAATCACGAGGCCAATGGTGTCTGGGGCATAACCGCAAAATGGGAATTTTAGCAAATCTATGCGCCGAAGGAGATAGCACAGCCGATCCAAAAAGAGAACACCGCAGGGCAACTATTGAAAACATAACGATCCAACAAAAGGACAAATATGAAAGCCATCAAAAGCGAGAGAAAAGCGGATACTACCATTGTCATCGATTACATCGTTCAGAGACTTGCCGACGAGGGCATTGAGCATTGCTTCGGCGTGCCGGGTGACTACGCTTTTCCAGTTTGCGATGCCGTCGAGCGCAACCAAAAGATCAAATGGATCGGCTGCTCAAATGAATTGAATGCATCGTACGCCGCCGATGGCTACGCACGGGTCCGTGGGGCCGCAATGCTATCGACGACTTATGCCGTGGGAGAGTTGTCGGCGATCAACGGAGTCATGGGTGCGAAGGCAGAGCACTCCCTCGTCTATCATGTGGTTGGAGTTCCTTCTTACCAGAACCAGCGTCTGCGCAAGAGCATGCACCACACCTTCGGAGATGGGAATTTCGGAAATTTTGTTAATATTTCGGCGCAATCGGCCTGCTGTCACGCCGTGATTAATCCGGACAACTGCATCATCGAGATGGAGCGAGTCATCGCCGAGGCGCGCCGCAATAATCAGCCCGCCTATATCGTTGTCCCAGGAGACTACGCTCTGGCAGCGGTAACACCATATAAGGTTCAGCCATTGACACTCAAATCCAACGAGGCTTCGCTGGGAAAAGCGATCGCCGCGGTAACCGATCGGCTCGCGAAAGCGAAATCCATAGTCGCCATTCCAGCGTTCACGTTGTCGCGGCTCCGCTTGCAAACAGAGGCCCGGCAGGCAATCGAGGCGCTAGGCTGCGCGTTCGTCACCACCGCGATGGAGAAATGCATCATCGACGAAAGCCACCCGCAATTTGCCGGGATGTATGCGGGTGCGTTGTCGGCGCAGAATACGCGGCAAATAGTAGAGAATGCCGAGGTGGTTCTTGATCTCGGCGGGGTCAGCCTGAACGACGAAACTACCATCGCTTTTTCTGGCCGGATTGATCCTTCGCGATTCGTCTCCATCGGGCTGAATGATGTTCGAGTGGGCGAGCAGGTATTCGGAAACGTGCGCCTTGCAGACATGCTGGCGGGGATCGCGAAGCTTAAGCCATGTGGGACTCCTTACCATCGAACCCCGGTGAGTATTTCGCCGCCCATAGGAAACCCGTCGGACAAAATCACCATGGATGCTCTCTATTCACGTTATGCGGCGTTTATCAAGGCAGGCGATAACTTGGTGTTGGAAAGTGGCAGCTCAAGCATCGGGCTGGCGCCCGTGACGCTGACAGATGATGTGCAGTTGCATATTCAAATGCTATGGGGATCCATCGGGTGGGCCACTGGGGCCACGTTTGGGATTGCGCTCGCTGACCTCAGCCGAAGAACGATCCTTATCACTGGCGAAGGTTCCCATCAGCTAACCGCCAACGAGATCGGAAACATGGGTCGCTTCCAAGCCAACCCGATTATTTTCGTCCTTAATAACGATGGCTACCTGGTGGAGCGGGCGTTGGAACTAAATCCAGACTGGTCCTACAACGATCTGGCAAAATGGCATTATGCGGATTTGCCGCGAGCTCTCGGATGCGATGACTGGTTCACGGCGCGTGTCGAAACACTCGGCGAACTTGACGACGCCATGAAAGCGGCCCGAAAGAGCAAAGCGGGCGCATATATCGAAATCATCGGCGGACGAATGGATATGCCCGAAGGCCTCGCTTACGCGCATACCCGTCTTAAGGAAATGTACGGAGATACTCCATAACAACGCCATGAATAAATTTCGAATTTTCACGGATTTCGCCGCGCCGCCGGATGTTTTGGAGCTGTTTCGAGCTGGTACCAAAGGACACGAATTGGTATTTGCAGCGACGACCGTCTCTTCCGTTCTGGCCACGGCTGGACGGGATCCTCAGTTTGCGACGGTGGATATCGCATTTGGCCAGCCCGACCCCGAAGCAATTATGGAAGCCAAACATCTCAAGTGGATCCACATTAGTTCCTCCGGGATCACCCGCTACGACAACCCGCCATTTCGAGCGCTGATGGCCGGACGCAAAATCGCCCTTACCAACAGCGCCTCCGTTTATAACGAGGCGTGCGCTCTTCACGTCCTGAGCTTCATTACGGCGCAGGCCAGGCAATTGCCAAGGGGACTCAAGAGCCACGCGGTCACAGGCACGGTGGAGTGGCAGGAGCTTCGCGCTTCCTGCGGGACGCTTCGGAGCGAAAACGTCTTGATTTTGGGTTACGGCGCCATCGGCAAAAGGCTGGCCGAGCTGCTCCGGCCCTTTGATTTGAATATCGTCGCATACCGCCGAAAGCCGCGCGGCGATGAAGGATTGCAAACAATTACCAAACAGCAACTGCCCGACGCGCTCGCCGAGGCCCATCACATTGTTAATCTCCTTCCCGACAGCGCGGAAACTCGGCACTTCTTCAATTCTGCGCGATTTGCGATGGTTAGGCCGGGCGCGATTTTTTACAACATTGGCCGTGGGACAACGGTGGATCAGGATGCCCTGCTTGCCGGCTTGCGCTCTGGGACAATCGGATCCGCCTGGCTGGATGTGACCGATCCTGAGGTATTGCCGGACGAAAGTCCGTTGAGGAGGCAATCGAATTGTTTTATCACTCCGCACATTGCTGGCGGCCATACCCACGAAGCCGAAACGCTGGTCGCGCATTTCCTTGGAAATTTTGATCGTTTTGTTCGAGGAGAGCCATTGTTGGACCGCGTCATGTAGCAAGTCCATGCGCGGTTTTCAGCGAATGCTTCCTCATTCCTGCGCCGCCAGCCACCACGTTAATTGGCTTTGGCAAAATCCGCTCTTAAGCTCTCCAGAATTTCGCGCAGATCGGTTTCCCAGGCGACCATAAGTTCTGTCGGAGTTTTCCGCGCCAATGCTGATTCGTGCGAATACGTTTTATTGACTAAGACACGTCCGGCAAATCCGCCATCGGCTTGGTAAACGACAAAATGAATTTCCATGACTCCGCCAGGATGCGAGGGTTGCCGAAAGTCTCCGCAGAGTTCAGTGACGGTGGCTTCCACCAACACATTGGGGATCAGTGCGCTGCCGGGTTCCGCCAGGTTCCCGAAGGCGCGGCTGTTGCGCATCCAGCTCCGCATGGCTTCTGCCACGGCCCTTTCAGGCGAGATCAGAAAGCCCGCATAGGGATCATGCTCGTAAGCATTCTCGCCGACCTCGTAGGTGAACGACTGGCTTTGAAAGAGCGGTGAAATCGAAACGCGCTTCAAGGCAATCACGTTTGTGGTCGCCCCATTGGCGGGCGGGGCAGCGGGCACGGAAAAGGCAAAAGTTTGTCGCTTCCACACTGGATTGGCGCCGCACCCGCAGAAAAACGCGGCGGCAAGCATATAGGACAAGGCGATTCTCATTTTTTTGGCGGCGTTTCCATCTGAGTGGCCGGTTTGGGCGGTTTGCTGAACAGAACGGAGGAAGGTTGCTGTTGCAGTTTTTGGAGCAGGACAATTAATTCGTCCGTGGCCGCGCGCACGTTGGCGAGCGATTCGCTCAACTCCCGCGCGTCGACATTTGCCAGCGTGCGGCGTAAATCAACTGCGGCGACCGAAATCTTGGCTTCCAAATCTGCCGTGTCGCGGCTGAGGCCGGGTAAATCGGCGCCGTGAATGGCGTCCTGCGCGGTGGAAAGGGTTTGTCGTGCTCTGTCAAGAGTTCGTTGCAGGCCGCGGTTGGTTTCCCTAAATTCGACGACCAATGAATTGGCGTTGGTGCCAATCTGTTGGAAGTCCACCTTGTCCACGTCCTTCGCAAGATGATTAGCTGTGTCAATAAGAACACCAGCCCGCGCCAGCAAATTCGTCAGATCAAGGTCTTCCGCATTCCGCAGGCTTTTTTCCAGTGAGGTCATGAGCCGGTTGAATTGACTCGGGGCGGAAGGGATGAAGTAATGGAGCGGCTTCCATCGAGCAGGCTCTGCGGGATACATCCGAGGGTCGACGTATTCAAGCGCCACGATGCCGGCCCCGAGAAATCCCTGGCCCTGGACACGGGCGCGCAGGCCATCCGCAATTTCGGCATCGAGCGTTTTTTGCACGTCGCCAGGTTCCTCGCTCCAGACGGTGTTTTTGGGAATCTCAAACTGGATGACGACATACTTGTTGTTAAATCCCGGGTAGTCCTTGCCAGCAAAGTGGATTGAGGAAACCTTGCCGATGGGCACCCCGCGGAGCATGACCAGCGCGCCTACGGAAAGATTCTCCACTTTGCCCGTGACGCACGTTTCATAGACATCTTTTTGGCCAAAATAACTTCGCAACCCCATCGCGAAAAGCGCTCCGATTAGCAACAGCGCGCCAACCACGACAAACAGCCCGATTCGAAAATGGTGTGTCCGAGTGCTCATGAAACCTCCCGATTTAAAAACTGCCGCACCCACGGAAGAGGCGCGTGCTCTCGGAGCCAGGCCGGCTGGCCTTCGGCAACGATGCTTCGTTCCTTGGGATCCAGCACCACCACGCGGTCTGCCACCGAAAAAATGCTGGCCAATTCGTGTGTAACCATGACGAAGGTAATTCCCAAGCCGCTCGCCAGTTCGCGAATGAGCGCATCAAGCCCCGCCGAAGTAATGGGATCAAGTCCCGCGGATGGTTCGTCCAGAAAAAGCACACATGGATCAAGCACAATGGCTCTCGCGATGCCGGCGCGCTTTTGCATCCCGCCGCTCAAGTCGGCAGGCAGGCGGGTGGCAGCCGCTTCCAATCCCACCAGCCGCAGTTTGGAAAGCGCGATCAAGTCCTTGGCCATGGCTGGCAAATTCGTGAATTCATCGAGCGGCAATCGAACATTCTCGAATGTCGTCAACGAACCGAACAACGCCGCGCCTTGATAGAGAACTCCGAACTTCCGCAGTATGGCCATTCGCTCGTCGCCTTCCGCTTGGACAAGATTATCGCCTGAGATTAGGACGTCGCCCGAAACGGGCGGGTAGAGTCCGATGAGATGTTTTAGCAGCGTGCTCTTGCCGGAGCCGGAGGCGCCAAGGATGGCGAACACTTCGCCGCGATGCACCTTGAAGTTGATCTTCTCCAAGACCACACGCTCGCCGTAACCAATCGTCAGGTCACGTGCCTCAATCAGGACTTTGCGTTCGTCACTCATTTTTTCAACACGAACGTCACGGCCGCAAATACTGCGTCCGCCAGAATGATCAGCAAAATGCTGCTGACAACGGAGCGTGTGGTGGATTCGCCGACGGCGCGCGGGCCTTCTCCGGTTTGGAGTCCTCGCAGGCAGCTTACCGAAGCGACGATTCCGCCGAAAATCACGCTCTTGCAAAGTCCTTCGGCCAAATCTCCGATGTGAAGTCCGGCTTGAATTTGGTAAAAAACCATCCGCAACGGGAAGCCCAGCCCGATTAGAACTGGAATTCCGCCGAGGACGCCCGCATACATGGCGAATACGGTCAGGATCGGTGTCAATAAAATGCCGGCCACGACGCGCTGGACGACTAAGAATTGCACCGGCGAAAGCCCCATCGTTTGCAAGGCATTCAGCTCTTCATTAACTTTCATCGTGCCCAGCTCGGCTGCGAAGGCCGAACCGGAGCGACCGGCGAGCATAATGGCAGCCATAACCGGCCCCAGCTCGCGGGAAATGGTCAGCCCGAGCAACTGGGCGACGAACACCTGCGCCCCCAATTTGGCGAGCGGCTGGGCTGATTCAAAAGCGATGACCATGCCGATTAGGAACGTCAACAGGCAAACGATCGGCAAGGCGTTAACGCCGGCTGTTTCAAAGACGCGCATCACTTCATGCCACCGCATCCGGCGGGGAATGAAGAGACTCTTGGCGATTCCGAGCGAAACCTCCCCGATGAATTCCACCTGCTGCCGTAAATCGCCCAACCAGGCTGCCACCGCCGCGCCAATATCTTCCAGTATAAAGCTGCAATGGGGTTCGTGATCCTGGATGGCCTTGTAATCTGCGTTCGAAAAACTGTGGAACAGGTGGTCGAGTTCCCGGCTCAATCCTGTCAATTCAACTTTCGCGCCTGGCGTCATGGTTCCGGAAGAAAGGCAATAGAGAAGCGCCAGTCCCGCGCTGTCGCAAGAGGAAAGCTGCCCCGCGTCGATTTTGAGAGTGGTTGCCTTTGCTTCGATCAAGTCGCGACCAAGGCGCTCCCAGGCGCGAGCGGTGGATGCGGCGTCAAGCTCACCCGCGAAGGTGAGTGTCGCCGTCCCATCCGCCCCGCTGGAAAGCACCCAGCGTAAAGGTGTGTCAGTTGCTTCGATTTCAGGCATTCAAAGTTCGCCCCTATTCTTTTGTGACCGTGCGAAAATCTGAGCTTTCCGATCGCTTCGCCCCAGCATCGCGCGCAATGACGGGAAGTCGGGTTGCGTTCATATGTTCTATCAAAACCTAATGGTAACCGCTGGTGGCAACGTCAGCATAACGACCTCGCCTTCATGCCAGTTATTTTTGCAAACTGCAAGTTGCGATGCGACCCGCTGATTCGGGAAAACTCAAGTCTCGCGATGCTTCGTGATGCCTCCTCTTATTGATTTTCCGGCGCGGCCAAGCCATCGAGAGCTTCCAGGATCGCCCGTTGCACTTCCGGCTGACACAGATTGCCCGTATGCCCCCCGTGCTCAAAAACTTTCAATCTTCCGGACTCGAACTCCGACTCCATCCACGCGGTATCTTCGGGCGCCATGAACAAGTCGTTTCGGTTGGCGATGATCCGAATATTCTGATTCCCTCGCAGTTCGGCAGAATAGGCGTGCAAATCCGTCCCCTTGTCAATTACTGCCGGATCGTCGAGATCAATGCCTCGGGTCTTGTCATATGGTTTTGCGAATTTTTGAATGTATTGTCGAAGGGAATACCGCATGATCTCGTCATAGGCCGCCCAACGTCTGGATTTCTTCAACGGTTGTATTAGGACTCCCTGATTGTGGCGTAGTTGACTGCTGAAAATAACATCCCGCAATGTCAATCGAAAGGCCAGACCAATCAGGAAACGGCTTTCAATAGAGTTGAAAGGCAGGGAGGATCTTTGCTCCGGCGATTTCATGCTTACGGCCGCGACCTTGAGCAATGTATTTTCGATGTTGGCGGTTCGGTCAGTCGCAGGCCACTCCAATGCGGCATCGTAAAACTTGTCCACGTTAGTTACAGCATATTGCAAACGCACTGGCGTATCGATGGCAACATAGCGTTCAAATTTGATCGATGGCGACCCGGTAGCATTCGTTTGCGCCGCCAGCAACATGGCCTGAAAACCTCCCATTGAGTAACCCATGAGTGCTCTTGGTCCGAGTCGATGCGGATACGCAACCTGCAATTGGCGGTCTATTTCGGTCAGAGCAACTTGAACATCTTGCGCGTCGATTGGTGGATAGCTTGGAAGGTCTGTTGTTGAAGCACGTTCCATGAATTCTGGATGAAAGGAGCTGCTGACGCAAACCGCGGAAAAGCCGTGCGTGTAAAGGAGTTCGGCCAGGGCCAGTTCATTCCCCGCCAACCGATGGGCGCCAATGCCCGGCACTAAATACACGATAGGGGCATGTTTCGGCTGGAGCCAGAAAGTAAAACCTAATTTTCTGCCCGTGGCGGGAATTAAGACAGACATAGTCTTTCCGTGAGCTGGAAACTCGGGGTTTTTATATGTGCAAAAGACCGCTTGCAGCGTTTCGAGCGTCGGTTCGTCCTGTTCTCCGACAACGCGCATGTCGGCCTTTTGATTTTCATGGGAAAGAGACCACGCGTATTCAAGGATCGAATAAGGGTCTGCTTGGGACTCGCTAAAGCAAACAGATGCCTCTACGGTGTCACTAAAATTGTTCACCGTGGCCCCAGTGTTAATTAAGCTGTAGGGAAAGAAATAAGTTTGCGGCTCAACTGCCGTGTCCCCCGCCAGGCCAACAGCATCGCGGTCGTCGCTTGGCCCGAAAATGGGCAACATCAAATACAGTCCCGGGCTCCAGCCCCATTCTTTGAAGGTTTGCCCGAAATCGGCCTCGCTCTTTGCTATGTTCCATTTCGTCGCCACATCAAAAAAGCCTCCCAGCCCTAAGACCGCGTTGCACAAGCATCGCTCCGTTTCATTTGCCGCGCCCGTCCACCTCCCTTGCAACAGATTATTCGCAAGCCGCCCGGGGTAGGTGAAGTTTTTGCCAACATTCCCGATGCCGGTCCGCACCGGCTTAACAACAACGAACCGATAGCCTCGAGAGAACGGCCGGACCACCGAAGTCATAAAACCCTTGTTGAAATCCCACATCGCGCGATTGAATGGCTCGATGGGATCTTTAAAACCTGTGGGCAGGACAATGGAATTTTCGACGGCAATCGGTGACGGCGTTTGCACCGGCGCATTGGAATCAGAAACGGCCAGAGTCTGCGCTGATCCAGATTGAGACAACAACCAGCCCATTGTTATAAGAATTAGTGATTTAGCTTGGTTGAACATATGTGAGTTTGTTCCTAATTTCTGAGTCACCTGAAGATGCCTCATCTTGCAGGTGGGCGTCCTGACGAACTCGTCCGGGATCGGAAGCAGATCACCGATATTGAAATTAGGAGCGACATTTTCTTTTCCAATGCACCAGTATGGAACAGCCAGCGGAAGGCTGCCATCAGACCTCTAACATAGTGCCGGCTGCCTCCTTGGAGGGGGACTCACGCTGATAAATTTTCACGCACGAGGGGCGCGACCTTTGTTCCCAGTAGTTCAATTCCCCGCATGAAATTAGCCTGGGACAATTCAGCAACATCCATCTGAAACGTGATCCTTGAGATTCCGCCCAAGGCTTCGCTATGGAGCAGGATTTTTTCAGCCACTTCTTCCGGGTTCCCGGTCATCATCGCGCCGTTTGTGCTCCGCGCGGCATCAAAATGAGACCGCGTGATCGGTGGCCAGCCCCGTTCCTTGCCAATCCGCGAAAACGTCTTGGCGTAACCGGGAAAAAAATCTGCAATGGCTTTCTCCGTCGTTTCCGCCACATATCCAACAACGTGGATTCCCACTTTAAGTTTGCCGGGCGCATGGCCTGCCCTGCTCCCGTACTCACGATAGATATCCACCAGCGGGCGAAACCGTCTCGTCTCTCCGCCAATGATCGCGATCATCAACGGCAAGCCCAGTGCGCCCGCACGCGCTGCAGATTCCGGTCTGCCGCCAATACCGACCCAAACCGGGAAGGGATTTTGCACGGGACGAGGATAAACACCCTGGCCTGTCAATGGCGGCCGGAACTTGCCTGCCCAATGCACGAATTCGTTCTCGCGCAGCTTTAAAAGCAATTCGAGCTTTTCGACAAAGAGATCATCGTAGTCTTCGATTTTGAGACCGAACAATGGAAAGGACTCCGTGAACGAACCGCGGCCAACGACCATCTCCGCGCGGCCCTTGGAGAGAAGGTCGAGCGTGGCAAAACTTTGGAACACGCGAACCGGATCGGCCGCGCTTAACACCGTGACGGCGCTGGTGAGACGAATCTGATTGGTCTGCGCAGCCGCTGCCGCGAGAATCATCGCCGGCGCGGAATCGAGAAACTCGGGGCGATGATGCTCGCCCACGCCGAAGACATCCAAGCCAGTCTGATCAGCAAGTTTGATGCGCTCGACAAGATTAAGCACGCTGTCCGATGCGCTGATTTGGTTGTCCGAGGACCTTGCGGCAAAGCTGTCAACGCCGACCTGAATCGGCGGGACGGGGCCATTCCGTTCTGTCTTGAGATATTCGGCTGTTGTCTGCATCGATTCACTCATGTCTCCAAATTACATGGGGCCATCACATCTGTGAAATATGATGATCCTTGGCTCAGCATAACTTTAAGGCATGCCTCTCGACCAATGCGACACGCGGATGCCTGATAATTATTCTCCGAGCCGAATAACACCAGCGAAGCAAGACACAAAGAGCGCGAGTAAAACTCATTCTATTGATCTCTGTATAATATAGTGACAATATCACCAAAGCTCGGCTTGCTTCCAGAAGGCAGTGACCAATTTGGGTCTGCGCCGCATCCGGCTCAGGGCCTTGCGCCCGCAATGACTCAACTTCGCCAGGTCGGCCGCGCAAAGATTGGGCAACTCGTGCTGCTTGAAGTAACCCCAGACATACTCGGTGGGATTGAGTTCGGGCGCATAGGCAGGCAGTCGTTCCACCCAGATTTTGCCTTTCAGTTGATCCACATAGTCCCGCACCAGCCGGCTGCGGTGGATGGGACCACCGTCCCAAATGACCAGAAGCTTGCCCGGGATGTGGCGTTGCAGATGTTTCAAGAATTCGATCACCTGCGGGCCTTTGATGGTGCCGGGGTAAAGCCGGAAGTAAAAGTTCCAGACCGTCACCCCGGCGATGATCGAAAGCTTTTTCCAGTTGAAGTCGAACTGCAATACCGGGGTCTGGCCGCGCGGCGCCCAAGTGCGAACCCGGTGCGGCTTCTGGCTCAATCCGCTCTCGTCGATGAAAACCACGATTCGCCTCTCGCGGAGGGCTTTTTTTTAAGCTGCGGCCAGCGCACTTTGCGCCAGCGGGTGATCTCCCGCTCATGGCGCTGCCGAGCCTGGGTGGTGGGCCGCTGGCAGCTCCAACCCAGCTTTTGCAGAAGCCGGCAAACATGGTCCTCGTGGTATTGGACGCCCGTCAACCGTTGGATAACGGCGGCCACCCGCCGGGTGGTCCAAAGCTGGGTGCCAAAGTCATGGGCTTCGGGTCCCTGTTTGAGGGCCCGTTCCAACTGGCGGAAGTTCTCGTCGGTCAGGCGGGGCTTGCGCCCGGCTCGCCCAGCCTTTTTGAGAGAGGGCGCGCCATGGTCCTGCCAAGCCTTATGCCAGCGGCTGACCGATTGCCGGTGGACGCCAACTTGGCGGGCGACCTCGGCCTGGCTCAAGCCTCGGTCGAAAAGTTTGACGGCTTTCATGCGCCGCCGTTCCAGTTGTGCAAACTGCGCCAAATCGCGTTTTACGCCTTTAGGATTTCCCATACCCAAAAATTAGCATAAAAACAATAATGTGTCACTATATTATGCAGAGATCAATAGGTGCGAAAGCCGCCCATCAAGGCGGATGCTTTTGCCTTCCGTGATATCGATGGCCACGGTCTTTCCGTTGTAGGAAAATTGGTAAGTGCCGCGCGCGGTGCCCTTGATCGTTGCGCTAACAAGAACTCGTTGCTTCCACACCATATCGACTTCAAGGCCACCCCGCGCGCGAAGGCCTCTAACCAATCCGTCGTTCCACGCCTCAGGCAAGGCAGGCAGCAAATAGATTTGGATACACTCCGCCTCCGCTGTCATATCGAATATCCATGCCTGAGGCGGGCGCGAGCGCGGCGCGCACCAACTTCCAAGCGTGGTCGCCGTCTTCCAATCGACTCCATAATAAGGCCTTGTAAGCAAGCGCCCAGCCCACCCCGTCATCCCCTCTCGCTTCCAACGTTTTGCGCGCTGCGGTGGCAAGACTTGGTGTGGCCAGCGGTGAAATTTGGCCGCCCGGGTACAATCCCCACAAATGCGACACGTGCCGATGGTGCGGATCCGCTTCCTTGTATGGCTCAGGCCATTCCATGATGCGCCCGTCCGGCCCAATTTGTACTGGCATCAGCTTCGCGAGTTGTCTCGCGAGCTTGCTTCGGAACTCCTGATCAACCCCCAGGATCGTCGCTGACTCGATACAAGCATCAAATAAACTACGTGTGATTTCCGATTGATAGGCCGAGCCCAAAGCGATGGCTGGCTGCTGATGGTCGGGCGATTCAAAATGATTTTCCGGTGAATTTGCCGGGGCGTCAACGAGCCAGTGATGTTTCGGATCCTCAATCAAAAGATCGGAATAAAATTCAGCGGCGCCTTTCATGATGGGATAAGCCCATTTGAGGAACTCCTTATCGCGCGTGAATAAGTAGTGATCCCACAAATGCTGACAGAGCCAGCCGGAACCGCTCATGGTGGATCCCCACGAAGCGGATTCGCCCGGAGACGTGTATCCCCACGGATTGGTGATGACGTGTGCCACCCAGCCGGTTGCATGGTAATAAGAACGGGCCGTTTGCGCTCCCGGCTTTTGCAATGAGTCTATGAGCGCGAACAGGGGCTGTGTCAAATCCGAGAGATTACAAACTTCCGCCGGCCAATAGTTCATCTCTACATTCATGTCCAGATGCCAGTCTCCCGTCCACGGCGTGTGGATTTCTTCGGCCCATATCCCTTGCAAGTTTGGCGGCAGCCCGCCGGGGCGGGAGGAGGAAATCAACAAATATCGGCCAAAATTAAAATACAGCGCCGCCAGGCTTGGATCGCCACTCTTATTCGCCAGCCGGACGCGTTCAGGTGTCGGCTTCGCCTCTGCCGTTACATCAGATGGACTGAGATGAAGCGAGACTCGCTGGTAGTATTTTTGATAATCCGCAATATGCGCATCGCGCAATGAGGCATACGATTTCTCCGCCGCTTTGTTTAAATCGTCCAGCGTTGCGCTTGACGGATCTTTTGTCTCGCGACCAGCGAAACCCTGGTAATCCGTCGCGGCGGCAATCAACAAAATAGCTTCATCCGCGTGGCTGACACTCAAAAGATTCCCCTGAGCGGAGGTTTGCCCGCCTCGAATGAGAACGCGCGCGCGCACGGCATAGCGAATGCCGTCGCCACCTTTGCCGTTGTCCAATTGGCCGGTCATCGGAGTCGCTCGGGTTCGCCTGGCACACCCGCAGCCATTCCCAAGACACCAGGAAAGCTTGCCGAGCCGATGACGCGATAGGAAGCCTGGCTGAGATTGTATGGCGAAATTTTAGGAGCGGATGACGATCTCGAGTTTCTTGAGAGTAAAATCGTGGTAGGTTTGAGCCATTGTTACACGCTCCCGTGCGGCCGTGAGCAAATGGATGTTGCTCAATAGCAATCGCACCAAATTCGCACAACCCAAACGCAAAATAGGGCAGAGGCAATCAGCACCGCCATCCGCCAGTATTCGGGATGCCATTTTTCGGGGTCTTGAATTCCTTTTGGCGGTTCCATCATGCCTTTGACTTCTGGAATCAGAAAGTAAAGCGACGTTCCTGCCGCAATTGCACAAACAACGGCGTAAACCCATGACAAAATCAGATGCGATTTTGCCTTTTTTGTCCAATATGTCACAGGCGAGCGCAATACCAAAGCGTCGTCATACGTTTTTCTCAATTCTGTCCATTCGGTCTTGGCCCTCGTCATTTTGTAATCGTTATCTGTGGCCCAATCCGACAGCGACACCCATTCCATAGAGGAAATAGCTGACGGTTGGGGCTCGGCGTTTTTGGGAGCAACCAAGCCGGAAAGCACCGCCAAGAGAACTACTGGTGACAATTTCATGGTAATCCGTCTGTCTTGTCCGGCTTGAATACCGATCCGGGGCGGCAACAGACTAGCCGCAAATGAACCAGGGAAATCCTCTTGGAGTGAATGAGCGGCGCAATAAATGCGCCGAAGCCCAAATTCAAATGTTAGAGGCCAGAGTCGAAGCTAGGGAAGGTTGCTTGGGGCCCGCGCTCGTGCGGCAATTGATTTGGCTGGGCTGCCGGCAGAAGGGTTCGGGGAAGGCCGACAAACCAGACCAAGCAAGTATCGGCGCGGCCAGAACTAGTGCTTCGGTTGATGGAAGAACCTGGGAGTGGGCAAACAGAGTAATCGCGCACTCATGATCCGGAGCATCCGCATCCGAGTGAACCAGCCGGTGAAGGAATGAGCTTGCTGAAAGAAAACCTAAGACCAGCACCAAACCGACGCCAAGAACCGCTGCCGCACGGCGCAGGGCTTTAACAAGATTGAAATTCAGCGTCTGTAAATGCAAATCATTTGCAATTAGACACCATCTCTAGTGCTTTGCAAGCTGTTTTTTGGGAGATTGTTTGCCGCTTGGCTGACGACCAGGGTATTTCCCAAAAAAGCTCGAGTCTGTGTTTGACGGAGGGTGAATCCGTTCGCATTGGCAATCCGAGAATCGAGATTAGCCGGCACTAACCTAGGCTCAGCCTTTGAGATGAAATCCCACCACAAGCAAGGCAATGACAAGAAATCCGATGCTGAAAAAGCCAAGAACAATTCCCTTATGATGCTTCCAAATTTCCCCCAGAATTGCATGAATGCCGAGAAAGACAAATCCGCCCCCTGCGTGAGCCAAGGCCACGCCCAGCCAAAGTTCGGAAACTCCATGCAGAACGAATAGGCCGATCAGTCCTCCCAAAACAGTAGTCAATTCAACGGCTGCAACCATCAAGAGCATTCTGCTGGAAGTGAAGCCGGCGCCGAGCAGCAAGGCTCCGAGAGCCATGCCTTCCGGCGCCTTGTGAACGCATATTGCGAACATCATCGCCGCATCCAGCACATGGGCGTTCGTGCCTGTTTCCTCATGGCCCGCAGCCAAGGCCAATCCGTCGACCGCGCAATGAATTGCCAGCGCCACCGTCATGGCCAGCGCAATCTCGCCAAAATGGTGGGTGGTTGCCTCGTCAAAATGACTGGCCGCGCAGGCAGGGCAGACATGGAAGACATATTTGCTGATTAACGCGAAGAGGAAATAGCCGCTGGCGGCTGCTAGTGCGAACTGCCAGAGATGCAAGGATTCCAGGCACTCCGGCACGATGGCGAACACGGTCACGCCTAACAGCGTGCCCGCCCCAAGGCTGATCAGAGCGCAAAGCCGTTTGTGCGTTCCAGCTATGCACGCGCTGGCCACGCCACCAGCCAAGGCGATCAAAAATGCCGCCCCGGTGCGAATCAAGATGGCAGCAGCGGCGCTCATGGGGTTTTGTTGCCCTTCAACCGTTCCTTCCAGGTCTGCACGGCTTGCGGGGTGGTAGAAACCACCTGTAACTGTTCCAGCCATCCGATTGCCTCATTGGTGTGATGTTCTGATTCCGCCAGGTGTGCGAGCGAGGCAAGAATTTCCTCGGCGATAAACTTGTTGTGGTCGCTGTCTTTGTCCGGCAAACGCGCCAGATTGCGCAGTCCCGCTTCCCAGACGTTGCGCGCGCCAATGGGATTGTGGCGCGCCTCGGAAAAGAGACGGCCGAGGTCGAAGAGCAACTGCGGGTCGCCCGGATTCTCTTTGAGTCCCTCGCGCAGCTCTTGTTCGCTGTCGTCAATCTTGTCCATTCGGCGCAGCCAGTAAGCGGTCACCAGATAGACTTCCACCCGCTTTGGGTCCAGCTCCGTGGAGAGCTTCAGCCAGGGCAGGATTTCCCCCACTGAACTTTCGTCCTCTTTGCCGTTGGCGCCGCCTTCGATTAAGTGGGTATGCACCGAGGGGTAAAATTGCCTGCCGAAGGCGTCGATCCAATTGCGCGGCGGACCAAGAAAAGTTGTCTCGTCACCGGTGTTCTTCCCTTTCATGGCCCCGGAATCTTCGGCGATGTGCGGCGTTTTGTACGATTGGCGATTGTCATAAATCGTCGGATACATGCCGCTGTGGAAATAGGCGTCCGCTTTCACAAAGAATTGATCGGCGAATAGGCGTCGCGCATCTCCAATGGCGACGGCCATGAGGTTGGCGGAAGCGGCCCGGTTGCCGGGCCAATCCTGAAACCACAAGCTCAAATTAGCGGCAAGAGAAAAGCTGCCGACCAGCAGCAGCAAAAGCCAAAGTTCTCCTGCGAAACTTCTGCTGCTACGGTTGGCGTTGGAATGGAGAGTCATCGGCATCATCAATTCAGATCGTCCTAGTTCAAAGCACGGCGACGGAAAAGCATGCACGCCGCGAGCAGAAAGAAAGCACCGTAAACCGCGCCGTAAGCCGTCGCTTTCAAGCAGACCAGCCAGTGGATGGACGGCCAGTTATGTATCACCAGATCGCGCACGTCGAAGAATTCCAAATGGGGTATGACAAAAAAGAGCGCCATAAGCAGGCTCCGCGCCGGCTCGCCAGCCTGCGTGGCAACCTGGTCCAAATGGCGGCCCACCATCAGGATGAACGCCACCGCGACGAAGGAAATGGCGACGTTGGCCGATACTGCGCTGAACAGCAACGAACCGAGGATGCTCATCGCGATGATAACCCCCAGCATGAACCAATGCAGCCAGATAGCCTGGAAGTAATTTGCCAGCGGCCAGTGATGTTCTTTTGACATCGCCATTAATCCAAAGAAGGCATAAAAGGCCAGCAATGAGATTCCCGCCGCGATCCAGCAACCGAGGAACTTGCCCAACAGGACCTCGTTTCGTCCGATTGGTTTGGCTAGGAGGGGATAAATCGTGCGATTCTCGCGTTCCGTTGGAATTTGCCGCGCGGCCATCGTAATGGCGATCACCAGCGAAGAAATCCAGATGAGCAGCAGACATATCTCCTTCATGTAGCGGTCAATTTGACTGTCGTGGAAAAGATTGACCGAACCCATCATCAATGTAATCACTGCGGTGACGACAAACAGCACGTAAAAATCCTTGCGGCGGATGCTTTCTTTTACAACGACGGAGGACAATGCCCAAATGTTTTTCATATTTGCTCGGGTGCGTGGTAGCCGATTACGCGCAGAAATACTTGTTCGAGATTGCACTCGTATTTTTTAACAAGAGCCTTGACGCTGCCCCCTTCCTTAAGCTCCCCTTCGTGAAGGATCGCCACACGATCGCAAACCGTTTCCACTTCACCCAATTCATGGGATGAAAAGAAAACGGTCTTGCCCTCGTTCTTGAGCCGCTGAATGATTTCCCGGACTTTCATCCGGCCAATGGGATCAAGACCGCTTGTGGGTTCGTCGAGAATAAGCAAATCAGGATTGTTCACCAATGCCTGTGCCAGCCCAATTCGCTGCTGCATGCCCTTGGAGTAGGTCTTTATAAGGCGTTTTCGGGCGTGCTCCAAATCCACCAGTTTCAAAGCGGCATCCACCAGCCCATCCATCTTCGGACGCGGGATGCCGAAAATGGTGGCATATAGCCGGAGCAGTTCCTCCGCGCTCAGAAATTTGTAATAGTAAGTTAATTCCGGCAAATAGCCGATTCGCTGGCGCGCAATAGGTTCCCGCACGCTGGTGCCGAACAAGAAGGCATCGCCTCTGGTGGCGCGGTTGAATCCGAGCAAAACATTCATCGTCGTGGTCTTGCCGGCGCCGTTTGGGCCAAGGAATCCAAAAACCTCCCCCTGTCGCACTTTAAACGTGAGGTCTTTCACCGCCACTTTCACCTCTTGCCGCAATTCCCGGCTGGTAAATTCGACGCGAAGATGTTCGACGCGCAAAACCTCTTCCGACCTGGCGCACGGTGGTGCGGTGGATAAATTCTGCAAGTCGTTAGTCGCAAAAAACTCTGTGGATTCTTTCATAAGCTATCGGACGATTCTTCGCGGCCGCAACCGGGCCATTCAAAGATATCGACTATTCTAAGTCTGCTTTTGACTGAGATGCTTCAAATCGCCGCGCACTGTGGGCGGCAGCTTTGAATGGATGCCGAAATCTGGCAAAAACCTGGACTAAGCGAAGAGGACGGGAGGAGCGCGGCCGGGCAGGAGTAAATAGTCGCGCGAAACGAAGATTGCATGTTGGAAAGCATTTTCAGCCGCAAAGGCAAGAAAGATCGGAATCGCGGCAACAGGGCTTCCATCCGTTAAATTAACTTTTCCGTGCGCGAATGCGGTGACAGCGCAATCGTGATGCGCGTTGTCGGCGTCCGAATGAATGAGTCGATGAAGGCCAGGATCGCTCGCCAGCGCCCCACAGAATAAAATTCCAAGCACCAGCGCGGCCGTTAGCCACCGGCCAATCAGGCCATCCGTCCGAAAAAGGTGTTTCGCGTCTAATTGCAACTGATTTGCAATTAAACATGGAAGGCCTTTTCACGCAAGCCATTTATCGCGTTTCAACAAGCGCCCCGCAAGTTCAGGCGGGAGGGCAGCTAAAAGGGCGCGATGACTTTTTCTCCGTCCATGCGATAAATCCCAGCCAAACAGCCATTTTCCTCAATCGGGCCGACGTGCAACACCCCGGCCACGGTGATGGGTTGATCCATCACAGGTTTGACTCCCTTCCCGTTGAGTTCAACGGTAATCCACTCGTTGACTTTGGGAGGCACGCCATAGCAGCACATGGATTGATTGCGCATGAGCAAAAATTCGACCGCCAGGCTCCCATTCATTCGGTACTGGCAGGAGAAATCCCCGGATGACGACCTTTTTATCGCTGAGGGCCGACACTTTCGCCGGGATCTGCGCATTTGCTTGCCTGTAGAGGGCCGCCGGGTCACCGGTTCCATCCGTCATCCCTTTGGTCATCACAAAACCGAAGCAGGCCAGGGTGTCAAAGGTCACATCCATGTATCCCGGAACTTCCTGCACAGCGCTGGAAAGGCTGCTCACCGAAGGCAAATTTGTCTTGGCGAGATCGGCAGCCGATCCCTTCGTTCCCGATGGCATGGGGCCGGTCCAGTCGTTGGTCTGCGTCGACTCGATGAACTCGACCGCCACCATCCTTCTTTGGGTCGATGCGGGCTTTGGATGTTTTCGTTTCGTTTGATTATCGGCGGCCTTATTGGATGGCGAAACGTTTTCATCAACAACGGGTGATTCAATCGGCTCGCCGCGAATTACTGATGCAGAGGCAGTTTCGGGCGACTGCGGATTCCTCCCGCAGGATGTCACGGCGATCAGAGCCAGCACGGGCCAAAAATTGCGAAACGTCATCAACATCTCAGCAGTTTGACTATGCATTCGCAACGGGTATTCACCTGGCCCTCACGGGCACAAGTTCCTCAAGACAGGCTCTACCGGGGGCTCTCGATCACCGTGCCGGGGACCGTCTGCCAATTGCGAAGGAACTAATGGACCTGGCGGAGGATGGCGCAGCGGCTGCCTTTAATGGAAATGATTTGCATTTCTTTATTGCAAACGGTTTGCGTTTATGAGAATCGTTGGCGCGTGAATTTGACTCGCGTTTCATTTTTGCAGGCACTGGTGGCATTCAGCGCTTTCCATGCCGGCTTTTTTGGCCCCGTCGCGGTGGGACACCGGAGGCGGGTGCTCTTGGGATTTGAGCTTGCCTGCCTGCGGCGCAACCGAAGGCAATTCATCGACGCTTAAGCGGAAAAAACCAATTTGAATTCTGTGTCAACATCCAAGGGAATCGTGCCGACGAGGATTCTAGTGCTTTTGACCGGCTTTCTCGGCGCTGGCAAGACCACTTTTCTGAAGAATTTGACCGTCGAATTGCAGCGCCGCGGGCTTTTGCCGCATGTCATTTTGAACGATTACGAAAACGCAAGTGTGGACGCGACTTCTGTCCGGCAGGTTACCCGCGATGTGAAAACCGTTGGCGGCACTTGCGTCTGCTGCGAATCGCGGGATGCGCTTTTTGACAGTTTGGAAGGGCAGCCTGCCGGGATGCGTGACGTCGTCCTGGTGGAAACCAACGGCACCACCGATCCGCTGGCCTTGTTGGATAATCTGGCGTGTGACCCGCGCACCCGTTCTTTTCGCGTGAAGCAAATCGCGCTGGCCAATGCGCAACGCTGGGGCAAACGGAGGAGCCACCAGTCGCTGGAACGGCAGCAAGTGCTCACGGCAAGCCATCTTTTTATTTCGTATCGCGACGTTGCGCAGCCAGGAGATTTTGAGGAAACTCTGGCCGCCATTCAGAAAATAAATCCGCGCGTGGCACTCACGGATCCAACGGCCTTTGCCGCTGAAATTGAAAGAGCGTTAAGCTGCCAGGAGACTCAAATATCGCCGACTCTGGGTCCGTCCGCCTCGAACCGCAATTCCGCGCCACCCATATTCGGATTCAAAATGATTCCGTTCGCAAAATTTTCACATAATCAGGCGCACGCATTTTGCTCGGCGCAAGTTGACATTCCGCCGCTGGTTGAAGAAGCGGCCGTGGCTGCCTGGCTGGATTCGCTGCCGCCAGAAGTATTGCGCGTCAAGGGTGTGACGCAACTTCCGTCAGCGCCCGGCCAGGTTTTATGTTTTCAAAAAGTCGAGGACAAGGCCCAGATGAAGCTGTTTCCGCTGCCGGAAGGTTTTGAGTGGAGTCCCAGGGCAGTGTTGATCGGCTCCTGGCTGCCGACGGAAGATTTTCAAGCTCATGCGGACACACATTTGCCCCTGGCGCTGCGAACGGGCAACGCGTTGACCTCCTTCATGCCTAACTAATGATGTCCGGCGCATAATTTGAACCCACTTCGACAAATCAATGTCATGATGGCTGTCTCCTGGGTCAGCTTGATCGTGTGCTTGCCGGTGTATCTTTATATCTCTCACTCGGCCTTGGGCACCGTTCTCATCGGCGACGAGAAAACCGATGCCCAAAACGTCCGCGAGATTGCGCTCAATGTCGACGTGCACGCCCTGCAGGAGCAAGCCGCCTTTCTGGTCCGGGAGGGGCACGCCAAAAGCAAATTGTCCATGTTTTTGTGCAATCTTGCGCTGATCGGGTTATTCGTCGCCATGGCTTGCTCCACCGTCGTCATCCTTCAAATTCGCAAATTAAAGAAGCATACGAATTCCGCCCAAGCCATTCCGACAGCCTGCCCTATCACGTTGCTCCAATTTGAAACGAAGCGCTCCATGAACGATGCAAGCTCGTTAAACTCAGGTGTATTGCCCGGCGCGGAACAGAAATGAAATTTGATGCTTCTGACTCGAGCGCCCCATCGCTGCTGAACCGCGCCGACCGAATCGGCTCAGTGCTGTCATCGGCGTGCGCGATCCATTGCATGTGCATGCCCGCGCTCATAGGTTTGCTGCCGGTGATTGGATTATCCTTTCTCGGCAGCCATAAGTTCGAGCAGCTTGCGTGCGTCTCCATGGTCTTGCTCGCCGCTGCGTGTGTATGGTCAGGCTGCCGCGTCCATCGGCGCTGGGGACTGCTCGTGCTTTTGTGCGCGGGCGCGGCGGTCGTGCTTTACACTCAGTTTGGCGGACCTTTGGAAGAAACTGAATCCCGGACCGATTGGCACGAAGCCATAGCGATGTTCGTTGGCGGCGCGCTGATTGCCACATCTCATTTGATAAACCTTAAGTTGCGCGCCCGCTGCCACTGCGCACATTGTGAAGAGACTTTCAAACAATAAAATTCGCGGGCGCGCGAAGGTGTTGAAGCGCGCATTCATTTAGATGTTCTGGGAGGCTTCCAAGCAACCCACACCCACCCCTTTAATGTCCGGTGTTCCAGTCCGTGAACGGGTCCCAAGGTGGCAGCAATAATGTTTTCTGCTTGCTTGCCGCCAGCAGTCCCTCCGGCACAAAGCGGCGGTCGATGATGACTTGAAAGACGTGCCGGTCAAACCAGCCGCTGTCGATGGTGAACCACCCCTTGTCGCCAGCCTTTTCCCCCCAGGAATTTTCCACCTTCCACTTGACAGGCCTGCCCTTCTGCACGTCCACCCCCGTAATGACCATGGCGTGGTCGGGAGTGCCGTCGTCGTATGCCAGCGTGTCCGACTTGCTCATCGTAAAATCCATGCCGAACAGATCCTGCTTGTCCTGGATGCCCTGGAGCCAAAGGCCCTTCTTTTTGTCGCCTTCCGCGCCGGAGTTGGCCCCAAACCAAACCGGCTGATCGGCCAGAATGGATTTGAGTGTCATGTCCACCATTTCCTCCATGGAAATATTGACTGCCTCCATATTTGTCTGGTCGGCCATGTTCCGTTCCCAAGCCCATTCCAGGTGGGCATGCAAGGGCTGGCTTGGGTAATTCACAAAGCTCGCGTAGCGGCTCAAATCGGTGTCCAGGAATTTCCGGCGGAACGATTGCGGCGTGTAGCTCTCGAGCTCGGTAACTTTGCCGTCCTTGTTTTCGTAGCGCCATTCGAAGCTTTCCGGCGGTTGTCCCAGGCAGAGCACCAGGATTTTGTAAACATCCTTTAGCGCCCCCATTTTCCAATCACGCAGATCGTGTTCCTGGGCGCCCGCGAATCTCGGCTGGCGAAGCTCAACCACCGCCTTGCGCAGGCGAGTGGACAGCAGCGCGACCATCTCGTCTGTGTGAGACGCCGCGTAGTCGTCCGGCATGATAGATTCGGGCACCGCTCCATATTTCCCGATCAAAGCTCGCACGTAGTTCCAATTGCCGCCATCACTGATCAGGTGCTGAAGAAACGTGTCCATGCGGCGGCTGTGAATTTCCTCATGACGCAAGGCAATCGCTAGATCAAGCGAGCGGTTGGCTGATTCCAGCTTTTGATAAAATTGCTCATAAGCCTGCGAGAGCATGAAATCCTTCATCTTCTCTTTGGCGATCACTCCCGGCCGCAGCATGTTCAACCCGGCGAACAGCCAGCAGCGCCCCGATTTGTCCTGGTCCGCGATCGACCCGGCCTCCTTGATTTCGTGGTTGAACAGAGAGTCGGTCCGATTTTCCACGTCTGGATTGACAACAAGGGAATAGACGCTATTGCTCGCCAGCGCATCCCGGACGGCCCGCATTTGAGGTGTCATGGGAACCGCGTCTGCGAGTGTCTTCAGCATCTCGGGCGAGAGCGCCGCCGCGGCTGACGGGGCGTCCCCGGTTGCAGGTTCGTATTGCGCCAGCACGGGAATGGAGGCCAAAAATCCGCAAACCAAAAGAGACTTAACAAGTGTTTTCATCGCTTATCAAACGCGTCGGCAAACTTGCGCCATAGATTACTCTGTGTCAATTCTGGCCTAAAAGGCGAAGACTAACACCTTGGCATTCCGCTCCCGGTCTGCGCGCGAAGTCGCGGGCTGTCAACAAGACGGACTTGAGGTTTGCTGTTTCAAGCGAAACGGGGCGCCCTTGGAAAAGTATCCGTAACTCCGCCTGTGCGAGGTCAATTTTTCAAAATTGAATTTACTCGTTGCATTTCAAAGCGCGTTCTTGTTAAATGCAAATGGATTGTGATAGCCACGACGATTCAAGCTCTGCGAAAGCCGGTAGCGAGGTGGATATGTTCCACCATGATGCTGGTCGTTGTTGTGTTCTGCGGCATCGCTTCGAGCAGCCAATCTCTGCACCGGTTTATTCACCCCGATGCCAACTCCCCGGTTCATGAGTGCGGCATCACACTGTTCAGTCACGGCATGGTCGACGCCACGGCAGGAACGCCGGAGCTTGCGGTGCCCATCTTTCAGCAGTTCACTCTCTGCACTTTCTTTAGCGAGATCGCTTTCTACCCAGCGGACTATGTCTTGCTGCCCGGTCGCGCCCCTCCCATAGCTGCTGCCTAATCCCGGATTTCTCCGGGTTCATTCCGTTGGTTTCAATTCGCCATCGCGCATCGCTCTGGCCCTTTGATTCCGGTTATTCCCTGTAGATCATTTTTCGTAGAGCCGTACTTGGCTGCTCTTGAGGCAGCGGGAGCACGGCCGGGCAGCAATTAAATGAAAGAATCACAAGAAACGCTCCTGCAAATAGCGGGATTGCAGAAAACGTTTGCGGCGCCTGACGGCGAACGGCACCGCATTGTCGACATCGAGGAATTCTCTCTTGGCAATGGCGAGCAAGTAGCGCTTGCGGGAGAAAGCGGCTCGGGCAAGACGACATTTCTGCATTTGATAGCCGGGATACTAAAGCCAGACTCCGGAAGTATTCGACTGGCTGGCCGAGAGATGTCGACATTAAGCGAGGCGCAGCGAGATCGGCTTCGGGCCACGACCATCGGTTACATATTTCAAACATTCAACTTGCTCCAAGGCTATACGTGTTTGGAAAATGTTTTGCTGGGTATGTCATTCGGACCTGGCGCGGACCGCGCCTTCGCGGCAGAACTGCTGAATCGCGTGGGTCTGGGAAATCGGCTTCGCCATTATCCCCGGCAGTTGTCCACAGGGCAGCAGCAAAGGGTCGCTGTGGCGCGAGCGCTGGCCAATCGCCCCAAACTCGCGCTGGCCGACGAACCCACGGGCAATCTCGATCACAAGAATGCGCGCGAGGCCCTGGCTCTGATCCGGGCCGTTTGCAAGGAAAATGGGGCCGCCCTTCTTTTGGTAAGCCACGACCGCGACGTCTTGAGCCAATTCGAGACCGTCAAATCACTGGAACAAATCAATCGCGCCGCACAAACGAAGGGGGGGGGACAAAAAGTATGACACTTTGGCTCATTGTTTTTCGCAGTTTGCGCCAGCACGCGCTGTCCACCTTGATTACGGCGTTCTCGATATCGCTGGCCGGAGGACTGCTCATGTCGGTATGGACGGTGAAGGACCAGGCGCGCGCCACTTTTACAGGGATTAACGGCGGTTTCGACGCCGTTTTGGGAGCGCGCGGGTCAAAATTACAGCTTGTTTTGAACTCGATATTTCATTTGGAAGCTTCGCCCGGAAACGTGACCGCGCCGGATTATTTGGACATTAAGAAAAATCCGAATGTGGCCTTGGCGATACCCATTGCCGTGGGTGACAACTACAAAGGCTATCGGCTGGTTGGGACTATACCGGAGATGTTCGAGAAAGTGGAATACGCTCCCGGCAGGCATTATGAAGTCGAACCGGGGGGGCATCTGTTTGATCCGACGCGGCGAGAAGCGGTGGCCGGAAGTTTTGTGGCGCAGAAAATGGGCCTGAAAGTGGGTGACACATTTCATCCCTACCACGGCCTGATATTCAACGAGCGCGACCAGCACGCGGAAACATACGTGGTCGTGGGCATCTTGAAGCCATCGAATACGCCAAGCGACCGTGTGATTTGGATTCCGCTCGAAGGAATTCAAAAAATGAAGGGCCACGATCCAAAAGCTGCAACGGACGTAAGCGCGGAATTGGTGAAGCTCAAGGGCGAAGGCGCAGTCGGTTTTCGAATGGATATGATGTACAACAAGCAGGGCAATCGTTTAACTTTCGCATGGCCGATTGCCAGCACCATTGCGGAATTGTTCGATAAAATCGGATGGTTTGACAAAGTGCTGCAAATCGTAGCCTACCTAGTCGCCCTGGTTGCCACCGCGTCAATTCTAGCCAGCATCTACAATTCAATGAACGAACG
Organism: uncultured Verrucomicrobiae bacterium; assembly: GCA_963764165.1. GTDB lineage: Bacteria > Verrucomicrobiota > Verrucomicrobiia > Limisphaerales > Palsa-1400 > Palsa-1400. The sequence continues at coordinate 3,239,029 of CAVXRD010000002.1, forward strand.
TCGCCGCGAAATTGCCATTCTTCGCGCCTTGGGAGCGCGGCGGCACACGATTTTTAGCGCCATTCTGCTGGAATCGGCCGCTATTTCTACTTTGGGAATGGCCGTGGGCTTTGTGGTTTATCTGGGCATCATGTCGGCAGCGGCCAAAATCATTCGCACGCAAACCGGCATTGTTCTGGACCCTTGGCAATTCAATACCGTGATGCTGTGGGCTCCCGCGGTTCTTATCGGCCTTGGGGCACTGGCGGGAATCGTTCCGGCCACAAAAGCGTATCAAACCGATGTAGCCACTCACCTCGCGCCAACGTCATGAAAGCGCTTTTATCCATTATTGCTTTGGGAGCCGCAGCATTCATTGCCGGGTGCGGCGAACATAAAGAAGCGACCTCCGCCAACGCCGCGCCGCATCTGCATGTGGACGTGCCGCCTCATGGTGGGACGCCTGTGCCGCTGGAAGACGATTATCAGATCGAATTGGTCTTGGACCCGTCGCTCCGGACGCTCAATGCCTACTTTCTGGATGGCGAGATGGAGAATTTCGTGCGCATAGCCCCGCCTTCCTTTGATCTCAAAGTGACGCTGACAAATCGGCAGGAAGTTCTTCATTTCTCGGCTGTTCCCAATTCCGCCACTGGGGAAAAGGTGGGTAGCACATCGTTGTTTGAGGCCAAAGCCGACTGGTTGACAACCAATGTGACCTTTAACGCCGTTTTGCCGGAAATAAATGTGGAGGGGACTGTCTATACCAACGTTGCCTTCAATTTTCCCAAAGGGGTCGAGGAACAAACAAAATAGAAACTAACAAAAGGATATCAAAATGATACGAATGCGAACTGCGATAGTTCTGGCGGCTGCAACGGCGCTCGGCGCTTGGAATGCGTCAACCGGATTGGCTCAGGCTGTCAAAGGAGAAGCGGGCCTTCCGGCGTCGAGTCAGGGTGTTTCGCCGCCAGGCTTGACCAACCCGCCGTCCGCCAAAGCTGAAAAAACGATCGACGCCGATTTTGATTTGCTCGCCGCGTTTTCCTTTGACCTGCCCGACAGTCCGATCACCAATGACGTCTTAAAGGCGAGCATCGAAAAACATATCCCGGACTCCATCAAAAAACTGGACGGCAAGATGGTTAAGGTGACTGGGTTTATGATGGCTACCAAAGAGGACGCTGGAAGGGTCACCCAGTTTTTGGTCACGCGCAACCAGCCTTCTTGCTGCTACAGCGGCGCCACCGCGCTTAACGAGTTTGTTGACGTCAAGATGGCCGGAAAAGGAGTCCATGAATCCAGGGACGAGCCAATCGCCGTTGAAGGGAAATTGCACGTTGGACTTGTCATCGACGGGGGCTATGTCTCCGGCGTGTATACCATGGAAGGACTGAGGCTGGTGCCGGTGCAGTAAATTGGGTTGCGTGGAAAAGGCACGATGAAAGGCCAGAGAAAAATGCGCCTGCGCCAGTTGGAGTCGCGCGAGAATTGTTTCGGCGTCGCGAAGGTAATTCTAATTGTCGCCGGTGTTTCTGCGTTTGCTTGGTGCATAGTTACAACCCCCATGCCGGTGTCTCCTGCGCGAATGGTGGCGGCCCAACGCGCCAGAACATGCACCCGTTCGGTTGGCAAGGTTTCAGAAGCGGGAAAAGAACCGAAAACCCGAGTCGTCTATCCGCCATACCTCACGGTGTCCTTTTCCGAACTCTCGTCGTATCCGTTCACAGTCACCGATATGATGACAAATTCAAACCCGGCGTCTGCGGCGGTGCTGGACCAGATTCCAGAACGAATCCGCGGCATGTCGCGCCAAAAGGTGGCGGTCACAGGGTTCATGCTGCCAGTGCAATTAAAGGGAAACCTCGCAACAGAATTTCTAATACTGGCGAACCGCTCCGCCTGCTGTTACGGCATTGCGCCCGACATCAATCAATGGATCATCGCCCGCGCAAAAAACGGAGGCGTCCAACCTTTGATGGATGTGCCGGTCACGGCGTTGGGAACATTTCACGTCGGCGAGCAGCGTGAGAATGGGGAGTTGGCTGGGATATATGAACTTGACTGCGACAAAATCATCGCCGGCGATCAATTCTAATGGCTGCCCAAACTCGAGCAAGAATCCAGTATCCGACCGCCGTCTGGTTCGAGGTCGGGTCTGCGGGACTGTTCGGAAGCCGTGGATGCGGGGGCTTCCCAACCGTCGCATCAATGAGACGCAATTCAAGCTGCCGGAAACCAAAGCTCTGCGCGTCCGCGCGAAGCGAATGAATCAGGAACCAACATCAACTGCACTTGGCGCAGCGGCCTTCGATTTGCAAAAAATGGCTCTCCACGCTTGCATTGAGGTGCTTTCTGACAAATTTGGCCACCTCTTCAATCAAACACAACTTGACCTCGTCGACCTTGCCGCATTGCCGGCAAATGAAATGGTGATGATGGCCCGCTTCGATGTCGCGGCAGATGAAGTACCTCAACTCCCGCTCGTCATTTGCGGCAGTCAAGAGGATCCCGCAATGGGCCAGATTCTCAAGGATTCTATAAACTGTGGGGAGCCCGAGGCCCTTGAATTTCCGCTGCAACTTGGCCTGAACCTCAAACGGGTCGAGAATAGTTCCGCGCTCGAGAAACAATTCGAGCACGGCCCGCACTTTGGGAGTGACCCGGTTGCCCCGCCTCTTCAGGCGGGCGAGATAAATGTCGATGCTCAGATGGATCTTTTTCACGCTGTTCCCATGGTGCATTCGGCTGCCGGCGAAGGCAAACCTGATCTCCCCGCCACCCCGTCGATGGATTCTGCCGCCATTTGGCCGAACGAGACAGTGCATCGAAGCGTTGGCGCTGTTGCCCTTTTTACCGCTGATGTTCAATTGCTGGCCGTCCGCGGACCTCCGCTATTCCGCTCCGCTAGCCGAATATTCGATTGACCTTTGGTTGGCCCGACGCGGTGTCGCGGTCAACGGACCGAAGAAAAAAACGTTTGTTCCAGAGAAATTCACTTAGAAATCCGAATTGTAATTTATGAATTTAACAAAAAAGCTAGAACAGAAAGTCTCCCGGCGGTTGTTGAGCCTGACCTTGGCAGGCGGCTCAATGGTTTCCAATGCTGTGTTGGGCCAAACCAACACCGCTCCCTCAGCCACCAATGTTTTGGATACGGTTGTGGTGGAAGGGCAGCTCAACCAGGCGCGCAGTGGCATACTCACGTCCGTCGGAGCGACGTCCTACAACATCAGCAGCGAAGCAATTTTGAATGAGGCGCAGGGCAACAACGCGTCATTTAACCAGCTTTTGCTGCGAGCGCCCGGGGTGGCGGAGGACTCGCTTGGGCAGGTTCACGTCCGTGGGGAGCACGCCAATTTGCAGTATCGAATTAATGATGTGCTGCTTCCAGAAGGCATTACAGGCTTCGGGCAGGAACCGGACCCGCGGTTCGTCCAGGATATGCAGTTGATCAACGGTTCTTTGCCGGCGGAGTATGGCTTCCGAACGGCAGGTATCGTGGATATTCAGACCAAGAGCGGAGCCGCGTTGAACGGGGGTTCGGCGGAAGTCTTCGGAGGCAGCTACGACACAATCCGCCCGAGCTTCGAGTATGGGAGCACCGTCGGCAAATCGAGTTTTTTCATCGATGGGAGTTATACCCATGATAATATCGGCATTGAGAATCCGACCCCGTCTTCCGTGCCAATTCACGATTACACGGATCAGTATAAGACGTTCTTGTACTATTCGTACATCATGGACCCGACCAGCCGGATTATTGCAATGGGCAGCATTTCCTACAGCCAATTTGAAATCCCCATCGACCCCGGACTGGCAGCCACCCCGCAACCGAATGGAAGCCCATGGGTGGGGGCCGCGAGTCCCTCGCCGTTCGCCCTCAATGACACCCAGAATGAGATCAATGACTATGGAGTTCTAGCCTATCAGAAATCCGCAGGCGATTTGAACTACCAATTGTCAGCCTATGGACGAAACAGCGGGGCACACTATGTTCCAAACAATCTTCCGGCGACGCTCGACTACAATAACGGCATTGCGACCGACGAGAATCGGGCCATCTATTCGGGTGGCGCACAGTTGGATCTCAGTTACGCGTTGGGAGATTCACATACACTGCGCGGTGGATTAACATATCTCCATGAATATGTGGTTTCCGATACTTCGACTACGGTTTTTGATGTCGACGGAAATGGGAATGCCATGGGCGGGCCGTTCTCCATCAACCAAAACAACACTCCTCACGCGGATTTTGGCGGGGCATACCTGCAAGATGAGTGGAAAATAATTCCGCAACTGACGCTTAACGCCGGTGTGCGCTTTGACGCCTATACGTCGGATTCGGATTCCGAGAATCAAGTCAGCCCGCGCGCCAATCTTGTCTATAAACCGATCGATTCCACGACGCTGCACGGCGGCTATTCCAGGTATTTTACGCCGCCGCCTTTGGAAACGGTGCCATCTGGAGATATCACGGCGTTCAACGGCACGTCCGACGCACCCGGATTGGCGGGCCCTTATGACACAGTTAAAGCTGAGCGCGCGAACTACTATGACTTGGGCGTCAGCCAGAAAATTCCATTCGTTCCGGGATTGACGCTCGGGGTAGACGGGTATTACAAGACCGCGCAACAGCAGCTTGACGATGGATTCTTCGGCCAATCGCTGATCCTCTCCTCCTTTAATTACGAGCGGGGGCGCGTTCGCGGAATTGAATTCACAACCAGCTATGAAACGAACGGACTGTCGTTGTACGCCAACGTGGCATACTCGGTAGCCCAAGGCGAAGGCGCCTCCTCAGCGCAGTACCTCTGGGGAGATCCGGCTACCGTCAATTACGTCAATCATAATTGGATTTATCTTGATCATGACCAACGGCTGACCGGTTCCTTCGGCGCAGCTTACACATTAAACGAACCCGGCCGCTGGAGCACGCGGCTGCTCGTCGATGCCATTTATGGCAGCGGCCTCCGGCAGGACGCTGGCTTTATTGCCGGGTCGGACGGCGAAGCCGTTCCTAACGCCGCAAGCGTCGGAGCCTACTATTCGCTCAATTTCGGCGTCGCCGAAAGATTGCGCCTGTCTCATAAGCAAGCGCTGGTGGCTCGGTTGGATATTGTCAATATCACCGACAACGTTTATCCGCTTCGCACAGGAAGCGGCGTGGGAGTCAATGCCGCTCAATACGGAGAACGTCGAGGCATCTTCGGCTCGTTGAGCTACGAATTCTGAGGCCCAAACGAGTTTGGCCTGATTCAGAGCAGACAGTTCTTGGACGGCCATGGGATTCGGTTCATCTTACAATCTGGCACGGGTTCTACCCCCGCGTCAGAAATCAACAGCCTGTTAGACAGCGGAACGAATGACCTTTCGGCCGCCTAAAAAAACGCCGTCAGACCGCCATAAAATGCGCGACGCGGCCCGTAGGCCGGCGCGGCGACACCAAGCCCGCTGCCGTCGCGAAGTTTGACAATCTCATCGAACAGATTGAGGCAGTCAAAACGCAGCTTCAGTTCGCTAATGCCCGCCAAGTGCGGGCGCCAGACATGTTCCACGCCGAGATTCACCGTCACATAGGAGGGATTTTTTCCAAGATTGGCAAAGCCTCTGCGCAGCCCGTCCCCATAGAGGAAATCAGTATGCAGCAGGGTGTCTGTCAGAAGAGTATAAGATAGGCCGCCCGAACCGGTGAACTGGCCCTGGTGATCGAGTTGAATGTAGTTGTTGGCGATGTAGTTGAATTCGTTGTCGGGGAATTCATTTTGCACGGAGTTGATGTCCGAGGCCTCGGCCTGGACATACGAGAAATTTCCATACAGCGAAAGCGGCCCGTGCTTGTAGATGCTGCTCAATTCCGCGCCGTAAACGCGGGCTTTGGCGTAATTGAAATTATCCAGAATGACGGCGGTGCCAAATTGCCCATCGTCAATGAGATTCCTGGCCTGCTTGTAATAGCCGTCCAGTGTCACCTGCCAGGCGGGCGTAATCTGCCGGGAAATGCCGGCGTCATAATAATTATCGCGTTCGCATTTTTGCGGACCATCCTGGCCATTGAACGGCGCGTCGGTTGTGTATTCAAATTGTTTGACAACGGACGGTGGAATGTATTGCAGCGTCGGCGTCTGAAAATAACGCGCGTAGCCGATGTGCGCGGTGGTGGCCTCGTCCATTTGCCAGACCAGATTCGCGCGCGGACTCACCTGGCCTTCGTGATCGGATTGGACATCGAAGCGGTCATAGCGAAGGCCGTAATTTAATGTCAGCCGGTCCGTCAACTGCCATTGGCCCTGCAAATAAACGCCGGACTTGATGCCGCTGTTCCGCCCCCTGGCGTTGATCGTCTCCGGCGTTGACGACGATTGCGGCGTGGGAGTTGGTTCGTCCTGGCCCATCCCGCTGGGCGCGAATTGCGAGGCGGATGGAAAAACCGAGGCCGTGTTTTCAAGCTGCTCGGCATCGAAAGTCGCCACAAAACCGCCGCGCAGCGTGTGATGCTCACCCAGTGTGTAATCTCCATCCGCCTGCACGCCATTGGCCAAATCCGTGTTTTTCACTTTCGACGCGTTGCCGTTGAACAGCAGGTCTCGCACTTCGTCCGGGCTGAAATCCAAGTCCAAGTAACGACTGAACACCGACATTTGTCCGGAAAAATTACGAGCAAACTTTTGGTAAGACAGCACGGCGTAATAATTCTGCTCGTTCTGATTCTCGTTGATGATGGAGGAATTTGCGGTCGGACCGCCATTCAATGTGTAGCTCGGTGTCAGCCCCGGCGTGTTCGGAATCTGAAAATCTGAATACGACGCGCTCAACAGCAACGTCGCTCGGCTCGTCTTGTCGAACCGGTCGGCGAAATAACCAAAGAGTTTTTCCTGATCTGTGAGGTCGTGAAGCGGGTTCCGGTCGGCTGTCGTGTTGTCAATACCAAGGTTGTTGTGCAGGTATGACGCCGTGATAAAATAATCGATATTGCTCTTCGTGCCGCCAAATGAGCCGGAGGGATGGATGGTGTCGTAACTGCCTCCGTAAACGGAAACGTCATTGCCGTTAAGCTGGCTGCCCGACTTGGTCGTGATGTCAAAAATTCCCGCTATGCGGTCGCCATACTGCGCGGGCAGCGTCCCGGTCAGAAGGGTGACCGAATGGATCAGATGGGGATCGACCGCCTGCGCGAAGCCGTTCAGGCCCTCTGGAAGCGAAACGCCATTGAGACGGTATTGCACATTGCCGTGATCGCCGCGTACATGAACCTCGCCGAATTCATCCTGCACCACGCCCGGTTCTTGCAGGAGTATCTCCTGAAATGAGGCATTCTCGCCCTGTCCCATTGCCTGAATCTGGCTGGAGCCGATCGTATAGGCCACCGCTCCGAGACTCGGCGCAATTTCGTCAGGCGATTTGTCCGGATCCGCCGTGACCGTCACCGTTGGCAGCGTGGTGGTGGAGTTGGTCCCGGGGGGCGAGGCGCTTTTTGGTTCCTGCCCGGCCACAGTCGTCTCGGGTCCGCTCCGGGAGTTGGTGGGGCCGGAGTGTCCTTCCGTCGTTCCGGGTTGAATGTTTTGCGCGTCCGACGTGGCGCAACACGAGCAGAACAGCGCGAACGACGCCACGCCTTGGGCCGCGCACCATCTCATCGTGTGTAGCCGAATAGTTATCATGTAGCTACAGCTACATCATATGGCCTCGACTCGTCAATCCATTTTGCGCAGGATAAAATAAAATATGACCAGACCGTCCAAAGTCTCGCCTGGCCGGGAACAAAGTCGCGGCACGCCTCGCTCGGCGGAAACCCAGGCGGCCGCCCTGCGCCGGACCCGTCTCGAACACGCCGCTGAAACGGCGCAGGATTACGCCGAGGCAATCGCCGATCTTTGCGCCCTTCAGGGGGAGGCCCGAGCCGTGGATTTGGCCCGACGCCTCGGCGTGTCTCATGTGACGGTCATTCGAACCATCGCCCGCCTGCAACGGGATGGGTACGTCTCCACACGTCCGTATCGTTCCATATTTCTGACACAGAAGGGATCCACCCTGGCGGAGGAATCCCGGCGCCGCCACGACATTGTGCTGGCGTTTCTGCGTTCACTCGGCGTCCCGGAGGAAGTCGCCCAAACTGACGCGGAGGGCATTGAACACCACGTAAGCCCGGCGACTCTCGCCGCGTTCAAACACCATGCCGCGTCGATGGAGAAGCGGCGCTAATCTTCAAAATGGGCAGATCCTTCGAAAGATCGAACGTCAAGATTTACCCGCCGATTTTAGAACCGGATAATCCGTGTAGCCTTTTTCCGTGCCGCCGTAAAACGTCTGGCGGTCGGAGGGATTGAGCGGCGCGTTCTGCGCAAAACGTTCGACCAAATCGGGATTGGCGATGAACTGGCTTCCCCAGGCGATGGCATCGGCTTCGCCCCTTTGCACCGCTTCCACTCCGCTGGCCAACGTGTGGCCGCCTGCGGAAATCAACTTCGTGTCGCCGGTGATCAACGGTTTGAAATGGCGCGAAGCAAGCGCCGCGTCAAATTGCCCGGCTTCCACGTTGCCCGCGACGCGCGGTTCAATCAGGTGAATATACGCGAGCTGAAACCGATTCAATTCGCTGATGACATGCGCGTAGGTGCCGAAACGATCGGTATGCGCAATGCCGTCGTGGGCGTTCGCGGGCGAAAAGCGAATGCCGACGCGGCTTCCTTGCCAAACGGAGGCCACCGCTTCGGTGACTTCGAGGACCAGCCGCGCACGATTCGCCACGTTGCCGCCGTATCTATCCGTCCGCACATTCGCATGGTCGGATAGGAATTGTTCAAGTAGATAGCCGTTGGCCGCGTGGATTTCCACACCGTCAAAGCCGGCCCGCTTGGCCAGTTCCGCCGCGCGCCTGTGTTCCTCGACGACACCGGCAATCTCGTTCGTTTCCAATGCGCGCGGCACGGGACAATCTTTCAACACGCCGGGCGAGACCGGCGACTTCCCTTGGCTGGGAATGGCGCTGGGCGCCACCGGTGATTCGCCATTTGGTTGAAAATCGTTGTGCGACATCCGTCCAGCGTGGAAGAGTTGCAGGAACATTTTTCCACCCGCTTCATGGACGGCGCCCGTCACGAGTTTCCAAGCCTCGGCCTGTGCATTCGTATGAATGCAAGGCATGTGAAAATAGCCGTGCCCTCGCGGCGAAACCGGCGTTGCCTCGCTGATGATCAATCCGGCGGACGCACGCTGGCGATAATACGTCGCATTGAGTTCCCACGGCATGTTGCCGGGCATTCTCGCCCGCATCCGCGTGGTCGGGGCCATGAGAATGCGATTGCGCAAGCTAACGGAGCCAAGCTCCAGCGGGGTGAAGAGTGTGATTGGTTTCATATTCAGGCCGTGACCGTGTTGAGATTGAGGACCAGGTTCAAAACTTCCAGCGGTTCCGAGCGCCGCGTGTAATCGGCATCCACGCGCGCATACGCAATCGTGCGGTCGCCACGAATGACAAACGTCGCCGGCATGGGCAATTCCTTGGCTCCTTCCGCGCCATTGGATTTTTCCAGCGAAACATCGAAGTCCGCGTAGACGTTGAGCAACGCCTTCGGCAGTTCAAAGGCCACGCCGAACGCGCGCGCGGCGCCGAGGCCGACATCGCTCAATACGGGGAAGGCGAGTTCCGCCTTCTCCTGCGTGGACAACGATTGGTCCGGCAGTTGCGGTGAAATGGCCACCACCTGCGCGCCAGCCGCTGTGAACGCCGTGAGCGACTTTTGGAAGCCGCGCAGATGGATGTTGCAATACGGACACCAGCCGCCGCGGTAAAACACCAGCACCACCGGCCCCCGTTCCAGTTCCGTATAAAGCCGCACGCTACGGCCGTCCACGTTGGGCAGGATAAAATCCGGCGCGATGTCGCCGGGCTCGAGCGCATGGCCCGCGGCGGCGTTGTTCTCGAGTTCCGCCGTGGCGGCGTCCATGATCTTCAACGCGGGCTTCGGAATTCTTTGGTCGCGGTAAAGGCTGCGGGCCGAGTCCAGTTCCTGGGTGGTTGTTAGAGTGTCCATAGTGGTTCTTGTCAAAGTTGTGGCAAGGGTTATTTCTCGGGCGCAAACGCGGCATCGAGCGGGGCGGGATTGATGTGATCGAGGTAGTTGCTGATCGTCTTAAGCGCGACCGCCATCAAGACTTCCATCACCTGTGTCTTGGTGAAGCCCGCGGCAAGGAAGTCATCGATTGTCCCGCGAGCCGCATGACCGCGCTTCGAAACAAGCTCCCGGACAAGCGTCATCAGCGCATCCGTCTTCTTGTCGCCGGTGGGTTTGCCTGCACGAATGGCGGCCACAGTCTCGGCGGGCACTTTTTGGAAGGCCTTCAACCGTGCTGTGGGCGGCGACGCAATAGCCGCATTCGTTCTCCAGGCTCGCAGCGAGCAGGGCGAGCGTGCGCTGTTGCGGGGTGAACGACGTTTTATTCCATTCGGCGTCCAACGCCAGGTAGCCTTTCAGCATCTCGGGCGAATTGGCAAAGGTTGCCATCAGGTTGGGGACGAAGCCGAAGCTTTTCTGGATGCCTTCCATGACGGGCTTGGATGCCGCAGGGGCATCGGCGATGGTCAGCGGTTGCAGGAGGTTTGCGGTGGTATTCATATTATTTCCTTGGATTTATCGTTTTAGTGTTAGTTCTGTTTGCCGCACCGATCTTCGGGCGACAGGATGAGGTTAGTGTGTCGTCAGTTATTGTTGAAATAGGGCTTTCTTTTCTCAGTAATAAGTTGGAACGCTTACTCTTCAAAACGCCGCGGTTATTTCGTGGTGGCGCGGGCCGCTTGTTTGATCACGTCGACCACGACCTCCGGGAAAGTGACGGGGATGGCATGCGAAGATTTCAGTTCAATAACGGTAGAGTGGGCGCGTTCGGCTTCGAATTTGAATTCTTCCACGGGGATGACGGGATCCAGCAGGGGCCTGATTTGCCAACTCGGCTTGCTCGACCACGCCGCCGAGGTCAGTTTCTCGTTGAGGGCTGCCAAGGCGATGGGGCGTTGGGTGGCGATCATCAGGGCGACCACGTTCTCAGGCACGTCGGCGGCGACGAGGTTGCGGTATTTGTCCGCTTTGACGTGGACATTTGTGCCGGTGGTTCCGTCGGGCAAAGTGAACGGGGTCAGCTCGACCGACGAGGCAAAGTCGCCGCCCGGAAACCGGACGAGACAATCGTTGGCGGATTCCCCCGCCCCAGGCATGGGAGAGCCCGCGTAAACAAGGGCCTTGACCTTTGGATCGTCCCCCGCCTGGGTGATGACGGCCCCGCCATAGGCGTGGGAAACCAGGATCACGGGGCCGACAATCGTGTCAAGCAGGCTGCGGAGGTAGGCGGCATCGTGCGCCACGCCCCGCAAGGGGTTCGAAAAGACCCTGACGGGGTAGCCGTCCCGTTGGAGCCCTTGGATCACCCCATGAGTCCAGAGCGCCGAGTCTTCGAGGGCCCCATGCACGAGCACGATGGTGGGCTTGGACAAGTCGCCACTTCCCGAGGCGTTTGTATTGTCGATGGTATTCATATTATTTCCTTGGGTCTGTTGTTTTAGTGTTTAGTTCTGTTTGCCGCGCCGTTCTTTGGGCGACACGATGAGATTAGCGAGGGCTCTGTTATTGTGGAAATAGTGGTTTATTCTGGCAGTAATAAGAGATAACGATTATTATTTTCAGCGTGGAACTACGCTATCTCAGATACTTCGTCACCGTCGCCGAGCGGCAGAACTTCACCCGCGCGGCGGAGCAACTGCACGTGGCGCAACCGGCCATCAGCCAGCAGATCAAAGCCTTGGAGGAAGAGCTTGGCGTCTCGCTGCTGCACCGCAACAAGCGCAGCGTCAAGCTCACGGCGGCGGGCCACGCTTTTCTGTCCGAAGCCAGGGAAATACTCGCCCACGCGGAACTTTCCAAACAAGTCGCGCGCCGCGCCGCGCGGGGCGAAACCGGGTCGCTCGCCATCGGCTGCGTCGGGGCGGGGGCGTCCGCCTTTCTGCCGGAAGTGATCCGGTCCTATCGCAAGAAGTATCCCGCCGTTCGCGTGCATTTGTTTGAGCTGACGCCGGAACAGCAATTGCAGGCTTTCGCCCGGGAGGGAATCGACGTCGGTTTCACGCGCCCGCTGGCCTCGTCGGACGAGAAGAATTTTACTCAAGAACGGATTTACCGCGACCGCTTGATGCTGGCGGTGCCGGAAAACCATGCGCTCGCCAAGGCTGAACACGTGCGCTTGGACAAATTCGCCAATGAGGATTTCGTGATGTTCAAACGGAGCGAAGCGCCCAGATTGGCTGACGCGATGACACAACTTTGCGCCAAGGCCGGCTTCACCCCGCAAGTTGTCAGCGTATTGCCCATGATTCAAACCATGTTGATGGCCGTGGCCTCCGGCATTGGCGTGGCGCTCGCGCCGGGATGTGTCCGCACCTTTCGTCAACCCGGCGTGGCGATTCTGTCCGTGCGCCCCGTTTCGCCGCCGATCGATCTTGTGCTTGTACGACCCAAAGGCGAGCCTTCTCCAACCGTCTCCGCCTGGTTGGATCTGGTGCGGGAACGCCTGCCGACCATTCGCCTGCGAATGGAAAAGGAATGACCGTATTCACTTTCTCGCACCACTCCGTGAGTGCGTTCTGAAACCGTTGGTCCGTCCGGCCGGAAGGGAGAGCACGGCCCGGCCCGCGCCCAAGGCGGTTCCGAGTCAACCGCACCGCGACACTCACGGAACCCGGTCGGCTGTGCCTCTTTATTTGATTGTATAGCGCCGCTGGTTGAACAAACGGGCCGGTTGCATAATGCGGCAGGCAGCCCGTTTTGAACAGGCCGCCTGCCGCACTAGATGCCGCTCCACCGTTGTAACCTGGAGCGAATCCAGATTTGCGATTCAAAGGCGGGTTTCCCGCCGCGAAGCGCCGTCCCCATGAACTTATTTCTGGGCAACCAACTGGAGCCGATGAATCTTGGCGTCGGAGAAGAGGCGCTCCGCATTTGCCACAAACTCCTTTCCAGCCTCGCCGTTCAAATGAGCCTCGCGGGCGGCTTCATCATTGAAGGTGTCGAAGATTCGATATACTCCGGGTTCGCCTTCGATTTTCGCCGCGTGCCACGTCACTGTTCCGGATTCGCCACTTACCAGCCTGGCCTCTTCCTTGAGAAAGGCTTCGACTTCCGATTCCTTGCCGGGTTTGGCCTTCAATTCCACCAGAAACGCGAATTTAGTGTTCATATTATTTCCTATGCTTTGTGGTTTAGTTCGTTCTGCCGCGCCGTTTCTCGGGCGACGTGATGAGATTAGCGGGTGTGCTGTTATTGTGGAAATAGTGCTTTATTCTCGCAGTAATAAGATATAACGATTACTGCTTCGGCATGCGTTGTCCGGGATCGACCGTGGGCAGGTAAGCCATGCCGACTTCCCGCGAGACCACTGGCTTCGAGGACAAACAAACCCACCGAAAAGATCTGCCCTCCATACCCGCGACCGGCAGCAAGCCGAGCGCCTAATTCACGCGCGCAACGAGTCGTCCCGTGGGTTGTTTTAGTGTGTTGACACAATGATTCAGCACCAATGTGTTGGGAGAAACTTGCAACACAGTGCGACATAAGTGGACAAACCGCGATTTTCCCGAACCGCGTGACTCCTGCTGTGGCTATTCGGCCCAACTCGAAAATACGAGATTCTTACTTCCCGCCGGAAGAAACCCGTTCGGTCATCTGTTCTCTTCACAATTTTCAAATCTCGACCAGCAGGCCCGGATTAAAAACTCTGCAGCTCTGAGACGGATATTCGAATCGTTATGCCGCGCACTTTCTGCGGCAGCACCAATCAATGCCCTCTGCGCCCTGCAACGTTGGAAGAACAAACTTCGGTTGATGGTCGATGATGAATATCCGCCCGCGACCTTGAGCATTGGGCTATTGACGTTCCCAATTCCCGAGTGTTCAGGCGTTGTTTCACAGGTTTGTTTCTTGCGACCGGGATGTTTTTCTTCTCTCCGACCTCCCCAATCAATTTGGCAAAGAAATTTTAATGTGGGCTAGGCCAAAACTTTATCTTCGTGCCGTCTACTATTGGCGTAATTTGTGGGGTTATGCGCCTCTTCATTGTTGAAGATGAAGTAAAGGGGGCGGAATTCGTAGCTCGCGGATTGCGCGACGAACTCTATGAGGTTGACATAGCCCATGACGGAGAAACGGCTTGGCGCATGGTTTCCACCACCGATTACGACCTAGTCGTTTCTCGATCCCATGTTGCCGAGATTTATGTGCTGGATTTGAGCTGGGAACGCATGATTAACCGGACCTCATAACCAATGACTTCGGTTGGTTGGTTTTCATTACAGGATCTCCTCGTGCCTTCGTTCTGAAAAAAACATCGACTTCACAGCCGCGGTTCCGGCTTTCATCCGCGCCTGGCTCTGGCATGAGATCCCTGTACCGCACAGAATTGATCCAAATCCCTTCTCACGCTGACGTAATGTCGAACCCACCGTCCCACGTCCACGCCCAATCGCTTGGCAAGGTTGATCATGGTGTCATTTCCACTCGCATACTCCAAAATTGCGGTGATGCGCAGCGCTGGGTTTTCCAGGAAAGGTCCGCCAAAGCCGGCGGGGTCTTCGATCTTGTCCGCTTCGATTTCCTTCGCTCGTCTGGCTTTAAGTTCTTCGATCTCTGCTGGCGAGAGCGTCAGCGCTTTCCTGGCCGGCGTCGATTTGGGGAGCTTTGGAAGCGACCGGAAGGGCCTGGAGTTTCTCGAGGCTGCTTGGCACCACTTATAAACTGCGGAAAGACTGGCCGTCTTGCCGCTCCAACTTTCGTACCAGACAAGAACGTCCTTCGCGTTGGTAAACTCGTTCCCGAGCTTTCTCTTGAGCTCGCCCAAGCGGTTCGAATTTAGAAGAGCGTCCCTTCGGAATGTGAAGCCCACCAGTTGGTTATAAAGGCGCGCTCGCACAATCTTGAGGAGGGCAAATACATGCTTGCGCCCACAGCCAGCCTGGCGCGCGAGGACTTCGGCGCTTAAGCCATGGCCGTTTAGAATCGCGTTGAGAATCGCCTTGCTGGCATTGGTGCGTTCCCCAGCAGGCGTCCCCTGCTTTTGGCAGAATGACAATGCCTCCTTCACCGAAACCTCTGATATGGAAATCCGACGCGCCATGGGAAGATTATAAGTCCCCTGTTTATAATTTTCAATGTCTCAAACAGCCGCAACAAGGGGGTCGCAAACGATAAAACGAGCTATGAACGATCAGGTTCAGTGGGGAAAGCAAACGAAACGGCTCCGCGAAATGCCGCGAGGACGGATTGCCGCCTCGTTGTCGATAATTGATGCGGCGGCCCTCCTGGGTTTGCTGACGCCTCGTGAAAAAGACGGAAAGGAAGGGTCATGAGCGCCGTCCGTGGCAATTACCCAGCTTCATTGGATTCCGCGAGCAACGCAGAGTTTCTGAAATTGCCACGCCTGCCGGGCCGCGTGAACTCGTGGCAAACAGCGGCCCTTTTTGGTTTCGACCCATCGCACATTCCCATCCTAGGGCCTGTTAACACTAACGTAACGCCTCCACGATGAGCGCGAGGACGACGAATCCGGAGTACAACGCATCCAATTTGTCGAAGCGACTGAAGACTCGGCGGTAGCTTTTGAGTCGGCGAAAAAGCCGTTCAATCTCATTGCGGCGTCGGTAAAGGGTTTGGTCATACTCCCACGGATTTAAGCGTCGGGGGTTAGGAGGAACCACTGGAGCGTAGCCCAATTCCCGCGCCTGTTGCAGAGTCTCGTCCCCTTCATAGGCGCTGTCCATGATGAGTGGAAGCCCTGCCGGAACCGGCCCGCCCGCCTGCAAAAGCTCGCGTCCTTGCGGCGCGTCCCCCGCCTGGCCGGGGGAAAGCTTGAGCATTAAGGCGCACTGGGCATTCGCGGCAACCAGATGAATTTTGGTGGTGCAACCGCCTCGGGAGCGCCCGATGGCCTGTGGGCCGTTTTTTTTAGCGCCCCGGTGCCGTCGGGGTGAACCTTGATCGTCGTGCTGTCCAAGCAGACTTGCTCGATCCGGATCGCCAGGATTTGCTCCTGCTGGAGCCGGGCGAAGACTCGATCCAGCACGCCCGCTTTGCTCCAGCGGTTCATGCGGGTGTAGATCGTATGCCAGTTGCCAAAATGTTTTGGCAGGCCGCGCCATTTGCACCCATGCTCCACCACATAGAGCAGGGCGTTGAGAAGTTGCAGATTGGTCATGCTCACGTTGCCGCGCTGCCGCGGCAGACAATCAGCAACCCGCTGATATTGACTCTCTGTAAGCTCCACCCAGCCATTTTGCCTTGTCGCCTATAAAATGTCAATTAGTGTTAACAGGCCCTAGTCCAGGCCAAGCTCCTGAAGCCGATCGGCAGTCCCCCGACAAACGCGCCCAAATACTTCTTCACCGCTTACGTTCTTCGACTCGCTGCGGATGAACGCTGGATGACGCGCGCCAGCGAAGCGCTCGTGAGTCATTGGTCCGTCCGAAACCATAATAAGTCAAACAAAAGGAATACGCCTTAACCACCAACTTCCAGCCAGGAAAACCATATGATCCAAGATTTATCTCAACCCGCCGCGAACAATAAACCGGTGATTTCACCGGTGCGGCTCTCTGAACTCGTGCTTGATCCAACGATTCAAGCCCGCGTTGAAATCCGCGACGACATCGTCCGCCAATACGTCGACCGTTTGCAAGCGGGCGATACATTCCCACCACTTGCAGTGTTTCACGTTAGCGCCGAATTCATCCTCGTCGACGGGTATCACCGCTACAGCGCCGCACTTAAAATCGCTCTTACCACCTTTCCCGCAGAAATCCACGTCGGCAATCGCCACGACGCTCTGATTTTCGGATTAGGCGCCAATGCCGCCCACGGCTTGCCACTTTCGGCCGCCGACAAACGGCACGCGGTCCAGATTGCATTGGCACAGTTGCCTGACTGGAGCGATCGTTCCGTTGCTGACATTGTAAAGGTCAGCCCCGCATTCGTTGGAAAGGTACGAAAACAACTGTTTACGGTAAACAGTTCGCGGCGTATCGGCGCGGATGGCAAGGTTCGGAATCTCCCGGCGAAAACCAAGAGCAATCGAGCCGACTCGGCGGGATCTGGTGATGCCCTCAAATTTGCAGACGCCAAGACAGATTTAACCACTCGTCTCGAACGGTTCAAATCTCTCCTTAGCAAAGAGACCTCGTCGCTGGCCCCGCGCGCCGCCATGGACGTCATCCAGCAACTGCGCGGTTTCCTGGAAGAACTCGCTTCCCGTTTGGAGAGCGCTTCTCCGTCTGAAAATCCCCCAGCGACCCAGAACGACTCCCATCATTCCGAAATGACGGATGGATCTCAGCCGGTTCGTACCAGTTTTACCGGCATTGCGATGAAGATTCTCAGCGCCTGCGGAAAACCGATTTCGATGAATGAACTCTGCCTGGCCGCCGAGCCACTTCTCTCGCAAACCGGAACCGCAGGCAAAACGCCGATGCAGAGCTTTAAATCCAAAGTCTACGCCGCTGCGAAAGCTGATCCTCGACATGGCGAGTTGGGTAGCCGTCGAACTTCCGCCAAAAGTGTCCGACTTCCCAGGGCTTGTCGGGATTTTCATCCTGGTCCCAATTCAGAGTGCGAAAAATGGTGAGTGCTGGAGTGCTCATAGATCTGTCCTTTCGTGATGATGTTATGTTTGCGGGTCTCAAAGTCTTGGAATGCCGCCGGGATTTCGCGAGTTCTCCACTCCGTCGGCCACTCGTCCCAGTCGCCGCCGTGTCGGTTACCCAAATGCAGTGGTTGTTCTTTGAAGCAGGGATATTTCCCGAGCTGTTTCAGAAAAAATGCCACGCCCTGGTCGTGGCACTGCTCTCGCAACTGCAACGCCCATTCGACCTGAAATGGCGCGGCCAGGACGTCGCTGCCGCCGCCGGTGATCAACCAGTCGATTCCGGCCAGGTCGAGGCGGACCGGGCCAAAGAGCGGTTCCAACGACAATCCTCGCAGCTTCGCAGGAACGCGGCGAAGTTGATCCACGCGCGCTGCGAACTGTTGGCTGGTGACAGTCGTCATTGCCATCAGATTGTCGGGCCAGGGGATTCTCTGTTTTGCCAACCATTCGCCAAAGTTCGCCATGCAGGCCGGACGCTTTGTCAACCACAACCAGACGTGCCGGCTCCCGGCCGCTGAATGGACGTTAGCGATGATTTCGTCGCGAAGAAATTCGAACGCGATGTCATGTGACAACGCATCCCCCATATCCGAAATGAAAATCAGCCGACGCAGTCCTTGCAGCCAAGGTTTCGCGCTGACTTCCGTCTCTTTGGGCGGCCCCCACGCAGCAGCATCGGCCACGCGTCCCGCATAACGTTTCGGCTGTTCGAAACGGTCGGCATAACCCTTGTGTCCGGCGCGAGCCGTCCCCAACAAACCCGCGTAACATTTGCATTCGCGTCGGACAGTGTCCACCAGCGCATCGTACAAGTGCGCGGGTGAATCTGCCCCGGCCCCGCCGCAAAGCGCCTCAGCGACTCCATCGCGATTCTCGTAAATTTCCGAAGTGCTGGACACACCGACAGCCGACAAAGTCGACATCACATCCTTCGTGTTCGAGATGCACCCCGCGGCTTGAAGCGTTTTATGCAATTTTGCTGCGAGGCTGAATGGCGACGGCCACAGTTCGCAGCCGTCGCAGCCCATCACGGGATTCACCGTGGAATGGCACCATTGAATTTTTGTTGTCTTCATGAATTCTGTATTGTTATTGACTATGCAACTTTTGGCACCTCGGCCTCGGGTTGCAGGGTTACGATTTTGCCTTCAGCGACAGCCTTGCGCCGGGCCTCTTCATACACTTCAAGCGAGCGGATTTCGCCCTGCGCTTTCTTGGCGTAGGCGCGGTGAACAATTTTTGAACTATGCCCGAGGGCGCGTTGCGCGTAGCGCTCGGGATAGCCGTTGTCGGCCGCGCGTTCGGCCCAGGCGTAACGATATGAGTGCAGCGTGATGCCCTCGATGCCGAGGCCATCGCATCGCTGGCCAAACTCGGTGGCGCGATCCGCTTCGCGCACGGTGATCAGGTAGGGGAAGAGCGGGCCCTGACGCGGTCGGTGCATAATCACTTCCCAGGCCTTGCCGCCAATTTGCGTGCCGCCGAGATGTTTTGTTTTCAACCGATCATAAGCGAAGCAGCGTTTGCCATAATTGATATCCTCGGCCAGGCGTTGGGCCAGGTCCGATTGGGAAGCGCCGAAGTGCCAGCAGAGTTCGTAAAAGTTACGGCGTTCAGGATTCTTTTCGCGTTCGATAATGCGCAGGTGTTCCTCCCAAAGGATGGCGCGAGCTTCCTTGTGAACAATCTTCGGGAATTTCTTTTTGGGCAGAATGCGCGTCGGCAGCCAGCCCATGTCACAGCAGTGATTCTGGAGACGGCGGAGGTAAACATTGGTGCTGACGGTGCCCAGACGCAGCACGGCCAGGAACTCGTCGGACGTCGTTGAAACGACCACTTTGGGCCGGATCAAATTGAAGGCTTCGTCCTTCATTGCGGTGTTCCATCGGTGCAGGGTGGGGCCGTGTTTGTCTTTCACGATGTCCACCATGACGTCATTCCAGGTGCGGGTGCAGAACAGTGGATCGGCAGCCGACAAATACGTCATCCCCATTTGGCGGTTCATGTGGGGATTTCGAAACGCTTCGTTCCTGGCGTGGACCAGACGCTCGGCTTCCTCTTCATCCTTGGTGCGAAGGCTGGTGCGGACGCCGGTTTCTGTGTCTTCGCAATAAAAGGTGCCGCCCCGGCTGCCCACCTTCACGGTTCTGAATCTGTTTTTCACAACTGTCACGCTTTCAACATAACAGCCCTGATTCCGAACACTTAACGAGCAGTGGGCGCCTACGCGCCGAGACGTCAAGCCTACGCCCTGGCTAACGCGCCAGGTGTGCGTTTTGGTGTGCGTTTGGCCATTTTGGCCCCCTTTTTGGCCTTTTCCGGGGAAAACTCCGAAGGAGTTCCGAGTTGGAGGCGAGGGTCGGAATCGAACGAGGAACCCAAACCGTTCCGAGCCTAACACACTCTGTTTCAAGGCATACTGTAGGTGATTTTCATAGGTGAGTCAAACAACTTTTCTTTGCTCTTTCATAGCCCGCCATTGCTCGCTTACCGCTTATAAATTGCTCCGCAGGTGAAGATTTAGGTGAAGAATCCGGTGAAACTTTTCCCAACCGCTCTCCAGAATTCCGTCGCTAATCAAACTTTTTGGTTGCAACTGTGGCGAACTTGATTTAGAAAATCCGCCGAAAGCCACCTGTGGCAGCGATGGCGGGAGTATAATCCCGTAGCTGTTGAACGCAGGCGGCTTTTTTGCTGCCTGCATCCAGACGAAATGATTAACCGAAAGGTTCGTTATGCGAATGCACTTAAAGGCAGTATTCTGTTTGCTTTTCCTCCTTCCTACATTAGCTCACGCGCACGCCGCTGGCGGCGCAGTTAGCGGCTTGCGCGATGGTTTCAATCATCCGCTTCATGGATGGGACCACCTTATTGTCATGATTGGCGTCGGATGGTGGGCGGCTCAACAACGGGGCCGCGCCGTGTGGTTGATTCCGTTGGTCTTCGTCGGCGTAATGATCGTCGGCAGAGTGGTCGGAGCAAGTGGGCTAACACTGCCAGGAGCCGAGTTGGCGATCTTATTGTCCGTGGCTGTGTTTACCGCTCTTGTCGTGCGAAAATCCAAAATGGAGCTGACCGCCAGCGTGCCGCTCGTTGGATTTTTCGCATTTTTCCACGGGTTCGCCCACGGCGAAGAAATGCCCCCGTCGGTAGGCGTTATCATGTTCGCCACCGGCTTTGTGCTGGCGACAGTCCTGTTGCATGCCATTGGGCTGGCGACGGGACGATTCATCGCCTTTTTGACGGCATTTGCCGTAGGCGGTTCCGCCGTCGCCCAAACAACAAATGCTTCCACCCATGTGCAAAATCCGTCGGCCACAAACCAGCCTACTGTGCTTCCCGAAGTCGTGGTCACGGGCCGTCAAGACAGCATGATCGGCATTGCCAGTTCCGCATCGCAAGGAACCGTGGGCGCCACTGAGATTCAGGACCGGCCAATCCTTCGTGCAGGGGAAATTCTGGAAACGGTGCCTGGGGTCATCATCACCCAGCACGCCGGGGGCGGCAAAGCCAACCAATATTTTTTGCGCGGGTTCAATCTTGATCACGGCACCGACTTCGCCATTTTCCTGGACGACATGCCGTTGAACCTGCCATCCCACGCGCACGGGGAAGGGTATTCAGACATGAACACAGTCATCCCGGAGTTCGTGCAAAGGTTGAACTACGAAAAAGGACCGTATGACGCGGACGTGGGTAACTACGGTTCAGCCGGCTCCGCCCACCTAGAGTTTTACAAAACGCTGCCGCAGAATTTCATCACCGTGGAAGGCGGCACGTTTGGATTTGAGCGGGGTGTCTTTGGAGTTTCGGAAAAAGTCGGTTCGGGCAATTTGCTTTATGGCGGCGAAGCTTACCACGATGACGGCCCCTGGGTGCATCCTGACGATTATTCAAAGTTCAATGGCATTGTAACCTACAGCCAAGGCGACAACCACACCGGATTCAGCATCACTGGAAAGGCTTATCACGGAAAATGGAATTCAAGCGACCAGCTTCCAGACAGCGCAATTCCGCTGGTCGGTTATTTCGGAACGCTTAACCTCTCTGACGGTGGCAACTCAAGCCGGTATAGTTTGCAGGCTGAATGGCATCGGCAGGACGAGAATTCCGAAACCAAAATCACGGCCTACGGCTTTTATTATGACCTCGATTTGTTTTCTGACTTTACCTATTACTTGACAGACCCTGCGCTCGGCGATCAATTCGAGCAGCAAGATCGCCGCTGGGTCGGCGGACTGGACGCGCGACATACCATTTTCAGCCAACTGTTCGGACATGAATCGGAGGCTTCCTTTGGTTTGCAAGCCCGCAATGATTGGATTAATAATGGTCTTTACCAAACAGAAGACCGGAATCGCGTTAACAAAACGGATATTGACACCGGAACTATTCTGCCCGCCACAACCCAAGCAGACCGATTCACCGACACAGAAGTAGGAATCTACGCTGAAGGCAAGGTCCAATGGTCGGAGAGATTCAGATCCGTTTTGGCTCTTCGCGGCGATCTGGATTATTTTGATGTGACCAGCCTGAGCAATCCGGCTAATTCCGGGACATCCGCCACATTGCTTCCCAGCCCAAAGTTGAGTTTGATTTTTGGTCCTTGGGATAAAACCGAGCTTTATGCCGAAGGCGGATTTAGTTTTCACAGCAACGACGGTCGCGGCGCGACGCAGACAGTCGAGCCGATCTCAGCCGACAACCCCAATCCCAATACGCAGGCAACGAAGATCCCGGGCCTAATTCAAACCAAAGGCGCTGAAATTGGAGTTCGTACACTGGCAGTGCCGCATCTTCAAAGCACACTTTCGCTTTGGTATCTTTACAGCGATTCGGAGTTGCAGCAGGACGGAGACACGGGCGGAACTATTGCGTCAAAGCAACCAAGCAATCGGTATGGCGTGGAATGGGCCAACTATTTCACGCCGCTGGAACACCTCACTCTGGATTTTGATGCGGCTGAATCAGTGGCGCGATTTACCTCCGCTGACAGTGACGACGCGGCCCCCGTTGCCCCCGGAAGCGTCACGCTGGGTTCCGGCGGCACACGTGTGCCCGAAGCAGTGGGAGCCGTGCTTGCGGCAGGCGTTACTCTGCACGACTGGCACCGGTTCTCCGCCAGTCTGCGCCTGCGCTACTTTGGCCCTCGTGATTTAACTTCAGACGGCATTTACCGTTCGAGTGCTACCATGCTGCTGAACGCCGAAGTCGGGTATCAATTCAACAAGACCTGGCGCGTCTCAGCAGAATTATTGAATCTTCTTGACAGTCGCGATCATGATATTGATTACGCTTATGTTTCTCGGGTGTCGCCAGCATTACGGCCAGCATTTAGTGATGTCTTTCATCCGGTAGAGCCGTTTCAACTGCGGATTGGAGTAACGGCAAAATTTTGAAGGAGCGCGGCATGCCCTCGGCTTCTCATCTGCGAGATTTCCGGCTGCTCGGCAACAAGATAGATCACATTAAGTGACGCTTTCTGAATGGGGAGGTTCGGGCGGGGACTGTTGTCGCCGCTCCCGCTTAAGCCTCCAGTATTTGGAAAGTTCTTTCGTGGCCTTATGAAGCCAGTCGCGGTCCGTGGCCAGTCGAAGGATTTCCACTGCAGCAAACCATTTGGGAGCGTTGGGCGCGGGGTCCCCGAGCGGTTCGAGTTTTCCAGTTGCGATCAAGAGTGGAATATCGTGCTCCGCAAAGCCGAGCAACCGGGCCGTTGCGCCGACGTCGAGACGGGCGGGCAAGTCTTTTGCCGCCCATGTCGAAATTGCCGTTTTTGTCAATTCATCGACCATCTTTCATTGCGGGTATGAATTATTATTGCGGTTAAATCGCCCCTGCGTCGCTTTGGATGGCCACGAGGAAAGGAACTAGCAAGATTAAACGCCAATCCCACCCTTTGACCTTGGAACCGACATCCGCTTTCGCCGCTTCAATTCCAATGCCCGCCGCCGTATTGTAGGTTGCGGCCAGCTCGTAATCCATGCGGAAGTAACCGGAATACTGGCAAATCTGTCCCGGTTGTCCCGAGAACGGTTCAGGATACGCCGCAAACCGAAAGATCTTGGGCGCAGCAAATGGGCCCACCCGTTTCTTTCCGATGTTGACCACGTAAATAAATTCCTGGGTGAACGAGCGAAACATCTTGTCGACGTTCTGCGGTTGTTGCGTATAAACATAAATGTCGTCCCCCAATTTCCTATGCTGAGAGAGATAGAAAGGAAACTCATCCGGGGCATCCGCGTATTTTCGGACGTTGTAAAACAATTGCAGTTCGTCGAGGTGATAAATAACGCCCTGCCCTGAGAATCTTCCGCCCTTGAGCCATTGCGAGAAATCGAGGCAAACCGGATTGCGGCTCCCTTTTTCGCGTTCCAGCCGAGGCACATTGTTTGCCTCCTGATGGCGCACGCGATAAAATTCCGCCAATTCTCCCTCATCCAAAATCCGAATCCGCGAAGGCTGAAACACCATCCCATCGGCATCCGCCTCTTCTCCCGGCAAAGCGGGCCGACGATGATCGACCAGGCAGATGTCTTGTGCCGGAAAGCGCTTCGACAGAAAGTCCTGCAAGGCCGCTAGATTCACGGGCAGATTTGTCACGATAAGCCTGTCATCGTGAAGCAGTTGGTCCAGAATGGACACCATGCCCCGGTAAGACTTGCCCGCTCCCACTTTCCCGCAGATGAAGTAAAGGCTCATGGCTCGGGGTTATTGCCTATATTCCCGTCATCACATTCTGGGCTTTGGATGGCTTTTTCCTCTCGCAGGAAAAGCAATATCGACGGCTCTACTCTGACGTTGCTGCCAAGAAAGAGGCGGATATTGACTTCAACATGGACGCTTCGAAGTTCGAAAGCGAAGTCGGTGGTTGGTTTTATTGCGCCTTCACCAAGACACTCGCTCCGTTTCACGGCGCGCTATTATCTACCGTTGGTCTGGTCACGTTCGGTCTATTAATGAGGATTGTTTTACAACTTCTTCCGGGTTATGCCAAATAACCAAAACACTTGATATGGCAAAACAAGTATTTTTCAGTTTTCATTACGACGATGTAAAGACGTTTCGCGCGAACGTCGTTAGAAATCACGGCTTTACAAAAGAAAACGGACAAGAGGCAGGCTTTTTTGATGCATCTATTTGGGAAGATGCGAAGTTGCATGGTGCCGATTCGGTAAAGCGGCTAATAAACGCAAACCTGGATGGATCAACCGTAACCTGTGTTTTAATTGGCACAGGAACCTGGAGTAGGCGTTGGGTGCGGTATGAAATCCTAAAGAGCTAGAAGGCACATAATTGTATGTCATTCATTATAAGATCGCGGTTTAACAGTTACAATCAAGGGTTTGCTATCGATAATCTGACTGATTGGCTTCGCCGTTAAAATGAACTCGCAAGAACACAATTTGGCCGGGGAAGGTCCGCTTTTGACAATCCGTTTTACGGGGCCGACTCTCAATGAGCAGTCGGTGCCGATTTACGATCTTGCTGAAACCCTACTTGCAATCCAAGGAATCATCAACAAAGCTGCCTTGCACAAAGACGGGCGGCTTGAAAAGGGAGCGCGACTCCGCGCGGCGGAACGCGAAAGAATTGCGCTCCGCATTGTAAGCCATCGCAAGAGTTCGGATGTGTGGCTATTGGGATCCGCTTTAACAGATCCGTCCTTTGGACCAATTCTTCAAGGGCTGATTGTGGTTGGACTCGCGGCTGTAGGCTCCTATGTGGGTAAGAAGGTTTTTGGCACGGGCGAGCAAGCCAAGCATCAGGCGCGCGAACCGCAAACAATACAGGTTTTGGTCGTGAATATTTTCCCTGAAATACGAACGCTCACACATCGTATTCGAGATGATGGTGAGATTGATGGAATAGAATTGCTTGATGCGAAAAGCACGAGTGAAAAAAGTCTCGTAATCACGCGTGAAACTCAACATTATGTAAAGGAGATTGAGAACCAAAAAGTACCGGGCAACAGATGCAAGATTGTCGGGCACATTATGAGACTTCACTTGCAGTCCTGTCATTTAGATTTAGAGGAGAGATCAGGACACAAGCTTCGAATAAATATGCCCAGCGAGCTTTTCGAGCAGGTGCGGCGACTGGCCAGTCTCCGTGTTGACGTTGTCTTCGAAGGCGTGCCTCTTTACAAGCTAGGCAACCTCAGTAGTAAGTTTGATGAATTTAACGCGGAGCGGCTTCTTTTACCGTGAAAATTCCGCAACATTGTCCAGCCCTGAATGGTTCCCGAGGCCACCACCGTGCGCAAGAAGGATGACTTTCTCTGACCAAAATCACGACGAAATTGTCTTCCGCGTTCTCTTGCAACGGGAAGAGAACCGGCCAACCCTGACATTCAAGCTGTTGGAACGCTCACTGCCCACCGACCTATTCAGGCAGATCGAATTCGATTGGCGAAATTACATCCGCATGGAGGAACTCGAATTCGACTCCGCATTCCAAAAAGCCGTTCGCAAGCACCTCCCAGGCGTTTACTACGTCCTAATGGCTGCGGAATTTCTGCACAAAATTCCATTTCACTCAGCGCTAGCCCATTTTCTCCAAATCCAGCAAATCCCAGGCCCGCTGCGCGAGGATGAAATCTTCTCCCTTGCCGAATTCTTCGCCGACCACGTCCGAAGTACCCGCATTCTCACGCCAGCCGCACCGACAACCCCTCGAACACCACATCACCACGGACGTGTTGCCGCGCCAGATCACCAAGAGCCAGTTACAGCGCCACAGAAACCAAGAGGCCCGGTCCGCCGTTGCGCCTTCTGCAAAGAGTTCATAACCGTAAGCGAACTGCAGGGTCATGTTGACTCCCACCTTAAGATGCCACGCCAATCGATAGAACGCATTGCGTTCGGGATTTTGCTCGCGGGCGACAATGGCCAGATGTTCTTCGATGGTAATCGCCCGCTTTTCCTTGAACTTCAATTTTGGCCATTGCAGACGCGGGACGACCGATTTAAGAAGCCAATCCATGCCAATGGCGTGGTTATGTATCCTGCGCAAATAAACGTTCGTCGAGACTTTCCCGTCTGCAAGAGCGCGGTCGAAATGTTCGGCGCGAGTTTCCGCGACCACCAACTTGCGGATGCAATCAAAATTCTTGTCCTTGATTGCGACCTCCCAGCGGCGGCGCGTCTCATCCGTTTTCTTGGCGACAATATGCTCCATGACCTCTTGCCAGGTGCGCGTCGCCAGCTTTGGGTCAGCGCCGTTCAGATACACTCGCGCCAAAGACAGATTGAAATGCGGTTGCGACTCCGATTCATTGCGCGCCTGCAAGAGCCGTTGCGCTTCCGCTTTGTCGCTTGTCTTTAGGGTGGTTTGCTCCCCGGTGATCTTGTTCTTGAGGTAATAAACTCCCCACGGACGCCGTATTAGTCCGAATGTCTGTTTCATTGCTTCACTCATTCGTTATGAGTGTGCCGCATTCGGCGTCCTTCGCGTTAACGAGCAGTGGACGAGCTATATCCGAGCAGAGACAGATTTCTGAACGGGCAGCTAATTTGGTGAAGATTCCGGTGAAGATTCGGCCCTTTGCTCCAAGTAACCCCTGATAATCAAGGGCTTAAACTTGGAGGCGAGGGTCGGAATCGAGCGCCTTCGGTGGCGGACGACAGGGTTATTTTGCCTTATTTCATGGGTGATTCAAGCGGATTGTGTCACTATTTGAACTGCCGGTTTCCACTTGGTTTATTAGCCATTTTGTTAGCCATTCTGTTAACCATTTTTGATCGTATTTGGTTCAAGCGGGCAAATGATCTGCCGGAAAATAGGAGCGATATTTCGCGCGGGGGTCGGTCGGATGGCTGCCAAACGGATTGAAGTTGCCGCAAGGGTGTTGCCAGACACTGCGCCTCTGATTCCAATGGAATCCCATCGCCCAGAGCAACGCCGCAAGATTCGGCTTTCGCGACGGTGAAACGTCGAGCCAAACCCATTTGCCGACTACTTCTGCCAATTCATAGTGCCTCGGCAGTCTGGTTCTCAAGGAATTCAAAACCGCCTCCGTGGAAAGTCCACGATTAGCGCAGTGCGCGGCAAATGTTTTTGAAACCGACGATGGCCGGACATTCGCCGGAGCTGACGCTTCATTATGTTTTGTTGTTTTCATAGCTTTTTTTTGAAACCGCTGTCCGTCACCCTGCCGTTTGCTGCTCGCTTCACAAACGGGGAGACACCGA
This sequence comes from uncultured Verrucomicrobiae bacterium, assembly GCA_963764165.1. Taxonomy (GTDB): domain Bacteria; phylum Verrucomicrobiota; class Verrucomicrobiia; order Limisphaerales; family Palsa-1400; genus Palsa-1400. Next base: position 3,266,877 of record CAVXRD010000002.1, read on the forward strand.
GCCGGGGCGCGGAAGCGCATTCAAAACTCAGCGAAAGCTAAAACCGTGACAGTGGCGAAGTGGGAGAAGTGGCGACGCTGGCGCGGTTTTTGATCTCGCTCCTAACTTTCGGCTCGGTGTCGGACCAGCGAGCAGCAAACGGTGGGGTGACGGCGGGCGTAAAAAAGGCGAAGACAAACAACCTGACCTGTCCCCGCTCGTTTGGAAATTTCTGAAGCCGTGAGAGTAAAGGAGCGTTTGGGCTGGCCGCCCGCGTGGGGGAAATGGGGCGCGGATCAGCGGACGGACCAAAAAGCGGAATGGAGCGGCGGATTTAGAAATTTGCCAAGGGAGCGCCGATTGGGCGAGCGCAAGTCTGTGAGCTTTCGAGGCGTAGTCTTTCAAGGGGAATCGAAAGCTGACAGTCTTGCGCGACAGGGCGGGCGATCGGGGCATGCACATTGACTTTTTGCGCTGCATGATTAGTTTTAGCCGTGAAAATAACCATTAAAGTTGTTACGGTCGCGCATGGAGGTTGGACCAAACCAGACTTGCGGGGAGATGCCATTCAGCAATTTCCGCCGACTTTCAAGAAACTTGATTTATGAAGCCTGGCGATGAGCTTGATAATCTCTATGCCCGACTGAAAGGCATTCACCAATTGCAAGGCGCGATGACGTCGCAAACACCCAAGGATGTTAATTGGATTGTCGCAAGACTCTGTAACCTTCGCGTTCTCACTCAGTCGGAAGGCTTTTCGCTTCGGGTTAATGAATTTGTAGGAATAGAACGAGCCGAGTTTTCAGGAATACCAGAAAGGGCTGCCCAGGTAATGGCAATTTTAGAGAGTCGGCGTTCGAAAGCGCTTTTGATCTGGGCTATGCAAAAGCCGATTGCGTTGGCTGTAGTCTTTAGCGATGTGACCGACAGTGTGGTGCTCAACAAACGACTCGGGGAAGTCAAGTGGCAGGAGATTTTGGAGGCGCATTTTGCAAGCGCCCGTATTCTCGTAGAGAAGAATGGCGGCTTTTTCGTAAAGGATATTGGCGACGCATTGATGGCGCTTTTCCATGACGCGGCTTCTGCACTGGATTTCACAATTGAACTCCGCAAGAATCCAGTCGATTCACAAATTGCGGTCCGCCAAGGCGCTCATATCGGAGAGGTGATCGTGAAGCTAAACGACGCTGTGGGACAGAACGTCAATAAGGCGAGTCGCATTGCAGCAAAAGCGAAGCGCGGCGCAATAGTAATGTCAGAGGAATTTTTCAATGATGTTCAACGGATAAATTCGCCCGCACATGCTCGCTTGCCGTGGCAAAAATCGCCAAATAATCGCATGAAAGGTTTCGATGGAACATTTGTGCTTTGGAAGGTCTAGCGCAGACCTCGGGCGGCTCAAACCGGACGCCTATTACGCCGAATCAATGCTTCCAAAGCTGCAATCGTCATTATCTTGGTCCCATTGTGAATCATCGCGTGGCAGTTTGGACAGATCGGGCGCAAGTCTGCAATCGGGTCAATCACATATTCCTTCCGAATTTCAGATAACGGCTTGAGGTGGTGAACGTGGATAAAACCGCTGCCTACCTCACCATAAACTTTCTCAAAGTCGAAGCCGCAGACTGAACAACGACAGCCGTAGTGTTCAATGCACCGCTGGCGAGCGTACGGGTTGCGCTCGTAGATGCTGAGAAACATGTGCCGCATCGCGCCTTCTTTATACTGTGATTTCAAAAGGATTGATGGAGAGGCATTCGTGGGAATGTCACCACTGGCGATGGTAGCCAGGTCAGGACCGGGTACCGGCGGAACCGGCGCGTGAGCCTTGGGAAAGCTTGGTTCTTGCGATTCCTTCGGTGCGATAACTCCCGGTAAAGAAAATGAAGCGAACTTGCCCCTTGCTAATTCCTCAGCAAGCGTTGGTGGCGCAGGTTGTGGAGGTGGATTTGTCAGCCGATTCTGCATTTCCTGATGGCTCTTGTGGATAAGCTGGCGTCTGAGTCTATCAGGGGGAATCGGGGTTTCGCCCCTCATGTCCACAACCACATGAGGCCGCAATTCAGTGGGGCAGGGGCGGATCGTTGTAAAATAACGTCCAAGACGCGTATGGATGACCCTCAATTGGCTGTATAATTTTCGATGTTTGGCTCCTATTGGTGGCTCCAGAATTATCCCGTCTTTGATTTGGGCGTACCAAAGTCCCTTTCGTTCTTCCGAAACTCGGGCGCACCATTCATCTTCTCTGACTTTGGCGTCCCATGCTTCCTGAGCTTGCCTTCTCTTTTTTAAAGTGGTCACGGCGATTGCACAACCCGATAAAACCGTTGAGCGTCGGGGCCAATGGCGGCCGACAAGGTAACGACGCCGTTGGTTGCAACCAGGGGATACCCCAGCGCGTTCCAATTCGGCTGTGTCAGGCTGGTCTTGAATTGGAGTTGATATGTTTGTCCCGCGACAGCGCTCCAAGTCAGCGTCAAGGCATTGTTCGCTTGGGTCACTGTTTGAAACACGGGCGGCGGGCTGAAACTGAAAACGGTTCCAACGCCACCGCTGCCGCCACTGTCAGTTACGCCGTAGAAGTTGCCGTCGCGGCCTTGAAGCAGGCCGGATAAAGGGGTTTCGCCATTCGCACCGTTGAACGCGAGCAATGTTGTCAATGCGCCTGATGGGGTCATTGTGAACACGGTGCCGTCGTTGTACGCGCCGCCCCCGGACGTTGTGCCGTAGAAATTCCCGTCGGTTCCTTGGACAAGACGGCAGTAAGGATAAGAGCCGTTCGTTTGATTGAATGAAACCAGAACGGCAAATGATCCGGCAGGCGTGATTTTGAAAATTGTGCCATATCCGATGCCGCCGTTGACGGCTGACCCGTAAAAATTCCCGTCGGTGCCAAGAGCCAATTCGGCATGAGGATAAGCACCGTCAAACCCATTGGTAAACGCATAGAGCGCTCTCAACACGCCATTCGTCGTGACCGCAAAGATCGTGCCCCATCCAGTATAAGCCGAACCATTGAAGCCAACCCCGCCGGAAACCGCGGTGCCGTAAAGATTCCCGTCGTTTCCAAGCGTCAAGCCTGCCCAGGGATTTGCTCCGTTGGTTCCGGTGAAGGACAGGAGAGGGGCAACTGAGCCGGATGCGGTCATTCTAAAAATCGCGCCGTAACCATAGCCAGCCGGGTCTTGGGAGAAATAGGCCCCGCCGTTGGCAGTTGTGCCGTACAGGTTGCCGTCAGCGCCGTAAGCCAAGCCGGAGTGGGGATTTGCCCCATCGGTGGCGGCGGAGAACGAATGGACAGGCGACAGCGCATTAGGTGGAGTCAACTTGAAAACAACGCCATTTCCATTTTGGCCTCCGTACGCGGTTGTGCCGTAGAAGTTCCCATTGCTCAATTGAATGAGGTTTGCATAATTGTACGGAGTGCGTCCGTCCGTTCCATTGAATGATGCCAGATTCGTCAGCGTCCCATTTGGCGCAATCTGAAAAACCGTTCCGTAGTTCGCCGCTCCGGCTTGCAGCGTAGTGCCATAGAAGTTTCCGTCAGTCCCTTGCACGAGTCCAGTTTGAGGGTTTTCGCCATTCGCGCCAGAGGATGGAAATGAATAAAGCTGGTGAAATATAATCTTCTGCGCGGCGTATAAGCCTGTGGCCGTTGTTGTCTGATTGGAATTCACTGCGACGGTTTGGCTGGGGGGCGTGGTCCAATCCGCTACTGGGGAGAATCCCACCGCATGGCTGCCCACCGTCAAACTGGCGACAGTTGATCCGTTGGTTTGCCAAGCACCTCCGTCCACCTCCCACCGCGCTCCGTCAGTCACGGCCCCGCCTGGACTGAGCGTTACCTGTAAGGAACCAACGGCCGGACGAACAAAGGTCAGGCTGAAAACGGTTCCACCAGTTACCGAAGCAGCACCACCCTCCAATGTTGTTCCGTACAAATTCCCGTCGTTGCCTTGAGCCAGGCCGGTGGAAGGGTAACTGCCATTTGTACCACTGAACGCAAGCAATGTCGTCAACGCGCCGGAGGGAGCCACTTGGAATATGGTGCCGGCGTTATCCAAGCCTCCATAAACAGTAGCGCCGTAAAAGTTGCCGTCAGCGCCTTGGATCAGACCTCCAACCGGGGCGGAACCGTCGCTCCCACCCGTGAAGGAATATAATGTGCTCAAGGCACCTTGGGAGTTTATTTTGAATACGGTCCCATTACCGCTTGGCCCATAGCCATTGTAGCCCGGGCCGCCCTGCCGTGTTGTGCCGTAAAAGTTGCCGTCGCTTCCCTGCACTAATGCGCCTGTTGGATATTCACCGTCGGGGCCGGTGAACGAATAAAGAGATGTCAAAATTCCCGATGTAGTAATTTTGAATACCGTGCCCTCAGAACTTAGTGTGCCGCCATATTCGGTCGTGCCATAAAAATTACCATCCGCTCCTTGTAATAGCTCCGCGTGAGGAACGTCGCCATTATCGAAATTCTGAGCCGTCCCTCCTGTCAGTGCCCCGAACGAAACGAGCGTCGTTAGCGTACCGTTCGTGGTTAGGCTGAACACCGTTCCATTGTTCATGTGATATCCACTAGTCCCGCCGTAACTGGTGGTGCCGTAAAAAGGGCCATCCGCGCCCCGCACCAGGCCCGCCAAAGGATACCCGCCGTCATTACCTCCTGAAAAAGTGTAGAGCGTTTTGAAAATGCCCGCCGGGCTGATCTGGAAAACCGTGCCGGGAATGGCCGGGTTGCCATTTGGACTGGTGCCGGAAGTAACGCCGTAGAAATTGCCGTCACCGCCACTCGCTAAAGCACCTAATGGCGTTTCGCCATCGCCGTACGGCCCCGTGAATGAGTGCAAAGATGTCAAAGCACCGGATGGAGTCATTTTGAACGCCGTTCCGTAACCATTCGTTCCTCCTCCGGAAGTTGTGCCATAAAATGTCCCGTCAGGGCCTTGGATCAAGACTCCAAGGGGTCCTTCGCCATCGTTTCCGCCGGTAAACGAATAAATTACTTGAAAGCTGACGGCTCCGCGTGCGTGAGAAAACGGAAAGGCAACGGCAAGAATCCAGACAATGCCGAGGCACCGTCGTGCGCATCGTGTCGCGGTGGAGATTTTTGATTGGTTGCTCATATTCTTATCTCGTTGCCGGCCCGCGCTTCCCGTTGGCGGACCTCGGCCAGGGCGATAAAGCACAATTGCGAGACTCGGAATAAAAAGACATACCTTCAAGAATCCGCTTCATGGCCACCCTGGGCAAGAAGATTGTGAGTTGGGTGGGTGGGTGGATTGTCGGCCCAGAATGGTATTCATTCCGAAATGCAGATCAACTCGGAATGAGTGCGGACAAGTGTAATCGCGACAATAGACTCGATAAACCATGCCGCGCCTTCGCCAACAACTTAAATGCGGTTGCAATGGGCTTCTTTAGGTCGGTATAGGCTGTGCTACTTGCGGCCAACCTATAAATCCACTTTTTTTCAGGGTGGCGCTTAAGAAAGGCCGTTAAGTCATTGCCGGCACCAAACTTTTTGAGATAAACAAACCCACACATTGCCCAAACGTCTGCCTCCCACTCTTTGCCCTTTTCAGAGTGAAAAACGAGTCGGACGCCGCGCCTCACTTTAGCGGCAAAATCAGCAATCGCATCTACTTTCCAATTAATGTTCAGATACCAAGGAGAATGCCTGCGCGGCTTGATTCTCTTAAAGTGCAACAGATAATGCGCAAACTCATGGAGCAGAGTAAAAACATGCTCGCACCGGGGTTTGTTGGCGTTGATCAAAATACGGCGCTCGCGTGGCAGAAGTTTGCCGTAAACGTTCTCGGGTAAATGATCGACAAACCTGACCTTCAAGCAAAGCTGCTTGGCCGTTTCTCGAAGGATGTTTTTAGTCTTGAATTTCATTTGCTTGCCGGGCGTTGCTTGTTTTTCACAAAGCGTTTGATCATTTTAAGAACGTCGGGAAGCTGACTTTTCGGTATTGCTGCCAGTTCCCGCACGATTGGGCCAGCTTCCTCCATTCGGAAAAACTCCAATGCTTGATCGTTGGGCCGTCCGGCGGATTTGAAAAGCTCGCCGTCGGGAATATTCAAAACTCGTTCAAGTCGGTCAATGGCGTCAGTGGATGGCACGCCGCGCTCGCCGTTCAGCAATAGCGACAGATACGCGGGCGAAATATCGGCGTTCCTGGCCACCTGGCGCAGAGACAATCCGTCCTTGTGCTCATCCATCGCTTTCTTGAGCAGCCGGATGAACCGTTCTGGCGCTTTCGCTGGCTTGTTTTCGGTCATTTCGCGGCCAATTTAGCGCAATGTTTACTGATTGTCAACGGTAATTGCGATTTTCGAGGTCTGTTTGCGTTTTCTGTGTTTACACCGTGTGAACATGTGCCACATTCACCATGAAAGTATGAGTTGCGTGTTTAAGAATCGACTGGCCGAATGCCGTGCCGCCAAAGGGATCAAAAAATCTCAGCTGGCGTATTACATCGGCAAGAGCCGGGGGTATGTGACGCGCCTGGAGGATGGCGACATTTCCCCAAGTGCCGAGGCCATGGTGCGCATTGCCCGTTATTTCGGCAAGCCGGTCGAGGACATTTTCCAACTGGTCGAGGAGGGCAAGCAAATGAAGGCGGGCGAATCGACATTAGCCAATTTCAGCAAAGAACAATTTCCCGTTCGTGTCGGCAACGCGCGGGACTCAGTAACCACGCCGATTAACAGTAAATAAGAAAGCCTATGCAGATCAAAGTACTAGTTATTGACAAGGTGACGGAGACCTTCGACACAAAGAAGGGGGCCAAGACGCTCCACTTGTTGGTGTGTCAGGATCAATCCCGCCCGCCGCTGCGAAATTCGTTCGATTATGAGATGACGGCGGATGAATTCACCAAGCACGGCGCGGGCCTCGTGGACAAGCTCGTCGAACTCAACATCCGGGATATGACCCAGAATTTCGCTGGGCGCATTCGGATGTCGGGGGCCATCCTGAAAGCTGCCGCATAATGGAAACGGCACTGACATATACGCTGCAACGCGTTTGCTGGCAGTTTTTCGGCTCTCTGACATTCAAGAGTGCCAAACTGCCGGAACGCGTGCGGCTGACGATGTTCTTTGCCCTCGTCCGCTGCCTGTGCCGCTGGCACAAAGTCCCCTTTCGCAAATGCGTCTGGGCTTTGCGCCAGGAGCCGGGGGAAATCAGCGGACGACTTCACTTTCATTTCCTGATCGCGGGTTTGCCGCCGTATGCCGTCCAGGTCGCCACATGCATGAGTATCAAGGCGCAATGGGAAGAACTCGGCGGCGGCATGGCTCGCGTCAGGAAATACGATTCGAGAAAACAAGGTCTCGAATACACGTTAAAATGTCTCAGCGTCACGAATGGGGGAGCGAATCTCTATGAAGTGGGGAAGTTTTCCTATTCGGCGGATGAGGTGATGTTGGCGAATGCAATCTGGGACCGGGCTAATATTGCACGGGTTTCAGATACCCTTGGCACTGCCTAGTCGAACGCTCGGCGGCAGTAAATTCGTCAACCGATTCGGGCGGGGGGTGGAGCGCGCGCGGAGCGCGCGCCCACCCCCTGCCCGATGGCTTGAAGATGAACTCTGTCCAAATGAAATCAACCGAAATGAAAATGCTCTGGAAACTGGTGAAGCCCAGCGAGCCAGTCCTAGCTGAGAGATGATAAAAACACCGTAATATCATAATACGATATGAAGCAGATCATTACTAAAGTGGATGTATGCAAGGCCATTGGCGATTTGGCGGGCCAAGCCAAGAAACCCACGCTGGCCGCCATTCACGCAGCGTTGAATAACCGAGGCTCGATGTCCACGTTGGTGCGTCTAAAGGCGGAAATTGATGCCGAAGCGCAACCGGTGACAGACTCCCTTGACGGGCTGAAGGCGTTTCGCGAAGTGTGGGCATTGGCTGTCGAGGAAGGCCGTCAACAGCAGGAGGGCGCGCTCGTGGAGGCTCGCGAGAGTGTCAAAGCATTGGCTGCTGAAAATGATCGCTTGGAAGGGGTGGCGGTAGCCGCGCACAATCGCGCCGCCGAGTCGGATATTGCGAGGGCACGCGCCGAAACAGAGTTAATGCAATTTAGAGGCCAGGTGGAAACGGAACTTAAGCAAGCCAGAACCAGCCAAGCAGAGGCCGCAGCACAAGCAGCCGATGCCTTGCACAAGCTGGCTGCGGATCGCGCAGCACATGCGAATCAAATCGCATTACTCCAGGACAGTGTGGCTGCAGCGACACGCAAAGCCCATGATCTTGAATTGAATTTGGTCCGTGCTGAAACACTGGTGCAGAAAGAGCAACGTCGAGTTACGACGCGGAAGTCGGCTCGGACGGGAGGACAAGAAATTGCGTCATAACCGGGGACTTCTTGAAATGAACACGGATAAACAAGTTCAAGGAAATCGACCTGCCTGCGTGGGAATGGAAGAGGCGGCGGCGATTTTCGGATGGCCAAATTATTACCTGCCGTTTCTCATGAGGGCGGGGCATCTAAAGCCGCTGGGCAAGCCAGCGCAGAACGCTCGCAAATGGTTCGCAAGGATTGAAATCGAGCGGATGAGCGCCGATCCTGTTTGGCTCGACAAGGCTATTCGCATCGTGGAAAGGCAGATTCAGGAGATGAACAAAAAAGCAAAGGGACAAACAACCATCCTTGACAACAAATTAGGCCCGAATAACGATACAGGGAACGGCCACGAATGACCCGTCAATAAATTTGCAAGCTTCTCTGTTTTTCATGCCATCGAATGCTTACACAAATCACCTCACCGTCCTGTTAAGTGACGTCAGAGAGTTGCAGACCGCCCACAGTCAACTAAGAACGGGTGCGGTGGGGCGTCAGTGGGGCTTGGGCGCGTTAAGCCGTGCCGCAGTCGTTCTGGCCGTCTCTTCGTGGGAGGCATACTTGGAAGAAGTTGTCCGGGAGTGCCTTGAGGCTATTCGTCCGGGAGTGCCGCCTCTTGGCATTTGGCCAGCACTCAACGCTTCGATTCGCGGCGACCTTGGACGCTTCAATACACCAAATGCGGAGAATACTCGCAAACTGTTCTTGGACAGTTTTGGGATCCCCAATATCACTGGTGAATGGCATTGGCGCAATTGCACGCAGGAACAGGCATGTATCGCACTAAATGATGCGCTCACCAAGCGTCATCATATTGCGCATGGCGTCAATCCGAGACCAACTATTCACAATGCTTACGCGAAATGGTTGCCGGGATTTATCGGCAGGTTGGCGCAGCACACCGATGCAGGACTCCAGCAACACTTTCAAACCACGTTCCACATCAACTTGGCATGGTAAGATTCTCGAAACATATGGTTTGCGTGGGTTGAAATGTCCAATGACAGGCGCGGCATTTATTCCGTCGGTTCAGGCTTCGCGCGGCAATGAAAAAGTTTGATTGTTAAGCTGCCGTGTGGAATTGATTTTGTGTTGAACAAACGTTCAACGGCTGAAAGTAAAAGTGCGTCTGAAACCTGCGATGACGAGTAAAATTTCACCTAAACCCAAAAGAAAAGTGAAAAATTATGCCCGATCCCAAAGAAGCCGGTATGGACAAGCAAGCGAATCAGCCCGAACCGAAGATGCGCGAATACATACCGTATAAAGGAATGGTATTCCTGTGCAGGGCGACGCTGACGCGCCATGCGACGGTGAATTCGAGTGGATGCCAGACAACGGTGATTAGACGAAATTAAACAAGTCGGCCAGTGAGTGTAAGCTTGCTGGCCGATATTGTTTGGCAGCTTAAACACTCTCCTTTCCCGTCGGAAAGGGCGCGGAGCGGGGAGGCCAGCGCAGCGGTGGGCAGAGTCCAGAGGCAATGCCTCTGGCGGCGGGGTTTGGGGACGGCAGGGGAGTCCCCAACGAACCAAAACCGGTTTGGCCGTCACCGGCCTAGCTGGGGCGTTGGGGCCGTGTCGCAAAAATTGGCGGGTGCCTTACGTCGCCGGGGCAACTTTCACGGAAGCCCGCTGTTCGTAATCCTCCAAGGATGGAATTTTCATCAAGGCCCGTTTCGCGTAGGCGCGATGGACGGCCTTGCTATTGTGCCCTAATGCCTCCTGCGCGAATCGTTCGGGATAGCCGACCGTCTTGGCGCGTTCCGCCCAAGCATAGCGGTAACTGTGCAACGTGACGCCGACAATGCCAAGCTGACGGCAACGCGAAGCAAATTCCGTGGCGCGGTCGCCAGCGCGGACGCCGGACAAATAGGGGAAAAGTGGGCCTTCGCCGGGCAAGTCCTTGAGCAGATTCAACGCCTCACCGCCCAAATGCACTAGTACCGGCACGCCGGTTTTCTTCCGTGTAAAACTCACCGTGCCATTTGTCCAGTCCACGTCTTGCCCCTTCAAGTTAGCGATGTCGCCTTGGCTCGCGCCAAGGTGCCAGCACAATTGATACAGCGTCTTGCGTTCGGGGTTCCCTTCGGCGGCAATGATTCGCTGGTGTTCCGCAAGGGTGATGGCGCGTTTCTCCTTGTAGTGAATGGCGGGCCATTGTCGGCGCGGAATGACCGTGGCGGGGAGCCAGTTCATATCAACAGCGAAATTGTGAACCTTCCGCAAAAACGCGTTGGTTGAAACCGTGCCGGAACGCAACACGGCCAGCAAGTGCTCAGCTTGCGTTTCGATCAAGACACGGTCGAGGATCGAGGTGAACGCTTTGTCCTTGGCGGCGGATTTCCATCGCGTTTGCGTGGGGCCGGTTTTGAAGGCGATAATTTCTTCCAGCACGTTTCCCCAAGTGCGAGTGCTCACGAGTGGGTCACTGTGGCGGAGATAAACGCGGGCCAGGCTCAAGTTCATGGCGGGCTGTTTGCCTGCCTCGTTCATGGCCATCAGCAGCCGATTTGCCTCGGCTTTGTCCTTGGTCTTGAGGCTGGTAAATGTTTTGGTGGTGTCGTCGAAGGCGTAATAGACGCTCTTGCGGCGAAGGAATAAACGATAACGCAGTTTCATGTTCATGCGTCATCCAGCCTACCGGGGCGAAGATTCCGTTAGTCAGGCAATAGCGGGAGAATCCTCCCGAATTGTGGCGCAATTCTGGCGCAATCCGAAAATTGTTAGCCAAACTGTTAGCCATTGACTTTCCGTGTCTCCTAACTCCTTGCCGCGCACGCGGTTAGAATTGGAGGCGAGGGTCGGAATCGAACCGACGGATACAGCTTTTGCAGAGCCGTGCCTTACCACTTGGCGACCCCGCCTTCCAGTTCTCCATCCTATTGTCCTTTTTCGCTAAATCAAGTTATGTTTTTCGCCGCGCTTTTTGAGGGTTGGTGTTTGAAAGAGGTCGTCGCAATTGAATTTGCCGTCGATTAGAGCGTCATGCGGTCAATATGCCGCGACTGTTCTGCGACACAGCCGCTCTCCGTCAAACGGCACTGCGTCCGTGTCACTCCATCTGCAGAGTTCTTCCTTCCAGCGCGATCGGGCGCGCGGTATTCTCCGGGCAGTGAGTGATAAAGCAGAACGCATCGCCCGCATGATCGGGACCGGAGCCTGGGTCGGCGACGGAATCAACCCCTATTACCTGGGGTTTATAGAACGCTTTAATAACGGAGAATTTTATGAAGCGCACGACGTCCTCGAGCAACTGTGGCTCGCCGACCGGCAGGGGCCGAACGGAGCATTTTACAAAGGGCTGATTCAGTTGGCCGGAGCCTTTGTGCATCTCCAAAAGGGCCGGCTGCGCCCTTCATCTGCGCTTTTCAAACTGGCTAACGCGAACCTGGTGCAGTACCGGGGCACCCATGAAAAATTGGACATTTCAACTGTGCGGGCATTGATTGAATCGTGGGACGGGCGGCTGCGCGTGGGTGACTTCCAAGTGAACCCACTGCCGACCGGCCCTGCGCCTCGTCTGGATCTCGTTCAATGCACATAATCTCGGAAAATCGATAATGGTGAGCCCGCGACACTGCGAGCTTGCGGGTGACGGCCAACGATGAAGCCAAATGAGATCGCCGCACCGATCGTCGATGCGGCCGCTTACCTCGTCTTGGTGTGAAGCAAATCAAGGATGGCATAACGTGCGTCGTCAACGGCCTGGCAAATGGAAAAGGACTTTCGCGCTGAGAAGATGAGTGCGCTGAGGAACACAAAATCAAATCCGTCCGAGGCCGCTCAAAAAACATCGCAATCCGTTCCGCGGGCCGTATTGTCCTGCTATGAAGCTGCAGCAAGGCCAGGTCTGGAAACAGGGCAAGGAATACATTCGCATCGTCAGACTGGAGCGCCTCGAAGTGGAATATAAATGCCTGGCCAGCCTCGCCAGCAAAGCGGGAACCCGGCACGTTACCAGCAAAAAGGATTTCTGCCGTCTCTTAAAACAAGCCCGCCTTCTGGAACTCAAAAAGCCCGAGGCTGTTGAGAGCGACGAAACGCTGCCTCAGGCAATTTTATGACAACCATCGCCAGCCGATATCTCGACACGACTGTGTTCGCAAAAGCAAAATTGGCCCTTGGTCTCGGTGCGATGATCGTGCTGGTGAGCAGCGCGACAACGATCGCTCGTGCGGATGACGCATCCAGCAATCAACTTTCCACAAGCGACATTTTCAAAAAGGCTCAAGAGAAATATGTGAACCTAAAGCTTTCGCCAGGGTGAGTTTACCCGCTGGAACAGCAGCGCGGATCCATCGCTCTGAGCCTGAATAACGAGAGCTTCAAAGCCGCCGGGCGTTGCGCATAACGGATGAGATAATTGCAATCATTTTGTCATTGGTCGCCGCATCTTTGACCGCAATGCGGATCGTTCGCGGTCCAAAGCGGGCGCCCATTGATGATGCGTCGCGCAAAAACAATCCCTGTTTTTGACACGCGAGCGCCAATTCCTTCGCGGCGGGCGAATGCTCCGGCAGCTGGGCAAGCAGGAAATTGGCGGTTCCCGGAATGACTTGCCACTCCAGCGCTTCGAGTCCTTCGCGCAGGCTTTCGCGCAAGAGATGTGTCTCGGCGTAGCGCTCCGAATAGTATCCAGGGTCTTGCAGCGCCCGCGTGACCGCAACTTGAGCCAGCAGGCCTACAACCCAAGGCGGCGTGATGGCCCGCAGTGCCTCCAATTGATGCGGCCCCGCGCAAAGATACGCCGCCCGCGCGCCGCTCAAGGCGTAGACTTTGGACATCGATTTGCAGACGATGACGTTTTCGGTCCGCGCCGCGAAACGCTCCAGAGATTCGTCTCGACCGGCGTATTCGATATATGTTTCGTCCACCCAAACTCGCGTGCGTTCGGGAACTTGCCGCAGAATTCCTTCGAGGATGGGGCGTGAAATGTGCCTGCCGGTTGGGCTGTTTGGATTTACCAGCACCACGAGATCATACCCGTGCTGGCACGCCGTTCGCAGCAGATCAAGATCAACTCCAAAACCGTTTTCTCGCGCAAGCGGCAACCGGTCGACGGTGCAGCCAATCACTTGTTCGAGGACATGCGCGTATTCGCCATAAGTCGGATCCAAAATCAAGACGTGGGACTCCGGCGTGAGCCAACTTCGCAACGCCCGGAAAATCAGATCCGAAGAACCGGCGCCCGGCAATATGCTTTTGGCCTCCACGCCGCGCGCTTCCGCAATCGCTTCCATCATGCCTTCGCATCCAGTAGGTGGAGAAGTCTTGACCAGCCATCCCAGATGTTCTTGCAAGGCGGCGGTGACTTGTGGTGACGGCGGAAACCACGCATCCAGCACATCCGCATTGATGATCTTCGAACTGCGTTCCAGCGTTTCGAATCGTTCGCCGATCCCCTTGAAGAACGCGCCGCCGTGAAAACATTCGGCTGGCTTGTAATAGCCGAAATTCAATTGCCAACGCACCTTGCCTTGGAGCCGCGCAAGTCTTCCTCGAAATGGCGCAAGAGCCGCCCTGATTTCAGCCACGGCGGCATGCAGCAAAACGTAGTCGACTAAACCGCATCGCGCCGATTTCCCGACTGGCTGCAGCCCAACCTTCAAATAGAGATCCAGGATTTCCCGACGCCCAATGGCCACGATATGCGAGCCGCCGTGGGATTCGACCCATCGGAAGGCCGCATACATTAATGGAAACGCGACTTCACTTCCCCGGAAGCCTTTGATCACGGTGAGGAGCCGGATTTCGTGAAGGTCATCATCGACCGCAAACGGCAGCGACTTGCGCTCAAAATATTTGTCGATGGAATACCGATGCGCGCCCGGCGGAGTGACGCTGATGAATCCGGCAATGTTGCCGCCGACCCTCGCGATGATGTAGACGTTGGCAGCATCCAGCGAATCTTGAAGGCGCGCATCGGCGCTGGCCGGATGCTGTCCCAATTCGCAGGCATATACTTCATGACGAATGCGGTAAATTTCCTCCCGATCCTTGTCATCCGCCACGGAAACAGAGAAGCACCCCGTCGGCGCGCAATTGGGAGCCCGCCCACTCCGGCGCAATAGCGTAGTAGTCATGGCGCAACATTAATGTCGTGACTTAAACAACCGTTAATCGAAAAACTTGCGCTGCCATCGAAATAATCAATAATGAAGCGCCGAACCCTCAAGCGACATCGTCCTGGCTGCAAGTCCGGGCTTCATCACAATGTCTATGTCGTCCTTCTGGACCCAGCCGTCAGCAAGCTGCGAAAGGTCCGGGCGGAAAACCCCAAGCGAGATCCAAAAAAACAGTGCATTTATGTTGGAATGACCGGCCTCACTCCCAAAGAGCGGTTCGCCAACCACAAAGCAGGCATCAAAGCAGCCGCGGTTGTCAAACGCTACGGGATTCGCCTTCTGCCCGAGTTGTTCGAGCACTTGAATCCGATGCCGTACGACGTCGCCGTTGAGATGGAAGCGGGTTTGGCCGAGGATTTGCGCAGAGTGGGCTACACGGTGACGGGTGGGCATTAACCGACGTATATTTTTTGTATAGTCTTTATTCCGAAGAGAGTATTTCATTTTGCCATGTTGAGAAAAATTGAATTTGGCTGGCGTGCGGTTTTTAGCCGTTCGACAGGGCTCTTGATTGTCTTGGCGGGCATGGCTCTAGGCTGGCAATTGCCGCTGCCGGCGGTGGCCGAGGAATCGCCCCCGGCGGACTGGATTGAGTGGCAGCACCAGCGGCACGAGTCCATCGCCGGGCCCAACGGTTGGACTACGCTGATTTCGCTGCACTGGCTGCCGGAAGGCAAGACGTCCGTCGGATCGGATCCGACGAATCAGTTCGTGCTCCCGGCGGATCGCGTCACGGGTTTCGTGGGCGTGTTTTCCAGAACAGGGGATTCTGTTCAATTCGAGGCCGCGCCGGGAGTCACCGCGCATTCGGGTGGCGCGCCCGTCCATGTGTTGGAAATGAAGAGCGACGCCTCCGATAAACCATCGAAGCTGATGGTAGGGTCGCTGTCCTTTGTGATCATCAAACGAGGAGAACGATTTGGCGTTCGGGTGCGGGATCCGGAGTCTCCGGCGCGCCATCACTTCGCGGGCTTGCATTATTTTCCGTACCGATTCCTCCTGGCGCCTTCAGGGACGATTCGAAGCATTCCCGTCTCCGCATTCATTGCACGTTCCGGATGCGACCGGCGGCATCCAGGAACTGTCTTCGCCCGGCTCTCTGGTGTTTTCGCATGACGGAAAGGAATACCGACTGGACGCCGTTGAAGAAGGCGGGAACGAGTATTTCATGATTTTCACAGATTCCAGCGCGGGTAATTCAACCTACGCCGCGGGCCGGTTCATGTATGTCCCCAAGCAGGATGCCGAGGGCCATGTCACCATCGATTTTAACCGGGCATTTACGCCGCCGTGCGGGTTCACGCCCTTCGCCACTTGCCCGAGGCCGCCCGAACAGAATTCACTTCCATTCGCGATTGAAGCTGGCGAGCGAAAACCGGAAGGCCACTAACTTGGGGCGGCGAACTCATTTCGAAATTGCGAAAAAATTCATTCTGTGGAGAATGTTGAAATGCACCCCGTAATTCGCACCGACGATCCCACGATTGAAGTTGCCTGGTTTTCCGCGCTTTGCAGTGATGATTTCGAGTATTTGGGTGTGCCGGATGGGCGCTATCGCAGCAGCTTCGAGCATTGCGCGGGCATCATGACGACGGCGGACCGGCTGGGTTATCAGAACATCCTCCTGCCGTCGTCGTTTCAACCGGGGCAGGAGCCTTTCGTCTTTGCCGCTGCCACCGCTGGGATGACACGGCAGATCCAGCAACTGGTGGCGGTGCGCATGGGCGAAATCCACCCGCCCATGCTGGCGCGGCATATCTCGACGCTTGACCACATTTTGCGAGGGCGTCTGACCATCAACATCATTTCTTCCGATCTGCCAGGGCAAGTCGAGAGCAACGAGATTCGATATGGGCGCTCTGCCGAGGTCATCGAAATCCTCAAGCTGCTTTGGACACAGAATGAGCTGAAGTTCAAAGGGAAATATTACGATTTGAACCTGCCAGCGACAGATCCCGTCAAGCCTTACCAGCAAAACGGCGGTCCGCTTCTCTATTTTGGCGGCATGTCTGATCTGGCCAAGGATTTGTGCGCGCGGCATTGCGACGTTTTTTTGATGTGGCCAGAGACCGAAGACCGATTGGCCGCGACGATGGCTGAAATGAGCCAGCGAGCCGCGGCTTACGGTCGGAAAATTGACTTCGGCCTGCGCATCCATGTCATCGTTCGCGAGACGGAAAACGAAGCGCGGGAATATGCCAAGCGCCTTATTTCCAAGCTTGATCCGGAAAAGGGGGCCGCCATCAAAGCGCGCTCCCAGGACAGCCGTTCTCTTGGAGTGACCCGCCAGGACGAATTGCGGGCCCAATCCAAGGACGACTATATCGAAGAAAACATCTGGTCTGGCATCGGCCGCGCCCGCTCGGGATGCGGAAGCGCGATCGTCGGCTCTCCCGATCAGGTGCTCAAGAAATTGCAGCGCTATATTTCCATGGGGATGCGCGCATTTATCCTTTCGGGATATCCGCATCAGCAAGAATGCGAGTTATTCGCGAAGCATGTGCTGCCCCAATTGAAGACTGGCAAATTGCCGGTCTTGCAGGGACGCGTCCCGTCGCAAACCCCAGAAACCCCGCTGACCACCGCGCCCAGAAAATGAGAAACGCCGCGCTGCGGACTGCGCTGGGTCCTCCACCATCACGATCCCGCCGTCAAAATCCTGCTTTGGAAAATAAATAATCGGGAACGCCCCGAACTCAGGAAAGAGGTTCCTCGCGGTTTTCAGTGGATAGCCGCGTGGTATTCCAGCTCGCGGCCGGCCTAACAATCCCTTCGAGATTTGCGGATAGGCTTTCAGAGCAAGCATCGCATTCCATTGAAAAACAGCGAGGCACCCAATTCCGCTCCCGCCTCTTTTCGGGTGCGCCAAAGTCTGTTCCGTGCCTATCAGGAACGGAGGCTTGAGTTGCTTATGCAGAGAGCGGGTTGCAAAGTGTCTCGGCCATCCCGTGCCGACAGAAGCCAAAAATTGGCATATTCGCCTCGTTTCCTGACGTTCCTGCGGTCCGGATTAAATACCCGAGGTTCGGGGCTTGTAACACGATTTTAACATGGTGAGCGAAACTTTTCTTCCCCGCAAACTTGACCTTTGGCTGGAATCAGGCATAATACCCGGCTCGGTAGAATTCCAAGACCAAATGGACCATATAAGAAATATAGCAATTATCGCCCACGTCGATCACGGCAAAACCACGCTGGTGGACTGCCTGCTCAAACAGTCGGGCACCTTTCGCGCCAATCAAGCCATCTCCACTGAGGAACGAATCATGGATTCGATGGACCTCGAACGCGAGAAAGGCATCACGATCCGCGCCAAGAACGCCGCTTTCAAATACAAGGATTACAACATCAACATCGTGGACACCCCGGGCCACGCCGATTTCGGCGGCGAGGTGGAGCGCATCATGAACATGATCGACGGCGTGCTGCTGGTGGTGGATGCCGCGGACGGGCCACAGGCCCAAACGCGGTTTGTCTTGCGCAAGGCGCTGGAAGCCGGCGCCAAGCCGATTGTGGTCATCAACAAAATTGACCGAGACAACGTCAACCCGCACAAGGTGCTCGACCAGGTGTTTGAATTGTTCATGTCGCTCCACGCGACCGACGAGCAATTGGATTTCCCGACCGTTTACACCAGCGCCAAGAACGGTTACGCCAAAATTCATTTGACGGACGAAAGCACCACGATGGAGCCGCTCTTCGCCGCCATCATCAAGCATATTCCTCCGCCCCGCGCCCAGGCCGGCACCGAGTTCAAAATGCTGGTGGCAAACCTCGATTACTCCGATTACCTCGGCCGTATCGCGTTTGGAAAAATTTACAGCGGCCACGCGAAGGTTGGCGATCCCGCTGTTTGCATTCACGGCGATGGTCGCAAGACCGAGGGGAAAATCACGCAAATTTTCCATTTCGAGGGCTTGAAGCGCATCGAGATCACCGAGGCGCATGCCGGCGACGTCATTGGCGTGGCGGGTTTTGAGGAAGTGTTTATCGGCGAAACGATCACCGATAACGCCTCACGCACGCCTTTGCCCTTCGTGCCGATTGACCCGCCCACCATTCAAATGCAGTTCGCCGTCAACGACGGACCGCTGGCGGGCAATGATGGGAAACTGGTCACGGCCCGCCATATTTGGGAGCGTTTGACCAAGGAAGTCCGCACGAATGTGGCCTTGCGCATTTCGCCGTCGGAAGTTCCGAATATTTTCAACGTCGCGGGACGCGGCGAAATGCAGATCGCCATTCTGGTCGAGCAGATGCGCCGCGAAGGTTACGAGGTTTTGGTCTCGCGCCCCGAGGTCATTTACAAGAAGGATGCCGAAGGCAAGCTCTTGGAGCCATTCGAAAAATTGTTCCTGGAAATTCCCAAGGAATCCATGGGGCCGATCATGGAGAACCTCGCCAACCGCAAGGCGGACATTGTGCAGATGGATCACCACGGCGCGGAAATCACGATCGAAGCGCTCATCCCGATGCGCGGCCTGATTGGTTTTGAGACCGACGTGGTCAACATCACCCGCGGAATGGGCACGATGAGCCATCTGTTCCACGAATACGGCCCGGACCGCGGAGACATCGCCGCGCGCAAGAATGGATCGCTGGTCAGCATGGAGGACGGCGAAGCAATGGCTTACGCGTTGAACATGGTGCAGGAGCGCGGCCGCCTCATGGTTGAGCCGGGCGACAATATTTACAAGGGCATGATCGTTGGCGAAAACGCCCGCGAAAACGACATCCCGGTGAACCCGTGCAAGGCCAAACGCCTTACCAACATGCGTTCGCAAGGCGACGGCAAAGGCATCCAATTGGATCCGCCGCTGAAGATGTCACTGGAGCGCGCCTTGGAATACATCGGGCCGGACGAATACGTTGAGGCGACGCCGAAGAATCTGCGCCTGCGCAAAAAAATTCTCGACGAGAACATGCGCAAACGCGCCGCCCAAAGCCGCGCCCCCAAAGTCGTCGCTGAGTAAATCTGTGAGGCTTGGCGGGGCGAGGCTGCCCGCCGAGCCGCGAAGGTGGCTCGGCAGAAGGCTCGCCTGCCGACCTCAATTAGAGAAATGCGCCCAACCTTTCTATCAATTCTTCAGTCGTGCCGCTGTTATCTACAGTGAAATCGGCCATGGCGGCGACTTTGTCGACCTCTTGGGCTCCCGAAGCGGCGGAGCGCTCGTGGTTTTCGATGGCCTGGAATTCCTCGAAGGAAATATTATCACCGGGCCGGTTGCGTTTTCGGGCGCGTTCATAGCGAATCTGGAGCGGAGCGTCTACAAAGAGAAGAATGAACTCCGTCCCGAATTGACCGCGGAAAAGCTCGACTTCCGCCGTGCCGCGAATGCCCGAAATGATCGCGTTTCCTGTGATCCGGCTAATGGCCAATTCGGCCAGGTATCCCATGCCGCGAGTTTTTTTGGCGTCGGCGGCGAATTGGCTCATGGTGGCGCGATCCACCGGCAAGCCGCGGCCGCGCATTTCCTCCCGCAGGGTGTCGCCCAGGGAAATGTGCTTGCAGCCTTTGCCGACGAAGAAATCGGCCACTGTATCCTTTCCCGACGCGGGCTGCCCGCAAATGCCGATGATCTTCATCCGGCTTTAATACGCCATGAAGCGCCTCCTCTCAAGTTCGGAGAAAAGTCCGCCTCTTTTGCGAGGGTAAAAGTTAGACTGATTTTTCGAAATGGCATAGTGTGGGATTGAATTGAAAATATGTGTCTCAATGGCGGATCAGTCATTTCAGCGGACAAAATCCATCGGCATTCTCAATGTTTCGCTCGGGCTGCTCGAAGGATTGGCCAGGCATCCCGCGGTTGAAAAACTGAACGTCCTGAGCAATTCGTCGCTCATTCTGCCAAATGGCGGCGGCCAGAAGCCGGCCATCAGGAATTATGACGCGCCGGCGCGCGGCAGGCTGTCCCGCATGATTTGGGATCAGTGGTATGTTTATCGGGCGGCGGCCATGACCGGCTGCGACTGGCTCTTGCTGCCCAAGGGATACACCTCCTTCTTGGCCGCGCCACCCATCAAACTGGCCGCTTACGTTCACGATGCCATGCAGGATTTCTATCGGACAAAGCATCCGGGCACAGTCTCGCGGACCGAAGAATGGTACTTTGACCGCAGCTTTGCTGCCACGCTTCGGCAGGCGTCCGTGATCTTCACGAATTCTGATTTTTCCCGGGGAGAAGTCATGCGAATGGCCCAAAAACTCCATATTGCGGCTCCGCCGGTCTTGACCGCCGGCATCGGATTCTCCCGGCCAGCTCCGCGGCCTTCGGCCGGGAAAGAAGACTATATCGTGGTGCTGGTGAGCAAATGGCCCCATAAATTGACCGGCGTGGCGTTGGAATATGTGCGTCGCTGGCAGGAACAGGCGCTTTATCCGGGCGCCATCCACCTTGTCGGCCAGTTGCCGGACGGTTTGCCAGCCCCTGTTCTTCCAAAATGGAGGCATTTTCCACGAATGCCGGACGCCGATTACCTTTCCATGCTGAACCAGGCGCGTATTCTTGTTTACTTTTCCGAATACGAAGGTTTTGGCATGCCTCCCATCGAAGCTATCCTCCAGGGAACGCCGCCCGTTTATTCGCGCATTCCAGCCATGCAGGAAAGCTCCCAAGGCTGCGGTTTTTTATTTGACAATGATTCGGAGCAAGGTTTCCGAGCGGCGATGGCAAGCGCGCTGGCGTGCGAGGAGGGGACGGTCGAACAGTGGGCCAAACTTCTTCAAGGGAGCCATGATTGGCAGGCCGTCACCGAACGGGTGGTGGCCGGCCTGACCCGGCAGCGCTAGATTCCAAAGATTCAAATTGCCGTCAACAGGGTTTGGCGAGCTTCGTAGTATACCGGATAGCGGCTGGGGAGTTGTTTGATGCATCCTCTTGCTTGAAAGTTATCAATTCCTTTTCAACCACAGGGTGACCCATCATGAAACAAGAAGCTATTTTCGGCCGTGCCAGTGTCGAAGTGAGTAACGGAACAAGGCTGCTCGCGGGGCTTGTCCTTGTCGCGGCAATTCTATGCCCGCGATGGACGTTTGCGGCGGGGCCTCCGCCTGTTAATCT
The DNA here is from genome assembly GCA_963764165.1 of uncultured Verrucomicrobiae bacterium. Taxonomy (GTDB): domain Bacteria; phylum Verrucomicrobiota; class Verrucomicrobiia; order Limisphaerales; family Palsa-1400; genus Palsa-1400. The sequence continues at coordinate 3,288,402 of CAVXRD010000002.1, forward strand.
AAATTCCGCCGCCCATTTCACCGTTCTGGGCGAAAGCACGGTCACGACGACAGGCGGTGGCATCATCAATGGCGACGTCGGACTGTATCCCGCCGGCTCGCAGGGCATTCCGCCCGGACAGATTAATGGCACCATCTACAACGGCGGCCCGATTGCGGAGCAGGCGGAGGCTGACTTAAACACGGCGTTTATCAACTCCAGCCCCGCGAAACTTCCCGGAGGCATCAACGTCGGCGCCGAGCTTGGCGGCCTGACGCTGGCTCCCGGCGTCTATCAATCCCCGTCGGGCGCGTATGGAATTACACTGGTGGATCTCACGCTCGCCGGCGGTCCCAACGATGTCTGGGTTTTCCAGATGGCTTCCACTCTGACCGTCGAAGTCGGGCGCCAAGTCATCTTGACTGGCGGCGCGCAGGCCAGAAATATCTTCTGGCAGGTCGGCAGTTCTGCAACGCTGAATACAGGCTCCGTCTTCGCGGGAACCATCATGGCGTCCGCCTCAGTCACAATGAACGCCGAGACAACATTGAACGGCAGGGCTATGGCCCAGTATGGAGCGGTGACATTCAATGGGTCTCAAGGAAGTTTGCCCACGCCGGCGCCTCCCATTTTTACGTCCATAACCGTTGCACCCACCAACTCCGCCATCATGACTTTGAGCACGACGCCTTACTTTCCGCTGACATTGCAATCGAGCACAGACCTTCTGAATTGGACCATCGTTTCCACGGACACGCCGGCTACCAACATCTGGTCATGCACCAACACCGTGGGACCGGAGGCAGTGCGGCGGTATTACAGGGCGTTTCTCTACCCTTACCCATAACCATTGGAGAGTGCGTAGAACACCGAATATCTCCCAAAGAGCTATTCGCGGCATTCTTCATTGAAGCTAACCGATTCATTGTCAATACCAGAAATTATTTTATGAAACACAAAACTATTATCGGCTCAAACATTGCCGGAGGGCAAAACGGAACAACCCTGCTTGCCGGGCTTGTCCTTATCGCGGCGATTGTTTGTCCGCAGCGGGCGCTCGCGGAGGGCCCGGCCCCGGTCAATCTGGGATCAGCCTCCCATTTCGCCATTTTGGCTGGCAGCACAATCACCTCAACCGGCGGAGGCTTGGTTAACGGTGATGTCGGGCTGTTTCCGGCCGGTTCAGAGGGCATCCCGCAGGCGCAAATTAACGGGACGATTTACAATGGCGGCGCGATTGCTGAAGCAGCCCAAGGCGATTTGACCGCCGCAGTGCTCGCCTCCAGCCCCCCTGCGCTTACCGGCGGCGCCAATGTAGGCAATGAACTGGGCGGGCTAACGCTGGCCCCTGGTGTGTATCTATCACCGTCCGGAGCCTACGGAATCACCGCGGTGGACCTCACGCTGGCCGGCGGCTCCAACGATGTGTGGGTTTTCCAGATGTCAACAACGCTTACGGTGGCCGCCGGGCGGCAGGTAGTCTTGACAGGCGGGGCGCAGGCCAGAAACGTTTTCTGGCAGGTCGGCACCTCGGCAACGCTTGGGGCGTCCTCGGTAATTGAAGGAACCATCATGGCCTCCGCCTCCATCACCATGAACGCCCTCGCGACATTGGACGGCAGGGCGCTCGCGCAAAGTGGAGCGGTCACCTACAACGGCTCCCAAGGCAATCTGCCCTTGCCCGCGCCGCCCATCTTCACGTCGATAACCAATGTGACCACCAATTCCACAACGTCCTCAACCATGGTTCTGAGCACAACCGCTTACCTGCCCCTGACATTGCAATCCAGCTCGAATCTTTTGACCTGGACGCCAATTGTTACCAACACGCCTGCTACAAACGTCTGGATCTACACTAACACTGTATCGACCAATGCATCCCAGCAGTATTACCGGGCGTCCCTCAGCCGTTATCCGTAACTCCAGGTGGGAAACCTGCCTTTTCCATTTGCTCCTCTATTTGGAACCCATATTAATCCACCACTCGTGATCGGGGTGGCCCGATTTGGGGCGGTATCTTGCTCGCTGGTAAATTGTCGCCAGAACGCCTTTTAAATCATTGTTCGAGATGGCGCGCTTGGTTTGCCAAAGTTTGAGAAGAGAACAGGTCGACCATAATTCGATTTTTAATCCCTCGCTTTGGATTAGATTCCGCCCCTTTCGATCGTCTGTGGCTAGCGCGAAATTCCGGGCTTCGGCAATGGCGATGGATTCAGCTTCTCCGTCGTCGAGTTTGGAGGCCAATTCGATGTAACGGAGCTTTTCATGATCACCTTGCGCGGCGACAGTCTCCAAAAGCCCCTTGTTGGCGAGGGGTTTTAGGTCAATAAGCATCAGTTCTCCGGTTTCATCGTTACATGAGTGACCGTGTCCTTTTACAAGCTGAATAAGCGGACGAGCCCGGCATCAATGGCCTCCAAGCCGCCAGCCGGGAGAGAACCGAGCAGTCTGCCGATCTTGGCATGATCGACTCCCACCATCCCAATGAGGTTGATTACGGATTCTTCCGCCAGCCATCTGGGTTTTGGAAAGGGGATCTCGCATTCGCCTCCACGAATCTCCGTGGTTAGAGGGGCCACCACCGACATATTGCGGCACCCATCGGCATTGGGGATGGAAATGACCACGCAAGGTCGCACTTTCCCGACGTAACCCAAGTCCACCAGAACGACGTCGCCGCGTCTAAAGCTGGTCATACAAGACTGTTGGAGCCGGGCCGAGCTTATCCCATGTCTCCGCTGCCGCCGCCGAAAGGTCAGACTCGCCGGGGGCCAACTCGCGAACGTGGGGCAACCCGAATTTAATCGCCTGAAGCATCGCTTCCTCGGTCGAAAGATGGGTGTCCGCTGCCTTGCGTTTGACCTCTTCCATGAGTTCCTCGGGCAACCCGAGCGCATAAGTCGTCATGCTCATGTGAAAATGATACCAGCTTAGGGCGATAATTCAAGATTGTTCCAGTTGGACACTGACGCCTGATAGTATGTCAATAATGTCAATACATGTGATTTTGTGGTTCGACCCAAAATTCACGGGATGCCAAAGCCGTCGAAAATTATACATTTTACTCGATCATTTGGACGAGAGTTCGAATGTTAAGCTGCTATTTATCAAGTTGGGTTTGGTTTACTTGACTGGTTCTGCCAGCGATTGCGTACGCCCCCGCACTGAGCCCAATGATCGGAATTCCCAGCGCGCCCGACACGACGGAGGCGGTATTTGCGTCCACTACCTCAAACTGAAACATCATCCGACCGGGTTGTGTGTTGCGTTCGATACCCTTGACGCGAGAATTTCTAATTCTTCGTCTCCCGGAACCAGAAATAGATTCTCTGGTACGCGAGGATTCCGGTCGGCGGCCCGAATGATGTGGCTCGCCCCGCTTTTTGGATCCTGGTAAGGGCTCGCAATTCTGCCTCGTATGTAACCGGCAATGGTCTGCCTTGGATTGGAAGCCCCCCGCCTCGCCGGTGACCATCCCACCCAAAAGCATGCTCGACGAATTGGCTTGCGGGCCCATATCGATCACCAAAATATTTTCACTTGCGTGAGTTCGCGCGTATTCGGATGCGATTTGGAAGGTGAGGTAGCTTTTTCCGACCCCGCCTTTGTTGTTCCACAAAGCGTATGTAGGGATATATTGGGGAATTATATACATTGTTACCCTGACGGGTAAGGCGGGTCGGTTCGGCTTGCGCTTCAAAAGTCACGGTTTCTTCGCTGTCGGTTTCGCGGCCACTGGCGGCGCGGGATTCATTGGCGCGGCTTGCAACGCTTTCGCGGTTTGCTTGCCTTTGCCGCTGCCCATCGCGACAGCGGCTAAAGCGCGGGCGAACGACACCTTTAGCGGTGGATGTATTTTTTGCGGTCTGCTCATAAATTACTTGCTGTGCAAAATGCACTTAATAACATAACCAAATGACATGGAGTGAGATTGCGGAAGAACTATCGGCTGAGGTTGAGAGACTGCAACCCCTGCTAAAAGCTCAGAAAGAGAATATTTGTCAAGGTGCTGATTTGATTGAACTGGAGAAACGCTGCTTTTGTGAAATTGACGACGCTTGCCAAAAGTTTGCAGAGTCCGGCAAATGGCCAGCACTAGACCAAAGCAAAGCCGTCTTAGCCTACTCCAGACTTGTTCATGCGGCTCTCTTTGTTGATTTTCTTTCCGAAGCGCCGGATTCAATTTCGATGCTTCCAATAGAGGATATGCGTAAAGCCACCGTCCTAAATTTTTTACTCTTGGATTATTGGCGTTTTGCAGGTTGTGCGCGTTGGCGAACTTCATAAATTGTTTTCAATGTAGGATGCGAGTCAAAACATTCATGCAGTCAACCTTTTATACGGCAGTTGCGGGTTGTCCGTGGTGCCAGTCACAACGCTTGAGAAAACTTCCGTCATCGGCTGTCCCTTGCAGTTCAAGCGATAGGCGAACTCGTCAACGTAACGCGGCAGGTGCTTCTTGCTCATCTGGTGGTAAACACCGTGATACCCGCGCTTGAACAAGGCCCAGAACGATTCGATGCCGTTCGTGTGCGCCTGACCGACTACGTACTGCTGCTGACCGTGTTTGACCGGCGTGCGGATGTAGCCGACAAGACCGTTGTAGCCGCGATGTTCATCCGTGTAAATCGTGGAGCCGTGAACGATGGCCGCTCTGATCTGCGGGTGCAACTGCTCTGCGCCAGTGTTCTCAATCACTTTGGCCTTCACTTCGCCGCCGCGCTGGCGCATGCCCATCACGACCGCTTTGCCCTTGCCGCCAGTGCCGACACTTGCTGGGCGTTTCGTGGCGTGCATGTTGCGCACCAGACCGCCGACATACGTTTCATCGACTTCAATCGTGCCGAAAAGCTGCCCCTCGTTCTGTTGCATTGCAGAGCGCAAGCGGTGGTCCATGAACCACGCCGTTTTTTGCGTCACGCCGACGTGCTTCGCAAGCTGCACACTGGAAATGCCCTTGCTCGTGGTAGAGAGCAGGTAAATCGCGATGAACCACTTGCGAAGGGAAACTTTCGTTGCGCCGAACACCGTCCCGGTGACAATGGTGAAATCTTCTTTGCACGAGGCGCAGCGGTAACGCTTGCCGCCTTTGAACGAGTAAATTTCCTTGTGGCCGCAGTGCGGGCAATACTCGCCGTTGCGGAACCGGATGCCCGCGAAATACGCCCGGCAAGTTTCCTCGTCGTGGAAGTGTTCCAGAAACTCGGCCAGCGTTTCAAAATCCAGTATGTCTTTCATTCTGGTAGCAAGTTACCCTAAAAGTTTAGGGTAGTCAAGTGGCAAAATGGATTTATTTCGGCATGAACTCCTCAATCGTTTTATTGCGTGCTTTTGATTTCAAATCCTTGTGCTCTGGAATGAGCGGACCTGTTTTTTCAAAATCATTGTCGCGCTTTCTTAGTTTCTTAAAATCCTTTGCAGCGCCATCCCAATCGCCGTTCACCTTGGTGTCACTCCACAAATTTTGATACTCAATTCGTAGCTGCACCCACCGCGCCCTCTCGGATTCAATTGCGCCAATTAGCTTGGGCCACCTAAACAGCGGCAGCACCGTTGTTGAAATAAGTGTGATCGCGCCTGCTGCGGTAGGCCAAATGTCAGACTTCGGAACCAGCTTAATACAGGCAAACACAACCACCCCGGCAAACGCCAGCAGAAGTCGTGCTGTTAGATCGCACCGAACGAAACGTCTTTCAAGATAATCATGGTATCGCGCATTGAAGCTCGCTGTGAATAAATTTTCTTGCAGGTCGTGGTAAAGCTGATTTAATTGAGTGTCGTTCATAAATATGAAAAATAAAAGTTCAGGCGAGTTTGGAGACATGGAATCAATAAAGGGAAGAAAGTTTTACCCTGATCAGCCTTTTCCTGAAAAGATGTACGAACAGCCGCCGGTAAAGCCATCGACGCCAGAATCTGGAAGCGACTCATCGAAACAGTCGGGTTCAGGCTCTGACAAAAGCGATTAGTTTTCATAGTTCACCCCAATTGACTTCTTTGCGCCGCGACGGATCGCATGGACTTGCCGCAGGAATTTCAGTTTGCTCAGGCTGCCCGCTTCGCGCTGGTGGTTGCGGAACCGCCGAAGAACCCGCCCGCATACCCGCCATTTCCTTGGCAACAATTTGTAGGTAGCCTGCTAAACATTGAACCGCCAAGCGCAAATACCAAAAAGATTCACGACAATTTCTGGCTGATACACCTAAATGACGACATGCTCTTTCTAGCAGAGATATTCGTCCTGGCGAAAAAGAACTCCATCGTCCTGCGTATCCTTTTCCTGCATGAAGAGCCAGCGTGGATAAAATACCCGCCAGACGCCGCAACCGCTCCAGAGTCCGCTTAATCACGCGCATTCCTCACCATTCCGAGCGGGTTTATGTGGTTTGTGGCTTGGGTAACAATGTATATAATTCCCATATATTGGCTTAAACAAACGACATTTTATGCGGCACTGCCAGCGTTTTGTAATAATAAATAATCAACCCAGAATTTCAGATCTCAACGAAATTGAAGCCGCAAGAACTTGTTTCCTCCAAATCGCAGAGTTTCGCGCAATATGCTTTCAGTCAAATAAATTACTTTTGTGAACATCAAATTTCCTCGAACCACACAGAACGACAATTTCCGTAATGGTTAGCGCTCCCAATCTGCCCCCTTGCCACCAACCCCAATTGGGTCTTTAATCGATTATCACGATGAAAACGAAAATGAAGAAAAATGCCGTCCCCGCGGGCGGTGGCATGCGGCATCACTCAAGCGAGGTTTTGGATGGGGCGCATCGGGCGGCCAGCCGGGCCATGCTTTATGCGGTCGGGTTCAAGCAGGAGGATTTTAAGAAGCCCCTCATCGGCATCGCTTCCACTTGGAGCAATGTCACGCCTTGCAACGCCCATATCGACAAGCTCGCCATTGAGGCTGAGATCGGGGCGAATCGCGCGGGGGGGAAGGCCATTATTTTCAATACCATTACGGTTTCGGACGGGATTTCCATGGGATCCGAGGGGATGAAGTATTCTCTGGTCTCGCGCGAAGTTATTGCGGACTCGATTGAAACCGTCGTGGCATGCGAGGCGATGGACGGTGTCGTGGCCATCGGCGGCTGCGATAAGAATATGCCGGGCGCGCTCATGGCGCTGGCGCGGTTGAACCGTCCGGCGGTGTTTGTTTACGGCGGCACGATTTTGCCGGGCTGCATCACGGGCGATCCGCGCAAGCTGGACATCGTTTCGGTTTTTGAAGCAATCGGCGCGCACGCGAACAAGAAAATCGACGATGCGCAATTGCATAAAATCGAGTCGTGCGCCATTCCTGGCCCAGGTTCGTGCGGCGGCATGTATACGGCGAACACGATGGCCAGCGCGATTGAGGCGATGGGCATGAGCCTGCCGGGAAGTTCCGCCCAGAACGCCATTTCCAAGGCGAAAAAGGAAGATTGCCAGCGCGCGGGCGCGGCCGTGTTCGAATTGCTCAAGGCGGGCATCCGTCCGCTCGACATCATGACGCGCAAGGCGTTCGAAAACGCCATCACGGTGGTGATTGCGCTCGGCGGATCGACCAACGCGGTGTTGCACCTGCTCGGCATCGCCCATGCGGCGGGCGTGAAATTAACTTTGGACGATTTTACTCGAGTTGGCCGGCATGTCCCGGTGCTGGCGGATTTGAAACCGAGCGGACGTTTCTTGATGTCCGAATTGGTTGCCATAGGCGGAATCCAGCCATTGATGAAAATGCTGCTCGACGCGGGCTTGCTGCACGGCGAGTGCATGACTGTCACAGGCAAAACTATGGCCGAAAATCTGGCCAACGTTCAACCGTATCCGGCTGGCCAGGAAATCGTTCACTCGCTGGATAACCCGATCAAAAAGGACAGCCATCTGGTCATCCTGCGCGGAAATCTTGCGCAGGAGGGCGCGGTGGCCAAAATCACCGGCAAGGAAGGAATGCGTTTCGAGGGGATCGCCCGGGTTTACAATTCCGAGGAGCAGGCGCTCACAGCAATCCTGAATGGAACGATCAAAGCGGGCGATGTGGTCGTCATTCGCTTCGAAGGCCCGAAAGGCGGCCCGGGCATGCGCGAAATGCTCGCGCCCACCAGCGCCATCATGGGCAAGGGCCTTGGCAAATCAGTGGCGCTCATTACGGACGGACGGTTCTCCGGCGGAACGCATGGTTTCGTTGTCGGACACATCACGCCCGAGGCTTACACAGGCGGATTGCTGGCAGTGGTGAAGAATGGCGACAAAATTATCATCGACGCCGAGAAGCGGGAATTGACCCTGGCAGTCCCCGCAGCCGAACTGAAGAAACGGCAAAAAGCCTGGAAACCGGTGAAGCCCCGCTACACTAGGGGTGTGCTGGCGAAATACGCCAGCGCTGTCACTTCCGCGTCCCTCGGCGCGGTGACAGATTTGAACATCGCGCCGTAATCAGCGCCCGACGAGGTACGATTCCATCTGGTCGATGGCGGCGCTTTGGGCGGAAATGATCGAATTAACCATGTCGCCAATCGACACGAACCCGACCATGCGGCCGCTGTCCATGACGGGCAAATGGCGGACCCGATTTTCCGTCATCAAGCGCATGCCGTCCTCGACCGAATCTTCAGGCGAGATGGTTGCCACGTCCGGGGTGAGGATGTCGCGCACCTTCGTGTTTTGAGAGGTTTTCCCTTCCAGCGCCACCTTGCGGGTGTAATCGCGCTCGGAAAAGATGCCGATCAGCCGGTCGCCATCCACGACAGGAAGGGCGCCGATGTTCTTTCGCGCCAGCAGTTCAATAGCCTCGAATACCGTGGCATGTGGAGAGATCGTCCAAATAGCCGTGCCTTTGCGGTTGAGTATCATGCCGATTGTTCCGCTCGTTGTAGTAGTCATGCTTTCCATGGAGCATACTCGTGGGCGGAGCGTTCGCCAAGAGCACTATCCACGATAGTTTTGTAGTCTAATCCATGACATAAGTGAATCGAGAAATAGGCCGAATATGTGGAATGGGACTCATATGCAAACCCGACGCGGACATGCGTTTCGCCGCACAGGGGTGAAAATCGAGCAAAAGCATTGGCAGCGTGTCCAATTCCCATTACCCTGTAGAACACAGTTGGATGAGCAACGGTCGATTATATAAATTTGTGCTGGCCGCCGTGGCGGTCGTGCTGCTGCTGGTTTCCTCGACGATGCAGTCGCGGATGAATGTGGCGCGGGCCGAACTCGGCCTGACGACATTGCCCCCGCTGAAAAATGCGCCGCCGCTTCTCGCCTTCACGACGGTTGCGCTGGGCGGTTTTCGCGGTTTGATCGCCAATGCGCTGTGGCTCCGCGCAGGTGAAATGCAGGATGCGGACAAGTATTACGACATGGTCCAATTAGCCGATTGGATTACTGCCCTCGAACCCCACTTCAGCCAGGTTTGGACGTATCAAGCCTGGAACATGGCTTACAACATTTCCGTCAAATTCAAGGATCCGGAAGATCGCTGGCACTGGCTGCGGCGTGGCATCGTTCTGCTGCGCGACCGGGGCATCCCGCTGAATCCAGACACGGCGATGATGTATCGCGAGCTCTCGTGGCTTTACCAGCACAAGATGGGACAGAACCTCGACGATGCCCACCTGACCTACAAAATGCGCTGGGCCGAGGAAATGCAAAAGATGGTGGGCGGGCGGGTGGATTACGAGGCGCTGGAACATCCCAAAACCGAGGCCGAAAAGCAGCGCGCCCGAATGCTCCGCGAGGATTACAAGCTCGATCCCGAGGTGATGAAGTTTGTGGACAAGGAATACGGGCCGTTCGATTGGCGGCTGCCCGACGCGCATGCGGTCTATTGGGCGGAACTATTTCGGCAGCATTCCAAGAAAAGCACGGACGACATGGATTTTCTGCGCCGCTCGATTTTCCAGAGCATGCGCATGGCGTGTTTCCGCGGCGCGCTTTCCCCGGCGGTGACCAACGTCACCGACCGCAATTTCATGCTCTGGCCAAATCTGGATTTGTTCCCCCGGGTCAACGCTGCCTACGAATCGATGATCAAGGAGAATCCCACCAACAATTTCCAAAACGCGCATAGGAACGATTTGAAGGAGGTCATCCCTCTGCTTTACATCAACGGCCGCATTGCGGAGGCAACGAAGTGGTTCAATTATCTGAAAGACACCTACACCAACGCCTTCGTCGGAAGGCAGGCAAATTTGACGCTGAAGGATTTTGTGCTCGGCACGGTGGCTACGGACAATGAGGAAACCGACCAGAATCGCGTCATCGGCAACCTTCGCGGTTTGTTTGTGATGGAATGCCAATGCTTGATCCGCGATAACGACGATGACGCGGTGAATTATCGCAATCTGGCCAAGGATGTCTACGAGCATTACTTCAAGAAAATTGGCGCTGTCTCCGTGAACCGCCTTACCTTGCCCTCGCTGGACGAGATTCAACGCGGGACATTGATCGAATTGCTCGATCCGCAAAACAGCCCGCTTGATCCACTGGCCCAAAAATTACTTATGACAAAGCTTGGTTTAAAGGAGCGGCCCTTGCCGGATCCCAAATTGAACGCGCCGAGTTCGACCGCTCCACCGCCGCGAACCAAACAGGGCGCGACCACGCCGCAGTAATAATTAGTCAACTCGACCGGAACGAAATGCGTTTCACCGTGTTGCGGCCGAAGCAGTTTTGCAATTGCTCCAGAATTTCGCGCCGGCGATAGCGCACAATCTCATCCAGCCAGACGTTGCTGTCCACCGTGACGAAGAGCGTGCCGTTATGCAAGCCGGTGGGCTGCGCGTGGGCGGTGATGGTGGGATCGATTTGGTGTTTCCAGACTTTGACGATTTCCGCCTCCGCCTGGCGCTGCTCCAGGCGCAAGCCCGCCAGCACCTTCGGCATCACGTCCCGCGCGGATTTTGCCGACGGGCGCCGCGCCTTTTCATCCGCCGACGAATCCCAGCCCCGCCACATCGCCAGCACGCGCTCGCGCGCTGAAGTTGGCGGCGGAGCGGAGCGGGCGTTGCGAAAGCGATTTGGGAACGGGCGTTCCATGCCACTACGTTAACCGCGCGCCCCAAAGTTTCCAAGCATGACTTCAACAAATGCCTGGAGAAGGCGCGCAGGGCGAGGCTCCTGCCGCACTCCGGTTCAGGCCAAATTTCGCCCATAGTTCTGCAATAAAGGTGGAGTCCCGTGCTGCCGCAACTCCGATAGTCATGGTGTTGCGTGAGTAACACTATTCGATCGACCGAAATTGCCCGCGGCGAGGATTGCGCGAAAGCAATCGAAGCCGGCCCCGCATGCTTTCATTGCGGCGAACTGTGCCGGGATGGCGTTCATCGGTCGCACGACAAGAATTTCTGCTGCGGCGGATGCCAGACGGTCTTCGAGCTTTTGACTGAGAACGGGCTGGACCAGTTTTACAGTTTCGAAGCGGCGGCGGGCGTCAAGGTCCGCGCCTCCGGCGAACGCAGGGCGTTCGATTATCTTGATGATCCGGCGCTTCAGCGGCGCCTGGTGGATTTCTCCAACGACTGCGTGACGCGGGCCACCTTTCGCGTCCCGGCCATGCACTGCATCGCGTGCGTCTGGCTGCTGGAAAATCTCTTCCGCCTGAATCCCGGCATCGGCTATTCGCGCGCGAATTTTCCGCGCAAGGAAGTGTTTGTTTCATTTGACAATGCAAAAACAAAATTGAGCCAGGTCGTGGCGCTGCTGGCTTCCCTGGGATATCCGCCGGAATTCAATTTCTCCGACACGGATCAACAACCCCGCCCAAGCACCTCCCGCCGGTTGTGGCTCCAAATGGGTGTGGCGGGATTCGCCTTCGGCAACATCATGCTGATGAGCATCGCGTCGTATCTAGGGCTGGATGCGTTTGCGGGTCCGGCGCTCAAAAAAATGTTCGGCTGGACAAGCTTGATCCTGGCTGCCCCGGCGCTGGTCTACAGCGGGGCGGATTATTGGAGGGCCGCAATGCTTGCCTGGCGCAGGAAGATTTTCACCATTGAAGTTCCCATCGCGGCGGGATTGGTGGCGCTGGCCGGTTGGAGCGCGAGCGAGGTGTTTACCGGACGCGGGCCGGGTTATTTTGATTCGTTGTCCGGACTGCTTTTCTTCCTGCTGTGCGGGCGGATGTTCCAGCAAAAGACCTTCGACCTTCTGGCCTTCGACCGCGATTACAAGTCATTTTTCCCGCTTTCCATTTTGCGAGTCAACGGCGGCCGTGAGGATTGGATTTCGCTCTCGCATTTGAAAGTTGGCGATCAACTGCTCATCCGCAACGGCGAACTTATTCCAGCCGACGCCAAGCTGATCTCCGGCGCGGGAATGATTGATTACAGCTTTGTCACCGGCGAAGCCGTGCCGGTGGAAAAACATGGGGGCGACCACATTTACGCGGGCGGACGCCAAATGGGCGGCACCATCACCATCGAAACGGCGAAGGATGTTTCACAGAGCTATTTAACCTCGCTTTGGAATCAGGACGCGCTCGGCAAGGAGAAGAAGACTTCGCTTGACACGTTGACGAACCGTTACAGCCAGCGGTTTACCAAGATCGTGCTGGCGGTGGCCATCGGGGCCGGGCTTTTTTGGTGGTGGAGCGATTCCTCGAAGGCGCTCGGCGCGTTCGTCTCTGTCCTGATTGTCGCCTGCCCCTGCGCTCTGGCTCTTGCCGCGCCGTTTGCGCTCGGGACGGCCCAGCGCGTGCTCGGACGCCGCAACGTTTATTTGAAGAATTCGAGCGTGATCGAAACGCTGGCGAAAGTTGAAACTGTTGTATTTGACAAGACCGGCACGCTGACGGCGCAAGGCGCGGGCGCGGTGGCGTTCTGGGGCGATCCGCTGCGGGCGGCTGAGAGAGCATGGATTCATGCCGTGGCGCGGCATTCGACTCATCCGCACGCGGTCAGCGTAACGGCATTCACGGCGACAAATTACGTGGTGGATGAAGCCCGGTCCTTTGCGGAAACGGCCGGCTGCGGAATGGAAGGGATCGTCGCCGGGCGCGAAATCTGGATTGGGTCGGCCACCTGGCTGAAATCGCGCAAGGTCGAGTTCAGAATGCCGCCCAAAGGCGGCGGCGCCGTCGTTGTCGCGATAGATGGAATTTATCGCGGCTGTTTCACGCTGGCCAGCGCCATCCGGGCGGATGTTGCCGAGGCCATCCGCCAGCTTGATCCGGATCACGAATTGGCCCTGCTCAGCGGCGACAACGAACGCGAGCGCGAGCAGTTCGCCGAAATTTTTGACCGCGCCAGCGAAATGCGCTTCAACCAAAGCCCGCTGGACAAACTCGAATTTGTGCGCCGGCAAAAAAAAATGGGCCGCAACGTCATGATGGTCGGCGACGGCCTCAACGACGCCGGGGCGCTGAAGCAGAGCGACGTTGGAATCGCGGTGGTGGAGAACATGGGCGCGTTTTCACCGGCCAGCGACATCATTATGTCTGCCCGCATGGTGCCGCGGCTGCACGAGATTTTGCGGTTCGCCAAATCGTCGGTGCGCATCGTTCAAATCAGCCTGTTGATTTCCACTCTTTACAACGTGGTTGGCCTGGCCATCGCGGCGCGCGGGATGCTGTCGCCGGTGATTTGCGCGATCTTGATGCCGGTGAGTTCCGTGACGGTGGTGGCTTTTGCCTGCGGCATGACGGCGCGATTGGGCAAGCGGATTGGGAATGCGGCGAACGAGATGCAGGCGAATGAGGAGGAAGCGGCGGCATGATCGTTCTGTTTCTTTTGATTCCGCTGAGCGTGCTGATTGCGGGAGTTTTTCTTGGCGTATTTATTTGGGCGGTGCGCTCAGGCCAATTTGAAGACACCTGTACGCCTGCCCTTCGGGTTCTGTCGGAGGATCGATCCCTGCCCATCGGCAAACCCGCATCCGGGCAAAACGCAAATTTTACGAAACCTATGGCAAAGGATGCAAAGCGATCAAAAACAAGCTGAGGCATTTAAATACCAATTATGAAATACACACATACCCCCAGTATGAGTCTTATAACTGACAACAAATTGGCATGGACAGTCGCGCTGGCCTCCATGTTCGCCGTGCAGGCGGTTCGCGCCCAAGCGGCTGACGCGGATTGGAAAGACAAGACGATCTCGCCCGTGGCCAATCCCATGTACTTCGAGGATCCGCAGATCAACAGCGAAATCCGCCCGATCTACATGGATCAAATTCTGCCAACCTCGTTTCACGCCAAGGGCGGCACGCTTCCCCTGGGCGGCGATATCCAGGTGATCGCGGCGGAACTGCGCTACAAGCTGACCGACAGGCTGGCTTTGATTGCCTCCAGGGACGGTTACATTGAGTTCCAGCCCGACCATTCGGTTTCCCACGCTTACGGCTGGGGCGATGTCGGTCTCGGAGCCAAATACGCGCTGATTGACGACAAGAAGGACAGCTTCATCTTGACGGCCGGGTTTACCATTGAATTGCCGACCGGCAACCAGAATGTCTTCCAGGGACGCGGCGACGGATTATGGAATCTGTTCACCTCGGCGGAGAAAGGCTGGGGCGATCTTCACCTGACCGGCAACGTCGGCTTCCTGATTCCTGATGACTTCAGCGAACAGACCGCGCAAGCCCATTACAGCGCGCAATTGGACTATCACGTTTGCCAATGCTTCATCCCGTTTGTTGTGGCCAACGGCTACACCGTTTTGACGGATGCCGACCACAATTATCTCTCGGGTGTTCCGCTCACCACTGAGCTCAACGACTTGAGCGACCTGGGCGGCACTGCCGGATCCGGCCGCACGCAAGTCATGGTTGGCGGCGGTTTCCGCAGCCGTTTGTTGAAGTCCGTTGATATTGGCGTCGCCTACGAGTATGGCGCGACCAATCCGCAGGGCATTTTCGGCGAAAGAATCACGACCGACGTGATCTGGCGCTTCTAATCCAACTGCGCACGTGACCACTCCAATTCCCAAACTCATCCAATGAACGCAGCCAGCCCAACCCTAGAACCCGATCTCGGCCAGAGCCGCGGCGACGTGGAGACGTTTCGCTATGATAACACCATTGTAAGGGCATTCGCAATATGCACCGTTATTTGGGGCATTGTCGGAATGACGGCTGGATTGCTCTGCGCCGTCCAGCTTTTTTTCCCAAACGCGAATCTGAACCTGCCGTTCGTGACCTTTGGCCGGCTGCGGCCCGTCCACACGAACGCGGTGATCTTCGCGTTTGTGGGCAACGGCATGTTCATGGGCATCTACTATTCACTGCAGCGCCTGTGCAAGGCGCGGATGTTCAGTGACAAGTTGAGCTGGTTGCATTTCTGGGGGTGGAATGCCATCATTGTGGCGGCGGCCATCACGCTGCCGCTCGGCTTCACCACCAGCAAGGAATACGCGGAATTGGAGTGGCCCATCAAAATCGCCATCGCAGTGGTCTGGGTGGCGTTCACCATCAACTTGCTTGGCACGATCATCAAGCGCCGTGAAAAACATCTTTATGTCGCGATCTGGTTTTACATCGCCACGGCCTTGACGGTCGCCGTCCTGCACATTGTCAACGGGCTGGAAGTTCCCGTCACGATGTGGAAGGGCTATTCGATTTACGCCGGCGTGCAAGACGCGCTGGTGCAATGGTGGTACGGCCATAACGCGGTGGCCTTCTTCTTGACAACGCCCTACCTCGGCATGATGTATTACTATCTGCCGAAGGCGGCCAATCGCCCGATTTTTTCCTATCGCCTTTCGATCATTCACTTTTGGGCGCTGATTTTCATCTACATCTGGGCGGGGCCGCACCATTTGCTTTACACCGCGCTGCCGGATTGGGCGCAATCGCTTGGCATGGTGTTTTCGATCATGCTGATCGCGCCGTCCTGGGGCGGCATGTTGAACGGCTTGCTGACCCTGCGCGGCGCGTGGGACAAGGTTCGCCAGGATCCCGTTTTGAAATTCATGGTGGCGGCGGTGACGGCTTACGGCATGGCGACTCTGGAAGGCCCGGCGCTGGCGATCAAGACCGTCAATTCGCTTTCGCACTATACGGATTGGACGATTGCCCACGTTCACACCGGCGCCCTTGGCTGGAACGGCATGCTGACGTTCAGCGTTTTGTATTGGCTCTACCCGCGCATGTACAACACGAAACTTTGGTCGGCGAAATTGGCCAATTACCACTTCTGGCTCGCGCTGGTCGGCATGATGTTCTACGTGGTGCCAATGTATATCGCCGGCATCACCGAGGGCATGATGTGGAAGCAATTCACCAAGGAAGGTTTCCTGCAATATCCGAATTTCCTCGAAACCGTGCAGCAAGTCCTGCCGTTCTACCGCATGCGTTCGGTGGGCGGAACGCTGTATATCCTTGGCGTCTGGCTGATGGCATATAATTTGTGGAAGACGGCGCGCGCCGGAAAATTCGCGCCGGAGGAGGAAGTGCAGGCGGTTTCGTTTCGCACTCAGTTGGCGCAGCATGCTGAGCCGGCGTTCACCCACCGCTGGCTCGAATCCAAGCCGATGCTCCTCACCGTTTGCGCGCTGGTGGCGGTGCTCATCGGCGGCATGATCGAAATTATCCCGATGATCGTGGTGAAGGAAAACGTTCCGACGATCTCAAGCGTCAAACCATACTCGCCGCTGGAGTTGCTCGGCCGTGACATTTACATTCGCGAGGGCTGCCTGGCCTGCCATTCGCAAATGGTGCGTCCGTTCCGCTCGGAAACGGAACGCTATGGTGAATACTCGAAGGCCGGCGAATTCGTTTACGATCATCCGTTCCTCTGGGGTTCGAAACGCATCGGGCCGGATTTGCATCGCGTCGGCGGCAAGTATCCGAACGCCTGGCATTACAATCACATGGATGATCCGCGCTCCGTTTCGCCGGGTTCGATCATGCCTCGTTATCCATGGCTGCTTTCGCAGGAATTAGACACGACATCCCTGTCGGCTCGCATCAGCGCGTTGCGCCGCGTCGGCGTGCCTTATCCCGCCGGCTATGAAAATACGGCGCTTGGCGACTTGAACAAACAGGCCGACAAAGTGGTGGCCGATCTCAAGAGCGGCCAGGTCACAGCCAAGCCGGATCGCGAAATCATCGCGGTGATCGCCTACCTGCAGCGCCTCGGCACGGACATCAAAGCGGCTCCGAAACAAACCGCCAGCGCGAGCGCCGCCACAACTCCGCTGCGCGCGGGCAATTGAGGGGTTTATGATGCAACTAATCGAGAAAATGGGCGGCATCCGGACCTTTGGCATTCTTTCGATCTGCCTTTTCGTCACGGTTTTCACCGCGGCCATGGCGCTCGCGTTTTGTGTCAAGAAACAGTTCCTGAGCCAGATGAGCGCGCTGCCTTTGGAGGATGAAGAGCGCGAGCGCCGGGACAACCCATCCAATAAATCCGAGTTATGAAAGAACCGTACGATCCATTCAAAGATCCCCTGTTGATGGACCACGAAGCCGACGGCATTCGCGAGTTGGACAATAATTTGCCGCGCTGGTGGGTCTGGCTGTTCAACCTCTGCATTCTCTTTGCCATTGGTTACCTGCTCTACTACCACGTTTTCCATGCGGGCAATCTGCAGGCGGCCCAATATGCCGAGGAGAGCAAGATTGGCGATGCAGTCAAACAAAAGGCGCTGAAGGAGTTTGAGGATTCGCTTCCAAACCTCGTGCCCTCCAAGGAAACCGCGATTATCGAGCACGGCCACGGCATCTTCCTGAAGAATTGCGCCCCGTGCCACCGCCCGGACGGCGGCGGACTGGTTGGCCCCAACCTTTGCGACGATTACTGGATTCACGGCTCCAATTTTGTTGACAACCTTCACACCATCGTCAACGGCGTTCCCGCCAAGGGGATGCTGACCTGGCGCGGCGTGCTCAAGCCCAATGAAATTTATTCGGTGGCCAGCTATATTTACACGCTGCGCGGCACGCATCCGATCAATCCAAAACCGCCGGAAAATCAAAATCAGCCTGCCGCGCCGAACGCGTTCGAGTGAGTGAGCCAACTGCTGATGAATTCCGCCTCGCCCATTTTCAAGCCGGAGACCCCCGATTTTCGGGATCACCTGGCGACAGCGGACGACACGGGGCGGCGGAAATGGGTTTACCCGCGCCAGCCGGAAGGGCGGTTCTACGAACGCCGCAAATATGCAAGCTGGGCGCTGCTGGGAATTCTCTTTCTGGCGCCATTCATCAAAATCAATGGCAACCCGATGCTGATGATCAACGTGGTCACGCGCCGCTTTTCGATATTGGGCCACATTTTCTGGCCGCAGGACATGGTGCTGGTGGCCGTCTCGCTGCTGCTTTTCTTCACCGGCATCATGATATTCACCGCCGCTTACGGGCGGCTCTGGTGCGGCTGGGTTTGCCCGCAAACGCTGTTCATGGAAATGGTTTTTCGGCGGCTTGAGTACGCCATTGAAGGCGATGCCCGCTCCCAGCGCGCTCTCGGCTCCGCGCCGTGGACGCAGCGGAAGATCGGCATCAAAGTGTTCAAGCACGCGGTTTTTTTCGCCCTTTCCTTTGCCATCTCGAATCTCTTGCTAAGCTATATCATCGGAGTTGATCAGCTCTTTGCCATCGTCGCAGACGCTCCATCGCGGCATTTGAGCGGGCTGGCCTACTTGCTTGTGTTTGCCGGGGTATTCTATCTGGTTTTCGCGCGGTTTCGCGAGCAGGCCTGCACCTTCATTTGTCCTTACGGCCGATTCCAATCGACGGTCATTGATGAAAACACCATCGTCGTCGCCTACGATCACAAACGCGGAGAAGGCCGCGCCCGGCAGCAAAGCGGCCAGACTGAAACGGAGCGGCGCGGCGCGGGGCATGGCGACTGCATCGATTGCGGCATCTGCGTCCAAGTCTGCCCGACCGGCATCGATATCCGCAACGGCATCCAAATGGAATGTGTCAACTGCACGGCGTGCATTGATGCCTGCGATTCCGTGATGGACAAGACGTTCCGCGAGCGGGGATTGATCCGGTATGCCTCGGTGAACGGAATCGAGCGCGGTGAACGGTTCCGCTGGACCCCGCGCATGTCCGCCTACGCGGGAATTCTGACCGTGCTGATCAGCCTGTTCCTGTTCCTCATTCTGATGCGCTCCAATGTCGAAGCCACGCTTTTGCGCGCGCCGGGCGCGATGTTCCAGCAATTGCCCAGCGGCAATCTCATCAATCTCTACACCGTCCAGCTTGTCAATAAAACATCCAAGCCGCTTCCGGTGCAATTGAAGCTGGAGGATGTGCCCGGCAAGCTATCGATCATGGGCGACCCGAATCCGGTCGTGCCCGGCGAGCAGCTCGCGGAAACTTCCATATTGATCGAACTCGCGCCGGAATTGCTGCGGGACGGGCCGAAGCGATTTGATGTGGGCGTTTATTCCGAAGGCAAGAAAATCCAGACTGTCCACACAACGTTCATTGGCCCGCGCAATTGAGCATTTCGAGTTATGAGAATTTTTCCAAAAGTCAAAAACTGGTGGCCGGCTGGCCTCGTGATATTTTTCATTTTGTTCGGCGGATACATTGCCGGTTTTGTCATCTTCGCCAGCAGCCAGAGAATGGATTTGGTGCGCGAGGATTATTATGACCAGGAGATTCGTTTCCAAAAGCAAATAGACCGCGTCAACCGCAGCGCGCCCGTTCTTGCGGACGCCTCCATCGTTTACAGCCCCGCGGCCGCGCAAATCACCGTGAGCCTGCCATCTGTCAATCAAAGCAATATACTCGGCACGATCACCTTCTACCGCCCGTCCGACGCCGGAATGGATGCGAGCGTCAAACTTGGATTGAACGCGGCAGGTTCGCAGAGCCTGGGCGTTGGCAATCTCCAAAACGGTTTGTGGAGAGTGCGCGTGCAATGGACGCAAGGCGGGCAGGAGGTACTTTTTTGAGAAGCCGATCACCATCGGCGCGGTGGCATCATCGTGAACCTTGTCGCGGCATTTGTTTTGGGGCTGGCCGGCAGTCTGCACTGCGCGGTGATGTGCGGCCCGCTTCTGCTCGCCGTCCAATCCGCCAGGAAAACCAGCCACCAATCCACCCACCACCTCGCCTACCATTCCGGACGCCTCGCCATCTACGCGGCGCTGGGGGCGATCTCCGGTTTAATCGGCGCTGCTGTCATTCTGGCAGGATTCCAACGCTGGCTTTCAGTCCTCGCCGGAGCATTGATCCTGATCGCGCTATTCATCAGCGCCCGCGCAAAATGGACCGGCCTCGCCGGACGCGCTGTGATGGCAGTCAAATCGAAATTTGGCGCGCTCCTTCAACGTCGCACGATGGGCGCGACATTCCTGCTCGGCGGCTTGAATGGCCTGCTTCCTTGCGGCCTGGTCTACGTCGCCTGCGCCGCCGCGTCCTCTTCGGGAACCGCGTCGGGCGGCGCGACCTCCATGCTGGCCTTCGGCCTTGGCACACTGCCAGCGCTTGTGTGCGTCACCGCCGCCGGAAAAGTCTTCCGCTGGACGAACCCGCCCGGCATGCGCCGCATTGTCGTTGCGTTCGCGGCGATGGCGGCGCTGCTGCTCATCGTCCGCGGCCTCTCGCTGGGAATCCCTTTCGTCAGCCCCAAATACAGCGCCAGCCGCGGCCCCGCCTGTCCCCTTTGCGAATCGCGCTGAGACGCTTCCCATTACGGAACAACCGGAAAGGCGGGGGCGATCCAATCGTAAGTGGAGCGGGTGGAGCCGTCACGGAACGTGACGCCATGCGGATTGAATCTCATTCGATCGGGCGCGGTTTGCCCGCGGCAATCGATGGACCCGATTCCGAAATCGGTGACCGGCCGCACTTCTCCTGGTTCGCAAATTCCATTGCCATTAACGTCCTGCCAGAGACAAATGCCATCCAACTCGGAGCCGCTCAGGACAAAATCGCCATTATCATCGAGCGACGAAAGGGCCTCGTATCCATCGCGCCAGAATATCCAGAAGGTCACTTGGCCAAACATTTGCAAACCGGACGTGATGTGGCGCGAGCCGGTGTGATCGTAAACGAGCCATGCCGCGTTGGTCGTGACCCAGCCCCAGCGGCGCGGCAGCCCGCTGCCGTCAAGGTCGAACTGGACGCTGGCGTTGGAATTGACGAGTTCAGAAAATGTTGAATTGGGTTTAAGAGGGACAAGGATTGGTGTCATGGCACGCCCCATCGAATTGAGCGACTTTTCATCAGACGAGAGTTGCGCGATTTCTTTGGCATCTTTGACGGGATCCAGAAGTTTCTTCAAATAGCCGATGATTTCCTCGGAAAAACAAATCCCCGGTCCGAGGGAAGCCTTCGGACGCGTAAACGGATTACTTTTGCCACGCAACCGATACCATGACCACGAGATCTGCTCTTGGAGGGTGATATCGGGATCAACCTCTGCCTTCCACGCCAATTGCAGCGCCCGCCGGTAGGCTACGATTGCCTCCTGTTTCCTCCCGGCTTGATCAAGCGTCCAGGCAAGGCCAGCGTGAATCGGCAATGAAGTCCAGCGATCTTTCTCAGAACTCTCGGAAACGGCTTTGGATGCCATTTGAAAAAAGGAGATGGCATTGCTCAGGTGCTGGAGTGCGTTTGTTTGGTCTGAGGGAGAGCGTTTTGAAAAGTACTCGCGCGGATCTCCTATTTTGCGCCAATCGGGGTAGCGGCTTTTCTTGGAAAACAATTCGATGGTGGCTGGCGTCCCGCCATCGGAACCGTAGCCATAATAGGGAGTGTGCAAGCGCTTATCCCAAGGAATTTCAGTCAAGTTGGTGGCATAAGCCATGGAATGGACACGGGCGAGCGCATACAGCCAAGCGGGATTTGAAGGTTCATTCCTGTGGAATCGTTCGAGATTCGCCAAAGCCCGCCCAATGGGCACCGCTTCGAGATCCGGCCTCATAAACATGGCCTTCGCGCCATTGGCGGCCACGCAAAGAAAAATGAGCACCCAGCCCCGCAGCGATCTCATGGGAACGGACTTAAACAAATCGAAGACCGCATGCCAATTCTAAAAAAACTGGATTATGACCGGCTGCGCCAGCTGCTGCTAACTGCATCAAGCAAAGAATGGGGTGGCCAACGGGACTCGAACCCGCAACAACAAGCTCCACAAGCTTGGACTCTACCATTGAGCTATGGCCACCAGACCGATGATCACTTTAATTTCCAGATACCCTCCAGTCAAGCCGCGACATCAGCCCCGAGGCGAGGCGTCCCTGCCTTTAATGCGACGTAAAACTTTGAACATCGCGCACTCTCCATTAAGTTATGGCCATGTCGTCGATGGCCGATCAGTTGGACAATCTCGCTTCGCTCCAGCGGGTCGCCATTCCCGACCTCTGGCAGCAGCAGGCCGTCGCCGCGCTGCGCGACGGCAGCGACGTGGTCGTTCACGCGCCAACCGGCTCGGGCAAGACGCTCATCTTCGAATTGTGGTCCAACCAGGGACGGAATCGTGGCCAGGCGATTTACACTGTTCCCACTCGCGCGCTGGCCAACGACAAACTGGCCGAGTGGCGCGCGCGCGGCTGGGATGTCGGCATTGCCACTGGCGATTTGTCGGAAAACCTCTCCGCGCCCGTCATCGTGGCGACGCTTGAGACGCAAAAAAATCGCCTGATTCAAGGCGATGGCCCGGCGCTGCTGGTTGTCGACGAATATCAAATGCTGGGCGATGTGGATCGCGGCTTGAATTACGAACTGGCTCTCGCGCTGGCGCCGCCGAAAACGCAATTGCTGCTCTTGAGCGGCAGCGTCGCCAATCCGCAAAACGTGGTGCAATGGCTGCAGCGGCTCGGACGCAAAGCGACTCTGATCCGCCATGATCTTCGCCCGGTGCCGCTGGAGGAAGTTCACGCCAACAATTTAAATTATCATGTTCCCTCGGAAATTCGCGGTTACTGGCCGCGCCTTGTGGCCAAGGCGCTGGCGGAGGATTTGGGGCCGATCCTCATTTTCGCGCCACGACGCCAGGCCGCTGAATCAATGGCTTCCGAATTGGCGCGAACGCTTCCGACTCCAAATCCGCTGAGCCTCAGCGCCGAACAAAAAGCGCTCGCGGGCGATAATCTCGCGCGAATGCTCAAGGCGCGCGTCTGCTATCACCACAGCGGGTTGAGCTACGCGGCGCGCGCGGGCGTGGTGGAACCGCTGGCCAAGGCGGGGCAATTGCGGGTGGTGGTTGCCACGATGGGATTGGCCGCCGGCATTAATTTTTCGCTCCGCAGCGTGGCGGTGGCGGCCGATTCCTATCGCCGCGACAACGTGGAGCATATGTTGCGGGCGGATGAAATTCTGCAAATGTTCGGACGAGCGGGTCGGCGCGGGCTGGACGAAACCGGTTTTATTCTGATCTCAGCCAACGAACTTCGTTTGCTTGACGCTCGTCCGGGCCATTTGTCGCGCGGCGGATCCGTTGATTGGAACGCGCTGCTTGGCTTGATGGACGCGGCGGCGGCGCGCGGACTGGAACCGTTTCAAGAAGCGGTGCGCGTGCAGGAGCGTTTGTTCACGACCAAGCCCATTGCGCTCGGCATCGAGGAATCTGTCAAACATCCAGTGACGCCGTGCGGCTTGAAGACAGACGCCGAACGCGCCCGCCATGTCCGCACTCAGGTCCGCCAAATGCTCAACAGCCGCGGCGAATGGGAAAATTTTCCGCCCGCGAGCGAACGCCCGGCCCGCGACGTCGTCGTGACGGAGAGCGCGGAAACTTTGAAATGCCACAGTGTTCTTTCGGAACCGGCGGCGATGGACAAGCCAAGCCTCGGCCGGCTCTGTGTGTTGCAGGATGACGAGCGCGGAAAAGTTTACGGACGCGCCACGACGGTCGCCGATTTGCTCAACGACAATCGCGTGCTGCTGCACAAATGGGTGCGCCGCCTCGTCAATTGGAACGGGCGCCAGGTGCCGCGGGAAGTTTGGGACCTGGAAATTGTTCCGTTGCTCAACGGGAAATTCGCCGCGCAGAAAACGCCTGTCGTGCGGATGTTGCAGGAGGAGCAACACATCGTCGCCCATCTCAGCCTCAATGAAACGCCGGTCAGATGTTTTATTGACAGTCATGGCGTGGCGTTTTGGAAACAGATCGAACGGGAAGTGATGCCGCCCGATTGCGCTCGCTGCGAGCTTGTTCCCGTGTGCCAAAGCCTTCCCACCAGCACCGGCGTGGCATTGCTCTGGCGGCGGCTGGGTTTGGTTGACACAGCGGGCGTGCCAACACGGCGAGGAAAAATCGCGAGCTATTTTTCACAAGGAGACGGTCTGGCCATCGCCGCCGCTTTGGAGGACGAGTCGTATCCCATCAGCGAACTCATCTATGACCTCGCCAATCTCGACGCCAGTTTTCGCTTCGCTGGCGAGGACAGCCGCTGGGCCGGGCGGTTGGCGACTGCGTCTCGCAAAGTTTATGGCTTGCAGAGTGTTGCCGGCTATCTCGATGCGGGCATTCCGCCCAGGTACGGTTCCGGCGCGGAACAGGTGGTGGCCGCCGTCCACAAAGATCCGCTGAGCAAGCACGGGTGGACGAATGAGATTTTGGGGGCAGGGGACATTGACCGCGTCATTATCGAATGGCGCAGCCTGCTGCGGCAAACGGCGCATGCGCCGGAACTGGACTGGTCGCGCTGGCGTCAACTACAGGAAGCGGCGAAGGGAATTTTGCAGGAAACGGAATCGCCGACGATCACGACCCTGCCGCCGTTGGAATATCACCAGACGAAGCGGGTAAGCCACCGGCTTATACTCCGGCGGCATTGATCGCGGCGGGTGGGACGGAAATTACTTGGCGCCCTGGTCGATCCATGCGCGGATCAAACCTATTTGCTCCGGCGTAAGCGGCGCGATGTTGCCCTTGTTCTTGGGCGGCGGCATGTAATCGTCCGCGTCGCCCTGGTGCGAAACCATGATGACGACGTCGCTCTTCCCGCTGTTGCCGACAATGACGCATGGGCCATCTTCTCCGCCTTTCAAAACCGCTTCCAAACTGTCGGCGCGAAATTTTCCCTTCGGCTTTTGCGTTTTGGGGCCGTGGCAGGGGTAGCAGGACTTGGCGAAAATGGGTTGAATATCGTTCGTGTAGGTCACGCCCTGCTTGGTGGAAGCAGGAGGAAGCAATTTCGGATCGACGGCTGTTTTGTCTCCGGCGAACGCGACCATGGCGATCAGCGAGCAACCGGCAGCGGCACAGAAAATCAATGATTTCGACAACATGGACCTGAGTTAAACCAGAGAATTCGCGCCGCGTAAAGTTTATTTGAGAGCCGGAACTTTCACAGAAGATAACGAAGCGAACGAAGAAGTCCGTATTCCCATCCTCTTCGTTGCCTTCGTGTTCTTCTGTTGAATTTTCACAGCCGCCGTACGCCGTTCGACGTAATGACGGCATGCCGCGCACTCGCTAGAGTCGGCACCATGAAAAGTAATCTAATTGACACACTCACGCTCGCTCGCCGAGCGAATCGGGGAACCAACGGGCCACAGCCAAATGAGCCATTTCGCTTTGCCAGCTGCTTCCGAATTCTCAGCCTGCCACTTCAGTTTCTCGCCGCCTTGATGCTGGTGACAAATGCCATCGCGGCACCGGCGTTGAAGATCACGACCAAGTCGCTGCCCAACGCCACGGTGGGCACGCCGTATCTTCAAACACTGTCCGTCTCCGGCGGCGCGCCGCCTTACACTTGGGCCGTGCAATCGGGCGGACTGCCGAGTTTGCTGACCCTTAATCCGACCAACGGACAAATAACGGGGATGCCCACCGCCTCGGGTTCTTGGGTCTATAGCTATCCGTTTTCCGTCTACATCAGGGTTGCCGACGCGAATTCGAACACGGCCTTCGCCAGTTACTCGTTCTACGTTGTTCCCCCCTCCAACACTTACTACCAGTTGACCGTCAACAACGGCACGGGCGGCGGGTTTTACACCTCGAATACATCTGTCGCCATTTCGGCCAACAATGCCCCGGCTGGCCAGGCCTTTCAGCAATGGGTTGGCGCGCCGGTCGGTTCGCCGACTTCCGCATCCACGACTCTGTTGATGCCGGGTTCGAACGTCACCGTGACGGCGACATACGCGCCTGTCAATCAAACCTACGCGCTCACGGTGGTCAACGGCACGGGGAGCGGTTCCTACGCCTCGAATGCCTCCGTGACCATCACCGCCAATCCCCCCGCCGCCGGCCAGGTGTTCCAATCGTGGACCGGCGCGGCGGTGGCCAATCCACTCTCGGCGACCACGACGCTCGTCATGCCCGCGGCGACCGCGAAGGTGACCGCCAATTATGCGGCAATTCCGTCACTCGCGATTGTCAAACAAACGCTGCCGAGCGCGGTTGTCGGCGTGCCGTATTCACAGGCTCTGAGCGCCACGGGAGGGTTTCCGCCTTACACTTGGAACGTGCAGTCCGGCGCATTGCCGGATGTTCTGACGTTGAATTCGACCAACGGGATTATTTCGGGCATCGCGACGGCGGCCGGATCATGGGTATTCACATACACCAACCTCGCTTATGTCGTGGTGACCGATTCGGCCTCCAACACCGCCGCGGCCACCTTCGCAATACCGGTGGTTCCCGCGCCCAACACATATTTCACATTGACAGTCTCCAACGGAACTGGCGGCGGGTTTTATTTGACAAACACGCAGAACGGAATTTCCGCCAACGCCCCGGCCGCCGGGCAAATTTTCCAATACTGGACCGGGCCGGGCGTGGCGAATCCCAATGCAGCCAACACCTACGTCACGATGCCCGCGTCCAACATCACCGTGACGGCGGTTTATGGCACGGCTCCGCCGCCTCCGCCAACCTACGCGCTGACTGTGGTCGGTGGAACCGGCGGCGGCTCCTACGTGGCGGGCTCCACGGTGACGATTACGGCGAACACGCCGCCCGCGGGCGAAGTGTTCCAGGATTGGACGGGCGCGGCGGTCGGAAACCTGCTCGCCAGCACGACAACCATCATCATGCCGGCGGGCCCGGTAACGGTGACCGCCAATTTTGGCGCGCCGATTCCGACCTATTCGCTTACAGTGGTCAACGGCACGGGCAGCGGAAATTTCCCAGCCAACGCCACAGTGACGATTACTGCTAACTTTCCCTCCAGCGGCCAGTCGTTTGCCGGCTGGAGCGGCGCGAGCGTGGCCAGTGCAAGTTCGCTGACCACCACCCTCGTCATGCCGTCCAACAATGTGATTGTGACGGCAAATTACGGATTCCCGCCGCCTGCGGTCACCAACGTGCCGCAGCCGATTGCCAGCCATCCGCGTTTGTGGATCACGCCAGCCGACTTGCCGCGTTTGCAAAGCTGGGCCGTGGCGTCCAATGCCATTTATTCGCAGGGCCTGAAGCTCCTGGCCGATAAATGCGTTTACGATTTCCAGACGCAATTCTTCCCCGGCGGCCAGCCGAATCCGAATTATCCGGACCCGGGCGACACCCAGGGTTACGTCGGGTTGATCTCCGAGCAATACATGCTGGTGCTGGCGTTCAACGCCTTGATTGACCCAAGCCAATCCAACCGTGTTCTATACGGCCAATGCGCGCACGACTTGATGATGTATGGCATCAACCAGGCGGCCCAGGGAGTGGCCCCCAACCTGCCATTCCGGGATCGGCTGTTCCCAACTTACAATCGCGCGAGCTGGACTTCGGAAGCGTGGCCATTGACGCTCGATTGGCTCTACGACGCCACCAACGCCAGCGGACAGCCCATGTTCTCAGCACAGGACAAGGCAACGATCCGCAATGTGTTCCTGACGTGGGCCAGTGAATGCTCGACAGCGGAGACCACTGGCGGGGACAGTCCGTATCCGGTAGGTGTGTTGAATGATCCCAGCCTCCTGCCCGGCGGCAACGCCTACCGCTTTGCGGCCAACAATTATTACCAGGCGCACGCGCGGCTGCTGGCTATGATGTCGCTCTCGATTGACCCGGCCGACGACGCGCCGCTCAACACAAACCAGCCGCCGGCCCAGCTCGGCAACACGCTGCGCAGCTATATACTTGACGTTACCGGCGCTTGGCTCTACCAGCAATTCGCCATGTTCGGCGACCCGGATGCGGTGGAAAGCGCCTACAATCTGCCCGCGACGGCTTCGGTCGGATTGGCCAGCGGCGGGCTTCCGCCGGAAGGCATGCTCTACGGCGATTCCGTCCGCTCCATCGCGGAGGAATTGCTCGCGCTCAAAACGGCGGGCTTCGGCGATCCGGCCCTCTCCGGCCCGCAAATCGCGCTGGCCAACAATGCGCCGGTTTGGTCGAGGTTCGTCACCGGTTTCATTTCTTCGCTGGTGCCGCAGCAGGCCGTGCCCTCCGATGAAAGCTACCTTGGCGAAGTTTACCAATTCGCCAGTTACGGCGATGTGTTGCGGATGTTCGCCACGCCGGACATGGTGACCGTGTTCGGATCGCTCAGTTTGCTTGACAGGCAGAATAACGACCTCTCGCGCCTGAACGCGGATCGCTGGTTTGCGATCAACGCTGTTCAAGGCGGCGCAGCGAGCCTGATGACGCGCGTCCAAGATCCGTGGACGTGGGGTGTGCAGGATTCGATCTTCCTGTTTCTGTTGCTTGATCCATCCGCCACGACGACGGATCCGCGTCCGAATTATTCAACGTCGTTCTATGACCCGGGGCAGGGCCGGTTGGTGGACCGCACGAGTTGGGCGCCGAACGCAACGATGTTCGATTTCCGTTGCAGTTGGGAATCGATCAACCACCAGCAGGCGGACGCCAACCAATTCGAGTTTTATCGCAACGGCGAATGGCTGACCAAGGGCGTGGCCAACTATGACAACAACGACAATGGCCAATCCTCGCTCTATCACAACACGCTGGCGTTGCATAATTGGTGCTCCGGCGGTATTCCCACCAACCTGGATTGGTCCCTGCCGTTTTGGACAAACGGATCGCAATGGCCGCTGGGCTTGAACAATGGCGACCCGGTCACCTATGCCAGCGTGCAGGCCAATTATGACTACGCGTTCGGCGATGCCACGCAGCTCTACAACAAGCCCGAGTATTGGATTCCGAGCAGCGCGGCGCTGGATATCAAGGAAGCGAGCCGTTCCATTCTTTGGCTCAAGCCGGACCACATCGTGATCTACGATCGCGCCACATCGCACACGGCGGGTTTGTTCAAGGAATTCAATCTGACCTTCCCGAACCTGCCGACCGCGAACAGCAACGTCATCACGACAACGACGCCGGGTGGACAGCATCTGTTCATCACCTCGCTCCTGCCGGCTGATGGTGTTCTTTCGGTCAATTCCATCGACGGATTGTTGACAACCTACGCCGATCTCGAGCCGTGCCATTACCGCATGGCAATCCAGGATCCGTCCAGCCCGACGAACTCACGCTTCCTGCATGTCTTGCAGGGGACGGATGCGAACGCCACGCCGGACGATGCAACGCTCGTGCAGAGCACCGGAGGAACACCAATGGACGGCGCGATCTTCGGAGAGAACGCAGTGATGTTTGCGACGGATTCGCAGGCCGCCTTTACCGGTGTCACATACACGGTGCCTGCGAATGTCACCCAGCACTTTGTGACGGGGTGCGTTCCCGGAGCGTTTTATAATGTGGTCACGGGAATCTCGGGCGCTGGACTGACGGTGACGATTACGCCGGCCGCCGCAGGTTTCCAAGCGGACTCGGCAGGCGTTTTGCCGTTGAGCTTCTAGCGAAACAAGATTGGGTCATCGGCCAAAGTGCCGTTGAGAGGTCGGCCTCCGCCGTGGAGCAATCTGCGGCGGAGGCTTTTTGTTTCAAAAGGTAGGGACGCCTCGCCGAGGCGTCCAGGGTGAGGCGCTCTATATGCGCAAGCCGTGGCACGAGTCCGCGCAACCGGACGGCTCGGCGAGGCCCCCTGCCGCGTTTCGCGCTCAGAAATCGATTTACTCGCCCGGGGTTGTCGGCAGCGGCACGGCGCGGTACATCTGGCTGTTGAAATTCGTTGCGTTCGGATCGATGAACTCAATCATGCCGTTGACAACTTGGTTCGTGCAAATTGGAGTCCACGTCGCGAGGTTTGTGCTGCCATCAATGCGGAACCATGCGCCATCGGGGCCGGCAAGGTTCATCGAGAACGAGCGATCCGGCAGGAAGCCGCCCGGAAGGTTGTTGGTCATGTTGCCAATGATAATCGCCTCTGCCCGCGGACCAATGGCGAAGTAGGCCGGCGGCACGTTCGTGTCTGGATTCACTCCGATGATTACTGTGGAACTCGGCGAGTCGGCATTGGTGTCTGCCGGGATAATGGTGATGGCGGCTTCAGTCTGGCCGGCGGGGATGGTCACCGAGCCCGGCAAAGCCGCGTAATCCACGCCGTTGGTGGCGGTGCCGCCTAATGTATAGTCAATCACAAGATCGGCGTTGGTGCTGCCATACCGGCGGACAGTGAAAATGGCGTCCTGCGGCCCGCAGTTGGTCACCCATTGCCATGCAGCATTCGAGGAAATCCAATTGCTCCACGTGATCGGCCCGCCCAGATACGTCCAGCAATTCGTGCCGTCAATCGCGACGGGAGAGGTCGCCGAAACGGTGACAAACGTCGGCAGGTTGGTTGGCGGAGGCGGAAGCGGCCCAAGGACGGTGATGCTGACCGGCGTTGAAGTCGCCGCTCCGCCGTTTGACGCCGTCGCCACCGCTGTCACAGAATATCCGCCAGGCGGGGGATTGCTCCAGACGAGGCGATAGTAATTCGCCAGCCCGGGCTGAGGCGGGAAAATTGGCGCGACGGGCGAAATCGGCTGGCCCGCTCCCAGAAAATTGGATCCGGCGTAAAATCCAACATTCGAAACGGCCTCGTACGGTCCGTCGGCATAGGCAACCAAATCGATATTCACCGGCGAGCGAAAGACGCTGTAATTGGGAGGGCTCGTGATGCGAACCAGCGGAGGAGTGGGGGGCGGGGGATTGGTGGACGCACTGACGATGATCGTCTCCGTCACTTCCTTCATCGTGGCAAGACCCGTGTTATCGAGCGTGAAAGTTCCACTTGCTGTCAAACGATACGCGCCTGCGGAAGCGTTGCTCCACGTAAATAGATAATCGCGATCAGGCGGGTTGGAGACATAATTTGTCTTCGTTTCGCGAAATATCGGAATCCCGACTGGGTTGAGCAGGATGGGCGCAATCGATACCGATACTTCCGCTTGGTAATTCGATGGGACAAATGCGGAAATGTCAATCGGCACGGATGCATGAAGTGGAAATCCGCTTCCAGACGCCGGGCTGGCGATGGCAATGGACGGCAATTGCGAGACAGTGACTAAGACTGCCGGGGAAACAAAGGAATGGCCGTTGGTGTCTACTGCCGTGGCCGTCAAGCTATGAACGCCGGCCGGCGGATTGGACCAGGTCAAAAAGTATGCGCGCCCGCCTCTCGGATTGATCCCGGGGCCGCCTGGGTCGACGATCGCGAAATTTGAGACAACGCCCAGCGGCTGGAGGCCGTCAAAAAACTCAACGAAAGCCGCCAGATCGTTTGTCGTCGGAACAATGGCGGTGATGCCTATGTTCGTAGGGCCGGCAAAAACTGAGCCATTGGTGGGAGTTGTTATCGTGACAGCCAGAGAATTGGATTGAGCCTGGCTCGCCGCCGGATTCAGGACACTCGCAAGGAAAATGCCAAAACAGAATGTCTGGCAACAACGCAGAAGAGTTTTCATATAACGCCTTAGGTTCGTAGAGTCTGCGAAAGCAATCTCTATCACCTCGGAGCCGCTCTGTCAATTAACCAAGCGAATTATTTCTTCTTGTCCGCAGCCGCAGTACGCCGGGCAAAGATGAAACAGGCGAATGACCCAAGCCCTGAGAATTTAAAGCCAGGATTGATGTAATGCTCTATCACGTAGAAGGCGAAATAGTAGAGGCGGCAGAATGACCAAATGGCGACGGCGAGACAGATCGCGATGTTCCAAGACTGCGTTTCTTCGATGATAAATGCGACCGAGCCAAAGCCAAGCAGCAGAAAAAGCGCTGCCTTCACCTTCATCCAAAATGGGTCAACGAGATCGTGCATAGAAATTCAAGACGACAGCTTCACTCGCCTGTTTTTGGCTTCGAGGGTGCGCCAGTCGGCGTGATTTGCAGCGTCAACGAGTAATCCCGATAGCCCATCGCGCGCCAAAAGTTGACAGCCGGTTCGTTGTGCAGGAGAACCGAAACGGTCATTCGCCGGCCCGCCGGCCAGATTTCCCGGCGCAACATTTCGATGGCTCTCCGCCCAGCGCCAATCCGCCGCCGATGCCGGACGACGAAAAAATGCCGCAAGTAAATCTCGGAAGGGAGTATTCGGTAGAGGGCGTAGGCAACCAATTCGCCGCCGTCCTCAAACAGGATGGCTTCGTACTCGCTGTGAATCCACTCCAGCATCCGCGCTTCCAACTCGGGGACGGTCATGTCGCTGTGGTGGCACTCGTCCTCGATGAGTTGATGGTTCAACTCCGCCAGCAATTTGCAGTCGCGTTTGGTTGCCAGCCGCCAGTTCATCACGCGTTAATTTGCGGTAATGGATTGGGCCAGCCGCATGGCGACGCCCTCGAGCCACAAATCCCGGTCACCGTCCGAGGCCAGATCATTTTGGCCCAGCACGGACACGCCCGGCAGCATATCGGATTCGACGAGAAACAGGCGGTAATTATGGACGAATACAGCCACGCCCATTTTTGGCGCGGCCGGACGCAGGTAGATGAAGGTCAGCATTCCTTCGCGCACGTCAGAATGGTAATGGGGCTCGATCATATCGCCGTATTCGCGGTGCGCGAATTCAGTCAGCGCTTTTTCGCGGCCCTGGCTTTCCACCATTTGCATCATGGTGCTTGTCGGCAAAATCGGCTGGGAAGTAAAGCTGATCCGGCTGCCCCAATTGTCCGTGAAGGTGACCGTTTGGGGGCCATCGCGCAACACTCGGCCGCCGACTTCCGGGCTTACCGGAACCGGCACGGAAAAGCCGCCTTCCGAGGAGGTGTAGGCAGATGCCTTGATGGAGCCGACAAGGTGAACTTTGGGGGTTTTTCGTGGCTTAGGAGGTGGCGGGTTCTTGTCCCCGCTGACACATCCGCTGGCCATCACGGCAAAACTGATCGACAACGCCACACTGGCGAATTTGTTCGTCACAGACATCTTCGATTCCATGTGTAAAAAATGATAACTCCGGGAGCGCCCGAACCAAAAGCCCCATTTTTGAGGTAGGAACGCCTCGCCGAGGCGCCCGGGTTGAGGCTTTATTTGCGCGTAGGACCGGACGCCTCGGCGAGGCGTCCCTACCTTTCTTAGTCCACGCCCCGATGCAGGCTTCAACACCGGAGGCCGCGAATGGTCGCGGAGGAATGAATGATAAAAACAATAAGCCCCCACCCGGCCTTGCGGCCGAATGGGGGCAAATTGGGGGCTGGGAGTTCGCCAATCTCTCTTTCCCACGCTGACATTAGGCGCACCCAACTGGGGCTGCCAGCTTCCCGACGCCATTCTCCACGGCAAGCGGAGTTTTGCGGCCTCATAGCAGGGCCGTCCAGCGCCTTGCGGTCACTGAATTTATTGAGTGAGGCCTCTTGGCTCGCTTGGGCTGGCGTTTGCAGCGCCGACTTGCGAACCAGGTTAAGACACGTTTGCGATTTCGATTCCGCGTCTTAACCATTTTGCGCCGGGACGGCCACCGTTTTTGGCGGTGCGTTGGCCCGGTGCTACGGGTCTGACCTCTTAACTCTCAGGTTGCTTCTTTTCACAAGCCAGCGGTGCTGTTTTTAACATCGCCGACGTTTCGGAAGGGTTTTTACATGCCTTGCCTGGGCCGTGTTTCCTTCCCGCTGCGCGCGCTCACTTTGTCCCGCCTTTCAGCGTCTTTCTTTGGGCCGGCCTTCGTTGGAAGACCGCCAGAGTCGCGCACATCGTGCTGATCCACAGTAGCAACCGTCTACCCTCTGGGTAACTGCGATTCACTCAAGCCTGAAACCGTCTTGAGTTACTTGACTCGGCTCGATGCAGTTTCTTTATCTTGCATTTAACCGCTCAGTTCCTGCTTCGCGTCACTGACAGCGTGCGAGCGCTGCCAGAGGAACTGGTGAATCCTGCCTCCGGTCTCCGAACCTTGCGATCCAGACTTAGAGGGGTTGAGCCAACCAGCCTGGCCCAGCCTTTCCCCAGTCACCTGGGATTATCCTTGGAATGTTTGCAACTTTCTTTCGTCCGCCACTCCCACTCCAGCTCTTTCAATGAACTGTTAAGAGAATAGCAGATTTCTGTGGCCTGAACATCAATTCTTGTTCACCGAGTTATTCACTTTCGGGAAAAATTATTCACCACCTCGCAATCGCGTAAAGCATTGCGCATAAATCATTTGAGACATGCGTGTGAATAGCATGTCAGGGTGGCCGAACGGGCAAGAAAGGGGACGGTGGATAAGTTCTTCACGCTAAAGCCGCAAAAATCTGCAAATCCGCGCGAATTCAGTTTAGTCAAATAGAAGTTTGATTGAGCGTGGCGCGAGGGGAATCCGTCCGTGGCGTGCCATGCTTCCTGTCGCTGCCCGGGCGTTCCGGCGGCGGCTGGCCGGAGATTCTCACCAACTGCAATATCGAGAGAACGCCTATTGCCTCTAAATTGGTGTGGCCTCCAAACCTTCTGCTTGGCAGACCAAGAACGCGATGCCTAAGATGGTTCCGTGATAGGTTTCCTGAGATTCGTGGGGATTTTGAATGCCGCCATTTGGTGCGGCTCCTCCATCTTCCTGATGATCGAGTTGCCGGCTGTTTTTTCTCCTGAGCTCAAGAGGATGCTGCAGCCGGCAGGGGTGGGATTCGCGGCGGAAGCGATCGTGGCGCGATACTTCTGGGTGCAATATGTGTGCGGTTCCATCGCCCTCCTCCATTTGCTCGCGGAATGGGTTTATTGCGGCAAGCCCGTCCGACGCTTCAGTGTCATGCTCGCTGCCAGCATGCTTGCGATTGCCATGGCGGGCGGCCTTTGGCTGCAGCCAAAAATGCGCGTCTGGCACAAGGCAAAATACTTTGGCGCCACAACCGATGTGCAAGAGCATGCCAGCCAATCTTTTGCCCGGTGGCATGCGGTTTCCGAGAGCGTAAACCTTCTCGTTGTGGCCGGTCTTGTGATATATTTATGGCGGGTCAGCATGGCTGGGGAAACTCCAAGATTCGGTGGTTTTCCCACTAATCCGGGGTTGACAAAAGAGCGTTTGTGACAAACTTTAAGAGGTGAAAGCTAACGGCGTCGCAAACAATAAGGGGCGCAGTGTTAAAGTGAAAGAGTATTATGATTTCAAATGAACGTCCGTCGCATTCGGGCGGATACCGGTCTTACAGCGCTGGTCCTCCCAAACCACCAGTCAACGAAGATACACTAAGGACAGAAAAAATTCAGATCGAACGAAAGACCTTTATTTTTACGCTGAAGGAAAATCCGCGCGGTCGTTTTCTCCGCATCACGGAAGACGTCAATGGCCGCCGCGATAACGTCATCATCCCCTCCACGGGTTTGGAAGAGTTCCGCAAAGTTCTTGAAGAAATGGCGAAGACGTCCGCCGAAATGCCTCCCAAAAATCAGTAACGCGGCTCCAGCCGGAAAATGGCTGGCTCGCGGAGTCATTTGGCTTCGGCTTCAGGCTTGGCTTTTTTGCGCCGAGCCTTCGCGGCGCCCACTCGCGGCGCATCTCCCCACAAGCTCTCCAGGTCATATTTCTGGCGCGCATCGGTGCGCATAATGTGGACGATGACGTCGAAAAAGTCCAACACCTGCCAAGAGGTGGCGTCGCCCTCGACAATGCGCGGGCGCAAATGCTCCTCATCCCGCAAGCGGTCTGTGAGTTCATTTGCGATGGAGCGCAAATGCGGCTCGTTGTTCCCGGACACGATCACAAAATAGTCGGTCACGGATGACACCTTTCGCACGTCTAGGACAACGGTGTTCTCGGCTTTTTTGTTTTCGGCCAGTTTCTTGCAAAGGAGGGCCAGTTTTTTGGAATCCATTTTTGTAAGGGAAGCTTAATCCAAACGCTTCAAAGATAAAGGCCATTGTTAGCCAGCGCTTCCGCCACCGCCGGAGGGGTCAGGTGCGTCACGGGCAATCCAGCTTTCAGCCGGGCGCGAATCTCCGAGGACGAAATCCCCATCGGCACGCCGCGCAAAACCTGTCCTCGGAATGGAGCGGCCAGTTCCGGCGTAGTCTGCCCCGGTCGCGGCACAACCAGAAAATGAACGAGCGACGCCAGTTCATTGGCCTCGCGCCAAAGATGCAACTGGCTCGGTTGATCGGCGCCTATCAAGTAGAATAATTCCGCGCCCGGAAACCGCTTCTGGTAAGCGCGGACGGTATCGATGCTGTAAGAGGGCCCTTCGCGGTGCGTTTCCAGGTCGTCAACGAAACATTTTGTTTCACCCGCCAGCGCGAGCCGCAGCAAGCGCAGCCGCTCTGCCGCCAGCGCGGGCTTTATTCCCGGCTTGAACGGAGACTGGCCCGCTGGAATGAAAAACAGCGCGTCCAAACCAACCTCCTCCCGCGCTGCTCGCGCCACGAGCAGATGCCCCAGATGCACTGGATCAAACGAACCGCCAAAAAGTCCAATCTTCATTTCGCTCGCGATACTTTCAACAGCAGCGGTTGACGCCGTCAAACCGCTTTTTTGCAACTTCCAAATATGCCTCGACTCGCGCGTCCTTCGCTTGTTGGCAATCACAGGACGATTTTGCGGTGGCGCGATCAATGGCCGCATGCCCGGACCATTCCCGCAGCATGAGGAATCCAAAAAGCAACACCCCGGCAAAACCGCGCGGACGGGATTCTGCAACTTCGTAATCGGCCAGCCACGACGGCTCTGTTTCGCTCAATTTGGCGGCACGCTTTTGTGACAATAACAAAATCCACTCTCGAACACTGAAAACGACAATCGCCAGGATCATGACGAGAAACAAAACCGTCACCGCAGCGTCAAGTAGAGAATTGAAGCGGATGCGCGGATTGGTGGTTGTGGCCGCCGCCGCCAGAAAGCCGATCTTCGGATCACTGTGCCAGATCTTTTCAACTGATGCCGCAACGGTGACCGTCAACAGCCAAAGCAACGGCCCCAGCGTGATCCACGCAAAACCGAGGCGCCCGCGTTTCGGCTCGCGCAGTTGCATTTTCAAAATCACCGTGGTCGCGAGGCAAAGGGCAATGGCGGCGAGCAGTTGGTTGGCGATTCCGAAGAGCGGCCAAAGCGAATTAATCCCGCCCAGCGGATCGCGGACGCCTTGAATCAGAAACCAGCCCCAGCCCGACACAATGAGAAAGCTCGCCAGCCAGGCGGGACCGGTCTTTTTGGTTTCGCCGAGCGGCTTCCAAATTTGGCCGAGCAAATCCTGCAGCAAGTAACGGCCCACTCGAGTTCCCGCATCAATAGTAGTCAAGATGAATAACGCCTCGAACATGATGGCGAAGTGGTACCAAAGGTCCAAGCCGACTCCTCGGAAAACTTTGCCAAAGACCGTCGCCATTCCCACCGCCAGCGTCGGTGCGCCTCCCACCCGGCCAAACAGCGTTGTTTCGCCCATCGATGCCGCGAGCTGGTGCATTTGGCCCGCGTCCACGCTGTAACCGAGCGCGGAAACTTTGGCGATGGTATCGGCTTCGGGGCCTTTGATATTGAGGCTGAAATAAACTCCCGGGTCGAGCGAGCAGGCGGCAATCAACGCCATCATCGCCACCAGCGACTCCAGGCACATCGCGCCATAACCCACCGCCCGAGCATGCCCTTCGCGCGTCAGAATTTTTGGAGTGGTCCCGCTGGCAATCAGCGAATGAAATCCCGAGATCGCCCCGCAGGCGATGGTGATGAAACAAAACGGGAACAGCTTGCCTGCAAACACCGGCCCCTGCCCGGTCGAACCGAACGGAGTCAAACGCGGCATTTGCAAGCTCGGCAGCAGCACGACGATGCCGAGCGCCAGCAGGCAGATCGTCCCGATCTTCATGAAGGTGCTCAAATAATCGCGCGGCGCGAGCAGCAGCCAGATCGGCAAAATGCTGGCCGCAAATCCATAAACAATCATTCCCCACGCCAGTGGTTCGGCATGAATCGTCAGCGGGCCGGACCAGGCCGCATTCTTGTAAACAAGCTGCCCGCCCCACACGGCCAGCAGCAGCAGAACCACGCCAATCACCGTCGCTTCAAAAACCTTCCCCACTCGCCACGAACGCAAATAGCCGCCCATGAACAGCGCAATCGGAATCGTCGCGCCTACTGTAAAGACGCCCCACGGACTTTCCGCTAGCGTGTTGACCACGACCAGCGAAAGCACCGCCAGCAAGATGACGAGAATCGCAAGAATGGCGATCAGCGCGATAAATCCCGTCGCGGAATTCAATTCGTCTTTGACCATTTGCCCGAGCGAGCGACCGTCACGCCGCAATGAACAAAATAAAATGACGAAATCCTGCACCGCGCCGCCGAGGACGACGCCGATAAGGATCCAAAGGACGCTTGGCAGATAGCCAAATTGCGCGGCCAGCACCGGCCCCACCAACGGCCCCGGCCCGGAGATGGCCGCAAAATGATGGCCAAAGACAATCCACTTGTTCGTCTTGACGAAATCTCTTCCGTCATCATGCACCATGCAAGGAGTCGCGCGCCGGTCGTCCAGCGCCAGCACGCGGGCCGCGATCCATTTCGAATAAAAGCGATAGCCAATGGCGTAAGTGCAAAGGGCGGCGGTGAGAATATAACCGGAGCTGATGCGTTCCTGATGAGGCAGAGCCAGTACAAGGAACGCCCATGCCCCGAGCAACGCCACCAGCGGCCACAAAATCCAAACAACGACTTTCTTCACCGGTTGCATGATAGGAGGCGCCGCTGCGGATTCAACGCCGGATTGCCGAAAACCTGTTTTGGAGGGTGCAAACTGGGCGCAAAAAAACGTAGGTGAAATAGGGTGCAATAGAGTGCAACGACCCTGAGGCAAAATCGGCCCCGCCAGCCCCGGTTGGACCTCCGTCCTTGGTCCTAGTCTCTCAGTCTGGTCATAAACAGCCATGGGCGCACTTTGGCACGGATGTCGCCGCATTGAAAACCTACCAGAGTGTTTTCGGCACGATTTTTCGGAAAGAAATGCTGATGATTGAATCTGGAACGACCGAACGCAGGAAAAAAGACCGAAGTCGGTTTCAAACGCATCGTCAATTCGTATCCGGTGCTGACCCGTCATGCTGGCCTCTTTTCCTGATTTCCAGACTTCCAGATCATATAGTCTCAAAAATGCCGCAACACCCTGCATCATTGAATATCTACGAGATAAAGTGCCAATAATGGTCGTGATGAGAATAGTGTCGATGGCGAGTCGATGCGGGACACCACAAAACAGGGCGCCTCTTTTCCTGATTTCGTGAGTTCCAGATGATATAATCTCAGAAAACCCGCTACACCCGCTACATTGTTGATTATCAACAAGATAAACCGCTACACTGGGCGCTACAGAGCCGCTACACGCCCGCTACATTTCGGGCGAAGGGATCCAGCTTCAACAAATTGTATGCCGGGTCCCCCGACCCGGCGTCCAGAGCGATCGCAGAGCCAGGAAAAGATGGAGTGACGTTCCGAACTCATGCACCACTTTGAAACGCAATTGCACAAACGCGAAGGCAAAGCCGTCTCCAGCTTTCAACGCACACCGCAGCCACCGAGTTCGATTTCGCTGAACAAACGCTCAATGACCCATACAATTTCGATTTCCTCACCATCAGCAGCCACGCTCACGGGCGCGACTTCAAACAGGGCCTGCTCGGCCATGGGATTCAACGCGCTTGCGCAATTTAAGAAACTAAGGACAATACGGTCATGAAGAATTACACCGCCGTGGTGGAACGCGACCCGGAGACGGGATTTCTTGTGGGCTATGTGCCAGGGTTCCCTGGCGCTCATTCTCAGGCGGAGTCGCTCGACGAACTCCAAGCCAACCTTCAGGAAGTGATTGGCATGCTGCTGGAGGACGGGGAACCGCTCTTGGAAGCCGAATTTGTCGGCACGCAGAGCATCGTTGTGGCCTGACTATGGGCTCCGTGCCGGTTCTCAAGCCCATCGAGGTATGCCGCTTGCTCGAAAGGCTGGGATTCGCCTCTGTGCGCCAGCGCGGTTCGCATATCCAGTATCGCCACGCCGACGGGCGTGGCACAACCGTGCCAATGCACAAAGGCCGTGATATTGCCCCATCCCTGTTACGGAAGATCGCCCGCGACATTGGTTTGACGGTCGAGGAACTTTTGCTGAACCGTTGATCGCGCCCACTCATACTTTCACCTCCACGGTAACGCGGAGCCGCCACAAAACCATCCTCCAAACGACGCTAGGGTGCCTATCTCCATAGTAGCTTCGCTTCGGATGAGAAAGACTTCGCCGAACCCAAATATTGCCCTGTCCCAATGCCCCGCGTGAAAGCACTCAGCCTACAGACTCAAGCTTCAATAAATTGTAGGCCGGCCCTCCCCCGACGCAGCGTCCAGGGGGATCGCAAAGTCAGCGGCAGATGGAGTCACGTTTCGAACCGTTTGCGAAAAACAAAAAGTGCAAAAAGTGACACAGGAATACAACCGTGCCAATGCACAAAGGCCGTGATATTGCCCCATCGCTGTTGCGGAAGATCGCCCGCGACATTGGTATGACGGTCGAGGAACTTCTGTTGAACCGTTGATCGCGCCCACTCATACTTTTTGCCTCGACGGCAATGTGGAGCCGTCACAAAACCACCCCCAACACCCGACGGGTGATGGCACGCAGCCTACACGTTCCAGCTTCAACAAATTGTAGGCCGGGTCCCCCGCCCCGGCGTCCAGCGGAATCGCAGAGTCAGCGACTGACGGATCCACGTGTCGAACATTTGCGAAAAAGAAAAAGTGCAAAAAAGTGGGAACGCGAATGGCGCTTACGCAAAGTTGGCCAGAAAGACTTGAAACTTGCATGGGTGGATGCGATTGTTTGCATTGTATGTCAGCGATGACTAAAGATGAGAGCGTCACTCTCCGTTTGACAAAACCTGAGAAGGCGGATTTGGAAGCGGCCGCGACTTTGACGGGCCAACCGCCGGGTACTTTGGCGGCTATTTACGTCAAAGAGGGTGTAAAACGTTCGCGTTTCCCCGTTGTCGAGTTTCGCGACGGCGCTCCGGGCCGGGTGGCTTACGTAACCGGCACGAGGTGGCCGGTCTGGATGGTCGTGGATTTGGTCAAAGATCTGGGCGGGAACACGACGAAGGCGGCTCAGCGAATGGACAAACCCGAACCGGTCGTCAAGATGGCACTGGCCTACGCGGAGGCCTACTCGGAGGAGATCGCCGCGAGCCTGACACTGCACAAGCACCGGGACTTCGAGGGGCTTAAAGCTGTTTCGCCCAACCTTGAGAAGGTGTGAGGCTGCTGCTGGACGAGCACATCCCTCGCGAAGCAGCCGAGGCGCTCCAAAGAAAGTTTCCGGCATTGGAGGCGGTTTCCATTTACGATACGTCCTGGCGGGGGCTGCCAGACCCGCCGCTGCTCGAAACGCTTGATCGCGAAGGCTGGATCCTTGTCAGCCGCGATGTGAATACGATCCCGGAATTCGTCAAGGCTCGTTTGGCGGCAGGTTTCACTCATGGCGGAGTGATTTACGCCGACAGCAAGCGACTCCGCCAATCGGATGTGCGCGGCCTGATTCGGAAGCTCATCGCCTTCGTCGAAAAACACGCAGATGAAGATTGGACCTGTCGCGAGGGCTGGCTTTAGGTAGGTTCAGGCAGGATATTGCCCATCGCTGTTACGGAAGATCGCCCGCGACATTGGTTTGAAGGTCGAGGAACTTTCGCTGAATCGTTGATCGAGCCCGCTCATTCTTTCACCTCGCCGACAACGCGGAGCCATCACAAAACCACCCGCCAAAAATAACGGTAGGGTGAGGCTCAGCCGAACCCAAATATGCCATGCCCCAACGCCTGCCGCGCGAGGGCACTCAGCCTACGGGCTCCAGCCTCAACAAATTGTAGGCCGGGTCCCCCGACCCGGCGTTCAGGGGAATCACAGAGTCAGCGGCGGATGGAGTCATGTATCGAACCATTTGCAAAAAGCGAGTGACACCTGCCCCCCAAAACAGAGCGCGAGCGAAATAACCACTTGGGGGGCGAATGTTAATGCAGCATTCCATTTGGCACATAAGCCGCTTGAACATCGACACCTCGGGCATCGCAATAGTCGCTATCATTCGTCTCATTTTATTACCGAATTAAATCCAGTTTCATTTCACCAACAGCAACCTCCGTCGAGCCGCAGAGCGTAAAGTTTTCCTGACACCAAGTCTGGTTATTTGATTCATCGATCACGCCCTGCGACAAATGCAAAATATCCGATATAATTCGTTCGTTTATCAAAGAAGATTGATAACGATCCGTTGCCTTCGGACGCCTCAGAAACACCAACAACCTCACATTGATCCGCCGCCGATAATCTTTCCAAAATGTCCGTTGGGCGGGCTCGTACGTTACCGCTTACGGTTGCGAAAATCGGTTGCAAGGGTCTGTAACGAATCAATTTCGGCCTGCCTTAGAAAATGTCTTTCGTTCAGTTTCCACTGCTGCAACTGCCAGTGGCCCATTTTCCCATACATTGCAACAAGTTTTTGAGCCACGTCCTCCTGAGAGGAATTTAGGGGAACGTCATTTAACACGTTTACGACATTTCTCACGCTAGGCATGCATCCACCTGCTGTTCCAGACAGCAAGACTACAATCAGAAGTTTTCTTAACGCGGTTCGTATCGTAGCGTACATAAATCTAGTGCTGCAAAAAGGCTCCAGCGGCCCCATCCCAAGTACTACCAAATCCCGGTTGCGGATGTCGGGCCCCATTCCAAGTAGACGTGACATCCAAATTCGGGTTTGAAAATAGCAACCACTGTGTCGCCCTGGAAATCGTGCTCGTAAACTCACCAAAGAACCAATAACTTGGGCTCAAATTAAGACTCATATTGGCAACATTATTATAGTATCCCACTGCCGGCCCCCGTGCCGAGAAATTCTGATAC
Organism: uncultured Verrucomicrobiae bacterium; assembly: GCA_963764165.1. Lineage (GTDB taxonomy): Bacteria > Verrucomicrobiota > Verrucomicrobiia > Limisphaerales > Palsa-1400 > Palsa-1400. Next base: position 3,331,332 of record CAVXRD010000002.1, read on the forward strand.
ACGCCGATACCGTAATACCCTAAATACCTGGAGCCCTCCAAACCCCTAAGGACGCCCCCACTATGATCCAGTTGATCGATGGTACTGTCTCCATAAACTATATCAGCGACTTGGGAAGCATATTCTAACCCCGGCGCCGTGTCTCCCAAAAACGCCTCTGCAAATACCTCCATAATACTGGCACCTACATACGGCGCCGAAACCTGATCGGACAATCCCAGCGCATTTCCGGCGCGGTTATCAAGCGCGAGTGTCAGTCCTCACCTTTTGCACTTTTTGCTTTTCTGCTCTTATCCGTTGTCCGGTGGCCCGGGAACCCTAGTCCAAACGCCCGCCGGTGGATGGCTAACCGCTACCGCGAAATCTGCTGGACCTCGCCCACCGACGGCACCATCTGCAGGACAATGACATCTCGAGGGCATTCGGTGCGGAGGGTCGTGGGCTGCAAGTTTGTGAAGGTGGTCAAATCGAGCACGACACGGTGTTCCTTTTGGCTCGGCTGGAACAATGCCGGATCCCTGCCGACGGCGGTGACCACAACTTCCTCAGGACTGAGACTGAACGAATGGGTCTCCCCTTCGGCGAATTTTGTCGATTCGGTGTTAGACCTTCACTTTTTGCACTTTTGTTTTTCGCAAAGATTCGACACATGGCTCCAATTGCCCATTTCCTCGATGGCGCGTTGAATCCAGAAAGCTTTATATGACAGCGCATCCAATTCAATGCAGCAGTTCCACCAGACCCGTTTCATCCGCAAAGCTTTTTGCCAGCGGTTCATCGAGAGTTGCCAGACTGAATCGATGTTGCCGGGCGAGCGCAACAAGATAGCGGTCGGTGATCTGATTTGCGCCAGCCATCAGTTCCGTTCGCACGGCGCGGTCGGTGCAGCTCAAGTCGTCGGAAATGAATTCATGGCGCGGGTCACTGATGAATTGGCGGAGAACGCCAAACGCCAGTTCGGGCGTCAAGCCGTAACCGAGCAGGGGATGCGAGGAGACGCGCGCAAAACCAAGCTGGACAACCGGGCAGGTCGCAAAGGCGGAAACGCCCCTGAACCACGAACGGGCCCGGGAGTGATGCTCGTGATTTTCCCAAAGCAACGCCATGAGCAAATTGACATCAAGCAATCGGGTCACGGGGTCCGGCTTTCAATCTCGTGAACAAGTTGCGAAGTGATGGTTCGGCCGTCGGCGCGGATGACGGGCAAACCGTCCCCTTCGGTGCCAACGGAAAAATGGTGGCGCGTCATTGAACTGCCGTTTTCTGCGATAAACTGCGCGACTCGCGCCTGTTCGTTCGCGGACAATTCTTTGATTCGCTCAATGATTTCAACGGCACTCATGGGTTAATTGTCCGGAAAAATTCATTTTTGGCAAGCGCATTGCCCTTCGCACGCAAGTGTCGGCCATTACTTTTTGCACTTTTGCTTTCCTGCTCTTATCCGTCGTCCGGTGACCCGGGAACCCTAGTGTAGTGTCTCTTAAATAACTGGAGATTCGTTGCGCCGCCTTTGGCCTGTGGCTAGCAGCCCGCCTGGGGCGGGCAGCGCATCTCTGTTCTGACTCGACGAAGGAGCATCCCCTCATGGGGCTGTGACTGAGGAGCAACGACGCCACAGGCCAAAGGCAGCGCAACCCGCAGGGCGGCAGGTCTTTTTGACGCAGGCCACGTTGCTCGCTCCTCACAGATCCTTTGGGATATGCTCGTCGTTCGCGCCTTGCCTGCGTCAAAAATCCCTTGCCGCGAATCTCCAGCTATTTAAGAGACACTACACTAGCGCAAACGCCCGCCGGTGGATGGCCATCCGCTACCGCGAAATCTGCTGGACCTCAACCACCGACGGCACCATTTGCAAGACAATGACATCTCGAGGGCATTCGGCGCGGAGGCGAAGGGTCGTGGGCTGCAAGTTCGTGAAGGTTGTCAAATCGAGCACGACACGGACTTCTTTTTGGCTCGGCTGGAACAACGCCGGATCCCTGCCGACAACAGTGACGACAACTTCCTCGGGACTGAAACTAAACGAGCGAGTCTCGCCTTCGGCGAATTTTGTCGTGATGGGCACGCGAATGTAGGCGGGCGTGAGCGAGTTAGACTCGTCGTGGATGCTGTAATGAATCAACATCCAGATCACTGTCGCCAGCGTGATCGAGAACAGCTTCAGCCAAAAATTGCGGAGAATCAGGTCGCGCATAGCAGCGAGTACTGTGACAAAGAAATTTCGACACGCGCGTTGCGCCGATTTTGGCTTGGGGCAAGGCGCGAGGAGCGAGCATACCCTTCATGGGTCTGTGAGCGACGAGCAACGCGGCCCCAAGCCAAAATCGGCGCAACCCTCCGGGCGGCAGGTCTTTTTGGGCCAGACTTCGTTGCTCGCTCCGTGCAGATCCATGAAGGATATGCCCGTCGCTCGCGCCTCGTCTGGCCCAAAAATCCCTTGCCGCGCATGTATCGAAATTTCTTTGTCACAGTACTAAATTTTCTGCCCGGGAGAGGCGAGGGCGTGATTCTCCTTCGGCGCGGCTTTGTCCCTTGGGCGGAACAGGCGCAAAATTCCGTGCGACTTGCTTGGTTTCACGAGCACGGAAGTCAGGAAGGCGCGCAATTGCTCCGCCGAGATGCCGCGCTGCAACTGTCCTTTGTATGCGTAGGAAATCGATCCCGTTTCCTCCGAAACGACCACCACCACGGCGTCTGTTTCTTCGGACAATCCAATCGCGGCCCGGTGCCGCGTGCCAAGCGAGGCGTTCAAATCCTGCCGCTGCGTCAGGGGGAAAATGCAGGCGGCGAAGGCAATTCGATCCCCTTTCAGAATCACGCCGCCATCGTGGATCGCGTTGTTCGGAAAGAAAATGGCTTCCAGCATTTCGGGCGTTGCTTCGCAATCGACGGGCAGGCCGGATTCGGTGGCTTCCTGCAAATTGATCGTTTGCTCGATGGCCATAAGGGCGCCGATGCGGACTTCCGCCAGGCGCTCGGATGTTTGGATGATGACTTCAATGTTCTCGCGCGCTTCATGGCTGGTGGCGAAGAGCGGATGTGTTCCTAGCTCCGCGAGAATGCGGCGCAGCTCAGGTTGGAAAATAATGAGAATCGCCACCGCCGCAAACGCGACGAAGGAGCGGATGAGCCAGCTCAAAACCTCCAGCTTCAAAAAATAGGCGACGACAGTGAGGCTCAGCACGAGCAGGACGAACCCGTAAACCACCGGCGCGCCGCGCGTTCCGCGAATGAACTTCAAGCTGAAGTAAATGCCGACCGAAAGAATGATGACCTCAAGCGCCGGCCGCCAGCCGCGCTGAAGTGTCTCAGTCAGGAATGTGATTACTTCCGGCATTTTGTTGTTGTTTCATTAGGGCTTCCGTCATTCGAACGGCGTGGCGTGTCGCGGCCACATCATGGCAGCGAATGATCGCGGCTCCATGCTGCGCGCCCCAGCAGGCGCAAGCCAGCGAGGGTGAAAGGCGCTCCTGTACCGTCGCGCCCGACGCGGCACCGACAAACGATTTGCGGGAAGCCCCTACCAGCAACGGACGCCCCATCATTGTAAACCGCGCCAGCCCGGCAAGCAATTGCAAATTGTCTTCCAGCCGCTTTCCAAATCCCAGGCCCGCGTCCAAAATAGTCTGCTCTGCATTGACACCGCACTCGCGCAAACGTTCTAAACGATCTTCAAAAAAATCCTGCACCTCGGCAAGAACATCTTTGTAAACAGGATTTTTTTGCATGTCGGCGGGGGTGCCCTGCATGTGAACAATCACGTAACCCGCGCCGCCCTCGGCGGCCACACGCCACATTTCGGAATCGTCGCGATTGGCCGCGATGTCATTGACAATCGAGGCGCCCATTTGCAACGCTTTCCGCGCCACCGCCGGTTTGACGGTGTCAATCGAGATGGGAATTTTCACCGTGCCAGCCAGGGCTTCGATTACAGGGATCACCCGCCGCAATTCCTCCTCTTCGCTGACCGGCGACGCGCCCGGCCGCGACGATTCGCCGCCGATGTCAATCATATCAGCGCCCTCTTCGACCAGGCGCAGGGCTTGCGCCACGGGGTCCCGCCCGCTTTCGCTGCGAGCACCGGCGTAAAAGGAATCCGGGGTCGCGTTAACCACGCCCATCACGAGGGACGGGCGTGGAAACGTGAAAACAAATTGGCGCGCGCGCAAAAGCATTGGTTCTCCCACCCTTAGCGAATTTCGGTAGGGCGAGGCTCCCGCCGAGCCATTCCCATTATTCTCATCAATCCCATCATCATGCGAAAAATAGGAATAATGGGACGGCTCGGCAGGAGCCTCGCCCTGCCGGCCCTCACCTGCACGGACGCGCCAGTTCGAGCAGGCGCGGTTACTTGGCCGCGGAGAAATTCTTGGCCACTTCGGACCAATTGACCGCGCCCCATATCGCTTTCAGATAATCCGCGCGGCGGTTCTGATATTTCAAGTAATAAGCGTGCTCCCAGACGTCGATGCCGAATATCGGCGTGCCTTCGCAGCCAGCGATGGCTTTGCCCATGATTGGACTGTCCTGGTTGGCGGTGGAGCAGACTTCGAGCTTCCCGCCGTTGACGACGAGCCAGGCCCAGCCGCTGCCGAAACGGCTGACGCCGGCGGCTTCGATTTTTTCTTTGAAGCCGTCGAAGCTGCCGAATGCCGCATTAATTGCGTCGGCGAGCGGGCCGGTCGGAGCGCCCCCGGCTTTCGGGCCGAGGAGCTTCCAGAAGAACGAGTGATTGGCGTGGCCGCCGCCGTTATTGCGCACCGCACCGCGAATATCAGCGGGAACCGCATCGAGATTGCTGATGAGTTGTTCCACCGTTTTGGATTCGAGCTCGGGCTTGCCCGCGATGGCCTTGTTGACGTTGGTCACATAAGCGGCGTGATGCTTGTCGTGATGAATCTCCATCGTCTTCGCGTCGATGTTCGGTTCCAGGGCGTCGTTCGGATAGGGGAGCGGTGGTAATTCGTAAGCCATAGTATGTCTCTCTTTCCAATTTCCAATTTATATTGTGCAACTGTTTGTGTTCTAAACCCGTTTGTAAAAAATGACAACCAATTGAGTAAACTACAACCGTACACTAACAAAGGCCGCCCAAAAGACAAGGGACGGAATTTTGGGGGGCGCAAATCAATAGTGTGAACCGTTCGGTTTGCGCGGCTCGGCAGGAGCCTCGCCCTACCGAGCGCTTGGTAGGGCGAGGCTCCTGCCGAGCCGGGGCTCCAAAAAGCAAAAGGAGCCGGGATTGCTCCCGGCTCCATTGCGATTGCGGCCTTGGCTCCTGCCTACGGCAGGACCAGGCGATAAAATGCCGTCGACGTCCCCGGGGTCAGGATGACCTCGTTGTTGGAGTTAACAATCTGGGACGGTGTGATCACGTTTTGCCACGGGCCGGTCAGATTGGTGGTTTCTTGAAGTCCGAACAGCGTCGAGACTGAAATCGGCCATGTAATGACCGTGCTCCCTGCCGCTCCGGCCTTCAAAGTCAGAACGGGAGGTGTGGTGTAGGAAAACACGAAGTTCGAGACGGTCTGATTGGCACTCGCACCGCCAGTGCCGCCGGTGAACCCAATGTAGGCGCTGCTGCCACCGACGAGCGCAGGCAGATTGGTCAGAGCCAGGGAAGTGGTGAAGTTGCTGCCAGTGGCTGTATCCACCAAGGCGACGTTCATTGTGTTTTGCATGTAATAGAGCTGAACGTAGATGGGATCGCCGGAAACGATGCTGACCGGCGCTGTGTTAATGGACGGAGCCGTCAACGTTCCGCCGTCCGGAGCGGTTCCATCGACGCCCATTTGAATCCCAACATTGCCCGCGCCATACGGATAGATGTTCATCTCAAAGGCAGCGCTGGGAGCGATGCCGGTGTAGCCCAAATCTCCTCCGCCAGCACCGACCGCCGTCGGGCCCACCGGGGAATTCTGCATGCAGAACGTGATGCCATCAGCCAGGGTGCCGCCGCCATAATTGGTGGCGGTGTAGGTGTAGGAGGCGAAAAACCCGCCGATGTATTGGACTGTGTTGAAGAACGCGCTGGACGCCTCGCTGTTGTTGCCGTCGGTCAGCGTGAGCACGTTGTCACTGATGTAAGGCTGGATGTTGGCGCCGTCGTTGAGGGACCAGTTATCGCCGTTCGTATAGAAGGAGATGACGGGCGGCGGATTGGTCAGGCCGACCACGGTCGCGAGGGAGCTGTTGGTCGTGCCGTATGAATTGTGAATGGCGACCGAATAAGTGTTCGTTCCAGCGAGCGCGTCAAACGTGTAACTGGAGTTTGTCGCATTCGCAATGGCGCCGCTTGCGCCGCTGGACCATTGGTAGGTGAACGGCGGTGTCCCGGCAGCAGTGACTGACAGCGTGACCGGCACTCCGGCAGGAACCTCGGTCAGCGGGATGACATCCGTCTCCGTCAGCGGCAAAAGGTTCAATCCAGCGTAAAGCCCCGACACCTGGCTGGGAGTCAGCGCGTTGGTGAGGATGGCCACTTCAGCGATATTGCCCGCAAAATTGCGCTGATTCGCGTAATCAGGAGCGCCGGCGATCCAGACATCGTCGCCGCTGCCGCCGGGATTGCCGGGTTCAATCTGGCCGGTTTGCTGTCCGTCGGCGTAGACATACTGGTTCGTGCCGTCATAGACACCAACGATTTGATGCCAACTGCCGTCACCGACATTAACGGTGCCGACAGCGTCAGGCCCGGCATCCGCAAATCGCGGGGGATTGCCCACAACCGAAAGACGGTAGCTCTGGTCGGAATGACCGACGACCGTTCCGAAATGACCGCCCGCCTCCCCCACCGAAGGCGTCTCGGATCCAGGCGATAACGGTGATGGGTCCAGTGATATTCAGATTGCCCACCGGAATGTCCACATATCCACTGGAGCCATCGAAGCCTGCGGAGTAATTCGTCGCGCCGATGCTGGCGGCGGTGGCGGGAATGCCAGGCTGGCCCAGCGTGTAACCGCCTTGATAGGTGCCGTCGTGTCCGCCCGCATAGTCGAAGGCTGTGTTGCCACTGGTTTCGTTCAGCGGCCAATACGCCACTGGCTTGTAGGCCAGGAGCGCCGATTGATACGATGAAGGCGTGATGAGGTTCAGGGTCACCGGGCTGCTGGTGGCCGTGCCGACGAAGTTGGAGACAATCACAGAAATAGTGACGTTCGATGTGTTCAAATTGGCATAGGTCGCGTTGGTCGCTCCGGGAATAGCCGTGGCCGGGCTTTGCGGCAAACCGCTGTACCATTGATAGCTGAAGGGCGGCGCGCTCGAACCGTCAATGACGACGGAGAACAGAGTGGTCTCGTTGGCAAACGCGTTGACCGGTGAAACGGGGGGCGTCTGGGAATCGATGATCGGCGCGCTGGGTGTGCCGGAGTTGATCGTCAGAGTCGCCGGTGTGCTGATCGCGCCGCCAAAGGCGTTGGTGGCTTCAAATTCGTATTCAGTGCCGTCATTGATGCTCAAATTGCTGATCGTCAGAGTTGTCGTGCTGGAGCCGGAAATAACGGATCCGTTGCCATCGACGCCGTCGGTTAGCGGATAAAACGCGCCGTTGCTCTGCACGAGCCAGATATTGGTCAGTGGCGCCGTGCCGCTCACTTCGGCGGAGAACGTCGCCGTTTGGCCAGGATACCAAGTCTGGTTCGCGGGCAGCGGATTTTGCGTAATGACCGGTGGAACTCCGCCCGCCGTGGCGCTGACGGCCATGATGAAAGTGGTCGAGTTGCCCGCGGGGAGGGACACGTTTTTGATGATGATATTGGTCACTGGGCTGGTCGTGTCGCTCAGCGTAAAGTATGTCTCAAACAGGTAAGGCAGCCCTTGGTTGCCGATCGTATTGAAGGACCGGTCGCTCATATTGACGCGGCCATTGGCTTCCCAAGCGATGGCACCGGGAACGGATTGCTCAAACCAATCGTAGCCGTAAAAAAGGTTGGTTTCATTTTTTCCATCCGCGTGTTGCAGGATGCAAATGTTGGTCATTTTGTTGCCCGCGCCGATGTCGCCGCCAGCCGTCAGGAACGCAAAAGCGGAATACGGAGTCGGCGAAGCCGGAGTGATGTTGGCTGTCAAATGATTGGTGTCGATCAGAATGGCGTTGTTGTTGGAGTAATTGCCCATCTGATATTGGTGGGTCGGCTGGCTGTAGCTGCTGAAGATGGAACCGGAGGGAGGCAATCCATAACCGCTGTTGTATGGATAATAGCCTTGCTCAAACCAGGTGTTGCCGACGCCCGAGGAGCTGAGATTGGTGCCATTGTCCATGGTGGCGGTGACCGGCCAAGGGAGAGCCGCAGGCACCGTGGCAATCACATTGAACCCGCCCACCGGAATGGGAGACCATTTTGCCCCCGATGCATTGCCGCTGACGGCAAAAAGGTTGGCGTGGGCGCCTGAACTAAACGTAAACGAAATGCTCGTAATCGGGGTCAGGCCGGAAACGGTGATATTGTCGCTGTACAGATACGGCGGCTGATTGTTCTGGCTGCTGGCGTTGAAATTTTCCTCGCCCCCGCCCGCTGTCACACGGCCATTGGCTCCCCAGGCGACAGTTGAGCCGCCGTTAAACCAATCGGGCATGCTAATCGAGCCGCTTTCGGTGGAATTATCGCTGTGCGTCACCACGTAATTGAGAGTGGTCGACCCGCCGCCGCCCGTGCAAAGAATCGCCAGGTTCGTGGCTGTCGTGGCGGACTCAAATGTAAAGGCGCCACTGGTAAAAGTGGAATCAATCATCAGGACGTCATTGGTCAAGTAGGTCGAAGGCATCAAATAGGTGATGTTCGCATTGTTGCTGGCCACAAAAGTCGTGTTGTGGACTGGAACGCCGGAATTGCCGCCGGTCAGGCCCGGATGGGCGTAAAACCCCTGCTCATAGACGCTGGTGTCGCCGAGGCCGGCACCGTTGCCGGTGGTTGCGGTAATGCAATACGGCAAAGCGGGCACGGTATTGGCGGGGACCACAATGCCATATGTATAGCTGTTCGACGTCAGTGGAACAGGGTTGAAGTCCGCGCGCGCCAGACCTGCGGCGAGACAAAGGAACGCAATGGAAGTTAGTTTCAATTTCATAGTAATCATCATCCTTTAAGCACGGAGGCAACTCTCCCATGAATAAAATTCTGAGGGACATCACCGCCTTCTTGTTCAAAAGTGCTTGGGCTCCAGATTAACCCTTCATTGAGTCCGCCGAAAGGGAATTTCGGTTGTCTTGAAACAAAACAACTCGGCGAACGGGAATTCGTTATGGAACCGCCGCATTATTTTTTAATTGCACCCTCAAGCCACGCCGTCGCGATACGCTAACAAATCCACGACCGGGAAATCGCCTGCGTCAACAACCATTAGCGATTGCCATTTTCCAAACGCTTCCACTATATTCCCCCGCCTTAACGCCGCCGAAGAAACCAAAGAACACATGATGGATGATGCCGCAGAGCGTGAACCAGCCGCCGCGGAAAAACCATCGGCAAAACCGAACTGGCTGCCGCGCATCGGTTCACCCGGCTACCACATCATGCTTTCGGCGGTGGCGATTCTCATCCTTGGGCCGCTGGGCGGAATTTCCGCCGCGTTTATGGATTTCTCCATTGGATTTTTTGTGGGCGGGCAGGTGCTGGCGGGAATTCTCGGAAGCGTCGTCACCCTGCCCTATGGGCCGGAAGGAAAACACGGCGCCAATTACATGCAAACCATGGCGGCGTCGGTCGCCGGCATGTGCGCCATGTCCGCGCTGGTTCAGGCAATGGTGTGGATGGGCTTGCCGCGTCCGCCCGCGTGGCAGCTCGTGCTGTATTTCATGTGCATCGGGATGTTCGGCGTCGGGCTGGGGATGTTGTACACGCCAATTCTGGTGGACCGCCTGCAATTGACATACCCCTCGGGTCTCGCGGTGGCGAACATCCTGCGCGCCATGACAGACCCGGTGCTGCTGCGGAAATCCATTTTCAAATTATTCGGCAGCATGGCGGGTTCGTTTGGTGTTGCGCTGGCCGCAACGCTCAAAATGGAATATTTCCTGTCGTTTCTCAACAAGCTCACTTTCGTTCCTTCGGGAATCATGTCGGGCGCTTCGAGTTTCATATCGGACTTGTCCATGTCCACTCTCGGAGGCGGAATGATCGTCGGCGCGCGCATCGCGCTGCCCGCCCTTTGGGTGGGGTTAATTGGCGCCCGGATGACTCCATACTTGACAAGAATTGGCTGGCTGGACGAAGGCGACCATTATCGAAAAATCGGCTTCATCATCTCGCTCGGAGCCATCATGGGCGCGGCAATTTTGGATGTTGGCATTATCTTGTTTCAGGCTGTTGGGCGCATGCGCAAAATGAAAGCCGCAGTGGCGCCGCAAGATTCGGATTGGCAAAAAGTGGGGATGATGCGCCTCGTCGCGTGGGTGCTTTTTTGGGCGGCGGCCACCGTTGTCATGGGGCATCAGGTGCTGCGCCAACCCGTATTCTATCTTGTCGTTGCGATTCTGCTTTGTTTCGTGTTTGTGCTTGTGAACGGGATTGCCCTTGGCATTTCCGACTTCAACCCGATTTCCAGCGCGTTTGTGATGTCCGTTTTCATCATGGCGGGGCTGGGTCTGCGCGATCCAGTGGCGGGATTGTTTTGCGCCGCCATCCTTGCCATTGCGACGTCGGAAGGCGGCGACATGCAGCAGGATCGCTCCACCGGCTGGCGCTTGAAGACGAATCGCGCCGTGCAGTTCCGCTATCAAGTGATCGGAATCGCGATGGGCGCATTACTGGCGGTCGTGCTGGCCAGCATCTTCATGCGCGCTTACCCGGTATTGAACATCGATCAGTTGACTCACAAAAACCTGCCGGAAACGAAGCACTGGCAATCCGCTTTTACTTACAAAATGGTCGGAGCCTTGCGCGGCATCGTGGTCTTCAAGCCTCGCACGATGCAGGCGCTTGGCCTCGGGGTGAGCATTGGGCTGGTGATCGAAATCTTGCGGAAATTGATTCGGAATCGCGCGAGCTACCAGGCGTTCGCACAGCGAAGCTGGCTGGGAAAATCGGTTTCGTTTCTTCTTGACGCTGTGTTTCTGCCGAGTCCCTATGCGTCGGCCTTTGGGGGATTCGTCGAGTTGCCGACAATTCTTTGGTGGGCTTTTGGTGGAGTGATTTCGTCGCTATTCGAAACCGCCTCGAAACGCTTTGCCGACACCGAAGTTCAACCCGAGGGCGAATTGCCGTCGGACATGAGCACGATGTCGCTGGTGGGCGGCGGTTTCATTGCAGGCGATGCGCTGGCGGCGCTGGCGGTCGGAATGTGGGGAATTCTCCACGCGGGCTGAATCGCGAAGCGAGGTAGGGACACCTCGCCGAGGCGTCCGATGCCGTGGAGGTTTTCGACCGCGATCTTCTTGTTGGAAGCTTTGCAAAAAAATCCTTCGACCTGCCAGATCTCCGCGCGATTTTAAGCGCCCGCAAACCTCCGCATCCCCGGACGACTCGGCGAGGCGTCCCTAGCTTATAACTGCTCAATAAACGCCTTCATCACCGAATCATACCAGCTCGTCGCCCCCGGCTCGGTGATTTCGTGGGAGCGCGCAATGTCCGTCTCGAATAAATCGTGATTGAGCTGGGCGACAGCCTTCGGGTCGGAAAACGCCAGGTCCAATTCCTGGTTCACGCGCAAACTCATCTTGTTGAAATTGGCCGAGCCAAGGCAGGCCCAGCCGTCGTATACCGCGGCTTTCAAATGCGTCATTCCCGGATACGCGTAAACGCGAATGCCCGCCCGAATCATCCGCCCGGCGATGAGCGAATTGCCAACCTGCATGATGCCACTGTCGTTCTGCGCCGGCAAAATGACGCGGACATCGACGCCGCGATACCGCGCGCGAATCAACGCGCGCAGGCACGTCTCGTCGTCGAAGTAAGGATTCTCAATGTAGATATATTTTTGCGCGTTCTCGATGGCGTCGTACTGCGCCCGGTAAATCTCCAATTTCCAAGTCGCTGTGCGCAGCACGCGAATGTCGTAGGGATCATGCACAATATTTTTGCGCGGCGACGTGTGGTCAAAAAGCCAGTACCAGGCGTAGGCGAAATCGCCTCCCGGCCCGGCATGCGCCCACGCCAGGCGAAATTCCCGCTCCAGATGCCCCACCACCGGGCCGGTCACGCGCACCATCAAATCGTGCCAGTCGTAGCGGTAGCTGCGCCCGATATTCATCCCGCCAACGTAGGCTTCACGGCTGTCCACCACGATGCATTTGCGATGATCCGCAGTCAGCCAGGGATTGGCGGAAGCGCGCACGCTGACCCACGAATCGCGCAGGTAGGATTTGATGTTGGAGGGTCGTTGAAAATCCGGCGACATCGGAGACTCCGGCGCAACCTGGGCGGCGAAAAGCGAACCCATGTCGTCCAACAGCACCTTCACTTTCAAATCAATCGAGCGATCCATCAGCAAATTGGCGATGCGGACGGCGTAATCGTCGGTGTCAAAAATAAACACATGCACATTGACGCTGCGGACGGCGCGCGCCACTGAGTCGATCAGCGCCGGATAGAACTTCTCTCCGTCAATAAGAAGATCAATCCGTCCTTTGTGGCGGCGTTCGGAAACGGCGTGATCGAGATGCTTCTCCCACTCTGCCATGTCCATTGCCGGCCCGTTCGTGAGCGGGGGTGGCGGTCCCTCCGGCACGCTGCCGGCGCGTTCCAGGGCGGTGGCGCCGGAAGTCCCGATATGCCAGATGCCCCGGCACACCAGCGTCACCGGATTTTTGATTGCGGTGATGATGAGGCTCTTGATCAAAAGGGAATTGAGCGCCTTGACCGCGAACCATACCGGCACCGGCTGCGATTCCGGGTCGGACGAGTAATCCAAAAACACCATCAAGCGCTGCTGCGAATCGACAAACACAAACGCGGGATCCGTCCCCGACACAAATAGAAACTGCGTCTGGCGGTGATCCAGCATCGGCAGCGCTTCGCGAAGGAAATCTGCGTCATCGCAGGTGCGGTCGACGGCGACGCCCGCGGGCTTTTCCTCCAGCTTGACGATCCGCAATTTTCCGGTGGCGTCGTGAAACAAGGCCATTTCCTGATTCTGCACGAGCATCACCACCGCGTGATTGGCCTGGCTCGGCGCGAGGCTGGCGAAGACTTTCTGCACGATTTGCTGCCACTGTTTGTAATCATGCACGGCCACACGGTTGGTCTTGGTGGTTGTCGCCCTGCGAACGCCGCGTTTTTCCTCGCCGAATTTGAGCAGGGAAAACCGGTGTTGGTAATTCGTCGAGCCGGGATCCACCGGCGCCCATGAAGCATGGGCAAAGGCATCCTTGCCACGCAGAGGAATGCGTATATCGAGGTTCGTCCCAAAATGGTAAGCCAGCAGATTCGTCTGCGAAGACGCCTCAATTTGTTCGAGATAGCGCGTGCGCGGACTTTGCCCCGCACACCCTGAAAGCCAGAGAATCGCGGCCCATCCAAAAATGAAATGGATGAGCCAACCGGAAGCGAAGACTCGCCGCCCGCCCGCTTTGCAACCGACGCCAAGCCTGGAAATCAAGTAACTCACGACTGAAGCCCGAGGGCTTTGTCACTGTTTGGCTCCGATTTGATAACGTGAGCCACCATTTTGTTCAACTTTCGCTTTTGCTTGGCCACAGATTAACACAGATCAACACAGATAAATACAGGGAAGGAATGAAACAGGCCGGAGGCCGAGCACCCATCACGCCATCGGCGCGAAATATGTCAACCAAAGGTCTCCTCAGAAAATCTGTGTTGATCTGTGTTAATCTGCGGCTATGAATCTGGCAGGCTGAAATAAAAGGTGGCGCCCTTTTCCGGCTCGGCTTCGACCCAGATTCGGCCGCCGTGGCGCTTGATGATCCGCTGGACAATCGACAATCCCACGCCGGTTCCTTCGAATTGCTCCTCGGAATGCACACGCTGAAAAACGCCAAATAATTTGCTGGCGGCTTTCATGTCGAATCCCGCCCCGTTGTCGCGGACGAAATAAATTTTTTCTTTGTCGGCGCAGCGGCAGCCGATTTCGATCACCGCCGGGTCGCGGTCCCGCGTGAATTTGAAGGCGTTGGACAACAGGTTGACCAGCACCTGGCGGAGCAGCGACGGGTCAGCCTGGCTGTTGGGCAATTCACCAAGGCGGACGACAATGGCGCGCCCGTCATGCTGCTGGCGAAGATCCGCCACGATTTCTTCGACCATGCCGGCAATCCAAACTTCCTGTTTTTCCAGCGAGGCGCGCCCCATCTTCGACAGGCGCAGGAGATCGTCAATGAGCCGTCCCATCTTTCGCGTGCTGCCAACAATGATATTGACCAAACGCTGGCCGTCGCTCGAGATCTGGCCGGAATACTCGTTGAGCAGAATATTCGAAAAACCATCCACCGCCCGCAGAGGCGCCCGCAAATCGTGCGAAACGGAATAGGAGAAGGCTTCCAATTCCTGGTTGGCGGATTCCAATTGGTCGGAGTGAAGTTTCAATTTGGCGTTCAGCAGGCGGATTTCCTCTTCAGCCAGCCGCCGCGCTTCCTCGGCTCGTTCCATGGCAATGGCATTGAAAGAAATCAGGGCCGCGAAACAAACCATCGTCGCCACCACCATGAGTGAAATCCCAAACGCCCCATCGAAGAACCTCGCGCGCTCTCCCTCCATTCGCATTAATTCCAACACGACCGGCACGACCAGCGCCGCCGGCAAAAGACGCCGCATCGTCACCCCGCCTGCGCCCGGACTGCGCAAGAGCCGGATAAAACCACGCTCGGGACGCGCCATGACAATCCCCATCGACAGCACCAAAAATCCAAAGGCCGCGTGAAGCGCCATCGGGATGTAGGCGGTGACCCGATAAAAGCTGGTGGCGTTCAGCAAGTAGCCGGTCATGGCCAACAGGGCCACCATGCCCATCACCAAACTCAAGAGTTCGGAAGGATGCCATCGGCTCCGCGCATTCCAATCCAGGACGCACAGAGAAATCCCGCCAAGCAGGAAACAAAACGCCGTATTTGGAGCCATTTTGCTGACGATCCCAGGCTGGGCGTCATTGAGTTTGCTGGCGAAAAGAAGCTGGTCAACGACGGCGTTGTAACCAAACAAATAAGTCAGGCACGTCCACAAGCCAACCGCCGCGGCCAGCGCCCCGCAGGCGGCACGAGCGCGATTTTTCCACTTCGGAGGCGATTCGCCGCAGGCAGAGAAAAATAGCGACGTTCCGCAGGAGAGGAACAACACAGCCGTGACAGGATTCATGGTCACAAGACCAGGAATCACACGTTTCAGCACTTCCACATCAGTGGCCCAGCCGAGCAAAACAACCGCGCCGATTCCGGCGAGCATTGCTCCGCAAACACGCGTTGCAGATTTCATCTATATTTTGGTCAGGGGATCGCCGGGCTGCTCGGACCCGACACACGCAATGAACCACAAAACACGCCACGAGTCAAAAAAAACGTTCTGTTGACTCTCTCATGCTGTGGGAAATCTGGGAAACATGAACGACAGCGAAAGTCGTTTTGCCCATCAATTTTTGAAATCATTTTATCGGTGCTGATCTGTGTCCATCTGTGGCCATGAATTCTGCTGGCGATCAATGTGGCGCATGGCACTTGTCGCCGGTTCGGTTGACATTGAAAACTCGCGCGCCCATAATCGCTTTGCCCGATGGCTTTATGACCACTCCAAACACTCCGAATCCCTCCGTCGTCCAATGGGTGGAGGAAATGACGCGCTTATGCCAGCCAGAACGCGTCTTCTGGTGCGACGGCTCGGAGGCTGAGAAGGAAGTTCTGCTCAACGAAGCTCTGGCCAAAGGCATTTTGATCCAGCTCAACCCGGAGAAATTGCCAGGGTGTTATTATCATCGATCCACCATCGATGACGTGGCCCGCAGCGAAGATCGCACTCTAATCTGCACGCCAACGGCTGAGGAGGCTGGCCCCACCAATAATTGGGCCGAGCCCGAGGCAACTTACGAAAAGCTACGGAAACTTTCCGCAGGCGGCATGCGCGGACGCACCATGTATGTCGTTCCGTATTTGATGGGGCCGCTCGGTTCCCCGCTGACAAAGGTCGGGCTGGAGTTGACGGATTCCATTTACGTCGTGCTCAGCATGCGGATCATGACACGGATGGGCCAGGTGGCTTACGCGCATCTGGGCGCGAGCGAGGATTTCAATCGCGGGCTGCACTGCATGCTGAAGATGGATGCGCGCGACCGTTACATCGCCCATTTCCCGCAGGATAACGCCGTCATTTCCACCAGTTCCAACTACGGCGGCAATGTGCTGCTCGGGAAAAAATGCCTTTCGCTCCGCATCGGCTCGTGGCTGGCCAACAAAGAAGGCTGGCTGGCGGAGCACATGCTCATCCTGAGCACCGAATCTCCCAGCGGCGAAAAAACCTACGTCACGGCGGCCTTTCCCAGCGCGTGCGGGAAAACGAATTTCGCCATGCTCGTGCCGCCGCCGCACTTTGCCGGCTGGAAAATTCGCACGGTCGGCGACGACATCGCCTGGATGAAACCAGGGGAAGACGGCCGCCTCTACGCGATCAACCCGGAGAACGGCTACTTCGGCGTCGCGCCTGGAACCAACGAGAAGACAAATCCCAACGCGATGGCATCCATTTCGCGCGACACGATTTACACCAACGTCGCCCTAACGTCCGATCTGGACGTGTGGTGGGAAGGCAAAACCGACTCGCCGCCGCCGGACTTGACGGATTGGAAGGGACGCAAATGGACGCCGGAATCAAAAGAGCCGGCCGCCCATCCCAACAGCCGTTTCTGCGCGCCGATGAAAAACAATCCCGCCTGCGCGCCGGAAGTGGACGACCCGAACGGCGTGCCGATCAGCGCGATTATTTTCGGCGGACGCCGCGCCAATACCATCCCGCTCGTTTATCAGGCCTTCAACTGGATTCACGGCATCTACATCGGCGCGACGATGAGCTCCGAAACAACTGCCGCCGCCACCGGCGAAGTCGGAAAAATCCGGCGCGACCCCATGGGAATGCTGCCCTTCTGCGGTTACAATATGGGGCATTATTTCCATCATTGGCTTCGCATGCGAAAGAAACTCGCGAACCCGCCGCGCTTTTTTTACGTGAATTGGTTTCGCCGCGATGAAGCGGGAAAATTCCTGTGGCCCGGCTTCGGCGAAAACATGCGCGTGCTGAAATGGATCGTCGACCGCACGCGCGGACGGGCCGACGCGTGGGAGGCGCCGCTGGGCTGGGTGCCCGGCCCGCGCGATTTTGATCTCGATGGCATGAAGGATTTCGATTCCGCCCGCCTGGCCAAAGCCCAGGAAATCGACATGGAAGAATGGCGCCGCGAAGCCCTGCTGCACGACGAGCTTTTCCTCCGCCTTTACGCCGATTTGCCCAAGGAACTTATTTTTCAGCGGGAGTTGCTGGTGGCGAGGCTATAAGCTGTAATATTGACTCGATGAGCCGTGAGCCTGGGCACCGCCGTCAAAAATCCCGAAGGGAGAATGGCGCTTGGATAAGGAGTTGACATTTGATGTCCTTCCTGAGTGTCGCGGCAAGCAACGGCTGCTCGCTCTTTGAGTGCAGGGCGGATTTATCCCGTGTTTTCCTCTGCGCGCTCATCTTCTCTGCGCGAGAGTTCTTTTCCCTCTGGCAGGCCGTTGAGGATGCGCATGAAACCGTCCCTTGATTTGTGCAATCCAGGGTTAATAAAAACGATTGGGCTTCATCGTGGAATTAAAACCATATCGCGCAGAGAAGGCGGAGAGCGCAGAGTTTTCTCGCTGGAATGAATCAAATGGGCCGCTGCTGCTCCGCCTAAATCGTCAAGGAACCCACCGGACCACGAGTTAGAAATCGGAATGCACCCCCATGCTCAACTCCGGGTGATTTTTCCCTTTGGCGAACATCGTTAGCTCGCGCATGTGGATACCACACAAAGCGGGTGTGAGACAGAATTCTTCTGGCGGGAATTTTGTCCCGCGCTCACCACCCGCGACCGGCCGGAATTTAGTTGGACGGAGTCCCCGCGTTGTTTCAGACTGGCCCGCGATTTGAAAAGCGCCTGTTTATGAAACATGCCGTCGCCTTTGCCGCCTTAATGGCCGGTTTACTGCCTATGTCGTCTCTCGCCCAAAATCCAGATGATGCCTTGAAGTCGCGTGCCGAATTGTCGAATTACGAGGAGACGAGCCGTTACGCGGACGTGATCAACTTCTTCGACGAGCTGCAGCGGCGCAGCCCGTTTGTGCGGATCGAAACGTTCGGTCATTCGAAGGAAGGCCGCGCGCTGCCGTTGGTCATCTTGGCCGATCCTCCCGTCTCCCAGCCCTGCGAGGCGGCGGCCTCCGGCAAGCCGGTGGTGTTCGTCATGGCGAACATTCACGCCGGCGAGGTCGAGGGCAAAGAGGCGATGCAAGCGCTGTCCCGGCGCATCGCGACCGGCGGCCTGCGATCGCTCCTAAAAGATTTGGTGATCCTGATTGCGCCCATCTACAACGCGGATGGCAATGAGCGGATTGATGTGAAACATCGCACCGACCAATATGGGCCGATTGGCGGCGTGGGCGTGCGGGAAAATGCGTCGGGGCTGGATTTGAACCGCGATTACATGAAGATGGAAGCGCCGGAAACCCAGGCCTTGGTGGCGTTGTTCAATCGCTGGGATCCGCTCCTGACCGTCGATTTGCATACCACAGACGGTTCTTATCACGCCTATCATTTAACATATTCGCCACCGCTGAATCCAATGGCTGATCCGAAGCTGATCGAGTATGAACGCGCCAAAATGCTCCCTTCGATCACAAATGCGATGCAGGTGAAGCATCATTACCGGACCTATTACTACGGAAATTTTTCAACGAAAGAAAAGCTGGATCAAGAGCTGGATCGCTTCGCCGAGCCAAAGGCTGGCGAACCGGAACCGACCCGGATTTGGCGGACGTTTGATCACCGCCCTCGATTTGGCAATAACTACGCCGGGCTGCGCAACCGCCTCGCGATCTTGTCCGAGGCTTACAGCCATCTGGACTTCCGCGGGCGCGTGGAGTCGACGGAGGCATTTGTGGAGGAAATATTCAACTACACAGCGGCGCACGGAACCGAGATGATCGCCCTCACCCGGGAGTTGGATGCCGCGACGGTGGAGCGGGGATTAGACGGGACGGGGCGGCCGTTTAGCGCGGAGTTCGAGATGCGCCCGCTTCCGGAACCGGTGAATTTGCTGGTCGGCGACGTCACGAAAATCAAAAATCCGAAATCGGGCATCGATATGATTGCAATGGTGGAGGACAAGGTCACGCCGATGCGCATGCCGGACTTCGGAATTTTTGCCGCAACACGCCAGACGATTGCGGCTTCAGCGTATTTGATTCCGGCGGAAGCCGGGCTGCGCGTGGCGGTGGAAAAAGCGAGGATGCATGGAATCGCGGTCGAGGAATTGACGGCGCCAGTGGAAATGGAAGTGGAGACGTTCGCGATTGATTCACTCCAGCACGCGGCCCGCCCCTTCGCGGGACACGCCGCGACGAAGCTAACCGGACATTACCAGCGCACGACAATGAAATTCCCGCAAGGAACATTCCTGGTGCGCGCGGCGCAGCCGCTATGGCCCCTGGCACAGTATCTTCTCGATCCCGAAAGCGACGATGGCCTCGTGGCGTGGAATTTTCTGGATGCTGATCTCGCCGCTGGCAAATTGTATCCCATTCACGCGGCGGCCAAACCCGTCAGCGCATCCGCCCGCATGGTGGAGAAACCATAACGGTTGCGCCTGCTGCGCGGCCATTTCCACTCTCCACTCCACCTCGCCCTAGGGCCTGTTAACACTAATTGACATTTTATAGGCGACAAGGCAAAATGGCTGGGTGGAGCTTACAGAGAGTCAATATCAGCGGGTTGCTGATTGTCTGCCGCGGCAGCGCGGCAACGTGAGCATGACCAATCTGCAACTTCTCAACGCCCTGCTCTATGTGGTGGAGCATGGGTGCAAATGGCGCGGCCTGCCAAAACATTTTGGCAACTGGCATACGATCTACACCCGCATGAACCGCTGGAGCAAAGCGGGCGTGCTGGATCGAGTCTTCGCCCGGCTCCAGCAGGAGCAAATCCTGGCGATCCGGATCGAGCAAGTCTGCTTGGACAGCACGACGATCAAGGTTCACCCCGACGGCACCGGGGCGCTAAAAAAAACGGCCCACAGGCCATCGGGCGCTCCCGAGGCGGTTGCACCACCAAAATTCATCTGGTTGCCGCGAATGCCCAGTGCGCCTTAATGCTCAAGCTTTCCCCCGGCCAGGCGGGGGACGCGCCGCAAGGACGCGAGCTTTTGCAGGCGGGCGGGCCGGTTCCGGCAGGGCTTCCACTCATCATGGACAGCGCCTATGAAGGGGACGAGACTCTGCAACAGGCGCGGGAATTGGGCTACGCTCCAGTGGTTCCTCCTAACCCCCGACGCTTAAATCCGTGGGAGTATGACCAAACCCTTTACCGACGCCGCAATGAGATTGAACGGCTTTTTCGCCGACTCAAAAGCTACCGCCGAGTCTTCAGTCGCTTCGACAAATTGGATGCGTTGTACTCCGGATTCGTCGTCCTCGCGCTCATCGTGGAGGCGTTACGTTAGTGTTAACAGGCCCTAGCGCAGCCGGCCAAGTTGAAAGTCCAAGGCGGAGCGTTGAATTTGGTATTCGTAGCGGGCCCCGGCGGCGTTGATTTGCGCGGAGGTCAGGTTTAATTCTGATTGACTCAATTCGATGATGGAGCTGATGCCGTTTTTGAAACGCGCTTGAGAGAGTTCCGCCGATTCCCTGGCATTTCGCAACAGTTCGTCGGTCAAGGCCAGCCGCTGCCATGCATAATCCAAATTGAGGCTGGCAACCTGGACGTCGCGGGCAATGTTGTCTTCCTGGCCGCGCAGCGCCTCGTCAGCCGCTCGAGCGCGCAACTGGGCTTCCCTCCTGTGGCCGGCGTTGAGCCCGCCTTCGTAAAGAGGCACGCTCAAGTTGATGCCCGCTGCCGCGTAATCAGGGCCGAGATGCGAATTGCCGGTGGGAACTTCTCCTGCCACGCCGATGGCGCTGATCGTCGGATAATTCAACTTCTCCTGCGCGCGCGCGAATTCCCGCGCGGCGTCCCGCTGATAGCGCGCCTGCGCCAGGTCGGGCCGCTGCGCGAGCGCTTCGAATATCAGGGCGGAATAATTATTGGTGACATAGGCGGGCATGGCTTCATCGACAAGTTGATAAGTCTTGGCGCGGCGTTCGCCCAATACGTCCGATAAAATCGCGAAGCCCGATTGCACATCGTTTTTTGCCTTGGCTAGAAGTATTTTGGCTTGTGCGTAGTCCACGCTGGCAAAACTGACATCCAGTTCGGAACGCATTTTGTTGGTGGCCAGGGCTCGCGTCTGTTCCAAGACCAAGAATCTATTGCTCACGGTTTCCTGCGCAACGTTTAATACCGACTGCGCGGCCAAGGCGGAAAGAAAAGCATTGTCCACCTCCAGTAGGATTTGGGCGCGAGTGGCTTGCACGTTCATCTTCTCGGAGCGCTCGCGCATTTTGGCGCTTTTGGTTAAATCCCAGGAGCGGCCAAAGTCGGTGATGAGCTGGCTGATGGAAACCCCCTGGGCTTCGCGCTCGTAGATGAGCGGATTGTTCAATCCCCCGGCGGCGATGCGGGTGTTGTTCGGATCGGCATTGCCGACGGCGGCGGCGTAGCCGAACACGTTCGGCAGGAGGGCGGACCGGACTTCCTTGGTGACTTCACGCGCGGCCAGCGCGGTCAGGTCCGCCACGGAAATCCTGGGATGCTGCTTGAGCGCCAGCTCGCGCGCCTGGGCCAAGGTCAATGTGTTGGTGGACGCATCCTCAGCACGGAGATGTGATGCGACGCAGAGCAAAACGGCCAGGCAAAAAGCGGGTTTCATGTGGCAGAATTTGCCGCGAGCTTGTTTGACCGGCGGGCGTGAAGGATTCCGTGAATCAACAAGTAAGCGCATGGAACAAGGAAAATGGTTTGGACGGCGGAGACGGCCAGACCGCCGATCACCGCTCGCGCCAGCGGCGCATAAGCTTCGCCACCTTCACCCAGTTTCATCGCCATGGGAATGAGCCCGATCAAAGTCGCCAGAGTCGTCATCAAGACCGGGCGCAATCTCACTCGAGGTCCGAGCGTCACCGCTTCACGCAAAGTCTTCCCCTCCTCACGCAGCCGGTTGATAAAATCCACGATGAGGATGCTGTCGGAGACGGAAATCCCAACCACCAGAATCATCCCCATTAACGCCATCACGCTGATCGGCGTATTCGTCAAATACAGAATGAGCATGACGCCGGTCAACCCAGGCGGCACCGCCAGCAATATCAGAAACGGATCCACGAAGGATTTGAATTGCGCCACCAAAATCAGATAAACGAGGACTACCGACAAAGCGATTCCGATGGAGAAACTGTGGAATGACTCGCGCATCGACTGCACCGAACCGCGCACCGCTATTTTCATGTTTTCCGGCAAATGAGTCCGGCCAATGATTTTTTGCACCCCGTCGTAGATCCTGCTTAAATCTTCGCCTTTGGGGGCAACATAAACGTCCACCGTTTTCTGAATTTGATAATGATCCACCTCGGTGGGAGCAAGAATGTGCGAGAAATGCACCACGGAATCCAGCCGGGTCGGCGCAGTGTCATGCGGGTCTTGAATGCTTCTGGAATCAAAGTCGGAGTGGCGATGCATTGGCGACGCCGGGCCGGGCGGGTTGAGGGATCGCAAGGGCATGGAGCCGAGATCCTCGATGCTCCGAACCAGATTTTCCGGGTATTGCACGGACAGGAAATACGGGTTGCCGCTTTTTGGATCAATCCAATAGCTGGGTGCAATCATCACGTCGGAACTCAGCGAGGTGATCAAGCTATCCACCACTTCCTTCGCGCTCAGACCCAGTTCGCTGGCGCGCTCCCGATCCACGTCCATTTTCAACGATGGATAATCCACGTCTTGAGGCACCAGCACATCCCCAACTCCGTCAAGCTTTCTTGCCTCGCGGGCGATTTGGGTGGCGATGGCATGGGCCGCATTCATATCCTGGCTGCTAATCTGAACATCCACCGGCGCGGGCATGCCTTGATTGACAATCGCGTCCACCAAACCGCCCGTCTGAAAATAGCCGCTGACCTGGGGCAATTCGCGCGCCATCCTGGCCCGAACGCGGTCCATGTATTCGAAACTGCTCAGGGCATGCCCTGCATTTAATCCCACCTGCACGAATGCGGTGTGCGGGGCCGAGTTCGGTGTCAGGATGGCGGAAAAACCCGGTTGGATTCCGATGTTCGACACGATGATTTTAATCTCGTTCGTGGGAACCACTTCACGGATGATTTGTTCCACTTTTCCCACGAGTTCGTCAGTCAATTCGATGCGGGTGCCAGAGGCCGCTTTAACGTTGATGACAAATTGACTTGGGTCAGTCCGTGGAAAGTAGGATTTTCCAATAAGAGGATAAAGCAACAAGCTTATTAGGAATAGTCCGGTAATGAGAAGAATGGTAACAATAGGCCTCAACAACGCAAAACTGAGCGCGCGATCATAGGTTGCTAACAAGCGGGCGAATTTTTTGTTGAACCACGCATTGAATCGAGCGCCCCATCCTTTGGGTTTGGGGGCATCTTCGCGCGGAGGAGTTCCCAGTTCTTCATCGGCTTGATGGGCCTTCATGAGATTGGCGCAAAACAGCGGCACGACTGTCATGGCTACAAAGTAGGACGCGAAGAGTGACAGCACCAAAGAGAGGCCCAGCGCGCTAAACAAGTATTTGCTCACACCATAGAGCATGATGACCGGAAACAACACCACCACCAAGGTCAGTGTGGCTGCCAGCACGGGCAAGGCAACCTCCTCCCCGCCGCGTTCGGCAGCGGCTTCAGGCGGCGCGCCCATCTCCAGGTGCCGGAAAATGTTTTCCAGCACGACTACTGAATTGTCGATAAGCCGTGAAAATGCCAATGCCAGGCCGCCCAGGATCATAGCATTGACAGAGCTGCCTCCCAGCGCCAGCGCGATGAAGGTGGCCAGCGCGGAAAGTGGAATGGAGAGGAACACGGCCAGCGTGGCGCGCGGGCTGCCCAGAAACACCAGGATCATAATTCCGGTCAGCACCAAACCAATGGCGCCTTCGTGAATCAAATTCTCGATGGCTGCCTTCACGAACACAGATTGGTCAAAGACCACCTGCGCAACCAATTGCTTGGGAACGTTGACAAGATTCTTAATGCCCTCCGAGATGCCGTCGACCACCTTGATCGTGTTGGCATCACCGCCGAGTTTCAAAACAGGCAAATACACCGACGCCTGGCCGTTGATCCTCACTTTGTTCACTTGAATCTGTGAGGAATCCACCGCCTTCCCGACGTCGGCCACCAGCACCGATGCCTCACCCTCCGTTTTAAGCGGCACCATGTTGATGTCCTTCATGGCGTTGATCTGGCCGTTGGCGTAGACGTTGTAATCATACGGGCCGATTTTGATGTCGCCGGATGGAAGAATGAGATTGGCTTCGTTTACTTTATGAACCACGTCCATGACGCTCAATCCGTGCGCCTCCAATTTGGCCGGGTCCACATACACCATGATCTGGCGATACTTTCCGCCAAAAGCTGGTGGCAATGAAGCGCCGGGGACGCCAGCCAATTGGTTGCGAAGATTAAACTGTCCCTGTTCGCGCAACTGCGATTCGCTTAATCCTTCGCCTTTGAGCGTCACCAGGCAGACAGGCAAACTCGAAGCATCAAACGGCATGACAATCGGCGGCAATGTTCCCGGCGGCAGATAACGCAACGTAGCCAATGACAAATTCGCCACCGCAGCCGCGTCCGATTGCGGATCGGTGCCGGGCTGAAAATAAACTTTGATCAGGCTCACGCCAGTCAGTGATCGCGACTCCATGTGGTCGATGCCAGAAGCCAATGTGAACATGCGCTCGAACTGTCCGGTGATGTCGTTTTCAATCTGCTCCGGCGGCATGCCCGAATAAAAGGTGGCGACAACGATGACGGGAATTTTAATCGGTGGGAACAAATCCACTGGCATTCTCATCAAACTCACCACGCCCACCACGCAAGTAATGAGGCAGATGACAATAATAAAATACGGGTAACGAATGGCGAACCGTGACATAAAGAGTTATTGCTCCCCTTTCGGAATGGCCCAGTTCGTCTGCGCGCCCGGCCAAGGTTTGGTTGCCACTTTGTCGCCCGCGTGAAGTTGGGATTGATTGCCGATCACGACTTTTTCTCCCTCCTTCAACCCTCCCGTCACTTCGTAGCGGTTGGGCGTTTCCAACCCCAGAGTGACGACGCGCTCCTCGATTTGATTGTCCGAGTTAACCACATCCACCGTGCTTCTCCTTGCGCTGGCCACCGCCTCGGTGGGAATAGCCAGCACGTTGGAATGATGTTCCACCTCCAAGACCACCGAAGCATACATGCCCGGCTTGATTTTTAGATCCGGGTTCTTCACCTCGATTTCGGTCGTCATCGTCCGTGTGGCATCATCGACCTGTTGCGTGAAGCGGGTCACTTTGGCTTCGAATGTTTCGTTTCCCAGGGATTCCACCCGCACCGTCACCGTCGCGCCAAGCTCCACGTCCTTCACGTATTTGACTGACACTGGAAAATCCAGCCGCAGCAGGTAATTGTCGGCCACGCGAACCAATGCCCGCGCTTGGCCGGAGGAAGTGCCCGCCTGGATGAGCGCGCCGGGGTCGGCCGACCTCCACGTGACCACGCCGTCAAAAGGCGCGGTAATTTGCGTGTAACCGAAGAGTGTTTGATATTTCTCCACATCTGCTTTGGCGGAAGCCACTGCCGCCTGATTCATGCTGTCCTTGGCTCGCGCGGTGTCGATGTCCTGCTCGGCGACAAGATTGGGATGCTCCTTGTTGACATCAACAAGGCGGGTATAGATGAGATGGGCGTTGGTGTAATCGGCTTCCGCGCGATGTTCGGCGGCAATGGAGGCATCCAACTCGGCCTTCAATTCGGGAACTTCGAGCACGGCCAGCAATTGATTGGATTTGACCACATCACCAAAATCGACGGTGATCGTTTTCAGGTAGCCCGACACTTTGGCATTCAACTCGGCTTCGACATAGGGGCGGAACTCGGCGGGTATGGTGACTTCGTTGTACAAGTCCTGGCGCTCAACGGTGGCTACCGCCACGGTGCGCTCAGGCGTTTCCGTTGGGCGGGCAACGGCATCGCGTCTTCTCAACATCCACACGCAAAACACCACCAGCGCGAGAATGACGATGGCAATGGTCCACGAAGTTTTGCGACTTCGCCGCGGATGAGTTGTGTCTGGCTGAGGTTCGTGCTCGCTCATAGGTATTTTTTTGAAGTGACTTGAGCCAGCGGCAACTCGATTCGGAAGACGCTGCCACTCCCTTCGTTGCTTGTCACATCCACCCGGCCGCCGTGGGCCACGCAAATCGACTTGACAATGGCCAGCCCCAAACCGGCTCCGCCCGCATCGCGCGAACGCGCTTTATCCACGCGATAAAAACGCTCGAAAATATGCGGCAGCGCGCTGGCTGGAATGCCAATGCCCGTATCCTCCACTTCGATGACGGCTTTGCCATCGCGGGCATGCACGCGAAGATGGATCGACCCGCCCGCCGGCGTGTATTTGATGGCGTTGTCCAACAGATTGACCACGACCTGTTTGATTCGGGCGCGGTCGCCTTCCACGCTAACGTCACCCTCCGCCTGGCAGGCCACGGCCACTTCCTTGTCTTCCGCCAATAACGACATTTGCTCAGTCGTGCCGGCCGCCAGCGAAGCCAAATCGAATCGCTCCCATGTTTGCTGCGCCTCCCCGCCGTCGAGCCGCGAAATGGCAAACAGGGCGTCCACGATTTTTGCCAGGCGGTCCACTTCCTCCAAAGCGCTGCCTGCCCGGTCTCTCAATTCCGGCAAGGCGCTGGCTTGCTCCACGACGCTTTCCATTTCGCCGCGCAAGGCGGCCAGCGGTGTGCGAAGCTCGTGCGATGCATCCGCCAGGAAACGGCGGTTCTGCTCCAGCGCCTCGCTCAAACGGACGATCATGCGGTTGAGCGCCAGCGACAATCGCTCCAATTCATCGCCGGTGTTGGTGAGCGCCAGCCGCCCGTTCAAATTATGCAGAGTGATTTGTTCGGCGCTGCGGGCAATTTGCTCCACGGGCGCCAGCGCGCGGCCGACTAATACAAAACCGCCTCCCACCGCCACCAAACCCAGCAGAGGCACGCCGAGCAGCAGCGACATTCGCATGTGGGACAAAGTTGTTTCGATGGGCGCCATAGGTCCGGCACTCTCAATAAGCAAACGCCTCCCACTGCTCGCCGGCACGACCCTGAGTGTCACCATCAATTTGCTTTCATCTGCAAGCGGCTCTTTCACGACTGCGCCGTCGCGAACCACAGTGGCCGCCAGCGGCCGCAAACTCGATGGATCAAAACTCGCTGTCCGCCCGGAAGCGTAGAGCACGCTTCCATCCGGGCGGGTGATGCGAATGAATCGATCCGATTTCTCCGGCGCATAGCGAGTCGCAATCTGCTCAGCGACATAACGCTCGCCTGTCTTGTCGATCTCGCTCAGCAGCGAAAGAGCGATCTGATCTGAGCGCCGGAAAAGCAACTGCGCCAAATTGCTCTCCAGATGATCCCGAAGAACCTGGTAGAGCGCGACGCTGAATAACAGGAACGCGCCTGTCAACAACCCGGCGTACCAGATAATCAAGCGAAAGCGAATGGAACGGGGATTCATGCCGCGCCTTCATCGCTGATGGAATATCCGACGCCGCGCACCGTTTGGATCAGTTTTTTCGCATGCGGATCATCCAGCTTGCTCCGCAAGTGGCGGACATAGACATCCACAATATTGGTGAGGCCCTGGAAGCTTTCATCCCAAACGTGCTCAATGATCATCGTTCGCGAAACGACCCTGCCCGCGTTCGCGGAAAGGTATTCGAGCAGGCTATATTCCTTGGGCGTGAGTTCGATCCGTTTACCGGCCCGCCTTGCCTGCTGTTTTTGGCGGTCGATTTCCAAATCGCCTATCCGAAGAAGGCTGGCCCGGTCCGGGGACCCGCGCCGCAATAGCGCCTTGACGCGCACCAAAAATTCGTCAAAAGCAAAGGGCTTGGTCAAATAATCATCGGCTCCCGCCTCGAAATTTTCCACCTTTTCGGCGGTGCCGGCGCGCGCGGTCAGCACCAAAACCGGCACTTGCGAACCTCGCCGCCGGATTCGCTTAAGAACTTCGAGTCCGCTCAAGCCAGGCAGCATCAAATCAAGAACCACCAGATCGTAGCTGCACGTGCTGGCCATGTCCCAGCCGGATTGGCCGTCATTGACCACATCCACGGCGAACCGCTGGTCGCGCAACCCCCGCGCGACAAATTCAGCCACCTTCCGCTCGTCTTCGATCACCAATATTCTCATGCCTTTGCACTATCTGACAGGATGGACATTAAAACCTGCTGAATAATACATTAAATTCCATTCAGAATTCGATTGTGGAGTGAAGCGGCGCCAAGCCAGGGCATGGCCTGTCCGAAGTTGCCCTTTGAAATCGCTGTTGAGCAAGAATCCGATGCTCAACGGTTGGTGAAAGCCCCTGCCGCCCCTAAAGGAACGGATTTGTGGGCGATGAAGCGACGGCAGAGACGCCTCGGCGGGGCGCCCCCGCCTCGAAACTCTCGGCTTTTGGTTGACGCGGATGCGTGGACGCACTTTTCTTAAGGCATGACAACGGCGTTGGATTCCACGCGGCGGCAATTCCTAAAAACGACAGCCATGGCGGCAGCCGCGCTGCCTCCTCTCCTCGATGCCTCCGGCGAACCAGCGCCCCCGCCCGCCCGCAAGCGCAAGATCAAGAAGGGCATCATGCTGGGTGCGGTGCCGGGAGCCATGTCGGTGTTGGGTAAATTCAAGCTTGTCAAGGCCGCGGGCTTTGAGGGCGTGGAAGTCAATTCGGGTGATTATCGCGACGAAATTCTCCGCGCGCGCGACGCGACAGGTTTGGAAATTGCGACGGTGGTGGACTCCGTTCACTGGAATAAAAGCCTTGCTGACAACTCGCTGGAAGTTCGGGCCGCCGGTTTGGATGGGCTCCGCACCGCCTTGCAGGATGCCAAAGCCTATGGCGCGTCCTCAGTGCTGCTCGTCCCGGCGGTGGTCAATGAGCAGGTGTCATATGACGCCGCTTATTCGCGCTCGGTGGAAGAGATTTCCAAAGTCAAACAAACGGCCGAGGATTTGGGAGTAAAAATCGGCATCGAAAATGTCTGGAATCAATTCCTGCTGAGCCCAATGGAAGCCGTCCGTTACGTGGATCAATTTCACAGCTCCGCCATGCGATGGCATTTTGACGTGGGCAACGTGATCAATTACGGCTGGCCGGAGCAGTGGATTCGCATCCTCGGCGTTCGCATCCACAAGTTGCACATCAAGGAATTCAGCCGGAAAAAGAGGAACGACGAAGGTTTGTGGAAAGGCTTCCATGTGGAGTACATGGAAGGCGACAACAATTGGCCGGAAGTCATGAAGGCCCTTGATGAAATCGGCTACGAAGGCTGGGGCACGGCCGAACCCGCCTACTGGCCTGACGGAGTGGAACTGCCGGCGCGGCTGGACCAAATCTCCCGCAAATTGGACCAAATATTCAATCTTTAGGGAATGAGCGCATCTTATTGCGCCAGAGAAATTCACACAAAGATGAGCATTTCGTATTGAATGCCGCGGGGCTTTTGGCTAGAACAAACCCGATGACCTCCGTTGGCATCGTGCGAATGGGCCAAAAAAACAGGGGTTGGCGTAGCGGAATAAAGATAGGGATCCACAAAGCCTGGGTTACTCTTGATTTCCGGCACGAAGGTTGTCACCACACAAAAACTTCTGGTCGGCGGATGCAAAACCGCTCATGAAAAATGGAATCCCCGAACGACGCGTCGTCATAACCGGCATGGGTGTGGTTTCGCCCTGCGGCACCAGCCTCGGCACATTTTGGGCTAATATTCGCGGCGGCATCAGCTCGGCCGCTCCGGTCACCCGCTTTGACGTTTCAAAAATGCCCGTCAAAATCGCGGCTGAAGTCAAAGGCTTCAATGCCGCGGATTTTATCGCCACCAAAAAGCCGGGACGCCTTGACCGCTCGATTCAATATGGCGTCGCGGCCGCTGGAATGGCGGTAAAAGATTCCCATCTTGACCTTCGCAGCCTTGACCCCGATCGCGTCGGCGTGGTGGAAGGCACGACCATCAGCGGGGCGGAAAGCATTATCAAGGCGCGTGACAGCTTTGCCTCCCTTGGCGGCAACTACCGCGCGCTTCATCCCTACAACGTGGTGGCGGGTTATTGCGGCGAAGGCAGCAGCACGATCAGCCTCCACCTGGGAATTCGCGGGCACGCGGTGACCTATTGCTCCGGTTGCGCCTCCGGAAACGACGCCATCGGCTACGCCTGCCGCATGATTCAATGCGACGATGTTGACGTCGCCGTTGCGGGCGGCGCGGAAGAGTCCATGGAGATGCTGCACGCTGGATTCTGCCGCGTTCGCGCCATGACGGAACATGACGGCAAACCCGGTGAGGCCATGAGGCCATTTGACCGTTCGCGTGATGGATTTGTTCTCGGAGAAGGATCGGCGTTTTTCATTCTTGAGGAATTGTCCCATGCCCTTGGCCGGCGCGCCCACATTTACGCGGAGGTGATTGGGCATGGCCGGAGTTGCGAAGCCTATCATGCCACAGATCCGCACCCGGATGGACTCGGCTATGTCAAGGCGCTCGAGAAGGCGATTCGCAGCGCCCGGATTCATCCGAGCGAGGTCGACTACATTAATGCCCACGGCTCCGCCACGCCGCTCAATGATTCCATTGAAACCAAGGCGATCAAAACAGTGTTCCGCGAACACGCCAAACGCCTCGCCATCAGCGCGACCAAGCCGGTGACGGGCCATTTGATGGGAGCTTCGGGAGCCATTGAAACGATGGTTTGCGCGCTGGCGCTGCTTCATCAGGAAATCCCGCCCACGATCAATTTGAACGATCCCGATCCCGCCTGCGATCTGGATTACGTCAGCGGGGATGCCCGGGCTTTTCCCCTGCGCATTGGTGTTAATTTGAACGCGGGCTTCGGCGGGCGCTACGCCTGCCTGGTGCTCAGAAAATTCTGACGGCGATGACCACGCTTGAAATCATTCAGATGACAGCGCTGGCGGCGACGGCCTTCAACGTTCTGCTGACAGTGCTTGTCCTTTCGCGCGATATGCGGTCAAACCTGCACCGGGCTTACCTCGGCTGGGGCGTATCGGTGACGCTTTGGAATTTGGGCGTCTACTATTTAAGCCGCCACATTTTGGAACAAGAGGCGATGCGATGGGCCAAGGTGCTGCAATTGGGCGTGATCTTCATGCCGGTGACACTGTTTCATCTTTGTTTGATCATCGCGCAAGCGCAGCGGCAATCGGTGAAATGGGGAATGAGGCTTTTGTATTTGGTTCATTCGGGCTTCGCTGCCGCCCTCTTCTCGAATCATTTCATCGCCGGGGTCCGCTGGCTCGAAGTGGGTTGGTGGTCCAAAAGCGGAACAGGCTTTAATATCTTCAGTTATATCTACGTTTTCGAGACGGCGGGGTTGGTGACGCTGCTCTATCGCAAACAAAAATCGGTGCCGCCCATCCAGCGCACGCGGCTTCGCGCGCTGCTCGTCGCCATCGTTGGCCTGTGGATTTTTGGGACAAATGACTTGATGCCGATTCTCGGCCATGAAACCTATCCGTTCACCCATATTAAATTCTACCCGCTGGGGAGTTTGGCGGCGGTTTTTTATGTGGTCATCATCGGTTACAGCGTGCTGCAGCATCGCCTGCTGGACATCCACCTGACGCTGAGCCGGTTCGCGGCCCAGATGGTCCGCATGCTCTTCATGATGCTGGTGGGATTCCTCCTGCTGCTGCTGGTCTTGTGCTTCGCGCCGGATCAATTCACCAAATTCTCCTTCGGCGCGGACATGGCGGTGCTGATGGCCAGCGCGCTGGTGGCTTCGGTGTTCTTCCCGCAATTTTTCGGCAAGGGCAGCGACAAATTGGAGCGGCAGATTTTGGGTGACCGCTTTGAATACCATACGCAGGTGCAGAACCTCATCCAGATGATGCGCACCTTCCCCGAGCCGCAATACTTGATGCAGGAATTGCAGGACCTGCTGGCCGGCACGATGAAAATGCGGAGCTACCAGATCATTCTACTTGATGAAACCACGCGCGGATTCAAGCTCTTCCATTGCCATCCGGCGGGCATGGCTTCCAGCCTCCCGGAATTGCAGGTGGATTCGCCCGTCATCCGATATTTCCAGCGCACGCGGGCCAAATGGCTCTCGTGCAACCTCGTCTACGAAACGGACCAGGAATCCCTTTTGCAGCGGGAGGCGCGGCTGCAGGTAAAAGAGTTCGAGCCGGAGTTCTGCTTTCCGTTCATGATGGCCGACGACCTCATCGGATTCATGATGCTCGGCCGCAAGGCGAGCGGCGAGCTTTTCACCCTCTACGATTTGCAATTATTGACAGAGCTGTCCTCGGGGCTTGGGCTGGTGCTGAACCAGATCCGCCTCCGCCAGCAATTGCAAGTGGTGCATGAGCAGGATTTGCTGGGGCGCATGTCGCGCGGCCTGGCGCACGATTTGAACAACTTGCTGACGCCCGTCCAGACGCTCCTGCAGCTTTGCCGCGACTCGCACATCAACCAGGAGACAATCGACGAGCTGCTGCCCATGTGCCTGCGAAACCTGGAGACGGTTCGTTCCTACGTCAACGAAGCGCTGTTCTTTTCGCGCTCCGCCAAATTGCAGGGTCATCCCGGGCTGCTCGACCAGATGGCGCGCGAATCCATCACGCTGGTTGAGCCGCAGGCGCAATCCAAGGGCGTCTCCGTCAGCTATGAAGGGCCGTCGGACATCGAAATCGAAATGGATTCGGTGCTCATCAAGCGGCTCATTTGCAATTTGCTTTCAAACTCCATCGACGCCTCTCCGACGGGCGCGCAAGTGGAATTGCG
Organism: uncultured Verrucomicrobiae bacterium; assembly: GCA_963764165.1. Lineage (GTDB taxonomy): Bacteria > Verrucomicrobiota > Verrucomicrobiia > Limisphaerales > Palsa-1400 > Palsa-1400. Next base: position 3,364,400 of record CAVXRD010000002.1, read on the forward strand.
GCTGACGCTGCTGCCCAAGACGGAGGTGCTGCGCGCATGGTATCGCCTGCGGGTGATCGATCACGGCGAAGGGATCAGCGCCGAGAATTTGCAGCGCGTTTTCACTCCCTATTTCACGACGAAGAACACCGGGGATGGAAAACGGGGATTTGGACTTGGACTGGCCATAGCGCATAAAATTGTCCATCTCCATGGAGGCAATTTGAGCATCACCAGCAAGGAGAAAGAAGGCACGACCGTCCAGATCGATTTGCCCAGCCGGTTAAACCATGGCGCCGGCGCGGCAGTTGGCAGTGGAGCGCAGCGTTACCACGCGGTTTCGGCATGAGAACACTGCTCGTCATCGGTCCAGACACGGGACTCGGGGCGGCGGTGCGCGTTGCGCTTGATTCGACTCGTTACCGGGTCATCGAGCAGGAGGATATTTCCGAGGAAACACTCCAGCTGACGGGCGGCTCTTCTTTCGATGTTTGTATATTTGACGCGGATTTGACCAACGTCGGGCCCATCCGCAAGGTGGAGCAACTGCGCCAATGGCTTCCCCATTGCCCCGTCATTCTTTACGCGGCGCAATCGCATTGGGCGTGGGAGGAAGACGCCTATCTTCTCGGTGTCCGCCACATTTTGTCCAAGCCGGTGCGCGGCCGTTTGCTCCATGCGCTGCTGGATCGCATGTGGGATGCGCCCATCGTCGAGGAAGCGGCGCTGCTGCCCATGCCGGCCCCCCGTCCGCGCCAGGAGGAACAACAGCGCGCAGCCGATAGTTCGGCGGCCCCGGCGCGCATGCTGGAGCTGTTGCGCGACGCCTCCACCATTCTTTGCCACAGCCTCAGCGCGGAACCGCTGTTGAAGGAATTTCTCCTCGTGCTGCGCGAAATTCTCAGCCTCAACCGCGCCGCGATTTTCCTGCGCGCGCCGCTGCACGCGGGCGAGACCGATCTCGTCCTGGGCAACTCCCAGCGGCTCACCTCGGCCTGCGCGCTGGGGCTCGCGCAGGGAATCCTTGAGCATTTTGAATTGTCGCTCGGCGCGGGCATTGGCGCTTTTGCGTTCCGCTCCGGCCGCGTCCTGCGCCGCGACAGTGCGGAGGCGGAGCGCGATCCGCGCATCGCCCGCGAATTCGACGCCCTCGGCGTTCGCGTGGCCATTCCGATGCTCGCCCGCGGCACGCTCATTGGAATCGCGATGCTTGACGAACGCATCACCGGCGAGCCGATGAGCAACGACGAGCTGGCCCTCATTTTCCATCTCCTCGAGCAATTGGGCCTCGCCGTCAAAAACATCTGGTGGCACGAGCAGGTCACAGCCCGGCACGAAATGATGTTTGACATTCTTCACCACATCCGCGCGGGCTGCATTGTGGTGGGGCCGGAGTTGAACATTCTCCACGCCAACGAGACGGCCAAAAACTTTTTCCTCCGCCCGCATCGAACCGCCAAGACGTTCGATTTCAATGACCTTCCGCAAATCATCGGCGGCAAGGTTTTCACGGTTTTGAAAACGGGCCAGCCGGTCATGGATTATAAATACCATTCGGCGACCTCGCTCGGACAGCGTTTTCAAATTTCCATCACGCCGTTCCTCAAAAAAAATTCGCCCGCGCCCACCGCCGCGCTCGTGGTGGTGGAGGACTGCACATCAGGCGACCGGTTGCGGCAGTTGGAAATTGAGACGGCCAATCTTCGCCTTGTCCAGCAGATGGCCGACCGGCTCGCGCACGAAATCGGCAATGCCGTTGTGCCCATTTCCACGCATCAGCAGCTTCTGCGGGATCGCATCAGCGACCCGGAATTTCAAATTTCATTGGGGTTCGCGATGGAGGAAGGCGTCAAGCGTGTCAGCCGCTTGGTGGATCAAATGCGCTTTCTTGCCCGCGACCGGATGGGTAAGATGGAGACTGTGCCCGTCAAACAAATCATCGAAGAGGCCTTTCGCGAGGCTCGCGCGTATCACCCCTCGAACACCGTGATTCTGCAGGTACGAGGCCACGGGCGAGGGCTTGAACGTGACCGGCGACCGTCAGAGCTTGCAGCACGCGTTCGCTGAGGTCGTTCTCAACGCGCTGCAGGCCAGCGATGGGTCGTGCCAGGTTCACGTCCGCACGCGCGCGGAAACCGATTCCGCCGGGGCGCGCTGGGCCGAGGTTGAGGTGCAGGACAGCGGCGCGGGCTTTACGCCGGAAGCAGCCGCGAAGGCGATCGAGCCATTTTTCACGACACGAAAAGTCGGGCTTGGATTGGGGTTGGCGGTGACAAATAAAATTATCCAAATCCACGCCGGCAAAATGGAAATTCCGCCGCCGAAAGCCAATTCGCCCGGAATCGTTCGGATTTCTCTGCCGCTGGATCAGGCAGATCCTGCGCTTCCGGCCAAGTCCACCGGACGCTAAAACGCAGAATTTGCACAGGATGAACAGGATTTACAGGATAAAGAATGATATCGCCTTCGAAGCGAAAGCATTGCCGGGGATTGTTTTCACTCCGGCTGTTCATCCTGTCTCAATTCCTCTCTGTTCGGCTCTTTCATCTGCATGGTTGCGGTAAAGCTGGCATGACAAAACCCACGCACCATCCGAAATTGGATTTCATCACGTCGAAGCCAAACCCAACGGCGGGCTGGGCGCGGCGCGATTTCCTAAAAGCCACCGGCGTTGCCCTCAGCGCGCTTGCCTTCCAGCCTTGGCGCGTGATGGCCGGGCCGTTTGAACGGAAGGATTTTGACCAGCTCGTTCCCGCTGATAAAAAACTTTCCCCAGAATGGGTGAAATCGCTTTTCGCGCGCGGCGAGCCGGAGGTGATTCGGCACAATTTGAAATTAGTCGGGATGCCGGTCGGCGGGATTGGCGCGGGGCAGCTCTATCTCGGCGGCGACGGGCGGCTGTGGCATTGGGACATTTTCAACCAGATCCTCGGGGCGGGCGCGGAACATTACGCCAAACCGATGACGGCATCGTCGCCGCTGACCCAAAAATTCTCTTTGAGCATTGGCGATAAAACTTGCTCGCTCGACAGCACCGGATTTTCTGATGTTCGTTTTCGCGGCGAATATCCAATTGGCATCGTTGAATACGCGGACCCGGCCATTCCGCTCGCGGTGAAATTGGAGGCGTTTTCACCGTTCATTCCGTTGAACACGGATGACTCAAGCCTGCCCGCCACAGTGATGCAATTCACAGTTCGAAATGCGTCGAGCAACAAGGTGAAGGCGGTTTTGACCGGTGAGTTGGAGAACGGTGTTTGCCTGCAAAATCGCTGGCTGGACGGACTGCTGCACACCCGGGTCGCGCATGAGTCCGGATTGACGATGATGCTGTATTCCGCCGAGCCGGCGCCCGCGAATCCTTCGAGAAAACCGGACCTTGTTTTTGAGGATTGGAACAAGGACACCTACGAGGGTTGGACGGTGGAGGGCACGGCGTTTGGCCACGGCCCTGTCAAAAAGAAGGATATTCCGAGCTACCAAGGGGACGTCGGCGGCGACACAGAACGCGTCGCCAACTCACACGCTTCCGCCCCCGCTGACACCGTCGAAACACGTGACAATGCGCTGGGCAAATTGACGAGCCGGGAATTTGTCATCGACCGGAGGTTCGTCCATTTCTGGATCGGCGGCGGACGCGCGCGGCCAAATTCGCAATTGGGATTGGCGCTAGTCATCGATGGCAAAACCGTCCTTAAAGCGTCCGGGCATGACAGCAACGAAATGTCGCAGCAGCATTTTGACCTCCGTCCTCTCGCGGGGAAAACCGCCCATTTTGAAATTATAGATGACGCCACGGGCGGCTGGGGGCACACGGGTGTCGGCAAAATTACTTTCAGCGACAACCCTCCGCAATCTGGCCCGATGCCCGAACTGCCGGACTTCGGCACAATGGCGCTCTCGTTGCTCGGCGCGCCAGCCGACGACAGCAGCGCAGACGCAACAGAACCCTTCGAGAAGGGATTGTCCGGTTCACTTGGCCGCAAGCTCACCCTCGTGCCCGGAGCCTCGGCGGTCGTGACATTTCTCATCACCTGGCATTTTCCAAATTTGTCCCTGCCCGGGCCGCTCAAGAAGGCGGGCCAGTATTACGGCACGAAGTTTCCCTCGGCGGATGCGGTCGCCAAATATGTCTCCTCAAATTTCACCCGGCTCGCGGGCCAGACGAAATTGTGGCGCGACACCTGGTACGATTCCACGCTGCCCTACTGGTTTCTCGATCGCACGTTTCAGAACACTTCCATTCTCGCGACTTCCACGACGCATCGATTGGCCAATGGCCGCTACTACGGATGGGAGGGCGTGGGCTGCTGCGATGGAACGTGCGGGCACGTTTATCACTACGCCCACGCGACGGCGCGATTGTTTCCCGACCTGGAGCGCGGCACGCGCGAGCACATTGATTTCGGCGCCTCGATTCAGCCCGACGGCGCTATTTTCTTTCGCGGCGAGTTCAACGATTTCCCGGCCGTCGACGGCCAGTCTGGCACGATCCTTCGCGCGCTGCGCGAGCATCAAATGTCGGCTGACTCGCATTTCATCGAGCGCACGTGGCCGAAAATAAAATTGGCGACGCAATGGCTGATCGCCAAGGACGCCAACAACGACGGCATCATCGAGGGCAATCAGCACAATACGCTTGACACGGATTGGTTTGGGCCGGTGGCGTGGCTGAGTGGATTGTATCTGGCCGCGCTGGAGGGCGCTGCGGCGATGGCGGATGAAATCGGCGACTCCGCCTTTGCCGCGCAATGCCGGAGCATCCTGTCCGCCGGACGAAAAAATATCGTCAGCCGTCTGTATAACGGAGAATATTTCATCAACCGCGTCGATCCAAAGCATTTGGATGCCATCAATTCCGGCACCGGCTGCGAAATCGACCAGGTCTTCGGGCAGAGCTGGGCCTTTCAAGTGGGCTTGCCGCGGGTGTTTCCGAAAAAGGAAACGGTTTCCGCGCTCAAGTCGATTTGGCGCTGCAATTTTACGCCGGACGCCGGGCACTATCGCGACACTTACAAATCAGGCCGCTGGTACGCGATGGCTGGCGAGGCCGGGCTGCTGATGTGCACGTTTCCCCAGAGCGATTGGGATTATGCGCAGGCCAGGGGAAAAGGGGGAGTCGAATGGGCTGCGGGCTATTTCAACGAATGCATGAACGGCTTCGAGTACCAAGCCGCCGGCCACATGATTTGGGAGGGGTTGACGCTTGAAGGTCTCGCCGTGACACGCGCTGTCCATGACCGTTACAACGCCTCGCGAAGAAATCCGTGGAATGAAATCGAGTGCGGCGATCATTACGCGCGCAGCATGGCCAGCTACGGAGTGTATCTCGCCGCGTGCGGCTTTGAATATCACGGGCCGAAGCAGCACATCGGTTTCGCTCCGCGCCTCACGCCGGAAAATTTCAAGTGCGCTTTCACCAGTGCGGAAGGTTGGGGAGCTTTTTCTCAAACCATCGAGAAAGCGGATTGCAGAGCGGAAATCCTCGTGCAGTGGGGAACGGTGAAACTCAAGACAATTGCGCTTTCGCTGCCGCCTCACGTGAACAATCATCTTGACGTCACTTTGCTTGAGCCATTGCCTCATGCCAGGATGCGGCGCGACGGCGAACGAGTCGTCATCACCCTCGAAAAAGCGGTCGAAATCCACGCTGGGCAATCGTTAAAAATTCAATTCGGTCACAAAAAGAAAAACGATATGAAATCCAATGACACAGCCATCATTGAAGCGTTCGTTGCGGCCATCAACAAGCATGACCCGGCGGCGATCGCGAGCCTGATGACAGACGATCACACATTTATCGATTCGGCCGGGACGCCCCATGTTGGGCGCGACACCATGACCCAGGGATGGAAGGGCTACTTTGCGATGTTCCCCGATTACGAGATACACGTCGAACGCGTGCTGGCCGACAAATCGGTCGTGGCCGTTTTCGGCTCGGCCGCCGGGACCTACAACGGCAAACGCGGATTGGTCTCTGACAACCGAATTGCCATGCCCGCCGCCTGGCGCGCGTTGATTGAAAATGGAAAAGTAAAACTGTGGCAAGTTTACGCGGACTGGACGGACGGCTGGAAAATCATCGAGAAAGACAAGGCATCAAGCTGAGCCGCTTGGGTGGCGAATATCGTTTGGACGCCGGGGCGGCATCTTCCGAGTGCGCGCAACGCGGATGCGGCTTGCGAGGCTTTGATTTCCGAGAGCGGCGTCCACAAAACACCGCGGCTCTGGCGCTGCCGGGATGAGGCGCAGCGCGCGCCCCGCCGAGCTTTCCCGCGCCGGCCAGACTACTTGACTGGCGCCGCCATGGCGCCCGCGGCCGGCAGGTTGTAGGCGGGGTCGAGAATTTTCACGTCGGCGTCGGATTTAATTTTTCTCAAGTAGTCAGGGAGCACCTTTTCAGCGGCTTGCTCGATAAGATAACCGCGGATGTCAGGCTCGGCTTTGGCATAATCGACCGTGCTGGCGGGGGTTTTCTCGAGGAGCTTGATGATATGGTAGCCAAACTTCGTTTCAACCAGATCGCTGATTTGGTTGGTTTTCATGGAAAATGCGGCTGCCTCAAACTCCGGCACCATCTGGCCGCGGGTGAAATCATATTCGCCCCCCTTGCTCTTGGAGCCAGGGTCATCCGAATATTTCATGACCAGCGCCGCGAAATCCTCGCCCTTTTGCGCCCGGGCTTCGATCTCCTTGGCCAATTTCAATTTGTCCTTTTTCACATCCGGCGGAAGGGGCTGCTGGGTCGCCGGATCCAAGGTGCCGATCAGGATGTGGGCGGCTTTGACATGCTCCGCAATTTTAAATTTCTCCGGGTAATCCGCGTAGAATTTCTTGACGTCCTCGTCCGGTATCACGATGCCATTGGTGGTGTCATGCACGAGCACGCGGCGGCATACCTGCTCCTCAAACATTTTGTTGACCACCTGGTCGTAAGTCATGCCGGTGGCTTTGATCTCCAGGTCAAACGCCTCCTGGCTGCCGGCCCGCTGGCGCGCGTCGGCGATGTCGTCGTCCACCTTTTTCTTGATGGCGGCCTTGTCGCTCTCGCCGGCCTTCTTGATCAGAATATTGTTGACGATGATATGGTCCAGCAGCTTCGCGCGGACGGTCGGCTTGTCCGCCTCGGGAATGGAGCGGCCCGCCGAGGCGACATTGGCGTTATAATTGACAAACGCCTCGTCCACCTGGCTGCGCTTGACCTCGAAACCTTTGCCGGTGGCAAGGACAGGATCGGTGAACAGGGCTGCATCGTTCGTCGGCGCGGCTTGAACCGAGGCGGGAAATTGCAGCAGCGCGGAAAGAAGAAGCGCCGGAACAGCCGGCGATTTGAATAAACGGATCATCATATTCTATAGGTTCTTTGCAAAGTTAAGCTTGAATTAAAGTTTTACCACCCGGACATTGCCGATGTCAGGATCCTTCTGGACTTCCTCCACCAGGGCAGCGGGCGGAACGCTGTCCAGGTTCAGCACAGTCAGGGCGCGGCCGCCGGCTTTGTCGCGGCCGAGGCTCATGCTGGCGATGTTTACATTATGCTTGCCCATCACAGTTCCAATGTATCCCACGATGCCCGGACGGTCGCGGTTCGTCATTAAAAATAAAACCCCTTCCGGAACAATCTCCACCGGCTGCCCGTTGAGCCGGACAATGCGCGGCTGGTTCTTCGCGCCGAACACACTGCCTCCGGCGGAAGTGCGCTCGGCCCCGGAATACACCGCCACATGCAGCCATTCGTTGAAATCCGTCTCTTCGCTCGACTTGATTTCCTTCACGTCAATTCCCAGCGCGGCGGCCATGGCCAAGACGTTGACTTGGTTGACCTCCTTGCCGCCGGCCAGTTCGAGAAAACCCTTCAAGACGGCGCGGGTGATCGGATCGGCCGGCCATTGCTGGGCCTTGCCGCCGTAGGTAATCTCGATGCGGTCGTTGCGGCGCGGCGCAAGCTGTGCGGTGATGCGGCCTAATTTTTCCCCGAGCGTCACAAATGGCTTGATGGCCGCGAACGTCTGGGCATCGAGATTCGGCAAGTTGACGGCGTTGCGAACAGCGCCGCTGATGAGAAAATCCGTAATGGCCTCGGCCACTTCAATGCCGACGTTTTCCTGCGCCTCCTCCGTGCTGGCGCCGAGGTGCGGCGTCATGACGACTTGCGGGAGAGCGCGAAGATCGAAATCAGCGGCGGGCGGCTCGGTCTCGTAGACGTCCAGCGCGGCCCCGCCAATTTTGCCTTCCTGAATTGCGGTGAACAAATCCGCTTCGTTGATGATGCCGCCGCGGGCGCAATTCAAAATGCGCGCTCCCTTCTTCATTTTCGCAAAGGCGGCGGCGTTGACCATCCCTTTGGTTTCCTCCGTCATAGGCATGTGAACCGTGATGAAATCGGCGACCGCGTAAACTTCCTCGACATGCTCCTTGAGATCGACTTGCAGTGCTTTGGCGCGGGCGAGAGAAAGATAAGGATCGTAAGCAACCACTTTCATGCCGAAGGCGAGCGCGCGCTTGGCGACTTCGCCGCCGATGCGGCCCATGCCGAGAATGCCGAGCGTTTTGTTGAGGAGTTCGGTGCCTTGAAATTCCTTGCGGCTCCATTTGCCTTCCTTCATGGACATGTGGGCCTGCGGAATCTTCCGCGCCACCGCCATCAGCATGGAAAAGGTCAGCTCGGCAGTGGAAATCGTGTTTCCGCCCGGCGTGTTCATGACCACGATGCCGCGCTGGGTGGCGGCTTCGACATCCACATTGTCCACCCCGACGCCCGCGCGGCCGACGACGCGCAAGTGGGGAGCGGCCTCGATGACGGCTTTGGAAATCTTGGTTTCGGAGCGCACGACCATGGCGTGGACATCCTTGACCATCGCCAAAAGCTCCGACTCGGGAGTCTTTTGCTTCAGCACCGTCACGTTAAATTCAGACCGCTGCTGCAACATCGCAATGCCCTTAGGCGAAATCGGATCACAAACCAATACGTTCATCATAAATTGGTTTGCCAATCTATGCCGCGGGTTCAGCGGGGTCAATAAAATCGCCGCAGCGAAAAGGCGCGAAAGGCAGGGACGCCTCTGGGAAGCGGAACTTCCGCCCGAGGCGTCCGGTGACGCGGGATCAATGCCAAAGCGTTCGAGTGAACACCTCAATCCAGACGCCTCGTTTATCGCGCCGAAGCTTTAGCGAAGGCTGGACCGAGGCGTTACCCCAAAAGCGACAACGACAATTTGCCGGAACGGTCTTAACAGAAGGAAAAGAAGCGAACGAAGCCGCCATGAGCCGCCCTCCTTCGTTTGCTTTGTTTCCTTCTGTTGGTTCTTCATTGGATGTGCATGTAATCTCCAAAAACCCGTTAGGCTTCTTGGTGTTCATTTGCTTGGCGCAATCCATTTCAGTGGCCGCTAATTATCCAACTTCAATTTCGGACGGTGCCAGAGGTATTTGCCCTCGACAGATTTTTGCGGGGTCACACCCATCATGCGCCGCGCTTCGCCGATGACGTAATCCCACTGCAATGCCGGGCCTGGGTCGACTTTGTTCGTTTGCACGTGATAGTGGCCAAGGATGCCGTGGTAATTGGCGTAAGCCTCCGGCGAAAGGGTGTGGGTCATCAGTGCGCCGTCGGCCTCGCGCGGATAATCGCAGGTGAGGTTTGGGAATACGGTGCAGAGCGTGGCGGTCAATTTCACCAGCGCGTGATATTGCTGGGGGGTGAAATCGTATTGGCTCATCTCGCGCCCCTGCACCGTGCCCACGACCATGTCGCGGCGGGCCGGGCGGCCGACAAAATTCGCGGTGCGTTCCGGATTGGGTCCGGCGGCTTCCGGAATAGTGATGACGGTGCGGCCGTCGTCCTCTTTTTTATACCACTTGGATAGCGGGCTTCTTTCGGTGGAACTGTAGGAACCCATGTTGGCGATTTCAATGCCGACCGAACGCGAATTGGCGATGGTGGCCTGGCGGGCGCGTTCTTTCAGGTCAAGCGTCTGATAAAGCGTGCCGTCGAGGTCGAGCATGAAGTGGACGCTTAGATCGCGATTGTCCTGCAAAACCTTGAAGCAGGTGCGGGAGATGCCGGCCACGTCAAAATGAATGACGAATTGGTCGACGTTGGATTGCAGCGTCGGCAAATCCCAGCCGCCGCCGCGGATGCGCTCGATTGTCGCGGCATCGAAATTCCGGTTGCGCATGTCGTAACGATTGGGGGAACGCGGGGAGTCCAAGTTGGTTTGCGAGTCTTTGAAGCTGGCGTTGGTGAAGGGGCCAAAGCGGCGTTCAACGCGATAAGCATCGTAGCCACCTGGATCCATCCAAAGCACGACAGGTGTGCCGGTGTGGAAAAATTGCCCTGCCACGACAATCTCGTCGCCCGAGCGTTTCTCCAGGGTTCCCGGAGTGTGGCACAAACAGCCGGTCATCAAAACCGGCGCCAGCAGGAAAAGACAAAAGCGTTTCAGCAGCATCCAGTTATTTGCAAGGATGGCGCACGCGGGTCAAGCGCGGAATGGGAGTGAGGCAAAATTCGGGCGCCGGACAAAATCAGCCCGCCAGAGGCGGGACGCCTTTGCCACCGCCGATGACCCCAGCGGCATGAAGAAATTCGTCACACTCCCGGGTGGAAGCGGGATTTTTTGCGTCTTGATATGATTCTCCAAATGCGGGAGATTTATGCCCCGTTCAATGTCTGCGTTTTGATGATCACATTTTTATTATGAGCGATCCTGTTGTTTGCCAGAAGTTTCCCATGGTGCAAAACGTGGAACCCGGCGATTATTGGTGGTGTTCCTGCGGGAAGTCCGCCACCCAGCCGTTTTGCGATGGGTCGCACAAAGGATCCTCGTTTGCGCCGGTCAAAGTGACGATTGATGCGGCCAGGACCGCCGCCTGGTGCGCCTGCAAGCATTCGCAGAACAAGCCCTTTTGCGACGGCAGCCACAGCCGTTTGCCGTAGCTCATGACGCACGATATGCGACCGGCATTCGGCAGAGCGAGGCTCCTGCCGAGCCATCTTGACACACGAGGCATGGCTCGGCGGAAGCCTTGCCCTGCCGCGCCTCCGGCGTGCGGTTACCCATCCGCGTTCACGCTGATTGAGCTGCTCGTTGTCATCGCGATCATCGCCATTCTTGCCGCGCTTTTGCTGCCCGCCCTGGCGCGGTCCAAAGAGGAAGCCAAGCGCGCCCAATGCTCGAGCAACCAGCACCAAATCTCGCTCGGCTGGATCATGTATGCCGACGATAGCGGCGACTGGTATCCGTGGATGCGCGGCTGGGCCGCCGCCGGAGGGCAGAAAGGCACCTACAATCTTGATAGCTACGTGGAAGAGTCCTTTGGGGTGACGACCCTTCCGGCGAATCGCCCGCTCAATCGATATGTCCCCAGCATTTCGGCCTGGCAATGCCCCTCCGACAAGGGAGACGCCAATTACGGCGCAGTTAATTGCTTCCTGGGATACGGCAACAGCTATTGCCCGGAGCACGTTTTCGATGTTTGGCGGGTGGCGCACATCACGGCGGACCTGGACGATAGCTGGGATAACGGCGCGGTGCCGATCAAGGGCCGGGAGATCGCCAAAAGCCCTGTCAATAAAATTATTCAAGGTGACTGGGAGTGGGAAAACCAGAGCTACAATATCACCACCAATGCGGGCTGGCATAACTTCAAGGGGCAGCGGCGGTATAACATGCTCTTTGGCGATGGGCACGTGGCATTTTATTTATTTCCAACCAATACGCCATCTTTCCAGGACGGCCCGGCGCCAACATCCACGTTTATTTATTGGTGATGCTTGCGGGGCGGTTTCACTCCCGTTTCTTAATCAGGAAGAGAAACTCCTTGTTCGGCGCCTCCGCCTCTTGAACCCATTCGTTGGTCCAGCGCATGCCCGCCATGACGTTTCGCCGATAATCGATTTCCACCGTTTCCCGAACCGTCCCGACTTTCCGGAAAACGTCATTCAATTCTTCAGCCGTGGCGCGTCCGCCGGAGCTGTAGGAAAGCACGATGTGCCGGGCGCGGGCATTCCGCAGCAGGCGCTCTACCGCTTCCACGGCGACGAACCGCCCCGCCTCGTTTTTTCGGAAATCCTCGAAGGGCGAGCCGGCGGCCAAATCAGAACTGTCGGCGCGCCGGTTTGCTTTTCCGAACACCGCTGGCTTGTCATTCAAGCAAACCGTTTTCCACAGGTGATAATACGCCGCGTAGCGCACCCGGCTGGCCGGCATCTTTTTGTTGTTCGAACCGTAGGGAGGATCGAAATAGGCGAGATCGGCCTCAACTTCCGGGAGCAGCGAAAAAATATCTGATTGATAAACCGCGCTCCCTTCCGCGGGCGGAATGAAATTCGGAAGCCCCAATTGGATCTCACGGAAAGACCGCGGAGACCAGCGGCTCAAATACGAGGCGTGATGCCCCACCGTGCTGTCGACCGCGTCCAGCGCCAGGATCAGACTTGTCAAGAGAACGCACTTCTCGACCTCCGAGAGCGGCATCCGCTCCATTTCTTCGCGCATGGAGTCGAGGCGGCGCGTGTTGTGGATTTGCCATGGTCGTTTCGCGTCGGCGGGCCGCGGCGATTCATTTTGCGAAGATGCGCCGCCGTAATGTTCCGTAAACCAGCCATCGCGCCCCGGCAGCGCGTTGAGATGTCTGATCATGGGAGCGTAATGTTCGGCCGGACGCGCGTTGAGCAGATAGCAAGTCCCGAAAACCTTCGACCACACGGCAACATCATTCGCCACCACGGAATAACCCGCCCGCGCCAGCGCCTGGGCGACGCGGGTTGTCCCAGAAAAGCCGTCCAGGACAGTTTTAGGTTTGACCTTTGCGACCAGTTGAAGAATCGCCGGGAGCAATCGCAGCTTTGAGCCGGCATACTTGATGCCTTCGGTGACGGGCGCGGCGCCATTAAAATTGCCAGCAAATGTTTGCATCCTGGCCCCCGCCGCGCTGCTCCAAACTAACTTACCATCCAATTCATGATCGCCTTCTGGCAATGCAAGCGGTTGCCAGCCTGATCGAAAATGGTTTCGGCGTTGGCCTCGAAGGTGGCCTCGTCGATTTCCTTGCCGCGGTAGGCAGGAAGGCAGTGCATCACCAGCGCGCCGGGATTGGCGAGCTTGACGAGAGTCTCGTTCAATTGATAGCCAGCCAGGTCGCGAATTCTTTCGGCCGACTCCGTTTCCTTGCCCATTGAAACCCAGACATCCGTATACAAGAGATCCGCCCCTCGCGCGGCGCCGCGCACATCTTCGGTGCAAATGATTTTCCCGCCGGACCGTTTTACAAGCTCGGGCGATGGCTGGAATTTTTTCGGGGCGGCGATGCGCAATTCAAAATCCAGCGCCGCTGCCGCAAAAATCCAGGAGGCCGCCACATTGCACGCGCCATCGCCAATGAACACAACGCGCTTGCCCGTGATGGGGCCGCGTTTTTCCTGGTAGGTGAAAATATCTGTTAAAATCTGGCACGGATGCTCCTGGTCGGTCAGCGCGTTGATCGTCGGGAGACGGGAGAATTGGGCGAACTCCTCGACATCAAATTGCGCGTAGGTGCGGATGACCGCGCCGTGAATCATCTTGCCGAGGACGCGTGCGGTGTCCTTGATCGGCTCGCCGCGGCCGAGCTGCACCTCGATATTGCTCAGGAACATGACCTCGCCGCCCAGCTCGCGAATGCCGACTTCAAACGAGACGCGCGTGCGGGTGGACGACTTCGAGAAGAGCAGAGCCCAAATTTTTCCCTTCAGCGGGAATGACGTGTGGCGGCCGCGCTCCTTTTTCATGGGAGCCGAGGCGGCAAGGATTTCCTCCATGTCCCGCCGCGTCATTTTTTCGAGGCTTAATACGTTTTTCATGGCGACAATTTTGTTGCGACCGATTCAATCAGCCGGACAGCTTCCACTGCTTCGGCATGAGACAAATTCAATGGCGGCAGGAAACGGATGACGCGCGTTCCCGCCGGAACAGCCAGCACGCCCGCTTCATGCAGCAAGTTGACGAACTGGATCGCCGCCGCTTTTTCGCTTCCGGCAAAGGCGGGGATCTTTTCCGCCAGCTCAATGCCAATCATTAGACCAAGCCCGCGCACCTGGCTCACGATATTTGGGAGCTTGGCGGCGATGCGATGGAATTCCGCGACAATAAAATCACCCATCCCGCGTGCGTTCGCAGCCAGGCCATCGCGCTCGATGACTTCAAACACCTTCAATGCCACCGCGCAAGCCAGCGGGCCGCCGCCATAGGTGCTGCCGTGGGAGCCGGGCCCCAGCAAATCCGCAAACGGCGCCCTTGCCCAAAACGCGCCAATCGGAAAACCGCCGCCCAGCGCTTTCGCCATGGAAATGCCGTCCGGCAGAAAGCTTTCGGCCTCCGGCGAAGGCGCGCCTTCGAGAATGCGCTGGTAGCTTTGAAACCGGCCGGTCCGAAAATGGCCGCATTGCACCGAATCCATCAACAGCAGCAATTTCCTTTCGTTGCACAGCTTGCGCAGGCCCAAAAGATATTCGGGCGTGGCGGGCGTGACGCCGCCTTCGCCCTGCACGCCTTCAATCAAAATCGCCGCCGTGGAAGGGGAGATCGCGTTGCGCGCCGCTTCCAAATCATTGTAGGGAATGTGGCGGAATCCCGGCACCATCGGTTCAAAACCCTTCTTGACCTTCGCCTGGCCGGTCGCCGAAATTCCCGCCAGCGTGCGGCCGTGAAAGGAGTTTTCCGCGGTGAGAATTTCGAAGCGGCCTTCGTCGTGGCCAAATTTCCGGGCCAATTTGAAAAGCCCTTCCGCCGCTTCGCCGCCGCTGTTGCAGAAAAAAACTTTTCCAGGGCCGATGCTGGCGACCAGCTTTTCGGCGAGCAAACCTTGCGGGCGCTGGTAATAGAGATTGGAAATGTGCGATAGCTTTCCCGATTGCTCGATCAACGCGGCGGTAATATCCGGCGAAGCATGGCCGAGGGCGCACACCGCAATGCCGCCGCCGAGATCAAGGTAGCTCTTGCCGTTGACATCCCACACACGCGAGCCTTCGCCGCGCTCGAGCGCGATATCGAACCGCCCATAGGACGGAATGACGTTCTTGCGAAACCGATCCTGGATGGATTGGAATTCGTTTCTGACGACGGCGGCGGAGGGAGGGGGTGATAGGATTTCTCTCATTTTTCAGATCGCGCGAAAGGGGCCCGTGGCTGCGGAACCGGGCTGCGGCAAAGCCACCAGCGCCGTGTCCGCGCCAGTTGCTTTGAGCAAATTGAATGCTTCACCGATTAACATAAAAAGCAATGATGCTATATTGTCGATTGCCATTCAATCCCAGCCGCCAAAAATTACGCGACCAATTCCGTGCCGATTCCTTCGTCGGTAAGAATCTCCAGCAGCACCGCGTGAGGCACGCGTCCATCGACGAGCGACACTTTTTCCACACCCGCCTCCAAGGCGGCCAGGGCGGCGTCGATTTTGGGGATCATCCCCTTGTCAATAACACCGGATTTTTTCAGCGCCCGTGCCTCGGTTGCCGGAAGGCGCGAGATGAGTGTCGCGGGATCTTTGGGATCGCGCATCACGCCGGGGACGTCGCTCATGAAAATCAGCCGGGGCGCGTTCAAATCGATGGCAAGGCGGGCGGCCGCGGTGTCGGCATTGCAATTGTAAAGCTCGCCGTTTTCGCCGCGCGCGGTCGGGCTGGTCACCGGCATGGTGGCGTTGCGAAGGCATTCAAGAATGGGCGCGATGTTGGCGGAAACGGCTTCGCCGAGAAATCCCGCATCGAGCTTCTTTCCCTCGGGTGTGTCAATTAGAAGTTTGCGGGCCGCGAAAATGTCCGAGCCGGAAAAGCCTTTTGCCTTCCCGCCCAGCGCCGCGATGGCGGCCACGACTTCCGGATTGATCTCGCGCGAGAGGACGCGTTCGACCACTTGCATGGTGGGTTCGTCCGTCACGCGCAGGCCCTGGATGAAACTGGCTTTGAGGCCGGATTCCTCCATGGCCCGCGTGATAGCTTTGCCGCCACCGTGAACGACGACCGGGCGAATGCCCACCGCTTCAAGAAAAACCAAATCACGCGCCACCCCGGTGCGCACGTCGGGATCCGGCGAATCCATGAAGCTGCCGCCGTACTTGATGACAAAAATCTTGCCGCGAAAGCGCTGCAGATAAGGCAGCGCTTCCAGGAGCACGCTCGCTTTGGAAATTAAATCCCGCACGTAATAGTTTCAGATACGTCAACCCACGAGGTTTGCAACTTAAATTCTGGCGAAACCTTCCGTTGCCTCATGATCGGAATGCTGGCATCGTTTGCTGCGGCCTGTTGCTGACGCCACGACTCTAATTATGAATGCGAACGAAAATTCCAACATGCCGCGCCGCGCGTTTGTCCGCGGCCTGGCCGCCATCGGATTGCTGCCGCTTCTCGAGACCCAAGCCAAAGCGGGCGATCTCGCTGGCGTGCCCGTCACGGAGATCCCGAAAAAATGGCCAGATGCGGACAGCTCGCATTACTGGCCGTGGATCCGCGGTCAATTTACGATTCCCTCCGACCAAGCTTACTTCAACACCGGCACGCTCGGCGCCAGCCCGCGCCCGGTCACGGAAGCGATGGTTGACAGCGTGCGCAACACGGAAAAAACCATCGCCGATTACGATTATCGCGCTGAGCATGCGGAATACATCGCCGGTTACCGCTCGCAACTCGATTTGCGCGGAAAAGCGGGCGGCATTATGAACGCTTCCGCCGCCGAGATCGGCCTGGTGCAGAACGCCACGGTGGCCTTGAATCTCGTTGCGCACGGCCTCGATTTGAAAGCGGGCGACGAAGTGCTGCTCACCGACCAGGAACATCCGGGCGCGTCGGGCGTTTGGGATTTGCGGGCGAAACACGATGGAATCGTGGTGAAGAAATTGCCGATCACGATTCCCGCCACGGACCCGCAAGCCATCGTCAAAACATTCGCTGATGCCATTGGCCCGAAGACGAAAGTCATCGCCGTGCCGCACGTCACCAGCCGTTATGGAATCGTGCTGCCGGTGAAGGAGCTTTGCGATTTGGCCAGGGCGCATTCGATTTTCACTTTGATTGACGGCGCGCAAGCCCTTGGCATGTGGCGGGTGAATGTCAAACAAATAGGCTGCGACGCCTACGCCGCCAGCCCGCACAAATGGCTGCTTGCGCCTCCTGGAAACGGCCTGCTCTTTGTCCGCGAGGATCGCGTCAAGGATGTGTGGGCGACGTTGGCCAGCGGGCATTGGAACGATTACGATGCGGCAACCGGCACATTCCGCCTGACGCAGTACGGCACCGCCAGCCCCTCGCTTCTCGTGGGACTGGACGCCGCGATGGATTTTTATTTGCGCATTGGTCCTGAACGCGTCGAAAAGCGCAGCCTCGAACTGGCCAACCGGCTGCGCGCGGGATTGCAGCAAATCCAAGGAGTGGAAATCGCCTCGCCCGTTCACCCAGCGCTGGCGGGGGCGATTGTGACTTACGGAATTGACGGCGTTACGGGCCTGGATTTGCAGGACAAACTTTGGGCGCGCAAGCACAAGCGCATTCGCGTCCGCGGGCAGGGCGGCAAGCTCGTGCGCCAATCGGTGCATTACTACAACAGCCCGGAGGAAATCGACGACACCCTCGAAATGGTGCGGGCATTGGCGGTTAAGTAAAGTAAACGGCGCTTGCCGTTTTCGCTGAAAAATGCAGCCTGATTGCAAGTATTGACGAGACAGCCCGTATAGGGTGAGCGGGAAAGCGCGTTGCGCTTGACTAAGTCTCATGAACTCATGCTTGAAACAATATGAAAACGATTGCGAAATATTCCGCTCTCACCGCCGCCGGTGGCATCCTGCTCCTGGCGGGCTGCATCGATCACTCCGAGACTGTCACATATAAGGAGCCGGAGCGAATGAAGATCGAATTCCAAAACGAGAAAGCCGGCCGCGTCTTCTACGAGGCGCTGAGTAAAATGCCTTATTCCGGCGGCACTGAATCACGCACCGAGGTGTCAATCCCGGTGGTCTTCGAACATAAATACGTCGTCAAGACAGGCGACAACGCCAAGTTTAACGAAGCCGTCAAACGCTGCGATACCAACAAGGACGGCGTCATCACCGAGGGTGAAGCCGACATTTTTGCAAGCCAGTTTCATTGACAGCGTGAGCGCGAAGCTATTTGGCGAGGTCAATGCAAACCAATCTGCCTTCGCCGCGCAAGTAGAGTTTTTTGTGCGCTAGAATTGGGGCGGCCCAGCTTGGGTAGTGCAATTGCGGCAATTGGCAATGGCAGATTTCCTCGGGCTTGGCCGGGCTTGGCTTGAACAATCCGAGAATGCCGCCCTCGCCGAGCGTGATTAATTTTCCGTCGGCGAGGATGCTCGAGCCGCGCCCGTAAACAGTCGGTGTCAGAGTGCTGTGCGCGGGCCAGCTTTCGTCGACATCCCACATAAGTTTGCCTGTCTTGAATTCGACGCACCGCATGCGGGCGTCAGGTTCATTGCGACCGCTGCACGCATACAAATAGCCATCCAGGCAAATCGGCGTCGTCCAATGCAATTCCATCGCGGTGCCTCGCCAAATCTCCTCGACGGCTTTGCCATCGGGTTTCACTCTCAGAAGCACCGAGCCAATTTTGTAGTAGGCGCCCGAGATAAAAATCATGTCATCCACCACGATTGGGGACATCGCATTGACGGATTCGTTGACGGTGGAGCGAAACCAGAAACTGAAATTCACCGCCCCGGTTTTCGGATCCACCGAAACAAGTCCCTGGCGCGTCAAACATAAAATCTGCCGCTGCCCGTGAATGGTGGCGGCCACCGGCGTCGAATAACTCGCCTGCTTGTCCCATGCCTTCCACTGCACTCTCGGTTCGCCTCGCACTCCGGTCATCACCACGCCATCCCAATTGCTCTGGCCCACGCTTTGCCACAGCGTTTTGCCGCTGGCGGGATCAAACGCCGCCAATCCGGAATTGGGCTGGCCGCCGACCATTACAATAAGCCGGCCATCTTCGAGAACCGGTGAAGTTCCGACACCGAAAAACGCCTCCGGCACGTGAAACTCAGGACCGGTGTCGCGTTCCCAGACCTTGTGGCCGCCCGCCAAATCGAGGCAGAGCAATTTTCCCTCCGCGCCAAATGTGAAACAGAAATTGGAAGTGAGAAGCGGCGAGGATCGTGGCCCGTTGTTGTAGCCGTAGGGATCCGTAAAATGACTCGAATAGCGATAATTCCAAATCATTTTGCCGGAATCGGCGTCGAGGCACTCGACAATCTCCTCCTCTTCCAGGCGGTGATGCACAACCAGCCGCGAGCCAAGAACCGACGGCGCGCCGTAGCCCGTGCCGAGTGGCTTGTCCCAAACAACCTTCGGCCCACTCTCGGGCCAGCGATCCACTAAGCCTGTTTCGTCGGAAATTCCATTTGCGTGCGGCCCGAGAAATTGGGCCCAATCGTCGGAAGCAGAGGCAACACAATTAATGAATAAGAGAAAAGAAAGGGCGGCAAGCCGCGCCATTCGCTCCGGGTGAACTTCTGATTGGGCGCGCCTATGGAACATCGAGGCAGCCATGAGACGCCCAAAATTTCCTCCAGGCGAGCCAAAACCGACGCGGAATCCGGCCGGAGCTACGGCTGTGTCGAAGACCAGCCGCGCTTGAATGCGCGCGCACCGGGCTTTTCATCATCACTCTCCCAAATGAGATGTTCATCGAATCACCCTGCGGACAAAATTACATCCAATCGTGTTCGAACTTGTGTTTTATCCCGCAAATCCTGCTCGACCTATCCGAATGACTTTTGGTTTCTCCCTCCGCGCTTGGGCGCGAGGCGAGTTTAATTTCAACTTGGAACGCGCCGCGCGGGCAGGTTATGTTCGCACCGTGGTCATTGACTTTGTGAAGATGGACGGCGCGGGCAACGATTTCATCATGATCGACAATCGTTCGCGCCAAATTCAGTTGCAGCCCGAGCAGGTCGTGCGCTTGTGCGACCGGCACAAGGGAATCGGCGCCGATGGCATTATCATTTTAATTCCCTGCGATTCCGGCAAGGCGGATTGGGCCTGGGATTTTTACAACAGCGACGGCAGCTCGGCGGAAATGTGCGGCAATGGCTCCCGCTGTTTCGCGCGCTTCATCCAGCGCCTCACCGGCGTCAGCGGAAAAATCACCTTTGAAACGCGGGCCGGCATCATCACCGCCAACATCCATGGGGAGACCGTCACGGTTTACTTGACTCCGCCGCGCGATTTGAATTTGCGCCAGAAAGTCCCGCTGAGCGTGGGTCCCAGCGAAATCCATTCGCTAAACACCGGCGTTCCGCACGCGGTCATGTATGTCCCCGACGCCGACAAGGCGATGGTGCAGCCGCTCGGCTCGGAAATCCGGCATCACCTGCATTTCGCGCCGCGCGGGACGAATGTGAATTTTGTCCAGCTGCTGGGCCCCGGCCAGATCCGCGTGCGCACTTACGAGCGCGGCGTGGAAGGGGAAACGCTCGCCTGCGGCACTGGCGTAACCGCCTCGGCCCTGATCACCGCGGAACTGCGCGGGTTCGCCTCGCCGGTCAAGGTGCGGGTGCAAAGCGGAGACTCGCTGGAAATTAGTTTTGACAAAAAGGATGGGCAATTCAGCAATGTAGGCTTGTGCGGTCCGGCGGAATTTGCGTTCGAGGGAAGGGTTGAAGCCTGATGGATCGCCAGTCGAGCCCGTACGCGGTGCTGCGTAACTGGGATTTTCTGTTCTATCTGACGGGGCGTTTCGTCGCGTCATTTGGGCAGCAAATGCTGACGGTGGCGGTCGGCTGGGAGCTTTACGAGCGAACGCACTCCACCCTCAAGCTCGGCCTGGTCGGATTGACCGCCTTCATCCCGATGGTGCTGATGACGATCCCGGCGGGACACGTCGCCGACACGCGGGAGCGAAAAAAAGTCATCGTGTGGATGCAAGCCGTGATGGCTTGCACATCTCTTGGCCTGGCGTGGGTTTCGTGGCAGCAGGCTCCCATTATCTGGATTTACGTATTCCTTTCCATTGCTGGCGTTGCGCGAACTTTTTTGTGGTCGTCCAGCGCTTCCTTTCTGCCGCAACTGGTCGGGCGCGCCGAATTTCCATTGGCGGTAACCTGGTCATCAAGCACGTTTCAGTTTTCGTCCGTGACGGGCCCCGCGGCTGGCGGAGCCATCATCGCGCTGACGCACAAGGCGCTGGACGTTTATATCTTCACATCCATCGCCGCGGTGATTTGCCTCATCATGATCGGGTTGGTGAAAACCCACAGCAAACCGCCTCCGAGAGAGCCAATTTCCCTCGATATGCTGCTGGGCGGATTTCATTTTGTCTTCAGCCACCGAATCATTCTGGCCGCAATCACGCTGGATTTGTTCGCGGTGCTGTTCGGCGGCGCGACCGCTCTGTTGCCGGTGTATGCGAAGGAGAAAGATTTGCTCGGCGTCGGGCCGCAGGGATTGGGATTGCTGCAGGCGGCGCTGCCGGTTGGCTCGATGATATGCGCGATGATCATGGCGCACCGCGCGCCGATGCAGAAGGCGGGCCGGTCGCTTATGTGGGCGGTCATCGTGTTTGGTTTGGCCACCATTGGATTTGGTTTCTCCCGCTCGTTCCCCCTTTCGCTGGTCATGCTCTTCATTTGCGGATTTGCCGACAACATCAGCGTCATCGTCCGCCACACGCTCGTGCAACTCCTCACGCCGGATGCGATGCGCGGGCGAGTATCCTCGGTTAACAACCTGTTTATCGGGACATCGAATGAATTGGGAGGATTCGAGTCCGGCGCGGTGGCGAGCCGATTCGGGCCGGTGTTCTCGGTGGTGTCCGGCGGAATCGCGACCATCGTCGTAGTTTTGGCGGTAATGGGATTTTGGCCCGAACTGGCGCGATTCGGCCAACTCGTCCAACCGCAGGACGAGAAAGCTGGATTGGGCAAATAGTCACGCCGGGCAGTGCAGACGCGGGAAAATATTGCAAACCGCCGAAGCGCCGCCAGATTCTCCCATCCGCCGGAACTCTCCGGCTCGATAGCAGCGCTCTACTTCCACTTGATATTGCAACCCATGCTCGGGGTTTGCTTTTCGGAAATTGGTTTGCCTGCCAGAAGCGCGTCGGTGGCCGCGCGAAGATCCTTGCCGGTGACGGGTGCGCCGTTGCCGGGGCGGGCGTCGTCGAATTGGCCGCGGTAAACGAGCTTTTGGCTGGCGTCGAACAGATAGATATCCGGGGTGCAGGCAGCTTGATAAGCCTTGGCCACTTCCTGCGTTTCGTCGTAAAGATACGGGAAGATGTAACCGGCGGCCTTCGATTCCAGCGCCATTTTCGCCGGGCTGTCGTCGGGATAATTCACCGCGTCGTTGGCGCTGATGGCGACCACCGCGACGCCGCGCGATTGGTAATCCCTGACATATTGCGACAGACCCGCCCGAATGTGTTTCACGTACGGGCAATGGTTGCAAATGAAGAAAACCGCCAGCGCCTTGGCGGATTTGAAATCAGAGAGCGAATAAACCTTGCCGGCCGGATCCGGCAGCCGGAATTCCGGAGCCGTCGTCCCGAGCGGCAACATGGTGGATGGTGTCAATGCCATGCCGGAAATGTAATGCGAGATGACCGGCTTTCAAACCAAAAGGGCCAAGGGCTGGCCACAGATTGACTCAACCGGAACCTTTGATCTTGAACAGGAGGGAGACCGAGAGCGCAGGGAAAGAATGCATTTCTTCTTCCCGACGCTGCTTTTTCATCTCCGCGTCCTCGGCCTTCCTCCAGATGCGTCCGCCGTGGCTCGACTCCTTTCCGACCTTGCGCTATGTTTACACGGTGCGAGTGGCATTCAAAGAATGGGCGGTGGTGGTGGACGCGCTGCTGCGCGGCGAGCAGATCGTCATTTTGCGCAAGGGCGGCATCCGCGAAGGGCGCGGCGGGTTTCAAGTGGAACACCCGGAGTTCCTGCTTTTCCCCACCCTGTTCCATCAGCAGCGCGCTTCCGTCATTGAAAGCGCGCAGAAACGCTACGATGCCATCGCCCCCCATTTTCCACCGCCGGATTTATTGCGCATCGAGGGGTTTGCCCGTGTCGTTGGAGCGCGTCTGGTGGAATCATTGGCGGCGGCGCAGGAATTGCGCGGCCAGCACATCTGGCGCGGCGAGGTGATTGCGGACCGGTTTGATTGGGGCGGGGAAAAGCAAATCCACGCCATGGCGGTGCGCGTTTTTCGATTTGACACGCCCTGGACGCTTCCGATGCGCCCCGCTTACGGCGGGTGCAAGTCGTGGATTGAGCTGGATGTGGAAATTCCCACGGGGCACTCCACGCCAGTTCTTTCGGACGAAGCGTTTGAACAAAAATTGGCTCCGTTTCAAAAAGCATTGGAACCAGCCGCATGAATGCCAACACACTCATTCTCGCTTCCGCTTCGCCCCGCCGAAAAGAATTGCTCGAAGGCTTGGGATTGGAATTTCAAGTCATTCCCACCGGCGTCGAAGAATCGCAGGGCGAACATCTGACCGCCACGGAAACCGCCCAGCTCAACGCCTACCGCAAAGCCCGCGCCATCGCGAAAAAATATCCCGACGCCGTCGTGCTGGGAGTGGATACCGTAGTGGCGCTCGGCAGCCGGATGTTTGGCAAACCTGCGACTTTGAAGGACGCCGAGGAAATGATCTTCACATTGCAAGGGACGACGCATCGCGTCGTCAGCGGCGTTTGCCTGGTCCATCTGCGGATGCATCGGCAGAAAATGTTTTTTGACGAAACCGTCGTCACCTTCCGCGCGCTGACGCGCGAGCAAATTCGCTCCTACATTTCCGAAGTCAATCCGCTGGACAAAGCGGGCGGCTACGGCATCCAGGAAAAGGGGGATGAGCTGGTGCAAATCATTTCCGGCTCGTTTACCAATGTCGTCGGCATGCCGATGGAACGCCTTGTGCCGGAGCTGGCGGAATTCGACATTCACGCGCCCCTGCGTACCTGAGAACAGCATGACTCCCGCGAGGAAAACCATCCATTCCGGCAGGGCGAGACCCGGTCGAGCCCTGATTTTTTCTCCGCATCCGCGTGAAGCAAATTCGGCATCGAAGAACGCATGATCATCCAAAAAACAGCCACGGCTCGACGGAGTCTCGACCTGCCCCAAAAGGGTTGAACCATGCGGAAATACTGGCACGTCGTCAAAATCGGCTTTGAAAGCACCCTGGTCTACCGGGTGAATTTTCTTTTTCGCGCCGGCTTCAGCTTGATTCCGCTGCTGGCCACGATTTACCTCTGGCAAACCATCTACGCCGGGCAAAGCACCCAGGTCGGCAATTACAGCCTGGCGGGAATGATTTCGTATTATCTGCTGGTGACAATTGTTGACACATTGACGGCGGTGAGCGAGGACGATTGGCAGATCGCGGCCGACATCAAGGATGGCAACATCAGCCAGTTTCTGCTCAAGCCCATTGATTACTTGACATACCGCATTTGCCTTTTTTTCTCCGGCAAAATTATTTTCACCGCGGTCTCGATGATTCCCGTCGGGATTTTTATTTATTGCCTGCGCAAATATCTGGTGGCTCCCGCGGGGATGGTGTCGATGATTTGTTTCATCGCGACGACGATTCTGGCCGCGCTGCTGCAGTTCTTCATGTCCTATACCATGGCGCTGCTCGCCTTCTGGCTCCTTGAGGTTTCCACCGTGATATTCATCGCATTTGCGTTCGAGTATCTCGCGGGCGGGCATGTGTTCCCGTTGAATATTCTGCCGCCTCTCATGGAGCAAATTTTGAATTGCACGCCATTTCCGTATCTTTTGTTTTTTCCGGTGAGCATTTACCTGGGGCAGGTTCATGGCGCGGATTTGTGGCGCGGAATGCTGATTCAAGCGGCATGGGTTCTTTTTTTCTACGGTCTGGCGCGCTGTGTCTGGTCGCGCGGCATCCGCAAGTATTCCGCAGCCGGAGGGTAAAGCATGACCAACGCAACTGCCAAACAGACTTCGTGGTGGCGGCGTTACGCTGCGATTTACGCGGCGTTATGGCGCAATTCGGTGGCGCGTGAAATGGGGTTCAAAAGCAATTTCCTGATGTGGATCATCGTCGAATTGCTCTGGTTTGGCCTTCAGCTTTCATTCATCGGCGTAATTTACCTGCACACCGATCACATCGCGACCTGGTCCAAATGGCAGGTCGTGCTGCTGGTTGGAGCGAGTCATTTCATCCAGCAAATTTTCCAGGCCGTTTTTCTCTCAAACTGTGTGCAGTTCTCGGATCTGGTTCGCACCGGGCGGCTGGATTTCATGCTTCTGCTGCCGATGAACCCGCGCTTTCTCGTTTCGCTGCGGGTGGTGGATTTGGGAGGATTCGTCAACGCGGCCTCCGCGCTGGGCGTCATGATTTATGCGGCAGCGCAGCTTCATTTGATTCCGAGCGCGGCGCGCGTTCTCGGATTTTTCCTGCTGTGCCTCGCCGGCATTCTCATTCACTACTCGCTGATGTTCATGCTCACGAGCATCGCTTTTTGGACGGTTCGGGCGCAGGGAATCGTCTGGGGATACTACAGTTTTTTCAACATCGCGCGGCTGCCGGACGCGGCGTTCAAAGGAGCATTCAAAGCATTCTTCACCTTCGCCATTCCCATGCTGCTGGTGGCAAATGTTCCCGCGAAATTGCTGCTGAACGAAATTGCCTCCCCCAAGCCGATGCTGCTGCTGGCGGGGATGGGAGCGGGCTGCTTTGCGCTTTCGGAACTTTTCTGGCGCTGCTCGCTTCGCAAGTACACCAGCGCGAGCGCGTGAGGCGCCCACGTTTGGTTCTTCGCTGTTTTGGAGGAGCGCGGATTTGCGCTGTGTTCCTCTGCGCATTGGTCTTCTCCGCGCGAAAGCTCCTTTCCATCTGAGGCATCAACGATCTGCGCGGTGATCCCATTTAACAAGGCAGCTTTTGCAAACCACGTTCCAAGGCGGGTTCACCACTCGCCTTTTTCAGCTTTGATTTGATCCGTGTTAGTCTGCGTCCATCTGCGGCTTGGTCCGTCTGCGAGTCCGTTTTGAATTGATCTTCACGGCGGGCGGCCTACGCTGATAGGCGCATGTTTGAGCCGAGTGAATTGTTTGATCTCTCCAAGACCGAGCACGCCGCGCTTTTCGCAGATTGCAAGTTTGCCTGGGACGCCTTGGCGAAAATCGGCCCGTATCTTCAAGAATTTGCGGCGCATAAACTTTTAAACCGCTGCGTGGGCCGCGCCTTTATCGGCGAGAAAGTCTCCATCGGCGAAGGCACGGTGCTCGAGGATGGCGTTATGATTATCGGCCCGGCAGTCATTGGTCGAAATTGCCAGATTCGGCACAATGCCTACATCCGGCAAAATGTCATCGTTGGCGATGATTGCGTCGTGGGCAACGCAACGGAATTGAAGAACGCCGTCCTATTCAACAAAGCCCAGGCGCCGCATTTCAATTATATCGGCGACTCAATTCTGGGATTCAAAGCGCACCTCGGCGCGGGCGTGAAGATCTCCAATTTCAAACTATTCCCGGGCAACATCACGGTGGAGATCGACGGCCAGCCGTTCGACACCGGATTGCGAAAATTCGGCGCGATGGTTGGCGACAATTGCGAAGTGGGCTGCAACGCCGTGCTGAGCCCCGGCAGTGTTCTGGGGCGCGGCTCAGTGGTTTATCCGAACGTGACGTGGCGCGGAGTTTTGGAGGAGCGCATGATTGTCAAGAACAAGGCCGAACAGGAGATCGCGCCCCTGCGCGCGCGCGGGCCGGTGGCCGGAGAGAAGTCATGATCAGCCTGGTGGAGCCGGAGCCGGCGGGCGCTTCGCCCGGATTGGCAACCCAGGTGGAGGAAATTTTTTCGCCCACCGGGATTCTCTCCAAATCGCGCAATTTCGAATACCGCCCGCAGCAGCAGGAAATGGCCGTGGCGGTGGCCCGCGCGCTGGAGGCGGGGGACAATCTCATCGTGGAAGCCGGAACGGGCGTCGGCAAGAGCCTGGCCTATTTGATTCCATCGATTCTCTTCGCGGTGGCGAAACGCAAGAAAGCCATCATCTCCACCCACACCATCAATTTGCAGGAGCAGCTCATCCAAAAAGATTTGCCGATGCTCGCGCAAATTCTGCCGGTGAAATTTCAGTTTACGATGCTCAAGGGCCGGCATAATTACCTTTGCACACGCCGCCTGGCAAAAGTGCGGCATCAAGCCGATAACCTTTTCACCTCGCCGGACATGGCGGAATTGCAGCGCATCGAGGAGTGGGCCCAAAAAACGGAGGACGGCAGCCTTTCCGATTTTGATGTCGAGCCGCCGCCCAACGTCTGGCAGCAGGTTTGTTCCGAGCGCGGATTGTGCAGCCCGCGCCAATGCGGCCACACCTCCGATTTTGTGAAGATCGGAGGGCAGGTCTGTTTTTACCAGCGCGCCCGCAGCGACATGCTGGCGGCGGATGTTCTGGTGCTCAATCACACGCTGTTCTTTACATTGCTCGGCAGCCAGGAAGAGGAGCCCAGGGGCGGCATCCTGCTCAAAAATGATTTCGCGGTTTTCGACGAAGCGCACACCGTCGAGCGGGTCGCCTCCGGGCACATCGGCCTCAGCGTGACCCACGCGCAACTCCGCTACAGCCTCCAGCGGCTGTGGCATCCGAAGACCAAGAAAGGTTTGCTGACAGTCCTGCGCAGGGGAAAGGAGCAGCTCGTGCAGGATGCGCTGGACGCTTCCGAGAAATTCTTCGACTCGGTCGAAATGGCTTGCGACAAAATGGCCGCCGAACGCGAAACGCCGCGTTCAGCCCGGTTCTGGTCCGAGATGCGCATCCGCCAATGCGACATGGTCAAAGATGATCTGACGCTTCACCTGATTCGCGTGCGGGAGGAAGTCAGCGCGCTCATCAAAACCGTCGATGACAAGGACACCGCCCAGGAGCTGGCGGACTTCAATCGCCGTCTGGAAGAGTTGCGCGGCGCCATCGCGGTTTTCTTAAGCCAGGGCGCGCCGGAGCACGTCTATTGGGTCGAGCGGGCGGGAAAATCGCAGCGCAACATCGCCCTGCACGCGGCGCCAATCAACGTGGCGGATTATTTGCGCGAGCGGCTGTTCGGCGCCGAAACTTCGGTGGTGATGACAAGCGCGACACTGGCCGTTTCATTGACGCCCGAAAATCCCAAGCTCGTAAAATCGTCCTCCAAGGCGCCGCCGCTGATGTATTTCGCGCGGCAGGTCGGCGGGGAAGATTCCAGCCTTGTGCAAGCCGGCTCGCCGTTCGATTACGAGCGGCAAATGAAAATTTACGTCGCCGCCAAAATGCCCGATCCGCGCGAGCCCGCTTACCAGCCGAACCTGATTCGATGGATCGAGCATTTTATTCGCTTGACACACGGAAAAGCGTTTGTGCTCTTCACTAATTACAAGCTGATGCTGGAGGTTGGGCAGCAGATGGAGCCATTCTTCGACGAGCTGGGCGTCGAATGTTTCATTCAAGGCACCGGCACGCCGCGTTCGGTGATGCTCGAGAAATTCAAATCCGACATCAATTCAGTTTTGTTTGGGGCCGATAGTTTTTGGCAGGGGGTGGATGTGCCGGGCGAATCGCTTTCCAATGTGATCATCACGCGCCTGCCATTCGCTGTTCCGGACCATCCGCTGATCGAGGCGCGCATGGAAGCCATCGAAGCGCGGGGCGGCAATGCGTTTCGCGAATTCTCCCTGCCGGAGGCAATCTTGAAATTCCGCCAGGGCATCGGGCGGTTGATCCGGGCCAGAAGCGATTCGGGCATCGTGGCGATTCTGGACAACCGCATTATCACCAAGCAGTACGGCCAGGCATTTTTGGGCTCGATCCCGAAGTGCCCGTTCGAGGTGGTGTAAAACAAAATGTCGGCTTGCCAAACGGCGATTTTGAATCAATCTATCGGCATGGCAGAGCTAGTGAATTTGGTTCATCGCGGCGCGGCATCGATCACGCCCAACGTCCTCAAGAGCATCCATAAAAAGCTGCCGTTCCTGAAACTGAAGTTTACGGAGTTTGACGATCCCGCCTACCCCCACCTGACGGACCAATTGGAATTTCTCGCCGACGTCGTGGAAGACTTCGCGGAAGGTGTGGAGGATGATTTTCCGTATGCCACAGCGGCGGCGGCGGTTTTCGCGCTGCTGTATGCGTATCGCCAGCTTGATCTCATTCCCAACGGCATCGCGGAGCAGGGGCTGGCGGATGATTCCGCCGTCGTGCGCGCGGTATTGACCGAGCACGAAAAAGTGTTCGAGGCTTATGCCGAAAGGCACAAAATGGCATGGGACGAGATCACAGTGGATCCGTAGCCTTCTTGGCAGGGCGAGACTGTGTCGATCCCGGCATGGATTTTTCGGAATTCAGCCAGTCAAGGGGGCGCTCGAATTAATTCGGCTTGGCGATGCCTATATATGAGTCACGGCTCGACGGAGTCTCGCCCTACCGAGTAGCGGCCAGTGACACAATGAGGACGCCGACCATGAACAGCACCAAAACGCCGATTAATATCCACGATTTTGGGCACGCGAAATTAAGCGTCCAGCCAATGCCGAACCGCTTTTCGACAATTGCCGCAGGATCGTTCGGGTTGTAGTAAATCATTCCCATTTTCCAGCAGGCATCCGGCGTCCTATCTCCCACCGGCGCGTCATCCGGCGCGGCTTCATTTGTCTTATCCATTCTCCAGCCACCCTGGCCCATCCGGTATCCAATTCCCAGGACGGCTGCGACGATGATGACTTCGACGGGGATGATCAGCCAAAATTCTGGAATCGGCGCATTCAAATTCCGACGGAGGGCCGTGATCCCTATCGTGCCCATCAGCAGCGCAATCCAGTATCCCATCGCGAGGAGGAAAAACAAAACCGCCCGCACAAATTTTCCCTCGCGAGCGCCTGCCTTGCCATTGCTGTGGATGCGCCGCACTCCATTGCCAACGGCGTAAGAAATTCCGCAAATGAGCATACAAACCCAAAGGCCGATCATTGGAAGATAAAAGATGGAGACCCATGATTTGGCTGACCAGCCATCCGGCTTGCCTTCCACTCCCCAATGAATGGGAACACGCGCCGGAATCTGATCCCACCTCAGCCCAAGAGCGACGGCAACCGCCAGCAAAATCAAAAATGGCCCCGCCTGCCCAAGCCATCCCCCAGGAAGCGAAACCGTGCGCGGCGCAAGACCCGCTTCGCGAACTGCGGTCGGTTCAATCCGGAATGCCATAACCCTGCGACGAGACAAAATGAAGGCGGTAAAAAATCCCACCAACTCCACGGCAACGGGGCAAAGAATCCCCGCCAGAATCCACGACTCGGAAAGAAAGAAAAAAGCGAGCGGCAACAATCCTAATGCAGCAAAAATAAGGATGATCCGCGAGTAACCGCGAAGAATCTCCGCCCCTTCCGGTGTGCCGCGAAAATCTGGTTTCACCGTAACCGAGAAAAACAAGTCCGGCCGGGTCAGCCGGGGCGTCATCCAAGTGGAAATGACAATGCACGCCCATGGAAAGAGGGCTGAAAAAATCAAAAAACAATTCGCGTTTTTCATGTTGTTCCTTTCCGAAAATTTTTCAACTGGCTGGCCAGGTCCATCAATTGTTTGGCGACCAAATCCTTATCCACGCCATCAGCAATGGCCCGCGCGGCCAATTCCTGCAGGCGCTGCGCAAAATCTTCGTGTTGCTCCGGCGTGGCGCTTTGCGCCTCACGCGCCCGCACTGTCGCTCCATGGTGGCGCTGCAAATCAAGCCAGCCTTCCTCCGCCAGCAGCCGGTAGGACTCCGCCGCTGTATTATGATTGACACCCAAGTCCAGCGCCAATTGCCGCACCGTCGGGAGTTTATCGCCCGGTTTGAATGCGCCCGCCACCAGCAGCGCGCGCAGTCCGTCGAGTATCTGCCGGTAAACCGGCGTGGGGCTTCGGAGATCGATCCGCAGCACCGGCATTTCGTTTGCGTCGGCTTTGTGTTCCATAAGCGTCAACTCAGGCCTTTGACGTTTTTCCCTCTCTCGCCGCCTGCGGGGAGAGAGCCGGAGAGAGGGGAACCCGCAAGGCTTTCCAGACTCGCTGTGTTGAATTCCTCGGCATTCGTTTCGCGCAATTCGGCTCCCCTCTCCCTAACCCTTTCCCCGCAAGCGGGGCGAGTCGATAAGACAAAACTTCACACGTGCTAATAATTATTAATTTGACGCTTATGGCCATGTGCACCTAGCGCACGGCTGAAATCCATTGTGCGATATCGTCCACCACCGCTTTTTCGACGAAGCCCGGTTGATCATATTCCTGCGGCGTGCTTTTGCCATCGCCCGTCACGAATAAATGATTCAAATGGGGATACCATTTGAACGTCACATTCGGCATCGCTGACAGGCCGGATTTCCAGTCGTCGTAATTGCCATGCGTGACCTGATAATCGCGCCCTCCCTGCAAGATCAGCATCGGCAGTTTCACCGTTTTGGCGGCGGCAACGGGATCGTGCGCCCGCAGATCAAGCCAATAGGCTGGCGGAGCGCCCAGCAATATTGTTGACCTTTCGACATCGGTGTCCGTGAGCATTTTGATGCGCGCCCTCAGAGTTTCCATCTCGCGCACTTTCGCTTCTCCCTCTGCGCTCTCTGGGGAAAGGGAAGTCAAATAGCGCGTCTGCTCAACAATGATATCCTCAAGGGGCCGGGTGGCGCCCGCCATCATGATAAGTCCCGCCAATTGCGAATCGCCCAAACCGATGCGCGGCGCGACCGTCGCCCCCAAACTGTGGCCAAGGACGAATACACGCTTGGGATCAATGCCCGCGACTGCGCGCAATTGCTCCGCCGCCGCCAGCGCGTCATCGATTGTCTCCTCCTTCACGGTGATATGGCGCGGAGGTTCAGCCATGTATTTCGCGCCATAAACTTTCGTGCGCTTGTCATAGCGCAGGACAGCGATTCCGCGGCTCGCCAGGCCCCAGGCCAGATCGCGAAAAACTTTGATCCCGCCAACCGATTCATCACGGTCATTTGGGCCGGACCCATGCACTAAAACCACGGCGGGGCATGGCTTCGAGGTGCTTTCGGCGGGCATGGCCAACGTTCCGGGCAAAGCCCATTCGCCAGAGCCCACCGAAAATTCTCTTTCGCGGAACGCGTTGGTGCGGACATAGGGCGGCGGGCCTTCGGGATCCACATTGGCATCTGCAGTGGACGGCACGAAAAAGAGGCCGCTGACACGTCCTTCGCTGTTGAGAACGACCTTGGCATCCAGCTTGGCGCGCTCGAATTCGCAGGTGACAAATGCGATGTCGTATCCGGCGGTCTTGGTCATTCGCGCATGGATTCGCTTTTGATATGCGCCCACCTGGCCTTGCACTGATTCCCAAATTGTTTTCAATTTCGCCTCGGGCATGGCCGCTTTCATCGTCCCGTCGCACTGTGCCACTGCGGCGGCGAAATCCTTTCTTGCCATCAAATCGACAAAGTGTTCGCCAAGGGCTCTGGCATCCGGCGCGGCCGGACAGGATTGAACCGGCGCCATCACCATCGTGAAAACCGCCGCGGCCAAGAGGAGAAATCCATGTTTCATCATGATATTGTCGTTTGTATGCATACAATAGACAATTGTGAGCAGAGTGTCAAATCGCGGGTGGCGAGAGATGAGCGGCTTTCAATTCGCGCTCAATTTCTTCCACCGCAATGTCACCAATAACAGCCATTTTCCACCTGTCTGAATCCTCCCGGCGTCTCCTGCGTTGATGGACGCACCCACCACTCGTTGTACAAGCCAGCCCCCACGCCGTAATCGTCCCAGCGCTTCCCCTTGATTCCAAATAATAATTGAGTGCTGCCGCCCAAGTGGATTCCCTTTTTCCCCAGCCGTTTCACATGGGCGGCCAACGGCAGCCCGTAGGCGCCGGCACCGATTATGGCGACATCAAAATGGATCCGGTCAACCGCGGACTTCATCGAGTCCAATGCATCAAACCATGTCTCAATTCCGGGTGGAGGAGGCGTGCCTGCGATGGTCTGAACTGCCTGCAACGTTTTGAGTTCGAACTCAGGAAGCATTTTTGGGTTCCGAAACAGCTTTCGCCTGTGGGCCATGTATTGGGACTCAATCGTGGCGCCGAATGGATGGATCACCAGCACCACTTTTCCTTCCAGCGCCGCTGACCATGGCTCCGCATGCGTGACAGGGAAAAAATCGTCGATTGGAATTCGAGAGGGATTGCGCATCCCCGCTGCCAGGTATTTTTCCTTGTTGAGCCACGATGCCAGCACATCGATTTCTTTGATGTCATCGATCATCAGGCGGCAAAAGCGCTCCACCAACCGCACATTCAACGGGAAAAATCCCGAGTCATACACGATTCGCCTGAACGTATTGAACTCCCACCAAAAATAGGGAAGCTCGCCTCGAAGAAAGCCCGCCGACCTCTTTAAGAAATTCCCGTGGCTGCGCAGATAATACGGAAGGATCGTATCGATTTCGGTGTTGCCAAAGCGCGCCGCCATGAATGGCTTCTGATCCAGCAGCCGCGTGCGAATCAAATCTGAAGCTGACTCCCCCAAATAACAGGCGGATCGCTTCGCCTCGGGCGAGTTCCAATCCCAAGGGCCGTCTCCATCGTCAGTCCCGACAAACTTTTTTCGAATCCGCCTCAAAACCTGGTAGAACGGACGCCTGAAGAACCATGAGGCTTGCAGCGGAATCGTCTGCGCCGAGACAGCGTTTCGAGAGGGAGTGGCGTTTTTATTCGCGTCCATTATTGCAAATTGCAAATCGCTTTCCGCGGCGGAAAGCAAAAAAAATCAAGGAATCCGCGCGATGCTTGCTGCGGATTCAACCGGGGCTTGGGGTCGTGAGTCCGCTGCCAGTCCACCCATTCTAATTTCGCCGCCCCTGTTGCCGAATCTTGCAGGCGGCCTTCGGATCCAGGAGTGATGCTGAGGCGAATTCAGCCAAATGGAAAGAAGTAAAGAGAGTGGGCGTTTCAAAAAAAAGCTGCCGAGTCCGATCAAACCGGGCCATTCATTGACTTCACCGGAATTGATTGGGACAAGGCAAAAACTGTTTATTGACAAGATTCCCAGTGGGGCTGCACCATCGGCTTCTCGTGTTATGAAAAAAAGCAAATGGCCGGACTTCATTGTTACCGTAGCCTTTCGTTTCATCGGGGGCGCGATCTTGGGATGCGGTGTGGGTCTTCTTTTCGGATTCAAGTTCATATTGCGGGCCTTCGCGCGCAACCATTTGAGCTGGCCGGTCGTCTTGTTGGGACTTTTCGCCTTGATCGGGGGAATCGTCGCGGCTTGCAATACACCTTATTGGCAAACGCCCTGGTACAAGGGTGTCGACGGGGACAAATAAAGCGCCAATCTTCCCGGCCTGCACTGAACGAGCGGTTCAACCAAACACTCGACATCCCTCCCAATGCTGGGCTAATTGTTCCCCCGCATGTCGTTGCAAAAGTTGCGGTTACTGTTCTGGCTCATGTTGCTTGCCGCCTCATGCTCCACAGGCGCTCGCGCCGAAACAGTGGAGGGGCAATTGCGAACTCTTACCAACCATGTCCCGCGAATCGTGCGGCGCCTTAAGGCGAACGGGCGTCTTGAAAGCGCAACCCGCTTGAGCCTCGCGCTGGGGCTGCCGGTGCGCGACCCCAAAGGGCTGCGCCAGTTGGTGGACGCGGTTTCTGACCCGGCGAATCCCAGCTACCGTCACTACCTGGGAACGGATGAATTCACGCGGCAATTCGGTCCGACGCTGGAGGAATACGAGAGCCTGAAGTCGTTTGCGAGAGCGAACCATCTAACCATTGCGGGGACTCATCCGAACCGAATGGTAATGGATGTCGACGGATATGCCGGAGATATCGAGAAGGCATTTCATGTCACGCTCCGCACCTACCAGCATCCGATCAAGGGGCGGACGTTTTACTCGCCCGACGCCGAGCCTTCCCTCCCCGCCGAAATTCCGTTGGAGGATATCGAAGGCTTGGACAATTACATTCTACCGCAGCCGCAAGGAAGACACGCGCGACTATCGGCAAATAGCGTGTCCGATGCTTTCACTGGTTCTGGAATCTATGGATATTTCATGGCGTTTGACCTCCGTGCGGCGTATTTGCCCGGGGTAGCACTGCAAGGTTCCGGACAAGAGGTGGGGTTGCTCGAGTTTGACGGCTATTATCCGGGAGACATTAGCATATACGAACAATCCAACCACATTATTGATCTCTGCATAATATAGTGACACATTATTGTTTTTATGCTAATTTTTGGGTATGGGAAATCCTAAAGGCGTAAAACGCGATTTGGCGCAGTTTGCACAACTGGAACGGCGGCGCATGAAAGCCGTCAAACTTTTCGACCGAGGCTTGAGCCAGGCCGAGGTCGCCCGCCAAGTTGGCGTCCACCGGCAATCGGTCAGCCGCTGGCATAAGGCTTGGCAGGACCATGGCGCGCCCTCTCTCAAAAAGGCTGGGCGAGCCGGGCGCAAGCCCCGCCTGACCGACGAGAACTTCCGCCAGTTGGAACGGGCCCTCAAACAGGGACCCGAAGCCCATGACTTTGGCACCCAGCTTTGGACCACCCGGCGGGTGGCCGCCGTTATCCAACGGTTGACGGGCGTCCAATACCACGAGGACCATGTTTGCCGGCTTCTGCAAAAGCTGGGTTGGAGCTGCCAGCGGCCCACCACCCAGGCTCGGCAGCGCCATGAGCGGGAGATCACCCGCTGGCGCAAAGTGCGCTGGCCGCAGCTTAAAAAAAAGCCCTCCGCGAGAGGCGAATCGTGGTTTTCATCGACGAGAGCGGATTGAGCCAGAAGCCGCACCGGGTTCGCACTTGGGCGCCGCGCGGCCAGACCCCGGTATTGCAGTTCGACTTCAACTGGAAAAAGCTTTCGATCATCGCCGGGGTGACGGTCTGGAACTTTTACTTCCGGCTTTACCCCGGCACCATCAAAGGCCCGCAGGTGATCGAATTCTTGAAACATCTGCAACGCCACATCCCGGGCAAGCTTCTGGTCATTTGGGACGGTGGTCCCATCCACCGCAGCCGGCTGGTGCGGGACTATGTGGATCAACTGAAAGGCAAAATCTGGGTGGAACGACTGCCTGCCTATGCGCCCGAACTCAATCCCACCGAGTATGTCTGGGGTTACTTCAAGCAGCACGAGTTGCCCAATCTTTGCGCGGCCGACCTGGCGAAGTTGAGTCATTGCGGGCGCAAGGCCCTGAGCCGGATGCGGCGCAGACCCAAATTGGTCACTGCCTTCTGGAAGCAAGCCGAGCTTTGGTGATATTGTCACTATATTATACAGAGATCAATAGAAGCGTGCCGTTGAAAAATGTGCTAGTGACAGGAGCATACGCTACACCCGAAACAAATAACGCCGAAGTGGCTGGCGATATTGAATTTGCCATGGCCATTGCGCCGGCACTGGATCGCATCACTGTATACGAGGGAGGATCCAATACACATGGCAGCAGCCTCCTAAATCGGATGGCCACGGATAATTCAGCGCGCCAACTCAGCTCATCGTGGGATTACGGCTTCAATAACACTGATGAAAATATTCTTTTGGAATTTGCTGCGCAGGGTCAGACGTTTTTTCAAGCCTCGGGCGACCGGGGTGCTTACGATTGGTCGGACTTGCAGGAACACGAAGGGCATCCATCCGACAGCCCCGCGTTGACCAGCGTGGGCGGAACTTCGTTGGCGACTGCCGGGCGCGGCGGCGGTTGGAAATCGGAGAAGTCTTGGGGGGAGATAGACAATGCCGACGGCAACTATTGCTCATCGGGTGGCGGCGTCAGCGATATTTACGCATTGCCTGAGTGGCAGACCGGCCTTGATCTCGGTGAAAGCGGCGGTTCGACGAACATGCGAAACTTTCCCGATGTTTCCATAATTGCCTCGGGCCTTTGGTTTGTCTGGAACAAGGGTGCAAAGGATGAGTATTTCTCCGGCACCAGCGCCGGCGCGCCGATCTGGGCGGGCATTGCCGCATTGATTAACGAACAAGCGGAACGAGTTAAGATGCCGCCCGTCGGCTTTCTAAATCCTGCCCTCTACAAGTTAGGAAAGTCCGCGATGCATAGCCCGTATTATCATGACATCGTCACCGGGAACAACACGAATCCTGATAGCCCAAATCAGTATTACGCGGTGCCCGGTTACGATCTTTGCACAGGGTGGGGAACTCCAAAAGGCAGCAATCTCATTAACACTCTGGTCACAATGTCGTTTCCCAAACCCAGCATTAGAATTGTCGAGCCGCTGGCGGGCTTGAGCGTCGGCACAAATATCTTAAGCGTGAGCGGAACCACAAAAAGCCGGACTGCGATCGGCACCATTTTTTTCCAGCTTAACTCCAATCATTTTGGCGCGCCGTTTACCACCAACCTTTGGACAAACTGGACTACGAATGTCACGCTTCAACCTGGCACCAACACGATTCGCGCTTTCGCAATGGATTCCAGCAGCAATGTCTCAGATGAAGTTGCTCTGCAATTGCGATACGTGGATTTGCAGCCAATCGATCTCGAGATTGCTCCGCAGAATTTTGGCGGAATCACATCCAGCTTCAACGGCACAAATCTGGAGGTGGGTCTTGCTTACACCATTCGAGCCCTTCCCGCCAAAGGGAATGTCTTTTCGAATTGGACGGGATCGATATTGTCGACGAACAATCCCCTGCATTTTGTCATGCAATCGAACATGGTGTTGCAGGCGAATTTTGCCTCGAACTACTACCTTGGAGCGCAGGGCGCTTACAGCGGTTTGTTCTGCGTCTCCAACGAAATCTCTTATGAATCCTCCGGCATGCTTAGCGGACTGAAGATTGGACCGCAGGGCTCATTCACAGCCAGGGTTTTAACCAAAAGCGAATCATACGCAGTGGCGGGCCGATTTGATATTTCCGGAAACGCCACCAACCGCATCGCGCGAGCCGCAAGCCAAGGCGGGCCGGTCACAATGGCGCTCTCGCTCAAATGGACGACAAATCCGCCGCAGGTCACAGGCGTTATCACATGCTCCAACCAAAACTGGACGGCGAACCTGCTGGCGCTGCGGGCCGCCCAGTGGCCGGCTTCCGCCGAATTCACGATGCTGCTTGCACCGTTAACAAATGATCCCAGCGCGGTGCCGCCGGGTTATGGATACGCTTTAATGACGAATCATCTGGGCCGTTTCACCTTAAACGGCGCGCTGGCTGACGGTTCTACGTTCAGCGAATCTGTGGCGGTCTCCCAGGAAGGGTTGCTGCCAATTTTCGCCACAGCTCATCCCTACCAAGGCTTCTTGATGGGCTGGCTTGATTTGGGCCCCAAATCGCTCCTTAGTTCAGGTCTGACCTGGATCAAAAGCCCGTCCCACGCGACTAAATTGTACACCGACGGATTCATGACCAGCGTTGCCGCCATAATATCCGTTTGGACGAATCCGCCCGCCCACGAAGCGGCCCTGCCGATGCCGCTCAACCTCGATGTCGTCGGCGGCGATCTGACGGCCAACCTTAGCCTTGGCATTGACTTCAATGCGGAGAACTCGTTCCTCACCAATTTCATTTCTCCCGGTTACGAAAGCAGTTCGTTGGACGGCGCCGTGAATGCCAAGACAGGACTCGTTACCTTTGCCATCACGAACAAAGGCCCTGCCAGCACCATGGGGGGCGCCGGCGCATTCTTGCAAAACACTTCCTTTGGCGGCGGCTTTTTCCTTGGGAAGACGAACGTCGGATCGTTTATCCTGTCTCCCAGCTCTCCTAATCCCTAGCGAACGATGAATGGGCCGCCAAAACGCTCAATTTCGAAGGTGTCGCGCAATGCCGTCAAACTTATGCTGATTTGCGCTGCGGCTATTTATCTCATCATCTGTGTCCTCATTACGATTTTCCAGCGCTCGCTGATGTATTATCCTTCCGTCGCAACCACGCCGCAAGTGGATCAAAGCGCACGGAGCGCCTCGCTGGATCGGTGGACGAATGCGGCGGGCCAGATCATTGGAATGAAGCGGCCGTCGCCCGCGCAGCCGGCTGCTGGCTCGGTTTTGATTTTGTACGGCAACGGAAGCACTGCCGTCGGCTCGGGACGGTATGCAGATGACCTGCAAAGGGTATCCGCGTTCGACGTTTACATTCTTGAATATCCAGGCTACCAGGATCGGCCCGGCCAGCCGACGCAAAGCAATCTCTTCAAGGCTGCGGACGAGGCGGTGCAGGCGCTTCCCACCAACAAACCCATCTACCTTATCGGGGAATCGCTCGGCAGCGGCGTAGCATCGTATCTGGCGGGAACCTATTCCAATAGGATTTCCGGCCTGCTCCTGATTTCGCCCTTTAACACCATGGTGGACGCAGCACAAAGCCACTATCCTTTTCTGCCGGTGGCACTTTTGGTCGCGGATCGTTACCCATCAGAGAAGTATCTGCGGAACTACCAAGGCAAAGTGGGAATCATACTTGACGAACGCGATGGTGTCGTTATGCCGAAGCTAACCCGCCGTTTGTTCAACAATTATGCGGGGCCTAAAAAGCTATGGGAAGTCCCCGGCGGCGGACACTGCCAATTGCCCTACAACACGCCTGTGTTCTGGAAGGAAGTCTTCGTTTTTTGGGGCGTCACGGAAAATCATTAAGGCGTGACTATCCAGTCTGCAATGGCTTGACCTCGTGACGTTCAAGTTCCATCACCTTGCCATTTAGCCGCTCGAATACCGCCCTCGCCTTCTGGCAATCCTCGTCCGCTCCCTTTACCATGACCTGTCCAAGATGATCATTGAAGAACACGGAGCCCGCCGCAATGGAGGCCCCGCGACGGGCCAAGTATTCGCGCAACGCGGCTTGAACGACGCTTGCTGAGTTAAAATGAGAGGACGTATTTTTTCCCCTAGCTTCTTCGATTCTCTCTTCGAGGCGCGTCCCTCTCTACAGCTTGTTCCCAAAGGCCTTCGCATTCACCCGCCATACGTAATAATGAACTTCGAGCTTACTGGCTGCCGTCGCTCGATTTGTCGATCGGAGCCGGAAATGCACCCTGGCAGAGCCAACGCCAACGTTATCACCACCACAAATCTGGTTTGCATTCGCATCACCTCAACTGAATCGTTGCGTTTTAGTCCACAGGCTTGCCACTGAACAAGCCTTCGCTGGTCAATGTTTGCGGCCCATCCGCATTGCACAAGGCGAATTTTCCCGGATAGAGCGCGACTCCTGCATACTCGCCCTTTGCGTTGAGGATATAGAAATTCACGTTGAAA
This sequence comes from uncultured Verrucomicrobiae bacterium, assembly GCA_963764165.1. Taxonomy (GTDB): domain Bacteria; phylum Verrucomicrobiota; class Verrucomicrobiia; order Limisphaerales; family Palsa-1400; genus Palsa-1400. The sequence goes on from CAVXRD010000002.1 coordinate 3,404,598, forward strand.
TTCGGCTGCCCGCGGCTGTTCCGCAGGCGCTTTTCAACTGTGTTGGCTGCGATGCGTTTGAGCGCCAGCATTCCCGCGTCTTTTGGCGGCATCCCCTGCCGCATCGATTCGACGATCAAGAACGACGACAATCCGAACAGATTCGCCTCGCCGCGCCCGGTCGAACCGGCCGCGCCCACCGTGCCATCGACATAAAGCCCGGCGCCGAGAATCGGCGAGTCCCCCACTCTGCCGGGAATTTTGAAGGCGAGGCCGCTCGTGGTTGTCACGCCGCAGATTTCTCCCTTGGCGTTGACGCCGTTGCAATTGATCGTGCCGAAGATGTGCTCGTGATCGAGCAACCCTTCGAGCGCCATCCTTTGCTGCACGCGAAGGCCCGCTTCCGAGCGGGTTTTGGGATCGGGATAATGCTCGGGATCCGTCCGGCGCTTCCATTCCAGCCAAAGCTCGCGGGACTTGTCGGTGTTCAAATCCTTCTCGATTTTGAAGCCCATGTTGCGCGCAAACGTCTGCGCCCCTTTGCCGACGAGCAGGTGATTATCCGTTTCCATCATCACTTTTTTGGCGACGAGGGCCGGCGTGCGAACGCCCTCAAGACAAGCCACGCCACCGGCGCGTTTCGTTGGCCCGTGCATGACGCAGGCGTCCAGTTGCACCACGCCATCGGCATTCGGCAATCCGCCGTAACCAACGCTGTTGTCCTCGGGATCCAACTCCACGATCGTCACCCCCGCAATGACGGCGTCGAGCACATCGGCGCCCTCGGTGATCATCTTGTACGCGCGCGCGACGCACGTCATGCCATCGGTGTCCTTGGATCGATTTCCATTGGAGGCGGCGATGACCAGCGGCTTGATCGCGCCCGGGATCAAAACCTGCGGCGCATCAGAAAAAGCCTTCAACGAACTGGAAGCCAGCGCGCCAAGGCCCGCCGTGGCCACAAATTTTCTGCGAGAGAGTTTTTTCTTCATGCGGTTTTCCGCAAAATTTAATAGCGGACTTCGCCCTCCGACAAGCCGAAAGAACGCAGCGGGACCAGCGGCGGTGTGGTTAGAAGTGGGTGCGCGACACCGTGCCTGCGTCTGAGCGCGGAGGCGGCGAAGACCAGCCGCGGCGCTTGCGCTGCCAAGCGCGCCGGTCAATGTCACGTTGCTGCGGCTGGTCTTCGACACCGCGCTCCGCCCAAAAGTCCGCGCCTCTCAGCTGCTTTCAATGACGGCTTGTCGCGCAAAATTCACAATCTCGGGGTTGCATTTGACTGGGAGCCGCATTAAAACATGGCAAAATAAATTCTTATGCAAATAAACGCCTACCTTAATTTTGATGGAAATTGCGCGGACGCCTTCAAATTTTACGAAAAGTGCCTCGTTGGAAAAATCGTCTTTACGATGACCTATAAAGATTCGCCGATGGCCGCCCAGATGCCGCCGGAAATGGGCTCCAAGATTCTCCACGCCACGCTGGAAGTCGCGGGCGGCAATTTGATGGGGGCCGATTGCCCTCCTGGCCGATATGAAAAGCCACAAGGCCTCTGGGTTTCCATTGGTTTGGCCGATGCCGTCAAGGGCGAATCCCTTTACAAGGAGCTGGCGGAAGGCGGGACGGTTGTCATGCCGTTCCAAAAAACATTCTGGGCCGCCGGTTTCGGAATGGCCATTGACCGCTTCGGAATTCCGTGGATGGTCAATTGCCAATAATTCCGGTTCGGCAGGGCGAGGCCCCTGCCGAGCCATCTTCGGACAGGGGAACGGCTCGTCGGGAGCCTCGCCCTACCAAGCCATAAGAATTGCCGGGGCTCCGTGGCCTAATTATTCCCCTGCGCGGTGGCTAATTCGCGGCGCGAGAATAGAATAATCCCCGCCAGGCAAAAAAAGCCGCCCAAAATGACGATGATTTGCAGCGCGGCGCGGCCTAATTGGCTCCACGTAATGCTTCGGCCGGAACTGAGGGACTCGATTGGCGAAAAATCCTGCACCATCCGCAGGATTTTAAGAACCCCCTGAAATATCGGCACCGCTGCGTAGTCAACAATCGAGTGCCCATAGGCGCTCTTGCTCGAGTCGAAACCAACAATGGTGCCCTGCTCCACCACCGTCGCCACCGTCCCGCTGGATAGCCCGATGAACAGCACCGCCAGCGACACAAAGGCCGCCACCGGGAAAGAAAGAAAACTCGCCGCCGCCAGGCCGATCGACGCCAGCAGCGCGAGCCAGCAAAAAATGATGCACAGCCCGCGGATGAAATTGATGCCGAAACCGCTTTCGGGATAGAGCAGTTCCATTCCATCTTCGAGCGGGAAGATCAAGTCCGTCTCGTTCGGATTCCCCATTTCGATCCAGAGGCGCCCCTTATCGTCAAGCATATTCTCCGGCAGGGTGAATTCCTGGAACGAATCCGGCGGAAACGTCTCCGCCAGTTCCATCTGGCGCGGCGAACCGGGTGGGCCGACGCGCCAAAGGGTGGTGTATTGAGTTTCGGGATTCATGTCGCCGGTGTGGAATTTGATCCGCAACTGCAGTTTCTTGCCCTTGACTTTATCTTGAATGCGGTGAAGATCGACGCCCCAGCGCTTTACCATTCGCGACCCCAGCACCGTATAGTTTGTCTCGAGGCGCGCGGTGATTTGTCTTCGAACTTCGCTCAGATCGAAATCGCTCATTGCCGAAGTATCCTTGATGTTCTTCTTGATGATCGCGTCGACGTCCTTGCTGAAGTCCGGTTTGGGTTCCTTGGCGGAAGCGCGGGAGACAAAAATGTCCTCACGCAGATATTTTTGCTGCTCAGGGGAAAGCTGGCTGGCGCGGAATTGCAAAATGCCGTAAATCGCAATCCCCGCCAAAGCGAGCAAAACCGCGTCCAGCGACAGGAGGCCGAGCCATTTTCCCATCCAGATTTGCCAGCGGGCGATGGGTTTGACGACGACCATTTGGATCTGGCATTCCTCGACGTCGCGGGCGAGCGTGCCGCAGGAGAGCCACAAGGTTGCAAATCCAAGCAGGGTGGCGGTCGCGCTGAGTGTGTAAGTCAGAAGAATCTGCACCATGCCCTGCGCCGTGCCGTCATCCTTCAGCAGAAGCGGCAATCCCAGAACGGCCCCGGCCAGAAGCGCGCAAAGAATCCAAAAAAGCTTGTAGCGAAAGGCGGCCTTCCAAGTCAGGCCGGCAATGGTCGCAATCTTGTTCATTTACTGCCCGGCTTGCCCAAGAGGGAGGAAAGTTTTTCGTTCGCCTTGCTCAATTCCGCCGGCGTGGGCGCGGGAGCGGGTGCGTCTTCGGCGGGCGCGGGCGGCGGAGCAGCAGGCGCGGGCACGGGCGCCGACGCTTTGGAAAGCGAGGCGAGTTTTCCTTCGTTAATCTTCGGCGCGGGCGCGGCGGCAACGGGAGCTGGCTCTTCCGGTTTCGGGGCGCTGACAGTCAATCGCTCCAGCAATTGGTCGCCCTTGGCCCCGGCTTCAGCGTCACCGCGCAGATAAGCAGCCACACGGCTGCCCGAAGTTGCGCCGGAAGTTTCCGACATCGTTTCCTTGGCTTTTCGGACGACATCGAGAAAATAGCTTTCGAGATTTTGCGTCGGATTATCGATTTGCACCTTGTCGGCTTCAACGTCCTTGCGGATCAAATTCAGGATCGTCTGCATGTGATCGCGCGGTATCGCTGGCATTGTGATGCGGACGGAATCGGGCTTGGCCAGCAGTTCGCGCAAAGGCCCTTGCGCGTGAATGCGTCCGCCGTAATAAATCACCACGCGGTCACAGACATCCTCAACATCGGCGAGCAAATGGCTGCTGAGAATGACCGTCTTGCCGCGGCGGGCGAGGGCGAGAATCAAATCCTTCACTTCGCGGCAGCCAATCGGATCAAGGCCGGCCGTCGGTTCATCCAAAATGACCAAATCGGGATCGTTGATGAGCGCCTGGGCCAGGCCGATGCGCCGCTGCATGCCCTTGGAAAATTCCCCGACCACGCGCGTGCGAACCTGGCTCAAGCCCACCATTTCCAGCAGTTGCTCGTTGCGCTCCTTGCGTTTGTCAGCGGGCAGGTCGAACAAGTTGCCGAAAAAATCGAGCGTCTCGTGCGAATCAAGAAAACGATAGAGATAAGACTCTTCCGGAAGATAACCGATGTGCGCCTTGCTGGGAACGTGCCGGGGCGAATGGCCAAAAACCTCGATGTGGCCGCGCGTCGGCCGCAGCAGGCCGAGCAGCATTTTCACGGTGGTCGATTTGCCGGAGCCGTTCGGCCCCAGCAACCCAAAGACCTCACCCTTCTTGACTTCGAAATCAACGTTGTCGACTGCCTTGGCCTTGGGACGGCCCCAGAAATCCGTGTAGATTTTGGTCAGGCCGCGAACGGAAATGACCGTCTGGCCGGATTTGCCGCTGGGCGGCGCTGTCAAAGAGTCAACGACAGCGCTCATGCGGCGGCAGCGGCGGGCCGCAGGGCGGCTTTCGGCGCGTTAGAGGGCGTGGGCGGCGCGGGCGGAGCCGGCAGCGCAGGCGCGAGATGCGGCTCCAATTCCTCACCCTGGCGGACGAGGCGGGCGCTGTTGAAAACCACCAGCAGCGAACCCACCACGTGCAAAACAGCGGCGATAATAGGGTCGATGATCTTGAGCGCAGCCATAATCAGACCGCCAATCACGAACATAATGCCGATTAGGAAATTCTGATTGATGACAGAACGGGTCTGGCGCGAAAGGCGCACCAGGAACGGGAGCCGGCGCAGATCGTTGTTCATCAGCGCAATGGTCGCGCTATGAACCGCGACCTCGCTGCCCGCCGCGCCCATCGCGATGCCCAGATCGCCTGCGGCCAGCGCCGGAGCGTCGTTGACACCATCGCCGACAACGGCGACGCGGTAGCCTTTGGCCTTCATCGCACGGACAAATTCCACTTTGTTCTGCGGCAAGCATTCGCCGAGAACTTCCGGGCAGCCGATTTCCTTGGCCACGCGCGATGCCACCGGCTGGCGGTCGCCGGAGACCATCGCAATCCGGCGGACGCCCGTCGTTTTCAAATCCGCCAGCGCTTCGCGGGCTTCAGCGCGGGTTTGGTCTTCCAACCCGACCCAGCCAATGCACTGATTATTGCGCGCGACGAAAATCAGACTGAAACCTTCCGTCTCATTCAAATCGACAGACTTGAGGAAATCATCACGGACGCCGTGGTCTTTGAGCCATTGGGCGCGTCCTACAAAAACCAGCGCGCCATCGATGCTGGCGGCCACGCCGCGCCCGGCGGTTTCCGCGAAATCCTTCGGTTCAGCCAGCGTAACGCCCGCTTCGCCGGCCAATTGGGCCAGAGCCTTGGCGGTCGGATGGTTGCTGTATTTCTCGGCGGAAGCCGCGATGCGGAGCAAGTCCGCCGGGGCCGTCCCGCCCAGCGGAGCGAGGCGGCTGACGGCCAGCTTGCCGGTCGTCAACGTGCCGGTTTTGTCAAATACAAAAGCATTGATGCGGGCGGCGAGTTCAATATCGCCCACGTTTTTGATGAGGATGCCAAGGCGGGCGGCGGCGGAAAGCGCCGCGACCATTGCGCTGGGCGTGGCCAGAATGAAGGCGCATGGGCAGCTCACGATGAAGACCGCAATCACGCGGCTCAGATCGTTGGTAAACGCCCAAACCAAAGCGCCGATCACCAGCACGAGCGGCGTATAGAAGCCCATGTATTGATCGATGATGCGCATGATCGGCAGGCGCGTTCTTTCCGCGGCAAGGATCAAATCGCGCACTTTTCCGAGCGTCGTGTCTTCGCCGGCGCGGGTGACTTTGATTTCGAGCACGCCGGTCAAATTCTGTGTGCCCGCAAAAACTTCGTCTCCGATTTTCTTGTCCACGGGCAAAGATTCACCGGTGATGTTGGCCTGGTTCAATGAACCCTGGCCGCTGACAATCGTGCCATCAGCCGCAACGTTATCGCCGGGGCGGACACGGATGACATCGCCCACTGAGAGCAGGCGAGTCTCCACTTCCTCTTCCGTGGCGCCCTTCACCCGGCGGGCTTTGGGTGGCGTCAATTTGATGAGCGATTCAATCGAAGCGCGCGCGCCTTCTGCCGTGCGTGTTTCAATAATCTGCCCGAGAAGCATGAAGAAAGCGATCAAGCCCGCTTCCTGAAATCCATTCACTTGGCGGACAAAGGTGCTGCCACCGAAATCGGAGGCCGCCGCGCCAAACGCCGCCAAAACCGCCAGCGAAACCAGTTCGTTTGTCGTCAGCAATCCCTTGCGCAAATCCTCCACCGAAGCCCAAATAATGGGCGCGCCCAAAATGATGGCGCCGAACATCGCGCTGGCCGCCGCAATGGGATTGCCAGCGTCCAGAATCCAGTTCATCACAAACGAATTCAAAACCAAAACGACGCCCACCAGCGTCCACGCCATGGAAAGCGCGACGTGCGAATGGTCGTGGCCGTCGTGGCCGTGATCGTGGTGATGGTCGTGGCCGCAACCACACGCGTCATCGAGCGCATCGTTTTCGCGGCTTAATAGTGAGGTCACTCGCATAGGCTAAGGATTTGGAATGGAAACAGGCGTCGGCGCCTCCAGTTCCCGGCTTAAATTAAAGCGAACTTCCTTCGAATTCGGCGGGATCGTGATTTTGTCCACCGCGTTCGTGTAGACGTTGGCAAGAACAGACATTTGTTTGATGCGCTTGAAAAGCTCCGGGTCCCGCTGGTATTGGGCCAGCAGCTTCTTGAAAGCGTCAGCTTGGGCGGCCATGGAATCGACCCGGTATTTCCGTATCGCATCGGCCACGCGGATGCGGGTATCGGCTTCGCCCTTGGCGTGAGCGATAACGTTCGTGGCATACGTCTGCGCGTCTTCGACTAATTTCTGGCGCAATTGCATCGCTTTGGTGACCTCATTAAACAGCGGCTTGAGATACATCGGCGCCGATGCGCCCCAATCCACATAATCCACCGTAAGGCCAAGTTTCTCGTCGTCAACCACCTGATTTACTTGGCGTTGAATGCGTTCGCGGAAAGCATCGCGGTTGGTGGTGAGAATGGCGTCCACCGTGAATTCGCTGGCGGCGCTCAAGAGGGCGTTATTCAGCGTATTGGTCAAAAACGCCGTCGCGTCGACAAAGCCGAATTGGAAAACCGTCGGGTCGGTGATGTGATATTTCGCATCGACCCAGAGATGTATAATATTAGTGTCCGCCGTGATGGCGTAGGTCCAAGATGCCGGATTGAGCTTCTGCATGGCCGGCGGCTCGGCCTGGCCGATGCTGCGCTCGTAGGCGGTCTGATACCAGCCAACGGCTGATTCTGCGTTCGTCAGCGAGGTGATTTTCAGGGTGACGATTGAATCAATCGGCGCTGGAAAGGCCCAATGAGCGCCCGGCCCCAGCAGTTTTCCGCCATCGACCGGTTTCCCCATCCGCAGGCGAATGGCCGCTTCCGAAGGGCCGACTGTGAAAAATCCTGAGCCGAGAAAAACCAGCACCAGCGCCACCATGATCACTTGGACAATGATGAAGCTGCTGCGCATCGCCTCCGCCAGCGCCAGCGAACCGGCGTCTTCCGGCGGCGGAGTCTGCTCCGGGGGCAGTGCGTTGGGATCGAGGTCGCTCATTTGTCTTTCTTGCTCGGTTCCTCCATCTTCAGCCACTGCAACGGCGAGGTGCTGAGGTCGAGAACCAGCGTCGTCTTCTTTTTCAAAAATTGCTCGAGCGCGTCCATCTGCATGTTGAAGGCCGCCAATTCCGGATTCTCCTGCATGATTTGCAGCGACTTCATCATTTCGGCTTCGCCTTCCCCGCGAATCTTGAACGCTTCGGCCTCGGCGTCATACAAAAGTTTGGCGGCCTGGCCATCGGCTTCCGCCCGGATGCGGGTGGCATCCAATTCACCCTGCGACGTCACGTTGGTGATATAATAGACCCGCTCCGATTTCATGCGGTCGAAAACTTCCGCCGTCACGCTTTCCGGGAGGCCGATCTTTTGAATTTGCACAAACTTGATTTCGACGCCGAAGTTGTTGGTCGCGTTGTGGACGCGGTTTTGGACATCGTCCAGGATTTCCTTTTCGATGCTGGCGAACTTCATTTCACCCGGGGTGGCGGAAATGAAATCTGAGAAAACGTGGCGGCCCGCCACGGCGTTCTTGGAACTGCGAACGATTTCCGTCAAGGTTTTTTCCGCTTCTGGAATCGAGCCGTCCGCAACTTTCACGAAGAAATTCGTCGGATCATTGATGCGGTAGCCGACATAGACTGAAAGCAGGATAATGCTCTGGTCGTGGAGTTTGATTTCTTCGAATTTTCCCTTGGCTTCAAAATTCTGGATGCGCTGGTCGAGCTTGAAAACGCGCTCGATGGGCGAGGGCAGGCGGAAGCCGGGGCCGGGAGTGGATTTGACGCGGGCAAGGCGTCCGAACCGGGTGACGACCGCCACTTCGGACGGGCGCACCTGGTAGACGAACAGCATCAGGCCAAAGACAATCAACAAGACGAAGGCTACTGCCAATGTAAGGGGCTTGCGTTTCATATCATTTCGAAGTCGGCTTAGTCAGGTTCCCGATTAAGTCATCGCGGATTTTGTCCTCAAGATTGAAGATCGGGATGTTCGGCGCATTGGTGGTGGCGATAATGTATTTGCGCGAGTCGGCGCTGTTTTCAACCAGCGCCCTCAAATAAGCCTGCTGTTCGTAAATTCCTTTCGGGCCTGGCGAGGCGGCGTAGGCTTTTTGCTGGCTGGCAAAAAGAATGGCCCGGGCGGCGGAGTTGGTGGCCGCCCCGTGCAAATCAGCCTGGGCGCTGGCAACCTTCTGGAAGCTTTCGCCTGTGGCAGTGGCGTTGGTGGCAATGGCATGCGCCCGCGCCTGCAAAATCTTCGACTCGCGCTTTTCCGAGGCGCCGACCACTTGCTCAAAGACGTCGGCCACCTTCGACGGCGGGTGAACATCCTCCAAACCCACGAAAAGAATTCGCGCCCCAAGCTGCTTCGCATCCGCCTCGGATTGGATATTTTGCTGCAAGGTGCTTTCGGCGTCAGCCCGGCCGCGGGACATCAAATCGTCAAAATTCGCGCTGGAAAGGTAACGGACAACCGCGCGTTCGGCGATGTTCGTCAAAAGTGTCACCGGATCTTCGTTGGTGTAGGCCCAACTGGACAGATTGGTAATCTGGTATTGAACCGGAATGCTGACGGAAACGAGGCTGACCGGCGGGCTCTTCTCCTCAATTTGCGCGGCGGAGGGGGCGTCGGCATTCAACTCGACGCTCGCCACCAAATAATTCTCTTCCTTGGCGTGCTTGACGGTCCAAGTAACGGTGTCGTTTGGATCCGGCTCCGCGCCAACGAGGAAAGTCTGGATGCGGTCGGTGTGATAAACCGTCGTTTGGCCAATCGGCCACGGGGGTTTCACATGGAGCCCCGGCCCAATCAAGCCTGTTTCGCCCATCGGCTTGCCGAAACATTCCAGCAACGCCTCATCGCCCGGGTCAATCACCACAAAGCATGTTGAAAGCACCAAAATGGCAAATTGCGCCAGCAGCAGCCAACCCAACGCGCTTTCCAAAAAACGGTAGAACCAAGTATCAGAAACTTTGAAGCCAAATTGATAGTCCAACGCGTGCGCTGCCGTCGTGATGATCGCCTCCGGCTGGCCCAGCAAACCGACCAGACGGCTCTCGTAAAGCAGCCGCGTTTCGCGGCCTTCCACGCGGACGCGGTATCCTTCCAGCACGAGCGCTAGCAACGTTTCGACCGCCGCAATCCCGGAAATCACACAGAAAACCCGCGCCACGATAATATCGATTCGGGCGACGCCCGACAAATACGCCGCGATCGCCCCAATCACGATCAGGCACGAATACGCGCTCAACAGCATGTAGGCCGAGCTGGGGCGCAAGAGCTTGATGCCTTTGAGACGGGCCAGTCCGCTCGAATACTTGCCCAGCAGGAACAGAATCATCCCCATCAACCCGAGGAAGGACATCGCCAGCGTCGCCCGTTCTTTGATAAGAGGTGGAACGCCCGGCAGCTTCTGCCACGCCAGCCATGCGCCCAGCGCTTCAAGGACAAAGAGAATCGCCGCGAAGCTCGGAATGATGAAGCGCTCGAATTGTTCGCGGGAGCGCCGGGCAGGGAACGTGTCGCCGCCAGCGGTGGAAAAAAGCGACTCGCTGCCGCGGGACTTGCTCAGTTCCTCCATCTCCATTTTCTCGAACTCTTCCCGCTCAAGCAGGCCGATGTGGAAAAAGTTGAGGAGCGCCACCAGAAGCCCAAAGCCGGTCAAAATCGCCGCCATGGTGGCAGCGCCCGAGCTCAGGTAGCTGGAAATCAGCAGCAGGGCCAAAGTTGCGCCCAGCAGCACCACCAGGTTCATCAACGATGTCTTTTTTGTATTTTGGTCCATTGCAAATTAGACTGCCCGGCCTCGATTTAGTTCCAACTCAGTTCAACTCCCGGTCCTCAAACAACATTAGGGCCATCGCGAGGGTGGCGCCGATATAAGCGCACGCATACCCGAACGCTTTGGCCAGATAGCTCAACGGTATTGTATTCTTACCTTCCAAGGCGTCCGCAAGCCAGAATAATTGCCAGTTCGGAGTCACCGCGTAAAGAATAGAAGCCCACCAGGAACCCGCTTTCGCGCGTTCGCCCCAGAAATAATCGGACATCAATCCCAGCAAAAACAGCGCTGAAATGATGGCCAGCGTCGGAATCACGTCCAGCCGGGTCGAGCAAGCCAGCGCCAGCGCCGCCAAGATCAGCAACGCCATCAACAGCAGCGCGGAAGCCGGAATGACCCGCCAATCGATGCCTTCGTAGCTCTCACCCATCCGAATCGCCTCGCGCGGAATGAACTGCAAAACCGCAAAAGCCACCACCGCCATGATCACCACCCCAAAAACCGCATCCGAAACAAACGGGCGGCGCAGAAAGTAATTGCTGAATGCCGCCAATACATATGCCAGCGCAATGGACCCAGTGAACACGCCCAAGCCCGGATAATCGACATCCCCGTAAGCATCAAAGGCCATGCGTGTGGCCATCAGCGCGCCAATCATGTTGACAAAGGCGAGGAGGGTAAGGGCCATGGCCAGGCCGGCATACTTGCCAAACAGAAACTTGCTGCGGCTGACGGGCTTGGCCATGACCGCCAAGGCCGTTCCGCTGCGAATTTCCCGCGCCACAGAAGCCGAAGCGCTCAAGACCGCGCCGAACAAACCCGCCAGGAACATCACCGCCAAGGCGGTGTTTTTGACCAGCTTGGGCTCATCGCCAAATCCGAAATAATTGACGCAAGCCAGAGCGACCTCAAACAAAGTCGAGAGCGTCATTAGCAGCAGGTAGACCGGCTGCCGAATCAGCTCCATGAAGGCGTTCCCAGCTATGGTTATAAATTGGCGCATGTTGCTTGGGCAGGCAAGACTGCCGGAAGCTGGGCCAAGCTTAAAGAAAAATCCCCTTTTTGCAATGTGTCCTTTCGGCGCACAGGGGGGCAGGGCGTGTCGCACTCTTGGTCGGAGGACTGGTTCTTCCGCTCCGCTGGGAGCGAAATCAAAGATTCCGGGTCTGCGGCGCTTCAGGGCCAAGCCGGCATGAAGAATTTTGTCGCGCACCCTCTGGCTGCCTCATTGGATGAGGCGGCCTTGTGAGCGGCGGTGATCTCCGGTATTATCAATGCACATGAATCGGACGGCAAAATTTCGGCTGACGGCGCTTGGGATCGCCGCCGCCTTGCTGGGCGTGCTGATCGCGCTGGCCAGCTTTCTGTCGCAGCGCCAGTCCGGCCTGCTCCGCCGGCAACTGGCCCAGGTCGATTCCGAAAGCGCCAGCATCTCCGAACATTTCAAGGATTCGCTGCGCGAGGTCAACACGATCCGCCTCCGTTACATCATGGATGGCGATCCGGCGGCGTGGGAGCAATTTCAGAAATCCAGCCATGACTTGAGCGATTGGTTGAACAGTCAAACCCCTTCCCTGACCACATCCCGCGAGAAGGAATTGTTGCGCGACGTGAAAACCGCCTATTTCGATTACCTGGATGTCTCGCGGCAGATGTACCAAATCTCGCAAACGAACCGCCAGCCGGCCGATATCCTCAACGAATTCACCAACTCGCGCGCCCAATCACAGCATCTGTTCGATCTCGGCCAATCGCTGGCCCGCGCGCATTCCGAATCGCGCAATCTAGTTCTGGCCCAGGCCAGCACGACGCTCAACCAGTTGCGGCAGTCCGTGCTGGCGCTGGTGGGATTGCTTTACCTCTTTGGCATTGCATTGGCGGCGCTGGCCTACCGTGATCTTGTCGTGCCGCTTCGGGCGAAATTGGTGGAAACGCAATCGCTGGCGGAACGCCACGAAAAACTGGCCTCGCTGGGCATGCTGGCGGCGGGGGTGGCCCATGAAATCCGCAATCCGCTCACCGCGATCAAAGCCGCCGTTTTCATCCAGCAAAAGAAATTCACTCCCGGGTCGCAGGAAGCCGCCGACTCCGCCTTGGTGCAGCGCGAGATTTCCCGTCTGGAGCGCATCGTAACCGAGTTTCTGCAATTCGCGCGCCCATCAGAACCGGAACTTGCCAGCATGCAAAGCGACCAGCCGCTGAGGGAAGTTCAGTCTCTCCTCGGCCCAAGCCTGGCTCGCCAGAACATTCGCCTTTTGGTGGAGGATTCCTCGCCGATGCCCGTCAAGGTGGACGGCGAACAGATGAAACAAGTCCTCATCAATCTCGTTCAAAACGCCGCCGACAGCATCGGGCATGACGGCGCGATCACGCTGCGCGCGCGGCCGGACCGCATCCCGCTCGGAAACGGCGAGACGGATGTGGTGGTGTTGGAAGTCGCGGACACCGGGCAAGGCATTGCGCCAGACGTGGAAAAGCGGTTGTTTGATCCGTTCTTCACCACCAAGCCGGAAGGGACGGGTCTTGGACTTTCCATCGCCGCCTGCATTATTCAAAAGCACGGCGGCGCGCTGCAGTACCAAACCCGCGTCAATCACGGCACCACCTTCGGCGTCATTCTCCCGCGCGCCGCCTGATTTTGGCCACATGAGCACGGGGGCAAAAATATTGTTGATAGAAGATGACCCGGGCATCAGCGACACCTTGCGGCGTTTGCTGGCCGAGGAAGGGCACGAGGTGGCCGTTGAACGCCGCGGCGACGAAGGATTGGCTCGCGCGGGACGCGATATCTTCAATCTCGTCATTACGGATTTGCGTCTGCCGGGTTTGTCGGGTCTCGATTTAGTGCGTCAGCTTCATGCCGCCCAGCCGCGTCTCCCGATTATTTTGACGACCGCCTACGGCACGACAGAGACGGCCATCGAAGCCACCAAATTCGGCGCGTATGATTACTTGCTGAAGCCGTTTGATTTCCCGCAATTGATCGAACTCGTTCGCAAAGCCGCCGATAGCAATCGCCTGATGTCCGAACCGGTCACGCTCGGCGCTGGCGGAGCAAACGACGCGCTCGTTGGCCAGAGCGCGGCAATGCAGGCAATTTACAAGGAAATCGGGCGCGTCGCGTCGCGGCCGGTGCCGGTCTTGATTCGCGGCGAAACGGGCACAGGCAAGGAATTGATCGCCCGCGCGATTTATCAGCATAGCGATCGCTCGGGCGCGCCGTTCATCGCGGTCAATTGCGCCGCGATTCCCGAGACGCTGCTGGAGAGCGAATTGTTCGGCCACGAAAAAGGCGCCTTCACCGGCGCGCAGGCGCGGCGCATCGGGAGATTCGAGCAGGCCCATCGCGGCACCATTTTGCTGGATGAAATCGGCGACATGACCCCGGCCACGCAAGTCAAGCTGGTGCGTTTTTTGCAGGAGCGCCGCTTGCAGCGGCTCGGCGGGCGGGAGGATATTCCTCTTGACGTTCGCGTGCTGGCGGCGACCCATCGCGATTTGGAAACGGCCATCGCGCAAAAGGAATTTCGCGAGGATCTGTATTACCGGCTGAATGTCGTTGCCATCAACCTGCCGCCGCTGCGCCAGCGCCGCGAGGATATTGGCGATTTGACGCGCTACTTCCTGCGCAAGCACGGCCCGAGCCTTGGCCACGCCGAGCCAAGCATCCAATCCGAGGCGATTGAATTTCTCGAGGCGGAACCGTGGCCGGGAAATGTGCGGCAGCTTGAAAACGTCGTCCGCAAAGCGCTGCTGCTGGCGCAAAATTACACAATCAACGCCGGCCATGTCCGCACTGTGCTTGACAAGCCGCCCGCCCCGGATTTTTCGCCAAAGCGCGCCTTCGGCGATTACATCGGCGAGCTGCTGGCGTCGGCAAAACGGGGGGAATTGTCGGACGCGCACGCCCGCGCCCTCGGGGCGGCGGAGCGGGAGTTGTTCACCCGCGCCATCGCGGAAGCCGGGGGCAACCAGGCGAAAGCCGCCCGCTGGCTTGGCGTCACCCGCGTGACGATGAAAGCGAAATTGGTGCAGTTTGGCCTGTTCGAAAGTCCGGAGAAATTGGAGGGGTAGGAATGCTGCGGCATAAGCGTTGACTTGGAAACAGGCATCGCACTCGAGGATTCTCTTTTTCCCCGCCCCGCCGGCGGGGAGTGGGTTAGGGAGGGGAACCGGGAAAACAATATGAATTCCCGATAATGGCAACCGGGAAGGGCTCGCGAGAATGGATCCCATCTCTCCTTCTCTCTCCGGGAGGGGCGAGAGCAATCACTATTGGCATGCCGGGTGTTCTTCGATTCTACAGCTTTGCCAAAAACTGACATGCGCCCCACCAGGAGTCTGGCTCGCCGAAGTTGGGGGTTCGCGCCATTCCTTGCCATTATGGCGAACCGTCCCTGGCTCGTTGGGCTATTTCTTGTCGTCTTTGGGTTTGTCCGCCACTGCGGCAGCCGGCTTGTCTGATTCCGGTTTTGCTTCGAGGGCCTGCTTTTCGCCTTTCAAGATGTCTTCCGCTGGAATCAAAATCGCGGTCATATACTCGCGGGCGTTGGCGGCGCTCGATTCCTCGCCGTTCACCGCGCGCATGACGAACATCCCAACGACATTTCCGTTCAGCGCGAAGGCCGGCGACCCAAGCGCCGTCGTGCTCTGGCTGCTGTCCGGAATGTAAAACGTGCGCGGCTTCTGGATGACGGCGGCGATGCGCTCGGCGGAAACCGAATAGGCGCGGCCCGCGGCGCGATTGAGGCGGTTCAGTGTCACCACCTGCTCAAGCACTTTTAGCGGCGATGATTTTGTCAAATCAATGGCCGCCATGGGCGCCGCCGGCTTGGTCTTGGGCCGGACGTAGGCGAGGTCCAAATCCTTGTCGCGCAGGACAATTTCCGCGGGCAATTCCGTCCCGTCATCAAGGAGAATCTTGATGTCCGAAACCTCGATTTCGGTCTTGCCGAATTTTTCGTTGATGCGGCGGTAAAGCTCCGTGGGATCCACCGAGGAAAGCGCAACCACAGCCAGGCCGGAAGGGTCAATCACAGTTCCCGTGATGTCCTGCTTGCTTTCACGCGCGCCGTTGCGGCCGTCGGAGACTTTCATGACGGCTTGCACCGTAACGACGGCGTGCTGGTTTTTTTGAAAAATATCTCCGCCCTTGTCGGACAATTCGTCCGCGCCGCACGCAGCCGCCACCAAGGTCGTTCCCAGCAAAAGCATGTTCAATTTCGATTTCATAGTTCTTCAGTTTCTAAATTTAATGTTTCCACTCCGGCTCAAATTCCAAATAAGCGCTGCGCACCCCGCGCATGACTTTCATCTCGACTGCCGATTTGTGGCTTGCGGCAATTTTCTCCATCACCTGCCGCAGCGAATCCACGTCTCCCACTGGCTGCTTGTCCACTTCCACCACCAAATCGCCGACATACAAATTGGCCAGCTCGGCCCAGCTTCCGGGTTTCACCTCTTCAATCAATGCGCCCTGCTGGCTTTTGTCCCATTGCTCCTCGGCGGAATCAAAGAAAGAAACGTTGCGGGCGGTAAATTCAAATTCGTCGTTGCGATATTTTTTCATTTCGCGGCGCAAGCGCGGCGAACGCTCCAATTCCACGTTGATCTTCATGGGCTTTTGGTCGCGGAGGATTGAAAGCTCCACCGTTTTGCCAACGTCGTACTGGCGAATCAATGTGGTCAATTCGTCTTCGTGCTCCTGGCCGGAGGCGGTGAGTTTTTCGCCGTCGACAGAGAGAATAAAATCGCCCGCTTTCAATCCCGCTTTGTCGGCGGTGCTGTCCGCGTAAACGCGGGTGATGTAAAATCCCTTGAGGCTCGGCGTGCCCAATTGCTGCGCTATTTCGCGGGTGATGACGCGCGTCTCCACCGGCAGCCACGCCTTCGTGACTTCGAGCCCTGGGTCTTTTTCGTCCTGGATGCCGACGCGCACCACCGCGAGGTATCGGGCCGCGCGCCGCACAAATGTCGCGATCACCGGCACCGGCTCGGGTTTTCCGGCTGACAATTTTTGTGTGAGCGCTTCCAGATCCTCGACGGATTTCACGGGGCTGCCATTGACTTCGATCAGCACATCGCCGCGTTCCAGGGAAGGCTTCGCTTCTCCCGCTGGTCCGCCAGGGCGGACACTGCTAACCAGAACGCCATCGGTATTTGTTCGTTTCATTTCCATGGCCAGGAGAAACGAAAAATCACGCGCCGTGATTCCCCAGCGTTTCAATTCGCGCTGTTTGGGAAAAATTTCGCCGCGCTCCCTGGGCGTCATGGAGACGTCCATCTTTTTCCCTTCGCGTTCAATGACGGCCGGAACCGGTTTGCCAATGGGGAGGCTGGACACCCGTCCCATGAAATCGGGCATTTGCTCGTCAAAATGAACATCCACCGCTTTGCCATCGAGGCTTGTCAAAATATCGCCCGCCTTGATTCCCGCCTTGGCGGCTGGAGAATCCTCCCACACGCCGCCGATGAGAATGCCTTTTTTATCATGTTCCTCCTTGAACAGCGCCTGCGGCTCAATCCCGAGCCAGCTTCGCTGCACCTTGCCTTTGGCCATTAATTCCCTCGCCACCGCTTTCGCGATGTTGCCCGGAATCGCGCCGGACAAACCGTAGCTGATTTCGTTGATGCCAATGATTTCGCCGCGGAGATTCACCAGCGGGCCGCCGGAGTTTCCGCCGTAAATCGCGGCATCGTGGCCGATCCAGCGGACAAGTCCGCCGACATCTTCGCCGTCAAGTTGAAATCGGTTGCCTTCTCCCCAAAAGCGGGGCAGCACCATTTCCGTATTGCTGATGATGCCGAGTGTGACTGATTGCGAAAGCGCCATTGGGCTGCCCATGGCCAGGACGGAGTCGCCGACGCGCAGCGTGGCGGAATCGCCGAAACTGGCCGGAGTGAACTCGCGCGGCTTTTCCGGCTTCAATTTAATGACGGAAATATCGGTCAACGGATCGGTGCCGATCAATTCCGCTTCAATCTCCTCGCGATTCCACAAGGTGCAAAACATGCGGCTGGCGTGGCCCGCCACATGATGGTTGGTGATGATGTAGCCGTCCTTGGTGATGATCGCGCCGCTGCCGACTTCCTGCATTTTGACTTCGCGCCCTTCACGGTATTCGGTCGAGACAACGCGGATGCGGACGAGCGCCTTGCGGACTTTGTCGTTGGCGACATCGATTTGCGCGCGCATGGAGGCAAGAGGCTCCCTGGCCGCAAAACTCGGAGTGGCCGGAGGAAGCATGGCCAAACCAGCCAGCAGCATCATCGCCGCGCGCCTGGAAAAAACCTCCGGAGCCTTTCTGAAGACAGAACGCATGACTATGTTCTACCTTCAAATCCCCATTCTTCAACCCCTAAAACCACAGATTCCCAGAAGGGATGGAGAGCCACAGATGAACACAGATCAACACAGATAAAAAATTTCCGCGCGCGATTTGGCCGGAACGTGCGCCGGTCGCACGCAACAAGCGGTCATGATCCGTCAAACAAACGTCTTGTCAGTCATCTGTGTTGATCGGTCCCAATCTGTGGCCGCACTCAGAGTTCAGCGTTCTCCGGATCCGCCGCCCTTGGGATCCCATGGCGACCACCAAAGCAGGGTGCGGCCGGAGGCGTAAGGAGTGTTTGCCTGGAGAGCGAAAAGTTTTGCCGTCAGAAAATCCACATGCCCATCAAAGGCGACGATGTTGCCGCCATCCTTGCTGTGCAGCCGGCCGATGCCTTCGGTGCCGTAGGGAGGAGCATCGGGATAATTTGAGCTGTCGTTCCACTCTCCAGCGCCTTCACCCACACCTTCCGTCCCGTTGGAATTGAGGTATTCGTCAGGCTCCCACAGAAGGTAGCAGAGAGGCGTCCAAATCGTGCTGACCTTGGGAGTTGTGGCCGAGTCTGCATCGTTAACGACGACGCCGTTCATCACGTAGGTGCTCAGCATATTGTTGCGCTGGTTTTTCAAGTAGTCCTGGCTGTTGGCAATGTCGGTAGGACACAGGAACGACTTGGCATTTTTCATATACGGATAATAAAGGCCATTGTAGGACGTGGCCTCGCTTTCGTTTTTGAACGGGACGTTGCGCGGGTCAGGTATTCCCGTCCCGTTGCCGCCTCCCGCTGTGGCGTTGGGATTATACAGCCAACCCGCAGGCGAGCCGACGGTGCCGCCATCCCAGCCGGGCTGAGCCATGTAGTCCCGGCTGTCGTCCGAATACATGCGTTGAGTGATGCCAAGCTGTTTCAGATTTCCGGTGCATTGCGTCCTCTGGGCGTTGGCTTTTGCGCTGGCTAGCGCGGGCAGGAGCAAGGCGGCCAAAATGGCGATGATGGCGATGACGACCAGCAGCTCAATCAATGTAAAACCTGCGCAGTCGGCATTTGTCCGACTTGCCTTGCCAGGATATTTCGAATTCATGCGCTTAACCTTATTTGCTCCGCGCGGTGTGAATAGGCGGTTTGACGCTCGGCTGCATTCTGCTGTACAGGCGTACAGGAATCCCTGCGCATCGCGCGGATGTCATTTGTTTTCGGGAGTATGGAGCCTGGAGCCGTTTCTGTCTACTCCTAAATCCTGTAGTTCATAGATCCATTTCCGTCGCTTTCATCCAACGCGGCGTCATCGAACTCTTAGGTGCTCTCGCAATGCTTTACCAGTATGCGACTGGGCGCATGTGGCGACGGTTTCCGGCGTGCCAGCGACGAGCAGACGGCCGCCTTGATGTCCGCCTTCAGGGCCCAGGTCGAGGACCCAATCCGCGCATTTGATGACGTCGAGGTTGTGTTCGATCACCAGCACAGAGTGGCCCGCCTCGACAAGGCGCTGGAGGCAATCGAGCAGGCGTTGGATGTCGGCGAAGTGCAGGCCAGTCGTGGGTTCGTCGAGAATGTAGAGGTTGTGGCGGCCGCGCCGCATCTTGCCCAGCTCGGCGGCGAGCTTCACGCGCTGGGCTTCGCCGCCGGAAAGAATTGTCGCCGCGTGGCCAAGTTCCAAATACCCCAGACCGAGTTCGTGGAGGACTTCGAGCTTTCGCACAATCTGCCGCTGATCCTTAAAGAAGCTGACGCATCCCTCGATGGAAAGCTTTAACACTTCCGCGATGTTTCGGCCTTGCCATGTGACTTCCAGTGTTTCGTCCCGGTAGCGCCGACCCTTGCATGCGGGGCAGGTCACCTCAACGTCGGGCATGAACGAAAGCTGCGTCACGATGGTGCCATCGCCGGCGCATTCTTCGCACCGGCCGCCTTTCACATTGAAGCTGAAGGTGGCTGGACCGAAACCGCGCTTTTTTGCCTCGTCGGTTTGAGCGAATAATTCACGAATGGCGTCGTAAATGCCAACGTAGGTCGCGGGATTGGAGCGCGGCGAACGCCCAATCGGCGATTGATCGATGTCGATTACGTCGTCGATGGCTTCGTGGCCTTCCAACGCATCGTGCGCTCCCGCAAGGATTCGGCTGTCGTACCGAAGAGATGCCAGTTTTTTGTAAACGATTTCATGGACCAGCGAGCTTTTTCCCGAACCTGAGGCGCCGGTCACACAGACGAGGATGCCGAGCGGGACATCCACGTCGATGTTCTGCAAGTTGTTCTGTCGCGCGCCGCGGACTCGCAGGGGGTTCGCATTTGGCGCGCGGCGCTTCGCTGGAATTTCAATTTTCTTGTCGCCGCGAAGGTAAGCGCCGGTAAGCGACTTGGGATCGCCGAGCGCTTTCGCGGGCGGCCCATGCGCAACCAACTCTCCTCCGTGAACACCCGGCCCCGGCCCGATCTCGATGAGCCAATCCGCGGCGCGAATTGTCTCTTCGTCGTGTTCCACCACGACCACCGTGTTTCCCAAATCGCGAAGCCTTTCGAGCGTCGCGATCATTTTCACGT
The DNA here is from genome assembly GCA_963764165.1 of uncultured Verrucomicrobiae bacterium. Lineage (GTDB taxonomy): Bacteria > Verrucomicrobiota > Verrucomicrobiia > Limisphaerales > Palsa-1400 > Palsa-1400. The sequence continues at coordinate 3,424,832 of CAVXRD010000002.1, forward strand.
TGTCTTTCGGGTGCAGGCCGATGCTTGGTTCGTCCAGCACGTAGAGCATCCCCATGAGTCCCGAGCCAATTTGTGTCGAGAGGCGAATGCGCTGAGATTCCCCTCCTGACAATGTGCCCGAGCGGCGATTTAAATTGAGATAGTCGAGCCCAATTCCAATCAGCAACTCGACGCGGCCTCCGATCTCCTGCAGAACTGTCGCAGCGACGGCAGTCTTATCCGCGCGAAGATCCAGCGACGCCAGCCACTTCTGCAGCTCGCGCAAATGCAGATCGCCTGCCTCGGGCAGCGTCTTTGCGCCGACCCGCACAAGGCTTCGCGTTTTGCGCAGGCGCGCGCCGCCGCAGTCCGGGCAGTCGTAATCCACCATGACCTTTTGCAGGTACTCCTCCATGCCGTCGCGGCTGCTCCCCTGCTTTTGATACCAGCGGTAGTTTCTCTCGATCTGAGGAATGATTCCCTGGAACGACATCTTTTTGCCCGCGTGCTGTTCGCCTTGCCGCGCGCCGGGTGGCAATAAAATCTCGATTTTCTCGCTTTTGCTTCCGTAAAAAATCAAGTCTTTGACGGACTTTGGCAAATCGGAAAATGGCGCATCGAGGCGGAAGCCAAAATGTTTCGCGAGGCTGTAAAGCCATCGGCCGCCCCACGCATTTTTGTCGTGATTGAACGCTTCCTTCACAATCGCGCCATCGCCCAAACTTCGGCTGGGATCAGGCACGAGGAGCGTGGGATGCACGCGCTTCGATGTTCCCAGGCCCGCGCAAGTGCGGCACGCGCCAGCAGGATCATTGAACGTAAAATTGCCGTGGTGCAGCGTGGTGGAAATGAGGTGATGTTCCGCGCAGCCGAAATCTTTCCAGAACTTTTTCAGTTGAGGGCCGGAAAGCCCTTCCGCATGAAATGAGAAGAATCCGTCGCCGACTTTGGAGCCGTGCTCAATGGCGGCGAGCACATGGCGATCAATTCCCGGCCCAACGACGAACCTGTCAAGGATTGCTTCGATGAAGGGATGCTCGTCCTCGCCTAATTCGAAGTTGCTTCCCAGGTCCCGCTCCACGCCATCGACGCGCACGCGGCGATAGCCTTGCAAGCGCACCTGCTCGAATGCGTATTCCCAGCTCTCGCCGTAAATCTCGAACACCGGCGCGCGCAGTTCCACCCCTGTGCCGGGCGGCAATTGCAAGAGGCGCTCAAGCATTTGCCGCGGCGAACGCGTCGCCACCGCTTCCTGGCAGCGCGGGCAATGCGGCGTCCCCAGCGTCGCGTAGAGCATGCGCAGGTAATCCCAAAGATCGGTCATGGTGCCTATGGTCGAGCGCGGATTGCTGCCGACGGTTTTCTGGTCGATTGAAATGACGGGCGACAAGCCATGCACGAAATCGACATCCGGCTTGCGCAATTGATTCACGAACCGCTTGGCGTAAGCGGACATCGAGGCCAGCAAACGCCGCTGGCCTTCCGCATAAAGTGTATCGAAGGCCAATGAAGATTTGCCGGAACCGGAAACGCCGGTGATGACCACCAGCTTGTTCCGTGGGAATTCCACTGTGATGTTGCGGAGATTATTTTCCCGCGCGCCCTGAATCAGGAGCGTCGAGCGCATCGCGTCATTTTGCGCCTGTTTCGCCTTGACCGTCACTCTTCCTCCCAGACATAAGCCGGCTCCTCCACTTCAACCCGGCTTAGCTTGGTCAGCGTGAATGGCGCGGAGAATTTTCCAATGCGCCCGCGTTTCTCGAGCCATTCACAGGCCGATTCCAAATGCCAGGGGAACAATTGCGAATGCGCGAAGAAGTCCGACAGTTCGCTTAATGGCACCAGCCGCCTCTCCTTCTTCAGGTAGCGCAACGCTGGCTGCAATCGGGCTTCCGCGTGCTTTTCCAAGTACGCCTCGAAGCCCGCCAATTTCTTTTTGAGCTTTGGCGCTGTTCGCGCGCCCTTCAGCAAATCGGCATAAAGGTCTTTCATCACCGCCGGCGCCAGTTGCAGCGCCCGATGAATCATCAATCCCTCGTAAACTTCACCGGAAGCAATGACTTCGGCCGCCGCCACGCAATGCGCGCAGCCGAGCAATTCCTGGAACGCAAGCTCAAGGTCTTTCTCATCCTCAATCAAGCGCTTGGCGTGGCGATGCGAATGAATCAGCCACGTCGTCGCAATGCACAGCTCGCGCTCCTGATCTTTGCGCGCCAGCGTGTCGGCTTCCTCAAACCATTTCGCGAGCGAGGTATCGCTGCTGTAAACTAATTTTCGGCGCGCGAAAAAGCTGAAGCGAAACGCAGTCCGCGCGGAACCCTCAACCATCCGCTTGAATCGTGTGCGCGGAATCAATTCCACATGAAGATTCACGCCTTCCTCGACAAGGGTGCGGAAAATGCGCGGGTCCTCGCCATCGGCGCGAAGCCGCTTGGTCACGCCGTCCTTTTCGATAAGCCAAAGAGAAATTGCGTCCTTCCGCCAAATCGTTTCATCGGTCAAACTGCCGACCAGCACCGCCGCCAATACGTTGGGATCTTTCCGGACGCGTTCCAGAAAGAGGGCCAGCGCCGCGTCGAAGCGCTTCAATTTTTCGGTGCGATTCATCGCATTCACAGAACTGATTTTAAGTGATTTGTAAAGAAAAGATGGAGACCGCAAAAAAAGGCAGGGACGCCTCGCCGAGGCGTCCGGGGATGTGGCGGTTTGCAGGCGTATAACTTCACTCAAAGATTTGGGCAGGCCAACAGACTTTTCCTCTGGAGCCTTTGAAAAGAAGATCACGCTTGTAAAATGCCGCAGCCTCGGACGCCTCGGCGGAGATTGTCTCAAAACTTCTGTTTTTTGAGGAATGTATTTGACAATATGTGAGCCTTTAGTTGACAATGCCGTTCAACAAATATGGCTCAACCGATTGCCCCTGATTACGGACAGCAGTTCCTCCTCCCGCCCGCCCTGGAGGACTGGGTGTCCGCCGACCATCCCGCCCGCTTCCTGCGCGAATTTGTCGACCAGTTGGATCTGCCCCAGCTTGGGTTTGTCATTCCCGCCGCCGCCGAAGGCCGTCCGCCCTATGCCCCCAGCCTCCTGCTCAAGATTTGGCTTTACGGTTATTTCCACCGCATTCGCTCCACCCGCAAGCTGGAAACCGCCTGCACGGAGCATGTCTCGCTGCTGTGGCTGACGGGGCTCAACGCCCCCGACCACAACAGCCTCTGGCGGTTCTGGGACGGAAACAAAAAGGCCCTGCGCCAGGTTTTCAAGCAAACCGTGCAGCTGGCCCTCCGCACCGGGGCGGTGGGATTTGCCTTGCAAGCGTTGGACGGCACCAAGATTCAAGCCGCCTGCAGCGGGCCGCAGGGCTGGAGCAAGGTTTACATGGAGAAGCTCCTGGCCCAGCTGGATGGCGCCTTGGAGGAAATCGAGCTCAAAGTCGTGGCGGAGAACCAGGATTCCAGCGCACCGGGCTGCCGGCTGCCCGCCGGGTTGGCCCAGCGCCAGGCCCTGCGCGAGGAAATCAAAAAAGGCCTGGCCCAGCTGCAGGCCGACGGGCGCCACCATTACCATCCAGCCGAACCGGAGGCGCGCCGGATGAAAGTCGGCGACACCAACCGCTTTGCCTACAACGCCCAGGCGGTGGCCGACAGCCAGGAGGGCATCATGGTCGCCTGTCAAGCCACCCGCCAGGAAACCGACGCCGGCCAGCTGGTCCCCATGATTGAAGAAGCGAGGCAAAACCTCGGTCCGGCGGCCATTCCAACCCTCACCGCCGCCGACGCCGGCTATGGGGGCGGGGCCGACTTGAAAGCGGCCGTGGAACAGCAGATGAATGTGCTGGCCCCGCCGGCGGAGGGCAAGCCAGCCCACGACAACGCCTACGCGACGCAGCATTTTCATTATGACGAGGCGGCCCACACCGTCACCTGCCCGCAAGAGCGCCTTCTGGACCACGAAGGCCAGACCACCAAGAAAGGCCAGACCGTTGAGCGCTTCCGCTGCCATCACCGAGACTGTCCCGTGCGCGCCCTCTGCAGCCGCGATCCCAAAGGGCGGCAAGTCGAAGTGTGGCCGCACACCACGCTGGTGCAAGCCATGCGGGCCCGGCTGCAAGAGCCAGGACCCGCCGCGCTTTATGGAAAGCGCAAAGAGATCATCGAACGCCGGTTTGGGCAGCTCAAGCAACACGACGGCTTTCGGCGTTGGACAGTTTGGGGTCTGGAAGCCGTGCAAGCCCAATGGGCCTTGTTATGCGCCACCTTGAACCTGCGAATCCTCTATAAAAAGTGGCAGGCCCGGGTCCAGACGCCGAAAATGGAAGTCAAAACCGCCGCGGTTGAAGGAAATTTGGCGATGGCGGCCTAAAAAAGGAGGGAAAGGGAAGCTTGGCGTCATCGCTGACGCCAGCCACGCTCTGACAACTAAAAGTTGACACCCGTTTCCACAGCCCCTATTGGTGCCCATATAACCAGATCGGCCAGACTAAAACGTTTTGAGACAGTCTCGGCGAGGCGTCCCTACCTCGCTTCGCGACTGAGAGGCATTCGATTTATTGCGCCTTCAAGCCCAGCATCCCGCCGGAGTAGCCGGGTTTGAGTTGGGCTTCGATGCGCAGGGCGGCTGTTTCAATTCCTGGAAAAGAAAACGTGTTCCATTTGTCCGTCGAGATGGGCGACACAGTTGGGTTGGGGATTTCTTTCCATTCGAAGCCGTCAAGGCAAAGCACGCGCCATGATTCAGGGATTCGGCATTCGCCGACGCCAGTGTCGTCAAACCAATAGACTTTCACTTCGGAGACTTTCTTCGCCTGGGGGAAATCGATCTGCACCCATTCCGTGGTTCCGCGATGGTCCCACCATGTGAAGCGCGGAATATTGTGGTCGTTGGAATTGGCGGGTTCCATGCCGTCGTCCAAGGCCTCAAGCGTGTCACCGTCAAAACAATGCGAGGCGGTGGCTTTGTAGGCGGGGCCGCGCCATTCGTGTGCGTCAGAGCCCGAGCCGATCACGGGGAACATCGTGATTCGCAGGCGGGCGGCGCCCATCGGGATCAAGGTGACTTTTTCTTCCGGCTGATCGGAGACCACAGGGCTCGGCTGCAGTTTGCCGACGACGTTGTTGACATCCGCTTGCCAGCCAGGAATGCGTTTCGCGGTGACTTCCAACTTGATCGGAGCCGTTTCCGGCGTGAAAGGCTGGGCGGGCAGGGCGCCCTCGGATTGGACGAGCTTGAAGGAGGAGACAGGATTCTCCGGGTTAACCACCAATCCATAATTCCACGGCGAATCTGGAAAAACGTCCCATTCCGGCCAATTCGGATTTCGCGTGCCGTATTTGACAAAACGCTCCTTAATCGCGAGCGAGAAACTCAGCGGGCCGTAATCCACCGATTCGGCGTTCTCGTTCTTTTCCCATTTGCGGAGGGTGAGCTTCATGGGGAGGTGCAGGGTGACGTCATCGTGATCGCGCCATTCGCGCTCAATCCGAATATAGCCCGGCGCATGCCCGCGCAAATCCGCCACTTCGCCGTTGATGCTGACTTCCGCGGCATCGCACCAGCGGGGGACGCGCAAATAGAGCGGGAATTTGCCGGGTTTGCTTGTCTTGACTGTCAACTGCACCGTATCGCCAAAAGGATAATCCGTTTCCTCTGTAATTTTGACATCCTGAGCATCACCCGCTTTCGCGCTGACTTCCGACGAGGAGTAAAGAGACGCGCAAAGCCCGTTGTCTGGCGTGGCGAGCCAGAGTTCTTCCGCGTAATACGGCCAGCCGTGCGAAACATTATGCTGGCAGCAGCGGTAGACCTCGAACGGGCTGTAGGAAACCATCGTGCCGCTGTTCTGAATGTCCGGCGCCTTGTTTTTTTCGTCGAGTTGAATCTGGTTGGCGCAAGTGATGTAATGCAGAGCCTTTTGGTCGGCGGTCATGGCGGAAGGAAAACTGTTGAACGCAATTTCCTCGCAGCGATCCGCCCAAACCGGATTGCCGGTGATTTTTGTCAGCATTTCAAAGCTGTGCATCAATTCGACGATGCCGCACGTTTCGATGCCGCCGCGCGGATCCGTGTAACCCGGCCGGGAATTCTCGTCGCCCACAAATCCGCCCCCAGGAAATTGCCCGTAGGTGTCGAAGACCTTGTCGTAATTTCGCTCCGCCGAAGCAACATCTGACGCGCTTTGTGAGAGCATCGAGAAAACCGTCCCAGCGCGAAAACCTTCGGCGATGTTGACATTGTGCCAATTAATCACATCCCCGTCCCAGCGCGCCATGCCCTTGTTTATCTTGCGGGCCAGATCAAGCAGCCATGGTTCGCCGATGCGATTGTAGAGCCAGAAGATGCTTTCCAGATTGTCGCCGAAGCGAAGCTTCGGCCAATAACCCTCGCCGAACGCGCTGACGGGCAGCGTATTTTCCCACTGAAAATAGCGCGTCATCAAATCGATCACACGCTTGTCGCTGCTCGCCTCATAAAAAGACTGCAAGACGTTCAGCATGACCATGTGCGGCCAGAGGTCAGGCTTGCCGTCGAGGCTGGTGAGCAATTCGCGGGGGCCGAAATATCCGTCCGGCCGCTGGGTGGCTATCGCGGCGTCGATCCATTTTTTCGCTTCCTCCTGGATGGTCGGGTCCTTGAGGACATAGCCAAGATCGCCGTAGCCCTTCAGCCAATACGGCAATTCCTCCCAGCCAAATTTTCCGCGCCCCAATTTATCCGCCCACGAACTGCGATTGAAATCGAGCCAAGGCGAGATTTGTTCCAAATGGCCTGTCATGCCATCGCGCTCCAACTCGAGCTGATGCCGCAGCCAGCCGCGCGGCGTAATTGCGCCGATGGGCAATTTGAAAAAGGGCGAAGGCGACAGCGGCGCGCGATTGCCCACATAAAACGAGTTTGTAGAATTGAGCGCCGGCTGTTCTACCATGGTGACCTGGCCGAGAGCTGAGGAACCAAATGCGCAAAGGCAAATAACGGCAGCGCATTTGGCAAAAGCGATAGTCTTCATGACGTGTTCCATGCAATATGCGGGGGATTACCAAGGCAATCAACCTGAAGGATCCGAAGCGCCTGCCAATCACAAAACATCGAGAAAAGTTACGATTCCTCGCCCCATTAAACGACCAGATCCGTCGGCTTGAATACATCAATCTCCGGAATCCGATCAAAATGAGGATCGCTCGATGCGATGAGCGAGACGCCAGCGCGGATGCTAGCGGCGAGTTGGAGCGAGTCATTAGTCAGCAGACCATGCCGGAGCTGAAGCTCGACGGCCTATAATAAATCTCCCGCTTCAAGCGAAAGCAAAGTCAACTCACCCGAAAGCAAATCCTCTACATCCAGCCGATACTCCTTCAAGCGGGATAGCAATTCCCGGTCTTGGCCAAAGGCGCGCGCTGGATTGGAGCCCACCAACCCGAGACTTTGCGCTTCTTGCATCATGCGGCGATGGCAAAATTCCGCCGCAGCGATGGCCGCGACGAATCCTCGAACGTCCCCTCCCGCACATCGGGCAAGAAGGCGCCGGCACTGCTCGGAGGCGCCCTGTCGCGCGTAAATGACGATGTTGGCGTCCAGCATAACGCCAGCCCCTGCGGGGATTTCATCCAAGGTCATTGTTCCAAGCAATCCGATTCCATGGTCGCCTTGAATTGTTGCGGTGTAAGGGCGAAGCCAGGTTTCGCCAAAAACCTCCGCAGTCCGGCATGGCCGAGCGTGCGCGCGGTTCCTGCCCCGCTCTGCTCAGGCTCAAGAATCGTCAGCAAGGCGTTTGCCTTGAGCGGCAACTCCTCTGCGTTCCGCGTGCGCACACGACCACGTTCCAGTTCAACCTCAACTGTCCTGTAGTTCATGCCGAAAGTTACATCAGCCAACCTATGAAAACAAAAGCAAAACTTGGGCGGGTGCCGTCATCATAATTGCGGCTTTTGTGTTCGCGACGCTCGTGCAACCGATTTTCCGCGCCTGTCCCACATCATGACGAATCTCAGCCCGGCTAGTTCCCAGCTAGGATGTATGGACGCAGCTTTCGTTTCAGGGCTTGGCGTCCCCGATGAATGATCATCTTCGTTGTAGACATTGATATGCCCTGGGCAATTGAGATTTGCTCGTAGGACAATTCCTCCTCCAGCAATAAATGGAAGACGCACCGTTGCCGGTCTGGCAGAGCGGCCAGGGCCTGATGGACTTTTTCCTCCAATTCGCGCCGCATCACCTCGCGCGGCGTCGTGTCGTCGCGAAGATTTTCGCGGGGTGGCTCGATGGTTTCGCCCTGCTCGGTCTCAAGCGGCCGGGTCAAACCGCGCCAATGCCGCCACCGGCGGCGAAGCTCGTTGCGGCACAAATTGCGGGCGATGGTGAAGAGCCAGGCCGAGAACTGGCATTCAAACCGGAAATGCGCGCAGTGTTGAAAGGCCTGGACGAAGACCTTTTGGGCCACATCCTGCGCTTCGTCCTGATCCTCCAGGAGGCGGGCGGCAAACCGCACGACTTGTTGCTTATATTTGGTGACAAGGATGTCAAACGCATTAAGATCGCCCCGCGCGCTTCTCATGAGGAGTGCATTTTCCAGATCGACGGCGGGCAAGGGATTCATTTGCATAAAGTATTCCTGATGTGAGGTGATACGCGGCGATCCGGAAAAACCACGAACCCGCGGCATTTTAATTTTCATGCAAATGCTTTCGTGGAAATCGGGCCAGCGAACGTATTACCTGATGAACATGGAATTGCGATGAATGGCATCTCGATTGAAAATACGCAGCCGAACCTGCATTCCGCGACGATGGAGCCTATGGGAAAATTGAGCCATCTGAGTTCGCTCTTTCGGATGACCGACGAACAGGCGATGTGGCGGGTCCAGAATAACGAGGACGACGCCGCGTTCACCTGCCTCGTCAAACGGTGGGAGGGGCCGATTGTCCGGCTTTGCGCCCGGATGACGGGCGACCTTCATCGCGGCGAGGACTTGAAGCAGGAAGCCTTCGCCCGCGTGTTTGCGCGGCGGAAGGATTTCCGGCCAGACGCGAAATTTTCCACCTGGCTTTGGCGCATTGCGCTGAATCTTTGCTATGACGAGCTTCGCCGCCGGGAATGCCGCCCGCAAACAACCGCGGCGTTCGATCCAGAATCCGAAGGAACCGCGCCGGAAGCGCCTTCGGAGACACTCGCGCCGGATGCTCAAATGACGGCCACCGAAGATCACGGGCTGGTTCGTCAAGCGCTGCTGCGTTTGCCGGAAACGCAGCGGGCCGCACTTGCCCTTCGGTATTGCGAAGGATTGAAACTGCGCGAAATCGCCGAAATTCTGCAAGTGCCGGAGACAACGGCGAGTTCGCGCATCGCCGCCGGCCTGGCCCAAATCACGCGGCTCCTGGAACCCGACTTTAGTTCCCTGCCCACCTCAACGACTCGAAGATTATGAAACATCACGCACCTGAAGAATGGCTTTTGTATATGGACGGCGAGGCTTCGCCGGAACTTTCCTCCCGCCTTTCCGATCACCTGAAAACTTGCGCGGAATGCGCCGCGGAACTGGCCGCCTGGAAGCGCAGCGCCCGGAGGCTTCGCCAATTGAAATTTCCCTCCCAGCCACGCCCATTCGATGCGCCGGTTTTCGCCACAGTCAAGTGGGGGCTGGCGGCCGGGATTGCGCTTTTCATTGGCATCGCGGCCGGTCGCCTCTCCGCGCCGAATGCGGATGAATTGCGCCAAGCCATCACGGCGCAGGCGCGCGTCGAAGTGCGTGACGAAATGCGCCGTCAACTCGCTGTTTTCTCTCAGCAATTGGATAAACAGCGCAAAACCGACGAGCGGCGGATGATTGCGCTGGTCAACAATGTTCGCGATCAAAACCTCCGCGATTGCCTTGCGCTCAGGCAGGATTTGGAAACGGCCGTTTCAGTGGCCGATACCGATTTGCGCGCCAATAACCGGCGCATCAACGAAATCGCCGTGGCCGTGTCAGAAAATCAGAAATAACCGTCAGTTTGAAAACATTATGAAAAGATATCCACTTGTCATTATCATTGCCGCCGGGCTGGTGGCGTTTGCAGCCGCAGGCCAGGTGACCACGCAGCCCGCCGCGCCCACTCCCGCCCAAGACCAAGCGGCAGCCGCTCCCGACCGAGGTCAAGCCGCTGCAGCCCAAGCCCAAGCCGCTCGCGCCCTGGCCCAGGCAGCAGGCGGCCAGGAATCTGGCTCCTCCGACGATCTGGGATCTGTCGGCGTCGCGGTGCCGGGTTATTATTCCGGCCCGGAGCTTGCGACTCCCAACTCTTATGCCATCTGGGACGGTGGCCGCGAAGCGGAAGGCTCCATCTCTGTCATTGATTTTAAGTCGCCAAATCAAAAGACGGTCGATGAAACGGGGGAAGATTTGAAAATCATGTCGATCCTGTTTGCGCATAATTTGCGGGATAAAACCGTCGCCAATGCCCAGGTGGATTACAAGCTGGGCATTCCGCTCCTCCTGAAAAACCATGGGCATTCTGTCGAGGCCAGCTACATCGAGGGCGTCGGTGCGCTGTTTTCTTTGCGAGTGCGTTTTCCGGTTGTGCCGCCTGCAGTCGAGGAAACCAATGCCACCCCCGCGCCAAAGGACTCGGCCTGGGCGCGGGCCCAGCGGGAATTGGCCGGCGAACCCGACAGAAATTTCCAATCGGGGCTTTTTCAGTCCAACCCGGAAGGCGCTGTGGAATTTCAGAGCAATCTGGTGGAAACTTTGAAAAAGCAGGTCATTGAAACGCTCGGCGAAGCATCCAATTTCCGCCACCTTGCGCCGAATGAAACCATCATGGTCACAGTCACCGGCGCTCCCAACGCCACCGCCGCGGTAAGGGGCGCCGCCGTCTACAAGGTTGACAATGATCCCATGTCAGCGCAGCCGATGATCGGGACGACTTCGGCGAACACCTTTGGCAGTCCAGTCTCGGTGCGGTGGACCAGCAGCCACGGGCAAGGCCACCTTGGCTCCAATCGCGCTACGATCATGACCATCCGCATCAAGCAATCCGACGCCCAGGCCCTGGCTGAACACAAAATGAGCCGCGAGGATTTTGTCAGGGCCGCGCAAGTGACGACCTATCTTGGTCCCTCCGCCCAACCGGAGGCTTCTGGCTTGCAGACACGATAAGACCCTTGTTCCCCATCCAACACAGCGCATGGCATAGGAAAAGCGGCCGCGACGAGGAATCGCGGCCGCTTCTCTTTAGCAAATGGGCAACTGCGGTAGGCGGCTCGGCGCGGGCTACTGCCCGTTGGCGGCCCCCGGGTCACACCAAACCTGGTTTTTCTGATTTGACCGGGCCAGGCGATCCCAAGTGTTGGTGGTGACGAAGGTGACTGATCCACACGCGGTAAGCACTAACCCGCCCGTCGCGTCGTGGCGGGTTCCCAAGGCAAAATCTGTGGCGGGATTGGGTGAGCTGGAACCATCATTGTAATTGTTAACTCCCAGAATCGGGCTGGTATCTCCCGGCTCCCACATGATGTAGGCATCCTGGCGAAAGTCAGCTTGGTGGAAAGTCTTTGGCGCGATGCCGCCAAAATCGCAGACCGCGCCATTCATGACGTAAGTTGAAAGCTTGTTGATGCGCATTTTGAAATCCGCAGTATTCGTAACATCCAGCGGGCAGCGGTAAACATTCACATTCTTGATGTATGGCCAGAACAGTCCTCCTTGATAGGCCAGAACCTGGTTTGAGGCATATGGCTGGGAAAAAATGTTCGGAGCGGCATCGCCCACAGGAGTGTAGAGCCACCCTGGAATCGGGTTTCCAGAACTATCCGTCCACGGCGGATTCCAATTTGGATACGCCATGTAACCCTTGTAATCGCCCACATACATAACCATGGCAAGGCCAAGTTGCTTATTATTATTGGCGCACTGGGTTTTAATCGCCTGGCCCTTTGCGGAGGCAAGCGCTGGCAGAAGCAACGCCGCCAGGATGGCAATGATGGCGACGACTACGAGCAGTTCGATGAGAGTGAATCCCGCATGCCGCTTTTGGTTCCTATCCATGCAGCCCCGACAGTGGCAACTTGCCCTGATCATGTCAATTAGATAAGCTCTGAAAAGGCATACCACAAACGGGGGATGCGGCGGGGGCGGGAGAAATTTGTGATAACGCCGGACCGGGAATAAGACGGAACTTTGAACAGGAAACCCGAGAGCGCAGACAAAAATGCCCTTCCCCTCAAACGATTTTCCATCCTCTCCGCGCCCTCGGTCTTCCTCTCGTGAAAATGCAATTCGGGCAGAAAAACAAAACCGGTTGGGTATTGCCCAACCGCCGCCGCAGCGGCTTTTTCATCCTGGGTGGCGGACGCAGTCCTTGAAAACTCCTGATAAAATGATTGTGTCGCAACCTCTTCTTTTTTTCTGTCGCAGGGCTGCTTCTGTGGCATACTCACCAAACCATGAGTGCCTTGCGTCTGGACGTTCGCAAAACGTACAAGCTCTACATCGGCGGCAGTTTCGTCCGCAGCGAAAGCGGGCGCGTCCTTCCTGCCCGCGCTCCCGCCGGGCAATTGCTTGACAACGCGAGCCATGCTTCCCGCAAGGATTTGCGCGATGCTGTTTCCGCGGCGCGTCCCGCCGCCGATGGCTGGGCGAAGAAATCCGCCTATCTGCGCGGGCAAATTCTTTACCGCGCGGCGGAAATGCTCGAGGACCGGGCGGGGGCCATGATCGAAGAGATTTCGCGATCAACGGGCGCGGCGGAGGCCGAAGCCCGCGCGGAAGTGGGCCTGGCCATCGACCGCCTGGTTTATTTTGCGGGATGGACGGATAAGTATTCCCAGGTTTTTGGCGCGGTGAATCCGGTGGCGTCGTCGCATTTCAACTTCACGGTTCCCGAGGCAACCGGCGTCGTGGCCGCGCTGGCGCCGGATGAACCGTCGTTCGTGCCGCTGATTTCGCTGATGGCGCCGGCGATTCTCACTGGCAACAGTGTTGTTCTGGTGGCTTCGGACAAATATCCGCTGCCGGCTTTGAGCTTCGCGGAAATTCTGGCCACGAGCGATTTGCCCGGCGGCGTTGTCAACATATTGGCGGGGAAACGCGCGGAGCTTTTGTCGCATCTGGCCAGCCACATGGATGTAAACGCTATTGTTGACGCCACCGGTTCGGCGGAAACGCAGCGGGTTTTGCAGGCCGGCACGGCCATCAACATGAAGCGTTACGCGGCGCGAAAATTGACGGCGGAGGAGTGGTTTTCCGACGTCGCGGAAAATGCCTATTGGATTGCCGACACCACCGAATTCAAAACCGCCTGGCATCCCATCGGTTTGTAATTATGGCCACGACGCTCGCATCTGCACGCCGTTTTCAATCCATTCGCGAAACTGTTCCGACGGTTGATCAGGTGACCATCGAGGAGCGCGCCGCCGCCTTTGCCAAGCGCAGCATCAAAACCGGCGCGAAGCTGGCTGGCTTGAAAATGGCCGTTTCGATGATGGATCTCACCACGCTCGAGGGCAAGGATACGCCGGGCAAAGTCGCTTATTTGTGCCGCAAGGCGGTGCAACCCATCGAGGCTAAATACGAGACACCGAACTGCGCGGCGGTTTGCGTTTATCCAAGCATGGTGGCGTGCGCGCGAAAATTTCTCAGAGAAGGCTCGCCAGTGAAAGTCGCCTCGGTCGCCACCGGGTTTCCCAGCGGGCAGTATCCCTTGCGCACACGCCTTGAGGAAACACGCCGGGCTGTGGCGGATGGCGCGGATGAGATCGACATGGTCATCAATCGCGGCGCTTTTTTGGCGGGCGAATACGGGCTGATGTTTGATGAAATCGCCGCCATCAAAGAGGCGAGCGGCCCGGCCCATCTCAAAGTCATTCTCGAAACGGGCGAACTCGTCACCTGCGACAACGTCCGCCTGGCCAGCCAGATTTCCATGGAAGCCGGCGCGGATTTTATCAAAACCTCGACCGGCAAAGTCCAACCCGCCGCGACCATTCCCGTCACACTCGTGATGCTGGAGGCGATTCGCGATTATTTCTTCGCGACGGGGATTCGCATCGGAATGAAGCCGGCCGGCGGCATTCGCAATTCCAAGCAGGCGCTCGCGTATCTGGTGATGGTGAAGGAAACTTTGGGCGACGATTGGCTGACGCCCGACCTATTCCGCTTCGGGGCCAGCACACTTCTCAATGACGTGTTGATGCAAATTGTGAAGACTGTCGATGGCAACTACCAAAGCGCCGATTATTTTTCCCTTTCGTGAGGCGGGCGGCAGGAGCAAAAATTGCACCCGCTGTTCCTTTCGTTAACCTCGCTTCAGCGAGGTCGGGCGCGGAGGAAGCCACAAGAGCCGTTTTAACGGCTTTCATAGCGCCCGTTCACCCCGTAACGATCAAGCAGCCATTTCGTCTCGGGCGGCGCAGACGAAGCCAAGGCTTGAAACCGTTAAAACGGTTTCTCCTCTCTCAGCCTCGGACCACCTCGCTGAAGCGAGATGTTAATGAAAAGAAGGCAAGAAAATTTCAGTCCCTCACCCAACGGAGGCAGCGCGCAAATTTTTTTATTCCTAATCAAAGTTGGCGGCGTCATCTTAGGCGCTTATCGGACCTCGCGTTTCGGTTGAAATTAAAAAAAGAATGGCCGCTGGCGCATACATTTTTATTATTGTCGTTTCCTATATTTTAGGAGCGACACCCTCCGGCTTTTTAGTCGGCAAAGCCCGCGGCATTGATGTGAGGACGGCTGGCAGTGGGAACATCGGCGCGACCAACGTCATGCGCGTGCTGGGGCGGGGGGCGGGAATCACGGTGTTCGTGGCGGATGGACTCAAGGGATTCATCGCCGCCCGCTGGCTGCCGCTGCTCGCGCTGGTTCTTTTTCCTTCTCCCACCACGCCCGCGGAATATCTCGCAGTGGCGGGAGGGGCGGCGGCGATTGTCGGCCATATCTATACTTTTTGGCTGCACTTCAAAGGCGGCAAAGGCGTGGCCACCACGGCGGGCGTTGTGATGGCGTGGGCGCCCGCTGCGTGTTTGACAGCCCTGGCGACATGGATTTTTCTAGTGGCACTGACTCGCTTTGTTTCGGTCGGGTCCATTGCGGCGGCGATCGTTTTGCCGTTTGCGGTATGGGGCTGGGGCGGCGGGCCGACCATGACTGGCGTAATGACGTGTGTGAGCATTCTCGCGATTTACAAACATAAGGGCAATATCCAGCGCCTGCTTAAGGGCGAGGAAAGCCGGATTGGAAAGGGCAAGAAGTGAACGTGACCGTCCTCGGGGCCGGCGCGTGGGGCACCGCGCTGGCCAACGTGCTGCGCCAAAACGAACACGCCGTCACCCTTTGGGGCCACGACCGCGAGCGCCTTGAGCAGCTTCGCGAGGCGGGCGAAAACAACCGCTACCTTCCGGGAATCGCGCTGTCAAAAGGAATTATATTTCAACCGGACGCGGCGCGAGCCGTCCAGGGCGCCGAATGCGTGGTCATTGCGGTGCCTTCGAAATTTCTGCGCGAAGTGACGGGCCAGTTGCCGCAATTCAGCGGCCTGGCGGTCAGTGTGACGAAAGGGATCGAGTACGAAACCGGCCTGACCATGTGCGGCATTCTTGAGCAGACGATGCCGGAGGCAAACGCCGCCGCGCTCTCGGGCCCGACACTCGCCTTGGAAGTCGCCAAGGGAATTCCCGCAGCCTCGGTCGCGGCGCATCCGGATGCCGAAACCGCCAGACAGGTGCAGGCGCTTTTCGGACGGCCCACCTTTCGCGTCTATACCAGCCAGGACGTGGCTGGCGTTGAGTTTGGCGGCGCGATTAAAAATGTCGTCGCGCTGGCCGCCGGCGTATGCGATGGCCTTGGTTTTGGCGACAACGCGAAGGCGGGATTAATCACGCGCGGATTGGCGGAGATGCGCCGCCTGGGCGTGGCACAAGGCGCGCTGGCGGAGACATTTTCCGGGCTGAGCGGCCTGGGTGATTTGGCTGCGACCTGTTATTCGCGCCTCAGCCGCAATCGCGCGTTTGGCGAGCGCGTCGGGCGCGGAGAAAAAATTGAATCGATCCTCGCCGCCACACCGAGCGTGGCCGAGGGCTATCCGACGGCGCGCTCGGCTTATCATCTTGCGCGAAAACTTCAGATCGGCACTCCTATTATTGACGCCGTCCACGCCATTCTTTACGAAGGCAGGAACGTCAGCCGCGCCGTGCAGGATTTGATGGGCCGCGAGCAAAAAGCCGAAGACTAAGCCCGCCCAGGTGCTCGGCAACGCCTCGCGTGGCGGGAAGCAGCAAGGGCTGATATGACCAGCTAACGCACCCTGAGCTTCCCCCGATTTAGTGGTCACGCCGTGGATTGGCGAACTTGAGTTTTCAGTGTTTGCTGGCTGAGGCCCGGCGCTGCCATGTTGACTCCGGCACAAAGCTTTGGGAAGACGTGCTCCAGGAAAAAGTGGTTCTCTTGTACAGTGGCAGCAAATCCCGCTCAGTGATCTCCTCAAATGCCCGCCTGTTGCCGCTTGTGGTATATACCCGGAGCACGTTCTTCTTTCCGGAGATCAATCCTGAGAAATCCACGTTGCTGTATGAATACCCCTTGCTCGTGCTGGTCGTTTGTCCGTCCCCGTCCCACTTCAAACAACGCAGGTCGCCATCTTCGACTCGATACATCTCACAGGAAAAATCTCGCGTGTTTCCTCCTTCGTCGCGGAACAGAAGCAGCGATGGATTCCTTTCAAAGCGACTTTGAATCAGCGTCAGCGAATATTGGTTGCCCAGACCATTTCCAAGGCAATGGGCCGCGAGCAAGGCGCCGTTTCCCGCGAGCACTAATCTGGCCTCAGTCTCGGTTGGCTCCTCGTCCGATTGGCTCACCAGCACCGCCACTGTGTTCGTGCCGTGCCAGGAGCCAGTTTTGCCTATTTTTCTTATGACGGGAATATGCGCGCAGGCTTGAATTTCCAAATTGCTGAAGACGTCGCTCCGCGCGGACTTTTCCTTGGAATTCATCCCGAAGCATAGAATTGGCAGAAGCTCATCACGGGCTTTCGTCGGATCAAATGGATTGCTCGGCGGGATCGTCCATTCCGTCCTTTGTTCCAAAGGCGCCACCTCAGAGAAGCCAGAGCTGGGATACAGTCCAAGCTGAGATGAGCCTGGCATCGCGCAGCCGCAGCAGAGCCAAAGCTGGAGCATCACGGCCAGATAAATTCTCGTTTTAAGCATCATCCACCTCAGCCACGACCGTGTGCAGAAGCCAGCGCAACATCACTTCACCGAGGTTTCGGGCAGTGGCTTTGTCGAAAGCGTGATGGGGATCCAATTCAGCTTATACAACTGGCGGTTCTGATAATTGCCGGTCGGAAACAGAATGCAGTCCACTGAATCGGCGCCGGCTTTTTTCTGAAATTTCTGCGAAACAATCGGGACGTACCATCCGATTTTATCCGTATCGATGGTTTTGAATGGCGTCCACGGGCCCCACGGTTTCGGCGCCTCGTACCAGATGTTGATGGTGCGGGGATCGTCGCGCAAATTGTAAGTGGTGTAATGCCATACCACCATCACGTAGCGGCCGAGCGCTGGAATATAGGTCATCCCGGTCATGCTGCAATTAGTCGGATTTTGCAAAATCGGCGCGGCTTGATCGACGCTCGATTTCCAACTCGCGGCTTTCATGCCGTCGCCGCCTGCAAAGAATTGCCAATCGGCCGCGTTGAGGTTTGGCAGCTTTTTCCGCGAGACGCGGCCGAGAATATAATAATCGCCGTCCTCAAAATGGCCGTTGTTGGCCACGGCATAGACGTAAGATTTGGCGTTGTCGACCTTGCCTTCTCCGTCCTTCCCGTACCAAACGAAATACGGCGAGCCGAATTTTTCGCCGGGAAACATGGGATGGGCCATGCTTTCCTCCGCGGTGCGCGTCCACGTTTTGCCTTTGTCGGTGGATTTGATGATGCTCGAGTTTTTGAAGATGTGCCGATAGTGCGGGTCGTGCGCTTCCTCTGGATACAAACAGCGCGTGACAAACATATAGAGAACGCCGTCAACGCAATACGAATTCATCGTTTTCCAATTGGCGTGATCCGCCGCCAATCCAGTGGTGCCGTAGCCGGCCATGTCACTGATCGAGACGCCGTGAAATTGGGTGGGGTCATCTCCGAGGAGTTTTCCGAAAGCGACGCTGCGGTCGGGAATTCCGCCGAAACTCGATCCATCGTCATTGCCGGAATAAAGCGCGTCGTCGTCCGCCCAGGTGGGCGCCCATTCGTCGCCGAAACTATTCGTGACTTGGGAGTAATGGGCGTTGAATCGAACGTCAACAATCGGTTTGCTGCCCGAGGCGAATGCGGAGATCGTTGAAGCCAGTGCCATAACAAGCGCCACCGGCCGCGTGTAAAGATAATTTGCGGAAGCCATTCTGGAGTTTGTCAGAATGTCTCCCGCAAAAGCAAATCAATCGGGATATTGAAATACCCAGTCGCCTTGCTCCCGATCCTGTGCGCCTTCGATGCCCTTGGCAGATTTGGTGAAAACTGTTTTCCCGCCGTCATCCGTTCCATTCCAGCCGACCGAATATAAAATGAAATTCCCACCCGCGGTGGTGCGGTATACCAGCGGTCGGCCGGTGATGACGTCGTGCGGGAGCGTTGCTGCGTAACGCGGAACAAGCGCAGCCAGCGACTCGGGGTATTTGCCCTCGGCCAATTTGCATCGCTCAAGCGCCACCGCGACCAACACTTCTGAAACGCTGGTCTGTGTATAGGCGGTCTTCACAAAAACGCGCGGGTAACTTCGAGTTGAAGAGGAGGCGACAAAAGTGTGATGAACAACTACTATGCTGACGGGTCCGGCGTTAGTCAGATTCTGGAGCAATTGCTGGCAGGATCGGACTGCGCTCAGATCGATTCTTTGCGCGGTCGGATTGATGCACGGCATCACCGAATCCTCAAGGACATGATTAAGATTGACCTCCTCCATTCGATCCCACCCGCGCAGCGGCAGAAAGTGGCTATTGAAATAGGGACCTGTGCAAATGTTTCGTTCGCCGCGAATGGACTTCGTGGATGAGGCGAGCAAGTCGAATTGGCCAAGCAACTCCTGCAATTGCTTGAGCTGCGCATCCGTCCAACGGTGTTCGATCAAACCCTGCGCCACAGGTTGCAGCGTAATCTCCACGCAAGCGAATCCAACGAGTTGCGAGATCAGCAGCGGCCCATCGAGAAGCCCTTTGTCGCCCCTGCACAAAAGCCCGATGTCCTCCAAAGCCTGATCTGTTTGACCCGCAGCCAGTTCCGCTTCGGCCTTCAGAGATAACACTCTTGTAAACTGCTTCGCGCGGCCAAATGTCTCCAAAATAAGGGACTGCACGTTGGTATTATCCGCCCAATGGTCATAATCGAAATCAAGCCGGAATTGCGTCCGATTTCCTGCCGTTTTGAGCTCGGCCAACAAGGGTTCCTGCGTGTTTAACTCCTCGAGCACGATGTCGGCGGCTTTGGCTGGATCGGATGTGGGTTTTCCGTAGGCCTGAGCCCAGTTTGTGAGATCCGAGGAGAAACCAAATCTCCACTTTGTCCGGCGAGGCAGCTCAACATCCGCAGGAAGGTGGCTTGCATCATCCACTTGTTGTGCGTGCAGAACCTGAGGGCCGTGGCGAACGACCACGTTGCTGAGTATGAAGTTCTCGGTAAAAAATGGGATCTTGGCGAGGTTGTGCTCGTCAGGCACGCTTCGCGGAACGACACTCGCTATGTCAAAATGTTCGCCTTTGGCTTCCAGTTCCTTTTTGTAGTTCGTCCACGCGTGAACGCCGCGCCAATTTTCCTCGGCGACAATTAAAGCGCCGAGCGTAACCAGGGCAACAAGCAGAAAGACTGTGCGGCGAATGTATTTGACAATTCGGGACGATTTCTTGGGTGCGGGAGTTTCCATAAATTATCCAATCTTCATTCTAATGCTGCGGCTGGTGCGCGGGCGCAGGGCGGGGGCAGGTTCGTTTGCACGGGGCGGTTCGACGGCTTCGCCTGACAGCGAGAAATCGTCAGCCTTCTGTTGAAGCAGCGCCATGGACTGCCAGTTGACTTGAACGGGTTTCGTGGAAATCGCTGTATCGGGCGAGGTCAGTTGGAGTAGAAAAATGACAACCCACGCCGCCGCCAGCCCCAGCCATGCCTGGGGATTCGGCCAGAACCACTCGTGCCACCAGGGAACTCGCGAAGTGACCGGCTGCGCTTCTGCTTGCGCTTGCGCGGCGCGCAGGATTTCACTTCGCCATTCCGCAGGAATGGGCCGGACACTTAACCGGCCAAGACGTTTTTCAAAATCTGATTTCATTGAATTTCGTCATAGATGAGACGCAGACGCTCGCGCAATTTGTCTATCGCGTAGCGGTAGCGGCTGGCGGCTGTGTTGAAAGAAATGCCCAGGGTATCGCCAATCTCCTCGAAGGTGAGCTTTTCCCAAAGTTTCAGATGCGCCACCGCCCGCTGATCTGGCGGCAATTCTCCGAGCGCCTTGGAAAGCTCTGCTGCGAATTCAGTTTCATCCGGATCCCCGGGCGGCGCAAATAGATCACAGCGGTCCTCCGCGAATGCGTCATGATTTCGCTCCCGCGACTCGCGGCGGCGCATCAGGTCGATGGCCAGATTATGGGCTTGGCGCAGGAAGTAACCGCGTGGATTTCGGAGGTTTTCCAGAATCGAAGGCTGGCGCGCCAGTTTGACAAAGACATCCTGCAACACGTCGCGCGCGTCGGCCTCGTTGCGCAGGAGGTTCAGCGAGAAACTGAAAATTGCCTGCGCATGCTCGTCATAGAGGCGTTCCAAATTCGGTTCGGATGCCATATCCTGCTTCAAAGACGCGCCCCGGCAATTTAATTGTCTAGAGAAATAAGATGTTTTGGAACAGTGCGCCAGATGGGCGCGGCGGACCTCCGTTTCATTAACACCCGGCTTCAGCCCTTGTCATTACCCATAAGTTCAACGGGCGTTTATTAGTTCAACTCCTTCTGCCATCCACATGAGCCGCTGCCAACCACGCCAGATGTTTTGCCAGCCCGGCTCTCCGTCGCTGCGGCGGCCGATGAATCCCCCCAGCCGCGCGACGGCTCGCAATAGCTCTCGATAGGTCCAGCATCCCGGCTTGGGCGCACCAAACCGTTTCTCCAGCAGCTTGATGGCCGCCGTCCCAAATGACTTCTCCTCCACCGGTTCATCGGGCTGTGCGCGCGCCAGCAATTTGAGGTTGAGCAAACGCACGGCCACCACCGCCAGAACCGCCACTAACGACTCGATGCGATTCTGCTTCTCCATTTGACTGGCCTCCGCGCCCGCTCCGCTCTTGAGGGCTTTGTGATATTCCTCGACCCACCACCGGGCGCAGTAGCGCCCAACGATTCTTTGGATTTCCGACCAGCGCTCACAAGGCAAGGAGGTCAGCAAAACCCAATGCAGCCCCTCTACTCCCTCCGGCGGCGCTGCTTCCCGCACCTCGATCGCATGGACGGTCAAACTTTCCATTCTCTGCCCGCCCCGGTAGGGCCCCTGCAAGGTGACCTTTAAGCAACGCCCCTCGACCACCGCCGTGCGCGCCGCCCTTCCAGGTCTGGCTCGCAGTTCCACCGCCATGCGTCCGCGGACGGATCCTTGCGCCAGCTTTTCCAAATAATGCTCGGGGCTTCCAGCCAGACGGCGGTCATGAAAGGCCCGAATGACAAAATCAACCCCCGCCATCAAGCAACGCTGGACCGGCTCATAAAAGTCCGCTTCCCGATCGGCCAGGTAGATCCATCGGCAGTCCGCACTGCGGGCCGGGGGAATTTCCCGCAGCACGCTGGCCCACCGGTCTGACTCGCGCTGGCGGTCCTGCGTCTGCCGCCGGGTCAGGTCCCGGTGGCGATACAATTGTTGACGGTTCCAGCACTGCTGATCCAGCAATCCGATGGCCACGCCCTCGGGCCGCTGATTCAAGTCCCAGCCTTCCACGCGCACCGCCAGAGTGGTGTGCAGAAAAAAGCCTCGCCCATCCTGGCTGGTCAGGCCCATGTCCTCGCAGCAACGCCCTGTAAAATCCAATGGGGTCGTGTCCTCCACTAGCAAATACTCTCCGGGGCGGCAGCATTCCTGGCGCACGCGCTGGCGATGGGGACTCTGGATTTGTTCAAAGCCGTTGCGCGGATCGGCGAAAAACCGATACGCGCCTTTTAAATCGGCCCACTCTGGAAAGGCCTGAGGCAGCGTGCCGCCAGGGTGGGCGGCTAGATGATCACCAATACTCACCAGGCGCTTAGAGTAGCGGGCATCGTGAAGGGGCGCACCTGCAAATTCCAGTTGCGCCCACTGTGCGGACGGAAGCAAATGTGTATGCATAAGCTGCCACCGTACAGAAATCTACTTGACGTACAAGCCCTAAGTCGTTGTTTGCGAAGGAATTAGAAATTAGACAACCTAATACATGCTCGCTTTACTTGTGGGTAATGACAAGGGCTTCAGCCGGGTGTTCGGCCACGCCGAGGTTTCTAAACCGCTTCAGCGGTTTTCCGGCGCGCCTGTAAGCGGTCAAAACCGCTCACATCCTTTCAGTGCCCCTGGCACCCGGCTGAAGCGGGTGTTAATGAGAGGAACGAAGAATTCGCGGACCGTTTGCGCCGCCGATTAAACACACCGGAAGGCGGCAACGCACATATCCCGAAGCGCGTTCCAACTGTTCTGAATGTCCGACCTCCGGATTCGGTCAAATATGAACCGCCGGTGGTTCAGCCGGCTTGTTTTTGGTTGGATTATTAAGCGACAACTTATTAGATTTCTTTTATGGCAGAGAAAACGATGGGCCAAATCCCGCGGCCAGTGCGGGAACAGTACCAAAAGGGGATGACCGCGTTTGAACGGAAAAACTTCGAATACGCGATCGCCATTTTTACCGCAGTCTTAGCGCAGGAGCCGGGATTTTTTGAATGCCGCCAGGCTCTTCGTGTTTGCCAGCACAAACAGTCTGGCGGCGGCAGCACGTTTTTCAAAAAAATGCTGAGCGGCGCCGGTTCCCAGCCGTTGCTGGCCAAGGCACAGATGCAAAAAGACCCTTTGGAGGCCATCAAAACAGCGGAACAAGTTCTCAATTCCGACGCCAACAACACGGCCGCCCACAAGCTGCTGGCTGAAAATGCGCTTGAAGCCGATTTGCCCAAAACGGCTGTTCTGTCCCTGGAAATTGTCACCAAGAACGCGCCGAAAGACGAGGACGCGCAGAAGAAACTCGCTCGCGCTTATTCGGCAGCCGGCATGGGCGAAAAGGCCGAAGCGATCATGGCGGAATTGATGCGATTGCATCCGGGTGATTTGAAGCTGGCGGACGAATTGAAGGACATTTCGGCTCGCAAGACTTTGGCCGAAGGCGGTTATGAAGCTTTGTCCGGCGGCACCGGCTCTTACCGCGATATTTTGAAGGACAAGGAAAAGTCCGTGGCGATCGAGCAGGAAAACCGGCAGGTGAAATCCGAGGATGTCGCCCAGCGCCAAATCGACAAGCTTGAAGCCGAATTGGTGCAGACGCCGAACGATTTAAAGAAGCTGCGCACGATTGCGGAACTTTACGTGCAGCAAAAAAATTATGATCGAGCGCTGGAAACGTACCAGCGCATGAGAGCGCAGGATGCCTCCGACCCATCTCTTCTCAAGGCGATTTCCGATGCGACCCTCAAGAAGCTCGACGCGCAAATGGCGGCGCTGGATCCGCAATCTCCCAATTACGCGGCAACCAGCGCGCAGTTGCAGGCGGAGAAGGCGAATTTCATGATGGCCGAGGCGAAAGATCGCGTCGAACGCTATCCGAACGACCTGGTCATCCGCTTCGAGTATGCCGAGCTTCTTTTCAAAGTCGGCAAGTTCTCCGAGGCGATGCCGGAGTTTCAAAAGGCCAAGAGCAATCCCAACAAACGCCTTGCGGCGATGTCGTATCTTGGGCAGTGCTTTGCCGCCCGCGGCATGAACGACATGGCGGCGCGGCAATTGCAGGAAGCCATCAAGGAAAAGCCGGTTTTTGATGACGAGAAGAAGGAAATGGTCTACGCGCTGGCCGTCATCTACGAAAAAATGCGCAAGCAGCATCAGGCGGACGAATTATTCAAGCAGATCTACGAAATCGACATGGGTTTTAAGGACGTCATGGCGAAAGTCGAGGAGTCCTACAATCGGCCGCCGCCGGAAGATCCGCCGCCTGCGGCGTAATGTTATTAAGGCAGGGACGCCTCGCCGAGGCGTCCGGGGAGGTGGCGTTTTGTGGGCGCATAATTCGCGCAGAGATTTGGCCAACCCGAGCGCTTTTCCTGCGGAGCTTTTAAGAAAAAGATCGCGCTCGAAAACTCCCACGGCATCGGACGCCTCGGCGAGGCGTCCCTACCGTGCAATGCGTCGCTGCGCGACGGACATTATTTATCGCGCTTCAGCAAGTATTCCGCCAAGGCAGCCAGTGCGGGGGCTTTCCCTTTGAACGCTTTCAGCGCGGCGAAGGCTTTGTTCGTTAATTGCGTGGCAATCGCGCGGGACTTTTCCATTCCCAAAATCGAAGGGTAAGTCGCTTTCTCCGCGGCTGTGTCTTTGCCCGCTGTCTTGCCCAATTGCGCGCTCGTCTGGGTGACGTCAAGAATGTCGTCAATAATTTGAAACGCGAGGCCGACGTTGTATCCAAAATCCGTCAAGGCGCGCAGATGGCTCGGAGTGGCGTTCGCGCTCATGCCGCCAAGGCGAACCGAACAGCAGAGCAGCGCGGAAGTTTTTCGCTCGTGGATGAATTTCAGTTCGTCCGCGGAAAGTTTTTTTCCTTCGCCTTCGAGATCGGCGACCTGGCCGGCGATGAGCTGTTTCGAGCCGGAAGCTTCCGCCAATTCCGCCACGAGATCGCGATGCGAATAGCGGGGCCAGCTTTTGCTCGTGGCAATAATGGCGAAGGCTTCTGTCAACAATCCATCGCCCGCCAAAATCGCAATGCCTTCGCCAAAAACTTTGTGGTTGGTCGGTTTGCCGCGGCGCAAATCATCGTCATCCATCGCCGGCAAATCGTCGTGGATAAGCGAGTAAGTGTGAATGCACTCAACTGCGCAGGCGAGAGGCAGGGCGTCAGCGATTTTTCCCCCGCAAGCCTCGGCGGCCGCCAGGCAAAGCGCGGGACGCAGGCGCTTTCCACCGGCGAAAATCGAATAGCGCATAGCCTTGTGAATGGTGGCAGGCTTGAGTTTTTCCGGCGGCAGAAAATGGTCGAGCGCGCGATCCACCGCCGCGGTGCGGTCGGCCAGATAGGCGCTCAGGTCGAAAGGTTTGGCGATTGGCTTCGTCCCGTTGTTTTTTCCCATATCAAGTCTGGTCATCCGGCCGGAAGGCAATTACGCTCAGCGGCGGAAGAGAAAACGAGGCGGAGAAAGGCTGGTGATGGGTTTTGTATTCGTCAGCGTGAACGCCGCCGAAATTCCCATTGTTGCTTCCTCCATAAAATCCTGAATCCGTGTTCAAAACTTCGCGCCAAAAGCCGCCTTGCGGCAGGCCAACCCTATAATTCGGACGCAGAACCGGTGTCAAATTCATAATGACGATGACCTTGCGGCTGCCGTCGGATTTTTGGCGGACGAACGAAAGAACGCTGTTGTCGGCATCGGTGCAATCCACCCAATAAAACCCGCGCACATCGTAATCGGCTTCGTAGAGCGCCGCCTCATTCTGATAGAGACGGTTCAGGTCGCGTACGAGCCGCTGCGTGCCGCGATGATACGGCCCGTGATCAAGCAGATGCCAATCGAGGCTCGCATTGGCGTTCCACTCGATGCCCTGCCCAATTTCGCAGCCCATCATCAGCAATTGTTTTCCCGGAAAGAGCCATTGATAGGCGAGCAGGCAGCGCAAATTGGCGAACTTCTGCCAGTCGTCCCCGGGCATTTTGCCGAGAAGCGAGCCTTTGCCGTGGACAATTTCATCGTGCGAAAGCGGCAGGATGAAATTCTCGTTGTAATGATACAGCATCGCGAACGTGAGGTCGTTCTGATGATATTTCCGAAAAATCGAATCGCGCGAAAAGTAATTCAGCGTGTCGTGCATCCAGCCCATGTTCCACTTGAAGCTGAAACCCAGCCCGCCGATATAAGGCGGACGCGTCACCTGCGGCCACGCGGTCGACTCCTCGGCGATGGTCAGCACGCCGGGATGCTCGGTGTGGACGACATGGTTGAAATGCTTGATGAATTCCACCGCTTCCAAATTCTCGCGCCCGCCAAATTTATTGGGAACCCATTCGCCCGCTTTGCGCGAATAATCCAGGTAGAGCATGGAGGCCACGGCGTCCACCCGCAAGCCGTCAATATGAAATCTGTCGCACCAGAAGAGCGCGTTGGCGGTGAGGAAATTTCTGACCTCGTGGCGGCCGTAATTGAAAATCAGCGTGCCCCAATCCTGGTGGCTGCCCTGGCGCGGGTCCTGATGCTCGTAAAGAGCGGTGCCGTCAAAGCGGGCGAGGCCCCAATCGTCTTTTGGAAAATGGGCCGGAACCCAATCGAGCAAAACGCCGATGCCGGCCTTGTGCAGATGGTCAATAAGAAATTGAAAATCGTCCGGCGTCCCAAATCGGCTGGTCGGCGCGTAAAAGCCGGTGACCTGATAGCCCCACGATGGATAAAAAGCGTGTTCCGCCAGAGGCAGGAATTCCACATGCGTGAAACCCATGTTCTGCGCGTAGGCCGCCAGCGGCTCCGCCATTTCGCGGTAGCTGAGAGATTCGAAGCGGTTCTTCTTCATCCAGGAACCGGCGTGGACTTCGTAAATGCTTAAAGGCCGTTTCAACGGGTCGTGCTCTTTTCGCTTCTCCATCCACCCGTCGTCATCCCATTTGAATTTGCGATTGTCCCAGACGATGGCGGAATTTTTCGGCGGCGTTTCAAAGAAAAATCCGTAGGGATCGGTCTTGAGCTTGATTTCGCCGGATGGTCCGCGCACCTCGAATTTGTAGAGCGCGCCTTCGCCCACGCCGGGGATGAAAATTTCCCAAACTCCCGAGCCGCCAAGCATTCGCATCATGTGCCGGCGCCCGTCCCAATCATTGAAATTGCCGACAACACTGACACGTTCCGCCGTGGGCGCCCACACTGCGAAGCTTACACCCGGAACGCCATCAATGACGTGAAGATGCGAGCCTAATTTCTCATAAATGCGCCGCTCGTTTCCTTGGGCGAAGAGAAAAAGGTCGGTTTCGCCGAGCGTGGGCAGAAAAGAATAGGGATCGCGGGAAACGACCTTGGTCCCATTATCGAGCGCAATCGAAAGATCGTAAGCGTAAACTTCGTTTGCCAGCTTGCTGCTGCCTTCAAAGAGGCCCGGGCGGATTTGCGAGAGGCGAATCGATGGCTTGGATTTTTCATGGACAGGCGTGATCTCGACTTCAACCGCAGTAGGGTGAAAAACGCGCACGGCAATTCCCGCGCCGCCTCCCAAAGCATGCATTCCCAGCAGCGCGTGGGGCGAACGGTGCCGCAGCGCCAGGATACTTCCGGCTTCCTCGTCGGTCAGAATCATAATCTGAACTGTAACTCAGCTATGACGGAATGTAATGCGAGCTTTGCCTAAATCGTATGGGGACATTTCCACGTTGACCTTGTCGCCCACACTTATGCGAATGAAGTTTTTACGCATCTTGCCCGAGATATGGGCAAGCACTTCATGACCGTTCGGCAGAGCCACTCGAAACATTGTGCCCGGGAGCACTTGGGTGACAGTACCTTCCAATTCAATAGGCTCTTCTTTCGGCACAGGACTGCTTTCTCTTCGGGTTAGGCGGTGGGTGTAACTGGCACCTCCTCGGCGGCAACCGGCTCGGCTGGCGGCGCCGCTTGGGTGGCGACGGGCGCGACCAGCGAGTTCACCGGGTATGCGACGATGGAATCAATGCGATAACGCTTCCGGGCATTCTCGGTGGCAACTTCGACTTCTTCCTGAACCTTGCGATTGAGAATCGACTGGGCCACGGGTGTCAAATAACTGATAATGCCCTTGTCGGGATCCGAATCCCAGGCGCCGGCGATGATGAAGTGCTCCGGGCCTTGCGTCTCAAGATCGGTCAGCTTCACTTCCGTGCCAATGCTCACCACGTCGACGCGCGGATTGGAAAAGTCCGTGCCGCGGGCGCGCAAAATCTGGGCTTCCAGCTCGCTCTTGCGGCGCATCAAAATTTTCTGCATTTCCTTGGCCGCTTTATATTCGTGGTTCTCGCGCAAATCGCCGTAGCTGCGGGCGATCGCGATTTCCTTGGAATTCGCCGGGATGGATTTCTGCACCAGCTCGGCGTATTCGTTTTTGCGCCGCTCCAAACTGTCCCACGAAACGAGGAAGGTGACGTCCTGATTGGTCTTTTCCCCGGAGATCATGGACTGCATGGCCGGATACGTCTTGACGATGCGGGCCAGCAGCGAGCGCTTGTCCATGTCGTCGAAGCACGGTGACAATTGCAGGGCGCGGGTCAAATCCTTGATGATCTCCAAGTCCGCCGAGCCGATCAATTCCACCAGCAGCGAAGGATCGTCGATGATGAAGTCGCGAAGCTTATTGGAGCGTTTCTCGTTGAACTGGTCGCGTTCCATCGCTGTCAGCATGGCGCGGAATACTTCCGGCCCAAGAATATCGGCGTAGGAATCGGAGCGCTCACGGGCGAGCCACAGGAGCAATTCGCTGCTCGCCTGATGCTGGCTGATGAGGCGGGCCAGAAGGTCTTTGAGCGAATCGGGCTTCCCTCCGGTAATAAGCGCGTGCGCCACTTCCCCGGCCAACTTGGCGGAGACGTGGTTGAGCGACGAAAGCAAGGCGTCAGCCCAATGCGCGGGATTGTTTTCCTTAAACGATTGCAGCGCCCGCCGGTGCTTGGCGGCCGGCATGAGTTCCAGCACGGCGCCGATGTGCGACATCTCCTGATACCAGACCGCCTGCGCCAGGATTTCGGTTTCGCCCGGTTTTGTTCCGGCGGCTTCGTGCAATTCGTCGCGGATAAAAATGGCTTCCAGCGCGATGGACGGCTGGGTGCGTTGATGCGTCGCAATTTCCGCATTGAGCGCGGTGATGGCTTCCTTGGCCATGGCCGCGCCATTCGTCAAATCAGCGTAATTGCGGAGAAGCTCCTGCGCGACGGCGGTGCGGGCCTTCAGGCCTTTGGCGGCCCGGAATTCGCCCATCAGCCGGTCCTGCATCGAAACTTCCTTCACCTGGTAAATGATCGGATCGGACTTCTTGGCAGGGACATTGAAGTGGCCGTCCTTTTTGAGTTCGCGCTTGGCGCCTTCCCACCATTTCTTCCAGTCGTCTTTGATGACATCCGGCACCAGAACATGCTGGATTTGATCAATGGTGGCGCGATTGCCAAAGCTCTGCAGCACCAGTTTGATCAAATCCAAATGATGCAATGCCGCCATCTGGCGCAAATTCTCGATATCCGATACTTTGCGGGCGTAAATGTGGTCTTTGGAAATCGGTTTGAGCGATTCCGCCGCGAACGTCAGATCCATCGTGTGTCCCGCTTTGCCGGTGAAATCGATCACGCAACGGCTGAAAACGGGGTCAATCGACATGATCTTACCAAAGCCCCAGCTGCGATGGTAACAATACCCATTGTCGTTCAAGGCCACCAGCGCCTCGACGTGTTGTCTCGTCAGTTTGCCGGTTGCCGCAAGTTTTTCTAATTCTTCTTTCATCGCTAAATTCTCCGCGTCCCACTAGTTTCCCTTCCAATATAAATCTGTGACGAATCAGAAACCAAGACAAATTGCGGTGCGTATTTTGCGCCAGCGCCAGAACTCTGGGGATTTTGTGGAAAAGCTGCTGGAGCTGGAGCTGGCCACCCAAGCGCTTTCCGGCCCCGACCGCGCCCTCTGCCAGGAATTGGTCTACGGCATGGTGCGCTGGCAGGGAACTCTCGACTGGCTGGTGGCGCGGAAAACGGCGGGGCGCGAGCAAGCTGCCGCGCTGCGAGCGCTGCTGCACCTCGGCTTGTATCAAATTTTCTGGCTGGAACGGATTCCCGACCACGCGGCGGTGCATGAGACGGTGGAATTGGCCAAGGAACTGGGCTTTGGCCAGCGGGCGGGATTCTTGAATGCGGTGTTGCGCGGCTACATTCGCGAACGCGACCAAACGCGCGGGTTGCTGGAGTCGTTGAAGGAAACGGACCCAGCCGTTGGTTTCTCGCACCCGGCCTGGCTGGTCGAGCGTTGGCAAGCCCGCTGGGGCAAGGACAAGACGGCTCTTCTGCTGGCGTGGGACAACAGTCCGCCGCCAACCTATGCGCGGCTGAACGAATTGAAAACCGACGGCGCCCGCCTGCCGATCCGATGGGCGGGGGAAGGCGTGTCGTTTGAGGAGCGTCGATTCGATTGGGCGCCAGCGCGTTCTGTTTTCGAAATGTCGAAGCACCCGCCGCTGACGACGATGGGAAGTTTTCAGGACGGCTGGTTTTACATTCAGGACCCGAGCACGCTCCTTTCGACCCGGCAGGTCGATCCGCAACCCGGCGAGACGATTCTCGATATGTGCGCCGCACCCGGCGGCAAAACAACGGACATGGCCGCGCGCATGGGCAACCGCGGGCTCATCGTTGCGGAGGACGTCCAGCCGGCGCGATTGAAATTGCTCGAGGACAATTGCCGCCGCCTCGGAGCGACCTGTGTTGAACTCAAATCGGAGGCGAAACTTTACGACCGCATTCTCGTTGACGCTCCCTGCTCCAACACTGGCGTCTTGCGGCGGCGCGTTGATGTGCGCTGGCGTGTCCAACCGACGGAACTTTCGCGCCTCAGCGCCACGCAGTCGGCGCTGTTGGGCCGCGCCGTTGGAGAATTGAAGCCGCGTGGCACGCTGGTTTATAGCACGTGCAGTCTCGAGGAGGATGAAAACGAAAATGTCATTAAACAATTCTTGACGGAGCATCCCGATTTCCATTTGGAGAACGAGCGCCAGTTGCTTCCCTTCGTCGATGGCGTGGATGGGGCCTACGTTGCGACGATGCGCCGCAAGTAGGTTGCGCTTCCAGCATTAGCAAACCGCGGTAGGGCGAGGCTCCTGCCGAGCCGCTCCCATGACTCCCATGATTCCCATTCCTCTCATAAAAATGGGACTGATGGGAGAAATGGGAATAATGGGAAACGGCTCGGCAGGAGCCTCGCCCTACCGAGAGTCAATAATAATTACAACGTCCTGCGGAACAGCAACGTCGCCGCAGTGATCGACACCAGCGTAAACAGCCCGAGGTAAACAATGTCGCCGCCGATGGAAAGCAGGCTGCTGTTTTTCAAAATCAATTGCTTGAATCCGTGAACCGCGTAAGTGAACGGGTCAATCGTGGTGATGACTTTCATCCAAGCAGGGAAGGCCTGGATCGGATACACTGCGCCGCTGGGGAAAAACAGCACGGTGTTCAAGACGCCGAAAATCGCGCGCGGCACCAGCGGATCGCTCACCCGCACCATCAGCAGGAACATCAAGCTGATCAGCGCCATCGACGTCACGACGACCAGCGCCATCATGCGCAAGAGGCGCAGCGGGTTCAACGGATCGGGAATTCCGGCGATGACGGAACCCAAAGTGACCAGCACAAAGCCCGTGAGAATTGCTTTGACAGCACCCGCCAGATTGAAGCCGAGGATGAGTTCCAATTTGCGAATCGGCGTCACGAGATAGCCCTCATGCAATCCGCGGGCCTTGTCATCAATAAAAATAATGCCACCGCCGATCATCGCCGAGACAAAGATCGCCAGCACGATGGTTCCTGGCAGCAAATATTGGATGTAAGGAACATAAGGATACACTTCCACCACCGACAGCGTGGCATTCGGGCTGAGCCTCTGGTCGATGCCTTTGTCATTGTAGGGAACTAGCATTTGCGTCAATGCGCCTTCCAGTGCGGAAGCGGCAAACTGATCCGTGTTATCTTCCACCAGCGCGATTTTCGGGTTCGTGCCAGAAAGAACTTTGCGCGAAAAATCCGGCGGAATGTTCAGCAGCCCGCTGATCTTGCCGACCTTCAAGTCGTGCAGCGCAGTGGCCTGATCGTTGTAATACGTGCTCTGGAAAGTCTGCGCGTTGGCGGCCACGGCCTGCGCCATCTCGCGAACTTTAATGGCGGGCATGCCGCGATCCTGGTCGAGGATGCCGACCTGCAAATTCTTCACCTTTCCGCCGAAGGCATAACCGAGCACGATCAATTGCACGAGCGGCATGACCATCGAGACAATAATAAGCGTTGGACTGCGGCGAAATCGCCGCAGATCGCGCTCGATGATGGCCCAAATGCGGTTCATCAGTTCTTGGCCTCGTACATGAATTCCGTGTTGTAGCCTGCCGACTCCTTCAATGAATCGCGCAACTGATGCCCGGTATAGTGGGCAAAAACGTCGTCCAGAGTCGTGCTCTGAAGAGAAAGCGATGTGACGGAGATCCCGGCGTTTCGGGCCGCTTCCAGCAGCGCCGCCATCGTGGCCGGCCCGTTGTGCGATGAGATGCGGAACACCGTGTCCACCGACTTGACCTCCACGACGAACGGCAGTTTCCTAATAGTTTCCTCCCAACCCGGCGGCACGCGCGAAAATCCGCCCTCCAACACGTTTTTTCCCGGTATCGACGCCTTCAATTTCAGCGGCGAATCCAGCGCCATCATTTTGCCGTGATCGACAATCGCGATGCGGTCGCACAATTTGTCCGCTTCATCCATGTAATGCGTTGTCACTAAAATAGTCAGATCGCGCTCGCTCTTCAACCGGCTCAGCATTTCCCAAACCGCCACGCGCGAAACCGGGTCGAGGCCGGTCGTGGGCTCGTCGAGCACGAATAATTTCGGCTCATGGACGAGGCCGCGGGCGATTTCCAGCCGCCGCCGCATGCCGCCGGAAAACATCTTTACCGGCTTGTCTGCCCATTGCACCAAATCCACCGCCTTCAACAAATCAGCGATGGTCTGCTTCCGCTTTTCGCGGCCGATGCCGTAAAGCTTGGCGAAAATGATCATGTTCTCCGTCGCGCTCAAGTCCAGGTCCGACGTCATCGCCTGCGGGATGACGCCGATGCACTGCCGCACTTCGTTCGCCTGCGTGACTACGTCGAAGCCGTTGATGGTCGCCGTTCCTTCCGTCGGCGGGACGAGCGTCGTCAACATCCGAATGAGCGTTGATTTCCCCGCCCCATTGGGTCCAAGCAAGCCAAAAATTTCGCCCTGCTGGACCTGGAAATTCAAATGATCCACGGCCGTGAAATTGCCAAAACGCTTGGCGAGATTTTTGACATCAATGGCTAGCATGGAGTCTTGCGCTTACTTCGGCGACTGCGGCTTGAGATCCACGTAAGCCGTCATGCCCACGGCCAGCCCGCCATCGGCATTGTCGCAGCGCAGGCGAATTTCGAACGTCTTGATGTCCCGTTTGCTGCGGCTGACATCGCGCTGGGTGGCGTAATCCGCATCTTTGCCGCGATAGAATACGGTGCCGGTCCTGCTCCAACCGCCCGGAAGTGTGACTTGCAATTGATCCCCGTCGTGAATCCCGCTGATATATGTTTCTTCCACGTCGGCCCGAATCCACAATTGGTTCGGATCAATCAGCGTGACGATGCCCTGCCCGGGATTCACGACTTCGCCCTGCAAGGCCGCGCGAACATCCACAAAACCCGAAATGGGCGCGCGAATCTGCGTGTAATCCAATTGCACCTGGGCGCGATCCGATTGGGCGGACATCGCCGCCTGCTGCTCGCGGCTGGCATCGAGCGCGGCGCGCCGGGCAGCAATTTGGCCGCTGGTCGATTTCGCCAGCGCCACCGCCGCTTCCGCCGCTTTCACCTGATGCTGCAGACTCGCCACTCGCGCCTTGGCGCCGTCCAAAGCCGTCCGCGCGGCGTCGAATTCACTGGGCGAATTGACGCCCTGTTTGTTGAGTTCCTGTTGACGCTTGTAGGTCAATTCCACATTCTCCGCATCCGCCTGCGCCTGGGCCACCTGATCTTTGGCCGCCGAAAGATTTGCTTCGCTTTGCGCGATCAAATTGCTCGATTGCGATTCCTGGTATTCCAGGTCAGCCGCTGCTTGCGCCACCTGGGCGGCGGATTGCTGGACGGATTTGGTGTAAAAATTGAGGGCAGCCTTCAATTCCTGCGGCTGAATCACCGCCAGCAGTTGGCCGTTGGTCACCTTGTCGCCCTGCTGCACCAGCAGCTTCTCGATGCGACCCTGGATTTCCGAAGCCACAATGACTTCATCGGTGGTGACGATGCCGGTTAAAGTGATCGAACGGTGGCGTGTGACCTCGAAATAATAAAGGCCCGCCGCGGCAATCGCGATTATCAACAATAGGATTCGAATACTGCTCTTCATTTTTCAGCGGCAGGCAGATTGGCGGCTCCGCCCAAACGAGGCAAGCCATTCTGCGGGTTCAGAATGTGAATTTCGCGGCAACAGCCAAGCAGGAAATAGCCACAGATTCACACAGATCAACACAGATTTTGGAAAAGCGATTTGTATTCCAAGCGTCTGCAAGTGGCGTTCGCTCTGACCGTTTCCTGTTTGCCAGCGCAATTCTTATCTGTGTTGATCTGTGTCCGTCTGTGGCTTCCCTGCCATTCCGGCGTTCTTGCGCCGAGCCCGTTGCTGGGCTTAGCATTGATCTTCCATGAATGTTCGTGTTCGTTTTGCTCCGAGTCCGACCGGCATGCTGCACATTGGCGGCGCCCGGACGGCGTTGTTCAATTGGCTTTACGCCCGCCACACTGGCGGGACGTTCATCCTGCGC
This sequence comes from uncultured Verrucomicrobiae bacterium, assembly GCA_963764165.1. Taxonomy (GTDB): domain Bacteria; phylum Verrucomicrobiota; class Verrucomicrobiia; order Limisphaerales; family Palsa-1400; genus Palsa-1400. The sequence continues at coordinate 3,459,543 of CAVXRD010000002.1, forward strand.
ATCGAGGATACCGACACCGCCCGCAACACCCAGGAAGCCACCGATGTCATCTTGAGCGGATTGCGCTGGCTCGGACTCGATTGGGACGAAGGCCCCGGCAAGGGGGATTTCGGCCCGTATTTTCAATCGCAGCGCAACGACATTTACCGCAAGCGCGTCCAGGAATTGAAGGACAAGGGGATGGCTTACGATCACGAAGGCGCGGTGAAATTCAAGATGCAGCGCGAGCCGATCGTCATGGAGGACATAATCGTTGGCAACGTCGTGCGCGAATTGACCGACCGCGAACAGGCCGATCCCGATTTCGTCATCGTCCGCTCCGACGGCCAGCCGGTGTTTCACTTTGTCAACGTGATCGACGATTTGGAAATGAAGATCACCCACGTCATTCGCGGCGAAGATCACCTTTCCAACACCGCCAAACACATCGCGCTCTTCCGCGCCTTCGGCGTCGAGCCGCCGCGTTACGGGCACATCCCGCTCATCCTCAATCCCGACGGCGCCAAGATGAGCAAACGCGACAAGGGCGCTTCGCTGCAAACTTACATCGACGAAGGCTGCGTTCCCGAGGCGGTCGTGAATTATCTGTGCCTCCTCGGCTGGTCGCCCAAGGAAAATCGCGAGAAAATCAGCGTGCAGGATGTCATTAAGATTTTCGACCTGCCGCAAATTCTCCGGCACAACGCCCGTTTCGACATCGGCAAACTCGAATGGCTCAACGGCGAATATTTGCGCGAGTTGAATCCAGATCGTTTCCGCGAACTCGGCATTGCCGCGCTCAAACGCGCCGGCTGCAATCTCGGCGCTTATCCCGAGCGCTACGTCGCCGCCGCCCTCGCCACCTGCCACGGAAAAATCAAACGCTTTGGCGATCTTGCCGCGTATGCCGGCTTTTATTTCAGCGAGGAAGTGAAAATCGACCCAGCCGCCGCCGCAGAATTCACACCCGAAGCCAAAGCGCGCCTGAAAAAGTTGCGTGATGCCTTGATTCCGCTCGACAATTTTGTCGCCGCCGAAATCGAGAAAACGTTGAAATCCGTCGCGGCGGAATTGGGCGCAAAAGTCGGCCTGCTGGTCCATCCGACGCGGCTCGCCTGCACGGGCGCGACTTCTGGCCCCAGCCTTTACCATTTGATGGAAATTCTGGGCAAAGCAAAAGTTCTGGCGCGATTGGAAGCTCAGGCGGCGTAGCAATTGTTGAGCACAAAACCCGCGCGGCCTTTTCCTTCTTTACGCCGCATTTCTGCCAGCTATCTACTTAGCCATGAAAATTTCGACTCTGCTTCGCCCGATGGCATTAGCGCTAGCGCCGCTGCTTTTGTCCGCCTTCCCCATTTTTGCGCAGGCCGACTCTGACTCTACCGCTAATCCTTACGCTCACGAAACTCCCGCCCAGCACGATGCCCGGATGAAATGGTGGCGCGAGGCGCGCTTCGGGATGTTCATCCACTGGGGCGTTTATTCGGTGCCGGCCGGAACTTACGACGGAAAGAAGATCCCCGACATTGGCGAATGGATCATGAACCACGCGAAAATTCCCGTCGCGCGCTACACCAATTACGCCAAGGAATTCAATCCCACCAAATTTGACGCTGATCGCTGGGTCGAGCTGGCCAAGTCCGCCGGCATGAAATACATCATCATCACCGCCAAGCATCACGATGGCTTTGCCATGTTCAATTCCAAGGCCAGCGATTGGAATATCGTGAAGGCGACGCCTTACGCGCACGATCCGCTGGTCGATCTGGCTTCAGCGTGCAAGCGGCATGGCATGCGGTTTGGCCTTTATTATTCGCAAGCGCAGGATTGGGTGAACCCAGGCGGCGCGGTGGCGGGCGGACGCTGGGATACAGCACAGGATGGGAGCATGGATGATTACATCCGCAAGATTTGCGTGCCGCAAATGAAGGAGATTCTGTCCCATTACGGAAAGATCTCCGTTCTTTGGTTTGACACGCCGTTCGACATGAATCGCGAGCGCGCCGAGGAAGTCCTGGCCACGCTGAAATTGCAGCCGGGCATCATTTTCAATGATCGCCTCGGCGGCGGATTCAAGGGCGACACGCAAACGCCCGAGCAGCGCATTCCCGCCACCGGCTATCCCGGGCGCGATTGGGAAACGTGCATGACCATGAACGACACGTGGGGCTACAAAAGCTACGACGACCATTGGAAAAGCACGGAGACGCTGTTGCGCAATTTGATTGACATCGCCAGCAAGGGCGGCAACTACCTGTTGAATGTCGGCCCCACTTCGGGAGGGCTTATTCCCGAGGCGTCGGTGGAGCGCTTGCAAGCGGTCGGAAAATGGATGCATGTGAATGGCGTCGGCATTTACGACACGACCGCCAGCCCGTTCAAGCATCTGGCATGGGGGCGCTGCACCAAGCAACTCACGGCCAAAGGGGCCACGCTTTACTTGCATGTCTTCAATTGGCCGCAGGACGGCAAACTGGTGGTGCCGGGTTTGCGCAACCAGGTGGCCGCGAGTTATATGTTGACCAGCTCTGGCGGCAAGAAATTGGCAACGGCTTCCAGTGCCGAGGGCGTCGTGGTTTTGCTGCCCAGCCAGGCTCCGGATCCGATTTCCTCGACGGTTGTGCTGAAGGTCGGCGGGCCGTTGGATATTGAGGCGCAGTTGCTTTCGCAGGGACAGGATTTGTCGCTGACCCTTCCAGCCAGCGAAGCGGAGTTGCACGGCAGCGATATTCAGGTCGAGTCGCAGGATGGCCATGACGACATCGGCTATTGGACGAACCCGGGCGATTGGGCGGAATGGCAATTCAATTGGAAGCAACCCGGCAAGTATGTCGTGAGCGCCGAGGTTTCATCCGAGGGCGGTGCCAATGTTAATTTATCGCTCGGCGAATTAAAAGTTCACTGCACCATTCCCGACACGGGAGATTACCACAAATATCAGAAAGTCCAGTTTGGCGTCTTCCTCATTGAAAAAGCAGGCCGACTGACGCTGACCATGAATGCCGTCGGCAACAACTGGCACCCCGTCAATGTTCGCTCCATCCAGTTGACCTCCAACAATTGATTGAGGATATCCACGGCGTCCTGCCTGAAAGGCAGGGGCATCTCGCCAAAGGGCACCCGGCCAAGAAACGCGACGGCAGCGCGCATCGGATCGATCGATGGAAAGTGAACACGCCTCATGTTTCGGAGTTTCATTCGTCCAGCGAGCGGAACATCACATGCGCGTCCACAAAACCGAGTTGCGCATGGCGGAATACTCCCGGCAGTGTCCCGATGATGCGGAAACCAAGCTCCTGCCATAGATGAACCGCGGGCGCATTCGTCGCAACGACTATGTTGAATTGCATCGCGCGAAACCCCATTCTGCGCGCCTCCGCCAGGCAATGCTCGCCCATCCGCCGGCCAATCCCAAGGCCGCGGGCCTCGGGCGAAACAATAAAACCCGCATTGGCCACATGACTTCCAAGTCCCGGCTGGTTCGCTCGGATAAAATAGCTTCCGGCTATTTGCGCGTTGATTTCAGCAACATAAGCATGCGTGTCCGCCCGAAACCAAAACGCAAGCCCGTCTTCGCGCGACATCGCGGGATCAAACGCCAGCGTATCGCCGGGCTTGATGACGGCATGAAATATCTTCCAGACACCGTCGTCGTCAGAGCGCGTTGCAGGGCGGATATGAATTTTGGGATGGGCCATTTACTGCTGCGTATCGTAGCCGAACTCTCTCAATTTGCCGACCAATTCTCGAACTGTTCGACAATCTTCATTTTGGGATAAGGTTGGAACTCTTGGGCAGATAAATGGTGATCCCGCAAACCTCATTCGTTTTCCGGTAATCCGCATGCACATAATCCAGAACAATCGGGGCAAATTGCGCCAATTGCGCCTCGTCGCCGATCAGCACGACGGCTGGCGGATCGCGCCTGGCTTCCGCAACCAGCGTTTGGAATTCTGCGGTCGATTGATCGCCCGGCCAGAGGTAATTCCAGCGGGTGGGATTGCGCCGCTCGCAGAGGAAATACAATAGAGGCTCGTATGACAAACAGAGAATAGATCGCTCCGGCGGCGCGTATTCCTGCACTTGTTTCACCAATTCGGCCACGTCCGCCGCGCCTTGGAACCGCACACCGGCCCGCGCCAGCGGCGCGTCCTGCTCCGGTCCTTTGTCACCCATGAAGACCACCCTTCCCCATGCCAAAAAACCGGCCAGAAGGGCTGTTGCCAGCACGGCAACCGGCACCCTCGCTGGCGCATAATCCAAAGCAGCGGCCAGCAGACATGCGCTCAAAATAAAAAATGGAATTTGCGTAATGAGCAGATGGTAAATGTCCGATCGCCCCAGCACCTGGCAATAAAACAGCCCTGCCCATGTGAGGATGAGAGTCATATTGGCCTCGCGCCAACCAAAAATTTGGCGGCGGTATTGCCGCCAGAGCCACAACGCGGCGAGGAGGCCCACCACGGGCGGCAGGTAGAAGAGGCTTACCGCGGCGTTCTGCGTCGCCGTGTATTTGACGTTGAAAAACGGCAGCGGAACGGAATTCGTTTTGACATAGGTCCTGAAAAAATAGAGAACCAATTGCTGGAACATCGCGGGAATGGCCCCCTCGCGCCACCAATAGATCGTCCAGGGCAGAAGCCCCGCGGCAATGCCAATCCCCCATCCGCCAAAGACGCGCGCGAATTTTTCCTTTGGAACGAGCGTGCCGCCAAGTTTCAGCGCCAGCGTGTAAGCCAAGATCGAGACTGCGATGTAGAAACCTTGATCGTGCCGGCATAGCATGGCTGCCGCCGTCATCAAGCCCGCCAAACCCCCGCAAAAACCGGAACCGCCGCGTGTCGCGCGCAAATACAGAAACACCGCGGCCGCCGAGGCCGTGGCGCCCTGCCAAGGGGCGAAGGGAACGAAGTTAAAAAAGGGAATGCCTAAAACGGCAGCCGGCAGGGCGGCCGCAAGGGAGAGCAGCGGGCCCATCATCGTCCGCGCAATGCCGAAAATCAGCAGCGGAATCGCGAGGTAAAGCGCGAAACCCAAGATCCGCAAAGACAACAGCGAGGTTCCCAATAATTTATACATGACTGCCGCCGTGTAAAACGACAAGGGAGGCTGGAGGCTGATGAAATCGCGATTGGGCAATTGCCCCTGCGTGACGCGCTCGGCGCCGTAAGCCAGGATGCCCTCATCGGTCATGTCCAATCCAGAGCGAAGGCGACCGCATCCCAATGCTAAACAGAGAATCACCAGCAGCAGCGGAAAGCACCGATCCGCCATAGGTTCAAACCAGATTCTCGGTTGCTCTAAAGTTGGTGCGTCGGTGGAGTGCATTATGTTGGTCCCTATTTGACCGGGATTGGAAGTCAGCCGGCGACAGGCTCAAACGACATGCAGCGAGTCTTCGTCGATAAACAGATTTCGAGTTCGAAATGGGGCCGGGCTGCTGATGAGCAGATAATTTCGGATCGCAGTCCCCGGCGATGCAAACCATGGTTCTGGAAGTTGCATGGGTGGCCAGGTCCAGGGGGGAGGTTCAGCATTCACTCGGACAGCCAGGTAAACGGCCAAAGCCTGCAAAAACGCATTTAATCGCGGCCCATCTGCGTGCCCATTCAAACTTGGCGGTTGCTCGATTAGCATCTCAATGCTGCCTCGATCATGGAACTCGTGGAGAAAGTCCTTAATTTCGTAACCTGGCGTTCCGCCGCCAAGAATGCGATAACCGACCTCACTTAATGTTTGGGGCCGCTGAAAGTTCATTGCAAATTTCCTCGACGAAGTATTGGGTTTTGGCTGGGATTCGTTTTTCTTCATAATACTTCCCGACGGTTGCGAGAACTGCGGTGCTGTCCGGAAGCCTAAGGCGCTGAATCAAAAACTTGGCGTCTGCCTTGTCGTGTTCATCCACACCCACCCGGGCGGAAATGCATTTCATCGCAAGTATATATTCCGCCGGTGGAGATACCACCCTGAGATGACTCATCTTGAGCAACTCCTCGCTTTCAAATGATTGAGCGGACGCGAAGCCTTTTGCCCCATCGTTGAGCCATGACGCCGGGATTTTTTCCTGCTCAGCAACTCGTTGGACAGCGTCGCGGACACTCCTTGGCGTCACCAGCAAAGCGTCGATGTCCCGGGTGCTATTTCTGCTTCCAAAGCCCAACACCATTGCCGCTCCGCCAACGATGCAGATTTCTCCCGTGACCTTCTCTTTTTGAAGTTCATCATTCAGCTTTTCCAGCAATGCCTGCAACTGCTCTCTGTTGAAGTGGGGCGCTTCGATCTTCATCTGCCATGCAGCTTAAATCGTTTTGCGTCGTCCCACAACGAGCTTTTGCCCACCCAATGGAAAGGGGCCGAACCAAAATACCCGCATATTTCGGCTGAATCCGCTGTCAACCGAAATAGCCAAACAATGTGTCGCCGATGCCAAAACAGGCTGTCAAGCTATGATTGCCATGAGCTTGTTCATGCGGTGCGTGATTCAAAGACAATGACGGGAGCTAATCCGCCGCCGCCTCTTTCCGCGCCCAAGCATCCGCTTCTAGGATTTTTTCGAGATTCGGATGCTCGACGACTTTGTGCGCATCCATGACCCGTCCGACGAGTTCGCTGATTTGCGGGAAATTGATTTTGCGATCCACGAAGGCGCTCACGGCGATTTCGTTGGCGGCGTTCAGGACGGCGGGGAGCGTGCCGCCGATTTCACCGGCTTTGCGGGCGTAGTTGATGGCGGGAAAGCGGCCGCAATCCGGCTCCTCGAAGGTGAGTTGGCCGAGCTTGGCGAGGTTGGTCTGGACGCGCTGGCTGGCGGCGCGTGCGGGATAGGTCAGGGCGTATTGGATCGGCAGGCACATGTCCGGCGAGGAGAGTTGCGCCAGCATGCAGCCGTCGACAAATTCCACCATCGAATGGACGATGCTTTGCGGATGCACCACGACCTGCACCCGTCCCATTTCAATATCAAACAGCCACCGGGCCTCAATCATTTCCAGGCCCTTGTTGAAAAGCGTGGCCGAATCGATGGTGATTTTCCGGCCCATCACCCACGAAGGATGTTTCAGCGCCCGCTCAACCGTGATGGAGGCGAATTCTTCCTTGGGCGTCTTGCGGAACGGCCCGCCGGAAGCCGTCAACCAAAGCGCGCGAACGGATTCAGGCGGCTTGCCGTCGAGGCATTGAAAAATCGCCGAGTGCTCGCTGTCGACCGCCAGGACGCGGACGCCGTGTTCCCGGGCCTCGCGCATGACGATTTCCCCCGCCATGACCAAAATTTCCTTCGACGCCACCGCAATGTCCTTCCCGGCCCGAATCGCGGCCAGGGCTGGTTGCAACCCGGCAGTTCCCACAATCGCGATCAGAACGATATCGGCTTCGGGCATCGTGGCCAATTTGATCAACCCCTCGTCTCCCGCATAAACGCGCATCGACTTGGGAAGAACCTTCTCCAATTCCCGGGCCTTGGCGGGATCAGTCAGGGAGACCGCCTGCGGCCGATGTTTGAGGGCTTGTTTGAGGAGGAGATTGGAATTGCCCCCGGCGGCAAGGCCGATGAGTTGGATTTGCTCTGGCAAATCCTCCGCAACCATGACCGTGCTGGTGCCGATGGAGCCGGTTGACCCCAGGAGAACGACTTTTTTCATCAAGTTTTAGAATGGAAAGTGGTGCTCCGGCATCGTCTGGAAGTCAAGCCAGATGGTTCACGCGTGACGACCAAATCACCAATGGCCGTGATCGAAAGTGGGTAAGAATGTTTGGGCGGATACGCAGGTCCGCCCTACCAAATTATGGTAGGGCGGCGCTGCGTCGCCGCCCAAATATTATCGAGAGCTTCACCCACCTTCAATGATACCCTTCACCATTGACGGCTAAGCGTTCGCATGTGCGAGCCGACCGCATTCAGAATTGCAACTATGCTGGCGACCCCTTTTACGATACTTTTCGCGCGCTTCGCTTTGGCGCGCGCTTCGCTTGCTGAGTCTTGACAGCGAACTTGCCTCCTGATTCTGCTTCGCAACGGCGAATGTCTTCGCCGATGGCGTGAACGTCAAAATTGAATCGCTTCGCGTAATCCGTGCGGCGGCGGTGGATTTCTTGAACAATTGGATCTTTCATACTTCACAGCCGGAAGGGTTTTACTAGATCGTCGGGCATCCGGGGCGGTTCCCAATCAGTGGTGCCACGAACAGACTCGTGCCAGTCTTTGAACTTCTGTTTGCGGCGGGCCAACGCGCTCTGACGGGACGTGGGGCGCGGGCGGACAGGGGACTTGACATTTGCGTGTCGTTTATCCAGCCAGCCCAACAATTCCCGCGCCTGCTCAGCAGACAATTTCTTGACCTTTTTAACTGCGAGTTCAACCGCGCTCATCACAATAATGCGTTACCCTTGACCGTCGTAATGATTGCCCGCAAGCAAGTCTAAATCCAGCGCGGACGCGCCACGACTCCAGGATAGAATGTGATCGAAAGTGAATGATGGACGCAGGCCGACAGGCGGAGCCATGCGAAAGCATGCGCTCAGATGCTCGGCCTCAAGTTCGCCTACGCCATCCTTCTACAACTCTCACTATGCCCTCGGCAACGTTGTGCCAAGCCTCGGAACGTCGCGTCCAGTTCGCTACCGGCTTTCCGTCTCGCGGGAGCGCTTGCAGCTTTCCGAAAGGCGCCCTTTTCCAGAGGCAGTTCTTTAAGATAATTGGAATCACGCATGCCTCGCCCCTTTTATCTCGCTTTAATGCTGTCTTCATCTCGATCTCATAGCAGTAGTCGGAGGCCAAAAAATCAGCGCTAACCAAAAGTAATATTACATCTGCGCTAGCGAACCTCTCGTCGATTACGTCCTTCCACCTATCGCCCGGCATGATCTTACGATCATGCCACGGCGTAATAAGGCCGTTGCGATGTAGTGTCTTAAGGTGAACTGCTAAACTGTCCCTCAACTTCTCGTCGTTGTGTGAATAACTGAACACCAAATTAATCGCTTCTTCGCGTTTCTTCGTTGCTGGGCGCCGTCGTCGCCCTCGGCTTGCTGCTTTGGAAACTTTCTCGGTCAAAAATCCGGAAATAAATGCCCAATAAAGACTACCGACTCGCCTTAGCGCCTTGTCTTCCCAAGAGGCGATTCCGGTAAACTGGAGCTCCTCACCGACACGGTCAGCATTAAACTCATCAAGGCCTTCTTTCTTTAAATGCCGCACTATATCACCAAAAGACAGCGTCTTCTTGGTTGCTAAAAGTCCGTGAATATGCCTTGCCTCCTCGGATAAAGAATTATACCAAAGCCTAAAGAGTTCTGCATGCTGTCTAACAAAGACCTCCGCAATTTGATTCAGAGGGGCGTCGCTTTCGGTATTATACGGCAATCTCCTAAGTAGGCCAGATGTTAATCCCGCATGCCCACCAGTTTGCGCCAACAGCCATAATCCTAGGCGGTCAATAGGCGTCTTGGCTTGCCCCAATTTCAAAGCCTTGATTAATTGATTAGTTCCGTCCTTGGAAAGGCTCCCTAAGAAGTGTTTGGAAGCCCGACTGCCTATAGGCGACGTGTCGTCTATACAAAGTCGATAAAGTTCCTGCGCTCCCGAAAAGAGCATCGTCACTCTTCCGCTCACGCCCAGATCGAGACCATAAAGCAGAGAAAACAAGTTGTCCTGGAATCCCCTAGGAAATCTCTCACCCAATATCCTTTTCGACTCATCGAGCAAGTAAAGCAGTCGTATATGTCTAACTTTCGTCGCGTGAAGAATCCGCATCACTGCGTCCGCAAAAAATTCGACCGAGCTAGCGCCCTTTTTTATATTAAATGTTCGAATTTCAAGCAGAAATCCAGGCGCTATTCTCCTACATACGTCTACAGTTGCAGACACCAGCTTCTCAAAGAAGACCACGGGTGTTGCATCTTCTTGCAGTTCGAGCAAGTTTACGTAGATTGCAACGTCCCGATCTACGTTTTCTGGCGATGCAAAGCGCTCATTCACATCCCTTTGCAATTTGAGTAGAAACGTCGTCTTGCCCGACTGCCTCCCGCCAAATAGCAGAGCCGACTTGTTTTGCGTCAACGCGTATAAAACCTCGCTCGCAAATAAGTCCCTTCCAAAGCAAAAACCGGCGCTTGGAAGAATGCTGGGGCCTTTACTAGGACCGTGTCGCATAAGTGCGATGTAGCCATCGGTTAAGCAGCTCCATTGTTAACGAAGCCCGTTGATTCCGGACCGTGATGATTTGATACCCTTCCAAATGGCGCAAGCTCGTATGAAGCTTCTGCGAGCCTTGCATTAGCTGATTGATCGGCAGTGATCCGCCATTTCTCGATAACTTGAGGCAGGACTCACGTTCCTCGGGGTAGTCGCGTGTGAGTCTGGCAAAAATCTCCGCAAAATCCTTTTCGCCGACTGCATCGATATACCGATCAAGGACGTCTTCGACCATTGAGTGCGTAACGTGCAACGGACGGTCGGAGTACTGCTTCGCTATGAAACTGCACAGCTGGCGAGTGAAAAATGGGTGCCCGCCTGTTAGTTCGAAGATATAGTTACAGACCAAATCGTCATGATATCGAATTCCCATCCCACGACCAAGTGTGCGGATCATCTCTGTGCATTCCGCCGTATCGAAAAACTGCAGGTAAACCTCGCGAAAAAAATTGAACACGGGATTGTCTCGTTCGTCAAACTGGGGAATCTCGCCGATTGAGGCGTTTGCGGCGGTTACCAGCATCGTGAATTGCTTAGTCTCTTGGCAAACTCCACGAAGGTATCCAAAAAAATCAAAAAAGCCCTTAAATCCCCGACCTAGCCTTGTGGGAAGAAGGCTTTCAACTTCATCGAGCAGAAGCACGACCTTTGGAGCGGGTGTCAAACTGCTCTTCTCAATCGCATGAATCACCCGGCTGAGATCAGAGTCAAAGGCTGTTCCGACAGGTAGATCTTGGGGTACGTCTAGGTAGTCGGAATACTTTCCACCCAACCGCCATTGAAAATTAGAGAGCGGAAGCTGGCTGAAGCGTTGATTGAGGAGATTGGCCATGCGCCAATAAAGCCACCTTGCATCCGAAATTTCGGTTGGAACGCGTAAGAGATCGACGTAAATTACGATATCCCCATTTTCGGACGAGCGAATTTGCGCCTCCTGCAGGAGTGATGTCTTCCCGACCTTGCGAAGTCCGAACAGCCCCGTAGGAGTGCTAGTGTGAATTGCGTCACGGATGTCAGCAAGTGCTTTTCCTCTACCAAAGAACCGGCGGCCTTTTACCGGCGAATTCAAAGCATAAAGATCGCGACGAAATAGCCAGTTATCTAAAATAGCTAATAACGTGCCGATCGGCTCCGCGGAGTTTTCGATTTCCTGTTGAGGAATGGGAACGATTGCCGTCCGTAATTCGCCTCTGTCCTCTATCCTGCTAAATAAGGCTCTTTGTACGGGCTCTGGTAGAGAGCCTACAACGAGCAACGCAACTTGATCATCTGCAACTCCATCGGGCAGTTGGCCCAGTCGTGTGTCCAGTGATTCTAGGTCAGCGATCGTTATGTTTGATTTGAACATACAGCGTATGAGCAACTGGCCCGTAAGACCATAGCTTTCGATCAACTCCACGCTATCTGTGCGAACAATAAAGTCTGCACCGACAGTTCCCGAAAAGACTTCGGCCTCAAGTATGTCTATGCCCCCATTGCGTAAAAAGTTAAAGACTAGATTGCCCCTATAATGTCCTCGGATTTTCGCTAAGTTGTGTGCTAGCAAATGCTGATGTAGTGGCCCCCCTGAACGGCCAAGCTGCGTGAATCGTTCGATGCCTCCGTACGCGCGTATTGCATCTTCGTAGAATAATACTGATTCTCGTAGAGAGTCGGGCGTTCCCATGCGATAGTATGTATATCCTAGGGATGTAAGTATTCCCTTTTCACCTGCGCGATCTCCGCCTAGACAAAGCTGGAGAGCTGATCTCAAGTACTTAATGGCGTTATCGTATCTCTCAAGCGATGCGGCCAACACTCCTGCCTCCTCCAAAATTTTCGTGCTGTGGGGAAACAAACGTATCCCCTCTTGGTATATCTTCAGAGCTTGTTCCTTTGAGTTGCGATTCTTGTTGAATGCGGCATAACTCGATATTACGTGCTCCGTGGGAAACTCGAGCAAGGCTCGTCTATATAACCTATCGGCGTCGGGATATCGACGTTCTTCTCTGGCAAGAACGGCTTGCGCGAGCAAGTCGCGCGCGGGCCTTAGCACCGTATTTGGAAGGGAGATAATGACAACGTCCTGGGCCTGCGGTCCTTTGTCCGAATTGACTGGGCGGCAGCTGACCCTGTCCCCAACCGCCGGTAATACTGAGAGATCGGCGAGAAAACTGTAATGAAAGAAGAAGTCGCCACGTCTCGCTATGCGAATGAAGCCAAAATGGCGTTCTGGACGTACCATTATAACTTCGCCTAAAACCATTTCGGTAATCTCTAAAGGTTCTGTACGCGAATCTAATTCTGGATGCACATCTGTCGCCAACGTTCCGTTCTGCACTGCTTTTGTCGTGAAGATCACGCGATCGCCAGACTGCAACACTAACGTTGGGTCGCGAAGAGACTTTCGATGAACGAGAAATAGATCGGACGTCGCACCTTCTTCGTCTTCGGCCCGAATGTACCCGTATCCGCCTTTAGGCTCATACGTTTCGACCTGACCTCTTAAGTAATTTGGACTGTCTGTGTGAGGCATGGATGCACGAACTGTGTTGCAAATTGCAAGCTTCGTCAAGGGCAAAGGTATCACCCCGGTTCCCGGTGTCAATTCAATTGATCGTGCTAACCACATATTTCACATGTGATGTGATTATGCGGGAGTGACCTCTTTTTCGGAGCCTTTTATACAAGACTAAAACCGCAGACAGCGGCTTTGAAAAACGGTTGAGGAATATAGGATTGACACGCCTCAGCGCCGACATTTGGTCCTCGAACCGTGAACAATATGTGAATAACTGTGAATAATGTCAACTTGTATCGCGGGCTAAAGCGCCTGCAAACCGAAATCGCCGCCGAATTGGACGCCTTGCTTCCCGCCATCCTCGACCGCGCCTTCAAGGGAGAGATTTGATGGCTGTCCGAAAATCCCGAAGGGATTTTATCATTCAGCCCAGCGTTGACCCGATTCTGAGAGGGCCTACGCTGGGTCATTGCGGTTAATGTTTACCAACCCTGCAAGGGTTGAATCAAACTCGAAGCGAAGCGCGGGTGGAATTGATGCAACCCATTCAGGGTTGGGGCCTTCGAATGCAGTTACCCAGGGTAGGCCTCTTTGAATCGGCCAACCCTGGGCTAAATGATCCAATTCCTTTGGAATTGTTGGCTGGCTGCCGTTGCACTGCGGGTGAAAGCCCCGGCGCGAAGGGGAGGGTGCAGGTTGATTTCAATCACCTCCCACCGGAACGAAATGTTGCAGTACCTGTTGCACTCTTGTAGCAGTAAATGTTGCACTTTATCTCATTGAGGCTCAACGATGTAGCGGATGTTGCAGTCTTCTGGAGATTATATAATCTGGAACTCAAGAAATCAGGAACGGAGGGCACTGTCGTGTTGGGCGGAATGTGGTTGGACCTGCGCTAGACGTGGGTTGAATTGGCGGAAATTTGGGCGGACACGCAGGTCCGCCCTACCAAATTGAGGTAGGGCGGTGCTGCGTCGCCGCCCAATAATTTTCCCTGTTTCACGCCCGCATTTCATCGCAATTGCCAAGCCAGGAATTCTCCCGCGTCGGTCGCGTTCTCCAGCCCGCTTGCATGGTTTCGGAACCCTCATTTCCTGCGTTAGGTCGTTCCAGATTCAATTTTTCGCATTTTTTTCCAAAAATCGCGCCGAAAACACTCTGGTAGGTTTTTCATCCGGCCCATGCCGTGTCAAAGTGCGGTCATGTGCATGGAGCAGATGTCGCCTCTACGAGGCTTTAATTCTAAAGGGATCGCCGACTACAAAGATGTCGCGCCTCTGGCGCTGCTGAGTAATGATATGCGCCCTCAACCGGATTTGGTCGGAAAGAACCGTTACACTCTATTGCACCCTCTTGCACCCTTGATTTTTAGTGAATCGAATTGCACCCAGCATTCCTCGCTTTCGCCCCACCCGGCGGGGAGAGAGAATTGTATGGTTGCGGGCTTTTCAAAATCGTCCCATCATGCGCGGATGAACAAGCGGCAGGCTGCCATCAAACGGGGCACGAACGAGACGAACATCGTCGCCACGCTGAATCTGGACGGGACTGGGAAGGCGTCCATCCGCACCCGCGTGCCTTTCTTCGATCATATGCTGACGCTTTTTGCCAAGCATGCGACGATGGATCTCTCCTTGACCTGCAAGGGCGACATCGAAGTGGATGCCCACCATACCGTGGAGGACTGCGGGATTGTGCTGGGCCAGGCGTTTCTCCAAGCGCTCGGGGATAAGAAAGGGTTGAAGCGTTATGGGACGGGTTTTGATCCTCGAAACCCTTTCACCGGAGAGGCGTATGTGCCTATGGATGAGTGCCTTGCGCGTTGCGTGGTGGATTTTGGCGGGCGTCCGTATCTAGTCTGGCGCGGGTTGGATTCGGCGGCGCACAAGAAGATCACTTTGGCGGAAAAGACGCAGGACGCTTCGTCTGCCTTCCGGTTCGGTCTGGCGCGGGAGTTTTTCCAGGCCTTTGCCAACGAGGCGCGGTGCAATCTTCATTTGGAATTGCTTTATGGGGATGAACCCCATCACATTGTGGAAGCGATTTTCAAAGCGTTCGCTCGTGCGGTAGACGTTGCCTGCCAACGAGATGCACGAATTCTGGGACAACTGCCAAGCACCAAGGGAAGGTTGTGAGGCGCACTGAATAAATTGCAATCGGCCACGTCAAACACTATGTCAACGGAACCTGATAAGTCAGCCATCCCGGAGGCGGACTTGGTCAGAATGTCCCAGCGAGGCGACTTGCAGGCGTTCGAGGAACTGGTGGCGCGGTATCGGGATAAAGTATACGCGCGAGCGTATAGCATGATGCGCAATGAAGAGGAAGCGCTTGATCTTTCACAGGATGCATGGGTAAAGGGCTGGCAGCGGTTGGCGCAGTTTCAGGGTGATTCGAGTTTTATCACATGGATGACGAGGATTGTCATCAACCTGTGCTTGGATCAGTTGCGGAAGCACAAACGCCAGCGGGCGGAATCCATCGAGGCGATGGAGGAGGAAGGCGGGGTCGAGCGGCATTTGCCGGTGGAAAACCCGAACCCGACGAGCGGATTGGAGCGGGCGGAATTGCGGGAGCGGATTGACCGGGCATTGGCCCAGTTGTCGCATGAACACCGCACCGTGCTGGTCTTGCATGAATTTGAGGAAATGGAATATAAGGAAATCGCAAAGCGGATGAAGTGTTCGATAGGGACGGTGATGTCCCGGTTATTTTACGCGCGGCGCAGAATGGCGTCGCTCTTGGCAGGTTTGAAACGAGAAAGTTCGGAATGAAAGAAGATTTACAGTTAAAGGTTCAGGCATGGCTCGACGGCGAGTTGCCGGATCACGAAGCCCGGCAGCTTGGCGAGTGGATCGCCACGGATGCCGAGGCGTCAGCTTTAGTGGCGGAATTGGGCTCGGTTCATCGTGCTCTTTCGGGCAATGAGACCCACGCTGTCCTCACCGACAGCCGAGATTTTTATTGGAGCAAAATCGAGCGCCAGATTCGGCGCGAGGCGGCGCAAGCGCCAGTCTACGCATCGATTCCGTGGTATGCGCGGCTGCGGCGTTACATGGCGCCGCTGGCGGGCGTGGCGGTTTTGGCCTGCGCCTTGCTGATGGCTGTGGTGCAACGTTCTTCGGCCCCGGTTGACGAGACTTCCTCGACCGGCGGCGGAATGGAGGCCCTTACTTTTCACGACCAATCCGCGGGGATGACGGTTGTCTGGCTGCAGGATAACAGCGCGCCCGCGGAGGAAAAACCGCTCTTTAATAACGCACTTTTCGAGGACGAGCCGGGCACGGTTATCGACCTGTGATGAGCACATTCAAATTCCCCCTTTCTATGCGTTACGTTGTGCGACTCCTTCTGGCCGCGCTCCTTTTTGCCACAACCGCGGCGCGGGCTGGTGATCTCAAATTGGAGGCCCGCCTGGTGTGGGGCACCAATGAGGAAAAGGCCGGCCCAAACTGCAAGCCCGTCGACGCTGGCTTGGCTGAAAAACTCCACGGCACTTTCAAGTGGAAGAATTATTACGAAATCACCAATCAACTGGCCGCGATTCCGGTTGGCAAAAGCAGCGATATAAAAATGAGCGGCAAATGCATGCTGCGGGTGAAGAACCTGGGCGAGTCGCGCATTGAAGTGAGTTGCATTGGTGACGGAAAAGAAGTCCACAAAGGCGCCTACACACTCACGCCCCCGAAATGGCTGGTTCTAGGCGGCAACGACAAGGACAACACCGCCTGGTTCGTCGGCGTCCGCGCCAGCGACGATGCGAAATCTATCAGCAAGAACTGAATCCGGAACGGGGATTTTAATCTGGAACTCAGGAAATCAGGAAAAAACTGACATCGGTTTTCATGCGAATCTTGAATTCGCATCCATTTGATTGAATAGCTGTGCAAATTCTTTTCAACCTCCAGCTCT
Organism: uncultured Verrucomicrobiae bacterium; assembly: GCA_963764165.1. Classification (GTDB taxonomy): domain Bacteria; phylum Verrucomicrobiota; class Verrucomicrobiia; order Limisphaerales; family Palsa-1400; genus Palsa-1400. The sequence continues at coordinate 3,476,126 of CAVXRD010000002.1, forward strand.
CGGAAATCACTTTCAAGGCGAGAGCGATCGAGAGCCTCTTTTCCTGAATTCCTGAGTTCCAGATTCAATCCATTTCCCCACCCCCACTTGCCTTGCGGCGCGGCGGAAGGCATCTTGTGGGGACAGGTTGCAACTGTCGTATGAATTCCGCGGATATCCTAACTAACCGCTCCCATCCGTATTATCGGACCTTCTGGCTGGCGGCCAGCTTGGTGATTGTGGCCATTGTCGGGGTGGCGGATTATCTGACCGGGTTCGAGCGGAACTTCTTCGCCTTTTATTTGATACCGATCATCATCGCGGTCTGGTGCGTGAGCCGTGGATACGGGATTTTTGTTTCGGCTTTGTGCGCGGTCGTCTCGCTGGCGGGCGATATCAAGGCGGGTGCGCATTACTCCAGCCCGTTTGTGCCCATGTGGAATCTGGCCATCGCGCTGATTCTGTTTTTTGTGGTCATCTGGATTTCAGCGCGGCTGCGGACATTGCATTACGATCTAGAAGAAAGGGTGCGCCAGCGAACTTCCGCCCTGCACGACGAAATGCAGCGCCGGGTGAAGCTCGAGGAGGAAATCTTGAGCATCAGCGAACGCGAGCAGCAGCGCATTGGCCGCGATTTGCACGACAGCCTTTGCCAGCATCTGACCGGCGTCGCGCTGGCGGGCGAGGTGCTGAGCGAACAAATGGCGGCCAAATCCTTGCCGGAGGTGAAGGCGATGGGCCATATCGTCAAAATGGTGGAAGGCGCCATTGAGTTGACACGAACTTTGGCCCGCGGCCTGCACCCGATGGAATTAAAGGGCGAGGGATTCGTGGACGCGCTGCGGGAATTGACCTCCTCAATGGACGATGGATTGAACCGGCATTGCGTCTTTGAGTGCGAAAGTCCGGTCGAGATTTGCGAAGCCGGCGTGGCGACGCATCTGTATCGAATCGCCCAGGAAGCGCTTAACAATGCTGTCAAACATAGCCGCGCCAGGGAGGTTGCCGTCCGGCTGGAAACCGGCGAGGACGGCCTGACGCTCCAGATTTGCGATGATGGCATTGGATTGGGCGCGAACGCGGCACCCGGCATGGGCCTCCGCACGATGGCCTATCGCGCCAGCGTCATCGGCGCCGACTTCAAAATAGAGCGGCGCGAAAACAACGGCACGTGCGTCTCTTGCAAATTGCCGAATGACTGCTTTAATTAATTGACCCATGGCACTGAAGGCGAAAATTCTGCTGGTTGACGATCATCCCATGGTGCGCGAATGGCTTGGCACCTTGATCAACCAGCAAGCAGACATGGAGGTTTGCGGCGAAGCGGACACGGCCCCGAAAGCCTTGCAGCTCGTTGCTTCCTTGAAACCGCGAGTCGCCGTGGTGGATATTTCCATGGAAGGCGGCTCGGGGCTGGAGTTGATCAAGAACGTCAAGGCAGCCCATCCCGAAACCACCGTCATCGTCCTCTCGATGCACGATGAAACGCTTTATGCCGAACGCGCCCTTCGGGCCGGCGCCCGCGGCTACATCATGAAACGCGAAGCCACCAAGGGTGTGCTGCAAGGCATCCGGACGGTTCTTAACGGGAAACTCTACGTCAGCGAAAAGCTGGCCATGATCATTGCTGAAAAATTTGTTGACGCAAAGCCCAAGCCAGCCGGCTCCATTGTCGATCAACTGAGCGACCGCGAACTGGAGGTTTTCGATTTGCTCGGGCGCGGCCTCGGCACGCGCCGGATCGCGGAAGAGCTTCACATCAGTGTCAAAACCGTCCAGGCATTTTGCGCGCGCATCAAGGAAAAGCTGCAGTTGGCGGACGCGACGGAATTGCTGCATGAAGCCCTCCGCTGGCACGAGGCGCAGCAAAGATAGCGCGCAACCCGTTCAGGCCCGACGCATCCAAACGACTCCCGGTTTGAAATCCCGATGGATGAACCCGCTTTCGCGCGCCGCCGTGTTAAGAAGTTTTTAACGCCCCCGCGCCGCCTTTTAACTACCGCCCTCGCCCTGCCAGTGTCACGTTGACAACAGCAGTCGGCGCATTACCCGCGCAACTTTATGAACGAATTTATTATTGCCGGCGCGATCATCGCATTCTTTGCCATCGCAGCGGCGCACACGCGATGCCCGCGCTGTACTATGGCATCCTACAGCAACTTTAGGTCGCATCCTACAGACGTAGAAACTTTCCACATTTACTCTAAGGCAAGCTAAGCGTAATAAAGCGCGAGTTGACAGGGAAGGGTGTGCTCGCTCCGGTCTTACGCGGTGCCCAAATTCGCGGGCCGAAGCGAGTCTGACTCGTTGCCAAAAGGGCCACCCCGGACGTCGGCAATTCGTCCAGCGATGAAGCAAAAACTTTCGATACTTGACAAAAGTTTCGCCGCGTTCAAACGCGGCGCGATGATGCTTTGTCTGGCACTGCCCGCATTGATCTCAGACCCGGCTTCCGCCGAGCCGGACACCAACAATGGCCCTGCCACGATCTCGCTCGCCGAAGCCCGCGAACTCGCCTTCACGAAAAATTGGGATTTGCTGGCCGCCAAGGCTGGCATTGACGCCGCCGCCGCGCAATTGATCGTGGCCAAGGAATATCCCAATCCCACGGCGTCGCTTTCGACTTTTTACATCGGCGCCGGCCAGGCTGGAACCGCGGTGGGCAACGGCTTGTGGCAGCGGAGTTACGACACGATTTTTTCTGTCAATCAATTGGTTGAAATCGCGGGCAAGCGCCATGACCGCCAGACCGCCGCCCGCGAAGGCATCATCGGCGCGAAGGCGCGATTCTATGACGCCAAGCGAATGCTTGAGCAGGGCGTGACCAAGGCCTACATCGCCGCTCAACTGGCGCAGGAAAACGTCCGCATCTTGAATGAATCTTCGCGCTTATTGCAGCACGAGGCGGACATTGCGGGCGCCCGATTCAAGGCCGGCGATTTGTCGGATTCAGACAAGAAACAAATTGAGATCACCGCCGAGCAATTCGCGTTGCAGGCGAAATCGGCTGAGGCAACCGCCATCCAGGCGCGCATCGCGCTCGAAGTCTTGATGGGGATTCCCAAGCCCACGGCAAACGTGACTCTATCCGATTCGCTGACAAATCTCGTTGCCGCGCCCCTTCCCGAGACGACCAACGCGAGCCCCGACACCGCCCGCCCGGACGTCCTCGCGGCGGAGGCGGATTTAAGAAGCGCGCGAGCCAATCTCAAACTGCAGAGGGCCATTCGCATTCCCGATCCGACGATCGAACTCGCCTACCAGCATCAGCCGCCCACGGGCGGAGGCGGTCCGCCGGATGACACGCTGGGCGTGGGAGTCAGCTTTCCGCTGCCGATTTGGAACTTGAACGGCGGCAACATCAAATCCGCCCAAGCCAGCGTCGATCAGGTACTGGACGGCGGCCGGCAAAGCGCGCATGCAAGTGCAAGCCGACATCTCCAACGCTGAAAGCGAATACGACGAAGCGCGCGCGCGCTGGCGAAGTTACGTTGAGAAGACGGCGCCCAAGTCCACCAGTGTCCGCCAGTCGGTGGCGTTTGCGTATGAAAAAGGCGGCTCTTCGCTCGTCGATTTGCTGGACGCCGAACGGACGGACAACGACGTCCGCCTGGCGACCGTCCAGGCGATGGCGGACACGGCCAGCGCCATGGCGGACCTCTCCGCCGCGCGCAACGTCGTCAGCCAATCGAAATTGAACGCCAGAAAAGAATGACCATGAATATTTTGAAAGCCTTGCTGTGCGCGGGAATCGTGGTTCTCGCCGCTGGCTGCAAGAAGGAGAAAGTCGAAAGCTTTCCACGCCCGCCGGAACCGAAGATTCAAGGCGAGAAAGTTGTGTTTGACACCAACGCGCCGCAATTGGCCTTCGTTTCAGTGCAGGCGGCGCAGCCGCGCACGAATTCGGTTTCTCACGTCACGGGCCGGCTGGGTTGGGATGAAGACACGACAGTCGGCGTGTTCTCGCCGGTGGCGGGCCGGGTCGTCCGCATTAAGGCTGACTTAGGGGAACACGTTTCAGTTGGAACGCCGCTGGCGGAAATTGATTCGCCGGATTTTGCCCAAGCCGTCGCCAACGCCCGCACGTCCGCTGGAAGCCTTGCAGCGGCCGACAAGGCTTACTCGCGCAGCAAAGAACTTCTGGCCCACGGCGCCGCGGCTGCGAAAGACGTCGAGGCTGCCGAGGCCGCTTACATTGCGGCCCTGGCGGAAAAGGACCGCGCCCGGGCGGTGCTGGCCAATTATGGGGGGACGGACAAGTGCACCAATGGCGTTTACATTTTGCGCAGCCCGATTGCCGGCGTGCTGGTGGAAAAAAACATCAGCCTCGGCCAGGAACTTCGGGCGGACCAGATGCTCGCCAACGCGCCCAATCTCTTCGCCCCGAATTTCATTGTCAGTGATCCGAGCAAGCTGTGGCTGCAATTGGATGTGTCGGAATCCGACCTGTCGACGCTGAAAATTGGCCAGCATCTCAAAATTCATTCCCGCTCCTTTCCAGACAAGGTCTTCGATGGAACGCTGGAACGCATCGGCGAAACGATGGACGCCAGCACCCGCACCGTCAAGGTGCGCGGCTCTGTCAACAATTCCGAGAACTTGCTAAAGGCGGAGATGTATGTCCTGGCCGATATTGTCGATGACGCCTCCAAAAATGGCTCGCTGGGAGTGGAGATTTCCTCGAAGGCGCTCTTCATGAAAGGCGACGATTCCTACGTTTTCCTCGAAGACGCCCCGGGAACTTACGAGCGCAAACAAGTCAAAGTCGGCTTGGAAAAAGACGGCAAGGTTCCCGTTTTCGACGGCGTCAGCGCCGGGCAGAAAGTGGTCGTTGAAGGCGCGCTGCTCTTGCAGGCGCTGGTGGAGCCTTCGACATAATTTTGCGACTGATTTGACCCCGCTCGCCTCATGATCAACGTCCTGACAACAAAAGCCCTGCACAATCGCGCCATCGTGATCGCGCTGATGTGCGTGTTTATCTTTTGCGGGGCGATGGCCTTCCACGAAATTCCCGTCGAGGCTTACCCGGACGTGACCAACGTGAGCGTCCAGGTGCTGACTCTGTTTCCCGGACACGCCGCGGAGGAAGTCGAGCGGCTCATCACGATCCCCATAGAAAACGTGATGAATGGAATTCCCAAGCGCGTGTCGATGCGCTCGATTTCGGAATTCGGCCTGTCGCAAATCACGATCGTTTTCGAGGATGACGCGGAGAATGCCTACGTCCGCAATCTGGCCAGTCAATTATTGGGAACGGTGACGCTTCCCTCCGGCGCGCAGGCGTCCCTTTCGCCGGACGCGACTCCGATCGGCGAGGTCTATCGCTACACGATGCGCGCCGTGCCAGGCTTCCCGGCCGAGGAAGTTCGCGCGCTGGAAGATTGGGTGGTGGAGAAGAAAATGCGCTCGGTCCCGGGCGTGGTGGATGTGAATCCGTTCGGCGGATTGACCAAGCAATACCAGGTGCTGGTCGATCCGCTGAAGCTGCGATCGTACGGATTGAATTTGTCGCAAGTTTTCACCGCGCTCTCGAACGGCAACGCCAACGCTGGCGGCTCCTATGTCGAGCACGGGACGGAACTTTACATTGTGCGCGGGCTCGGGCTGATCAACAGCGTTTCCGATATTGAAAAAATCACCGTTGCAACAGTCAACGGCACACCGATTCACATTAGCGACGTGGGGCGCGTCATCATCGGCCATGCCAACCGCCTCGGGCGGGTCGGCCGGACGGAAGGCGCCAAAGATGAAGATGATGTGCCGGAAGACATTGTCGTGATGCGAAAAGGGGAGAATCCGTTGGAAGTCTGCCGCCGCATCGACAAAATGGCCGACGAGGTCAACGAGAAATACCTGCCGCCCGGCGTGCGCTTGGTCAAGTATTATGACCGCACCGGCCTGACGGAGCGCACGCTTCATACCGTCGGCCACAACATGATCGAAGGCATCGCTCTGGTGCTCTTCGTGCTCTTTCTGTTTCTGGGTCTTGGCAATTGGCGCTCAGCGCTGGTGGTGGCGCTGGCGGTGCCATTCGCACTGCTCGGAGCATTTCTCCTGCTGGATCTGCGCGGCATTCCCGCCAACCTCATTTCGATGGGCGCCATTGATTTTGGGATCATCGTCGATTCCGCCGTCGTGGTGATGGAAAACCTCCTCCGCATCCTCGAGGAGAGGCGCGGAAAAATTCATTCGCTCAACGCCGCCATTCTCGAAGCCACCACTGAAATGGGCCGCCCGATCATCTTTTCCAAGGTCATTTTGCTGACCGCATTTATTCCGCTTTTCACCATGCAGCGCGTCGAGGGCCGCATTTTCAAACCCATGGCGCTGACACTGACGTTCGCGCTGATTACCGGGACGATTTTTGCGATTCTCATCGTGCCACCGCTGGCCAGCGTGGCGCTGCGCCGCCTGAAAATCGCGGCGCATGAAGCGTGGATCGTGCGCAAGCTTGTGGGCGGCTACCGCCCCTCTTTGAATTACGCGCTCCGCGTTCCGAAACTCGTGTATATCATCTCCGCCATCGCTTTGTTGCTTGGCGCTTTTGTTTACACGCGTCTGGGAAGCGAGTTCCTGCCGAAACTAGATGAGGGCGATTTGTGGGTGCGGACGTTTGTGCCGCAATCCATCTCGCCCTCCGAATCGGCCAAGATCACGCAGCAGGTTCGCAAGATCATGGCTTCGTTCCCGGAGGTGCGATACGTCGTCAGCCAGATCGGGCGGCCGGACGACGGCACGGACGTCAACGGCTGGGATATTTCCGAATACAGCGTCGGCCTGAAACCGCGCCAGGAATGGAAGACCGCGCATTCGCGGGAAAAATTGTGCGAGGCGATGGATGCCAAAATCCGCGCCATTCCCGGGATCGACACGCAGTTCAGCCAATACATCGAAGACAACGTCAACGAAGCGGTGTCCGGCATTAAAAGCGAGCTGGCCATCAAAATTTTCGGGCCGGACACGACGAAGCTTCAGGAAATCGCCGACCAGATTGTGGATATTGTCAAAAATGTGCCCGGCGCATCTGATGTCGGCACGGATCGCCTGCTCGGCCAGCCGCAAATTCAAATCACGATCGACCGCGCCGCCATTGGCCGCTACGGGCTGGCGGTGGCGGACATTCAAACCGTGGTCGCCACAGCCATCGGCGGCCAGGCTGCCACGCAAGTGCTGGAGGGTGAGCGCTCGTTCGATCTTGTCGTGCGCTTGAATCCCCAGTCGGTGGCGGATTTGGAGTCAATTCGGAACATTCCCATCTTCGGTTCCAACGGCGAACGGATCACGCTTGGGACGCTGGCTTCGGTGGATGCGCGGCCCGGCTTGAACCTTATTGACCGCGAGGAAAATGAGCGCCGCACCGCCGTGAAAATTTCCGTGCGCGACCGCGACCTTGGCTCGCTCGTCGCGGAAGCGGAGCAGAAAGTCAACGCCAAGGTGCATTTGCCAACGGGCTACCGGCTGGTTTGGACGGGCGCATTCGAGAATGAAAAACGGGCGGAGCGCCGCCTGGCGGTGGTGGTGCCGATCACGATTGCGGCGATTTTCTTTTTGCTCTTCATCGCGTTTGATTCGGGAAAATTTGCTTCATTGATATTATTGACAGTTCCCTTCGCGGCCGTTGGCGGATTGATCGCGCTGCTGGCGGCGGATTTGAATATGTCGGTGGCGGCGCTGGTGGGCTTTGTGGCGCTGTTCGGCGTTTCGATTCAGAACAGCGTCATCCTCGTCACCCGCATCCGTGAACTGCGCAGGGATGGCTTGGACATGGGGGTGGCCATTCGCGAAGGCGCGACCTCGCGTGTGCGGCCGATGGTGATGACGGCGCTGATGGCGCTGCTGGGATTGCTACCGATGGCGCTTTCCAGTGGCGTTGGCGCAGAAACGGCGCGGCCATTCGCGGTGGTTATCATTGGCGGCTTGATCACCGGAACGGTTTTGACGCTTTTCCTGTTGCCTCTTCTCTATCCCTCGTTCGAATCCGATGAAGACCGGGCAGCGCATTCGGCAAACGCGGACGAATTGCGCCGCAGCCAAGGCGGTTCGCCCGCCTCGGCGTAACGCAGCCGAACCTCGCCCGGATGCCGGAGGCATCACAGCTTGCATCCTGCCGGGATGCGGACCGCCGCACTCAACGGCCAAGTCCATCGCTCGCCCTATCATCCGCCACTACGGCGCCAGGATCACGCGATAGTATTGCGCCTTGTTGGTGGCGTTTTTGTCAACTATAATGAACGAATTGGTGGCCGTGCTGTTGGTGACAAAGAGCGCGGTCCAATTTGCCGCCAGCAAATTCGTGCTCGTTTCCACAAGGTAGTCCTGGTTGGCGGAGCCGGTGAGGCGCAATTGGAACTGGCCGTTAGACAATTTAATCGCCGCCAATCCCGGGTGGAGCACCGGGCTTGTGACCAGCTTGAAGGTGCGCGTCAGCGTCAGCGCATTATGATCTGTCAAGCGCACGACGAAACTGTTTGTCCCGGCTGCCGAGGGCACGCCGGAAAGAAGGCCGTTGGTCGAAAGCGTGATGGAAGCTGGCGGCTGCTGTGATCCGTTGGCGATGGTCCAAGCATAGGGCGGCGTGCCGCCGGATGCTTGAAGCTGGTTCGAAATAATAAACTCCCGCAGTGGCGCTGGGCAGGGTGGATGCGGTGGTGATCTGCAGGTTCGCCGCGCCAACTGTGATGGTAAAATCGGCCTGCGCCTCAAACTGCTCGTCGTAAAGAATGAAGGTGAATGTGAATGATCCGCTGTTGGTGGGCGTGCCGGAAATCAGAAAAACTTGGTTAGAGCTGGTCGTCAAGCCGTAAGAGATATTCAGTCCCGGCGGAAAGTTCCCAAGCAACTGGTAACCGTTGTAGTAGCCGGTGCCGCCGGAGCCCGCGAATTGCGCATTGTAAGGAGTGCCAACGGTTCCGCTCGGCAGGGCATTGCTGGAAAGGAGCAGAGGAGGAAAAACAGCCATCGATAAAAATTGGCTGGTGGCATTTCCCAAGTTGTCAGTCACGTCCAACAGGAAATAATTGGTGCCAAGATCCGCCGCCGTGACCGAGCCATAAACAACCCCGCCGGGAAAAAGATTGATTCCGGGCGGCAACGGCAGCGAGCCGGAGTCCAGCGACCAAACGTAGGGCGCCTGCCCCCCGGAAGCTATCACTGGCTGGAAGTAGGGCATGCCGACAAGCACATCCGGCAGGGAAGCCGTCAGGATTTCGAGGGCGCTGGAGGAGCTGCCAGGCTGCACCGTGAAATCCACCTCCGCGCTATCCGCGTTGATGTTGGTGATTCCGTCGCTGATGCAGGCGTAGCCCCGCGAGTTTAGCCCTGGGCATGAGAGGCTGACCTCCCAGTAGCCGTTTGTCACAACAAAGGCATAGTATCCGTTCTGATCGGTCGTCGTGGAATAGCTGGCTCCGCCGCCGGCGTTGGTGGCAGTCACCGCCAAGCCCCCCACGGCGTTGCCGAATGCATCATCCACCCAGCCGAAAAGGTTGCCCGAGCCGCCGCCGTTCGATTGCGCGGCGAAGTCCAGTTCAGCCGAACCGCTTGAAAGAGTTACATTCGCGTCATTGACGCATTGATAGTTTAGCGAATTCAAACCGCCGCAATCCACATTCACGTTATAGGTTCCGTAGGGAACGGTAATCGAGTAATAGCCATTGCCGCCCGTGGTGGTGGAATAACCCTGCCCGCTGCATTGATCCTGCAAATTGACCGATATCCCACTGATTCCCGCCCCGCTGGAAGCATCGGTTAGGTAGCCAAAAATCTGTCCCGATCCGCCGGATGTTACTTGTATGTTTACGCCGGTGGCGTTGTTGTTGGAAATGGTGACGTTCGGACCGCACGGGCACACGAAGTTGTTATTGCCGAGAATGCTTTGCAGGCTGTTGTTATTACCATGGCAATTCACGTTGACGCTCCAGACGCCGTTGCCAACAAGCAGTGAATAATCGCCGTTGTTGTCCGTGATCGTCTGGGCCTGGAAACCGTTTGTATCCTGCGTGTTGGCGTTGATCGTCAAGCCGGCGAGGTTGGCGCCGTCGTACTGGACGTTGCCGGAAATATAATTCTCCGCTGGCTCAGCCGAGATATTCACCTCGATGGCCTGGCCAACGCCGATATTGGTGCTGCCGTTGGAATCAGACAGCGGTTGCGAAAAATTGTAGTCAGGAAATGCCCCGGCGTTCTCCACATTCACCTGCCATTGATCGTTCAGCCCCAGACCGCCGACCACCGCGATGACGAAGCTTCCGTTTGTAAACGTATAGCCATCCGATTGATAGGTATTATTGTAGTTGGTGAAGTTCTGGTCTTCCGCATAAAACTGAGCCACTCCCGGAATAGGATTGCCGGAAACGTCCTTAAGCGTTCCGTAAACGAGCGCCGTGGCTTTAGGAAGGGAGATGGTTACATTTGACACGCTTCCGTTGGTCGTGCTGAGGGCGGGTTTGTTTGCGAGTCCCACATAGCCGGCAAAGGCCTCGGCAGCGCTGTCGCCACCAATTTGCCACTGGCTGGCAGTCACTCCCACGCTGAAACCGCCGTTGGTGTCGGTGTGCGTGATGGCCAGCAATCCAAGGCTTTTGTTCTGCGCCGCCAAAAGAAACCCCGGCAATCCCGCGCCGGTATTGGCGTCGACAACGCGGCCGGAAATTGTTTGCGTGGCGGGAATCAGGGTTAAATTGGTGGTGATCGTAGCGCCGCCGCCCAAGACCAAGCCGGAAACCGCCGCGGCGGAAGCCACAAAGCTGCTCTGAAAAGACACGAGGCCATACGTTCCCGGAGGCGCGGAAATCGAGTAAACGCCCGAACTATTGGCCACCGTCCCGCCGACTGGATTGACGGAATCACTGCCGCCCTGCGGCTGCAATAAGAGCACCGCCGCGTATGGAACAGGCACGCCATTGCTCAGCACTGTGCCGGTGAGCTTTTGGGGATAGGAAACATTCGTTACCGCGAACGCATTTGTAATCGGTGTGAACGCGTTGGACGGGCTGGAAAGCCGAAATAAATAATTCCCGATAATGAGCTGGGAAAAGTCCATTTGCAGAAACAGTTTTGCGGTAATTTGACCGGCCACGGTGTCCGTGTCGCCCGGCACATTGAAATTCGTGACCCCGCCGATGACCATGCCCGCTTGCCCATCGGTCAAATTAAACTGTTGCAACAGCGTGTCCCCAGCGTCGATAACGCCATTGTTATTGGCATCCAGATACTTCTGAACAATGACGCTGGCGCCAGTGGGCAATCCGCTGACGACCAGAGCAATAACTCCGGGATAGGTGTTGCCGACCGCAGCCGGAGTCTCGGCAAAACCGACGGCTGCCCAACCGCTCTGACAAATCAAAAGCAGCGCGCTCAAAAGGGCGAGCTGCGAACGGAATCTGGATCGTGCCATCATGCGGGCGATCATCACGAAGCTTTCTTGCGCGTACATACGTCTTCTCTGTTGCGTTATTTTTGCTCTAAGAGACACACGTCTCCAATCTTAAGAAGCGGCGTTTTCAGGGAAATCGTGTCAAAAAAGTGAAAATATCTTTTCAGCCGGCCAGTTCGCGCGCGAACCTTCGAAAAGGTTCGCCACGGCCATCTCATGCAACCTCTTCCTTACGACTCCACGAATTTCGCGAAGCTGTCCAGGCACCTGCCCCACCCTTCGGCGTGATTGTCGCGGCTTTGCACCGAGGCGAACCGGGAATGCGTCATCACGAACTCGGTCTTGCTGCCGCGCTTGAGAAATTCCACGGTGATCAGCGTCTCTTTGCCGTCCAATTCGCCGAACTCGGTGCCGCTGCCGTCCTTTTCCCAATCCCACGTGTACACCAAACGCTCAGGCGGCGTGACCTCGCGGAATTCTCCGGCGGCGGTGAAATACTCGCCGTCCGGTTTCCGCATTTGGATGCGGAATTTGCCGCCCACCCGCAAATCCATCTTCGCTGACGGCACCTCCATGCCCGGCTCCGGCCGCATCCATTGCTGAATGTGCTCCGGTGATGTCCAAGCCTTAAACGCCAGTTCCTGCGGCGCATTGAGCATTCTCGTGATGACCAAAGTCGCGTCATCCGGTTTCCGCACTTCATTATTTGTCATTGTCGTTGTCATGTTTGTTTTCCTTTTGTTGCAGTTTGTTTAGATAAGCCTCAAAACGATCCAGGTTCCCTTCCCAGAACTGCCGATACCGATTGATCCACAGTTGAGCTTCCTTCATAGGTTGCGCCTCCAATGTCAGGGTATGCACCCGGCCTTTGCGCCGGCGCTTCACCAACCCCGCTTTCTCCAGGACGATCACGTGCTTCGAAACCGCCGCAAGCGACATTGAGTGAGGCTGGGCCAGGTCCGTCACGCATTGGTCTCCCTGGGCCAACTGGGCCACGATCCGCCGACGCGTCGGGTCCGCCAGGGCCCCAAAAGTTCGGTCGAGGAGCGTGGATTTATATTCAACCATATGGTTGAATATAGTTTGAAAAAAAAATCCGCGCAATCCAAATTTTCGAAATTCTTAAACCTTTTGGGCTGGCGCCCCTAGGAGCGTTTTTCGATCCGCGATTTTCACGATTTCTACCTTGCTTTGCCTTTGATTACCTGTCGCTGATAAATCAAAAATCGGCCTTGGCGGGGCAAGGCTGCCAATGAGCCTGCTAACGGTCAGCGGCGCTTCGTCTTTCGGCTAATTGCGGCTCATGGCCCAACTGCGGATTATCGCACCCGTGAAATTTCCTTCGGACTCATTGACAAATGACGCGGAGCCATCAATGGAACCGGCCAGCCCCGTCGTCTCGTCCGGGCGCACCGCAAAAACGCATTTGTTGACAACCAATATGAAAAAATCCCTGGTCTTCATCCTCGTCTCAGCCGCCCTTGTTGCAAACATTCATGCGGGCATTTTCAACGTCATTCACAGCTTCGGCTCGCCGCTGACCAACGTCGGCGTTGAGCCCGCGGGTGGCGTGGTGCCAGGGCCGGACGGGACGCTCTACGGCGTCGATTTCAACGGCGGCATCAACAATTACGGAACTATCTACAGCTTCAATGCCAATGGGTGCTACGCGCTCTGGAATTTCGCGGATTCGGGTGATGGCGCATACCCGGTCGGCGACCTGATTTTGGACGGGACCACGCTTTATGGGATTACGTCAGGAAACGGCGGGGCGGGCGGATTGTTCAAAATTCAAACGGACGGAACTGGGTTCTCGGTATTGCACAATTTTACCAGTTCAACCGACGGCTCGGCTGCCGCGGCAGGATTGGTCATGAGCGGGAATGTGTTCTACGGAGTTTGCCCAGCCGGCGGCTCCGGCGGCACTGGCACTGTCTTCAAAATGAACAGCGACGGGAGTGGCTTTCAGGTCCTGCACCATTTCACGAGCATTGATCCGGCAGCGTTTACGAATGCGGACGGCGCTTATCCGGAAGGCAAGCTGGTGTTGGATGGGAACACTCTTTACGGCACGACTTACCAGGGCGGGAATAATCAATTCGGCTCCGTTTTCTCCGTGCAAATTGATGGAAGCGCTTTTGCTGTGCTGCACGTCTTCGATTCGTCCGAAGGGATGCTGCCAGTGGCTGGATTGACTCTTAGCGGAACAAAACTTTTCGGCACGACCTATTACGGGGGAACCGATGGCAACGGCACGATTTTCACGCTCAACACCGATGGCTCAGGCTACACAACCCTCTATTCCCTGGCCAACGGTGGCAACGATGGCATCGGCCCGCGAGCAACTCTTTTGTTGAGCGGAAATACGCTGTTTGGCTCCGCCTATGAAGGCGGTGCGAATGGCAACGGAACGCTGTTCTCGTTGCAGACGGACGGAACGGGATTTAATTTGTTTTACACCTTTTCAGCGCTTGATCCCAACTACTACGACAATAATGACGGAGCCAATCCCATTTCCGAACTGCTGCTGTATCATGGAGTTTTGTGCGGAACCGCGCCGGGTGGAGGTTTGATTGCCACGCCGAGTTATTCTCAGAACTTCGGCACCCTGTTCCAGGTGAATCCCGACGGCACCGGATTCTCGACCGACTATTTCTTCGATAACACCAGTGCGTCGACGGATGGGTATAATCCAGAGTGTCCGCTCGTGATTTCCGGCAACACAGTCTATGGGATGACTTATCTTGGAGGGCTCGATAATTACGGCGGCGTTTTCAAGGTGAACCGCGATGGGACCGGTTTCGTTCTGTTGCATTCCTTTGGTTTTGCCGAAGGCGCGTACCCGGTGGGAGGATTGGCCCTGGCTGGAAACACTCTTTACGGCACCACCATCAGCGGCGGCGCATTTGTCACCAACGGCGTCGTCTTTTCGATGAATACAGACGGCACTGGCTATTCTGTCCTGCACTCCTTTGCGGGTGGAACCGAGGGGTATGAGCCGTCCGCGGGAGTCACAATTGGCGGCGGCGCGCTTTATGGCACGACTTACAACGGCGGATCCAACGGTTACGGCACGGTCTACAGGCTGGACTTGAACACGCTTCAGCTTCAGACACTTCTCCATTTCGCGGTGACAAATGGCGCGCATCCAAACTCCCCGCTCGTGCTGTCGGGCAGCACTCTTTACGGAGAAACTCCAGCGGGCGGCGTTGGCGCGGGCAACTTGTTTAAAATGCAAACTGACGGCGCCGGCTTCACCAATTTGCGCGTCTTTTCGTTCACCACTGGCGAGGGTTCGCAAGGCGAAGGCGAAACGCCAGAGGGCGGGCTCATTCTCAACGGCGGCACGCTCTATGGAACCTCGGCCAACGGCGGGGAGAATCACACCGGGAATGTGTTCAAAATCAACACCGACGGCACCGGCTATGAGACGTTGTTCAATTTTGACCCGACGGCCTATAACGGAATCACCCAGACAAACTCAGACGGCGCGAACCCTGGCTCCGCGCTGGCGCTCTACGGCAACACGCTCTACGGCACGGCAACGTACGGGGGCGCTTACGGATACGGTACGCTTTTTGAGGTCAATACGAATGCAAACGGGGAGGCCGGCTTCACCAATCTGCACACCTTCACGAGCTGGACGGGCTTTGAGTCACCGGTGGATGGCGGGTATCCGGGCGGAGGCGTCCTGTTCTCGGAAGGCCAATTGCTCGGAGTGGCAGGAGTGGGCGGAATCTTCGATTACGGGGTGGCATACCGTTACGACATCGTGCCGCCCCTGCACATTGCCGTCGTGAGCAACACACCTTTCATTTATTGGCAGCCCGACGGCGAAAATCACACGCTGCAATTCACGATGGACATCTCCACCGGCCCGTGGTCGAACGCTCCGGCCATCAACTTCACCAATATCGACAACAACCGGGGCGTTCTCATGACGAACAAGCCTTTGCCGGCGCCCATTTTTTTCCGATTGATGGATTAGTGGCAGGTTTCGGGATGTTTGACTTGCAAAATCAGGGGAACGGCTCCACTGTAAGCGGCATTGCGTTTCAGTTTATAAAAAGTCAAAATCGAGGAGCCATGCCCAATTCGTCGACCGTATTCCCTGCAACCGTATTGTCTTTATCCACCGGCCTTCCATCCCCCATGCCGAAATGGATGCCGCGCCTGGGCGTGGTCCGGCGGCTGATCTTGGCAGCCGTCGTGCTGCTGGCGGGCCTCCACCCCTCGTTTGCGGGGACATGGGCCGCTCTCAGCAGCGCCCCGCCCGTCGGTGTGAATCATGCGATGCTGTTAACCGATGGAACGATTTACACGGACAACGGCTCCGGCCAATGCTGCCGCCTGACGCCGGACATCCACGGCAATTACCAATTCGGAACCTGGACTCATCTGGCCACGATGAATGATCCGCGGCTGTTCTTCACCTCGGAAATGCTCACCAACGGGAATATTTTCGTGGCCGGCGGGGAGTATGGCTCGGGAGGGCGGCACGCGGAGCTGTTTGACCCGCTCAGAAACACATGGTCGAAGATTCCTGATCCACTGCAGGCGCCGATATTTTCGGACACCATCGGAAAGTTGCTTCCGAACGGAAATGTTCTCACCGCTCCAGTGAGCTTATTCGGCCCATGCTTGATTTACAACGCCCTGACCAATGGCTGGCAAACCGCCGCCACCGCGAATAACCAAAATGAAGTCTGCTGGGTCAGAATGTCCAACGACTGCATCCTGACCGTCGACACCGGCACACAAAACGCGGAACATTACGCGCCAACCTTGAACGCCTGGGAGATTGACCACACTGTTCCTGTCGCGATTTATGGCTATGGCGCGGAGCTGGGCGCGGGATTTTTGCTGCCGAACGGAAAAGTGTTCTATATCGGAGCCTCGACCAACACCGCGATTTACACATCGGGCGCGAGCGTATCGGCCGCCGGCAGCTGGGTGGCCGGCCCGCCGATGGTTTTCGGGGCGAACCAGTTGGGCGCGGTCGATGCGCCGGCCGCGATGATGGTGACTGGAAACATTCTGTGCGCACTGGGGCCGATTGGCGGCTTCAACGGCCCAACGAGCTTCTATGAATACAATTACCTTTCCAACGCCTTCACGGCCGAAAGCGCCCCGGGGGGTGGCAGTTCTTACTCCGCTTCCGCCCCGTTTGGAACCAGCATGCTTTGCCTCCCCAACGGGACCGTGCTTTTTATCGGCGGCCAAAATACCCAATCGCTGTACGTCTACACGCCGTCCGGCGCCCCTCTGGCGCAGGGCCAGCCGGGCATCAGTTCGATCGCCGAAAATGCCGACGGGTCGTTTCTGCTGACCGGCACCAATCTTAATGGCATCAGCGCCGGCGCCGCTTACGGGGACGACGAACAGATGGACAGCAATTACCCGCTCGTGCGCATGACGAATTCATCCACCGGGTATGTCTACTATGGCCGGACCGCGAACTGGAGCAGCAGCAGTGTCATGACCGGAAGCAAGGTGATCACGACGAAGTTTACGGTTCCGACGAACTTGCCCGCTGGCACTTACTCGCTGGTGGCCGTGGCCAACGGCAACGCATCCGCGCCGACGAATTTTGTGTACTCGCCTATCTCCGCTCCAACCGGGCTGAGCGCCATCAGCGGAAGCAACAATTTGGTCCGGCTGAGCTGGAATGCGAGCGCCAATGCCACTGCTTACAATGTAAAGGTCTGCTCCAATAGCACCGGTTATTTCACCACTCTCGCCACGGTCACCGGCACAACTTACACCAATGCCGGCCTCACCAATGGGGTCATCTATTACTACAAAGTCGCGGCCATTGGCGCCAACGGCCCCAGTGTCGACTCCGCGGCGGTCAGCGCCACTCCCTCGGGGCCAACGCCGATTCCGGGCGCGATCTCGGTCAGTTTGGCGTCGTCTTACAACCGCGTCGGCATCTCCACCGATGGCCGCAGCATCAGCGGTTCCGGACTCGACGGCAGCGGCAATGTGTTTTCAGCGAATCTCCTTGGCCCCGACATTATTTGGAACAACCTCGTCTTCACCTTCGGGCCTGCCAATGCCTCGGATTCGGTTTATTGCAATGGCCAGACCATCAACCTTCCTCAATTGCAAGTCAACACGCTGCAATTCCTCGCCACGGCGGTGAATGGCGGCCAGGTCTCCGAGACGTTTACTGTAAATTATACGGATGGATCGAGCACCAACTTCACCCAAAGCTTCAGCGACTGGGCAAATCCCGAATCATTCGAAGGTGAAACCCCGCTCATCAACATGTATCATCGCAATACGAGCAGCGGCGGCCTGTCACTCCTGAACGTGACGCTGAATGCCTATATCTTTGTTTTGGACAGGACCAAGACTGTCATGAGCGTCACGCTGCCTAGCGACTCGAGTTTGATTCTATTTGCCATGGACGAGTCACTTGATCCCGCTCCGGTTGCACTGGATGCCTATTACAACCGCGCTGGCATCACCAGCGACGGCACCGCCTTCACGAATCCACCCACCGGCGGCGTGGATGGCGACGGCAATGCCTACTCGGGCACGCTGCTCGGACCCACGCACACTTGGACCAACACACTTTTTGAATTCGGTTCGCAGGATGAGACGAACGTGATTAGCTGCGAAGGAGAGGTCGTGGCGCTGCTCCCTGGAAACTATTCCAAGCTGCGAATGATCGCTGCCGCCGTCAACGGAAGCCAATCCTCGAAATCATTTATGGTGACGTATGCCGACGGCAGCACCACAACCTTCATCCAAAGCTTTAGCGATTGGTCCACTCCCGCGGTTTTTTCGGGCGAAACCAAGGCTATTCCCATGAGCTACCGCAATAGCAGCGACGGATCGTCGTCGCAAAACTCCACTTTTTATCTATATGGTTACACGTTTGTGCTCAGTCCAACCAAGCAAGCCGTCAGCATCACGCTGCCCACGGATAAAAATCTTATAATCGCCGCCATGACGGAGGTGCCCGATTATCCGCCCTCGTTTGCAGCCAACGCTTTCACCCTCCCTTTCGCGACGGTGGGCTCGCCTTACAGCGCCAGCGTCGCTTCCGATGCAACGGAATTGAGCGGTGATCCAATAACTTATACCGAATTAAGCGGCCCAGGCTGGGTAACGGTGTCCCCCGGCGGCGCTGTCACCGGCACGCCGTCCTCGTCGGATCTGAATTTGAACACCCTTTACATCAGCGCCACAAATGCAAATGGGATGTCGAATAGCGCCGTCTTCTATATTTACGTCGACGCTCCGCCCTACTTCCTGGAGGATCCGTTCGCGGAGCCCGACGCAACCGCCGGACAACTCTACTCGGTGAATATCGCCACCAACGCGGCGGATCCGAACCCCACCGATGCGCTGACGTTCGGTTATCTGGCCGGGCCTACCTGGCTGAACGTCGCCTCCAACGGAGTCCTGTCGGGAACGCCGAACTCTTCCGATGTCGGCACCAATGCCATTGAGGTCAGCGTGGCCGACCCTTACGGCTTGTCGGACAGCGCGATCGTGGACATCATTGTCGATCCTGCGCCAGCAATCATGCAATCGCTCTCGATGCAAGGCGGGCAATTAGTATTGACGTGGGCGGGAGGCGCCGGGCCGTTCCAAGTTCAAACGACGACCGACCTGACGCAGCCATGGCAGGACGTTGGCGCGCCTATCAGCACGAATTCGATTGTGATCTCGCCCACCAACCAGGCGGCATTCTACCGAATCGTCGGCGATTGAGGCTCTTAACGCGTTACTGACGGCGCGAGCTATGAGCTTTTGGAAGGATCTTTTTGGCGCGCGTCCGATTAAAAAGCCTGCGCCTGTAAAACTGTGGTGCGCCCGAGACATCCCGGAGATCATCAGCCAATTGCAACGATCTGGCGGTGATGGGAGCTTCGCCGTCCTTATATTTGTCGCACCTGATTCAACGGACGGCGAGGCCGTCAACCTTCAGTATTCGATCGAGAATGGAACGGTCGGCTTCGATTGGGTTCTCATTGGCCCTCGTAATGTCGCGGACAAAGCAAAGGTCTTCGAGATCGCATCAAGAATGGGATATCATCTCGAGGAGCACGAAATGAACGATGTCCGCTACTTGCGTGTGACTGGCAGCGGCATTTCTGAACTTGGCGTAAGAATCATCCAAGGCGTCTACAAGATCGATCCCAACTCCCAAATACTCGACCTTCTTACCGAAGGCTTCATATGCGAGTCGCCTGCGCAGGATGGCAAATCGCGCTAATTTGACGTCTGCACTGCGTTCTCGGCGCAAATTCTCCTATACATTTCGCCAAGGGGCTTCATGCGGCGTGGAAGATGGTCGGCGCTGAAGTCGACTTCGATCAGCCCGAACTTCTTGGCGTAGCCGAATTGCCATTCGAAGTTGTCTAGCAGCGACCAATAGTAAAATCCCCGGATTTCAACACCGCCTTGAATGGCCCGATGGACGGCGGCCAGATTGTCGCGCAAGTCCCGCTCGCGAAAAGCCTCGTCATCAGACGACGATCCGTGCTCTGTCACGTAGATCGGCAGGCCGCTGTAACGATGGAGTTCGCGCAGCGCCGATTCCAGCCCTGCGGGATGCCGCTCAAGCATGTCATCGCATTCGACGCCCAGCTTCGACAATTCCTCGCGGCTGTAGCCATTGGTGGGAACCAGCGGCTGCAAGCGGCGGAAGCGGATTCTTCCATAATAGTTGACTCCCAGGTAGGTCGAGGCGGTTTTCTTTTTGCCGTCCATGAAACATTCCATCACGTAATGGTTCAACAAGCGATGAGTCAGCGTCGCTATCATAACATCCCATGGATAGGCGTGGGAGTAGGGTTTGAAATAAGTCCAGTTCTTGGAGAAGCCCACCTCCACCGGGCCGAGCGCGCTGCCGGCTTCACGAATAACATGGCACGCCTCCTCGTGGGCCAAACCCATGTTGCGCACAACCGCGCGAAAAGAATCCACGCGCCATTTTTGCAGCGGCGGAAATTCGCCGATCAAATAGCCGCAGCAGGCGTAAGTATCCGGCTCGTTGAATGTGTTCCAAAGGCGAATGTGTCCGCGCAGCGCTTTTGCCAGTTTGGTGGTGTAATCAACAAACGCGGGAATCGCCGCGGAATTCGTCCATCCCCCAATTGCATTCAACCACGGCGGATTGGAGAAGTGATGCAGCACCACCATCGGTTCAATGCCGGCCATGCGCAATCGGTCCAGTTGGTCGATGTAGCGCGCGAGTTCTATTTGGTCCAGCTCAGCACCTTGCACAGGCTGAAGCCTCGACCACTCGATTCCCATGCGGTAAGCGTTGACGCCAAGCTGCCGCATCCACTCGATGTCCTCGGCGTAGCGGTGGTAGCTATTGCAAGCGATCCGGCAATGTCCGCCGTCGCGAGCGACAAAATCGGTCCATTCGTTGTTGATGTGGCCCTCGATCTGGGTCGTGGATGTCGCTGTCCCCCACAGAAAGTTCGGTGGAAATTTCAATAGCGATCCATTTTTTGCAATGGCTGACATTTTCTAATGATGACGTGTCAAGAACCGGAATAAACCAATACCTCATGCGGGTGGCAGGATGCCACGACAAAGGCAGTTGGGCCGGCGGGCGTTTCACGCAAGCTTGGAAGGTTCGGCGTCCAGCGGAAAGAGGCCATCCGCGGCAGGATTGGCCTCGCCCACGACGCTGTCAAGAGTGCGGAGGAGAATGGAATTGGCGCGGCTGACCCAGGAACGGTATTTGCCGTTCTCAAGGTGGTCCGGCAATTCAGAAAGACGGTCGAGATTGAAACTAGTGTCGGAAACACCAATGCCCATGCGCACCGCATCGACGGCGTTTATCTGCTGCTCGATGTGGCCCTCGACTGGCACGAGGAAAAGCGGCTTGCCGAGCCACGCGGCCTCGGCCAGAGACTCGAAGCCGGAGGTGCAGGCAACGTATTTGCATTCGCCCATCATGCGCAGAAACTTTTCGCCATCCAAACGGTGAAAGCTGAGTTTGTCATCGTAACGCTGCTCGGCCGGTGCGCCGGGCTTGTCGTAAAAGCAATGCAAAGCCACCTCTGGATTCTTCTTATGCCACTCGATGATTTGCTCCGCGTAACCGTGATTCAAAAGGTAAACGAGAACGAACTTGCCATTCTCTTCAGGTGTTATGTCAAAAAGCTGGTTGCGCAAAATTGGCGGGGCGACCACAAGATCGCGCTCGGGCTGGTCCGGGGCTTCGTAAAGGGACAGAGCCACCTTTGTCGAACCGGCGCCCACCATGCGGATATACCACTTCATTCCCAATTGCTGCAGGCGGTTCTTTTTCACCTGAACGTAGGATGGGTGCTCCAGCATGAATTGATGGGCAACAGAAACAACTGGCGGGCGATTCCTGCTGGTAAGCGCGTAAAGGCCGGTGACCGGCTCGAAAAAATTGATGATGACGTCCGGTTGCGCTTCGCGGACGGCCTCCTTCACGGCACGCAGGCTGCGCCAATACGCGGGTATCTGGCGCGCCATGCCCGCCATCGTGGCAGGCATGCTTACCTTGCGATGATTCTTGCAGGCGAAATCAGGCGTCGCGATTTTCGTAATCGGCATCTTCATTGCCGATACAAAGAATGGGGCGGCCGGCCGGTGCAACCCCAACCCGAGGACCACCTTTGTCACTTGATGCCCCGCCTTCTCCACTGTCTCCTTCACCGCTATCGCTTGAGTCATGTGACCCCGGCCCTCGCCTAGTATGCTGAGCATTATTTTCATGGAAATGTATTAAACGAATGTTTCCGTCGAAGTCTTCCACCAGCGCTGTGCAGCTTTCCACCCAATCGCCGCAGTTCATATAAACAACGCCGTCTTCCGGGCGAATCTCCGCCCGATGAACGTGCCCGCAAATGACGCCATGCACGTTTTGCTTTTTGGCCATCTGAATGATGGCGTCCTCGAAATCCGTAACGTATTTGACAGCCTGCTTGGCTTTGAACTTGAGATAAGCCGCGATCGACCAATACCCGAACCCCATGGATCGGCGCAGGCGATTGAAGTAAAGATTGAAATCCAATATCCAATCATACAACCGGGTGCCCACACGGTCGAGCAACCGATTGAAGTGCATGATGCCATCAAATTGATGGCCGTGCAACACCAGATACTTCTTGCCATCAGCCGCCGTGTGAATGACTTCGCGGGCCAATACCACGCTGCCGAAATTCACATTGAGGAATTGTTCCAGGAATTCGTCATGGTTGCCGGTGATGTAGATGATCTGCGTGTCCTTGCGGCTCTTGCGAAGAAGCTTTTGGATGAGCACATTGTAGCTGTCCTCCCAATGCCATTTGGAGCGAAGCGCCCACCCGTCCACAAAATCGCCCACTAGATACAGATACCGGCAATCTGCCTGCCGCAAAAACTCGAGCAGCGGGCCGACCTGTGCATGCTTTGTTCCAAGATGAATATCCGAGATCCAAATGGAGCGAAAACGCATCTTCTCCGAGCCATTGAAATATTCAGTGTTCGCGATCATGGTTTAGTTCTTGCAAGGTGACTCTCCACCTTTTGCGGGGCACGTTCAATAGGAATAACGCGCGGAGGACAAAGTCTTACACAACTGTAACACGGCTGCCATTGAATCGCCGCAAAAGGCATCAATTCGTCATCAAAAAGCTACAGTGAATAACCTGTGAATAACTTGACTTGCTGTTGATTCACAATAATGTGGAAGTCAATGGATGCATTAACCATCTCCCCCAGTTTGTTTCGCGCCGGCAAAACATGCCGCGACCGGGCGTGGCGCCTCCTGGCCGGATACAAACGGGTGGCCTCTTCTCGCGCGCAATGGGTCGGTTTCGCGGGACAGTCCCTGTTCTTCAATCCCTACCTCGCCGCCGCCGATATGTTCTTTGTCCATCCGGGCGCGGCGCACGGGGCGATCAGCCGCTGCCTCGCGAACGGGTGGGCTGCGCTCGGCACTTGCGGATTATACAGCAATGGGCGGGACGCCATTTTCCGCCGGCTTGGGATCATGGGATCGAAGACAATTTCGGGCGGATTCGTAACGATACTGGCGGACACGGCCTACGGATTTGCAATGAATCTCCCCGGATTCATGGCCAACTATTTTTTGAGCGGCTGCGGCTTTCTTCCTTCCGTGCTTCTCGGCTTCAAAGCCTCGGCGGCGGCGTGCTGGACCAGTTCCATTGCGGGCGGCTTATTTGACACATTTGCCGCGCTGGATGGCGATGACCCGGTGAAGCGATCGCGCGTGCCAATCTTGATTCGCTGGGCTGTCATAGATAAGTTCGCCCTCAACACGCGCCGGAAACTGATCTGGCTTGGCCTCGCTATCTCCGTGGCAGTAACACTGGCAATATATGGTTTCGCGCCCGGCGGGTTGTTGAGAAGATAGCGCCGGAAAAATGCGTCTGAGGAAGATGCCGGAGGCATCACAGATTGTAGCCGGTGGTTGAGCGAAGCGACACCACCGGACACGACGATAATAACGACTCATCCCGGCAGGGATGACAGCCGTATGGCGAGGCTGGCATCCTGTCAGGATGCAGAGGTCATTGGGGCATTTTTTCCGGTGGTATCGCTTCGCTCATGCGTGTCCAGTTATAAGTGAAACAAAGGCAATGTGTTACGACTTTCCGAATCGTTTTCGGAAATGGCGTTTGTTGCAAGCAGCTCACCCAGAGGGGTTTGCTCAAACGCGCTGACGCTGAAAATTTGCAGGATTTCATACAGACTTTTCTCCAATTTCCAATGCTTTTTGGCGATGGCCACCAAGAGGTAAGTGCAAATGGCGCACCATATCTGGCATTGAATGGCGTTGCGGGAATGGCCGATGAAGCGGCGGATCCGCAGGTGCTGCTTGATCCATTTGAAGAACAGCTCCACCCTCCATCGCTTTTTGTATAATTCACAAATGGTCAGAGGAGGCAGTTCGAAATCATTGGTCAGAAACACCAGCGTGCGCTCTTCCAGCGCGTCCCGAAAAACCACTCGCCTGAGCGGAACCGGATACCGGCCTTTGGAGTCTTCGCCAGTCAAGCGAATGGTTTGATCGCACCGCAAACCGCCATCCTTGTCAACGACGCGAGATGCCTTCACCCTGAATTTGATCTGCCGCTTGTTGCGCACGACGAATTTGGCCCCGGCGGTTTCCACATTCATCAGCCTGGCGAAATCCAAATAGGCCCGGTCCATCACATGGAAGGCGCCGCGCTCCAAGGGAATCTGGTCGAGCATTTTCACGTCGGGAACAGAGGCTTCCGTGAGCGCCGCCCACACCGGCAGGTCCCCCCGGAAGGACAGCATCGTGTGGAGCTTCATCGCGCCGGCGCGGGACCGTCCCCAATAGGCCCAAGGAAAGATTTTGATGCTCAGATGAATGATGGAGCTGTCCAAAGCCAGCGCGACGGCGGGAAAATCCGGGTCTGCGTTTTCAGGCTGGTAAAGCGCGCGGGCGCGCCGCATCAGCACTTCGGCCACTCCGGCAAAGACCCGCCAATCCCGGTTTTCGTTGGAGTAAGCCAGATTGGTCCGTGTGATCCTTCCCCGAAAGCCCAAATGATACTGCATGCGTGGACGGGCCTGCAGGCAGGCAACAATGTCGCGCAGACTCTCACGGTAAGTCAATTGTCCGAAACACAGAGCCAGGAAATGGTCGTAGGCGCTGAACGAGCGCGAGGAGCGCTTCATGGGAAAGGCCTCAGCGCAACGCCGAAATTCGGACGGATAAAGGAGATCGGTTAATTGGGAAAACACGTTTTGGTGGGAAGGCATTTGCCCAGCAAACCCGCTTCCAAACTGGATATCGAGAA
The DNA here is from genome assembly GCA_963764165.1 of uncultured Verrucomicrobiae bacterium. Taxonomy (GTDB): domain Bacteria; phylum Verrucomicrobiota; class Verrucomicrobiia; order Limisphaerales; family Palsa-1400; genus Palsa-1400. The sequence continues at coordinate 3,501,263 of CAVXRD010000002.1, forward strand.
CAAACCCCAAATTCCCCAACCCTGCGATAATCAACGACTTTGGGCGCGTTGGCAACGCCTTAACTGGACACGAGTGCGCTCCGCTCAACCACCGGCTACTAGCTTGCATCCCGGCCGGGATGCGCCGACCGCACTTGGCGGACAGGTTGGTTGGCGAGCACGCTCCACTCCTAAGCCAGCTTCAGAAGCTCTTCCGCGATTTGCACCGCGTTCAGCGCCGCGCCTTTGAGCAATTGGTCGCCGACCACCCAGAAGCAGAGTCCGTTGTCGAGCGCGCAATCGAGGCGCAGGCGGCCGACCTGGCAATTATACTTGTCAGTGGCACAAAGCGGCAGCGGGTATTCCTGCTTGGCCGGATTGTCCACCACGTCGAGGCCGGGCGCCTTGGCCAGCGCGGAGCGCGCGGCTTCGAGCAAGACTGGTTTTTCAAATTCTGCGCTCACCGCCACCGAATGCGCCCGGTAAACCGGCACGCGCACGCACGTCACACTGGCCCTGAACGCCGGGTGATGCATGATTTTGCGGCCCTCATTTTCCATCTTCGCTTCTTCCTTGGTGTAACCGTTGGGCAGGAAAGCATCGACTTGTGGCAGCACGTTGAAAGCGATTTGGTGCGGGTAAACCTTTTTGGTCACCGTTTCGCCCGCGACGACCTGGCGCACCTGCTCGCGCAACTCTTCAATCGCCATTGCGCCCGTGCCGGAAACGGCCTGGTAACTGGAGGCGAAAATGCGTTTGACACCGAAGGCTTGATGCAGAGGATAGAGCGCCATCAGCGTAATGGCGGTCGTGCAATTCGGATTCGCGATAATGCCCTTGTGTTTGGCGATGTCGGCGGCGTTGATTTCCGGCACGACCAGCGGCACGGAATCGTCCATGCGAAAGGCGCTGGAATTATCCACCACCACGCAGCCGGCTTGCACCGCCTTCGACGCAAATTCCTTTGAGATGCTTCCGCCGGCGCTGAAAAGGGCGATGTCGATTCCCTTGAACGAATCGGCCGTCAATTCCTTGACCGCGATGGGCTGGCCGCGAAACGGCATTTCCTTCCCCACCGAACGCGCGGAAGCGAGCAGCGTCAATTCGCCAACCGGGAATTTCCGCTTCTCCAGCGTTTTGATCATTTCGACGCCTACCGCGCCGGTCGCGCCGACAATGGCTACGTGGGGTTTTGCGTTCATAAGGAGACGATTTTACTTTTGCAAGCTGCCGGCGAGGGACGCCGCCGCGCTTTTGCCGACCCGGGTCTTGGCCGGTTTATCTGGCGAAGCTTCGCGCAACTCCGCGATGACGCGCGGAATGTGTGTCAACAAATAATCCACTTCCACGTCGGTGTTGTAATAACCGAGGCTGAAACGGACGCAGCCCTTGGCCCGGGCAGGCTTGATGCCCATCGCGGTCAAAACGTGGGACGGATTCAGCGAGCCCGTCGTGCAAGCCGAACCGCTCGAGGCGCAAATTCCCAATTCATCGAGCTTCAGCAAAACCCCCTCCGCCTCAACAAAATCAAAAGCGATGTTGCTGGTGTTGGGCAATCGCGGTTCCTTCGCGCCGACACGGAGCGTGTCCGGAACAGTGCGCAAAATGGTTTGCTCCATGCGGTCGCGCATGGCTCGGACGCGGGTATTTTCCTCGGCATGATGCGCCTGCGCCAATTCCGCCGCGCGGCCAAAGGCCACGATGCTGGCGACGTTTTCCGTGCCGCCGCGCCTGCCGCGCTCCTGATGCCCGCCGACGACGTAAGGAAGAAATTTCACGCCCTGCCGAATGTAAAGCATGCCAACGCCCTTGGGCGCATGAAGCTTGTGGGCCGAAAGCGTCAGAAAATCCGCGCCGACTTCCGCAACATCGAGTTTCAATTTGCCCGGCGTCTGGGTCGCGTCGGTGTGGAAAAGAACGCCCTTGCTGCGGCAAATGGCGGCGATTTCCTCGACGGGGAAAATCATGCCCGTCTCATTATTCGCCCACATCACGGAGACGACGGCGGTATCGGGCCGGATCGATTGATCGAGCAGATGCAAATCCAATTGGCCATCCGAATCGACCGGCAGAAACGTCACTTCGCAACCTTGTTTCTGCAACAGTTCGCAATGCTTGATAATCGCGGAATGCTCGACGGCGGTGGTGAGAATGTGGCGCTTGCCCGGCTGAGTCGCCAGGCAGCTTTGCAAAACGGCGTTGTTGCTCTCGGTGCCGCAACTGGTGAAAGTGATTTCCTTCGCGTCCGCGCCGATCAGCGCGGCGACTTTTTCGCGGGCGTTCTCAATGTGCCTGGCGACCTTGCTGCCGAAGCTGTAAGCGCTGGACGGATTGCCCCAGAACTCGCGCAGGAACGGAAGCATGGCATCCACCACCTCGGGCGCGACCCGCGTGGTGGCGTTGTTGTCAAAATAGTATGTCGGGCTTTCCGTCATGATGTCACTAATGGACAATGTTACATTCGGCATATTACGGTCTTCACATAAAACCGCAAGCAAGGATGGCAGCGCTTTATTTGGGAATATTAATCGGCGTCGGGCTTTTTTGGTTTTTTCAATGACGCTGCTGCGGAAGCGATGGCGGACAAATATTCTTTTGCTGTCTTTCTATTATCCTCGTCTTGGTCGAGCGCGCAGATCAACAGCCATACCTCCGCTTCATCGATTGTGAGATCTGGATTGGCGACGACAAGATAACGGACGATGGCTTCCAGCGCCAACATGCGGCCCTCATATCTTTTGATTTGTTTCGCAGCTTCAGAAAGCTCGTTCGGATTCATTACTTGACGCTTATCCAGGATTTGGACTTGTTGCGCTGTGCCCCTGCGCCTTTGGGTCTTGGCCTCTTTGCGTTAAAATTTTCCCCTCAGCCGCTTATTCCGCCGGTGGCTTCGTCCCGTGATGCGCCGCGTAACTGGCGTAAGCCGCAATATCATCCAGCATCGCATCAATGGTGGCCGCTATGGGCGCGGCTTTGGCGAGGCCGGAAAACACGGCGCGGTCGCCGATGCTGCTTGTCAAAAGAAAGGCTGGACGCTGCGTGATTTTCAGCGAGTGAAATTCGGCGGTGGATTCGCGGAGGCGCTTTTCAACCTCGGCGGATTTGGAGCGGAGCAAAAGTTTTTTCGCGTCCAGTTTGGCGGCCTTCGCGGCAGTCGCGGCGCACACTTTCGGATCGAGGACTTTTTTGCCTTCGCGCACGGCGGCGTGGGAGATGGCCAGCCGGATGCGGTCGTCGGTCACGCCAAAATCCTTCCCGGCCTCGGCGATGGCGTTGGGCACGAGAAATTCTGTGTGACCCGGCTCGGCCCAATCCGCGTTGAGCATGAACGGCGAACGCATCACGGTGCCGCTGCGGCGGTAATACCATTCCATTTGCGCTTTGGAAGAGGGAATGCCGGACGAGTCGAGCAGCGCGATCCGCCACTGGAAGTCCACCGATTTTCCAGCGTAGAGAGCCTTCAACTCCGTCCAGGCCGGCTCGGCCCAATAACACCACGACGACGTGACCTCGACAAAATAAGCAATGCTGACGTTCATGCGACTCGAATTTACGGAGTCGCCAAGCGCGCGCAATCCAAATTCCGGAGTAGTGACCAACTGTCCATCTTGAAACCTTGAACCGGGCCGCTGCCATTTCAACGCGATGACCATGCTTCTCGTGCCTATTGAAGGCGGTGCGGGTGCCTGCAGCATGCTTTGCCTTTTCGGAGTGGGTTTGGCGAAGTGGAGGCTCGGAATGGATGCACTCGGCGGGACATTATATCCTTGGATTGCGGTCATTGCGGTTTGGGCACTGCTATATTTTATGTGGCGACATTCACGAAAACCAAAGGCGTAACGAATGTTGCGGGGTTTTCAAAGCGCGATTAGGCTTGGCTCCGACAAGGCAAATGCTGAAACACTATGAGTAATTCGGGTCGCAATGATCCCTGCCACTGCGGCAGTGGGAAGAAGTATAAGAAATGCTGCTGGCGCGGCGCTGGGGTGGCGCAGCCTCGCGTCGCCGCCGCGGAAAATACTGAGGAACACTTTATCGCGGAATTGCGGCCTTATTTGGATGAAAAGGTCGATCGCGCGCTGGCACGGCTTGAATCAGGCGCGGGCCGCGCGGTTGAGCCTGAAATCAAGGCGTTGCTCCAGAAGTATCCCCGCTATCACCAGACGAATTATGCGATGGGTGTTTATCTGGCCACGATCACGAAAGACCCCCTCGGCGCAATGCCGTTTTTTGAGAAAGCGGTGCAAATCTTTCCGCCTTTTGCGGAGGCCCATTTTAATCTCGCAACTGCAGCCCGCCTGGCTGGCGATGTTCCTAAGATGGTGAGGGAGCTCCGAGCCACGCTGCGTTACGCCAAATCGGGTGGTGAACTGGAGCGGATGGCGCAGAATGAACTCGATTTTCTAGAAAAAATTGTTCTCGAAGCAGGGCCCTTCACCTCTTTGGATGCGTATATGGCGAACGCGGAGCTCTTTGATGAAGCCTTCCAATGTTTGAACGCGCGGGATTTCGAAAAGGCAGCGCAGCTTTTCCGCCGTGTCCTAGCCGATAATCCCAATCATGTGCAATCTTTCGGGAATCTGGCCCTGGCACTTGCCGGGCTGGGCCAGCGAGCCGCCGCGCTGAAATGTCTTGATCGCGCCCTGGAGCTCGACCCCGGATACGAACCGGCCATCATCAACCGCCGCGGTATTGCGCAAATGCGCGAAGGAGAACCCTTTTCCCCAGCCGCGATCCAGGAGACGCATAATTACAGCGAAAAGCTCAACCGGGAGAAGGCGCTTTGAGCGGAGCGCGGCTGTGTTCGAAGGAGCGAAGCGACGAAGAATCAGCCGCAGCGCGTGGCGATCCATCGGTGCGTCTCTCGGTTCAACGTGCTGCGACTGGTCTGCGACACAGTCGCGCTCCCACGCTTGCGTCAAATAAACTCGTTGATCAGATTTTCCAGAAATTCCTGGCGGCCGCTGGTGTTGGCGGCGGGCTCGCCTTTTTTGAGCATGTATTTTTCCAATGACGCAAAACTGCTCTTCCCTGATTCGATTTCCTTGCCGATGCCGCTGTCCCACGAGGCGTAGCGCTGGCGCACGAATTCCGCCACACGCCCGTCCTTGCGGATGGCGGCGGCGATTTTGAGGCCGCGCGCAAAGGCGTCCATGCCGCCGATGTGCGCGTAAAATAGATCAATGGCCTCGAAACTTTCGCGCCGCACTTTCGCGTCGAAGTTTACGCCGCCGGTGGCCAGGCCGCCTGCGTTCAAAATCGAAAGCATGCATTGCGTTGTCAAATAAATGTCGGTCGGGAATTGGTCGGTGTCCCAGCCCAGCAGCAAGTCGCCGGTATTGGCGTCGATGGAGCCGAGGGCGTTGGCGGCGGCGGCGACTTCCAATTCGTGCTGCATGGTGTGGCCGGCCAGGGTGGCGTGGTTTGTTTCCAGGTTCAGCTTCAGGTGATCCAGCAAATCGTATTCGCGCAGGAAATTCAGGCAGGCCGCCGCGTCGGAATCGTATTGATGCTTGGTCGGCTCCTTGGGTTTGGGCTCGATGTAGAATTGGCCCGCAAATCCGATTTTCTTTTTATAATCAACGGCCATGCGGAGGAATTTGGCCAGATGATCCAATTCGCGTTTGAGGTTGGTGTTCAGCAAAGTGGAATAGCCCTCGCGCCCGCCCCAAAAGACGTAGCCGGCCCCGTCTAATTCGTGTGTGATCTCGAGCGCCTTTTTGACCTGCGCGGCAGCGTAGGCGAAGACATCGGCATTGCAACTGGTGGCCGCGCCGTGGGCAAAGCGGGGATGCGCGAACAAACACGCCGTGCCCCACAATAATTTAATTCCCGTGCGCTTCTGCTCCTCCTTCAGCACCTTGGCGACGGCATCGAGGTTCTTGTTCGATTGGGCCAGCGTTGAGCCTTCGGGGGCAACGTCGCGATCATGGAAGGCGTAAAATGGCGCGCCCAGCTTTTCAAAAAATTCGAAAGCCACGCGCACGCGGCGGCGGGCGTTGTCAAGCGAATCGCTGTTGTCGTCCCAAGGGCGATGGATGGTGGGCGCGCCGAACATATCGGCCCCACGCCCGCGCATCGTGTGCCAATACACGACCGAGAAGCGCAAGTGGTCGCGCATCGTCTTGCCTTCAATAACTTCCTCTGCGCGGTAATGCTTGAACGCGAGCGGATTTTTGGAATTGGGGCCTTCGTATTGGATTTTTGATATATTGGGAAACGCGGATGCCATAAATTTCGTTGCTTGATGTTTGTTTGTTCAAAAACACTATCTCTCATTCACTCCCAAATGACATCCCCGGTTTCGGGGACGGCGGTGAGCGGCGGGCGGTGAGTTCGTTCGCCATTTCAATCGTCAGCCGCTTGTTGAGGGAGTAAGCTGTCAATAAAATGGTGCAGATGGTGAATAATATCCCCACGACGATGCCGCTGCAAACCCGATAACCCGCCACGGTGGCCGCCGCATCCGGCAATTTGGTGTCGTAGTTGAAAAGGCCGGCCATGATCCACAGCAGGCCGGCGGAGCCAAGCGCTAGGCCGGACTTCAAGGCGAATCCAATGGTGGCAAACACCATGCCGGTGAAGCGGTGCCCCGTTTTCCATTCGGAATAATCGGCGACGTCCGCGAAAATCGCCCATATCAGCGGAATGGTTGGCGCGTAAACGATTGAGCCGATGATCGTCATGGCCACCATGCCGGAAGTGTTTGCTGGCGCGAGCAGGTAAAAAGCAAACGCGTTCACCGCCGACAGGCCAAAGCCCGCAACTGCCACGGCTTTCTTCCCAAATTTTTTTGCCAGCGGCGCGGATAGCATGATGACGACGATGGTGACCGCCGTGCCCAGCATGTTAATGAGGCTGTTGAAAACACCGGCGACTTCGTCGGCGCGAAATTGGCCCGGCGCGCCATGCACGATGTAACCGAGCGTCTCCAAAATTCCGGGCTTCGGCAAGCCGGGCGGAGCGACGAGACCGAGCTTCTGCAAGACGGCAAACATCGCGCCTGGATCCGCATAGTGGTGATAATAATTATAAAGCGCGCCGCCGCGGAACGACAGGATCGCGAAATGCACCAGCGTCATCGCGAACATGACTTTCCACGGGTTGTTCTTGAACAAATCGGCGAAGTCCTGGCGCGGCGAAGTTTTCGCCTGGGCCACCGGTTGAACACGTTCCCTGGTGGTGAGAAAAGTGATGAGGAAAAGGACGAGACATAACAAAGCCCATATCGTCATTGTGGCTTGCCACCCGTATTGCTTGTCCTCCAGGGCAACATCGTGCTTCCCGGCATGGCTGGCCGCGAACTTCGCCACCAGCGGCAGCGTGAAACCGCCGACAATGAATTGCGCAATGTTCACGGCGATGAAACGGTATGAGTTCAATTTCGCTCGCTCATTCAAATCGCCAGTGATGACGCCCCCGAGCGCGGAATAGGGCATGTTGTTCATGGAGTAAAGCGTCATCAACATCATGTTGGTAAAGAGCGCATAGAGGACCAACCCGCCGTGGCTCCAACCATGCGGCGTGGTGTAGGCGAGCACCATGAAAAACGCCCACGGAACAGCCGTCCAGATAATCCATGGCCGGAATTTGCCCCAGCGCGTTTCCGTGCGGTCGGCAAGGACGCCCATGATGGGATCGAACACCGCATCCCAGAGGCGCGGCCAAAGAAGAATCGCGGCGGCGGCGCCCGCGGTGAGGCCCAGTGTATCCGTGTAGAAATTTGTCTGGAACAGGATCATCGTCATGAAGACGAAATTGGCGGCGGCGTCAGCGCCGCAGTATCCGGCCTTTTCGAGGAACGAGAGTTTTTGGTTCGCGGAGTCCACGTCAGACGAAAGGTAGGAATGCCTCGCCGAGGCGTCCGCAGATGGCATGGTTCGCGCGCAACCGGACGCCTCGGCGAGGCGTCCCTACCTTGGAAAGATTTGCGCCCAATTCCATATCTTCAGATTACCCGGAGACTGTCAGGGTGAGCTTCTGCAAATCCTCACAACGAGAGGATGTTCCCACCATGATTTCAAATTCGCCGGGTTCAACCACATACTCCATATCGACATTGTAGAAGGCAAGCGATTCGGGCGTGATGTCCAGCGCAATGGTCGTCGTTTCGCCAGGTTGCAGCGAAATCTTCTGAAAGCCCTTCAATTCCTTCACCGGCCGCGTGACGGAACTCACACGATCGCGAATATACATTTGGACAACTTCTGTTCCCGCGCGTTTTCCGGTGTTGGTGACGTCGACGAAGACGCGGGTTGCAGCATCGCGTTTGATTTTTTTCTTTGCGAGGCGGGCCGTTCCGAGCTTGAACGTTGTGTAGCTTAGGCCGAACCCAAATGGGAAAAGCGGTTGGGCGTCGTCCCACAAGAATCCGCGCCGGGCGGACGGTTTGTGGTTGTAAAAGATGGGCAACTGGCCGACCGAACGGGGAATGCTGATCGGCAATTTGCCGCCTGGATTGTGGTCTCCGAATAGAACGTCAGCCACAGCGGAGCCGCATTCCTGCCCAAGATACCAGCATTCAAAAACGGCCTGCGCTTTCTCGACGAGATTGTTGACAGAGAGAGGACGGCCATTGAACAGCAGCGCAACGATGGGTTTGCCGGTTGCCGTCAACGCATCCACAAGTTCGTCTTGACGCCCCACCAGATCGAGGCTGGCGCGGTCGCCGAGGTGCGTGCGCGACCACGCTTCGCGCGAAGTTTGCTCGTTGCCGCCGCCGGCGAGAATGATGACGTCGGCCTTCCGCGCCACCTTGACGGCTTCGGCGATTTGCCGGCGGTCCTCCGCCGGATTGCTGGCGACGACTTCGTCCATTTGCCATGATCCACCGACGGTAATTTTGCAGCCCTCGGCGTGGAGCACGTTTGCTTTTCCGGCAAGTTTCGCTTCGATACCCTCAAGCACGGTGACGTTATGTTTTGGCGCACCGCTGTATCCGCCGAGAAGCCGACGGTTCGCATTCGGTCCGATGACGGCAATCGTTTTGATCTTCGCGGCGTCGAGGGGAACAACGTCGTTTTCGTTCTTGAGCAAAGTGATTGTTTCCCGCGCCGATTGGAGCGCAAGCTCGCGGTGCGCATCGCAACCGGCGACTCGCTCGGCTTCGTTGGGATCAGCGTAAGGATCGTCGAACAATCCCATCTTGAATTTCCACAGCAGCATCGGCGCGACCAAATCGTCGATTTGTTTCTCGGTGAGGACGCCCATTCGCACGAGTTCAATGATGTGCAGATAGCAATCCGGCTCGGGAAATTCAATGTTGACGCCGGCTTCCACAGCGAGGCGGCAGGCTTCCTTTTTGTCGCCAGCAACGACGTGGCTGTGCGTGCCGGGGCGGCTGCTCAATTCCCAAATCGCGTAATAATCGGAAACCACAAAACCAGTGAATCCCCATTCTTTGCGCAGCACGTCGCGCAGGAGCCATTGGCTGGCGTGCGACGGCACCCCGTCAATTTCGTTGTAACTCGCCATCACGCTGATGCAATTGGCCTTCTTTATGCAGTCCATGAACGGATGCAAAAACGTCTCGCGCAGGACGCGCTCGGAGATGTTGGCGGGGGCGCAATTCTGGCCGGACTCCGGCTGGCCGTGCGCCGCAAAGTGTTTTAACGTGGCAATCACCCGCGTCTTATCCTTGAAACTCGCGTCTCCCTGAAATCCGCGAACGGCCGCGATGCCGAGTTGGGTGTTGAGATGCGGGTCCTCACCGAATGTTTCTTCGACACGACCCCAACGCGCATCGCGCGCGACATCGACCACCGGCGTGAGCGCCTGGTGCGTTCCGCGAATGCGGGCCTCGTGGGCCGTCATCGAGTAAAGCGCCTCGACAAGTTTGGGATTGAACGTTGCGCCAAGGCCAATGGGCTGCGGGAAGCTTGTGCTTTCGTTGGCGGCGAGGCCGTGCAGACATTCTTCGTGAAAAAAAACGGGAATTCCGAGACGCGATTCTTCGAGGAAAAACTTTTGGATGGCATTTGTAAGCTCGGCCATTTGCCGCGCGGTCCGACCCAGCCATGGCGTGGTGGCGGGAGCGCCGGCATCACTCGGGCGGCCAACTTGGCCGATGCCATGCCCTGATTTGAATGCGGCGCGCGCCTTGGCGAGGTCGAAATTGCCTTTGGCATCAACGAGCTTCTGGCTTTTCTCCTGCCAGACGCATTGCATTTGCGCCGCTTTCTCGGCGAGCGTCATCCGTTTCAAAAGATCCTTGACGCGCCGGGCGGGTATGGCGCCGGGATTCTTGTAAAGAGGAATTTTCTTTGTGCTGGCCATCAGAGGTTATTTATGTTCTCGGAGCGGGGTTTGGAGCGGAAATATTTTGCGGCCGCCTCCGTCCGGCAGCGCACATGAAGCTTTTCGTAAATGTGCATCAAGTGAGTCCGCACGGTGGAAAAACTGATGTTCAATCGTGCGCCAATTTCCTTGTTGGCCATTCCCTCCGCCAGCAGCGCGAGAATCTCCAATTCGCGGGTGGAAAGCCCGGCGGTTTCATCCGGCGCCGACGAAGTTTCCAGAAACGAACGGACGACCATGCGCGCGATTTCACTCGTCATCGGCGCGCCGCCGGAACGGACTTCGGCGATGGCGTCGAGGATTTCCGTTTCATCGCAACGCTTGAGAACGTAGCCGCAGGCGCCCGCTTTTAACGCCTGGAAAATCATGTTGGTGTCCTTGTAGACCGTCAGCATGATGACTTGGACGTTTGGCAACTTTTCGCGCAGGCGCGCCGTGCAGACAATGCCCGATTCGCCGGGCAGATGAATGTCCATCAGCACGACGTCCGGCTTGAGCGGAGGAATCTTGATCAGCGCCTCTTCGGCGGAACCGCACGCGCACACGCATTTGTGGCCCGGCGACGAAGCCAGGTAATCCGCGAGGAATTGCCGGAAAGTGGCATTGTCCTCAACAATGGCGATGCGCGTTGCCACGGGATTTATAACTGCGACTGATTCTCCAACCAACAATGCCGACATACGAGATAAAATTTGCTGTGTTGACGAGCTTACGGCTTGAGCCATGCAAAAGTGAATCGGTCAAACGTCGTATGCGGAAAAGAGTTTCAGTTGCATTTTCTTTGCAGGGGATGGACAATTGAAGCATGAGCAGCCGAGAAACGGTCATCGAATTTGTCCGCAAGCTGCCGGAACAAATGTCACTGGCGGAAATCGCCCGCGAGGTGGAACTGTTGGCCGGTCTTCATGCTGCCCGCGAACAAGCACGCCGCAATGAGGGCATTCCGGCAGAGGACGCCCACAAGTTTGTGGACGCATGGGCTTCAAAGTAATTCTCACGCCGCAGGCCATATGCGACTTGGAGGCCGTCGTCAGTTTCATCGCCAATGATAATCCCGAACGCGCCCGCACCTTTGGCCATGAATTGATCGACCGCGCGCTCTCCATCGCCGCTTTTCCGGAGCGGGGCCGTGTGACGCCGGAGGTTGGAGAGGCTGCCGTGCGCGAAATTGTTCACGGCTCATACCGCATCATCTATGAGATTTTTTCAGACGCAGGCTTCATTTATGTGCTGCGTTTTTGGCATGGAGCCAGAGGAGAGCCTGTCATCAGAACCGAGCCGTAACAGCGCACGAACTTGCCTTGCAACCGGAAATGGCGGCATTTCCGCCACTGATTCTCTAACCAACCATGCCGACACACGAGATAAAATTTGCTGTGAGGACGAGCTTACGGCTGGTGCCGCGCCAAAGTGAATCGGTCAAACGTCGTATGCGAGTGAGCGCCTTTTTGTGGCAAAGGTTATCTGACCGATTTTCGAGCACTTGGCCAATCGAATTCAGTTCGCAAGAACCGTATTTGCCCTCGCGCTGTTCATTTATTTAACAATCCGCCGTGCGTGCTCTGTGGGAAGCCAGGATGGGATACAATTTGGCCGGTTGACAATGGATCGGCTATTGCAACAATTGGATTTCTGCAAGGTTTTGCAACGACGGAAGCATCGATCTTTGGCGATGATCGCGCTCGAAACAATGCGGCGCTGCCGGGGTTTGATTGACTAATGATAAAATTGTGGCCAAAAAAAACAACAGAACTCGGCGCGAAAAGACTTTTTGCGCGAGTTGTGAGTTTGATCTCGCTGGGCTTTTTTCTCAGTCATGCCTGTGTTGCCCAAGAGTTCGAGGTCGCGGGGACTTTGACTGTCACGACGGAGCGGCGAGAGAAGGTGGTGCAGAAAACGACTCGGACATTCGTTGTCGATGTAAAGAATTCGCAATTCAAAATGGATTCTGTGTCGGGAGATTCGAATTCTCGCCTCACGTATGTCCTAGATGGTCAAAAACTTTACCAGCTTTCGCTGGACCACGTGCCGCAAAACGCAGCCTCATATCAATTTCCAAGTTTTGTTCGGCCCGCTTCGATGCCCATAGCGGACGATGGCTCTTGCCATAATGAACTCTGGCTTGCCTATGCGTCGCAAAACTTCTTCAAGAGTTTTACGAACGAACTGGTGCTGGCTTTGTGGTCATCCGGTCCGAATTTCCCATTCGTTCCATACCTGAACCTCCAGTTTACGACAAACCAGGACAAATTGGGATTGCCGAAAGCTGCGACCTATATCGATCCAACGTATCCCGGCAAGATTTATACCAATGCAACCTACCGAGTGCTTGCAACAACCAACATCAATGGAATGCTGATACCCATGGAATTCGAATTTGTTCGCTACGCCTATGACTCTCCGGGCCGCCTTCTCCCATTTGAGACATTTCACGGGTTGGTCTCGCAGGTAGCGACCAACGTAGGCAACGCGTCATTACAGCCAGCTTTTCTCGGGATCTCGGACGTTTATGATTATCGCCCTTTGGCCCGGGAATTCCTGAGCCCAAAGATGACCAATCGTGACTACGTTCATTATAGGGTCACAAATGGCATCTGGCCCCAAGTATCGGCGCCGGTCGGCTCCCCTGCACAGAAAGGCGCGTATTAATTTGATTCGTGAAAGGGAGATAAGCGTAAAGGGTCAGTCTTAGAAAAATGACTGTTTTGCTTTCTCATCCGGCCCCTTTTGTTGATAGAAGGCATTGCCGGCGTCCTTCCTTTTGACACTTTTGTATCCGGAAATGGGAATAAGTCTTGATCCGCTGCCATTCGCGCCGGGGTCGTAAAAAATCGCATTGCCCGTCTCCAATGCCGAATGCATCCGAGAGTCGAGCGAGCGCCGCTGCGCTCAACTACCGGCTGCACTCTGCCAGTCCCTTCCGGGATAACGGTCTGCCGACAATATTTTTGCCTCCGCTCCTGCCCGGACAATCGATGTTTTCGTTTGTCATGTCGCCACAATACCACTTAATCGTGCAATTGCAATATTAATTGACGCAACAGGCTTCCAGGCCTATTTTTCTCCCTGTCGCCTTCAGGGCGTGTTCTTTGACATTTTCCATTCATTTCAGGCCGCGAGGAACCTCTGCGTTCTCAGCGCCTCTGCGCGCGATTGCGTTTCATGCCGCGATTAAACCAAACCGCGCCCACAGGGTGAAAAGAACGCTCGCGCAGAGAAGATGAGTGCGGAGAGGAACAGAAATCGTGATTGGGGCATTGCAGGCTATTGCACCCTATTGCACTTTTGGTTTTCGCGACGATACGGGCGCACTTTATATGGGCAACCGGGGCGGTCGCGCACCGAAAATGCGCACCCCAGAAGAAATGTAGCGGTTGTGTAGCGGTCTTGTAGCGGTATTTGTTGCCCTTTAAATACCTTATAATCAACGATGTAGCGGCTGTAGCGGGTTTTTGGAGATTATATATAATCAGGAACGCCCAAACTCAGGAATGGAAGGGAAAGCCGCAGATGGACGCAGATCAACGCAGACAAGAATTGTGCAGCCAAACATGAAACGGGCGAAGTTGAGGCGACCTGCGGACGCTTGGAATACAGACCCCTTTTCCCCAATCTGCGTTAATCTGCGTTCATCTGCGGCCCATTTCCATGTTCCAGCGGAATCGGAACGCGAATTTCGACCTTTGTTCCCAATCCGGGCTCTGAATCAATCCGGCATTGCCCGCCCATCCGCGTGAGGCGTTCAGGAAGATTTCTTAAGCCGTGCCCGTCCGGCGCGGCCGAATCGGAATCGAATCCGCGCCCGTTGTCTTTGATCGAAATGCGGATCGCTTCCTGCTCGACTTCCAATTGGAACTCAACTTCCGCCGCATTGGAATGGCGAACGATATTGTGCAGCGTTTCTTTTACGGCGAGAAAGATGTCGTGGCGGAGCCGGCCGTCGAGAATCATGCCCGGGAGGGAAACGGGGATTTTGAAACGGCAGCTAATATTAGACGCGGCGAGATACTCTTCGGCGTAGCTGCTGAGGTAATCCGAGAGTGATTGCAGCGAGTTGGCTTCGGGATTTACCGCCCACACTATGACGTCCAGCGCGCTGACCAGAGTGCGGGCTTTTTCGGCGATGGCTTGGAAGAGCGTGGGCGGTAGCGCACCGGGTCCAGAGTCGCGCATTCCGCGGCTGGCCAGGGCGCGGATTTCCGTGAGGCTGGAACCAAGGTCGTCATGCAAATCGCGCGCGATGCGGGAGCGCTCCATTTCCAGCGCTCGCTCGCGTTCGGCGCGTTCGCGGCGCTCGTGCTCCTGTTCGAACAGGGCCGTGCGATGGGCAACCTGCCGCCGCAACTGTCCGATCCAGCCCGCGGCCACTAGCAGCACGCTGATGAGCGAGGCGACGATGTAAAATAATTTCTGGAGCGTCCACCATGGCGGGCGTTGAAGCACACGCAGATCGTCCATCGAGTTGAGCAGCAGCTCAAAACCCGCGGTGTCGCCAGTGCGCTCGCTGGGAATGGAAGAATAAACGCCGTCAAGACGAAGATTGCTACCCAGAGCCAGAGCTCGCGACAAGTCCGATTCGGATTCGATCCGGGCGCGGAATCTGCGCAAATCGGCCTGAAGCTCCAAAATCCACTCGGCGCCGGTTTTGTGGACGTCAAGCAGTCTGGCTTCCATTTCGACTAGCGTGGCGTCGGGTGATTTTCCGTTGCTCTTGAAGTTTTCCCATGGGGTCGGCGCTGGCAATGGCGCTGATCCAGTTTTTCGAACTTCCACTTCGTTTAGACGGGGAGATAACCCGCTTAATTCTGGAATGCCGACCACCTCCACCGTGTCACCCGGTTTCAGAGGCGTTGAGCCGGCGAGATTGAAGCGAAGCCCCCTGCCGTCTTGCATCAGGAAAACTTCACCGCCATGCACGTGGACAATTTCCCCGGCGATTTTCACCCGCTCGAATCCGCTCGCATTCAAGTCGAATAGCAAGAGGTCTGAAATCGTTTTCTGCGGCGCGGCAAAGGCGTCAAGCATCGGCAATTGCTCCACTTCGATGATGGGATTTCTGAAGCGGACTTCTCCAACGCGCACCTGCCGGGTTTTGGAGTCCCATTCCGCCAGGAGGCATCCGCGAATTCGCACGAGTGTGTTCAGCAAGGCTTTAAGCCTCGTCTCTCCAGTATTGTGGACGAGCACTTTGATTTTGCCGCCGTCGGTGAGCAGTGTGACGCAATTGCTTTCCACGCCGGTGATGACTCCGCGAATTTCCGAGTATTGGGAATCAAGGCTTCCGCTCATGAGTTGGTTCCAGCTTGGATGCGCGGGGGCTGGCAACTGGCCCTGGCCGAGCACGTGTATGGAATTGGCGGAGATGGTAGGCGCGAAATCACCCACGGCGGTAACGCCTTGAATCTCCACAAAGTCTCCCGCCTGAAGTCCGTCTCGGTAAGTGGCGGGAAAACGGAAAAAAACTCCGCGCGTCGCGTCCTGAATGACCCCCCCGCCCCATTCCACTGTGCAGGTGACGACGCCGCGAACCCGCACGGGATGCTGGCGGGCCGCTTCTTCCGCGCTCAATTGCTGCACTTGCGAAGCTGTGGTGAATTCCGAATTCCCCACCGGCGACTGGCCGCTCGGAGATAGCACTGTCAGATTTTCGCGGCCAAAGATGGAGAACACGCTGCCGGAACTTGTGTCGTTGGAACCGAATGCGCGCCTGCGCACGCCCGTGGCTCGCACATGCTTTCCCAACAGTTTATGGGTGGGAATACTCAACTCAGCCGGAACCCAAAGCGCGCTGGATTGGTTGCCGTCAACAATCACTAGATGCAATCCGTCGCGGTCGCGCCCTGCAAAAGCTACCAAGCCTTCAACCATGCACCATCCGTCCGCCGAATTGGCAGAGGTCGAACCCACGGAAGCTGCGTTTGCCACCGGTGGTGCGTTGGAGGACCGCACTTCGATCCGCGGAGAAAATTGGCCAACGTAAAGTTCCGCGCCATCGTCGCAGCGGAGGTGGAAAATATATTCTCCATCGACTGGGATTTGAATCCTTCCGCTAAATTGCATCGCGACATAATCCAACGGACGCCGCAGGCTTATGTCGAAATTGGTCGCCACGCCGGAAAAGGTTGGTTCTGCATTTCGCAGGTCATCAAGCGTCGCGGGGGTGTCGGCATAACAAGAGTAGCGCACGCCTTGCTCGGAAATCGCCGATCCCGCGCCGGAGGATTGTTCATGTGACAATGCTGCGGACGGTATTTCCTGCTCGGGCAATCCTGGGCCTGAATACCTTAATTGAAGCACCGCCGGTTCCTCCGCGTTAAAGTAAAACACCCGGATCGGCTGCCAGCCGGCGGCCAGCCAGACGTGATTGGAGGCTTCCGACACGGAATGAATTCCGCCGTTGTCGACCACAGGCGCAGCGGCGATGGCGATGTCGTTGGCTCGCCGGATCAATTCGCAATTGGCTGCCGCGACGTGAACGATTTCACCCGGATGGAACTGACGGCCTCCCATTTCGAGCGAACAAACTTCCGCCCCGGTTTGGTCACGCAGGGCCAGCAGTCCCGCATTTGTGTCGGCTGCGCACACAGTGGCCACCAAATCCACATCGCAGCGCGCTCGCTGGCGGGAGCGGATTTGCTCGCGCATTTCCGCCAGGGAGGAAACTGCGGGCACAGCGGAGACGTTTGCGGCCATCGCCACGACGACGAGCAGCCAGGCCGCGCCGCGCGGCCGCAAAACCGCCGAGGCTATTTTCAAAACGCGCTCCAAGGGTTTCCTTTAAATGTTCCCATTCATTCCGGCAATTGGGCATCGGACGAACGTCGTATTGCGGAGCATCGGGGGGAAATCGTAGCTTTTCCTTAAGTCCAAATCTATGCAATTCAAACGAAATCCTTGTCCTTTTGTCTTCAGGATTCCGACCTTGCGACTCGCGCGGGAACGAAACAAGGAGGGTTTCACGTTGATCGAGCTGCTGGTGGTCATCGCCATTATTGCCATTCTCGCCTCATTGCTGCTGCCGGCGCTCGCGGCGTCAAAATTCCGCGCGAAGGTGACCAACTGCTCCTCCAACTACAGGCAATGGGCCGTCATGGCCAACCTCTATGCGTCCGACGATTCAAAGGGGCGCATGCCAAGTTTGCCCGCGCCGGAGTCCGGCGGAAACCCCACGGACGTGGCGACGAATTTTCTCAGCACAGTGAAAGCCTTCAATTTCACCGTGCCCATGTTCTTTTGCCCCGTGCGGCCACACGATTTGGACGTCGCCAATGCCTGGTTCTACCAGAATGGCGTGCCGGCGCATCAGTCCATCCAGACGGTCGACGAGCTTAATCAATATTTCACTTCACCGAGCGGGCGTTCCGTCAACGGCGATTACGGCAAGCTGTTCCACGATTGGTGGGTGCCGCGCTCGACGACGTTATACAGCGACGCGATGTTCCCGGTGCCGGGAGGCGTGGGACAATTGACGCCCGTTGGCGCTTACCCGTGGCCATTGAAAATCTCGGATCCTGGCGCGTCGCGCCAACCGATCATTTCCGATCTGGCGGAGAGCAACGGCTCGACAAATGTATCATCGATTCCGACCACCGAAGCGCATTTTATGAACAACCAGCTTTCTTCCATCAATTGCGGTTATGCGGATGGCCGCGTGGAGACCCACAGCAAATCAAAAATCACGTGGCAATTCAGCGGCAACAACGATCAGGAAAGCTACTTTTACTGAAGCATTATTGATCTCTGCATAATATAGTGACACATTATTGTTTTTATGCTAATTTTTGGGTATGGGAAATCCTAAAGGCGTAAAACGCGATTTGGCGCAGTTTGCACAACTGGAACGGCGGCGCATGAAAGCCGTCAAACTTTTCGACCGAGGCTTGAGCCAGGCCGAGGTCGCCCGCCAAGTTGGCGTCCACCGGCAATCGGTCAGCCGCTGGCATAAGGCTTGGCAGGACCATGGCGCGCCCTCTCTCAAAAAGGCTGGGCGAGCCGGGCGCAAGCCCCGCCTGACCGACGAGAACTTCCGCCAGTTGGAACGGGCCCTCAAACAGGGACCCGAAGCCCATGACTTTGGCACCCAGCTTTGGACCACCCGGCGGGTGGCCGCCGTTATCCAACGGTTGACGGGCGTCCAATACCACGAGGACCATGTTTGCCGGCTTCTGCAAAAGCTGGGTTGGAGCTGCCAGCGGCCCACCACCCAGGCTCGGCAGCGCCATGAGCGGGAGATCACCCGCTGGCGCAAAGTGCGCTGGCCGCAGCTTAAAAAAAAGCCCTCCGCGAGAGGCGAATCGTGGTTTTCATCGACGAGAGCGGATTGAGCCAGAAGCCGCACCGGGTTCGCACTTGGGCGCCGCGCGGCCAGACCCCGGTATTGCAGTTCGACTTCAACTGGAAAAAGCTTTCGATCATCGCCGGGGTGACGGTCTGGAACTTTTACTTCCGGCTTTACCCCGGCACCATCAAAGGCCCGCAGGTGATCGAATTCTTGAAACATCTGCAACGCCACATCCCGGGCAAGCTTCTGGTCATTTGGGACGGTGGTCCCATCCACCGCAGCCGGCTGGTGCGGGACTATGTGGATCAACTGAAAGGCAAAATCTGGGTGGAACGACTGCCTGCCTATGCGCCCGAACTCAATCCCACCGAGTATGTCTGGGGTTACTTCAAGCAGCACGAGTTGCCCAATCTTTGCGCGGCCGACCTGGCGAAGTTGAGTCATTGCGGGCGCAAGGCCCTGAGCCGGATGCGGCGCAGACCCAAATTGGTCACTGCCTTCTGGAAGCAAGCCGAGCTTTGGTGATATTGTCACTATATTATACAGAGATCAATAATAAACGTTCGCAGTCCAACAAACCCACGCAGATGAAGACACTCATCAAACAATTCATTCTCGCCGCTACGTTGGCTTTCAGCCTCATGGCGCACGCGCAACTCATCGGAAGCTGGCAAGGCAGCGGCAGCGCTCTAACCAGGGCAGGGGACGAGGGCTGGATTGACTGGGGCAACGGGCTATCGATCACCAACCCCGCCAACACCAACAAATACCAGTTTGTCACGGGTGCCGTGGCCGGCTATAACCAGAGCCTTCAAATCTCGAACGCCGGCTACAACCAAAACCTCGCCATTAAGCTGGAGAATCTCTCGGGTGGCAAAGCGGCTTTCCTGAATAATTACCTTCTGGCATTTACCTTTTCCGTGCCTAGCTCAGCCGCCTCGGGATCGACCGCGGGCTATTCACAGATGTATCAGTTGGTGGTCAATGCCAGCGGCTTGGGATTTGCCGGGCAGGCCTTCTCCACCAACACATGGAGCGAAACGGGAAGCACAAACAATGATAGCGCAAGCGGCCAGCCAAACTATTACTTCTACGGCGGCGCTCCGGCCCGTTCGCAGACCCTCGTGTTCAACTACTCGAATATCCTATCCCAGATCACGGCGACGACCAATAGCGGTTACATCGAATTGATCTTTACTTTCAACAACGGTGGTGGCGCTGCGACCAACTACTTTATGAACAACGTCGAGTTGCTTGGTTCAGCGGCGCAAGCGCCTCCGGGAGCCATCATCGTTGACGATTTTGTTCCGGCCGGTGTCAGTTCGACGAATCCAACGAACTACGACCGTTACTCAAGCGCCGAAGTGTATTCCAGCGGGCAAATCACCAATGTCTACGGCAACTGGTTTGGCGGCGCGTTCTCTTCACTTGAATGGGATCCTTCCACGGACGCGGGAAACAATCCCACGTCGGGCTCTCTGGAAATTAACCTGAACTGGAGCGGCGGCTCGCAGTTCGTCGTGTGGGATCAAGGTTCAGCCAACAATTACTTTGCCTTGAGCACCCTTGGCATCAACGGCACGCAATATACCAATTTCCAATGCGACGTTAAATTCGCCCCGGGATCGGTTTCCGCCCAGGGATCCGCCAGCCAGCCGATTTTTGGCCATTTGCGATTCGGCCACCGCACATCAAGCTACGGCCAGGATTGGTTTGGGGCCGTGGACGTTGCTGCGACGAATACCAATTGGGTGCATGTCAGTGTCTCTCTGAACGCCGTGACGGATACTTCCCTGACAAACATGGGTGGCTTGATCATCGGCATCGATAGCGGTTTTTACGGACTCAACTTCACCAGCGGCGATACAACCTTGTGGGTGGACAACCTCGAATTCACCGGGCCGACCACTGCCGTGAAGGTAGCGCCACCAACCCTGGCCATGCAAAAAGCGACTCCCGGCTTGCGGATTTTTGCCGGTTCCACAGCAAATGTTTATGACCGGGAGGAACTCGCCACCACCGATAACAATCAATCATGGGTTGGCGGAAGCTATCCGGTAAGCTACTCCTTCAGCCTTTCGGATTACCCGGCGAACATCAACCAGACGCACATTTTCATCGTGCCCCAAAACACCGCGGGCGGCGCGATGGGAAACGATGGGACTCTCAACGAATACATCGAATACCAAGCTACCAATATGCTATGGATGGTGATTAATCCTGGCGCTGGTGGCCAAGTGGTAGCTTCTGTGCAATGGAAAACAAACCTTCCCAATGCGAATCCCAACCAGACGGCGCTGACCATCACCAATTCAAAGGCAGTTGGCACGTGGACTCTTACTTTCACCAGCCCGTCCACTGGCACACTCACGGCCCCCGGCGCCAGCCCGGCGGCATTCATCATCAATGATGCGAATGTCACGACCGATTTCGCGAATCCCGCTGTGGCATACTTTGGATTGCAGCCGAACTCCACCGCCGGTGAAGGAGAATTTGAAGATTGGGGTTCGATATCCGTGACTGGCGTTTCCGGCGCGCAGGAAAGCGAGCAGTTCAACAATGAATCCAGCTTTAATCAGAATGGTTATTGGGCAATAAACGGGGCCAACACGACGGGTGTGCAATTTGTTCCATCCAGCACCGCTTACTGGATCAACTGGACGCTCCCGGCAAACGGCTTTGGCTTGGGCACTGCGACAAGTCTTACCGGCAACACCAACACCTCCGGTTACCCGTGGGTGCTGCCTGAGTACTACAACAATTACGGCGACGGGCTGAACCTTCCTGGCGGCGCCACGCAGGGCACAAATTTCTGGGTGCAAATTCCGACCTACTGCCTGCCGACTTCCGACGGCACGGTGGGCGGACCAATCTCGTCGAACGCCTTCTTCAAGCTGTTCAATCCGCCATTGTCGAATTAGATTACGGACGTAAAATTCGTCTCGGCTATCTCCCCGCAAGCGGGTCGAGAGGGAAAGACATTCATTTGCGAGCCGCGCCACAATATAAATTCGGTTTGACATTGCTCGGAGCCGCCTTCCTTTTGGCGGCGCTTGGGACTTCGGCGGCGGAATTGCCATTTGTCAGTCCAATTTTTGGCGACAACATGATTCTTCAACGCGGGAAGACCAACACGATCTGGGGCTGGGCCAAGCCCGGCGAAACGATCCGCGTGGAATTGGCCGGTCAAACTGTCGAAACCAAAACAAGCGCCGACGGGCGCTGGGAGGCGCGCATCCTGCCTCCGCAAACATTGGATGCCCTTGCCCTTCGCGTCAGCGGTTCGCGAACCGCCACGTTCACTAACATCCTCGTCGGCGATGTGTGGATTTGCGGCGGGCAATCCAACATGGAATTTCCTCTATCCCGCGCCCGCAATGGCGATGCGGAACTCAAGGCGGCGAATCATCCGGCCATCCGATTGTTCAACGCCAAACAACAACCTGCTTATTCTCCGGCTTCGGTGCTTTCCGGCAGATGGAAAGTTTGCACGCCGCAGACGGCTGCCGCAGACGGCGGCGTTTCGGCTATTGGCTATTTCTTTGCGCTGAAAATTCAAGGCGAGACTGGTGTGCCCATCGGCCTCATCAAGGATTGCTGGGGCGGCACAACGGCGGAGGCGTGGTGCAGCGCGGAGGCATTGCGGCCTTTCAAGGACTTTGATGTTGCGCTGGCGGAGGTCGCGCGACTTCATGCCGATGGAGCGCCCGAATACGGGAATTACATTTCCCATTGGTACGACGAATATGACGTTGGGCAAAAGGAGAATTGGTGGTCCCCTGCCTTGGACGATCACGATTGGAAAACTGTGCCGGTGCCCGGCGGCTTTAGCGAGCTTGGCGTCCCTGACGCGCCCGCCGTTTGTTATTTCCGCAAGGAAGTGGTTTTGACAAATCCCTTGCCCGCGGGAGCAGCTAAAATCTTCTTGGGCGTCGTTGAACGAATGGATACCACGCAAATCAACGGCAAATGGGTGGGCGCAAGCGCGTGGGTCGAGAACCCGCGCAAGTACGCCATCACCGATGGCGTCCTCAAGCCCGGAACAAACCTCATCGCGGTGCGCGTCTTCAAGACAAAGCCGGACGGCGGTTTCAAGTCTCCGCCGGAAGTGCTCAAGCTCATTCTCGGCGATGGCACTGAAATTCCATTGGCTGGCCAGTGGAAAGCCAAAGTCAGCGTCGACGCAAAACCGCCTCACCCGCTGCCGCTGGGATTTGAAAACTGGCCGACCATGCCGAGCGTTTTGAAGAATGGAATGATTGATCCCCTTACGAACTTCGCGCTGGCGGGCGTGCTGTGGTATCAGGGCGAAGCCAACGTGGGGCGCGCCGAGCAATATCGCCGCCTTTTGCCTGCGATGATCGCGGACTGGCGAAAGACATTTGCGCAGGGCGATGTGCCGTTCTACATCGTGAGCCTCGCGGCATTTCAGCATCGCAACCCGTCGCCCGGCGATGACGCGTGGGCTGAATTGCGCGAAGCACAGGCATTCACGGCGGCCACGATGCCCCATTCCGGCCTCGCGCTGGCCATTGATCTCGGAAGCGCGGATGACATCCATCCTATTGACAAGAAGGAAGTCGGCGTCCGGCTGGCTTTGTGGGCGCTGGACGATCTGTTCGCCCGCAAAGCGCCGTGCTCGGGACCGACTTTCGATCATGCGGCAGAAATGACCGGCGCGCTGCGGATATACTTCACGCACACCGATGGCGGGTTGAAGGTGAAGGGGGATAAATTGGGCGAATTCTCAATCGCAGGCACGGATCGCAAGTGGCATTGGGCCAATGCCAAACTCGACGGTGACACCGTTATTGTTTCCTCGGAATCAGTGCCGCTGCCGAAGTTTGTTCGTTATGCATGGCAGGCAAATCCGTTGGCGACATTATACAATGGCGCTGGTTTGCCTGCCGTTCCATTCCGCACTGACCCCTGAGTTCGTCTGACAACGCTCGCAGTCACTGGCAAATCTCGGCAGGAGGCCCCAACCAAGGAATGAGCGAGAAGTTCCGACGAAGAAATTTCGCCTTTGGTGGTAGGGACGCCTCGGCGAGGTGTCCGGTTGCGCGTGAAAGTTTTTGTGGGCCGCATCGTTCAACAATGCCTCACCCCGGACGCCTCGGCGAGGCGTCCCTACCTTCACAAGACAGTTCGTTGGCAGCCTCTACCGAGACCTAATCACGTCCGACCCATGTGCTTTCAGGAGGTCCAAGGTAGCTCGGCCTCAGCCCGCCGCAATCAATAACAATCTTTTGCACAACCACCGCTGGATCCACCATCCAGATTCTCAAGGTATGCGCGCCCGGCGAAGCTATATTGTGGCTGGAGACGACTTTGCGAATCTCATCGCGCACCGATTGTTCCCAATCCGCATTGCCGTCGCCTGCGATATAATCCTTGGGAACCACAGTTAGCAATTGCGGCGGCTCGTCGTCAATAGATGCCGCGATTCGAACTCCGCGGTCAGGCGCGAAATTCAGGCATGGGGAAAGGTATAATATGCTTTTCACCGGCCCCGTATTTGTCAGCCAAATTCGATATTCCAAAACGGGAGGGTTGCTTGGCGGGTTCACGCTTGGAGCAGTCGGCGGCATCACAGTCATTGCACATAATGTCCGTCCATGGTCTGGCAGCGCCACCCAGCGCGCGGCGGACGAATCGCGCTTGCCCGCATAGTGCGCCGCCTCTATGGAGACGCATCCGCCAGACTCCACGAAACCACGCCAGTCTTTCGGCCGATTTTCCGGCAGCGCGCGAGAGGCCGGCTGAGTCTGAAGCGAATCCACTTTCGCGACCGAGTTTGTGATTTCAACGACGGCTGGCATTACATCCTTGTCAGGCTGTTGCCAGGTTGCATAACTGATGTGCGTCTGGTCCATCATGTGATTCCATTTTCCACCGGCTAGCTTATGGTTGTAATAGCCGGCAAGGTCGGCGTCCATTTTGAATAGCTCTTTTGCACGTGCCGCCCATGTATTGGCCCGACCGTCGCCCGCCTGGGCGTAGAACCGATTTCGCGCCGCCGCAATATATAGCTCAGTCACCGTGGCGCTCGCCTTAACCGGAAACAGCACAAGCTCATAAAAGGCGTCTCGCGACGATCCAGGCAGCGTGGCATAAATAGCTTCCGCCTTGTCCGCAATGGTTTGCCATTCCTTCTCAACTCGCGCGGCTTCATTGTAATTTTGCAGGCTGAAGGTGTCTGGCGAGAGAAGTTCGGGCTTCCGGCGGCCGTTATACTTCGCATAGGCGGCAACTATTTCCGCGATGTCGCCCGCGTGGCCGGGGCCGAATTCCCGGGTGGCCCATAGTTTAAGGTAATGATTCAAACTGTCCGGCGTCCACGCGGAAGGATTCCATGCGAAGGTTAGAAAAAACTCAATCGGCACTTCAAGCGGCTTGATGTCTCCAACATTGGCGATCCACAGATTTGTTGCGCCATAGGCATAAGCCAGATTCATTTGCTCCCAGACTTTCGGCAGCGGCGATGTATTGATCCACTTGTAATTGCGCGGGCCGCCGACGTAATCGAAATGGTAATAAATACCCGCGCCTCCCGCGCGACGGCGTTCAGTTTCCGTGGGCAGGCGGCGAATATCGCCCCAATTGTCATCGCACCAAAGCAAAGTCACGTCGTCCGGCACCCTCATTCCGCGTTCGTAATAGCCCTGCACCTCCTTGTATAGCGCCCAGACTTGCGGGACTTGTTCTACGTTGGGGCTTATAATGTCGCCGATAAGACTGCGTTGATCAGCGACAATCTTTTCAAGCAGCGAGACGCTTTCTTTTTCACTCATCGGCTCGTCGCCATCGCCGCGCATTCCGATGGTGATGAGTTTTTCGTAATCCTTCGTGCGGCGCAAACCTTCGGCCCAGAACTTTTGCAACTTGTCCTTATTCTTGACGTAATCCCAACTGTGCGGGCCGTTTCCAGCGCGTTTCCATTCCTGCCACGCGCGCATCAGCGGCTCATGATGGGACGTGCCCATAACCACGCCGTATTCGTCGGCGAGTTTGGCATTGAGCGGATCGTCGGTGGCGAAGGAGTTGTCCCACATCGCGGGCCACAGGCAATTCCCTTTCATGCGCAGGATCAGCTCGAACACGTTCGTATACATGCCGTGGTTCAACTCCCCGTATTTTTGGCGGGCCCACGTCATCAGGCATGGGCCTTCGTCATTGATGAAAATGCCGCGATACTTGACAACAGGCGGCGCGAGCCAATGCCGGCCCGCGCGGGCGAACAGCTTCTCATGATGTTTGGCTGGGATATCGGCAAACCAATGCCACGGCGACACGCCCATCTGCTCCGAAATATCATACGCGGCGTAAATCGTCCCGCGCTTGTCGCTGCCCGCGATCACCAGTGCGCTTTTTACTCCCGGAAACGGATTCTCCACGACTTGCACAACGCCCGCTTCCCACGCGCCAGCCACGCCCGTCACGTCGATCTTCTTTTCTTTTATGAGCGCGTCCAATAGCGCATTGCGTCCAATCGTGCCAACTATGATGGGTGACGCGCCTGCGTCTGCGATGTTGTTCGTCAGAACTGGAGTGAGGCTCGACACGCGCGTCATGTCGGAGCGCAAATCCTTGGCGGCGCGAACGACGCCGGGCCAGTCGTTGGTGTCAACCAAAACTGCCGCCGTCCTGCCGTCGGCAAAGAGACAGAAATCACCCGGCTGCCCGCGTTCGGACACAAACGAGTTGGTTGTCAACGCAGCCATGGAACCGGCGAACAGGAGCGCCGCGA
This sequence comes from uncultured Verrucomicrobiae bacterium, assembly GCA_963764165.1. GTDB lineage: Bacteria > Verrucomicrobiota > Verrucomicrobiia > Limisphaerales > Palsa-1400 > Palsa-1400. The sequence continues at coordinate 3,527,569 of CAVXRD010000002.1, forward strand.
GGCCGCAAACAAATCGCCAGGCGAATGAAGCTCTCACACGCGGCTCAGTTTGTTTCCGCCGGCTTGAAATGTTTCGCGGCAAATTCCAGAAACGCCGGCCAATTGGGAGCGTCCGTGTGGCCGCTTCTATGCTGGCGGAAGGCAATATCGCCGTCGCATAAAGTTTCAACCGGTGGAAATTCTTTTTCCGCAAACGGCTTCTTGCCCAGCAAAGTGTAGACGGGCGCCGCCCCCACACCGGCGAGGAATGAGCCCTTCGGATCACACCAGCCATCGCCCTTTTCCAGCGTCCCGGCGCTGAGAAAAACCGGCCGCGGCGCGCACAGCGCGATGAGTTCATGCGAATCGACGGGAAGATCATTCCAATGCAGCGGCCCGGCATATTTGATGAAATTGCCAGCCATCCAATGATACTCGCCGCTGCTGGCGACATTCTCGACAATTTCCCCCCAATCGCGCCTGTGCAGCTTTGCGCCGCCCTCGCCGGAGGAACTCACGTAGACGGCGGCAAATCGCGGATCATAAGCCATCGCCACCAGCGCCGCCTTGCCGTAGCGCGAATGGCCTTCGATGCCGACGTGTGTCGCGTCAAGCGCCTTGTCGGTTTCAAAATAATCCAGCGCGCGGCTGGATCCCCAGGCCCACGCGCGCAATGCGCCCCAGTCATCGGCCTTGCGGGCCTGGCCTTTGTTGCAAAGGCCGATGATGCCTTTGCAGAGGCCCGCGCCGTTATCGGCCTGCACGCTCACAGGATTCAACACCGCCGAGGCCCAGCCGCGAGCGAGGCACTGCTGCTGCCACGTCGGGCCGGACTGGGCGGGCGGCCGGGCGCGTCCGCCAAAGTTGAAACCTAACTGCATGATAACTGGCACGGGATGCGCCGCCGCTTCAGGCGTGCTTAACGTGAGTTGAATGTTTACGTCAATATTGGTGCAGCCCGAATTATCCACATGCCCCGCAAGTTCCCTTGTGATGACCGAAACGCCGCCGTTTGTTTCATGGAGGGTGCTGACGATTTCCCAGTTCACATGTGGAGCTGCCGTTGGCACGCGTCCGTAAATCTCGCGGTCGAAATCTTCCACAATTTCCGGGCGGCGTTTGTTCCACCACGTTTCGGCGCTCGTGACTTTCTCGCCGTTTTCCAACGTGAGCGGGTCGGGAAGGGTGGGAAATGGATTTGCTTTTGCCTCCTTGTAATTGGCGTAATTGGGTGAGTTCGTATTGTAACCTTCCCGACCCGGGCGAATCGATTTGATGCCGAGGAGTTGGAGCATTTTTTTGAAATCGGCTTGCGTAGCCGCTTGCGTGGCTGGGTCGTTGCCCCGCGCCGGAGGATTCGTGGAAGGCGCTGGCGGCCAAACGCGGAATTCGCCGCTGCAATGAAGCATGGCCAGCATGTATAACATTCCATCGTAGTAACGGTAATGGCCGCGCGGAACCTGCAGGTTCCACAGCGCATCCACAAAAGGTTTGCCCTCCTCAGGATTGACGGCAAGCGCGGCGACGGCGTTCATCGCCACCAGTCCGGCCGCGTGGGTGGGCTTGAGCGTTTCGCCGTCGATCGTGAATTGATAACCGTACGAATCCATCCCCTGTGATTTAAAAAACGCGAGCAGCCGCGCGCTCAATGCCTGTTCTCGCGGGTCGGCGCGCCACCACGTCCAATCCACTGACCAGTTCATCGCGGTGCGCCACGCGTCGGCGATGAAATTCGTCGCCTTCCGGTTCCAGTCGGGACCGCACGGCGTGCCATCGAACTCGCTGTAATCGGGAGTCAAGCCAGTCTGCGCATTGGCCGCCCGCTGAAAATAATCCCGGCTTGCCGCCGCCGCGCCTTTCCAAAATTCGCGATCCCGTTCCGGGCCATAGCGCGCCCAGACTTCATAAAACGCCGGCAAATGATAGGACGGATCAGTATGGTCGCCCGATCCTGCGACCGGTGAAAAACGCACTTGTTTGAAGTCGGGATGGAACATGGCGCCAACTGTTTTTTCGCCGCGAGCCGTCGGGCCAGTGATGATTTCGCGATGGCGCATGGCGTCAAGTATTTTGTCGGCCTCGCCCCTGTAATTGTAGATGCCCGGGCCGCTGCCCCAGCGTCCGGCGGCAAACAGGAGCGCGGTGGCATAGTATTCCTCGCCATCGGGCGCGGGCATTTCATCGTTCGCGGCTCCGTTGGTCTTCATGGACCACGCGAAGTACCCGCGCGCGGGATGTTTTGCGCCCGTCTGCTGCATGAACGTCTTCGACCAATTCCAAAGCGCATCGAACTCCGCCTTCCGCCCGAGCTGCACTGAAATCATCATGCCATAAGACATTCCTTCGGAACGGACGTCGCCGCTGTTAACGTCAAGCATGTAGGCGAGGGGGCCGTTGGAGTTCGCGCCAGCACTGAAATAGACCGCTTCATCCTGGGGATCGCCGTGGAAAAGCTGTTGGAAGCCGGAGTTCAAACGGGCTTCCGCCTCCGCCTTGACATGGCCATGCTCGGCGAATAAATTGCGTGTCAAAGCAATCGCGCCGGATACGGCTTCATTTGACTGCGCCGCGCCTTTGGGTGCTAGCGCGAGAATGGAACTAAGAATGGCGATGCTGGCGATAAAGAATCTCATTTGTCGTTAAGTATCATGTCAAACCGTTGGGCGGGCCTTCGCGCCAGACGCCATGCGCACCGACACATGGCGGCTTTGTAAAAAGTGGAGGCTTTGAGCATGGGCGAATGATACGAACATCGGGCCAAATGCGCCATCCGACAAATGACGTATGCGGGGCGCCACCGGATTTCGAGGCGGCGGAAAACCAATGGTTGGGAGATCGAACGGAAAAATAAAATCGAGATTTGTGTCAGATTTTGAAATTTCTCGCCGTATTGCGTCTTGAGAACGCCAGATAACCACAAAATCTAAAATACGATGAAAATAAAACACGGCACAAAATCCTTTCTAACCCGAATCGGCTTATCCGCCAATAGTGTTTCCCCAGAAAAACAGCGCAAAAAACATCGAATCAAACACATGAATATCACCCTGAAATCAAAATGCCTTTCGTTAGTGATGATTTTGCTGCTTGCGGCCGTGACACTGCAAGCCCAGCCAATCCAGTTTTCATACAGTGACAACGGCAACGGCACGGTCACAGTCACGGGAGCCTCCTACGCGACATATGTTTCGCACCCTTTCCCGGCTTTCACCATCCCAAGCTCGCACAACGGCAAGCCAGTGACGTGCATTGGCGACGACTTCTCGGGCGCCTGGAGTTTGTACTTTACCAGCATAACGATCCCCGAAAGCATTACTAACATCGGGGAGTATGCCTTCGAAGATGACTCTTACCTGCGAAGCATCTACTTTGAGGGCAACGAGCCAGCGTATGGCCCGTTTTCATTCGAGACTCATTCCGGAGGCAAAACAACCGCTTATTACCTGGCGGCGGCTGCCGGGTGGACGAATGACGATTTTTTTCCCATACCGATCGAGCTTTGGACCCCGGAGACCGGCTCATTGGAAGTCACCCTTGAACCTGCTGGCGCGGTGGCGGATGGCGTGCAATGGCAAGTCGATGGCACGAACTACGACAGCGGAGCATCGATTCCGGGGCTGATTGCCGGATCACATGTCGTTTCGTTTGCCTCCGCGCCTGGCTGGACGGCGCCTGCCAGCAAAACGGTCACGATTAAGAAAAATTCAGTCAATAAGGTCAAAGCCACTTTCACACCATGGCCCAAGGGCACGGCGCCGTTGACGGTGCAAATAATCGGCGGCGGGGCCGTCAGTCCGAACGACAATGGGAAGCTGCTGAAGCTGGGCAAGGTTTACACGTTGAAAGCGGAATCGAACCGAGAATGGTTTTTTGCCGGATGGACGGGCGCCGCCGGCAGCGAGAGCTTTGCCTCCAATAACCTTGTTCTCCACTTCACCATGCAGAGCAACCTGGTATTGCAGGCCAATTTCATCGCCAACCCGTTTATAGATGTCGCCGGCCAGTATATTGGGCTTTTCCAATCCGATGAGACAAACACCTTGGAGAACTCAGGCTACATGACCGTAACCGTGAGTTTGGAAGGAGCGTTTTCCGGGTATTGGGAAACCGGCAATGCTCGGCATCCGCTATCTGGCCTCCTCGACTCGGATTTCGCATTTGCCACTAATTATGCTGTAAAGGGTGAAGATCCCGTCACCATTGAATTCGCCGCGCTCGGCAACAACACCATTGAGGGCGCCATCAGCAATAGCCAATGGAGTTCCGCCATCGAAATGGTCCAGACCGATCACACAGTTGCCACTTACAGCGGACACGGCACTTACCACATCGGTTTCACCAATGCGGCAGGCGAGGAGGTCGGCAAAGCTACCGGCGTTTTCGCCAATCGAGGCTCCGCAAGCCTTTCGGGAAAGTTGCCAAATAACACCTCATTCAGCGCAGGCTCTTTCTTCAGCCCCACCGCAGCATGGCCGTTCTACACTTCTCTTTACAATGGAAAGGGCTATTTGCTGGGCTGGATGGAGGTCGCGCCCGGTGACGGCGGCACTGATTACTCGAAGTTCACAGCTGAGGGCTCCTTCGTGTGGCTGCAAAAGAATGGGACGGCCCAGCACCTCAACGCGGGTTCCCAATGAAATCTTAAAGAGCTAACGTTCGTTAATTAAGCGTCGAGCCTCTTGCGATACAAGCCTGCCGGTCAGTGACCGGAGGCTTTTACGGGCCGGTCGGTGTCGACGGAATTTGCAGGAATTCGATGGCCCTCTGGAGGCTGGTCTTTTCCTCGGGATCGTCTGTGTCTGCCAATTCATTTTGCAGCGCGGGAATCGCTTCCAGACTGCCAAAGTCCACCGCCGCCCGCAATGCGGCCCGGCGAATGACTGGCTCGGGATTCTTTAGATCAATAAGGATGGAAGTGAGATCGCCGGGATTCCCGCTTCTCGACAATTCTTCCAGTATTCCAATGCGTTCGTCAAGGTAAGCAACGCTGTCGAACGTTTCGTGGATTTCGCCGTCGTCCTCGGGCTGGGAGGAAACTTCCGCACTTTCCGGGTCAACGGGTGCCATTGCGCTTTTTGCCATGAGGCGGGCCGGATGAGAGACCGCTGCAACCAACGCCGTGGCGCCGGCAGCCGCCGATGGAGTTTCGGCCTGCGCGGCCGGGCTTGGAGCGGCCGGACGGCGGATTGCAACAGCACCGCAGACAATCAGCCCAGCGGCAACCGCAACAGGCGCAATAACTCTCGTTCTCATTCTTCAACCCTAAATTTGCGAGGCGGGAAGACGATGGTTCGCGTCCCGCCCCGCACCAAGTTTCCTGCGGCAACTGCCGCTCCGCGAATCGGTCAATCCGTCACGCTGGAATGACTGGTGAGAAGCTGCCCGTTGACGAGCACCGGCGTGGCGTTCGTGCCCTCGGTTCCGTATCCGGTAAGATTCCAAAGGGCATCTCCCGCATCGACCGTGATCTTTGATTTGCCGTGGCCCTGGGTTTCATCTAGGACATTTCTGGTCGCATATCCACTTAATGTCAGGCTCCAGGCATTGGGAATGGCAATGGACAGGTTCCGAATGCGATATTCTGTGGCCGAGGCTGTTCCGTTCGTGGCGAAATGTCCGCTTTTGAGCACTGTGCTCGGCACAGACGTCGTGATGTCGCTGTTGACGGGCGTGATAACCCGATTTGTGCCGCTGCCGGATACGACGACGAAAATGACCGGATTAGTCGCAGTGTCTGATTCGATAGTGTCGAGAGCCAAATAGGATCCCTTGGGAAATCCGTTGGTGGTCGGCGCAAGCGCGGGGTCTGTTCCCAAAGCCTTCACCAATTCAGATGTCCCCAATTTGGTCGTAACGATGGTGTCGGTGACAGTCCCGCTCTTGCTCGTCTTGGAGGTGCCTTGGGATTTGACAACAAATTCAATGCTAACGGCGCGAAGATGATTGGTCGTCTGGGCTTTTGCCACGGTGGCCGCGGCTGACAACAGGGCGACCAGGGCGATTACTTTTAATGATTTCATGTTTTACCTTGATGTGTTTCTTTTGACTGACTTGACTCCTTGCATTGCGATGCGCACAGCGAATGCTGTGCGCAATTCAATGTTCTCGGTCTCACGGTATCTTATACTCCACCTAGAAGGTGCTGTTCAAGAGGAGTCGGTGCTATTTGGCCATGATTCGGCCATCAGGGAAACTTCCGCAACCCCGCCGTGCGAGACAGTACGAACGCGTTTGGAAAAGATCGCGCCGCACGAAACACAGCATCACGTGATGCCGGCGACTTTAAACCCTTCTTCCTCAAGCAGGGAGCGGATTCGGGCCACATGATTGCCTTGAACTTCGACCTTGCGCTCGCGGGTTGTTCCCCCGCAGCCGCAGGCATTGCGGAGCTTCCGGCCCAATTCCTCAATTTTAGAAAGCGGTATCGACGTCGCAAAATCGTCAATAACAATGACGATTTTCCCGCCGCGATGGGCCGTCTCGCGCCGCAGCACCACGCGGCCCATTTTTGGTTTGCGGGTGGGAGGCCGCTCAGCAGCGGAAGAGTCCTCGCCCGGCGGCAATCCCTCGGATTGAAGGCTCGCGAACGGATTATTAAGCGCAGGCTGATTGTCCGAGATTAAAGGCAGTTTGTTCTTTTTCATGGGCGGCCGAGGGAGGCTCGACTTATTTGGATTATATCATTTGCGCCCATTGATGGCAACGCCCTTCGCCGTCAATTCCCGATTCGCCGTTTTAGAATTTCCAATGTCATCGCATCGCGGTCAATTGAGGTCTTTGAGGCCTCGCGCCACATATATTCTGTCCTGCTGCCGCCCGCCATAATCACAAACCCCACGCGCTCGTAAGATTTTCCCGCGTAATCGGCGGCGAATTTCGATAATTCCAGTTTTGTATCGCGGGTGGCGCGCCAGGATGTGGGAACATTGACCATGATCATGAACAGCGGCTTGGCTCGTTCGATTTCGCGCTGCATGTCGGATTGCATCGTCTCGGCGTAGGGGCCGGAGGAGGCCAGGTCATACATATAAATGTAGCCCGTGGCGGAATGGCGGCGGGCATAGAAGAATATCTCCGGCTCGGAACCAAAGACAGCGATGGTGTCGCCCGGCGCGGAATGTTCGCGAATGTAACGGCCTGCCTCGACGGCTTCCGGGAACGGCTCCCGCTGGTAAAGCGTTCGCACAACTTCCAGCGGCGTCCGCGCAAACCATGTCGCGCCGTTGGCAAATAAAAATGCCGCACAGCCCGCAACGAACAACGCTCCGGCCGCGGGCCAATTCAATCGGCTCGCCATGCCGCCAAAGGCGACCGCCACCAAAATCGACGCCGCCGGAATCAGCACGATGAAGTAGTGAGGAAACAAATAAAAGCTCACCAGCAAGGCGCACAGCGACAATCCCACCAGGCAAACCACCGGGAATTTCGTCTCCGCTCGCGATCTTCCCGCCAGCAAAATCGCGAGCCCAACCAACGCCACCAACCCCCACCCTTCCAGCGCAAAACCACGCCGCGACATTTCACTGAGTTGCCACGAAATTTGATCTTCCGACAAATCCTTCCCATGCACCGGTGCAAATTGCATCGTCCAAAACCAGAATCGCTGAAACGTTCCCGCGCGCCACATCCACAAGCACGTCAACAGGAACGGCGCGGCCACGCCAGCGCAATATGAAATCAATCCACGCCCTTTCGCTCTGCGCTCCAGACGGGGCGTCTGGATAAGTTCACTCAGCAAAACCGCCCCGCCGAACATTGCAAAAAAAATTCCCGGCTGCTTGCACAAGAACGACCATCCGAACAGAAAACCGCTCAAGGCATACCACGGGCCTCCACGAGAATCCTGCGCCTTGAGAAGCACCCACCACCCCCCCAGCATTGTCAGCACGACAAGATGCGTCGCGTGCCCCTGCAATCCGAGAACCGCCGGGCTCAGTGAAAACAACGCAAAACAAACCGCCGCCACCGAAGCATGCGCCGTGTCTAACAACCGGCGCGTGATAAAAAAAAGAAATGTGATTGACGCAAGATTCGTCAGCAGAAACCCAAAATGAATCGCTTCGGTCGTCTGCCCGAACATTCCCATCATCGCCGCGTAGGCCACATACGTCCCCGGCAGTTTGATGTTGTATTCGAGTTTGTAGGGAGGAACGCCGTCCAGCATCAACTGTCCCGCGTAGGCGAATTCGCCCTCGTCGCGCTCCAATGGAATGCCGAGCAACCGCAGCCGCACGCCGATCACCAGCAGGGCCGCCAGGCCAAGCGCCAAAACGGCCCAGGCGCTGACGCGGTATTTGCCAATCTGCACAGCACGATTGTTCACTTTCCAATCGGCGTTGCAATGGCATTCGGAACGGGCTTGCGATCTGCGCCCAATCGCAATCGGCCAGCCGCAAATATGCAATTGTATGGATTCCCGTTTTCGGCCAATTTCAAGGAATTATGGGCCGGTTCAAAAGATCGAATGCTCATCAACGCCCCGGCAAACGAACGGAGCCGGCATAACTTCGAAATGAGCTCTCACGACGACAAAACGAAGCGAGAATCGGATTCCAGCCCGAAGCGCCAGCGTCCTTTGGCGGCGAGGCGCGTTCTTGCTTGCGCGGTGCTGGCATGTTGCGTTGGAGGCGCAGCGTTTCTTATCTGGCCGACGCCAGAGCCTGAATTCAATGGCCACACTTATTCCTATTGGCTGGATATTTATTGTGACACACCGGCGCCAATCGGCGAATCGACGGGGAAAACGCGGGCGGAAGCGGAATCAGCGCTCAAGGCCATCGGCACCAATGCCATGCCGATCTTGGTGAATCTGTTGCGCGAAAGCGAAATATCGCCCTTGCGCTTGGTGCGGCTTAGAATCATCAACCGCTTTAGAATGATGACGCACCAGGCCCCAATCCAACCATCATTGCTGCAGTGGAAGGCTGCCGAGGGACTCCTTCTTCTTGGCACGAAGGCGGCGCCTGCGGTTCCCGAGTTGGCATCGGCGCTTATGAGCCGCCCCACGTTCCCGTTCGGAATCCTTCGCGTCCTCAGGAACATCGGGCCTTCCGCCAGCAACGCGACGCCGGCTGTGGCTGCGTATTTACGGAACACAAATTCCACCGATCTGCGCGAGGGCATCCTCACTCTTTCCACGATTTGTCTCGACCCCGAAATCGCAGTTCCCAATTTGCATCCGCTTTTGACTAATTCATACACTCCTGTGCGGGAGGAAGCCTGGAACGCGCTGTTGCACTGCGCAGCCAGCGACCGCGAAGCTGCAATGCGCGCGGCGTGGGATTTGTTCCATGATCAGGCAGTCGTGCCAGGACATTCCTATGAAGATGGGCGCCCGCTCACCGTTTCCAATCTGGCAGGGATTATTATTATGGAAATGGAGACCTTCAGCTTTGCTGAATCGTCAACCAACCAGAACCCGGGACGTCCCCACCCTTTTCCTTGAAGTCTTGCCTGTTCGCATTACAGTTGGATAAATGATCGGTCGCAAAATATTGGCGGCGGTGGTGCTGGTGTCTGGAATGGCTGCTTGCAATGCCCAGACGCCCCCTGCGCCCGCCTCGCAAAATTCCAACTCCAATCAAGTCGCTATGGTTCAAGTTCGCTTACTCGATGACAATGGCCTTCCCGGGCCGGTGATTTCCAGCCCCAAAGTCGTCAAAACCGACGCCGAATGGGCCAAACAGTTGACTCCAGAGCAATACAAAATTACCCGAGCCAAGGGAACCGAACCGGCGTTTTGCGGCGCGTTTTTTGATCAGCACAAGCCGGGCATTTATTATTGCATTTGCTGCGATCTGCCGCTGTTCACTTCCGAGGCGAAATTTGATTCCGGCACCGGCTGGCCCAGCTTCTTCCAGCCTGTGGCCAAGGAAAATGTCGTCACCAAGCCCGACCACAGCTACGGCATCCGGACGGAGATTCTTTGCGCCCGCTGCGATGCGCATCTTGGCCATGTGTTCGAAGACGGCCCGCGCCCGACCGGATTGCGCTTCTGCCTCAATTCCGCCTCGCTGACCTTCAAGGAAAACCACAAGCTGAAGGACGCCACGGCGCATTAAGGGCCGCCTTGGCTGTCGAGCAGCATTCCCTCGGCGGATTCGCCCAAAGGCGTATCCGAATATTGATCGTTTGATTTGACAGCACCTGCGCCATTGCTATAGTTGGCCGGTTCAATCGAACCGCCCATGAATCAACTCAAACGCTGTTTTTCCGCGTTGCTCTTGCTGGCCTTCGCGCTTCCGCTGCGCGCCCAGCCCATCCTCATCCAGCCGGGCATAAATCAGGGTTTTGGCGGCAACAGCTTCACAGCCCTGCGCGTCGGCAAACAGACCGCCGACGGCACAGAGACTGTCATTACTGTCGAATATAACTACGATGGAATCACCGGCCCCACGGCCAGGATCCTGCCCATCATGGTGGATACGAAACAGCCGAAGGTGTCGAGCTGGTTCGGAACCGATCCCGTGATCATCTCGCAAGGGCATGGAACGATCTCTTTCCGCGTCAAGTACTTTAATGACGATCCCGGCGTGCCTCCCGAGGCCACAACTGATCACATACGCCTTCTGATGATGACAGATCCGGGCAACTCGCGCGTCGGCCAGGGATTGTTTGCCAAGAAAATCAAATGGGGCAGTGACAAAACTCCCGCCGCGAAAGCTGCGGCGCCGCCGTCTCAACCCCTCGTCGTCGAAACCCCTCAAAACACGGCCAGCGACAAAGCCCGCGAAGAAGCCGAAGCGCAAGCCCGCGAACAGGCGCGACTCAAGGCGGAGGCGGAGGCCCAGGCCAAGCGCGAGGCGGAAGCCAAAGCCAAAGAGGAAGCCCGCCTCCGTGCCGAAGCCCAGGAAAAAGCCCGCCTGGAAGCGGAAGCCCTAAGACTGGCCGAAGCCCAAGCCAAAGCCGAGGCCGAAATGAAAGCCCGCGAAGAAGCCCGCCTCAAAGCCTTGGCGGAAGAGAAAGCGCAGCAGGAAGCGGAAGCCAAACGGATTGCCGAACAAAAAGCCAAGGCGGAAGCCGAGGCCAGGCGGCTGGCGGATGAAAAAGCACAAGCCGATGCGGAAGCCAAGGCGCGTGAAGCAGCCCGCGTTAAAGCTGAAGCGGAGGAGAAAGCGCGCGAGGAAGCCGAGGCCAAACGCCTCGCCGCCGAGCAAGCCCGCATCGAGGCGGAAGCCAAAGCCCGTGAGGAAGCCCGGTTGAAAGCCGAGGCCATCGAACAAGCCCGCCAGCAAGCCGAAGCAAAACGAATTGCCGAACAGAAAGCCCAGGAAGAAGCGGAAGCCAAATCCCGCGAGGAAGCGAGACTGAAGGCCGAGGCCGAAGCCAAGGCACAAGAACAAGCGCGCCTCAAAGCAGAAGCAGATGCCAAAGCCCGCGAGGAGGCGCGTCTCAAGGCCGAAGCCGAGGAACGGGCCCGCCAGCAAGCGCTCGCCCAAAAATTAGCCGACGAAAAAGCCAAAGCGGAAGCCGAGGCCAAAGCCCGGGAGGAAATCCGCCTCAAAGCCGAGGCTGACGCAAAAGCCCGCGAACAAGCCCGTCTCAAGGCCGAAGCGGAGGAAAAGGCGCGCGCGGAAGCCGAGGCCAAGCGCCTGGCCGCCGAAAAAGCCAAAGCCGAAGCCGACGCAAAAGCGCGCGAGGAAGCGCGCCTGAAAGCAGTGGCGGAAGAAAAGGCGCGCGAAGAAGCCCGCCTCAAAGCCGAAGCCGAAGCCAAAGCCCAGGAAGAAGCCCGCCTCAAAGCCGAGGCGGAAGAAAAAGCCCGCTCCGAAGCGGAAGCCAAGCGCCTCGCGGCCGAAAAAGCCAAGGCGGAAGCGGAAGCCAAAGCCCGCGAAGCAGCCCGGCTGAAAGCCGAAGCTGAAGAGAAAGCGCGCGAGGAAGCGGAGGCCAGGCGTGTCGCCGACGAAAAAGCCAAAGCCGAAGAAAAGGCCCGCCAGGAAGCCGTCGCAAAAGTTCTGGCCGAACAAAAGGCAAAAGCGGAAGCCGAAGCCAAAGCTCGCGAAGAGGAGCGCCTCAAGGCAGAGGCGGCCGAAAAAGCCCGCGCTGAGGCAGAGGCAAAACGCCTCGCCGACGCCAAAGCCAAAGCCGACGCAGAAGCCAAGCTGCGCGAGGAGGCCCGCCTCAAAGCCGAAGCCGACGCCAAAGCGCGCGAAGAAGCTCGATTGAAGGCGGAAGCGGATGCCGCCGCCCGCGAACAAGCCCGGCTCAAGGCCGAAGCTGAAGAAAAAGCCCGTCAAGAAGAAGTCGCCAAACGCCTCGCCGCGGAAAAGGCGAAAGCCGAAGCCGACGCCAAGGCCCGCGAAGAAGCCCGCCTCAAAGCGGAAGCGGAAGCCAAGGCGCGTGAAGAGGCTCGTTTGAAAGCTGAAGCCGAGGAGAAGGCCCGTGTTGAGGCCGAAACCAAACGCCTCGCGGCGGAAAAAGCCAGGGCCGAAGCCGAAGCCAAAGCACGCGAGGAAGCACGTCTCAAAGCCGAAGCCGAGGCGAAGGCCCGCGAAGAAGCGCGGCTGAAGGCTGAGGCTGAAAAGCGCGCCCGCGAAGAAGCCGAAGCCAAACGCCTTGCCGGCGAAAAAGCAAAAGCCGATGCGGATGCGAAAGCCCGCGAGGAAGCCCGCCTTAAAGCAATCGCCGAGGAGAAGGCGCGCCAGGAAGCGCAGGCCAGAAAACTAGCCGAGGAAAAAGCCAAGGCGGAGGCCGAAGCCAAACTCCGCGAAGAGGCCCGTCTCAAGGCGGCAGCGGAAGAAAAGGCACGTCAAGAAGAAGCCGCAAAGCGCCTTGCCGCCCAGCAAGCCGAGGCCAAACGCCTCGCCGACGAGCAAGCGCGCCTGGAAGCCGAAGCGAAGGCCCGCGCCGAAGCCCGCGCAAAAACGGAGGCGGAGGAAAAAGCCCGCGCCGAGGCCGAGGCCACGCGGATTGCCGAGCAAAAGGCCAAGGCCGAGGCGGAAGCAAAACGCCTGGCGGAAGAAAAAGCAAAGGCGGAAGCAGAAGCCCGGCGCGCCGCTGGCGAAAAGGCCAAGGCCGAAGCCGAAGCTGCGCGCCTGGCCGAGGAAAAAGCAAAGGCGGAAGCCGCCGCCAAGAAATTGGCGGAAGAAAAAGCAAAAGCCGCCGCCCCCGCCCCTGCCGCGGCGGCTTCGGCCAAGGCCTTCGCCCTTGCGCCGAACATGAAATCGAAGATTTCAAATATCGATGTTGTTAATCGCAATATTGACAGAACGGAGATGACGATCGCTGTTGAATTTCAGTATTCGAAGGATGATGCTCTTGCAAAAATGGGAGTGGACATCGCGAGTTCCGATGAGCCGTCCGCCTCGGCTTACTTTTCATGTCCGCCGGTTGAACTGGGGAAGGGCAATCGCAACTTCGTCATGTTCCCCGTCAAGCTGGATGCGGCAGCCGCCCTGGCGCTCAAGCGCCCCACTCTGCCGACGGACAAGGTTTGGGTTTACCTGACCGATGGAAATGGCAGCAAGTCCTACATCTCCCAGAGCACGATGATTCTTGTGTGGCACATTCCTGGAGGCGGCGCGGGCGGAGCCGCCGCCGCCCCTGCCCCTGCGGCGGCGAAAAACAGCGTCGATTTCGACAGCTTCCAGCAGAACGACCTCTTCAGCGGATTCGTCACGATCCGATATAATTTGGTGTCCGGGGACGGCATGAAGCTGCATTTGAATGTATATGATTCCGCCAAACCGGAGTCGGGAAGCTGGTTCAACAGCGACGACGTCGAAATCAAGAGCGGGCCCGGCCTTCAATTGATCAAGATAAACGTGCCCAAGGAAGCCAAGTCCCCAGACGTTTTCACCGCCGATACAGTCGAAATACAAATGCTGGACGCCAAGGGGAACGTTTCCGCGAGCATCAAAAAGCAAACTTCGATGAATTGGGCGAAACCGAAGTGACCGAGAGAAGCAGGCTGGCGCCAAAGCCGGCCCATAACCCCCATTATTCCCATCGTTCCCATTTTCACGGGAATAATGTGACCGATGAGAATAATGGGACGGCTCGGCGGAAGCCTCGCCTTGCCGAAAAAATGCTGAGATATGAGCGCCTACGGCGCGCCGGCGGATTTTACCGAGCCATTGACCGACATTATATGAGCGGCTTTGGCGGCATCGCGCACCTTGACCACGCGGCCCCACGGGGCGTCCGTGTCCGCGTTTATCGTCAATACCAATTTTGGATTCCTTGATTCCTCCTGCTTTAGCAATTCCTCCAGCCGCTCGTAAGGCACCGCCGTGCTGGCGCCTCCGTTCGTGGCGCTTTGGAAATACAGGACGCCCCGCTTGTCAATGCTCACAATGGCGGTCCGCTCCTGCGTGGCGCCTTGCTTTTCTTCGGAAGATTCCGGCAGCGCGAGCTTCAGGGCGGCTTGCTGCTTGAAAGTCGTCGTGACCATCAGAAAAATCAGCACGACAATCAGCACGTCGATCAGCGAAACGATGATGACGGCCGGAGTCCCGCGGCGGCGGTTTCGGTTGAATTGCATCGCTTAAGATTCGCGCCTGGCGGCGGCGGTCGCTGTTGAAGCCGGATCAACCTGATGATAAAGCAGGCCGAGGAACTCGTCGCAGAGCGACGCCATTTCCACCGCCATCGTGTCGACTTTCTTGTTGTAAAAACTCCACGCGATGAGCGACGGGATGGCAGCCAGCAATCCGAGAAACGTCGCGCGCAGCGCCAGCGCGATGCCGCGGGCCATGGCGCCGCTGTCACCCAGGCCGCTGGGCCCGACATCGGCAAAGAGCGTGATCAAGCCGTAGACGGTGCCAAGCAAGCCAAGCAGCGGAGAAATTCCGACCACGATTTCCAGGATCACGAGACCGGATTCGAGCCGGGAGATTTCCTTTCGCGCAGCGGTTTCAAGCCCGCTGGAGTTTTCCGCGCGCGTGTAAAAACGGTGCTTTTCCGCGAGCAGCAGCAGCCTTCCCAGCGGCGAGGCGTGGTCCGCGCAAGTCCGCCGCAGCATCGGCAAATCCCCCTCGTTCCGAAAAGCCGAGAGCGCCGAAAGAATTTCCGGCGGCATGACTTTCGACGTTCGCAGGGCCAGCCCGCGTTCAATGATAAAGGCCAGCCCCACCACGGAAGCCGCCATCAGCACGGCAAGAAAGAACAATGAATCAAGGCTCATAGTAAAACGTAAAGGTGATGTCGTAATGATCATCCGCCACTTCCGCCCGCATTGCCGGCGTCCATTTTTCGAATGGCGCGGGTTTCGCAATGGCGCGCTCGCAGGCAATCTCGAGTGTTTGGGTCACTTCGCTTTTCACCAGACTCATGTTCTTGACACTGCCGTCCGGCATCAATCGAAAATGCAAAACCACCCGCCCGGTCACGTCGGCAGACTCATTCTGGAGAAGGTCGTACCAGCAACTCTGAACGGCGTCCACAAACTTCTCCATATACCTGCCCATTTCGGTGCCCAGGGCGTCGACGGAAACGCCTGGGGTGATATGATTGACACCGCCTTCGTTGCGGGAACGCTGGCCCGGCGTGCCGCGTTCGGCCAGGGCTTCGGAGATGGTGCGCGGGCGCCGCGGCTTGGGGGGCGGGGCTTCTGGCTTTTTCTGTTCCGCCGATTGCGCCTTGCCGGGCTGAGTTTTGCCGTTGGAAGGCTCATCGGATGTATTGCCGCGCGGAATGGCTTTGGGCGGTGTGTTCTCTGTCGCAGTCGAAGGCGCTGGCTCGCTCGGCGGGACAGGCGGTGGCTCGGGGGTCTTCTGCTGAGGCTGGCGGTGCCCGCTGGGAGTGATCTTCAGGTAACGATCCTGGTTCCCGTCGATTTGGGGCATCTGCGAGTCGGTTTTGGGATCCGGATTGCCGGCCACCGTGTTTTCCGCGGCCATAAACTTCGGTTTTGGGGGAGGCGCGGGAGTTGCCGTGTCGGGGTCAATTTCGACAAAGGCAAGGGTGGTTTGCGAGGATGAATCTTGGGGCGGTTTTGGTGGGACAGGAGCCACCGGAACCAGGGGTTTGACAATGGCTTGCAGCCACCGCGGGACCGCCAATTCCCGCCACCAGCCCTGCTTCTGCCCGATTTTCCAGGTTGAATAGCCGAGCACGTGCAGCAACAGCGAAATGACCAGAGCCAAAACGCGAAATTTGGCCTGGGTGCTGGATTGCTTGGAGCCCGAAACTGTCACGTTAGGAGAATGGCCCAAAACCTGCCGAAAACAACTGGAAAGCCGCGCCGATGTTTTTCAGGGTGCGAACAAAAGAAGACCTATCCGACCTATTTGTCCTATAAGACATATCCATCCCGCACGCAATATTGACGATCGTACCCCGTAAAGAGTTTGAAGGCAGGAAAGGGCCGAGAATTAGGAAACAGGCCGGAAACTGCCAGAACAAAGTCGAGTAGCTAAATATAAGTTTAACAAGAGGTTCCATATGAAAACATTGATCAAAACAGCGTGTGTGGCAGCGGCAGCCCTGGCATTAACAGCGTTCACCGCTCCCAAAGCCGAAGCAGCGATCGTGACGATCTGCCCGCCAGTTGTGAGGGTCGGAAGGCCCATTGTGGCGGCCCCGGCGCCGGTTTTCGCCCCCCGAGTGGTTTGCGCTCCGTTGTATCCGGTGGTCCGGTTTGGCTGGGACCGGCATTTCGATCACGGCTATTACTTCCATCGCCGTTGATTAGGCAAAGTTGAAACAAACAGCGTGACTGAGCCGCGGACGAGTTCCCGCGGCTCTCCGTTTTCGGGCCGGCGCCGGTTACGAGGGCCTGGGGGTGAAGACCGGCGCTCGCGTCTCGATCGTTGAGGGCGGTTTCAGCAGATACGTCAACGCTTTGACCGCCAGTTCCATCATCACGAACGGTTTGGCGATCAAGTCATTGCCGCCGGAGAGCGAGGATTGGGCGCGGACTTCAAACTTTGTCAGGCTGGTGACGAATATCACAGGAGTATTCTTGTTGGTCGCCATCTTTCGCAATTCGGCGCAAAGCTCGAATCCGTTGACGCCAGGCATTTCGGCATCGAGAAAGACCAGGTCAAATGGGTTCTCTTTGAGGATCGTCAATGCTATTTTGGAATCCTCAATGGCAATGCAGCGAAGGTCGGCCTTGCTGAGCGCGATGGAAACGGTGCGGCGGGAAATCGGCTCATCATCCACCACCAGGATCAGGCGCGAGGAGGGAATCTCCTGGGGAATCTGGCTTAAATCGCGGAACAGCACATTCATGCAATCCATGGCGTGGGCGATGGTGCGCAGCACGGAAGCCGTCATTTGGGCCGGCTTTTTGCGAAGGTCCTTGATCAGCGCGTCGAGCGCGCCGGACAGGTGCGAAACCCGCGTGAAACCCGTGATTCCCGACATGCTGGCCAGCGAGGACACCGTGCCTTCCAAATCCTGCAGCAATCGAATCTGGTCCTGCGTGCTCTTGCTGCGAATCAATGCGCCTGTCCGCTCGCGCAATTCCGCATGGATCTGCGGGACGCGCTTGAGAAAATCCTGGCGAATTTCCATCCGAAAATCGGGTCCGGAGACGGACGGCTCAGCGGACGGAGTCGGTTGCACCATTGGCGCAGGAGGTGGCGGCGGCTCACTTTCAGGCGCAGGCGTAAAGGACGGGGGAACTGGTTTTCCAAAGAAAGTCGGCCCCGAGCGAGGCAACCCGGACGCGGGAGCCGTTCCTTCCTTCTGCGCCGCAAAGATCGGGCGCGTCGGCGTTCCGCCCGTGGCGCGCGATGGCGGCAGATTCAGATCAACCTTTAACTTCGGCTCAGGTGTAGCCTGGTCCTCCGGCCAAGGCGGCGGCTGCTCATTGGGCGGCGGCTTGATGATCGGGATGGACGTTTTCGAGGGCGGCAGGTCAAGTTTCACTCGCAGGCGGATCGAAGTATCTGAGCCTGCCGACTCTTCTGTGGGGAGTGGAATTCTGCCAACGCCCCCGATATTATCCGAGTTTTCGCCGCCAAGGAGCTGCTCGACCAATTCCAACGCAAGATTCGGCGTGCAATCCATCTTGGAAACGCACTTTGAGGCGCCTGCCTTCCATGCCTCTTTCGCCAAATCCGGCCGATAAAAGCTGGACAATACGAGAATGGGGATCTTGCTGAACTCCGGCCATGAACGAATTTGCCGGATAACTTCGACGCCACCCATGCCCGGCATCATGATGTCGACTTGGATGACGTCGGGGCGGAATTCCGGCATCAATTTCAGGGCGGCGGCCCCCTCCTCCGCCGTTTCGACCTTGTAACCGGACATCTCGAACTTGCGGCGGTAGATGGATCGAACGATTAGTTCGTCCTCAATGATCAAAATTTTTCTCATTCTTAAGAAACCGCTACACCGCGTGCTCGCGGACGTAAGAATCCATGTATTGCCGGACGGCTTCCAACTGAATCTCGACCTCGGCGAATGCTTCCGGCGCGCCGATGAGGTTTCCAGCCTTGGCGTTGCGCTCCATGAGGCGAAGTGGCGGCACCAATGCGGACATGCCACACGTAAGACTGGAGCCGGCGAGTTTATGGGAAAGATGGTCGACTTCCGCCACGTCACTTTCCGTTATCGCTTTTCCCAATCCAGCCATGATTTCGTCGGCCTGCCTGAAGTAAAGCTTCATCAGCTCCTGCAGTAACCCGATGTCGCCATCGGAGGCGGATTGAAGTTGTTCAAGGTCCACCAACGGGCCGGCCCCTTCGCTGTTTGGTTGTGAATTGTTCACGGATTTTGATTCTGCCGAATGTACGTCCCCACCTTCGTCCGCGTCAATTCCAAGTGGCGGCTGGCGCGGTCATATAATGCTTCCGCGTCCGAAAGTTTGCCTTCTTTTCCTCGTTTTTCCAGTTCTCGCAGCGGGGGAACCATCGCAGACATGCCACAAGCAAGACTCGCGCCGACTAGCTTATGTGCAAAATGGTCCACATCTTTTGCTGAACTCGAATTAATGGCTGCGCGCAGCCCGTTCATCAAATCCTGGGCTTGGGCGAAATACAAATCGACCAATTCCTTCACCATTTCAGGGTCGTCGTTGGCCGCCGCTTCCAGTCGCTCGACGTCCACCAAGGCGTCCCCATTAATCTCATCCAAACCAACGATGGGTTCAACCACCTCGGGAACGACTTCCGGTTCCGCCGTCTTCGTTTGCGACCGGGCGATGGCAGCCTTCAATTCCGAGTCTTTGACGGGTTTGGTCAGGTAATCATTCATCGTCGCGGCAAGGCATTTGTCGCGATCACCCTGCATCGCATTGGCGGTCATGGCGATGATGTAGACCGGCGGGTTGACGCCCTCTTTTTTCTGGAATTGGCGGATGCTGCGCGACGCCTCGTAACCGTCCATCTGCGGCATCTGGCAATCCATCAGAATCACGTCGTAGGTAGATCGTTTGACAGCCTCGAACGCTTCCAGGCCGTTATTGGCCACATCGGGCTTTAAGCCCAGCTTCCGCAATTGGGCCACCGCCACTTTTTGATTAATGATGTTGTCCTCCGCCAGCAATATGCGAAGAGCCGGAGCCTCCTTGCCATCGGTGGAAAGCGCTGGCGCCTTCGCGTCGTCCGCTTTCTTCCGGACGGGCCGCTGATTGCCGGTCAGGCATTCGTAAAGGCGCGCTTGCTTCACAGGCTTGACGAGGCAGGCGAAAATGCCCATCCGCTTCAGTTGCGCGTCGTTCATCATCTGGCCAAGGGAAGTCAAAAGAATCAGGCGCGCGCGCGAAATCCTGGAGTCAGCCCGGATGACTTCCACCAGCGAAATGCCGTTCATTCCCGGCATGTTCATGTCAAGAAGAACAACGTCAAACTTGGCCCCGGCGTCCAGCAATTTTTCCAGCGCTTCCTGCGCGTCGGCGGCGCACGCGGCTTTGATGCCCCACGCCTGCAATTGGTCCTCCATGATGCGGCGGGTGGTGTCGTTGCCATCCACAATCAGGACATGGAGGTTGCTGAGATTGATTTGTTCCGGGACTTTGGCCCCGGCCTGCTGCTTCTCGAACCTGGCGGTGAACCAGAAAGTCGAGCCAACCCCCGGCACGCTGGTAAACCCAATCTGGCCGCCCATCAATTCAATCAATTGCTTTGAAATCGCCAAACCCAACCCTGTGCCGCCGTACTTGCGCGTCGTGGAACTGTCCGCCTGGCTGAATACCTGGAACAACCGCGGTTGAACTTCCGCGGGTATGCCAATGCCGGTGTCGCGCACTTCAAATCGCAAATCCACGTGGGTCTCCGTCTCCGCCATGTTCGCCACCGACACCACCACTTCGCCGTACTCCGTGAACTTGACCGCGTTGCTGACAAGATTGATGAATACCTGGCGCAGCCGCCCCGAATCGCCGCGCAGCAAAATGGGAACGTCTGTCAATACGAAACCTGCCAGCTCGATGTTCTTGGCCTGAGCCGTTCCGGCCAGCAGTTCCAGCGAGCCCTCGATGGTTTCCTGCAAATTGAAATCGATGGTCTCGAAGATGAGCTTGCGCGCCTCCACCTTGGAGAAATCCAGCACGTCATTAATCAGCAGCAGAAGCGATTCGGCGCTGCGGCGGATCGTGTCGGTGAACTCCCTTTGCTGCGACGTCATTTCCGTGTCGGAAAGCAGATTGGCCATGCCGATGACGCCGTTCATGGGCGTGCGGATCTCGTGGCTCATCTTGGCCAGAAATTCCCCTTTGGCTTTCACGGCGCCTTCGGCGTCCGTCTTGGCGCGGCGCAGGGCTTCTTCCACTTCCTTGTAAGAGCTGATGTCCTTGATCGAGCCCGCGTAGCCGCCGGTTTCCGACATATCCGCTGAATCGTATTGAATCGGCGCCGTCCGGCAGGCCACCCAGCGCACTTTTCCGGTCGAGCTTACCAGGCGGAATTCATGGGAAAGGTCCTTTCGCTCGCGCAAAGCCTGCGTCCATTGCTCCAGGATTTGCGTCTTGTCGTCGGGATGCAAGGCGCGAATCCAACCCTGGCCAAGACTGTCGGGCGTGGTCAAGCCCGTCATCTTGGTCCACGACGAGTTGCAGTAAATCCACTGGCCAATGCCGTCCGCCAGAAATATGCAGTCCGGGGAGGAATCGCCCAGCGTGCGGAACTTCGCCTCGCTCTGCTGCAAGCGGGCCTGGCTTTGCTTGTACTTGACGTTCTCCTGGTGGAGCAATTCGAGGTGGTCCGCCATTTCCCGCTCGATCTTCTCGTGCAAAAGCTGCTGTTCGGATTGATGCGTCGCCACGTGCTTCATCAGCCGCAAACTTTCCCAAATCCACAGCGACAGCAGCGTATCCTCAAAAAAGACCCAGCCCGTGAATTCCACCCAGCTCCACGGCGGGAGTTTGACGCCATCGACCACAGATTGCACCATCTGGCCCAGGAAATGGTCGCCGGCGACCACCAAAGTCGCGGAAATGAGCACCCAGATATCGCGATACGAAGCCAGCGAAGCGAGGGCGCCGAAAATGAAAAAGTGCGCTTGAAATCCGCCGCCTGTCAGATAGATGAACAGCGAAGGCGTCAACATCTGCCCCGCTGCCACGGCGTGCCGGGTTGCCTTCTTGCCGGGGTGGCGCAGGGCCAGAAAGAGCGGAAAAAGGTAAAGAAGCCCCGCCGCCGAGGAAGCCGCCATGATCAGCCGCATCGGCTGGTCGGAGGGGAGATTTTTAGGGGCGAGAAGGGATGCCGCCGCCATGGCCGCCAGCCACTCAAAGGCAATCAGCCAGGCAAACATCCGGTCTGTCTGCTTGTATGAAGTGTCCTTTAGGGCGCGAAAAATCGTCGCGGCTCGTTCTTTGGCCGTTTGCTTAATCCCAGTCGGAGTGGTTGCGGCGCTCAAGATTTACTTGACCGTTTATAGCAGGTCATGTTCCGTATGCAATTCATTAATCGTGTATTGGCTATGCAGCATACGCCAGCAATTCATCGGCAGAAACGCCCGAAGGGTAAAGCAAAACCATCCCGGCACGGGACCCGATTTTTCGTAAATCTCGCGATAATTGCCTGAAATCAGAAACGGAGGATTCAGAAAACAGATGCGAGGACCTGACGGATCCGGCAGCTTTTGCCCCTGTGCAACAGGCCGTCCGAAAATCGAAAAACCGTTCGCATCCATCCTCCGGCGGCCAGGGCAGACGCATCTTGCTTGTTGGAATCTATTGAGAACGCCCCCCAACGAAGTTCGCGCATTGAACGATTAAGGCGAGGCTCCGGCCCGCGCCATGCCTTGTGCTTTCCTAAGAGCTCATGAGGAGGCATTATCTGCTGCGGCTGCTCTAACGGCTTGACTCCGCACGGCTTCTTCGGGGCAGAATGACGCATGAAACGTCACTGCACTTTTGCCGCCGCGTTGTGGGTTGCGGCGGCTTTTGTTTCGCTTCAACCTCTTTCGCTTCGCGCGGATTCAGGGCTTCGATTGCCCAAAATATTTTCCGATAATATGGTTCTCCAGCAGGGCCAATCTGTCCCTATCTGGGGTTGGGGCGAGGAGGGTTCAACCGTCACCGTTCAAATTCAAGGGCAGACGGCTTCCACTGTCGTGAAAGACGGGAAATGGATGGTGCGTTTGCACGATCTTAAGCCTGGCGGCCCGGACAAGCTGGTTGTCTCGGGACGCGGGCGCGTGGAGTTCAAGAATGTCCTGGTCGGCGAGGTTTGGCTGGCTGGCGGGCAATCCAATATGGAATTTCCCCTCAAGCGCTCGTTCGAGGCGTCCAATGACGTGGCTGCGGCGGCCAATTCGATGATCCGCCTGATCAAGGTGCCGCACACGCGGCTTGACGCGCCCACCAATGACATCAATGCCAGTTGGAGTGTGGCCAGTCCCGAGACGGCAGGGGGCATCTCGGCGGTGGGATATTATTGCGCGCGCGAACTGCAGGCCAAGCTGCACGTGCCGGTCGGGTTGATTGAATCCGATTGGGGTGGCACGCCCGCCGAAGCCTGGATGGACGAAACCTTTCTCCGCTCCAAGCCGGATTATAGCATCGGCTTGATCATGGCGTGGCCGCTGAGTGAACAGAGATACGAATCAAGCCTCGCGAAATTCGAAAAGGAGAAGCAGGCCGCAAAGGACAGCAACACGGAATTCAAAAAGCGCGCCCCCAGCAAACCGTGGAAACCGGCCGAACTTTACAACGGCATGATCGCGCCGCTGGCCCCTTACGCGATTCGCGGCGCGCTGTGGTACCAGGGCGAAGCCAACGCCGGGAGCCTTGATCAAGCCGCCGAGTATCACAAGCTGTTCCCTGACTTGATTCGCGACTGGCGGCAGCGCTGGGACGAAGGTGAATTTCCGTTTCTTCTCGTGCAACTGGCTCCCTTCATGAGCATCAGCCATGAACCGCAAGCCAGCGCATGGGCCTCCGTGCGCGAGGCGCAACTGCAGGCAACCGAAAAACTTCACAACGTCGGCATGGCGGTCATCACCGATGTTGGCGAGGAGCAGGACATTCATCCGACAAAGAAGCAGCCCGTCGGCCATCGCCTAGCGCTGGCGGCGGAGGCAATTGCCTATCACGAACCTGTTGAATATTCCGGCCCTGTTTTCAAAAGCGTGAAATTCAAGGGATTCGAGGCCATTTTGTCGTTCGATCATGTGGGCGGAGGCCTGGTGGCCAAAGGCGGAGAATTAACCGGCTTTTCCATCGCCGGCCCCGATCACAAATTCGTCTGGGCCATCGCGGAAATTCACGGTGACAAAGTGGTGGTGCACAGCCGGCTCATCAGCGACCCCGTGGCAGTCCGTTACGGCTGGGCGAATTATCCCGTCGTCAACTTGTGGAACAAGGCGGGGCTTCCGGCCTCGCCATTCCGCACGGATGATTTTGAGAAATAGCCGCCAAGAAGGTGAAGGGATTTCACCCCTTCGCCACAAATCGACCGCGATCGCTCTACGGAATCGGCAGGATCGCTTCGGCACGGCGACCGGGAGAGGCGGGTTAAACTCGCCGGCAGGCTGAATTTATCACAAGCTGCCGGACACCCTGCGAGGCGTCCCTGCCTTCCCAATCAACGCCAGCGGCCGGGCACCCAATGGCGGTGGCGATCCCAATATCCGCCTACCCAAACCGCGCCATGCCAGGGTCGATGATCCCAGCGGCCCGGGAACCATACCCATGCCCCACCGCGCCAACCCCAATATCCACCCACCCAATAGAACTCAGGCCCTGGCGATGCTACGACCACCTCGGTTTGAGTCGCAGGCATGGGAGGAGCCGAAGGTGGGACCACCGTTTCAGCGGGGGGCGGGGGAGGAGTTGTCACCGGGGCGCTCGCGGGTGGCGGAGGAGGCACGTAGGCCGGCTGCGGCGAGGCGCATCCGACGATTGTCATGCCTGCCGCTACGGCAAGCACCGGTAGTATCAAAATTTGTTTCTTCATGTCCGTTTTCCTTTCCAATCTTTAATACGGGACGAATTGCCACACCTTGCATATTCAAAACTTTAGGGGAAGAATGGGACTTATGGGACCTATAGGGCCTATCAATTCCGAAGAAAAATCTGGCGGGTCTCTTCAGTCGCGTTGGTGAGGTCTAGAAGAAGTTTTCCCCAATCCACTTTCAAACCGGTGGCAGCAGTCGCCGGATCCTGCGTAGCTCCTTCCAACGCCCGCAGTTCCACCAATTTTTGCGAGACCTTTGGATCGCACAAAAAGGCGAACAGCTTTTGCGCCGCCTCCGGATGCGGACAGTTTCGGATGACGCCGACGGTATTGGGTACAAATAGCGTTTCCTTGGTGGTCGCCAGCGGCGCAACCGGGAATCCTTCGCGCTGCGCGCCGGCGATGTCATCGGAATCCGTAAACCCAAACAGCGCCTCGCCGCGGGAAAC
Organism: uncultured Verrucomicrobiae bacterium; assembly: GCA_963764165.1. Classification (GTDB taxonomy): domain Bacteria; phylum Verrucomicrobiota; class Verrucomicrobiia; order Limisphaerales; family Palsa-1400; genus Palsa-1400. The sequence goes on from CAVXRD010000002.1 coordinate 3,552,290, forward strand.
CTGTTTCACGACCATCGAATTTCCCTCGAGCACGAACGGTTTGTTGGACTGCAATGCGCGGCACCAATTCTGCCACGCTTCGTCGCCCCAAAGCTGGCGCAGCGCCTGAAAATGAGTGGCTGTTGTGCCAAACAGCGGATACGCCACCGCCACTTTGCCCTGCCAGATGGGATTGGTGGCATCGCTGAACGAGCGCGGAGCCTTCGCGAGTGGAAGCAGATTGGTATTGATAACAATGCGGCGGGAGCGATAGCCAAGGTGCGCCCAGCCGTTCGTCTCCCGGAACACTCCGTGCGCGGCGAGCTGGCGGGTGCGGAATTCCTCATTGTTCCAGAAGACGTCGCACTGCGGATTTCCCTGCTCTGTCAATAATCGGTTGACCAGTCCGACCGTCTTGACAGCTTCGCTGTCATAAACCGGCTTGACCTCGATGCCGGTTTCTTTCTCAAAATCGCGCAGGATTGGCTCGGCAAAGACTTCGTCCTGGGACGTGTAGATGATGACGACCGCATTCTGCTTTTTTTGACAGCCACCCGAGAACACGAGCGCGGCCATCAAAACGCACACGAGTTTCACGACAGCGCGTGGGCGAAAGGGCGGAATCGCTGGCAATTGCATCACGCCGCCCCGGCGGGGGATGCGTTGAAGAAACCGCGCAGTTCCTCCTCAAGTTCGGCGGGCGTCGCCACCAGATTTGCCATTTCCTCGCGCAAAACCTCGCTGTAACGCTGGCGCAGGCTCTGCACCATATGTGTGACAGCGGCTTCGGCCAGGCTCAGGCGCGCGGCCAATTCCGCATACGAAACCGCCACCGGCGATCCGGCCAGGCAATGCTTCATGGCCGCGAATATTTCTCCCTTGCCCAAAGCTTCATATTCCTGCTTCAAGCGTTCATAGACCACATTGGCGACCGCCAGCGCCCAATTTTGCTCGAAGACCTTTTCCGTCAGCGGGGTGTCGTTAACCGGTTCCGGCTTTCGGAGCCGCCCTTTGCGGGCCTCATCGATGAGGAAGTGGTTCATGGCAGACATTACAAAAGAGCGAAATTTGCCGCAGTCTTTTCGCATGTAGGCCAGCGTTTTGTTTTGAAGCAGCTTGGAAAAGAACTCGTGCGTGAGCGCCTTGGCCTCTTCCGGGGAATGCCCGCGAAGGCGGACGTAGGCATAAAGCGGATACCAATATGTCTGGCAAAGACGGGATAGCGCTTCCATGGCGCGCGCGGTGTCCTGCCGCCGTGCGTGCAACACGACGGCCCAGTGGTTGGCGGCGCAAGCCGCCTGAGGCGTGTCGGAATTCATACAGATTATAAACAGCCGTAGAATGTTTTCGATTTCTTATACTCAATCGACAGATTTTCGTAAACATCTTTATTTCGCCCCCGCCCCGGCGCTAACCGGCTCCATTTATGCGGAAAATATTCGGAAATATTTTAGAAAACGCTTGACGCTCAGGGGCCTTTAGTAGTTAATCAAGCGCAATTGCGGGTGTTACACCGCCCCAAAGAGCCAAATAACAATATGAACATGTGGACCAAGTCATTTTCGGGCCAATTCGCCATGATTGGAGCGGCGCTGATTTTCGCCCAGAGCGCTCATAGCCAAACACTTGTGTATGCCAATGACACAACTTACCAGAATGCAACGTTCAATTTCAACAACGGCGCGGGCTTTGGCGAAGCTGGCAACGAGGTTGTGCTGGCTGGCGGTTCTGCGGGCGACACTTCCACTTTCTCCTACTACATCACCCAGGCTGCCGTTCAGTTTGCTTTGACGGGCACCGGAACCCCGACCGGTTCGGAGCAAGTCGAACTGAATTTTTACGAGAACAACGGCCCTATCGTTTATAGCTACTATAACACCCCTAGCTCATTAATCTGGAGCAGCGGTTTCTCGACTTTGAGTTCTTTGGGTCTCTCCACTTTCACCGACGGTTCGAGCTTGACCTACACGCCCAACGTGTTGGTTCCGGCTGATTTTACCTGGACGCTGGTCTTCCAGAACCTGTCTCCTTCAGAATCCGCAGGGTTGGCCCTTTATTCCCCCGCTACGGTCGGCGCAAATTTCGGAGACGCATGGGAAAACGTCGGAACGGCGAACACTCCTGTGTGGGACTTGGTTTCGGCTGGTTCGGGCGATCCCGCCCTGACCTTCGGCGCGACCTTGTCGGTGCCTGAGCCGAGCACGATTGCTCTTGGCGTGATGGGCGGATGCGCGATTTTGGCACGCCTGCGCCGGAAATCCTGATTTCTGGTTTCACACTCGATTTTCAAGAAAGGCCCGAAGCAATTCGGGCCTTTTGCTTTTTGCCCGCTCGGTTCCACAAAAGAAAATCCGTCGATTTTCTCCATGGATCCCGTCTTTTTCGGGTTCCTTGGCGATGTTGGCAGATTAGGAGATGCAAATCTGATTTGGTTGGACCGAGGAAACTCCGCGCCCTCCGCGGCTACCTGCGCGATGGCGGTGGATGCCGCGAGGAAACCAAGTGCGAGCTGGAAAAGCAATGTCGCGCAGAGAGAAGATGAGTGCGCAGAGCAACACAAAGGCAAAATCAGCACTCCACAGTAAACATCCCAGAGCCATTTCCGTTTGGTTTTTCGCAATGTTTCTACAGAAATCGCGCCGAAAACACTCTGGTAGGTTTTCCATCGAGCCCCAACCGTGGTAAAGTGCGTTCATGCAAAGGCAAGGTCATATTAAGGGAGGCAGCGCAGCGCGCAACTTCGTGTTCATGCGCCGCAGCCTGGCCGCCCTGTCCCTGGAGCCGTCCAAACGGGTTTCGCCCGAAAGAAATCGTTGCACCCTATTGCACCCTATTTCACTTTGCGTTTTTGAGCCTCTCCAGCGCCCAGCTTGGACTCCCCAAAACAGGTTTGCGGCAAAGGCTGGCGCGGAGATTCATTCCACCGAAAACAGAGAGGAATCAAATGTTGCACTTTAACTCATTGAGAATGAACGATGGAGCGGCATGGAGCAAATTTCTTCATGCCCGTCGTTTCCTTGTTGTAAAATGTCTTGTGACGAATTCTATCGCGCATCCGCATCCATGCCATAGCCGCTCCGCCTTGTATTCCGGGCGCCTCGGGGTTTATTAGACTCATGGCGGACGTGGAATTAACGGATGCCCTGCTGGCGAAACTGGCGGGGTGGGAGGCTGTCAAACAGGCGCGTTTGCTGCTGGCGGCCGGGCGGGTGCTATCGTCGGAATGGCAGCCGCCTACCCTCCGCGGCACGGTGCAGGAAGGCTCCTTGAGTTATCGCGCCGGACTTGTCATCCGCAGCGCTTCGGACGCCGACAACCTTTGCACCTGCCGTGATTCGCGCCAACGCGGACTCATCTGCTCTCATTCGGTTGCGGCGGGTTTGCATTTCCTGAAAGGCCCGGCGCCAGCCACCGCCGCGAAACCTTTGGCGCCCGCCCAAAAGGACGCGCCCAAACCGCCAACTTCGAAAACGCCCGTGCTCTTGCGCTCCGCCGCCGGGGAAACGGGCGAATCGGTGGAATTATTTGTGGTTCTCCCACCCAATTTTGCGGCAGCCGCCTCTCGCGGAAAAATCATGCTCTACATCGAAGCAAAATGGCGGGCGGGGCGCGTCCCGCTCGATGCTCTCCCGCTTGATGCGCCATTCGCGCTCGACGCCGCTGACTCCGCTTTGCTGGACGCCTTGGAAAATATCAACCATGGCGGCAAGCCTTCGATGGTAATGCTGGAATCTCAAGCATTGACAGAACTTTTGCCACGCCTGGCCGGGCATCCGCGCGTGACGCTGGGAAAGGGCCAGGCCATCCGGATAGTTTCGGAGCCGCTGCAGCTTTCCATCCGCGCGCATCTGGAGAACAGCGGGGAGATTGCGCTTTCGCTGTTGGGAAAGAAACCCGATTGCATCATTCCCGGGACGACGCCGTGGACTTTCGACGGCCGCACCTTGCAACCGCTCGGTTTGTCGTCCGACGTCGCGGATTTGCTCCGTGGGCCGGTGCGCATTCCAAGATCGCGTGTGCCGGCCTTTCTCAACATCGATTGGCCAAAGCTTTCCGCGAGCGGCGGGGTGGAGGCGGATTTCGCGCTCGACGATTTTGTTCTGGAACCGGCTGCGCCCGAATTCAAATTGCATCTCGCCGGCGGCCTGGCGGCGCTGGAGGCAAAGCTCGAATGTTTTTACGGGGGCGTGGCGGCATCAGGTCTTCCGCGCGAAACACCGTGGCTGCCGGATGCAAAATCCGCGACGCGCTACGCCATGAGAAATTTCCAGGCGGAGCAGGCTGCGATGGCAACCCTTGTTCGCGCCGGGTTTGCCGGGCCTGATTCGAGCGGCAAATACCAGCTCAACGGCCAAAATCCGGTTCTCAATTTTTTCGCGCGGGATTTTCCGCGGTTGGAGAATGAATGGCGCGTGACGTTGGAAGAACGGCTGGAACGGAGCACGGAAAAACTGGAACGGGTGCAGCCGCGCTTTCAAGTCACGCCGTCCGGCGAACAATGGTTTGATTTGCAGGTCAGCTACGATTTGCCCGGCGGCGAACCGCTGCCGGCCTCTGAAGTGCAGCGGCTGATTCTCTCCGGCCAGGGCCACACGCGGCTGAAAAACGGAAAATTCGCTTTGCTCGACACGGGCGCGGTGGAGGAATTGCAGGAGGTGCTGGTCGATTGCGCGCCCCGCCAGCATTCCACCGGCTATCGGCTGGACAACTCGCAGGCTGGTTTCCTGCAGGCAACCCTGCGCGGCCAGCCCGGCTGGAAAATCCAGGCGCCCGCCGAGTGGTCGCAGGGCGAGATAAAACTCCCGTCTCCGGCGCTGGGCGATTTGGAAAATGTGCTGCGCCCCTACCAAAAGGACGGCGCGGCCTGGTTGCAATTTCTGCGGGCGCACGGATTTGGCGGCATTCTCGCGGACGAAATGGGCCTGGGCAAAACGGTGCAGGTCCTCGCGCATCTTCGCTCCTCCGCGCGGACGGGTCCGAGCCTCGTCGTCTGCCCCTCCTCGCTCGTTTTCAATTGGGAGGCCGAAGCCGCCAAGTTCACTCCCACGCTGCGCGCGCTGGCTGTTCATGGGCCGGATCGCCATGGATTATTCCCGAAGATTTCCTCGTCCGATATTGTCATCACGAGCTACGCGCTGCTTCGGCGCGACGCCGAACATTATCGCGGCCTTGAATTCGACACCGTTGTTCTGGACGAAGCGCAGCACATCAAAAATCGCCAGACGCAAAACGCGCAGGCGGTGAAAACCATCCGGGGCCGCCACAAACTCGTCTTGACTGGAACGCCGGTGGAAAATTCCGTGCTCGATCTCTGGTCGATTTTTGATTTTTTGATGCCGGGCTACCTTGGCAAGGCCGAGGATTTTCGCGAGCGCTACGAAGTTCCCATCATGCGCGAGCGGGATGCCGGAACGCAGGCGCGGCTGGCGCGGCGATTGCGCCCATTCGTCTTGCGGAGGCGCAAGCGCGAGGTCGCCGCCGACCTGCCTGAAAAAATCGAGCAGGTCAGCTTCTGCGAATTGAACCAGGAGCAGCGCGCCGTTTACCAGCAGGTGCTGGAAGCCGGGCGGCGCGAAGTTCTGGAAACCGTCTCGGCGCAGGGCAAGGGCCGAAGCCGGGTGGCGGCGCTGACGGCTCTGCTGCGCTTGCGCCAGATTTGCTGCGACCTGCGCCTGCTCAAGACGGACATGGAGCCGGCCGTGTCCGGCAAAGTGGAGCTGTTCAACGAACTCCTGGAGGAAACGCTCGACGGCGGCCACCGCGCGCTGGTGTTCAGCCAGTTCACTTCCATGCTGGCGCTGTTGCGCGAGGAATTGGACGCGCGGCAGATTCCGTTCTGTTATCTCGATGGCTCAACCACCGACCGTAGCCGTGTTGTTGACACATTTCAGCGCGACGCCTCGGTGCCGGTTTTCCTGATCAGCCTCAAAGCGGGCGGCGTCGGCTTGAACCTGACGGGGGCGGACACGGTCATCCATTTTGATCCATGGTGGAACCCCGCTGTCGAAGCGCAGGCGACGGACCGCGCGCATCGAATCGGGCAAAAGAAAATTGTCACGAGCTACAAGCTCATCGCCCGCGGCACGGTGGAGGAAAAAATCCTGAATCTGCAAAAGCGCAAGCGCGCATTGACCGAAGGACTGCTGGGAGACGAGGAGTCGTTTATGGAGGCCGTTAGCTGGGAGGATATCCAGGATCTGCTGGATATTTCGCCGTGAATCTGCTTACTTCTTGGCTTCCGCGGGAACCGAAGCTTCGGCGGGTTTGGCGTCACCGGTTGCGGGCTGCCAGATGACTTCGTAGATGCGCACGGGCTTTTGGAAGCCTTTGACGGTGCGCGGCGGCCATTCAAGGCACAGGGAGGCCATTTGCGGTTCGTCGCGAACAATCTGCTCGTACGTCGCTTCTCCGATAATGATGCGTCCGTGCCCCGAAACTCCTTCCAAACGGCTGGCCAAATTTACCTCGCGTCCAAATGCGGTGTAATTGAGCAGATGATCTTCTGATCCCATGAATCCGACGATCGATATGCCGGTGTTGATGCCGGTGCCCATCGAAAGGATTGGCAACATCGAAAGCGCGGGAAGCCCCTGCTGCAAACGAGTGACGTTTTCCTCTTCGCGAAGCTTGTTTTGCTTGGCGCGCTCGACGTTCAGCGCAGCCATGGCCCGCTGCGCGCCAATCGCCGCCCGCACCGCCAGCAAGGCGTGCTGCGGGTCCGGCAGCGGCGAGCCCCAAAACGCCATCACGCAATCGCCGATGTATTTGTCGAGCGTGCCCTTGTGCTCCTTGACCACGTCGGAGATCGCGGTGAGATAGGCGTTGACCGTGTCGAGGGTGTCCTTGGCGTGCAGGTCGAAATAAGCTTTGGCATCCGCCTCGTTCAAATTGTTCTTCTTGACGTATTCCTCCGCCTGCGCCTGGGTCACGTCGGTCAATTCAGTAAAGCCGCGCACATCTGCGAAATAAACAGTGATTTCCCGGCGCTGGCCGCTGATGCGAATTTCCTCCTTGGTCAGGACTTCGTTGACGACGTCCGGCGAGAGGACGCGCGAGAAAAGGTTCTTGATCAGGCGCTTTTGCGATTGCTCAACGCGCACACGATAGATGAGCGTGCAGACGTGCGTCAGGATTCCAGCGCAAAACATCGGGAGCGCAATCGGAATCCAGATGCGCCATTCTGCGTAGAGAAACATGGCGACGCCGAAATAAGCCGCAATGAAAGCCACCATCACGAGGGTGCCGTTGTGCGCCTTCTCCACCACCCACGTCACCCACGCCGCAAAAAAACCCGCAAAGACGATGAGCAGAATGTTGACGGCCATCGGCGTAGGTTTGACAAAAACGCCCGATATAACACTGTTGGCGACATTGAGATGCTTGATGACAAGAAAGGTATGCGTGTCCAACGGCGTCGAGCCAACGTCGGTGAGATCGTTCCCCGTTGCGGTTGAACCGATCATCACCAGCTTGCCGGTGAAATCATTGGTGACTGGCAGATGGTGTTTGCGATCAACCCCATTTTGAAGCAACGTCTCGAAAGGCGCCTCGTAAATCTGTGGATCATCCGCCTTCAGCGACCAGTCAATGTAATAGCTGTTTTCGCCGTCCACCGGAATGGCGCGAACGACACCGTTTGAGCCAGTCAGAATGATTTTCCCGGGCTCAAATTTTGGGTACTCGAGATCCAGATGCAACTGCGCCGCCGCCAGCATGATTCCCATGCTCCAAATGCGGGCCGTTTGGTATGGGACAAATTTGTCTGGAACTCCTTCTGGAACGGGATTGAACGCATTTGTCGCCACGATCTCGCCGGCGTCGTTTTCGGGCCAATCAATCTCATGATCCCTGTGCTCGGTGAAAAACCGAATCTTGTGCTCCTTTTTGTCAACAATCGTTTTCGACAGATCCAGGTTCATCGTTGCCGCGAGATCCTCAATGACGGAATTCCAAACGTAGTAGTCTTCGAAGGCGCGGTCTTTGCGCAAAACATCGTCAATCGGATCGCGGTAAACTGTCATGCTGGCAATTTTCCATGCGCTTTCGCGGAATTTCGCTATGGGCATCTTGTCCAGAACGGTGGCCAAAATGGCATTGCTCGAAGCGCGAAGCTGCGCCGCGAAGACATCATCGGGCGCGACTATTTCGCCCTCGGGTGTCGTAACCGCTGCCTGGTCTCCGCGCTTTTCGGCGAACAGCACGTCGAACGCCACCGCCCGCGCGCCTTCCTCGGTCAGCTCCTTTAATGCTGCCGCATATACGTCGCGCGGCCAGTACAGGCCGTAATTGAAACCGAGATGACTGTTGTAGCGGACTTCGTAAATGGAATTGTCGGTGATCTTTACCAGCGCCAGATTGGTCGCGGCGTTGGCGTTGGTTTGCTGCAGTTGGTGTGCAACTTGAACGCGCCAATCATACGTCATTAATTCGATTTGGCGAAGCGGCTTGAGCGGCCATTTCTCGAAGGCGCAAACGAGCGCGATGACGACGACCGCAATAAGAAAGGTAGGAGATTTTAGAAAACCAAAGCGCACGGTTGGATAAAAACAAAAAACCCGGAGCAACGCAAGTCACTCCGGGCTGAAATTACAGACTATGCTCTACCCACCACCTGGCGGAGTTCCACCAGATGAAGGCAGGGGAGGCAATCCCGGCGCACTCGTCGTGGGCGGGATACCTCCATTGAACACAGGGCGAATTGGAGCGCTGGTAACCGTGGCGCCAAGCGGAAGTGTAACGACCGCCGCCAATAATTGGCTGATTTGAGCATTATACTGAGACATAATCGCCGTTTCAACAGTAACCACAGCCGTGCTAAGGACGTTGGCACCTGACGTGAACTGCTCGCCACCACGCAAGGTCACGTTTTGCACCCCTCCACCTGACCCCACCTGTGCGGTGACGAAGACTGTGCCGGAGACACTGGTGAACGTCACGCTGTAGCCGCCGCCGGGCAGCAGGCTCACGCTAATTCTGAAGTCAGTTCCACGAATTCCTGCGACGCCGCGGGGGGTCGTGATTTCATACTTGGAATTCGCACCGACCTTTTTGACCTGACCCAAAATGTTGCCATTCTTCAAGTCGAGCATGGTTTCGGTTTCTGCCGTAGGTCCCTTGCCAATCTTATCCATCGTCGGAATGGCCATCGTCGATTCAGCGCCAATGCGAACGGCGGAACTAATGCCATTCACGCTCATGTAAACCTCCGAGTCCGGCCCGGTCGTAATCTTCACACCAGCGGGGAGATCAGTATTCGGCTTAAGCTGTTTCTGAACCCCGTTAAGCTCGTAGGTTGCCGTTCCTTTAACAGTGCGGATTGTCGCTTTGCCAGCGGTTTTGCCGGGCTCGTTTGACTTGACCGTCACTGCGCTCAAGGCGAGAACAGCCAAACAAATAGCTAGGTTTTTCAAGATTTTCATAAAATTATTCTCAATTACGCATTTACTAAGGGCTAGATTATCGTTTGGACAAGAATTGTCAACTCCATAAAGCCAAAAATTTAACAAAATCTTTAGACCTGCGCTCCCGCCTTTCGTTCAAAAGCTTCCCTTTTGCCGGAATTGACATAAATATAACAACGATAAATGCTTGCATTTTAAACCACTCATCACGGCGCAAACGAATATGCCCAAATCACTCCGCCGTCCAGAACCAAAAGCAGTGCTCCGGCGCCTTTTCGCGGCGCGAGGGAAGCCCCTTGGATGGTGGATTTGCGGCTGATTGTCCCCGCGAGAGATCCAGTTGAAGCCGCGATCTCCAAGTCCCCGCGCGGATCCGAATAAATCCATTCGCCGCTGTTATCTCCAAGCAGGTCGCCCGCTACGGCGATTGTCGTCTGGCCCGGTGTGCCTGGGGCAGACCGCGAAACCCAGCTCGTCGCACCGTTTTCCTCAAAGGCGACAACGGCGCCGTTGGCAAAACCCAGCATCTGCACAGCATTGCTCTCCATTAATCCGGCCGCCACATGGGTGAAGTAACCTCCCTCAGGCCGCAGAGCCGGGAGCGCTTTGCCGGCAAGATCGATCAGCACGACGGCTCCAGACGCCTCGCACGCCGCGATCGCCCCCGGGTGGAGAAGAGTGGGCGGAATAAACGCGTGCGACCAAACATTGCCCATGCGAACTTGCCACAATTCCTTGCCTTCGCTCGAATACGCCGCGATCCCGCTCGCGCCGTTGTAACCGATGACGACTCCCTCTTCTCCATCGCCGTTGAGGTCAGCCCAGTGCGCGCCGTTCATTCCCAGCCAGGCGGACTGTTTCCAAGCCTCTTTGCCGTTATGATCGATCACGGAAAGATTTCTGCCCCAAGGCGTTGTGTAACCAAGAAGACGCGAGCCTTTCGATTTGCTGCGCCCATATTCAATAACGGTAAACACGCCCGGCAAACTTACATGGGATTTTTCAATTCCCGCTAAGTCGAGCACATGGAGCGTCTGTCCCGACACCACCAGAATTTCCGCGGAGCCCGTGCCATCCCAATCGCCGACAGTCATGGCGACCGCGCCGGGAATAGTGTTCGACCAGACAAGCGACGTCTTGAACATGGATTTCGCGGCGGGCAATGCGGTTGGGCTCAACAATTTGGCCGACGGGATTGCCGGAGGCGAGCCTTTGGCAGCCGCACCCACGTTTGCGACGGAGTTAATCAGGGACTTATATAGAAGGGCGAATCCGATGCTCGCCACGATTCCGAAGACGGAAAGTCCGATTCCCCATCGCGCCATGGTCTTGCCGCCCTCTGGGCGATTGAGGGACGTGATTCCAATCCCGACTCCCGCCAATCCAAAGATGAATCCAACAACCAGGAAGCTGAGCCCGATGGCAATAATGCCCGCAATCAAACAGGCCAGCGCCTTGCCCGACGGCGGCCCAAATCCGGCCCGGTCAATTGGTGGCGGAACGTCCATTTTTCAGTCCGGCGCGAACGAGCGTCAGGGAGCCGGCGCGGGGTCAGCCTCGTCCGGGTTGCAAGCGTCAATGACGTTCTGGCGGGTCATATAATACAGAAGCAACCCCGCATAGCCCATTCCGATCAGCAGGGCGAATCCCATGCTCACCGCGGTAATTCCAGTGGCCATGCCATGCGTCATGTGAGGCGCCGCCTCCATCCCCCGCACCATCACCGGATAGGTGATATAAACGGAAACCGGCGAATACACGATGGCCGCAATCGAGTAAATGATAAGACCCAGGCGGGCCCAGTTTCTCAGCAGAAGCAGGCCAATGCCGAAAGTCAGGAGCGCCACACCGAACGCAATGCTCACCCCGGTGGCGAAGTGGCTGAACTTCATAAAATCCGGATCCGCGTTCATCGCGTCCAATACAGGATTCGGTGTCTTGGTGGTATTGAGCGCTTTCGCCATGGCCTGCATCACCGGCGAGGCCACCGAGAGCAAAGCCAGGCCAATGCTTAGGATTCCAAAAATGAGAGTGGCCATCGGACGCTGTTTCATCGTGTTTCCTTTTGTTTCAAAGTGAACGGCCTGAATTCGCTTGATAATGGCCGCGCGCCGCGCGGACGCAATATTATTATCAGCAACCGAATAATCTCCAAATGATTTCCCGCCGTTTTCATTGGAAGGGAATGCCTGCGCCAGCCTTTGCCCGGAACCTGTTTTGGAGCGTGCAAGCTGGGTGCAAGCGAGGCTCAAAAAACGCAAAGTGCAACAGGGTGCAATAGGGTGCAACGAACTCTCTCCGTCGAAACTCGGTTAGACGGCCCCAATGACAAGGCAATCAGATTACGGCACATAAACACGAAGTTGCGCGCAGCGCGGCTTTCCTCAATATGACCTTTCATATGCATGAACGCACCTTGCCACGGTTGGGGCGGGATGGAAAACCTATCGGTGGTCTTTCAGAAAATCGGACAGGCGCAGCTTGGCGACTTCCAAAACGTGCGTGTCCAAAGAGCGGCGAATAAGCTTGCCGTCGACCTTAACTCGGCCAAAATAGGTGCCGCTTGTTTAAGAGTTTAGCCAGTTTAGCTCAGCGGTAGAGCAACGGTTTTGTAAACCGTCGGTCGTCGGTTCGATTCCGACAACTGGCTCCATTCTTAACTGCATGTGCAGCAACGGTTTGTGAGCGTCGGAATGGCCACTGTCAGTGAAACTGTCAGTAAACCGGCGAAGCGGCAAACCATTCGCCATTACTCGGCAAAACTTCCCTGAGACTCGCCACCGCTTGCGTTCGATTACGCGGGCCGCGTCGGACTGATTTGCTGATTTGGAAAAATCAGCATGAAAGCACGTTTCATTTTGTTCCGTCGCGGCGCGATGTTTTATTGCGAGGACACCGAAACGGGAAAGCAAACCAGCCTTAAGACGAAGGTCGAAAGCGAAGCCCAAGCCCTGCTTCACACGCGCAACGAGGCTGTGCGCCGGCCCGCCATGAATCTGCAAATCGCGCAGGTTTATCTCCGTCATTCTGATCCGACGATGTCGGGCCGCACATGGCAAAACGTGATGGATGAAATTGTTGCCGCAAAATCGGGGCCGACGGGCGAGCGTTGGAAATACGCCGTTGCCGGTAAAGCCTTCGATTGCATTCGCGACGTCAAACTGGTGGAGACAACCGGCGAGCAGTTCTTGCGGACGCTCCGGGCCGGAACCGTGACGACGAATGTCTATTTGCGCCGCCTTCACAATTTTGCGCTAGGAATGCACTGGCTCCCGTGGCCGATCTTGCCAAAATTACAATGGCCCGCCCTTAAATTCGGCGAAAAGCGTGCGGTCACATTTGACGAGCATCGCCGGATCATTGAACGCGAGGGCAATGAGCTTAATGAGGTCATCCATTGGCCCATCCAAGCGGAAAGCAAACACGATTGTTTGATGCCCTACAATATGCTGAATTGCCCCGAAAAGCTCTTCTACTTTGGCACCTGTCCGTCAGAAATCTGTTTCACGAGTGCGCAGATATCAGCCGCCGGCCACGCGGTGCAGCGAACTGACAGTTTCACAGGTTTCGGATACTTGCCCGCCTTCACTCCGGCCCACCAAGAAGATTTGCTGACTGGAATAACTTTGAGCACTTCTGAAAGCCGAACGAACCCTATTTCAGGAATCGTGAACTGCATAATCAACCTCCCTAATGAAATTTCAGACCTGCGCCCCATGCGCCTCCCCTTAATGCTTTATCTCTTGCTCCGAACCAGAATTCTCCCCGCGATTTCCATGCCACTGAATTTCGATACTCTCGATGAACGCCGCTTTGTCACTCGTGGGTTTTGCCCACCGCTCAGGATCAAATTCCTGAATGAAGCCGCCCATTTGATTTTGAATTGCGAAGACGATTTCTTGCAGATTCCGCCCGCGCACGAGGACACTCATTATCGTGTAGGTGACAAGAAAATTTGTCCCATACGCACCATCGTGCGCCACGTTGAGCAACAAGTTGCTTCGTGGCGAATGGTGCGGCGGTCGCACGCGCCTAATCTCCAAAAAATGCGATTTGTCCTTTGCCACGAAGGCGACATATTCCTCCTGCATGGGAGGCTGCGGCCCGCCCGTAGTGGGTGGTGCCGACTTGCGAAACTGCGCTAATAGATCATCGACCATCGTTTCGCTCCATGTCGCCATTCATCTGACATGCACAGCGGGCACGTTCACCCCAAACGAACAGAAGCCCGCCTTTTTCAAGGCCAGCCGTCGGAGGCGTGATCTTGGGTGTCTCGAATGGCCGGTCAATATCGTTTGCGGCGACCAGCCGGATGTCTCGCAAATTTTCGATGCTGGCCACCGCGTCCAGTGCTCGTCGTTTCACTTGTTCGGAGAGTGCCATAAATTATCGCTCCATCTCGGGGCCGCGTGACTGCCCCGGAGCCGGTTGATGCCCGCGTGGCGGCGTTATCATCATGGAATGCCAAATGTCTTTGGCGGTTTCTTTTGCCGATTCATGGACACCCGCCATGAAAATCCTAGGGCCTGTTAACACTAACGTAACGCCTCCACGATGAGCGCGAGGACGACGAATCCGGAGTACAACGCATCCAATTTGTCGAAGCGACTGAAGACTCGGCGGTAGCTTTTGAGTCGGCGAAAAAGCCGTTCAATCTCATTGCGGCGTCGGTAAAGGGTTTGGTCATACTCCCACGGATTTAAGCGTCGGGGGTTAGGAGGAACCACTGGAGCGTAGCCCAATTCCCGCGCCTGTTGCAGAGTCTCGTCCCCTTCATAGGCGCTGTCCATGATGAGTGGAAGCCCTGCCGGAACCGGCCCGCCCGCCTGCAAAAGCTCGCGTCCTTGCGGCGCGTCCCCCGCCTGGCCGGGGGAAAGCTTGAGCATTAAGGCGCACTGGGCATTCGCGGCAACCAGATGAATTTTGGTGGTGCAACCGCCTCGGGAGCGCCCGATGGCCTGTGGGCCGTTTTTTTTAGCGCCCCGGTGCCGTCGGGGTGAACCTTGATCGTCGTGCTGTCCAAGCAGACTTGCTCGATCCGGATCGCCAGGATTTGCTCCTGCTGGAGCCGGGCGAAGACTCGATCCAGCACGCCCGCTTTGCTCCAGCGGTTCATGCGGGTGTAGATCGTATGCCAGTTGCCAAAATGTTTTGGCAGGCCGCGCCATTTGCACCCATGCTCCACCACATAGAGCAGGGCGTTGAGAAGTTGCAGATTGGTCATGCTCACGTTGCCGCGCTGCCGCGGCAGACAATCAGCAACCCGCTGATATTGACTCTCTGTAAGCTCCACCCAGCCATTTTGCCTTGTCGCCTATAAAATGTCAATTAGTGTTAACAGGCCCTAGAGCGTTCCCACCACGTCTTTCCGGCACCGGATTGGTGGAACTCCTTAAATTTATCAATCGCCCTGGCCAGCGGCTTCATTTCATTGAGGGTTCGCACAAAGCGCCAGAGCTTGAACCGTTCGGAGTCCCGGCCTTGGCGGCGCATCGCCGTCGCCGTCGGGCCGATTTTTGGCTCCGGTTCGCGGTCGATCGCTCTCGCCTTGAGGGAACGGTGATCCACGCGTTCCGGGCGACCGGCCTTTTCCAAGGCAGCGTTTTCGTGCTTTTCCCACGAGTCCCGCCAGCCCTCAAGCTCGGACTTGGCCCTGACTCCAACGGCCCCACGCCCGTTGAATTTGCCAGCCGTGCTCGGCTTCTTCCCGAAACCTTCCCCTTCTACGGGGCGAGTCGTGACCATCACATGGGCATGAGGGTTAAGGCCGTTCTTGGATTTATGAACAGCGAAATCCGCCACAAATCCTTTGTCCACGAACTTGTCTTTACACCAGCCGCGAACAAGCTTGATTTGCTGCTCAGGGGTTAGCTCGCGGGCGAGCGTCAAAACAAAATCCCGCGCAAGTTGAGAATCTTTTCTTTTCTCAACTTGCTCAATCGTGTTCCACAAACGCTCGCGCAGGTCGCGTTGTTTCCTAAAGTCGTCCTTGGTTTTGGGTGGCTCACTTTGCATCCAAGGTGCCGCATTTTTGGGAGCCATGATTTCAGAGTAGGCCACTTCCTGCGTGCGTGCGCGGTAGTTGTAAGTCGTCTTGGCCTGTTCGTCGGAAAGTTGGTTGCCGGAGCGGTAGGCCGCAGAATGAAGCACGCTTCCCGAACGATAAGCAGCCGAGGCCACTACGGACTTGCCGCGATTTTTGCGGCTGATAATTTTTGCTTCAAGACGGTAGATCGCCATACTCCCTGATCCAGTCGTCACTGCGGTTGATTTACGAACAGTATAACACAACTGCCGTGTTCAGTCCCTCGGAAAGTGGCTTTCAGAGCCAATTTCAGCAGGTTGTCCGTTGCCGTTCGCTAGTGAAAACATGCCGCCGGGCCTTTGCCCCATTTCCCGCCAAGCAAGGCAAGCAAGCCAGGCGCGCGCCGGGTATCCCCCCGATGCCCAAAAGACATAAGTGCGCGGTTATATGTTGCGTTCGCAACATCCGCGTTCAGAGGCTCAAGCGCCGCCTCCGAAACCACGCTGGCAAAGGCGTTCCGCCCTTGCCGAACCCTGACCAAAAGGGGGCTTTGAAGCCGCCCCCTTGTTGGCAATCCCTGGCTTATTGGGGCTCGCTTCGCATCCCCGGCCAAAGGGCATCTGTCCCTTGGCAAACCTCGACCAAAGAACGGCGTCCTTTGGGATTCTGCTGTGGTTGGCGCTGCTCGCGCATCGGTGGAACACGCAAACCAGCCGAAGCAATTATGCACGGGTTTTTGAGGTTGAATTAACGGCAATTTAACGGCATAATAACGGAAATGTCCGTTTCCGGGTAATTGCCGTTATGTCGTTTGCGCCCGCTTTCACCATCACGCCCAAAGTCGCCAATGCACTCATGCGCATTGAAGGAGCGAGGCAGGCCGTGGAACATCTGCCGATTACACCGGCATTGCTCGCCACGCTTCGCGAATCGGCCCGGCTTTATTCCACCCATTACTCCACCATGATCGAAGGCAACCGCCTAACCCAGGAACAGGTCTCCAGGGTGATCGAAAAGCAGGAACATTTTCCCGGACGCGAACGCGACGAAAAGGAAGTCCTCGGCTATTTCGCTGCGCTGGAAAAGGCGGAAGCGCTTGCCGAAGCCAGCCGCCCTGTAACCGAAAATCACATCCAGCTTTTGCACGCGCTGGTTATGGCTGGCGGCAGTGCCAAGGTAAAACCATCCCCCTACCGCGACGGCCAGAACGTCATCCGCGACAGCCGAAGCCGGGCAATAGTCTATCTGCCGCCGGAAGCCAAAGACGTGCCGGCATTGATGAAGGACCTTGTGGCGTGGATTGGAACGTCGGAGCGGGACAAACTGCCCTGCCCGATCCGCGCCGGGATCGCGCATTACCAGTTCGCCACCATCCACCCGTATTATGATGGCAATGGCCGCACGGCCCGATTGCTGACGGGCCTCATTCTGCATTTAGGCTCCTTCGGCCTCAAAGGGCTTTATTCCCTGGAGGAATACTATGCCCGCAATCTTGGAGCCTATTACGAGGCGCTCACCGTCGGGCCATCCCATAATTATTACATGGGCAGGGCAACTGCCGACATTACCAAGTGGGTCGAATACTTTTGCGACGGGATGGCAGAGAGCTTCGAGACGGTTAGAACCCGAGCGGAAGAATCGGCGGGGACCGGCGCGAAAGACGCCTCCCACCTGATGCGCGGCCTCGATCCGCGCCAGCGCAAAGCACTCACTTTGTTTCATCGCAGCGACACCATTACCAGCCACGATATTGAAAAACTCTTTGGCCTCTCCCAACGGATGGCCCGCAATCTGTTGACCGCATGGGTCGAAACCGGGTTTGTCACGGTTGCCGACACGGCCCGCAAAAGCCGCAAATACTCGCTGTCAGCAGAATTCAAGGAATTGATCCAGTAACGTATAATTTCACGCTGAAATGCAGGCGATAAGTTTCAACTATCGCCGTGCGCCACAAGTAACTGTTACCCGTGAGGGCGATTTGTCGGTGTCCATTTGTCGGTTGGCAACTCCAACGCAAGCCGCTACTATTCAGCACTACCGGAGTGGCTCCTGAACAAACACGACCAGCACTTCACGGGTCTGCGCGCGGGCGGCGCGCCAGTGAACGTGTCGCAAAAGTTTTAACGTTGATTCTGGCGATTCTCTCCGTGATCAGCCCTGCCGCGGGGCAGGCCGGCAGTCCAATATTCGGCGATCTTCAAAAAGACTATATTGTTGATCATTGGCAGACAGACGACGGCCTTCCACAGAATTCAATCACTGCCATCGCCCAGGACACCAACGGTTATTTATGGCTGGGCACGTTTAACGGATTGGTTCGGTTTGACGGCGTGCGGTTTGTCGTCTTTAACAACAGAAACAACCCGGCCCTCGCCAACAATCGCATCGTCACGCTTTTTGTCCATCACGATGCTCTCTGGATGGCAGATGAGGAGGGCGCCGCTATTTGCCACCGAAAGGGGAAGTTTACGCGGTTTACCCGGAAGGACGGATTGCCGCCCCGCGGAGTCCAGGATTTCTACACCGATCCCGAGGACAACCTATGGTTCACCTCGCATGACAATGCCGGCAGCTTCCGATTCGAGAATGGAAAGTTCGTCCGCCGCCTGCCGCCAACGCCCGGCGGCGGCGGATCCATGTCCAGCGTCACGTTCGATTCGGCCGGTTCGTTTTGGGCGGTTCAAGGCAAAGATATTGTGCATGTCACCGGCTTCACCAACGATTTCGTTTCGACGACGGAAATCGTCCGCTACAGATACAATTTCGAGCAGAGCGGGCTTCTCGTGCCGGTCAGTGAAAGCAAAATAAAACCGATGGGCGGGTTGGCTTTGGCGCCAGCCCGCGCTGGGGGCTTCTGGATTGCCTCGCGGACGGGATTGGCCAAATTTCGCGCCGGCCAGTGCCTAGCAAAGTTTGCGGCCACGACAGACAGTCTCGCCGGACTGTTGGAGGATTCGCAGGGTTGTATCTGGGCGGGAACGTACAGGGCAGGCTTGTATCGATTGACGCCGCAAGGAACGGTGGAGCGATTCCGGCTTTCCGAAGATTCGCCCGGCGAGCAAATACGCGCCCTGGCGGAAGATGTGGAAGGCAACATTTGGGCAGGTACGGATGGCGAGGGGTTATTTCGTTTTCGGCGGCGGTTCTTCTCCACCTACGGAATCAATGATGGACTGACGTCGAAGGTGGTGAAATCCGTCAGCGAAGGCAAAGACGGAACACTTTACGTATGCACCCTTGGCCATGTGGATGTTTTTGCGACCGGTTCGGTTTCCACCAATGGCGGACGACCGGCTTTTGCCCGCCAAAAACACTACGATCTGATGGGTGCCTGGTGTGGATTGGTGGACCGCGGCGGGAGATTTTGGCTTGGGACGTTTGGCCGGGGCGTTTTCGCGCTCGAGGATGACAACTTTGTCAAATTGCCAATCGTCGGAACGAATGGCAACTATTTTTCCGGACAGAGCGTCGTTCAGTCGCTCCTTCAGGACCGTGAGGGCAAGCTCTGGTGCGGAACGGAACAGGGACTCTTCTGCGTGAGCAACCAGATCATGCAACAGGTTGATTTTCCGGCGGGCGTCGCCAGCGACGTGACCGCCCTGGCCGCCGACACCCGCAACAATCTATATGTCGCGACGGAAGACGGATGTCTCTGGCGCGGTTTTCAAGGCAACTGGGTCCAATATTCAAGACACGACGGATTGCCTGGCGACCAGATTACTTCAATTGTCGCGGACTCCAACGATACACTTTGGCTGGGCACGGCGAGCTCCGGGTTATGGAGGGGCGCCGCTGGAAAATTCTCCGCTTTTCCAGTGGGAAACGATGGATTTCCCAGCACCATTTTGAGCATCATCGAAGATGCGCACCAGGACTTCTGGCTTGGCTCCGAGCACGGAATCTTCCTGGCATCCCGCCAGGAGTTAAATGACTTCGCCAATGGAAAGACAAATTCCTATCACTGCATGCGCTTTGACAAGTCGGATGGACTTGGGAACTCGGAATGCGCGGCCATGCCATCGGCATCCTGCCAGGGGCCGGACGGACGGCTTTGGTTTGCGACCCTGGGCGGAATTTCCGTGGTGGAACCGGCTCGGATGAAGCCCAACAACCTGCCTCCGCCAGTTTTGATTGAAGAGGCGGACATTGACTGGAATCCCACCGCAATTTTGGGCGGTGGAATTGTGGTGCCGCCTGGCGGACACGATGTCGAAATCAAATTTACCGGCTTGAGCCTCGCCTCGCCCAATAAGATGCAATTCAAATACAAGCTCGATGGAATGCCGGGCGAATGGCGATATGCCGATGCCAGAAGCCGGGCGGTGCAGTTTAGCTCGCTGGCGCCAGGCAAGTATGCTTTTCGGGTGACGGCTTGCAACAATGACGGTGTTTGGAACGAAACCGGCGCCGCGCTGCAACTGGTGCTCCAGCCAAGATATTGGCAAACGTGGTGGTTCCGGGCGCTCGTCGTGGTGGCGGCGGCCGGAACTTTTGTGTCAGCTTCCATCCTGCGCATGAATCAATTGAAACGCGCCCACGCCGCCCAGTCCGAATTTTCACGGCAGCTTATTAACGCGGAGGAAGCGGAGCGCAAGCGCATCGCCGGCGAGCTTCATGATAGCCTCGGCCAGGAATTGCTCATCATCCAGAACCGGGCAATCCTGGCGCTAATGGAGTCTAACGCGCCTCCGCCAATGGTCGAACATCTGCGAGAGATTTCCAACGGAGCGGCCAACGCGATCGAGGAAGTCCGGGCCACGGCGTTTCGACTGCGCCCGGTCGAACTCGATAAGCTCGGCTTGACCCGGGCGGCGGAAGCAATGATTCAAAAGGCGGCCGCTGCTTCTGGAATCAAGTTTTCGATGGAACTCGAAGAAGTCCGCGGTTCCCTGACATCGGAAAAGGAAATAGGCATTTACCGCATCCTCCAGGAGGCCATCAACAACATCATGAAGCATTCGCAGGCCAAATCGGTCATTGTCGAATTGAGGCGCGAGCCGCCAGTCTTGCGGCTGTCGCTGCTGGATGACGGGGTCGGATTCGACCCCCAGGCACAGGACCAATCGGCTGTTCCGTCGGGTTTTGGATTGAAAGGAATCGCGCAGCGTTGCAAACTCATGGGCGGCGATTTCCAGGTCCTTTCCGCCGCCGGCAAAGGGACGCGTTTGACGGTTAGCGTCCCATTGCGGAATTAATGATGACCCAAAAAAACAACAGTATTCTCTGTTGAAGATCATCCGATTTTTCGCCGCGGCCTGCGAGGTGCTCGAGGGCGATGGCCGTTTGGCGGTGGTCGGCGAGGCGGGGCGCTCCGGCAAGTCCGCCCGCCTGTCAATGTCATTGTTCTGACGATGTGCAAAGAGGAAACGATCGTCAACCCGGCGCTGGATCGTGGAGTCAAAGGGTACATTCTCAAGGACAACGCGGCGGTGGATGTCATTACGGGGATAAAAGCGGTGGCGGCGGGAGAAGTTTTTTTGAGCCCGAGCATCTCCGGTTATTTGCTTCGACGTCGGGAACGGACCACCGCGCTGCACGCCACCAAACCGGAGAAGCGTTCGCCAACCGAACGCCGCGTGTTGAAGCTTTTATCCGAAAATGAAACCAGCAAACAAATTGGCGAAACCCTTTTCATCAGTCACCGAACGGTGGAAACGCATCTGACCAACATCCGCTGCAAGCTGGAATTGAAAGGCCCGCATTCGCTCCTCCAGTTTGCGATCAAGAATCGTTCCGAGTTGTAAAAAAACTACGTAGTACTACGTAGGCAGAATACACAACACTACCGAGGGCAAAATCCGCAGCTTTGCGGATGCCCTAAAAGGCTCATCCCGAGGCATTATCGCCGGGTTGTGGCCAAAATTCTAATTGTCGAGGACAGCGCTCCCATGCGCGCCATGATCCGCCTCATGGTTGCCCGCCAGGGAGATGAGGTGCACGAATGCGCCGACGGAGCGGCGGCATTGGATGCCTACGCCGAGTTTAGCCCGGAATGGGTGACGATGGATCTCGAACTCGGCGCAACAGACGGCTTGATGGCGACCGAGCAAATCAAATCCGCCTTCCCCGCGGCCCGGATCATGATTGTCACCCAACACGACAACGACGCGCTTCGCGATGCCGCCCTCAAGGCGGGAGCATGCGCCTATGTGCTCAAGGACAACCTTTCCCGACTCCGCGAACTGTTCGCCGGCCCCCGGCCACCCAACAGCAAATGAGACCGCAATTCCAACTTTGTAAAATCAAACCGCCCCGATGAAAAAGACCTTCTTCCCAGCGCTGTTTGCAATTGGATTGATCGCCG
The DNA here is from genome assembly GCA_963764165.1 of uncultured Verrucomicrobiae bacterium. Lineage (GTDB taxonomy): Bacteria > Verrucomicrobiota > Verrucomicrobiia > Limisphaerales > Palsa-1400 > Palsa-1400. Next base: position 3,573,999 of record CAVXRD010000002.1, read on the forward strand.
GCCCGGCGAAGCTGCTGGCGCAAATGCACACCAACATAGTGTATGTCAATCAATACGCGCCGAGTTCAAGCCAGCAGACAGGAGCGAACTGGGCCAATGCTTACTTTGACTTGCAGGATGCTCTCACCGCTGTCCAGCCCACAGCCAATACGGTGGTGGAATTTTGGGTGGCAGGCGGAACCTATTATCCAGTAACGCCCCAGGATGAACTCAATCCGCTGGCAGCTCTCGAAATAAGGTACTCTTCTTTTAATTTGGCCAGCCATTTGCACATTCGCGGCGGTTTCAACGGCTGGGAAAGCAGCCCAGACCAGCGCGGAGGCCTGACGCTCACGGTGCTGAGCGGGGACATCGGCACGCCCATGGTCAATCCAATTACCAGTTCATCGAATCCATTGACGTTGGCCGACCAGCCGTTCGATCCGAACGATCCCGGCCTGGCGGATAATTGTTACAATGTCATTCGGGGAACGGATTGTACCGATGTCGTTTTGGACAGTTTGGTGATCACCGGGGGCTGCGCCAATGGCACCAATTTTTATTCTTTCCAGGATATCCAGGCGATGTCGGTGGCGGCGCCGATTCCTGACGACTTCCCGGTCAATCAAGACCCGGCGGGAGAGGCAGAAGTTGATTTGGACCCGGTATTGGCGGGGGGCGGGTTATTTGTCTCAAACCAATACATGCGGACCTACGAGAAGCAGTTGGCAGTCACTGGATGCACGTTCATTAATAATTACACGTCGGGCTATGGAGGGGCGGTGGCCTTGAAAGACACCCAAGCCGAGATTCTATTTTGCAATTTTTATAACAATCAAAGCGAACAGGAAGGCGGGGCGATTTATGGCCAGAACCAATATTCGTCTGTATTCGGCTGCGCGTTTGGGGGCAACGCCTCGGCATTTGACGGGGGGGCGCTTTATTTTGAATCGTTTCCGTCCTGGAAGACTATGATTCCAGGCAACGTGTTGGATTTCCTGCCGCAAAATCCGACAGTGGATGAGTTATCGGCAGTGTTTGTGGTGGCCGTGGGTGGCACCTTGCTCAATGAAGATCAGTTTTTCTCGGACACTATTACAGCCACCAAAATGGCGAATAACACCCGAGTTTGTTTAAATGGAACTGTGCAGGCGGAGGAAGCAGGTGAAGAGGGTTCCTTCGCTTCGGATTTATTTTATAAGACGCTTCCGGCCAATCCGGTTGCGAAAGTGACGGCGGTAATTGAGGCCGATGGCGCGGCGGACACGACCGTAGCCGCCCTGGGGGTGGCAGGCAATGTCTATGGCCTTCTCACCGTCTCCGTCACCGTCGGGAATCTCATCAACGACAAGTGGGGCAACCCAAACTCCACCGCGTACAAGAATTGGCAGATTTTTGCAAACGGCTTTAACACTTATGCCACGCCGGCGGGGTGGATTACGTTGCTGATCAATGCGATCACGACGTCGGAGAATAACCAACTCCAGGAGGAGCAGGCGGAATCTCTCCGGCAACGGGCCGTGGCGACCAAATCGCAGGAGGCAAGTCAGTATAACTGGAGCGATTACTCGACGATTGTCGATTGCACGTTTACGAACAATGAGAGCGGCCTTGGTGGCGCGGCGGGGATTTTTTATGATAATGTCCAAATTGAGAATTCTGTTTTTGAACAGAACGTGGCACTCTCAGGCGGGGGCGCGTTGGATATCGAATTCTGGAACAGCCCGTTCGTGTTCAACTGCGGATTTTACCAGAACAGTTGCCGGACCAACGGAACCAGCGCGGCCATGAATCTCCACAATTCCCGCACCAAATTCATCAATTGCACGTTCAACGAGAACTACGCCGGGGGGAGCAGCACCATGTCCAACGGCTGCGCGGTGAGCAGCGAGTTGGGGGCGGACATCGTCGTGGCCAATTCGATTCTTTGGGGCAATACCAACCCGGCGCTGGCGAACGGCGGCGCGGACCTTCTGGTTGTTACCACCAACATGCTTTCCGCCACCAACTACAACGCCTACATCGCCGCGGATGCCGATGACTGCCGGTGGATCGGCCAATGCGATTTGCGAAACAGTTGCGTGCAGAGTTTGAACATTTTGCCGCAGGGAAGCGAGACTTTCTTCATTTACGATTTCGGGACGTGGTACGTATAATTCAGTTAACAACCAGAATCTTATCTCGCCCCTCTACACTGGGACTTACCAACAATATGTCGCTGCCGCCGAAGCGGCCTTTAATAGTGCGAATACAGACGAGACGCTCTACGAGAATGGTTTCTACAATTCCGGGATGGGGATTCGTCCCGGGGCCTTTACCGGCGCCAACGGCAACATCAGCAGCGATCCGTATCTAGCCAATAAATATCAGCCGGAATTGTTTTCACCCGTCATCGGCGCCGGCAGCACCAACGTTCTCAACAATGGATTTAACCAACTCATTACGACCTACGATCTTCTAGGCAATCCGCGCTATTACAATGGCAACATTGACATGGGGGCGACCCAGAATCAGGGAGTGGCGCCGCCGGGCACGATCATTTACGTCAACAAAAATGTCGTCGGAGGCTACCATAATGGCCAGGACTGGGCCGATGCGTATAGTGACTTGCAGTCGGCCTTGTCCGCGGGGGGGGAACAGTCCCAGGTATGGGTTGCCAGCGGAACGTATATCCCCAACACGGCATTGTATTTCGCCGGGTTCGATGTGCCAGAGGGGGTATCGGTCTACGGCGGATTCTCCGGCATACCCGGAACGGAAGGGAATCTGGCGGCGTCCCAACCGGCATTAACACCGACGGTCCTGGCGGGCAGCCGATTATCCGGATCAGGCATTATGACTGCCTATGGCGAGGACAGTTACGCCAGCTTTGCCACTTTCAGCGGGCTGACGTTCTCGAATGCTCCCGGAGGAGTCGCTCTTGATGTGGACCATTCCTCAGCAATCCAAAACTGTCTTTTCATATCGAATCAAAGCACGCCCGGCGCTTTGGAAGCCTTCAGCGATCCCCAGCAGATTCGCGCCGTCACGGTTTACGTCACAGATTGCCAGTTTCTGAGCAATTCCTGCACCGGGATCTTTTCCTCTTGCAGCGATACGGAAGTATCCGACAGCGTTTTTGAAGGAAACCGCTCGACCGGAAACGTGGCCGCGATCGCTGCCGTTGTGGGAGATGATAGAGGGTTGCTCCACATTTATGATTCGCTTTTCGCGAACAACACCGCGGCGGAAACGGATGGCGGCGCGGTGTCCATTGACGGATTGCAGGGGAATATCGAGAATTGCACATTCTTTGGGAACCAGGTCAACGCCTCCGCTAATGGCGCGTCCGCCGGCGGCGCGGCCGTGATTTTTAACGCGGAAGACAACGGCTTCCTGTGGGTGGCCAACTCGATCTTCTACCAGAATAGCGCGGTCAATAGCGGGTCCGGCGGGGTGGATTCGCCAGAGCTGCAACAGATTCAAACCGAGGGATCAAGCGCCTATTTCATCAGCTATAGCCTGATTGAAGAGGCCAGTAATTATATTGACAATCCGCAAACGGTTTTCCCCGGCAATCCCGGGTTCCGCGCCTCGTCTGTGGGTAATTTCCAATTGGATCCCAGTTCACCCGCCATTGGCGCGGGCACAATCTCGGAGAGGTATCTTCCTTACGGATACCCGCAAACGGACCTGGCCGGCAATGGGCGTGTGATCGGTGAGCGAATGGATTTGGGTCCTTATGAGTATCAAGGCAATGTCACACCCCCGACCAGTCTTCCGGTGATTGTCGAAATTACTAATTATAGCTCGAGCGGGATCGCCGAGACAAATTTTACGACCGACGAACCGCCGCTGACATACGTCACGACCAGTTGCAACGGTCCGGGACCAGTCTATCAAATCACCTGTCTTTTAGGGACAAACGCCCCTGTCAGATGGTATGTCAACCGCAACGACGGCAAAGGGTGGGTGGGGTTGACGGATGATAATGTCACCAGCGGTTCAGCCACCACCGTACTGACAATTACCGACCCGCCGACAACCATGAACGGATGGCAATACGAACTGCGAGGAAGCCCCGGCCCCGGCGGAATTCCTTTCAATTTCACTTCGCTTTCATCCGCGATCACAGTCGATTCTCCGGTTATCTTTGTGAACGCGGCGGCCAAAGGCGGACGGCATGATGGCAGCACGTGGGCGAATGCATTCAACGATCTGGGAAGCGCCCTGGCTGAAGCGTCGCCCTGCCATCAGATTTGGGTGGCCGCCGGAACTAATCCGGTGAATTCCTTGAGCCTGGAGTCGGGTGTGGCGGTCTATGGCGGTTTTGCCGGCAATGAAACCAGCCTTGCGCAACGCAATTGGAGGGTCCACGTGACGACGTTGACGGGGTTTGCCAACGGCTCGAACAGCGTTGCGGGACAAACGCCGAATCTCTTCGTCAACGACGGCGCCCGGGGGAACTGTGACGCGACGGCCATTCTGGATGGATTTGTCCTGACGGCGGCCAATAGTTCGGCCATTGACAATATAGACGGCGCAAGCCCAACGATCCGGAATTGCGTGTTTACAGGCAATTCGGGAGATGGGGCGGCAATTCAGGACCAGAACGCGTCCGCGCCGCATGTAACCGCCTGTATCTTTAGCAATAACTTTGCCGGGGCTGGCACGATGTTTGAGAACGGGGGTGTAGCGACCATTGACAACTGCCTGTTTCTGAACAACTCGGCGGACGAAGGCGGGGCGATATTTGCGGTGAATTCCACCGTCGCGATTATCAACTGCACGATTGCTGGAAACGTCGCCCGGGAGAATGGCGGGGGTATTTGTGAGGGCAACGGCGTGGAAACGGAGCAGAGTGTTCTCAACATCTATAACTGCATTATTTGGGGCAACACGGTGAATTCGTCCATTGGCAGCGCTCCTTCGACACTAAGCGCCCAACTGCACCAAGCTTCAATTAACGATACAGCAAACGTGATGAATTCGGACATTGAAGCGTGGCCGAATAATGCGAACGGGAATATCGCCTACGATCCCTTGTTTAATGCGGATTATACGCTCGATACCAACTCACCGGCGGTCAATAGCGGGAGCAATGCGCCGACCAACAGCCCGGCCGACCTGGCTGGGGCCACGCGGGTCGTTGGCGGCACGGTCGATATGGGCGCGTTCGAATTGCAGTCGGCGGCCGCGCCGACACCTGTCGAAGTGACTTCGCTCCCGCAATCGGCCACCTATTGCGCATCTGGCTTGGGGACGTCGCTAACCGTGACCGGCGGCGGGACCGATGTCTATGCGTGGCAAATAAACACGGGCGCGGGATTCGTGCCCGTGAGCGGTCAGATTTATTCCATAAACACCAGTGGCGGCAACTCGACGCTGTCCATTGCCACTCTTACGCCCAGCATGAGCGGCTATCAGTACCAAGCCGTTGTAAATGGAGTTTATTTTTCACTCCCGGCGACGCTAACAGTTGACTCACCGACGACAATTTTTGTCAACCAGCACGCCAGCGGGGCCAATAACGGGACCACCTGGGCCAATGCTTTCACGAGCTTGAATACGGCGCTCGAGGCGGCTTCCGGGGGTTGCGTTCAAATATGGGTGGCGGCGGGCACCTACCAGGCGCCCAGCGCGGGTTTTGCGATGCGCTCAGGCGTTGGGATTTATGGCGGGTTCAACGGTTCGGAAAGCGCTTTAAGCAGCCGCAATTGGACGGCCAACATTTGCATCCTCACACCCACAGGGAATAATGGGGTCATCGTTAATGACGGATCGGAAACGTCCGTGGATGCGACGGCGATTCTGGACGGTTTCACCATCCAGGCGACCAACTCGATCCGAGCGGTGGAAAATCATTCCGGTGTCACACCGACCATTTCCAACTGCACATTCCAAGGGGCCGAAACAGCCATTTATGAGCAGGATTCTAGCGGAACCATTGGCAACTGCACTTTCGAGAACACTTCGGAACAGGCGATTTACCTGGAAGGGGCCGCTCCGCTCATCGCTAACTGCGAGTTCTCGAGCAACGTGGGAGCAATCTATAACAGCGGGAGCAGCCCGACGATCCAGGATTGCTCGTTCACCAATAATACGAGCAGCGCGATTGAAAGCGCCGGTTCCTCAAGTCCGTTGATTAATCGTTGCATTTTTACCGGCAATACCGCCTGGCAAGGCGCCGGGTTGATGGATGACTTCGAGTGCAGCCCGACGGTGGCCAACAGCTTATTTTACAACAATAGAGCCAGCTCCGTCGGTGGCGCTATTGTGCATGATGGCTCTTCTTTAACGGTGTTGAACTGCACGTTCTCGCAAAACTCGGCCGGCTATGACGGTGGAGCGATTTACGACGAAGGCACGAATCTGGCCGTCCTTAATTCGATTGTTTGGAACAATCAGCTTGAATCAGAAGCCCTTGGACCTCGCACTCTCGAGCAACAACAGATTAATTATTACAGTGCCCAAGGCACCCCACCGGCAATCAGCAATTCATGCATCGACGGACTCACCATTTATGCTGGCAACTTCAACATCGGCTATGATCCTCTGTTTAGTCAGCCGGCGGCGGGGGATTTCAGGTTGCAAGCGCCATCCCCTGCCATCGGGGGCGGCAATGGCGCCTACACGGCCACATATTTGACTGATCTGGCCGAATACCAACGTGTCGCCGGCCAACCGGTGGATATGGGCGCTTACGAATTTCGAGGCACGCCCCTGCCGCCAATCGAGATTGCGCAAGCGCCGGTTGCGCAAATCGTTTGCGACGGGACGCCGTTTTCGTTCGCGCTGTCCTTCAGCGGTAATGCGCCTGTGCCTCAAGTTCAATGGCAAGTCAACAGCGGCGGGGGTTTTGTTGATGTTCCGACTGGCGCTCCCTACATGATAGTCAGCAACGAAACGTCGAACGTGCTTTCGGCCACGGCGGAATCGGCGTGGAGCGGAAATACTTATCGTTGGACCGTGCCGTCGGAAGGTTTTACCAGCGCGCCGTTCTCATTGACGGTTAATCCAATTCAAATCATTTATGTCCAGGCTGGGGCGTCCGGTGCCAATAACGGGACCACTTGGGCCAACGCCTACACCAGCTTGAATACGGCGCTTGAGGCGGCTTCCGGGGGTTGCGCTCAAGTGTGGGTGGCGGCTGGCACTTACCAGGCGCCCAGCGCGGGTTTTGCGATGCATTCTGACGCCGGGATCTATGGTGGGTTCAACGGCTGGGAAAGCGCTTTAAGCAGCCGCAATTGGACGACCAACATCTGCATCCTCACCCCCACAGGGAATAATGGGGTCATCGTTAATAACGGATTGGAAACGTCCGTGGATGCGACGGCGATTCTGGACGGTTTCACCATCCAGGCGGCCAACTCGAGCCGAGCGGTGGGAAATTATTCCGGTGTCACGCCGACCATTTCCAACTGCACGTTTCAAGGGGCCGCAACAGCCATTTATGAGCAGGATTCTGGCGGAACCATTGGCAACTGCTCTTTCGAGAACACTTCGCAACAAGCGATTTACCTGGAAGGGGCCGCTCCACTCATCGCTACCTGCCAGTTCTCGAACAACATGGGAGCAATCTATAACAACGAGAGCAGCCCGACGATCCAGGATTGCTTGTTCACCAATAATACGAGCAGCGCGATTGAAAGCGCCGGTTCCTCAAGTCCGTTGATTAATCGTTGCATTTTTACCGGCAATACCGCCTCGCAGGGCGCCGGGTTGCTGGATGGCGTCACGTGCAGTCCGACGGTGGCCAACAGCTTATTTTACAACAATAGAGCCAGCTCCGTCGGTGGCGCTATCGTGCATGATGGCTCTTCTTTAACGGTGGTTAATTGTACGCTGGCGCAAAACTCGGCCGGCTATGACGGTGGAGCGATTTACAACTATGGCACGAATCTGGCCGTCCTTAATTCGATTGTTTGGAACAATCAGCTCCAATCACAAATCTTTGGGCCTCGCACTCTCGAGCAACAACAGATTAATTTTGAAGGCGCCTTAGGCACCCCACCGGCGATCAGCAATTCATGCATCGACGGACTGGCCATTTATGCTGGCAACTTCAACATCGGCTATGATCCTCTGTTTAGTCAGCCGGCGGCGGGGGATTTCAGGTTGCAAGCGCCATCCCCGGCCATCGGGGGCGGCAATGGCGCCTACACGGCCACATATTTGACTGATCTGGCCGAATACCAACGTGTCGCCGGCCAACCGGTGGATATGGGCGCTTACGAATTTCGAGGCACGCCCCTGCCGCCAATCGAGATTGCGCAAGCGCCGGTTGCGCAAACCGTTTGCGACGGGACGCCGTTTTCGTTCGCGCTGTCCTTCAGCGGTAATGCGCCTGTGCCTCAAGTTCAATGGCAAGTCAACAGCGGCGGAGGTTTTGTTGATGTTCCGACTGGCGCCCCCTACATGATAGTCAGCAACGGAACGTCGAACGTGCTTTCGGCCACGGCGGAATCGGCGTTGAGCGGAAATACTTATCGTTGGATCGTGCCGTCGGAAGATTTTACCAACGCGCCGCTCCCATTGACGGTTAATCCAATTCAAATCATTTATGTCCAGGCCGGAGCGTCCGGGGCCAATAACGGGACCACTTGGGCCAACGCCTACACCAGCTTGAATGCGGCGCTCAATGAGGCGGCCGGCGGCTGCGCTCAAGTGTGGGTGGCGGCGGGCACTTACCAGGCGCCCAGCACGGGCTTTGCGATGCGCTCAGGCGTTGGGATCTATGGCGGGTTCAACGGCTGGGAAGGCGCTTTAAGCAGCCGCAATTGGACGACCAACATCTGCATCCTCACCCCCACAGGGAATAATGGGGTCATCGTTAATAACGGATTGGAAACGTCCGTGGATGCGACGGCGATTCTGGACGGTTTCACCATCCAGGCGGCCAACTCGAGCCGAGCGGTGGGAAATTATTCCGGTGTCACGCCGACCATTTCCAACTGCACGTTTCAAGGGGTCGAAACAGCCATTTATGAGCAGGATTCCGGCGGAACCATTGGCAAATGCTCTTTCGAGAACACTTCGCAACAGGCGATTTACCTGGAAGGGGCCGCTCCGCTCATAGCTAACTGCGAGTTCTCGAGCAACGTGGGAGCAATCTATAACAACGAGAGCAGCCCGACGATCCAGGATTGCTCGTTCACCAATAATACGAGCAGCGCGATTGAAAGCGCCGGTTCCTCAAGTCCGTTGATTAATCGTTGCATTTTTACTGGCAATACCGCCTGGCAAGGCGCCGGGTTGATGGATGACTTCGAGTGCAGCCCGACGGTGGCCAACAGCTTATTTTACAACAATAGAGCCAGCTCCGTCGGTGGCGCTATTGTGCATGATGGCTCTTCTTTAACGGTGTTGAACTGCACGTTCTCGCAAAACTCGGCCGCTGGGGATGGCGGAGCGATTTACGACAAAGGCACGAATCTGGCCGTCCTTAATTCGATTGTCTGGAACAATCAGATAGGCCCCACTCCAGACGGGCCTCGCACTCTCGAGCAACAACAGATTAATTTTGAAGGAACCCCACCGGCAATCAGCAATTCATGCATCGACGGACTCACCATTTATGCCGGCAACTTCAACATCGGCTATGATCCTCTGTTTAGTCAGCCGGCGGCGGGGGATTTCAGATTGCAAGCGCCATCCCCCGCCATCGGGGGCGGCAATGGCGCCTACACGGCCACATATTTGACTGATCTGGCCGAATACCAACGTGTCGCCGGCCAACCCGTGGATATGGGCGCTTACGAATTTCAGGGCACGAAGCAGCAGGCTCTGGACCTTTTGCAATCGCCAGTGGCACAGACGGTTTGTGAAGGGGGGACCGCATCCTTCACCGTCGTCTTTGGCAGCGGGGCGCCGTTGGCCGACTTGCAATGGCAGGTAAGTTCGGGGACGGGCGTCGTCAATGTGACTGACGATGGCACCAACCAGATCAGCACCGGCCTTAATTCGAGCACACTGACCATCCTGCATGCGCCGACTAATTTCAACGGCAACAGTTATAGTTTCGTTGTTCCCGCCAGCCAATTTGCCCTCGCACCAGTCACGCTCAATGTGACGCCGGCCAGGATCGTCTATGTCAATGTCAACAACCCAGCCACGGCGAAACCCGATGGCTGTTCGTGGGCCAGCGCCTATACTTCGCTGGCGCCGGCGGTGATGGCGGCGGCGGGAAGTTGCGCGCAAGTATGGGTGGCGGCGGGAACGTATTCGATTGCCGCGCCGGGGCTTTCGATGGTTTCCGGCGTGGGAATTTACGGCGGTTTTGCCGCCAACGACACCCATCTGACTGACCGCAATTGGACCAATAATCCGACGATTCTGCAGGCGGCGGGAAATGGGGCGGTGATCAATAATCAGGGCATCGCAACGCCAATTGACGAGAGCGCCATTCTGGATGGGTTCATCCTGAAAGGCTCGCCACAACAGTACACCATTGAAAATCAGCTCGGCGCCAGCCCGACCATCGCCAACTGCACTTTGCAGGGAGGACAATTTATGGTTGCGGAAGGGGCGGGAGTGATCCGCAATTGCACGTTTCTTAATTGCAGTCCGTCCGCCCTGTTGTTGAACAACGCATCGCCGACCATCAGCGGATGCGTGTTTCAAAGCAACAATGGAGCGATTGACAGCGCGTTCGGAAGCCAGCCGGTCATTGAGGACTCTTCGTTCATGTGGAACACAAATACGCTCTCGGCTGGGGGCGCGATCAGCCTGAACTACTGTTCGGCCAGCATATTGCGTTGCGTCTTCACGGGCAACTATGCATTCACCGCAGGGGCGCTTTACATCGACTCTTCCTCGACCGCGACGGCGGCCAATTGCCTGTTCTATAATAACAATACGGAACTGAACGGCGGCGCGGTGGAGAACCTCGGAACCAATCTGACAATTGTCAACTGCACGATTGCCGGGAACAAGGCGGCCCAGGCTGGCGGCGGAATTTATAGCCAGGGCAATAATGCGGCCGTTTTGAATTCAATTTTATGGAACAATCAAAGCGGCGCCGCCGGCCAGAACTCGACCTCGGTTGAATTTCAGCAAATCGACTTTTCCTCCGCGCCCATCGCGGTGGAAAATTCGTGCGTCCAGGGGTTGGACATCTTTGCCGGGTTCGGAAATATCGGTTTCGATCCGCTTTTCAATGGGACCACTAGTTTTACGGTTGGCGCCGCGTCGCCGGCCATCAACAGCGGCAATAACAATTATGCCAACGGACTGACTGGGGACCTCCTCCAGGCGCCGCGCATCGCCGGCGGTACGGTGGATATGGGCGCGTATGAATTTCAAGGCACTCCGGCCTCCACTGTGCTGGATGTAGCGACCTCGCCCGGCGGAGAATCCGTTTGCGAGGGCAACCCGGCGGTCTTTCAAGTCGTCTTCGCCATTGGCAACCCACAGGTGCAATGGCAGATCAACAGTGGCGCGGGATATTATAATGTGACGGATGACAGCGTCACTTCGGTAACGACGGCGCAGAACTCCAGCACGCTGACCATCCCCAATTCGCCATCCAGTTTGAACGGGGCTTCCATCCGCTGGACCGTCCCCGCCGATCAATTCAGCAACGCGCCGGTAACGCTGGCGGTGAATCCGCCGCGGATCATTTATGTCAACGCGGCGGCGACGGGGACGCGCGACGGGAGCAGTTGGGCCAATGCTTTCACCGATTTAGGGTTGGCGCTGGCAGCCGCCAACTCCTGTTCGGAGGTATGGGTCGAGCGCGGCACTTACGTCACGGGCAACCTGGCGCTGTTGAGTGGTCTTTCGATTTATGGCGGGTTTTTCGGAAATGAATCAAGCCTCACACAACGAAATTGGACAACGAACATAACCATCATCTCTGGAATCAACGCGGTGGGGCATCTCTTTCAAACGGAAACTCCGGTTGACAACACGGCCATTCTCGACGGCTTCGTTCTGAGCAAAGCGACCAACGGGGCGGTGTTCAACATGGGTGGCGCCAGCCCGACAATTCAGAACTGCGTATTCACGGGAAATCGCGGGCAGGTCTCGGCGATTTGGAACCAGGACGGCTGCGCGCCGGTTATCTCGTCCTGCATTTTCAGCAATAACGCCTCCAGTTCGGCAACCGTCGAGGATGTGGCCGGCGCGATGACGATGGTTGACTGTTTGGTCGTGCAGAACACTTCGTCAGGGAACGCCGGCGGGATTTTGAGCTATAATTCACAAGATGCACTTGTCAATTGCACGCTAAGCGGCAATGCCGCGCAGGCCTGCGGCGGCGTGTATGTGGAGGGTGGATACTGCTCGTTGCTCAACAGCATTGTTTGGAACAACACGGGCGCGGGTTCCGTGACGCCCGAGAGCGCCCAAATTGATGCGATGGCTGGAGCCGGGCTTGTGGTATCGAGTTCGTGCGTCCAAGGGAGCACCGATTCGACGCAGGGAAATACCGCCTACGATCCGCTTTTCAATAATCCGCAAGCGGGCGATTACACGCTCAACAGCCTGTCGCCGTTGATCGACGCGGGTAATAATGCATATGCGAGTTTGGCCGGCTCCTTTGATCTGGCGGGCAACGCTCGGGTCGCGCGAGGGGGGATTGATATGGGAGCGTACGAGTCGCTGACTGCTCGCAGTTCACAACCAGCCTGGCTGACCTTGTTGCCGTTGGGCACCAGCGCGTGCGGCGGCGGCAGTTCCGTCGAGTTGACGGTCGCCGGGCCGGAAACAAACAGTTATCTTTGGGAAGTGGACACGGGGAGCGGATGGGAGACGGCGAGTGGCGCGGCTTATTCCGTGAGCAACAACCCCGGCGTTTCCTCGCTCACTATTCTGGCGCCGACGACCGCGATGAATGGCAATCAATTCCGCATCGCCCTCAATGGGTCGGCGTATGTTTCGGCTCCCGCCACCCTCAGTGTTGGGGCTCCCACTGTCATTTATGTCAACGCCCATGCCCCGCAAACGCCCCACACCGGCCAAAATTGGTTTGACGCCTACACGACTCTTGACGATGCCCTCAGCAATGCCAGTCCCTGCTCGCAAATATGGGTGCTGAACGGGACTTATCAACCATCCGCCAGCGGCCCGGGCTTCTATCAACTAGTGCCCGGCGTGCAGATTTATGGCGGTTTCAATGGAACCGAAACCGACCCGACGCGACGCAATTTGACCAATTTCGCGACCGTTCTTTCGCCAACGGGCCTCAATCCGATTTTCTACAATGAAGGACTGGGCATCGAGCTTGACAGCGGGGCGGTGCTGGACGGCTTCACGCTCTCGACCACCAACGGCACGCCGGCAATCGATAACGAATTCTCGGCCAATCCAATCATTCGCAATTGTATCTTCGAGGCCACCAACGGCCCCGCGTTGAGCATTTATTCGGCGGCGGGAATTATAGCTGACTGCACTTTCCTGAATTGCGGCCAGGATGGATTGGATTTGAACAGCGCGACGCCGTTGGTGACAGGCTGCACGTTTGTCGCCACTGCGCAGAACGCGATTTCAATTCAGAACAGCTCGCCCATGATTACGAACTGTGCCTTTGAGAACGGTCTGGGGGCGGCGTTATTGTTGCAGAACTCCTCCGCAACAGTGGCGAGTTGCCTCTTTGCCAGCAACACTCAAGCCATCGAGTTGGAATCTGAAACCGCCCCCATCATTCAGGATTGCATCTTCAACGGAAACTCGAATCCGACGCTCGAGGGCGCGATTATTAGCTTCAGCGGCGCATCCCCCTTGATCAATCGTTGCGTTTTTTCGGGCAATGCGGCGTGGACAGGCGCGGCGATGGTGAATTTGCCGGGCAGCAGCGTCACGGTCGCCAACAGCTTGTTTGACAACAATAGCGCGGGCAGCACTGGCGGGGCCATTGACCAAGCCGGGGGAAGTTTGACGATTTTAAACTGCACGCTGGCTGGAAACTTCGCCCACATTAGCGGCGGCGCGATCGAGTTGGATGGAGGGAGCGTTACGGTGTTCAATTCGATTCTATTCGACAACACGAGCGACCTGATTTACTCGCAAGCTCATGATCCCGAGCTGCAACAATTGCAAGTTTCCACGGGGACATCCGTTCAAATCAGCAATTCCTGCGTGCAGGGATTGTCTCGTTATGCCGGCAATTTCAACATCGGGTTTGATCCTCTCTTTATTGGACCCGCCAGTGGAAATTTCTTGCTCGATCCGTCCTCGCCTTGCGTTGACGCGGGCAACTTCCTTTATCTAAGCGCCGCGGTAAGCAACCTGGATCTCGCGTTGAAAAACCGCGTTTTCGGTATCAACGTGGATATGGGGGCCTACGAATTGCAAGCCGACCCCGGCACAAAAGTAAAAGTCGCGCGCCAGCCGCTTTCGCAATCAGTTTGCGAGAATGAAACGGCGGCGTTGAGCGTCGGCTTGTTCACAAATCTTACAGTGCCGTCCATTCAATGGCAGATGCTGGGATCCAATGGCTACGTGCCTATCGTCAGCGGAGGCGTCAATGAAGTCGTTGCGTCGTCTGGTGCGAACACTCTTCTTATCAGCAACGTCCAAGCCGGGACGCAGACCTATCGCTGGACGGTACCATCGGTCCGCTACTTCAGCGCGCCCGTCACCGTAACAGCCAATGTGCCGACAATTGTGTATGTGAATTCTACGGCGACTGGCGGCAATAACGGGACAACCTGGCACGATGCCTTCACCAATTTGCAAACGGCGCTGGGATCCGCCGCAAGCTGCTCGCAAATCTGGGTGGCGCAGGGCAACTATGTTGTAACGCCGGACGCATTCGGTTTTACGACATTTTCAATGAAACCTGGCGTGCGGCTTTACGGCGGGTTTGCCGGAACGGAAACCGACTTCGTCGATCGCAGACTCAATCTATATCAAACGGTATTGATTGGCGACGGAACCAACGCCGTCGTGACCGCGCCGGGTGAGAACGGAACCATAGATTCCACTTGTACGTTGGATGGGTTCACGGTGGAAAATCCAGGAACGGGTTTGGGCGCGATCGGGCTGGAAATCGATCAGGCCAGTCCAACAATTGCGAATTGCACGTTTATCAATTGCGGAAGCAGTGGACTTTTTGTGGCGGGCGGAAACCCCAGTGTCGTCAATTGCCTTTTCACCAGCAACAGCCTGTCGGGCTTGTATTTAAATATCGGTTCGACGGCACTTGTGAGCAATTGCGTGTTCCTCAACAATACAGCGACCACCGCAGGCGGCGGCGGGATGACGCTGGAAACAGCTTCGGCATCAGTCCTGAATTGCCAATTCACCAACAACGTGGGGGTGTCCGCCGGTGGCATTTATGGCGACCAGAGCACGCTCGGCTTGAACGACTGCATCTTCTTTACCAATTCATCGCCGAATGGCGCGGGGGGTGTGCAGTCGGAGGATGGCGGCTCGCTCTCCGTAACTAACTCGCTGTTTGCGGCGAACAGTTCGGGTTTTAAAGGCAGTGCCCTGTCCAGTTACGAGGGTTTTTGCCGAGTCGTCAACTGCACTGTGGCAAATAATAGCGCCGCTAACGGGGAGGCCTTCTACTTACAGAGCGGCAATGGGATCGTAGAAAACTCCATCTTTTGGAATAATAGCAGCGCCTGGCCTTACGATACTGTCGAACAACGGCAGTTCGACGCCGATTTCCCAATCGGCGGGAGCATTGCGGTGAGCAACTGCCTCATCCAAGGGCTGCAATATTATGGCGGCAATGGCAACATCGATCTGGACCCGGACTTTGTTGCGCCGCTTTCGGACAACTTCCGTCCCGGCTCGATCTCCCTGGCAATCAACGCCGGCAACAACTCCGCTGTCAATACCACCTCGACAGATTTGGACGGGAATCCCCGGCTCTACGGCAGCGCAGTGGACATGGGCGCTTACGAAGCGCAGTTTAGCCCCGGGCAATCCTTAACCGTTTGTCCTGGAAATTCGATTGTCGCGACCGCCAGCGGTTCAGCCAACACCACTTTCCAATGGCAGATCAATAGTGGCGGCGGATTCAATAATGTGAGCGCCGGCGGCCTTTTCACCATCAGCCTCGAAAACACCAATGGCGGCGCGATTGGCGCGCTGACCATTTCTCCGGCGGACTCGAGCATGAACGGATGGGAAATTCGCTATCAGGATTCAAATGGCGGCGTCTCAGTGCCCATTACGGTGCAAATCAGCGTGCCGGCTACGGTGTACGTCAACGCCGCGGCTACTAATAGCGCGCAGGATGGCAGCAGTTGGATTAACGCCTTCACCAATTTGAGCCAGGCCTTGGCGGCGTCCAGTTGCGCGGAAATCTGGGTTGCCCGCGGTACCTACGTTCCAGTGGCGAGTTCGAATGGCGTGAATTCGTTCGAGATGGCATCGGGCGTCGCAATCTATGGCGGATTTGCCGGGACGGAAGCAGCCCGCGCGCAAAGAAACTGGATGACCAACCCGACCGTCCTGCAAGAAGCCTCGCCGAGCAATGCGGTGATCTACAACGGCAGTTTCATCAATAGCACGGCGATACTTGATGGGTTCCAAATTGCCAACTCTCAAACGGGCGCGGCCATTGAAAATGAAAATGGAGCATCACCGACGATTCAGAATTGCCTGTTCTTCGGCAACCAGGGACAGTGCATCCTTAATACCGGAAACGCGATCATCCAGAACTGCGTGTTTTCCAACAACATTCAAAGCGTCATGTATAATGTCGGCGGGAGCGAGCAAATTATTGGCTGCGTATTCGCCAGCAACGGTCCTGCTCCTTTGGGCGCAGCAATCCAAAATCTCACCTCCGCCACACCACTCATCGAAGCCTGCATATTCAACGGCAACAGCACGAGCGGCTACGGAGAGGGCGGCGCGATCTATAACGGCGGGACATCGGCGGCCCAAATTTTCCGATGCGTCTTTGCCGGCAACCAGTCTGCCCAAGGCGGCGCGGTTTATATTTCCAGTCAAAGTTCGCCCACGCTGGCCAGTTGCCTGTTTGACAACAACACCGCCCAGAGCCTCGGCGGCGCGCTGGCCAATTTCAGCACCAGAACTGTCTCGCTCAACAATTGCACCATCGCGGCGAATGCCGCGGACTCGATTGCTGGCGGCGGCATCTTCAGCCAAGGCCCGCTCGTCCTGACAAACTGCATTCTTTGGGGCAATACTGTGCCCGGCGTTTCAGGCGTCAGCCTGGCTCAGGCGCAACTTTATGACACCGCTTCGGCGACCCTTGCGGGAACCATTGTGCAAGGCTCGGCCGGAAGCTACGATCCGGATTTCGTCGGCGTTGCGGATTTTCATTTGCAATCCGATTCCCCCGCGATAGGCGCGGGCGTGAATCCTTCCGCGCCCCAGCCGACCTCCCTCGACCTTGACGGCAACCCGCGGGAAACGAACGGGAGTCTGGACCTGGGCGCTTATGAATTTCAAGGCGCCCCGGCGCCTTTCCGCCCGATTGTTTTCTTGTCTCCCGCCAGCGCGCAAGTGTGCGTGGGCCAGCCGGCGATCTTTTCCATTGCGGCGAATTATTCATTTGACTGGCAAATTTTCAGCAACGGCGCGTTCGTGGATATTGCCCCAGGCGGCGCTTATAGCCTGACGACCAACGGCAATGAAGAAACGCTCGAAATTATGAACGCGAGCCCGGCCATGAATGGAGAAACATTCCAAGCCGCCGTTCCAGGAACTTCCTTCGCGACCGCGCCAGTCACACTGACGGTGACTCCGCCGCAAATTATTTATGTCAATTCGAGCAATGCCGCGCCTGGCGACGGCTCCAGTTGGGGCGCGGCGCTCGCCGACTTGCCGGGCGCCATCGCCCAAGCCGGCGGCTGCTCTGAAATTTGGGTGGCGGCGGGCAGCTATGTTGAGAACGACCTGGCGCTCAAACCTGGCCTGGCGATCTATGGCGGCTTCGCGGGAAATGAAACCAACCGGGCGCAGCGTAATTGGATAACCAACGTCGCCGTCCTTCAATCTGCGCCTCTGGCGGAGGTCATTGAAAATGTAAATTCAACGTTCACCCTCGGTTCGACAGCGGTGCTGGATGGCTTCACCATATACGGCAGCAGCGGACAGGCGGCGGTATTTTTGATTTCCAACAGCCCGTCATTTCAGAATTGCGTTTTCGCCCAGAACAGCAACCACCTCGCAGTCGTTGAATTGGGTGTGGGCGCCAATGCCGCCTTCACCAATTGCATTTTCCGCAACAACGCGGCCACGGCTGTTTTCGCCGATGGCGCGTCGCCCTCGTTCACCAATTGCCTCTTTGTCAAAAATACGACCGCCTCGGCTGGCGGGGCCATTTCCGCGCTCGGCGGCAGTTTGACTCTCGCGGGCTGCGATTTTCTAACCAATTCGTCCGCCCAAGCCGGCGGCGGACTGGCGCTCAACGGGTCCACGGTGACAGTGATTGGTTGCATCTTTGAAAGCAACTCCAGCACGGTCGGGGGCGGGGCGATGGATATTAGCGGTTCTTCAACGGTCACCGCGGGTAATTCGCTTCTGGCCGGCAATTCCGGCGTGAACGGTGGCGGAATCAACAGCACCGCTTCGCAAGTCACGCTCTATAACTGCACTTTGGCTCAGAACTATGCCTCGGGATTTGGCGGAGGCTTTTACCAATCGCAGGGGACGGCGTCGATGGCCAATTGCATTTTCTGGCAAAACATGGCGACGTCCCCCAACGGCAATGGCACAGTGGAAACGGCCCAAATCACGAACAATGGCGGGGTGCTTTCGGTTTCGTATTCGTGCATACAGGGACTCAATACTTACTCCTATCTGAGCGGCGACATCATCAACATACCTTGGGACCCGTTGTTCACCGGCTCTGGCGACTTCCATTTGAACGCGAATTCGCCGTGCATCAACGCGGGCAACAACGCCTCTTATCCAAACCCGCAGGGGTCAGCGGTGGATCTCGACGGTAACCCAAGATTCGTCGGCGTCATTGACATGGGCCCTTATGAGAACCAAAACCCCGGCACAGCCGCGTTGGTTCTGGCACAACCACAATCGCCGACGGTTTGCCAGGGTAATACCACGACATTCAGCGTCTCCGGCGATCCGGGGCTGATTAACGGGTTGAGTTGGCAGGCGAACTTTGGAGCCGGCTTTGCTACTCTGCTCACCAGCGCATATGTCAGTTTCATCACCGGCCCAAGCAATTCGACCCTGGTCATTGCCAATCCGCCGCTTAATTATTCGGGATACCAGTTCCGCGCCATCGCTCCGAACTATGTTTCCCCGCCGGTGACGTTGACGGTGCAGCCGCGTGGGGTCATCTACGTCAATGCCTATGCAAACGGAGGAAACAATGGATTGAGTTGGTCCAGCGCCTATACCGATTTGCAAACAGCGCTGGCGGCCGCAGGCCCATGTTCTGACGTTTGGGTGGCGGAAGGTGTCTATGTGCCCGATTCAGGTTCATTCGAGATTCCGGCCCAGACGAAAGTTTATGGCGGATTTTCAGGCGGCGAGACAATCGAGTCGCAACGCAATTGGAGCGCGTACCCCACAGTCCTGGCGGGCAATGGCCACGCTCATGTGGTGGCCAATATCCTAAATCCGGCACTGGGCACGACGATTGATCATGCGACGGTCCTTGATGGATTCACCATTGTCGGAACCAACGGATACTTTGGGGTCTATAATCAGAATGCCAGCCCCGCCATCCAGAACTGTCTTTTCCCCGGGAATTCGTCGGTGGCCATGTATAACTCCGACTCAAGTCCGCTGGTTTCGGGTTGCGTTTTCAGCAATAACACTGCCGCCGCCATGGAGAACGTTCTGGGTTCCGCGCCGCTGGTTACCAACTGTCTCTTCACCAGCAACAACGGGTCTGTGACAGTGGTCGAAAATGACGGCGGCTCGCCGCAGTTTCAATACTGCACGTTCCAGGACAATTCGGAGATCGGCCCGGGCGCGGCGATTCAGAATAATTCCGGCAGCGAGTGCGGGATACTGAGTTGCGTTTTCTCGAAGAATTCGGTGGGCAACAGAAACGGCGGCGCGCTCTACAATGATGCTTCGAGCACCATCGGGGCGACAAACTGCTTGTTGGTTAACAACACCGCGTGGATCGGCGGGGCCGTCCTCAATGCCGGCGCCATCGCTCTGGTTAATTGCACGGCCACGGAAAATGCCGCGCTCCAGGAAGCCAGCGGATTATATAACCAGGGCCAGGCCTCCGTCCTCAATTCCATTTTTTGGAATAATTCGCTGACCTACAATTCGGGAACCAACGAACAACGCGCGCAGCTTTACAGCGCCGCCGGGAACGTCGATGTCGAGTTCTCATGCGTCGAGGGATGGAACCAATTGGCAGGCATCGACAATTTCGGGTACGACCCGCTCTTTCAAAACGCGCCCGCGGGAAATTTCCGACTGAGCACAAATTCTCCCGCGGCCGGAGTGGGCGAAACGGCATTCCTAGTGACGGCCACGGCGTCCGGAGACTTTGTCATCAGCTACGATTTGGCCGGCAATCCGCGCGTCGCGCACAACCTTGTCGATATCCATGGAGACAACCTTCAGGCGTATGAGGACAGTCCGCTGGACTTGGGGCCATATCAGACCGTTGGCGCCCAGGTGCTAACCGCGCCGCTGGTCCTCCTGCCGCCCGCTTCGCAAACCGTTTGCGATGGACAAACGGCCACTTTCACGGCGCAAACCGAAGACGGAGCGGGGACAGTTTCCTGGTCTTACAACATTGGCGCCGGGTGGGTGCCGCTGAACTTGCCGACGACAATTTCTGGCGTGAGGCATTATTTGTCTTCCGGGACCTTCGATCTGGTGGTTTCCAATGCGGGCATCGCGCTGAACGGCATCCAATATCAGGCGCAATTTAGCAGTGAGGGGGGATCCGCCGAGGATTATGCTGTCACTTTGACGGTCAATCCACCTTCGACAATTTATGTCGATGCCTCCGCGCCGCCCGGAGGTGATGGGAGCAGTTGGAAGAAAGCTTACAACGACCTCGCCACTGCTGTTGGCGCCGCCACTTTGTGTTCGCGCGTAATTTGGATGGAAGCCGGTGTTTACACGGCCGGTGGTGGCAACTCGTCCAGTAACGTCTATATTCCGGCCGGCATCCAGGTTTACGGCGGGTTCGCCAGCAACGAAACCAATCTCGCGCAACGCAACTGGCAAACGAATTTGACACGCTTGAGCGGCATAAGTCTGGTGTTTAATCCGGACGCCCCGGTAATCAGCCGTGAGGAAACTACCATTGACGGGCTTTGCCTCGAGAACTCCAGCACGGCTATTTCCATTTCAGGGGCAAGCCCGCTTATTCAGAACTGCCTGGTGCGCTCCAATTCAAATACCGGCATTCTGCTGCTGAACTCGAGCGCGGTGATCAGCAATTGCACCGTCACTGCCAATAGCGGACCGTCTGGAGGCGGGTTGGCCATTGAAACAACTCAACCGGAGCCAGCTCTTCCCGTGCTGGTGAATTCGAGGATCCAGGGAAATTCCGCCAGCCTGACAGGCGGCGGCGTGTATCTTTCGAGTTCTTCAAGCGCCAATTCTTTGCCTCGATTTGTCAATTGTGTCATCAGCGGCAATACCGCTCCAAACGGAGGCGGCGGAATCTACTCATTTGGGAGCGGGCTGAGCATGAGGAATTGCACCGTGGCCGGCAACTATGGAGCAGACGCGGCCTTTGGCGGAGGCGGAGGAATCGATGCGCAGAACAGCGAGATTTCCGTTCAAAATTCGATCTTATGGAAAAATGGCCCCGCCGGGACGAATCTGGCGATGGCCCAGGCATTCGCTTACCAGTCGAGTGGAACAATTGTTAAATCTTGTGTTGAGGGCCTTGTGCAATTCGAGTCTTTCTCACCCGGAGGCGCTTATGGGACGTTTGTTATTGATCCCGGCGAGAACAGCAACCTGAATCCGCTATTCGCCAGCGATCTTGATCCGGCAAGCGTGGCAAGTGCCGCGGGCGATTTCCATTTGCAGTCGTGCTCGCCCGTCATCGGCGCCGGCTTGAATTCGTGCCTAACCGGCCTGGCCGAATGGGGCGGCGGCTGCGCACCGGCGATTGACAACCCTGTCAACTCCGCGGCGGCGGGCACAGGAGTGGATACGGATGGCAATCCGCGCGCGATTGGCGGACGCCTTGATCCTGGCGCATACGAATTTCAGGGAGTCGCCAGTCTGCAGTTGACGACGAGCGATCAATTGGCGGCGGACATTTCGTGCGCCACCATCCCGGCAACAATTAGTTTTACAGCCAGCGGTTTTGACCTGGGTTACCAATGGGAAGTTTCCGCACCCGGCAGCGGGACGTTCGTCTCGTTGCAGGATGGCGTTACTTATTCGGGAACGACCAATTCTACCCTGGCCATCAACAACCCGGGTCCGACCCTTGACGGGTATCAGTACCGTTGCGTCGCTACCACCAGGGATGGATGTTCCGCGACTTCGGCGCCGCTGGTCTTCTCCTTCCCCATTCAACGCTGGTATGTGAATGCGACTAATTCCGCCACTGGCGATGGCACCACTTGGACGACGGCTTTCGCAAGCATCGAACAGGCGCTGGCCAATCCGAACCTCATCCAATGCCAATCTGAAATCTGGGTTGCTGCCGGGACTTATGAGCCTTCCTACAATGTTCAACTTTTGCCTGGAGTCTCCCTTTATGGCGGATTCAGAGGGACGGAAACGAACCTGAGTCAGCGTAATTGGCAGGTCCATCCGACGATTATAACTGGCAACAACGGGATTTTGGCGCATGGGGACTCTGACAACTGCCGTTTTGATGGACTCGTCATTACGGCTGACGCTGTTGGTATTCAGATTTCCCGTGGCGCGGCTCCGGTCATCGCCAATTGTATATTTAGCAATATTCAGTACAATTTGAGCACTGGCCTGACAATTGATAACTCGAGCGCGCTGGTGACGAACTGCGTCTTCACCGGCATTGGGTATCTTAACACCCAGCCCGGTTACGCCGGACAGGCAACCCTTAGCCAAGACAGCGCTGTCACTTACATCGATTGCCGCTTCGACCTTAATCCATGGCAATGCGTATCGGTGGACGCAGGCAACGTCACGGTAAATCGCTGCCAATTCGCCGGAAACAGTTGGGGCTGCGTGGCCATTTCCGGTGGCGCAACCATGCTGGTGGAAGACAGTCTGTTCAGCGGCAATGCCACCACCATCGGCGTTTTGGGATGTTTTGGCGGCAGCCTGGATATTCGCAACTGCACAATTACTGGCAATCATGGCGGATCATCAGGCGTGGCGATTTACAATGAGAGCGATGTTTCCGTCTATAATTCGATTCTTTGGAACAATTTGTCAGACCAATTTGGCTACACTGAAGCCGGCAATGTTTTCGGCCCGGTCAATATCGCGCAAAACAACTGCGTGCAGGGCCGCGGTGGCAACACTGCCTTCCCCGATTCAAACGGGAACATCAGCGACGATCCCTTGTTTGTGCAAGCGATTGCCGCGGCGACCGCGCCAACCCTTGCGGGCGACTTTCATCTCACGCCCGTTTCTCCGACAATTGACGCGGGAAGCAACTCGTTTGTTGTTTCTGGTTTGGACCTTGACCAATTGCCGCGCGAAGTGGGAACGGTGGACATTGGAGCATATGAGTATCAATATGCCCCTGACACGCCCATAGCGTTTACGATCCAGCCGGTGCCCGTCAATTATTGCCCGACCGCGTCAAACTATTTCCAAATCGCGACCACGGAGAGCGGATTAATTTATCAATGGCAGGTCAACCGTCAAGACGGAGCGGGTTTTGTCGCGGTGTCAAACGATGTCAATCATATCGGCGCAACGACGCCGGTGCTGGTGATCACGAACGCCACGCCCAACCTCAATGGATGGCAATATCGCTGCGCCGTGACCAGCGGCAACTGGACCACTTATTCCAGCGCCGCGACATTGACGGTATATCCCTCGGTTGTTTTCGTGAACGCGGCGGCGACGCCGGGCGGCAATGGATTTTCATGGGCGAGCGCCTTCCAAGGCCTCGGTCAAGCCCTGGCGGTTCCGGGGAATCGATGTGGCGAACAGATTTGGGTCGCTGATGGCTCGTACGCGGCCCCCAACGGGAGTAATCTGTCGGTTCCAATTATCGGCGGCTTTGCCGGAACTGAAACAAACATTTCCCAGCGCAGCCTCTCGAACCCGCGCAGCGTGCTGACGGGAGGTTCGATTGCAGCCAGTTCGTTGATCGATGGGTTTGCCTTCAATGGCACGCAAATCCAATGCGTCAACAGCGCCACGTTCTTTAATTGCTCATTTTCCAACAGCGCGGGAGCCTTGACCGCGTCGGGGCCTAACTCTGACAATTTGGCGTCCATTACAGTTTCCAACTGCCTCTTCAATAATAATTCTGTGGCGATGAACGCTGGAGAAGGCTGTCAAATTACCCAATGTTCGTTTATCAGCAATGGCGTTGCAGTCGAGATTCTCGGAAACCCAACCTTTGCACATCCATTGCAGGTGGACCGTTCCATTTTTCAGGCAAATACCGGCGGCGCGATAGTTGACTCGACAGACAATCCGACAATCACCGATTCGCTCATCACCGGCAACTCGACAGGCATCTCCCTCCAATACGGCACCTTAACGGTTCGCAATTCAACGATTGCCGGCAATATCGACGGCGTCCAGTTGGAAGAGGCGAGCGCCAATTTCTATAATACCGTTGTGTGGAACAACGGCCAAATCTCCCCATCATCCCCTGTCGCTCCCATTTACCAACTCGACGATTCCATCGTTCAAGGGATTGCTGGCGCCGATCCTTTGTTCATGCAACCGATCGACCCGGCTCAGACGCCGACGACTTCGGGCAATTTTGCTCCGTCACCCTGTTCGCCGCTGATCAATGGCGGCGATCCGGCGGCGGCCGGGTCTGATACCGTGGACATCGCGGGCCAATCGCGATTCAATAATGGCCTGGTGGATATTGGCGCTTACGAATTCCAGGGAACCAACCCTGCTCCATCCCTGAGCTTCGTCCAATCGCCCGCCTCGCAGTTGGCGAATGAAAGCTATCCAGCCGTCTTTTCTGTTGTTCCGAGCCGGGCTGTCACATCCTATCAATGGCAACGCCTCGCGGCGGGCGCGGCGCTCTTCACCAATCTTGCCGACGGCGGCAATTTCACCGGCAGCCAAACCGCCTCGCTCACGGTTTCCAATGTGACGGCGGCGCTGGGAGGCGATCAATATCGCTGCGTGGTCACGTCGTCGGAAGGATGCGAGCTATACTCGTCCGCGGCGGAGCTGATCTATGGCCTGACATTAGCGCAGGCCCTCGAAGCGCCCGGCCTTGTTTTCTCCAACAGCGGCAATGCAATTTGGTTTGGCGAAACGAATGTCACTTATGACGGCATCGCCGCCGCGCAAAGTGGCGCTATTACTGGTTCCGGCCAAAGCATTATGCAAACGACCGTGACAGGACCTGCCACCGTTTCTTTCTGGTGGAAGATCTCCGGCGAATCGGATCTGATTTTCTATCTTGACGGACAGTTGGCGGACAATGTTTATAACGTATCTGGCTGGCAGCAGGTAAAGCTCAATATTGCCTCGGGTCCTCACACGCTGGAATGGGTTTACTCTCAAAACTACAACTATGCCCTGGTATCCAACGCCGCCTGGGTGGCTGACTTGGTCGTCACTCCCAATCCGTTCATTTCCGTCCAGCCTTCCAGCGAGACCGTTCCTGCCGGCGGGACGGCTCTCTTTACCGCGTATGCTTCTGGCGCTAGTCCTTTCGCTTATCAATGGTCGTTCAATGGCACAGTTATTCCGGACGCGACATCTTCCACCTACTCGATAACGCCGGCTCAATCAGCCAATGCCGGTGATTACTCTGTCCAGGTAGGAAACAGCCTGGGCACGAATACAAGCTCCAATGTGACTCTGTCCGTTACCTCCTCACTGGCCCAGGCCCTGAGCACCTCGGGCTTGACCTGGCAGACTGGAGGAAACACCGATTGGTTCACAGAAGGCTCAATTACCTACGGAACCAATACCTACGCCGCTCAATCCGGGAATATTTCGAGCAATCAGCAAAGTTGGATGGAAACCACCATAACCGGCCCCGGAACACTCTCGTTCTGGTGGAAAGTTTCCTCGGCAGCCAATCACGGCCTGCTGGAACTTTCCCTCAACGGCGTTTCCACCAACGCCATTTCCGGCGAAGTCGATTGGCAGCCGGTCAGCATTCATTTGGGGCCGGCCGTTTATGATTTGCGTTGGACGTATCAGAAGGATGGCGCCCCGCCATCCGGGACGGACGCCGCATGGGTTGACCAAGTCGGTTTCGTCATCGACGCCAACACTTACATTGCTGTCACATCAACGGCGGACAGCGGCCGCGGCACTTTGCGACAGGCATTGTTGGATAGCAGCCTCATTTCCGTGCCCACTGTTATTGATGCCACTGGCGTTTCCGGCAGCATTTCCCTCCTCAGCATGCTGCCGATGATTACCAACAGCGTGATCATCAATGGCCCCGGCGCGTCCAATCTCACGATCAGTGGCAATCAAAGCAATCGAATCTTCTTCATCAATGCCCCGGGGCAAACCGTCGCCGTCAATCAGTTGACTTTGTCCAACGGCTTTGCCCAGGGCGGCAATGGCGGATTCGGCGGCGGTGGCGGGGGCGCTGGTCTCGGTGGCGCAATGCTCATTAACGCGGGTGATGTTACCGTTTCGGGCGTCGCTTTTGTCAGCAATAGTGCCGCGGGTGGCAATGGCGGCTCGACTATCCTCAATCCTGACACCTACCCCTCCGGGGTCGTCGGCGGCGGTGGTGGCGGACTGGGAGGCAACGGCGGCAATTACGATGGCGGCGCGGGTGGCGGTGGGGGGTTTGCCGGTAATGGCGGAAATGGCTATGGACCCGGCGGCGGCGGCGGTGGATTTGAGGGCAATGGCGGCGACGGCAACTACGGCAGCGGTGGAGGCGGCGGCGGACTCACCGACGGTCAATCCGGTTCAAATGCAAACTACGGGAGCGGCAGTTCGGGCGGAGTGGACGGCGGGAATGGTGGAACGTATACCGCTTCTGGCAGTAATGGAGAAATATTTGGCGGCGGCGGAGGCGCTGGGTCAGGTGTCGGTGGGGGCGGCGGAGAATTTGGCGGCGGTGGCGGGGGCGCGGGTGGAAGCGGCGGCGCGTCTGGCGATTTCGGCGGCGGAGGTGGAGGCGACGACTACCAAAACGGTGATAACGGCGGGAATGCCAGCGGTTTAGGCGGCGGTGGAGGCGCTGGGTATATTGGCGGTCAAGGCGCCTTCGGTGGTGGTGGCGGAAGTTCTGCCGGGAATGCTCCCGCTGGAAGTGTGGCGTTCGGTGGCACGGCAGAATACTCCTACAGCGGCGGTGGAGGAGGAGCGGCCCTCGGCGCGGCCGTGTTTGTACGGAGTGACAATGGTGCGTCGCTCCACGGTATTGACGTCACTTTTGATTCTGGTTCGCTTACTCCGGGTACCGGAGGAACCGGGATCTATGGTGACCCGGGAACATCCGGCGGCTCGGCGGGCAGCTCGCTCTTCTTGCTTGGCGGCACAAATACCCTGACGGTGAACGCCGGTCTCACGAATACAATAGCCGGAAGTATCGGCGGATGGGACGGTTCGCCTGGCCTTCTCATCAAGGACGGACTCGGCACTCTGATTTGCGGAACAGCCAACGGCCTGCAAGGCGAAGTTCAGCTTGTCGCCGGCGCGCTGCTACTCAACGGCAGTGATCCCAACACTTCCATCACAGTCAATAGTGGCACAGCTCTCACCGCCAATGGACGGCTTGCCTTCAGCAATCTGGTCTGGTCCGGCAGCGGTTCTTATAGTTGGAATTTCCGCAATGCAACAGCATCCGCAGGCACGGGTTATGATTCGCTCGATCTCAGCGGAACTCTGGACGTTTCCGCCGCCACAAATTTTGCCATCAACGTGTTGACTCCATCCGGCGGTACGGCCAACTTTGTCAGTACGACGCCGGGGTGGTGGACATTAGTCCAGACCACGAAAGGAGTTTTAGGGTTCAATCCCGCCAACTTTGACATTATCACTAATGGCCCGGGCACCGGCCAGTTCACTTTGATTCTGTCCTCCGATAGCAACAGCCTGATCCTGAACTATGCGGCGCCGCAGACCATTTCGTTTTCATCCAACGGCCCGATAACACTTGGCTCCGTTCCCCTTTCGCTGCAAGCCACTGCTTCATCTGGTTTGCCGGTGCAATTCTCGCTGGTGTCCGGCCCGGCAACTCTAGCAAATGGCATTCTAACAATCACGGGCGCTGGAATAATCCAGGTTGTCGCCACTCAACCGGGCAACTCGAATTACCTGGCCGCCAGCAACGTTGAGCAATTCATCAACGTCCAGCCTGCCGCGCCCGTCATCACGTGGTCGGCGCCCGCCGCCATCAATTACGGAACGGCGCTAGGCCCGGATCAATTGGATGCCTCAGCCAGCGTGCCGGGCAGCTTCAGTTATAGTCCAACCGCCGGAACCGTTCTCGATGTCGGTTCCTACACACTGAATGTGACGTTTACTCCCAGCAACACCACCAATTATCTAACCACTAACGCCAGCGTGCCTTTGTTGGTCCAGCAAAGTGCGGAAACGATCAGCTTCGGCGCGTTGCCGAATCACGTCTATGGCGATTCACCCCTGACGCTCAGCGCATCGAGTTCCACCGGCCTGCCGGTAAGTTTCAGTGTTGTTTCCGGCCCGGCCAGTCTTTCCGGCAATGTTTTGACCCTGCTTGGCGCGGGCGCGGTCACGGTGCAAGCATCGCAAGCGGGCAGCGCGGAATATGCGGCGGCCGGGAGCGTCACGCATACTTTCAATGTCGCTCCAGCGCTGCTGGTGGTTACTGCCAGCGATTACACCCGCGCCTACGGGCAAACCAATCCAATCCTGACTGGCACCGTGACGGGATTGCAAAACGGCGATATCATCACTGCTTCATTCAGCACCGCCGCCACGAGCTCGAGTTACGTGGGTGGCTATGGAATCGTTCCGACGCTCAACGATCCGGGCCAGCGCCTGCCTGACTATGTCATCACAACGAATACGGGAACTCTCACAATAATCAAAGCAACGCAGCAAATTGTCACTAATCAATTCACGAATCAGATTGTTTTTGGCCAGTCAATCCCTCTGATTGCCCAACCGACCTCCGGCGGGCCCATGTACCTTGTCATTACGGAACCATTCGTGGGCGGATCCTACACTTATACAAACGAACTATTCCCGCCCGCGTTCAGTAATCTTTTTACCCCGAGCGGCGCGGGAACTGTCACCATCCGGGCTTATCAACCCGGAACGGACGAATATCTTGGCGTTACGAATGACCCGGAGATTTTCACCGTGGCTCGGTTCACGCCCGCCATTGTTTGGACCAACCCCGCGCCAATCACTTACGGCGCGTTGCTCAGCCCGCTTCAGCTTAACGCCGAAGCTTATGGCGTGGAGACGCCGATCGGAGGGAATTTTGCGTATAATCCGACCAATGACACGGTTCTTAGTGGTGGGATAAACAACATGTTCCTCACCTTCACTCCATATGACACCAATGACTACAACTCCGCGGTGGCCAGCGTCACTCTCGATGTGCTCCCGGCGTCTCAGAGCATCACGTTTAACCAAATCGATTACCCGGGGTACGGCGCCGCCCCGATCACGTTGTATGCTTATTCCTCCTCGGGGCTGCCGGTAAGTCTTCAACTTGTCTCGGGTCCTGCTCAACTCGTGGGAAACACTCTTACTCCGACAGGCGCGGGGACTGTTACAGTGTCAGCCTCGCAAGGTGGCAATCAAAACTACAGTGCTGCCATTCCTGTCACCCAATCCGTGGTCATCCAGCCTTCATTCATTTGGGCGCCTAATCCGCTTTCATATCCGGCGGCCCTGGGTCCGCAGCAGCTCAACGCCCGGGTAAATTTCCCAGGCACAATCGTCTATAATCCTCCCGCCGGCACCGTTCTGCATCCGGGAAACTATTCGCTGGTGGCGGCTTTCTATCCCGCCGGAAATGGAAATTCCACTTTCTCCGCCACCAACTCAATCGAAGTTTACAAGGGAATCCAGACCATAACTCTCGGAGCTATCCCGGACCAAATCCTCGGCGCTTCGCCGGTTCCGCTCGTCGCCACCACAAGCTCAGGGTTGCCGATTACATTTGGCGTCTCCGGCCCTGGCTTCCTATCCAACAACTTTGTCGTGGCAACGAACGCGGGAGTGGTTATCGTAACGGCCACACAAGCCGGTGATAGCGACTATTATAACGCCAGCGCCCAGACGGGATTCAACGCTTATCAGCCTCTGTCAATAAATTGGACAAATCCGGCGCCAATCACTTACGGCACTCCTATTCACACGGGGAACTTCTCCCAGCTTAACGCGACGGC
Organism: uncultured Verrucomicrobiae bacterium; assembly: GCA_963764165.1. Lineage (GTDB taxonomy): Bacteria > Verrucomicrobiota > Verrucomicrobiia > Limisphaerales > Palsa-1400 > Palsa-1400. The sequence goes on from CAVXRD010000002.1 coordinate 3,604,307, forward strand.
GAACGTCTCCGGCTCGTTTAATTACACCCCGGGGGATGGAACGATCCTCAATGCCGGCACTAACACGCTCACGGCCATCTTTAGCCCGGTTAATCCCGTTTACGGGACCGTGACGTCCACTGTTCAGCAGGTTGTTTTCAAGGCCGACCAGCAGGTTGGCTTTCTCGATCATTTCTACAACGAACAATACGGCAGCGCGCCGTTCGCCGTCAGCACCTATGTAGGGCAGCCGAATTCCGGGTTGTCCGTGGTGTTGTCCGCGACAGGCCCCGCCTCCTTTGCCGGGCCAAACCTGGTTGTTACAGGGACCGGTTTGGTAACCGTCACGGCTACTCTGCCGGGCAACAACAATTACAACTCGGCGGTCGCGCAGGCCAGCTTTGCAGTGGAACCAATGCCGACTTACGTAACCTGGGACAATAGTTTTTCACCATTGGCTTACGGCGTTCCGTTGCCAACGAACCTGTTCAATGCGAATGGTTACCTCTACACTCAAGTCAATCCTATTGATGGAACATTCGTCTATACTCCGCCGGCCGGAACAGTTCTGCCTGTCGGCACGAACTCGCTCATTGCTCAATTCACCCCCGCCGATACCAATTACGCGATTTCATTCGCCACGAATCAGATCGTCGTTCAGTCCGAGAGCCAAACGATCACTTTCACCCCTATTCCCAACTTCCAGAGTGCCAACACCGTCCTGATAATGAGCGCGACAGCTTCCTCCGGTCTTGACGTAACTTTCAGCGTCGTTTCCGGCAACGCCACTAACAACGGCGATGAGCTTTATCTCTTGGGCACGGGTTTGGTCACGGTCGAAGCATCCCAGGCAGGCAATAGCATCATTGGCGCCGCTGCCGTCCAACAGACCTTCTCCGTTGGCCCGCCGCTAATCACCGTCACGGTCAGCAACGCCACCCGCTTTTTCGGCCAAACAAACCAGACCTTCACGGGTGAGTTGCTCGGCGTCATTGCGGGGGATGACATCGGAGCCTCATATAATGCTGTGGTCCCGCCGGATCCAACCATCCCCGATACTTATGACTTAGCTTTTGGCGTCGGCGGTGACGGGCCGGGCCTGCTCCAAAGTCCCGAAAACATCGCCACCGACGCCTACGGCAACATTTACGTCGTCAACTACAATCGGGCTGCCGGATTCACCAATTGGATCGAAGAATTTGATCGTTATGGCAACTACATTGCCCAATTCGGCTCGCTCCCCGGAGAGTTGCAATATCCAGCGGAGATCGGGCTGGACTCCGGCGGGAATCTCTATGTTGCCGACTTCTACGCCAATCGCATCGTTAAATTCGACACGGCCGGAAACTTTATCACCAATTGGCCGGCTGTGTCCCCCTACGGCTTGGCGGTGGCAAATTCCAGCGTTTATGTGCCGGAATTGTACAACGGCATAGCGCAATTCGACCTGGACGGCAATATTATCAGGACAATTAACATTGGAGTCGGATATAACACCAGCCTTGCCATCGATACCAATGGAAATTTTTACCTCAGCGGTGAAGTCGTTGGTAGCTTCGACTCGAATGGAAATTTTCTCCATCTCTTCCGCCTGCCTTCTACCGTTACGCCTAACGGATACTTTGCGAATGGAATCTGTGTCGGAAACGATGGCTACATCTATATCCCGGATAGTCAGTACAATCGTATCCTGAAGTTCGATACCAACGCCAATTTCCTCGCCAGTTGGAATGGAGATTTCGGGGCCACAGGTCCTTATGGTGTCGTTCAGTCGCCTTTGGGTCAAATTGTGGTCGCCGCGCCGTCGCTGGATCAAGTGCAAGTATTCTCCCCGCCGCCCGGCTCGCCGGTCACCGCCTCGACACCTGTCGGAACATATCCAATCGTCCCCTCTTTGATTAACCCGGATGGCAGCTTAACCAACTACCTCCTTCTCGTGACCAACGGAACCCTGACGATCGAACTGATACCGCAAACGATTTCCTTTGCTCCAATTGGAGACCAAACCGTCGGCGCCAATCCCATTACTTTGACCGCCTCGTCGGACAGCGGTCTTTCTGTGACATTCAGCGTGACATCCGGCCCCGCCACCCTTTCCAGCAATGTGCTAACCTTGACGGGTGCTGGAAACGTCATTGTTGAAGCGGACCAACTGGGCGACACAAACTACGCCCCGGCTACTCCCGCGATTCAATCATTTTTCGTCCGCACCGTTCCAACGCTAACATGGAATCCCGGCACGATACATTCCGGCATGACTTTAGGCGCTGACCAACTTGATGCCGCCGCTTCAGTTCCGGGATCCTTCTCCTACACGCCACCTCTGGGCGCAATCGTCTCCACCGGCGCCAACTCGTTGGCGGTCCAGTTTACGCCAACGGACTCCGTCGATTACACGAACGCGTCGCTTTCGATCACCCTGGACGCTCTGCCGCCATTGCAAACCCCAACCGCCACCAACCAAGTGTTGACCGATATAGGCGGCACTTCGCTGCCTGTGACGCTGACCGGCGGCGATCCAGATGAGGATTCGTTGACCTTTGCCATTGTCACTCAACCTGCCAACGGTAACCTGACTGGCACGGCACCCAACATTGTTTATACGCCGAACGCCGGTTTTGCGGGCAACGACGCGTTTACATTTGAAGTCTTGGACGGCCCAAGCAATTCTCCGCCAGCCACCATTTCCATAGACACCCTTTTCGCTCCAGCGTCGGTCACCCTCCCAGCCAGCGACATCACCAGCAATGCCGCAACCCTAAATGGCGCCGCCAATCCCGAATTTGCCGATACCCAGGTATATTTCTTATACGGCCCAACCCAATCCTATGGAAGCGCCACTCAGCCAATGGATATCGGCGCCGGGACAAACTTGGTTGCCGTGACAAACCGCGTTTGCGGCGTGACCTCCGACTCGATCTATCATTATCAATTGGTCGCCTCCAATATTGCCGGCGTTACTTATGGTGGTGACAAAGTATTCGTTCCCATCAGTAGCGCAATTATTGCCACCACCGAGGCGGCAACCGGCATTGGATTTAACAGCGCCACTCTTAATGGCAGTGTTCAACCCAGTATTACTCCGGCGGCCGTCTTCTTCGAGTATGGAACCGATACAAACTACGGCTTGGATACCACCACCAATTACTATTCTGACTTCTTCACCGCCCTGGCTTTCGACGGCGTTGATCAATATGCCGCCGTCGCGCAACCGAACGTTCCCGTCGGCGACTCGCCTTACACGATCGAAGCGCGGATCAATCCAGTCTCGATGGGCACCGAAGGAATCATTGGTTGGGGCGAATTCGGCAATGGCAATGCTGTCAACGCCTTTCGCCTGACCGATTCTGGATTGATTAATTACTGGTGGGGCAACGATTTGACAGTCAATACCCCCGATTTGTCCGGTTCATGGCATCATGTCGCGGTTACGTTCGATGGAAATACTCGCACGATCTACCTCGATGGTGTGGCTCTCGGCTCCGATAATCCTGGCACTGGTCACGCTGTCGATGACTCAAATCTCAATATCGGCGTCACCGATTTCGGCGAATTCTTCAACGGGGCGATTGGCGAAGTCCGCGTTTGGAACACGGCCCTTCCGCAATCCACTATTCAAGCGTGGATGAATAGCACGTTGTCTCCGGCCCATCCTTATTTTGCTCAGTTACAGGCCTGGTGGCCGATGAACGAAGGTTCTGGCGATACTATTATCGACCAAAGTGGCAACGGGAACAACGGCACTCTCATGAATGGACTGCAATGGACGAATATCGCCCGAACCGCTTGGCCCGTTGCGGCCTACACCAGCAATCTGCTGGCTGGCACTACCTATCACTATCGGTTGGCGGCGCTTGGTCAGTCCAGCTCGGCTTTTGGCGATGACTTCGTCTTTAGCACCTTGACGCCGCCCCCGCCAACGGTCGTCACCCTGGGCGCGCTTTCAACTTCGGGAGGAATCACTCTGGACGCGCGTGTCAATCCAGAGCACGGCGCCACTTATGCCTGGTTCCAATACGGGATCGACACAAACTATGGAAGCACGACTTCGGAAATAAGTCTTGGCGCAACAAATGCCTCCATCTTTGTCAGCGCCACGATATCATCCGGTTCAATCTACCACTATCGCGCTGTTGCCTCGAATATCGGCGGCGTTACGTATGGCGACGACCTGGTTTTTCCCCCTGCTGGCGCCGGCGCGGCCACGCCCATTATTGCCACTACGGAGGCCGCCAGTGGTGTTGGGATCACTCATGCCACGCTTAATGGCAGCGTCCATCCAAATGCAACTCCGGCCGCCGTTTTCTTCCAATATGGAATCAATACGAACTACGACTTCGACACCGCGACCAACTATTACTCCGCCTTCTCAGACGCCCTGGCTTTCGACGGCAACCAAACTTATGTTGATTGCGGGACAAATATCGACCTTGATGCCGGTTCGTTTACCATCGAGTTCAATGCGCTCCGTAGTTCCTTCGGACGCTACGATCTCATCGTCGGGGATGGCCAATCGGAAAACACCGACCAATACCTGCATATCGGCTTCCGTGATTACGATGTCTTCACCTTCGCCTTCTATGGTGATGACCTGAACACACCGATGCCCATCGACACCACCACTGGCACCAATGTTTGGCATCACTGGGCCTGCGTCTATGATGCGAATGCGAACACCCGCAGCATCTATATGGATGGCATGCTTCTGGCCCAGGACAATCCCACCGGCCAATTACAAGCCGTGGGAGAATTCGATCTCGGACTGGCTTTTGGCAACTATTACCTGGGTCTGCTCCAGGAAGTGCGCGTTTGGAACGCGGCCCTGCCGCAATCCACAATTCAAGTCTGGATGAATAGCACGGTCTCCCCGGCCCATCCTTATTTTGCTCAGTTACAAGCGTGGTGGCCGATGAATGAAGGTTCTGGCGATACCATTATCGACCAAAGCGGCAGCGGAAACAACGGCACTCTCATTGATGAGCCGCTATGGACTAATTTTGACCAAAGCATCTGGCCAATAACCAACCTCACAACCAATCTCCTGGCCGGCACGTCATACCATTACCAGCTTGCGGCAGTAGGCGAGATTAGTTCGGCCTTTGGAAACGATGTCACTTTCACTACCTTGCCGTTGGCCCCGCCGCAAGTCTTTACCCTCTCCGCGACGATGTTTGCCACAAATAATACAGCCATCCTCAATGGCGCTGTCCTGCCTGATGGCAGCGATACGATAGCCTGGTTCGAGTATGGACCGGATACCAATTATGGCAACGCCACTGCCGCGCAAAATCTCGGAAGCAGTGATCTGACACCATCTTTGCCTCAGGCTGCAATCCAGAATGCCATTGGCACACACTACCGCCTGGTCGCTTCCAATGGCTTGGGAACGTTTTACGGAGCCGATTGGGTGATTGATCCGCCGGCAACCCTCGTCGGCACCAATTTCACTCAGTTGAAATATGGCGCCATGGCCTGGGGCGATCTCAACAACGACGGCTACCTCGACCTGGTCCAAACCGGTTACGATACCAACTACAACTCAGTGACCGAAATCTGGATGAACCAGGGCAATGGCACATTCGTCAAAAGTCCCGCCACTCTGACCCAGGTTGGCAACAGCTCTATTGCCCTCGCCGACTACGACAATGATGGTTATCTGGACATCCTCCTCACCGGCTACGATAACAATGGCTACGCCGATACCGAATTGTGGCGCAACATGGGTGATGGCACCTTTACTAACGTGAATATTCCGCTCCCGGGAGTCGGCTACAGCGCCGTGGCCTGGGCCGACTTTGATAACGATGGAAAACCGGACATACTCCTCACCGGCTACGACAACAATGGCGATAACGTCGCTCAAATCTGGCGTAATTTGGGAGGCGGCGTCTTTACTAACCTGAACGTCCCGCTAACCGGCATTTCCGATTCCTCTGTTGCTGTGGGTGATTTGATGGGAGACGGCTACATGGACATTGTGCTCGGCGGTTGGGTTAATAATAACTATATTTCACAAGTCTGGCGCAACCTGGGCAATGGAGTCTTTACAAATCTCAATGTCCCATTGCCCGGGATTAATACGGAGCCTAACTCCATAGCTTTGGGAGATTTTGGAAACGACGGACACCTGGACATTTTGTTAGAGGGCCAAGACACTAATTATAACCCGGTGTGCCAGCTTTGGCACAATTTGGGTGGTGGCATATTTACCAACGCGAACGCAAATCTGCCTCCGCTTTTTTGGGGATCGCTTGCCGTCGGTGATTACAATAATGACGGCTACCTGGATATCCTTTTAACAGGATTCGATATTCAAGGTTACGAACAGACATCGCTCATGCTCAATCAGCGCAATGACACGTTCGCCGATGCCAATGAAGGCTTGCCGCCGCTTCAATACGGTTTCGTTACTTTCGGCGATTTCAATAATGATGGACGCATCGATATGTTTTTATTGGGATTGAATTTCAACTATCAACCGCTTTCTGAACTGTGGCAAAATAATTGCATTACCTCGAACACCCCGCCAAGCCCCCCCACAAACTTATGGCTTTCGTATAGTGCCACTAACGCCGTGCTGACTTGGAATGCAGGCAGCGATGCGCAGACTCCGGTTCAGTCTCTAAGCTACAATGTTCGCGTCGGCTCCGCTCCGGGAGCATCCGATGTTGTCTCTCCTCAATCTTTGCCAAACGGCTATCGCTTGTTGCCGGCGCCGGGCAACGCGGGAGAGCGACTGTTCCTGCTGCTGACTAATTTGAACGTCGGTTCCAACTACTACTGGACCGTTCAAGCCGTCGATGGTGCGTACGCCGGTTCTTCTTTCGCAGCCGAACAATCGTTCACTTTTACGCCGCCTGCACCCACAATTCAGGAAACGATTACGTTCAATTCTATTTCAAACCATGCCTACGGCGATTCGCCATTCGCCCTGGCCGCCTCGACGTCTCCGGATAACGGCTTGCCTATTGCATTTACCGTCCTATCCGGTCCGGCCAGCATAGGCAGCAATCTTTTGACAATTACTGGGGTCGGCACTGTTTTCGTCCAAGCCGCCTTGGTGACTAACAGCCAATACGTTGCCGCGCCCGTTCAGCAATCGTTTATTGTCAATGTGGCATCACCATCGATTTTGTGGACCAATCCGGTGAGCATCACCTACGGCACGGCGCTGGACAGCAATCAACTCGGGGCCAGCGCCAATGTGGCGGGCACGTTCGCTTACAACCCGACCAATGGCACGGTGCTCGAGACCGGCACCAACACGCTGACCACGGTCTTTACCCCGGCGGACACGGTGGATTATCTGGCGGTCACAGGCACCGTGACGCTGATTGTTGTGCCGGCGCCGTTGATGGTGACGGCCCATGACGCGAGCCGCAGCTATGGCCAGGCCAATCCCACCTTCAGCGGCACGATCAATGGATTGGTCAATGGCGACAGCATCACCGCCAGTTATTCGACCGCGGCCACCCCCGGCAGCCCGGTTGGAAGTTATGCCATTGTCCCGAGCCTGGCAGATCCGAACAACCTCGAATCGAACTACACCGTGACCCTGGTCAATGGGACGCTGGCCGTCACTCCAGCGACGCCGATCCTTGCCTGGACCAATCCGGTGAGCATCACCTACGGCACAGCGCTGGACAGCAATCAACTCGGGGCCAGCGCCAATGTGGCGGGCACGTTCGCCTACAACCCGACCAATGGCACGGTGCTCGAGACCGGCACCAACACGCTGACCACGGTCTTTACCCCGGCGGACACGGTGGATTATCTGGCGGTCACAGGCACCGTGACGCTGATTGTTGTGCCGGCGCCGTTGATGGTGACGGCCCATGACGCGAGCCGCAGCTATGGCCAGGCCAATCCCACCTTCAGCGGCACGATCAATGGATTGGTCAATGGCGACAGCATCACCGCCAGTTATTCGACCGCGGCCACCCCCGGCAGCCCGGTTGGAAGCTATGCCATTGTCCCGAGCCTGGCAGATCCGAACAACCTCGAATCGAACTACACCGTGACCCTGGTCAATGGGACGCTGGCCGTCACTCCAGCGACGCCGATCCTTGCCTGGACCAATCCGGTGAGCATCACCTACGGCACAGCGCTGGACAGCAATCAACTCGGGGCCAGCGCCAATGTGGCGGGCACGTTCGCTTACAACCCGACCAATGGCACGGTGCTCGAGACCGGCACCAACACGCTGACCACGGTCTTTACCCCGGCGGACACGGTGGATTATCTGGCGGTCACAGGCACCGTGACGCTGATTGTTGTGCCGGCGCCGTTGATGGTGACGGCCCATGACGCGAGCCGCAGCTATGGCCAGGCCAATCCCACCTTCAGCGGCACGATCAATGGATTGGTCAATGGCGACAGCATCACCGCCAGTTATTCGACCGCGGCCACCCCCGGCAGCCCGGTTGGAAGCTATGCCATTGTCCCGAGCCTGGCAGATCCGAACAACCTCGAATCGAACTACACCGTGACCCTGGTCAATGGGACGCTGGCCGTCACTCCAGCGACGCCGATCCTTGCCTGGACCAATCCGGTGAGCATCACCTACGGCACGGCGCTGGACAGCAATCAACTCGGGGCCAGCGCCAATGTGGCGGGCACGTTCGCCTACAACCCGACCAATGGCACGGTGCTCGAGACCGGCACCAACACGCTGACCACGGTCTTTACCCCGGCGGACACGGTGGATTATCTGGCGGTCACAGGCACCGTGACGCTGATTGTTGTGCCGGCGCCGTTGATGGTGACGGCCCATGACGCGAGCCGCAGCTATGGCCAGGCCAATCCCACCTTCAGCGGCACGATCAATGGATTGGTCAATGGCGACAGCATCACCGCCAGTTATTCGACCGCGGCCACCCCCGGCAGCCCGGTTGGAAGTTATGCCATTGTCCCGAGCCTGGCAGATCCGAACAACCTCGAATCGAACTACACCGTGACCCTGGTCAATGGGACGCTGGCCGTCACTCCAGCGACGCCGATCCTTGCCTGGACCAATCCGGTGAGCATCACCTACGGCACAGCGCTGGACAGCAATCAACTCGGGGCCAGCGCCAATGTGGCGGGCACGTTCGCCTACAACCCGACCAATGGCACGGTGCTCGAGACCGGCACCAACACGCTGACCACGGTCTTTACCCCGGCGGACACGGTGGATTATCTGGCGGTCACAGGCACCGTGACGCTGATTGTTGTGCCGGCGCCGTTGATGGTGACGGCCCATGACGCGAGCCGCAGCTATGGCCAGGCCAATCCCACCTTCAGCGGCACGATCAACGGATTGGTCAATGGCGACAGCATCACCGCCAGTTATTCGACCGCGGCCACCCCCGGCAGTCCGGTTGGAAGTTATGCCATTGTCCCGAGCCTGGCAGATCCGAACAACCTCGAATCGAACTACACCGTGACCCTGGTCAATGGGACGCTGGCCGTCACTCCAGCCACGCCGATCCTTGCCTGGACCAATCCGGTGAACATCACCTACGGCACAGCGCTGGACAGCAATCAACTCGGGGCCACCGCCAATGTGGCGGGCACGTTCGCTTACAACCCGACCAATGGCACGGTGCTCGAGACCGGCACCAACACGCTGACCACGGTCTTTACCCCGGCGGACACGGTGGATTATCTGGCGGTCACAGGCACCGTGACGCTGATTGTTGTGCCGGCGCCGTTGATGGTGACGGCCCATGACGCGAGCCGCAGCTATGGCCAGGCCAATCCCACCTTCAGCGGCACGATCAATGGATTGGTCAATGGCGACAGCATCACCGCCAGTTATTCGACCGCGGCCACCCCCGGCAGCCCGGTTGGAAGTTATGCCATTGTCCCGAGCCTGGCAGATCCGAACAACCTCGAATCGAACTACACCGTGACCCTGGTCAATGGGACGCTGGCCGTCACTCCAGCGACGCCGATCCTTGCCTGGACCAATCCGGTGAGCATCACCTACGGCACAGCGCTGGACAGCAATCAACTCGGGGCCAGCGCCAATGTGGCGGGCACGTTCGCCTACAACCCGACCAATGGCACGGTGCTCGAGACCGGCACCAACACGCTGACCACGGTCTTTACCCCGGCGGACACGGTGGATTATCTGGCGGTCACAGGCACCGTGACGCTGATTGTTGTGCCGGCGCCGTTGATGGTGACGGCCCATGACGCGAGCCGCAGCTATGGCCAGGCCAATCCCACCTTCAGCGGCACGATCAATGGATTGGTCAATGGCGACAGCATCACCGCCAGTTATTCGACCGCGGCCACCCCCGGCAGCCCGGTTGGAAGCTATGCCATTGTCCCGAGCCTGGCAGATCCGAACAACCTCGAATCGAACTACACCGTGACCCTGGTCAATGGGACGCTGGCCGTCACTCCAGCGACGCCGATCCTTGCCTGGACCAATCCGGTGAGCATCACCTACGGCACGGCGCTGGACAGCAATCAACTCGGGGCCAGCGCCAATGTGGCGGGCACGTTCGCCTACAACCCGACCAATGGCACGGTGCTCGAGACCGGCACCAACACGCTGACCACGGTCTTTACCCCGGCGGACACGGTGGATTATCTGGCGGTCACAGGCACCGTGACGCTGATTGTTGTGCCGGCGCCGTTGATGGTGACGGCCCATGACGCGAGCCGCAGCTATGGCCAGGCCAATCCCACCTTCAGCGGCACGATCAATGGATTGGTCAATGGCGACAGCATCACCGCCAGTTATTCGACCGCGGCCACCCCCGGCAGCCCGGTTGGAAGCTATGCCATTGTCCCGAGCCTGGCAGATCCGAACAACCTCGAATCGAACTACACCGTGACCCTGGTCAATGGGACGCTGGCCGTCACTCCAGCGACGCCGATCCT
>CAVXRD010000003.1:0-789857 GCA_963764165.1 uncultured Verrucomicrobiae bacterium
AGATTGTCTAAAACTTCTGTTTTTTGAGGAATGTATTTGACAATATGTGAGCCTTTAGTTGACAATGCCGTTCAACAAATATGGCTCAACCGATTGCCCCTGATTACGGACAGCAGTTCCTCCTCCCGCCCGCCCTGGAGGACTGGGTGTCCGCCGACCATCCCGCCCGCTTCCTGCGCGAATTTGTCGACCAGTTGGATCTGCCCCAGCTTGGGTTTGTCATTCCCGCCGCCGCCGAAGGCCGTCCGCCCTATGCCCCCAGCCTCCTGCTCAAGATTTGGCTTTACGGTTATTTCCACCGCATTCGCTCCACCCGCAAGCTGGAAACCGCCTGCACGGAGCATGTCTCGCTGCTGTGGCTGACGGGGCTCAACGCCCCCGACCACAACAGCCTCTGGCGGTTCTGGGACGGAAACAAAAAGGCCCTGCGCCAGGTTTTCAAGCAAACCGTGCAGCTGGCCCTCCGCACCGGGGCGGTGGGATTTGCCTTGCAAGCGTTGGACGGCACCAAGATTCAAGCCGCCTGCAGCGGGCCGCAGGGCTGGAGCAAGGTTTACATGGAGAAGCTCCTGGCCCAGCTGGATGGCGCCTTGGAGGAAATCGAGCTCAAAGTCGTGGCGGAGAACCAGGATTCCAGCGCACCGGGCTGCCGGCTGCCCGCCGGGTTGGCCCAGCGCCAGGCCCTGCGCGAGGAAATCAAAAAAGGCCTGGCCCAGCTGCAGGCCGACGGGCGCCACCATTACCATCCAGCCGAACCGGAGGCGCGCCGGATGAAAGTCGGCGACACCAACCGCTTTGCCTACAACGCCCAGGCGGTGGCCGACAGCCAGGAGGGCATCATGGTCGCCTGTCAAGCCACCCGCCAGGAAACCGACGCCGGCCAGCTGGTCCCCATGATTGAAGAAGCGAGGCAAAACCTCGGTCCGGCGGCCATTCCAACCCTCACCGCCGCCGACGCCGGCTATGGGGGCGGGGCCGACTTGAAAGCGGCCGTGGAACAGCAGATGAATGTGCTGGCCCCGCCGGCGGAGGGCAAGCCAGCCCACGACAACGCCTACGCGACGCAGCATTTTCATTATGACGAGGCGGCCCACACCGTCACCTGCCCGCAAGAGCGCCTTCTGGACCACGAAGGCCAGACCACCAAGAAAGGCCAGACCGTTGAGCGCTTCCGCTGCCATCACCGAGACTGTCCCGTGCGCGCCCTCTGCAGCCGCGATCCCAAAGGGCGGCAAGTCGAAGTGTGGCCGCACACCACGCTGGTGCAAGCCATGCGGGCCCGGCTGCAAGAGCCAGGACCCGCCGCGCTTTATGGAAAGCGCAAAGAGATCATCGAACGCCGGTTTGGGCAGCTCAAGCAACACGACGGCTTTCGGCGTTGGACAGTTTGGGGTCTGGAAGCCGTGCAAGCCCAATGGGCCTTGTTATGCGCCACCTTGAACCTGCGAATCCTCTATAAAAAGTGGCAGGCCCGGGTCCAGACGCCGAAAATGGAAGTCAAAACCGCCGCGGTTGAAGGAAATTTGGCGATGGCGGCCTAAAAAAGGAGGGAAAGGGAAGCTTGGCGTCATCGCTGACGCCAGCCACGCTCTGACAACTAAAAGTTGACACCCGTTTCCACAGCCCCTATTGGTGCCCATATAACCAGATCGGCCAGACTAAAACGTTTTGAGACAGTCTCGGCGAGGCGTCCCTACCTCGGAATTAAGATGCGTCTGCCCTGAGCGCGTGGCTGCGTTCTGTTGACAAATATGCTACGGTTGCTTTATGAAAATTTGCTGCCGCGGCTCTTCGATGCTGGCAATCGTGCTGTGCTCGGCGACGGGTATTTCTGTCGGCCGCGCCCAAACTCTCTCCATCACGCTCACGGGCATGGAACAGACCACGAGCACCAAAAACATTGTTCCGCCTCCAAAAGTTCTTGTTCTCGATAAAAAGGCCCTCTTGAAACAGTTGGCAATCGATGAATATGCCGCCGGCGCGCTGGCGACCAATGAGTTTCCTCGCGACGCGGTTCTAACCTACAACGGCGCGTTCGTGGTTACTGGCAAAACTAACACATGGGATGTATCCAATATTCTGACGTTGCAAACCGGATCCAATGTGATTTCCTGGGGACGAAAGATGTCTGACGGCTTTCAAACGACCACCAACAAAGTCCGAGAGATGGTGACGCTTGTTTACGATTCCACCGCGCTTGGAGGAACCATGAAGTTTTCGGCTTCAGGCATGGCTCTTCTGACGCAATTCGTCGAAGAATACGACCCAAATTATCCTTTGCCGCCGTTCCCGGACGGTTGGAAGGCGTCCATGTCTCTTACCGCAGCATTGGCGGGTGAAGGGGTCGATGCGAAAGGGAACAACATGGTTGTTAGCGGCTCGCTGCATCTCGCGCGTTCTTGGACTTACTCGACATACCCGCCTATCGGGCCTCCTCCTATGCCGTGACATTGCGCCTTCACAAATTCTTGCCACGCCTAAGGCGGCCCGCGATGATGTCGTTCCTTGATGAACACAACATGGTTTCGCACTGCCTGTTTTTGCACCGTATTGTTGATGGCGTCGGCCGTGCGGTTGAGCGCGGCGGATGATATTCTTATCAGCGATTTTACGCGCTCTAGCTTCGGGAAATGGACAGCGACCGGCAATGCGTTCCGCCTCGGCCCTGCGCCGCGCGAGTTGTTTAATAAGCTCGAAATCGAAAACGCGCTGGATGACTTTGTCGCCAGCAGCGAAATCGAGGACGACGGCCCGCGCGGCACCTTGACCTCTCCGCAATTCACAATCAAACGCAAATACATCAGCTTTCGCATTGGGGGCGGCGATTACGAATATCGGACCTGCATCAATTTACTGGTCGACGGGAAAATTGTGCGCAGCGCGGTGGGATGGCGGAGCGACCGGCTTGAACCGCAATCTTGGGATGTCGAGGAATTGGCGGGACACAAAGCGCAAATTCAAATTGTGGACGATTCGTCCGGGGATTGGGGACACATCAATGTCGATCACATCGTGCAATCCAATCACCCCGAACGGATGCCGGTGGATACGGGGACGCTCTATCACGAATCGTTGCGGCCGCAGTTTCATTTTACAGCGCGTCAATGGGCCATGACCCGTCTCAACCCCAAGGAATTTCAGGAAGGCTGGCTCAACGATCTCAACGGCCTGATTTACTACGACGGCGAATATCATTTGTTCGCCCAGCGCTGGGCCAAGTGCTGGATTCACGCGGTCAGCCGCGACCTCATTCATTGGACGGAGCTTCCGCCCGCATTTTGGGAGGAGGAGACGGGCAGCGGTGTTCAATCCGGCACTTGCGTGATTGATTATCACAACACGTCCGGCCTCTCCGACGACCCCAAAAATCCGCCGATGGTGGCGTTTTGGTCGCGCTTCGACCAACGCACTCAATGCATGTGTTACAGCCTCGACCACGGGCGCACTTGGACGCGCTATTCACACAATCCGCTCATGATTGAGCCGGAGCGCGATCCGAAAGTGTTTTGGTATGAACCGGGAAAACACTGGGTGATGATGATGTACGGCAACGAGCAATATCGCATCTTCACCTCGACCAATCTCATCAACTGGCACGACGAGCACAACCCGATTCCGCACAGCTTCGAGTGCCCGGATTTTTTCCAACTGCCGATTGACGGCGATGCGAACCGCACGAAATGGGTGCTGATCCAAGGCAACGGCAATTACTCCGTCGGCACGTTCGACGGTTTCAAATTCACCGAAGAAACAGGGCGTCTTCCGTGCGATGTCGGGCCCCATTTCTACGCGACGCAATCGTGGGCAAATATGGAGACAGGCGACGGGCGACGCATTCAAACGGCGTGGATGCGCGAGCCGCCTTTCCCGGCCATGCCGTTCAACCAGCAGATTTCTTTTCCGTGCGAACTGACCTTGCACAGTACGCCGGACGGGCTTCGCATTTTTCGAAATCCCATTTCGCAAATTGCGCTTTTGCACGACGGCGAGGACGTTTGGACAAATCGGACGCTGCGCGCCAACGAAACGCTTCCACTTGAACCGAACGGGGACACATATCATCTGAAAGGCGAGATCGCGCTGGATGACAAGGCGCACGTGGACATCAATTTCCGCGGTCACCACGTTTATTTGACATCGAAAACCATGGAATCCGGCAATGGCCCGAAGCCCGTTCCAGAAACCGTTCGTTCCTTTGAAATCCTGCTCGACCGCTGTTCCATTGAGACCTTCATCAACGGGGGCCAGGTATCATGCACGCGCTGGATTATTCCAACCGAAGAAGGAATATCGATGCGGGTGGAAAGTGGAGAAGCCACGGTGAAATCGCTTTCTATTTTTCATCTCAAATCAGCGTGGACCTTGCCGCCGGAGAAGTGAATCGCGACGGGTTGATACTGCGCGAGCAGGGCAGGGACGCCGCGCCGAGGCGCCCGAGGGTGTGGCGCTTTTCGAATGCGTTCGGATTTTTGAGAGTCCCCGGACGCCTCGGCGAGGCGTCCCTGCCTTGCTCTGGCCCTTTTCTCGGTTGCCCTTCGCGCGGTTCGGATGAATTATTTGCCCATGCGGAAATTATTTATTTGGCTCGTTCTTTCCTCACTGGCACCGGCATTTTCGGCGCTGGCCGATGACACAGGGACGCCCGCCAAAATTGGACTTGCTGATGCCGACAAGTATTACGACAAAACCATGATTGTCACCGGGACGGTGGCGCAGGTTTCAGCGAGGCAACGCATTGTCTTCCTCAACATGGGAAAGCCGTTTCCGGATAATCCGTTTACGGCCGTTGTTTTTAACGATTCGACCAACAAATTCACCAACCTCCTCTCGCTGAAGGGAAAAGACGTCGAAATCACGGGCCGAATTGTCAAATACAATGGCAAGCCGGAGATCGTCTTGTCCAACGCCGATCAGTTGACAGTGAAAGGTCCGTCATCAGCGAGAAGTGGTGATGTGGCGAATCAATTCCTCGGCGAATGGGCGGTTACGATTCCGGGCGATCACACGGGCTGGCTCGGAGTCCAGTCTGCGGACGGGAAATTGACGGCGCAAATGCTGTGGGGGTGGGGAAGTGTTTATAAGCTGGATGGCGCGGAGATGAACGATGGAAAGTTAGTCTTGACGCATATTCGCGATGCCGACAGCAAGGGCGCGGATGGCAAGCCAATGAAGACGAAAGTTGCCGAAACCATCATCGTCACACGCGACGGCGATCAGTTGAAATTTTCCGACACCACTCCAAAAGCCGATGGCTCGGCTGCGGAACACACCGAATACACCGGCAAACGCCTCCCGCCGATGCCGCCTGCGCCCGATCTCAGCCAGGTGAAATTCGGCGAGCCCGTCACGCTGTTCAACGGCCGCGATTTGACGGGCTGGAAACTTGTCGAGACCGACGGCTACAACGGCTGGCGAGCGAAGGACGGCGTTCTGGCCAACGTGGTCGACGAGCCAGAGGGTCAGCCGCACAAAAATTACGGCAACCTTCGCACCGTTGCGGACTTCGAGGATTTTTCGCTCCACGCCGAAACGCGGCTATCCAAGGGCGGCAACAGCGGCATTTATATTCGCGGCATCGACGAAGTGCAGATTTTCGACAGTTACGGCAAACCACTTGACTCGCACAACATGGGCGCGATTTACAGCCGCATCAAACCGACCGCCTCCGCCGAGAAACCTGCCGGTGAATGGCAAACAGTCGATATCACTTACGTGAAGCGCCACGCCACCGTCGTGTTGAACGGCGTCAAAATTATTGATAACCAGCCAGTGCTTGGCCCGACTGGCGGCGCGCTCTGGCCCGAAGTGGATCGTCCCGGCCCGATCATGCTCCAAGGCGACCACACAGGCATCGAATACCGCAATCTCGTGCTGCGGCCCGTTGTCAATTAGGAAGCGTGTTCAGAATCAATCCGAAATAAATTCGGGCCCTTCGAACCAAACGCCAGCGAATTCCTCGACGAATTCGGTTAACGGGACGCTGAATTGGCCATGCTTGGTGGCATAGCCGTTATTGGGGCCGGGTGTTCCGAACGGCTTGAAGCTATTCCCGTGCGGATTCCACAAGTTAACCTTGTCCGTCGCCGCGTCGTAACCGAGCACGGCGTAACAATGGTGCGGAACGAGCCCAGGAACGATCGTTTGAATGACGGCCGTGGTCATTAATTTTTTCTGCTCCACGGCCTGCGTGAGATTTTTTCGCAAGACCTCAAGTTTGCTGGCGTTGAAATTCGCGCCAAGCGACGTGTCGATCACCCATCTGCAAGGGAAAAAATGAATGGAGTTGCCGGTCAAGTAATACATGACCTTGAGTGGAGATCCGCCATCATTGATCGCTTCGAGGGTCAAGTCCTTGTGCTTGTCGGATGGAAGTTGGTCGTTATGAACCGAGGCAATCGCTTTCTCGATCATGTTCACCCACAATCCGTCCCGGCTCTTGACCGCCGTCATGGCAATCTCTCCGTCCGTGGGCGGATCAATGACGACCGCCGCAACTCCCAAATGCACGGCAATTTGCCCACCGGGCTCGGAAGTGATGATGGAGGCCGCCTGATGCGGGTCGCGGTTCAGAAATGCGCCGATGGGGCCCAGCACGAAACAATCCCCCGTGGGTCCTTGGTGGATGTTGTCCAGGCGCGGCACGGTGGAGGCAGTCAGCAGGCTTCGCGAAACGCCCGCGGCAATGCGCGCCATTCCCTCCTCGAAGGTCCAGCGCAAATCGGGCTGATCCGGGGCCGCCGAAGCCTTGGACAGTTTCCGGATGTTTGCCAGCGTCAGCGGCGGCCCGGTGAAATTGGTGGCGACAGCAACCGTTCGGAGCGCCACCAGCGCCGCCGCGGCCGCGCCTTTGTAGGATCGATTCCCGATCGCCTCTTCCAATTCTCCCACCGACAAGGCCTGGTCGTTGTCCTGGTCCCAATGGCGGAAGTTTGCCGTAACCGCAAAAAGGAAAGGGTCGTCTGCTTGAAACTTTTTGGACGCGGCCACCGCCGCCGCGTAATTCGACTCTGCCGCTTTTCGTTCGGCTGTTTTCTTCGCGCTTTGCGCCGCCAGATATGCCTGCGCCTGGACGGGATCGTAGTGGAGTTCCTTTTGAAGAAACGGCGGCAGGTTTGAGATGGCAACCTGCGCCCCGCCATCGCCGAATGACAACAAAACCGTCGCAGGGGTGGACGAGACGATGGAGGCGTTGGTGTAGGTTTGGTCCTTGCATTCCAGCAGCGGAAAGACTCGCGGCTGGGCGAAAACGGATTGCGCCAACGCGGCGAATCCGAAAATCACGGGAATTATCGTCTTAACATTCACGACTGCAAAGGATCACGGTTATTAAACCAGACCGAGCACTCATTGGTCAACCTCGACTCAAACCAAAATGCCAGTCGTCCAGCCTGCACAAAAAGAGGCCCGCGACCGGGCCCCCGTGAATTGCGTTCCGTCGCCTGGCGATCAGGGTGCTATCGGCAGCATCACAATCCGATAGAATTGCTCTTTGCCTCCCGGAACGGTTTCCGTGTCTGTCGTTGTAACGTCTGACGCTGTAATCGTGTTCAGGACCGTCCATTGATCCGGTGATAAGCTGGGGGCGGATTCAACTTTGTACTGGAACCCAGGCAAGCTGTTCCACGTCAAAGTCACGGAGCCATTGGCGATTTGAAAATTGACGATGGTCGGCGCTGGTATTGGCACCAGGCTTACTTCGTCCAGCAATAAGTAATCCGGATCATCGCGAGATAAAAACTGCAGAATTGAGTTTGTCGCCTTGGCGACCGCTATGAACTGATAATTCTGGTAATCGAATGACCCGGAATTCGTAATGCCAAACAGAACATTGGTCGACGTCGCCGTGGCGAGCTGAGCCCGGAACACGCTTGGCGTCAAACCCGTCGGATTGGAGAACCAGAAGGACAAGAGATAAGCCGTGCCGGGAACTGTCCGGACGGGTTGATAAAGTTCGGTAACTGCATTCGAGGATCCCAACGCGAAGAAGGCATCGCCCGATTCCGCCGAATAACCTGTATTATATCCGGTGTCGACAAAATCGAACGGCCCAAAGGCATCAAACCCACCCAATACCCAATACGCGCTTTCCTCCGCTTCAAATCCGCCGTCGTGGATCAGGTTCTGATCCACTTGAAGCGCGAACTGCCGGAGTTGCGCCTGCTGGCTCGTCAAATTTGTAAACCACAAATCGGCCACATAGACGCCAGCAGTCAGCGAATTTGCCGCCGCATTGGCGCTTACGGAAATCGTCTGGGAAGACGCCGCGGCAAGAGTGCCGCTTTGGGCGGAGAGAGTCAGCCACGGAACGGCGCCGCCGACCACCCAATTCGCCGAGCTGCTGCTGGAATTCGTCAGCAGGACGCTCAAGTTCGAAATCGTGAACGGCCCTCCGACCGCCCCGCTTCCCGTGAATCCGCGACCCGGGGATATTATAAACCCGTCTGGAGAAACCAGCGATTGCATCAACGTGTTGCCAATTGGGCTGCCAAGGCCGGTGCATAAATCGTAACCCGCCGTGGCGTAGAAATGAGTCGCCACAGCGTTTGTGTTATTTCCGGAGGTGATGTCATTGAAGTTCGCGGAATATGCGACGTTAGTGCGGTGCCCATACAAGGCGTAAAGAGCCGGGTTTATAAAACCGACATTGGTGTGGCCAAGAGAAGTGGCGTACTGGTTTGCAATGGCGGTATACGCCGCCCAAAACGGCGCCGCCGCGCTCGTGCCGCTGACGATTTCGTCCTGGCCCTCGTCGGCGACGGTGAAAATATTTGCGGCCACGGCGGAGACGTCAGGTGTGTTCCGATAAGTTGAGGAGGCCAGATTCGAAGAGGTGGCAACGCCTGATTGCCATGTGGCGGTGGAGGCAATCGTGTAAGAGGTGCTGATTCCACCGCCTGATGCGTATACATAATCATTGGCATCCCAGACAATTTCTCCCATCCAGGCGCCATTGGTATCGCTGGTCAGGACCGTAGTGCCTCCAACTTGGATAATATATGGATCATCCTGGGGGATAGGCAATGCCTCACCGGTGGCATAGGCGCCGCTGTCGCCCGATGCCTCAAAGAACGACTGGCCCTGCGTTTGCATCTTCTTAAAATAGTTGTCCATCGTTGTCACGGGCGGCGATCCGTAGCTCCACGAGGAGCTGAATTGTTTAACCGTCGTGGCGGAAGCCATCGCGGCCAAAATGGTGTTGGCGGAGCTGGTGGTTGCGTAGACGATGATTTGCTTTAGGCCAGGCGCAACCGACATAGCCATTTCGATGTCGAGCGCCACTTCGCCGTCCGCATCGCCGGGCGTCCCATCGTAGCCACCCAAGAGAGTCGTGGAAACCGTAGGTGGGTTTGTGATGTTGGCCACACTTTCATAAGTGGCGACGTCGCTGGCGTAGTAATTGTCGAATTCAAACAATCCAACGGTTTGGCCGGTGCCGGTCAAGGTCGATCCTGGAAGATAAATCTGCCGGTAATCAGAGCCAAGGAAAGTTCCGTAGGGCCCGGAGCCGTCCATCGAGACCGTATACGCGACAGGTCCGTTTGTTCCGTGATGGCTTCCAAGAATTCTCTTGTGAAAGCTCGCAGGGTGGGGGAGCAGGTAATTGTTCAGCCCGCTGATGTCCGCAATGGGCACACCATCCGGTACCGAAGGCTCCACATCGGGTGAATAAAAATTGCGCGCTTCCGTTGGGTGCGGATAGGTCCGCAGGTTCAGATTGAAGGCAGTCTCGATGTCCTTCGACGCGGCGGTAACTTCCAGCAGCATCCGGTCTTCATGTGTCGCCGTCACGTTGAAACCGCTGGCTTTCGCGAATTGAACCACGGAATCGTATTCCTCCTGGGTCGGGCCAAACCGGGCAACAAACTCCTCGGAACTCAAGTAGTGATGATACTGGGGGCTGTTCGGATCGTAGATCGCGGCAATGAGGCTGTCCAATTCGCCCTGATGATGAAGGGGCAAGCCGATGGCCAGCGTCAGGTTGGTTTCCCCAGCAAGTTTGCCCGAGGATTGAAGTTTGGAAACGATGGCCGGAACATGCCCGGGAAGGGATTTAAGCGGCGCGGACACCGCTGTGTAACTAATCAGTACGGCTACAATGCAAGAAGAGACTGTGATTGGTTTTCTGTGATTCATAATGGACGACCTCGGCACGGCAAGAACAGTAAACTCGGATTGGGTTATTTCAAGGGTAAAATGACAACAATAATGTGCGCAAATTTTTGGTGTGGCGACACTCCGTCGAGCCCATTCTAGATTATTAGGCCAGGCACAAGGGGCAGGGCGCGATCCCAAGAAATCCAATCAGTGCTCGACAGGGTCTTGCCCTGCCAAATTAGCTGTAACCACCGAGGGAGGGCCAGCGTCATTTCTATTGCCAGAACGTTCAACGTATATTAATGTGCAAACAACAAGAACCGTTGAGCCGAGCCAGCTAAAGAAGGTGTATTATGTTTGATTGTTGCGATAATTGTGTGCGGACACCATTGGCCACGCGCCGCCAGTTTCTCTCTCGTCTTGGAATGGGTTTTGGCGCCCTCGGGCTTGCGGCGCTGCTGCGCGATGAATCCCTGTTTGCCGCCGACGCCGAACCGAGCCTTTCTCCGCTCGCGGCCAAAACTCCACCCCTTCCTGCCAAGGCCAAGAGGGTTATCCACATTTTTGCCCAAGGCGCTCCCTCTCAAGTGGATACGTGGGACCCGAAGCCGACCCTGGTCACCCAGGACGGCCAGGCTATCGGCGGGCGCGGCGTCGCGATGGGATCGCCCTTCAAATTCACACGCCACGGACGCTCCGGCATCGAGGTCAGCGAAGTCTTTCCGAAATTGGCCGAACACGTCGATGAAATGGCGGTCATCCGCTCGATGTGGACAGACGTGCCGGCCCATGAATTGGCCACGGTGATGATGAACACGGGTTCGCGCCAGACCATGAAACCTTCGATGGGTTCCTGGACGATTTACGGTTTGGGCACCGAAAACCAAAACATGCCCGGATATATCTCGCTGCACAATGGCGGTGGATTGCCTCCCGGCGGCACCCAAAATTGGGGTTCGGCTTTCCTGCCGGGAATTTACCAGGGCACAAGCATTAACACCTCGGCTGGCCCGGTGGATAAGATGATTGAAAATATCAGCAGCCCTTACGTATCGGTGGCGGAGCAGCGCCGGCAATTGGATTTGATCCACCAACTCAACGAGCTTCACGCCCAGGACTTGCAGAAGGACGCGCAATTGGAAGCCCGCATTGAGGCTTATGAAATTGCCTTCAAAATGCAGGCAGCCGCCTCGGACGCCTTCAATCTGAACAAAGAGCCGCAGCATGTGAAGGATGTTTACGGAAATACACCGCAGGGCCGCCAGATGTTGATCGCGCGGCGCTTGCTGGAAAGCGGCGTTCGATTCGTCCAAGTGTGGGCGGGTGGCTGGGACCATCACCAGGATTTGGAACGCCGGCTGCCGGAGCGCGCCCGCGAAATTGATCAGCCGCTGGCGGCATTGATGGCTGACTTGAAGCAGCGCGGGATGCTCGACAGCACGCTGGTCATTTGGGGCGGTGAATTTGGCCGCACTCCTACCAAAGATCGCAACGGCAACGCGAATCCAGGCCGCGATCACAACGCCAAGGCGTTCAGCATCTGGATGGCCGGTGGCGGCGTCAAGGGCGGAACGGTCTACGGCTCGACAGATGAATTTGGCGCGGCGGCAGTGGATAATCCAGTGCATGTCCATGACTTGCACGCCACGGTTCTGCGGCTTTTGGGTTTTGACCACATGGCCTTGAATTATCGCTACAACGGTCGCGATTTTCACCTGACGGACGTGGCAGGCAGCAGCGTGACGAGCGTGAACGTTGTCAAGGGAATCATCGCCTGATTAGCCGCGGTCATGAAGAATCTTCCCAGCATTCTCGGAATCGCGGCGATGGGAGTTTTGATGGCGTCGCCGGCGGCGTTTGGGCAGGCCGCGAATAAAGCGGGGCTGGATTATTTCGAGGCCAACATTCGCCCGATTCTGGTCAATAATTGCTACAAATGCCACAGCTCTGAGTCCGGGAAATTGAAAGGCGGGCTGTCGGTTGAATTTCACGAAAGCCTGATCAAAGGCGGCGACAGCGGTCCGGCTATCGTGCCCGGCAATCCTGACAAGAGCCTGCTCATCAAGGCGGTTCGCTACCAGGATGCGGATCTTAAAATGCCGCCCAAAGGCGAGAAACTCTCTGACTCGCAGATCGCAGCCCTGACGCAGTGGGTGAAGATGGGCGCACCCGATCCCCGCACCGTGGGAAAGACGACGCTTGCCAGCGCCGCAAGCTGGAGCAAAGACCGACGCAACCATTGGGCGTTCCAGCCAATTCGGAAGCAAGCTGAACCGGTCGTGCAGGATACAAATTGGGTCGCCAACCCGATTGATTCATTCATTCTGGCCAAGTTGGAAAAGAACGACATGAAGCCGAACCCGCCCGCGGACCGCCGCACGCTGATTCGCCGCGCCACTTACGACTTAACCGGCCTCCCTCCGACGCCAGAGGAAGTTAAGGCGTTCCTCGATGATAGCTCCGCAGACGCCTATGAAAAGGTCGTGGATCGCTTGCTGGCCTCGCCGCAATACGGCGAGCGCTGGGGCCGCATCTGGCTCGACACGGCGCGTTACGCGGATACCAAGGGCGACATTAAGCAGAACGAGGACGTTCCGATTTATCCGTACGCTTGGACCTATCGCGATTATGTCGTGAAATCGTTTAACGACGATAAGCCGTTCAATAAATTCGTGGTCGAGCAATTGGCCGCTGACCGCATTTCCGGGGGCAGTCCCGGCTCGCTGGCCGCTCTTGGCTTTCTCACGCTGGGACCGCGTTTTGCTGACAACAAAAACGACGTGATTAATGATCGCATCGATGTCGTTTGCAAAGGGTTCCTGGGACTGACCGTTACCTGCGCTCGGTGCCACGATCACAAATTCGATCCCATTCCGCAGGCGGACTATTATTCGCTGCGGGGAATCTTTGACAGTTGCGTCGAGCCGCAAAACGAGCCGGTGATCGGGCCCACGAAGATGACTGACGATTACAGGGAGTTCACCAAGAAAATCAACGATCTGCAGCTTAAAATCGTCAATGACGAAGGCCAGATGAAAGGCAAGCGCAACGATCCGAAAAACAAGGAACTGCGAAACGAGGAAAATCAAGCCCGGCGCACAATCGCGCGGCTGGAAATGTCTGACCCCGGTTCGCCGCCTTGCGCAACGGTGTTGTATGACGCCAAGGAGCCGAAGGACTCGCCGGTGTTTCTCCGTGGAGAAGCGGCGACCAAAGGCGATGTTGTCCCTCGGCGTTTCCTGGAAATTCTTTCCCCGCGCAATCGAGTTCCATTTGTCAAAGACAGCGGGCGGCTGGAGCTGGCTGGGAATATTATAAACCCCGGAAATCCATTGACGCCCCGCGTCATAGTCAATCGCATTTGGCTGCACCACTTCGGCCAGGGCATTGTCAGCACGCCGGATGATTTCGGCAACCAATCGGAACCGCCCAGCCATTCGGAATTGCTCGATTATCTGGCCCTGCAATTCATGCAGAACGGCTGGTCAATCAAGAAACTGCATCGCGAAATCATGCTCTCCAGCACGTATCGGCAGAGCAGCGCGACCAATCCCCGCTATGTTCAAACGGATCCCTTGAACCATTTGCTCTGGCGCGCCAACATACGACGGCTGGATTTCGAGGAAATCCGCGATTCGATTTTGGCGCTGGGCGGACAACTGGATTTGACGATGGGCGGGCCGCCTGTTCAATTGGATTTGGGAGAGGGCGGCTTTTCTCATCGCCGCACGATTTACGGAATGGTCGATCGCCGGAATTTGCCGGAAGTTTATGGTCAATTCGATTTTGCCAATCCGGATCTGACTTCGGGCAAGCGTTATGAGACGACCGTTCCGCAGCAGGCGTTGTTCATGATGAACAATCCGCTGGTCGTCGAACTGGCCCGGCGGCTGGTCAATCAGCCGGAATTCAAGGAGCAAACCGGCTCGGAGGCGCGCATCAAATTCCTTTACGAGCGCATTTATCAGCGCGAGCCGTCGGAAATTGAGACGCGCCTCGGCGAGGATTATGTCGAGCAGTCTCCCGCTCCCGAGCAAATCTCCGAGGAAAGCCGGGAGGAAATCGCCCAGCAACGCAAACCCGCCATGGCGGATAATGGCAAGAAAAAAGGCGGACGTGCGATGTCGATGGCCAGCGTGGGCCCACGCCAGTTGAAGCCCATCGGCACCTGGGTAAAATACGCTCACGTCCTCCTGCAGGCGAACGAAGCCATTTTCATCAATTAAGCCGAAGAGCGTCCGGCGGAAACACCAGAACCCATCTCATAAATAGGGAATGGCCCGTCCCCTATTTATGAGATGGGTGCCAGGTTCCTCACCTGCGTTTTCAGAATTTCTCTTGCTCCTCGACTTCGGCCAAGCCGACGTCGATGTTCTGGCCACCGGTCGTTTGATGGCAGTGAACGGCAAGCGTAACCGTTGCGCCAGGTTTCAAAATGGCTTTTGCGGCCGTGCGAATTTCCATCGCGGAGTAGGCCGTGGTAAATCCGCCCTGGCTCGCCGCCAATACGCCGTCGGTGTAGATTTCCACATCTTCGTCGTGATACACGAGGAATTGCAAAGCGGGGTAGCGCTTGTCCGGCATCCTGATGGTGCGGCGGAGCCAAATATCGCCGGAATCCCAGCGGGTGCGCACGACTGCGCCAGGCGTGCCATCGGTGCCGAAACCGGCCGGTCCCTTTTTCCACGAGGAATCGTCAAAGCTCGTCTTTGTCCAATCGTCAGAAGGCTTTTGCGTCGTGTAACTCCATACGCTCGGCCAATTTCGAGAAGTCGGGACAACTTCGACGATCTTCGGCGGCAGGGGCAGGGGCGCCCACGGGCCAACTTTCGTCTTGTCAGCGCGCGCCCATTTCATCCACATCGCGCGGTCGGCAAGCATCTTGATAAAAACGCCGCCGATGACAGGGCGCGCATGCATGCCGTCGCTGTGAACGTTGTCGGTTTCGTAGGAATCGACGAAGGGCGAGCGGGCCGTCGTTTCGTTCAGGTAGGCGTAGATCGGATCGGTCAAGGCTTCGAAATCCGCCTGGCTATCCGCCATCGTTGCGCACCAGAATGTCCAATCGGTCTTGGTCAATTTCGTGCGCGAATCAAGCGGCAAGCCGTAGCGCTGCATGACTGTTTTATAATAAGCGATTTCTTTTCGGGCGGCTTCCTTCGGGAAGACGTTCAAACCGAGGATTTGGTCCCACACAAGATTGTATTTCTGGCTCCATGTGTTGGGCTTGTCGAAGGCGAGGCGGAAATGGTCGCCGTCTGAAGCCGCCGTCATCCAATGCGCCGCATCGGCTTTGGCGAGCTTGAAATACTTCTCCGCATGTATCATGTCGCCGCGCATCTTGCACATGTCGCCGTAAGCGGCCAGCGCGATAATCGCTTTGACAGAGAGATTGGCGTTGTGGGCGAGGTGGCCCATGAAGTCGTCCGTGCAAAGCTGGTCTTCCGGATCGAGGCCGTAATTTTCCAGGTATGCGGCCCATTGCGTCAGCTTCGGCCACCACGGGGTGACGAAATCCGCGTTGCCATCGATTTGCGCGAGCGCGTCGCACAGGATGAGCATGTTGCCGCTCTCCTCGACTGGCATGCCTTCGCCGCCATCGTCCGTTCCACTGGCAATCGGATAAGTGCCAAGGTCGTGCGGCGCGTTGGGAAATTTCCAGTGCCAGCTTTTGGCATACTCCAGAATAGGGACCAATGTGGCCTTGGCCAGCGAAGGGCTCAGCAGCAGCCATTGTGGATCCATCGGAAAGAAAACGTCGACCGTCGCGATGTCGCCGTTGCTGGTGTTTTCCTTGGTGAAGAAGAGCGGTTGCTTGTTGGCGTCCGCCGCCAGGCCGCAGGCGCAGGCGCATTGGCGGTAGGCGAGGGCGGCCATCTCCGCGTATTTCCGCCCGCCTGCTTTTGTGGCATCAGCCATCAGAGCTTCGTCGAAGGCAGCGCAGCGTTCAGCCAATTTCGGATAGTCATGCGACGCCTTTTCCAGCATTTGCGCCGCCGTTGCCCCGTGGCGGCGCCAATAGGGAAGCAAATTGCGGCCGAAATATTTGATCGCAAAAATTTCATCGTAAGCGACGATCACCTGGCGCGAGACGGGGCTGGCCACATGGCCGAAGTCGAGCGCGAAGGCCATGACCGGCTGATCACTTTTGGCGGGGCGCGGCATCATCCGGTCATCTTCCTTTGGCAGCGTGCCGCTGGCGATGAACGCGTCCATTAGCGCTTTGGCGGAGCCGAGCGCGGAAGCGGTGTGCGCCGTCGTCGCCGCCGCGTAGGCATAACCCCAATTGATGCGATGGTCGTCGCCGCTGGAACCAAGCACATCCTGGTCAGAAGTTCCGACGCGCAACGCAGTCAAATGTCCCGCCTTCTCGCGCCCCCAAACAACTTTCTCTTTGAAATCATTGACCACAAGTTCCGAGCTGGTGCTGTCATATACAGAAACAATGTGTTCGCGTCCATCCGTTGAGCGAACTTCCCACGTAATATAACTGAGCGGGAGCGCCATCGCTTCCAGGTCGTTCGGCAGCGCGGGGCGCATGAACGTCATCGTGACATGCACGTTCGTGTTCTCGAATTCGTAGATGCTGCGCGTCGGCGTGACTTGGAGGCCTGTCTGGGGAAGCGGCGGAACCGAGGCGGGCTCGCCACCCATCAATCGGTATGATGCTCCGTCAACCCGGATCAAACTCGCCAGATCCTGGGCATGCTTGGTCCAGTGAACGGTGGAGCGGCTGTTCAGATGATCGTCGTCTGACCAAATGCTGAGGTAGGGATCGAATGTCACCAGCGGCACCGCAGGCGGCCGAAATGTCTGGGCCGCCACATGCATGCTGGCGAAGACAGCAAGGCCCAAGGAAAGAGATTTAAGGATCATCATATTTGAAAATTATAGGTTTAGGCACCCTATGTCATGTGGCATAAAGTGGCTCCATTCAGGGACGTTTGTCATTTCGAGATTTTCACCAGGCAAACGCCATGGCGGGGGACCGTCGTCGTGAATGCATCGGAAAATTGGCCCACGTCGCGCTGCTGCCAGAGGTCCCGGACGACATGGCTTCCAGTCAGGCCAAGCGCGCTCCATTGCGCCGGGATTTCCGCCGCGCCTTCGCCACGATTGAAAAGGCCGGCCACTTTCGACCCATCCGCCATATCCTTGCTCCACACTTCCAATTCGCCCATCTTCGCTTTGCGGGAGGCTTGCTGGCCGAGCGCATCTTGATCGACGGCGAGAACTTCGTCATTTGAAAGCAAGCTGAAGGTGAAAGGATCCAATTGCGACATATCCGCTCCAATCAGCAGCGGCGCGGAAAGCAGGCACCAAAGGCTGACGTGCGTGTATTGTTCATTTGCCGTCAGGCGCGTCGGATGCAATTGGCCCCAGCCGACTTTTCCGACGACCATCATGTCGGGGTCGTTCCAGTGTCCCGGGCCCGCCCATTTTTGGTGGCCGTTTTGGTTGAAGCCGATGCCCGACATGCTGCTCCACGAATCGACAATATCGCCAGTCGTCCGCCAGCAATTGCCGCCGACGTCCGCGCCCCATTCCCAGACATCGCCCATGCCGTACTGGCAGAGGCTGAAAATGATGTCGCGATCCTGTTTGCGCAACGCCGCGTTCATCACCAGGTAGGGTTTTTGGAAGCGTTCCCGGTCCGGCAGGCTTTTGTCCTGCACTTCGGAGTAGGAGCACCAATCGTACTTGAGATAGTCAAATCCCCACGCCGCGTATTGCTGGGCGTCCTGTTCTTCGTGCTTCCAACTGGCTTCAAAGCCGGCGCAAGTCTTCGGGCCGGGCGAGGAATAAATGCCGATCTTCAAGCCTTTGGAATGCACGTAATCCGCCAGCGCCTTCATGTCGGGAAACTTCGCGTTCGATTGAATGAATCCATTGGCGTCGCGCTTGCCTTCCCAGCAATCATCAATGTTGATGTAAGTCCAGCCATGCTGGATCAATCCGCTCCTGACCATGGCGTCCGCGGCGGAGCGGATTTTTCCGTCATCCACCGCGCCGGCGAAACAATTCCAACTATTCCAACCCATGGGTGGAGTAAGGGCAATCTTGTCACCAATAATAATTTTCAATGTCCTGGCAGCTTTGCCCTTGGGGCCCGATGCCGTTAATTTGACATCGTATTCGCCCGCTTGCGGCACCGCGCCGGTGATCGCGCCCGTCGCACTGTCAAGAGACAGGCCGGCGGGAAGATTCTCCGCCGACAAGCGGATCGGAGCGGCGCCGGTGACGGGAACATGATAAAAGAACGGATGGTTTGGCCGCGCCCCAAACACGGCGGAGCCGTTGATGCGCGGCTGCACCGGAGCGGCGGGGGTGAAAATCACGGCTGGTTCCGGCGGCGTGGATACGGTCTCGGGCGCTTTTTCAGTGAACTCGAATTTTGCGTCAACCCAATCGGCATGATCGAAATTAATGCTGTCGCCCGTGGCGGCAACTTTCAGCGACATCATGCGAACGCCCTTCAGGTCCAGGGAGAAGCTCCTGGCCTCGTCGCCGGGCTTCATGGGGCCGCTTTGCCAGAGGACTTTATTATTGCCGATAATGAAAAATTCGATGCCCGCTTCGTTGTGGCCAATTTCCTCGGAATCCAACCCCGCGCTGCCGGAGAATTTGGTCGCGCCATTGACCTTGATGAACATGGCGCTGGAGGCGTGTGTTCCAACGCCGTGTTCGAACGCCGTTTTTCCGACCGTCAGCGCGTGCCCGTCCACAGATCGGTTTTGGTGCGCCTCGCCCCAATCCTGTTCGGTTTTGCTGATATCGAGTTGCTCCAGCCAGATGGCATCGGCGCGCGCCGCCAGGGTGGCGAAGGTTAAGCCGGCGAGAACTCCGGCGCGAAATACTGTCAAATTCATAGCATTGCTTTATTCAGAAGAGACAGCGTGCCGATGCGCCACGAGGAAATCCAGCGAGAACAATCAGCTTTTCGCCTATCGCGTGTTCGGGGTTTATGATCTTGCGGTTCTGGCCGGAACTTCTGAGACTCTACGTGGTTGAATCAACAGTATGGCCAGCACGAAGCACTCCGATAACAAGAGGGCTCATACCCGAAACGGGAATGGGCGCGCGCTCATCCCAAACGGTTTGAGCGCCAAGTCCCGCAACGATCCCGTGGCCGCCCAGCCGCCACCCTCGCTGACGATCGAAGTCGCGCGGGACGAGGAGTTCATTCCCACGCCCGAAAAGGATCGCGCGCCTTACGACGGCGATACGGCCATCAAGCTTTATCTCCGTGAAATTGGGCAGGTCAAATTGCTGACACCCGAGGAAGAGATCACGCTCGCCGCCCGGATCAAGAAGGGCGACAAAAAAGCGCGCGAGCAAATGATCAAGGCCAACCTGCGCCTGGTTGTCAAGATCGCCCACGACTACGAGAATTTTGGATTGCCGCTGCTCGACTTGATCAATGAGGGCAACATTGGCCTGATGAAGGCAGTGGAGCGGTTTGATCCTTCCAAAGGAGGCAAACTTTCGACTTACGGCTCGTGGTGGATCAAGCAATCCATCAAACGCGCTTTGGCCAACCAGTCCAAAACGATCCGCCTGCCGGTGCATCTGGTGGACAAGATTGCCAAGATGCGCCGGACAGCGATGAAATTGCAGGAAGTTTTTGGCCGCGAACCGACCGACGACGAATTGGCCGAGGAGATGGGTCTCTCGACCAGCCGCGTTTCTCAAATGCGCACCGCAGCCATCCGGCCCGCTTCGCTTGACGCCCCGATTGGCGACGATGAATCCAATAATTTCGCGGAAGTGGTTGAGGACGAAAACGCAGATTCGCCTTACGAGCAATTGGAGGAAAAAACCGTCACCAAGATGCTGCGCGAGATGGTGAAGACCCTCGACCCGCGCGAAGCGACGATTTTGGAATACCGTTTCGGCCTGGACGGCGGCAGCGAAAAAACGCTGGAAGACGTGGGAGCAAAATTTGGCGTGACCCGGGAGCGTGTCCGGCAGATTCAGAATATTGCGCTAAACAAGCTTCGGAAAATGATCCAGAAACTTGAGGCTGTTAAAACCTAAGGTGATGTTTTATTTTTTGCGGCATGACGAATGAGAGTGCCGCCACCGAAAGGATTGCCAGCGCAATCCGCAACATACCCGACTTTCCCCAACCCGGAATTCAATTCAAAGATATCACGCCCGTGCTGGCGGATCCTGGGTTGTTTTCCAGTTCCATTGACCTGCTGACCAGCCACTTTGAACCCGGCGCGGTGGACGCGGTGGTTGGGATTGACGCGCGGGGTTTCATTTTTGCCGCCGCCGCCGCCTACAGGCTTGGGTGCGGATTTGTTCCGGTTCGGAAGAAAGGCAAACTCCCGTTTCAGACGTTTGAGCAGAGTTACGATCTGGAATATGGATCGAATACCGTGGCGATCCACACGGACGCAGTCAAGCCCGGGAGCCGCGTCCTTCTTGTTGACGATTTGCTGGCGACCGGCGGGACAGCCAGCGCAGCCATCCAGCTTCTCCAGCGCCTCGGCGCGCAACTGTTGGAAGTTTCGTTTCTCATTGAATTAAGCTTCCTCAACGGCCGGGAAAAACTGAAAGACGTTCCTGTTCGTTCCCTGATTGTTTATTGACAGCATGCGTCGCAACGGAAATCCCAAGGCAGGGACGCCTCGCTTGTCGCGCCGAAGCCGCGCGGAGGCGGACCGAGGCGTTCGGGGTGAGGCTGCCTTTATGCGCACACCGTGGCATTTTTCACGCGCAACCGGACGCCTCGGCGAGGCGTCCCTACCTTTCCAACGGGCCGTCCAACGCCCATGATCGGCTGGCTCCACTCCATCGATCTTTGGTTATTTCGGTGGATCAACACGTCCTGGAGCAATCCTTTTTTCGATTGGCTGATGCCGTGCGTCAGCCAGTCGCCGTGGTTTGCGTGCATCCTCTTTGCCATCGCGCTGGGGATGATTATTCGCGGCGGCGCGCGCGGGCGGGCTTGCGCGATGATGCTCGTGCTCGCCTTGTGCTTTGGCAATTGGATGGTGGGCGACGCGCTTAAGCACAGCGTGGCCCGGCTGCGGCCTTTTCATGTCGTGCCGGGAGCGCACCTGCGCATTGGGATGGGCGACAGTTACAGTTTTCCTTCTTCGCACTCGGCCAATTGGTTCAGCGCGGCATTTATCCTTTTCGTTTTCTATCGGCGCTCGATTTTCGTGATGCTGCCGCTGGCGGTGCTGGTTGCGCTGTCGCGGGTTTACAATGGCGTTCATTATCCGAGTGACATCACCGCGGGAGCGCTGCTCGGCCTAGGATACAGCGTGGCCGTCGTTTGGGGCGCGGCTGCGCTGTGGGAATGGATCGGGCCGCGATGGTTTCCGTTGTGGTTCCGGCAGATGCCGTCACTTCTGAATCCATCCGTCGCGCCAGCCCCGCCCGAGGCGGATCAAGCCGTTAAGAACGCTCAATGGCTGCGCCTGAGTTACGCGTTGATCGTGATTCTGTGCGGGGCGCGCCTCGCATATCTCGCCTTCAGCGGAATCGAACTGAGCGAGGACGAGGCGTATCAATGGCTTTGGTCGAAACATCCGGACCTCTCTTATTACAGCAAGCCGCCGATGATCGCCTATGCTCAATGGATCGGGACTCATCTGTGGGGCGACAGCGAGTTTGGCGTGCGCTTTCTCTCGCCGATCATTGCGGCGGCGCTGGCCATTCTTGTCTTGCGATTTGTTGCGCGCGAAGTCCGTGGTCGCGTGGCCTTTGTCCTATTCGTGATAATGACGGTCACGCCAATTCTTGCCTTGGGAGCAACGGTCATGACCGTCGATCCGCTTTCGGTGCTCTTTTGGACGGCGGCGATGGTGGCGGGGTGGGGCGCGTTGCAACCCACCGGGATGACAAGGCAATGGATTTGGGTGGGAATCTGGACCGGGCTCGGCTGCCTTAGCAAATGGACCAATTTATTGCAGCCGGTTTGCTGGCTTCTTTTTTTCCTGCTTTGGCCCGCGGCGCGCGCGCATTTGCGGAAGCCGGGGCCATATCTGGCTCTTTTGATCATGGGACTTTCCTGCCTGCCGGTGTTTTATTGGATGCAGCAGCACCAGTGGATCACGCTCGAACACATCGCCACTGACGGCCAATTGGACAAGGCGTGGACAAAGACGTTTGTCTTCCAATTTCTCACCGAACAGGCCCTGGCGCTGCATCCGTTTTTCTTTTTGGCGGCGATGTGGGCGGCGATTGCGTTTTGGAAACATGGCCGCCGCGATCCGCTCCAGCTTTTTCTTTTTTGCATGGGCGGGCCGTTGTATTTCGGCTGCTTGTTTTTCAGCTTGCACACCCATGTGCAACCGAATTGGATCGCGCCCGCCGTCATCCCGCTTTTCTGCCTGATGGCGATTTATTGGTCGCAGCGATGGGAGGGGCGCGAGCGCCTCTTGCAGCCAATTTTGACCAGCGGCATCGCGCTGGGAGTGGTCACCGTTGTGTTCATGTGCGCCCCAAGTCTTGTCAACAAACTGTTGCATCGCAAGCTGCCGCCAAAGCTCGATATGCTCCGGCGCGCCCACGGCTGGAAGGAAATGGCGCGCATGGTTGGACAGGAACGGCAAAAGCTCGCCACGAACAGCGAGGCGCCTTTCGTCATTGGCGAACATTACGGCTTCACCTCGGAACTTTCCTTTTACATGCCTGATGCAAAACGCGCCGTGAACGGCGAGGCTGTTGTTTATTTCCTGGCCACAGCTCATCCGCGGAACCAATTTTATTTCTGGCCGAATTACCTTCAGCGGAAAGGCCAGAATGCGATTTTCGTGCGCGAAGTTGACCGGCCAAAGTTGCGACCAGATTGGTTGTCCCGCTGGTGGGCGCAGGATCCGGATATTTTCCTTCCCGACCAGCCTCAGGCTTCGCCCGCGCCCGCTGAGATTGCGCGCCAATTCGAATCGGTCACCGATCTCGGAGTGCATGACGTTGTATTTGACGGAGCGATCCTGCGGCGCTTTCAGGTGATTGAATGCGTCCATCTTCGTTAGATCGTTATGCCGCTCGCGCAGACTTCCTTCGCTGTCAAAAATTATGATTTGTCGATGACGCTGGGTTCCGGCCAGGCGTTTCGCTGGCGCAGGAACGGCGAGGCATGGGAAGGGGTCATCGGCGCGCGCTGGGTGCGATTGCGTCAGGACGCGGAAGCGATTCACGCAGAAACGGTAACAGTCGATGACGACCGGACTTGGCTCGGCCACTACTTGCAAGCGGACATTGATCTTGACGGCATCCTCGCCGCTTTCCCCGATGACGAACCGATGCGCGCCGCCGTCGCGGCATGCCGGGGATTGCGATTGCTGCGGCAGGAGCCGTGGGAATGCCTCGCCTCCTTCATTTGCTCGTCAACGAAGCAGATCGTCCAGATCGAGCAAATCGTCGATTTGCTCAGCCGGAATTTTGGCGAACCGGTTCCCGTCCCGCCGGGAGCAAATCCGGTTTGGTCATTTCCGACCGCAGAGCGCCTTTCCAGATGTTCGGAGGCAGAATTGCGGGCGTGCAAGCTCGGCTTTCGCGCGCCCTACATTTTAGGTGCCGCCAAAAAGGTAGCGTCAGGGGAAATTGACTTGGCCCGGTTGGGCGAACTTCCATTGGTGCAGGCGAGGGCAGCCTTGACGTCCCTGCACGGCGTGGGAGTGAAAATCGCCAACTGCGTCCTGCTGTTTGCCTACGGATTCCCAGAGGCGTTCCCGGTGGATGTCTGGATTATGAAGGCGCTGAGTCAACTATACTTCCCGAAGCGGCGACCCAGGCTGCCGAGATTAAGAAAATTCAGCGAGACCCACTTTGCGCCTCACAACGGCTACGCGCAGCAGTACCTTTTTCATTACATGCGCACTGTCCGCGCCCAGAGGTAGGGACGCCCCGGCCCCCCTTCGCTAAAGCCACGGAAGGCAGGCGAGGCGTCGCTGCTTTTGATGTTGCGCAAATCCTTGAGCGCCTCTTACTTATTCGTTTTGACAGTCGCGGCGGGCGCGTTCGTCGGCTTGGCTGCATTGGTGCCTGCCGGAGTTGCATCACTGGGCACGGTCAAAAATCCGCCGGAAGGCGCTTGGGGCGCGGAGGGCGCGGTGGAACTTGAAGGAGCCTGCGGAGCGACGGCTGGCGCAAGGCTGCCTCCCCCTTGTGTCACGGCTTGGGACAGGGCGGCGGCCGAGCTGTTGGTCGTGCGATGGGCGCCCATGACCGCCATGCCGATGGCCAGCACGAAAAAGACTCCCGCCAGATACTTGGTGATCTTGGTAAGGACGTTGCCCGACCCGGCCCCGAAAAGCGCGTCCGAAGCAGCGCCGCCAAAGGCCATGCCGGCGCCGGCTTCCTTCTTGGGCAGTTGCGCCAGGACCACAAGGATCAATAAGGCGCAGTTTACGAACATCGCCACCGTCAGCAGATAATAAAAAAAGGTATACATAATTCTCTCAAATCGAGTTTTTGATTATATCAGAAAAACTCCGCGCGTCCAGTGAAGCTCCGCCCACCAAAGCGCCGTCCACATCCGGCTGGCTCATCAACTCACGGGCATTCCCCGCCTTGACGCTGCCGCCATATTGGATTCGAACACGTTTCGCCACCGCTTCACCAAACATCCCCGCCGCCAATTTCCTGATGAAGGCGTGCGCTTCCTGCGCTTGGGATGTCGTCGCGGTGCGTCCAGTTCCGATGGCCCAGACCGGTTCGTAAGCGATGATGGTCTCATCCATTTGCTCCGGTGTCAATCCGGCAAGGCTGCCTTGGACTTGTGTCGTCAGGACCTTTTCCATCAGGCTGCCTTCCCGCTCCGCCAGCGTTTCACCGACGCACACGATGGGGCGCAGCGACGCCGCATGGGCCGCCAGCGCCTTTTTGGAAATCAGCGCGTCGCTTTCCTTCTGGTATTGGCGGCGCTCGGAATGGCCCAAAATCACGTAACGGACGGAGAATTCCTTGAGCATTCCGGCGGCGATTTCGCCCGTGAACGCGCCGTAATTCTGCTCGCTCATGTTCTGCGCGCCGAGGCGGATGCCGCTTTCGAGCACTTCCTTGGAGACTTCCGAGAGCGCGGTGAAGGGCGGGCAAACGACCATGTCCACTTCCCTGACGTTGGCCAGTTCGAGTTTCAATGATTTGACCAGCGCCACCGACTCGGCGACGGTCTTGTTCATTTTCCAGTTTCCCGCGATGATGAGTTTGCGATCTTTATTCATTTGGTTGTCCGTTGAAGTAATTATTTGTCGGAAAGCGCCGCCACTCCCGGCAATTCGCGTCCTTCCAGAAATTCCAGACTGGCCCCGCCGCCGGTGCTCATGAAGGTAACTTTGTCACCGAGGCCGGCTTTGTTCAGGGCTTTGACGCTGTCGCCGCCCCCGATGATGCTTTTGGCGCCATTTTTCTGCGTGGCGTCGACAACGGCTTTTGCCACGGCATTGGTGCCTTCGGCGAAACGTCTGTCTTCGAACATGCCCATCGGGCCGTTCCAAATGATTGTCTTGGCGGAGGCAATCACTTCTGAAAATCGCTTCGCCGTTTCCGGGCCAATGTCAAACCCTTCCGCGTCGTCGGGAATATCCGCCGCCGTATTGATGCGCGCGTTTTGAATTTCAAACACGGGCTTGCCTTTTTTGTTCAATTTGCCGGTGTCGACCGGCGTTCCGATCATGTTATCGGTCGGCACCAGAAATTGCACCTTGCGCGCTTTTGCTTTGTCCACCGCCGCCTGGGCGACATCGGTTTTGTCGGGCTCAGAGAGCGATTTGCCGACTTTGTGGCCCGCCGCCAATTTGAAGGTGTAAGCCATCGCGCCGCCGATCAAAATCGAGTCGGCCACCTCGAGCAAACGATCAATGACCTTGATCTTGTCGGACACTTTCGCTCCGCCCAGAATCACGACGAAGGGGCGGGGCGGATTCTCCAATTCGCGTCCGAGATATTGCAATTCACGCTCCATCAAAAGCCCGGCCGCGCACTTGCCGCCGCGCCTGGCGATGACGCGGGCCACGCCTTCCGTCGAAGCATGCGCGCGATGCGCCGCCCCGAAAGCATCGTTGACATAAACATCCGCCAGCCTGGCCAGTTTTTCGGCGAAAGCGGGATCGTTGGCTTCCTCTTCGTTGTAATAGCGGACATTTTCGAGCAGCAAAATTTCACCAGGCTTCAGGGCATTGGCGGCTTTTTCCGCGCCCTCGCCAATGCAATCATCGGCAAACGCCACTGGCTTGCCGGTCATTTCGGAGAGCTTCTCAGCGACCGGCTTCAGCGACATCGTCGGCTCTTTTTTGCCTTTGGGGCGGCCGAGGTGCGCCGCGAGAATGACACGCGCGCCCGCGTCCACCAAAAATTTCAGCGTGGGAAGGGTCTCCTTGATGCGCGTGACATCGTTGATGACCATTTTCCCATCCTTTTCCTCCATCGGAACGTTGTAATCGACGCGGACGAACACGCGCTGATTGTTGACGTTCAAATCTTTGACACTCAATTTGCTCATAAGTCACAGAAGGTTAACTGGCGCGGCGCATGAAACTCAACAGCGAAAGCAACAGTTTTAAGGTAGACGCCTCGCCGAGGCGACCGAAGCCGTGGCAGTTTTCGAACGCGATATTTTTTGCAGCTTCCGCACTAAAGCTTTTTGGCCTGCCTATTCCACTGCAAATTCATACGCCTGCAAAACCTCCACGTCCCGGACGCCTTGGCGAGGCGTCCTTACCTCAGCAATCACAACCTCACCGGTTTTCCGGTGGCAGCCGATTTATCCGCCGCGAACATCACCTCATGCGTTTTCATCGCGTCGCTCAGGCTCGTCAACGGCATTTCGACGCCCGCTGCAATCGACTCGAAGAATTTATCGAACTGCGTTTGATACGGATGATCGGCCACATCTCCGGAATCGAGCATCTTCATGGCAAGATTGCTCCAGGCGTGGCGATTGGTGTGGAGCTTCATCGAGTGAAACTTGTTGTCCAGCAAGCTTCCCTCGCTGCCGACAAGATGGGTGTGAAAATAATACGGCTGCAAACAATCCACGATGGCCGCGCATTTTCCGATCTTGCCGCTCTTGAATTTCAGCAGCGTCACACTGGAAGTCTTGTATTCGTAGGGCTCGAAAATCGGGCTTTTGGATTTCGTATGGTAGCTGCTCACTTCCGCGACATCATCGCCCATGCAGAGCATCAGCGCATCCAGCGCGTGGCAGCCCGCTGTCAACAATGCGCTACCGCCGGCGTCCTTGCGCGTGTTCCAGCGGAATTGCCCGTACCAAGGCCCAATGCCATGATAATAATCGACTTCGCCATAGTGCAAATCACCGAGCAACCCCTGGTCGAGCACCGCCTTGGTGGAGAGAAATTGGCTGGAGTAACGGCATTCAAAACAAACGCAGCTTTTGCGCCCCGCCTTTTTGACCGCCGCATCAATCGCCTGGCAATCCTTCCATGACAACGCCAGCGGTTTCTCGATGATGACATGTTTCGCCGCCGCCGCCGCCGCCACGGCATGCTCGCGATGCTGATAAGGATAGCTGCAAATCGAGACCGCATCCAAATTCGGATGGGCCAGCATCGATTTGTAATTGGTGTAGGTGGAAATGGGGCTGCCGTGCTTCGCGCTCAGCTCTTGCGCATCCAGGTGGCGTGACGAGTATACGGCGGTGACTTGCGCATGCGGCCCCGCGTTAATGGCGGCGATATGGGCGCCCGCGACCCAGCCGTAGCCGACAATTCCAACATTATATTTTTTCACAGCGTAGAAATTCTGGGTGTGAACGTGGCACGGCGCGAGCGGTTTTCAAAGTGGAAAATGGCAGCCGAACCATGGGGAAATGTTGAACATGGAACGACCGAACGCAGGAAAAGAGACTGAAGTTGGATTCATACTGCACGGTTTCGCCTTTCAAATGGGTGAAATTTCCGACATCTTGGAATTGTAACCGGATCAATCCAAAATGAAAAATCAGGACATTCGCTGGATTCAACGCTTTCGAAACTTTAAGCGGGCTTTCCGACAGTTATCGGATGCGGTGGCTTTGGCAAAGCAGCGCAACTTGTCCGAGCTGGAACAACAGGGGTTGATTCAGGCATTTGAATTCACGCATGAGCTGGCGTGGAACACGTTGAAAGATTTTCTCGATTTCCAAGGCGTGAAGGACCTGTATGGCTCGAAGGATGCCACGCGGGCCGCATTCAAGGCCGGGTTAATCGGGGACGGTGAGACTTGGATGGAGATGATCGACAGCCGCAACAAGTCCACCCACACTTACGAAGCCAGCACCGCCGAGGCGATTGCCGGGCTTATTGTTTCCAGCTACCAGTCGGCGTTCGAAACGTTTCAAATTAAATTTGCGGAATTGGAGCGCGCGGAAACATGAGCGCCGCCCATGGATTGAGCGACGAGGCGGTGGCGCAAATCCACGCGGCGCTGGCCCATCATCCTGAAGTGGAGAAAGCGGTGCTCTACGGTTCGCGCGCCAAGGGAAATTTCAAGCCGGGTTCCGATGTTGATCTTACTTTGGTGGGATTCCAAGTGACGTCCAAAATTCTTGGCGATATTCAAAGTGAACTGGAAGGCGGGCTGCTGCCTTACACGTTCGATCTTTCCATACTGGCACAGATCACGCAGGGCGATCTTCTTGATCATATTCGGCGGGTGGGCGTGGTTTTTTATGAAAAAAACCATTGCCTGCATAGATGAAGGCCTTCACCGGAAAACTTTAGGCAATGAAATTGTCCCAGCAAGCCGCCCATGCTGGAACGCCCTTGCAGGGCTTTGCAAAACTGTGGGCGAAGATCCCAGGGCGTTGCCCTGGGCTGGTGTTATTTCGCCCCTTTGGGGCCTGGCCAGCATTGCCCGGCGCCAACGGCCCGTTTCGATTTCACCGTGGATGGAAGTGCCCCCGTGGGTCACGCTGCCGTTCGCCAGCGCCAAAGGCGCGTCTCAATTTCAGCCCAAGGCAACGCCTTGGGAAAAACCCACCCGCAGAAATCCTAAAAGCCCTAAAAAGGGCGCGCCATCCCATGCCACAATCCCTTGCGCAATTGCACATTCACCTGATCTTCAGCACCAAAAACCGCGAACCCGTCCTGCACGACGCCGTGCGCGATGCCCTGCATCGTTACATGGCAACTGTTCTGCAAAACCTGCGTTGCCCGCCCGTCCTTATCAATTCGGTCTCCGATCACGTCCATATTCTGTTCGAACTGGCTCGCACGGTTGCCGTCAGCGACTCGGTGGAAGACGTCAAAAAGACTTCGTCGAAATGGATCAAAACGCAAGGCGCGGAATTTGCCCGGTTTGCCTGGCAGGCCGGATATGGCGCATTTGCCGTTTCAGCATCAAACGTCGAGGCCGTGCGGGAATACATCGCGGGCCAACAGCAGCACCACCGCAAGAAATCGTTTCAAGAAGAATATCGGGCCTTTCTCGAACGGCACCGGATTGCGTTCGACGAAAAATATGTGTGGGATTAGAATGCCGCAGGATACATGAACGAAGCCTTCACCGGAAAACTTGAGGCAATGAAATTGTCCTCGCAAGCCGCCCAGTCTGGAACGCCCTTGCAGGGCTTTGCAAAACCGTGGGCGAAGATCCCAGGGCGTTGCCCTGGGCTGGTGTTGTTTCGCCCCTTTGGGGCCGGGCTAATATACGCGGCGCCAACGGCCGGTTTCAATTCCACCGGGGATGGAAGCGGCCCGTTGGGCCACGCCGCCGTTCCCCAGCGCCAAAGGCGCGTCTCCATTTCAGCCCAAGGCAGCGCCTTGGGAAAACCCACCCGCTTCAAACCCAAAAGCCCTGAAAGGGCGCGCCTTCCCATGCCCCAATCCGGGGAAAATATCTGACAGTGTCGTAAGTAGATCAATCACGGCAGCACGCCGAGGCGGTAGAAACGTTCGGGCAATTTGGCCACGCCGGGGTCGATGAGTTGAATTTGAGAACCCGTGCCGATGATCTGATCGGCGAGAATAGACCAATTGGTGGTGGCGAGGTTGTCGGTGTATTCGACTCGGTAGACCAAACCTTGAACGGACACGAAATTCACGTTGATGGCTTGGCCGCTGGCGGAAACGCTTCCGATGAGCGGCTTCGGTGTGTTGGTGGGATTGGTGCCGGTCACGGTGATTCCCGCGGACAATGCGCTGGTGTTGCCTGCGGGATCGGTGGCGGTGGCGGTGATGATTTGGCCGAGCGGCACTGATGTTCCGACCTTGTTCGTAAAACTGGCACTGCCGCCGGCGCCGGTGACGATAGTAGCGGCTCCGAGATACGTGGCGGCTTGCGCCTGATTGGCTGGAGGCGGGCTGGTGTAGAAATCGAGTTGGAACGCAGTATTGGCCGAGCTTGTCAGCATGCCGGAGATCGTGGTGTTTGAGGCGGCTACGGCGGAAACAAGAGCGGGCGCGGATTCGGAACCGGATTGATTGGCGTCTTCGTAAAGGCCAATGCCGCCGCCGGTGTTTCCAAAGATCGAGTTGCCGCGAAGAACGTTGTTGGTCGTGTCTGCGTAATAGAGCGCGATCCCGCCGTTGAGATTGTCGGCGATAAGATTAGCCGCCCCGGGAGTTGTGCCGCCGACGACGTTGGACGTCGCGTTTCCGAACATGCCGACTCCCGCCTGGCCGTTTGGAACTGCAGATGCGTTATCAATATTTAAGCCGATGGTATTGCCTTGAACAATGTTGGCGAACGCGCCGTCATCGATGAGCACGCCGTTGAGCGTGTTGCCGGAAATGAAATTCCGGCCGCCGACGCAGCCAATGACGTTCCCTTGCGCGCCGGTTAAAAGCTCCACGCCGGAATAGGAGTTCGCTAGGGCTGAAGCGCCCGTTGCATCCAAGCCGATCCAATTGCCTTCGACGAAATTTCCCGACGTGCCGGATTCATCCATCATGATCCCGTCCGCGGCGTTTCCGGAAATGATGTTTCCTGCTCCTGGCACCGTCCCTCCGATGATATTAGACTGCGCGCCATCAAAAATTTCCACGCCGGACCCGGCGTTCGGGACGGCGCTCTTGCCGGTTGCGTCCAATCCGATCCAATTGCCTTCGACAAGATTGCTGATCGTGCCGGGATCTTGCAACGAAACGCCTTGGATGGAATTGCCGGAAATGATGTTTCGTTGCGCGGGCGATGTGCCCCCGATGTAATTTCCCCGAGCGCCGCCGGCAATTTCGATTCCCTCCCATGAATTCGGCAGAGCGGAAGCGCCAGCGGCATTGACTCCGATATAATTTCCTTCGACGAAATTACCGGTGGTGCCCGCGCCGAGAATGATCATGCCTTGAAACGCGCTGCCGGAGATCACGTTGCGCGCGGCGGTGCTGGCGCCGCCAATAGTGTTGCCGGTGGTGGCGGAATTTGGGGCGGAGGAAATCGTCACGGCCGGCAACCCATTGGAGACGGCGATCATTCCGGAAGGGTCAACCGCCACGTAACAACCGGCGACGATGTTGCTGGCCGCGTTGGTGATCAAAATCCCGCAGGCGGCGAAGCCATTGATGACAAGCGACTGCGCCCGGCAATTCGTGCCGCCCAACACCAATCCGCTCGCGTAAGTATCAGGACGTGGAGCGAGCGCTCCGTTGATTTGGATAGTCGGGCCGTTGGTATTCGACTGCGAATTGGTGGGCTGGCTTGCGCCGTCGAGAAAGGTTGAATTGACCAGCCACGGAAGTTGATCGGTCGGCTGGATGGTGAAGACACCGTTCGAGCAACCTGGATCATTCGTTGGGATG
Organism: uncultured Verrucomicrobiae bacterium; assembly: GCA_963764165.1. Classification (GTDB taxonomy): domain Bacteria; phylum Verrucomicrobiota; class Verrucomicrobiia; order Limisphaerales; family Palsa-1400; genus Palsa-1400. Next base: position 31,797 of record CAVXRD010000003.1, read on the forward strand.
TTGAACGTGATATGCGTCCCATGATGATCGTAAGCATAATACAACGCCGCGCGCAGGCTGCCGGGTCCGCTGTCCTGAGTGTTGGTCACCTGGGCGCTGATGGCCGGCCCGGCGCCATAAACGGCCGCCATGCCTGCGCGGTCTCCGTCGCTCAGAACAACGGGGCCGGGCTCGCCCATGAGGTCGATGTAATTGGTATAGGCGGGAAGCGTCACAATGGTATCGAGCGTCGCGGGATTCACCGACAAATAATTGCGCGCGTAATGCATGACCGAAAGAAAATCGTATGCGCCTTGATTGCGCGAGTCGGGCAGCAAAACGAAATTGCCGATGCCGCCGGGAACAATGTTGTTGGTCAGAATGTTGACATAGGAATTGCGGTCTGAGCGTTGATGCTCATGAACCAGACCAAGCGTGTGCCCAATCTCGTGGCACAACGTTCCGCGATTCCACGACCCCAGTCCGACAGAAAGAAACTGCTGCCCGCCGACCATCCCCACGGCGGATTCGCCCCCCTCCAATCCGCCGGCAAGCTGGACAGTCACATAGTTGGATTGGGTGGTTCGCGGAATAAAATGAAGGTCGGCAAATGTGGCCCATTCGTTCGCGGCATCGAGGAAGGCCTTTTGATAATTCTCGGGAACGGCGTTAGTTCCAGAAGTGGCGAAGGAATAATAGACATCGCCGTCTGTCCACGTTGGGACATCGCCGCTGAACGCGCTTAATTTTGCCGGCCCGCCCGCAAGCTGGTCACGCCACGCCTGCAAATTCGTGACAAGAATATGCATGTCGCCGACCCGCGCGAGAACCTGGCCGGGCAGCACGGGCGCAAGGATCTGGTCGAGAACCGCGACATTCCAATCTTCTGAGGGCGGCTGGGCGCCAAGTGGCGGAGATGCGGCGAAAACCTCAAATAAGCAAAACAGCAAGAGCGGGCGGACAAGGGAAGTTCTCATAAGGCCAATATGCAATCACCAAGCCAAATGTTAGCCCTCGCGAATCACCCTTTAAGGTAGGTGAATGCCTCCCATCGATCATCCCAAACCCGTCCGGCAATGATCCAATAAACGCCATGCCGCCCTCGTTCCCATTGCACCTGAACAAGGGCGGCTGCGCCCCAACCCGCGCGGAAGGACCGGCTCAAGCCGGACAGATTGCCGCCGGCCGCTGGCGGGCCTGTCTAAAAGGTCAACGTGTAGGACGCGAAGATCCCCGTGTTCCTAATGGGCTTGATGCCGCTTGGCGAGACCGAGAGGTATTTGACACCCAGGCCAATCGCGCTGGAGCCGAACTTATATTTGACTCCGCCCTTCATTTGCCAGGCCCCATCGAGCTCGGAGCCGACCAGGTCGGAATTGAAGTTGGCTACCTCGATCGCGTCAAGGCCGCCGCCGCCGCCGGCGTAGGCGACCCAGTGCTCGTTGAAATGCCAGCTGGCAACGGCGTTCACCAGCACCGGCACCTGCAGGAGGTCCGCGTCGGAGCCGGAGGCGGTGCCGCTGTTCCACAGGATGCCCGTTTCAACCTCCGGCGCCAGCGAGAGATGGTCGGTGATCTTGAAGGCGTAGCCCATCGAGAGATCCAGGCGGTAACCCGTGCTGCTGGTTGGGAAGACAGTCTTCGCGCCAAGCGAGTTCATGAAGTTCATGCCGGCGTCTGTCTCGAAGTATAACCCGTGGGTTTTGCCCATCCCGTCGTCGCCGTCAGCGGCGTGAAGCGGCGCGGCGCCGGCGCACAGGCCGGCTGCGGCGATCAGGAAGGCAAACCATCCATTATTGAGATTGCGTTGTTTCATAATACTTTTCATTTTTCTAACGTTTGCATTGTTGCGTTCATTCAAACCGCCGTGCGCCAAAGAACACCCTTGGACACATCCAATCTGGCTGGTCTGAAATCCATAAAGCGGATCGCGAATTTTTGTTTGCTTGACACGGAAGGAATTGTGATGGGGCATTTTTCCGCAGCGCATTTATTTGTAGGCCACGCCGACGCCTGTGTAGTGCTTCACCTTGGTTTCCAAGGTCCAGTTCCGCGGTGTTTTTGCCTCCTGGATTTCAATGACTGCGTCGCAGCCCGCGGCGCGGGCTTCATCCTTGAACAGCGGGAAGGCGTTTTGAACCGAACGATCGGCGAAGAATTGGGCTTCGCATTGGACGTCCAATATGGCGACGCGCTCGAAGTCTCTCGCCGGAAGCCCGTTGGTGAAGATTTCCACCGGCGCTCCGGCGGGCCTGGGCGGGCGGGGTTGGTGAACAAAAGTGTGGGTTCCCACTTCGCTCGCGCAACCAGCGAGGATGGAGATCGCGGCGACGCCCGGCAACAGGCGCGCGGAGATCTTCCGCAATTGAGCGAGGCCGCGGCGGGCAAGCGCAAATGTCAGAGTCTTCATGGTTCACTTGGTGGTTAAGTTGCTGTTGAGAAGCTCGGTCATCTGGTCAATGACCTGTTTGTTCCATCCCTGCTGGCCGGCGAGGCCAACAAACGACTTGTGGGTCTCCACCCAGATGTGCGTTTCGTTTTCGGACTGTGGATACAGGTAAACATTCACCGTCTCCCCGCCGCTGCCGACGACGAGCCCGAACTTGCGCGGTCTTTCCCCGGACAGGAAATACGGCTGCTGTATTTTGATTTTGCACCCGACGAATGTCAGCGCCCGCATGGCGGCCTGCCGCACCTCGTCCTGGCTCTTGGCGAAGACAACGGGTGTGTGCCCCTTGACGTCACCTTGTGTCAGGATTTTTTCCTTCGTCATGGAGCCATCTCGGGAGATTTCCTGGTTCCCGGAAGGAGGTGTGGACGCGCATCCAGACAGCCAGACGCATGAGCTGACCAACACGGCGGCGGCAGTGCATTTGAATTGGATATTTTTCATACTTTTATTTGACTGATGTTTTTGTTGAATTTGTTGTTACCTGCTGCTTTCAAGCCGTAATACGCGGTGAGATCTCGCAATCTGACAAAAAAGGGGCCGTTCGCCCCGGTCTTTTTATTTTTTTTGCGGAATTCCTGTCGGGTTTTTCCGGATTGAGTCCATTTAAGAATCAGAGGCCATGAATTCTTGCCTGTCGAAATGTTGTGGCAAGGCGCAGCCGTCCATGTTTGGCGGCGGCGGAAGTTTTGCCGCGCCAGCCCGCTTGCGGCTTTACCTTAAACCGGCGCCCCGCCAGACTCGGGAAGCCAAACCACGCATTTTGTGAGCACGAACCGTGAAGAACCCGTGGATGCCGCAAATCGTCCTGCCGAGACGGGGCCGGCTGCCGTGAATGACTGGGAGCATGTCGCCGCCTACACGCGCGGAGACGAGGCTGCGTTCGAGAGTCTTGTCGAGAAATACTTCCGCATGGTTTATGCGGCAGCCATGCGCCAGCTCGGCGATCCACATCTGGCGGAGGAAGTCGCGCAGTCCGTGTTCATCATTTTTTCACGCAAGGCAGGCAGGCTTTCGTCTAGCGTTTCCATCTGCGGATGGCTGCTGCAAACGGCGCGGTTCGTGTCCCGCGATGCCATCAAAATGCGCCAGCGCCGGCAGCGGAACGAACAGGAATTTGCGTCCAGCCTGGATCAAAGTTCATCGCCGGGCGTCGGCCAAAACGCGATCCAGGCGGTGCTTGACGAGGCTCTTCTGGCGCTGCCCGCCGCCGAGCAGGTTGGGGTGATGGCGCATTTCTACGAGGGGAAAAATTTCAAGGAAATTGGCCGGATGCTGGCCATCAGCGAGGATGGCGCCCAAAAAAGGGTTTCGCGCAGCCTGGCTAAATTGCGAACTTTCCTTCTGAAACGCGGCGCAAAGGTGCCCGAGGCGGCGTTGGGAGGGTTGCTGGTGGCGCAGTTTCCCCATGACGCGGGCGCCCAGGCTGTGGCCTCCGCTCTTCAGGCCGTGCGGAATGCCGCACATGGAAAAATGGCGGCGGGCAGCGCGATCACGCTCGCGAATCGCGCGGCGCGGTTATTGCGATGGCGCGCCGCATTCAGCTTGAGCCTTAAGCTGGCGCTTCCGTTGGTTCTCGTGACCGGCGGCGTTTTGGCCGTGGAGGAATGGAATCATCCGCGGCGCTCCACTCTTCAAGCGGATGATCCGCGCATTGAATCTCTGGCCCGGAGATGGAGCGCCATGGTCATTCAGATTGCCGGCGCTGAAAAAGAGGTCTCCCAAATTTCCGTCAACGACCCGCGTTTTCAAACGATTCTGGCGCAGGTCAACTCTTTCGCCCGGGACGCGGCGCCGATACGCGACGAACTCAACGCAATGCTGACCCCGGCGCGGGAGCGCGGCCAGGTGGCCGAGTTTCTATCGGCGGAAGTTGCCGAGACGCTGCAGCTCCAATCCTCTGAGAGGCGCGATGTGTTCTCCTTTGTCAGCAAACGGCTGTCCCAGGGAGCCACGCTGACGGACGCGATGAAAGCCATGTTTCAAGACATCCCGGCTGAAGCCGTCCAGATCAAAGCGCTGCTGTCTCCAGAGCATCGAACGAGCTTTGACTCCATTTATGGCGCCCAGGGCTCTTGCCTCTTCGTTTATCTGCAAATCGCCACGGCTGGAAAGTGAAGCCGGTTCGGCGATTATTCCAAGATTCCTGTCGGTTTTCCCCAGGGCGAGTCCATTCATTGGCGAAGGTTGAATTTATCAAACTATGAAAAATCATTCTAAGACATTACTTCTGCTAGCCGCTGGATTCGGCGCGTTGCTCGTCGACTCGATGAAAGCCCAAACATTCACAACCCTCCATAGCTTCACGGCGCCGGGTGGTTTTACGCATACCAATCGCGATGGCGCGAATCCGATGGCCGGATTGACGTTGTCGGGCGGCACTCTCTACGGGACAGCGGCGACTGCCGGGCCGGGAGACTACGGGACGGTTTTCGCAATCCACACCGACGGCACGGATTTTACGACGCTCCTAAGCTTTACCAACAACGGCTACGCCGGTTATCCAATGGGCGGAGTTATTTTGTCGGGAACCACGCTTTATGGTTCGATGAATCAAGGCGGTCTTTACTCAAAAGGAGGAGGAGTATTTTCCATCAACACCGATGGCACCGGTTTCACAAACCTGTTTACTCCGGACTTGGGTGGTTTTGATTCCCAGGGCTTCTATTGCAACACCGAAGGGGCTGGTCCGCTGGGCTTGATCCTGTCCGGCAATGCGCTTTATGGAACCACAATCACCGGCGGAGAGGCTGGTTATGGGACGGTGTTCTCCCTCAACACCGATGGCTCGGATTTTACCAATTCGCATGTTTTTGCGGAAGGCGCGGCGGATTCATCAGGCTTGACGATCAACAGCGATGGCTTGTGGCCGCAATCAGGGTTGATTTTGTCAGGCAACACTTTGTTTGGAACCACAGAACTTGGCGGCGCCGATGGTTTTGGCACTGTGTTCGCGATTAACATTGATGGAACGGGCTTTACAACGCTTTATACTTTCACCAACGGAAGCGACGGAAGTTTCCCCTATGGCGCATTGACCATCGCGGGCGGCACTTTGTATGGGACCGCGTCCGAGGGCGGAGATTCAGGCTGGGGCACTGTATTTGCCATCAATACCAATGGCACAGGCTTCGCCACTCTTCACAGCTTCTCGGCAATCCCTGGTCCCTTCAGTGGCTACTATGGCGGCACCAATGCTGACGGGGCGATTCCTTATGCTGGATTGGCAGTGTCAGGAAGCACTCTTTATGGAACGGCATTTGAAGGAGGCGCATCGGGCTACGGGACAGTATTCGCACTCCACACCGACGGCACGGGTTTTACGACTCTCTATAACTTCTCAAAAACCCATCCTGCCGGGGGAGGGTCGTCCCTTCCTGCAACAAACGATGACGGTGCGAATCCGTATTCCGGGTTGACGTTATCAGGCAGCACGCTGTATGGGACGGCGGAATTTGGCGGCGGCTCGGGTTATGGCACCGTATTCAGCCTCTCGCTGCCGGTGCCGCCGCAACCGGGAATATCTTCTTCCTCGGGATACATTACTTTGAAGTGGCCCACCAATGCCGTCGTGTTCACTGCCTCGCCGGCCAAGGGCGCGACTTACACGCTGCAAGTTTGCAGCAATTTGGGGAACCCTGTCTGGAGTTCGCTCCAAAACCTCACGGTTTCAAATGGAGCATTCCACTTCACCGAGCCGCTGCAAACGAACAGCACCGGGCGATTCTACCGCATCAGCGCGCAATAGCGCGGCAGCGCAACGCCGCAAAAGCCAATGCGCAGCCGTGCCGATCTGGCATGGCCGCGCATTGTGTTTTGTGACTGAGTTCTCCCTCGCGGCGCGGTCGTGTCATCGCGGCCCGTTTGCCCGTTCCGCTGTTCCATTGACACAATCCGCCCAATGACTAAGAAAGAATTTCTTCTCCGAAGGAACGAAGTCCTTCGATGTGCCGAGAAGTGGGCGCAAGGTCGTGGTCATTTGCAGGGAGACCAGCATAAAAATCAAAATCCACACGTTCAATCCACCGCGCGACTTTGCTTCCGAATGCGAATAGCCAGCAACAATGAACCGCACGCCAAACAGTGTCGCGACAAACCAGAACGCCAGATGCAACGCGCCCATCCACACGATGGAGGAGGTGGACTGGGAAAAAATCCAAGCCACCGGCGCGAACCCGATAAGCAAAATGGTCATCAGCATGAGCAAGCCGGTCAACAATCCCGCCACTTCGACAAGGCGCGCTTTTGAGCCGCTCAAGCAAGTAAAGATATACAGGCTCGGCAGGCAGATGGCCCCCGAGATAAAGAGCCCGGCGGCGATTTTGACCGGCGCGGCCCATAGCTGGACTCCGCCTGAAAACGTTCCCACCACCACGCCATACACCACCAGGCAGGCCAGCGTGGCCATGACCATTCCCGGAATGACGCGCCTGCCGTCTGGCTGGCGCAGGTGGAAGAGCAATTGGCGCGGATGCCGCAGCATCGCGTCTATGGCGGCGAACACATGCGGGATCGGCGCGCGGTCCGCCGGATCGTCGCCCAAAGGCGCCTCCTTGGCGGCTCGCGCCAGCGCGGCGGCGCTCAACTGGCTTGGCGGCGGGATTGACTCCGGAGAACTTCCGAAGGGTGGCATGGGCGGCGGGACGGGGCTGTTTTCATTCATAGTCAGATTTCGTTTGAATTTACAATTTGTGAAGCAGTGCGAGGAAAGTTTCGTAAACGGTTTCGTAAAAATTCCCGTGGAACGCGTTGGCGCGAAGAAATTCCACCGGCAGATTCGGCGATCCTATAAACGGACGCATGATCCAGGAAAGCTGGCTGCCAAGGAACAGGTTGGAGGCGAGCCACGCCGCCAGCACGCGCAAGCCCGCCTTGCGGCCACGCCCCAGCCGCACAAGCAGTTGAAAGAGGCGGGCGTTGCCGGCCGATCCGGCGAAGGCGATGATGAATACGTGCGCCAGCAGAAGGGCGTCATATGCGAGTTGGGCGCTTCGGGCGCCGGACATCGGCGGGCTGTTCCAAACCATGAACGCCACCAGCGGGCTGAACGCTCCAAGAATCGCCGCGGTGACGGCGAAGCTCATCAGGATGGCGGAGAAGGACTGGCGAAATGAAATGTTCACGCCGAGCAGCGGCGCGAGCATGCCGTTGATGAGCGCATTGCCCCCGGCTGTCAACAGCATGATCAGCGGGAACTTCAGCGCCACGCAAAACGCCTGCTGAGGGCTCCGCCACCAGCCCATCGCCGCGCCATAGAGCCCGGCCCCGAGGGCAATGAAGCCAATTTGACTTGTGAATCGTCTCGCCTCCCACCGCTGGCTCCAGGCGGAAAGCTGTTCAATTTCGCCCCGCAATAAAGCAGGCAATTCGCTCGCATCTGGACTGTAAGACAATCGATTCACTGCGATCTCGCGTAGCGTTCGGATGCATTCCAGCCGTCACGCTTTGCGCCACAAAGCAAGAGACCGCGCCGCCGGTAAAATGTTCAAAAAGCGGTCGAGGAATCTTTCAATCTTCCGCGTCTTGATAACGAAAAAAGGCTGGCCCTCGCAGGAGCCAGCCACATTCAAGTCTCTTTTGGCATTTTACCTCGGCGGTGAATTCGTCGAGGCGCCGCCTGTCGGTTTCTTGGCGGGCGCCGCTCCAGAATGCTGGGCACCGGGCGCGGGCGTTCCGGGATGCACTGCTCCAGGGGCGGGCGCTCCAGGATGCGCGCCAGGCGGTGTCGCCGCTGGATGAGCGGCAGGCGGCGCCGTGGTCCCGGGATGCGCTGTGGCGGGATGGGCCGCGTTTTCCGCCGTCGTGTGCGTATTCGCGTTGGCCGTGTTCTTGACGTTCGCTTCGTTCTTGAGATTGGTCTCGTTGCGAGTGTTGCTGACGTTTTTCGTGTCATTCACGTTTTTGACGTTGCTCACGTTTTTCACGTTGCTGACGTTGTTGACGTTGGAGACATTCTTCACGGTGGTGACGTTATTGCGGATGGTCACGTTTTTCACGTTTGTTACATTCTTGACCACGGTGGTGTGCTCGATCACGACTTGCTTGTTGATCGAAACTACCTCCACCGGGTGGCCGATGCGGACGGCAATATCCTGGCGTCCGAAACCTTCGACTACGAAACGGCCTCCTTCCACGTGATACGAGTTCTGAATGACGCTCGCGCCGAACACAATATCCACACGCGCCGCCGGGAACATGACCACGCCGTAGTCAGGAGCAAAAATGTGGTCAAAGCCCACGAACGTGAAGGCGTTGGCGCGTAGGCCAAAGTCGAAATCCGCCGCGATGGCCACTCCGCCGATGGAGATGCCGACCCCGGCCACGAACTCAGCTTGCGGGGGCAGGGGAGCCCAGCCGTAGGCGCCTTCACCGCGGCGCCAGGCCACCCACGAAGGACCCCAGTTGTAACCCGGCACCCAGATCCATCCGTTCACCGGGTCCAATGTCCAGCGTCCATAATGGAAAACGACCGCACCCCAAGGATCATCAGCCTGCCAGTACCAACCGGCATCGGTCATCACCCAATGGCCGCCCTGGCAATAGGGCCGCCAGTTTGGGTCGCTGATGGCGACTCCCGGCTTCCACGCGGCGCCGTAACCGGGCACGTCAACCCAGGTTCCATAAGGCCCGAGCTGGGTTTGAAAATACGCGAGGTTGATATCGGGAGCTGGCGCAGCCGATGCGTCCGGAGGCGGCGGAGCGGGCGTTGGCGGCGGATCCTGTGGGGCGGGGGCGGGAGCGGGGCCGCCTCCCAAGGACTGCATCAGATCCAGCACCTTCGGCGTGACGCCTTGGGTGTTCAGATAAATGATGTCATCCGGGCTAAGGTGGTAGGCGATGCCGCTGGCCTTGATGAAATTGATGACATTGTCCTCGGGCACATGGGCGGCCGACAGCTTGCCCACATCCATTACTCCCGGTGACAGGCTCTGGGCCAGAACAGCGGTGCCCGACAGCAGCACTGCAATCCCAGCCGACAGAACAGATTTCCTAAAACTTTCCTTCATATTCTTTCTCATATTCAAACTTCTATACGTTTGACTCGCATGATTCTTGCAAGTCAGCGCATTTGCTTAACTTCCGCAGTAGAGTTAGCGAACCCATGGAATTGACGGGCCAAATGGCTCAATTCAGTGTCAATGTCCTCTTGCTTCCGGGTTTGACGAACAGGGTGGCCCTTCGATCAGCGGCGTGTCCCGCTGCCGACACCATGCGCTTAAAATGGCAAAAGCGCCACACAAAAATTGCTTTTCCGCCGACTCTTTTTGGCGAGCGGCTCGGCGACGAATCCCAACCGGCGTCTTGGATGGCATAATGCGCGCCGCAAAATAAGCTGCCGCACCCGCCGCAGCGTTGTCAATTAAGCACTTAGTCAGTCACACATTTGCGGCGGCCTGGCGGTAAATCATCTAAGCCCCAAAACATCTGTCCGATGTGCAATATGCACTGCTTGGGTTTGAAGAACTTATGACTTTACTTTCGAGAGAAAACTCGTCCAGACTAAATCAATGTGGTTGGACTTTGAACGGAATCCGGTCAAGGCCAAAAGTCGATGGGCCAGGGCCATTGGAACCGCTCTCTCCATTGCGTCAATTATATTATCTGCCACTATTCCCGGTTACGCCCAGAATGGAAGGATTTTAGGCGGCCACGTTCCGGCGACTTTGCTTTCTGCGCCAACGGACGGCTTGCATCGACCAATCAACTCCATTTGGCAATTGGATTGCCGCTCCGAAACCAGACGGACCTTGCTAAGTTTCTTAAGGACTTGTATGATCCGACGAGCAGCCATTTTCATCGTTACCTGTCTCCCGGGCGCTTCGCGGAGAAATACGGGCCTTCCGCGGAGGACTATGAAAAGGTGACCTCGTTCGCCCGCTCCCGCGGATTCATCATAACCGGGACCCACGCCGGACGCATGGTGGTGGAGGCGACGGCAACCGTGGCCGAAATTGAAAACGCATTTCAAATTCGGATGTCTGTCTATCCGCACCCGACGGAGAAACGGACATTCTACGCGCCCGAAAACGAACCGTCGGTCCCGGTGGACGTGCCGATTCTTGACATGACGGGGTTGGACAATTTGAATGAATCGCGGCCCCTTATCTCAAAAGTGACCAGCATCGAGAAGGGGGCGGATGCGCCAGTGCCGGAGGGGTATGGCTCCGGGCCGCAGGGCACGTACACCAGCCCTGACTTGCGCGGGGCCTACGCGCCAGATGTTCCGATGGAGGGTTCCGGCCAGCGCGTAGCATTGCTTGAATTTGACGCGTGCTATCCCGGAGACGTTTCGCACTACGAGCGGGTGACGGGGTTGCCGCACGTCCCGCTGGCAACAGTTTTGGTGAACGGCGCAACGGGCCAGCCGGGGCCCGACAACGGGGAGCCCGCCTTGGACGCAGAATTGGCTATCGCGATGGCGTCCGGGCTTTCGGAAATTATACTCTACGAAGCGCCGCCCTTGGTTTCGAGCTACGTCAGTGTTCTCATGCGCATGGCGGACGACGATTCCGCCCAGCAGCTTAGTTCGTCCTGGAACCCCCCGAGCGGGCCGAATCAAACAGTGGATCAGATCTTTCGGCAGATGGCGGCGCAGGGGCAATCGTTCTTTCAAGCCTCTGGCGACGATGGCGCTTACACAAACGGCGTCAAACAGTCCGCGGGCAATCCGAACGTTACCATCGTGGGCGGCACGAGTCTGGATTATGACAGTTATTGGGGCTATGGCTCGGAATCGGTCTGGTCGGGCAGTTCGAGCAATGCCAGCGGCGGAGGGGTCTCCACCATCTACTCGATTCCTTCATGGCAGATGGGCATCGACATGAGCGCCAATGGCGGTTCGACGAAGTGGCGAAACGCTCCCGACGTCGCCATGATTGCGGGCGGAGTTTTTGCCTGCATCGACAATGGCAAGGAGGCGACGGTCGAAGGAACGAGCGTCGCTTCTCCATTGTGGGCGGCATTCACCGCGCTTGCGAACCAGGAAGCGGAATTCTATGGAGTTCCCCCGGTTGGATTCTTGAATCCGGCACTTTACACCATTGGCAAAAGCCCAACTTATTACTCGTATTTTCATGACGTCACCGCGGGCGACAACACGACCATCCGCAGCCCCAGCCGCTATTATGCCACTGCGGGCTACGACCTTTGCACGGGCTGGGGCTCTCCAAACGGACAAGCTCTTATTGACGCCTTAATCTCCGATTTTTTATCGCCAAGCCTTTCGGTCACAGCAGGGCTGACCTTCAGCGGACCTGTTGGTGGCCCGTTTGGAACCAGCCAGGCGCTTACGATGACAAACGAAGGGTGGAACGGATTGGCTTGGCAGATTGGGCGTGTCCCTGATTGGCTGAATGTTTCCACCCTCGGCGGCTACCTGGATCCCGGGGCTCAGATCACACTGTCGTTCGGCTTGAGCGGGCTGGCAACGAATCTTGGAGCCGGGGATTATATGGCGACGCTTTACATTACGAGCTCCATCGATCCGACACCGCAGCCGCTCAATATCGAGGCCCAAATCACGAACGTCGGTTTTGGCGCGCTGGAGGTGAACATTGGGCCATCCAATGCGGTTCAAGAGGGCGCGCAGTGGAGCGTGGACGGCGGTCCGTGGCAGACCAGCGGGAAAATAATCGCCGGCCTAAACGCAGGATCACACACGGTCACTTTCACCGGAGTCACCAATTGGGCGCCGCCGCCCGCCACAACCGTGACTGTCGCAGCCAACCAGACGAACATTTTTGCCCTTAATTACACCGAAGAATCGGGATCGCTGACCGTTCTCCTGCGTCCCGAGCAGTTTGTGGGTGGCGCTCTGTGGAGTGTGGACGGCGGACCTTGGACAAATAGCGGCGCAACGATTTCAGGCTTAACGCCGACGAATCACACCGTCAGTTATTCCACTTTAACGGGCTGGGTTGCCCCTTCGAATATGGCCGTGGTGATCACCGGGGCTCAAACAAACACTGTCGTTGCGGCCTACAATGAGGCATACCAGTTTTCCTTGATTGCGGGACAATCGGGAAAAAGTGGAAGCGCGGATGGCGCGGCCTCAAAGAGCTTATTCTCGTCTCCGCAGGGGATCGCGGCCGGGAGCAGTGGAAGCCTTTTTGTTGCGGACACGAGCAATCACGTTATCCGTGAGATCACTCTCCAAGGCGGCAATTGGGTTGTCTCGACCATCGCGGGTTTGGCCGGCAAGTCGGGGTATGTTGATGGGACGAATAGCGCCGCGCGTTTCTCGTCTCCTGTTGGAGTCGCAGCCGACAGCAATGGCAATGTTTATGTGACTGACTATGGGAATTCCGCGATCAGGGAACTTGCTCCGTCAGGGACGAACTGGATTGTCTCCACCATCTATAATGCCATTCCTTCTCCTCAAGGCATAGCAGTTGACGGCAGCGGCAATTTCTGGTCGACCGGGGTGGTCGCTTACGTTTTGTTATACAGTTCTACTAATTCCAATGGTGCCTGGGATACGCGCCAAGAGGCTGGTTTTGGGGACGACTTGTTTGGCGTCGCGCCCGGCATAGCCGTTTTGCCGAACGGGCTGCTCTACACAGTATTCAACAATACGGTGATGCACATGATCCCGAGTCCTTCTGACTGGGGAGGGGGTGCCGGCGTGGCTGGCGCCAGCGCTGCCGGCTTCGCGGATGGCGACGCATCTGTCGCCTTGTTTTCGTCTCCGCAAGGGATCACAGCCGATGCCGCCGGAAATGTCTATGTGGCTGACACAGGCAATGACATCATTCGCAAAATGGCGCCTGTCGGAAGCAACTACGGGGCGACCGTTCCTGACTATACGGTTGCCACCATCGGTGGCTTGCCGGGCGTCGCGGGAACCAATGACGGCGCCAACTCACACGCTTTGTTCAAGCACCCAGCGGGTGTGGCTGTGGATGCGAGCGGGAATTTGTTTATCGCCGATACTGGCAATAACACCATCCGGGTGGGTACTGGCTACTTGCGCCAATTGGACGTTCTTGTTTCGCCGGCCGATACCAATTTGCAGTCGATGCAATTTCAAGTGGACGGAGGAGAGGCTTGCACCTACGGAACGACAGTTTTGGTGACGCCCGGTGCGCACACCATTTCGTTCCAGCAGTCGCCATATTGGATCTGCCCGTCGAATATAACCATCACCGTCGAGAGCAACCAACCTTTCGCGCTTGCCACCAACGTGGTCGTAACAGCCTCCTACACCCAGCTATTCGGCTCGATCGAGGTTACCCTTGGTCCTGCAATAGCGCTTGAAGCAGGCGCGGCTTGGCAGCTTGATGGGGGCATTTGGGAAAGCAGCGGCGCGAGGCTCTTAGGCATTCCATATGGCCAGCACACATTGAGTTTTTCGACTGTTGATTGGTGGCAGAGTCCTTCCGATTATACGTTCAGCATGGCAGCCGCCAGTAATTCCTTTCAGTTCGTCTTTGAGACCAACGATGCCACAGCTCCCAAAGGCTCTATCCTTTCCCCAAAGCCGAATCAGACGTGGACGAACCAAACGATCACCATCAGCGGAGTGGCGAGCGACAATGAGATCGTCGCCGCTGTTTACTACCAAATCAACGGCTCTGGGTGGAATCTGGCAATTGGCACGAACGCATGGAGTTCCGCGCCCATTTTCCTTCCGCCGGGCGAATACAAGGCCGAGGCTTATGCCGTGGATCCAAGCGGCAACGTCTCGCGGACCGTCACCAATAAATTTGTCAATTCGCCGCGCGCCCCCCTGAGCCTGGCGGTGAACGGAAGCGGAAAGATTGTCCCCAACTTGAACGGCCAAACTCTGATCGTGGGCAAGAGTTACACCATTTCCGCCGTCCCCGGCGCGAACTGCGTCCTTGAAGATTGGAATGGAACTTTCTCCAGCAGCAATGCAACGCTGACCTTCACCATGGAGACGAACACGATTCTGGAGGCCGATTTCGCTCCAAGCCCCTACGGACCGTTCGCAGGCGTGTACGAGGGGTTGTTTTTAAACAGCCACAACGCAGGGTTGCCAAGTTCCGGCTTCTTTAGCGCCACGTTGATGAGCAACGGAAATTTCACCGCCAAAATTCAGATCGCTGGGAGCACGTTTCCAATTTCCGGCCGATTTCCCGCAAGCGGGATTGTTTCCAACGTCATCAGCCACCCGCTCGGCCCGATCACGGTGCAATTCTCCTTGCAGGAGGCGGACGGTTCCATCAGAGGCCAGATCTCCACACCGGTTTGGAGCGCTGCCCTGATTGCCCCGCGCACTGGGTTTCCGACCGGCGACACGGCGCCGCAGGCAGGAGTTTACACATTGCGCCTTCCCGGCAACCCGACTTCCACCGGTTCGCCAGGCGGTGATGGATTTGGCACGGTGACAGTAAATCCCGAGGGCAAAGTTGTTTTTAGCGGGGAGCTGGGCGATGGCACGGTCATATCCCAAAGCGCGCTTCTCGGCACAAACGGTCTTTGGCCGTTTTATGCCAGCCTTTACTCCGGCCAGGGGGCGATCTTCGGATGGATGGGCTTCAGCAACATGCCAGAGAGTGACATTTCTGGTTCGTTCGCCTGGGTCAAGTGGCCGGCTGCCGGAGGCGCGCTGTATCCTTATGGATTCTCGCTCACAAATTTGGCTGAAGGTTCTGCCTTCGCTTTCACCAATGGGACGCCGCTCCTGAATTTTTCCCAAGGGCAAGTCATGCTGGAGGGTGGTGGCATCAAATCCGCCTTCACCAATTTGATCATCCTCGGAGTCAACAATACGATTAGAAACCTAAGCCCCAACAGCCTGTCGTTGACCATTTCGAGCAAGTCAGGCGTCTTTCACGGCACCGCAAAGGATCCGGCCAGCCACAGGAGCATCCCTTTCGCTGGCGCGCTCTTGCAAAAGCAGAATGCAGGTTATGGACTTTTTCTCGGCACAAGCGAGTCTGGTCGCGTTTCAATGGGCCCATTGCCTTAATGGGATCGGGGAGTCACGACTGGTTTAGATCTCGAGCACAGATTTCGCAGCGCACGCGCCGTGCATCACGGGTTGGCCTTCGGGGCTTTTCTCAGCGACGAAAGGTAGCCCACCAAATCAACCAAGTCTTCGGTGGACATGGTTTGCTGGAGGTCGGCGGGCATGAGCGAGGTTCTCAGTTTTACGCGGGTGGCGATGTCTCGCTTTTTGATTCGCGTGGAAATGGCTTTGATGTCTTTGACCGTTAGTTCGTCTTCGGTTTCGCTCACGATGAGGCCGACGATTTCGTCGCCGGATTTTTGGGTGATGTCCCAGGCGTCGTAGCCGAAGGCGATGCTGGCGCTCGGATCCAGGATGGCTTCGTAGATGGCTTCGCGACCGAGTTTGTCGCCGATTTCTGAGAGGCCGGGGCCGACGTCGGCGCCCATATTATTGACACGGTGGCAGGTGATGCACAGCGATGACGGGCGGGCAAAGATTTCCGCGCCGTGCGCGATGTTGGCGCGGCGTTTTAGCAATTCGGCGAGGGACGGCAAGGGTTTGGTGTCGTGCGCGCGGGGCAGGGGAAGCAGGCGGGCTGCCTCTGTTTTCACATCCTGCCACGACGCCTGATTGAGGACTTCGGCGGCGATGAATTTTAGATCGCCCGGCAATTTGCCGTCGCGCGCTAGCTGCAGCAAATCTCCTGCGCCGGTTTGAGTTTGGGCGAGGGCCCGAACGGCTTGCTTGCGAATGGCGGGACTGCGGTTCGTCTCGGTGACCATCAGCAACAAAGCGAGCGCAGCATTCCTGTCGTGCGTGTTGCCAGCCGCTTCGATCACGCCAAGCGCCATGGCGTTTGGCGTGTTGCATGCGTCACGCATCGCGCCCAAACCGCCGTCCGCCAGAACAAGGCGCATGGCTTCGACTCCCAAATCCTCACCTGGGTGCTTTCCAGCCATATCCAGCAAGGGCGCGTTCTGTCCCTTCAAATCAAATTCGCGGACGAGATAGACGAAATCCTCCGTGCCCCGGACGGAATCCAGCGCGGCCACGACGCTGGCCTTGATTTCGGGGTAGCGTTCGAAGTCAGCGCGCTTTAAGCGGTGAACCGCCTCCAGCATGACTTCTGTCGAACGCGGGTTTTTCAGCAGCGCGAGCAGGGTCGATTTTTTCTCCGGGCCGTCAAAAAAGTCGAACGCGCGAAAATAGCGGGCGATTTCGTGTTCGGACGCATCGCTGCTTTCGATGATTTCCGCCAGCAGCACGGCGGAGGAGGGGGCTCGCGAGCGCCACACAATATCCCGTCCCGCCGGCGTGTTCCAATTTTGCCCGACAGCGGCGAGCCAGGCCGTGAAATATTTTTCTTCTTGTTGGTCAGCTCCGATGCCCAGCGCCTCCAAATACCAGCGATCCTCGCCGTCATATCTTGAGGCAATCGCCGTCCACAATGCGGGCGCTTCCGGCGAGGAATTGTGGCGGAGGGCAATCGCGCATTCGCGGCGAACTTGCGCTGACGGGTCGCTCACCAATTTCCGCACCAGCGGGATAATATCCATTCCCCCTTCACGGGCGGCCCTCAGTCCCGCGATGCGAATGTCCGAATCGGCGTCGCGGAGTGCTTCTTCCACGGACGATTCCTTTTTGTCCGGCAACCGCGCCAAAAGATAAAACGCCCGCGATCTCATCCGCGGATCTTTGCTGTCCCTCCAAATTTTGCGCAGCGCCGGTTCGGCCTCCGCCCCCATCACGGCCAGCGAAGTCCACGCCAGATAACGCGTGTCCAGGTTGGGCGATTGCAGGGCTTGCGCGCAGCCGTCCGCCGTTTTCAGATCGAGCTTTGGGATGACCGATTTGAAGCCTGGCGGCGCGACGCGGTAAATCCGGCCCGTCATCGTCGCCAGCACACGGTCCATCATATTGTGGCCGCCGACTACGGCGTCGTTCCAATCGGCCACGTAAAGCGCGCCGTCCGGCCCGATGCAAACATCCGAAGGCCGAAACCACGAATTGGTGGTGGAGAGGATATCCACCGTCTTCGCCGTGTAACCCGCGCCTTGCGGGCGGACGGGATAGCTGCGCACGACGCGCTCGCCGGCGTCGGCGTGAATCATCTGGTTGTGGAATATTTCCGGCAGCGCGCTGCCTTCGTAAATCGCGATGCCGGTCGGCGCGCCCGCGCCGGTGAGCAGAAGATTCGGGATCGAGCCCGGATCGTTTTGATGCCAGTGCCGGCGCGGAATATCCCGCTCGATGTTGCTTCGTTTGTCCGGCCAGCCCGCGCCAGTTATTTCGTCGCTGTAACCGAAGTTGCCGTGCTCCATGACGTAATTGATGCGCACCGAGCGATTGCCGTCGTCGTCATTGTCGGATTGCCACAATGTTCCGAAGGAATCCACCGCCGCTTCGTAATTATTGCGGAAATTGTGCGCCAGAACCTCGAAGCGTGAGCCATCGGGATCGCAGCGGAAAACCATGCCCATGCGATACGGTTTGCCGGAATTGTTGACAACGTTGCCATCGATATCGATGATCGGATTGCCGTTCTTGTCCTTGATTTGGTGGCCTTCGTTGCCGAAGCAGAAATATAATTTTCCGTCCGGCCCAAAGGTAAAAGCGTGGACGCCATGATCATGATCCACCCCGCCGATGCCGGTGAACAAAAGCTCCTTCGTGTCAGCCACGCCGTCGTCGTTGGTATCGGTGAAAATGAAAACATTGGGCGAGGAAGATACAATGGCTTTATTGCCAAGCACACAAATGCCGAGCGCGGCGTTGATTTCTGGCCCTTGATAGAACGTCGTGGCTTTGCTGGCGTGACCATCGCCGTTTGTATCTTCGAGGATGACGATGCGGTCCCCGGCGGGTTCAAGGATGCCCCACGATTGGAAAGACGACCGGTAATTGACGCCTTCCGTGACCCACACACGCCCGCGCTCGTCGATGTCCATGTCCGTCGGATTGCGCAGAAGCGGCTCGGAGGCAAAAAGCGTGACCTCAAGCCCGCTGGCCACTGTAAATTCCTTGAGCGACCTGGCTGCCGCCTCCGGCCCGAATTCATGATCCGCGGCGCGCAAACTCGAAGCGCAGCAGCCGAGAACCAAGCCAGTGACGATCAATCTCGGCAGTGCCGACCAACGACCGCGATTATTAGAATGAGAAGAATGAGTCAGGATGGGCTGGATGTTATGCCTGTCGCGCATTCAAGGCAAGCCATGCGAACACATGAAGGGATTTTTTAATCAGGAACGACCGAACTCAGGAACGGAGGCGGTTTCATTCGTTGCGGCTGCTGTCCTGTTCACAGCGCCAGGGCAATTCGATGCTTGCGCACGAAGCCAACAGGAGAGCTGCCTGCTTTGAGGCCTCCTTTTCTGAGTTCGGCCGTTCCTGATTCAATCATTTTTTCCGGGCTGGACCCGTCGCAGAAGCACACCATCCCCCACGATCCAGGCCGTCTCATAAATCCGTATGCGCCTGAACTGCTGTGTGATGGGATTCCCTTTCTGGTCGAAGCAGGTGCATTTTTCCCATGTCATACCTTGATCGGAGCTTTTGAGGATAAGCCCTTTGGAGCCTGCCGCCCACCAAATCCTTGAGGCGGCGTCGCAGGCCACGGACTTAATGTCGTCTTCGCGCCCAAATGAGATCTGCTTCCAGGCAACCTGCTTTTTCTCGATGGAACCGCGCAGCATCATGCCTTGATCCCCGACGGCAATCAGGACTGCGTAACGGATATCGAACGCAATGTCGTTGAGAATTTGGCCGGGGAAAAAATGAACGCCTGGAAGGTCAGCCGTCTCCCAATTCGTGGATCCCGCCGCCAGATGGTAAATCGCGCCATGGCTGAGGCCGCCTTTCCGGCCATATTCGTCCCCCGCCGAACCTCCGACAGCCCACATTTCGCCGCTGGCATTGGCAATGCCATTGATCAAATAATTCAGGGTCAATTTTTGGGTCTGCCAGCGCGTCCCGTTCCAATGGGAAATTCCTTGCCATCCCACCGCATAGATTTCTGAATAATTCTCCAGGCCAATAAATGAGGAAAAACGGGAAAAACCATCGGGGCCATCCGGCCGCGGCGTCGCCCGTTCCCATCGGGCGTTGAGGTCGCCGGCATTTGTTGTCGAATAGATTCCTGTGACGCCGGAGATCCACCCATTTGTCTGATACGACTTGCCATCGGCCAGCAGCACTTTGGAAAGCTGGATGCATGTAAGGGGGCCGGCCTCGGTCCAAACCTCGTCGTTAAAGTGCTGGTTTGTGCCAGTGCCGGAGGCAATGTTTTCTATCTTGATAGGATCCCAAGCGCTTTCTCCATTAGCGTAATGCAGCATGATTCCGTGGCCAACGTGCGGCGACTTTCCGCCTCCATTTTCGTCGATGTCTCCAACCAGCCAGGCGTTGCTGCCGGCCCAGGCAATGTCCTGCCAATGGTCGCGCGCAGGCGCGCTGCTGCCTTTGATGAAAATGGGAACCTCTTCCCATTCGGAGTTTCTCTTGTGTGTAGTTGACATGAAGATCGCAACGCCCACGGCCATGGCGCACGCAATCAGCGCCACGGCTTTATGGCGGCCAAGCCAGGCCCCGCCGCGCTGAAGCTTGCTGGGCACCCTGGCGTGGAGAAGGGGCTTGCCCGCGAGATATAGCTCCAAATCCCGGGCCAGGCTCCTTGCGTCCTGATACCGCTGCGAAGGCTCTTTTTCCAGGCACGTCATGATGATCCAATCCAGCTTGCCCCGCAGGGTTTTCTCCAGCGCGGCGGAGTCTGTTCCGCAGTTTTCCGCCAGCCTTTCCGCTTTATCTTGCGCGAGCGCGGCCACAGATATGGAGGGCCTCGCCGGCCGCCCTTCGCGGATCAACCTCAGCATTTGGTCAAAAGCCATCTGTTGCGAGATCGTCGTCTGCCCTGTCAGCAATTCGTAAAGAAGCGCTCCCAGCGAATAGATGTCGGTTCGGGCATCGATTGGCTGGTTTTTTCCGCCGGCTTGCTCCGGGCTCATGTAGGCCGGAGTTCCCATGAATTGGCCGGAAAGGGTGAGGGTCGGGGTCTCCTCAATGAATTTGCCGCTTGCCTTGGCGATTCCGAAATCGATCACCTTTGGAACCGCCTCGCCGTCTTTCATGGAGACCAATATATTTGAAGGCTTGATGTCGCGGTGGATGATTCCTTGTTCGTGCGCGTGTTGGATTGCATCGCAAACTTTGATGAGCAGGGCAACGCGCCGCGGGATGGGGAGGCGGTTTTGGCTGCAAAAGTCGGTAATCCTGACACCGGCCACCAATTCCATGACGAAATAGGGGCGGCCTGTTTCGGTGGAATCAGCATCGAAAACTTTGGCGATATGGGGGTGGTCCATTAATGCCAATGCCTGCCGTTCAGTGTCGAATCGGGCCAAGGCTGTCGCGGTGTCCATGCCCGCCTTGATGATTTTGAGAGCGACTTCCCGGCGGAGCGGTCTTTGCTGAATGGCTTTCCAGACCGAGCCATAGCCGCCGGTTCCGATTTGCTCGACAAGAGTGTAACGCCCGATTCTCAGGCCCGGATGTTCGAGGCCCGCTCGCGGCGCCTTGTCGGGAAGGAAACGCTGATGTTTGTTTGACTGCTCGTGGGCGTCGAGCAAGTCTTCAATCTTCCGGCGGATTTCCGAATTCCGTCCGCATTTCGAGTCAAGGAAGGCGTTTCTTTGGTCGAGGCCGTCCAGTTCAACGGCGGCCTGGAAAATCCCGCGAAGGGCTTCGAAGCTGGATCGGGCGTCTTCCTGTTCCATGGGAATACGCGGCAGTCGAATCTAAACCGGGGCCGGATTCGAGGATAATTGCCGCAATTCGTTGCTGAGCCAGGCTTTTGTGAATACCCAATCACGCTTGGCGGTGGACTCGGAAATTCCAAGGGCTGCGGCAGCATCCGCGAAATTCATATCGAGAAAAAAGCGCAATTCGACCAACTGCGCCTGTTTGCTGTCCAACCCTTCAAGCTTGGTCAGCGCGTCGTTGACGGCCAGAAGCGTGTCGTCGTCGGCTTCGGAGGCGAGATCAATGTCATCAAGGTTGACGTGGCACCTGCCTTCGCCGCGGCGCTGGGCGTTCCGCTTTCGGGCATGGTCGATCAACGATTGCCGCATGACTTTTGCCGCAGCCCGGACAAAATGCTGCTTGTTGGCCCAGGGAACGGAGCGCGGAATCTGGCCCGAAGCAGTCAAGCGCAGCCACGCATCGTGGACAAGAATGGTGGGTTGCAGGGTGTGATCAGGCCGCTCCTTTTCCATCAGCCGCGCCGCGACCTGCCGCAGTTCGGGATAAAGGCGCCGAAGCAATTCTTCGGCGATCTGGGGATCGCCACGTTGCATCTCGCGCAGGAGGTGGGTGTCGTCGGTCACGGCAGGGAATTTAAGGATTCCGGCAAGGGCGAAGTCAATGAGAAAGCGAATTGGTTGAAAGCGAATTGGTTTGACAAATAACGGCAGGCATAGCTAAATGATATGATTCATCATGTCAGCACGCAAATCAATCTGAAAACCATGTTGACCTCCAAAGAACATGAACAGAATAGTGCGACTCCACGGTTCGTTTCAACTTAAATTCAATTTATCCTTCTTCACAGCACTGGCGCTGCTTGTCGGCGTCTTTCCAGTGGCGGCGCAGGTATTCACAAACCTGCATAGTTTTACAGGAGGCAACGACGGGGCCAATCCCGAAGGATCCCTTATCTTGTCCGGCACCACGCTTTATGGGACGGCTCCCTACGGCGGCAGTTCGGAAAACGGTACGGCCTTCTCCTTGAACACCAGCGGCGCGGGTTTTGTCGCCTTGCATGGCTTCAGCGCGACTCCGGTCGGCGAGAATAGCGACGGAGCCAATCCTTACGCAGGTTTGACCTTGATCGGAGGCACGCTCTACGGAACGGCGTCGGAAGGTGGGGCGGATGCCAGCGGCGCCATTTTTTCGATCAACAGCAACGGCACGGCTTTTGCAACGCTCTTCGCTTTTCCGGCTGGAGGATCGGACGGAGCGGCGCCGTATGCCGGGCTGACTTCGTATGGCGGCACGCTCTATGGTGTGGCGAGCGCGGGCGGGGCCGATGGCATTGGCGAGATTTTTTCCATCAGCACCAACGGCTCGGATTTTACGATCCTGCATTCGTTTACGGAGGGCAGCGACGGAAGCAATGCCGATTCCGGATTGATTTTATCGGGAGATACGCTTTATGGCGTGGCGTCGATCGGTGGCAGCGCTGCCAACGGCGGTATTGTTTTTTCCGTCAACACCAACGGCGCGGGTTATTCCATTCTGCATGCCTTCACTGGTGGCAGCGACGGGGGCTATCCGGGTGGTGAGTTGGTTCTATCCGGAAGCACACTCTATGGAACGGCGGCTGGAGGCGGGGCTAATTATACGGGAGCCATTTTTTCGATCAACACCAACGGAACCGGCTTTTCGGTCCTGCACTCGTTCGCGCCGTTGGGAGCCAACAGCGCCAATAGTGACGGCGCCAATCCTCACGGCGGATTGGTTTTGTCAGGGAACACGCTCTACTCCGTGGCAGCCTACGGCGGCACGGCCGGCAATGGCACGGTGTTCTCCCTCAACACCAATGGGAGTGGATTCGCCGTTCTCCATTCTTTCACAGCGAGCGCTTCAGGCACCAACGGCGACGGAGCATATCCGCAAGCTGGCTTAATTCTTTCCGGCGGGGCGCTTTATGGCACGACCGCGGACGGCGGATCTCACGGCGTGGGAACGGTGTTCGCAGTTATATTTCCCGAGGCGGCCGCATTCTCCGGTCTCACCAACGCGAACGTCACCTATGGAGGATCTGTCACCCTGGGAGGCAGCGTGGGCGGCAGCAACGCGACCTATCCACCCAGCGGGACTATTATTACCGCGACCGTTAACGGCGTAAGCCAAACTGGCACGGTCTACGATGCCACGGGAGACTTTAGCATCAACTTCAACGCGACGGGATTGGTCGTCGCCGGTTCACCTTACACGATTACTTATGTCATGTCCGCATCTGGCAGCTTGCTTGCGGCCACGAATGCCACCACCACGCTTGCCGTCAGCCCGGCTCCGCTTGCCGTGACGGCGAGCAATTTGACGCGTCCCTACGGCGCTGCGAATCCCGCGCTGACATATAATTACAGTGGATTTGTCGATGGCGACACTTCCAGCGTTGTCTCGGGCAGCCCGGCCCTCGCTTGCTCCGCCACGACCAGCAGTCCCGCGGGACTTTATCCCATTACCGTGAGCCTGGGAACTCTGTCGACCGCGAATTATTATTTTGTGCTCGTCAATGGCACACTTGCGGTGACGACGTCTGGCTCATTTTCCGGTCTCGCCAATGCCCACGTTACGTATAGCGGTTCTGTAACCTTGACCGGCACTCTAAGCGGCAGCGGGCCGGTTTACCCTGCAAATGGCACCGTTATTACCGCCCTGATTAACGGCGTCCACCAAACCGGAAGCGTCTACGATGCGACCGGGGATTTTAACATCGATTTCAACGCGGCGAGCCTGTCGGTCAGCAATTCACCTTACACAGTCAACTATAGTTCGCCAGCTTCAGGCGCGTTGACCGCAGCGAGCGACACCAGCACGACGCTGACCATTAATCCGGCTCCGCTAACCGTCACGGCGGGAAATGCAACGCGTCTTTATGGCGCGACGAATCCCCCGTTTACCTACAGTTGCACTGGATTTGTCAACGGCGAGAGCGCCAGTGTTCTAACCGGCAGCCCTGTGCTCTCGTGTTCTGCCACCGCCAACAGCCCCGCCGGAGTTTATCCCATCTCGGTGAGCGCGGGAACTTTGGCGGACGCAAACTATGATTTTATCTACGTCTCCGGCGCGCTGACGGTGATGAATGCGCCGCAGCTTAAGACTTTGTATAATTTCGCGAACGGCTTCGATGGCTCTGATCCGGACGCTGCTCTGGTTTTATCCGGAAGCACGCTTTTTGGAACAGTCCGATACGGCGCGTCCGATGGCACTGGCGGCATCCTGTTTGCCGTTCAAACCAACGGCGCTGGTTTCACTGCCGTGCATGCATTTCCGGCAGCCTCAAGTTCGCTTGCTGACAATAGCGATGGGGCGAACCCGATTGGTTTGATTCTATCGAACAACACACTGTATGGACCGGCGAATAACGGCGGAGCCAACGCCACGGGCACCATTTACGCGGTCAATACCAACGGCTCCGGGTTCACGGTCGTGCATAACTTTGCGCCGACTTCTGGCGAGTCGTATCCGAACAGCGGAGGATCGTATCCAAATGGCGGCTTGATCCTGTCTGGCGGCACATTTTATGGCACGACGGAGTGGGGTGGCCCTGGTGCCGGCCCCAGCAGCAGTGGCACGGTGTTCTCGGTCAATGCCGATGGGACAGGCTTTACCCTTCTCCATGATTTCAGCGGGGTTGGGTCTTCCGGCCAAAACAGCGATGGAGCCAGTCCCTACACCGGATTGGTTTTTGCAGGAGGCACGCTCTATGGCACCGCTCAGAATGGAGGCCCCAGCGGAGGTGGGGTCATTTTCGCCATCGGCACCAACGGCGGTAATTATACTATCCTGCACGCCTTCACTGGCGGAACAGGCGATGGGGCGGATCCAATGTGTCAATTGACCTTGGCGGGCGGGACCCTTTTTGGAACCACAGCAGCAGGGGGCGCGAATGGCGCCGGCACGGTTTTTTCCGTGAACACCAACGGCACAAGTTATTCAACGCTCCACAGTTTTGCGGCCTATGGCCAGTTGCTCGAGTATAATCCTGAAGGAATAGCGACCAACAGTGATGGCTTGGAAGCGGCTAATTTGACGCTTTCGGGGAACATTCTCTACGGCATCGCAACGCTGGGTGGCACCAACGGATTGGGAACCGTTTTTAGCATTAATACCAACGGCACTGGGTTCTTGCTGCTGCATACCTTCACCGCCGCCCCCGTCCCGGCCAGCGAGTTTGGCACCATGATCACCAACAGCGAAGGAATCTACCCAGTTGGTGGATTGGTTGTGTCGGGCGGCACTTGTTATGGGGCGGCGCGGCAAGGGGGGCCGTCTGGCTACGGCACGATATTTGCGTTAAGTATTCCTACGGTTCCGGTCTTTTCGGGCCTGACGAATGCGAGCGTCACAAACGGGAGTTCCGTATTATTGACTGGGAATTTGAGCGGCGGTGGCTCAAGCTACCCGACCAATGGCACCATCATTGCGGCCACCATCGACGGCGTTGTCGAAACCGGCGCGTTCTATGATGCCACTGGTGATTTTAGCATTACGTTCGTTGCGACCAACATTCCGACCAGCGGTTCGCCGTTCTCCATCACCAATTTCCCGGGCGGGGGAGCGGTTTATTCCATAACCTACACCACGCCCGCTTCGGGTTCCTTTCCAGCCGTCACCGATTCCACCACCACCCTCACCGTTTATCCCGTGCCCTCTGGCACGCCTGTCTTTGCTGGTCTGACCAATGCCACTGTTAATTATGGAGGCTCGGTTGTCCTGACTGGCAACGTGAGCGGCAATGGCCCAAGTTACCCGACCAACGGCACCGCTATCACTGTCACCGTTGGTGGTGTGGTCGAAACCGGCGCGTTTTTCGACGCGGCTGGTGATTTTAGCGTCACTTTCTTCACAACCAACCTTCCATCCGGCGATTCGTCATTCACCATCACGTACACCACGCCCGCCTCCGGCTCTTTCCCTGCCGCGACCAACGCGAGCACGACTCTGTTCGTCATACCCGCCCCGCTGCCTTCGGTCGTTAATTGGCAGCCGGTCGGCTCTGGGATGAGCGGCACCGTCAACGCGCTGGCGGTGATTGGAAACACCTTGTACGCGGGTGGCTTTTTCACCAATGCTGGCGGCGTCACCGCCAGTAATATCGCGCAGTGGAACGGAACTAATTGGTCGCCAGTCGGAACGGGCGTGGGCGGCTCCAGCGTAGCCGACCTCGGCATTTATGCCTTGGCGGCGTCGGCTGGCATGTTATACGCGGGTGGCAGCTTTGTGACGGCGGGCGGCAGCAATGCCAACGGGGTCGCGCAATGGGATGGCACGAACTGGTCGTCGCTGGGATCGGGAATCTCGGGAACCGTGTATGCGCTGGCCGTCTCGGGCAATACATTGTATGCGGGCGGATCATTTAAAGGTTCCGGCCACACTGCGATCCAGAATATCGCGCAATGGAACGGCGCCAATTGGTCAACGCTTGCTTCGTCGGGCATGAGCAGTGAAGTGCTGGCGCTGGCGGTGTCGGGTGGGACGCTTTATGCGGGCGGACAGTTCACGACGGCGGGCGGTGTCTCGGCTGTCGGCGTCGCGCAATGGAACGGCACCAGTTGGTCGCCGGTCGGCTCCGGCGTGAGCGGCGGCGCTGCGGTTCAAGTTTCATCGCTGGCGGCGGTGGGCGGCGTATTATATGCGGGCGGCAATTTTAGTTCGGCGGGCGGGGTTTCAGCCGCCCGGGTCGCGCAGTGGAACGGCAGCAGTTGGACGCCTTTTGCGTCGGGCATGAACAACCCGGTCAACGCGCTGCTGGCGGGGTATTACGGGATTTTCTTCGCGGGCGGCAGTTTCACCACGGCAGGCGGCCTTGCGGCCAATGACTTTGCGGAATGGACTGGGACAAATTGGCTGCCCGTGGGATCCAGCCTGAACGGCTCGGTCAACGCGCTGTTATTATCGGGAAACACACTTTACGCAGGCGGCAATTTCACCACCGCGGGAACCAACACCGTCAACTATATTACCGAATTGACATTTGCGCCGCCTTACATCGTCGCGACGGACACGAATTTTGGATTTCTTACCCAGCAAGGCCCGTTCGGATTTGACGTCGCCGCCAGCCAGGGCGAATGGGTTATGATCCAAGGCAGCGCAGATCTGCTGAATTGGACGCCGGTGCAGACCAACGTCATGACGAACGCTCTCTATTATTACAGCGACCCCGCCACGACGAACTTTGCCTACCGCTTCTACCGCGCCTTGGGCTGGCCGTAAGGAGGGAAGTCAAGGCAGGACTGAAGTCAAGGCGGGACTTGGCGCGAGGCTTGAGGGCGGTTATGAATAGGTCGTATATGTCCTATAAGACCAATTCTTCCGGCTTCATACCACCGCATGGCGGGTACGAAAAGTTGGTTTCTTTTCAAATGGCCAGGATTGTTTATGATGGCACCGTGCTGTTTTGCGGGCGGTTTCTCAAAAAGGGCGACCGCACTTATGATCAGATGGTGCGAGCGGCGCGGTCAGGAAAACAAAACATTCTCGAAGGCTCCCAAGCTTCAGGCACCTCCAAGGAAACAGAAATCAAGCTGATCAATGTGGCTCGCGCGAGCCTGGAGGAATTGCTGGAGGACTATCGGGACCATCTCCGGGTGAACGACCGGCCGCTTTGGGCCAAGGATTCCAAGGAAGCCCTCTTCGTCCGAAGACTCGGCGCGAAAAAGGACAGGTCCTTCGAGACGTATCGCACTTATCTTGAGAGCCGCCCCGCTGGAGTAGTGGCCAACATCATGGTCTGCCTTGTTCACCAGACCAACTACCTGCTGGACCAGCAGATCAGGCAATTGGAAAAGGCTTTTGTGCAAGAAGGTGGTTTGAGAGAGCGCATGACACGCGCCCGCCTCGACGAAAGAGCGCGCAAAAAATAGGTCCAATAGGACCTATGTGCCCTATCACCCGTTTCGGTGATGGGCCTCTCACTGGATTCGGGTATTCTCTTTAAGCTTTCGGTGAGGTAAGATGCCAACTGTCACAAGGCGCACATATTAAAACTCCAACGAATCTTCTCTCTTTCATCCCACAAATATTTCACAAAAGGCGCCCCGCTTTCCTGCTTGCATGGGCGCTGGCGCTAGCCAGTTCGGCACAGGCCGGGTTGGTTATGACGACCACCAATCAATACGGCCCCGAACCGCTGACTCCCTCCTGGGCCCCGGCGGCGGACAGCTTGATCGCCGGGCTAGTGCCAAGCACCGCCTTGGGCAATTTCAGCGAGGAGGCTTCTGGACGGAATTTTGATTCGCTTACCTCCGGCGGCACTCTGACCGTCACGTCGGCGAATTCGACGTGCAGCCTCAATTACGTGACCTGCGGCAATGGAAGCGGCGCGGGGTCCCTGATTGTCTACACGCTGCCTGCAGCGCAGCTTGGCTATAATCTCACCAACATCACGGTCGATAGCGGGTGGCAGGACAATGGCCGCGACGCGCAGGCCTACACGATTTCCTATTCCACAGTCGTGAACCCGACCGTTTTCACGGTGTTGACCGCGGTGAATTACAATCCGACGGTTCCCGGTGGGGTCGCGTCCGCGAATCAAGTTGCCATCACCAGCTCGGTGACGGGCGGTTTGATCGCTTCCAATGTAGCCGCCATTCAATTCAATTTCACCACGCCGGGTTCGGAAAATGGATATTGTGGTTATGGCGCCATAACTGTGGAGGGAATCGCGGCAACGAATTTGCTGATTCCGCCGGCGGCGCCGTCAATTACCAACCAGCCTCAGTCCGCCGTGCTTTTTGCGGGTGGCACCGCGAATTTGGCGGCGGTGTGCGCGGGCGCGCCGCTGTATTTCCAATGGTTTTACATTACCAACAAAATCACCAACGCCATTGCAAGCGCGACGAATTCCTCGCTGATCATCAAGAATGTCACACCGACGAATGCCGGTTCATATCAATTGCTGGCCAGCAACAGCCTCGGCGTGGCCACCAGCAGCGTGGCGTCGGTGACGGTTATCGTTCCCACGCCAGGCTCCTACGATGCGGCGGTCATGGCGAACATTCCGCTGGCCTATTGGACGTTGAATGAAACGAACAACCCAGCCTCTGGCAGCGTGGTGGCGACGGATTACGGGGGCGGCTTCAACGGCGTTTACCAGACTAACGCGCAGAACGGCTACAACGGAATCGCCGGGCCGAGGCCGCCGGGCTTTCCGGGATTCACGAGTGCCAACCCGGCGATGGAGACGTTTGCCAACATGGCGAATTCATACATGACCGCCTCCGTCGGGAACATGATTGCGAGCAACTTGACCTATGCCATGTGGATCAGGCCTGTCAGCACGGTTCAACAATTCGCTGGCCTGCTGATGGATCGCGGCGGCGCGGGGGAAGGGCTGGGATTTGGCGGAGGCGCCAATGATGCCTCCGGCACGTATGACATGACTTACACGTGGAACCAGAATACGACGTCCGGCTTCAACTCGTATTTGTTCCCTCCTCTGAATCAATGGTCGTTTGTGGCCATGGTCATTTCACCGGCGCAAACAGTTCTCTATCTGATCAACTCCAACGGCCTGCAAGCCGCGACGAATGTTCTCGCCAACGATGCCGAAGAGTTTGGCGTGGCATGGCATCTAGGAGACGATGCTGCCACCGCCGGGCGGACGTTTCCGGGATTGATTGACGGGGCAGCGGTATTCACTTCCGCGCTGACACAGACCCAATTGCTTGGCCTCTACGACAACGGTGTTGGTGCGCCACCGCAAACATCGATTCCGGCAGCAGCGCCTTCGGCGAATGTGTTTGTCGGCAACACCGTCGTCCTATCGGAATCAGCCCTTGGCGCGACGCCGTTTCAGTATCAGTGGGAGAGCAACGGAATTGTGCTTGGTGGCGCGACTAATAGCTCCCTCGCCTTGAGCAATCTCACGCTCGCGGCGTCTGGAAATTATCAGGTGATCGTCAGCAACTTTTATGGAGTCGCGACGAGCGCTCCCATCGCCCTTTCAGTCACACTCGACACGAATCCGCCGCTTGTATTGCGCGCATTCAATCTGGGAAGCACCAATGTGGAAGTGGATTTTTCCAAAGTCATCAACGCCGCCACCGCGACAAATTTGACGAATTATTATTTCACCGACGGCCTCGCGATTTCCGCCGCGGCGCTGGAGACAAACGAATCGTCTTTGCTGCTCACGACTGCGCCGCTGGCGGTCAATTCCAATTACACGCTGGTGGTCAATGGGATTCTCGACCAGGCCATTCCGCCCAATGCAATTGCCTCCAACACAGTGGCCAATTTTACGGCGTCGCCTCTTGCCCCGCACGACATCGGCAACCCGGCGGTCGTTTCGAGCGGTGTCTACACCAGCAACTCGTGGGCGATCACCAGCGGGGGAAGTAATATTGGCTCCACCAGCGACCAATTCAATTTTGATAATGAGCCGGTGACCGGCAATTTTGATGTCTCTGTGCGCCTCGCGAGCCTGGGCTTGGTGAACTTGTGGTCACAGGCGGGATTGATGGCGCGGGTCGATTTGACGGGCGGCAGCCCGTTCGCTGCCGCTTTGGCCACGCCGGGGATGAACGGCGATTCTTTCCTTGTTCGCGTTGCCACGAACGGTTCAGCCGTGGCATCTGGAAATTTCCCTGTCAACTATCCGAATACGTGGCTGCGGCTGAGCCGCGTGGGGAATTTGTTCACCGGGTTTGGCGGTTACGACGGCGCCAATTGGACTGTCTTGGGCAGCGCGACGATTCCAATGCCGAGCCAGATATACCTCGGCTTTTCCGTGGCTAGCGACAGCACGAATCAGCCGACCACAGCGGAGTTCGCGGCTTTTGAAAACACGCCAGCCAGTGCTGTTGTGTCGGCGCAAATCAATCCTCATGACGCCATCGGGCCGAGCAGCCGCATGACGCCGATTGTGTTTTCGGAAATCATGTGGAAACCCGCGCCCCGGACAGATGGAAAGAATCTTGAATTTCTCGAAATTTATAATTCCAATCCGTGGTTCCACGACATCAGCGGATATCAGATAACTTGCGCGGACATGAATTACACGTTCCCAGCGGGAACAACGATCGCGGGAGGCGCGTTTCTGGTGGTGGCCTCCGCTCCTGCGGATATTCAAAGCGTTTACGGTATTACCAACGTGATGGGGCCATACAGCGGAAGCCTCAAACATTCTGAAACGCTGGAGTTGCTGGACGAGCAGGGAAGCGTGCTTATTACCGCTCCGTATACCGATGTCTTTCCGTGGCCGGTTGCAACCGGCGGCACAGGCCACTCGCTGGTTCTTGCCAATCCAACCTATGGCGCTGGTGATCCGCGCGCTTGGGACATCAGCGACAGCGTGGGCGGATCGCCCGGCAAACTGGATCCGTTCACACCCAGCCCGCTTCGCAATGTTGTGATCAATGAAATCCTGCCGCATACGGAAAATCCCGCCGTGCCGCAATTCATTGAACTTTACAATCACAGCGCCAGCAGCGTGGATGTTTCGGGCTGCATTCTTACCGACGATCCAACGACGAATAAATTTGTCATCCCTAGCGGAACTGTAATCGGCCCGGCAGGTTTCGAAGTATTCACTCAATCGCAATTTGGATTCACGCTGAACGGCCAGGGCGAGACGCTTTACTTCATCAAGCCGGATGGCAGCCGCGTTCTTGATGCGGTGCAATTCGGCCCGCAGGCGGACGGTGTTTCCTTCGGTCGCTGGCCGAATGGGGCGAACGACTTTTATGCCTTCACCACGAATACGCCGGGCACCAGCAACAGCCCGATTTTAATTGGCGACATCGTCATCAACGAATTGATGTACGACCCCATCAGCGAAAACGACGATGACCAGTTCATTGAGCTTTACAACAAAGGCACCAATACGGTGAGCCTCGCTGGCTGGCAATTCACGGCGGGTGTGACATTCACGTTTCCCACAAACGCTGCGATTGCGCCCGGCGGCTATGTGGTCGTTGGCAAGAATGCGACCGAATTGTTTTCAAATTATGTGAATTTGAGCGCGGCCAATACCTTCGGCAATTTCAGCGGGAAGTTGTCGCATGACGGGGAGTTGGTGGTTCTGGCCCAACCGGTATCCTATCTCGGAACCAATACGATCTATGTGGAAGAGGATCAAGTCACCTACGGCACAGGCGGACGCTGGGGCGAATGGTCTGGCGGCGGCGGGAGCAGTTTGGAATTGATCGATCCGCATTCGAATCACCGCCTGGCCGCGAATTGGGCCGACAGCGACGACACGCAAAAATCGACATGGACGCTAGTGCAAAACACGGGCGTTCTCGACAACGGCTATAACGTCGAGAGCGGCATTGACCATGCGCAAGTTGGATTGCTCGACGATGGAGAATGCCTGGTGGACGACCTTCAAGTCACCTACAACGGAAGCAATTACGTTTCCAATGGGACGTTTGAGAGCGGCGCGGGTTTGAACAATTGGGCATTCCAAGGATGCATGGTCTGTTCCAGTCTCGAGAACAGCGGCTACCAAAGCGCCAATTCGTTGCACATCCGCTGCAGCGACAAACTTTGGACGGGAGATAATTCCTGCGAAGTGGCGCTAAATTCCAATCCGATGGCGGCGGGCGATACCGTGACGATGAGTTACATGGCGCGTTGGCTTCATGGCCAGCCGGAACCAAATTTTCGCCTCAATGGCAACTGGCTGGAGGCGACGACCGTGCTTCCTGTGCCAGCCAATTTAGGCAATCCCGGCGCGCCCAACAGCCAATTTGTCTCCAATGCGGGGCCGGCCATGTATAACGTCACTCACACGCCAAGCGTTCCCGCCGCAAATCAAGCGGTCGTCGTCACCGCGCAAGCCCACGACCCCGACGGCATTCAAAGCCTGACTCTTTATTACCGCCTCGATCCTTCCACAACGTATATCGCCGTCCCCATGAACGACAATGGCTCCAACGGCGATGCCGTGGCGGGCGATGGAATTTTCAGCGCAACCATTCCCGGCCAGGCGGCCAATCAAATCGCCGCGTTTTATATTGCGGCGTCGGACGATCTGGGCGCATCAACTCGCTTTCCGGCCCTCCGCACGAAGGACAATGTCGCTCCGCCGGAATGCGTGGTGATGTTTGGTGACGGAAACCCTGGTGGAAGTTTCGGCGTTTACCACTTTTGGATGACGCAGACCAATCTGACCCGCTGGGCCAACCTCGGAAACTTAAGCCGTGATTGGAACAACGATTGCACTTTCGTCAACGGCAAACGAGTCATATACAACGCCGGTGGCCGTTACAGCGGCAGCCCGGCCCATCAGGATTACGACACGCCGAATGGCAGCCTTTGCGCCTACGAGTTCAAGCTCCCGGCGGACGATATGTTCCTAGGCACTTCGGATTTCAAAAAGTTGCATCAGCCGGGCAACACGCCGGGTGATGATCCCAGCATTCAACGAGAGCAGATCGCCAACACGCTGCTGCGCGCGGTCGGTGTGCCTTGGCTGAATCGCCGTTACGTCGCTGTCTATGTCAACGGCAACCGGCGTCTTAATTTGATGGAAGACGCGCAGGTGCCGGACGGCGACATTGTCAAGCAGCATTTCCCGAATGACACGACGGGCTTCCTCTACAAAATGCAGCCGTGGTTCGAAATGGCTCCCTACTTGTCCGGTTACGGAATGGGCGCTGACAATTTGTCGTGGTGCACGCTCAATGATTACACCACCACCGGCGGCGCGAAAAAGGTGCCCCGCTACCGATGGCAATACGAAATGCGCCGCACCCCGGACAATTACAGCGATTTCGCGCCGGTGTTTTCCTTGATCGACGCGGCGAATTCCTACAGCACGCCCAATTACGTGGCGAACATGGAAAACATCGCCGACATGAAAAATTGGATGGGTGTCTTCGCCGCCAATCACGCGGGGGGCAATTGGGATTCCTTCGGCGCGCAGAACGAGCAAAATCTTTACGGTTATATTGGCACGGCGGGAACCAAGTATTCGCTGCTGATGTGGGATTTCAATATTTCCATCGGAAATTCCGGCCCCGGCTACGTCTCATGGAGCCCGGGGCAGAATCTGTTTTACGTGAATCCGTCCGATCCTAATATGTCGAACATTTACAACACGCCTGCGTTTCAGCGGATGTATTGGCGCGCTTTGCAGACGATTGCCAACGGCCCGCTTAACGTCGCCAACAGCGGTCCGCTGATCATGGCCAAATACAACGCGTTCACGGCCAACGGCCTCAGCGTAGAAAATCCGACCGCCGCCATCGAACCGTGGCTCTCCTCGGCGGGGGCAAGCATCAATGCGCAATTGGCGGCTGTGAATTCGACGACCTTCGCGATTAGTCCGAATGTCAGCGTGATCAACAACATCGCTTACGTCACTGGCGAGGCGCCCGTCGCGGTGGACACCGTGCTGATTAACGGCGAAGCTTTGCCAATTACCTGGACCTCCCTGACAAATTGGTCGATGGCGGTGCCGCTGCATGCGGGAACGAATCTGCTGGGAGTAACGGCTGTGGCCACGAACGGCGTTCCCATCGCCGGTTACACGGGCAATGTTTCCGTGGTCTATGTTGCGGCGATTCCCTCACCGGTTGGGAAGGTCGTTTTCAACGAAATCATGTTCGATCCGCTGGCGGAGAATGCGGCGTTCGTGGAATTGTACAATGGTTCGCCGAGCACAACATTCGATCTCTCTGGCTGGCAAATTCCCGCGTTGTCTTACACGTTTTCCAACGGAGCAAGCCTTGGCCCCAACGCATTTCTTGTGCTGGGAGCGAGCCGGATTTATTACGCTGACGCCTACGGTGTGACCAACACCCTTTACGACGTTTTTCCCGGGACGCTCGCCCCCGGCCAATTGCTCACGCTGCTGCAGCCGAGCGGTTCCAGCAACATCACGGTGGCGGCGGTGCAATTTGACTGCGTCGCGCCGTGGCCGGCCAATACGTCCGGGACAGGTTATTCGCTCCAATTAATCGATCCGCACCAGGACAACTGGCGGGTTGGAAATTGGGCCGCGGGCCCTGCCACTCCCGCCGCGAAGAATGTGGACGCTGTATCTTTGACTCCGTTCCAGCCGCTATGGATCAACGAGGTCGAGCCCGTGAATTTGACGGGCATTACGAACAGCGCCGGCCAGCGCGCGCCGTGGATTGAATTATTCAACCCGAGCAGCAACGTGGTTTCGCTGAAGGGACTTTATCTATCCGACACATTCACAAACCTCGGCCAGTGGCCGTTCCTGACCAATGCAACAATCAACCCGGGCCAGTTCATGGTGATTTTCGCGGATGGCCTGACGAATCTTTCGACGACAAAGCAATTGCACACGAGCTTCATGCTGCCCGCCTCCAGCGGTTCGGTGGCGCTGAGCCGGTTGACAAACGGCCAGTATCAGGTGCTCGATTATCTCAACTACACCAATTTGCTTCCCAATTATTCCTACGGCTCGATTCCTGACGGGCAAAGTTTTTTGCGCTCCACCATGCCGCAACCGACTCCAGGGGCCTCGAACAGCGCGGCAGGGGCGGGTGGGGCATCTTTTGTTGCGTATCTCACCGCCGGTTCGGTTTATTCGCAAAACTTCGATTCGTTGCCAGACCCCGGCGCGACATCAGTGGATTCGGCCAACCCAGTGACGATCGACGGCATCACGTATTCGCTCTCAAATCCATTCGACTTTGCCGCGGCAGCCAGCAGCAGCGGGGAGAACGGCGGTTTGGGAATCTCGGCGATGCAAGGGTGGTACGGGCTGGCAAATCCCACCGCGAGCGTGGGAGTCCGTTTTGGAGCGAGCGATGGCGATCAAACCACTGGCGGCCAGATCAGCTTCGGCCCGGAAAACGGATCAAACCGCGCCCTCGGCCTGCTGGCCACCAGCACGACCGGATACACGGCTTTTGGATTGCGGCTCATCAACGCAACGGGCGAGACGCTCAATTTTATGAATTTGCATTTCACGGGTGAAGTCTGGCGCCAGTCAAATCTGGCCAAGACGCTGCAATTCTATTATTTTATTGACACAACCGGCACCAATTCGTTTTCGACCGCCGCCACGGCCTATTTGCCTGCGTTGAACGTAAATTTTCCAACTGTTTCCGGCGATGCCGGCGGCGTGGCTGTCGACGGCGCTTCCACCAACAATCAGGCCGTGAACGCCGTGGTGAATCAGCAGATATACCCTTGGCCGCCCGACGCGGCGCTGTGGCTGGTTTGGGAGATGTCCAGCCCCACCGGGAAGGCCCAAGGTTTGGCCATCGATAATCTGACTTTCTCCGCCACGCCACAGGCGGTGCTGACCCCCGTTTCTATGACCGCGCAATCGGCGGGCACGAACGTCGTTTTGACGTGGCCGGGGTTGGCTGGGCAGGCGTATCAAGTGCAATACAAAACCAATCTGACCGACGCCGCATGGCTGCCGCTCAACAGCCCCATGGACGGAACCGGTGCTGCTGTTATGTTGACAAATAATCTCGGCGGCGCTCCCCAGCGCTTTTACCGCCTGGCGATTTTGCCACCGTGATTTTGAGGCGGCCCAACTTCAGAGGCCTCCGTTCCAACGAATTGATGGCATTTTTAATTCCATCAGGTTACGTTGCTGCGCAATGAAATTCGTTGCCTTCATTGCCTGCCTGTTGTTGGGCGCGCCGCGCGTGGCCACGGCGCAGCCGCGCCCGAACCAGGACAACCGGTTTTCTGTGCGCTCGAACTACACCAAATTCGAGTATTTCATCCCGATGCGCGACGGTGCGAAACTTTGCACAGAAGTTTACGTGCCGAAGGATTCATCCAAGACGTATCCGATCATGTTTCAACGGACGCCCTATTCGGTGCGCCCGTACGGAACCAATAATTACTCCGACAGGCTCGCACCCGGCTCGATGTTCGCGTCGAATGGCTTCATTTTTGCCTTCCAGGATGTGCGGGGGCGTTTCAACTCGGAGGGAATTTTTATCGACGAGGCGCCGCACATCGAGCATCCGAATGGAACCAACGACGTCGATCCCAGCACCGACACCTACGACAGCATCGATTGGATGGTGAAGAATATCCCCAATAACAATGGGCGGGTCGGGATGTCTGGGATTTCTTACCCGGGATTTTACGCGGCTTACGCCCTGGTCAATTCGCATCCGGCGCTGAGGGCGGATTCCCCGCAAGCGCCGATGGGTGATGTCGGAAATGGCGATGACGTCTATCACAACGGCGCGTTTTTCCTGGCGGCCAATTTTGGATTTTTCACCGGATTCTGGCCGCGCGGGCCGAAGCCCGGAGAGGCGCGGTCGCCCCGGGATTTCAGTTTTGGCACCAGCGACGAATACGATTTTTACCTGCGCATGGGCCCGCTGGCGAATGCCGAAGATATCGTGTTCAAACATAAGAACCAATATTGGAGCGACATGCTCAAGCACCCGAATTACGACGAGTTTTGGTCATCGCGCGCGCTGGGGCCGAATATGCATCATTTGACTTCGCCGGTTTTGCTGGTGGGCGGCTGGTATGATGCGGAGGATTTGGGCGGAACATTGAAGTTGTTTCACGCGATTGAACAGCACGGCGATGCACCCGGCTTGACGCTGGTGATGGGGCCGTGGTCGCACGGCCAATGGGGGCGCGGAGCGGGGGACAAGCTGGGCGATTTGAGCTTTGATTCGAAGACGGGCGAATACTATCGCGATCAAATTCAATTCCCGTTCTTCAACCAGTATCTCAAGGGCGACGCTCCGACGAATTTTCCGAGGGCGTGGGTATTTGAAACAGGGGGGAATCAGTGGCGCCAGTTCGATGCGTGGCCGCCAAAAAACACCCAGCCGCGCTCCATCTATTTGCAGTCTGGAGGGCGGTTGACGCTCACGCCAGCGGGCAAGGAAAAAGAAGGCTTCGACGAATACATCAGCGACCCAGCCAAGCCGGTGCCCGTTTCCGGGGAAATAGGCGAGGGGATGGCGGGCGACTACATGACGTTCGACCAGCGCTTCGCCTCGCAACGGCCCGACGTGCTCACCTACGAAAGCGAGCCGTTGAGCGAGCCTATGACGATCGCCGGTCCGGTGACTCCCGTGCTCCGCGTTTCAACTTCGGGCACCGATTCCGATTTCATTGTGAAACTGATCGACGTTTTCCCGAACGACACGCCCGATCCGGATCCGAACCCTAAGGATATTCACTTTGGCGGCTACCAGCAGATGGTGCGCGGCGAGCCGTTCCGGGGAAAATTTCGCAACAGCATGTCGGCTCCCGAACCGTTCACTCCGAAGAAACCGGCGAAAATCGAATTCGCGATGCCGGACGTTTTGCACACCTTCCAAAAAGGGCATCGCATCATGGTGCAGATCCAGAGCACATGGTTCCCGATGGTGGATCGCAACCCGCAGCAATTTTTGGATATCCCTTCCGCGAGAGCCTCGGATTTCGTGAAGGCGACAGAACGAGTTTATTACGGCGGAAAATCCGGCACGCACATCGATGTGCTGGTGTTGAAATAAAGGGTGCTAACGAAATGATGTTTGCGCTTTCATCAATTGCAACGGGCGGTAGGGCGAGGCTTCTGCCGGTCGTCGCAACTGCGCATGTGGAAGATGCCGGAGGCATCACAGCTTGTAGCCGGTGGTTGAGCGAAGCGACACCACCGGATACGAGGAAAGTAACGACTCATCCCGGCAGGGATGACAGCGGCTTGGCATGTCGGCAATTCATGCTGGCATCCTTTCAGGATGCAGGGGGCATTGGGCGTTTTTCCGGTGGTGTCGCTTCGCTCAACCACCGGCTACAAGCTTGCATCCCTTCCGGGATGCTTGCCACCGCGCTCGTCGGGCGGCTTCATTCGAAGCCTCACCCTGCAATACTCCTGTGATCGGGATGGCAATCGCGTTTATATTGTTTGTCACTTCGGCTTGGTGGCTCCTTCGCACTTTACCCGTTCAAAACGTTGCGATGATATTCGCTGTTTTGGTGGCTGGTGAAGCGACGATGGAGGCGTACTACAACAATAGGCATTTTCAACTTGCGCCACTGCTTTATTGGCCGGGCGTGTCGGTGGGATTGCGCATGAGCGCGCGCTGGCTGCTGCGGCAGTTCGGTTTGAGGAATTACGGGATCTGGCTCATTCTCATTGTCACTGTGCTTGCCACGCTTTTGCAATGGTCGATTGAAGCCAGGGAAATCGTGGGCCGGGCGCTTTGGACCCCGACGATTCTGGCGGTGCTCGCGCCATGGTTCATCTCAAAGCTTCCGTATCAGCCACATAACCACACTTAAAATAATGCTCACTACGATGCAGGTGACGACGGGGAAGTGGAAGCTGACATTTTCGCGGGTGTAGTTGATGTCGCCCGGCAGCCGGCCCAGCCAGCCGCGGCCAAATCCCGCCCACAACAGCGCGCCGATTCCCGCCATGACCAGGCCCGCCACCACCATGAATTTTCCGAGCTCATTCATTGCTTCGCCGCAGTGATTTGCTCAAAGGTTTCTTCAATCAAACTGGTGTTTTGAATGCGCGAGAGCTTTGCGTAAAGCCCGTTGCGCTCGATCAATTCGTCGTGCGTGCCGCGTTCTGAAATCTCGCCGCGCAACATCACCAATATCTGGTCGGCATTGCGAATGGTGCTCAATCGATGCGCAATGACAAAGCTGGTGCGATGCGCCATTAACCGTTCCAAAGCTTCCTGGATAAGTTTCTCGGTCGCCGTGTCGACGCTGGCGGTGGCTTCGTCGAGAATCAGAATCGGCGCGTTTTTCAGCAGGGCGCGGGCGATGCTCACGCGCTGTTTCTCGCCGACGCTCAATTTCACTCCGCGCTCTCCGACTCGCGAATCGTAACCCTCCGGCAGGCGGGCGATGAATTCGTGGCAGTTGGCGGCCCTGGCGGCGGCGTGCAATTCCTCCTCGGTGGCGTCCAGTTTTCCGTAAAGTATATTTTCCCGCACGGTGCCGTTGAACAGAAAAGCTTCCTGGCTCACGACGCTCAAATGTGAGCGCAGCGATTCAAGCGGGATTTCCGAAATATCCTGCCCATCAATCGTAATTCGGCCTTCGGTCAATTCGTAAAAGGCGGGCAGAAGATTCACGAGAGTGGATTTGCCCGAACCCGTCGGTCCAACCAGCGCGATCATCTGGCCAGGGAACGCGTGAAGCGAAATATTGGAAAGCGCGGTGCGCCCCTCGCTGTAACTGAAACCGACGCCTTCGTAGCGGACCTCGCCGCGAACGGGTTCGCGCAGCGGCTTGAGCCGGCGGCTGTCCGTCGAGGCGCGCTCCGGAGTGGCGTCAAGAATATCGAACACCCGTTCGCCCGCCGCGCGGGCCGATTGCAGCATCTGGTTCAGGCTGTGCAGCGTTTTCACCGGCTCGTAAAACATGGTCACATAAATGACAAACGCCACCAGCGCTCCCACCGTCAATTTGTGCTCGGCGACCAGCGAGCCGCCATACCACAAGACCAGCGCAATCCCGAGCGAAGCTATGAAATACATGGCGGGCGAGTAGATGGCCCAGATTTTCATCACCAAGAGCGTGCTCTTGCGAAGGTCGTCGGCCCGCGCCGCGAAACGTTCGTCTTCGTGGGTTTGCCGGCCAAAGGACTTGATTTGCCGGACACCCTGGAGGCTGTCCATCAGGAAGGCGTTCATGGCGCTGGAGGCGCGGCGCTGCGCCCGGTAACGGCGGTGCGCCGTCAGCGTATACCAAAGCGCTCCGCCCGCCAAAAAGGGCAGGGGCGCAAGTGAGATCAGCGCAAGGGTCGCGTTCTTGTAAAACAAAAGCGCAAGCACGCCACCGATCGTGAGCACGGCCACCGTCCCTTGCTCCGTTCCGTCAATAAGAATGCGCTCCACGGAATTGACGTCCTCGATGACGCGCGTCATCAAATCGCCGGAAGCCCGCTGGTCGAAATAACCGACCGGCAGCCGTTGCAGGCGCCCAAACACATCGCGGCGCATGTCGTAAATGACGTTCTGCTCGAAGTAATTGTTGACAAGAATGCGCAGGCTGTTGAACAAATCGCGCAAAAGAAAAATCCCGGCCAGGCTTGCCGCCAGCGTGAAGTAGCCTGAAACTGCGCCGCGCTGCACGTTGTCGATTATTGCCTGCACGAGGCCCGGAAAAATCAGCGAGCAGCCCAGTGATACGAGCGCGCAACCAATGTTCGCGGAGGCCTGCCATTTGTAAGGTTTTAGATAAACCGCCACCCGCCGCACGACTTCCCAGGTGGAGCGGGATTTGGCGCGGAATGTGGGATCTTCCTCCCCTTCGGAATGTTGCCTGCCATGCATTTTAAGACTCTCAGTATCCCCCATGTGCGGTGCAAATCAACTCTTGCCAATGCCATTCAGAGGCAGGGACGCCTCGCCGAGGCGTCCGGTTGCGCGTGAATTATGCCTCACCCCGGACGCCTCGGCGAGGCGTCCCTACCTGGCTTCGGCGCAAGTGGATTGAAAAATTCCGGGCGCTCAGGCAGACTAGCGGGATTGATGAATCCGAAACTGAAACTGGCCGCTTACGCTGTGATGGTGATTCTGTGCGTTTGGTTTGGATTGGGCTTTTATTCAAACTACAAGGCCGTGACGCAGGCCGCCGTGTCCGATAACAGCGCGCCACCTCCAGACGCCCCGGCGCCTCCCGCAACCAACACTCCGCCAGCCACGAACGCCGAAGTGGTGGCAGCGACCAATGGTTCGGCCACGGTTACCAATGGCACCGCCGCCGCGGATACCAATAATCCTGCGGCAACGAATGCAGTTCCGGTCGCCCAGTCAGCGGCTAAGACGCCGGCCGCCGCTCCGGTCGACAACAGCGGTCGCCGCATGAAAATGATGACCTATCTGGCGGCCTTTGTCGGATCGATCATTGGCTTGGGATTGCTCGTTGCCAGCGACGTGACGCAGTTCATGGGATCGCAGGCGATTGAATTTCTTTTCAACGACTCAGGGGCTGGCGAGCGCGACCCCGAGTACGAGAAGGCCGAGGGAGAGTGGGCCAAAGGCAAGTTCCTCGACGCCATTCAAATGATGCGCGATTACCTCAAAAAGCATCCTCGCGAAATGTATGTCGCGATTCGCATCGCCGAAATCTACGAGAAGGACTTGAAGAACAACCTGGCGGCGACTCTTGAATACGAGGAAATTCTGAAACACCGCCTGCCAGCGGAGCGTTGGGGCTGGTCGGCCATCCATTTGTGCAACTTGTATTCCAAAACGGGCAAGTCAGACAAGGCGCTGGAACTGTTGAAGCGCATCGCCAACGATTACCCGAAGACCGGAGCCGCCAAAAAAGCCCGCGCGCGACTTGGCATCGCCGAGCCTGAGCCCGAGGACGCGCCGGAAGCCGCCGACGCCGAGGGGGGCGAAGAATCGGCGGACGGCCAGGGCGTCATTGTCATGGAGGAACGTCCGCCTGAATTGGAGCCGCGGCGGGAATCTCCGATGCAGCAGGAGGAGCCATCCGAGCCGGCCCCAAGACCAGACCCATCCAAGCCGAGCCTTCCACCCGGTTTTCGCAAAAAGTGACCCGCCTTCGCTGAATCTCTGGCGCGGCAACGTCCCGTCTACGTTAAAATGTTGCCGGTTGTTGCCACCCTGTTGCCATTTTTGTTGCCACTTAAGTTCCTTGCAATCAACAGTGTAACGGATGTTGCCACTTTTTGGGGATTATATGACATTTCATCGCCAATGCCGTTTGCCGGGCTTTCTAAGGTCAGGCGTGATTTGACCTTTACAGGTGCCATGCCGTTATTGTCTGCTTATGCCGTATGTCAGATCTTATAGGCAATCTAATGGTGGCGCAGTCGGGTGGACCGACGGCGGTAATTAATGCCAGCGTGGCTGGAGTGGTCGAACAGGCCAAAAAATACCCGTTTATTCAGGACATTTATGGCGGGCTTAATGGCATTCTGGGCATCCTCAACGAACAGTTAATCGATCTTCGCCAGGAATTGCCTGACACGATCAGCGGCCTCAAATACACCCCGGCTGCGGCTCTCGGCACCTGCCGTTACAAAATCGATTTCAAGAAAAAGCCCGAACGCGCGGCGAAGGACATGGACCGCCTGTTCCAAGTCTTGGCGGCCCATAATATTCGCTATTTCTTTTACGCGGGCGGCAACGATTCGCAGGACACATCCGATAAAATCAATTTGGAGGCGGTCCGACGCGGCTACGAAATGCGCGTGATCGGCGTTCCAAAGACGATTGATAACGATTTGCCGCACACCGACCATTGCCCAGGATTCGGCTCGGTCGCAAAATACAATGCCTGCACCGTGATGGAAATCGCGGCGGACGTCAAAGCCATGGCCACCGACGACGGCTCCTGCTGCATCATCGAAGTGATGGGCCGCAGCGCAGGGTGGATCGCGGCCGCCACAGTGCTGGCCAAGCGCGCGCCGGCGGACGCGCCGCACATTATTTTGATGCCGGAAATTTCCTTCAACGAGGAAGCCTTCCTGAAGAAAGTGCAATCGATTATTTCTGAGCTCGGCTATTGCATCGTGGTGGTTGGCGAAGGCTTGAAGAATCCGGACGGCACCGAATACAGCGCGGACAAAACGCGCCTGGACGCGTTCGGCCATCCGGTGCTTTCCGGCGCGGCGGAACGCCTGTCGGAATTGGTCTTCGGCAAATTGCGCACCCGCACCCGCACGGTGAAACTCGGCTACGCCCAGCGCGCGGCGGCCCATTACGCCAGCGCCACCGATTGCGCGGAGGCGTATGCCTGCGGCGAAGCGGCAGTCCGCGCGGCGGCGGAAGGCAAAACAGGATTCATGGTCAAACTCGTCCGCGCTCCGGGCGAGGAATATGCTTGGACGACGGGATTGCAGCCGTTGGGCGACATCGCCAATGTTGAGCACATGGTGCCCCGCACATGGCTGACTGAAGACGGTTTTCTGCCGAATGACGAATTTATCCGCTATTGCCGCCCGCTGATCAAAGGCGAAGTCCGCCCACCCACCGAAGGCGGATTGCCGAAATACGTCGTTCTGCAACGGCACACCATTCCGCAGAAACTCGCCCGGCGCGAATAAGTCGCGCCGACGCCGGAATTAAGGAACGCGCTCGATTTCGAAGTCGTCGAAGGCCGAGACACTATCGGCTTTCGTCCATAGCCCCGCTTTGCCGGCGTTCGAGAACGTGCGATCGTTTCTGTCAACTCGAAGGACGCCGTCGAGATAAATTTTGAGGCGCCGCCCCTTTGCTTCAAACCGCAGCCGGTGCCAAGCGCCTGGTGAGACAGGAGCGGGAACTTCAATGATCTTCGAGCGGATTCCGTTGACGGTTTTGAAAAGGATGACGTTGTTTTCCAGGGCGTTAGCGCGAGCGATGTAATAATTCCCTGGCGTGTAACGCAGAACAATGCCTCCCGCCTGATCGAGTTTTCCCGAAATCGGCTTGAAGCTGACTTCCGCCGCAATATCGCGCGCCTCAATGCCGTCCCAAACGCACAACGGAAAACGTGTATTGACAGATTCACTCGACTCCTGCATGAGCACTTTTTGATGATCAGGCGCGGAAGGATCATCACGCACGGCCCAGACAGGCGGCCCGCCGCCGCCCGTAAGTGCCGTCGTGAACCCGGGCGGAATCTGGCCCGTCGCTGAGTCAAAATGAATTTTCACGGGCTCGAACGTTTCCACCCGCGGAGGCAGGCTGCAACCGCCGATCCAAACAGCCAGTACGGCTGGTAGGGCGAGGCTCCTGCCGAGCCATCTTCGGCAAA
Source organism: uncultured Verrucomicrobiae bacterium (assembly GCA_963764165.1). Lineage (GTDB taxonomy): Bacteria > Verrucomicrobiota > Verrucomicrobiia > Limisphaerales > Palsa-1400 > Palsa-1400. The sequence continues at coordinate 76,562 of CAVXRD010000003.1, forward strand.
AGGGAAGGCTCGGCAGGAGCCTCGCCCTACCGTGCCGATCTTTTTGCAGTGTGATCTGTTTGTCCGTTATCGATTGGCGTTTCGCTATCATTTGCAAAATAAGAATTGTTGCCCGTCCTAATTTCAAAACAAAATTGCAACTTCACTTTAATCTTTAGCCCGTCCGGGCGAGCCGTTAAAGTTCAGCCATGGAACAAATCATTTACCCACGGAGCGGGCACGAGGCGATGGCCGGCTGGATTTATCTGCCGCGCTTTGTTGACAAGATTCGGCTGCATTTGGCGGGGAAACTGCACAAGGATTACCAGGAAAATTTCACCAAGGGTTTTGACGGCGCGTGGCTCAAGGCGGCCGGTGTTTCGGCTGAGACGATGATTCAAGTCGTCAAAGATTCCATCACGGACGGACAGGTGGCCGACTGGGTGGCCAAAAACGTCAAGAAGACGGATGCGGAGAAGAAGGCGTTCAACGATTATGTCTCAAAGCGTGGCAGCGACGATGACGCCGCCAAGGCGCGATTGAAAATGCGCAAAGAGGAATCCAACCTCACGCATCGCGATGACATCCACACGTTCCTCGATTACATCGACGCGGACGAGAAGCGCTCTTAAAGGTAATGATCATCGCGTTTGATCCAAAGGTAGGGACGCCTCGCCGAGGCGTCCGGGCTTGCGCGTGGACAATGCCTCACCCCGGACGCCTCGGGCGGAAGGTCCGCTTCCCAAAGGCGTCCCTGCCTTCATGGGTTTAACGATCATCACCGACGAGCGCTGCGCAGAGTATACCTCGCCGGGCCACCCCGAGCGCCCAGCGCGAGTGACGTCAACGACAGCGTTGCTCAAGTCGCAATCCGAACTTCCATTGGAATGGGCTGTCCCACCGCTGGCGGGCGACGCCGCGATTTTGCGGGCGCACACTCAGGAGCACTTGGAACGCCTCGCGCTCCCGTTTGATTTTGACGCGGACACGGCGGCGCACCCCGGGATCGAAACGCACGCGCGCCGCTCAGCGGGAGGGGCGTTGCTGGCGCAGTCATTGGCTCGCGAAGGCAGGACGGCGTTTAGTTTGCTGCGCCCGCCGGGCCATCATGCCACGCCTTGTCGCGCGATGGGATTCTGCTACTTGAACTCCATCGCCATCGCTGCGTTGGAAGCGCAAGCCGCCGGATTCAAGCGCGTGGCCGTTTTCGATTTCGATGTTCATCATGGAAATGGAACGGAGGAAATTCTTCTTGATAGGCAGGGAATTGCATTTTATTCGATTCACCAATTCCCTTGCTATCCCGGCACTGGTGAGACGAATCGCGGCAAGAACTGTTTCAATTATCCCGTGCCGCCGCAAACTCCGCGCCTGGAGTATCGCGCCATCCTTGAGAAGGCGCTGAAAGATTTGAAAGTATTCGGCCCGGATATCATTGGCGTGTCGGCGGGATTCGACGCCTATCGAAACGACCCGCTGGCGGATGGCACGCTTGAAGCCGAGGATTTTCGCTGGCTCGGTGAATCGATTCGCGGATTCGGTGCGCCGGCGTTCAGCGTTCTCGAGGGTGGTTACAGCGACAATTTGGCGGAACTGGTATTCGCGTATCTGAAGGGCATTAATCCCACATGAAAATTCTCGTCGCCATCACGGGCGCCAGCGGGGCGCTCTATGCGCAACGACTGCTCGATCACCTGGATCCGAAGCAGCACGAAGTCCATGTGGTGATGAGCAATTACGCCCAAGCTGTGCTCAAGCAGGAATTGCCCGAGGGCTTGCGGCTCGCTCAAGGGGTGCAAACACACAGTCTGCGCAGCATGAACGCCCCCTTCGCCAGCGGTTCAAATCCCATGGACGCGATGGTTGTCATCCCATGCACGATGGGAACGCTGGGACGGATCGCGCACGGCTTGAGCGAAGATGTTTTGCTGCGCGCCGCGGACGTGGCCTTGAAGGAAAAAAAGAAATTGATCCTGGTGCCGCGCGAAACGCCGTTGAATCTCGTTCACATCAGGAATTTTGAGTTGCTCATCCTGGCGGGCGCGATTCTGCTTCCGGCCAATCCTTCGTTTTATCATAACCCAAAGACCATAGAAGACGTCGTGGACACGGTAGTCGCCCGCGTGCTTGACCACATAGGGATTTCCCACGCGCTCTCGCCGCGCTGGCAAGAGGAAAACGAGTAGGCTTTACGCCGATTGGGCGGCCGAGAGAAATTTCTGCAATTCAGCCACGGCGCGCGCGCGGTGGCTGATTTTATTTTTGACGTCTTCTCCCAGTTCCGCGAAGGAAGCCGCAAATCCGGCCGGCACAAAAAGAGGATCGTAACCGAATCCACCCACACCACTTGCCGCCAGTGAAATGGCCCCTTCGCACTTTCCATCAAAGAACCGCGTCGGAGAACCCGGCGAGGCGAGCGCCAGCACGCAGCGAAATCGGGCGCCTCGCTTATCCGGAGGAACATCGGCGAGCATCCGCAGCAGCTTTGCGTTGTTTGCGGAGTCCGGCGAATTTGCTCCGCCTGCCGAATCTTCCGCCGCGAACCGCGCCGAATGAACTCCGGGCGCGCCGTTAAGCGCATCGACTTCCAAACCGGAATCATCCGCCAGCACGCTGAACGGGACGCCTAAGTCTGCATTTGACAGAATCCACGCCATCAAGCCCTCCGCCTTTTTCGCGGCGTTTCCCGCAAAGGTTTCAGCATCTTCAATAACGCCGGGAGCGGCGGGATAATCCGCCTGGGAGAAAATCTGGAAAGCCGGCCCCAGAATCTGCCGCATCTCTGAAACCTTGTGCCCGTTGCGCGTTGCCAGGATAAGACGGAGCATTATCATTGCGGAACCGGCGAGATTTCGAATGATCCCGTCTGGCCATTGGCATCCAGCGTGAAGCCAGCGCCTCCTGTCGAAGGGTCGAGAAAAATGCCTTCGAAGATGAGCTTCGCATTGTCATTCGGATTCACAAGGCTGCCTTTGATGGCGCCCGTGGAAGGCGCCAGCGAGCCCGTCAATTTGTTGACAGCCGTGCTTGGGTCAAAAGCGCCTGACGATTTGAAGGTGAACGTGTCGGTCACCGGCGTGGTCAGCGTTCCGCCGCTGAAAACGATCTGGTACAGAATTCCCGCGGCAGGCTTCTGGTAATTTGTGCCCATCGAGGTGAGGATCTCGCTTGCGCCACCAGCGTAGTAGGTGCTCTTGACGGGATCCTTGAGCCAATAAAGAACGCCGTTCAAGTCGCCGCCGCCTGAATTCGTTTCCCAGCCGATGAGAAAACCTTTGCCGCTATAAAGCTTGGAGTAAACGGGCCAGACTCCATTGGTGAACACGCCGGTGGAAAATGAGAACGGCGTGTTGTCCGCCAGCGCGCCCGCCACCGCAACACCGCCGGAAGCCGCGACGCTCACCGCGGCGAAGCCGTCGCCAGCCGGACCATTCGAAATCGTGGACGGCTGAAGCGCCAAGGCATAATGACCGGGTGGAAAAGCCGAGTCGCTCGACAATTTCTTCTCCGTCCGGTAAGCCACGAGAGGAACGGTTGCGTCATCCAACGAGATCGTGCCACTGAGCAACCCGGAATAATTGGCTGTGTCAAAGCTTATATCCAGGTTAATCAGAGTTTTGCCCGTCGAATAAAAGTAGCCATACAATCTGGTATTATAACCCATGTTGAAATCCACCGGATAGTTTCGCTCGGGTGTTGCCAGCGTGCCCGTGACGACGCCGCTACTGGTGACGTCGAGTGACACGGACCCGGCGTTGGATATCGACAATGAATTCGTGCTGAAAAACAAACCTCGATAGCTGCCGGAGAGCAGGGGATAATGGTTTTCGCTAAACGTCACTCCCGCCAGAGTAGTTCTGCCCTCGGCATCAGTAGCTATCGCCTTGGCGGTGTATGGGCCCGGCGCCAAGTTAGTTATTGTCAGGCTCCATTTGGTGCCGGAGATGGTCGCCGGCATGAATCCCGTCACGGGGTATCCACCGCTGAATAATTGGCAAACGACCTGGGTGACATTGGGAACAGTTACGTTTCCGGAAAGTATTGCATCTGTGGAGGAAACCACTGATGAGGGAGCCGGGTGTGTAAAATCAATTTTTCCCGGCGCATTCACCTGGATGAATGTTCCCGTGAATGAGAATCCCGCGCTCATTATGAATCGCAACGATGGCACGTCGAGCGTCACGTAACCATCGTTCCACGAGTAGAATGCCCATCCGGACGCGGGCGACGCGGTTTCCAGGTAGGTGGATCCATCCGATAGATAGGTGTTATTCGGGACTGACGCCGCGCCACGACCATAGATCGTCACGCTCAACGGCGACAGGAGAGTGAATCCTGAACTGGCGGCGGTGGAGCCTTGCGTGGAGTTAACCCACGCTTCCACGTGATACCCGCCCGGCGGGAGCGCCAGGGCAGGGGTGGACCACTTGTGGCCGGCGACGTCGACGACCATGGGCGCAGTCACGGCGTTGCTGGTGCTTGAGGAAAAAACCTGAACCGTGACCGGCCCGGGAGTGAGCTTTGACGCCAGGGTTCCCTTAATAATCACGCTGCTGGCTCCCACTTTCCCGTTCGGTGACGTGATTTCCAGTCCGCCTGGATCGGTGTTCGTGATAAAATTAGCTGTGAGAACAAAGCCGTTGGTCATGGCGAAGGCCAGGGTGGGATTTAGATACGCGTTGGTTCCGTAGGTCCAGTCTATAAAAATCGACCCCTTTGCCGCCTTGGCCTTAACCGAATAATTCGATCCGAGAACGGCATTCGTGCCGCTTAATAACCCGGCGGTGGATGTCCCGTTGCCATAAATTTGGGAAACAAAAGGAAGCCGGGGAACGATGAACGTGTTGCTGGCAGCGGTGGACGTGTTGCCCGTTCCATCTTGCGCCATGACAAGATTGGTGTAGACGCCCGGGGCGAGGTTGGTGAATGTCACCGACCAATTGGTTGTTCCCGTGGCGTAGAAAAGAACGCTAAAATTTGAGCCGCTGCAGGTGCATGCCACGTTGGCCACAGCCACATCATCGCTTGCTGAACCCGTTACCGTCACGTCGGCATTGGTCACAGACTCGCCGTTGATCGGATAAGCGATGGACACCGAGGGAGGATTGGTATCGACGGTGTAAGCGCTGAGCACCTTGAACGCTCCAAAAAACAAGCTGGTATCCGCCGGGGAGCCAAATCCATTGTAATTGACGGGCAAATCGGGCAATACCCTGCTGGTGCCGGCCGTGGTGGAATCATAGATTCCGTGGAAGGGCTTGCTGAAGGTGTTGAAATAATTCAGCACATTTGTGCCGGCGATGACTCGCCCAAAAACCGTATAACCCCCGTTGCTTGTGTCGAGTGTGGAGGAATTATCGCCGAGGTTGAAGAAGAACCCATTGGCAGCGGAGTCGGGGTAACCGGGAGTCTTCGCGGCAGCGAGGGTGCCAAAGGTGTTGGGAATGTTCGTGCCCGTATTGTATTCGTTGTCGACTTGCGCCGCAAAATGGGGCTCGAAGAACCCGCTTTCCGTGAAACTTTCATAGATCGAAGTCACGGACGGGCCAAAATCGGCTGGCGCAACTGAATTGGTTTGATCCGGCGCGGCGTAGTCTCCGCCTTGCAAAATGAACCCCGGTATCAGCTTGTCCCAAAACATATTGGCAAGCGGCATTTCATAGTCAATGCCGAAAAAACTCGCCGGGGCAAGGTAGCGCAGAAAGTTCGCCACCGTGGCCGGTTTCTCCTGGTCGTAAAGTTGAACAACGACGTTGCTGGACTCGCCCCCGGCAAATCCGGTAAACGTGATTTCCACAACCGTGCCCGGCCCCGTCGGCGCCACAACTGTCAGCGTAGCTGGGATGCTGGCAACGGTGTCGCCATCAGGAGCAGTAACGACGACCTCGTATTGAGTGCCCGATTGATTGGTCGAGGCGTCGGAGATAACCAGGCTCGAACTCGTCGCGCCGAAAATCGGCGACGAGTTAGAAATCCATTGGTAACCCACTGCGTTTGTGGCGGTGACGCTAAGCGTGGCTGTGCCTCCAGCCAAAGCAGCGACAGCGCGGGGTTGCGTGACGATGCCAGCTGGCAGGCCATTGGAGGAAGTGAACTCGATTGCAAATGGTTCGCTGATGTTTCCCGCTCCGTCCTCCGCGAATGCCGTCAACTGATAGCTTCCTGGCGGCTTGCTGCCCAGAGTCACGCTCCAATTCGTCGTGCCGACCGCGTTGTTCGTTGTCGATATTCCCGCCAAGTCGCCTGTCAAACCTTCGAGCACCACATAAACATACGCGATTCCGATGTCATCCGACGCGGTGCCGCTCACCGTCCACGAGCTGGTGGTGTCGAGTTTGTCCCCTTCGGCTGGCGATGCGACGCCGACAACCGGGGGGGTGGTGTCCTGCGGAGCGTTGGTGGACGGTGACACAAAGGCGAACGAGGAATAGAAAAAGTTGTCATTGGCCGGCTCGGTCGTCCCATCGTAATTAACCGGTATCGTCGGGATATTGGAGAATTCGCTAAAAATCCCGTCCCCTGGCGCGCTCAGTGTATTGAAATATTGGAGGACGTTGCTGCCGGAGTTGGTGCCGCCCAGAATCCGGCCAAAGACCGTGAAATGCATGCCGTCGAGGTAGGTGGCATTATCCGTGAGGTTGAAAAAGAAGGCGGTCGATGCGGAGTTGGTGCTGGCGCCCAGCGCCATCGCAATCGTGCCGTATCGGTTGTGAATGAGCGGCCCAAGGCCAAATTCGCTGTCGACGTGCGAAGGGAAATTCGTTGGCGCACCCAATTGATAGATAGCCAGATTTGTGGATCGATTTGGCGTCCCATAATCGCCGCCCTGCAGAACAAAACCCGCCACGTCCCGGTCAAAGAACATATTTGAAAAGACCCCCGCCGAGATGTAATGGATGAAATTTTCGACCGTGGCCGGTTTGTCGTGATCAAATAGCTGGACAAGAAAGTTGCTGCTGCCGCCGCCCGGGTAATTGGTGATGGTCCACTGAATAATGGTGCCGGGGACCAGTGTTAATGCCGCGGCCGATGACACGGTCGTGACGGAGCCGTCAGCCGAAGTTATGTTGACTGAATAGCTCCCGGCGTTGTTGGTGCTGACATTTTCCAAATCGAGGCTGGAATTCGTCTGGCCAGGCAACAGCGAGTTGTTGAAAAACCACTGGTAGGAGCCAGCACTTGTCGCGGTCACGGAAAACTGCGCGTCTGATGCGTAGTTGACGGTGATGTTTTGGGGTTGAGAGGTAATGACAGGTATCTGGGCGGCTGCTTTCCAGGCAAAGAAGAAGCAAAGCACAGAAACCTCCAGGAGTCGGCGATTCATTCAGCCCGCACTATACGGATATCAGGGAAAAGCGGAAGCAAAAAGTGCGAAAATTCGGCTTGGAACTTGTCGTGGGGCAATGTCACATATCTGGCATGACGCACCGTGAAGACTATCGACCGAACCGCATCCAGATGGCCCTTCTATCATTGGCCGCAGCCTGCAATTTAGCCATCACGACGGCAACCGCGCTGGCGGAAGACGCGCCATTTCGCCCGCCTGCTGTTCCCTTGGTGACGTTCGATCCTTATCTCAGCATTTGGTCTGAAGCGGACAAGCTTGCCGAGGACACCACGCGCCATTGGACGCACCGTTCGCATCCGCTGAACAGCATCATTCGTGTTGATGGCGCGGCCAGCCGGTTGATGGGGCCCGAGCCATCGACCATTCCGGCCATGCCGCAAACCTCCGTGGAGGTCACGCCGACGAGGTCGATCTACCATTTTCAAGACGCCAGAGTTCGTGTGACAATGACGTTTATGACGCCAGCTTTGCCTGAAGATTTGGAGGTGTTTTCGTGGCCTCTCAGTTATATCACATGGGTGGTGGAATCCGTTGATGGCGAGGGTCATGATGTCACGATCTTTGACAGCACGAGTTCAGCGATCTCCGTCAATAAGCCCGACGAAAACGTGGTTTGGGGAAGGGAAAAAGCAGCCAGCAGGGCCGGCAAGCTGACCGGCGGCGGAATGACCATCCTTCACGCCGGAACCGATGCCCAGCCCATCCTCGGTTCAAGTGGCGATAATCATCGGATCAATTGGGGCTACGTTTACGCCGCCGCCCGCGCCCGTCAATCCTCGTCGGTCATTGGGAATATGGACACCGTCATTGCGTCTTTCCTGCGCGACGGCGAGATTCCCGGCCAGGACGACACGCGCAAGCCGCGCCCGGCCAACAGCGGGCAGCCCGTTCTCGCTTTCGAGTTCCACCTCGGGGAAGTAAAGGCCAAACCGGTGACCCGCCAGGTCATTGTGGCTTACGACGAGATTTATGCCATCAAGTATTTTGGCGTTGATCTCCGCCCCTACTGGAGGCGCAACGGCGAAACCATAGAAAATCTATTGCGCCAGGCCGACAAGGAATTCCCAAAAATCGAGAAGCGCTGCATTGAGTTCGACCGCGAGCTTTCCGCGGATCTCACCCGGGCCGGCGGCGACCGCTATGCGAAACTGTGCGCGCTGGCCTACCGCGAATGCGTGGCCGGCTGCGGGCTGGCCGCCGATCAGAACAAACAGCCGCTTTTCTTCACCAAGGAAAACACCAGCAACGGCGACATCGCCACCGTGGACGTTTTCTACCCGATGGATCCGATTTGGATTCTGCTAAGCCCCACGCTGGCAAAGGCAACTTTGGTTCCGATTTTCAGTTACGCGGCCTCGTGGCATTGGAAGTTTCCCAATGCGCCGCATGATCTCGGCACCTACCCGTTGTCGCCCGGCCGCGATGACGGCGGCGAAGGCATGCCGGTCGAGGAGAGCGGCAATATGATATTGCTGGCGGACGCCATTTGCCAGGCGGATGGAAATCCAAACTTTGTGAATCCGTGGTGGCCGCAATTGACGCAATGGGCCAAATATCTCGAACAATATGGCCTCGATCCTGAAAACCAACTTTGCACGGATGACTTCATGGGCCATCTGGCGCACAACGCGAATCTTTCCGTGAAAGCAATTCTCGCGCTTGCGGCTTACGGCGACCTGGCCCGCCGCCGCGGCGATGCCACCACCGCCGACCGCTATCTCCAGCTCGCCAAGGCGGATGCCGCCCATTGGATTCAAGCGGCCAGCGACGGCGACCATTCGCGCCTTGCCTTCGACAAGCCGAACACATGGAGCCAAAAATATAATCTCGTGTGGGACCGCATTCTCGGGCTGAACGTTTTTCCGGCGGATGTGGCCCGCACGGAAGTCGCCTATTACAAAAAAATGATGCAAACTTATGGGTTGCCTCTCGATTCCCGCACCAAGCTGACCAAGACCGATTGGTGTTTCTGGTCGGCGACGCTCGCGGACAACGATGCTGATTTCCAGGGCTTCATCTCACCCATCTACGAATACATGGACAAGACAACGCACCGCGTGCCTCTGGTCGACTCATTTTTCACGACGGAACTCGGCGCAGGCCGTCCCGATTTCCACGCCCGTCCCGTGGTGGGCGGCCTCTACATCAAAATGCTGGCGGATCGCGCAACATGGAACAAATGGGCGAATCGCGACCACACGAAATTAGGCGAATGGGCGCCGCTGCCCGGCAAACCACAGTGAGGCCTTCGCCAAATTAGCTTCTTTGAATTTGAACAGAAAGATCGAGGCAGAGAACTGGCTCCTCGAAACAGGCGTGGAACAAACATCTTTGTGTCTTTTGTGTCTTTGCTGTGAAAATTCTTCACAAAGAAAAAAAGTAAAGAATTCCCATCTCCGCGCCCTCGGTCTTTCTCCCGTTCAAAATCTTGTTTTCATTTTGATTTCATCGTCGTCACAACCCGTAGAATTTTCGGGCGTTCTCCGCGAATAATTTTTTGCGGTCGACTAATGTTTGTTCACGTGTGATTTGCGCCAGCGCATCCAGCCATGATCGCCATGGGCCGGACAGCGTGCAAACGGGCCAATCCCCGCCGAACATCACGCGTTCGAATCCAAAGCACTCGACAGCGTGATTGATGCAGGGCCGCAAATCGGCTGTTTTCCAATTCTTCCAATTCGCCCGCGTGATGGCGCCGGAAACTTTGCAAACGACGTTCGGAAAGTGCGCGATTTTGCGGAGGTCATCCGCCCAAGGCAGCATTTCCTTCTCGGAGATATTCGGATTTCCGAGGTGATCAAGGACGAAACGAATCTCGGGGCATTTTTCAACCAGCGCCGCCGCGGACGGAAGCTGCTCCGCGCTCGCGCAGATCTCGAATATGTATTTTCGCGCCGCCAGCCGCCGAACGCCTTCCACGAATTCCGGCCGGGAACAAAATTGAGCATCTGCTTCGCCTTGCACAATGCGGCGGACGCCTTTGACCAATGGTTGTTTGGCGAGGTCGTCCAGCGCGCGCTCCACCTTGGCGGGTTCGTCAATCGGAGCGTTCGCAATGATCGCGCCAATCCGCCGTTCCGCGGCGGCCAGTGATGCCACCCATTCGACTTCCCGCTGCGATTGGGCGCGGCTGCAGTCGGCCTGGACGAACACGGCCTTCTGCACGTCGCAACCCGCCGTTTCGCGAAAATAATCCGCCGGGAGCTTTGGCGTTCCGATGGGGGAGTTTTTGAGCCAGGCATATTCCAGCCGCGCCGGATCCCAGAAATGCACATGGGAGTCGACGATGGGGAGGTCGAATTTTGCTTCTTCGGCCAGTGCCAAGTTCAGTCCGGATGCCAGCGACAATCCGGTCGCGAGGCCGGCGCGGAGGAACTGGCGGCGGTCAATCACGGCCACAACAATTCTATTCTCCGATGATTTTCACGAGCACACGTTTGCGGCGCCTGCCATCGAATTCGCCGTAGAAAATCTGCTCCCACGGCCCAAAATCGAGTTTTCCCTTTGTGATCGCAACGACCACTTCGCGCCCCATGATCTGGCGTTTGAGATGGGCATCGGCGTTATCCTCGCCGGTGCGGTTGTGGTGGTATTGGCTGGTGGGCGCGTGCGGCGCGAGCTTTTCCAGCCACACATCGTAATCGTGGTGCAATCCGCCTTCGTCGTCATTGATGAAAACGGAGGCGGAAATGTGCATTGCGTTGGCGAGACAAAGCCCTTCCATGACGCCGCTTTTTTGAACAAGCCCTGCCACGGTGTCCGTGATATTGATAAACCCGCGCCGCGAAGGGACTTCAAACCAGAGATATTCCGTAAGCGATTTCATTCCAACGCCAGTTACCACGCGCCGCACCCGCGGTCAAGCGGCTGCGGAAATGGTTTTAATCTGGAACTCAGGAAATCAGGAAAGGAAGACGAATAGGAATCGCCCATATCGTGAACTCGCACCCGTTCACCACATTCGCCGCGGGCGCATCTCAGTTTTTGTGAGGGCGGTCTTCTGCAAAAAGCTCCGCCGGTCGACAAGTGATCGCTCTCTCCCCGCCAAGCTTGGCGGGGAGAGAGAAGGAGAGAGGGGCAACTCATTAAAACCGGGCGAGGCGAGGGGCATTGAGGGCCGATGGATTTCAGTCGGTTCCTAATCGCCCCTCTCCCTAACCCTCTCCCCGCTGCGCAGGGCGAGGGAATCCGCGTTTCGTCGGCAAGGGATTGCCAAAAAGTGAGATGTGCCCATTCGCCGCCAGGCATTCGTCCTATTATTGACATTACCTCCCATTGCTTCGAAAATAACTCCAGCCTCCTTTCCTGATTTCCTGAGTTCCAGATTAAATCCCTGCTTTTTCCGCGTGCTTTCCTATTGCCTTTGGCGGCGGTTGCGTGAAGATTCGGGCGCATGAGCAAAATGTCCAAATTTGCCCGTTATCCCCGGCTGAATCCGATGGGCATCGGGAAAAATATTTCCGCCGCCGATTTGGTGGATCAAACGTTCCTCGCCTACAACGGCGGGCGGCTGCGCGAGGCCGCGAAATTGTTAACAGAAAAAATGCTGCCGGACGACGGCGTGGTTGGCTTGAGCCTGACCGGCGCGCTTACTCCCGCCGGATTGGGAAAGTCCTGCTTGATTCCATTGATGCGGGCCGGCTTCGTGGATTGGATTGTTTCCACCGGGGCCAATCTTTATCACGATTTGCATTACGGCCTGGGAATGGCGCTTCACCAAGGCTCGCCATTTCTTGACGACGTGGCGCTGCACCGGGACGGCGTCATCCGCATTTACGATATTCTTTTTGACTACAACGTTCTTCTCGACACCGACGAATTTGTGCGCGAGGTGATCCAGGGCGCGGAATTCCAGCGCCCGATGGGCACGGACGAATTTCATTATCTGCTCGGCGGATACGTGGCCGAGCGCGGCCGCACATTGAAATTGACCGACAGCTCGGTGCTCGCGGTGGCGCATGAGTGCGGCATTCCCGTTTTCACCAGCAGCCCCGGCGACAGCTCCATCGGCATGAACGTCGCCGCGATGGCGATGCGCGAATCCGGCCTGGCCTTTGACGTGAACCGCGATGTCAATCAAACCGCCGCCATTGTTTACGACGCAAAATCTTCCGGCCGCACATCCTCCGTGTTCATTCTGGGCGGTGGATCGCCTAAGAATTTCATGCTGCAAACGGAACCGCAAATCCAGGAAGTCATGGGAATCGCCGAGAAGGGGCACGATTATTTCCTGCAATGCACGGACGCGCGGGCAGACACCGGCGGCTTGAGCGGCGCCACCCCGGCGGAGGCGGTGAGCTGGGGCAAGGTCGATCCCAACAAGCTGCCCGATTGCGTGGTGGCATATGTGGATTCCACGATTTCCCTGCCGTTGTTGACGGCTTACGCGCTGAATCGCCATCCCGCGCGGAAACTGAAGCGGCTTTATGACCGCCGCGACGCGATGTACGAAAAAGTGAAATCCATCTATCTAAAGGTGGGCACCGTCAGCAAAATCAAGACGAGCCGGAAGCTGGCCAAGCGCGCCACCGGCGCCGTCATGAAGTGAGTTCTTCCGCCGGTAAATTTTGATTCCGAAACTGTTGTCCTTGATCCAATCGTGGCCGAGGGATTTGGCCAGGTCGTAATTGGCCTCGATCCATTTTTGCGCGTCGAGGCCCAGCTTGTTGGTCGTGCCGAAATATCCCATTTCGTATTCGCTGTAATTAACAGCAATCTCGACGACGAAGCTGGGATTGCTGTTGGTCAGGGCCCGGGTCATGTTCTCCTGGCCGAAGGCGGCCACCTCCGGCGGATTCCACGCCACGTAGCCTGACGGATTCGGCAGGCGTGAAAGGTAATTCATCATCGCGCCCTGCGGCAGGACGGCCATTGTCGCGCGCGGTGGGGCATTGGATTCCACCCATTGCAGCGCCTCGACAAAAGTTTTGTCCGACTGGCGGAAATGAATGTCGAAACCGTAAATCAAGTCACCACCGGAGGAGACCGGCAGTGTTTTATCGGAGTAAATAACGAGCGACGCCTGGAGCGCCCTCATCAGCATCGTAAACAGCATGGCCCAAACCAGAAACTGGAATAAAAGCGGCCTCACGGAGAACCGGTCGAGAAACCGGGGAAGCTCCCACAGCAAGAAATAAACGGCAGCCATGAACGCGGGCATCGCGAGAGCGAATCCGTAATGCCAGACGCGGCAGAACAAGCCCATTTTGGCCATCGCTGCGAGGCTCCAGACCGTCCACAAGGTTGCGAATATCAGCGGAGGATCCCAGCCCTTCTTGCGTGCGCGCCACAAAAGGCCGGCCAGCAGCGCCAGGCATATCGGCGGCAGGCAGTATCCGCACACGAACCAGTTTTCTCCCCAAATGATGTTCATCATCCGATAGCCCAGCAGCGCGGCGGCTATGCCCGAAAGCCACAATGGAAGCTTTCGGCTTGAAGCCGCCGAGCAGATCGCGATCAGGCAAATCAGCCACATGAATTGCGCCAGAATTTTGCGCGCGTGCATGGATGGATCATCCAGGCCAAAGTAGTGGCGGTAAAACGGGCTGTCGGCGGCGCTGGTGGTCAGCAGCGGCACCCAGGCCGCAAACACGGCTTTGACGCTTGACTTGAAATCTTCGTGGCAAAGAAACCAGCCGAGAAAAGCCAGCCCCGGGAGAATTCCCGCGGCGATCATGCATCCAAGGGAGCGGGCAAGTTGCGCTCTGTTATGAATCCGCCAGAACAGGATAATAGCGGCGCAATGCGCCACCAGAACCGCCAGAAACAAGTCCGGCTTTGTCAATAATATCATTCCCGCTCCCAAGCCGGCCGCCGCCGCGAATCTGGCATCCCCCCTCTGCACCCATCGTGCGAGCATGACCGTCGCCGCGGCGGACAAAATCACTCCATGAACCACTTCCGCGCAATAGGGTGTGATGTAGTTGAAAATGCCCATGGTGGTGTAGTTGGCAAACGCGAAAACAATCAGCAGCGACATGCCTGCGGTGACCGCGGTGAGCTGGTCTGAGCATTTGTAAAAGCAGAAATAAACCAATCCTGTCAAAAGCACGATGAGGAACAGATTGGAAACGGCCACCGTCGTGAACGAGGCGCCAAAAATTTTGAAGAGCAAGGCGTGAAAATGCTGCGACAGCGGGCCGCCCACCATGTAATGAAAGTCGCGGTACATGACGGCGCCCTCGGAAATCTGCCACGGCATGTAAAGCTGCGGCCCGTAGTCGACAATCAGGCCCGGCCAGCGCCGCCACGATTTCCAAAGCATCATGGAAAAAACCACCGTGAGAATGGCCGCGCCGAAAGCCAAATCCCGCCTCGCGGTTGATTTCGTCTTGGTGGTCATTGGTTTCGGGCCGCGGTCAAATCAAGGGGATCGACCGTGGTGGGCGGCAATTCGCGCGCGGCTTTTTGCAGAGCGGCCGCATGCTCCGGCAGGCACAGCAAGGCGGAGACATTGGCGACGTTTGTAATTAAAACATACCCCGCCTCTTCAACCTGAGCGGGCCGCAGCGGCTCGCTTTGCAAATCGAGAATCACGTAATCCACTTTGAAATCCTGGCACAATCGAAGCCAGCCGGGCCGATGATCGTAGAATGTGTTGTTCAGGTCAAAGGTGGATTCGGGGTAAGTGGTTTCGTAACGCCCATCCATCGAGACTTTGATGTTCGGAAACAGCCGCCAGCTCACGTAGCTGCCCCACGCGAACGGCGTCGCCGCGTTTCCTTTCGCGCCGGCCTTCGCCAGAATGTCCGCCTCGCGCACAGGATCCTCGCCGATGGGAGAAAGAGGATAGGTGGATGCGCCAGCCCAATCCTTGCAAACAATCCAAAGGAAAATCCCCGAGTACGACAAGATGGCAACCGCCACGGGATTCATGCGCCGAGGCAGCAGCGCTTTGCAATATGGTCCGGCGAAGGCGAGCGCCGAGGCGGCGAGGAAAGGGCCGTGCCGCCGGCTCCGCCAACCCATCGCCAGAGTCAGCGCCAGGGTGGCCAGCCCTGGCCAATTCTTTTGTTTGACGCTCTTCCAGCCAACGGCGACGCCGGCGATGGCAATGACGGACAGCACGCGGAACCCCAGGAAATCATCCCACACAAACGGTTGAAGCGGACGCCATTCGAGAATCCGCGCGCGCGGATGAAGCAGCGCCGGGATCAGGTAGCGCCAGAAATCGGTTCCGTAGGGGTTGATGAACGTTATGGCAAAACAGGCCGCCGCCGTTATCACAAATGCTTTTGCGTGAGCGCGGGTCATGACAGCCCAGCCCGCATAAACACAAATAATTCCCAATCCCGCCACGAATCCTCCATGCGCATTGGCCCAGATCAATATCATCAGCGGCAGCGCAAAGGCCGGCCAGCGAACGCCGCTTCGCATCTGCTCGAGGAAATAAAGCGTCGCCGCGAAGAAGAAAAATGTGAACACATGCGAGCGAGCCACTGGAATGTATCCGGTGAGAAGGCACGCGCCCGCGGGCAACGCCAGCAGGAGGAGCGCATTGTCATCCGCGTTCTGCTTTCGCCCGGTTGCATACGCCAGCCCGAGCAGCCCCAGCGCCAAAAAGATTCGCAGAAGAATCAATGACGATGCCCCAAACCATTTGACAAGCGCATAAAAAATAACGCCCGCGCCCCATTCGTGATCGATGTATTGCGGCAGCACCGGGGTGAACGCGTAAATGTCGTGGCGCAATATATGGCCTGAATTCCAGAGATTGGAACCAATGGCTAATTTCGCCCACAGATCGCCATCGGTGATATTGTGGAAACAGAGGACAACCGCCAGAGCCGCCGCGCCCAGGAGAGCGATGAATTCGCGCAGGGCCAGGTTTTGTTTGACGGTCACACCCGCATGTTATGAACGATGGCGGCTCCGTCAAGCTGCGGTTAGGATAACGGAATTATTTTAATCAGGAACGACCGAACTCAGGAACGGAGGCCAAAACAGGTTTTGCCGTCATCGTTGATTCGCGTCCCTTCAACTGCATGCATTGCTCCCATAATTCACATTATACCCATCAAGTAAAAAGTGATCCCAAGCCTCCGTTCCTGAGTTCGGCCGTTCCAGATTAAAATCTCAGCTCAGTTCGTAATTCAGAATCGCCAGCGCGGCCAGGGCGGCCGTTTCGCAGCGCAGGATGAGCGGGCCCAGATTGATTGGCAGCGCGCCCGCGCCTTTGATGGCTTCCATTTCTTCCGGCGCAAAGTCCCCCTCGGGACCGATCCAGAGCTGGAGCGTTTTCGGCGGCGTTTTCGGAAAACACGCCCGCAAATGGCGGCTGTCGCTTTGCAGCGAGCCGACCAGGGACAAGTCGAATTTTTCGCCGCGTGCGAGCAGGGAGGGGAGCGTTGCCGCTGATTCCACTCGCGGCAGCCAGCGCTGCCCGCATTGCTTGATCGCCTCGACGGCGGTTTGCCGCCACTTGTCGGATTTGTGCTCGATGGAACCGCCTTCCAGATGCGTTGTGACGCGCTGGGAGAGCAGGGGAACGATGCGCCAGACGCCAAGCTCGGTCGCCTTTTGAATAATTGAGTCCAGCATTTTTCCCTTTGGAATCGCCTGCGCCAAAGTGATCTGGCAGGGCGGCGCAGGTTGCGTGAATTTGCCTTTGACTCTTAGTTCGACGCGTTTCCGCGCGACGGCGGCAACTTCGCAAGTGAACTCAGTTCCCACTCCGTCTAGCACGGCGACGCCGTCCCCCTTTCTCACGCGCAGCACATCGGCGGCATGGTGGGCCTCACTCTCCGTCAATACTAAGGTGTCCGCGCCGCACTCCGATGGCGGCAGGTAAAAGCGGCGCATATTGCCTCACCGAAAGATGCTTTTGGCCTTCTCGAAAAAGCTCTTGCCCATCGGATGGACATCCTCGTCGCACAGCTTGGCGAACTCCTCGAGCTTCGCCCGCTGGCCCGCGTTGAGCTTTGTCGGCACTTCGATTTGCACGCGCACCAGCAAATCTCCCTGGCCGTAGCCCTGGACGTTCTTGACACCTTTGCCCTTGAGCCGAAAAACCGAGCCGGGCTGCGTGCCTGGCGGAATTTTGATTTCCTGGGGATCTGTCAGCGTCGGCACTTCGACTGACGAGCCGAGGGCCGCTTGGACGAAGCTGATGGGAATCTCGCACAGCAAATCATCGCCGTCGCGGTTGAAAATTTCGTGGCGCTTGACGTGAATGACGACGAACAAATCTCCGGGAGGAGCGCCCCGCGTGCCCGCTTCGCCATTGCCGGACGAACGCAAGCGCGATCCGGTTTCAACGCCCGCGGGAACCTTGATTTTAATTTTTGTTGTCTTGTCTTTGCGCCCGGCCCCAGAGCAGGAGCGGCAAGGTTTGTCAACAACTCGGCCCGCGCCTTCGCAGCGCGGGCACGTCTGCGCGATGCTGAAAATGCCGCGCGACGAAATCACCTGGCCGCGTCCGCCGCAAACCGCGCAGACTTTCGCCGTCGCGCCTTTTTCCGCGCCGGTGCCGTTGCAAATTTCACACGGGCCGGGCTTGGTGACGGTGATTTCCCGTTCGCAACCCATGGCGGCTTCAATGAACGTGAGCTCCATGTCGTAGCGCAAATCGTCGCCGCGCTGGTTTCCGCCGGCCCGCCGTTCGCTGCCGCCGCCGAAGATATCCTCAAAAATGCTGGAACCGCCGAACACCTCGCGGAAAATCTCGCTAGGGTCATGGAATCCCGAACTGGCCCGGGCGCGGGCGCGCGGATCGAAGGCGGCGTGTCCGTATTGATCGTAGGCTGCGCGCGATTGTGGATTGCTCAGCGCCTCGTAAGCCTCGCCTAATTCTTTGAAACTCTCCTCGGCCGCCTTGTCATTTGGATTGCGGTCGGGGTGGTATTTCAACGCCAGCTTGCGATACGCCTTTTTGATTTCCTCGGCATCGGCCGCCTTGTCAACGCCGAGGACTTCGTAATAATCACGTTTGGCCATAGGGAGATCGGGATCAGCTCACCTCAATCAGGCAGCGGGTTTTTTGGCCACGATCACACCGGCGGGGCGCATGAGCCGGTTGCGAAATCTGTATCCTTTGCGAACCTGCTTGAGCACCTGGCCTTCGGGAGTTCCAGCGCTTTCCTCCTGGGAAATGGCTTCGTGCAAATTCGGGTCAAACGCTTTTCCGGTCGCGTCTATTTCCTCCAGCCCAGAGTCGGCCAGAATCGATTTCAATTGCTGGGAAATCATCGCCACGCCCGCCTGCAGGGATTTGGCGGAGGCATCGTTGCTGGCGGCCGCCAGCGCCATTTCAAACGTGTCCATCACCGGCAGCAATTTGGAAATCAAACTCTCATTCGCGTAGGAAATCGCATCCTGGCGCTCGCGGGCGGCCCGCTTCTTATAATTGTCAAAATCCGCGTTGAGGCGGACGTACTTGTCCCAATTCTCTTCAGCCTTGGCCGCCTGGGCCTTGAGCTGTTCCAAATCGACCGCCGCCGGATCGGCGACTTGCGCCGCATCCTCGGCGAATTCACTGTTTTTCACGTCATTATCCATTTGCACACGAATATACCAGAATGCGCCCAGTTTCAACCTCCGTCGGTCCGGGCGGTTGAGATTATTTGATGTCCCATGACGTCTTGACAAGCAAAGGCGCGGGCCGGGCACAATGAGGAATGATCGACCATGACCGTCTGTTCAAAGAATTGCTGACCGAATTCTTTGGCGATTTCGTCGACCTGTTTCTGCCCCACTTGGCCGCTTATCTTGACAAATCATCCTTGGTTTTCCTGGACAAGGAAATTTTCACCGACGTTACCTCGGGCGAGAAACACGAGGCGGATTTGGTCGTCAAAGCCCGTTTTGGTGGGAAGGAGTCATTTTTTCTGGTTCATGTGGAGCATCAGGCTCAGGCCCATCAGGATTTTGGCAAACGCATGTTCCGTTATTTCGCCCGCCTGCGCGACAAGCATGACCTGCCGGTTTATCCGATTGTTTTGTTTTCGCATGCCTCTCCCACGCCGGAGCCGGATTTCTACGAAGTAGGCTTTCCCGACCTGATGGTCATGCGCTTTCGCTTCCGGGTCATCCAGTTGGGGTTGCTCAATTGGCGGGATTACATGCGCCGCGCCAATCCTGTTGCCAGCGCATTGATGGCCAAAATGGGAATGGATGCAGGGGATCGTCCGCGAGTCAAATTGGAATGCCTTCGCCTGTTGGCCACCCTGCGGCTCAATCCGGCCCGGATGCGATTGATTTCCGGATTTGTGGACACCTACCTTCGATTGAATGCGCAGGAAATCTTGCTTTTTCGGCGGGAGGAGGATAGCTTGGAACCCAGAGAAAAGGCTACCGTGATACAATTAACCACCAGTTGGAAAGAAGAAGGACTTCAGGAAGGACTCCAAAAAGGACGTCAAGAAGGACGCCAAGAAGGACAGCGGGAACTTGTCTTGCGCCTATTGCGCCGACGCTGGGGGCAATTGCCCGCTGGAATGGCGGCTCGGGTGGAGAGCTTGCCGGTGCAAGAGGTGGGAAACTTGGCCGAGGCGTTATGGGACTTTGCGTCTTTGGTGGATCTGGAAACGTGGATGGAGCAGCGTCCCCGCAGCATCACTCCGGACTGATTATAGTTCCCTGCCATAATCATCTGCTTTGCTATTTTTTTGGTGGCGGGACCGGTTCGGTCTTTTTCTTTTTAAATGGCCCGCGCAAATACCACTCCTTCTTCAACCCCTGAATCAAATCGTCCGTGTGAACAATTGTCGTTGAGATTTCGGAGATAAGATTGGTGTTGACGCTCACCTGCCATGCCAGATTGCTCGTCAGGTCCGCGAGGTGTGTCAGAGTTTGGTCGAGGTTGGTGGCGAGCATGGTGATATTTGTATCCGTGTCACCCACCGTGTCTTGCGCGGTCTTCAATGTCTCTCGCGCCGCTCGAAGCGTCGAGTCCAAATCCGCCGCTATATTCGTGGGTATAAGCCACGCGCCGAGCGCGCCGTTCGGATTTTTCAGGTTGCCGGTGATGGCGGCGAGGTTCGTCAACGTCGGTCCCGTCGCCTGCAAGGTGGTCTTTGCCTGCACTGCGGCGAGATTTGCGTTGCTCAGTACGGCGTTCAATTGGTTTGTGATGTTCAGGATGTTCGGCAGCGCCTTTTCCACCGTTCCCGCGACCGCTTCCAATCGATCCGACAGAGCAGGCGCGTCAATGGGCGGCACCCAGAAATAATTCGTTTTTGTTGGGTCGACTGCGGTTGTGAAGCCGCCTTCCGTCGCATTGGTGTAATAGACATCACGGTTTGCTTCCACAAACTCAGTGAAGTTGCTGATGACGATGTTCGAGGCAATGTCAGGAGGCGTCAGATTATTGTCCGGGTCGGCGCGGAACGCGGCATACATCTCATTGAATTTCTTGGACGCCTGAATCCGCTTTAACACCATCAGTTTCCCGGAAACATTGGTCACCGCGGGAAGGCCAGGTTTGCCCTTCTCGATTTCCAAATAACGGTGCCCAAGGAAATCCGCGATCACCCGGACCTTCGAATCCCAAAAGACGTAACGAAAATAATTAGTCCCTCCTTCAACGGCGGTCTCGCGGATGTTGAAGAAAATAATCACGCCGCGCGTTTTTTCTGGGGGATTGAGCAGCACGCCCGTAACTTTGCCCACGGGAAAGCCCATGAGTTTCACCTCATCGTCCTTGCTCAGCCCGCTGGCGTCATTGATGCCTGTGGCGAAATTTATTTTCGTCACGAACCAGCCGCGGCTGTGGGCCGTCGAATAGAGGTAATATCCAAATCCGACGATCAGCATAACAATGGCCAGGATGACGAACCAGCCGACGACTTTTTCAACGCGTCGCAGGCGGGTTCGCAATTGGGGGGTCAAGTCTTGGAGTGGCATAAAAGTTAGTTCATTTCCGGCGCGGTCTCGCGCGGGCCGTGGATTTGCCAGCGCCCGTCGCTAATCTCGGCGAAGTTGTAATGGTCATTCCAAAGCGAAAAGTCGGACGTGGCCGCGACCATCGTCATCTTCCGGCCTTCCATGAATTTGGAACCGTCAGCCAATTGGCGCAGAAATTTTCGCCACCACACGCGATGCGAGAATTCCAATCCCGCCATCGGCTCGTCTAAAAAAAGAATATCCGGCTGCATCGCCAGCGCGCGCGCCAGCCCGACCCGCTGCTGCCAGCCCGTCGTCAGGCGATGCGCCTCTTTATCCGCGAACGGCGTCAACTCGGCAGCCGCCAGCAGGCCCTTCACAAACTCCTCCGAATCCTCCTCAGTCCAATCATGATGATAGCGCAAGGGCAGGGCAATATTCTGCGCGACGCTCAAGTCCGGCAGCATCCGGCCGCCGCCTTTAAAGACGTAGCCGGAACGTTTGCGCTGTTCCAGCGCATCGGATTCGGAAAGCGTGTCGAGATTGAAGCCAAAATGCAAAACCGTTCCGCTGGCTGGCGGCCGCAGGCCGGACATCGTCGCCAGAAAAGCGCTCTTGCCTGAGCCGTGCCGCCCGCCCACCACCCAGAATTCGCCCGCATTGACCTTCCAATTCACGTCGCGCACCGCCAGAGCATGCGAATGCGAGCTGTAAACATCGGCGCCCGAGGCTTCGAGCAAAGGCGCATTGTTTTGTGAAATATTTTCAGCCATGGGGAGATTGAACCACCAAGTAAACCACCAGGAAAATCGCGTCCAGCAGCACGATTCCCACCACGCATTTCGCGATGGCGCTCGTCGTTGCCTGGCTGACCTGCTCCAATCGCAGCGGCGTCGCCAGCCCTTCGTAACAGGTCACAATCGCGATCAGCACTCCGAAAAACGCCGTCTTCAAAATCAGCAGCACAAAATCCTGCCATAAAAGGGCGTTGGCCAATTGCGAAAAATATTCGCCAGGCCGCAAAGGCACGTTTTCTATGAACGCAAACAAATACCCGCTGAACAGCGCGCAAATGATGAAATAAATCGTCAGCGAAAAGCTGGCCAGGGCCATCCCAATGACACGCGGGACGACCAGATAATGAATGGGGTCAATGCTCAGCGCTTCAAGAGCTTCGACTTCACCGAGAGCGCGGGCGGTGCCCAATTCCACCACGTTGGCCGCGCCAACACGCGCCATCACCAGCAGCGCCGCCATGATGGGCCCCATTTCCCGCACCACCACACTCACCATCACCGTGCCCGCAAAATTTTCCGCCCCGAACCGATTGAGCAGAAAAACGGTCTGTCCAATCACCACCAGCCCCAGCGCGCCGGAAAGGAAAAGAGTCATCGGCAGCAGCGCCGCGCCCGCCCGCACGATATGCGCGCGGATGGACGGATGAATGACGCGCCGCGCCGTGTTGTATTTGCCGATGGCGACAGCCAGTGTGATGATCAGGAACGCGCTCATTCCGCGGAGATCGTCGGTCAAGCGAAGGAGCAAGTCCCCGGCGCGTTCCATGCCAATGGGCCGCAGCGCCGCGAACTCCTCCCCCGTCATTTCCTTTTCTGGCGAACCTTCCGACATAGAACGTCACAGTAATTGACGGATTTCATCCCGTAAAGAAAAGAGACCGAATGAATGGAAAATCCAAGAGACCCCGAAGGGCAGGCTGTCGCAATGGGAACCAGGGGCCGGCCACAGATTCACACAGATCAACACAGATTTTTGATTTGTCTGTGTGAAAGAAATTGCTTTGAGCCAATGTTCAACGTATTGTGTTAGCACTATGGCAAATAAACAAATCAGTGGAAGGCAGCTCCGGCACGGCAGCCCGGAAGAATCCCTGTCGCCCGGCGAGAGTTTGACGGTCAAAAAAAGGGGCGGAAAGGAATTCAGGCTTACGCGCACCGATTCAGGCAATCGTGACATAAATGCTCAGATGGATCAATTGTTCAAGGATATACCCCTGGAGGGGCCCCGCGAGGAAACAGACTTCGTCCGTGTGCTGATGGAGGATCGGGAGTGATCGTTTATTGCGATACAAGCTTCCTGTTCAGTTTTCTAAATGAGGGGGATGTCAATTACGCGGCCGCCCGCGGGAGAGCGCTTCGATTTTCTGGAGATGACTTTGTTATCAGCGAGGTTCACCTGCTGGAATTTCCAGCTGCGGTGCGGGCAGCGACACACCGGCCTGTAGGTGCGATTTCCGCTTATATCGCGCGCGGAGTCATCAACCGGTTTGACCGCTCGGTGACGGGGAAAATCTTCATCAAGAAGCAGGTGGACCTGATCGAGTCGGTTAGCATGACCCGTTCGCTTGGCGAAACCTATGGATGGAAGGAACGGCACACCGCTTTTGACTTGTGGCACGTTGCGGCCGCATGGTCGCTTTCCGCCGGGGCTTTCCTGACTTTCGACCGCCGCCAAGAAAAACTCGCCCTTGCCTTGGGTATGAAGGCTTGACCTCGGTTTTTCCTGATAAATCGAATATTTCTGCCAAAAATCGTGCCGAAAAACCTCTGGTAGGTTTTTCAGTTTCATGCGGACTGTGCCAAAGTGCATCCATGGATATGCAATGTCATATGCACAATGCCGATTTGCGCCGGAGTTATTTGGTGATTTTGGGGCTGTGGGTGCTTTTCGTGGCCGTCCTTGGCTGGACCGGGGGCGTTCTGTCATTGATGCGTACTCCAAGATGCGGAGGATGCCGCCGGGGTCCGAATTCGCCCTGTTTTTCAATTGCCACCGAACCAAGGCCGCACGCGTAAACATAGGTAAACAAAGGTAAAAGAAGGCAAACATAGGTGAAATTGTCAAAAAACGGAGTTCGCTGTGAGAGATTCAAATGCGCAAATGAGCCGCAATGCAAATGCGCGGAATCGCGCTCGCATAGATTTTCTTGCGAGCGGCCGCTTCGCGACTCATAGTAGATCAAATGTTCTTTTGTGCGCGCGTAGCTCAACTGGATAGAGTGACGGCCTCCGAAGCCGCAGGTTGTGGGTTCAACTCCCGCCGCGCGCACCACTATCCCCTTTGGCTCTTATTGCAGGCTGTTTAATTTTATGTCTGAGGATAAATCTGTTGTAAAACCGGTGGAGGCGCCGCCTCTCACGCCACTGAATTTGCCGTCCAAGCTGGCTCC
This sequence comes from uncultured Verrucomicrobiae bacterium, assembly GCA_963764165.1. Taxonomy (GTDB): domain Bacteria; phylum Verrucomicrobiota; class Verrucomicrobiia; order Limisphaerales; family Palsa-1400; genus Palsa-1400. The sequence continues at coordinate 100,897 of CAVXRD010000003.1, forward strand.
CACGCCCGCTGGGCCGCCGAAATTTTCCGTCAAAGTCAAGAACGCCGCCGGCGAAGAGGTCGTCCTCGGCGATCCTTCAGCCACGCGCGCGCTCATCGCGCTCATGGATACCGAAGCGGTGAATGGCGGCGCGGCCAGCCACTGGGGCGGGCCATCGGCATTCGCGGAAATCATGGCCTCGATCCACGGGATCATGTTTGCGACCAAAGGACGCCCCTGGCACGAAGCGTTTAATTTTGTCAACGACGCCGGCCACACCGAGAACGGCATTTACGCGCTCCGCTGCAATTATGGCTTCGACGGCATGACGCCCGAGGACTTGAAATGGTTCCGCAGCATCAAGAGCAAATTGACGGGCCACGGCGAATCGCATTTGAATCCGCAAGGCGTTTTGCTGAGCAACGGGCCGCTCGGTTCCGCTCTGCCGCAATCGCAGGGGCTGGCCTTGGCGGATAAATTGCGCAAGAACGATCGGGTGACCATTTGCACCGTGTCCGATGGCGCGTCGATGGAAGGCGAGGCAAAGGAGGCGTTTGCGGCCATCCCAGGATTGGCGGCGAAGGGAAAATTGAACCCGTATGTGCTGGCCATTTCCGACAACGACACCAAACTTTCCGGACGCATCAGCAAGGACGCCTTCACCATGGAGCCCAGCTTCGAGGCGATGGCGATACTTGGTTGGAATGTCACTCACATTACCAACGGCCACGATTTGCAAGCTGTCTATCTCGCGGTGGAAAAAGGCATCGCGGAAGCGCGCGCGAATCCATTAAGGCCCGTTTGCCTGTGGTTCAAAACGATCAAGGGCTATGGCATCAAAGCGACGATGGAAAGCGCCACCGGCGGCCACGGCTTTCCGCTGGCCAATGGGGAGAAGGTCATGGACTTCGTCAAAGAAATTTACGGCAAAACCGAGGTGCCCGCTGACCTGGAGGCGTGGGCGCACAAATTGCGCGAAGGCTGGGAAGAGAAGGAAGCCACCAAAAAAGCCAAATCCGCCGAGGCCGTCACTCCCGCTCCGCCCGCAGTCAAGAAAGACAAGGTGCAAAGCGGATTGGCCAAGGGCGCAGTGCGGGCCGCGCAGGAAGGGTTGCCAGTCTTTTCCGTTTCCGCCGATGTCGAAGGCTCGACGGGCATGAGCCTGTTCCAAAAAAGCTTTCCGGATCGTTTTGTCGAAGTCGGCGTGGCGGAGGCGAACATGATCAGCACCGGCGCGGGCCTTTCGAAGCTCGGCTTCATTCCTATTGTTGACACATTCGGCCAGTTTGGCGTGACGAAGGGGAACCTTCCGCTGACGATGTCCGCCTTGTCGCAGGCGCCGGTGATTGCGGTTTTTTCGCACGTCGGTTTTCAGGACGCGGCGGACGGCGCTTCGCACGAAGCCACCACCTATTTCGCCGCGACTTCGCCCATCCCGCACACGGTGGTGATTGCATGCTCGTGCTCGGACGAAGCTGAATCGCTCATGTTCCAGGCGATCAAGCGGACAGCCGACGCGCGCCTTGCGGGCAAAGACGGGGAATCCGTGATCTTCTTTGTCGGCCGCGAAAATTATCCCGTTCATTTAGTTGACAACGCAAAGTACGAATGGGCCAAAGCCGATGTCATCGCGGAGGGAACGGATGTGGTCATCGTGGCCAGCGGCCCGATGGTGGGCCGGGCGATTCAGGCGGGCGCGCAATTGAAGGAGAAGGGGATTTCTGCCACGATCATTGCCAATCCATTCGTTAACCGGGTGGATCTCGACACCATCGGCCCCGCTGTCAAAAAGTGCGGCGGTCGGCTCATCACGATTGAGGATCACCAGATTGTCTGCGGCATGAGCGCGCAATTGTCCCATGCGCTCTCGCGCGCGGGAATCGCGCACACGGTCACGGCGCTGGGCATCGACGGCGAGTTCGGCCGCTCGGCGTGGGTGGCGGAGAATCTCTACGAGCATTACGGAATGACTGCGGGGAAGCTGGTTGAAGCGGCGCAGGGCATGGTCAAGAAGAAGGGCTGAGCAAATGCCTCCGATCAAGTCGCTGAAGGGGAAACTCATCCTGGACGGTGGGAAACTTCAGGGGTCATTCTTTCACCGCTCGGTTGTTCTGATTTGCCAGCACGATGCCGAAGGCGCGTTCGGGCTGATCTTGAACCGCGAGACGGAAAACAAAGTCGGCCAGGCTCTCACGGCGAATCTGCCGGCGCAAATCAAGGAGAAGCCGCTGTTTCTGGGTGGACCGGTGCAGCAGCAGGCGCTGAGCTTCCTGCACAGCGACCAGTTTTTGCCGGACGCCAATGTGATGGCGAACCTGAACTTAGGCCATTCACTTGACACGCTGGTGGAACTCGGCGATTCCTTTTCCGGGACGCAAAAACTGAAGCTTTTCGCGGGCTACGCGGGCTGGAGCGCCGGGCAGCTGGACAACGAAATGTCGCGCCAGGACTGGCTGGTGCATCCGGCCAGTTTGGAATTGGTATTTACAGAGAAGCCGGCCGAATTGTGGCGCGTCATCATGCGCAAAAAGGACATGAAGAGCCGCCTGATGGCGGACGCCCCGGACGATCTTTCGTGGAATTAAATCGATTACGCCAGCGCCGTCCGCTGATGTTTTAATAGTTGACTGATGCCCAGTTTTCCGAGGGCCAGCATTTCCGCCAATTGTTTTTCAGTGTAAGCCGTTTCTTCGCCGGTTCCTTGCAATTCGATGAATTCCCCATCGCCGTTCATCACCAGATTCATGTCGACTGCTGCGGCGACATCTTCCACGTAACACAAGTCCAGCAGGGCGCGCTCTTGCACGATGCCGACACTTACCGCCGCAACGGGCTTCAATGCGATGTGCGCCGCCAATTTTCCTGCGCTTTGCAACGCTTTGATCGCGAGTGATAACGCGACGTAACATCCCGTGATGGCCGCCGTTCGCGTGCCGCCGTCGGCCTGCAGGACATCGCAATCGAGCCACACCGTGCGCGGTCCGATTTTTTCGAGGTCGAGCGCCCCGCGCATGGCGCGGCCGATCAGGCGCTGAATTTCCTGCGACCGCCCGTCGATTTTTCCCTTCGAAATATCACGCGGTTTGCGTGTCAGCGTGGAGTAGGGGAGCATCGAGTATTCCGCTGTGATCCAGCCGCCTGTGACGTTCTGCTCTTTCATCCAGCGCGGGACGGTTTCCTCGATGGTCACGCCGCAAATCACGCGCGTGCTGCCCCACTCGACCAAGGTCGATCCGGACGCGTGCGGGGCGATGCCATTTTGAAATCGGATCGGGCGGATTTGATCGTGGGCCCGCCCGTCGGCGCGTTTGAAAGTCAGAGTCTCAGAAGAAGTCATGTGAGCGCATCGTAGCGGGGTCTTCCCGCCCGGGCAATCGCAAAGGTCGGGCAGTCCAATCGACGGCATCCTGATTCGGCATTGCGTTGGGCCGCGGAAAAACGTTAACTGTGCGGCGTGCCAAGTGTCGGTGAACAATTGCGCCGTGCGCGTGAAGCCCAAAAACTGGGTGTGCAAGAGGTCGTGGATTTGACGAAAATTCGCGGGGATCATCTCCGCGCGCTTGAGGCCGGCGATTACAGCGTTTTTTCCGCGCCCGTTTACATTCGGGGGTTTGTCCGCGCCTATGCCAGATTGCTCAAGCTCGATGTCGACCAGATTCTCGAGCAGCTGGGCCAGGAATTGGCGGATTCAGGGCAGATTGATCCGCAGCTCTCCCCGCCGGAGAAAAGCTCAATTGACACCGCCATGTTTTACGCCTCCAAGGTCGGGCGCGGGTTGGTTTGGCCGGTCGTGGGCGGGGTGCTGGGAGTGGTGCTCATTGTCGGCGGCTATATGTTGTGGAGCCGCCAGCGAAGCGCGGACCCGGCGGCGGGATTGGGGCCCGGGCTTTATCAAGCGCCAACGAACTCCGGCGACATTTTGCCGCTTCCGGGCCCAAAATTATAGGCGCCTTGAATCACAGGATTTTGCATCTTGTAATTGGGCGGCGCCTTTGAGAGCTTCAACTAACTCTATGAACAAACAAGTGACCCTTTCCCAACTCAATCGCCGGACCTTCATCAAATACGGCGCATTGGCGGCAGGCGCATTGGCCGTGGCCGGGCCTTATCCTGTCCGGGCGCGGAATCTCAACAGCAGATTGAACATTGGCCAGGTGGGCTGCGGCGGAAAGGGCGGAGGCGACTGCCAGATTATTATTGACGCCGGCGAAAATGTCATGGCGCTGTGCGACGTTCACAGGCCAGATGCCGAGGCGATAAAGAATAAAAACAACCTCGAGGCAAAAATCTACGCGGATTACCGGGAAATGCTCGAGAAGGAAAAGGATATCGACGCGATCGACATCGGCACCCCCGATCACATGCACGCGGTGATTGCGGCGGCGGCGATCAAGAAGAAGAAACACGTCTACTGCCAGAAGCCGCTCACCCACGACGTCTTCGAAGCCCGCACTTTGCGCGCTTTGGCGAAAAAGCACAACGTCGCCACGCAGATGGGCAATCAGGGCAGCGCGTCGGATTCGCTGCGGCGCGCCGTGGAAGTGATGCATGCTGGAATCATTGGAGCCGTCAAGCACGCGTACGTTTGGACGAATCGCCCGATTTGGCCGCAAGGAAAGGATCGTCCCGCTGGCTTCGATGCAATTCCGGAAGGGTTCGATTGGAATCTCTGGCTTGGAACCGCGCCGGAGCGCCCCTTCAAGAAAGAATGGCCGGGCGCGGACGACGGAGGCGGGGCTGGCTCTGGCCGCCGCCGCCGAAGCGGCGCTGTCTACCAGCCTTTCGTGTGGCGTGGCTGGGTCGATTTCGGCACCGGCGCGCTAGGCGATATGGCTTGCCACACCGTGAACTGGCCGTTCCGCGCGCTGAAGCTCGGCTATCCCACCGAAATCGAAGCGTCGTCCTCCGGCATGAACACGGAAATGTATCCCAACAAATCCCTCATCCGATTTGAATTTCCGGCCCGCGAAGGAATGCCGCCGGTGACGCTGCATTGGTCCGACGGCGGGGCGAAACCACCTCCCGAAATCACAGCCGACGTTGAAGCGCTGCTGGGCAAGGTTTCCAACAGCGGCTGCCTGATGATTGGCGAGCATGGCATCATATTCTCGCCCGATGACGGCGACCAGGAATTGAAGACATACCTGAAATTGAAGGGCGAAACAGAGCTGGTTGGCCTGGGCAATCATCCCGGCGCGCTCAAGATCGGCCAATCCATTCCGCGCAATGCCCAAAGCGGCACCCCCGACCAGCGCCAGCACAAGGAATGGCTCCAAGCCTGCAAAGACGGCAAGCACGAAGTGCCTTACTCGAATTTCGACATCGCCGCCTACTTGACAGAAATTATTCTGCTCGGCTGCGTCGCCTTGCGCGCCGGCAAGAAACTTGAATGGGACGGCCCCCGCATGAAGGCGAAAAACGCCCCGGAAGCCGCCCAATTTGTGAAGCGCAAATATCGCAAGGGCTGGTCCATTTAACGCCACAATCTCCGATTGAATATGAAAAAAGAAGTCACCCTGTCGCGGTCGAGCCGCCGGACATTTATCAAATACGGCGCGATGGCCGCCAGCGCGGCCGCCGTGGCGGGGCCGTATCCAGTTCGCGGCCAGAATCTCAACAGCAAAATCAATCTGGCGCAAATCGGCTGCGGCGGCAAAGGCACTTCGGATTTCATCGCCAATTTTGGCGCGGGGGCGCATATCGCGGCTTTGTGCGACGTCGTTCCCCCGAACACCGTCAAGATGAAGGAATTCCTCAAGGCGAAACTCAACATCGAGGCGGCAGTTTACAAGGATTTTCGCGAGTTGTTTGAGAAGGAAAAAAGCATCGATGCGGTCGACATCGCCACGCCGGATCACATGCACGCGGTCATTGCCGCGGCGGCGATCAAACTCGGCAAACACGTTTATTGCCAGAAGCCGCTCACGCACGACGTCTTTGAGGCCCGCACGCTCCGCGACTTGGCGAAAAAGCACAATGTTGCGACCCAAATGGGAAACCAGGGCAGCGCTTCCGATTTGCTGCGCCGCTCGGTCGAGGTGATGCACGCCGGGCTCATCGGCCCAGTCAAACACGCTTACGTCTGGACGAACCGCCCCGTTTGGCCGCAAGGACTGGATCGCCCCGAGGGGGCTGACGCCGTTCCTGAATGGCTGGATTGGAATTTGTGGCTCGGGACCGCGCCGGAGCGGCCATTTAAAATGCAATGGCCGGGCATCGTGCCGGGCGGCCCCTATCTGGTTGGCAAGCCCGACCAGATGCCGGTTTATCAGCCGTTCGTTTGGCGTGGCTGGCAGGATTTCGGCACCGGCGCCCTTGGCGACATGGCGTGCCACACCGTGAACTGGCCTTTCCGCGCCCTCAAGCTCGGCTATCCGACTGAAATTGAAGCCACTTCTGGAGCGATGAAGGGCGGAATGTATCCGACCAAATCGGAAATCCGTTTTGAATTCCCGGCGCGGGAAGGAATGCCGCCGGTGACGTTGCATTGGTCGGATGGCGGCAATAGGCCCGCCCCTGAAATCACCGCGGACGTGGAGAAATTCTTCGAGCGCGTCTCTCCAAGCGGCTGCCTGATGGTGGGTGAAAACGGCATCATTTTCTCCCCCGAGGACGGTGATCAGGATTTGAAAACGTACGTGAAACTGAAGGATGACAAGGAACTGAGCCGCATCGAGATTCATCCCGTGGCCAAGGCCATCCCGCAAACGATCCCGCGCAATGCGCAAACCGGTTCGCCCGACGACCGCCAGCATCGAGAATGGCTGCAGGCGTGCGTCGACGGGAAACATGAAGTGCCTTATTCCAATTTCGACATCGCTGCGTATTTGACAGAAATTATCCTACTCGGCTGCGTTGCCTTGCAGGCCGGCAAAAAGCTGGAATGGGACGGTCCGGGCATGGCCGCCAAGAACGCCCCGGAAGTCGCGAAACTTGTCAAGCGCGAGTACCGCAAGCCCTACGCTATTTAAGTCGGTTGAGGATATCCAACTGCTGCCGCGCCTCCGCATAGCCGGGGCGCTCCTCCAGGGCAATTTGGAATTGCGCTTTCGCCTCGGCGTTTCGTCCGAGCCGCGTGAGACAGCAGCCCAGGTTGAAATGAGTTTCTGGATTATCAGGCTTTAACTCCAGTGCGTTCCAATATTCTTCCACCGCCTCTTTGAGCCGGCCTTTTTGGGCGAGCGCGTTGGCCAGATTATTGTGCGGCATCGGCTCGTTTCTGTTGATCGCGATGCACGTTTGATACTCCCGAATCGCGCCATCAAAATCGCCCTTCATCGCCAGAGCGTTCCCCAAATCGCTGTGGGCGCTGCTGTAATCCGGCTTGTCGGAAATCGCCTCTCGAAACTGCGCGATGGCGTCGTCCAATTTGCCCATCATGGCCAGGGAAACGCCGTAGCTGTTGTGGGCGTCGGCATAATGCGGGCGCTCCTGCAGCGCCACTTGGAATTCGTGGATCGCGGCGGCGTTGTTGCCGAGATGCGCGAGGGCGATGCCCAAATTGTTGTGCGCCTCGGTTAAACGCGGATTAATGCTGAGCGCCTTGATGTATTGATTCGTGGCGGCGGCGTAATCGCCTTGCCCGGCCAGCGCAAAGCCGAGGTTGTTGAGGCCCTCGTAATAACCGGGATTGATGGCCAAAGCCTTTTGGAAGCAAGCTATCGCGCCCTTCTTGTCTCCCCTGTCGGACAAATACGTGCCGAGATTATTGCAGGCGAGATAATTGTCCGCCGTCACCGCCATCGCGTGCTTGAAAAGCGTTTCGCTATTGCGCCAGTTCCTGGTCTGACGCGGTGTAAGCACGAGACATGCTGCCAGAGCCGCCACCGCGGCCATCCACTTCAACGCGCGCGGAATCACGGCGATTTCCGCCGCCGCCCAAACCAGAGCGATGGAGAGGCCCACGCTTGGCACATACGTATACCGATCCGCCATTGATTGAATTCCCACTTGAACGATTCCGATCGTCGGGAAAAGCATCACGACGAACCAGCCCCAGCCCACCGCCAGATAGGGACGCGTCCGCCGCTGTTGGAACACGAGTGTCGTCACGAGCGTCAACAAAAGAATCGCCCCCGCCACCTGCCAGAGCGGCCAATAACCCGGATGCGGATACAGCGGCGACAAATGCGAAGGCCAAAAGAATTTCGCCACGTAGCGAATATGCGAAATCAAAGCATTCTCCACGCGCGCGGCGATGGGCACTCCCGCAATCGGCGCGACCGCGCCACCGCGCCGCTGCACAATGAAGGTCACCACGCACGAAGCCGCCGCCAGCGCAAAAAACGGAATCTTTTCGATCAGCAATTTTCCAACCGCTTCTGTCCGTTTGAGCGGCCAATAATCCACCAACAGAAGAATTATCGGCAGAGTTACCAACATCGGTTTGGACATTAAGCCGAGCGCGTAGCAAAGGATTGCAACGGCATACCAGAGCTTCTTCTTGGCGGCGGCAACGTCGCCGGACTTCACCCAAGCCACATAAGCCCAAACTGTCAAAATCCAGAAGAATGTGCTCAGGACATCCTTGCGCTCGGAAATCCAGACGACCGATTCCACTCGGAGTGGATGCAAGGAAAACAGCGCTGCGACCAAGGCGCAGCGCCAGATCGCGCCCGTCATGCTGTAAAGAAGAAGGAAGAGCAGCACGCCGTTTGCCGTATGAATCAGAACACTGGTCAGGTGATGGCCGGCGGGCGCCCGCCCGAACATCGAAACATCCGCCAGGTGCGAGATCCAGGTGAGGGGATGCCAGTTGCTCGCCGCGTCCGTCCCGAAGGCCCACTTGATGGTCCCCGCGTTCAACCCTTTCTGCACCTCGTCGTTCCAGACATAAGCAGGGTCGTCGTAATTTACAAAATCGCATCGGCGCGCACCCCAAAACACGAATAGCGTGGTTGCCGCAAGCGCCGCGCAAACGAGAAGAACCAGGCCTTTCTCTCTGGCGTTCGGCGTCACTTGGCTGGCGGGAAAAGCGGCGAGGATTTGACACCCATCCGCGCCATCCGAAAGGTCAGCGCCGTCCCGAGGCAGCCGAAACCATACTTGACGCTCCGCCGGAAATTAATGGAAGAAGCCTCGGCGAAATACTTGGTCGGGCAGCTCACTTCCGCAACCGTGTAGCCGAACCACAAAATTTGCGCGAGCATCTGGTTGTCGAATACGAAATCGTTCGAGTTGGCGCTCAGTGGCAGGCGCTCGAGAATTTCGCGCGAAAACGCCCGATAGCCTGTGTGATATTCCGATAACTTCGCGCCCAGCATCCAATTTTCAAGCGCGGTGAGAATTCGGTTGGCCACATATTTCCAGCCGGGCATTCCGCCCTTGAGCGCATGCCCGCCGAGGATTCTGCTGCCGAGAACGCACGGATACAATCCGCACGCAATCATCGAAACCATGGCGGGGATGAGCTGTGGCGTGTATTGCGAGTCCGGATGCACCATGATGATGATGTCTGCGCCTTCCTGAATCGCGAGGCGGTAGCAGCTCTTCTGGTTGCCGCCGTAACCGAGATTTTTCTCATGCGTGTGCACCAGGACATTCGGAAGCGTCTTGGCAATGGCCGTCGTGTCGTCGCGGCTGGCGTCATCGACGACAATGACGCGATCCACCACGCCTTGTTCGAGCACCTCGTCATAGGTGCGAATGAGAGTCTTGGCCGCGTTGTAGGCAGGCATGACGACGACGACTTTTTTGCCTCGATACATATTCTGGTTGGTGCTGTTTGACAGTTGAGGATAACCGGAGAATGTCAAATTTGGCAAGGCTTCCGAGCTATCCCCTTCTTCCCATTCCTCGCATGGAGATGGGACCAATGGGAAGCAAAGGAGCAATGGAAACTCCGCATCTTTGGTAATCGGAGTTTGCGGGCAGCCACACGCTCTGATTCAATACGGTTCTATGCCGAGCGCCAAATTGTCCAATATCATCCAGCACTGCCAAAAAACCTTAAAACCCGAATCGTTCACCGATTGGGACGGCGCGGTCAACGGATTGCAGGTGGAGAATTCAGGAAAAGTGGATCGGATAGGAGCCTGTGTTGATGCCACCAACGCCACGATTAAAATGGCGGTGGAGGCGGGAACCAATCTCATGATTGTCCATCATGGCTTGTTCTGGTCGCCAAGCGTGCCGTGGGTAGGCAAACGCCGCGAAATGCTCGAGCTGCTCATCAAGAATGACATTGCCGTTTACAGTTCGCACTTGCCCCTCGACGCGCATCCGCGCCTGGGCAACAACGCGCAATTGGCCGCCGCGCTGGGCTTCAAGAAATTGGCTCCGTTCTTCCACGAGAAAGGCCAGTTCATCGGCTGGCAGGCGCAGGCAAAAATTTCGCGCGCCGAATTATCCCGCGCGCTGGCAAAAATCCTCGGGAGAACACCGATCCTCCTTCCCGGCGGCGGCGAGACCTGCGCCAAGATTGGCATCGTGACCGGCGGAGCTGGAGGCAGCATGAAAACCGCGGCCAAAGAGGGCGTCGACACATTCATCACCGGCGAAGGCCAGCATTGGACATACGGGCTGGCAGAAGAACTGGGGCTAAATGTTTTTTACGGAGGCCATTACGCCACCGAGAACGTTTGGCGTGAAGGCGCTCGCTGTCGAGCTGTCAACAAAATTCCGCGTCCCGTGGGAATTTCTCGATCATCCGACGGGGCTGTGACGCGCTGCGTTTAGAACTTCCAAGGTTTGACAGAAGCGAGTCGATAATACTCCTCTGCTCGTGCTCGTGGAATTCCATCCTTCACCAGCAGCTCGATTTGATTCGAGGAAAAATTGGGCCAGTCCAACTCATGTATGAACTGGACATCTCCTGCCGCAAAACAGACTTCTCGAATCAATGGGCTCCAAGGCGCTCGAAAGTGATCGCCACCCCGCGTTGGGTAAGCATCCAATAGAATCGCAATTCCGCCAAAGTTTGTCGCAGTTAATCCTTGGATATAAATCCGGCTGCAATTGCTTTCCGCGACGTGGCCGCCGTTGGTCAAGCCAGCCCAAAAATAACGGCCATCGTCACCAACGCTTGTGACCACCTTAATGGTGAACGGATCTGATTCGCCGTCTCTGTTGACGAGCAGCAGGAGGGCGTCACCGAAGCCGCTGGAGCTATACGGAAACCTGCCTTGGTGATCTGTGGCATAGTTCTGGAAGGTCGACGCGGCGATTTTGATGCAGTGCTCATGTTGGGGAAATTCGTGCCATATGAATGCGATCCCAACCACGAAAAATACAATCAGAATCGCCACGGTTTTCATCAGCCGAAACTTGAGCCGCCGGATTTTCACCTCACCAAGATGTTGCGCTTTTTGCCAGCCATCTCAAGCAGGATCGCCAGGCACGTTACGCTCGTTTGATTTCCTGAAAAGCCTCAAGCGCCACTTCTCGCGCGATGCCGTGGGCTATGATTGGCTTCGGATAATCGCGGCCCAATTTTATTCCCGCCGCAGCGAGTTCCAAAGCGGGCGCCTCCGATGGCATGTGAATCCAGCGATCCGGCAACTTGGCGAGTTCAGGACACCAGCGGCGAACGTAATCGCCGCGCGGATCAAATTTTTCGCCCTGGCTCACCGGGTTGAAAATTCGGAAATACGGCGCAGCGTCGGCCCCGCACCCAGCCGTCCATTGCCAGCCCAAAGTATTTTGCGCGAGATCGGCGTCGACCAGCGTGTCCCAAAACCATTGCGCGCCTTCGGTCCAATTTGCGAGCAGGTCCTTCACCAAAAAGGACGCGGCAATCATGCGGACGCGATTGTGCATCCAGCCCGTCGCCCACAATTCGCGCATTCCCGCATCGACAATCGGGTAGCCGGTTTTACCGCGCTGCCACGCGGCGAGCGCCTTGGAATCCTTCCTCCACCGGAACTTTGCAAAATTGGGGCGCAACGGCTCCGTCGGCGTTCTTGGAAAATGAAAAAGCAAATGATGCGAAAATTCGCGCCAGCCCATTTCCGTGATGAATTGGAATTGACGCCAGTCCACCATTTTCGCACCGCGCGTGGAGGCAATTGCATTGACAGCATGCCAAATTTGACGCGGCGAGATTTCGCCGAAATGCAAATGCGGCGAGAGCCGTGAGGTGCCGGTCAAATCCGGCCGGTTTCGCTCGGCGGAATACTGCTCGAAGGCTGTCGCTAGAAACCTTTTCAAACTCTCTTGCGCGCCGGTCTCGCCCGGCTGCCACGCCTTGCCGAAACCCGCAGCCCAATTGATTTTCGGAAGCAATTCAAGTTCGTCGATGGAGAGCGAGCGTGGCCATCTCGCCGGAGCTGACAATTTCGCCGGAGTGGGCAGGGGATCTTCCGGGGCAGTTTTGCCGAGGCAATGTTTCCAAAACGGCGTGAAAACTTGAAACGGCTTTTTGCTTTGATTCGCAATTGTCCAAGGCTCATGCAGCAACGCGCCATTGAAGCTTTCCGCCGTTAATCCGGCGGCGCGGAGCGATTCCTTGATCGTCTTGTCGCGCGCAATCACGCCCGGCTCGTAGCGGCGATTCCAGAAGACCGCGCTCGCCCCCGTTTCCAGAACCAGCTCGCGGAGGGCGGGCAGGGTGGGGCCGCATCGAATCACAAGCCGGCTGCCCGCCTTTGCTAGTCTTGACTGAAGTTCCGCGACCGAGTGGTGCAGCCACCACCGCGAAGCGCCGCCGGGCTCCCATGGTTTTTCTTCGTCCGGCGCCCAAATGAAAACCGGAATAACCGACCCTCCGCTTTGGGCAGCGGCGTCCAGCGCTGGATTATCGGCGAGCCGGAGATCCGCGCGAAACCACACGAGGGATATTTGGGAGGACGATGCGCTGTTCATGTTTATCGCGTCTTAAACGCAATTCCATTATGACCGGGGGGACTCTAACGCAAAGGCGCGGAGACGCAAGGGCGCAAGGATTTTGGTGCAGGGCAGAAGCATCTGAATTCCAAGGAAGGGACGCCTCGGCCAGGCGTCCCTGCCCATCAACGAGCGTGCGTCTGCCTTGGATTTTGGTGATTGTTTGGGCGTGAAAACCAAACTTCGTTGCCTTAGTTTCTTTGGTGCAAAAAATTATGCATCCTCGGCCTCCAGCGAGGCCGTTGATCTCCATGGCTGCCTAAGGCAGCAAGGGATTGGAACAGAAGGGAACGAGGGCAACGAAGCTAAAACGAAATGACAATCATTTACGATAAAAACGAAAAACCAAAAAGATTCTTAGCGCCGAACATTGGCAAAGCGGGGCGTTTAATGCGTGGCGCGACGGCGCTTATATTATTAGTTGGCGCGGGATTCGCGTTTGCGAAATTGCTGTGGCTCGGCCTGTTGCTGGCGGCAGCGGGCGTGTTCGTTTTGTTTGAAGCGCTCCGAGGCTGGTGCGTGATGCGTGCTTGCGGCGTCAAAACGAAATACTGACTGCCGCGCCTGCGTCAATTATTTCAACAGCCCCATAACCACGGCTTGCGCTTCTTGCTTGGCGGTGAGAACGCTCTTGAGATGTTCCTGGGCATCTTCAAGCTTGGCCTGTTTATCCTTCCGCGCCGCGCGATATTTTTCCAGCGCAGCTTTGATATCCGCAGTCGAGGCGTTTTTTTCGAGGGCATCCTGCAGCGCCTGCTTTTCGGGGCTTGGCGGCGGCCCGAAACCATTTCGATTTCTCCGGCCACCCTGATCATTCGAGCGCGGGGCGCGATCATCGCGGGAACCGCCGGCAGAATCGGCCTGCCGGGCAAAGCCTGGCGGTCCGCCGGGACCGAACATCATCAACCCGCCGCGATCCTCGCCGTCACGGCGCGCGTCCATCACCTTTTGGACCAGCGGCTGAATGACGGCCCACTCGTCGTCGTTGGTGACTTCGAGGCTGCGCTTGCAGCCTTCCATCATGCGCTTCTGAAACTCGGCGGGGTCCCAATTTCCGCCCGGTCCTCCGGGACCGACGACGATGGCTTGCCCGGGAGGAGGCCCGCCAGGGCCGCCATCATCTTGAGCCATCAGATTTCCGGCCGAGGTCGAAAATGCCAGAGCGAATAACACGCAGATCACGCTTCGAATTTTCATGCCTCAACTATAAAAACTCACCCCCGCCGGCGTCACGCAAAGATTTGTTAAGAATTGTTAAGATTGCCGCGGACGAGCCCTAACGCGCACCGCCGTCTGTCAATTCTTCGGGATGGGACGGTAGATTCTGAGCCAGCCTTCTTCCAGCTTGTCCAGCCGCACGGCGCCTTCTTCCACGATTTCAGTTTTGTTGACATGCTGCTGATAGACCTTCAACGACTTCTGGCTGATCTCCCGCACAATAGAGGTGTGATGCGCGTAGTGCGCCTTGGCGAAACGGGCGTTGCGATACTGCACAATGTCCCCCGGATGCACGTCGCTGATCTCCCCCGTAATCTTTACGCCATTCGGTCCCGCTTCCACCAGCAGAATCTGCCGACCCCAGACGTAATCCCCGGTTTCGGGGGAATCCGGCCCTCCGCGCGTTTTCGCGCCCGCCTCTTTCAGCGCCTGGGATGCAAGCCCAGCGCACTGCCCATTTCCGACCCTCTGACCAAGATGATTCTGGCAATAAGCGATGATCTTTGGCGCAATGGCGGACCCTGGCTCATCATCGGCAAAAGCCGATTGGGCAATTCCCACTGCGGCCAACAGCCATAGGCACACGGCTGCCATGGCTTGGGTTCGACCATTCCAACTTCCCCGCACAGTGTTTCGTAAGATAATTATGCGAGAGATATTCATCAAGAGCTCTGGTTATAACTCTTGCCACCGTCATTAGGCAATATTATCCAGAATCGAAATCAGCCGCAAATCCGAACAGTGGCGGCGGGGCCAGAGCGTAATGTTGACCTTGCGCAAGCAGGATAAGAGGCCGGAATCATTAGTCGGGCGATGGGAGGGGATGCGAATTGTGGGAATCGTGCCCCACGCCCTGCCAAAACGTGGTTTGCGCATTCCCAAAAGAATCGCTTGCATTCCACTTGAGGCCCAATTATTCTCTCCAACCTTTTTGGACACCGCGGGTGCGGTGGGCGGTGGATGTTTCGTGGCTCACCGCCGCCACAAACATAACTATATTATGGCAGTCAGAATTCGTTTGAAACGCGTCGGAGCCAAAAATGCTCCCTATTACCGCGTCGTGGTGGCCGATTCGCGCAGCCCGCGCGACGGCAAATTTATCGAGGAAATCGGCAGTTATCAACCCATGAAAGCGGGCGATAATTGCAAAATCGACCTCGAACGGGCCAAGTATTGGGTCAGCAAAGGCGCCCACCCCAGCGATACGGTCGCCAGCTTCATCAAGAAACTGAACAAAGCCGTTGTCCCGGCCTAAGTTTGATTTTGGACTGCTTTTGCCTATGCAAGCGTTCCTGGAATATGTGGTTAAGGGTCTGGTCAGCCATCCGGAAAATGTCACGGTGACGCCGGTGGTCAAGGAAGCCCTGACCATTTATGAATTGCGAATGCATCCAGACGACGTAGGCAAGATCATTGGCCGCCAGGGCATGACTATCAATGCTTTGCGGTCGTTGCTGCTGGCGGGCAGCGCCAAGAAGGCGCTCCGCTGCACGCTGGAAATTGTCGAGGATTCCCCGGCCCCGGCCGCGTGAGAATAGACGTGCTCACGCTGTTCCCGGAGATGTTCACGGGACCGATTGATGTGAGCATCCTCCAGCGGGCCCGCAAAACAGGTTTGCTGGATTTGCGGGTGCATAATCTGCGGGATTACACGCACGACAATTATAAAACGGTCGATGACCGGCCGTTCGGTGGCGGCCCGGGCATGGTGCTGAAACCGGAACCGATTTTTGAGGCGGTCGAAGCCGTGGCCGACGAGACGACGAAGATCGTCATGATGTCGCCGGCGGGACGGAAGTTCGACCAGGGGATAGCGCGGCAACTGGCCGCCGAGCCGAGGCTGCTGCTGATTGGCGGCGCTTACGAAGGGGTGGACGAACGGGTGCGGACGGAATTGGCCGATGACGAATTATCGATCGGCGATTACGTGCTGACCAACGGTTCGCTGGCCGCAATGGTGGTCATCGACGCCGTGACGCGGCTGCTGCCCGGCGTTTTGGGCGATGACCAGAGTTCGCTGGACGAGTCGTTCAGCGGGGGCATGCTGGAGTATCCGCATTACACGCGGCCGGCGGAGTATCGGGGATTGAAAGTCCCGCCGATATTGCTGTCCGGCAACCATGCGGAGATTGAGAAGTGGCGGCGGGAACAGGCGGCCTTGCGGACGCGCGAACGACGCCCGGATTTGTGGCAGAAATTTGGAACGAAAGAGAATTTATGAACCAGGCATTGTTAGACAAAATTGAATCGGAACAATTTCACAAGAACCCAGCGAAATTCGAAGTGGGTGACTCGGTGAAGGTGCACACCAAGGTCGTGGAAGGCGACAAGGAACGCATCCAGATTTTCTCGGGCGTGGTCATTGGCTGCCGCGGCCGCGGGTTGAACTGCACGTTCACCGTCCGCCGCATCAGCTACGGCGAAGGCGTCGAGCGCATTTTCCCTATGCACTCGCCGCGCATCGACAAAGTTGAAGTCGAGCGCAAAGGCTCCGTCCGCCGCGCGAAATTGACTTATCTGCGCGACCGCATCGGCAAGGGCGCGACCCTTGTCAAAGAGAACAAAGAGCGTGATGTGAAGCCGGCTTCCGCCGCGGCTGCTCCTGCTCCTGCCGCCGCCAAGTAATCGGCGGTTTGCGGTTTGGGTCGGTTGGGCGCATATTGCGCGCGTCGAACGAACGTTGTTATGCTGACAAATCGTTGGTGGCGTGTTGTGTTTCTGTGGGCGGTCTGCCTTGCGTTTTCCGCCGCCGCCCAGCCCGCGCCCGTCACCAGCACCAGCTTGATCCTTTCCGCGGATGCCGCGAAGCCGGGCGAAACGGTTTGGGCTGGATTGCGGATGGACATCCCCTCCGGCTGGCACGTCTACTGGCGGAACGGCGGGGATTCCGGCGCTCCAGTCAGCATCTCGTGGACGCTCCCTCCCGGTGTCACGGCTGGCCCAATCATCTGGCCAACTCCTTTCAAGGAAGTCGACAAAGGCGGTGACGAACAATTCGTCACTTACGTTTATTCCAATCAAGTCGTATTGTTGACTCAGCTCAAGCTGGCGGATGATGCGAAGCCCGGTTCGTTGACACTGAAGGCATCTGTCAATTGGCTGGAATGCTCGAAACAGTGCGTGATGGCCAACAGCGATGTCGATGCGACTCTCGCTGTGGGAGCCGAAGATAAGCCTTCCCCCGCGGCTGCGGTGATCGAGCAATGGCGCAAGAAAATCCCTTCGGCCGCGCCTGCGGACATCGTCACTGTTTACTGGCAGGGCACGCAAATCGTCAGCAATTCACGCCCATTTGTCATCGAGTGGAAAACCGGCCCGGCGTCCGCCGATTTTTATCCTAACGGCGGATCAAACTATACCGTCGAAGGCGCGACGGAAATTCTGAAAACCGAAGGAGGCGGAGTTCGCATCAAGAAGATGCTCACCAAATCCGGCGACACATGGCCCGATCATGTCGAGGGCGTTCTGGTGGGGGATCCGGCTACTCCTAAACAAGTGGGAATGGAAGTCAGTCTGAACATTCAGCCTCCGCGCCCGACGGAAAAAAAATCCACCGCGCCCATCGCACCGGCTGAATTGTTTACCATGCTTTCGTTTGCGTTTTTGGGCGGCCTGATTCTGAACATAATGCCGTGCGTGCTGCCGGTCATTGCGCTGAAAATTTTCAGCTTTGTCAAACAAGCGGGGGAAAAACCGGGGCGCGTTCGGAACCTGGGGCTTGTCTATGGCGCTGGCGTGTTGGTGTCGTTTTTGGCGCTGGCGGGCTTTACGATCGCCGTGCAGGCGGCCGGGGGACAGGCCAATTGGGGCGCCCTTCTCCGAATTCCGAGCGTGCAATTGGGAACGACCGTGCTGGTGACATTGATTGCCCTGAATTTGTTCGGGCTTTTCGAAATCACCTTGAGTTCTCGCGCCACCGGAACAGCTTACGAACTTGCCTCGAAGGAAGGCTTTGCGGGCGCGTTTTTCAATGGCGTTCTGGCGACCCTGCTGGCGACTCCCTGCACGGCCCCATTTCTCGGCGCGGCGGTCACGTTTGCCCTGGGGCAATCGGCTCTCGTGACTGTGTTATTCTTTTTGACGGCGGGGATTGGCTTTGCCTTTCCATTCGTGGTGCTTTGCGTGCAACCGCGGTGGATAAGCTGGCTGCCTAAACCGGGCGCATGGATGGAAAAATTTAAAATTGCAATGGGTTTCCCCATGCTTGCCACCGCTTTCTGGCTCATGTGGATTTCTGCCAGCGACGAAAATTCCATCCTGTGGCTCGGCATGTTTCTGGTTATGCTTGGAATGGTGGCGTGGATTTGGGGACAGTTCGTGCAGCGTGGCAGGAAAGGCAAAGCCTGGGCCGCGGCTCTTTGCGTCATTCTGCTGGGGCTGGATTATTCTTTTGTGCTGAACGGCCACGTGTCGGAAATCAATTGGCAACCGTGGAGCGCGGACGCCGTCGAAAAAGCGCAGCGCGAAGGCCATCTGGTCCTGGTGGATTTTACCGCCAAAAGCTGCCTGACGTGCCAGGTTAACAGGGCGTCCGCCATCGAAGTCAAATCGACGCGCGAAAAGCTTAAAAAAATGGGAGTCGTCGCGCTGGTTGGCGATTACACCCGCGAAGACCCGGCTATCGGGAAGGAGCTCCGCCATTACAATCATTCAGGCGTGCCGCTGGTTTTGGTGTTTCCCAAGGACCCGAGCAAGCCTCCCATCGAGTTGCCGACTTTTCCGTTAACACCATCCGACGTTGCCGCTGCGCTGGATCGCGCGGCGATGTAAATATAAATATATTTGACATATTAGAACGACAAGAATTGCCATATGCCAGAAACATCGAATCAACCGTTAGTGGGCGTCATCATGGGAAGCCAGTCTGATTGGGAAGTGATGCAGCACGCCGCCAAGCAACTGTCCGACCTTCACATTCCGCACGAAGTGCAGGTGATCTCCGCCCATCGCACGCCGGATCTGCTTTTCGAATGGGCCACCGCAGCCGCAGGGCGGGGGATGGAAGTGATCATCGCCGCTGCTGGTGGCGCCGCGCATCTGGCGGGCGTCACAGCCGCCAAGACACCGCTCCCTGTGCTGGGCGTGCCGATGGAATCGAAGTCTCTGCATGGAATGGATTCGCTTTTGTCAATGGTGCAAATGCCAGCCGGAGTCCCGGTGGGAACACTGGCCATCGGCAAGCCCGGCGCCATCAACGCCGCGCTGCTGGCCGCCGCGATTTTGGGCAACAAACACGCCGCCATTCGCGCCGCCTACGAAGAATTCCGCAGGAAGCAAACGGAACGCGGAATCGCGAACCGGAATATTCAGTAAAAGTCCCGGAATATTTAATCTGGAAATCAGGAACTCTGGAAAAGAGGCTGCAGTTGGCTTCCCGCGAATCTTGAATTGGTCCTATTAGTCGTATAAGTCCTATAATTCCCATTATTCGCGGAATATCTCTCCCCATTCAATTGACTTTTCATTCGCCGAGAGAGCAGTTACAGTCCCCCGAGTGAAAATCCTGATTGCATTGTTGCTGGTTGTGGCTTTGACGGCGGGATCGCTCGCCTATGGCCACGAAGTGTTGTCAACGAACACGCCAATGCCTCTGTGGCCCGATGGCGCGCCGGGCGCCACGGGCACCGCGCCGAAGGACATACCCACTCTCACCGTTTTTCTGCCCGAGACAAACAAGGCCAACGGCGCGGCCTTTGTCATCTGCCCGGGCGGTGGCTACGGAGCGCTTGCGGAGCATGAGGGCAAAGGTTACGCGCTGTGGCTGAATCAGCTCGGCATCACCGCTTTTGTTCTGAAATACCGGCTCGGCTCAGATGGATACCGTCATCCGCGCATGCTGCAAGACGCAGCGCGGGCGTTGCGGATGGTTCGGTTTCATGCGGCGGATTGGAAAATTGATGCGGCGCGAATTGGCATCATTGGCTCCTCGGCTGGCGGTCACCTGGCTTCGACATTGTTGACTCATTTTGACGCGGGCGCGTCGGATGCGGCGGATCCCATTGATCGCGTCAGTTGCCGTCCTGACCTTGGTGTGCTTTGTTATCCAGTGATCACGATGGGAGACGAAACGCATCGCGGTTCGCGCGATAATTTGCTCGGCAAAGATCCTTCGCCGGAATTGGTGAAGGAGCTTTCCAACGAATTGCACGTCACCAAGGACACGCCGCCGTGCTTTATTTTTCACACCGCTGACGACACGGCGGTGCCCGTGGAGAACAGCCTTAATTTCGCGTCGGCCCTCCGCAAGGCGTCGGTTCCCTTTGAGATTCACGTTTATCAACACGGCGCGCACGGCCTGGGATTGGGCACCAAATCCGACGAACCTTCGCACATGCACCCGTGGGTGCATGAATGCGAGCGGTGGATGCGGGAGCGCAGTTTTATCAAGTAAGAAACCAAACAACAAAAACCAAATCGCCCCTATGAAAATAAACGTCCTATTGATGACGCTGGTGGCAGGACTGCTGATGTCCTGCGCGCATACAGTCCCTTACAAGCCAGCGAATAGTGTCGAGAAAGTCGAGTTCCGCCACGACCACGTCAACATTTATCCCGAGGATGTGCGCAAATTTCCCGATCGCTACACCAACATGACGCTGGTGTGGGCCGGGTTGATCGTCACCAATGGCGCGACTGAGGAGGATCTCGGCGGGAAGATCCGCATGGAAACGCTGGTCGACCACCGCTACTTCGATTGGGAGCAGGAGCGCTTCGAGGGCGATCCGAAGCTTCTTGTTTCCCCGCGCGGAGAGGGCTTTTTCACGATGCAGTGGGAAGTGGAGAAAACCGATGCAGATTCAAGTTTCGCGGACGCGTCAAAATACGCGGCGCCCGGAAAATTGGCCATCGTCTATGGAACTCCCCTCTCGGTGGATGAAGATGGTGTCATCAAAATGCGCTACCACTACATCCGCATTTTGGATCGGACTGAATTCAGCACGGATGTCATCACTTACGGACGCACCGGCAAAGAGCCGTTCAGGCCCGTTGATCGGCACCGGGCGACCGGACCGGCGAGCAGCGCGTCACATTGACAGCGCCCGCCCGCGCTCTTAGGCTTTGCGCACATGTCGAGGCTGCCCTTTGAGGCTTTTTTAGCGCTCCGTTATCTGCGCCCGCGCCGGACTTTCGTTTCGGTCATCACCGTCATTTCCATCATCGGCGTCCTCCTGGGCGTCGCGGTCTTGATCATCGTCATCGCCGTGATGAGCGGATTCGACCAGCAATGGCGCGACAAAATCATCGGTTTCAATGCCCACCTGAAAATTTATTCAAGCGAGAGGAAGCATCCGCTCACCAACTACGCATCGATTGTCCGCACGGTGCAGTCGAATGCGGCTGTCGTCGGCGTCTCGCCATTTGTGCGATCTCTCGTGTTGCTGTCAACCGAACCCACCAACGGCGAGTCCGACGGCTTTCCGCCGAAGTTGATCGGGATAGATCCCGATACCATCGGCAAAGTCAGCAACATTGGCTCGAATATCATCGCCGGCTCGATGGATTTGAGCAACAACGGCATGGTGGTTGGGCGGGAGCTGGCCGGGTATCTTGGTCTTGACCTTGGCAACCGCGTGTCAATCTATTCCGTGGACACCGTGAAGAAAATGGCGGACAGCGCCCGCAAAACAAATTCCGTAGGAGTGTTGCCGGAGGATTTCACCATTCGCGGCATTTTTGATGTCGGCTTTCCCGACTATAACAGCGAGTTCGTGGTTTGTTCGCTGGATGATGCGCTGACGCTTTTAAAAATGCCGGACGAATCGGCGGAAGCGTTGCAAATCAAGCTGACTGACCCTTTCCTCGCCGACCAGGTGAAAGGAGAATTGGAAAAAGTGCTCCCCGATACGCTCACCATCTATACGTGGCGGGATGACAATCCCGAAATTTTCAATGCCTTGGCCACCGAGAAGAACACCATGTTTTACGTGCTGTTTTTCATCATGATCGTGGCGGCCTTCGGCATCGTGAATTGCCAGATCACATTCGTGGTGCAGAAGACGCGCGAGATCGGAATCCTCAAGGCGCTGGGCGCGACCGGCCAGCAGATCCTCTGGCTGTTCCTGAGCCAAAGCCTCGTGGTGGCGGTGCTGGGAGTCGGTTTGGGGTATGGCACTGCCATACTGGCCCTGCACTACCGCAACAGTTTTCTCGCGTTCATCCGGCAGGTGACGCATCAAGAGATTTTGCCGCCGTCGATTTATCACGCCTACGAACTTCCATCCTCAATTCAGCCTGGCGATATAGCGTTTATTTGCGGCACTGCGTTCGTGACCTGCGTGCTGGCCGGGTTGTTTCCGGCCTGGAAGGCGAGCCGGCTGCAGCCGGTGGAGGCGCTGCGGCATGAGTGACCCCGCGCCAAAACTATTGGTGACAGCGCGTGGCCTGAACAAGAGCTATGTCATGGGCAAGCGGACCCTCGAAGTGCTGCGCGGCATTGATCTCGATGTTTATCGCGGCGAATTTCTGGCCCTGCGCGGCGCATCCGGCGCGGGCAAAAGCACGCTGCTGCATTTGCTCGGCGGCCTCGATCTGCCGAACTCTGGCGACGTTCATTTTAACGGCACAAACCTTCGCTCGCTTTCATCCAGCGCGCTGGCGAAATGGCGGAATCGCCGCGTTGGTTTTGTGTTTCAAGCATACCATTTGCTGCCGGAATTGAGCGCGTTGGAAAACGTGGTTTTGCCGGCGCGGCTTGCGCGTGTTGACGCCGCCGAGGCTGCCAAGCGGGGAACCGCCTTGCTGGAGCGCGTCGGATTGGGCCAGCGCCTGGAACATCGGCCTTACGAATTGTCCGGCGGCGAACAGCAGCGCGTGGCCGTGGCGCGATCCATGGTCAACGAGCCTGATTTGATTCTCGCGGACGAGCCGACAGGAAATTTGGACTCGCGCACCGGCTTGGAAATCATTGCGCTGCTCGAATCGTTGCGCACCGAGCGGCAGGCGACGCTGGTCATGGCGACCCACGATGCGGCAATTGCCGCGCGGGCTCCGCGCGTCATTGAATTGGCCGACGGCCAGCTTGCGAAATAATTTAGTATGGAGACAGATTGGGAAGCCCGCTATCAAACCCGCGACATGCCTTGGGAAAAAGGCGAACCCTCGCCCGGCCTGGTGGATTTTTTGGCGGCGCATCCTGAATTGCCGCGCGGAACTGTCCTCGTCCCCGGCGGCGGCAGCGGACACGACGCATGCGCATGGGCCGCTGCGGGTTTCAAGGTAACGGGGTGCGACATTGCGCCGAGCGCCGTCCGCTTGTCCACTGAGCGGGCCTCGGCCGCAGGATTGCCCGCCGAGTTTATATTGGGTGATTTTCTGGCGGATGCCGCGCCCGGCCCGTTCGATTGGATTTTTGAGCACACACTTTTTTGCGCAATTGATCCGGCGCGGCGTGAGGATTATGTAAAGGCGGTCATCCGGCGGCTGCCGCCAGGCGGGAATTATTTGGCGGTCAATTATTTTATTCCGGACACGGACGGTCCGCCATTTGGCGCAAACCGCGAGGAAATAGAGGGGCGATTCAGCCCCCACTTTGATTTGCTGTCGGACTGGGTGCCGCGCTCGTATCCGAATCGAACCGGATTGGAGCGCATGTTTTGGTGGCGTTTGAAGGCACCTGCATAAGACGGAGGATGTGGGTCAGGGAATTGGCTCGGCAGGAGCCACGGCGCCATTCACCGTTCGGATATGCCGTTCAGAAACGTCTGCAATCCATCCGCCACACCGTGGCCGCGCGGCAGTTTGCTCACATGGCCGTTCTGGGAGCGCACCGCTGCTTTGACAGCATCGACACCGTTATCGGGAGCGGCCAGGTAGTGGGCGTATTTCCGCGAAAGCATCGGCAAGTCATTGAGGTGATCGCCCGCTGCAAACGTGCATTCTGGCGAAACTCCGATCTGCCGCGCCAGCTCTGCCAGCGCCGTGCCCTTGTTAAAAGCCTCGTGGCAAAAGCGCGCGTAGACATCGTTGCGCATGATGTCCAACTGCGGAATCCCCCGGCAATACGCAGTCAAGTATTCGTAAATGACGTCGGCGTCCTCGTTGCGCTCGGCAATCAGGCAGAATGGCGAATAAATGTCCTCAAAAATCATCGCCGCAAATCTCTCCTCAACCCACTTCTTCAAGCGCGGAACGTCCTGGCGGACGCGCTTGAACAGTTGCGCGTGGGCTTCGGAGCAGGAGCGGTTCCACGCCTTGTCCTCGACGTATTCCGCATCGCGGTGATGATAAATTTCGCGCTCCACCACTACCAGGTAGTCCGGTTTGACGGTCAGGTGCGAACGGCCAAGTATCTCCATCAGGCTCGAAAGATCCCGGCCGGTGTTGATGACCCATTTTGCGCCGCGCGCCTGGAGGTCGCCGATGATGCTTTGCAGCACCATCGGGATGGGCGGCTTCTCGAACTCCGAAAACAGCGTGCCATCGAAATCCGTCGAAATAAGCTTTATGGGCAAATCCATTCTCAAATCTACCCGCGAATCGGGCGGGAATCTAATTGAAAATCTGGATTGGATAAGATGGCGTCACCGGCGTAAAGTAGTGGCGACGCAGCATGATGCAAAGCCTTCAAGATCAATTCGACGAAGCGATGTTTGAGTTCAGCACCGGCAATTGCGACGGGGCGATCGAGCGCCTTCGCGCCATTCTCGCGGAAGACCCGAATTATTTTGACGCCCAGCTTTCGCTTGGCGGCGCGTATTACGCCAAGGGCGATTACACGATGGCCATCGCCGAGGGGCACAAGGCCGAGAAAATGAAGCCGCACGATCAATTGGTGCATACCAATTTATCCCGCGCTTACATGAAAACCGGGGACAAAACGACCGCCGAGCATCACGGCTTGCAGGCGCGCATCGCCTCGTGGCGTGGCAATATGGCCCCGCCCGGAAATGCGCCCAAACCTGAGTCCGAACTGGAAATGGCGAAACCTCCGCTTCCGCCAGCTTCAACGCCGCCAATGAAAGTGCCCGATAAATTTCCCGACATGCCGTGGAAGAAAAAGTAACCTTATGAAATCCGCCTACGAACTCGCCATGGAGCGATTGAACAAAGCCGCGCCCGCCCAAAAAGTCTCGGACGACCAAAAGAAGCAGCTCGCCGAACTCGATTCCAAATACGCCGCCAAAATTGCCGAGCGCGAAATATTTCCTGAAAGACCAGCTCGTCGCCGCCGCCGGCAAGGGTGATTACGAAGCGATGGCGCAGTTGGAAAAGCAATTGCTCAGCGAACGGAAATCGCTCACCGCGGAAATGGAGGAGAAAAAGGAAAAAATCCGCCAGGGTGCGTAACGCTGAATCAAGACTTGATGGTGGGGACGCCTCGCCGAGGCGTCCGGTTGCGCACGATTTACGCATCGACCCGGACGCCTCGGCGAGGCGTCCCTACCTTCGCCGCTTCGCTCCGAAATTCATTCTCGGCGTTTTTCTTGCGCTGAGCGCCGCAGTCATCGCTCGTGCCGAAGAAAAATCGCCCTGGTCGCGAATGGTCGTGATCGGCGCGAGCGTTTCCCATGGGTTTACCGTGAGCGAACCGCTTGCAGCCGGGCCGATTACCACGGAATTGTCGCTTGATCGTTATCTGAACGCCGCGCTGCTTGCGCCGCACGATCCGCCCGTCAATTTGGCCAACGCGATGTTCTTCATGATGCCGGACGACATCGCGCATACGCAGGTTCGCAACGCGCTGACCAACAATCCCACGCTGGTTGTCGGCATCGATTTTCTATTTTGGTTTTGCTATGGCCATGGCGCAACAGACGAAGATCGAATCACTCATTTCGAGAAGGGATTGAATTTGCTGGAGTCGTTTCAATGTCCGGTCATGGTCGGAGACATTCCTGATGCGGCCGCGGCGGTGGGCCGCATGCTCAACCCGCGTGAAGTTGCCGGCCCGAAAGCCCGCGCCGCCGCCAATCGCAGGCTGGCCGAATGGGCCGCATTGCACAAAAATGTGACGGTGGTGCCAGTCTCCGAATTTATGAGGAAGCTCGCGGCGAACGAATCAATCCAACTGCACGGGCGCATTCTGCCCGCGGGCACAACCCATGCGTTGATGCAGGAGGATCGGCTGCACACCAACCAGCGCGGGTGCGCCGCCCTCGCCGTCTCCATATTTGACGAATTTATCGAGGCCCAATATCCGCGGCATTTCGCGGACATTTTGACAGACCCGGCGGAAGTATTAGAGCGGGTGCGGAAGCATTAACCTAGTCGACCCTGCACAGCCATCCCAGCGCCGCCCACGAGCGAAACCACTCCTGGATTTTTGCGCCGAGAGCGGCAGGATCGCCTTCCACCGCCCCTAATTGCTGGCAGGCGCCGGCCACGGTCGATTTTGAGCGGAATGCGGACAGGACGGTGAAGGCGCCTTGCTCGAGACGCTTGTAATAAACCGTGTCGTTGTGCCGGTGAACGGCGAGAAAAATTTTGCCGGCCTTCAATTTATTTTTCAGCCGCCGCGAAGTTGACCCGGGTCGCGAGGCCATGGCGTTGCTGGCTTCATCGCGCAAGCGGTCGGCCTGCTTGAGTTGCACCAGAAATTCGTCCACCGGATATGTCAAATCGAGCAGGCTCAAGTGAGGCTGCAATTGCAATTGCGTACGCTCGGGATTGATTTCCAACAGCGAATCCGTCGTCATCATCGGCTTGGCCTCGTTGTCGAAAGCTTCCACTTGCGCCCATTCGAGCCTCACCATGTCCAGCGCGAGCGCTTTGTGAGAGGCGATCCATTTTGGCTCGTCGCGGAGAAATTTCAAAAGGCGGCCGCCAAGATTTCGCAAGCTGTAAGATGCAGACGGATACTTGGTCAAATAAGCCTCGGCCAGCGCTGCAAAGGCAGTATCGCCGAGCACCGCGCGCAATCCGGGATAATCGTCGTAAAAACAATCGCGCAGGCGAAACCAATATTGCCGATTGTAAATCTCCAACCGCTCGAACGCCGTCAGCCGGTCGTTGGGCTTGATGAAACTGGCGGCGACTTTCGCCATCGCCTTGCCGTCGTGCCAGCGTTTTTGCATTTCGTCGCCTGCGGTGAGAGGGCGCATCACGGCGCTCGCCATCAGCCGCTGCAATTCCAGGAATTCCTGGCGCGTTTGCAATTTATGCAATGATTTTTTTGGCTTCGACGTTTTCAATAAATTGCTTTGCCTTGAGCGCCTCGTTGTGAACTTCGTCAAAGGACGGAATGCTCGCGTCCCATTCCAGCAGCGTCGCGGTCGGCCCGGTGAGCCTGATGGCGTGCTCGTAAAGTTTCCACACCGGGTCGATCACGGGATGATCGTGCGTGTCG
The DNA here is from genome assembly GCA_963764165.1 of uncultured Verrucomicrobiae bacterium. Taxonomy (GTDB): domain Bacteria; phylum Verrucomicrobiota; class Verrucomicrobiia; order Limisphaerales; family Palsa-1400; genus Palsa-1400. The sequence continues at coordinate 128,201 of CAVXRD010000003.1, forward strand.
AGAATGTATTTGCGGTATTTGGTGTGGCCGGCGATGTGAAATTGGGCGACGCGGTGGATGGGGACGTTGTTGATGTAGTCCGCCGGGTTGAAATTGTGATTGCGCGAGGAGACGTAGATATTATTGACGTCCAGCAGAATGCCGCAATCGGCCCGCTCGACCACTTCGCTCAGGAATTCCCACTCGGTCATTTCCGAAACGTGAAATTCCGCGTAGCTGCTGACGTTTTCCACCGCGATGGGAATTTCCAGAAAATCGCGCGCCTGCCGGATTTTTGCCGCCGTCACTTTTGCCGCCGCAAACGTGTAAGGCATCGGAAGCAAATCATGCGTGTAGCGGCCATCCACGCTGCCCCAGCAAAGATGATCTGAAAGCCACGGCGTATTGGTGCGCTTGACAAGCCGTTTGAGCTTTTTCAAATGCTCGCGATTCAGCGGCTCCGCCGAGCCAAAATAAGTCGAGACGCCGTGCTGGACGACACGGTATTGCTCGAGGATTTGATCGAGCACCTTGAGCGGGCGCCCGCCATCGCACATGAAATTTTCGGAAATGATTTCGAACCAATCGCACGTGGGCTTCTGCGTGAGAATGTGATGGTAATGGGGGACGCGGAGTCCGATGCCGATGCCGTAATCGGTAAAGCCGTTGAAGGGATTGGCGGGCATAAGTGGAGCCGGGTGTCAATGGAGGCGGGGCGAAAATGAATCCGCCCCGCGCTCCGAAAGTGGTTGGGAAGAAAGCCGGAAGGCTTTCTTCGCGAGTCACTGAAGCATCAAGCCGCTTTGCAGCCGCCTTTGCCTTTGCAACTATTCTTGCCTTTGCAGCCCATATCGCCCGAGTTGCAGCCGCCTTTGCCTTTGCAGCTATTCTGGCCTTTGCAATCGTGTTTGTCGGAGGCTGTGGAGGAGGAATTCATGCCCGATGAATCGCTGGAGGATTTGCAGCCCGTGTTGACGATGGTGCCCGCGAGTAATCCGGTCATGGCAGCCGTGATGGCCAATGTTCTTGCTGTTTTCGACATAATTTTGCTTTCTCAAAACGCTGTACAATGCATTTTCCCGGCTCCTCCAAAAGCGCCGCCTGCCAAGCGCAACGCCGCAAGGCACAGCGATACAACCGCAATTGGAAAGGGCCAGACGACTTGACTGTAGCCCACTGTAAACGAATTGCAAGGGGGCCGCGGATTTTTGGGAGGTGGGCCACAGATTGACACAGATCAACACAGATTTTCTGAAGAGACATTCCTCGCCACGCGTCGACGAGGCGCGACACGGCGGGCTCATTTGATTCGATTGCCGCCGCTCAATTCTTATCTGCGTTGACCTGTGTCAATCTGTCGCCAATTCTTGTGTTTCAACCGGCCCGGCGTCTGTTGCAAGAAACATTGCCATTCGGCTTCTGTGGTTGTAAGCTCACCCCCTTATTTAACGAAAAATAGGATAATACAATTTTATGTCACAACATCGAAGTCTGCGCGCGGCGAGCAACCTGGGAGCCAAACGCAATGTCATGAAACGTTTTGAACGGGTCGCCATTCTCAAAAAGCGCGGCCAGTGGAAAACCGGCGATCGCGTCACCGGCCTGCGCAAAACCAAGCCGGATGCATAAAGGCGGCCTGTGGTCCGCTTGCAAAAGTTCCTGGCTGAGGCCGGTGTTGCTTCCCGGCGCGCCAGCGAACAGTTCATTTCCGCCGGCCGCGTCACCGTCAATGGCGAAATCACGTCCGAGCTCGGCGTCAAAGTCGATCCCGTTCACGATCACGTCACTGTGGATGGCAAGCCCGTCCGCCTCAAACGCAAACTCTATATTGCGCTGAACAAACCGCCCGGCTATGTCTGCACGCGCTCGGACGCGGCGGCGCGCGACAAGATTGGCGATTTGCTGCCAAAGGAATGGACGGAATTGTTCTCGGTCGGCCGCCTGGATTGCCAGAGCGAGGGGCTGATTTTTTTGACGAATGACGGCGATTTCTGTTTGAAACTGACGCATCCGCGCTATCGTATTCCGCGTGTTTATCTGGCGCGGGTGGAAGGCCGCGTTACTCCGGAAATGCTCCGTGAATTTACGGCCGGCGTTTGGAGCGAGGGAGAGAAATTGAAGGCCCAGCGCGCCCGCCTCCTCTCGGCCAACAACTCCAACAGCATCGTGGAACTTGAATTAACCGAAGGCAAGAACCGGGAAGTGCGGCGAATGCTCGCTTCCAAGGCCTTGACCGTCGTCCGCCTTCAGCGCGTGCAAATCGGCCCGATCAAACTGGGCGAATTGCCCGCGGGCCGCTGGCGGGCATTGACAGAAACTGAGATAAAATCTCTACTTGGAAAAGTATGAAACTGAATTTTTGGATCGCTGCGGCCATGACGCCGCTGACTTCGGTCATGGTCCTCGCACAACAACCAACGTCCGCCCCCGCAACTGGCGCTCCCGCGCCCGCCGCTGAGTCAACCCCCGCCACGCCAAGCGCGCCGACGATAAAATCCTCGCTGTTCAAGAACCGCGCGATTTTGAATCCGCCGGCGGTCGCCGCTGTAAAAAACGCGAATCTGAATGTGCGCGGCCAGCCGTCGTTCATTGGCGAAACGCTCGGGCATCTGAAAAAAGGCGATACTGTCACCGTTACGGAGCAAATCACCTTGCGCCATCCCGCCAAGGATGAACCGGTGGAATGGGACCAGATTTTATTGCCCGCCGGCATTCCCGTATGGGTTGACGGAATGTACGTGGACACGGCTGCCGGCACGATCAAAGCGCGCCGGGTGAATTTGCGCGGTGGTCCCGGGGAAAATTTCAGCACATTGGGCCGTCTTGAAAAAGGCGCCGCCGTCAAAGTGCTCAAAAGCGAAAAAGGCTGGGTGGCGATTGAAGCGCCGTCCAATACAGTCGCCTACGTTGCCGCAGGCTATCTCGAATTTCAACCAGCCGTAGCTGCGACGCCCACGACTCCGGCACCGCCTGCGGAAACGCCCGCCGCGACACCCGCGGCTCCGGTCGCGACCGTGCCGATCCCAACGCCCGCACCCGCGCCAACGGCTACTGCTCCCCAAAATCAGGCAGCAGCGACTCCCACCGCGCCAGCCCCGACTCCAGTTGAACCAGCCGCCCAAAAAGCGCCGGACGAAAAGACTCCTGATGCCGTTCCCCGCACCCCGGCCACCGAGCCAGCTCCCGCTGCCGCTGGCACGAGCGCGCCCAGCGCGCCGCCCCTCGACACCTCCGCCGCCCGTGTGATCACGCGCGAAGGCTTTGTGAAACGCGTTTACAGCCTGCAGGCGCCGGCGTCTTTCCAACTGACGGATATCCAGTCCGGCACAACCATCGACTTTCTGCAACCGGCGAAGGGAATGAATTTCAAGGTCTACGTCGGCACGCGCGTCTCGGTCACCGGAACCGAATTCATGGACGAACACTATCCGCGGACGCCGGTGCTGAACGTCCAGACAGTGGAATTGATTCCATAATGCCAAGCGCCACGCTCATCGATGGCCGCGCCATCGCCGGCACGATTCACGATGAAACTGCCCGGCGGGCGGCGCAATTGAAGGCGCGCGGCGTCGAGCCGTGCCTGGTCTTTATTCGCGTGGGCGAAGACCCAGCTTCCCGCGATTATGTGGGAATGAAGGAAAAAATGTGCGCGAAGCTCGGATTCCCTTCACGAACGCACGTGCTTCCCGCCACCACGACGGAACAGGAATTGATCGGCTGGCTGGATCGGTTGAATGCGGAACCAGCCGTCCACGGAATTCTGGTTCAGGTTCCGCTGCCGAAGCACATTTCAGAGGCCAGAATTTCCAGCGCCGTGAGTCCCGATAAAGACGTCGACGGTTTCCATCCGTTTAACGTGGGCAAATTGCTGCTCGGAGATCGAACTGGATTTCATTCCTGCACGCCCGCCGGCGTCCACGAATTGCTGATCCGTTCCGGGGTCACGATTGATGGCGCTGAAGTTGTCATCCTGGGGCGGGGGAATCTCGTGGGAAAACCGCTCGCGGCCATTCTTTTGCAGAAGGCGAAGAACGCGGGCGCGACCGTTACCATTTGCCACTCCCAGACACGCAACATTGCCTCTCACTGCCGGAGGGCCGACATTTTAGTCGCGGCTATGGGTTCGCCGGAATTTGTGAAGGCGAACATGGTCAAGCCGGGGGCGGTGGTGATCGATGTTGGTGTCAATAGAATTTCGGATCCCGGCTCCAAGCGCGGCGCGCGTTTGGTGGGGGACGTAGACTTTGCCGGGGTCCGGGAAGTGGCCGGAAAAATCACTCCCAATCCTGGCGGCGTTGGCCCGATGACCATCGCCATGCTCATGCAGAACACAGTTCGCGCCGCCGAGCGCGCCGCCGGCATTTACACGAAACCTGATCCAGTTTGATTTATGATGAATCCGTCAAGAATATTACCCGACCTGCAATGCTCGCTGCTGTGCGAGGATGTCCGGCAGGAAGTCACCGGCAATTTCATATTGCTCGGCGTCGTCAATTTTTTGCGCGTGCCGCAATTGCCGGTCGCCGTGTTCAAGCTGTTTTTGTTCAATCGCTGGACGGCCGGCATTGGCGAATTCCGCGAAACGTCGCGCCTGATTGCCCCGGACCAGACGACCGTGCTGCGTTCCGTCGAGGCGAAGTTCGCCTTGCAGGACCCATCGCACAACGTCACCAACGTTTCCTTCTGGGGCCAGATCAAATTGGAAATCGCCGGCACCTATCACTATGAAGTGCTGGTGGATGACGTAATGAAGATGCGCTTTCCGCTCGTCCTGACCGTGGCGCCGCAGGAACAGCCGCCAGGCGCCGGGGCCGGCCCCAAAAAGACTCCATGAACGCGGACGCCGCGGGCGGCGAGGGCGCGAAGGCGAAAGAGAACGCCGACGCGCCCCTGCCAGCCTGGCAGCCATTTACATTTGGCGGCGTGGCCGCCTTTGCCGACGCGCGCTTTGGGCGCGTGTTTGCATTTCTGTTGGTGTCGGCGGTCATCGTGGCGCTGGCGGTGCTCTGGTTCCTGCGCGGGTTTTACGCTCCTGTTCTCCTGCAAGCCATGCAAAAAATGCCGGAAACGGCCTGCATCACCAACGGCGTGCTCGAAGGAGTTGCAGAGCCCGTCATATCCGAATCAAAATTGCTCGCGCTCGCCGCCACGCCGAAATCCAGCGAACAAATCGGGCAGGGGGCGGATTTGCAAATTCAATTCCGTCTCAACGACGTCTGCGCCAATTCCAGCATATGGCCGAATCGCGGACTCGTATTCGAATATGAACCCGGCGGTTATTTAAATTTGGCGCGATCCAATCTGGAGCCGTGGTGGGGCGCGTGGCAACCGGTGGTGTATACCGGAATCGGCGTGGGGGTTTTCCTTCAGATGATGATCACCTGGATTCTGCTTGGAACAATTTACATGATTCCTGCCAAGTTCATCGGTTTTTACATGGATCGCGATTTGACCTTCGGCGGCGCGTGGAGGCTCTCGACGATCAGCCTGCTTCCCGGCGCAATGATGATGGTGGGATCGATTGTGCTTTACGCATGGGGAGTGCTGGATTTGGTGGGGCTATCTTTTTTCACCGCGCTTCATTTCGTGGTGGGATGGGTTTATTTCATCGGAGGAGTCTGGAAGCGAAAACGAATTTTTCCGAAGGCGAAAGGCAATCCGTTCAAAACTGGGAAATAATTTAATCAGGAACGACCGAACGCAGGAAAGGAGACCCAAGGCGGTGTCAAGCGGATTTCAGTTTCATAAGTCCCATCATTCGCAACCATATCCGTCGGGCAATTCATCAAGGAAAATTTACGGGAGCCTCTTTTCCTGAGTTCGGTCGTTCCAGATTAAACCTTCCCCGTCAGGATGGTCTTAACGTTTTTTTAACTAGACTAATTGACTGGGTTTTGTTCCGATAGCCCGCGCTATCTGCAAGGCGCTTGAAACCTGCAACGGCTATTTGCAGTAGAAAAAAACGAACAAACAAAGCACATGGCTAAATATAAATTGGAATACATCTGGCTCGACGGTTATACCCCCGTCGCTAACCTCCGCAGCAAGACCCTGGTCAAAGATTTTGACAGCTTCCCGACCCTGGACAAACTCCCCAACTGGGGCTTCGACGGCAGCTCGACCCGCCAGGCCGAGGGCCACAGCTCGGATTGCGTCCTCAAACCCGTCGCGTGCTATCCCGATCCGACCCGCGAAAATGGCGTGCTCGTTTTGAGCGAAGTTTATCTGACAGATGGCACTCCGCATCCGAGTAATTCCCGCGCCAGCATCCTGGATGATCCGGATACCTGGTTCGGTTTCGAGCAGGAGTATTTTCTTTTCAAAGAGGGCCTGCCGCTGGGCTTCCCGAAAGCCGGCTACCCGTATCCCCAGGGCAAATATTACACCGGCGTTGGTTACGACGCCGTTGGCGATATCGCCCGTGAAATCGTCGACAAGCACCTCGACCTTTGCCTCGCCTGCGGCATCAATCACGAAGGCATCAACGCGGAAGTCGCGAAGGGCCAATGGGAATTCCAAATTTTCGGCAAAGGCTCCAAGACCGCCGCCGACCAAGTCTGGATGGCCCGCTACCTCCTCATGCGCCTGTGCGAAAAATACCAGGTCACCGTGGTCTGGCACTGCAAACCCCTCGGCGTCGATGTCGATTGGAACGGCTCCGGCATGCACACGAACTTCTCGACGAAGTTCATGCGCGAGGTCGGCGGCAAGGAATACTTTGAAGCGCTCATGGCGGCGTTCGACAAATACAAAAACGAGCACATCGCCGTTTACGGCCCGGACAATCATCTGCGCTTGACCGGATTGCACGAAACGCAATCGATCGACAAATTCAACTACGGGGTGGCCAACCGCGGCGCATCCGTCCGCGTGCCGGTCAGCTTCCCGAAGAATGGCTACAAAGGCTATTTGGAAGACCGCCGCCCGAATTCCGCCGGCGACCCCTACAAAATCGCCAGCCGCATTTTGCAGACCATCGCGACCGTGCCGCAGAAGTAATCGCACGGGCGTCCTTTTGACGGCGGTGGTGGCGCAAGCCGCCAACGCCGCATTCGTAGGTAGGGACGCCTCGCCGAGGCGTCCGGGGACATTCGCGAGTCCGAACGCGTTCGAAAAACCCCACGGCCCCGGACGCCTCGGCGAGGCGTCCCTACCTTGCCTGCCTTTGCCACCGGCATCAAATAACTGCTGACATCCCATCGCGCTGTCTTTAAGTTTCCCGTCGCGCGAATATGCCCAAACGCACAGACATTCATTCCGTTTTGATCATCGGCGCCGGTCCCATCATTATTGGACAGGCGTGTGAATTCGATTATTCCGGCACGCAGGCTTGCAAAGCCCTGAGGGAGGAGGGTTATCGGATCGTCCTCATCAATTCCAATCCGGCCACCATCATGACCGATCCGGAATTTGCCGATCGCACTTACATCGAGCCCATCACGCCCGAGTGCGTCGAAAAAATCATCGCCCGCGAGATTGAGGAAATGCGCACGATGGGAGCAAATGGAAAATTGGTGCTGCTCCCAACACTTGGCGGCCAGACGGCCTTGAATACCGCGATGGCTCTGGTCAAGCGCGGCACGCTCGAACGCTACGGCGTCGAGATGATCGGGGCCAACGCCGATGCCATTCGAAAGGGCGAAGACCGCCAGGTGTTCAAGGATTTGATGCTCGAAATCGGCCTGGATGTGCCAATCAGCGGCACGGCCCATAGCTTTGAGGAAGCCCGCGCCGTGGCTGAAAAAATCGGCCGATACCCGCTCATTATTCGCCCGGCCTTTACGCTCGGCGGAACTGGCGGCGGCATCGCCTACAACCGCGAGGAATTCGAGCAAATGTCGAGGCGCGGCATCGAGCTTTCGCCCATCTCCGAAATTCTCGTCGAGGAATCTTTGCTGGGTTGGAAGGAATTCGAGATGGAAGTGATGCGCGACAAGGCCGACAACTGCGTCATCATTTGCGCCATCGAGAATTTTGACCCGATGGGCGTCCACACCGGCGATTCCATCACGGTGGCGCCGACCCAGACTCTCACCGACAAGGAATACCAAATCATGCGCGACGCCAGTTTCGCGGTGATTCGCGCAGTCGGCGTCGAGACGGGCGGCTCGAATATTCAATTCGGCGTCAATCCGGAAAATGGCCGCATGGTCATCATCGAAATGAACCCGCGCGTTTCCCGCTCCTCTGCGCTGGCTTCCAAGGCGACAGGCTTTCCAATCGCGAAGATCGCGGCGAAATTGGCTGTCGGCTATTTGCTCGACGAAATTCGCAATGACATCACCCGCGAGACGCCCGCGAGTTTCGAGCCGACTATCGATTACGTCGTCACGAAAATCCCACGGTTTGCGTTCGAGAAATTCCCGCAAGCCGACCCGACGTTGAATACGCAAATGAAATCGGTGGGTGAAGCGATGGCGATTGGGCGCACATTCAAGGAAAGCTTGCAGAAGGCGCTGCGCTCCCTGGAAATTGGCCGGGCCGGGTTGGGCGGCGACGGCAAGCCATGGCGGATTGGCGGTGTCGTTTATGGCGACCGGGATATTTTGCCACGCGACATTATCACGCAAAAATTGGTATGGCCAAACGCCGAGCGTATTTTCTTCATCCGCCACGCCATGCGGGCGGGCTTTTCCGTCGAGGAAATTTTCCAGCTTACGAAGATTGACCGCTGGTTCCTGGTGCAGATCAAGGAAATCGTTGATTTCGAGGAAGAGCTGGCATTGGCTGGAAAAGAGCAGGGCGGCCCGCGATTTTGCGCCCCTTGAAATAGTGGCAAAAATCGTGCTATGTAATCAGGCATGACCGCGACCGAAATTATTGGCGGGCTGAGCAGCCGCGAGATGGCTTTCCCTCAAGCCGCAATGGAGGCCGCCATTGCGCAAAGGGAAGAAATCACACCCCTTCTCCTCCAGGCATTGGAAGAAGCCGCCAAGGCGCCCGAGGAGTTTGCCGCCCAGCACCCTTGGCTCGTCGAAAGCGCAAGTTTCTTATTGGCGCAATTCCGCGAGAAGCGCGCCTATCGGCCGCTGGTGAAAATCCTCGGCAACACGCAGGAGGATATCTATCCGCTCTTTGAAGATGCGCTCACTGGGGCGATGGACGTGATCCTTGCCTCTGTTTACGACGGCGATCCCGAGCCGCTCAAGCAGCTCGTTGAAAATACAGCGGTGGATGAGTCGGTGCGAGGATCTGCATTGAGCGCGTTTGTCATCATAAGCCATAGCGGGCAAATGAGCCGGCAGGAGGTGGTGGAATATTATCGGGAGTTGCTTCGCGGGAAATTGGAGCGCGAGCCGGCAGATGTTTGGATTGATTTGGTTGCCGCCTTGGCGAAGCTTCCCGCTCCGCAGCTCGCGGACGAATTAAAACCGGCGTTTGAAGACGGGGTTCTTGAACCGTTTTATTTCACATGGGAAGAGGTCGAGGCAGACCTGTTCATCCCCATCGAGGTAACCGAAAAAGATGAAAAATCAATACTCATGGATGACGCAGTGGCTGAGATGAAGGCGTGGAGTGAATTTCGATTTGACGTGCAGCCACAAAACGAATTGCAGCCGCTTCCGGAGGATTTGTATCGGCCTCCTCCTACTCCTGATGATATCGACGTCATTGACGACGGCCTTCCGTTCGCCGGGCTTCGCCGAGAAGGCCCCAAAATCGGCCGCAACGACCCGTGCCCCTGTGGCAGCGGAAAGAAATATAAAAAATGCTGCCTGCGTGGATGAATCGAAATCGTGTAGATTTAATTCGTATTCCTCTTCGTGGCCTCTGTGTGATTGCTGTTGAATTTTCCTGCCGTGAAAGGAAGAGCCAACAGGAGGTATCACTGGGCTTCTGGCAAGAGACCGTGAGGGGACGGCTTTCAGCAAAAGGACCGAGGGACTGGCCACAGATTCGCACAGATTGCACAGATCAAAAATCTGTGTTGATCTGTGTGAATCTGTGGCTCTTTTGCCAGACGCGATGCTTCCTGTGACCGGTCTTTCTTTGAGTTCGGCCCTTCCAGATTCAAATTTCAGCATTTTTTCTCCAAAAATCGTGCCAAAAAACCTCTGGTAGGTTTTCTGTTTCGCGCCGAGTGTGCCAAAGTTCATTTATGCAAATGAATTGTCATATGCAGTGTGAAGCCGGCGACGAGGGTCAGTTGTCCGCCTGGTTGGCAGCCGTTCTGTCCTCGTTATGGGTCTGGTTTGTGTTGGCGGATGGCTGTTTTCAAGGTGCTCCATCGGCGGATTTCATTAAAGGTCCAGCGTTACGGTGGTTTTGGAGGAGCACAAACCGAGTCATCGTCGCCCTCACAGCTTCAAAAATCGCCCTCCCGAGACTTCGGCGGCGAATCTCACCTAATCCCGGCAAATGTAACCAAATGTAGGCAAATGTAAGCAAATCCCACCTGTTTTAATGAAATTCGACGAGCGCATAGAAGTTGAAATGACAGACATCACGACGCTTAGAGTCGATGCCATCGTCAATGCCGCCAATACCTCCTTACTTGGCGGCGGCGGCGTCGACGGCGCGATTCATCGGGCGGCGGGCGATTCATTGCTGGCAGAGTGCCGAATGCTGGGAGGATGCCGCACGGGAGACGCGAAAATCACTCGCGGGTATAATCTGCCTGCGAAATTTGTCTTTCACACCGTCGGGCCGATTTGGCATGGCGGCGGCGGGGGCGAGCCGGAGTTGCTCGCATCGTGCTATCGCGCCTGTTTTGAACTGGCACGGACTCACGACGTTAAGACCATCGCTTTTCCCGCGATTAGTTGCGGCGTCTACGGCTTTCCGATTCAGAAGGCGGCGCAGATTGCCGTGCGTGAAGTCCGCGCCGCGCTGGAAGCGAACGAGGAGTTGCAGCGCGTCATTTTCGCGTGTTTTTCTGATGAGGTGTTCTCAGCCTGCCAAATCGCGATTGGGAGGCAGGAAACATGAATCCTAAATTGCTTACCGAGGCAGGAAATCCGGAGAACCAGGATCGCGGCGTCGTCATTTACGATGGACCGCGCATCGTGATGAGCGTGGCGGATGGCGCGGGCGGCCGCAGCGGCGGCACCGAAGCCGCGTGCCGGGCGATTGAGTGGATTCGCGAGAATGTTTCAAATATGCATGACGCGGAATCTTGTTCTCAAATCCTCCGTGATTTGGACGAGAAAATTGCCAGTGATCCACAGGCGGGCGAAACGACGTGTGCGCCCGCAGTGGTGACGCGTGATGAAATCTACGGCGCAAGCGTCGGGGACTCGAGTATTTGGATGGTGCGGAATGACGGCGCGCACGATGATTTTACGCGCGATCAAGAGCGAAAACCGTTCATTGGGACTGGTGCCGCGTGGCCAGTATCGTTTCGGCATCCGAGACAATCTGGCTGTCTCCTGCTGGCTACAGACGGTTTGTTTAAATACGCCTCCGCGGAACGCATTACCAACGCCTGCCTGCAAGATGAAGAAGTTGCCGGTTCTCAGCTCATCGGCCTGGTTCGGGTACTCGTCAGGTGCTTTCCCAGATGACGTTACTGTTGTGCTTTGCAGACTTTAAGCGATCGATCACGAAATGTAATTCAACCTGACAGTTGCAATGAAACCGCAGCCATTTTTAATTGGCGCCGCAGGTGTTCTTCTCTTAACGTGCCTTGACTGCCGAGGGGAGACAACCGGCGGATAATTGTTGACACGCATTAAATGATGAAAGTCCACCCGCTTTATCTCAACGGCGAATTTGTGACGACGGAGAAAACGTTTCCCGTCAAGAATCCCGCCACCACCGATGGCCTCGGCCAAATGTCGTCCATCGACAAGCCGCTTCTCAAAAAGGCAGTCCAGGATGCTCACGCGGCCTTCCCGGCTTGGCGCGCCCTGACCGCGAAGGCGCGCGGGGAATTTCTCCACAAAATCGCCAATGAACTCGAGCGCCGCCGCGACGAAATCGCGCGCATCATGACACAGGAAGCGGGGAAACCGCTGGCGCAAAGCGCCGGGGAACTCGCGATGACGTTCGATCACTTGCATTGGTTCGCCGAAGAGGCTAGACGCGGATATGGCCGCATCATTCCCCATCAAACGGACGGCAAGCGAAACCTCGTTATCAAAACTCCGATTGGGGTGGTGGGAGCGATTGGGCCCTGGAATTTTCCATTAGTGCTCGGTGTGCGGAAAGTTGCGCCCGCGATGGCGGCGGGCTGTCCTGTCATTTTGAAGCCCGCCTCCGCCACTCCGTTGTGCAATGTGGCCTTTGCCGAGGCCTGCCACGCCGCCGGAGTGCCGAAGGGCGTGTTCCAATTGGTGGCTGGTTCAGCGTCGCAGATCGCTGGAGAATTTCTCGAAAATCCACTCGTGCGGAAAATCAGCTTCACCGGTTCGACGGAGGTGGGGCGGAGTTTGATCGCGGGCGCGGCGGCGCTTATCAAGCCTCTCTCCCTCGAACTTGGCGGATTGAATCCCGTTCTTGTGTTTGACGACGCCGATTTGGAAAAAGCGGTCGACGGCGCGATGGTGGCCAAATTCCGCAACACCGGCCAGTCATGCATCGCCGCCAACCGCATTTACGCGCAGCGGGGAATTTATGATCGTTTTGTGAAGCGTCTGGTGGAGAAGACGGCAGCGTTGAAGGTCGGAAACGGAATGGAGCCAGATGTCCAGATCGGCCCGCTCATCGACGAGAACGCTGTCAACAAAGCATTGGAGCATATCGCCGACGCCGTCCAGCGCGGCGCCCGCGTGTTGTGCGGAGGAAAGCGGCTGGAGCGGTCCGGCTATTTTATCGAGGCGACCGTTCTGGCGGATGTTCCAAAGGACAGCCTATGCATGCGCGAAGAGACATTTGCGCCAGTGGCTGCAGTGACGCCATTTTCGACGGAGGCCGAAGCGATTGAGGCTGCCAATGGGTCGCCGTTCGGCTTGTCTGCTTATGTTTTCACGCAGGACTTGGGGCGCGTCTTTCGAGTCATGGAGCAAATCGAGGCCGGCATGGTCGCAATCAACGACGGCCTGCCGACGACCACCAACGCGCCATTCGGCGGTGTCAAACAAAGCGGCTGGGGGCGCGAGTTGGGAAGCGAAGGGCTTGATGCCTATCTCGAAACCAAACACGTTTCTATCGCCATCTGACATAGGCGTGAAAATTGACCATGAAATGCGCCGGTATTAGTGTGTGGGGGGCAGAAGATATGAAAGCGGGAAATCAATTCATTTGGAGCGTCTCGCTGGCGCTGGGGCGTGGTCAAAAGTGGGTGATGCGCGCCAACAATCTGGCGGAGCGCGGCTGTGTCGGAGACCCGCCGCAGCAACGCGCAATTAACCGGCGCGCTTGGCTGTGCAACGCGCTGCGGCTGGTCTTCGACACAGCCGCGCTCCGCCGCAGGCCTGATGTCGCTCACCCGCTTCCAACTGCAACCGTGGCGCTGTTGTTATTATTTGTTCAGGCTCGCGCCCAGGATGCCGGCAACATTTCCGTTCGCAACGAGGTCCGGCACGCGGAGGCCAAGGGGCGGGCCTGGCTTGAATCGAAACAGAATACGAACGGCTGGTGGTCCTCGGCCGATCACCCGGCGCTGACCGCCCTGGTTGTGACGGCCTTGCTCGGGCCAGCGCCGGAAAAAACGATGTCTCCCGCCATCGAAAAGGGTTACGATTACATGCTCGGCTGCGTCCAGGCTGATGGCGGCATTTACAAGGATGAACTGCAGTCTTACAACACGTCTGTTGTTTTGACGGCGCTGGCGTTGCGAAACCGGCCTTCCGACCAACCCGTTATTGAAAAGGCGCGTCACTATTTGATTGGCCTTCAGGTGGGAGACGCGCCTGTGGACGGCACGAATGGCGTCTTTAGCGGCGGGATTGGCTACGGCGGCGCGCAGAAACGCCCTGATCTTTCCAATACTTTGCTTGCGCTCGAAGCGCTCTATCATACCAAGCCTGCAACGCTCGATGCAAATGGCGCGAAGGCTCCCGATTTGAATTGGAAAGCTGCCATCAGGTTCGTTCAGAATTGCCAGAATCTTCCGGGTTCCAACGCGCAGCCATGGGTGGCCGACGACCCAAAAGACAAGGGCGGTTTTGTTTACGCGCCCGGACGGAGCAACGCGGGAGAAACCAATCTGGCTTCCGGCAGAATTGCGCTCCGCTCATACGGTTCGATGACTTATGCGGGCCTCTTGAGTTACGTTTACTCCGATCTGAAAACCGACGATCCGCGGGTGGCGGCCGCGCTGGATTGGCTGCGCGGAAATTATACGGTGGAGGAAAACCCGGGAATGGGACAGCAGGGGCTTTATTATTATTATCTTTTGATGGCCAAAGCCCTGACCTTTGCCAATGTTGACACGCTCGAAACCGCTGGCGGCAGGAAGATCAACTGGCGCGAAGAACTGGCGCTGAAACTCATCAACCTCCAGCACGGCGACGGTTCATGGGCCAATGGCGCCGGGCGGTGGTGGGAAAAGGATCCAATTCTTGACACCGCCTATGCCGTGACGGCGATGGAGATGCTCGAAAACAAGCTGTGAAATTCCGCGCGAGGATATTTATAGCATTGATGATTGCGGCTGGTCTTGTTTCCGTTTCCGCCCGGCAGGACCCGGCCCCCGCGGCGCCCGCGGAAACGAAGGCTCCCGAGGCGCTGATGACCGCGCTGACGAACACTCCGGTGAAAGAAATCGAGCCGGGCATCTATGAGATCGGCTTGGTGCGGTTAGATTCAAAGGCGCGCACTGTGACTTTTCCCGCGACGCTGAACAAAGCGCGCGGGCTGATGGAGTATTTTGTTGTCACGGCCTACGGCAAAACCCACGAGAGCATTTTGAAGACAAAGGCCGAGCCGTATCACATTCACCTTGCGATGGTTTTGCTGGGCGCTCACGGGCCGGGAGACACGAATTTTTCCGGCGCCCCGGCCGACGGCGTTCCCGGGCCGATTGTGCATCCGTCCCGCGATTCCGTCCCGGGCGACAAAGCGGGAGTTACTGTCAAGTGGAAGAACGGGCAGGATGAAGTGCGGCACGCCGCGGAGGAAATGGTTTGGAAGAAGGATGACCGGAAAACGATGGGGCAGGGGATGTGGACTTACAACGGCTCGCTCATTGTGCACAATAAATTTCTAGCGCAATTGGACGGCTCGCTGATTTCGCTCGTGACAGACCCGGTGGCTCTTGTCAATAATACAGGGCCCGGCCACGAAAACGACCTTATCTGGGAGCCGAACACGAATAACCTCCCGCCAGCCTCCACCCCCGTGGAAGTGACCATTACGCTAGCTGGCCCGCCGAAACCCGACTAACACCCGGCATCACGGTGCGCGCAACACATCGTCCAAATTCGTAACAATCGCTTCGACGGTGTAGGGCTTGGGAATCAACCGCTTGGCGCCAGCTTCGAGAACTTTTGCCTGCAGCTCTTTGTTCGGCGAACCACTGGAGGCGATAATGCGAACGTTCGGCTTGATGACCATCAGCGCCCGAATCAACGCATGTCCGTCCATGATGGGCATAATAACATCGGTGATGATAACTTCGATTTCATCCTTGTGCCGCGCGTAGACGGCGACGGCTTCAGCTCCGTTGGATGCAGTCAATACAGAGTAGCCGTAGGCTTCCAGCGTCTGCTTAGTTAACGTCCGAATGGCGGCCTCGTCGTCCACTACAAGCACGCATTCGCCGTGGCCGCGAACAAAATGAACCTCGTCCGTCGGCGGGGCGGATGCATGCTGTTCCGCAGCGGCCGGCAGCCAGATTTCAAAGGTCGATCCGGTGCCAAGTTCGGATTCAAGCTCCATGAATCCTGCGTGCGTTTTGACAATTGCCAGGGAGGTTGAGAGGCCAAGCCCCGTGCCGAGACCCTGGCCTTTCGTGGTGAAGAACGGATCGAAAATTTTGCTTTTGATGACAGGATCAATGCCGGTGCCTGAGTCCTTCACTTTAATGACGACATACTTTCCGGGTTCCGCGCCATCGGGTCCACCTGGGGTAGAGCCGTCAAGCAATATGTCCTCTACCGAGACGAGAAGCTGTCCGCCGTCGGGCATCGCGTCCCGCGCATTGATGCAGAGATTGAGAAGCACTTGGTGAAGCTGAGTCGGATCCGCCATGACGATCCATGTGCTCCTCGGCAGATGCGATTTGACACGGATGGTTTTGGGAAAGGTCTGCCGCGCGATGCTGACGATTTCACGGATGATGTGCTGCGGCTGGACGGCGAGCCTCTGGCCCTCCATGCCTCGCGCGAACGACAGCACTTGTTTGACCAGATCAACACCGCGCTGGGCGCTGCCCTCGATCATTTCCAGGAGGCTGCGCGGCCGCTCTTCGTGAACTTCCTTGGCCAGCAAATCGCACGACATGATGATGGGGGCGAGGACGTTGTTCAAATCATGCGCGATTCCGCCCGCAAGCATGCCAATATTCTCGAGCCGCTGCGCGCGTAGAAACTGGTCCTCCAGGCGGCTCTTGTCCTCTTCCAGTCTTTTGCGCTCGGTAATGTCGATCAAAGCACCCACGATTTTAGCAGGGCGGCCCGGCTCGTTTTGGACAAGTTTGCCGCTGTCTTCGATCCAATGATAGATCCCGTTTTTGTGCCGGATTCGGTACTGCGTTGAGTGCGTGCCGGCCGCCATTCCCTTTGTGGCTCCCTTCACTGCGCCAGCCAGGTCGTCTGGATGAAGGCAATCTGTCCACCACGAAGCTGTCATCGTTTCCGCTGCCGAGTATCCAAGCATTCGTTCGATATTCTCGCTGACTCTAACTGGAAGGAATTGTTGGCCCTGAACTTCCAATTCGTAAATGACGACCGGGCTGTGCGCGACCATTTGGCGAAGCGCTTCATGCGTGCGGCGCAAATCGGCTTCGTCAGTGATGCGCTGGCGGCGGAGTTGGGCTTGTTCCAGCGCCCGTTCGACGGCGCTGCCAAGGCGTGCAATTCGATCTTTAAGGAGATAATCGGTCGCTCCGTGCCTCATAGCTTCCACTGCGGCATCTTCTCCGACGGTGCCGGAGACAAGAATGAAAGGTATCAGCAGCCCGGTTTCTTGAAGAATTTTCGCGGCGCGCAATCCGCTGAATTGCGGAAGTGAGTAATCACATAGTATCAAGTCAGGGAGCTTCTTGATTTCCGTCACAAAATCCGCCTCGGTTTCAACTCGTGTCCACGATGGATCGAACCCGTCGCGCTTCAACTGCGCCAGAATCAAGCCAGCATCGTCGGGCGAGTCTTCAACCAGGAGCAAATGGAGCGGCCTCTTCATGTTGGGCCTCCGGATAAGGGCGTGATTAATTTGAATTCCAAATGGATCCTCCGGGCGAAAGGCTGGGATGGAAAACATCCAAAACCATCGCGTGGAGCGTGCCGCGTTGCCCCCGCGGGTCGTCGCGCCCTGGCGAATCGCGTCGCTCGCGGGCTGATCTCAAGTCGACCGTGGGGATTGCGTGTGTCAAATCAAAGGCCGCCAAAGGGCGTGGGACTTCCAAATCACAAAACATGCGGCAATGCGGTTTGCGGCGGAACATAGGACTTCGCGCACGGCAGCCATAGCCGGTCAAGCCGTCCGCCGTGGACTTCGCGACAGTACAAAATATATAGTTGATGAAATTCGCATTCCCTATGAAGTTCCCCATTGGCCCCCATCGCATCTCATCCAAAGAGACGCTGTTCGGGCCGCTATAGTCTTCTGCGGACGCGGCGGGATGACGTTTAAGCGCCATGCTCATTGGAATAAACCAGCCTAATCTCAATGTGACAGTGATGTCAATAATGAAAGCGCAAAAGGTCACGAATTTTTGGCCCGCTTTCCGTTTGCCTCCCGCATGAGCGCCCATTGCAAATTCAACCAGGGGGTCGCCTCGCCGAGGCTTTGAAAATCCAGCGGCTTGACAATAAAGCAGTCCGCCCCGCGGCGCTTGCATTCCGCCATCTCGGGTCCCTCGTGCGATGCTGTCAAAATAACAACAGGAATGTGCATGGTGCGCGGGTCGGCCTTGATGCGGCGCAGCACCTCAATGCCGTCGATCTTTGGCAGATCCAAATCCAGCAGTACAAGGAGCGGTTTGCTGGAAGGCATGCGGCGGGCGAAGCGCCCGGTGTAAAATAAATAATCCAGCGCATCCTTGCCGTCGCTGACGACCTGGATCGGGTTGGCCATTTTCGCTTTGCGGAATGCGCTGATCGTCAGTTCGGCATCCTCCGTGTTGTCCTCAACCATCAGTATATCCACGAACTCGGCTTGGTGCCCATTGCCATGGGAGCCGTTCTTGCGCTTGGGGCCGGCGTGGGGCGCCAGCAGCAAGTCCGCTATCGAGACACGCAGTGCTCCAGCGAGCTTTTCGATGCTCTTCAAGGTCACGTTTCTCCCGCCGCCCTCGATTCCTGCGATGTAGGTGCGGTGCAATCCCGCGCGCTCTGCCAATTCCTCCTGCGACATTCCCAATTTATGCCGCAGAGTCCTGACGGAAGTACCGAATCCCGATATAATTTGCGATTCCAACATTAAAGCTTGGTTGAGAATCTTAAAAGACCGGCCATTCGACAACAGACTACGAGTAACAATTTACATTTTCCTGAAATGCGTCACTCATAGGCTGCATTCCCCGGGCTGCAACGCTGGAAAGTTTCCCGGATTCCCGCAAAAAAACGCGGCCCAAAATCACGAATTATTGCGGTGGTCGCCGTTAAAGCATCACATGCCTTTCAACATTGTCAATTAGTGAAAAACCTGAACGCGCGCGCAGTTTTGCAAGGGCGTCGCCCCCCCTGCGGCACCATAGGGCCGCGTCGCGGCCGAATATTTGCGCGTAAAAGAGAGGGGATGCATGATAAAGTGGTAATGGTATTGACTAAGTTTCTGGCCTGCTTTGATAGGGTGCATTTTGCTACTGAGTTTCACCCGGGAGGGCTGCGGCCACCCGGCGCAAGTAATCGAAGGAGAAAATTCCCGAACTGTGGCCGTCAGCCCATACGGGCTTCAGGCCGTAACCGCCGACAGACTCAATTCGCGCCAGTTGAAACGACCGGGCCGGGAGCGGGTTGTCCGGGCCTTTATGGAGGTTCCCCATGATGTCGCGCTCGCCCATGCAGCCTGCGCACGGACAGGCCCGGCGCAAGGCCTCAAGCGGGATAAAGCTTTCAGAATTGTCGTCCCACTTGACCGCTAGCTCCCCGCCGATTTGCTGGATGTCGATGGGGTTCAAAAGGAGTTTAGTTGTGCTGCAGCCATGCGTGGATGTTGGTGGCTTGCGCGTTTTTGGGATCGATCTGCATGGCTTCGAGATATTGTTCGCGGGCCAGCTTCGGCTGGTCCAGCCGCTCGGCGTAGAGATTTCCCAGGAGCAGGTGGCCTCGAATATCACTCGGATGTTCCGCCACCAATTTGCCGAGCTCATGCACGGCATCCTCCACATAGCCGCGTTTTTGCAGCACCCACGCAAAGGCGTATCTCGCGTCCGCCGAGTCCGCTTTCAAGTTGGAGGCGTGGTAAAGTTCCACCAGCGCCCCCTTGTAATCGCGAGCATCCACGAGAGCCAGGCCGAGGCCATAAGAAGCGTCGTAAGAGCTGGGGTCGGCGGCGACGGCGTCGCGGTAGGCTTGGACCGATTGCAGAACATCGCCCAGTTGCCGCGCGCGAATGGCCTCTGCAATGAGCCGATGGGCCTGGGCGCGGTCTCCGGGAATCGGCGTGATTGGCGGCGGATAATCGAAGTGGGATCCCGCCGGGGCGGGAGGCGGTTCGTCCGCATCAGGCGCGGGCGCACTCATTTTTTCGCCCGGTTTCGGTTTTCCGGAAAACCAATTTGCCGGGTTGAGCCGCTGCGCGATGGATTTGCGCGAGACGTGATTCGTGTCGGAAACCACCGGCGCCGGAATTCCGCCCGGGCTATTGACTGCCAAGTCGGCGCTAGGCGCGGAATTACTGACGGCCGGCGCGGTCGCCATGGGAGGAGATGCCTGCGGTCGGACGGGTGGTGTTTCAGTTGAAGCAGGAGCCGGGGCTTGCGCCAGCGGTTGGGCCGGTGGCGGCTTTTCCAGCTGGTCCGGAACGACGATCGTTTGAATCGGGGGATTCGGCTGAGTCACCTCTGTTTGTGGCGGCGGCGATGGCCGTGTGATTGGCCTTGCTGACTGCGGCAAGGGATTTGCCGCCGGTGGCGTGGGCGAGGGAACGACAGATTGAGCCGGCGGAGCAATAATGGCCTGCTCGCTGGCAATTTGTTTGACAGTACTTTGCGGCGGAGGATTCGAGCGAACCACCGGTGCCGGGGCCGCTCGAGCTGCGGTCTTCGACGGAGTAATGGAGATTTTCATGCTCACATCGAGGTCTTTCGCAATGGTGGCGACTTCCCTGGCATGCGGAGGGGGCGGGGTGATGGCCAGATAATCGCGATAAAGGCGCAGCGCCTGGGTCGGATTGTTCAAATAGGTTTGCGACACGATCGCGAGATTAAGCAAAGCGGCGTGATAATTTGTGTCGCGGCTGAGCGCAAGGCCGAAGTTGGTCGCGGCGGCCACGCTGAAATTCGGGCCCGGCGAGCGCCTTAAAATGTCGATGATGCCAATGGCGTTGGCCGAGTCCGGCGTTCCCCCGAGCTTTTCGGCCGTTTCGAATTCCTTGCGAGCGGCATCGAGAAAGCGGGGCTTCTCCGCCGCCGGCCGCTCGTAACTGGAACGCAGCAGAATCAATCCGCGCTGGATGTAACCTTGCGCATCCTTCGGACGAAGCATCGTGTAGGTGGTGAAGGAATCGTCCGCGGCGCGGAGATCTCCCTGGCGCATGCGCAGACAGCCAAGATTGTAGTAGACAGAGGCATTATGCCGATCGAGCCGTTGGGCCTTGACGAAAGCCAGGCTGGCGGCGTCCAATTTGCCGTCGCACGTGTAAGCCAGGCCAAGCAGGTTCCACGCTTTTGCCTGCGTCGCCACGGGGACATCGTTCATCACACGGAGCGCTTCGCGCGCCTGACCCGCGGCCTCGGCGTACCGTCCAGCTTGAATATCCGCTTCGGCCTCGTGCAACTCGCGCCCGCCCGGCGGCCCGCAAGCCGTCAGCAGCAACACGGCGGCGGCAGCGACGACAATAGCGCTGGAGAATCGGCACCGTTTTTTTGTCGTCATCATGGGGGAGGGTGGTAGCATCCGCCGCATAAGGTGTCAAGATACGCCCAATCAAAGACAGAGAAAAGCGCCACCCGAATTTTGCTCGGCGGCCTGATTTTTCTCTGGACCGCGTGCGCGATGGCTCAAACGCCGGAATCGCCGACTGCCGACCAACCCGCCAAGGCCAGGGTCGTCCAGGTGGAGCGGCCGGGCGCCACCTCCGCGTTCGAGGCCCAGCCGGCCATTGTGGATGACATGGTACGGCGCGGAATGCTGAAGTGGACGGGCAAGCCGGATTTGAAAGCAGCCTGGCTCTCGGTGGTTTCCAATACCGACGTGGTCGGTCTGAAAGTCTACGTCGGACCTGGCTCCACCAGCGGAACGCGCCCCGCCGTGGTCGAGGCGGTAATCAAAGGACTCCTCGGAGCCGGACTGCCGGCCACCAACATTATTGTTTGGGATCAGCGTCTGTCGTTCTTGCGCGCTCCCGGTTACGCGGCGCTGGCGGATCATTATCATGTCCGTTTGGCCGGCAGCGCGGATTTCGGATACGATCCCACCGTCGCCTACACCAACAATCCGCTCCTCGGCAGCTTGTCGGCGGGCGATTTGGAATTCGACATGAATGGCACGACGTCCGGGCGCAATTCGTACGTGAGCAAACTGGTGACCTCCAACATGACGAAAATCATCAGCATCGCGCCGATTCTGAATCATAATCTGGCAGGCCTGTGCGGGCATCTTTACAGCGTATCGCTCGGCAGCGTGGACAATACCCTTCGCTTCGAGATGAGCGACCGGCGGCTTGCCCAGGCGGTGCCGGAGATTTACAATCTTCCCGCCTTGAGCGACCACGTTGCGCTCTGCATCACTGACGGTTTGATCGCGCAATATCAGGGCGAGCAGAAAAGCCTTTTGCATTACGCCACGGAATTCAACCAGATCTGGATCAGCAACGATCCCGTGGCGCTGGATGTCCTTGCCATCGAGGAATTGGACCGCGAGCGGCTTATCAACAACATCGAATCGCGCCGCGATAATCCCGAGCTCTACCAGAACGCTGCTCTTCTCCAATTGGGAGTGGGCACGGTCGAGAGGATCAAGCTGGAAATCGTGAAGTGACTCGGTGTGAAGGCTCTCCTGGCTCTGTTCTGCATGCTTGGTTTTTTTCCGCGGACAATGGCGGGCGAGCCGGTCTGCATTTTCGATTTGACGCCCTTGCGGAAGGCCAATTTCCAGGACGAACGCGAGCGCCGGAATTACTGGGACGAACTGCAATTGGCCACCGCGCTGCAAGGGCTCGTCAATCGCGATCACGCAAATCTCTTCGTGCGCTATCTTGATGAGGACGATTTTTGGTGGACCGAGATGCAAAAACCGCCCTCGTGGCTTGAGAACCGCGAACTCGTTAAAATTCCAACCCTCGACGACTTGCTCCGTCAATTTCGCAATGCTTACAAAGGCATTGTGATTTGGGACGAGCGCGTTCCCGCCTCGGCAAACATCGCTGCCAGCGTGGCTGGAATGGATAATTTGCTGCCGGTGCGGTTTGATCCCGGAAGTAATTCTCTTTACAGCCGTTTGATCGCGGCGAACACCCATGCGGATTTCGTCCGTTTCAAACTTCCAGAATTCACCGGAGCCGGAATGATTCCCGGAACGCAAATTCCGTCCACCGGAAGCGCGAAGTGCGATGCCTATCGCTGGCTGATCGAAACCCGCGTCAAAACGGACAAGGCCAATCCGCTTTGCATGGGTTACTGCCTGGATGCGTTTTGGTTCAAGTGCTGGCGGGCCAGCTCGCCGGAAAATAACGCAGTTTGCAATGAGGATTATATGATCTCTCGACGCGGCGTCATCTTCGACCTCGACATTTGGGATGATGAAGCGCCGGTGGATGATCCCGGCCAGAAGCCCGGCACGGACGCAGCGACCTTGAAGGAAATTCTGCGCGCCGCTTACAACCGAGTCCAAGGAAATGCTATTATTGACGTAATTGGTTTTGTGCCGTGGGCTTACAAATACACCAAGCACCGTTCGCCCGAATGGTTCGCGGGCGGCGCGCATGAGGAAGTAGCCAGCGAATGGCGCTGCTCGGAGATCCTCTCCTGCTTCAATGCCTGCGTGGACGCCGACGCGCTCGCCTTGAACGCAATGCCGAACGCGTCCTTTTACCAGCATTTCCCACTGACAAATAAATATTGGCAGAATCCAAAACCGACCGCCGAAACGTTGCGCAGCGAGGGATTCATTGGCGCAAACGGCCAAATTGCCGCGAAGACATTTGTCGGATTTTACGTCGGTGATTACGACTCGGCGGCGTGGCTCTATCACGAGTTGCCCAAATTGTGGAGCGATCCGGAGCGGGGTAAAGTTCCGCTGACGTGGTGCTTTAATCCCAATCTTGCCCAGCGATTTCCCGTCGCGCTGGCATGGACGCGCCAAACCCGCACCACCAACGATTGGTTCGCCGCCGGGGATTCGGGGGCCGGTTATCTGAATCCCGGTTTCCTGACGCCGCCCCGTCCATGGTCGAGTTTGCCAAGCGGGCTGGACGCTTGGTCGCAACGCTGCTCAAAGTTTTACCAACAATGGGACATTACGCTGACTGGCTTCATCATTAACGGATTCGCCCGCGGGCTTTCGGCAGAGGGATTGGACGCTTACGCGCGCTTTTCACCTGATGGAATCATCACGCAAGGCGGGAAAAAATCGATCCATGGCGGGATGCCGATTCTGGCAATGGCCTCGGACGTAACCGAAAACGATCCGGCCGAGGCCGCCCGCCATATTCTGAATTTGGCTCAGGGAGAAGGCCCCCATTTTCTCGCCTGCCGCACGATTTTGAAATCGCCGGCGTGGCATTTGAAAGTGGCGCAGGAATTGCACCATCTGCGCGGGAACGCGGTTCAAGTAATCGATCTTTGCACGCTGCTTCAACTGGTCAAGGAATCGGAATCAAAACGCCCTTAGCCGGAACAATTCAGTTGCTTTGGGGGAGCGCGGTCGCCTCGACCGCAGTTTTCGGCGTCCCGCCGAAAACTCTTCGCGCAAGGTCACTTCACCAAACGGTGATCGCAAGAGATCTGCGGAACTGTCCGGCGAGACGCCGGCCAGAGCGACCGAGACGGTCGCGCTCCCCAAATCCAACTGCATCATTCCGGCTTAGAGGTTGTAATTGAAAGTGGGCAAGGCAGGGACGCCTCGCCGAGGCGTCCGAGGCCGTGGTGTTTTTCGAACGCGTTCGGAATTGTGAGAGTCCCCGGACGCCTCGGCGAGGCGTCCCTACCTCGCTTCGCGACCCACTTCTCACCTGCTTTCAATCGCACGCGTCTGGAGGGGGAAACTCAAAACTTCGCGGTGCCTGCGATTCCAAATATCGTTGGATCGCCGGTCTGAAGCGCGAGGCCGGAATAGGCCAGATTTTGCGCGCCGGTGTAATAATGCGTGTCGAGAATATTTTTGGCGTAGGCATAAATCTGAAAGTGTTTTCCTTCGTAGCCTGCCTGGGCGTTCAGTAGAAAGTAAGCATCCTGCCTTGATTGGGCGGCGGCGCTGTTTGGATCGTCCAAGTAAAATCGTCCCACCGCAATCACCTCCCCATGCACATACAGATGCCACCACGGAAGGCGGTAGCGCGCTGACCCGCTGGCGGTGAATTCCGGCACGAAACTTACGGGCTCGCCGGTGATGTTAAAATAATTTCCGTTGGTGGTGTAGCGGGCGCCGGTGAGGCCGCCAACAGCGGAGAGATCGAGGTCCTTGACCGGTCGGTATGTCAACTCCAATTCGGCGCCAAATAATTTCGCTCTCGGCGCATTTCCAATGGAAGGAATCGTCGATGAAAGCGCCGGGGCGGGGACGGTGGATTCGACAGGGAAACTATAAGTCTGATAATCGTCGGCCATCGTGTAGAAAAGCGCCGCGTTGGCTGACAATTTATCGCCAAGCCACCGGGATTTTGCGCCGAGTTCAAATTGCCAGTCGCGTTCCAAGCCATACTCAGCTCCATTATATGGATCAAAGCCACCGCTTTGGTGGCCCGTCGTGACCGAGCCGTAAATTTCTATTTTCGGCGTAAAACGATAGGTCATTCCAAGCTTTGGCTGCGCGGACGCAAATTGATCCTGAAATGCGCCGCCGCCTTCAACCCGCACGTAGCGGAAATCGTCACTAAGCCGAATGCCGGCTGTGGTGTCGAATTTGTCTCCCATCGTCAACGTTGCTTGGGCGTACAAGGCGAACGTGTAACTCGTCAATTCGGCATAATTGTAGACATACGAACTGGGTGGCGCCAAGGGCGACGAAAAGACGCTTCCGTCATCAAGGTCGTTGTCGGAAAAGTATCCGCCGATAACCCATTTCCAATGCGACGTTGTGTCCGCCGAACGCACGCGCAATTCCTCCGTCCACGCCGATTGTTGTGGCCTCGTGGCAAAGGTGGTCGAGGCAGGATCATAAATCGATTCGGGAACCGGCTGCACCGAGTTTTGATCCCAAGTGCGGTGCGTCGCCACGGAAGTGACAATGACTGATGATCCGGCGTATCCGATTTTCAGAGCCTGATCGAGGAGATGAGTGTCAACATAACTTTTCGAGGATCTGCTCACGCTAAACGCGGATGAATCGACACCGGGCCAGTAGGTGGGGGCAAACCCATCGTTGTCCTGTCCGGCGTCGGCCATCAGCGTGATGTTCCAAGGCGCGCTTGGGCTCCAGCGGAGCGTGCCGCGAATGCCCATCGTGTTTTCAAAATCCGTCCGCTTATGCTGCTCGTCGTCGTAAACGTAGCCAAGGCGGGTGTCATCCAATCCATTGAGCCCGAAATATAATTTGTTGGTGACAAGCGGCCCGCCGATGCCCGCAATGTATTGCTGCGCGTTGTAATTTCCGTAGCTGGCTCCCATGTAGCCATCCGTGCGGTCCACCGGCTGCGCCGTCGATATATCGATGACGCCACCGACGCCGCCCGCGCCATACATCGTCGCCTGGCTGCCGCGGACAAATTCGATCCCGCGAGCGTCGTAAAGCGCCAGCCCGCGCGAGAACATATCGAAGTAAGGCACATCATCCACGTAAAGCCCGACCACCGGTTCACCGAGGCCATAGCCAGTCTCGCGGAAGCCGCGAATCGAGAACATCGGCATGCGTTGATTCATTGAATCGAACACGCTGAAGTTTGGCGTCTGCGCCGTCAAATCGCGGACGGACGCAATTTCGCCAAGCTGCACTTCCTCGCCCGAAATTACGGTCACCGCGCTGCTGCTCGATTGTGGGACAGCCGTGACGGCATCGCCACTAATCGTGACGGGCGGGGCAGGGGCGGGCGGATTAAAATTCTGCCCCTCGGCGCTCACGCCCAAAAGCAGCGCGGCCGCCGGAACAATTTTCACAATTTTCAGCATAACGTGCGAATCGAGGCGATGAAATCACCGTGACAAACAAACGCAAGCGCAATCGCGGGGCAATTCTTTGCAGTGCTATTTCGGAAAACTCTTCATTTTTGGCAAAGTTTTAGGCGGCGAGTTTGGTCAATTTGTCCACGTCCGCTTTGCGGGCGGTCAAGAGCGCAGTAATGGTGGTGCGCCCTTTCTCGGTGACAACATAGCGGTGGGTGCCGCTGACTTTGGCGATCAAGCCATGCGCTCGCAGGAGCCGCAGTCGGCGTCCAATCCAGCCCATTCTGCGTTTGAGTTCGCGGTCATCGCACCGGCTGGGAAAATAGGCCTGCCGAATGTCTCGACTGCGAAAGCCGTTGAGGGCGTACTCTCCCTGGCTGACCATTTCCAAAAGGCGTCCGTCCTCCGGGGCCCAAGGATTGAGGGCGCGGTAGCGCCGCCCCGCCTGCCGCAGGGGCTTGCAGCATTTTTCAACCCATTGGAACAGCGGCACCGTTCCGCTGACGGATCCCAACGCCTGCAAATAACGTTCATTGGCCCGGTGAGAGATTTCTTTGCGCCGTTTCAGGTCGGCCAGCCCCCGGCGCAATGTCAGCCAGCGTTTGGCCTCCTTGGGCCGGCCTTCCGGTTTGCGATAAACTTTAAATTCCTCCGGGTGCGTCACCGTCGTTTCGATCCGCAAAACCGAGCCCTGCTTGTCGTAAAATTTGATCGAGTTGCCGTTAAGACTGTGCTTGACCCGCACGCCCTCCGGCCGCCGTTTGGTGTCGCTGGTGATTTCGCCCTCAAACTGGCCGTACCACCCTGCCCGTGCTGATGGGAACGTATCGGCCCAAAAACCTCATCACGTCCGCGCTGGAAAAGGAACTGATGGCATGGTGAACCAGGCTGGGATAAAGCCGGGCCAGGCTCTCGGGCTCCTTGAAAATGACATCGGTGGCATATTCGGTGTCCGAAGCGCTCCAATAGTATTTGAGGTTCAGCGGCTGGCAAATCGACCGGTGCAGGGGATGAACCTCATTGAGCAGCCGGCCCAGCTCCTTGGGCCAGTCAGTTTGCAGTTGCTGGTCCAGCAGGCCTTGAGCGCGCCCCATATCGGCCACCCGCAAAAAGGTGTTCTCCTTCTTTTGATAGGCAATGCCTGCCTGATCCAACTGCTTTCCCAGCCAATGCCGGCCATTGAGGCAGATATTAATCTGGAAGGGAAACCAGGTTTGCAGGCGCAGGTGCATGAAGCCAAACTTGGAATGCTCGAAATAGAAATAAAGATGGCTGCACTTGCGCTGCTGAACCTTCACCTCAATGTGTTTGGTTTGGGGGTTTCCGACGACTTGAAAGGACATGCAGGGTTCCGTGCAATTGAGAATGGCGATCAGTCCCTCGGTGATTTTATCGCGGGCGGCAATCTTGCGCGCCACCTCCTCCTTGCTGGTTTGGCTGGAGGGGACGAAAAGAAAAGGCCGCCCGGCTGTTTGTGCCAGGGCCCTGGCTTTGTCTTTGACCGCTTTGGTGGTCCGTTCGACCAACTGGCTGAAATCCTTGATCAGAATGTGGCAGGCGTTCAAGTAGGCCTCCATCACCTGGGGGCCGTACAACTGGCGCAGCGTCCCGCGCAATCGCAGGCGATCAAAGCCCGAAAGAACTCCTAGAATTGAGGAAGCATGTTTGTGTACAAAAGAGTTGGAAGCGCCGTCATGGGTAAGCGGTTTGTTTTGCATACATCCAATCTTACCCAGACCGGACGGCGCTTTCCTCTTATTTTTGGTTGCGGCTTTGCCGCGCTGTGCCCTTGGGCCTTTGCGACCTCGCATTGGAGTGTTCCTTCCACCAGGGCTGATTTCAACGACAGGGCGCAAAGAAGCAAAGGCGCAACCAAGAGAAGCTGCAAACGACGGTTTGTGCCGGCTTGCTCACGCGGGCAAATCGGAATAGCCTGTGGGCGTGAAAACATTGACCGTTGGCGAGGCCCAGGGACGATTGGCCGAACTGATCGAACGCATTCCTCTTGCGGAGGACGCCTGCGGCGTGATTCATGTGGCTGGCACGCGGGTCGCTTTAGACACCCTGGCCGAGGCATTTTACGAGGGAGCGACGGCGGATGGAACGGACGTGTATTCCGTGTTTGGCTGCATTCTCCGCCGCCAAACGGAAGTGGCAGCTTGTCTGGACGCTAGAGCGGCGCACTGCAAAACCATCCGCTCTGAGAATGAGAGTCGATTCAACCCGCAGGGCGTGCGTGCCCGGCTGCTCTCCCGCCAGGCGTAAACCAACGCAGGGCTGCGCATGATCGCACTTGCATTCGACGAGAACCATAACCACGACATTCTGCGCGGGATGCTGCGGCGTAACGCCGGTCTGGATGGGGTTCGCCTTCAGGATGCCGGACTTTCCGGCAAAAGATGATCCAACTGTTCTGGAATTGGCAGCGCAACAAAGCCGCATCCTGATTTCTCACGATGTTTCCACCATCATCGCCTTCGCTCATGCGCGATCTTTGGAATCCGCGAGAACACCACAATACACGCACAGTGATTCGCCACCCGGCGTCGCGGGAAGGCTTGATCGAGTGTTCATTTAATTCTTCGTCGCCGACTCGGTTTTCCCACCCGGCGTGGGCCTGCTTCCGATGGCCATGGGCATCTGTTGTTTGCTGGTCCTCAATTTTCAACGATCCTTGATCCGTTTGAGCCAAGTGCGGTCCTCAGCAGAAAGTTCCGGGAACAGCCTTAAACCGCAGGCGTGAGCGATGGCCCTGCAGCCGCTTGCGGAATCAAAGCTGAGAAACCATTGGCAACCGAAACGGCGAGCAGCGGCAATATGCAACATGTCCAGCGTGCCTACGTTCGACCGTGACGCATATCGTCGAAACAAATCTGCGGCCATCACCACCATCTCTTCAAATGTATAACCGCAATCCACGTACAGCCGCGCTTTCAGATCGGATTCCAGCGCCATCAGGCGATCCCCAGCGCGCCAAAAATTGCACCGGCACTCCGCTATCACAACCGTGCTGACAACAAGAGTGGATGGCCCTTTTTCAGCCCAGGCGGCGACGGCGTTACGGTCACGAGTCTGGTAATAAAGAGAGAAGAGCCAGTTTGTGTCCGCAAAGGCTATTCTGGTTTGAGGCATAGCTCGTAGGCCTTGGGATCAGCTTCCGGCGCCGGCCGTTTCAACACTTCTCGCCAATCCGGTGGCTGCCTTTGCGACAACTCGCGCTCCACTAACTCGTTGAGCTTCTCACTCACGTTTCCAAAGGCTTCCTGCAATTGCTTCTTTGTCCGCTTGGGACGGAATGTAATAGTTTCGCGCACACCAAAATGGTAAGACAATCCTTCCCAATGTCAACGGCAAGCAGCACACCGCCTATTGCGCGAGAATGGCATCCATGTTTCGGTAGATGTCGCGGCAGAGGGAGACGTGGGAGCCGGCGGCGGCGCCGGGCGGGTTCAAATTGTGTTTTTTGTAAAGGCGCGCGAATTCTCGCCGGGCTTGGCGGTAGTATTCGCGGCCGGGCGGTTTTGAATCGGCAGTCACCGAACCCGGCGTGGGCATCCACACGGAAAAGGCGGGAACGATGCCACGGTTCGCCAGCCATTCGGCTCCGGCAATCATGTCGTCGAGCGGTTCCAAACCGGCGACGAGGCCGCTGAAAGCCTTGTTCGGGCCGAATTTTTCCGCGATGTGCTCAAGGGCGCGCAATTGACCGGCGCGGGTGATGTGCCGCGCATGGCCGGGCGCGATGCGCGCGTGCAATTCGGGGTTCCACACATGCAAATCATGCGCCACGCGGTCGGCGCCCGCTTCAAAAAGTTGGTCGACGTCGGAAGGATTTTTTGGCGCGGTGATGTAACAATAAATTTCGGATTTGATTTTCTCCAGGCCGACCAATCGATCAATCGTCCGCAGCAATTCCGCATAGCGCTGGCATTCTGTCTGGCTGCCGAAAAGTGTTCCAGCAGTCAGTTGGACTTCTTGAACGCCCGCATTTTCGATGGCCCAACCGATGATCTCCGCAACCTCCGCATTGGAAGGGCTCGGAAGATTGTAACCCGCCATTTCAGCTTTCACCTGGAAACAGAACGAGCATGTCTCACGCGTTTTCACGTAATCGCACGACCACAGATAAAAGAACGCGAGCGTCGAGCGGCCTTCCAGGACGGCAACGGAACCGAACGAATGGCCGCCAGATGTCTTCTGTTGATAATAGGCGCTCGACGCCGGGAAGGTAACCTCTGCCACCGGCATCGCGTCCTCGAACAAAACGGGCTTCCCGTCTTGCAGACCAAGCGCGAACGGCGAATTCTCTTCGGCGTGCAAATGGACGGCCACTTCTCCGGGAAGAATCATGCAGTTGCAGGCGTAGGGATTGCTCGGCGGCTCCAATCGCGCCCAATCGGCCACCGCCTCGTAAACCTCCTGCGGATATCGAACACCTGCGCCGATCAACGCGCATTTAAGATCGAGCGAGTTCAGCGCGTCCGTCGCGGCGGGTGAATTATTCGTGCATGTCGTTGAGGCGATCATTGTCAAAGCCAGAGAACGTATACCCGATTCCCGCGCCAAAGCCAAAGCCATACAGCAAACCCCATGCTAATTTCGCCAGGAGTCCGGCCTGTTCCTTGGTTAATCCGCCGGCCGTTGCGCCGTGGCTGCTTATCAACGCCATTGCCTTGCCGCCCAGAAAGTATCCCGCCGAGTGCGCGATAAACACCACTGCGCACGTTCGCAGAAAATTGCCACCACCCAGACGCCAGCGCGCCAGCGCCACAAAAGCAACGCTGCCCAGGAGCGAGGCGAGCCATTCACCCAAGCCAAAATGAAGAAGGAACCAGCTCCCGCTCCAAACAATCCCGTAAGCCAAAAACGCCGGGATAAAAACCGCGTAAAATCGCGCCAATCGATTCGCGCCGCGAAGGAGGGGATGCAGGAGCAGTCCGGACGACCCAAGAAACACAATCGCGCAGGCTGCGAATAATCCACCTTCGCCCAGACGCGCGTACAGCCATTTTCCACCGATCGCCCACACCGCGAAGCCCAGGACGCTAACCAGCGCAAAACCGAACGCGCCGAGACCCATGGCGGCGGCTGTTCCTGGCTTTGTTTCGTTGGAAGATTTCATAATGCTTGAGGATGATTTTCGCTTTGCGCGGGAAGGGACACCCGCCACGCCATGAACGCCAACACCAAAACAACCGCCGCCAGAATCATTAGTACCGGCGTATAGGAACCTGTCATCTCAGCGCATTTGGCAAACAGAAGCGGGCCGAGCGCCGAGGACACGACCGTCAACAATTGCGCCGCTCCTTGTATCCGGCCCAAATGAACAGGTCCAAACGCCTGCCCCCAGATGGAAAAGAAAACCACTGTGATGAATCCCGCGGCGCCGCCCACCAGCCCCGCGAAAATCCAAAGATGAGTGGCAGTCATGATGAACGGCAGCATCAGCAAGGCAACCGTGTAGCTCAAAAGGCCAATGGCCATGAGAGTCTGAAAGGAACGTCGCAAGGCCAGCCAACCGCAGACAAGCTGGCCCGCAAGGGCAAACATCGTCGTGACGGCGAGGAAGTTGTGGTAAGCCTTCTGGTCAAACCCATGTTCGGCGAGAACGGCTTCGTTGAACAAACCAAGCCCCGAAGAAACCAGATTGAACATCGCCGCCGCCAAACCGAACGTCCAGAACGCTGGAGTCTTGAGCGCCTGCAAAAGGCTCAAGCTCGAAGCCGTGTCTGACCACTGCGTCTTTGCTTTCGCTCCCAATCGATCATTGCGAAGAAAAAGCAGTGAGGCGGGCGCAATTCCCAACGCAAGCGCGAATGCAATTTGCCGCCACGCCGCTCGCCACCCGTGATCCGTCACGGCAGCGCCGACCACGACAAATCCCACCACGAAAAATGCGCTCAAGAGGAAGGAATAAATTCCCATCGCCAGCCCCATCCGTTTGCCGAACGCCCGTCCAGCCACCGTAATGCTTGCCACCGAAAGCGCGCTTTGCCCAAAGGCTCGTGTCAACAACAGCAGCACAAAAAGCCCGGTCAATCCGCCCGTAAAAAGGCTCATTCGCCAAACCGTTCCCGCCAGCAGGAGGACAAGCGCGGTTGCCACCCATTTTGAGCCCAGCCTGTCCATGAGATGCCCGGCCGGAAAACAAAATGCCGCTCCCAGCAAAGTGGCCCAAAGATTGATCGCCGCGTAGCCGACGCGGTCAAGATGAAGGTCTTTCAGAAGCGGTTCGGTGATAAGCCCCAGCCCCTGCGTGCGCCCCGGGAGCGTCGCCACCATCAGCAGCGCAGCGATGGTGATGGAAATCCATCCCCAATTGAACACACCGCGCCCGTCCTTCGAGGCAATCGCAACACGCGAAGCCGATGTCATAATCGACGCATTGCACTGTTATCACGGTTGGCCTTCCGCATAGCCCCAAGTTTAGACAAATCGCCCTCGTGAAATCAATCACCGCCAATTCACTTTGAGTGGAGATACGGCTGTGTTCGAGGGAGCGAAGCGAGGAAGAATCAGCCGCGGCGCGTCGCAATCCATCGGGGAGCTGATCGGTCAACGTGCTGCGACGCGTGAAGGCTGGCGTCCGTCATCCGCCTTTAACGGGCTATTAGCGGCGGACCTGAATTAACTGCGCGCGGTAGTTCAAGTATTTCAACCTCAGGGTAAAACCCTCAGCGGCGCCTCATTACCGTCGCTTATCGGGTTGTCGAGGATCGAACCTGCAATCAGGCGGGGAAAGAAACTATTCTTTACTGAGTCGGGCTGCTTACGGTGGGGCATCCCTCGTTT
This sequence comes from uncultured Verrucomicrobiae bacterium, assembly GCA_963764165.1. Taxonomy (GTDB): domain Bacteria; phylum Verrucomicrobiota; class Verrucomicrobiia; order Limisphaerales; family Palsa-1400; genus Palsa-1400. The sequence goes on from CAVXRD010000003.1 coordinate 161,436, forward strand.
CGCAGGGAAGCTGCCGGGTTGCCCGAAGAGCCTCGGTGGGGAATTTTCACCGCCAAGGAGGGGGAGGTGGCTCACTGGAAATTGAGGCCTCGTCTCAAATCAGCCGGCGCAAACATTGACAGGTTCATGTTGAACGGATCGCTGGCGAGGACGGGCAGGTGAACACCCACCACGCTCTCTTGACGAAAAATGAATCGGAGGTCTGCAAAAATTATGAATTACGCAAAAATGAAACTCACCGCCCTGGCTTGCATCCTGAGCCTGGGAGCCAGCATTTGCACGAGCAATGCCTGGTACAATTACGGATATGTTCGCTGCGATGCCAATCAGAGCCATGTCTACGACGTGAGCGATCCGGGCGTGCAAAGCCTGCTCGTCGTCACGACAAACATCAGCGGCACTTATTCCAACGCAAACTGGACCGAAGCCTCCGGGTTTTTCATTGTTCAATGCAGTAATTCCGACACCTACGTCAGCTACATCCATCCGGCAACGCTCCCGCCCGGCACCACCGAAGTGCTGCCGCAAACGTGGACCTTTACGCTCACGGACACAAGCGATATGGCCAGCAACAATTTTCTGATCGAGAACGACGGCTGCGTGAGCGCGGTTGCCTGCGGCCCGATGGAGACGAGCATCAATGCGGATATCGGCGGCGCGAGCATCGCGGAAGGCAACACCATCTGGCTTGATGCCATCGCCGATTTCAGCGGCGTCGATGTCACCAACGGCACCATTGTTTCCTTCAAGAGCGCCACGATCACATCCGACCAAATTAACGTTGCCGTGCCTGACACCACGATCACGTTCTCCACCAACGCCACCAATTCCACCGTATTTTACGACACGAACGCCAACGCTTGGAGCGTAACGGTTCCCGTCACGACCAAGAGGGACATTTTCTTCGGCGGAGTTCCGTTCCTGGCCACCAACAACATCCAGGTCGGCCGCAACGATGAGCTGACGTGGACGGGTTATTTTTACTCCTCAACCGAGGCTGTTTCCGCAAGCTGGAAATTCGGAGCCGCCATTTACAACACCGCTCGCTATTCCGACCTTTTTGCGAATTTGAATGAAGACGATATCCTTGCTGTTGCCGGGACCGGCCGCAATTCAGACGATGCGGGGACGCCCGAGGGAATCGTTGGCGGCGTGACAATTAAGAACACCACGGTCGGCGGGGGTGGATACTGTGGCGCAGGCCATGTGGCGGCGTTCTACACCACCAACGCCATCACCGGCTGCGGCACTCCCACTCGGAACCCGGCGCCGACCCATTGCGCTCCTGGCTGGCACTGGGACACATTCCCCGGCGACGGCCGCTGCGGCATCTCGGGTGGGTTCACCAATTATCCCGGCGGGCTGACTAATACGATTTACGGTTGGTGCGGATACGGATGCGGCGAAAGTGGAGAAGGCGGTCATGCCGGCCAGAGCGGGCAAGGCGGCCAATGTGGAAGCCAAGGCGGCTACGCCGGCCAAGCCGGGCAAGGAGGTTGCAACACTGGCGGTCGTGGCCGGTAATTCACGCTGAACATTCATTCTCGCGGCGGAGCGCCTGACGGCCTCCGCCTTTTTTGTTTTTCCTCCGTCATTTTGAGTGGCAGCGCGGCTGTGTAGAAGACCAGCCGCAGCGCGTTGCGCCGACACGGGCGCCTCTCTTGGTCGAGATGCATTTGCGAACCACCCAGTTCCAATCACACGCGGCTTTCTCGCCGTCGTGTTTTGTTCTCCAAAACAAATCGATAATACGCGGGCATCGCGGCTGTGACCAAAGGCTGGCGGTTTCTCAATCGATGGCCGTCAACTCCGCGCTCATGTTTCTGCTGGGGATGCCGCGGCATGGCGATTGGCCTGCCGCGCTGCATCTGGCGGAATAGGTGGGAGTGGGCGAGAAAAATTGAATTGGCCACAGACGGACACAGATCAACACAGATCCAAAGCGGGCTGTTCATCAGAAAATCTGTGTAAATCTGTGTAAATCTGTGGCTCAACGTTCCCTTTTTCGAATCAATGGGATTCCTCGCCGGCGCCGCGCGCAGAATATAATCCCGACTGGTTGAACCTTTTCTGGTTTTCGGCATTCCACTGATTGTAAATGCTGGTGGTGGATGAAGACGAACAACTGCCCGTTGCGGAGGCCAGGGCCGGAGAACCGGCAGCTTGGGAATCGCTTTTCCGCCGCTACCAACTGCCGGTTTACGTCTATGTTTTTGAGTTGGTCCATAATGAGCAGGCGAGCCTCGACATTGTGCAGGAATCGTTCGTCGCGGCCACGCGCCACATCGGGAACCTCCGCGAGGACGCCAAATTCGGAAGCTGGCTTTTTGGCATTGCGCATCAGAAATGCATTCAACGCTGGCGAAAGCAGGATAGAGAATCCGCTGCCTTGGAGGAAATTTCCGCGGAACCCGAACGTTTCGAGGATGACCCCGTCGAGTTGCTCATTCGCCGGGAACAGGAGGAGGAGTTTATGAAGTTGCTGAGTCAATTGTCGCCAGCGCAGCGAGCCGTTTTGCTGCTGCATTTTCTCGAAGGCTTTTCGGTGGGGGAAATCGCCCGCATTACCAATTCGACTCTCGGGACGGTGAAATCGCGCATGCACTACGCCAAAAAAGCGTTGAGAAAATTAATGGAGACCCCATGAAGACACCCCGCGATATTTTGTTCCTCCGGCATCGCTCAGCGGAATCCAAATTGGATGCGATTTCGCGCGGTGTCTTGAATCGGCTGCTTCCGGAAAAACCTTCGTCGCCACTCTTCTCGCTTATTTCGTTGCCGCGAGCTTTTTGGATGGAAGTGGTGTGGCCTGCGCGGCGAATTTGGATTGGGTTGGCGGCGGTGTGGATATTCATACTTGCCGCTGATCTTGATTTCCGCGCCGAGACGCCGCAACGAACCGCAGCCGTGGCATCGGATGGCGGGACGTTAGTTTTTGCCTATCGCGAAACGGAATTGTGGATGTCCGATTTCAGTGGAGGCCCGGCCCTGAAAAAGGAACAGCCATCGGAACCCGCTGCGCAGCCGCCGCGTTCCCAGCGCCGCTCCATTTTCGTCATCATTTAACGTCAACAAGAGGATTGCAGCATGGATGCAGCCAGCATACAGAAACCGCGCCCGCGTCGCCGGCTTGCTTGGCGGATTGTCCGGGTAACGGCAATCTCGGCGGCGTGTCTCGCGACGCTGATCGCGATGTTTTACACCGAGGAAAATTGGCGGGGCAAACGCGCGTGGGACCAATTCAAAAAGGAATTGCTGGCCAAGGGCGAAATGATTGAGTGGTCGGCTTTGATTCCTCCCCCCGTTCCTGACGAAAAGAACTTCTTCAAAGCGCCCGGCATTGCCGAAACAGATTGGCAAGATCGTGGGGAACACGATTTGGCAAAGAGCTTCTCAAAGGTGCTTCTCCGCGGAGGCACAAATTCGCAGGTCTTGGGCGAAGCGGAGATCGTGTCACCTGGCCGACCGGATGCCGTTTCAATCGATGCGAGCATCGCGCCGTCCGAGGTTCGAAAGTGGCTCGCAAACGAACTGGGCAAAAGCACGGTTTCAGCATTGGGATTCTCTGTCATTGCGAAACATCTCGACCGTTCGGGCACAGCTCGAATCAGGCTGGCCGCGAGCAAACCGCTCACGGCGCTGGAGGTCGGGCGATTGTTTCACGACGCTCTCGCGCCGTTTCCCAAGCCTGGAAACTGGAGCGAGATTCTGGTGAAACCTGCCGCCACCAACGCGTTCACTCTTACGTTCAGCATCCCTCCTGTTTCGGCGGCGGAATGGCTGAAACAAAACGCTGTTCTCGATCCAGACATCGATTCGATTCGCGAAGCTCTTCAACGGCCATTCGCTCGGATGGCCGGTGATTATTCGGAACCTCTCCATGTGCCTATTCCCAATTTCATCACGCTGCGCACAGTGGCGCAGACTCTCTCGGATCGCGCCAAATGCCATCTTCTTCTTGACGAACCGGATATGGCGCTGCGTGATTTGACGTTGCTGCATGAACTGGCAAGCATGCTTGAAGCCCGCCCGACCGGCCAGCCGACAACTCTTTTAGCCTCGATGATTGCAGTCGCCATCACCGGGCTTTACGTGGACACCATCGCGGATGGTTTTCGATTGGGATGCTGGCAGGAGCCCCAATTCGCGCCCATGCAGCAACAGCTTTCACAGACTTACCTGATTCCGATCGTGACCCGATCATTCATGTGTGAACAGCTTTATGAAACTTCAGGTTTTGAGAAAGGCACGCTCCCGGCGGAATCCAAAGGGCATCGCGATATATTCAAGGTGTGGCGAAACTGGTGGGAAATGATGCGAGACCCATCTTCTCGTTTTTTGGCGCTTTCGCCGCGCGGATGGATCTATCGGAACATGATTAATTTGTGGCAACTGCCGGCGAATTCGGAAGTTGGCGATGTTTCCAATGCCATCATCTATCCGCAAAGGGCCAGGGCGCGGAAAGACGCGCTCGCGTCAGAATCGCCACGGGCGCCGTATTCGTACCTGTGTGCGATTCTTATCCCAAACACGATAAAGGCATGGCAGAAAACGGCCCACCAACAAACCCGAGTCAACGAAGCTCTCATTGCCTGCGCGTTGGAGCGCTACCACATTGCCAACCACAGCTACCCGGAAACGCTGGACGCATTGGTTCCCCGATTTGCGGAAAAATTGCCTCACGATCTTATCGGCGGCGGACCGTTGCACTATCGGAGAACCAACAATGGGTCGTTCGTGCTCTACTCGATTGGGTGGAACGAAAAGGATGACGGCGGCAAAAGCGAACTGGACGGCGCCGGCAACGAATCCGAGGAGACAGGAGATTGGGTTTGGCGGGCCGTGCAAAATGAGTAGAGCCCCAGGAATCGAAATTGCCACAGTTCAACCCACATGAAGAAAATTGTGGGTTTGCTGTTCAATCCTCCTGGCCTTCCCGGCAGACTTTCGCAAGGACCGTGAGCGCCGCACCGCCGGTAAAGCAGCGTGCCTGAGACTTGTTTCAGCAAGGCAGCGACGGACGCGAAGAAATTTGTCCAACGCCGCTCGCGCGCTTGTTTTCCGCGCCTGTTGGTTTCATAATGGACGGATGATCACTTGCGCCCAGAGCCGGCCCGGCGTCCTTCGCCGGGCCTTTATTCCGGCTGCCGCGCTTTGGCTGATGATTTTTTCGTGCCGGGGCGATATCATCTGGAGCGATCTGGGAGAGACCCTGGCCCACCAAACCGGCGCGGGCGTGGATATTCTTGGCGGCGCCGTGAAGCGCGACGACTCCGCCTCGGATGCGCTTTACTTCAAATTTCATGTCAACCCTATTTCCGACGCCGGGACGGAACCGTATCTCGCCGCCTTCGAATTGTTCGAGGGCGATACGGAGCGGCTGGCGGTTGGCAATGCGCTCAACGCCTGGGCTTACGGCGCGTTCAACGTGGCGGAGGTCGGCAAAACGAACTTCAACGTATTCGAAACAGGCAAAACGAACAATGTGCCTGTCGATTACGGCATTGATCTGAATTCCTCGAAGCCCACCGCGGCCGGGCGCGGCGGATATTACGAATACGAATTGCCGCGGCAGGGCATCGTGCGGACGATCGTTTTTAAAGTGCAATTTGTTCCGGGCGGAAAAGATGAAATCACCGCATGGCTTGATCCTGATCTCGGTCCAGGCGCAACGGAATCCTCCCAGCCCACGAATCTCACCACGAAATTCGCGGCCAAGGCTTCGTTCAACCAAATCCGCCTCCGTCACGAGGGGCGCGGCGATGGCTGGATTTTCAGCGAAATGGCGATTGCAACCTCCTTCAGCGATTTTGTGCTCGATGGCTCAAGCCAGTCGACGGGAACGGGCGCCGCGATCCGGCGAAGCGAATTGCCGTTCTCATTCCGCGTGTGGCAGCGCGAACAGGGATTGCCGCAGAATTTTGTGCGCGCGCTTGCGCAAACCAAAGATGGTTATATGTGGATCGGCAGCGACGCAGGCGTCAGCCGGTTCGACGGGGTCAGGTTTGTTTCGTTTGGTTTGCCGGAAGGCTTTTTGGTGGGGCCGGCGCAGGTGCTGCTGGGCGATAAAGAGGGAGCGTTGTGGATTGGGAGCGCGGGGCGGGGCTTGGGCCGGTGGCAGAACGGGCGCTTCACCCCCTTTACCACGCAAAACGGGCTTCCCTCAGATTCGGTAAACGCGCTGTCCGAAGACGATGAAGGCCGGATTTGGATTGGCACCGAGGGCGGGCTCGGATTCTGGCGAAATGGGCATTTGGAGAATTACAGCTCAATGAACGGGAAGTCCGTCGTCGCGCTCTGCCACGGTGACAAAGCGACGTGGATCGGAGTCAAGGGCGAGGGTGTGTTCCGAATGCAGAACGGCACCGTCAAGAAATGGAGCGACGAATCGTTTCTGGACGATCCGCACTGCCTGCTGGTGGATCGCGAGCATCGCCTTTGGGTCGGCGCGGGGCAGGATTCCATCTTCTACCAGGAGCTTTCGAAGTCAGATAATTCGTGGCGGCATTACCGGTTTCCCCGCCGTCTGGCGCGGCACTACATGAGCGCGCTGGCGGAGGATCCGGACGGCACGGTTTGGGCGGGCTCCGTCAGCGAGGGATTGTTTCAATTCAAGCACGGCAAACTTGTCGCGGTCAATGCCACCAGCGGGCTTGCCGATAGTTTGGTCGAGGCGCTGCTGGTGGATCGTGAAGGGAAACTTTGGGTCGGGACGCACGGCGGGTTAAATCGCCTGCGCCCGAAAAATATTTCCGTCATCAGCTCCAGCGAGGGACTGGGAAAAGGGGCGGTGCAGGGATTGGCCGAAGTCGCGCCCGGTCTGATTTGGGCCAGCAAGGCGAGCGAGGGGATTTTCGCCTGGGACGGGCGCTACTTCACCGCCGTGCAGGCCGATGGCCTTTCCCCGCAAGACGGTTCGGTGGGGCCGCTGCTGGCGGCCAAGGATGGCAGTTGCTGGGTGGCCGGACCACGTGGACTTCTCCAATTCACCCATCCGCGCGGCCTGGAAACCAACGCCGGCCTGCCTGCGCTGACAAATCTGGAAATCAGCGCTCTCGCCGAAGACGCCAAAGGCCGCATTTGGGCTGGCACACGCCAGGGCGAACTTTGGTGGAAGGACAACGACCAATGGCATTCGCAGAAGAACGGCGCCCACAGCCACGCCATCACCGCCATCACTCCAGGATTCGGCGATGCTATTTGGGTGGGAACGGCGGGCGACGGATTGTTCCGCACCTCGGAAAAAGCGGATGGCCGCTGGGAAAAATGCACAGGTCTTTTGAGCGAGTGGATCCGGACGCTGCTCGCCGATGCGCGCGGCAATGTTTGGATTGGCACCGGCGGCGGCGGGTTGAGCCGATGGCGCTCCGATTCGCTCACGACCTTTACCATGCGCGAGGGCCTTCCCGACAATACTATTTCACAAATTCTGGAGGATGGCAGCGGCAACCTGTGGCTTGGCGGAGACCGCGGAATTGTGCGCGTCAGCGAAAAGGAATTGGATGATGTGGCGTCGCATAAAATTCAAGCCGGTTATCCCGAGGTCTACGGGCGCAACGAAGGAATGCTCTCAGAGGAGTGCATCAGCGGATTTTTCCCACTCGGGCTTAAGACCCGTTCTGGTTTGCTTTGGTTTCCCACGCAGGAGGGAGTTGCGGTGGCGGATCCCAACCATCTCGCGCCGCCGACGCCCCCGCCCGCCGTTGTCCTCGAGGAGATGCTGGTGGACGGCGTGCCGGTGACGGCGGATTCGCTGCACCTCGGCCCCGGCAAGCACCGCCTGGAATTTCGTTACACTGGTTTGGATTTCGATGCGCCGGAGCGGGTCCGTTTCCGCTATCGCCTGGAAGGCTTGGTGCCGGAATGGGTTGAAGCGGGATCAAGCCGCTCGGCGTCATTTCCCTATGTGCCTTACGGCAATTATCGTTTTGAAGTGGTGGCGGGGAACGGGCAGGGGAACTGGACGGCCTCCGGCGCCGGTGTCGACGTCGTTGTGAAACCTTACCTTTGGCAGACGTGGTGGTTTCGCGTCCCCGCTGTTGTTGGTTTGATTGCGTTGATTGCCATCGCGGCGCGCGTCGCTGAAAAACGCAAACTCCAACGACGTGTCGACCAATTGGAAAAAGAGCGCGCGCTCGCCCGGGAACGCGAGCGCATCGCGCGGGATTTGCACGACGATCTTGGCTCGTCGCTGGCGCGGATTTCGCTATTGAGCGGCCTGCTCAAGGCGGATCGCGACAATTCCCAACAGATCGAGAGCCACGCCATCAAGATTTCCCAATCCGCCGACCAAACCGTGCGGGCGCTGGAGGAAATCGTTTGGGCTGTGCGCCCCGGCAGCGATACGCTGCAGAGCCTGGTGGAATATATGGCGCATTTTGCCAACGAACTTTTCGACGGAACGGGAATTCACTGCCGCCTGGATCTGCCATTGGATTTGCCCGCGCGCCCGCTGCCGCCAGATGTTCGCCATAACGTTTTCCTGGTTGTCAAGGAAGCCTTGACCAACGCTGTCAAACATGCCGGAGCGAAGGAAGTTTTCGTGCAGGCGCGCGCCACGGAAGATTCGCTGGAACTGCTGGTGCAGGATGACGGCAAGGGATTCAATCCGGCAACTGCAAGGCGGGGCCAGGGCTTGGAAAACATGCGCCGCCGCGCCCAGGCGAACGGGGAGCAGGTGGATATTCAAACGGCCCCGGGCAAGGGCACGACCGTCCGCATAAAACTGCATTTTGCGCCCCTCCACTCCAATGGCCGGGCGGTGGTGGCATAGGACAAGATTTGTTATGGCAGAAAAAACTCCCATTCGCGTGGCTATTGTTGACGACGACGAAGGCATTCGCGCCAGCCTCGCGACCTTAATCCGGCGCTCGCCGGACTTGAGCATGTCGGGCGATTATCCCGACGCCGAGACCGCGCTGAAGGAAATTCCCAAGCGCCCGCCGGATGTCGTGCTGATGGACATTAATTTGCCGGGCATCAAAGGCGTGGAGTGCGTGCAGCAGCTCAAATCAGCCCTTCCTCAGGTGCAATTCCTGATGCTGACGGTATACGAGGACAGCGATTCGCTTTTTAATTCCCTGAAAGCGGGCGCGAGCGGTTACTTGCTCAAGCGCACGGCTTCGGCGCGGCTTTTGGAAGCGATCCATGACGTTCATGCCGGCGGTTCGCCCATGACTCCGCAATTGGCGCGCCGCGTCGTGCAATTCTTCGCCAAGCCGGCGGGCAATGTCTCGCCCGTCTCGCGCCTCGCGCCGGGGGAGAAGGAGTTCTTGGATTTATTGGCGAAAGGCTACGCCTACAAGGAAATCGCCGATAGAATGACGATTAGCATCGATACCGTGAGAAGCTATGTTCGCACGGTATATGAGAAGCTTCATGTCCACTCGCGGACGGAGGCGGTGGTGAAGTATTTGAAAGGCTGACGAACGCCGTTTCAGTAAGGCGTCCGCTGGGCGAGCCAAGCCAGGTCCACCGAGGGGTTCCCGGTAATATCAACCTGCTCGGCATGGTACTCATACATGACAGGGTAGGTAGACCTCGAATCCCTCCATTTGTGGATCTCAGCGTGGCCGTCCGCAAAGCTGATGCCGACAGAATTGTTATGCATGCCTCCGGGCAGTTCCAGAAATTCGCCAAGGCCATTGGTCTCGCTTGGGTTTACATACAGAATGGAGTCATCCATCCAGTCAGGATGCTCATCCATGGTCAGCCAGCTCATGGAGGGGCCGGGATTCCGAAAGTCGCTCATTTTCAGAATGGCATTGGTCAATGGCCAGCCCGGATTATACTTTTGCCCGCCCCCAATGTTGCCGTCCATCGTTACGCTGCGGCACCGGTTAGCCCAGCCCATCGCCCGTTGTGGCGAGCTAGAGTATGTATCGGCCGGGCAGGAAAAGATGAAATAGTTCTTTCCAATGTAAGACCCGAGCAATGAAGCAAGCGGGCTTGTCAAATACTGGAAATTCGTGTTCACCGACGACGAAGTCCAATCCAGCCAGCCTTCGCACCAAGCCGGCGTTCCGGGCGGAGTGGAAGAGGGCATGTATGTGCCAAAGTCATGATAGTCGAAATTGAGCGGCAACACATCTCTGCTGTCACCGGCGTACATCACCCAGGCGAGCTGCATTTGCTTCTCGTTGCTCATGCACTTGGTCGACATGGCCTCACTGCGCGCCTTGGACAAGGCCGGGAGAAGCAATGCGGCAAGGATTGCAATAATGGCAATCACGACCAGCAGCTCAATCAGGGTGAATCCGTTTTTTTTCGGTGCTTTGGATGTGTTCATACTTAGTCGTTGGCGCCCCGCCCGGCGCCAATGGCATCCGGGCGGGGCGCCTCTATGATTCTAATTCGGTCCAACCAGCCGGTAGAAGACGCTGCCGGAGCCGACGCTGAAGTTCGTCGTGGCGATTCCGCCCGGGGCAACGATGAGGTTGGTGCCGTCCGTCAGCGGCTGGGGCGTCCAAGGCCCGGCCAGGCTGCTGGCCGACTGCACCTGCACGCCGCGGCGGCCAAGCCACGATAGGGAAACCTGGGTTCCGTTGGTGCGCGCGATGGTGAGATTGCCCGCCGGAAGTTCCGTCTGCAAGCTTGCTCCCTGGCTGCCAAATGTATCCACCGGCATCGTGTAATTGGGGAGGCTGCGAATCCAACGGGAATGGTTGTCGCCAAACCCGGCTTCATTGTCGAAACCATTGATGCTGTATTTGTAAGTTAGCTCGTCGTTCTGGCCCTCGTTCACGGGAACGGTTGCGGTGAACAAGGTGGTGTTGGGAATCTGGGTCATGGCTGTTCCGGCGTTGCCCGGGAACGGCGGTTGAGCCCACGTGGCAAAACTATTATTGACCCCGTTGTTAAGGCCGTTGATATAAATGGTGTCGCTCGAGGGATACGCGTTATCGAACACCGTTCCATCGGTGCCCACCGCGTTGGTCATTTGAACGGTAAACGTGACCATGCAATTCGTGACCGTGACGAAGTCGATCAAAGCGCTCGGCGGCTCGTCGCTGAAGTAGACGGGGCCGTTTGTGACGTAAACCACGCCGCCAACAAGGTCGCCGGTTTTTTGGATCACAAGGGTGCGGTTTCCGCCGCCGGCGATGTTTTCCCATTGCGTGCCGGGCTGAATCACGTACTTGAAGTAATGATCGGCTCCCGGCGCGTCAACGTAGGTGATTTGCGTGGAATAAATGTTGGGTGTCGCGCTGGAAGGATTGTTTGTCATCGTCGTTCCGCCGCCCCAGGCATTGTAATCTCCGTGAATTTCAACCGTGTTTCCATTGGTGAAGTTTCCCGCCTCAATCTGAGTGGTCATGTCAATTTGGAACGTGACGGCGTTCGTCGCAGTCAAACTGGAGAATGGCGTGTCGCTGTAATTCACCAAAGGCAATACTTGGGTGACGTTGAGGAAGGCGCGATTTTGGCCGGCATCGGGATCGCCCGAGGTGGGCTGTTCGTATTGATCCGAGCCATTGTTATAGACGAATTTGTATTCCGCGGCCGCTCCGGGCGACGCGGACCACGTTGTGTATGTGCCTTGGTAGGGAAGCGAGGAGATCTGGCCCTGGCCATTGGTGACGTTTAGCGCCGGATTGTTTGTCAACTGAAATTCATCATTCCAGCCTTCGAACGACCCTTGGCAATAAACAGGGTCGCTCACGTTGAAATTGCCCAGGTTGAGCTGCTCGGCCATGTCGACCTGGAAGGTGATGCTGTTTGTCACCGGCGTGCCGTCGTCGTCCCAAAATTGAACGGGCAGCACAAGTGTCCCACCGTTGGCGGGCAGGGTGACGCAGTAATTATCATTGTCGTCCTGGCTGCTGTAGGAAGCGACGCTGCTGCCCGAGACGATGCGATACTGCCAGTCCATCCCCTTGCCGTTGGCATCGGATGTGTCCACGTAGGTTCCAGTATAAAGATTTGGATTGGCGGCGTTGGGGTTGTTGGTCAGAATGGAGCCAAGATTGGCCCATCCGTCAAACGTGCCGCTGGCCACCACGGTTTGACCGGCGGTAAGCGGGTTGTTGCTCAAGTCTACTTGAAACGTCACCGTCGTTTGGGCCGAAGCGGCCAATGCGCAGAGGATCGCGCCCGCCCATAGGGCACGGCAGGCGGATTTGGCGGAGAATGATGGATTCATAGTGTATTATGTATAAAGACTTCTTGGGTCAGCATCGAATCTACCAAGTCCGCGGGTTCGCCTCTACCGCACATTTGTGCGGTCTTGGTTGGGGTGCGCAGAAGTGTGGCTAATGATTGTTTTGACAGTGGCCGGCCCCGATTTTGCAATGCCATTTCTCACGGGCGCGATTGGGATTGTTTGGCCGCCGCGAGGTAGGCGCCGGCGGATTTGTTGGATGGATCGAGCCTCAGCGTCTCCGCGAATTGCCGTTCGGCGCCGGCGTTATCCTTGAGCTTGAGCAGGGCGACGCCAAGATTGAGGTGGCCCATGGCGAATTCAGGCCGGAGACGGATGACGTTTTCGAACTCCGCCTTTGCCTCGGAAATTTGGCCCGCCATGCCGAGCTCGCCTCCAAGGTCGTAGTGCGCTTCCCAATCGGCAGCGTCCAGTTCCACCGCACGCCGGAAGCTGCGCAAGGCCTCGCTGGGGCGCTTCATCAGCGACAAAGCCTTGCCTTCGTAAACATACGTTTGCGCGTCGTTCGGCTGGAGCGCGGCGGCGCGCTGGTAATTGGTCATGGCATTGGCCAGTTTCCCCTCGTAGGCATCGAGTTTTCCAAGCTCGCGCCAGGCTTCGGCGTAACGTGGATGAAGTTTCACCGCGGCTTGAAACGCTTCCCGCGCCGGCTCGGCGGCGCCTTGTTTTTCCAGCAATTGCCCTTCGACGAGGCACGCGTAGGGATTTCGAGGCATCAATTCACGAGCCTGTTTCCATTCAAGCGCCGCCAGTTTGACATCGCCGACCAAATCGAGAAACTCGCCGTAATTCTGGTGCAATTCGTAATCGCGCGGACTTCGCGCAATGGCGTCGAGGTAAAGCGCGCGGGCGTTCGCGGCGGCGTCGGTGTCGCCCGCGTGCATCAGGGAATTGATGCGGCTGTTCAAATCCGCGATGCGCTGGGCGTTGTTAAATTGCGAATTGAGCGGGGATCGTTCCATCCGCTGGCGGACGGCGTTGTAAACGTCGCGCCGATTCCAATCGGTCAAGCCAAGGCGCTTTTCGCATGTTTGCTGCGAAGCCCAGGCGCTGGCCTCCTTGCTTTTGATGGCGTCTGGAAAAAACCGCGCGGCCTGGCCAGCCCAGAGCAGCGCGAGCTTGTAATTCCCGTCGAAATTGAAATGGACGTGCTCGTAAAACGTTTCGCGGCCGGGAATGGCGCCCGGCTGCGGCAGAGAGCTGGCCGCATCGCACAAGACCAATCCGGCATCGGCCATTTCGCGCGAGGCTTGGCGAATAATGCCGTTAATGCGGGAATCCGCCCGGAAGGGCAGAGCGTCGTCATCGCAGGCGTTTTGGAGATGCTCTGCTGCTTCTGTATCCTTGTGAATTTGCAGGAGGCACTGGCCTTGGCCGAACTGCGCGTCGGCCCATTTCGGGTCAAGCTGCGCGGCGGCGGCGAACGCGGTGGCCGCTTGCGTCCAATCATCTTTCGACGCCGCCGCCCGACCCTCCGCGCAAAGACGTTCGCATTTTTCCCGGCTCGCAGGATCGATATTTTGCGCATGCATGGAGGCGAACGGCGGGCAATCCTTTAAGTTGACAGAAACGGTGTTGAGGAGCACGAAGGCTCCGCTTTTCCGGCCTGCGCGGACGATGTCCGCGAGATTGCGCTGGAAGTTTTTATAGACGACTTCTTTGCGCGCGTCATCGGGGGCGAGTTCGTTGCCCAGGAACATTTGCAATCCGCCCCAAACCGCGGGGGCGGACGAGTGGCCCATCCATTTGCGCGTGACGCTCATCAACCATTGGCCGACGCGCGTCTTTTGAATCGCCAGGCCGAGGCGGACGGCGGGCCAAGGCGGGGCCTTGGCGCCGAAAACAGTCGCCGCGCCAAACGGCCCGATCATTTCGTTGTTTCCCATGTAAACGATCCAGAGATCGCCCTTGTATTCAGCGCATTCGCGGGCAATCGGCAGAATGACATGGGAATTGATCGCGGTGATGGCGACATTGACCACCTCAAAATTCACGCCCGGGTAGCGCTCCCGGAGAAGCGCCTGCAAATACCGCCCCGCCCCGAAAGCCGGCTCCGGATCGCCTTGCGCGGCGGATTCCCCGAAAATAAAAATGCGGTAAGTCCCGGCGTCTTTTTTGGCTTCGACCATCAACGGACTCAGCCAGCGCGAAAGCTCCGGTGGAAAGAAGCGCAAACTGAAGCTCTCTTGATTCAGCAGATAATCCTTGCCGCCCAGCCGCGCCTTTTCAAACAGGCAGGTATCGAATCCGTATCCCGCGATCCGCAGCCCAGCCTCAAGCGAGCCAAACACGATCAAAGGAACAACCAGCAACGCGAGCAGGCGAAAGAGCCACTTGAAGCGCGGCGGCGCTGCCGACGCCGGGGGGCCAGTTCGTTTCTTATTCGACCGCGGGTTCAATGCTCATTAAGAGGCATGAAAATGGCTGCCTTCGCAACCACATAAACATGCGGAGCGTGAAGCTCTTTTATGAGCAAATATTTTGCCCTGCGTCGCGCTCCTGATATACTCGCTGCCAACAGACCCATGTTTTTTTCCGCCAATTCAAGCCAGCGGAATGGCTCGCGCGCGAGTTTGGCGCTTTCTTTGGGCGCAGGCGCCGCGCTCGTCTTTTCAACAGTTGCCAATGCGGGCGCGGACGGCGCCAATGCAATTTCGATTGCTGGCTTGCAAAAGGAGGCGGCCGGAGGGCGAATCGTCAGCTCGTTCCGGCTTGAGGGCGTCGTGTGCGCAAGCGAACGCAATTTGCTCGCCCTGCAAGACGATTCGGCGACGGCGCTATTGGAACTGCCGCGCTCGGATGAGGGCATTCGTCCGGGCGACCGGGTTGAAATCACCTGCCAAAATTGCGCCGTCACCCGCAATCGATTCGGCATCCAGCTTGGAACCGCCCCGGTCGTCAATGACGATGGGCATCATGGTCCAATCACAAAGTCAGGCGAGGTCTATCTTCGAGAGGGAATGGAACCATTTCGGTTAACGTGGTTCAATGGAGTTGAACCTTCCGTGTTGAAAGCGGAGTACGAAGGGCCGAATATTCCCCGGCAAGTCATTCCCTCTGCGATCCTCTATCGCAAGGGCGAAAACTCAAAATTTGCCCCTGGCCTCGAATACAATGTGTATACAGCTCCGAATTGGGGAGACGTTTTGCCGGATTTCAGCCGCATTCAACCAGTAGCGCACGGCATTGCAAGCAACGGGATCGACTTGAGCTATCGAACGCGCCCCGAAAATGTCGGTCTCATCTTCGATGGGTTTATCAAAATCCCGGTGCCCGGCCTCTACACGTTCTACGTCACTTCGGACGATGGATCTTATGTTTATGCGGGCGACCCGGCCTCTGCCTGCCACGTGGCCGTGGTCTCGCATCAGGACCAGCCGGCTCCGCGCTCCTTTCAAGACACGCTGCTTGGAGGCAGAAGCAATCAATGGACTCGATTGGAGGGCCGGATCACTTTCGTGGGCTCGGACCCGGACCTTGGCCAGCTTAAACTTGACGTCGCAGGCCTGGGGGCTTCGGCCCAGGTCGAGATTTTTGGGGCCTCTCATCTGCATTCGCCAGATTTGTTGGGAGCGCAGGTGGAGATTTGCGGCGTGGTCGCCGACCTGCCGGATTCGGAAGCCGGACAAAAAGCGCGGCTGGTCATCCCTTCGGTCCATCAGCTTAAGATGCTACCCGCGGAGAAGGCAGGCACGAGCGAAACATTGACTACGGCCAGGGAAGTCCGCGATTTGACTCCTGAGAAGGCGCGCCAGCGCCTCTGCGCGGATCTAAAGGGCGTGGTGACTTGGTGCTCGCCCCGCGCGCTCGTTTTGCAAGACGCCACCGGCGGCGTTTACGCGTTATTTTCGACCGACGACTGGACGCGGCAGCCGAGGGTGGGGGAATTTTGGGAAATTACCGGCCCGACAGATGCGGGGGATTTCTCGCCCATCATTTCGCCCGCCGCTGGAAAATTTCTCCGCAACGCGGCTCTTCCCGAACCGATTCGACCGACATGGGAGCAGGTGCTCAATGGCAGCCTGGATGCCGAGTACGTGGAACTGCGCGGCGCCCTAACCGAGGTGAAAGCAAATTCTCTGACCCTGCTGACATCCGAAGGAAAAATTCTCATCCAGCAATCGGATGACCGTCCGCTGCCCTACTTGCCTGAATTGCCCAAGGGCGAGTCTTATCTGGACAGCATCGTCCGCATCCGCGGCTGTTTTACCGCTCATTGGGACGACAACACACGCCTGGTTCATCCCGGTTATGCGTTTCTGAGTCCCGGCACAGTTGAAGTCGAGGAGTTCGCCCCAAAAAATCCATTTGCCATCCCTGCCAAGAAAATGGCCGACTTGCTGCGTTTCGATCCGAACCTTAATGTATTGAGGCGAACGAAAGTCCGCGGGCAGGTCGTGCTGGCCACTTGCGATCAATATTTTTTGCAGGACGAATCGACGGGGTTGCGGGTTCGAAGCAAGGTGCCGGTGGCATTGTCCCCGGGCGACACCGTCGAAGCAGTGGGGTTCGCGCAGATTGGCGGGCCATCCCCTGTATTGCAGGAAGCGCAGCTTCGAGTTCTGGGCAAAGCTCCGCTGCCGGCTCCCGCCAGCGTGGCTGGAGCTGAGTTGCGAAATCCACGGCGTGATTCGACCCGCATCCAAACTGTGGCGACCCTTCTCGGCGTCCGGCCCGAACGCGAAGGGAAGATGCTCGAATTGCAGGCCGGGCAAAATCATTTTGTCGCGCACCTGCCGCACGTTCACGCGGCGGAATCGCCTCTGGCCGGGAGCATCGTTCGATTGACAGGAGTCTGCGTCAGCCAGGCGGATCAAAAATTCACCAGCAACCCCGATGCCTTCGATCTGTGGTTGAATAGCGAGGCTGATATTGAGGTGCTGCAAAGCCCGCCGTTTTGGAATCCGAATCGCGCTCTTGCCATCGTGGAGGTTCTTTCCGCGGTCTTGGGAGTTGCCGCCATTTGGATCGCTTTGCTCCGGCGCAAAGTCGAGCAGCGAACCGCCGAGCTTGAAAAGCAGATTGAAGAACGCCAGGCAGTTGAACAGAGGCGCGCCATGGAACTGGAGCGGGCGCGCGTCGCGCAAGATCTGCACGATGAATTGGGAGCGGGGCTGACGGAGGTTGGCTTGCTGGGCGACCTCGTTAAGAACCCGGTTTTGCCCGGGGCTGAAAAACAAGTGTATTTGGGCCAGTTGACGGAAATTGCCCGCTCGCTGGTGACATCGCTGGATGCGATCGTTTGGGCCATCAATCCCCGTTACGATTCCGTGGCTTCGCTGGCCAGTTATTACACGCTCTTCGCGCAGCGGTTCTTGAATCTGGCTGGCATCGCCTGCCGGCCCAATATCCCGGCGGATTTCGCCGAATGCCCGCTGAACACCAAAGGGCGGCATGGCCTGTTCCTGGCCTTCAAGGAGGCGCTGAACAACGTCGTGCGCCACGCCGGGGCGACTGAAGTTCACTTGACAATCCAAATGCAGGAAGGCGATTTGGTTATCCTGATAGCGGACAACGGCTGCGGCATCACATTTACGGAAGCCCCCGGCGCGGAGGGATTGCAAGGAATGCGGCAGCGCCTGGAACAGTTGGGCGGCCATTGCGAAATTCGCACCCGTCCCGGCGAAGGCACTGAAGTTGAAATGCGCCTGCCTGTTGGAAAATTAGTCCCATGATACCCGTTGCCATAGTCGAGGATCACAAGACCACCCGCCAAGCCTTCGAGCGGATTATAAATCTTTCATCGGATTGCCATTGCGCTTGCGCGTGCGGCAGCGCGGAGGACGCGCTGCGCGTCATCCCAGCCCACCAACCCGATGTGGTGCTGATGGACATCAAGCTGCCGAAGATGTCGGGCGTGGACTGCGTGGCGCGCCTGAAGGAGTTCCTGCCTGGAGCCCAGGTCATCATGGTTACGGTTTACGAGGATCCGGACACGATTTTCCGGGCGTTGCGCGCGGGGGCCAGCGGCTATGTCTTGAAACGCGCCTCGGCAGACACACTTCTTGACTCCATTCGAGAGGTCAAACGAGGCGGCGTGCCGATGAGTGTCGAGATCGCCCGCAAGGTCATCGCGTATTTTCAGGGCGAGGCCACCGCCACCAAGGAAGCGGAAAAGCTAACCAGCCGGGAACGTGAAGTGCTGGACTTGGTGGCACAGGGCTTTTCCAACAAGGAAATCGCAGATCGCCTGAAAGTCACGGTAGACGGTGTGCTCTTCCACCTCAAACGCGTCTATCAGAAACTGCACGTGCATTCGCGCACGCAAGCCATTCGGAAGCTTCGCCCCGGGGGGTAAACCGCAGGGCAGGGGGGCGGTTTGAATCAACCTCCGTCCAAAACCCAGGTGCAAAAAGGGCGGCTCTCCTTGTCGCGAAAACCAAGGGTGCAATAGGGTGCAATAGGGTGCAATGACCCGATTACGATTTATTGAGTTGGTATGAGAGGAAGCTTGGCGCGTGCCTGATTGAGGCATTGAGTATGCATAATATATATAATCTCAAAAAACCCGCTACACCCGCTACATCGTTGAGCATCAACCAGATAACTCGCTACAAAAATGGCTACAAGGCCGCAACAAACCCGCTACATTCATTATTTCAAAGAACACGCCCTGGCGGCGGCAGGGAGAAACATAAGGCCGAAAGGCCCATTTTGTCAATTATGATTGCAATTGCACGCTTCTGTGGAATTATGGAGAATGACGAACCCAAGGCCGCGTAAAAGCCTGCCAGCGATCTATGTCCTGGGCTCGAACGACAACAAGGCTCAACATGAATCAATTTATCCTTTCGATTTTGAAAGAGAGATTGGAACGTCAGCGTCCTCAAAATGCGCCCGCACTTCCAGTTTGCCGCCGAGTGCTTGAATTGTTGCTGCGAGAGTGCTCAGTTTAACCTCTCCGCGTTTTTCAAACCGGGAAATGGCCGGTTGTTTCACACCCGCCTTTTTCGCGAGCGCGACTTGGGAGTGCCCATACAATTCTCGAATTTCCTTCAATCCCAAGTGGATGGCGTTGCCGTTGCTTGTGGCCATCAACTGCGCCAACCGTTGGACTGCGCGCTCAGGAGTCCGATAAATCTCGGCGGGGCCTTCCCCGTATCCAGCAGCATGATGAAAAAGGCCAAACCCCCTTCCGGGGCGAAATTCCAATGTATGGCTCTTTTTGCCCATGCTTACGTCAATCCACCAGTTCCCGCCGGCACGATCAGGGGCATCCACGACAACCGCGCAACTTGGCAGCCGCTGATCAAGCAGCTTTTTAAGACGTTCAATCATTTTTTCCATATTACACAGACAGAATATACCCTGCATGGAATATGCGTCAAGCGAGATCATGTGAAATCGCGTGATGTCATAAATTGACATTTTGGCCCAAACTGATTACAATGATTACGATGATGTGGGAGATCGCTTTATGACGCGCAGCAGCATGGTGACAAGCCGCCTTGAGCCGGAGCAGCATGAGCGCCTTGTGCGAAAGGCCAGGCAAATGGGCCGCTCGCCAAGCGAAACTGGAGCGCTTCTCATCGAAGAAGGGCTTCGCCGGGATGAATTTGCGTTCATTGATTTCCGCGACTCGCCAACCGGGCGCCGAGCGTATGTCCAAGGCTCAACGCTGGCTGTTTGGGAAGTGGCATGGATTGCGCGCGGTTACAAAAGCGACGCCGCGAAAACCGCCTCGCATTTAGGCATGACGCCTCTCAAGGTAATGGCGGCTCTAAACTATTCGAAGGCTTTTCCCGATGAAATTGACGAAGCGATAAGAGAGCATGACGCTTCTGACTTTGAGTCGCTTTCCCGCATGGTGCCGCAAGCGGAAATCTTTCCACCGGCAAAAAGGCGATGACGTTTGCGCCCGCTCCGCTTCTTAACCGATGAGCACATTTCCCCTGTCGTAGCGCGGGAAGCGAGGCGGAAATGCCCCGGCATTTTCATCATTTCCATTCACGAGTGGCGGGAAGGCGCTTTTCTTGGCTCGCAGGACCAAGTGTTTTTGCCCGAAGCGTCAAAGGAGGGGCTTGCCTTTGTGTCGTATGATCAAAAAACCATCCGGCCACTCTTAAAGAGTTGGGCCGAGGCGGGAACGGATCACGCGGGATTTGTGTTTGTCGACGAAAAGACAATCGCGCCGCAAAATTTTGGCCGTCTCGTGAAGTCGCTCTGCGACCTTTGGCGAAGTGAAAAGCGGGCATCGTGGGAAAACCGGGTCGTCTATCTGGTCTCACCCGAATAAATTATTGCCGGCAAAAATCTTCCTTGGAAAAGGGCAACGGGTCTTCCCGATTGAGTCAACTCGTCAGCCCTCACTTTTGCGCTTTGGTTTTGGCGGTGGGTGCCGGATGTGAGAGGCATTACCACATGTCCCGTCAACCCGACGGTTGCGGGCGAGACGACGATGACGCTGGCCTGGACCGCTCAGCGTCTGCACATGGGCAGTTGGAGC
Source organism: uncultured Verrucomicrobiae bacterium (assembly GCA_963764165.1). GTDB lineage: Bacteria > Verrucomicrobiota > Verrucomicrobiia > Limisphaerales > Palsa-1400 > Palsa-1400. The sequence goes on from CAVXRD010000003.1 coordinate 182,042, forward strand.
CATGTGTCGAATCTTTTGCAAAAACAAAAAGTGCAAAAAGTGAGGAAATCGGAATGACACCGGAACCGAAATGATGACACCGAAATCGGATTGATTTCGTTGTCGTTTTTAAGCACTGTTCCGGCAGCAGATTTGCTTTTGAAACAATGAATCGTCAATTTACCGCAATCATCAAACAGGACGGGGATTGGTGGATTGGCTGGGTGGAGGAAATTCCCGGTGTTAATTGCCAGGGGAAGACCCGCGCGGAGCTTCAAGAAAACTTGCGCTCCGCGTTAAAAGAGGCGCTAGAGTTTAATCGCGACGATGCCCTCGCCGCTGCGCAGGAAGGATTCGAGGAGGAAGCCATCGTTTTATGAAACGGCGGGAACTCGTCCGCCATCTTGCGACCCACGTGTGCGTGCTAATTCGCGAAGGCAGCGACCACTCATGGTGGGGCAATCCGGTTTCAAATCGGCGCTCTGCTGTGTCCAGGCCCTCAGAGATCAATAAATTTCTTGCGCTATAGATTTGCCGCGATTTCGGCATACCAGTGCCATAAGAAAATTCTCCCGCGCCTTGTCTGCCATAGACTTGGCGAAGGGGGGAATGCCCTTTCTTATCCACAAGGCCCTCTCCAAAGCCTATCAACTACTCAATAAACCGGGCCACCTTTTCCAGGAAGTTTCCCATCGCAGCCGCTGCCGCAAAACCACCCGAAAAGTGTCAAGAGGAATACATGCCCCTTATCTAAGCGCCATTCTCCCTTCGGGATTTCCGGAAAATCTCTTAGCCCGAACCATGCAGTTCATTTCACTGGGAGCACACCCGCCCTCGGGTGTGGACGACTGGCGCCTCGCCAGTCGCCAGTGGGAAATTCTTCGAACCAAGCGGTTCAGGCTTTGAATGTGTTCCGCGAGGGCGCGGAACACTGCACGCGAGGCGCGTGCGCTCCCCAAACCATCTGCATAGTTCCGGCTTAGAGCGGGGCATCAGAGGGATTATCGCATTCCACTGAAAACGTCGATAGACCCTTTCTAACGGTCTGCTAGGGTGCCAGTCTCAGCCGGAAAAATGCCGGACCCTGCGCGGGCACCGTGACTGCATGCTGCGCTCGATTGAGATCAACCGGCGGCGACGCGACCAAGGACCAAGGCCCGGTGACGCTGGGGGCGGTTTCCAGCAATGCCCCCATCAGCGGCAACGGCCACGCCACCGTCATCTGGCCACCCGGAGCCGGAACCAGGGTGAGTTGCGCGGGCGCGCCTGTGACCACCACTCGGGCGGGTTTGGACCACCCGCGCGAATTGGCCGGATTCACCGCGTTGGCGGAGAACGACCATGTGCCCGTCGTCAAATTGGAAACCGTCATTGAGTAAGGCGGACTAAACACCGCACCGAGGAGATTCGTGCCCTGCCAAAATTCCACCCACTGGATTCCTTGCGGGTCGCTGGCGGTCGCGGCCAGGGTCACGGACGCAGGCGCGGTCAGCGTGGTCAAATCCGCCGGGCTCACCAGCACCGACTGTGGCGGCGTGGCGGCGACGCCGTTCACATCCAGCAGAACCGTCGCCGCGCTGGAGACTGCCTGGCCGTCACTCACCGTAAACTGGAAAGACTCGGAACCGGTGAAGCCGGCCAGCGGCGTGTAAGACAAATTCGGCGGCGTTCCGGTCAAAACGCCATACCTGGGTTGCGTAACCAACGTGAACTGCAGCGCGTCGTGATCAGCGTCAAAGCCCGTCAGCGTCAGGTTCATGGGTGTGTTTAGCGTCCCGGCGAAATTTGCGGGCAGCGCGCTCGGCGGATGATTCGTGACCGGCTGCGGCGTGGTGTCAAAGGAGTAAATCGTCCCGCCCGAGACGCCGGCCCACACCGTGTTGCCATGGGCGGTGATGATGCCTCCCGCGATGACCGCATTCGAAAGGGCGGGTGGCAGTTGATTGGTCAGCCCGCTGATCCCGGTGTTGAACTGGCTCCAATTCATGCCGTCCGCCGACCGGTATATGCCGCCGGTCCGGGCATAATTCTGGTTCATGTAAGTAAAAGAAATTCCCGACGCGGTCGTCACCACAACTCCCGGGGCCGGCGTCGCTGGCAGTCCGAAATCCGCCTTGAAATACGTTCCGTCGCCGGGCCGGTAGCCGATTAATTGAACACCCGCCCAATTCGCCGAACCCGGGAAAACCATGCTGAACTCGGCGTTGTTGCAGACAACATTGCCAAACCGGTCAAAGCCTGCGGCCCCGGCATTGCCGATCCGCCCCAGCGGATTGAGCGTGGCGGCGTTGGTGAAGTCCGGATCCAGGCTTGTCCATGAAAGCCCATTGTTGGCCGTGTGCAGAAACCCGCCCGTCTCCGAGCCGACCACTACATCCCCGCCGGGCGCGACGGCAACGCCGAAGATTTTTCCAAAGTAAGTTTCGCCGTTGATCAGCGGAAAATAATCGGCCGGCACCGAGGCGTCGATGTCGAAGGCCTGATAGCTCCGCCCGCCGTCTGTGCTGCGGTAGACGTAGGAGGCGAACCCCGAAGTCGTCCACAGCGAGCCATCCGGCGCATTGGCAAAATTGCCGGCATAAGCCGTGTAGGGGTAGGTCTGGCCCGTCACCGCCGCTGGCTGCCACTGGCTGGCATTCTCGTCCCAATAATAAAACACCGGGATGGCGTTCGGCACCCCGGTATAGGCATAAATGCTGTTGTTGATGACATTAACCGGGCTGCCGGAAATGACCGGGACACCCTGCGGGGAAACGCCCACGTTCCATAACGCAAAACCGTTGCTGTTCGCCGCCGACCAACCCGGAAACCCCGTCATCGGCATGGCCGAAAACACGTGGTCCGTGAGCGCCGCCCGATAAACCCCGTTGAACGTCGTGGCGTAGTAAAGATTCGTGCCATCCGTGGCCAGCCGGGCAAACCCGGCCGCCACGCCCGAAGTGTTCGTCACCGTCGCCTTGCCCCAGTTCGTCCAAGTGTCCGCCCCCGCGCCAGCCGCATATGCCAGCCAGACGCCCGCCGCCAGCGCCCCTGTCCGCTGCGCTTTCATCCATCGACCGACAATGCCATTTTTCATTTATTATGCCTTCACCAATGCGCCCGGACTTGCGGCTTAGTTATCCAGCCGACCTTTTGATGGAAGCCGGTGGATGGCCAGTTAAACCTGTTGAAGCTGCGGACGGCAATACGCCGTGGGACGTATCCTCTCGAATGGGTTCGTCGTTGCGGTGTCCGCCCTCACTTTCTGCATTTTGGTTTCGACCTGGGATGGCGGGTGTGAGAAGGTGGCATCAGCAGCGTCGGAAAAAGCGGCTGCTGCAGTTTGCGTGGAAGACTACAAGATTTGGTAGCTGTAGGCGGCAGCGCAAAGCTGGTAAAAAAGGAGTGTTCATCAAGCCTAAATCAAAAGAGTTTATTCGGAATCGGCTCTGCCATTGGGAGGTCGTCTCTTTCGCTGTCATGGCGATTTGTGGGCTGCTTTGCCCCGGGCTGGCGCGCGCGCAGGCTCCGGCTGCCCTGACGGATTTGGGGACAGTCGCGCCCAATCCGGGCAAATACGATGTTTCACAGTTGAGCGCCGCCGGCGAAGCGAACATGCCCGACGGCCTGAACTACTATACTGACAACCAGTCCAATCACGGCGCGGGCGAACCGGGGCAGACGTTTACGACGGGCACCAACGCCCTCACTTATACGCTCAATACCCTGGCCATCCGCACGGGCGGGGGATCTTCTTCTGGAACAACCACTCCGCAAAGTTATTTGCTGCATATCTATTCTGTGAGCAATGGCACTGCGGCCGTAATAGCCACTTATATTGCAACGAATGTCACTTTCAACGATGGTGACTGGCTGCGGTGGAGTGGATTGGCGGTGACGTTTTCGCCTGCGAGCGTTTACGGCTATTCGTTCGGAAAAGCTTCCGGCGCCACCTCTGGATGGGATGGCATGGGAAACTCCGGGGGTAATCCTTACGCTGGCGGTGAGTTGGGGTTGCTGCCGGTTGCAGGTGGCGCAGTTACCTTTGGCGCCAGCCATAATTACGACGCCATTTTTGACATTGGACTGACTTCCAATGGTCCATCGGCGGCGGTGATCACGAATAATCCACCGACAGTGATCCAATCCACCTCTGCCACGCTGGCCGGAACAGTCCTATCCACTGGGGGCAGTGCGCCGGTGGTGAGGATTTTTTACGGACCGGCGGACGGCGGAACGAACGCCAACGCCTGGGCCAACAGCGTCGCGCTGGGAGCAGAATCCGGTGGTTTTTCAACGACGGTGACGGGATTGTCCGCGAGCAAAACGTACTTTTTTGCCGCCCAAGCGTCAAACGTGTACGGGATTTCCTGGGCTCAACCGTCCGAAAATTTCACGACGCTGGCGGATACGAATCCGGCTCCAGCCGTGCTCACGGATTTGGGCGCCGCCGCGCCGACTCCGGGCTTGAACGACGTCTCCCAATTCAGCACGACGGGCGATTCAGATACGCCGGACAATCTGAATTACTACACTGACAATCAACCTGGGCACAACGCTGGCGAGCCAGGCCAGACGTTTACGACTCCTGAGAATTCCTCCGGATTCCTGCTGGCTTCGGTCGCCCTGAAAACGGGTGGGGGAACCAGCTCCGGCACCACCACGCCGCAAGGGTATTTGCTCCATATTTATTCGGTGAGCAACGGCACAGCCTCGGTGCTGGCGACCTTCAGCGCCACAAACTTTGCTTTTAGTGACGGTGACTGGCTGCAATGGAGCGGCTTGAATGTGTCTCTCTCCGCAGGCGCTGTTTACGGTTATTCATTTGGCAAGATTTCAAGCGCGGTCGGAGGCTGGGAAGCGATGGCCAACGCCAGCGGCAGCCCTTACGCCGGTGGCGAACTGGCCTTGATGCCGGTGGCCGGAGGATCGATTACTTTTGGCGCCAGTCATTCTTATGACGCGGTTTTCGACATCGGGCTGACCTCGACCGGCCCTCCCACAGTGGCACGGATTGCAAACAGCCCGGCGACGGCGATCCAGGCGTCATCCGCTGCCTTGAATGGACAAGTGGTTGCCAGCGGCGGCAGCTTGCCGCTGATTTCTTTTTTTTATGGGACCGTCGACGGCGGAACAAACGCCGCGGCGTGGTCCAATAGAATTACGGTTGGATCGGAATTGGGGAGTTTCACCGCGACTGTCACGGGGTTGCAGAGCAACTCGACGTACTACTACACGGCGGAAGCGTCCAACGCCGCGGGAGTTTCATGGGCTGTACCTTCCGCCAGTTTCACTACGCCCGCCACAGTATCCGTGCCGGCAGTGACGAATCTTCCCGCCACTTTCGTATCCGGAGCGACAGCGACCTTGAATGGACAGGTCCTCAATACGGGCAACGAGTGGCCGCTCATTTCCGTTTATTACGGAACAAACGATGGCGGGACAAATGCAGTCGCGTGGTCAAACGCAGTCTCCCTTCCGGCGCAATCCGGCCCTTTCAGCGCCCAGATTGTTGGATTAATTCAAGGTGTCAAATACTACTTCACCGTCTCCGCATCAAATTCGGCAGGAGTGAGCTGGGCACAGCCATCGCTTAGCTTCACGACGTTGACCGTGACTCGGGTGCCAGTGCTGACCTATCATTACGATAACACCCGCCAGGGCTGGAATTCAAATGAAACGGCGCTTTCGCCAGCGAACGTCAATACGGCCAGCTTTGGGAAATTATTCACCTATGCGGTCGACGGATATGTCTATGCGCAGCCGCTGATTGTCACCAACTTGACCATTCCAGGCAGGGGAGTGCGCGATGTGGTTTTTGTGGCAACGGAGCACGACTCCATTTTTGCTTTTGACGCAAATAGCAATGGAGACGCCAGCGGCGGATTGCTTTGGAAAACAAATGTGGGAATCTCCGCTGTCTCTCCCTCCACTGAATATGGCTTGCGCTACCACGGGGTGGGAAATCTGGACATGGTTCCCGAAGAGGGCATGACGGGAGCGCCGGTCATTGACCTCGCCACCGGGACGCTTTTTGTGGACGCATTCACGCGGGAAGTCGTCGCTGGGATTTCCACCAATTACTATCATCGCATCCATGCCTTGAACATTACCAATGGAATGGAGCAGCCCTACAGTCCGGTGGTGGTCGCCGCCACGGTGCCTGGCACGGGCGTGTCTGGAAATGGAACGGGCAGCCCTGAAACAGAAAACGGAACCAATGTCACATTTTCAGCAATTCAAGAATGCCAGCGCCCGGCGCTGACATTGGCTGGCGGAGTATTATATGTATGCTATGGCAGTCATGATGACACTGACCCGTATCATGGCTGGGTCTTCGGCTACAATAGCACCAATCTGGCGATGTTAAGCGTTTTTAACACGACTCCGAATGCCACCCTGGCGGCTTTTGGCGGGAACGCGGGCGAGGGCGCCATCTGGATGAGTGGCAACGGACTGTGCGTGGATGCCAATACCAATTTGTATTTCCTGACCGGGAATGGATCCTTCAGTCAAAACACCAACGGCGGCGATTACTCCGATAGCTTTGTCAAACTCTCCACCGCTTCCAACAAATTGACAGTGGCGGATTACTTTACGCCCTACAATCAAGCCTCGCTGCAAGCGAGTGACAGCGACTTGGGTTCGGGCGGCGTGATGCTATTGCCGGATTCCGCCGGCAGCACGAGTCATCCGCATCTTATTGTCGGCTGCGGCAAGGATGGGAACATCCGTCTCGTGGATCGGGACAACATGGGGCATTACAATGCCGCGAATGATAATCAAGCCGTGCAGGAGCTTCCGGGCGCGGTGGGCGGCACATGGAGTTCTCCCGCGTATTTCAATCATTTGATTTTTTACGAGGGCAGCGGCGATGTGATGAAAGCGTTCTACATCACGAACGGCGTGATTTCGTCCACCCCGATTTCCCAATCGTCCACTAGCATCGGCTTTCCTGGCGCAACGCCAACCATTTCCTCCAGCGGCACGAACAATGGCATCGCCTGGGTCATTGACGATGGAGCTTACTTGAGCAGCGGCCCGGCGGTGTTGCACGCTTACAATGCAACCAATCTCGCCATTGAACTGTATAATTCCAGCCAGGATTTGCCCCGTGACAATCCGGGCCCGGCTGTGAAAATGGTTCCTCCGGTTGTCGCGGGCGGCAAAGTGTATGTCGGCGCGCAATATGCCTTGTCGGTATTTGGCTCGGCTGTGTTTATGGCCGCTCCCACCATCTCGCCTGCCAGCGGGCCGTTCACCAACTCGATCACGGTGACCCTGGCCGACGCCAACGGCGGGGCTTCCATTTATTACACGCTGGACGGCACGGCGCCTTCCACAAGTTCTATCCTTTACACAGGACCATTCCTCTTGACAAACAGCGCCATAGTCCAGGCCATTGCCGCGGCGCCAGGCGCTGTCAACAGCGCCGCGGTCAGCGCTTCGTTTCTGAACAGCGCCGCTTCGGGAGCCGGAATTGGACTGACCGGCAGCTACTTCGCCAATAGCACCAGCGCAAATCCCTTCGCCGGTTCTCCGGTGTTGACTCAGACAAATGCGACAATCAATTTCAACTGGGGCATGAACGGCCCAAGCCCGGTCGTTGGCGGGACTAATTTCACAGTGCGGTGGACGGGATCCATTCAACCACAATTCTCCGAGGCTTATACGCTTTACCTCACTGCCAATGCGGGCGCGCGCCTCTACATCAATGGTCAGTTGTTCATTAACGGCTGGCAAAACCAAACCAATGCCGCTACTCTTAGCAATAGCATCCCGCTGGTGGCGCAGCAGCTTTATGGCATCGAGCTCGACTACTACCAAACGACCAACGATGCCAGCGTATCACTTTCGTGGAGCAGTCCGTCCACGCCGATGGCCATCGTGCCGGAAACGCAGCTTTATCCGTTCACCAATCCGCCCCCATCCGTAGCGCTCATTGCGCCGGCTAACGCTTCGAGTTACACCGCCGCCGCGAGTGTTTCCATGAGCGCCGATGCCGATGCGCCTTACAATCCAATCAGCATGGTCAGCTTCTATGCCAATGGAAGTTTAATTGACAGCGTGACCAATCCTCCCTACACCGTCACTGTTACAGGGCTGGCGGCTGGCAATTACACTTTGACGGCGGTGGCTGTGGATGGCAGCGGGTTGAGCAGCACGACAGCGCCGATAAACATTGCTGTCACTGCGGCGACTGGCCAGCCTTACGGGCTAACCAATCGCAGTCCTGCTCCCGCCTTTTTTAATATGCCAACGACGTTTGCCGGCCCGCTCCCGGGGCTCCTTTCCCAGACCGGGGTATTTGGCAATACTGCCAACATGGCGCCCGTCGGCGGTTTGATCCCCTATCTCCCCAATGTGCCGTTGTGGTCGGATGGCGCGTTGAAGACCCGATATTTCGCCGTCCCCGGCGGCGGTGGCATAGGCACGCCAAATCAACAGATATCGTTCGCCCCCACCGGCACGTGGAGCTTTCCCGCCGGGACGGTTTTTGTGAAGACTTTCCAATTAAACACAGACACAAGCAATCCCAACGTCTTGCACCGGCTGGAAACGCGCCTGCTGGTGCGCGACATCAACGGAGCCGTCTATGGCGTGACCTACAAATGGCGCCCTGACAACAGCGATGCGGATTTGCTCACGAACAGCTTGACCGAGCAGATATTAATCACGAATTCCACGGGTGTCGCCGCACAGACGTGGTATTATCCAAGCCCGGCGGATTGCTTGCAGTGCCACACGGCCCCGGCCAATTACGTTTTGGGTGTCAGCACCCGGCAGTTGAACGGAAACGGGACCTATCCTTCCACCGGCGTCACGGACAATCAGTTGCGGGCGCTCAACCGCCTTGGCCTTTTTAATCCAGCGTTCGACGAAGCGTCCATAACGAACATGGAAAAGCTCTCGGCGCTGACTAACCTTGGCGCGCCTTTGGTGGAGCGCGCTCGTTCTTATTTGGATGCCAATTGCGCGCAATGCCATCAGCCGGGGGGCACCGGCATTACCTTCGATGCCCGTTACGACACGCCGCTGGCCAGCCAGAATATCACCAACTATCCCGCCGCCATTTCGCTGGGTTACGACAATGCTTGCATCATTAAATCGCAGGATATTTGGCGGTCGATGATTTACCAACGGATGAATACGACCAATGCCGGCGTCAAAATGCCTCCGCTGGCAAGAAATCTGATTGACACCAATGCCGTGGCGGTCATGGCCGGGTGGATCAACAGCCTGCCCGGAATTCCCGCGCTGGCGCCGCCGGTCATTACTCCGGACGGCGGCGCATTTTTCTCAACTGTGAGCATCAGCCTGGCGGCGCCGGATACCAATGCGGCCGTTTATTACACGCTGAACGGCTCCCTGCCCACCACCAATTCGTTCCTCTATGCCGGCCCGTTCGTTCTGGCCAGCAACGCCACCGTTTTGGCCAGCGCCTTCGAGCCTGATTTCAACCACAGCGTTTCGGCCAGCGCTCTTTTTGTCGTCGAGCCCGTCCAAATTTCCTTCGGGCAGTTTTTAACCAATGGGCAATTTCAGTTGCAAGTGATGGGCGCTCCGGGCAGCAACTACGTGCTGCAAGCGACCACAAATTTATTAAAATGGACGTCGTTGAGCACCAATCTTCTGCAGTCCAATTTGTTGTATCTCGTCGATCCCGGCGCCACCAACCACCCATTGCGCTTCTATCGCGTTCTTCAACAATAAGCCTCAATACTACAGTTTTTGGTAGCTATGCGGCGCGAGGGCGGGCGGTTATGAATGGCGGACACCACCGAATCACATGATTACAAAAACGCACCTCTCTCGTGCCAACCTCCCCATTCTTTGCGCATTCGCCTCCGCTGTCTTCTTGACTTCGGCTGCTAACGGTCAAGTGACCTTGACCGATATCGGATCGACGGCGCCCACGCCGGGAACAAATGACATCTACCAGCTTGGCGGCGGGGGCGGAGAGCCATCCGGCCTGAATTATTATTGGGACGATGGCGCCACCACGCCCACCACGGGGTACCCATCGCAAACGTTCACCACCTCGAATAACCCGCAGGGATACGTTTTGACCTCGATCGCGATCCAAACGGCGGGCGGCGGCGGCGGTGGCAATGGCGGGCCCACGGAGAGCCAAAACTTCACGCTGTTGATTTTCCGGATGAACGGTTCCGGCAGCGGCACCGGCTTGACCAATGCCACCTTGATTGGCAGTTACACCGTCGCGGGCCAGTTGCAGGCGGAAGGGGATTGGATGCAATGGACGGGCCTTGGAACATCTCTTTTGCCCGGGACAAATTACGGTTTTGCATTTGGCCGCGCCGTTGGCAGCCCGGGCGACTGGGAGGAAATCAGCGCCGCCTCCGGTCTTCCTTACAGCGGTGGCCAAGCCTGCCTGATCGCCAATGCCGGGGGAAAGGTCAAGTATTCCAGTTCCGCCAACAATTACGATATGACGTTCGACATCGGATTGGCCTTGCCTGCGGCGCCTGTTCCCGGCCAGCCAATCGAGTCGCCTTCGACTGCCAACATCGCGGTGCTGGCGGGAACAAATGTTACTTTGACCGCGTCAGCCGGCGGTTCCACGCCGATTTATTATCAATGGCAGACCGACGGAGGAGCTTCCGGCGGATTGACGAACATTCCGGGAGCGACCAATGCAGTGCTTTCAGTCAATACGGCTGGCTGGCTGCCCGGCACGTATAATTTTGATTTTGTCGCCCGCAATTCATTGGGAACGAACAGCAGTTCGGCGGTCTCGATTCAAATCGTGAGCCTTCTGATGGCGGACATCGGACCCAATGCTCCCACGCCTGGCCCCAATGACATTTCCCAGCTGCTCAACAGCCAGCAAAGCGATGACGGATTTAATTATTACACTGACAATGGCGCCAACCACAACGAATGGAACGGCCAGACCTTTACCACTGGAAACAGCCCAAGCGGTTATGTTCTTAATTCGCTGGCCTGGAAAAGCGCTGGCAATGGCAACAATTTTCCGGCGTTTCAGTATTACGATTTGTATATCTATGCATTGTCCGCCAACGGCACGACGGCCACCCAGATCGGAAGTTATCAAGCTTACGGCGGCGGCAAGGAGGACGATTGGTTCGAGTGGGTGGGATTGAACACCCCGCTGGCTCCGAATTCCCTCTATGCTTATGCGCTGGGCCGCGATGGCACCGCGTCTGGATGGGAGCACATCGGCGACCAGGGCGGCAATCCCTACAGCGGCGGCCAATTGTGCCAGATTCCTTCTCAGGGCGGGACCGTGACCTACGGGGGAGCAGGCACGTCCGATGCGACATTTGATATTGGCCTGGCCATTTCGCAAGCGCCGTTTGCCACTGTGCCCGCCTACACGCCCGCCGTGACACCGGTCTATGCGGGAACGCCGCTGACTCTGATTGAATCGGCCGTTGGCGCTCCACCGCTTTCGTATCAATGGGAGGCGGACAACGGCACCGGAACGCTCTCGCTGGTGGGCGGGGGAACCAGTTCGAATCTGGTGGTGGATACAACAGGCTTCGCGCCGGGGAATTATGAGTATGCTGTCATAGTGACAAATGCGCATGGCGCGTCAACCAGTGCGACTCTGACTGTGACTGTGGTGGCCGCCAGCGCCCCGCAACTTGTGGCTGACATTTCGCCGCTGCCAGCGAACGAAGGTTATGTCGGACAAACCCTTTCCTATTCCGCGGCCTTTGTCGGAACATTGCCCATCAGCTACCAGTGGATGCTTGATACGGGCAGCGGTCCTTCGCCCATCTCCAGCGCCGCAAATCCGACCGCCACCAACAGCACGCTCGTTTTATCAAATGTGCAGACTGCTCAAGCGGGAACGTATACACTCCTAGCCGCGAACACTGTCGGCAGCGCGCCCAGCAGTTCCTCAGCCCTGATTGTGCTGCCCGCTCCCGCCGCGCCTGCGGCAAATACTTATGGCGCCGCAGGTCTCTCCGATGGCCCGGTGGCCTATTGGAGGTTCAATGAAACCAACGATCCCTCCACTGGCATTTTGCCGGCTTACGATGCCACCGGCCACAATTATGACGGTCTCTATGGCGCAAATTCGCAGAACAGCTTCAATGAAATTGCCGGGCCTCAGCCGCCAGCCTTTCCTGGGTTTGAAACCAACAACGGGGCCTTCGCCTCGGCGAATGCATTGACAAATTCATGGGTGACGCTCCCGCCGTTGAATCTGGACACAAATGCCGTTACCATCACGCTTTGGATTTATCCGAACTCCACTGAGCCGACCTTTGGCGGGCTGTTTTTTAATCGCAACAACACGGACGCAGCCGGCATCGGCTTTGGCGGGACCCAAAACGCATCTGGAATGGCTGAATTAGGCTACACTTGGAACACGAATAATGGCGACACTTGGGGATTCAACTCGGGATTGTACCCGCCAATGAATCAGTGGTCGTTTGTTGCGCTGGTGGTCCAACCCACGCAGGCCACGCTCTATCTTTATTATATTGATCCCAACACGGGGCAGCCCGATCTGTTGTCATCCATCAATGCCATTGCGCACGGTCCGGAAGCGTTCAGCGGAGGCACGACAGCGATTGGCACCGACCCGGCGGATCTGAACACCCGGGCGTTCTCAGGAAATATTGACGAGGTGGCGGTATTTCAATCCGCGCTGACCAGCGATCAGATTCTATCGCTATTTGGCAAAGGGTCGGGAGTATCCGCTGTGGCTCCTTCGATTGTCACCCAGCCGGCGTCGCAGGCTTATTATGCCGGAACCACGGTGACATTTGCCGCCTCCGGCATTAATGGCAATTCGCCGTTCAGTTATCAATGGCAATTCGACGGAACAAACCTGGCTGGCGCAACAACACCGAGCCTGACCCTGTCGAATGTGACGCTGGCCAACGCTGGCACATATCAGTTGTTCGTCACGAATCCAGTGGGAGTGACGGCCAGCAGCAACGCCACCCTTGAAGTCGTCGTGCCCGCGCCGCATTCCTACGCCTCGGCGGTTATTGACAGCGGGGCGCTATTGTATTGGGCCTTGAACGAAACCAATGATCCAAGCACCGGCACCGCGATCGCCTACGATTATATCCACGGCATCGATGGCGTTTATCAAACCGCCTCACAGAACGGGTTTGACGGAGTATTAGGACCGCAAGCGCCGGCGTTTCTGGGATTCCCCAGCAACAACACAGCGCTGGAAACCTTCGCCAACATCCCCAACTCTTACGTTACGGCATCTGCTGGCACCCTGGTCGCCACCAACCTCACCTATGTGATGTGGATCGATCCGGCCACTAACGTTGAGAATTGGGCTGGTCTTTTGATGGACCGCGGCGGCGTCGGCGAAGGCCTCGGGTTCGGCGGAGACGTTTCGGATTCGGGCATGTCCGACCTGGGCTACACATGGAACCAGAACTCCACCTGGAGCTTCTCCACTTATTTGTTTCCGCCCACCAATGAATGGTCTCTGGTGGCATTGGCCATCGAGCCGACCGAAGCCGACATCTATTTGATCAACAGCGCAGGTGTGCAAACGGCGGTCAATCCGATCGCCCATGATGCCGAAGAATTCGGCGTGGCGTGGCACATTGGCAACGACGCCCAGGACGGCGGCAACGGCGGGCGCACTTTTCCGGGAAGCATCGCTGCCGTCAGCGTTTATCTCTCGACGCTCTCCAGCAATCAGATTGTCTCGCTTTACGATGCGGGCTTGCAAGTGGCGCCGCCGGTCACCCTCAATGCGGTCCCCGGACCAGGACGGACTCTGGTCCTGAGTTGGTCGCAAGGCTCCTTGTTGCAGGCCACAAACCTGCTCGGGCCTTGGGTGACAAATACCGCCGCGTCTCCGTATTCGGTCGCCGAGACCAATGCGCAAATGTTCTACAAAGTCCGCGTTCAATGATGACGCGGTGTTCAGACGCGCTCTAAGGCTTAAAGCACAGAACAATCGCGCTGGCATGTGCAACATTCAGGATGGCTGCGCCGTCGAGAAGGGCAAGATTCTCTGGTGAGCCTGCGGACCAGGCTCCGTCGTCGCTCACCTGGCTGCCGGCAAAACTAACTTGGTCCGTGCTCGCCATCGTCGGCGCTTGCAGGTGGAAGCAGTCCGCTTTGGTGTATCTGCCGGGAACGCTTGCTTTGACGCTGGCGTCTTTCGAAAAATCTTTATTGATGACAGTGAGCCAGAGAAGGCCCTGTTCGTCTTTGGTGGCATATGCAGTCAAATTGCTTGCGCCATCCATCGTGAGCCGCACCAGGACACCCTTTCCGGCAAAGGCGAAAGCGAGCATTCCATAATATTCCGGGCAAGCCCGCGCGTGGCCTGCCGCGTCATGGACAATTGGAGAATAATGGCTGATCCAGGCAAGATGATTGATGTCGGTTTCCATGTTGACTCCGTCACACCCATAGGAAGCCAGCCGGAACATGAAATCCAAACACCACAAGGCTGAGCCAAAGGTATCGCTCACGCCAACTTTTCCTCCCCCCGAGTAAGAATTGACCTCGTTGATGCGAAAAGCCACGCCGTGAGCGCGGCCCACGCCTCGCATGCCATCCAACCTGCGCTCGAGGCCTTCATCGGGCGCGAGGAGTCTCGCCAAGGTGGACTTTGGCTCTCCCGCTCCTCCTCGATAGTAATGGATCGTCAATAATTTTATGTCAGCGCTTTCGGTGTCAGCGAAATTGGTGACCCAACGGAGGTTGCCGATGGAATCGGGCCCGGAAAACGGCGCGTCTGGCAAAACTGCGCGTATCGCCCTCTTGTAATCGAGAAAAGCCGCGTGATACGCGTCATAACCCGCGAAACGGCGCAAGGCTTCAACTTCATTGCCAATCTCAAAAGATTGCAAGCTGGTTCCCAGCGCCGCGTTGACCGCGAGAGCTTCCCGCACCGCTTCTTCCTTGGAGCCGGTGCCAAGGTTAAGGCCCCACATGACCCTCCAGCCGGCCGCGCGCGCGAACTGGCCCAAGTCATCCAGATTCTGGCGATTGATGATCGTCACCTCTGTTTGCGAGCGCGGCGCGGCCACCCCATTGGCCTCGTATTTGGTGTGGTCGGACACGTTGCCGCCAATGCGAATCAAGCCGTGCGGACTCAAATTATGGAACAGCCGCAGCATCGTTGCATTGCTGCCCGTGAAAAAATTCGATTGGGCCACGGCCGAGGTTTCGTATCCAAACCCAATAAAATCTGGCGAAATGTGACTGACGATTATTGCCGGATCTATGTGAATTTTGGCCGCGATCGGCGAGGGCGCGCTTGCCTGGTCCTGCGCGTGGAGACGCTCCGCAAAGGACGACGTCCACAGAATAGCGGTGACGAGCCGCAGCGGGGTAAGGCTTCGCATTGGATTTGTGATCGGACTGAGTTTGGATGGTGCGCGCTGTAGGTTTCGAACCTACGACCCCTACCGTGTGAAGGTAATGCTCTACCACTGAGCTAAGCGCGCAACGCCCGAATTATGCCGCAGTCAAAAAATGTCGCAAGCACTTTTCCTCGTTGGAATTCACTCTGTCGCCGGAGTCGCAAAAGGGTTAACGGCGCCAGCCAAAGTCACGCAGAACGGAGGGCGGCCATCGCGTTCACCGCCGGTGTCGAGGCCCGCGACTTTTCACTCGCCCATTTCTCGATTTTTTGGAGAAAATTACCGCAATGGGGGATCCGCACCACTATGCTGAAAGGCGCTCGTGAATCCGAGTTTGCACAATCTTGTTCTCAAAGGCGACTTGCCGCGATTGAAAGAGTTGCTGAGTCATGGCTCCGGCAGCGCCGATGTCAACGCTCCCGACTCGCTGGGCTGCACGTCACTCATGCGAGCGGTAGCGAATCCGAAAGTGAACGCCGAACTCGTTCGCACCCTCCTCGATCATGGCGCAGACATCAACAAGGCCCGCGTTCTTCAAGGCACGGTTCCTGCCAGCGCCATGGCGCTGGCTTTGGGCGCCGGCAACCCTGAAATTGTGCGCCTTTTAATTGGCCGCGGAGGTGACGTCCACTACAAAACGGAGGGTGGATATGGAGCCTTGGTTGACGCCGTTCATGGGCGGGACGTTCTGCGCGACCCGTTATTGATCGATCTGATCCGCTTGCTGATCGAGTGCGGTGTAGCGCTGAATGGAATTACGAGCTATGGGGAATCCGGCCTTCGCGTCCTTTCCCGCATCGGAAGATTCGACGCGGTGAAAGCTTTGCTCGACGCCGGGGCCGATCCCGCTCAACTGAAGTGGACTGCGCTGATGCGCGCCGTCGCGCTCGGTTCAGCGTCCGACGTGATCCGAGAAATAGGGCAGGGCGCCGCGCTTGAGGATCGAGATTTCTGGGACCGGACGGCGTGGTTGATTGCCATCCAGACCGGCGATTTGGAAAAGGCGAGAATTCTTTATGACGCCGGAGCAAATCTTTGCGCGCGGGGCAGATGCGGCAAACCGCCCATCTTTTACGCCATTGAGAGCCATCAATTGCCGATGTTGAACTGGCTTCTTGAGATTGGGGCTGGCGTTGAAGAGCTCGACGAATTTGAGCACACGCCGCTCATAAATGCGGTGGAGAGCAATAACCCGGCGGCCGTGCAACGATTGCTGAAAGCAGGCGCAGATTTGATTGGCGTTCGGGGTCGGTCCGCTTTGGGTTTTGCGCGAACACGCGAAATCGCGCGGTGCTTGCTCGCGGCCGGCGCCGATCCGGGTCAGCTTTCGTTTGAGGCTCGGCGCGCGCTGCTGGGATTCGAGCCTGAGCCGAGCGCGATTCATTTCGACGTTGCGCCCGAAGACTTTCGCGGCCAGCAGACGCGGCGGTTTGGAATCAGCAATCCGCAAAAATTTGAAGGCGCATTTTACCAGGAAATGGTCAGATCGGGGATCAACGCGTTTCAAGCAGCGGAGGTCTTCCGCGAAAGCATCGAACCCATTCATCCTGTTTGGTGCGCTCAGCGATTCGGTCAATCCATCACCACTATGCCGGATGGACGCATCATTCAGATCGGCGGCGAACATGAAGATTATTACGATGCCGATTTCTGCATTTACAACGACATTTTTGTTCACCATCCCACAGGGGCCATCGAATTTTTCGGGTATCCTGAAGCGGTCTTTCCGCCGACCGATTTTCATACCGCAACCTTGATCGGCGATCGTGTCATCTGGATTATCGGGTCCTTGGGTTATCTGGGCAAGCGACATTACGGCGAAACGCCCGTTTACCGCCTCGACACTGAATCATATCAGATTGAGAGGATTAAAATCGCCGGCAAATGTCCGGGATGGATTTATGGACATGCAGCTATCGCGCTCGCCGGAGGGAAGATTCAAATATCGGGCGGCGAAATTGTTTCGTTATCGGGCGATACAGAGTTGCATGCCAGGAACGATCAGTATTTCGTATTGGATACGGAACAGAGTGCGTGGTCATCTCCGGCTTCCAAATAGAAATTCGGACGTCGCCGCAGAGCGCCAGAGGCGCGGCAGTGTTGTAGAAACGGCCAAAAAAAGATTCACCAAGCTCCTTCTGGCGCGGCATCGTGCGCCTGTGAACGCACTCACATAGCGGGGTAAGAGTTCCCGTCAGGCCGAAATATCGCCGGCCTGTGGCTCGATTACACTGGCGCCCGCCAGGGAAAACGCTCGATTTTTGCCGCGCATCCGTCACGCTGGGACGGTGCAGCGACATTCATGCGCCCTGTTTGGGTCACTCTCAGTTATTGCTGCTTATATTCTCATTCGCAGTTCTATCTATCATTTTTTTCCCGTCGATTCGCTGGAGGCATGGTTTTCGCGAGACACTTTGATGTCGATGCCCCGCCTTGGAGCGTTCGCCGTTTTAGTGCTTCTCAATCGAAGGTGGGCGGCTGTTCGATTTGACCTGAGGCTCAGAGAATTTGGCAAAGCGATGCTCATGGGGGCCGTTCCTTTGGCGTTGTGGGCATTCTATTTTAGTGGAGGGGAAGGGGAGGCATTCACAAGATTTCAGATGCTGGTGGGATTCTTTACGAGCTTGGGTGTCGGAATATTCGAGGAATATGCATTCCGCGGGCCATTGCTTTTTGCTCTCCGCCAGCATTTATCTTTGTTGACTAGCGTCGTCCTTGGCAGCGCCCTTTTCGCTGCTTACCATGTCCAGGCGCAGCCGATTGAAGGCTGGGTAGCCATATTCTTGACGGGAGTCATTTACGCGAATCTCCGCTTTCGCGGATTGAGCCTTGGCTGGCTGGCGGCAATTCACGGCGTGACCGATGCCTTGTTCTTCGCATTTCCCGATAACCCTCCAAATCTGTTCAACTTCTACGGCTTGATCTTGCAAGCGGGTTTGCTGATCTACGCAGTGATGAGTTTTCCTCGGAAAAAGGCCGCGGAGGCGCCGCCCGCTGATGGCAAGAATGACAATTGAGCCAGGCTGCAAAATCCTGTTTGGCTGGTTGAATTGTCACCAGCACAGAACCGCGAGCGGTTCTGCCGTCTTTTACCACAATAATTCCGCGGCAGTTGGACTCACCGGTGGCCCGCATCCTTGGTGGCAGCAAATGCCGCCGCCACCGCCGCTCCGCCCTGAATCGCACTCGAGGGGCGCGGATGGTCCGCATTGAAGACGCGCAACGATTCCGCCGGCACGATCGCATCGCTTTCATTCGCATCGGCTGCATTTAATTTCCATTGCTGAGCCACAAATCGATACATCGCCTGGCGCTTGGTCGGCCCGTAGTCGTGTCCTTCCGTGCCAAAATGGACATTCGCCACCGCGTTTGACGCGCCCAATATATCGTAAACACTGCGAATATAGGGAAACTCCACCTTCGGGACGTTCCTTGTCCAATCCTGGCCGTCGGAAATAATGCACTGCGGTTTCGGGGCGAACAGCGCGGCAATTTCAGCATTGTCTGTGTCGTGGGTCGCGGAATGGTGAATTGGCAGGCCGCTCTCGCAAATGCAGCCGCCGAAGAAATGCGCGGAGACCTGCACCACCGGCACGCTCAGGCCAAGCCGCGCGTCCACCGCTCCGAGCAGAAACGTCTGCGTGCCGCCGCCCGACTCGCCGGTGCAGCCAAGCCGCGCCGCATCGACTTCGGGCAGGCTCGTTAGAAAATCCAGAGCTCGCATGCTGTCCCAGAGTTGGAAGGTCAGCGCGTTCGGATCGTGATGCTCAACTTGAGTGGAATCTGTATAACCCACCATATCGTAGGCGAACGCCATCACACCCATCCGCGCCAGCCCGGCGCAGCGCGCCTGCATCATTTCGCTGATGCGCGGTGTCCCATCCCAATGTCCGTGCGTGCAAAGCATGGCCGGCCATGGACCCGACCCGCGCGTTGGCCGATACAAATTGCCCGTAACATAAAACCCGGGAACACTCTCGAATGCGACATTCTCCACCGTGAAGCCCTTTTTCTCCTGCCGCCCCCACGTCCTGACATTCAGCGGGCAACGCTTGGGGAGGGGAGAGAGATTGGCGCCAGCAAGGATGCCGCGCCGAATATTTTCCGCCCGCGATTCCCATTCCGATTGATTGTGCCAAGTCCGCCGAAACGCCTCCAACTGCTGGCGGCCCTGATCCTCAGTCAGGCGCGGCTCCTTCCTCGGCAGCGCCTGCGCGAACAAGCCCGATGTAGTTAGCAAAACAACTCCTGTAACCGCCCATCGAAATCGCATTCGATCATCAGGGCGCTAGGGCGTCTGTTCTGTCAACGCAAAATTGAGCAGGACCGATTGATAAGCTAGACGGCTTCGAAATTGCTTTTCGGATCTGATTGGCGGAACCTTTCATACATTGAGCGATAATCAGAAGATATGCGTGAAATAAGCCATTCGGGAAAGGTGGAAATTGTGACGCCGGTTCATATCAAAGGATCCACGGTTTGAACGCCAGCAGGTTCAAAATGACGCTTATTATGGGTCGCGACAGTGTGACGGTGAAATAATGCGGTGGCGGCAATCAGAGAATCTTCACACGTCATCGTGCGATTCTTCGCCTTGAGGTCTGCAAGCAGTTCCTTCCACCTAACCAGCACAGGTTCGGTTAGTTCTTCGGTGGCAGGAGCGAGCCTCTGCCGCAAGTTGGTCAGCCATGCGCCGAGGCTCTCCTTGTGCGCAACTGGGGCTCGACCCAGTCCGAACTGCAACTCGGCGAATGAAACCACGCTCAGGAAAATATCCGCCTCGTGGGTCTGCACCCAGCGCTCGAGTTTGGGCGGCACTTGCTTCCGCTCAAGCATGGACAGCAAGTCCGTGTCGATCAGGAAGCTCACTTGAAGGGCAGGTTATGCCGCTCCGGCAGCGGGATCGGAACCGGGCAGCTTGCGAAAAGCCGAAGCAGTCCGACAGCTCCGCGGCGTTTGGCTGGTTTGGGAGTTAGCACGATGCTGTTTTTGCCATCGCGCATCGGACGCACCTCGACCACGCCGCCCTGAGACAAGCCAGAGGCATCCCGCCACCACTTTGGGAGTGTGCTCTGGCCGACTTTGGAAACTGTCATTGTGTCCAAATTCTTCACGTTTTAAGGATTCCTTAAAACTACCTTTTGTCAAGACAGGGTGGGACGCAGTGAAGCCTTGACGATGTGATTGCAATTTGACGTTGACGGCATCGGGACAATGTTGGGATTATTTCTATGACACAAAACCAATAGAATCCGTGCCAAGCAAAAAGATCCAGGCCAGCGGCGAATATTGTCAAAGAATTAATCGAGTCATTGATTTTCTTCGCGGGAATCTGAATCGCCAGGTGAAACTGGAGGAACTGGCGAAAGTGGCCTGCTTCTCGGAATTTCATTTCCATCGAATCTTTCGCGCCGTTTCGGGCGAAACCGTCAATAATTTTACGAACCGCCTTCGTCTCGAGAAAGCCGCTCGCCATCTTCGTTTTTCCGACCGAAGTTTGACCGATATAGCTTTGGATTGTGGTTTTTCATCATCGTCCACCTTCTCGCGCGCCTTCCGATGCGGCTACGACACTTCGCCAAGCCAGTTTCGAAAAAGCGGCGAAATCAAAAAGAGCAAGATTTGCAAAGAACTGCGCACGGGGCAGGAATATGTTCTCCCCATGAGCGCGGAAGAAAAGAGAGCCGCCTTTCCGGTGAAATTGATCGAGGTTCCCGAAAGGCAAGTCGCCTATATTCGGACGACCAATGCCTTCGATTTGGACAAGCTGCTTGCCGTCTTCAAAACGATGATCGAGTGGGCCAAATCCCAGAATATTTTTTCGCAAGGAATTCTCTTTGGAATGACGGTGGACGATCCAGATGTAACTCCCAAGCATCTTTATCGGTATGAGGTTTGTCTTGCCTCATCTCAACCATTTAAGTGCATGGAAGGAATGTCGAAATTGAAAATGCCAGCCATGCGATACGCCGCCATCAAGGTTTCCGGCGACATCCGCAAGGTGGCTACGGCGTGGGACTATTTTGTCAGAAGCTGGCTCATCAATAGTTCCTACGAGCCCGAGCATGCGCCAGCGCTTGAGGTTTTCCTAAACAAAGAAAAAGCGACGGATTGGTCGCATTTTGAATTGGAACTGTGCCTGCCGGTTCGAAAGCTGGCGCAGATGCGGAATTAATATGAAAATCATGAAAATGTTCCCAATCACAGCCATCCGAAAATTCAATCTTGCGTTTGCGCTTATTTTTCTATCCGTGTCGGCGTCGTTTGCCGAATCGCCCCCGGTGAAAATAAAGTACGTCGGCGCGATCTCGATCAATCCATGCCAGGATGCAAAGATTCTCGCCGACTGGTATGCGAAGTTTGGAATCGAGACCAAAGAAATGCAGGGTGGATATTATGGCAAATTCGACACCGCTGCCGGCCCCTTTATCTTTGGCATCCATCCCAAGAAAGCGAACTCTCCCCCAAAAAGCTCGGGGAGTGTTTCAGTCGTGTTTCGCGTCGAGGATTTCGAGAAGAGCGTGTCGACCCTCAAGACTAAAGGACTCACGCCCGAGAAAATCGAAAAGGACCAGCAAGGCCAGTTCGCGAGCTTCCATGATCCCGACGGCAACAAAGTTACCATTTGGGGCGAATAAAATTGCGGATAACATGAACTTGACAGATGCAACGCGCAGGGTATTGTTCTGCGTCAATCCCAAGCCATTGGCAGAGCGGTGCGCAAAACCATGATGTATTACATACTGCTCGGGGTGTTCGTCGTCATCGGAATCATGGCCTTCATCGCTTCCACCAAGCCTGATGACTGGACCGTTCAGCGCCAGGAAACGATTCCGGGGGCGCCGGCCAAAGTCTTCGCTTACTTGGACGATCCGCGCAAATTCCTGGAATGGTCGCCGTGGTCCAAGCTTGATCCCGCCATGAAGGTGGCCTGCGGCGGCCCCGCCTCGGGCGCTGGCGCAAATTTCACCTGGGAAGGCAACAGCAAAGTCGGCGCGGGCAAAATGACGATCATGGAAAGCCGCCCAAACGATCGCGTTCGATGTCAATTAGATTTTTACAAACCGATGAAATGCACCAATGAGCAGGACTTCGAGTTGAAACCCGAAGGTTCCCGGACCTTGGTGACCTGGACCATCAGCGGCAAGGCGCCGTTTTATTTCAAGCTAATCCTGGTTTTCGCCAGTGCCGACCGCATGATGGGAGACAACCTTGAAAGCGGCCTGGCCAATCTCAAAGCGGTTGTCGCTGGGCAGAAAGACGGCTCTCGATAGCCCAAGCTGGCGTGCATGGTTCGAGATTGCCAGGGTGAGCTTGCAGCCGCGTTCGATGAGGTCACCAGTGTTACCGACCTGGAATTGATGCCAAAGGATGCCGGGGCCAATGGCCGCGTTTTGACGGCGGAACAAATGCGCGCACTCGCGGCGAAGTTTGCCCGATGGGCGCGGCAATGCCGCAAATCGGCGGATTCTATGGAGGAAGCCAGAGCAAGAATGCGCCTTGAACTGAATTGACCTGGCAGACTTAACCAGTAGCAAGGCCGGTGGACTGATCCATCGGCCTTTTTGTTTTGCATCGCCTTGTTTTATGGGGTAAAATTAGGTCTGCTGGCGTGCAACAGGCAAACAAACTGTGCCAAACAAGCAGCTCTGCCCGTAGGTTTGAGAATAAGCGCCCTCGAACCATCTGCCTTCTAGCCGCCTCGTGTAGGGGCGGCATTTTTTATTTTGCGGAGCAGCGAAGGGCAGGGCAGGTTGAAGCCGCGCCAAACGTTTCGGACGTATGAGAGACGCCATCGCGAGATGTCGCACTATTCCCTGGCGCCTCGTTTTGGGACTTCCGGCCTTTTTGTTTTACAGGGCAACCAACGACGCCAAGAAAGCCATCTACGCCAGGCTCGCGGCGGTCGCTCTGGCCCGCGTTCTCTCTTGTCGTCGTTTCGCATTTTAATCCCAGACTCCAGGAGCATCTGTTTTACAATTTCAGTCATTTCAAAACAGGCGCGAGTCAACTTTTTCACTTTGCCGGGACATGACCGCACGGCCAGCCCGACGTGTCGCCCGCGCACGTTATCTGTCCGCTGCAATTCCGGCATTAAGCGTCTTGCACCTATGACGGGAGAGAAAATTCGTTACGGCAAGCCGTTGCAGGCCAGGGCGGTCGAGGCGCTGTTGACAAATTGGGTTGGCGGGCGGATAATCCCCGCAGCCCATGCAGTGGCTGGCAGCGGCTATGACTGCATGGAACGGACGGCGTGGCTGCCTTGCTGTTCCGCCTTCGATACGGATCAACTTTCCTTTCCTGCCGTTCCGTAGAAAACCGACGCTAACGCAATATGTCGCACTATTCCCTGGCGTTTTCATCTTCGCGGCGACGGCATCACTGGATTAACGCGCCTTTAATAGGCTGTTAAAGGGCAAACTACTGAATCCGGCCTTATTTTAATACGCTGAATTGATATGTGCGCAAAAAGGGCATTTTATAACGTAAGTGCTTGATTATGCGGTAATATGCACCTAAACGCGGGTTCCTCAACGTTTTCGGTGGAATAGAATCCGGGCACTCGGCCACGAATTAAAACGAGCGACGGGGCGGCTGCGAGCCACAGCTCGCGCCCCGTCGCGGTCGGACAGCGAAACGCTCATTTACAACAACTTACCCATGAATGGCTTACAACTATTGGATGGCCCTGAGATGAGGCAGCGAGATTCCCCTGGATTACTGATGTCTGCACCTCCTCAAAGGTTTGGTTGCTCGCAACCGGGTTTACACGAACTTCTATTCCACTGAAAACGTGGAGGAACGCAAACGCGTCTATTCGCACGATTTTGGAACTTCCGACCCCCAAGACTCATGAGTTTCGAGACAATTGATCTAAGGCATATGTTTCGCACAATGTATGTTATATGCCGTTGGACGGCGTATATTCCCACCCCCTTGGTTAGTTATCTTGCGCGCTGGAAAGCAGTCGGCGATTCGGCGCTAGGCTAAGCTCGTCCTAAAACCAATCTTCGGGGTTATCTCGCAACCACTCCGTCAGTCCAGGCAGTTGGAAATTCAAGTGCGTTTGAATCTTTGCACAATCCATCGACGTGTCGGCGGGACGCGGCGCGCCTTGATATTCGCGCAGCGAGCAATTCTCCAAGCGCGGGCTTGCTTCAGGATGGCGCGCGGCGAGCAGCCGCCCGATTTCGACGCGCGAAAGCCGCTCGGTTCCGGCCAAGTGCCAGACTCCGCCGCGCGGATTTGCGGCCAATTTCCAGATTGCCTCCGCAGTGACCGTGGCAGAGATGGGCGAGCGATACTCGTCCTCAAACAATCGGATGGTTTTTCCTTCGGCCGCGGCGGCCAGCAATTGCTCGTTATAACCGCTTTTCCCGTTAGGGGATTTACCGCTGTTCAGCGAAGTTCGGATTACGATGTGGCGGGGGTTCTCCAATACCGCCTGCTCCGCGGCCACCTTCGTTTCGCCGTAGATGCTGAGGGGATTCACCGCGTCATTTTCAAGGTAGTTTCCCTTTCGTCCGTCAAAAACAAGGTCTGTCGAGAAGAAAATGAAATCCGCATCCGAGGCCAGGCCCGAAAGGTGCGCCGTGGCTTCTGTGTTGATGCGCTGGGCGGCGGCGGGGTTAGACTGGCAATCGGGAGTCTTCGACATCGCGCCGCAGTGGATGACGACGCTCGGCCGCTCGGCGGCAAACCGGCGGTCCATAGCTGCGAAATCTGCCAGATCCAATTCTGCCCGGCCGAGCGCAATAACTTTGAACTGCGGGGCAAATTTCGGCGCGAGACGGACAATGTAACTGCCAATCAATCCGCCAGCTCCGGTAACCCAGGCTGTCCCCTGCTCCTTTGTTGATTGGCCACTCAATCAATAAATCGTTTTGACATATCCCCGTAAGCGTCCACGCGGCGGTCGCGCAGGAAGGGCCAATGCGTCCTCGAAAATTCGACTTGGGCCAAATCGACGGGGACGAGCAGCGTCTCTTCCTTGTCGACGCTGGCGCGGGCCATGACTTGACCGCTGGGCGCCGCCACAAAGCTCTGGCCCCAGAACTCAATTCCATCGCCGCCGTCGGGCTTTTCGAGGCCGATTCGGTTGACAGCCGCCACGTAACAGCCGTTGGCCACGGCGTGGCTGCGCTGCATCACTTCCCAAGCGGCGTGTTGATTTTCACCATACTGCGCCTTCTCTGATGGATGCCAGCCGATGGCGGTTGGATAAAATAAAATCTCAGCCCCCTGCATCGCCGTGAGGCGGGCCGCTTCCGGATACCATTGATCCCAGCAGACGCAGACGCCAATTTTCCCGAATCGGGTTTTCCAGGAGCGAAAACCAAGGTCACCCGGCGCAAAGTAGAATTTCTCGTAATACAGCGGGTCGTCGGGAATGTGCATCTTGCGGTAGCTGCCGAGCATCACGCCGGTCGCGTCGATAATTGCCGCCGTGTTGTGGTAAAGTCCTGCCGCGCGCTTTTCAAAAAGAGACGCGATGATGACCACCTTGTGCTTCCGGGCCAACGTTTGCATCTCTGTCGTCGAGGGGCCGGGAATCGGTTCCGCCAGTTTGAAGTATTTGTGGTCCTCGACCTGGCAGAAATATTGCGAGGCGAACAATTCCTGTGTGCAAATAATCTGAGCGCCGTCCTTTGCCGCCCGCGAAATCTTTTCGCTGGCGCGGGCGAGGTTCTCAGCCGGGTCGGCGGAGCATCTGCTTTGAATTAATCCGAGGACGACCGAGGCCGGCTTGGTCTTGGCGCGAGATGTCTTCAATCTATTTTGAAGGGAGGGGAGCCGAAACAGGACGCCCAATCACCGTGGTTTCGCCCTTGTCTGTCGAGTCAAGCACAATTTTCTGCCCAAATAAATCACCCATGAATTTTCCCAGCGTCTCATTTGTCGGCCCGTAGCCCTTGTGATAGATATAATACTCCAGGTCGTACAATAATTCATCCGACGTCGCGTAGCGCTTGGAAATGTCGCGGGCCAGGGTGCGCTGCAAAATTTCATTGAGCCGCTCGTCGATGCGCGAATTCAACTGGCAAAAATTCGGGACCGGCAGCTTCATGATGCGCTCGAGCGATTCCTCGGCGCTCGGGCCTTTGAAGATGTTGTAACCCAGCAGAAGATTCGCCAGCACCACGCCGGTTGAAAAAATATCCGAGCGCTTGTCCGTGATTTGAAAATCCGCCTGCTCGGGGCTCATGTAATCTGCCTTGCCCGCGACCACTTCGCCTTCGTTGTCCTGCAGGAAGCCCTTGGCCTTGGCGATGCCGAAGTCTGTCAACTTCACATCTCCCGCGAACGCGATCATGATGTTCTTGAAGCTCACGTCGCGATGAACGATGCCGAGCGGCTTGCCGGTGTCGTCGCATTTGGAATGCGCGTAAGCCAGCCCGCGCGCGATTCGGCTGGTGATGAACACCGCCAATTCCGACGGCAGCACCGCGCCCTTGGCCGCAAGCTGCTGGGCGAATTGCTCGAGGTTCACGCCGTTGATCAGCTCCATGCTGATGAAGTAGAGGCCGCGCGCTTCTCCGAGATGATACGTCTGGACAATGTTGGTGTGAATGAGGTCGGCCACCAGCTTGGCCTCGCCGATGAAATTTTCGATGAACTGCTTTTGATTGGCGTAACTTTGGCGGATGACCTTCATCGCCACGCGCTTGACAAAGTTGCGGGCGCCGAGTTGCTGCGCCTCGTAAACGATTCCCATTCCACCCTCGAAAATCTTGCGAGTGATCTCGTAGCGGTAGTCACTTTGAATGGTAAACAATGCAGCCATCACCTGAATTGTGTGAAATTGCCGAGGCAAGTCAAGCTCTCACTGGCTCCTCGCAACTTTTTTTGCGACCGCGGCCTTTTTCCCTTGCCGCGCTTTGGAAATGCGTATTAAAACGTGCGCGCGGCAAGGTCTCAAGGAGTCCGGCTGGCATGATCCAACACACAAGACACAGTTAATTATTAATATGGCAAAAGCGTTATCGAAATCTGAGCTGGCGGCCGAATTGGCCGCCAAAAATGGACTTACCAAGAAGGCGGGCGCCGAGATCCTTGACAGCCTGGCTGCCCTCGCCTACAAGCACGCAAAGAACACATTCACGATCCCTGGGATCGGCAAGCTGCGCCTCGTCAATAGAAAGGCTCGCACGGGACGCAATCCCAAAACCGGAAAACCCATCACCATTCCCGCGGGAAAAGTGTTGAAATTTCGAGTTTCGAAAATAGCCAAGGATGCCATTCTTGGCGCGCGCTAATTCCTTCACGTCCGCGGCTTCGAAGGCGCTCTGAATATTTCAGGGCGCCGTTTTATTTTGCCACTATGTCCGCTTAGCCGAATCAGTTGCAATTGGGAAGCGCGGTCGCCTCGACCGCCGTCTTAGGCGTCCTGCCGAAGACATCTTACGCTTCTGATAAATCACCGAAAGGTGGATGCAGATTTTTCGCCACAGCCAGCCGGCGGGACGCCGACTTGATGCGGCAGGAACGGTCGCGCTACCCTTCTTAACTGCATCATTGCGCCTACGATTTATTCACCCGGCCCGGCTCAGCCTGTTCGGGTGGCGCGGGTTCGGATTGGCGGGCGGGTTTCGTGGGTAGGAATGGTTTGCGGAAAGCTTCGCTGAAATCATAGCCGCCCTTGAAATCTTCGCGGCTGTCAGTTTCGGTTTTTTTGGCCACTTTGTGCTCGATCATGTTGAAGACAATTTCGCCGAAATCTTCGCAAGAACGGATATTCCATTCCTCAAACATGGTCGGCACCATGGGGCCAAACGTCTTCAGCGCGTAGAGACGGATCCCCTCCAGCAATTCCTTGCCGCCGACGTGGCGCTCGCTGAGTTTGTTGCGCCCGAGGGCGCGCTGGGTGTGTTCGAGAGCCTCCTGCACGAACACATAGGCGTCGATGGGATACCGTGCGTCCGCCGCCACGATGCGGCGCAGCTCGTCTTCTGGATTGGTGCGTTCCATATTACGTTTTTTGCTGCAAAGCCACTGGCGCATTCGGATGGGCCGCCCGATAGACCTTTACCGCCCAGCCGGTCAGCACCAGCATCAATACTAAACAAAGCACTAACTGTTCCTCTTTCGTCAAGTATTTCACTCTTGCGTGACAATATACGGGAGAACGGAAAAACACCAAGGTGGAATTGCACCCCGCCGCAAGGCGTAAATCCCGGTAGGGCGACGCTGCCAACGAACTGTCTTGTGGAGGCAGGGACGCCTCGCCGAGGCGTCCGGGGCGAGGCGTCGTTGAACGGTGCGGCCCACAAAAACTTTCACGCGCAACCGGACGCCTCGGCGAGGCGTCCCTACCCCCAAAGGCGAAATTTGTTCGTCGGAACTTCTTACCGATTCGTTGGTTGGTGCCTCCCGCCGAGCCATCCTATAATTCCCATTTC
The DNA here is from genome assembly GCA_963764165.1 of uncultured Verrucomicrobiae bacterium. Lineage (GTDB taxonomy): Bacteria > Verrucomicrobiota > Verrucomicrobiia > Limisphaerales > Palsa-1400 > Palsa-1400. Next base: position 210,753 of record CAVXRD010000003.1, read on the forward strand.
AATCGGCGGAAAATTGCGAGCGGGGCGGTCGGCGAGGGCGCCGACCGCAACACGCGAGGCGCGTGTGCTCCCCGGGCCTTTAACTCCGGGGAGCGCACGCGCCCCCGCGTGCAGCGGGACGCGCCTCGCGTCCCGCATCCCATCTTAAAACCAAAGCGGCTCGGCGCGAGCCTCGCCCTACCGCGCGCCGGTCTTTCTACACCACAATATTCACCAGCTTTTTCTGCACCACGATAATCTTCTTTGCCGGCTTGCCATCCATAAACGCCTTCACCTTTTCAGACGCCTGCGCCGCAGCTTCTATTTCGGCCTGCGGCGCCGTGGACGCCACGACTATTTTATCGCGCAATTTGCCGTTCACCTGCACGGGGATTTCGATCGTGTCCTCGACCAGCAACGCCGGATCAAACTTCGGCCACGGCTCGTAGGCGAGGGTTCCTGTCCCGCCAAGTTTCGCGGCGAGTTCTTCCGCCAGATGCGGCGCGAACGGTTGCAGCAGCAACAGAAAATCGCGCATGACCGACGCCGGTTTCGTCTCCCAGGTAATCGCGTCGTTGACAAAAATCATCAGCGCCGAAATGGCGGTGTTGAAACGGAAGGCGTCCAAATCCTCGGTCACCTTCTTGATGCACGCGTGCAGTGTCTTCAAGTGCGCCGGCGTCGGCGGCACATCTTTGACGGCAGCGCTCAATTTGATCGCGGCCAGGCTTTCCGGCGATTCCGAAGTGCTCGCGGTTTGTTCCTGCTCGAACGCCGTCTCGCTTTGCTCATCGACGAACAAACGCCAGACGCGGCCCAAAAAGCGGTAGACGCCCTCGACGCCTTTGTTGTTCCACGGCTTCACCATTTCGAGCGGTCCCATGAACATCTCGTAAAGGCGCAACGCATCCGCGCCATATTCACGCATGATGTCATCAGGATTGACCACGTTCCCGCGCGACTTCGACATTTTCTGGTTGTCCTCGCCGAGGATCAAACCCTGGTTCACCAGCTTGAAAAATGGCTCCGGCGTCGAGACGTAACCCAGATCGTAAAGAACATTGTGCCAGAAACGCGCGTAAAGCAGATGCAGCACCGCGTGCTCAATTCCGCCCACATATAAATCCACTCCCGGACGCTCGCCGTGACCCGCCGGCTGCGTGCCCATCCAATACTTCTCGGCCTCGGCGGAGCAAAATTGGTTCGAGTTCCGCGCATCGGTGAATCGCAAATAATACCAACAGCTCCCGGCCCATTGCGGCATTGTGTTCGTCTCGCGATGCGAGCCGTCCGGCAAGTTCACCCATTCGTGCGCGCGCGCGAGCGGCGGTTCGCCAGATGAGGTCGGCTTAAAATCCGTCAGCGAAGGCGGCTGCAATGGCAAAACGGAATCCGGCAACGGTTCGTGCCGCGGCTTTCCGTCGGGGCCGGTTTTCCAGAGAATCGGAAACGGCTCGCCCCAATAACGCTGGCGGCTGAAAAGCCAGTCGCGCAATTTATAATTGACCGTCTTGCGTCCCCTGCCCTTTTCCGCCAGCCAGGCCGTGATTTTTTTCTTGGCCTCCGGCGTCGCAAGCCCGTTCAGGAAATCCGATTCAACAGCAATGCCATCCCCGAGGAACCCTTTCGATTCCTGCCCGGCAGGCGCTTGAACAACGACGCGAATCGGCAAATTGAATTTCTCCGCAAATTCCAAATCGCGCGTGTCGTGGCCCGGCACCGCCATGATCGCGCCGGTGCCATAAGTTGCCAGCACATAGTCAGCAATCCAGACCGGAATCTTCTCATTATTGACAGGATTGATGGCAAACGCGCCGGTAAAAACACCGGTTTTGTCGCGCGACAATTCCGTCCGCTCCAAATCGCTTTTGCGCGCGACCGCAGCCTTGTAGGCGGCGACGGCTTCGCGCTGCTCCGGAGTGGTGATCGACTCGACCAAGGCATGTTCGGGCGCGAGCACCATGTAAGTCGCGCCAAACAGGGTGTCCGGGCGCGTCGTGAAAACCGTCAAGTCCGGCTGGCCGGCGCCCAGCGAAAAATGGACTTCCGCGCCTTCGCTGCGGCCAATCCAATTGCGCTGCATTTCCTTGAGCGATTCGCTCCACTCGATCTTCTCCAGCCCATCCAAAAGCCGGTCGGCGTAACGCGTGATGCGCAGCATCCATTGCCGCATCGGCTTGCGCGTGACCGGGAAGCCGCCCACTTCGCTCTTGCCATCGACCACTTCCTCGTTGGCGAGGACAGTGCCAAGCCCTTCGCACCACCAGACGGGCGCTTCGGAAACAAAGGCCAGCCGCTGGCTGTCAACAAAATCGCGGTTTTGGTTTGGCAGCGTCGAAATCGGCTCGGCCTTGTTGGTGGCCGGGTTGAACCACGAATTGTAAAGCTTGAGGAAAATCCACTGCGTCCATTTGAAATAATCGGGATCGGTCGTGTCGATTTCCCTGCTCCAATCGTAACTGAAACCGAGCGCCTTGATCTGCCGCTTGAACGTCGCGATGTTCGCCTCCGTCGTGAGGCGCGGATGCTGGCCGGTCTTGATCGCGTATTGCTCGGCCGGAAGCCCGAAGGCGTCCCAGCCCATCGGATGCAGGACGTTTCGCCCGCGCGCGCGCTGGTAGCGGGCCAGAATATCCGTGGCCGTGTAGCCCTCCGGATGCCCCACATGCAACCCCGCCCCGGAAGGATACGGGAACATGTCAAGTATATAGAACTTCGGCGGAAGCTGCTCCGCCTGCACCGGCCCGCCCAGCCCGTGCCGCCGTGCAAACGGATGTTCGCCGGGGATGCTGTCGCCGGGATTCCAGGCGCGAAAAGCCGAAGCCGAGTCCCAGGCGTTCTGCCACTTGGGCTCGATGAGATGGAAGGGATATTGTCGCCGCATTAAATTAAAAACTTTCGCGGAAATTAGATTAAATTAAATCGAATCGAATTAAGCCAAAAATGACAAATTATTTCGCGCCCTGCGGAATCACGCCCTTGTCGATCAGCTTATGCAATTTCGGGCCGATGACGAATTGGCAGTAGCCCTCATTGGAATGCAGGTTGTAATAATTCTGGTGATAATCCTCCGCCGAATAAAACACCGTCAGCGGCACAATCTCCGTCACGATGGGCGAGGAAAAATGCGCCGCCGCCGCCGCCTTGGATTTCTCGGCCGCCGCCTTCTCCGCCTCGTTGCTATAAAGAATGATCGAGCGATACTGCGTCCCAACATCGTTGCCCTGCCGATTCAGCGTCGTCGGATCATGCGCCTCCCAAAAAATCTCCAGCAGCTTCTCGTAAGAAACAACCGCCGGGTCGAACTTGATTTGAATCACCTCCGCATGCCCCGTCGTCCCCGAGCAAACCGCCTTGTAGCTGGGATTCGAAACGGAGCCGCCCGCGTAACCGGAAACCACGGATTTCACCCCCGGAATCCGCTGAAACACCGTCTCAGCGCACCAGAAACACCCGCCCCCGAAAGTAGCCGTCTGCAATTTCGCGTTCGCGGCGGAATTTGTCGATTCAGTCTGAGCATTCATAAAGTCACCGAAACATGGGGCTGGGAACGGGCAAATTCAATCAGAATATGGACAGATTCAAGCAGGAAGGTACGATTGAAATCGGGTGATGGACGCGGGCCGACAGGCGGAGCGCGGTTGTGTCGAAGACCAGCCGCAGCAACACTCAAACTACCGAAACCGAATCTTGTTGTTGGCCATTTCCGATAAGCATGTCAAAACTTCGGAATTGCACGTGCGATCCCTGGAATTCTTTCCAACGCGCCGCATGTTTCCATGCTGCTGCGGCTGGTCTTCGGTAAGCGTCACGCGACGCACCGTGTGACTGAACTAGAGTTTTGTAGAGACGCCAGAGGCAGCTATCTCTGACATCTACGCTGCTTTTGCAGAGGGGCGGCGAGATTTGGCCCAAGCTCCTGGGGTGACTTCTGGTATTTGGTGGTTGGTCATTCGAGGCAGGCGGGCGAGAACATCGCAGAGGTATGCGTATGGATCGATGTTTCGGCGGCGGCAGCTTTCGATGATGCTGTAAACAATCGCTCCGCGCTGGCCAGCGCCGGCTTCTCCGACAAAGAGCCAGTTTTTCTTTCCAACCGCCGTGGGACGAATGGAATTCTCGACTAAATTGTTGTCTATTTCAACGCTTCCTTTTTCAAGGTAGACGCTCAGGGTTGGCCATTGGCCCAAGGCATAATCCATGGCCTGGCCCAGCAGACTTTGCGGCAGATAGCGATGGCTGGCCTTGAGCCGGACCAGGGCGCGTTGAAGTCGCTGAACGACCGGCTTGCTTTGGCTGGCCCGGTGGGCGGCGCGCAAGTTCGGACCCGCTCGATGCTCTCTCAGCTTGGCTTCGACTCGATAAAGTTGCTGGATTTGACCCAGGAACCAAGCCGCCGTGCGAGGCGATTGCTCCAGGGCCTCGTAAAACTTGCGCCGAACATGGGCCCAGCAACCTGTCAACTGGACGGTTCCATTGCGGCTGTCGGCAAAGGAGCGATAGGCCGAGTAGCCATCACACTGGATGACTCCCCGAAAATTAACCGGGATCAAATTGTTCAGGCACTGCGTTCCGCGACTGGTTTCCCACCGAAAGACGACATCACCTCCCGGACGGCTGCAGGTCCAAAAATAACCTTGCCGGGTTTTCCCATGGCCTGGTTCCAGGAACTGGATTGGCGTTTCGTCCACTTGCACGTAGCCGCCAGCCATCACTCCGGTGAGGATTTGTTCATAAATGGGTCGCAGCCAATCCGCCGCCAGTTCCACCCAGCGGGCCAGCGTCTGCCGGGGCAGTGCAACGCCGTGGCGCTGCCGATACATCTGTTCCTGCCGGTAAAGCGGCATGTGGTCGCAATACTTGCTGACCAGCACATGGGCCAGCAATCCCGGCGCGGCCATGCCGCGCTCCAGCAAACACTCAGGCAGCGGCGCCACAATAGGCGGGCGATCCTGGTCCTGCCGGTGAACATACTTGCGGCGAATGGTGCGGCGGCGCAGAAAACGGCCCGGCTCGTAATCCAGTTGTTCGCTCACCTCCTGGCCAATGTAACGCCAGAGTTGCGGTTGAGCTTTGACCACGTCTGGATCAATGACTTCTTCCACCACCGGCAGGTTTTCCGGCAAGCGGGGTTTGCTTTCAGTGGCGGCGGGCTTGGATGGTTTAACCGTCGGAGCGATGGTTGGCGGAACATCAACGACCGATTTGATTGGCTCCGGTCCTTGCAACAAGAACTGCAACTGGGCCGGATTTATCTGCTCGCTGCTGGAGCCAAACACCCGGCGGACCAAGGCATCCACCTTTTGCCGAAGGACGGTGTTTTCCCGCCGGAGGGCTTCCTCCCTCCGCAGCGATTCAGTCAAGGCCTGCTGGCATTTTTCCAGCAGTTGGGCCAGTTGAAGTTCCTGCTCCGTCACGACAGAGCAAGGGTTTAACGGAAAACGCCCCTACAGTCAAGTATAATTAAGAAAATCCCTCACTTTTTTATGGCTGCCGCTCATACCACGGCCGCAAGGTGCCGCCCCGCAAATCAACGCCATCAGTCAGCATCGCCAAAGCCTGCGGCGTCAGCGACATTTTCTTTTGCCCGGCATCCACCGTCTGCGGCCAGAAGAAAGTGCCATTTTCGAGGCGCTTCGTCAGAAGCCAAAGTCCGGTGCCATCCCAGCAGAGCATTTTGAGCCGGGTTCGGCGGCGGTTGGTAAACACAAAGATCGCGCCTTGGCGGGGATCCTCGCCCAGCCGCTCGGTGACCAGACCATGGAGGCCATTAAAACTCTTGCGCAGATCGCACGGCTCCATCGCCAGCAACACTTTGATGCTTCCGGAAAAACTCAGCATCGCGATGGTGTGTTAAGAGCCAGCAACAGCGCCGCCGCCAGCTCGGCTTGCCGGGCATCGGCAATCTCGGCGCGAGCGTCTTTGCCGAAATAGACTTTCAGCACGGATGTCTCCTTGGAAGTCGCGACCCTGGCCTGATCGACCATCGCCTCCAACCACTGCACCTGGGCCTTTTCCTCGGGACCCTTGGCCAGCGGGGCTTCCGTGGAACGACTCCGCTTGCGCCTGGCCACCCAGGCGGCGAAGGTCGAATACTTAACCCCTGACAGCCCAGCAAATTTAGGACAACTCAACCCGCTGCGCTCAAACTCATCCAGCAACTGCTCTTTGCGCAGTCGGGGCGTCTGAAGGCGCGCCAATGAATCGGTTTTAAGAATCTGACCAGAGCTCTGTGTAGATGTCATAGCAAAAGGCTATGACGAAAATGCTGTCTTGTTACAGAGGCGCTCGGCGTGACGCTTACGGTCTTCGACACAGCCGCTCTCCGCAAAACTTGCTTCGCGCATCCCCCACTTCTAATCACACCCCAAGCAGTACGGACGGCGTCAAAATCGCGTGTGGAAATAATCCTCGTCCTCGCGTTAATATTCCCTTCCCCGGATCCAAGAGGGGAATTTAACGCCAAGACGCAAAGGCCCAAGTGCGCAATGGTTTTGCCGATTGTTTTGGATTGAACCGGAAGAACTGCTGGCCTCAAGAAATACGACTTTTCCAGTAGCCTGGCTCGCGACTGCAGTGGGCGACTGCGACAATAAGGACATAGCCATCCTCAAGCGTGTAAAAAATGGCGTAGGGAAACACCCTCGTGAGACAACGCCGAATGTCCTCGTCAACTTGGGGCCAGCGCAGAGGGTCTTGAAGAATAATCTCTATGGCGCGCTCTATTGAGGCAATAAATCGCAAATGCAGGGCGGACTCTTTGCTCGCGTAATAGGCCGCAGCGTCCCCATATTCCCGCACTGCCTCCGGGTGAAACTCAAATCTCATCCGCCAACCGTGCGCCGCACATGTGCTAACGCCTCCGGTCCCGGGATCGTTTGAACTTTCCCCTGGCGAACTTCATCCCGCCGACGCCTGGCCTCCGCGATCCACACCTCATCAATGTGGTTCATCTCTGCGCTATTCAAGCTCTCCACCAAACAATCAGCCAGACGTGCCCGCGCCTCGCTCGGCAAGCCCAGCGCCTCTCTCTCGATTTGTTCCACAGTCATCTCTTGCAAAATACCGCTTTTGCAGCCCGACTCAAGCGTTCTATCGCTGGCAGATGAGCCGGTCGCTCGTCCTCGCCGCATCCTTGCGCCTCTGCGCCCTTGCGTTAAAATTTCTTCCCCGTAAGCAAAAGGGGAATTTAAAGCCAAGACGCAAAGACCCAAGGGCGCAAAGATTTTACCGATTATTTTACACGTCTCTTGCCCGCATCGGAGGGATAATGTGTAATTATGTTGCTCTGACGCCTTTTTCGCTGAAACACCGTCTCGGCGCACCAGAAACACCCGCCACCGAAAGTAGCCGTCTGCAATTTCGCGTTCACGGCGGAATTCGTCGATTCAGTCTGAGCATTCATAAAGTCACCGAAACATGGGGCTGGTCATGGCCAAATTCAATCAGAATGTGGAGAGATTCAGAAGGACGGCCCATGTCAGATTCGGATTTGGAGTAACGCAAAAACTAGCACACCCTGCGAAATATTCGATTAGGTGTCTGGGCGCAAATGCTTGACGGCACGTAAGCGCGAAATAATTATGTTGGGTAGGATATGGATCAGGCACTGATTAGTTGCGTCGCAACAGCGTTACGCCGCCTTAAACACCCCTTTTATTTTGAGCAGGACACAATATACGGACCCGACACTTTCGTGGATAAATGGCTTGGCCACGGGGGCAAGGAAGCGAAGCTTAGGCGTGAGATGCAAAACGCCCTTAATTATTGTGACAGGCTCGGCTTCCGATTCGTGCAAAGAGGTTCGGTCTCGTTAGCTCTCATTGTTTTTTCGGAACACTTGTCGCCTGAGGAAGCGATTGGTCGGAGCGTCGTAGTCCAAGAAAGCACTCACCCATTCGCGCAGTTCGACATGCGAAGCGGATGGGCGTTTCCCTTTCACGTTAACATCTTTTATGTTTTCAGCAGCTCTGAAAAGGCGTTCAGTTTCCGCAATACGGCGCAGGACAAATGCAAACATACCAAGATTGGGCTATTGAGAACCGTTCTCATCAAACCTTGGTGCATTGATTATCACGGGATGCATGTCACCCCGCCAAAGGGAATATTAAGCGGATTGGATAAGGAACCATCGGAAATCGAATCGAAGTTATTTGAGGGCCTCTAATCCGCTTTTATCCGATTAATACTTTTCTAGTTCGTATGAATGAAGCCTGATTTTAAGAAGAAATTGGCACAGCGCAAAAAGACATATTGTCAAATGTCCATAAATGTCTTTTTGCCAGCCTTTCGGGAGTTTTTGACCTTTCTTCGTGTAATAACATTGGATCAAACTCTGGACGAGTCCTTCTATCTCCTTAGGCGTTTTCAGCCCGTGCGCTAATTTATTGCGAACGTCATTCAATGTGTCAAGGACACACAGAAGATCGGCACTTGGCCCCGGTTCTCGTTCGCACACTACTTTTTCAACCAATTTAAGTTTCTGAAAAAATTGCAGCCTTCCCGGTTTACCTGGTAACTCTGAAACCCTCAGTAATCGCGCCAGAATTATTTCCAACAGTTGTTCCGCGACGAGGTGCCCCTTTAGTACAAGCAGCGTAAGATCCGTCCCACAGGGCAGCAGGTGGTCTGTCAGTTCGGCGAACCTAATTGCGTCCTTCGCCAACTCGCCGACAGCAACATTGTCCTTCGCTTTACGTCGCTCGTTGTCATTTTTCATACGCCATCAATTTGGTGGGAAGCCCCACGAGCGTCAGTCCCACATAACCACATGATTGCATCGGCATCTCCGATCGCGACGACGGAAAACCGCTCTCCAAGTTGCTTTGCCTCAATTTCTCCCACTTTGATTACCTCGCACCTCCGGCACAACGAGCCTCTCGCCACATCCGGGACACCGAAATTCCCGACCCGCCGCGTCCGCATTTACTTCAATCGGTTGATGGCATGCATCACATTCAAAGTGTGCCTCTGTGCCTACGAGTTTCGCATCGTTACTCGCCAACGCGCTAGGATCAACACTCCGGCCCCCATCGTCCACCGCAGTAACGAGCGAAATCCGGTGATCGAATGACGCGACGAAGGCATTCCAAGACTTCGCAAACCGCTCAAGGCGCTCGGTGGAAGAAAAATGAAATTCCTCATCAAGACCGGTTTCACTCTTAAATTCCGCTTGTCCGTAGCGCACGATCGGAATCTCGAAATTATTTGCAAATCGCCTGTCCGGGCTTCCGTCCTTATTCGCTTTTACCCAGGTATGACCCACTGTTGGTGCGTCGTTTGGAACAGTTTCGGATTCCTGAAACTTAACTGCAACGGCGATTAGTTTCACGTCATGGCAATCGATGACAGAGAACGCAGTCCTAGACGCGCGGTACAAAATAAAACCCGGATATAAATAAATGTCCCCACCCTTTGCGTTTTGCAGGTGCGGCACATTCTGGTCCCAGCTAACCAGTTCACAGCGTCCTAATGAGAATTTAACTTTCTCGCGGCTTATTGCTGTGTCAGCCGTCGTTCGCTGGCGGATTTTGTCCGTAGACTGTTCCGTCTTTATGTCCCAAATTGCGGCGCATTCTGACAACGCAGTAAAGTCATCTCGCATTCTGAAAAACGGTTCAGCTTGATCTCGGGAAAGTTCAATCTGCGTAGAAATCGTTGTTAAAGAAAGTTGTTCTTCGAGTTCAGCAGCCCTTGCTCGTGCTATCTGAGCCTCGGCTCCTCGATCGACGTACGCGTCCTTAAAGAGCTTCTTCAATAGCCATCCTTCATCCCATGACTGGAAACGGGCATTTGCGCGAGAATACTCCATTTTCGCTTTGGAAAGCTCGCTTCGAATTTGCTCGGATTCCTCGTATGCCATCCTCATTAAATCCTTCAGACCCTGGAGGCTTTCACTGGTTAATAGTTCTGTGCTCGCGCTTCGAATCTCCCTAACAGGACGACTGGTCTTGGAATCGTAAGCTGTGTCAACATCAGGTGGGGTCGCCTGTGCGCCGTCCGTCCCGCGCGAGTAGCGAACTCGATTAGTCGAATGCGTTTCACCGGAAATGTGCTCGCGAAACGATATGCCTGTTCCCGGTATTGATGCTGTCCCAGTCACCCCCCTTGGTCCAACATTCAGCGTGAACGGCGCGCCCCCGATACTTGCACTTAAACCGGATCTCGAAAGGTTCAGCTTTAGACCGGGTATGACTTTAAACGACTGTCGAAACTGCCAACTCATGTGGTTTGGTAATAGCTGATAAGAGTCGAACGAAACCGTCTCATTTCTCAATCGTGTTCTATTCACTTCGCAGTGTCAAGCAGGGTACCGGCTTCGGGAATGATGCAGTTGGACTTGGGATCGCGATCTTCTCTGTCGCCCCGGCCGGCTCACGCGAAAGCGTCTTCCCAACAATTTGTTCTGATCTCCCGCTGGCCTGCCACCATTTGGTTCATGCTCGCAAGATGCCGATGTTTTCGGCGAGACGCCGAAAACGGCGGTCGAGACGACCGCGCTCCCCAGATCAAATCAAATTAAATGAATCGCTTCGGAGGGCGGCAGGGTTGCATTCAACCGAATTCCGTCCACCCGGATGAAATGGGGGGTGATTGAATGAGAATATTTGGGCGGACACGCAGGTCCGCCCTACCAAAATGGAGGTAGGGCGGTGCTGCGTCGCCGCCCCGATATTATTGAGAGCTTCACCCGCCTTCGGTCATTGCCGCCTATGCCGCTCCCTACGGAGCTTGGAGCATCTTTTGGGAGTCGTTTCTACAACGATGCCGCGCCTACGGCCCTTGGGTGGCTGGCGCGTTTTCCCACGGCGCTTTTATGGGTTGGAACCGGGGTTTGGGGTTCGGTTCCGAATCGAAAGGGGGAGTCATGTATCTGCACAGTCGTCTTGAGTCCTCGGCATCTTGCCGACTGCGCAGTGTCTGGCGGCTGGACGTTTGACAGTATGGCTGGAGAGGCTTTGACTGCCAGGTTCGTTTCTGATAGAGTTCAGGCATGGGAAAACAAGTCATAGTCGAAGTGCCGGAGCGCGCTGCCGAAATGTTTGGCGGCGATGACGCGCGCTTCAGCCGCGAAATGTTCGAGGCGGCGGTCGTGCAATGGTATGACGAAGGGCGCGTATCGTCGGGAAAGGGCGCCGAAATGCTGGGCTTGTCGCGCGCCGAGTTTCTTGATTTGCTCTTTCGCCACAAAGTCTCGCCTTTCCAATACACGCCGGAAGAACTTGCCGCAGAATTGAAGAGTGCCTGAGTCCTGGGTCATCAACGCATCACCGGTCATCCTCCTGGCAAAAGTCGGGTTGATCGAGCATGTTCCCAAATTGGCGGAAACTTTGGTCGTTCCACAGCCGGTGGTGACAGAGATTTTAAGTCATCGCGAAAGAGATGCCGCGGCAATATGGCTGGAAACCGCGGGGAAAAATTTTGTTCGGCCGGCCGTCGCGGAATTGCGGCAATTGTCCACGACGGCAATGGGTTTGGGCGAACGCGCCGTGATTTCATTTGCGGCGGCAAACTCTGGCTTCATTGCCGTGCTGGACGATCTTGAAGCGCGCGCGACTGCTCATCGTCTTGGAATTAGAACGCTGGGAACAGTAGGAGTCGTTTTGCGATTGAAGAACGCCGGACGGATCGCGGATGCTAAATCACATCTGCAGCAAATCAGACGAGTCGGCGGCTACATGAGCGATGAATTATTTCGCGAGGCATTGCGACAAGTTGGAGAGAGTCCTTGAGCGGGTAGTCCCATTTGCGATTTTTGCAAAAGTCCTTTTCCGGCGCTCGAACCGCGCAGGCGTTCCAAAGCCTCGCGCTGCCGCGCCTCCGTCAGGGAAACCACCTGCTCGCGGACGATCCATTGCTCGTCAGGCGCGAGCTTTTTGAAATCATCCAGCAGTTTAGTCGCAATAGCCGTCATTGGAAAAAATTACCTTGAGACAGGCGAGGAATCAAGGTTCCTGACTGTTTTCAGTGGGGAGTGGATTTGTCTTTGTATTCCTCTGCGCACTCATCTTCTTTGCGCGAAAATTCTCTTCCCTCTGGTGGTGTTGACCCCTTTTCCGCGTGGTTCAGACTCGCAAGATGCTGATGTTTTCGGCGAGACGCTGAAAACGGCGGTCGAGACGACCGCGCTCCCCATCGCTCCTGATGGCGGCAGGGTTGCATTCAACCGAATTTCGTCCGCCCGGAAGAAATGGGGGGGTGATTGAATTGGAAGCGGGTGGGAATATTTGGGCGGACACGCAGGTCCGCCCTACCAAAATGGGAGGTAGGGCGGTGCTGCGTCGCCGCCCTAATATTATTGGGAGTTCCGGACGCCGGGTAAGGGGACCCGGCCTACAATTCGGAATTTGGAATTGGCAGCGCCCCTGTAGGCCGCGCGCCTTCATGCGGCGTTCCATTATTTTGGGGAGCACACACGCCCTCGCGTGTTGTGTTCGGCGCCGTCGCCGAACACTCCGATGGGGGCGAATCGGCGGAGGCGCCGATTGTCTGCACGCGAGGCGCGTGCGCCCCCAACTCAAATCAACGGAACATAAATATCCGTGAAACCAAACGTCGGCGGCATCCCTTCCGGGCCATTCACCGCAACTAATAGCGACGGGGCCTTTCGCGCTTTGCGGCCGCTCGTGGGCAGCCATGTGTGGAATAATTTCTCGTAACCCTTGGCGACCGAGCCAAGCGGGCAGTTCCTTGCCACCACATAATCGCCGCCCGCCAGCGTTTGCACGCGCATTGGCTTGGTGGGCGCGTAATTTTCGTCCACCGTCGCGCAGGCGTCGTAACGCAATTTTTCGGGCGGCGTGACCTTTGGATCATCCAGGGGCACGCCGATGAACGACGAATCTTTGCCGGGCTGGCCGTCCTTCTTGAGCATCGCCCTGAAATCCACCCACACCTGATGCGCTCCGTTGTATGGCCCGACATGCCGCATGTAGGCGACCCGCTGCGGCTCCAGCGTCGTCACTTCGATCTTCATTTGCTCCGCCTTCTTTACCGCCCGCTTGGGCTGCAACGGCATATATATATCCACCCGTCGTTTCGTGTTCTCGACCGCCTTCTGGGCATCGACCAGCACCAAAAAGCTCGGCAAAGGCCGCAATTCCCTGGCACTCCGCGCGAGCCATTTGCCGTACAAATAGTGGTAGGCGTCCTTGATTTTCCCGAACGGGCAATTTTTCGCCACTGCGTACTCGCCGCCGGGGATGGTCTGCAACGCCACCGGCTCCTTCGGCTCGTAGTCTTCTGCCACCGTGATGCAGGCATCGTAACGAAGCTCCGCCGCCGGGGTCACCGCTGGATTATCGTGCCCAATGCCGATGAACACCGAACGCTTGCGAACCTGCTTGTCCGCCGATAGCCGCGCGACGAGATCAATCCAAGTTTGGCTGGTTTTTTCGTATGGCCCGACGTGTCGCAAATAAGCCACACGGATCGGTTCAATCTTTTTGGCAATGACTTTCATAACTTTTGTTGTGATGTGATTTGTGTTGAATGTGGTCAAAGGAATTCCCGGACGGAAATGCACGCCGGACGGCGCGGCGAGAATGGCGATGGGGCCGGCCGCGCGGCGAAATTCCGCCGGCGAAACTCCATAAGCCGCCTTGAACGCCCGCGTGAACGCTTCATGCGCCTCGTACCCGGCGTCCAGCGCCAACTGAATCACCTGCTTCGCGCCCGACCTCAATTCCATCGCCGCCCGCTCCAGCCGCAGCCGCCGCACATAGTCGGCAATCGTCTCCCCCGTCATGGCCGCGAAGATGCGATGAAAATGGAAACTCGAAAAACACGCCACCCGCGCCAACTCCTCCAAATCCAGGGCGTCATCCAGGTGCTTCTGGATATGCGTGAGCACGCGCAGAATGCGCTCGTGATAATCATTCCACGTTGTTTTATGCTTTGGCCGTGTGGCGTTCATCTGCATCAAAATTAGCAAACGCAATCGTTGGCAGCTTGACTAATTTTGCGGTTTTGAAGTGCCAGCATTTCCAAACGGCCCGCTCAACCACCTGCTGCGTGGGAATTCTTTTATAACGCCTTCTCGGGGCGCACAGATTGACTCGGCGCTGTTACTCAAGTAAATTTGTCGCATGGCAAACACGAGCCAAGTTCAAAAGAACCTGCGAGCCGCAATGAAAGAGGCTTTGCGGATTCAAGACCGATTTTTGCCTGAACCTGTATTTGCCAAGACTGGCCGCGGATACCTGAAAAGCGAAGGTGTCGCGACGATGCAGAAGATCAAAAGCAATCTTCAGCGGCAGCGTTCGAAACGGAAATGAACAGGGTGTGGCTGCGGGACTGGCCTTGGGATACGGTGGCGACGATTAACGCGGGGCTTTGCCAACAAAAGAACGCGCTCCACAAGCCCACTTCCGATGGGTTCGAACCAACTCGATCACTCTGGAATAAGACGAGGGAGCGCAACCTGCCGCTGCGGGAGGTTCTCGATATTCTCCGCCAGTGCCATCGATTGGCGCCATTTTGCTTTTATAATGGAAACACCTTCGCAGCCATCGGCCGGATCATTATTCAAGACCTCCTCCGCAGCATGCCGGCCGAAAAAGCGTTCGCCCTGCGAAGCGTCGTTGGCCACTACATTGCAGGCACGGCGGGCGCGGACGAACTTGCACGAGTACTTGATGATGTTTTATAGACCGGCCTGAACCGTCTTCCGCTTGGCCTTCTTCGTTGCCTTTGTGACCTTCTGTTCAATTTCAGTGGAAACGGCAAAGACTCTCTAAAACAAGGAAACGAAGAGCGCGATGAATTCTGTTCAGACCCGTGTTTGTCACAGGCGCCGGATTTTTCTTTTTTCATTGGCGGATTTTGGGTCTCCCTTTTACTGTGAAGCCCAATGAGTGATTTATCGTTGTCCAAGCAACCACTTTCAGGCCCCGTTTCGTCTTCTTCATCGACCCTTTCCGGGGACGATGTGTCCGCGATAGATCAGTTGCGGGCCAACTATAAAGCCCTCCGCGCCGAACTTGCCAAGGTCATCATCGGCCAGGAAGTCGTGATTGAACGCCTGCTGATTTGCATTCTGGCGCGCGGCCACGGTTTGCTCATGGGCGTGCCCGGCCTCGCTAAAACCACCATTGTCAATGCGCTGGCGCAAGCGATGTCGCTCGATTTCAACCGCGTCCAATTCACGCCGGATTTGATGCCTTCCGACATCACCGGCACGGACATTTTGCAGGAGACGGATGTCCCCGGACGCCGAGCGTTCGTGTTCGTCAAAGGGCCGTTGTTCGCCAATATCGTTTTGGCGGACGAAATCAACCGCACGCCGCCGAAAACGCAATCCGCCCTGCTGGAAGCCATGCAGGAACATCGCGTCACGGTGGCCGGGCGATTCTTTCCCCTGCCCGCGCCGTTTTTCGTGCTCGCGACGCAAAATCCGATTGAGCAGGAAGGCACCTATCCGCTGCCCGAAGCGCAACTGGACCGTTTCATGTTTTTCATCCACGTCGATTATCCGAGCCTGGCGGAAGAAGGCCGCATCGCCCGCGAGACGACCAGCGGCGCACCCGCGCAATTAACCAAGCTCATCAATGGCGAGCAAATCATCAGCTTTCAGGAAGTCGTGCAGCGCGTGCCGGTGCCGGATCATATCTATGACATGGCAGTCGCAATTGTGCGCAAGACCCGGCCCCGCTCCGCCGATGCGCCGGATTGGCTCAAGAAATGGGTTTCGTGGGGCGCGGGGCCTCGTGCCGTCCAATATTTGATTCGCGGCGCCAAAGCCCGCGCCGTTCTGCACGGAAGTTATCTCGTGCGCAAAGAGGATTTGGAATCGGTGGCTGGGCCGGTATTGACGCATCGCATCCTGACGAATTTCCAGGCTCAATCCGAAGGCGTCAGCAGCGCCGATGTCGTCGTGCGCCTGCTGGCCGAAACGGGAGAAGCCAAACGTGGCTGACACCGCCGAATGGCTCGATTCGCAGGTGCTCAACCGCCTGATGAATTTGACGCTGATGTCGCGCTCGGCGATGGAAGGCTCCGTTTCGGGCTTGCACAAAAGCCCGCATCGCGGCTCCAGCGTCGAGTTCGCCGAATATCGCAATTACGTTCCCGGCGACGATATCCGCCGCCTGGATTGGCGCGTGTTCGCCCGCTCCGACCGTTTCTACATGAAGGAATACGAGGCGGAGACGAA
Source organism: uncultured Verrucomicrobiae bacterium (assembly GCA_963764165.1). GTDB lineage: Bacteria > Verrucomicrobiota > Verrucomicrobiia > Limisphaerales > Palsa-1400 > Palsa-1400. The sequence goes on from CAVXRD010000003.1 coordinate 226,885, forward strand.
CATGCGCTGCTACTACGTGCTCGACGCCAGCGGCTCCATGAAATACGGCGACACGCCGGGCGGAAAATTGCTTTACGCCAAGCGCCTCATCGCCACGTTGGCATACATCGCCTCGCACCAAGGCGACGCTTCGGGATTGATCTGCGCCTCGGGAAAATCCATCACGGAACTTCCGCCGCGCCGAAATCCTGCGCATCTCAAGACGCTTTTTGAAACGCTCGGCAATACTGAAGCCAAGGGCGAAACGGGATTGATCACGGCCTTGCACGATTTGGCCGAGCGCGTTCGCCGCCGCGCGCTCATTGTGGTCGTGTCGGATTTTTTTTGCGACTTGGAACCGCTGTTGAATTGCTTTCAACATTTGCGTTTCCAAAAACATGACCTGGCGTTGTTTCAATTGCTGGATCGCTCGGAATTGGAATTTCAATTTGACCGCCCGCTGCGATTCACGGATTTGGAAAGCTCGATGAGCGTGGTGACGGAGCCTTCGGCCATTCGCGACGAGTATTTGCGGCAAATTGGAGGATTTCTGGATGCCCTTCGCACGGGGTGCAACGAATTCGGCGCGGATTATCGGCGTGTGGTGACGGATCAGGATTACGAGCGGGTCCTGGCGGATTTCCTGGTGGAGAGGGTCACCGTGGCGGGGAGATCGCCGTAGGGATCGTCAGACGCAGTCAATGACATTTCTCCAACCATTTGTATTGCTGGGCCTGCCGCTGATGCTGGTGCCGGTGATCATTCACCTGCTCAACCGGCTCCGCCACCGCCCCAAGCCGTGGGCGGCCATGCGATTCCTGCTGTCGGCCACGCGCAGTTCAACCAGCCACACGAAGCTGCGGCAATTCCTGATTCTGCTGTTCCGCGTTTTGGCGGTGGCGATGCTGATGACGTTTCTGGCGCGCCCACTGGCGGGCGGCTGGCTTGGCTGGGCGGTTTCGTCCGCGCCGGATGCGATTGTCATACTTCTTGATCGCTCGGCCAGCATGGAAGCGCAATCGGGCGGCACGACGAAACGCGAGCAAGCCATCAAGCTGCTGTCCCAGGCCGCGCAAACGTTTGAAGGCACGAGCCATATTATTCTTATCGACAGCGCGACTCGCACGCCGCAGGAAGTCGCCAAGGCCTCCAGTCTTTCCACATTGTCCATCACAGGACCGAGCGACACCGCCGCCGATGTGCCCGCAATGCTGCGCGCCGCTTTTGACTGGCTGGTGGAAAATCGCGCGGGCACGGCGGAAATCTGGCTCGCCTCCGACGATCAGCGGAGCAACTGGCATCCCGACGATCCGCGTTGGAAGAATGTAATCGCGCAAATTGGAGGCTTGTCACAGAAGGTTCGCATTCGCCTGCTGCAATTAAATCAACCGCCGGAAGCCAACACTTCCATCGCCATCCGCGAAATGGCCCGGAGGCCGCGCGGCGCGAAATCGGAGCTTGAGGCTGTGATCGACATCCAGCGCAATCGCCAGGCTGGCGAGAAGGTTCCTGTCTCGATGATTCTGGACGGCCAGCATTCCGAGACCGACGTTGCGTGCGAAGGCCAAACCTTCCGGTGGCGGCGAAAGATCGATTTGGGTGGGCGCAAAGACGGCGGCTGGGGCGGTTTCTCTCTCCCGGCGGATGCCAATCTTCGCGATAATTCAACGTGGTTTGTTTATGGCGCGGACAAGCCGTTGCGCGCGATGGTGGTCAGTTCCGACCCGGATGTTTCGCGCATCCTTCAATTGGCTTCCGCCTCGCACAATGCCGAGCCGGCCCAGGTCATCACGCCTTCCGATCTCCCGAACGTCAGCTTCACGAATTGCTCGCTGTTGCTGTGGCAGGCCCCGCTGCCCGAAAATTCGCAAGCCGACGCCGTGCGCACCTTCGCGGATGAAGGCGGTGTGGTGGTCTTTTTTCCTCCCGGCGAAAATGCCGCGAGACAATTCGACGGCGTGGCGTGGGGCGACCCGCAAACTTCTGACACCAAGGATGGCTACCGAATTCTGCGCTGGAATGAAGACGAAGGCCCGCTGGCCAAAAGCGACGAACACTTGAGCATTCCGCTCGCTCAAACGGCGTTTCTCAAACGTCAGTCGCTGATTGGGCAAAAAAATGTCATGGCGTCGTTTGAAGATGGCGCGCCGTTTCTTACGCGCGAGAATATCGGGCGCGGCACGATTTATTTTTGCGCCTCCCTCCCCCGCACGGATTGGTCGAGCTTGAGCGACGGGCCGGTGATTGTGCCGATGCTGCAACGCCTGCTCGCCGCCGGCGGGCGCCGATTGCAAATTGACACCACTGCCAACTGCGGCGAATTGGGCTCGGTCGAATTGGCCAAGCAATGGGTTTCCGTCGATTCGGCCAAGCCGAAGGATATTCGCGTGGAATCCGGCGTGTATAAGAACGGTGACCGCCTTCTGGCCGTGAATCGCCCTGCGGCCGAGGACGAAACGGAAGTCGTCACCACGGAGGAGGCGCAAAGTCTTTTCGGCACGCTGCCCGTGCAAACTTTGGAAGAGCGCAAAACGAACGTGGAACAAATTCAAGGGGAAGTCTGGCGGCTCTTTGTCTTCGCCATGCTGTTCTTTTTGATCGCGGAAGGCTTTCTGGTGATGCCAGCGAAACAGGCCGCCCCAATCACGAATGGGCGCACGCCGAAACCGCAGCGGCGGGAGGAGCAGCCCGCGTGAGACATTTGACCATCGCCGCGCCGCTCGTCGTGCTCATCCCTACCGTGCTGGTTTGGGCGGGAGCCGCGTGGCTGTGTTACGTGAATTGGCAGCGCGCGGGCAATCGCAAGATCGCCTTTCGACTGGAAGGTTTGCGTTTCATTCTAGTTACGCTCCTCGCGCTCACCCTGTTTCGCCCGGAATTTGTCGAAACTCTGGAGCGCTCGTCTGCGCCGGAAATCGCCGTGTTGACGGACGTCTCCGACAGCATGAAAACGCGCGACATCAGCATGACCAACGGCATCATCAGCCGCGAGGATTGGCTGGCGCGGCAGATTGCGCGCAAATTTTATCTGCCGCTGCAAGCCAGGGCGAAGGTCTCCGTGGAACCGTTCGCCGCGCCGGACACCAACAAAAACAGCATCATCGGCACAGATCTCAATCAGGCGCTCGATTATACGCTGCATCGCTACAAAAACCTCAAGGCGGTTTTATTGTTGACGGATGGCGAATGGAACATGGGTTCGTCCCCTCTCGGCGCGGCCACGCAATATCGCGAGCAGAACATTCCGATTTTCGCCGTGCCGGTCGGGCGCGAAACGCCAGTGCCGGATTTGATTCTCGAGGCGGTTTCCGCGCCGTCCTACGGATTGCTGGGCGAGGAAATTGCCGTAGCTTTCCGCGTTGTCAGCCATTTGCCGCGCGAAGTCAAAACGACCGTCACCATTGCCGACAACTTTGGCCAATCCGCCAAGAAAGACATCGTCATTCCGCCGCTTGGTGAAGTTGAGGATTCCGTGCTTTGGTCGCCACGCGAAGTCGGAACGGTCAAAGCCACGGTGAAATTGCCGGTGGAGGCGGACGAAGCCATCGCCGAAAATAACGAACGCGCATTCCAAATGGCAGTGCGCGTCGAGAAATTGAAAGTGCTGGTGGTCGATTCGCTTCCGCGCTGGGAATACCGCTACCTTCGCAACGCCCTCGCCCGCGATCCGGGCGTAGATGTTCATTGCCTCCTTTACCTGCCGGGCATGGGAACGGGCGGTGGACTGAATTACCTCTCTGCCTTCCCGAGCACGAAGGAAGACCTCGCTCCTTACGACGTCGTTTTCCTGGGCGACGTAGGCATTGGCGATGGCGAATTGACGGACAAAGACGCGGAGTTGATCAAGGGCCTGGTGGAACAGCAAGGCAGCGGATTGGTTTTTGTGCCAGGCCGGCGCGGGCGCGAAGCCACATTGACGAACAGCGTGCTGAAGGATTTGTTCCCGGTCGAATTGGATCCCGCCAAGCCCGGCGGCGTCGGAATGGATGACGAATCGCAATTGACGCTGACGAGCATCGGCAAACGCCATTGGCTCACGCGCTTCGATTCCGACGAGCAGCGAAACGACGAGTTGTGGAAGCAACTGCCGGGATTTTTCTGGTCTGCCTCCGTCGAAAAAAGCCGACCCGGCTCGGAAGTTTTGGCGGTGCATAATTCGCTGCGCAACCAATGGGGCCGCATGCCGCTGCTGGTGACGCGCCCTGCGGGGAGCGGGAAAGTTTTGTTCCTCGGCACCGATAGCGCGTGGCGCTGGCGTCGCGGCGTGGAGGACAAATTTCATTACCGGTTCTGGGGCCAAGTCGTGCGCTGGATGGCCCACCAGCGGCACCTTTCGGAAAAAGACGGCATCCGCTTGAGCTATAGCCCGGAATCGCCGCAAGCGGGCGACACCGTTTTCCTGCAAGCCACCGTGCTGGACCAATCCGGCTTTCCAGTGGACAAAGGCCCGGTCAACGGAAAATTGGTTTCGCCCAGTGGACGCTCCGAGCGGCTTGATTTTGCGCAAGTGGAAGGCGGCTGGGGCGTGTTCAAATCCAGCATTGTTGCGCAGGAAGCGGGCGTCTACAAATTGCAATTGGACTCCGATCCCTACGGCCGCCACCTCCTCACCGAACTCGAAGTCGCGCGCCCGGTCATTGAAAAAGAAGGCCTCCCCGTCAACGCGCAGGTGCTTTCCGAAATGGCGTCGCTCTCGCAAGGCGGCGTTTACTCGATGGCGGACATTGATAAAATGGTCAACCAAATCGCTCTTCTGCCCGAACCCAAACCAGTCGAACGCCGCATCCGCATCTGGAGCGATCCCAAATGGGGCGGCGCAATTTTGGTATTGTTGACAATCTATTGGGCCGGGCGGAAGTGGGCTGGATTGATTTAATTGCGGGAACAATATCCTCCCATTGGCTGGTTTGCATCGTATCCTGCCAAAGAGGCAAAAATAGAATTTCTTTGCACCGGTCCGCGGCTGCGGCGCTTCGGCGGTGGGTGCTCAGCGTGGTTTGAGGCGAGTGGCGATAGCAACCGCTTGAATTCGCGCGGCAAAGGAATTGCAGTCGCCTCTGGCGGAATCAAGCGCGCGCCAGAACAACCGGCGACCGCACCAATTCCAACCAATCTTGCAGACCACTGACGGCATTGGCCAGATCTATGGGCACGAGAGGTTTCACCAGAAATGATCTGGCCCCCAAGGTATAAGCCCGGCGAAGGACGGTTGTATCGCCAGCCGCGGTCAAAACGATGACCGGGACGTAGTTATGCGGCGGATGGTCGCGCAGCCACAAAAGGACATCAAACCCGTCGAGTCCGCCCATTTTAAGATCCAGAAAGACGAGGATGGGATATGGAAATTGCTCCCGGTCCGAATACCCGTCGCGGCCCTGGAGGTAATCCAGGCAGGCCTCGCCAGAATAAACGGCGCGGGTGCAAAGCTGTGGGAAGATTTTACCGAGCGCACGCTGTGTCAGGCGCACATCGTCGGCGTTGTCGTCCACGATTAAAACGGTCCCCGGCACAGCATCCGGACGTTTCAAATATGTCTCACTCACTATCCTTTTCTAAATCACCCCCCGCTTCTGAGTCAATCAGGGCGCGCCTCCAAATGCGCCTAAGGGTTTCCCCCCATATTGCGGAGGACACGTCCGCATGCGATTGTTGAAGATTTTTTGAAACTTTTCGCCTTTATGTGTGTCAAATAGGCTTAACAATGACAAGCACGCATTCGGTGTCAAAAAAATTTGTGGCAATCTGGCGGGCGGTTTTTGCCGCAGCCGGTGCGCAGTCCCAATTATTCGTGAGTCACGGCCTGGCGAGACTGCCAGCGAACTGTCTTATGGACGCAGGGACGCCTCGCCGAGGCGTCCGGGGCGAGGCGTCGTTGAACGGTGCGGCCCATAAAAACTTTCACGCGCAACCAGACGCCTCGGCGAGGCGTCCCTGCCTCCAAAGGCGAAATTTGTTCGTCGGAACTCCTCACCGATTCGTTGGTTGGGGCCTCCTGCCGGGCAACGCGGTAAATTTGCAATTCCTGGCAATCACCGATTCGTTTTGACAGTATTCAAGCGCACGGAGGCATGAGCACACAATCCTTGAGCAACACAGCCGACGCGTTGCCGTCTGGCAACGGACATCGCGCCTCCGCTTTCGCGCGGCTGGCCATTCCCGCTGAAACCGTCGCCGCTCTTCCAACTGAATTTATAAAGCGCCACCGTGTCCTGCCGATCAAACTCGACGGAGGATGCATCGTCATCGCCACTGCCGAGCCGGGGAATCAGCGCATCGTGGAGGACATTCGATTGCTGACGGGGTTGGAGGTCGAGGAACAGGCGGCGGACAAGGAGGAGCTTCTCCAAAAAATTGCCGAGGCCTGCCAGGTAACTGTCGAGCAGGTCATCGAAAATCTGGATCCGCAAAAGACCACCGCGGCCAACGGAGAGAAAAGCGCGCATGACATTGAAGTCATGGCCAACGAGCCCACGGTGGTCAACTTGGTCAACGTGATTATCTCCACCGCGTTGCGGGACCGGGCGAGTGACATTCATCTTGTCCCGTTCGAGAATACTCTTCAACTGCGGTATCGCATTGACGGCATGCTGCAAGAACAGCCTCCGCCACCCAAGCAGCTCCACGCCGCGCTGGTGTCGCGCATTAAAATCATGGCGGACATGAACATCGCCGAGCGGTTTATGCCGCAGGATGGCCATATTCAAATCAACCATCGCGGAACGCGCGTCGATATTCGGGTGGGAACGATGCCGACGATTTATGGTGAGAGCCTGGTGCTGCGCTTGCTTGAGAAAAACTCGCGCCCGCTGGGCTTGGAGGAGCTTGGCCTGGATTCTGAGCGCGCCCGCCTGCTGAAACGGCTGGTCGAAAAACCGCACGGGCTCTTTCTCACGACCGGCCCCACCGGCAGCGGAAAAACAACGACGCTATATACCATATTGCAGGGCGTTTACTCGCCGGAGAAAAAAATCCTCACCATTGAGGACCCGGTCGAGTACGAGTTGGCGGGCGTCGCCCAAATTCCTGTCCGTCCGACCAGAAATTTTACTTTCGCCACCGGATTGCGGGCCATTTTGCGACAGGATCCCAACGTCATCATGGTGGGTGAAATTCGTGACGCAGAGACGGCGGAAATTGCCATCCGCGCGGCGCTTACCGGCCACCAGGTTTTCAGCACCTTGCACACCAACGACGCCACCGGCGCGGTCACGCGGTTGATCGATATGGGAATTGAGGCGTTTCTCGTTTCGTCATCGCTCGAAGGAGTTTTGGCGCAACGGCTGGTACGGCGGATTTGCCCGCAGTGCCGGATTCAGGTGGATGTCGAGCCGGCGATGCTTGAGAAATTGGAATCGATGAGCGGACAGAAGTTAACCGGCCCCTTTTACACCGGACGCGGCTGCGACGAATGCCACGGCGCGGGATTTCGCGGACGCGTCGGCATTTTTGAGCTGCTTGCCGTTACCCCGGAATTGCAGGAATTGATTTTGCACAAGAGTTTGAACGCCGCCCTGAAATCGACCGCGCGCAAGACCATGATCACGATGCACGAGGATGCGTTGCGAAAGGCCGCCGAGGGCCGCACTTCTCTGGAGGAAATTATCCGCGTCTCGTCGGGCGACAACCTTGAATGACAACCTTCCGCTACCAAGCTGTTGCGCCGGGCGGAAACTCGGTGCAGGGAACGGTCGAAGCGCCCGACCGCCGCGCCGCATTGCAAATGCTTGGCAGCCAGGGGCTGTTCCCGTCCAATCTCGAAATATCCGGCAGTGCGGTCCTATCCGCCGCGAAAACGGACAAATCGACGCCCGCGCCCGCAAAGATGGAATTTCGGTTCGGCGGCGGCGTTTCGCGCAAGCAAATCACCGCGTGGACAAGCGAAATGGGCGCCCTGCTCAACGCAGGCATACCGATTCCGCAAGCTCTGGAAGGGCTGGGCGAAGAGGAAGAACATCCCGGAATGCGCCGCTGCATCTCCGAAATTTCCGAGGCTGTCCGAAAAGGAACCGCATTTTCGGGCGCGCTGGCGGAGCACCCGGCTCTTTTCAGCCAGTTGTATATAAGCATGGTGCGCGTCGGCGAGGAAGCGGGCGCGCTCCCCAAAGTCATGGCCGATCTATCCGCCCTGCTCGAGCACGAGGACGAAATACGAAGCGAAGTGGTCTCGGCGGTGGCGTATCCGATGTTCGTGATGTGCTTTGGCCTTGTCACGGTGACGGTGTTATTGACAGTGGTGATGCCGAAGCTCTTCAGCATGCTGACTGAAATGTCCTCCACCCTCCCCTTGCCCACCGTCATTTTGCTGCAAATCAGCTCGTTTGTTCATGCGTATTGGTATGTGGTTTTGGCTGTCGTTATCGGCGTTTCGGCGGGCTTGCGCTGGTATGTGCGGACGCCGGACGGCCACGAAAATTGGGATGGGTTCAAATTGAAACTGCCCGTGCTGGGACAGGTTTACCGCGCCGCCGCGCTGAGCCGCTTTGCCAGAACTCTCGGCACCCTGGCGCATAGCGGCGTTTCGCTTTTGCCATCGCTGAAAATAGTTGAGGCGACGATTGGCAACGTCGTCCTCGGGAAGATGATTGCGCAAGTGGCGGAGGAGACGCGCGGAGGCGATTCGCTGGCCGCCCCCTTGCGCAAGCTGGGCGTGTTTCCAAAATCCGTCGTGCAGATGATCAGCGTCGGGGAAGAATCCGGCACCTTGCCCGACATGCTTTTGAAGGTCGCCGACATCGAGGAACGAACGATGCGCGCCCGCACCAAGACGATGATTTCCCTGCTGGCGCCCGCGTTGATTTTGATAGTGGGCGCGGTCGTCGGCTTCATGGTCATCGCGATACTGCTCCCCATCTTCAGCATGAGCCAGGCTCTGCAGAAATAATTTATGAACATTCACATTCGCAAAAATGGAAAAGCTGCATTCACCCTCGTTGAAATCATGGTGGTGGTGATCGTCATCGGCATTCTTGCCGCGACGATCATTCCCAAATTCATGGGAACAACTCATGACGCCAAAGTGGCAACGGCCAAATCGAACATCGCCGAAATCGAATCCGCTCTCGAACGCTACAACGTCCAGATGGACACCTATCCTTCGACCGAGGAAGGGCTGAAAGCGCTGGTGGAAAAACCCGCCAACGACGGGGGCAAATGGCGCGGCCCTTATGTGACATTGCTGCGCCCCGATCCGTGGGGCCACCCTTATCTGTATAAATATCCCGGCACGCACCGAACGAGCGGGCCGGATGTCTGGGCCAAGGATCCCGACGCAAAGGAAGGCGAAGCCTCGGAGATCGGCAATTGGGTAGACGCAAAATGACGCATTCCCCCAACAACCACGCCCGGCGCTCCGCCTTCACCTTGGTGGAGATGCTGATCGTTGTCGTCATTGTCGGTGTCATGAGCCTGGCGATCACGGCGCAAATGCATGGGACGTTCCAGGACGAATTGCTGCGCGCCACCAGCCGCGATCTTGCATCGGCTTTCAACCTCGCCAGCAGCCGGGCTATTTCGGTAAATCGCCCATATCGAATTCGCATTGACACTTTCAAGCACCGTTATTTCCTCGAACGGAGCCGGCGCGGAGGGAAGGAATTCTTCCCCGCGAGAGATACCGCCAGCGGAACCGGAAAACTCGATTCGCGCATCGCCATCCAAGTGATGGAGCCGGGCATCAACGCTCCGGACGATGCCGGCCGGCCAGCAGCCGACTCGGCGCCAGAGCAGCCAAGCGCCTCCGCTGGATTTCCCCAGGACGTGGTGACGTTTTACCCGGATGGCACGGCGGATCGCTGTGAATTGGAGTTGACGGATAAGGATGGATATCGCCTGGCAATGCGGGTGAATCCTGTGACTTCGCGCATACAGGTGAAAGCTTTGGGGCATCAGCCATGAGGCGAAACACCCACAGCCTGAGCAAAACGAACCCCAAGGCGGGGACGCCTTTGGGAAGCCGAACTTCGGCCCGAGGCGTCCGGGGTGAGGCATCATTCACGCGCCAACCCGGACGCCTCGGCGAGGCGTTCCTCCCTACGCTTGGCAGAAGTGTGCGCGTTGGAAGAAGCATCGCGGCCTTCTCGCTGATTGAAGTCATGTGCGCGATTCTCATCATGGGCATCGCGCTGGTGGCTCTGACTCGCGGGATCACGACCGCGCTCGCCTCCACCAAGGACGCCGAGGTGGCAACAGTCGTCCCCGATTTGGCCGCGGGGCAATTGGAAACGGTGCGGGCCGAAGGAGTATTGACCGACCAAACGACAGAGGGCGATTTTGGTGAAACCTTCCACAAGTTCAAATATGAGCAGACCATTTCCCCCACCGAATTGGACGGCTTGCATCAAGTCGAAGTGACCATTGAAGACGCGCACACCGGAGCGCCGCTCTACAAACTCACAACGTATCTTTTTGACAATGATTACCCCGGCTCCACCTCCGAGGACGAAAAACAGAAGAAGCGCGATCTCGACAAAGCGAAAAAAAGAAATCGGAGGGGCCAATAAACACGCACGCGCCGCGCACCCGGGGCTTTACGCTGATCGAGTTGATGATCAGCGCGGCCATCGCATCCATCATATTAATCGCATCCTATTCGTGCCTCAGCGCCGGAGTCGCCAGCCAGCGCATGATCGAGCCGCGCACGGAGGCGATGCAAAGCGCGCGGGTGGCGATGGCGATGCTGACGGCGGATTTGCGCTCGGCGTGCTCGCTTTCGACGGATTTCGATTTCGTCGGCGAAGAGCGCACCATTGGCGAAATGGAGGCGGACAATCTTGATTTCGCCACCCGCCATTACATGCCGCAGCGCCCGACTGAAGGCGATTACTGCCAGGTCAGCTATTATATCGAGAAGTCGCGGGATGGAAAAGGATACAGCCTCTGGCGCAGGCGCAATCCGCACATCGCGCCGGATCCGCTGGAAGGCGGCATCGAAGACGAAATTGTCCCCGAAGTGAAAGGGTTCACGCTGGAGTATTACGATGGCCTCGACTGGTATGACACTTGGGGCGATGCCAACGTAAAGAAGAAAACCAAATACACTGCCGTCCAGGAGCCCAATATGAGCGGCTTCCCGCAGGCCGTTCGCATTACTCTGTTGCTCGCGAACGATTCGGGCAAATCAGCCTCGAAGTCAAAAGACAAGGAGCCGCCGGCTCCCCCGTTTGCTTTCCAAACCGTGGTGCGGCTTGAATTGGCGGGCGGGCAGGATTCATCCAGCGGCTCGTCGCCGTCCGGCGATTCCAGCCAGAATCCCGGAGGGCAGAACTAGTGCGCCAGCGCGGCTCCATTTTGATCGGCGTTCTCTGGTGCATGGTGCTGCTTTCCGTGCTGGTCATCGGCGTGCTGCACACGGCGCGCATGGATTTAATCGTCGTCAAGAATTACGGCGACCGCGTGCAGGCGCATTACCTCGCGCTGGCAGGAGTCGAGCGGGCAAAGGCTGTTCTTTACCGGGATCTTGTCAGCCGCCAGGGGGCTGGCAAGAACCACGATGGGAAAGTTTACAATGACGAGAAGGATTTCAAAAATGTCAGGCTTGGCCGCGGGGAATTCCGCGTGTTCCACCGCGCGCCGCAGGATGAAGGCGGCCAAATCATTTACGGCGTCAGCGACGAGGAAAGCCGCCTTAATATCAACATCGCCACCGCCAACCAGCTCACGAATCTCACCGGAATGAACCAGGAAATTTTGGGCGCGATCATGACGTGGCGGAGCCCCGCCACGTCGAATAGCGTGTCGAGCGATTCGCCCGGCGGGGCGAATTCCGAATTTTATATGTCGCAACGTCCGCCTTACATGGCGCGCAATGGACCGTTCCAGACCGTTCGGGAATTGTTGATGGTGCGCGGCATCACGCGCCAGCAACTGCTCGGCAATGACGATAATCAAAACGAGTTTCTCGATGACGATGATGATCCGTCTGATCAAGGCGCGATGCCCCCTCCCAGCCCCATCCCGGGCTGGGAAATATTGCTGACAGTCGCGGGAACGGAGAAGGATGTTGACGCCTCCGGCAAAGATCGCGTGAACGCGCAAAATGCCGATGCCGCGACTTTATCAACGGTGGCAGGCATCACGCCGCAAATTGCCAGCGCCATTATTTCGTATCGCGGACGAAACCAGTTCAAAACACTGGACGATCTGCTGGCCGTCACGCCGCCTTCGCAGAACCAGGCAAATCAGAATCAGGCTAACCCCATGGGCCAGAACAATTCCGCTTCCGGCAACAACGGCCCCACCGTCATCAGCCAGGATCTATTCGAGCGCGTCGCCGACAACTTCACCCTGGCGGGCGGCGATTTGAAGGGAATGATCAATGTCAACACGGCTCCGCTCGCCGTTCTCATTTGCCTTCCCGGAATTGACCAGCGGCTCGCGCAGTCGATCATCAATTATCGCAAATCGTCGGGCTACTTTGACAGCGTGGCGGGGTTATTGAAGGTCAGCGGCATGACGCGCGACATCTTCAAACAAATTGTGCCGATGATCACCGTCCGCTCGGAAACCTATCGCATCACCGCCGAAGGGAAAATCAATTCCTCGGGTGTCCGCCAGCGCGTGCAGGAAATTGTGCATATCGGCCGCAAGGATATCGAAACTCTCGCTTATCGGGAGGACTTATGAGCAAACCGGAATCCAACCTACTCCTCGAAATCGGCCACACCACGTTTCATGCGGCCTGCGGCGCGGATTCGTTCGCTCTTCCCCTTGAGCGCAACGCAAACGGCCGCCTCACAGAAGCCTGCCGGGAACGGCTGTCGAGCGGCCTCAAGGCATTTGTCGCACAAAAAGCCCGTGGCGCTAAAAATGCCTGGTGCGCCGTCAATGCGCGCGGCGTGTCCATGCGGCGCCTGAGCCTTCCAGCGTCCTCGCCTGATGAGCTTCAGCGCGTGCTGCAATTGCAGATCGAGAGCGAATTTCCAATCTCCCCCGAGGAATTGGCTTGGGGCACGCAGCCGCTGGGCAGCAATGCCGGACGGCAGGATGTGCTGGTGGTGGCTGTCAAGAAGGATGCCCTGGAAGAATGCAGTGCCATTTTCGGTGACTGCGGCCTGGTCGCCCGTTTCACCCTCGCCGCTCTCGCCCGCGCGGAGATTCAGAAGCCGCCGGGCGGCCTGGGGAGCGCCGCCATTCTGGACATCGGGCGCGACTTTTCCGAGCTGCTGATATTTGACAACGGCGCGCCTGCGTCGGTGCGCGTCATACCGTGGGGCGGCGGCCACGTCACCCGCGCCATCCAGGAGAGGCTTTCCATCAGCCACGACGAAGCCGAGAAATTAAAGTTGACGCTTCAGCAGCCCGGGAGCGGGGCTGGCGGCCAGTCTCCCGTCATCCAAGGCGCGATTGAAGAGGCGGAAGCGGCCCTGGCGCGGAGCCTCAAGTTTCTTCCGGCCGGGACGCGACTTTATTTGACAGGCAAAAGCGCGCGGCAGGCCCAAATGGCGCCAACGCTGGGCGCTGCGCTCGGCGGAATCCGGTGCGAGAGTCTCGAAAGCGCTCAATCCCCTTCCCCAACCGCCGCCATTGCGGGGCTTGCAAAAATGATTGCCCGGCCAGACACATCGCCGGTTCTGGTCTTGCAGGCGGGCGGCGGCCAGCTTGCGGCTGCCGCGCCCCGCTCCGCCGTTTGGAAATGGGCGGCAGCCGCTGTTTTTCTTGCCCTCGCCACCCTGCTTTTTCCTTACGCGGAAGCCATCGCCCTCAAACCCTTCCTCGAAAAAAAGCTGGCGAAGCTGGAAGCAGATCGCGGGCGCCTCGCTGTCATCGATCAGGAGTTGGATTTTCTGAAATTTGTCAAACAGAACCAGCCGCCCTATTTTGACGCCATTTATCTGCTGGTCCGTTCGGCTCCCCAGGGAGCCCGCCTGAACAGCCTGGCCATGGGACGGCACCAGGATCTTTCCATGAGCTTTCGTTTCGGAAACTCCGCGCAAGTCAGCGATTTTCGAACGAAGCTCATCGAGTCTGGCTGGTTTGCCAATGTCATGGTTGAGGAGCAGAGCCAGCCGCAGCAGGATCGCTCTGTAAACGTACGCATGACGGCGGCATTAAAACCCGCCGAGGAGCGCAGGCCAATCCCGACCAATGCCGTTGACAAAGCCGCGGGCAGCGGCAGCGGATGGGGGGGGCCGCAATATTCAGATTCGCAGCCGCCGCCGATGATGATGCCCCCTCCGTCTGCGGCGCCCATGCCGGCCCCGGCACCGTCCGCAGGGCCCGCTCCAATGACACCGCCCGGCCCGCTGCCGGGCAACGGGGCCGCCGCCCGCAGACGCGCTCGCCCCCCCATTCCACCAAACCCATGAGCCGCCCCATCACAGAAAAAGACAAACGGACGATTCGCCTTGCGGCAATCGGTGTGTGCATTTACCTGGCGCTTTTTTACGGGCCAGCCGCGCGAAATTACCTGGTCGGCAAACGCGAGGCTTACGATGCGCTTCTTCAACAGGAGCGCGAGCTTCGTGATCTTATCAAGCCCTATGAATCGCGGCGCGAGACGGCGGAGACTCTCATGGAGCATTTCCAAATGGACCCCGCCAAGCTCAAGCACAATTCCGTCCTGGCCGAGGCCAATGCGGCCATTCAAATGGCGGCGGCCTCCGAAGGCGTCGGCGTCGGGCCCGTGCGCGAGTCGGTCGGGCGGCCGTCTGCCAAAGAAGCGGGAACCATTCAATTCGAGGGCGGCGGATCCATCACCTCGGTGCTCTCGCTCCTGCATCATCTCGAGCGCGTGGGTTATCCCGTTGTTATTGACACCATCCAATTCGCCCCTTCCGGCGGCATGCCCAGCGGCCTCAAGGTCACGGTGACGCTGATTGTGTTCGACTTCGACGAATGGAAGCCGAAGGAGGAAAAATCGCATGCTTAAGCGCTACGAGCGGCCGTTGAAAATTGTCTGCCTTGGCCTGGCCGCGCTTCTGGTCTGGCAGATGGCAAACGCGGTGTTTACAGCCGACCCGCTGAAGAATTTGAAGGTCCCTGAGTTGCCGACGCTCAGTTCCGCCACCAACTCCGCAGACAAGAATGGGAGCAAGGGGGCGAATGGGACTAATGTGATGGTTGCTTCGAAGGACTCGACCAATAAGACGGCCACGAATATCGCAAAGGCCACCGGAGTGACCGCTGGCACGAATACGACGAACGCTCTCGCCGTTTCTACAACGAACCTTGCTGCAACGAACCTTGCTGCAACGAACCTTGCTGCAACGAACCTTGCTTCAACGAAAGCGGCGCGAAAATTGCCGTCCGGCATGACGCCCGAAATGCTGGCTGGCATGCCTCCAGAAGCCATGGCGCAAATGATGGGCGGCGGTGGCAACCCCATGAACGGCTCCGGCGGCGCCGGACGGCCAGGCCGGCCTAAAAAAATGGAATTGCCCAAGGAGATGAAGGCGCGGCTTAGCGCTATTATTGACAGCGAAGTTCTCGGCCAGGTGATGCACCCGATGCCAATGATGCTGCAGGGCATAGTGGAGGATGAGGCCTTCATTCAGGCGACCAATGGGCAGTCTGGGCCGGTTAAGATCGGCGCGGAGATGGCTGGCGTAAAACTGCTCCGCATCGGAGTGAACCGAGTTTTGGTGGATGACCATGGCGAGAAAAAGGAACTCATGATTTTTGGCGGCGCCGGAGGGGAGAGCCTCATGCCTATTGAGCCGCCTGCCGCCGCGCCCTCAACTAACTCCACCGCGACTAATTCCATTTCCACCGCCAAAACCAAATCCCGCGCCACCAACGACACCCTTTCGATCAAAAACAAGGAGACCCCATAATGCAATCATCCAAGCGTCCACTGTTAAAATTCTTTTTGCCCGCAGCCATGCTGCTCATTTGTCTGGCGGCCGTCATTTTCGCGCAAACCGCGCCGCCCGATGCCGCCGCGCCAACTCCCCTGCCCGCCATCAACGCCGCGACGACCAATGCCTCCGGCACCAACGCAGCGGCCGCCCCAACCAACGCTCCAGCCGGCACCAACAGCCCCGCGCCGGAGCCCAAAAAGCTGCCCACCGACATGATCCAGTTGAGTTTCCAAAACATGCAGATTGACCAGGTCATCCAATGGCTTTCGGAAAACACGGGCAAGAGCGTTGTCAAACATCCAAGCGTGCATAGCCAGGTGACCATCATCTCCACGAAGAAGGTCACGCGAAGCGAGGCAGTCACCATGGTTTACCGCGCGCTGGATATGGAGGGTTTCACAGCCATCGAGACGGATACATCCATCCTTATCGTGCCGACCGATCAGGAATCAAAATTGAGCCTGAGTCCGCAACTGTCGACCACGACCAACGCCCTTCCCGGCGGGCATCAACGGTTGGTGCGAGTGTTTCCCCTGAAGCATCTTCCGGCCGCCGACATCACTGAGAAGGTGAAAACAGTTCTTTCAAAAGAGGCAGTCGTCGTGACAGATGATCGCGCAAACGTTCTCATCATCACTGATTACAACGACAACCTGGCGGTGGCGGCCGCGCTGATCGGGGCTTTGGACGTCGAGAAAAATGAGGATGTGATTGTGCGCGCCATCCCGCTGAAGACCGTCAATGCCACCGAGGTCGTCAAACAACTCCAGCCGCTATACCAAAAGCTGACCGGACGGCAATCGCGCGAGCTGATCGAAGTCTCAGCCAGCGAGACTGGGAACAATATCATGGTGCTCTCGAGCGCCGCCAATTTTAAGGAAATTCAAAGCCTCGTCAATTCGCTTGACACGCAAGACGCCCAGGACAAAATCATGCGCACCTTCGAGCTCAAAAACGCGGATGCCGAAGATGTCGCCAAGCAATTGACGGATCTGTCTAAAGATTCGGACAACAGCGGCGGCCCGTATCGGATGTTTTTCTACGGAGGCGGTGGTGGTGGCGGCAGCAGTAAGAAACTCAGCTTTGTGGCCGACCGCCGCAGGAATGCCATCGTGGTGCAAGGCCCGCCGTCTGTCATGGAGGGCATTTCCAACACCATCGCGGCCCTCGACCTTCCCGTCAACGATAACAGCCTCGCCCCGAAAATTGTGCCGATTGAAAATGTCAGCGCGGGTGATGTTGAAGATGTCCTCAACGACCTGTTCCTGAAAAAGACGACGCAGCGCTCCTATTATTGGGACGATACGCCGCCGGAACCGGACAAAAATGTCGGACGCCTCTACGGAAAAGTCCGCGTCAGCAGCGAAGCCGCCGCCAATGCGCTCATCATCACCGCCAATTCGCAGGAGAACCTGGATGCCGTCATCGCCATCGTCAAGGAACTCGACAAGCCGTCGTCGGCCGGAGACACGACTTACCACGTCCGCCTGAAGTTCGGAAACGCGCAGAAAATCGCCAATCGCATCAACATACTGTTCGCCAAGAATGGCTCGCAAGCGTTGCGCCCGGTGAACCAGCCAAATGCCAACGGCGCCAACTCTCAGCCCCAGCAGCCACAAAACACCGGGACGCAAACCACGCCCTCAGCGGATGATTTTTCGCTGGAACAGGTCGTGAAGGAAGATCCGTATTACTCATGGCTGGGCGGCGCGCCGGATGTCACCGGCCGGAACGGCTCGTCTAGCAGCTCGACCGAGCGCCCTGTCAGCGACCTGGTCGGGCACGTGCGTGTTGTTCCGGACGAGGCCAGCAGTTCGCTGCTCGTGACGGCCAACGTTCATCTGTACACGCAAGTCAGCAAAATGATCGAGGACATGGACGTTCCGCCGCCGCAAGTTCTCATTGACGCGCGGTTGGTCCAGATATCCGCCAACTACCTTGACCAGATTGGCGTTCGCTACTCACCCAACGGCGGCGAGGTTTTCAGCGGGAACGACTATCAAAATTCACTCATGCCGCACCTCGGCGGGACTTACACCAAGGGCTTCGGCGGAAATACGACTGTGAACAATGCCGGCTCCGGCTCAACGCTCACCGGATCGGGCATTACCGAGGCGCTGACCAGCATGCGCTCCGGCGTCCTTGACGGCACGATCAGCATGGATTTCCTCATCCAATTCCTCCAGCAAAAGGCCGACGCCACCATTGTTTCCGAGCCGCAGCTCACCATTTCCGACAACGACATGGGAAAGCTTTTTGTCGGGCAATCGGTTCCGATTGTCACCGGCAGCGTGAATCCATCGCTGGGCGGCAGTTCCGCCACGTTCACATATCGCAACGTGGGCGTGATTGTGGAAGTTGAGCCGCACATCAACGACGCCGGTGATGTTCAATTGCGCGTTCGGGCGGAATCCTCCACGCTCGATCCGGTGCTGATTGGCTCCAACGCTGTGATTGATTCGGCCCAGTTCCGCACCGAAGTGACCGCCAAAGCCGGCCAGACGCTGGTGCTCGGCGGCATCATGCAAAATCAAACGACCGACAACATCTATAAAACGCCGATTCTGGGAGACATCCCTGGACTGAAATATCTTTTCAGCAAGCACGACAAATCCATCAAGAAAACGGAATTATTGGTCTTCCTGCGCCCGAAGGTGGTTCGCACCCCTGAGCAAGCGCGCCTGCTTCTGGAAGAATCCCGCAAATCGATGCAGATGATCTACGACTGGGAGAAAAAAGAAGACAAACGCCTGAACCAAGACAAGCCGCCGACCCAGTAGCAGCCGGGCGAATGATTGGCGGGACCAATCCAGCGGGCGCGCCACTGGGTTATTTGGTGATTAATGAAATCATACTCCACTCGAAACGAGGCATTCACTTATGTGGAGTTGATTATTGTCGTTGCCGTGGTGCTTGTCCTGCTGAGTTTGATTCGCACCTTTCACTTCGCGACGGCGCGCTCACCACGGATAGCATGTATAAACAATCTAAAACAGATCGGCACCGCCTATCGCATTTGGTCAAACGATCATAACGATCGATATCCCGCTTTGGAGCCTGTGACCAACGGCGGCTGGAGCGACTTCCTGAAAAAAGCCAATGAAGGATACTCGTGCTGGATAAATTATGCAGTCATGTCCAACGAACTTGGCGAATCCACAAAGGTTCTCGTCTGTCCCGCCGATGAGCGCAAACCCGCCGGCGAATTTAGCAATTTCACTTCAAACATACATCTGTCATATCTTGTCGGGGCCAGCGCGGACGGCACCTATCCCCAATCACTGCTTAGTGGAGACCGCAATTTAGGCGCGGGAACCAATGCTGACAAAGATTTCGGTTTTTCTCCAGACGATGGCAGGGGAAATGATGTTTCCATAGCGACAAACTCCAAGTCTGGCCCGGTTTGTTGGTCTTTGCGAATGCATTCAGGAGGCGATTCCGCTGGCGCGGGAAATATCCTCATGGGAGATGGAAGCGCGCAGCAAGTCAGCTCTGGCAGCCTGCGCGTCAATTGGCAGCCTCACTTTGAACCGACTACAAATTGGCCCACCGGCCGCATTCCCCTGTCCCCTTCCATCCGCGTCCTTTTTCCATGATCTGAACTGGTGTCCATGCCCAGCTTGATGACTTTGAGCGCAACGCGCCACCGCACCGGCTCCGTTTGTTCCGGGACAGTTGACAATAGATAGCATCTATTCATCAATGAGGACGATGAATATCGCGTTGACCAACGCTTTGAAGAATTGATCGCGCAATTGATTGCCAGCGGGCGTTACAACAATTCCAGCGAGGTGGTTCGCGCTGGCTTTGCCGAGGCGGGTCCGAACCCGGCGGTCGTCAAAAGCCATCCAGATCGCGTGGCCCGCGCTCCGTTGGTCAGCGTGTTGATCTGTTCCAGCCAGAGGGCAGGCCGTCCCGCGCGCGATGCTGAAAATTCCGCTCCTTGGAAGCTTATAAGAAGGAATCGACGCGGAGGTTTTACGTTTGTTGAATTGCTCACGACTATTGGCGTCATTGGAGTGTTGGCCGCACTTGTTCTCGCGGCCTTGTCGAGAGCGAAAGCTCAAGGTCAAAGCGTTGTGTGCAAAAACAACCTGAGTCAGACCGGACGGGCTTTGGAGATGTTCCTTTCTGACAATAATAGTTATCCCTCCGCTTGGGACGACCAGAATTCAATGAAAATATGGGAAGATCAATTAGGCCCTTACAATCCTCTCGTGTGGACGAACGTTTCCTGGCACTGCCCAGCGTATATCGCCAACCGCGGCGTTGTCGGGCGGTTCCCTGATAAGCTCAACTCGTGGCTATGGACAAGTTACTCCTACAACAGCTTCGGCATCGGAGGCTGGCAAGGCAGCCGGAATCTCGGCTTGGGCGTTATCCCCCGCAACACTCCACGCGAGCAGCAAGTCGTGGCGCCGGCGGAGATGTACGCGATAGCGGATGCCAGAGAGCGTTTCGTTCCGGGCACGGACTACATAGGCGGCACGCAATGGATGGATCCCTATAACACGCTTGGCGTCGGCGGAATTCAAGGCGCTGGCGGCACAGTTCACGCGGCGGAGGAAGCCCCACCCCACGCTCAGGGCTACAATATGCTCTTCTGTGACACGCATGTGGCTTTGGTCAAGCGCAAGGATTATTTGTATCCCCCGCGAACAGCGTCCCACTGGAACCGCGACAACCAACCGCATCCAGAAGCGTGGCCTGCCACCAATCAATGGGCCGTGCAAAACTAAGGCGGCAACATTATTATTGTCCCCTTTCGGGCTCCGGCAGACATTCATATGCAAATGCAGTTGCCGGATGACATGGAATTGCTGGAGGAATACGCGTTGCGCGGGGCGGAGGACGCCTTCGCCGCGTTGGTCTCCCGGCATGTCAACCTGGTTTATTCGGTCGCGATGCGGCAACTCGGAAATCAGCACGACGCACAAGAGGTGACTCAAGCGGTCTTCATCATTTTGGCGAAAAAATCCAAGTCCCTGCGGCGTGAAGTCGCACTCGCCCGGTGGTTGTTTCAGACTGCGAGACTTACGGCGGCGAATTACCTCAGAAGCGAAATCCGGCGAATCCATCGCGAACAAGGAGCTTGCATGCAATCCACTTTGCACGAAACGGACGATGCCTCGTGGAAACAGGTGGCTCCTTTTCTCAACGATGCCATCGCCAGCCTTGGCGAAAAAGATCGCAACGCCATTGTGCTTCGATACCTCCAAGGTAAGAGTTTGAAGGAAGTTGGCGTGGATTTGGGCTGGTCCGAAGAGGCCGCCAAGAAGCGAGTTTCGCGAGCGGTGGAAAAGCTGCGCCATTTCTTTGGCCAGCGCGGCGTGACACTTTCAGGCGCGGCGGTAGCCGGATGCATCACCAACCACTCGGTGAAAGCGGCGCCAGCGGGACTGGCGGTTCTAGCCACCGCCGCCGCAATCAAAGGAACCACCGTGACGGCGTCAACAACCACCATGGTAAAAGGAACATTGAAATTTATGGCATGGACAAAGGCAAAATTTGCGGTGGGCGCCGCCGTCGCGGCATTGGTGGCGATTCAATCGTACGAAATGGCGAGGCAGAACAAACAATTGGCGGTGTTGCGCGAGCAAGCGCAAGCGCAAAGCGCGAAACCCGCCGCCGAACCAGCCGAGGCGGACAACCTTGAATTGGGGCAGCTTCGCGCAGAGAATGTGACTTTGAGCAACGAGGTTTTTATGCTTCATAAAAAATTGGCGATTGCAAGGTCATCGGTGGCAGCACCGCCGATTGCTGAAGCCAAACCAGCGGCAAACAATCCTGTCGAGGACGTTGGCCGTCAACTGGGATTAGCCGTCGCTTCCGGCGAGCCACAGTCGTTGGAAAAATTGCGGGCGCTTGCCAAGGCGGAGGTAGAGTCGTTTAACTCCAAAAGCGTCGGAATGAACGACACGGAGCGCGGCGACCTTGCCCGCGACACCTTTGCTCCGCTCCGCGCCGCTTTTGACGTGCTGACGGAGGAAGCGGTGAAAGGGAATCCGACCGCGCTCCACGCGATCTCAATCGCAATCCATTACCCGGAGCTGGAAGGCGACGCGGTTGAAGCGGTTGGCGTCCCCGCCGGAAATGGGGACGAGGCCGCGCTGCAATTGCTGCTCCACCCAACCCAGTATCAAATCCTGCTCTCCAGCGCCGTCGGCGCATTAAAGATGGCGGCCGACAACGGAAATCAAAAGGCAATTGATTCGCTGGCCGCAGTGGCCGCCGATCCGACCCAACAAGCCTTGTGGTATATGGCAGCGGACGGTTTGCGCAACGCGGCCGCCGCCCAGAATCCGGCTGCGGTCGACGCTCTGGTTGGCATGTCGCGATACACGAACCCAAGCGTGCGAAGAGCCGTCATCTCCGGCCTGCAACAAGCATCCGCAAACCAAAATGTCGCCGCTACCGAAGCCCTGCGCCAGATGAACGCGCAATAATCGCGAACAGACGAATGGAAACGGAGCCAGAATGAAATTTCGGCGAACGGGGCCAGCCGCCGGTTCTTCCCGTAAAATAAATATTTGAACAGGAGAAAGACCGAGGGCGCAGAGAAGGAAAAACGATTGTTGTGGAAACGGGCCGTTTTTCTCCGCGTCCTCGGTTTTCCTCCTGTTCAATTTCCGGCTCGGGCAGGTCCCCTTTATAGAGCACGCTCCCTTGACCAGTATCCATGGGGTGGCACAGTTGGGACATGACTGTGCTTTTTCGATGTCGTGTTGAGAAACCGTTGCTGGCCAAGGCCAATGCCGTGACCAAATCTCTCGGCACTTCCACCGCCGAGATGTTTCGTGTGTTCGTCGCCGAAATTGCCCGCACAGGCAAAGTCCCTGTTAATCTGAAAGTTTCAGAAAGCGACGCTTTGGTGGACGTCCCGCGGCGCAACAAAATCTGGAGCCAGCTCGATGACGCCCAAAGTTGGTGAGGTTTACATTGTGGATTTGGGGGCTAAATTTTCAAAAACAACTTTCGCCGATACATCCACCAGCAAATAAGCCACAGGATTGCCAACATGAAGAGCAACTCCGTTGCGGGGGCATACGTCTGGCCGAACACATTGTAGATGCCGGAGCCAAAGAAGATTGGGAGCGTGCTAATAATCCAGTCGCCCCAAAGATGATCCATCACATACATCGCGATGGAGTTCATTCCCACGACGATGAGCGGAAAAGCCCACGCTCGCCACCCTTTCCAATCCAAAAGCGCATAGAAAGCCGACAAAATTAATAACGACCAACCTCCACTGAAGAGAACCCACGACGGCGTCCAAATTCGTTTGACAGAAGGGCAGATCCCGGCCGCGTCGAGGACCAATCCTGCCGCCATGCAACCGAGGCCAATGATCGTCATCGTTTTGATTTTTTGAAACTGCGCTCCCGGTTGCCGCAAGTATTGTCCGGTCAAGAGCCCAATGATCATCGTGCCAAGAGTCGGGATGAAGCTAAGCGTCAGGTAGCCGCCTTCGTTGAAGCGGAAGTGCTTTTCCCTCGGAAAAAGATTCAGGAACCATTGGTCAAAGGCTGCCGCCAAATTGGTGTTCTTGTCCCAATGCGCGGCAAAACCGGTCAAATGCGGCCAGTTCGCCGGAACCCCGACCTTTGAATAATCAAATCCTGGCGACGGGACAGGATAAAGCGCAAATGCCGCCCAGTAGCCCACTAAAATCAACGCAAGGCTCGCCAATTGAATTGACGGTTTCGCCCACGCGAGCAGGAACAGAAAGAAGTAACCCATGCCGATTTGGCTCAATGTGTCCTCAAACGTAAAATAGGTTTGACGGTGGCGCATGGAGCGCAGAAATACGCCAAGAAATGTCAGGGCAACTGACCGCCAAAGCGCGTGCGCCAGCATCACCCGCCGCGATTGGCCGGTGGATTGGCGTTTCGCGAGCGAAAACGGCAGCGAAACCCCCACTAGAAACGTGAACGAAGGTTGAATCAGATCCCACAAGCTGCAACCGCGCCATTCGGTGTGTTCGGTTTGGTATCCGAGAATTTGCCAAAGGCGGCTGTCGGGCAGTTTCGCGGCAATCTGTGAGCTGGCGAGACCATCTGACGCCATCAGGAGCATGACAAACCCCCGATACGCATCCAGCGATAACAATCTTGAGGAGATCGCCGTTCGCGTTGGCGGCTCGTCCTGAATTGGCATCGCAGACGCGGCGTTGTCAAGAGTGTTGCCCACAACCCATCCCTAGTGCAGGGGTGCGCTCTGGCACAAGCAGAATCGACGCATTCCGATGGCTTGCCATTCGAATGTTACCGGTTTGTTACCGCCTTGTCACCATTTGTTACCGCTATATCGTTGAGAATCAACGATGTAACCGATGTTACCACTTTTTGGAGATTATATTATTATCTGCACCGAAAGAGGACGATTCCCTTCCCCTGCTCCACCCTTTCTTCGCCTGTTGGTTCAAGAAATGGTCAGGTCTCGATCTCAACTGGATGTGTAATTCTGCCGATAGCCTCCTAGTACCGCCAATTGAGCGCTTAGAATGAATGAAGTTGAATGCGATAGTCGTCGGTGACCTGGATGCCGCAGGCAGTTCAATGGCTGGGCCGCTGGCACGGCAGGTGCTGCAATCGGTGGTTGCGATTATGTCCGATACACATCTTAGCAAAGCCGGATCCCACGACGCTTCCTCCAACCCGGACCAGGATTCGAGGGAGCTATGACCCGCCGCCTAAGGAATTTAAGACAATCAGCGCGAGGTCTGCAAATTTTGGGTTTTGCGTGCTGGTGTGTCTTTGCCGCCGCCGCAGCCGACGAACCTCCCGCCGCAAGGCCGGGAAGGATTGTCACCCATTATGCGCTGACGGCCCCCGCGCACCTGCATTTAGACTCCCACGACGGCTCTGCGCCAAGGGACTGGCGGCTTTTGGCCTCCAATGACGACGGGCGCACATGGCAGACAATTGATGCGCGCACCAATGAATTGTTTGCCACAAATCACCTGCGCCGGGAGTTTGCGGTCACCAATCGAACCTCCTACAACACCTACCGGCTGGAAGTAATTCGCACACGGGATGCCACCGAAACGGCCAGTCTTGCCGAACTGGAGCTCATGGGTCCCATCACCGGCTTGACCAACGAGGCGAAACTGAGGACGAAGATTTCGTCATCGCGGGCGCACCCCTTAAGGTTGTCAGCGGCTCAGGCATTTGACGGAGATGCGACGACGGACTGGTTTGACTTCGGAGTTGGTCCTGAGGGCGGGCACTGGCTGCAGTGCGAGTACACGACCAATGCGGACATCGTGGTGGACAATATCGCGCAGTTGAACCTGATCGGCCGCAGTCTTGCCATGCGCGATACATTTGCCGACCAGGCTTCACAAGTCGATTCTGCCTTTATCGCCCTCTCAAACGGGCCGACGCGCACACTCGTCGGCTATTCTCTGACCTCCGCCAACGATTTTTATCCGCGCGATCCGACTGACTGGCAATTGCTGGCATCGAATGACCGCGGCAAGACTTGGGACGTTTTGGATGTTCGCCGGAGCGAGACATTTCCGAAACGGCTGCAGAAAACGGGATTTTGTCCTGCAAAAACCCGCCTCCTATGCGCTCTACCGGCTTCAGATTGATTCCGTATTCGCGCCGCCTTTGGCCAATTCTGTGCAACTGGCGGAAATCGAGCCCCACTGGGCGGAAGGAGAAAACACCACTGGGTTGTCGCTGGTTGTCTCGGCGCACGGAGAAAACCATCCTTGGGAAACAATTCAACGCGCTTTCGACAGAGACTTGACCACCAAATGGCTGGATTTTTCCGGTTCACCGACCAATAGAGCCAGTTGGATTCAATGGCAATTTGCCGCAATCGACGGACCTCCCGTGGTCAGCTTGGACCGGCTGGGCACGAGCCGGGCGCAGCAGATGAATGCAACCAAGCTCGATTTGCAAGCAGTCGTGGTGGGACGCGGGACCACGAGCATCAGCCTTGCGGATCGCAGCGGATTCATTGTGATCCGTCTGACTTGGCCGCAGGGGGAGGGACAGCCGGGCGACAAAGTGCGATTGAGGGGCGATGTGGAATTTGTCAATGGCAAGCCGTTGCTGGCGCATCCTGAATTGACGGTTCTGGGCCGGGTGCCGTCCGCGGCGCCAGCGCAGGCGGGCCAGTCGTCGGAAGCGAGCCAGGATTACGCATGGGGCACCGTCGAAGGTGATGCAGAAGTTCTGGCCCAGGAATCGGATTATTCAACCATCCGGCTGACGTCCTCGGACGGCACGAACGTTGTGCTAGCCCGGCTCCTCAATCCGTATCGGCGTCAGCTTCCCAATCCATTGAATTGCCGTTTGCGGGTTCGAGGCGTGGTGGAATCTGTTTCCGATGGAAATGGCCGTATCATCCCGGGAATTGTGTGGGTTTCCAAATTCGACGATGTCGCGCTGATTGCCCCGCAGGCCAAGAACTGGAACCGGCGGCGGGAATACTCCATAGGAGAACTGATTGGCGCAAAGCCAATGCCAACGGGGCTGGTGCGAGTGACCGGGCTCCTCGATGCCCAGGAGGCCGGGAGGTATCTCGTCCTAAAGGATGGAACGAATGGAATTCTGGTATTCGATAGGGAATCAAGCGCTCTGCCGCTGAATTCGCGCGTTGAGGCGATGGGTTTTCTGGGGCGAGAGGGCAATCGCACGATCTTAAGCTGGGCTGCTTGTCGGCCTGCCGGGGAGCAGGCCAAGCCGTCCGAAATGGCCATCGATCTGGAGCATCCTGTCATCGACGCCGCAGAGGTGAACCGGTTGCGCAATGCCGAACCGGACCGCGTATTCCCTGTGCGCCTGCGGGGAGTGGTCACCTACATCTGCGGGTCGTACATTGCCGAGGAGAACATCTTCTACCTTCAGGATGGCACCAATGTGGTCAAGTTTTTGAGCGCGGCCGCCGCCGGTTTGACTGATGGCATCCAGCAGGAGGGAATGTGCGTTGAAGTCAATGGAAAGAACACGCATGACGGCATCACCCCCACCGCCTTTGTCAAATTTCTGGACAAGGGCCGAATGCCCGAGCCCATCAGGAATTCGTTTCATGCACTGATGCTGCCGCAGAACGCCGGGCGATGGGCGCAGGTCGAAGGCGTGGTGAGCGGATACAATGACGGACGTTTGATGCTGCTGGTGGAAGGAAAGGAACTTACAGTCTGGGTCAATCAGATCACGCTTGACGATCGCTGCCGTGTCCCCGGCAGCCGGCTCCGTGTCCGCGGCGTGTGTGAGCCGATAGTCAATGGGCGGGACCAAATGCTGGGGTCGCGCCTCCTTGTTCCTACCAGTGAATGCATTGAAATAATCGCTCCCGGGCCGACGGATCCGTTTTTGCTGCCGAAGGTCGCCATCGCCTCCATCCTGCAGTTGGGTTCCGGCGTGTCAGAAGCGCAAATGCCGGTGGTCAGGAGCGAGGGCATTGTGACCTACAAAGGGCCTCAGATGCTGTGCATTCAGGATAAAGACACGGGAATGAGAGTCTTCCTGCAGCGAGAAAGCACGGACATCCAGCGCGGCGATTTCGTTCAGGTGGCGGGACTGGCATTGCCGGACGGCTTTTCTCCCAAGCTGGTGCAGGCTCTCGCCCGCAAAACTGGCCGGGGGGATTTGCCCGCCGCCAAGGTCACTGATTTTTTTCAGGCCTCCGACCAGAGTGGGCAGGACGCCACGCGTGGGGAGGTGGATGCGATATTCGAAGGACAAGGCGCGGGCGATTCCGC
Organism: uncultured Verrucomicrobiae bacterium; assembly: GCA_963764165.1. Lineage (GTDB taxonomy): Bacteria > Verrucomicrobiota > Verrucomicrobiia > Limisphaerales > Palsa-1400 > Palsa-1400. The sequence continues at coordinate 254,380 of CAVXRD010000003.1, forward strand.
CCCGAAACTGGAAATGCTGTGCGAGTCAACACGGCAGTATTTTTACGCCTATCTTCCCGCGGCTGCCTCCTTGCCGGAGTCGTTGCTCCCGGGCAGTCGTGTCCGCCTGCGCGGCGTCATCAAGCTTCAGGCCGAAGAAGCTCTGGATGCCAATCAGGTGGTAACGGCCTTTGAGATGTATTTGAACTCGCCCGCGGATATCCAGATCCTGGAGGCCCCGTCCTGGTGGACGGCCCGGCATACATCGTGGTTGTTGGGTGGGGTGGGATCGGTGCTGATCGTTTCGCTGGGATGGATCAGCTCGTTGCGCCGCCAAGTGAGACGGCAAACGCGGGCATTGGAACAAGAAAACGCGGAACGCAAGCAGGCGCAGCTCGAACTGGCCGCCTCGAATGCTGCCCTTCAAACCGAGAATCTCGAACGCAGGCAGGCCGAAGAAGTCCTCCGCTCCCAAAAGGAAAAAACCCGGTTGATCATTGATCAAGCGTTCGACGCGGTCGTGACCGCGGACATTGACTTCCAGATCATCGGCTGGAATGTGGCCGCGGAAAAAACGCTGGGGTGGACGTGCGCGGAGATTTTAGGCCGAAACCTGCTTGACACCATAGTTTCTCCGGACCGGCGGGAAAAGCGTCGCGCTGATCTGGAACGATTTCGCGCGACAGGAGAATGGTCAGATTTAAATCGCCTGGTCCAAACCACCGCTGTGCACCGCGATGGCCGGGAACTGCCCATCGAACTGACCATAACGCCCATTCGATTGGGCGAAGACTACATTTTCACTCTTTTCATGAGAGAAATTTCCGACCGCCTGAAGGCCGAAGCAGCGCTGGCTCATGAGCGCCACCTTCTCGAAAGCCTGCTGGAGAACTCGCCGGACTATATTTATTTCAAGGATCGCGATTCGCGTTTTCTGCGGTGCAGCGCTGCGCTCCGCAAATTGGTGGGCGGCAGCTCGGGAAACCCCATCGGCAAAACCGACTTTGATTTGTTTACCGAGGAACATGCCCGGCCTGCTTTCGAGGACGAGCAGGAAATCATTCGCACAGGCCGCCCCCTCATCGGCAAGGTCGAACGGGAAGTGGCCAGAAGCTATCGTGTGTTCTGGACCCTCACCTCCAAAATGCCCCTGCGAAACCAGGCTGGCGAAATCGTGGGCACCTTTGGCATCTCCAAAGACATTACCAAGCTCAAGCAGGCTGAACTTTCCGCGGTGGCATTTGCCAAGCTGGGCCAGGATTTGTTTTCAGCGGCCACTGTGGAAATCGCATCCCGAATGGTAGCCGAGGTGGCCTATAAATTATTTAATTATGACGCCTTTGGCCTTTACGTGTATGTTCCCGAGACCGATGAGGCCCAAGTCGTTCTCGAAAGCGATATCGTCGATGGCCAGCGAACATTTGTAACGGGCACTGAAAAGAAGCGGCCCAGCAGCAACCTTCGGCGGGTATTAAAGGACGGCCCGGAATTGATCTTGAAAGATGCCTTGGATCCCGCCTCGAATCCCTTTGGCGACAAGAACCGTTCTTCCGCTTGCATCATGCGGGTTCCGCTTCGAGTGCTGGCCAAGTCCATCGGCGCGCTGGCGCTCCATAGTTATACTCCAGGAGCCTACGATGCCAACGACTTGAATTTTCTGCAAACTCTGGCGGATTATTGCAGCGGGGCCTTCGAGCGCATCTGGCGGGAGGAAAACGTGGCGGCGCTGCACCAGAAGCTGCTGGAAACATCGCGGCAGGCTGGCATGGCGGAAGTGGCCACCAGCGTCCTGCACAACGTTGGAAACGTGCTCAACAGCGTTAATATCTCCGCCAGCATGGTGGATGAACAGGTGAGAAAGTCGCGGGTGGCCGACGTGGGCCGGCTGGCCAAACTGCTCGAGGAACACACCGGAGACCGCGCCGCCTTTTTGAGCAGCGATCCCAGGGGGAAAAAGGTTCCCGAATTCATCTCCCTCCTGGCGGAGCAGCTCGGCTCTGAACAAGCGGCGATATTGGAGGAAGTCTCATCTCTGCGCCAAAACGTGGAGCATATCAAAGAAATTGTTGCCATGCAGCAAAGCTATGCACGGGTGTCCGGTGTGTTTGACAACATTAAGGTGGCGGATTTGCTTGAAGATGCCTTGCGGATGAACGAAGGTTCGCTCGCGCGCCACGGCGTCGAGGTTTTGCGGGATTTCAGCGCTCTGCCGGTGATTTGCACTGACAAACATAAAGTGCTGCAGATTCTCATCAATCTGGTGCGCAACGCCAAGTATGCCTGTGATGAATCAGGCCGCGGCGATAAACAGGTGATTCTGCGCGCAACCAACCAAGGAGACCGCGTGACAATCTCCGTCATTGATAACGGAGTTGGCATTCCGCCGGAAAACCTCACACGGATTTTCAGCCACGGGTTTACGACCCGAAAGAACGGCCATGGCTTCGGCTTGCACAGCGGCGCGCTGGCAGCCAGGGAGCTGGGCGGGTCTCTCACCGCATCCAGTGAAGGCCCCGGCCTTGGCGCCTCTTTTACTCTGGAACTGCCGTGCCGCCCTCCTTCTTCTGACGACGAAGCCAAAAAGAAAGACGACCGCACCGAATATGCGCTGAGCATTCCCAAGGAATTCCATGCCCAATAACTTTAATCGGCGAATTCTGGTGGTTGACGACAATCGGGCGATTCACGACGACTTTCGCAAGATTCTCTCGCCTGTGGCGCAAGGGAGTGCTTATGGAGATATCGCGACCGATCTTTTTGGCGAAAGCGCGGAGGAAAATGAGTTCGCCGGCTTCGAGCTCGATGTCGCCTCCCAGGGCCGGGAAGGTTTGGAAATGGTCAAGCGAGCTGTGGCCGAGGACAGGCCATACAGCGTCGCGTTTATTGATGTTCGCATGCCGCCCGGCTGGGACGGGATCGAAACCACGGCCGAGATCTGGAAAATTTGCCCTGAAATGCAAGTGGTTATCTGCACCGCTTATTCGGATTATGACTGGGGCGGCATCAACCGCAAACTCGGCAAGACGGACCATTTGCTCATCCTCAAGAAACCTTTTGACACGGTGGAAGTGCTGCAAATGGCCGAGACCCTGGCCCAGAAATGGAGCCTGGCCCGACAGGCCAAGTGGCGGTTGTCGGATTTGGATACGATGGTCAATCAACGCACGCAGGAGCTGCGTGTATCCAATGAGCAGCTTGCCGCGTTTTCCAGTCTGGCCCGCCTCCTGAGCGCACCGCAGACGATCAAGGCGGCTGGGCAAATTATTCTCGATACGGCCGATCGCTTGCTTCGCTATGATGCCTGCATGCTGGATCTCTATTCGCCAGACACCGACATTCTCACGCCTGTTCTGCATGCCGATGTAATCGGTGGCCAGCGTAAAGAATGCCCTGGGGATTACGCAAATCGCTCGCCTTCGCCGCTGGTGCGAAAGACGCTCCAGGAGGGAGGGCAGTTGGTGTTGAAAAGCGATCCAGCCCGCATGTTGCCAGGCGGCCATCCCTTCGGAGATACGAGCCGTCCTTCCGCCGCGATCATGTTTGTCCCCATCCACAACGGCACAACGGTCATCGGCGTCCTCTCGATTCAAAGTTACACACCCAACGCCTACGATCAGCGAAGCCTCCACACCCTGCAAGCCCTTGCCGATCATTGCGGAGCCGCGCTGAATCGCATCCGGACTGAGGAAGCGCTCCAAAGCACGCAAGAACAACTGCGCCAGTCCCAAAAACTGGAAGCTATTGGCCAGCTCGCCGGCGGGGTCGCTCATGACTTTAATAATCTCCTGACCGTTATTGGCGGAAACGCCGATCTGGCGCGCAGCCAAGTCCAGGATTCTTCCCCGGGCATCACCGAATTTCTCGATCAAATCCGCGCCGCAAGTGATCGGGCGGCCAACCTGACGCGGCAATTGCTCGCCTTTAGCCGAAAGCAGATGATGCGTTCCCAGCCCGTTGACCTGGCTAGTGTCGTTATGAATCTGAGCAAGATGCTAACGCGGCTCATTGGCGAAAATGTTGAGCTAAGCTGCCGTTACGCTCCCGGGCTGCCCCCGGTGACGGCTGATATCGGAATGCTCGAACAGGCGCTGGTCAATCTGGTGGTGAATGCCCGTGATGCCATGCCGGACGGGGGGCAACTGCTCATCACAACCGAACAAGTCACCTACAAGGCGGGCGCCACTCCCTCTCACCCGGAAGCGCGCCCCGGCGATTTTGTCTGCATAACCGTGAAGGACACCGGCACGGGCATATCCCCTGAAAACCTGTCCCGCGTCTTCGAGCCTTTCTTCACGACAAAAGACGTGGGCAAAGGCACCGGCCTGGGCCTTGCCACCGTGTACGGGATTGTCAAGCAGCATCAGGGCTGGATTGAATTGTCCAGCCAGGTTGGCGCAGGCTCCGCTTTCGCCATTTGCCTGCCCGCCTTGGAATCCGCCAGACCGGCCTCAAACGAACAAACGCCAGCGGTGGCCGAGTCACCCCACGGCAAGGAAACCGTTCTGCTGGTCGAAGATGAAGAGGCTGTCCGCTTGGTCACTCGCCTCCTGCTGGAACGATTTGGCTATCGCGTCCTGGAAGCGCGTTCCGGGCGTGATGCTCTAAAAATCTGGGAGTCCGCCGCGCCGGAAGTGGATTTGCTTTTAACGGATGTCGTGATGCCGGATGGAGTCAATGGCCGCAAACTCGCGGAGGAACTTCGTGAGAAGAAGGCGTCACTTAAAGTCATCTTCCAGAGTGGCTACGGTGGAGAAATCATGGCTGGCAGCAGCGAATTCCTTCGCGAGTCCAATAGCTACTTCCTGCAAAAGCCCTGCGCCCCGCGGGACCTGCTTTGCGCCGTGCGGCGCTGCCTGGATGGCCTGCCTGACCTTCTCCAGCAGGTTTCTACGCGGGCTTGAAGTCCGGTTGCGGCCCGGATGACCTCAACCACAGCCTAAAGGCAGGCTGTCGGCAAAAGGAATTGAAGGGCTGGCCACAGATTCACACAGATCAACACAGATTTCTGAATTGTCTGAAATGCACAAAGACGAAGGTTCGATTGCCTCCCACCGGCCATTCAGCAGAAATGCCGGCCGCGATCCTCATTCGCGCGCACCAGCAGAACCTCCTTGTCTTGCCCCCGCCCGGCTGCTTGCATCAAGGCATGATCTCGAAAGCACTTAGCGCAATTCGACTCCCGCTCGGCCCCGGCAAATTTCTGCTGGCGATGCTGTTGGCTGTTCGGGTCTGTTGCGGGAGCGACTATTTTCCACCGCCCGACAGCGAAGGCGGATGGCGCCCTGCAAACGATGCGGCTCAAGTCAGGAAGCGCGCCGGCCTTGACCTTCCTCAAATGGAACGGGCGTTTGATTTCACCCAGCGCTGCAGCCAGAACGGAGGATTGCTGGTGGTGCGGCATGGATACCTGGCGTTTGAGAAGTATTTCGGACGCGCGTTTCGGGACGCAAATCCCGACATGGCGTCCACCGGCAAAGCCGTCACGAGCATCGCGTGTGGAATCATGCTCAGCGAGTTCCACGACAAGATTCCTGAGGGTCTCGATCAAAAGGTATTTACGGAGAAATACCTGCCCGAAGCATTTCCGTTGGATGATCCAAGGAAGGCCGGCATTACGCTTGGCCAATTGCTTTGCATGACGGCTGGCTATCATGGCGAAGGGTCCAGTCCAGGAATTACCTATGGAAATGTAATCCCATTGACTCCCGTTCCCGGCCAGAACATTCATGACTTGGACATGTCTTCGCTTCGCACCGTTCTATGGACAAATCCCGGCGCGGGCTATTCCTATTCCTCCCCTTCCCCGCATATCGCTTCGATAGTGCTGCGCCATGTAACCGGGATGGAATTGCAGGATTATATCAATGAGCGTCTCGCCAAACCCATGGGCTGGGGACCGTGGGGATATTGTTTGCACCGTGGAGACTTTCTCATGCCGCACGCCAACGGAGCCGGCAGCATCGCACTGCACGCGACGGACGCCCTTCGTTTCGGCTACTGCCTTTTGCACCAGGGCAAATGGGGCGCGATGCAGTTGGTTCCGGCGGACTTCGTTGCGTCGTGCGGCAAACCATCGCCGTTTAATCCGCACTGCCCGTTCAGCTTGATGTTCGAGAACAATTCCGATGGCCACGTCGCCGGCGCGCCGCGCGATGCATTTTACAAATCCGGCGCGGGCGGATTCGGAATTTTTGTGGTGCCGTCTTTGGACATGGTAATCTACAAACTGGGCGGCAACGACGGTCAATACGATCCGAAATTGACCGGCCTGCCCCAGAATTTCAGCTACGATGGTTCCCGTGATAATTGGCACCCCATCGCACGAACCCCCTTCAACGAGGGCAGCATGGGCGGCGACGACGGCTTGAGACGCGTGCTCGAAATGGTTTCGGCCGCGGTGAGAGATTGAGGTTCCTCATTTGGAATTGAGTTCTTCGCCACGGAAGTGATTCTTCACATTGACCAGATGCTCAAGCGTCGGTTGAAAGCGAGGTAGCTCCACTGCCCGTGAAATTCAAACAGGTGACGCTGCCCAACATGCCAGTGCGCTACGCCGTGGAGGTCGTCAGTCCGCAGGGCTGGACGGTTCGATTGCAAAGCGATTCGGAGGTTCAAACTTTGACCCAACTGTTGCAGGCGCTGCCATGCTAAACGTGTCGGGCACGACGCGGGTGCTGGTGGCCACGACCCCTGTAGATTTGCGCGGCAGCTTCAACCGACTCTACGGAGTGGTGATAGAACATCTGAAGGGCAATCCCCTGTCTGGCAATCTCTATCTGTTCACCAATCGGCGGCACAATCGCATCAAGATTCTATGGTGGGATGGAAGCGGATTGTGGATTTCCGCAAAACGCTTGGAGCGCGGACGGTTCACCATTCCGGTAAGTGAAAATGGACAGGTCAGTTTGCGCGGCGAAGAGTTCAATGCGCTGATTCACGGGTTGGTAATCAACGCAAAAAAGGATTGGTATCGGCGTTGAATAATATTTTCACCGAGTTTGAACAAAAGATTTCTACTGCCGTCAGAGATGCATGGCCGACACCACGCTGGTTCAAACAGTGGAAGAGTTGAGTGCCCGTGTCGTCACATTGGAGACTGAGAACCGGCTGCTGCGGCAAAAGCTCGACCATATATCCGCCATTACTTCGGCGGTCAGCGCAATGAAGGTCTGGACAAACACCAACTCGAACTGCTGCTGCAAGGCTTGCCCAACGTCATCGCATTGCCGACGCCTGAACCCAAACCTGCGGCAACTTCACGTTCAGGCACACCCCATCCAGTGCGCCGAATGCTGGCCGAAGATAAACTGGAGACGCAGGAGATTGTGATTGAACCACAGGAAGTTCAGGCACAGCCAGATGGTTGGAAGAAGATCGGCGAAGAACGCACCTGCCAACTCGAATGGGTCGCGCCCAAAATTATCAAACGCGTTTATATCCGTCCGCGTTACGTAAAACAGGAACGCTTTGCCCTAGCCCCAGTGCCGCCACAACCGATTGAACAAGGCATGGTAGGTCCGGGCTTGCTGGCGCAGATTTTGGTCAGCAAATATGAATACCATCAACCGCTTTATCCTGAAGCCGGTGAACGTAGCGCGGTGATCTACACGTTGTTGGGCAGTTGTCGGCGGCATGGGATCAATCCCTTTGAGTATTTGAAGGATTTGTTCACCTGGCTGCCGGTGGCCAAGATTGCCCAGATTAAGGAGTTCATGCCTGTGGCCTGGGCCAAGGCCAAAGCCGGGGAGAAAATCGCGCAAGCGGCGTGACTCCACCTTTATCATGCCGTTTTCTTGTGATAGCCACAGAATTCCTCAATTTACCCAACGAATGATTGCGCCATTGGCAAAATTCATTGATTGGTCAGTTCTTCAATTGGCAGGCGCCGTTGTTGGGCTGAGACATGCGCCCAGGCCAAAATGGAAATTGGAGGAAGCGCTTGAATTCCTAAATGGGCCGGACTTTATCCCCGCCGCAAGCGATCCGGCGCGGATTGAATTTGATGGGCCGCGGCATTTCACATTTCCCACGCCGCGCCCGTGCGAAGACGAGGAGAACAACATCGTTTATGGCCGGCTCTATCGGTGTGAGGAACGCTTGCAGGAACGACCGGCGATCATTCTCTTGGATGGCGCTTTTTCCGTCGGTTATCATACCGCCTTTCCATGGCTGGCCCGCCGGATCAATCGGGCCGGATTCAACGTGGCCACATGGGTCGCTCCCTACGATCTTCAACGCCGTCCGCGCCGACCCATTAAAGAGAATTGTTTGGAGTTTGCGCGGGTTATGGCACAGAACGTCGCCGAGATTCGCGCGCTGATTGGCTGGCTGCTTGACGAAGGTTGCCCATCTGTGGGGCTCGTGGGTTTTTCGTTTGGGGGATGGACTGCGGGATTGACTGCGTGCAACGACGCACGCATCGCCTGTGCCGTTCTGACTGTGCCCGCCGTGCGCATGACGCACTCCCCTCTGCCGGTCGTGTGGCGACGGCTTCGGGAAGCGTTCAAGGCTCTGAGGCCGGCACACGAAGCAATGGATGCTACCCGGTTAAATTTGATTTCATCCACGCCAGTCATCCCGAAAGATAATATTTTGTTGATTGAAGGAATCCATGATTTGTTCGCGGAGAGGCAACCGATCGAGGAACTCTGGCAAAAGTGGGAACAACCTGAAATCTGGCGATTGCCTCACGGCCACATTAGCGGGCTGTTCACGCCGGGCTTGACGGGGCGTGTCCTTCGCTGGCTGTCGCCCCGCCTGAATGCGCCATCCGTTCAAACAGCTCAAGCGCCCCATTAGCCAGTAGCGAGCATCAGCGTCGGAAAGTCATCATCTGGCAGATGTGCTTCGTCAGCCGGATACGATGAATGACCCGCAGTGAGTCGGGGTAAATGAAAAAGTTGGTCACAAAAGTCTGGCCGCTAATGGCGTTTATTGGTGGATTTTGCATTTATGAAGGGTTTCTCTTCGTCAACGACTACATTGCCCCACTTTTTCTAAATTCCCGTCTCGAACGACTCCATGAAACGGGGCTTCCGAAGGCCTGGATTGAAAACGGAAGCCTTCATTGTCGAATGAAAGCAGACGATTTCTGTTTGCCACTTCCGTACGGCTATCGCGCACTGGCCCCTAGAATTACCTCGGGCGGTTTTGATACAGTAGATGGGGTTGTCGAGCTTCGCCGAGATAATTCAGCAAAAGGCGCTGCCGGTTCCGAATTTCGCAATGTCCAGATCGGTGGTGACGTCCAGGTTGAACAAACGCTCGAGGGCATCATCATTCACTTTCATTACTTTGGCGATAAATGAATCACGCACGTATGCGGACCGGGCAACCAGCAACTTAAACCCATCGGCTTTTCCCCTATCGCAAAGGGAGTAGTTCACCCCATGCCGCCCTCAGATTGTCTTTACGAAAATTCCGCATGATGTGCTTGAGGCAAATCGCGTGAACTCCGCGTCCGGCTGCAATTAGTGCATTCTTGCCGGGTTCTGAGTCCAGCGTTTTACCTCGGCAGTCTGATTTATGACAAATGGTTCCTCAAACGATGTCGGCAAGGTAAAATCGAAGAGCCACCTTCTGGGTGGGATTTTCGCGGCGGGGGCGCTGCTCTTGCTCGCGAGCATGTTGATCACATTCCGCGCCGGGCACGTCTCAATCGAGGCCCAGCGCAAAATGGACGCGCAACTCAAGGTTCTCACGCAGATCAAACAATGGGAATCGACCGTCAAGGATGCCGAGACCGGCCAGCGGGGCTATTTGCTCACCGGAGAAGACCGCTATCTTCAACCGTATTTGAATGCCTTGACCAATCTTGCCATCGAGGCGAGCGCCCTGAGACAAATGGTGGCCGACGGCGAGTTGTCGGGCGGGGAAATGAGCCGCACAGCCGACCTCATCCAGTTGAAACTTTCAGAATTGGCCGAGACTCTCCAGGCGCGGAAGCAAAGCGGGCTTGAAGCCGCCTTGGCCATCGTGAAAACCGACAAGGGCAAACAGACGATGGATCAGATTCGCGCAAGCTGCGATGACCTTATCCAAATGGCCCAGCAAAAATACGACAATGCCAGCGCGCAGGCGGATGATGTTAATTTCTGGCGGACGGTCTTGTTCGTCGTGGTGACCATCTTAAATCTCGGCTTCTTCGCATGGGCCTTCTCAAGGATTTCGCGCCAGGAATGGCTCCAGCTCGGACACTCCAAGCTTAACGAAAATGTCGTCGGCGACGCCCAGCTTGAGGTGATGACCAATAAAGCGCTCGCCTTCCTGGCCGAGTATCTGCATGCGAAAGTGGGGACGATCTTTGTGGAGGACGGCGGCGTATTTCGGCGCACGGCGTCCTACGCGCTGGCCCGCAGCCACGGCCTGCCGGATAAATTTGAGTATGGCGAAGGCCTGATCGGCCAGGCCGCCAAAGACAAACGCGCGTTTGTCGTCCACAATATTCGCGAAAACCATCTGCCGGTGACGACGGGTCTTGGAACAAGCCAGCCGCGCACGCTGATTGTCGCGCCGTTGAAAGCTGACAGCGTTGTCAATGCCGTGGTTGAATTGGGATTTTCGAATGTTGCGCCGGGAGGGGCGCTCGACTTGCTGGAACGCGTCAGCGAATCCCTCGGCATGGCGGTGCGCTCAGCGCAATACCGCACGCGCTTGCAGGAATTGCTCGAGGAAACACAGCGCCAGGGCGAAGAATTGCAGTCGCAAAGCGAGGAGTTGCGAGTCTCGAACGAGGAACTTGCCGAACAGAGCCGCGCGTTAAAAGAATCTCACGCGCGGCTGGAGCAGCAGCAAATTGAACTGGAGCAAACCAATTCCCAACTAGAGGAACAAACGCAAATGCTCGAGGCGCAGCGCAGCGATCTCGTCCAGGCCAAGGAGGAGCTGGAGAATCAGGCCCGGCTCGTCGAGCAGGCCAGCCGCTACAAATCCGACTTCCTGGCCAATATGTCGCACGAGCTTCGCACGCCGCTGAATTCCTCCCTCATCCTGGCGAAATTGCTGGCCGACAATCGCGGGGGAAATCTGACGGCGGAGCAAATCAAATACGCCAACACGATTCACTCGGCCGGGCATGATTTGTTGAATTTGATCAACGACGTGCTCGACCTCGCCAAAGTCGAGGCCGGAAAGATGGATCTCAAGACGGAATCCGTCCTGGTCGCCGATTTGCTGGAAAGCCTGCGCGGCATGTTTGAGCCGATGTGCGCGGCGAAGAAGCTGACATTGCGCTGCACTATTGATCCGACGGCCCCCGAATCGCTGGAGACAGATCGCCGCCGGCTGGAGCAAGTGTTAAAGAACCTCCTTTCCAATGCTGTCAAGTTTACGGAGAAAGGCGAAGTGGGGCTGGATGTTTCGCGCGCCCAGAATCGGGCGGTGGCCTTTGCCGTTCGCGACACGGGAATCGGCATCGCTCAAAATCAGCAAAAGATCATTTTTGAGCCATTCCGCCAGGTCGATCCTACGCCGGACCGAAAATACGGCGGCACCGGGCTGGGGCTTTCGATCTCACGCGAATTGGTGCGCCTGATGGGTGGGACAATGACGGTTCGCAGCGAGGTGGATCGAGGGAGCGTCTTCACCCTTATTTTGCCCGAAAAGTATATCGAGCCTAAAGGTGGGGGGGCCGCATCAGCCAACGTCGTCACTGCAGTGAATCCGTCGCAATCCTATTATGCCACGCCGCCCCGCCCCGCCCCCGCGCGCCAGCAAAAACCGCAATTGCCTGACGACCGCGAAACACTGGGCGGCGGGGACCGCGTCATCCTGATTGTTGAGGACGACGCTTCGTTTGCGGAAATTCTTCGCGATCTCGCGCATGAAATGCAGTTTCAGGCGCTTATCGGGCAGAGCGCCGAGCAGGCGCTCATCCTGGCGCGGCAATTCAAGCCAAACGCCGTTATACTTGACATCGGCTTGCCGGATAATTCCGGGATGTTTGTGCTGGAGCGCCTGAAGGCGGACCCGCGCACACGCCATATTCCTGTTCACGTCGTCTCCGCCAATGATTACTCCCAGCCCGCCCTCGCGATGGGCGCGGTCGGTTACATGCTCAAACCGGTGAAGCGCGACCAGCTCGTGGAAGCGTTTCAGAAGCTGGAAATCAAGCTCACTCAGAAATTGCGCCGCGTCCTTCTCGTGGAGGACGATGCGGCGCAGTTGGACAGCCTCAAGGAGCTGCTCGGTTCGCGCGAAGTGGAAACCGTCGGCGCCCGCACCGCAAGGGAGTGCCTGGAGAAATTGAAGGAGGCGACATTTGATTGCATGGTGCTGGACTTAAGCCTGCCCGACGCGACCGGTTTCTCGCTGCTGGAAACTTTAAGCGCGGAAGAATCCTATTCCTTCCCGCCCGTCATTATTTACACCGGCAAGGAATTGACCGATGACGAGGAGCAAAAGCTGCGGAAGTATTCCAAGTCAATCATCATCAAAGGCGCCAAATCGCCTGAGCGCCTGCTCGACGAAGTCACCTTGTTCCTCCATCAGGTCGTCTCGCAATTGCCAGAGGAAAAGCAGCGGATGCTCGAAAAAGCCCGCAGCCGCGATGCCGCGATGGAGGGCAAACGCATTCTCATCGTTGAGGATGACATTCGAAATATCTTCGCCCTGACCTCGCTCCTTGAGCCAAAAGGGGTCGCGATAGAAGTGAGCCGCAACGGCCGGGAAGCGCTGCAAGCGCTTGAACGGACAGACGGCAATGAGGGAAAACGAATCGATCTCGTGCTCATGGACATCATGATGCCCGAAATGAACGGCATCGACGCCATGCGCGCCATCCGCAAGAATCAAAAATGGAAGGATTTGCCGATCATCGCGCTGACGGCCAAGGCGATGCGTGAAGACCAGGAGAAATGCATTGAAGCCGGCGCCAATGATTATCTGCCCAAGCCAATTGATGTGGACAAACTCGTCTCGCTGATCCGCATCTGGATGCCCCGATGAAGAGCGCGGCAGTTGAATGCGAAGACATCGAATTGCGTCTCTTATTGGAGGCGATTTTCCGAAGGTACCATTATGACTTTCGGAATTATTCGATGGCTTCCGTGAAACGTCGGCTGGCGCAGGCCAAAGACCGATTCCAGTGCGAAAGCTTTTCACAGCTTCAGGACAAAGTCCTTCATGACGAAACGATGCTGCCGCAGCTTATCAATTACTTGACAGTCCCGGTGAGCGAGATGTTCCGAGACCCGTCCTATTTCCGGTTCCTGCGCCACGATGTCATGCCGCACCTGCGCACGTACCCGTCGTTAAAGGTGTGGATCGCCGGGTGCAGCACGGGAGAGGAGCTTTACTCCCTGGCCATTCTTTTCCGGGAGGAGAAGCTGGAAAACCGCACATTGTTTTACGCCACCGACATCAACGTCCGATCCCTGGAGAAAGCGCAGGCTGGTGTTTATGAACTGGATCGCATCGCGCAATTCACCAGGAACCACCGTGATTCCGGATCGAAAACATCCCTTTCGGAATATTACACGGTTGCTTACAACGCGGCGATTTTCGACAAGAGCCTGCGCGAGCGGGCCGTTTTTTCCGACCATAGCCTTGTGTCGGATTCCGTGTTCGCGGAGGTCCAATTGGTTTCCTGCCGGAATGTGCTGATTTATTTCAACCGTCCGCTGCAGGATCGAGCGATGGGATTATTCAAGGATTCGCTTGTGCGGAAGGGATTTCTCGGGCTGGGATCACGCGAGAGCATGCGATTTTCTTCGCACGCAAAATGTTTTACGGATTTTTCCCGGGAACTGCGCATTTACCAAAAGGAGACGGATTGAGCGCCCGCGCGAAACCAGAAGCCATTGTGATTGGCGCGTCGGCTGGCGCAATAAATGTGCTGTCAACCATCCTGCCCCATTTGGGGCCGGACTTTCCCCTGCCCGTCTTTGTGGTGGTGCATATTCCCCCCAACACGCGAAGCATTCTGCCGGAAATTTTTGGCTCCAAATGCCGGAGCCGAATCAAGGAGGCGGAGGACAAAGAGGCGATTGAACCGGGCGTGGTTTATTTCGCGCCGCCGGATTATCATTTGCTGGTGGAATCGAATGGCTCGCTTTCGCTCTCGAGCGATGAACAGGAGATTTTTTCGCGCCCGGCCATTAACGTGCTGTTTGAGTCCGCCGTGGACGCTTACGGCGCGGGATTGGTGGGAGTCTTATTGACTGGCGCAAGCCACGACGGCGCCCGCGGGGTTCGAGCTATTCTCGATGCAGGCGGGCAGGTCGTCATACAGGACCCGGAGAGCGCCGAAGCCCGCGCCATGCCGGAAGCTGCGCTGGCGGTCTGCCCGGAGATCAAGCCGATGGCGCTTGAGGGAATTGGCCCGTTTCTCGCCGGGCTCGAGACCGAGGCAAAGTCCAATGCAAATGAAGCCTGTTAAATTTCTTCTTGTTGACGACTTGGAGGCCAACCTGGACGCTCTGGCGGGATTGCTGGAGCGCGACGGGCTGGAATTGCTGCGCGCGCGTTCAGGCAAGGAGGCGCTGGAGCTTCTTTTCACCAACGATATTGCCCTCGCCTTTCTCGATGTGCAGATGCCGGGAATGAACGGCTTTGAGCTGGCGGAAATGATGCGCGGCACCGCGAAAACGAAACGCGTTCCAATCATATTCCTAACAGCGGGATTGAATGACCAGGAACGGCGGTTCCGCGGGTATGACGCGGGCGCGGTGGATTTTCTCGGCAAGCCAATTGAGCCGCACATTTTGCAAAGCAAAGCCAATGTCTTTTTTGAACTGGCCCGCCAGCGGCACGAACTGCAGGCCATCGCCGAAGAGAAAGCCGTCCTGATAACATCGCTGGGAGAGGCGCAGGAGAAATTGCAGCGCCACGCCACGGAACTCGACCAGCGTGTCCGCGAGCGCACCGCCTCACTGGAGGAAACGAATAATCATCTCGAAGCGTTCTGTTATACAATTGCGCATGATCTGCGGGCTCCGTTGCGCGCGCAAAACAGTTTTGCCCATCTCTTGATTGAGGACTTTGGCGAAGTCCTTGGCGAAACAGGCAGGGACCTTGCGCAACGAATTCAAGCTGCGGCGGAACGCCAGGAAAACCTCATCAACGATCTGCTGACCTACTCGCGCATCAGCCGCCACGATATTCCCATGGCGGCGGTCAACTTGTGCAAGGCTGTAATGGCGGCCTCGGAGGATACGGCCTTCCTTATCCGGGAAGCCGGCGCGCACACGGAAGTGGGATCGTGTGATTTTGAGGTGCGCGCGCACGAAACAACCCTCGTTACCGCCATAAGCAATCTTCTTTCCAACGCGCTCAAATTCAAGCGTCCGAGCGTGGCGCCCCGCGTCAAATTCGAGGCCGAAGGCCGCGGCCAATTTGTCCGGCTCTGGGTCATCGACAATGGGATCGGCATTGCGCCGCAGTATTTCGAGACGATTTTCGGGGTTTTCGCGCGCCTGCACAAAGTCGGGCAATATGCTGGCACCGGCGTCGGGCTTGCCATTGTCAAAAAGGCTATTGAGCGCATGGGCGGACAAGTTGGACTGGAGTCGGTTGAGGGAAGCGGCAGCCGATTCTGGATTGAGTTGGAGCGAGCGGGAAGCTTGGATCCCAAATAGCGCCCTTCGCCGCAGGAAGCGTCAGTTGGCCTTCTTCAAAAAGTCGACAATCTCCGCGTTTTGAGGAGTCTTCTTGAAATATTTATCGACGTGAAGTTCCGAGGCGCGCTTCAAATCGCGCGGGTCGTCCGAAGAACTGAGAATCACAACAGGGAGTTTTTCAAATCCCTCCGCGTTTTTCACCCACTCGAGAACTTCAAATCCAGATCGGCGAGGCATCTTCAAATCAAGCACCAGCAAGTCCGGCAGCGGATGTTTCTGACGATCGGCAAATTCTCCATCCCCGCGAAGCCACTCGATGGCGTATTCGCCATCGTCCACACACCATAATTTGTCACCCACGGCCGCCCGCTTCAGGGCGATTTTCAAAATAAAGACATCGTCAGGATTATCTTCGGCGTAAAGAATGTTTTTTGCGCTCATCCAAGCAAAAAGTTATAAATTCATCCCCGGGCGGGCTCGTTTCCGGCGCGGCGGCTTTACTCTCCGCGTTTTAGCTGGAGAAAACGCTCTGCCCTCCAACGAATTATGGCGTAACATGACATTTTCGAGATGGATAGTCAAATGGAGGGAATAGCCCAGAAGGCTAGAACCCATCTCATAAATAGGGGACAGGCGCCCATCTCCTATTCCCCTATTTATGAGATGGGTTCCAGTTTCCAGGAGTGAAACAGCCTTATCTCACCGGCTTATGGTGCAAATACTGGTGCGCGGCCGCGATGAAACCTTTGAACAACGGATGCGGGCAATTCGGTTTGCTTTGGAATTCCGGATGATATTGGCAGGCGATGAAAAAGGGGTGGCTCGGCAATTCGATCACCTCGATGAGCTTGCCGTCCGGTGAAGTGCCGCTGAATGTAAAACCGGCTTTTTGGTAGGCGTCGCGATACTCGTTGTTGAATTCGTAGCGATGGCGGTGGCGCTCGTTGATGATGAAGGCGCCGTACAGCCGATTCGCCATGCTGCCCATTTCCAACTGGCACGGCTGGCGCCCCAGCCGCATCGTGCCGCCTTTTTCGATGACCTTCTTCTGCTCATCCAGCAACGCGATGACCGGATGCGGTGTGTGCTCGTCAAATTCCGTGGAATGGGCCTTGGCCAGCTTCAACACATTGCGGCCAAACTCAATCGTCGCCACTTGCATTCCCAGGCAAAGCCCGAGGTAGGGCACGCCCTCTTCCCTCGCGTAGCGGGCGGCCTCAATTTTCCCCTCGATGCCACGTTCGCCGAATCCACCAGGCACCAAAATTCCGCCCAGCCCCTTGAGCATTTTTTCCGCGCCGAATTTCTCGATGGCTTCCGCCTCCACCTTTTCGATTTCCACCCCGCAATCGTTGGCGACGCCCCCGTGTGTGATCGCTTCGTAGACGGATTTGTAGGCGTCGTGCAATTCAATGTATTTGCCCACCACCCCGATGCGCACGCGATGCCGCGGCGCGAGCAATTTGCGAATGATCTCCTGCCAATGCGACATATTTGCCGCCGGTGTATCCAAGTGCAGCAAGCGGCAGACGAGTTCGTCGACGTGCTCGCGCTGAAGCATCAAAGGCAGCTCGTAAATGGAGTGTTCGACATCCGTCTCCTCCACCACCGCCTCGTAGGCGATGTTGCAGTGGAGCGAAATTTTCTCGCGCAAATCCCGGCCCAGAGGGCGCTCGCAGCGGCAGACAAGAATGTGCGGCGCGATGCCGATTTCGCGCAATTTGGCCACCGACTGCTGGGTGGGCTTGGTCTTCAATTCGCCTGCCGCCTTTATGAACGGAACGTAGGTGACGTGCAGGAAAATCACGTTGCCGATGCCTGCGCGCAAGGCGAATTCCCGAATCGCCTCCAGGAACGGCAGGCCCTCGATGTCTCCAGTCGTCCCGCCAATTTCGGTGATGACGACATCCACCTTGCTCTGGTCGGCCAGCATGCGAATGCGATGCTGGATTTCATCCGTGATATGCGGAATGACTTGGACAGTTTTGCCGAGATAATCGCCGCGGCGCTCTTTGTCCAAGACGGTTTGGTAAACCTGGCCGCTGGTCAGATTGTTCATGCGCGTCAAATTGACGTGCGTGAAGCGTTCGTAATGGCCGAGGTCAAGATCCGTCTCGGCGCCGTCATCCAGGACATAGACTTCGCCGTGCTGGTATGGGCTCATCGTGCCGGGATCGACGTTGAGGTAGGGGTCGAATTTTTGCAGGGAGACTTTGAGGCCGCGGTTTTCCAGCAGCGTGCCAAGGGCCGCCGCCGTCAAGCCTTTGCCGAGTGAACTGACCACGCCCCCAGTGACAAAAATGAATTTCATGAATTATTTTTCCGCGGCTTTTTTCAGCAGCATTTCGACGCGTTTGACGTCAGCCGGGACATCCACCCCAACGCTGTCGTAGCTGACCTTGACCACCGCGATGCCAATGCCATTTTCCAAAGCGCGCAGTTGCTCCAGTTTTTCCGCCTGTTCCAGCGGCGATACCGGAAAACCCACAAGCCGCAAAAGCGTCTCGCGCCGGTAACCGTAAATTCCCAAGTGCTTCAAAAACGGAAACGCCGCCAACTGCTTTTCGCCCGTGGCGGCGTCGCGGACATACGGAATCGTACGCCGGGAAAAATATAAGGCACGGCCCGTCGCATTGACAACGACTTTCACAACGTTTGGGCTTTCCAGCTCAGCGAGCGTCTCAATTGGCGTCGCGGCGGTCGACATTTCCTCGGTGTTCAAGGCCTCCGCCACCGCGTCAATCACCCGCGGGTCAATCAGCGGCTCGTCGCCCTGGATATTGATGATCGCATCGCATTGGCAATTCCTGGCTACCTCCGCGATGCGGTCGGTGCCGCTCGGATGATCGGGGCCCGTCAATTCCGTCCGGCAGAAACCTTGCGTCACCTCCATGATCCTCACGTCATCCGTCGCGACGATGATTTCACGGAGCGAATGCGCTTTCTGGCACTGCTCGACAACGTGCTGAATGAGCGGCTTGCCAGCGATCAACGCCAGCGGTTTGCCGGGAAATCGGGAAGAGCCGTAGCGCGCCGGAATAATGCCAAAGATTTTCATAGGTCGTTCAAAATCCATTTTGCCGCGCCGGCCAGATCGTCCACCACAACCGCAGAAGCCAGAGTTTCTGGATGCGCGCTTTCCAATTTGCGGCCATAGCCGGTGCGCACCAGCAGGCTTTTCTTCACGCCGGCGTTCCAGCCGCACTCGAGGTCGATGAGTTTGTCGCCAATCATGTAACTGCCGGCCAGATCAAGACCGAATTCGTCGCGCGCGTCAAAAAGAAATTGCGGGGAAGGCTTGCGCCCCCGGCTCGGCGCGCCCGGCGCCTCGGGCGCGATGTAAATCTTCTCAAATCGGACGCCGGACGCCAAAAACAATTCCACCAAGCGCGCATTCACCCGCTCGACCTCCGCCAGCGTAAAATAGCCGCGCCCGACGCCTGATTGATTGGAAACAATGATGAGCGCGAAGCCTGCCTTTTGCAACGACAGCAAAGCAGCCGCCCCATCAGGGTAAGGCACGACATTGGCCGGGTCCGACAAATACTCCTTCTCTTCGATCAGAGTTCCATCCCGGTCTAAAAAAACTGCGCGGCGCAATTTCAAGTGACCATTATACACAATGTTCCAAGGATTTCCGCAAGCCCGCATCGGACGCCAGCCCCCATTGATCTTCTGCCCCGCGTCGTCAATTTGCCCACCCGGACAAAACGCGCTTGTCGGCGGCAAGTTTCCCCGTTAATTTACGCCGTATGAGCGCGGTTGAACTCGCAGTCAAGAAAGTCAGGAAATTGTCTGCTCCGCAGGCGCGGGAATTGTTGGGCTGGCTGGAGAAGCATCAGGGCAATGGAAAGCCTGTCAAACGGCGGCGCCAGCCTTCGTTGCGCAAAGGCACGGCCCGCCAGCGCAAGGAAATACTAAAGGCGTGGCTCGAATCAGTGCGCGGAAAGACCGATTGGGAGCCGCCTCGAATGTCCGACGAGTTGGTCAAACCATTTCGGCTGTGAACTTCGTGCTGGACACGAATGCCGTTAGTGAAACGAGAAAATCACGGCCCAACCCCGGGCTTCTCGACTGGTTGCGCGCCCAAGATATTGCCCACCTTTTCATCACCTCCATTTCATTGGGTGAAATATGGAATGGTCTTCATTGCTTGCCACTTGCCCATTCCGACTACGAGAACATCAAGCAATTTGCGGATAACCTGCCGAAGATCTACCGCGTATTAAGCTTTGATCTGCGAGCAGCGGCAATATGGGGAGAATTAACCGCGAAGCCAAGCGGCGGCCCGTTGCCGTTGCGCGATTCATTTATCGGAGCAATCGCCCGTTCGCGTGGCTTCCGGGTCGTTTCTCGAGACGTCGCCCCATTCGAGCGCATGGGCTGCAAAGTGCTTAACCCGTGGCACTGAGCGACGGATTTTTCCATGGTGGCCTTACCAGTCTTCCAACCCAACATCCTGCATCCAAACGCCTTTCCTGCGTCACACAATCGTCACAAAAAACCTGTTTACCGGGCGGACATCCAAGGGTAAATAGACGTGGCTATGTTTTCTCTGCAACAACTGCTCGGCAAGCAGGACAAATTCTTTGATCTCCTGGAAGCGGCCGCGCAGGAGGCGCGGTCCAGCGTCGAGGCCCTTGTCAAATTGATAGCCAACCCGAACCAGACGACGCTCGCTTACGAAGTCGTGCAGCCGCGCCGGAAGGAAAAAGAAATCCGCGCCCAGATCAGCGAAGCCGTTTACACCACTTTCGTCACAGCGCTGGAGCGGGAGGACATTGAGAGCCTGGCCAACGCGCTTTACAAGATTCCCAAGACAGTTGAGAAATTCGGCGGCCGTTTCATTCTCTCGCCCCAGCACTTGCAGGGCGTCGATTTCACCAGGCAGGCCAACCTGCTGGCCCAAGCGACTGAAACCGTGGTCGAGATGGTCAAATGCTTGCGCCGCGGCGGAAAGCTCGAGGAAGTCCGCAGTCTGAACGATAAAATGCAATACCTCGAAGGCGAAGCGGATAAAACCATCACCGAACTTTTGAAAGACCTCTACTCCGGCAAACGCGACCCGATCACAGTCGTCGTTCATAAAGATCTTTATGAGCTGCTGGAGAAAGTCATTGATCGCTGCCGCGACGTCGGCAACGTGATTTCCAATATAGCGCTCAAGAACTCCTGACACGCCATGACGCTCATCGTGACGGTCATCGTGGTCGCATTGGCCTTCGAGTATATCAATGGTTTCCATGATACGGCCAATTCCATCGCCACCGTCGTTTCCACCAAGGTTCTGACACCGCGCCAGGCCGTCATGCTGGCGGCTGGGACGAATCTTTTTGGCGCGCTGCTGGGAACTGCGGTTGCGGCGACCATCACGAGTGGCCTGATTGATACCAAGCTGATCGCGGTGGGATCGGATATCATTGTGTGCGCGCTGCTCGGGGCGATCGGATGGAATTTGCTGACGTGGTGGCAAGGATTGCCCTCCAGTTCCAGCCACGCACTCATTGGTGGATTATGCGGCGCGGCCTTCGCGGCCGCTCATCACGACTGGCACGTCATCATCTGGTCCCAGCCAAGCGCGGCCCACTGGTATGCGGGAAAGGGCCTGGTCTGGAAAGTGATCGTGCCGATGTTCATTTCGCCCGTCCTCGGTTTTGTCGGTGGCTTCGTGCTCATGGCGTTGCTTTACATTTCGCTCCATAATAAACGGCCATCTGGAATAAACGCCTTCTTCGGCAAGGCCCAGATAGTCAGCGCCGGGGCCATGGGAATCATGCACGGAACGAATGACGCCCAAAAAACGATGGGCATCATTGCGATGGCCCTGCTTGCCGCCACCAAAGCCGGAACGTTCGATCATCTGCCGGCATTGTTGGAGTTCCTTCGCATGCCGGAACCCGCGGCGGGCAAGGCGCTCGTTATCCCGACGTGGATTAAGGTGCTTTGCGCGATGACAATGGCCTCCGGAACGGCCGTCGGCGGGTGGCGCATCATCAAAACGATGGGTCACAAGATGGTCAAATTGCACCCGATTAACGGATTCGCGGCGGAAGCCAGCTCCGCTACCGTCATCGGCCTTGCGTCGTTGCTGGGCATTCCGGTTTCGACAACTCACAATATCGCTGCCGCGATCATGGGCGTCGGCTCGGCCAAAAGATTTAACGCCATCAAATGGACGGTTGTCGAACGGATGGTCTGGGCCTGGATTCTCACCCTGCCCGCTTCCGGCGGGCTTGCCTACGCGTTGGTGCGGTTCGGACAGGGCATGGGCTGGATTTCGTAATTTGCCAGTTTACGGCAGCCCTGCCAATTCCGCCGCAGGATAAGTCCATATTTCCGCCAGCGTCGGATGGTAATGCGGCATCATGGCCAATTCGCGGACCGTCATGCGCTGGTGCATCGCGGCGATGATTTCATGGATTAATTCCCCGCCTTGCGGGCCAACGCATGTGCCGCCGAGAATCTCGCCTGAAACGGGATCGGCCACCAATTTCACAAAACCATCCTTCGCTTCCATGATCAGTGATTTCCCGTGATCGTTGAACGGATAACTGGCCGCGCGATGTGGAATTTTGCGCTCGCGCGCGGCTTTTTCCGACAGGCCGACCATGGCCGCTTGAGGATCGGAAAAGACAATGCTCGTCAGCAGGCGGTAATCGATTTTTCGCGGCTTTCTGGGATGCGCAATATTGTGCGCCGCAATCTCCCCCTGCTCCACCGCGATGTGGACAATCTGATAAGGCCCGGTGCAATCTCCCGCCGCGTAGATATGCCTCGCGCTCGTTTGCATTGCCGCATTGGTCACGATGCGGCCATTATCCAACTCCACGCCCGCCTTGTCCAAATCCAACCCCGTGGTCGCAGGCACACGCCCGAAGGCGTGCAAAATTTCGTCTGCCATCACCACATGCGGTTTGTCGCCACACAGGATTGAGACGCCCTTTTTGCGTCCCTTGCGAAACGCCTCCGTGATGGTCGCGGATTTCCATATTTCTACCCCGTCACGTTTCAAGACCGTCTCGACAACCTCCGCCGCCTCCGCATCAAATTCCTTCAGAATCTGCGCGCCGCGAATAATCAAGGTGATTTTAACCCCGAACCGGGCGAGGAACTGTGTCAATTCGACAGCCACCGGTCCGCCGCCAAGAACGATAATGGAGCGGGGCAATTTTTTGAGCGAGAGAATGTCATCGCTGGTCAGGAAACCTGTCTCCCACAAGTGCGGCACCATCGCCGGCGCCATCACCGAGCCGCCGGAAATGACAAAATGGTTCGACTTGACCACCTTCGGCACGGTGCCCTCCACCGCGGTCAGCGCCACCGTGTGGGGATCCAGAAAACTGGCGTTGGCGCGGAGGAATTTGAATTTGCCGGAGTTCAGCCCATCGCGGCGATACTGTGCGAAATCGTCAATCATCGCTTTTTTCCGCGCCATCACGGCCTGGAAATCGAAGCCCACTTTGGAAACCTTGATCCCCCACGTCTTCGCCATTTTCGCGAGATGCAAAACCTCCGCCGTATAGAGCAGCGCCTTGCTCGGCATGCACCCGCGAAGAATGCAAAGCCCACCGACCTCCGCCCCGCCCTCAATTACGACTGTCTTCAACCCCGCCGCCGCGGCAGTTCGCGCAGCCGCGTAACCCGCGCTGCCCCCGCCAATCACAGCCACGTCAAAATGACTCTCTCCGCCCGCCGACGCTTTTTTGCTCATCCGCACCAACATAGGGGTGAATCTCGATGAATTCGACGCGAAACTAAATCCAGCCGTTTCTCGACCCCGCACCAAGTCATAGAGAATCGCGGTAGGGCGAGGCTCCTGCCGAGCCACGCGTCACAAGACGGCTCGGCAGGAGGCCCAACCAAAAGATTTGGTGAGAAGTGCCAATGAACCAAAGATGGAATGCGGGACGCGGGGGCGCGTGCGCTCCCCGGATTCAGAGGCTTGAGGAGCACACGCGCCTCGCGTGTCGCGCTCGGCGCCCTCGCCGAGCGCTCCCCCGGACGGTTCATTGGCAGCCTCGCCCTGCCACAATTGCCACAGAATCCCCATTTTTCCATAAAATTTAAAGATTTCTTGGAAAAATCGTGCCGAAAAACCTCTGGTAGGTTTTCTGTTTCCAGACGACTGTGCAAATCTGCTTCCATATGCATTATATGTCATATGGAAGCAGTTGGGGGCGGACTGCCACTGAGCCGGAACAATTCAATTGGCTCCTGGGAGCGCGGTTGTCGATCGCCGTTTTCGGCGTCCCGCCGAAAACTCATCGTGCAATGGAATTTCACCAAACAATTTCATGCACCCCCGGCCGCGCATTGCCCTCGATGTTGCCGGGCCGCCCACATCGCCAGCGAATCCAAGCAAATCCCGGCTGATGTAACCAAATGTAGCCAAATGTAACCACTTTTTATGAAAAATCGGCCGATGATGCGCGAGTCAAAAAGCGCAATTGGAACCGTCGTGAGGATGACACGCCGGCGGGATTCTTACCACCGGTCCGCGCTACGGCTGAATCACCGTCCGGATGATTTCGGTCTGGGATTCCAGCGCGTCAAGTGTCTGGTTGACCTGGATCGCATCAAGGGGAATGGATCGTGTAACGCTGGCGGGAAACTTCAACTTTCCACTCCGGGCGTATTCGAGCAGCAGCGGAATTTCCGAAGCCAGATGGTCGGACACACCGATGATTTCGGCTTCGCGGTTGATCACGTTTTCATAGGGCGACACGCTGAAGGACTGCCGCATCAAGCCCGCCAGCGCCGCTCTTCCCAAACGACCAAGGCTCCGCACCGCGCCGTCCATCGTCACCGGCTTTCCGATGAGTTCCAGCGCGACGTCCACCCCTCGGCCACCGGTGGCATCCCGAATTTGTTCGGCGGCATCGCCGAGCGCGGGATCGATGGGAATGGCGCCCATTTCCCTGGCCAGCCGCAATTTGGCGGCGTTCGTGTCGACAGCGAAGACTCGGGACGCGCCCATTGCCATGGCCAGTTGCACGGCGGAAAAGCCAAGGCCGCCGAATCCAAAAATCGCGACCGATTCCCCTGCCCTCATCCGCGCCTTGCGCAACGCGTGCAGAGACGTCGCGGACGAACACATCATCACCGCGCCTTGCACGAAGGAAATTTCCTCCGGCAGCGCGAACAAACTGCGCGCCGGAATGCGCGCGAACTCCGCGTAGCCGCCGTCCTGGTGTTTCCCGATCATGCGCCCAGTGGCGCAGAATTGTTCGTGTCCGGCGAAACAGAATTCGCAACAGCCGCAGGTCGCCATGTAATGCACGCAAACGCGCGCGCCCCTGGCAATATGTTTGACACTCGCGCCGACTTCTTCGGCCACCCCGGCGATTTCGTGCCCGGGCGTCATCGGCAACGGCTGCACTGGCGATACTCCAGCGCGGTAATGCGCATCCGAATGGCAAATGCCCGCCGCTTTCACGCGCACCAACACGTCATCCGGACCGATTTCGGGCACAGGCACCTCGGCCATTTCAAGAGGCTTGCCGATTTCTGTCAAACGAACAGATTTCATCAAGCTGATATAGTGCGGAATCTGAAAGCAAAACTCAATGCGCTGCCCGCACGAAAGCCGGCGTTCGGCGAACCAGCAAGCTCGGCAGGGCGAGGCTCCCGCCGAGCCGTCCCCCATCCGCGAAGATGGCTCGGCGGGAGGCCCCAACCATCAAAGTTGGTGAGAAGTTCCGACGAACAAATTTCGCCTTGGGAGGTAGGGACGCCTCGCCGAGATTGTCTCAAAACTACAAAATCCTCAAAGTGTGTCAATACTACGACTCTCTCATTTGCGATATGGCGCATTTTTATTTTCGGCGAGGGTGTTTTTGTGGTGCTTTTTAAAGCCATTTTTGAGTTTTGAGACAGTCTCCGCCGAGGCGTCCGGTTGCGCGTGAAGGCTTTTGTGGGCCGCACCGTTCAACGACGCCTCGCCCCGGACGCCTCGGCGAGGCGTCCTACCTCCACAAGACAGTTCGTTGGCAGCCTCGCCCTGCCGAAACCTGCTTATGACAGCGGCAGTTGCCCCGTAACGCAGATGTTTGACATTCGTAACAATTTCCCATCCACTTGCGCCTTGAAAAATTTGAATCGTGTTGGATTTTCACCGGTCGTAATCGCTCTCTCAATCATGCTGACAATCGCAGCCGCAGCTCGAGCCGACGATGACGATGATCGCGGCTCGACCAACCGCGTCCGCCGGCCCATTGAAGAATTGTTCAAGACCGATGTCGTCTTCCCGGAGGAGAAAGGGGAATTCGAGGTGGAATTGGCTTCGATTTTCCAGAATCATTCGGGCGTCAACACCTGGACGCTGCCAATATCCGCCGAATATGGGGTTACAGACCGGCTTCAATTTGAGGCGGAATGGAATTCCATCATCCAGCATTACCGCCGCAACCAATCAACCATGCGCGGGCTGGGAGATGTTGAGATGGGCGCGCAATACAGCTTTCTCAACATTGACGGATCGAATTTTCACATCGCGCCGCGCTTCTCGCTCAACGTTCCGACCGGCAACGTGAACCGCGACATGAGCGACGGGTTTCTGGAATATGAGCCGGCCATCGTTCTGGCAAGGGATGTTCCACAATGGCATAAAACCCAATTCTTCACCGAGCTGGGCAGCGGCTGGGTGCAGCGCATCAACCGGCCCAAAGATTCTGACGACGCCGAACCTTCCGCGCACGAATTGGATTGGAACGCCGGCGCCTTCGTGCTTTTCAATCACTGTGCGGCCACCTTGGAATATAATCTTGCCAACAGCACCTGGAACCATCACGGGACGGAAAATGAAATGTACATCACGCCGGGGTTTCTATACCGCCCCATTGGCCATCTGGAAATTGGCCTGGGCATCCCGGTCGGATTGAATAATCACTCGGATAATTTCGAGATCATCTCTCACATTGTCTGGGAATTCTGATCGCGCAACACTATGCTTGACAATTTATGGCCGAAAATGGAACGTCGAACATTATGGCTGCCACTGTTGCAAACTCGGTTAAAACCTATCTCGAATTTCTTCCCGCCGACCGGCGAACCGCGCTGAGCGCCGTGCGAGACGTCATCCGAGCGCATCTGCCGAAGGGCTATGAGGAATGCATGTTCACCGGGATGATTGGCTATGTGGTGCCCCACAGCATTTACCCCGCTGGCTATCACTGCAACCCGAAATTGCCCCTGGTTTACGCTTGGCTCGAAAATCAGAAAAACCACATGTCGCTGCACCTGATGGGAATTTACGGCGACACCGCCACGGCCGAGTGGTTTCAAAAAGCGTGGAAGGCGGCGGGGAAGAAATTGGACATGGGAAAAGCCTGCGTCCGCTTCAAAAAGCTCGAGGACGTCCCACTCGATGTGGTTGGGCAGGTCATCGCGCGCATCCCACTAAAAGCGTATGTCGAGCGGGTCGAAAAAGTTGCCGCGTCGCGCCAGAAATAGCCGCCGTCTTTTATTATACGCCGGTCTTCAGCGTGTCGCGATGCTCGTCGATCGCGTTCGCGATGGCGTTCACGCTGCTGAGCATGGCGCGGGCTTTCGCGGCATCGGAAATCTTGATGCCATAATTCTTGTCGAGCGCGACCACAAGCTGCAGCGCGTCCACCGAGTCCAAGCCGAGGCTGTCCGGCCCAAACAGAGGCTGGCCGTCACCGATTTCCTCGGGCGTTACTTTGAGCATCAGGTCGTCGACCAGCATGCGTTTAATGTCCACTTTGAGCTGTTCCGATTCTGTCATGTCAAACCTTTTTCTTTTCTCGATGCTTATCTTATCACCATTTCACGCGCCATCAACTACGGACAAAAATCTGGCGCCGATGGCCTGCTGGCTTACTCCCACCACCGATACCGTCGCCGCTGGAAACGCGCCGCGAGCCAGCGCGTCGCATGCGGTCACGCATTGCCACGCCGCGGACGCTGTGAAGGCTTCGCCAAGCACCGTTTTGGGATGGATGCGCGCGCCGTTCCAATCCTGCCACGCGGCAGTTTCCGCCTCGTCGAAACGCCGGCGATTGCAGATGCCATCGCAAAGGAGTTCATCTTGCGCCAGCGCCGGCAGTTGATTCCGCGCCGCGCGCGCCGCCTTTGCGCGGCATTGGCCGCCGGCCATGGTGAATCCGTCCGTGACGGCATCCAATTCCGCCAGTGCGCCAGCGCCATTCTTTGTCAAATATACAGCACCAGCGCCGCTGGCGTAAATCGCATCACGCGCAAACAGCCTGAACGCGTCCGCCACCAGCCAGTCCAATTCCTCCGACCCGATGACGATGCAGCCGTCCACCTGGTCCTGCGCCAGCCATTCTGCCGCGAGGGCCAGGCCTTGCACAAACATCCCATCGTCGCCGACCAGCGTAGCACTGGGCGCGGTGGTTCCAAAGTAGGCCGCCAGATGGCTGCCGGGCGCGTTGAAAACCGTTTCGGGAAAAATCAGCGGACTGGCCTTCGACGGGTCGCGCAGCACTTCCTCGAAGAACCGCCTCGTGTAGGGGATCAAGCCGCTGAGCATCGCGACGACGATTCCCAGCCGCGCGGGCTTATTCGAGCCTATGGCTTCCAGCGCTGCCGCGACAATGTGTTGCGACATGACGCTCACCCTGCGCAGACGGCCGTGGCTGGCAAACTCCAGACGCGTCGGCGAGTTCGGCACCGCCCGAATCCGCAAGGGCTTTGCCCAGCCCGGGCGCGCAAGATCACGCACCGCGAGTGGCGCGTTGGCGGCCACTGCGTCGCGCATGGCGGGCACGCCCCACCCCGCGGGAGAAACAGCGCCGATTCCATTTATGAAAATGCGGCTCACGTCCACCTCCGCATGACCAGTGTTGCGTTCGCGCCACCGAAGCCGAAGGAGTTTGACAGGGCAATTTCGAGCTTCGCGTCTGTTGGCT
Source organism: uncultured Verrucomicrobiae bacterium (assembly GCA_963764165.1). Classification (GTDB taxonomy): domain Bacteria; phylum Verrucomicrobiota; class Verrucomicrobiia; order Limisphaerales; family Palsa-1400; genus Palsa-1400. The sequence goes on from CAVXRD010000003.1 coordinate 282,809, forward strand.
CGCGCACCACTTTGAAGTGGCAGGCAGGATCCACCGTTCCAATGGCCGTTTCCGGGGGCTGCCACTGCCCTTGCAGCGCCATCAAACAAACCACTGCCTCGACTGCCCCCGCCGCGCCGAGCAAATGCCCGATGCTCGCCTTCGTGGAACTCACCGGGAGGCTTGCCGCCCGCGCGCCCGCCCAGCGATTGATGGCGGCTGCTTCGGTCACATCGTTTTGCGGAGTCGCAGTTCCATGAGCATTGACGTAATCAACTTGCTCGGGGGTCACGCCCGCCATCGCACAGGCCGCATTCATTGCGCCGAGGGCGGCGTCGCCGTTGGGGTGCGGTTGCGTCAAATGATGAATGTCAGTCGTGGCGCCGTAGCCAATAATTTCACCCAATATTTCCGCGCCGCGCTTTTGCGCATTTTCCAGCGATTCAAGAGCGAGCATCGCCGCGCCCTCCCCGAGCGTGAGGCCATCGCGCGCCGCGTCGAATGGGCGGCATGTCGTGGTGGAAAGCGCCTGCAGCGAGTCGAATCCGGCAAAGGTCAGCCGGCAAATCGCGTCGTAGCCGCCGGTGAAAACACGCGAGGCCGCGCCTCCACGGATCAATTGAAACGCATGGCCAATGGCGTTGCTCCCGGAAGCGCAGGCATTGGAAATGACCGTGACGGTTCCGGCAAATCCAAACGCATTGCAAAGCTCGAGGCCCTGCCGGTGCAATTGATATTGCATGACGCGCGTTGCCTGTTTTCGCTGGCTGGAGGGTTTTGAAATGGCATGCACCAAATATTCTTCGCCGCACGACATCGCGCCGCTGGTCGTTCCGAGCATCACTGGAATATTCTCGCCGGGATTCCACCCAGCCTGCGTCCAGCATTCGTGGGCCGCGATCAATAGGAAGCGTCCGGCGCGGTCAAGTCGATTTGCAGCTTTAGTTGACAGGAGAGTTTTGGGAAGTTCGCTGGGCAGGTCAATTTCAGCGGCTGACTTGGCTCGCTGCCCGCTCACGTCAAAAAGTGTCACCGGGCGAAAGGCTTTCCGGCCAGCGCGGAATCCCGCCGCATTCAATTTCCAGCCCGCGCCAAGAGCGGTAATAACACCAGCGCCGGTTACGACTACTCGGTGCGTCTTGGAGGGGGCGGAATTTTGTGAGCGTGAAAACAGCACAGGGCGCGCCTCAGACCGGAACTTGCGCCGCCCCGCATTGATAGAATTCCGCCAAGCCCTGCCGCGACGGTTCCAATCCCTCCGCCGCCATTGCTTCGAGAACCCGCTCTTCAGTCATGATGAAACGCTCGCGCTTGTAAATCACATAGTCCTCGCGCAGCCGGCTCGGGGTCATATTGATGGTGACGAGATTGGCGCCTGCCGCAAGGCCCTGCCGGTAGCCATCCTTGGCGGCGAGATTCAACGCGCTCACCGCCGGGATAATCCAGCCGGGCCGCATCAAGCGCATGGCGGCGATGCAGTTGAATGTCCATCCGGCGTTCGCCGGCGCCAGGCCCCGCATTGGCGTGTCCTCGCCGGGAATGAACGGACTGACACTGCAGCCGCCCAGCGGCAGCGAGGCCGCGTATTCCAAATTGCGCAGCCACGAAGCTGGCGTCTGCCCTGGCAGCCCACCGATAAATCCCGAGCTGACGAACCATCCCGTTTCCGCGAGATGCCGGATGTCGCGCTCCCGTTCCTCCAAGGTTCCAGGCGCCTTGATGCGGAGAAATTCCTCCGGATCGCCGTTCTCGAATTTCATGATGTAAATGGACGCGCCCACGCTCCGCAATTGCGCGTAGAGATCAGGCTGCAAATTGCCAAGGCAAACGCTGATGCCGATATTCCGCTCGCGCCGAACCAGCTTGATCAAAGGCAGCACTACTTCGCGCACCGCCACGGGATCCTCGCCGGTCTGGATGTTGAGGTCGGTCACACTTGCGGGAATATGATTGACGAGCATCTCCGCGATTTCCTCGGCCTTGGCGCGGAACCGGGGGAGCTGCCGATTGTCTCGCCGCATGCCGCAGTACCAGCAATTTTGCCGGCAAAAATTGGAGACTTCGACCACAGCCCGGACAAAGACACGATTCCCGAATTGGCCGCGGGTCGCGGTGGCCGCGCGTTCATGAAGCTTCGCCTGCTCGGTTCCGGCAGCGGTCAAGTCGCGCTCGTTTGGATAGTAAACCGTTTCCGACACTCTGTTAAATAAAGTCACAAATTTGGCACGTATCTATAAGGCAAAACCCTACCGGCATCGGTCGAATCTTGCCGGTATGATGCGACGGAATCGGCGTGAATTGTCAAGCCCGGACGCTGGAGCGAAGCGTGATGTGAACAATCTCGGCGGGGGCATTGACGCGGAGTGGAAACCAATTCCCGACGCCGTTGGAGACAATCATCTGGCTTTCCGCAGTCGTGTACAATCCCGACCAATAGCGAAACATGGCGGGACCAAACCCATGCTGGCTGTCAAACATCAATTGCCCGCCGTGCGTGTGCCCCGAGAGTGTTAGCGGGATCTTCGCCTCCGCCGCCGGATCAAACGCGTGCGGATGATGGGACAGCAGAATTGGAAAAGCGTCCGGCTGCCGGCGCTGCATCATTTTCTGGATGGCCGCGTTCGCCGCTTGAACCCGCTTTGGCCCCTCCGCGCGAGTCCAGCGCAGCCCGTAAAGTTCCACAGGACAGCCGCGAATTGGAACGACGACAGACTCGTCGAGAAGCAGCGGAATTCCGGCGGCTTTGACGCGGCGCTCGAACTCCTCCCCGTTCTCAATCAAATCGTGATTGCCTTCGATCATCCACGACCCGTATTTCGACTCCATGGACTTCACCAGGAAGATGCCTTCGGACAGATCGCTTAATGCGTCATTGATGAGATCGCCTGTCAACATCACGACGTCAGCGCGCATTTCATTGGTCACGCGCACCATCTCCTTCAGCACACGGCCGCTCGTCAGTTTGCCGACGTGGATGTCACTCACATGCGCGATGGTCATTCCATCGAGTTGCTTGGGGAGCGCAGGCAAATTCAGCGTGAACCGGCGCACGCGGAATTGATTTAATTGAGCCAGCGCGACACCAGTAAGGCCGATGCTGAAAATAGCGGGAGCAACCGCAACGCTGGTTCCGAAGAACTCCCTGCGGGTGAGTGACTCTCCGTTTGCGTTCGACGGTTCGCCCGTCGGACCGGGATGTTTTGCGGCGCGCATCAGCAGTCGAAATAATCCCAGCAATCCTGCCGCAACACCAATGACGATAACGAAAGCCAGGCCAAAAAAATGCCATGTGACTATGGACGTGAAGACAATCTTGGGAGTTTCGTGCAGCCATTGGACACGCCAAATGCGCTCCGCAAAGATGGCCAGGAAGCCGGCCATCTGCGCGGCCATGAAGGCTCCCAGCGCGACGCGCCAAACCCGCTGCTGGGCCAAACGCGATACCGCCCACCACCACGCCACGTCCAACGCCAGCATCACTACGATGATGCCAATGACAATCTTAAACACGTCGCACCATAAGGCCGCGCGCCCAGGCTCGCAATGAGGCGAAACCTCACTTCGCGCCGATGGCCACCACGTGGCCTGCGGTGCGGACAAAAATGGTTCCGTCGGAAATTGCGGGAGTCGCCATGCAGACTTCGTCCATTTTGTTGGTGGCGAGGACGTTGAATTCGTTGCCCGGTTTTACGACGTAAATGGTCCCCTGCTCGCTCGCAAAATAAAGCTTCCCGGGCGACGCCACCGGCGATGACGTGAATCCGTCATCGCCAGAGCCAAGGCGCTCTTTGTAAATAGAATTGCCGGTGGCGGCGGCGAAACACGAGAGCACACCGGTTGTCTGGCAGGAATAAAGGTTGTCTCCGTAAATCAGCGGAGTCTCCATGTAAGAGGCGCCACGCGGCGTGCTCCACGCGATTTCCGCGTTAGTCGCCGCCCCGTCCTTCAAGGATATGTCTCCGGTCGCGTTCTCGCGCACCGCGAAGATAGGACTGCGCGGCCCGTGGGCGCTCATGATAAAAATCAACCCGTGCCACATGACCGGCGTTGGCACCGGGCAATCGCCGCCGCCGGCCAGGCGCCAAATCTCCTCGCCGGTGTTCAAATCGTAACCGCCCATGTGCTTCCAGCCGTTGACCACCAATTGCGGCTTCGGTGCCGTCGTGCAGATGTTGGGCGTGCTCCACGTCCCGGTGTCGTCCCGTTTGGTGCGCCAAATTTCGCCGCCATTTTCAAGATTGAAGGCCGCGACAAAACCGTTGCTGACGATGTCGCATTGGACGAACAAACGATTATTATAAATGACAGGAGAGCTCGCGAAACCCCAGTCCAGCGACGACATCTCCGGCGCGGGATGATCGTTGTAAACAATAGGACTGGCCCGCAATTTGCCCAGATCTTTTTTCCACCGAAGATTGCCGTTGAGGTCGTAGCAATAAAGCCCCTCGGAGCCAAAGAACGCCACGAGGTTTGTTCCATCTGTCGCCATCGTGCAATTGGCGTGCGTGGCCTTTGGATGCCGCGCCACATTCGGCTTTCCTTCGTGGGCCGTCGCCTGCCACAGGATGCCGCCTGATTTCCGATTTAGGCAACACACCTTCCATTCTTGAATGTCATTGTCCTCGGCGGATTCGGGATCGCCATAGACGCCCACTTTGAGTGGAGCGGTCTTTGCTTTGTTGACAGCCGTCGTGACGAAGAGGCGATCACCCCAAATGATCGGACTCGAGTGCCCGAGCCCTGGAATCGCCGTTTTCCAAAGTATATTTTCGGATTTGGCGACGTTCCAAGTTGTTGGCGTTGGCGCCCCCTCAGCGATTCCATTGGCGCCCGACCCGCGAAAGGACGGCCAGTTCGTCTCCGAGGCTTCGGCAAGAGCAATTGAGAGAAGAAGGGCTGTGATGGAGATAACTTTCGAGTTTGGCATAAACGACAGCGAAATACTGCTTGCGCTTGTCGCGAGATGCTCGCCGCGCCGCGCCGGAGATGTCAAGCCGCTTGTCAATTTCAGATTCAACGGCATGATGACGGCCAATGTTTTCAGAGGCAATATATGGAGCCGTCCACCGCGCGATCTGAGTTCATAAAGCGCTGGATTCGCAAGGGTGTCACGATGGCGCTCGTCACCGTTCTATTCGGATATTTCTACCAATGGGCGGCGCCCAAGGCATTCCCCTCGGCGCCACCACCGGGATTCGCGCTTGGCATGCTGCATGGGGCGTTAATGCCAATTGCCCTGCCAAGCCTCGTCATGGGGAAAGACGTCCCGATATACTCAACCATCAACACCGGGAGATTATACAAAATTGGTTACATTGCCGGGATCAACTTGTGCGGGCTGGTTTTCTTCGGGCCGTTGTTCTACAAGCCAGCGCCGAAAAAGCCGCGGCTTACATCCACCAGCTCGTGAAAATTTCAATCACGTTTAGCGGTCCGCCGATGTAGTAACCATTTCCAGCCATCGAGAATTGGCGATTTTTTTTGTCGTAGGCAATCAATGTTGGGCGAAGATGATCGTTGGGATCGTAGGTTGCGAAGTTCCAACCATTCGCGGTTTCGGCAACGTCAAAAAAGCCCACCCCATGGTTGATGGTGATCTTCGGAAAATTCACGATGTGCGCAATGGGTGCGGCGCCTGCTCCTATTTTTTCGACCAAGCCCGCCGCCGTCCGCTCCTGATGCTCGCGGGAAATTGGAAAGACCATCCGCCAATGGCTTCGCAAGACGTAGGATTGCCAGGCCCCGCCGCACTCGGACTTCAACATGACTTCGTGCGCCGCGCTGAAGGCGGCCAGGCAATCGTAGCCCGGGATGACAACGCGTTCCCCTGGTTTGGCGATAACGCGGGGATTGCGCGCCAGGACCTTTCGGGTCAGTTTGCGGTAGGTCTCCGCATCGGCACGCGGCGCCGCCGCATCAAACCGCGCATGATAAAAAAATTTCCGCGCGGCCTTCACGACGACGAAACAGTGGTGCGTATAGGATGGCTTGGGCACGCGCGGCTTGCAGATCATTTTGCCCGTCTCGGGAGCAAATGTGTAATCCCATACCAGCTCGTTGGAGAAGGCAAACGTGTCGCGCCCGAAAACAAAGCGCTTTTCATTCGATACCGCGGCGGCCGTCGTCAATTCTGTTTCAATCACGGTGCGACGATTACCTACCACACGCCGGTGATTTTGCAATCCGGGCGTTCGCAGCATTTGCCTTGCGCCACCCGCGCGCCTCGCGTTAACAAGCTCCGAATGCTTTATGAACGGTGGCGGCAAATGGCGGCAGCGCGCGCGGGCGAACTGGCGCTGCGAGATTGCGGCTCGGGCCGCCGCTGGACTTTTTCCGAACTGGCGGCGGAAGGTGAGCGGCAACCCGCCATTGAAGAATTCGCGCATCCCCAAGGCAACGGCCCTGAATTCGTATTGACGGTTCTCGCCGGGTGGCGGGATCGCAAAATCGTCTGGCCGCTTGAACCCGGCTGCACTCCCGCCGCAATTCCGAAGCCTCCGTCCAATTGCGCGCATCTGAAAACAACCTCGGGCACCACCGGCGAACCGCGCATGGCCGCGTTTACCGCGGAACAATTGGCGGCGGACGCGGACAACATCGTAACCACAATGGGACTCAAGCCGGAACAACCGAACCTCGGCATCATCTCGCTGGCCCATTCCTACGGATTTTCCAATTTGGTCACGCCGCTTCTGCTGCACGGAATTCCTTTGATCCTGGCGCCATCTGTTCTGCCCGAAGTGATACGAAAGGCGGCGGGTTCAGAAAAATGTTTGACGCTCGCGGCTGTTCCCGCGATGTGGCGTTCGTGGCATGAAGTCGGCGCGATTCCGACCAGCGTTCGTCTCGCGATTTCGGCCGGAGCGCCATTGCCTCTGGCACTGGAACGGCAGATTTTCGAATCCTCAGGATTAAAGATTCACAACTTTTACGGCGCGTCGGAGTGCGGCGGAATTGCCTACGATGCGACCGAAATTCCGCGCGAAGACTCGGCTTGCGCCGGATCACCAATGAACAACGTCCGTCTTTCCCTCAATGATGAGGGCTGCATCCGCGTTCATAGCAACGCTGCGGGCGAAACTTATTGGCCAAATGTGAATCATGCTCTGGGCGGGGGCAAATTCGACACCTCGGATGTCGCGGAGCTTCGCAATGAATTGGTTTATCTGCGCGGACGCTTGGGCGACCAGATCAACGTGGCTGGCCGCAAGCTCTGGCCGGAAACAGTCGAGCGGGCCTTGCTAGCGCATCCAGGCGTCCGTGAATGCGTCGTCTTTGGCGCGCCTTCCACGCAAGAGGAGCGAACGGAGACTGTCATCGCCGTCGTATCAACAACGGCGGCGGAATCGGAGCTGAAGGCTTTTCTTTTGCAGACGCTGCCCCCGTGGCAGGTCCCGCGGGAATGGCGCTTCGTGCCTTCCCTGGCGGCTGGTTCTCGCGGAAAAATTTCACGGGCCGAATGGCGGCGGCGAATCTTGGAGGAATCCGCCTTTCCTGCCACTTAGGGAAGCCGCCAAGGCATTTAAGAAATTAGTCCGTTCTTGATCTCGAAACACTCGCAAGAGCGCAAGAGGGCGGCTCAAGTGAGTTGCGAGCAGTTGCGAATTGCACAGACGGGATTACCTTAGCAACGGAGGCATTTATGGATGCATTTTGGTTTATTCCGTTATTGATCATAGTCGCAGTCGGCGTTCGCATGTTTTGCGCCTACATCATGCGCCAGCCCCCCGCCACGCCTACTCCGCGCGTGCTTGTTGATACGACAACGGGCGAACCGGCGGTCAGTGGGACCGTCACATCGCAGAATTGGTCTGACCGTCCGTGCGGCAGTGTTTTGGAGTGGCGGGCGAAGAACGAGAGTTCGATCCAACAGTGAACCGGCTAGCTGAACGGAGAATCTCCGTATAGCCTTGGCCGATGAAGACAGAGCATAGGAACGCCGCGAAGGAAGCTTATAAAGCGCTGCGCCGAGTTCCGTGGCACGCCTTGTGGGAGCGCGAAGTTCAAGATTTCAACGCCTCCCCGGCGGATGCGCGCGTCAAACGCGCGGGGATAATCCGCGCGGTGGGTGTGGTGTTTTCCGAATCGGGGCCGCAAGAGGAGAAAGAAACCGTCCTTCAATGGCTGCGCGGCCTTCTCCATGATCCGTCCGAAAAAATCCGCCGCTACGCAATGGCGGCCATTCCTAAAATTGGCGCGACAGCCGAAGACGAGAACCGCCTGCTCGCCCAATTCAAAGACTCCACGGAAGAGCGGGAGAAGCGCCATTTGCACAAGGCGCTGGCGAAAATTGGCGGTGCGGCGGCCCTTGAGCAATCCGCGCTCGGCCCCGCCGAACAGAAAATAAAAGCCAAAATGACGCGGCAAACCGATCCCAGCACCCTTCGTTTTGGAGCGGTTCTGGAACAGTTCGCCGGGTTGCGCGTTCATTTGCGGGGCCGGCGCGGCTTGGAGCGCTTTGTGGCGGAAGAGGCGCGGGAGCATCGCAAATTTCGCGTGCTGGAAGTTCGGCCCGGGTGTGTTGTATTAACGCCCGCCGCTGCTTTTTCGATGGCGGATATTTACGCCATGCGCTGCTTTGGCTCGATTGGATTTTCACTGGGAATTGCCGTGGGGAAGAACGAAGCCGAAACCCTGCCCGGTCTCGCGGCGCTGATGACCTCGCCGTTTGCGTTGCGCTTATGGCGCGCCTTTACGGAGGGCGCGATTCGCTATCGCATTGATTTCGCGGGAAAAGGACACCAACGCGCCGCCGTGGCGAAGCTGGCGGAATTGGTTTACGCGCGATGCGCGCAAATTCTTAATGACCCTCAAAAAGTAACTTGGACGGCGGACATTTACACGGTGCGCCAGGGGCAGCAGTTGGAATTGCGCCCCAACATCACTCCCGACCCGCGCTTCGCGTTCCGCCAAAAGGACGTGCCCGCCGCTTCGCATCCCCCGCTGGCCGCAAGTCTGGCCAGATTGGCGGGAAGAGCCGAAAAGGATGTCGTTTGGGATCCGTTCTGCGGCTCCGGGTTGGAATTGATCGAGCGCGCGCTTCTTGGCGGCGTGGAACGAATTATCGGCAGCGACTTAAGCTCCGAAGCGGTCGAGATCGCGCGGAATAATTTCGCAGCCGCAAAGACAGCGGTTCTCCACTATGAATTCATCCATTCCGATTTCCGCGACGCCGCGCTGGCTGCGCGCCTAAAGGCCGCCGGTGTCACATTAATTGTGACCAATCCGCCGATGGGAATGCGCGTGCCGGTCGCTGATTTGCACCGCTTGATTGATGACATTTTCCGCGTTGCCGCCCGGGTCTTAAAGCCAGGCGGGCGGCTCGTGCTGGTGAACCCATCGAACAAGGCCATACCGCCTTCGTCGTTTAAACTAGAAGTCCGGCAGCCGGTGGATATGGGAGGCTTCGAGTGCGGAATCGAGAAATACACTCGTCTGGCGGCCCGCTAACGATAGTAAAAATAACCGTTCTCGGCGCTGGCCTCAGCCCAAAAGCAGGCGCAAGCTCCGCCGAAGATCGTAATATCAGCAGTGACAGCAAGGGGTGTCAGCGCGATCTTGGCGGCTTTTCCTTACCCATCGCTTTAATTAGAAACCGTTCTAATGGCCCCGCAGCCAAATGCAATTGTGTTTTGGAAATGCGGATTTTTTGATTTTTTTTTGCGGTTTTTGTTGACAAATTGCCGCGAGTTTTATTAGTTTTGCTTTTTCGGAGGTGCCAGAAACCCCGGGAATTCAAACTAACTCCTGCGCTGCCAGCAACAAACAATATGAAAAACACGAAATTCATTGTCTGTGTTCTCTCCGGTATTCTCCTGTCGGGTTTCAGCGCCCTTGCGCACCCCTACGCGTCCGCCGTCACCAATAGCGGAGGCACGATCCAGTTTATTCTTAACGAACCGGCGACCTCTGTGACGGTCACGTTTAATAACGGCACAGTGACCAACAGCCTCGGCGCGCTGGCAAAAGGGTCCAACGGGTTTAGCCTGGGGTCTTACACGAATTACGCCATCACCGTTTACAAGACGGGCTCCGGCGCCATCAGCCAGATTTCCTCCGACAGCAGCAACTCTCTGCAATTCATTGCCCCGCGCGGGGTGGGGGTGAACGTAAATCCACAGCGCCCCACTTTCGGCCGCATCTATGTCTGCAGCGCCTGGCCTGCGGGAGTGCCGCAGGCTGACGGGCACACAATCGCTTCGGCCGGAAATGGCCGGACGGTGGGCAAAGGCATTTACTTGGTCAATCAGGATGGATCTGACGCCATTGGGCAAGGGACCAACGCGCTTCTCGGCGATATCTGGCTCGGCACGACTCCCCGGTATTCGCCTTGGCGCGTGGCTGTGGGCTCGGACGACTCTGTCTATGTGGATGATCTGGCCGGCGAATATACGGCGGGACTTGCCAACACGGGCCTGTCCTACAGCCCTCCTGGCGGCGGCGTCTGGATGGCATCACCGGATTTTTCCTCCACCACCAACCTTTTCAATACAAACGCAGTGGGCAGCGTATACAGCGGAGGCGTGGGTTTTTATGTGACTGGCTCGCTGGCGTCCAGCAATTTGGTGGTTACAGTTTCTGAGTGGGACTTGGTGGGCTCCACTATTGGCGGCTCATTCTTAACGCCCCCGGCTGTGTGGCAGTACGTTTATGACAGTGTGACCAATCCTATTCCGATTAACAACGCGCCCTTTGGTTTAATGACGGTCGGCCTTGGCATCAATGGTGTTCTCGGCGATTTGGCCGTCCACCCTCCCACGGGTTATATTTATGCCATGCAAGATCGCACCTCGCCGGCGGGCGATCCGGGCTCTGGAACGGGCGAAGCTAACAACAACAACGCCTCGCTTTATGTTTATGATTCCACCGGCGCAACCAATCTGTGGGAATCTGGCATCGGTGGAGCAAACGTGTTCCCTGCCTCCTACGGCATCGCTGTGTCCCCCGATGGCAATTGGTTTGCCGCCGCCGAAGGGTTTGGCGTCACCGTCCTCGCGCACATCACCAACGGCATTCCTGACATTTCCACGCTGGTAACGAACAACGAGGACGCCGTCCTCAATACCTCCGCAACCCTGGCCAACGAGCGCCGCGGTTTGGTGTTCGATCTGGCGGACAATCTGATTACCAGCCTGCCGCAATACAACCTCAGCACCGGCGACGATAATCCCACTCCGTCTGCGCCAGCCGTGGTGCGCGAATATTCACTCGGATATACTTCCATTGCCGTCACCAGCAATGACGCGACGGCCACCAACGGGTCGTTCAAGCTCACTCTTTTGCCGCCGCCTCCAACGGTCACCAGCGTGACGGAATCCGCCGGCACCGTGACGTTGACATGGACCTCTCCACTGAAGGGTGACACCATCGCGTCGTTCGCCGTCCAGAGCACCACTTCGCTAACCGGAGCATTTGCGAATGTCGCCGCGACCATCACACAGCCAGGGGGCGCAGGAACGGCGTTTCAAGCGACCGTGTCCGCGAGCGGCCCCGCGACGTTCTATCGGATTAAGCACTTGTAGAAAATACCGTGGATATGGGGTTCCGGATTGGCCGGAACCCCATTTAATTCTTTCAATAGCTGATTTAATCCAATACGTTAGCAGTCGTGCTTATGAAAGCTTCAGTTAGACGCGATGGCGGGCGCGGCGCGAACTTCGTCACAGTCGCTTTTACGCTTATTGAATTGCTGGTGGTCATTGCCATCATCGCCATCCTGGCCGCGATGTTGTTGCCCGCCCTTGCGAGGGCAAAGGATCAGGCGATCCAAGCCCAATGCATCTCCAATAAAAAACAACTGGGGCTGGCGTGGAAACTTTACGCAGACGATTTTCATGATTACATGCTGCCCAACGCGCCGTTGACGTACAGCGCAAGCCTGATAGGCGATGTCTGGTGTCCATGCGCTAATGGAGGGGAAAACTGGCTGGCCTACCCTGACAACACCAATGTCGTGGCCTACCAGCAATCCCTTCTCGCGCCTTATCTGGTGAATCAACTCGCGCTCTTCAGGTGTCCCGGCGACAATATAAATTCGGCCAACGGCCAGCGGATTCGATCTATTTCCATGAACAGCCAGATGGGTTGGGTTTACGTGGACGGCAACAACGGCGCGCCCTCGGCGGCGAATTATGGCGCGCCATTGCAAATCTATATCAAGATCGCTGATTTGAGATGCCCCCCGCCCAGCATGGCCTTCATTTTTGCGGATGAAACAATGTTCACCATGGACGACGGTTATATGCAAATGTCTGGCACACCGGCGTTTCCGAATGCGCCGGCGCACTATCATTGTGGTGGCGCCGGCTTCTCCTTTGCTGACGGCCACGCGGAAGCCCACGCTTGGCGAGGGCCGGTGCTTCCGAATTTGCCTTATGCCTACGGCAAGAGTTCAGGAGGAAGCGACAACATCACCACGGCCACCGACCCTGACTGGATTTGGCTTTTTCCTCGATCAGGCTGCGTGTCCAATTCACTTCCGTGAACATGATGAAGTTTCGCTTGGCACATTACCGAATACAATCGATTCTTGCCCGGCATTGATCAGTAGAACAGTTCAAACCAAGAAAGCCCTGCCGCACAACGGGGTGCGCGTCCATCGCCTTGAGGCGGAATAACGAATATAAATCCTTGCCCCTTCGGCGCAGTCCGGTTAAGAAAGTCGCCGCCGAGAATTTATGAAAACTCAGCTCCTGAACTGCATTGCGGCGTTATTCAGTCTTCTGGCGATCGATTGTTATGCAACAGTTCGATTCGTCAGCATCAACAGCACCAACCCCGTCGCTCCTTTCACCAATTGGACCACTGCCGCAGTAAACATTCAGGACGCCATCGACGCCGCTGCTGCAGGGGACATTGTGCTCGTTACAAACGGAATCTACGCATCCGGCGGCGAGAAGATTTACGGGCTGACGAACCGAGTTGCACTCGATAAAGCCTTGACCGTCACCAGCGTCAACGGCTGGTCCAATACGATTATTCAAGGAGCTTTTGATCCGGTTTCAACAAACGGTCCGGCGGCTGTGCGGTGCGCTTGGCTCGCCGACGGCGCCGTCCTCTATGGGTTCACTCTCGAAAATGGGGCCACCCTGAACACGGGCAACGTCTTGGAATCGCAGAACGGGGGCGGCGTTTACTGTGAGTCCACCAACGCGCTGGTTTCCAATTGCCTCCTCACAAACAATGCCGCCTGTTCCAACGGAGGCGGCATCTATTTCGGCACTTTGAAAAACAGCCTCGTTATCAGCAATTTCGCCACATTCGGCGGCGGCGCTTACAGCGCGGCGCTCTTCAATTGCACCGTGGTAAAGAATTTCACTTGGGATACAGACACTTACCCTACCGGCGCTGGCGTCTGGAGCGGCTCCATCCGAAATTGCATTGTCCAGAATAATTCCGAAGCTATTTTTGGCGGGGGCTACGATGACATCTATATGGGAGGACAGCCTCAATCTTCGTTTACTTATTCGGACGTCGGCCAAGACCTTCTGGAAAATCTGACGGGGGTGGGGAATATGGGCGCGGATGCCGATTTTCTCGACCAATTTCGCCTGTTGCCAACGTCACCCTGCCGCGGGACCGGAAGCGCGCTCTACGCGAGCGGCGTCGATTTCGAAGGCCAGGCATGGAGCAATAATCCGTCCATGGGATGCGACGAAGTGGTCGTCAGCAACCGGGTCGGCCCGCTATCTGTCGCTGTTTACGCCGTGCCGAATCCGACCCGGTATGGCGTTCTCGCTTACGAGGGCGTAGTTTTCTTAGGATCAATTACTGGGTTGGTCAGTTCGCTTGAATGGAACTTTGGTGATGGCACCATAATTACGAATGCAGACGACTCAGGGTATCATCAATGGACGGCCCCCGGCAGGTACACCGTCACGTTTACCGCCTACAACATCGATAATCCTAATGGAGTCTCTGCTTCCCTTGACATACAGGTGCTTCCGCTGGCGCCGGTCGAAATAACAAATCCCACAGTATCGAGCAACATGGTGCAGTTCGAATTCATCACGCAGACGAACGTGAGTTACACCGTCCAATATACCACAAATCTTACGCCGCCGGTCACGTGGGGCACCTTGGAAATTAATTCATTCAGCCAAGGTGGTTTGACTCAGTTCCAAGACTTTCAAGCCACAAACGAAGCGCGCTTCTATCGCGTCGTTGTTCATTAGCAGACAAGAATCCGTGTCAATTAGACGGTAGGCGCCGGTGGAGTTGCGGTGCGCTGGAGGAATCTTCCGCGCTTTGAGTCGCCGACAAATTTGCCGTTCCTAGCCGCGATTTCGCCGCGCACGGTCACCACTTCCGGGCGGCCCTCGATGTCCATGCCTTCGAACGCATTGTAATCGAGATTCATTCGCTGGGTCGCGGCGCTGATTTTGCCGCGATACGATGGATCGTAGACAACAAGGTCCGCGTCCGCGCCGAGCTGGATGGTGCCTTTGCGCGGAAAGAGGCCGAAGATTTTTGCGGCTGCGGTGCTGGCGGTCTGGACGAATTGATGCAAATCAAGCCGGCCGCGCTTCACGCCGTGCGTAAAGTACAAATTGATGCGGTCCTCCAGCGACGGAATTCCGTTGGGAATTTTCGTGAAGTCGTTTCGGCCCATCTGTTTTTGGGTGGCGAAATCAAAGGGCGCGTGATCCGTGGCGAGCGTGGCGATGCTGCCGTTGCGCAGGCCGTTCCAGAGCACATCCTGGTTGCCCTTCTCGCGCAGCGGCGGCGACATGACAAATTTCGCGCCTTCAAAATTCGGCTTTTCGGCGTCCGTTTTGTCGCAGAGCAAATATTGAATGAGCGTTTCGACCTTCACATCGACACCTTGCGCGGCGCCGCGGATGGCTTCGCGCAATGCCTGGTGGCAGCTCAGATGCACGATGTAAACCGGCGCTCCCGTCATGCGCGCAAAGGTCATCAAGTGATGCACGCCTTCGGCCTCCACGATGGGTGGGCGGCTCCAATAATGGTATTCGGGGCCGGTTTTTCCGCGGGCAATCAGTTGCTTCTGCTTTTCCAAAATAAGATCCGCGTTTTCGCAATGGGCGGTGGTGATGACTCCCAGTTCGCGCGCGAGGCTCAAGGTTTTGTAAAGCTCCTCATCGGTCACTCCGAAAGCGCCCTTGTAAGCCAGGAAAATTTTGAAGCTGCTGATGCCGCGTTTGACGATTTCGCGAAAGTCCTGCTCCGCTTCCGCGTCGTAGCGCGTCACGCCCATGTGAAAGGTGAAATCGCACGCGCTCTGGCCACTGGCTTTTCCGAGCCACAGTTCGAACGCTTCAAGCGGCTTTTCCGAGCGGGCCGGGCAAATCATTTCTATGAACGTGGTCGTGCCGCCGATCAATGCGGCCTGGCTGGCGGTCTCATGGGTGTCCTTGGCGCTGGTGCCCATGAACGGCAAATGTATGTGAACGTGCGGATCGATGAACCCCGGAAAAACATAGCGGCCCGTGGCGTCGATGATTTCCACGCCTGGCGGTGGTTCGATGTTTTTGTCGATGCGAGTGATGGTTTCGTTCTCGCAATAAATATCGGCGACATACCTTTCACTCGCCGTGACGATTTCACCGCTTTTAATCAGGAGAGCCATGACGGCGCCAATAATTTAACTGGCTGGCCACTCCGTCAAGGAGTATAACGCAGAGCAGCCGTTGCAAGGCAGGGACGCCTCGGCGAGGCGTCCGAGGTCACGGCGTTTTTCGATCGCGTCCGGACTCGCGAATGTCCCCGGACGCCTCGGCGAGGCGTCCCTGCCCTGCGCGCGCGCGAATTTAAGAAATAAAATTATGAACTCGTCCACATCTTTTATTGCCTCGAAAATCCTCGGCGGGGAGTCTGAACTCGTTCGCCAGCACAGTTTCACCCGCTGGATGTCGCGCGACCTGATGCAGGCCGCCGGCGATTTCTGCCGCAACCTCGGCCTGATCCCGATTTACTGCGAATGCTCGCCTGACCATTTGACACGCTACATTTTCTGGCGGCCGCCGCAGGGCACGGGGTTCGATGTCCGCTCGGGACGCACCAAAGACAAGTTCGAGGAATTGGACAAGGCCAATCGCGAACGCTCGTGGAAGCTTCTTTCGCTGCACATCAACGAAGCGGATGTTTATTCCGCGGTTTGGATATCTCCCGATCATTACGAAACGGCGAAAGCGTTTTTGCTCGCGCACGGCATCACCACAGCCGAACGCCCCCATGCTTAAGGTCAATAAATTATGACGGAGAAGAATGAAGGATCTGACGCGCCTGTGATGGTGGTCGTTGCCTACAAACCGCTGGCGGGAAAGGAATCCGCTCTGCTCGATCTGACCAGGAAGCACGTCCCGGTCTTGCGTTCGCAAGGCCTCGTGACGGACAGGGAGCCTTATGCGATGCGCGCCAAAGACGGCACCGTCATCGAGGTGTTCGAATGGAAATCTGAAGCCGCCGTCAATTCAGCGCACAACAATCCGGTCGTCCTGGGAATGTGGAAGGAATATGGCGAAGCGTGCATTATTCTCCCATTGAACAAGGTTGCGGAATGCGGCGACATGTTCGCGGGCTTCGAGCCTGTCGATTTGAGCTTGTAGCTCAGAGCATGGAGCGCTTCGTTTGCGCGGCCATCGCCGCTGTGTTGTTGACGTGTTTGGGGTGCGGAGGGCCTGCGCCATCCAACCGCATCATCTTCCCGGATTCGTCCATCCACGGGCGCGCCTCGCAGCTGATCATGGACACCGGATCATCTTCCAGCGTCCTTTTCGCCGGGCGCGCCAAGGCGCTGGGGCTGAAATTCGACGACATCACCGAATCCACCGCCATCACAATTGCCGATCAAACTTTTAACGCGCCGCTTCCGGTATTTCGATTCGCATGGTATTTTCGCCCGTTCCTTACGTCGCGTGTATTCTCCGCCGACGGGCTTATCGGCTGGCCGGAAGTGCGGCGCAATATTCTTATGTTTGACGGCCAGAATCGAACCGTGCGCGCTCTCGGCGCCCTGCCGCCGGAAACCGCGCAATGGACGAAATTGCGCGTCATCCCAAATGATTGGCTCCTGCTCGAAATTCCGCTGGACGATGGAAAGACCGGCACGATGGAGGTCGACACCGGTTCGCCTTTTGGGATCGAAATGGTTCCCGACGATTGGAAAAAGTGGCGCGCCGCCAACATGCATAGCAGCACATCCTCCCACCTCGGCGGCGTTCTTTCGTTTGGATTTTACCGCGTCCATGCGGCTTGGGCAGACGAATACAAATTCGGCCCGGTCACCCTGACCAATGTTGCCGTCGAGAACATGCCGGCCAGCCAGGGCGATTTCATTCTGCGCCAGGCGCCCAAGGCGAAAAAAGTTTGGTCCATCGGATTGTATGCGCTGACCCGGATGGACTTGATTGTTGACGGCAAGAATGGCTGGGCTTACGTCCGTCCAAAACCAACCCCTGCCCCGCCCTATCCCGGATTGAAGCGCCCCGGCGATGCGCGGCCATCGGGCGACCTGCCCGCCGCTGCCGCCAACTGGAGCGTGACGCGGGATGTGCGCGTGAGCGGCGACAATCTGGTATTGCTCTCTGGAAACATCAAATCCGCACGCCGTCAATTCAAGGAGGCGCTGGCCGATTACAATTACGCCATCGAGTTGAATCCCGAGAATGCGGACGCTTATTCGCGCCGGGGCGTGGTGGAACAAATCGATGGCGATTTCAGAGCCGCCATTTCCGATTACGAAAAAGTGATCGCGTTGAAACCCGAAGGATCCGATTGGGAGCGGTTGTACCGCTCAACATTGCTGGCCCGGGCGAGCCTGCCGCCGGAGGATTTTTCAAAAAGCCTGGCCGCCTGCAAAGAAGGCTGGACACGGACGGTTGGGATGTTTCTCAGCGGAAAAATCGATGAAAAAGCGCTGAAAGAAGCCGCAAAAAAAAGCGATGGCGAACCCGTTGAGGAACAGAAGGGCTTGAGCCTTTTCTACATTGCCATGACGCATCTTTCCAAGGGGGACATTTCGACAGCGGCGGAATTATTGAAAAAATACCGGGTGATGGCGTCTCACGACGACGACGAATATCAATTTTGCCTGGCCGAGCTGGCGCGGCTGAAGGTAAAATAATTCTCAATTTTCCTCGAATCCAGAACCTTGAAATTAAACAGGAGGAAGACCGAGGGAGCGGAGAGATAGGAAAAAATCAGCGTGAGCAAAAAGCCGTCTTTCTCTGCGCTCTCGGTCTTTCTCCTCTTCAAATTCTTGTTTTTCACGTCCCGCGCCAGTAACGGGACGCAAGGCAAATTTCTTCGCGTCCTTGTTGTAGGGAGCTTTTCGAGGTTTTGCGCTTGATTCGTCCGCCAACACATTCAAACTCCATTTCCTAAGCTATGACGTCAACCAAACGTGTTCAGGCCGCATACCAGGCGGCTCGCGACTCTTTCGCGGCACTCGGTGTCGACACCGAAGCGGCCATGCGCCAGCTTTCCAAAATCCCCATTTCCCTCCACTGCTGGCAAGGAGACGACGTCGGCGGTTTTGAAAACGCGGGCGGCGAACTTGGAGGCGGCCTGGCCGTCACCGGAAACTATCCGGGCAAAGCCCGCACTTCTGAAGAGCTTCGCGCGGACCTCGAAAAAACATTTTCATTCGTGCCGGGAAAGCATCGGCTTAATTTGCACGCCTTCTACGGCGAATTCGGCGGCAAACGCGTCGACCGAAATGAAATTGAGGCGGCGCATTTCAAGAATTGGATCGCCTGGGCCAAAACGCATGGGCTCGGGCTCGATTTCAATCCAACGTTCTTCTCTCATCCGAAAGCGGCTGACGGATTCACCTTGGCGCATCGCGATAAATCCATCCGCAAGTTTTGGATCGAGCACGGGATTGCCTGCCGCCAGATCGGCGCGGCGATGGGCAAAGCGCTCGGCAAAACCTGCGTCACCAACGTCTGGATTCCCGACGGATACAAAGACACACCCGTCGACCGCAAAGGCCCGCGCGAACGGCTCGCCGAGTCGCTGGACGAAGTTTTCGCGAAGCCGCTCCCGGCCAAATTCAATCTCGACGCCGTCGAGCCAAAATTGTTCGGGCTCGGCTCGGAAAGCTATGTGGTTGGCTCGCACGAATTTTATCTCGGCTACGCCATCACCCGCAAAAAGCTGCTGTGCCTTGATGCCGGTCATTATCACCCGACCGAAACCATTGCCGACAAAATTTCGTCCGTGCTGGGCTCGGTGCGGGAAATTCTTCTGCACGTCAGCCGCGGCGTTCGCTGGGATAGCGACCACGTTGTCATTCTCTCGGACGAATTGGAGGCGATTGCGCAAGAGTTGGTGCGCGGAGATTTCCTGGGGCGCACGCACATCGGACTCGATTATTTCGACGGCAGCATCAACCGCGTCGCCGCCTGGACGATTGGCACGCGCGCGATGATCAAGGCGCTGCTGCTTGCCCTGCTCGAACCCATCGATCTTCTGTGCAAGGCGGAAAACGAAGGCGATTACACTTCGCGGCTGGCGTTGCTCGAAGAAACCAAGACCCTGCCCTTCGGCGCGGTGTGGGACGCCTATTGCGAAAGCCAAAACGCCCCCGTCGGTTCGGCGTGGCTCGCGGAATTGAAGAAATATGAGCAAGACAGTCTGTCAAAACGAAAATAAAATCACATGACCCCAAATCCATTCCTCGGTGTTTTCCTTCACTGGATGGGCGGCCTCGCTTCCGGCAGTTTTTACGTCCCGTATAAAGGCGTCAAAAAATGGTCGTGGGAAACCTACTGGCTGGTGGGCGGATTTTTTTCGTGGATCATCTGCCCGTGGGTTTTGGCGCTGATTGGAACGAAGGACGTCATTGGAGTTCTGTTGCATCAAACGGCCGGCACCCTGGGATGGACTTATTTTTTCGGCGTTTTGTGGGGCTTCGGCGGGCTGACGTTCGGATTGGCCATGCGTTATTTGGGGATGTCCCTTGGCATGGGTGTGGCGCTGGGATACTGCGCGGCATTTGGCACTTTATTGCCGCCGATTTTCAAAGTGTTTCTCCCGAACGTGCCGGGCGAAAGCATTGTTCAAATCGCCAGTTCGACTTCTGGAAAATTCACGCTGGCGGGTGTGGTGGTGTGTTTGCTGGGAATTGCCGTGGCCGCGGCGGCGGGTTTCACCAAGGAAAAGGAAATGCCGGAAGCCGAAAAGAAAAAAGCAATCGCTGAATTCAATTTCAAGAAGGGCATTTTGGTTGCCACTTTTTCCGGAATCATGAGCGCTTGCTTCGCCTTTGCATTGCAGGCCGCCAAACCCATCGGCGATGCCTCAGAGGCTGCGGGCACCGCAAAAATCTGGACGGGCCTGCCTGCCCTCATTGTGGTGCTGCTGGGTGGATTCACGACCAATTTCATCTGGTGTGTCATGTTGAATTTCAAGAACAAGACCGGCTATCAATACCTGGCGGGCCACGCCCGGCCCGAGCATGCCGGGGAAGGTGGCGCGGGCGGCGGCGAGCTCGGCCCCGGCGCCAGCGTTAAGCCCTCTGATATCGCTGACTTGAAAATTCCCATGCTGGGCAATTATTTTTTCTCGGCCCTGGCAGGAACGACGTGGTATTTCCAATTTTTCTTTTACACAATGGGAGCCACTCAAATGGGCAAGTACGATTTCGCGTCATGGACCCTCCACATGGCAAGCATCATTATTTTCAGCACGATTTGGGGATGGATTTTTCACGAATGGCGAGGATCCAGCAAGAAAGCCCATCTTCTCATCACCGGCGGCATCGCCACGCTGATACTTTCCACGCTGGTCATTGGCTATGGCACACGCTTGAAGGCGCATGAAAGCCCGACGCCGCCGGCAAAATCATCCTGACTGGCTGCGGGGCGGATTTAAATCCAGATTGGGACGCGGCCGCGGCAGCCGCCCGCGCCGTCCTTCAATGCATGACAACATCCGCCTTTCAGTAATGGTTGACACTACGGCGAAATCCAAAATCCGCCTCGCAGACGGCCATGATCATTCAGGTATTATGCCCACGGATTTAGCGGTGTGAAATGACGCTCGTCGGACGCGAGCAACAACCGGACTCCTGCGAGCCGCCGCATCCATAGAAAGTGCAACCATGACTCAATCTGTGCCCATATTGAATTCGATCTGCGGATTCCTCCTTTTTTACACCATGTTCATTGCCTACCTGTTCCGCGGCGACTTGCGCGGACAACGGAATTGGCGCGGATTGGACTATGTGTGGGTTCCAGCGGGCGGTTTGGCGGGACTCTGCCTCATTTTGATTTTGTGGCGCAGCGCCGGCCACCCAGCGCATTGAAAGGCCGCGACGCCTCGCCGAGGCTTCCGGTTGGCGCGGGAAAAATGCGCCGGCCGCGCGTGCAGAACGCCTCGCCCCAGACGCATCGGCGAGGCGTCCCTGGCAACAGCGAATGATTGTGTGGCAATTTTCTTCGCGCCGCACTAGTGTTCTGCTTCATGACGAAAACGCTTTCTTTAATGTTGTCGGCTGCCGTCGTTTGCGCCAGCCCGCTCACTTCGCGCGCCGGTGGATTTCTTATTGTCGCCAACAAGGGCGACCGCACCGTCGGCATCATTGATCCGGCTCTCGGGGAGCAAATCGCGACGGTGCCGGAGGATGGGATTACGTGCCACGAATTGGTGTGCTCACCGGACGGCAAAACAGTTTACGCGCCCATTTACGGAAACGCGGGTGTCGGCTCGCCCGGCACAGACGGCAGCATTATGCGGGTGATTGATGTGCCGTCGCGAAAAGTCGTCGGCACGGTTGATTTTGGAAAAGGCGTGCGCCCGCACTGCGCCATGCTCGGGCCGAAGAACGGATTGCTCTACGTTTCAACGGAGCTGGAGAACTCCATCACGATTATTGATCCCAAGACGTTGAAAATCGTCGGCTCCGTCCCGACCGGCAAGGAGCAGTCGCACATGTTCACGATTTCGAGCGACGGCCATTTGGGCTACACCGCGAACGTCAATTCCGGCACAGTTTCAGTGCTGGACATGGATGCAAAAAAAGTGGTGACGATCATTCCGGTTTGCGACGTCACCCAGCGCATTGCCATTTCCAAGGATGACAAATGGGTTTTTACATCCGACCAGAAAACCCCGCGCCTTGCTGTGATTGACACCGCGAAAAACACCGTTGACCGCTGGATTGACATGCCAGACGTCGGCTACGGCTCGGCCGTCACACCGGACGGCAAATACCTGGTCATTGCGCTGCCGCACAAAAACCGCGTGGCTGTGATCGATATCGAGAAAAGCAGTGTGTCGCGCACTATCGAAGTTCCTCGCGCCCCGCAGGAAACGCTCGTCCGCCCGGATGGCGGCGAGGTTTATGTGTCGTGTGACGCGAGCAAGAAGGTTGCTGTTATTGACACGAAACGCTGGATGGTGCGGAAGATGGTTTCCGCCGGCGCCGGCGTGGACGGATTGGCCTGGGCGCCTTCCGCTCCTTGAATCGTGAGGGCGAAGTCCTGGCTGAGAACTTCGCCAAATTCGTGGTAGTCCTGCACGCAAACGGTGAAGCGATAAACTCCGGCGCGTGTGGGAACGCCGCTCAATTCTCCCGTGAACGGATCAAGTGACAATCCCGGCGGCAAGCTCCCTTCTGTGACGCCCCAATTGTAAATGGGAATTCCGCCCGTGGCGGTCAGGCCCTTTTCGTAACGGCGGCCTTGCTGCCCGGCCGGCAAATTCGACTTTGGAAACGTGAAAGAGGCGAACGCGGCATTCGAGCGCAGTGTGTAACCCACTTCCTGCGCGCACAGGAGATCGAGCTTTGTCATGGTCCAGCGGCAGCGCGGAATTTCCCCGTAGTATTCGTAGCCGAATGCGCCTTGGCCGCTTTCGGGATCGATCACGCCGGTGAGGTGGTCGTCGGAAATCGAAATGGGAACGGGCTTGCCGTAATATTGCCTGACCGCCGCGCTCGTAAATCCCTTGTTGGCCAGCGCCCGGCTGAACCCGGGATGGCCCTTGTTGAAAATCAGCGCATGGCCGATTTCGTGGTGGGCAATGGAGTAAAAATCGTTGGTTTGATGGCGCAAGTTTTGCGTGGCCAGCCAATCGGCGTCGTTGGTCAGATAGAGCCAATGGAGTTTGTTGTAATTGCCTTCGACACACGCCTCAAACGCGCCCGAGCGATGAATCGCCAGCGGTATGCCGTGGCTTGCTTGGCTGCGGCCCGCGTAACTGGTTTCGCCGCCGGAACGCAGTTCCCGGTTTGATGTGCCATAGGCGTAAAGTTGGTAGCCGGTGAAGTTGTTGGTGCTCGTGAAATAATGTCCGCCGTCCCAATTATCATTCCAAATCCAAGTCGATTCCGCGCCGGGCGGCGTCGCATCCAGGTCCATCCCAGCGAAATAATACGACCAGTCATCCGCGGCCTGTTGCACGATTCCGCGGGCGGCGCGATTGGTGAAAAACCCGGTGGCGTCGAGGGCAAAATTAACCGCCACGCCAAATTCATTCGCGCGATGCGTATCTTGTTCGAGGACGCGTATGGCAACCGTGTTGGTTTGAGAAATGTTGTTGGCATCGGTGAACACCACTTTCAATGTGCAAGGTCCCGCGATGGCTGTGTGGGCCGGGAAAATGGACATCTTGATGACGACTGGCTTGTCCGGTTCAGTCACCGGGCGGAACGCTTTGGGCCCGTCTGCGCCCGGTTGGCACGGATTGTTGAAATAGAGGCGTTCGCCGTTGGCGGAAAGCGTGAATGTGCCGGGCAGCGCAGCGTCCAATGGCGGGACGAGGCGGAATTTGATGAGCGGGTTGGCCATGTAACCGTCGCGATCAACGAGCGTGATGCCGTGTTCGCTTAACGAGCGGCCGAAAATATCCTGTATTTTGATCTCGGCATGAGCTGCCGAGAAAAATGAAATCCAGCACACTGCGACGAAGAACCAGGACGCCGAGAGCGGCCGGATTTTAGGGTGAAGATTCCGATTCGTTTGGGAAAAACGATTGTGTGACAAGCGTTGGTTGCGCACGGAAGCGCATCATGCCAAAACGAACGTGAAAGAACAAGTGGCAGTTGTACAAGCTCCGTCAGGAGCGGCACTGGAGGCGATCACTCGTGCGCGGCAGGCGCCGCTCCTGACGGAGCTTGAAAATCCTTTTGTGATCATTTCTACAACGGTGCCGCGCCTACGGCGCTTCGACGGCAACGCGAGATGAAGAATTTTGGCTCACACTCCGCGAAATTTTCGCAATTTGGAAATCAACTCGTGTCAATTGGCGGCGGCGGGGTAAGATGAAGTTGAATTTATGAAGGATAGCGCAAATAAAGGACTGACACGGCTGCAGGCTCTTTTCATGGAAACGTTCGGCCTGGGCGCCGGCGTCTCATGGATTGCCAGTTTGTTGACAGTGATTATTGTGGTGGCCTCCTTTTTCTGGTTTTTCTATTCGGCGCCGCCTCGCACGATCACCATCACCGCTGGCCCCACTGGGAGCAGTTTTGAGGTGATGGCGCAGGCTTACGGCAAAGAGTTGCGCAAGAAGGGAATCACGCTGCGCATTCTCGAGTCGGGCGGCTCAGACGAAAATCTCGCCCGGTTGGAGGACAAATCGGCGAAGGTCGACGTCGGCTTCGTGCAATGCGGCATGACCAACGGGACCGAGGCCAGCAAACTGGTTTCGCTCGGGACGGTTGTCATTCAGCCGCTGATGATTTTTTACCGAGGCTCCAACACAGTGCAAATTCTCTCACAACTCAAGGGCAGACGCCTGGCCATCGGCTCGCCTGGCAGCGGTGTTCGCAAGCTGGCCATGGCGTTGCTGGAGACCAACGGCATTGGCTCCAATTCAGCGGTCTATGTTGATCTGGATGCTGCCGCGGCAGCGCAGGCGCTGACCAATGGAGAGGTCGACGCGATTTTCCTGATGGGCGACACCGCGTCGCCGCAAACGATGAAAGCGGTGCTGCATAATCCCAACGTTCGTCTTTACGATGTTACACAGGCGGACGGCTATGTCCGGAAATTGACGTATTTGAGCAGATTGGACATGCCGCGCGGAGCCATTGATTTCGGCCGCGATATTCCCGATCACGACGTGCCTTTGGTGGGCCCGGCGGTGGAATTGCTGGCCCGCCCGAGCTTGCACCCGGCGCTTTCGGACTTGCTGCTGGAAGCAGCTCACACCGTCAATGGCAAGCCGGGAATTTTCCGCCACCCGGGCGAATTTCCAACCAATGTCGAACGTGACATACCGATGAGCGCCTCTGCGGCACGATATTACAAATCCGGCAAAGGATTTTTCTACAGCTTCCTGCCGTTTTGGCTGGCCAGCTTGATCAGCCGCGTGCTGGTCGCGTTCGTGCCGATGCTGGTGGTTCTCATCCCGGGATTGCGCTTGATCCCGGCGATGCTGCGCTGGCGCATCCGCATCCGCATTTTGCACCGTTACCGCACCCTGCTGGCGCTGGAAAAGGAAGTGCAATTGAACCACGCCACAGGGCCGAAGGACCAATGGCTGGCGCGGCTCGACCAAATCGAGAATGGTGTCAACAATATGAAAGTCCCGGCCTCCTTCGCGGATCAATTCTACGGATTGCGCGGCCACATCAGCTTCGTGCGCGATCAAATATTGCAGGCGCGCCAATCGGCCTCTGGCGCGTAATGGCACCCGCCAGGGCGAGACTCCGTCGAGCCCTGGCTAAATCCGAACCGTGAGAATCCGATCAGGGGGCTATTTCGCGCCGCTCTTCAGCGCTTCCAATTCCTCCCAGCGCTTGTAAAGGCGGGGCAATGTCTCTTTGGCGGTCGCGAGTTCGGCCAGGAGGCCGGTGGTTTGCGTGGCGTGTGTGCGATGAAATTCCGGCGAGGCGAACAAGCCTTCGATGCGTTCGATTTCCGCTTCAAGCGCAAGAATTTTCGGCTCCATGGATTCCAATTCCCTAGCGTCTTTGAAAGAGAGCTTGCCTTGCTTGACTGGCTTGGCCGGAGCCGCGGACTGCGAAGTTGCCCCAACAGCATTCGCCTTTGAGGGCGGGCGGGGCGCGGATTTGCTTTGGGTCCGGCGCTGCTTTTTCTCGAGGTAATAATCGTAATCGCCCGCGCTGTGATGAATGCGCCCATCCCCCTCGAAAGCCAGAATGTCCGTGCAGACGCGATTCAGAAAATACCGGTCATGGCTCACCACGCAAACGCAGCCAGGAAAGGACTGCAATGCCTCTTCGACCACGCGCAACGTCGGCAAGTCCAAGTCGTTGGTCGGTTCGTCAAGAATAAGAAAATTGCCGCCGCACTTGAGAATCCGCGCCAGCAGCAAGCGACTGCGTTCGCCGCCGGAAAGATATTTCACCTGCGTCGTGATGCGTTCGTCAGCGAAAAGGAAACGCTTCAGATAACTGCGCAGGGAGATTTTCGATTCGCCCCACTGCACCCATTCCGTTCCGTCAGCCGCTTCATCCAAAACAGTTCGTTCGTCGTTCAATTGCAGGCGGGATTGATCGACGTAATTGAATTTCGTCAATTGGCCAATTTTGATCGTCCCCTCCGTCGGCGCAAGCTGGCCGATGATGATCTTGAGCAGCGTCGTTTTGCCAAGCCCGTTCCGCCCGCAAATGCCTATGCGGTGGCCGTTCTCAAATTCGTAATTGAACCCGCTGAATAAAACGCGTCCGCCCAATTCCATGCCGAGGTTTGAGATGTCAACAACACGATTGCCCAATTGTGGCGGCGGAGGGATGACCAGCTCCATGTCTTCCTCGATGGGCTTTTGCTCCTGCGCCGCCGTTTCGTAATAGCGCTCAAAACGATTCTTCTGCTTGCTGCGTTGCGCGCGCGGCCCCTGGCGCACCCAGGCCAGCTCCTTTTTCAGGAACATCTGGCGCTTGTGCTCAGTGACCGCGTCGGCGGCCTGGCGCTCGGCTTTGGCCAGAAGGTAATCGGTGTAATTGCCGTTGTGGCTGAAGAAAGTTCCGTTGGACAATTCCACCATCCGGGTCGCGACTCGATCCAAAAAATAACGGTCATGGGTGACGACCAGAAATGCCCCGTGAAAATTCTCCAGAAAATCCGCCACCCATTCGATGGATTCCGGGTCAAGATGGTTGGTGGGTTCGTCAAGAATAAGGAAATCCGGCTGCGAAACAATCGCCCGGGCCAGCGCCACGCGCCGCTGCTCGCCGCCGGACAGCGATTTGATGTCGCGATCACCCGGCGGGCAATTCAAATGCGCCAGCGCCGTCTCGACGCGCTGGTCGAGCGTCCAGCCTTCCAGGGATTGGATGCGATGCTCCAATTCCTCGTGCCGATGCGATTCGGCTGGAAGCGACTCGAATTCCGCGATGAAGGCCAGTGTTTTCGCCGCTCCCTGCCGGACGTTTTCGCGCACGTTCAGCGCGGGATCGAGCGTGAAGTCCTGCGGAAGATATCCGATGACCAGGTCGCGCCGCCCGGTGACAGTGCCTTCGTCCGGCGATTGCAGTCCCGCCAGAATCTTGAGGAACGTCGTCTTCCCGCATCCATTGCGCCCGACCAAACCGATGTGGTCGCCTTCCTCGATGCCGAGCGTGGCGGAATCCAGAATCGCCCGCTCGTTAAAGCGGACAACCACATTTGTCGCGGCGATGATCGTAGCCATAAAAAATTACATTCTCGTAAACCGAGCCTGTCATTCTGGCAGTGTATCTTTGCGGATGCAAGAGGCGCGCTCAATCACGCCAGGGCAGACGCATCTAAATTCCGAGGTAGGGACGCCTCGCCGAGGCGTCCGGTTGCGCGCGAAAATGCTTTTGGCGTTGTCCGTGAATAATGCCTCACCCGGACGCCTCGGCGAGGCGTCCCTACCATCAACGAGCTGGGCGCTCGTTGATTTTCAATAGATTACAAGAATTAAGATGCGTCTGCCCTGTCAATCACGCCCGGAGGCGGACGCAGGATAAATTTTCCATACGTGCCCGCCTCCGAAGCGCCGTAGGCGCGGCATCGTTGTAGGGCCGGCGAGAATGAACATTCAACCTCCGCAGGAGCGGCACCTCGGGAAACGTCAAGCGGTTTAGGAAAGCCGGCGTTCAACATCGCGTCCGCCGCAGGCGCCGTTCCTACGGAGGTTGGAAACATTTTCGTTGTTCGTTTCTGCAACGATGCCGCGCCTACGGCGCTTTGGCGTTGACCAGTCCCGGTTCAAGGCGGCGGCAGGAGGCGTTCCACTTCGATGGCATCGGCCTCGGGATGTTGGCTTCGAATCCCTTCCCGCGCGATATCGCAGGATAACTCATGCAAATCCAGCGCAATCGCCAGACGCTGCTCGCCCGTCATGCCACGGTAGCGCGCAGTTTGTTCAGCCAATGCTGTTGCCGCGTTCATCGTCCTTCATTAGGTGACAGCAAATTCGTTTTGCAACAACCTACCTAATGGTAATCCAGCGATTCACCAAATTTCCGTCGGTCGCCACCAGCGCGGCCACAATCGCTTTAGCCAATGCCCCAATCTGATTTGCCCTGAACCGTTCCAAGTCATAGAACAACACACCGCCGTGCGGGCGGTTGTCCCCTACCCGCAGCGCGATCCAACCTGGGAGGGTGGCGCGATCTTTGGAAACCAGCGCCCGGCGCTCCTGCCAGCAAGCCTCCAGAATAACGTCGTCTGTGGCATTGATATAGGCGCCGTCCTGCCAGGAGGAAACATGCTGAATGTCGACTTGAAGGCAAAGACGCTTCACGGCCTTGGCCACATCCGCCGGCACATGAGCATCCAGCAGCAATCTGGCTCTCACACCCGGATGAATGAATGATTCGGAACCAATCGCTCCAACTCCTCGGCTGATTGCCGGCCGGCAGCGCGGTCTTCGGCGATCTCGTCTGGAAATGCCTGTGCGTAGGCCAAAGCGGCCTTCATCAACAGGGCAGGCAGTCTGAGCATCCGGGCAGCCTTGTTAGCATTGCCCTTGCAGTCCTCCAAGGTTTCAACCGCCAGCCATACCGGAAGACGCACTCCGCGGATATAGGCCATTCGGCCAACGGGAGTTTGGCGCAATTCGACGCTGGGGTGCTTGCTCGCGCGCACCCCTTGCGTCACAAAGTCAGCTCCCAGTGTGGCTGCGCTTGTCCCAAAACGCCTGGCCATTTGCTCCAAGTCCAGCTTCACCCCCTCGGGCACTCGCAATGAAATCGGTTTAGTCGCCATGCAATGTGTACTTTGGCATTAGCACCGGTGCGCGTCAACAGCGTCTTCGAAATTTTGAGGGTGGAAAACGAACGAAGGAACGGAGAAACAGCCGCGGCGCGTTGCGATCAATCGATGCGTCTTCAGATCCAAAGTGCTGCGGCTGGTCTTCGACACTGCCGCGCTCCGCTTAAAATTGGCGACAGCTTCTGCTAATAAGAGCAAGCCAGCTCGATGATCTGGCCGCAACTGCATTCAATCTTGATGCCGGACACCACGTCGCCCTGTTTTTGCATCGTCACCACCGGTGGTTTGAGGCAGGGATTGGCGGCTTGGGCGGGCGCAGGCGCCGGAGCCGAGCCTGCTGGAGGCGCGCTGGGCGCCAGTGATTCGAAGTTCGATTCCGCCGCTGGTTTTGGCAGGACCTTCAGGTGGAACACCGCTGTATCGCCGGCTGGAGCCGGCCCGGTCACGAGGGGAACAAACGCTTCAGACATAATGATTCGTAATTCGCAATCAGCTCTTCTTGTTCGACTGCATGCTCAGCAAAACCGAAACCCGGCGGTTGACTTCGTTGGTGGCGTCGGTGTCGCGCAGCGGCTTTGTGTCACCGTAGCCGGCCACCTTCACCACCTGCGAGCTGCCGACGCCGTGTTCGAGCAATTTCCGCCGCACGGCATTGGCGCGGTCTGTCGAAAGTTCCCAATCGCCGTAATCAGGGCGCACCGGCGGATTGCCACTCTCGGTGTGCCCTGACAACTCAATGGTAAAGCCGGAATAACGCGCAATTTCCCACGACAGCGTCGAGAACACCCAGTCGCCGTAAGGCGTAAAGCGTGTGCTTTGCGGCTCGAAAATCGGCTTGTGCGACTTGTCAAATATATTGATCAGCAGCCCTTCGGGCGTCAGGTCCAATTTGACGGTTTCCTCCGCCCCGTCCTCGGAGGATTGGAGCGAGCGGAGCAAATCCTGGTTGATGCGCCGGAGCATGTTCAACTCGACGGCTGAGGAAGAATCAAAATTGCCGGAGCTCGACTTGACCGCCTGGATTTCGTCGTTCTTGATCAGGCCGACGGATTCCTTGGTGATGGATGAAAACGGATTGCGAAAAGCGCGCTCGACGGCGTCCTTGATGCGCTGGTCCTGCGACGTCAGCCATAGCACAATGAAGAGCGCCATCATCGCGGTGGTGAAATCCGCGTAAGCCACCTTCCACGCGCCGCCGTGATGTTTCTTGGAACTCATGCTCCGGTTATTTTGACGCCTGGGTCAGAGATTTGAGCATCGCTTCCAGGCCTTCCGAACTCGGTTTGACTTCACTGGTCAGCCCGCGCCGCGCGATTTCAACGGCCATGATCGGAGACATTCCGTTGGCAAAACTCACCACGGACGCCGCAATGCAGCGGATGTAGGCGGCTTCCGCCACGCCAATAAATTCCATGTTCACGGCGAGCGGATTCATGAAGCCGTAGGAAATAAAGATTCCAAGGAAGGTCCCCACCAGCGCCGCGCCCACTTTTTCGCCGATCTTTTCAATCGGGCCGGAAATGGACGCCATCGTGATGACGATGCCCAAGACGGCGGCGACGATGCCGAATCCCGGCATGGCGTCGGCGGCCTTGGTCAGCACGCCGATGGGCTGTTCGTGTTCGCGCTCCATCGCGTCCAATTCGATATCCAGGAGCAGCTTCAAATGGTCGGGCTTGATCTTGCCGTCGATGATGGGACGCAAGCCGTTGCAGAGAAATTCCATCGCATGCTTGTTCTTCTGAAAGCCCGGGTATTTCTGGAAAATGGTGCTCGTCTCGGGCGTCATGATGTGTTCCTCCAGCGCCACCATGCCGCCGCGGCGGCCGAGCATGAACAGTTCGTAAAGCGCGCTGAAAAGTTCGTCGTAGGCTTTCTTGGAATAAGGCGAGCCTTTGAGCGCTCCGATGGTCTGCTTGAACAGGGCAACCAGAACATGCTTGGGCGACATGAGGACGAGCGCCCCGAGCGCCGCGCCACCGATCATGATCAACTCCGACAAATGGAGCAGCGCCATGGTATTGCCCCCGGCCAGGATGAATCCCCCGAGAACCGAACCTATGACGATGAGAGCTCCTAGAATGACAATCATGAGCGGCTAGAGGGGGTTATTGAAAACCTCCGGGTCTTCTTTTTGCAGCAGCGCCTTGATGGCCAGGATGGCCTGCGAATGGATCTGGCAAATGCGCGATTCCGTCACGCCAAATGCCTCGGCAATTTCCCGCAGCCGCAAATCCTCAAAGTAATAGAGCGCCAGCACCTTCCGCTGCATTTCCGGCAACTGCTGCAACCGCGTTTCAATCAGCCTGGCCAATTCGCGCACAGAGGCGTAGTGCTCCGGGTTTTCCTGCGAGCTGTCCGCCACCATATCGTAAATGGACCCGCCATCGCCTTCGTGCCCTTGCGAGGAATCCAAGCAGACGTAAGTCGTCGGGCGGACTTGCTCCAGCAATTCCTCGTATTCGTCCAGCGGCATCTTCAGGGCTTTGGCCATCTCGGTGTTGCTGGGAATGGAACCCGAGCGCTGCATCAGTTCCTGCATCGCCTTTTCGACTTTCTTAGCCTTCTCATGGATCGAGCGGGGCACCCAGTCTAAGCGGCGCAATTCATCAAAAATGGCTCCGCGAATGCGGACACGGGCATATGTTTCAAATGAAGTTCCATTTTCCGGCTTGAACCGGCGCATCGCGTTGAGCAATCCGACCAATCCCGCGCTGTAGAGATCGTCACTGTTGACGTGGGAAGGCAGCGTCATGGCCAGGCGGCCGACGACAGTCTTGACCAGGGGCAGATATTCTTCGACGAGGCTGTTTTCCATGACGCTGCCGGGGCCGCTGCGGGAATAGAGCCGCCACAATTCCTGCTGCGTTGCGCGGCGTTGTTCAGGCATGGAGGAGGGAGTTTCGAGTTCGCAAAGGGTCGCGCTCATGTTTTAGAGGTTTTGGGGGCCATGGGAGACGGAGGCGCAGGCGGAGGCGCTGCTTCTTCGGCCTTCTCCTTTTCGAGCAAAGTCTGTTGCAGATTGGCGCGCCAGGTTCGTCCCCACCATCGCGCCAAAAGCGCGGTGATATAGGCGGCCAGGCATCCATGCCAAAAGCAGACCGGAATGGAACTCCCCTGCAGGGCGCTGACTCCAGCGCCGAGTGCGAGTCCCAAAATTCCCCCGGCCAGCAACAATGTTTTCATGACACTTCACAGTCGAGAACACGAATAGCAAGACCATTGCCATGTTTGGCGAATGACCGTGGCCGGGTGCCTGAAAAGGCCTGATTACGAGGGAAAAACACCAGCGAATGATTTCCTCCAGCTTGTCAGGAAAACCCTTGTCGGCACTTTTTTCCCCGCCCGCCAAATCGCGGGGCGGCAATTTATTCCGGCCTCCCGCAGGGCGGGAACCATTCGCATAATTCCCATTAATCCCATTCTTCCCATGTGAGTTATGGGAATAATGGGAGTTATGCGACTGGCACAGTGTCGCCCGCAGAGTTTTTCTGTGCGGTTTCTGAACCGGCGGGCATTAGACTGTGGAACAGCATGAGCGAAGATTCCCAATTGTTGCAGAGTTACGCCGCCACCGGATCGGAAGCGGCGTTCTCTGAATTGGCGCGGCGCCATGTGGATCTTGTTTATTCCGCCGCGCTTCGATTGCTGAACGGGGATGCGCATCGCGCCCAGGATCTGGCCCAGCAGGTGTTCTGCGAATTGGCGCGGCGGGCCCCGCAGCTCGCGCGCCATCCGGCCCTCGTCGGCTGGCTTTACACAACCACACGGCAAATGGCGTGCCGGATTATTCGCACTGAACAGCGCCGCGCCGCCCGTGAACAAGTGGCCCACACGATGAATGAGATCACCCGCCAAACCGGGACGCCGCCGAATTGGGACCAGCTTGGCTCCGTGCTGGAAGACGCCATGCACGAATTGGCGGAAGCCGACCGGCTCGCCATCCTCATGCGCTTTTTCAATAATAAAAGCCTGCGGGACACTGGCGCGGAATTGGGCGTTTCGGAAAACGCCGCCCGCATGAGAATTGACCGGGCGCTTGACAGGCTTCGGCAGAATCTTCAGCGAAAGGGCATTTCATCGACCGGCGTGGCGCTCGCCACAGCATTGTCCAGCAATGCCGTCCAAACCGCGCCCGCGGCATTCTCCGCGTCAATCGCGGCTGGAGCGCTGGCGGGCGTCGCGTCAAAAGGCGGAACTTCACTCAGCTTGATAAAACTTATGGCAGCCACAAAACTCAAAATCGGCCTTGCTCTCGTCATCATTGCGGGCGCGGCCGCGATATATCATTCCGAGCACGCCGCGCGCCTTGCGTCAGATGCGGAAAGCGAAAATCTCCGCCGCCAGCTGGCGCAAATGAAGGCGGACAATGCTGAACTTTCCAGCCGCCTCGCGCTGTCAATTCACTCGCATTCCAGCCAAAATGCCTTGGCTAATGCGGCTGGCGCAGGAACGCCTCTTGCGAACACGAATACCGCGGCGAGCTTGCGGGCAAGGCTGATCGAAAGTCCGCCAAAGGTCACCGCCGAGCAACTTGAGCCATACCTAAAATCCCATCATCGCGACGCCACCAGTCTTTTGGCCGCCTATCGCGTCAGTCACGATCCAGCGTTGCTGCAGGAAGCGATGAAGAACTTCCCCACCGATTCGCAGGTCGATTTCGAGGCATCCATCAACACGAACGCATCCCCCGCCGAGCGCCGCCAATGGTTGAATGCTCTTGAAACATCCGCGCCTGATAATGCTCTCGCCAATTATTTATCCGCCGCGGCCTACTTCAAATCAGGCCAAAGCGACCTCGCGCTTCAAGAAATCGCCACCGCATCTGGCAAGCAAAGTTTCATGGACTACACGACGGATCGGATGGTGAACGACAACGAGGCTTATCTGGATGCGGGATTTTCCGTTACGGATGCGCGAACACTTTCCGCCGCCCAATTATTGCTGCCGCAACTTTTCGATATCAAAGACCTTGGCCTGAACCTGCTTTCGCTCGCGCAAACGTATCAGCAATCCGGCGACACCAGCTCCGCACAGCAAGCGTTTCAGATGGCGGCAGCGCTGGGTCAGCGATACTCAACCGCGCAACCTGGCGAGCCAGAAGTGAGTCAACTCGTCGGAATGTGGATTGAGCATCAAGCCCTTGGCGGGATGGACCCGAACACCGCAGTCGGCGACAACGGCCAGACCGCGCAAAACCAACTCGACCAGCTAAACCAGGCGCGCGCGACTCTCAAAGATCTGAATGACCAGGCTCAGCCTTACTTTGACACCATGTCCGACACGGATTACATGACTTACAAAGACCGCTGGATGGCCTTCGGCGAAGAAGCCGCTTTGAGGTGGGTCATCAATAAATTCGGCCAGCCATGAATCCATCGACGGCAGGGCGAGACTCTGTCGAGCCCTGATCAAGTTTTTAATTAATTCGACTAAGGATTCCCTCGATACCCAAAATCCACAATGGTCTCGACAGAGTCTCGCCCTGCCAGCCTCACTTAATCCTCTTTGCGGGTCTTTACCGCGGGCTTTTTCTTGTAGGGGGAATGGAGATTAAAATAAATGCCGCACAGGGGGCGGTCATTTTCGGTCTGGCTGAGAATGATCGTGACTTGCTTGTCCAGCGCGATGCCGTGGCGGAGATGCGGGCCGCGCGTCAAGTAAGTCTTGATCGCCTTGTCCATTAGCGAAATTAAAGCCGCCTTGCATTCCTCGGGAGTTTTATCGATGCACACGATGTGCTTATCGTAGGACTTGAGGGCCTCGATGATCTCCGCTTGAAATGTTTCGACGGTTAAATCCATGCATCAAATTTCGCCGGCGGCCGGTTTGAACGCCGTTCTCGCGCCCAAAAGAGCGCTGCCGACCCGTATCATAGTCGCTCCTTCTTCCACCGCCACTTCAAAATCACCACTCATGCCCATGCTCAATTGCGGCAGCGGCGCGCCGAGGATTTCCTCGCACTGCCCCTTCAACTCCCGCAGCCGGCGGAAGACCGGGCGAACTTTCTCCGGATCCTGCGCGTAAGGCGCGACGGTCATCAAGCCGTGCAATTCGATTTTCGGCAGCGCGTTCAACTCACCCAACTCCGCCAGGACTTTCTCCGGTGAGTAACCAAATTTGCTTGACTCGCCCGCCACGTTGACTTCAAGAAGGATGCGCATCGTCTTGGCGGATTTCTCGGCCCACTTGTTAATTTCCTGGGCAAGGGCAAGGCTGTCGACACTTTGAATCATCTCGAAAAAATGCACGGCGTCGCGGCATTTGTTGGATTGCAGATGGCCGATCATGTGCCAATGAAGGCGGTTCGAGCACTGGCCAATTTTCACCTTCGCCTCCTGCACGCGATTTTCCCCAAAAATTGTCAAACCTAATTCCGCGGCGGCGGTGACCGTCTGGGCCGGGTGGCCTTTCGAAACCGTGACAAGCGTGACAGAAGAAGCATCGCGACCCGACCGGGCGCAGGCGGCGGAAATGCGCTGCCGGACGCTCGTCAGGTTGGCCGCGATGTCCATAAATCAGTTCAACCCGGCCGTTTCCGGGAAACCGCGCATGATATTCATGCTCTGCACCGCCTGCCCGCTCGCGCCTTTCGTGACGTTGTCGATCGCGCTGATCACGATGAGCCTGCCGGTGCGGGAATCGAGCCGCCACGCGATTTCGATGACATTGCTGCCGGTCACATTCTTGGTATCAGGGAGCGCATTGCCTTCGACGAGACGCACAAAGGGTTCGCTGGCGTAGGCGTCCTGGTAACAGCGAGTAATCTTCTCGCGCAATTCCGCCAGCGCAGCCTCGCTTTCGATTCGCTTTGCCGGTGTCAAATAAAGAGTCGTGAGAATGCCGCGATTCACCGGGATCAAATGCGGTGTAAACTGAATAATCACTTTCGCGCCCGCGGCCAAACCAAGTTGCTCCTCAATCTCCGAAAGGTGGCGATGCTTGGGAATTCCGTAGGGGCGAACGCTCTCGTTGCATTCCGGAAAAAGATAATCCAATTCGACCTTGCGCCCTGCCCCGCTCACCCCGCTCATGGAATCCGCGATGATGTTGTTGCTGTCAATAATACCCGCCTTCAACAACGGAATTACCGGCAGCAAAATGCTGGTCGGATAACAGCCCGGGGAAGCGATCAGGGAAGCGCTTTTGATGGCGTCCCGATACACCTCCGGCAATCCGTAAACGGAGCGTTCGAGAAGCTCCGGCGCGGGATGATCGTGACCGTAGAATTCCTTGTAAACCGCCGCGCTGTTGAGCCGAAAATCCGCGCTTAAGTCGATGACTTGGCAGCCTTGGTCGAGCAAAGGAGTGGCGAATTCCGCCGCGACACCGTGAGGCAAAGCGAGGAAAACGACATCGGCGGATTTGGCCAGCAAATCCGCTTGCGGTTCGCAAAACCGAAGGGTTTTGGCCTTTGGATCGTTGCCGAATTTTGGGAAAATGCGGGCCACCGTCTGCCCGGCGTATTGACGCGACGTCACCGCAGCCAGCTCGGCGTGCGGGTGACGTAAAAGCAGGCGCACCAATTCCTCGCCCGAGTAACCGGACGCGCCCACGATGGCGGCCTTCATGGAAATTACCGCTTGCTGTATTGGAAGCGTTTGCGTGCGCCCGGCTGGCCGTATTTTTCGCGTTCGCGCATACGCGGATCGCGGGTCAGGAGACCGGCAGTCTTGAGCGTCGGACGCAAAGCGGCGTCAACCGTCAAAAGCGCGCGGGCGATGCCGTGCCGGACGGCTCCGGCCTGGCCCATGGGCCCACCGCCACCGACATTGATGCGGATATCATACTTCGCGAGGCTCTCGGTCACGGCCAAAGGCTTGACGGCGAGCGTGCGCAGCGTGTCGGTGGGGAAATAAATCTCAAACGGGCGGCCGTTCACGACGATTTTTCCCGAACCGGTCGCCAAACGAACGCGGGCAACCGCGGTTTTGCGGCGGCCCGTACCAAGAAATTCTTTTGTCTCAGCCATATTATAAAGTGGTTATTTAACTGCCGCGAGCGTGGCGGGCTGTTGCGCCGAATGTGGATGCTTCGCTCCCTTGTAAACTTTCAGCTTGGTCATCAGGACGCGGCCAAGACGGTTCTTCGGAACCATTCCGCGCACGGCATGAGTGATGAGCTTCTCGGGATGCTTGGCGCGGACTTGCGCGACGGTGGCGTATTTCTCGCCGCCCTTCCAGCCCGAGTAAGACATGAATTCCTTGTCCGTTTCCTTCTTGCCGGTGACCTTGATTTTCTCGGCATTGATCACAACGACGAAATCTCCGGCGTCGAGGTGGTGGGTAAAGACGGGTTTGTTGCGTCCGCGCAAAATATCGGCAACTTGAACGGCGAGGCGGCCCAAAACAGCACCGTCGGCGTCGACGACATGCCATTTGCGCTGATCCAAATGATTTTTCGGCAAATACGTTTTCATCAGTTCCTTCTCATCAAAGGAGCGGTGAACCTACCAAACACCCGCCCAATGTCAACAGATAATTACGCAGAATTCTGCTTCCCCTCAAATTCCCTCCCTAAAGGTAGGCCAAGACTCCGTCGAGCCCTGTAAATAATCAGGCCTACGTCACCCACAGACACCCGCAGAAAACGTCCGTTTCAAGTTTGCTCTTAATGCACGGGCTGTGATAGGCTCGGTCCTACCGAGCAAAACAGCCGATTTTATGACCACAACCGTCACAGAGAGCAATCAGGTGAGCATCCCGCCGGAAATCGCCCGCGAATTTGGGATTCATCCGGGAACGGAGTTGGAGTGGGAGAAAACTGGCGACGGAACGATCCTCATCCGGCCGTTGTCCAGCCGAGGTGAATTGGCCCGCCAGCTCATGGGCGCGGGAAAGCGCTGGCTGAAGCCCGGCGCTGATCCAATCGGCGACCTAATTAAAGATCGTGCGTTGGACGACAAGCTGGATCAAGCCGACGAACGGCGATGACTCATTTGCTGGATACATCCGCTCTGGTGAACCGCCGGCTGAGACTCGCATCCCGCGAAGATCACCACGCTGACGAACATGATTGGAACGGTGTGGCACATAATCATCCGGCTCTCAAACTCCTCGCCGTAGCCCCAGTAGTAGTCACCAAACACCCAACAGCGAGAAATACAAAAAAAAGAACTGAGACTAGTCCAGCGAGCCGATGATGTCGTTCGCTCATTTTTAGCCAATGACGTGATAGTGCTCGATAGACGATGGAAAGCACGATCCAGCCCGACAACATGAAAAAAACTCGGCAACGAATCGGACCCCTCGAATATCATCGGCAATTCCAAGAAACACAGTGTCGAAATTACAAATAAAGCTCCAAATCCCACACGACACCAGTCCGCACGCTCGAACCACCCTCAAGTCTCTTTCACCGCTGGTCATGGCAGTCATACTTGGAGTTCGTTTCGATAGAGAATTTGCGCCAACAGTCCCCTTGAAGCAAATCGAATTCCGCCGAAATTGCGCCACGCACAGGCGACGATAAATGACGCTCCATTGCGGCTCTGCTTCTTTGCGCCCTTGCGTTAAAGACCCCCAATTCTAACGCGCAACTACATCAATCTCGCTGTAAAAGGTGTTGCCCCAGCGGTCGGTTTCTTCGGTTCTATGGCAGTCAAATAGAAGATAGCGGTAGCGGCCGACGTCGCCATGCGATGCGGTTATGGAAACGCCGTATTGCCCTCCCGGCGGGCCGCTCTTGGGCCTTGTGTCCACTTGGGCCAGGTATTTCCAGCCTTGCTCGGTTGGGTCGCCGATGGCCAGGGCGGCGCGGTCGAAATCGCCCGCGGAAGAATCTCGCGCGTAGAGCTTGTAAAGCTGCGGGCCGCGATCGCTCGTGTGCCAGGAATAGGTGTTGATCTGCGCGATGTCTGTGTCCTTGTTCAAATCCACCAGAAATCGCCCGCCATAGTTGCCGTCGTTGAAGCAAAAGTTCTCTTCTGGCGAATCCTGACCGTCAGGGACTCGTCCGTCGTTGAGATTTCGGATCTTCCATTGCGGCCCGCTGGTAATGAGCGAAAATTGGGCAAACGTGGCGGCATCCGTCGCAGAAGGCTTGGGAACCTGTGTAAAATTGAATGCCGTCGTGGCGCGCTCGTTGGGAATGCGTTCGGCAACGATCTCCAAATTTCCCATCGGCCTGCTGTAATTCGGGAACCTGGCGCCAATGCTGCGGAGCCACAACCCAAGCGTCAGCAAATTCGTCACAACCAACGTTGCGATGATGGCTGTGGCAGGCTTTTGTTTGTACCACATGGCTTTACTCTTGAACGATCGTATCGCCGTCCGGCTTGGCCAGCGCCGATGTTCTTTGCTGCATCCACGTCCAGTCTTTAATGTCGGCGGTGTTATCGGGGTCAATCTGGCGGGCGCCAACAGCCGAACCCTTTGTGCCGGGGCTCATCCAATGATGCGATTCGGAATGGCCGTCGGCAAAAGCAAAACCGCAGCCGCCATCGTGGTAAGTGCCCGGATTATCGACCCAACCCGGCCCGCCCGCCCTTGGGCCTTCCATCTCAAATGCGAACGCCGCGTCGTTTAACCCGCGAACATCCTCGTCCACCAGCACCCAAAGCATGCCAGGCCCCGGCGTGCTGATTTGCGATAATTTCCCGTACGTGTGCCACGGCGAATCGCGCCGATGATTCTCGCGATTATTGAGCCACGGCCCATTGACCGAAAGCGAGGGCACCCCGGTGTGCGGTCCTCTGCGGCCCCTGCTATCGTAACCGGGATCAATCGTGCCGACCGCCTGGCTCATCGAAAAAGTCCGCACCGCCGGAATGCTGCGGCCCTTCATGGTTGGATCGGTTCCCTGATACTTGCCGAGGCGGAGATCGCCGGGGCAATGAAACAATTGAATGTTGCCGGCCAGATAGGTTATGAGCAGCGAAAGCTTCTGGTCTTTAAGGACATCAGGGTCGAATTCCTGCGGCCCGCCCACCCCGGCCTGGCCCGAACACCAGTTGTAACCCGGCAGAACATTCCCATCGTCCGGATTTGGAGGAAAGAGATCGTGGAAATCGCTCGTGTACATCGTCATCGCCGCCATCATTTGCTTGCCATTGTTCAGGCAATAAACCCCCTGGGCCTTCCCTTTGCCCTTGGACAAGACAGGCAGCAATAAACCGGCGAGAATGCCGATTATTGCGATTACGACGAGCATTTCCACCAAAGTGAAGCCACGCCTTTTACCCATAGTATGTATTAGACACCGCTCCCGCCAATTCGTTTTGGAAAAACTTGAAAAAGCGATCGGAAATGACAGGAAATCCGTCCTTTTATCCGGCTCGGGATCGGTCGTGAGGAATCTTGGCCGCGTCAAATAATCGATTCAAAACTTTCGGCGACCCCGAATAGGCTAAATGGGCGCGATTCGTGCTCCTGCTAACTTCAACTTGCTGCCTTCTGCGAAGTCCGGAGGGAGTGCGCGATATTTCGTGGAAGCGGGCTGGCGCATCCAGCCACCAAGGACACCCCGCTTGTTAGAACAGTGAGAAACAGCCGCTTCACGGGTTTCATATCTCCATGCCACGTCAATTCCTAATTCGCGGCCACAAGCGCAGAGCTCCAATCGTCAATATTTCGCTGCCCTGTCTTGGCGAATGAATTTATTGTTTGCGTTTCCCGGTCGAGATAGAAAATCTCACCGTTAGCGGGATCCATAAAATAAACCCTTCCCCCGGTTCGGTCGGGCTGGATTTGTGACGAGAAATTGCCACCCAGCGGCTTGCGCAAAAATTCCTTACCCGTGGCGGCATCCACCATGACAATTTCAGTGATAGTATGGGCCGCCATCGCAGCGGGCATCAGTTCTTTGTTTTCGCCCCAAATCAAACTCGGTTTTCCACCGATCTCCCGCACGAAGACTTTGCTTATCGCGTCCGCGCTGGCAAATCTTTTGGCTCCATGGGAGTCGTCGCCAGAAGGAAGCGCGGGAACGGGATGCGCCTCCCCCGTCCTCCAGTTTGCTTCGCTATAACCAAAGTGATATTTGTTAGTTCCCTGCTTTTCGAAACTCTGAAAATATACAGTTGAGTCTTTGGATCGAACAGTCACCGTTTCCGCAACAGATCTCTTCAGTCCCCACGAATGAGCGCCTTCAAGAATTTTGTCTGTCACGACCACCGATGTTTTCCTGTCAACGACCACCAGGCGGTCTCCCTTCCCGTGTTCGCCATCGACCCGCAAAAGAGCCACCGAATCTTCATCCGACCCATACCACACCGGCCCGTCAAGCTTGGCAATTTCCTTGCCGCCATCCACCGTGAATCTCATCAATCGAAAACCTCGGTACTGCATTCGTCTCAGGCGGAGCGATGACTAATACGCCCGGCGCAGCGTTAGACAGGCTCGCCGCCAAGGACGCTAGCAGTGAAAGGCAGAAAGCGAACCAAAGCGAATTCTTAGAGTGGCGCATACCGCAGGAAGTTTAGATCAAATCCCACGAACTGTCCATGCACGATGCGAGCCTCGCGACTCTAAAACGCATGCCTTGCAACTTTGCGACTTTGCAGCGCTATCTCGAGAAAGTCTGCATTTTGGGCAAAATTTTGACATAGTTTACAGGATGGGTTCTGGGTCCGATCAGATCGGGCGCAAGCCAAAGTTCTTTGCGACCTTCGTGTCCTTGTTGTTAAGAGTCTTTTTTTAGATTCCGACAGCGTGGCGCGCATGGTTTTTGCCGAGCCAGCCGGAAACGGCAAGAAAATGGAACAGCAAGCACACAAAGGAGCGAAGAGGAAAAGGCGTTAAAGCATGCTATCGGGCCAAGCTCTGCGCTCGATGGCATTCAAAGCGCGATGAAACCAGATGCCGGGCGGAAAAGACTTTCGCGCAGAGAAGATGAGTGCGCAGAGGAACACCACGACAAATCTCCAACACCGAAAACAGTGAGGAGCCTTTATTGGTTGCGGCTCTGCCGCGCTGTGCCTTGCGCCCTTTTGTTGAATTCCCCTTAGAAAACAAAGACATTAACGCAAAGGCGCAAAGAATCGGACAATTCCAATACGCAGACCAGCCACATTTCGACAGATTTCGATGAGATCCCCCTTTTCATGAAAAAAAATGCGGAAAATCGTGCTAAAAAACCTCTGCTGGGTTTTCTGTTTTCCTTTGGATGTGCCAGACTGCTTCCATGAATATATATTGCAGTGCTGAGATGATAGGACGGTGGACCGGGATTTTTGGCGGTGCGGTTTCGTTAAGTCGCAACACGCCAAGCGAGCCGCTGCGGCAGCCGTCGGCTGCGAGAAACTTTGGCGCAGTCGCACCAAATCGCAGCTAGTCGCACCAAATCGCACCACTTTTTTCTAAAAACGTGCCAATGTTCGAAGCGGCTGATCGACGGACGGATGAACTATACCCAAAATAAATGAAATTCCAGCACTCACCGCAGGATTTTGCGCGCTGGCAGAAGGCGCAGGAGCTTTTGCTGGGCGGGCAATATGGCCCCGCGCTCGCAGCTTATCGCGATCTGGCCCGCCGCCATTCGGCCACGCCGCAATTGTGGTTCGAACTCGGGAATGCGGCCGCCGGCGAACTTGACTTCGCGCTCGCCAACCAGGCTTATCAGCGCGTCCGCGAACTCGCGCCGGGCAATTCCTCTTTGTTGAGTTCGCTCGGGCTTCAATACCAGACGCTGCGCCAATTGGACGATGCGCGCGATTGCTTCGAGAGCGCGGTGAAGGCTGCCCCGGATTCGGTGGACGCGCTGATTAATCTCGCCGTCTGGTTCGAGAAGGAACGCCGCCTCGACGAGGCTTGGGAATGTGTCCAGCGGTGCCTGGCCAGGCATCCGCGCGACGATCAAGCTCGATATTTTCGCGCCGTCCTCTTGCATCGCAAGAAACAATACGCCGAGGCGGAGACGGCGCTGCGCAATTTAATCCATGACGGCCCGCAGTATCCGTATGTCAAATACGCAGCGCCCCATTTGCTGGGCGTGGTGCTCGATCAACTGGGGAACTACGCCGAGGCGATGACCTGGCTGTTGAAAGCGAAGGCCGTCGTCCACACTATCACCGACATTTCCGCGCTGGAGCGAGCTTATGACGAATCCGACCTCCGGCGCAGGGAGTTGCTCGCGGAATTGACGCCGGAAATGATTCGGCGATGGCGGCAGGAACCGCCCGCCTCGACGGAGCCATACCGTTTCGCGTTCCTTGGCGGACATCCCCGCAGCGGCACCACCCTGCTCGAACAAATCCTCGATGCCAACCCCGCCGTGCTCGCGTTCGACGAGCCGCATTCGTTTCATCAAGAGGTGGAAAAGAAAATCCAATTCAAACCCAGGCCAAAACTTTCGATCCAGCTTGATTCTTTGCCCGCGTCGTACCGGGCCAAATTGCGCGGGCGCTATTTGAAAAGCCTGCTGCGCGAAGCACCCGAGCGCCCGCCGCAA
This sequence comes from uncultured Verrucomicrobiae bacterium, assembly GCA_963764165.1. Taxonomy (GTDB): domain Bacteria; phylum Verrucomicrobiota; class Verrucomicrobiia; order Limisphaerales; family Palsa-1400; genus Palsa-1400. The sequence goes on from CAVXRD010000003.1 coordinate 326,293, forward strand.
AGCGTGCTGGTGGACAAAAATCCGTCCCCCACCATGTTGCTCAACGTGTGGCTGCGGGTTTTTCCGGAATTGAAAGTGATCATCGCCCTGCGCGATCCGCGCGATGTCCTGATTAGCTGTTTTTTCCTGAACATTCTGCTCAACGCGACCAACGCCAATTTCCTGAGCCTCGAACGCACCGCCAAACATTACTCGGACTTGATGGATGTCTGGCTGCGCATGAGGGAGCTTGGCGGATTCGACTGGATTGAGTCGCGCTATGAAGATGTCGTGGATGACCCGGAAAAAGAAGGGCGAAAAGTGACGGAATTTCTGGGACTTGAGTGGCACGAAAACCAAGCCCGCTCGCACGAAACGGCAAGAAGAAAAGTCCTCTACGCGCCAACGTATCACGACGTCACGCAACCCGTATACCGCCGGGCGGTCGGCCGATGGGAGCATTACGCGGAGGCACTGGCTCCGCTGCAGGCGAGGATGGCGCCATATTGCCGGGCTTTCGGGTATGCGGTTTAGCGTCTCCCCCTAATGTGGTATGGCTAAGGGCTATAGTGAAGGTATAGTCAGCCTGTTTTTGGCGGACTGATAGCTATGTCACGAGAAACCATTTGACCTAAATCCAAATCTAAACCTGGCTCGCCGCGAAAGAACCCACTCCAACCGAAACTATGAAAAGACGATTGATCGCCAAACCGTTCAAACAGACCTTGCTGGCAGTTCCGGCCGCCGCCCTCATGCTGGGCGCCGCGCACGCGGGCACTTTCGTGGGGCTGAATTTTCAGGATTATTATTATTCCGGCGCGGGAGCGGGCTACCAGACGACTGGCTTCCCGGTGACCGCCGCGGCCTTCGGCATTCCCGCTGCAAGCTGGACAAGCAGCCTGCCTCTGAGCTGCGGAGCGGGCGGCTATGGCATTCCCATCTCGACGAATATCGCGTTTGGTCCCGGCGGCGCTCTCACGGCGAGCGTGTCGGCCCCTGGCGCATGGCAGTCTGGCATCGGAGAAAACACCACCGCCTGGGTGGCAGTTGGTGTGCCTCCTGGGAACGACGAAGTTACGTGGGGCATTTTGGACGACGGATCATCATTTTACGGCATAGGCGAATCCGGCGGATCGCCAAGCGTATCGGTGTCGGGCTTGGCTTCCGTCTTTCCCAACGGATACGTAATCCAAACCATTGCGGCTTACGCGTCCAAGGATGGCGCGCTGGCCCAGTTCGCCAATGTTGATTTTAGTGACGGCGCCACGACAACGTATTGCACTTATGCCAATTCGTATTTTGTTCAAGGCACGGTGGCGGACGGATACGGTTACGGAAGCGGCACGGTCGGGCTCAGCGATCCGAGTGGTACATTTACTGCCGACACGATCAACATCGATCCCGAGCCGCAATCATCCCCGGATCATTCAGTTCTGGCTGGCTTCATCATTACCGATGAACCGGTGATCACTCGCTCCGCGCCGGCGTATTCTTTGGTTGCGTCGGGCAGCCCATTTGTCCTTTCCTCCACGGCAATCGGAATTGGCACGCTCAGTTACCAATGGCAGCATGATGGCACGAACATTCCGGGAGCGATTTACGCCAACTATACAAACGCCTCCGCCAGCTTCGCGGACAAAGGCAGCTATCAAGTAGTCGTTTCAAGTTCCGCTTTTCCGGGGGTCACGGCAACGGGCGACGTCCTGGATATTACCGTTCCAGTCACCCATCCGGCGGAGACTTCGACTTGGGACGCAAATACCACGACACCCGGCGCCCAAGATGGTTCCGGAACCTGGACCTACGGCTCCACCAATTGGTGGAACGGAACATTCGACGATTACTGGGGCCAGTCGGACTCCGCCATTTTCGGCGTGGGAGGCACTGGATCGTATACGGTGACGCTGGGCGACTACATCTCCGCGGACTCGATTACGTTTGCCAGCGGCGGATACACCATCACCAACGCCACCAGCGAGACCTTGACGCTCAGCGGCGGCGGCATTGCCGCCACCGGGGCTGCCACCATCGCGGTGCCGCTTTCAACAGGCACGAATGCATTGGTCAAGACTGGCACCGGTTACTTGACGCTCTCGGGGGCAGCGACCTTTTCAAGCGCCACCGTTCTTGCCGGCACACTTGAAGTGGACGCGGTGGGCGCGGACGCCCCTTACGTTGTGACAAATGGCGCGACCTTGAAAATCGGTTACAGCACGAGCGGAGGCTACGCGAACACGGCGATGCAGCTCTACGGCAGCGGCGTTTCCTCCCCCGCAGGTTTGTACATCGCCGGCGGCAAAGTGTATAACGTCAGCGGCGGAGTCGTCGTTCAAGGCGCACCGACCACCATTCGCCAATTCGGCAGCGGCCTGGCTGAATTGGGCATTTTCGATATCAATTCAACACCGGGCCTTTCCATTACCGCGCTGGCTTCAGGATCGGTGATCGATGCCAATGTGGAATTTGTAAGCGACGGCTACGGCATGGTCGTGACGACGGTGCCCGGCACCAACACCGCGACCGGCGATCTGGTCGTCAACAGCCCGCTGAATATCAAAGCCAACACCGACAACTACGGCCTTTACGAAAAGGGAGCCGGCTCAGTGCGTTTGAACGCGCCGGCCACAGCCATCAATGCCGGCGTCCACGTCCAGGGTGGGACCTTGATTTGCGGCGCGCCCAATTGCATCGGCACGAACGGAACGCTGGCGGTTGCGGCGGCGGGAACGGTGAACTTCAACAACATCAGCCAGACGGTTGCCAACGTGGTAAGCACCGGCAGCGCGCAGGCACTATTCGGCACCTTAGTGATGACCATTAACAAAGGCGGATCCCCCAGCAGCTGCACGCTGACGACCCTCGATTCCAACCCGCTTTTTCTCGGCGGAACATTGCAGGTGACCAACATCGGCGGGCCGCTGGCGATAGGCGACAAGTTCACTTTGTTCAGCGCGCCGAACAGCGGCTTCGCCGGCTCATTCACCACTCTGAAGCTGCCGACACTTCCTAACGGCCTGGCGTGGCAGGACAATACCGGCAATGACGGCAGCATCTTGGTTGTCAAGGGATCAGTCCCGCCGAGCATCACGACAGATCTCCCGGGCGGCACCAACTACGCGTATGCCGGCGGCAGCATGTTCCTCTCGATCGTGGCCGCGGGCGATCCTGTTCTCACCTACACCTGGAAAAACGCCAACGGAACGGTCGTCAGCACAAACGGGCCATCGGTGGACTTGGGCCCGCTCACGCTGAGTTCCTCGGGCTTTTATTATTGCGTGGTCAGCAACAACTATGGCGTTGCCAGCAGCCAGACCAATTACATTGATGTCCTCACTCCCAGCGCCTACGCCGCCGCGGTGGTGGCTGACGGCCCGCAGGATTTTTGGCCGCTTGACGAAACCAATGGCTCGACGGCTTACGACTATGTCAATCAAAATAATGGCCAGCTGCAGGGGGGGATCACCCTCGACGTTCCCGGCCCGGTGCCTCCCGCCGACCCAGGTTTCAGCGCAAGCAACACGGCGTATTTATTTGACGGTTACGACAGCTACGTTTCTTTCGGAACCGGGCCGTCCCTCAATGGAAGTGGCAACTTCTCCCTGGAAGCGTGGGTTAACACCACCACGACCTCCACCGAGGACATCATTGGCCAGCGCGCGCCGGGCGACTATAATGGAGAATACGAACTGCAAGTTCTGGCGAGCGGCGCGGTGTATTTCTACATCTACGGCGGAAGCGCATACCAGTTTGAGCTCACCACAACGAACCTCGTAAACGACGGCAACTGGCATCATATCGCGGCGGTTCGCAATGGAGGCACGGGTTCTGTCTACGTGGATGGCGTCCTGTCCGCCACCGCGACTGGTTCCGCTGAGCCATTGGATCCGACGATCTCCGTTTTCCTCGGCGCGGATGAACGCGATGCTATCCACTATCTGGCTGGCACGCTGGCCGACGTGGCCATTTATGGCTACGCCCTGACGTCGGCTCAGATTTCGCATCATGTGACCGAAGCGGTTGCGCCGCCACTCATTCTCTCCGGCAAGTCACTTATCTGGTCTGCTGGCACGCTGGAGAGCACTTCGGTTCTCGGATCGTCCGCCACATGGGCTCCTGTCACTGGCGCCACATCTCCTTATCCGCTGCCGATCAGCGGCACGAACAAGGCGATGTTCTACCGCCTTAAGTACTGAACACAGCGGGCTCGTTGGCCGGATTGTCCAGCCTGACCAAATGCTGACGGTTTAGGCCGTCGCGATGCGCAGCAACTTTAGGGTTGTTGCGCATTTTCCCTTTTCCAAGACGGACTTGTGTCAGCCTTTGGCAAGATCCGCAAACACGATCATGGATGGATTGCCGACAGGCGCATACTGGCCCGTAAATTTCAGCGCGCCCGACTTGCGATTCACATTAAAAATCGCGACGTTGTCGTCCCGCTGGTTGCAGGCGCAAAGGAATTTGCCGGAGGGATCGAAATTAAAGCTGCGCGGATAATTCCCCCGCGTCGATTCCTCGGCGATAAACTTCAATGCGCCGTCATGGCCCACCGAAAACACACTTATGCAGTCGTGGAGGCGGTTGCCAGCGTAGACAAATTTGCCATCACCTGAAACGAGAATTTCAGAGGCGAAATTGCTGCCGGCGAAACCGGGAGGCAGAGAGGAAATCGTTTGCCTCTCGGTGAGGCGGCCGGCGGTCGAATTGTAGTCAAACAAAATAATGCTCGACGCTTCCTCCTGGATGGAATACATCCAGCGGCCGCCGGGGTGGAACGAAAAGTGCCGCGGCCCGTCTCCCGGCGGAAGCGAAATGGCGGCTGGATCGTTCGGGCTCAGCGCCCCTTCCCGCTCGTTGAACTTCCACACGAAAATTTTATCCAGCCCGAGATCGACGTGCAAAACGAAGCGCCCCGATGGGTCGGCGCTGACCATGTGCGCATGGGTATGGTCATGGCCGCTGAAAGCAAAACTTCCCGGTGGCGCGTGCGACGGCCTCGCCGGACCAAGGCTGCCAACGTCCTTCTTGATGTCGACTGGGCCAGCGAGCTTGCCATCCGCTTGAATGGGAAGGACCGAAATGGAACCACCAAAATAGTTGGCGACAAGAAGAAATTTCCCCGACGGATGGACGCTTGCGTAAGTCGGGCCTGCGCCGCCCGAAGGGACGGAATTCAGCAGTTTCAATTGGCCGTCCGCCCGGTCAATGGCGTAGGCATTCACCGTCCCCTCCTTCGATTCGCCCATGGTGGCGGTTTCATTTGTGGAGTAGAGGCAAGTTCCCGCGGCGTTTAGGACCAGGCAGCTTGGGCTGGAGCCGTTTTCACAAACCCCGCGCGCCACAAGGGCGCCGGTCGCCCGATTGACCTGAAAAATGTGGATGCCCCTGCCGTTTCCAGGCGGCAAGTCGACTTGGGTTGGCAGCATATTGCGCAGCGGCGAGCTGAACGTCCCCACATACGCCATCAGCATCTTGCCCCTCGACTCCGCACTCGCCGCCAGCCAGGGAGCGCCAGCCGTCAAAATAGATGCGGTTCTGATGAACGAGCGGCGGGAAGTCTTTCGCTGAACCAAGTTTGGACGAAATTGCATGCGCAACAAAACACTGAAAGAAACGAGAGATCGAGTCGAAAAACTAAATCAAATCGTAGCGCTTGACCCGCTTGAGCGTGCGGTAACGCATATACCAATCATTCATCACCAAATGGAAGCTTCGGAAGCTTGTCGTTCCGAAAGCACGATCACGCTGCGCCTCCAATTGATTGACAAATGCATCGCTGTTCCTCAGCGGCGCACGGAATCGCGCCACCGTCATGTGTGCGGTTTGCAATTTGTAGCGGCCGTCCATCGTTCCCCCCAATCCACACTCGCGAAGTTTCTGGCGCAAGTTTTCGCGGAGGTCATTCAAAGCGCCATTTTCCGGGAAGCCCTGGATCAAGACCGCTGCTCTTGACAGGGTCACGCCGCGAAACTCAACACGGATGGGGGCGCGCGCCTTCAACACCTTGGCGACAACAGCCTCGTAGGCATCCGACTTTGCGGCGAAACGCCCGGGTTGCGGCGTGGCGGTAAACATCGGCAGCACGGTGATGTGAAAGTCCGTCGGAGGGTAATAGTATTGGTCCGGCTCCAGCACGCGCAACCCCTCAATAAGGGTGCAAGCGCGCGCTCGCACATTTGGGGAGGGCCGGGCGATGAGAGTCATTCCGCGCCGATGGTCGGATTCGCGGCCCGCCAGAACGGCGTCGATTTCTAAATCGCCTGCGAGGATGCGCGCGGCGGAAGACGAGAACATCTCGCCGTAATGCTTGCACAACCAAAGGCGCTCCTCGTTGATTTCACCTAAAGGTGCCAAGGCGAACAAAGCTAGCGTTGAGGCGTGAGGTCCGGAACTGGCGGAGCCTGGAAAAAGTTGCCCGTTCGCTTGAAAAACTGAAACGCAAGCGCCATGAGCACCACCACAAGCAAAGCGACGAAAATTGCCTGAATGACGGCTGCCTTGCGATCCTCTTTGTGGCGCCGGCGGTGCCGTTTTCTCCGGCGGTGGCGTGATCCTGTTCTGTGCGTATCCGGCTCCACCGTCGTGGCTGCGGCTTCCTCGCCGTCCGAAACTTCCGGCGCAGCGGATTGGGCGCCGGCGCTGGTGGCCGGCCCTGGCATGACGCCGCCACCTCGTGCGACCGCCGCGGGTTTGGAAACGCGCGGAACGAATCCGCCGGCGGTGTCCCACGAAGCTGGAATTTTCGCGAAGTCACTGCGCTGAAACGGACGTGTCTGCCCCGCGGGAATCATCAGCGACCAGGCGGATTGCTGCCGCACTTCACGCACCGCCTCGCGATACTCGTCGACACCCGCGGGCGGGACAGCGTCCGTCAGCGTCGAAAGGGAGATCGTCATTGTCCAATAACCAGCCAGCGTCTTGCGATAGCGGTTGAATGAGATCCATGAATTCTCGATCGAGCGCTGCTGAACAATGGCCGGGGGCAGCGCGACGCAATAAACTTCCAGCGAGTGAATCACCTGGCAGGGATACGGCAGCCCAAGCGGTGTCTGGCGGACGCCGGAAACCGGCAAGGGCAGCAACCCCGCCACGGCTTCCGCCGTGATCTCAAGCTTGTACCAACTGGCCTGTGTGCCGTCTTTGAGAAAGTCCTTGATCTCGAATGTTTCGGCCAGGAAGAACTCGTTATGCGCGAGATCGTCGCGATGCTCCATCGTTCCGACCCGCTTCACGTCGGGAAACCTATCGACGATTGCCTGCAATCGCTGGCGGGCGATCGCGTCGGGACCCAGTTTCTCGAATTGGCGCCGCAGCTCCTCTGCATGCGTGCCGCGAGCCATGACGACCACGCCAAAAATCGAAGAGTCTCCCGCGGTATCCAGAAGGATCGATTCCCGCACGTGATAAACATTCGTCGCCTCAGCGGGCTCTGGAGCGAGCATCAGATCGGCATCCGCGCCGGCCACGGGGAGCCCGACACCGAAATCGCTCAAGACGCGATTGAACGAGCTGCCGCCCTGCCCCTTGGCCGTGGCGTCAACCCAATGGATTTCCCCTTTTGTTTTGTATTCGACCACCAGGTGGTTGAAAATCGACGGCATCGGAAGGAGCACCGACAGGGATTTGCGAATCTCTGAGTTCACCAGCACCAATCTTGTCTCCAGCCCCAGCCGCTTCAGCGCAAGCATCAACAATAAGGACAAATCCTTGGTGTCGCCGTATCGCCTGCGCGCCACCACCTCTGGCTCAACCGGCGGCGTCCCGTCGATCTCGCCGTCGCCCGGAACATACCGGAATTGCTCCTGGATGAATTGGACCGCGCGGCCAATTTGCTGAGCCGTGCTGCCTTCGGCCGTGGCCAATTCGGGAATGAGTGTTGCAAGATCGGCATCGAACCGATCCAAATTCCATGCTTCCGCGAAGGCGGAACTGACCGTCTGCCAATCCGGGCAGTCGGAAACCTGAACCCACGGATATGATATCTGCCAGGCCGGCGCGTATTCCTCGGCATGCGAGCCGAGGAAATTGTCCCGCGTCCAAATCTGGCAGACTTCGCCATTGGCGCGGGTTTCTTCGGGTTGAAGATAATGAGCCGACGATCTCCATTGAACGCGCCGAGTCTCACTGTAAACGACCGAAAAATAGAATTTCCCGAACGGAACGCCTTCAGGAAGTGAAAAGAAATAGCCGAAGTTATCCGACAACAGAACCGGATGATCTTCGATCGAATAGCTCAGTTCCAGAATGTCACCGGGCCGAACGTCCTCAAGAAGCAGGCTCACGCTCGTCCGCTTGGACGAATCCAGTCCATGGGTGGCGCGCTCAACGCATCGGATATGATCCATCAAGGTCCGATCCATGGCCGTTCCCGCGCGATGGATCTGAATCGAATGGAAGGTCAGCGATTGAGTCTCCGGGTCGAAGGCAATCTTGCCTTCTGCCACGCTCTGGACGCCTTGGATGGTGTCCATTCGATTGGCTGTGTGGCAGAAGAGCGCCCGTTTTTCGGCATGGAATTGTTTGGCGCACAACAAGTACGTGACATGCCCAGCCTGTTTCGGTTTGAAGTCAGTGCGAAACGAGCATGGCGTGGCCCATTCTGGTTTTGGCCCTATTTGGATGCGTCCTCTGGCGGCTCCGAGGGTATTGTCCCGCTGCTGCACAACGCTTTCGGCAACCATCGCCAAGTTATTACCGGGAATGGCTTTGCTGTTCAATTAAAAACGAAACAATTCTGTGACGAACGGAATGCGATTGATTCCCGTTAAATGCTCCTGTAAAACCTCCGCCGACCGCTGCCGAATCTGATTTCCACGCCATTTATGAGATTAAACCACCGCCAAATTGCCGCCGTTTCCCTGCTCCTCGCCCTCGCCGCGGCCGCACCCGTCGCGGTCGAAGGACAGACCCGCGCGCTGCGGATTGCCACTTACAATATTGAAGATGACATCAACGGCGCCGTAAGCCCCCTGCCGGGCTTGATCGCTCCGACGACGAATGTCGCCGCGGTGCAATTGGGCGGTGTTCTAGAAGGAATCGGCGAGGAGATCGTTGGCAATGATCCTGCCCAACCGGTTGACATCATCGCATTGGAAGAAACAACCAGCAGCAATCTCACGATCGCTCCCATTCTCAATGGCCTGACCACGTTTTACGGCGCCCCCGGGATGTACGCAACGAGCCCCTATCAAGCCACCGAAAGCGGCGGCGACGTTGCGGACGGCAATGGCCCGAATGCCATTGTTTACAATACTTACACCGTGCAACTGATCGCTTCCGCGCCCGTTGACCCAAGCGGGGGGACAAGCCAATTGGGATCATCCAGCGGCGAATACCGCGAAGTCATGCGGTATGAATTTGCGCCAGCGGGGAACACGCCCGCGCCATCGAACGAATTTTATATTTATGTGAGCCACTACAAATCTGGAACTTCATCGACCGACGCCAAAGACCGTCAAGAAGAAGCTCAAATCATCCGAAATGACGAAGCCAATAATCTGCCCGCCAGCGCCCGCGTCATTTACGTGGGTGATTACAATGTCGATACCAGCGGGGAGGCGGGTTATCAGACCATTCTCGCTGCCGCCGCTCCAAATGGCATCGTGCAGGGCCAGGGCATTGATCCTCTGAACATTGCCGGCTCCACCACCATCAATTGGGAGAGCACCACCACCAGCAAATCTATTTTGCTCATGCTTTCGGAATCCGCCACCGATTTGCGCTATCGCGATGACCTTGAAATTGTGACCAGCAATGTTTTTTACGCGGCGCCCGGTGGCTTGTGCCTCGTCACGAACACCTATCACACATTCGGCAATAACGGATCGCTGGCCTACGGCAGCAGCGTCGCCGCGCAGGGAAACACCGCCTTAACCAATCTGGCGCGAAATGCCCCCATTAGCGCGTCCACGCTTTTCACCGACCTGACAAGCGCCAGCGATCATCTCCCTGTCGTGGCGGATTACACGGTTCCGGTTTCCGTTCCAGGCTTGGGATTGGGCGGCGGAACGTATTTGGCGCCGGGATATTTCCAGTTCACTGTCACGAACGCGGATGGCTCAGCCATTTCTCCCGGCGAGGCGTCGAGAATCAGATTTCTTTCCACCACAAATCTTTCAATTCCCCTGGCCAATTGGACCCTGCTGCCCAATTCCGCTTTTCTCTCGAACGGAGTGTTGATTGTGACGGACACAAATGCCTCCAGTGCTGCCGACACCTTTTATCGCGCGAATCAAAAGCCATGACCAGTCCGCACGCTGACAGTGACCGTGGCACGCGAATGGGTGTAACATTAATTGCGCAATAGCTCGAAAAACAGGTAACATTGGTTACACTGTTGATAATCAACTAAATACAAGGTAACAAAAAGTAACATTTCTGCCGGGCGGGGAGCCAATTGAGTTTATCTGTCTTCCCACTACGGCGCTGGAGGCTTGCCGCGAACGTTTTGGGAACGGCAAACAAGATGCGCCGTTGCAGCGTTTAGCCCTTTCCGATAGAAAGCAGAGCACCATGAAGATCAGCCTCTCAAGATTTCTCGCTCTTGCAATCTCGTGCCTCATCGGATGCGTCCCGCACGCGGACGCCCGCGACAACGGTCCCGCCGTGGCGGGCTGGCAGAAATACGCGGGCGATCCGGTTCTCGGCGGCCAATATGGCACTTGCTTCGATGTTTCGGTGCTGAAAGACGGCGGTGTTTATCGCATGTGGGTTTCGTGGCGGCCAAAACAAAGCGTCGCTTTGGTGGAAAGCAAGGATGGTTTCCATTGGGATGGACCGCCTCAAATTGTTCTGGGGCCACGGAAGGAAGCCGGTTGGGAAAAGGAAATTAACCGCCCAGTAGTAATCAAACGCGGGGACGGTTATCATATGTGGTACACTGGCCAATCTGAGGGACATTCACACATCGGCTATGCCACAAGCCACGATGGGAAGACGTGGAAACGAATGAGCGAAAAACCGGTCCTCTCGCCTGACCAGCCTTGGGAAAAGGTTGCGGTAATGTGCCCGTCCGTTATTTGGGTTGCGGAGGCCAAGCTGTTTCGGATGTGGTACTCCGGCGGCGAACAATACGAGCCGGACGCCATTGGTTACGCAACCAGTCCGGACGGAATACATTGGGCCAAGAGCAGCGCCAACCCGGTGTTCAAGTCCGATCCAAAACTGGAGTGGGAGCATTACAAGGTGACCGCTTGCCAGGTTTTGAAAGACGGAGATTGGTATGACATGTTTTACATTGGATTCCGGGACATCGATCATGCGCAAATTGGCTTGGCGCGCTCCAAAGATGGAATCGCCAATTGGGATCGCCTTCCTGCAAACCCGATTGTGCGGCCGACGCCGGAGGGATGGGATCATGACGCGTGCTACAAGCCTTACGCGATATTTGACGGCCAGAAGTGGCTGCTTTGGTACAATGGGCGCCACGCCAGCCTGGAGCAGATTGGCGTCGTGATTCATGACGGCCACGACTTGGGATTTTGAAGATACTGGGAGGATTGAATCTGGAACGCCCGAACTCAGGAAAAGAGACTGCTGGCTTGAGCAAACTCCCTTTAATTTCGCTGATTATTTTGTTCGCGGTCGAGTATTCCGGTCTGGCGCAAACTTCCGCTTCAAATAGTGGCGGAACACTGTCAACTCCGCATAGTCATATTTTGCAGGCGGACTCGTTCAAGCACTTCGTTGATGAGTTTAACCGCGATGACGATGAGCGTTACAAAGGGTTCTTTCCAAATGCGGTTGCGTGGGATTTTCTAAAAGACAACGTCCCTCTTTTTGATTGCCCAGACAATGACATAGAGAAAATCTACTATTTTCGATGGTGGACCTACCGCAAGCATATCAAACAGTCACCGAACGGATTCATTATTACCGAGTTCCTCCCGGATGTGCCGTGGGCCGGAAAGGATAACTCGATCAGTTGCGCGGCGGGGCATCATTTTTACGAGGGCCGCTGGCTGGCCGACCCGAAGTATCTGGACGATTACTCGGTGTTTTGGCTTCGCAAAGGCGGCGAACCGCGGCGATACAGTTTCTGGGCGGCCAACGCACTCTGGGCCCGCTATGAAGTGACTGGCGACAGCCGCTTGATCATCGAACTTCTGCCAGACCTCATTGCCAATTACAGAGCATGGGAGGCCGGGCACCAAGACACCAACGGCCTCTTCTGGCAAACTGACGATCGCGATGGCATGGAAGTTTCCATCGGCGGGAGTGGGTATCGCCCGACGATCAACAGCTATATGTATGGCGATGCGATGGCTATCGCCAAGATCGCCCATTTGGCGGAGCAGGATTCCGTCGCCCGCGATTTCCAGGCAAAGGCCGCACGGATAAAGCAATTGGTTCAGACGCAGCTTTGGGATGCAAGCGCTTCGTTTTTCGAAGTCCTACCGCGCCAGCCTGCGGCCCATCTCGTGAACGTCCGCGAGGAACTCGGCTACACGCCCTGGTACTTTGAACTTCCCGATACGGACAAATCAGGAGCATGGAGCCAACTGATGGACACGAACGGCTTCTACGGCCCCTACGGACCAACGACAACCGAGCAACGAAACCCTGGCTTCAGCATCGCTTACCAAGGACATGAATGCCAATGGAATGGGCCAAGCTGGCCCTATTTGACCTGCATGACGCTAAGCGGCCTGGCCAACGTGCTCGACGATTATGCTCAAAAAGTCGTGTCGCCAAATGATTACTTTAAGCTCTTTAAAATTTACACCACATCCCAACACAGAAAGCTCTCCGACGGACGCGTCATTCCGTGGATTGACGAAAATCTCAACCCAACCAACGGCGATTGGATTTCGCGCACGTTGCTTCTTCAGCGAGGCTCCGAAATTCCCGAACGTGGAAAGGACTATAATCATTCAACCTACTGCGATCTCGTCATGAGCGGTCTGGTTGGGTTGCGCCCACGCGCGGACGACCGCATTGAAGTGCGCCCGCTGGGGCCGCCAACGTGGGATTATTTCTGCCTGGACCAAGTCCGCTATCATGGACACTGGCTCACGATTGTGTGGGATAAAACTGGCGAGCATTACCATCAAGGACGCGGCTTGCGTGTGTTTGTGGACGGGCTCGAAAAAGGTGCCGTCAATTCGCTGGAACGAATGACTGCGGCTTTGCCTATTTCTACAACGCGCTGAAGTTGCGACGCTCCTAATGGCGATTTCCAGTTTTATCCCTTTAAAAAGGACAAAGTCGACCCAAACCGTCCTTCGCAAAAGGATAATTAAGCAGCTTCTGCAAGCTGAACGCGGGTGGTGGGAGACAGAATTCTTCCCCAGGCGTTGCCGCCAAGCGCCGTAGGCGCGAAACCTTTGTAGAAACGATCAAAATAGGATTTTCAAGCTCCGTCAGGAGCGGCACCTTCCGAGTTTGGTAAACGCCTGCATGGCAGATTTGCATTCACGTCGTATTTACCGTCTCGGGCCGGCAAAATCCCATCATGTGGGAGCGAATGGCTGGAAAGGTTCTGGGTTGCATGTGAATCCGCGATACTTATGCAAAACAGCCGACGGGTGATCGCCGCCCGTGCCGCTCCTGACGGAGCTTGGAATGTCTGTCTTGGTCGTTTCTACAAAGGTTCCGCGCCTACGGCGCTTCTGAGGCCGCGAGATTTTTCAAAGCGCCTGAACTCGCTGGCTCGATGAAAGTCTATTCCCGCGCACCTACAAAACGTAGATACTCCGTCGGGTGAAATAATGCTTAATGAAGAATTCTGTCTCACGCCCACGAGTGGGATCTCGTCATGCTGATGCAGGTCTTGAAGTCTTTCTCTCTTCCGGCTTGGTGAGCCATGAAATTAGCAGGAGAAGCGCGATCGGCCATGTCACTGTCGCAAAAAGATTTGGCAATAGGATCTGGCCAAGATTTGACCAAAAGGACTGGTAGGGCTGGTAGAACTCGGCGTGTTTTAGGTTGAATCCCCATTGAAGAATCCTGAATCCTTCGTTCAACGCCAGCCATCCCCATGCGGCACGGATAAGCCGCGATCGTGATTGAAACCATGATTCCAACACCGAGAATTTTGCGCTGGTCCCTCGCAGAAGGAAAAATGCAATAATAAAAATCGGCACGTCTCGCAATGCAAAGCCGCTTACGAGCTGGCCATATGTGTACCAAAACCCGAATTGTCGCGGCCAATTCTTCCAAGGATCGTTTATCAGCGTCAGCAACTCCCAGTTGATTATATTGGCGCTATTGCTCCATAAAGCCACGGCAAGCAAGGCGCCAGCCATCCACAAAACACGCTTTCGCCAGATCAGTGTTGGATTCGCCTTTACAAACTCTTCATCAAGCTTGCTGGGCTGGCCCACCCGGCGGCGCGCAAGCCAGAATGACTCCTCGTCGTCCAAGCCGAGTCGTTGGAATCCGACGATGGCGTCAATCAGGTGGGCTTCCAGTTCGCGGCGAACCTCTGCAGTGAGGTTGGCTTGCGCGGCCAACTCCTGGCGCCAGTTTTCAATGGCGGCGTTTAGGTCGTAACGGGTTTGATTTTCCATAATTTGCTCAATGTGTTGTGAACGGCCAGCCACTGCTGGCGCTCGGCTTTGAGTGCTTTGCGTCCGCCCGCGCTGATGAAATAATACTTCCGCTGGCGCCCGGTGTCCGCTTCCTTCCATTCGGATTCAATGAGGCCGTCATGCTCCAGCCGATGCAAAACGGGATACAGCATGCCATCGCTCCATTCGATGTGGCCGCCGGACAGCTCGCGCACCTTTTGGATGATCTCGTAGCCATAACTCTCGCCCTCCGCGAGGATGGAAAGCACCAGCGGTTTCGATGAGGCGGCCACTAAATCTTTCGCAAGCATGGCACATCTATACATTGCGCTGCCACATATGTCAACTGTGAACGCGGGCAGACGCATCTTAATTCGGAGGTAGGGACGCCTCGCCGGAGACTGTCTCAAAACTCAAAAACGGCTTTAAAAAGCACCACAAAAACACCCTCGCCGAAAATAAAAATGCGCCATATCGCAAATGAGAGAATCATAGTATTGACACACTTTGAGGATTTTGTAGTTTTGAGACAATCTCGCCGAGGCGTCCCTACCAATCAGCGAGCCTGGGGCTCGTGACTGTGGCCGCTTTTGCCATTGTGCCGAAAGCGCGGCCTGATATTAGTCTGGGGCTGTGATCGGCGTCCGATACACCGCTGCATTGATCCTGGCTTTTGGCCTGCTGAGTTTGTGCTCATGCGCCACCCGAAGGTCAATCCCTCCCGCGATTCCCAGCGAGGCCAGTTTTAATGACGATGCCGGCCATGGGCGTTATCTGCGATTGAAGCTCCATCTTAAAGGGACCAAAGAAGTCGAATTCCTGGTGGACACCGGCAGCCCGGCGACCATTTTGCCCGCGGAATGGGAATCAAAACTTGGAGAGCGTCTTGGCGTCGCGGTGATGGAAGCATCCCAACGGCTGACAACCAACGGTGTGTATGAAGCACCCGATCTCTACTTGGGCGACACTCCAATGCGGACGGGAGCCTTGATTCAGACCGATGCTCGCATGAGCATATTGGGCACGGACACCTTGAAACACTATTGCATCCAGTTGGACTTTGCCTCCAACAAAATGCGGTTTCTAGATCCTGATAGGTTGAATGCAAACGGCTTGGGAAACGCCTTTCCGCTGACCATATTCGGGGATCATGTGAAGGCAGATGCGCGGATTTTGGGTGTGGATAACTGGGTGGTTGATACAGGGACTCCTTTCGATGCTGTGATGGACGCCGGGGCGTTTGATCGCGCCTCCAGCGATCAGGAAGCCGTGCCCATTGCCATTTCAAAAAACACAATGCCAAGATTCGGCGCTTGCTTTCCCCGGGCGGTGCTCGGCGGCGATACTTATACCGATCTATTCGTGGCCAAGGCGCCCGTCGGAATTCCGAATATAATCGGTCTTTCGCTGCTGGCTCGAAATCTGGTGACGTTTAATTTCCCGAAGCGGGTGATGTATCTTAAACCGGTGGTTGAAGGACCTCTGAATTTGGGCGGTGTTCTTACACTGGAAGCACGAACACTTCTGTGGAGCTTGGCGGAAAAGGGACAATTGCCGGGACTCGCAAAAGGCGACCGGGATATTCACTGCGAACAGGAGGGCGAGGATACCGAGACCTATCCCGCGTCCAGAACTTTCAAGGTTCAAACGGGAAATTGCGTCGACGTTACCGAGAAAATCAAATTTTTCGTGTCCGGCAACATGCGTCCTATCCCAGCCGCTAATGAGATGGCTGGAAGCGATCCGGCTCCGGGCATCGTGAAGGAATTACGCGTCGAGTTTCGTCTTGGCGGCCGGACACAGGTCGCTGAAGCTGCCGAAGGCGAAATGCTGACGCTGCCCGAAGGCGCGGAGATCTTGACGGCACTCTATGGCGCAATCCTGGAAACCAACGGTGATGCCATTGGCGAGAATGGCGAAACTTTGACGTATCATTATCTTGTTGTTCAGGAATCCAGAGGCCGCCCGTGGAAGTTGCAAAGGGCGTGGCTGACCGGTGCTAAGGGGCGAATTGTAAAGGAATATCACTGTTCTTAATATTTCAACACCTTTGCGGGGGGCGCGCATCGCGCGCATTCGATGCACTGGGAATTGCAATGGGATCCATCGGAGGTTGCGGGTCAGCCGTCGCATGGCTGCTTGGGTACAAACTGCCCCGCAAATCGCATTGTTATTGGATCCCGCATCGATTGCGAGAAAGCCCACCAAAAAAGCTTTTTTTAATGGCGATTTCTAGTTTTATCCCTTTAAGAAGGACAAAGTCGACCCAAATCGTCCTTCGCAAATGGATAATTAAGCAGCTTCTGCAAGCTGAACGCGGGTGGTGGGAGACAGAATTCTTCCCCAGGCGTTGCCGCCAAGCGCCGTAGGCGCTTCGGTGGTCTTGCATTTTCCCGCGCGCCTGGCAATTCTTCCCGCGTCTGTCCATTTCCGAGATACTCTGACGGGGGAAAAAATGTTAATGAAGAATTTTATCTCGCGCGCGATCCTTCGGACGGAGCGCACTTGACCTTGTCAAATCGCCGCCGTACCGGCTTACTTTGGGTTGGGGAAACAACTCCAGTTCACATCCAATATTAGGAAGAAAATGCAACGCCAGAAAAGAAATCGGTCCCGAAACCTCCGTTCAGCAATGAATCCCCGCTCGGTGGCTTGGTGGGCGGTGGCGGCGCTTTGTGTCGCGCTCTTTCCGGCCGAGGCGCGCGCGCAAGCATCCGCCGCCATGTTCCCCAGCGATGCGCCCGCGAAATTCCAGCCCAAAACCGACGAATTCGACTACGTGAAGCGCGAGGAAATGATTCCGATGCGTGATGGCGTTAAGTTGAAGACTTTCATCATCATTCCGAAAGGCGCGGCCCAAGCGCCGATGCTGCTGACCCGCACGCCTTACAATGCCTCGGCGAGGGTATCGCGCTTTAACAGCACTCATCTCGCCTCGGTCGTGCCTCAAATGGACGATACCGCCGCGGCAGCCGGCTACATCATTGTTTTTCAGGACGTGCGCGGCAAATACGGTTCCGAAGGCGATTACGTGATGACCCGGCCGATCAAAGGTCCGCTCAATCCGACTGAGGTTGATCACGCGACCGACACTTACGACACGATTGATTGGCTCGTGAAAAATGTGCCCGAATCCAACGGGCGCGTGGGGACCATTGGTGGATCTTATGAGGGGTTCACGACGGTTCTGTCCACGGTGCATCCGCACCCGGCGCTTAAGGCCGCTGTGCCGTTCGCCCCGATGATTGATGGCTGGATGGGTGACGATTGGTTTCATAACGGCGCGTTTCGGCAGAACGGCACTCTCGAATATATTTATGGACAGGATACAACCCGCAGCGGCGACAAGGGTTGGTGGACGGGCACGCACGATACTTACGATGAATTCCTGAAAGCCGGTTCGGCGGGCGCGATGGCCGCGTCCCGCGGGTTGGAGCAAGCCGGCTTTTGGCGCAATCTCTCGGCGCACCCTGCCTACGATTCCTATTGGCAGGAACAGGCTGTCGACAAATGGCTGGTCAAGGAACCGATAACGGTGCCGACGCTCATCGTGGATGGACTTTTCGATCAAGAGGATATTTACGGCGGCCCCGCGCTCTACAAAGCCCTGGCCGGAAAAGATCCGAGCGGGCAGTTTATTCATTTGGTGCTGGGCCCGTGGAACCACGGACAAGGACGGCGCGAAGGCCGGGGAATCGGCCAAATACAATTCGAGGGCGACACGGCGACATGGTTCAGGCGCACCGTAATGCAACCGTTCCTGGACTATTACCTTAAGGACGCGCCGATGCCCGACACGCCTCGCGTGCTCGTCTATGAAACTGGCGCGGATGTTTGGCACCGCTACGATTCCTGGCCGCGCTCGGCAGCCTCGGGATCGCCAGAGAAAGCCCACGATTTATATCTGCTCCCCGGCGGCGGACTTGGGTTCGTAGCACCCGCGGCGTCCACGAACGATTTCGACGAGTATGTTTCTGACCCGTCCAAACCGATTCCCTATCGGGCGCGGCCGATCCAAGATTTGGAATGGGGCGAATGGCTGGTGGACGATCAACGGTTTGCCGCGTGCCGGCCGGACGTTCTGGTATATGAAACCGAAGCTCTCAAAGAGCCATTGCGCGTTGCGGGCGAGCCGATCGCGCGCTTTTTTGCCTCCACCAGCGGGACCGATTCCGATTGGGTGGTGAAGATCATCGACGTCTGGCCTGACGAGGTTCCCGATCATCCTAAACTTGGCGGTTATCAACAATTGCTGTCGGCGGACATTTTGCGCGGTCGCTACCGGGAAGACCCAGCCAATCCGAAGCCCATCGAATCCGGCAAGGCGCTGCCGTATCGTCTGCGGCTGCCCAACGTGTGCCACAAGTTTCTGCCCGGCCACAAAATCATGGTGCAGATTCAATCAACGTGGTTCCCGCTGTACGACCGCAATCCGCAAACTTACGTGCCGAATATTATGTTCGCCAAGCCTGAGAACTACGCCAAAGCAACACAGCGGATCTGGCACACGCCGGCGAGCCCGAGCTTGATCGAGTTGCCGGTGATTAGTCTTCAGTCGCAGTAAACGCTGCGCGAGGAGATATCTGATCGTCGCATCTCATTCTTTGCACCTGCTCACATCTGTGCCGCCCCTACGGGGCTTAACACCATTAGCGTCGGTTGCTACAAATATATCGCCCCTGACGGGGCTTCGGAGCTGGCGCTAGACGGGCTGCATGAGCGCCGTAGGCGCGCCATATTTGTAGTAACGCGCCAAAAAAAACTCCTGAGCCCCGCCAGGGGCGACACAGCAGCCTTGCCATAAAATGAGATGCGCCCACATCTGATCGTCGCAACTTTTCGGATTTGAGCCTGATTTCGATTCCGGGTAAAATTGCCTTATGACAGCGGCAAAAGTTATTGAGAAAATCATGCATCTTCCTCGTGAAGAGCAATCCCGCGTCCTTGAATTTGCTCTTGAACTCAAGCGCAAGCGCCAGCTTTCGGGAAAGGAATTATCTGCGTTGGCGCACCAGATGGTCGACTCGGACGATCCCGCTGAAGTGGAACGAAGGAAATCGGTGATCATGCGCGGCTTTTACGGAGACTAGCCGTGCTGCGAACACGACGAGAGATTTCCTTATTGTATTTAGTGGAGTGGGGATTTTTTCTTGTTCCTCTGCGAACTCATCTTCTCTGCGCGAAAGTTCTTTTCCTTCTGGAAATGGATCGCCGCTAGTCAAGTCGAACGCACGATTCTATCTCGGCAAAAGAAAACGTGACGCCGTCAATGACAAGCGGCAACGCTTTTATCTTTGCTTCTTCGATGAAAAGAAGGTCGTTCGAAAGTCGAAGTTTGCCCTTGAGCCGAATCCCGTTGCGGAGCCAGACCTCCGCCTCGCATCCAATTGGCAGATTCAATTTCTGGGCTGCCGCTTCCGCCGCCATTTTGCGAAGATTGACCCATTCGGAATATCCCGCTTCCGCGCTCGCGCCTTGAAAATTGAGCTCGCCTTGAGATTGCACCGCAATGCCTTTGGTCTTCACGGAGACTAAGAATTCCGGCTGGGCAGGGCAATTCATTTTTAGGTGATTTCATTGCTCTAATAAAATCGCGGCCAGTGTGTCTTATCATACGAACATGGTTTCCGTTGAGGAACTTAGTGGCGCGAGCCGGGTTCATGGTGAGGCAGCATGGCGTTGACCCAACCAGAGCAAACCGGCACGGTGACCAAACGCGAGACGATTGAGGGGCTATTCGCCGCCTTGGAATCGCCTCTCCTCAACTACGCCCTTCGCCTGGCCGGTGAATTGAGCGCCGCGGAAGACCTCGTTCAAGAAGCTTTTATGCGGTTGCAAGCACAGTTCAACGAGGTTCGAGAGCCCAAGCCCTGGCTCTATCGGACGGTGCACAACCTCGCGCTCAATCAGCACCGCCGTTCGCGCAAGATTGTTCCATTGGAGCCGGATAAGCCGGGCGAACCCGAAACTGCCGACCCGCGCGCGCTGCCGGACGAGCAAATCGCCCATTCCGAAAGCCTGGGCCTGATGCGGTTGACGTTGGAAACTCTCGACGAACGCAGCCGCGAAGTCATCCGCCTCAAATTCAACGAAAACCTCTCCTACAAAGAAATCAGCGAGCGGATGGGGCTGAAGATTGGCCACGTAGGTTACCTATTGCATCACGCGCTCAAAGCGATGGCCGAGGAATTGGCCAAAAACGGAGTCGTGCCATGAACCAAGAAGATCTCGAATTAAAAATCACGGCGATGCTGCTTGGCGAATTGCCCGAGGCGGAGGCGCAGCTTTTGCGCGAAATCATCACCCGCGATCCCGCCCTGACTCAACTGGAGGCCCGGCTCAAACTGGCCATTGGGCTTTTGGGCGAGACGGTCAAGGCCGAAGAAGCGGCAGCCGCGACGCCCTTGCGGATGAGCGAGGCAAAACGGGAGAAGTTGCTTGCGCAATTCAAAACGGTTCGGCCAAGGGAGTTCGAGAAAAAACCGAAGGCCGGGCATCCGTGGCTGGTGGCGGTGGCGGTTTTGGCGGCAATGCTGGTGCTGGCTTCCCTCTCGGTTCCAAACTTCACCAAGGCCCGGACGACGTCCGCTCAAAACGCCATCATCAACAATCTCCGTTTGATTGACAGCTCGAAACAACAGTGGGCGTTGGAACAAAGAGCTCCGGCCACCGCTGTTCCCTCCGCCTCGGACCTGCAACCATACCTGGGCCGGGGCGCGGCGGGAGAATTGCCCGGCGGCGTGGAGGGGGAGACCTATTACATCGGCGCCGTGGGACAACTACCGGTGGCTAAGTTAGACGCCGATAAGAAGGACGGAAAGGTTTTCTCGCTTGAGGACGGCCTCCCAAACGTCGACGCCATAAACAGCAAATCGTCGTACTCCTACTCCAAAAGCTTCTTGGGAAAGTTGAATCTCGTCGTGCAAAATCCCGCGCCGCAAAATGCCCCCCTTGCCACCTCAATGGCGTTGAACGCGCCGGTTCTGTCGACACCAATTGTGGTAGCGACACCCCCTGCCGAAGAACCTCCCACATCTGGGCCAGCGTTGGCTAACGGACAAGATCAACCAGACTCAAACGCCAGAGCCAATAAACTCTCGGGTGTTAAGGCGGCCGAATTCGAAGTTCTCGGTGAAAACGCGCGCCTCAATGCCGCTGGGGAACCGCGACCCGCGAGGGACGCCAAACGCGCGTTGGCGGACAGTCGCCAGAATCAAGGCGGTGCGGTCTATGACGCCGTTAACGGTGCAACAGTTACCAACGCCCTCAGCTTGCAGGCAGAGCAGCCAGCCATCGCTGCCAAAAGCCCGCCAACCTCCATTGTTCTCCCCGCGATTGGTGCGGCCAGCGATAGCGATAGAAACCCCGCTCCGATGCTTGGCGGCGGTGCGGGCGGCGGCGGTGGCGGCGGGCGCGGTGGCGCAATCGCCCCCAATGGGCCTGTCGGCACATTCAATTTCGGTTTCGGGGAAGGACCAGCAGCAGAGCAGAAAAAATCTGACGAACTCGCGGCACAGAATAAACCGGCTGCGTCGCCAACGGCATCTCCGGTTCTTGCGAGCCCGCAAGTTTACACAGAGTCCGGCAGGGTGTCCGACACTGCCAATTGGGCAACGAACACGGCAAACCACTACTATATTCCAAGCGCGGCTCCCTTACCGCCCGCGCAGCTCCCGATAGATCGCCCGGGCAATGGTGCGATTGGCGACTCGCGCTATTATGTTGACAAAGATACCGGGAAAGTCCTGGCGTATGGCGACATCCCGTCTGCTTCTACGAATACATCGGTCGTGGGTGGTCTTGTTCTGCCGAACAACAACGACGGATCGTTGCTGGGTGGGGACCAAAATCTATCCTTGCCCAATGCCGATCGTTACATCGGCAACGCAAATTCCCAGCCAGTGGCGGGTGAGAAATCCAAGGGTGAAGCTGGTGCGAATTCTTCCGAGGCCGCTCTTGCCAATCTTTCCCACGAACCAAGCGCGGAGGTAATGAAGCGGCTTCCAGAAATTCAACAATCAAAAAACGATACCGCCACGCGCATTGAAAACGCGAAGTCACTTTACGAGATGGGCAGATACGACGAGGCGCAGCGCATCCTAGACGCTGTTAAAAACGAAGACGCTTCTAATCACGCAGCGCCTTACTATTTGGATCTCATCAAGGAAGCCCGCTACCAGGATCAAGCCCGCCATCGCGAAAGCACGGTCAAGTCGCGCATCGACAACGTCGAAGGGAACTGGACAAAAGCCAACAACCGCCAGAGCCTTCTCATGCCGCAACCTGAAGTTCAGACGGCCACCAGCAACTTCTCCACCTTCTCACTCAACGTCAGCGACGCCTCTTACAAATTGGCCGACGCCAGCCTGCGCAATGGCGCCTTGCCCGACCCGGGCAGCATTCGCAGCGAGGAATTCGTCAATGCGTTTGATTATCGCGACCCGGAACCGGCGCCTGGCGCGCCCATTGGTTTTTCCTGGGAACGCGCGGCGTATCCGTTCGCGTACAATCGCGATCTGCTCCGCTTCTCCGTCAAGACCGCCGCACAGGGGCGCGCGCCGGGACGGCCGTTGAACATTGTCCTTCTGCTTGACAAGTCCGGCTCGATGGAACGGGCCGACCGCGTGCAGAGCATTCACGAAGCGTTGCGCGTGCTCGCCTCGGAATTGCAGCCGCAGGATACCTTGAGCGTGATTGTCTTCGCCCGCACCGCGCGGCTTTGGGTGGATGGAGTCCCCGGCGACAAAGCTGGCGAAGTTGCTGACAAACTCGACAGCCTCACGCCCGAGGGAGGCACAAACCTCGAGGAAGCCATGCGGCTGGCTTATGCCACGGCTTCGCGCCATTACAATGCGGCTGGCGACAATCGAGTTGTGCTGTTGACAGACGGCGCGGCCAATCTCGGCGAGGTCAAACCGGAAACTCTCCAGCAAGGAGCGGAAACCGCGCGCAAACAAGGCATCTCGCTCGATTGCTTCGGAGTGGGCTGGGAAGATTACAACGATACGCTGCTGGAGACGCTGTCGCGCGCCGGGCATGGCCGCTACGGTTTCATCAACACGCCGGAGGAAGCATCCACCACGTTTGCCAAACAGTTGGCCGGCGCGCTGCGTGTCGCGGCGGTGGACGTCAAAGTGCAGGTCGAATTCAATCCGAAGCGTGTCACGGCCTACCGCCAGATCGGCTTCGCCCTGCACCAATTGACCAAGCAGCAATTCCGCGACAACACGGTGGCGGCGGCGCAAATCGGTGCGGCGGAATCCGGCACCGCGCTTTACACTGCGGAAATCAATCCGCTGGGCGACGGCCCGATTTGCACGGTGCGCGTTCGCTTCCACGCGCCCGGTTCCGCGCAAGTCGAGGAACGCTTGTGGGAAGTGCCGTATGAAGGAACGCCCGTCGCGCTCGAGAAATCCAGCGCCGCCATGAAGCTGGCTGCGACGGCCAGCGCGTTTTCCGAATGGCTGGCGGCAAGCCCCTTCGCCGTTGATGTAACGCCGGACCGCTTGCTTTCCACCCTTAACGGCGTGCCGGAAATTTACGGGGCCGATGTCCGTCCGAAAAACCTGGAATGGATGATCCGCCAGGCCAAAAGCATCACACATCAGTAATCAGCCAGTAGAAACGGAGGATCGAGACAGGATGAACAGGATTTACAGGATGAAAGACAACGGCGACGCAATCACGTGCAGATCGGCATGGGCACCCATTTGCCAATCCCAAAGGGATTGGGCTTCGGGACTGCTGGGCCGGAGCGCCCGGGGGCGACCAAAGATGGATGCTGCACGCAAGCAACTTTGGGCGGAGCGCGGCTGTGTCGAAGACCAGCCGCAGCAACGTGGAATTGATCGGCGCACTTTGCAATGCGACGCGCTGCGGCTGGTCTTCGACCCAGCCGCGCTCCGCCTGAGGCGTTATTTCGACCATTCATCCCTAATCACACCCGGAGCGCGCTCGGCGATGGAAAGCCGTCTCGCTATTCCACCGCTGGGAGCAAAGAACCAGCCTTTCCCGTCTAACTCTGTTGTCTGCGCGTTTACGGAACAATAATAATATGAAGACTCCTTCGATCGTCTCAATTGTCATTTTATTGACAGCCTCGATTGCGCCCCTTTTCGCGCATGCGGACGAAAAACGACCGGGCCATCCCCTGCCCGCCCGTTTGCCTATATCACTGCGCGATTTCAAACTCACCGGTGATCTTACCAACGACACGGCGGCCTTCACGCTCACCGCCATCGCCAAGGTGGAGGAGGCGCATGGCGGCACACTGGAAATTCTCTCCGGCAATATCGCGCTGACTTCCTTCACCCAAGACCCAAAAATGCGCCTGCGCACGGAAGGCGACCGCTACACGCTTGTATTTGACAAGAAAGGCGAATATCCGGTGCGGCTCCAGTTCGATGCGGCGGTGGCGCAAGCAGGCGGATGGAACGCCGTGGCATTTCACGTCGCGCCCGGCGTCTTGCAGCCCATCGCGTTGCGCGGAATGGCTGCGGATTCGCAATTTCGATTTCCCGGCGCGGCCCGGCTTGATTGGAAGGACGGCCAATTTGCCAGTGTTCTGCCGGAAGACGGCAGCGTGAATCTTTCCTGGAAGGAGGCGCGGCGTGAGACCGAGGGCAAATTATTTTTCTCGGCGGAATTGCTGGAGCAAATCAGCGTCAGCCCGGGCTTGCTGCGCCAGGCGGCTTTGTTTCATTTCAAAGTCATGCAGGGCGAATTGAATCGCGTCTCGGCGCGGCTGCATGGCGCTGGCGAAATCACCCGCGTGCAGGGAGACCAGGTGCTGTCATGGAATATCGAGGCCATTCCGCAATCCGCCGATCACCGGCTCGTGATCCAATTGAACCAGGCGCAGCGCGACCAGTTCGCGTTGCAAATCCAGGCCCAGCAGCCGCTCGGCGCGTTTCCGCAAACGGCGGAAGCCTTGCGGCTCAGTCCGGAGTTGGCCACGGGTTTTTCCGGTTCGGTGCGCGTCGTCAACGAAGGCGCAGTGCGCCTGGAAGTGGCGGCCAGCGGCGGCATGTCGCAAATTTCGCCGGAGCAATTTCCCGAATCCGACGCCACCCGCGCCGCGTTCCGGCCCGGCGGCAATCAGCGGTTCGCCTACCATTTCGCGGGCGGCGATTCCGCATTGCGCATCCAAGCCGATCAGATTCTGCCGGAACTTTCCGCCTCCGAACTGCTGAGTTATCACTACGGCGAGAGCGAAATTGATATCGACGCCGAGATTGAATTGGACATCCGCGAAGCGCCCTTGCGCGAATTGTTGCTGCGCGTCCCGCGCGGATTCGCTGTCGCGCGCCTGAACGCGCCGTCGCTGAGCGACAGCGATTATGCGCTGTCCGGCCCGGCGGATTCCGCGCAGACGGATTTGCGCCTGACGTTCGGCCAGCCTCTTACCGGGAGGCAACTGATCCAGTTGCGGCTGGAGCGAAATCAGGGCGCGGGCGAAACAAACTGGAGCCTCCCGCGCATCGATGTGGCCAAGGCCGCCACCGTGCGTGGATTCGCGGGTTTGGCGGCGGATGCGGGCTTCCGCCTGACGACGGATCGCTCGCAGGGATTGACGGAGATGGCGCCGGCCTTCTTTCCCGGCAAGCTGCCCGGCATACAATCTTCCTTTCGCTTGACAGATCCCAATTGGTCGGCGGTTGTCAAAGTGGAACGCCTGCCCCAAACCGTCCAGGCCAGCGTGCTCCATTTGTTTTCCATTGGTGAAGGCATCGCCTACGGCAGCAGCGTCATCAACTACGTGATTTCCGGCGCGCCGGTTTCGAGTTTCCGAATCGAGTTATCCAACGATTGCGCGAATGTGGAATTCACCGGGAAAGACATCCGTGGCTGGCAGACCAACGCGGGCGGATACGTCGTGCAACTACACACGCCGGTCTCCGGCGCCTACACGCTGCTAGCCACTTACGAGCGGCCCTTCAAGGCGCAAGGCGATCAAGTCGAGTTTGTGGGCGCGCGCCCGCTGGATGCGCAATCCGAGCAAGGCTACACGCTGGTGACCAGCGCCTATCAATTCCAGGTGAAACCGGAAGAAGTCTCCCCTGCCCTTCTCCCGCTGGAACCGGCCGAAGTGCCGCCCGAATACCGCCTTTTCACGGATGCGCCGCTGCTAGCCGCGTATCGCTACGGCTCGCGCCCGTTCAATTTGCGCCTTAGCTTGAGCCCGCTGGCGCAGGGCGATTCGCTGAAACAGGTCGTCGACCGCGCGTTGCTGGAGACGCACATCTCGAAGGAAGGCCAGGCGGTCACCTCGATTCGTTACTTCATCAAAAATCGCGGTCGCCCTGACTTTCGCTTGACAGTGCCGAAAAGCGCCCAACTTTGGTCGGCTCTCGTCAATGGCGTGGCTGCAACGCCGGTCGTCGATGGCCCCGCCAGCCTGATTCCGCTGCCGCAAAGCGCCGATCCGAACGCGGTGCTGGAACTCGATTTGAAAATGGCCGCCGCCGCGGCGCAACCGGAACTCGTGCATATCGAAGCGCCTGTGACCGACGCGCCTGTCATGCTGGCGGAATGGAAATTGGAACCGGATACGGGCCGCCGCCTCGTTTACCAAACCGGCAGTGTTTCCCCGGACGGCGGCACGGTGGATGTTTCGGGTTTCGCGCAACTGGCGCGCCTATGGCATGGAAAATCTTGGGCCGATTCGCGCGCCATCCAGCCGTCAAACATAACTTTGCTCGCGCCCGTGCAGCAGGCCGGAAGCCCTTTGAAAATCACAGTGCAAAATGTGCCAGTGAAAGAGGCCGCCACCGCCTGGATCGGTTGGATATGGCCGGCCGGAATCGCCGTCGTGGCGTGGATCGCCGGATTGCTCTCCGGCGCTGTCATGAAGTTCCTTTGCCGCGCGGCCGCATGGACCCTTCTTGCATGGGCCGCATTGCGAACACCCAATGGCGCGGGCGCATTTATTTGGGTCTTGGTGGCGTGCGCCGCCATTCACGGGCTATGGCCGCTCTCCAGACGGCTGCGCCATTGGAAACCTCTCGCGCCTGGCGCGCCCGCCACGGCTGCGCTTTTGGCGTTTGGAATCTTTTGTTTGACTCAAAGTTCGGCTTTTGGCGACAGCGCTAATCCGGATTCGGTAACGCAAACAGTGCGGGTTGAGGATCGATTTGCATTGGGCTCAGCCAAAATTCACTGGCAGGCCGAGAAAGGACAATCGCTTTCCCTTGTGTCGAGCAATGCGGTTTTGACTGCGGCGCATTTTCCTGTTGAAGCGCTGGAGTTGGTTTCCGCAACCGGCAAGGATCGCATTGTTGCCAAAAAGACCGGCGCCTGGGATATCGATGTTCGCTACGAAGCCGCGCTGACGACGAATCAGGGGCAGATTGGCTTTAGCCTGCCGACGCCTAGCGGATTGGTAAATCGCTTGGAACTGACGGTGGCCGGACGTGATGTCGATGCGGCGTCGCCTGATTCGGTTTCCACGCAGTGCGAATATGTGAGCAGCAACACGACCGCGCGATTCGTTCTAAAACCCGGTCCGGCGTGGATCGGATGGAAGCCCCGCAGCCGCGACGCGGCCAAGGAAAAAGCCGTGTTCTACGCCGAGATTTCGCCCGTTTACGTTCCGAGCGCCGGCGTTGTTGAAGGCATTCACGCGGTGGTGATTCGCCCCGCCCAAGGCGAAGTGGGCGAACTTCTTCTGCGCGTTCCCGCAGGCGCGACCGTGACGGATGTCTCGGGCGCGGGCGAAAGCAAGACAGTTGTGTCGGTCTGGCGCTTTGATCCGGACACGCGCCAATTGCGCGTCAACTTGAACCCGCCGCAATCGCGCTCCTTCACGCTTTCGGTGAGAACCCGCCAAGCGGTCGGGCCATTCCCAATCGAACAATCCATCGGGCTTCTGGGCGTTGAAAACGCCGCCAGCCAAATCGGCCTGGCGGGACTGGCGACGGGAAGCGACGTCCAGCTCGATTCCGCCACTGCGCCCGCATTTTCGCCGATTAATCTCGAAGATTTTCCCAGCGATGCCGTCGCGGCGCTGCAACCGGAGATTCCCGGCTTAACGCTCCGCCGCGCCTTCCGCTATACCAACAGCGCAGCCGCCATTTCCATTAAAGCCTCTGCGGTTGAGCCTGATGTGCGGGTGGAAACACAAGACACATTGTCACTCGGCGAAGATCGAACGGTGCTGGCGGATAACGTGACCTTGGACATTCGCCGGGCCGGAATTTTCGATTGGAGCTTCGCGCTTCCCGCCGGTTTTGAAGTCGAATCCATCAGCGGCGCTTCGCTGAGCCAATGGACGGAATCGAAATCCGGCGCGGATCGAATCATCACGCTGCATTTGCTCGGCAAGACCACCGGCGCGCAATCGTTCGCGCTGAGTTTGGCGGGCGCGGGCGTCAAGACGGCGCACGGCTGGACCGCGCCGCAAATTGTGATTCGCGAAGCCGCCAAACAACAGGGAACTTACATGATCGTGCCCGAACAGGGCATGCGCCTGCAAACCACCATCCGCGAAGGCTGCACGCAACTGGATCCGCAAAAGTCTGGCATCCGCCAGCGCGGAGTGCTGGCCTTCCGCATTCTGCAAGCGCCGTCCAGGCTTGTTATTGACATCGACCAGGTCGATGCGTGGGTGCAAGTCACCGGCTGGCAGCACGCCGACATCAGCCAGGCGCAAATCAAGGTCAGCGCCAGCTTCCAATACCAGATTGAAAACACGGGACTGAAATCGTTCCGCCTGCGCCTGCCGACGGAAGCGCAAGGCGTCCGCTTCCAAGGCGAACAGGTTGGCGATTTCCTTCAGGAACCCGGCCCGGCGACGAATGGCCTTCAGACGTGGGAAGTGAAATTGCGCCGCCGCGTGATGGGGCCATTCCTGCTGCAATTGAATTACGAAATTCCGCTGACCTCGCAAACGGCATCGCTGTCCGTGCGGGGCATCGAAGCGCAGGACGTGAATTCGCAGCGCGGATTTGTCACGGTGCAATCCGACCCCCGCATTGAAGTGAGCGTGGACGCGGTGCCTGCCGCTTTGCAGCCGGCGGAGTGGCAAAGCATCCCGCGCGAGTTGAAACGCGATCTCCCCACCGCCGCCGCCAGCCTCGCCTACCGCCTGGTCGAACCTGGATTTCAACTGCCGTTGAAACTTGTGCGGCACGAAGCGGCGAAATTGCTGCCAGCCAGAGTCAACTATATTGAATTGAGCTCGGCCGTCGCCGATGACGGCGTCATGCTGACCCAGGCCCGGCTGGAGATTGTGCCGGGCGACAAGCGGCTGCTGAGTTTGAGCCTGCCGCCGACCGCGCGCTTTTGGTTTGCGTTCGTCAACGACAGCGGCGTCTGGCCCTGGCGCGATTCCACCAACGTGCTCATTCCGCTGGAGCAGCAATCCGCCGGGAACAAGCCGGCCACGGTCGAAATTTATTACAGTTGCCAGGCGGGGTCGGCTTCGGAAAGCGCGTTGAACATGGATCTCGCCGCGCCGAAATTTGATCTGCCGCTGGAAAACATCACGTGGCATGTCTCGCTCGGGCAAAAGTGGCATGTGCAGAGCAGCTCGGGAGCGCTGCAATTGGAGCGCGCCGAGACTGAGGCGGCGGCGGACCCCGCGAGCACGCAAGCGTATCTGGCCAACGAAACGAATCTCCGCAAAGCCCGCACCGCGGAAGCCGAGCAATTTCTCGCGCTCGGAAATAATTCGCTGCAAACCGGCGATCCGCAACAGGCCCGCCGCGCGTTCCAGGCGGCCTACGGATTGTCGAGGGACGACGCCGCGTTCAACGAGGACGCGCGGGTGCAATTGCACAACGTCAAATTGCAGGAGGCCCTGATCGGTTTCAACGCGCGGCAATCAAGCGTCTCCGGCGACGCTGGAGCGCTGGGCGGAAAATTCCGCGCACTGCGCGGCAATGCGGCGCTCAATTACACGCAGCAGGACGCCAAAGACATTCTTGACAACAATTCCGCCGACGACAACGCGGCCTTCATGCGCCAATCAGAGAAGCTGGTGCAGCAGCAGGACGCCGCCGTGACAACTCCCGCCGCCATTCGCGCGAACATCCCCCAGCAAGGCCAGCGCCTGACCTTTCGCCGCTCGGTGGCGGTGGATTCGTGGGCGAGCCTGAATGTCAGCGTTGAAACGGTGCTGGAGCGGCATGGTACCATCGCGGGGCGCGCGGTTATTTTGGGAGGCGTGCTCATTTTCTTTGCCATCATGGCCGCGTTCGAATCCGGCCTGCTCCGCCCGGCTCGCTCGTGAGCGGGGAGCGCGATTGTCTCGGCGGCGGTTTTCGGCGTCTCGCCGAAAACTCTTGCAGCAAAGACTGGCTGGCGGGACGGTCGCGCTCCCCAAAACCGTTATTTACACCTGCGGTGGAGTCGTTGGCGCCGCAGTATCTTCGGCGGCCTTATACTGCATCCGCGTCAAGGTGGAAAAGGCGTTCGGATGCCGGAGGTCGGCGTTGAATTCCGCGACGTGGTGGCGCTGCTTGGGATTGAAACCCCGATCAAGAATATACTTTGTCAATTCCTTGAACTCAGGCGTTTGTTTGACATCCGTCGACATAGCGTGAGGCTCGAGCGGAATATCCATGACAATCCTTGAACCCTCCTGCTGATCGGGCGGAAGGTCTGAAGTCCAGAATTGGGATAAGACCACGACGCGCGTGCCAAGAAAAACCGCTTCCTCCAAATTGTGGGTCACGAAAATGACGGTCTTCTTGTAGCGCTCCCACAATTTCAGGATGAAGATCTGCAAGTCTTCGCGCGTGCTGGCGTCCAGCGCGCCGTAGGATTCGTCCATGCAGATCAAGTCCGGCATTCCGAACAGGTCAATCGTAATGAGCGTCTGCGCGATGGCAACGCGCTGGCGCATGCCGCCGGATAATTCGGTCGGGTACTTGTCGCCGGCGTCGGAAAGGCGCATGTCGTCCAGATATTTGCGCGCCATGTCCCGCGCCTGCTTCCACCAGCTTCGCGAAAAGCGCTGGAGAATGCCCGCTTGAAACTCAAGGCCGAGAAGAATATTCCTCAGCACTGTCAAATGCGGGGCAATTCCGTAATTTTGAAAGACCACCCCCCGCGTGCGATCGGGAAATGACGGCAATTTCCCCAGCACCTCGAAGTGCTCAGCCCGCTGCACAATTTCCTGGCCAGTGAACAGTTTAAGCAAAGTCGATTTGCCGCAGCCGGAAGGCCCGACGAGCGAAACAAATTCGCCGCGGCTGACAATCAAATCGATATCGTTGAGAACGGTTTTCACACGGCCATTGGCCGCGTCGTAATAGCCATGATAGGCATCCTCAAGATGGATGGCTTCGTTCCCTGTCAGCGCCGGTTTTGGTCTCGGAATAAAATCCATGATCTTAATCCTCGTTTGTGGTGTACCACCTGAACCACGGGAGCTTCAGCACGCCCTGCAAAATCAGATCGCTGGCATAGGCAAGCAAAGAAATGTAAATGACGTAAGGAATGATCAAGGCCATGTTCATGTATCGCTGCTGGAGATAGATTCGATAACCCAATCCTTCCGTGGCGGCGACGGCCTCCGCCGCAATGACGAAAATCCACGCGGCTCCGAGAGACACGCGAATCAAGTCGATCAAACGCGGCAGCATTTGCGGAGCGATTATCTTGTAGAGAACCTGGAACTGGGTCGCTCCCAGCGTGAGCGCCTTGACGGTCAATTCATGCGGCATGCGCTCCGTCAGACCGGCGATGGTCCGCATCATGGGAATGCCAATGCCGAAGGCAATCAGGAACACTTTGGAATTCTCCCCCACTCCGAGCGCGACCAGCACGATCACCAAAACCGCGAGAGGATTGACGTTGGATAATCCAGTCACCAATGGCGACAGCAAAGCGCGAAATCCCGGAAACATTCCCATGGCGATTCCAATAAAATAACTCGCCACCGCGGCGATGCCGATGCCAATTCCGAGACGCTTCAAGCTGGCCTTGGTGTCTTCGACGAAGAGATTTTTGCCCGAGCGCCGATCTGGCACCGTGATAATGGTCTTCATTGCGTTGTACATTTGACGCACGGAAGGCATCAGCTTGTCATCGGGATTTTTCAAGGCCCGGGCGTGGGAAACAAACATGTAGAGCCCGAGCAGCGCGGCCACCGGCAGCAGCCCAAGAAATCGCCCGAAGACCATGCCGGGCCGGGCGTGCAGGCCCCAAAACAGAGGAATTCTATGTTTCCGTTGTGTCATGCTGCGTCGTCTGAATTCATGGACTGCAAATCGGTACACGTTGCGGGGCGGTGGTCAATTCGCATAAGAATCACGAGCAAACCCCGGTAGGGCGAGGCTCCTGCCGAGCCATTCCCCGGCACGGAAGGCGGCTCGGCAGGAGCCTCGCCCTACCGAGCCTTATCAAGTTCGCTAGCGCCTACAGTTTTCCGCCAGCCGCAGCTTTTACGAATTCGCTGGTGTAATGGATTTTCACGTTTTTGGGATCGCCGATTATTTTTCCGCCCGGCAATTGAATGCCAATGAAATCAGGCGATTGCGCCCCCTGCCCCAAAAGTCCGTGGTCGAAACAGAATTTGGTGACTGTTTTCGCTGTGCTCTCAAGGGCCGGGCTTTCGATGAAAGCGATTCCGTCTTGCGGGGTGTAGAACATCTTCGTGGTTCGCAATTGCGCTTTGAATTCAGGCACTGTGCCGCCAGCGAACTTGGCCATGGCCTCAATCGCTTGATCGGCCTGCTTGCCCTGCCCTGACATGACGGCCATCGCTTCATACCACGCGCCGACCAGAGCCTTCTTGACAGCGGCGGGCGCATCGCGGCGCACAACCATCAGATCCTGGATTTCGCCGGGTATTTTTGAGGAGTCAAATATAAGTGTCGCTTTCGGGAGATTGCGCACCTGCATGAGAATGGGATTCCACGTCACGGTGGCTCCCTTATCTCCAGCGGTCGCGAAGGTGGCGCCGATGTTGGCGTCGGAAGTATTCACTTCGGTGACGTCGCCATCGTGCAACCCTCCGGCCTTCAGCGCCTGCGAGAGCAGATAGGACGAGACGGAATCTTTGACAATCAGGACCTGGCGGCCTTTGACGTCCTTGATGGTTTTGCCGTTGAAGAGGACCAAACCGTCATTGCCGTCCGAGTAATCTCCCACCACGAGCACATCGGAATCCACGCCGCCGGTGGCCGGCATATCGAGCGTATCCATGATGGTCATCGCGCAGCCCGCAGCCGCGCCGGACGTGTACTGATTGATGCTGGTGACGTAGTCGTTGATCAAAACGATTTCAACTTTGACCTTATACTTGTCAGCCCATTTCTTCATGATCCCGGAGTCGGCGATGTATTGCCATGGCTCCCATCCGGTGTAATGCGACCAGAGATAGCGATAGGGTTTGTCTGAATCATCTTCCCGCGCGACGGCCTTGAACGGAAGCAAAGTCCCGCATAACACGGCGGCAAGCGCGATTCCTGTTTTCCACATTTTCATATTTTGCATTTCCTTTTTTGTATTCGAATTAAGTGTTTTTCTTGCCTGTGGCAGAGAGATCCTGATCGAGATTCAGTGTCACGGCGGCTTTGTTGCCGCGTTCCATTCTGGCGATGGCTTCTTCGCCCATCGCGGTAAGATTATTCCGTTCTTTAATGGCGGCGCCCATTTGCTCAATGGCACGAGTGCGGAATGTATCCACATCATCCAGCGCCTTGATGGCGTCCTTCATGGCTTGCGCCAAACCGGCATCGGAAAGCTGGGCGGACGCCGCTTGTTTGTGAATTTCAATGCCCTGGGTGGCGAGAAGCTTCGCGTTGAAGGCAATCGTCCGATTGCCCACGTCGTCGAGGGCTTGAATCTTGGTCAACACTATCTTCTGGTTGGCCAGCGCCTGCGCGGCGGTGATGCCGATGAGCAAGGCGGGATACGTCACGTTTTTGCAACGGATGACGCCGCGGATGAGTTCCTTGTTGTTCTGAATGAGCACCTCAAACATCAGCACTCCCTGCTGGTTCACCACCAATTGCTGCTGCAAATCGGTGATGCGCTGGCGCAGGCGATAAATCAGCTTCGTGTTGATATACTTTGCCTGGTCGCTTTGCGGCTCGAACTTCGCCACTTCGGCCGCCAGCTTCTCGTCAATCAACTGGCAGGTCGCGATGTAACGCGTGAGGTCGCGCGTGGCCTGGCGCATGGTGACTTGCTCGTCGCGCAGCGTGTCGATGTCGCGCTGGAGCTGCTGCTTGCTGAGTTCGACTGAATCGAAAAGCGCTTCGATCACTTTCCCGGAAGCCTCGAACTTTGTGAAATACTTGTTCAACTTGTGGCCAACGCCGGGAATCATGCTGGCGACTCGTCCCGCCCAGCCGGCTTCGAAGTTAAACCGGGACGGGTCAATTTCGTCGAACTGGACTTTCAAGTTCGTAAGAGCGTCAGCAATCCCCTGCCCTTCGCCCCCGCCGATCTGGCCGAGTCGCTTGAGCGGCTGCTTGAGAAGTTCATTGGCGACGGCGGCTTTGCGCTGCTGGATGACGCCGAGATTCTCGACGGAAAGCGCGGCCTGCTCCTGAGCATCTTCGTTTTCGACCGGCACCTTCAAGAGTTTGCCGACGAATTCAGTGGCCTGCCGGTCAAGCTCGGGATCCACTTTTTTTTGCACGACCGCCTTGGTGATTTCATCCGGCCCAAGCAGGCCGAGGTCGTTTTTTATTTTGCCCGGGTCAGCCACCTGTGGCGCTGCTTCCCTAAGGGCGGATTGCTGTTGTCCCAGCATTTCCAGATTCTGCGTGGGGGCCGCGAGTATTTGTTCTGACATATATTTTTCCTCTCGTTAGTTTTATTTTTTAAGATCCTGTTCCAGCGAAATCGCCGGAGTTTGCCTGCTGTTTGCCCTGACTATCATTTGATTCAGCAAATCCATGGCTTCGGCCATCATCTCCCGTGGCGTCTGCGAAGCAGACCTGTCTTTCATTCGGACGGCGGCGTTGCCCGCCTTGTCCATCGTGGCTAGCGCCTCTTCATTCGCCGCCAGAAGCTCTTCGACTTCCTGCGCGGTTTGATCGTAAACGCCAGCCTGGTCCTTCAATGCCTTGAGGCTCGTCTCGTCGGCGTGTGTCCGCGCGGGCTTCTGATCCAACGCCGTGACGCGTCCTTGAATTTCCGCGCGATTCATGTCTTTGACATTGAGAAGCAGCGTGACCACGCGATCGAGATTGTCCAGGCCAGAACGGTAGACTTGCTCCGCCGTTCCCATGACGCGCGAGAAGGTCAATTCGCTTTCCGAAAGCACTCTGCGGAACACGGCCAGCAGGTTTTGAAATTTTTCTTCGAATTGCTTTACCTGGATTTCTCCCTGCTGGCATCCGAGTTTCTTGAGATCGGCTGACAACTCCGCTGACTTTTGCTTTTTTAGCCTTTCAAATTCGTCGTGCATCCTCGCGTAATGTTCCTGCATATAGGCTTCGCCTCTGCCGAGAAAACGGTAGGCCAGATGAGCCGCCCCCAACACCACCCCGCCCGTGGCAATGGCCACCGTGGCGGGCGCGGAAACAACCGAGAACAAACCCAGTCCGAAAGCCGTCACCGCGCCGAGCGCCGGAGGCCAGAGAGTCAGCGGATGCTGGATGGTGTCGAGAAAGGCCGTGCGTCGCGCGGCCTTCTCGCTGAAATCCATCTGCGGGCTGCCTGTGTCAACCTTCATGGTGGCTCGTTTAATTTACAACTGCGCTTGCGTGAGCTTTTTCACGCCGCGAACGCTATCGGCGAAATCATGCGTGAAATCACGCAGCGCCTCCGCGTGGTCCGAGGCAAAACTCTGGCGATAAACGCTTTCAACTCCGGCGATCACATCCTCAGGCCGCACGCCTTCAGTTGGCACGGGCTTTGAAAGCTCTCGCTCCAACGCCAGCCGTTTAGCTTCTTCCACAATGACCGGAATCATCGCCCCGCTGACAATATTCTCCAGCGTAAAACGGACGGTCGTGTTCGCGCCCGCCGCTCCTTCGCGCTCGATTTCGTAAATGACACGTTTCGCGGAAAACAGCTCCTCGGCGAAGATGTCTCCCAGCTTTTCGAGCGTCACCGTTTCCGAAACAGGAACATTCTTCATGTTCTTCAAAAAAATTTCGCGAGCGGCTTTTCGATCTGGACGGCTGATGCGCAATTTCACATCGATGCGGCCCTCCCGCACGGCGGCATAATCCAAAGACTCCGGCTTGTTGGTCGCCAATATAACCAAAGCGCCCGATTGGCGCACGCCCTGCATTTCCGCGAGGAAGGCGGGAACGATTGTGCGCAACACGTCGCTGCTGATGCCGGAATCGCGCTTCGCGAGAATAGATTCGGCCTCGTCCAAAAATATGACCGGACGAATGCCGGTCTTCTCGAAAAACTTGCGCGCTCGGGCAAAAAGATGCCGGATGGTGGCTTCTGGAACTCCGACATATTTGTCCAAAATCTCGGGCCCGGAAACCAGGATGAAACCCTGTGATGCTTTTGCTCCTTTGGCGCTGCAGGTTGCGGTAATGGACGTATAGATGGCTTTTCCAAACATGGTCTTGCTGCATCCCGGCGGACCATAAAGCAAAACGCCCGACGGCGGTTTTTTCCCGAAAAACTTGTAATGCTCCGGATGCAGCATCGGTTTTTCCAAGGCATCCATGAAGCGGTTCTTCGCTTCTTCCTGGCCGCAAATGTCGTCCCACGAAACTTGAGTGGCCTCGTCAACCGAGAACGAATCATCCTCGAGGCCGAAGTTCCCGACGATCACCGTCGCGCTGGCATCGAGCACCACTCTGCCGCTGGGTTCGAGTTTGCCGGCGAATTTCCCGGCATAGACTGTCTTCCGGTTGCCTTGAAAATCCACCAATGCCATATCGCCGTCGAGCGCCTGGGCTACGAACGCAATGCTGCCGGAGGCGGCTCCCTTCTCGACGTCCACCACCGAAAGCGGGTCGCGCGAGAGTTTGAGATGGTCGCCCGGCTCGACGGAAAATCCGTCAACCAAAAACTCCAAGAGCTGGCCGCCATAAATGGCAACGGCCAGTTTCTCCAATTCCTCGCCAGCCAATTCCAAATCGCAAGCGCCATCTTGGATGCCGGGCAAGCCAATCCGATAACGGTTCTTGTAGCCACCCGGAAATAAAACATAAGCCCATCCCGGCTCGTCCTGCTTTGCGCCGATGACTTCGCCCGTCCCGCTCGCTTCGGGATTCAAGCCGAAATACTTGCTGTCCTTTCGAACCTTGACCAAGGTCCCCTTGCATCCCAGCCGGTCAGGCGACGGAAGCGGTTTGCGCGTCAACACTCGGATGACGGTCGCAAGGCCAAGCGGATAAATGGTCTTTGCCGCGCCCAATTCAGATGGAGTTGTTGTCATGGTTTCTCCTATCCCGTCAAAATGTCTCCGAGAGCAGCGATACCTCAACGCGCGGCAAACGATAGGTTTGGTAGGCGCGCTCACTTTCGCCGGGCAGCATTGGCAGCGGCCTGGTTCCGCCGTAGCCGACCGAACGAATTCGATTTGTGTCAATCGCATATGTGATCGTTAGATATCGAACGACCGCATCGGCGCGTTCCTGCGAGAGCGCAAGGTTTGCATCAGCGTCGCCGAGAAAAGAGGTGTGGCCTTCGACCAGAATTCGAAATGTCGGATAATGCTTGAGGCGCGAAACCATCGCATCGAGCTTTTCCTTCTCCGAAACCTCAAGCTCGCCGACCCCGCTTTGAAATAGGATGGGTTCGATATTCAGGCTGCCCACCGAATGCAATTTCGCCCACTGCGCATCGGTCAGCGGCTTGAACGGTTTGCTCAGGCCATCGCCGCCTTCCATCGCCTTTGACGCAGTGCCTGTCAGCGCGGAAAAACCGTTCCGGATGCCGGTATTGTAGATTTGCTGAACGAAACTGCTGTTCACGATTCGGTATGGATCTTTGTCGGGTAGCGGATCCGATTTGAAATCCCCGCTCTGAACCAAAATCTCAACAGTTGACTGAATCGTGTCAATCAACCCCTGCTCCGCCATCTGGCCCGGCCCGCTGATTCCAAACCACTCCTGGCAATTCTCGCTCAGATTGGCCCAAGCCACGCCGTTCAACATCTTCTTCACCGAGTCGGCGGGCAGTTTCAGTTCGGAGTGAATGTCCTTCTCAAGCTCGTCGGAATTGTCCGCGTAGAATTTCAGCGTCCGAAAGTAGGTTTTCAAAAACAAATCCACTTTTTCAGGATTCTTAAGCGCGAATTGGCGGTTGACCACGAGAATGTCCACAATCAGACGGCTGGTGCTTTCTGTTCCCAGGATTTTGACCACGCCCGGAATTTCAAGAGCCTTCGATACGTTGGGTTCCCAGAGAATCGCGACTGAGACCTTTTTCTCCTGCAGAAACTTGAGCGCTTCCTGCGAATCCTTTGTCTCGATTCGCTTGTTGGCGCTGATCTCCTTCAATCCTGGAACATTGAAATGCGAACTGATGGATTTCAAAAGATGCTGGCTGGGCGAAGCCGGAGTGTAAGCGATCTTCGGCATTGTGTGGCTGTCGAAGGTCTTGAACGACTCAAGGCTGGAAACAACATTGCTGTAGGCGACCATCGCATCGCCGCCTTTGGATTCATCCACGATGGCCACAATTGTTCCGGGAAAATCAACCGGCGCGGCGTTGAGGATGTAAGAATCGACCGTTACCACGGCAAAATCCAAATCGCCATCCCGCAGCTTCTTCATCCGCGCGGGATAATCGCCGCCGTCGTTGGAAATATCGAGGCGATAGCCCTCGTTGCGCATCGCCTTTTTCATGCGGCCAGAACTGAGCGGGTAATATCCAATCCAGTCGTCAATCGCGACGGTTACTTTCCCTTTCAGATCCTTGTCATCGCTGGTTTGGATCTGCATGCGGTTCTTCAAGACCGGGATCATCTTCTTGGCCACGTACAAGCCGGGGAGAATGAGCACCAGAAACAGAAGAACGAGAATGGGCGTTTTTTTCATGTTGATCCTCGCGTCAGATCAGCCGGCAATCTCCATATCAAAGCCAAGAATGCTTCGATGGCCATAATCAGGCGGGACTGCCGGATTTTCACGAATTTGAGTGACGTAGTGCCAGAGGCCCTTGTCCGATTGAAAAATCCCCTCCCCTTCCGCCAAGGTGCGGCGGACGTATTCCGTCTTCTTGTCTGGACCGTAAACGATGCTTTCTCCCCCGAGAATTCCCGCGCGCTCGATCACGAGGGCGGACACAATATAATCGGCGCCATCCTGGTGAATTCCCTCGGGCGCGTTATCGCCGCCGGAAAGAATGTCTGCAAAGATGAACATTTGATGGACGCTCATGCGCAGCTTTGCGCAACTGGGGTGGCGCTCGCGAACCATCTCGGCAAAGCATCCCATCAAATGGCGCACTTGTGGATGCTCAGCGACCATCGCTTCCATTTCGTGAAAGACGCGCACAAGGCGTCGCGGATCATTCGCCCCGACGTTTTGTTGGTATTGCGCCGCCGGAACGCGCTCAAAACTCCACTTGCCCGCCGCCCGCATCAGATTGAAGCGAGCCACGGAGCGCTTGCGCCGACCGGTCATGCCGATACGGTCCAGTTCATTGCGATCCGTGTCGTCTAGTTGTTTTACTAGATCGTAGATGGCCGCAAGGTCTTCCTTGTTTGAATAATAATTGCGCAGAAATTCGCTGAGCCGATCCGATTGCTCAGGAAATCGCTTTTTGAGAAGTTCTACTTTCGCCCGTTTCGCATCGTAAGGATCGAGATGCAATACGGAAAAAGTCGGGCGCATGTCGCACAAAAAGCTTTCCCGATCCACTCCAAACGTCTCGAGCGAGAAAACCCGCACCGGCGGAATTTCCGTCCCGAATTTTCGGGATAGCTCGGTTTCGTTGATGATGAATTTGTTCACGGTGGCTTTCAATGCGCGTCCGGTTTGGCGCTGAACTCCGATTCAGCCAGGACGCTTTCAAGCCCCTGGTTGAGCTCCTGAAGGCTGGTGGCGTCGTGGTAAAGCGTCAGCCCGGGCCGGTTTAAGCTGTGGCCTTCGCCGATGCAGAAGCCAATCGTGCTGATCAACACCGGCGAATCGGAGACGATCTTATTGACAATCTCGCGAGGATCGTCTCCCCGGTCAGCCTCGCCATCGGTCACAATCACCAGATAATATTCGCCGTAACCAAGCTGGCGCCTGGCCTGTTTTTGCAGAAGCGAATAGCCCAGCTTCACAGCCCTGCCCAGCGGCGTGTTGCTGTCCGAACGAACCGCCTGCAACGCTTGATTGAAAGCAGCGCGATTAAGCGAAAGCGGCGCGCGTTCCGTCACACCCGCGCTGTCAAAGGCGCACAGCCCCAAGTTGTCGTCCGGCCTGATTTTGGTGGCGAAGGAGGCAATGGCCTGCTTGGCCGCCACGATCTTTGACAAATTCCCGGAACAATGGGACTCCGACATGGAGCCGGATCCGTCAAGCACAATCAGGAAGTTGCGGCGAGTCAGCAGCGCATCCAGGTCTTTCGCGGGGTCGCTTCCGTACCACGAGCGATTGTTGAAACCGCGAACCTCTTTCGGATCATCCAATACGGTCGTGACAATTTGCGGCCGCGGCGCGGACGGCGATCGATGGGGCCGCTGATTTCTCATGGAAATGTAGACCGCGACCAGAATGAAAACGAAAATGAGCCTTGCGAAAAATTTCATTTGGCACCTCCATCCGGGGTCCACACTGATTCCGCCTCAACGTTGACGATGCGAAGTTCGCATCGCATGTTCGAATAAGCCGCCTCTTTGCTGGTGGGCCGGATTGGCTCGCCATCCGATGTCGTGCCGGTCTTGGGATCACTTATGCCGTGGCCCATCGTCGTGAACTGCGACGGGTCCAGCGCCACGCCTTTGGATTTGGCATAGTTGACAATCGCTTCCCGCACTTGCACCGCGCGATTCAGCGATGTGTTGTTGGCGGATTGCTTGATGCGCGAAAGAACCAGGGTGGGCTGCCCCTTGCTCTTGGCATCGCAGTATCCTGTCGGATCCGCGTAGCCTTCCACCGTGATGATCGCGCCGGCATAGATGGCAGCGCGCTTGATTACCTCGTCGAATTGCGTGGCATAGGCCTCAGGGGCAAAGGTCGCCTGGTTCGGCTTGAAAAAGACCTCGAATTCGAAGAGTTGATTGTCCTTGAGAGTGCCTTGCTCGGAACGCTGCGCCATGACTTTCGCCACTTCGCCGCTCTGAAATTTTGGAACCTCGCTGGCTACGATCTGCGTCAAACCCGATTTCAACGCATCGTAATCCAATCCCGCGGTATCCACCGCGACCTTCGATCCAATAAGCCCCAGGCCCACCAGCCCGCCCTGAATCTCATCCTGCAGGACAGCGAAACGGCGCGGAAATGTTGGGCTGGTGAACGTGTTGACGTTTCCAACAAAGCCGACGTATTCGCAATCCCCATAAAGGCCTTTCGCGTCCGCGACAGCCTGCGGGCTGTCAAGCAGAATGGTGGCAGCGGCGGTCATCAATTTGTTGTAATCCGCTTTTTGCGTCACGCTGTCGCGCATGAGCACCGCCAGTTTTTCCTGCGCCATGAGCAGGGCGTGCGCGAAGTTGATCACTTCAGCCTTGTGGGCCTGGAAGTAATCGCTGCGAACCGCGTAGACGTCGACAATAATGCGGCTGGCCGTTTTTGTTGACATCAAAATATGCGCGCCTTTCACTGATTTTTCCGCGCCCGTTCCAACGCCGCTGTTGCTGGTGATCTCGGCCGCGTCGGGGCTGATCATGAACGCCGCGTCCACTGATGGGTCGGTGCGCATCGCGCCAGCCGGCGTGTCGTCCGTTCCGGTGAGATCCTTGACCCACTTAATCTTGACGTCGGTCAGCGCGATATTGGCGTCCGCCAGCACGCGGGTCAAATAATCCACATGCGGGCCGTAAGCCTGCAAAACGATGGTCTTTCCTTTGAGATCAGCCGGGGTCTTGATGCTGGATTTGACCACCAGCACGTCGCCTCCAACCGAATAGGTAAGCTGCCCGATAACCACCGGTTTCACGCGCGGATCCTGCAGGGCTTCGATGGCCTGGTTCAACATGCCAAGCGTGCATCGAAGATAGGCGGAATCACCGCGAATATAGGCCGCGATTTGCTTGGTGAAGTCATCCTCACGCTTGAGGCTGAACTTCAACCCTTGCGCGTCGAAGACGCTGCCACTGGCCGTGTTCACCGCGCTGCCGTTGGCCAGGATGGTGGCAATGTCCCCGCCCCACGTAATGATGGGAAGCTGCATCGCGCCGCCTTCGCGCACCGGCACGACCCCCTGCTTGATGACCTTCGCGAGCGGAGGCGAGTCGATGTATTTTACAGTTGCCGCCAGAGCCGAGAAGGCAGCCAAGCTGGGGAAGATCACCGCAATCGCCAAGCTTGTCAGGGATTTTGTTTTCATAATAAATGCAATTCCGTTTGGACTGGAGTTTTCTCCAATCGCGCCCGGTTTCATCCCCGGGCATCCTGCCATTGTATACCGTCCGCTCCGAATCTACCTGAATTGACGGGCGGGGCAGCTACAAAACGCACACCTGTTTTGTAATGGGTGTGCGGCAGAATTCTTCACCAGCCCCGATCTGCTGGGCTAAGAGGAAAGGCCAGAGGCCTGGTTTATGAAGTTTTGGGGGAATTCCGCCTGCTTGCGGCAATGCAAAATCGGCGGCTAAAACTCGTTTCCTCAAATAGGGCGAGTTCTAGTTTTTTGAGCCGCTGGCGAGGAGCCGCTGCAACTGCCGCGCGTTCTTAATCGCATGCGCCTCGCGGTCGTTATTGAAATACGCCCATACGCGCCTTGCGCCGCTTTCTTTTATTCTTCTGGCCCACTCAGCAAGCTCCTCACGCGCATAATCATGCCGATACCAGCGTTTGGATCCGTGAAAGCGGACATAAATGTCATCGGCGGTTTTGACAAGAGCGCTTGGAAGCCTGGGTGCGCTGCACGAACAGAAAATGGTGCCTGTTTTTCTGAAAGTGGCATAAACCTTTTTGTTCCACCAGCTTGGATCGCGAAATTCAACAACGTTCCGCCGTGAATGGTCCAATTGGCCGGCAATCAATTTGAGACGGGCCGGTGTATAATGAAAGCTCGGCGGAAGTTGGAAAAGAAAGCAGCCCAAATGCGAACCGAGAATCTCGGCAATATATCCGAAATCGCGTATGAGCACCCTGGTTCCACGGAACTTTTTCACATGGGTGATGAGTTCGCATACTTTGACTGTGTAAACGAACTTTTTTCTTCCAATTTGTTTTATCCAGGATTTGACAGTGGCCACTGTCGGCCAGGAATAAAATGGAGCGTTTAATTCCACTGTCTTAAATCGGCTTGCGTAATATTTGAACCATTGACTGACGGGCGCTTGGCTGGGATAAAAAGCGCCTCGCCAGTGCCAGTAAAACCAACCCGAACAGCCTACGTGGCATTGCCTCTTGGAAAAATCGCGCGCCGCAGATTCCACTCTCAGCCCGGAATATTCGGACGATATCCGCGCATGGTGCATCTTTGCGGCGCGGCCGGCATTTTGCTGCCGTTGCTTTTCCCGCCGGGCTTCCCGTTTTGCCCTCCACTCTGTCAGGGATTTATCTTTCAAGGGTTCCCCAAGATGCCTGCCAAAGCCGCGCGCGGCGATGGGGCCTTTTCCCAGTTTTGACGCGGATACCTTTCATTTAGCCTACGGTGATGGCCCTATTGGCATTCCGACTGGGTTGAGGACAAGGTGTGCTAATGCCACGCGTCTCAAAATAATCATGACAAGCGCGCCGCCATAAACCCATTATGTCCAAACACGCTATTATCGGCCTTGATATTGGGGGAACCAAAACTTT
Source organism: uncultured Verrucomicrobiae bacterium (assembly GCA_963764165.1). Taxonomy (GTDB): domain Bacteria; phylum Verrucomicrobiota; class Verrucomicrobiia; order Limisphaerales; family Palsa-1400; genus Palsa-1400. The sequence goes on from CAVXRD010000003.1 coordinate 370,565, forward strand.
TGCGGTGCTCTTCGATGACAAATTCGCGGTGGTCGACAAGCGCCGGTTTAAAACTGAGCCAGGCAGCGGCGACCGGGTTTTTGAGAGACGGCTCTCGCGGGCAATCGCGGAATTGGTGGAAACAGCGGCGGCGCGGAAAATGCGGGTCGGCGCCGCGGGAATTGGCTGCTCTGGCAGCGTTGATTTTGATTCGACCGAATTGCAGATTTCCCCTCACATCCCGTTCCTCAAAAATTTCAATCTGGCTCAAAAAATGCAGAAGTGGACTAGGGCCTGTTAACACTAATTGACATTTTATAGGCGACAAGGCAAAATGGCTGGGTGGAGCTTACAGAGAGTCAATATCAGCGGGTTGCTGATTGTCTGCCGCGGCAGCGCGGCAACGTGAGCATGACCAATCTGCAACTTCTCAACGCCCTGCTCTATGTGGTGGAGCATGGGTGCAAATGGCGCGGCCTGCCAAAACATTTTGGCAACTGGCATACGATCTACACCCGCATGAACCGCTGGAGCAAAGCGGGCGTGCTGGATCGAGTCTTCGCCCGGCTCCAGCAGGAGCAAATCCTGGCGATCCGGATCGAGCAAGTCTGCTTGGACAGCACGACGATCAAGGTTCACCCCGACGGCACCGGGGCGCTAAAAAAAACGGCCCACAGGCCATCGGGCGCTCCCGAGGCGGTTGCACCACCAAAATTCATCTGGTTGCCGCGAATGCCCAGTGCGCCTTAATGCTCAAGCTTTCCCCCGGCCAGGCGGGGGACGCGCCGCAAGGACGCGAGCTTTTGCAGGCGGGCGGGCCGGTTCCGGCAGGGCTTCCACTCATCATGGACAGCGCCTATGAAGGGGACGAGACTCTGCAACAGGCGCGGGAATTGGGCTACGCTCCAGTGGTTCCTCCTAACCCCCGACGCTTAAATCCGTGGGAGTATGACCAAACCCTTTACCGACGCCGCAATGAGATTGAACGGCTTTTTCGCCGACTCAAAAGCTACCGCCGAGTCTTCAGTCGCTTCGACAAATTGGATGCGTTGTACTCCGGATTCGTCGTCCTCGCGCTCATCGTGGAGGCGTTACGTTAGTGTTAACAGGCCCTAAAAGCCCCATATCACTTGGGAACGATGTTCAAATGGGGCTCTATGGCGAGCAGCAATTCGGCGCCGCGCGCAATTCCCGGCATGCCATCGGGGTCTTCATCGGAACCGGAATTGGAGGCGCTTTGATTTTGAACGGCGAACTGCACCGCGGCGCCAGCGGAATCGCGGGCGACATTGGACATTATCTCGTTCAGCCCCTCGGAACAATTGGAGGCCCCGAACGCCAAGGCGTGCTGGACAATGTCTGCAGCCGGACTGCCATCGCGGCCGAAGCGGCGGTCTATGCCTCGCGGCAGTGGGCGCCTAACCTTTTGAAAATGGGCGGGACTGATCTTGCCATCCTGCGCAGCAAAACCCTCGCCCGCGCCATCAAGGCCGGCGACAAGCAAATTGAGCAGTTAGTCCTCAGCCGATCGCGCCTGCTGGGAATCGTGCTTTCCAACCTTGTTGACTTTATCAATCCAGACTGTGTGTTGCTGGGGGGTGGGTTGGTCGAGGAAATGCCCGGCCTGGTATTGAAGGGCGTCGGCAAGGGCATCGAAGAATACTCTTCAGCGGCGGCATTTAAAAAATTGAAGATTGTGACCACCAAACTGAGAGAATATGCCGTCGCCACCGGCGCCGCGAAGATGGCCTGGGACAGCTTTATTGGAAAAAACAAAAGCAAGAATGGCGATAAATAATCATGAAGGGGATTTTCGAGTATTGGACGGAGATTGCGGAGAAAATTCATGAGAGGAAATCGGTTTTCCTGGCGCTGGATTACGATGGCGTCCTCGCTCCCATTGCGGCTCAACCGGATTTGGCCCTTCTGCCGCCAGAGAACCGCCAGCTTTTGGAAAAACTGGTCGACTGTTCCCAGGCACGGGTGGCGGTCATCAGCGGCCGTTCAGTAAGCGACGTGTGGAAACACATCGGCATCCCCGCCATTGTCTACGCCGGGAATCATGGATCCGAGATCGACCTCCACGGCGCGCGTGAGTTTCACGTGAACGAAGAACAATGTCCCCAGTTGGCGGAAGTGCGCGCGCAGCTTGAAGAGGTTTTCGCGGGTTTTCATGGCGTTCTGTTGGAAGACAAAGGATTTGGCGTGGGATTGCATTACCGCGAAGTCGAGCCACACAATCTGCCGGCTTTCAAGCAACGATTTGAAAATTGGTCAAAAAGCCTGCCCTCCTCTTTGGCAATCGTTCATGCGAAAATGATGTATGAAGTCCGCCCGAAAATGGCATGGAATAAAGGCGATGCTGTCAGGCATATCTGGCAGTCGGTGGCGCCGGCGGCCTTGCCCATCTGCTTAGGGGATGACCTAACCGATGAAGATGGCTTCCGCGCCTTATCAGGCAAAGGAATAAATATCTATGTGGGCGAAGAGCGGCAATCTTACGCGGAATACATCTTGCGTTCTCAAAGCGAGGTCATACCTTTTCTGAGACTACTATTAGCGGAGTTGACGGGTGGCTCTGCCGCTTCCTGAGGCGGGGTTTCCTAATTCCCTTGAGCCAATGGCTTGCCGAGTCGCTTGCAAGACAAGACTTGAAGGCTTTCCCGTTTTGGCGGAACATGGCGGTTATGAACGCTGTAAGAGTGGATGAGGCGCACCGAATCGAAGTTTCCACGCTGCGCCCTGGGGACTATTACGAAACCGAAGTCTTGGGGGAGAACGAAGTCCTTCTTAGAAAGGTGGCATCACCGCGCCGAAAACCATCCTTTGCGGAGGCGATGGCTGCCATCGAAAGCAGCCATCTTCGTTTCACCAAGAGCTGGGATGAAATCAAAGAGGAGACCCGGTGATTCTAATTGACAGCGGCGTTATCATGAATCATGGCCGCTTTATCGGCAAGTACTCGACTCGGCTGGCCATATCGGCCGGCTCATAAACCTTGGCAATCAATTCGAGATCAATGATGCGTTGGCCGATGGTGACTCGAAGTTGGTGTGCATAGACAACTCCGGCAAATGGCTGCCGCTTCGATGAAATCGCTCCGCTTCCGCCAGCAGGTCATCGTCCTGTGTGAAAAGCACTCGGCCTAGCGCGGTGGCGCGTTCCAGCAAAACGTCATCAGGAAGCCGCGTGGCATCGTCGGCTAGGGCTGTCATTACGGCCGCAGATTACTCCGAGTTCCCAGTGAAGACAACCTGTTTCACTGTATCCGCTCCCCAAACGCCAGCGCGACAGCACGGCTTTTCCTGATCACAAATTCATTACGCACATCGATCAATGAGCGTTCTTGGCCTCAGTGCGGCGAATGAGCCGCGGCGCCCGGTCCATGCGCCTTCCGACTTTTGACAATCCAAGAATCATTTCTCGACCAGAGAACCATCCGAAGCATTTCGCCCTTTTGGTGCCTCAGAATCGGGCGTTCATTAGCTTGCCATCCGCAGCTAGGCCAAAGATCGTTCCGCGCTCGTTATTGAGATTCTTGGTGCTTGGCCGCTGGCACAACACGGTAGTAGCGCCGATCGAAATTCGTCGCGGCGGGATCGCTGAAATAGCGCACGCTTTGCGGCAGGCTATTGGTGCTTACGGACGACCAATCTGTCAAATTCGTGGTCGCCTGCAAAACGTAGGACCAGCCCGCCACTCCTGCGAATTCAATCGTGAATGCGCCATTGGCAAACTGCGCTCCCAGGATTTGGCCGTGTCCCAGCGTGATGCCTCCGCCAATGGTGGAGAAGCGCACTATATTCCCAATCGCGACGCCGTTGGTGTTCGTGGCCATCACGGAATAGAAATACTGCGCCCCCGGCTGCAATCCGGATAGCACGTTGCTGACAAAATACCCCCCATACTCGGCCGGCAATGTTGTTACTTCGTTGGTATTCCCGAAGTTAGTCGTCGTTCCCCACACGAAGCTCACTGTCGTCGGCGCGTTTCTCGGGAATACTTCGCCGTTAAATGTGGCAGATGTCGCTGTCACATTGCTCGCATACAACGTCGACGCCGCTGGCCCGACAGGCGTGGTGAAATTGAATATGCTTCCCACTGCGGTCCCGTTGGTGTTGGTGGCAACTACAGAATAGAAATACACCGTCCCTGGCTCCAGGCCAGTCAGCACGTTGCTGATGTAATAACCGGAATACTCAGCGGGCAAGGTTGTCGCCAGGTTCGTATTTCCCAAGTTCGTCGTCGTGCCCCATGCAAAGCTAACCGCGGTTGCGGCGTTTCTCGGAAACACCTCGCCATTGAGCGCCGCGGAGGAAGGTGTCAGGGCGGTTGCATGCAGCGTATCTGCCACCGGCCCGACCGTCGTCGTAAAGTTAAATATGCTTCCCACCGCTGTCCCGTTGGTGTTGGAGGCAACGATGGAGTAAAAATAAATTATTCCGGGCTGCAATCCGGAAAGCACGTTGCTGATGGAATACCCGCCATATTCAGCAGGCAAAGCAACCACGAGATTCGTGTTGCCCAGGTTGGTCGTCGTGCCCCACGCAAAACTGACCGTTGTTGGAGCGTTTCTCGGATACACCTCTCCATTAAGGGTCACCGATGTGCTTGCCAGCGCGGTCGGAAGGAGCGTCGAAGCGACTGGCGCAAAAGGCGTCGTGAAACTGAATATGCTTCCCACGGAAATGCCGTTCGCGTTGGAGGCCACCACCGAGTAGAAATACAATGTGCCAGGTTCCAGCCCGGATAGGGCGTTGCTGATGTCGTAGCCGCCATATTCAGCCGGCAAAGTTGCCACGAGGTTCGTCTGTCCCAAGCTGGTGGTCGTGCCCCATGCAAAGCTCACGGCCGTCGCGGCATTTCTCGGAAACACCTCGCAGTTTAGCATCGCCGACGAGGGCGTCAATGCGCTGACGAAGAGAGTATCTGCCACCGGGGCGACCGCCGTTGTAAAATTGAATATGCTTCCCACTGCCCTCCCATTGGCGTTGGATGCTATCACCGTGTAGAAATACAAAGTCCCCGGTTCCAGTCCCGTCAGCACATTGCTTATATCATAACCGCCATACTCGGCTGGCAGCGTTGCCACAAAATTGGTGTTGCCCAAATTGGTGGTTGTGCCCCAGGCAAAGCTGACAGCCGTCGGCGAATCCTTCGGGTAGACCAGGCTGTTAAGTGTCGCTGATGTCGGCGTCACTCCGCTTGCAAACAATGTCCCAGCCACCGGCGGGATGTTCATCGAAAACTCGGAAATGCTTCCCCTCACCACTCCATCGGCGTTGGAAGCTACCACTGCATAGTAGTACGACGCTCCCTGTTGGAGGCCGCTTAGCTCAATGCTGAATGGCGACAATGTTCCCGCATAGACATTTGTAGGCGCCGAATTCAATCCCAAGTTTGTCGTAGTTCCGTAGGAAATCCAGGCCAGCGAATCGAGTCCATTTGGATTGACCGTCGTGGTAACGGTCGCAGTTGTCAATCCAACGGTGACGACTGGCGCGACGGCGATGGTCGGCGCAATCGGGGTATTCAGCAGCAGCGAGTTGGTGGTGAATTCGCCGTCTGGGAATGTGGAAAGCCGCACCTCGTCAATCAGCCCGTCAAAGAGATACCCTCCGACTGGAGCAGAACCTCCGCCGACTACGAAAGTGCCGGAGGGCGGATTGGGCGTGCAGTTGCATGAACCCGACGGAACTCCATTGACATAGATCGTGGAGGTGCCTGCGTTGCAAACAAGGGCCACATGAGTCCATTGGTTCAGCGCCGCATTCACGCCGTCGCTGAAGAACCACACGCCGCCATAAAGGCCATACCACTGCCTATTGATGAGACCAATTCCCCATCCATTCGCACCCGGATCGCCATAGTAAATAATCACCGGGTTGTTGTAGATATTTGTCATATAAACCCAGGCTTCCAGGCAGAAGTCGTTGGCTACCGGCGAGATGTTTTGGTTGGTCCCATAACTTTCTCCGCCGAGATTCAAACTGAGGGAACTGCCATCAAGCAGGGCGGCGACAGGCGAGACGTTGGTGGAATAAACCGCCGTTCCCGTGACCGACAGGTCATTGGTGCCAGCGCTGTCAAACATGGTAAAGCTGCTGCCGCCAGCCGTCGCGCCTGGATCGTTTTCGCCCATGCGATAATAATCCAGCACTGTGAGCGGCGCGCCAGCGTAGACTATGGGAGGGCCGGTGGCGACGATTTGCAAACCGCCGCTGTTGGTGAGAGTCAGCACCACATTGTAATTTCCGGGCGCCGAATAAACATGCGAAGGGCTTTGCTGCACGCTGCCGGTCCCATCGCCGAAATCCCACGTCCAACTCACGATTGCATTGCCGCCTGTATCTGCAGCCGGAGAAACGAATTGCACATTGACCGGGGCCACGCCGCTCACCGGATAAGCGGCGTACTGGACGCTTGGCGGAAGAACAGGCAAGGTCGCCAGGCCGGAACAGATGATGAACTGGCCGAGGACGTTGGTAGCCCGCAGCGAAAGCGCGTAACTGCCTGCGTTGGTGTAGATGTGTGTGGGACTTTGCTGCGTGCTGAAAGAACCGTCGCCAAAACTCCAATTCCAGGAGGCAATGGCCACGGCACCCGAATCCGTGGCTGGCGCCGTGAACTGCACGAGAGCAGGTGTCACGCCGTTGGTTGGACTAACCGCATATTGAAGTGTCGGATAAACAAGATTGATGTTCGGCGGGCCAAAACCAACGACTAGCTCTCCAAGGCTGTTAGTAGCCAATAAGCTAGGCGCATACGAGCCGATGTTCGTGTACGTGTGAGTCGGATTTTGCAGCGTGCTGGTCGTGCCGTCGCCGAAGTTCCACTTCCAAGCCGCAATGGTTTGGTTGCTGCTGTCCACGCTTGGCGATTGGAAGCTCACCAATTGCGGCACGGTTCCATTGGTGGGAGTGGCTGTGAATTGCACCGTCGTAAATGGCCCAGAGGCCGCCGCGGAGACTTGGAATACCTGCGCATAAGAAAGCGGCCCATCGGTGACTTGCGCAGCGATGGCGTCGGTTCCGGCTACGCTTCCGGGAATCATTCGCAGAACGCCGGAGCCGCCATTGCCAGATGCGGAGAGGTTGGCATTCGGGATAATCGTCAGGTTGGACGAAAACACACTGAAGGTGGCGCTGCCGGACGCCGCATAAGAGAATGGCAGATACGTGAGATAAGGCAGCGTTTCGTCTGGAATTGTGCTGATGAAAGGCGCGCCGAGGGAATTGATTGCATTAGTTTCGACGCTTACCACCTCGGATGCCCCGCCATTTACGGAAACTTCGGCCACGTCCGTCACGCCGTCGGAATTGGTCATGGTGTTGCCGGTCATCGTCAGGCTGGCCTGCTCGACTGCTCCGGTTGGTCCGGATCCGGTTATTGTGGTAATAGCTTCCCCAAAATTGCATACGCCTGCGGCCTGATCGGCGACGTTATCCGCGAACGTATTTGACACCAGCGTCAGGATGCCGTTGCGGTTGAATATGGCCCCGCCCACTGAGTTCGGTTCGTCGGTGACGGCATTGTCTTTAAACAAACAATTTACGAATAGCGCCACGCCGCCGTCGTTGCAAACCGCGCCGCCCGCCGCCTTGCCGCCATAGCCCGTGACGGAATTGCCCTTGAACGTTACGTTGGAAATGCTGATCTGGCCAAGATTGTAAATCGCACCGCCGAAGCCGGCGCCGGGCGTTCCCAGATTGTAGGAATCGCCACCAAGCAAGGTCAGGCCGGACAATTCGAGGAAGCCAGCTTGTTCGACGCGGAAGATGTGCATCGGCGGACCTTCGTAGCCCGGCGCCGGAATCGTAATGGTAAAGCCGGGCGCGGCGCTGCCGTCGATGTGAACATGGCTCGTGATGTCGAACGCCCGATAATCTCCGCCGGTCGCTCCATATTGATTATAATTCAATGTCTGGCCAGCCAGGCTGGAGCTAATGGATATCGTCCAATTCGACGCTGAATCTCCGTAGCCCGCAAGTGTGGCGAGCGCCGCACTCAAAGTGCCCTCGCCTTGACTGTAAAGGCTGTTCACCGAAATTACGGCAGGGACCACTGTTATGCTCACCGCGCCAATCGTCGCACCTCCTAGATTATTGGTGACGACGTAAGTGAAATAATCGTTGGTAGCCGAGCCGCCGTCATTGACATAGAGAATTTCGTTATTCGTCACGATCACGGAGCCGTTGGTTGGAGTTGAGGCCGACACAATCGACAGCGTTGCGCCACCGGGGTCGAAATCATTTGTCAACACGTCAAGGGTGGAGGACAGGCCGCCATAGACCGTGTATTGTTCCGGCGGAGCCACAGGGGTTAGAGGCGCCACATTATTCACCGAGATCTTGAACTGCCGAGTAAACGAGATTCCGCCCAGCGCCGCTTGAATATCGAGCTTGTCGATGCCGTTGTGGCTGGGGGTGACCGTAAGCTGCCGAACTCCTCCTGTGCCGCCGAAGGTCAGGTTTGCCGAGGGAATAACATTGGTGTTCTCGGAGACGGCTGTTAATGCGACCGCGCCACTTCCCTGGCCAACGAAGATTGGAACTTCCGTTGTGCTATTGGCGGCAAAGTCGGCCTCCGCCCCAACCCACGGCAAGGCCGGGTTCTGGAACTGGCTGCCAATCGCGAGAGTGGACACGGTGCCGCTGTTGGTGGCGGTTGCCGACAAATCATCGTCGGATTCAGGATTGCTGAAGATCGAATTGGTCGTTTCCAGGCTGACAGCGGTTCCGTCGGCCCATTGATAAACGCCGCCGCCGTGCAACGCATAGTTATTTGTTAGATAGACGTTAGTTAACGTTACGGAACCCAGATTGAAAATGGCGCCGCCCAGGGCGAAAGAATTGGTTTCTCCCTGCGCCTGACAATTTAGGATGGTGACATTCTGCAAATTGACGGTGCCCTCGTTATAAATCGCGCCACCATCGCCTTCGCCGTACGGAGAAGGCGCGGCAATGCCGCCGGTCAGCGTGAGATCCACTAGCGTCAGGCTTGCGCCCGGCATCACATGGAAGAAGCGCATCGGCGAAGCGTTGGTGTCCAATTGCATGGTTGAGCCGTTGCCATAAATGGTTACGTTTTGCTGAATTTCGAAGGCGGACGGACCTTCCACCTGATCGTCGGCGGATGTAAGATCGATAATGAGGTTGGTGCTAAGAGCGATTTGTGTCCCGCCTGCGACGTAATTGCTGCCGCGGAAATCAATTTCCGCCCGCAAGCTGCCAGCGCCGCTATCCGCCCCGCTGGAAATATCGGAATCATCCAAGTAGAAACCGCGGCTTACGTAAACGAGGCCGGTCACCGTGTTCACGCCGTCCGATACCTGATATGTGAAGCTATCGGTGGAACTAAAGAATTCTTCGGCCGTGTAATAGATGTTTGTGCCGTCGGTAGCCGTGGTTCCGTATTGGGAAGCGCCAATGCTGACCACTGTCAAGGTCGATCCACTGAAACCGGTGACGTTTTGCAACACCGGGATGCTCACTGGATAGTAAAGATCGAGCACCATGACATAAAACGGAGTGGTCACGGGCGCGGGGTGCGCGTTTGGATCGAAGGCCAATGTGAAATTCTCCGTGTAACTCAGGTTCGTGTTGCCGAGCGTGATGCTAATATTCTGCGCGGATTTAGCCGCGGCCTCGGCAGGCGAGAGTTCGAGGCTTCGTTGCGACCCGACGCCGGCGACATGCAACACCGAAGCATCGCCCCAAGGCGCGGAAGGCGTGACTTTAAATTGGAATTGGGCCGGGTCGGCCGTAGCCGGGAATTTGGCCACGGTGCCTTGATTCGCAAGATACGACGCCGCCAGCATGCCGAAGGAAGGCGATGTTTGGGTTCCCACCGTCAAGAGAGTTGACGTGACGGATGCGGAACCGCCATTCGCGTTCGTCGAAACCAGGTCGTTCGTCGCAAAGTTGCCGCTAATGACCGAATTGCTCGCAACGAGCGAAGCAGATAGTCCGCTGCCCAACTGATACAAACCGCCGCCATATTCGGCTGTGTTCGCGGTAATCTCGGTGTTGGTTAAAACGACGCTCCCGTTAAGACTGTAAATGGCGCCGCCTTCGCTCGTGGCCGTATTGTTGGTGACTATTGAATTTTCGAGAAACAAATTGCCTTCGCTATAGATCGCGCCGCCGAGGGCGGCCGAACCGCCTGTTGCCACGCAATTGCTCAAGACGAGCGTCGCGCCCGGATCGACCTGGAACAAACGGCTGGAGCGCACGCTCTCTTCCGCGGTAAGAATCAAGTTGGTCGGCCATGTGGGGCCAACCTCGTCCGGCTGGACATAGATCGGCGCTATGCAAATATTTCCGCTGATATCGATCGCCGAGAAACTGCCATCGGCGGCAACGGCTTCTGCATTCGTCAGCCCGACAGTATCATCTAACGGATAAATTGGCACACTGATGAGCCATTGGAGCCCCGGGCCAAAGGAGTTCGCAAAAGCAATGGCTGAATCAAGCGTCGGCTCGTAGTAGGGCGACTGACCGTTAATCTGGCCGTATGCGCCGACGAGTATCTGGCGCGGATAAATGCCGACATAGTTGGTTCCAGTAACGGTTTCCGAATAGTTGGAAACGGTAAACGTAAACCCGCTTTCACCAACACTCGGGTTGGTTGGCGTAAATGTGATCGTATTGGAAGAATAGGTGACGCTCCCGCCGCCGAAGGCGCTGGCGCCGACGAACACCAGCGGATCACTATAAGGATCGAATGCGAGGAGCGAAAGAGGAATGGTTATCGGAATGCCAACAAAGCTATTTGTCCCCCCAAACGTCCACTCCGGCGAATGCGGGTCTTCCTGGCCCACAATGGCCACGCTGGCAACAGTCGAGGTCGCATAGCCATCGGAAGCCATGTAGGTGAAGTAATCCGGCGCATACGCTGTAAGATTGCTCGGAGTGTAAGAAACGTAGGCCGAATCCGAAATGAAGTTTGTGGCCAAAAATCCGTTCGTCGGCGGCGTCACAATGATGTAGGACAGAGAAAGGTAATTTGGATCTGTTCCCTGGAAAACGATCGGGACTGTGCCCACTAACGAAGCGTCGTGATTGGTGACAATAAAGGAAGCAGCCGAAGGCGCGGCGGGTTGAACGTCGATGGTTACAGTATTGGTGGTGGACTGAAATCCGCCGATATAGGCGACAAAGCTGAAGCTATCCAGGCCGAAGTAGCCGCCCCCTGGCGAATACACATATGCCGCGCTCCCGCTGAACTGCGTCGCCAGCGATCCGTGCGCCGGGGATGAAACCACGCGGTAAGTCGCCGGCAAATTGCCAAGATTCGTGGTTGCATCAGAGCTGGTCAGCGTAATCGACACGGGCTGCCCTTCCTGCGTCACAACCGATTGGGCCAGCGCCACTGGCACGGGGGACGGAGTCACAATCATCGTCACCGTGGCCGGCGGTGAGTCATAGAGGCCATTGTTGACCACGAACGCAAAGGAATCCGTTCCATTGAAGTTCTCAATTGGCGTATACTTATAAATTGCCCCGTTCTGCCCTCCCGGCGCAGCAAACGAAACCGCGCCTCTTAGCGGCTGCGACACGATTTTAACCGTCATATTGCTGCCTTCCGGATCTACTCCGTAAAGAAACATCTGGATCGAGCCGTTTTCCGGCACCGAATTGGTGGAAGCTACCGCTGCGGGCGCCTGCTCCACGTATTGGACGTTGAAGAACACGGTGACCGGGGCGGACGTTAATCCATTTTCTGATGCCGTGTAGGTAAAATAATCGGCTCCGTGGTAATTGGTCGTCGGCGTGTAGGTCATGTTCGGTGGTGTTCCGGTAAGCTGGCCGCGCAGATTGTTAGTGATGAGTTGATAGCTTAGGACCTCGTTGGTGAAGAAGGCCGTGGCTGTCAAAACGAAGTTCGTGGGAATGTTTTCCAGAACGCTAACCGCAATATTTGCCGACGCGGGAGGCTGATCGACGAAGTTGACCGTGATCGAAATTTGCCCAATCGCCGAGGTCATCACACCATCTGTGACCTCGAAGCCGATGGTGTCGGTCCCGAAGAAGTTTGTGTCTGGCAAATAACTTAAATTCGGAGGGGTTCCAGATAACGTTCCATTGGTAGGTTGGTTAACTACGATATAGCGCAAAGGCTGCACGCCCGCGCCGGTCAAAGTCAATGTCAACGCGTTGCTATTCTCATACGCCTGCAGTGACTGCGGCAAGGCCTGAGGCAGTGGCAGAATATTAACAAGAATGATTTGCGTGGAAGATGATCCCACGGCGTTGTAAGCATCAGGCAGGCCGGCCGCCTGGACGAGAATGCTGCGGGTCGCGCCGTCAGCATAAGAGAACGAGGCGGCTGTGTATAACACATTGCTGACGATGGCAAACGAACCGTTGTCCGTTGAGCCGGGCCCGCTGACCAGGCTATACGCAATGCCAGGAACGGAAGGATCGGAGTCTTGCGCCGCCAGGTATCCCGCAACAGACCCAATCGGTTGGGATTCATAGACGCCGTTGGATGCCAGCGTAATCAATTGGGGTGTGTCATTGACGTTCGTAATGGTGATGAAAACCGTGGAGAGACTCTTGACGCCCGAGTATCTGTCTTGGGCAAAATAATTGAACGAGTCGGAATGCGCGACGCCGCCGTTCTGTGTGTAGGTGAACGTGCCGTCCGTGTAGAGCTGCAGTGTTCCATGCTGCGGCTGCGATTCCGCAACTGCGGTAAGCGCAAGCGGGTTCAAGTAATCCTGATCTCCGTTCAGAATGGAATTCGCCCCGTTGGTCAGGACAGAAACCGACTGCCCGGCAGCCACGCTCACAAATTGATTGGTGGCCACCACGTTGAGCTGCGGGGCGACAGAGATGTCAAATTTGTACGGGTGCGCCCCGGTGTAGATGCCATAGTCCTCCGCCTGCCACGTAAAAGAATCGAGGCCTGAAAACCCGTAATTCGGGACGTAGACAAACTCGATTTGCCCCCAATACTGGTCGAAGTCGATTTCTTCACCGGCCGTGATGGCTCCGTAATAAACAAAATACAAGGTTCCGTTCGTTGGCACCGTATCAAATATAACCCCAGTCATTCCGGCTCCGTTAATTTCAGCCTGATTGTAAAACGCATCGGATGAGAACTCGAAGAAAGAATCGGTAACCGGTCCGGACTGGCACCAAAGATTGACCGGTTGGTAAACAGCGGCTTCCAACTGGCCGGACGGCGAAACCAAGACCAGGTCAAGCGCCCCGTCTCCATTCAAGTCCGCCATCGCCGCCGCCGTCGCATTGCCAATGGTGCCTTGATTGCCCAATAGCTGCCTTCCGGCGTTGGTCTGAAAGTAAACGCTGACCTCAGGCATGACCGCGGCGCCACTGGCGGCCACCGCCAAATCGCCATAATGGTCTCCATTGATATCACCCACGCAGAGAGCGTTCGGATTTTCTGCCGCCACACTGCAATAGTATGTGAACGAGCCATCGCCCTTGCCGCCCCAAATCTGCGCAGCCCCGTTCGTCATCGCCACGAGATCGAGGTGGCCGGAATTCAAAAAATTGCCAGCCACCACGCGCTGGTAACCGCCGGTCGCCGAGGGAAGTCCGGCCCCGGAGCCAAGCTCAAACGTCGCATCGCCTTGATTGAGCCAGACATGCCCGGCTGTGGAGTCGCCATGCACCACATAGGCGTCGAGCTTGCCGTCGCCGTTAAAGTCGCCCACCGCCACACTGACCGCGTTCGATTCCGGGATGGAAATTCCCGCATTGGCAAAATTGCCTGCGCCTCTGTTTAGCCAGGCCTGTGCGTTGGTTGGCGTCAATACGAATAAATCCATCAGCCCGTCGTTGTTCAAATCGCCCAGCGCGAAATCCGCCGCCGAGGCTGAGTAAGTTGACGCGAGCGCAAAAACGCCGGAGTCCGAATTGGTCCACACTTCAATATTGCCGTTTCGCAGCAGGATCGCATCAAGCAAGCCGGTGCCGCGCACGTTGCCAAGGACGATTTTTGACGCCGCACCGCTGCCAAGAGTCTGGCCGGAATCGCTGAAAGTTCCCGAAATGCCGTTGGTGAGATAGCTGCCCGTGCCATTGTTGGTCAGGATTCGGCAGCCGGTGCTCGTGGAAACGAAGAGGTCGATGGATTTATCGCCATTCAAATCCCCTGCCTGCACAAGATTTGCCGTGTAGTTGCTGGCGGCGTTGATGGGCAGCGCATTGCTAAACGCGCCGTCCCAACTGGAGACGTCATTAAAGAATTCCCACGTTTGAGGAATGGCGGGGAAGCCCTGCGAAGAAAGCACCGACGAACCGACCGTCACAAACACTTGCTCGCCGGGATGCAATCCAAGATTGGGATTCAGATAAATTGTCGATCCGTTCAACGCCAGCGCCCCGTTCCCGAAACTCAAGCGGCCCGATTCCGATCCATAAGCGTCGACGCTTTGGTCGTTGATGGTCGATGTGTTGACCCCGTTCGGCAGCGAAATGGTGAGCCCTCCAGTCTGTGTAAAAACAGTGTTGGGAGCTGTGCCCGACTCGGCGAGCGTGGGCACAATATAACTGAATGTGGCTGACCCGGATTCGATGCTGCAGCCGGAAGGATAAGTCGCCTGCATGCGATAAGCATTTCCGTTTTCTGCCGCGCTGGCGGCGAAAGTGAGGTTTGTGGTGGACACGCCCGAGTATGACCCGGCATTGGGAAGATTCGTAAATGCGCCGCCGCCGATGCTCACCTGCCAGTTGAACGTCGCGCCGCTGGTGGTTGAAACATTCGCGCTAAAGCTGGCGGTCTGGCCGGAGATGGCCACCACATTGGTCGGTTGGGCGGAGATGGTGAGCACAGTTGACTCCTGCGGCTCATACGCGCCGGGTGTCACGGTGCCGCCGGACAATCGAGGCAGTCCCTCCAGATCCGTCGTTGAGGCTCCGGCTTGCGCCACTTGGCCGCTGGCGATCACCGGTGAGCAAGGTGTCAGATGGTAATCGCCGCTGATCGTGGGCGCGCCGGCCGGGCTGACAGGCGAGACGAAATAAGGATCGCTGGCAGACTTATTGTTTGGAGCGCCATTGTCCCAGACAATGCAGTTATACAACGCGAATCCCACCTGCCCCGGGTAGTAAGTCGTCACGCCGGGGCCGCCGTTGCCAGCAAATGTGCAATTGCGGAAGGTTGCGGTCCCGCTATTGTCGATCGCCCCCGCTCCGGCGTTGCCGCTGAACAGACTGTCTTCGAACGTCGCCGTGGGATTATAGCCTTGCGCGCCGATCACGACCGCATTGCCACCAGTGTTCCCGCGGAAGGCCGAGCGCTGAACCAACAAGGTAAATCCGTGTTGAACCGAAATTGCCGTTGCGTTGCTTTGGAATTGGGAGTCGGTAATGGTGGCCGAGCCGACATTCAACAGGGCGACGCCTGTTTCAGTTCCAGCAAACAAGCTGCCTGAGATGGTGACATTTCCGATCTGCACATTCACCCCCGCGTTTGCGCCGGTAAACACTGAATTCTGGACCAGCGCGCTGGCGTTTTGCAGGGAGATGCCCGTGTTTGCGAACGTGTCGTTGGTAAGCGTGAGGGCGGTAAGCGAAGAAGTTCCGTATACGGCGGCATCGCAATTTGTAAATGTGCAATTGGCGACGGTGACGTTGGTGGCTCCTTCCTCTGCTCCTGTTGCGCCTTCGTTATTGTAGCCGGAAGTCCACACAATCGCGGAATTCGCGCCGCTCATCTGGAAGCCGTCGATCCGGCCCAGGCTCAAAGGCGTCACGGCGGCTCCAGCCACCGCGTTGAAGCTGGTTACCGGGAGAGAAAAGATCACGGCGGCCAGGGGGTTGTTGGGCGAATAGGATCCGGTGGGATTCAACACCGTCAGGTTAGTGGTCCAATTCCGCTGGAGCAGATTGGTTTCGGTTCCATTGAATCCGCCGTAAAGCAATTGCCCGGTATGCAGCGTCCCGCCCTTATATGCGCCAGCCTCGCACCAAATCTCCGTCCCGGATGGGTCGCACGGAAGGGAGAGCGCGTGAGTGATTGTTTTGAAGGCCGTGGCCCACGTCTGGCCGTCGCCCGAATCATCCGGCATATTGGCATTGACGTAATAACGAGTCGGATAAACTTTCAACGCGGCCTCTTGGGACACCGCGACGCAGCCTTCCGAAGTGGTAATCACGCAGCGCGCCAACGCGCCGTTCAGATTCAACGGCGGCTGGGTGAGTTCGAGGGTCGCGGACGTTGCTCCGCTGTAAGTCGCGCTATTTGCCACGGGCGCGAATGCAGCCCCGGGCGCGGCCAATTCCCATTGATAAGTCAACCCGTCGCCAGTGGCCACAACTGAGAATGTATTCGTCGCGTCGGACGCGTAAACCAAACTGAGCGGTTCCGCCGTGATAAGAAGCGGCGTGGCTGAACCGGAGCCGACTTGATAAGGGCCGAGATCAACGTGGCCACCGGTCAAGCGCGGCTGGCCAGTGAGGTCCACGGAAATGGCCAAGTCATAACCTGCATTGCCTAATCCAAACAGAGGCGAGCAGCCAGCCAATTGAAAATTTCCATTGGTGCTTGGCGCGCTGCCGGCGTCAAGCGGGGCCATAAAGATAGGATCCTTGTTGACCAGCGCGCCCCCGCCCAAAATGTGCAACCCTTCAATATCGTCATTGTCCAAGGCAAACAGGTTGGCGTAATTGTTCGTATAGTCCGAGGCCACCTGCTGTTGTTCTTCGGTCAACGCGGTCGCAACGTTGGTTGGGTCGGATCGGTTCCCCCAAACGACTGAGTTCACCATCGTCAGTGTGAACAGGCCGCCTTCCACCACGCCGCCGCCTGCCGCGGTGGCATAATTTCCGGAAATCGTCGAATTCACCGCCGTCGCCTGGCCATCTGCATAGAGACCGCCACCCTTCGACGCACGATTGCCTGTCAATAGAACGTCATCGAGCTGGTCGGGCCCGACAATGACATTATAGTAGCCCGCTTCATAGTAGCCCTGGTTCTGCGTATAAACTCCGCCGCCGTTTCCGCCCGCGCTGTTCCCTTGCACTGCGGAATTAATCAGCGTCGCACCCGATTCGATCAGGCTAAGGCCGCCGCCCTGGCCGCCAGCGATGTTGCCCCGCACAACGCAATTGACCAGCGTCACCGGCGATTCAATCAGGCTGACCCCGCCGCCGTTGCCGGCGGTCTGATTGTTGACAATGGCACAGTTGGTAAATTGCGAACTGGATAATTGGGCCGTCACACCGGAGCCGGCGCAATCGCGGACGATTAGATTTCGCAAGGTCGTCGAGGTGCCAACGATCTGCACGCCGCTCGAGCTGATCCCGTTTCCTTCAACGATGAACCCGTCCAGGACAGTCGCTTCGCCATCGAGGGAATTATTGTATTGACCGTCAACTTGCACGACCGGGTGGCCGGCGGCATTGGTGAGAATAGTCGGATTGGCATTCCAATCGCGCGCGCTCATGGCCCCGCCGCCCGTTGGAAAACCGCCGTAAATCAGAAGCCCGTCAGGAATGAAAATATCGTGATAGCCGCTATAGGTTCCCGCAAACGTGCTGCTGGCGCCATAGGTCCCGCTGGCCACGTGAATTTCCGGCTGGCACGCGCTGGCCGTGTCAATGGCATCCACCAGACTGCGATAGGCATGGGTCCAACTGGTCCCATTTCCGCCGGCGGCCGCGGACGCATCGACGTAAATAATGGTATTGGTAGGAACCGTCAACGTGGCGACAGTTGAAGTATAGGATTGCCCAACAAAGATCGCCTGGACTGACAACCCGTTTAGATTGGTCGTGAGCAGCGGAATGGAAAACGTTCCGACCGAATCGCCACCGGTAAGATTGGTGCTGATGGAAACTGTGGAGCCAGCGATCGTTCCGCCGTTGGTGATGTCGGTCCAGCCAAGGCCGAGATTATACTGCCATTGGTATACATTGGTCGATCCGCCGACGACTTGGAATTGCGCCGGATCGGCCACGCAGACGTTAGTCGCTTGCGGTTCAGCCGCAACCAGCACCGCGTTGCGCGCCAGCGGCGATTCAAAAGCGCCGAGGTCGACTGTCCCATCTTGAACGCGGGGATTGCCCGCCAGATCGGTGTCTCCGCTCTGAACGTAAGCGTTATTGCCGCCATCAATCGCAGGAGAACGGGAACTGAGCGTAAAATCGCCTGCCGCCGCATTGGCAAAGAACGGATTCGCGGTGAAGGAATTGCCGCCAATGGGCTGGAATTCAAAATTGCAATAATTTGCCGAAACAGTTCCATACGGCACACCTGTGCCGACGTAGGTGTCCCAGATGATGCAGTTTTCCAAAGTCGCATAGGCGTACTCGCTGTAGAAAGCGCCAGCGCCGTAGGGCGAGACGTTGTTCGCAAAAGTGCAATTGATGGCCGTGAACTGGCCTCCGTTGTCGATCGCCCCGCCGTTCTGCGGCGTGGAGTTGCCGTAAAGCAAGCTGTCCATCAAATTAAGCGAGCAGTAAGTGTCGAGAAAAATGGCGCCGCCGCCGTCCCCCGCCGAATTGCCCGTGAACACACATCGCTGCACCGTGGCGGCGCTGCCGGAGAAGTACTGAAACGAGTCGAGGGCTATTGCGCCGCCGTTGCCGTAATTCGTATTATTGACGAAACGGCAATCCGCCGCCGTGAGCTGCGAGCCTATCGCGACCACCGATGACTCGGTGCTATTGCTGATCACGCAATGGCTCAATTGCAAATCCGACTGCAATCCGTAGAACGCCGTCTGGTTGCCAACCAGCACGCAATTGCTGACAAACATGCTGGCCTGAAAATTCGCCAGGGCAAGATTCGGGAAATTTGAAATGACGCAATTGAGCACCTGCGGGCTGCCAGCGGTGCAGTTGAACGCGCTCTCGGTCCGGGTGCCCGGAAAGACCAACCCATCCACAATCGTATGCTGTCCCGGCGGCTCGGCATACGATTGGTTGAATACAGCACCCAACGTATAATTTGGGTTGACCTGAACGAGGGTGGGATAGAGCGCCGGATTGCGGCTGCCGACGGCTCCGCCGCCGGTTGGGAAGCCGCCCTCAATTTGAACGCCAGCCGTCAGGTCGGCGCTTTGGTTGAAAGTATAGGTTCCTTGCGCGACATAAATTGCGGTGCAAGGCCCGGCTTGTTCAATGGCCGAGAGAAGGCTTGTGAACGCATCGGCCCAACTGGTACCGTTGTTTGCGCCCGTTGCATTCTCATCCACATAAACGACGGTCTGTTGAGAGACCGTTACGGTGACCGGAGCGGAGGTGTATTCCACTGAACCCGAGAGCACGAACTCGAATTGCGTTCCATTGAACGCTTCGTTCAAATTCGAAACCGTCAATGTGGACCCATTCCCCGGCGCGGAGATAGAATATGGGCCTGCGGCAGGCACCGGCCCAAACCCTCCGCCCGTATTAACCAGCCATGCCACAGTCATGCTGCCTGCGCCCAGATTGTTCACTGAAAAGACCGCGCTGCTGCCGAGGCACACGTCCTCGGGCGAAAAATTGTAGGCCAAATACGCCGGCGTGCTCGCCGTTCCCGCGAACGCGTAAGCGCCCATGTCCACCACTCCTCCGTGGACGCGTGGATTGCCGAGGAAATCGGTGTCATTCCCCGCGACATTGCCTTGGCTGCCAGATCCGATCGCAGGCGACACCGGGGCCAATTGATAATTGCCGGCCGGTTCATTGACAAATAACGGCGCATAGGAAATGTCATCGCGAGTCCAGTCCTGCAATATATCCAGCCCTTGGACAAGGCTGTGATTGATGTAAACACCGGCGTCCGCGCCGTAAACTTGCACTTGCTCAGTCGTATAGTAGGGCGACGCGCTGGCATTGCCCCAGAAGATGCAGTTGTAGGCGTTAAGCGATCCGCCCTCCAGAAACACCCCTTCGCCGTTCTGGGCGCCGAAGTTGTCCGCAATCGTATCATTGACAAATAGCATGGCCGTGTCCGACCCAAAAATCGCGGTGGAAAGGACGTTCGCATTGTAGGTTTGATTGCCCGACACCAGGGAATCCAGCATTGTGACTGATCCATTATATGCATTGATGGCCGGCCCATTGCTGCTGAACTGGCATCGCTCAAGCGTGATCGCCGAAGAAGACGATTCCATAGCTTCCGCCCCGGGATTATTGACAAACTGGCAGTTGGTAAGGTTTGCCGATGTTTGGTCCGCCAGGAAAAGGTATCCAGTGTTGCCGGTGAACTCGCATCCCGTCAGACCCAGGTTGGTCGAATACTGCGCAATGATTGTTTCGCTTCCGCTGTTGCCGGCAAAAACGCAGTTGCTCAGTTGCAACCCGCTCGAAAATTCCGAGTTAACGGCGATTGCGTTGCTGACAAAGAAGCAATTTTGAATCGTGGGCTGCCCGTTGAGCGCCAAAAATCCCGTGGGCGCCCCGGTGACATAGAATCCGTCCAGCAGCGCGGAATTCGAAACGTTATTGTAGGCCACGAACGCATAGCCACTCGAATCCGCTGTTATCGTGGTGACGTTATTGGAATAGTTTCTTTGGGATAGCAATGTCTCACTGCCATTGAAACCGCCGAGTATCTGGACTGTGCTGTTCAGTTGAAGGTCCTCCCCGCCAACATATGTTCCGGCCGCGACCCATATTTGAGCGCACGAAGTGGCCTCGACAGCCGCGACCAGCGACTGATAGGCGGACGCCCAGCTCGTCCCATTGCCACCCGCTCCCGCTGCCGCGTTGACATAAACCACCGGCTCCTGCGGCGCGGTCAAGGTGACGGGCTGCGTGATATAAGCCCCGTTGTTGACAGAAACGCGGAAGACCGAACCGTTAAAGCTCCCAGCGTTGGGGATGAAGAGCACGTTAGTGTTCTGTTCCGCGAGAATCTGCGTCTGCGGCGCAGAATTGATATTAACGAACGATGTGCCGTTGAACTGCTGCCATTGATAATAGTTGGGAAAACCCGGAGAGCCTATGATGCTGAAGCTGGCTGCGGAAATCGGGCACGTCGTCAAGTTCGTCGGCTCGGCGATAAGATAGATTCCGCTTTGCGCAGGCGCGCCAGTCAACTCGTAACAACCCAGATCGGTGCCGCGCCCAGGGCCGGGCCGCGGATTGCCCAGCAAATCGGCGGAGTCGGCGTTCAATGCCCCGGTGATATATGTTCCGATATTAATCGCGGGTGAATTTGTATTGAGCTGGTAATTGCCAAGAGGCTCGCTCAGGAAAAGCGGGTCATACGGATACGGGTTGAGGGTGGTGATGGGCGCGCCTTGAATAATCGTGTTGTTGACATTGTAACCCGATGACGACGATGATTGGTTGTCCAGTTGCGCGGCGAAGACGGATGGCCCGCCTTTGTTGTTCCACAAAATCGAGCTTTCAACTGTGCATCCCGGCGCAGCCAGATACAATCCGCCGCCCTGCCCGGGCGCGATGTTGTCCGCAATAGTGCAGAAGTCCACGTCGAGGCTGCTCCCGCTGTAAAAAATTCCGCCGCCGTCAAATGTCGACTGGTTGCCTGCCAGGAGCGAGCTGCCGAGCACCATGTGGGCGCCGCTCTCCACAAAAATCGCGCCGCCGAAGTTGCCCACGTTATTCGTGAATGCGCAGCGCAATACGGTGGTGGCGGAAGAGTCGAGGGCGTCAATGGCGCCCGCTGACTGGCCTTTGTTATTGTAAAACTGGCAATCCGTAATCTTGGCCAAAGTGCCATTGTGGCCGTAGGCCAAAATCGCTCCCGGGCCTGAAGCGCTCTTGTTGCCGGAGAACAGGCAACGCTGCACCAGCAAATTCCCCAGGTTGTTTAAGATGGCGGTGTCGGAGCCATTGAGAAATTGGCATTGGCTGATCAGCACCTGGTTGGTCGAGTTGACTTCCTCCACCACGATAGCCAGCGCGGTGCAATTGGAAAAAATGCAGTTCTGCAGGATAGGAGTGGATTGCAGGCTCACTGCCTCCTGGTGTCCCGTGTAGTGAATGTAGAAACCATCGATCACCGTCGCCGAAGTAGTTCCTTGTTCCGCAACGATGACTGGCGTGGTGGAGGACTGCAGATACGTCGGATTCGCGGCCCAGTTTCGCTGGCTCAGATCGGATTCGCTGCCGGAAAAACCACCGTAAATCTGCACGCCATTAAATGGGATGAATCCGCCCGCAGGAGCCGTGTAGCTCCCTTGCGCGACCCAAATCTGGCCGCAGGAGATGGCGCTGTTTACCGCCGTCGTGAGCGACGTCATCGCGTTGGCCCAGCTTGTCCCGTCGCCAGCGCCACCCGTCACGTTTTGATTGACATAAATGATGGAGTGAAACGGCGGCAGGACAAAATTCGAAGGTATGATGACTTCTCCCATGTTTGGATTCGAAATAATTCGATACAAATACTGGCCGCTGCTTGTGGGCGGATGGGTAAGAGTAATCGTCGGCGAGTTGACTCCGCTGGTCATGGCGTCATTCGCCAGCGGCACGAAGCCATTTCCATCAAGGCGATTGACCTGCCATTGGTAATACCCGGAAGGCAGAGAACCGGCTGAAATTGAAGCTGTGATTTCAAAACTTGGCAAGCCGTCACAAAATTCCGAATAGGAATAGGAAGTCGTTACATGCGACTGATAACCCATGATGGCCGGATGTTCGTAAGCGCCGATGTCGATGGCGCCATTAACAACACGCGGATTTCCGGCCACATCCGTCGAGGACAATGCTATCGGGTAACCAATCAGGGTGCCCGTGTTAATGGCCGGTGAGTTGTTGCTGAGCGTCAGGTTGCCGATCGAAGGGTTTGCAAATTCAGGATTGGCATCGAAAGAGCCGGACTGCGGCAGCAATGTCAACCCCTGGACGATGCTGTTTTGAACGAGGCCTCTCGCCGCCGAAGTCAGTCCGCGAAATTGCTGGTACTCCACCGAAAGACCGCCGGGAGATGTCAGCGAATTGCCCACGAGAATGCTGTTCATCACCTGGCAATTGCTGTTGCCAGTGAAATTCACACCGGCGCTTCCCATTCCCGGGGCCCCGGTCAGCGTGTTGGAAACAATGGTGCAGTTATAGAGGGCAAGCTCCGTCGCGCCCGCGTATACGGCCCCACCCACGCCGGCCCCGGAATTGCGGAAGAATTCAGAATCGTAAATCGTGGTGATCGTCCCCGAGGCGATATCGACCACACTCGTGTTGGTCGAACTGTTGGTGGCGAAGAGGCAGTTGCCGATCGCCAAAATTGGCGCCGTGCTCATCAGTGAAGCGCCATTGGTATTGCCCACAAACTCGCAGCCGTAAAATGTGACTGAACCGCTGGACGGAGCGCCAGCCACGGCCACCGTGCCGCCGTCGCCCGCAAAAGTGCAATTGATGGCGGAGCCGTTGTTCAAGTTCAAGCAACTGACGCCGCCCGAAGACACAGGCGCGTTAGACGCAAACAAACACCCGTTCAAGCTGCTGTTAGTCGTCGCCAGGGCCTGCAAGCCAGAATTCCGCGTGAACTGGCAATCCTCGGCCAAACTCGAGCTCAGGATCATCACGGCGGAATCGTTCGGCCCCAGGGCATCTTGCGTAAATTGGCAGTTGGTAATGACGCTGTCCTGCAGGCTTGCGCAAACTCCCTGGTCCTTAAAAGCGCAGGCGTAAACGGTCGAGCCGCCAGCCGCGTTAAGAGATGGGCCGGATTGGTACTGGAAGTTGCAATCGCTTAGCTCGCTGGAGTAAATACTGGCGCCGGAAAACGGCGACGTGCTGTTTGTCTTGTTGCTTTCGAAAAAGCAGCCACTGATGCCGCCACCGGAGACGTAGACCGGCAAGGAGTTGTTGCCGGTAAAGCTGCAGCTTTGCGCTTCAGAGTCAAAAAGCACCAATATGCCCAGCGAATTGCCGTTGGCCTGATTGTTGTTAAATGTGCAATTGAGAAATAAAGAGTTCTCACCAACGGCGGACGCGCCAAGGTTGTTGTTGAATTGACAATTTGAAACTATCGTGGAGCCGTATGCTTCCAGCAGTGCCGTGGCATTGTCATTTCCTTGCGCGCCATTTTGGAATGTCAGTCCAGTTACCAATATAGGTTGGTTCGTCGTGTAAGCGATCAATAGCCGTGACTTATTTCCTCCACCGTCGATAATGGTCGGATATTCCTGCGGATTGCTGTCCGTGATTAAAAATGATCCTTCCGGAACGCCGCCAACCACGGACATGCCTGACTGAACAGTCATTGGGACGGTCGGCTTGTAAGTTCCGGCAGCCACCCAAACGGTACCGTTGGCCACCAGGTTTGTGGGAATGGCGGGGAAGTTTGTGTATGCCTTGTCCCACGAACTGCCGTCGCCAGGAGGATAGGTGCTGGCGTTGATATAATAGTTGCTGATGGGTCCCTCAGCGGGAGGTGGGGCTGGAGGAACGTAGTTGCTGACGGCAGCAACGAGGTTGCTGGTGAACGGGTTGAAGCTGGTGGCCGAGTAGTTGCTGAGGCTGGCGGTGAGACTGCTGGTGAATGGGTTATAGCCGCTGGCCAAGCCTGCCCCTGACACTTCCACAGCGCCCATGTCCACTTTCCCATTGTCCACACGCGGGTTGCCATATAAATCCTTGCCGGTAATGGACCAGTTCCGGTAACCATTGTTCAGCAGCGAGACGTCGCCGGCGTTGAGCGCGGGCGAGCCAAAGGAAGGCGCCACCCCATCCCCGGAGATAGCTGGGTTTTGGGCCGTGTTCCCGAACGCGCGATTCGTCAAGGTCTCACGCATCCCCTGCCCGACGTTGAACACCTCCGCTTGAACAAGCGCACCTAATTGGTCGACGCCGTAGTTGTAATTTTCGAAATCGTCCTGGCCCAGTACGATCTCCGTTTCGCTCTGAATAAGCGAATAATGGACGTCGCACATGCCTATCCACGCCCAATGAGAATCGCCCGCCTGGTTGTAGGAGTCCAAGCCTTTGCCGCTCAGCGTGCTGGAGGTGGATGTAGAAATGTCCGCGCCATCACGATAGAATTGATCGCCGTTGAGCAGCGTCACCAAATTAGAGTTGCCCCAGAAAATGCTATTTCCGATAAACGTGTCCGCGCCAAGTTCATTATCAACCGCGCAGCCATTGGTGGCGCTCACGTTGTCAAGAAACGAGCAATTCAAGATTTGCGGCTCAACCCGAAACTCATTCGCCACGGCGCTGATTCCGTTGACGCTTTCATTCCGAACAAACGCGTCGCTGACGAGAATCGGCTGGCAGAAGCAAGTGAACATCGCAGCTCCTCCGGTTAGAGTCGCCCTGTTGTGGTCAAACCGGCAGTCCTCCATCGTCACATTGTCGTATTCGGCCATGATGGCCCCGCCGCAGCCTTCAGTTTGATTGGTCTCAAATTGGCAAAACGTAAACGCCGTCCGAGCTTGGTAGTAGGACTCCGGGCCGAAGGTCTGATTGAACCCAAGCTGATTATAGTTGAGCTGGTCGGCAACCCGCAATGCCTGTGCCTGGCTCTCGTAACTCGGCGCCGGCGGAGCCTCCAAGGCAGCGACGTAATTATACAACAAGGTGGCCCACCCACTCGGCGATGCGTAAGTCTCAAAATAGTTGTAATCCATGTTCCAACCATCAAGAAAGGCGTCGTAACCAGGCAAGTTTTCTATCCCCGGAATGAGGCTAATGGCGTCAACGACAATGTCCGCCACCACGACAATGGCGGCCATCTGGCCATAAACGCCGATTATATCGGCGGCGTTCGCCCCGACCAAGTCCACGAAACTGGCATAAATATCTGAAGCTATTGTTTGCTTGGCAACCGCAGTAAGGATGGACACGCCCAAGCTCTCACCCGCGTTTTCAAGATCCTGCTCAATGGCAACGTGATTGTTCGCGAAATCAACTGGGCCGCTCGATCCCCCGCTTAACTCGCTATAGTAGGAAAGCTTGCCGAGCATGACTTCGTAGGTGAATTCCATATTGGCCATGTAATTCTGCACGCTTGCGAGGGTGTTTGAGACGTCCCCGTAGAGCCAGTTATCCCCCCCGGCTACGGACCAGCCATTGGGGATGGTTTCCAACTGCACGGCGCCGCCGGATTTGTAAGCCCAGTTATATTGGAAGTAGCAATGGCTGAAATTGTCCATCTGCGACTGCCCCCAGAAGGCTCCCCCTTCGTATCCGGCCTGATTTTGCAAAAACTGCGTATTGTCAATCCGAGCCTCCGCAGTGTCTACCGCGACCGCTCCGCCAAACGCGCCTGCCGAATTGCCCACAAAAATGCAATTGGTGATCACGAGATTTGGAGCCGCGCCGCCATAAACGGTGTCGTAGAAGGCGCCAGCAAATCCCACATCATCGCCCTCAAAAAGCAACCCGCCCCCTGCCACCCGCGAATCCACCGGCAGCAACGCTGCCCCGTAGGCATTGCCGGAGGTGGGTTGCGTCATCTCCATGAAAAGCAGCGAAGAAACCTCGTTGGTGGACACTGATGCATTGCCCCCCGTAATGGTTAAGCCGTCCAGAACCACGCCACTCCTGCCAGTGGCTGTTATGACGTGCAGCGAATTGTCCTCGAAACCCGGCTCGTTGGCGTTCATGTAATAATTGACCAGGTCGCCGACCGAGTTCGTGGCCGTGATGGGGTTGGATTGAGGCCTGCCGATATCACCGCTCAGGACGGTCGGATAGAGGGGTTGACCGTTGAGCCTGAAATACCGCTGATCTGGAGAGGTCTCTGTGCCGACGAAGCCTCCGATGAGCGCAACGTCATCGCCTAGGGTAAAGGAGGCTGTTCGATCCGTTCCGGCAGTGGGTTTATAGGTGCCGGTCGCAATCCAAACCTGAATGTCGTCCCCCAAAAAACCGCCGTTGGCAGCGGTGGACAATTCGTGATAGGCAGTGGCCCATGATTGGCCATCCTCCGGCTCATTAGTGCTGCTTTGATTGACGTAGACTACCGTTTGCTGGGCCGAGACGGGAATTAAACCCAAAAACAGGGAAAGCAGGATAAAGTGGAGGTATTTCATAAATCGCCAAACGGACAAACGGTTCGAGAATAACGATTGCAAAAACTGCAAATGCTTAAATGCGCGTCTCGCAAAACATTGCAATCCGCCATCCCCTACCATCACCGCGCCGGCCCGACCACTGTTCCCGAGGGATTCACACGGATAAATCCCAAATGGATCTGCCAAAACGAGACTCTTCGAATCCTGCGTGGGGTGTCCAACGCACAATGATTA
This sequence comes from uncultured Verrucomicrobiae bacterium, assembly GCA_963764165.1. Taxonomy (GTDB): domain Bacteria; phylum Verrucomicrobiota; class Verrucomicrobiia; order Limisphaerales; family Palsa-1400; genus Palsa-1400. The sequence continues at coordinate 397,665 of CAVXRD010000003.1, forward strand.
GATGCCCCCGCGCCTATCCAAGGCCTCGCAATAACTGGACTGTTTTTATCACAGGGCGGGGCAGCGGCACACTCCCGAGAATCCGTGAGCGCAGAATCGACTATTTCTATTGCCGCATCCCGGAAAATCTGCCAGGCTCATGGGATGTTTGCTCAGTTCCCATGCGGCAGTCGTGTGCTTTTTCCCTGAGTGGATCGCGCTCGAATCATCGGAGCATTCGCGTGAATTCCATCCTTGTCCGTTAGCCGCTTTCGGACGCAGCCTCTCCTATTCCTGCCCCCAGCCGAATCTTGGGCCGATGGGCCAATACACGAAAAATGACTTTCCGATGACGTTGTCTTCCGGCAATTCACCCCAATACCGCGAGTCGGCGCTGTTGACGGTGTTATCGCCAAACGCCATGAAATGGCCGGGATCAATTTTGAATGAATCCTGGGGCGAGCTCAAATAAGTCCCGGCCAGCGTGTGCCCGCTCCAGACGCTTTCGCGTGGTGGCAAGTTTGGATCGAATCCATAGACGTTGGCAAAATGGGGCGTCGAGGCGTCCAAGCGCTTTCCGTCGATTCGGACGTGCCGATCTTCGCCGATGCTCACGGTTTCGCCCGGCAGCCCGACGAGGCGCTTGATGTAAAACTGGTCCTGGTCCTGAATTCCTAAAATCCCCTGGGTTTTGAAGACGATAATATCGCCCCTTCGCGGATGCCGGAAATTGTATGTCATCCTGTCAACAAACAAATGGTCGCCGGTGGTTTCTTTGAACCGGATAATCGGCTGGCCTTTTTTAAATGGCGATGGCGCAACTGGAAAATCTGGCCGATAAGGCAGCCGCAGTCCGGCCTTGATCATGTTGGCAAGGTCATCCGGCCCGCCCCAAATGGTGAAAGTCTCCTGGCGGCCGCTTGCATACCGCACGGTGAGAGCCTGTTTGTTCACTATGTGAAGCAGCGATGGGACGTTGCCAAGTCCCACGATTTCGCCATCCTCGGGCGCGATGATTTCATGATAAATCGTGCCGTGGGCGATCTTTTCAAATTGCTGCTCCAGAAAACTCGGCATCTTGAACTTTGGATCACCGCGCAAATCCTCAGTGACGACACCATAAAGTGTCGGCTGCATCGAGCCGGTGGGAATTTTGAATGGTTGCAGGAAAAAGGTGCGAATGCCCATCGCCACCACAATAGCCACCAGACAAACCTCGACGTTATCGCGCCAGTCGGCATTGGGATACGGCTTGATCCATTTGTTGGCGGCTTCCTCCAATGATTCCATTTGCGCGCGCAAATCGGCGTCATTGGCCCCGGCTTTAATCGCGTCATCGGTGGCCTTAAGCGCAACTTCCACTCCCGCGATCGCTTGCGGCGCGAGAAGATCGCGCTGGGCGTCAAGCAATTTCTGGACGTGCTTGCGGAGATCGCCGGCTTGCCGGAGGGTGCTGGAGAAAAACCAACGCGGGGTAATCATGTGTTCCAAGGCAGGGACGCCTCGCCGAGGCGTCCGGGGTGAAGCATGATACATTCGCGAGCGGTGGCATTGATCCCACGCAACCGGACGCCTCGGCGAGGCGTCCCTACCTTTTGGTCAGCAGCCATGTCCATGATTCCTGGCGAGCGCCCTATGCCTTCAGCACTTCAATGAATGCTTCCTGCGGAATGTTGACTGACCCGAATGATTTCATCCGTTTTTTGCCTTCTTTTTGTTTCTCGAGCAATTTGCGTTTGCGCGAAATATCGCCGCCGTAACACTTCGCTGTCACGTCTTTTCGCATGGCGCTGACCGTTTCGCGCGCGACAATTTTTCCGCCGATGGCGGCTTGAATGGCGACCTGGTATTGCTGCTTCGGAATGACTTCCTTCAACTTGGCCGCCAGCGCCCGCCCCCTGCTCTCTGCCTTGCTCCGATGCACGATGCACGAAAATGCGTCCACCGATTCGTTGTTTACCAGCATGTCCAATTTGACCATGTCTGAAACTTGATAACCGGCGTGCTCGTAATCCATCGAGCCGAAGCCACGCGTGATGCTCTTGATGCGGTCGTGGAAGTCAATAAGAATTTCCGACAGCGGCAGGGTGCTGGTCAGCATGACGCGGCGGTCATCAAGTGTTTCGGTGTGGTCCGCCTCGCCGCGCTTCTCGGCCAGCAGCGCCATGATGTCGCCGATATTTTCGTTGGGGCAAATCACGAAAGCAAACACCATTGGCTCCTCGATCCGCTCGATGTAATTGACCTCCGGCATGAATGCCGGATTGTCGATTTCCTTTACGGCGCCATCGGTCATCACAACTTTATACACGACACTCGGATAGGTCGCGATGATGTCCATGTTGTATTCGCGGCGGAGGCGCTCCTGCACAATTTCCAGGTGCAGCAATCCCAAAAATCCGCATCGGAAACCGAATCCCAGCGCGACAGAGCTTTCCGCCTGGTAGACAAATGCTGAATCGTTCAATTGCAGCTTGGCCAGGTTTGCCTTGAGATGCTCGTAATCGGCGGTGTTGATCGGATACAAGCCGCTGAACACCATCGGGTGGATTTCCTTGAAACCCGGGAGCACCGGCGACGGGTTGCGCGCGTCGGTGATGGTGTCGCCCATTTTGACGTCCTTGGGGCTTTTGATGTTGGCCGTCATATAGCCGGTTTCGCCGACTTCCAATTTCTCGCGGACGTAGGGCTTGGGATTAAAACTGCCGACTTCCTTGACCTCGACCTGCTTGCCGGAGTGGAGCAACTGAACTTGCATCCCCGCTCGCAATTCTCCGTTGAAAACGCGGACATGGGTGACAACGCCCTTGTACATGTCAAAATACGAATCAAATCCCAGCGCCTGAACACTCGGCGCGCCGGTCGGCTTGGGGGGCGGGACGCGAGCCACGATGGCCTCGAGAATATCCTCAATGCCGATGCCTTCCTTCGCGCTGGCGAGAATGGCGTTTTCGGCCGGGATGGCCAGGATGTCCTCCATTTGGAGCTTCGTCGCAGGGATGTTGGCGTGCGGAAGGTCGATTTTATTGATGACCGGAATAATAAGCAGGTTCGCCTTGGTCGCCAAGTGGACATTTGCCACCGTTTGCGCCTCAACACCCTGGGCCGCGTCGATGATGAGCAGCGCCCCTTCGCAGGCCGAGAGGCTTCGCGAAACTTCGTAGGAGAAATCGACGTGGCCGGGCGTGTCGATCAGATTCAGCTCGTAAGTTTCGCCGTTCTTGGCTTTGTAGAGCATGGTGACCGGGTGGGCCTTGATGGTGATGCCGCGCTCGCGTTCGAGGTCCATCGAATCGAGCAATTGCGCCTCCATTTCACGCGTGGCCACCGTTCCCGTGCGATGCAGCAGCCGGTCGGAAAGAGTCGTTTTCCCATGATCGATATGGGCTATGATGCTAAAATTTCTAATGTGTGCAGCGTCCATTAACGGCAGAAAGTTAAATGGCAAACGAGCAAAACTCCATTCTTTTCGTCTGGCAACAGGTGCCTCGCTGTTTTCACTGGAATGAGAATCCCGGCTAAAAACCTGTTTTGGCGGGTGCAATCTGGCCCCTGCAAAACGGTAGGTGCAATAGGGTGCAATAGAGTGCAACGACTTTGAGGCGAATCCGGCCCCCCCCAGTCCCGGTCGGGACCTCAGCCCGCAGTCCTCTTCTCTCAGTCCTGCCATGAATAAACATGGACGCACTTTGGCACGGATGTCGCGGAATGAAAAACCTACCAGAGTGTTTTCGGCACGATTTTTGTGGAAATATTGGGAAAATTGAATCTGGAACGACCGAACTCAGGAAAAAAGATTAAAGTTGGATTCACGCGCATCGTTAATTCTGGTTCCTCAACGATTTCAGGGGAATGCGATGTTCCCTCCGATGTTTGCTCTGAAAGCCCATCCGGAAATCCCGAAGGGCTTTTATCATTCAACCCAGCGCTGGCCCGATTCCGAGAGCACCATCAAAATACATTACTTTCCTCAGCAAGCGGAGCATGGCCGATGCATCAAGTTTCCGGCGCCTTTGCTCCAGGACGCGGTCCGTCGAGGAAACCTTTGAAGTGCTTGTCGGAGCAATCCGGGCAGATGCTGTGCGTAAACTTGGCGCTGGAATGGTCTCGGAGATAAAGTTCGATCTGGTTCCAGTAACCCTTGTCGTCGCGAATTTTTTTGCAATGCGCGCAGATGGGAAGCAATCCGCTGAGCGTTTGCACTTCGCCCAGCACGTTCTGCAAATCGGCCAGCAACTGTTCGCGCTCGCGCTCGGCCCGGCGGCGTTCGGAAATATCGCGGGCGATGCTCGATGTGCCAACGATTTTTCCAGCAGTGTTGCGGACCGGCGAGATGCTCAGGGAAACGTCCACCAATTCTCCGTCCTTCCGCCGGCGCACGGTCTCAAAATGGCTGATGTGCTGCCCCTGCCACAGGCGCTCCCGCAACGGGGCCAATTCTTTTTCCGTCTCCGGCGCCAGCAGAAAAGTGAGCGGCTGGCCTATCGCCTCCTGCTCGGAATAACCGTAAAGCTTGGCGGCGCCCCCATTCCAACTGATGATGTTTCCATCAAGGTCGCGCCCAATAATGGCGTCATCCGAAGATTCAATGATCGCGGCCAGGCGTCCTAGCGCATTGGTCGCCGCCTGTTCGCGCCGCAAGAGCTGCCGTGTTCGCCAAGTTAAGAAAAACAAAAGAAGGCAAATGCCGAAATAGACGATGCCGTTAAACTGATCCATCGGCCTGCTGGGAATTAAAGTGTGGCGCGGCGCGGCGAAAAACCAGGTTGCCAGAACATAACCACCAACGATCGCGAGGAGGCACGGTCCAAAATCGACGAATTGCGCAAGTATGACAACCGCAATGCAAAACAGTCCATATGGAAGGCGATCCATCCAAATGGGGTCCATGATGAACCGGAGAGTGAAGGCAACGGCAACTGCCAAGGCGGCAGCCCCGTAGGCCGCCGGCCCGGCTAAAGCCAGTTTTTTCTCCTCTTCATCCCATTGCCACGTAGGGGGTTGCCGCATGGTTCTGTCAGACGCATTTTACGGGTTATGAACAGCTTGGCAATCCCCAATGCGCTCCGCCGCGAAGCGGTGCGATCCCATTCATAATTAAGGAGAACCTCAAAACACCTGACAAATCCGTTTCAGGACTTGACCGGCGAGGCGCATTTTGGGGGCCGATGGATTTCAGTCGTTTCCTAACCGCCCCTCTCCCTAACCCTCTCCCCGCTGCGCGGGGCGAGGGAATCCGCGATTCGTCGGCAGGGGATTGCCAAAAAGTGAGATGCGCCCGTTCCGACATCCCGCTGATAATCGTGTTTGCAAATCCCGTTTCGCGCGGCGTAAAGTTTCCCAGCCGGAAATTGCCGGACGAATCGTTGTCTTGGAGATATTATGAACTGGTTTACATTTGCATTGATGACCGTTGTGTCGTGGGGCCTCTACGGAGTTTTCTTGAGCATTGGCCGGGCGGCCATGAAAGACCCCGTCAATGGCCTATTCAAAGCCTTTCTATTTGTCGGTGTCGCCTACTTTTTGACAGCCATTCTGGCCCCGGTAGCCATTCTTGCCACGCGAAAGGCGGATTGGACTTTCCCCACAGGTGGAATGGGTTGGTCGCTGCTGGCAGGCATCGTTGGCGCAGCGGGCGCCTTTTTCGTGCTGCTGGCATTTAGCTCCAAGGTTCAGGTCTTCGGCACCCTTGGAACCCCGGGCGTGGTGATGTCGATTGTTTTTGCGGGCGCGCCGATAATCAACGCCATCGTGGCCATGTTCATTTATCCGCCGGAAGGCGGCATTAGCGCGGTTCGCTGGCAATTCTATTTGGGGATTCTCATGGCCGCCGGTGGAGGATTCATGGTGACCTATTTCAAGCCGCCTCCGGCCGTTCCGCACGGCGCGCCGCCTCCCGCCGCAGTCAAGAAAACGCCCTGAGGCCCGATGCCTGGCAACGTCTTCACGCGCGACGAGATGGCAGCCCATCAACTCGCGCTGTTGCGCCAATGCCTGGCAAAAATTCTCCCGGGAAACGGATTTTACAGCCGCAAACTGGCGGGGGTTGACAAGAACATCGCCACCCTTGAGGATTTTTCCAGCCGATTTCCGCTGACAACAAAACAGGAGCTGGCCGAAGACCAGCGCCACCTTCCGCCGTTCGGCACGAACCTGACTTTTCCGCTCGCCCGTTACACGCGCTACCACCAAACCAGCGGCACGACGAGCTCTCCACTGCGCTGGTTGGACACGCCAGAAAGCTGGCGGTGGATGGTTGGGAACTGGGAGGAGATATATGAGGCGGCCGGCGTGGCGGCGGGCGACCGTGTGTATTTTGCATTTTCATTCGGGCCCTTTATTGGCTTCTGGCTGGCGTTTGACGCGGCGCAGCACTTGGGTTGCTTGTGCATTCCCGGCGGGGGGTTGAGCACTGTCGGGCGGTTGCGCGCGATGACGGATAATCAGGCGACCGTGCTGTGCTGCACTCCAAGCTACGCAGCTCACCTCGCCGAAACGGCGGCGAAGGAGAATTTCGATCTTTCGACCTCCTCCATCCGGCTCTTGATCGTCGCGGGTGAACCGGGCGGCAGCGTTCCCGCAACACGAAAACGCCTTGAAGCGCTCTGGCCATCGGCAAGAATTTTCGACCATCACGGGATGACAGAAACGGGTCCCGTTTCCTTCGAGTGCCCGAAACATCCTGGCACGCTGCATGTTCTCGACCGCTCATACTACGCGGAAATCATCGATTCCCAAGGCAGGCCCGCCGCGAGCGGCGACGTTGGTGAATTAGTATTGACTGTATTTGGCCGCACCGGCTCCCCCCTGCTCCGCTACCGCACCGGCGATATTGTCCGCGCCGGCTATGTTTGCCCGTGCGGCTGCGGATACACCGCCCTGCCCGGCGGGTTGCTCGGGCGCACCGACGAAATGGTGATCGTTCGCGGCGTCAATGTTTATCCGACGGCCGTTGAGGACGTCCTGCGCGGATTTGCCGAAATTGTCGAATACCAGGTGCAGATCGATCGCTCGCGGGATTTGCTCGAATTGAGCCTCCGCATTGAACCATTGCAGGACGGCGCTGAAACTCCGATGCTGGCCGACCGCGTGCAGAAGGCGCTGCACGGCGCGTTTAATTTGCGGGTCCCGGTCGAACTGGCTCCCGTTGGCAGCCTGCCGCGCTTCGAGATGAAGGCGAAGCGCTGGAAATTTGTGTAAGACGCCAATAGTTTATTCAATTCTCTGAATTTCTGTGATGGCAATTTGCCGGACGCCCCACTAATCTGCCCGGCACCATGAGATTCGGCATAAACACCTTTCTGTTTACATCGCCATTCACGACACAGAGCGTGAAGCTTTTTCCAAAATTCAAGGCGTGGGGTTTTGACACCGTCGAGATTCCCATCGAATCCCCCGAGCACATCGATCCTGTTAAAGTGAAGCGCGCGCTGGACAAAGCCGGGATCGCCTGCGGCACCGTCTGCGCGTGCATGGGTCCTGACCGCGATTTGCGCGGCACGACGCGCCAGCAGCAAACCGGCCTCAAATACATGATGGCCGCCATCGATCAAATGGTGGACCTCGATTGCCCATCGTTAATCGGCCCGGTTTATTCGGCGGTGGGGCGCGCCGACGCCGTTCCCGCGCCGGAATACAAACAACAGTGGAAGACGGTGGTGAAAAATTTGAAAACGCTCAGCGCCTATGCGGGCGACAAGGGCAAGAAAGTCTGTCTTGAGCCGCTGAACCGTTTCGAAACGGATTTTATCAACACGTGCGAGCAGGCGTTAAACATGGTTGCTGATGTCGGCAGTCCGAATCTGCTCCTCCACCTCGACACGTTCCACATGAACGTCGAGCACAAGAACCAGCCCGCCGCCATCCGCAAGGCCGGCAAACGCCTCGGCCATTTCCACGCCTGCGGCAGCGACCGCGGGACGCCGGGCAAGGATCACATTGATTGGCCGGGAATTGCGGCGGCGCTGAAGGAAATTCACTACGACAAAGATGTTGTGATTGAATCCTTCACCACCGACGTCAAAGTGATTGCGCGCGCGGCGGCCATCTGGCGGAAAATCGAGCCGACGCGCGACGAAATCGCAGTGGACGGACTGAAATTCTTGAAGAGCATTTTATGAAAAAATTATTGACGATTTGTTGCCTGGCGGCATTGCTGGCGCCTTTGCGCGGCTGGGCTGAGGAAGATTTTGTCAGCATGTTCAATGGAACGGATCTGACCGGTTGGATTGGCAGCCAGGATTTGTGGTCGGTGAAGGACGGCGCGATCACGGGCGAAACTTCGCCCGAGCATCCTGCCAAGGAAAACACCTTTCTGATTTGGACCAACGGACAGCCGGGCGATTTTGAAATGCGCTGCCAGTTCCGCATTGAGGCAAAAAACAATGCCGGCTTTGCCAATTCGGGCGTCCAATTTCGCAGCAAAGTGGTGAAGCCGGATTATTGGGTCGTGGCCGGTTATCAGGCGGACATGGAGGCTGGTCCGAATTACACCGGTGGCAACTACGAGGAAAAAGGCCGCGGCATTCTAGCCATTCGCGGCCAGAAAATTCTGATTCATGCCGACGGCAAAAAGGAAGTCGTCGGCTCGTTCGGCTCCGCGGCGGATTTGCAAAAAGAAATCCACACCGGCGGCTGGAACGAATACATCATCATTGCCAAGGGAAATCACATTCAACAGTTCGTCAACGGCAAGCCGATGGTGGACATCGTTGACGAAGAGACCGGCAAAGCCGCCACCTCGGGCGTCATCGCGCTGCAATTGCATGCCGGCCAGCCGATGAAAGTGCAATTCAAAGACCTGAAAATCAAAATCTGGCCGAGCGGAAAGAAAATCGTTTTCGTGGCCGGACCGCCCAGCCATGGCCCGGGCGAGCACGAGTACCACGCCGATTGCATGCTGCTCGCGAAATGCCTGCGCGACGTGCCCGGAATTCAAACCGTCGTTTATTCTTACGGCTGGCCGACGGATTCGGGCGCATTCGAGGGCGCCGCCGCGGTTGTGCTGGCGATGGACGGCGGGCCGAACGATCCGGTTTTGAAGGACAATCACCTCGCCGATTTGGGGATGCAGATGGATCACGGTGTCGGCCTCGCCTGCATTCACTATGCGGTCGAGCCAACGAGGGAACGCGGCGAGAACGAATTTTTGCAATGGCTGGGCGGCGCGTTTGAAGTGAATTGGTCGGTGAATCCGACCTGGAAGGCGAATTTTGCAACCTTGCCGGATCATCCCATCACGCGCGGCGTGAAACCGTTTGAGATTTACGACGAATGGTATTTTCACATGCGCTTTGCAGCCTCCGGCGTGACGCCCATTCTTTCCGCCATCGCACCCGAAAGCACGATGAACCGTCCCGACGGACCGCACGAAGGAAATCAGGCGGTGCGCGATTCCGTGGCGCACGGCGAGCCGCAAGTCGTGGCTTGGGCTTTCGAACGCCCTGACGGCGGGCGCGGTTTCGGCTTCACCGGCGCGCATTACCACAAGAACTGGGCCGACGATAATTTTCGCAAAACCGTGCTGAACGCCATTCTCTGGATCGCCAAAGTCGAAGTCCCGCCCGACGGCGTCCAAAGCACCGTCTCCGAGGAAGATCTAAAGGCGAATCTCGACGACAAGCCCAAAAGGTAGAGCCGAGATTGCGTGATTTTGCCTGTTAAGGAACTTGTTTGTAACAAGTTGAAAATCAACGAAGTGATTTTTCGCGAAGGACGCCATTATACCCAATCGCTCGGCTCAAGTTTCTTTCGTTATGAGCCGTTCTTGAAAAAAAGGGCGGGGGCTGAGTTCGCGAATTCCAGATAAAGTTCCGGTCTTGCACGGCGTCAAGTGGCGGGAATACTAAAGTAGCCGCAATGATTCTCCGATGACGATGTGCTATGGCAAAACGAAATCCATTTGGTTTCCGGGCTGGTTTCGGTTGCCTGGCGCACCTTCGACTCTGCTTCACGGTGGCCGCAATTTGCTGCCTGTCCCCTTTGCGAGCTTCGGCGCAGGCGGCTTTCACCGCGCTCTACACGTTTTCAGCCAGCTACACCACTCCGGTCGGAACTTACCCGTTCGGATTGGCACTTTCGGCCAATGGCTATTTTTACGGGGTCTGTGTCAATGCGGGCGCCGATGAGTGGGGCGCCATCTATCAAATGTCCGCCACTGGCGCGGCGACGGGAATCTATGAATTCACGGACAAGGCTGATGGCGCAGAGCCGAGCGCGGGGCTTGTCCTCGGAACAAACGGACTTTATTACGGTATGGCCGCGTCGGGAGGGTCGAACGGTTATGGCAGCATTTTCAGCGTCAAGACGAACGGCACATTCACCTCCCTTCACGCGTTCGCGGCGCTCAAGGTCAAAACCGGCACGTCGCTGGTCACAAATTCCGACGGGTCGAACCCGGAATACGCGCTAGTGCTGAACACCAACAACAATAATTTCTATGGCACTTGTCCCGAAGGCGGAACCAACAGTTTTGGCTCGATTTTTCAAATGACGCATCAAGGCAAGGTCACCGTTTTCTATGCGTTCTCCAATTTGGTCGATGGGGGCACGCCACTGGGTCCGCTAATGGTTTACACGAATGGGTACATTTTTGGCACAGCGGCGGGAGGCGGATCGAACGGGTGCGGGACGGTCTTCAAGATGAGTTCCAACGGCGTTTACAAGGCGATCTATTCATTCACCAACGGCGTGGACGGCGCCACTCCCCAAGGCCCGCTGGTCGATGGCAAAGACGGATTCCTCTACGGAACCTGCTCGGCAGGCGGAACGTACGACACCGGCACGATTTTCAAAATCACGACCAACGGCGTCCTGACGCCGCTCTATTCGTTTAGCGAGGGGACAAATTTTCCGTCCACCGGCGGCGTGCAAAACGAATATAATTCCGACGGCATCAATCCGAATTATCTTTTGCTTGGCAGCGATAATAATTTTTACGGGCTGTGCTATTACGGCAGCCTCAACGGTTCCGGCTCGGTCTTTCAATTCACGCGTTCCGGGACATTTAACCTGCTCTACGCGTTTAACTATTCGGCCAACAACCAGGTTGCCAATGTCGATGGCGCGAATCCGACAGGCCTGTTCATGCATCCGAACGGCAATTTTTACGGAGTGTGCAAGGACGGCGGCATCAACCAAAACGGCACGTTCTTCACCATTGGCCTGCCGCCGACCATTACGACACAGCCGACGAATGTTTCAATTTCGCTGGGCAGCAACGCGGTCTTTGCGGTGGCCGCGGCGTCCACCCCGGCGTGCCAATGGCAATTTGACGGCACCAATCTTCCGAACGCGACGAATTATTCGCTCCACATCACGAACGCGCAAATCGCCAATGCCGGTTTTTACGATGCGGTTCTGACGAACATCAACGGCGCAGTCACCAGCGCGGTGGTCACACTGAATCTGACGAATGTGCAGGTTTCCTTCATGGCCGGCGCGAGCGCGCTGCAATACAGCGGCGGGCAATTTTCGATGTATTTGACAAACCTCACCGGCCAGGGCGAAGTGATCGTGCAATCCTCGTCTGACCTCAAGAACTGGACGGGAATTTTTACGAATCCACCTGGCTTTGGCTCTCTTCCGATTGTCGATACAAACGGAGCCATTAATAAGTGGCAATTTTACCGGATGGTGGTGCCGTAGCAATGTTCTTCTGGAGAGTGGCCGCTGGCGTCAGCGCCCGAAGTCGGCAATCTTTTTTCCATGACAGTGGAAATTCTGGAAAACGAGTTAAGAGGCCTCCCGGAATTGGCCAGTTTGAACTCGCATCGGTGCGTGGGAAATGCCGCAGTTCCGGGGCAATTTCAAATAATTCGACGCGAACCCGCCACTGACTTCGTTCTTGCTTGCGAACAATTTCTGGACCGCCGAAGCGATCCGGTCATCAATTCCCGGCTGGCCAATCTTGGAAAACAACGCCGGATAACTTGGGTCGCAGCAAAAGCTGACGTTGGTAGTTAGATTGGTGTTGACGTACTCCGGGTTTGGAATGATGACCGGCACATCGTACCTAGTGGAATCAGCAAAAGTGCTAACCACGCCATTGCGGATCGTCTCGCCCGAGGCTTGGAGAACAAATGGAGCGGCCATCGCCACAATAGCGTAATTGCCATTCGGGAATTTCCACAACGCGCCCCCGTATTTTTTAATCCTAAGCTCCCAGATTGTGTTGGCCAAACGTCGTGCCGCTTCAGGAGTAATCGTGAAGGTCTGATTCGTAGTATCAATGGACACGAAATCCTTATCGGTCAGCACGGGTGGGAATATGGGCTGTCTTGCGCTGTCCAAAAGCGATATGGACAAAAGATTGGTCGTTGCTTCCACCGCATTGGGAATGCAGAACACCAAAAGCGCCAATAATGTAAAAAGCCCTTTCATAGGCACATTCTCTTTCATGTCCCCGACTATGCTTTCAACTCCGCGAATGCCCAAAAATCCATAATGGGCTCAACGGAGTTTCGCCCTGCCGTACATTAGACTTCCCAGCCCTTGCGATATTTTCCGCGGATGAGTTCTTTCGCCTCGGGCGCGTTTGTCACGCGCAGATGCTTGGAATCCCAATGCAGTTTCTTGCCCAAGCGAATTGCGAGATTGCCTAGCAAAACCCACTCGGTGAATGGGCCGGAGATTTCAAAATTGGAGCACGCCGCGGGTCCGCCTTTGCACGCGCGGATCCAGTCTTTGTGCGGGCTGTCATCTGGCACGCGCGGAATTGTTTGCGGCGGACGCTTGTAATCGGCCATGGTGGATTCTGGAAGCAACTTCGGGCTGGCTCCGTAAACGCCAGCAATCAGTTTGCCTTTGTCGCCGATAAAAAGAATTCCGTTGCTGTCCAATTTTTCCGCTTCCATTTCGGCTGGTTTCGGCGGCTTCTGGCCGGAGTCATACCACGTCAATGTGCAAGGCGGCATCTCACCCCGCGCGGGAAATTCGTAGCGCAAAATCGACATCTCCGGCGGCATTTCCGGCACGATCTGCGATGATGAAACCATCTCCACTGTATCGGGCGGCCCGAGTTTCAGGGCCATTTGCGGGCAATCCATGATGTGGCAAGCCATGTCGCCCAGCGCGCCGCAGCCGAAATCCCACCAACCGCGCCAATCGAATGGATGATAAACATTCTTGCCGAGACGCGTTTGAAATTGCGCGGGCCATTCGTGGAGAAAAGGCCGCATCGGTGCTGGCCCAATCCACAAATCCCAATCGAGATAGGCGGGCACCGGGTCGGAGCCAGGCGGACGCGTTGTGCCCTGCGCCCACCAACCTTTGGCGCGGTCGGTCCAGCAATGGACTTCGCGCACCTGGCCGATGGCGCCGGACCAAATCATTTCGCACATCTCGCGAATGCCCTTGCCCGAATGGCCCTGGTTGCCCATTTGCGTGGCCACGCCCATCTTGCGCGCCGCCAGCGTCAATTGCCGCGCCTCCCAAACCGTGTGCGTCAGCGGTTTCTCGACGTAAACGTGCTTGCCCGCATGAATCGCGCGAATCGCCGCCGGGGCGTGATGATGATCGGGCGTGGCGACAGTGACGGCGTCGATAGTCTTCTCCTTTTCCAGCATGACACGATAATCGCGATACGTCCGTGCGCCCGGATACAATTTCAATGCGTCATGCAGGCTGTTCTCATCCACGTCGCACAGCGCGACAATGTTTTCTCCAGAGACGCCCTTCAAATCCGCCGCGGCGCGGCCATTTGTGCCGATGCCGGCAATATCGAGTTTTTCGTTGGGCGATTTGAAATTGGGCCGCGCCATCAATTCCGGCACGGACAAGCCGAGCGCGCCCGCGGCCAGAGCCGTCGTGTAAATAAAGTGGCGGCGATTGATTTGCAGTGTAGACCGTTCGGTGCGAACGACTTTGAATGAGCTGTTTTCATCAGGCATAATTCTCAATTAACCCAACTCGCGCGGAAAAAGCCAGACCCATCTAAATCGCGGGCGGCGGCAAAAAAATAAAAAGTTTGAACAGGAGGAAGACCGAGGGCGCGGAGATGAAATAAAATCGTTGGGGCGAAAGGAGGCGCGATTGAAAGTGCGCGCTGGGCGCAGGCCGACAGGCGGAGCGCGGCTGTGTCGAAGACCAGCCGCAGCCGCTCCGACATAAATGGCGCGTGGAATGATTTCCGGCGGCTCGTCAGTCGCGGTTTCGAAGTTTTGACATGGTTTTCGGAGATGGCCATCGCAAGATTTGTTTTCGGTAGTTTGAGTGTTGCTGCGGCTGGTCTTCGACACAGCCGCGCTCAAAACGAAATCCGCGGCAATCTCACCTACGCCTCACCCACTTTCGATCGCAACCGCAAAAAAGGCCTTTTTCTCTGTTCTCTCTGCTATCCTCCTGTTCAATTTCAGAGTCCTGCGCACCTAAATCGCGAGATGGCAAGCGGCTGAGTGGCCGGGGCTAATCTCCCGCAACGCAGGCACTTCGCGCTTGCAACGGTCTTCGGCAATGGGACAGCGCGGGTGGAACGGGCAGCCGGGAGGGGGACGGATGGGTGATGGCATTTCGCCAGGGACCACGACGCGCGCTTTTTGTTTGCGTGGGTCCATTTCTGGAACGGCGGAGATCAATGCTTGCGTGTAGGGATGTTTTGGATTGCCCACCACTTCGGCGGAAGGGCCAATTTCCACCACCTTTCCCAAATACATCACCATGATTCGCCTGCTGATGCGTTCGACCACGGCCAAATCGTGCGCGACGAAAAGATAAGCCACGCCGCGCTGCTCCTGAAGGTCTTGCAGAAGGTTCACAATTTGCGCCTGCACGGAAACGTCCAGCGCGCTCACCGGCTCGTCGCAAATAATCAATTTCGGATCCACCGCCAACGCCCGCGCAATGCCGATGCGCTGGCGCTGCCCGCCGCTGAATTCATGCGGATACGAATCGGCATCCGCGCCATTCAATCCGACCGATTCCAAAAGCGCCCTCACGCGATCGTTCTGATCCTTGGCGCTTGCGGCCAGACCGTGAATTTCCAGCGCTTCGCCGATGATATGCCCGACCGTCATGCGCGGATCGAGCGAGTTGAATGGATCCTGGAAAATCATCTGCCACTTGCGGCGGCGCGAGCGCAACTGTGCCGCATCCCATCGCGTGATGTCCTCGCCGTCAAGAAGAATGCTCCCGGAAGTCGGCTCAAGGAGGCGCATGAGCGCGCGGCCGAGCGTCGTTTTGCCGCAGCCGCTTTCCCCGGCCAAGCCAAGCGTCTCGCCAGCGGAGAGCGAAAAACTTACGCCGTCGACCGCTTTGACCCATTCGCGGGTCTTGCTCAAAATGCTGTGCTTGACAGGAAAATGAACCTTCAAATCCTTCACCTCCAGCAATGGCGCGGCGGAGTTCATGGGCAATTCCAGTACGGGCAGCGCACTTGCCGCCCCGGTTCGACGGTGATTAATTCGGGAGCATTCGTCGCGCAATCGGGCCGCGCCATCGAACATCGCGGATGAAACCGGCAGCCCGACGGCGTTGCGCCGGGGCGCGGGACGTTGCCGGGAATATTGGCAAGGCGCCCTTGGGACGCTCCGAGCTTCGGCGCCGCCGCAATCAACGCGCGCGTGTACGGATGAAGCGGTTTTCGCAACAAGTCCCGCGCAGGCGCGGTCTCCACGATCTGCCCCGCATACATCACCGCGACGCGATCCGCCATTTGCCCGACGATGCCGAGATTATGCGTGATGAGAAGGAGGCTCATGCAAAGGCGCTGCTGAATTTCCTTCAGCAAATCGAGAATCTGCGCCTGGATGGTGACGTCGAGCGCGGTCGTCGGCTCGTCGGCCACGAGAAGTTTGGGTTCGGCGGCAAGCGCCATGGCGATCATCACGCGCTGTTGCATGCCGCCGGACATTTCGTGCGGATAATTTTTCGCGCGTGATTCGGGCGCGGGAATTCCCACCAGCTTCAGCAGCCGCGCCACTTCGGCGTCAGTTGCTTTCGCAGGCTGGTGCAATTTCAGAGACTCCTTGATCTGCCGTCCCACGCGAAAAACAGGATTCAACGAAGCGCCCGGTTCCTGAAAAATATAACTGACACCTGACCCGCGAAGCGCACGCAGATCTTTCGGCTTTGCCTTGAGAACATCCTGGCCATCGAACCAAATTTCTCCGCCCGCGTAAACCGCCGGAGGCGAAGCGAGCAATCTGCCGATGCTCAGCGCCGTCACGCTCTTGCCCGAACCGCTTTCGCCGACCAGGCCAAGCGTCTCGCCGGCGCCGATGGAAAACCCGACACCATCCACCACCCGGACAGACCCGCGGTCTGAGCGGAATTCGATTTGCAGATTTTTAATCTCCAGCAACGGCAGGAAAGTTACGGTTCTGCGCCAGCCTATGACGAGGTTATTTTGAACAGGAGGCGGACCGAGGGCGCAGAGATAAAACATTATCCGATCAGCGATGGGGAATTGAAAAAGGGTCAAAGGTAGGGACGCCTCGCCGAGGCGTCCGAGGGCGTGGCAGCTTTCAAGCGCGATCTTCCTCTCAAAAGATTCGCGCCAAAAAAGCTTATTGGCTGAGTCTCAGTCCGAAATTAAACGCTGGCAAACCTTCACGCCCCCGGACGCCTCGGCGAGGCGTCCCTACCTTGAACTTCAGTCGCACCGGCGTTTTTCTCTGCGCTCTCGGTTTTTCTCCTGTTCAAAATTTCCGATCAGTCGTGATCCATTTTCGCCGGAACAATTTGACGATTGGGCGGAAGTTTTTCGGGAGGAACGACGCCGCAACGGCTTGCCCATGCTTCGTACATAGCGGACAATTTTTCGACATCCGCAGGGCGGGCACCAGCGAGATTGGTCAACTCCGTGCGATCCACCGCAGTGTCGTAAAGTTCCCATGGACCCGGGTGGCGGGAGACAAGCTTGAGCGAGCCAAATCGAACGGCGCGATTGCCTTCGTGTTCCCAAAAGAGCGGGCGCAATTCACGGGTCTTCCCTTCGAGAATTGGAAGGAGACTGCGGCCTTCCAGCGGGGTGAGATCGTTTCCATTGTACGATTTCGGATACGCCACTCCAGCGACATCGAGGCACGTCGCCATGATATCGGTGATGTGTCCGGTTTGCCGCGTGATAGTCCCCTGCCCTTGCACGTTCGCAGGCCACGACACAATGAACGCCGTCGAAATTCCGCCCTCGTGCGTGAAATGTTTATAGAGGCGGAAAGGCGTATCGCTGACATTGGCCCATGGCACGCCGTAGCTCTGCCAGACGTCTTCGGGGCCGGCCCAAATGTTTGGAGTGTTGCCGACGCGCACCGTCGCGCCGCTTCGCGTTTTGCTCGGCACATCATACCAATCGGGCTGGATGACTTCCGCGCACGCGCCGTTGTCGGAAAGGAAAAGCACCAGTGTGTTCTGCTCAACGTTTTTGTCTTTGAGCGCCTTCATCACACGGCCAATGCCCGCATCCATCTTCTCGATCATCGCCGCGTAAGTTGCCATGCGATTGGCCTGCCAATCTTTGTTCGCGACGTTTTCCCAATCCCGAACGTCGCTGTCGCGCGGCGAAAGCCGCCAATCTGGCTCGATGATTCCCGTTTCGAGCTGCCGTTTGTAGCGGTTCGTGCGAATGACGTCCCAGCCGACCGCGTAAGTCGTGCGATTCCGGGTGATGTCCGCCTCGGGCGCTTGCAGCGGCCAATGCGGCGCGGTGTAAGCGAGGTAGAGAAAGAACGGCTTCTGCTTTCCGCCATAACGCTCCACGTCCGCCACCGCGTGATCGGTCAATGCGTCTGTATAATAGAAATTTGTTCCTTCCGCGCGAATGGGCGTGTTGTTGCTGACGAGCGAGAACGGCGCCCAATAACTGTTCACGCCGTGGATGGTTCCATAATATTCCTCGAACCCGCGCTGCAGCGGCCAGCCATCCTTGCTTTCCCAAAACGGTTCGTTCGATTCAAAATTCAACTGCTTTTTGCCGTCGAAATAAATGTGGTTGAGATGCCATTTCCCGACCATCAGCGTCTGGTATCCCGCGCCGCGCAGCAATTCGGCTATGGTTGCGCAATGGTGATTCAGTTCGCCGCGATAACCGGGAATCCCCTTGTCCTCCATCATCGCCCCGACACCGGTTTGCTGCGGATAAAGTCCTGTCAACAACGCGGCGCGAGACGGACAGCAGCGGGGCGTGTTGTAAAATTGCGTGAATCGCATCCCGCGGCTCGCAAGTTTGTCGAGATTCGGCGTCGGAATTTCTGACCCGTAGCAGCCGAGGTCGGAAAATCCCATGTCATCGGCGAGGATGACGATGATGTTGGGGCGCGGAGCGGCGCTGAGATTGGTGGCAAAAAGTCCCGCAAGAATCATCAAAAAGCACGGTAGGGCGAGGCTCCTGCCGAGCCATCTTCGTAGCGCAGATTTCAAAATCTGCTTGGCATTTCGAACAACGCGAACAACGCTCACAAAATTCCTATACTACTGATCGCCTAGGGCAGCCAGTGGCTGCTTTTTCAACTGCCTCAAACGCGCCGATTCCAGGAGCAGCCGGTTCTGGTCCTCCTCCGAAACCTGCTCTGCGGCCAATTGGCGATTCACCTCGGCCATCCGGCGGTCAATATCCAAGTCACGAAGATGCTTGACCGCTCCGTCATGACGCGGAGTGCCTTGCACCATCGCGACAGGGTCAGGGATGGGGCGCGTGTCCGTCAAGATTTCGGAAACGAGACTCTGCCAGCGCGCATTTTCCGGATGGGAAACCCATGCGGCGGCGCCCGGCCAATCGTGGCCTGCTTGAAGCCGCCGCGAAATAATTTCACGCGCATCCGGCGTCGGCAGCCACGCGAGATCCAAATGCCTTGCCACCCACTCCACCTGGTCGTCGCTTTCCATCAACGCCCGCAGCAGCCAAAGCTCGTGCTGGGTTGGCCGCGCCGCGGGTTCGGATTCGACAGCGGGCTCGGCCGAGTCCCGTTCCACAACGGGAGCAGCCGTGGGACGGGCTTTCTTGAATTCGCGCCGCGCGGCTTCGGCAGCCACGCCGAGGCGAAGCGCTGTTTTCTGGGCGTGCGTGTCGATGAGCACATCGTTGCCTGTTTTTTGCAGCGCCTCGGACATGGCCTGCACCACGGCGCGTTTCCCGCGGTCGGTGGCGGGGTCGTTGAGGGAGCAAAGGTGGTCGAGGTAATAGTCAAAAAATCCTCGCGCATTTTTTATGAGGTCGGCAAAAGCCGGCCCGCCAAATTGCTTGATGAAACTATCGGGGTCATTCGGCGCGGGAACTTGCGCCACGCGAATCGCCAAGCCCGACGCCAGCAAGCTGTCAAGCGAACGCACTGCCGCCTTCTGCCCCGCGTTGTCCGAGTCGAAGCACAGAACGACTTCCTCGACGTAGCGCTTTAAGATGCGCGTGTGATCAGCGGTGAGCGCGGTTCCTTGCGGCGCGACGATGTTCTGCACGCCCGCCATGAAGCAAGCGATCAAATCGAGCTGGCCTTCGCAAATCACGGCGCAATGAGTGTCAAGCAAAGCGCGTTTGGACTTGTCGAGGCCGAACATCAATTTGCCCTTGGTGAAGATGGGCGTCTCCGGAGAATTGACGTATTTGGCAGGCCCCGCGTCGGCGGCGAGGATTCGCCCGCTGAAGCCAACCACCCGCCCCTGCTCGTCGCAAATGGGAAATATGAGGCGGCCGCGAAAACGGTCGTAATAGTGCTCCGCGCCCTCCTTGTGGACGATTAAGCCGGCCTGCTCGATCAACGGCAGATCGTAATGTTTGCTCTTGGCCCAATTGACGGTGTCGTCCCAAAGGTCGGGCGCGCAGCCAATGCGAAAAAGCTGCACCGCCTCCTGCGAAACACCGCGCTTGGCAAGGTAATCGCGCGCCACCTTCCCGTGGTCGCCCGACGCCAGGGCGGCCTGCCAGCGCTGGGTGATTTGCTCGTGAACCTGGAAAAGCTGGTCCTTGATGTGCCGCCGCTCGGCGCCGCCCGGGACGTTCTCGCTCTCCAGCGCAATGTGGGCGCGATCCGCCAGGCGCCGCACCGCGTCCGGGAAATCGATATTCTCGTATTCTTTGACAAAGGTGAACACATTGCCGCCCTTATGGCAGCCGAAGCAGTAAAACATCTGCTTGCTGGGAGTGACGTGGAAGCTGGGCGTTTTCTCGCGGTGAAACGGGCACAGCGCAACGAAACTGGCGCCGTTTCTCTTCAACGGAATATAGCTTCCGATGACATCAACGATGTCACTGGCCGCCAGAACCTGCTCAAGTGATGCGGGAGAAATGAAGCCGCCCATACGGCAGCGAGATTACTTCTTTTTTGGCTTCGTGAGAAGATAATCAATCGCTTTATTGCTTTTCTGGGCAAGCGATTCGTGGGGCGGCGTGTCTGAAGGAGAGTCCGTGGTCGCGATCAGCATCGGACGCATGCTTTTTTGCACCAATTTGCCGGTGAACGACTGGAACAAGACGTCCTGCTGAAATTCACCCCAGGTCGGAAAACGAATATCCGAGAAATTGGCAGCCTGGAATTTCTCAGTTTGGGCCCGCTCGGCGGCGGAGACGATTCTCGCGTTTATCAAGGCCAGGAAAACAATTACCATGCAGCCGAAGCGCACCACCCCCGCCGCCATTCCAAGGTAAAATTCCCAGCTCCCAAACGGATCGCGCGCCACCAGCTTTTCGGCGAAATTCTGCTTGAGCACCATGTAAATAATATAAATGCCCATCGCGACCATGCCGTAGGCAAGCAGGCATGACCAAAGAGTGCTGAGGAGCGTAACCTCTTTGACGTAGGGATAAAGGGGCCAGTAAAGCAAACCGCAGGCGACGACGATGCCGATCCATTCCAGGGTGGGAAGCAATTCCTGGGACATGCCGCGCTTGCGGCCTCGGAACAGTCCAATTATGAGCCACACGACCACGACAACGTCAAAATAATTGAATTGCGACCTGTTGAGATAAGGCGGCAGCGTAGCCAAAATCATCATGCGGTTGAGCTTAGCAGGTTTCGCGCCGTTGACGAGGGGTTTTCAATCTCTACAAAATCTTCACCACAAAATTCGTCTCCAATTTCCCGTAGGACGAGCCGCTGAAGCCTATTGTCGCCGTCCATTCCCCCGCCACCCCCGGCTGGATGGCGGAGCGGTATTGCCCGGGCGTGGCTGTCCGATTAACGGTGGGAATACTGTGCAAAACCGAGTTCTGCATCTTCAAGGCGAATAGGAGGGTGACGGCTCCGACATCGGCAAGGCTTCCTTTGGCGTCGCGAAATTCAATGAACAAATCATCGCCCGCCGCCCGCAGCACATCGCCTTGCGCAAAAAAATTCGCCTTCAATCCATCGATGCCGATTGTCTTGAACGGCACGCCGGAAATCTTCCGCACCGGCGGCGGTTGATGGGTCACGCGGTTGTAAACAAGAATTCCAACGATCGCCAGCACCATGATCACAGGCAGCGCGTACAGGGCCCACAAACCGCGGCGGACACTTCGTCCCATGGCGGGTTTTCCTCCCGGCGTTTTCTTATTTGGCGGCATCTGGCAAATGACGTTGGCGCCACAACATGTAAATGACCGGGTAAATGAGCAATTCCAAAATCGCCGAAGTCACCACCCCGCCGATCATCGGCGCGGCAATGCGTTTCATCACGTCCGCCCCGGCTTGCGTCGCGGGCGACCAGAGAATCGGGAGCAGCCCGAACAAAATGGCGCAGACCGTCATGACTTTGGGCCGGATGCGCTGCACCGCGCCTTCCATGATGGCGTCGTGAAGATCGCGCTGGCTGCGCATCCGCCCGGCGGCATTAAGCTTGTCAAACGCATGGTCAAGGTAAAGCAGCATGACCACACCCGTTTCGGCGTCCAACCCGGCCAAAGCGATCAGCCCAACATAGGCCGCCACGCTCAAGTTGTAACCGAGCAGGTAAATCAGCCAAAACGCCCCAACGAGCGAAAATGGCACCGCCAGCAGCACGAGCAGCGTGCGGGGCAGCGATTGCGTATTGAGGTAAATCAGCGCGAAAATAATCAGCAGCGTCATCGGAATGACAAATTGCAGCCGCTGCTGCGTGTCCTTCATGTATTCAAATTGGCCGGCCCATTGGAAATAATACCTCGGCTGCAATTTCACCCGGTCCTGCAAGATCGCCGTCGCCCGCTTCACGTAACCGGCCACATCGTCACTCGTCACATCCACAAAAACAAAACCGACGAGCTGGCCATTTTCGCTGCGGATGGATGGTGGCCCGGTTTTGAATTGAAGCTCCGCCACGGAAGAAATGGGAATCTGCCCGCCGCCCGGCAGCGGCACCAGCACGCGCTTGAGCGCGCCGACGTCCTCGCGATAATCGCGGGCGTAACGCACATTGATCGGATAACGCTCGCGCCCCTCCACCGTTGTGGAAATCGTTTTCCCGCCAATGGCCGTTTCGATAATATCGTTGACGTTGCCGGTCGTCAGTCCGTAGCGCGCGGCGGCCTCGCGGTTGATGTTGAAGTCCAGAAAATAGCCGCCGGTCGTGCGTTCCGCAAAAACGGTGCGCGTGCCGGCCGAGCCGGACAAGGCGCGCTCCACTTCCACCGCGGCGGATTCTATGCCCGCCAAATCAGGCCCGAAAATCTTCAACCCGAGCTTGGTGCGGAATCCCGTCGTCAGCATATCTGTGCGAGTTTGAATCGGCATCCAGAATTGGTTCGCCATCCCCGGAACGCGCGCCTTCGCGTTCATCTCGTCGATGATGCGTTCCCAAGTCATTCCCGGCCGCCATTGGCCGTGGGGCTTGAGCGTGACCACTGTTTCGAACATCGACGGCGGCGCGGGATCTGTCGGTGTTTCCGCCTGCCCGGCTTTGCCGAAAACGGTCTCGACTTCTGGAATCGAGCGAATCGCTCGGTCTTGTATTTGGAGGATTCGAGCGGCTTCGCTAATGGACATTCCCGGAACGGCTGTCGGCATGAACAGAATGGCGCCTTCGTTCAACGCGGGCATGAATTCGCCTCCAAGCCGCCGCAGTGGAATCACCGTCGCGGCCATCACCAGCAGAGCCGCCAGCAACGTCAGCCAGCGGAAGCGCAGAACGAAATTTGCGAAGGGCCGGTAAATCCAAATGAGAAAGCGGTTGATTGGATTTTTCTCTTCAGGAGTGATGCGGCCCCGCACCAGCAAAAGCATCAGCACCGGTGTCAACGTCACAGCAAGGAGCGCCGCGAAAAACATGGCGAAGGTTTTGGTGAAAGCCAAAGGCTTGAAAAGCCGCCCCGCCTGCGCCTGCAAGCAAAACACCGGCATGAAGCTGACGGTGATGACGAGCAGCGAGAAGAACAGAGGCCGCCCCACGCTTTTCGCCGCCTCGATAATGATGACAACGCGCTCGGCGGAATTGGGTGCGCGCAGGTTCTCGCGCTGAAAATGGCCGAGATGCTTATGCGCGTTCTCCAGCATGATGATCGCGGCATCCACCATCGCGCCGACGGCAATCGCAATTCCCCCGAGCGACATTATGTTTGACGTGAGTCCCATCCAATACATCGGGAGAAACGCCAGCAGGATGGCCACCGGCAGGGTAATGATGGCCACCAACGCCGAACGGACATGCCACAGAAAAGCGAGGCAGACCAGCGCCACCACGATGCTTTCTTCAATCAGCTTTTGGCGCAGCGTTTTAATCGAGTCAGTAATCAATCCGCTGCGGTCATAGGTCGGAACGATTTTCACGCCCTCGGGCAGAGACGCCTGCAATTCACGCAATTTCTTTTTGACGCCGTCGATCACGCTCAAGGCGTTTTGCCCGTAGCGCATCACCACGATTCCGCCCACGGTCTCGCCTTTGCCGTCCAATTCCGCCACGCCGCGCCGCAAGTCCGGGCCGAGATGCACTGTTCCCAATTGCGCCACCTTCACCGGAGTTCCGCCCACGGATTTGATTGGAACATTTTCAATATCCGCCGCCGATTTGATGTAGCCGCGTCCGCGAATAAAATATTCCGTGCCGGCCGTCTCATAAATTTTTCCACCGCTGTCGCCATTGGATTCGCGAATTTTGGAAATAATATCTTCAATCGTAACGCCGTAGGCGGCCAGCTTGTTGGGATCGACTTCGACCTGGTATTCCTTGACGAATCCGCCGACAGACGCAACTTCCGCCACGCCGGGCACGGACTCCAGCGCATAGCGCAGATGCCAATCCTGCAGCGAGCGAAGTTCCGCCAGATTGTGGTGGCCGATTTCGTCGGTCAGCGCATACTCGTAAACCCAGCCCACGCCCGTTGCATCCGGGCCGATGACGGGATTCACGCCATCCGGCAAATTGCCGCGAACGGAATTCAAATACTCGATGACACGCGAGCGCGCCCAATAAATATCCGTCCCGTCTTCAAAGATGACGTAGACGAATGATCTCCCGAACATCGATTCTCCCCGGACAAACTTCACCTTGGGAGCGGCAATGAAGCGGCTGGAAATTGGATATGTGATTTGGTCCTCCACCAAATCCGGCGACCGCCCTTCCCAATCCGTGTAAACGATGACCTGCGCATCGCTTAAATCGGGAATGGCATCGAGCGGAACGCGATGGATGCACCAGACACCCGCGGCGAAGCCGAGCAGCGCCAATAATAAGACAAGAAATTTGTTCCGCGCGCTGGCTTCGATCAAACGCTCGATCAAGGGCGGATTGGGGCTGCGAAAATCCTGGCTCGGGAGGCTCATAAAATCACCAGGACGTCAGGACGCCTTGAACTTTTGCCTCGGCGTCGATCAGGAACAACGCGCTCGTTGCAACCCTCTCGCCGGCGTCTAATCCACTCCGCACCGCATAGTATCCGCCGCATTTCCGGCCCAATTCAACGGCGCGCGGTTCGATATTGCCTCCCCCCTTTTCAACAAAAACCAGACTGTGCGAGCCCAAGGGAAGAACAGCGGATTCCGGCACAGCCAACGCCGAGCCAAAGTCCGTCCGCAACTCCGCGTTGACATACATCTCTGGGCGCAGGCGAAGTGCGGGATTCTCCAAATCCACCCGCGCGCGGCAGACTCGCTTGGCCGGGTCGAGAAACGGATCGATGACCGCAATTTTTCCTTGGACGCTGAAGGCCGAATCGTTTGGCAGCGAGATCGAGACGGCCAGGCCGTTTGTCAGCAGAGACACGTCGTCCTGATAGAATTCCACCCACACCCAAACAGCAGACAAATCCACCACGTCCACCAGAGTCTCCCCCGCCATGACGCGCCTGCCCTGCCCGGCCTGCAGCGTCTGGATGATTCCCCCGAACGGCGAATATAGTGTCAAGTATTCACTTGGCTGACGGCTCTGCTCGAGGCGGTCGATTTCCGCGGAGTCGATGTTCCAAAATTCCAGCCGGCGCCGCGCCGCCGCGATATTCTGTTGCGCCGTTTCGATGACCGCCGCAAGCCCGGAGTTTTTGGCCCGGTCAAGGCTCTTCCCTAAATCCACTAACTCGCGCTCGGCCACCAACAAATCCGGGCTTAGCACCGTGAGCAGAGGCTGGCCCTTTTTTACAAACTGGCCCGTGGAAGCCACCTCCAATTTCTCAACGTAACCCTCGACCCGGCTCACGTAAGTCCAGCGGCGGCGCGGATCGAAAGTGACGACTCCAGGGGCGCGAAGGGTCGTTTGCAAATCGCGCTTTTCCACCAGCCCATAGGTCACACCGATCAATTGTTGACGCTCTTGCGGAATATTGAATTGCGTCTTGCGCGCGGGCGCGCCGGAATTCGTCAAGGTCGACGAAGCATTACTTGCCTCAACCATGACCGGCACGAGCGACATCCCGCAAATCGGGCAATGGTCACCCGGAATCTCCGACCGCACCGACGGATGCATCGTGCATGTGTAATAGGCCACGCCGGCGGGTTTGACGGGATGGCTTCGCGAACAGGCCGAGAGTGCCAGCGCGAGGAAAATGACTGCACAGAGTGAAGCGAAAGTTTTCATGGATTGGCCTTGTTGTTGACAATTTGAACCGTGAGATCGGAAATCGGCGCACCGGCAATGGCAGACAAGTCGGCCAGGGCGATTTCGTAATCCGTCAGATGCTGAAGCAGCATGGACTCGGAATCCTGGGCGCTTTGCTGCGCGGCCAGCACTTGCGTCAAGGCGGCCTGGCCGGATTCGTAGGAAACGCGGCTCGCCTCGATGCTTTGCCGCGCGAGCGGCGCGACTTTATCTCGGAACAATTCGTAGTGGTGGCGAAACGTCTCAATTTTCGTAAGCTGCCCGCGGATCATTTGGGCCGTTTGCGTTTGCAGCGTGGCGAGATCGAATTGCGCTCTGGAAACCAATTCGCGATTCTCCCGAATCCCAGCCGCGTATTTGCCGCGCTCGAACCATGGCAAATTGAAGCTGACTCCCGCCATGACGTCGTCCACAGCTTCCGACGATGCGTTGTAGCGGTCGGCGGCGACACGGAGTGTCGGCTCGGGTATCCAGTTTCGGCGCGAAGTTTCAAGGCGCGCGCGGGCCGCCGAAATTTTTTCCTTTGCCCCGAGCAATTCCGGCCGATGCGCCAGCGCCGCCGCCAACGCGCGGTCCATCACCACGTTGATCTCCGAAAACGCGGGCGCCTGCGGACGGCCCAGCGGCGCATCCGCCGGATGATTCATCAGCGTGTTCAGCGCTGTCTCCTCATCCGCAACCTGGCGCTCGAAATCGAACGCGCTTTCGTCGAGTTTAGCCAAATCCGTTTCCGCCGCCAGGACTCCTGCCTGCGTTTCCTGGCCGGATTCCAATTTATGCCGCGCCGCGTCGACAATCTGCGCGAGAAAACCCGAAGCGCGCCGGTTGATTTCCCATTGGCCATAGGCGTTCACAAGGCGGTAATAGGAATCGCGCGCCAGGGCCTCCAGATCAATTCGCCTTTGTTGCAGGCTCTCATGTGCTGCGTTGGCATCGAAAGTCGCCGCATGCGCGCGGAGTTTGTTTCGTCCGGCCACGGGAATGGTCTGTTCAAGCGAAACAGTTTGGTCGGCGAAGGAATTCGCCGGGACGTCCACAAAACGCGCGGCCTTCGCATCGATTCCCAAACGCGGGTCATCCCATGCGCGTTGCTGCGCGACGCGTTCACGCATCGCCCGCCAATCGGCGCCCGCTCCCTTCAGCGACGGATTATTCGACGCGACTTCCGAGAGCACCCAATCCAGCGGCAAAACGGACGTCGGCGGAACAAACGCATGGTGCGGCAGCGGCTGGGCCAGCGCGGCGATCGGCCAGCAGAAAAGCAGGCAATAAACTCGATGTAACTTCATATTTTGATTCCTTCGCGGACAAGATGGTTGCGCCTGCCCAGACGGGCGGAGCATAAGAACGATTAGTCGCCAGAGGTGGCGACACTACGGGCGAGGTGAGCGAGGAATCAGATCAGAAGCGCGCAGTTCCGCTGGTAAAGAGGAACTATCGCAGCCGCTACAACGGGCTGAATGCGCATCGGATTTTGTTGCGGCGAAGAAAAATTCGAAACGATGTGCTCAGCCACCGCCGTCACAATTTGCCAGTCACTTTGCGTGTTCGTGCGCGCTGCGGCAGCGGGAACACGCTCGCTGTTGGAACTAGGCTGCGATTGGCAGCAGCACTTGGCTTGGTGGCAGCAGCATGGCATCTTGGAAGGCACCACAGAAACATCCCTTGCGGGCGCAAGTTGCGCCAGCAGCAGCACCAGAAGTAGAATCGGCGCCAAAATGGTTCGGGCAAGTTTCATTCAAGCCATCCGTAGTCTTTTACGGCTGCATTTATCATAAGCTTTAATGATAGCTTGTCAATACGCATCCGGAGCGCGGCTGTGTCGAAGACCAGCCGCAGCAACGTGGAATCGACCAACGCGCCCGGCAATGAAATGCGCTGCGGCTGGTCTTCGACACAGCCGCGCTCCGTTGGCTTAGCTGGCGCCGTCATTTGCCTGTTGCGGTCATTTGCCTTGAACATTCTTCTCCCGTTTCCCACTCTCATACCATGCGCACGGTAAATGTCTCGTTGGGGCCGCGGAGTTATCCCATCATCATTGGTGAGAAACTTCTGCCGGAGCTTGGAGCGCGCTGCGCGGAACTCGCGCTGGGCCGCCGCTGCGTGGTCATCTCGGATGCAAATGTCGCGCCTAAGTTTGCCGCCAAAGCGCAGGCGTCGCTGCGCAAATCGGGGTTCGATCCATTGCTGATCACACTGCCGTCAGGCGAAACTTCGAAGAGCCTCAAGGCTTTCCAGAATTGCTGCAATCTCCTTGCTGAACATCGGCTGGAGCGCAAATCATTCATCGTCGCTCTCGGAGGCGGGGTGATTGGAGATTTGGCAGGATTCGTGGCGGCAGCCTATTTGCGTGGGATTGCGTTCGTTCAAGTTCCAACCACCCTGCTCGCCCAAGTCGACAGCGCCGTGGGAGGAAAAGTCGGCGTAAATCTTCCGGCGGGCAAGAATCTTGTCGGTGCATTTCACCAACCGCGCCTTGTGCTGAGCGATCTTGGCACGCTCCGCACCCTGCCCTTGCGCGAATTCCGATCTGGATTGGCGGAGGTCATCAAGTATGGAATTATATATGACGCGCCGTTTTTCGACAGATTGGAACGCGATCTTCCCAAATTGCTCCGACGCGATGCCAAAATTTTGGCCGACGTCGTCGCCCGCTGTTGCGAAATAAAAGCCGAAGTCGCGGCGCAGGACGAAACCGAAAGCGGCCTTCGCGCCATCCTCAATTTTGGCCACACCATTGGCCACGCCATCGAAGCGATTTCCGGCTACGGAAAATATCTGCACGGCGAAGCCATCTCCATCGGCCAGGTTGCGGCGGCTGAATTGTCTGTGCAATTGACCGGTCTTTCAAAAGAATCGGCTCGGCGGATTGAGAAATGGTTTGTCCGCGCTGGCTTGCCGGTATCGATCAAACTTTCGCCTCGCCAGCAAAAGGCTCTTCTCACCGCAATGCAATTGGACAAGAAAGTGAGCGACGGGCAGATTCGATTTGTGCTCGCGCGGGAAATCGGACGCGTCGAGATCGGCTGCAAGGTTTCTGTGGAATGCATTCGGAGTGCGATAGCGAGCGAGCGATGAACGTGGCCCTTCAGACGGAGCGCGGCTGTGTCGAAGACCAGCCGCAGCAGCGCCGAACCGCCGCGCGCGTCGCTCGATTGCACGCTGCTGCGGCTGATTCTCCGTCGCTGCGCTCCGTCCGAATACAGCCGCGCTCCGTTCGCGAATTGCAAATGAGGCGCGCGTCAACTAACTTACGCCGTGGTTTTAGTCATAGATAATTACGATTCGTTCACCTACAACCTCGTCCAGTACTTGGGCGAGATGAAGGTGCCGATGGAAATTCGCCGCAACGACCAGATCACGCTTGATCAGGCGCGCGAGCTGAATCCCGAGCGGATTCTCGTCTCGCCTGGCCCCTGCTCTCCCCGCGAATCGGGCCTTTCAAACGACATCATTCGCGCATTCGGCACGAAGATTCCAGTCTTTGGCGTCTGCCTTGGGCACCAGTGCATTGGCCACACTTTTGGCGGCGATGTTATTGTCAATTATAGAATCATGCACGGCAAAACGTCGCTCATCCGCCACAACGGCAAGGATCTTTTTCGCGATATGCCAAATCCCTTCGCCGCGACGCGCTATCATTCGCTCGTCATCAAGCGAGAGACGCTCCCCGATTGCCTTGAAATCACGGCGGAGACGGAGGAAGGCGAAATCATGGGCGTGCGCCACAAGGAATTTCCGATTTGGGGCGTGCAGTTTCACCCTGAGAGCATTCTGACCGAAAGCGGCCGCCAGATTCTCAAAAATTTCATGACGCTGGCAGCGTAGATCCAATCACCAAGCCTCTCTTGAATCCGCCTAATTCGCATCCCGATTTTCAGCGGCTGGCACGCCAGGAGATGCTGCATGAAGGCTTCCAGCCTGACTTCCCGCCGGAGGTTGTTGCCGAAGTCAAATCGTTTTCCCCTGCCCCGACGGATGGGAAATCGCGCGACCTGCGAAATCTGCTTTGGTCCTCCATCGATAATACCGAGTCCCGCGATCTCGACCAGATCGAGTGGGCGGAAAAGGCCGATAATAATTGCATTCGCGTCCGGGTTGGTGTCGCCGATGTCGACGCGGTCGTGAAAGCCAATTCGGCGACGGATGCTCACGCGCGCGCGAACGCGACTTCTGTTTACCCGGGTGGGCCGGTGTTCCCGATGCTTCCCGAGCGATTGTCGACTGACTTGACGTCGCTCAATCTCAACGAAGATCGCGCCGCGTTCGTGACCGAATACGTTGTCGATCCAAATGGCGAGGTTGTTCATTCTGAAGTTTTTCAGGCCGTGGTGCGCAATCGCGCTCAATTAAATTACGAACAAGTCGGCAATTGGCTGGAAAAATCTCCGAGCGCCACAGGTTCTCCATTCACTTCGCCCGGTCTCGCCGAGCAGTTGCTGCTGCAAAACGAAGCAAGCCGCCGCCTGACCGCTCTTCGCAAACAGCACGGTTCGCTCACGCTGGATGGCGAGGACAGCGAGCCGAAAATTGTCAATAATACCGTCCAGAGTTTCCTGACGGTGCGGGATAATCCGGCCCGCCAGCTTATCGAAAGTTTCATGGTCGCCGCCAACGTGGCGATGGCTGGGTTTCTGCGCGCTCGCGGCTGCTTCTGCCTTCGCCGCGTCGTAAGAACGCCAAAACGCTGGGATCGAATCCAAGAACTGGCGGCTGCCGCAGGCGCCAAACTCCCCAGCGAACCGGACGCCCGCGCCTTGAATGCATTTTTATTGGCGCGAAAACAAGCGGACCCGGAGAGGTTCCCGGAATTGTCGCTTGCCGTCGTCAAGTCCCTTGGCCCGGGAGAGTACGTCGTCGAGCATCCAGGCGATGAGCACACCGGACACTTTGCCCTGGCGGTCGGCGACTATACACATTCCACCGCACCGAACCGGCGCTACGCGGACCTGACGGTGCTTCGGCTGCTGAAGTCCGCGCTGGCGGGCGCGCCCGCACCGTTTTCCGAAGGCGCGCTGACGGATTTGGCCGCTCATTGCACTGAGCGCGAAGCGGCTTCGCGGCATGTTGAACGCTTTATGAAGAAGGTGGCCGCCGCAATCATGCTTGCGCCGAAAGTTGGGTCTGTATTTGACGCCATTGTCACCGGTGTTTCACCCAAGGGAACATTCGCCCGTTTGTTGACAGTTCCCGCCGAAGGCAGGATCATGCACGGCGCCCAAGGGCTGGATGTCGGCGCGAAAACGCAAGTGAAACTCACGGGCGTTGATGCGTCGAAAGGCTTCATCGATTTTGCCGTGGCCCCCTGACAAGTCAGATACACAATGAAATCAAAAAAGGCAGCACCCACTCCACAACTTTCTACCTTCGCGTTTCCGACCAAGACACTTTACGGCACGGGCGCCCTTGGCTCCCTGCCTTCGATGCTCGCGGAATTGAAGATCAAACGCCCTTTGATCGTCACGGATCCCGGACTCCTCCCGACCAACGCATTCCATCAGCTTCAGCAGGTTTCCAAAGGCAAATGGCCAGTCTGCTCCGCCGTGCATCCGAATCCAATTGTTGACGATGTGGAGGCGTGCGCCCAGGCCTTCCGCAAGGGCAAATGCGATGCCGTCCTCGCATTTGGCGGCGGCAGCGCGCTCGATGTCGGCAAGGCCGTTCGCTTGCGGTTGAAGCGCCCGAAACTTCCGCTCTCCAGATTTGATTGGACGCTGGATTGGAGCGGACTTGCGCCGTTCGTCGCCATTCCCACCACGGCGGGAACCGGCAGCGAAGTTGGGCGCAGTTCGGTGATCACGATTGATGGCCGCAAACGCGTCATGTTCCACCCGGCGCTGCTGGCGGCGTTTGTTATACTTGACCCCGTGCTGACCGTTGATTTGCCGCCGCGCCTGACCGCTGCCACTGGCGCGGATGCCCTCACCCATTGCATTGAGTCATTCGTCTCGCCTGTTTTCCATCCGCTGTGCGAAGGCATCGCGCTGGAGGGATTGCATTTGATCGCGACAGCGTTGCCAAGAGCTGTCAAGCATGGGGCCGACCTAGAGGCGCGCGGGCACATGCAGATCGCGGCCATGATGGGTGGCATCGCCTTTCAAAAGGATCTCGGTGTCGCGCATTCCCTTTCGCATCCGCTTTCGACCTTATGCGGCCTGCACCATGGAACGGCCAACGCGCTGACGCTTCCCGCGACGATGCGTTTCAACGCCTCGCGCAAGCCCGGCCTTTACCGCCGCGTCGGCATTGCGCTGGGCTTGGAAAATCCCGACGACTGCGCCACCATTGAATTTGTCGAGCGCTTGCTTGCTGACATTGGTTTGACGCCTGGTCTCCGCCATTATGGCGTAAAAACGTCGCAATTTCCGGCGCTGACGAAGCTGGCTTTTGCCGATTCGTGCCATCAAACGAACGCGGTCCCTGTCACGACAAAGGATTTGCGCGAACTTTACGAAATCGCCTATTAAGCCATGAAATTCCCGGTTCAACTCGTCATCAATGGCAAGACGTGTGCTGCGACAGGCGGGCAAACGCGTCCGCTCATTAATCCGTCCACCGAAGAGACTCTTTGCGAGGTTGCGTCGGCGACGGCGAAGGATGTCGAGATTGCAGTCGAGGGCGCGCAAAAAGCATTTCTCGAGGAATGGCGCGACATGAAGCCCGGAAAACGCGCGGAAGTTCTTTTTCGCGTGGCCCACGAAATTCGCGCCAATATCGAGGAGCTTGCCCAATTGGAAATGCTGAACATCGGCAAGCCCATCAGCGATGCGCGCGATGAAATTGGTTTGGGCGCGCGGACGTTCGAATACTATGCCGGAGCCGTGGGCAAATTTTGCGGCCAGACCATTCCGGTCGCGCGCGGAGGATTTGATTTTACGCTGCGCCAGCCGATGGGAGTTGTCGCAGCCATCGTGCCGTGGAATTTTCCGTTTCCGATTGCCTGCTGGAAAGTCGCGCCGGCCCTCGCCGCCGGGAACTCGGTCATTCTCAAACCAGCCACGCTCTCTCCGCTGACGGCATTGCGCCTTGGCGAAATTGCGCTTTCGGCGGGCCTTCCTTCCGGCGTGCTGCAAGTTCTCGCGGGGCCGGGCGCGGAAATTGGCAATGCGCTCGTGCGCCATCCGCTGGTGCGCAAAATCGGCTTCACTGGATCGACTGCTGTTGGCTCCAGCATCATGGAGATGGCGGCGAATGACATCAAACGCGTCTCGCTGGAATTGGGCGGCAAATCTCCGAACATCGTCTTTGCGGACGCCGATTGGGAAACCGCGGCCCGCACTTCTCCCATGAGTGTCTTTGCAAATACAGGCCAGGATTGCTGCGCTCGCAGCCGCTTGTTTGTTGAGCGCAGGATTTACAAAAAATTTGTGGATGTTTTTGTCGAATCTACCGCTGCGCTCGTCGTGGGAAATCCGGCCAAGGACAAAACGCAGTTGGGTCCGCTCGTCTCGAAGCAACAGCGCGACAGTGTCGAAACGTTTCTGGAAGGAGCGAAAAAATTTAAGCGCAAATTCCTTTTCGGAGGAGACCGCCCTGCGAAGAAGGGATATTTTTTGAATCCAACCGTCGTGGCTGAATGCGAGACATCAGACGAAATTTGGCGGCAGGAGGTTTTCGGCCCGGTCGTTTGCCTCCGCCCATTCACCGACGAAGCCGCGATGCTGGCGGAAGTGAATGAATCGCCTTACGGACTGAGCGGCTCGATTTGGACGCGCGATTTGTCCCGCGCCTTGCGCGTGGCGCGCCTTGTCGAGAGTGGTGTGCTGAGCGTCAACAGCCATTCGAGCGTGCATCTCGAAGCGCCGTTCGGCGGATTCAAGCAAAGCGGCCTCGGCCGCGATCTCGGCATGACGGCGATGGAAAGTTACAGTGAATTGAAAAACGTCTACGTCGCGGAATAAAAAATGAATCTCGCCCAGCTCAAATCGAAAATCGGACGCGGAGAAATCGACACGATTCAGGTGGTGTTTCCCGATCCGATCGGCCGCCTGCTGGGCAAGCGCGTCACAGGCCGCCATTTTCTCGATTCGATTCTTCCGGACGGAACACACGGCTGCAATTATCTCCTGACCGTCGACATGGAAATGGAGCCGGTTCCCGGATTCAAGCTGGCCAACTGGGAATCGGGCTTCGGCGATTTTTCGTTCAAGGTCGATATTTCCACGTTGCGCCCCATTCCATGGATCCCCGGCACTGCATTGGTTATTTGCGATTTATTTCATCACGACGAAAAGCCTGTTGAAGAATGCCCGCGCCAAGTGCTTCGCCGCCAGCTCGAAGCGCTAAAAAAGGACGGCTTCAATTGCTTCGCGGCCAGCGAGCTGGAATTTTTCCTGTTCAACCAAACGTATCACGAAGCGGTGGAAAAACGGTTCGTTGATTTGACGCCATCGAGCGATTACCGGATCGATTACCATGTCTCCCAACCCGCCCGCGATGAGGCCATCATGAAGGCGTTGCGCAATCAGATGGACGCGGCGGACATTCCAATTGAGTCGTCGAAGGGCGAATGGGGAAAGGGCCAGCACGAGGTAAATTTTATATATGACGAGCCGCTCGCGATGGCGGACCGGCATGTCGTCTTCAAGCAAGGCGCGCGGGAAATCGCCGCGCAAAACGGCAAGTGCATCACCTTCATGCCCAAGTTCGACGCGGGCGAAGTCGGCAGCAGCTGCCATATTCACATGAGCCTTTGGGGCGGCGGCAAAAATCAATTCTGGGATGTCAAAAAGAAGGAGGGCTCGAAGATTTTTCGCCAATTTCTCGGCGGCTTGATGAAATACGGGCCGGAACTTTGCTACTTTTTCGCGCCGACCATCAATGCCTACAAACGCTATCAACCCGGCAGTTGGGCGCCCACCAAAATGGCGTGGGCTTACGATAATCGGACTGCGGGCTATCGCGTGGTTGGCGGCGGAAACTCCTTTCGCATTGAAAATCGAATGCCCGGTGCCGACGCCAATCCGTATCTCGCTTTCGCCGCCATGATTGCAGCGGGCCGCGCCGGAATCGCCGAGAACCTCAATTGCGGCGATGTCTATACTGGCAATGCCTACGCAGACCCCGGTTTGCCGGCCCTCCCGCATTCTCTTCGCACCGCCGCTGAATTGCTCAACGCAAGCCAACTCGCAAAAAAATCGATGGGCGAAGCCGTGGTGGAATTTTACGTCCACACCGCCCGCGCTGAGGCGCAAGCGTACGACAACGCGGTGACGGATTGGGAAAAAAAGCGCTATTTCGAGCGCATTTGATTCCAACCATTAGGCAATCTCGGTAGGGCGAGTCTCCCGCCGAGCCATCTTCGCGGGGACGGCTCGGCGGGAGGCCCCAATCAACAAAGTTGGTGAGAAGTGCCAATGATCCGAAGTGGGATGCGGGACGCGAGGCGCGTCCCGCTGCACGCGGGGGCGCGTGCGCTCCCCGGATTCAGACCTTGGGGAGCACACGCGCCTCGCGTGTCGCGCTCGGCGCCCTCGCGGAGCGCTTCCCCTGTGGTTCATTGGCAACCTCGCCCTGCCACGCTCATTTAACGTTCGTGCAAGATTTTTCAAAAGTGTGACAATTCGCTCGCGAGGGTGTTTAAGTTGTCATGGAAAAATCGACGCGATGAACGTTCGTCCTAATAACGGTTCCAGTCAGCCTCGTTTCTTTTGGCGAGGCGTGCTGATTCTGCTTCCGCTGGCGCTGCTGGCGGGCGTCGGCATCTGGTCCCTGTTCCAGGATCGATTGATGGCGGAGGCCGAGGCGCGGAATCGCTGCCAACAAGCTGCCTCCCAGTACGCTCAAGTGATGGAGGGCCAAATTTGGTGGCAGACGAATCTTCCCCTCTCGCGCATCACCCTTGACGAGCATGGAGAGTTGCAAGCGATTGATAATTCGCGCTCCAAAACCATCTTTCCTGAGCGCCGCGGTGTAACACCTCCTCCCCTCGAAAGGCTGACGACTTCGCAGCGAGAACTCTGGGAACGAGCAGTCTCCGCAGAAATTCTCTACCGAACGAATGTTGCGGAATCGTTTTCAACCTTTATTGCCAGCAGCCCTCCCCAAGCATTTCTAACCAGGGCGCGTTACTCGATTGCGTTGTCAGTGCTTCATTCGGATCTCCGAAAAGCAACGAATCTTTTATGGGAAGTCAGAAGCGATCCCAGCACCACAACGGAAGGTGGCGTTCCCTACAGCGACCTGGCCATGTATCAACTTACAAAACTGAACCTTTTCATGGACAAATCAAAGCGGGGCGTCTGGCAGACCCTGCTGGACAAGCCAACACTTCTATCGCGCCCTCTCTTGGAAGAGCTTGCTGGCCCTCATTCGGAAGTGATCGCTCACTGGGAACGGGATCAATCTGCACGCGAATTCTATGCCTTCATTGCGCCGCGTCTTTCCGGCAAAGACCGCGGAGCGCAATGCGGCTGGGTGCCGTGGCGCGGCGAGGATTGGCTCTGGATGCGGACTTCCTTTGAAGGCGGGTCATCGGTTGGAGCTGTTCCTGCTAGCTTCGTGGAACGTGCGGTCGCAAGAGCAATCCCCGCAGAGCAACGGCTGCTCTTGTACGCGCAGCCTGTCATTCGCATTTGCGGCAAGGCATTCCCGAGCGCTGCGCCATCCGGCCAACTTCTGGCGACGGGCAACGCCTCACTGGCCGACAACTCGGACGGCAAAGTGGAAGTCACGGAATTCCTAGCTCATCCCGAAATTCTATACGCCGAGGCCCGGCGGCGCACCTGGTGGTTCGCGGCGCTGATTGCGGTTTCCGCCGCCGCCGCCGTTGCCGGCCTGGCCAGCGCGTGGCGGGGATTTCGGCAGCAGTGCCAACTAAACGAATTAAAGAGCAATTTTGTTTCCAGTGTTTCGCACGAATTGCGCGCACCCATCGCCTCGATGCGGTTGATGGCGGAAAGTCTGGAGCGCGGCAAGATCGCCGACCCCGCGCGGCAGCGAGAATACTTCGGAATGCTCGTCCAGGAATCGCGGCGGCTGGCCATGCTGATCGAGAACATTCTCGATTTCTCGCGCATCGAGCGCGGGAGCAAATCATACGAATTCGAACCGGCCAACTTGAACGCGCTGGCTCGTGATACCGTAAAAATGATGTCTCCAGCCGCCGCTGAGAAAAATGTTGTCCTCGAATTGCAGGCGTCGAGCGCGAAGAACGCCGATTCCGTTTCGTGCGATGCTCTGGCCGTTCGGCAGGCGCTCATCAATCTTATTGACAACGCCATCAAACATTCGCCGTCCGGCGGACGCGTATTAGTCGGTGTAGAGAATGGCGGGACGACACTTTCGCTTTGGGTGGAAGACAAAGGCGCGGGAATTCCTCGGGAGGAGCATCAGAAAATATTTGAGCGATTTTACCGGCGCGGATCCGAATTGCGCCGCGAGACCCAGGGAATCGGCATCGGCCTGACCATTGTAAAACATATTGTCGACGGGCATCGCGGGCGCGTGGCTGTCCGCAGCGCGCCGGGGGAAGGCAGCCGGTTCACGATTGAATTGCCATTGCATGAAAACTGACGCCCGCATTTTAATCATTGAAGACGAATTGCCAATGCGCACTGCGCTGACGGATTGCCTGGAGGCGGAAGGCTATCGCGTGCTCACCGCGGCGGACGGCCCTAGCGGCTTGGAACGCGCCGTCCGCGAAAAGCCCGATCTCATTCTCATGGACATCATGATGCCAAAACTCGACGGTTACTCGCTCTGCGCCCAAATACGCCGCCTATCTCTTATGATTCCCATTCTCATGCTGACAGCGAAAGGCCAGGTCGAAGACCGCGTGCGCGGCCTGGACGCCGGGGCGGATGATTATCTCGTGAAACCGTTCAGCACCGACGAACTGCTGGCGCGCGCGCGGGCCCTGCTCCGCCGCGCCCGCAAACAATCTTCCCTGCCCGACACGCTTTGCCTCGGGCGCGTGGTCATCGATTTGCCGAGGCAAACGGCGACCCGCAAAGGCAAGCCGATCCACCTGAGCGCGCGCGAATTCGCCATGCTGCGCCTGATGCTGGAAACACCCGGCGAGCCGGTGACGCGCGAGCGTTTTCTCGACGCCGTCTGGGGCTACACGGCGTTTCCCACCACGCGCACGGTGGACACGCACATCGCCGCTTTGCGGGCGAAGATCGAAGAAAATCCCGAGGAGCCGAAGTGGATCAAGACCGTGCATGGAACAGGTTACCGCCTGGAATTTCTTACAAAACCATGACAAACGGAAAGCGCATTCCGCGCTAAATTCGAAACATGAAATTTTTATTTACTGCCATTGTCATTCTCGCGCTGGCTGCACCGGTCCCAAGCCGCGCGGACACCAACGATCTCGCCGCCTTTCTCCAGCGCGGCCTTTTTGAGGAAGAAGCCAATCACCAATACGAGGCCGCCATCGCCGATTACAAAGCAGCTATTGACCATTTCGATCACGAGCGCCAACTGGCCGCGACCGCCATTTTCCGCCTCGGCGAATGCTACCGCAAACAAGGGCGCACCAACGAAGCCAGCGCCCAATATGAACGCCTCGTCCACGAATTTCCCGACCAAACGCAATTGGCGCAATTGATCCAGGCCTATCTGCCAGCCAACGCAATCGCGGCAACGTCAATTTCGGGCATCCCTGATAGATCCTTGTTAACAGACGAACAGAAATTCCTGCTTGAAGTAAAACAAACCGTCCAAAACAGCCCCGACCTCATCAATCAGCAACTGGCCGCCGCCATCAACCAAGGGTATATATCCGCCGCGGAGTATTTGTTGGACCATGGCGGAGAAGTGAACCCATCTTCAGCGACCGGATTTGTCCCCATCGTCGTTGCAGCCAGCCGTGGAAACGAAGGCATGGTTCGGCTCCTGCTCAGGCACGGAGCCAATATTGACGCGCTCGACGGCCAAAGATTCACCGCCTTCGCCAGGGCAGCACACCAACGCTTCATCGCGGTTTGCCTGACGCTCATCAGCAATAAGGCAGACGTAAACCTCGGTGCGACGTCTCCCATCATTGACGCCATTCGCCAGAAAGACGAGGCAATGGTTCGCTTGCTCTTGGAGCATGGCGCCGCCCTTGAAACTCGTGGCTTTAAAGACGACACCGCGCTGGGGATAGCGGCCTCAGAACACAACGTTTCCATTTGCCAGCTATTGGTGGAGCACGGGGCGAATGTGAACGCAACGAATGGCAATGGCGCGACGCCCATTTTCCACTCGATAAATGAAGACGATTTTGCGATCACGGAATTCCTCGTCACGAATCATGCGCTGCTCAATATCGCAGACCATGCGGGGGAAAGCCCGCTCGTGCAGGCGATGGACCGCCCAAAGATCAGCATCTTTGCGCTTCTCCTCGAGCATAAGGCCGACCCAAACCAGATAGCCGCAATGCGAGGCTACTCTTCCCTCTCGCCGCTCGGGTGGGCAATCCTGGCCGGCCGCCCCGATATGGTCTCCTTGCTTCTTGAGGCCGGCGCGAATGCCAACGCGCCGATTCCACCGCAACTGAAGAACAATGGGCAGATCCCTGGCGGTCCCGCTGGCGACACATTATATCCAAATCCCGGCGCCAACTCCATAACGTGGATGGCGTCTCCGCCTGACGGCGCAACTCCGCTATATTTGACAATATTCTGGAGACCCAACCAACACACCAAAATCGTGTCGCTGCTCCTCGATCACGGCGCTGAGCCCAATATCATCAATGCCGAAGACCATTTGACACCATTGAATCGCGCCGTCGCCTCCGATTGGGTCGACGACGTGGAATTGCTTGTCAAACATGGAGCCGACGTCAACAAAACAAACGGCTTGGGCGCGCCCCCTCTCGCCTCTCTCCGCTCGCCGCGGACTCCTGAGGCGGAAAAAATTGAAGCGGCGCTCATTGCCGCTGGGGCCGACGCCAATTACAATCGGCGGGGATACATTTGGACGATGGGACTCCGAGGCGCCAACAAAACACAGATATTCCGCTGCCAGACGAATTCGATCAACCACTACACACTGCTGGAGTCCATCGCTGAACTCTACCGCGTTGGGGGAGCGCACGGGCCTGCTTACCCAAGTCCACTGGGAAGCACCAAGGGCGTCTCTTTCGGCGCATATTTGTATAACCATGGAACATACATGCATCGGGAGAGTTTGATTCGCTTTCCAGATTTCAAGCACGTGGTCATCCGGCGTTTGGCCGGGTCAACCAACGAGACAATCCTGATTGACGCCGAAGAAATCCTTGCCTCCGGCGACCGCAGCCGGGATGTGCCGCTCGCCTCCGGTGACATGGTGGAAATCGGAAATCAGGAACATCGCGTCGCCGAAAATTGGAAGGGGCTGCCGGGCTTTGATCTCGTCGCCCTGAACAGAATGCTCACCCGAAAAGTGACGATCTTGACCAAGGCCGACACGAATAATCTGGTCCTCGAGCCGCCGATCGCTGACGAACACGAGCCTGACTCCGACGAGGGAGAGCCTCCCATACCCTCGTCCAAGCTGCCCGCAGGGCTAAGGGGAACGGGAGGCACGATATCGGTGCGTTCCTTTTTCCTCGACAAGGTTGTTCGCGACAAAGAGGTTCTGCTAAACACATGGGACCTCTCCAAAGTCCGCCTCGTCCGGAACGGGCAAACGAACACATTCGACTTGACAGCGTCTCCCGCGCCGGAAGTCTGGCTGGAAGACGGCGACTTGATTGAAATTTCCGATCCGTCTGATCTGGGCATCACGGCACCAGCACAATCTTCCCAGCCGCCCCAGGCTCCATCACTGCATCGTGCGCCGCCGGGGCCTCCGCCAAGGAAAGCTCCCGGGCAATAATAGGTTTGACGGTTCCGTTTTCAAGCCCCGCGCGCAAGGCGGCATGCACAGCCACTTTCTCGCGGGGCGAAAGGTTGAACAGCATCATTCCGCGAATCTCCGCGTCGCGCACCATCAACTCGCGCGGATTAATTTCCACCGTCCCGCGGCTGCCGACGACGATCACCCTTCCGTTGCGGGCGAGCACTTCCAAATCCTTGCCCAAATTTACATTTGACAGCATTTCGATGATGATGTCAACGCCGCGATTTTCGGTGATTTCGCGAACTTTGCCGAGGTAATCGGGCTGGCGGTGGTTCAAGACATAGTTCGCGCCCAAATCTCGAACAAGCTGTTCGCCCTTCTCGGAACCGGCGGTGCCAATGACAATCAAACCCGCGGCATGGGCCAATTGCACCGCCGCCGTGCCGACTCCGCCGCTGGCGCCATGAATCAAAACTGTCTCGCCGGGAATCGCGCGCGCCCGTTGAAACAGCGCCCGCCAGGCCGTGCCGTAGGGAACACCCAAAGCCGCGCCTTGCGAAAAGGATGCGTGCGCGGGGAGAGGATGAACATCGGTGGCTTCGCAAATCGCCAGGCTGGCATAGGTGCCAGTCACGCTGCCGCTCGTGTAGACGCGGTCTCCGACGGCGACGTGGCGCACCGAGGAGCCGATTTTCGCGACTTCGCCCGCCGCGTCATTGCCGGGCGTGTAGGGCACGGCGGCGTTTGGATATTTTCCAGAGCGAATGTAAGTGTCGACCGGATTCACGCCGATGGCCCGCACCGACACGAGAATCTGGCTCGGGCCTGGCTCGGGGTCGGGCACAGTTTTGAGTTGAAGAACTTCCGGGCCTCCAAACTGAGTAACGCGTATCGCTTTCATATATTGGAATTCATTCTACATCAAAATTTTGAAAATTAAATTAATCTGGAACTCCCGAACGCAGGAAAAGAGGTCCGCGTCGGTCTTCGGACGATGGAGATGGTGTGGATTCCGGAAAGAAATGCCTGACGCCGCACCCGGATTAACGTTGCGCACGAAACCGACTTCCGTCTCTTTTCCTGATTTCGTGAGTTCCAGATTCAATTTTCGCATTTTTCCTTCAAAAATCGTGCTGAAAAACCTCTGGGAGGTTTTCTGTTTTCATTTCGATGTGCCATTCTGCATCCGCATGAATGAATTTTATAGAGCTGAGAGGGCTGGGATGAGGACTGAGGCTGCCAGCCGCCGCGCAGCGGGCCGCGAAAACTCAGCCATCACCTGTTTGGACCGGGGATATACGGGGGCGGCATCACGGCGCTCCGGCAGCCAAATGTAGGCAATTGTAGCCAATTGTAGGTAAATGTAGGCAGTTTTTAAAAAATCACAAAATGGAACCACCGAAAAACGGCCACAGATTAACACAGATCAACACAGATTTTCTGACAAGGCATTTCTTTGACGGGCGACGCCGCGGCGAGGTTGTGAGGGATCGGTTCGCATTCCGCTTTTGTCGCTTGGGCCAGTCTTTATCTGTGTTGATCTGTGTTAATCTGTGGCTCGCCCCCCAAACATTTCTTGCGGGGTGGCGCGATGAGGCCTTATGCTGTGCGCGGATTTGCCAGGGCCCATGGAGCGTGGACTTACAAACCCCGCCAGGGCAGGAATGCAGCAACGGTAGTCTGCTCCGCGCAAGCCGTGGTCACCCTGGCATTCCTCCTTATTGGAACCCAATAAAGTCAAAGTCAAATCGTGTCATACCAGGTCATAGCGCGGAAATATCGCCCGCAACGCTTCGCCGACGTTGTCGGGCAGGAGCACGTCACCCAGACGCTCGGCAATGCGATCGCGCAAAACCGCATCGCTCACGCCTATTTGTTCGTCGGCCCGCGCGGCACCGGCAAGACGACCATCGCGCGCATTTTCGCCAAGTGCCTTAATTGCACCAACGGCCCGAAAATCGAATTTCCCGACGACGATCCGCGCGTGCAGGAAATCACCGAGGGCCGCTCGATGGACGTCCTGGAAATCGACGGCGCGAGCAATCGCGGCATCGACGAAATTCGCGAATTGCGCGATACGGTGAAATATGTTCCCGCCACCTCGCGCTTCAAAATTTACATCATCGACGAAGTCCACATGCTGACAAAGGAGGCGTTCAACGCGTTGCTCAAGACGCTGGAAGAACCGCCGCCCCACGTCAAATTCATGTTCGCCACGACCGAGCCGGAGAAGGTGCTGCCCACCATTCTTTCGCGCTGCCAACGGTTTGACCTGCGGCGCATTCCGTCGGCGCTGATCGTGAAGCACCTTTCGGAAATCGCGGCCAAGGAGAGCGTGACCATCGACGAGGCAGCGCTGCACGCCATCGCGCGAGGAGCGGACGGCGGTATGCGCGACGCGGAATCCACCCTTGATCAGCTCATCAGTTTTTGCGGCAAGGAAATTGCCGAGGAGGATGTGCTTTCGATGTTCGGCCTCGCGGCGCGGGGGCAAATTCTCGCCTTGGCCAGCGCGGTGCTGGCGGGTGAAGCGGAAACGGCGCTGCGGCAATTGAACGATCTGGCGCATCAGGGCAAAGACATCGGACGGCTCGTGACGGAATTGCTTCTGCATTTTCGCAACTTGCTGATTTTCCAAGTTTCCAAGGGCGACTTGCGCATGATCGAAGCGTCCGAGGCCGAAGCCGTCGCGCTCAAGG
Source organism: uncultured Verrucomicrobiae bacterium (assembly GCA_963764165.1). Lineage (GTDB taxonomy): Bacteria > Verrucomicrobiota > Verrucomicrobiia > Limisphaerales > Palsa-1400 > Palsa-1400. The sequence goes on from CAVXRD010000003.1 coordinate 441,002, forward strand.
AACAGGTCGCGGGCGTTCATTCGGATTCGCTGACTCGCATGCTGGAAGTGCTGACGGATTGCGAAGGACGCTTGCGCGATAGGACTTCGAAGAAAATTCTGGTGGAAGTTGCGCTGCTGAAAATGATCGAGGCGCGAGACGCGGTGAGCATTGATACTGTGCTGAAGCAGCTTCATCTTTTGCGCGGGGGGGCTGGGGCCGCGGCTGTGGCGCGTCCGGCGGCAGCCGCGCCGGCTAGCCGGCCGGCGCCCGCTGCTCATTCGACCTATACGACTAATGCGACCTATTCTGCCGCGACAGCCGCGCCGGCTCCAACAGCGCCGCCTGCGCCCGCTGCCAAACCCACAGGCACCCTCGACTTGGAACAGCTTTGGAGGGAATTAGTCGAGGCGGTGGGCCGCGCCAGCCCGTTCGTAAAAGCGTATTTTCTCGAGGCGCACCCAGTGTCGTTTGTTCGGAATGTGCTGACGATTGGCTTCGATCCTGAGTTTGCGGATCATCTGCCTTTAGTTGACAACGCGCGCAACCATGCCGTCGTCCAGACGAAGCTGTCGGAGCTGGGCTATCCGAATTCGCAGGTGAAGTTCATCAAGGCGGATGAGCCGCCGGGCCGCCGCAAGGCGGAAGCGCCCGCCGCCGCGCCCGCGCCAGAACCTGCGCTCACGACTCCGACTGCGCCGAAAGTTGCGGCTGCCAAGACCGCACCAGCCGCGGAAGCGCCGAAGGCCACTCCGCCGCCCCCGCCCGGGCCGGCCAGCGCGCAAGATTTCAAAAGCGATCCGCTGATTCAAAAGGCTCTCGAAGTGTTTCGGGGCCAGTTGGTGGATGTTCGCACCTAACAAACTTAACTCAAAATTGCCATGTCCAGCATCGGAAAACTCGTCAAACAGGCTGCTCGCATGCAGCAGCAAATGGAACAAATCCAGGCCGACCTCGCCGCCCGCACGGTCGAAGCCACCAGCGGCGGCGGCGCGGTCAAGGTCGTCGCAAAATGTGACAACACTATTTCTTCGATCAAGATCGATCCGCAAGCCATCAATCCCGCTGACGCCGCGTTGCTGGAGGACATGATCGTCTCCGCCGTGAACGCCGCGCTCGGACAGGCCAAAGCCATTTCCACCGCGGAAATGGGCAAAGCCACCCAAGGCTTCAGCATTCCCGGATTGATGTAATTTCGCGGCGGGCAAGCGACCATTTCCATTCCATTCCATTCAGTGCCTCTTCCCGAACCCATCACGACGCTGACCGAAGCGTTGTGCCGCCTGCCCGGCATCGGCCCGCGCTCGGCGGAACGGCTGGCCCTGCACCTCGTGCAGTCCGAGGCTGACGAAGTGCGGCTGCTGGCGCAGACGATGGTGCAGGCGCGCGAGAAAGTGCGGCTGTGCTCGATCTGTGGCGGGCTGACGGAAATGGACCCCTGCTCCATCTGCCAGGATTCGCGCCGCGATCATTCGATGCTTTGCGTGGTGGAGCGTCCGCTCGATATTTTCGCGTTTGAGAAATCAGGGACGTTTCGCGGAATTTACCACGTTCTCGGCGGGAGGATTTCTCCGCTCAATGGCGTTGAGCCGGAGGATTTGCGCCTCGCGGAATTGGAATCGCGCCTTGGCAAAGGTGTCACGGAAATCATCGTGGCGCTGAGCACGGATGTCGAAGGGGACGCGACGAGTTTTTATCTCGCCAAGCGGCTGGCGGGAAAAGGCGCGCGCATTTCCCGGCTGGCGCACGGCCTGCCTGCGGGCAGCGGCTTGGAATTCGCCGATGAAGTGACCTTGAGCCGCGCGCTGGAAGGCCGCCGCGAACTGCTTTCGTAGAATTTTATGAGTGTTCCATCTGTCGTTGTTTTTGATTTGGGAAAAGTGCTGGTCGATTTCGATTACGGCATTTCCGCCGCCAAATTTGCCGCGCGCAGCAAAATGCCGCCAGAAGAATTGCGCAAGGCGCTGGATCATTCCCCCCTGCTCTACCGCTTTGAAACTGGGCTGATGACGAATGAGGAATTCGCGGGCGAAGTTTGTTCACTCTGCGGATATTCAGGCACAGTGGATGAATTTTACGCGACGTTCGCGGACATTTTTTCGGAGATCAAACCGATGATTGCCATGCACGCTTCACTACGAGCCAATGGCGTGCCGACCTGCATTTTTTCGAATACGAACGGCATCGCGGTTGGGCATATCCGCTCGCGATTTCCGTTTTTTGCGAACTTTGACAATTATGTTTACTCCTACGAGCACGGCTCAATGAAGCCGGACGCAAAGATTTACTCGATTGTGGAAAAGGTCACGGGATTTAGCGGCGATAAGATTGTTTACATTGATGATCGCGCGGAAAATGTGGAGGGCGGGCTGAAGCGCGGCTGGCGTGGGATCTTGCACGAGACGCCGGAGAAGACGATTCCCATTTTGCGCGAGATGGGGCTGCCGGTGGGGAAATAGAGCGGGCTTTTATTCTACTTGACACGATTCCCATGACTCGCATTTCTCCCATGGGAGGAATGGGACATATGAGAGTTATGAGTTCAGGAATTTGATCATAGGCGGCTCGGGATCGCCCAGCGAGAAGACGCGTTCGGATAAGTCGTTTAGCGCGCGGCGGGCGGGCTCGAAATGCTCGGAGAGTGTGTCGTATACCGAGGCGAGGTCGTAGCGGGTTGCCAGGCGATGGCCGCTGGCGACGCGGAAATTCGCGCGTCCCAAATCCTGGTAATATCGCAGGCTCGGAGCGCCGCGGCGTTCGGCGCGATGCCGGATATGCTCGGGAAAAACGCCGGACAGGAAGAGCGAATGATTTCCAATGTGCGCGCGAATGAGGAACGAAGTGTGGTCGTCCGCCTTTTCCAGCGCGGCCAGCATTTCAAACACGTATTTCAGGTGCTGGCCGTCGGAACTCACGCATCTTGCGCGTTCTTCGCGCGAGAATTCCGTCAACAACTCCGCCACGTAGTCCGCCACACGGCGGTCGTCGAGGCCGGATTTTTTCAAAACATTCCGCACCAGCACGTAAAAGTACAGATGCGGGGAGACTCGAAGACATCCGCCCTGTTCCAGCAAGGCACGATACAACAGTTCGTCGTCCAGGATGAGGTCGCGTGTTTCGGGGTCTGCCAAAAGTAACGTCAAGGATTCGGCGGCGCCCCTTTTTTTTCCGAGCACCGCGATGATGAAGTCTACGTCGTTCGCCGTGAATTGGACCCGGCAATTAGCCTGAATCACTTTCATGGAACTCTATACTAAGCAAATGTTGTTCCATTGCAAACCTTGTCATTGAATTTAGGCAAGAAAGTTAGCTCAATCTCCGCAGCGATCCGGCTTTGACCTCCCATCGCTGGAGATCGCGCCCCAGTTCGCGGGGCCAATTCTCCTCCGTGCAAGTCATGAAGACCTGGCTGCGCGCGTAATGCGCACGATTGAGCAGCGGCAAAAAGCCCGAGCGCCGATGGGCATCGAGTTCGCCCATGATGTCGTCAATCAATAAAACCGGCGGCACGCCGTGGACGGTGGTCAAATATTCCGCCTGGGTCATTTTTAGCGCAATGGCGATGGACCGTTTTTGCCCCTCGCTGGAAAATTGCGTCGCGGATTTGCCGTTGAGCCGCATGAGCAATTCGTCGCGATGCGGGCCGATGACGGTTGAGCGCAATGTTTTTTCCCTTGCCCGATTGCGCGCCAATTCCACCGCAAAATCATGCTTGACGCTTGATTGATATTCGATGGTGAAGGTCTCCGCCCCGCCAGCCACACGGCGATAGGATTCGACAGCGATGGGTGCCACCTTCGGCAGGAACTCATGGCGCAGGCGCATGAGTTCCGTCCCGGCCTCGACGAGGTGGTGGGTGAAACTTTCCAGCGCGGCGAGATCGGGGTGGAGTTGCTTGAGCAGCGCGTTGCGGGAGCGCAGCGCGGCGGCGTAGCGCTGCAACAGCGGCAGATAAGCCGCATGCGTCTGGCTCAGGAGCAGATCGATGAAACGCCGGCGCAAACGCCCCGCGCCTTTGACAAGCTGGGTGTCCTCGCTGCAAAAAACCACGGCGCGCAAAGTCCCGAGGAACTCACCGAGTTTCCGAACGGGTTTGGCATCGAGGGTCAATTGGCGCTCCGCCGCCGACCAATACATTTTAATGTCGTGGGAGGTGCGCGAGCAAATTTGCGCGCCGATGAAATAGCCTTTGCCGCCGTGCCGAACAAGCTGGGAGCCGCCGACGCCGCGAAATGACCTCAGCGTGGCCAGCAGATAAATGGCTTCGAGAATGTTGGTCTTGCCTTGGGCATTATCCCCCAGCAAGACGTGGAAGCCGGGGGTAAAATCCGCCTCCAAGCGACCGTAATTGCGAAAATCCCGCAGCTTGAGATGGGCCAAATGCACGCTGCATCATTGTCGCCACAGATGGGCACAGATCAACACAGATTTCCGAAAGCCGGAAAGGGACTTTGAAGTGGGAAGTATGGGACAAATGGGAAGAATCTAAAAGAGGCTCTTGATTTTTGTGGTTTGTGGTCTGGAAACCAAGACTGCGTTGCGATTTCCGACGGGATAACTTATATCGCTTTGGCCGTCTTTGGATTCCACCACGATCAAAGCGGCGAACAGACCCCTTTCCCGGCAGAAAGCCTCGGCCACGCCCACACTCTCAAACGCCTTGGCGACGGTTGCGTCCTGGTTCCATTCCACGCCGTCGAAAAAGGCTTTGCTGGCCGGTTCCTGCACTAAAATACGCATTCTCCGGCGAAGATAAGGGTTTCCCTCGCATAGGGCAAGGGAAAACGCCTCACAATTTGCAAATTCGATAAATGTAAGTTCCTATTGCGAAGTTCCTTCGGGATTCGCGGTGCCTTTCATAACCTTTTTTGAGGTCGGAAGATCATTCGAATTCCACCCCCCACCGAGAGCCACAATCAATTGCACCGCCGAGGTCATTTGCTGCTCGTGGATCGTCACCGCCGACTGTTGATTGCCAAGCAACGAATTCTGCGCGGTGATCACGTTCAAATAGCTGGTGATGCCGAGGCGGTAGCGCTGAATCGAGAGATCCACGTTGCGCTGCGCAGCCTTCACCGCCACGTCTTCCTGATGGCCTTCCCGGTCCAATATCCGCAGAGCGGCGATATTATCTTCCACTTGCTGAAACGCCGTCAGGACAGTTTCGCGATAAGTCGCGACATTTGCCCGATAATTATCCCAAGCTTGCTCCGTGACGGCCTTGCGTTTTCCGGCATCGAAAATTGTTTCCGCAGCCGTCGCGCCCACCGCCCAATAAAAGCTGCCGGATTGGAGCAATTTCTGCATCGTGGAGCTTTGAAATCCCGTGCTGCCAGTCAGGCTCAATGAGGGATAGTAAGCCGCCCGCGCCACGCCTATGCTCGCGTTGCCTTCGGCGACAGCGCGTTCGGCGGCCGCGATGTCCGGGCGGCGTTCGAGCAATTGCGCCGGCACGCCAACGGGGATGGCGGGTGGACTGTAGGCGCGCTTTTCAATTTTCAGCGAAAATGTCGAAGCAGGCTGCCCCAGCAGCAAGGCGATGGCGTGCTCGTATTGCGCGCGTTGAACCTCCAGAGCGGTGGATTGGGCCAGCGTCGTTTCGAGCAGCGTATCCGCCTGGGCGACGTCCAAGTCGGAATCGATCCCGGTCTCGAACAGCTTGGTTGTCAAGTCGAGCGAGGCCCGATAGTTGACGATGGTGTTGCTGTAAAGCTCGATCAATTCGTCCTGGGCGCGCAGTTCATAGAAATCGACTGCAAGTTCGGATTGAATGGTAAGGCGCATGTTCTCCACTTGCGCGGCGGAAGCCTGGGCGGAGGCGACGCTGGCCTTGACGGTATTGCGGATGCTGCCCCATAAATCCGGCTCCCACGTTGCGTCGATGGGCAGACTGTATGAGGAATAGATGCTTGATGAACTGGCAACCGTCGTGCCGCCGCCACCGGAATTGGTGGAAGTAACGGCTGTAACGCTGCCTCCAGAAGCGTTTTTCGACGGATGCGTCTTGGTAACTTCAGGCGCCGCCGTGACGGTTGGGAATAATTGCGACCGGGCCTGCTTGGCCACGGCGCGGGCCGCAAGAAAATTTTCCAGCGAAGCTTTGAGCGTTTGGTTGGAGACGACCACCTGCGACTCGAGCGTGTTCAACTGCGGGTCGTTGAACATTTCCCACCAGTTGCCTTTCAGGGCGGCGTCGGAAGGTTCGGCGGTTTTCCAGCCGTTCGTCTCCTTGTATCCAGATGGGGTGGCGATGTCTGGCACCTTGTATTTGGGGGCAAAATTGCACCCTGCCGCCAGCGCCGCCACCAGCGCCGCGAGCGCACAAATGCCAGGGACGCCTCGCCAAGACGTCCAGTGGCGCACGAATAATCCCAACCCTGGACGCCTCGGCGAGGCGTCCCTACCTAAGCCTGCAGCTTTCAAAGTTGTTTTTGACATATCGCTGAATCTAAATCAAGCCACCGCCGGCTGTGGCGCTTTTTCGCGCGGATGCGGCTTTCCCCGAACTCCGCGCCACCAGATGCTAAACCGGTCGAAATAGAGATAAACCACGGGCGTCGTATAAAGAGTCAAAACCTGGCTGAAAAGGAGTCCGCCCACAATCGCGACACCGAGCGGACGGCGAAGCTCCGAGCCGGTTCCGCCTCCGATCACCAGTGGCAGCGCGCCGAACGCAGCGGCGAGCGTCGTCATCAAAATCGGGCGGAAGCGCAGAATTGACGCCTGGTAAATTGCTTCCTCCGGTGACAAGCCGCCTTTGCGTTCGGCTTCGATGGCGAAGTCGACCATGAGAATTCCATTTTTCTTGACGATGCCGACGAGCAGAATCAATCCGATCAAGGCAATGATGCTTAACTCAATGTTGAACAGCATGAGAAATACAAACGCGCCGACCCCCGCCGAGAGCAGCGTGGAAAGAATCGTGATCGGATGGACGTAACTTTCGTAGAGAATGCCAAGAACGATGTAAACCGCCAACAACGCGCTGAATATCAGCAGACCCTCGCCGGAAAGCGCCGCCTGAAAAGCCTGAGCGGTGCCCGCGAAGCTTCCGTGGATCGTCGAGGGCATGCCGAGCTTTTGCTCCATCGCATTGATCCTGTCGACTGCTTCGCCAAGCGAGAGGCCTGGCACCAGATTAAACGAGATTGTCACCGCGGGAAATTGGCCCTGGTGGTTGACCTGAATCGGCGCCGTTTTGGTTTGCAGGCGCGTGACGGTTGAAAGCGGCACTTCGCCGCCGTTGGTCGCCTGCATGTATACCGAGCGCAAACCATCCGGGGATTGCAGCCACGGCGGAGCAACTTCCATCACGACGTAGTATTGATTCAGAGAGGTATACATTGTCGATACGAGCGACTGCCCGAACGCGCCGTACAGCGCCTGGTCGATTTTTGCCGCCGACAATCCAAGACGCGCTGCCGTGATGCGGTCGTAGCTCAAGCTCGATTCCAAGCCCTCGTTTTGCTGGTCGGTATTGGCGTCCGCCAGACCGGGAATTGTCTTCATGTTGTCGAGCAGGATTGGGCCCCATTTGACGAGGTCTTGAAGATTGTCGCTGGTGATGGTGTATTGGTATTGCGCGGACCCCATCCGCCCGCCAATGCGGACATCCTGGTTCGCGCTGAAAATGGCCGTCGCGCCCGGCACCACGGCGCAGCTTCGGCGCAATCGCGCCACCACTTCGTCGGCGGAATTGGTGCGTTCGCCGAGAGGCTTGAGCGTGATGAACATTCTGGCTTGGTCGGTCGTCGTCCCGCCGCCTGCCCCGGTGAATCCAACCAGGTGCGCCACTGCCGGGTCCTTTTTGACGATGTTGATGAAGCGAAGCGCTTTGCCCGACATCGATTGAAACGAAATATCCTCCGTGCCCTGGGCGTTGCCGCTCAGCATCCCGGTGTCTTGCTGCGGCAGAAAACCCTTCGGCACCGCAATGAACAGGACAACGTTCAAAATGAGCGTCAAGAAAAGCACGCAAAGAACCATGAATTGATGGCGCAATACCCACCGCAAACTCCGCCCGTAGTGCTCAACAATCCAATCAAACATCGCGCCGACGGCCTTGTGCAGGCGTCCGTGCTTTTGTTCGCGCAAGGGTTTGAGAAGCGTCGCGCACATCATGGGCGTGGTTGTCAACGACACCACCATCGAGACCAAAATGGCCACTGAAATGGTGACCGCAAATTCACGAAACAGCCGCCCGACAATGCCACCCATCAGCATGATCGGCGCAAATACCGTCACGAGAGAAATGCTGATGGACAATACCGTAAAACCAATTTCCCCGGCGCCCTTCAGCGAAGCTTGCATGGGCGGCATTCCGGCTTCCATGTGGCGCATGATGTTTTCAATGACGACAATCGCGTCATCCACCACGAAGCCTGTTGAGATTGTCAGGGCCATCAGCGAAAGGTTGTCGAGGCTGTAGCCCAGCAGATACATGACGCCAAAGGTCCCAATCAATGAAACCGGCACAGCCACGCTGGGAATCAGTGTGGTGCGGACGTCGCGCAGGAAAACGAACACCACCAAAATCACCAGCAGCACGGAAATGACCAGGGTGAATTCAACGTCATGGACTGATGCGCGAATGGTCGTGGTGCGATCCAGTGTGATGGTAAAATCAATGCCCTTCGGCGCGGAAGCTTCCAGCGACGGCAGCGCCTCGCGAATGCGGTCCACCGTGTCAATAATATTGGCTTGCGGCTGCTTGAACACAATCAGCATGACGGCGGGTTTGCCGTCCGCAAAACCAGCCGCGCGCACGTCCTGCACCGAGTCAACCACATCCGCAACATCCTGAAGCTGCACGGCGGCGCCCTTGCTGTAGCCAATGACCAGGGGCTTGTAATACTCGGCCTTCATCAACTGATCGTTGGCGATGATGTCGGCGGTCATGTTGCCATCCGACAACTGGCCTTTTGGAGAATTGGCGTTGGCCTGCTTGAGGACGTTTTGAATATTCGTCAAGTTCAGCCCCGAGGCCTCCAGCCGCGCCGGGTTCACCTCCACCCGGACGGCCGGCAGCGAACTGCCGCCCACCACGACCTGCCCCACCCCATCGACCTGCGAGAGACGCTGCTGCATGACGCTTGAGGCGGTGTCATACATCTGGCCCTTCGTGTAAATGTCCGAGGTCAGCGCAATGATCATGATCGGCGAATCCGCCGGGTTCACCTTTTTCCACGTCGGATTGCTTGGCAGGTTGGCGGGAAGATACGTCCGCGCCGCGTTGATGGCGGCTTGGACATCGCGGGCCGCGCCGTCAATATTGCGATTCAAATCGAATTGCAGCGTGATGCCAGTGCTTCCCAGGAGACTTGAGGACGTCATTTCGGTCACGCCCGCGATGTGTCCAAATTGCTTTTCCAGCGGCGCCGCCACCGCGGAGGCCATGATTTCGGGGCTCGCGCCAGGCAGCCCCGCGCCCACCGAGATGGTGGGAAAATCAACCTGCGGCATCGGCGAGACCGGAAGAAGGCGGAACGCCACGCCGCCCGCCAGCGCAATGGCCGTTGTCAACAATGCTGTTGCCACCGGCCGCTTGATGAATATCGCCGAGAAGCTCATGTGGTCGCCGGGGCCGCGCCTTCAGCCGCCACTGGTTCCGCCGCCGGGCCGGCATGCTTGCCCTTCTTGGCAAATCGGTCCATGTAAATATAGATGACGGGTGTCGTATATAAGGTCAGAATCTGGCTCAGAATGAGCCCGCCGACCATCGATATTCCCAGCGGGCGCCGCAATTCCGAACCGGTTCCCGAACCGAGCGCCAGCGGCAATCCGCCCAGCAGCGCGGTCATCGTCGTCATCATGATCGGGCGGAATCGCAGCAGGCACGATTGGTAAATGGCTTCGACGGTTGTTTTGCCTTCGTCGCGCTCGGCTTGCAGCGCAAAATCCACCATCATGATGCCGTTCTTCTTGACGATGCCGATGAGAAGTATAATGCCGATGAGCGAGACCACGCTCAAATCCTGGCCGCAAATCATCAAGGCCAGTATCGCGCCCACGCCGCCGACGGCAGCGTGGAGAGAATCGTGATGGGATGAACGTAACTTTCATACAACACTCCCAGGACGATATAAACCGTGATCAAAGCCGCCAAAATCAGCAATGGCTCGTTGGCCAGCGAAGCGCGAAATGACGCCGCCGTTCCCTGAAAGGCCGTCAGGACCGAGGCGGGCATATTCAATTCTTTCTGCGCGTTTTCGATGGCCTCGGTGGCCTGGCCGAGCGAGGCGCCCGGGGCAATATTGAACGAAATCGTGACGCACGGGAACTGGCCCTGGTGATTGATCGACAGAGGCGCGTTGGTGGGTTGAAAATGCGAGAAGGCGCTCAGCGGCACCGCCCCGCCGTAGGCCGATTGCACGTAAATGTCATTCAGCTTGCCGGGATTTTTCTGGAACGACGGCATCGCCTCCATGATGAGGTGATATTGGTTCAATTGGGTGAAGAGCGTCGAGACCTGGCGCTGGCCGAAGGCATCGTAAAGGGTGGAATCAATTTGCTGCGCCGTGATTCCCAGGCGGGCTGCCGTCACCCGATCAATGACCAGCGCAACGGCGCTGCCGTCCGTCAGTTGGTCCGTGGCGAGATCGCGCAGAATTGGAACTTCATGCAGCTTCGCCATCAAACGATCGGTCCACATTTGCAATTCCTTCGGGTCCGGGTCTTCCAGCGTGTATTGGTACTGCGTGCGGCTGACACGGTCTTCCACAGTCAAATCCTGCACCGGCTGCATATAGAGGGAGATGCCATTGACATTGTCCAACTGCGGCTGCATTTGGCGTATAACCTCCGAGGCGTCGCTCTTTCGGTCATCGAGCGACTTGAGATTGATCAAAATGCGCCCGCTGTTGAGAGTCGTGTTGATGCCGTCCACGCCAATGAATGAGGACAGGCTCTCGACGTTCTCATTGGTCATGATGATTTTGGCCAGCTCCTGCTGTTTCTCCGCCATGGCCGGGAAGGAAATGTTTTGGCTCGCCTGGGAAATTCCTTGCACCACGCCGGTGTCCTGCACGGGAAAAAATCCTTTTGGAACCAGAATGTATAAAACCACCGTCAAGACTAATGTGAGAGCAAACACCACCATCGTCGCAGCCTGCCGATCCAGCACCCAGCGCAGCGTCCTGCCGTAAAAGGCAATCACGCTGTCAAACATGTGTTCCGAAAAGCGCGCGAATCTGCTTTCGTCCTCCTTGGATTCTTTTTTCAACAGCAGCGAGCACATCATCGGAGTCAAGGTCAGCGAGACCACCGCCGAAACGAGAATGGTCACGCTCAACGTCACCGCAAACTCCCGGAACAGCCGGCCCACGATGTCGCTCATGAACAGAAGCGGAATCAGCACGGCCACCAGCGAAACGGTGAGTGACATAATTGTGAACCCGATTTGCTCCGCTCCCTTCAACGCGGCATCGAGCGGCTTTTCGCCCATTTCGATATAGCGGACGATGTTTTCGATCATCACGATCGCATCGTCGACCACAAAACCGGTGGAAATTGTCAAAGCCATCAGCGACAAATTGTCCAGGCTGTAGCCCAGCAGATACATCACGCCGAAGGTGCCGACCAGCGAGAGTGGCACCGCGATGCTGGGAATGATGGTGGCGGCAACCGTGCGCAGAAAAACAAAGATCACCAGCACCACCAGCGCGATGGTCATCAACAGCTCGTACTCCACGTCACGAACGGAAGCGCGGATGGTGGTTGTGCGGTCGGTCAAAATTTGAACGTCGACCGAGGGCGGCAGCGTCGCCTTCAGCGTCGGCAATTTTTCGATGATGCGATCGACGACCTGGATGATATTTGCGCCCGGCTGCCGCTGAATGTTCACGATGATGGCCGGCGTCCCGTTCATCCAAGCGGCTTGCTTGGTGTTCTCCGCGCTGTCGACTGCTTTGGCCACGTCGGAAAGGATGATTGGCAAACCGTTGTGGTAGGCGATGACGAGTTTGTTGTACTGATCGCTCGTGCTGAGCTGGTCGTTGGCGTCGATTTGATACGAAAGCTGCGGCCCGTCAAAATTGCCCTTGGCTTGATTGACGCTCGCCGCCACCAGCGCGGTGCGCAAGTCCTCCAGATTCATCCCGTGCGCCGAAAGCTGCGTCGGGTTTGCCTGGATGCGGACGGCGGGCTTTTGGCCTCCGACGATGGTGACCAATCCCACCCCGCTCAATTGCGAAATTTTCTGCGCCAGCCGCGTGTCCGCCAAATCCTCGACTTGCGAAAGCGGTATGGCTTTGGAAGTCAGCGCCAGGGTGAGAATGGGCGCGTCGGCAGGGTTTGACTTGCTGTAAATGGGCGGGGCGGGCAGATCGGTCGGCAAATAGGATTGGGCGGCGTTGATGGAGGCCTGCACTTCCTGTTCGGCCACGTCAATATTCAGGTAGAGCGAAAATTGCAGAGTAATGACCGAGCTTCCGCCGGAGCTGATTGACGTCATCTGATTCAAGCCGGGCACCTGCCCGAATTGGCGCTCGAGCGGCGCGGTCACGGCGGAGGCCATCACGTCCGGGCTGGCGCCCGGATAAAACGTGACGATCTGGATCGTCGGGAAATCCACCTCCGGCAGCGCCGAAACGGGGAGTTCCTTGTAGGCGACCAATCCCACCAGCAAAATCGCCGCCATGAGCAGCGACGTGGCGACGGGTCGCAGAATGAATGGCCTCGAAGGGTTCACGGAGCGTCGTCTGGAGACTTCGGTTTCTTGTCGTGCTTTTTCTTGGAGGAATCACCCTTGTGATCGCCTTGCTGGGGAGCCGCGCCGGAGGATTGGCCAGTGGAACCGGGCCCTTGGCCGGCGGGAGCACCGGCGCCTTCACCCTTGCTTTCTCCCGGAGCGCCACGCTTGCGGACATTCACTTGAACGCCGTCGCCCAATTTGTTGAAGTTGTCGGTGACAATGACCGTTCCCGGCTCTATGCCCGTGACAGAGCTAACATCCGTATCCTCAATTTGGACGGTGATCGGATGCATCGTGACAATGGTTTGATTTGTTTGCGTCGTGCCGGATTTATTCGTCAGCGTCACTTCCTTGTTCGTGATGACGTAAAGAAACGCGCCCTGCGGATTGCGCTGGATGGCAGGAGTCGGCACGAGCGTCACGTTGGTCAGTGTCTGGACGATCAACTTCGCATTGACGAATTGGTTTGGAAACAACGCCATGTTGGTATTTTCGAACATGCTTTTGATCCGGACGGTTCCCGTGCCGGTATCGATCATGTTGTCCATCGTCAGAAAGTCCCCCTTGGCCAATAACCGTGTCTTGTCTTCGTTGGACGCGTCGACCTCCATCTTGTGGCCGATGTTCAATTGGTCCTGAATGGCTGGCAGGTGTTTCTGGTCTACGGTGAAAACGACCGTGATCGGCTTGAGCTGGGCCACGACCACAATTGCGTTTGTATTGGCCGCGTGAACGATGTTGCCGGGATCCACCTGGCGCAATCCAACGCGGCCGTCAAAGGGCGCGCGGACAAAGCAGTAATTCAATTGCACCATGGCGTTGGAAACCAAGCCTTCGTCTATCTGCACTGTGCCTTCGTCCTGATGCACGAGCGCCCTTTGATCGTCGACTTGCTGCTTTGGAACCGCGTGCAGATTGGTGCCATAGGTCATTCCGTAGGCCTCCTCGAATCGTTTCAGGTCGACGTTGGCGCCTTCAAGCTGCGCTTTGTCGCGCGCCAGCTGGCCTTGGACTTGCGCAAGCGACGCCTGATAGGGGCTCGGGTCGATTTCCGCCAGCAAGTCGTTGGCCTTGACCGCTTGCCCTTCGGTGAAATTGACTTTGACAAGCTGCCCGTCCACTCGGGGGGACATCATGGCCGTGTAAACCGGCGTCACTGTGCCGAGGCCCTCCACTGTTTCATCAATGTTCCCGGTGGCGACGTTGGTCACGGAAACAGAAACCGGCGGCGGGGTTTTGACGACCGGCTTGCTGCGGTGCGTGTAAATGAAATAACCAAGCCCGCCACCAATCAGGACGATCACGAGGAGGACGATCCACACTCCGAAGCCTCCGCTGGAATGTTCATGTTCCGGCGGCGGATTCGCTCTTGAGGGAGGCGGCGCGGCATAGGCCGCTTTGGGCGCATTTTCAGCCATGTTAAGCCTTTCTGGGTTGCATCAAAACAGGTATCGTTGAAATAAGTTGCTCACATGCACGCGGCGGACTGTGTCAATAATTTTTCAATGGTGGCCAGCAGCGTGGGAAAATCCAGGGGCTTCTGCAATAGGGCACCCACCCCTGCCCGGCTGTCCTTGAATTTCTCGTTTGAAAATGCCGTCATCACGATAATGGGCAAACCCGGTCGCATCACTTTCAATTCTTTAAGCGTGTCCTCGCCATTCATGCCCGGCATCTTTAAGTCCATCAATACTAAATCCACGTCACCCTCTTGCAAAAGTTTGAGTCCGGCCAAACCATCCGCCGCCGATGTTGTAGCGTAACCCTCGTCCTCCAGTATCCGGGCGAGCATGTGCCGGACCGATGGATCGTCGTCCATGATCAGGATGCGCTTTTTCGCCTTGGCGGAGTCGTGGGTTGACACCATTCGAGCAGTCAATAAGCCAGCGCCATGCCACATTTCAAAATTCGCAAAACACATTGAGTGGCAGCAATTAAAACAAGACGACGCGAAGAACCGCGCCGCTGATGTGCATAGCAACTATGCTGCGCAGCATAGTTGCTGAGCACCCCCTCGTGGCAGGGTGTGACTCGGGGGAGGCGGAACTTCCGTTCGAGACCTTACATTGGGAAAAGCACTTTCGCGCAGAGAAGATGAGTGCGCAGAGGAGGAACACAAAGACAAATTCGCACTACACTGAAAACTTGGGGGAGCGATCTCGTTTGCCGCATGTCTTTTAACTTCACCACACCGGGGACTGCGTTTCACAATCCCGGCAACTCGTGGATGCTGAACTTTTGAAGTGTTCGCTGATGATGCTCTGATTGCATTCTCGCACTGTCGTTCGGAAACGAAGCGTTCGCCAATTCTCCATCAGCGCCGTCGTAGCTGCGTTGTGATAAAGGCAGGAGTTTGGGCTGTGAAATGAATGAGAAAGACCACAACTATGAAAGCGCCAGCGAGAAAAACAGCAGAAAACCTTCCGCAATTGGGTCAATCGCCGGAACACGCGTTGACTTCAACGATTCCATAAAGGGCTCGACGGAGTCTCGCCTTGCCAACTGGCCGATTTTTGCGCGTTTCTTGCAAAAAGCACTTGACCGGGTTTGGGGGAGGATGTAAATACAATGTAATGACGCTCGTAAATACATTGTAACCACAAAGCATGGCCAATTGATTTACGAGTTTTGTTTTTATGGAGTTTGATTGGAATAATCCACCGTTTAATCTTGATAGCTCGCTCTCGTTGCAGGCTATCGAGGAGTCGTTTGAGGATCCGTTTGCGGTGCGGTTGATGCCGGATTCGCCGCGGTTTGCGGTGCAGGCGCGGTTTTTTAATCTCGGCACGGCGGCGGATGGGTCGGGAATTTTTACGGTGTATCGCACCAATGGCCGACAGGCGCGGGTTATTTTTGCCCGCCCGTTCGAGCCGGAGGACAAGTTTTTTTATCAGCGCAAATTGAACCAGGCGCTGGCGCAGTAATGTGGATCTTGATGCAAAGCAAAGTGGAGGTTGGAGAAGCATGAATGCCATTTCAAGTTGGGAGGAGGTTCCGCTGTTTGACCGCGAGGAGGCGGAGGCGGCTTTTTGGGCGGAGTGTCGCCTGGATGTGCGGTTGATGGAGTCGTCGGCTTCGGCGAGCAATGAGCTGGCGGATTCAGTGACGATCACCCTGCGGATTGATCCGCGGATGCTGGCCCGGATTAAACGGCTGGCCCGTTCGCGGTATTTGAATTATCAAAGCATGATTAAACAGTGGCTGAGCGAGCGCATGGAACATGAAATGCGCGACCAGAAATTGGGGAATCGCTCGGCCAACGGATGACGGGCTGCCAATCACATGATGAAAACCAAACTAGATAAATACGTCCGCGCGGCGTTGGCCTTTACGCTGATCGAAATGCTGACTGTCATCACGATCATGGCTATCGTGGCCGCGATGGTGGTCTCGATGGGCGCGGCGGCTTCTCAAAAGAAGAAAGTCGCCCAGGTGAAGGCTCAGGAAATTGGGCTGGTGGCCATGATTGAGAATTATTACACCAAGCTGAATTATTATCCGCCGGACAATGGCAATCTCGCCACCGCGCCACTTTACAACTATGACGGGTATGCGGCGACGAATCCCCTGCTTTATGAATTGACGGGCGGCACAAATCAAACCGCAGGCAAAAGCGGCAGCATTGTTGTTTTCAACTCGCTGAACGCCAATAATGTGATCGTTGACAATATTTACTCCAACGCGTTTGGCCGCGGCGGCATTGCCAATTCCGATCAGTCCGAACCACATGACTTCTTTCAACCGGGGCCGAAGCCGAACGAGATTGCGCTGTACGACAACGTTAATTTGCCGTTCGTTTACGGCTTGGTTGTGCCGGTGCCGCTAACCAGCGGGACCGCACACAATTTCTGGCACTACGATTCCTCTTCTACCAACCGGCACAATATGCAGAGTTATGATATTTGGGCCGAGTATTCAATTGGCTCCAAAGGTGGAAAGCCGATTATCGCCACGAACGGAAATTTCTAAGACCATATGAATTCCTCGGCCAATAAAAATGACGGACAGCGCAAATTGCGGGTGGAGTGGCAGGATTCGCCCGCCGTGGGGCCGATGCCGCTGGTCCGGCGCAAATTGGGCCGGGCGTTCCGAATCCTCCTGCCGGCCAGGCGCGGGCCACGCCAGGTGATTCGCGTGGGCGAAGAGGGTGCAGCCGGGTTTCGCCTGCCGTTTCGGAGGCAGGGGGCGTTTACGCTGCTGGAATTGATGATGGTTATTGCCATTATCGGGTTTGTCGCAGGGATGGTGTTTTCGCACCTGGGCAACTTTGGCAGAGCCAATGTGATGACGGCAGCCACGCGGCAGATTTTGGATGACCTCGGATTGGCCCGGCAGCGGGCGCTGTCCAGCCGCTCGACTGTTTACATGGTTTTCCTGCCGCCGGGATTTTGGAATGATCCGTACTATACGCCAACGCTTCAGGAGGCCCGGCTGGGTTACCTCGCGCCAAAAGGGAACCAGGTGACGAATTTGGTGATGCACCAATATACCGCTTACGCGCTGGTGAGCCTTTCGACGGTGGGCGATCAACCGGGGGTGCATACGCCGCATTTCATCACCGATTGGCGGACGCTGCCCGATGGCGTGTTTTTCTCGCCGATGCAATTCACCAATCTTTATGACCCCTCCTATCCGAATTACCCGAACTATGTTAAAGCTCCGCCTTATATTACGACCTATACCACCAACACGCTAAGCGGAATCGTGGTTACAAATCCGATTTATCCTTGGAATACCAATTTTTTCCCGTTCCCCTCGGCGTATCCGCCGAATTCCTTGATGGATCTGCCGTGCATCGGATTTTCGCCGCGGGGATCGCTCACGGTGGGGGTGGATCAATCGATCATGCTGGCGCGCGGGAGCATTTTTTATCCGACGGACACCAACGGCGTTCCCCTGATGACAATTCCGCCAACGCTGCCAAATTTGGCCGAGAACCCGCCCGGCAACGACACCAACAATCCAAACGTGATTCAGATTGATTGGCTGACCGGGCGGGCGACCTTGATGCAGAATCAATTACAATGAGAACTTCAAACCTTCAGTCAGCAGACGCCAAGGAAATGCGCCGCCAGGGCGAACTGGGTTTCACCATGATTGAGATCGCCATGGCGATCGGTGTTATCGGTTTCGCCCTGGTGGCCATTATTGGCATTTTGCCGCGCGGGATGAATGTCCAGAAGGATGCCCGCGAAGATACGACCATTTCCCAGGACGCGCCCTATTTCATGGATGCGATTCGGAACGGAATCCCGATTGGCGGCGCGTTTAATAGCAGGAATTATTACCCGGCCAATGGATTGGATTTTCTGACCAATTATGTGCAATCGATCACGTACACGGGATACAAGGATGGAGTCGCCACTTGGATCACGAATTGGTATGTATTTACCAACGGTGCGCAGATTATCGGGCTGCTTTGCGATCCGCAGAACAATTACAACAACGTCAATTTTGCCAGCAATTATTTCACGATGACGGCGACCGTCAGGGCGCTGGGCGGGCCGGCGATTTTGCAGCAAGGCGGGCCGAATAGCGGGATGAATAGCTTCATGGCTTTTACTTACAAGATGGAAGTGATGGTCATTCCGTATGGTTTTAATAACTATGTCGCGCCGGATTCGGTGGCTTTCAATAATTATGCCAGCAATTCTGAAGAAAATATCGTTCGATACAACCGTTGGCTTGCTACATATAATCAAGGGCCGGGTTACACTGCCCCAGCAGGCCTTGGCGGACCCATCCTAAACACGGCAACGGGCGCATTGGGCTACAACTTGTATACGCTCCGCCTTCGTTTTAGCTGGCCAGTAACGGCTACTGGAACTGTCGGGCCGGGACGGCAGACGTACAGCACGCTTGTGGCCGAGCCAATAACTTCGCTTATTGACGGCACGAACACACTTTGGTTCTTCCAACCGCAAACTTTTACCAACACGCCACCCGCGAATTTGTGAAAACTCTTTCATCCAACAAGACTTTCCCGCTCGCGCGACAGCGCATGGCGGCGCTGACCATTCTGGAAATGCTGGTGTCCACCGCGATGCTGGCCTTCATCGTGCTGGGATTGACGGCGATGCTGATCCAGACCCAGAAAGCCTTTAAGAGCGGCATCAAGCAGAACACCGTTTCCGACGCTGGACATACGGTGCTCGATATGATGACGAGCGACCTTCAACTGCTGGCGGATTCGGGCAATACCAACCCTTATGGCAACAGTGTCATCGTCAGCAGCTCAGGCAGCGCCTCTAATCCCAATTTCAATTTCTATTGGGGACTCCCTAGCAGTGGCATCATCAATTCCAACAACGGCGTGGCGATTCGGACCAACGAATTGGACAATGTGTTCTTTCTTCAGCACACCAACACAACGTGGATTGGCGTCGGCTACGCGGTCAGCAATGTGCCGGGGGCGGATTTCGGCACATTGTATCGCTACGAGACCAATTGGACGGCCCTGGCTCCGGTTTTCACCAACGACCTTTTTTCCGCTTTCTTGACGAATCTAGCCCGCTCGAATTTCTCCAGCGCCTATTGGCACAAGATTGCCGACGGCGTGATTGATCTTCGCGTGACGCCGTATGACCAGAATGGGAACGAGCCCGATTACTACAATTACCGGAGCGGAGCCACTCTCCCGCCGGGGCCCAAGCATGGCACGTATTCTGTCTACCCGATTTATCCATGGCTGGAATCGACCAATTCTTCCACCAACACCCTGCCCTACGCGGTGGAACTGGAGCTTGCCATTTTGGAGCCGTCCACGCTTTCGCAGGCGCGCGCTTTTGCGTCGATTCCAACGGCGCTCACAGCGTTCCTTTCCAGCAACGCCGCGCCGAACATGGAAGTCTTTCGCCAGCGCATAACGATTAACGCAGCCATCCGATGAAATCACACTCACAGCACACAGTCAGCGGCGCGGCCGATAAGAATTTAAAGGCAGGGACGCATCTGGGAAGCGGAAATCCCGCCCGAGGCGTCCGCGCTTACGGAGACAATCACGCGCAACCGGACGCCTCGGCGAGGCGTCCCTACCTCAAAAATGGACGCGATGGCGTGGCGCTGGTCATCACTTTGCTGATGCTTTCGGTCATCACGTTTCTGGCGGTTGCCTTTCTCTCCATGACCCAGCGAAATCGCGCTTCGATTGGCGCGGGATTGGATCAGACCAGCGCCCGAACGCTGGCGGACGCGGCCCAAGCGCGGGCGGAAGCGGAAATCATGGCCAACATGCTCGCGCACGGTGATCCGTATTACTATGACTACATGGTGTCGCAATTCTATCGCGGCTCATCCAACAACGGCCCCACGATTGGCTCGTATGACCCGAACAACGCCAATTATGAGTATTTCCTTACCCAAGCAGGCGGTAATTACAACAGTTCGGCGCGAGGCGGCGCGGCCTGGGCGCAAAACATCGCCAATTTATATTACGATCCCTGCCCGCCCGTCTTCATCGTCACGAACCCGGCGCTGTATCCGGCCAACTCCGATTTTCGTTTCTGGGTGGATATCAATCGGAATGGAAGATTTGAAACCAACGGGTTTATAACGAATATCTTGGACAATGGCAAGGCCAACACAAATTCTCTCTGGGCATATGGGGAGCCGGAATGGATTGGCATCTTGCGAGATCCGCTTCACCCGCACTCGAGCAGCAACCAGTTCATCGGACGCTATGCTTACATGGTTCTGCCAATCGGCAAGACGCTGGATTTGAATTATATTGGCAACTTTCTGAAAGGCCCATATATACAGAACTCATCTGGCCCTACGAACAACAGCGCCGCCTATGATTTTTATCCTGACGGATTCGCGCGGGATCAGGGTATCGGTTCATGGGAGTTGAATCTGGCTGGAGTATTCGAAGACCTTAACCAGTGGGCTTACGAGACACCCATGATCGGATCGTATCCCGGGAGCCTGATCAGAAGCTATAACCCATACACCTACAACCCGCCCGAGTTTGTCAGCGCGGTTGTGGTGAACCCGAATTCGGGATCAGCATTCTCGGACGCGCAGGCGATTATTCACTACCGTTACGGCAACCCGTTTTACGGATTGGCCACCTTGCAACAAAATTTTCAATATTTCGGCAGCTCCAACTTTAGCTACGCGGGCTTCCAGTCCAATGTAATGGATCTGTATTGCCTAGCTTCTTCGCCAACCAACTATATCCCGGGCGGAAACGGAGTTGTGGGTAATTTCCCAGCCCAAACCCCTTTGAATCCTTGGCCCGGCAGCTACCAAACAAATTTATTTTTCGACATCCAAGATCTCTTCGACCCGACAAAGACGTCTGCCTATTTCACCAACCGCTTATTATTGGCTTCGGAGCGGACGAATTCGTACGATCGTTACACCTTCCAACGACTTTTGACCGTTCTCGGGACAGGCTCGACTCCAGAGTATGGCGTTTGGATCAATAATGATTATTTTGGCTACACCTATCCCACGATCAACCAATCGCTCCGCACGAAGGTCAACATCAACTTTGACAACTCGTCGCAAATCCGCAACCCTCGCGCGCCTTACGTTCTCATGCCCAATCCCACGAACTTGTATTCGTGGTCGCCGATTGGTTTCTTCACCAATGCGGCTGAATTGCTCCTGCGATCACAGACCTTTGGCTATAGCAATATCATCTTCCAGTCGCCGACTATGGCACAGAACGCGTCCAATCCCGTGATTTGGGCGCAGTTTGGCCTTACGAATATCCCGATTTACCGAACGAACCAGCCCGGCATTCGGTATAACGCCTCGGTACACCGGATGCTGCAATTGGCAGCCAATATTTACGACGCGACGGTCGATACTCATATAGCGTCAGCGTCTTTTGCAAAAGGGGGCACGCCGCCGCCTTTCCGATACCCCTCCGTATTCCGGCCCGTGTTCGGGCTCGGGACAAACGGCACTAACATAGGCATCAATATCACAGGTTACGTGCAGATGAGTGGTTACAACGCTGCGGCGCAAATAATAACGAACGCTTATTACGATTTGCCGACGGCATATTCGATGTTGCTGCGGAATAGCACGCTGGGTTCGAACATCAACATCTGGGGAATCCCGTGGATCGTGGGTGCCAATAAAGGGCTGCCGCAGTTTTACCAGTATAGCTATGATTCAGGATTTATATATCAACGAAAGCTGCTTTTTCAAAGAGCCGCGGCAAATGCGTCCATTCCCAACACGAACGTCCCGCCGCAATACACCAATCAGTTTTACACCATGTCGATGACAAACAACTTTGGGATGGATGCATTCAATCCGTATCCCACCCCATTCACCGGATCAATCGCAGAGGGCGGCGGCACGTCAGTCTACATTTCCAATTTCATCACCATTACGATCACCAATAATTATAACAGCCAGATTCTCCCCATCTACATCACCAATGTCTACCCGCCGCTCAATCTGGCTACCAAGACATTTCAATGGACAGGTTGGTCCGGCGGGAATGCCCAAAATGGATTCCAGACGTTCTTTAATTCGAACATGACAATCCTGCCCCCGTGCTATTATTCTGAGAGCCAGAAGGCGTTGGTTTTGCTCACCAATGGCTTCCTCGCGGGCGATCTCCAGCAAACCCATTGGCCAGTTTATAATTGGACGGTGAACATCACGAATCATGTCGTGTATGCCCTGTTTGATGGTCCGCTGGCAAAAGGAGTTTTGTTGGATTATGTGAATCTCGGACCCTTTGGAAGCTCGCTTCCCATAGAGCACATCCTTGATACCGCTTCAGCATCAGGATCTCCGGGAGGCGCATTCGGTGGCGGGGGTAGCGGCGTATTAGGCGGCCTTTGGGTGAGAGGGAATGCAACCGACGCTCCCAATTCTCCGGCTTCCCAGGGAATGCTGAACCAAATTCAACAGGGCATGACGAACGCGACGTATCAGAATGACATGAAGGGTGTTGCTGCTAACAGCATCAATCTTCCCTACCATGCGGGCTTTTTCTTTGGTGATCCTGCTCCCGCCATTGCCGTGGTGACTAATATGCCTGTATTTGTCGCCAACGACCCAATGGTGCATTATACCATCGACGACTTGATCAACCCTGGGATCGTGAGCTACGCAGCGTTGGCGCCTCCGCCGGTTCCCATGGTGACGAACACATTGGGCGTCGTAAATGCCACGCGTTATTTGCCTTGGGGAGCCAACGGCGTCAGCACGATTGGCAGCAACGACATGTTGTACAGGGATCCGTTAATGTTCAGCGCCACGAACTGGGATTTCCCCACCAACAAATTTCCTGGCATAGGCTGGCTTGGCCGCGTTCACAGAGGCACGCCGTGGCAAACGATTTATCTAAAGGCGGATAATCCCGCAAATTCGACCACTCCAACTAATCTGTGGGCTAGTTCGTGGGTGACCACTCCTTGGTTCGCTCCCGAGCATGCGCCGGAAACATATCCAACCAATGATTGGAAGCTGCTGGATCTTTTCACCTGTGCGCCGAATGATGATGCTGTGCGAGGCCTCCTGTCGGTGAACCAAACCAACGTCGCCGCATGGGCGGCTCTGTATGCAGGAGTGATGGCTCCGACCAACAGCACGGACACGACGCAGATACTGCCGGGCGATGTATACAATCTCGTCGACGCCTCAGTGCCTAATACGATCAACGATTGGCGCGCCAATTACACCAATGGCGTCTTCCACCATATCGGCGAGATTCTCGGCGCACCGGCATTGACGACGCAATCGCCGTTCCTCGCCATGCATAATGTGAGCGCTACCAGCGTCAACGATGAAATCGTGGAGCGCATTCCGCAGCAAACGATGGGGCTGGTGAAACTGGGCGAGCCGCAATTTGTCATCCTGTCGTGGGGGCAATCGCTGAAGCCGAAAGGGGCGCCATATTTGGGGAACGACGTCAATAAGGGCATTTACACGAACTACGAAATCACCGGCGAATTCGAGACCCGCACCGTTTGCCATTTAGTTCACACCAACGGCTTGAAAATGGTGGTCGACAGCTTCAATGTTGAAAACGGCGGGAATTAAGCGGCTGCCGTCCGCCGCAACTGAACATGAGACCTGATTTTGCCGGAAAACCAAGAGGGGCGTGGTGTAATTTGAAGGTACGGACGCCTATGGGAAGCGGACCTTCCGCCCGAGGCGTCCGGGTTTGCGCACGAACGGAGCCTCACCCTGGACCCCTTGGCGAGGCGCATTCTATAAGAGATGCCGGAGGCATCGCAGCTTGTAGCCGGTGGTCGAGCGAAGCGATACCACCGGATAAAACGATGGGATTGATCCACCCCGGCAGGGGTGGCAGCCACGCTCCATGGCAGCGACGCTGGCATCCTTTCAGGATGCCTGGCAATTTGGGGGCATTTTACCGGTGGTATCGCTCCGCTCAACCACCGGCTACAAGCTTCCATCCCTGCCGGGATGCAGCCAAGCAAGTCCAATCGGGGCTCGATCGGAAGTTCCGCCTCCCGAGAGTCTCGCCCTGTCGTTTGATGTCCCCGCGTCTTTCCGCTGGCAACAACGCTTTGGTACTGTTAGATTCCCACGCGTCTCAAGAATTTGGAGGAAATAATGCGCTTTAAGTCGAGAACATGGTTACTGATCAGCCTGTTTTTTTTCACCGCGTCGTACTTGGTCTGGACTTACGCTGAGAAGGTCAGCGCAGCCCGCCGCGAGGCTGCCGCCGCCGCTTCCGCGCAAAAGCCGCCGACCGCCAAGCCTGCCGCGCCGCTGACCAAAGCCGCCGTGCCGCCCGCCCCCGCCAAGCCAAAATCTTACCGCCTGAGCAACACCCGCGCTACCGAGAAGCAATTAATGCTGAGCGACCACGCGATTCTGCTGCGCAACGCCCTCATTGACACGGATCGCCCGCTGAAATTGAACATTCCCGATCACCTGAAGGCAAAGGGCGCCCCGGGCAGCTACATCGTGCAGTCTGACCGCGCCCTTGATCAACGATTCCGTGATCGCCTGGCCGCTGATGGGGTGAAATATGTTTCCTATATTCCCAACAATGCGGCGCTCGTCGAAGCCACACCTGAGCAGGCCAAACAGATGGCCAGCGACATCGAATTCCAAGCGGTGATTCCGTATGAGCCCTACTACAAATTGGCCAGTTCGTTGCTGCCTTCGGCGGTAAACCAGGATCAAAACACATCGCTTGCCATCAACGTGACGGCGGTACCCGGCCAGACTGAGGCTGCCGTCGCCGCCTTAAAGAACTTGGGAGGTCAAATCATGGGTGAAGACAAAGGGCCGTTCGGGACGACCATTTCCGCCATGATGCCAGCGCAAACGCTGGTGGCCGTGGCCCAGATGCCGCTGGCCCAGGAAATCGAACCGTACGCCCCGCGCCGCTTGCTCAATGATTTGACCCGCGTCACAATGGGCATTTCCTCCAACACGGCCTATACCTCGCCGAATTATCTGAATCTAAGCGGATCAAACGTGACAGTGAACATGAACGACACGGGCGTTGATTCAACGCATCCAGATTTGATGGGCCGCGTTTTCGGAATGACCAATGACAACGCGTCCGGCCACGGCACGCATGTCGCGGGTGTCATTATGGGCAGCGGCAAGGAGTCCAGCACGGTCACTGTTGTGGTGCCTGGGGAAACCAGCACGGGTGTGGGATTTCAAGGCAAGGCGACAAATGCCATGCTGTTTGTGCAAAAGCTTCCTTTGGCGGTCAGCACCACCCTGGACGATGCCTTCCGCGACGGCGGTTCGTTCTTTGATGACGCGACACTGGCCAGAAATGCCTCAGCGAACCTCGGTGCGACCAATCTTATTTCCAACAATAGCTGGGGCTACGAAAACATTAATTATTACGACATGCACGCGGCCAGCTTCGATCAATACACGCGCGACGCCCAGCCCGGCCTGCCTGGCGAGCAGCCGCTGCTTTTCGTCTTTGCGGCAGGCGGCCAGGGCAGCGGCAATACCGACGGCACTGGCGGCTCGCCAGGTTCGATTCTTTCGCCCGGAACGGCGAAAAACGTCATCACGGTCGGCGCCATGGACTCGGCCCGATTCATCACAAACCAAGTCGCGGTCGATGACACGACGAACGACGTGTTTTACAGTTGGACGGATGCCGATAATTTAATCGCCTGGTTTTCCGGTTGCGGCAATGTCGGAGAAGGCATCGAAGGGATGTACGGCCGCTTCAAGCCGGACGTGGTTGCGCCGGGGATGTTCATTATTTCCTGCCGCGCGAGCACCTACATCGATCCCACCAACGAAACGTACGTTTCCAGTTATTATTTCCCAAACCAGTTCAATCTTTCGGACACGGCGGATTACTTTACGATCCCCCAGCTTCCCACGGATACCGAGGAGCTCATTATTTCCGTGACCTCCAACGCGAATTCAACGGCGGCGATCACGAATTTGGCAATACTGGGGAACACGTACGACCCGCCGACGACGATCATTGGCACCAACAACTATTTGGTGCTCACGACAAATTTGACAGACGGCCAGCAATGGTATTTCGGAATCACGAATGCTTACAAGGACCCGATTGCCTTCGATGTCACGTTCTACATCGTGGAGACAAACACCCTGGGAGAGCCTCCAAGCAATCCGTTGGAATATTTCAACGTCATCAGCAACATGAATCACCAGACGCTGGGCTCGAATTACGTTTATCAATATGGCACCAGCCAGGCGGCGGGGGCGGTATCGGGCGTGCTGGCATTGATGCAGGACTTTCTGGAAAACCGAATGAAGCTGACCAATTACAGCCCTGCCCTGCTGAAAGCGATGCTGATCAATGGTTCCCGCAGCATCGAGCAGCAGTATGACTTCAACCCCAATGTGCTTGGGGCAAATGAACAAGGCTGGGGCATGCCCAATATCACGACCTGCGTTCCGGCCACGCTGACAAATGCCAGCGCGCAATCGATGGTGCTGATTGATCAATCGGCCAGCAACTCCCTCGCCACCGGCCAATCCATTTCTTACACCGTGAATGCCGGTGATCCGAACGCGACAAACTTCCCGGTGCGTTTTTCGCTGGTTTGGACCGACCCCCCTGGTGATCCAGCCGCCGGGATTGCGCTGGTCAATAATTTGGACTTGATCGTCACTGACAAATCCGGAACGAACATCTGGCTGGGCAACGATTTTTACAGCGGCGATATTTACACAGAGGTCAACACCGGGGATGTGCCGGACATAATTAATAACGTCCAGAACATTTATCTCGACCCCGCCAGCACGAATTCGCAAATCCAATTCCCGCTGACGGTGACCGTCCTCGGCATGCGCGTCAATGTTAACGCGCCCACCACAGTATCAAATTTGATCGCGCAGGATTTCGCGCTGGTTATCTCCACCGATGATCCGGTGGGAGCGCTGACCGTCACCAGCA
Organism: uncultured Verrucomicrobiae bacterium; assembly: GCA_963764165.1. Taxonomy (GTDB): domain Bacteria; phylum Verrucomicrobiota; class Verrucomicrobiia; order Limisphaerales; family Palsa-1400; genus Palsa-1400. The sequence continues at coordinate 468,034 of CAVXRD010000003.1, forward strand.
ATCCACCCACTTTCACGCCACCCGCCAACCTCTTCTCCCTGATCGGCAGGACAAACGCCGCTGGCGGATCGCTGCTTTCGAGCAATGGGCTGGCGAATCTTTTCGCCTTCGCCCAAAGCAACTCCATTTTGGTGACTGTGGCCAATAGCGGCGTTCCCCTGCTCCATCAGCGGGTCGGCGCATACGAGCCAAATCTTTACACAAACGGCCCGCTCTACACGAATACCTCAATCACCGCAACCTACGCTCCCACCGGAACCAACGGCAACGTGGTGCAATGGCACTTCTTTGTGTTCACGAACAACGTGACCAATTACATGTCAAACGGAATCTCCTATTACACAAACAACGCCCAGTACGTTGCTTTCACCACCTTTGATCCGCCCGATCTGGCCACGGAAATTTCTCCTCGCACCAACGGGGCTGACCTCGATATGTACGTCTCAACCAATCCTGGGTTGACGAACCTTGACCCCGCCGTGTTCGCGGAAATGACAACCAATGATCTGTCCGTCGGGCGTGGAGGAACGGAAACGGTGCTCTATTCGAACTCGTATTATGGCGAGGTGTATTATGTCGGCATAAAGTCCGAAGACCAGCAGGCGGCGGATTTCGGGTTTTACGCTGTTGCGCAAGCGCTTCCTTTCAGCTCCGTTAATCCCGATGGCAGCGTCACCGCCGTCGGCAGTCCGTTGCCCACACCCATTAACGCAAATTTAATCGGCCCGCCAGCTCTGGTGTTTGCATTTTTGTTTGATCCGCAAAACCCTCAACTGCGGCTTCGCAACCTGACGGCGGAATTAGGCATCAGCGCGGGAAATCCCTCTGATTTTTACGGCACATTGCAGCACGATAATATCCAATCCGTGCTCAATAACTTTTCGGGGCAGACCAATGGATTTACCAACTTCTATAATGACCTTTCCGACGGCACCTCGCCCCCCGGCGGAGGAAGGTACGTCACCGCCGATGGCCCCGGTTCGTTGCGGAACTATATCACCACTGGTGGCTCAGGTGTGTGGATCCTGTCGGAAACCGACAGCACGCTTTTCCAAGAGGGCGAAATCACGCAATTCAGTGTGACGGGCTATCCCCAGCCGCCGTTCCTGGGAAGCTTCCAAATCACCATCGCCGGAAACACCTGGTTCGACGATTACGTGCTCGTTCCCAATGACGCGACCAACATGATCATCTCCGCGTCCTACGTCGCGGGCGACGGGCCCATTGGCATTTTCATAACAAATCAGGATGACGTGAATTTCGGTGATTACGGTTCCGGCCCCGTCGTTCCGCCCGGCGGATACTTCGAGTATGGCATCACCAATGTTCCCCCTCTTGACGGCGGCTACTGGTTTTACGGAATCTATAATTCCAACACCGCTTCGGTGACGCTTAATATCTCGATCAGCTTCCAACTGAACCTGGTGCCGAACCTTGTGCAGAATTTCACCAACAACGCCGCCGTCCCGCTCCCGACGGATGCGACCACGAATCTCTCGACCTTCTGCCTTACGAACGTCGCCGGCGACCAGATTGTCGACCTCAGCGTCGGCCTGCGTCTGGCGGATCCCAATTTGGACAATCTGGCCATTAGTTTGACAAGCCCGCAGGGGACGAGCATCGTCCTGTTTGAAAATCGCGGCGGCATTCTGGCGAGCAATCTTGGCCTGAGCCTCACCAACGGCCCTTCCAATTATGTTTACACCGTGTTCACCGAGGACACGAATCTTGCCACAACTCCAATCAAGTTCGGCCAACCGCCTTACGCCTACCCGGTTGTGGTCCCGCAATTGTCTCTCATCTCGAACACCTTTGATGTCTTCACAAATCTGGAGGATTTTTACACCAATCAGACGACCCGCGTGGTGACTTCCAACGCGGCCGGCATTTACACCAACGGCCAGAATGTGGCCGGCTGGTTTGTTGAGACGAACATGCTGGTCGTGGTCAGTGGCTTCTCCAATTTCGTCACTGGAACGGGGACAAACATTACGACGAACTATGTCCCGCAGCTTTACACCAATCAGTATTTCAACGAAGTGAGCATCGTTACGGATCCGAGCGTCACCTACGACGGCACGAATATCGTGGGCACCAACGCGCCAGGCGCCAATTATATCGGCAGCAATTACCTGGCGCTGGCCTCCGGCCGCCTGTCGCAGACGTTCATCACGGTGCCCGGTGTCGCGTATGAGTTGATTTATTACGTGCGGCCGCCCGGCCTGCAAGACTGGTGGCCCGGGGACGACAACTTGATCGACCTCGTCGGGACCAATACCGGGACTGTTCCAGAAAAAGATGTGTCATTTGGCGACGGGGAAGTGTATCGAGCCTTCACCTTTAGCGGAACAACGACAAATGCGTTGCGTTATCTGGGCAATGAAGTCGATTTCGGCACCAACGTCGCAAATTTCCGCACCAACGATTTTACGGTCGATTTCTGGATTCAGCAGTCCCCCACGCAAACAAATGAGCAGGCTTGCATGGAAAAACGCACGGAATGCAACGCTACGATCAGCTATTGGAATATTGAAATTGGCGGCGGCGCGGTCGCCGGCACCAACGTTCCGCCCGGCTGCCTGCGCAGCTATATTCCGGGAAACAATAATACCGACGTAGCCAACATCGTTTGCTCAAACGCCATTAACGACGGCATTTTCCACCACGCCGCATTGATGCGCCACGGCACAAACGTCACGTATTACATAGACGGCCGGGTCGACGCCACCGCCGTCACCACTGGCGTGGCGGACATCAATAACACAAATACATTCCGCATCGGCCAGAGCGTCTGCGTTTCTCCGGGAATCCTGGGATCCGATGCTTGCCAGCCGTTCAACGGAAAAATCGATGAACTCGGCATCTGGAACCGCGCGCTGTCGCCGGCGGAAATACAGGCGATTTTCAACGCGGGCGCCTCGGGCAAGTACTCAACCAACACGTTGTACCCGAATTTCCAGGTGGTGTTCGACGGCATATCGACCAACGACGTCGTTCTGACAAATTTCTCCTCGCCAGCATGGCTGCGGGTGACAAACAGCTTCACCGCCGTCAGCAATCAAACCACGATTGAACTGCTCGGCAATACGCTCGGGGTTTTGCTGGATGGCATTGAGTTGATCCAGCCCATCTATACCAACTACAACAATTATTTCCTGCCAGAAGAGCCCTTGGCGCCGCTGATCGGGCAGGATCCCTCGGGTTGCTGGACGCTTAGCATTTGGGACACCCGCACTGATACCATCCTTCCGACAAATGGAACGCTGCTGAGCTGGGATTTGCAGGTCACGACGTCGTCGACAAACGTCCATCTCATTGTTCTGACCAATGGCATTGCTTATACAAACGGGAGTGTGTCAGGCGATGGAGGGTTTACGTACTTTGGCATTGACGTGCCGCGAACGGCAAATTTTGCGACCAACATGCTCTTCAATTCGAGTGGCCCGATGAACTTGTGGTTCAATCAAACCGCGCTGCCGACCGGCTCGGCGCAAGGCGATTACCTTTTAACCAACAATGCGCCGGGCGCTTCAAATGCCGTCACATTGAGCACGATCGGTGCCCCGCCCCCCTTGGTGCCCGGAAGCCGCTACTATCTAGGCGTCCAAAACGCGGGCGGTGGAACGGAAACTTTCAACATCGAGGTGCAATTTGACGTCAGCGGGACGAGCGGAATCACGAGCCTGAATCCTGTTAACGGAAATGGGACCAATAGCATTGATCCGATCATTTCAGGCAATGCGATGCAATACTATTCGCTGACCATTCCAACCAACGTCAGCCTCGCCACCTTCCAATTGCTGAACCCGACGCCCTACTCCGGGACCAACACAAATGCGCAGGTCAATCTCTACGTGCGCGAAGGCTATGTGCCTACCACCAATATCTTTGATTACGCCAGCGCGAATCAAGGCGCGGTGGATCAATTTGTTGCCATCACCACCAACTCAACGCCCGTGGCTCTGCCGAGCGTCAATCCTACGAATGTCGAGCCTCAATATCCCACGACGTGGTATGTGGCCGTCTACAATCCCCTCACCAACAGCGTCAATTACACCATTTTGGCAAGCTATGTCACGAATGGAAGCAGCCAGCTGGGGACGCTGGACACGATTAACCTGAATAATTATTTCACCAATTCGGGCTATACCTACTACGTCACCAACGCCTATAACAACTCGCAAGGGGCGGCTTCTGGATTCCCGACTTCACTGATCTACGCCCTGACTATTCCGAAGACGACCCTGGGCGAGGTGGAATTTGTGGTCACAAATCTGTCGGGCTACGGAAACTTGCAATTGCTCGTTGGCTATAACGAGATTCCGACGCCGGAGAACGCTTACGGCGCCAGTTACAATCTCGGCGTGTCCAATCAGAGCGTGATCATCTTTACCAACGAGGATCTCCCGACATTGCAGGGCACCTGGTACGTCGCCGTCCCGAACACCTCCCCCAGCCTGCTCAAATACTCGATCACTGCGATCGTCACGAATGACTTTAATCAAGTTCTGATTTGGGACGGCTTAGGCGGGCCGAATTGGAACTTCACGGAAAAGGACTGGCGGATTGGCACGAACACTACGGACACCACTTATGGTGACACGGACACGGTGCTGTTCGATGACACGCTGAAGGGAAGCAGCACAATAACTGTAGCGACAACCGTGCAGCCGGGCAGCATGACCTTCAGCAACTCGGCGGTGACCTACACCTTCGCCGGACCAAACCCAATTGCGGGTCCCAGCGGCATGCTCATCGGCGGCGGTGGTGAAGTTATTCTTGACAACGCTTCAAACACATTCGCCGGGCAGATCAATATTTCAAACGGGACGCTCCAAATCGGAAACAACGACGCCAATGGCTCCATCGCGGCCAATGTGAGTATTTCCGCCGGCAGCTCACTCGACTTTGACAGAGTGGATGATCTGACATACGGCGGTGTGCTTTCAGGCGGCGGCACTGTGGATAAAGAGGGCGCCGACGTGTTAACACTGGCTGGAGACAACGTCGCCTTGGGCGGCACCGTCTTTGTCCAGGCGGGCATATTGCGGGTTGGCGCGATAAATGCCCTTGGAATCGGCGCAAACGCGTCGATCATAATCGGGTCTCAGGGCACGCTCGACTTGAACGGTTTTAGCGGTGACTACTCAGTAATCACCCAGCCCTCACGATCCATTACCAATGGCTCAATTATCAACGACGGCGGCGCGGCGGCGATCCCGGGTTTGGGATCGATTACCATGCTCGCAAATGCCACCTTCGGCGGCACGGCGAATTGGGATTTGGGCAATCCCGATGCGGATTCAACGAACGGATTCTCGCTGAGCACCGAAGGTGCGGCTGAGAACCTGACGAAGGTTGGCCCGAATGCCGTCGGCATTTACAACACGTCTGTCGATCCTGCTTTGGCAAACATCGATGTCCAATCCGGCGCGCTCGTTTACGGCGGCAGGACCTCGGGTCTCGGCAACCCGGCCAATACGCTGACCGTTGAATCAGGCGCGGCGCTCGCGTTCGACGCCCCGGTCAATCCGCTCAACAAATCCATTGTCTTCCAGGACGGCTCGGTTGACGAGAATGAAGCCGGCTCCAGCGTCATTACCGGCCCTGTCTACCTCGGGACAAATGTTTCGGGCGCGCCCGGCACAATTAATTTCGACATCGCCGGGGCACTCCAGGCGATTTCCAACACCATTAGCGGACCCGGCAGCCTCGTCCTCAACGGCGGATCGCTATATCTATACTTCCCGAACACATTCACGGGCGCCACGATCCTGAATTCCGGCACGCTATATTTGACAGCGTTGGGCGGAGTGCCGGACAGCCTGGTGGTGACGATCGGCGCCGACGCCATACTCGATCTCTCCGGGCGGGCGAACGACACCTTCCGCGTCACCAGCGGCCAGATGCTGGACGGGTTTGGATTCCTGAGCGGCATTCTTATTGAAGCGTCCGGATCGACGGTCATGCCTGGATCCTCCAACGTGGTCGGAACCCTGGTCACCTCAAGCAATATCACCCTCAACGGAACCACTTTGCTCAAGATTCAAAATGCCACCGGGCAGAATGATCAACTTAGAACCATTCAAGGCTCCATCACCTACGGAGGAACGCTGCAAGTGACAAACATCAGCACCAACGCGTTCTACAATGGCGAGAGCTTCCAATTGTTCAACGCGGCGGCCTATGCCGGGGCGTTTGCGCGCATATTGCCGCCCGCGCCGGGGCCGGGCTTGAACTGGAATACCAACGCGCTGGTGACCAGCGGTGTGCTGTCCATCGGCGGCGACTCGCCGGTATTTACGTCCGTGACGCTTTCGGGAAATACGCTGACTTTCAGCGGGACAAACGGAGTTCCGAACGGGCCCTACACCATTTACGAAACCACAAATTTGGCGCTGCCTCTGTCGTCCTGGACACCGATCGCGACGAAAAATTTCAATGCGTCAGGAGGCTTCCTCTTCACGGAGCCCTACAGCAAGTCCGTCCCGGCGGAATTCTTCACCATCCAACAGCAGCCGTAATCATTTGCCAAAGCGCCCGGCGGTTCATAGTATCGCCCCACTATGAAATGGATTGCTGTGCTGGCGTTGTCTCTGGTTTTGGCCACCGCGTCTCTCGCGGCTGGCCCGGACGACCAGTATCTGGATATTTACAATGAAATTCTGCAGGCGGATTCGTTGAAAGCCGGCGGAAATTCCCGGGACGCCGCCGCCAAATATCTCGACGCTCAAGCGCTTCTCAAGAATCTCAAAAAAGAAAACCCGACCTGGAACGCCTCGGTTGTCGACTTCCGCCTCGATTATCTGGCCGATCAATTGCACGCGCTGGCTCCCTTCTTGCAAGCGGCCGCGCCTGCCCCCGCTCCGGCTCCCATGCCAAAACCCGGTGCAACCGTTCCCGCCACTCCCTCCGAAGTGGCAAATTTGCAGGAACAAATTCGCTCGCTGACAGCGGCAAACGCGCAATTGGAGAACAAGCTCAAGGAAGCCCTTTCCGTCCAGCCCGCCGCTCTCAGCCCGCAGGAATTGGCCAAGGCGCAGGACAAAATCGCGGCTCTGCAAAAGGAAAATGACCTGCTCAACGTCGCCCTGGCCCAATCCAAGTCAGCCAAGCCGCCGCCCGACGCCGAAAGAACTGAAAAGCAATTGGCCGACATGCGAACCGATCTGAAAGCCTCCCGCGCCGAAGTCGATCGCCTTAAAAATTCGCTGGCCGATGCTCAGAAACAGATTCAGTCCGAAGCTGGAGAAATTGATTCATTGAAGGCAGCAGCGGTCGCATCCTCGTCGGTCAAAAAAATCGAGGCCGAACGCGACAAATTGAAAGAGGAGCTCGCCGCCCGCACTCGTGATCTGGCGGATGCCGAAGCCCGCCGCGAGCCGGGCGCAGCCGAATTGCGCGAAAAGCTGGCGAAGGTCGAGCGCGAGCGCGATGACCTGAAAGCAAAATTGGCCACCGCTCGCGCCCCTTCCGAATCGAGCCCGGAGATGGAACAGCTTCGCGCCCGGCTGGCGGTTTTGGAGGCCCAAGCCGTTCCCTACACGCCAGAAGAGCTGGCGCTCCTGAACAAGACTCCCGCCACCGTGCATGAGCCGCTGCCTGCTCCCGCCGCGCCCGCGCCCGAGAAAAAGCACGCGCAGCACTCGCCGAAAGAACTCCCCCCAGGCGTGGGCGCGCTGTTTGTTGACGCCCAGCGGGCCGCTCGCGCGCGCGACTTCACGACGGCGGAGGAAAAATTCAAAGACATTTTGCGCCAGGACGAAAACAACGTCTATGTCCTGGCGTTTCTGGCTGACACGCAGTTCGATCTCGACAAGACAAACGACTGCGAAAAGACGTTGCATCGCGCCCTGGCGCTGGACCCGGAAGATCCAGCCAGCCTTTATGTGCTTGGCGTCCTTCGATACCGCCAGAACCGGATGGACGAAGCCCTCGACGCCATAACTAAGTCTACGAAATACAACCCGACGAATGCGCTCAGCCAGAATTACCTTGGCCTCATTCTGGCGGACAAGGGCCAGCGCGCCGCCGCGGAAACCGCATTCCGAAAAGCCCTCGCCTGCCAGCCGGATTACGTGGACGCGCACTATCATCTGGCAATTATGTATGCCTCAGCCAAGCCGCCCATGATCGCCCTGGCCCGCTTTCACTACAAAAAGGCGGTCGACCTTGGCCACGAAAAGAACCCCGAACTGGAAAAGGTGATCGGGTCGGCGCAGTAGGTAGCGCCTCGCCGAGGCGTCCGGGTTGAGGCGCCATTTGCGCGCAAACTTTGCTATCATTCACACGCAACCGGACGCAGCGGCGAGGCGGCCCTGCCTTTGGGACTTGTCTTCGGGGTCGCGTTGCTGAATGTTATTGGAACGTCCAGTCAACGGGCGGTTTGGAACGCATGCCTCAATTCATGGTGTCATTTTTCAAGCGCTGGCTCATTACCACAATTTCGGTGTGGCTGGCCGCCGCGATCGTGCCGGGCATTACCTGGCAGACATCGTGGGGCTTGCTGCTCGCGGCCTTGGTGCTGGGGCTGCTGAACGCCATTGTGCGGCCGGTGATGGTCGTCTTGTCGCTGCCGCTCGTCATTTTCACTCTCGGGCTGTTCATGCTGGTCATCAACGCCCTGCTGCTCTGGTCTGTCGGCGTCGTGCTCAAGAATTTCCAGGTCGACGGCTTCGCTTCGGCTTTTTGGGGGTCGCTTGTCATCAGCATCGTGTCGCTGGTGCTCAATTCGCTGACCAAAAGCGGGTCGTCGCGTTTTGAATTTCGCTCCGGTCGCCCGAAGCCGAATAGTCCGCCCGACGACGGCGGAGGGCCGATTATTGACGTTTGATTAATCTGTAGGCGGCGCGATTCGCCTGCACCCCGCGCGCCAAAAAGCTCCGCTCGAAATCCGTCACCACCGCCGCCAATTCGTCCGGCGTCGGAATCTCCTGAAAATAGTCCGCCTTGGCGAACGCATTTTTCATCGCGCCAAAATAATCCGCGTCGTCCGTGCGCAAGTAAATCACGCCTTGGTCTCGCAACACCTTTTGCGCCAGGGACGGAAAATCCAAATTGATCAGCCGATGCTTCCGGTGCTTCCGCTTCGGCCACGGATCAGGAAAATAAATGTGCAGCGCCGTCACTGAGGCGCGAGGCAGCAGATGCTCCAGAAAGTAAGACGCCTCGATGCGGATGATCCGGATGTTCCGCAAACCGAGCTTCAGCGATTTGCGGTCCAGCTTGCGCAACCGCCCCAGCAGCCTTTCCACGCCGATGAAGTTGGTGTCCCGCTGGAGATTGGCGTATTTGGCGAGGAACGACCCGTCGCCGCTGCCCAATTCCACCTCCAACGGCTGAGCCTTCGGAAACATGCGCTCCAAGTCCAGCCGTTCGACCACCGATTCAATCTGGTGGATGCAAGTCTCGCCCTCAGTGTTCAAGCAGGCGGAGCTTCAAGTTTTTGATTTCTCCCGTCGTGCAATAGGTGGCGATGCCAAGCGGCTCGGAAAGATAAATCGCGCCCGGCCGCAGCGAAACCTTGCGTCCTTCGATGGAGACCTTCACGATCTGCTCCTTGTCGACCCAGGCGTCGATTCTCTTCGGCGTCACCCGCACCACGACGTGATACCAATGCCCCTTTTCAAAATCCATCGTGCGCGTGGTTTCGTTTTCAGAGGCGTCCTGGTCATCGAGGCTCGATAATCCGACGAGCCCACCGCCCCATCCGCCGAGGATCAGGCTGCAATGCGAATCGGCCACCGGAAAAGTCAGGCCGCAAAAAAAATCACTGCCCGCCAGGCGCTCGGCATCGAGGCTGATTTCGTAATCTGTCTTGGGCAGCACCCCATTCGTCCAATTGATGCCGCTAAGATCATCCCCCAGCGCAATCTTAATTTTGCCATCCTCAATGGACACCGCCCCATGCCCGCCAAAATCCGTGATGGCCCAATTTGTCAGCGATTTTCCATCCAACAAATCCGTCCAATTGGTGGACCACGCGATGCTATTCGTGACAACCGCCGTGGCGTTCGTTCCAGCGCCGGGCGGCCCCGCTGCCACGGGTGTCGCGGTAGCAAGCGCGATTCCAATGATGCCGGCGGCATGAAAATTGCCGAACCGCTTGCGCGCAGAATTTCTCTCGCTCAGGATTCGAGCCGCAATCCGCAAATGATGCATGATGGACGACATGCAAGCAGCCTAACGGCAAAACCCAAAACGTGGAAACATAAAGTTGGGGCACAAGGCATTCATCCGGGCTTGGTCCGATGTGGGACAGAAAATTTAGGTGGACACGCAGGTCCGCCCAAATTTTTTCCACCGCGCTAACCGAATCCACGTCTCACCCAGTTCCAATCACCCGCGTCCTGAGGCCAAAAAAATGAGCCTGGCCTGGCCTGGAGTGGACGATTCAATCTGCAATGACCAGAACGAAAGCGTGTGTGACCGCCGAAGAAAATGATATCCAAAAAGCAAAAATTGGAATTGACGTGGATTGGGAAGGCAAGCGAGGAAATGGGCTGCAGTGCTATTTCGAAGAAGTCCTCATTTTTGACGAAGTTTTGACAGACTACATGCCATTCGAATCTTATTACAATGCTGGATAGTCCGTGTAACCCTTCGGTCCACTTGCATAAAATGTCGATGGATCGGGCGGAGTCAGCGGCGCATTGCGGCGGAAGCGCTCGGGCAGATCGGGATTGGCAATGAATGTTTTTCCGAAGGCGACTGCGTCCGCCTCGCCCGCGAGCAATGCTTCGTTTCCTGACTTGAAGGTGAATTGCTCGTTGGCGATGTAGCGTCCGCCGAAGGCCGCTTTCAATTGCGGGCCGATTCTCCCCTCGCCCAAATGTTCCCGCGCGCAAATAAAAGCGACGCCGCGTTTGCCAAGTTCGCGCGCCACATAACTGAACGTCGCCAACGGATCCGAATCGCCCATGCCGTGGGCATCGCCCCTCGGCGCAAGGTGCATGCCAACGCGGTCCGCTCCCCAAACGGAGAGGACGGCGTCGGTCACTTCGAGCATCAGGCGGGCGCGATTTTCGATGGGGCCGCCGTATTCGTCGGTGCGCAGGTTCGATTTGTCCTGAAGAAATTGATCGAGCAAATAGCCATTCGCGCCGTGAATTTCGACGCCATCGAATCCGGCTGCTTTTGCGTTCGCCGCGCCCTTGCGGAAAACCTCGATGATGCCGGGAATCTCGCTCAATTCCAGCGCGCGCGGCACGACAAACGGCTTCTCGGGCCGCACCTGGCTGACGTGCCCCGCCGCCGCAATCGCGCTGGGTGCCACAGGCAACGCGCCGTTCAAATACATCGGATCCGAAATGCGGCCGACGTGCCAAAGCTGGAGGAGAATTCGCCCGCCCGCGTTGTGGACGGCTCTCGTGACGAGCTTCCAACCTTCCACCTGCGCATCCGACCAGATGCCCGGCGTATTCGGATAGCCGACGCCCATTGGCGTGACGGACGTCGCTTCGGAGATGATGAGGCCCGCCGAGGCGCGCTGGGTGTAATACTCGGCCATCAGACCGTTGGGAAGGCGTTCGGCGCCCGCGCGCTGCCGCGTGAGCGGAGCAAGAATGACGCGATTGGGCAAATCCCAGGCGCCGATGCAGACAGGATCAAGCAAAGTGGGCATAGTCAGTTTTGTTGGGCGGATGCGCCGCCAATTGTGGCGCAATGTATAACCGATTGCCCGGCGCGCAAGTTCATGAAACCCGTACGAGATTACTTGCTCCAAACTTTGATGCTGCCGGCATTATATATTGCATTAATCCTGCTTTTGTTGTCCCATCGCCTATCGAGCTGGGAAAGTCATCCGATGAGCCCGAAAACGGAAAGGAACATAATATGCGTCGCCTGAGTTTTATTGTCCGCGCATTGGTTGTGTGTTTGTCTGCGTTTCTGCACCAGCAGGCATCGAGCCAAACGATCTTGTATTCCAATACCATGCCGGCCGACAATACCTACGGCTACACGTATTTTAATTATGGCCTGAGTAGCGGCTACGCGGAGGCTGGCAATGAAGTTCTCTTGACAACAAATACGTACGGGAGCGCTTCAACCAACGCATGCTATATCACGCAAGCCCAAGTCCAGTTTGACTTCGAGTCCGAAAATGTCCCGTCCGGCACCGAAGCAATCGAGTTGAATTTTTATCAAAATGACGGGCCCCCATTCGGCGGCTCCAATTCGCCTGGAACGCTGATATGGAGCAGCGGCTTTGTCACCACGAGCGAACTCGGGCTGGAAGGGGATGATACTCCGCTCCTATTGATCTATTCTCCCAATGTGTTTGTGCCCCCCGATTTTACTTGGACGCTCGTTTATTCCAATCTCCCTTCCGGTGAAATGGCCGGGCTGACTCTCTGCTCGCCGGCAGACGCCGGGCAAACCGACGGTTTTGCATGGCTCAATTTAGGAACCGCAGCCGCCCCCTCGTGGAGCTTAAACGGGGTGAGTTATACGCAATACGGTTTTTATCCAACGCCGCCCCAGCCAATTCTGGCAGCCGGCGCCGTCTTTGCTGGATTTGTGAATCCACAGGCTGGGGCCATACAAGCGATTTCAATGCAGACCAACGGCACGATTTTACTCGAGTTGGCTGGGACGGCTGGCGCCCCCTACACGCTAAGCGTGTCAACCGACCTGACAAATTGGACCCCGATGGCGACACTCGCCAACATTGATGGCACCACGCCATACACCGATTCTTCGGCGGGCAGTTTTCCGGCGCGGTTTTATAGGCTGGCTCTGCAGGGCGCAACCCCGTCTGCGCCGGCTTTAGGGCCTCCGTTCTATCCTCCGTACGCGTGGGGGTCTCCCAATGGCTTCACGGTTTGCTTCCCTGGCGACACCCTCCCGATAACCTACCAGGCGTCATCCGGGCCTGGACACGGGCCGTAACGGATGGCTGAACTTGCCCGCGCTTGGCCAACTTTGGCTTGCGTTGACAGTTTTTGCTCGTAAATTCAATTGCATGTTGGCTGCTGAGAGTAGTCGGGCTGCCGTCCCCGTTGGACCATCAATGCCGCAAGGCTCCGGGTGGAAACAGATTGCGGAAGCGGTGGACCCGTTCCTGCGCAGCGTGGCAGCCCAGCTAGCCGCGCAGACCGAGGAATTTGAACCGCAAATCGCGGAACTCGCCCAATACGCCCTCACCGCCCAAGGCAAACAACTTCGCCCCATACTCGTCTCCTTGAGCGGCGAAGCCGTCGGCACACTTCGCGAAGGCCATCGAACGGTCGCGGTCATCATCGAGATGATCCACTTGGCCACTCTCGTTCACGACGACATCATTGACGAAGCCCATTTGCGCCGCGGCCGGCTGACGGTGGCGGCGAATTGGGGCAACGAAATTTCTGTCCTTCTGGGCGATTGCCTGTTTGCGCATGCGCTCAAGCTCGCGGCCAGTTTTCCGTCGCCGGAAATCTGCCGGGCGGCGGCAGGCGCGGCCAATACCGTTTGCGCGGGAGAGATTCTGCAAAGCCGCGCTCGTGGAGATTTTGAAGCGACGCGCGAGCATTATTTCAAGACCGTGGCGATGAAAACGGGGGAATTGTTTGCGCTTTCGTGTGATTTGGGCGGATTCGTCAGCGAGACATCTGTTGTGCTTAGAAACCGTTTGCGGGAGTACGGAATGGCGTTGGGAACAGCCTATCAACTTTACGATGATTGTTTGGATGTGCTTGGTTCTGAGGTTACTGCGGGGAAGACTCTGGGGGCGGACATGGCCAAGGGAAAAATGACGCTGCCAATTTTGATCGTTCGTGACCGTGCCACTGTCGAAGACCGGGACCGCCTTCGTCGCTGGCTGGCCAATTGGGAGCCGGCGTATCTCGCGGGGGTCGTTGAACTGATGGTGAAATACGAGGCTTTTGCCGAATCGCGCGCTGTGATTCAGCAGTATTTGGTGGCAGCCCGTGAGTCACTGATGCCGTTGCCGCCGGGACGGGGCAAAGCCGGGCTGGCCGGGCTGACTGAATTCCTGGCGGAACAAACGGAAGCCCTTGGTGTAGTCTATTAATAAGGGCGTCGAAATACGCTCTGAAGATGCTTCTCTGGAGAGGAGCGTTCTGTTGCAAAAGAAAGCTGAACCTGAAAAAGCCGTGATAGCGCCTCCAACAGCGGAACCAACCGTTGCCGTCCAGACTGACGAGATTTCCGATCTCGAGCTGGTTCGCCGCGCCCAAAATGATGACATGCGGGCGTATGACCAGTTGATGCGCCGCTATCAGGAACGCATCTATGGCACGGTCTACCACATGACGTCCAATCATGAGGACGCCAATGACCTGACGCAGGATACGTTCATCAAGGCTTACCGCGTGCTCAAGTCGTTCAAGGGAGACTCGAGCTTTTTCACCTGGGTTTATAGGATTGCGGTGAATCGGACGATCAACTTCCTGAAACAACGCAAGAACCGGGTTCAAATGAGCCTCAACGATGTCGATTTCCACGCGGAGAACGACCCGGACTTGGTGGCGCTGGTTTCCGACAAAACACCGCGGCGCGATCTTGGTTTGAGCGAATTGCAGGAAAAATTGAACGCGGCCATGCTGAAGCTGTCAGAAGATCACAGAATGGTCGTGACATTGCATGATGTGCAGGGGATGTCTCACGATGAGATTGGCGAGATCATGGATTGCAATGTTGGCACGGTGAGGTCGCGCTTGTTTTATGCGCGGCAGCAGTTGCAGGCCCATTTGTCGGACTATTTGAAGTAGCAGCAGATATTAGTATGAGTTCAGATTCAAATGACTTTGAGGCATTGCGAAAATTGATGGCGCTCAAGCGGTATGAGCTGCCCCCGCCCCGCTATTTTGACGAGCTTCCCGACCGCGTGTTGACGCGCCTCGAACGGGGCGAAGGCAAACCGTCGTTCTTAGAAAACTTTCTTCAAAGCGTCGTCATCCGGCCTGCGCTCGCTTACAGTTGCGCCTTGGCAGCGTTGAGTGCGCTGACTTGGAGCATTGTTTATTCGGTGAGGAATGCCCCTACCGAACCGTCGCGCGCCTTTGCCAATGGGTGGCAGAACAGCGCGGAAGCTACCGCCGGTCAGGCGAGCGATCTGCCGCGTTGGGCCAATGCCAATGCAACCAATCCAGTTTTAGGTTCCTCTCCGATGTTTGACTTGGGCACGCACCCAATCCCCATGCTAATCGCAAATCCGTAGCGGAGCTTCAGGATTCAGTTACGCGGACGTTTGCACCGGCAATGTGACTGACACCGAAGTCCCTTTTCCCGCGCGTGACAAGATTCGAATTTTCCCGCGGTGGGTTTCAATCACCCGCTCCACAATCGCCAAGCCCAGGCCGGTTCCACGCTGTTTGGTGGAATTCAGCAGCGACGAATTTTTCCTGCGGCGCTGTTCATCGGAAATCCCTTTTCCCGTGTCGCGAAATTCAATCAGCACATGCGAAGGCTTGTCGCCGCGGCGCGGCAATATCACCGCGCGCGTCGAAATCGTGAGCGTCCCGCCTTGCGGCATGGCCTCGACGGCGTTGAGTGCGAGATTCAGAAACGCCTGCGCCAATTGCGTGCCGTCGGCTGTAACTTCCGGCAATTCCGGCCCAAGCTTGCGCACGAACTCGATCTGCTGATTGCGCAATTTGTGCCGGATGAGAAGCGCCAGGTCGTTGAGCAAATGGTTGATGTTGACCGCGCTCATGTCCGGCTCCGCGTGGCGCGCGAAATCGAGGATTTGCTCCACGATTTTGTTCAACTGATCCATCTTCTCGCGGAAAATAATATCATCCCGCACCCGCGGGTCGCCCGGCTTGAACTCCAGCTTGAGGGAGTGATAGAGCATCTTCATCACCGTCAGCGGATTGCGAATTTCGTGCGCCACCTCCGCCGCAAGCAGGCCGAGGGCCGAAAGTTTCTCGTTTTGACGCAAGCGCTCTTCGACATCGACCACGCGCTCGTAAAGCCGCGCTTTTTCCAGCGCGATGGCCGACAATTCCGTCAACGCGGTGAGAATGTTAAATTCTTCGTTGGAAAAACTGCGCTGCTCGCCGGTGTAAACGTTGAGCGTTCCGACGGCGCGCCCGCCAAATATCAGCGGCGCGCTCAGCAGCGAGAACAGTCCTTCGCGCCGCGCCATGTCGATGTTTTGATAGAGCGCGGAGGTTTGCACATTTTCCAATTGCATCGTTTTTTTCCGCCGCACCACGATGCCCATGAAACTCTCGCCGACGTTTAATCGCGGCTTGGAAAGATACGACGAACCCGCGCCGTGGCTCGCGCGCAAATCCAGCCATTCGCCTGTTTCGTCAAGCATAAGAAGCGAGCACATCCGCGCGTCCATCAAGGTGCAGGCTTCGCGCGTGATTTCGTGCAGCGCCTCGTCCACATGCAGGGCCGAGTTGATCGAGCGGCTCACGCGCACGAGCGTTTCAAGAAGGCGGGCCTTGAGGCGCGATTGCTCAAAAATCCATGTGTTCTGAATCACTCTGGCTGCTTGCGCGGCAAGTTCCTCCAGCAGTTCCTGATCGCTCTGGCTGAACGCATCGGGATTGCGCGAATCGACGTTCAGCACGCCGCGAACTTCGCCCATCACTTCCAGCGGCACGGCCAGTTCGGAGCGAACATCGCGATGCACCATCACGTATCGCCCGTCGTGGCGGACGTCCCCCACCCGCGCGGGTTTGCCGGTGCGCGCGACCCAGCCGGTAATTCCCTGGCCGACGCGCAATTTGATCTCCGGCACGCGCGCGGGAACGCTGGCCGAGGCGTGCGTTTCAAGCATGCCGGTGGTGGGATTTATGAGCGCCAGGGAGCCGCTCGACGCGCGCATCAGCCGCACGGCTTCCTGAATGATTAACTGGAGCGCCTTCTCCGGTTCGAGTGTGGAATGGATGACGTTGCTGACCTGATAGAGCAATTTCAGCCGCTCATGGGCCGCCTGCAGGCTCGCAAAATCATCGGTCATCGTTGGCGGCGCCCGACGTTTCGATTTGATGCGTCAACTGCGCCACCAGCCGTTGCGCCAGGGAAGCGGGCAGCGCATAACTGGCATACCGGCTGGCCCGCGCAATGTTTAAACCAATCGCCTTGCCGTCAAGATTCAGGAGCGGGCCGCCGCATTGCCACGGCTGGAGAACCGAGTCGTGCTCGATGGCTTCCGCAAAACCTTCACTGCGCGCGCTGACGTTTCCATTCAACTTCGAGTCGCGCTCGTCTTCGCCAGCGCCGTGCGTGACGCGTTCGCCGGGTTTCAGGAGCATCAGCTCAATGTTCGCCTCAAACGATTTTTTATCGCGCTGGAAATGCATGTTGACCGTTTGGCCCTCGTGAAATTCCAGCAGGATCGCCATCAGTTCAGCTTTGTTGGTGACCGCGGTGCCATCGACCGCCACCACCACATCCCCGGGCTTCACTCCGGCCTTTTCCGCGCCGAAGCCGCTCATCAATTCCTCAACGACTGGCTGCTCGAAGTCCTTGTCAAAACTCAAGCCAACGTAAGCGCGCTGCGGGCGGATTCTTCGCGTGCGCGCGCTGACGATGCCGACCGCCTGCGGCGTATCCGCCAGGCCGGGTGTGACCGCCCACTGGCCTTCCGCCACTGAGCGCGTGTCCCACTGAATTGGCTTCAACCCGCTGGCGCCGATGCGCACCAGCGCGACATCGGTGTCGTGATCAGTGGCGAGCAAATGCGCCGGAACCTCCTTTCCTGAAGGAAGCCAGCAGGTCAATTTGCCAGCCTTCAACTCGCTTGCTTTTGTCAATACCAGCCCATTCGATCCCACCACCGCCCCCATCGCCACCGTGTCTTCGTTGACGTCCAATTCCACAATGGAATTGCTCGCCTGCGCGGAAATCGGCGCGAACGCATTCAACACCGACTGCCCGCTCCGGTAACGGCTGCGGGCCAGCGAGGGCAGTTCCTGATCGGTGGCCAGTGAAATCCGCGCGGGCAGAACGGCGAGCGCCGCCACCGCGCACGCGCGAAGCGTAGTCAATACTAATTTCATTTTGCGGTGGGCATTGTCGGCATCGGCTGCATCGTGATGCTCTTGGGCATGATTTTTTTGCCGCGCAAGACTTCCAATTCCAGCACGTCGCCGGGCCGGCTTTTGGCCATCCAATGCTCGAAGGTTTCTGCAAACTCCACTCGTCTTCCATTCACCGCCAGGATGCGATCGTCCTTGCGCAAGCTCGCTTTGGCGGCGGGGCTGTTCTTTTCAACTTTATCGACGCGGCAGCCGGAATCGTCCTCGATAATGCTTAGACCGCAGTAAGTCACCGGACGATGCGTCACGCCGCTCAGTTCATCCCAAGTCTCGGAAAATTGCGAAATGGGAACGTGAAAATTGTCCGCCGCGGCATTGGCAATCGACGTGTGGATGCCGATGACGCGCCCGTGCATGTCGAAGAGCGGGCCACCAGAATCGCCTGGAAAAATCGTGCAATCGGTCTGCAATTGCTCAGGCGCGATTTGGATAATTCGTCCGAGCCTCGTCACCAGCGAGCGCTTCAAATCAAATCCGCCCGGATTGCCCATCGCCAGCACCCAATCGCCCGGACGCGCGCTTGCCACGTCGCCGATGCTTGCGTGCGACCAATTCCCCGCATCGGTGATTTTCATCAAGCCCGTGTCGACATCTTCATTCACACCCAAGGTCTTGCCATGGGCTGTGTGGCCATTGGGAAAAGTAAAAGTCACCGGCATCCCGGCCTTGACGGCAACGTGGCCCGCCGTCAGCACCAGGCCGTCGGCTGAAATAATCACGCCGCTGCCGCTCGAATCGCCCACCATCACCGAAACCACCGATGGAGAAAGATCGGCGACAAGTTTCGCCACATGATTTTGGATCTCGCGCAAATCATCCACCGATGCAGGCACGTCCTTGGCAAAAACGGATGGCAAATCGGACGCAACGACTGGCGCTGGCGGTGGAAGTTTCGGGCGGGACGAGACGTCCCCGAAGGCGGAGCAGCAGGCGAACCAACCCGCCGCCGTGAGAGCAACGGCGGACTGCCAGCGGGCAAGTACGCCCCGAGGCCACTGAAAATCAGACATGAGCATTACTTAAGGAAAATGCCGGAGCAAACCGAGGTGAATCGCCTCGCAAGCCGACGGCAAAAACCGCTGGGACAATACTGTCTTCACCCCATGTGGTCAAGACCGGAATGGAATTGCTGGTTAGTTTCGCATCCCGGAAGTCCGCCCGCGATAGATGCGCCGGATTGCAAGGAGGTCCGCTATTGGACTATGAGCCTGAAGAATTCGTTTGACTGGCCGTTGTTGGTGACGGTGAGGCTGACCTGGGCGTTATTGGTCAGCGGGCCTATCACTTGGATCTGCGACCAATTTGTCAGCGTGCTGGAACCTTGGAGGATGTAGGAAACGTTGGATTGGCCTTGAAAGCTCAATTGCAGAGTCTGCTGCGCCCAGGCCAGGGCAAGGGTCGGAGATTGAAGCGCATTCTGCTGGAGTTCGTATGCTCCCATATCGACGCCGGAGCCGGAAGGCCGGGGAAAACCGCGCTGGTCCGTGCTGGGCGCGCCGACAGCCGTGCCGGAATCCACCGCCGGGCTGTCGCTTGACAGCGCCATGGTCAAGGTTGGCCCGCCATTGTTTGCAAGAGGCAGCAATAGCGGATCGGTGAAGTTGTAGCTCGTGCCGCTCTCGAAGTTTGCCGAGCCATCGGAACTCACATTGTAGCCTGCGTCGGTGACCGGGCCATAGGCATTGGTCGATCCCACGGGATAGGCAAGAAGCGAATTTTCCATGGATATTGTGCCGGTCAAATTTGCGACATTGGCTCCAGTCGCAATCCCATAGGGCCCCATGGGAGCCTTTACGAGAATGACGAAATTGCTGGCGATCGTGACGTTCATGGTGGTCAGAACCCCGTTGGTATTGAAGACTCCTCCCCCAAAGCTGCTCCCCGGCATGCCATCATGGGACCCGTTCCCGGCGAGCGCTGTATTCAAAGCCACGGTGCAATTAGTCATGGCCAATTGTGAAAAATTGCAGATGCCGCCGCCAAGTCCGTTGCCTCCGGGAAATTCTGGATTCGGCACTCCGAAATCACCAGCAGTCCCGCCTTGGGCCAAATTGGAACTCACCGTGCATCCAGTCAGCGATGCCGAGCCAAGATTGTAGATGGCACCACCGCGCCCGTCAGTATTGAAACTTGAACCGCTGCCGGACACCGCCTGATTTCCGGAAAATGCAGTGTTGCTGGCAACGAGGGTCCCGCTCGAATAAATCGCACCTCCTTGGGCTTCGCCCGTGCCTGAGTTTTCAAAACCTTGGCCGCCGTTAGCCGCATTGGAGGAGATTTGGCAAAGGACGACCATGGCTGTGCCCGAGAGGGCCGCAATCGCGCCGCCATAAGCGGAAGCCGGCGCGTCGCCGTCATCCGTCTGATTTGCCGGTGCGTTCCCTCCAACGGCTGTGTTGGACGAAATAATGCTGTTAGATATTACAAGGGAGCCGGACGCCAGAAAAATTGCGCCCCCGAAAGCGGAAGTTGAACCGGGGCTTGCGGGTCCAGTGCAGGTATTGCTGCTCAAATTACAATTGAGCAACAAAACCGTGGCGTTGGTTGTGTAAACGGCGCCGCCGAGTCCGTCGCCCCCGGGAATGCCCATCTCGAAATTGTTCATTGTTGCCAAGGTCGGGGCTCCTCCGTTGGCCGAGTTTTCGAAAAGGCTGACTGAATTGAGGAACAGGGAGCCTCCGTTCACATAAATCGCGCCGCCTTGGCCATTCCCCCCCACGGCAAAGATGTTGGCATATATCCCCTGAGACGTAGATCCCCCCATCCCGCCTGTGACTGAATTGGATTCCAGTGTGCAGAGAGTTAATTGAACTGTGCCCCCGTTATTGAAGATGGCCCCGCCCTGCCCAGGAGCGCCATTCTGGGCCGCTGTGCCATACGTTCCATTGGCTCCGTTTGTCCCGACGATAGCGCCGTTGGCCATCACCAGGTTCGTGGCGGCAAAAGTCACGTCAGGATTGACATAAAACAACCCGACGCTGTTGCCGCCGCTAATGACGACCGATCGCCCGGTCGCGTCAAGGATTACATCGTTGGTGACTTGTATGGTGTTTGTCAGGGTGATCGTCCCGTTGAAACCAAAGGTGACCACTCCGCCGTTATTCATCGCGCTCTGCAATGCAGCTTGTGTAGGAGTGCTGACGACGTTTGTTCCAGCCCTCAGCTCTTTCGGAATAAAAAATAGAAATGCAATCAGCGCGAAGTTCCAGCAGAATCTGGATAGTGGCAGCACATCATTTCCTTTCGTTAGCTTTCGCCACGTCTTTTAGGCTTCCCGTTCAAATTCTTCAAGTCAAATCTGCATCAGTCAAATCCACACTTGGATTGCCATTGGGGTGTTCAACCCGAAATCACCCCTGCCTTTGCGCGGCGCGCAATCTTGACACTCGCGCCGTTTGTTGGCCCAATCGATCACAATGGCTGCGGCATCGAATCGGATTACGAATTTTGCGGGCCTGGTGCCGCCGCCGGAGGCATATGAGCGTCCGCGCGCCTCCGTCCTTTACCGTGTCTGGCTGATCCCGGCGACGCTCATGATGCTCGCGCTGCCAGTTGTCTACGGCGCACTCGTTATCGGCGCTGGCTTGATGGTTTATTACCACGCCACACACAATTTTTCCGCGATTATGTCGTGGTCCGACGGATCCCACTCCCTGGGATTATGGATGATCGAAATGGTGGCTTACCTTGCTCCGCTTTTCGCGGGGTGTGTCATTCTATTTCTCATGCTGAAGCCGTTTTTCGCCCGCGGACCGAAGCATCACCCTTACTCGCTGAATCCGGCGGTTGAACATGAACTTTACGCGTTCGTCGCCAAAATCTGCCAAACGGTTGGCGCCCCAATTCCTGAACGCATCGATCTGGATTGCGACCTGAACGCCTCGGCGTCGTTCCGCCGGGGCCTGAGAAGTTTTTTCGCAATGACCTGGTTCTCACAATTGGGCTTCCCTTGATGGGAACACTGACGGTGGAAGAGTTTGCCGGCGTGCTGGCGCATGAGTTTGGACATTTCACGCAAGGCGCGGCCATGCGCCTTAGTTACCTTGTTCGATTCGTGAATTCCTGGCTCGCGCGGGTGGTTTACACCTACGACAGTTGGGACTACCTGCTGGACGAAATGACGCATAATTCGGGGCATTGGGTGGTCTTCCTGATTGTGTTCACTGCGAAAATGGGAGTCACGCTGTCGCGCGGAATTTTGTGGGTGTTCATGATGCTCGCCCTGGCGGTCAGTGGCTCGCTGTCGCGCCAGATGGAATTCAATGCGGACGCGTATGAAATTAATTTGGCTGGCAGCGAAACGAGTGAACGCACCACGAGAAAAATCTGCCTTCTAAACCACTCTCTCGAACAAACTCGGAAGGACATGGTCCGGATGTTTCGGTCCCAACGCACCCTGCCGGATAACGTTTCGAAATACCTGCTGCTAACAATGGAGAACATGCCGGCGAAGATTCGCAACAAGATCGACAGTCAGCTTGGACTGGTCAAGACGCCCTGGTATGCAAGTCATCCTTGCGACGCCGATCGCATCCGGCAAGCGCGGCGAGCCCAGCGCCCTCCCCTCCTGTCATGCGCCGAACCCGCCAGCTCGCTCTTCACCAATTTTGAGATTCCGGCCCGCGCTGTCACGCTGTTTTGGTACCATGATTTGCGCATTCCCATCGCGCCGGAGCAGCTCACGGCCTTTCGCGATGAAGAAAAGGAACAAGCCGAGCGAAGCGAGAACGCCGCGGAAACTCTGGCCCGTTATTTTTGCGGCGCAGTCCCGATGATGCATCCCGTGGCCATTCCTTTCCAGGCGATTGCCACCGACGAAATCGAAGCCGTGCGCGAAAATATGCGAACGTTCCGGGGCCGAATCGACCTGGTTAGACCACAAGTCGAAACCGCCGTGGCGAATTACACCTCCGCCGACGCACGCGCGCTGCAAATGGTAGCGGCCAAGAGCGCACTCGCCTGCTCCGCCACGATCGACGCTGCGCAGTTTGAATTGCCGGAGGCTTCGGCCGACGCGGTCGAACACGCGGAGCGGGAAGCAATTCAAACGAAAACGGAAATTGCGCATTCCATGCGAGTGGTGACGGATTCTTTGCGGAACCATCTTGTGACCGCGCTAGCCCTCCTGCGGCTGCCCGCTGAATCGCAATGGCTCACCGAAACCGCCGAGCGAATCGAAGCAGCGCGCCCGCATCTTGATCTTGTCAACCAGATGGCACTGGTATGGCCGCTGCTGATGGAATGCCGCAATGAGCATGCGGTGCTGGCGGCGCTATGCGGACTGTCGCGCAATCTGGCCGCGCAGCGTCCGTTGGGCGCCAGTTCGCGCCGGTTGGAAACATTGATGGGGCAGCTTCGCAATGCAACCATTGCGATGGCAAATCCTTTCGAGAGAAAGAAAGGCGCGCGTTGCATCTTCGATCAGCTCGCGCAGGAAAGCCCCGGCTCGGCCACGAAGGAAATTGAGGCGCGGGCGCAAATCGTGGTGCGGGGATTTATTTTGATTTACGAGCACAGCCTCGCGGAACTGGCGAAAATCGGGATGCAGATCGAGGCGGAATGTTGATGGGGCTGGGAAGGACTTAATCTGGAACGACCGAACTCAGGAAAAGAGGCCGCATGCAGTTTCACGCGCGCGTCAAGTCGCTTCCAAGGCAATGCGCCCAATTCAATGGAAATTTTCCCGGCTGCGCGTTAATATCAGGATTTCATGCCCTTATTGTTGACTCATGTCTGACCGCGTGCTGCTCATTGAATGGGACGCGGCTGATTGGAAAGTGCTGCATCCGCTCATCGACGACGGCAAACTGCCGGCACTCGGACGCATTGTGGACGAGGGAATATCCGGGCAGTTGTCGGGCACGCAGCCTTTCATCGCGGCGAACTCGTGCGCCTCCATTCTTACCGGCAAACGCGGATGGCAACATGGCATTTGTCATTCACTTGAATTCTCGCCCGCGACACAAAAGGCCGTTCCTATCTCCGCCGCGAGCCGAAAGGCGGCCACGCTTTGGGAAATGCTTTCGCGTGAAGGCAAACGATCCGTGGCCGTTGGCTGGCCGGCCTCGCAACACGATCGGACGGCAAATTGCGACATCGTTTCTGATCGTTATCCAGAACCCACTGCACCGCCGGGTGTTTCCCCATGGCCTCCAGCGGCGGCCGGAACGTATTGGCCGGAGGAGTTGCGTGCTTTTCTTGACGCGAAACGCGCCAGTCCCGAGCACATCGGGCCGGAGGTCATTTCGCGGCACATTCCATCCTGGCAAAACGTGGATCGGAAGCGCGATCCGCGCGTCGGGCATTTGCGCGTTTTTTTGGCGGCGGATTATTCGATTCAGAATGCGGCGCTGGAGCTGTTAAGAAGCAAACCGTGGGATTTTGCCGCGATTCGCTTCCCGGCGCTCGGTTTGATTAGCCGGATGTTCGTGCGTTATTCCGTTGCGGCGCAGAATGGAGCTAACGATCCGGAAACAGAGACTTATAAAAGTGTCGTTCCATTCGCTTGCCATATGCTGGATCACATGCTCGGGCAGCTCATCTCATGCGCGGGCCCCGGGGCGGCGGTCATCATAGCTTCCGGGCACGGCGTGAGGACGCAGAGCATTCCCGCCGCTGGTTTCCCCGCCAGCGACGATCAAATTTGGAAATCGCCATTTGGAATTTTTGCGGCCAGCGGTCCGGCCCTGGCCCGCGATGCGCTGATCCACGGCGCGCGCGTGCTTGACATTGCGCCGACCATCTTGTGCTTGTTCGGCCTGCCCATCGGCGACGACATGGAAGGCCGCGTGCTCGTCGAGGGTTTTGTTGAGACGCCGAAAATTGGCCACATCCCGACATGGCAATCCGCCAAGGCTGAGCCAATCGCCGCTCCGAAGACCGCATCGGAAAATTCCGCCGCGAGCACAATTCAATTTCAATCGGATTGGAACCTCGCGAGGTCAGGCCTCGATGCCGGTCGATTCGCCGAAATGCTGCCGGTTTTGACCGGTCTCTTTCGGCAATTTCCCGAACGCGCAGAAATCGCCGATGCCTTGTTCCAATGCCAGATTGCGCTGCGCAAACCCGACGACGCCCAGCAAACGCTCGAGGTGTTGCTCGAAGCAATTCCGGCCGGCGCCCCAAATCTCCTGGCCCGGGCGGAGCTTGCTCTGGCTCGCCGCGATTTCAATGCGGCACGGGCATTGGCGTCGGAACTCAAGCGGCACAAGTTTTCGAATCCTGCGATGCTGAGGAAATTTGGATTTCTGCTGCTGCGTCTTCGCGAATGGAACGCATTGGTGGAGGTCGCCCACCGCGCGCTGGCCGCGGATCAAAATGACTCGACGGCATGGCTCGGCCTGGCTGTGGGCCAGCTGCGCGCGGGCCGCGCAGCCGAGGCAGAAGAGGCGGCCAAACGCGCCTTCCAACTGAATTTTTTCCTGCCAGACGCGCACTTCATTTACGCGCGGGCGCTTTTAACGCAGGGCCGTTGGAGCGAGGCGCGCCAGGCGATGCAAACCCTGCTCGCGATCCAGCCCGACAACCGCACGGCGACAAGCTATTTCCGCCGCATGGAGAACAATTCCCCATAAGCATTGAATGCCGGTTGGGCCGGGCGCCTGCCCCACCGGCGCATCTCGCTTTTTGGACAGGCCCCGTTGGTCTTTCAGCTCCGTTGGGAGCGCAATATTGGCAGATCGACACATACAATAGAAAACGAGCTCCGCGGGAGCGGCACATTCCAAATGACCGCATCGGATGGGTCGCCTCTGCGAGGCTTTGATTTCAGAGGAACGACAACGACAAAGATGTCACGCCTCTGGCGCCGCTAAAAATGGGATGCGCCCCTCATTTCGGGCATCCGCCTTTCCTTGTTGTAATCCGAGTATCGCTGGCTATCCTGTCCGTTCTTTTACGCTGAAGCCTTTATGAAAGTGGTCATTCTTTGTGGCGGCAAGGGCACGCGCTTGCGCGAGGAAACGGAATATCGCCCGAAACCGATGGTTCCCATCGGCAACCGCCCCATTTTGTGGCACATCATGAAGATTTACGCCGCCGCCGGGTTCAATGAATTCGTGCTTTGCCTCGGCTACAAGGGCGAGATCATCAAGGATTTCTTCCGCAATTACCTCTGGATGACCAGCCATGTCACCCTCCGCCTGGGCATCGACGACAACGTCAAATTCCACAATCATCACGACGAGGAAAATTGGACGGTCACCCTCGCCGACACCGGCGAGGAGACGCTGACGGCGGGACGCATCAAGCGCATCAAGCAATTTATCGGCGATGACCAGGAATTTTTCCTCACTTATGGCGATGGCGTTGGGAATGTGGATATTGCGGCGGCGCTGGCGTTTCATCGGAAGCACGGGAAGAAATTGACGGTGACGGCGGTGCGGCCGCCGGGGCGTTTTGGCGAATTGGGCATCGCGCCGGGCGGCGCGGTGCGGGAATTCAACGAGAAACCGCAAGCCGCCGAGGGCCGCATCAACGGCGGATTCTTCGTCGCGTCGCGGGCGATTTTCGACTATCTTGATGACGCGGCGGATCAAACGATGTTCGAGCAGAAGCCAGTTCAAACAATAGCGCGGGAAGGCGAATTAATGGCCTTTCCTCACGACGGTTTCTGGCAGCCGATGGATACTTTTTCGGAATATACCCTTTTGAACCGATTGTGGGCGGAGGGCAAGGCGCCCTGGAAGACCTGGAAAACATGAAGCTGTTCGGTTCGGCCTACAATGGCAAACGGGTGCTCGTCACCGGCCACACGGGTTTCAAGGGGGCGTGGCTGTCGGAATGGCTGCTGGGTCTCGGCGCGGATGTCACGGGACTGAGTTTGCCGCCCACGACGGAGCCTTCGCTTTTTGCCGAACTCGGGCTGGGCCGCCGGGTGCGCCAGGTCATCGGGGATATTCAAGATGCCAAGCTGGTGCGCAAAGTGGTCAAGGAGGCGAAGCCTGACTTTGTATTTCATCTCGCGGCACAAGCGCTGGTGCGCGAGTCTTATCGAATTCCAGCCGAGACTTTCAACGTCAATGGGATGGGAACACTTCACGTTCTGGAAGCATTGCGCGAAGTTCAGAGACCGGCCGCCGCGGTTTTCGTTACGACTGATAAGTGCTACGAAAATCGCGAATGGCACCACGGTTATCGCGAAACAGATCCGCTGGGCGGGCGAGATCCTTACAGCGCGAGCAAGGCGGTGGCGGAATTGATCATCGCCTCCTACCGCAGTTCGTTTTTCCAAAACCACCCCGTGCGGATTGCCAGCTGCCGCGCTGGAAACGTCATCGGTGGCGGCGATTGGGCATTGGACCGAATCATTCCCGATTCCATTGCAGCCTTGCAAAAGAAGAAACCAATTTTGGTTCGCAACAAACGCGCGACCCGCCCGTGGCAGCATGTGCTGGAACCGTTGAGCGGTTATTTGTGGCTTGGCGCGTGTCTGGCCAATCCCGCGTTGAGCCGCACGGAATTGCCCGCGCTGACTTCCGCTTTCAATTTCGGGCCAAACCGGGACGCAAATCGAACGGTCGAAGATTTGGTGGAAGAAGTCCTGCGCCACTGGCCCGGCCGCTGGCAGGATAACACGCAAAAAAATGCGCCGCACGAAGCCGGGATGCTCCAGCTTTCGACCGACAAAGCCGCCGCGCTCCTGCAATGGTTCCCGGTTTGGTCGTTCCGCGAAGCCGTGACACACACGGTGGAATGGTATCGCGAAGCCGAATCGTTTCAGAAGGCGAAGGAATTTCAGAAGCTTACCTGCACGCAAATCGCCCATTACATCGACCGCGCCCGCGACGCCCGGCTGGCCTGGGTCGAACCGTCCGCCACTCCATGAATTCACCAGAAGAAATCCGCCAGGAAATTCTCCGGCTCACGCGCGAGTATTCCCGCCTGACGCATCAAGCCAATTTGCCCGGTTACGGCGAATTCCCTGCCCGCCCGTTCACCGCCGGCCAGACAACCGTTCCTTACGCCGGGCGCGTCTTCGACGATAACGAAGTCGCGGCGGCGGTCGGCTCAACGCTGGATTTCTGGCTGACGCTGGGGAAAGAAGGCGAAGCGTTCGAGGAGGGTTTGGCGAAATTCCTCGGCGTCAAGAAGAGCATTTTGTGCAACTCCGGCTCGTCGGCGAATCTGCTGGCGGTCTCATCGCTTTCCAGTCCGAAGCTCGGCGCGCGCCGGGTCAAGCCGGGCGATGAAGTCATCACCGTCGCCGCCGGTTTTCCGACGACTGTAGCGCCGATTTTGCAAAACGGCTTCGTGCCCGTTTTTATTGACAACGACCCGGCCACGCTCAACGGCAAGGTCGATCAATTGGAAGCGGCATTTTCGCCCGGAAAAACCAAGGCGGTCATCATGGCCCACACGCTGGGCAATCCGTTTGATCTTTCGGCGGTCACGGAATTTTGCAAGAAGCATGAACTGTGGCTGATCGAGGATAATTGCGACGCGCTCGGCTGCACTTATGACGGGAAGCTCACAGGAACGTTTGGCGATTTATCGACGCAATCGTTTTACCCGCCGCATCACCTGACGCTGGGCGAAGGCGGCGCGGTGAGTGTGCAGAGCCTGAAATTCAAATCGATCGTGGAAAGTTTTCGCGATTGGGGCCGCGATTGCTGGTGCGCCAGCGGCATGGACAACACCTGCGGCAAACGCTACGACTGGCAGCTCGGCGAATTGCCCAAGGGCTACGATCACAAATATATTTACTCGCACCTTGGCTACAACTTGAAGCCACTCGATCCGCAGGCGGCCATCGGCCGCGCGCAATTGGAGAAGCTCCCGCACTTCGTCCAGGCGCGCATTGATAATTGGGATTATCTGCGCCGCGGCTTGCGCGATTGCGAAGCGTATTTCGATTTCATGCTCCCGACCCACGCCACCTCGTGGACGCCGGAGGGTTTCACTTGGGATGATTCCGGGCATCGCACGGTTTGCTCGTGGTTTGGTTTCATGCTGCGCGTCAAGCCGGGCGGGCCATTTTCGAAGGTCGCCTTCGCCCGGCACCTTGACAACAATAAAATTGGCAATCGAATGCTCTTCGGCGGCAATTTGCTCCGGCAGCCCGTCATGGTGCAATTGAAAAAGGATCGTCCGGAATCCTTCCGTGTGGTCGGAGAAATGACAGGCGCGGACAAGATCATGAACGAGGTCGTCTTCATCGGCACTTACCCCGGCCTGACCAAGCCGATGCTCGATTACGTCATCGAGATCATCCAGAATTTTTGCCGCAGCAAAGGCTGACCATGCCGGACAATCCCCTCGCCGCCGACCTTGACGAAATTCTAGAACGGCTGCGCCCGATTGCCGGCGAGTTGAAAGGCGCGCGCATTTTCATCACCGGCGGCACCGGTTTCTTCGGCTGCTGGCTGCTGGAAAGTTTCGCGTGGATGAATGACCGGCTGGATCTGGGCGCGGCGTCATTAGTATTGACACGAAATCTGGAGGCATTCCAAAAGAAAGCGCCGCATCTCGCCGATCGCTCTGATATTCAGTTTCACGCGGGCGACGTGCGGAATTTCGATTTCCCGAACCAGAAATTCTCCCACCTCATCCATGCCGCGACGGAAGCCAGCGCGCAGCTTAACGACAACCATCCCGAGATCATGCTGGACGCCATTGTGCAAGGCACGCGGCACGCGCTGGATTTTGCGAAAGCGGGCGGCGTGAAGCATTTCTTGTTGACAAGTTCGGGCGCTGTCTACGGCCCGCAGCCGTCCGAGTTGACACACATTCCCGAGGAATTCAACGGCGGCCCGGACGTGACCCGTTTCCAATCCGCTTACGCCGAGGGAAAACGGATGAGCGAATTGCTATGCGCCATTCAGGCGCGCCAAACCGGCTTGGAGGTAAAAATCGCGCGGTGCTTCGCCTTCGTCGGCCCGCACCTTCCGCTTGATGCGCATTTCGCCATTGGCAATTTTATACGTGACGCCATGAAGGGCGGCCCAATCAAGGTGAACGGCGACGGCACGCCGTTTCGTTCGTATCTTTACGCGGGAGATTTGATGGTGTGGCTGTGGACGATTCTCATCCGCGGCGCGAGCAACCGACCTTACAATGTCGGGTCGCCACGCAACCTCACCATCATCGAACTCGCCGAAATCGTCGGGAAATCGCTGGCACGCGACGTGAAAGTCGAGGTCGCGCGGAAACCAGTGCCAGGCCAGCCGCCGGCCCGCTACGTTCCCGCCACAACCCGAGCCGAAACAGAATTAGAGCTGGCCGAATGGACATCCTTGCCGGAAGGCATCCGCCGCACCGCCCGCTGGCATCAAACGCAATCAGTGGTTCATTGACCAGGCAACACCCGATAGACTTGCTAATTCGATGACTTCATCGCCTAAACATTCATTAGCGTCAAGCATAATCGGGAAAACACCAAAATTTGCCAGAGGCACATCGACTTGGTGAACCATTCAGCCTTGACGCGTTATTCCCGGGGCGGCGGGAGCTTCCGGGGGAAAATGGAAATCCAGACCTGCCGAAACACCCAGAATGGCAGTCGGACGACATTGATCGCATATTCATCCTCGCGAATAATGTTCCTGAGGGTGGCTAGGAAAAGTTTGGGACTGCGCGATTTTATGGCTGCCACCCCATTAAGGAGCGCGCGGCAGGAACAGAAGAAAATGCTGTCGCGCTTGAACGTTTTCCATTCGTCGGCAAACATTTCCTGGACTGTTTTGTCGGCAAGAATTTGACGTGTCACCATATAGAAGACGCTCGTCTTAAATCCACCTACATGAAGGCTTGCCGTATGACCGACGGCTACTAGCCGCCACGAAGTAAGCACTTCGTCTATGTAATAAAAATCCCACTTTGTCGCAATTTGCATGCAAAGCAAAAGATCGCCGGCAAAATCCGCCTCGACCGGAAAGGGCCAGCCGAGCCTGAGCGCTTCCATTCGATACATGATGCCGCTGGGAACCGTGCATGGATAATCGCGTGTCAGAAAATCGCGCAGAATCTGTTTGCGCGGGACCAGGGCATCCCCCACGCGGTAGCGGTAGCGGTGGCTCATCGTGCGGAACAAATAGAACTTCGGAAAGATTCTCCGGTCGTCGGCATCGATCAATTCCATCGGCGCCATCACGATGCCGGCAGTCGGATTTTTCTCAAACGCCGCCACGAACTTCTCCACCATGCGCGGCTTGGCCAGATCATCGTCCATCAGCAAATAGACGTACTTTCCGCGCACCAGCGACACGGCGCGATTGCAACTGCCCGTGGCGCCAATGTTGCCTTCGTTCTTGAAATAGCGAATGCGCGGATCCGTCCAAGTCGCCGCCATTTCCGCGGTGGCGTTGTTGGTGCTGTTGTCGGTGATGATGATTTCCCAATCCGAGAACGTTTGTTTTACGCACGACTCGACGGCCCGCCGCAAGTATTCAGGGCGGTTGTAAGTGGGAATGCAGATGGAAACCAGCGGAGGGTTCACGCCAGCTCGACGGGGCCGATTCGAAATTGTTTCACGGCCATTGATGATGCGCGAGCGGCGAGGCGTGTTTCAAGGGCAAATGGGAATGGGCAACAAGGCAGGGACGCCTCG
This sequence comes from uncultured Verrucomicrobiae bacterium, assembly GCA_963764165.1. Classification (GTDB taxonomy): domain Bacteria; phylum Verrucomicrobiota; class Verrucomicrobiia; order Limisphaerales; family Palsa-1400; genus Palsa-1400. The sequence goes on from CAVXRD010000003.1 coordinate 499,579, forward strand.
CCGAGGCGTCCGGACCGACGCGTAAAATTCTCGGGACGCTGGAATTTTGCAATCCTCACCCCGGACGCCTCGGCGAGGCGTCCCTACCTCGCTTCGCGACTCGAATCTCATTCAACTCAGGGCAAATAACCGTTGAACTTCGGCGCGTTCTGCGTTATCGAATCCATCCCTTACTTAATCATGAAGCGAGTAGCCGATTATATTTTCGATCACCTGGCCGAGGCCGGACATCAGCACATATTTCTCATCACCGGTGGCGGCGCGATGTTCCTGAACGATGCGCTGGCCAGTTGCCGCGGCCTCAAATACGTCTGCTGCCACCACGAACAGGCGTGCGCGATGGCGGCGGAAGGGTACGCCCGGGTATCCAACAAGACCGGCATCGTGAGCGTCACGACCGGCCCCGGCGGAATCAACGCGCTCAACGGCGTTTTCGGCGCTTACACGGATTCCATTCCGATGCTCGTGATTTCAGGCCAGGTGAAATTGGAGACGTGCCTCAGCTCTTACGATCTTCCGAACTTGCGCCAATTGGGCGATCAGGAAGTGGAAATCGTAAAGATGGTCAAGAGCATCACAAAGTATGCCGTGATGGTGCGCGATCCGAAAACGATTCGCTATCATTTGGAACGGGCGCTCCATCTCGCTTCGCACGGCCGCCCGGGACCCTGCTGGCTGGATATTCCTGTTGACGTCCAGTCCGCCATGATCGATCCAGAAACACTTCAAGCCTACGATCCCAAGGAAGACGAATTGGCCGCCGACCATTCTGAATTGGCGAAACAATGCCGCACCATTCTCGACAAACTTCGCAACGCTCAACGGCCTGTCATCATGCCGGGAACGGGCGTGCGCCTCGCCGGGGCCGTCGAACTTTTTGAAGACGTCATCACCAAATTGGGACTGCCCGTCGCAGCCGCATGGACGGCCCCCGACGTCATCCCTTCCGACAATCCCCACTTCTGCGGACGGGCCAGCAGCATCGGTGATCGCGCGGGGAATTTCACCGTGCAGAATTCCGATTTGCTTTTGGTGCTCGGCTCGCGGCTGAACATTCGCCAGATCAGTTACAATTGGAAGGATTTCGCCAAGAACGCCTACAAAATCCACGTCGATGTGGATCCGGCCGAATTGGACAAGCCGATGGTGAAACCGGACATGACGGTCGCGGCGGATTTGAAAGCGTTTCTCACCGAGATGAAATCGCAAATCGACGCCGATGGATTCGACGGCAAGAAACACGCGGACTGGCTGGCTTGGTGCCGCGAGCGCGTGAAGCGTTATCCGGTTGTCACGGAAAAACAGCGCAACGGATTTCCCATCAATTCGTATCATTTCCTCGACGTGCTGATTCACCGACTCACGCCGCAAGACATTATTGTCTGCGGCGACGGGACGGCTTCGGTGGTTCCCTTCCAAGTTGCTTACATCAAGCGCGGGCTGCGGATGTTCGCCAATTCCGGCAGCGCTTCGATGGGCTATGACATCCCCGCTTCAATTGGCGCGGCTTGCGCAGGTGGCGGGCGGCGGATCATTTGCCTCGCGGGAGATGGCAGCAGCCACATGAACATTCAGGAGCTGCAAACGATTTTCCACCATCAACTGCCGATCAAAATTTTCATATTGAACAACGGTGGCTATCTCTCGATGCGTTTGACGCAGGGCGGATTTTTCAAGGGCAACTTCATCGGCGAAAGTCCGCGCAGCGGAATCTCTTTTCCCGACTACGCCAAGCTGGCTATCGCCTACGGCTTGCCCGCGATTCGGATGGAGGCGAAGGAATTCGGCCCTCAACTCGACGAGTTTCTGGCCAAGCCAGGCCCCGCCCTGTGCGAAGTGATGCTCGACCCCGCGCAAGGATTCGAGCCGCGCCTCAGCTCGCGCCAATTGCCGGATGGCAAGATCGTGACCGCATCGTTCGAGGACATGGCGCCGTTCTTGAGCCGCGAGGAATTGGCGGAAAACATGATTGTCCCGCAGGCATGAGTCCGCTCCCGCGGTCCATCATCTTCGACTTGGACGGCACGCTTATCGATTCCAGATCGGTGATTCTGGAATGCTTCGACTGCGCCGCAAACGCGGTCTTTCCGGGCGTGAGTTATGACCGGCAAGCCGTTCGGCTCGGCCCGCCGTTGAGGAAGATGTTCCAAATCACATTCCCATCCGCGACGGATGCCGACATCGATAATCTGCTGAAAAACTTTCGGCGGCAATATGATCAGGATGCTCCAGCCAAAACACCCGCTTACGACAGAACGGCAGACCTTCTGGCGCATTGCAAAAGCTGTGGCATTCGCCTCGATGTGGCTACCAATAAGCCATCGGGTATTGCGATGAGAATTCTCGCGCATTTGAAATTGGACGGATTTTTTCATTCGATCATCGGCTTGGATTCCGTGCAACCGCCCTTCCCCAGCAAAGGAGAAATGGTGCGGCACATTCTGCGCTCTGGCGCGTTGAAGGCGGCGGAAACTTGGTACGTCGGCGATTCGGCGGAAGACGCCGCCGCAGCCGCGCAATCCGGGCTGCCGTTCGTCTGGGCCAGCTACGGATACGGCCATATTGGCAAGGCGGAACGGGGCGCAATTTTTCGTTCGATTCAATCCGTGGCGGAATTGCAACAAATGCTGGCCTAGCGAATCCGGTCTTGGCAATCGGCCCGGATTTCGATTAAGCTAAATTGGTTCAACAACGATGAAAGCTGATATTTTTGAAGATTTGTTCGTTCTCGAGATGGCCAACAACCACTTGGGCAACCTCGACCGCGGCCTTGCCATTATTGACAAGTTCAGCAAGATCGTCCGCTTTAATGGCGTCCTAGCCGCCATCAAGATTCAATTGCGCGACGTCAACACGCTGATTCACGAGAATTACCGCCATCGCGAGGACATCCGTTACATCAAGAAAACGCTCCAGACGGCGATGCCCCCGGAAAATTACGCCACCCTGGTCAACGCCGTCCGCAGCTCCGGCGCGCGCACGTGCGCCACGCCGTTCGATGAGGCCTCCGTCGACATGTGCGTCAATCTGGGTGTGCAATACATCAAACTGGCCAGCTCGGATTTGAACGATTGGTTCCTGATTGAGAAAATCGCCAAGACCCGCAAACCCGTCATCGCGTCCACCGGCGGTTCGACGTTGAAAGACATTGATGATTTGGTGACGTTTTTCGAGAACCGCAACATCCCGCTCGCGATCAACCATTGCGTCTCGCTTTACCCGACCGAGGACAGTGAATTGGAAATGAACCAGATCGATTTTCTGAAGAATCGTTATCCGGACGTCACCATCGGGTTCTCCTCGCACGAATATCACACGTGGGACGCCTCGATGTATATCGCTTATGCGAAGGGCGCCCGCACCTTCGAGCGCCACATTGATATTGACGACGACGGCATCAAAGTCTCGCCATATTGCAGCACGCCCGCGCAAGTGGACACGTGGTTCAAGGCCTACCGCAAAGCGAAGGAAATGTGCGGCGGCGGCGCCCAAACCAAGCGCGTCCCGCCGGTCGGCGAAATCAAGTATCTCGACGCCCTCGTCCGCGGCGTCTTCGCCAAACGCGACCTCCCCGCCGGCACCAAGCTGACGGACGACGACGTCTACCTCGCGATCCCATTGCTCAAGGGCCAAATTTCCTGCCGCGAACTGATGCGCGGCGAAGTCCTGCTGCGAGACGTCGCCGCAAAAGCGCCCTTGAACATCGACGACATCGACAGCCCCTACTCAGGCTCCGACGACTTGAAGAAAACGATCTACTCCCGCGGTCTCGACCCAACCGGCACCGAAGACGCCGCCGCCAAAGGCTCCAAAGGCATAGACCAGTCGAATAAGACGCTGTAAGGCTCATCGAATGAGCAACGGCGAACTGTACCGACAGGTGGAGAAAGCGTTGGAAGACTTCATTGCTGGGGAAAACTGCGCGCCGGTCTGGAACGATAGGAAAGTTGTGATTTATGGCGCGGGTGAGTTTGGCCGCGATCTAGCAAGAGCGCTCCACCGTGAACCCGAGGTTGCACTTTTGGGTTTTCTGGATCAAAAAGGCATCGGCCAACCGATTTTCGACGGCCTTGGCTCGCATCCCCTTGGCTCGGCAGCAGCAAACCAATGGCTTGCCGAAAGGCCGGTGGTGATGATCGGAGCGCATAACAACCGAGCGAAATTACGCGATATCAAAACGGCATTAAAGAGTGCCGGATTTGAAGATGTGCTCACACCAATGGAGGTCTATCAGAGACTCGGAAGCAAACTCGGTTGGCGCTTTTGGCTGGGAAAGCCAAAGGACTATCAAGGCGCAGCCGACGCGATTCATAAGTTGCGTCCTCATTGGGCCGACGAACGGAGCGAACGCCTTTATCTTGAAACGCTGCTATTCAGAATCTCTTTCGATCTCGAAAGAGTCTCCGAACCCGCCGGTTCCTCCATCCAATACTGTGACCCCACGGTGCCGCGCTGGAAGGAGCCGCTTCACATGGTTGATGGCGGGGCTTACACCGGCGATTCTTTTGAGCAAATGCATGCCGCAGGCTATAAATTCGAATCAATCTATGCCTTCGAGCCAGATGCTGAAAATTTCACCAAACTGACAACCGCGTCAGCTAAATTTGCGCCGCGAACAAAAGTCAGCCTTTGGCCTTGCGGCCTATGGTCCTCAACGCGCCGATTGCATTTTGCGGAGGGGGACGGGACTTCGAGCAAGATTACGGATGTTGGGAATTCGATTTTGCCCGTCGTGGCGCTCGATGAAGTCTTGCATGGAATTGATGTAAACCTGCTTAAATTCGACATTGAGGGTGCCGAATTGGACGCCCTCAAAGGCTCACAAAAGATTATCGAGCGCTGCCACCCTGGGCTTGCCATGTGTCTTTACCACCATCCAGAGCATTTGTGGTCAATTCCGCTTTGGATCGCCAGTGTTTATGCGGATTACCGATTCTACTATCGAGCTTACGAGCACAACACTTGGGAGACCTGTACTCTACGCGGTTTAGCACCCATTATTCCGCTTGACGCTGAACAGGGTTATGCTGTTAAATTAGCGATTGACAAGGCTAAAAACAATGCTATGAATCCAAAAATTGCCATATTTGCATCATTAGTGGCGAGTTTGAGTCTATCCCCATCTGCACAGGCGCAATCTTTTCTTACAAACGGACTGATTGCTCTCTATCCGTTTGATGGAAACGCGCGCGATTACACAACGAATGCTCACAACGGAAACCTTTTCGGAACAACCGCTTTCGCGCCGGATCGATTTGGCAACCCTAACTCATGCCTAGCTTTGTCTGGTGGGCAGGGAATTGGCTCTGGAGTCGACATTCCCTCGCTTGCAAACATGTCTTACTATCCCGCCACGTACACGGCATGGTGTTTGGTCAGTAATTTCCCTGCGACAACTGGCGACCTTATTGTGATGACGCTGATCGGACGGGAGCAGTGTGGCCAACAGACGGATGGGTCTATTGATTTTTGCACCGTTCAGGACGCCAGTGGAGACAATCACTTTAACTATTTTACCGGCGGAACTGGCACTCACCTGACGAACGGCACTCCAACCAATCAATGGTTCCAACTAGCGGTTACAATATCTTCCAACGGCGCGCTAACCATGTATGTGAATGGAACTAATATGCCGATGTCGGGGCCGGGTACGGCGGTCCAGGGTGTTTCGGAGGATTTTCGGATTGGAGCCTCCAGCGGCGGTGGTTGTAGTTATGAATATGTTTGGAATGGCTTGATCGACGACGTTCGAATTTATAACCGGGCGCTGTCCAATTCCGAGGTGCTCGCTCTATACCAGTATGAATCCCCTCCATGCCTGAACGAACCGGCCTTCGCCACGGCGATCGTGACTAACGGGTTTGTCATAGGCGTCACCTTGCAAGACGGCGGTTGCGGATTCACTAATGCGCCTCAAGTAGCCTTTGTGGGCGGCGCCGGAACGGGCGCAGCCGGCTACGCGGTTATTAGCAATGGCGTTGTCACCGGGGTCAACATCACCGACGCGGGCATTGGTTACGTGTCGCCGCCGCAAGTGATTATCGGTGAATCCCCATCCATAGTCACAGAACCAGCCTCAACAAACGTGGACGCGAATACGCCCGCATATTTCAGCGTCGCCGCCATAGGCACGAGTTCGATGTCCTACCAATGGTTGTTTGACGGCTCGAATGTCGCCGGTGCCATTTCCAACATGCTGACCTTTTCAAACGTCGTGCAGACAAACTTGGGAAGCTACTCCGTCGTTATCAGCAATATATTCGGCTCGGTGACAAGCTCGGTGGCTGTGCTGGGAATGTATCCATATTTGAATCAGACGTTTGCGGGATTGGAGACCGATTGGGGCTATACAAACACCCTCAGCGTTGGCGCTTGGGGAACGGGGCCGTTGACGTATCAATGGTACTTTGATGGCAGCGCGATTAGCGGCGCGACGAGTTCAAATTTGACGCTAAGCGCCATCCAGTTCACCAATGCCGGGCTTTACTCGGTGGTTGTTTCAGACGCTTTAGGCAGCGTGACAAATACACCCGAACAAGTGGTTGTAAATCCCTCTGGCGTCGCCATCGGCCTGTCTCCCACGATCACGATCAGCGGCGTCGTAGGATACAATTACGCGATCCAGCGCAACAGTGATTTAAGCAACACCAACACTTGGGTGACGATTACAAATTTAACCCTGACCCAACCCGTCCAAATTTGGGCTGACACCAGTATCAATGTCGCCATCCCTGGAAGTTCGCAGCAGTTCTATCGAGTTTTGCCGGCGCACTGAAGAGCGAGAAATCTGACTTCATTGGGCGCCGAATGGCGCCCCTATTTTGCCCATCCTCCAAGGAACCCCATGATGCGCCCGGGATTTGCGGTATCGATTGCGCGGAAAGGCCGAATCCGATTTTGGATGCTGGAAGCAGCCTGGATGATCACCTTGTTCTTGGGGCAAGGCGCCGGGGCAGAACCTCTTCCCGTAGTCATCGTGTCCCAGCCGCAGAGCCGCTCAGTGGAAATCGGAACCACCACCACATTCTCGGTAGTCGTCTCGCGTGGGGATGCCGCGCTGCCGGATGTCACTTCAGGCCAGCTCCAGCTTTGGCTGAAGGCTGATTCAGGCGTCGTCACTGATAATGCCGGTCACGTCAGTGCCTGGAAAGATCAATCCGGAAACGACCATAACGCGTTGCAAGAGAACCGCAGCCAACAACCGCTGCTGGCTCCCTCGGTCTCCGCGATCGGTGGCCGGCCCGCCCTCCGTTTTAACGGCGATCAAGATAACATCCACGGAAGTTACCTCCGTGGCGAGGGTTATATCGGCATTCCGAATGCGTTAACTACCTTTGTAGTTTACAATGCGTTTGTCGCGACAAATAAGGAAAATCTGTTGTGGCTCATCGGCCAGCCGGGGCTGGTCTACGGCGCGTCGCGCTGCGACGACGTTTTCGATGGCAACCTGCACTTTTCGACCTGGGCGCATTACTATCAAACCGACTTCAAAATTCCCACCAATACCTATCGCCTATGGATGGATTGGACAGACCGGAGCGTCCGCATGGTGCATATTTGCGACGTGACGGCAGACAAGACAACCACCATTACAAAGTCGATTTCCAACCCGGCACGCCCTGACGCTGGCTATTTTATTGGCGGCTTGAATCCTGAACTCCCGTTTGTCGAGTCCAGCAGATGCTTTAACGGGGACATTGCCGAATTTCTCTGCTACCGCGGCAGCCTTAGCGAAGCGGATCGACAGGCGGTGATAAATTATCTCCAGCAAAAGTATCTTTTGACGAGCGGCGAGGACAGCCTCCATTACCAGTGGCAAAAGGGGGATCGTCAAATTTCCGATGCCACAAACGCAACATTGACTCTTACAAATATTGACGCAAATGACGCCGGCATGTACTCAGTCACGATCAAAAATGCCGGGGGCGCCGCAAAAAGCGTGTCGGCTGCCCTCACCGTGTTTCGAAACGGGCATCCCGTCCGACCAGTGGGCGAGTAAGCAAGGATTGTCGTCGCAGGGGTGTGCGTCGAAAAGCTCATGCCGTTCCGGCGACATTAGGCTGTTCCAGCTTGACAATTCTGCCAACTTTTGCTAGCTACTTAGCAGGATCGAACATGGAGCTACTTAAACCTTATCCAGGCCGGAGTGCGCGCACCAAGTTGGGAGGGCTCGGCAGCCCGTCAAATTTAGCTTTCACTTTGATCGAATTGCTGGTCGTCATTGCCATAATTGCCATTCTGGCAGCTTTGCTATTGCCGGCCTTGACAAAAGCGAAAGCTGAAGCGCAGACCACCGCCTGCATCAGCAACCAGAAGCAGTTGACCACGGCTTGGATGATGTACGCTGGCGAGTCCAAGGAATACATCGTGAACAACTTCTGCAACGGGTTCCAAGGTTGCGGGCAGAATGCATGGGTAACCGAGGGATCCCTTCCGAGCGGAGAATCATGGACTGGGAACCCCAGGCTGGACTCTAATACCGATGCGATCATCCATGGTATTCTGTTTGCGTATAACGGAAACACAAAAATTTATTGTTGTCCCTCGGATCGATCCATGTGCAACAATCATCCAACCGTTCCGCGCACCCGCAGTTATTCCATGAGCACAGGGTTGAACTATGAAGAGGGCAGCCCCAATTATGAAGCTGATAATGGGACGTATTTAAGAATCACCGATATGCTGCTTCCCCGTCCTGTTTCAACGGCGGTATTCCTTGATGAGGCCGAGAATTGCATCGACAATAATGCGATCGGCATTTTCTCCGGCTTATGGAATGCCACACACACTGCAATTGACTATACCCAAGGCGACGTCGGTTTTTGGAATCTGCCGTCAGACCGCCATAGTTATGGTTGCGTTCTGACCTTTGCCGACGGCCACATTGAACATTGGAAGTGGCGCGGCACCGCCATTGGCGTGGACAACGCCTTGCCTGACAACCCAACGGGGGACCAGGGAACGGGAGTTTATACGCCATGCCCGGCCAACGACCCCGATCTTCTGCGACTGAAGGCGCTGGTTCCGGTTTATACAGGGCAGCCTTGAGCCTGCTGGGGGGTGCGCTGACGCGCCCCTTCGCCCTTTGCTGCGATGTCCAAAATTCCAAACTCCTGACTTGACCTGGTTAGGGAAATTCGACATTAATCTGGCTAGTCTGCTCTAAACCGATAATCCAGAGACATTAATTCCGGCTCATATGAACGTCAAACCTCGTGCGGCCTTGCCATTATTTTGGATTGTCGCGGCATTTTTGCTGTCCTCCGCGTCGGCCTTATATTCGCAAGTGGCGCCTCCTTTTATTATTCAGCAGCCCCAAGGCGGCGCGGCTGCCCTTGGGACGAACTTTACTTTTACCGTGACCGCCACGGCGCTGCCAAGCGTTCAGTCAGGAACATTGCAACTTTGGCTTCGCGCCGACGCGGGAGTTGTCACAAACAGCGGTGGCCTGGTGACAGAATGGGATGATCAATCCGGAAACGGAAATAATGCATTCCAACAAAACTCGAATCAGCAGCCCACTTGGGTATCGACCGTTGACGCCATCGATCGTCTGCCTGCTGTTCGGTTCAATGGAATCCAGGATGGCGTTCACGGCAGCTTCCTTTTTAGCCCGGACGCCGTCGCGGTGCCGAACGCCATGACCACGTTTTGCCTATACAATGCCTTTGTTACAACAAACAGCGAAAATCTCCTGTGGCTTATAGGCGAACCAGGCGTTGCAGGCGTTTACGGCGCCTGCCGATGCGATGACATACTGGACCAAGACATGCTTTTTTCGACATGGGGAACAGGATACCAAACCGGCTACTATGTCCCGACCGAGAATTATCGAATATGGAGCGACCAGACTGACACAAATATGGATTCCCTTGAAATGTTCGACATCGCTTCAAATAGCGTCAATAGTTTTTCCTTCGAGCTGGGAAATACGTCTCCGACGTCCAGCGGATATTACGTTGGCGGCCTGAATGCGGGCGGAGGGTATGTCGGCAGCAGCCGCTGTTTTAATGGGGATATCGTCGAATTTCTTGTCTACAGCGGATCCCTCTCTGAAGGCGACAGCCAGGCCGTTCAGAATTATCTTAATCAAAAATACTTTCAAGGGACGCCGCCAGTAACGTTTAGTTATCAATGGCAGCTTGATGGAACAAATTTGCCCGGCGCCACGGACTCGTCGTTGACCATCACTAACGTCAGTTCGAGTGACAACGGCACATACGCGGTTATCGTGAGCGATGGCGCTGGATCGGTAACCAGTTCCAACGCCGTTCTGTTTGCGGGCGAAGCCGTCACAATTACGACTCAGCCACAGAACCAACTAATTCAGATCGGGTCAAACGCGACATTCTCGGTTGTCGCAGCCGGAACTCCGCCTTTTTACTACCAGTGGTATTTTGATGGATCGGAGCTTATGGACGAGACGAATTCCACGCTCATCATATCCAATGTCCAGACGACAAATTTTGGAGATTATGCTGTGGATGTAAGCAACGGCGGAGGAACCATTGCTAGCTCCAATGCAACGCTTGGGGCACTGGTTCCGGCGATAATTCTGGGCCAGCCCCAATCACAATCGGTCGTAGCCGGAAGCAATATAACGCTGGGGGTCTATCTCGAACAAAGTGTGTCGGCGTTGCCCAATGTGGCTTCAGGTTCATTGGCGGTTTGGCTGCGAGCTGACTCCGGTGTGGTCACAAACGCCAGCGGCTTGGTCAGCGAATGGACGGATTTTTCAGGCAACAACAATAACGTGTCGCAAGCAAATGCCCAATCGCAGCCAAGCTTGGTGTCCGTCCCCTCTCTGGGTGGAAATGCGTCAGCCGTTCGCTTTACCGGCATTCAGGACAATGTCAACGGGAGCTGGCTTTATGGTTCCGAGATCATCCCGGTTTCCAATGCCATGACAACATTCTGCCTGTATAACGCATTCTCCACGACCAATTCAGAAAACCTTCTCTGGCTGATGGGCACGCCAGGCACGTTCGGGGCCAGCCGATGCGACGACATCGTCAGCGGCAGCATGCTTTTTTCCACTTGGGGCACTGCTTATGCGACGCCAATTGTGGTCCCGACAAACACATATCGAATCTGGACCGACCAACTTAGCTCGAACCTAACCACGCTCAGTATCTTTGACGATTTCGCATTTCATGAGACTAACTTCACAGTGACTGCGACCGGCGCAAAAACGCCCGGCCATGGGTTTTACGTCGGCGGCCTAAATCCAGCCGCTTCGTCTGTCGTCAACAGTCGGTGTTTCAGTGGGGATATTGTTGAGTTTCTTTGCTTTAAAGGCGCTCTTTCCGAAGGCGACAGGGTTGGCGTTCTTAACTATCTTTATACAAAGTATTTTTATGCAGGCTCTCCAGGCGCAGTAACTTACCAGTGGAGGTTCGATGGCACTAATATCGCCGGAGCGACAAACGCAACTTTGACGCTCACCAACGCCCAATCGGGACAGGCTGGTTCCTATTCGGTTGTCGTCACTGGAGCTGCCGGTGGGGCAGTCAGCTCGAATGCAATCGTAACAGTCAATTCCCCTCCAACAGTCTCCTTTTCACCGAGCAATCAAATTGCAACCATCAACACAAATCTCACTCTGACGCCGGTCGTAAGCGGCGCTCTTCCGATCAGCTTTCAGTGGCAGTTCGATGGAACCAATATCGCCAGGGCCACGAATGTGTCATTGACATTAACTAATCTTCAGACAACAAATTCTGGCACCTATTCCATCGTTGCCCGCAACGCTTACGGCACAAATACAGCGTCGATGACGCTTTTCGTTCAGGAGTCCGCAATCCAGGCGCAGAATGCCACCGGTGCAGGCGGCGAACCTTTGGTAATACATATCGCGTTGAATGCACTGGGAGATGAGGGATTATCGAGTTTCAGTGTTGATTTCAATCCGTCCGTTTTCACTTACGTAAGTTCGGCTGCCGGAAGCGCTGCGACTGGCGGAGCGTTTGTCGTAAGCGCAAACAACGCATCGAACGGCTCCGTCGGTTTCCTCGTCGGCCCTCCAAACGGAACTTATCCGCCCGGTACGAACGACATTGTCGACATCACATTTCTCCTCGCGCCGTCGACAACCGTTTCAACCAACTCGATTACGTTTGGCGGTTCCCCTTATCCCGAGGGCCTGTTTGGAGAGCAAAGTCAATCACTGCCGGTGACTTTTGAGCCCGGAACCGTCATCATTACAGCGACTCCCTTCGAGGGAGACGTCTACCCGCTCCCCAACGGCGACGAGTCAGTCAATGTTCTTGATTGGATTGAAGAAGGCCGGCTGGCGGCGGGGCTGGATTCTGTTTCCAATGGGGTGGCGTTTCAAAAGGCGGATTGCGCGCCGCGAGCCACTTCTGGCGATGGTCAAATCACGGTGGCGGATTGGGTGCAGGTGGGGCGCTATGCGACCGGCCTTGATTCGCTGGTCCCAGCCGGTGGGCCGACCAACCCAGCCGCGCCGACGAATGGCTCGCCTTCGGGTCCGAGCGACCTCATTGCGCTGTCGCCGACAACACAGGGCGCGGCGACGAATTCGGTCGCGGTGACGATGGTGGCGCGGGGCGTGGAAACGGCGATGAGCTTTAGCGTGGCGTTTGATCCAACCGTGATGGAATACGTTGGCGCTTCGACGGGAAGCGGCGCTCCGGGGGCGACCTTGCTGCAGAACACCAACCAAGCTGCCCAAGGTGAAGTGGGTATCATTCTGGGCCTTCTGCCGCCCTCGTCGTTTTCTCCCGGAACGAAAACGATGGCCAATCTGACGTTCGTGGCAAAAGCTTACGCCAATGCTTCCGTGTCCTTTGGTGACTTCCCGATTGTTCGCCAGCTCGTTGACTCAAACGCGTCGTTTCTGGCGACCACATTCCAAAATACAAACCTGACAGTTGCTGGAGGCGAGCCCACGCTGACCATCAACCGAAGCGGAACAAATGTCGTATTGACATGGTCATCGGCTGCGACGAATTTCACACTGCAAACGGCGGCGGTTTTGCGCCAGTGGACGAACGTCACAACCACCCCTGCAATGGTCGGGAATAATTTCGCAGTCACGTCGTCCGTTTCCACCAACGCGCATTATTTCCGGTTGAAACAGTAGCCGTCCCTTTTCTTTTTTCGGCTCGGCAGGGTGCGGCTCCTGGCGAGCTATTTCCCTCTTTTCGAGGATGGCTCGGCGGGAGCCTTGCCCTGCCATATCATCGGTTTTTGTGGCGCGCGGCGTCGCGTTTGGTTATACCAACGCGCGTGAAACATTTACTCGCTCGCTGGTTGTTCTGCGCGCTTATTGCGCTGGCCCCGATCGCAGTTCACGCGGAGGGCGAATCCGCTCCGGCGCATATGGCGAAATCCAGTACCAAGCCGGCGCCTTGGCCGGGCGGGATTATTCCTTATGATGTTTCCAAACTCACTCCGCCTCAGCAGAAAATTGCGCAGAAAGCGATGAAACGCTGGGAGGATACAGGAGCTAATATCCAATTTGTCCCGCGGTCGAATCAGGTCGAATACGTGTATTTTACAGGACGCACAAATGGTGGAAATAACACCAGCTTGGTTGGTTACAAAAAGGGAGCGCGCGCGGAAATCAACATCACTGCGTTTTGGTGGAACCAGGAGGAGTGGATGCCCGTCCACGAACTTGGCCACGTCCTCGGATTCGAGCATGAGCACGAACGCTGGGATCGCGATCAATACATCACCGTGCATTACGAAAATATCAAGGAAGGGCGCGCGGGCGATTATGACTGGATTCCGAAGACTAATTGGATGGTGACCACCCTGCCCTATGATTATCAATCCATCATGCACTATCGCATCTGCTGGGCGTCGAAATGCGAAGGCGAATGCAAGGACGGCATTGGAAACAGCCCGTGCGCGGTCTTGCAGCCGGTCGATTCAAAATTCGACGGCGTCATTGGGCAGTGGGGCGACAATCGGGTCAGCGCGCTGGACGCGGAACGAGCGCGCCTTGCTTACGGCGTAAAATCGCCTCATTGATTGCGCCTGCGATCTTGTGCAGCAGGCTCAAAACTTTAATTTGGCGCAGACTCTGAGGCTTGCCACGATACGACCCGCCATTTTCCCTGGCGATGCACATACACCTTCGTGAAGCGCCAATCCTCTTGGATTTTCTTGTCCCCGAAGGTTCGCTCCCGAATCAAACGGCCCGTCACGACGGCAGCTTCGCCATAGATGCGGAAAGCGGTGTCGGAGGTTTCGTAGCGCTGGAACTTCATGCGCCCGGTTCGCCAGATCGCCAGCGATTGCGACTTGTTCATCAACTGCATTTTGGGAACCGTGACAACCAATTCGTCTGCCCAGAGGTCGTCGAGGGCGGCGGTGTCTCCGCGCAGGTGAGCGTCGTTCCACACTTTTTCGAGGCGCTGAAGTTCGACTTGGTCAGCGGAGTTGGTTGAGGCGTTCTTGGGTTCCTGGGCGCCCGCAGTCAAAAGTGAAAACGCCAGAAACAGAAGGCTTGCTGCCTTCGTCAGATGAACGAGCTGCATGGATTGATATAAGGAGCCGGATGAGTTTTTGTCAAGGCTGGGGGCTCATTGGCGCAGGACAGACGCATCTTAATTATTGTGATCTATTGAAAATCAACGAGCGCCAAGCTCGTTGATTGGCAGGGACGCCTCGCCCGAGGCGTCCGGGGTGAGGCATTATTCACGCACAACGCCAGAAGCATTTTCACGCGCAACCGGACGCCTCGGCGGAGTCTGTCTCAAAACTCAAAAACGGCTTTAAAAAGCACCACCAAAACACCCTCGCCGAAAATAAAAATGCGCCATATCGCAAATGAGAGATTAGTAGTATTGACACACTTTGAGGATTTTGTAGTTTTGAGACAATCTCGGCGAGGCGTCCCTACCTCGAAATTAAGATGCGGAGCATGCAGCCGGGCGCAAAACTATTTCAGAACACGAAAAGAATTTTCCCATGGATCGAATCGGCAGATGGCCTGGTACTCGCACCGATCGCACGCAATTTCAGCGCCTTTTTGATACGGGTTCAGGCCGATCTCCCCCTCGTAAATTTCCTTCCCCATGCGCGCCAATTCCGCTTCGACGTGATCAAGCATTTCGATGAATGATTCCGGCGCCATCAGATCACTGTTGCGCGCGTGAGGTTTGCCGTCGGCGTTGATTTTGAATTTGAATTGCGTGCCGCTGTCATCGCCCCGAGCATCGAGATAAGGGAGCGAGGTGAAATCAAAACGGCCGCTGTGCTGGAATCGCATTTGCCGGAATTGTTCGCGGGTCGCGAGCATTTCGCGGCGCGTTTTGCCATTGCTGAATCCTCCACGCAGGTTCACATAAAATACGCCCGCCGGGATAAGCCGTTTGATGCCGAAAACTTTTTCCGAATCCGCGAGGTGCCGGAGAAACCCGAGGTAGGCGGCCAGTTGCAACTGCAACCCGTGCCTCATGCGAATGTCCTCCAAATCCTTCGCGCTCGATTTGTAGTCGATCACCACCGCAAGCGCCTCATCGGCGCTGCCAGTCATGCATAAATCGATGCGGTCGATTTTTCCTCGAAAAGCGAGTCGCCGCCCTCCGCCGAGATCAATCTCCCAGGCGGGCAAAAGGCCACCCTCCATGCCGAAGGACAATTCCACCTCGAACGGGTCGAACTGGTAATGCGCCATCCAATCCACCATCGAGGCCGCGAAATCCTGCAGCGTCTCCGTCACGGCGCGGGCGGAAAAACGGCTCTGCGCGGTCGATCCTAGCAGGCCCTCGCGAAAGGCCGGGAGGATTTCGTCGACAGCAATTTGAATGCGGCGGCGCGCGTCATCGGGCGTGATGTCGCGCCACTTCTTATTTTCGCTCCGCAGCGTTCGATGAAATCGCTCCAGCACTTCGTGTTGAAAACTGCCGCGCTCGCGGGCGTCGAGCTCGAATTGCTTGCGCTCCTCCGCCTTCAAACCGACACGCACAAAAAAACGGTAGGAGCAGGCGGCAAATTCCTCGAGGCGGCTGACGGAAGTGCGCAACGCCGCGCCGTAAAGCCGATCCGCCTGCCCCGGCTCGAGCGACTGCGGCTGGCGGACAAATTTGAACGACGCCATTTGCTCGCGCAACGACGCGAAGGCCGGGCGTTGCAAAAGCTCCACGAAGCTCGATGGCTGATTTCCCGCGCGAGCCAGGCGTCCGGCCAGTTCGCATAAATGCTCCGGCTGCTGTGAAGGCGAGACGGTGAATTTCTCGACGCTCCATTGCGGAAACATGCGGGCAATAAGGGTAATCAGCGGCGAGGGATTCAGCGTGCTTCCATCGTTGCCTTTTTGCGCATAACTCACGGTCAACTGTTCCGAGGCGCGCGTGCAGGCGATGTAGCCGAAGAACCGTTCGCGGCTGAGAAATTCCTTCCGCCCGTGGCTCAGGCGGATTTGATATTTCGCCAATTCATCACGGTCGGCTTCGATCAGCAAATGCCCGCCGGGCGGCTTGGCGGGAAACACCGTTTCATTGACACCAATCAACACAGCCAGCTTGAGTTCGGGATTGCGCGAACGATCAATCGCGCCGATCAGCACTTGATCGAGCACGGGCGGAATCACCCCGACACTCAATTGGGCGAGGCCGGATTCGAGGATCGGCAGCCAGTCCCGCAACGCCATCGATTCCCCGGCGAAGGCGAGCGCGATGTCCTTAAGCCATTCATTGAGCTGATCCCAAATCGTGCCGTGAACAGCCGCCTCGGAATCCTCGCGGGCGGTCCATTCCTCAAGTTTCTTCTCGACCTCCAGTTCGCTCCAAAGCTGTTGAATGATTTGGGCCAGCGCCGGGCCGTCGACGCGAAATTGCCGCGAAGTGAAGGCCGTTTTGAAATCGGAAAACGGGCCGATCCACTTGCGGCGAAATCGTTCAGCCCAATCGGATTTGGCGCTGTCAAACGGGAGCGGGCCAAACCACGTCTCCCCTTTCCATCCGCGAGCCATCGCTTCATTTTCGAGACGGTCAATGCCAGCTTCGTCGTTTGTCACGAGGCCGCTCTTGAGCGCGGCGAATAAATCCTCGTGCTGCCAGCCGAAGACGGCGGCACGAAGAACGCTGCGTGTCAATTCCGCCAGCGGGTGCTGCGCGACAGGACGGCGGCGATCTAAAAAGAACGGTATCTCGTAGCGCGCAAACGCCCTGCGCAAATGATCGTGGTAACCGTCCAGAGTTCGCACCAGAACAGCGGCCTCTCGGTAGCGCCCACCCCCGCGAACAAAGCGCAAAATCTCCCGCGCAGCCATCGTCGCTTCCGCCGCCGGATCCGCGCATTCGACGAGACGCAGAGCGTTTTTCTCCGTTGGGGCGGGATCCGGTTCGAGCGCGGACGGCACCGCCCAATTCTTCTCCAAATGCCGTAAGACCCGGCTGCCCGCGAATCGGCCTGTGGCGGAATCGCGCCGCAACGTCTCCAGTGCCACACTCACGCGTGGCAAAGCCGCGAAGCGCCCGTGGCATTGGCGGTACGTTTCTCCAAGCCCCGTCCAAATCGAGAGCCACGACGCCTCGCTGTCTGCCGAAGATGTTTCGAGGCAGAAATTCAAGCTGGCCTCGCCGCACCGCGCTCCGACGGCGGCCAGCAAATCCAATTCAGACGGCGTCATCTCGGCAAATCCGTCGAGCCAAAGCGCAGACGCGACGGGCTTTTCCAGTTTTGACTTTGCGAGCGCGTCAACAGCCAGGCCGAAGAGGCATTCCGCATCCTGCAAATTGCGCGAGCGCAGCCAATTCAAATAGTCCGTCAACAATACGGATAAATCATGCAGCTTGCGCCGGAGCGAATCCGACAAATCTTCGCGCCCGCAAAGCTGCCGCAGAATTTCCGGCGTGATTTGGCGCTGTTGAAGCTCACGCAATTCAACACTGAGCTGCTGCGCGAAACCGGGCAGGCCCGCGCTGGCGTGAAAAATTTGCAACTCTTTGCGCCTCCGGGCCAGCAGCGCGTGCAGCACCATCACCCGCCCGTCCTCGGACAGCAGTGTTGGCGCGGATTGGCCCGTCAAATCGAGTATGTGATTGGCCAGGCGTTCGAAGGATAAAATGCGGAGGCGCGTGTAACCTCGCAAATTTTCGTCTGCGAGGAGTTGGCGCTCCAACTGGAAAGTGGCTTGTTTCGGGGCCAGAAAAATCAGCGGAGGGCCGTCCGAATCGGACCCAAGCCGGGACGATGCCATCGGATTTGGGAGCGCGACCGTCTCGGCCGCTCTGGCCGGCGTCTCGCCGGACAGTTCAGCAGATTTTTTGCGGTCACCGTTTGGTGAAATGCCTTTGCGCGAAGAGTTTTCAGCGGAAGGCCGAAAACAGCGGTCGAGACGACCGCGCTCCCCAAATCCAATGGAATCGTTCCGGCTCAGCGCCTCACGAATCTCCGCGAGGCAGCAGAATGTCTTGCCGGATCCAGCCGGGCCTATGATGAACCGTGCGCGCACGAGGGTTTGATTC
This sequence comes from uncultured Verrucomicrobiae bacterium, assembly GCA_963764165.1. Taxonomy (GTDB): domain Bacteria; phylum Verrucomicrobiota; class Verrucomicrobiia; order Limisphaerales; family Palsa-1400; genus Palsa-1400. Next base: position 518,025 of record CAVXRD010000003.1, read on the forward strand.
TCATTGAAACTGTTCACAAGATAAAGTGCTGAAGCAGCAGGCTGACACCGGAAAAGACACCGGCTGCAAAACAAGCTGCCATGAGGCCGAAGTATAACCGAACCGGGGTTTTCTCGGCGATGGACATCGTTATGAGCACCTCTTTAAGGGCATCGCGCCCGAGCCTTGCATTGACGGCCACTGCGTATGAGAGCGGCAGCATGGCCGTCAGACCGAGGCCAACGCCCATTCCTCTCCAATCGTAGCGGTCGAGCCAACCAGTTTTATAACAAAGCAGTCCCACGCCTATTCCGCCCACTGACAAGGCATGAGCGGTGCGGATCTTTCCATTATGTTCTCTCAAAAGCTGGTCACGCCCCTTGATTCCAACCCTCTCTGGGACCCACCGCAACATTTTCGTTTTTAGCCACGCGCCAGCAATCCATCCAAAAGTCCCGCAGATCATTGCCACTGCCGGGCCCTGTCCAATCGAACGGATTTCGTCGGGGCTCATTTGTTTTCAAGTCTGAGGATAGCTCTAATCCGGACAAGATCAATCCACACGATGGGCGCTAAAAAGGGGGCACGCCTGTATCTCTCTTCGATATTTTTTAAACTGTCGATCTTGTTCATCATGTCTAAAGGCGGAACGCCGCCTCCCAGGCTTTTTAAACGAAAGTCCTGCGCTATGGTCTAACCCCGAATGCCTGAAAACGGATGCTGAAACGGCTATGAAAAGAAGCAGAATCGATGGACAAAATCTATGAATGCTGGGGAGAATGCTGAACGGATGCCCGCGCAAAGGAATGGAGCTGGAGGCTTTTCTTTGATTGAGCTGCTGACGGTGATTGTCATCATCGGCATTTTGACCGCGTTAATTATCCCGGCTATGTCCAAGGCAAAAGCTCAAGGTCAAAGCACGGTTTGCAAAAACAACCTGAGTCAAACCGGGCGGGCAATGCAGATGTACCTTTCTGACAACGGCAGATATCCATCGGCCATATTCGGCGGCGGCCCTCATCAATTCAAAAGTTGGGCGGATCAACTGGCTCCTTACAATCCGGTCCAATGGACCAACCTTTCCTGGAACTGTCCAACGTATGTCGCCAACAACGGCGTCGTGAAGTTTGCTCCACCTTTCAAGCCCGGCGGCCAGGTGGCGGAGTGGAGCAGTTACTCCTACAACGCATTTGGCATTGCGGGACCGGTGCCCGGCGCAGGAGGGGGATGGCCGACATCGCAACTCGGTTTGGGATTGATCCCGCTTGGCACGCCCCGCGAGCAGCAAGTTTTGGCCCCTGGGGAAATGTATGTTGTCGCCGATGCAAGGCCCATCCGGTGGCCGGCGGCCGGCGGGTCCGCATATATCGGCCAACTCTGGATGTGTCCATACCGCTTTGGGGCCGCCTCACGATTGGAACAGGCGCCGCCGCATTCGCAAGGTTACAACATCCTGTTCAGCGATGCTCATGTGGCCTTGGTGAAACGGCAGGACTATCTGCACCCTCCTCGAACAGCACGCAATTGGAACCGCGATAACCAACCTCATCCAGAACTTTGGGCCTCCACCAATGATTGGGCCATCCAAAATTAGTCAAGCATATGAAGACCGAAGGAAGCGTTCTTCCGCGCTCATGGCACCTCCGGCAAAACGGCCTTTTCGTAGCTATCGACATTTTGCTGAAATATGCGTTTTTCGTCGCCGCTGGCCAGCCCTGCCGCCGTTCGCTCGATCGAGATGGCTTCCGCATGCCTGCCTTTCATAAATTTCACCCGCGCCAGCGTGTTGAGGAACTGGCTCTTCTGCTCCGGTTCCTTGGCACCATCAACAGCGCGCTGAGCAAGCGTCTGCGCCAAGTCGAGGTCGGGATGTTTAATTGATTTTCTTGAAACGATCATCCACGCCAGATCGTTCTGAATGCTCGAATCGTTAGCATGGGCTTCTGCGTACTGCCGGAGAATTTTGAAAGCGGCTGCCTCCTCGTTTTTAGGGATAAGAATATTGAAGAGGATCACGGGAGCCGGTTCAGAAAAGTCATCCGGCGCTGCTTTGGCCATTTCAACCACTTCGGCGAGCGCTTTGCTCCAATCTCGGTCTCTCACCGCTGAGTCGAATTTCGGAATAATAGCCGCCATCAGCGTGTTTTGTTTTTCGTCATCGGCTTTCTGCCTGGCGTCCTCCGCCCTCGCCGCATCCAGGCCGAATTTTCCTGACAGAACGTCGTCCAGGATTTGCTCTCTTAATCTCATGGGCGGCCCGATCCAGGCGATACGGCCCCTCTTGTCAATTAGAAAAGCCATCGGAATTCCATGTTGGTTGGCGGCGGCATTCAGCCAAGTTTCCACCATTTTTCCCGTTTTGCTGCCGCTGGTGTCATCCAGCGCCACAGGATAGGTCATTTTGTTGCCCCTGGATTTTACGAAGCGAACCACTTTTTGATCGTCCTGCTCTGAGCAATCTTGTCCAATGACGACCAGACTCCGGTCTTTGAATTTTGCGTACGTCTCATTAATGTGCGGAATCGCCGCAACGCACGGAGCGCACCAAGTGGCCCAAAACTCAATCAAGTACGCTTTGCCGAATTCGAAATTCGTAACTGGTTCTCCCTGAATGAACCGACCGGTCTGCAATTTGGGAGCCGGATCGCCAACTTTGAGGGAATCGGATGCCGAGAGACGGATGCAAAAGAATATCGAAAGAACGACCGCTAAACCTGCGCGTAGGAATATTCTCATAAATTCCCGATTAATCTATGACGGAACGGAAGCCCTAATCAAGGAATGGTGGCGACACAAAATTCTTCGTCTCGTTGGTGTCGAAAATCCCAGGCATCCTCTGCGAAAAAAGCCGCACGCCGCAAAATGTTACTTTTTGTTACCGGAGTGTTACCTTTTTGTTACCTTGTAAGTGCCTTGCCATCAACAATGTAACCAATGTTACCCATTTTTGGAGATTATGTATGATTTGTGATCGGTGAACGATGCGACGTCGAACATGCGCATTGCCGCGCCTGGCGGCAATTCGAAACGTGAGAAGCGCGCCTGCGGGCAGCCCCCTTTAACCATGCCTCGCTCCGACTCGCCCACCCTTTCCTCTTTCCTTCCCCACCCGTCTTGCATATTTACTGAGCCATGCGAACGGCGATTTATCCGGGCAGCTTCGACCCACTCACCAATGGCCACTTGGACGTTGTGCATCGCGCGGCGAAATTATTCGACCGCGTGGTGGTGGCCGTCGCCAAAAACGAATCGAAAAAGCCGCTCTTCTCGCTTAAGGAACGCCTGAAGCTCGTTCAAGTGGCCATTGGCGGCATGGCGAATGTCGAGGCGGATTCGTTTGAAGGGTTGCTGGTCGATTACGCTGAACGTCAGCAGGGCCATACAATCATCCGCGGCTTGCGCGCTGTGTCGGACTTTGAATTTGAATTTCAGCTCGCCTTGATGAATCGTAAGTTGAACGGGCGCGTTGAAACGATTTTTATGATGCCGAAAGAGACTTACACATTCCTCAGTTCCCGGCTCGTTAAGGAAATCGCCTGCCTTGGCGGCAATGTGGAGCCTTTCGTTCCCGAGCACGTCAGGACTGCGTTGTCTGAGAAATTCGGTCTGGCGCCCAAAGCTTAAAGCCGCTTAACCCATTCTCCACCATGCCTTTGCAAGTCAATGTCCGCCATTTGGAGACCAAGGATGTCCACCTCGAAGGTGAACTGCCTGTGGCCGAACTTGAATTGCCCGATCATGACGAGCTCGTCCATCCGCGACAACCTGTACAATACGACTTGACGGCTGAAATGATGGATAGCGCCATATTGGTGCAAGGCCGGGTCGAAGTGACCGTCGATTGCGAATGCGCCCGCTGCCTGAAGCCCTTCGAGCACGAGATCGTTTTGGAGCCGTGGGCGGCCCATGTGCCGTTGGAGGGCGAGGACAAGGCGCCGATCAAGGATGATTGCGTGGACTTGACGCCTTTCATTCGGGAAGATATTCTGCTGGAGTTGCCGCAACATCCGTTGTGCGAAGCCGGTTGCGAAGGGTTGCCTTTTCGGGCCAAACAGAATACAACAAAGGCTGCCGGTCAGAAGGAAGGTTCTTCTGCCTGGTCCGAATTGAACAAATTAAAATTTTAACTTAGGAAATATATAATATGGGAGTTCCCAAACGAAAGCCGTCACACAGCCGCCAGCGGATGCGCCGCGCCTACAACAGCACCATGAAGGTGCCGCAATTGAGCACCTGCCCGCAATGCGCCGCCCCCTTCGTATCACACCGCGTTTGCCCTGCCTGCGGTTATTACAAGAATCGCCAGGTCATTACCGTTAAAGCAGCCGCTTAATCGTTGCCAGAAGCGCAGACTCGGTTCGTCTGACGCTCATTTTTCACTATGCGCATTGTAGTGGATGTGATGGGCAGCGATCACGGCGCGGAGACGATTATTGAGGGAACAAGAGTGGCGCTGCAATCCAGCACGACCATCTCGCAATTAATTCTCGTCGGCCGCCAGGAAGAGATAGAAGCCGCCATTCAAAAGACAGGCTTCCGGGATACGCGTGTCAAAATCGTAAACGCGACCGAGGTCCTCACCATGGAAGACAAACCCGTGGAAGGATTGCGCCGCAAGAAAGATTGCTCGATTCTGCGCGCGGTCGATCTCATCAAGGAAAACCTTGGCGACGCCCTGATTTCCCCCGGCAACACCGGAGGCATTGTCGCGGCCTCGACCATTCGCCTTCGCCAATTGCCTGGCGTGGATCGCCCGTGCATTGCCACGATCATTCCCGCGCCGAAAAATGAATTTGTCCTGCTTGATTCCGGCGCGAGCGTCGAATGCAAGCCGATGCATCTGCTCCAGTTCGCCATCATGGGCAGCATTTACTCGCGGGAAATTCTTGGTTACAAAAACCCCCGCGTCGGCATCCTCAGCAACGGCACTGAAGCTAACAAAGGCACGGAAATGACGCAGGAAGCCTCGCGGCTTTGCAAGATGGCGGATATCAATTATATCGGATACGTTGAAGGCCACGACCTTTTCAACGACCATGTGGATGTCGTTGTCTGCGATGGGTTTATCGGCAATATCGTTCTCAAGACCCTGGAAAGTTTCGCCAAGGGAATGGCGGGCTGGGTCAAGGCCGAGGTTTCCAAGAACGCCAAACGCATGCTCGGCGGATTGCTGGCGGCCAACGCCTTCCGGACCATCAAACGGCGGATCGACCCCGATACCCGTGGCGGCGCACCCCTGCTCGGCCTCAACGGAACCATTTTCAAGGCGCACGGCTCGGCCTCTGCCCCGGCCATCACCAGCGCCATCGGCGAATGCACCAAGGCGCTGCAGCATCGCTTGAACGAAATGATTGTCTCCGAGGTCGCCAAAGCAAACGCCCTCGTGTCCGCCGCCAAAACATGAAACTCCCAGCGAGAAAATTCAGAAATCCCCGGGCCCATCACAACTTCGAAGGCCGCACCTGCTCCATCATTTCGGTCGGCTCCTACGTTCCCGACCGCATCCTGTCCAATGCCGACCTTGAGGAAATGGTCGACACCACCGACGAGTGGATTCAAACCCGCACCGGCATCAAGGAACGCCGCATCGCCGCCACCCACCAAGCCACCTCCGACCTGGCCGCCAACGCCGCGCTCATCGCCTTGGAACGGGGCAAGATCAAGCCCGAAGAAATCGACTTGATCATCATGGCCACGATTACGCCGGATATGCCGTTCCCGTCGACAGCATGTTTGGTGCAGGAGAAAATCGGCGCGACCAAAGCTGCGGCTTTCGATATCCAAGCCGCTTGTTCCGGGTTTATTTTCGCGCTGGAGATTGGGCAGCAATTCATCATGTCGCGCACTTATGACACGATTCTTGTCATCGGCGCCGAGAAGCTTTCATCCATCATTAATTGGAACGACCGCAACACCTGTGTTCTATTCGGCGACGGCGCGGGCGCGGCCATTTTGCGCAACCGCCCGGATGCGCACGGATTGTTGACAGCGTGCATGGGTTCGGACGGCGGACGCGCCGGCCTGCTTTGCATGCCCGGCGGCGGCTCCAGTTTTCCTTCCACTCACGATACGGTCGCCTCGGGCTTGCACTTCCTACGGATGGACGGAAAGGAGACTTACAAAAACGCCGTCACCGCCATGCAAGCCGCCGCCACCGAAGCCCTGCGCCGCTGCGAGTTGGACATCACCGACATCGATTGCATCATCCCGCACCAGGCGAACCTTCGCATCATCGACGCCGTCGCCGAACGCCTGGGCGCGAAGCCATCGCAACTCTTTGTAAACCTCGACAAGCACGGAAACACCTCCGCCGCCTCCGTCGCGATTGCGCTGGACGAAGCCGTCCAGACGAAGCGAATCCAGAGCGGCGATTTGGTGCTGATGATCGTCTTCGGAGCCGGCTTGACGTGGGGCGCCGCGATCATTGAGTGGTAAGTTTCTGAGAATTTTTGACACAAAGGAGATTGACGGGTTTGTGTGGGTGTCGTAGTTTTGGCGTTCCGAGCGGGGGGTGTAGCTCAATTGGTTAGAGCGCTGCCCTGTCACGGCAGAGGTTACGGGTTCGAGCCCCGCCACTCCCGCCATCCTTCGCCCGCAGCGTAGCGGAGAGCGAAGGATGCCGCGCCGAAGCCGTCAGGCGTACGCGGGCCGGATTCGTAGCGGTGCTCATCGCCGTCAAAATCTTTTTCGTTTGCGTGAACATCCTATACCTTGAGAACCACGCCGTCTTTGCGGCACAAGTGACGCATTGCTTTCTCTCGTCACACCGCGTCACCATTGTTCCCAGCCTTGCTTCCGCTCGGGCAGCATTCGCTGTCGGCAGCTTTGATGTTGTTCTTTCAGACTACGATCTTGACGACGGCAAAGGCGACGATTTTGTCACTGAGTGCCGTGCCTCACACCCCAAACTGCCGATTATCGCCGTCTCGTCGCACGAAGCAGGCAACGCGGCGTTGGCAAAGGCAGGCGCATCCGCAATATGCGGCAAAATGGAATTTTATCGCATTGAGGATGTCCTTCGTCCATTCGCGATCTAACTCAGTCGTGTAATCAATATTCAAGTTGCCACCTTTTGTCCCGCGCTTGCTCAATTCTGTCGGTTTCAGTATATTCGAGGTATGACACAAGCGGTCATGCAAATTCTTGGCAAAGTCGAGGTGCTCTCGGAAACCGATCGGCAGGAGCTTCGCCGGGCCATCGTCGAACGTGTTCCGATGTCGGACGATTTGACGGATGACGATATCGCGGCTCTGGCATCCGCTTCTTTCCGCGCATTGGACGAAGAGGAGAACACTCCGCGTGCCTGGCTGTTGACACATTGAATCCACGACTATGAAAGCAACCGTGCCTGAACCTGAAATCGTGACGCGCAAGGGCAAGCCTGTCTCGGTGATCATCCCCATCAAGGATTACGAAGAACTCTTGGAACGAGTAGAGGATGCCGAGGACGTGGCATGGCTCAAACGCGCCCGCCGCAAGCCGTTGCATTACCGTCCGCTGGAAGACTACCTTGCCGAACGCAGCGGAAAGTGACCATGTATCGCGTCCTACTTGAACGCGCAGCGGAAAAAGACCTTTCACGGCTCACCTCGGAAATCACGACCGCGTGATCGCGGTAATTCGAGCCTTGGCGACAAACCCACGACCATCTGGCTGCCGCAAACTCGCCGGAAGCAAGACTGACTGGCGCATCCGCGTAGGTGATTATCGCGTCGTTTACGAGATTGCCGACCAAATTAAGGTCGTGCGTATCAGCCGCGTCCGTCATCGTCGCGAGGTATATCGCTGATCGCATGGTCACTCTCCCCTGTGATTCGCAGCGGCATCGACTATCGCAAGAATGGCGGCCTTGAGCAGAGGCGAAAGTTTATCCCATGAGTCGATTACGCGACTGAGATCGTGGCCCCGGGCCGGAATCTTGAGAAGCTATTGGTGAGGCTGCGCCCCCTAAACCGTTGATAATCAGACTTTCGTTGCGGGTTCGAGCCCCGCCACTCCCGCCAGCCTTCGCTCGCAGCGTAGCGGAGAGCGAAGGCTGCCGCGCCGAAGCCAAAGGCGAAGGCGGGCCGCGCTGTTATCGGACCAGCGAGCTACGGCTCGGCAAGCCAGCGAATCAGAATCAAATCGCCGCCAGCAAGAGTGGATTGCATGCCTCCTCCAAGACACCATACCGTTCGCCAGAGCTTGGGCTAAGGCGGTTCCCCGCAGTCTGCCCTATCGCGCCAGCTTGCGCCAAACCGCGACAAACCGCTCATTGAACGATGGTGGGGATGGGTTCTGGCGTATTTCCATCGGGCTTGTATTCATTTTCGTCTACCTCGAGCAAAAATGCCATGCGATGCGATGTCGGCGCGGACTGTCGCCCGTCGAGCATCAGGAGGGTTTGGCCATAGGGAATTTGAGCGTGCACGCCTGCGACGAAATTGGTTTGCGCCTCCCACATGATAATGACGCTGGCCGAAAGCTTCACCGTTTGCTTGTGCACGTTTGGAATTAGCTCCACGCTATAAACGACAGAATTCGTCACCACGCCCGCGTTGTCAATATAACGATCGGTCCCCGATGAATATTGGTTTTTGCAGTCAGTTAAGAGCATGTCTGGAGATTCTATGATTGGATACTTCGGAAACCCGCTGAAGGATCTATTGGGCAGGATCCAAACAGCAAAACCGTCGCTCTTTGTAAGTGGAGGTCCGATAGACTTCTCATCGATGAGTGATGCCGTCGCCTCAGACACCTCCATATATCGCATGTGAAAAACGACTTGCCTGGCCCGGCCCGCGAGACGAGTCGTCAGAGAACGACAGACAGAGCGCAACCAGACCCATCTTGCTGGAATCAAACGTTCGAGCGCCCAGCGTTGTGATCTATCCAGTGAAACCACTGATACAATGGTCGCCGACGGCACCGCCGTCTCTTTAGAAAAGAGCAATATCCCCCCCAGCGAAACCAAAACAATCGCAATCAGCCCCTTGTGCTTTCGTGTCAACATGATCCAGAAGTTCCCTCGCCTGTCAAAGGCTCGGCAATTGAGCTGTCGATGTCAAATACTGATTACGAACATGCGATGCGTCACCCAAGCCAGCAAATCCGAATTGGACTTTTCAGCCGAAATACGCAACGGCCCGTGATGTTCGGTCTTCACCTGATTGTTTTGCGCCATTCGATCGGAGATCCTCATTTGTGAAAAAATTCCACGCAACCATCCTAGTCGTCGAGGATAATGAAAATGACCAATTCTTGATTCAACGGGCCTTTCGCAAAATCGGCGTGGCGGAGCCGATTCATATAGTCAATGACGGGGCGGAGGCGATCGCTTACATGACCGGGGAAGGGAAATACGCTGACCGGACAAAGTTCGAATATCCGACGTTCATCATGACAGATTTGAAAATGCCTAAACAGGATGGCTTCGATGTCCTCAATCACCTCAAAAGCCATCCGCGATGGTCAGTCATTCCCACGGTAGTTTTTTCAGCTTCGTCGGACCTTGATGACATCAAAAAAGCGTACGTGTTGGGAGCGAGTTCTTATCACGTGAAGCCGCAAAACCCGCACAAACTGTACGAGCAATTGGCTGTGCTGCACGCTTACTGGCTGACATGCGAGGTTCCGGAAGTCGATAGCACAGGCAAACAACTCCCAACGGACAGCCGGGGCAAGTTAGGCGAGAGATTCCGCAAGCTGGACCCCGCCGACTTAGCCAACAAGATTCTGCCAAAATAACGGAGGGCGTCCAGCGTTCTGAGGCTGCGCGTTTGAGGTAGGGTTTTAGCTGATTGCTCCTGGAGCGGCAGGGGTGGAGAGTGATGTCAATATGAATAACGCAATGTGGTCTAAAGCTGCGAGGATTGGAGTGTGGGGAATGGCGGGAGCGCTCTTGTCTGGATGCGCCGGGAGGGTTGAGGTGCAGGCGCCGGCCCCCCCACAGGTTTACGTGTCGCCTCCGGCAACCGTGGCAGTGCAGGCTCCGGCGGCGGTGACGGTAGCGGCTGCGGCTCCGGGAGCGTTTGTTATTACCAGCGCGGACGATTTTTATCAACCGCTCTCAGCTTATGGGCGGTGGGACGACGTTCCAGGGGTGGGACGATGCTGGTTTCCGACGCAAGCCGCCGCAGACTGGCGGCCCTACACAATGGGGCATTGGGAGAGGACGGACGCGGGTTGGTATTGGGCCAGTGACGAGCCGTTCGGCTGGGCGACCTACCATTACGGACGCTGGGATTGCCGCGCCGACGGAACCTGGTATTGGGCGGCGGATGTGCATTGGGCGCCCGCCTGGGTTTCATGGCGGAACGGAGGCGGATATGCGGGATGGGCGCCTCTGCCACCGGCGGCGAAATTTGAGGCCGGCGTTGGGCTTCACTTTGATGTCAATTTGATTCCTGCGCGGTCTTATTGCTTCGTTTCAGAGCAGCACTTCATGGAACCCATTCGATCGACAACGGTCATCGTGAATAACACAACCATTATCAATAAGACGGTGAATATCACCAACGTGAAGGTTGTGAATAATACGATCATTAATGAGGGTCCCTCCACGCAACGGATCGAGCAGGCCACTGGCCACCCGGTTCAAGTTGCAAAGGTAGCAGATCTGCGCCGGCAATCGGAAGCGCGGGTGGCGATAAAGCCCAAGCCGTTAGCGGCAGGCGAGAGGAAGGAACCGTTGGCGGCGGGTGAGAGGAAGACAGTGGACCATTCCGTTAAACAGCCGGCCAAGGAGACGCGTCCGACCGAGAAGCCTGCGCTCGTGACGAAAGACGCACGGCCAGCAGAGAAGCAGAAGACGCTCGTGCGTCAGGATCAAGCCACCAAACCGAAGCCAGCGCCAGAGCACACAACGGAAAAAGTTCCGGCAAATCAGAAAACCGAAGTGGCCCAAACCACCGTAAAACACCCGCCTGCTGAGAAGGTTCCCGGAAAGGACGCAGCGCCTCCCGATAAAAAGGCTCCCGATAAAAAGACTCCCGTCAAGAAGACCACGCCGCCTAAGAAAGAAGATGCCCATCCGAAGCCCGAAAAGCCTGAAGAAGATAAAAACAAAAAACCTTCCGACGAAAAAAAGCCGGACCAGTAACAGGTTGAAACCTGGGAATTGAAGGAATAAAATTAGGCCATGTTTAGGCGTTATACTTCAAAGACCTGTTGACAGCAGCCCGTTCAAGCCCTTCCGCATCCATATCTCGACGGAAAATCGTTCGACGTCACCAATCACGATATGGCGATGATTAAGCGCCACGCCATCGAAGTTGGGATTGATCCCGACCAAGATTCCATTGTCGGACGCACGGTCGAATGCGCTTTGCTTCATATTATTCGTGTTGAGGAGCGGGCTGCTGCAGCCGCCTAGCTCCCCAGGGTCCGCCCCATCAAAGATTGAAACCTGAGATGGAATGGGTAAACTCCGAAGATGATAACGGCGCTCGAACTTAGAGAACGGATGCAGGAAACGCCATTCAAACCGTTCCGCATCCACACAACGGACGGAAAAACGTACAACATTGTTAACAACGATATGATGTTCGTCAAGCGGAACGGAGTCGAAATAGCCCTGGATCTTGACAGCAATTCTGTCGCGGAACGTTTCGCCAAAGTGGCACTGCTTCACATTACGACGCTTGAAGATCTGACAACGGCGAACGCTTAATCCAAAACCGGCCATAATTAACTGCGCGCCAAGCCCAAATTTTCGCCATTGCGTGGCCGGTTGACCGAACCTAAAATGGCGGTCTGATGAAATATCAGCTTGATTTTGAGAAGCCGGTTTTGGAGCTGCAGCGCAAGCTGGAAGAGCTGAAGAGACATCCCGAAGACCACTCGCTTGACGTTTCCTTTGAGGAGGAAGTGGCGATCATCGAGAAGAAAATCGAGGAGATGCGGCGCGAGATTTTTGCCAATCTCAGCCCGTGGGACCGGGTCAAAATCGCGCGCCATCCGAAGCGCCCTTTCATGCTCGATTACGCGGAATCGATCTTCGCCGAGTTCAACGAGCTGCATGGCGACCGTTTGTTCGCTGATGACGCCGCTTTAGTTTGCGGTTTCGCCAAATTAGGCGAGCACAAGGTCTTGCTCATCGGCACGCAAAAAGGCCGGGACACCAAGGAAAACATCAAGCGCAACTTCGGCTCGGCCATGCCTGAAGGCTATCGCAAAGCCATGCGCTTGATGAAACTGGCCGACAAATTCGGGCTGCCGATTATTTCGCTAATCGACACCCCGGGCGCATATCCCGGCATTGGCGCGGAAGAGCGGCACGTCGCCGAAGCCATCGCCGTCAACCTGCGCGAAATGATGCTGCTGGACGTTCCGATTGTGGCGGCGGTCATTGGCGAAGGCGGATCGGGCGGCGCGCTCGGCATCGGCGTGGCGGATCGAGTTTTGATTTTGGAAAACGCCTACTACTCAGTCATCAGTCCGGAGGGTTGCGCCGCGATTCTGTGGAAAGACCGCGCCGCCGCGCCAAAGGCTGCCCAGGCTTTGCGCATCTCCGCAAACGATTTGAAGGAACTTGGCCTTGTTGATGAAGTCGTGCCCGAACCGCTCGGCGGCGCACACACAGACGCGCAAAAGATGGGCAAGAGCCTGCAGTCCGCGCTCATTTCCAATCTCGAAGCGCTGAAAAAAATCTCCGGCGCCGAGCGCCTGAAAATGCGCTACGAAAAATACAGGGCCTACGGGCGCTTCACCGAAGAGCAGAAAAAAACCGCCGGCATGGAAAACGGCCAGGCGGATCGAAACGGCACACACGCGGGCAACGGCTCGTAGGAATTCAACATGGTTAATCTCTATCCGTTGACGTTCGAGCCGATCTTCAAGGAACGGATTTGGGGCGGGCGCAAGCTCGAATCTCTCTACGGAAAAGCGCTGCCGCCCGGCCCGCCGATTGGCGAATCGTGGGAAGTCACTGACCGGCCCGGCGATGAGAGCGTTGTGGCGTCCGGCCCGTTAAAGGGGCGCACGCTTCATTGGCTGATGGAAAACTGCCCAGCCGCGCTGCTTGGTTTCCTGAAGCCCATTCCAAAGCGTTTTCCGCTGTTAATAAAAATTCTTGACGCCAACGCCACGCTTTCCCTGCAAGTGCATCCGCCGCCTTTTGTTGCGCCTTCGCTCGGCGGCGAACCGAAAACGGAAATGTGGTATGTGGCGCAAGCCCAGCCCGGCGCGGAGCTTTTTGTCGGACTCAAGAACGGCGTCACACGCGCGGAATTTGAGAGCAAGCTGGCTTCGCAAAAAGTGGCGGAATGCTTTCACGTTGTCCAAGTCAAGGAGGGCGATTCGATGTTTCTGCCCAGCGGCCGTGTCCACGCCCTCGGCGCGGGCCTCGTGATTTTTGAAATCCAGCAAAACTCGGACACGACCTATCGCGTGTTTGACTGGAATCGGGTGGAGCGCGATGGGAAGCCCCGCGCGTTGCACATCCCGCAATCGCTGGCCAGCATCAACTTCAACGATTTTGAACCGGCCCTTTTGCCGCGCGACACTTCCCCTGCCCAGCCGGGAACCGTTCGCCCGCTGATAAATGATCCGTTGTTTAACGTCGAATTGCGGCAGTGGGCGCCCGGCGACTCGCAGACATGGCCCGGGGGAAAAATGCGCATTCTCGGAGTCGTCGAGGGCAAGTTGATGATTGAAGGTTCTGGGGAGCAAGTTGAGATTCCGGCTGGTGGCTTTTGCCTGATCCCGGCGCAATGCGATGCCACGAAAGGGCAGGCATTGCGCGAAACGAAATTCCTGGAGATTCTATGAAAAACTCAAACGGCATGACAGTAAGTCTGGTGATGGCGGCACTGCCCTGCATTGCGGGCATCTGCTCCGCCGCCAATTGGCCGCAATTTCGCGGCCTCGATTCCTCTGGCGTCGACAGCAGCGCACCTGCGCCGGTGAATTGGAATGTCGAAAAAGGCGAGAACATCCGCTGGCGCACGGAAATTCCCGGCCTCGCGCATTCGTCGCCGATTATTTGGGGAGATCGCATTTATTTGACGACAGCGGTCGGCGATCCCAAGCAGGACGTCAAAATCGGACTTTACGGCGATATTGCTTCCGCCAATGACGAGGATTCGCATCAATGGCGCATGCTGGCAATTGACAAGGGTTCGGGCAAAATTATTTGGGATAAACTGGCGACCGAAGGAATTCCTCGCGGCAAACGCCATCCCAAGGCGACTCATTGCAACTCGACACCCGCCACCGACGGCGATCGGGTGGTGGCCATTTATGGCTCGGAAGGTTTGTTCTGCCTCGATCACGACGGCAAGGTTATCTGGCATGACGACCTTGGGCGGATGAAGTCGGGGTATTATGTCGTGCCGAGCGCGGAGTGGGGATTTTCGAGTTCGCCAATCATTCACGAGGGCAAAGTCATCGTTTTGTGCGATGTGCTGGGAGATTCCTTTATCGCCAGCTTCAATCTGGCTGACGGCCACGAACTTTGGCGAACGAAGCGGAAAGACGTCCCAACATGGAGCACTCCGGCAATCGCGAAAGTCGGCGCTCGCACGGAAATTCTGGTGAACGGCTGGCATCATACAGGAGCATACGACTTTGCCAATGGGAATGAGATTTGGAAAATCGACGGCGGCGGAGATATTCCAGTGCCGACTCCGATCGTCTCGGACGGCATGGTTTATTTCACCAGCGCCCACGGCGGGCAACGCCCGATGCGCGCGGTGAAATTGGACGACCACCTCGTCACTGTCACCGCCCAGGGGGTGACAAATCCGGCGGTCGCATGGCAGCAGGATCGCAAGGGTGATTATTTGCTGACCCCGATTCTCGTTGGGCCTTGCGTTTACTCCTGCCAGGACGGAATTGTAAATTGCTTCGACGCGAAAACGGGCGATGTCAAATATAGCGAGCGATTGGGCGACGGCACGGAAGGCTTCACGGCCTCGCCAGTGTCAGATGGAAAGAACATCTATTTTACAAGCGAGACGGGCAAAGTCTATGTCGTTCCAGCCTCAGGGGCTTTCTCCGTCACCGCCTCGAACAAGCTAAACGACACCTGCCTCGCCAGCGCTGCCGTTTCGGACGGGACAATCTTTTTCAGAACGCGCCGGGAATTAATGGCCATTGGGAAGCCGTAGGCGGAATTTCGGAGAAACTCTCAATCCCTGCAAATCGTGGCAGGTCGAGGCTCGCCGAGCCACATCCGTCGCAGCGCAGACTTCCAAATCCGCTTGCCTCAACACCGAATGCAGGCTTCGACGCCTGCGACACGGCAAGTTTGGAAAGCCTGCGCTGCGAAAAGACGGTTTATTGCAGCCTCGTCCTACCACGCTTATTTCGTGATCGAGGCTGCCGGAACACTAAAAATTTCGCGGAAATCGTGCTCCCTACTCCACCGCACTCATGCCGGTTTTGGAGGCATCTTATATTCGTGCATGCCGAGGTAGTTGGGCATCGGGACCGGGTACTTGCCTTCGGCGTCGCCGACGATGGGCGCCGGTGAATCCATCTTCCAATTCTCAATGTTGGGCGCGTAAACGTCATCAGAATTGAGCATGTCGTTATACGTCACTTCGTCTCCGCAGTGCGCAGCCAGGCGTCCCATCGACGTGACCACACTGGCTTTGATGCCGCGTGGAACTTCATTGTAGGGCTTGTCGTTGCGGATGGCGTCAACCAGTTCATTCCATTCGTTCTGATAAGGATTCATATCCTTGCCGGGAACTTTTGAAGACCAGACAGCGGCGCTGGATGACGGCTTCTGCGTTGTAAAAATGTGCGTCTGTCCGCCGAAATCCCCGTTGTCCGCTGCGATGGCGCTGCCTTTGCTGCCGTGGACGTAACTGTTGTAGATGTCCTTGCAACGATGCTCGTTGCGGCCGTCCATGTACATTTTTGTGCCATCATCGAAGGTATATTCCACCGAGTAATGGTCGAAGTTTTGATCCACCTGCGGCGTGCCATCCGGCTCCGTGCGATAATGGCGCCCGCCTAGGGCCTGCGCCTTGACCGGCCACGCGTTCTTGATCATGCAGAGATGATCAATATGGTGAATGTAAAAATCGCTGTACAGCCCGCCACTGGCCCAAATAAAACTGTGGAAGCGCGAAATCTGCCAGAGCAGTTCGCTGGGATCGTTGGGCGGCCCCGGCCAGCGCGTCGAGAAACACGCCGCCAATTCTCCCCCCGCCATCCGATAGCCGCGCATGCAAATGATGTCACCAAGCCGTCCTTCCGCGACCTGTTCCGCCAACGCCTGCAGTGGGCGGTGGTGCCGGCACATCAAGCCAACGCCGACTTTTAAATTCTTCGCGCTGGCCTGTTCCGCCAACTGCAACATTTTCCGGGAACTCGGGCCGTCCGCCGTGAGCGGCTTTTCCATGAACACGTTCAGGCCCTTGGAGATGGCGTATTGAAAATGAACCCAGCGGAAGGCCAGCGGCGTCGTGAAAATGGCAACATCGCCCGGCTTCAAACAATCCATTGCGTGCTGATAGGCGTCGAATCCGATGAACTTGTGCTCTGGTGAAACTTCAACATTGGCGCCGCATTCCTTGTCGTTTTTCAAACTGTCGTAACAGCCATTCAACTTGTGCGGAAAAACATCCGCCATGGCTGCCAGTTTGACAGGCGTGCTCTGGACGCACATCGCGTTTTTGGCCGCGCCCCCGCCGCGCCCACCGCACCCGATCAACGCCACTTTCAAGGCATCGCTGCCCTGGGCGTGGACGTGTGGGAGGGTCAGCCCGGCAAGCGCCGAGACTGCCGCCACGCGGCCTGTGGTTTTCAGAAACTCCCGTCGGGAGGAAAGTGAAGAGTTAGTCGATTCGCTCATAAATGATTCAAGTTGGACGCGCAATACTGCTGACGGCTTCAATAAATCCTGAGCGGCGGAGAAAACTCAAGACTTCTTCGATGAGCGCGCCGGAATTCCCGCCAACCGCGATAGCTCGCGATGAATGCGGGCGACGCGCTCAACTTGGCCCTTGGCCGGAAACCTCTCGTAGAAACCGTCTTTCTTGAATTGCCGCGCCTGCTCCGTCCAAGGCGCCAGCCGCTGGCGCCAGCGTTCGATCCTGCCCTCGGCGGGCTCCGAATCAACCGCGTCCAAGTCCGCGCAAACGCGAAGCATCGCCTTGAGCGCGACAGGCTTGGTCACCATCGAGCCGGCGTCTCCCCAGGATTCGCCCCAAACCTCCGCCGCCGCCTTTAGAAAATCGCGGACGACCGTATAGTATTTACCGGCGAGCCTTTTGTCCGGCCCTTCCTTTTCAATGAGCGCCCACGCCAGGCGAACCCATCGGTGGATTTCGTTGAACAGCTCGGCCTGAAGTATCCACTTCTCCTGTCTGCTGCGACCGCCGAGGCGGTTGATGCGGTAGCGCAACGGGCTGTCGGACTCGTTGTAAAGCATTTCGGAAATGGTCGCCGCGAAACGCCGGTCCGGCTCCGCCCACGAGACGCGCTCGTAAAGATCGACTAAATGGCTCTTGTTGATGCGCGTCGGCGTCGAGTTGATGATGACGAACATCTCGGTGGCGAAATCCTCGCTGCGCCCGTCAAAAATCACGCACGGGACAGAGATGTTGCGAGCTTCCTCCGGATGCGTCGTCATGAAAAATTGCAGCGCCGCGAGCCGGTGCTGGCCGTCAATGATCAGAAATTTCTCGCCGGGCACCTGCAGCTTCCCGACGCCGGAACCATCCGTCCACGCCTCAAAATGGAGCTTTTGCGGTGTGAACAAAAGGACGGTGCCCGGAATCGGCGGCTGGGAAATGGCGGTTTCATAAAAATTCCGAATGGCGCGCACCTTCGCCTTGGAGACCTCGCGCTGGAACGCTTTGTCGCTCCGCTCGATCTTGGCGATGAAGAGCGCCACGTCATCCTGCTCCTCGACATGCTCGGGTTGAATCTGGCCGCCTTCCTCGTCGTAAAACCGGCTGATGAACCGGACGTGCTGGAGCAATTTGTCCGACGGAAACGAAGCGAAATAAAAGATGGCATCCTTCTGGCGAATCTGTGTCGCGATCATAAGATTTTGATGAGTTCCGCAGCGCACGAAGCGCGGAACAAAATTACAACAGCATCAAGAAAATTGCCACAGAATTTGTGTGACATTAATTTCGCCGGCGCGTGGAGATTGCTCTCGCGAAGCGAGGCGTCGAGGCTTCCGCGCCCCCTGAATTCGCTTCCCTTTTTCAGCGGCTTGTGCCTCTTTGTCCAACCTGATGATGGAAAGATTGCCCGGTTTCCGTGACTTTTATCCCGAGCCGCTTCCGCATTCCGATGTCTGGAGCGCGGAGGCGCGGCGCCATATTTTTGACACCTGGAGCGAAACGGCCCGCCGCTATGGCTTTTCCGAATACGACGGCCCGCCGCTCGAACCGCTCGAACTTTACACGCTCAAGAGTGGCGACGAAATTGTCGGGCAGCTCTACAATTTCTCCGACAAGGGCGATCGCGCGATCTCGCTGCGGCCGGAAATGACGCCGACGCTGGCCCGCATGATTTCCGCGCACGAGCGCAATTACAAAAAGCCGATCAAGTGGTTCGCCATCCCGCAGCTTTTCCGCTACGAACGGCAGCAAAAAGGCCGGCTGCGCGAGCACTTCCAATTCAACGCCGATCTCATCGGCGAGGCCGGCCCAGCGGCGGACGCGGAATTGGTGGCATTGCTGATCGATTGCCTGCGCGGCTTTGGTTTAACAGCCGATGATTTTGTCATCCGCCTAAGCAGTCGCAACGCGTGGCAGGAATTTTTCCGCCAGCGCAGTTCCAAAACGGAAGACGAATACGCCTTTTACCAGGCCATTGACAAATTGGAACGCGATGCGCCGGAGGAAAGCCAAAAGAAACTCGGCGCAGTCGGAATTGCGTTTGAGGACGTGTCCAAGTTCATCGCCGAAGGCAAACCGACGGCGGAATTGCAGGCGGTCCTTGATAATCTTGCAGCTCGCGGCCTCGCATCTTTCGTCAAAGTTGATTACTGCGTCATTCGCGGACTGGCGTATTACACGGGCGTCGTCTTCGAGGCGTTTGCCAAAGTGGAGGAATTGCGAGCCATTGCGGGCGGGGGGCGTTACGACAATTTGATCAAGCTCATTTCCGGCGGCAAAGTGGATTTGCCCGCGCTCGGTTTCGGCATGGGCGATGTCGTCCTGCTTGAATTGCTCAAGGCGCGCAAGCTCTTGCCCGCTTTCGATTCACGAACGGATGTTTATTGCCTGATTGAAGACGAATCAATGCGGCCGCAATCGCTGGGGCTTGTGCAATCGCTGCGGGGAAAGGGATGCGCGGTGGAATACTCCCTCACGCCGGCAAAGTCAGACAAGCAATTCAAGCGCGCGATGGAATTGAAGGCGCGCTGCACATGCAAAATTGTGGCAGGGCCAGACGGTGGGTGGGAAGTGAAACTCAAGAATCTTGCCACGCGCGCGGAAAAAACGATGTCCCTGGACGAGGCTCGCCGCGCAGATATTTCAGCCTTTCGCTGAAACTGAGTTAACCGGCAGCCGCACGGTCACGGTGGTGAGTTGGCCCGGCTCGGAGACAATTTCTATTGTGCCGCCGTGCGCTGTGACAATCCACTTGGCGATGCAAAGACCGAGCCCGCAGCCTTCAACAGCGCGGCCGTGGGCCGGATCACCGCGAAAAAATCGGTCAAAGACTCGCGGCAGCGCCGCCGCAGGAATCCCCGGACCGGTGTTGGCGATGGTGAATTCCGCAAATGATCCCGCGCGGCGCAAAGCCATCGCAACCGAACCGTGCGATTGATTATATTTGACAGCATTGTCCACGAGATTCAGCAGCAATTGCCGCAGGCGATGCGCGTCACCCTGCCCCGTCATTTCCTCGCAGGCTGTCAACTCAACGTGAAGGCCTTGCGGCTCGGCCAGAATCTGCGCGTCGGCAAAACTGTCGCGCACCAATTCGTCCAAACGAACTTTTTCGAGTGTCAGCGAAACCAATCCAGCGTCGGCCTTGGTCAGCAGCGTCAGCCCGTCCACGATGCGCGAGAGGCGATGCAGTTCCTCCAATTGGCTGGCGGCCCGTTCGCGCTGCGCCGGCGTGAGCGATTCGTCCCGCAACTGCGTCTCGATTTCTCCGCACAGAACGGTGACGGGTGTTTTAAGCTCGTGCGATGCATGGAGCGTGAATTCGCGAATTCGGGCAAAAGAATTGTTCAACCGGGCGGTCATGGCGTTGAGAACTTCGCTCAGCCGGTCCAATTCGTCGCCGTTGCCGGTGCGCGGCAAAGCCTGGCCGAGGGTGGATTCGTTGATCTGTTCGGCGGCAAGAGTGAGATCCCGCACGGGCGCCAGGGAACGGCGCATCAGCCACCAACCGCCGCCAATGCTCACCAGGGCCGCCGGAACACCCACCCAAAACACAATCTGAAGAATATCATCCTCGTCTCTTTCCGCCTTTCCGGCGCGATGCTCGTCCCGCTCATGCGATTCATCGAGCGTCAGCACCGCGATGAGAGCCAGCGAGGCCAGCAGCACGGCGGCGTTGCAGAGCGTCAGGCGGGTTCGAATCGTCACGCCGATTCCTTCATCACGTAGCCCGAGCCACGCACCGTATGGACGAGCTTGACATCAAAGTTCGCATCAATTTTTTCGCGCAGGCGGCGGATATAGACATCCACCAGATTCGTGCCCGGATCAAAATCGTAATCCCAAACCTTTTCCAGGATCATCATGCGTCCGCAGAGGCGGCCGGCGGAGCGCATAAGGTATTCCAGAAGCCGGAATTCGCGGGTGGTCAGGGTAATTTCGGACGCGCCACGGCGCGCCTGGCGGGAAAGAGTGTCGAGCGTCAAATCTCCCAGGCGCAGAACGGTTGACTTGTTCTCCGTCCCGCGGCGCGTGAGCGAGCGCACGCGCGCCACCAGCTCAACCAGTTCAAACGGCTTGGGCAAATAATCGTCCGCCCCGGTGTTCAAGCCCTCCACCCTTTCGTTGACCTCACCGCGCGCTGACAACAACAGGATGGGTGTGGAATTGCGGTTCTGGCGCAACTGCCGCACGACGCTCAAGCCGTCGCGTCCCGGCAGCATGATG
This sequence comes from uncultured Verrucomicrobiae bacterium, assembly GCA_963764165.1. GTDB lineage: Bacteria > Verrucomicrobiota > Verrucomicrobiia > Limisphaerales > Palsa-1400 > Palsa-1400. Next base: position 539,018 of record CAVXRD010000003.1, read on the forward strand.
TCCAGCACCACACCGTCGAAAGGCGTGGTGCCGGCCAGCATCAAGGCTTCGTTGCCGTCCGCGCAAACATCCACCGCGAAGCCTTCCACTTGCAGCGCTTTGCGAATAAACGAGGCCGTTTTCCGGTCATCTTCCACTACTAGGATGCGCATGGGTTGAATCCTAACCTCGCCGGATGGGGCACGGCAATTTCCGTCGCCGACCTATTTATCGTCGTCCTTCTCGGCTTTTTCCTTGTTCGCCTTTTCGTGCTCAACGTTCACGATTTCACCGGTGATGGCGTTCACATTGACCTCAGTGAGGTCCTTGGTGCCGGGTGTGGCGATGTCAAATGACCAGATGAGCTTGCCGTGTTCGCGCTCCAATTCCGCTTCCTTGACGGTGCCGTCGGTGACTTTGGCCAGGGCGGTCGCCTGGGCATCGGCCTTGCTAATTTTTGCCTCCGCCTGGAGGCTGGCCTCGCTTTCGTGGCTTTCGGACTCGCACCCGGCGAAAAAGCCGGCGGCCAGGATGGAACACAGTGTCAAACGTATTTTCATGGAATAATCCTTTATATTTATTGTTAACTGCGGTTGAACTGTAGTCCTCGCGCATGAAGCCCCCATAAATCCGGCATGACAGTTTCGTCATTTGCCGCGCGGATTGCCGAATCTCTCCATCCGCAAGGAGAGACTTTGGCGTTCGACGCCTCAGTCAGCGATTAGACCAGCTTATATTATTTCGGATCGCCGGTGGGAATGATTCCCTTGTTTTCCACCATCAGGATAACCGCCTTCTCTGGAGCGCGAGTCCGGTGGACGACGCCTTTGGGCACCACGAATCCCTGCTGCGGCAGCAATTCCACCACGCGGTCTTCGAGGTCTATGATGAACTTCCCTTCCAGCACGAAGAAGAATTCGTCGTCGTGATCGTGCTTGTGCCAATGGTATTCGCCCTGCATGACACCGAGGCGGACGACGGATTCATTGACCTGGCAAAGCGTCTGGTTATACCACTTGTCCCTGCAAGCCGCGATCAGCGCCGGCGTGTCCACCAGCGTCAATTGCGGGTAATGGATGTTCAGATGAGTCGCGTAAGGATATGAAGTTTCCTCTGGCATAGCAGCTTCGTTTGTTAATTGGCAGAGCAAGCTGACCGCATGATTCCACTCTAGTCAAGTTTAAGGAGAATTAATTTTGCTTCCCAATGTCACCCATTTGTAACATGATGGCTAATAGGAGCACATATGATTAAAAAGTTACTCGCTTTCACGATCTGCCTGGCCGGATTTTCCAGTTACGCCCAAATCACGCCTGGTTTCCAGCCCGGCAACCTCAGCGTCCTCCGCATTGGAGCGACCAACACGCCGCCCGTCAGTTCGGGCGACCCCGTGTTCCTCGACGAATACACGACAAATGGAGTGCTGACGAACACAGTCGCGATTCCCACGAATGGCTCCACTTCACTGATCATCGGCGGATCGGCCTCGTCGGAGGGCGCCATCAGCCGTTCGGCCAATGGCAATTACATCGTGCTTGTCGGCTACAACACAAATCTCACTTCTACGGGTTCGCTGGCCAGTTCGACTTCCGCAAAGATCCCCCGCGGCATCGCCACCGTCGATTTCAATGGCAATTATGCATTCGTCACGAACACTTCGACGGCGTTCAGCGCGAATAACATTCGCAGCGGAACTTCAGATGGCTCGAACAATTTTTGGGCCGTTGGCGCCACCAGCGGCACGATTTACATGGGCATTGCATCTCCACCCGCCACGGTTCAAAGCGCGGACGCCAATAGCGAAGTCGCCAATATTTTTAACGGCAATCTGTATTTCTCGTCGCAAAAAACCACTCCAATTGGAATTTATGGCTTTGCGGGAACCCCCACAACGACCAACACAAGTGCCGCGCTCCTGTTCTCGACCGGCTCAAGTTCGAGCCTTTACGGATTCGCCATCAGCCCGGACAACACCACGGCCTACGTCGCGGATGACCGCGCGGTCGCCTCGGGCGGCGGCATTCTGAAATACACCAATAACGGCGCGTGGGGTCTGGCTTACACGCTTGGAACGGGCGTTGGCTCGACGGTCGGCGCGCGCGGATTGGTGGTGCAGTTCGGCGCGACGAATATGATTTATGCAACGACAGCGGAGACCGCGACAAACCGCATCATCACGATTACTGACACCGGTTCAACTGCCGCAGCCGCGACTCTCGCCACCGCCTCCACGAATGAGATTTTTCGCGGCATTCAGTTTACGCCGCAAGGAAATGCGCCGGGCATTGTGGCGGGACTGCAACCGCAAGCTGTCGATCAAGGGCAGGCGGCTGCATTCTCGGTCAACGCGACCGGCAGCGGTTCGCTTTATTATTTGTGGGAATCAAATTCAACTCCCATCACGGCTTGGGAGACAAATTCCATGCTGACGCTCGACACGACCGCCTACGCGGCAGGCACGTTTGACGTCCAGGTGCTGGTGAGCAACGCCTGGGGATTGAATTCGTCCACCTCCACGTTGACGGTGACGGCATCGAACGCTCCCCCGCCCCCTCCGATCATCGTCACCGAACCGACGAACGCATCCGTCAAGGCAGGCGCGACTGTAAGTTTTTCCGTCGGCGCAACGGGATCGGCCCTGACCTTTCAATGGCAATTTGGCGCGGTTGATCTCGTTGACAGCGCTTCGATCAGCGGCGCGACGACAAACGTCCTGACCTTGTCCGACGTGGGCGGCGCGGATGCCGGCACTTATACCGTCACCATCACCAACGCCGGAGGCTCGACCAATTCGCTGCCGGTGACATTGACGGTGGCCGACCCGTGGATTAGTTTGCAACCGACTGGACGCACTTATCTGGCGGGCGACACGATAAGTCTTTCGGTCGGCGCGGTTGGCACCACGCCAACTTACCAATGGATATTCGACGGCTCGGCAATATCCGGGGCAACCAACAGCATTTTCCTCGAAAGCAACGCGGTGCCAACCGAGTCCGGGAGCTACGCGGTCGTTGTGAAGTCCGATTACGGCTCGGTGACGAGCGCCCCTGCGGTTGTGGTGGTTGCAGCTTCGCAGACAACGTTCTTCCCGTCGAACCTCGTCGTGCTGCGATTGGGCGACGGTGCGCAGACGCTGACCAATTCTGGAAATACTTTGTTCCTAGATCAATTCACGCGGTCGGGCGCTTCCGTGAGTACCGATGGCGTTGCCCGATTCCGGGCCTTCTGCTCTTTTGATCAGCGGCGTGGCAAGTTCGGAAGGTTACATGACGCTTTCGGGAGATGGCCGGTTGCTCGCCATCGGAGGTTACAACACCAATCGTGGAACGCTCAGCGGTTCCCTCTCCTCGTCATCGTCAGCGGCGGTGCCGCGCGCGATTGGCACGATTGACGGGACCGGCGTTTACTCGCTAGCCGTTTCAACCACGAACGCTTACAGCGCAGATAATATTCGCGGGGGCGCAACGGACGGCACAGGCGATTTCTGGGGCGCGGGCTCGGCGGGTGGCACGTGGTATTTCGGCGCCAACAACGCCGCCGCCAGCATCCAGACCAACGTGTCAAATACACGCGTCGTCAATGTCTTCCAGCAGAACCTCTACTTCTCCACCCAAAGCGGAACGACGGGATTGTATGCGTTGCCCGGTTTGCCGACCAACAGCGCGACGACGAACCTGCTCTTTGCCACCGGGAATTCCTCCAGCCCGGAGGATTTTCAAATCAACGATGCGACGAACCTTGTCTACATCGCGGATGATTCTTCCAGCGGCGGCATCCAGCGCTGGGAATTTACGAACGGCATCTGGGCCAACGCCTACACCCTCTCCAGCGGCGCATCGAAAATTGGCGCGCGCAGTTTGACGGTCGATTTCTCCGGCGCAAATCCTGTAATTTACGCCATCACCGCCGAAACAAGCGCCAATCGCCTTATTGCCATTACGGATTCTGGCGCGGGATCGGCGCCGACAACATTGGCCACCGCGCCCGCGGGCGAACTTTTCCGCGCGGTGAAATCCGCCCCGGCATTGAATCCGTTCCCAACACCGTCACTGACAACACCCGCACTGACAAATGGCAATTTCACATTCAATCTGGCCGGCGTCAGCGGATTTAGCTACGTGATTCAAACATCCACGGATCTGATAAGCTGGACACCGTGGCAGACAAATGTCGCGCCAGCCTCATTTACGGTGACGAATGCGGCGAGCGGTTCGCCCGCGTATTTCCGCGCCGTTTACATTCCCTGACGCCCGGTGTAAGAGCAGCGTGTGGCAGATAAAATCGAACCACAACGATTTCGCGCGCTGACGGCAAAATACCGCCAGCTCCGCATCGCGGTCGTGGGTGATTTCTGCCTCGATAGATATTTGGAGATAGACCCCGCGCGGGCGGGAATTTCAATTGAAACCGGCTTAACGGTTCATAACGTCGTTCGCGTGCGTTCGCAACCAGGGGGAGCTGGAACCATCGTGAATAATCTGGCCGCGCTCGGCGTTGGCGAGATTTTTCCGGTCGGCTTTGCGGGGGAAGATGGCGAAGGATTTGAATTGCTGCGCGCTTTAGGGAGCGTTCCTGGCGTAAGCATGGACTCGTTTTTTGCAACGCCCGATCGGCGGACGTTTACTTACACCAAACCGCTTATCGTTTCCCCGCAACTCCCGCCGAAGGAATTGAATCGCCTTGATTTTCTGAATTGGTCGCCCACTCCTGCCACGCTGCAAAAGCGCCTCTCGGAAAGCTTGCGCGGCCTCGCGCCGAACGTGGACGCAATCGTTATGCTTGACCAAGTTGACACGCCGGAAACGGGCGTTATTACGCGTTCGCTGTTGAAGACGGTTGCCGCGATCAAAAAGAAAAACGCAAACTTGCTGATCATCGCGGACAGCCGCCAGCGTTTGGGAGAATTTCCGCCAGTTTGCTTCAAGATGAACCGCACGGAACTTTCGAAGTTGGCCGCCAGAGGCAAGCTGATTCCAACTCGCGATGTCGCAAAAGCCGCATCCGCCTTGGCGCGCAAAAAACGAAACTGTTGTTTTGTGACGATGGCAGAAAAGGGAATCCTCGCGGCGGAACCCGGTGGAACCGTTGAGCACGCCCCTGCCCTTCCGGTGCGCGGCGAAATTGATGTCGTGGGCGCTGGCGATTGCGTGACCGCAAACCTGACAACCGCGCTCGCCTCCGGCGCGACGCTGCGCGAAGCGCTGCAAATCGCAAACGCCGCCGCCTCGGTCGTCCTCCGCAAACTCGGCACGACGGGAACGGCGTCGGTGCAAGAGATCCGACGATTGTTGTGAAGCCCGGCAGGGCTGCCACCAACCCGGCTTCCATTGGTTCCTCAACGTTTTCGGTGGAATAGAATCCGGGCACTCGGCCACGAATTAAAACGAGCGACGGGGCGGCTGCGAGCCACAGCTCGCGCCCCGTCGCGGTCGGACAGCGAAACGCTCATTTACAACAACTTACCCATGAATGGCTTACAACTATTGGATGGCCCTGAGATGAGGCAGCGAGATTCCCCTGGATTACTGATGTCTGCACCTCCTCAGAGGTTTGGTTGCTCGCAACCGGGTTTACACGAACTTCTATTCCACTGAAAACGTGGAGGAACCCTTCCATTATTCCTATTATTCTCATTATTCGCATAAAAATGGGACAGATGGGAATAATGCGAGAGATGGGAATGGGACGGTTTGACAGGAGCCTTGCTTGGCCGTGGCAACTCGGACGCCCTTTTGCTTCGACACTCGCGGGTCTGATTCCTAAACTGGACGCGTTGGGACAAGACGCTCCATTATCGCCCATGATGGCGCAGTATCGCCGCATCAAAAGCGAACTGCCGCGCGAGGCCCTTTTGCTTTTCCGCCTCGGCGATTTTTACGAAATGTTTTTTGACGACGCCAAAGTCGGCGCGCAATTGCTCAATGTCGCCCTCACCAAACGCGGCGAAATTCCGATGTGCGGCATCCCTTTCCACGCCGCCAATGGCTACATCGCGCGCATTCTGAAGGCCGGGCGCAAAGTCGCGATTTGCGATCAGGTGGAAGAGGCGCGGCCCGGCCAATTGGTCAAGCGCGAGGTCACGCAAATCCTCAGCCCCGGCACGCATTTTGACGAGCGACTGCTGACGGCCGAGCGGAACAATTTCCTCGCCGCGCTTTATGCCACCGGGGACGTCGTCGGCCTCGCCCTGGCGGACTTGACCACTGGCGATTTCAAAACCACCGAACTTCACGGCGAAGCCGCGCTTCGCACGGAACTCGAACGGCTGCGGCCGGCGGAAATTATTTATCCCTCGGCGGCAGAAAATCTCGCGGCGATCGCGCGCCACGAAAAAGTCGTGCTCAACGCGTATGAGGATTGGGTCTTCGGGCCGGAAACGGCGGAATTCACCGTGCGCGAACATTTCAAAGTGGCTTCGCTCGACGGTTTCGGTTTGAAGGGGCGCGCGGCAGCCGTCGGCGCGGCGGGAGCGGTGCTGCACTACTTGACACAGCATTTGCGGCGCGACGCCTCCGCGCTGACGCGCCTCTCCTTTTATCTCTGTTCGGATTACATGGCGCTGGATGTCATCTCGCTCAAAAATCTGGAGATACTCGAACCCTTGCACGCCAGTTCGCCGCGCGATGCCTGCCTGTATGGCGCGCTCAACCGCACCGTCACGCCGATGGGCGCGCGGCGGCTGCGCGATTGGCTCAGCCAGCCTCTCGCCTCGCAAGCGCCAATCGCCCGCCGACGCGAAGCCGTCCGGCAATGGCTCGAAAACGGCACGGACCTTGAGAATTTTCGCCAAAATCTCGCCGAAGTTCGCGACTTGGAACGCATGCTCGGCCGGCTGAGTTCCGGTTCCGGCAACGGCCGCGACTTGCTGGCTTTGCGCATCGCGCTGGAAAGAATTCCGGTGCTGAAAGGAATTCTCGCGCAACTGCATGCGCCGCGAACTCCCGCCGAATTTTCGATCATCAGCGAGCCTGCGGCGGAGGCGGGGCTGTTGACAGAGTTGGATTTGCAATTGATGGAAGCGCCGGATTTGGTCGAACTGATTTCGCGCGCCATTGTTGACGAGCCGCCGCTGGCTTTGAAAGAAGGCGGTCTCATTTGCGACGGCTTCGACGCCAACCTTGACGAGCTTCGCTCCGCGATGCGGGACGGAAAAAATTGGATCGCGCAGCTTCAGCAGGATGAGATGGCGCGCACCGGAATTGCATCGCTCAAGGTGCGGTTCAATTCCGTTTTCGGCTATTACATCGAAGTCACAAAATCGAATCTCGACAAGGTTCCGCAGGACTACATTCGCAAACAAACCGTGGCCAATGGCGAGCGCTTCATCACGCCGGCGCTCAAGGAGATGGAGGGGAAAATCCTGGGCGCGGAGGAGCGCAGCGTGAAACTGGAATACGAATTGTTCCAACGCGTGCGCGAACAGGCGCTCGAACAACTGCCGCGCCTTCAGCAATCCGCCGCCGCCCTCGCCCAGCTTGATGTGATGGCCGCGTTCGCGCAGACGGCGCGGCTCCATAATTATTGCCAGCCCGAAACCGCCGCCGACGGCTTGATCGATATTCGCGACGGGCGGCACCCGGTGTTGGAGCAAATGCTGGCGGGCGAACGCTTCGTGCCGAACGACGCCGCGCTGAGCCATTCCGAACGCCAATTGATGCTCATCACGGGGCCGAACATGGCGGGCAAAAGCACGTTCATCCGGCAGGTTGCGCTCATCACGCTGATGGCTCACACGGGTTCATTTGTACCGGCGGCCGCCGCGCGCATCGGATTGGTCGACCGCATTTTCACGCGCATCGGGGCTAGCGACGACTTGGCGCGCGGCCAATCCACGTTCATGGTCGAGATGACCGAGACCGCCAACATCCTGAACAACGCCACCGCCCGCAGCCTCGTTATACTTGACGAAATTGGCCGCGGGACAAGCACGTTTGACGGGTTGAGCCTCGCGTGGTCTATTGTGGAGCATCTGCACAACGTGGTTGGCGCGAAAACGCTTTTTGCAACGCATTACCATGAGCTGACCGAGCTGGCGGCCCGGCTGCCGCGTGTCAAGAATTTGAATGTCGCGGTGCGCGAATGGAATGATCAAATTGTTTTCCTGCGCAAAATCGTCGAGGGCGCGACGGATAAAAGTTATGGCATTCAAGTGGCGAGGCTCGCGGGAGTTCCCAAGACAGTGATCGCTCGCGCCCGGGAAATTTTGTCGAACCTAGAGGAATCCGAGCTGACACCGGAGGGCAAAGTCCGCCAGGTTCGCCGCCGTCCCGAATTGGAGAAACTCAAGAAGCTCGGCCCGCCGCCGCAGTTGGATTTATTTGGGTGAAACGCCTATTCCAATACGTTGCCGCCGTCCTCGCATGCTCGCTGACGGCAGCGGCCTTCGCGGAAGTCTCGCGCACCGCCGTGCTGCTGAACGCGCGCGCCCTCAACACATCCAGCCCTGAAATTCAGGCAATGCGAAAAACGGTCGGAACGTTCGCCGGCCGCCGATTGCATCTGATTCAATTCGGCGGGCCGATTTTGCCCGAGTGGCGCGACGCGCTCATCGCGACCGGCGCGCGGATCGTCAATTATATTCCCAACAACGCTTATCTCGTTTACGGAGATGCAAACGCCATCGCGAAAGTTCAAACTTTGGCGAAAGAAAAATACGCGCAGTGGGATGCTCAATATCCGGCTGATTGCAAAATTCAGCCCGGAGCCGCCAACTCCCCGACAAATCTCTATTACGTGCAACTGGTGGCGGATCAAGGGGCCAACGCAGAAACCATCGCCCTGCTCTCGCTCACTGGGAAACCGAGGCGCGTTTTGGAATTTGTGAATCTCACCGCCACTATTGCTCCCACAGAATTGGCGGCCGTCGCCGCCAGGCCGGATGTCATTTCGATTCAAGCTCTTCAGCCGGCACGCAAGCTGGGTGAGCGCCTGGACCAAATTGTGGCTGGAAATATTTCCGGCAATGCTCCAATCGGTCCGGGTTACCTCGCCTGGCTTGAATCGCTGGGCTTCGGCCAACAGCAGTTCGATGCTTCGGGGTTTATTGTTGACGTCGCGGACAGTGGCATCGACAACGGAACGACCGCGCCGAACCACTTCGGTCTTTACAGCGAAGGTGATGCGAACGGCGAGAGCCGGGTCTTTTACAACCGGCTTGTCGGAACACCCAACAGCGCGAGCACGCTGAAAGGTTGCGATGGCCATGGCACGCTTAACACGCATGTCGCTGCCGGGTTTGATGGCAATACGAATTTCCCTTTTGCCGATTCCTCCGGCTTCGCGTATGGGCTGGGAGTCTGCCCATTCGCGCACCTCGGTTCGTCGGTCATTTTTGACCCGGATAATTGGACTTTTCCCGATTTCGCCACCCTCGAATCTTCCGCCTACCAAAGTGGGGCGCGCATTGAAAACGATAGCTGGGGCTATGGGGGCTATGGCGGCGGTTATGGTGTGGTGGCGCAGGAATTTGACGCGCTCGTTCGCGACGCGCAGCCTGCGAGTTCGCCTTGCCCGGCCCCGGGCAATCAGGAAATGATCATCGTGTTTGCCGATGGTGATTCCGGGCCTTCGACAGGAACTGTCAGCGAGCCGTCCACCGCCAAAAACGTCATCACTGTGGGAGGCGCGGAAAACGTGCAGTTTTTCGGGGGGCCGGATGGTTGCGGCGTGGGCGACGATGAGGCCGACAGCGCCAACGAAATGGCCCCATTTTCATCGCGCGGGCCATGCAACGACGGACGCCACAAGCCTGATCTGGCCGCGCCAGCCACTCACATCACCGGCGGCGTTGCGCAAGCGCCCGATCCCGGCCCGCTGGGAACGGCTGACCCGTGCTTTACGGGCGACAGTGTTTGCGGCGGTGTCGACAGCATTTTTTATCCGAGCGGGCAGCAATTTTACACAGCTTCATCCGGCACCAGCCATGCCGCTCCCGCCGTGACTGGCGCTTGCGCGCTGTTGCGCCAATATTTTATAAACAACGCCTACAGCCCGCCCTCTCCCGCCATGACCAAGGCGTGCCTGATGAACTCCGCCCGCTATCTTACTGGAGGAAGCGCGAACGATACGCTCTGGTCGGACGCGCAAGGAATGGGTGAATTGGATTTGGGCGCGGCCTTCGACGGCGAGCCGCAAATTCTGCGGGATGAATTGGCCGCGGACACGTTTACCGCCACGGGGCAATCGCGCAAGTTCACCGGCTTCGTCGCAGACACGAATGCCCCGTTCCGCATCACGCTTGCCTGGACGGATGCCCCGGGAAGCACCACCGGCGCGGCCTACAACAACGATCTCGACTTGACAGTAACAGTGGGCGGCCAAACGTATCTGGGCAACAACTTCAGCGGCGCGTGGTCAACGAACGGAGGATCAGCGGATGCTGAAAATAACGTGGAAAGTGTTTTCCTCCCGGCTGGCGCATCCGGCGATTTTTCCGTGACGGTTGCCGCCGCGAACATCAATTCCATCGGCGTTCCAAACGGCAGCAACGCGCTATTGCAGGACTTCGCGCTCGTCGTCCATAACGCCATTGGAAACGGCCCGCCGCAAATTCTACTCGACAGCGCAACCCTCAGTTCGGAGAACTGCGAACCCACCAACGGCGTCATTGACCCAGGCGAGACAGTCACCGTTCAATTCGCGCTGCAGAACATCGGCCTTGCGGCTACGACGAATCTGGTGGCGGCATTGCAATCGGGACAGGGAATCGAGTCGCCCAGCGGGCCGGTTTCCTATGGAGTTATGCGGCCGGGCGGCGCGGCCGTTTCACGGCCAATGACATTCACCGCCGAAGGATCGTGCGGCGGAATGGCCACGGCGGTGATTCAGTTGACAGATGGAGGCGAGACGGTGGGATGGATCACGAATGCATTCATCCTCGGTCAATTTGTTCCTGACGTTGCATTCGCGGAAAACTTTGACGAAGTGACACCCCCTTACCTCCCCGGCGGCTGGACAACCATTGTCGAGGGCGGGCAAGTTCGGTGGATCACAACCAATGTCCCCGACACGCTGCCGGATTCCGTGTTTGCGGCGGCATCCACTAATTCTGGAATTTCAGATCTTATTTCTCCAGTCATTTCCATTGCCTCGCCTGCGGCCCAGTTGCATTTCCGCAACGTCTACGAACTCGAGACAAATGCCGATGCGCCCTACGAAGCCTTCGACGGCGGCGTGCTGGAAATACAAATCGGAACGAATGCTTTCGAAGACATTGTTGCGGCGGGCGGAACGTTCCTCGCGAACGGCTACAACAACACCATTGCGCCGAGCAGCGTTGACGACAACCCGCTTCCGAATTGGGCATGCTGGAGCGGGAATTCGCAAGGGTTTGTCAGCACTGTTATCCAGCTTCCTGCAGCGGCGTCTGGGCAGAGCATCCAGTTGCGATGGCGCTGCGCCACGGACACGGGAAACGCCAACGTCTCCGTCGGCTGGTGGATTGACACCATCTCCATTGTTGACGGTGGCGGCTACCAATGCTGCCAAGGGCTCTTCTCGCCGGAGCTCATCAACCCGCGGATCAACGGGACAAATTTTATCTTCTCTTTCCAATCCGCCGCAGGGCAAAACTACAGCATCGAATCCACCATTGATCTTTCCTCCAAGGCGTGGATGCCGGTCGAAACCATTACGGGAAATGGCAATGTGCTGGCCGTCACGAACAGCATAGGCCCGTCGCAGACCTTCTATCGCGTTCTCAGTTATCCCACCCCATGAGGCGCGCCGGAATCATCGCGTTTACGGTGATGGCGGTGGCGGCGGCGATTTGGATTTATTCCGCCTGCGCAGTCAATAATAAAGTAAATTTCCTGACGCCGGGCCCGGGCGCCTGGATCATCTATCCAAGCCCCCCGCAAATCGTGCCGTTCGAGGCAAAGCGAATGACGGCCGTTTTTCGGCGTGAATTCCAAGTGGCAGCCAAGCCTTCGGCTGCAACGGCGGCGTGGCGCTGCCTGAAGGAGGGAGAACTTTTCGTCAATGGGATAGCCGTTGCAAAATCCAGCGCCTCCGAGTGGAAGCGCGCTTCCCGGGCCGAAATCGCCGGACTTCTTCGGGCCGGGACGAATGTCATTGAGGTCCGCGTCGATTGCAGTGACGGCCCGCCCGCTTTGAGTCTCGCGGCGCGCGGAGATGATTTTGCGCTGGAATCGGACGGTTCTTGGAACTGCTCGCTGGCCGGAGCGGTCTGGCAGCCGGCTCTGTTGGCAGCGCACTCCCCTTCGCCCGCGCCCGGCAACTGGCTTTATGGCGCTGAAACCGCCGGCGGCTCATGGCGCAAGATTTGGCCAACGATTGCGATTTTTGGAGTGGCCGCGCTTGCCTTGCTCATTGCGTGCCGGAAGTTTTCACTGGCGGCACAGTCGCGATTTAATCCCGTGATGCTTGGCGTTATCGCTGTGGCATGGCTTGCGCTGTTCCTCCACAACCTTCCCCTGATTCCTGGCGGCAGCGGATTTGACAGCCCAGAGCACATGGAGTTCATCGGCTACATTCAAGAGCACCATTCGCTGCCGAATCCCAAGGACGGCTGGGAATTCTTTCAAGCGCCGCTTTATTACATTCTGGGCGCCGGCTGGCTCAGCCTGTTCGGCGCATCGGCGGCGAATACGGCGGGCGAGCACTTGATGGGCTTGCTCAACATGGCGCTCGTCGCCTGCGAATTGATGGCTGTCTACGCCTCTCTGAAAAGTTTGTTCCCAAACCAAAAACCGAGGGTGCTTATCGGCTGGCTGATGGCTGCATTCGTGCCTGCGCAACTTTATTTGACATATTTTCCGACCAACGAGATTCTCGCCGGAGTCCTTACGACAGTTTCGTTCTGGCTCTGTTTGCAAATCATAAGAAGCGGCAGCGCGAGCATTCGCTTGCATGCGGCATTGGGCCTGGCTCTCGGGGCGTCGCTAGCGGCGAAGGCATCCGCGCTGATCGCCGTGGCGCTGGCGTTTTTTGCCATTGCTTTGAATTCCTGCCGGACGCGCCCTCCGGTCTCCAAAATCATCCAACGAGCGGGAATCTGTTTTGGATTATGCGCTCTGATTGGAGGATGGCACTATTACCGGCTGTGGCGGCAGTTCGGGAATCCGCTGGTGGCAAACTGGGACGCCGCCGTTCGAGCGCCGTGGTGGCAGCAGCCTGGATATCACACGGCTTCCTATTACCTGACTTTCGGACGCGGGCTGGCGCAACCCTACTTCAGTTCCTTCCAGAGTTTTTGGGACGGGCTGTATTCGACGTGGTGGGGTGACGGTTTGCTCTCCGGCGCGTGGAAGTTCGACCGGCGCCTGCCGTGGAATTATGATTTCATGACTGCCAGCTACGCTTTGGCGGTGGTTCCCACTGCCTTGGCATTGACTGGATTGTGGCGCGCGGTGCGCAACGGATTTCAAGGGCGAAGGGAGTGGTTGTTCCTCCTCGCCGCCGCGGCATTTTACGGCTGGGCCATATTCGTTCTGACGCTCAAGGTTCCCATTCATTCCGTGACCAAATCCTTTTTCGCATTGCCAGCAATCATTCCGTTCGCTGCGTTCATAATTCTGGGGTTGGAGTCATGGCTCAAGCTCGGCAAGAAAATTGAATATCTGTTATATTCCTGGCTCGCGGTGTGGCTGGCAAGCACTTACGCGGCTTTTTGGATTCTGCCCGATAGCGCGGAGACTCGGCTCTCCCTCGCCGAACGCGCTCGTCCGGTCAACAAGCCGGAACAGCGGGCGATATTTGAAGACGTGCTTTCCACTCAGCCGGACAATGCGCGCGTCATTCTTGATCTGGCCAGGACGGACGATGATTCCAAACAAGCCATCGCGCGCCTTGAGAAAGCCGCGCAAACAAGGACAAACGTCATGATCGACACCGATCTCGCCTTGCGCCTCGGCGAAGATGGGCGCACAGAAGAAGCACTCGCCTGGGCCAGGCGGGCGTGCGCCTTGAGCATGGACTATGCGCCCGCGCCGGTTTTGTTGTGCTCGCTGTCATTGCGGGCCGGCCAGAACGAGCAAGCGGCGTCGGCTGGCTCGTGGGCGCTGCGGGTTTCGCCGCAAAATGCGGACCTTCAACTTTACACCGGACTGGCCTGCATGCGTTTGAAACGGTACGAGGAGGCGGCCCCGCGTTTTGCCGATGCAGTGGAATTTGCGCCGCAAAACCCGGACGCTCATTTCTGGCGTGGCATGGCATTGTGGAGCGTTGGCCGCAATCCCATGGAGGCGCGCGAAGAAGTTGCCACAGCGGTCCGGCTCGTCCCGCAAAACGCCAAATGGAAAGCGGCGCTGGACGAGATGTCGAAGCCGTAAACAGATTCAGATTTTGCGGTTCCGAAGCTGGCCGTGGTTTCCTTCAAACAATCCCTGGAAGGAAAGATCCTCGTCCAGATCCGGCCAATGCAGGCCGAATGGAGAAATCTCGATGTGATTAAGCTGCTGGGGCGTGCCACCCGCCAGGCGCGGGTTTTCCGCCGCTGGAAAACGAATCTCCGCTCCACTTTGCATGCGGACAACAATGAAGCCATCCACGTGGGCGGCGAAGCAAGCCCTGTCAGCCAAAGTATTCATGCCACTTCTGAATTAACAACTCTTTGTTGATTTCCGCAAGCAATTGCGCCTTCGACAATTCAGACACTTTCAAACCAAATGATTCTCGCAGAACAACGTCCGTTTCCACCTCGAACACTGCTTCACCGCTTCCGTGGCGCACATGGACATGGATCGGGCGATGCTCGTTGCTGTAAAACGAGAATTTGTAACCGTCCTGCTCGAAAACTTTGGGCGTTGACTGGAGCATGACAAACCGAGGGCCCAAGTTCAAGCCACAGGCAGCCCTCGCTGCGTCTATAGTTGCCATCTTTCAGTTGCCTTGCATCGGCTTCCCGCTCAATTTGTCAGGGTGCTTATGAAACACCTGTTCCACCTTTTGCTGGCGGTGACAATTTTCTGCGCGGGGCGCGCTGGCGCTGACACCAACACGTTGGCCCGCATGATTGACACAAATTTGCCTGTGCGCGGCTTTTGCATCTCGGCGCCGCGGACAGAGGAACTCGACGCGTTCATTCATTTTATTGACAACGAACTGGCGCCGCGCGGCGTCAATACGCTGATTCTGCGGGTGGACTACAATTACGAGTTCAAGAGCCATCCCGAACTGCGCGAAAAGCAGGTTCTCACGGAGGCGGACGTGAAAAAACTGGTTGCTGTTTGCCGCACCAACAAAATTCATCTCATCCCGCAGATCAACATGCTCGGCCATCAATCCGGCGGAAAATGGCTTGGCAGCCTTCTGCGCCACTATCCTGAGTTTGACGAAACGCCGTGGGTCGCAATGCCTGAGAAATACGAGTGGCCCAACGCTGACGGTCTTTATTGCAAAAGCTATTGCCCGCTTCATCCGAACTTGCACGAGGTCATTTTCCCGGTCATCGACGAGATTTGCGATGCCTTCGAGTCGGACACATTTCACGCGGGAATGGACGAAGTATTCTACATCGCGGAGGACAAATGCCCTCGCTGCGACGGGAAGGATCCGGCGGAAATTTTCGCCGGGGAAGTCACGCGGCTGCGCGATCATTTGCAGAAATCGGGCCGGAAACTTTGGATTTGGAGCGACCGTCTGCTGGACGGAAAATCGACTGGCATCGGCGCGTGGGAAGCGAGCACAAACAATACCTCGCGCGCGATTGATTTGATTCCGAAGGACGTGATGTTATGCGATTGGCATTACGATCAGGCTTTGGCGACCGCGCCGTATTTTGCGATGAAAGGATTTCATGTCATTACGTGCCCGTGGAAAAACTCCCAAACCGCCGTCTGGCAGGCACAGGACATGGCGCATTGGCGCGAGCGCTCGACGCCGGAATTGCAGGAGCGCTTCGAGGGCGTGATGCAGACAGTGTGGAGCGGGACGGGCGGATTTCTGAAAAAGGATTATCACAGCGATCCGTCTGAAACCAATTCTTGGAATTGCTTCACGGCGATGTTCGACGAACTCAAAAAATTGCAAACCGACGCAAAATGAAACGATGGTTCTTGGCATTGTGCTGGGCTGGGTTGATGGTGTGCCGCGCCGCTTCGGCGCAAAACGCGAACGACACGCTGCCCGCCCTTCAAGCGCGTCTGGCGGCGATCATCGATGATCCGCGCTTCGCCCAGGCAGCGTGGGGAGCGAAGGTGGTTTCCCTTGACAGCGGACAAACCGTTTTCGAGCGCAATTCCGAGAAACTCCTCAAACCTGCGTCGAACAACAAACTCTACACCGCCGCCCTGGCGCTGGATCGCCTGGGGCCGGATTTCCGAATCAGGACCAGTTTTTACGCGGCGGCAAAACCGGATGGCGATGGCGCAATTCATGGCGACCTGATCGTTTACGGCCGAGGCGATCCGACATTTTCGGCCCGCTTCAACGGCGGTGATTACAAGAAAGCGTTGCAGCCCGCCGTCGATGCTTTGGTGACGGTCGGTGTCAAACATATCGACGGCGATTTGATTGGCGACGAGAGCTTTTTCCGAGGCGCGCCCTACGGCACCGATTGGACATGGGACGATTTGCAGGAATACTATGGAGCGCCTGCGTCCGCGTTATCATATCAAGACAACGTCATCGATCTGATGTTCAAACCGGGTAAAGCAGAAGGCGAGCCTTGTGAAATTATAACGACGCCGGAAACGACGATCCTCACCTTCGGAAATCGTACCCATACCCTTCCCGCGAATAGAATCCGGGGGCATGTGCGGTTGTATCGTCCGGTGGGGGAAGGCACAGCGTATGTTTGGGATGGCGTGCCTTTGGGTTCGAGGGGTGAAGCTGGCTCGGTTTCAGTGCCGAAGCCCGCACTGTGGTTTGTGACGATGCTAAAACAGGAATTGTCTCAGCACGGCGTGGCCATTTCTGGCGGAGTGCGGCAGGAAGATTGGCTTTCGCGGGAAACCGCGCCGCTGGCGATTTCCAATCTTGTCGAAATTGCATACGTTCAATCGCGACCGTTGGCGGAGATTGTCAAATCAACACTCAAGCCGTCGCAGAATCTTTACGCGCAACTCCTGTTGTTGCAGGTCGGAGTCCATGCGGATATTCAAGGCCACGACACCGAACGGTCCGGAATCGCTGAAATGCAGTCATTTCTCGGCAGCGCAAACGTCGCGCGGGGGTCGGCGCAATTGGAGGAAGGCTCGGGTCTTTCGCGTGGCACACTCGTTACGCCCAGCGCCACAGTCCAGCTATTGGTTTTTATGAATCACCATCGCAGCCGCGACGCGTTTTTCGACGGTTTGTCGATTGCCGGGGTGGACGGTACATTGCGAAATCGCATGAAAGGCACCGTTGCCGCAGGGAATCTGCGAGCGAAAACAGGTTCCCTTGGTGGTGTGGACACACTTTCTGGATATGTGACCACCGCCGGGAAAGATCATCTGGCATTTTCGCTCATGTTGAACAATTTTCGAGACGAGACAGGCGGAAGGGCCGCGCTGGATTCCCTCGGCATTGAGTTGGCGAAATTCCAGGGGAAACTTCCATAATTCCCGCAGCAGGGCAGGCTGATCCGCCCCATAAGTCCCATTATTCCCATTACTCCCATCTTAATGCGAATAATGGGAATAATGCGACTTATGGGGCGGCTTGGCGGGAGCTTCGCCCTCCCGGGCTCTTGGTGACATTTTTGAACCTCTTTCACGAGTCAAACGAACCATTCCAAAAAAATTTCATAAAAATTGCTTGCGCGTTTTCTGGCTTATGTTAATTTCACCATCCGTTTCGCCTTCGGGCGGAACTGCCGGCTGATCGCGCGACCGAGAACTGATCGCCCCACTGGGCGCAGGATTAATGGCCGATGCGGCTTATAGCCGATGACATTTTTTACGATTTATGCCAGTTAAAACGTACAGGCCGTTAACGCCTTCGACGCGCTACATTACTGTGGCGTCCTTCGACGAGATTACGAAGGACCACCCTGAGCGGAGCCTCATCAGCATCCGCAAAAAATCGGGTGGCCGTAATCATTATGGACGCGTCACCGCCCGCGGCATCGGCAAAGGCCACAAACAGTTTTATCGCCACGTTGACTTCAAACGCGCCAAGCACGGCGTCGAAGCCGATGTGACGGCCATCGAATACGACCCGATCCGCACCGCCCGCCTCGCCCTCCTCGTCTACAAAGACGGCGAGAAAGCTTACATCCTGGCTCCAGTCGGTTTGCAGGTCGGCGCCAAGATCGTCAGCGGGCCGACTGCTCCTCCTGACCTCGGCAATTGCATTCCGCTCAAAAACGTTCCAGTTGGCGTGGCTATTCATAACCTTGAAATCAACCCCGGTCGCGGCGGCCAGATCGTTCGTTCCGCCGGTGGCGCAGCCACTTTGATGTCTCGGGGCGATGGTTACGCGACCATCCGCCTGCCTTCAGGCGAAGTTCGCCGCATTCACGAAACCTGCTACGCCACCATCGGCCAGGTGGGCAACGTCGAACACGAGAAGATCAGCTTGGGCAAAGCAGGCCGTTCCCGGCATCGCGGCATCCGCCCGATCAATCGCGGTGTGTCCCGCAACCCGGTCGACCATCCCAACGGTGGCGGCGCCGGCAAGTCCAAGAGCGGCGGCGGCTGGCAGCAATTGACTTCCCCGTGGGGTTTGCTGGCCAAGGGTTATCGCACGCGCAACAAGCGCAAATTTTCCAATCGGTTCATCCTGGTTCGCCGCGATGGCCGTCCAATGAAGCTAAAGTAAGAACGTTATGGGTCGATCCATTAAAAAAGGTCCGTTTGTAGACCAGCATTTGCAGGATAAAATCGATGCCGCCAAGGCATCCAAGAGCAAGTCGCCGATCAAAACCTGGTCGCGCCGCTCGATGATTACCCCGGAGTTTGTCGGGTTGACGTTTAACGTCCACAACGGAAAAGTGTTCAACCCCGTTTTCGTCACGGAAAACATGGTGGGGCATCGTTTGGGCGAATTCTCCCTGACCCGCACGTTTAAGAAACACGGCGCGCACACCGCGAAGGCGGAGGCCAAGTAGTCGCAGTCGAAATCGAATTTATGGAAGTCCAAGCCATCACAAAAAATATACGCATGTCCGCGCAGAAAATGCGCGAAGTCGTGCGGCAGATTCAGGGGATGCCTGCGGCGCACGCCCAAGCGGTGCTGGCCGTTGTCCCGCGCAAAGGAGCGCGCGTGGTGGCCAAGACCCTCAAGTCGGCCATGGCCAACGCCGAGGATCTCAAGACCAACAAACCCGAATATCAAAACCTGCAAACCGACCGTTTGCGGGTCAAATACGCTGTGGCTGGCACCGCCGGCAATGCCAAGCGGTTCACCCCCAAGGCGCGCGGTTCGGCCGGCCCGATCATCAAGCGCAATTGCCACGTGAAAATTGTTTTGTCTGACGACTAATTTATGGGCCAAAAAACAAATCCAACAGGCCTGCGGCTCGCAGTCAACAAGGACTGGAGTTCCAAGTGGTTCGCCGAAAAGAAAGAATTCGGCAAATTGCTGGCGGAAGACCGCAAGATCCGCGAATTGCTCAAGTCCAAGCTGGAAGGCGCTTCGGTTTCCAAGATTCAATTGGAACGCGCCGCCTCCCGCTGCCGCATTACGATTCATACGGCCCGCCCCGGCGTGGTCATCGGACGCAAAGGCGCGGAAATCGACAAGCTCAAGGAAGAAATCAGCAAGATGACCGGCAAGGAAGTCTATGTTGACATCACCGAGATCAAGCAGCCTGAAATGGACGCCCAGTTAGTGGCCGAAAACATCGCCCTTCAATTGGAGCGCCGTGTTTCCTTCCGTCGCGCCATGAAGAAAGCGGTGCAAGTCGCAATGGATTTTGGCGCGGAAGGCATTAAGATTCGCGTGGGCGGCCGTTTGGGGGGCGCTGAAATCGCGCGTGTTGAAAAATATCATCAAGGCCGCGTTCCGCTGCACACGTTGCGCGCGAACATCGACTACGGTTTCGCCGAGGCGAAGACCGTTTACGGCAAGCTGGGCATCAAATGCTGGATCTGCCGCGGTGACAACCCGGTGGAAAAGAAGCAAGTGGTGAAGCCCGCTGAAGCAGCCCCGGTTCCTGTCGCTGCTTAACCGACCCTGAACATTTTTTAGAAGAGAGAGACTGATATGGCAATGAGTCCAGCAAGAGTGAAGTACCGCAAGATGCACCGCGGCAGCCGCACAAGGCTTGGCGCACAGCGGTTCCACCGTGGCTTTTGGTGAATACGGATTGCAATCACTGGAGCGCATGCTGGCTGCACACCAAGCAGATCGAAGCGGCCCGCGTGGCAGTCACCCGTTACATGAAACGCCGCGGCAAGGTCTGGATTCGCATTTTCCCGCAGAAGTCCTACACTAAGAAGCCGTTGGAAACCCGAATGGGCAAAGGCAAAGGTCCTTTGGAATCCTGGGTGGCGGTCATTCGTCCGGCCAACATTCTCTTTGAAGTCGATGGCGTGACGGAAGCGGTGGCGCGCGAATCGATGCGCCTGGCGGCCACCAAGCTGCCAATCAAGACAAAATTTATTTCCCGTCACACGATGGGCTAATGCCGAGCGAACCATGAAGATGTCCGAACTAAAAGATTTGACCGCGCAGGAGTTGTCCGCCAAGAGCGGAGAACTGCGCAAGGAAATGTTTAATCTGCGGCTGCAGCAGGCCAGCAGCCAGTTGGAAAAGCCAGCCCAACTGCGCGTCCTGCGCCGGAACATCGCCCGGGTGGAAACCCGGATTTCCGAGGTCCGCCGCAAGAAATCCTGATTTGAATTTGAATTGATATATGCCAGAACAAGCCACACAGCCCGCACCGACCACGACGCCCGCCGCACCGGCGGAGGCGCGCGGACATCGCAAAGAACGCCTTGGGAAGGTCATCGCCGCCAAGATGACGAAGACGATTGTCGTGCAGGTGCAGCGCCGTTTCCCTCACCCGGAATACAAGAAAGTGATTACGGCTTATTCCAAGTTTTACGCTCACGACGAGAAGAGCGAAGCGAAAGTTGGCGATTTGGTTTTGATTGTTGAGACACGCCCCCTCTCCAAGTTGAAGCGCTGGCGTTTGACCCAGGTGGTGGAACGTTCCGCCGAAGCTCCCGTGCCGGTTTAATTAGGACTTTATGCTACAGGTTCGCTCTATTTTAGACGTGGCCGACAACACCGGCGCCAAGCGCGCCGCTGCCATCGGGGTCATTGGCCGCAATCAGCGTTACGCCGGAATTGGCGACGTCATCAAGGCGCACATCAAGGAAGCCGCTCCGGATGGCACCGTCAAGAAGGGTGAAGTTGTGGACGCCGTGGTTGTCCGCACGCGCAAGCAGATTCGCCGGGCCGACGGTTCCTACCTTCGCTTTGACAGCAACGCGATCGTGATCATCGACAAGGAACACAACCCGCGCGGCACGCGCATCTTTGGACCGGTCGCCCGCGAATTGCGCGACAAGAAGTTCATGAAAATCATTTCCTTGGCCCCGGAGGTCATCTAGTTATGCCGAAAGTTCACATTAAAAAAGGGGACGAAGTGGTCGTCATCAGCCGGTTCTGAAAAGGGCCAGCGAGCGAAGGTGCTGGAAGTCAAGACGAAGAAGCAGCGCGTGGTCATTGAAGGCTTGAAAATGATCAAGCGCCACACCCGCAAGAGCCAGTCGCATCCCCAGGGCGCCATCGTGGAACGCGAAGGCACCATCCATATTTCCAACGTGATGCTCGCGTCCCGCTACGACGAGCGCAGAGGCGCCACGGCCAAGCCGGCTGAAACAGCGGAGGCATCGAAAGAATGAAACCAAGACTTTACACAAAATACGTAGAAGAAGTGGCCCCTGCCCTGCGCGAGAAGCGCAAGTACGGGAACGTCCACCAGATTCCGCGCATCGAGAAGATCGTCGTCAACATGGGCGTCAGCGCCTCGCTCGAAAAGGGCGCGATTGAAGACGCCACGCGCGACCTTACGGCGATCACGGGCCGCAAGCCTGTCATCAACAAGTCGCGCCACAGCATCGCGAACTTCAAGTTGCGCGAAGGCCAGAACATTGGCTGCCGCGTGACCTTGCGCCGCGACGCGATGTACGAATTTTTTGACCGTTTGGTTGCCGCCGCGCTGCCCCGTATTCGCGACTTCCGCGGCTTGTCCCCCCGCTCTTTTGACGGGCGAGGCAATTACACTCTCGGCGTGAATGACCAGACCATTTTCCCTGAGATCGAACTGGAAAAGATCAAGCGCACGCAAGGCATGGACATTGTCATCGTGACCAGCGCGCCGACAAATGAGGAAGCGCTGGAATTGCTCAAGATGATGGGCATGCCGTTTGCCGAGAAATAACCGGAATTTTTTGATTTAATTATGGCCAAGACATCCTGGATCGAACGCAATAAGAAAAAAGCCGCCACGGTGAAGAAGTTCGCCGCGCTGCGCGCCGAGTTGAAAGCCAAGCGCGATTACGCCGGTTTGAGCAAGCTGCCCCGCAATGCCAGCCCCACCCGCGTGGTCAACCGCTGCTCCATGTCGGGCCGCCGCCACGGTTACATCCGCAAGTTCGGCTGCTCCCGTCTGACTTTCCGCGAAGCGGCGTTGAACGGGCTGATTCCAGGCGTCACCAAAGCCAGTTGGTAATATTTTATGAGCGATCAGATTTCAAACATGCTGACCAGCATCCGCAATGCGAGCCGGGCCAACCTGCCGTTTGCGACCATTCCGCACTCCAAAGTCAAGGAGAGCATTGCCCGCGTTTTGCAGCGCGAAGGCTATGTGGCGGACGTGACTGTCGAAGGAAAGCCCTTCAAGTCGATCAAGGTCAAGCTCAAGTACACCGGGCGCAAAGGCGTCATTGAAGGCATTCGCCGCGTCAGTTCCCCCGGGTTGCGCCGTTACATTGGATCGCAGGATGTTCCCCGCGTGCTCGGCGGCCTTGGCGTCTCGATTATCTCCACTTCCGAGGGAATCATGACCGGCACGCAAGCCCGCCAGAAAAATGTCGGCGGCGAGCTATTGTGCGAAGTCTGGTAAGATGGCAAATTAGGAAGCTTTAATTTTAAGTTTTATGTCGCGTATTGGAAAACAACCGGTGGCCGTGCCGCCGAAGGTCAAAGTCGAGATCAAAGGCCGGAAGGTCTTTGTGGAAGGCCCGAAAGGCAAGCTCGACCATGAACTTCCGGCCCGCACTTCGATCAAGCTCGAAAATGGAAATTTGGTCGTCAGCCGTGATGGCGATGACGCCCAAGCCAAGGCATTGCACGGCTTGAGCCGCGCCCTGATCAACAACATGGTCAAGGGCGTCAGCGATGGCTTCGTCAAGAAGCTTGAGATTCAAGGCGTCGGCTTCAAGGCCGCCGTCGTCAGCGGCACTGTGAATTTGTCCCTCGGCTATTCGCACCCGTTGAATTATCCAATTCCGGCCCAGATCAAAGTGACCGTTGAGGAAAACACCAAGCTGACCATTGAAGGGCCCAGCAAACAGTTGGTGGGCCAGGTCGCCGCGGAAATCCGCAGTTATTATCCGCCTGAACCTTATAAAGGCAAAGGTGTCAGATACTCGGATGAGAAAGTCGAGCGCAAGGAAGGCAAAACGGTGCAATAAGCATGAGAACCGACAAGAAAGAACGTCTCGCGACGCTGCGCCACTGGCGCATTCGCAAAAAAGTTTCTGGCACGAAGGAACGTCCCCGCATGGCCGTTCGCTTCTCCAATCAGCATATCATGGTGCAGTTCATCGACGACGTGGCCCGCGTGACGCTGGCTTCCGCCTCGTCGGTGGGCAAGAAAGCCCAGGCCGAGGCGAAAGTCTCCGCCAATGTGGCTGGCGCCAAGAAAATTGGAGTCTTGGCCGCCGAAGCGGCCAAGAGCGCGGGCATCAAGGCTGTGGTCTTCGACCGCAGCGCCGCCCGTTATCACGGCAAGGTCAAAGCGCTGGCCGATGCCGCGCGCGAAGCCGGTTTGCAATTTTAACTTGAAGGAAGATTACTGTGGCTGAAGCACCAAAACAAAATTTCACCGGCAATCAAAGAGGCGGCGGCCCCGGCCGTGGCGGTCCCGGTCGCGGCGGTCCCCGCCGTGCCCGTCCAGGCTCATCCGAAGGCGGCGGCGATGGCGGCGGCGAAGGCGGCGGTTCAGAGCTGAGCGAGAAGGTTGTATTCATCAACCGTTCCGCGAAGGTCGTCAAAGGCGGTCGCCGTTTCAGTTTCAGCGCCCTCGTGGTGGCCGGCGACAAGCATGGCCGCATCGGTTTGGGCCTCGGCAAAGCGGTCGAAGTTTCCGAAGCCATCCGCAAAGGCGGGGAAATGGCCAAGCAGCACATGATTTCGGTGTCACTGAAGGAAGCCACCATTCCGCACGCGGTTTACAGCACTTACGGCGGGGCGAAAGTCCTGCTGCGCCCCGCTTCTCCCGGAACCGGCATTATCGCGGGCCCTAAAGTTCGCGCCGTTCTGGAAGCCGCTGGCATCAAAGATATTTTGAGCAAATCGCTCGGTTCGAACAATCCGTCCAATGTTGTCAAAGCGACGATTGAAGGCCTCCTGCAACTGCGCACTCATGAAGATATTTATCGGGGCCGCGGTCTGGCGATCAAACCTCGCAAGACGGCGGTTGTTGCGGCTCCTGTGGCGGCGTCCCCTGCCCCAGCACCCGCGCCCGCTCCAACTCCGGCCCCTGCGGTGGAACCTTCCGCACCAGCGGCACCTTCAGCTCCTACAGCCTGATTTTTATGCGCTTACACGATCTTAAACCACGCCCCGGCGCCAAGCATCGCCGCAAACGCCTCGGCCAGGGTGAATCCAGCGGCCACGGCAAAACCAGCGGTCGCGGCGGCAAAGGCCAGACAGCCCGTTCCGGCAGTTCCATTCGCATTGGATTTGAAGGCGGGCAGATGCCGTTGATTCGCCGTATTCCCAAGCGCGGATTTAACAACGCCAATTTCGCCACTCGCTATGTCCCGATCAATCTTAAGTCGTTGAGCCAATTCAAAGAAGGCGCGACCGTGGATGAAGCGGCGCTGCGCGAAGCGGGTTTGGCTAATGGCCCCGTGAAACTGGTCAAAATCCTCGGCACCGGCGAACTGTCCCTCAAGCTAACGGTGAAGGCCCATGCTTTCAGCGCTTCAGCCAAGAGCGCGATTGAAAAAGCGGGGGGCACATGCGAATTGATCCCCATCAAGAGGCCGGTCACGCCTGAGAGCGAAGGAGCAGTCAAACCAGCCAAAACGCAAGCCAAGTAAGACTTTCCTAGATGTTCACGTCCATCATCAACACCCTCAATAACTGCTTCAAAATACCGGAGCTGAAGTCGCGAATCCTCTTCACCATCGTGGTGTTGGCGATTTGCCGCATCACGTCGATTATTCCGGTCCCGGGGCTGGATGGATCGGCGCTGGCGCAGTATCTGGACGAAACCGCCAACAAAAGTGGCGGTGGCGGCCTGCTTGGCATGTACACCATGTTCACGGGAGGCGGCTTTGAGCATTGCGCCATCGGCGCGCTGGGCATCATGCCCTACATCAGTTCCACGATTATCCTGCAATTGGTCGGCGCGATCATCCCCTACTTGAGCAAGCTGGCTCGCGAAGAAGGCGGACGCACAAAGCTGATCCAATACGGTCGCGTGCTGACGTTGTTTCTTTGCCTCGGCCAGGGATTCGTGATGGCGCTGGGTTGGGAGCACGCGGGTGGCATTTTCCCCGGTTTCACCAAAGACGTTGTCCTGTTGCACCCGCTCTGGTGGTATCGAATTCAGACGACGTTCATTCTGACCACTGGCACCATGCTTTTGATGTGGCTGGGTGAACAAATTACCGACCGCGGCATCGGCAACGGCATTTCCCTCATCATCACGATCAACATCCTGGCCCGCCTGCCTCAGGCTGGACAAGGTTTGTGGGATATGTTCGGTGCAACGACCCAAACCGGCGATCATCGTTACAATTTGTTCCATTTCGCAGCGCTTATCTTGCTGCTTTGCGCGGTTGTCGCAGGAGTGGTGGCGGTGACACAGGCGGAGCGAAAGATTCCGGTTCAATACGCCCAGCGGGCCGTTGGCCGCAAGGTTTTCTCGGGTGGAAGCTCGTTCATGCCATTGCGTGTGAATTATTCGGGTGTCATGCCCGTCATCTTTGCCTCGGCCATCTTGATGGTTCCGACGATGATCTTGAATTTCCTTGGCCGCACCTACGGGGTTCATGTCTTTGACGAATTGGCGGCTCAATTGGCCCGCGGTTCCCTGCTCTACATCGTGCTTTACGCGCTGATGATTCTGTTCTTCTCCTATTTCTGGGTCGCCACGCAGTTCAATGAATTGCAGATCTCGGATGATATGAAGAAATCCGGCGGCTATATTCCGGGCGTTCGTCCCGGGCAGGCCACCAGCAACTTCCTCCATCGTGTGATGAGCCGCATCACCCTGGCCGGCGCGCTATTTTTGACGATTATCGCCGTCATTCCGATTATTCTGGGCAACGCCATGCAGGTGCCGAGTCAAGTCGCGCAGTTTTTTGGCGGCACAAGTTTGTTGATCATGGTCGGTGTCATGCTGGACACCATGCGGCAAATGGAATCCCATCTGCTTATGCGCCATTACGACGGGTTTTTGAAGAAAGGCCGGATTAAAGGCCGGTTCTAATCCTGGCGCTTCGGCGTCCGGACATCCCCTCGTGGCTGGAAAAATGATCATCTTGAAAACCGAGCGCGACTTGGAGTCGATGCGTCCCGCGTGCGAAGTGGCGGGAACGGTGCTCGAAGAAGTAGGCGCTTTTGTGCGCCCGGGGATCACGACGAAGGAATTGGACGATTTTGCGGCCGAGCGGATGCGCATCCACGGATGCAAAAGCGCGTTTTTGGGCTATCGTAAGTTTCCGAGGCAGATTTGCATCTCGGTGAACGAAGAAGTGGTGCATGGAATGGGCGGCGCACGCCGTTTGGAATTTGGGGACATCGTCAGCCTGGACGTGGGCGTCGTTTACCACGGTTACATCGGGGATACGGCCAAAACGGTGGCCGTCGGCGGCTGCGATGTGAAGGCCCAGCGGTTGATGGATGTGACGGAGCAGTCACTCTACGAGGGCATTGCGCAGGCGATTCCCGGCAACCGTGTGGTTGACATTTCGCGCGCGGTGCAGAAGTATGTCGAGTCCAACGGTTACAGCATTGTGCGGGAGTTCGTTGGCCATGGCGTGGGCAAAACGGTGCATGAAGAGCCCCAGGTGCCCAATTTCGTGGAGTCGGATCGGCAATCGCCGAAGCTGCGTCCCGGGATGACGCTGGCCATCGAACCGATGGTCAATGCGGGGACGCCGCAAGTGGCAGTTTTGAAAGATGGCTGGACAGTGGTGACGAAAGATGGTCAACTCTCCGCCCATTTTGAACATACGGTGTTAATCACCGAGGGTGAACCGGAAATTTTAACATGGCCCGCAAAGACGCCATCGAGGCTGAAGGCAGAATAGTGGAAATTCTTGCCGCAACTTTGTATCGCGTCGAACTGGCCAACGGGCACAGGCTGCTCGCCCATGTTTCGGGCAAGCGCCGCCTGGCCTTTGAGCGGATGACATTGGGAGACACGGTGAAGGTGGAAATGTCCCCTTACGATTTGTCGAAGGGCAGCATTATTTCGGAACGCGAGTGAACTTTATGAAAGTGAGAGCATCAGTTAAAAAGCTTTGCGAGAATTGCAAAGTCGTCAAGCGCAAGGGCATCATTCGAGTGATTTGCTCGAATCGCCGCCACAAACAGAAACAAGGCTAAGAAGAATTTATGGCTCGAATTATCGGTGTTGAAATCCCGGGCGAGAAGCGAATCGATATCGCTCTGCGCTATATTTACGGCATTGGCCCCACCAATGCCAAAGTGATCCTGGCCAAGGCCCAGATTGATCCGGCGATCCGCGCCAAGGATCTGAGCGAAGCGCAGATGTCGCAGATCGTTCACGCCATCCAGGACGGGAAGTATGTGATCGAAGGCGATCTTCGCCGCGAACTCGGTTTGAACTTGAAGCGCCTGCAAGGCATCAAGTGCTACCGCGGCGTCCGCCATTTGCGCGGCCTGCCCGTCCGCGGCCAGCGCACCTCCACCAACGCCCGCACACGCAAAGGACCGCGCAAGACAGTCGGCGTGCAGCGCAATCCCAACGCCAAGACAGGCATTCACTAATTTTCGTTTATGGCTGAAGAACCAAAAGCAAAGAAGCCCGCCCCGAAGAAAGAGGGAAAACCCGAAAACGCCGACGCAGCGAAAAAACCCGCTGCCGCTGGCGCCGCTGAAGGCGCAGCGCCTGCCGCTGAGGGCAAGAAACCCGCTCCGGCCGAAGGTGGAGCGCCTGCCGCCCCTTCCCCGGTCGCCGCCGCAGCCGCTCCGACAGCCGCTGAATTGCTGGCTGACGACGCGAACGCCAAGAAGATCATCAAGGCCAAGGGTTCAAAGAACATCTCGGTCGGCGTCGCCCATATTCTCGCGACTTTCAACAACACGAACGTCACCATCACCGATATGCAGGGCAATGTGCTCGGCTGGTCGAGCGCTGGCCGCGTTAATTTCAAGGGATCCCGCAAGAGCACCGCGTTCGCCGCGCAGCAGGTCGCCCAAGATGCTGCCCGCCAGGCGATGTCGCACGGCATGCGCGAAGTGGAAGTTCACGTGAACGGTCCGGGATCGGGCCGCGAATCCGCCATTCGCGCCTTGCAGGCGATTGGCTTGGAAATCTCGACGATCAAGGATGTCACGCCCATTCCGCACAACGGCTGCCGCCCGCGCAAAAAACGCCGCGTGTAATCATCAACCGACTTTAACTTATATGGCTCGTTATACAGGACCTCGCACTCGCATCAGCCGCCGCTTCGGCATACCGCTGTTTGGCCCGGACAAATATCTGGAACGCCGCAATTACGGCCCCGGTGTCCACGGCCCCAAGTCCCGCCGCAAGCACACCGATTACGGTTTGGGCCTGCTCGAAAAGCAGAAGCTCCGCTATTTCTACGGCTTGATGGAACGCCAGTTCCGCGGCGTGTATGAGCGCGCCCTGCGCCGCCGCGGCGTCACCGGCGAGCAGATGCTCCAGATTTTGGAAACTCGTTTGGATAACGTTGTTTACCACCTCGGTTTCGCCATCACCCGCGCTGCGGCGCGCCAGATGGTCAGCCACGGCCACGTCAAGGTGAACGGCCGCAAGGTCAACGTCCCCTCCTACGCTTTAAAAGTGAATGACGTGATCGAAGTTCGCGAAACGAATGTTTCCCGCCAATTGGCGACCAAGAACCTCGAGTTGTCCACCAGCAAAGTCGTTCCGGATTGGCTGATGCTGACCAAGGATGCCTTCAAAGGCACGGTGATGCGAATTCCGACCCGCGCCGAAATCCAGCCGATCGCCAATGAGCAGGCTGTCGTCGAATTTTATTCCCGCTAATCCAGTAAACCGTCCCGTTTCGACGGGACAAAACAATTACATGGGCAGCTTCGTCGGCGGGAACGGCGAGCGTGCCAGATTAAAATTGTTGAAAGGAAAATATGCCGATTCGTTTAGGTCGTTTTGAAATGCCAAAACGGTTGACCAAAGAGGATTCAACCGCAACAGAAACTTATGCCAAATTCGTGGCGGAGCCATTTGAAACCGGTTACGGACACACCATTGGCAACTCGCTCCGCCGTGTCCTGCTCTCTTCCCTCGAAGGCGCGGCCATTTCGTCCATCAAGGTGGACGGCGCTGTTCATGAATTTGCCACCATCGATGGTGTTGTCGAAGACATGACGGAAATCGTGTTGAACCTGAAGAAGATTCTCTTCCGCGCGCAGGCTCGCGATACACAGACTTTGCTCTTGTCGGTCAACAAGGAAGGCCAGGTTTTGGCCGGCGATATCGAATTGGTTCAGAACCTCGAGATCGTGAATCCGAAGCAGCTGATTTGCACGCTCGACAAGAAGAAGAAATTCGAGATGGAGCTGGAAGTCAAAGTCGGCCGCGGCTTCTGCCCCGGCGATGAAAACAAGAAGCCCGACCAAGCCATTGGCGTCGTTGCCATCGACTCCCTGTTCTCGCCGGTGACCCGCGTTAAGTATTCGGTGGAAAACGCCCGTGTCGGCCAGCGCACGGACTATGACCGCCTCTTGATCGAGATCTGGACCGACGGACGGCTCACCCCGGACGACGCACTGACCCAGGCTTCCGCCATTTTGCAGCATCACCTCGATGTCTTCGTCGGCTACGACAAGAACGCGGTGGAATTCGAAGAGACCGAGGCCAAGCAGGACGACGAGAAGGCCAAGATGAAGAAGCTGCTCAATATGAGCGTCAACGAAATCGAATTGAGCGTCCGCGCGGCCAACTGCTTAAACAACGCGAACATCACCACCGTCGGCCAATTGGCCATGAAGACGGAAGCGGAGATGCTCAAGTATCGCAACTTCGGAAAGAAGTCCCTGAATGAAATCAAGGACAAGCTTTCCAGCCTTGGGTTGTCCCTCGGCATGAACATTGATGCCGCCCTTCTGGAAGCTCCGAAGGACGAAAACAAGATCGAATAAGGATTTAATTTATGCGCCACCTGAAACGCACGGCCAAACTCGGCCGCACAGGACAGCATCGCAACCGCATGCTGGCCAGCTTGGTTTGCAGCCTGATCAAACATCGCCGCGTCAAGACGACCTTGGCCAAGGCCAAAGCCGCTCGCTCCGTCGCGGAAAAAATGATCACGCTCGGCAAAGCCGGCACGTTGCATGACCGCCGCCTCGCTTCCGCCCGCCTGCACCAGGACGAAGACGCGGTGAAGATTCTTTTCAACGACATCGCGCCCACCCAAAAGGAACGCCGCGGCGGTTACACTCGCATCGTTCGCCTGGGCCAGCGCCAGGGCGACGCCGCTCAAACGGTGATCCTTGAGTTTGTCGACGTCCCTGTCCCGGAAGCTCCGGCTGAACCTGCCAAGACTGGCACGTCCGAGTCCAAAGAGCCCGAGAAGGCGGAAGACAAGAAGGAAGAGAAAACCGCAGCCGCCACGGCTTAATTTTTTCCGCAGTATTTGCTGGCATCCGGTTCTTTGGAACCGGATAGCCATGGGCGGCAGAGAGCGAAACGCAATCCAAAGCAACGCCATGACCCCGCCGCCCTCAACATCACCCACGCCGAAATCCCTCGGCTTTCGCATGCCTGCGGAATGGGAGCCCCACGCTGGCACTTGGTTCACCTGGCCCCGGCCCGAAGGCATCAGCTTCCCCGGGAAATACGACACCGTCCCCCCTGTTTACGCGGAGCTAATCCGCCATTTGGTCACAGTTGAGGACGTGCATATCAATGTATGGAACGAGGAAATGGAGCATTGGGTGCGTGGCCTCCTCACTGGCGAGCACGTGCCGCTGGAACGCGTCCAATTTCATCATTTCCCCGCTTACGAGCCGTGGTGCCGGGATCACGGCCCAATTTTTCTGGTCAAAGGCGACGACAGTCATCGTGAACGCGCGGTGGTCGATTGGGATTACAACGCGTGGGGCGGCAAATACCCGCCCTTCGATCTCGACGACGCCATTCCACAGCACGTTGCGAAGTTTTATAACCTTCCCCTATTCTCTCCCGGCATCATCCTCGAAGGCGGCTCCATCGAGGTGAATGGCCACGGCACCGTCCTAACCACAACTTCGTGCCTGCTGAACCCGAATCGAAATCCGGCGCTCAGCCAGCACTCCATTGAAACGTATCTTTGCGATTATCTCGGCGTGAATCAGGTTTTGTGGCTGGTCGACGGAATTGTCGGCGATGATACCGACGGCCACATTGATGATCTGGCGCGCTTTCTCAATCCAACGACGATTGCGGTGGTCACAGAACAAAATCGGCACGACGCAAATTTCGAGCCGTTGAAGGAGAACTTGGAGCGATTGCGATTGATGAAGGATGCCGAGGGGCGAAGCTTCCGAATCGTCGAACTGCCCATGCCCGGGTTGATCGAATACGACGGCCAGCGGCTTCCGGCAAGTTATGCGAATTTCTACATCGCGAATGGAATGGTGCTGGTCCCCACCTTCCGTGACAAAATGGACCGTGAGGCACTGGCGATCTTGCAGCGGGAATTTCCAAATCGCCAGGTTATAGGCGTGGACTCAACTGAATTGATCTGGGGGCTTGGCTCGTTCCACTGCATCTCGCAACAGGAACCGCTGGGCTAAACGAACATCCCCTACTCGTTCAAACCGTAATGGCGGAAAGTGTAGAGCGACCGATCGTTCGGCAATGGAAGCGCCGCAGGCACAACGACCGGATTTGCCAGGATAATGCGCGGGACTGGGCGCTGGCGCTGTTGTGGAATGAAGTCCAATCCCGCCTGCTGCGCGACTTGCTCAAGGTAGGTCATCATTGGAAGCGAGCTGGCTTCCTTTACCTCATCCACCGCCAGCAACGCAACCAGCGCGCCCGCGCGGGATTTGCGCCGCGACATCCAAGCGTCCACCCAAGCGCGGAATTCCGGCGTAACTTCATCGGCTCCGCGCACGGACATGACAATGACATCCGCTATGGCGGCAGCGCCAGCCGCCTTGCGGCGGATGACGGTGCTGGCGAGCGTGCCGATCTCAAACCATGCGTGCTGAACTCTGTCCTGGCCGGCGAGCCGCGCCGCTTCGCGCAAAACCTCCATCCCCCACTCGCGACCCAAGTCGTCCTGATAGACTGCCGTAATGTTTAAACTGTAGCTCGCTTCCGATAGCTCACGTTCCACCTCACCGGGGAAAGCCCCTCGGTCCAAAAGCTCAATGACTTTTACACTTTTCACGCAGTGTTTTTACAGTGTCATACCTGATGGGATCAGAAAAGTGGGGTGATCACCCTACCAGCGCTGGCACGCGGGTTTCAAAGTGCTTGCAATCGTGCATTTTACAACGCCCCGACAACAGCGTCGACTGCCGCCTGCAACGCCCGAATCCGCATCTCCAAACTGAAGTCGGAAGGCGCCTCCAACGTGTAGCTCTGGCGGGTCTTGTGCGCTATCAAATACATGGCTTCCGGCCAGTTTGGCCGCTCCGCCGGATCGACGTTCGGGCGGATGATTCCGCCATGGGCGGGCCACGTTTCTATCACAGGCGACATGTCCACAGGGCAAACTTTTGCGACTGCGTCAATAATTTTTTCAGCGAGCGAGGGCTTTTTGTCCGGGTTTAGCTCGTAAAGATAAAACCCGCTGGACTCCCAATCCTCATGCAGGCAAAGCGAGACGTCGAACCGCGGCTGCAGTTGAATCCACTCCGCGTGCGCACGGCATTCGGCGGAATGGAAGTGGCGATAGTCACGGTTCAAATCGACACCGCCGGCGTTTTCGCGGCGGTGAAGCTCGAAACCCGCGGGATTGAGGCACGGGCATATGGTTATCGAGATATCCTCTGGCCAGTGGTCATCTTCTATCAAGCGCAGGGCTGCCATCGGACCGGCCGGTTCGTCACCGTGAATTCCAGTGGAAATGTAAACACGCGCCCGGGAGGGCTCCGCGATTCTGTGGTAGGCCAGAAAGGTTCCATCGCGCGCCCAATGTCTTGCCGACGCGGCACTTTCTATATTTGACAGAACACGATGGATGTCGATGAGTTCGCCGAAGTAGCCGCCAAGATTTTTTCCGAGGCGCTCCACGGCCGGTTACTCGTCTTCGAATCCGTGATCCCAGCGCGGGTCAAGCCCGAGGTCCTTGAGCATTTGCAAGTCACGCTCGACAGGCTGATTCAGCGTTGTCAAATAATTCCCGACCATCAGCGCGCTCGCGCCCGCCGCAAACACCATGCTCTGCATGTCCCGCAAATTAACCGTCCGCCCGCCCGCGATCATGATTTCGCGGCGCGGCAGGATGAATCGGAAACAGGCAATGGTTTTCAGCACTTCCATCGGCGCCAGCGGCTCGTTGTTTTCAAACGGCGTGCCCTTAATTGGATTGAGTATGTTGATGGGAACGACGCTCGCCCCAATTTCTTTCAACGAAAACGCCAGGTCGCAGCGGTCTTCGCGCGTTTCGCCCATTCCGAGAATGCCGCCCGAGCAAATCCGAATGCCCGCCGCCTTGAGATACGAGATCGTTTGCAGGCGGTCTTCGTAGGTGTGGGTCGAGCATGTATTTGGGAAAAAGCGCCGGGAACTCTCGAGATTGTGCCCGTAACACTCCAAGCCCGCTTCCTTCAATCGGTCCGCCACGCGCTGGCTTTTGATAATGCCGAGCGAGGCGTCAGGCCGGGTCTTGCCGCTGCCGGCCAATTCGCGAATGCGATCGCAAACCTCGTCCAGCATCGGCCCCTCGTTAAGGCCGCGCCAGGCGGCAACCAATCCGACCGCCGTGACGTTATTGCGACTGGCTTCGTCCGCGGCTTCCTGCACCGGCTCAGGATCGACAAACCCGTAACGCGGCGACCCAGTCTGGTAATGGGACGATTGCGCGCAAAAACTGCAATTCTCGGAGCAAGCGCCAGCCTTGGCGTTCACGATGGAGCAAAGGTGAATCTTGTTGCCCTTGAATCGTTCGCGAATGCGGTTCGCCCCCGCCATGAGATCGAAAATATCCGCCGTGCTCTCGAGACTGATCATCCAAAGAGCCTCGTCGCGGGTGATTTCGCCGCCTTCGAGCACTCGCGTCATCAGCTCGGAAATCGTTGTGTGCGTCGTTGCGTCAACTGGTTCCACTGTCATGGTTGACATGGTAGCACCGGGGAAGCGCCAATGGCAAGAAATCTGCGCGAGCTCTTTAGTGACAGCGATGAATGGGACTAATAGGACCTATGGGAGCGGCTCACTTGGCCTCAGAAAGCGCCTTTAACTCTGCGGCGGCGCTTTGGTAGCTGGGATCCTCCGGCGCGCCGGTCGCAACACATTTCGCAAAAAAATCCTTCGCGGCGGCCTTGTCTCCGCCAATAAGCCGCACGGTGCCAGCAAGGAAAAAGGCCTCGCGCTTGAGCGCATTGCTCCCATTCTGATCGCCCTCTTCGGCGGCTTTCAGGAAATCGCCTTCGGATATTCCCCCGGTTAGAAAAGCGCAAATTTTCGCAATCCAACCCGTCGCCACTCCGCCCGGGCGGAGCGTCAAATACAATGACAAATCCTTGGTGGCGGCGTCTCTTTGCCCCATTCGCGCCTGCGTCAGCCAAAGGCGGATATGGCCGTAATCCGCCGGGGAATTCATCGCGCAAACCTTGTAGAAATCCGCCAACGCCTTGTCAAACAAATGCTGATCATAGCGCAGGCAGCCGCGGAAATAATAGGCGCTGGCAAATTGCGGCGTCAATTCGATGGTCTTGTCGAAGTCCGCCAGGGCAGCGTCCAGTTTGCCTTGAATTTGCTCGACCCGCCCGCGTCCAAAAATCGCCACGTAAGCCGGGCGCCGCTTGATCGACTCGTTGAAATCCGCCAGCGATTCTTCAAGATGGCCGGTGAGCTGATTGAGCCGCCCACGCCCAAAATACGCCTCCGCGGAGTCGGCGCTCAGCGCGATGGCTTTTGTGAAATCGGACATGGCTCCGGCCACGTCGCCGAGATTCTGGCGAACAATGGCGCGGCTGTTGTAGGCTTTGAAATAATTGCTGTTTGCTTCGATGGCCTTGGTGAAGTCCTCCAGCGCGCCCGGCAAATCGTTGTGGTTTTGCGCCTCGACCCCTTTCACAAAAAGCTGTTCGGCCGGATCGCCGAACGCGGCGGCGACGGCCCAGAAAAGCAATACCACCATGGCGCTGAAGTTCTTCATGCCTTTGCCATGAAGATTCCGCTCCAGCGGCCGAAAATCAAAGCTCAAAATCATTTTTCAACAACCTGCCTACAACCACATCTGCCCAGGAAATTTCTTTTGCAGCGCCGGTTTGAGTTTGGGATACGAGTTGGATTTGAATGAACTCCAATTGCAGGTTGAATCAATCCGCTTCCCATCCGGGGAACAGAGCCACAATTTAACCGGCAGTTTTCCCTCGCAGATGTGCGGATGTTCCTTCAAGCCGAAACATTCGTGCAATTTCACCTGCAGCTCGGGAGACACCGGCTCGCCGTCTTCGTCACGGGCTTCCTCCGCGTAGAGGAGCTTCATTTTCCTCCCGTCATGCCACGTGATGTGCAGAGGGGCGAGTTCGTTCAACCACTCCAATCTATCACGGCCGTAAAAATCCAGAAACGCATCGCGCAACGGCGTCGCCTGGGCCTCGCGGGCGAGCGTCAACCCCCGGAACGCATGCGCCAAAAAAGAAGTCACAAAAATTTTGTCAACTACAGGAAGCTCCAATTCCGGCATCAGGGCAGCAGTGAGATTAACGCGCCCGATCATTTGTTTCAATTCGTGGTTGAACAACGGCAATTCAAAGCAAGGCCGCGCCGCCGCTTCCGCGAGACAGCGACCGGAAGCTGCCGGATCCAATTCCCGCTGGTGCTCGTGATGAATGAGCAGATCGAGAAAACGCGCCATCTTGACCGCGCTCACTCGCTTGTGAGTCGCGTCAAACAAATGCTCGATTCGGACCATGACCTGGTCAGGAAACATTTCTTCAATCCATTCCCTTTTTACCGCAGTGGCAAGGCCAAGCAATGTCATGTTTCCGGTTCGACCGGGGACTTCGCGAATGCTGGCGGCGACGAAAAGTGGCGCATTCTGCACCACGCTCTCGCGCACTAAAGTTCCCGATCTCCCGTCCACCACGTCGCAATCGAGCGTCCCTTGGTCGCGGCGGCGGCAAAGCTGGTCGATGAATCCCGCGGCAAGACAGCGCGGCAGCGCTTCCTCTTTCGGTTCCGCGCCATCCGCCGAGGCCCGGGCGGCGTGGAGAATTTGCTCGAATGTTTGCTGCATCTGGCGCGCGATCTGGGCGTGAATCCCGTAACGCCGGCATCGCTCGACGTTGAAGCCGTTGTTCCTGGCGAACTGGTATGCCCGCATCAGCGTATAAAAATCCGATTCCGCGCTGGCCTCGAAAAGCTCGCGCGCTTCGGCGATGTGCTGGTCTTCCCGGCGGAGGCGAACCAGCAAATCTCGCCCGCTCACGAGAGCCGCGCACAAAGCCGCCGCCGGGACGCATTGCCGGCGGAACGCTTCGACGAGCATCCGGGAATACCGCGGGTGCATGGGCAACCGCAGCATCTCGCGGCCGATGGGCGTGATGTCGGGCCCGTCGTCTTTCCCGGCAGGCCGCAGCGCGCCAAGGATTCGCAAGAGTTTTTCGGCCCGTTCGACTGCCTGCGGATCGGGCCGATCCAGCCAATCGAATCGCGCGGCGTCCTTGATGCCGAACGAGTGAAGGAGCAGCACAACTTCCGCCAAATCCGTGCGCTGGATTTCGGGAGTGTTGCGCTCGGGGCGATTCAAATGCCCGCTTTCTGTCCAAAGCCGGTGACAAACGCCAGGCGCGG
Source organism: uncultured Verrucomicrobiae bacterium (assembly GCA_963764165.1). Taxonomy (GTDB): domain Bacteria; phylum Verrucomicrobiota; class Verrucomicrobiia; order Limisphaerales; family Palsa-1400; genus Palsa-1400. The sequence goes on from CAVXRD010000003.1 coordinate 576,270, forward strand.
TGCGCCCCGCCCGGCCGGCGCGTTGGTCGGCGGAGGCGCGGCTTATGGGTTCGATGAACAAAGTGCCGATGCCGCGCTCGGCGTCATACCGCGCCACCCGCGCCACGCCGCTGTCAACAACATGAATAATTCCGTCAATGGTGACGGAGGTTTCCGCCACGTTGGTGGCCACGACCACTTTGCGAAGGCGGCTGGATGCAAATGCGAGATCCTGTTCTTCCGGCGGCAATTCGCCGTGCAACGGAATCAAAGCCAACGGCTCGCGCATCCCCGCGGCCCGGCACGCGCCAAGGGTCGAATTGATTTCACCCATGCCCGGCATGAAAACGAGAATGTCGCCGGGATCGCCGGCATTTACAATGTTTGCCACGATATCCGCCGCTTGATCTGAAAGCGGTCGCTCGTCGAGCAGGCTCAGATGCCTGATCTCGACCGGATATGTTTTGCCTTCGGAGACCAGCACCGGGCAATCGCCTAAATACTTCGCCACCGGCTCGGCGTCCAAAGTGGCTGACATGACGACGATTCGCAGATCGGGCCGACGCGTTTGCTGCAAATTCTTGACAAGCGCAAGCGCGACGTCGCTCAGAAGATTGCGCTCATGAAATTCGTCGAAGAGTATCGCGCTGATGCCGGGCAGCGCGGCCTCGTCCTGCAGCCACCGCAGCAGAATCCCTTCAGTGACGAAACAAACGCGCGTGCCAAGGCTTGTCCGATCTTCAAAGCGGATCTGATAGCCCACTTCTCCGCCAAGCTGGACCTTGCGCTCCCACGCCACCCGCGCGGCCACAGTGCGAGCCGCAACGCGGCGAGGCTGCAGCACAACAATGCGCCCCTCGCACATCCCGCTGTCAAGCAACATTTGAGGAACCTGGGTGGTTTTGCCGGAACCTGTTGGGGCCACCAGCACGAGGCGATTCCCATCGCGGAGCGTGTTGATAATCGGGCCGTGAATCTGCCAGATCGGAAGGGACGTTTGCACGGAGAACGAAGGCGAAGCGCCGATTATTTCAGGAACAGCAGCGCCGCCAATGTTCCGGCCGAGAGAATCAGCATCAGCCCGGACGGCATGAATTTCTTCCCCTTGGCAAATCGCATTCCGAAGACCAGCAACAGGCAGCCCACCAGAATATCCGCCACATAAAATGGATGGATGATGCCCGTCGCGCACAGCGCGAGCGCCGCGGCGAAAACCGAGGAGACAATGAGTGAAATCTTGCTCCCGGCCTTGATGAAACCCATCAGTCCGCCCGCCAAAAGCAGCACGATATAAACCCACAATACAATAATATTGGATGGCATAGCCTCCGCCAGCGTATCCCGCCAGCGCAGGCCAAGTCCAGTATAACCAATAGCGCCGTTTGGAATCGCCGCCCTCGCCGACATTCGCTATCCTTGACGAAAACGAGAGGAACACTATGACAACTTCACAATTGGTATTTGTAGGCATCAAAGGCTCCGTGATTGCGCTCCATGCCCAAACCGGCCAGCAGGCGTGGGGAGTCCATTTGAGCGGGGCGAATTTCGTAAACGTCCAGGTGTTGGAGGGCAAGGTCATCGCGGCCTGCAACGGCGAGATTTTTTGCCTCGATGCCGCGACCGGCAGAACCGTCTGGCAAAATGGTCTGAAAGGTTTTGGTTTCGGCCTGGCCACTCTTGCGGCCGAACCGCATTGCGGAAGCGCCCCGCAAGCCACCGCGGCGGAAAAAGTGTTTGAAGACCAGCGGGCAGCCGCGGCCGCCGCAGCCACCACCGCCTGACACCCAACCCGCCTCGACGGCGTGGATTTTTCCAGATTATCCAAATATAGTTCGTCCAACTGTAGTTTGACAAAGTATAATTGGATGATGTAAGATGCCGGGAAATGAGCAAGTGGAACTTCATCGGACGCGAGCGGGAATTGGGCGAACTGGACAAGCAATACCTGTCGTCCGAATCCAATCTTGTGCCTATCTATGGGAGGCGCCGGGTTGGGAAAAGCGAGCTTATCATCCATTTTAAGGGCGACCGGCCCGGCATATATTTTGTCGGCAAACAAGCACCCTCCGCCCTTCAGATTCAGGAATTTCTGCTCACCGCATCGCGCGCTATTGGGCAGCCCTTGCTGGCCAAGGCCCAAATCTCCGACTGGCGCACGGCTCTCTCGGAAACTGTCCGCGCCTGGACCAAGCCGCAGAAGCTCATCCTCGCCCTCGACGGATTCCAATGGATCGTGGAAGAGGAGAAAAGTCTTCCCTCCATTGTGCAGGAACTTTGGGATCGCGAATGGCAGCACACCGGGAAAGTCATGCTGATCCTCGCGGGGTCCTATGTGGGATTCATGGAGCGCGAAGTTCTCGGCAGCCGGAAACCGCTTGGCGGCCGCCGCACATCGCAAATTCAATTGCAGCCATTCAGGTTCCAGGAGGCGGCCCGCTTCCATCCCGGCTATTCCCGCGACGATCAGGCCCGGGCTTATTTCATGACCGGCGGCGTCCCGCTGTATCTGCTCGCCTTCAAGGACAACGTTTCCGTGGCGCAAAATATCTGCCAGACGTTTTTGAACGATTTCTCTCCGCTCTCCCGCGAACCGGAGTTTCTGCTGCGCGAAGAATTGCGGGGACTCGACAAATTCCAGGCCGTCCTCGATGTTCTTTCGTCCGGGCGGCATGCGCTCAAAGACATCGCCGCCTCCATCGGCGTTGACGCGCGTTCCATCACTTACCAACTCGATACGCTCTCCTCGCTCGGTTACGTCGGGCGCGAATTCCCGCTGACGACGCACAAGCCTTCGGCCAAGGACGTCCGTTACTGCTTGAAGGATCCGTTTCTGCGCTTTTGGTACCGCTTCATTTTTCCCAACTTGAGCCGCATTCGTGAAAATCCGCAGGCGGCTTACCATGATCAAATTGCCGGCAATCTGGATTCGTATTTTGGCTCGTGCTTTGAGCGGTTGTGCCGCGAAGCGCTATCGCAACATTATGTCCGCGAGATGCCCAGCGTTTCCTTTCAGATTGGCGAGTATTGGAAAAACAAGGAATTCCAAATCGACGTGGTCGGAGTGCGGTCGGACAACTGGATTGATCTGGGCGAATGCAAGTGGGGCGCGGTGACTTCCGCAACTTCGCTCGTCGCGGAACTGGAGGCCAAAATCAAACAATACCCGAATCCCGGAAACGCGAGCATCGGCAGGATGATCTTCACGCGGCGCCCTCTTCGGACTGCGCCGAACGGCATTAAAGCTTTTTCGCTGGAGGATCTGCACAAATTGGCCGTCTGAATGCTAAAGCTCGTTTGGCTCGGCGGGAGTTGGCAGGATTAACTGATAAAGCACCACGTCAAGCCAGCGGCCAAACTTAAAACCCGACTGGCGAATCGTCCCTGAGCAAGTAAAGCCGAGCGCCTCGTGCAGATGAATGCTGACGGCGTTGGCACTGTCAATAACACCGATTATGACGTGGTAATTCTGCGCCCCGGCGGCGGTGATGATCTCCTTCAGCAGAATCTTGCCCAGTCCCTTGCCACGAAAGCGTGTGTCAACATAAACAGAATGCTCGACCGTATATTTATAGCCCGGAAAAGCGCGAAAGGTTCCGTAAGTGGAAAAGCCCATCAATTCCCCTGAATCGCTCTCGGCGCCAAAGACCGGGTATTTCCCCTTCGCCTTGTTTTCAAACCACGCTGCCATCATTTCCTTTGTCCGCGGCTTGTAGTCGTAGAGCGCGGTGGAATGGACGATGGCTTCGTTGAAAATCGCAAGGATCGCTTCGCCGTGCTTTTCGTAATTGCATCGAACGATGTGCATGTCGGGTTACTTTTTGGGCGGATTCTCAGGCCAACCGCCCGCGAGAGATTTGTAAACGGCAATCAGCGCGGTCGCGGTTTGCGTCTCTGTTTGCGCCAATTGATCCTGCGCTTGCAGCAGCACCCGTTCGGAATCCAATACAGTTAGAAAATCCGTCGCGCCGTTTTCATACTGGGTGCGCGCGAGGTCGGAGGCGGACTGGCTTGCCTTGACCGATTCCGTCAAATAACCCAGGCGCGCGCGGGCGCGCCCGAAATCCACCAGCGCGTTCTCGGTTTCCTCAAGGCTTGTCAATACTGTTTTCTGGTATTGCGCGAGTTGCGCTTCGGCCACCGCGCCAGCCGCCTTGACGCGCGCGCGCACATGCGCGTAATCGAACGCCGCCCACGTCAGGGAAGGGCCGAACGAATGCGTGTCGGCTCCGGGGCGCACAAGGCCGGCAAACGATTCGGCTTCCACGCCGATGGTTCCGTTGAATGTCACGCGTGGAAACAGATCGGCCACCGCAACTCCAATCTGCGCACTCGCGGAGGCAAGATTGCGCTCCGCTGCGCGAACGTCCGGGCGGCGGCGCAGCAGGTCAGCCGGATTGCCGATGGCGACCATCGCGGGCAACGCGGGAATCGGATGCGGCGTCGCCAATTCAGGTTCGAGCGCTTCCGGCTGCTGGCCCGTCAACACGCCCAGGCGATGCGTGGCGTGCGAAATGGTGGATTCGACGGGAGCGATCTGAGCAAGTGTCGTGTTCAATTCAGCGCGGGCGCGGGCGACATCCAATTCTGTGCCGCCGCCGGCTTCGAGGCGGGCCTGGGTGATCTTGAGCGTTTGGGTTTGATTCTCCGCATTCTTGCGGAGCACGGCCAATTCATTTTGCGAGCCGCGCAATTCAAAATAATTCCGCGCCAGTTCGCCCGCCAAACTCACTTGCACGTCGCGGCGGTTCGCCTCAAGGGCTTGCATCGAAGCCGTGCTGGATTGATAAGCTCGCCGGAGCCGGCCGAAAATATCCAATTCCCACGTTGCGTCGAAACCAGCGCTGTAAAGCTCCTGTTGCAGGGGGGCATTTGGAATATTGAAGACCTGCGCCTCGCTGTATTTTTCGTTGGTGTAACTGGCGACGCCGGTTCCCACCGGAAAAAAATCGGCCTTCGCGCCCATCCGCAGCGCGCGGGCTTGCATGAGATTGGCGGTGGCGATGCGCAAATCGAAATTGCTCGCCATCGCGCGTTCCATGAGACGGGTCAAATCGGAATCGCCAAAAGTCCGCCACCACTGGGCGACGGGTTCGTTGGTCGAATACTCCGATGACGCGCCGGAAAAATTTGTCGGGGCGGTCGTTGGCGGCGATTTGTAATCCGGCCCCACCGAGCAGCCAACCAGCGCCGCCGCAGCCATCAGACAACCCGCGATGAAATGGGGGATTCTCATGTTTTCCTCCGCTCCGTCAGAAAGCGGATGACATTGTAAAAAACGGGCGTCAGGAAGATTCCAAAAAACGTCACGCCCAGCATGCCGCTGAACACCGCCGTGCCCAGCACCCGGCGCATTTCGCCGCCCGCGCCCTTGGCCAGCACCAGCGGCACCACGCCGAAAATGAATGCGAAGGACGTCATTAAAATCGGGCGCAAGCGCAGCCGGCTCGCTTCCACGGCCGCTTCCTTGCGGCCCATTCCGGCGTCTTGTTGCTGCTTGGCGAATTCGACGATGAGGATGGCGTTTTTACAGGCCAGCCCCACCAGCACCACGAACCCGATTTGCGTGAAGATGTTATTATCCATTCCGCGAATCCAGACGCCGAGAATCGCGAAGAGCAGGCACATCGGCACAATCAGGATGATCGCCAGCGGCAGCGACCAGCTCTCGTAAAGAGCGGCCAGCGTCAAGAATACAAACAGGACGCACAACGGGAAAATGTAATGCGATGTATTGCCCTCAAGGATTTCCTGGAGCGTCAATTCCGTCCATTCGAAACCCATGCTGGAGGGCAATTTTTGCTGCACCGTTTTTTCCATCGTCGCGATGGCTTCGCTGGAACTGACGCCCGGTGAGCCGCTGCCGGTGATTTCCGCGGCGGGATACATATCATAGCGCACAATGTGGTCAGGGCCGGTGACGCTGCGCACTTTGACCAGCGTGCCGAGCGGCACCATCTGGCCCTGGCTGTTGCGAGTCTTGAAGTTCAAGATGTCCTCCGGTTCGCGCCGAAACGGCGCATCGGCCTGGGCGGTGACGTGATACGTGCGGCCAAACAAATTCAAATCGTTGACGTAGAGAGAGCCGAGATAAACCTGAAGCGTGTCGAATAAATCCGTCAGAGGAACACCCATTGATTTTGCCTTGAGCCGGTCGACATCGAGATAAAGCTGCGGCGTGCTGGCGCGGAACGTTGGGTAGGAAACCTGCACTTTTCCGGTCTTGTTCGCCTCCACCATCAACTGCATGGCCGCGCCTTGCAATGCCTGCAAGCCCGCGCCGCCGCGATCCTGCAATTCCATTTTGAAACCGCCGACCACACCCATGCCATTCACAGGCGGCGGAGGGAAAACGCCGACAAATCCTTCGGAAATTCCCGCCAGCTTCTGCCGCAAATTCCCCAGAACGACATCGCCCGTGAGACCCTTCGGAGTGCGCTCTTCGAAGTCGTCAAGGATAACGAAAACGGTGCCCGAATTCGGACTTGCGCTCAGGCTGATGACGGAAAGCCCCGCCAAATCGATGGACGCTTTGACGCCGGGCGTTTCGCTGCAAATTTTGCCGATGCGATCCACCACCGCGTCGGTGCGTTCGAGAGACGCCGAGTCGGGCAATTGCACAGCGATGGCAAGATAGCCCTTGTCCTGCGGCGGAATGAAGCCGGTCGGCACGCGCTGGAAGCTGAACCACGTCAATCCGATCAATCCGAAGTAAACGATGACGACGAGGGCGCTGACACCAATCAACCGGCGGACGGCGTTGCTGTAAGCGGTCGTGCAGCGTCCGAAAGCCGTGTTGAACCCATTAAAAAACCAACCGGCCGAACTGTTCAACACGCGGCTGAAAATGTCGGTTCGATGGCCGTGCGGCTGGAGCAGAATCGCGCAAAGCGCCGGGCTTAAGGTCAGCGAGTTGAACGCTGAAATCAGCGTCGAGAATGCAATCGTCAACGCGAATTGGCGATAGAACTGCCCCGAGACACCCGTGATAAATGCGGTCGGCACAAACACCGCTGCCAGCACCAGCGCCACCGCCACAACCGCGCCGCTGACTTCGTCCATCGCCTTGGCCGTCGCATCGCGCGGCGAGAGGCCGAGGCCCATGTTGCGCTCGACGTTCTCGACTACGACAATCGCGTCGTCGACCACGATGCCGATGGCCAGAACCAGGCCGAAAAGCGAGAGGTTGTTGATCGAGAAGCCCATCACCGCCATCGCGCCGAACGTTCCGATCAATGACACCGGCACGGCGAGCAGAGGGATCAGCGAGGCCCTCCACGTTTGCAGGAAGACGACGACAACCAAGACGACCAGCAGCATCGCTTCAATGAGCGTATGCACCACGGCGCGAATCGATTCGCGGGTGAAGCCGGTAGTGTCAAATACAATTTTGTAATCCAGCCCCGGCGGGAAGCGTTTCTTCAATTCCTTCATCGCCGCATGGACGGCGTCGGAGGTTTCGATGGAATTGGAGCCGGGCAATTGGAAAATCGCGACCGCGGCGGTCGGGCGGCCATCGAGCTTGGTGTTCATGCTGTAATCCAGCGCGGCCAGCTCCACCCGGGCCACATCGCGCACCCGCGTCACCTGGCCGTCGGCGCCGTTCTTGATCGCCATGTCGGCAAACTGTTTTTCGTCCGTCAAACGTCCCTGGGTATTGACGATGTATTGGAAATCGACGCCCTTGCCCACCGGCGGCTGGCCGATCTGCCCGGCGGCGACCTGCACGTTTTGCTCGCGTATGGCGGTGATGACGTCATCGGCAGTCAGATTGCGCGCGGCAATTTTCTCCGGGTCGAGCCAGATGCGCATCGAATAATCGCGCGCGCCGAAAATGATGATGCTGCCCACACCCGGCAAACGCGCCAGCGCATCCTTCACTTGCAGATAGCCATAATTGCTGACGTAAACCTGGTCGTAACGCCCGTCCGGAGAAAACAGGTTCACAACCAATGTAATGTCCGGCGAACTCTTCGCAGTGGTCACGCCGAGGCGGCGGGCCTCCTCCGGCAAGCGCGCTTCCGCAACGGCCACGCGGTTTTCCACCAGCACCTGCGCTTTGTCCAGGTCGGTGCCGATTTTGAACGTCACTGTCAATTGCATGGTGCCGTCGCTCGCGCATTGGGCGGACATGTAAAGCATGTCCTCCACGCCGTTGACTTCTTCTTCAATCGGCGTGGCAACAGTATCGGCGATGACCTGGGGATTCGCGCCGGGATAGGATGCTTTTACCACAACCGTCGGCGGCACGACGGGAGGATATTCCGCCACTGGCAACTTCAGAAGCGCCAGCCCGCCCGCGATCAAAATGACAATCGACAGCACCGAGGCAAAAATCGGGCGGCCGATAAAGAAGTGGGAGAATTTCATCGCGCCTCGCTTATTGCGTCACAGCAACGGGGGCCGCGTTGGTGGGATTGGGGATGATTTTGGAGCCGGGCCGGACGGCCATCAACCCGTCGATGATAATCCAATCATTCGTCTGCAATCCTCCCAGCACCTCCCTCATTCCGTCGATGATCGGGCCAAGTTTCACGGGGGCGTATTGGACGGTGTTCGACGAGCTTGTTGTCAATACGAATTTTTGATCCTGGTCGGAGCCGACAGCGAGATCGGGAATCAACAGCGCCTGATGCGCCTCCGATCCCGGCACGCGGACGCGCGCAAAAAATCCGGGTTGCAGGACGCGGTCGGGATTCGAGAACTTCCCACGCACGCGCATGGTGCCGGTGTTTGGGTCAACCTGGTTGTCAACAAAATCGAGCACGCCCTTGTGCGGGAAGCCGGTTTCGTTGGCCAATTCGATTTCGACGGGCCATTTGCCGCCGCCAAAATTTCCGTGCTCGCCATGGCGCGAAAGATCGGCGTATTTCAGGATGGATCGTTCGTCGGCGTCGAAGCGGCAGTAAATCGGGTCCTGCGCCACAATGGTGGCCAGCAGCGAGGATTCCCCTGCTCCGCCATTGACGAGATTGCCCTCGGTCATCATTTTGCGGCCGATGCGACCGTCGATGGGCGCGCGAATCTCGGTATATTCCATGTTCAATTTCGACATCTCGACGGCGGCCAACGCTGATTGAATGCCGGCGCTGGCGGTGCGCTCCGCCTTGGAGCGCGAATCGGCGTCTTCCTCCGAGATGGCGCGGGCTTTAAGCAGGCGGCTGGCGCGGGCAAGGTCGTTGCTGGCCAATTCGTATTTCGTCTGCGCTTGCAACAGGTCCGCGTTGGCGCGGTCGAGGTCAGCCTTGTAGGGGCGCGGGTCAATGACAAAAAGCAGATCGCCTTTTTTGACTTCCGCGCCGTCCTTGAAATGAATGGATTGCAGGTAGCCATTGACCCGGGCGCGAATGGCGACGGTGTCGACCGCTTCGACCCAGCCCTGGTATTCGTCCCATTCCGTGACCTCTTTTGCGATGGGATGCACGACGGCGACCGGCATGGGCGGCATCTCGGGCGGGCCGCCAGCGGACAGGTTGTTTTGCTTTCGATCACAACCAGCGACCATCAGCAATAGAAGACCTGCCCACAAAATCCATTTCACCTTCATAAAATTATTCAGAATCAGGATTCGAAAAACTCGTTGAGAGCTTCGGGATCAAAATACTTTTTAATGGCGCTCCGCTTCAAGCCCATCCCGCGCAGTGTAAACAGCACGGCCTGGCGCACAAGCTCTTCGCGCGACTCGGTATACCCAATGGCAGGCTGCGGTGGCAAATGAACAAGCGCAATCCACGCGGCCAGATGATGCGCGAACCGGGCGGTGTTGGCGGGCGGAATCGGCGATTCCTCCGCGTCACCAGCCTCCACGGCAACTTTCAGGCATTCCTCAATCCGCGAGCAAAAACAATCGAAGCGATTCTGATACATTAGGCGGGCATACAAACCGTCCTCCAGAAAACTGTTCAGCATGAGGCGAAGGCGCGTGTTCCATTCAATGGCCGCAAACGGTTTGCCAAGAATTTGAATGCTGACAATATAATAGACCAGTTTCACCAGCGTGCCGGTGGAAGCCTCCAGCTCCTTTGTCAACTGAACAAATTTGCGGGTCGATGGGTTGGTGCTTTGGCAGATCAGATTTTGAATCTCGACGTAAATTGCGTCCTTGCTCGGGAAATGGCGGTAAAGGAGCGGCTCGGAAACGCCGGCCGCGCGGGCGAGTTCCTTGGTCGTGGTTTCCGCGTAACCCTTGCACGCAAAAAGAGGCAGCGCGGCCTGTACAATGGCCGCCTTTCGCGCTTCTGCCGAAAGCCGGGTTTTCTTCATGACGACAACAAGTTAGTGCATACTAACTTATAGTCAATGATTAAGGATGGGGCTCGGAATGGGAAGAATGGGAGTTAGGACAGCCCTGCGCTGCCTTGCAAAAACAGGCGGGCGTGGCAAACTTCCGGTGGTGAATCGGTTTGTCATGCGCGCGTCGACATTGCAGTTTCGCTGGCCGAAAACCTCACGCTCTTTTTGGGCGCTGGGGGCGGCTGTTCTGATGCTTGGCCTCCTCTGCTCAGCAAATGCCCAATTCCGAAATGGCAGGGGCGGCGGCGGGCGCGGCACCCGCGGATTTGGCGGCGGGGGGATGTATCGCTGGTCAGCCGAACGCGAGGAGGAGCAGGAATTAATGCGCAAGGCCATTGATCCCGCCTTCAAAGACGACGTTTTCACCTTCGCCCGGCTAAGATTCGACTCCGATCCCGATGAGTATGGCGTGGGACGCGCATGGAATGATGACACGCCCAACGCGGATATGCTCCTCACGTTTCGCCTGTTCCAGATGACCAGCATGAAGGTGCGACCGGGCGTCAACGCCATCGATATCACCACCAAGCAGTTGCAGGACTTCCCTTTTGTTTACATGGCGGGCGGCGGCCGCTTCGATTTGCATGATGAGGAGGTGGCGGACCTGCGGAAGTATTTGCTTAACGGAGGGTTTGCGATGGTGGACGATTTTTGGGGAGACAGCCAGTGGGATCATTTTTATGCCCAGCTCAAGCGCATTTTTCCAGATCGCGCCCCCGAGCTGCTCGATTTGTCACACCCGATTTTCAAGAGCGTTTACACTTTCAAGAAACAGCCGCAAACGCCGAGCGTCGCCGATTATTATCGGACGGGCCATTCCTACGACCAGGGATACGATTACAGCCGGCTGGGCCATGATCCGCGTTATTTCGCCATCTATGATGACAAGCATCGGATGGTGATGCTGATCTGCCACAACAACCATTACGGTGATGGGTGGGAGCACGAGGGCGAGGACGAAGGTTACTTCAACCTTTTCAGCGAGCCAATGGGCTACCCAATGTTCATCAACATCGTCGCCTACATCACGTCGCATTGACCAGATGATCCCGGGGCAAGGCTTCCTCCCAGCCGCCCCTTTTCGGAGATGGCTCGGATGGAACCCTCCCCCGGCCGTCCCGCAGTGTATTTTCTTGGGAAGGACGATACATGCGCAACCCTCCCGCGCCAAAGCCACGGAGAACATATGGACGCCTTGGCGATGCGTCGCTGTCTGTTAGCCAATCTGTTTATCCCTTGACTGTCATGCAGGCAGACTTATGATGCCGCCTATGAGTTGTATTACGGATATCACGGCTCGCGAGATATTGGATTCGCGAGGCAACCCGACTATTGAGGTCGATGTTCTTTTGGCAAGCGGCGCGGCTGGACGCGCGGCCGTTCCTTCCGGCGCCAGCACAGGCGAGCACGAAGCTCTCGAATTGCGCGATGGCGAAAAAGGCCGATACCTCGGCAAAGGCGTCACCAAAGCTGTCAAGAATGTCAGCACTCAGATTTTGCCCGCCCTGCGCGGCGCGGACGCGCTCGATCAATTGACAGTGGATCGCATCATGCTCGAACTTGACGGCACGGAAACAAAATCCAAATTGGGAGCGAACGCAATTCTGGCCGTTTCCTTGGCCAATGCGAAGGCTGCTTCAACCTATCTCGGAATTCCCCTTTTCAAATATCTCGGCGGACCGAATGCCAAAGTTCTGCCGGTGCCGATGGCCAATGTCATCAACGGCGGCGCGCATTCCGATGCCCCGATTGATTTCCAGGAATTCATGATCGTGCCCAAAGGCTTGCCGACTTTCTCGAAAGGATTGCAGGCGATCACCGAGACATTCCACGCTCTCAAATCCGTGCTGAAGAAAAAGGGCTGCTCCACCGCCGTCGGCGACGAAGGCGGATTCGCCCCGAAACTCGAAAGCACCGAGGCGGCCATCGAAGCCATCTTGCAGGCGGTTAAAGACGCCGGTTATAAAGCGGGCAAGGATATGTTCCTTGCGCTCGACGTGGCGGCTTCTGAATTCTACGACGCGAAGTCCTCCCAATATGTCTTCAAGAAAAGCTCTGGCCGCAAATTGGCGGGCGCGGAACTGGTGGACTTCTACGTCGAACTCGTTGGTAAATATCCGATCATCAGCATCGAAGACGGTTGCGCCGAAAACGATTGGAAGACCTGGAAAATTCTCACCGATAAGCTCGGCGAAAAAACCCAATTAGTCGGCGATGATTTATTCGTGACGAACGTGAAGTTCCTGCAAAAAGGAATCGACGAAGGCATCGCAAACTCGATTCTCGTCAAGGTCAACCAGATCGGTTCACTCACCGAAACCTTGGATGCGGTTGAATTGGCGCAAGACAGCGGCTACACCGCCGTCATCAGCCATCGTTCGGGCGAAACGGAAGATGCGACCATAGCGGACATCGCCGTGGCCACCAACGCCGGACAGATCAAAACCGGATCTCTTAGCCGCACTGATCGTGTTGCGAAATACAATCAGTTGTTGCGCATTGAGCAGATTCTCGGTGAGAATGCTGTCTATGGCGGGAAGTTTTAACGGCCACATTCTTAATTCAGGCGCATGACGGAGCCACACGAGTCGCTCCTTCATCGCCTGATGCATTGGTATCAGGACTCTCTTGATTCCGGAGGGTATTGGCTCATCGCTGCGTTGATGGCGATTGAGAGCACATTCGTTCCCATTCCCAGCGAGGGAATCATTCCTTTTGCCGCGCACTACGCTCAAACATCAGGAAAGCTGACGCTTGCTGGCGTTGTCATCGCCGGAACTTTGGGCTCGTGGCTTGGCGCGACGATCATGTATTGGGCATCGCGCATCGCGGGACGCCCGCTGGTCTTGAAATTCGGCAAATACTTTCTCGTCAACGAATCCAAAGTCGAAGCGTCGGAACGCTGGGCAAAACGGTATGGGGCCTTTGGCGTTTTCGTGGCCCGGCTGCTGCCGGTGGTCCGGCATTTGATCGGCATTCCGATGGGCATTGCCAAAATGAATTTCCTTCTTTACTCGACTTTCACGCTTGTGGGTTCGGGAATTTGGTGCTCCGTGCTGGTTTGGGTGGGGGTGAAGGCGGGACAGGACACGCAGCTTATGGCGGGAGATTTGCACCATATCATGTTCTGGATGCTTGGAGCGCTCGCGGTCATCGGGGCGTTGTATTTCTTCTTCGTTCACCGGCATTTCGCTGCGGGCGATTCGGCAAAAAAACTTTAATCTCAGGGAAGCGCCAGCTACTCTGCTCTTCGAATGACTTCCGCTGAAATTCGACAATCGTTCTTGGACTTTTTCCGCTCCAAAGGCCACACCATCGTGCCTTCGTCGAGCCTGCTGCCCGATTCCCCCGGCCTGCTCTTCACGAACGCGGGCATGAATCAATTCGTCCCGATCTTCCTGAACGAGCGCGCGCCCGATGTCGACAAATGGCCCGGCGCCATTCCCGGAAGCCCCACCCGCGCCACGGACACGCAAAAGTGCATTCGCGCCGGCGGCAAACACAACGATCTCGAGGACGTCGGGATGGACACCTACCATCATACGTTTTTCGAAATGCTGGGGAATTGGAGCTTCGGCGATTATTTCAAAAAAGAGACCATCGATTGGGCGTGGGAATTGATTACAGAGGTTTGGAAATTTCCAAAAAACCGTCTTTACGCCACCGTTTACAGTCCTGATAAATCGAAAAACGATCCAAGCGATTTCGACCAGGAAGCCTACGACTTGTGGGCCGCGAAATTCACCGCCGCTGGATTGGATCCGAAAGTCCACATCGTCAACGGCAACAAGAAAGACAATTTCTGGATGATGGGCGAAACCGGCCCCTGCGGCCCCTGCTCAGAAATTCATGTTGACCTAACTCCGGCTGGCGACACCCAAGGCAGCCTCGTCAACAAAGGCGACGCCCGTTGCATCGAAATTTGGAACCTGGTTTTCATCCAATTCAATGCCAATGCGGACGGCACATTCTCTCCCCTGCCCGCCAAACACGTCGATACCGGAATGGGATTCGAGCGCGTGACCGGCATTATCCAGAACACGAATGGTTTCAAAGATTTCACAAAAACGATCTCCAATTACGACACTGATATTTTCCGTCCGATTTTTGACGAATTGGAAAGGTTGAGCAAACAGAAATATTGTTCGTCGTTACCGGAGGATGGGCGCTCGGTTGGCGGGGCGAATTTATTGGCTTTCAGTCGAAATCCACAGCTCCAAATTGACGTGGCTTGTCGCGTCGTCGCCGATCATCTTCGCACACTTAGCTTTTCCATAGCGGATGGAATCTTGCCGGGCAACAACGGGCGAAATTATGTCTTGCGGCGAATTCTGCGGCGAGCGGTTCGCTACGGTCGGACGCTTGGTTTTCGTGAGCCGTTTTTCTACAAATTAGTCACAATCCTCGTCAATGAAATGGGCGACGTATTTCCTGAGCTTCGCGCTAAGGAAACGAACATTCGGGAGATCATCAAAGCCGAAGAAGACGCTTTTACCAAGACGCTGGACAGGGGGCTAGCGCTGTTTGAAGGCCAAATGCGGGCCGCTAATGAGCCCAGCAGTGTGCCAGGCCCCGCGATCCGCAGAGAGATAGGCATGAGCATGCCTTCAACTGGTGGCTCGCAACCCTCCGAGCCTTACATTCTTATCGAGACCACCGAACGCGGGGATGAAAGGATCGTTACGAAAACGTTCGCTTTCTTACTTTACGACACTTATGGCTTCCCATTGGATCTCACGGAGTTAATGGCTCGCGAACGCGGATTCAGTGTGGATGTCGAGGGTTTTAACAGACTCATGGAAGAGCAGCGCGCCCGCGCCCGCGCCGCTCAGAAAAAAGAAATTATTGCGGCGTCCAACATCGACACCTCGAAGCCGACTCGCTTCGTTGGCTTCGACCAATTGCAAACGGAAGCGACTGTAATTGAAGTTGTCAAATTGAAGGACAAATTGGCGATCACACTGGATGTCTCTCCCATGTACGCAGAGATGGGCGGACAGGTTGGTGACACGGGCGAAGCGCAATCCGGCGCGAATGTCTGGCACATTGTCAATACTCAGAAGACCAGCAATACGTTCCTGCATTTTCTCGGCGGTGAGGATGCGCCCGAACACGGCGACAAAGTCGAGTTGCGCGTGAACGCTTCGCGCCGCGGCGCGATTCAGCGGCATCACTCGGTGACTCACCTGCTCCATTGGGCCTTGCACGAAGTCGTCAGCCCTGATGCGACGCAAAAAGGTTCGTTCGTCGGGCCGGACAAATTGACGTTCGATTTTGGCAG
Organism: uncultured Verrucomicrobiae bacterium; assembly: GCA_963764165.1. Lineage (GTDB taxonomy): Bacteria > Verrucomicrobiota > Verrucomicrobiia > Limisphaerales > Palsa-1400 > Palsa-1400. The sequence goes on from CAVXRD010000003.1 coordinate 591,820, forward strand.
CGCGCCGCTGACACCCACGCAAGTCAGCGACATCGAGCGGCTTGTCAACGAGCGCATTGTGGAGAATGGCGGCGTAAGTTGGACGGAAGTTCCATATGCGTCGATCAAAGGCCGCAAGGACATCATGCAATTCTTCGGAGAGAAGTATGGCGATGTTGTGCGCGTGGTGCAGATCGGCGGGGAGCATGGCGCGCTGAATGGCTATTCCATGGAGCTTTGCGGCGGCACCCACACACGGGCCACGGGCGAAATCGGGCTTTTCCGAATCATCAGCGAGGCGGCGGTGGCGGCTGGCGTTCGGCGTATTGAAGCTGTAGCCGGACTGCGCGCCTACCAAAAAACGCGCGAGGATGCTGCGCTCATTTCAACGGTGGCGGGAAAATTGAATGCCCCCATTGGCGAATTGGAAAAGAAAATCGATTCCTTGCTCGGCCACCAGAAGGAATTGGAAAAACAAATTCTCGCCGCGCGTCAGAAACAAGCCGCTGAAACCGGCCGCGCGTTAATTGCGAAAGCTTCCAGCGGCGCGGTTCCGGCCATCATCGAAAATCTCGGAGCAGTGGATGGCGACTTTGTGCAGAGCACGGCGGATGCGATCAAGGGCCAATTCAAAGGCGTGATTCTGCTCGCCGGAACAGCAAACGGAGCCGTCTCGCTGGTGGCGGCGGTGACGCCGGAGTTCACCTCGAAATTTCAGGCTGGCAAAATCATCCAGGCCATCGCGCCCATTATCGGTGGAAAAGGCGGCGGGAAACCCGACAATGCCCGCGGCGGCGGCAAGGATGTTGCAAAATTGGACGAGGCGCTGGAAAAGGCCAAAGCCATCCTTGCATCGTAGACGCGGGTTGAACAATGGGGAAGCCACAGATTGACACAGATCAGCACAGATTTGGGAAAAGGAATTTGTGTTCCATGTGTTTGCAATTGGCGTCTCTTGTGATCAATTCACGCAGCCCGAACCATTCTTATCTGTGTTGATCTGTGTCGATTTGTGGCTTCCCCTTTCGTCTGCCTTCCTGTGGCTGATCTGCGGCAAAAAAAGTTTTCTTCCCAATTGCGCGCGCCGGGATTACACCTTGTTCATGAACAAACGCGCTTTCGTTTCAGGCATCGCCGCCGCGACTTTCGTATTATTGACAATTTCCAACGCCTCCGCCGAAGATTCAGCGAAGCCAATTCGCGCGTTGCTGGTGACGGGCGGCTGCTGCCACGATTACGCCACTCAGAAGGACATTTTGAAGAAAGCCCTTGAGACGCGCGCGAATATCAAGGTGGACATTCAATACTCGGACTCACCGTCCACGAAAGCCCCACTCCCCATCCTCGGCAAGCCAGACTACGCCAGTGGTTACGACGTGGTGATTCACGATGAGTGCGTCGCCGATGTGTCCGATCCGGATACCGTGCTGGCCGTTTTGAAGCCTCACCTCGACGGTATTCCGGGTGTCAATCTTCATTGCGCCATGCATTCGTATCGCATCGGTGATCCAAAAACCCCGGTCACGTTGGGAACGCCGCACGGATATTGGTTTGAATACCTCGGCCTGCAATCATGCGAGCACTACGCTCAAAAGCCAATCGCGATCAAATTTACTGACAAGAAGAGTCCAATTGTCAAAGGAATGGTGAATTGGACGACCGTCAACGAGGAGCACTATAACAATGTGCATATTTTTGACAAAGCCCATCCCCTCGCCCACGGTTTTCAGGAGCTTCCGCAGAAAGATGGCACCGTCAAGACGAATGATTTTGTGGTAATCTGGACAAACCTCTACGGCCCGAAAAAAACGCGCGTCTTCAGCACTACGATTGGCCACAATAATGAAACTGTCTCCGATCCACGCTACCTTGAGTTGGTCACCCGCGGAGTGCTCTGGGCCACAGGCCATTTGAACGACGACGGCACGGCGACCGAGGGCTACGGGCCAAAAGGCCGGTAAAAAGCGGTTGCAGTTCGTTGGCATTTGCGGCGAGTGGCTTCTCATATGGGCCGTTCGCCACATCAATTAGGACGGCCTGACCGCCAAAGGCTGCGGCCCGAGCGGGCCAGTGAGCATCTTGCCAAGCCGGAAGAGGCGGCGTAAATTATGCGTTGATATGAAAAATGGCGCAAATCGTGTCTTGGCACGTCTTTCCGAGCGGATTGAGCTTGGGCAATTTATTGTGGCCGATCCGGAAATTTGTCACGGCAAGCCTACGTTCAAAGGCACCCGCATCATGGTGGGGCAGGTGCTGGATGACGTGGCGGACGGACGCTCATGGGAGTTTATTTGCGGCACACGATGGGGCGGTCGGATTTCTCTGGCGGCTGTCGGCGAAGCAGTCAAACTTTCGCAGCAATCCTGGCTGGACAAGCGCGGTCGGTTGGTGCGGCCTCCACACGCCAAAAGGGCCGAACTCACGCCCGCTTGAATTTGCTGGACGAGAACTTCCCGGACGATCAACGGTCCCTCCTCCGGTTGTGGCGAATTCCATTCCAGGAAATAGGCCGGCATGCTGGTCGCTTTGGAATCAAGGACGATAACATTATCCCGCTTTTGCACAGGCTCCGGCAGGTCACATTTTTCACCCAGGACGAGGACTTTTTTCGGCACCCACTCTGCCATTCGGCCTACTGTCTGGTTTGGCTGGACACTAGGGCCGATGATGCGGGCTACTTCACCCGCCGGTTTTTGCGGCATCCGCGATTTAACACTATCACCAGCCGCATGGGGGCCGTCGTGCGAGTGCATATGAGCGGAATTCATTTCTGGCGGCGACACGCGCGCGCACTGCAAAGAGAGCCTTGGGCCGCCCAGTGAGATGCCGTCAAGGCGGCAATATGGCCAAGCGGTAGAAGCGTTGGGGCGCGCCGCCCAGATTGTTGGTCAGGCTCAAGCTCGCGCCGGTTCCGTCGACGGGTGAAGTAAGCGGTATCCAATATGTATCCGTCAGGTTCGTTTTGTATTGCACCTGATAAGACTGGCCGGTCAATCCCTGCCACGACAGAACCACATTCGTGCCCGCGGCTTGGGCCGTCATCGGAACGGCAGTCAAATTTGCGGTCGGTGTTGCCGAGAATGTGAGATTGTCGATGGCCAAACCTTGTGATTTGCCAGCGGGGCTGGACATTTCCCACACGAGCCACAGCGCGGCGTCGGAAGGCCACGCGTAGATTGCCTGATTGGTTACGGAAAGAATTGCCTGATTATTGGTGGCTGTTCCATCCACCGCCGCGCCGCCTGCATCGCCGGCCACGATTGGGAAATTCACGTTGAGCGCTGAAATATATGCGGTCGCGCTGGTGGTGAATTTGTTGGTCGCGGTGTTGTCAATCAAATAGTAGAATTGCAGTGTTTTGGCCAGATTCGATTGCCGCCAGACTTCCGCCGTGAATTGCAGGTTGATGTAATTGAGCGTTTCGCCAGTGCCGTTGATCAGGCGCAAACCAAACGCGGTGTAACCCGTTGTGCTCGTGGCCAGCAACCCGAGCGCGCGATTCGAGGCATTCTCCGGGCCGAAGCTGATTTGCCCGCCGGTTGTCTGGTCGCCATCGGTCGCTCCGAAACGGACACCCACGCTCGAAGTCGGATCCGCCAAGCCGTACCATCCCGCCATCCCGGCAAGGCCAAGACCTCCGGTGAAACCGCTCGCGCTGACGGGCGCGGCGAAATCGTACGGATTGGGGAGCGAGTAGGCAACGCCATCAATCGTCACCGGATTTGCGGAATCGACTGATTTTGAACCAGGATCTGGCAGTGAATCAAAGTTCTGCGAATAAACCGAGCCCGCCGCCACATAGGGAACGAACGACGCGCCAGACGCGCTGGAGGCATTGTTTGTGCCGCCGGGCGTCGGCGCGGCAAACACCTCGCGCACGAAACTTTGCCCGTCAGGCACCGAGCCGTAGGAATAATTCGGCAGCAGATTGTTGTAATTGATATAATCCAGCACTTGATATTGCCCGTTGGTGTAGCGGCTCAATCCGACTGATCCAGTCGAGGCAGGCAGAGTGAAATTCGCGTGAAGCTCGTTGGTGGTGGAAAGGTTCGTCTGGCCGTCGGCAAAGACCACGAGGAATTGCCCCGCGCGAATGACGGCGTTGGTGAGGATCGGCGATTGCCCGAAATTCGTATAATTATCGGAAAGATACAGCCCGCCCAGCGAGACGTTGGTTGCGCTCGGATTGTAGATCTCGATCCACGGCCCGCGCTGCCCGGCGCTGTTCGTAATGCCGGTTAAATTTTGCGGCTCGACTTCGTTAATCCAGAGCGGCTGGAAGGTGGGAAGCGCTTCCGCCACCGCGTTCGTTTGGCCTGGATTCGCGGCCGCCGCCGCCCAATTTCCAACACGCCAATTGTCCTGATGCGCATCAATCAATTGAAGTGAATAGCCCGTGCCGGAATCATTTGTGGCCCACGGCAAGACGCTGTCAAATTGAACTTCCGCGACAACGGTGTTCGAAGAGCCGCTCGGCTCCGTCAACGCAAGAAGCTGGCTCGGCTGCAATGTGCCGGTAAAAACGTCGAACAACGTATTTGTCACGCCATAGGCGGCTGCATAAGCCGTCTGGCTCGATCCGAGCATCAGAATGCCGCCGGGCGCGATGCTGGCGCCGTTCGAGAAGGTGTAAGAAAGCGCCGGAATTTGCCAGCCTGACAAATCAAAAGTCGTGTTCGTCGAATTGTTGTAGAGCTTGACGAATGCCGCATCTGGAGAAATCGGATCAAACATGATTTCGTCAATCACGACGCGCCCAACCGGCGATGGAACAGTCCCGCTGTAGACAACCGCGAGGTTGCTGGAATACCCCGCGATGGCCACCAGATTGGTCGCCATGCCAACGACGTTCAACTGATTTGTCCCGGCGCGCAATGGAACGGCGACCGAGAAATTCGTCAGCGTTGTCCAAGTAATGGGCCACGCCTCGCCGTTGATCCAAACAGTATCCACCGAAACCGGCGCGGTGCCCGTCACGTAGGCCACGTTATTGCTGATGGTGACGTTCGGATTGACCGCGAAATTCGTCGCGTTGACGGCGTTCAATTGCTGGGAAATGCTCGCCTGCGCGGCGGCAATCCACGGAATCATCGCGCTGTCGGGATCTTCCACGCTGAGGCCGTTGGCGACGAACGCATTGTATTTCGCGTGAATCAAAGCGCCGGTGTAGAGGCTCAAATTCATCGCGCCGTTGACCAAAGTCTGCTGCGCGCGCCAATACATGCGAAGGAACGCGGGCGTGTTGTAAATCTGCCCCATGTTGGGATCGTTAGAGTCGTATTGGAGAAGATTCGCGCCTGGCCCGATGGATTCCGGGCCCCCAAGATCAATGTTCAAATCCCAAGGCATCAAAGTGTATTTTGTGCCAGCGGCCCCGATGTAGCCGTACATGTTCTGGCTGATTTCCGTCCCGAATGAATCGATGTTTCCAGCGGCGTGGTTGGCGGCGAACACGCTCATCCATTCCTGCATGTTGGCAATGTTCTCCATGTTTTGGACGTAATTCGGGCTCGCCGACGAATTGGCGGCATCGACCAGCGAGAAGACATTCGTAAAATCGTTGAAAGTGTCTGGCGTGCGGCGGATTTCGTAATTGAAGCGGTAACGCGCCGGCTTCTTGACTCCACCTGTCGTCGTAAACGGCAGAAGATAACAATAGGCTTCCGCCGTCGTCCCGATGGAATAACCGGAGAGATTCGGCGCGAATTCAAACCACGGCTGCATCTTGTAGAGGAAACCGCCTGTGTCGTTCGGGAAATATTGCTTGACCATGTCGCTGTCCGGCACCTGCGCATCCTCCATCAAATTCCCGCCGCGCCGGTTGCCATTGACGTAGACAGCCACATAACGGCGATAGCCCCAAGGCGCGCCGACTGCGCGCACGAACGACCATGTCGTCTGCTCGCGTTGCAGCGTCAAATCGTCTCCGGGGGAATTGCCGGGCTGGTGAATTTTGTTGAAGGACGTTAACCCGAGAAATTTGTCGTCATCGGGAAAATCCAAATCGTAGGCGCACAAATTTCCGATTGGCGAATCAAACTCCTGATGGAATGGGCTGCCGGAATAATGCCCCGAGCCATTGTAAATAATTCGATTGTTGCCATAGACGAAGGTGAAATCGTTGCCCTCATTGCTGAGATCGCCGAGGTTGGCCCACCGCGTCACGTTTGTTTGCGTAAGCCACAAGTGATAAACGCCGAAACTGCCACCCGGATTCCCATCGCCGAACATGACCACGCATTCGCGAACGGGCGAGTTGTCCGTGAGCAGGGCCGGAAATCGTGTTGACGCTCCTTGATTGTCGGTGGCGACGGCGTAGAATCCTACAATTGTCCCGGCGCCCTGTCCGGGTATCGTCGCGCTGTAAACACCATCGTGGGCGATCACATCGCCGCCGGTTCCATTGTCATTCATGGCCACGCTCGAATAACTGGCGCTCGGATCAATGCGGTAATACAGGATCACGCTGCGGATCCCGTCGGGGTCGTTCACGTTCATCGTGACGACGATATTGGAATTCGCCGCGGGCACCGCCGGGCTGTGACTCACCAGATACATCGCCGGGCCGGCGTTGGTGATGTATTTGCTATTGGGAGCGCCTGGAGTTCCAAGATTGCGTGGCACCGGCAAAACCGCTGGAGCATCAAGCCAGTTCCCGTTGAGGCGAAAATCCGGTTCCGGTTCTCCATGAATCCATCGGGCCATGTAACTCAGCGTTACGATGTCGCCTGCCGCCATTTTGTTGGCCGTCAGGGTGACTTCGCAGGAATTCTCCGCGGGCCAGAATTTATCCGAGTCGCGAATATGCAAGCAGTAATTGTTAGTGTAACCGGGGCTCTCGACACTCGAACGGACGTGGCTTCCCTGGAAAGACCAATTGGCCGTGCCGCTGTTGAAATTCGAATTCGGCACATAGTTGGTTCCATTCCAAATGACCTGGACGTTGTCAACCAAACATTCGCCCGCATCCAGAATGCCAATTTGCGCATGGGCGATGGAGGATTCGTAATTTGCGCCGTTGTCCAGCACGCCTGTGTTCTGCACAAGCACCCATGAGGACTTTTGCGATTCGTCGCTGTCCGCCCAATTGGCGGCCAGGCGATGGTTGCTGTGCGGGTCAATTAACTCCAGGCTGCTGCCGCCCCCGCCCGACCATTCTCCCCAGCGCCCGCCGGTACCATAAGTGACTTCGTCTTCAACGACCATGATTGTGTTCGTGCCATTCAACGGCATGGGCATGGCCAGCGCGACGCGCTCGCCGCTGTGCGACAATTTTCCGGAATAATCGCCGTAAGTGTTGGCGGCATTCAGATTCGGATAATTCGAGAAAAGCTCGGTCGCATTTTCCGCCACCACAACATAACTGTTTGGCCCGATGCTGGCGTTCGTCGGAAAAGTGAATGTCACGCCGGCGGTAAATTGCCAGCCAGCGAGGCTCACCGTGTTCGTGCCTTGATTGTAAAGCTCGATGTACTGGTCGGCATCGTTCCCGCTGATGGGGTCATACATCAATTCGTTGATGACGATATTGCCAATCTCTATGGCGCTGTTGTTTGTCCCGGCTGTCAACGATTGCAGCGGATAAAAATCATTCGCCCCATCCGGCCAGCGCCCTAGCGAAACGCCATTTGCCTGCGCTTCATACTGCACTGCGTCAAGCACGCGGCTGCCGTCCGGTTTGATGAAATAAATGGTATCTCCGGCTGGGTTCAGCGTGAATCCATCTGACGCGGGGAACGAAACAAATCCCGCCGGGCCAATCGTTGTTCCCGCAGGAATCACAAATTGGTTCACCGCCGTATTGTCCGTCAGAATGCATCCGGAAACATCAACTGTTTGCTTGCTGTGATTGTAAAGCTCGACGAACGGCGGCAGGGCGGGATTTTCGGAGTGCGCCAGAATTTCGTTAATGACCACATTGCGCAGCGGGCTCGGATGGAACGACTCCATCTGTCCCGGCGTGCCATTGGTGGCGTCGCTGATCGACCACGCGCGCGGATCCCCTTCCCCGTAGCTTGGGTTGGCCAGAATCATTGAGTGGCCGGATCCCGACGCCGCAAATGGCCAGGGTGGAGCGCCCGTGAAAGGAACTGTCAAGAGAATAGATCCATGCTCGTCGATCAATTGCAGCGTCTCGGAATGTTTCAAGCTGCCGGTGTAAGGCCCAATGACATTCGTAATGCCGTAAACGCTTTGAATACTCGACGGAGAAGCCGCCACCACCAAAAACCCGCCACCCGGAATGATGGTGTTCGGCGGAATCGTGTAATTCATATCCGCGCAGGTCAGTTTATAATTGCTGATGTCGTGAAACCACGGATTCGAATTGAACAGTTCGATGTATTCAACGTTGTTTCCGTCGGTGCGCGGGGCCGGCTTCCACATGATCTCCGAAATCACGATCGGCGTTGTGCGGCTGCACGCGGCGAGCGGCTCGTATGGGTACGTCTGCGTTCCGACGATTGAATTCGCGGGCGTGTTGCTGATCTGCGTGAATTGGGCGGTGACCGTTTGATTCGTCGTATCGCTGTCCACCGAAAAACCGAGGTAAACCTGGTTCGACATGGCAATCGTTTCACTGGCCAGCAGCGTCCACGTTTGCCCGTCGTAACTCGCGAATCCGCTGAACAAATTCCCCACACGATTCAAGCGCAGCCATGTATTTGGGTAATTGTCCGGAAAACTTCCGCCCGATTGGCTGGCGCTGCCCGCCGGATCGCGCCACTCGAAGAAACAGCCGTTGATGGCCGGCGTGGACAGCGCGGCGGCAAATCTCCCGCCGGAAGTCAGCGTCTCCCGTGCCATCAATCCAGCCTTGGCCCAAGTGTCCGACAAGCTCAGTCCCGCCACGCGCACCGCAATGTCAAAATTTCCGGTGGCAGCCTTGTAGGAAAATTGAAATTGATCCGCGCTCCCGCCGATGGCCGTTCCGCCGCCCGTTATTGTGATCCCGTTGCTGACCACAGACTGAGATCCCTGAAACGCTGGCCCCCCAATCGGGATCGGCGCGTAAACGCTGGCGGTGAAAGTGACCTGCGAATTGGGCGCAATCACATTGGCGTGCGACGTCTGGTCGGAAACATTGTTGACTGTTAGAACGTAATTGCTTTGATCGATCATCGTCCCCACGCTCAGCACGACGTTGCTTTGCGAAGCATCCTGCGCCGCCGCGGAAATCGACAGGTTGCCACCGGGCCCGGAAATGGAATAGTTGGCGAGATTGGTCGCGGTGTCGGCGGTGAGGCGTTTTGAAAAATAAACTTCCACCTGGTTCAAGCCGAGCGTTTGCGCCCCCAACAACACTGGAGGATTTGTGTCCGCAATCACGGTCAAAACCGCGACAACGCTCGTGGCGGTGTAAGTCGTGTTGCTGACCACGTTGGAACCGATGGCCCAAAATTGCGCGCCGTTGTCGGCAAAAGGAACGGCTGCGATGGAATAACTCGAATTCGTCGCTCCAGGAATGGCCGCGCCATTCATGAACCATTGCAACGTCGGATACGGATTTCCCAGGCCCTCGACGTTGAAAGTAACCGGATTCAACTCCAGCACGGTCTGGCTGGCGGGTTCGTTCGTCAGGAAGAAGACCGGTTGCGGCGGCGCGATCATACCGCTAATAGCGTAAATCGCGGTGGCGGCGGCGGAGGTGGCCTGGCTGAAGGAAATGCTCGCCAGCGGCTTGTTGCTCGCGCCAAGCGCGGACGCGAGGTTAATAGTCGTCTGGTAAAATCTCGGATTAGTCGGCCCCCCTTCCGCCGTGCCGCTGGAAATCGCAATTCGATCCGTTCCAGCCAGCGCGTAAGGCGTGTTGTTAAACCAGTCGGGCGCGCCGTAACTGGCTTGATAGGTCGTGCCGTCGGTAAAAGTGAAGACCGCCGTCCCCGCGCTGCCCGCTGTCGCATTGGCGGAGTTGGCGAGAATGCCGATCGACTGGTAAACCTGAGGCGAGGCAAGAGTAAGCGCGCCCGTCAAAATTCCAGTATCTGAACTGAGAAGAAGCGCGTTATTTCCCGTATATGGCTGGAATTGAAACTGCGTTCCATCAACTGCGCTGAGAAATGATCCCGATTGCGGCAGCCCGTAGGTCGTCCCGGGCAGGCCGGATTGATAAAAGCACTTTCCTTCCCCGGGATTCAACTCCGCGGCGTAAGCCGTATAGGGCGGCCCGCTGGCGGTGTTTTCAATGACCAAATCCGCATTATAACCGGTCGCCGCCACCGGCGTCATAACGGGCGTCACCGTCAATGTAACGACACTGCTGGTGACGCTGTGAACGGCATTGCTGACGAAATTGGACGCCGTCAGATAAAAGCTGGCGCCGTTGTTGGAATAGCCAACGGAATTCAGCGTCAGCGTGTAGTTTGTGGCCCCAGCCAACGCCGATCCGTTCTGAAACCATTGCAGCGCCGGATAGGGGTTGCCTGTGACGGTTGCGGAAAAAGTCACAGAGTTAAACTCGGTCACCGTTTCGTTCGCCGGCTGTTGGATGATGGCGGCCGGCGATTGATTGAGCAATTCTCCGCTCACGGCATAAATAGCCGTCGAGCCCGCCACACCATTTTGACTTCCCGCCGCCTTGGAGAACGACAGGCTCGCCAGGGCTTTATTGGCATTTCCCAAGATGGCCTGCAGATTGATGGTGGTTTCGTAAAATCGCGGATTGTTCCCACCGGTTGTGGCCGCGCCGGTGGAGAGATTCACGCGGTCAACGCCGCCAAGAGCGACGTTGTAGGTATTATTAAACCAATCCGGCGCATAATAATTCGTCACAAACGTGCTGCCATCGGCGAACGTGCACAGCACTTGACCAGCCCCAGTGCTGTTGCCGTTCGCCGAGTTGGCGATGACGGCTATCCGGTTGTAAACGGTTGGATTGGCAAGAGTCAACGTGGCAGTGGTGGCCCCCGTATCCGAACTCAGAACCAGCGCGTTGTTGGCCGTGTAAGGCTGGAATTGAAACGTGGTGCCGTCGCCCGTCGCGCTGACAAACGAGCCGGTGGCTGGAAGCCCGTCATTGTATCCAGACAATCCGTGCTGATAAAACGCCGTCCCCTCGTTCGGGTTGAACTCGAGCGCATAACTCGTATACGGCGGCCCAACAGCCGTATTCTCGATGACAATGTCCCGATTCCATCCTGAGAGAATGATCGGCGTCATGTTGCTGGCCTTGGAATTCAAAGCCAAAGCCAGTTGGAGGGCGAGGAGGAAAACAAAGACCGCAAAGGGTCCGCGACGGAGTCGGATATTATCGTGCATAAAGACGCAGGAGTGGCTCAAAAACCGTCTCCTTGTGCAGGGTGCAGAATATCCAAACCGGAACCGCGTTGCCAGTGTTTTTTACAAAAATGTCACTTGACGAAATCCGAATAGTTGCCCACTTCAGCCGACGAGTGATTTCAACCAGGGCCGAAGTCGATCACTACACTAGGCTAAAAGACCTGCGGCCGAAGATTCCGTTCAACAGCGGCCCACAAATGCGTTATTACATTGGCCCGGCGCTTTTCCGGTTTTTCAGCGGCGCCAGAGGCATGGCATCAGTGCAGAAACGGCCAAATAAATCCACGGGTAGGGCAGCGGGAACACTTTGACTTTCAACCCCAAACGGCGCAGAATAAAATTCAGCGTGAGCACCGAGACAAACATTTTAATTCAACGCGCAGCCGCCGAACTCAAAACCGCTGGCGCGCGGGAAGTTTATGTTTTCGGCTCCGCTGCCAAAGGAACAGGTGATGCCGATTCCGATCTCGACCTGGCGGTTTCCGGCCTGCCCCCGTCGGTGTTTTATCGCATGGGCGCGCGGGTCAGCGATTTGATCGGCCGTTCGGTTGATCTGATTGACTTGGACAGCAACACGCCGTTCACTCGCTACCTGCGCACGGAGAATGAACTCGTCCGAGTGGGATAAATTCCGCAAGCAACAAACCACAGAACGCGAACAATTGAAGCGATTGCTGTGCAGCATTCAAGGACTTCTCGCCAAATGCCGCAGCACGGACCCGACTGAAATTGAATTGTCCGCGCTCGCAGCCTCGCTCCATTCTTTCTACACTGGCGTGGAAAATATATTTAAGCGCGTGGCGGTCGAGCTGGACGGCGAGCCGGTGCGCGGCGATTCCTGGCACCGCGAACTCTTGCTGCGAATGAAATCACCGGCGGCTCGCCGCCCGGCGCTGCTCTCGGAAGAACTTCACGACTCATTGAATGAATACCTGCGTTTCCGCCATGTCTTCCGCAACGCCTATTCTTTTGACTTGGACTGGCAGAAAATGTCCCCGCTGGTGTTGCGCCTGGAAGAGACATTCAAACTTCTGGAAAAAGCTTTGGATGATTTTATAAAATGAGCGCATGACACGCTCTCACGTCAACACAGGCCGGGGTCAGATCAACACATTACACACATCATGGCGAGGAAATTGGGAGAGACAAATATGTCATTATGTTGGTCTGACCCGTCCTCATTCGTGACCCCTCCTCATTCGTTGCTTCCGGCACAAAACGAATTACGCTCGCAAGATGCCTTGACGCCAAACCATACGAAATCGGAGTTGCCAGGGCGGCGTCATCGCTTTTGATCCTGCTTTCGAGCGAACATCGCAGCAAAGAACCACTCCCCGTTTTTAACGCGCGGGTCAGGGACCGGGCTGACAACTTCGTGTTTCAGCGCCTTCCGCAGCGGCTTCCCGGAGAGCTTGACGGCGGCGCCGCGCTCGGTTGACTCTGGCATCCCGCCGGGATGCGGGGAGATTTTTGGGAAATGTTTCCGGTGGTGTCGCTTCGCTCAACGACCGGCTACTCTCTTGCATCCCGGCCGGGATGCCCGTTTACGGGACGAAATGTCGCAGTAAATGTTGGATTCCTCGCTGTTTTGAGCGGAACAGCCGCGCAATCTTGCTCGGACGGGCGCGCCCCCCGTCCGCCTGCAACACTCCTGCCCCGCGCCCCGTCGTTTTTTTGCCTTCGGTCCGGCCTGAACAATTGATGTCTCGTTTGTCATGCCTCCATAATTCCACCAAAGCGTGTAATTGCAATGTTAATTGACAAGAAGGGCCTTTCGGCCTTATGTTTCTCCATGCAGCCGCCAGGGCGTGTTCTTTGATATTTTGGGATTCCGGCACCAGGGGGCGGTCGTTCTTCAGCGACAGTCGGGCACGGGGGCCAAATAAGTCGTGCTCGGGCGTTGCACGCTATTACACCCTATTGCACCCTTGGTTTTCGCGACACCGATGTTGCCGATTTTCGAGATTATATGACTTGCGGCGGTCGGCTCCCGACGGGACAACAACCCTCTTTGAAGAAATGTAGCGGGTTTGTAGCGGCTCTGCAGCCCCAATGTAGCGGTTTATCTGGTTGATAATCAACGATGTAGCGGGTGTAGCGGGTTTTTCGAGATTATATGCTCATTCATATTCTTGATATAATCCGGAACTCAAAAACTCACGACAAAAGGCCGGAGTTGGCAGGGGAAGCCGCAGATGGACGCAGATTGGCGCAGACAAAAATTATTGCAGCACACCAAAGGGTCAAGGCGGACGAAACTTGCGGGCGCTTTTCGAAATCTGCGTTGATCTGCGGGCATCTGGGGCCAATTGAGTTCCAGGTTCAAATTTTTCGTAATATCTCTTCAATAATCGTGCCTGAAAATCTCCGGTCGGTTTTTTGTTTTCCCGGCCATGCGCCAAAGTGTGAGCATCACTTGCCATTCGCCCGCGCTTCCTGTTCACTTGCCATTGACATGAAACAGGAATTTGACTCGATTGAATCCGTCATCGCCGATCTCCGCAAGGGGCGCATGGTGGTTGTCGTCGATGATCCGGGGCGCGAAAACGAGGGCGATCTTATCATGGCTGCCGAATGCGTCACGCCGCAGGACATCAATTTCATGGCCAAGCATGGCCGGGGCTTGATCTGCGTGCCGACGACGTTCGAGCGCTTGAAGCAATTGGGCATCGAGCAAATGGTGGCGCAAAACACGGAGAATTACCGCACCGATTTCCAGGTGAGCGTCGACGCCGCCAAGGGCGTCACCACCGGCATCAGCGCGGCCGATCGCGCCCGAACGATTACGATCATGGCGAATCCGACCGCTGTGCCCGAGGATCTCGTCCAGCCCGGCCACGTCTTCCCGCTGCGCGCCAAGCCCGGCGGCGTTTTGCAGCGGGCGGGTCACACGGAAGCGGCAGTCGATCTGGCCAGGATGGCTGGCTGCCGCCCCGCCGGAATCCTGTGCGAGATCATGAGCGACGATGGCTCGATGGCGCGTTTGCCGGAGTTGAAACGGTTCGCGCGCAAGCACAAATTGAAGCTCTGCACCATCGCCGATCTCATCCTTTACCGGCGCACGCGCGAAAAGCTGGTGCAGCGAGTCGAGACGGTTCGGCTGCCGACGGCTTATGGCGATTTCGATCTTTACCTTTATCGCTCGAATGTTGATGGCCAGCATCATCTGGCCTTGGTGCGCGGGGCCGTTGCCGGAAAGAAGAATGTTCTCGTCCGCGTTCACAGCGAGTGCCTGACGGGCGATGTCTTCGGCTCCTATCGCTGCGATTGCGGGCCGCAATTGCACGAGGCCATGCGCCAAATCGCCGAAGCCGGCCAGGGCGTGATCGTGTATATGCGACAGGAAGGCCGCGGCATCGGGCTGCCGTCGAAAATCAAAGCGTATAAGCTGCAGGAATCCGGCATGGACACCGTCGAGGCGAATCTGAAACTTGGCTACGGCATGGATCTGCGCGAATACGGCATTGGCGCGCAAATCATGGTGGATTTGGGCCTCAAGACGATCTCGCTATTGACGAACAATCCGCGCAAGGTGGTCGGATTGGAAGGGTACGGATTGGAGATTGTGAAGCAATTGCCCATCCGCATCCGCCCAAATCAGCACAATGAGAAGTATCTTAAAACAAAGCGCGAGAAAATGGGGCATTTGTTGTGAGCGCCCGTTCACCAGGCAATCTTGGCAGGGCGAGGCTCCTGCCGAGACATCTTCAACAGCGCGGCTCGGCAGGAAGCCCCAGCCAACGAATTGGTGAGAAGCTCCGACGAACACATTTCGCCTTTGGTGGTAGGGACGCCTCGCCGAGGCGTCCGGTTGCGCGTGAAAGTTTTTGTGGGCCGCACCGTTCAACAACGCCTCACCCCGGACGCCTCGGCGAGGCGTCCCTACCATCACAAGGCAGTTCGTTGGCAGCCTCGCCCTGCCGACCGCGCTTATTTCCCATGCTCCGATGGAAAAATTATGTTGACTAAAGTAACGCAGAAAAAGATCCGCAAGAGCCACGGCGCATTCGCCATCGTCGCCTCCCGATACAACGGCGTCTATGTCGACGCCATGCTTGAGGCGGCCGAGGCCGTTTTGAACGAAGCGGGCGTGAGGAAATTGCGGGTGGTGCGCGTGCCGGGTGCGTTTGAAATTCCTGCCGTGGCGGCCCGGCTGGCGGACGATTATTACTCGGCGATTATTTGCCTGGGAGTCATCATTCGCGGCCAAACCGATCATGCACAGCAAATCGGCAACGGCGTCAGTTATGCGCTGGCCAAGATACAGGTCGACTACGCATTGCCAGTGATTCACGAAGTGCTGCTCTTGGAAAACGAAGCGCAGGC
The DNA here is from genome assembly GCA_963764165.1 of uncultured Verrucomicrobiae bacterium. Classification (GTDB taxonomy): domain Bacteria; phylum Verrucomicrobiota; class Verrucomicrobiia; order Limisphaerales; family Palsa-1400; genus Palsa-1400. The sequence continues at coordinate 607,402 of CAVXRD010000003.1, forward strand.
AAAAGTCCGCTGCCTCGGCAAGGAGCACAACCGCGGGGCGGAGGCGGCCCACTCAGCCTTGGATATGGCGGAAGTGATGGAGTCGTTGCATTAGGAACGGAGCACTCGCAGACGGGCGCCGGATTTCATTTCCGCTTCGGATTGCTGAATGGCGGCTTCAAACTCCGGAGTAAACCCCAACTGGTCCTCGACAAAGTCGTCAAGCCAATCCCGAACCTGGCGCAGTTCTGCGGTGGACAGCTTTCGCAATTCACTCTCAACTTGCTCCATTTTGCTCGTGGAACAGTAATGCAACGAACACTGCGGAGATTTCAAGCTTTCTATGATTCTGAAAAACTCCTGGCGTGCGCCCAGCTTACCTCGTGGATTAGCCCTTGTGAAAAGTTTCACATAGTGCTTGCGAACACCTCCCAGCCCGCTTAATTTTTTTCACAAATCGGTATGATTCCGATCCAAACAACAGTATGAGAACTTTGACTTTTTCAATGATCCTCGCCGTGGTGGCGGGATCCATTCAATGGGCCTCGGCGGCGGACATTACGGGGAAAATCACGCTTAAAGGCACGCCGCCTGAGCCGTTAAAAATTCCTTATGACGAGGCGTGCAGCAAGTTGAACCCGACCGTCCTCACCACGCGCTTTTACGTTGTGGGCAAGGATAACGGCCTGGCCAATGTCTTCGTTTACATTTCCCAAGGTCTTCCGGAAGGCAAAACATACGCGCCTCCCGCCGAGCCGGTGGATCTCGACCAAGTCGGCTGCAATTACAACCCTTACGTCTTTGGCGTGATGGTGGGCCAGAAGGTCCGCATCAAGAATTCCGATGCCGTCATGCACAACATCCACGCCATGCCGAAAACCGATGGCAACGACGAATTCAATTTCGCCGAACCCAGCCAGGGCGACGTCAACGAGACTAAATGGACCGATGCGATCAAGAAGCCTGAAGTTTTGGTGAAGATTAAATGCGACGTGCATCAATGGATGTTTGCTTACGCCGGCGTCCGCCCGGATCCGTATTTCGCAGTGTCGGACCCGGATGGAAACTTTAAGATCAAGGACGTTCCGCCCGGCAAGTATACCGTGACGGCGTATCATTTGAAGGCGCACGGCGCCAAACCTGGAGAGACCGCAGAAGTAACGGTTGCGGATGGTCCCGCGACAGCTAATTTCACGGTTGAAGTGCCGAAATAACAGCGAACGCTGTTGCAAGGATCGGTTGATTTTGGATCGTTTTGGCAATGACCCGGCAGTGCCGGGCTTTGCTATTTTGGTAATTGTTGTCTGTTGCAAAAAGTGAGTTTGATTCAAAGCAGGAATGTGTCGCTGAAGCGATTTGCGTTCGCCACCGCGCTGGTGACGTTCGTTCTCGTCTGGATAGGCGGCCTCGTCACCAGCCACGAAGCCGGCATGTCCGTCCCCGATTGGCCTACGAGCTACGGTTACAACATGTTTTTCTTTCCCGTCTCGAAATGGATGGGGGGAATTCTATACGAACATTCCCATCGCCTGGTGGCTTCGCTGGTTGGGTTGCTTACCAGCATCCTGGCGCTGTGGTTATTTGGAAGAAATTCGCGGCCCTTGATTCGTTGGATCGGAATTATTTTCATCGTGGCCGGAATAGCGCTGACGTTCGTTTTTCCAAAGCACGCCGCCGAAAACTTGATGACCTCAGGAATGGGCCTGATCGGTTTGATCGCGAGCTTCTATTGGCCCGCATGTGAGCCTTCCGCGAAATGGCTGCGAACGCTTGGCGTGATTGCCTTTGTGGCAGTGGTGATCCAGGGAATGCTTGGCGGCTTTCGGGTCACGCAAAAAATGGCGGAACTTGGAATTTTTCACGGCGCACTGGCGCAAATGTTTTTCGCGCTGATTTGCGCCATTGCCTTGTTCCACTCGGATTTCTGGCGAAGTCTTCCAATGCACGCAGAACGCGACCAACGTCATTTTCGCATGCTTTTCACGGTCACCACCGCTTTGGTGCTTTGCCAGCTTGTATTGGGAGCGACCATGCGCCATCAACATGCCGGATTGGCCATCCCGGATTTCCCCGCAGCCTACGGAAAGCTCTGGCCTGACACTGATCCGGCGGCGATTGCGCGTTACAATCAGCAGCGCAACACAATCTCCGAAGACGCTTTGATCACCGCCGCGCAAGTGGAATTGCAGATGGCTCATCGGATTTTGGCGCTCGTCGTATTCTCGCTGGTCGGCCTGTGCGCGTGGCGCGCGTGGCGCGGACTTGGATCGAAGCATGTCCTGACGCGGTTTTCATTCATTTGGTTCGCGCTGGTCTCGCTGCAACTTGTCCTCGGCGCGGCCACGATTCTTACGGCCAAAGCGGCGGATATCGCCACCGCGCATGTTGCGTGCGGGGCGCTTTGCCTGGTCACCGGCACGCTGGCGTCGATCGTTTCTTTTCGTCTTTTAACGGTCCCCGCGGCCCAATTGGCTGGCGCGGAAAAAAATGAAGTGACTTCGCTTCTTGCGTCTAGCAGCATCGTCGCGAAATAGCGTGAAAGCCACCGCCACAACTCTCGCTGCGCCCGCGCCAATGGTGAAAACACCATCGGTCGAACGTTCGCGCGCCGGCGTGCTCAGCGACCTTTTCAAGGCCCGGCTGACGTCGCTGGTTCTGTTGACAACACTGGTCGGATTTTACGTCGGCTCGCGGCAGCCTGTGTCGTGGTGGCTGATGATCAACACGCTTTTGGGAACCGCCGTTCTGGCCGGCGGCGCATCGGCGCTGAATCAATGGATGGAGCGCGGTTACGACGCAAAAATGCGCCGCACGCAGGATCGCCCCCTGCCCTCCGGCCGGCTGACGCCGGAATCCGCGCTGTTGATCGGCGGGTTTTGCGGAATGGCGGGCATGATTTATCTGGCGCTCACGGTTAATTTGATCACAGCCGCTTTGGGCGCGTTGACGCTGGCAAGTTATCTCTTCATTTACACGCCCCTGAAGCGCGTCACGACGTTGAATACCGTCATCGGCGCGATTCCCGGAGCGTTGCCGCCCCTGATGGGTTGGACGGCGGCGCGTGGGGAAGTCTCGACGGAAGGTTGGGCGCTTTTCGCAATACTGTGCTTCTGGCAATTGCCTCATTTTCTGGCCATCGCCTGGATGTATCGCGATGATTATGCGAAGGCGGGTTTTGTCATGCTCCCGGTGGTGGATCCGAGCGGAGAGCGGACTGGCCGGCAGGCATTTTGCCACACCATCGGATTGCTCCCTGTGAGCATGTGCCCGTTCCTGCTCAAAATGGTCGGGCCTGTTTACCTCGTCGGCGCGGTTTTGCTTGGCTTGGGATTTATCTGGTGCGCGTTTCAATTCTCCCGCGATCTCACGATGGCGAGGGCGCGAATGCTGTTTTTCGCTTCGATTATCTATTTGCCAGCATTACTTGGATTAATGGTGCTTGATAAAATTGCGACTTAAATTAGCCATTATGATTTCCATTGACACCCGGCTTTCGATAAAATTAAGCTCTAACCCGAAATTGGCATCGTCAACGCCATAAAAAGGTCATGCAGTCACATACAACCGGATCACACCACGCCGAAGCCGAGCATCATCACGATCCCGGCTTCTGGGAGCAGTATGTCTTCTCCACCGATCACAAGGTCGTTGGAATCCAATACGCCGTCACCGCCCTGCTCTTTTTGTTGTTTGGTTTCTGCCTGATGCTGATGATGCGCTGGCAGCTCGCGCACCCTGGCACGCCTATTCCCGTCATGGGCAAAATCCTTTCGCAATTTCTGGGCGAGGACATGGCGAGCAAGGAAGGCGTGATGTCGGCGGACTTGTATAATTCCTTCGGGGCGATGCATGGAACCATCATGGTGTTCCTCGCGGTCGTGCCTCTGCTGACGGGCGCTTTCGGAAACTACGTCATGCCGTTGCAAATCGGCGCGCCAGATATGGCTTTCCCGCGCCTGAACATGATGAGCTACCAGTTTTATTTCGTCGGCGGCGTGGTCATGTTCACCAGCTTTTTTGTGCCGGGCGGCGCCGCGAAATCCGGGTGGACGTCGTACTCGCCTCTGGCGAGCATTGCGGACACAGTTCATCATCCCAACGGCCAAACGTTCTGGCTCCTCGGAATGATCTTTTTGATCACGTCGTCACTGCTGGGTTCCGCCAACATTCTTACGACGATCATTCAATTGCGCGCGCCGGGTTTGACGTGGTTCCGGCTGCCCTTCTTCGTGTGGGCGCAGTTTGTGACCGCATTTCTGCTCTTGCTGGCCTTTCCTCCGCTCGAAGCGGCGGGTTGCCTCCAATTGATGGATAACGCATTCGGGACGAGCTTTTTCCTTCCGACTGGCTTGGTGGTTTCTGGAAAACCGCTGCACGTCGCGGGTGGCGGAAGCCCCCTGCTCTGGCAGCACTTGTTTTGGTTCCTGGCCCATCCAGAGGTGTATGTATTGATTCTGCCGGCCATGGGAATCGTTGCGGAAGTCATAGCCAACAATACGCGCAAGCCGTTGTGGGGTTACAAATCCCTCGTGTATGCGTCGATGGGTCTGGGCTTCCTCTCTTTCGTCGTTTGGGCGCACCACATGTATATGACCGGCATGGGAATTCACATCGCAACGTTCTTCCAAACCACCACGATGCTGATTTCGATTCCATCGGTGATCATCCTGACGGCGTTGCTGCTGTCCCTTTGGGGTGGTTCGATTCGCTTTAATACTCCGATGCTGTTTGCGGTCGGTTTCCTGCCGATGTTCGGCATTGGCGGACTTACGGGATTGCCGCTGGGTTTCAGCTCGAGCGACATTCAACTGCACGACAGTTATTACGTCATCGGCCACTTCCATTATGTCGTGGCGCCGGGGACCATCTTCGCGATTTTCGCGGGGATTTATTACTGGTATCCGAAGACGACGGGACGGTTTATGAGCGAATACTGGGGCAAGGTTCACTTCACGCTCTCGATGTTTTTCATCAACCTCGTTTTCATGCCAATGTTCATCCAAGGACTGGCCGGCATGTCCCGCCGCATGTATGACGGCGGCAATACGTACGCGGCGGCGAATGGCGGATTGGGCGGGTTGAGCCCGTTCGTTCTCAATTTGAACAAGGTGATTTCCTACGGCGCATTCGGCCTGGCGATTTCCCAGATTCCTTTCATCATCAATTTTTTCTGGAGCATCCGCAACGGCAAGAAGGCGTCGGATAATCCTTGGGAAGCGACGACATTGGAATGGCAAACGCCAACGCCTCCAGGCCACGGCAACTTTGACAAGCCGATTGAGGTTTTCCGCGGCCCTTACGATTACAACGTTCCTGGCGACCACCGGGAATTTGCGCCGCAAAACGAGCCCACCACCCCAGCGCCCGCTTTTGTTTCATGATTATCCCATACACAGTAGAACAGCGCGAAGATACCGGCCTATACAACGCCAAGCTCGGCGTGTGGCTATTCCTGGCTTCGGAGGTCATGCTCTTCGGCGCGCTTTTTTCCTCCTACCTCTTGCTGCGTGTCGGCGCGGATCCAGGCACTTGGCCGCGGCACTGGCTGGATTATAAATTGGGTGCGCTCAACACCTGCATCCTCATCGTTTCCTCGGTCACAAATGTGATCGCCTGGGCGCAGCTCAAGCTCGGTTCCTTCGGCAAATATCGAATTTACCAGGCGCTGACGATGATTCTCGCGGCGACATTCCTTTGCATCAAATCAACCGAATACTACAGCAAGTTCCATCACTTCACTGTCACGACCAAGGACGGCAAGATTATTGACGGTCATTTGGTAAAAGGTGAAACCACCAAGGACAAACTGGCTCTCGACGGCTGGTCCCCTGCCACGATGGCCGAAGTCATGGACCCTCCCGCCAAGATCGAGGAAAAGAAATTTGAAATCGAAAGCAACAACATCGTTGCGATTCAAAACTACGGCCCGGCCCGGAACAATTTCACAGGCCTTTATTTCACCATGACCGCGTTGCATGTGCTCCATATTATCGGCGGAGCCATCGTTCTCTTCGCTATTTGGGGGCCGTTGAGCAGCATGTGGAAATCCGACCCAGAACGCTACACCAATCGCGTCGAAGTCGCCGGGCTTTTCTGGTCGTTCGTCGATTTGGTTTGGCTGTTTATCTTTCCGACGTTTTATCTTTTGTAACCGAACATGAACAAACCCACGGAACAGGAAATCAAAGACGTCCAGAAGCACGTTCAGCATCACATCATCATCGCACTGGTGTTGATTGTCGGCAGCGCGACGACCTTGTGGACGTCGCAAACGCACTTCTCGAGCTTTGCCGTGAATGTTTACGCGACCCTCACGGTGGCTGCCATCCAGGGATTTCTCGTGGCCGCCTATTACATGCATTTGCTCTCGCAAAAGAAGATGATCTATACGTTTCTGGTATTTACCGCTATATTCTTTGTAGTGATGATTCGAATAACCTACTGGGCGCGCCTGCCGGAAAACGTGATCCATATAAATTCATAATTTATGTCACTCAAAGCTGTTCATATTGTCTTTATCACCTGCTCGATTCTGCTGGCCTTCTTCCTTGGCGCCTGGCTCTGGCATGATTACGGCACGACGAAGGACACCACCGAAGGCGCCTTTGCCATCGGTTCCGGGATCACCGGCGTGCTGCTGCTCATTTACGCCAAAGCCATTTTGAGAAAACTCCGCCAAATCAGCTTTTTATGAGACGCTTCAAAACTCTTCTCTGCCCGGTCGTGATGGCCTGCGCCGCAAACGCCGCCGTCGCCTGCCCGGTTTGCTTCGGAAAATCGGATTCACCAATGGCGCAAGGCGTGAACGCGGGAATTTTTGTGATGCTCGGCGTCGTCGGCTGCGTGCTGGCGGGCGCCTCGGTGTTTTTTGTTTACCTGGCCCGCAAAGCATCCCACACGTCATCGCCAGTCAAACCAAAGAATTGATGAAACCCGAACTCGCATGGCTCGGCTTGCCGCTGAACGCGTCCAAGGATGGCGGCGATATCGACACGCTGATTCTGGCCGTTCACATCCTGATGTTCGCGCTGTTCGCGGGCTGGTTTGCATATTTCATCTATGTCCTTTTCCGATTTCAAAAATCGCGCCATCCCAAGGCGGACAACGTCGGCATCAAGAGCCACGCTTCCTCGTATCTGGAAGGCCTGGTCGCGCTGATAGAGGCCGCGCTGCTGATCGGCCTCGCCATCCCGATTTGGTCGAGAGCCACTGAAAAATTTCCGGACGCCAAAGAATCCACCGTCCTCCGCGTCATCGCGCAGCAATTTCAATGGAACGGCTGGTATCCCGGGACAAACGGCGTGTTCGTCAAGGCGGATCCGAAATTTGTGGATGGCAGCAATCCGTTTGGCTTCGACAAGTCTGACACAAATTACAATTATAATTTCACGGTGACCAAAGAATTCGTCGTGCCGGTTAAGAAGCCTGTGATCGTTTATCTTAGCTCGCTGGACGTGATTCACTCCTTCTCGTGCAGGCCGCTGCGGGCCATGCAGGATGCCATCCCTGGCGTCCCCGTCCCCCTCCATTTCACCCCGGCGCAGACGGGCACCTTCCAGATCAACTGCGCCCAGCTTTGCGGCAACTTCCATTACGGCATGCGCGGCACCGTCAAAGTCGTCGAACAACAAGAATACGATAAATGGATTGGCGACAAGGTGAAGGGGGCCATCGCAGCGGCCACCCCAGCTAAATAAGGGGGCGCTTTTGTCCGAACGCAAATTGGAATGGGTTGTCTGGGGCGGATTGGGCGCAACCATCCTGATTATCTTGGGCGCGCTTGTGATTGTCCCCTTGCGGGCAAAACCCCTTCCCATCCTAGGCGTGATGTCTGATTTTTCGCTGACAAATCAGGACGGAAAAACTGTCACCCTTTCCAATTTGCGCGGCAATGCCTGGGTCGCCGACGTCATTTTCACGCGCTGCCCCGGCCAATGCCCCATCATGTCCAGCCACATGGCCGATTTGCAAAAGGCGCTCCCCGCTGATTCACAAATCAAGCTCGTCTCATTCACCACCGATCCTGATTTCGACACCCCGCCCGTGCTGAAAAAATATTCGGAGCATTATGGCGCGCGCGACGGCCAGTGGCAATTCCTGACCGGGACAAAACCCGCCCTCCGCAAAGCCGCCGGCGAAGGACTGAAACTCAGTGCGCTTGACAAGCCCATCGAGGGCCGCGAAAGCGCAACCGATCTGTTCATCCACAGCGAGAAATTCGTCGTCATCGATCAAACCGGACAAATTCGGGGCTATTACGACGGCGAAGCCACCGATGGCATGAATCAGGCATTGGCCGCAGCCAAGAGTCTGGCGCACCAATGAAAGCCCCGGTCAATTTCCCCGCCATCAACGCAGCCCTCAACGGCCTGAGCGCCGTCTTGCTTGGCATCGGCTACGTCTTCATCCGCCAGAAGAAAATCGCCGCGCACAAGCTGTGCATGATCAGCGCCTTCATCACGTCAGCCGTATTCCTGGCCTGTTACCTCACGTATCATTTCCTTTATCACGGATTCACCGCCTTCCGCGACCCTGCGTGGTTCCGTCCGATCTACATCACAATTCTACTGACGCACACCATTTTGGCGGTCGTCATTGTCCCGCTGATTTTGATGACATTGAGCCGCGCTTTGAAGGCGAGATTCGATCTGCATCAAAAGATCGCGCGTTGGACTTGGCCCCTATGGATGTATGTTTCGGTGACGGGCGTCGTCGTGTATCTGCTGCTGTATCAAATTTTCCCGCAAAAATGACACGCGAAAAAGCTCCAATGTCCTACCGTGACAGCCGCAGCTAATTTTCCGTGCGTTTCTGATGCGGGACGTCAGGCAACCGGGTAACTTGATGATCTGACCGCAATGGAATCAACTCGATGCGCGAGAGTTCCCTAGCGACGGCACTCTTTCACGGCATCGTCAATCCGTAAAATCGATTCGGAAAATTTGTCCAGGTTGGGTCCGAAAAATATGCAGAGCCATTTGTGATCGCCACCGTTTGCAGCGGAACCCACTCGGGGCTCGCCAGATTGGCGCAGGCCTGCACCACGACGGAGAAATTATTCGTGCTCGTTACGTTAAAGCCGAATCGATTGCCTTGGACGCCAAAGATTCCATCGCCGGTCGCGATCACCGGTTCCCATGGCACTGCGGCGGCCCCGCTGTTGGCGGCGAACGAATCCCAGCCCGAAGTCCACGGCAAGTAGCAAACCGTAGTGCCGTTGGGTAGAAAATAGCTTGCGGGATTGCCCGGCGCGTTGCCCGCGAAGTAGACGGTGGATAGCCCGTAACAGGCCTCGAATGCGCCCGTTCCTATGCTGGTCACACTGGCCGGGATGTGGAGGCTGCGCAAATTGGTGCAGTAGTTGAAGTCGTAGGCGCCCAGCGAGGTCACGCCCTCCTGAATCACGACATTGGTCAACCAGAAACAGCCGACGAAGGCGTCTGGGCCAACATTGGTCACGCTGCCCGGAATCGAAACGCTCTTCAGCCCGCTCCCGGAAAACGCGTCCTTGGCGATATTGAGCAGGGTCTTCGGCAGCACGATGTTGGTGAGGGTGGTCAGATTCAGGCACGCGTTGGTTCCAATATTTGTCACCGTGCAAAGCACCGTCACATTTGCCACCACCACCGGCTCGCCGCCCCCCAACGAAGCTATGTTATTGACAATCCTTCCCGTGATGTAGGCTGGCACAATGATTGACGTGTTGGTGGTGGAATATCCATATCCGGTAATCGTGATGCCGCCCGTGCTGTTGGTGATGAAGTAGAACGGGGAGGCTGTCGTCGCTGCCACGGTCGGCAGTCCCGCGAATTCGGCGGTCCACCTGGCCGTGCCGCCAGGATAATAGATCGTGGCCTGGGTGTCCCCCTCGAAGGCGTTGGACGCGATCGCTGCCGACACTGGCGCGTTGGTCGAAAAGTAGATTTGAGAAAGTTCCAGGCAACCCGCGAACGCGCTATCGGCAATCGTGCTGACTGTATTGGGAACCGCCGCCCAAATCAGGTTGGCGCAATCCATGAACGCGCTGTCATCAACGTTGGTGACGCCGTAGGAAATCACCAGGTTGGTCAAAGTGCTGCAACCCGCGAAAGCCTGCGGCCCCACATCCGAAATGGGCTGGCCGAACAGATAGGAGGGAATTTGAACGTAACCATTTGTTCCAATGTAATTGGTGATGGTCAGGCTGTTGAAGTTGCCTGTCGGGGGCGCCACGCCGGATCGAACGGACGGAGCCGTCTGGAATGGCAGCAGCTCGCTGTAAACTTCATTCCACATGAGCGGCGTCCAGCCCGTTGTTCCCGGCAAATAATACGCGATGGCTGACTGTTGCAGCGCCGGCGTGCCCGTCGGCGCATCGCCCAAAAAATACACCGCCGAAATGGGGCTTCCAACAAAACAGAACGTCCCAAGATTGGTCACCGAGGCGGGCACCGTCACCGTTTCAAGGGTCTGGAACTCCTCAAATTCATGGTATCCGATGGAGGTCGTTCCGTTGGTGACGATGGCGTTGGTTAGATTGGTGCAGCCGCCAAAGACGGCGTAGAGGTCAACCAGCCCGCCACCCACGGTGATGGAAGAAAGCGCCGTGCAATTGGCGAACGCGTAAGCCGCGACATTGGTCAGCCCGGGCGGAAGCGCAATGCTCTTGAGCCGCGTGCAATTTGCGTACGCGTAGGCCGCGATGCTGACGAACGGGCATCCCCATGCGACCTGCGTGAGGCCGCTGCAATTCTCGAACGCCGCGGTCGGCACGTTGGTGATGCCGATGGGAAGATACGCATTGATCATCGAAGTGCATCCGTAAAACGCCGAGGAGCCCAGGCTGGTCACCGTCGTCGGAATAATCACCTGAATCAGTGTCCCTTTGCTGGAGAAAGCCGATGCCCCAATGGCGGTGACGGGATATCCATAGGCGATTGCCGGAAGCGTCAGGAACTGCGTCGTCCCCGTGTAACCGCTGATAGTCAGGGTGGAGCCGTTTGTTTGAAATTTGAAATAGGAAACCGGCGACATCGCGTAAGCGCCGCGCCCGCCTAGGAGCGTTCCCCATCCGGCGGCCCCGCTTTCATAATATACCGACGTGTGGCTGCTGCCTGAAAAAGCCGTCGCCGAGGCCTGCGGAGCCGAACCGCCAAAGTAGACCGCCTCGAGATTTGTGCAGTCGGCGAAAGCGCCGCCGTCGACCAAGGCGAGGTTTCCCAGCACAACCACGTCAATGGCGTTGGTCATTCCCTCGAACGCATTCGTGCCAATTTCCGTCACCGCCAGCCCGTCGATCGTCGCAGGAATCACGACGGAGCTGGCGTACCCATTGTAACCGGTGATCGTGATGCTTCCGCTCTGATTCGTTGCAAATGTGAACTGGGCTCGCGCCGTCATCCCGGCAACGGCGAGAAGCAAGCCCGCAAGCGCGCAAATGAAGAAGCTCTTCTGCGCGCGAAAAATGCACCGGCGGGCGCGTGGAATGGCGAGCGGAGGCATTTTCATTTTTTTGGAAGTTAGATTCTACAACGTGAAATCGTAATCGCCAGATTGTGCCAAAGCCAGACGCCGCGTGGCAAGCAAACACTAGAGAAATGCAAGCATATAAAACTCATAAATCAGGCGCCTGATCGGGATCAGATGGCTATCCGTTAGCGGAGCGCGCGTCACAGCGCGAAAAAAGACTTGCGCAGCTTTCCGAGGATTTGGAATGATCAGCCCTTTTTGCGCCTTTGAGCCCTTGCGCTGTTGCGTTAGGGCCTGTTAACACTAGTTGACATTTTATAGGCGACAAGGCAAAATGGCTGGGTGGAGCTTACAGAGAGTCAATATCAGCGGGTTGCTGATTGTCTGCCGCGGCAGCGCGGCAACGTGAGCATGACCAATCTGCAACTTCTCAACGCCCTGCTCTATGTGGTGGAGCATGGGTGCAAATGGCGCGGCCTGCCAAAACATTTTGGCAACTGGCATACGATCTACACCCGCATGAACCGCTGGAGCAAAGCGGGCGTGCTGGATCGAGTCTTCGCCCGGCTCCAGCAGGAGCAAATCCTGGCGATCCGGATCGAGCAAGTCTGCTTGGACAGCACGACGATCAAGGTTCACCCCGACGGCACCGGGGCGCTAAAAAAAACGGCCCACAGGCCATCGGGCGCTCCCGAGGCGGTTGCACCACCAAAATTCATCTGGTTGCCGCGAATGCCCAGTGCGCCTTAATGCTCAAGCTTTCCCCCGGCCAGGCGGGGGACGCGCCGCAAGGACGCGAGCTTTTGCAGGCGGGCGGGCCGGTTCCGGCAGGGCTTCCACTCATCATGGACAGCGCCTATGAAGGGGACGAGACTCTGCAACAGGCGCGGGAATTGGGCTACGCTCCAGTGGTTCCTCCTAACCCCCGACGCTTAAATCCGTGGGAGTATGACCAAACCCTTTACCGACGCCGCAATGAGATTGAACGGCTTTTTCGCCGACTCAAAAGCTACCGCCGAGTCTTCAGTCGCTTCGACAAATTGGATGCGTTGTACTCCGGATTCGTCGTCCTCGCGCTCATCGTGGAGGCGTTACGTTAGTGTTAACAGGCCCTAGAGCAGTTAAAAGAATTCTCAATTGCAGATGTGCCCGGCGCGCGCGAAAAAAGTCGAAATCCCATTGACGCGCCCGTTTGGCATTTGTAAATTGTCCGTCCCATGAGGGATCCAAAGTAGCTCAATGGTAGAGCACGCGGCTGTTAACCGTGTGGTTGTAGGTTCGAGTCCTACCTTTGGAGCCATTTCGTTTGGCCCTCAAATTCAAGGACTTAGAGAGTTTTGAGGGTGCCAAAAGGCCAATTGCCAGCAAATTTGCCAGCAGAATTGACAATTTGCCACAATTCGCCATTAGGCAAGTATCTCCCTCTCAGTGCTCTCTAACGGAAAATCCTAAAAAATTCGTATGCTCAAGATCATGGAAAATATCGTGAAACAAGCATATCGAATGTATCTGAGAAATGGCACTTATTATGTGCAAGACAATCAAACGGGACAGCAGAAGAGCCTTGGGACAACCGACAAGAATCAGGCGAAACGCCTTTTGCACGCCTACAACGAAACCCGTCAATCCCCTGCCCAAAATCTCGAAATGGCGAAGGTTTATTTGTGGGGAGCCGACCCGAAACTTAAAACCCGCACTTGGCAAGAGGTTATGGACGAATTCAGCACGCACGGCAAGGAATCCAGCCAAAGCCGTTGTAAACGAGCAATGGCCTCCAAACCCTTCAACGTTATACGAAACAAACCCCTCAATGGAACAACCATTGATGATTTCAAAGCCGTTTTACAACGTGGTGGAAACGCCACGAATAATTATCTGCGCCGTCTGCACAATCTTGCCATGAGACACCGATGGCTCGTAAGGGATATTATTCCTCCAATGGAATGGGAGAAACCCGCCAAAAGACCAAAACGCGGAATCACCTTGGAGGAACACTCTCGAATTATCACGGCAGAGGCGAACGAGGAACGACGAAAGTATTACCAATTACTTTGGCTCGTTGGATCGGCACAAACCGACGCCTCGCAATTAACCTCAGAAAATGTGAATTGGGACACACGCGTCCTCTCTTACAGACGTATGAAAACGGGCCAATGGTCGTCGTTGCAAATCGGGACTTCGTTGGAAACTCTCTTGAAAACATTGCCTGAGCAAGGATTCTTGTTTCCGAAAATCGCCACACTCACAGACAACGACCGTTCGGCGGAATTTTCCCGTCGATGCCGTTTGTTGGGAATTGTCGGCGTCAGCTTGCACAGTTACCGATACGCTTGGGCGGAAAGAGCCTACCAGCAGGGCTATCAGGAGCGATTTGCACAAGCCGCGCTTGGCCACAAAAGCAGCGCAATTCACCACGCGTATGCGAGAAATGCGATTGTTGTATGTCCAGCATTGGAAACAATCGGGACAAACATCGTCACCCTCAGCCAGCAAACGACCGCCCAAACAGAACTTGAAAGAAAAATCGGGTAGGCACTGAAATCAAACATTGAAGCCGTCGTTCGAGAGACAACGGCTTTTTTATTCCACAAACGCACTTTCTGAACGTGCCGTTTCCGAGGCTTTCTCCATGTTTGGAAAAGTTCGGTCGGCTCGCGCCCGAAAATCTTTTTGCGGACTTGCGCTGTTCTTCATTTTCCAACGGTCGTAAACCGCCTGTGTTGCCTTCCAAAGCCACTTGGAGTTCTCAGCCAGTGCTCTGATTTCACAAGCCGCAAAGTATTTCGTGGCATTTTGGACGGGATTACCGAGCGGACTTAAAAGGTTTGAGCCAACTAAGACGTGGATGTCATGTTCCTGAAAACCCAAAACATTCGCAGTCACCTTCGAGTTAATGCGCCCTGAGAGTCGTTGGACATTTAAAGTCTCATCCGCAGAGGATAAGCACGATTGATATTTGTATTTCTTCATCCACTAATTCTCAGAATTTTTTAACAATCTGTCAACACTATCTAATTTCTGAATCAAAAAATCTGATTTTCCGCTTTGGTCTTACCCTGGCATACTTTGGACTCTGGCACTTTCACTAGACGCCCTACGCCACTTCTCGTTCTTATGCCTCACCCCAGCATCACTAATGCCAAAGGCTCATGTGCCGACTTTATGAAAACATTAGCTTTTTGAATAATGGCCGAATCGGGTTAGGTGCCTTATTTATATTTCCGACAACAAAAGGGCGATTCAAAAACCGCGAATTATCCAAAGTTCCGTAGCCCTTGCAATGCAGAATTATTCAAAAAAAGTGTAATACTAAGGACAATATGAATGACTCAATCCCTATGGCAAAAGAATCGAACGCGGACCTCGGAAGGGATTTAGATGCGGCAAATTTCACTGATGACAGAATTCAAATGTCCACGACCAATCTCGACGCTGGCCCCGTCAACCCGATTGACTTACTTGAAACTCTGATATGCACTGCAAGGTGCGAGTATCCAAATCGGCGTCTATGGCTTTCTCTTGCCTGCGGCCCCTCGGATGTCTCTGATAAAAGACCTCTTCGCCATTCTCAAGGTCGCAAATAAAAATGTGCCCATCCGCCGCAATCCACTGATACAGGCGGATCAAGTCGGTTTTGTTATACTCTCGCCCTACAATTGCAAACGTGCGTTCGGACAGTTTTCTTACAGTCCACTCATTTAGGCAATCTTGAATAGCTGCGGGGCTGGTTATGTTCTTGAAGTCTAAAATGTATGATGGCATAATTCCCTTTTGATCTTGATGGTTAGTTAATTAAAATTCTTTTGAACTTCGCTTTGCGGTAAAGTCTTCGACAGCACAACGACTTTATGGGTGCTGATTCTCACGAGTATGTCATCTTTCGTGTATTCCCAGTATGAGTTGTTCTCACCTGTATGGTATTTCATAGTCGGTATGCCATAGGCATTAACAAACATTTGAACAAACTGATCCGCAGTAAGGTTGCCCGTACTGAATAAATTATCAACAGCCAAATTGAAGAAAATTATGTTCGTAACGTTTCCAGATTGATCGTATAAAACATGTACGTTATCGCTGACTAGGTCGTGTGCAAGGGTCTCTTTTCGGACTTGCTTAGAATCAGCAAGGTGGGGACTCCAAATTACAAAGTACTGAACTGTATCTGCTGGATGATTTTCAATTTGCCAATCACCGCAGAATTTATTTTTAACAGCGGTCTCTAAAGATGAAACTGGCATTCCGATATACAATCCTTTGACAACAAGCCAACTTGGGACTGGAATTGGCATTTGTTGTCGCTGGGGAAGCGGATGTTCAGCCCGCCAATCTGTCGTCTCTGGTTTCCAAGGGGCAGGTTCATGCAATCTACCCTTGATAGTAGAGTAAGTCCACCAACATACGCCCGCAATAAACAGGATGAAGACAAGCCACCCCACTACTTCCCCTGAGCGTGATTCATTTTTAGAAGTTTTCGCGGTATTCCACTCGTTTGGAAACGATGCTCTCGTTTGACGCTCGCCTGTCGGAACGAGAAACGACTGATTGCACGTCGGGCAAGTGATTTGCATTCCCCGATAACCTTCATCGCATTCGAGAGCTTGTCCGCAATGAAGGCAGAAGATTTTGATTTCGGGCATAGCGTTTATCTTTCCGAGAAGAAAAGACTATTCAAAAACCACGGATTTACTCAAAAAAGACATACCTTCTTCTATCTTCCGATACGCTTATGGCGAAAGTGTAGAGAGAACCTTCTTAGCATCATTATTTCCATTTTTGGCCGCTTTGTCCAACCACTCCCTTGCAAACGCCTTATTTTGAGTTACCCCGTCTCCATTCAAAAAGCGCATTCCAAGTTTATACTGGTATGAATCAACATCTTGCAACGCAAGATTCACTTCCGACATAAGGAGTTTGTCGCCAAGATCAATCCTATAGCTCAAGGCCGCAAGTGTTTTCTTTGCGTCGAAATCATCTTGCGCCGCAGCTTTCTCAAGCCATTCTTTCGCTTTTACATCATTTTTGGTTACACCGTCCCCTTTCAGGTAACGAAGTCCAAGTTTGTATTGGGATGAGGCAAATCCATTTGTTGCCTTGGCAATATCCGCGAGCAATGTTTTAGTCTCTCTTTCGGCTTTCTCGTTCTCTTGGAGAATAAGGCTTTCCTTTGCGGCAAGGGCTTTGCGGGACTCTGCCTCTTCGATCTCCTTTAAGCGTTTAGATTTAGCGGAACTATAATTCAGTTGTTCAACGTCGCTCAAATGTGGAGGCGCAGTTGGCGCACAATAATCAAGGATCAATGAATCTTGCCCGTTTGGTGCTTCGTAACCGACGATTGTGTAGTGATGTTTCAGAGGTTGCCCTAAAAACCCTTCAACTCCCCCAAATGTGTTTAAATTGCCCTCATAGACTCCTTTTCCCCTATAACGAACCATGACATCAATGTTCTGGCCGATGGCTGGAGGTCGGTGAAGATTCCTTATTAGAACGACATAGCTGTCGTTCGGATGCAAATACTGATTTTCCGACGAATCCGACATATCATCGTCTGGCACAAACACGGCGGTCTGAGGAGATGAAAAGTAACCTTCACACCATATTCCTTTGCTGCTAACTTTGATTACCTTTCCCGTAAACCGTCCCCAGTTCTGATCGGCCCAGATATTTTCCACAGTTCCGTTGTGAATTCGCCAATCGGGTTCTTCAGCAAGTTGCGCTTCTGATGTAGCAACCAGAGAGGAAAGCCCCGCCATTAAAACTGTCAATTGCATTTTTTTCATAATTTTCCCTTCAAACTCGTCTTCGTTTTGAGGTTTCCTGCCTGAACGGTCATCTGATATGGATATTGCTCCTTCAGAGCAAAAGCGCAAGCGTATAAATTGGAACAACTGTTCCTGTAAACCATGAGTTCCAAATTGGCAGATTTGACGAATGCGATCAAAGGATTTTGCCAGAGCATTCGGGGTTGCCGTACGGAACCACCGAAAAGCCAAAGGCTTGACCCAAGAATCCTTGGCAGAGAAGGCCGACCTTGCCCCAAAAATGATCTCTTTGATTGAACGATTCCAACGGAATCCGACTTTAAATGTCGCCCATTCGATTGCAGCAGGATTGTCTGTCCCATTGTGGAGGCTGGTCAAGGATGCCGACGATTTGAGACGCAAAGGGCGATAGGGGTTTTCCATTATTCAACTGGCAAGTTTCGCCTGTTTATCTGAGTTAATAGGCTTCGACAAAAACCGCACTTTGCACAGCTTTTGGTGTTACCTGGGGTTTTGACTCAAAAGCAAAGGGTGGTTCAACCGTTTCGCCTTGCCTCCCGTAAGCGGTTTTCCTTAATGCTGGATTGAATCCGAAGCGGTTTAGAAATTCAGCTTTGAGAAGTTCCTCAACTGGCGTCGCAAATTCAGGCAAAGTCAAAATTGAGTCGTGAATAGTTAAGACAGGAAATTTTGATCCCCTTGCAATTTTGCCGATAACCCCATAAATCACAATATCGGCCTCTTGTTTCTGGAGCCACAAGGCGCAATGCCTATGGTGGGGGTATTTCAAGTCCTGAATTTTTTGAAACAACACGGGAAACCGACGTGCGAACGCTTGGCACAATTTGCTTGGCCTTTGCCAAATCCGATCAAAAAACACCTGAGTAAAAACAGCCTGTTTTAATTCTTTCCGTCTATCAGGGCCAAACGGATTTTCAAGTTCCCAATCAAGAGCCTCATAAAAAAGTCCGCTTCGGACAATACTCTGATAATCTTCGCGCTCATGCTCGCCGTTGTAAAGACCCAGGAGCAGCAGTGGTTGACAATTCGCAATATCAATTTCCACGAGCGGTCTTTTATCCAACCTCAAGAATGGACGCAGGTCTTTAGGTAAACTGGTTACGTTATTAAAAACCCTACCAGTATTCTTATCGAAACAGAAAAAACCCTCGCGCCCGCGAATCCACCCTGCGCTACGGTAGTAATAATCCTGTTGGCGTATATTGGAGAATTGGAATCCCTCCAAATATCTTTCGACCCCCGCATCAATCGTAACTTGTTCAAGCGATTGGGCTAGGAACTCGTGCTCCAAACAATTCTTTACGTGACGGAACTTGGGCACCGTCGCTAACGCAATAGCTCCCTTTATCGGAATCGACTGTCTCACTTCTTTGAACCGCGCACTCTGATACGGCTCACGGAATCTGTAGCCTTTACACTTCCCATTTACTACATAATGATTATCGGTTTCCAAAATGTTTAATCTGACTAAAACATTTTTGGCTTCGCTGGCAAAGCGTGACCCCAACAAGCCCTCAATAATTTTACTGCTTATAGGGGTGAAATCGTCGTCCGTGAAGGCCTTATTCCATCGTGCTCTATAAACCACCGTTAAAATATAAAGCAGCTTCCATGCATGGCGTATCCAGTATCTTTCCTGCGCAACTTCGAGCGCTTTGATTAAATCTAAGTTTTCTGGGCAATAAAACTTGTATTCAGTCGCTTTTGCAGAACATAAGGGAGGAGGAATAAATGATATTGATTTATTATTTAATGAAGGTATTAAAGTATTGTTATTGTTTAATGTAGATATACCTTTAAGTATATTTACATTAAATGATTGCTCTCGCACTTTGATGTTTAATTGTTTGGTCATTTAAAGTCCTTTGCCTTATGCGGCCATGACTTGAGTGCATTCGCCACTCTTGTAAAGGTTTTGTATAAGCTCCTGCTCCCTAAGCCAGTATTGCTTAGTATGGATATACGAACCATGACTCCGCCGTGACCGCACAACAGTTCCATTTGTGATTTTCACATTGTCGGGCAAAATGAAAATCTCCTTTTCCTTTCGTTCCAAAAATAAACCCAAAACGTACTTTTTTTCACAGAAACCATAGAGGCAAAATCTAAGCGGATGGGGTTGCCTATTTACAGCAAACCATTCGGCTTTGCTCTTAGAGAGGGTCCAACTGAAACCGAATATGTTATAGACAGTCGCAGCACGGTAAACGCGGAGTTTGTCGGGGAGTTTGGATAACGTCATTTGTTCCTCCTCTGTCATCATGTCTTGATGATCTGGCTTTTTAAGGTCAAGCAACGATTCTATTAACGGCATGTCCTCCCAACTGTTTTCACAGCAAGTCCAGATAAATCTAAATGCGCGCCAAAACTCGGAATCTGTTAGGTGATTTTTGACTGCATCCAGTATTGTAAACCGAAAAGGCGCACTCACACAGCGGAAAAACCCTGTCCAATTTCTTTTGCGGGCGTGGGCTATCATTTGTTCCACAAGACCACCAGGAACACCGTTTATGGTCGCCCATAGCTCTGGATGCTGACTTATTGGATTGTCACATTCAATAAACGTCGTTGTCACGTTAGGTGTATTGTGTGGATTTGCGTTCACTGTCGTTTTATCAGTTCTGTTTAACATAGAACAGATTTTACAATGTTTTTATTGTCGAGTCAAGCTAAGAGTTAAAAATTTGTTATGTTGAACATTCGTTAAACAAATAGTTTTGCACGCTTGGAAACCGAGAATTTTGTTAATTGAATAGTTGTGAAACGATCCTTTGGCTAAGTATTTATTTGTAGTAGTAAGTATTATGTCTTTGGACGGGGCACTTTTTACGGATCGTCCAAAACCATCTGACCAACAGAGTTTGCCAGCAAAAGGTTTTGGTACAAATAGTTTTCGGTTTGCTGGTGCGGATGGATGGCCAGCCCGTCGGGCAAACTCTGATTATTTTATAGTACAGAAAGCTTTAAGGAGGGTTGCGGAAAGATGACGCATGTTGCGTCTGAAAAAGTTCTTTTTGATTTGATGCCCGTGCTCGTTTGATAAATTGGCAGCGGGGCGTGGCAAATTAAATTGAATTGATTTATTTTGGACACCGTGTTTCCTGTGGGCGTGGCAGATCCAGAACATACGCCAGTCACGAATAGGGCACTTTGGTTCACAGGCGAGTGGAAAAGCGTTCTCTTTTTCGGCTCCAGAACTTTCTTGGAAGATTATGGAACTAAAAGACCTTGAACAACAATATAGATTGTTTGCTCCACTTGGCCAACAATTCACGGGCGAATTGACACGCCAATTGCACGAGCTATTGACGCAACAGAATGTTTCTTTAGGCTGTCCTATCCAATCCAGAGTAAAGGAATGGATTTCAATTTCCGAGAAGATTGAGCGCAAATCGCTCCAACTTGAGAGCATCAATGATATTCCTGACTTAATTGGACTGAGAGTGATATTGCTATTTCAGCGAAGCGTCTCAGATGTTTGTGAACTTATCAAAAGTAATTTTGTAGTCCTAAAGGCCGAAAATGTTCACGAAAGGCTTGCTGCTAGTGAATTTGGATATTCATCGGTTCATTTCCAGATTAAACCACCTGACGCATGGTTGAGCGTCCCGACTTTAAAGAGAATTGGTAAGCTCAAAGCGGAGATCCAAGTTAGGACTGTCGCGCAACACATTTGGGCATCGGCCTCGCATGTTTTACAATATAAGCAAAAGAAAGGTGTGCCGCCATCGGTTCGCAGGGCAATTTTTCGTGTTTCGGCTCTTTTGGAAACTGTGGACTTGGAATTTGAAAGGGTTTTGATTGAACGCGCATTATATTTGGCGAATGTTCAAACTGATACGTCTGCGGAAATACTCAACGTGGATTTACTTGCAAAAATTCTGGACGAATTGCTCCCGCAGGATAATAAAGCACAAGGAGAGGAGGATTATGCGACTCTTCTTACGGACTTAGCCGATTTTGGGATCAAGACCAATGTTGAACTCAGGAATTTAATCCAGGAGACCAAGACTTCGATAATGCTCGCGGACAGGAAAAGAGTTTTGGAAGAGCTACATGAAAAGCATGAGCGAGAGAACGCTGAGGACACACCGTTGAATATTATTGTCGATGACGAGAGGCTTGATCGTGGCGTGTTTTTTTCTCACGTAGGGCTTGTAAGAATCGCACTTGCGAACAAATTTGGGACTAAATGGGAGGACTACGCCATGCTACGTTGGCGCAGTGGCCAAAGTTCCAATTCCGATGAAGAAATTCAAAATTAATTTTGCCTTGAAATAGGAGATTGCTTTGAATTCGACCAAGTTTGGGCCAAATAAGAAGAGACGGAAGTCAGAGCCTTTTTATTGCGTTTTCGGTTTTGTCGGTGGACGCAACAAAACAACCTGATGACGGTATGGCTTGGATGTGGCTTTCCAAGTTTGGAATAAGTTTACCGTGTTGAATGCCTTCATTTGTTCCTTTTCCCCCGACAATTGCTTTCCGTGCGCTGTAAATTTGGCTCGTACATAATCGTTTAGGTCGACAGGAACGACAAAATGCTCCATGCGCCCCATTTCTAAAAAGAACCAACAAAGCGTTTTCATTTTCTGACAAGTGCTGCCAACAAGTGAGTTTGAAAGTTGCTCCGTGCCCGTCGGTACGTCATGTTCAATTATCGCATCCTCATACATGGAGTGGAAAACCTTTGGTTCTACAAAAGTTTTGAAAATGAGCGCGTACGCTTCGTTAGACACTACCGTTCCTGCGAGCTGACATTGTGCGCCTAGTCTGTGCGCGTCCATGATTGCTTTACCTACAAAACACCGCTTGCTTATCATTACGTCGCCAACGTGAACCGCGCCGCGCATGGGCAACCCTAGTTCAAACATTCTGCGGTTGATGTATGCGGCAAGAATCGCAAAAAAAATCAGATTGAATTTTATTGTGTCAGGTTTATCTGTAGCTTTTAATTCCAGCGCAACAAAAATCGTATCGGAAAATGTGAGCCATCTCAACCGCTCTTTCACCTCGTTTATCTTGTCTTGCGGCGTGTCATTCTTTTCGTCCAATCCGTGTAACAATAACTCTGGGACTTCAGTTTCAAAATCATCCATTACTTTCAGCACCCTTTCTGCATTGCCGAAATCACAGTTTTCGCAAAAACTTGTAAATCCCAAAACGTCAAAGAGTCCGAAAATGCAATTCATATCTTAAAATGAGACGAAACAGTTAAATTTAAAGTAATTTGTCCGCTAATAATGGCTTTTGGCCTAAAGTTGGAAAGATTTTAAGGCAAATAAGGAGGAGCACGGGCGCGGTTAAAACCCGCCAAGGATGCGTCCTTTGCTCTCTCAGGGGCATTTTTCTGGTGTCACCCCATGTTGACCCACTTTGGACGGAAGGCGGGGCAGGACGCCTTTGGGGGACTTGCTCAGATAGTCGAAAAGAGCCGAAACGGGCAATTCTTGAAAATCTCAGGTTAATTAGGGCGAAAAGGGGGTGGGGACTGCCAGCAAAACTGCCAGCAAAAAGCAGGCTTGAGCATTGAAAGACTGATGGGAATTATACTTGATTTGCCTGTGAGAAATGGTAAAATTTTCCTTGATAAGGGCATACGGGTTTCGAGTCCTACCTTTGGAGCCATTCGACTCGGCCTTTGACGCCTCGCTCATGGCGAGCCGCAAAAGGCCGAGTCGAATGGCCCCGAGCAAGCGAAGCGCGCCGAGGGACTTTCCCGCAATTCCATGATCCGTGTCAGTTGAATGGCTAGTCTGCGTGCGACAGGAGCGCCTTCTCCAATTCATTCTTAAACTTTGGGGAGACGACGCATGTCAGATGGCCGGCGTGCGGAATGATAATCACTGGCCAGTCCGCGCGAATTTGTTGCAGGGGTTCGATATAGAGCCTCCGGCATGGATCGGATTCGCCCGCGATGATTGTCACCGGAACCCGGATCGCTTTAACCTGATCTTCGCTGACCGCGAGCTTGGCCATGCCGTGGACGCAAGCCGGCGGCACGGGCGTGTTGTCGCGCCCGGGAAGAATCTCCCAGAATCGTTGCAGCGCGCTGCCATCTTTCAGCCAACCCATTCCTCCGAGCACGGCAGACTTCACGCGGTCCGGGTGAAGCGCGAGTAGTTTCATCGTGATCATGCCGCCGAGCGAATAACCAACCACGTGCGCTTTTTGAATGTGCAGATGGTCCATCAGGCGCACCACGTCTTCCGCCATTTCCGGGCCGTATTTATCTTCTTCGGCGGGCTTTCCTGATTCGCCGTGCCCCCTGTTGTCAAACGTAATAACCTGAAAGCGCTTCGATAGCCGAAGCGTCGTTCCAGGGGCGTCCCAATTCTTCTGGGCGCTGGAATAAAGGCCGTGAATCAGAATGACTGGCTCGCCTTGTCCAACGACATGATAGTGAATCTTGACCCCGCCCGAATCGAACTCGTCAGCGCGAGCCGTCGAAATGCCAGCCATCAAAACTACCGCCGAGAGCCACAGCGAAAACTTCCATCGCGTCATCCTTTTCATATAACACCCATCAATGTGAGACTCAGTGTTTCAATCCCATCACAAGCAGTATCAAATCGACAATGAACAATAGCACAATCGTGACTTCCAGGGTCAGCATCCATTGATTGATTCTATCCTGGCTTAGCAATTGGTAAAGGTCGTCGAGAGTGTCGAGTTTCTTGTCAATCGTGCGGTGCCAGTCGCCAAGATGAAATCGCGCGGCGATATTTTCGTAAAGGCGCGCCACATGCCAATCGCCGAAAAACTTTGTGATGTTTGACATCTCGTCGCTGAAACGAGCCAGATCAACGCGAATTTCGCGCAACTCCCGCATGACCTCCCTGCTCCGCCGCGGCTGGCGCGCGAGATCGCGGTAAGACCGCTCCAAGGCCGCGTCAAGAATTCGATCATACGCCTCCAACTCGGCGAGCTGCAGATTCGCCAGCTCGAGCACGTAAAGAATTTCGTCCAATTGCCCGGGCTCCTGCACGATTAACGCGGCGTCCCAGTCCAGCACCGCGAGATCGTTCTCGTAATAGCTGAGGTAGCGGCCCGTCGATTCGTCGGCTTCCTGGCGCGAAAGCTGGTCGACGTCCTCCTCTTGCGTCAGCAGAGCCGCAACCTCCCGGCGGTGCTGCTGCAGCCAGTCCTCGGCGGTGAGGGGCTGCTCGTCCTTGGCGGCCAGGGGGGCGTCAATACAAAAAACCGTATACGCCTCTTCGTCCGCCAATTGCGGAACCGGCTTGATGAGGTAGGGCGCCAGTTCGGCCCGCGCCTCTTCGGCGATTTGCCGGACTTCGTGGCTTAATTGGCCGTTGGAAAATTCAATGTCGTGGAAGCCAACCAAATCCTTGATTGCCGGCACGTCGAACGGCACCGAGACGGTGATGCTGATGGCGCCCACGGGCAAGAGCTTCAGGCTGCGTTCAATGCGAACGGGGCCGCTGGGGCCGATGCGCTCCATCGGCGGTAGGCGCACCATTTGCGGGCGGTAAAAGAACAAATGGCGGGGATTGCGCCGGCTCGTATCGACCGAGAATTGCGCCACTGGCTGGCCCAGCAATTGCGGAATCGGCGCGCGAGCCATCTCGTAAGCCACGTCGAAAGCGAAGATGTAGATGACCTTTCCGGTGTATCGTTTTACGCCCCGGCGCACACGCAATGTTTCCGGCATTTCGAGCATCTCCACATATTAGCGCAGAATTGAACCCGCGCCAAAGCCGAATTGCGCATGCAGAAAGGCAGCGACGCCTCGGCGAGGCGACTTCTACAGGCGGCATTCGATCACCGTCGAGGACAATGCGGGCAATGTTATTGACACTTCGTTCGTCGGCAATGCGACCGTGCTGATGCGCTTTGGCGCGTCCCACGAATTTACAATATCCTTCTGCCCCGCAGCCCGAACGTCGCAGACGGAGTAGGCAAGGCTCGCCGGCATCAAACCGCGACTAATGTCCTGAACCGAAATGGCGACCGGCTTCGTTTTCGTATTGACGCAAAACAGGCAAACCGAGTTGTGATCGTCCGAGGCGCAGGCAACAATGTCCAAATCCTTGTCGGCGCAGGTGGCTTGCACCGGAACGGGTTTCGCGTGCTGGGCGTAAAGCTGCATCACCAGATAGCTTGGGCGTTCGAGAACGCCGCTGGCATCCGTTTCGATGGTCGCGCCGCAATAGCTGTTGGCCAAATTGGAGCGGCACGCCAATTTGACTTTGTCTGCGTGACGCATCATGACATGCAAGTAACGGGCATTGGCCAGCGCCGCGCCGAGAGTCATTTGGCGCCCGCGCCCCAATCCCCAATCGCCGCCGCTGATATTCCATTCTGTCACGCCAATCTTGACCGCTCCGCAACCGGCGGTGCTGTCAATCATTTTGGAGATTTCGTTGAAGTCGCGGTCACACGCGCCAAGATCCGGCGTGTAGTGGTGCGGGCAAACGCAAAAGATATCCGGTCCGAATCGGGTGAGCAGCGCTTGGGAAGGAAAGGAAGTCATGACTCGCGCGGCAGGATCCGCCTTCTTGATGAGCCGTATAAAATCGCCAAACCGGGCGAGATAGTTCGCGTCGTCGCCGCTGATTTCGTTTCCAACCTGCCAATACTTGACATGATACGGGGCCGGATGCCCGTTGGCAGCGCGGCGGGCGCCCCATTTCGTGTTCGAATCGCCGTTGCAATATTCGACCTGATCCGCCGCGTTTTGGGGACCGTCGGCAAAGCTGAGACAAATGAGCGGTTCCGCGCTGACGGCCTCACAAAATTGGCAAAACTCATCAATACCCACATCGTTTGGATCAATGCGCCCCCAAACTTTATTCAGAAACGGCGTGCGTTGATCGCGGTCGCCGATGCCGTCCTTCCAACGATATTGGCCGGGGTCGCAGGACGAACCGCCCCAGCGGATGACGGATGGACGGCTTTCCTTAATTTCCCGCACGACATCGGCGCGCCAGCCTTGCACGTTGTCGGCGGGCATCAGCGACAACTTGTCCGCCCAAAGACTCCCTTTGCCCTTCGCGCTGAGTTCGAACACGACGCGATCTGTTTGCCCGCGAGATTTCAATCGCACATTGCATTTCTTCCAATCGGTAGAGAACTTCGGAAGGTCCAGGGAGGCCAGTGTCATCCACGAGCCATCGGGCAGCAAGGCCTTCAAGAGAGACGTCACGCGCACGCTGGCATCGGCGCGGAAATACCCGGAAAATTCGTATTCCGTCCCCTTCTTGACAGCGAGACCGGACTGCGAAATAAACGCTCGCTCGCCAGAACTCGGCGAAAGCCGGGCGCACTTTGACCCGTTGAAAACGTTTGTTGTTTCAAGCGACCATGTGGAATTGGTATCCCATGTTCGGTCGCAAAAATCGGGACGGCCATCGTAGTACGACCAATTGGCGGCAGGAATCACGCCTTCAAACGAGCGATCATTCAACATCTCCGCCCACATCCCCGGCACGACGTCTTCGAGCAGTTCCACGAAATTGCCGAATAGCATCGGATCAATGCGGCCCGGCAGCGCGTCCTTCGCTTCCATTTTAACTTGGATTGCAACGGACTCGGCGGAAACAGCGGTGTTAATCGATCCGGCGAAAATGCAAAACGCGCAGGCGAGCGCGCCAATCCGCGCGATGACCGAAGAATTGAATTTCGCTTTGGACATGGACTGCAAGATAACCGCCGCAATTCGAAGTTCAAACTTCAATTGACAGGCGTTTTGATATTAAAAAATAGAGGCCTGCATGCACTTTGGGTTCAATTAACAAACCCTCCTTTTCTTTTTGCGTGAGCCAGCCGTCTATGCTTTGCACCGGCACTTCATGCACAGTGATGTTCTCTTGCGCCACACCGCCGCCGGCATTCACGCGTTTTAGTTTTGACGCCGCGACCAGCGTAATAACCTCCGACGTCAATCCCGCCGACGATGGCCCTGTCGTTAGAATTTCAACCTCTGTGGCGGCAAAGCCTGTTTCCTCGAGCAACTCGCGCTTGGCGGCAGCAGCCATGCTTTCGCCCTCTTCGCCAGGTTCGTCTCCGACAATTCCAGCGGGCAGCTCAATCGTTCGTTGGTGGAGGGGAATTCGATATTGCTCCACAAGCAAAAGCTTTCGCTCATCAGTCACCGCGAGAATGACAACTGCGCCGCTTGCGTTGACGCGCTCAACATATTCCCAGCGCCCATCTTTCAATAGCGTCAAAAACTTTCCGACGTAAAGCGTGGTTGGTTTTTCTGTTTGCGAGATCATAGTCCTATAGCGCAAGACAGCGCCGCCACGACGTTTGGAACCGTCGTGGCGGCGCTTGGAAATTTGGAACCCGGCGGGCCGAGTTCAGCCGGCCTCAGGCCAGGCTGATTTTGTCTTCCTTGCGGAGCGTGACGATGGCTTTCTTCCAGCTTGGCGCGCGGCCTTCGAAGGGGGTGCGGGCGCGGCGGAGTTTGCCACGGACGTTCAGCGTGTTGACCTTGAGGACCTTCACGTTGAACAACTCGCTGACAGCCTTGCGGATTTCAGTCTTGTTGGCGCGTCGGTCGGCCACGACAGTGTATTGGTTGAATTTGTCCGACTGGCGGGTGCCCTTTTCGGTCATCCGCACGGTTTTGATGATCTCGTAAGAATTCATGTTATTCCTTGGCCAGACGCTTCTCAACTTGCTCCCACGCGCCGCGTGTAAATACTAATTTATCGCTGCGCAACACTTGATACGTGTTGACAGAATCGCCCGTTGTCAACTCAACACCCACCACGTTGCGCGAGGCGAGGAAGAGATTCTTGTCGGCTTCGTGGCCAACAAAAAGGGCAGTGTGTCCGTGAACTTCCAGCGCGCTCAGCACGCTGACGAAATCGCGTGTCTTGGCGGATGACAATTTCAAATCGTCAACCACCGTGACATCTCCAGCCTTGAGGCGTTCGCTCAGGGCTTTGCGGAGGGCCGTTTGGCGGGTTGTGCGATTCACTTTTTTGGAAAAATCGCGAGGCTTGGGTCCGAAGACCACGCCGCCGCCACGCCACAACGGCGATTGGAACGAACCGGCGCGAGCGCGGCCCGTGCCTTTTTGGCGCCATGGTTTCTTGTTGGTGCCGGCGACTTCGCCGGCATTCTTGGTGCAGGCTGTGCCCGAGCGCTGGGCGGCGTTGTAGGCCACCACCACCTGGTGGACGGCTTCCGTCGCGCTGCTGTCCTCGATGAGAGCGAGCTTCACTTCCACTTCGCCCGCATCCTTCCCCTGGATATTTTTGACAGTAAGCTTCATAAATTATTTCTTCTTGGCGGCCGGGGCTTTGGCAGGAGCTGCTTTGGCCTTGGCTCCAGCAGCCGGAGCTTCGGTGACGGCCGAGCGAACCGCCAAACGGTTCTTCGCGCGATCCGAGCCCTTCGGCAATTTCTTCGCTTCGCGGATCACAACGTAGTCATCGTTGGAGCCGGGAATGGCGCCTTTGATGAGCAGGAGGTTTTCCGCTTCGCGGACCTGGATGATTTGCAGGTTCTGAGCCGTGCGGCGAATCTGGCCCATGTGGCCGGGCATCTTCATGCCGCGCATAACTGTGCCGGGGAACAAACGCTGGCCGATGGCGCCAGAACGGCGGCGCCAGCCTTTGGCTCCGTGGGAGGCATCACCGCCTCGGAAATTGTGGCGCTTCATGACGCCTTCGAATCCGCGGCCTTTGGTGACGCCGATGGCGTCAACAAAATCGCCGATGGCGAAGATTCCGGGTCCGATTACATCGCCGGGTTTGACCGTCAGGGTGAAATCGCGGAACTCTTTGACACGCTTGGTGGGCGTCGCCGAGAATTTCCTGAAATGACCGAGCAACGGCTTGGTGACGCGCTGTTCTTTTTGGTCTTCGAATCCCAATTGAACGGCGTTGTAGCCGTCGGATTCGACAGTCTTGACTTGAATGACGCGATTAGGTCCAACGAGCACCACGGTCACCGGGACGATAACGCCGCGGGAATCATAGACGCTGGTCTGGCCAAGTTTTTTTCCGAGAAGTCCGAGCATGGGAGGAGAGCGTTAAATTTTAATGGTGATGTCCACGCCGGCTGGAAGATTCAATTTCTTGAGTTCGTCCACCGTCTTGGCTGTGGGTTCGATGATGTCCAGCAAGCGCTTATGCGTCCGCTGCTCGAAAGTCTCCTGGGACTTTTTGTCCGAGTGCGGCGAGCGCAGCACCGTGAAGCGCTCGATGCGGGTGGGAAGTGGGATGGGTCCGGCCACACGGGCGCCCGTGCGTTTGACTGTTTCCACAATATCGTGGGCCGAGGCATCAATGACGCGATGGTCAAAGGCCTTCAATCGAATTCTAATACGCTGTCCAGCCATATAAAAAGAACAAGTTAATAGTTTATGTTTACTCTACGTCCTGGCGGCGGGCCGTTTGCCAGCCTGCTCCATGATCGCACTCAAAACACTGTTCGGAACCTGCTCGAATGTCAAGGGTTCCATGGAATACGAAGCTCGGCCCTTTGACAGCGAGCGAATCGCGGTCGCGTAGCCGAACATTTCGGCCAGCGGCACGTGTGCGTTCAAAATGGTTTGACCGCCCTTGCCATCGATGGCGATGATTTTGCCGCGGCGACGGTTCACGTCGCCAAGCAGGTCGCCCTGATATTCGTCAGGCGTGGTGACTTCCACTTTCATGATGGGTTCGAGCAAGATCGGGTTCGCCTTTTTGAAGGCGTCCTTCAGCGCGAAAATACCGGCCATTTTGAAAGCCATTTCGTTCGAGTCCACCTCGTGGAATGATCCATCCGTGATTTCGACCTTGACATCGATGACCTGGAAACCGGCGTAAGCGCCGCTCTTGCAGGCTTCTTCAATGCCGTCGATAATCGCCGGGATGTATTCCTTTGGAACCGCGCCGCCAACAATCTTGTTGACGATTTCGAGACCTTTGCCGCGCTCCTGGGAAGTAAGCATGATGCAGGCGTGGCCGTATTGGCCGCGTCCGCCGGATTGCTTGATGTATTTTCCTTCGCCCTCGGCGGAACCAGTGACGGTTTCGCGATAGGCGATTTGCGGCGCGCCCGTGCTGGCCTCGACCTTGAATTCGCGCTTGAGGCGGTCAACGATAATTTCCAAATGCAGCTCACCCATTCCCGCGATGATCAACTGGCTCGTTTCTTCATTGGTGAAGCAACGGAACGTCGGATCTTCCTCAGCCAGGCGCTGCAAGCCTTCGCCCAACTTCTCGCGGTCAGCCTTGGTCTTCGGTTCGACGGCCATGCTGATGACGGGCTCAGGGAACGTCGGCGGTTCGAGCATGACATCGAAATCTTCGTTGCACAGCGTGTCGCCGGTAACGATGTTGCGCAATCCGACCAGAGCCGCGATGTCGCCAGAATAAACGGAATCCACGTCCTTGCGTTCGCTGCCTTGAATAATCATCAAACGCGCGACGCGCTCACGCCTGCGCGTGCGGGGATTGTAAATGGTATCGCCCTTCTTCAAGACGCCCGAATAGACGCGGAAGAATACGAGTTTGCCGGCATAAACATCGGTCCAAAGCTTGAACGCCAGCGAGCAGAATTTGTTATTGTCATCCGGCTCCACCAAAACGGGAGTGTCGGTGCCGGGTTCGTGCCCGGACATCGGCGGAACATCCATCGGGCTGGGCAAATAGTCGACGACAGCGTCCACGAGAACCTGGACACCCTTTTTCTTAAAAGCTGAACCGCACAAAACCGGGATCAACTCGATTTTGCAGGTCAAACGGCGGATGGCAGCCTTGAGCACCAGCGCAGGCACCGGCTTGTCTTCCAGAACGTATTCCGCAATGGTGTCGTCCTTGTCAGCCACAGCATTGATCAACTCCGTCAACGCCTTGGCGGCCTTTTCCTTCAGCGCCTCCGGAATTTCGGTGACTTCATAGCTAAGGCCTTCCTTGACCACTTCGCCGGGACCCCAAGTGATAGCCTTCTGGTTAACGACGTCAACGACGCCTTCGAAAATGTCGGCCGCGCCAATCGGCAAAAAGATCGGAAATGCATACGCGCCGAGCTTCTTGCGCATGTCTTCAAGCGCGTTGTCAAAATTCGCCCCTGTGCGGTCCATCTTGTTGACGAACGCGATGCGCGGAACTTTGTATTTGGTCGCCTGCCGCCAGACGGTTTCCGATTGCGGCTGCACGCCAGCCACGCCGCAGAACACGGCCACGGCGCCGTCAAGGACGCGCATGGAACGTTCGACTTCAGCGGTGAAATCGACGTGTCCGGGAGTGTCGATAATGTTCACGCGATGAGGAACGGTCGGGTAAAGTTTCTCGAGCCCCTCTTCCTTCTTCTGGGTCCAGTAGCAGGTCACGGCAGCCGACGTGATCGTGATGCCGCGTTCGCGTTCCTGCTCCATCCAGTCGGTCACGGTATTGCCGTCATCGACATCGCCGATCTTGTGGATCAAGCCGGTGTAAAAGAGAATGCGCTCGGTGGTGGTCGTTTTGCCGGCATCGATGTGCGCGGCAATGCCGATGTTGCGCGTGCGCTCCATCGTATATTGACGGGCGGGCGAATTCACAGGCTTCTTTGTATCTGCAACGGCTTCTGACATAGGATAAAAATGCCCCGGTGTGTTGCCACGACGGGGCGATAACGGCGTTATAACGGTTTACCAGCGGAAATGCGCGAAAGCTTTATTGGCCTGGGCCATCTTGTGAACTTCGTCACGTTTGCGGATCGCGTTGCCCTGTCCTTGGAACGCATCCATGATCTCCAGCGCGAGGGCTTCTCGCATGGCGATGCCTTTGCGGGCATCCGCCAAGTCGACCAGCCAGCGCATGGCGAGCGACAACTGGCGATCCAGCGTCACTTCAACCGGCACCTGATAAGTCGCGCCACCGACACGGCGGGGCTTGACTTCGAGGCGCGGCTTGGCGTTGTCCACGGCCCGCTGCAAAATCTCCATCGGGTTGCTGGCCGGGTTTTTGGCGGCGATTTGATCGAACGCGCCATAAACGATGTTCTGCGCGGTGGTCTTTTTGCCGTTTTCCATGACGGTATTGACCAAACGCGAAACCAGCGTGTTGTGATACTTGCTGTCTTCCAACAGCGGTCTTTTGACTGCACGACGACGACGGGACATAAATTAAGCTCCTTCCCCAGGTTTGGCGGCAGCGCCAGCTTTGGCGGCCTTGGGGCGTTTGACCCCGTATTTGGAACGGCTCACGCGCCGCTTTTCAACGCCCGCGGCGTCCAATGTGCCGCGCACAATGTGATAACGCACGCCGGGCAAATCTTTCACGCGGCCGCCGCGAACCAGAACAATCGAGTGCTCCTGGAGGTTATGGCCTTCGTCCGGAATGTAAGCGATCACCTCGAAGCCGTTGGTCAAACGGACTTTGGCGACTTTTCGCATGGCGGAGTTGGGCTTTTTGGGAGTGCGCGTCATCACCTGGATGCAGACCCCGCGTCGAAACGGCGAGTTCTGCAAGGCCGGTGCTTTGGACTTGCTGCGCAACTTGTTTCGTCCTTTACGGACGAGCTGATTAATCGTCGGCATGTGCTTCTTATTTAGCGTCCATTTCCCCACAAGAGAAACGGAGCGCGGAATATACAGAACCCTTGCGTTTGTGGCAATAGGTTTTTTTCAAAAATCTAAAAGTCAACGACACAATACGGCAGATTCCCCCTTGTTCAATGACAAACTGGATTTGTTTTGCGCGGCTCATTTGGCGCGTAAGCGGTTTATTATAAAACACTTAAAAATCAACAGCAGGTTCCTCGCTGTTTTCGGTGGAATGAGAATCTCTGCGCCAGCCTTTGCCGGAAACCTGTTTCGGAAGGTGCAAACCGGGGGCTGAAAAACGGTAGGTGCAATAGGGTGCAATAGAGTGCAACGCTTCTTTCCGGCCAGACCCGGTTGAACGCAATCTTCCTAAGCCGGTACGATGTAGTTGAACTTGGGAGGGCGACAGTGCCGCCCGCTCTGGCTGGCCCACGCAAGAGCGTCCTCCCAATAATTTGTTCTGATCTCCCGCCGGCCAGCCACCGTTTCGTTCATGTTCGTAAAACTCTGATGTTTTCGGCGAGACGCCGAAAACGGCGGTCGAGACGACCGCGCTCCCCAACTGAATCGTTCCGGCCAAGTTGCGCGCTACCCGTCTTCCCTCAATATGACTTTGCATATGCACGGAGGCACTATGGCATGGACGTCGCGGGAAGGAAAACCTACCGGAGTGTTTTTGGCGCGATTTTGGAAAATATATCGCGAAAAAGAGGTGCTTAACGCCAAGACGCCGAGGCCAAGGGCTGGAGCGATTTTCCTGACTTTTTGGAATCAACTGGGCAGTGGCGCGGCCAGAGAAGGAGCGGGTGGCCGGGGCGGCGTAGACGGAACGGGGGCGAGATTCAAACCGTGCGGCACGAAAACCCTGAAGTCTGAGATCAGATGGCTCCACGCGTGCTATGTATTAGGCCGATGAGTGACGGCATTGCCGTCGGACAAGCGTTGCAAAATCTTTGCCGGCATTCATGAACTTGAGACGGCCACCGAGGGGCGTGCGGCGTCACTTGGCAGTGGGGAACTGGCTCGCCAACTCATGGGAGCGGGCAGGCGCTTGCTGAAGCCCCGGGGCCGATCCCGTTGGCGATTTGATTCGAGAGCGCGAGCAGGACGATAAGCTAGACCAATGGGGCGGGTAATCACGTCGAGTCGGCCTGCCTTATCAAGTCGAATAAATAAATAAAGCGGCTGACAAATAAATTTCGGTACCCATTAGCTATGGCCCAGCTAACCTTTGCCAAGAAAGCAAAACGAAACTGGTCTCGCTTCAATGGCACATTGGTGCAATCCCCCGCGCCGCCGTACGGATTTTTTCCAATGTCCTCTTGACGAGTTAAGTCCTGTTGAGGGATGAAAAAAAACCAACCAAACAATCCCCGCGGGACAATGTGGCTCCGGACGCAAAAATTTGTCCTTCAACCGGCGCACCCCTTCACGCACTATTTACGGCTCAGAGCATCATGAACCTAATTCATAAGACCGAGCAGCAGTTTCTCGTCTCTTTGTCACCCGAAGAGTTGACTGGCATTTCGAACGCTTTGAACGAAGTCTGTTTCGGCGTTCACATCGATGATGCTGAATTTAAAACGCGGCTTGGTCACTCCCGACCGGACCTGGCCAACATCCTTAAGCAGATTGGCGAATGCCTCGTTGTGGCCAGCGCCGACTGCATGGACGTCGCTGATGCTTGGTCCGACGGCGGTTCTGTTCAAGTTCGCGCGATTTCTGTGTACGGCGATCCTGTAGACATGGGTTCAGAGCAAGCACTGTCTTTTGCAGCAATGATTACGCGCTGCGCGCAAGAAGCAGAGTCCGCATAACCTCGACCCCCGTCGTGAACATTATTGACGCCATAACATCCAAAAGAAACTTCGGTGTGATTCGTTGCGGATACCTTCCCGATGCCGCAGACCTTCAAGGCGTTGCATCCTTCTTTTCTCTTTCGCAAGATTCGTCCAATTATCGCCAAATCGCTAAGTCTGAGGCTCTGAAAATTCTCACGCGCGTTCTACATAGAGACATGGCCTACGAGTCTGAAATCATGCCCATTCAATCGGCGGCGGAATTGAGCACGTTATTCCTTAAAAACTTTGAGGAGAAGTCCGCCACGTTCTTTACGAACATTGACAATTCCACTGGTGCCTGGAATCCTGTAACTCAAGCAACATTTGACGCAGGCATTATCGCCATTTCTCAAACTGAATCAGCGTGTTTATGGATTGAAGATGAGGATTAGTCCAGCCCAACGGTTCAAGACCGTGTCGGCGCATTGAATCCCGCCATTGTATCCGGTTTGGTGTCTTTCGGTTCTCCCGACTTGCGAACGGACTTGCGTAAACCCTTGCGGCTTTGGATTGAGTGCCTGTTGTTCTGTCGAGTGACTTTGGAGGAAAAACCCTGCTGCCATTACCCCGTACGGTTCCTCTGCGCCCTCATCTTCTCTGCGCGAGATTTCTGTCCCCATTCGCATTTGGTTTCAACGCGATTACCGCACCACCGCCCGGTAAAACATCGCGGCCCCATTGTTCGCATCCGTGCAGGAAAAGGTGCTGTTGACGATCTCGCCGGAAACGATGGGCTCCCAATCGGGATTGTCGAGCGACGGGGTTGCGTCAATTTCGACGGACGTGCCGCTTAAACCAACCAAACCTATTTGAATCATGTTGTTTGGCACGAGGGAGATTTGCGTTATCCGAGGCAGTTGGTTCACCAGCACCACCCCGCCGTCACCCGCCAGAATGTACTGGCCGTTCCCCAAGTATCCGGTAGCCCACAGGTCTTGCGTCGTCGGCGAAACGTCCTCCTGCCAATCGAGTCCGTCGTCTCCCACATATATTGACCCCTCCGAAGTAACAGCCACAAAGTGACCGTTGCCGAACGTGATGCCGTCAAATTGCTCCGTTGAAGCCTGCGCGTCGGTCCAGCGAGTGCCGCTGGAGGACTCGGCGGCGGTGCCGAATTCGCCGACGCCGACAAATCTATTGTTGCCAAATGCCACGTCGTTAAAATAGGCGTCCGCCCCCATGTAACCTTCG
Organism: uncultured Verrucomicrobiae bacterium; assembly: GCA_963764165.1. Classification (GTDB taxonomy): domain Bacteria; phylum Verrucomicrobiota; class Verrucomicrobiia; order Limisphaerales; family Palsa-1400; genus Palsa-1400. Next base: position 643,131 of record CAVXRD010000003.1, read on the forward strand.
CTCCAATCCAATCCGTCTGCCGAAACCAATCGTGTGCCGTCGTCACCGACGACAACAAACTTACCACGCCCGTATGTCACTCCGAAAAGACCTGAGTCCGCATATTCGCCGCTGTTGGTGGCCTGAACCGACCATGTGATGGCGTCCGGCGAATTCAAAATGACCCCTTCGTCACCGACCGCGACGTAAGCGCCGTTCCCATAGGCGACCGACCAAAGCGACAAATCGGCCTCGATCGGGGCAAAACTTTGGGTCCAATCGATGCCGTTCGTCGAGGTCACGATGGTAGCGCCGAGGCCGACGACCACGTATTCTCCATTGCCGTAGCAAATGCCACTCAAATCCAAATTTGTGTCGATGCCCGAACTCGTCATGGCCCAACTCGTTTCATTCGTCCACAACAGCACCGATCCATGCGTGCCGACGAGGACTGCCTTATCCGGCCCGACGGCAGCGTGGTACCATGATTGCAGCGGATCCGGCACGGTGATGCGCCAGGATGTCTGTCCTGGCAGAAAATCCGTTTCGTTAATCGTGAAATCGATTGTGCCAAGCGAATCGGGCGGCGGCGCTCCGCCAACCTGGATTGAATAGGCAACCCCTTGGGTCGCGATAAAGGAGATTTGAGCATCAACTCCGTTCGTCACAAACGCCAGCGCGTCGAGGCGCGATCCCGTGTAAATCGCGGCCGCGGTTTGGATTTCGCTGGCGCTGAAATCCAAAATAACCGTGCCGGTTTCGGGCGCGGTCCAAGTCCACCAAACCGTTCGCCCAGCGTCCGCGCCAGTCGAATCAACCTCGCCCGGCTCCATCGTCGCGCTCCGAATCGTGCTGATGCCCTCGTCGCTGACGCCGTTGAGGGTGAAGGCCGCGGCGAAATTGTCGTTGCCGGGCGCCGGGGGCGGAGGTTCGATGGACAGGACGGCATTGATGCTCATCACGGAAATGCTCGAGCACAGGGATTCGGCGGTTGCCTCCATCGAATACGAGCCGATGTCGTTGGTGGTCACGGCGTTGATGGTTAGCGTGCCGTTCGTCGCGCCGGGAATGGCGAGTCCGTTCTTATACCACTGGATTTCGACACCCGGATAACCCGTCGCCCCGGCGCTGAAGGAGGCCGGGTCTCCGAGATAGGCAGACTGATCATCCGGTTGCCAGGTGATGCCGGCGGAGGTCGTCGGCACCGGTGTATGGCGTTCGACGAATCCCGAAACTCCCACGAACGCAGAAGTTGTCGTCCCGCCCAGCCCGGCCAGAAGCACTTTGCCGTCCGATTGCAACGCCATGTCCACTGGCAGAATGTCGGAGCCATTGGCAAAATGCTGGTCGACGGTTCCGTCGGCCAGAATGTGGACGTAGTTGTTGACGTATGTGCCAGCCACGCGCGTGAATGGCCCCGCCATCAAAACGTCGCCGCCAGGCAGAGCTTCGACCCGCGAGACCTGCGAGCCTTTGTCTAGGGGCGAATTGGTGTAGGGCGAGAAATTGATTGGATTGGCAGCATTGGCAACTCCTCCGTACTCATGAAGTTCGCATTCGTTGTAACCGGCCCAGCGCAAACCGGATGGATTGACGATGATAGGCACATACGCGCCGCCGCCGAAAAGGCCTCCGTTCTCCGAAGAGCACGCGGCTTGCGCCCCCCGGTCACGCTCCGCCACGCATGTCGTCGATCCGCCCGCGCCCGGATAAAGCACGTCCAGCGCGCTGTCCCTGTTGAGAGCGGCGGTGCCAAAGTCCCCGGCCAGCAAAAGCCCCGAAGGCCATGATACTGGGTTGCCGTTCACGATGGCCGCGCCAGGCGGCCGATAGCGAACCTGATAGACCGCGCCGTAGCCGGTCACACTGGTCGAGTTAAAAGAAGTGTCGAGATTGCCCTGCATGTCGAATTTTCCAAGCGGGGACGAATAGCCATTTCCATTATGGATGTCGCCTGCGACGTAGAGCGTGCCGTCAGCGATCGCCATGCTGTAAATGTTGCCCGCCTTGTTGAATGTGTTGGCAGAAAAATTGGTGTCGAGTTGCCAGGTCGCACCGGTTCCGCCCACCCCGCCCGTCAGCGGAGTGAATCGCGCGATCATGGCGTTGACATCATTGCGATCAGAATAAGCAACAAACGTCCCATATTGCGGGTCGCAGACGATGGCGCTCACATAATAATCGGCCCAATCATAATGCGAGGCGGGGAAAAAGGCGGAGGAGTAATTGCTGAAGGTGAACGCAGTGTTCACCGCGCCGTTCGTATCAAGCACCGCCAAATCCACGTAAGTATCCGTGCTGTTGAAGGAAGAAGTCGATGTGTGGGCGCTTCCATTGACTGAGTTGAAATATCCGCCAGCCCAAATGTAGCCGTTGCGATCCTGCGCCACCGCAAAAACCGGACCGTCGAAACTGGGCTGGCTAAAACCGCCGTCCTTGCCGCCGTAAACCTGCGCGGCAATATTATTCCCGAGACACACCAACGCGGCGAGGACCGCCGCTTTGGCCAGAATTGTGATGTTTAATAGTGCTTTCACACACCATTAAATACCCGTCGGCGGCGAAACCTTACACAGGCCGCCAAGCGAAACCCGCCCTCCGATGCCGCTTGGAAAAATCCGGGGCCTTGGTAAAGTATAATTGAAACATTGTGATGGCCACGTCTGACGACGCAAATTCGATCGGAAAACCGCAGCCTGGCGGAGTGTTTGTCACGACCCATTGGAGCATGGTCTTGAATGCCCGCAACGGCGATTCCGCCCAAGCCGACGAAGCCATGTCCCGCCTTTGCCGGGCTTATTGGTATCCGCTTTACGCTTACGTTCGGCGGCAGGGTTATCCGCCCGATCAGGCGCAGGATTTGACGCAGGAATTTTTCGCGCGGCTGCTGGCGCGGAATTATTTGCGCTCGATTGACCGGCAAAAGGGAAAATTCCGCTGGTTCCTTCTGACGGCGATGGAACATTTTCTGGCCAAGGAATGGCGCGATGCCCACCGGCTCAAGCGCGGCGGCGGCCAAATCATTTTGTCGCTCGACGACAAAGACGCCGAGGATCGTTACAAATACGAGCCTGCCGAACCCATGACCGCGCAGCGAATCTACGAGCGCCGCTGGGCATTGACATTGCTCGAACAGGCGATGGCCAAATTGCGCGAAGAATTTGCCGCCAATGGCAAGGCTGAGGTGTTCGACGCCCTGCAAGTGTTCCTCAGCGGCGAGCGCGCCGACGTCACCCAGGCGCAGGCAGGCTCGGGGCTGAGCATGAGCGAGGGCGCGGTCAGCGTGGCGGTGCATCGGATGCGGAAGCGTTACGCGGAATTGCTGCGGGCGGAAATCGCCAACACCGTTTCCAGCCCGGAGGAGGTGGAGGAGGAATTGAGGCATTTGCTGGCCGTGGTGAGCAGTTGATGCGATTCATCCGTAAGATTTTTCCGGGAAAAGGTAGATACGTAAACGTGATTCATGGCTGAGAACACGAAATGCCAGCGCTGCGGCGCCCCCCTTCCCCACGCTGGACCTTACGGGCATTGCCCCGCGTGCCTGCTGACTGTGGCGCTCGGAGAATCGCCCGACGCACCCGCCCTGCCCCGGCCTTCCGAGAGCCTGTTCGGCGATTATCAGTTGATGGAGGAGATTTCGCGGGGCGGGATGGGAGTGGTCTATCGCGCGCGCCAAATCAGCCTGAATCGGCCCGTGGCGCTGAAAATGATTTCGGAGGGGGCGCAATCCTCCCCCTCCGCGGTGGCGCGATTCCAAATTGAAGCGGAAGCGGCGGCTCAATTGAATCACCCGAACATTGTTCCCGTGTTTGAAACCGGCGTCTATTCGGGACGCCGGTTCTTAAGCATGAAGCTCGTTGAAGGCGGCACTTTGGCGGACAAGGTGGGCGAATTCGCCGCCCGTCCCGAGCGAGCCGCGATCCTTGTCGAATCGGTGGCTGAAGCAGTGCATCACGCCCATCAGCGCGGCGTGCTTCATCGCGACCTGAAGCCGTCAAATATTCTTATTGACGCCAGTGGCAAACCGCATGTCGCCGATTTTGGGCTGGCGAAACTGCTGGAGGAGCAGACGGAGCTGACGCAGGCCGGCGGGCCTCTTGGCACGCCGGCTTACATGGCGCCAGAGCAGATTACGGGAAATTGCGAAGTCACGACCGCAGCCGACATCTACGGGCTGGGCGCGATTCTTTACCATCTATTGACAGGCCGTCCGCCGTTTCAGGGAGCGACGGCGCTGGAAATCATGAGCCAGGCCACGGCGCGAGAACCCGCACCGCCGGACCGGCTGAATCCCGCCGTGGATGAACGGCTCGCCACCATTTGCTTGAAATGCCTAAGCAAGGAGCCGGCGCGGCGCTACGCCTCAGCGCAGGCGCTGGCGGACGATCTGGCGCGCTGGCGCAACGGCGACACTATTTCCGCCGCCCCGGAAACCCGCGCCGACGCGCTCCTTCGCTGGGTGCGGCGAAACCGCGCGCTGGCGGCCCTCGGAAGTTTCGCTTTGATGCTGCTCGTGTTGGTGGCGGTTGTTTCAACCGTGGCGGCATTCCGCATCAAGCGCGCAAAGGATATTTCCGTGGCGGCGGAGGGGCGCGCCCGCGAGAAGCTGTGGGAGAGCTATCTCGCCCAGGCCCGCGCCCAGCGGCTTAGCGGCAAGCCCGGCCGCCGATTCGACACGCTGGCCGCCATCAGCAACGCCGCCGCCATCCGACGCTCAGCCGAACTGCGGAATGAATGCATCGCGGCGCTCGCGCTGACGGATGTGCGCGCCATTCCTTTCGCGCCCGCCGATTTGCCGGCGGGCGGGAAAATCATCATCGACCTCGCGCACGACCGCTATGCGGCGGGATTTTCCAATGGCGCTGTTTCGGTGCGCACATTGTCCGATTATTCGGAACTGGCGAAACTTCCCGGAACGGGGCAGCCGGTGGCGGCGTTTAGCGAGTTCAGCGCGGACGGGAAGTGGCTGGCAGTGTGGTATCGCGATAAAACGGCCTCGGTCTGGCAGGTGGAAGAGGCTCGCCGCGCGTTTACATGCACAAACGCAGGAGCCATCAGCTTCAGCCCCGACTCGCGGAATTTTGCCGAGGAGCGGACGAGTGGCGAGGTGTCTGTGGTTTCCATCGAAACATTCGTCGAGAAATCGCATTTTGTTCTGCCTTCACCAGCGGGCTCGATTTCCTGGAGCCCGGATGGGACGACCCTCGCGGCAACCGGCCGCACCAACATTTCTCTGATGGACACGGCGAGCGGCAAAGCCGGGCGGCGTTTCGCTTTGCCCAACGCGATCATCGGAACGCAGTGGCGGCCCGATGGGGCGGAGCTTGCGGCCGCATCACTCGACCGGCTGGTTCATAGGTTTGACACAAAAACAGGGACGGAACTGCCGCCCCTCTCGGGTCACCTCGGGGCGGTCACGGCCGTTTCTTACACGCCGGATGGCCGATGCCTTGCATCGGGAAGCTGGGACGGAACGATGCGCCTTTGGGACTTGGCGTCTGGAACGGAAGTGATTCATTGGCCGGCGGGATGCGAGCATATTTTTATCTCGCCTGATTCGCGCCGCGCCGCTGCCATCTCTGACGGCTACGGGCAAATGGATTTATTTGAAATCGCATACAACGAGGTGGCATCCACCGCGCCAAAAGCCTGCGCAGGAAACGAGAATTACGACGCGCTGCTCTTCGGGCAAGGCGGAAACTGGCTGGCAACGGCAACGGAAAACGCGGTCACGTTTTTGCGCCCGGATTCAATGCTGGCCGCTGCGGAAAAAACAAATTTATCGGCGGGCGCGTCCGTTTTTCTGTTCACGAAAAGCGAAATGTTCAGTTATAACAGCAACGGATTCTTTCTGCTGCCGGTGCGCGAGGCAAATGGAACCCTCAGCGTCGGGGAAACCCGCGCATTTCATCCCGCCATCCCCGATTCACTCCGGGGGAAATGCGACGCGGGGCTGTTCGGGCCGTTTGACAAAGACGGCAAGATTCCAGAACGCCTCGGCGCTTCCACCTCTGGGGCCGTCTCGGCAGTAGCCTTCGCGGATCATTGCTACATTTTCGACATGGCCGGCAACGCGCTCCGCGCCATCACGGCGGCGCAGGAATGGATGAAATTCGTCGCCGTCAGCCCGGACGGCCAGCGCGTGGCGACGGGCGCCTGGAATCATCCGAACGTCATCCTCTGGAACGCCGAAACCGGCGCGAAAGAACGCGAATTGGAAACGGGCTTTTCCCCGAATCCCCTGTTCAGCCCGGACGGAAAATGGCTGGTGACATCGGTCGGCCCGGAAGTGTGTTTTTGGCGGACACGCGATTGGACAATTGATCACCGCGTGCTGCGCCCGCGCGAACGGCTTTCCAGCCCTCTCGCCTTTTCCGGTGACGGACGGGTTCTGGCCATGGCCATGACTCGCAGCACGGTTAAGCTTGTCGCCAGCCAGACTGGCGAAACCTTGGCGCAATTGGAGCCTCTGCCCGCGAGCGAGATTGTCGCGCTGGCTCTGAATTCCGACTCTTCGGAATTGGCCATCACGCGCTTTGCCGAGCGGCCGGAGGTGTGGCACTTGAATCGAATCCGGTCCCAGTTGCAGGCGTTGGGATTGGACTGGTGACGGCGGCCATTTGGCACTTTCATGCCAAGTTTCCGAGTTGAGCCGTGGGGTGATTACCTACTGCGGCGCATGGCTTTCGCCCTTGAAATATCTTTAGAATAGGAGAGGTTTTATCAGCATTAGATTGCGTTGTCGTATTTCCAACATGGTGAATCCTCAGGTGAACAAGCTTCAGTGATGATTTGAAACCCGATCTCCGGGAACAGTCCGGGAACCCGCATGCAGCTCTAAAAAATACAGATGAATACGAAATTGTACGTGGGAAATCTTTCCTTCGACACAACAGAAAACGATCTCCAGGACCTCTTTGCCCAGTATGGGCCGGTCTCCGAGGTCAATTTGATCACCGATCGCATGAGCGGACGCTCACGCGGCTTTGCGTTTGTCACCATGGGAACGCCGGAAGGCGCGGAAGGCGCCATATCGGCTCTGTCGGGGAAGGAGATTCAGGGGCGCGCCCTGACGGTAAATGAAGCCCGTCCGCGGGAAGAACACGCCGGCGGCGGTGGCGGTGGCCGCGGGCCTCGTTCCGGGGGCGGCGGTCGCGGTCCCCGCAGTGGCGGCGGCGGCGAGCGCCGTCAATTCCAGCGCCATTAATCGTTCCGCGAAAACGGAACGGATTTTTATCCTGGCTTCGCGCAATGCGAAGCCGGGGACAGCAAAAATTTCCTCACCCGGTTTTAGTATTTCCGTTTTCGGCCACTTCCGAGGAACTTTTTCCATTTTCGTTCCTCCCACCAATGGCAGGCACGTCCCCGCCGAGGTGGTTGGATTTGCGCATAGATCACCCCTCGGCGAGGCGTCCCTCCCTCCAATTGACTTGATAGAGATCCAAAATAAGGCAAAGTGTCATGCAGGTTCGGCTCGACTTATGAAAAATTCTTCCAGAATGGTTTTGGCGACGGCGGCGATGGCCGGTTTGTTCAGCGGCGCGGTTCTCTCTCAGAGCTTTGCCGATGGCACTAACACGACGACAAACGCGATCACCTCGACTAATATTTACCCGGGCAAAGCCGCAACGAAGAAAATGCCGAAAGTCCACGACTGCTCCGGCGACAATGAATGCAAAGGCCTTGGCGGATGCAAAACGGACGATCACGGGTGCAAATTCAAGAATGCCTGCAAAGGCAAAGGCGGCTGCGCGCTGACGAAGGAAGACATTGAGGGCTGGATCAAGAAGCAGAAGGAGGAAGCCGCCAAGAAAGCCAAGGGCGCGGACGCCAAGAAGCCCGCCGATCCAGCACCACCTGCCAAATAGAGGGACTCACGCGGGTCGATAGTGGTCAAAACTACTGCCTTTGCCCCTTCTCCGGTTTATTGACACAACATTGAGGCTTTGCCCCTATAGCGTGGGCTTCTTCGGGGGCTATCTTATGGCATGAAAAAGATACTCATACTTCTTGCATGCGTTATCGCTTCCTGGGGGACCACTGGATGCATAGTAGACGATCGCGGCGGCTGGCACCATCATTGGCGCGGCCAAGTGACGCCGGAACGTCCAGTGGTTGAGGCGCCAGCGGCGCCGGCGGCTCTTGCGGTTAACCAGCCGGAGCCTTAACGGTCAACGAACTTGCGCGGCAACGCGCAACCGGAGGGCAGATTAGTCGACAGTCGCCCCAAAAACGGCTGTCTTAACCTGGCCCTCCGTTTTTATTTGCACCCAGAGGGTGTAATTGCCGGGGCTGGGGAATTCGTAGGGCAGAGAAATGGTGGATGAGGCAGCATCCGCAGGCTGAGGGCCGCACCAGGGGTCGGTTTCAGAATGTGTCGCGATTGGAGCTCCAGCCTTTGCTTCAGTCACGATATTTGATTCAAATAAATACTGCGCCGCCATCGAGAAGTTTCCTGACGGATGCAGATGAGAGAATACTTTCCCGTCCGATTTCACCACCGCAGCGTGACTCATCATGCCCATGTAGGATTCCAAGCGGAGAGGACGCCCGTTTGAATCGAGCGCTTGAAAGGTGAGGCCCGCTTTTTGGCCAGCGCGCAATTGGCTGTGCGCTTTCCAAACGATCTTTGTTCCCCCCGCAAGTTCCCTCGCATTGTCGCCGCTGGATTCTGGAAGGCTCGATTGGCCGTCGGCGACCCAGGAATCGTCGGGATCGGGTTGCAGGCCCCTAGCGGAAATGGGAGGGATGGGAGAAAGGGGAGGAAGGTGAATGAAGTTTGTGGCGGTTGAGCTGAAGCCGGTGGAGAAGGTGAGGTCGCAGAAAATTTCGTAATTGCCCTCGGGTAATGGCGGAAGCGCGACTTCAAAATTGGTGGCGTCCTGGCGGATCGGATGAAGGTGGGCGAACGCGTGCGGCTCGGCCTGGCCAACCATGAACAGATGCATCAGTTTTCCGTGATCGGCGATCAGCTCCAGCGGCCCTCGCCTCCCTAATTTCGTATCGCCAACGCCTAGATGCAAAATCCTCTGCGACTCGTTGGTTGCCATTGTTGCGGAAATCTCCGGCCAGCCGCCCTCGATCAGACGAGCGCGAAAATCCGATTCCTCGGAATTCCACCAATTCCGGCCACCCACAACCGCAAGGACGATAACGACCAAGGCGATGGCTGCAGCGGTCCAATATCTTCTCCGCTCGCGCGCGCCGGGGGACGCTCCGGCGGGAAGCGCGCTCTCGCCCGCGGCGGCGGCCACAATCGCGATGGCGCCGCAAATCAACACCAGCCCCAACACCGTCAAGATGTTTCCCAGAATGGGGGGCAATGGAAGCTGGGCGCGGGCGATGGAATTGACGGGAACTTCGATCATGCCATCACCCGATTTGCCATGCACCCGAACCTGAATGCTGTAGGCGCCACTTGTCATCAGCCAAAGTTCGCCTGAATAAATTCCCGCCTCCCGATCCATACATGGAGCCGTTTCCGGCGGGGGCGCGTTGCTGACGGCGATTCCCGAGGCGAGCGGAACGAACGAAACCTCCAGCGGGTCCTTCGATTTAACCTGCACGATGATTTGTGCCTGTCCCGGCACGACTCCCGGCATCCGAATGGCAATGTGCTCCGTCCACGGGCCAACCGGGCCGTCGAAAAAAACATCGGGGCTTCCGACGTGCGCCCGCGCGACAAGGCACAATGCCAGCGTCAACAATAACGCCAGAAAGCGCCACAACTTCCACTTCAACGCCGCACCTTTCTCATCCACCCGCCGAACAACAAGCCAAGCCAGCACATGGCCGAGGCAAGCGCCAGGCCGATGGCAAGCCCTTCAAAATTCATCGGGCCGCCGCCCTGCCAGTATTCCTTGATCCAGCTCCCCGCGTGATTGCTGTAACCCCAAATGCGGTCGCTGACGAAAAACCAATTGTCCGCCCATGCTGAGAGCAGGAACTCCGAAAAGAACCATTGCGCAGGAACGAAAATGACCAGGAACACCGCCGCCAACAGCATCGCCGATCCAACCCGCCGCAAACCTGTGCTGTTTTGAATTCGCGGCAGGAGCAAATCCATCGCAATGGCAGGGCACACCAGCAACAAAGGGAACGGCAGGGCGACCATGTGCGTCACCGGATTGTAGATGGGAGCCAATTTCGGCTGGGCCGGGAACAGCGGCAGCACCCAGCACATCAGGCATTCAATGAGCATGTAAATGGCCGCCACGCGGGTGACCGGCCACGAGGTGCGCGCAGCCCGGCCGATGGCCACCAGGCGGAACGGAAACGTCAGCGCGCAAACTTCGACGAACATGGCGCTGTGCTGTTGATTTGGAAAAATATATTCGAGAACAAACACACTGGCGAGGACTTGGAACACGCCGCCCGTCCAAATAAACAGCATGCTTCCGCCGCCGCCCTCCATATGATTCTGGCGGCTTAACACCAGCAGCAGCGCCCCCAACGTGATTCCAAACATTCCCAGGCCAAGCAAGGCATGCGGCGGGCTGATGATTTTCACATCCAGCCCGTAGGCGTTGTGCCACCAGTTGTCGAACGGGCCGGAACCAAGCATCGCCATGGCGCCCCAAATGCAGACCCACGCCCCAAGCGGAGCGCGCGCGCCAAACACCCGGACCGCCGATTCCCTCTCTTCCGGCGTCGCAAAAAAAGTATATTTGACTGCGAGCCAGCCGCCGACGCAGCCGCCCAGCGCGCCGCCCAAATAAATCACCATGTGCGCGGGCGTCCAAAAAGTGTCGCGCCCAATGGTCTCGTGCCATGAAATATCCCAGATGATTCCGACGGCAATGCAAGTGGCTGCGAACGCCAGAGCCAGAGCGGGCCATAGTGCGGGAGTCCGGACGCGAACTTCGGCTGCTGTTTCGGTGGAAACAAACGAAGAATCCAGAGCGGTGCTTTGCATAATTTGCGCGCGGAAGAACACAACAACGTTCTGTCAAACTATTCACTGACGAACACGGGGCATTTTCCAACGAACAGACGGCGTGGTCAATGAATTTTCCCGGGGCGCGGCTGTGTCGAAGAGCCGCTGCGGATTAAAGATGGGAGGCGCCCTGGAAAAGAGCGCCGCTGCGTCTTCGGCACTGCCGCGCCCCGGGAATAGGCAAACAGCCTGTCAAAGAAGTGGTACTTCCACCCATTGGACTCGCGGAAATTAAATGAGAGGTTGGGTCAGGTCAGAATTAAAAAATAATAACAAAAGGATCCTTATGACTCGTTATGAAACTCCGAATGCCATCCGCAACGACGCACGCACTCTGGCTGATGACGCCCGCGCGTTATTGGAAGCAACCTCTGAAATCACAGATGAAAAAGTAGCGGAAGCCCGCGAACGCCTGAACGAAGCGCTGGCGGCTGGCAAACAAGGGTTTGCCCGCTTGCAGGAACGCGTCAGCGAAAGCGCGAAAGCCGCTGACCAGACCATTCGCTCCAATCCCTACCAATCGCTCGCGGTTGCCTTCGGCATCGGCGCGTTGCTCGGATATCTCGTCTCACGCCGCGACTAATCTGCCGCCATGGACGAAACAGCCACGCCGTTGAGTGATATCAAATCGATCTCCAGGCGCATGGTCGCGCGGGCGCTGCACCTGGGGGAGAATCGTTTGCAACTTTTGCTCCTCGAGGTTGAGGAGGAACGGGAAAGGCTGCTGCACGCTTTAATTCTAGCGTTGGGAGCAGCGGCCTTTGGATTGCTCGCCGGCGTGGCTTTGACTGCTACCGTTTTAGTGCTGTTTTGGCCGACACACGCGATTGCCGCGATGTCGGCCTTGACGTTTTTTTATTTGGCCATGGCCGCTTTTCTCGGCGCAAAATTGAGCAAGTTGCGCCGCGAATGGGAAGCTTTCTCTGGATCGCTCAGCCAACTTAGAAAGGACTGCGCATGCCTGGCAGAAACTCTTCACTAGCCGCCCTCAACACCCGCAAGCGGCTTCTGATTCTTGAATCAGAAGTGCATCGCGCCCAGTTGGCCCAGGACTGGAAGGACCTCCACGGCTGCGTTGGGGCACTCCGGGAAAAAGCGAAGCCGGTCGGGAAAGCTATTTCCATCGCCGGCATGCTGATTGCCGCGGCGACGGCTTACAGCCGAATTCGCCACGGCAAGGGATCGCTGCTGTCCCGGATATTAGCGAGCGGTTCCGTTCTTACCACTATTTTCAAGTTTGCCGGGCGCATGGGCGCTCGCTGAAGCGGGATTTCCAGCGGGCTTTTGGCGCAGGGCGTGTTCGGCCTTGAGCCAGTTTTCCGCGTCACGCCCTTCGACACAGCCGCTTTCCACGTAAATTTGGGCCGCCAATTTGGCGATTTGCTCATGTGTGGGCTGCGCGGTTGCCGTTGTGGGTGCAGACGAACTTGTCGTCCCGGAGGAAGACGCAGCGGCGGCTGGGGTGGTATCAGCGGGCCGGGTCTTTGATGATTTGCCAGCCGGCTTGGCAGCCGGGGCGGATGTTGATGTCATAGTTGCCATAAGGGTAAAAATTTAGCATCCATCCCCTAACCTCAAATGGGGAAAACTACCCAAAATTCTAATGCACCGGAGGCACCGTCGCCGGCGGAACAATCGAAACGCCGCTGCCAACGGGAATGAAGATTCCCGCCGCGCCGCTCGAAGGCTGGGCGATCTGGCGGGTGCCGGCGTTGATGGCCGCCGAGCTGACGAACGTATCCAACGCGACTTCGATATAGTGATCGAGATACCGGTAGGGCGAAAGCGGCACGTAAACAATATCCCCCGGCGCGAGCGCAACATCATGCGCCTCGCCTCGGACAACCTTCTTGTAATCCACCAGCGTCAAATGCGGCTGAGACAAGGAGCCGTTCACCACCGCCACATGCGATAAATACGCGCCCTTCAACGTGCCATAAGCCCCAGCGATGGCTCCCGCCAGCGTCAACCCTTTTTGGTAAGGAACCAATCGCGGCTCCGTCACCGCGCCAAGCACATAAACATCCCGCGCCACGGACGATGGGAAATAAATAAAATCGTCGGGCTCAAGGTAAATATTCTGCGACAAGTCGCCCTCGGTCAGAAGTTTTTCAAAATCAATCGGCAGGCATTTCCCGTTGCGGACGACAAAGCTGTGCGACAAATCCGCCATCTCCTGGCCCACGCCAGCCGCTTCCTGGTCGCGATACGAAGTCAGGCTCATCGTGCCGCCCGCAATGGAAATGGCCTCCAGCAGCGTCATCGGCCCGTTGTTCATTGGATACACGCCAGGCGCCTGAACGCGTCCGAGAATCCAAACCCGGCGGCTCGCGACCTCGCGCAGGATGAGGGACACCTTGGGCGGTTCGCGCACGAATTGGGCGAAGTTCGTCTCAATGAGCGATTTTGCCTGGGCAAGCGTTTTGCCCCAGACTTCCAAGCCGGGCAGCAGATCAAAATAAATTTTCCCGTCCGGTGCGACGATGGTTGTCGCCTTGGAACCGGCCTCGCCCAGCACTTCAATCTCCACCTTGTCACCCGGCCCCAGGGTGTACGGCTCCTGCGGCGGCTTTAACATCGAGGGGTCCGGGTGATTGGTCCTCACAAAATCAGCCACCACGCCCGATGGAACCGCCGGGCCTTCAACCTTGCCGAGTTCCCCGTGCTGGCATGCTGTCAAACATAACGCCGCGATGCCTGCGGAAAATCCCGCCCAATTCAACCGAGTCCGCCCGTTTTTCATTGTGTTGTGTATGGAGTAATGACTTTTGCGCCAACCCACGAAGTGATGAATCCTTGAATGAACGCCGTGGTGGCCAAATCCGTAAGCTCCTCAACCCGGATGAACGGGCGCGCGCTGACAAAAATAATATCCTTCGGCTCCATGTGAAAATCCAATTGCTTGCCTTTGACAATGTCAGCCGTGTTGACAACGAAATACTGTGGATGGTTCAGCGAACCCCGGATCACGAGCACGCGGGAGCGGTAGGCGCGCTCCGTGAATCCGCCGCGCGCGGCGATGGCGGAAATCGCCGTTTCCGTTGGGAAATATCCCACCGGCCCAGGAAGCCGAATCTCTCCCAGCACATAGACTTCCGCCACGTTGGCTCCCGCGATGTAGACATAATCACCCGGCTCAATTGGAATATTTTGCGAAAGATCGCCCGCCTCAAAAAGCTTCTCGAAATCGAGCGGCAGCCGTTTGCCATCGCGGGAAATGAAACTGCGCGAAAAATCCGCCAGATCCACAACGCTGCGTCCGACGAGGCCATTTTCAAAACCTTTCGCGCGGGCTATCGCCTCGAGAATGGTGATGGGCCTGTCCAATACGTAAGTGCCCTTCACCATGACTTTGCCGAGCATGTAATAGCGTTTGCTGCGGAAGGCGACGGGCGTGATCATCGTGTGCGGCGCGCGACGATATTTTCCCAGCTCCTGATCGATCTTGTCGCGGAGTTCGTCAATGGTAAGGCCGGTGGCGAGGATGTCCTGCGCCTCCAGAAAACTCACGCGGCCATCCGGCCCCACCACGATGTCCGCCGAATTCAATTCCGGCTGGCCGAACAAGCCAAAGTTCATGGCGTCGCCCGGGCCCAGCGTTAATTTCTGCTGCCAGGCCGCCTTTTGCGCCGGATTCACGATGGAAAATGACAAATTGGCGGAGGTCACATTCGTCGGTGGCGTCAGCGCGGGCGGATTGGAGATTTGCCCTTGCGCTGAACTGAATGAGAGCAGCGATATGGCGATGGAAGCGGCCGTGATCCATTTCGGAAAGAGTTTTTTGACGGTCTGGCCGCGCTGGCGATTGAGCACCGCGCCCACGAGATTGCATCGAGCGTGGCGCAATGTTTCCAATTGGTCACGAGTGGCCTCGGCCCGGGCTGTTCCGCAATTGGACAGCCAGATCAAGTTCGGCAAATTCGCCGCCAGGAGCACCGTTTCCGGCATGTCGGCCGGCGGCAATTCCACCAGAATGACGATGTTTTCGATTTTGCGCCAGTGGTTGAGCGCTTCGCTCCATTGCTGGCGGCGCTCGCGATTCCATACCCAGCCGGGCAGCGGGATGTGGACGACGGGGCGGCCATCGGGATCCGTCAAACGCGTGGCAATTTGCGCGGGAGAACTCAAGGCATCGCCTTCTCTGGTCGTGAGTTGATCATTCCCGTTTGCAGTTCCATCTCCATTTCCATTTCCATTGGCCGATTTAAGCTCGACTGTATTGGCCTTGATCCCTTCGCCGGGCTCCCGCGCTTGCAGCGCGTCGGGCAAAAGATCCGCATCCTGCGGCGTGTCGTTCTTTCCCTCGCCCGTCGGTGGGCGCGTCGCGATGGTTAGGACGCGAAATCCAGTGAGGCTCGCCGCTTCCGCCAGCAGCTTGATCCACGTCGAGCGCCCTTCCCCTTTGGCGGAGGAGGTGAAGCCACACACCAACCCGTGGTGCGCTGTGGGACTCAAATAGCCTTGCAGCAAAGTCCATGTGCGGAACGCCCATTGCGATTTTTCCGACTCCGGCATGCGGTCGATGTTTCCAAGCGTCGTCAACACCGGCAATTTGGTGACGCGCTGTATATCGCCGATCGTCTTCAGCCGCCCGTCGGCAAACTCCGTGAACAACACCAGGGCCAGGCTCGCCGCCAAACCGACCAGGCCGCCCACGACCGAAGCGCCCGCAATCTTCATTCTGCGATGGCCGCTCTTGACCCCCGTGAGCGTGGCGGGGGCGAAAATTCGGGCCTGGCCGGGGGGATTCGCCACATACAAGTCCGCTTCGCGCTGGCGGTGAACTAAGAGGACGCGCTCTTGTTCGAGAGTCAGAATTTTCGCGCGCAGAATTTCCACTTCCGGGTCAATCTGCTGCGGCCCCTGCTGGAAATTCATCGGAATGGCCGCCGTCGCATCTGGGCCCGAAAGCGCCGAGAAAGAGGTATTGGTCGTGTCCGAGGCCAGTTGTCTTTGGATGGCCTCCACCTTGGCCCGCTGAATCTGCACTTTCGGGTGTTTGTCAGTGTATTGGAGCAGCAGATTGTTCATTTCCGCAAGCGATGTGCGCAGATTTTCCATGTCCATCGCGACGACCGGAGAATTGCGGGCAGTCGCCCGGTCCGCTTCGTTCGTTTTTCCACTGGCTTTCTTGGTGCTCTCCATCGGCGTGGCCATCAAGTGGAATTCATGATCGAGATCCGCAATGTCCTGGTCCATTTGCTTCACTTGCTTGCTGAGATACGCATCGGTCGTCTGGCGGACTTCCTGCGCTTGCAGCATCCGCAGGTATTGCACGGCGTTTGTCAAATACACATTAAGCAAATCCACCGCCTGCTGCGCGGTCCCGGCCGCCAATTGCACGTTGACCATGTCTGATTCGGCATCGGGCTCGACTTTGATTTGCTTGGCGAAAATTTCGGACGGGATTTTCGGGGTCGCGAGCGCGCCCACCTGCTGCAAGAGCTCCGGCGCGCGGATCAGCCCGGCGAAGGTTTCCGGCGACGGCTGGTTTTCCTTGGGAAAAAGGTCGTCCCCGCCGGCCGTGCGCAGCAACTGGCCGGTGGCGGTAAATTTAGGTTTGACTAGTTTGTTGGCGGTGAACCCTATTCCCGCCGCGCACAGAAGCGCCCCAATGACCGCCCAGTGCCAGCGGCAAACCAGCATGTCCAGGATCAGCCAGACATCGATGTTGGAGGCCGGTGTTTCCTTCATGGGAGCTGAAGGCCTTCGTGACTTTGGATTAGATTGCATCTGTCAAAAACAATGCAGAAAGCGTAGGGCGTGTCGGCATTATGCATCAGTGGGTGAACACCGTATAAGGCCGGTCGCGGCACCCACGAGCGTTTTACTCTGGGAAATTGGGGTTAACAGCCTACTACCACCTTGCGCCGCAGCCATCTAAGGTTGCGGGCACGATGCAGTTCTCAACCGCGAATCAAGAATCAAACGGCTCCCAAGTCGCCATCGGCATCGTTGCGTGGAATGAAGAAGCTGGAATCAAGCCAACTCTTGATTCATTGCTTGAGCAGACACTTTTCGCGGAGTTGGAGAAACGCGGCTGGAAGTGCGAAATTCTATGTCTCGCCAACGGCTGCACGGATCGCACCGTTCCAGTCGTCGAAGAAATCTTCGCGGGCTACGAGAGCAAACACCCGAATCGCGCGGCCTTTAGAGCGCGCGTGGTTGAATTGCAGAAGCGGGGAAAAATCAACGCGTGGAACCAATTCGTCCATGAGCTTTCGCCGAAAAATGCGAAGTACATGTTCCTGATGGACGCGGATATTTTGATTCATCGCCGCGAATCGCTTTGGAACATGCTCCGCGCCTTGGAAGAAGACCACGAGGCCTACATCGCCGTCGACCGCCCAAAAAAGCATTTGCTCTTCAAGGAACGGAAGACGCCCATGGATTATCTTTCGCTGGCGGCGTCGCGGCTGACTTCCTCCGCCGATGGGCAGCTCTGCGGGCAGCTCTATTGCATTCGGGCGGAAATCGCCCGGAACATTTATTTGCCGAAAGATTTATCCGCGTGTGAGGACGGATTCATCAAGACGCTCGTTTGCACAGATTTTCTCACCCGGCCCTCCGCCGCGCGGCGCATTCGCGTGGCGGAAGGGGCGGAGCACACTTTCGAGGCATACACCTCGCCAAAAGCGATAGTCAAAAATCAAAAAAGACAAATCATCGGGCAGACGATCATCCATATTCTTGTTGACCACTATTTCAAGAATCGTCCGTCGTCCGGTGGCGCGCGTTTGGCAGACACGTTGGAAAGCAATGATCGCAATGACCCGCTCTGGCTCAAGAGGCTGATTCATCAGCACCTGGAGGAGACGCGGCATTGGTGGCGTCTTTATCCCGGGATGAGCGGCATGGGATTCAGGCGCCTGCGCCGCCTCAACCTTGGCGCGCGTGTTCTTTGCTTTCCCGCCGCAGTCGCAAGTTCGGTGCTTGCGGTTGTTTCCGGACGCATGGCGCATCAAGCGCTGCGGGCCGGCTGCACAGAATACTGGCCCCAGGCCCAGCGTGAAGGACTCACCCCCGCCAACTCAAAAACTTAATTATGCAAGGCACAATTCCACAAAAAATCGGGCGCGTGGTGGCAAATCTTTGCCTCCACCCGCAGTACATGCCACGCACCGTGGCCCACAACGTTCTCGGCCGCAAATCGCCGGCTGACCTGGAGCTGCCGTGGCTGCCCTACGCAGCCATTGATTTTCTCGAGGAATATTGCCAGCCGACTATGGCGGTTTGCGAATACGGCTCCGGCGGCTCCACCCTGTTCTTTTCCAAGCGGGTGAAATCGGTCTACTCGATTGAGGACAACGTGGAATGGTTCAACTTGATTTCGGACCGCGTCCGCAACAAGGGCATCACCAACGTCACGCTGAAACTCTTCCCGTTCGATTTCAAAAATCCGGCCGATTTCGACAAATCGGAGTATTTGAACGCCATCCCTGACCAGAAGTTTGACATCATCGTCGTCGACGGCAGCGAGGAATGGAATAAGATTCGCGCGATTTGCTTTGCCAAGGCCGAGAAGCACGTCAAGAAGGGCGGCATCATTCTGGTTGACGATTCCTGGCGCTATCCGGAAATCCGCCAGAACCACAACGCCACCCGTTTCCAGACGTTTCAAAGTGTCGGCCCCGGCCGCCCCGGCGTGACGAGTTCCGACGTTTACTTCTACTGAGACGCGCTCGGACCCGCCGAGCGTCGCGGAGCGATGACATTCAAAGCGATATTTGGTGTGACAGTGCTGCCTGCTGCCATTCTGGCCAGCTGCCTGATGTGCTGTCTTTCCAAGCGCCTCCGCGACCTCTATTTCCTGCTGCTGGTGTTCTTCGCGCCCATGATTGAGCTGATGGACGTGAATTTCTGGAGCCGGGAGTGGTATCGCGGGACGTCTCGCGGCTTTGAGTTTTCGATCCTGGACATCCTGTCCATCAGCCTGCTGGTGAGCGCGGTGCTTGCGCCGCGCAAGGGGGAGGCCCGGTGGTTCTGGCCCGCCAGCATCGGTTTGATGTTCCTGTTGTTCCTCTATGCGTGCGGCAATGTTGCGGCGATGGAACCGAAACTGTTCGGGATGTTCGAGCTGTTCAAAATGGTTCGGGGCATGATCCTGGTCTCCGCCATTGCCCTCTTCATCCGCAGCGAGCGTGAAGTGAAAATGCTCATTTTCGCGCTGTCCGCGCTGGTCTGCTTTGAGGGAATGCTGGCCATCAAGCAGCGCTACCTTGATGGCATCAACCGCGTTCCCGGCACGATCGATGATTCGAATAGCTTGTCGGTATTCTGCTGCATGACGGGGCCCGTTTTGGTGGCGGCGCTGAATTCGCGCATCTCGCTGTTCCAGAAAATGATGTGCGCCGCTGGCATCGGACTGGTCTGCATCGCCGAAATTCTCACCATCTCCCGGGCCGGCGTCGTGACCTTGGCGATGATGCTATTGGGGACGGCTCTTTGCACGATGTCGTGGAAAATCGATGCTCGCAAAGTGGCCATCGTTGTCACGGTGGTGCTGGGCGCGGTGGGAATTATCGCGAAGTCCTGGCATTCGCTGGGAGAACGATTCGGCTCCTCCACTCTGGAGCAGGAGTACGGCAACCATCACAATCTTGGCCGCGGCTACTACCTGCGCATCGCGGGAGCTATCATTGACGATCATCCGTTTGGCATCGGTTTGAATAATTGGTCGTACATAACAAGCAACGAATACGGACCGCGCCTCGGCTATCAATTTGTTCCGTACCAGGGTGTCGATAAGGAGCCCAGTGATAAAATTCCATCGGGCGCGAATGTGGACGAGGCACAAGCCGCCCCCGCCCATTGTCTCGCCGCGTTGACGCTCGGCGAACTCGGCTATCCCGGCGTTTTCCTTTTGCTGTGCCTGTGGATTCGGTGGTTTTTTACGTCAGGCGCTTTCATTTTCAAGCGGACGCCGGATGTCACCCGCCGGCTTGCCGTGGGCATTTTCTTTGGCTGCGGCGGGATATTTTTGCAGAGCATCACGGAATGGGTTTTCCGGCAGTCCCCCATTTATTACGTCTTCCACATTTTGGTGGGGACGCTGGCCAGCCTGCATTACATGAAGCGGCGGGCGGCGAAAAAGGCGGCTGAGGAAGCGGAAAGCGATCTCCTGCCGGTTGAAGTTCAATTTGCATAATCATGCGCACGATTCACGTATTGCGAAAATTGGATCGCGCCGAATGGGGCGGCACCGAGACCGCCATCGAGCGCCTCTTTGAAGGATTGCGGGCCAACAATGTCGAGGCTGTTGTCTACAGCCCGAAATTGACGAAACCGTCCGAGAAAGACCCGGCGGATGTTCGCCGCTTTCGCGCCTTCGTGCCGATTGTCGGCCTCTCGGAGCAGCGCCGGCGGCAGATGGTTTCGGTGGGTGGCAATTTGATGTCGTTCGAGCTCCCAAAAATGCTGTGGAAGGAACGCGATGCCGCCGTCATTCACGCGCATACGCTGGGGAGAATTGGAGGCATTGCGCGATTGGTGGCGAAGAAGCGGAAGCTCCCTTTTGTGATTTCGATTCACGGCGGAGTTTTGGATTTGCCGCAAAAAGTGAAGGAGGAATTCAACACGCCCGAGCGCGATGGTTTCGAATGGGGCCGCGCTTTCGGATGGATTCTTGGCGCGCGCCATTTGTTTCGCGACTCCGATTGCATCCTGACCTGCAACGAAAAGGAAGCCGCCCTGCTCCGCCGGCAGCATCCAAATAAACGCGTGGTCGTTCAACCGCACGGCGTGCCGCTGGCGCAATATCAAAAGGACTGCCGCGCCGCCGCGCGCGAAGCGTTTCCGCGGATCGTCGGCAGGCAGATGCTTCTCTCGGTCGGCCGCATTGACCCGATCAAAAACCAGGGATGGCTTATCGATCAATCGCCGGAAATTTTCAGAAAACATCCCAAAGCCATCCTTGTCCTGGCCGGCCCCTGCACCGACGAGCCGTACGGCGCCGCCATGGACAAGAAAATCAAAGACCTCGGGCTGCAAGAAAAAGTGTTGTTGACGGGCGGGATGCCGTCCAACGATCCGCGTTTGATCGGGTTGATGCAGGAATCCAGCGCGCTGGTGCTGCCCTCGCTTTCGGAAACTTTTGGCTTGGTGATTCTGGAAGCGTGGGCTGCCGGAGCGGTTGTGGTTTCGAGCCGCGCTTCCGGGCCTTCAGCGCTAATTCGCGACGGGGAAAATGGCTGGCTCTTTGGCCTGGACCAACCGGCGGCCTTTCATGCGGCGATGGACAAGGCGCTGGCCGATCCCGCCATGGCCCGCGCCATGGCAAAACGCGGGGGTGCGATCAGCGAGCAATACAGCCTCGCCGCCATCGCGGCCCGCGTTAAAAAACTTTACGAAGAACTTATCCTGGAAAAGCAACAATGCGCTACGTAATCATTCGAGACGATGACACAAACGCCCTGACGCATCCGCATTGCCTGGAGCGGCTCTACCGGCCGTTTTTGGAGCGCGGCCTGCCCGTCAACCTCGCGACCATTCCTGAAGTCAATACGAATACATTGATGACCGATGGCACGCTTGAGGGCTATCTGTATTTGCGCAACGGTGAGAAGGCGAGCAAGCTTCCCATCGGCGCGAACCCCAAGCTGGTCAGTTACCTGCTCCAGAATCCCGGATACCACATCGTCCAGCACGGCTGCCACCACGATCAATGGGAGTTCGACAGCAAAGATCGCACAGACGTGGCGCGGCGTCTTGATCACGGCGCGAAGATGCTGATGGAATCCGGTTTCTCGAAGCCCGACACCTTCGTGGCCCCTTACGACAAACTTTCCCGCGTCAGCCTGGCGGAAGTGGCCGCAAGGTTTCGCGTTTTGTCGACCGGCTGGTTTGAATTGCGCCGCCTCCCCTACTCCTGGTGGCCAAAGTTCGCTGTCAAGAAAATGAGCCAGGCTGAGCATTGGCGCGTGGGCCATACGTGGCTCCTGTCCCATCCCGGCTGCCTGCTCTCGTGCCATCGGCCGGTGCATGAAATCTTGGATGCCATCACCTATTGCGTTGAATCGCGGCCATTGACCGTGCTGGTGACGCATTGGTGGGAATATTTCCGTGATGGCTCACAGCCGAATGAGCCGTTGATTGACGTGCTGCACGAAACCGCGGAGTTTCTGAGCCGCCGGAAGGACATCAAGGTCATTCCGTTCAGTGAGCTCGCGGCGGGGGCGAATTACGTGCTCAACTAGGGCCTGTTAACACTAACGTAACGCCTCCACGATGAGCGCGAGGACGACGAATCCGGAGTACAACGCATCCAATTTGTCGAAGCGACTGAAGACTCGGCGGTAGCTTTTGAGTCGGCGAAAAAGCCGTTCAATCTCATTGCGGCGTCGGTAAAGGGTTTGGTCATACTCCCACGGATTTAAGCGTCGGGGGTTAGGAGGAACCACTGGAGCGTAGCCCAATTCCCGCGCCTGTTGCAGAGTCTCGTCCCCTTCATAGGCGCTGTCCATGATGAGTGGAAGCCCTGCCGGAACCGGCCCGCCCGCCTGCAAAAGCTCGCGTCCTTGCGGCGCGTCCCCCGCCTGGCCGGGGGAAAGCTTGAGCATTAAGGCGCACTGGGCATTCGCGGCAACCAGATGAATTTTGGTGGTGCAACCGCCTCGGGAGCGCCCGATGGCCTGTGGGCCGTTTTTTTTAGCGCCCCGGTGCCGTCGGGGTGAACCTTGATCGTCGTGCTGTCCAAGCAGACTTGCTCGATCCGGATCGCCAGGATTTGCTCCTGCTGGAGCCGGGCGAAGACTCGATCCAGCACGCCCGCTTTGCTCCAGCGGTTCATGCGGGTGTAGATCGTATGCCAGTTGCCAAAATGTTTTGGCAGGCCGCGCCATTTGCACCCATGCTCCACCACATAGAGCAGGGCGTTGAGAAGTTGCAGATTGGTCATGCTCACGTTGCCGCGCTGCCGCGGCAGACAATCAGCAACCCGCTGATATTGACTCTCTGTAAGCTCCACCCAGCCATTTTGCCTTGTCGCCTATAAAATGTCAATTAGTGTTAACAGGCCCTAGTCGGATGGGATTTATAGGACGAATGGGACCTGTTCGCCTAAAATAAAAGAGCCGTTCGGTTTGCGCCGAACGGCCTTCTGCTGGCTAACAACCCCTAATCCTACCCCTTTTGCCCTAAAGCCATGGCGGCGCTGCCTGATCTCTCCCCTGCGCTGCTGATTAAAATTGGCTGGCTCTGCATGGGCTGCGTTTCCGTCCAGCGCGCGATCCAATCGGCGACCCGGTCCATCAGGGTCACAGGCCGCGCGCTCGTGACGCGGTGCGGTCGAAGCGAGGAAAGCAGAAACGCGTCGGAAACGGTGCTCTGCGAGCCTGTCTGCCAATTGATCAAATTGCTGCCCCAGGCGATCGAATGATTGATTTGCACATACAGCCCCACGAAGGTGTGCGGCCCCACGATGCTTTGCTTAATCTCAGCTCTCGGATCAACAAATGCTCCGTTTTCGATAATTGTGCCCGGCCCAATGACGGCATTTGCCCCAATCAATACCCGGTCTCCAATCCAACACGGGCCAATAAGCTTGGCGGTCTTGGCGATCTGGCTGTGGACACCCACCCAAACGCCCGGCTTGACCTGGCGGATGCCAACACGGTCGGCCTGCAGTGCGCAGGGGACCCAGCGCTCAAGCGCCTTGTACCAGCCCTCATAACTTCCGAAGAGCGGAAATTCCGGCAGGCCCGGGAAATGATCCATGACAAACGACTCGGCAAGATGCTTCTCGGAGGCTTGCTGGCGGGTCAATTCGCGTGATTCCGAGACGTGATGCACGGTCAATCCCCAGCGCGAGCCATTTCCCGCCACTTTCCAGATTTCCTCCTGCCGTTCGTGCGCCAGAAGAACAACCTCTTTCACGCCGACACCAGCAAGATGGCTCAGCCAGTATTCCAGGATGCTCATCCCGAGCGCTTGGGTGAGAGCCAACGGCGTATCTGCCGCAAGGAGGGGAACCTCCGGGCGATCAGAGGGGCATATCAGTGCCGCCTTCATGTTAGCAGGCCCCCTTTCCCGAGATCACGGCCGGGAGGGTCTTCGACAAGATGGTGATGTCCGTCCAGAGATTCTGCTGCTCGATGTAATCCACATCAAGGCGCACCTGGCCCGTAAAATCGATCTCGGCGCGGCCACTGATCTGCCAGATGCAGGTGATGCCGGGCTTGACGGCGAGGCGGCGGCGGTCGGCGGGCGTATATTTCGCCACTTCACGCGGCAGCGGCGGGCGCGGCCCGACCAGCGACATATCGCCAATGAACACATTATAAAGCTGGGGCAATTCATCGAGCGAGAGCTTGCGCAGCCATTTTCCAACTTTGGTAATGCGTGGGTCGCTCTTGCTCTTAAAGGTCACGCCGTCTTTGTGGTGATTCTTGGCCAGCACTTCGGCCAGGCGCTTCTCGGCGTCCATGCACATGGAGCGGAGCTTGTACATCTTGAACTCGCGGCCGTCTTGCCCCACGCGGGTCTGGGTGAAAAAGATGGGGCCATTGTCCTCAATCTTGATCAACACCGCGATCACGGCAAACAGCGGGGCCGTCGCCAGGAGCAGCGCACCCGAGGCGAGGAGGTCGAGCGTGCGCTTCATAAACCCGGCGCCGTGCTCCATCCATTGGGCGCGGATGCGCTGTTGTTGGACATGCAGGGTAAACCAGAAGCGCATGAGTGGGTTCTTAGCCAAGGCGCAGCGGCGCAATAGCAGCAAGGTGAGGTCATTCTGTTTCATAAGCATACCGTGTCGCGGCTCCGGCGCTGGGCTGCCCGCTGGAGCAATTCCTCCACGGGGCAATTCTGGCGCGAAGCCTGTTGATGGTGTTGACTGAGCAATTCCCGTCCGCGCGAGCCTAATTGGCGGGCGAGGTTTTTATCCCGGAGCAGCTGTTCGAGGCGCTCCGCAAATCGATCCGTGTCTGCCCAGGGGACCAGGAAGCCATTTTCCCCGTCGAGCAGCCATTCGCGAATGCCGCCGGCGTCAAATCCGACCACCGGCAATCCGTGGCACATCGCCTCGCGCCCGACCAAACCAAACGGTTCCGGCCAGACGGAGCTGACTGCAAGCACTGTGGCTTCCTGATAGAAATTACGAATTTGGTCCCGCGACATGAACCCGTGAAATTTCACCCGATCCTGCAAACCGAGTGATTTCGAGAGCTTTTCGCAGTAGGCGCGATGATTGCCGTCGCCGAGGATCGCCGCTTCAAACGGCACGTTCATCTTGGCCAGCGCGCGGAGCAGAAGGTCCACTCCCTTGCCGCGGATGATCTGGCCGACGAACAAGATCAGGTTCTTTTCGGCAAAGTTGCTGATGGCGTCATCTGCGCTCGGTTCATGCACGGGCACGCGCACTTCGATTTTCGAGGTGTCAAAACCGTTGCGGGCCAGCTCCACCTTCTGGTATACCGAGTAAACGAGCAGGCAATCGCAGCGGCGATTGAGCTCAATTTCCCGTTTCTTGGCTTGGTAGCTGACCCACTTAAAGGGAATCAACCCGTCTGGATTCCGGCCGATGGAGGCCAGGCAGGGGACCACGCAGCGCCAGGAGGCGGGGCGATTGCAGACTTCGCGGGTGAAATAATTGAATTTGCCGCCGCGCATGCAATACATGCGGTGGTCATGCACGCGGCGAACAACGGGGTGGCCGGAGTCCAGAAGCTCTTCCAGCACAGCCAAATCAGGAAGGCTATGGAAATAAATGACGTCCGGGTTGAAATTCTGGAGGAGATTGCGCACCATTTCCACTTTGTTGCGCGCGGCCAGCGCATGGCATTCGGAGAACGTTTGGTCCCAGGCGGCATCATTTTTGCCGGAGCGGGACATATATAGAAGAGAAACCTTGTGGCCTTTGCTCTTAAGGGAGGTTGCCCCGAGCAGAATGTCCGTTTCCGCGCCGCCCATCGCTCCGCAGTATTGATGAACAAAAAGAATCTTCAGCCGGCGACCCAGCCCCTGCTGTTCGCTCTGAATTGTTTCATTTCTGTGACATCCGTCATTCATTTCGTCACAGAGGATAGTTGATACGCTTTTCGTGTGTTAGGTGGGTGAACGGATAAAACACCCCTCCCTTAGACCCCAAGTCTAATCCCTGATGGGGCAGTCATCACTTCAGCACCACGTTCGTAGTGGCGAACACCCGCTTTCCATCTGGAAACTGGGCTTCAACCTCGACCCAGAGCGGCTTTCCGGCGTTTTGGCGGGTGGGAGCAAGCGTCAACGAAGGCCCGAAGGAGGGATTCTCCCCATCCGCCTCCCAAACAACGCGGGCGGATTTGAAATCCATTCCTGGCGAAGTGAGCGTCCACGATTGGCCGGATGCGCTTTCCCCCTTGGCTGCCGCGGGCACGATGCTGCCTACCGCGGATTTCCAGGGCTGTGTCTTCAGCGGTGTTTGCGCCATCAGCCACGCCGTATATCCAAGCCCCCGGGCCTGATTCACAATGACGAATTCCTGGCTTAAATTGAAACTATCGCTCCAACGATCGTAGAACGGGTAGGGTTGCACCCCATCTCCATCCGAGGGAAACGACAATTCGCCCGGTTCGCGCTGATATAAGTCCATCCAGCCGATGCCTTCCTGGATGTTTCCGAAGGGAATTCCGCTCGGCGGGAGAACGCGGCGGCTGTTTTGCGCATATTGATCCACCATTTCGCGCTGCCGCTTCCATCCGAGGCCGGCCACGTAGGTGACATTGACGGGGTTGCAGCCTTCCTCGTAATTCAAGTTGCTGATCAGGGCGGCGCGCATCGCCGGGCGCGGATCGTTCAACTCCGGATAATCGAGTTGGAGCGCGACAGCGAGATCAAATGCGGCATCGCTTGAAAAATACCAGCCGGCCGAATTAGCGTGCTTCGTCTCCTCGGGAAAACTTGTGCCGTAGGCGCTGTGACGGGCGCGGGTCAATTGATCGTCGCCATCGCCGGCGATCTCCGCTTCGCACGCTTCGAGCAGAAGACGGTTTAATTGCGAGCGCTGCACCCGGCCGCTCCGCGCGGCAAAGGCGTAGCTGCGAATTGCGCAGCCGTAGGAGTCATACAACCGCCACCAACCCCAGCGGCGCGTCGCCGGGTCATCGGGACGGAACCAATCCATCAGCGTCTTGTGAATGGCGGGATCGCCGGTGGCCAAATACATTTCGCACGCAGCCCAGGCCAGTTCGTCATCGTGCATGAACTCGTTGCCGTAGTGGGTGATTTTCTGGTACGCGCCATCTTTGCCGTATTTCGCGATGGCAGCGCTGAGAAACACCCAACCCTTTTTCGCTTTTTCCAAATAGAGAGCGGCCGCTTCGGGAAATTGCTTTTTGAAGGTTGGCGAAGTCGCGCATTGCGCAAGCGCGGCGGTGGCGGCGGCTGTCACGGACGTTGTTTTCGGAAAAACCACCTGCGGGTCGCCTTTATCCGGCGTGACGTTATTTTCGTATTCGCGGTCATGGGGATAGACGAGAAAATAAAAACCGCCGTCGGCGTCCTGCATGCGGGCGAGAAAATCCGCCTCCCATTTTGCCTCCTGCAAAACATCGCTTTTGCCGTCACCGCTCTCGGGCAAACCCAGATTATCGAGTTCGCTCACGCCGGGAAAATTGTCCGCCGCGAACACGAGATGATGAATAAAAGCGGCGCTGTTAATCGTGTACTTGCTGTAATCCCCCGCGTCGTGGTGGCCCTGATGGACATCCACCGGACCGGGATTCACGAATGGATACAAATCCGCCGCCACACTCTTCAATTCCGGCGCGGTGTGGCGGGGATTATCGTGGTAATCCGCCGTTTCCTTCGCCAGCACTGCGTTGACCTCCTCGAATTTCGGTGACATGTCCGGAACTTCCGCCGGCGGCAAATGGCACGCCGCATGGGTGAATCGCGTAAACGGCAATTCATTCGCATCGCCGCAGCGCTGGTGATAGATGCCAAGAGCATAGGTGCGCGCAAAGGCTCCCGCCACGGCATCGTCAATCAGAAAAGGAAACGACACGCCAAGCCCCGCGACGGACAACTTGTATTCCCCTGGAGTCTTGAAATCAGAAAAATCCGCCTCCATCACAGCTTGATAAGCGGAATGAGGAAATCCTTGATCGGGCCGGGGCCTCAGAGCGCCTGTGAAAACAGATTTGCCTGAATGCGCGTCCACAATTTCAAACGCGGTCTTGCCGGGATCCCCGACGTTCATCTCGCCAAGGCTGCCGAGGTAGTAGCCCACCATGGCTTCCTTGGGGAAATTCGGAAGGTAGCCCGTTTGGTTCACATGAAGAACCGGGCTCCAGCGATAAGAATCGTTCCTCACGCCATAGTTGACCGTGGCGGGCCATAGTTTGTGAGCGGTGTTCGCTACCGTGACAGTTTCCCTTTCGGCAACGGGCGAGGCCAGCTCAAGGTATAGATAATTTCCAATGCGCAAATCACGCTTCTTGAACGGCGCGTAAAGAACCCGGCGTTTGAACCCGACTTGCCTGACATCAATTTTCCTTCCGCCCGCCGAAACGGAAAAATCCCCCGCGCCTGGCAAGTTGGCTCTCCCTGCTGCCTCGACGAAATTCCACTCCGTCACGGGCGCAGGGTCGGGCTGCTTCGTTGTAATCAGTGTCAGCTCCAAAATCGTAGGAGAGAGAATCCGCAACTGATAAGAACCGACGGCAGGCATCGTCAGCGGTTCATCGTCGGAGAGGCGCAAAGCGGACTGCGCGGGCGCGCCGTCTGTCATATATAACATCAGCGCGGCTGCCAGAAGCCCTCTGGCAAAAATAGTCCTTGGCATCATAGCTGATTAGGAGATTGCCACATAAAAAATCCGATGAGCATTAGGCAAACTGCCCATTGGTGTCTCAGGGAACAGCGATTAGGTTCTCGCCATGTTGTTGAGCACGTTGGCCGCAACCGCGCCAAGGAGTGTCGGACAGATCCAATTTACCATTATGGACGAGAAGCGCATCGGGATAATTTTGAAAAAGGGGGCAGGCCTGTTGCTGGCGGCAGCGCTGGGGATCGGGCAAAGCGTTTATGCGCGGCAGCCGGGTGAAAGCCCGGCCTTCAATTTCGGCACGGTGCGCGAAATGGCGCGCGGCATCGCAGCCAAGGATTTCAAGCCCTCGAAAAACGACGACCTGCCCGATGTGCTGAAGAAGATGACGTATGACCAATACAACACCATCCGCTTTCGCCGCGAGCACAGCCTGTGGAAAGACGACCACGTCCGGTTCACCGCGCAGTTCTGCCAGCGCGCCTATCTCTTTCAAGATCCAGTCAAGGTCCACGTGCTCGATAATGGAAAAGTCACCGATGTGCCCTTCTCTCCGGAGATGTTTGACTACGACAGCAACAACGTGCCCAAGAATCTGCCCCCCACCCTGCAATTCGGCGGATTCCGTTTGCTCTACCCTTTGAATTCTCCGCAGAAGCAGGACGAGGTCGCTGAATTTCTTGGCGCGAGCTATTTCCGCATCCTGGGAGGCGGGCAGCGCTATGGCTCGTCGCTGCGCGGGCTGGCCATCGACACGGCGGAGCCGAGCGGGGAGGAATTTCCGCGCTTCACGGAGTTTTGGCTGGAGAAGCCTCCGCAGCTTGCGGGCGGCATGCGTGTCTACGCTCTGCTTGACAGCCCGAGCGTCGCCGGAGCCTACCGCTTTGTCATCGAGCCGGGCGCGAACACGATCACGGAAGTCGAGACAAGCCTGTTCTTTCGCAAGACGCCCAAGAAAATCGGGATTGCCCCCATTGGGAGCCTTTTTCTGGAGGGCCAAAACCGCACCCGCTTCATTCCTGATTATCGGCCGCAAGTGCATGATTCCGACGGACTCTTGATCGAGCCAGGAAACGATAATTGGATCTGGCGCCCGCTGGTAAATCCGGCCAAGGAACATCAATTGAGCCAATTTCCGGTGGCGGAGCTGAAAGGATTTGGCCTTACCCAGCGGGACCGCGAGTTTCGGGATTACGATGACCTGGGCAGCCGCTTTGAGGCGCGGCCGACCTATTGGATCGAGCCCATCGGCAACTGGGGTCCCGGAACGGTCGAGCTTCTGGAGATACCCACGCAGAATGACTGGAACGACAACATCGTCGCCTATTGGATTCCGCGCGACATGCCCTCCCCGGGGCAGGAATTGCATCTGGCCTATCATCTTTCCGCCATGCTCAATGGGCCGGATGGCAAGCCAATCCTCCGCATCCGCTCAACTCATGTTCGTCCGGAAATGGGCGACAGTCCACCCCGCTTCGTCATTGATTTTGCGGGGATGATGCCGCAGCCGGCCGATCTCTCAGTGGGAGCCGCGGCGAAACTTCACACTTCTCAGGGACAGGTCAAAAACGTGGTTGTCGAAACGAATGAGGCCGTCGGCGGCTGGCAGGTTTTCTTTGACCTGGTCGGCGCGGGAGACAATCGAACCGAAGTGCGCCTGCACCTGCAGCCCAAGGACCAGCCCGTCAGCGAGACGTGGATTTACGATTTTCAAAAACTTAATTGACAGGAAAAATTATGAACCCCACCGCCCTCAATCCCGCCCGCAAATGGATTATTGCACGCCAGATGCTTTTTGCCACCATCTGCGCGTTCAGCATGGTCGTCGTGTCGAATGCGATGCTTTCGATGCTGCGCATGAATGGCCTCAATGGGTTGAAGATCACGATGTTCGTTCTGTTCGTGATATTGTCGTTCCCCATCGTGCTTTCGTTCTGGACGGGCGTGCTGGGTTTCATTGTTCGCCTGCGCGGCGGCGATTCACTCGAACTGACGCGCTCCCTTGAGGGCAAAGCGAAGCTCACGACCGAATTGCCCAAGACCGCGGTGATTGTCCCGGTTTACAACGAAGACCCGGTCCGCGTCTTCGCGGGATTGAAGGCGACATACAAGAGCCTGGAAGAAACAGGAATGCTGAAGAATTTTGAATTCTTCATTCTCAGCGACACAACAGATCCCGACACATGGATTCGCGAGGAGCTGGCGTTGGTGGATTTCCGCGCCACAGTCAGCGATCCGAGCCGCGTCTTCTATCGAAATCGCCGCGAGAATCTGGAGCGCAAGACGGGAAACATCGCGGATTTTTGCGCAGGTTGGGGTGGCCGCTACCGCTACATGATCGTATTCGACGCCGATAGCGTCATGACGGGCACATGCCTGGTCGAATTGGTGCAATTGATGGAATACCACCCGGAGGCGGGAATCATCCAGGCGCCGCCGCTGCCCGTCAATCGCCACACCTTCTTCGGCCGCATGCGGCAATTTGCCACCCACGCCTACAGTTCCATTTTCGTGACGGGGCTTAACTTCTGGCAAGGCGGAGCAGCGAATTACTGGGGCCACAACGCCATCATTCGCATCGCGCCTTTCATCGAACATTGCCATCTTCCCAAATTGTCGGGACGTGAACCTCTTGGCGGCTCCATTCTGAGCCATGACTTTGTCGAAGCGGCCTTCATG
Source organism: uncultured Verrucomicrobiae bacterium (assembly GCA_963764165.1). Classification (GTDB taxonomy): domain Bacteria; phylum Verrucomicrobiota; class Verrucomicrobiia; order Limisphaerales; family Palsa-1400; genus Palsa-1400. The sequence goes on from CAVXRD010000003.1 coordinate 674,468, forward strand.
CGGCGCGCCGGATGGAAAGTTTATTTGGCCAGCGAACTGCGTGGAAGTTACGAGGAGGTGCCGCCGTCGCTGATCAGCTACGCCGCCCGCGACCGCCGCTGGTGCCAGGGAAACCTTCAGCACATGAAACTATTGACGACGCCCGGCCTGCATCCTGTAAACCGCTTGCACATGTGCCTTGGCATCATGGCGTATCTTGCCGCGCCACTGTGGATGCTGATGCTGCTCATCAGCACCATTGAAGGAATCCGCGAGTCCGTGCAGCCCCATGTCTATTTTCCGCAAGGCCCCGCCCTGCATCCTGTGTGGAACATCTCGGTGCAAACGCGCGCGATTGGACTATTCCTGTCCGTGATGGGGCTGCTGATGACGCCGAAAATTCTCAGTCTCATTGCTCATTTGAAAGACCGCCAAGAGCGCGAGGAATATGGCGGGGCAAAGAAACTCATCCAAAGCGTGTTTTTGGAAACCATTTTTGCCACCCTTCTCGCGCCAGTGCTCGCCTTCCTTCAAACACACTTTGTCGTCGGGATTCTCATGGGCCGAAACGTGAAGTGGGACGCTCAGGACCGCGGTGAAGCGCAAACCTCGGTGGGAGAGGCCATCGCCCGCCATTGGCCGGCCACGCTGCTGGGAGTGGTGTGGGGCGTGTTGCTGTTCACCATGACACCGAAATTATTTTGGTGGTTCTCGCCGGTGCTCGCTGGATTCTGGCTGGCGATTCCGATGTCCGTCTGGAGCAGCCGCGCCAGCGCCGGGGATCGCGCGCGCGAAAAGGGCTTGTTCTTGACGCCCGAGGAAGTGCACACGCCCAAGATATTGACCGACTTGGACATCGAAGCTGAGTGGGCCAGCCAGCGCGTTTGGGCCAAGGAAGGCGATGCGCTGGAGCGCGTTTTGAACGATCCGCGCGTTCGCGAAATTCATTTGTCCCTGCTGACCAATCGCGAGGAGGCCAAGGACGATTTGCGCCGTCACTATCTGGAAGGTTTGGAATTGAAGTATCAGCACGACGGAGCAAAAGGGCTCACGCCACGCGAAAAACGCGATCTCCTGTGGGACAAGGAAGCCATCCAGGATTTGCTGGGTGGTTCCAAGAATGGAAACGGGAACGTGGCGATGGCACGTTAAAAAGGAGAGTGAAAGCGCCAGAATGGCCGCATGGAACAAGATTCTTCTATCCAGCCAGCTCGGGGCGTTTAAGCAAGCCCAACGTGGCTGGGTTCATCGCGCAATGCAAGGCCAACAAATTGTCGAAAAAGGAGATTGCCCCCTCCGGGCATTCGCTTTGGAGAGATCGCTCCAAAATTAAACCGGCCACCTCACCTCCCAAATGCAAAATACAAAACGGCGCATGCGGATACAGCGGTCACAACAGCAATCGAGAACAATATAATATGATAGCCGGAGAGGAAAATTTTCTTAATCCAGTCCGGGGCAAGAACAGCCCAAACAACGCCGAAAAATGCAAATACGGCGAAAGAAAAAAAGACTCCAAAGGCCGCATATTGCCAAATCTTCTGCTCTCGGCTTTTCGTTGCCCACTGCCCCACCCCGAAGCAAATACAAGTGAGAAACAACGTGACCATGGAGCACAAGGCGCCCACGAGAATGCGGTCGCCAATTGTTCCCGACAGAATCAACTTTGACCGGTCTCCATTAGCTGTGGATGCCATCATTCCGCTTTTTTGCAGCGACTCGATGTTGCCCGTAAGATTCTCGTTCAAAGTTTCAATTTCCGTTGGCGAAATCACGTACTCTTGAGCGGCAGCGTCTATGCACCGGGTTTGCAACCTTTTTATGTAGGCTAAACTAACCGGCAGCCGGATTATATATGCGACAGAGTCGGTTTCCGCATCGGGCGCAAGCAAGGAGCGGACATTGGATTTTGCGTAGTTCAGTGATGAAACAAGTCGCAATTCCTGCCAGTAATCCCTTCCCGGCAATTTTTTGTAATCATAATGAACAATTAGATCCATCTCCTTCCAGCCCACTATCGCATAAAGCGCGCGCCCAGATGTCACTGGGGCGATTGGTCGCCGGTCCGCATAGGTCGCGAGTAAGGACGCCAATTTGGGGCCGTTTTGAAAGTAGAGCGGAATCTTGATTTGCTCCCGGTTGCGATTGACAACAAGAATAAACCCCTGAAACCGAGTCGTTTCGACTTGAACCTGCTCGATCTCCGTCAAATCAAAAAGTGTCGCCTTCTCGCCGCACACATACTCGAGGCACGACTTATTCAAATTGATGCGAGACGTTGTTAGCACGGACAACGCAATTCCTGCTATAAAAAACACAGCTCCGCCTGCGAGAATGAACGCCCAACCCCAAGGATTGAGGCGGGTCCATTGAGATATTCCGAATGCAATAATCCCCGAACCCACCAAATGCGCGCAGATTACGAGCAGATAGGCTGATCTCGAAACTCGAAATTCCTCATCATCGCACGGTAAGCGGATTTGAACTTGAATCGCTTCGCGGTAGGAAGCTGCATGAAACCTTGGGTAGAACCAATCCACGCGCATGAGCCGACGGAGCGCTGCAATCAGCAGCAAAGCAGCAAACAACCCCCAACTTCCGGTTGCAGTTTTCACGGGTTTACGACCGCAGGTGGGTGTGGGTTAGCCATAAGGTCAGCGAATAAGTCTTGGGGACCGAGGCTGGACATAAGACATTTCGGCTTGACGAATTTCGCATGATAAAGGCAAGGATACGCTCGCCCGGCCCGGCCGCCAAGAATCGAATTCTCGGAAGCAAGGGTCGAGAAGAGGTCGCTATGCCGCATCAATTCCCCCCACCCTGAGGCCATGTTTTCCACCGATTGCGATGGATTGCGGGAGGAAGCAAAGTAAGCGCAAGAGGATAAAACATGAACACTTTTCAACATTCGTCATCCCCGCTTTGCCGCGCTGCGAAGGCGGGAGCGCTTATATGCGCAATCGCAGGCAGCGGATTTTTCGCCCACGCCCAAAGCACGTCCCCACTGACGCCGCAGCCTGTCCCGGAGTCAAGCACCGCCACGCTGATTGGCAACGAACCCGGCGGCGTCTCCTATCTGGCAAGGGAATTTGTGCAGCAGGCCGCCCAAGCGAATCAAACCGAGATTGCCATGGCGAACGTCGTTGAATCACGCTCGACCAATTTGGCTGTCAAAAGTTTTGCGAGCATGATGCGCGCAGATCATCAGCAGAATTTTAGCGAACTGCAGCAGCTGGCGCAAAGCCACGCCATGGTGGTCGATTCCGCGCTAAGCAGCGTCAACCAGCACGCTGTCAATCACCTTCAGAAGATCAGCGACGCCAATTTGGACAGGGAATTCGCCAAGGTGATGCTCAAAGACCATGTGAAAACCATCAGGGCATTTGATAAAGCATCGATTGAAATTTCGGAGCCGTACTTGAAAACGTACGCCCAAAACACTCTGCCAACATTGCGCAAACACTTGCGCCATGCAGAAGACGCGGCCCGAGCGGCCGGTGTGGATGAGAGCACGATCTTCTCCATCCTCAAGGGTCTTCCTGGCGGCGAAGCGCAACGGGCAGTCACCTACAATCAAGACTAACCAGATTCAGGACTAGGGAGTTAAGCAGCAGGGCAGGTTTTCTGTCCTGCTGTTTTTTGTCGTTTTCTGGGTAACCACCCCATCGCGCCGCCTTCGGGAATGCGTTAAAAATCAGGGCATAACGAGAGCAACATTATGACTGCCAAACAAATGAATACTTTGAGCGCCGAAAAGCCGGAGAGCATTGTGAAACATCGCCGCTCGCGGTCAGGCAACGCCCCTCTCCTGTCAACACTTCTGCCGGCTGCTGACGGCGAGGAAGCGCCCAAGCCCCGCTTCGATGTGGATAAATTTGAGTGCGAGGCCGAGAAAGACGCTCCGTCCGCTTCACCGATGCGAGTCTTGCTGCAAAATGCCAAGACCCACAAATTCTTCTCCGGCGCCACTGGCTGGACAAGCGATCCAAAGCGAGCCCAGGATTTTCGCAGCGGTTGGTGGGCCACCGTATGCGCTTTTACGATGAACCCACGCAACCTGGTCATCCACTACGAGTTTGCGAACGACCGTTACAATCTGCACATCCCGGTCCTTGGCCAATTGGCCGGGCCTGGCCGCGCCTACTGAACCTGCATGACCACGTAGAACCTCTGCGTGGCATTGGCTGAATTGGGATCGATCCACGACGTGGACGCCCCTGTTGCGGTTACATTGGCTCCCGTTGCGATCCACGAAGGATCGGTCAGGTTGTTCTTGTAAAACACTTGATACGCCGTCCCCGCCGCGCTCGGCCAGCTAAACGTGGGAACCCCATTGTTCATCGCGGCACTCGGGGCCACCGTATTTCCCGGAAGAGTGATCGAAGCCGTGGTTGGATTGCCCAGCGAATAGCCAGAACCGGCGCCTAGAGTCAGAGTGACCGTCCGGGCTGCGACTGGAGTCGTGGAGACGAGCTGCGTAATGGTCAGGGTCGCTGAAGTCGTGCCCGCCGGGATGACAAGCGGCGAGTTAGAAACTACCAATCCGCCTGCCAGCACCTGATAATTCGCCCCCGCCACCGCCGTGCCGCCGAGTGTATAACCAATGCTCGTCGCATTCGCGCTGCTGCTGGACAAATTAATGGTGAACGTTCCGATGGGTGCTGCAAGGCTTTGCTGCTCCGCGGCGGTCGAATTCACCGTGGCCAGGGGGGTGGTCGGATTTGTGTTTGTCGAAGTGGTAATGACGTTAAGAACGCCCGCGCAATCCCAATCGGCCTGGCCGCCGTAAAGAGTGAAGGCAAGTCCGTTTACTGTCGCGCCAGCCAATCCAACGTCGGCAGCGGGCACAGCCAACTGAACCCATTTGCCGGTGGCGGGCAGCGCGCCGATGTTCGTTCTGGAAACACCTTCCACGCCGAAGGAGAGAAGATCAGCCCCCCAGTAGGCGCGATGATTCCAATTGCCCGTGGAATCGCACCACTGAAGCATTGCTTCCACCGGCGGATTGTTAGGGTTGAGGTAAATCCAAGCATACAATGTCGAGTTGGTTTCGACGCTGAGAGTAGCCGAGGCGTTTTGGAAGTAGACCTGGTGCTCGCCTGCTGCGGAGGCAGAGGATTGTTCCAGCGTGCCCGAATACGGCGTGGGGTTGCTGCTCACCCAATTCCACGAATCTCCACCGTCTGAACCGGCTTGGGCGCCGCCCGGGAGCGAATCATCCACCCAAATGATGTTGGGAGAATCCGCCGAGAACGTGGTGCGCGCGAAAATGCGGCGGCCATCCGGAAATTGCGCTTCCGCTTCAACCCACTGGGCTCCGTTCACCATCGGAGCGTAATTAAACGACTGGCCAAAGGCGGGAATCTGAATGGCTTCCGCAGTGCCAACCGCATTGGCTTCCCACACGATGCGAGCGGTGCTCAAATCGTAACCGGGGGCGGTCAGCGTGAAGGTTGTATTGGAGCCAATCGGGACTGTGCCCGAGGGCGTGCTGATCGTCGCGGAAACCGCGCTCCAAGCCTGCGTCTTGTATGAGGTTTGGCCGGCGAGGAACGCCAGCGCTCCCAAGCCGCGCGCGGAATTCAACACGACCATTTCCGTGTCCACGTTCCAGCTATCACCCCAGCGATCATAGAATGGATACATCGGCGAGGAGCCATCGCCCGGGAAGGACAGCTCTTCCAATTCACCCGCGTAATTCCACAGGTAACCAAAATCGGCCTGAATGTTGCCGATAGGCAAACCGGTCGGCGGAAGCGCGCGGACATCGTTCAATTCCCATTGGCTGACGATGCCGTGCTGGCGCTTCCAGCCGAGGCCGGTCACATACGAGACGTTTACAGGATTGCAACCGCCTTCGTAGTTCATGTTCGCCACGAGGGCGTTCATGTAGTTTGTGTTTGGATTAATCTGATAAGCCACTGCCATGTCGAAGGCTTGGTCGGCCGAGAAATACCAGCCGGCGCTGTTGACCTCCTTGGTGGCCGTCGGAAAGCTGGTTCCATAGGCGCTCTCTTGCGACCAGGTCAGGACGTTGTTGCCGGCTGTGACGACTTCGTTTGTGCAGGCGGCCAGGAATGTCGCATTCAACTGGCTGGCGGAAGAAACACGGCCGCTTTGCAATGCGAACGCATAGCTGCGAATCGCGTGGCCGTACGATTCGGACATGTGCCACCACCCCCAGCGCCACGTGGCGGGGTCAGCGGGATTGAACCATGACAGAAGGAGGCTGTGAGCATTGGCGTCGCCTGTCGCGAGATAGATTTGGCAGGCGGCCCAGGCGAGTTCGTCATGATCCGCGAAATCATCACCGTAAGCGGTGATCTTCTGGTAGAAGTTGCCGTAACCGTACTTGTTGACGGCGTTGGTCAGGAAGCTCCAGCCCAACTGCGCCTGCTTCAAATATTGAGCCGCAACCGCGGGATAGGTTTTCTTAAACAAAGGCGAAGACGCGGTTTGCGCCAGTGCGGCCACTGCCGCCGCCGTAGAGGACGATGTCTTCGGCCAGACCACTTGGGGATCGCCGTTCTCGGGAGTGACGTTGCTCTCGTATTCGCGGTCGGTCGGGTAGACGAGGAAGTAGAATCCGCCGTCTGCATCCTGCAATTTGGCGAGGTAATCCGCTTCCCATTTCGCTTCCTGCATGACATCGCTGATGCCGTCGCCGCTCTCAGCGATTCCGAGATTGTCGAGCGAAGCGACGCCCGGAATCGAATCCACTTCGAACATCAGGTAGTGAATGAGGCTGGCCACGTTGATGGTGTATTTGCTGTAGTCGCCCGCATCGTGATGGCCGCCGGTGGTGTTGACCGTGCCCGTGTTGACGAACGGGAATAATGAGGCCGATGGGCTTGTCAGATACGGGGCGGCTTGTGGTGCATTCTCCGTATTCACCGTGATGGCGTAGTTGGAAATCGTCGTCCACGTGAAACCGTAGGACGAGGCCGGCATCGGCACGCTGGACGGCGCGCTGTGGCAGGCGTCATGCGCGAAGCGCGTCACCGGGAGTTCCATGTCAAACCCGCAGCGCTGATGGAAAAGCCCCATGGCGTAGGCACGTGCGAAGCACATGCCTACGCCGGCGTCGATTCGGAAGGGCATCGACCCACCCATGCCAGGAATTACCAGACGGTATTGGCCGGGTGTGGAGAAACTTGAAAAGTCCGCTTGATAAACTTGCTGGTAGGGCACGGGGGAACCGGCTTGGGCGTTCCAACCGTAATCGGCGCGTTGTGTGAGCGATCCGGCGTAAACAACCGAGCCGCTGACCGCGTCCACCAGTTCAAAACCACTGCTGACGGGAACCGGCATATCGCCGAGGCTTCCGAGGTAATAGCCGACCATCGCTTGTTTGGAGTAATTCGGCAGATAGCCTTCCTGATTGACGTGGATGGCCGGGTTGAAACGCAAGGGATCAGAGGTCGACGTGAACAATGTGCTGCTGGACCAGAGCGTCCCGTCGGTATTCAACACCTGAACGGTTTGATTCGTGGCGATCGGCGTGCCCAATTCCAGATAGATCGAATTGGCGATTCGCAGATCATAATTGGACATCGGCGCATAAAGCGGGCGGCGTTTGAAACCGACGCCAGTCACTGCGACGCTTTGGCCATTGGCTTGGACAGAGAATTGACTGGCCAACGGCGCCGTCAGTGCGAAGGCATTGACGAAATTCCAGTTTGTCACCACAGCCGGATCGGCGGCTTTGGAGGTAATCATGTCCACTTCGAGAAGATTCGGCGTGAGAATATGCAGGGCTGTCGCGCCAACCGGAGGAATCTGCATGTTCATGTCATCCAGAATCGTCAAACCCGGAATGGCGCTGGTGCTGGAGATTTGGGAGAACATGTTCGTCACAGTGGTGTTCGTGGAGGAACCCACCGTTGTTCCAACGTTTCCGGAGCCACCGGTTGATCCCGTGGAGCCAGAGCTATTGGTCGAGCTGGACGAACTGTTTGTGCTTGGCCCGCTGCTGTTGTTGGTTGATCCACTCGACTGCGTAACAAGGGAGATGGACGAGGCATCGCCCGCGTAGTCCCAATTCACGCTGCCGCCATAAAGGCTGAAAGCCATTCCGCTGACAGTCGAGCCGCCAAGCCCGACGTCCGCCGCCGGAATGGTCAGGAGCGTCCACTGGCCGGCGGTCGGAATTGGACCCATGTAATAACTGCCGGCGGTGCCGTTGGCTCCGTAGGAAATCTCGTAATTCCCCCAATACGCACGGTGATTCCAAGACGAACCATCATTCCATTGCAGCATGATTTCACTCGGGATGCTGGAGGGATTGACGTAAACCGCGGCGAAAAGAGTATCGCCGGAATTCACCGTCATGGTCTGGGACGCGCCGGAGAAATAATGCTCATGAAGGCCGGCCGCTGAACTGGACTGCTGGGAGGCGGAACCCGAAAAAGGAATGGGACTGCTTGAAGTCCAGGCCCAGGAATCCCCGCCGTCCGCGCCTGATTGCGCCCCTGTTGGAATTGAATCCTCCACCCACACGACGACATTTGTGCCACTGATTGGAGCGGATGCCTGAATGGAAGGCGCGAGCGCGCCCAAAGCCACTAGGCCCAGACTGATGATGTGCGATTTCTCCATGCGTGCCTACTGTGGCAGGCTCAGGGAAACCCCGAAATCGGCCTAAGGAGAATTCTCATGTAAGACATGAGGAACTTTCCGTGTAGGAGTTTGGCCTACACGCGGAACCGAAGGTGTCTGACACCCGGAAATTTTTAATCTGGAACGACCGAACTCAGGAAAAGAGGCCCGCTTGCAAACAGTCAATCATGCGCGGCAGGTTCCACTCCTGACGGAGCTTAACAAATCCTCTCGTGATCGTTTCTACAACGGTGCCGCGGCTACGGTGCTTGGCGGCAATCCGGCATGAAGAATTTTGTCTCGCACCCCAGGCAGGCGACCGTGGAGGGAAATTCATGAATTAGCAACTCGCGTGAGAACCGCCATCAGCCTCTTTTCCTGCGTTCGGTCGTTCCAGATTAAATAATTCCCGATTTCATCCGTGCGAAATAGCCTCCCCTGCTTTCCAATTCAGCAAGCGTTCCAAATTCTGTCACTCGGCCTTGTTCCAAAACGAGCACCTTTTGCAGTCCAGTGATCGTCTCATACCGATGCGCCACCATTAAGCCGATCCGTCCGCGCAAAAGCGTCTGCAAACTTTCAGCGATCAAGGCCGCGCTTTCTCCATCGAGGGCGCTGGTCGGCTCGTCAAGCAGGATGACTGGGGCGTTCTTTAGAAAGGCGCGGGCGAGGTTGAGCCGCTGGCGCTCTCCGACGCTGACGCGGGCAGCGCCATCGCCTATGCGGGTTTGGAATCCATCCGGCAGTTTCTCGATGAAACTTAGGGCGTTGGCGGCACGGGCCGCCTCCGCAATTTCCTCCTTGCTTGCGCCCGATTTTCCGCAGGCGATGTTCTCCGCCACCGTCGCGGGAAGGATGATCGGTTCCTGCAACACAACTCCGATCTTCTGGCGCAACGCCGTCAAATCCCACCTCCGCAAATCCACCTCACCAAGTTCAATGCCGCCCGACGTTGGATCAAAAAACCGCGGCAGCAAATGCATGAGCGTCGTTTTGCCAGCGCCACTTGGTCCCACGATGGCGAGCGATTCCCCGGCAGCCAGCGAGAACGAAACATCGCGCAGAACATCGCGCCCATTTTCGTAAGCAAACGAAACATTGCGAAACACGAGCCCCCCGCCGGGCTTGGCCGCCACGGGATCGCTGGGGGTTTTCACTTCCGCCGGCGAGTCAAGTATTTCGAATACCCGGCGCGAACCCGCCAGCGCCCCAGCCACGGTCGTGCCGACGAAGGACAATTGGCTAAGCGGCTCATAAAGCAGCACCAGATAGGAAAGGAAAACAAACAGTTCGCCGACCGTTAAATTGCCGATGAGCACTTGCCTCGCGCCAAACCACGTCGTCACCGCCGTCCCGAAACCAAAGATGATCGCCACGGTGAACCCGTAAGCCAGTTCCCAGCCGTGCTGCGAAAGGCGTTTCGTTTGCGCATCGGCCGCCGCCGCGCTGTGGCGCTCCGCCTCAACGGTTTCGCGCGTGTAACTTTGCGTCAGCAACTGCGACGAAATCGCTTGCTCCACAAGCGAAGTCAGAATGCTGTCGGATTGCTGGGCGGCGGTTGTTTTGGATTTCATCGCGATTCCGAAATAGCGAAGACCAATGACAAGCAATGGCGCCAGGGCCAGCGCGGCCAATGTCAGCGGCACGTTCAATCGGAACATGATGTACGCCATCACCACCAGCGAAAGCGACGCGGCGGCGATGGTGATCAAGCCTTGCTGAAAAAGCGTTTGCACCGAATAGGAATCCCAAGTGGCGCGGTAAATCAAATCACCCGCGCTCATTTTTTGATGAAATCTCAGCGAAAGCCGCAGCAGCCGGTCAAACAATTCCTCCCGCAACCGCGTCAATCCGCGCAGACTTATCTGGATGGAATAATAATTCTGGAAGGCCGCGAAGAATCCCTGCGCGAAGTAGACGAATAAAATAGCGACGCTGACCATCATGGCGAATCGCGGCTTGTCGGCATACGGAATAGGCGCGCTCTGCCCTGGCCACGGTTTTCCGCCCAGCACCGAATCGATGAGCAGCGCCACCGGCCACGGTTTGAGCACGTTGAGCCCGACGTTGAGCAGCATAAGCCCAAACACCGCGGCAATGCGCGCCACATCGGAGCGGAAATACTTCAGGACGCGCAGCAAGTCTTTCATTCGGGCGCGTGGTCACTCGGGAATTGTGGCCAAAAATCGCGGGGCTCTCCGCGCCTGCGCCATTCGCTCGAACGCAAACGCCAGAGCCAGCAATTTTGGTTCGCTCCAGGCCCGCCCGAAAAAGGAAATCCCGACCGGCAATCCATTCACAAATCCCGCCGGAACGGTAATGTGCGGATAACCGGCAATCGCCGCCGGAGTCGTGCAGCCGCCGGTGTCACGGTCACCCCACACCAAATCCGTCCGCGTGGCCGGGCCTGTCGTCGGCGCAATGAGCGCGTCCAAATTTTCCTGGTCCATGACGGCGTCGATTCCCTCGGTGCGCGCGAGTTGATGATTCCGCGCCAACGCGTCGAGGTAAACCCTTTCCGTCAGCGGCCCTTTGGCTTGAGCCTTGAGGAAAAGCTCCTGGCCAAACCACGGCATTTCCTTGTCCTTATTGCGTTCGTTGAATTCGATGATTTCCGCCAGAGACTTCACCGGCGACGCTGGTCCAATCCACGCCAGATACTTGTTCAAGTCCGCCTTGAATTCTGTCAATAAGACTTCGTCCTCGCCGCCGCCAAATTTTCCGTGGCTCGGCAAATCTGCCGGGTCGGCAAATTCAGCGCCATTCGATTTCATGGCGGCGATGGCGTCTTCCATTAATTTGTCGACGGCGGGATGAAAGCCAAAAAACTTCCGCGCCACACCAAGCCTTGCGCCGCGCAGAGCATTCACGTCCAGAAATTTCGTGTAGTCGGATTCCGGTTTCGCGGAAGCGGTGGCTGGATCGCCGGGATCGGCGCCGGTCATGCAGCCGAGGAGAATCGCGGCGTCGGTTACGGTGCGCGTCATTGGGCCAGCGGTATCCTGACTGTGAGCAATGGGGATAATGCCCGAGCGGCTGATAAGCCCCAGGGTGGGTTTGAGCCCCACCAATCCGCAATAGGAGGAGGGCGAGGTGACTGAGCCGTCCGTCTCGGTTCCGACGCCGACGGCGCAAAGATTGGCCGAGACCGCCGCGCCCGTGCCCGAGCTGGAACCCGACGGATTTCTGTCAAGCACATATGGGTTCAGCGTCAAACCGCCCCGCCCGCTCCAGCCGCTGGTGGAGCGGGTCGAGCGGAAATTCGCCCATTCGCTCAGGTTGGTTTTGCCGAGGATGATCGCGCCCGCCGCGCGCAATCGCTGAACCAAAAAAGCATCCGCTGGAGGGTTCGCGCCGGCCAGCGCGAGGGAGCCGGCGGTGGTCATCATTTTGTCGCGCGTCGCGATGTTGTCCTTGATCAAAACCGGAATGCCGTGCAAAGGTCCGCGCGCGCCTGTCGTTTTTCGCTCCCTGTCCAATGCTTCCGCCAGCTCAATCGCGTCCGGATTTATTTCGATCACCGAGTTCAACTTCGGCCCGCGCTTATCCAGTTCCTTTATTCGGCGGATATAGTGCTTCGCAAGGCTCGCCGCGGTGACACGCCCGGCATCCATCGCCGCGCGGATCTCCCCGGCGGGCGCCTCATCCCATTCCGAAGAACGCACGCGAGCAGCCGGCTTGGACGAGGAATCGGAGGAAGCGCTGGCAGGTTGAGCCAAAGCGGCCGCGCTGCCGGCCAAACTGGTTTTCAGAAAATCACGTCGATTCATCCGCGCCAGTGTACTTTTTGCGAGGGTGCGCGGCAATGGTATTTGACTCTGCGAGCAGATGCCATCGCCTGGTCTTCTTCGTGTCCTTTGCGCGCTTGTAGTTCGATCCTGTCTTAACAACAAGGTCGCGAAGATCACAATGGAGCATTCTCACGCACCCGGCGTTGATTTCCCCGCGAAAAGGCTGTTCATTGCGGCCCTAATGAGAGACAGTGGACAGCATCAATGAGCCTCGTCGAACGAACGAAGCCTCGGCTGCCGGATGCGAAAACCGTTCTTGAAGCGGTCAAGAAATGGGCGACGACGCAGCCGGGTTTGGCGGCATTTCTTAACGCGGGCCTGTCTCCCGCCGAGTCGCTTTCCCGCTGGGGGCTTGGCTTGGTGAAGGCCAATCATCCGGCCGACGCAGCCGAAGTTTTCCGCGCCACGCTGGCTCTTGCTCCAAGCGATCCCGTGCTGTGGTCTAATTTTGGAATGGCGTTAAGCCAGATCGAGTCAACTGCCGAGGCGATTTATTGTTTCGAGCATTCCCTCGGCCTCTCGAAGGAGCAGCCAATCACCTGGCTAATGCTCGGAATGGCGAAAAAGAAACTGAACGACGCCGCTGGCGCCGAAGGAGCCTACCGCGCCGCGCTGGATCTAAATCCGAATTCCGCGACCGCATGGCAGCTCCTCGGCATTTTGAAGGAGGAACAAAAGGATTTCACCACCGCCGCGCAATGCCTGGAGGCGAATTTGAAAATTGCCGGGCCCAACGCCGCCGTGCTCGCCAACCTCGGGAAATTGCGTCACCAAATCGGGCGCTTCGCGGAATCCAACGACGCTTACGCCGCGGCCTCGGAGCTTGACCCGGGCAACGCGCATTACCGCCAGATGGCCCGCAAGACGCGCTTTTTCCGCGATGCGCTTGAGGTCGTCAACATGAACGAGGCCACCGAGCGCTTCCGCCAATCATTCGTTTTGGAAGATGTTTGCACTGAAAAAATTCTGAAGGAAGTGTTTCAGTCCGCATTTCATGTCCTCGGCGGATTTGGGCACACCGGCGCAGCGTTGCGCATCGGGCAGAAGTGGGGCGAATTGTGGCCCACCAGCGCATCGCTCGCCTACCTGATGAGCGCGGTCGCGGGCGACCAGACCATCGAACGCTCGCCAGCGGAATACGTCGTGGAGTATTTTGATTCGTTTGCGGAAGGCTTCGATGCGCAGCTTGTCGGCGCTCTCGGCTACGACGTGCCGGAGAAGATTTGCCCGGCAATCCGCTCCATCCTTCCGTCTGGGCGTTTCTTTGAGACGCTGGACGCCGGCTGCGGAACGGGGCTTTGCGGTCCGCTGCTCAAACCCTTTTGCAAGCCGCTGGCCGGCGTTGACCTTTCCCAAAAAATGCTCGACCAGGCCCAGCGAAAGGGGTTCTACGATTCTCTCGCCTGCGAGGATGCGGCCGCCTATTTCCGGCGCTCGCCGCGCCAGTTCGAATTGATCGTCGCGGCGGATTTGATGATTTATTTTGGCGAACTCGGCTCCCTTTTTGCGGATGCCGCGGACGCGCTCAAGCCGGGCGGGCACTTTGCCTTCAGCACCGAATTGTGGAACGGCGAAGGCCCGCATCGGCTGAACCCTTCCGGGCGTTTCGCCCACGCGACGCAATATGTCCGCTCCGTGGCCGCGCCGCTTTTTGAGGAGGTTTCCGCCACGGAGACAACGATCCGCCTCGATGGAACGCAGCGGCTGGCGGGGAATATTTTTATTTTCCGGCGGCGCGCGGATTAGCTTCCTTTGCTGGATTCGGAGCGTCGGGAATCACAAACCCCACGTCGACATATTGGCCGCCGGTCGTTTGGTGACAATGCGCCGCCAGCGTGTTGACGCCCGGTTTGAGTGTCGCGATGGCTTCGGGCCGAAGGTCAAACAGCTCGTACCGCTCAATGAAGCCAGGAAGTTCCGCGGCGAGCACACCGTTGATGTAAACTTGCAAATCCTCGTCGTGATGCGCCTCTAATTTCAAGCCGCTCAGGTCGCCCGGGCCGAGGGTGACTTGCCGGCGGAGCCAAATGTCGTCCGTGCTCCACACTGTGTGAACGATGGAGCCAGGAGTGCCGGATGTGCCAAAACCCGCCACACCTTCCTTCCACGCCGAAGCGTTGAATTCTGGCTTGAACCAATCCGGCCCCGGCGTTTGAAATGTGTATTTCCACGAAACATTGCCGGAAACCGCGTCGGGCACGATCACCCGGCCCGGCAAATGATCGCGTCCCGCCACGTTCGCCTCGGCGAGCACTTTGGGCGAGAGCTTGGCCACCGCGCGATCGTAGCTCAACAGGCCGTTGCATTCGGTTTCCACATCGGTGGTCTGGGTGTAGACTGCCGCGCTCAAGCCGTGCAAGTGATGCGCGCTCCACACTTGCAGCATGAGGGCGGTGTAGGCTTCGCCCAGACCCTGCGAATCATCCTCCATCTGATAAGCCCAATTGTGATTGGTGGACCAGAGGTGGCCCTCGGGAATCATGCCAAGCCCGCCGAACTCGCCCACCACCATGGCCCTCCGCCCCTCCGGCTCCAGCGCCGCAGGATCAGGATAGCCGTGGCCGTCAACAATATCTCCCGCGTGCGTGTCCGCCCAGCCGCTGGCATCATCCGCCAGGCGCGAAGGGTCGAGCGCCTTCAGGGATTGGGTCAGGCGCTGGGTGTCGTATTGGCCCCACCCTTCGTTGAACAACACCCAGAGGATGATGGACGGGTGGTTGTAAAGGTCTTTGACCATGTGGTTCAATTCCGTCTCAAATTCGCGCTGCGACTCCGGGGTGGAATTATTGCCGCTCGGCATGTCCTGCCAGACGAGAATCCCGAGCCGGTCGCACCAATAATACCAGCGGTCCGGCTCAATCTTGACGTGCTTTCGGATCATGTTGAAGCCGGATGATTTGATGAAATTCAGATCGAATCGAAGCGCTTCATCGGTCGGCGCGGCATAAAGGCCATCGGGCCAGAATCCTTGATCCAAAATGCCAATTTGAAATAACGCCTGTTTGTTCAACTGAATGTGCGCAATCCCCTGAGGGTCCTTGCCGAGACCCACCGCGCGCATCGCAAAATAGCTCACCACATGATCCACCTCCTTGTCCTTCCGCTTCAGCGAAACGCGCAGATCGTAAAGAAACGGAGAATCGGGCGACCAAAGTTTCGGGTTGGAAATGGGCACCATCAATTCCTTGGTGGCGGGCCCGCTGGCGAATCCGGCTTCCGTCCCGCGTTCGCCAAATGCCGCGGCTTCCACTTGCAGATCGTCATCCAAACTGTTGACCGTCACGCGCAATTTCAGCGCTTTGCTTTCCACATCGGGCGTCATCGAAATTCCGTCGATGCACACTTCAGGCACGGGCTCGATCCAGACGGTTTGCCAGATGCCGGAGGTGGGCGAATAAAAAATCCCCTGCGGGTGCAGCGATTGCTTGCCGCGCGGCTGGTCGCCTTCCGTTTGGTCCTGATCGGCGACGACGATTTCCTCGGGGCCGTCCCACGTGAGATAGTCTGTGATGTCGAAGGCAAATCGTTCGTAACCGCCGCGATGCTGGCCGACCTCGCGGCCGTTGACAAAAATCCGGCACTGCCAATCCACCGCGCCGAATTGAATGCGGACGTGCCGGCCTTTCCATTTTTTCGGAATCTCGACAGTCCGCCGATACCAGAGAATGGACTGCGCCTCGAGCGGTTTCATCACGCCCGACAAGGCGGATTCGATTGGGAACGGCACCAGGATTTCGCCGTCATAACTCGCAGGCTGGCCCAGCGTGTTCGTGCGCACCGCGTAATCCCACAAGCCATTCAGATTCTGCCAATCTGCGCGCACCAATTGCGGGCGCGGATATTCAGGATGTGCGTTCGTTGGCGAAACATCCGCTGCCCATTGCGTCATCAGCGGCGCTTTTTGCGCGTGCCACTCTGCGCTTGTTTCGGCGCGAAGAGCGAAGGCGCACCAAAGCATCACCACGGCTAAGCCAAAGCGATGCGCATGGATTTGGGAGCGCGACCGCCCCGGTCGCTCTGTCCGGCCCACGCGAAAGCGTCTTCCCAATACTTTGTTCTGATTTCTCGCCGGACAGTTTGACGGAAGGGTTTTCGGCGGGACGCCGAAAACAGCGGTCGAGACGACCGAGCTCCCCAAAACCACGAATAGCCCGCAACCAAGGCCGTTCATATCTTGTAAAATTTCACCACCGCCTCCGTGCGCGAGCGAACATGCAATTTTTCGTAGATGCGCCGGATATAATTGCGAACGGTGTGAATGCTGACGTCGAGCTGATCGGCGATTTGCTTGTAGGCGAGCCCTTGCGACAAAGCCTGCAAAACCTCCAATTCGCGATGCGACAAATCCGAGGGTTCCGCCCCCGCCCCGTGCGCCACCGGCGTTTGAAACGAGCGCACCACCTTGCGGGCAATCGAAGTCGACATGGGCGCGCCGCCCGCCATGACTTCGCGAATGGCGTCCAGCAATTCCTCGGGGCGCTGGCGCTTGAGCAGGTAACCGCTCGCTCCAGCCGCCAGGGCGCGGAAAATTTTTTCCGCATCCTCGAATACTGTCAACATAACAACGAGAATGTCTGGCATGAGGGTCTTCAAGGCGCGCACGCACTCGATTCCGTCCGTGGCGTTTTCGCCGAGGTTGATGTCCATCAGGACAACGTCGGGCGGATTTTTGGGAATACCGTCGATGGCTTCACGGGCCGTGGCGTAAGAATTGACGCAGCGGAATTCCGGAAAGGCCCGGAGGTAGCCGCCAATATTCTCCCGCAGGTCAGGAGAATCGTCCACGATGGCGATGGTGATGACCTTGCTCAAGCAACCTCCGTTCTGGCTGAAGCGAGGCCCATTTTCAATTCCACAATTGTTCCCTGCCCCGGCGCGCTTTGGATGACGCAAGCGCCGCGAACGTCCAGCAAATGCTGCTTCATATTTGTCAAACCGTTGCGGCCCACGCCGACGGTGTGGCCATTCCGGCTGTCCGTCGAAAAGCCAACCCCATTGTCGCTCACACGAACTTTCAAGGCGCCCTGCTCCACCTGAATGTGGACTTCCACGCGGGTGGCCCGCGCGTGCTTGAGCACGTTGCTGAGTGATTCCTCAAAGGCGAGAAAAACGTTGTGGCGATATTCAGCGGACATGTTCAACGAAGGAAAATCGCTCTGCACACGGACATCGCATTCGATAGGCGTGTCCTGAAAATACTCCGTCGCGTATTGGCTCAAGTAAGATGCGAGATGCTCGAGCGTGTCGTTGCGCGGATTGACGACCCAGACCATTTCGTCGAGAGCCTTGAGCAAATCGCGCGAGGTGGTGGCAATGGAATTGATCTGGTCGCCCGCCGGGCCGGTGGGTTTGGATTCCACTTTGAGCCGCTCGCTGAGGAACGAGATTTTCGTCAGCTTCGAGCCGATTTCATCGTGCATGTTGCGGGCGATGCGCATGCGCTCGCGCTCCATCGCCTGCTGCTGCTCCATGCCCGCCAATTGCGTGATCAAGCGCCGGTGCGTGACGTAGCGCACCGCGCCCGCCGCGGCTCCAGCCGCCGCAAGCGCGGCCAGGGTGAGCACCCATGGAGCGCGCCACAGCGGCGTGGGAATCACGAAGGCGAGGCTCGCGCCGCTCTCATTCCAGACGCCTTCGCCATTGCACGCTGTCACATGAAAAGTGTAATTTCCGCTCGGCAGGCGGCCGTAAGAAATGCGGCGGTCTGGCCCCGTGTCCACCCAATCCGCATCGAAATTGTCCAGCTTGTGGCGAAAACGAATTTTCTCCGGCGCCTCAAAACTAAGCCCCGCCACTTGAATTTCCAAGGATTGCAGGCGCGCGGGAAATTTGATCGGAATTTCCTTCGCGTGGCCGTTCATTTCAAACGGTGCCTTTTCATTGTTGATGAAAATGGAGTCGATATGAACTTGCGGCGCGGGAACGGCCCCCTCCCATCCGTGTGTGTCAATGCCGACCATTCCGCCTGCGGTGGCAAACCACAGCCGCCCCTCGCTCGAACGCACCGCCTGCGGCCCGCTCAAACTCAACGCGCGGTCGGGGCCGGGTTCCGTCTCAAACAACAATTTTGGTTTCAGCGCGCCGCTCCCGGCGAAGGCCATCGCCACCGAATTGCTGTCGATGCGGCACAGGCCCCGCGAGAGTGACAGCCAGATGTTGTTTTCCGAATCCGCCACCACCGCGGAGACGGAGTTGTCGAGCAATCCGTCGCGCATGTCCCACGCCAGGCAGCGATCTCCGCGCATGCAGCCAAGTCCGCCGCCCGCCGTTCCAAACCAGACCGCGTGATCCGCCGATTCACAAATTCCAAGAATCGCTTTGCCGTTGAAACGCGGGTCCAGCCGCTGGACGGTGACGCCATGAAAAAGTCGATCCCCGCGCAAAAGCGCGCCGCTCTCGGTGCCCACCCAGACTTCGCCTTCCGTTCGGCACAAAATGGCGGTGACGGCGGAGCCCGGCAATCCTTCCGGCGCGGAATAAGTCGACATTTTTGAGTCGTGAAACAGGTGCAGCATCCCCGCGCGGGTGCCAGCCCACACGGCGCCCTCGGCGTCCGCGCAAACCGCCAGCACGCAGTCATCAGAAAGCCCGTTGGCGGTGGAATAATTCACCGAATGGCCATCCTTGATGTGATAGAGGCCATTGCCCACGGTGCCGATCCAAATGCTGCTGTCCGATGAGGCGCAGACGCTTGCCACCAGTTCTTGCGCGAGGTTCATCGCGTCATCGAGCACACGTTCAAATCTGTCCGCCGTGCTCGCGTAGAGGCCGCCCGCATCCATTCCGATGTAAACGCGGCCGGTGGAATCCGCCGTCAGGCAAGTCGCCCCGCCGGCCGGCAAACCGTGCGCGCCCGTCAGCAAGGCGAAGCGCTGCGGACGCAATTGCGCCAGCACGCCGTCGGAAATGCCGAGCCAAAGGTCGCCCTCCCGGTCTTCGCAAATCGTGCGGACGTCGTTGGGCCAGTGTCCTTCGTTGAGCGTCACCGGCTGAAATTTCGCGCCGTCCAAAGCAAACACGCCGCGCCCGCTCGCGCCAATCCAAAGGCGCCCGCTCCGTCCCTCGCACATGCTCCAGATGCGCGTCATGGCGGATTTTTCGCCGGGGAAATAATTAATGCGTTGGTTTCCCTTCGTGAGGTTGATCAGGTAGGTCGCGTAGAATGCCCACAAATTGCCGCGCCGATCTTCATAAGCGCCGAGAAAACCTTCCTGCCGCTCTTTGCCGGTCGTCGGAAATTCGAAGCGCGAGATGTGGCCATCAATGTAGCGGCACATGCCACCTGCCGTCGTAATCCAAACAGTCCCCGACCGCGCTGCGTGAACGCTTGAAACCGAATTGTCCGGCAAACCTTCGCGGGTAGTGAAGGCATCGAACGAACTTCCTTGAAGGCGGTTGACGCCGTGTCTGGTGCCGATCCAGAGGCAGCCCGCGGAATCAAGCGTCAGGCTGGTGACAGCGTTGTCGAGCAATCCATCGGCCGCCCCAAAATGTTCCACCCGTTCATCCTGCCAGCGAAAAAGGCCGCTCGATTCCGTGCCGATCCACAACGCGCCACGCGCATCTTCGCATAAAGCCGTGATGGCTGGGTGGCTGGCCGACACCCCTGATGGGAGAGCAATGTGCGTGAACTTCAAGCCATCGAATCTTGCCAGGCCCGCCGCCGTTCCCACCCAGATATATCCGTCCTCCGTCTGCAAAATGACGCTGACAGAACCGTTCGGCAGTCCGTCGGCCTTGCTCCAGGTCCGGACGGTGAAGTCCCGCATCTCCGCCCCGAAATCGTCGGCGCGTGCGCCTGTGGAAAGCAGCAGCATCGTCCCAAGAAAGCATGCGGCCACTGCGGCCAGCCTGATTTGGTTGCGGACGAACTGTCGTGACATTGGCATAATTTACCAAAGGTTTGGCCGCAGTCGAACTACAAAGCGCCTGATTACCGCCCCATCAAAATCCGAGGTGATTCGAGGACGATTCCGCCATCAACCACCGGATTGCGCTTCGGACTTCGCAAACAAATTTTAAAAGTGGGTGAGGCGGAAGTGAGATTACGGACTATATACTTTGAACGGAGCGCGGCTGTGTCGAAGACCAGCCGCAGCCGCGTCAAACCAAGAGGCGCGTTGGAGAGGGTTCCATGGCCCGCCCACCCAGTTCCGACGTTTGATTACGTTTTCCGAAGATCGCCATAAGACGGGTCGTTTTCGGCTGTTTGAAAGCTGCTGCGGCTGGTCTTCGACACAGCCGCGCTCCGCCTGTCGGCTTGCGTCCATCATCCATTTTCAATCACACCTAATGGAGAGCGCCACGAACACGATCCTCAACCTGTTGCCAGGGAACTGCCTGTTCCCGGATCGTTCTGGCAGGCCTTTAGCCTTGCGTCCAAAACGGCCTTCTCATCCTCGTCTAGCGGGTCGTTCGAGTCGTCCCACTGGCTGCCATCCATCTCCGCGAGAATAACGCGGATTTCACGGCGTTCTCCCTTGGTCAATTTCTCCAACTCAGCCAGAATCTCAGCTTTGCTCATGGGTTGAAATTACAGGTTAAGGAATAATTGTCATCGGTATATCCATCCTCGGCTCTCCAGTAATTTCGTTCGAAAACAACGAGCTTTGGCTATTTCGGTTGGGGGGCGAATTGTCGGGACTATGCAAATAATTTTGGCCAAGGTCGCACCACAAACAGGCATGGCCAACTCGGCAGGCGGCTCCCCCTTTGCGATCTTTGCGCCCTTCTGTTAAAAATTCTTAACACTAAGGAAACAAAGGGAACGAAGAATTTGTCACAAACGGCCGATTTGGCGGCTTCCCGCCCCACTTCCCCTCTGCATTGCCAAGCGCCGCGCTCTATGGCAATACCACTCAAGATGAAAGCTGTTCAACTTGTCGCTCACGGCTCGCCGGGACGATTTTCTTTTGCGGATGTTCCTGATCCCATTGCAGCGGACAATGGAGTTATCGTGCGCGTGCGGGCTTGCGGGTTGAACCGGCTCGATCTTTGGATGGAGGAAGGCGGATTGCCGGTGCCGGTTCAACTGCCGCGCATTCCGGGCGGCGAAATTTCGGGCGAAATTTTGTCGGTTGGCAGCGGTGTTCAAGATTGGAAAATTGGGGATCGCGTCGCGGTGCAGTCGAATCTTTTTTGCGGGCACTGCGAATTCTGCGAGCGCGGACAGGAATCCATTTGCCTGCGCGGAAAATTGCTCGGAGTGCAGGAGGATGGCGGATTTGCAGAGCAAGTTGCGGTGCCTGCCAGTTCGCTTGTGCGGCTGCCGGCGAATCTCGATTTCGCCGCCTCAGCGGGGCTTACCCTGGCAGGCAGCACGGCCATGCACATGCTCACGCAACGCGCGTCGGTCAAAGCAGGCGATTGGGTGCTGGCAATGGGCGGAACGAGCGGCGTCGGCTCGGTGGCGATTCAAATTGCGAAGCAACTCGGCGCGCACGTCATCAGCACCGGTTCCACCGAGGAGAAACGCGCGTTCGCTCTGAGCCTGGGCGCGGACCATGTCGTGGACACCACGAAGAAAGATTGGGCGGCGGACGTCCGCGAAATCACCGGCAAGCGCGGCGTCGATTTAATCGTCGAGCACATCGGCGGCGATGTTCTGCTCCAATGTTTCACCTGCCTGGCGCGCGGCGGAATCATCGTGACGTGCGGAGCCACTGCCGGGCGCGAAGTGGCTTTGAAACTCTGGCCGATATTCGTGAAGGAGCAGAAGCTGGTTGGAAGCTACGGACGCACCCGCAAAGACATCCAAGCCGTCCTCGAATGGGCCGCCGCCGGAAAGATCAAACCCGCCACCACCGAATCCTATCCGCTTGAAAAGACAGCCGAGGCCTTCGCAGCCTTGCGCGGGCGGCGGGTGATGGGTAAAGTCATCGTCCAACCAAATTGACGCGGTTGGATTTTTGATGAATCTCGGTTTTTATAATTTTTACCGCGAGCAAAACCAAAACCGGATGTTCGAAGAGGGGAAGGTCGAGTTGGGCGACGACCTTGGCTACCCGGGAATCTACATGGCCAAAAAGCTCAGGAGCATGGGCCATAGCGTCGCCACGATCGACACCGCTCCCCTGGATTCGTTTGATGCCGTCGTCTTCCTTGATTATCCGACCCGCCTGTTCACTCCGCTTTACCGCGAACTTCTGCGGCGCGGCGACAAGCCGGTTTATCTCGTCATGTTTGAAAGCCCGGCGATGCGCCCGGACAATTGGTGGCGGCGCAATCATAAGCCGTTCCGCAAGGTCTTCACATGGAACCCGAATTGGGTGGACGGCAAAAAATATATCCGGATGTACATGCCGCATAAATTGCCGGACTTTGCGCCATATGCGCCGTCGACCGCGCAGAAATTCTGCTGTTTGATTTCGAGCCAAAAATACACGTGGGCCGGGCCGGAGCTTTACACGGAGCGGGTGCGCGCGATTCGATGGTTTGAAAAGAATCATCCGGATGAATTCGATTTGTACGGTCAGCGCTGGGACCGGTATTATTTCAAATCGAAATTGCTCTCGCCGCTGAACCTTTTTTTGTCGCGGATTTATCGGAGCTGCCCGTGGCTGCCAAAACAGAACCCGTTCCCCTCCGCGCGCGGCAAAGTCAACTCGAAGAAAGAGGTCCTGCCGAAATACAAGTTTGCGATCTGTTACGAGAACGCCAGTTACCCCGGCTGGCTGACGGAGAAAGTGCTCGACCCGATGTTTTGCGGCTGCGTGCCGGTATACCTGGGCGATCCAGAAGTGGCAAAGCTCGTGCCGCCCTCGGCTTTTATCGACAAAAGGAATTTCCCGAACTACGATAAGCTGTATTCCTATATGAAAGGCATGTCGCAAGCCGAATATGAGGGCTACCGGCAGGCCATCCATGGATTTGTGCATGGCGATCGGGTCAAGCCGCTGGGCGCGGAAGCGTTCACGGACATGATCATTCGCGAAGTCATCAACGACAAAATCAAGTGAACAAAATTTATTCAAAATCCGAACCCGGCAAATTGCTGCACGTGATCGTGGACACGAACGAACCTTTCGATAATCGCCTCGACGTTTCGGAAATCAGCCAGTGGCTGCAGGTGTCCGTCATCAAAATCCCGGCGGGCAAGAAGGTGAATCCGCACATCCACCAGCCGCGCCAGCCGAATCCGGCTGCGAGCCCGGGCATTACGCAAGAATGCTGGGTGGTGGTGCGTGGCGAGTTGAAAATCCGGCTCTTTGATCTTGACCAAGCCCTGCTTCACCAGCAAGCCTTGTCGCCCGGAAATTTGCTGGTGACTTTTTATGGCGGCCATTCGCTGGAATGCCAAAGCGAGGGCGCTGTAATGATCGAGTGCAAGAACGGCCCGTATCTGGGCCGCGATTACAATTCGTTCGAGCAGGCTTGAGCCAACGCCAGCGTAAAAGCCGGATTATGTTTAGAACACAATGCTTAGCCTGCAAGTCGGCAGATTTGCACGAGATCGTGAATTTGGGAATGCATCCCATGGCCGATACGTTCATTCCCGCCAGCAGGCTGGCCGACGGCGACCGCGTCTACCCGCTCATCTGCGATTTGTGCGAGCATTGCGGCCAGGTGCAATTGCGCACGATCACCAATCCCGCGGAGCGCTATTCCGATTACGATTATTCCTACACCTCGTCCAATTCGCGCACGTCGCAGAATCATTGGATTGAATATGCGGGCACGGTGGCCGGAATGGTCGGATTGAAGGCGGAGAATGCGGTGGTTGAAATCGGATCCAATGACGGTTTTCTCAGCGAACAATTTCAGAAGCTCGGCTGCAAGACGCTCGGTGTTGATCCCTCCCCTGCCATGGCGAAGCTGGCTGCGGAGCGCGGGGTCAATACGCTGGTGGGTTTATTCGGATCGGAATGCGTTGAAAAAGTGGTACAGATCCTCGGCAGAAAGCCAAATCTGATCGCCGCCAATAACGTTTTCAACCATGCCAATGATCCGCTCGATTTCGCCCACGGCATCAAGGCGCTGCTCGCGCCCGGTGGAACGTTTGTGTTCGAGCTGCCGTATTGGATGCAGTCGGTCGTGCAGCGGAAATTTGACCAGATTTATCATGAGCACGTGAGTTATTTGACGGTTAAATATGCGGTGAATTTGTTCAAGGCGGCCGGCATGGTGGTCAACCATGTGGACGAAGTGGATTACCACGGCGGTTCCATTCGCGTTTTCGTCGGGCACGAAGCGGCGGCCTACCATGTGACGACGGCAGGGCCGACAGTTGAACAATTTATTGAGAAGGAAACCGAGGACGGACTTTTTGATCACGAGTCTTACGCAGTCTTCATGCAGCAAATTCAAACTTCGCGAAATCGGTTCCTGCGCGAAATTTACCGGCTGAAATTGGAAGGCCATTCCATCGTTTGCGTCGGCGCGGCGGCCAAGGGGAACACGTTTCTCAACTATTACAACCTTGATGCGTCGGTCATCGATTGCGTGACCGAGTCTTCGGCCAGCAAAATTGGAAAATTTACGCCACGCACCCGCATTCCGATTCGCGCCGACCAGAAGCTGGCGGAATACGAATCCGTCTACGCGATCATACTTTCCTGGAACATCTCGGCCGCGCTGCAAGCCATTCTCACCAAGATCAATCCGCGCATTCAATTTCTAAATCCTTACGAGCCATGACACACACAAAAATCACTCCGGCCACCAGCGACGAGCGCGGCACTATTTCCGACATCCTCTACAAGTCGGAATTTCAGCACGCGGCGATCATTGAATCCAAATGCGGCGGCCTTATCCGCGGCAACCATTATCACAAGGCAACCACCCAGCATATTTTCATCACGCGCGGCTCGCTGCGCTATTGGTATCAGCCGGTGGACAAGAGCGAGCCGGTCAAGTCCATCCTCATGCAGGAATATGACTTGGTTTCCACGCCGCCCTTCGAAATCCACGCCTTGGAAATCCTGGAGCCGAATCAATTTGTCGTCTTCAGCAACGGCATTCGCGGCGGTCACGATTACGAAAGCGACACCTTCCGCGTCACTCCAATCCTGACGCCAGAGATGGTCAAAAAATAATGAGCCGGTTCCTGGTCACCGGCGGCAAAGGGTTCATCGGGAAGAATCTGACCCGGTTTCTGCAGGAGACTGCCGGGGCTGAGGTAACTTCCGTTGGCCGCGAGTTTGACCTCCGGGAAGCTGATCGCGTCTGCGAGCTGTTTCAGAAATTCGGCCCGTTCGATTACATTGTGCATCTGGCGGATGTTCAGGGCGACGCCCGCTGGTCGGCTCAGAACGCAGCGACGCAATTCTTCGCTAACGCGAAAATTTCCCTCAACGTTCTCGAAGCGTGGCAGCAATTTCAACCTCGGGCGCGCATGGTCGCGCTGAGTTCGTTGTGGGCTTATCCCGAGGCGGTAGTGGAAGCGAGCGAGAAGGATTATTGGAACGGCCGCATGCACCGCGCGACCGAGCATTACGGGTTGAACAAGAAATTTTTCGGCGTCGGCCTGGATGCCTGCAAGCGCCAGCACAACTTGCGCGGCACCGCCCTCGTGCTCGGCAGCGTCTACGGCCCGGGCGACTCCACCACGCACGTCATCCCGTCGCTTTTGGGTCGCATGCAGAAAAATCCCGATCTCCTCGAAATTTGGGGTGATGGCACAGAGACGCGCGATTTTATTTACGTCGAAGACCAAATCCGCGCGATTTATGAGCATCGCGATTATAACGGCGAGCTTTTGAACATCAGCAGCGGGCAGAGTTATTCCATTCGGGAAGTGGTGGAAATTCTGGCGCGGCTGATGGATTACAAGGGGAAGATCGTCTTCGACGTTTCCAAGGCAACCGGCGCGGCCAAACGGCGCATCAACGTCTCCGCCGCCACCGAAGCCACGGGCTGGCCGGGCAAGTTCAAGCTGCATTCCTTGGAAGAAGGCTTGCGCAAAACCGTAAATTCATTAAAAACAACCAATGCCTAAAAAAGCACTCATCACCGGAATCACTGGCCAGGACGGATCCTACCTGGCCGAGCACCTTTTGTCCCTCGGTTACGAAGTTCATGGTTTGATCCGCCGCAATTCGATCACCGAAAACCAGCAGAGCCGCCTGGATGCGGTCGCGAAAGACCTGCACAACGAATATGGCGATGTCTCGGACGTTTCGACCATCGACCGGGTGATGATGCGCGTCAAGCCGGATGAAGTTTACAACCTCGCGGCGCAAAGCCATGTGCGCATCAGTTTTGATGTGCCGCAATACACGGTCCAAAC
Source organism: uncultured Verrucomicrobiae bacterium (assembly GCA_963764165.1). Classification (GTDB taxonomy): domain Bacteria; phylum Verrucomicrobiota; class Verrucomicrobiia; order Limisphaerales; family Palsa-1400; genus Palsa-1400. The sequence goes on from CAVXRD010000003.1 coordinate 701,063, forward strand.
GAACGCGCTTGGCGCATTGAATGTTTTGGAATCCGTCCGCTCCCATTCGCCAGCCGCCCATTTTTACCAGGCCTCCTCGTCCGAGATGTTCGGCAACAGCGTCGACCCGGACGGCAAGCAGCGCGAAACGACCAAGATGTCGCCGGTCAGCCCATACGGCTGCTCGAAACTTTTCGCCTACAGCATCGTTCGCAATTACCGGCATTCCTACAAGCTGTTCGCGTCCAACGGCATTCTCTTCAATCACGAATCCCCGCGCCGCGCCTCGAATTTCGTCACCAACAAAATCATCAAGAACGCGGTGATGATCTCGCAGGGCAAATTGGACAAGCTGGAATTGGGCAACCTCGATTCGCAGCGGGATTGGGGCCATTCCAAGGATTATGTTCGCGCCATGCATTTGATTTTGCAGCACAGCGAGCCGGATGATTTTGTCATTTCCACCGGCCAGACGCATTCGATTCGCGAATTCTGTGAAATCGTCTTCAACAAGCTCGGCTTGGACTACAAAAAATACGTCGTTCAAAACCCGAAATACATGCGGCCCGAGGAATTGAATTATCTGTGCGGCGATTGCACGAAAGCGAAAAAAGTCCTCAATTGGGTGCCAGCCTACACTTTTGATTCGATGATCGAGGAAATGATCGAGAGCTGGCGCAAGGTGGTGTGAATGCAGGTGAGAATATTGCGGCGGACACGCAGATCCGCCCTACCCAAATTTGGCAGTGCGGTGCTGCGCCGCCGCCCAAATATTTCCCCCTGCGATCCCGCCCATAAAAATGCAAATTAAAAAATCGCAAATTGGGACTTGTCAATTTCCAGATCACTGTTAGGTTGTCCGCCCTAGTTTATGAGAGCAGACATTCATCCTAAATATATGGACGCGGAAATCCGTTGCGCCTGTGGCAACGTCATCAAGACCCGCTCCACCAAACCATCCATTTTGGTCGGCATTTGCAATTCATGCCACCCTTTCTACACCGGCACCCAGAAATTTGTCGACACCGCTGGACGCGTCGATAAATTCCAGCAGCGCATGGCCAAGACGCAAGCCGCCCAGGCTGCCGCCGCCGTGCCCAAGAAAAAGAAGAAGTAGGAGACTTTCGCTGAACCCGCCCGCGGACGCTTTGGCTTTCGCGGGCGGGTTGCTTTTTTGACGGCCATGAATCTCCGCCCTTTCATTGAGAAATTCGCGCGCCGCTTGGGTGAGGTCGAAGCCGCCCTGAGCGACCCGAAGCTTTTTGACAATCCGGCCAAGTCCCAGGAAACGGCCCGCGAATACGCGCGCCTCAAGGGCTTGAACGAGGCGGGCGCGCGCTATCTCAAGGCGTCGGAAGACCTCGCCCAGCACGAAGCTTTCCTCAAGTCGGAACCGTCCGAAAGCGAACTGGCCGAAATGACCCGCCAGGAAGTCGCTGAATTGCAGACGCTCATTCAGCGCATGACGAAGGAAGTCCTCATCGGCGTTGCCCCGCCCGACCCGGCCGATTCGCGCAATACGATTGTGGAAATTCGCGCCGGCGCGGGAGGTTCGGAATCCGCCCTGTTCGCCGCCGACCTCCACCGGATGTATAGCCGCTACGCGGACTCGCGGGGCTGGAAAATTGAGAACATGGACAGCAGCCCGTCTGATTTGGGCGGGTTTCGCGAAATCATTTTCGGCGTGACGGGGACGGATGTTTTCAAGCGGCTCAAGTACGAAATGGGCGTCCACCGCGTGCAGCGCGTGCCGGCCACCGAGGCCCAAGGCCGCATCCACACCAGCACCGCAACCGTCGCCGTGCTGCCGGAAGCGCAGGAAGTCGATTTTGAACTGGACCCGGAAGACTTGGAAATTAACGTCTGCCGCGCCTCCGGCAAGGGCGGCCAGGGCGTCAATACTACCGACTCAGCCGTGCAGGTTATTTACAAGCCGACCGGGATGATTGTCCGCTGCGCCGACGAGCGTTCGCAGCAAAAGAACAAGGCCAAGGCGCTTACCGTGCTGCGTTCGCGATTGCTCGAAATCAAGGTCGCCGAGGAAAACGCCATCTACGCCGCCCGCCGCAAGGAGCAAGTCGGCACCGGCGAGCGCAACGAGCGCATCCGCACCTACAATTTTCCGCAGAACCGCGTGACCGACCACCGCATCGAACTGACGCTGTATAATCTGCCGCGTGTCCTTGAAGGCGAGCTGGATTGCCTCATCGAGCCGCTGATGGCGGACGACCTGGAAAAGCGGCTGGCCGCATTGGAATTATAATATGACCGAACCAAAAGCATTGATTTTCGACTGCGACGGCACCCTCGCCGACACCATGCCGCTGCACTGGATTGCATGGCAAACCGTGACAAAACGCTACGGCCTCGATTTTACCGAGGAGAGATTTTATTCGCTCGGCGGAGTGCCATCGCGCGACATTCTCAAGATGTTGAGCGAAGAGCAGAACAAGGCGTTTGATCCCATCGCCGTCTCCAAGGAAAAGGAAGCCGTCTACCTGCCCTATATGCCGACGATCAAGCCGATTGAAGCCGTCGTCCAGATTGCGCGCGAGAATGTTGGAATAATCCCGATGGCGGTGGCATCGGGCGGCATCAACACGCATATCAACGAAGTGTTGAAACACTTGGGCATCCGCCAATGGTTCGCCGCGGTCGTCACCAGTGAAGATGTCAAGAATCAGAAGCCCGCGCCCGACATTTTCCTCGAAGCCGCCCGCCGCCTCGGCGTTGAGCCGCAATTCTGCCGCGCTTACGAAGACACTGACCTTGGACTTCAGGCGATACGCGCCGCCGGGATGGAAGCGGTGGATGTCAGGCAACTCGGCCTGGCGAAGCAAGCCTAACCTTTCTGGCAGGGCGAGACTCTGTCGAGCCCATTATGGATTTTGGGAGGGGAATTAATCAGGGCTCGACAGTCTCGCCCTACCGGGATTATTTCGACGCCGTCACCGGCGCGTGCGTGGTGGCGAGTTCGCTGGCCAAGCCGAGGTCGGACATCATGTAATTCCTCCGCGTGAGGAGTTTTGCGGTGTATAAACGAATGGTGTCATCATCGTAACCGGAGGCGCGCAGGGCTTGGGTGATTTGTTCGGGCGTCAATTGCCCGATCAGGCGCGCCATCCAGCGAGCGTCGTCGAGTGTCATGTCGGCGAAGGCTTTGGTTGGCACCACCGGCGTGTAGCCGACGATTCGCAGGCGGCCGTTGGAGGGCGCGGTGAAGCGAATCGGAAATTCATTCACTTTTTCCCCGTGCCACGCCATCAGGCCCGACGTTCGCCCAAGTCCCGCTCCAAGGTCCGAAAAATAGTGCTCTAGGTGCGGATTCTTTTTCGGGCCGACGAGCCGCAATTTAGTATTGTCAAACCGGGTGTCGTAAAAACCAATCCACGCCGCGAGCAAACCAGCGGCCCGCACTTCGCGGCGGTCGGCGTGGTCAAGCTGCGCGTAATCCCACGGGCCGATGCTTTTGACGTGCGCTTCCTTGATTTGCACGTTCGCTGGAGTCGTGACGATGTAATCGATTTTCTTTTCAACCTCGGCCACGAAGTTCGTGCCGTCGAGGAGATGGTGTTTCAATTCGCGTCCGCTCCATCGCGTCCCATCGCGCAGCACCGCCGAGGCAACGTAATCGAACGGATCATGCCAGCCTTGCAGATTCATCGAATAGACCGGCACCAGCCAAAGCACGGTGAATTTGGTGCGGACGGCCTTGCGCGAATTGAACTCGGTAAAAATCCGGCGGTCATAAGCGACCTTGATGCCGGGGCTGTAATCCGTGGGATCGGAGTGGTAGCCAAGCGCCCAGAAAATCCGCGTGGCAAACGGCTCCGACGATTGCTCGCCAAACTTCAACTTGACAGACGATCCGTCGCATTGGACTTCGTAGCCGGGGTTCATGCCGGAGGATTCTTTCGGGACGTAGTATTGACAAACCTTGCTTCCGAAGTTCGGCAATGAAGCGCGGCCGAAACCCGCGCTCAAATCTTCGCCCGCGATATTGATCGGGCGAGACCAGAAGCTATTTGGCAGCGGGTCGCGTTCGCTCAAATCGCCGCCTTGGCCGGGGACCAAGTCGGCGGCTGGCGTCTTGCCCACACCAATAGGCCGGTGGAGCTGCTTGGCGAAGGTGGGAAACATGACCGCGTCGAAATGCGGCAGTACGGTGGGGCGCTCAAGATTGTTGACGGCAAGCACGACTTCCAGCAAATCGCGTTCGGCCTTTTGTCGCGCGGGCGAATCGGGAGTGGCGAGAATGGATTTGGCCAACAGGCTGATTTCCGCCAGGCCGCGGCGCTCGTGTTTGGATTCGTCATCTGGCTGAGCTAGCGCGTTATCCACTTTCGCCTTAAGTTGGCGGATGTCGGCGTCATTCTCCGGGACGAACGCCACCGCGAGTCCGGGTATTCGCAATTCGTACTTCTGATGGAAATCGATCGGCGCGGCAAAGACATCCCGCTGCGCCGCGCAAAATGCTAGAACCAACAGCCACCTTATCTTTGGCATACACGCGCAGAATGCGCGGTTCGCTTCAGAGGGGAAATGAGGTGTTTTACCCGTAGGTCCCGTGGCAGGGACGCCTCGCCGAGGCGTCCCTGGGTGTGATTGAAAGCGGGTGATGGATGCAGGCCGACAAGCGCGGCTGTGTCGAAGACCAGCCGCAGCAACACTCGAACAACCGAAAGCGAATTTGGCTGTGACCACTCCGAAAAACATATCAAAACTTCGGAACTGCGGCTGATGAGCCGTGGAACTCTTTCTGACCCGCCACTTGTTTCCACGTGGCTGCGGCTGGTCTTCGACACAGCCGCGCTCCGCTCAAAGCGACATCGCACGCCTCACCCACTTTCAATCACACCCGGCGTCCCTGCTTTGAAATGATTGTGTTAGATATTTCCGGGAGGCGCCCTTAAATTGATCTCATGGCGCATGCCGATTTTGTTCATCTCCATTTGCACACCGAGTATTCGCTGCTCGATGGCGCATGCCGTCTGGACACGCTGATGGAAAAGGCGCACGCGCTCCGCTTCCCTGCCCTCGCCATCACCGATCACGGAGTGATGTATGGCGCCATCGATTTTTACAAAGCAGCGCTGGATAAAGGCATCAAGCCAATCATCGGCTGCGAGATGTATGTCGCGCCCGGCAGCCGGTTGGAAAAAAAATCCAGCAACGGCGGACGCGATGTGTATCACCATCTCGGCGTGCTGGCGGCGGACGAAACGGGCTACAAGAATTTGGTCAAGCTTGCGACTGCGGCGCATCTGGAGGGCTACTATTACAAGCCGCGCATCGACAAAGAAATTCTCGCCGCCAACAGCAAAGGGTTGATCGCCCTATCCGGATGCCTCGCGAGCGAAATTCCTGAACTCATCGTCAAGGACCAACTCGACAAGGCGCGCGAGACGATTGATTGGTACAAGCAAACGCTCGGCGCGGAGAACTTTTTCCTCGAATTGCAAAATCACGGCATTCCCGAGCAACTCAAGGTCAACAAACATTTGATTCCGTGGGCGAAGGAATTTGGCTTGAAGCTGGTCGCGACAAATGACGTGCATTACGTCGAGGAGGAGCATTCGCACGCGCACGATTGCCTCATTTGCATCGGCACGCAGACGCAGTTGGCCGACACCAAGCGGATGCATTATCAGCCGAAGCAATTTTATCTGCGCTCGCCCGAGGAAATGAAGGCGCGCTTTGCGGAAGTACCCGAGGCCATTCGCAACACGCTGGAAGTAGCTGAGAAGTGCAACGTCAAAATTGAATTCAACAAACTGCACTATCCCGTCTTCGATCCGCCGGGCGGCACATCGCGGGAGCTTTATTTGCGCCAGTTGCTGGCCGAAGGCCTGAATGCGCGCTATAGCATGCATGCGCGGGCGGAGGGCGAATCCTTTGTCGTGGATGGCATTGATGATCCGGGCAAACTGCCAGGGGTTCCGCAAGGCGCCGCCACGCCTCCGCCAGAGGAAGTGAAGGCAGGCATGAAATCCGTCATGGACCGCCTCGAAATCGAACTCAAGGTCATCGAGAAAACGGGGTTCATCAGCTACTTTCTCATCGTGGGCGACTTTGTGCGTTATGGCCGCAGCAAGGGCGTTTCGTGCGTGGCGCGCGGATCCGCCGCAGGCTCCATCGTCACCTACCTTCTGGAAATTTCCAACGTCGATCCGATTCGCTACGGGCTGCTGTTCGAACGCTTTCTCAATCCCGAGCGCGTCAATCCGCCGGACATCGACATCGACTTCGCCGATGACCGGCGCGCGGACGTCATCGAATACGTCCGCGACAAATACGGGCGTGATTGCGTCGCGCAAATCATCACCTTCGGCACGATGGGCGCGAAATCGGTTGTTCGCGACGTTGGCCGCGTGATGGGCCTTGATTACGCAGCATGCGACCGGTTGGCGAAGATGATTCCGAACGAATTGAAGATGTCGCTTAAAAAGGCGCTCGAGCAATCGCCGGATTTCAAGGCCGCCTACGAAACCGAAGAGCAGACGCGTGAACTGGTCGACACCGCCTTTGTCCTCGAGGATTTGACGCGCAACGCCTCGGTGCATGCGGCGGGCGTGGTGATCGGCGACCAGCCGCTGGTCAATTTGCTCCCGCTTAAAAAGGACGAAGACGGCGTGATCGTCACCCAATACGCCATGAATCCGGTCGGCGAATTGGGTTTGCTGAAAATGGATTTTCTCGGCCTCAAAACGCTGACGGTCATCCGCAACACCTGCGAACTCGTCAAGCAAGGCCGCGGCATTGACATTCCCATCGACGACCTTCCACTGGACGACGCCAAGACTTACGACCTTCTCAACAAGGCACTGACGATTGGAATATTCCAATTGGAATCTGGCGGCATGCGCGATTTGTGCCGCAAATTTCAGATCAGCTCCGTCGAACACATCACGGCGCTCGTCGCGTTGTATCGCCCTGGCCCGATGGACCTGATTCCAGACTTCATCAAGCGCCGCCATGGGGAAGTGACAATTACCTATGAGCATCCCCTGCTTGAATCGATTTCGCGCGAGACATACGGCGTGCTGATTTATCAGGAACAGGTCATGCAGGCCGCGCAGTTGCTGGCGGGCTACACGCTGGGCGGCGCGGATTTGCTGCGCCGCGCGATGGGCAAGAAGAAGCTCGAGGAAATGGCCAAGCAGCGTGAGAAATTCGTGAGCGGCTGCGCCAAGGTCAACAATATCCCGGCGGCCAAGGCCAATTCGATTTTCGACTTGCTGGAAAAATTCGCCGGTTACGGCTTCAACAAATCGCACGCCGCCGCCTACGCCATCGTCGCCTACCAGACCGCGTGGCTGAAGGCCAATTATCCCGTTGAATTCCTCAGCGCGATGATGACCAACGACATGGGCGACACCGCGAAGCTGGGCATCCTCATCGGGGAAGCGCGGCATTTTGAGGTCGAAGTGCTGCCGCCCAACGTCAACGAGAGCAACGTTTTCTTTACCCCGACCCGCAAGGACGCCGCCGATGAAAAAGGCGCCATTCGTTTCGGACTGGCGGCGATCAAGGGCGTTGGTGAAGTGGCGGTGCAAAATATTCTAGCGGCGCGCGCCACCGGAAAATTCGCCTCGCTGGCGGAACTTTGCGAACGGGTCGACGGCCGCACTGTCAACAGGAAGGTTCTTGAAGCGCTGATCAAATCGGGCGCGTGCGATTGTTTCGGCGAGACACGGGCGACGATGTTCGCCAAGATTGACCGCGTGCTCGGGCTTGCGGCGGGAATTATTCAAGACAGGCGAAGTGGACAGGCGACCATGTTTGGCCAACTGGAGGAAAGCACCAAAAAAAGCGTCGAACCGGAGGCGCAATTGCCCGAATGGCCAGAGCACGAATTGCTGGCGCAGGAAAAGGAGCTGCTTGGATTTTATGTGACAGGCCACCCCCTCACGCCTTACGCCTCAATCCTCGAAAAATACGCGCTGCATGCGACAAACCAGCTCGCCGGGCTGGCGAATCGCGCGATGACGCGCATCGGTGGCATTGTGGTGGACGCGCAAAAAGGCATCTCAAAGAAAAGCGGCAAGCCCTACGCGATGGTGACGCTGGAGGATTTGGAAGGAACGGTTCAAATCCTTTGCATCAATGAAAATTACGACAAGTTCAACTCAATGCTCGTTCCAAAAAAAGCGCTTCTCGTCACAGGCGAAGTAAATCTCGGCGAAGACAAGCCGAAGATTTTCCCCGTCGACATGATGGCCTTGGAGGAGGCGCCCGGTGCTTTCACCAAGCAGGTCCATCTGCGATTGCAGGTGGCGCGATTGAAGGCGGCGGATTTGGAGGAAGTCCGGCAGTTGGTCACAGCATTCCCCGGAAAATGCCCCTTATTCCTTTGCATGAAGTGGCCGGGGGGGGAGCTGGCCTTTGTGGAATGCCACGAGAAATTTCGCGTGAAAGCGTCGTGGGATTTGCAAAAGGCCGTCGACGAACGCTTCGGCGAAGCGACTTACTACGCCAAAGTGGATGCTTCTCTCCCACAGCGCGAACAGCGCCGGTGGGAGAAGAAGAGCGGAAACGGCAGCGGCGATTAGGATCCTTTTTCGGTCTTTTCGCCAGCGGTCTTCCAGCCTTGGATGCCGGCAACCAGATGCTTGACGTTCTTATAACCAAGCTTCTTGGCGGCGACAGCGGCTTCGTGATAGGCGGGGCACTGCGGATTTCCGCAATACGCCACGACCAGGACATCCTTATCCTTCGGCAGGACGTCGGCCAGTTTGTCCTGCTTTTCCGCGAAGTTGATCGCGCCCGGGATGTGGCCGGATTTGAACGATTCAGAGCCATTCGCATCAAGCAGAACGATTTTGTGGGAAGCCATCTCGGCCTTCAGGTCGGAGATGGAGATGTCGGGGAATTCAGACGCATAAACGCCGACCGCGACAATCAATGAGGCTGCAAGCACAAGTAATTTTTTCATAATCAGATTAGATAACGGACAACAATTGCACCGGCACACTAATACAAAGCGGCGCATTTTGCAACCACGAACGCGCGACCGGCTCGCGGGCGAGTGGTTGTGATCAAACGTGGGTGATGCGTGCAAGCAATCAGTCGGAGCGCGGCTGCGTTGAAGACCAGCCGCGGCCATGTGGAATTGACTGGCGCACCCGGCGCCGCGTCGCGCTGGGGCTGGTCTTCGACACGGCCGTATCTCCGACGCTGGCGGATTATAAAACGGAAATAATCCGGTATTTAGCCACCGATCCGCTGACCTTGGCGGTCCAGCCCTGGCCCGCGATTTTGCCCACCAGATTTTGTCCCAGCGGCGATTGCGGTGTGATGACGGTGATTTCTTTGTGACGATGCTCGATTTCCAACCCGCCGCTCTTTGGGCCAATAAAATAAAACGAGCGGGCTCCCCCGCTGTCCAATTCCACCAATGCCGTCATGTCGATGGGGTCATCAGCGGCGAAGGTCTGGGGAGTGAGAACCTCGTAGATTTTGATGGCATCGAGAATCTCCTTTGCCTGCCGTGCCTGGCCACCCGCGAGATATGCCGCCTCGAGGCCGCGCGTGTCGTATTTGCTTTCGGCTTTGCTGCTTTCGTGGGTGGCTTCTGCGTGGGAGGCCCGCGCCGCTTTGTCCAGCACGGCGAGCTTTTCCGCCAGGCTGGCCACGATCTGTTTTATCAGTGCGGATTTTTCCATTTCAAATTCAGGCTGTCAGCGTAGACCAATTTAATGCCAGTGACAAACGGCAATGCGTCTATCAATCACTGTCGGAACATCGCACCCATCTCCGCCATTGCGATCTGCACGGGAATCGGTTTTTCGAATTGTTTTTCCGAGTTTTCGATTGACGGAATATCATCACCTGTGGATACTTTCGCGCGGTGAGAGCCGCTGGCAAATTCAAAAGCTGCGCTTCCAGGGAGTCGAATTCCGTGGCAAAAGAGGCATTGTCGTCCCCAGATTTCAGGAGCAACTCGGGCGCAACCTCGCTGGTGACTGGAGCAGCCGGATTTATTGGATCACATGTGGCGGCTGAACTGGTTCGATTGGGTCACCGAGTCGTTGGGTTGGATGACTTATCGGGCGGCCACCGCGAAAATGTTCCTCCCGGGGTCCATTTCATCGAAGGCTCAATCAACGACACAGAGTTAATTCCCGAGTTATTTGCCAAGCACCGGTTTGATTTCGTCTTTCATTTGGCGGCCTATGCGACCGAGGGGTTGAGCCATTTCATCCGCATGTTTAACTACCGGGAGAACCTCCTCGGCAGCGTTAATCTCATCAACGCGTCGGTTAATGCGGGAACCGTTCAATGTTTTGTCTTTGCGTCGTCCGCCGCTGTCTACGGGAGGCTGCCGGCGCCGATGACCGAAGGCATGCCTCCCTGCCCTGCCGATCCCTATGCGGTGGCGAAGTATGCGGTGGAGCTGGACTTGGCGGCTGCCCGTGAGGTTTTCGGCCTGCAATCTATTTTATTCCGATTCCACAACGTCTATGGAGAGCGCCAAAATTTCGGCGACCGTTATCGCAACGTCATTGGCATCTTCATGAAACAAGTGATGGAGGGACGCCCGGTCACCATCTTTGGAGACGGATTGCAGAAGCGGGCTTTCACGCATATCTCCGACGTCGCGCCGATCATGGCCGCTTCGATCTCCCGGCCGGGCGCTTACAATCAAATATTTAATCTCGGCTCGGATGAACTCACTTCCGTTCTGGATTTGGCTGGTTACGTGTGCCAGGCCATGGGAGTGCCGAGAAGTGTTGAACACCTGCCCGAGCGCCATGAGATTCGCGACGTTTATTGCGCGCATGACAAGGCGCGAAAGCATTTTGGCGACTTGATTCAGAATGTCCCCTTGGAATCAGGGCTCTCGCAAATGGCGGGCTGGATCAAGCAAACCCAGGTCCGATTAAGCGAGCAGTTCCGGCAGGTCGAGATAGAAAAACAGATGCCCGCTTCCTGGCTGCGTCCGCCCGAAATGACCCAACGCACTGCGCAGTCCGCATGATTTCGGAGTATGACAAGCCAGTCTTGAAGGAGATGCGGGCGCCAAGCGCCGCGGCCCGGTTTCCGGCGTTTTCGCCGAAAGCCCAATTATGCGGCATTGCTTACAGTTGCGGCACGATTGATGACTTTCAGCGGGACATTTCCAAGTGGCTTCGCGGAGACCGATCCGCTGGTGTGGTGGTGAGTTATGTCAATCCGCACGTCTTCAATCTCGCGAAGAAACACGATTGCGTTCGGGAATTGCTGGACAAGGCCGATATAGTCTCGGTGGACGGAGTCGGCTTCGCCGTGGCGGCTTGGTTGAGAAACGGCAGGCGCCAGAGCAGGACTGTGATGACGCCCCTTTTCGACCGCGTTCTGGAAGATGCTGATCTGCCCCGCCTGCCAGCCGTTCTTCTCGGAGGCTCCGGCGAAGCATCCAAGAAAGGCGCCGCTGGCATAAACCGGCTTAGCCGAAACATGCAGGTCACCGCCGCCATCGACGGATATCAGCCATTGCCGCGCTACATCGATTTTTTGCGAGAGCATTCCACCGTCGATGTGATCCTGGTGGGAATGGGAACACCGCGCTCGGAAGAGCTGATACTTGAGGCAAGCGCGATGTTTCCCGGGAAACTTTTTTGGAACATCGGAGGAGGCACCCTGCAATTCTACGCAGGCACTCTGCTCCGGGTTCCGAAAATCGTCAGCAAACTTTGCCTCCAATGGTTTTGGAGAATGTTATTTGAACCGCGCCTCGTGCCGCGATACGTCATTGGACTTCCGGTTTTCGCCGGGCATCTGTTAAGAACTCAACCTGCACACAAATAAAAAGGAGACTGATTATGACAACTGTCTTGATTGCCAACCCTGCTCTGCGATTCGACCTCGACGATGGAGGCGAGCGATACTTTTTCGGCGCCGGCTGCCGGTTTCCGTGGTCGCTGCGCAAGGAAAAGGAAAGCTTTCCGCGCTTCGCCATGTTTCCGTTCTTCCTCGGATACACCGCCGCGATCCTCGAGCGCGACGGTTTCAACGTGAAAGCCATCGATGGCGTTCCGCTCAACCTGCCGTATTCGGAATTCGTGAAGAGAGCCGAGGAAGTGAAACCGGATTTGATTTTGTTCGAGCCCGCCACGCCCGCGATTAACCGTATCAGCGAAATTGCCAAGGACCTGGCCAAGCGAACGGGCGCGAAAATCGCCTTTGCCGGATCGCACGTCACGACCTTCTCGAAGGATGTGCTGGCCGAGCATCCGCATGTGGACTTCGTGATGATCGGGGAGTACGAGACTTCCGTGCTGGGATTGGCCCGGCGAATTCGCGACGGCCAGAGCCTGGACGGACTTCTCGGCATTGCCTATCGCGGCGCGGACGGCAAAATGTGCGGCGGCCAGCGCGCTCCGGAAATTGATGTGGACATCCTGCCGAAGCCTGCCCGCCATATGTTCCCGTCTTATTTCAACAACGATCTCAGCAAATACCATGACGGCTTCTGCCAGCATCGGCCCGCCATTCAATTGCACTCCAGCCGCGGATGCCCGTTCCGCTGCAATTTCTGCCTTTGGATTCAAGTCATGTATAACAACGGCAAGCATCGCGGCTTCGCGCCGGAGCGCATTGTCGATGAAATGATCGAGGCGCGGGACAAATACGGCGCCAAGGAAATTTATTTTGACGATGACGATTTCACGGTGCGCAAAGAGCACGTCTTCGCCCTCTGCGATGAAATCGAGCGGCGCAAGGTTGGCCTCCCCTGGTCGGTCATGGGTGATGCCATGGCCACGGAAATTGAGACGCTGGAGCGGATGGCGAAAGCTGGCTGCATCGGCATGAAGTTCGGATTGGAAAGCGCCGATCCCGCCGTGCTGAAGCGCATCGGAAAACCGATCAAATTGGATCGCGTGGAAAAGGTGGCCACCACCGCGCAGCGCCTCGGCATCAAAACCCACATGACGGTCATGTTCGGGCTATCCGGCGAAACGCATGAAAGCATCGAGAAAACATTTGAATTTGCCTGCAAGCTTGACGTCGATTCCGTCCAGTTCAGCGTGGCGACGCCCTATCCGGGCACGCGGTATTATTACGAGCTTAAGGAAGCCGGGCGTTTGAAGTTCGAGAAATGGGAAGATTTCGACGGGGCCAATAATGCGGTGTTTGAATGGGACGGATTGGATCCTGATTTTGTTGAACGCTTCGAGGCCAGCGCCCACGGCCGCTGGTTGCGGCATAAATTCAAAAATCCGCGCTGGGTCATGCGGCAGACGCGGTATTTTGCCCGGCTCTGCAAAGGCCAGGGAGTGGGCGGCCTCTACAAGCGCATGTCTCGCGGATACAGGCTGCTGGTGCAGCCTGATGTTCGCCGTCCCGCCCAGGCTCCGAAGCCCGAGGTGGCGGCAGCGGCGATGCGCCAGCGCCTGGTCGGACCGCGGCCTTAAATTTTAGGCATCGCTCGCGCCTAAACGGGAACTCCGTTTAGGCGCGAGTTGTTGACGGGATCGAGAGGAGCTTCCTGCAGGAGCTCTTGGAAAGTCTTTTCGTCCAATGTTTCGTGCTTCAGCAATTTGGCGGCGACATGATCCAATTGGCCGCGGTGGGCTTCCAGGATTTCCTTCGCCGCAACGTAAGCGTCGGCCAAGATCTTCTTAACTTCTTGGTCAATTTCGCGGGCCGTTTGCTCGCTGCAATCCCGTTGGAAGACGCCTGGACCAGAACCGTCAAAGGCCGCCTCGCGCCTCGCGCAGTGTGCCAGGCCGATGACATCGCTCATGCCGAACATCGCCACCATTTGGCGCGCCAGTGCGGTCGCATGTTGGAGATCGTTCTCCGCGCCAGTGCTGACATCGTCAAAAACCAGTTCTTCGGCCGCGCGTCCCCCGAGCAGGCCTTTAAGGCGGTCGAGCAAGGCGGATTGGTTCATCAGATAACGATCCTGACCCGGCACTTGCATGGTGTAACCCAGGGCCGCGTGTCCGCGCGGGACGATGCTGATCTTGTGGACGGGATCGGCATACCGGCTGTGAACGGCAACCAGCGCGTGGCCCACTTCGTGGAAGGCGACGCGGCGTTTTTCCTCGTCACCCAGGCGGCGGCTCTTCCTCTCCGGCCCCGCCACGACTTTCTCCACCGCCTCCTCCAAATCGTGCTGCGTGATTTGCGTTGCGCGTCGGCGGGCGGCGAGCAAGGCGGCTTCGTTCAAAAGGTTCGCGAGGTCCGCGCCGGAAAATCCTGGCGTGTGAAGCGCAATCCGGCGCAAATCATCCTCGGCGGCCAGCGCTTTTTCGCGGGCGTGCAATTTCAAAATGGCGAAACGGCCTTCGACATCAGGCGCATCGACGAGGACTTGCCTGTCAAAACGGCCCGGGCGCAGCAACGCGCGATCCAGCACCTCCGGCCGATTGGTCGCGGCGAGGACGATGACACCGGCGTTCGGCTCAAAGCCGTCCAAACCGACGAGCAGTTGGTTCAGCGTTTGTTCGCGTTCGTCATTGACCGCGCCCATGTGAACCCCACGCTGGCGTCCGACGGCATCCAGCTCATCAATAAAAACGATGCAAGGCGCCTGGGCTTTGGCTTTCTGAAACAAATCACGCACGCGGGCCGCTCCCACGCCGACGAACATTTCCACGAAATCGCTGCCGCTGATCAAAAAGAACGGCACCTTCGCCTCGCCTGCCACGGCGCGCGCCAGGAGCGTTTTCCCCGTGCCCGGCGGGCCGATCAGCAAAATGCCTTTGGGAATGGTCGCGCCCAAAGCCTTGTAGCGGAGGGGATCTTTCAAAAAGGCGACCACTTCCTGCAATTCAAATTTCGCCTCATCGCAGCCGGCCACATCATCAAAAGTGACGGATGAACTGCTTTCGGCGACCAAACGAGCCTTGCTGGCGCCAAAAGCCATCAACCCTTGTCCCAGATTGCCGACTTTCCGCGCGAGCAATCGCCAGACAAAAACCGCCGCCGCAATCGGTATGAGCCAGGCCCAGATCAATTGCGACATCGTGCCGGTTTGTACTCCCGTATAAACCACTCCGGAAGCCTGCATATCCTTCACCAAATCCGGATCGTCCACTCGAACGGTGCGAAAGAAAGTCGGGTGCGGTTTTGAAGTGGATTCCGATAATTCGGCCGTGCTTGTTTTGCCGGTGATGTCATTCGGATACACGGTCACATCGCTCAGTTTTTTCTCAGTTAGGAGCGTTTTGAACTGGCTGTAGGGAATGGTGTGCGTATTCAGCTGATGGGCCGCTTCCTGCCAAAGCCAGAGCGTTCCCGCCATGAACAGCAGGTAAAAAATGAGGGAAGTTTTCAACTGCGGCGGCCAGATTCCAGGATGCTCGCCGCCGGGAGAATTCGGATCCTGCGGAATTTGTTTAAGATTTGCCATGCCATTGGACGCCGTAGCGCTCCGAGTAAACAGTTTCGCTCAATGCCAGGCGCCCGCCGTAGTTCTTGTCCGGTTCCCGGGCAAAGCCCACTGCGAGCAGCGCAACGACTTCCGAGCCATCCGGCAACCCGAGCGTCTTCTTGACAGCAGCGGGATCAAATCCTTCCATCGGCGCGGTGTCCAAGCCGTAGGCTTCCGCGGCCAGCATTAATGTGGTGAAAGCGATCATGGTGTGGCGGTTCATCCAGACTTTGGGATCCATCGTGCCGATGAACTGGAGCGCGCCCTGTTTCGTTTTTTCCGCGGCCTCGGCCTTGAGCACATTGCGCTTCACACTTTCGTTGAAAACCGCATCCACGCTCGCTTTCCAGTCTTCGGGATTTGAGAACGCCACGATCATCACGGGCGCTTCGCCGACCTTCGGCTGGTTATAGGCGGCTTTTTGAAGGTTTTGCCGGTTCGCGGCGTCTTGAATCACCACAAACCGCCACGGCTGAATATTGTAGCCGGACGGGGCCTGCGTCGCGAGGCTGAGGATGGCGTCCAGATATTCGGCCGGAACAGGATCGGGAAGAAAATGCTGGGTGGCCCGCCGTTCCAGCAAAACCTGAGCTATCGGTTTGAGCGCCGATCCTTTAACCTGCGTCGCCGGAAGGATCGACGGCTTGTCAACAAATGTGAATTCTCGCATACACTGCTCCGTTCCTTTAGCGCGTGGCGTGCCACCATTTTTGAAAGCGGTTCAGTCACGAGCGGGCTTTGGATCAAGGGTCGCCGGAGGGCATTTTGCAATGCTTGCTTCCGGCCGCTTGCAGATTGCACCTGCATGGGATGAATAGGAGGAATGGGAAGAATGCGAATCCTGTTCTCAGGATTCGGCTTCGGACAGCCGTTCGTCCAACGCCCAGGCGGCGCTGATTAAGGCGATATGCGTCAGCGCTTGCGGAAAATTTCCAAGATGTTCCCCGCAGGGGCCGAGTTGCTCGGCATAAAGTCCCAGATGGTTGGCGTAGCCCAGTGCTTTTTCGAAAATGAACCGCGCTTTTTTCAAGTCGTTGGCGCGCGCGAGGCACTCCACATACCAAAACGAGCACATCGAAAATGTGCCTTCCTGCCCGGACATTCCATCGGGCGCCGCCTTCGACGGGAGATATCGGTAAACGAGCGAATCCTCGATCAAACGCTCCTGAATCGCCTCCAGGGTGGTTTTCCAGCGCGGATCGGTGGGGCTGATGGCCTTCACCAGCGGCATGAGCAGCGCCGCCGCGTCGACGGTATCCGCGCCGCGGTATTGGACAAACGACTTCAATTTCGGATTCCAGAATTGTTGGTAGATGCTTTGGTAGATTTCATCGCGAATGCGGTGCCACTTCACCAAAGGCGCGGGGAACGAACGGTCGCGCGCGATATTCATGGCTCGGTCCACCGCCACCCAGCAAAGCACGCGCGAATACAAAAACGGGCGCGCGCCGCCGCGGACTTCCCATATGCCTTCGTCCGGCTTTCGCCAATTCTTGCAGACCCACTCGACCAGCCCGGTCAGGTTCATCCAGAAATCATACGATATGGGCTCGACGTGCCTGTCGTATATAAAGACGGCATCCATCAGCTCCCCGTAAATGTCCAATTGAAGCTGGTCGAGCGCGCCGTTGCCGATGCGCACCGGCGACGATTTCTTGTAGCCTTCAAAATGCTTGAGCGTCGTTTCCGGCAGGTCGCGGCTGCCATCGATGCGGTACATGGCCTGCATTGGGTGGCCGGGTTTGGTTTCCCGGCAGCGCATTTCCACCCATTGCATGAAGGCCCGGGCCTCATCCTGATAACCGAGCCGCATCAGCGCGTATAACGTGAACGATGCGTCGCGGATCCAAGTGTAGCGGTAATCCCAATTGCGCGCGCCGCCAAGGCGCTCCGGCAAGCCAAACGTTGGCGCCGCGACGATGGAGCCGTGCGGCTTGGATGTCAGCAGTTTGAGCGTGAGCGCCGAACGGTTTACCATCTCGCGCCAGCGGCCGCGATAATTGGAGCGCGCCACCCACGCCAGCCAAAAGTTCATCGTCTCCTTGAAGGAATCCGTCACATAATCCGCGCTGGCCGAGGGCGATTCCCTCCCCTCCTCCGCCATCTCCAGAATGAAGGCCTTGGACTCGCCCGGCTTCAAGGCAAATTCGCAAGAGATTTCGCCATTTTCCTCTCGCATGGTTCCGTCGCAACGGAGGCGAAGCGTGGGAAGATTTTTCCCCGCCGGGACGAAAAGCGCTTCGCCTTTCTTTTTTTCGACCTGGTGTTGTGCGCGGCCGTAATCGAATTTCGGCGCGCACACCATGCGGAAACGAACTTCGCCGCGGATCACCTTGACGCGCCGGATCAGATTATGGCTGTGGCCGAGATGCTCGATTGCCATGAAATCGGAGATTTCCGCCACGCCTCCATCGCCGAGAAAACGCGTCAACAATATGTTCGTGTCGGGGAAATAGCGCTGGCGCGTGCGGAATTCCCCGCCAATGGGGCAAATATGAAAACTTCCGCCGCGCTTGTGATCAACCAGCGCGGCGAAAATGGTGGGAGAATCGAAGCGCGGGAAGCACATGAAGTCAATGGCCCCCTGCATGCTGACCAGCGCGGCGGTATTGAGATCCCCAATAACGCCGTAATTTTCTATCGGCTGGTAGTCCCCTGCTGAATTCATTTGTTATCCAACAACCTCCTGCTGGCGATCATCTTCAAAGAGCGGGATCTCGTCGGTTTCGGCGATCTTGCCATAGTCCAATTTGACCAGCCGATCCGCCATGTAGAAATAACGGTCGTCATGCGTGATCACCAGCACCGTCTTGCCGCGAGCCTTCAGGTCGGGCAGCAATTTCGTGTAGAACACTTTCTTGAAAATCGGATCCTGGTCGGAGGCCCACTCGTCAAACAGGTAGAACGGGCGGTCCTCCAGATAAGCCGTGAGCAACGCCAGGCGTTTGCGCTGGCCGGTGGAGACCGACGTCGTGGAAAGCTTGCCGTTAGTCACGCGAATCTTGTGCTTGAGGTGCAGTTGCTCGAGATAACCGCCTGCCCGCGCGTCAATGTCTTTGTCATCGATGCCAAGCAGGTTATCGAAGACAAAGAAGTCCGAAAACACCGCCGAGAACAACTGGCGGTAAGAGTCACGCGTTTTGTTGGTGACGGCTTTTCCGTCCAGACGAATTTCGCCCCCTTCCGGCAGGTAAAGGCCGGTGATGATTTTGGCGAGGGTGGATTTTCCGCTGCCGTTGCCACCCACCAGGAACACCAATTCGCCGCGGTTGAAGGCCAGGTCAATCGGCCCCAGGGTAAAGCTCGTGTCCTCCATTTCGCGATGATAGGTGTGGCTCACATTGCACAGCTCGATGCGCTCAAAGGATTGCTCATTCGCCGGCTTGTCGACTGGGCATTCTTCAGTGGAGCGCTCAGAAAGGGAAACGCCCAATTCCTGCACCTTTTGCAGTGCCACTTTGGCGCGGCCAAACAGCGAGATGCTGCTCAAGACCGCCGCCAGCGGCCCCATCATAAACAGCGTCGTCACGACATATCCCGTCATCGTCGCAGTGCTGATGGTCGACATATGAGGCGCCATAAACAAAATCAGCCCTATCAAGGCGAAGTAAAGCAGGTGGCTCCAGCTCTGCGCCGCCGCGAAGCGAACTTCCGCCGCGACATTGTGCTTTTGAAACGACGTGGTCACATTCTCGACGTTGCGGGTCAGAAAGGCGCCCCGGCGGTCGCGGTGCAGTTTCAATTCCTTGATGCCATCGGTGAGCGCGCGGAAGTAGCCGAACAAACGGTCTTCATCTTCCCGCGCTGCGCGGCAGTAGCGCAACGCGCTGGATACCACGACGAGATACCCCCCGGCGCCCAGCGCGATGACAACCATGATCGATGCCAGCATTTGCCACGACAGCCATCCAAGGTATATCGCGCCGCCCGCCAGGATGGCGATGTTTACCGATAAGATCGGCACCGCGAGCAAGGCCTGGGTGATGTTTAGAACGTCATCGGTCAATGCCGCCAGAATGCGGTGCGTGCCGAGATTCTCCAAATCGCGCAGCGGCACGGCAAGAATTTTTTTCACCAGGTCACGCCGCAATTCGGCGACGGCGCGCTGCGAGAATCCAGCCAGCACGGCTTGCGACAGGAACAGCGAGACAACTTTGCCAATGCCCAATCCGACGAAAGCCCAAATCAGCCCCCTGCTCGCAGAACCCGCATTGTTCATGGCCTTCGTAATCAGGGCCATCAGGCCGGCGTTGCAAACGCCGCTCAAGGCCGCCATCCCGATGGTAGCGAAGACAAGCCCGCGACAAGTGCGGAGGATGAATTTTAATAGCGTCATGTTGATAATAATGCCGGCTGGTTTTCTGCGGTGGTGGTTTTTTGAGTTTCCTTAAGGGCTGCCGTCAAATCCGCGGCCAGGGTCTTGACGTTGGGCTCCATAAAGATGTTTTCGTGCGAACCAGGAATGAGTCTGACACTGACTTCTCCCGTGGTGAGCTTGCCCCAGCTCAAATCATGCGCAAACGAGCAGAGCATCGGATGCCCGCGCGTGCGGAACAGCGCAAGATTCCCCGTGCAGGGCTGCTGCACGTGGCGGTGAAGGGCTTGCAAATGCTTTCGCCAGAGCTTGAGTTCGTTTTCCGGGAAAAGCGCCGGGTCGATGATTTCCTCCAGGTCGACCGGGGCCTCGCCCTGCTTTCTCTTGATCCGCTTGGCTATTTTGCGGCCAATCGAGCGAATCTTTCTCCCGACAAAACGCCAGCGGTCGCGGGCCGGAACCTGCTTGAAATCTTCCAGCCAGTAATAGGTGTTGCGGGCGAACAGGAAGAAGAATTGCGGCTTCCACCATTCCACGGATTCGTAACCGACATTGACCGGCGCGGCATCCAGCAGGGCCATCAGCGCAACCTGCGCGCCTTCGGCTTGGAGCTGGCGACCCATCTCGTAGGCCACGTTGCCGCCGAAACAATAGCCTCCGATGTAATACGGCCCCTCCGGCTGCTGGGCGCGAATGGCCTGCACGTAATACGCGGCCATCTCTTCGATGGTGTCGAATTCCTCCAGGCCAATTTGCCCGCGGGAACGCAGCGCAAAGATCGGCTGGTCGCGATCCATATGCACCAGCAAATTGGCGTAGCCCCATAGCACATCGCCGCCCGCGCCGTGGACCAGGAACAGCGGCGGCTTGCTGCCATTGGGCTGAATGGGAATGACCACTGAGTGCGATACGGCGGATTTTGCCTTGGAAAGAACCGCCGCCAATTGGCCGATCGTCGGCGCCTGAAACAAAGTGACAAGCGGCAGCTTCTGGCCGGTCATCTTTTCGACTTGGGCGAACAGTCGAACCGCGAGAAGCGAATGCCCGCCGAGTTCAAAGAAATCGTCCGCGGTCCCGACGCGCTCGACGCGCAGGAGCTTCTGCCACAACTCGCAAAGCTCGCGCTCAATTTGCGACTGCGGCGCAACGTAACGGCCGCCCGCCCCCGGACGCAACGCCAGGCGCGCTTCGATTTTTTGGTGAATTTTCGCGGCGTCGTTCAGTTCGGCGGCAATGGCGCGGCACTTGGTGAATTTCTTCACCGCGCCCGGCGCCGGAGTGGATTTGCCTTCGGTTGACGCCGGAGCAACGGGCGATTCGCTGCGCGGGGTAAATTCGACTTTGGCCGCAAATTCCGGCGGGAATTGATATTGGCCGCCTTGCTGGAATTGCGTCCCGATGCTCTCCAGAAAATCCAGCGCGGGCTTGTTCCGCGGCAGCCGCTCGAACGGGACATTCACCCATTTGGAATGGTGCTGCGCCGCCGCTTTGCCGAGGGCCTGAAGCATGCGATGCTCCACGCCGCGGCCCAGCGCGCGGCAACTCAGGAGGAATGAATCCACCACCAGCGCCTGGCCGCTAAAACTAAAAATCATCGCTCCGACCAGGCCGTAATCGCCGAAGCGATCCTTCACGGAAACGGTCCAGATTTCGGAGACTCCCGCCAACTGCTTCACTTCGCTCTCGGTGCGCCGCTTGCCGTTGACGTTGAATTGATTGGTGCGCTGCGTCAATTGTGACACGCGCGCAAGCTGCGCGGGCGCGGCCGGCGCAATGTCCACCTGCAATTCCAGCTTGGCTATGAAATCCGCGAAGTTCGTCGATTGCGACTGCAGCTGCTCGCGCAATTGATTTTGCTGATACATCGCGGCGCGGCCCTTGTCCTCCGCCGTCGTCTTAAGCTGATCGAACGCCCAGCAGTGATCGAGAAATTGCGGGATGGCTGAAACATCTTCGGGCAACTGCAGAGCGAGAACTTCCGGGCTGTTGCCTTCCACTTCCGCGCATTCGACGGGGTTGTCGTCGATCAGCACAAAGCTATCGAGCCCAAGTTTCAATTCCTGCGCAATGGATTTGATGTTTTCTGATTTCGATTTCCAATTCACCCGCCACGCGGAAATGTGCTCGCGCAAAATCGGCATGGCGGGCCCTTTTGCGAACACCGCTTCCACGTCCGCTTCATCGTTCTTGCTGCAAATCACGAGCAATTTGCCCGCCTCGCGCTGGCGCAGGACAAAATTTTGCAGGGCCACGCGCCCGGCTTCCAAACGAATCCCATTCGGTCCATCTTCGCCGCAAACGCCCGACCAGAGCGTATTGTCGCAATCCAGCGCGATGACTTTGCACGGAGGACGGCGCAGGGCATGAAATTTCCGGGCCAGCATGGTGGCCAGCGAGGTAAAGAACAGGGGCGTGTAGGGAATCCGGCCGAGCTCGTCGCCCGCGGGATCATCATAATCCGCCACCGGATACTTCTGTGAAAGCTCGGCGCTTGTCACGACATGGACGCCGTCAATCCCATGGAGCGTCACGGTGAGCGCCGTTTCTAGATCCTTCAGGGCTTCAGCCTTGGCTGGCTCCGCCAGCGCCATGCGCGAAGGCGGGCAGAAACAGACCAGCATCGACGCGCCGCCGCGGGCGGCTGCGCTTTGCACCGCGCTGACAAACTCGTCGGCGTGATGTTTGATGGCTTGCCCAAATGTCAGCGCGCCGGACGCCCCTGTGTTTGACTCCCAATCATTCAAGCGAATCAGCAAAACATTCAGGCCATTGCGATTGGTGGCGAGATCGCTTTGGGAATCCAGCAATTGCTGGAAGACCTGATCGTAGGGCGCAAACTTGATCCGGGCGGAAATTTCCAATTCATCCAGCCAGAAGCGCAGCGGCTCCTCAATCGGCTCTGCCGTGAACGTTCCGCAAATCGCGATGGTTTCGGGCTGCGCGCGCTTGGGGGCTTTCAGTTCCACATCGGCAATCACCGTCCGCGGCGCTTCCGCCAGCATTTGCAAAACGGATTGGAAGGAGGCCAGCAATTGCTCAATCGATTTTTGATGGAACAAGCCCGCCTTGTATTCGCACGTCAGAGCAAGGCCGGCCGGCATTTCGTTGGCTTCAAAGCGGAGGTCGAGCAGCGCGGCTTCGGTGTTGACAACAATGGGAGCGCTCGTGATTCCCTCGCCGAATTGCGGCAGGTCCGGCGTGTTTTGGTAGAGCAGCGCCACATTGTAAAGCGGATTGCAGCCCGGGCGGCGCTCCACTTTGGCTGATTCCACTATTTTCTCGAACGGACAATCCTGATGCGATTGGCTTTCGATAATCTCCGCCTTCACCGCCCGCAGCGTTTCGAAGCCCGCCGCCGCGCCGGAAATTTTGAAGCGCAATGGCAGGAAGTTCATGAAACAGCCAATGAGACCCTCAATCTCGCGGCGATTGCGGCCAGCCACCACGGTGCCGAGAACCATGTCCGTTTGGCCCGTCCATTTGTGCAGGGTAATCGCCAGGGCGGCCATCAGCACCATGAACGGTGTTCCGCCTTCGCGCTGGCTCAATTTCACAATTTCCGCGCTCAACGCCTGCGGCAGCTCCACCGCAATCCGGCCGACCTTGGCTTCGGTCTGTTCCGCATTATCCGAGTCGGTGGGAAGTTCGACTGCGACAGGCGCGCCCGCCAATTTCTGCCGCCAATACGCCAGCTCCCTTTGCTCGGTGGCGCCTTGCAGCCAGCGGCGCTGCCATTGGGCGAAGTCCGCGTATTGCACGGGCAGCGGCGCAAAGTTGGGCGCGCTATTTCCCGAAACGATGGCGCGGTAGCTCGTTTCCAGCTCCCGGAAAAATACGTCCAGCGACCAGCCATCCGACACCGCGTGGTGCATCACAATGAGCAAAGCGTGATCGGTCGCGCTCATGCGGGCCAGCCTGGCGCGGATCAACGGGCCCCGCTCAAGATCAAATGAGCGATGCGCTTCGGCTTGCAAAACTCCGGCCAATTTCGATTCGTCGGCACCCGGAATCTCCGTCACCCACACTTGCACGCTCAATGACGGCGCAATTTTCTCCGACAGAACCCCATCAACAAAATGGAGGGTCGTGCGAAGCGCTTCGTGGCGGTCAATAATCAAATCGAGGGATTTCTGAAGGGCGGCCACATCGAGCGCGCACTTGATGCGGATCGCGGTCGGAACGTTGTAAGCGTCGCTCTTCGGCTCAAGCTGGTTCAAAAACCACAGTTGATCCTGCATGAAGGAAGCGGGCAAGACGCCTTCGCGCGAAATCGGCTCCAGCGCTGGAACCGGCGCATTCGAATGATTCCAGCGCCCCGAATCCACTCCCGCCGCCAGGGCCTCGACCGTCGGCGCATCAAACAAGCAGGACAGCGGCAATTCGATGCCGAGGCTTTCGCGCAGGCGCGAGATGACCTGTATGGCGGTCAGCGAATGGCCGCCTAATTCAAAGAAATGATCCGTCGCACCGATATCCTTGATCCCCAATACTTCGCTCCAGGCTGCGGCAACCTTCTTTTCGGCATCCGTGCGCGGCGCGATCAATCCCGTGCGGGCTTCGCTCTGCCCAGCCTGCGGGGCAGGCAGCGCGCGGCGATCCACCTTGCCATTCGGCGTCAGCGGCAATTTTGGCAGGAACACGAATTGCGCGGGGGTCATGAACTCGGGCAAACGCTCCCGCGTGCAGCGGCGCAAATCATCGACCGAGGCCGTTTTCCCCGCGTTGAACACGACATAGGCCGCCAGATATTTTTCGCCGGGCCGGTCTTCACGCGCGATGACCACCACTTCCGCCACCGCCGGATTGGCCTTGAGAGCGATTTCGATTTCGCCCAATTCAATGCGGAAACCGCGAATTTTGACTTGATGGTCGGAGCGGCCGAGATACGTCAGATTCCCGTCTTCGCGCCAGCGGGCGACGTCACCAGTTTTGTAGATGCGCGAACCCTGCTTGTAAGGGTGCGGCAGAAAACGCTCGGCGGTGAGGTCGGGGCGGTTCAAATAACCGCGCGCCACTTTATCACCGCCGATATAAAGATCGCCCGTCATGCCCACCGGCAGGGGCTGCATTTGTTTGTCAAGAATATAGACTTGCTCGTTGGCCAGCGGACGGCCGATGGTCGCCGGTTCGCCTGTTTTGCGCAGGGCGCCCGTCGAATAGGTGGTCGTTTCGGTCGGGCCGTAAAGATCGTAAACCTTCTTCGCTGACGTCTTGGAATAAATTTGCTCCACCAGCGCGGTGGCCAGCGGCTCGCCCGCAAGATTGACAACTTTGACTGAACTGGGCACGCCGTTGATGCGGAGCAATTCGCGCATGGCCGATGGCACGGTGTTGACCAGAGTGACTTCCGAAGCGGCAGGCAGGCCCGGCAGAGCAAGCGCGTTGTCGGCCAGGATAATTTTTCCGCCCCAGCAGAGCGGAACGAACATTTCGTAAACGGAAAGATCAAAACACATCGAGGTCGACGCGAGCATTCCCGCGTACTCCTCGGGCAGAAACGCATCCTTCGCCCAGCAGACCATGGCCACGGCGTTGCGATTTTCCAGGGCGACGCCTTTCGGCTGTCCGGTCGAGCCGGAGGTGTAGAGCACGTAAGCCAAATCGTTTGGCCCGGCTTGATTCAAAGGAGCTGTCTTGTCGGAGATTGGCTGGATGTTCTCGACGAGCAGCACCTGGGTTTTCGAGGCGGGAATCAATTCGCGGAAACGCTCGCGTGTCAGCAACACGCGCAATCCAGCATCCTGCGCGATGGCCGCCAGGCGCGCCTTCGGATAAGTGGGATCCAGAGGGACATAAGCTCCGCCCGCTTGAAGTGTTCCGAGAATCCCGGCCACCATATCCTCGGAGCGCTCGAGGCAGATGCCCACCAAAGATTGGTTGCCCACCCCTAAAGCTTGCAAACTCTTCGCAATGGTTGCGGCGCGCTCGTAAAGCTCGCGATACGTGAATCGCTTTGTCCCCACCACGAGCGCCTCCGCAGTGGGCGTCCGCGCGGCCTGTTCATTGAACAATTGGGCGAGCGTCTTTTCGCGCGGGTATTCCAGTTGCGTGCGATTCCATTCATTCAGAATCGTCTCCGATTCCGCCGGGGTCAAAATAGACAGCTTGGACAGGGGCTGTTCCGGCGCCGCGACCAGAGACTGCAGAGCGGTTTCCACATGCCCCAGCATCCGTTGCGCCGTGGCGCGATTGAACAAATCCGTTGCGTATTCCAATCGGAAAACCGGCCCCAGTTCGTTGTCAAGAAGGCAGAAACGCAGGTCGTATCCCTCCACGATGGATGGCGCCTCGGTCGCGAAAAAGACCTGCGCAATCGGGTGATATGAAGAATCCGCCGATGGGCAAATTTGCGCGATGACGTCCTTGAACGGGATTTGCGAATGCTGGACGGCGGCAGTTTTGGCGGTGCGAACGCGGTCGAGCAAATCACGGCCCGTCATTTCCGCGGCCATGCGAGTGCGGACCACGGCAATGTTGGCTTTATGGTCACTGCCCGTTTGCAAGCCAACCGGCAGATCGTCCTGCCCGGAATACCGGTTTAAAACGACATCGAGGGCGGCCAGCGCCAAGGCGGCCCGGTCGCCGGTTTCCATTTTTGACGCCAGCGAGCGCGGCAAAGGCCGGGTTTCTGTGGCCACCGCTTTGGATAATACCGCTGGACGAGTGCGGTCGGTGGGCAATTCCAAAAGTGCGGGTGCGCCCGCCAGCTCACGCTTCCAGAAATCCATATCGAGTTCCCTGCTTTGCTCCAGAACTTTCTTCAGTTCGGCTGCTGTTTCATCCACCCAGGGCTCCTCCAAAACCTTCTCATGGGCGCCCTGGACGATGGTGATATTGACTCCGCGGCGGGCGAAATCGCCCCAGCCGTAATCCTGCTCGAAAGAGCACCATAACGGGTGGCCCGGGCTGCGGAACAGGTGAACACGGCCTTCGTATGGTTTTGGATGAAACTTTCGCAAGGCCAGAATATGGCTTTGCCACAATGCGCGCTGGTCAGCCGGAATGGTGGCAAGGTCAACCAGATTTTCCGCGTCATTGGCGGCCGAGCCATTGCCGCCGCCGCCAAGCAAACGGGAAAGCTTTTGTTTGACACGGCGCGTTTTCCAGAGAATGAAATCGTGGCGCTGGGCCGGGGTCCATTGCCGGCAGTAATCGGCCCAGTAAACCAGATTTTTGGCGAACCGCAGCCCCCACGCAGGGGTATAACTGAATTGGGTGTAGCTCGAGTTCGGCGGAGCGCAATTGAGCAGCGCCAGCAAGGCGACTTTTTCGCCCTGCGCCTCGATTTGCCGCGCCATTTCAAAGGCCACGTTTCCACCGAAACAATATCCGCCGAGATAGTAGGGGCCGTGCGGCTGGATGCGGCGCATATCCTTGACATATTGCGCGGCCATTTCCTCCATGGTGTCGAATTCCTGGTGGCCGTTCAGCCCGCGGGAACTCAATCCGTAGACAGGCTGGTCCGCGCCAAGCCGGCGGGCAAGATTCACGTAGCCCCAGAACATTCCGCCACCCGCTCCGTGGACGAGAAATAACGGAGGCTGTGTTCCCTTGGGCTGCAACTCGACAACAGACGTTCCGGCGGTGGCGCTTTCGTCGCGAATCTCGTCACGCACCACCACTGCCAGCTTCTCCACGGTCGCCGCGGTAAAGATCGCCGCGAGCGGCAGTTTTTTCCCGAAGGCCTTCTCAATGCGCGCGGAAACTTTGACGGCCAGCAGCGAATGGCCGCCCAGATCGAAAAAATTATCCTCGATGCCAACGGGTTCGACGCCCAGCACGCTTTCCCAAATGCGGCACAGCTCCAATTCGACAGCGTCCCTCGGTGATGCGTATTTGCGCGTCAATGTGGGACGGGCGTGGTCCGGCTCCGGCAGGGCGCGGCGATCCACTTTCCCGTTGTGTGTCAGCGGAAGGGATTCGATTTGCACGAACGCCGAAGGAATCATGTATTCCGGAAGATGTTCGCCAAGAATGGCGCGCAACTGATTCGGCTTGGGCGCGAGTTTTCCATCCGGGACATAGTAGGCCACCAGGCGGGTCTGGCCGGCTCCGGAGCCGCAGACTTTGACCGCGCATTCGCGCACGCCAGGGCAGCGTCCCATCACGGCTTCGATTTCGCCCAACTCGATGCGATAACCGCGCAGCTTTACCTGGTTATCGATGCGGCCCAAATACTCGACGTTCCCATCCGGGAGCCAGCGGGCGAGGTCCCCGGTGCGATAGAGGCAGACACAGGGGCTGTCTGCGCTAAATTGATGAAGAACAAATTTCTCAGCGGTGAGCTCCGGACGATTCCAGTAGCCCTTGGCCAACCCGTCGCCACCGGTATACAACTCGCCCGGAACGCCAATTGGGACCGGATTGCGATTCGCGTCAAGTATATAAACCTGGGTATTCGAGAGCGGCTTGCCAATCGGCACGTTCGTCGCATTTTCTGGAATGTCGCGCAGGAGAGCGCAACAGGTGAATGTCGTGTTCTCGGTCGGGCCGTAACCATTGACGAGGCGGTGCGGCGGGCGGTCTTTGAGCACCGCGCGCACCCATCGCGCATCCAGCGCTTCGCCGCCGGCCATCACGGTCCGCATGGTGGCAAACGCGCCGGGAACCTCCGAGGCCACCTGGCTGAACAATGCCGAGGTCAGGAACATCGCGGTGATGCCCTGCTCGCGCAATTCCGCCGCAAAATCCTTCGGCGAGAGCGCAATGTCCGTTGCGATGCCGCGCAATTGCCCGCCGTTGAGCAGCGAGCCCCAAATTTCAAACGTCGCCGCGTCGAAAGACATGTTCGACACTTGGGCGATGCGGTCGGTCGCATCCAGCTGGATATAGTTCGTCTTGAAAACCAAACGATTCACGCCGAGATGCGGCACGGCCACGCCCTTGGGCTGGCCTGTCGAGCCGGAGGTGTAAATGATATAGGCGGTGTCCGTCGGCTTGGTGCGATTTGGAAGATTCTCGGCGCTCTCGCGCTGGATTTCGTCCGCATCGGCATCGAGGCAAATCGCGCGCAGGCCGCGATGCGGCAAGTGCCGCAGCAAGCTTTGCTGTGTCAATAATACACCGGTTCGCGTGTCGCTGAGCATGAAGGCCAGGCGTTCCTTCGGATAACGCGTGTCCATCGGAACATACGCCCCGCCCGCTTTCAAAATCGCCAGCAGCCCGATGATCATGCTGGGCGAGCGCTCCATGCAAATGGCGATGGGCGCGGCTGGGTCAAATTTCTGCCGCGCGATGACGCGGGCAAGCCGATTGGCGCTTTCGTTCAATTCGCCATACGTCATCGTCTCCCGGCCGAACACCAGCGCCACCGCGGCCGGCGTCGCCCGGGCCTGCGCCTCGAACAATTCGTGAATGCATTGCTGGCGCGGATAATCGGTCGCGTTGTCGTTCCATTCCACCAGCACGCGGCGGCGTTCGGCTTCGCCCAAAATCGGCAAATCCGAAAGGCGGCGCACCGGTTCGATCACCACGCTGCGAAGCAGATTCTCGTAATGCTCCAGCAGCCGTTCCATGGTCCCCTGCTCGAAAAGGTCGCAATCGTATTCCACCAAAGCCACCATTGAGCTGCCAAAATCCTGCACCACAAACGTCAAATCGAATTTCGCCGTCCCCGTATCGGTCTCGACGTGCTCCACCTGCAATCCCGGCAGCGTCATCGCGCCGTTGTTGACAGTCTTGGCCTGCAGCGCGAACATCAGCCGCGTGAAGGCCAGATGCGCCAGCGAGCGTTCCGGGCGAAGCGATTCCACGACGCGTTCAAAGGGCAAATCCTGATGCGCGTAAGCGCCGAGGGCCGCAGCCCGCACGCGCTGGAGCAATTCATCAAAGGTCGGGTTGCCCGCGAGGTTGGCGCGGAGCAAAAGCGTATTGACAAAGAATCCGATGAGCCCCTCGGTTTCAAGGCTGTTGCGCCCCGACACCGGCGTTCCAACCACGACGTCCTCAAGGCTTGTGTAACGATGCACCAGCGCCTGGAACGCGGCCATCAACACCATGAAAAGCGAGGACTGCCGTTCCGCGGACAATTGTTTCAAACGCGGGCCGAGGTCCGGGCTTAACCGGCGCGTCACCGTCCGTCCCCGAAAAGCCGGAGTGCGCTCGCGCGGCTTGTCAGTCATCAATTCCGTGATCGGCGGAGAGCCGGCCAGTTGCGTTTTCCAATATTGGAGCTGGTCCTGAACGGACTCGCCGCTGAGCTTCTGCTTTTGCCAGTCGGCGTAGTCGGAGTATTGAATCGGCAGCTCGGGCAATTGCGCTTTGCGGTTTTCGATTTGCGCTTTGTAAAATTCTTCCAGCTCGCGAAACAGCACATTCAGCGACCACTCGTCGGAGGCGATGTGATGCAGATTCAGCACCAGCATGTGATCGTTGGAGGCAAGGCGCACCAATGACGCCCGCAGCAGCGACTCCGTGCTGGCCAGATTGAACGGGCGGCGGACTTCTTCGCGGATCCATTTGTCCGCCTCCGCCGCATTGGGCATGTCCACGACGCGCAGCGCGAAATCGAATTGGTTCGAAATCACCTGCACCGGCGTTTCCGCCGAGCAAACGAAACGGGTGCGCAGCGTCTCGTGGCGCTTGATGATGTTCCTCAAGGACTGATCGAGAGCGATTACGTCCAGCGAGCCTGTCAGGCGCAGGACGGACGGAACATTGTAAAGGGGGCTGTTCGGATGCAGTTGATCCAAAAACCACAACCGCTGCTGGGCGAAGGAAAGCGGGCTTTGGTTTTCGCGGCGCGAGGCCTGCCGCAAGCGCTCGGCCAATCTGGCTCTTTTCTCTTCCGCGGTCTGTGCGGGCGCTGGTTCTACTGGGGAGGTAGAGGTAGTCATTTGAGTTCCTTCTCATCCAATTCCAACAGCAACTCTTCAACTTCACTGTCGGAAAGCTCGTCGATGCGATCCAAAAGACGCTGGGCTCGCGACGTTTCATTTCGGCGGAGTTCAATGCCAGGCTGCGAGGCAGTTTGCCGTTCCGCGGACACGACTTCGCGGGCCATTCCCGCGACGGTGGGCGATTCAAAAATGACGCGCACCGGCAATTCGATCTGCAATGCCTTGGCGATGCGGGACACAATCTGCGTCGCCAGCAGGGAATGTCCGCCGAGGTGGAAAAAATTGTCGTTGATGCCGATCCGGTCCCGTCCGAGGATTTCACGCCAGATGTCCGCGAGCAAAATCTCGGTCGGATTCCGCGGCGCTTCGCAGGCCTCGGCTTCCGCTTTTGCGAGTTCCTCGGGAGCGGGCAGCGCGCGGCGATCCACTTTTCCGTTGGGCGTCAGCGGCAGCTTGTCCATCGGCACGATATGCGACGGGACCATGTAGGATGGCAGCTTGATCGAAAGAAATTCGCGCAACTGAAGGCTGGCAGGCGACGTGTCCGCGCGCAGCACGACATAAGCGACCAACTGTTTCGTGCCCGAATGATCTTCCCGCGCCACCACCAGCGCCTCACGCACCGATTCATGGGTCATCAAGGCGGCCTCGATCTCACCCGGCTCAACCCGGAAGCCGCGAATCTTCACTTGTTCATCTTTGCGCCCGATGAATTCGACATTTCCATCTGGGAGCCAGCGCGCCAAGTCGCCGGTTCTATAGAGATGCTCCGGGCCGAACGGATTGTGGACAAATTTTGAATCCGTAAGTTCCGGACGATTCACATAACCGCGCGCGACGCCATCTCCGCCGATGTAAATTTCCCCGATCGCGCCCTGGGCCACGGGCCTCATGGCAGCGTCCAAAATATAAATTTGCGTGTTCGCGATTGGCCGCCCAATCGGCACTGAGGCGCGGCCAGCCCAATTTTTTGGCACGCGATAGCAGCAGGTAAATGTCGTGTTTTCGGTCGGGCCGTAACCATTGATAAATTGCGTGTTCTTCAATTCCCGCACGGCCTTGAGCACATGCGGAACGGATAGCGCCTCGCCTCCGGCCAGCAGGAAACGCAGGCCCTGCAAGCTGGCCAATTGGTTGTCAATCATTTGATTGAACCAGCCGGAGGTCAGCCAGAGGGTCGTGATTTTATGCCGCTGCACGAAATGGCCCAATTCCTCCAAGGACGGCATTTGCGGCGGATGCAAAACCAGTTTCGCGCCGTTGGCCAGGGCGCCCCAAATCTCAAAGGTCGACGCGTCGAACGAAAGAGTCGCCAATTGCAGAAAAACATCGTTTGGGCTGAATTCGACAAAGTCCGTATTCCGCACCAAGCGCCCTATTCCGCGATGTGTCACGGCAACCCCCTTCGGCCGGCCAGTCGAGCCGGAGGTATACATGATGTAGGCCATATCCGTCGCTTTGGGCGCGCGGACTGGGCTGTTGCGGAGACGGCCGCCACCGACCGGCCAATTTGGATTGTCGAGGCAAAGAATCTGTTCGCCAGGGGCTGGAATGGCGCCACGGTAGCGTTCGCGGGTTACGACAAGGCTGGCCTTCGAGTCTTCCAGCATCATCGCATTGCGGGAAGCTGGATTGGCGGGATCGAGCGGAAGATAAACCGCGCCCGTTTTCAAAATCGCGATGAGCGCCACAATCATGTCAAGCGAACGCTCGACGCAAAGGCCGATCACCGTCTCCACCCCTGCCCCGGCTTCGGTGAGTTTCGCCGCGACCAGGTTGGCGCGATGATTCAACTCGCCATAGGCGATTTCGCCATCTTCGCAGACCAGCGCAATGGCCGCCGGATTTTTGGCAACCTGCTTCTCGAAAAGCTCATGCGCGCAGGCGTCACGCTCGTATTCGTTCGCCGCACCCAACCCAAGCTTCATCGATTTCTCGCGCTCCGTGTCGGTTTCCAATTCAAATTCCGAAATGCGCAGCGCGGAATTCGCGAGAATATTTTCAACGAGAACGCGGTATTGCTTCGCCCAGCGCTCAATCGAGGGCGCGTCATACAAATCCGTGCTGTATTCGATGCGAATATCGAGATGGCGCCTCCCTTCCGTGACCAGCAGCGTGAAATCGAATTTCGCGGCGCCGCTCTCGAGTTCGACCCGACTGGCGTTCAAGCCAGGGATCGTCCAGCCGTCCGAAAAATCCCGCTGCAAGCCAAAAGCCACCTGGAAGAGCGAATTGGCGGCCAAATTCCGTTCACCGCCGAGGGCGCGGACGAGATAATGCAGCGGCGGTTGCTGCCCCGCGCCAGCGCTCATCGACGTCTCGCGAACGCGCTTGAGCAGCTCCGCAAAGGTGGGATTGCCAGCCAGACCGATCCGCAGGGCGCGAGTATTGACAAAGAAACCGATCAGGTTTTCGGTTTCCAATTCGTCGCGTCCCGAGAAGGGGGAACCAATCACCAAATCTTCCTGCAAAGTGGCGCGTTGAAGCAAAATGGCAAAGGCTGAAAGCAACACCTGGTAGACTGTCGAACCTTCTTTGCGCGCGAAATCCTTCAGTTTCGCCGCGAGCGGCTCGGGCCAGTTTGCGAACAGCGCCGTCCCGCGATGGCTCGTCATTGCCGGGCGCGGACGGTCTCCCGGAAAACTGGTGAGCGGCGGTGCGCCGGCGAGCTGCTTCTTCCAAAATTCCACGCCTTCCCGCATCTGATCGCTCTGGGACATTTCGCGCTGCCACAGCGCGAAATTGCCGTATTGAATCGGGAGTTCGGGAAGATCTGACTCACGGCCAGCGTCAAAGGTTTTATAAAGCGCCGCGAGTTCACGAAGGAAAACGCCCACCGACCATGCATCGGAAATGATGTGATGCATGTTGATGGCGAGAAGATTCTTCCGGTCACTGACACGGAAAAGGCTCACGCGCATCAGCGGCTCTTGGGTCAAGTCGAAGGATTTTCTGGCATCCGCCCCGGCGAGACGGACCGCCTCGGCCTCACCGCTGGCCTGTAGCCGAAGATCGGTAACGGACAGCGGAAAAGGCTTGGGCGGAAAAACGATCTGGCAGGGCTTGCCATCCTTGGAACCGAGCGCGGTGCGCAAACTTTCGTGGCGGCGCACGATTTCGTTCACGGCATATTGCAGCGCGGATAGGTTCAGGGCGCCATCGAGCCACCACGCCTCGGCGATATTGTAGGTTGCCGTGTTGGGCGTGGCTTGCTCAAAAAACCAGAGTCCCTCTTGTGGCCATGACAGGGGGAGCACGCCTGCCATATTTTGAACCGATTGGTCCTGCACGGTTTAAAGAGTAGGAATTTGCGGATTAAATAAACAGTAGGTGATGACCTAACCTCGCATGGTGGAAACCCCGCTTAAACACCCGCTTTGACCACGCGGGCGCGGCGATTTGTGATTGTGGGACGCGGCGTCGAAGCCGCTTTCGCACCCTGCATCAATCCCGCCAGCGATGCCACGGTGGGATTCTCGAAAATCGCACGCAACGGCAGATCCAAGCCGAACCGGCGATTAATCCGGGCGAACGCCCGCGTGGCCGAAAGGGAGTCCGCGCCCAATTCAAAGAAATCGTCCTCGATGCTGATTTGGCGGAGAGTAAGAACTTCCTCCCAAACTTCCACCAGCGCCTTTTCCTGTTCGTTGCGCGGGCCGACGTAATTTCGCGGTGAAGCGCTCGTTTCCTCGGGTGTGGGAAGTCGGTTCACATCGATTTTGCCATTCGGTGTGAGCGGAAATTCCTTCAACGCGACGAAGTGCGCGGGAACCATGTAGCCAGGCAGTTTCGCGCGGAGGAATTCACGCAATTCCGCCGATTCCGGCGCGCCGTTGCGTGTCGTAAGGTAAGCCACTAACCGCTTCTCACCGGCGCCGATTTCGCGGGCGGTGACGACGGCATTGGTGATCTCCTCGTGCTGGCGGAGGATCGTTTCGATTTCGCCCAGTTCGATGCGGAACCCGCGAATTTTCACCTGTTGATCGGCGCGGCCAAGGCACTCGACAGTGCCATCCGGCAGATAACGCGCGAGGTCGCCCGTTTTGTAAATGCGGCTCTTGCCATCGTTGCGGAACGGATCAGCGATGAATTTATCAGCCGTCAATTCAGGCCGGCCAAGATAACCGCGCGCAAGGCCGTCGCCACCGATGTGCAATTCGCCCGCCACGCCGACAGGTACGGGTTGGAGTTGATGATCGAGAATGTACAACTGCGTGTTGGCAAGCGGACGGCCGATCAAAATCGGGCTCTTCGGCTCTACTTTCCAAGCTGTCGACCAGATCGTCGTTTCCGTCGGGCCGTAGAAATTCCATAAGCCCGCGACTTTTCCGGCGAGGCCGTCCGCCAGGGTGCGGGTGAGGGCCTCGCCGCCGCAGAGGACGCGAAGATCGCGTTTGCCAGCCCAACCGGATTCAATCAACAAGCGCCATGTTGTGGGTGTTGCCTGCATGACGGTGGCTTCGGAGGATTCGATCAACTCGGCCAGGCGAGGCCCGTCAGCCGTGACGGATTGCGGGGCCAGTGTCAATTGCGCGCCTGAAATCAGCGGAAGGAAAATTTCAAGACCCGCAATGTCAAACGAAAGCGTGGTCACGCTGAGTAACTTGTCCGTTGCCTTGAAGCCGATGGTTTTGCCAGCCGAGAGGAGTAGATTCACCACCGCTTGATGACCCACTTGCACGCCTTTGGGCCTGCCAGTGGAACCGGAGGTATAAATTACGTAAGCAAGGCCGTCGGACTTCGAGGTCGAGGTGACGTTTTCGTCGGCGCGCCCGTAATCGAGCGAATCAACGGAAATCACGTCGCCATCCAAAATCGGAACTGATTGCAAGGCACTGTTCTCGGTGACGAGAACCGTCACCTTCGCATCGTCGAGCATGAAGGAGAGGCGGTCGCGGGGGAATGCAGGGTCAAGCGGTACGTAAGCCGCGCCAGCTTTCAGAATTCCCAGCAATCCGGCCACCATGTTCACGGAACGGTCGACACAAATGCCCACCAACGTGCCCGGGCCGACTTCCAGGCTCTTCAGTTTTGCGGCGACGTCGTAGGCGCGGCGGTTGAGATCGCGATACGTCAACTTTTCCCCACCCGCCACGACAGCGATTTGCGCAGGCACTTCGGCGGCTTTGCGCTCGAACAAACTGTGAATCGTCTCGGTTTGCGGATAGGACTCCTCGGTTTTGTTCCATTCCACCGTCAACCGTTCCCGCTCAGCCGCAGGCATTGGCGAGAAGGTTTCGTAGCGGGCATTTGGATCCTGCGCCATCGCGCGAATAGTGCTGCCATAATAGGCTGACATTTCCTCAATTTGGCGGCGGCAAATTCGGTTCGGATCGTAATCAATGTGGTATTCCAATTTCGTTCCCGTCGTGTCGAGAATGAACGACGTGAAGGCCGGGAGATCGTTCGCTTCAAAATAATAGCCGTCGCGCAAATCAATCCCGCCTTGGAGATCGTTGTAGACGTGGAATTGCACGAAATCGAAGGCGGATTCGAACACGGGACGCCCGCCGTTCAGTTTCGTGACTTCCGCCAGCGGGAACCTGCGATAGGGGGCGATTTCGCGCTCCGCGGCAAAGCATTGCTTCACCAATTCGATCCACGTCCCGCCTTTGAGTGAGAAGCGCAGCGGCAGCGTGTTCAGGAACAGGCCGATCACTTTTTCGCCATCGACGACTTCCGGGCGGCCGTTGCACAGGAGGCCGCTCATGACTTCGTTCTGTCCGTAAATGAGGCTCACCACGCGTTGATGCGCGGCGAGCAAAACTGTCTTGAGCGGCACGCCGGCACGGCGGGCCAGCTCTTTCAAGCCTTGCAGAACTTCAGCGTCAACAAACGTTTCCGGGCCGCGCTTTTGTTCGAGCCCGCCTTCGCACATGGATTTCGGCCAGCGCGGCATCGTTTGCAGATTCGCGCCCGCCAGTTTTCCGGTCCAAAATGCGCGCGTCTCGGCATCGGCGATCGTCTTCGCTTCGAGCGCGGCAAAATCGCGATAGGTGGTCTCCGGCGGCGCAATAACTTTGCCACCGCCGCTTCGCAGCGCCGCGTAGTCCTCCATGATTTCCGTCAAGACTGCGGCGAGGCTCCAGCCGTCCATGCAGGAATGATGGAAGCTGATGATGAACTGGAATGAATTTTCCGACAGCCGCTGCGCGTGAAATCGGATGAGCGGCGCCGTCGTCCGGTCAAATGGCATCCGCTTTTCGTTCTCAATCCAATCGACGACAGATTTCTCCTGCTTGTCCGGCGCGAGGTCGCGCAGATCGTCCACCGTCAGGCGGAATCGCGCCTGGCGGTGCACCAATTGCAGCGGCTCGCTGTAACCAGCGATGTGGAATGAAGTCCGCAAAATAGGATGACGCTGAATCAGGAGGCTGATGGCGTCGTTCAACTTCTCCTGATCGAACGGGGCGTCGATGTGATAGCTGAAAACGTCGTGGTAAACAGCAGACTTGGGATTCAGTTCGTTGTGGAAGAACATGCCCAATTGCAACCGCGCCACAGGATACGCATCTTCCACGTCATCGGGCAGGCGCTTGCGGTCTTCCGCCGAGACGAGGTCGAACGGGCGGCTTCGCGGCGCTTGGCCTGCTTGACTCGACGCCGTGGCGCAGGCGGCCATGCCAGCGACGGTCGGGTGTTGAAACATTTGCTGCAACGAGAGCGTCAGCCCCTGCCCTTGTGCGCGCGACAAAACAGAGATGCTGCGAATCGAATCGCCGCCCAGTTCAAAGAAATTGTCAAATACACCCACTTGCCCGACACCGAGCACTTCGCTCCAAATGGCGGCAAGTTTGGATTCAGTTTCGTTTCGCGGAGCGGTGAATTCTTTTTCAAGGTCGGGGCGCGCGTCGTCCGGAGCCGGGAGGGCGCGGCGGTCCACCTTGCCGTTGGTGTTCAGAGGCAGAGACTCCAGCACGATGAATCGCGCCGGGATCATGTAATTGGGAACGCTTTTGCCGAGATGCTCGCGCATTTCCGTCACCGAAGGCGCGGCTGACTTGGGCACAATGTAGGCGATGAGGCGCTTGTCGCCTTCGTCGCCGTCGCGGGCCAGCACGACGCTTTCGCGGATGGCCGGATGGCGGTTGAGGGCCGATTCGATTTCCCCAAGCTCCACTCGGAAGCCGCGAATTTTCACCTGGTGATCCATGCGGCCGAGGTATTCCATCTCGCCGGATTCGGCGATGCAGGCCAGATCGCCGCTGCGATACATGCGCGCGCCCGGGACGTTTGAAAACGTGTCTGGCAGGAAGCGCTTGGCCGTGAGGTCGTCGCGTTTGAGGTAGCCACGAGCCACGCCGTCGCCGCCGACCACAATTTCTCCGACAACGCCTTTCGGAACTGGCTTGAGGTTTTCGTCGACGAGATAAATCTGAAGGTCTGGAATCGGAACGCCGATAACGCTGCCATTGCCATTCGTCAGGTCGATTTGACGAATCGGACGGTAGGTTGAGTGGACGGTGGTTTCCGTGATGCCGTACATGTTGACGACAGTCGGACGTTGATCGCCGTGACGTTCAAACCACGGCTTCAAGCTCTGCAATTCGAGGGCTTCACCCGCGCAAATGACATAGCGCAGGTTCAAATCCAATTTCTTCTCCGCAATCGTCTCCGCCCAGATGACCTGGCGGAAGGCCGACGGCGTCTGATTCAGGACGGTCACTTTTTCGCGGGCAAGGAGTTCGTAAAACTCAGAAGGAGAACGGCTTACGAGATAAGGCACAATCAGCAAGCGAGCGCCGTTCAACAGCGAAGCCCACAATTCCCACACCGAAACGTCAAACGCATACGAGTGGAACAGCGGGAAGACATCCGTCGGATTAAATTGATACCAATGCGCCGTCTGGGTCAGCAGGCGAATCACGTTGTGATGCGTGACGATCACACCCTTCGGTTTGCCCGTGGAACCGGAGGTATATATAATATAGGCGGCGTTGTCGCCCTTTACGCCGCTTTCCACGCTCGCGGTTGATTCCTGGGCGATGACGGGCCAATCCGCATCCACCCGCAAAATCCGAGCGGATCCAGCCGGCAATGCCGCCGCGATCTTCTCCTGTGTAATAACGACCGGCGCTTCCGCGTCTTCCAGCATGAAAGTGAGGCGGTCTTTCGGGTAGGTGAGGTCGATGGGGACATAGCAGCCACCCGCCTTCAGCACGCCCAGAATCGTTACCACCATCTCGAGAGAGCGGTCAAGATACAGGGCCACAGGCACTTCCGGCTTGACGCCCATTTTCCGCAAATGCGCCGCGAGCTGGTTGGAGCGCTCATCGAGTTCCTTGTAAGTCAGAGATTTTTCGCCCAGATTAATGGCGATGGTGTTGGCGTGTTGGCGCGCGCTTTCCTCAAAGGCTTCGTGGAGAACGTTTTTCATATTAGAAATCAATGCTCCGCCAGAATAAGGCATTGAAAAGTCGATCAAATAGGGACTTGAACCCAATTGGAATTGCCGAACGCCCGCATCCCGTTAGCTTTCCATTGCATCAAATGTGAAACCCCTCTAATCATTGCCAATGGGAACCGCCCCCCCTGAAGACTTGCCGCTGGCTGACGTTATGCGCAGCCAATGGGCTGGCCGCCGCAGGAATAATTGAAGATTGGGCTTTGGGCGGCGCTCTGGCGGCAATTTATTTCGTCGAACCTTTCGCCACCTCCGACGCCGACATTTTTTATACCCGCGGATAAGGGCATGGCAGCGGGAAGACCTGCGATTTATGCGCATCTGCAGGCGGAAGGTTGGGAAGTGGACCGGGAGCACCTCAATTGTCCGCGGGTTTCCCGTGCAATTTCTCGCCGCCGATGGACTCACCGATGAAGCAGTGCGCGAAGCGGAGCATGTGGATTACGAAGGCGTGCCCGCCAAGATTTTTCGCGCCGAACACATCGTAGCCATTGCCGCGAGCGTTGGCCGCGCCAAGGATAAGGCGCGCATCGAGCAAATGCTTGCGCAAGCCGATATCAACCAATCCGAGTTGGAAAAGATACTGCATCGGCATAAATTGAAAATCCCATTGTTATGAAGCTGGCGTTACGAAAACAATTCGCGCGTGAACCATTCGTGGAAAAAATCCGCAAAGTGGCCCAGCTCGTGCGATTGGCAAAAACATTTCCCCGCCGCCCAGCCAAACCGCATCCAAGCGGCAGGTAAATGTCGCAAGCGCCACCGTCTGAAAATTGGGAGCCGTGCTGCGGAGAGGGATTTTGATTTTGCGCGAGGCGGAGCGGGCGGAGAATCCCAGTCCCGGCGTGCCGGGATACGCGCGCGACAACGAAGCCCAAAAGCAAAAGACCCGCCGCCCGGAGGTTTTTGAGGCAAGGGCCGGCTTGCCAAAACGAGGCGCGTTGGTAAGTTGTTCGAATGAGCAAGATCGACATTCTCAACGAATTGCCAAAGCTTACCCCGACGGAGAGGCAGGAAGTTCGTTTGCGCCTTGCCGAATTGGATAATGTTGATTGGCTGGACGCAGAGGATCTTACTGAGGAGCAAAAGGCTTTGATTGACGAGCGTTGCCGCGAGATGGATGCGAATCCTGAGACCAGCATCTCATGGGAAGATGCCCGAGCGCAACTATTGAGCGGCATTAAACGGTGAGCTATAGAGTGGAGATTCGGCCGCAGGCCTTGGCGGACATTGGCGAAACCGCTGCCTGGCACGAAAAGAGGAAAGAAGGTTTGGGATCCCGGTTTACGCAGGAAATTGCCGCCGCGATTGATGGTTTAGCCGGAAACCCACTCGCTTTCCGGCTCCGGAATCGCCGATTGAATATTCGTTGGTGTTTCCCAAAAAGCTTTCCCTATCGCATTGTATATCGCGTGAATCAAAATGCGGTGGCTGTCATCGGAATTATCCACGCGGCTCGCCATGACAGACATTGGCGTGATCGCATTTGACCTTTCCAGTAACGTCGGCGAAGGGAGCTTGAGGCTTTTCACGGCAGGGC
Source organism: uncultured Verrucomicrobiae bacterium (assembly GCA_963764165.1). Classification (GTDB taxonomy): domain Bacteria; phylum Verrucomicrobiota; class Verrucomicrobiia; order Limisphaerales; family Palsa-1400; genus Palsa-1400. The sequence goes on from CAVXRD010000003.1 coordinate 741,503, forward strand.
ATCGCTCGCCTGTGCGGGATAAATGTGCTGAAAATCGCGCCACTGGTGAACTGGCTGATCATCGACCATGACGTTCGGCTTTGGCAGGAAGCCGATGAAGCAATTTGTGATGTTTAATTCCTCAGCAGTGGCACGCGCGTAGTCGGCGCCGCCTGAACTCCAGAGATAAAGAACCGCCCCGGTTTCCTTTAACCGTCGCACCTGGGCAATGACAGCGGGCATTGGAATTCGTTTCCTACCGACTGAACGAACCAAAGTGTCATCCACATCCACAAATACGACGTGCGTTCTCATTTTGATGCCGTCATTATGCAACGATTCCGTGATTTTAGCATCTCCCAAATCCTCACAATATCGGCTTATCGGCGTTGATTCCTGATGCCAGCCGTTTCAGAATCTGGATAGCGAATTTACGAACTACCGCCTTATGACCGATGATGAATTTTGGCAATTGAACTCGCGAATTGATGCGAAGGCGCTGGCGTGCAGAGACGACGATAGAGCGATTCGTCCAGTTGAAACGGCGCTTTGCGAAAAAACCGAGGCTGAACTTCTGGCGTTCGAGCACCTTTTGGCCAGCAAGCTTTACGCGCTTGATGGTGAAGTTTATGCCAAAAATTCGGGAAGAATTGGCTGCTCCGGCGATCCTTTCCTGTATGCCGTAGCGGGTGTAGCGGGTTTTTTGAGATTATATAATCTGGAACGCCCGAACTCAGGAAAGAGACTCAAGCGGGTTTCATGCGCATCGTAAGTCCGGATCCACCGTTAAAACATTCTTTCTTTCCTGTAATCCACCTCACTGCCATCGACCGAATAACTCCCTGGCCTCTTTTCCTGAGTTCGGTCGTTCCAGATTCAATTTTTCAATTTTCCCGTTAAAAATCGTGCTGAAAACACTCCGGTAGGTTTTTCATCCCGCGACACCCGTGCCAAAGTGCGCCGTGCCTATGCAAGGTCATGATGTTGCGGGAAGGGCGGCGCCCCATTGCGTGTTCATGCGCCGCAGTCTCGGCGCTCTGTCTTTGGAGCCATGGCGACGGACTTTTCACCCCCTTCCCCCGCGGGTTCTTCAATATTTTCAGTCGGAACAAATACGGCCAGCACGGCGGGGGCCGTTGCACGCTATTGCACCCTATTGCACCTTCCGTTTTTTTCACTTTCCGCAGACGCCGGGATGCGCCCATCCCCTGCAAGAACCTGTCATAGGCGATCATTTTGGCGCGAAAACGGGCCGTCTTGAGAGGAAACCTGTCTTGCTGCCAGACAACTTGGAAGTCATTGCACTTTGGGTGGAGCCCGGTAGAGTCGTTACCGGCTCAACGCAAAGAGGATGCGTAGCGAAAAACCAACGGGTGCGGGACTGTTTGGGTGCCCACCTGTGTCCGCGCGCGCCTGCATCCTGTAGGAAAATCAAACTGTTAGAAAACCAGATCAACCATGCATTGGCACTTCTCAAAAACCACTATGAATAAAAAAATCGCAACTCTTGCCATGCTCTGCGCCTCAGCAGGGCTCGCTCACGCGGACTTGAATGCCTTTCAATCGGCCCTCCTTTCCTATCATCCTGTGTCGTACTGGCCGCTCAACGAAACCAGCGGCACGGTCGCGCATGACCTGATGGGGCAGAACAACGGCACCTATACTGGCGGGTACACACTCGGGCAGGCAGGGGTGGCTATCGATGGTGGAAGCGCCGGGACGAATCTCTCGGCGGCCTTCGACGGATCTTCGGGTTATGTCAATATTCCGTATAAAGCCAACCTCAATATCACCAGCAAACTGTCCGTGGTGGCTTGGGTGAAGGTTCCTTCCACTGGCGAGTTTGGCTTCGGCACGGTGATTGGCCACTCTGACGCCAGCTACCGAATGACGGTTGATGTCGACTACCCGCGTTTTGTTGATTCGAGCCCGGACGTCATCGGCACGGTCAATATTGCGGACGGAAACTGGCACCTGTTGGTCGGTGTTTATGACGGCAGCGAGCATCTCTACGTGGACGGACAGCAGACGGGCCCCAGCTCGCAGAGCGTTACATCGTCGAGCACCTACCCCGTCATGATTGCTGCTTCACCCGATTACGTGGACCAGCGCAATTTCGTGGGCAACATCGCGCATGTGGCGGTCCTGACCAATGCGTTGACAGCAGCCCAGATCGGCGCGCTGTATTACACCCTGGGCGTCCCGGCCACGGTGACCGTCACGCCGGTGGATCCAACCATCTACACCTCGGCCAGCATTAAGTTCACTGCGCTGACCAACGGAACTCCTCCGCTGTCGGTGCAATGGTATTATATCGATTCGAACAATACCTCGAATGCCATCGCCGGGGCCACGAACAACACCTACACCATTGCCAGCGCCACTTTGGCGGAGAATGGCTATCAATATGGGGCGCTGGTGAAAAATCCCTTTGGCACGAACACCGCCGAAACGACCTTGACCGTCGAGAACGGGCCTCCCTACATCGTTCCCGGCGGCGATCTTCCCATTTTGAACGCGGAAGCCTACGCGGGCGCTCCTGTCACATATTCGATCGGCGTGGCTGGCTCCGAGCCGATCTACTTTCAATGGCTGGTGGACGGCGTCTCAGTGGCAGGCGCAACGAACAGCAGTTTTACATACGGCGCGGGCTGCGGCAGCCATACAATCCAGGTTGCTGTGACGAATGCGGAGAACGTCGGCAGCCCCGTCCTGAGTTCGGTCGCCACCATTTTAGGGGATCCATATCCGGAATCGGTCACGTTCACCAATGGAGCGGGCTGGCAATTGAACGGCTCCGTCCAGAACCTCAGCGGCACTGTGCTGGAATTGACCGACGACGGCGGCGGCGAGGCTTCGAGCGCGTTCTATAATACGCCGCAATTCGTCGGGGCCTTCACGGCGTCTTACGTCTATCAGGGAATCGGCGGGGCGGACGGCGTCACGTTCTGCCTGCAGGCAGACCCATCCGGCGCGGATGCGTTGGGCGGCACAGGCGGTGACCTCGGTTTCTACGGCATCACCAACAGCTATGGGCTGGAATTGAATATCTACATTGGCTCTCCGATTGGCATCGCGACGGGCACCAACGGCGCCACATTGAGCGGCGGCGGCGGCGCGGGTTATGCGCCCACCGGCAGCGTCTCGGTGGCCAGTGAAGATCCGATTCTGTTCCAACTCACCTGCGCCAACGGAAATCTCCTGGTCGTCATGACCGACCAGGACAGCGGCGACACCTACACAACCAATTATCCCATTGGTTCGATTACAAATGTGCTGGGCGGGAGCGATCTCGCCTATGTCGGCTTCACTGGGGCGGACGGCGGCGTTTCATCGCAGCAAACGATCAGCGACTTCGTTTTTACGCCGACACTCTCCGGCAGCGAGTCCCTTGCGGTGACTCACACGCCTGGCTTCGTGAAGTTGATCTGGTCGAGCATGGATTCAACTTATTCGCTTCAGCAGAGCGCTGACCTCCTGAACTGGATCGCCGGACCGGCGCCGACTTCGGCCAATGGCACCAACACGGTGACGGTGGCTACCAGCGGCATGGCGGATCAGGTACTATCGCCTGGTGCGTCTACCCTGTCCGACGGATTAAGCTGAGATGAAAGATTTCGGCTCGATCGGAACAAGCTCGCAAAAGGGGCCGGAGAACGGAAACGGTCGCGGCCCCTTTTTGTTTGACGATCCCGCCGGCGCAGGGTGGAGCATCGCACCCAGGAGGGTTGAGCCTCCCAAGGGCGGGTCAAGGTGGGACAAAGATGATTATGATGGCGGGACAGGGCGCATCCGAGAGGAAGCCTGTCTTATTGCCAGACAACTTGAAAAGTCTTTCCACTTTACAGCGGCTTCGCTACAGTGGGAGGCAATCAACACAAATGTCGCTTGGCAAAAACCCTACGGGTGCCGACCCGTCTCGTTGTGCATCTGCGTGCTCCGCGCGTGTGTGTTGCAAGAACTCAACAATAGAAACTTGATCGACTCAGTATTGGACCCTCACTAAACACCTCTATGAACAGAAAAATAGCAACACTTGCAATGCTCTGCGCCTCAGCAGGGCTGGCTCGTGCGGACTTCAACCCCGTCGCCCTCACGAGCAACAGCTACACCTTCGACATTGTGGTCGAAGCCAGTTATGCCCCACCCTTGCCGAATTGCATCACGGTCACCACTGGATCGGGATTGAGCGAGGGTGACAACACGTTTTTCGAACAGACTTATTACAGGCCCGCCGGCTTGAATGGCTCTTATTGCGGCGTTCCGCATGCGGGGACGGTGTTCACCAATATGAACAACACCAACATGACGTTCCTGATGCCGCCCACGTATTTGACCAACAATGATGTCATGGTCTATTCGGCTATAACAACAGGCACGCTGTTGTTTGCCACTCCGACGATCGCGACCAACTTGGCAATTCTGGGTGTGGACGGAAACGGCAGCATGGTTTTCCAATATGTTGTAAATCATACGGATGGGTCGACGGAAACCGGCACCTTCTCGGGACTGGACTGGTTCACGACATCATCCGCCAATTGCTGGGGCGCGAACGGCCGCGTCACATCGGGCGGCACGTATAATAATATTAATACAAACGCCGGCACCTCGTTGAACACGCAAGTGCCATACCTCGATGCCTACAAAATCACGGTGACAAATGGCGCCGTGCCCGTTGCAAGCGTCACAATCAATTACACGACAGGCACTTCCGTCGGCAACTTCTTCGGCGTGAGCGGTAACGCTTCCGGAAATACCTGGACGCCAATCCCGGTGACAGGTTTTAACGAGATGGCCATTGTTCCGTCGCCGCTGCCCTACCCGGTGAACGCGACCATGGACAACGGAACAAATCTGTATTCGCTTGGCAACACATGGTTCGAGCAAGGCTGGGACGCTAACGCGCCCGCTTCTGGACTGCCTCCTTCCGGTTCCATCTTCAGCAGTTCGAGCCAGCCGACGCATCATTATCAAATGGGAAACTATAAGGCGAATAATGCCATCCTGTTGGACACGAATCACCTGACCGCCACGATTGTCCCAGCCACGCCAGCGGCTTACACATCTTTCGCGTTCCTCACCGCTGGCGGCAACATTGGCAGCGGAAACAAGATGACGAACTTGTGCATCATGATGCACGCAGACGGTGTCAACGAAACCAATATTTTCATTGGTTACGACTGGTTCGAAGGTTCCGTTCCGAACGCTGTCGCGTATAACTCTCAGGGCCGCACAAGCTTGCCATCCCGCACGTTGAACAACATCAACAACGGGAATCCGAAGATGTTCGAAACATACTTCACCTTGGTCGATCCCGTCAGCCCGGTGACGAATATTGTGTTGAAGAATCTCTCCGTGCCGAGCACGGCTTCAACCACCTTCATCATGGCTGTCAGCGCAACAGCCGGGGCGCTGCCTCCCGTTATCACCTCAGGGCCGAATCCCGCAACCCAAGCCTGGTTTCCGGGCCAAACGGCGACGTTCCAAGTCAGCGTGAGCGGCACGGCGCCGATCACCAATATCTGGTATGCTGATTACGGCACCGGCAACTTCACGCCGCTGTCTGACGGTTTGGACGCAAACGGCTCTTACATATCTGGATCCAGCACAACGACGCTGACCATCAGCAACTTGACCGCCGCTGATGCCGGGAACTACGAATACCTCGCGACCAACGTCGCTGGCGGTGCTTTGAGCGGCGAAGCGGCTCTCACCGTCAATTCAGGATCGCCAGTCGGGCCAATTATCGATTCACAGGTTCCAGCCAACTCGCCGCTGACGGTTCTATCCAATCACAGCACAACTCTGTCGGTCACGGTTGATGGATCCTCCTCCCCGCCGATCTACTACCAATGGTACGAGGGATCGACCGCCATTTCCAACGCGACTGGCTCAACTTACGTAAACTTGGACACCACCAACGCAACCTTCTATTGCATCGTATCCAACTTCGTTGGAACCGCCACCAGTGCTCCCGTGGTATTGGATGTGGAAGTCCCGACGCTTAGCGCATATCAATCCGCGGTGTTTGCGTACCACCCAGTCTCTTACTGGCCACTCAATGAAACCAACGGCACCACCGCCCTGGATTGGGCTGGCGTCAACGACGGCACCTACCTCGGCGGTTACACGCTTGGGCAGCCCGGCGTGAATTCCGGCATTGGCATTGGCACAAATGCCACTTCTGTGGCGTTCGACGGCTCCTCGGGCTATGTCGACATTCCTTACGACGCCAACTTGGATATTGCCGGCCACATTACAGTGATCGCATGGATTCAAACTCCGGTCGGCGGCGAGGCCGCAGGCCACTTCGGCACTGTCCTCGGACATTCGGACTCCAGCTATCGGTTGACGGTCGTCGGCTCAACGCCCCGCTGGGTGGATTCGAGCCCGGACGATGTCGGCACCGCGAATGTCGGGGACGGCAACTGGCACCAAATCGTCGGCGTATGGGATGGCAATGAACACCTCTATATCGACGGGCAGCCAACCGGCCCCGCTCCCGTGAGCACGACGACGACGCGGCAGATTGACGTCACCATCGCCGCATCGCCGGATTACCTGGGCTCTCGCAATTTCGAGGGCAATATCGCTCAGGTGGCGATCATCACCAACGCGTTGACGGCGGCTCAGGTGGGCGCTCTCTACTACAGCGCTGAGATTCCGGCCACTGTCTCCATTACGCCAGTCGATCCAAGCATCTACACCTCGGCGAGCGTTACGTTTACGGCCGTCACAAATGGAAGCCCGACGATCTCCGTGCAGTGGTATTATATTGACTCGAACAACACCTCAAATGCGATCCCGGGTGCCACAAACGACACATACACCATTGCAAGCGCCACCTTGGCCGAGAATGGTTATCAATATGGCGCCGTCGTCGCAAATGCCTACGGCACAAATAGCGCCTCAACAACATTGAGCGTGCAGAACGGCCCCCCATACATCCTCCCTGGTGGCGACCTCACGGTGCTGAATTCGGAAGCCTACGCGGGCGCGCCAGTCACATTCACCATCGGCGCCGCCGGTTCGGAACCGATCTTTTATCAATGGTTGGTCGATGGCATCGCAGTTTCAGGCGCGACGAACGCGACCTTCACTTATGCCGCGGGTTGCGGCAGTCACACCGTTCAAGTTTCGATGACGAACGCTTTCGACGTCGGCAGCCCGGTGCTCAGCCAGACCGCCACCGTGGTTGGCGACCAATATCCGGAAAGCGTCACCTTCACCAACGCCGCAGCCTGGCAGTTGAACGGCACCGACCAGAGTCTGACCAATGATGTTCTGACCCTGACAGAGGATCTCGGCAGCGAGGCTTCCAGCGCCTTCTACAATACGCCTCAATACGTGGGCGCCTTTACGGCTTCCTACACCTATTGGGGCCAGGGCGGCGCGGACGGCACCGTGTTCGTCTTGCAGACCGAAGGCCCCACTGCGCTGGGCGGCGGCGGTGGTGAACTCGGTTTCTACGGAATCGAGCCCAGCTTCGGCTTCGAACTGAATATCTACAGTGGTTCTCCAATCGGAATCGCAATCGGCACCAACGGTGAAACGCTGGGATCTGGCGGTGGCGGCGCGGGTTACGGCCCCACTGGCAACGTTTACGTCAATGGCCAGGATCCAATCCTGTTCCAGCTGACCTTCGCGAATGGCAACCTTGGAGTTGTCATGACTGACCAGTTCTCCACTGCCACCTACACGACCAACTATGAAATTGGCTCGATTACAAACGTCCTCGGAGGCACCGACCTCGCCTACATCGGCTTCACCGGTGCCGACGGCGGCGTCGCCTCCTACCAGACTGTGAGCAACTTCGTCTTCACCCCGACCATTGCGAGCGCGACGTTGTCAGTGACTCATACGCCGGGCTTCGTGACGTTAAGCTGGCCGAGCCTGGATCCAACGTGGCAGTTGGAGCAGAGCGCCAACTTGCTTAGCTGGATCGCCGGACCCACGCCGACTGCGGCGAATGGCACCAACTCGGTGAAGGTGGCAACCAGCAGCGCGACCGACCAGTACTATCGCCTGGTGCGCCTGCCCTGCCCAAGCAACTAGGCTGACCTGAAAACTCAGCTCGAATAGCCATAATTCACAAAGGGGCCGCGCAACGGAAACGTTCGCGGCCCCTTTCGTTCTCTGGGTGGCGCGACGGAATCGCTGCAATGAGCTACCACGAAACTTTTAAACACTCGCGGCTTGAGAATTAATCTCCCTTGTCAACCGCGGCGCGTGTATAAACTTTAGCCATTGCCCGTGCCGTGCCGCTCCAATCAAAGCGCCGCGCTTGTTCCAAACCTGCGGCGCTCATTTTTTTGCGCAGAACACAGTCGGAGGCCACAAGCTCAAGCTGCCTGGCCAAGGCATCGACGTCCTCCGGGTCAACGACCGCCGCCGCATTCCCCACCACTTCCCCGAGCGATCCGCGCGACGAGCAAATGACAGGGCAGCCGCACGCCATCGCTTCAGTCGGCGGCATCCCGAATCCCTCGAAGAGCGACGGGTAAACGAACGCCCCCGCCGCGCGATAAAGATCAGGCACGAAATCGTCCATGACAAATCCGAGATGCCGGATATCCGAGGAAAACGGAGATTCCTTCGCTGCCTGGTGAATATGCTCCGCCCCATGCCAATCACCTCCCGCAAGGGCCAATTGCCAATTCGAGCCAGTCGCCTTCTTGAATTTATTGAAGGCGGAAATCAGCCGGACGTGATTTTTCCCAGGATGCTCCAGGCGGGCGATATAGAGGAAATACGGGTTTTCCAGTCCGAACCGGCGAGCGGCGACGTCCTTGGCGTGCTGAACTTCGCCCGGGAAAAATCGCGAGTGCTCAACGCCATTGTAGACAACCGTCAAGCGATTCTCCGGCACGCCGAAAAAACGCGCAATATCCCGGGCCGTGTTTTCGCTGATCGCCACGATCTGGTCCTGCCGCCGGGCCAGGCGGGGCACAACCATGCGCCCATAAACCATCCTGGCCCAACTGTATTTTTTCTTCACATGAAATTGGGCCAGGTCATGGATGGTCGCGACGAGCGGACATGGCCGCCGCCAGATCATCCGCCGGTAGCTCGGCACATGCAGGACGTCAAGACGAAGTTTCCGCGCCAATCCCGGAAGCACGGTTTGATGCCACGCGATGTCTTTGAGCGCGGGGCGGAACTCCTCGCTGACGGAAACAATCCGCGCCCTGCCGGCGGCAAATTTGAATAACTCAGCGTCATTTTCAAGAACGAAGAGAGTGTATTGATGCGTGTTCTGCTCAAGCAGCGCCCGGACGAGGGCAAAGAGATACTGCGCGATGCCTGTTTTGCCGCGCTGGCCGACTGAGGTGGTGATTCCAATTTGCACAAGGCCAAGGGCGCCATTATGAGGTCGACACGAAGGATTCCGCGATCAGCCCGCTCAGTTCCGGCTTCTCGGTCAGAAGCTGGTCGAACTGCGACATTTTCAATACCTCCAGCACTTCAGGCTGAGCGCCGGTGAAAACCAGCGTGATGCCGTGCTGCCAGGCCCACTGCTGAATTTTGAGCATCGTCGTCAGCCCCGTGCTGTCAACAAATCGGGCCAGCGACAAATCAATGGAAACCGGGGCCGCCCGCCCCGCGCCGGTGATCATCTCGCGGGTGTGGTTCCAGTAATCGATGGCGTTGACGGCGGTGATTTCGCCGTGCCACTGCAAGCCGCGCCCGCCTTCCGTCGCCAGGCGTGTGACGATGGCGGATTGCTCCAGAGTCCGCTCTTCGATGAGCCGGATAGCGTCGGGGATGCTCGGGGCGATGGCAAAATGATCTTTCAACCGCATCAAGCGCAGCGCCTGCCGGACGGCCGGCGTGACCGAGGCGAGCACAAAATGGCGCCCGTCGGCGCGCAATTTTTTATGCATGACAAGCAGCAGGCCGAGATCGGTGCTGTCGACGTATTGAATGCCGGACATGTCAAGCACGTAGTGGCGGCCAACGTTTCGCGCCGAATCCCACCAGCGGCCCGCCAGCATTCGAGTTTTGCGCAGTGTCATTTTTGGGTACCACTGCAAAAACACCCATTGCGCGACGATGCGCCAGCCGAATCCCCATAGGTCATGCATGTAGCGCTTGAATAACCTGCGCGGCTCGCATCCCAGCCGGAATATCCATTCCATCCCCGCCTTGCGCATCCAAATCGGCGCGCGCTTGACGCGTCCGGCAAGAAAATCAATCGTCGCGCCGACGCCTGCGACAACGGGGACGCCCATGGCGCGATAGTGCATCGCAATCCACTTTTCCGCCTTGGGGCATCCGAAGGCCACGAACAAAATATCCGGATTGGCTTCGCGCACGCGCTTCTTAATCTCTTCGTGATCCATCTCGAGCAAACGGGCGAACGGCGGCGAATAATAACCTGCCAGCAGCAGCGAGGGATGCTCTTTCTTCAAACGGACGGCTGCCGCCTCCACCGAATCCGGCGTGGCTCCGAGCAAGAAAACGCGATATTGCTTTTCCGCCGCCACTTTCAGGAGCACAGGCACAAGATCGGCTCCGGCTACGCGCTCAGGCAGCCGGTTTCCCAGCAGCCTTGAGGCCCACATGACCGGCGTGCCATCGCACAGAACGAGATGGGCATCGTTCAAAATATGGCGCAATTCAACATCGTTTTGCGCCTGCACCAGAAAATCAACGTTCGCGGTGACTAGATAATGCGGACGGCGGGCCGCGATCATTTGCTCAATGATGGCCACCGTTTCGGTCGTCGTCACGTTATCGAAAGGCACGCCCAAAATGGCGATCGGCGGCTGCACCGGGATCAGCCGCTGAATTTTTGTGTCAAGAGTATTCATATTCTGTCGCCTCGACCTTTTTCCATTGCCAGCAGGAGAGCGCGCCGGCTTTTCCTGGAAAAGCCAGTGCGGCGAGATAACCCCGAGCGGGCTGCAAGACCCGCAAGTTCCATTGGCCGGCGGAAAATCCGGCCTCTTTCGGCAATTTTAGAAAACGCGCCTCGGCGTCTGTGTCGAAGGAAACTTCGACCTCGCGCAGCAAGTGTCCAATCCCCGCGCCGGTGGCCTTTAAGAGCGCCTCCTTGCGCGTCCAAATTCGGAAAAAGGCTGCGTCCTTTTCCGATTTTGGAACCGCTTTGAACTCCGCAAATTCACGAGGCGCGCAAAAGACCGCCGCCATTTCCTCCGCATCCTCGACGGGGCGCAGCCTCTCGATGTCAACGCCGAGAGGCCGATCGAATGTCAGCGCCAGCACAGCGGCGTCCTCGCAATGGGCCAAATTAAACTGCAATCCAGACGCGGCCAGCGTCGCATTTAACAAGGGCTTCCCGTTGGGACCTGTTGTCAACTGTATGGATTCGGGACCGGCCCCAAGGTAGCGCCCAAGAATGGTGCGCAAGGTCGCGCGCCCCGTGACGTAACGGCTGCGATCCCGGTCAAAACGAAATGCCGCGGCCCGCTTTTGCTCCTCCGGCGCCAGGACATCCCTTAAATGCGCCAGGGTGTCCTCCGTTTCGGTCAAGCAAAACGACCAAACATGCACGTCCTCCTGCCCGAGGAGAAAATCATGGGGCGGCGCTGGCCAGGAAAATTCCAAATCATCCATAGGCAGGCCAAACTCGTTTGAAGACGCCCACCAACCCGGCCCAATCCGGCGCGTCGGTGTGGAGCAATTGCTGCAATCGGCGCAAGAGGCGCGGCTTCGAGGTCACGTCCGTGTCCCACAGCAGGAGTGCCAGCGCGTTGAAAAGGCGCTCTCGCGGATAGCGGAATGAGGACGCTTCCGGAAACGCCTTAAATCCGAACGTCCGAACACTCAAAAGGAAGTTTCGCCACGCGGAAGTCTCCGGGCACTTTTCGACGGTGCTCAGGGCGTAATCGGAGATGGTTTCAAAGCTCTGCTTCAATCGGCGGCTCTCCAGCCACAGCCAAAGCCTCTGCGCCAGCGCCGTCAATTGCCTATGTTCCACTTCAAATTCCTCAACTGATTTGCTGGAAATCTTGGGATGCAGCTTGAATGCCATTCCGGCGACATGGTGCGCCCGGATTTCCGGCATCCACGGATTCAACTCTCCCGCATCCAACACCGCCAGCCGCCGGTTGCGCTCGCAGACGCTCCAATGATATTCGCCGAAAACGGTCAAGACGGCGTCGCCCAGCGCGAGTTGCAACTTGGCGATATTGCGGCCGATAAAATCCGCCTCTTCCCGCGTCAATCGCCGCTTGTCCAACAGTTCTCGCGCCATCAGTAGACCTGAGCAGCGATTGAACATTAGGCGGGTGGCTTCCGATAAAGGAATGGCCGGGGCGCGCAAATGGTGGCCGCAATCATTCAGGATTCCTTCATTCCCAAAAATAACGCGATGCCCCGCCACCAGATCGTAGCTGAACATCGTCACCGCGCTGTCCCTCCACCTGTCAATAACATCTATTTTGAACTCAACCGCCATGCCCGCATCCACCGAAAGGCGCTCGCCCAGCTCGTGCAGTTTCCCTCGATACCGGCGGTCATTCAGCACACGATTGCCGCGCAGGAAAACATAGAATTCGAAATCGTTGTACGGTTTGTCAGCAGCCGCTTCGCGCAAAACGCCGCCTTCGCCGCGGCCGTAGCCGCCGCCCAGCACAATGGCGTCGATTTCTTTGGCCGGAATCGCCGCCGTCACACCTTCGCGAACTTGCTCGCAAAGCTGCTCCAACCGCGTTTCCAGTTCGGCGCTTCCGTCAACTGTGAACCGTTTGATCATTTCGATAAAATTTCCATCCTTCGCGAAAACCCTCCAATTTGGCGCGCCGCTGCTGCCAGCGAATTTGCGCGGCGTGCGGCAATTCCTTCAGGCGGCCTTCGCGCGCGCAGAATTGAAAATCGCGGCGGAGATCGTTCATCCAGCCGAGCATCACCGTGCGCGGCCAATTGACTTCCGAGACCGGGCGCTGCCACACCGCAGCGAGCGCCTTCGCCTCGCCAAAGGACCGTTTGTAAGCCTGCGCGGGAGTGTAATTATGCGAGTGCATGACCACCGACTCCGGGCAGTAAACCACTTTGTATCCTTGGGCGCGGCACCAGCGAGTATACTCGTCGTCTTCCGAATATTGCATCGACTCCAGGAAACCGCGCTTGGACCAGATGTCCTTGCGCAATCCGCTGCTGACCATGCTGAAAAAATGATCCCATTGCGCGGAATCCCGGCTTTCGCCAAAACACCGAACGTAATCGTGGGCAAACACCGCCTGGCAATCCGGCCGCGGAATCTGCCGCCCAAATACGGCGGCCGTTTTCTCGTCCTGCAATGCGTTCACCAGCGGCCGCAGCCAGTTCCGCCCCTGTGGTGTCGCGTCGGCGTTCACAAAAATTGCGAATTCCGAACTGGCAAGCTTCATTCCCAAATTCATCACGCGCGACGGATTATATTCGTGCGGCCGAATTTGGATGAAGTGACTTGGCCCGGCGTCCTGAATCAAATCCACCGAGCCGTCCGTGGAGCCGGAATCAATCACAATCAGCTCCCAATTCTTCCAATCCTGATTTTTCAACGCAGGCAGCGTCTGGCGAAGAGCCCACCCTTCGTTAAACGAACGCATAATGATACTGATCAATGGATCACTCATCTCAGCGACAAGAGTGCCGGAAATTTAGTTTCGGCGTATGGGTGAATACCCCACTCCGCCCCGTCCTCCATCTTTTCACAATCTCACCGATAATGGGCGGTAATCGAGGTCCGCGTGATTCCGCAGGGCCCAAATGCGGTTTATTCGGGGAAAAAACCAAGGGTGCAATAGGGTGAAATAGGATGCAATGCCCTGGCCCTGGATCGGGTAGGAATGAAGGGATGGAGAGGCGCAGGTAAGATTGCCGCCGGTCCGCTTTGAGCGGAGCGCGGCTGTGTCGAAGACCAGCCGCAGCAACTCTCAAACAACTGACAGCGATTCTTGTTGCGGCCACCTCCAAAAAACAGATTAAAACTTCGGAACTGCGACTGGCGAGCCTGGAGATCTTTCCAACGCGCCACTCGTTTCGACGCGGCTGCGGCTGGTCTTCGACACAGCCGCGCTCCGCTGTCGGCCTGCGTCCACCACGCGTTTTCAATCACACCCCTCGAATCAGAGACCGATTGCCTCGTCTCGCGCCTTTCAAAATGTCAAAGAACCCGCCCTGACGGGCACAGGGAGAAAAATAAGCTCAAAAATCTTTTTTGTCAATTATGCTTGCAGTTACACTGTTTCGTGGTATTTAGTGAGCGTATGACAACCGTATCATCGATTGTTCAGCCGGGGCCGGTGGCGAAAACAGCGCCGGGCCAGGAGTGCTGCGGGCCGACCGGCCGCGCCCGCACCAGCAAGATCGCGCGTCTGCCCGCCGATATCCGGGCTGAATTGAACGAGCGGCTTCTGGAAGCGGAGCCGCCTGCCGCCATTCTGGAATGGCTCAACGGCCTCCCGGAGGTGCAGCGCGTGCTGGCGCAATCTTTTGACTCCCAGCCCATCACGGAAGTCAACCTCTCGCGCTGGCGCCAGGGCGGTTACGCCGGGTGGCTGGAGCAGCGGAACACGCAGGAGGCGGTGGAAGCCGTGGCGACGGCCGCCGCCGGGGTGGAAGGTCCGGCGGCGGAAAATCTCAACCGGCATCTGGCGGTCGTGCTGAGCGCGCGGCTGTTCGTGGAGATGCAGCGCTGCGGGGCCATGCCCGACGGGCCGGACAAGACGGCGTCGCTGCACCAATTGGTGGTGTCTGTACGCCCTGTTGCGCCGAGCGGAGTATTATGGCGAGAAGGTGCGGCTCGACCGGGAGAAGCTGAAAATGCTGGAGGAGCGCCTGCGGCAAGAGGCGGAAAAAAACCGCAAGCGCTCGCCCGAGGAACAGGAGGACCGCATCAATAAAATCCTGGGCACAGGCCGCTTCGCCGCCAACTGGAACAACGACCTAAGACGATGGGAAGGGCCGGGAGCGGCGATGCGGTATGAGGAGGAGGAAGTCACGCTCCAGGTGCGGACGGAAATGAAGCGGCGCTATCCCAATGGTTTCCCGGAAGGCTACCGCCCTCCCTACGGCGACCCATTGCCCGTTTATCCTAAGCCTGTTGACACCCCAAAGAGTGTCAATCATTCAGAGCAGAAGCCCAGTGTTCCAGCGCGCAGCGATGACGATAGCCCGCCCAGCAATCCCAACGGGAGAATGGCGAGAAAAGGTAGCGGACACAACACAGGCCACCATGGGTGGATGTTGGGCGACAATCGACAAATGAACAAATTGCCATGACGACGCTTATGCGCGAGGGCAATGCGGCTTTTACGGCCCCGGCGCGAGCGGCGGAAATGGCAGCGGATGAAGACTGATTCCCATTTCCGAATACAAAAGTGCCAAAAGTGAGGACTGACGTAGGCATGACGTATGCACAGGTTCTTAATGACTACCGAAGGGCTGGTTCGGGAGTGAAAATCGGCGCCGAGTGCGCGCATTCCCGGAAAAAGCGTTTTGGCACAACGATTTAACTTGCGGATCCGGGTGGGGGGAAATAGAAAATCATTAAATGGAAATGCCAGTCAAACCAATAACGAATTGAGCGTTCTTATGAAATCCACAAAACAATCCCCAAGCGTATTGCTAACACTCAATAGAATTCTCCCCGCCCTAACGGGAGGATTGTTACTTTTCTCGGGCACTGCCCTGCGCGCTCAGACAAACTCCATTCTGGACCTCGGCACTTTGGGAGGGGCCAGCAGCTCGCCGAACGGAATAAACAACAACGGTCAGGTTTGTGGCTCAGCATATACCACTAATGGGGAACAGCACGCTTTCCTCTACACCAACGGAACCATGATAGATTTGGGCACGTTGGGAGGCTCCTTCGCCAGCGGGTCAGCAATAAACAACAGCGGGCAAGTTGCCGGCGAATCATATACGCCCGGTAATTCATCCTCCTCTACGCATGCTTTCCTCTACACATCTGGAGCCTTGCAAGATTTGGGCACTTTGGGCGGATCCTACAGCGAGGCGGACGCAATGAACGACAGCGGCTGGGTTGTCGGCGCTTCATATACGGCTGGTAATGCTCTAAATCCTTTCCTCTACACCAATGGAGTCATGTATGACTTGGGTACATTGGGAGGAGACTGGGGCGCGGCGAGCGGCGTAAACAACAAGGGTCAGGTTAGTGGCGTAGCATATACCGCTAATGTGGAAGAGCACGCTTTCCTCTACACCTCTGGAGCCATGCTAGATTTGGGCACTTTGGGAGGGTCGGTTAGCTATGCGAACGGAATAAACAACAACGGTCAAGTTACTGGCGGTTCATATACCGCCAGTGGGGCTACCCATGCTTTCCTCTACACCTCTGGAGCCATGCAAGATTTGGGCACTTTGGGGGGGGACACCAGCTTTGCGGAAGGAATAAACGACAACGGCCAGGTTGTCGGCTGGTCTGACACCTCTGATGGCACACAGGATGCTTTCCTCTACATCAATGGCGTGATGATCGACCTCAATAATCTGCTTCCGGCAAATTCCGGTTGGACTCTCGAAAATGCTGTGGCTATCAACGATTTGGGGCAAATCGTCGGACAGGGTTATAATGCGGCCACCGGCCAAGACGATGCATTTTTGCTCAACATCTACTCGCCGCTCTCCGTAACTGCCCAACCGCAATCGTTGGAGGTCAATGCTTTCACCACCGCATCATTTTCCGTGACTGCAACCGGCACGCCACCTCTGGGCTACCAATGGTCGGTGAACGGCACAAACATCCCGGGGGCTACTTCCAGCACTTTGACGGTTTCAAATGTGGTGCAAACAAATTTAGGAACGTATTCCGTATTAGTCACCAGCGCTTCCGGCTCGACCAACAGTTCTAATGCAACGCTCTCGATGTATCCTTACTTGATCGCTCCATTTGCCGGGGTCGATACGTATTGGGGCCAAACAAACACCTTGAGCGTAGGTGCCTGGGGAACGGGGCCGTTGAGTTACCAATGGTTTGACAACGGGAACGCCATCGACAGTGCTACGAATTCTACTTTGACGCTGTCCAACATTCAATTCACAAATGCCGGACTTTATTCAGTAGTCGTGTCAAGCGCGTTGGGCAGCGTCACAAATACCCCGAATCAGGTCATTGTGAACCCGGCCAATGTCGGAGTTCAACTCTGCCCGAATGTCGTGATTCAGGGGACCGTCGGCTACAATTTCATCATTCAGAGCACGACTAATCTAGCCGACACGAATTCATGGATAACTCAAGCCAACCTGACTCTAACTCAACCAGTGCAGTTCTGGGATGACACCAATACAGACGTCAACCAGCCAAGCAATCCACGGAAGTTTTATCGGGTGTTGCCTGGACAATAAAGACCTATCGCGGAAATCAAAGCGGCAGATACTTGTGTCCTCGCTTTTTGCGCTAGATGAGACCGGCTGGAATTTCGGCGGCTCTAAGAGGGGCTACCGCCTTCGCTGTCGCTTCGGCGCTACAAGTCCGCCTTGGCCGAGGCTTCGGCGCGACAAGTCCGGATAGGCGTTTTTCGAGCTTTGGGCGGGGCGAAGTCGAAAGCATTGTCCGTCGCCCGGTGCCGAGATGCGGTAGGCATGAACGGATATGGATTACCGTAAGTTCATCACCATTGAGGCTGGCAAGCGCGGCGGGCGTCCGTGCATTCGGAGGACGCGGATCGCCGTGGCCGACGCGCTTGGCTGGCTGGCTGCCTGCGGGGATGACGCACGCTGAAATCATTGGCGACTTTCCTGAATTGACGCAGAAAGACGTTCGGGCTTGCCCCGAGTACGCCGCTGAACGTGAACGCCGCCTCGTCACTGTGGCCGAATGAAGCTGCTCTTATACCAGAACTTGAGTTTCAAATTGGCGAAGAAGCTGGGGGATGTATTTCCAGGGTCGGAGCAAGTAAGATTGGTCGGGATGCATGAAGCCGAAGACGACCGTTCCCGGCCTGTTCGCGGGCTTGCAAACAGGTGCGGGCCGCTTTAATTCTTTTCCATGAGTGCTGAGGAATTGGAGTCGGAAGTGACACGGCTGTCGAAACCGGAATTGGCTGCTTCTTCTCGATGGTTCGAGGAATTCGCCGCGGACTTATGGGATAAGCAGATCGAAACGGACATCGCTTCTGGCAAGCTCGATCACCTCGCGAGGCAGGCCGATGAGCATTTTGATGCAGGCCGCTGCACTCCCCTTTGAACCACTTTGCCACTCCTGAGTATTTGTTTCATTAACGCCGGCTGGCGCCGGACCTTCGCGAATTGGCCGACGCAAAATTCCAGTTGCTGAAATCAGACCCACGCCATCCATCGCTCCGGTTCAAGAAAACTGGCATCCTTTGGTCCGTTCGGATTGGAGTGCGACATCGCGCGTTAGCCAGAGAACGAAAGGAAGGCTTTGTTTGGTTCTGGATAGGCAGGCATGACGCTTACGAGCAGATTCTGAAAAGATGAAGCCCTTCGCCAGCCTCCTAGAAATCTGGCGCTGCCATTTGATGCTGATGGCCATGCGCCGGTGTCACCCTAACTTTTTGCACTAAAAGAGACCGGCTGGAATTTCGGTGGCTCCGAGACGAGTTCCCGCCTTCGCGGAAGGCTTCCCCCTTCGCTAAAGCTTCCTCACTTCGCTAAAGCTATGGAGGACGAGACGGACGACAGGAGGCTTCCGCCTTCGCGCTTTGGCGTGATCGAGCAGGAAACTTCACGCCGTGGGCGCGGACCTGCCTGCCCAAAAGGGGCTAAAGACCGACGGCAAGCGATTGAGGAGAACTGGCCCTCAACACAACATCCCGGGCGTCGCGGGGGTCGCTCCTACGGAGCTTGGAACATTTTTGTGGCGGGTTTCTACAACGATGCCGCGCCTGCGGCGCTTCGGCGGCGGCCAGGCCTTCCTGTCGCCTCAAGTCGCTGAACCCGTTTATGAAATTGCCGCTGCCTGATAACGGTCTGACCGGGCAGAGCCGCCCGTCGTGGGTCGGCCGGAATTGGCCGCCTTCGCAAGATCGGCGTCGCGGGTCATCAATCGGAAAACATCGGGAATCGCAGTAACGCCGTCCGGGATGGTCGGCTGGTTGGTGCAAAGGGAAGCGTAGCTGTGGGCGTCCGTTGGGTGGTAACCGTGCATGCCGCGAATGGGCCTGGCGCCCATGTGGCTCGGGACAATCAGAACCCCTTCCTTGGCCAGGAAAACCAATTCGCCGAAATAACGGTCTTTGAAGAGAGTGCCCATTTTCTCCAGTTCTTCATCCGGCACGATGCGCCCAAGCTCAACCTTTTGCAGGGCGCTCGTCACCAGCCAGCGGGCGCGGTCGTTGAAGAACCAGAATCGCGCCATTGTGGAATCGTAGACCACGGCATAGTCATTCGGCACACGCAGTTGCAGTGCGTCGATTTCTTTCTTGAGATCCAGGATGGTATCGCAATTGGCCATGCCGTGATCGCTAAATACGTAAAGACGCACTTCTTCGTAATGCCCTTTGGCCGCCGCCAGAAGCTGCCCGATCCATTCCTCGTAGACGCGGAGCTTCACGGGAATTTCCGGGGATTTATTTCCCAGCATGTGAAGCATCCCGTCGAGGCCCGGCCAGTATTGAAAAGCAAAATCGATGCGCTCGGATTTTATTTCGCTCACCAAGGCGCTGAGGTTGACATGTTCGTCCAGCGTCGGATCGCTGACGAAATATGGGATTTCCCGCTCCACCAAATAATCGAAAATATTCGGCCCGCGATTGAGCCCCTTGGGCTGGAGGGGATTTTTGGTCTCGCTGAAGTTGTAGAGGGAGATTTGGTTGAACGGGATGTTGTAGAGATCGAAGTATCCGCGAAAACTGAGCCGGTTCTTGATAAATTTGGAAAGATACCGGCGGAAAATTCGGCGGCTGGTCAGGGCGGTGGGCAGCCATTGCAGGGGCTTGAGGGACCTGAAGGGAGAGCGTTCCGGCTCGTAAACAAAATAGTTCCAATTGCGATGCTCCACGGGCCAGCGGCCTGACAAGATGGAAGGCACGCAGGCCGAGCTGTAGCCGAAAACCGAGGTCAGGCGCCGGCGGTTCGGCGCCATCTTGTTCATGAACGGATCGCTCTTGATGATCTCCCAGCCGCAGGCGTCAATAAAAACAAATAGAGGCAGAACTGGCTTCACGCTCTGCCCTCCGCGGCGCGAGCGGACCTCAGCATCTGCGAAGAACGGACTTTTCGGCCGGAGCGGGCCGGCAGCCTGGCAATCGACCCTCTCTCAATCGGGACAACTCTCGGTTTGAGGTCACCCGGCGCGAAGGCAACGGGAATGAAGGTCACGGGCGCGCGTCTTGTGATTAGGTTCAACATAGCGGTCCTTTCTGCTGGCCGGGGTAATCCGGCGTGTTCGTTGCTGCTGCTCCCATGGGCTGGCAAACCTGGGAGAAAAAAATGTGGATGTTCAAGCGCCCGCCGGCCTCATTTCCGGCCGCTTGAATCTCATCAATGATGGAACCACAGTTCATACATTTACCGTTAAGGCATTTGACTCGAAATACCAATGGGGTGCCCGCCCCGAAAACCGGACCGTTCACCGGCAAGCTGAAGGCGCTGACAACCACCGTTTGCAAAGTTCCCGCATCAGTTTGGCCAGTTGCAAAAACCCGTGCGGCTTGACGATGTATTCCCGCGCGCCCATCGATTTGGCTCTCGTGATGTCCGTTTCGTGGGACGACGACGAAAGCACCACCAGCGGCAGCTCGCGCAGGGCCGCATTCTTCGACCACCAGTCAAGCACATCGAATCCGTTGAGCCGCGGCATTTTCAAATCGAGCAAGACGAGCGACGGCATCGGAAACTTCGCGCGGTCTGAAAACGGCGCCGTTCCCGACAAGTAATCAATCGCCTCCTGGCCATCGCGGACAATTGTCAGCGGGTGCAAAATCTCCGCCTTGCGAAACGCCAGGCGCAGAAGAGTGGCGTCCCCATCGTCGTCCTCCGCGGCGAGGACCGTTTTGACGGGAATCGCGCTCGGCTTGGCCTTGCTCACGGGCACAGGGTCTTGGGTTGAACCGCGATTCTACATAGGGTGTTTACCCTAAATGGCGGAGTCGCGGCGGAATCAATGGGATGCTGCCAGCAGGTCATGCTCGTCGTCGCCATCGTGGAGGTCGGGAACCAAATGGAGTTCAACCCAAAAACGGCTGCCGTGGCCCTGCTCGGAAATCGCGCCCACCGTGCCGCCCATGCGCTCCACAACTTTGCGGACAATCGCCAAGCCTATTCCCGTCCCCTCGTAGCGGTCGTCCAGCTTCTCGTACATTCCGAACAGCCGCTTTTGCGCCGCGGCTGGAATGCCGATGCCATTGTCCTCCACCCAAATCCGCGTCACATCTCCTCTGTTCTCCGCGCGCACGCGAATGACGGGACGGATTCCCGGCGTCACAAACTTGACGGCATTGCCAAGCAGGTTCGAAAAGCATTGGGTCAAGTATGATTCGTTGCCCGTCACCATGGGCAGGGTTCCTTCAACTTGAATGTCCGCCCGGGACGGATGCAGGTGCGGATAAACGTCGATCAGGTCGCGCACGATTTTGTCGAGGTCCACCGGCGATTGCGGCACCTCCTGCAAAACAACTTTGGTGTAGCTAAGAGCGTCAACTATAAGCTGATCCAGGCGGCGCGCCGCGCGGACGATGCGGCGGCAGTAATCCTCTGCTTCCAAGGGCGTGGGGCGGGATTCGGAGGTTTGGTCCATCAGCATCTCCGCAAACGCGCTCATCGCTCGGAGCGGGGCGCGCATGTCATGGGTTATGGAGTAAGAGATGTGCTGCAGCTCGTTGACCATTTCCTGCAATTTTGTGGTGCGCTCCTGGACGCGCAGCTCCAATTCCTCGCGGCCGCGGGCCAGGTTTTCCCGGGCGGCCACAATTTCCGTGGCGTCATGAACAATTTTTGAAGCGCCAATGATGTGTCCGTGCTCGTCCCGCAAAGGCGAAACGCTCAGTGAAACCGGGATGCGCGCCCCGTCCTTGGCCACCCGCACGGTTTCAATGCGCTCCACCCGCAGCCCACGCCGGATCTTTCCGAGAATGAAATCCTCCTCCCCCAGCCGTTCCGGCGGGAGAAGCAGCGTGATCGGCTTTCCGATCATTTCCTCCGGCTTGTAGCCAAATAGCTTTTCCGCGCCTATGTTCCACGTCCGAACAATTCCGTCCAGCCCCTTGGAAATGATGGCGTCCTCGGACGATTCCACAATGGCGGCCAGCCGCGAACGGGTTTCCTCCGCCTTGTTCTGATTCGTCCAGTCGCGAAACACGACGACAACGCCGAATGGCGCTCCGCCCTGCTGGCGAATGGGCGCAGCGCTTTCGTCGATTGGGTATTCGGCGCCAGTCTTGGAGAGCAGCAGCGTGTGGTTAATTTGGCCCGTGGGAGCGCCAAATCGCAGCGCCCGCTTTACCGGGCTGTCCTTGGTCTGGCGCGTCGTGGCGTCGACGATGCGGAATACCTTTGAAACCGGCTGGCCGGCGGCTTCCTTCGGATTCCAGCCTGTCAAGCGCGCCGCCTCGGCATTTAGAAATGTTACGTTCTCTTCGGTATCTGTGACAATGACCCCGTCGCCAATGGAAGCCAGGGTGGTTCCGAGCAGCTCCTTTTGCCGCTTCATTTCAAGGATGGCCGCCTCCCGCGCCCGCGCCGTCCTCGTGACGCGCACATCCGCCCAGGCAAGGAAGGCCAGATTTGTCACAATCGTAAAAACAAAAGCCAGAACACGCGCCGAATCCGCAAGTTGCGCGCGGCGCATGGTTTTGGCCAGCACCGCAGTCACGGCGGATTTCTGCTTCTCGATGTCCCCATGGATCGCATCTGTCAGTTGAATGCCCCGCCCGGTTTGCAGAGAGGCCAGCGCGGATGACAAGCCGCTCTTGGCGTGAAGCAGCAGGACTTCCCTCATTTCAGACTGTTTGGCTTCGACATCGCGGATGAGATTTTCGACCCCGTTGGGGGCAAGTTCGCCCGCGGCCGCGTGGCCCCGGAGAATGTCCTTTTCCATCTCAATCTGCGTGAGCGCCTGGCGATAGGCCTGGAGATAACGGCCATTGGCGGTCAGAAAGTAACTGTGCATGGACGTCTCGGCATCATCCACGCTCGCGACTGTTTCCTCAAGGTGCTGCTCGACCGCCCGTTCCGTCTCCACTCGCGAGGAGAAATGCAGGGCCACCAATCCCACCACGAACGTAAACAGGAGCGTTGCCGCAAAGACGATGGCCGCCAGCGTAAAGACGCGGATTTTATAGGCAGGATTTGTTTTCACTCATTGAAAGGGCAGTTTGGAGCTGGCCTGCGATTTGTTTGTGGGCGCGTTTTCGGCAAGCTTGAGCGTGATGGCAGGCGACCAATCCTTCCACCCGTCTTTCGGCTTTTCATAAAGATCGAAAACGGCCCCGTTCGTGACGGCTTGAGCGGGTTCCGGCGGCGTGGCAAAAGCGATGCCGCCACTGAGCAGGGTCGAGGCCGATTCGGCCGACACCTCTGCGCCTTTGAATAATCCAAACTTGAAATCGACTCCGCCCGCGTTCCAAAATTTTGAATTGCCGCGCACCAGCGGCGCATATTCCTGGCGGATTCTGGCCCGAATCAGCACGCCTGCCGCGTCCTCCGACAGTTGGTCGCCCAAAACTTCTCCAACCTCGACGCCTCGATAAAAAATCGGCGAATGCTCCCGCAGCGAATCCAAGGACGGCGCCCGAATCGTGATAAGCAATGCGCCAGGCTGCGGATCAGGTGGCGCTTCGGATGCGGCGGTGAAAGAATTTGTTTCGGCGCCGTGACCTGGCTGGACGGTGATGTATTCGCCAGAAACAATCGTCCGAAGCCCGCTGATGGTGCCGACTTTCAATTCAGGGCGGACGATCCAGAAAATGGAACCTTCGCGCGCGAGATCCTTCGCAGACCCGTCGAGGCGGGCAGTCACCTTCACATGTTTCAAATCCGGCGCGAGGCTCAGCGATTTGACGACGCCCACTTGCGAGCCGCGGTATTGGACACTCGTGTTGCCGGCCTCCAGTCCTTCGGTGTTCTGAAAGTAAATCGTGATCAACGGACCCGTCGCGACGTAATCGCGATAGACAAACCACACACAGAGCGCCGCCGCTGCCAGCGGAACCAGCCACAAAAGCCATGCCGGGCGCGCTTTCTTAATGACGGCCTTCGGCAGAGCCCGCCCTTCCGCGCGGCCATTTTGGAGCCTATTCATTTAGCTTCCTCTCCTTTGGATCATCCCACAGCAGGCGGGGATCAAAGCTCAACGTTGCCAAAAGGGTCAGCGCCACCACCGCCGCAAAGGAAAACACACCCCTCCCCGGATGCACGGTCGCGACCCGCCCCATTTCGATCATGGACAAGGAAATCGCCAGCAGAAACACCTCAAGCATGTTCCATGGGTCAATAATGCGAATAACGTGGTAAATCCATGCGCGAGCCTTCTTCCACCGCGGCCAATCGAGTGTCAAAGATATCAACAACAGCCCAATGATCTTCAGGGCCGGCGAAAGAATGCTCGTGCAGAAAACCAGGCAGGCGATGAAGTATTGGCGCTCCCGGAACAAGGCGTGAATACCCTGAATGATCGTCGTCTCGCTGTGGAGGCCGTGATATTCCGCGGTGATGAGCGGATAGAAGTTGGAAGGAAAGTAAAGCAACAGCGCCGCCAGTGAAAACGTGAGCGTCCGGACCCGGCTGTTGGGGCGGCGATGCTGCAGATGAAATCCGCACCTTGGGCAGCAAGCTTTCGAACCCGGCGGAATATATTCCACCTCCTGCACCAGACCACAAGTGTCGCAGGCAGCCACGCGCGATGCCGATGAGTTCTTCGAGTCTGCGACCTCCTCCTGCTGCTGCGATGCAGTCATGTGCAAACAATAGCGCACTCCGAGGTCTCCACAAATGGGTTCTGCCCCTACGGCTATACCGAGGTAATCACCTACTTAGCGCCGGGACGCGGTGTGAACTAAGGTGGGTGGGTCAATGCCACCAAACTCAACATGATGAACGCGCGCGAAACCCAACCGGGCCGCTCCGGCGCGGCCCCCGCTGGCACCGTCAGAACCACGAAGGAAGCGATGCGCAAACTCGTGATGCGCCGTCCGAGCGGCCAATTCTTCGAGACCGTTGTCGTTGTCTGGTTGACACTTTCCGCCGCGAGCGTCGTGCTGGCGGCGGCCACTTGGGTTACTCTTTCAAATCAATTGAACGCCGCCAACCGCGCGGTGGGCGTCCGGCTGGAGCTTGGCTCCATCTGCCAGTTGCTCCTTCAAACTCAAACCAGCGAGGCCGACTATATCATTACGGGCAATTCACGATATTTTGACGCGTTCAGCAGAGACGCCAAAAGCGTGGCCGCCGAATGCCGGCACCTGGGAGCGCTGGCTGAAGGTGATTCAAGCCTCTTGGGGCAAACTGCCTCTTTCCGCCGCAAGGCGCAGGATTGCCTTGAATATCAAGAAGAAATTATGCGCTCGGCCCAGGCCAATGGAGTCGCCGCGGCCGCGGCGAAACTTCAATCCGGCGAAGGAAAACGAAGAATGGCCGCCGTGGTTGACGATCTCTCCGCGATGGGCGCCTCTCCCTCTGCGCTTGTCTTCGCGCAAGGGGCAAGCGCCCGTTTGCAATTGACCCGCGCCAGTCTCACCAGCCTGACGGCCGGCATACTCGGCATTGGCGCCGGGCTCTTTGCATTCTGGCTGTCGCGCATGACTGTCAAACACCAAGAGCGCGAGCGCGAGCTGATCGAGGCGAAAATGCAAGCCGACCGCCGCAGCCAGGAGAAAACAGTCTTTCTCGCCAACATGAGCCACGAAATTCGAACGCCCATGAACGCCATTCTTGGCTTCGGCGAATTGCTGGAAAATGATATCCAGGAAGAAAAGCAGCGGGATTATCTGCAATCGATCCGCCGGAGCGCTTCGTCCCTGATGCAGCTCATCAATGACATGCTTGACATGTCCAAGATTGAAGCGGGCGTCCTGGAATTGCGAATGGAGCCCACCGACCTCCGCGAAGTTTTGCAATTTATCAAAACGATGTTTTGCGAATCGGCCGCCAGGAAAGGCCTCAAGCTCTCGTGGGTGATTCCCGACGAAGTCCCGCGGTCGCTTCTGCTGGATCGGATTCGGCTCCGCCAGATTCTGGTAAACCTCCTGGGAAACGCCGTCAAATTTACGGACAGCGGCGCGATTGAAACCCGCCTGCGCTGGCAACAGCAGGAATCCGGGCAGGCTGGGTCGCTCTCGATTGAAGTGGAAGACACGGGCGTCGGCATCCCTTCCGGCCGGCTGGAGGCCATTTTCAAACCATTCGTCCAGGCGGGCGCCCATCGCGACAAGGAATACCAGGGCGCCGGGCTCGGGCTTGCGATCGTTAAACGATTGACGGAAATGATGGGAGGCAGCGTCACCGCCAGGAGCGAACCGGAGCACGGCTCGCTGTTTCAGCTTCATTTCCCCAGTGTCGCCATCTCGGAGCACGCCCCCGCCGCCGATCCCGTTCGCGTTATCCGCGAGACGGACTTCAACGAATTGCGTCCGACTACACTGCTGGCGGTGGATGACAATCAAACAAATTGCGAATTGCTGGAAGCGATGTTCGGCAATTCGCATCATCGTCTGTTGCTGGCGGCCAGCGGCCGCGAAGGGCTGGAGATCGCGCGGAGGGAGCAGCCGGATGTCATTCTGCTTGACGTTCGCATGCCCGAAATGGACGGGCGGCAGACGCTCCAGGCCCTCCGCGAGATTCCGGAATTAAAAACAACCCCTGTCATCGCCGTCACCGCCTCCAGCCTCGTCGAGGAAGAGCACGAGATCCGGTCGCAGTTCAGCGGATATTTGCGGAAGCCGTTTTCGCAGCATGACGTTTTCCAGGAATTAAAGAATTTTGTGCCGCTGCTTCCAAAGCCAGCCGCCGCCTCGAACGAACAGGACGGGGAACCGGAAAGTTTCATTTGCCCGCCGTTGCCAGGAGAAGCGATTGCGGAAGTGGAGCGCCTGGTGGAGGTCGAGTGGCCGCCAGTGCGCGACAGCGTGGCGATCAATCAAAGCAAAGCATTCGCGACGAAGGTCGATGGCCTGGGCCAGAGATGGCAATGCCAGCCACTGATTGCCTATGCCAAGACCATCCGCCGCCACGCCGACAGCTACGCGGTGGCGGACTTGGAAAGCACGCTTCTCCAATTTTCACACATCGCCGTTGAACTGCGCAAGAACGCCCGAACATGAATACGCACACCGATTTTTTCACCAAATTGGATGACCAGCCGCGGGCGGAAGCCACAGGCCGGCGCATTCTTGTAGTTGACGACCAGTGGGCCGCCATTCAGAGCGTCGGGCCCATTCTCGGGCGCATGGGGCATGAAGTGATTCCCGCCCTGGACGGAGCCACGGCGCTTCGCCGCGCCGCCGCGGCCAAACCCGATCTCGTGCTGCTTGATCTGTTCTTGCCGGACATGGATGGCTGCGAAGTGTGCCGGAAATTGCATGCCACGCCCGAGGGAAAAGATGTTCCGGTGATTTTTGTCTCCTCGGCGGACCAGCAGGATTTCATCGTTCCCGCCTTGGCGGCGGGAGGTTTCGACTACATCACCAAACCGTATAACGAACACGAACTGGCCTCGCGCATCCGCACCGCCCTTGCGCTCAAGGCCACCCGGGACGAATTAGCCCTGTATGCGGAAAACAAGGATCACCGGCTCGCCATGCTGGCGCACGACTTGAAGGGCACTCTTTCCGGCGTGATCATGAGCGCCGAACTCTTGGGCGAGCGCCAGCCCTGCCTCGACGACGTCGGAAGCGCCGAGCTGGTGCGCGGAATTCTCGAACCGAGCCAGCGGTTGCTGGCCTTTGTCAAAGACTTTCTCGCCAAAGCAGCCACCACCCACGCCGCCCAGAGAGGGGAACCTTCATCCGGGCCCTCCACGAAGCGCGCGGCGCGAATTCTAGTGGTGGACGACCATGCGGCCAACATTCAAACCGTGGGCTCCGTCCTCGGGAAGCTTGGCCACGAAATCATCCCCGCCAAGGACGGGCCAACGGCGTTGAAACGGCTGGAGGCCATGCCTCCCGACTTAATTTTGCTTGACCTGTTGATGCCGTTGATGGACGGAGTGGAAACCTGCCGCCGCATTCACCAAAGCGAGACAGGCCGGGATGTGCCGGTCATTTTCCTTTCCGCGTCCGACGACAAGGATTCCGTCGTGCGCTCGCTCAAATCCGGCGCGGTGGATTTTGTGACAAAACCCTTT
Organism: uncultured Verrucomicrobiae bacterium; assembly: GCA_963764165.1. GTDB lineage: Bacteria > Verrucomicrobiota > Verrucomicrobiia > Limisphaerales > Palsa-1400 > Palsa-1400. The sequence goes on from CAVXRD010000003.1 coordinate 769,692, forward strand.
CATTCCGCCGAGCTCATTCAGCGCGTCGAGACCCAGCTTGCCCTGAAATTCAATTGCGACCGCCTGGCGAACTTCGGACGCGAGCGAAACAAGGTCCTGGCCCAGCTTGCGCTAGATTGCAAAACACAATTCGGCAGGATGCATGCGGACGCGCTGGAGCTTTGCCGCCAGCTCAGCGGAAGCCGGGACAGCCGCGCGATCCAGTTGGCGGAAAACATTCTCCGCTCCTGCGCCCAATTGATCGGATTCGTGAAATGGATTTCAGCCCGGGAGCAGTCGAAATTCGCCCTGAGCCCCAGATGCCTCGACCTGTCAAAAATCGCCGCCTGCGCGATTCAGCGCCACGCGGAATCAGCCCGCCGCAAAGGGCTATTCCTGCTGCTGGATGGAGACGAGCCGTCCGCTTTTGTGCGAGCGGACGAGATCGCGCTCAACCAGGTGCTGGATAACCTGATGTCCAATGCGATCAAATTTTCCTCGCCGGAGAAAACAATCCGCTTATCCGTGCGCACGGAACCGGGCGCGGTGGAATGCCTCATCGCCGATCAAGGGCCGGGATTCACCGAGGAAGACAAGACGCGAATGTTTCGGCGCTTCGGCCGCCTTTCCGCGTGCCCCACCGCGGGCGAAGCTTCGACCGGCCTGGGCCTCAGCATCGTTCACGAACTGGCGCAGGCGATGAATGGCGAGGTCACCTGCCAGTCCACCGCCGGATCCGGAACCACCTTCACCGTGCGCCTCCCGCGCGCCACTTCCGCTTCAAACTGAGCTATGGATTTTCTAATTATTGACGACGACAAAACGTTCCGCGACGCGACCTGCATGGTCATTGACAGCGCGGATCACTATGCCGAAGGCGTCGGCTCCGGCAACGAGGCGCTGCCTCTTCTCAAGCGGGAAAAATTCGATGCGGTGCTGCTGGATGTGCATCTGAATGGCGAAAGCGGCCTGGACGTGCTCAGCCGCATCCAGGAGCAAAACCCCAATCTGCCGGTCATCATGTTCACCGCCGAAGGCAGCGTCAAGACGGCGGTTGAAGCCATGCGCACGGGCGCCATCGATTTTCTCGAGAAGCCATTCCAGCGCGAACAATTTCTGGCGGTGCTGGCGCGCTTGCAAAAATTTCGCCAGATGGGCCAGAAAATCGAGCGCCTCGAGCGCGAAGTCACGGAATCCAAGGCGCAAACGCCAGAACCGCTCTTCAGTTTTTCCACGCCCTTGATGCAGGAGGTCATGGGCGTGCTGTTGCGCGCCGCCAAGACGCCCGCCTCGATTCTAATTCTGGGCGAAAGCGGCACTGGCAAAACAGTGGCCGCGCGGGCCATTCATCAAAACAGCCACCTCGCCGACAAGCCATTTGTGACGGTGAGCTGCCCTAGCCTCTCCAAGGAATTGCTGGAAAGCGAATTGTTCGGCCACGTCCGCGGAGCTTTCACAGGCGCTGTCAAGGATCGCTGGGGCAAGGTTCGGGCGGCGGACGGCGGGACTCTCTTTCTGGACGAAATCGGCGATTTGCCGATGGAAATCCAGCCAAAATTGTTGCGCCTTCTCCAGGAACGCGAATACGAGCGGCTGGGCGAGAATAACGTCTACCGCGCCAACGTCCGCGTCATCGCCGCCACCAATCGGAACTTGCAGGAGCGCATCGCGGCGGGCGCTTTCCGCGAAGATTTGTATTTCCGGCTCAATGTGATTTCCGTCGAGGTTCCGCCGCTGCGGGATCGCGGCGCCGACTTGGAAAATCTTGCGCGGCATTATCTGGAGCATTTTGCCAAGCTATGCGGCCGGAAAGTCGATGGCTTCTCGCCGGAGGCGCTTGAACGCATTCGCTCGCATCGGTGGCCGGGCAACTTGCGGGAATTGTGCAATGCGGTTGAGCGCGCCGTCATTTTGGCGCGTGGAACGTTGATCATGCCGGAAGATCTGCCCACCGAAATGCGGACGGCTCAGAACCCCGGCTCGCAGCCGGCTGACGACGTGAAAATTGGCGCGCTGATCTCGCTGGACAAGCTTGAGGAGGTTCACATCCGCCGCATTTTGGAGAAGACCACCAGCCTCGCCCAGGCTTCCGGCGTGCTTGGCATAGACCAAGCCACGCTTTATCGGAAGCGCAAGCGCATAGGCCTGGGTTAGCCCAAGAACCCCATAAAACCCATAATTCCCATGAAGAATGGGAGTCATGGGACGGCGCAGCGCGCGCCTGCACCCTCACGCGGATAGAAATTCAGCCACCGGCGCGAGAGCCGGAACGCGGCTGCAAATGACATTGATGGATACCAGCACCGGCATCGCCAGCAGCGTGCCGAGAACCCCCCACAGCCAGGTGCAGAACATCAGCATCACAAAAATCACGAACGCGCTCATTTTGAAGCGCCGCCCCAGCAGTATGGGCGTAATCAAATCCGCTTCCAACACATGCCAGACCAAGTAAGCCGCCCCTGGCAGCAATCCCCTGCCCATGGTATCAAAGGCCAGCAGCCCTGCGCCCGTGACGATGGCGATTCCCACAATCGGGCCAAAGTAAGGAACAAAATTCGCCAGCGCCGCCGCCACGCCCCACATCGCCGCATTGGGCATGCCGACAATGTGCAATGAAATTCCCACCACCGTTCCGAGCACAATATTGATCAGGCTTACGGAGAAGAGGTAGGTGGAAATGCTGCGCTGCACCTCCCGGCCGATTTCCGTGGCGCTCGCCCGGCTGGTGGGCATCACGGCAGCGCATTTCTCGATAAAACGGTCTCCGGAGGCCAGCAAGAGAAACAAGAGAACAGTCGTTTCTACAATTCCAAAAAGCACGCTGCCCGTCCAAGTGAACAACGTGCCCGCGATTTCCGTGGCTCCAGTTGGAGCGGGAGCTGGCGCGGGTGCTGCCGCCGGGGCGTTCGTAGACTTGGGACCGGCCGCAATTTCGGACGGCGGCGCGTGGGGCTGCGGCTCATTCTGCCCGGGTGGATGCCCTCGTTCCTCCGCGACAGTTCCCAAGCCGTAGATCGCCGTGGTCATCCGCGAAATCGGTTTGAAAATGTGCTGGTACTTGTCTTTCAAACGAGGCAGCGTCTCCGGCGCCGTCTTCACCCACTCCGCCACTGGCCGCTCGAGATGAATCAATCCGAAGGCAATGCAAGAAAACAAAATCCCAATGACCAGAGCGGCCCCGGCAGGGCCCGGAACGCCATGCTGGCGCAGCCACGCCACCGGCGGCTTGAGCGCCATCCAGCCCACCATCGCGAGCAGCACCGGCAGCACCACCGAGCGCGCGCAATAAAATAGCAGCAGGACGCCCGCGGAGCTGATGATCAACCGGGTGAATTGCGCCAGAATCGGCCCGGTGGACCTCGGGCCTTGCGGCCGGCTCCGATGGCCTCCGCGAGGATTCACGTGAGATTGGGATTCCCTGGAGCGCATTCGGCATTGGGGACCGGATAGGGGTTGCCTGAGAGCGCGGCTTGCGGCGGGAATTCGCCCTTTCGCCCCCCCAGGAATTTAATCGCGGCATGCATGAGGACGCGCTCTTCCATTTAAACCCGGCGCCCTTGAATCAATCGCACAAGGATCAGCACCACCGCAACAACCAACAAAATATGTATGAATCCTCCCATCGTGTACGAAGACACGAATCCCAGAAGCCACATGATGATCAGAACTAACGCTAGGGTGTACAGCATAGCTTTTTGGCGAATGGCATGTCCTCACGAGAATCATTGCGGGGATGTTCTCACTGCCGTGGGCACGGTGTTCGTCGCGCGCGGCTGAGTGTTGGCTGGCGCCGCCTTTTTGCTCGTGTAAGGATAATAATTGGGGGGCCCGTAACCATACGAACGGACCAACCCGGGAGGCCCATAAATATCGGGATCGGCCGGCGGCGGACCATGGGGGCCGGCTCCTGGGGCCGCCGGCTGCCCCACGCCTGGGGCGGAAGGGAAGTTTCCGGCATTCGGCGCCGGAGATGGGGTAGGCTTCGCAATTCCCGAATTCGCGGGCTGAATCGGCAATCGTGCGCCGGGCTTTGCCAAGGGGGCAGCACTTCCCGGCTTGAGCGGCGTCGCAGGAAGGATGGGAGCCGCCACGGATGATCGAGGAGCCGCCGGGGCCGGACCCGCGGCGGGTGCCGCAGTGGCAGCCGCGGCGGACGGAGCAACGGGCGCTGACTGGGCTGGCGTCACCGGCTTTGTTGCGGGCGCAGAACTTGCCACAGGAGCGGAATTGGCAGCGGGGGCGGACTTCGCGCGGGGCGCGGGATTGGCAGACGGAGCGCTTTGCCCCTGTGCCGACAACATGCCAGCCGCCGCCAAAATCGAAATGGGTAACCAAGCTTTCATAGCTCTATTCAAGCAACTCGGGTGCCGTGCGCCTCTCCCAGCACGAGTCCGGTTCCACGCATATGCGAACTGCATCGTTGGATGAAGGGTGATTGCATTTTGCAAACCGTCTTTCAGGGTCGCCCTCATAGACAACAGCCATTGGGCTCTGGCATGACGTTAGCTAAAGACGACGGACCCTCCGTCTTAAAGGAGTGGGGATACCGTCGAGTAAATTAAGTAATGAAATGCTATGAATAAATACACAAATGCAGTGATCGGACTCATCGCACTCGGAGCCTCCGCTTCGGTGATGGCTCAAGACATGACCGCGACAAACGTTCCGCCATCTGATTGGAAGCCCCTCTATCATGGCAACGAGCTCTCCCTTGACCTTTTTGGCATGGGTACAGTCGGCCAATACACGCTCGATCACCTTACCGGCGACCGCTTCGTTCATCATGTCCGCCTTGGAGCGGGCGCGGGCGGAAATTATTTCATCAATAGGTATTTTGGGGTGGGAGTTGAAGCCTTCTCTGAAAGCACCCATCATTCGACCGTCGATGACTTGGAAGGCGACCTGATTGGCCGCTTCCCAATTCCCAATACCTGCATCGCGCCTTACGGATTCCTCGGCGGAGGCCGCGAATGGGAACCGTGGCTCCAATGGGAAGGCCATGTCGGCGTGGGTGTTGAATTTCGGGTCGTCCGTCATTTCAGTGTTTTCGTGGACGGCCGTTATGCTTTCACGGAATACTCACCCAACTACGGCATGGGCCGGGCTGGCATTCGCCTTAGCTTCTAGAATCGCGCCGGGCACCTTTGATTGCGCTGTTAACTGCCAACGAAACAAGCTATGAGTCACCTGCACGATTGCTTCCTGCTCGAACTTGCGGACATCTATGATGCCGAGAAGCAGCTTACCAAGGCATTGTTAAAGATGGCTGAAGCCGCCGAGCATGAGGAGCTGAAAGAAGCCTTCGCGGCCCACCACGCGCAAACAGAAGACCACGTGCGCAGGCTGGAGGAAGTCTTCGACATCCTCGGTGAGAAACGGCCCTCGCAGAAATGCAGGGCGATGCAGAGCCTCATTGAAGAAGCTATTGAGCGCATTGCCGATGAACTCGGCGACCCGTGTTTGATCTGCGCGGCGCAGAAGATAGAGCACTATGAAATTGCCGCCTACGGCTGCCTGCACAGCTGGGCCAAGCAGTTGGACAATGACGAGGCCGCAAATCTTCTCGAGGAAACCCTGGACGAAGAAAGCGACACCGACGAGCATCTAACCTCGCTTGCCATGCAGATCGTCAACCTTGATGCCCATGAAGACGACGAGGAAGTTGGCAAGGGCGAGGGAGATGGCGAATAGCTAAAGCTCTCAGACCTCCACATGGGGCAGCGCGAGAAATTGCGCTGCCCTTTTTCATTAAAACAACGGGCCAAAATCTAATGGCCCGCAAAGTTCGTCGTAATTCCTGACAAAATTCCCATTTGCCCTCCGGGTGAATGTCCGACACGAGAGGTTTCCGTAATGTTTATTTGACACGTTCCATGCTTTTTTAGTCAACTAAATAGAAGCAATTCCACATAGGCGGCTCAGGCAATGCCCTGATGCTCCGATGGGACTGGCAAACGACTCTGCGGTAGGCGGTTTTGCGCTTTCCGCCTGAGCCTTTCTTCCGTGTCCATGAACAGGCTTCGCTCCTATTGCGGCTGGCCGCAGACAGGCGAAGCTATAGGCAAGAAGATCGGACCGGGTAGGAACCCGGTCAAGGCCGAAAGGCCAGAATAAAAGCAAGTGTTAGTAAAACTGTTAGTAATGAAAGGCCAGCATATGAAAAATTCAAACATTGTCAAAGTTACCGCGTGCGTTGCCACACTTTGTGTGGCCTCCGCAGGCAGTGTCGCCGTGGCGGATACGACCACGAACACCACCACAACCCAGGCCACCCAAGTGGTGGCCAAGACCAGCACGCTGGTTGGAACCAAGGTTGAGAATCAGCAAGGCCAGTGCCTTGGCCGCATCAGCGACATTGTTGTTGATTTCAACAACAATCAGGTGTCCTACTGCGTCTTGAGCGTGAAGCATGGCTTCTTTGCCAAGACCCGCTACATTCCAGTCCCGCTGGCGGCTTTCCAGCCCGGCGCCTCTGGGAACACCCTGATCCTCAACGCCAGCAAGGCGAATTTGGCCCAAGCCCGCGGATATGAGAATGGCCAATGGCCGTCCTCGATCACCCCGGCCTGGGGCGCTGAACCGGCCCCGACCGTCGAGCTTCCCCCTGTGGAAGTCTTCGGGCCGGAGTACATTCCCACGTCTATACCGGTCACGATCACTCACTACGGCGATCCCGTAGATGGTCCAATGCCTCAGCCCCGGACCGCCTCGAACGCGATTGACGAAATGACGGACGGAGTCTACAACGGCTTCCCGGTGCGCTAAGAAGATTGACCTCTGGCGAACCTGCTTGGGTTCGCCAGGAGGGCTGGCAAGGCCTGGCAGAACGAGTTCTGCCAGGTCGCTTGCTTTTGCACAAGGGCGCGCCACCTGCTTTTTGACAGTGGGGTGAAGTCTCCATAAGACACCCCTTGAAATTGCGCTTACCTTTCAACGCAATTCGCAGGCAGGGCCTGCGAATGCCAAGGTATGATTTCATCGCGAAAAAATCTCTCTGCCCTGCTGGTGGCCGCCGCCGCGGCCACCCTGCCAGGTTGCGTTCAAACCAACATGACAAATCCTCCCCGCTCCGCCACAGAACAATTGCTTTTGAGCACTTCGGTGGACCGGGCCATGCAATCGCCAGAACTCATCAACTTCGCGGGCAAGAAGGTGTTCGTGGATACAACCTACTTTGATAGTTATGATTCCAAAAATGCTATCGGCACCATTAGAGATGCCGTCAATAGTTCAGGGGCATTTCTTGTGTCAAATGCGGCCGGCGCCGATTATGTCATCGAGGCCCGCGCGGGCGCGCTTTCGATTGACTACACGTCTGACTTGATTGGCATGCCTAATAGCGGACTTCCCATTCCCCTGGCGGGAACGCTTGCTATTCCTGAAATAGCTCTCTATAAGACAGAGTCGCAATATGCGCTGGCGAAGATATCACTCCTGGCTTACTCGCGGACCAATGGTGAGCACTTCTATTCCAGCGGCCCTTTGATCGGCAAGTCCTACAACAAATATTTCAAGCTCCTCGGGATTATTACCTGGACTCGCACCGATTTGCCCGAAAAGAAGCGCCAAAAACACGAAAAAGCGGATAAGCAGCCTCCCACGAAATAGCGATTTACTTCGGGCCGGGCTGGCCCGAAAGCAGCCCGTGGAGAATGATCGCCGCGCCGATGATCGGCAGCGGAATGAAAGCAAGCCGGATGCGAACGCCCGTCAAGTATTGCGTCAATGTCGCTCCAATTTGCGCCCCAATCGCGCCCCCGGTGTGCATGATCAAGGCGATCATGATGTCCACGTTCCCTTTGAAGGCGTGGCTCAGCGTTCCATAGCTGGCCGAGATGATGATCTCAAACAGATCGGTGCCTATGGCGACATGAGTCGGCACTCCCAAGAGATAGACCATCGCCGGCATGCGGATGTAGCCTGCCCCGCCGCCAAGAAATCCGCTAAAGAATCCGCCGGCGAGTGAAACGAGAATGATGGGCCAAATGGAAATTCGCTTAAGGCCAGACGCCGGCAAATCAATGTGTGGCGGCAAATCGAGCGCCTGGACGATTCGGGAAATATTGCGAAAAGCGGAGACATCTTTTCTTGTCAGCAATTGCGGGCCCGCTTTGCCCTGCCGTTTTTCCGCGCGCTGCATTTGCAGGGTTCGCCAGCATTCCCAGCCCATAAAAGCGGAGATCGAAATGAGCAGCACCATGAAACTGATGCCGACCACCGAATCGATGTGCTTGTTCTTTTTAAGATGCTGAATGAGCTGCGCGCCCAATTCCGCGCCGCCGATGGTTCCAAAAACCATCACTCCGGCCAGCTTCAGGTCGATGTTGCCAAGCGTCCCGTGTTTGCGCGCCGCGACAATGGATTTTCCGACGATGTGAGCGAGGTCGGTTCCGACGACAAAATTCATCGGCACGCCAAATCCGAACAAGGCCGGCCCCGCCAAAAAGCTGCCGCCGACTCCGAAGAACCCGCCGCACAAGCCAACGACAAACCCCATCGCTGCCAGCAGGAGGGGGTTGATATGCGTATGGGAGATGGGGAAATCCATTTATCGGCTGCCTTTGCCTCGGATCAATCCCAGCAGCGACCGCGCGAGAAGCTCCAGAACGAACCCCTGTCCAACAATGAGCCCCAATGCGACCGCCGCATACCATTTCCGCTGTTCGTGAAACAGATGAGTCAGCCAGGGCGTCAGAAAATGCAGCACAAACACGACGTAGGCTGTCATTAGCACAGCGAAAACCGGCAGTTCAATGGTAAACGCCTTGAGAACCTCTCTCAGGCTTTGCTTTTTGGGAGTCACTTTCGTAAAATTTCGTCGGTTCGCCGCTCGCGTTGCCGTCCAAGCCAATCCCGTGCCACGGGCACTGCGTCGGTTGCGACTTGATACCACGAATCCGCGCGATTGCAAATCGCCCAATTTTTTCGCAAAACGCTGGTCGCTGGCTTCGATTTCCTGGCATCTGCCTCGGAAGCTTATTGGCACGGTAACGGCTAAGGCATTCAGGAAGGTATGCTTTCCGCCGAGATCAAGGATTATGGGAAATTATTCAAGGACACCTTTTCAGCGTGGTCCGCAAGCAAAACACCGCGCCTGGGCGCCTCCCTGGCTTATTACACTATTTTCGCCGTAGCGCCGTTGATGCTGATTGTCATGACCGTCGCGGGTATGCTTTTCGGCAAGGCGGCGGCCCAAAGAGAGTTGTTCGGCCAGCTCAATGGATTGGTCGGGCACGACGGCAGCCAAGCCATTCAAACCTTGGTGGCAGCCGCGAATAGACCGCAGGCCGGACTGTGGGCGAGCATTGGCGCCTTGAGCACCTTCGCGCTGGGTGTCACGGCTGTCTTCGTTGAACTTCAAGACGCGCTCAACACAATTTGGGGCGTGAAACGGGAATCGGGGCACGGAGTGCGCGATTTCATCAAGGATCGTCTCATTTCGTTCACCATGATTCTCGGAATTGGCTTCCTGCTGATGGTTTCGCTCGTGCTCAATGCGGTGCTGGCAGCCCTCGGGCATTTTGCCTCCGGCTTGCTGCCTGAGGAGCGATTCTTTCTCGGGACCCTCAACTTCTTTCTTTCACTCGGCGTGATCACCCTCCTTTTCGCCATGATTTTCAAGATTCTGCCGGATGTCAAAATCGCCTGGGGCGATGTTTGGGTGGGAGCATTCGTAACAGGTCTTTTGTTCAATTTCGGAAAGTTTCTGATCGGTTATTACCTTGGGCGAAGCAGCATGGTGTCCATTTATGGCGCGGCGGGCTCGTTCATCATTCTCCTCACCTGGGTCTATTACTCGGCGCAAATTCTCTTTTTTGGGGCGGAGTTCACCCGGCTGCATGCTGTCAAACATGCCAAAGAGCGCGGTGAGCCCGCCGCCTCGCCGCTGCCCGATTTCAAGCGGGCGCGATTTAGCCATTGACACCCCCCCGCGCGGGCAATGACATAATCGTGGCCATACGATTATGCAACATCAGCAAGTATTCCTGTGTCAGACGCCCCGCTCGCAGATGTGAGGCCCCTGCCCCGGTCATTTTACGAACCGTCGGCGGATGCGGTCGCTTCTTTGCTGCTGGGGCATTGGCTCGTGCGCAATCTTCCGTCCGGCCCGTGCGGCGGACCGATCGTGGAGACGGAAGCCTATCTGGTGGATGATCCCGCGTCGCACGGCTTTGGCGGCGAGCGCAAACGAAATCGCTCAATGTACGGCCCGCCTGGTTACGCCTACGTCTACCTCATTTATGGATTTCATTATTGCGTCAACGCCGTGTGCCGCCCGGCGGGATGCGCGGAGGCCATTTTGATTCGCGCCTTGGAGCCGGAATTTGGCATGGACGCAATGCGAAAACATCGTGTCGCGCCGGCAGAGGCCGGCCTGACGAACGGGCCCGGAAAACTTTGCGCGGCGCTGAAGATAAATCGCGAATTGGATGGCGCGGATTTGTGCGATGCAGCGTCACCGGTGTTCATCGCGAGGAACCCGGAGGCGGCGAAGTTTCGCAAGGAGCGCGGGCCGGTCGCCGCTTCAGTCCGCATTGGAATCACGAAGGCGGCTGAAAGGCCGCTGCGATTTTACCTGGAAGGCAGCGCGTTTATTTCGCGGCGGGCGCGTTCAAGCGCGGCGCCATCCAGCGAATAATCCGGCCGTTCAATCCCGGCGAGACGAGAACACTGAGGTGGCCGTGTTTCATGCGCCAGATTTCAGGTTGGCCCCAGGCCTTCCAAAGCTCCTCCATCGTGGCGGGAGGCACAAACATGTCGTAAATGGATTCGATCAGCAGAATGTTCTTGCCCGGAATTGCGGGCTGATTTTCTGTCAAGTTTAATTTCCCGACGGTGATCTTCCGGCCTCCCCAGGCGGGACGCAGGCTTTCGCAAAACGGAACTTCTCCCACCAATTTGTCCAGCCGCGCCACCGGCTCGAGCAGCACGGCGCAATCGAAGCCGGGATCATTGCAAATCGTCAGACCGCCCAGCCAGCCTCCCAGCGAAATTCCCATTAATCCCACCGCTGGGCAGCCACTGCGCCTCAGCCAGCGCGCGCAGGCCCGAGTTTCGGCGATGGCCTGGCGAATGGCCTGGGCTGTCCGCAAAATGTCGGGGCTCAAAAAATTGCTCGCCGCTCCCAATTCGCGCGGCCGCCGTTGAAAATGAAACGGCGCCTCTAGCGTGACGGCGTTAAATCCGTGCATGTTAATCTGCCGCGCAAAGATCGGATAGCGGCAGTAGTGGTTGATAATGTCGTTCCAGCCGTGCGACAGGATGATCGCGGGCTTCTCATGCCAGCGTTCGCCGCAGCGATACAATCGCCCGAGGACGCGATTATTTTTCTCCCACGGAGTCAGGTGAGGCGTGTCGAACTGGAATCGATTTCCTCCCAGAAATTCAACCCGCGCTGGTTCAACTTCCGCGGGCGTGAAATCCGGACTCGAAATCAACTCCATCGCTTCCGCAAGATGGCCACCGCCGCCATCCGGCTTTGGCATCCTCGACGCGGCGGCGCGAATGGCGGTTTCATCAAGAAATCTGGCCAGGGCCTCCCTCATGCGAGGCCCCCCATGTTTTCAGGGGCGCATTTTAGTTTTTGCGACGGCGGTCTTCTGCAAAAAGCTCCGCAGCTCGGCAAGTGATCGCTCTCTCCCCGCCAAGCTTGGCGGGGAGAGAGAAGGAGAGAGGGGCAACCCATTAAAACTGGGCGAGGCGAGGCGCATTGAGGGTCGATGGATTTCAGTCGTTTCCTAGCCGCCCCTCTCCCTAACCCTCTCCCCGCTGCGCAGGGCGAGGGAATCCGCATTTCGCCGGCAAGGGATTGCCAAAAAGTGAGATGCGTTCCTCTGCGCACTCATCTTCTCTGCGCGAAAGTTCTTTCCCGTTTGGGTGGGCATCGACGATGCGCTTCGGTTTCATAGTGGCAAGAAACACCATTGCGCTAAGAGGCGCGGAGAACACAGAGTTTCATCGCCGAAATGAACCAGATTTGACACTGCTATTCCACCGAAATCGTCGAAGAACCTCGTGGGGTCCGATGGACAAGCTTGCGCGAGCGCCAGTGTGGAAAAAACCAAAAGGCATGGGGTGCGGCAAAGAGTGCGGGGTTAGTTTGTTGATCGGGCCGGTTAGTCATGCCGTCGGTCTCTTTGCCGTCCCCCAATTGAGCGGCCAGTTTGTCGTCCGCGCCCAAGACAGTCACGCGGCTGGCCAAATTCGGGATAAAAGAAAATCCATCCTGTTGAAAAAAGCAACATGGCAGCCGCAAAGGACTTAAAATATCTCTCGTGCGATTGAGAAAGAGATGGCCGCTCATGTTGGTTTCAGCTTCCAAGCGATATTGGTTTTATACGACCGGTTTTCTTTTCTCGCAACCTTTTTTGCGAAAGCACCCACAAAAAAGCTGCGTGCCCATGCAAGCAAAGCTCACACCAAAAATATCAACGAGCCAACCCTGTCAGTTAGGCACTTGATTCTTCGCCCCCGTCATTTGCGGCGACAAGCGCGCCTCGACCCAATCGATATCCACCGTTGAGCCCGTCACCGGGTAGTCACCCGGCCAGCTCCCCGTGACGGGCCGGTCCGTTTTTATATTCAGCCATTTGTGAATTTCCGAATGCCCGTCCGCAAACGTAAAGGCGCACGCCAGGTTATGGAATGAAGCAGGCAAATCACTCCAAGTGTTGTCCTCGCCACTGGAAGTTGCGGTATATTGGATGCCATCGTTGATGCTGTCGGGATGCTCGTCGTTGAACACCCATGTCAATGATGCGCGGCGAAAGTCGCTCGTTTTAAAGAAATCGGGCCAATAATCAGTGTCGCCCTGTCCGATTCCATAGGTGGAGCCGTAGCCCGCCTCGGTGTCCGATTTGCTGCCCAGCGCGAAGTTCATGGAATAACTCCTGCACCGGGGCTGCGAATACGGCTTGGCAATAATGGGGTCCGCCGGGCACTGATACACACCGGGGCTCTTGACGTAGGGCCCAATGGTAAATGTCGAGGCAGGATTTCCGTCGCCGGCGGCTCCCATCATATACATGTAGTTGGTGTTGTCGGGATTGCCGGACGATTCCGACAGATCCCCGTTGCACCACCCTCCGTAGGCTCCGCCAATATTATTCGGCAGCACTTCGCGATTCTCGCCAGCGTACATGATCCAGCCCAGCGTCAATTGCTTGCCATTGCTTAAGCACTTCACTCCCTGGGCCTGCTGCTTTGAGCGCGCCAGGGCCGGCAATAACAGCGCCGCCAGGATGGCGATGATCGCGATGACCACCAGCAGTTCGATCAGGGTAAATCCCGCGGCCCTCTTCCGCGCAAGCTCCGCTGGCTTTTTCATCGGGTGAGGACCGGCAGACGAAAATTGCATATGCATTTCACACAAAAGGTACGCTTTTCCCTGCCAAACGCCAGCGGCGAACACTTGTCTTAAGACAAAACAACCTGCGGGGGCGGCGGCACCGCCTCACTGGGCACTCGCGGAGCCGGGCCAATCGTGGCTCCGGGACGGTACTCAAGACTGACATGAACCGCGCGCCGCGCCACGCGTCCCGTTTCCACCAGTTCCATCACCTTGAGCCGCACGTAGCGAGCGAAGGTCTTGGTGTTGTTTTCGTAGTGGCACACGGGCGGATTCAATTCGCGAAACCAACTGTCGCTCGGAATGCAAACCATCGAAACCTCGCGGGGGATGGCGATGCCCCTGGAGGTCATCCACGAATAGCATGTCAACAATTGGCTGGATGAGCACAGCACCAGCGCGGTGGGACGCTGCTCCATTTTGAAGGCAGCCTCCAGCGAATGCGCCATGCTGCCGGGCGCGCTTTCATCGCGGAAAACCACCAATTGCGCGGGCGGCGAAACCGAAGCCAGGGCGCGCCGCAATCCTCGTTCGATCGCCAGCATCCCCGGCATCATTTGCTCGAAGGCCATTTGCGCAATGATGCGATGCCCTTGCCGCACCAATTGGATGCCTGCGTGATACGCGGCTGATTCCCAATCATTGACGACAAATGGCAGATTGACCCCGGGAAACGGCGAACCGTAAATGAATGCGGGCAGCCCTTGCTTGTCGAACCAGCGCTGCGTGGCTTCGTTGACGAAGTGGAGCATCCACGCCGCCGAGGGATTCTCCGCCACAATTTGTTTCAGATGAAGTTCCGGCCGTTCAGAATGAACCCGCGGCGAGGAAACAAAACGCAATTCGCGCCCCTGCTCCGCCAGGTGTTTTTGCAGCTCGTTGAATTCCACGAGCATGATCTGGTCGACGGTGGAGAATGGTGAAAGAAACGTGACCGGCAAATGGCGGTTCGCCACCGGACGAAGGGCCGGGATGCGATCCTTGAGAACAAACCGCGGTTTGCCCTGCCCCGGCGAGTGGATCCATCCTTCCTCCTCCAACATCTTGAGCGCGAGCCGCAACGTATCGCGCCCGACACCCAGGCGCGCTTTGAGCGGCAATTCTCCAGGCAGCGCCTCGTTCAAATCCCCGCCAGAGATCCATCGTTTCAGAGTCTCCGCGGTTTCGGCGACAAGACTGGTTCTCTTGGGCAGATGATGCATGCAGCTTGCCCAATGTATGGCCCAATCCGCCCCGAATATCCAGCGAAACAATCTAGTCCGGAATCATCGAACGGGAAGAGGAAAAAATTGAATCTGGAACTCAGGAACATCAGGAAAAGAGGCGGAAGGTGGATTCGCGCGCAGGGCAATTGTCCCAATTCACATGAACTCCCATTGCCCGCAAAACGCCCCGTCCTCTTGTCCTGATTTCGTGAGTTCCAGATTATTTCATTTTTCCTGATTAGTAACTGGTCACAATCCCTTTGTTGGCCACGTTGTTCATGGCAAGGTCGAAGTTGACCGTTTTTGCCGTTGGGCCGAGCGACCAGACCACCGCATTCCCCGGAACCAGCAGCGTCGAGCCGGGATATTGCGCTGAGTACATTTGGTTGAGGTAGGGATCAAACACCCGGTTGTCGCCACTGGTGTCAATTGTAATGATATAAGGCAAACCCCACGGATCGCGCAGAATATTATCCGTCCCGACCCCGCTTCCGCCAAGCGCGCTTCCAGCCGCCACCGGCGCCGAGGCCAGCTTGCCCGTGTAATAGTTGATCTGCTGGGGATTATAAACGTGCGACTGTCCACCTGCCGATTCGGGTGGAAAGGCGTCATCGCGCAAAATGGCAATGACCTCGGAATTGTTGTTTTGATAGGTGGAGTTTGGTGTGATGATCCCATGCGAAGCCGCGGGAATGCTGGGGAATCCCGCCAACAGACCGCCGCCGCCGGTGGAACTTGAGCCAAATGTAAAATCGTTGGTGCCGCCAGCCACCGAATTCAACGCACCGCTGGAAACAGGCACGCGCGCATAATTTGCCGCATAACTCGATATGCCGGCCACCAAGAGTGCCTCGTCCCCCTTGCAGACAGTGCGTCGCGCTCGCATTTGGGCGATGGGCAGCGCGGCCAGGATGAGCGCGGCCAAAATTCCAATGATGGCGATGACCGTCAATAATTCGATGAGTGTGAATCCGCAGCGGATGTTGCGGCCGGCAGGCAATTTCCTCTTGAGCATGGTTTTCTCCTTAGTTGTACAGAATAGTTCTGTGTTCATTTTTTAACCCGTCCCCTTGAGGTAATGCGCCCTAATGGCTCATTCGCTTGCCGCTAATATGGACTTATAATTTTATTGACGCAAGTTAAAAACGCCGCAAGTGAAATAAATATTTGAACAGGAGGAAGACCGAGGGCGCGGAGCAGGAAAAAACGCCGGGGAACGGGAGCCCTTTCCGTTCCTCGACGGTTTCGGTGAAACAGCAATGACAAAACTTGATTGATTTCGGCGAGGAGACTCTTCGTTCCCTGCGCCTCTGCGCGCGATTGCTTTTGATTGCGCGATGAATCCAAATGAGATCGCCGTAGAAATCCCCGTCGCCGCTTACCGCGCTGTCAATGGCCTGCCGGAGGAAAAAGAATACTCGCGCAGAGAAGATGAGTCCGCAGAGGAAGCACAAAGGACATTGGAGGGTTGTCGCCACCCATTTATTCTTTGGGGCTACCCGCCTGGCCCGTCGTCAATTACAAAATTGCTTCTTGTTTTTTCTCTCGTCAAAGTGAACTTTTGTTCTACAGTCGCCGGAGCATGACGCCAGAGTCTGTCATAGAAACGGAGTCTCTCTGTAAAATCTTCGGCCATCAACGGGCCTTGGATAGCGTCACCGTCAAGGTTGCTCCCGGGTCAATCGGGCTGCTCGGCCCCAATGGAGCGGGAAAAAGCACGTTCATGAAGTGCCTTCTCCAGTTGCAGCCCATCTCTTCCGGCGCCGCGAAATTGCTTGGACGCGACGTCGGGTCAGAAGGGCGCGAGATTCGCAAGCGCGTCGGTTATGCGCCGGAGCAAAATTGCCACATCCCCGGCATGGTCGGGTGCGAGTATGTGACATATTGCGCGCAATTAAGCGGCCTGCCCTTTCAAGCGGCGCGGCAGCGGGCGCATGAGATGCTGGACTTCGTGGGAATGAGCCAGGAGCGCTATCGCAAGATCGAGAGCTATTCCACCGGCATGAAGCAGCGGCTCAAGCTGGCCCAAGCCATCGTCCACGATCCGGAAATTGTCTTTCTCGATGAACCCACCAACGGCCTTGACCCAAAAGGCCAGGCGCAAATTCTCGAATTGGTGGGAAGCCTTTGGAAACAATTCGGCATCAGCGTCATTTTGTCGTCGCACCTGCTGCACGATGTCGAGCAAGTGTGCGAGCGAATCATCATCATCGCGCGCGGAAAAGTTTTGGTTCACGACAGTCTGGCCGCGTTGAAAGCAAAACGCCGCGGCGCGGCGGAAGTCGTGGTGGCGAACGGACACCAGGAACTGGTGACGGCCTGCCGCTCGAAGAATTGGCTGTGCGACCTGCTGCCCAACGGCCATGTGCGCATCGAGCACAATTCGCAAACGTTGAACCCCCTCATAACCCTGATGAACGAACTCAAGCTGGCCCCCCTTGAGATCATCCCCAGCCCCAACGCGCTGGAGGAAGCGTTCCTGCAAGCACTGGAGATTTCGCATGCCCCTTCATGAAGCCCATTACCAGCACTGGGACGGTGTCCATGAAGGAATCTGGATGCGGCGGTGGGTCATTACGAAAAATGGACTCACTGCCTGCCTGAAAACCAGATTGCTCAAGACGGTCATCGTCGCCTGTTGGATGACTTCACTGATCACGACGGCATTCTTATTTTTTCTCGGACAACTGCTCGTCCCGGACAGCATGGTGGCAAACTGGGTCACGCAAATGAATTCCCAATTGCAAACCTTCTTCGAGATGCTGACGACCTGGCTGCGCCTGCACCCGGAATTATCGGTGAGCACCACGCAGAATGTTCTATTCTATTTTTACTGCGTCTACGTGATGCCGATGAGCATTTTTGCGCTGGGAATGGCGCTGCCGATGCTCATTACGCGCGACCTCGCCAGCAGCGCCATCGTCATCTATTCGTCGAAGGCCGTCTCTCGCGGGGATTACCTGATTGGAAAATTCGGCACCGCATTCGGCCTGCTCACCTTAACGTGGCTGGGCCCGGTCTGCGCAGCGTGGTTCTTGAGCAATCTTCTCGCGCCGGACTGGACATTTTTCTGGCATGCGCGCGTTCCTCTCTTTCATGTCCTCCTCTTCGGATTGCCCAGCATGGTCATTTTGAGTTGCCTGGCGCTGGGAGTGTCGGCCTTCTCAAGCCGCGAAAAAGCCACTCCCGCCTTGTGGTTTACATGGTGGGCGGTTGGCTTGGTGATTCAGCCCATCGCGGTGCAAACGATTCCATTTCTTCAACACATCAGCTTCGGCTACAATTTGCGGCAGATCGCGCTGGCGGTCTTTCAACTTGGAGACAATCTTCGCACCGCCCAAACGGGAATTCCAATTTTCGGGGATATGCTGAAAAATTTGAGGCCCGAAACCCGCGCCGCCATCGAGAACCCAAGACTGGCGGGCGCAATCCTGGCCCTCGCGATCATGGTAACCGTGGCCGGAAGCATTGTTAGAAAGCGGGTGAAACCGGAATGAGCGTCATCGTCCAGGCACATGAGGTGAGCCGCTGGTACGGCATCGTGATGGGGCTGAACAACGTCAGCTTTGAGATCCAGTCTGGATTGACTGGATTGGTCGGGCCCAACGGCGCTGGAAAAAGCACGCTCATTCAAATCATCACCGGCCAGTTGCAGCCGAGTTCGGGTTCACTGACCGTTTTTGGCGACAGGCCTTGGAATAACCCGGTCCTCCTCCGCCGCCTCGGCTACTGCCCGGAAGGAGAAGCGGTGCCGAAGGAACTGCGGCCGCTCGAGTGGCTGGAGGCAATGGGCCTGATGTCCGGCTTGAAATCCAGCGAAGTTAAAGCGAAATCGGAGGCTATGCTCGATAAGGTTAAATTGCCTCGCGAGCATTGGCACAAGCGTCTCGGCCAATATTCGAAGGGCATGAAACAACGGGTCAAACTTGCCCAGGGACTCTTGCACAGCCCCGACCTTCTTGTGCTTGACGAGCCGATGAACGGTTTGGATCCGATGGGCCGCCAGGAAGTCGCGCAAACCCTCAAGGAACTCGCCGCCGAAGGTGTAAGCATCCTCATTTCCAGCCACATCCTCGCCGAAATGGAGGCGCTTTGTCATAACATCATTGTGCTCAATTGGGGCCGGATTCTCGCCTCGGGAAGCCAGATTGAAATTCGCGGCGACATCAAGAATTGGTCCGAAGAATTGGATGTCGAATGCAGTTCTCCCGAGACGCTGGCCCGGCGGCTGTTTGACGCGGGCGTGCTAATTGGCTTCGATTTGCCTGCCGGCAAACCGGGCATGCTGAGCATTCGAATCAAGGATTCGCGGAGCTTTTACCAGCAATGGACAACTCTGCTAGTTGAGAGCGGCGTCGAGGTCTTTTCCATCCGCGGCCGGAGCCGGTCACTGCAAAACATCTACGAAAAGGTGACAACATGAGCGCAACCGAGCCGCAAGCGCCTCAATCCGCCCCGGCCCGCCGGCTTCCTGGGTTTGCCGGCGCTTTTCTCGGGGCGTTGATCCTCACATGGCGCACCCAATTTGGGATTCGCAAATTGCCGGGACAGTTGGCGATGCTGCTGGCGCTTCCGGTTTTGATCCTGCTCACTGTCAAATCCCCGAAAGCCTGGGAAGAGCGCCGCACCCAAATTGCTGATCCCGACTACGTCGTCAACCGGCTCAACCATCGGTTGGGACGCGGAAAGACGCCTCTCACTGGCGAGGCGCGCGAAAAGCTGACGGAATTGCTGAAAAAGGAAACCACGCGAAGCGAGCACGCGTGGTTCGAGGATCCGACCGATACACCGGACAGCCGCAGGCGGCGCATCAATAATCTTTTGGATGAATGGAACAGCCGAATCCTGGCGGGGGCAAAGACGACTCTTGATGCCGCTCAATACAAAGAGTTCCAGCGAGTCCAGGATGAGAGCCGCGACAACGCGTTCCGCAACATGACCCAGGTGTCGGTGCCGTGGAGCCGGGTCGAGCCATTCTATCACTGGCTCGTTAATTTTTATTTCTACCTGATGCTTCCGCTCATGTGCGTGCGGGCCGGCGGGCCGCTCATTCGTGACGAATTGCAGGCGGATACGCTTTGCTTTCTCATTACCCGCCCGGTCGGCCGCGCGCAGTTGATTATCGTAAAATTTCTGACACAGCTGCTTTGGACGGAATCGGTGATGGCTATTGAACTGCTTTTAATTTTTGCCGCCGGCGCCGCGCAGCACGTGGAAAATTTAGGAACGCTGCTGCCGCTGGCCTTGCTGGCGCAAATCCTGGCCGTCCCCGCGTTTTGCGGGCTCGGACTTTTGCTTGGGCAATTGACGACCCGCTACATGGCCACCGCGCTGCTCTACGGCGCCGTGGTGGAAATGGGAATCGGGCGGATTCCGACCAACATCAACACCATTTCGCTGCTCAAACACGTCGACACGCTGCTCTCCCATAACGACGCGCTGCAGAACATTTTCAACTGGGCGGCGGGCGGCACCGCCACGGCAGTTGTTGTCCTGGTGCTCGCTCCAGCTCTCTTTGTGGGTGTCGCGGCGGCCTTGTTCACCTTCCGCGAATACCACCACGCTGCGGAAATGCAGAAGTAGGCTGGAAGGGAATGCGCATCCATTTTGCGGCATTGAAAAACGAATTCCTTT
>CAVXRD010000004.1:0-787811 GCA_963764165.1 uncultured Verrucomicrobiae bacterium
CCGCCGAGGCGTCCGGTTGCGCGTGAAAATGCTTCTGGCGTTGTGCGTGAATAACGCCTCACCCCGGACGCCTCGGCGAGGCGTCCCTACCAATCAACGAGCTGGCGCTCGTTGATTTTCAATAGATTACAAGAATTAAGATGCGTCTGCCCTGCCCACGCGCTCGCGAATCCATCCCTTCACCCGCCGATACTGTGATGGCAACCGTGGCACGCCCTCCGGGTGCGTGTGATTTTTGGGACGTTGCATCCGGTGGTGCCGCTTCGCTCACTCGTGTCCAGTTAAGGCGTTGCCAACGCGCCCAAAGTCGTTGATTATCGCAGGGTTGGGGAATTTGGGGTTTGTTCTCGATATCCAGTTTGGAAGCGGGTTTGCTGGGCAAATGCCTTCCCACCAAAACGTGTTTTCCCAATTAACCGATCTCCTTTATCCGTCCGAATTTCGGCGTTGCGCTGAGGCCTTTCCCATGAAGCGCTCCTCGCGCTCGTTCAGCGCCTACGACCATTTCCTGGCTCTGTGTTTCGGACAATTGACTTACCGTGAGAGTCTGCGCGACATTGTTGCCTGCCTGCAGGCCCGTCCACGCATGCAGTATCATTTGGGCTTTCGGGGAAGGATCACACGGACCAATCTGGCTTACTCCAACGAAAACCGGGATTGGCGGGTCTTTGCCGGAGTGGCCGAAGTGCTGATGCGGCGCGCCCGCGCGCTTTACCAGCCTGAAAACGCAGAC
The DNA here is from genome assembly GCA_963764165.1 of uncultured Verrucomicrobiae bacterium. GTDB lineage: Bacteria > Verrucomicrobiota > Verrucomicrobiia > Limisphaerales > Palsa-1400 > Palsa-1400. The sequence goes on from CAVXRD010000004.1 coordinate 734, forward strand.
CCGGATTTTCCCGCCGTCGCGCTGGCTTTGGACAGCTCCATCATTCATCTGAGCATCAAAATCTTTCCTTGGGCCTATTGGGGACGGTCCCGCGCCGGCGCGATGAAGCTCCACACGATGCTGTCCTTCCGGGGGGACCTGCCGGTGTGGGCGGCGCTCACGGAAGCCTCTGTTCCCGACGTGAAAATGCTCGACCAGATTCCCTTGGAGCGCGGCGCCTTCCATGTGATGGACCGGGCCTATTTGGATTTCGCCAGGCTGATGAATGTGGAAACCGCCGGGGCCAAATTCGTCGTGCGCAACAAGCGGCAGATCAAATTCAGGGTGAAGGCATCTCGCGTCGTTGACAAGGATGGCGGTTTGCGGTGCGATCAAACCATTCGCTTGACTGGCGAAGACTCCAAAGGCCGGTATCCGGTTCCGCTCAGGCGAGTGGTTTTTCGGGACGCGCTGGAAGAGCGCACGCTGGTGTTTCTGACCAATGATTTCGAACTGCCTCCTCTGACCATTTGTGAATTATACAAAAAGCGATGGAGGGTGGAGCTGTTCTTCAAATGGATCAAGCAGCACCTGCGGATCCGCCGCTTCATCGGCCATTCCCGCAACGCCATTCAATGCCAGATATGGTGCGCCATTTGCACTTACCTCTTGGTGGCCATCGCCAAAAAGCATTGGAAATTGGAGAAAAGTCTGTATGAAATCCTGCAAATTTTCAGCGTCAGCGCGTTTGAGCAAACCCCTCTGGGTGAGCTGCTTGCAACAAACGCCATTTCCGAAAACGATTCGGAAAGTCGTAACACATTGCCTTTGTTTCACTTATAACTGGACACGCATGCGCTTCGCTCAACCACCGGCTACACTCTGGAAATCCCATCCGGGATTTTTTGAAGGCAGACGCGTCAATTACGATTGCTGATCTCTCCGCGACAAGACGAGGATTCAACTTCCAAACTGCCGGGATTTCGGCAATATCCGTTCCCGATGCCGGTGGCATCCAAGAGTGTAGCCGGTGGTCGAGCGAAGCGAACACCACCGGAAAAGAAGTTTCTTAATGAACCGCACCCCGGCGGGGTGCCAGAGTATTTGCCTTTATGCCATCGACGCATACGAACCTCCTCTACCACCTCATTTTTGCCACCCGGGAACGGAAGCCAATGATCACCGAGGCATGGCGTCAGCGACTTCACAAATATTTAGCCGGCATCGTCGTTGGTTTGGATGGCACGCCGCAATGTGTTGGGGGCGTTGCCGATCACCTTCACCTTTTGGTTGGTTTGAAGCCAACCCACCGCCTCTCGGATTTTATGCGCGATCTGAAGAAATCATCGTCCGCCTGGGTGACGGAGGAAATTGGGGAAGTGGGGTTTGCGTGGCAGGAAGGTTACGCGGCGTTCACCGTTAGTGCCTCGGCGAGCGAGGCGGTGTGGAAATATATAAACGGCCAGGAGGAGCATCACCGGCAGAAGACGTTTCGGGAGGAATTGGTGGAATTTTTGGGGAAATCCGGTGTGAAATACGATCCACGTTATTTGGATTGAGCCGGATTCTGGCACCCACTATCGGGGCGCATTCGGAACTCTCATTCGTTATCCGGTAGTGCCGCTTCGCTCAACCACCGGCTGCAATCTTTAATGCCTCCGGCATTCGGGGTGAAAACCTCCGAAAACAAAATGCGTTCGTCCTGCCTCAACCCTTTTCCCCGCTCGCGGGAGCGGCATTGGTTGCAGGCTTCACCGGTCGCGGTGGTGGCAGGGCAAATCCCGGCGGTCGCGGTTGTTTTGTTTTAACAGCCGGGACATTAGTGCATACCGCCGAAAGCGATCCGTCCGCGCCGTGCCGGATTTCAACGTGCGCCTGCTGGCTAAAAAGTTCCTCAAAAAGCTCCATGGCTTGGGATTTTGTAAGCTGAAATGAAGTTCTGACGCTGATCATTTCCTGAGGCAGCCCGGAAGGGGGAAGAGCCACTTTCTTTCCGGCCAACCCCTCGTAGATTCCAAGCGCCGACTGCACTGGAAGAGACACAAAATTGTAGGCAATGTCGGCTTTTTCGATCGGTGTTGCCGCTGCAATTGGGTCGCCAGAGTCGTCAGCCTGCGCTACAGCCACGAGAGGATATTCAAACCTGAGGTCGACATCGCTGGCGGTGGCAGGCGTGCTGGGATCAATTTCCCTCAATGCGCCCACCGCAGCTATGCGGACAGACAGATTTACATCCTTGGTTAACACCCACAATTGCGGAACACTTTCCGCGGCCAAGCCCTTAAATCTGCCGATGCGGCTGGCCGACTCCGAGACGATTTCCGGGTCTGAAGCAAAGAGTTGCCGGGCTAGTATGGGCAGTGAATTCGTTGAGGATTGAACAGCAAAGCTCCCCCACGCTGTCCGCCGCATATAGATGCGCGGATCATCCAATAACGGCGCCAACACCGGAGCAATCTCCGTCGATGTGGGACGGGTCAGATTCCAATATTCCACGATGGCGCGTAAAATTGTGGCGTCGTCTTGCCTTGCAAGTTCGCTTGAAATCAACAAAGCCATCGCCGTGTCACATCCATTGCGGTTCAAAATCGATGTGACCGCGAACGAATTTGCCCGCGCCTCGGGAAGCGCCATCCACATTCTGAGCAGAGATCGCGCCTCGTCTTCCGTCACACCCATACCCAGCCCGTCCTTCACAATTTCGTGCCCCGTGTAAATTGAATTGCTTGACAACAACGCGAAGACCGTCGGAAGCGCTGGCCTTGCCGCCGCCCCCATCAAACTCAGCAAATCCAGAGCCTGGAGCTGTTTCTGCCACGCCGAAAGCCCAATAACGCGCCGCAGGATTGGCGCGAGAAACATATGCCGCCGCGCAAGGGTCACCATTCGCGCCCGATACTTCCAATCGGTGCTCTTGAGCCTGGCCACAAGATCAGGCACGATGTTTGTATCGAGTAATTGGATGAGTTCGGGCGATTTTGGCTGATTCTTGTCCAGCCACCAGCTCACCGGACGGCCGCTGTAGACGCGTTCGCGGCAAAGAAAAGACACAAGCGCGAAGATGGCGAGGGACGCCGCGAGCATCCCAACCGCGACTCTCGATTTTTTTGACACCCGCTTTGTCATCCATCACCCGCCTGCTTCACTGAGTTCTCGCTGGGTCAGCCATTTGGATTCTTGAGCCGCCCCGGTTCCCGCTGCCCCGAGCCCACGCGCTTGGTGAATTTGTCGCCCAAATCGGCGCGGGCTTTTTCGGCTTCGGCTTCAAGCAATTTCACGATGTCGGGATGCTGCGCGGAAACGTCGGTCGTTTCGCTGATGTCGGACGTCAGGTCGAAAAGCTCCTCTTTCTCTAGTTTGATGTGCGCGTAGGGGACGGGAACTCCATTGGTGCCGCCGGGTTTGCCGTCAAGAGACTGGTAGGTGTGCGGGAATTGAAGTTTCCAATGGCCGTCGCCGGTGGTGACTGCCTGGAGATCGTTCACCTCGTAATAAAACCAGTACCGATTCGTGCGGATTTTTCGCGCCGGGCTGCTGGGAAATAATTGGCCAGACATTCGTGCCGTCGATCTTGTGGCTCGGAAGTTCCGCACCGACCAATTTCGCGATGGTGGGATACAAATCGATGCTCATCAGCATGGTCCATGAATCGGAGCCAGCCGGAATTTTGCCGGGCCAGCGCATGATGCACGGCTCGCGCGTCCCGCCTTCCCAATTGGTCCCCTTCCCTTCGCGCAGCGGCTTGGCCGAACCCGCGTGATTGCCGTAGCAAAGCCACGGGCCGTTGTCCGAAGTAAATATAACGAGCGTATTCTCATCCAGCCCGTTGCGTTTCAGCGCCTCGAGAATCTGGCCCGCCGACCAATCGATTTCCTCAATCACATCACCGTATAGGCCGCGCTTGGTTTTGCCGCGAAACTTCTCGCTCACACCCAGCGGCACATGGGGCATGCTGTGCGCCACGTAAAGGAAGAATGGATGATCCTTGTTCTTGTCAATAAAACGGACGGCGCGCTCTGTGTACCATGTTGTCAAATGATTCAAGTCATCGATGGACATTTCCGGGCGGAAAATTTTATCATTTTCCCAGATCGGAAGATTCGGATACTCGCGCTTGATCGCGGCGATATTGGCGGGAAGGTTCGTGATCAAACTCGGATGATCCGGCCAGTAATCCACCGACATGGGCAGGCCGAAATATTCGTCAAAGCCGTGGCGCAACGGCATGAATTGCGGCGAATCCCCCAAATGCCATTTGCCAAACATGGCGGTGGCGTAACCTCGCTTTTTCAAGAGCTGAGCCAGCGTGGTTTCCTGGTCGCTGATGCCCACTTTGGTGTGCGGCCCAAGAGCGCCGTGAATGCCGAGGCGGTTGGGATAACAGCCCGTCAGCAGCGCGCATCGCGAGGCGGAGCAGACCGGTTGCGCGACGTGAAAATTTCTGAAAATCGCCCCCTGATCCGCCATGCGATCCAGGTTCGGCGTCTCAAAACCCTCCGCCCCAAATTTCCCTACGTCCGCATAACCCTGGTCGTCGGTAAAAATGATAACGATGTTAGGCGTTGAGGAATCCCCATGCGCGAGCGGTGCAATGAAGAACGCCGCCGCAAAAAGTATGGTGCGCAAGTAATTGATGGGCGAAATAGTATAGTGCGGCGGGGCGGTTGACAACCGCAGTTTGAGTTAGGCCGTGAGACTGCGCGCGACTGGAAGTGAGTGGTGCGCGCAGATTGTTTTGCGGAGCGCGGCTGTGTCGAAGACCAGCCGCAGCAGCGTGGCAACAATTTGCGCGTTGGAAAGAGTTCCAAGCCCCGAAGTTTTGATATGCTTATCGGAAATGTCCAACAAGGTGATTCGTTTTCGGTCGCTTGAGTGTTGCTGCGGCTGGTCTCCGACACAGCCGCGCTCCGCCTGTCGGACTGCAGCGCTCGCTGGCCACGGACTGATTCAGCGGCGGGACGCCGCTGCCGCTTTGATTCTGTTTTGATTTTGTTTTATTGACAACCTGAATTGCCTTGGCTATTGACCTTCGCGTCGTCGATTGAACAGAAGGAATCTGCTCGTATGAAAAAAGCCAGCCAATTTCTCAAAAGATCGCCTGCGGCGCAGTTGTTGCGCATCGGAGGCGATAAACTGCGGATGGTTCAATTCCAAGATTATTTGGATACATCAAGTCCAAGCGGAAATCGCGCGGCTTCCCTCAATCTGGTTAACGCCACGCTTTCAGACGCGAATGACGCTCCGATTTTTACAGGGCAGGTCATCGTGCGGATAACCACCGCGATCCCGCCAGTGTCCCTCCAAATCATCGCCAGCCTTTTGATTCCAGTGGCCGGATTTTTTGTTATTGTCGTCAATGGCACTTACCAAGTTGTGACTTCCAGCAATTACGCTGAGGTCATAGCAGACACAGTCCTGACAACCAATATTCAGCCAATCACCAGAAATTCCGCCCGGGGCAAATTATTTAAACTGCCCGTACCGTCCTGATCGATCCAAGCGATTTGACTCAGCAGGTCCGGACGCCTCGGTGAGGCGTTGCTACCTTTCGTCTTGCTTACGACGGCGGGTTCTTCGAGCATCCTGCGGTCATGCGCCGCGTACGCCGAGTCAAATGAAAATCTCCGTCATCGTCCCTGCTTTCAACGAGGAAAAATTGATCGCGGAATCGCTCACCTGCATGAAGGCAGCTTCGCACAGTTTCACGCGCCGCGGATGGGAAACCGAACTCGTTGTCTGCGACAACAATTCCACCGACGCCACCCCTGCCCTCGCCCGCGCCGCCGGGGCGAAAGTCGTTTTCGAGCCGGTCAACCAAATCGCCCGGGCGCGGAACGCCGGGGCGGCGGCAGCCACAGGAGATTGGTTTGTTTTTGTCGACGCCGATTCGCGGCCAACCGCGGAGTTGTTCGACGCCGTTGCGAATGAAATCGAATCCGGCCGCTGCCTTGCCGGCGGCTGCGTTGTCCGCATGGATGCGCGGTATTTCTGGAGTGATTGCCTCGTCGGCGTTTGGAACACTTCCAGCCGGATCATGAAGTGGGCGGCGGGCGCGTTCATTTTTTGCGAGGCGGCGGCGTTTCGCAAGATTGGCGGCTTCAGCAACGAGCTGTTCGCCTCGGAAGAAATCGATCTCAGCAAGCGGCTGAAAGCGCTGGGGCGCGAGACAGGAAAACGCATGGTCATCATCAAGCATCCACCGCTGGTGACTTCCGCGCGGAAAGTCCGGCTCCTAAGCGGGGCTGATCTGGCGAAGCTTTTCACGAGCGTCATCCTCCGCCCACGCCAATCCGTGCGGAGCAAAAAAGACTGCGCGCCGTGGTACGACGGCAGGCGTTAGCAGCCCGTTTAAAACCGTGAAAGTTGAAAATGTAGCGATTTGTTACCGAGTTGTTACCGGTTTGTAGCTGCTTAAATTACTGGCGCTCAACGATGTAACCGATGTTACCTATTTTTGGACTTATATATATTCGTCATATCTTACCGCTTATCGCGATCGTCGCCACCTTTTGACCCTACGCCAATTCTTTGCTGGACGGACGTTCGAGCAGTTCAATTTCGTAACCCTCGGGCGCGTCAATAAAAGCAAAGCCGCCGCCGCCCGGACGCAAATGCGGGCCGTCCGAATACTTAATTCCCAGTTTCTCAAGGTGTTTGCCGAATTCCTCAAGGCTCTCGACGTCGAAGGCAAGATGCGTCAGATCCGGCTGCACTTGGACTGGGCCGCTGCTGGGATAGCAGCAAATTTCGATGAGTTCCTCGCTTTCCGGCGCTTTGAGGAAAACCAGCTCGGAGCCGCGCGGGGATTTGCTGCGCCGCGTTTCTTGCAACCCGAGAACTTCCTTATAAAACTTGATCGTCGTTTCCAGATCGCTGACGCGATAGCGAGTGTGATTGAGTCGTTTTACTTGCATGCCGTAACATAGCGAGTTTGCGATGGAAGGCAAACGCGCATCAGAGCCGGGGCGTGCCTGCGGCAAGGCAGGGCGAGGCTGCCAACGAACTGTCTTGTGGAGGTAGGGACGCCTCGCCGAGGCGTCCGGGCGAGGCGTCGTTGAACGGTGCGGCCCACAAAAACTTTCACGCGCAACCGGACGCCTCGGCGGAGACTGTCTCAAAACGTTTTAGTCTGGCCGATCTGGTTATATGGGCACCAATAGGGGCTGTGGAAACGGGTGTCAACTTTTAGTTGTCAGAGCGTGGCTGGCGTCAGCGATGACGCCAAGCTTCCCTTTCCCTCCTTTTTTAGGCCGCCATCGCCAAATTTCCTTCAACCGCGGCGGTTTTGACTTCCATTTTCGGCGTCTGGACCCGGGCCTGCCACTTTTTATAGAGGATTCGCAGGTTCAAGGTGGCGCATAACAAGGCCCATTGGGCTTGCACGGCTTCCAGACCCCAAACTGTCCAACGCCGAAAGCCGTCGTGTTGCTTGAGCTGCCCAAACCGGCGTTCGATGATCTCTTTGCGCTTTCCATAAAGCGCGGCGGGTCCTGGCTCTTGCAGCCGGGCCCGCATGGCTTGCACCAGCGTGGTGTGCGGCCACACTTCGACTTGCCGCCCTTTGGGATCGCGGCTGCAGAGGGCGCGCACGGGACAGTCTCGGTGATGGCAGCGGAAGCGCTCAACGGTCTGGCCTTTCTTGGTGGTCTGGCCTTCGTGGTCCAGAAGGCGCTCTTGCGGGCAGGTGACGGTGTGGGCCGCCTCGTCATAATGAAAATGCTGCGTCGCGTAGGCGTTGTCGTGGGCTGGCTTGCCCTCCGCCGGCGGGGCCAGCACATTCATCTGCTGTTCCACGGCCGCTTTCAAGTCGGCCCCGCCCCCATAGCCGGCGTCGGCGGCGGTGAGGGTTGGAATGGCCGCCGGACCGAGGTTTTGCCTCGCTTCTTCAATCATGGGGACCAGCTGGCCGGCGTCGGTTTCCTGGCGGGTGGCTTGACAGGCGACCATGATGCCCTCCTGGCTGTCGGCCACCGCCTGGGCGTTGTAGGCAAAGCGGTTGGTGTCGCCGACTTTCATCCGGCGCGCCTCCGGTTCGGCTGGATGGTAATGGTGGCGCCCGTCGGCCTGCAGCTGGGCCAGGCCTTTTTTGATTTCCTCGCGCAGGGCCTGGCGCTGGGCCAACCCGGCGGGCAGCCGGCAGCCCGGTGCGCTGGAATCCTGGTTCTCCGCCACGACTTTGAGCTCGATTTCCTCCAAGGCGCCATCCAGCTGGGCCAGGAGCTTCTCCATGTAAACCTTGCTCCAGCCCTGCGGCCCGCTGCAGGCGGCTTGAATCTTGGTGCCGTCCAACGCTTGCAAGGCAAATCCCACCGCCCCGGTGCGGAGGGCCAGCTGCACGGTTTGCTTGAAAACCTGGCGCAGGGCCTTTTTGTTTCCGTCCCAGAACCGCCAGAGGCTGTTGTGGTCGGGGGCGTTGAGCCCCGTCAGCCACAGCAGCGAGACATGCTCCGTGCAGGCGGTTTCCAGCTTGCGGGTGGAGCGAATGCGGTGGAAATAACCGTAAAGCCAAATCTTGAGCAGGAGGCTGGGGGCATAGGGCGGACGGCCTTCGGCGGCGGCGGGAATGACAAACCCAAGCTGGGGCAGATCCAACTGGTCGACAAATTCGCGCAGGAAGCGGGCGGGATGGTCGGCGGACACCCAGTCCTCCAGGGCGGGCGGGAGGAGGAACTGCTGTCCGTAATCAGGGGCAATCGGTTGAGCCATATTTGTTGAACGGCATTGTCAACTAAAGGCTCACATATTGTCAAATACATTCCTCAAAAAACAGAAGTTTTGAGACAATCTCGGCGAGGCGTCCCTACCTACAAAGGCGAATTTTGTTCGTCGGAACCTCTCACCGATTCGCTGGCTGGGGCCTCCCGCCGATCTGTCCCATCTTAATGTGAGCGATGCGAGAAATGGGAATCATGGGACGGCTCGGCAGGAGCCTCGCCCTACCGCGCCTCGGGTTTTTCGACGAGCACGTTCCAATCGGGAGCTGGCGTGTCGTCGGACAGCGTGATCCAATGCACGTTCATTTGGCGCCGGAACCACGTAAGCTGGCGCTTGGCGAATTGGCGCGTGCGGATTTTCACCAATTCAACCGTCGCCTTCAAATCATGCTCGCCGCGCAGATGTTCGACGACTTGGCGATAGCCCAGCGCTTGCATCGCGGTCGGATTTTGCGCGAGACCGTGTTCGAGCAATCGTTCAGTTTCCGCGATCAACCCCTGTTGAAACATTTCGTCCACGCGGCGATGAATTCGCTCGGTTAATTCGCCCATTGGCCGAAGAATGCCAAACAAATTCGCCTTCGGCTTCCCAGCGCCCTTCCCAGAAGCGCGCTGCGCCGAATATGGCTTTCCCGTCAAACGAACAACCTCCACCGCTCGAATCACCCGGCGCGGATTTTGCCGGTCGATGGCGTGATAAGCGGCGGGATCAAGGCGCTCCAATTCTTCCAGCAATTGCGGCAGCGGCGCAGCTTCCAATTCCACGCGCAAAGCCGGATCGCGGGGCGGGACGTTTCCAAGGCCGTCCAAGTAGGCTTTGAAGTAAAACCCGGTGCCTCCGCAAAAGATCGGGCGGCGGCCGCGCGCCTGAATTTCTCTCACCGCCACTTCGGCGAGCCTGACAAATTGCGCCGCGTCAAAACTTTCATTCAGCGAGACGACGTCAATCAAATGGTGCGGCACGTGCTTGCGATCTTGCGCGGAAGGTTTTGCCGTCCCAATATCGAGGCCCCTGTAAACCTGCATCGAATCCACGGAAATAATTTCGCCGCCTATCTTCTCCGCCAAGGCCAGCGCCACAGCGGATTTTCCCACCGCTGTCGGCCCGGCCAGAAAGATCGGTTGGCTCGCAGCGTTTTCCATGATTGCGGGCGCGTTAAGCGCGGTCGGGAACGGGAGGTTTGTCTGCGGTCGGCGATTGAGCCGGCGGCGGCGGAAATTCCCCGGGAGGCGGAGGCGGCGGTGGGCGCGCGGTGCCCCATTGTTTCAGCATCAGCGCCACGCCTGCGATAAAAATCCACACGCTGACCATTTGAGCTGGCGTCAGGTCGCTCATTCCATGCCCCGGAGGATAATCGCCCCGGAAAATCTCCACGAACGACCGGCAAATTGCGTAAAGCATCAAATACGTCCCAAAGACAAAGCCGTCAAAAAGTCGCTTCCGGTAAACCCAGGCCAGGAACGCATACAGCGCAAAATTCAGAAGCGAATCGTAGATCTCGGTGGGATGCACGCCGACGCCGCCCGTCTCGCGGCCCGCTTCGGTGCCCGGTGGAAAATGAATGGCCCACGGAAGATCCGTCTCGGTGCCATAGCAGCAGCCGTTCATCAGGCAGCCCCATCTTCCAAAAAAACTTCCCAGCGCCACGCTCGGCGCCAGCACGTCGGCGATGCGCCAAAGCGGCAATTTTTGAATTCGCGAAAAAATAATGCACGCCAGCGAAGCGCCCACCAAACCCCCGTAATAAACCAATCCGCCATGCTGCACCATGAACATTTCATACCAAGGCTTTCCCAGAAAGCTCTCGTCCCAATAGGACACAACATAAAAGACCCGCGCCCCAAAAATCGCGCCCACCAAGAGCCACGGCCCCAGGTCCATGACCACCTCGGGATGAATTCGCCGGAGGGGAGCGCGGCGGCTGGCCGTCCACAGACCGGCGAGAAAACCGGCCGCGACCAGTATTCCATACCAGGTCACTTTTAAGGATCCGAATTGAAATGCTATTGGATGCACTGGCCTCAGCGTATACGACTAAGAGGAAAAATTCAAACAGTGGGGGGACGCCCGGCCCGCCTTCGCCAGGGCTTCGGCGTGGTAAACCAGGCGTCGCTGCCATTTGCGATTGCAGATATTGCATTGCCCGCGGAATGGCGCGGCGGTATTAATTCGGCGGAACGAAAATGGGAGACGCGAAGTTCATCACGGAGAATTTTCTGCTGCAAACGCGGACGGCGCAACGGCTCTACCGGCGATTTGCCGAAGCGGAGCCGATTTTTGATTTCCATTGCCACCTCTCGCCCGCGGATATCGCGGGCAACCGCCAATTTCGAAATCTTTTCGAGATATGGCTGGAGGGCGATCATTACAAATGGCGGGCCATGCGCGCAAATGGCATCGCCGAAAAATTCTGCACCGGCGGCGCTGAGCCGGTCGAAAAATTCCGCGCCTGGGCCGCAACCGTGCCGCATACTTTGCGCAACCCGCTGTATCACTGGACTCATCTGGAGCTTTCGCGCTACTTCGGAATCGAGGAGTTGCTGAACGAAAAAACCGCCGGAACCATTTGGGACGCCGCCAACGAAAAACTCGCGCAGCCGGAGTTTTCGGCCCGGGGAATTCTGAAGAAATTCAAGGTGACCGCCATCTGCACCACGGATGATCCGGTGGACGATCTCTCGCCGCACATAAAACTCGCGGCGGAAAAGCCGCCGACCCGCGTGCTCCCTGCCTTCCGTCCCGACAAGGCGCTGGAAGTGGCGAAGCCGGAGGACTTCAACAAATGGATTTCGCTGTTGGAAAAAGCGGCGAATCGCGACATTTCCAATTTGCAGGATTTCGTGGCCGCGTTGCGCCGCAGGCATGATGATTTCCACGCTCTCGGATGCCGCGTCTCCGATCACGGCTTGAGCCAATGCTTTGCGACGCCCTGCCCGGACAACACGGCCGCGGAGATATTTGATCGCGCCCGCCGCAATCAGCCGGCGTCGCCGCTGGAAACGCAGCAGTTCGGCACTTGCATGATGCTGCATTTCGGCCGCTGGGACGCCGAGCGGGGCTGGGTCAAGCAACTGCATTTGGGCGCCCTGCGAAATACCAACACGCGATTGCTGGCAAAAATCGGCGTGGACGCCGGGTTGGATTCGATAGGCGATTTTCCGCAGGCCGAAGCGCTCGCCGGCTACCTTGATCTGCTCGACCGCGAGGGATGCCTCCCAAAAACTATCATTTACAACAACAACCCGGTTGATAATTACGTCTTCGCGGCGATGATTGGAAATTTCCAGGACGGCTCGATTGCGGGCAAGGTTCAACTCGGCGCAGGCTGGTGGTTCCTCGACCAAAAAGAAGGCATCGAATGGCAGCTCAATGCGCTGTCAAACCTGGGATTGCTTTCGCGCTTTGTCGGCATGGTGACGGATTCGCGCTCGTTCATGTCGTATCCGCGCCATGAGTATTTCCGGCGCGTTCTGTGCAATTTGATCGGGAGGGAAGTCGAACGCGGCGAATTGCCGAATGACGACGAACTCGTCGGAGGGATGATTCGCAATATCTGCCATTGCAATGCGCGCGAGTATTTCGCCCTTCCATAAAACGAAAGTTGATTTGGCCACGGTCTGGTTTCATGCTTGCCGCTGCAACAAATGAATTCTTCAACCCGGCATATCCTTTGGGCTGTTTTGTTAATTGCGCTTATTACCGCGATTTCCCAACCCTCGACATCACAGGCACAAGACTCGCACTGGGAAATCCCCGCGACTGATGCCGGATTGCCGGGCGCCGGCCCAATCCGGCGCGCGGATTGGTTCCGCAAATTATGGGTTGAGCGCCGTTCCGCCTGGGGCCAGCGCCTTCAGCAAGATCGCCACGCGCTCGTTTTCCTGGGCGATTCGATTACGCAGGGTTGGGGCGATGACATGGGTGGCGCGTTTGCCGGAGTCAAAGTTGCCAACCGCGGAATCAGTGGCGACACCACCCGCGGAGTTTTAATCCGCATGGATGAGGATGTTCTCGCCCTCGATCCCGAGGGCGTGGTGATTTTGATCGGCATCAACGATTTGGAGGAGGACGCCGATCCTGAAACAGCCGCCGCGAACCTAAAGCTCATCCTCGCCAAGCTCAAGGCGCATAACCCGAAAATGCCCATCATTCTCTGTCAAGTATTCCCCAGCTCCGAATCAAAGAAGCGCCCCGCGAATAAAATCAAAAAGATGAACCAGCTTTACGCCGCCGCAGTCCGCGGTGATGGCCAGGTCACCCTCATCGAAACATGGCCGCTGTTTGCCAACGAAAAAGGCGACGCCAAGCCCGAGGAATTTCCAGACTTGCTGCATCCGAACAAAACCGGTTACGCAAAATGGGCCGCGGCGATTCGCCCCATTTTGGCGACGCTCGATTTTGTGGAAACCGAGCCGGACGTCTTCACGCCAGAGCCCGGCTTTGAAAGTCTTTTTAACGGACGCGACCTGACCGGCTGGGGCTACCGGCCCAGCCTTGAATCCGAAATCAAATATGCCAATGAATGGCGCGCCAGTGAGCCAAAAGTGGCAAATTGGCCCATCGTGACGAACGCCGTGCAGTTCGACGGCTTGACGAGCAGCCCCGATGGCCGCTACCTCGCCAAACACGGAAGGTTGATTGTGACGACGCCTTCAGAATTCAGGAAGGTGCAAAAGATTTCCACGACTCGCGAGTTTCCCAAGGATTTCATTTTAAAACTCGAATTCCGCTGCACACCGGACACCGACAGCGGCATTTTTATTCGCGAACCGCAATTGCAATGCCGCGATTACCTCATCGCCGGCCCTTACAAACAACTCCGGCACTACAAGGCGGGCGAATGGAACGAAATCGTCATCACCGTCCACGGCGAAGAAGCCCTCTGCACTTGCAACGGCGAAATCCTGGAGTCGGCGTTCAAAGTTCCCGCGACCGGGCCGATTGGCTTGGAAGGAGACCGTGGACAGATGGAGTACCGTCGAATTCGCGTCAAGGAGTCGCAATAGGGAGCGCAGGGTGGGTGCTCCCCGCGTCGAATCTTACTAACGCCGTCAACGGCTGATCTTGCAAGGTGGGAAAGCTCTTGGAAGGCCAGACAATATCGTTAAAATCGAAGCATGAAGCTTTCAGTAATGATTGACCGCGACGAGGACGGTGTTTGGGTGGTTGAATGCCCGTCCATTCCGGGCTGCGTCAGTCAAGGGAAGACCAAAGCGCAAGCGATTAAGAATATTGAAGAGGCCATCGCGCTTTGCTTGGAGGTTCGCGCCGAGCGCGGGCTGCCGTTGACAATCGAGACACGTCAAGTCGAAGTAATGGTCTGATGCCTTCCTTGCCGGTATTAAGTGGGCGCAAAAACCGCCCGCGCATTCGAAAAGCTTGCCTGGTGCGTCGCCCGTCAACGAGGCAGCCATATTATCATGGTGCGGGATGGCGAAGCTGCGACCCTATCCATTCCAGACCATAAAGAGGTGGCTAAAGGAACATTGCGCAGTTTGATTCGTGCAGCAGGGATTACCGTAGACGAGTTTACGGCCCTGCTATGATTCGAGTCTCCAACTCGACTTCGACAAAAGTTGAGTTTGTCCAACTCAGGTTGGACGGCATCAAGGCTTCTTGCGAAAGCCCTCGAGTTTCGCGACCGCCGCATGGGACAGCACCACGTCGGGGTCTCGCTGCAAAGCCTCGAAATAATGCTTGGAGAATCCCTCGCCAGAATCTGACGCGATCAGCAGATTCTGACTCTGACGAAATAATCCGTCCACTCCTTCAGCCGTTAACGGTTCCTTCTCATCGAGCGCCTCGTCAATCAGGACGATGAGCTGCGATAGCGGATGCAGCCACGCGAACCACGGATCGTTCGTCAGAAGCTGCAGAAAATGGTTTGGAGATTGGATTGCGCCCATGGTCTGCTCGTAAGTGACGCGCTCGGAATCAACCAGCGTTTTGTGCAGTTGGAGCAACTCGTCCCGGAGCCGCTGTAATCGTTGGTGATTCGGAGTTGTCGGATTCACGCCCGCAAACAACCTAAAGCTGCCGGGCGCCATGGTCAAGGCACCACAACCCAGGGCAGACGCATCTTTATTCCAAGGCAGGGGCGCCTGCCGAGGCGTCCGCGGCAAGGGCGTTGTTTATGCGAAGGCCGCGGCATATATCCCGCGCAACCGGGTGCCTCGGAGAGGCGTCCCTGCCTTCGCGTCTTGATTCTCGCCATTCGCCGGTGCGCCTTCTACACTCAAGCCCAGATGGCGAAACTTGTATTTGACATTGAAACCATTGGCCAGCCGAAGGAAAGATTTGATGAGGGGCAGCTCGAATACCTCTTCCGTGACGCCGAATCGCTGGCCGAACCGGAAAAGCGCGAAGCGCGCCGCAATGAAATCCAGCGCTTCTTCAGCCTCTGGCCGCTGACCGGCCACGTGGTTTGCATCGCCATGACAAACGTCGACAGCCTGCGCAATAAAGTGCTCTTCCTCGCAGGCGAATCGAAAGACGCCGCCGCCGAAGCACCGATGCCGGAAGGTTATGTCCCCTGCTCCAGTGAAACAGAATTGTTGACCAAATTCTGGGATGTCGCAGCGCACTATGAAACGGTGGTGACGTTTAACGGGCGCGGTTTCGACATTCCGTTTCTGTATTTGCGCTCGGCGGTTTTGAATGTCCGCATCACCCGCAAAGATTGGCTCGGCTACCGGTTCCAAGTCGAACCGCATTGTGATTTGCTGGAGCAATTGACTTTTTACGGCGTGAGCGGGCGCGAAGGAGCGGCGCGGCGATTCAATTTGGATTTTTACTGCAAGGCCTTCGGCATTCCCTCGCCAAAGAGCCACGGCGTCACCGGCATGGATGTGGGCCGTCTGATGGCCGAAGGCCGCGCCCGCGAAGTCGCCGAATACTGCCTTGGCGATGTCGGAGCGACAGTTCGATTATATAAAGTTTGGAATGAGAGGCTTTCTGGCATAAAATGAACCCCGACAAGAGTATGCCGCTCTCGAACAACGGATATGGGCCAGTAGCCAGGTTGGCCAAACCGCCGGTCGACCTGCTGATTTGCTTCGCCGTCAAGGAAGAGATGAAGTTCTTTCCCTACCCCTCCTGGCGCGCGGCCAATGTGCAGGTCTGGGTGACAGGCATGGGCCGCCGCAATGCCGCGGAAAATATCCGCGATGCCATCAAGCGCGTTCAACCCGAGCGCGTCATCACGTCCGGCTTCGCGGGCGGCTTGAATCCGAAGCTCCGCTGCGGCGATGTGATTTACGAACAGGATTTTGACGCAGGCCTCAGCCGCGAACTCGAGGAATTCGGCGCAACTTCCGCGAAATTTCATTGCCACCGCCGCGTCGCCATCACCGCCGAGGAAAAACGCGTTCTCTGGGAGGAAACGGGCGCCGACGCGGTGGAAATGGAGTCCTCCGTCATTCGGACGATCTGCAAGGAATTTCACATTCCCAGCGCCACTGTCCGCGTCATCTCCGACGACGCGCACCAGGATCTTCCGCTTGATTTCAATGCGCTGATGACCGCCGATGATCGGATTAATTACCTAAAGCTCGCGTGGGCGGTGATGAGCCGGCCCAGCCGCATTCCGAAGCTGCTGGAATTCCAGCATCACACCCTGGATGCCGCGCGCAAATTGGGTGGCGTGCTGGAAGATTTACTCGGAGCGGAGCGCTGCTGATTCCGCCGATGCCGCCACTGGCCCGGCAGCTTCCTGCTGTTTCTTGGCCGCCTCAGAATAACCCGTCAGGGCCGCGCCAATCGCGATCAGCAGGACGCCCATCCAACGAACTCCCGTGACTTTCTCATTCAAGACGAAACGCGCCGTCAGGGTGGTGAAAATGAATCCCAGCGAAGTCAACGGCCAGACGAAGCTCACCGGAAAATTCGCCAGCATATAAAGCAACGCCCCGAAAAACACCGCCTCCAGCGCAACTCCGGAAACGATTTTGTAATTTGTCACGCCACTTTTGACCATGCGCACGACCTCGCTCACGCTGACTTCGCGCATGCCGTGAATATCCTTTAGCCCCCAGCTCAGCAAGCCGACGCCGACCGACTCAATAACGGCGGCGATAATGAGGATGACGAAAATTTTAACCATATTTAAAAAGCTGTTAGAGGTCCTGGTAACGAATCAAGCGAATGCCAAGTTTTTGGGGCAATTGCCGGATATTCGGATCGATCAGAGCATCAAATTCATTCTTAAATTGGTCAAGAGACGGATGGGAGTAAAGCTCCGAATCGCCCGGCGGCAATCTCGGCAATAGCTTGCCTACGTAATCCGTGTCCACCTGCGCGTTCTGCAACAAACCAAAGACTTTCGCCGTGTGCCGGATGCCCTTTCGCGTTAACACGCTTCGCGCCCGTCCCGACAGCAGCCGGTAAATGATGGCATGGCTCAGGCGATAGCCCCACTGCCCACCCGCCAATGACGCGTTCAGGAAAAATGGATCGGTTGTCAAACGAACGTGCCGGATGTTCCATTTCTCCGCGTTCTCCATCAGAATTTTGAAAACTGTTGGATGCAGATGAATGTGAAGATGGCCATTGACATGATCCATCGGAAGACCGGTCGCCTGGAAAAGTTTGAATTGCGCTTCAATTTCCGCGCGCAATTCCGCCTTGCACGGGCTGCTGAAAAAATAGCGCATTCCGGCCGCGACGGGATTGTCAGTAAATTCGCCGGCGTCGTTGACCAGATGGGGGATTTGTGATTTCCGCAACGCGGATTTGCCGCACACCAGCGCCAGATGCAGGCCAACTCCGAGACGCGGATTTTCCCGCGCCAGCCGCACGGCGTCATCCGCCCACGGCTCGGCGACCATCAAGCTGGCGGTCGTCAGAATGCCGTCGCGATGGGCGCGGATGACCGCCTGGTTGATGGATTCCGAACGGCCAAAATCATCCGCGTTGACGATCAAGCGGCGGGGCGCAATGGAAGATTCCTTCATGCAGCGACCGCACACAAACCAAAGATTCGCCCCGCAGGCAAGCGGAATTCCCGAAATTTCGCAGGCTAAATTCGGCGAACAAATGCGCGGCGCCGCATGGATGGCGCTATGCCCTTGTTCATTGCTTCCCGCCCGCTTGGGAGTAATGTCAGACCTATGAAGTCGATTGCGCTGGACGAAGCCCAGTTACGGCTGGGGCAACTCTTTGATGACGCTCAAGCTGGCTCGCCCGTTCTTCTGGTGCGAGGCGGCGAGGTGGCGAAATTGGAACGGGTGGAACCGGCGGAATTTGGCGGAGACACAGCCACATTGGAGAGGATGCTCTTGGACGCCGTGCAGGGGCCTCATGCGGAATGGACGCCGAAGGACTTGGAGGACATCGCCCGTCGCGTGCGTGAAAAGCAGGGCAAATGAGCCTCGGCATCAGGCGGTCCGATTGGTTCGTTGGTGATTTGGAACATTACGCTGCTTGATATCTAAACAAAGCGGCGTGGGAAATTGCCGAGCGTTATCTGCGGGCAGTAAACGCCACGCTTGACAGTCTTGCCGAAATGCCAGGACTTGGCCATGCGACCCGATTTTCAAATCCTGCCCTCGGCGGCATTCTGTGCTTTCCTGTCGACAGACCTTTTGGGAGCCGCGCCGCCTGATCCAATCGCCCAACTAGCGCGGGGCGATAGCTTGCTCAATACAGCATTCTGCGTTGACAGATTCCGCTCATCCCCTTACCTCACGCTGCATGATTTCGCGATTTTCAAACGCAGTTCTTTTGCTCGTGCTCGGCCTGGGCGCCGCCCTTCACGCCGAAGATTCACTGTCCGCCAAAACGCGGAAGGAAATCGACGCGGCGGTTAAGAAAGGCTTGGCTGACACCGGCGCGCCGGGTGCCTCTATCGCCATCGTGAAGGACGGGCGCATCGCCTATCTTCAAGCCTACGGCGAAGGGCGATTGGATCCCAAAACTTCCGCTACGCCCGCGATGCGGTTCAGCATCGGTTCGGTAAGCAAGCAGTTCACGGCCACCGCGATTCTGATGCTGGCCGAACAGGGCAAACTTTCCCTGAACGATCCAGTCTCGCGCTTTCTCCCGGAATTAACGCGCGCCAATGAAGTGACGATTCGCCAATTATTATCCCACACCGCCGGTTATCAGGATTATTGGCCGCAGGACTATGTGATGCCGATGATGCTGCAACCTGTCACCGCGGACAAAATTCTCGAGTTGTGGGCGCGCAAGCCGCTCGATTTCGAGCCAGGAACAAAATGGCAATACAGCAACACGGGCTACGTCATCGCCGGATTGATCGTCGAACGCGCCAGCGGCAAGCCGCTCTTTGAATTCCTGCGCGAGCACATTTTCACACCGCTCGGAATGATGAGCGTTTTCAATTGCGACCAATCGGCCCTCGGCGATTCCGATGCCGCCGGTTACATGCGTTATGGACTTGGGCCGCTGCGCCCGGCGCCGAAGGAAGGCAGCGGCTGGCTGTTCGCGGCGGGTGGTTTGGCGATGACGGCGGAAGACCTCGCGAAATGGGACATCAGCATCATGAATGAATCGCTGATGAAACCAGAATCATACCGGCAACTGGAAACCGCCACGCTGCTCAAAGATGGAACCCCGACCTCTTACGCGTTCGGCGTGGACGTCCGAAAGCAATTCTCCCATCACGCCGTTTCGCACAACGGCGAAGTTTCCGGCTACACCACGCGCAACACGGTTTTCCCGGACGACAAAATAGCAGTGGCCGTTTTGGTGAACCAGGACGCGCTGACCGCCGATGATAAAATTGCCCAGAAAATCATTCCCCTCCTCTTCCCGCCGGAGGACTCGTCGAAGGAGGAAGCCCAGGCGCGAAATATTTTGAAGGGTTTGCAAAATGGCAAGATTGACCGTTCCTTGCTCACAGACAATGCGAATGCTTATTTCTCCGACCAAGCCCTGCGCGATTTGGCGTCGGGTCTGCACCCGCTCGGCGCGCCCCAATCCCTAACGCAATCGTCCAAAGGCGAGCGGGGCGGCATGATTTACCGAAATTTTGCCGTGAAATTCGCGCGTAAATCGGTTGAGGTTTGGCAGTACACCTTGCCGGACGGCAAGATCGAGCAATTTCAAATCATGCCTGCGGATTAGGCGTGATTAAAAGCGGGCGAAAAGGCAGGGACGCCTCGCCGAGGCGTCCGGTTGCGCGTGAAATGTTCGCGGCTTGCGCATTGAATTGCGCTTCAACCCGGACGCCTCGGCGAGGCGTCCCTACCCCGCTTCGCGACTGCCCCGATCCTCGCGCGCTTTTTTCATTTCCTTGCCGCGGCGAATCGGGTGCAATGGAGGCGGTGACGACAAAAGCAAAAATCCTCGTCGTGGACGACGAGCCGGACCTCGTCGAATTGATCGAGACCAATTTGACAGCCGCAGGCTTCGAGGTTCTCCAAGCCGGTGACGGCCAAGACGCGCTCGAAATAGCGCGTGAATCCCAGCCGCAGTTGATTCTGCTCGATGTCATGCTGCCGGAAATGGACGGGCTGGAGGTCTGCAAATTGCTCCGCGGCGATGCCCGCACCCGCGCCATTCCCATCGTCATGCTCACCGCGCGAACCGCTGAGATTGACCGCGTCCTAGGGCTTGAATTGGGCGCGGATGATTATGTCACCAAGCCCTTCAGTGTGCGGGAACTGGTGTTGCGCGTGAAAAAATTGCTCCAAAGGCAGGCTGCGTCCGCTGCGGAATCCGGGCAAAGCGCGGAAGGCCAAATCCACCTCGCAGGCCTTCATATTGACAAGCCGAGGCATCGGGCTTCTTACGAAGGCCGCCTGCTGGACCTCACGCTGACCGAGTTCAAATTGGCCGCCATTCTCGCAGAGCGCCGGGGCCGGGTGCAATCCCGCGAACAGCTCCTGCGGGACGTGTGGGGTTACAACAGCATGATTGACACGCGGACGGTGGACACTCACATGCGCCGCCTGCGGGCCAAGCTCGGCCCCGCCGCCAAGCTGCTCGATACCGTGCGGGGTGTCGGCTACCGTTTTCGCGAATAATTCGGCCAAGGTGACGCATGTTGTGGTGGTGCCTAGCGCTAGTCCTGTTTGCCATTGGCGCCGCAAGCCTTTTCCGATGGCAAGCCGCCCGTCATCGCCTGGCGTTCAATCACCTGGACGACGAACTAAACCACAAACTTCGCCAGCAGCAGGAAGATTTAACCCAGCAATTCCAGGCCCGGCAGCAGGCGCTTTTCAACAGCATGAGCGAAGGCGTGCTGTTGCTGGACCGCGCCGGGCGCGTTCGCATGATCAACGACTCGCTGCGGAAGTTTTTCGACGTGAGCTCAGACGTTCGCGGCCAGACGATCATGGAGGCGTTCCGCTGGCATGAGCTGGCGGCTCTCACTGCCCGGTTGCAGCGCGAAAAATCCATCTTTGACGCCGAATTGGAAATCCAGCGCGTCCGCCGCCGCTGCTGGCTCGTCAACGCCGCCATCGTCCCCGGCCAGCCCGGCGTGGAGGAAGGCCAGCTTTTTGTTTTTCACGAAGTGACGCGCCTCAAGGAGCTGGAGAATATCCGCACGGAATTTGTCGGCAATGTCAGCCATGAATTGCGGACGCCGCTTTCGCTCATCAAGGGTTCGGCGGAAACTCTTCTTGACGGTGCGATCAATGACCCGCAGCAAGCTGCGCGCTTTTTGCAAAAAATCAACAAGCACTCGGATCGCCTGTTGTTCCTTATTGAGGATCTGCTGGTCATTTCGCGCCTGGAATCCGGGCAGGGCGCGTTGAATCTTGCCCAGGTCGATTTGCGTGAACTCGCGCAGCATGTGCTCGACGATCTGGCGTCTCGCGCCGCGGCCCGGCAAGTCTCGCTGACGAATTCCGTTCCCGCGCAGACGATCGTTTGGGCGGACACGAATCGCCTCCAGCAGGTCTTCTACAACCTTGCCGACAACGCCATCAAATACGGCAAATCCGGGGGAAGCGTCGCCATCGGCGTTCGCGACGGCGCTGACAAAACAGAGGTCTGCGTTTCCGACGATGGCCCGGGAATTCCGCCTGATTCGTTGAACCGCGTCTTTGAGCGGTTTTACCGGGTGGACCGCGCCCGTTCCCGAGAAAGCGGCGGCACCGGCCTGGGGCTTGCAATTGTCAAACACATCGTGCAGGCCCACGGCGGCGAAGCATGGGTGAAAAGCGAAATGAACAAAGGCACGACGTTTTATTTCACCATCCCGAGAAAGCCCGGGCCGCAGCCGGCCAGCACCCTCGCTGCGTCAAAATGAAATCCCGATAAAGGACAACTGCGAATCCTGCTCCGGTGTCTCAAGCGACAGATGCCTCGGCTTGCCAAAGGCAGGGACGCCTCGGCGGAGTCTGTCTCAAAACTCAAAAATGGCTTTAAAAAGCACCACCAAAACACCCTCGCCGAAAATAAAAATGCGCCAGATCGCAAATGAGAGATTGGTAGTATTGACACATTTTGAGGATTTTGTAGTTTTGAGACAATCTCGGCGAGGCGTCCCTACCTTTGAGGGCGCTACATCGCTTCGATGACAAGCGCGGTCGCATTGTCTCGCGAGCCCCCGGCGATCGCGGCTTTGACCAGGCGGGATGCGGGAGTCGAATCGCTTTCCGCTGAAGGCTCGCGGAGAATTTCCGTGAGATGCTGATCGTACAAGCCGTCGATCAGGCCATCCGAGCAAAGGAGAAAAATATCGCCCTTCTCGTAAGCCACCGATCCTGCCTGCGGTTCGACAAATTGGTTTTTGCCGCCAAGCGCCTTCTGCAAAATGCTCCGGCGCGGATGCGTCCGCGCTTCCCGCTCGTTGATCTGCCCGTTGCGCAGCATCCAGCCGACGTATGTGTCATCGTGGGTCAGTTGTTTGATGGCGGTGGCGTTTGCGGGGAGATAATAAATCCGGCTGTCGCCAATGTGGCCAAAATAGAGCCAGCCGGGAGCGATCCAGCACAAACTCAGCGTCGCCTCCATCCCGGAACATTCCTCGTAGCTGTCGCCAAGAAAAACCAGCGCGCGATGAATCTGATCGAAAAGCTCCTCCAGCACTTCTGTGAAACCAGTCTGCAAACCGGCGGCGGAGTGGCGAAAGGTTCGCGGGAGCATAACCGCGAGTTTGTCTGTCGTCACCTTGCTGGCAAATTCTCCCGCCAACGCCCCCCCCATGCCATCGCTCACCGCAAAAGCGAAATCCATGGAATGAAGCGGCGCCTCGCCGATCTTCCCGAGATGATGCACTTCCCGCCCATCAAAGCGGACGCCCAGAAACGCGTCTTCATTGTTGCGCCTGAATGGCCCGCACTCGGAGCAACCGGACCAGCGAAAGCCGGCGCAGGGTGGGTTGTAAGGCGGGCTCATTGGCTGAGGATGGTCGCGAATTCGAAATCAACGACGCAGAAACGGCCATCCGAATTTCGATAGGTGATATTCCTCGGATCGGGATCGTCGTGGCGCACGCCGTATTCTTCCAGTTCCGCAAATAATTCTTTCGCGCGCTTTTCGTCAATCCGCTCCACGCGTGTTCCGCATTGAGTGGTGATGATGCGCGGGCGCAACTCGTCCGTTTCGAGGAGTCTTGGCACGAAGTTGCAGCCGCGCGATTCCAAATACCTGAGCACTTCCACCTCCTTGGCGAATCGCTTCTGCGCGTCAGCCCCGTGATAGGTCTTGAACACCCTGCCGTCAAAGCTCAACTGGACCGTCGCCCGCAGCGTGTCTTTGACAGAGAGCATGGCAATCAGAGATACTTCTTGAGCAGCGGGGCCAGTTCAGCCTTCGTCTTTTTCGGCCACATTTTCTTGTCAGTCATGATGGCGTTCCTGAGGGCGTCGTGGCACGGCCAGCAAGGCTCGGCGGGAATCAGTTCGATGACGCGCTTGATGATGGCCTTGGCCTGGCTCGCGTTCTTCGTCAAATTCGCAATCACCATTTCCACCGTCACGTGCGCCTCGTCCACCTTCCAGCAATCATAATCCGTGATCATCGCCATCGTGGTGTAGGCGATTTCGGCTTCGCGCGCGCATTTGGCCTCGCCCAGATTCGTCATGCCGATGACATCGTAGCCTGCCTTGTGATTGGTGATCGACTCGGCGCGGGTGCTGAATGCGGGCCCCTCCATGTTGACGTAGGTGCCGCCGTTATGGACGCGCGAACCCTCGGCTTTGGCGCATTGGAAAACCAACTCGCGCAATTCGGCGCAAATGGGATCGGCGAACGCGATGTGGGCCACAATTCCGCGCCCGAAAAATGTGTGCGAAAAAATCTGCTTGGTCTTGTCAACGAATTGGTCGGGAAGGACGATGTCGCATGGCTTGTATTTTTTTTGCAGCGAGCCGACGGCGCTGACGCTGATGATCCACTCCACCCCAAGCTTCTTCATTCCGTGCATGTTCGCGCGGTAATTCAATTCGCTCGGCAGGATGCGGTGGCCGCGCCCGTGCCGCGGGAGGAAGACAACTTCCCGGCCCGCCAAGCGTCCTGTCAAATAATCATCGGAAGGCGCGCCAAACGGCGTTTTCATCTTGACCCATTTCTGGCCGGTGAGCCCCTCGATGTGATAAAGCCCGCTGCCGCCGATAATGCCGATGCGATTTTTCGTCATCGGTGAACCATATCCGGGCGCCGGGCAGTGTTCAAGAATTCAAGGAAATCGGATGGTTTCCACGGAGGCATCCCATCATTCCCATTCCTTTCATCGAAATGGGAGGGATGCGATTACCCGAACAATGGGGCCGCCCGGCCGAAGCTTCGCGTTGCCGCTGATCCGGGCGAATTCGCCCGCGATCCTCCGATTGACACTTGGTTTTTCCGATTCACAAAGCATATTAAGGCCGATGAGCAAACGGTTTTACATCACAACGGCCATAGACTACGTCAACGGCGCGCCCCATGTGGGGCACGCTTATGAGAAGGTGGTGGCCGACGTCATCGCCCGCGCCCGCCGCGCCATGGGAGAGGAAGTTTTTTACCTCACCGGTTCGGATGAGCACGGCCAGAAAGTCCAGCAAGCTGCCCTGGCGGAGGGAAAAGAGCCGCAGGCCTATTGCGATGCGCTGGCCGTCCAGTGGGCGGAATTCGTGGCAAAGCTGGGCATCACCAATGACGATTTCGTCCGCACGACGCAGCCGCGCCATGTCGAATATGCCCAGGCGGTTCTTTCAAAATTGCACGCCGCCGGCCATTTTTACAAATCGACTTACGCCGGATTTTATTCAGCGAAAGAGGAAACATTCTTGACGGAGAAGGATCGCCTCCCCGACGGCACGTTTGACGCCTCCTGGGGGACAGTCGTGGAACTAAAGGAAGACAATTACTACTTCAAGCTCCGCGAGCACCAGGAATGGCTTATCAAATATATCGAGGACAATCCCGGTTTTATCGCGCCGGATTTCCGCCGGAACGAAGTGCTGGGATTCCTCAAAAACGAAACCCTTGAAGACCTGTGCATCACGCGCCCGGTCGAGCGGCTGAGCTGGGGCATTCCCCTTCCCTTCGACAAAGACTACGTCACTTGGGTTTGGTTCGATGCGCTTGTCAATTACACGAGTGTTCCGTATGCGCATGGCGATCCGATCACACGCAAGGCCGTCGGAGCCAGTGGCGCAACTGATTTCTCCGTCTGGCCCGCCGACATTCATTTGATCGGAAAGGACATTCTTAAATTCCACGCGGTCTACTGGCCGATCATGCTCAAGGCGATGGAATTGCCGCTGCCGAAGCAAATTCTTGCCCACGGCTGGTGGCAAAAAGAGGGCGAGAAACTCAGCAAGACCACGGGCAATGTGATCGACCCCATCGCGGTCATCGACGAATGGGGGTTGGACGCTTTTCGTTTTTACGTGGTGCGCGAATTGGCCATCGGCCCGGACGGCAACTGGACTGATGCCGGTTTCCGCTCGCGCTACCAATCCGAACTGGCCAACGGTCTCGGAAACCTGGTCAACCGATCTCTTTCGATGATCCGGAGCTATCGCGGCGGGAAAGTTCCGGCAGGCACGAACCAATTGGCCAAGGAAACCTCCGAGACGTGGACTCGCACCGTCGGCGCCTACCGCGCCAACAGCTTGCAGGAAGCCTTGCAGCATTGCGGGGCGCTGGTGACGAAGGCAAACCAGTACATCGACCAAACGAGCCCCTTCAAAATTGCGAAAGACCCGGCGCGCGCCACCGACCTGGACAACATCCTCGTGACGCTGGCTGAAATATGTCAAGTATTAGGTGTGTTATACTGGCCCGTCACCCCGGCCTCCGCCGAAAAGCTCCAGAAGCAGCTCGGAATAAGCGTCCACTCCGCCTGTCTAATCGCGCCGCCGCCCCCGCTCCCCGCGGGCCACGCGATTGGCGAGATCTCCCCGCTGTATCCCAGAAGAGACGACGTTAAAACCGAGAAGGAGAAACGAGCCTAAAGAGAAAGTGGTGGCAGGAGCCGGAATCGAACCGGCGACACAAGGATTTTCAGTCCTCTGCTCTACCAACTGAGCTATCCTGCCAACCGTTAATTAACAAGCACTTACGAGTGAAGCGCCATTCGTGAATTGACGTTGTGCTAGTGGTTGTGCTAGTTTTACGGCATGAAAAGCGATGCAACCGTAAGCAATCCCACAAATCCAACTGGCACTAGTCATCGACACAGTTCCGCACAATACGCCAAGGTATTTGACCAACGCAAGCGCAGAGTTCGCGGCCTTTGGGAGCGCAACGGCGGGTATTACGCGCAACTGACTGTGACGGATGAGGGAACGGCTAAAAAGGTCGTCCGGCGCGTCCGTCTGGAAGATGGTGACGGCAACCCGGTCCCGACAGTCCCGGAAGCGGTCAAGGTGATGAACAAGCTCAAGGTGCGGCGCGAGGACAATGAATTGAGCCTAGCCCCCAAGCGCACGGCGTTGTTTCGGGATTATGCGCAGCAATACCTGGCCTATTGCGAGGCGTTGGGGAACAAAACAAAGAACACCATTCATCGGGAGCGCACGAGCGTCAATGCCTTGGCAAGAACCATCGGTGACTTGCGGTTGCGGGAGATCACCAAGGCTGTGGCCATGCGTTACATGGCGGCGCGAAAAAAGGATGGCATGTCGAGCCGGAGCATCAACCTGGAAATCATCACGCTGCGGAATGTGCTGCGCCATGCGGTGGCAGAAGGACATTTGGGGTCGGTGGCCATTGACGGCGTGGAATGGCTGCACGATCAACCGAAAAAGCGGCGTTTGGTCACGGCGGAAGAAATCGAGCGGGTGTGCGCGGCGGCGGTCGCGGAATGCCCCATGACGGGCCAAACGCTGTCGGATTTTATCAAACTAATGGCCTACAGCGGCGGGCGTTGGGCGGAAACCCTGCGCTTGCGGTGGGATGATGTGGATTCTAAGAATAACCAACTGACCATTGGCAGCGACGGGCGGACCAAAAACCGCAAGTCAAGGGTCGTGGAATTCAACGCAAAGTTGAAAACCCACCTGGAGGAAATGAGCCAACGGCGTGCGCCTGATTCGGCCTTCATGTTTCCGTCTCCTCGGCGTGGCGAGGGTGACGCGCACACGGTCACAATGAACAAGGTGCTGACCAAGGCCAGGGAGCGGGCTAAGGTGCCGGACTTTACCTGCCACCTGTGCCGCCACTTCTTTATTTCCATGTGCGTCATGTCGGGAATTGACTTTATGACAATTGCTAAATGGGTCGGCCATCAAGACGGCGGCGTATTGATCGGCAAGGTCTATGGCCATTTATCGAACGAGCACGCCCAGCGGCAAGCCCAGCGGGTGAACTTTGGCCCGACAGTTGTTTCGACTGTGGCGGCGGCGTAGGCTGCTCGTATGTCAGAACCGCAAAAGCAGAACGAAGCACTCCCTTGGTACAAGCGGCTTATTCAAGCGCAATTTTCTTCGGAGTCGTTTGAATTTGACAGTGAGAACGAGCCGAAATGGGTTCAAAATATCCTGTTGGAGTTGGTGCAACAGGCCATGCCCGCATTTCCCTTTCGCAATCTCGACAAAGTTACCCCCAAAGAATTTGGGCGGCTTATTGGCCAGCAGCGTGCGAATTTGACGGCGGTGGCCTGCGCGGGTGTGACAATTGCAGAAGAGATTCAGAGCTTGAATGATTCCTTCAATTGCTTTGGACGCGAGGCAATCACGGCGGCATGGGATGAGGCGAGCCATGCCGACAGCGCCGCATTCTTCCAAGGATTGGCTGAGGGATTCTCGAAACCCGGCATCATTGGACGGAGTCCCGCTCACGCAACAACCGCAACTCCAATTTATCAGATACTATTCATGACGCGCAATGAAGTGAAACAGCTTAAGAGCGTGCGCGAACTGCGGGAGTTTCTGCTGCGAAGCGGTCTTACTCTGCAAATGCTGGGTGAGCCAAAGCGTCTGGAAAAAATTTGTGAGCGCATCGGGCTTTCATTCATGAAGCCGGGACGCCCAAAACGTGCCAAGTAATTCCGACATGGCGGGCCTTGGGCCTGTCGGTTTTGTGCTGCACCGT
Source organism: uncultured Verrucomicrobiae bacterium (assembly GCA_963764165.1). Taxonomy (GTDB): domain Bacteria; phylum Verrucomicrobiota; class Verrucomicrobiia; order Limisphaerales; family Palsa-1400; genus Palsa-1400. The sequence goes on from CAVXRD010000004.1 coordinate 28,865, forward strand.
GGTCGGCTACGGTGCCAGCATGGAAGCAATTCTCAAAAGCAATGCGCCAGCGCGGGCGATAATCAGCTTGCAGCAATGGCTGGCGGATGTGGGCGTCACGGCCTGCACGGCCTGGCGCTGGCGCAAAAAAGGCTGGCTCAAGACGGTCAACATTTGCGGTCGGCAATACCTCACCCAGGAAGCAATCGAGGAATTTACGCGGCGGGCGGCAGCGGGAGAATTCGCGCAAGAGCATAAGGTGCCCTTGCGCCAACGCGAGGGGGCCGCGTGAATGCGGGCCAAGGACAACCGGAATCTCACGCCAGCGAGTTAAATGGAGCAGAACCGATGCTGCGAGCCAACAGCTCGTCGGTTCTGCGGTCGAATTGCGACGGGTCTGGCAATAGCGAAGGGCCGGGGGCGGAGCGGCGCGAAGCGCCGCCCGCCTCCGGCCTTCCTTGTCATAATAGCAATAGCTGCATTGAAACTAATAGTTTTAAGCCTGAACTGCTCTCTCCCTATCGCAAGAAAAGCCGTCATCGGCTTATTATGGCAATCGAAGGAATGGTCAAAAAGCGCGGTGTTAACCATGTCGGACTGCTGACTCTTTCCTTCGGCGTTCCGGGCAGCGGCAAATACTCGGAAGAAACGCGGGAATTGCGGGAGCAGGCCAAAGATTTGGATTTCGTCCAGGCGCGTTGGCATTCCTTCGCGTCCAACGTCATCGCCAAGCGTTACGAGGATTGGATTTGTGTCCTGGAACCGCACAAAGATAGCGTCTGGCATCTGCATGTGGTGGTGTCCACTAAAGCCGACATTCGGACGGGCACGGATATTGAAACACTGTCAAACTATAAACTGCCCTACTGGCAACGGCGCGGGAAACATCTGCGCAACGAAGCGTTGGCAGCGGAATGGCGGGCATTGCGCGAAACCTGCTGCAAGTATCGTTTCGGACGGGCAGAACTGCTGCCGATTAAGAAAACCGGTGAAACACTCGCTAGGTATGTGGCCGGATACTTGACAAAGTCGTATGGGCGGGTCCCGTGCGGTCGCAAAAATCGTCTGGTGCGATATTCCCGGAATCTGAGCCAAAAGATCACAATGCGTTTCTCTCCGCATACCTTGGGCAACCTGATTCACCGGACCCGGCTCAAGCTGGCGGCGTCCATGTTACATTTCGAGGTGTACGGCGACTTTGCTGATTATTTCGGGGCAAGATGGCACTATTATTTGGGTGACATTATCGCCTCTATCCCGGTGCCGTTGCTGTTTGCCAAAGACCAGTTTGAAAACGGAGCTGCGGCAAGGTTGCTAAACGAATTTGCGGCAAACCCGTATTCGTATTTGGATGAGACGGCACGCAGAAAAATGGATACAGCGCATGCAGGTTTGCTGCGGAAATTCGGGGAAATGGCGTTTGATGAATCGGCTCAAGCGCGATTCCAGGAATTCGCGCGGACTAAAGCGAATGACGTGGAGGTTCCAGTATTACAGTCGAAGTGTGAAATCGATTTGTTCGAGGCAGCAAAGGGGCCATTGTGACGGAAAAAAGCTTGACAAAAAGCTTGATAGCAGGTCGGTTGGATATACTCTCCTATAAGAAATCGGGCAATTAACGCGAAAGGATAATTATGTCATATTCAGCAGAAATTAGCAGGCTTAATCCGTCGTGCTTTGTTTTTCTAATTGACCAATCGACCTCTATGGGCGACCCGTTCGGCACGGGTGAAGGAAATCAGAAGAAGGCGGATGCGTTGGCAGATGTGATTAATAAATTACTTCAGAACTTGGTAATCAAGTGCGCCAAAGAGGAAGGTCCCCGTGACTATTTCCATGTGGGGGTAATCGGGTATGGAGCGAAGGTTGGTCCCGCTTTCAGCGGGTCGCTCGCTGGGCAGCAACTCGCCCCCATCAGCCAAATTGGAAATTGTCCTGCGCGTATTGATCAGCGTACGAAAAAAATTTCCGATGGAGCCGGGGGATTGGTCGATCAGCCTGTACGGTTCCCCGTTTGGTTCGAGCCAACAGCAAACGGAGGCACTCCAATGTGTCAGGCTTTGGCTTTGGCAAAGTCGATTGTCGAAGGATGGCTGGCGCAGCACAGCGGATGCTTTCCTCCAATTGTCATCAATATAACGGATGGGGAATCGACAGACGGTGATCCTTCGGCGATTGCGGGCGAGATTAGAAAGTTGAGTAGCACCGACGGGGAGGTGTTGTTGTTTAACGTTCACCTGTCTTCCACCAAGGCCGCTTCTATCGAATACCCAAGCAGTGACGCCACCCTCCCAGATCGCATCGCTCAGCAGTTATTTAGTATTTCAAGCGTTATGCCTGCCTACATGTTGAGTATTGCGAAGAAAGAGGGGCTGAATGTCGATGAAGGCAGCCGGGGATTTGTTTTTAATGCGGATTTGGTCGCAGTAATCAAGTTTCTGGACATTGGAACACGACCGAATGCGTTGCGATAATCCGCAAAGATTACCATGCATGTCCATGCGGAAGCATTTTGGCTGCCGAAGGGCGGCTCAAGTGAATCGGAATACGAAGACGCTTTTGCCCCGCCAGCACTCAGGAGGCCGCAAGATTTTACCGTAAATCCCCTGCGATTTGCGGTGGCAGATGGTGCGACGGAAGCGTTGTTTTCTCGGCAGTGGGCGACACAACTTGTTCGTGCGTTCGTGAATGGGGGCCTGGGTTATTGTTTGACGGAGGACGATCTGAACCCTCTGCGCGAGCGATGGTCTCATTGCATTCACCGACACCAACTGCCTTGGTATCACGAAGAAAAGGCTGCGCAAGGGGCGTTTGCCTCGTTGTTGGGGCTTGAGTTTTTTGAAAAAGAGTCAAGCAGGACAGAGTCTCTATGCTGGAGGGCTGTTGCAATTGGGGATAGTTGCCTGTTCCATGTTGCGCAGGGCAATTTGTCGCTGGCTTGGCCGATTGGGAATTCTTCGGAATTTGGAAATACGCCGACGCTAATTTGTAGCAAAGCCGGGATAAAGAGCGGTAGAGATAGGACGGCCATTCAATTCACGGAAGGGATTTGTGGACAAGATAGCGCATTTTATCTGATGACAGACGCATTGTCCTGCTGGTTTCTGCGTGAGCAGGAGCGCGGGAACGAGCCGTGGCGCACCTTGGCTGATTTGGGCACGAAATCAGCCGCCTCATTCGACGAACTGGTGAAACGACTTAGGATGGACAGGCAGATGAAAAATGACGACGTGACTCTTGTGAGAGTGGATATTCATGGATGAGGTCACGTATGCCTTGGCCAACCCCGCAAGACTACAACGAAGCAGTCCAAAATCCCAACTTGGCTTTTACCGATGCAGAATTGCGGTCAGGCCAGCCAGAACTTAATCAGCTTGGACTCCCTCGCCCAATAAGTGGCGGCTTCGCTTGCGTTTATAGGATTCAGTGCCCTTCGCGAGTGTGGGCGGCGCGTTGTTTTATGTCTGAAACGACGGACCAGCAGGAGCGATATGCAGCAATTGAATGTCATCTCTCGAAGTTGAATTTACCTTATACAGTACGGTTTGGTTATCAAACGCAGGGCATAAAGGTTAAAGGCCAGGGGTACCCCCTCTTAAAAATGGAATGGGTTAAAGGAGTATCGCTGAGTTCCTTCGTTGCCAGCAACCTAAGCAATCCAGCCGCTCTTCGATCACTCGCAGACAAATGGATGCAGATGCTCAAAGCGTTGCATGGGGTTGGAATATCCCACGGAGACTTGCAACACGGAAATGTCCTTGTCGTTGGTGGAGAATTACGACTCATCGATTATGACGGCATGTTCGTGCCAGAACTCAATGGCCGATTTAGTAATGAGGTTGGTCACAGAAATTACCAGCATCCCCATCGCACGAATATTGACTTTGGCCCTTATCTTGACAATTTCGCTGGCTGGGCCATCTACGCAACCTTGGTCGCACTAAGTGAGCAACCGGACCTTTGGCATCGCCACAATGGTGGCGATGAATGTCTTCTATTTCGTCGCGCAGATTTTGAGCAGCCGCACGTATCTGCGGTTTTTCGGGATTTGACCCGGTCTAGTAATGCAAATGTAAGAGTGCTTGGCGAATTTCTGGCACGGCTCTCGGTATTGTCTATACTGGATGTGCCCGATTTAGATGTTAAGTATGAAACTTCGGCTGCTAGCACGATTGTCAACCAGGACACTGCCACTGCAGACGGATGGTGGACGGATTACATTCAGGATTCTGGCAGTCCAATGGAAGGCGCAGTTCTTGTGCGCCAAGAGACGCCGGACGTTCAGTGGATCATCGACGGGGTTGCTTCGAGTCAGCCCTTGGCACCAGCGAACTTTCTAGGATCATTCCGGGGCATACGAATACTGCTGGGAACTTCAGTTATTGCGGTTCTAGTGACTGGATTCGGAGTAGAACTGCCTGCCGTCTCATTTATTGAGCTTAGCACGGGTGTCCTTGGCTTGTTAGCGTTGTATGCATTCATTCAATTCCGACGCGACCCAATATTAACAGAATGTAAGGCGTTTCAAAATTCATTGAGCGATTTAAGCACAGACGTCGGTAAAAAGCGTTCCGAGCGGAAGAGGTTGGAAGAAGCACGGAATGAAGTGTTAGACCGGATGAATGCCGCGCAAGCTGAGTGGACAGGATTGCGACGGGAACTAGACGTTGATTTGCAGAAAGAGGTAGAGGATTTACAAACGCGGGCTGGTTTTACGAGGCGCTCGTTCGATGAACGTAGGAGGGCGATTGCAGACCGCGAGGGTTCAGAGTTGCGAGTTGTTCAGGCTGCCGTATCTGACAGAATTGCAGCGTTGGACCGGCAAATTTCGGGCCTCTCTAGCAAGATAACTGACGAAAAGGAGCGTACTTTGCGTTCGCTGCGCGAGGGCCATGTCAAAATGGCTTTGTTGCGTTATCCGATTAAAAATAGCTCAATCCAAGGCATCGGACAAGCGTATGTGGAGAGACTTGCCGATTATGGTTTTTTTACGGCAGCCGATCTAAACCGCAGCGGACTCGCGGGCGTGCCCGGAATAGGCCCAAAGCGTTTGTCGGCGTTGACAAAATGGCGAGACTCTCTAAAGCAGCACGCAGAGGCAACGGCACCAGCAGCCCTGCCTTACGCGGATGCTACTCGAATCGAAGCATCGTTCGGCTCCGAACGAAGGAGCCTGGTTTCCGAACGCAAAGGTTTGGAGGAACAGTCGCAGGCAGGAGCCGCTGCCGTGCGTTCCAAATACGCCGGGGAGCGGAGTTCTATCGAAAAAGACGAGCGTAATCATCGCGAGTCGATAATTCAGCATGAAGCAGTGTTACGAGACCGCCACCGAAGTAGGGCAGCGCAGCTTGATAAGGGAATTCGAGACCGGCGGGTTGCTGACCAAGCAAGCGTCTCGGTCTTGACAGAGAAGCTGCGTGAGTTTGATAAGAGCTTCGCTGCCTTGCAATGGCGATGGGCAAAGAAAGAGCGGGAAGGGCGTAGATACGCGGGATTGACTTTCTGGAACTTTTTACGAAAAGCTGTATGGCAGTAAATTTTGTATGGGTTGGAGATTTCGCAAAACTTTAGTCAGAGGCCCGTTTAGAGCTACGCTTTCCAAGCGCGGTATCGGTTGGAGTTGGGGAGTTCCTGGATTGCGATATGGTGTCTCGCCGACGGGACGAAGGTATATTTCTGCTGGAATTCCTGGCACTGGCCTATGTTGGATTAAGTATTTTGATTCGCCAGCGAGCGGAATGCCCGCGCCTACAGCCGGATCACCTGCAACCCTCCCGCCTAAACCATCATTACCTTCAAATAGTTTAACACCATCCACCGCTGCCTCGAGCCCACCACCCGAACCTTGGTGGAAGCAAAAGGGACTGCGAGACTGATGTGATAAACTTGCGCAAGCCCTCCTTGGTGGTGGCGGCATTGACACCGGTGTTGCGAGGGCTATTGGGGCGCAATTCTGGTGTCAATGGCGACACGACCAGGCACTTGTCGGGGCGGAGCGTTCGCGTGTTGGCATTTGGCTTGGCCTTCCTGATTTGAGCAAGCCGGATGCCGACACGGGAATGCGCAGCGGGGTTCCGAGAGTCCCCTTCTTAGACCAGAGGATGTATTCTGTGCTAGTTTCTGTGCTAGTTTCATGTTCGGGAATGCGTCATTTGAAACACGAGTGGATACGGCCAAAAACTGATAAAACAATCACAGCATCAATGATTTATGCGGGTGACAAGCGACGTGGAAAAACGGTGTGAAATGAGTCAAATTGGAATTTTCAGTCCTCTGCTCTACCAACTGAGCTATCCTGCCAACTCAAAAATTGTGCGCCAGAAGCGTTTTCTCCGCAAGCATTATGCGTCTGTCCACCCGCGGTCAATCTCCAATCCGGCAAGCACGATAGAATTGAGCCGGCGGATTCGAAGCCCGGTGAAGCATTGTTCGCTGCGACAGGTTGGTGGCAAATATGCTTGCTGCTGTTCACCCATCATTTGTGACGCAGGAATTCGCGCACGCAACCACGATGGAGCCCGGATACGCGCCAAGCGGTTGATTGGGGCGGGCGTCAGCGCCAGGGTGATGACATTGCTTCACGTTGGCCGGGCCAACCTTGCCGGACGATGGCGTAAGCGGTAGTCTTGCGTGATGCGATTGCTTCGGTATTCCAACTCCGTTCATCCTGGCATGAGAAATCGTGTTGTGCCGCGAACTGCCCGTCTGCTTTCCATGCAAAAATGGCTCCTCCTCGCGCTGGCATTTCCATGGGCGGTTCACTCCCAGGAAAATCAACTCGTCCGGAACGTGACGGCTTATGGCGCCAAGGGCGATGGCCGAACGCTTTGCACCGCTGCGATCAACCGCGCCGTCAGCGAATGCTCGGCGGCGGGCGGCGGAACGGTGGCCGTTCCGGCGGGCCATTTCCGATGCGGCTCCATCGAGTTGCTCGACAATGTTTCCCTGCGCCTGGAAGCGGGCGCGGTTCTGGAGGCCAGCACGAATTTAAGCGATTACGGCGCGCAACGGACTTCCGCCATTGGCGAGTCGCCGGGGGAAGGGCTGATCACCGCGCGCCACGCCAGCAATATCGCCATTGCCGGGCGGGGTGTAATCGAGGGGAACGGAATGTTTTTCGTCGACCCGGTCAAATTGAAACTGACGGAAGGAACGGATTACGACAAGAAATACATCCGCCAGGGCGAGGACTACCTGAATCCAAAATATGGGACCAGCGATGGCCCGCTTGATCCCATCGAGCCGCGGCCCGGAAACCTGGTTCGCTTTTTTGACTGCACCAATGTTCTCCTTTCCGGCGTGACGATTCAGAACTCTCCTCTTTGGACGGTGATGGCGGCCCGTTGCGAAAGAGTCAACATTACAGGAGTCCTTATAAACAGTTTCGGCAGCGGGCGGCGCGTCCCGAACGATGACGGGATCGACCTGGTGGAATCGCGACTCATCCATATTAGCGATTGCGACATCCAGAACGGCGACGACTGCATCGCGGTGCTTGGAAGCGAAAAGGTCACGGTGGCAAATTGCACCCTGTCTTCCCGCTCGACGGCGGTGCGGGTGGGTTTTGCGGGCAAAGACATCCGCGATTGCGTTTTTGCCAACCTGGTCATTCACGACAGCAATCGCGGCCTGGGTGTGTACGTGCGCGGGCGCGGATCGGTGGAAAATGTGCTGTTTTCGGACATCGTCATCCGCACCCGGCTGATGACCGGGCATTGGTGGGGCAAGGCCGAGCCGATTCATATCTCCGCCATGTTGCGCGAGACAAACACGGAGCAGCTTGGCCAAATCAAAAACATCCGCTTCCGCGACATTATCGCGGAAAGCGAAGATGGAATTCTCATCCACGGCGCGCCGCAGAGCATTCTGCGCGATATCTCTTTCGACCACGTCAAAATCCGCGTACGGAACGGACCGCTGCACAAATCCTATGGCGGCAACTTTGATCTCCGTTCCAGCCGAGACCTGAAAACCGCCCTCTTTGCGCATGACATTCCGGCGTTCTATGGCCGTTACGTGGATGGAGTGGACATTCATGGATTGTCCGTTGAATGGGACGATGGCTTGCCATCATTTTTCAGCAGCGCGGTTGAATTGGAGGACTTCAAAAACGTCGAGATCGACGGCCTGCGCGGCGGTCCCGCGCCGAACTCAGCCGAAAGGTCTGCCATCGCTTTGGCCCGAGGGTCTGTCGTTTCCCTCCGAAATTGCGTCGCCGCCGCCGGAACTGGCGCCTTTCTCTCCGCTGGTCCGGCGGTGGAAGGCGGGCTTTTTGTCAATAATGATTTGCGCCTCGCCCAAAAGGCCTTCGCCCCGAACCATCTTTCATTGCAGAGCGAAGGGAACCTGCTACCGGCCCCGGCCCATCCTTGAGTCGCCATGCCGGCAATGTCACGCATGACCCTGCCTTGTTCCGCCGCAATCAAAGATGTGAGTTTTTGGACATCTGCCTGGCGGGCCGCCAGCAAGGCGGTCAGGGTTTGCCGACCTTGGGTGGTGGCTTGACAGCGGAGGCGCCGGAGGCTTCTGTGTCAATCTGCGGCTCTCTTGCCTGGCGGAAGGCTCCAGAATTCCCGCATGTTTATGCGGTAGTTGCGACGCGCCAGCTTCGATAGGATTGTCAGCATTGACACACGCGACTCAAATTAGAATGAACTGCTTTGGCCTGCTCCTCTCCAGTTTGCTGGCCGGAGCGATTCTTGCCCCGCCATCGCATGCGAGAGCCGAGGATCTTTCGAAAGTCCCGGCCCGGACAGTGCCGGCGTGGCTGCGTGATGGCGTGCTCTACGAACTTTTTCCGCGCGATTTCTCGTCCACCGCCGACCTCAACGGCGTTACCGCGCGGCTGGATGAATTGAAGGATCTGGGAGTCACGATCATTTGGACCATGCCGATCCATCCCATCGGCGAGAAGTTCCGCAAAGGTGAATTCGGCAGCCCCTATTCCATCAAGGATTACTACGCGGTCGATCCCCATTACGGCACGGTGGAAGATTACAAACGCCTGGTGGCGGAGGCGCACAAGCGGGGCCTGAAAGTCATCATGGATTTAGTGGCCAATCACACGGCCTGGGACAGCGTTATGATGGGGCACCCGGAGTATTATAAGCATGATGCGCAAGGCCGCGTCATCCCGCCCGTGCCCGAGTGGACGGATGTCGCGGGCCTCGACTACAAAAACCCGCAGCTTCGCGAATACATGATCGGCATGATGAAGCATTGGGTGCAAACCTGCGATATAGACGGCTTCCGCTGCGACGTGGCTTCGATGGTCCCGACGGATTTCTGGGAATCCGCCCGGGCGCAATTGGAGAGCGTCAAGCCGGACATCATAATGCTGGCGGAAGCAAGCAAGCCTGATTTGATGACAAATGCGTTCGATATCGATTACGCGTGGCCGATGATGGCGACGTTGAATGACGTGATGATTCGCGGCGCGGCGGCTTCCCGCATTCACGAATCGTGGGAGGAAAGCGCCCGGCAATTTCCGCATGACACACTGCACATGCGCGTAACCGATGATCATGATGAATCGCGGGCCATTTCGCGATTTGGCGCCCAGGGCGCCCTGGCCGCGTCAGTTTTGATGTTCACGCTCGATGGCGTTCCGCTTCTTTACAACGGCATGGAAGTCGGCGACGCCACGGAATCCGGCGACCCCGCTTTATTTGACAAGCTTCCGATTTTCTGGTCGCCCAAGGATCGCCCGCCGTTGCGGAAGATTTACACCTCGCTCATTCGCCTGCGCAAGGAGAACGCCCCGTTCCGAAACAGCCAGGTCGCGTGGCTGCGCAATTCCGACGAAAACGATGTCGTGACCTTCAAGCGCGCCGACGAGAATTCCGAATTTGTTGTTGTCATTAATCTTTCCAATCGCCCGTCCCAAGGCCGCATAGACGGAATCACTGGCGGGAATTTCAACCCTGTCGGCGTCGCGGGAATGCCGAAGGCGGGGCACGACGATTTTCCGAACTTCCATTTGGGGAGTTTCGAATGGCGCATCTACAAGAGCAGCATCTCTCCCACCGAACGCACCGCCGCCGCCGGAAGAGCCAGCGCGATTGAGGCTGTCCACTGAACCGCTTCGTATGACGACGACAGAAGGCGATGCCACTGCCGATGTAAGTTCACCGAAAGCGCGTCCTGCATTGAGTTTCTGGCAGATTTGGAACATGAGTTTCGGTTTCCTGGGAATTCAGTTTGGATGGGGTTTGCAGATGTCCAACATGAGCCCCATTTACAAATACCTCGGGGCGCGCGACGACCAAATTCCCCTGCTCTGGCTGGCCGCGCCCCTCACCGGACTGCTGGTCCAGCCGATCATCGGAGCGATGAGCGACCGCACTTGGGGGCCGCTCGGGCGGCGCCGTCCTTACTTCCTCACCGGAGCAATTTTGAGTTCGCTGGCGCTGCTGGCCATGCCGAATTGTGGAGCGCTGTGGATGGCAGCGGGACTGCTTTGGATTTTGGACGCGAGCATCAATGTCAGCATGGAACCGTTCCGTGCGTTCGTGGCGGACAAATTGCCGGCCTCGCAGCGCGGCGCAGGCTTCGCCATGCAAAGCTTCTTCATCGGAATCGGCGCCGTGGTGGCGGACATGCTGCCTTATATCATGAAGAACGTCTTCAACGTTGGAAGCGAAACCGGCGCGGGCAACGCGATTCCGCTCAACGTGCGAATTTCCTTTTACGTCGGCGCGGCGGCGTTTTTTGGCGCGGTCTTGTGGACAATTCTATCTAGCAATGAGTATCCGCCGGATGATCTGGCCGCATTTCGAAAGAAGAAATCGGAAAACGCCGGGCTCGGACACTTTCTATCTGGAATTGCCACTGCCTTGCGCGAGATGCCGGGAACGATGAAACGCCTGGCCGCGGTTCAATTCTTCACCTGGATGGGCTTGTTCTGCATGTGGCTACACTTCTCGAACGCGGTGCCGGTGATTTTCGGATCCAGCGACAAGGACTCGGAATTATTCAAGCGCGGCGCGGAATGGGCCGGGGTTTGTTACGCGGTGAAAGACGCGGTGACATTCATAGCGGCGTTCGCGCTGATGGCTGCTTCGCGCAGCATGAAGCGCAAGCACGTTCACAGTATTTGTTTGACACTCGGAGCGATCGGATTACTCTCGGTCGGTTTCATTCATGGCGAAGGCCAGCGCGTGTGGCTGTTGGTGGCGTTGGCACTGGGCGGTGTGGCGTGGGCCTCCATTCTCTCGATGCCGTATGCCCTGCTTTCGGACGCGCTCCCGGCCGAGCGCATGGGCGTTTACATGGGCGTGTTCAATTTCTTCATCGTGCTGCCTGAAATCATTGCGGCGGTGACGTTCGGCCCGCTGGTGAAAAACTGGCTGGGCGGCAACCTCATTTACGCGGTGATGGCAGGCGGCGTTTTCATGCTTGTGGCGGCGGCGCTGGCGCAGTGCGTGAAGGAGAAACCCGTCGCCTCAGCCTTAGGCTCGTTAAATGAATTGTGAAGTTGCGGATTAGGAGGTTTTACCACCAGAATCGCCCGGGGCACTGCTAGCGCTGCTTAATTTCCGTCCAAGAATGAACCACATCGCCGCACCAAACACAACGCCTCCCAAGCCGCACACAGGAATGCCCATCAGCACTGGCAGCCATGGAACCGTCCGATGCCGCAGCATCATGAACAACCAAGGCGCCAGGCACAGGCACAGCCACATGGCAGCGCCGAACGCGGCCCCCATGATGAACCACATCTTTCCAGGGACCGGCTGAACCTTTGGCAGCTCCCCGTTTTCAAGATCATAGATGCGCTTCAGCGGACGTTTGCGGAAGCAAAAGCAATAAGGCAGCGCCCAAATCGGCGAGGTGGCCGCGAGAATGATTAGGGAGAAGATATTCCAAAGGCACGGAATGGAGGCGCCGCAAATCGGGCACGCAATGCCTCGCCAGTTTCCAAAGCCTCGCTTGCGTGACCAAAGACGCCCCATGTGCATCGTCTTGCACGCCGGGCAAGGAACATATGCGCAATCGATCAACCCACCCTGGCACGTCCTGCAAATAAGCTGCAGTTTTGGAATCCGCGTCCCAAGAATGACTTCATTGACGACGACGGCGGGGTTAAGCACCCAAAAAAGGATAGTAGGATGCGGCAGCTCCCATCGCTTGAAGTCTGCGCCACCGCACTTTGGGCAAATGTAATCTGCATTCATGCGCCGATCACCTTCCGTGGCTGATCGCAAGAAGCTTCCCGTCGTCTTTTTGGGTTTCGGCCACGGCCACCCCACCGTCCATGCCTGAGCCTCTCGCTCATTCAACAACCTTCTCCGCCGCTGAAACAATATCGCCTTCCTTTAACAACGGCGGCTTTTTCACACCGTAAGAAAATTTGTCTGCTTGGAATGTGATTCGAATAGTGTGGCCGTCCGCGATACGGTTAATCCGAACCATATGGCTGTTAGATCCCTTGATGCCTCCGGCGGCCTGAATGGCATCCATAACTGTCATGCCTGGAAACCAATCGTGCCTGCCTGGTTTCTCCACGTCACCATAAACATAGATGGACGGCTTCATGGGACGCTCAGCGGAATTCGTAGCCGTTGAATTGTTGTGAATTACAGGAGCAGCAAACGCACCTGTCAGCCAAAAGAATAGCAACGAGATGCCAATGCCACGCATAGCGATGATGGCATAACTTTTATTACGCAACGGCGGGTTCCTATATTGAAGCCAACCTCCGGCCGAGATTGAAAAATGTGCATTTCCCATAACGCGTCAAAACCATGGTAAAACGGGCAGAACCGGAAAGCGAGCAATTAAGTTCACTGGAACTGCGGTTGGGCGCATCTCAGTTTCTTGCAGAGTAGAGTAAAGTGTGGGGCATGAATGAAACATGCGTAAAGAACAGTTCATCACCTTCGGTTGCCCGGGCGGCCTCTGAGCCGTTGGCTGTGCTGGCGGCTCGGGCGGGGTGTGCCCTGGAAGCCTCCATCGTCCGTTGCGCCAACTCTGAAGATCAAACTCTGGGGCACCTGGAAATCCAAGCCGCGCACGATGTCAAAGAATTGCTGCGCGCGACTCTGGAGCGCGGGGCGCAGGCCAAGGCCGACGGCGCTCCGCCGCTCTGCCCGGTCTGCCAGCAGAAGCTCACGCGCTTGTCCGCCAGCCATCCGCGCACGTTTCAAACCCGCCACGGGGCCATCACCATCAAGCGCGCCAGAGGTTACTGCAAACGCTGCGGCAAATGGCGCGTGCCGGCCGACATCGCCTTGGGCTTGGAGGAAGGGGCCGGCCATTCTCCGGCGGTGCAGGAGACGGCCGCCCTTTTGGCCAGCAAAATGCCGGTGGAAGAGGCCAGTGCGGTCTTCGAGCACCTGACGGGAATGAAGATGCCCCGCGCCACCCTGGACCGGCAGGCCCGCCGCCAGGGAGAGCGGGCGCAGGCACTGCGAACCGAACTGGACAAACAAGCGCCCCGCGCCAAGGCGCAAATGGAACTGGCGCTGGAGCCCTACCAGATGATCATTCAGATGGGCGCCTGGAACATTCGCGAACGAGACCATCGGGGGCAGAGCGCGGCGCGGCGGCGCCGGAGCCAAGAGCCGGAACGGTGGCACTGGGTCTACACTGGCACGGTCTTTCGCCTGGATCACCGGGGGCGGACGTCCGGAGGACGGCCCATCATTAGCGAGCGCGGATTTGTGGTCACGCGCCAGGGCATCGACGCGCTGCGCCAACAGATGCACGGCGAAGCGTTGCGGCGCGGGCTGGGGCAGGCGGCGGGAGCGTTGGTCATCGCGGACGGGGCGGCTTGGATTTGGCGTTTGGCCGACGACCGTTTTCCAGAGGCCCGCCAGCGGCTGGACTTCTATCATGCGGTGCAGCATCTGGCCTCGGTGGGGCGGGCCCTCTTTGGGGAAGACAAGGAGAAATATCGAAAGTGGCTCCAGCCATTGGTGCGGCAGCTCAAAAATCAATCCGCGGTCAAAGTCATCAGCCAACTCCAAGAGGCGCTGGAGCGCATGCCCGCCGGTGAACCAGCCCAAACGGTGGCCAAAGAAATAGAATACTTTCAAGAACACAAGTCGCGCATGGATTACCGCGCGGGACGGCGCGCGGGCGAACCCATTGGCAGCGGTCCCGTCGAAGCCACCTGCCGACAAACCCAATGCAGGTTCAAACGGCCCGGCCAGTTTTGGAGCCAGCGCGGCGACGAAGCGCTGTTGTGCCTGGAAACGTTCTGGCGCAACAAACGATGGAACCTCCTTTTTCCTCACACCTCCTTCAACCCTGCAAGAAACTGAGATGCGCCCGGACTTTAACCTCACGGTGGTGCGAGGTGGATCTCATTGCCGCCCTTCGTTAACTTCGTTTCCTTCTGTTGAAATTTTTAAAAAAAGGAAACAAAGGTACCGGCGAATTCGGTTTTAGGCGCATTTTGGGCAACTGTAATCTCTATTCATGCGCCGATCACTTTCCGTGGCTGATCCTCAGAATCTTCCCGTTGTCTTTTTCGATCTCGGCAACAGCCACTCCACCGTGCATGCCTTTCGGCAGCGACCCCTCGACTATCCATACGCCGTGGGCATCCAGGCTTGCCTTATACGGCTTTTCTCCAGCGATTTCCTTTTTGCCATAAATCGGCTCCCAAACCGCAACGGCGACCTTGATGGCAGTTTCGGCGTCGGGCACCTTGGCGGGTGCGCAACCAGATACGAAAACAATCATGGGCGCAACGATGAAGGCAATGGAGTGTGTCTTGTTCATTTCAATACCAAATATTTATTCGGCACATTAAGTTCTTGGGGAATAATTCGCCCCGAAGCTTGCGCGAGCAGCTTAATGTTTTCATACACATCGCGCTCGTCGCGTTGAAACTGCCGCAACAGTCCCGCTTGCGCATAAGATATCGGCGTGGCATCAAAAATCGTTGTTTCCCAATCAAAGCCTTTCCCCCATGTGATCCCTGCCACACGAATGTCCGCTCTCGCGCCGCGCTCCAACAGCAATCGCATCACGGGCTGGCAATGATTGCGGTGCTGGCAGACGGTATGAAAAATTGGCGTGTGCCCGTTGAAACCATAATCATCAACGGCAGCCTTCGCCTCCACATCCGCTCCCGACTCGATCAAAACTCTTGCGGCTTTCACGAGGCCAAACTCGGCCGCCACATGCAGCAACGATGCGCCAAGCAGCGGGGTAAATGCGCAGTGGATGTCCACTTTGTGGCGTAGCAAAGAAGGATTTTTGCGGAGTTCCCCTTCAAGCACATCCGCGTCATCCAGGAGAACAGCCAGAAGGCCAGCATCCCCGCACCGCGCTCCGGCTTGCATCAGGCATCGAACGCAATCCGAAAACTTCGGTGATCGAAGATACATTTCAACCAACAACGTCAGCGGCGTTTTCCCGTCTACCAAACCGTTGACATCAATGCCCGAGGCCAGAGCTTCTTGAATCATTTCGGTCGAATGAATTTCGAAGCCTGTCAGGAGGGTGTTCTGTGGTGTCATCATAACTTGTTGGCTTCACTCACATTATGCAGTGGTTGCCTTGCGTGCAGACTTATAGACGAGAATCACCTCGCTTTTTTGCTTTCGTAAATTGCTTCAATCAGTTCCTTGGCCTCGCGCAGGCCGATCCCGGGATTCTCCTCGCGGTAAAGTCTGATGGCTGCAATCTTGGTTCTGGGATCCTTGGCCAGTTGCTCCACCTCGGGAGACATGCCACCTGCCGGTGGCGGCGGCAGTTCGATGCCTTGATGCTTTAGAAGGGCCTCCACCTTTCTCTGGAGCTCGCGCATCTGGCGAGTCAATAGTTTGACGTCTTCATGCGAGCGTCTGGCATAATAACCCCCGCGCCCACCAAAGATTCCCAGAACGACGGCGCCTCCTGTAAAAATCGCCAAAAATGCGGCGGTGGCGGCGTAGTCCTTGACCTCGAAAGCTGCAATTGCTGTTGTCATAATTGATGCGCTGGTGATTCCGTCCAACTTCCATTTTGCAACGGATGGCTCGCTTCTGAAACACAAAAATCCAGTTGCCGATACTCGAATCCATCATTCCGCCAGCAAAATCTCTTTACGCCGCCACCGCAGCATTGCAATTCGAATTAGGTTTGGATGGCGTGTAACTTAAAATCCTTTTCATGGAGCAGCCGGGCGATGTTGCTCGTGAGGGCGCGGCCCGTCCGCCCGCATCACCCCTGCCCCCGCGCCCCCCGTCGATGCTTTTGTGTCCGGTCCCGCCTTAACAATCGATGTTTCGCTTCTCATGTGCCGATATACCACATAAGAGTGTAATTACATGAGGAATTGACAAACATGGCTGCGGCCTTATGTTTCTCCCCTGTCGCCATCAGGGCGTGTTCTTTGATATTTTGTGGATTCCCGCGCCGTCGCAGCTCGGAGGGTGCATGTCGTTTTTTTAGCAGCGCCAGAGGCGCGGCATCTTTATAGTTTGTCGTTCCCTCTAAGATTAAGCCTCGTGGAGGCGACATCTCCGTTGCAATGCTCGAAATGGGCCGCCCCGACGGGGCTCGTTCTTCATTGGATGTGGTTGAGCTATAAATATTTCGCTCCTGGCGGAGAAGAGATGAGAGGAGAGGACCGTGTGCAAAAAGCGGGATGCGCCCGTGACTTAATTAACGCTGCTCCGGGCGTTGCACGCTATTGCACCCTATTGCACCCTTGGTTTTTCCAGACAAGGAGGGTGTCCTCACTGCCAATGAAATATGGCCAACGCCTCCAGAACGAAGACTTTGGGATGCGATACGCAGCACTGTGTTTCATTGAATCGGCTCCAGCCGGAAGAAATGTAGCGGGTTGTAGCGGCCCTGTAGCGCCCAATGTAGCGGTTTATCTAGTTGATAATCAACGATGTAGCGGGTGTAGCGGGTTTTTCGAGATTATATGATTATTCGCACTGAAACAAGGGTTTGACACCCTTCACCCGCTCCATTTCTGGCAACGCCGTGAACTTAACAGCCAAACAAACAAATTGTTTATTGCACGAACCCATCGAACCCGTTAGAGTTGGGGCACTTATGAAACACTCAACTCTACTGCTTTTGGCTTCAGTTTGTTTCTGCTTCCTTTTCCCGGCGTTCGATGCGGCGGCTGGCCCCCGCGTCGTTCATCACAAACGCCATCGCGCGCATATTCGGCATCACCGCCATCATCATCACCACAAGCACGTCGCCGTCGTTATTAGATAGCCAGCAGCGGTTATGCGGATTCCCCTGGTCAGCGTGGCGCTGATGCTGGCATTGGTGGTCGCCCGCCCCGCCATTGCCTATGACGATACAGTCGCTCTTTCCGCGACTCCGAAGGCCGTGCAAGCCGCGATCAACGCGCGAATTGCCGGCGGAAAATTGGATGCAATCGAGAGTTCAAAAGAAAACGGCGAAGTGACCTTCGACGTCGATTGGGTCGACAAAAACGGCAAGGATTGCAGTTTTACGGTGGCCGATGACGGCACGATATTGAGCGAGGAAGTGGAGCTGGCCGACGTTCCGGCGCCCGTCCAAAGGGCAATCAAGGAACAGGCAACCGGGTTTGAGTTGGAATCTTTGGAAAAAAGCGTCGACGACCCGGCGAATATCTCCTACAGCGTCGAGGTCAGCAAAGACGGCAAGAGCAAATGGTTCACCGTCGCGGCGGACGGAAGCCTCTCCAGCAAGGAGATCGCGCTCGCCGACGCGCCCGCCGCGGTCCAGGCGATAGTGAAGCAAAAATCCGCCGGAGGCGAAATCGAGTCCGTCGAACAGAATTTCGAAGACGGAATCACGTTCGACATCACGCTCAGCTCAGGCGGCGTGGAATCGTCCTTCCTGGTCTCCCTGACAGGGGCCATCGTCAGTGAGCAAATGGACATGGCGACCCTTCCGGAAGGCGTCAAGACTACGATTCGCGAGCATATTGGAAACGGCAAAGTCTTGCGGGTCGATCGCAACCTGGCTGAGAAGCGCAGCAACGTTTTTCCATTCGAAGTTCACGGACGCAAAGACGGCAAGCCATTCGATTTCAGCGTCGGCCCGCGGGGACGATTTCTTGGAATGGATTGATCCAGCGTCGCTGGCAAGGCGCAGGCAGCAAATCAAGCTGACAGGCAGCTTGCGCTTACTTCACGAACTCCAATTCCTGGCGATGTGGAATAAGACCCGCTTCGTAGGCTTTTCCGAGAAAGCGGCGGATGGCCTCGCGGCCTTTTTCGCCGTAGTCAAGAGTCCAATGATTGACGTACATACCGACGAATTGATCGGCCAGGTCTTTTCCCATGTCCCGCGCGTAGTGCAAGGCGTGGGCCACCGCCTCCGGGCGATGGTCAAGACTAAATTGAATGCTGGCGCTGAGGATGCGCGCGATGGTTGAGCGCGTTTCCTCGGAGAAACGTTTGTGGATCACGTTCCCGCCCAGAGGCAGCGGCAGTCCGTCGTTCTCGCGTTTCCACCACGCCCCGAGATCTTCACATACGGCGAGTCCTTCCTTCTGATACGTCAGTTGGCCTTCGTGAATAATCAATCCCACTTCCGCCAGGCCGCTCCGCACCGCGGCAAAGATTTGATCGAACGGCACGACGACGAAGTTGATCTTGGCCGCCGGACGTTGCAGCCAAAGTTGAAGAGCCAGGAATGCGCTGGTCATGGTTCCAGGCACCGCGATTTTCTTTTCCGCGACTTCCTCACGGGTGTACACTCGTTTCGCAACCAACATCGGACCATAGCCGTCGCCCATGCTGGCGCCGCTGGGCAGGAGCGCATATTTGTCGCTCACATAAGCGTAGGCGTGAAAGCTGATCGCGCTAATGTCGAGTTCGCCGCGGCGCGCGCGTTCGTTCAGGGTCTGGATGTCCTGTAAAATGTGCTCGAAAGCGAATCCCCCAGTGGGGATCAATCCTTTGGCCAGCCCGTAAAACATGAACGCGTCGTCGGGATCCGGCGAGTGTCCAAGAGTCAATGTTTGCGACATGGGAAAACGTTGCCGAAACGCCCTCGCAAAGTCGAGAGCGCGCCGCCTTTCAGCGTCCCATGCGTGACAATTGTTTCGCGGTGAGCAGCCAGTTCAGGGTCGCGCATTTTCCGAAAAAGAGCCGCCCGATGGTCAATTTGCACAAGCCCGCCTTCTTCAGTTCAATCGCCATGCTGTCCTCGCCGCTGAGCAGCGTCGAGATAAGGCGGCTCATGAATGGCTCGTGTCCCACCAGCAGTATCTCGCCCGCCGAAGCATGGTCTTCATTGATCTCGTCGAGAATCTTTTTGACAGGAGCGTCGGATGTGAGATTCGCGGTTTCCACCAACTTGTCGGAATCGTAAACCTCAGCCAGAATTTCCGCAGTGCGCTTCGCCCTCACCCAAGGACTGGCGAGGATGACATCGAAGGAAATATCCATCGTCTTCATTCCTTCGGCCACTTCGAACATGTCGCCTTCTCCCTCGTTCGTGAGCGGGCGTTTGCTGTCAGGACGCCAGCGGGGGCCGCGCGGCTCCGCCTTCGCGTGTCGCAGAAAATACAGAATCATAAATCATCCGAAGCGTCCGGTGACGTAGGCTTCTGTTTGGGAGTTGGACGGGTTGGTGAAGATCTTCCGTGTCTGATCGAATTCAACCAATCGTCCGAGATAAAAAAAAGCTGTGAAATCGGAAATGCGCGAGGCCTGCTGCATGTTGTGCGTCACGATCACAATGGTGAATTTTTTCCGCAACTCAAGAATCAGCTCCTCGATTTTGGAAGTGGCCAGCGGATCCAGGGCCGAGGCGGGTTCGTCGAGCAGCAACACTTCCGGCTCGATGGCAAGGGCGCGCGCGATGCAAAGCCGCTGCTGCTGGCCGCCGGAAAGGCTCAGCGCGTTCGAGTGAAGGCGATCTTTCACTTCGTCCCACAACGCCGCCATTCGCAGCGTTTGCTCGAGCTTGTCGCGCAGAAGAATTTTGTTGCGCACGCCATTGAGACGCAATCCGGCGGTCACATTCTCAGCCACGGACATCGTTGGGAACGGATTAGACTTTTGAAAAACCATGCCGACCCGGCGCCGCACCAGCGTGGCGTCCATCTCTGGCGAATACAAATCCTGATCGAACAATGCTATCCTGCCCTCAACTTTCGCGCCGGGCGCAAGATCGTGCATCCGGTTCAGCGCGCGCAGGAAGGTGGATTTGCCGCAGCCGCTCGGGCCTATGATCGATGTCACGGCCTGCGAGGGAATGCGAAGCGTGACATCTGTCAATACTTGATTCGATCCAAACCAAACATTGAGTTTCCGCACATCGAACGTCGTCCCAAACCGCTCGGCGACGCGGCGGGGCGATGCCGCAACGGCGACGGCGGACGCCCCGTTCGGCGCGGTGAAGGCCTGAGGTTCGTTGGTCATGGCGCGCATCGTCACACGTCAATCTGGCCTTGCCCAGCCAATCTCCAAAGCGAAATCGTGTGACGATTCTGTGACAATCGTAGAGTCAGGCGGCAAAAATGTCTGTTACCTTTTTGCGGGCGGCGGCATTTAGTTGGTGAATGCACGAACAGGATGACAGCGCGCTCCTGCGGGAGTATGTCCGCGACGGCTCGGAAGAGGCCTTCGCGGCGCTGGTGTCACGGCATGTCAACAAGGTTTATTCTGTAGCCTTGAGGCATGTGCGGAATCCGCATCAAGCCGAGGAAATCACGCAAGCCGTGTTCGTCATTCTCGCACGAAAAGCCGCCTGCTTGAACAAACAAGTCATTCTTTCGGGATGGCTTTACCACACAGCGCGCTTGTCGGCTATGACGTTCGTCCGGAGCGAAATCCGCCGCGCACAACGGGAAAAGGAGGCCCAATTGGAATCGCAAAATCAGGACACCGACTCCCGCGTTTGGTCAGAAATCGCTCCGCTGCTCGACGACGCCATCAGCCGTTTAAACGAGAAAGACCGGCATGCGATTGTCCTGAGATTCTTCGACGCGAAAAGCATGAGCGAAGTTGGAGCGAACTTGGGACTCGGCGAGGATGCGGCAAAAATGCGGGTGAGCCGTGCGCTTGAAAAATTGCGCGTCTTTTTTTCCAACCGCGGCATCGCGCATTCCGGAGCCGCGCTGGCGGCGGCGATTTCGGCGCACTCAGTGCAAGCCTCGCCGCCGGCGCTGGCCGAGAGCATCGCCGCCACTGCGTCCGCCGGAGGCGCAGCGGCGGGCGCGACAGCCACCATTGTGAAAGGAGTATTGACAGTCATGGCTTGGACAAAAATTAAAACTGCCGTCGTTGGCGCCATTGTCATCGCCAGCATCATCACGCCGATTATGATTCAGCGCCAGGAGAATGCCCGCGTTCTCCAAGCGCAGGCGGAACTCGAATCGCAGCGCGCACAGCTTGCCGATTTGGAATCGAATCGTGACCGCCTCAACCGCCTCGCGCAGAACGCCGCCCTGTCGGAAAAGCAGATGGATGACTTGCAGCGGTTGCGAAAGGAAACGGCCGCCCTGCGCGAACAAGCCAAAGCGTTTCCGAAACTCATGCTGGAAAATCAGGATTTGAAGGCGAAACTCGGCAAGGACAAGCCACCGAGCCCTGAGGAAACGAGGGAGTACGCCATGGCAAAAATGAGTCTGGGAAGGAATTGGGCGATGGCCTTTTTTCTTTACGCCCAAGATCACAACGGCCAATTCCCGGCAGACTTCACCCAGGCGGAATCGTACTTGTCCGAGCCATCCAACTCCGCCGATAATCCGCGCGACCATTTCGCAGTCGTTTTTCGTGGCTCTCCCTCAGATCTCGAAAAGCCGGCTGACGTCATTGTGTTTCAGGGGATCGACCCGTGGCCCGTCGTTTCCGAAGGCGAGCAGCGCTGGGCGAATGCCTATGTCTTTGCGGATGGCCACGCTGAAATCCACAGTCAAACACAAAGCGACTTCTCGGATTACGAACAACAGCACATCGTGGCGCCACTCCAAGACGCGCCCGGATCCAATCCGCCATGGAAGACAAAGTGAAGATGCTTGCCGCACTGATCGCGATCTCTGCTGCCGCCGCCGTCACGCTGGCCGCCCACAAGCGGACAGAGTCGCGCCTGCGTGAGCTTGACAGGAAAATCCAAGAACAATCATTGGAATTGAGTCGCCGCGCGGCTGGCAATTCCGAACTTTCCGCCGCCATTGAGGCCAACTCGAACAATCTTCCCCTGACTGGAGAGAAACTCTCCGCCTTGCTGAAATTGCGAAACGAAGCCGCCCAGCTTCGGAGGACCAACGCTGAAATGGCGCGCCTGGAATCCAGGAACCGGAAACTGCGGGCCTCGCTCGAGAGCAATCAAACCCGGCTTGCGGCGGCGAAGATGCTGCCAAATTATTGGGCCAAGGACCAGTTGTCCTATTGCGGCTTTGCCGATCCTTCCTCAGCCGTGAAAAGCATTCTCGCCCTGATGTCAAAGGGCGATGCCGAAAGCTGGCAGGCTGCATGCACTCCCGAAGCCATCGGAAAGCTGCGGAATGAATGGAAGAACAGCGGCCTCTCCACCTCCCAGCAGGAAGCCGAATTCAAGTCAATGGCGGATGGATTGATGTCTTCCTGCGACGGCTTTCATATTATTGACACCAGCCAGCCGGATCCGGATACCGAAGTGGTCCAACTTTCATTCGATGGCCAGAACACGATTAGGAAAATCGTTTTAAAGCGGATTGAGGATCAATGGAAAATGAACGACCTTGGCGCCGGCAGCGCGGGTGCGGCCTTCCCAAATTGACAATTATAATTCTAATTGACTAAGGGTGGCCCGGAAATTGGTAGCCTTTGAAGACAAATTGATAGTCGGCTCCGTTGCCTGGCCCCGTCCAGATCGACTCGGAGCAGCCTTGCCCTGCGCCCTGCCCCGCCTTGATGATGGCTGGATCGGTCCATCGGTGCAGTTCGGCGTGGCCGTCGGCGAAGGCAATCGAATCGACGTTGATGTGCCACATGGCGGGGGGGTCCTGCCACTCAAATGAATCATCGGTCCAGCGCACGACCCAGGTTCCCATGTTGTAGCCGCGCCAATCGGATTCCTCAATCATCGAAAATGTCCCGCTGGGCGCGGGGATGGCCGACAATTTTGTGTAAGTGGCGCGGGTTCCCCAATAATCGTCGTAAGGTTCGCCGCCGAGATTTTGGGTCCGTGAATAACTGTCAAATCCCCAGCCGTTCAAGTGGTGCGGGGACGGGACGTTCTGGCTTCGCGTATCGCCGGGACAGTGGTACGTATTGACCGTGTTGCAATAAAAATAGAATGCGTTGCTCGTTTTGAGGCCGGTCTGCACTGCGCGCATCGCATTGCTTTGGGACGTCCACTTGCTCGGCGCAATGGAAGGACCGCCCCAAAATCCACCCGCCGGATAAATATCATCCCCGGTTTCATAGTCCGCCATTTGCACGATGTAATCGGAGTTATCCTGCGAATACATGTGAAATGCGCTGGCCAGCTGCTTCTGGTTATTCAGGCAATTCGCCGCCGATGTCTGATGCTTCGCCTTAGAAAGAGTCGGCAGCATCATGGCGGCCAGAATGGCAATAATGCAAATCACCACGAGCAATTCCGCCATGCTGAAGGCATGGACGGTCCTGTGGCGGTGAAAGGTGTTCATTGCGCGGGGTTTGTTACCAGTTTGGCGGCTTTAGGAAAAGCATAATTTGTGTCACGAATCCCCGGCAAGGCTCGCTCCTGTGCTTTTTACAAACCGCTGCCGACTTTGCTGCGGCGCGGAGCTTTTTCGGGCTGGCCGTTCAGAAGCCCCGCCCACGTCTCGGCTTCGTGCGAACCGGCGTCAAACGGATTGCTCAATTGCAATGCGGAGGCTCCCTCAAGCCCGATCATTTCCCAATCGATAAAATAGGGGCAGCTTTCGTCCTTGAGCAGGCGCATCGCCTGGGAGCGGACGGCGGCGCGGGTGTTGGCGGGCGCATGAGTGGTTGCCTGCGTGACTTCCTTGTGCGGCAATTCCCAGCAGGGCGGCGTTTGCGCCAGCGCCAGGCCGAGGCTCCGCGCCGGGTCAATCTGGTGATATTCCAAATCCTGCGACTTCAGCCACGGGTGGCTCCAGGGAATATTCTCCTGCTCGCAAAACTGCCGCAGCAGC
Source organism: uncultured Verrucomicrobiae bacterium (assembly GCA_963764165.1). Taxonomy (GTDB): domain Bacteria; phylum Verrucomicrobiota; class Verrucomicrobiia; order Limisphaerales; family Palsa-1400; genus Palsa-1400. Next base: position 52,878 of record CAVXRD010000004.1, read on the forward strand.
CAGCGTTTCGTAATCCAATCAATCTTGCCGACGAGCAATTCAGGATCCTTCCCCAGCGCCTGCAATGTGTCCTGCCAGATCGTGAGCAACTCGTCGGTTTCAGTATCGCGCCCGGCGAATTTTGACTTCGCCGCCGCGCGGTATTCTTCCAGCAAATCCAGCACATCCGCGACCCTGCCATCACACAACTGCGCGCGCCACGGTCCATCCGGCTGATGCGACAAAGTGCGGAACGCCGCAACGGCATCCGCCAAAGCGATTTTCGGCAGCGCGTTAATTTCCAGCAAATCGAGGACGAGCGAAGTGGTGCCCACTTTCAGAAGGAGGCTTGTCGGCAGCACATTCGTATCGCCGTGCAGCAAATGAAGGCGGCGGTATTTTCGCGCGTCGGCCAGCGGTTCGTCGCGCGTGTTGATGATGGCGCGATTGAACTGCACCCATTCAAAAAGATCGTTATTAATGTAATCCGCCCGCTGGCTCATCTGGTAGATGCTGTCCATCCCCGGCCGGCTCAGCTCGCCGCGCGCTTCCGCCGCCACCGTCGCCCCCACCCGGCCGGCGCTGACGTAAAGCATGCGCAGCGTCAAAAAAGCCAGCAGCGAGTGGACGTTCGGCTCCGTCAACGGAGCGGAGCGGCGGACGAGATAATTCTCGTGGCAGCCAAAGGTCGCGCCGGAATAATGGTCGATGTTGTTGCGGATGAAATTGATTTCGCGCTCGAGCCGCATGGTGCGGACGGCTTGCAATAGTATCGCGTCGCCCGCCTGGTCGAAGCGAAGAACGTCAAGAAGGTTTAAGCATTCAGGCGTGCAATACTCCAGATGACCCATGTCAATATAACAGCGCCCGCCGTTGAACAGAAATCCGCCGTTGCCCGCCGGCTCATCCCAATCCCGCTGATGCACGTCGATGAGGCCGAGCCGCTGGTCCTTGAAAATCCAATCACGGACGCGCGTGATCGCTCCCGGCGTTCCGGGAAACTCGTTGGTCAAACAACCATATTCGGTCTCCAGGCCAACGATTCGGTTCATGAATGCTCCCTCCCCCTTTCCTCGTTACAGGTTCAATTCTCCCGCTGTCAGCGCCTGGTAACGGGCCGGGCGCGAACCGCCGCGCGCCAGCCATCCGATTTCAATTTCCTTGCCCTTGACGGCTTCGCGCCAGCCGGTTTGGCGGACTGCCTCATCGGGAACCGTGCCCGCGAAGCCGCCATTTTCGGAAAGCTGCCACCACACCTGCAAAAGCAGGTCCGCCACTTCGCCGCGGCTGTGTTTCATCTTGACAGTTTCGGTCAGCCATTTTTGCGCGGCGGCCTCGGCTTCCGCATCGCTGGCCGCGACAATGGCCCCGCCGTGCTGCATTTGGAATGAGCCGTCGAAATGAAGGCGGAAAAACAAATCATCCTTCGGCGCGGCTCCAAGTTCCGCCAAGAGCAATTCCACCAAAAAAGGCGCGCTGAAAATCTGCTCGAAATTGGTTTTCAATTGCGGGCTAAGGCCGAAGCTGACCAACCGGCGCAAACTCACATCTTCCGGGGCACGCGTGAAAGCCTCGACATGCGCGGCGTCAATCGCGGCTTGCCGGATCTTTTCGATGTCCGCCGGATGGCCAAGCCCCGCCAGAGCATGGCGGTCAAACAGTTCAAAAACCTTCGACTGCCCGATGCCGACGCCAACGAGCAGGACGCCGTCCGGCAAACTCGCGCTGAGAACAGGTTTTCCGCCTTTGAGCTGCTCGCGGACGTATTCGCGACGGTTGCCGACGGCCTCCAGCCACCTGTATGGTTCCTCAGTCACGCAAGAACTCCTTTTGCTGGGCGTCGGCGACAGTTTCCACGCCGGATGGTTTGAGAACCTTGATCGTCGCGTAGGTCTCCGTCGCCGGGTTGACGCCGCCGGTGGCGGAATCAAATTCCGACGCGGTCGACAAGAGCCGCGAGGCGAAACGAACTGCGTCCCGCAATCCCATTTGCGACGGGCGCGGCGTGCCGAACCGTTCCTGAAAGCTTAAGATGCTGCGAATCGTCCCCGACCCCGAGCCAGACGCCGCGTAACCCACCGCCTGGAACTGCGCCCCGAGCGGATCGTAAAAATAGATGCGCGGCTCGGCGGGAGTGACCGTGGTGTCCACACCGGCAAAAAGAGGGACGACAATTCCAATGCCCTGCATGGTCATCGGCAAATTTTCCCGCAATAACCGTGCCAGCGCCCGCACGCGGGCAGGCAAGCTCAAGGGCTGCAATTGACTGCGGCGGAAATATTCGAAGGAAGTTTGCAAAACGCGCGCCATTTCGAACGCCGTGGCCGGAACGCCCGCAATAGCCAGCACCGAGGTGGAATCGATTTCAATGATCTTCTCGACGCGGTCGGTGACAATGATGTTGCCAGCGGTGGCGCGGCGGTCGCCGGCCATGATGACGCCCTCCGCGAAATGAAATCCGAAGACGGTGGTTGCCTGGGTTTGAACCGGAGCCGTCCCGTTGGCCGCCGGCGACTGGATCGCGAGACGACGCTCCGCCAAAAGCGACAGGAAGTCGCCTGCAATCGGCTGAGGCTGGCTCATTGGCCGGTGCGCTGGCGATAACGCCGGGCCTGGTCAGGATCGACCTTGCGCATGCGTTTGAGCAATTCCTCCGTGTTGGGTTTGTCGACTTTGGGGGCGCTGGGCCCCTCTCCACCACCGCCGCCGGCTGGAGCCAGTGGCCTGTTTTTCTGAGCTTGGTCAGGCATAAAACGTATAGACGAACTTAACATAATCCATTCTGCCCAATTCGCCACGCAACTTGACATAAAAATTCGGAAACACAAGCGGTGATGGACGAATTTAAAAAATTCGTTTCGTCGGAAGCTTCGATGCCGAAACGCGGGTGCGCCAAAAGAAATCGCCGGTTTGAATTTGGGCATGATCCACCCGCGTTGCGCTCCTCATTAAGACGCTGCTCGTTTATTTGAGGATCTCCGCGCCCGCCTTGGGCGGAAACCTGGTTTGGAAAGTGCAAAACTGGGTGCAAATGGGGCTCAAAAACGCAAAGTGCAATAGGGTGCAATAGCGTGCAACGACCCCTTTCCGGCGAAATCCGTTTGGACGGCCCCAATGATAGGGCACACCGACTGCGGCGCATAAACACGAAGTTCCGCGCTGCGCGGTCTTCCTGACTATGACCTTGCGTTTGCATCAAACGTAGTTTGCCACGGTTGGAGCCGGATGGAAAACCTACCAGAGTGTTTTCGGCGCGATTTTTGAAGAAATGTTGGAAAAAAAGCCAAAAGAATGTGGTTCTTGGGTGATTACGGTGGAGCGCTGATCCGTCTTTGTTTTCCTCTGCGCCCTCATCTTCTCTGCGCGAGATCTCTCTTCCCCTCATGATACCACTGTCTGATGGAACTACAAGGAAATGTACATAAACTAACCGGAGTCGCGAAGGATGTCACTGCACCCACAATTCGGGATGCGGTTGATGGTCGGCGTTCCACATCGCGGCGGTGTTGGTGGGATTAAAGAGATCCCAGGGATCCATCGCCGCGACGTGGCCATCGCAGAAAAGCTGATTGTAATTCTTTCCGTGCCGCGATGGCAGAACGCGCCATCGCGTTCCGCATCAAATACATCCGGAAAACTAGATCTCCTCCGCGCTCCCACGCTGACGAACGCTCTCCTCGCGGAAATGCTTGTGGCGCGCCGACAAAATCGCCGCCCGCCCCAAATATCCAACAATCCTCGCAGGGTTCCCCCGCTCCACCACCGGCAATCGGCCCACGTTGCGATTCAACATTTTGCCCAGCGCTGCCGGCAATGGTTCATCGGGATAGGCGACGCCCAAGTCAGGGGTGCCTGCTTTGAGCACCGTCCTTTGGTTGCCATTCGGTCTTGTGGACAGGCTGGTGGCGGAAAAATGGGTGGCCCGGCGCCGCTCCACCGAGGATCGCCGCCAGGTGATGATTTATTTGACGGGCGGCGGCGAACTTATCCTTGGAAAATTGGCGGCAGTCCATCGCCAGCAATTGAAACGCATTGGCCCCGAGATCAGCCAACTGCTCGCCGCACTCAACCGCCCCAATTAGTCCAATAGGACCTATAAGTCCTAAAGGTCCCATTGGAGCCTCAATGACTTGTTCCGCCGAGCGTTGAAGAAAGGGACGAACTGCTCGTGACTGCGGTCGACTGGGCGTTGGCGTTGGCGGTGTAGCGGGCATCCAATGGCGACGTGCTCGCAGCCGTTGAGGCCGACGACCCTTTCCCGCTCGTGGTGCTCGAGAACAACCCAGCCAGCGTGGACTGCACGGCGACCGGATCAGCCGCGCCGTAATCCATGACGCGGACGATTTGCACGCCTTGCGTTCCTTCGTCCAAGTCGCGCACCACATGCTGCACTTGCTCCATCAAGGCGTGCGAGGCGGAGAGAATGACCGATTGCACCCGGCGATCCGCCACGGCAGAGACCGTCCCCAGCTTTTGCATGCGGGCGCTTTCGGTGGAATTGCCGCCGGAACGCGCGCTTTGCTGCTGACGACCGCCAAATTGAAAGCCCATGGAACGGTCGCTCTGGCTGGAACTCGAACTCGAATCGCTGGAAGGAAAGAGCAAGTTAATCTCATCGACGATTTCGCCAGGGTCGGCATGTTTCAGGCGCATGACGCGGAGTTCCGTGACGCTTTGGTTTGGCTTATCCAATTCGGCCACCAGATTGCTTACCATGCGCATGTAATCCGGCGGGGCGCTCGCGACGACGGCGTTCATTTGGTCGTCGGCGACGAAGGAGGTTTTGGTGTTGGAGTTTTTCGTGCTTGATTGATCGCTATTGCCGCCGCCGGGTCCCCCGAATCCACCCGGCCCACCCGGACCGCCAAAACCCGGCGGGCCTCCGAAGCCGCCGAAATTGTTGCGGGTCGCTGCAGCGGAGGTGCTGGAGTCGCTGGTCTGAAAGACATCCTTCAATTCCGAAGCCAGCGTCTTGGCATCCGCAAATTTCAAGATGAACACCTCCACTTGCGAAACAGCGGTGGTGTCCAGGGCTAAGATGATCTCGCAGACGCGGTGGATTTCCGTCATCGGCGCGGTCATTAGAATCGAATTGCCGGCTTCGTTGGCGGTTATCGCGGCATTCTGAGGAATCAGCGGCTGCAAATCCTTGATAAGCGCTTCCGCCCGCAATGTATTGACCGGCAGGATGGCCGTCACGATTTGGTCGCTGGCGGGAATCTCTTCCGGCTTGGAATGGGTCGGCATGACCGGAGTCCTCGAACTGGTGCGCGCCTGGTCGGCGGTCATGATTGTGAGCGTCCGGCCATTGAGCGCAACCGCGTAGTTATTCTTGGACAATGCCGTGCTGAGAATATCGACAATTTCATTGGTCGAAATTGGCTGCCCGGAAACGATGCTGACGCGGCCATTCAAATCCACATCCGAAATGACAATCAGCCCGGCCTTCTCGCTGAGGTAATTGACGACGGCACTGAGCGGCACGCTTTGAAAATTCAGCACAAGGCCGGAAGGCGGTGCGCTCGTTACCAATTCTTTTGCAAACGTGAAGGCCGCCGACGCTGCGAGAGCTGCCACTGCCAACAAGATTTTTTTCATATCGATCTCCTGAGCGGCCGGGTTCATTCCGCGCTTCCGCTCGACAGCAATAGACTCCCGCAGTGTTAAGACTCTGTTCGCCGGGAAGCGGAAATTTGTTAAGGAAGGGTTAATTATCGCGGTTTTCCGTGATTGTGTGATTGAAAGAGGCTGAATTATCTTCGATTTGTTGAAGGCCAAACGCCCCATCCTGATCCTCAGTGCGGTGATCGTTCTCACCGTGCTCATTTGCTGTGTCACCGCGCTGCTTCTTTCCGTGGCTGGCGACTCGATGAACCGCACGCTGCCAGATGGAACGGTTTTCAGGGTGGTAAAGATTTCCACGGGGAACGAGCATTCCTACGCGATGCCCAAGGCCAAACCGTGGCAAGAGTTTCTGGTTGACCATCTTCCTCCCGCCTTCACGGCAGGGCGCGAATGGTGGGGCGGCGGCCATGGCAGCGTCAGCATTGGTTCCATCCCGGGAACCCCAACCCTGGCCATATTCACCGTGTGCAATTTTGTGGGGACGAACCGTCCGAGCCAATGCATGATCATGACCGCCACCGGCGACGATGGAAATGCTTCCAAGCAGATCGCCAACGGGCCGATAGCTGCCACCGACGGATCCGACCGCGATTGGACGCTCACTTGCTGGCATCTCGAAACGGTTCCCACCAACAGCCGGAATTTGGCGCTGAAGTTTTATCCGGCGGCAGCGTTCGTTCATTCCAACGTCGCGCCCGTCGCGGAATACAGCATCAAAAATCCTCTTTACAACGGTGGCAAAAAATAATCAAAGCTTCCGCAGATTGCTTTGAAGATCCGTCAACTCGATTTTGAACAACTCATGCCCGTCACGGCGCGGATTGTTGGTATTGCATCGTTCAAAACCGGCGCGGAGCATTAGCTTTTTTCCCGCGGCAGTCGCTTCGATGGCGCAAACATGGCGCACAGAAAGCGGCTCGCATATGCGGAGCACGATGTCATCGAATTGCGCTAAAATCTGATAGACCGCTGGCCGGGATGCCAGGCCAGTTTGTGTCTTGATAATGATGCTCTCCACGTAAAGGTCGCGTGGCGAAGTTCGATCAAGCTTTCGCGCGATCCACGCGGCGGGAATTTCGCGCTCCAGAATTTCGCCTTGGAGAAACGGCGTTGCCGCATCGGGAAGCAGCGGCAGAATATCCAAGTGCCCGACGCGCTCGCCCGCGGCATTCGCGATCACCGAAAACCCGCAGGGGTTTCTCGAAAACCAACTCATCAGCACGCACTCCGGGATGGCATCCTTTGGCGAGTAGGTTTCGGCTTCGAGACACGCGATCCATGAGATGTCTTCCTGGGTGGCTTGGACAATTTGATATTTCACAATCTAAGAAAGGCAGAGACGCCTCGCCGAGGCGTCCGATGCCGAGACAATTTTCGAGCACGACCCTCTTTTCAAACGCTCAAAACGGAAAGTCTTTTCGGCCTTCGCCAATCTCTGGGCGAAATTACACGCCGACAGACCTCCACGTCCCCGGACGCCTCGGCGAGGCGCTACCTTAAAACGTCTTGGGCAAATGTTTCATCATTTCCATCGCCCACGGCAGGAACACCATTGAAGTTGCGTCAAAGCAGCCGTGCGCTATGACTGCGGGCCAAATCGAGCGGTGCAAAACCATGATAAGTCCAAGTCCCACTCCCAGCACTCCAGCGGCAAATGCCGCGATCGGACCCATCGTCAAATGAGCGGCCCCGAATATAACCGCTCCCACCATCACCGCCCAAACCTGCCCCATGGTTGACGAAAAATAATGCGGCCACACCTTCCGCATCCCGGCCAAAAAAGCCGAGCGCCACAACTCCTCCCGCAAGCCCGCCACCACAAAACAAACCAGCGTGATCGACAGCCAAAAATACGCCGAATGATCATTCAACGCGCTGATATCCACCACTTTGTCAACGCGCGGCTGGTTTTTGTTCACGTAATCTCCCAGCGCATCCTTCGAGACCACCCCCGTCAAAATGAGAACGGCAGCAATGATGCCGACGACGATGCCGGTCGCCAGCCGCAAACCGATGGAATAAGCAACGCCCAGCGCGATCGGAAGCGGCCCCTTGCGCCAGCGCAAAAGCAAGTCATCGCGGGTTGGCTTGGAAGCGAAGCAAGCCAGTCCCAAGAAAAGTCCAAACACGCACAATTCAACCACCGACACAATCACAACCCCCAAGGCCTTGTGTGACAGCGCCGGATGATCCGAGTCCCTCCCAAACAAACTCATCACCCCAATGCCAACGATGTAAAAAGTTATGAGCGCCAGATGAATTCCCCAACGCTTGCGGTTGACAAGCGGCGTTTCGGCGATGAGCGGCGGAACAGGATCGATGGATTCCATTAACGCGTCAAGGTGCCCCTGATTTTCCTGTGATGCAAGGCGCGGTTATCCGGCAGCCTTGCCATAACGGAATCTCGTGGTTATTTTCGCAAGCAGCGACATTTACGCCCCTGTACCTCAAATGGATAGAGGAGCGGTTTCCTAAAACGCCTCGCCAAACTCCCAAAAGTGCTTCATTTTACGCAACTTCCGAATCAACAACTTTTTAGGCAAAATGCTCATTTGGCACCAAATGGCACAGAAACACACCAAATAGCACCCCGCGCGCCATGCGAGCGCCATGCAACCCCGCAGGCAAGAACCCCGCAACAAATCCAATCAAAAATCCCCCGCCAGTAGCCCTACAGGGCGTCCACCACCACAGGCGAAGGTGACCCTCAAGCCAGAGGCAGAAAAGTCGCTTAAAACCGCCCCTAGGCACATTCTGAGGGTATTAATCGTGTCCGCGCCCTTTTATTTGCCTCACACCGTTCCAATTTCGGGCCAAAATCCTCCATTTGCGATCAAAGAACTTTGAATTACTTGCCTCTAAATCTGGCAAAGAGACGGACAAAAAGCAGATAATTTACACTTTAACCTCGATCCTGAGACCGCATAATTCAGCACAATTTCAAATCAGCAATTAATTGCGGTTCTCGTAACGCCAGAAGAATCAAAAGCTTTGTTGCCTCACTCAGGAAATCCGTTACAACCTCAGGGCTCCGCAGCATTTTCAGTTTACCTTGAAAGTCAGCCTCATCACCATGAGCAATTTTACTTCTGTACTCATACAACTTACCCCAAACCTTGTTACAATCACTCGTCAAAAAAAATGAATTGTAATCAAGTGTCCGCTGAAAACGCCTTGAGAGCAGGTTCATTTTTGTCTTTATCTGGTGGGTTAAAGAATCCATTGGCTCCGTCAACTCAGGAGCATGGGTAATCAAAGATTCCAAAACAGAGAAAAGTCCAATAACCTTGAACTGCGAGGATTCAGGCAACTCGCTGAGATTAAAAAACCGCTCCGCACATGCACACGCCTTAGGCGAAATATCCCTTGCACCCACAAGTAGTGCATGGTTTTCTCTCCATTCCTTTAACTCCGACTCGCCAATTTTAGGAACCGTCTTTCTAAACAGCAAACCAGGATGAAAAACGTTCGCCATTACGCCTTGATGCCATTCAATTCTTTCTCCTCGCGGTGCGGCTATTAAGGTCAAACCCAGCAACAATTCGTCTTTCAGCAATGCAGCGGCATGCTTAAACAGATGGGTGTCAAGAAGTTCCTTCGACTCAATTATCCAATACCGCCAACGTTCTTGCGGAAGATCAATAATTTGATACTTTCGGTTATCCGTAAGACAATACTCACTCTCGTAAGCGGACTTACAACGCCCCAAATTATCAAACAGAGCGAGGCTTTGCTTCAACCGTCCCAACATCGTGGCATCGGCCCTTTTTAGCACATACCCAGGAATTATCTCAACGGGTAAACTTACCTCTATGTCAACACGGTTAATAATAAAATGAGTGCGCACTTCCATAATTTAATCTTGGGATACTCAACACAAACCAAAAAGAAATCAATCAATTAATTGATTTGCTCGATCCCAAAAACCGCACAACACAAAACCCAAAGGGCGCCAAAAGCATTTTCATTAATAAATTTTGTTCCACCCATTCCTAGTTCCGTAGCTTCTCGCAAAACTTTTAGCACAGAAAAATGCGACGGCATCGAGATGCTAAACACAATTTAATACTAATCCAAAACCCTGTCACATATTTGATCGCGACTCGCCACCCAAAACTTTCTGATTAATAAATTTTGTTCCTCACCCTCTTTAGCATCAGCGAAAATAATTTAATTAGCTTTCTTAACCGTAGAACTTTTCTTATCAATATAGCTTGTAACTTTATTAAACAAGTGCTATCACCTTACTGAGGCTGCGACCAAGCAGCGCATACGAACTAACAAGAATACAATTAATCAAATGAAATGAATTAAATGAATCAGGGAAGCGCAGTAAACAATGTTCAGTTGAGTGATTGGACAGACCGCAACGGACTTGCGGCTCACTTAAAAGTCAGCACGAGACACATTCAGAATCAACAGCGACGCCGTATTATTCCGTACTATAAACAGGGCCGTTGCGTACGATTCAGAATATCCGAGGTTGAGGCTGCACTAAAGCGATGCGAAGTAAAAAGCATCGGGCAATGTTCGTCTGAAATCAAAAAAGGAGTAGAGGAATGACTTCGCAAAAAAGGCTATTTCATTATACAAGGGCGAATAACTTGAAACATATCCTTCAAGATCGCTCCATTAAAACAACAAACACCCTTATCGGAAAAAACGAAGTGCCGACGGTATGGTTTTCCTACCGACAGGACTGGGAACCAACCGCAACACCAAGATTGAGTGGAGCGCCACTTGGACATTGGATGTCATTCAATGAATTCGCAAAGATTGAAACTCCAGTACCAATTGAAGTCAATCCGTCCTATGCACCAATGAAATGGCCTGTTTGGAGGAAGCTCTCTGGTGTAAAGGCCAAAACTGCTCGTGACCTTGAAAGCAGTGCTATAAGGATGAAAGCCAATGTTGCGGACTGGCGAATGAGTTTTAAACCAGTGACTTGTGAATCAGGTGCTTGGCGTGCGATTGAGTTGTTTGTAGGAGAACATTGGCAGGATATAAGAGCGTTGTTTCCCAAGCCATTGTGAAAAGGCGGGGCGAACCTCGCGCAATTCTTATGGACACTCAAGACGCACAGCCAATGGAAAACAAAACAAGATTCTTTTATGTTCCTGGCAATTTAAACCTTACGGAAATGTTACATGCAGTCGGCGACTATAATTTAGCAAAGCCTTTGCACCTAGACAAATTTTATTATGTAATTGATTCACTGTACATCCGCAATGTGATCCGTCATAATGAACTAACAGAATATCTCGGATTGCATTCCAGAATCCTATTAAAAATACTTACGTCTAGGTTGAGTGGCAAAATTAAATACTTATTAGTTCAAATTGGCATCCTAGAGCAAAATCCAAAATATAGCTATCGCGCTGGCTATTCGGCAAAGCAGTACAGATTCACAAAGGAATTCAGGGACGGACCATTTAAACGCATCCAAGCGACCGACTTAAAATTAGTTGCGCGCATCCGCAAGGCTCACGACTTGTGCTGCGCCAAGTTGGTCGGCGCAAATCCAGTTAAGAAGCTAATTTATAAAAGTGTGTTGACCATGAGTTTCGACTCTCAGAGTGCAACCGAATGGGTCGCCGCAACGGAATACGATAAGCCAAACGCTAAGCAAAGTCGCAATTGTCTAATAGACATGGTCGCCAATAGACGTAATGAGTATTTCGGCACAGATACAGCGGGCAGACTCTATCACGCACTTGTATATCTAGCGAGAGATTTGCGCCAATTTGTTTCTTGGAACGGTCAAGCTCTCTATTCTGTGGATGTTTCCAATTGCCAACCCGCGCTTCACGCAACACTTTATGCTCCTGACTGTCGCGAAAAGATAGAATACTTAAAACTGGTGACAACAAACAGTTTTTATCCGTTTATCAATTCGCGTCTGCAACGTCCCTTCAAATGGCCAGAGGAAAAGCAACTTTTAAAGGATGACGTGTTTCACTATATCTTTTATGGCTCACGGTATTCAAAGGAAACCGAAATGCAGAAAGTATTTAAAAGTTCTTTCCCGATCTTGCATGGACTCCTCCAGGAAGCAAAGAGATACAACACCACAGATTTGCCCGTTGCTATGCAAAAACGGGAGGCGGACATTGTTTTAAATAAGGTAGCAGCAGAGTTTGAGGTAAAACACCGACATGAGGACACCTGTTTAATATCAATTCACGATGCGCTTGTTACGACCGCAGAGCATATGGCGGAGTTAAAAAGTTTAATGGAAAGACATTTTATGGATGCTCTTGGATTCAAAATGCCCGTAAAGGTGGAACGACTCACCAAAAATGTGATCACATAAGAGGATAAGGAAGGTAAGGTATAGATTATCGTATAATAGACATGATAAACAGTAATAATAAGTATTATGGCAATAAATACATACTGTGTATACTATTCAGAAATATATCTTCTGGTATAACTCATTATTCAAAAAAAACATCTCTCATTCACTTTTAATGCGTCCCTTGAAAGGGCGCAATTAAAAGGGTCGAGGATTTCTGAAAATAAATCGCCGTGGTTTCTTTTTTACGTGTAATCCACTGTGGAACTAAAAATAATAATATGTATTCAGATGAAATAATCACTAGCAACGGATGCCAAGCAATAGCTAACGATATAATGTTTGGTCTTATGCAACAGGATGTAGAGTTTACCGCAGACGAGTTCTATAAAGCTGCACGTTTTCATGGGATGCCGCCAGATTTGATAAAAAAATATGCTGGCAGCTACTTTAAAATCTTCCAAGCTGCTGGATATATCCAAAAGACGGATCGTTACCGATTGTCCGAACGAAACGGTTCAACCCCTCTGCCAGTGTGGGTCAAGGTGCAATAGTAAAGAGATGTTGCTCCTGAGCAATTCAAAAAGTCAAAGTCTGTGCCGCAAAATGTCCAATTCATCCGTGCTGGTGGATTCAGTTTTTTAACCTAATGGAAAATCGTCCCATTTCGCCTGGGTCGTGCGCCAGAGGCCGTTTCAAGGGTCACCCAAGGAGAAACCCCGTATCGGTGGGTTAATATGGCCCTGAAGCCAAATGCGGCGAGAGGGATGGCCTTGCGATAAACCCTCTGAGGTTGCTTGATTACAGCAATTCGCTGACAAAATGATTGCGAGCAGCCAACCATATCCTTTGGGCTGGAAAAAGTGAAACCACTGGAATTTTTAAGGATTCCGCCAGCAACGAAATTTCAAAATCCGTAACCCGTCGGCTTCGGGATTCAATTTTGGCGATGGTGTATCTGCTGATATTCCAGCCTCTCCGCTGATTAATCGCAGCCAAGTCCTCTTGAGAAAACCCCTTTTCAAGACGGATTCTCTGCAACTGCGCCCCTATTAAATTTCGCGGCTTTTGCATGTGCCATTTTCGGCACTTGACGGTATGGTCTATGCGTGCTTCTATGTGTGCCAGCATTGGCACAAAAAAAATCAAATCAATTTATGAGTTTTTATGATTGATCCTCGAATTCTTGGATTAGCCCTTGGTCGTCAAATCCGTTCAGAACTGGACAGCGCAGAATACAGGAAGAAAAAGGAGTCTGCGGCGGCGGAACAGCGTCACCGTGAGCTTATGGAAAAACTTGAGGATTTAACTCATCCTGAGCTTGCTGCTAAACGGCGTCACGAAAAAATTGTGGAACAACTATGGCGTGACGAGGCACCCCCTCCTTTTACGGTTTACCATGACCCCGATACAGGAAGAGCCTTTTCTTCGTCCGAGGCATCGGTATCCCTTAAAAGTGAATATGCGAACGCTTGGACGACCGCAAAAGAACGGTATCCACAACTTTTCACCGTGCTTCCTGGCTTCTGTGAACATTGCCTTCAGCCGATGGATTTCCTTTCTAAAAATACTTCTATATGCAAACCGTGTCCACATTGCAGAGAACAGTCCTATTTTCTGAAAATTGGGGACAAACCGCCAGAAAGAATGAATGTGTTCTTACGCATTTTTCGTATTCCATTTCTGGTGCTTGAACCTGGAGGCGGGTTAATAGAGTTCGTTATAGTTATGGCGATGGCAACGGCGATTGCACTTTGCCTTTTTTTAGGTCCATTTATAGCTCTTGCATATTGGTTAGAATGGTGGTCCCTTGTTCCTGCGGCATTGATTTTGGCGGCAATCGTCATTAAGGAAAATAAGGAGCAACATGCAGTTGCAGAACATCACGACAGGCTAATGAGGAAGCTGAAGTCTTTACTCGTCTTCGAAAGAGTCGAAAGCCCACACCGAGAAGGTGCTCGATTCGATAGGAAAGAGCAAGCCAAAAATGCCACAAACGCGCACGACTTTTACTTCTGTTGCAACGAGTGTGGAGAGAATCTCAAAGTTAGTTCGGGGAATGTGAATGCCACCATCCACTGTCCGACGTGCGGCAGCCTGCATGGGGATTTAGAGGCCCACGTTGGAACGCGCCAAGGAATTCAGGGGTTTTCGGATTCGCACGATGTTCACTTTTTATGTAACAACTGTGGACAGAGCCTTGTTACGGATAGACGAAGAATAGGCGGAATAGACGACTCGATCCCCTGTCCGACTTGCAAACATAACATTGCAATAGGTTTTTTACGGTAAAGAGGAATAATTACTTTTTTGAATAATTCGCAACTCCAGCAACCGTCAGTTTTTTGAATAGCCTTCCAGTGTGCAAATAAAGAAATTCTGCTCCTGCGCCAAGATAGGCCGTATGTAACATCCTAATGTTTTTATAAAGTGTGGCTACTGGTGCAAATCTATGGACTGCTTCGATACTGTCAAGTAGACGCATGAAGATTTGATTGACTGGCGGTGTTTGAAGGTGCAGGTCGTAAATTCCAGAATTTCTCCGCCTCACTTCTTGAAACCAAGGACTTGTAGTGCCTATGCACTATGTCGGCAGAATTTCCCATTTGACTCGCCGTTTCATTGGCGTCGCGGAACATTGCATAGTGAAATGACGCAAAGGAATGTCTCAGACCGTTTTCAGACCATTTGGCGATTTGTGCGGCTTTTAGGAAACGGGATTTGTTTTGATGAAATGCCTTGAGGTCAATAATTGGCACGCCAGTTTTAAATTTATCTGCGCATGGCTGAAGCCAAGCCAAAAGAGCTGGCTGCATGTCAATAATTCTCTGTGAACGTTTCTTGGCTACATCCGCGCCGATTGTGATTGTCTTTTCCTCTATGTTAATGTACTTGGAATTTAACCTCAACATTTCCGCAGACCTAACTCCAGCGAATAACCCAATAGCGATATACGGAAGCCAACCGTATTCATCGGCATAGGTGAGCAAGGCTTTCGCTTGTTCAACAGTGAAAATCTCTGGTGATGACTCGTCCACAGATGGCCTGGCAATTTGTTTTGTGAGATTTGAATCAGCCCATTTGTGTTTAATTGCATAGCCATAAAGCTGGGAAAGTTTAGTCAAGTAATTGATTCGCGTTCTTGGTTCCCATTGACCGTCTTGAATCCATTTGCACAACTGTTCCAAGGTAATGTCAGAAAGACGTGAAGCGCCAAAATCGGCGGCAAAGGTATTTAACCTGTTCTCCACATCTCTTATGGTGCGGGGTCGCAAATTCATGTTTCTGGCGTCTGCAACGTAGTGTTTAACGATCTCTTTGAGGATTGGAGCGGTCTTGAACGCCAATACGTGCTTTTCGTAGTACTTGGCGGCTTCAAGAATTGAGACATTGTGAGGGGCTAGAATGTCATGGGCTTTTGCGGCATCCAGCCGAATTTGTTGCGGCAAAGCAAACGCAGTCATGCCTTCATTGGCTCGGGCGATTCGGCTTTGCTCTTGGAACGTCTGGGCTTCAATTTTGGTGGCAAAGTTTACCCGCTTCCTTTTTCCATCCACGATTCCCAAGTCAACTTGATAACTCACTTGCCCACTTCTGTGTTTTGCGATATTGATACGGGGCCATTTGGATCGATTGTTTGTCTTTGATTTCATGGCAAAAGTGTCATGCAAATGCCACGCGCAGTCAAACATGAAGCGATAAAATGCTGCGCAAATGGCTCTTAATTAAGAGTTTAGCCCCTGTACCTCAAATGGATAGAGGAGCGGTTTCCTAAACCGTCCATCCCGGTTCAATTCCGGGCGGGGGTACCATCTCTTCTTACGATGGAAACATCGTCGCCTTTGCTGTTCTTCCAATACCGGCAAGGGACTCAAACGTGATGGCCCCTCCACCACGAGACCGGGTTGCTGGCACATTGGACAATGTGCGCTTGACTCTTTGCCTTCGCAAGCGCGGGCAGCAGCATGGAGGCGAGAATGGCAATGATCGCGATGACAACCAGCAATTCGATCAGCGTAAAGGCCGCGATTTCAAGCGCGCTTTTCTTGACGATGTGATGGGTTCGTGGTCATCGGCGGCAATGATGAACGGCTTGGCCCGCCTGAGCAACCACTTCCTCCAGCCTATCAGCTTTGTCCTGCTTGGCCGGGACGGTTTCATGGTACCACTCCACATGCGGTGACCATTTCGCGCAGGCTGGACAACTCGTGCGCTCCCAGTTTTTGCCGCATTTCGGGCAAACGCCGCAGGTGTCAAATGTATTCCACAAACAGCCGCAGGACGGAAGACAGGACCAAATATCCGTCGGGCGCGGATGGTAACGGCACTTTGGACAATAGATTTCCACTTTTCTCATAACTGCGCTGCAAGACAATAGCAGGCAGCCACGCGTTTGCCAACCGGAGTGAGATTGTGCAGCCGGGCAGACGCATCTTAATTCTTGTAATCAATTGAAAATCAACTGGCATCGGGCTCGTTGATGGGCAGGGACGCTTCGCCGAGGCCTCCGGGGTGATTCCCGTCAAGTTCGTGCCCGTGCTGTTCCCTGTCGTGGCCCTCACAAGCCCGCATGAAGAATTCTGTCGCGCACCCGGCAGCCCGGGCCGCCCCACTTTGCGTTTGATTGGGCGCGGTGGAAGCGTATATTGCGTTCATGAGCGCTATTGCCACCGCCGGAGAAACGAAAGCTGCTGCCGCGCCCGCCGGGCCGAACCAGCTCGATCAACTTAAGAAATTCACCCGCGTCGTCGCTGACACCGGCGATTTCGGGCAGCTCAAGGCTTACGCTCCCGAGGACGCCACCACGAACCCAACGCTGATTCTCAAAGCGGCGCAAAAGCCCGAATACGCCTCGCTGATCGAAAAGGCGGTCAGCGACGGCAAGCAAGCGAACTCGTCGCCTGACGACGTCATGCGGGGTCTGCTGGTTTTGTTCGGCATCGAGATTTTGAAAATTGTGCCGGGGCGCGTTTCCACCGAGACCAGCGCGAAAATCGCGTTCGACGCGGAGGCGCTGGTGGAGGAAGGCCGCAGTTTCATTGCGCGTTACGCCAAAGCCGGAATTCCCCGCGAGCGCGTGCTGGTCAAATTAGCCACGACTTGGGAAGGCATCGAAGCCGCGCGCGTCCTGCAAAAGGAAGGCATCAATTGCAACATGACGCTGCTATTCTCCATGGCGCAGGCCATCGCCGCGGCGGAAGCGGGTGCGAAGCTTATTTCTCCTTTTGTGGGCCGTATTCTTGACTGGTATAAGAAGGCCAATAAAAAGGAATACGCCCCCGCCGAGGATCCTGGCGTTATATCCGTGCGGGAAATTTACGCGTATTACAAAACATTTGGCCACCCGACCGAAGTGATGGGCGCAAGCTTCCGCAGCAAGGACGAAGCACTGGAACTGGCCGGCTGCGACCTGCTGACCATCAGCCCCGATTTGCTTGGCGAAATGATGAAGAGCACCGCTCCGGTCGCCCGCAAACTTTCGCCGGAATCGGCCCGCGATTCCAAATTGGCCAAGATCAAGGTTGACGAAAAAGCGTTCCGGTGGATGCTGAACGAAAGCGCCATGGCGACCGAAAAATTGTCGGAAGGCATCCGGACATTCGCCGCCGACGCCGTCAAATTGGAAGAATACCTCGCCAAGAAAATGTAACTCCGCCCGGGCTATCGCGCTGGCGCTGACGTTTTGCCACCACGCTGCAAGAACGCGATCAAGTCCCAGATTTCATCCTCCGACAGCGCGTCCAACAGGCCTTCGGGCATGGGGGAGATTTTTGACGGCCGTCGCGACACAATGCTTTTGACAGGAACGTCTACCGTGGTGCGGCTGATGAGGTCTGTCATTAGCACAACGCGAGTCTGATTCTCATCGATGATGTGGCCGGTCAGCACGTCGCCGTCGTCCATAGTCAAGTACATGTTTTGATATTCCTCGAGCAGAACTTTGGACGGTTCGATGATCGATTCCAGAATTCCCCGCGCCGTCATCCGGCTGGCGACGGCGGTCAAGTCGGGGCCGACCGCACCCCCATGGCTGGCGAAACGATGGCACAGGATGCAGCCCACCTTGCTGTAGATTTGCCGCCCGCGCGCAATTGAGCGGTGCCATTTCACCATCGGCAAATCCGGCTCCAGATCGGACAGTCGCCAATGCTTCATGTTTTTTGTTTCGCCGCCGGGAATGACCGGCGTGATAAGCGGCCTGAATACGTTCGTTTTCGGCGGGATGTAATTGGCCAGCGCCTTGCGCTCGCTGGCGCCAAGGTTGGCCACGAATTCGTCTCGGAAATTCTCCAGGAATGGCGCAAAGCCGGGACCATCGCTGTAATCCAGATCCACTTCCCGGAATGCCGCCAGGACGTCTGCGCGGTGCGCCAGCGGATCGCGCTTGTTCAGGAACCACGTCAAGTATTGTTTTCGCAAGTCCGGCATCCAGCCGTTGGTGATTGTCCGCAGGCGCATCACGTAATAGGTCTGCGTTTCCTGGTCGGGCGCTTTTTCGAGCAGCGCCATCGTCTTGGAGACGGCGCCGGGTGCGTTCAGGTAGAGCAGCAGCTGGCACAATTCATGGTTAAGATCATCGGTGGCGGCGGGATAAAGCGAATCGAGCATTTCCGCTAAATGGCGGATAACCGGCTGGGGCGGCCCGCCTTGGCGCGTAAAACTTATTTCCATAACGCGCAACTCGAGCAATTCCTGCTCGTGCGTCAGGCTCGAAATCGGAAATTTCTCGAGCGCCTTCAGCAAAGCCTCCTGCGTCTCCGGCCCGCCGCAGCGCGCAAGCGCCAGCAGCGCCGTTAATCCGCCCATGACATTCGTCTCGCCCAGGGCGCGGTCCTTCCACGCGGCGAGGTCCTGGGCTTCCAGCGCGGTTCTGGCGGCGTAGCGAATCCATCGGTCATCGCTGCCGAGCGCCCCCGACCTCCAGATGAAATCCACCGCTTGAGGATCGCGATGGCCTTGCAATTTTTCCAAGCTGCGCCGGAAAGTTCGAGCCGCCGAGGCAGACAGGCGGTCTTTGTCGTCCACTTTTAGGGGCGCAGGTTTTTGCTCCCCGACGTAGCTCACACGATACAAGCCCGAATCCGTTTCGTGCCCGCCAGTAATGAAATACAGATTTCCCTCCGGGCCAAATTCCATGGCCGACATATTTAGCGGCGTGCCGCGCAGGATTGTTTCCGCCGTCGCAACGTAACTCGCGCCATGAGGAATCAAATGGACGGCCAGCAATCTGCCGTAGGCCCAATCCTGCGCAAAACAGGCGTCGCGATAGGCATCGGGGAAAGCAAACGTCGCGGGCGGAAATTTCACCCCCGTCGGCGCGCCGAGCCCAATGTCGCGAGTGCCGGGCAGAATGTCCTCATCCCACGTTGGAACTTTCGACGTGCCCTCGCGGTAGCCAAGATCGCCGCCGGAAACCCAATGATGGAGACGGCAGAGCCGGTACCAATCCACTCCCCATTCCCAATTCATATCGTTGTCAGTGCCGAAGAGTTCGCCGTCCGCGTTGAAGGCGATGGCGTAATCGTTGCGGGAGCCGCCGGCGAACAATTCGCAGTTTTTCCCGTCGAGATCCATTCGCAGGACGAAACCACTCACCGCCTTGTGGCCGATTTCCGCGCCCGTCGGGTCGGGATCAGCCGGCAGCAGGGAGTCAGTGGCGAAGTTGCGCATGGGAGAATTGGTGGAAATGTCCTTCGGCAATTCCGTGGCGTTGCCGCAAACCACGTAGAGCTTTCGATCCGGGCCGACCGCAAAACCATGCGCGCCGTGGTCGTACATCCAGAAATTCACATGGCGCAATAATTCGGGCGCGCCGAACCGGTCGCCCAGATCACGCGCCCGATAAAGCCCCAATCCTGCCGGCCCTTTGCAGTCAAGATAAAGGTAATTGGAGGCATAAAGGAGGCCCATGGCATCCCCGCAGGGGAGATCCAGCCGCTCCGTTTTTTTGAATTTCCCGTTCTCCAGGGTCATTCTGAGAAGCGGACCCAAATGAGGCGAGATAATGAACCGGCCTTTGGGATCAATAGCCATCGTTATCCACGAATCCTCGTTCGTTGTGGCCGAATGGATCAATTCCACCTTGAAACCGGACATCACATGGATGGCTTCCGCCGCCGTGGCTTCGGGCGCTGGATGGTGCAGCTCGTGTTCGACGCGCACCGTCCATGTCACCCAAAATGCCCCGACGCAAAGCAACACGGTCGCAAAGGCAATGAACAGCAGCCGCCGAAGATTGAATCTTTTCATCCGCCTGCCGGCTTACTTTTTGAAGGCGGCATTGGCTCGTTTGCCGCCGGATTCGATATAGGCGATCAAGTCCCAGATTTCATCTTCAGTCATGGAATTGACCAAGCCTTCGGGCATCGGCGAAATCTTGGACGGCTTGCGCGAAATCACATCCGCCTTGGCGACCTCCACGCGGTTCGGATGCATGGAATCGGTCATCAACACCAGCTTCGTGTCGTTTTCGTCCAGCAGACGGCCCACCAAAGTGTCATCCTTCGTCTCGACGATAATGTTTTGATACTGCTCGGAAACAACTTTTGACGGCTCGAGAATCGATTCCAAAATATCGCGCGTCGACAAGCGGCTCGCCACCGCCGCCAATTCCGGCCCCACCGAGCCGCCCGTCTTGCCGAAGCGATGGCAGAGAATGCACTGCGCATCCGTGTAGGCGGCCTTGCCGTCTTTGAAGGAGCGGCCGGTTTTGGCTTTCGACAAATCCGGAACGAGGTCGCCCATGTGCCATTCCTTGACGAATTTCCGAGTCGTAGCTTGGGGCATCGCTTCCTTTTCCTTGGGCAGAACATCCGCCAGTTGGTCGCGCTCTTCCGGGCTTAGGGTCGCGATGGCTTCGTTGCGGAAATTCTCAAGGAACGGCTGCATGCTCGCGCCATCGCTGTAATCGCGGTCGACGTCCTTGAAGTATTGCAGAATTTCCGCCGGATGCTTTGCCTCGTCGTGGTTCTTGTTGAACCAGGCGAAGTAATCGTGGCGCAGGTCGGAGGTCCAGCCGTTGGTGATCGTGCGCAAACGCATGACGTAGTAAGTCTGCTCCTCAAGGGTCGGCGCTTTGTCAAGCAGAGCAACCGTTTTGGCCACCGCATCGGGCGCCTGCAAATAGAGCAGGATCGAGCACAACTCGCGATTCAACGGCAGCGTGGCAGCGGGATACAATGGATCGAGCTTTTCCGTGACAAGCTTGGCTACCTCCGCATTGGGCGCGCCTTGGCGGCTGAAACTCACTTCGATCAGGCGCAGCTTCAGCAACTGCTGCTCGGGAGTCAGGCCCGCCATCGGGAATTTTTTCAACGCCAGCAACAGGTCACGCTGCGTGTCGCGCCCCCCAGTGCGGGCCAGGGCCAGCAGCGCCGTCAGCGCGGTTTCGGTGTTGGTTTCGGAAATCGCGCGATCCTTCCACCACGCCACATCCTGAGATTCCAGCGCCTCCCGGGCCGCGTAACGAATCCATCGGTCATCACTGCCGAGCGAAGACCATACGGCGCCGACAATGCGGCGGTCGCGCCTTCCGTAAAATTCCTCCAAGTCGTGGCGCAAGCGGCGGGCTTCCTTGGCCTGGCTGGCAATTTCCTTGTCGGCGGCGGTCAAGTGCGGTTCCTCCACTTTCGGTCCAGTGTAAGTCAAGCGATACAAGCCCGACTCGGTATTGCGCCCGCCGGTGATGAAATAGAGCGCGCCGTCCTTGCCGATTTCGAGGGCGGTCAGGTTGAGCGGAATGCCGCGAAGGACTGTTTCCATCGAGGCGTCATAAGTCGCGCCATCTGGCGTGAAGTGGATTGCGAGCAAGCGACCATAGGACCAGTCCTCCATGAAGCAAGCGTCGCGATAAATTTTCGGAAACCTCGTTTTTGTCCCGAAGAGCAATCCGGTTGGCGAGCCGATGCCAACATCCAAAGCCGCGGGAAGCGTGTCTTCGTAGTATTCGGGAAATTTTCCGCTGCCTTCGCGAAAACCATAGTCCCCGCCCGCCACCAGATGAATCACGCGAATCGGGCGATACCATGCCGCGCCCCAATCCCATTCCATATCGCTGTCAAATCCAATAAGTTCGCCAGCGGGATTAAACGCGACGTCATAAGTGTTGCGCATGCCCGCGTCGAACAGCTCGCAATTCTTCCCGTCAAGATCCATGCGGATGACGTAACCGCCGGGAGGATGCAATCCCGCGCCAAAACCGCGCCCATCTTCCGCCCGCGGCAGCACTTGGTCATCCGCATAATTGCGCATCGGCGAACTTGGCAGAATGTCATCGGGAACTTTGGTGAAATTGCCGCAGACGATGTAAAGCTTGTGGTCAGGCCCCATGACGATTGAGTGCGAGCCGTGTTCGCCGCCCGCGCTCATCGGGCGAATGAATTCCGGTTTGCCAAATCCATCTCCATGCTCCCGCGCGCGATAAATTCCCCAGCCGTTCGTCCCTTTGCCGTCGAGAAACAAATAATGATCGGCGTAAAGCAGTCCCATCGCCGAACCCATCGGAGTGCTTATGCGCTCAACATCAGAAACCCGGCCGTCGGAAATCGTCACGCGCAAAAGTTTGCCATCTTCCTGCGGCGAAATGATGAAGCGGCCTTTGCTGTCGATGGTCATCGCGATCCATGAACCTTCGGTGACTTTGGCTGAGCGCAATAATTCAACCTTGAAACCCTTTTCGACTTTTATCGAGGCGGCGCTCGTCGCTTCGCGCTCGACCATGATCTGGCCCCACGGTTCGTCGCCCAATTTTCCGACCGAGGTGGCGCGGCGCCATGCGTCATCGTCAAAATCAACGGCAGTCCAGTTCGTTTTTTCCTCGGTGGAAACGAACCATGTGGTGTCGGTCACAATTTTGCGGATCGACCGCATGCCGTCCAAGGCGGACTTCTTTTTGGAATTGCCGCTGGAATCCTTCAGGTCCAATTCCGCCACCGTTCCCGCTTTGCCGCCCGCGTTATGGGCGCGTATCGCAATAACGTTGTCACCTATAATAATATTTTTGGTGACATCGACCGTGGCTGGGCTTTTCCAATCCTTCACGGTCGCGACTTTTTTGCCATTGATGTAAAAATCCGCCCCGTCGTCACCGGACCCCATCAGCGTCGCCTCGGCGACCGCCTGTTTGACGGTAAACGCCTTGCGGAAATAACGGACTTCTTTCGTGGTCGATTCGTTGTTGGTGGTTGACCAAAGCCATTGCGGAGTTTGCGCTTGGGCCGCCGCCGCGGCAGTCAGTGCGATAAAGGCTGTCCACGCGCGAAGTTGCTTTTGCAGGGGAGTCATTAATTTCATGGGTGATTTGGAAAAGGGAATTTATTCAGTGCCGGCAATGTATTGTTCCAGCAGCCGTTTTGCCAGGGCGAGACCCGTGTCTTCCAATTGCAGGCCGTCCCTGTGATTTCGGTAAACCGGGTCGTGCCAGCCTTCAATGCTGAGATCGGAATTGTATCCCACGCGAACAAGCGCGTGGACGATTTCCGCCCAATTGGCCTGGCCCAAGCCAGGAAAGCGATGTTCCGCCACGCCCGGATGGCAAAGGCCGTAGGTCTCAAGAAGCGGGCGGTTGATGTAAGCATCCTTCGCATGAACGTGAAAAATGCGCGAGCCAAATTTATGAATCGTGCCAACCGGCTCGATAAGCTGGCAAATCAAATGGCTCGGATCCCATTCCAAGCCGAGGTTTTCGCACGACGTGGCGTTAAAAAAGCGCTCCCATTGGGCGGGCTGGCTGAGCGTGTTGTAGTGCATCACAGGCAAATGCCATCGGCCTTGCGGGCAGTTTTCAAATGCGATCCGCACGTTTCTATCCGCCGCGAATTTCGCCAGCGGCTCCCAAAAGGCGACCAGTTGTGGAATGTAGTTCTCGAATGGTTTGTAGACGGGATTTCCGCCGCGTTCATTCATTTCCAATTCGATGACAGCACCCGCGAAGCCCGAGACATTGCGAATCCCCATGAAGGAAGCGACTTCAATGGCCCGTTGAAAAGCAGCGCGGGCGGACTCGGTTTGTTTGGGGTCGAGCGGATTTTTGTAATCGGCGCCGATGCTGGAAATGCGAATGTCGCGGTCCCTCAGCGCGGCCGAAAAATTTTCCGCGTATGGTTTCCAATCGGCATGGCAGGGTCCGGCCGGGCTTTCCGGGAACCGAACCCACTGGATGGAATGGAAATCCAGCTTCTTGAGCCAGTCGAAATCCTCCCAGCCACGGCTTAAAACACCTACGCGCATCCCGCATGTTGCCGCAGGAGGAAAACACTTCAAAGCGGAAATTGCGGTGAAAAAACCAAGGGTGCAATAGGGTGAAATAGTGCGCAATGCCTGGATCACAGGTTTATTGAGCCGTCCTGGCTAAACGGACCGTTTTCAAACATTAATTTCCTCCAACAGAAGAAAAATGAATTTACTTACGAGCGCTCATATTGCGCTCATCGTTCCTTCCATTAACACACCGCTTCAGCGGGGCGTAGGCGCAGCCGGAACCACAAAAACCGTTTTAGCGGTTTCGTCAACGCGCAACCTCAACCCGTAACGCTCCGCCAGCCATTTCATCTCATCCGAGCATGTTCTCTAGGGCTGAACCGTTGGAAACCGTTAAGACGGTTTCTCCGTCCTCAGCCTCGGACCACCCGCTGAAGCGGGGTGTTCATGAAAGAACCGCCAGAAGAATTCTGTCTTACAGTCGACGCAAGAAGGCTCAAATTTCGTCGGAGCTGGCAAAATATCAAAGAACACGCCGTGAGGGCGACAGGAGGAAAAATAAGCCCAAAAATCTTTTTTGTCAATTCTGCTTGCAGTTACACGGTTTAGTGGTATTCTCGAAAGCGTATGACAACCGAATCATCGATTGTTCAGCCGGGGCCGGTGGCGAAAACAGCGCCGGGGGCGCCGGGCCGGGAGTGCTGCGGGCCGACAGGCCGCGCCCGCACCAGCAAGATCGCGCGCCTGCCCGCCGATATCCGCGCTGAATTGAACGAGCGGCTTCTGGAGGCGGAGCCGCCTGCCGCCATTCTGGAATGGCTCAACGGCTTGCCGGAGGTGCAGCGCGTGCTGGCGCAATCTTTTGACTCCCAGCCCATCACGGAAGTCAACCTTTCGCGCTGGCGCCAGGGCGGTTACGCCGGGTGGCTGGAGCAGCGGAACACGCAGGAGGCGGTGGAAGCCGTGGCGACGGCCGCCGCCGGGGTGGAAGGTACGGCGGCGGAAAATCTCAACCGGCATCTGGCGGTCGTGCTGAGCGCGCGGCTGTTCGTGGAGATGCAGCGCTGCGGGGCCATGCCCGAAGGGCCGGACAAAACGGCGTCGCTGCACCAATTGGTGGTGTCCTACGCCCTGCTGCGCCGGGCGGAGTATTACGGCGAGAAGGTGCGGCTTGACCGGGAAAAGCTGAAAATGCTGGAGGAGCGCCTGCGGCAAGAGGCGGAAAAAAACCGCAAGCGCTCGCCCGAGGAACAGGAGGACCGCATCAATAAAATCCTGGGCACGGGCCGCTTCGCCGCCAACTGGAACAACGACCTAAGACGATGGGAAGGGCCGGGAGCGGCCATGCGGTATGAGGAGGAGGAAGTCACGCTCCAGGTGAGGACGGAAATGAACCGGCGCTATCCGAATGGTTTCCCCGAAGGCTACCGCCCTCCCTACGGCGACCCATTGCCCGTTTATCCTAAGCCTGTTGACACCCCAAAGAGCGTCAATCAATCAGCGCAGAAGCCCAGTGTTCCAGCGCGCAGCGATAGCGATAGCCCGCCCAACAATCCCGTTGGGAACGAGGAACGTGCATGCGCCCCGACACAGCGAACGGAACAGGAGCCAGCACGAGTGGATATTGGGCGGCAACCGACAAATGAACACCTTGTCACGATGACGCCTGCGCATGGGGTCGGGCAAGCGCATCCAAACCGAATCCCAGAGGGATGCCAGATTGCAGCCGGTGGTTGAGCGGCAGCGACACCACCGGAAACAAATGCCAAAAATCCCCTCGGACCCTGGAAGGCGTCCCAGCTCCGTCCAAATACCGGCGCCGCATTTGACACCCGATGCTGGCACCCACTTCCGGGGTGCATTCCGATTTCTAAATTGTTATCCGGTGGCGTCGCTGCGCTCAACCACCGGCTACAATCTCGGATGCCTCCGGCATCACGGACGGAAACCCCCGAAAATTAGATGCGTCTGCCCTGGGCGCATGGAACGGGCACGGGCGCAAATCATGTTTTGGTAGGGACGCCTCGCCGAGGCGTCCGGGGTGAGGCATTATTCACGAGCGACCCTTTGCATATCCACGCGCAACCGGACGCCTCGGGCGGAAGTTCCGCTTCCCAGAGGCGTCCCTACCTTTCAGAGAAAGTTTCAAAATCTGACTTGGGCCCGGCGGGCGTGGCGGCAATGCGGTTTTTGCGGCCCCGGCGCGAGCGGCGGGACTGCCCTATAAAATAGTCATCGTTGCCCCTTTTTACCCGCTGTGCTTTCAGTCTGGCCGTGGATTGCGAACAACCGGCGTTCGATCATTACCAAGCCGGTTGAACTGCTCCATTGATGCCGGTTGCGTCAATACTTTCACTAATCGGTAATCCTTTCCGGGTGGCATCGGCAACAGAAGACCCTGCAAACTTGAACCGGCTGGAATGTCTTCGTATCCCTGAACTCCTGTAATTTTGTGCTTTTCTCCGAACCTGCTGACGTTCGGTATAATCACTTCTTCGGCTCTCTCACGTCGAATCCAAAAGCCTTTGCTCTCAATTCGTGCTGGCCCGCCGAATATCGCCTCATCAAAAGGCAACTCGAATTCGCCACCAGGCCCGCGCAGCAATACCACGAGCCTTCCACCCGGTTTGATCTCGACGTTGTTTTGAACGACACGGTTGCACATATTTACCCCAATCGTGCCGGAAGCCCGCCTGACCTGTCGAACGATAATTTGATACATAAATGGATATTATGGCATTTGATTTGACCGCCGCTGGCATGGGCTTGGCGAAAGTCGCTGAACTGGCTGCGACGTTGAAATAGACGCGCACCAGTCTTGGCAGTCGCAAACTTTTCAGGCCGCATGCAGACGTCTCACTTCCTGCACTAAATGAGACCGGCCGTAATCTCGGCGGCTCCAAGCCGAGTCGCGCTCAAAACAGCAGCGTTGCCCCAACCCTTATCTGGAACGGTTCGACGGGATGGAAAACTTCCGTGAACGTCGGCGACGCCGTCGGCGTAATCCTGGATGTGTAGGCGTAATCAATGTCGTGGCCGCGGCTGTCAAGCAGATTTAAAAACTCCGCGAAAAACTTCAAATGCTTGTTCGCTTGGTAACTCGCCTCGGCGTTCAACAGCAGCGTTGAAGCCGAACGGTATTCCCCATCCGAAGTCAAATCGCGAGGGCCGAAATATCGCAGCCGCAGGCTGGCCGTGAACTTGTTCCAATTCAGCAGCGACACACCCGACGAAATCACCGCGCCCACTGCCTCCGGCACGCGCGTCCCGCCCGCACTCCCCGGCGCGGCGTCCGCCGCATCAGTCGAGGTGAAGCGCGCGGTCGATTCCGCGATGTCAAAATCCAGGGCGAGATGTTCAATCGGCGTATAATAGTTTGCCCACTCGACACCATAACGATTGCTGTGTTGTTTGGAGGCCACCGTCGTTCCGGTATCGCCGTCCTGCTGCAATTCCGAATCGCTGTAAAGATACCAAAGCGACACCGTGCTTTGCAGATGCGGCAAGGCAAGCGAGCGCGCGCCGATTTCCGCCCCGCGAGTTTGGATCAGCCCCGGAATTTTGGACACCGCCGTGTTGGGATACGGATTGTCCGCGGAAACGGGCTCTGCATTTTGAGTGGCGCCGCGCCCGTCGTTGCTGTGAAAGCCGAATCCTCCTTGCGCATACAACTCCGTTTTCGCCCACGGGCCAAACGTCACCCCGCCCTTCGGGCTGGGCAGCATTGTGGCGGATGTCCCGGAATTCGCGGGCGTCACCAGGCTGTTGACATCGAAGTAATCGATATCGCCGCGAAAGGCCAGCACCGAGCGAATTTTCTCCGACCATTGAATGCGATTTTCCGCGTAAATTCCCGCCTCGGTGTCCGTAAAACGGTCCAGCTCCGTTGTGGCGGGCAGCACCGTGCCGCTGTTGACGTCGAACTTGGCGGTGCGCTGCCGATCCACCGTCTGGTAAAGGCCGTTGTCGATCCAATCGTTGCGAACCTGCAAGCCGACCGAATCCTCCATCTCCTTCCCAAACCACTCGCTGTAAATAGAATGGCGCAAGTCCATCCCGCCGACCCACCGGTTGTCCTGCTGCTCGAATTGGTCGCCCAGCGCCGGGTCTGTCAAGTAATAGGTAAAATCCGAAAAGAGATTCAGGTAATAATAAAACCCGTAAACAGTCAGCTTTGTCTCGGTATTCTCGTCGTGGTGATGCCATTCGGCCTGAAGGCTGTATCGCTGCGACTCGCCGCCGTCCGTTGGGTTCAGCGTGCCGAAGTAGCCAACCAGCGGCAACGCATCGCTGGCAATCTGGTCGCTCGAATTCCATTTTCCGTGATACGCCCGGCCCGAGACGCTGAAGCCGTTGGAATCCGTGCCCTGGCTGTAAGTGGCAAGTCCATTGAGTTTCAAATAATCATCCGGATGCACCCATGGCCCGTCGTCGTGATAAGCCTCGCCGCCAAAGAGCAAATGGCCGGGCCCGGCCGCTTCCGAGAACCCGAAGACTCCCCGTTCAAATCCATACGTACCGCCTTCGACTGTCACGAAATTTTGCGGCAGCGTCTGAAAGAAAACCAAATGCGCCGAGCCCGCCGAACCGTAATTGCCAACGGCGGCATCGTACGGCCCCTTCTCGTAATCCACCCGTTCGACCAATTCCGGAATGACGGTGTTCATGTCCGAATACCCTTCGCCATGCGCGTGCGAAGGCAAGTTGAGCGGCATGTCATCGATATACGTCGCGAAATCCGTCCCGTGATCGAGATTGAACCCGCGCAGAAAATACTGGTTCGCTTTGCCGCCGCCTGCGTGCTGGGTAATAATTACACCGGGAATCGTCTCCAAAATTTCGCCCGCCCGCAGAATGGGGCGCGCCGCAATTTCATCCGCACCTACCGTCCCTTGCGAGGCCGAGGTCGCCGCCCCCAGCAAGCTATCCTGCCTGCCAGTGACGACCACCTCGGGGAGCGTCGTCGTTTGATTCGTGGCGGCAGTGGCTCTGGCGGCGGGTTTATTCGTGAAAGCCTGGCCGAAAGCGCTCGTGGTGCCCGCAACGAAAGCGGACAAGAGCAGAAAATTCAATATGCGCCCTGACATCAATGCCTGTCTTATACGTATCTCGCCACCGGTCGGATGCAGATGGCGCAAACCACCCGCATGAGGCAGGTCGGGCAATACCCGCCATCACCGCCTTACTTGGCTTTCGACCGAAAATTTCTCACTCCCGCCCATTCCCGTCAAACGAAGATTTGACAGTTCGAAGCTCCTTCTGTTGACATCTTTCGCCAATGCCCATACCGTCGTGAGCGTGCTGCTTCGATTGGCCAAATTAATTCTGGTGGTGGCGCTGGCGTGTTCGATCGGTTTGCACTGGGCTCTGCTGCAATCGGTCGCGTGGAGTTCCATGCTCGCGGGGAATTTGCGCCATGACGCCCTTTACCAAGCCATTGAACACACTTTCGATGGCCAGCATCCGTGCAATCTTTGCAAGGCCATTGCGGATGGAAAAAATTCCGAGAACAAGAGCGAGATTGCTCCGCTGTCCAAATCGCTGGAGTTCCCGCCCGCCACCGAGGATGTGGCATGGTCCGCCCCGGCCGAATACTCTCTGCCGTCAGCAGCCGAAATTTTTCCGAACCCTTCTGCTCAAACTCCGCCCACGCCCCCGCCGCGAGCGCTCCCTGCCCTCGCCTAAGTCATAACGTTCCCTTTTGTTTCGCGCGGCTTTGCGGCGCGAGTGTTTTTTTCCTGAATTGAGGCCCGAGCGTTGCGGTGCCTCGCAACTTTGAATCTTTGTAAAATGAAAATCAGCAAATTGAAAATCAGCAGAATTAGTTTTGCGGTGTTAGCCGCAGTCGTGTCGCCTGCGGCGGCTTTTGGTTGCGCTTGCGGGTGCGGTGTGTTTGATGTCGCCACTCGTTCCATGCTGCCCCAAAGTCCGGGTTGGATGTTCTTCACGGAGTTCGACTACATGGACCAGAACATGAACTGGAGCGGCGGCCACCCCGCCCCCGCCTATCAAAATGGCGATTCCGAAATCAAGACCGAGTTTACCACCTACGGTTTGCAATACATGTTTGATCGAGCCTGGGGCCTCCAGCTCGAAGTGCCCTATGATTTCCGAAAATACACGGCCAACTTTGGCGGTGGATCGACTTCATGGAGCACCGTCGGAGATCTGCGGCTGGAAGGCATCTATACCGGGTTCTTCGAGGATATGTCCGCGGGCGTGACATTCGGCGTGAAGTTGCCCACAGGGAATGATAGCTTTGACATTCCCAGTCTCCTTGATCGCGACACGGAAATTGGAACAGGCAGCACGGATGTTCTGCTAGGCGGCTTTTACCGCCACCCGCTCAAGTCCATCGCGCCCGGCTTGTTTTGGTTCGCGCAACTGCAAACAGACATTCCCGTCCTCACCCAAGGCGGTTACCGTCCGGGTGTGGAAATTGATTCCTCCATCGGCGTTTACTACCAGGGCCTGTCGATTGGCAAAGTCCAGATAACTCCCGTGGCGCAGGTCATCCCTACGTTGCGCACCAAGGATACCGGTCCATGGGCGGCGGGCGGCGTGAACGACGCTAGCGTCACCACTCCTACAGAAGTGGATTCCGGCTATCACCGGATGCTGCTCTCGCCGGGAATCGAATTCGACATCCACCCCGTCATGATATATGCTGACGCTGAATTCGACGATCTTCAGTATTCCAAGGGAAACCAGCTTGTGGCCCCCGTCCTGTTCAAGGTCGTCGTGAGCTACAAATTCTAACGTTGGGCTGACCCACAGAAAGACTTCATATATGATGACTCGAAGAAGCGCTTTGAAACTAACAGTTGCCGCTGCCGCGGTTTGCGCCGCCGCCGGACCCAACCGCATTGTTAACGCTCAAGTTCCACCCGCCCCCGCGGGGACAACCGGCGCCGCTGGACCCTACACGGTGCCGCCGCTGCCTTATGCATTTGATGCCTTGGAGCCGCACATCGACGCCCAGACGATGCAAATTCATCATGACAAGCATCACGCCGCCTATGTGGCCAATCTGAACAAGGCCCTCGCTCCGTTCCCTGAACTTGGAAAAAAGCCAGTCGAAGAATTGGTCAGAGACTTGAGCGCAGTTCCGGAAACGGTCCGCGCCGCTGTTCGCAACCAGGGAGGCGGCCACTATAACCACTCGTTGTTCTGGCAGATGATGAGCAAGAATGGCGGTGGCGCGCCATCCGGTGAATTGTCGAAGGCCATCGAGGCTGCGTTTGGCAGTTTCGCCGCCTTCACCGAACAATTCACGAAGGCGGCAACCGGACAATTCGGCAGCGGCTGGGCGTGGCTGGTGCTGGATCACGGTCAGCTAAAAATCGAGCCTTCGTCGAATCAAGATTCGCCCGTGAGCGCAGGCAAGCAACCGCTGCTTGGGGTTGATGTTTGGGAGCATGCGTATTACCTGAAATACCAGAATCGCCGTCCGGAGTATGTCGCGGCGTGGTTCAAGGTGATTAACTGGGATTTCGTTGCTCACAGGTTCCAAAGCAAGGACGCCTGACTCCGGGGCGGAACGAGCGACCCTGGCCTCAACCGCCGGTGCGCGGGCTTGCCAAAGGCGCGAGGGTTTGGATAATTGAGAATCGTTGCTGGCGATGATTCTCTCACAAACCACTCATGCCTGGTCCGTTGCTTAAACGGGCGTTGAGCGCGCTGCTGCCGATCTTCTGGCTCGCGCTGGCGGGTTGCTCGCCCGCGGAACCGAAAGCCGGCGTGGTCATCATCAACGGGCCGGATCCCGAAACGCTCGACCCCGCCCTTGGCACGGGCATTGAAGATTTGCGCATTATCAGCGCGTTGTCCGAAGGATTGACACGCAATGATCCAGATACTTCACGCGCCATTCCCGGGCTAGCCGAGAGTTGGGAGATTTCGCCGGACGGGCTCGTTTACACGTTTCACTTGCGCGATCACCTCCAGTGGGGCCCGAACGATCCCATCGCGGCGGACGATGTGGTTTATTCCTGGCTGCGGGCGCTGGCGCCGGAAACGGCTTCGGAATATGCGGGGCAGCTTTATTACATCAAGAATGGCGAGGCTTACAACAGCGGCAAACTCAAGGACGCCGCGCAAGTGGGCGTGAAGGCGCTGGATGCGCGGACGCTGCGGGTGGAGTTGAATCATCCAACGGCGTTTTTCCTGGAATTGTGCGCGTTTCAAACGCTCGCCGTGGTGCCGCGCAAAGTCATTGATCGCTACGGCGAGGATTGGATGCGCGTGAAGCCATTGCCGACCAGCGGGCCGTATCTGCTCGGAGACTGGCGCTTGAATGACAAGATTCGCCTCGTCAAGAACCCGTATTATTGGGACGCCGCCAACACGCGCACCGAGATCATCGATTGTCTTCCCATTAGCACGCCGAGCACGGCGCTGAATCTTTATCAGACCGGCGCGGCGGATATAATATGGGACCAGGATAATATTCCGAGCGAGTTGCTCGACGTCCTTTCCAAGCGGCCCGATTATCACACGTTCCCCTACATCGGGACCTACTTTCTGCGTTTCAATGTGACGCGGCCGCCATTCAATGACGCGCGCGTGCGGAAGGCGCTGGCGATGACCATCGACAAAAAGCGTTTGGTGGAGAATTTTCTGCGCGGCGGCGAGCCGATTGCCGACCATCTTGTCCCCGACGGAACGGCCAATTACGAGGGAGCCAAAGGCTTGGGATACGATCCCGCGCAAGCCAGGCGCCTCCTGGCCGAAGCGGGATTTCCCGACGGCAAGGGCTTTCCGCATTGCTCGTATCTTTTCGACGCGGCGGCGGGCGGCGGGCAAATCCATTCAAAGGTCGCCGTCGAATTGCAGCAAATGTGGCAGCAGCAACTTGGCATCCACATTGAATTGCGCCAGATGGAGAAACGCTCCTACATGGTCTCGCAGAACAATCTTGATTACGACGTCAGCCGCAGCACGTGGATCGGCGATTACAATGATCCGAACACGTTTCTGGATTTGTTCCGCAGCGACAACGGGAACAACCGCACCGGCTGGAAAAACGCCCGTTACGACGCGCTTCTCAACGAGGGCAACAGTCAAGTCGATTTAAAAAAGCGCGCGGAATTGTTAAAGGAGGCCGAAACCATTCTCGTGCACGACGAAGCTCCCATCGTTCCGATTTATTTTTATGTGGGCTTCAATTATTACAATCCGGCGCGGATCAAGGGCGTTTATCCGAACATCCTCGACGTGCATCCGCTGAATGCGATTTATAAAGTCGCAGACACGAAGCCAAATTGAGCCATGTATTTCGTCAAACGCATTCTCTTTCTCTTTCCGCTGCTGCTGCTCATCAGCTTTCTGACGTTTCTGATGGTGCATGCCATGCCGGGGGGGCCGTTTGACCGCGAACGCGCGCCTGCGTCGCCGGAAATCGAGCATCGGCTGCTGGCGAAATATCATTTGGACGAGCCGATTCTGAAACAATACGCGCGTTACCTCGGCGGCATTCTGCACGGAGACTTCGGCCCGTCGATGAAATATCGCAATCACACCGTCACGGACATCATCGTGGCTGGCCTGCCGGTTTCGTTGACGCTCGGAGGTCTGGCTTTTCTCTGCGCCATTGGCCTCGGATTGCCGCTGGGATTTTTCACGGCGGTGCGCAAAGGCGGCTGGGGAGATTACACGGGAAGCGTGGTCGCCGCCGTCATCATTTGCGTGCCGAGCCTCGTGATCGGGCCAATTCTCGTGATGCTCTTTGCAATCAAATGGCGATGGTTCCCCGTTGCGCTTTGGGGTTCGCCGCTGCAAGTCGTTTTGCCAACATTGACGCTTGGTCTTTATTTCGCCGGACGCATTGCCCGGCTGGTGCATGAGGGAATGCTCTCGACTCTCCATGCGGAATTTATTACGACGGCGCGGGCGAAGGGATTAAGCGAAACGTCCATTCTCCTGCGCCACGCCTTTCGAATTGCGGTGCTCCCTGCCCTTTCCTATTCGGGTCCGATGCTGGCGGATTTGCTGACGGGATCGTTTGTGGTGGAAAATCTTTTTCAAATTCCGGGGCTTGGCGTTTACACCGTCAACAGTTCGCTCAACGCCGATTACACGATGGCGGTCGGTCTCGTCCTGCTTTACGCCGTGCTGCTGCTGGTGTTGAACCTGCTGGTGGATTTCGCGCATGGCATTCTTGATCCGCGCGTGCGTTATGAGTGAGCAACCGCATCGCAGCCCAAACCAGCGCGCGTGGCGGCGTTTCTGCCGGAATCGCGGCGCCATCGTTTCGTTATTCTTATTGACGCTGCTTGTGGCGGCGGTGGTGGGCTGGCCGATCTTCCGTACCGGCCCCATCGCGCGCATTGTGCCAGCGGCCATGAGTTATTTGCCCGACAGCGTTTCGGACGCTCAATTCGCCCCGCCCGGCCGCGAGCATTGGTTCGGCACCGACGCGCATGGGCGCGATCTTTTGAGCCGCGTCTGCCATGGTTCGACCATTTCGCTGATGGTGGGTTTGGTCGGGGCGGCGGTGAGTTTGATCATCGGAGTTTTGTGGGGCGCGGTGGCGGGTTATCGAGGCGGCCGATTGGACGGCGTGATGATGCGGTTCGTCGATATTCTCTATGCCATGCCAACCGTCGTGTTTGTCATCGTCCTTGTGACGGCGATCAATGGGCTGGTCGGAAAATGGCAAACCGGGCCCAAGCCGCTTTCGGACGCCGGCGCGCATGCGCTGCGGTTCGTGGGGTTATTCGTCGGATTGGGCGCGGTATCGTGGCTGACAATGGCGCGCATTGTGCGGGGGCAAGTGATTTCACTGCGGCAGCGACCGTTTGTGGACGCGAGCCTTGCCTTGGGCGCGAGCCACTGGCGCATCATTTGGCGGCACATCCTGCCCAATGTTTACGGTGTTATTATCGTGTATTTGACGCTGCTGATTCCCTCCATCATCCTTTATGAATCGTTCCTAAGTTACTTGGGATTGGGAATTCAACCGCCGCAAGCCAGCCTGGGTTCGCTGCTGGCCAGCGGGGCGGAACAAATAAATCCGGTTCGAATCTACTGGTGGCTGATCGTTTTTCCGGGAGCGATGCTTACGGTGACGCTGCTGGCGTTGACCTTTGTAGGAGATGGGTTGCGGGATGCGTTTGATCCAAGGGGTGATCGGACGAGTTGAGGGGCAACGGTAGGGCGAGGCTCCCGCCGAGCCGGTCCCCGTAGCGCAGGTTTCCAAACCTGCCGTATCGAAGGCTTCCAAGCCTGCATGCCATGATAACGGCAAGCGGGTTTGGAAACCCGCGATACGGCAGACTTGGAAGTCTGCGCTACGTGGGGATGGCTCGGCAGGAGCCTCGCCCTACCGCATTTTGTGGAGAGTTCGAGTGGTGGATTTTTCGGGATTCTCGTTGGCAAATTTGGCATCCTGCGCTTAATGGATGGCACAAGTTCAGTGCGGATGGACAAATGGCTTTGGGCAGTGCGCGTTTTTAAGACGCGCAGCCTGGCGACCGACGCCTGCCGACACGGTCATGTCACGATCAGTGGGCTGCCGGTGAAACCGGCGCGGGAGGTGCGCGTGGGCGAAATTATCATTGTCCGGAAGGATGAAATCATGCGGCAATTCAAAGTTCTGCAATTGCTGGGACAGCGCGTGGGCGCGCCGAAAGTGGCTGAATTCGCCGAGGATCAAACTTCGTCGGAAGAATTGCAAAAACGCCGCGAGCCGAATCTGAAGCCATATATTTTCCGCCCGAAAGGAGCGGGAAGGCCCACGAAGAAAGAGCGCAGGCAGATGGACAAGCTGGCCTACTGATTATGGCTGCACAGTGTTCGCGCCGCTCCCGATGGGAAGAATGGGAGGAAGGCGAATTATGGGAATTATGGGACGCCCGATTAATTTTTGGCCGCCACCACGATCTTCTCCGGGCGATACCCACCCTTCGCCCGGTCGCGCAGCCAGATTGCGCCGAAGACGACCAGCAGAATCGCGGGCAGAATGGCCACCACGCGGAATGTATAGGAGCCGGCGTGCGCCAGAATGTCATCCATTTTCGGACCCGGCTGCAATGCCTGGAAGGCCGCATCGCCGCCAGCTTGCTGGATTTTCGCGCGATCATAAATTTTGCCCAATTGCGGGAGCACCAGATAAACCGAGAGCGTCCCCGCCGTCCCCATCAATCCTATCAGCAGCGCTCCGCCGCGCGGAAATCGCTCCGACGCGCTGGCCAGCATGGTTGGCCACATATAACAGACACCCGTGCCCCAAACCGTCGCGGCGAGGAAACCCGTCACCGGTGAATTCGCGTAACTCAGCAGGAACAATCCAAGGGACGCCATCAAGCACGAAATCCAAAGCAAACCAATCGGCGAAAGCCTGTGGGCAATCGGACCGGCAAAATGCCGCATGCAAAACATCAGCGCGCTGACGTATACCAGCAGCGCAATCCCCTTGATGCCGACCGTCCGCGTCAGCGCCATGTTGACCCATTCGCCTGGAGCGAGTTCCGAGGATGCCGTCAAGAACATGCAGCAAAAGAGAAGAAGAAAGAGCGGTTGCGCAAGCTGGCCCCACATTTCTTTGGCGGGAACGCCCGCCGCCACGCGTTCGGTGGGCGGAAATTTTTGAGTCAAGGCCCAGATTCCGAAAATCGCGGCGGGCAGCATGACAATCGCCATTTGAATTTCCCATGCGACTTCCAGTTTGCTCAAGCCCAGCCCCAGCAATCCGCCAATAATAATTCCGCCCGGCCACCAAGCGTGGAGAGTATTCAACCGTCCGGTTTTCTCCTCTGGATACAGCGTCGCGGTCAAGGGATTGACCACCGTCTCCACCAGTCCCCAGCCCAGCCCAATAATGAACATGCCCGCCTTCACCATTTGGAAAACCGAAATGAGTCCGTGAATTTGCGGAGCGAAAATAACCATCGCCGTCCCGATGATGAAACACGATGCGGAAACCACCAGCAGCCGGCCCATGCCAATGTAATCGAGCAGTGGACTGCCGATGGCAATCACCATCGCGAAACCAAGGAACGGCAGACCCAGCGCCTCGCCCACCATGGAGGCCGATTGAAGTTTATCGATGTTGTCGAAGACTTTTTGCAGGTCAGTGGCGACATTGCCGCGAATGACGAATCCAATTCCGGCGGTCACCAGCGCCATGACGCTGATCCAGAACAATTGGGCTTTGTGAGTGTTCGATACGGTTGAGGGCGTTGGTTCCATAACAATTTATTGCTCGCAAAAATGGGTTAACGGGTGGGAGTGAACCCGATGCCCCCAATGCAAGTCAACGAAAAAGGTGATGTTGGCGGCGGCAGGGACAAGACTGCCAATCCGTCCCCGTTGGTCCTATAAGTCCCATTAGTCCTATTTTCATGGAAGGAATGGGAATAATGGGACGGCGAGGAATTTTCCGTGCTTGTGCCGGGGACGCGTGGCAAACTAATTTTAGGCATCGGCAACGGGCGACGGAGTTAAGGCTCCGTTGGGATTTGCAGCCTGATGATGATTGAAGTTTCCAATTTGACGAAAAATTACGCTGGTCGCACCGCCGTATCGGACATCTCCTTCGAGGTTCAGCGAGGGGAGATCGTCGGCCTGCTCGGGCCCAATGGGGCCGGGAAGAGCACGACCATGCGCATTCTTTCCGGGTTCATCCCTGCAAGCGCCGGCACGGTCAAAGTGGCGGGCTATGATGTTTTTACGCAAGCTGACGAGGTGCGCCGCCGTATTGGCTACATGCCGGAAAATAATCCGCTCCACCCGGACATGCGGGTGCGGGAGTACCTGAAATTTCGCGCGCGGCTGAAAGGCTTGAGCATCGCCAAGTCGCGTGATCGCATTGATGCGGTCATCACTCAATGCAGTTTGCAAAATGTCAGCAAGCGCATCATCGGCCATTTGTCCAAGGGCTACCGCCAGCGCGTTGGCCTGGCGGATGCGCTGGTGCATGAGCCGGAATTAATTATTTTGGACGAACCCACGATTGGCCTGGATCCGAGCCAGATTCGCAGCGTGCGGCAATTGATCAAGGATTTGGGCAAACGCCACACCGTCCTGCTCTCAAGCCACATTTTGCCGGAAATTGAATTGACGTGCAATCGGGTGCTCATCATGCGCGAAGGGCGGATTCTCGCCTCGGACACGCCGGAGAATTTGCAGAAGTCGGTGGGCAAAAGCGGGCGGCTCATTGCGGAAATTGCCGCGCCGCTGGAGGAATTAAAGATATGCTGGGAGCAGATGCCTGAATTGTCGCATTACACGATTTTGCCCACGGATGAATCTTACCATCGGTGCTCGCTGACGCTGGCGCCTTCGACCACATCCGATTTGCGCCCGAAGATTTTTGCGCTGGTCATGGCGCGCGGATGGAAATTGCGCGAACTTTCGCGCGTCCGGCATTCGCTGGAGGAAGTCTACATCCGCCTCACCCGCCCGGAAAGCGAGGAAGAGAAATTCTGATGCAGGCTTTCCTGACCTTGACCCGGCGCGAACTGGGCAGTTTTTTTTACTCGTGGATTGGCTACGTTGTCATCACCGGCGCGATGTTCCTGATGGGGCTGGAGTTCGTGACGCTCGTCAAGAAATTGCAAGGCGAACCGACCGCCATTCCGTTGACGGAAATCTTTCTCAGCTTCTGCTTTTGGGTGATCGTTTTGTTCTCCGCTCCAATCATCACGATGCGGTTGTTCGCGCTGGAGAAATACTCGGGGACGTTTGAGACGCTGATGACCACACCCGTTTCCGATGGGCAGGTGGTGCTGGCGAAATTCACCGCTTCGATGATATTTTACATGCTGATGTGGCTGCCGTTTGCGGCATGCGTGCTGGTGTTGCGCTATTTCGCCCGCGGCTCCAACCTGCTCGACCCCGGGACGCTCGGCAGCACGTATCTTGGGATTTTCCTGATCGGCTGCCTTTACATGGCGGCGGGATGCTTCGCCTCGTCGCTGACGAAGAGCCAGATTGTGGCGGCGATGATCAGCTTCGCCTTCGGGCTGGGATTTTTCCTGACCGGGTTCATGGCGGATCCAATGGCGTTGGATCGCGGCTGGGTTGAGGAAGTGATCAATTGCGTCAATGTCGTGGGCCAGATGAAGGATTTTGCCAGCGGCGTGGTGGATACAAGAGCGATTGTCTTTTGCGCAACGACATCGGTGTTTTTCCTGTTCCTGACCTGCCGCGTCCTGGAAAGCCGGCGCTGGAAATAACATGCCCGAAAACGACGAACCCAAACACAGCTTCTCCAGCCGCCAGCGCTGGTTCGGCGGCCTGAACTCTGTGATGGCGGCCTTTCTCGCGCTCGCGGTGGTGGTGATGTTGAATTATGTCGCGGGCGGGCATTTTCATCGGTATTACCTCGCGCGCGACGCAGCCTTCAAACTCTCCCGTGAGACGACTTCCATCCTTGGCAGCCTGACAAACCAGGTCGAAATTACGATCTTCTTCCAAGCCAACGGGGGCGCCAACGAGGAGATTTACGGTCTCACGCGCTCGCTGCTGGCGGAGTACCAAAACGCGAATGCCGGCCACATTCACGTCCATCTTCTTGACTACAGCCGGCTGGCGGGCGAGGCGAACAAGTTTCTGGCGGACCATAAATTGTCCCAGCTTCAAGAGAAGGATTTCGTGCTGATCGAGTCCGGCGGCCATTCCAAGATCATCTACGCCCGCGAACTCGCCAATTACGATTTCAGCGAGTTGCTGACAGGCAAGAGCAAGAACGTCCGCCGCAGCGAGTTCAAGGGCGAACTGCTTTTCTCCAGCGCGATCTTCGCGGTGTGCCATCCGCAGCAGTTGAAAACGTATTTCCTCGCGGGCCATGGCGAAAACAATCCCGGCGATCCCAAGGGCGCAGACGATAATCTCGGTCCTTACGGCTACTCCAAACTGGCTGCGATTCTCAGGGACGAGGTCGACAGCGAATGGGGCAAACTGGTGCTGGCGGGGACAAACGACGTTCCGCACGATTGCCAGTTGCTGATTGTCGCGGGACCGCGTGGTGAATTCCTTCCGGAGGAAATTACAAAAATCGCCGGCTATCTGAAAAACGGCGGGCGCTTGCTCGCGCTCCTTCCAAATCCGTCTGGATTGGACAGCATGCTCGCCTCGCAATGGGGCGTCCGGTTCGGTGACAAGATGGTGGTTGACCCGTCTTACAGCGAAGGGCCGGGATCTTTCCTGGCGGCTGGCCTGAATCAGCATTTGATCATGGATCCTCTCATCAAGGAAAGCCGGCTGCCTCACATGGTTTGGACGCGGCCGATTTATCACGTTGAGGAACGCGTCAAGGTTCCCGGCGCGCCGGAATTCAACAAACTGGCAGAGACGAGCAAGAGCGGCATCGACGAAACGCAGAAAATGGGCCAATACACGCTCATCGCCGCCGTCGAACAAGGGGTCATCAAGGGTGTCGATAACCCGCGCGCATCCGGAACGCGCATCATCGTGGCCGGTGATTCGATATTCCTGGACGACCAGCTTCTGGAGTCAGGGAGTGCGAATCATGATTTTGCCCAACTGGCGCTCAACTGGCTTTTGCAGCGCCCGGCCCTCATGCTGGAAGGCCTTGTGCCTTCCCCCATCAAGCAATATCGCCTTTATTTGACAAATGCGCAAAGCACGCGCGTCTGCTGGCTGTTCCTGGTGCTGATGCCCGGCTGCATTCTGGCTCTGGGCGGATTGGTATGGCTGCGGCGCCGCCGGTGATGAAACGCGCATGAGCTGGAGGCCCACATGGGTTTTGCTGGCGGCCGCGCTCGCGCTGGCCGCTTTCATTGTGTTCGTGGAGCGCCCGCTTCGGCATCAGCGTGAACTCGAGGCGAGCCGCACGGTCCTGCCAGATTTCCATCCCGCCCAGGTCACCAATATCGAAGTCCATCCATGGGGCCTCCCCATCATCAAAGCGGTGCGCGAAAAAACCTCGCCGCCGGCCTGGAAGCTTGTCGAGCCCATCGCGTATCGCGCGGATGATTATTCAATTGAAGCGCTGCTGCAGCAATTGTCGAAATTGGAATGGGTCGACCGGCACGACGAAAAAGAACTCGCCACCAATCCCGCCCCGCAAGAGCAATACGGCTTCACCAAGCCTCGTTTCACCATCCTTGTGCAAGGTTCCGGTCCCGACCGCCGCATAGAAATCGGCGACTTTGGAACTTTTAAGGACCGCGTTTCCATGCAGGTTGTCGGCAACAACAATATCTATGACATTGCTTCTGAACTGCTGAGAGTTGTGCCCACCAACAAGGACAATTGGCGGGACATCACGCTCCTGGATGTGACGAATCTCGCCTTCACTGGCCTGCGCGTGCGCGCGCCGGGCAAGGGAGAATTTGAATTGGAGCGCGACCCGACAAACCACTTGTGGTTTGACAAAACTCATTCGGCCCGCGCCGATACGCCGAAGATTGTTGATCTTCTCAGCAATTTGCAGAACGTCGCCGTCAGCGCTTTTATCAACGACAACCCGCAGGCGGACTTAGATCCCTACGGATTGCTCGCGACGGACACCTCGCCGCCGCTCTCGCTCACATTTCTAAGCGGCAGCAACAAGATCGCGGGCCTTCAGGTGGGCGGCATTTTTGCCAGCAACACAAATTACATCTACGTCCGCCGCGATGCGCCGGGCAATATCGTGCTCGTTCCCCGGAATTCGTTCAACGGCTGGGCCCTGCCCTACACCAATTATTTCGACCAGCATTTCATCAGCATTTCGCCCGACCTGATTGAATCAATCAAGGTGCGAGGCGACGACAATTTTGTGGTCACCAAGGGAGCGGGCAGCAATGTCTGGTCCATCCACGGAAGCGAAACATTTCCGGCCGATCCCGCGTTGATGGAGTATTGGATGGCAGCTTTGACCAATGTCCCGACGGGAATCGTCAAGGCGGTGGTGACAGATTTTTCGCCCTATGGCCTAAGCAACGCCTGCCTGCAATATGATGTGAAATTCAACGCGGGCGCCGGCGCGCAAACGGAGGCGCGCATCGATTTCGGCACGAACAAGACGGGCAGCGTGTTCGAGCGGCGCGAAGACGAGACGTTCGTCAACTCAATCGACGCCGACGATTTTCGCTGGCTCCCGCGCGTCTCGTGGCAATTGCGGGACCGGACAATTTGGAATTTCGAGTCAAGCAATGTCGTCAGCGTGACGGTCCATCAGCTCGGCGGAACGTTGAAGTTTTTGCGCGATCCGCTGGGGGACTGGACCTACGCGCCGGGCTACAATAACCAGGTGCAGATCAATTCCGCCGCCACCGAGGAATGCGTTGTTCGCATGGGACACCTCCAGGCTGTTTACTGGGATGGCGTCGGCGACAAGGATTTGGGCAAATTCGGATTCGACACGGCGCGATATGACATAGAGTTTGCGGTGCGGGAGAATGGGGCCACAAATATTTGCAAGATTCAATTCGGAGCCCGCTCTCCCATAGGCCATCCCTACGCCACCGTCGTTAAAAACGGCGAACGATTCATTTTCGAGTTCCGTGTCGACCTATACCAAAATCTCGTTCTGCCAAATCTGACCCTCTATACCGCGCGTCAGTTCATCAAATAATCCATGGGCTCGTTTTTCCAGCGCAAAGGGGTCCGCAAATGCATGATGGCGCTCAAGTGGTGCCGGGTGGCGTCGCTGTTCGCCATTTTTCTTATTGTCACAGCGCTGTCGTATCTGCACATGGTTGGACTGCCGAATTATCTCAAAAAGCCTCTCCTCGGAACCCTGCGAGAAAAGGGTTTCAATGTGCAGTTCACCCGGGCCAGCCTTGGCTGGGGTCCCTCGATCATTATCGAAGAGGCGACATTCAGGTCGACCAACGAAACCGCCGGCCCCATCCTCGTGGCCGCCTGGACGCACTTGGATCTTAATCGTTCCGCCTTTATTCACGGCCACATCCGGGTCGACGGATTCGAGCTGGCGCATGCGAGCATTGACATTCCAGTGGGGTCGACGAATCTGGCCCCGCTTTCACTGACCAATGTCAGCCTGCGCGTCACCATTGCCTCCAACAACTATGTCGTCGTCAAGGAAGGAAGGGCCGCCGCATTGGGAGTGCATG
The DNA here is from genome assembly GCA_963764165.1 of uncultured Verrucomicrobiae bacterium. Lineage (GTDB taxonomy): Bacteria > Verrucomicrobiota > Verrucomicrobiia > Limisphaerales > Palsa-1400 > Palsa-1400. The sequence goes on from CAVXRD010000004.1 coordinate 96,003, forward strand.
TCGGCCTCGCGGGCGAAATTACGAACGTCTTCGCGATGGCGAATTGGAAATTGCCCCCTCCATCGGCGCAAACCAACGCATCCCCGGGCCTGTCGAACGCACCGCCAAACCCGCCTAGACTCACTGCCTGGGAGATCATTCAGAAAATACAATTCACTGGAACACCGGATCTGACCGTCCATTTTTACGCCGACGGGCGCGACCCCAACACGCTCAAGGCGGAACTTGGTTTCAACGCCGAGGGCGGGCAGACGCCTTGGGGTAAATTCGGGCTGCTGCACCTCCGGGCAGCGTGTTCGCAGCTCCTCAATTCCCGCGGCGCGCCGTTTTTCCAATCCCATTTCAATGCCCGCGGCGTTTCGACCCGCTGGGCGGATTGCGGCGATCTGGCGGCGACAATTGATTTCTCGCGCTTCGGTGGCACCAATGTTTCAGCCTTCGCCCACATCATTGGCACCGAGGTCAAGGCCAAGTGGGAGAACAACTCGTCCAGCAATTGGGTCAGCATCGGCGACGCGCAATGGGACGGAACAACCACCATCCCCCAGCCTGGCTTCCGGCCGGAAACGTTTCAAGGCGCACTGCGGCTGGTGAAAATCCAATCTCCATGGGTCAACGTCGACTCGATCGCGCTGCAACTGCAATCACGCCGCGCCGTCGATGGCGCGCCGGATCCCGCCTGGGGAGTCTGGAACAAATTCAAGCCCTATATCGTCGATTGGCAGGCAGGGGCGACAAACATCACGACGCCGAAGCTCAAACTGGATCACATCTCGTTCAATGGCGCGTGGCACCCGCCCTTAATTAGTATTGACACGATGCAGGCGAGCATGTATAAGGGTTTCCTGAATTCCAGCAGCACGCTGGACGTGAATTCGCGCCAGACGACCACCGGGATCTACCTTGATTTTGATCCGCACCAGATCGCGCCCATTCTTACAGAAGCGGCGCAGCACTGGATTGGACTCTATGATTGGGACACGCCGCCAAAATTCAACGCCAACCTCCGATACGTTCTGCCACCTTGGACAAACCGGCCCGCCACCTGGGCGGAAGACCTTCGAGACAGCCTGCAATTGGCGGGCGATTTTTCGGTGGGCCGCGGCGCCTTTCGCGGCGTGGCGGTGAACTCGGCCCAGGCCCATTACGGCTATACGAACCGGATGTGGAGCGTCTCGGGGCTGCGCGTTTCCGGCGAGGGCGGGTCGGTGAGTCTTGACTACGATTGGAACGACGCGAGCAGCGATTATCATTTTCGATTTGACAGCAGGTTGAAACCGTCGGTCGCCATGCCGCTATTGTCCCAGGGCGGCCAGTTGACGCTGCAGGAAATGGATTTTCCCGAAGCCCCCGAACTTAGCGGCGATGTCTGGGGAAACTGGAAGACGCCAAAAACCGCCGGCCTCAACGCCCTTCTGGCCGCGACCAATGCCATCATCCGCGGCGAGCCTGTCGCGCAATTGAATGCCAACTTCCACTTTACAAATCTCGTCCTCACCGTGAGCAACCTGGCCCTGCGGCACAAATCAGGCCGCGCGGAAATACCGTTGGCAACAATCAATTTCACATCCAACATTTATTATTTGAGCAACGCCTCGAGCCAGCTTGATCCGGTCGCGGTGCGGCATGCGCTGGGAAAAATCGAGCCGCCGTGGATGAAGGAACTTGATTTTGACACGCCCCCGCTGGTTCGCGCCACCGGCCAGTTCACCCCGGGAAACGATGATGGAACAGACCTCCGCTTTTTTGTCCAAGGCCGGAAATTGCATTGGAACCACATCACCGCCGACACGGTGCGCGGGGATGTTTATTACCATGTGCGGACGGTGGAAGCGACGAACATTCAGGGAACACTTTACGGCTCGGGCACGCTGCTGGGCTGGTTCGTCATTGATTGGTTCGAACACGGCACCAAATTTGTGAGCGACGCGACCTTAAAGGACGTCGACCTCGCGAAGCTGGCCAAGGAGTTTACCGGCAAGACGAATTCGATGGAGGGCTTGCTGGATGCGCACCTTTACCTGGGCGCGCCCTATAATGCGGACTATACGAATATGTTCGGCAACGGGTGGCTTCACATTCACAACGCTCTCCTGTGGGACATCAAGCTTTTCGGCCTGCTCTCGCCGATTCTCAACGCCATCGCCCCCGGCTCTGGAGACAGCCGGGCGCGGGAGGCTTCAGCCAGCTTTCTTATCAACAAAGGCGTTCTGGACACGGAGGATTTGGATATTCATTCGTCTGGATTCCGCCTGCTCTACCGCGGGACGGTTGATTCGCAAAAGCGTTTGAACGCGCGAGTGGAGGCGAATCTGCTGCGGGACACGCCCCTGTTCGGGCATTTCCTAAGCTGGATGCTGACGCCGTTGGATAAGCTTTTCGAGTACCGGGTGAGCGGAACATTGGACAAACCGGAGATGAAACCGGTCTTCATTCCGAAGGTATTCATGGAAATGCTGCGGCCATTCCACACCCTGAAGCAAATGAGCCAGCCGAGCCAGTCCGCGACACCGGTCAAGCCGAAAGAGCCAGCGCCTGCCACCCCCCCACCGTAGCAGCCGCCTGCGGCCTAGGGCGATTAAAAGTGGGTGATGGATGCAGACCTTGAAATTAAACAGGAATGGTGAGCGCTTATCGATCCACCTGGACGAATCGCCCCTGAAACTCGGAGCTGGCGCGGACTGGTACGAGGTCACGATTGAATGGCAATAAGGCTTCGGCGCTTGGAAGCTTGGCCTTCCGGCCAAGTGAACAAGCCTCGTTTGAAACAAAAGCCGAAAGCAACTAAGCCGGCCGCGACCTTTTGCGCAGCCTCCGCAAGGCGCCAGCCCCGAGCGGCAGCAACATCGAGGCGCCGGCGATTATCGTTGTGGTCTCGGGAAGTGTGGGAATCGCTGTCACACTGACATCACTTAGGCCGTCCCAGGACGGATCGTTCCGCAGGCCAAAGCCAATGTCGGTTCTGGACCCGGTGGCTGTCACCGTGAAGCTGTATTCTGTCCAGGATTCATTGGGGACGGGGCTGCCAATCACGCTGACGAGGGAATCGTTCCAATAAACGCTCGCATCGCTATCGCCCGTGCCGTTGCCAGCAAGCCAAAAGCTATATTCGTAGGATTGACCCGCGATGGTTGAAATGGTCTGGTACAGGGGGCTGTCGCCGCCCACGGCGCCAAATACGACGAAGTAGCGATCACCGGCCCGCGGCAAATATCCTGCGTAGGAGCTTGTCACTTCATTTCCCCCGCAGGCATTCCAATCGGTAAAGTCGCCGGTGGCAAAATTCCCATTCTGGACAAGATTCAGACCGCCATAGCAGCGGGACCCCGAGAATAAACATAACGAGGCCAAAAGCGCGGGGAGCGCACACTGAGCGGTTCTCGCATATGCATTATTCGCTTTCATTTTTTCTATGCAATCGGTCACCAAAGGATTAGCGTGGCCTAGTTCTTACTATAGCATTTGCAACAGCGAGAGAACTAGTTGGTTTTGGGCTGTGTTGGTACGCTTTTGGGCCGGAATTTCGGGAAATGGATCCTGCTTTCCGGAACACAGGAGCAGGCAGAATGCATAGCGGGGCAAACGGTCACAATTCACGCCGCAATGCCGAGGGGTCGAATTTCAGGTTGAACGCCGCTGTCAGCGCCTGCGGCCGGGCGCAAAGAAATATCCGCCCCGAATTCGCGCGCCGCGAACCTTGCCGGTGAAACCCTGCTTTTGTCCCGCCTTCTGCTCTTCGAACAGCGCGGTGTACTGATACTCAAAATTCTCCAGTTTCACCCGCGCAATTTTCTGGCCGATAAAACGTTCGATGGCCATCACATGGTTGGCGTCGCCCGCGACCATGAGCGTCAGCGCGTCTCCGGCGGCTTCGGCCCGGCCTGTTCGGCCGATGCGGTGAATGTAATCCTCGGGATGCTGCGGAACGTCGTAATTGATGACGTGGCTGACATCCGCGATGTCCAATCCGCGCGAGGCGATATCGGTCGCCACGAGAACTTCGTAACGGGCGTCGCGAAATCCCTTGAGCGCGTCCTCGCGTTCGCGCTGAGTGCGGTTGGAATGCAGCACGGCCACCGCATGGCGGCTGCGCTTGAGCTGGCTGGCAATTTGATCCGCGCGGTGTTTCGTCCGGCAGAAAACGATGACCGATGTCCAATTCATGCGCTCCATGAGTTGCAGGAGAAGCGCCGTTTTCTGGCTTTCAGCCACAGGATAGATCACATGCTCGACCGTTTCGGCTGGCGTCCGGCGGGCGCCGATTTCCACCACCTGCGGATCTTTCATCGTCCATTTGATGAGGCCCTCGATTTCCATTGGAATCGTGGCGGAGAACAGGGCGGTCTGGCGTCCTTCCTTCGGGCATTTTTGCACGATGCGCCGGACATCCGGCAGAAATCCCATGTCCAGCATCCGGTCCGCCTCGTCGAGCACCAGATATTGGATTCCGTCCAGCTTGCAGGCGCCGCGTTCCATGTGGTCAAGCAGCCGGCCCGGTGTCGCGATGACAATATCCGCGCCCGCCTTCAAATCATCGAGTTGCCGGCCGTAGCCAACGCCGCCATAAAGCACCGCTGTGCCTAATTTGGTAAAGCGCGAGAACTGGTGAATGGCAGTCTCCACTTGAGCGGCCAATTCGCGCGTCGGTTCAAGCACGAGAAACCGCGATCTCCGCTGCGGTTCGCCCAGAAGCGAAAGTATAGGCAGGGCAAAAGCGGCGGTCTTGCCCGTGCCTGTCTGCGCGCTGCCAATGACATCGCGACCCTCGAGAAGGAGCGGGATGGCGCGCAGTTGGATGGGAGTCGGTTCCGTGTACCCCATTGCCTTGACGCCCTCCATAATTGCTGGAGCCAAACCGAATTCTGTAAACGACATACTTGGCATAAGTTCATCCGCTTCTCCCTGATATGCAAGCGCCGATTCGCTTTGGGCAGGCGACACCCTGACCCTTGAACGGGCGGCTGAACTAACAGGTTCGACCGTCAACCAATTCCTGGCGCAATCCGCATCCCGTGAAGCCCAGCGGCTTGTCGAACGCGAGCCAGTCATTCGGCTCTCGCAAGAAGGCGCGCGGAAAAGTTCTCGATTTGATTGACCCGCCTAAACCAAACAAGCAAGATACAAGATGGCATATGGGAAACAAATCGGCTCAGAGCGATCACGATTGGATGACGTTGACACCAAAGGCGTCGGTTCCGGTGATCGCGCACGCCGCAGTGGCGTATGTGTTGCTCTTGCCGTTCTCGTTTCTCGCCTCCGCCATGATTTGGGGGTCTCAGGTGTCCGGAGTTTTGTATCTTTGCGACGATAGCCTTGGCATTTTTGATTTCGTTCCCCCGTTTGTGCATCCCCATTCCCCGGATGTATTCTATGTGCCAGCCTGGCGGGTGTATTTTATATGGTACGCTCTCATTGCGGCGGCTGTTTTGATTCCAGCGGCGGCGCTGTGGTGGCTCTGTCGCCGTTGGAGAGCCGACGAAGCAGATGTTTAAGCCAATCAAGTCACGGCGAAGCAATCACGCCAGATAGAGTCACGTCCGCTGTCAGAATTTTCGCCCCCCCAACGGACACCGTAGCTTGAGCCTGCACCAAGTTTCCCATGCGGCCTGTGAGCTTTGCGTCGATCAAAATAACTTCACCGGGCCGCGCGGCTCCAAGTATCTTTGCTTGCCGGAGGGCTGTTAATTTCAATCCGGGCATGGGCGGGATCGAAGGATCACTTTGCGCGATGACGCCAGCCAATTGCGCCGCAGCCTCCACGAGCAATACGCCAGGAAAAATAGGATCGCCGGGGAAATGCCCGCGCAGGAAAGGCTCGTCGCCGCGAATTTTGTATTCCGCCGTCCCGCTCTTTCCCGAGTCCAGCGCAGTCAACCGATCCAGGAACCGGAACTCCGGACCGTGCGGCAGGAAACTCAGCGCTTTGTCCAACTCGTTCATCATTTTGATAGCGGTTCGGTCACCTTGAAATCTGCGGGTGGTTTCCAATGGAAAAGATTCTGATCAATCGTAGGATTCATAACGGCATTGGTGAAATCATTTCGCATCGACGAGCCATCGACAAAAACCATTTCCGTCGACTTCAAAGAATAGTCGTTGGTGTCCAAACCCAGGTGAAGCTCTGGCATCATTTGTCTCGCGAATTTGCTTTTTGGCTGCAGCGCGAGCAGCCACGCGCCGTTGGTTTCGTTGACGGACAGCAGATTGAATTGCGCTTCAAACTCCTGCCGGTTCTTAGGGAATCCCGCGCTCAACAGCGACATGCTGTCGCGCCATTCCCGAGGAGCATTCGCGCCGAGCGGGTAATGCTCCGCTCGTTTTAGAATGGGGTAAATGACATACAAATCCTGCCCGTCTCGAAGCGCGATGGTTTGGGCTGGCTTTCCAAGCTGCCACCGAAAATCACCCGGAGTCTGAAACCAAAGCTGCCCTGCGGATTTCAGCGGAACGGTCAGCGTTTTCAGCGTTCGCGTCTGCGTGAAATCTGCCGACCACCCGTGGAGCTTTCCTTGGGCGGCGAACCACGCATCCAGAATCGCGCCGGAATCCACCGAGAGAAAGCAGAGCGCTATTCTGCCGAAGGCCAGATAGGAACGAAATGATACCATTGTGTTAGATTTTTCTTAATGGCGGGCTCGAAAGCCCGCATGATTTCCTGAGTCAGGCGAATGCGCCCGGCGCGGTCGCCAATGTCTTTGCGGTTGTAGGGAATCTCCGGTGAAATCGCCGCCGAATAACCGTCCGGCCGGCGCACCATCACCACCGGCAATATGGCACAGCCCGAGGCGCGCGCCAGTTCCGCCGCCGCAATCGAGGCCAGAAAAGGCTTTCCGAAAAGTTCAACCGTGACGCCCGTGGGGCCGGGCGGACGATCCATTAGCAGCGCTACCGTGGCCCCAGCTTGCAAGCATTTCACCACTTCAATGCTGCCGAATGGATCATTGCCGATGACAAGCGTCTCGACGCCCCAACGGGCGCGGGATTCCTGGCGAATCTTCGTGAGCCGCTCATCCGGTTCGGCTTGCGTCAATACCAATAAACGGTAGCCTTTCTCGACCAGGAACGCGCCGCCAAATTCCCAGTTGCCCAGATGCGGCGTGACGAGCAAGACACCTTTTCCTCGCGCATGAGCTTCGGTGAAATGCTCCCAGCCCTGCCAGTTGGAAAACCACTTCTCTTGTTTGACGCCGCTCTCATAGCGCAGCAAGTCGGCCAGCTTCAGCATGAATTGGTTCACCAACTCGCGCGCCGCCAACACCGCCTCGGCATCACTGCCAACCACGGGCCGCAAGTTGGCCGCGAGAATCTTTCTGCGTTTGGGCGCGACTTGCCAGTAGATGGCGGCGCAGATTCCCGCCAGCGAAAGGGCGGTCCTGGGGTTAAGATGGCGGCCCAGCATTAATCCGATTTTCCATAGCGACGCACTGTAGAGATGCGAAGGAGAGGCGGCGGCCGCGCGACGCCCGCAAAATGTCTTCCACCAAACCGGCAGCGCCAGCACCGAAAGCAAAACGTTGCCCGCGATTCCAATCGCGCACACCCGGCCCAGGCTCGACATTCCGGCGTTGCTTGACAGGCCGAGCGAACTGAATCCAGCCACCGCCGTCCCGCCGCACAGCAGCAAAGCGCGTCCCACCGAGCGCCGAGCCTCGACGAGGCTCCCGTTGTGGCGGCGCAGGGCAAGCTGCATGAAAATGCTATAGTCGACGCCCGTTCCCAAAATGAGCGGCACTGCCATCAGATTCAAAACATTCCACGACCACCCCACAGTTTTCATCACGGCCAGCAACGCAATTCCACTGAACGCGAGCACGGCGAGGCTCAACGCGATTTCGCGCCAGCCGCGAAACGCCAGCCATAGCGAAAGCAACACCAGCGACACCATCGGCACTACCAGTTTCCAAAGATTATTTTTGACAGTGGCGAGGACCGACTCGCCCAGCGTTTCCCAGCTCGAAAGCCAGACTCCGCCGTGCGGCAGTTTGGATTCGAGAGCGGACACAGACGAAGCCGCGCCGGCTGGATAAAGAAATGCGGCGGCATAAACTTGGTTGGTGTCGCGCGCTGCCACTTTGGAAAAGATCCATTGCCCGAGATGCTGCTTTGGCCAGAATGTCCCCTTCTCCATTTCCGCCTGCTGCCAGACTTTGAGAATTTCGTCTGTCAAACCTAATGCGTCCTGGGAAAAACCGTTGGTCAAAATGGCACGATGCATGGCATCCCGTTCCCCAATGATTTTCGCCAGCACCGGTTTGTTTGCGATTTGATTTTCGGGACGCGGCCAGAGAATCGTCGGCGAGTTATAGCCGGTCAGCACATGGTTCGACACGGCGCTTTCCAGCACTGGTTCGATGAGGTCCAGCTTGTGTCCGACTTCGGTTTCATCTTTGCCCTCGGCCACAAGCCACAATGGTTCGTGTTCCTGATTCAAGTGCGTCTTGATGGATTCCAGGGCGCCGTAGGCCGGGCTGTCGCGAGGTTCGAGGGCATGTGTGCTCGCGTCCATCCCCGGGAATCCGTTGCGCAGCGCGATGACGCAGGCGACCGCGATCACCGCCGTTCCAATGAAAACGCGGCGGGCGAAGGCTGGATTAAATGGCTCAGGCGCGGATGGGCGATGCGAATTAGCGTTTCCGGAACTCGGCCGCATTCGCTCGGGAAACAACGGCGGAAGAAACGCAAAGATCATCACCAGCGCCGCCAGCGCAACGCCAATCGCCACAAGCGAACCGAGTTGCGCCAGTCCGGGCAAGCCGCCGAAATTCAAAACGAAAAACGCCGAGATGGTCGTCACCGCCGCCCAAAAAATGCTCGGCGCGATGGCGCGGCGAATTTCGGGGATAGTCAAGTCTGGTTGCGCCAGCGCCTCCTGGTAATGCACCACCGCGTAATCCACCGCCAGGCCCAGCAGGATCGCCGCGAAGCCCATGCTGATGACGCTGACCGTCCCAAAAATCAATCCGCCCAGCGCGAGTGTCGATCCCAGGATGACAGCGAGCAAGGTCAGCAGCCACAACATCGGTTTCACGCGCCGATGAGCGATCCAAAAAAGCGCCGCGATGATCACTGATGTTCCGACCACGGAAAGAATGATGTCATGTTTCATGCTCGCGGAAATCTCGGCGACAAATGCGGGGCGCCCGGAAAAACTCACCGTGCAGCCGTCGGTGTGGACGAGGTTCTTGATTTCCGAAAGCCAATCGGTGCATTCGCGATATCCCGACAGATCGCCGCGGGGCTTGACGAACATGATTCGAAATTTTCCATCCGCCGAAGCGAACAGTTCGTTCCCCTTGGCAGGGTTCGGCACCGCGCCGGCCATCGGCAATTGCGTGAACCCAAGAGGGTCGTAACCGGATTGCGCCAAATCCTGCGGGGAAAGCGTCGTGGAAAGCCGCTCGCGTGTGGCGGTCAGCACATTCGCCAAATTCGTTTCCGCCAGCGAGTCGGCAAATTTTTGCAGGACGGCGGACGGCTGGTTCAGCCAAAGGAACGCGATCAACTCGGGCAATTGGTCAGGGTGTTCGTCCCACGGAGGTTTCCAGTCCACTTCGGCGACCAGGTTGGAATGCGCTTGCAGCGCGGCAGCGGTTTCCCGGGCGGCGGCTTCGGTCTTGTCGGGATCGGGGCTGTCGAGCGTGATGATGAGTTCGCCAGCGGTGGAAAAATGCTGTTGATAGAGTTTGAGGCCGGTGACCTCGGGAATGTCCTGCGGCAGCAAGTCGAGAACGTCCACGTCGAAATGAAGCCGGGCCGCGCCAATGACGAGCGGGATTAAAAAGAGGAGCCACCACCAGCGAAACCACCGCGGCTTCATGGAAAAAACCGGCCTTCCAGCGATTCACCCGAATGCGAATCCTCCAACCGCCAGTTGCCTTCGGGCTTTTGCGAGAACTTCCAACGCCTGCCAAGAGCTTCCCCGCTTAGGGCTTTCGGCAGCTCGAACCAAGAGAACCTTGCCGGCGGCGAGCCGTGCCCGCTCCAATGAAATTTGTCAGCGCCAAATTGAATCTGCCAAGAACCTTCGGTGAATTCCGCAGTGGCAACGGTAAATGGTGATTTGGAAAATTGGATGAAGAAATCGCCCGTTGCGTTGGTGGCGAGAATCAAGTCTCCGGCCATTTCGGGACGATGGCCAGGCGGCTGCCACAACGCCTGTCCCTGCTGCAAATGCCAGCCGGGCTTGCTAATATCGACGGGGGGCAAATGGCCGGTCGTCGCGCAGCCGGCGCAACAGGCCAAAGGCAAAATCAAGAACCGCGAGTTCAATGTTTTTCGGCGAGCCGGGCGCGGCGGCGGCGCTCCTCGGCGGCATCGGCGTCGAAGGAAATTTGCGGGACGATTGGACGCTTCGCCTGCAATTTCACCAGGAAAAAGAAATAGCGCAAACGCCAGCGCTGCGCCCAAGTGCCTTCCAGTTCCCCCGCCAGAACGGAATTGACCGCCTCCACCACCCCCAGATGTTTGCTTGGCTGCAGGAACAGCTCCATGAACGGCGTGGTGTAATAGTGCTCGACCATCTGCCAGTAAAAATGCATGCCGTGGCGGACGCGTTTTTCGTATTTCAGCATGTCGCGCCCGCCGCCGTCGCCGCGTTCCAGCGCCCGTTGCACCACGCCCGCCGCGGCCTTGCCCGACCACATGGCCAGATAAACGCCCGCCGAAAAAATCGGATCCATGAAGCCGGCCGCATCCCCCACCCTCAACGTTCGCTGGCTGACGAGGCGCTGATTGTAGTAACTAAAATCCGTGGTCGTCTGGAACTGGCCCACAAGCTCGGCATTGGCCATCCTCTTCTTGACAATAGGCGTCGTGTTCAACCAGTGATGGAAGACATCCACCGGCCCGCCCGGGCCTTTCGTGAATTCATCCTTGTCAATCACAAGGCCGACGCTGGTTTTGTCCGGGGAAACGGGAATGATCCAGAACCATTTGTTGTGCAGGCGCGTGATGATGGTGTCGCCGTCGGCCTCACCCTTGCCGCGCAGCACGCCTTTGAAGTGGCCAAAGACCGCGAGTTTCCTCAAGCGCGGATGAATGACCTTCCCGCCCTCCTGGTTCCCCGTGAGATTTCCGCGGCCGCTTGCGTCAATAAGAAATGTGGCGCGAAATTTGTAATTCTTCCCGTCCGGATCGGTGGCTTCGACATTGACGCCGCTCTCGTCGGAAGCCGTTTTCAAAACCGTCCATCCTTCGCGGGCGTCGACGCCACTCTTTCGCGCGTTCTTGAGCAGAATGTGGTCGAACACCGAGCGCTCGACGGAAAAGGCGGCGGATTCCTTATTGAACCGGCTGTCACGGAACAGAAAGCGCGTGGAGCGGGAACCATTGCCGATAAAGAATTCCGCCGCGAGTTTTCGCGGAAAATTGGAAGCCTCCAATTCTCCCAGCACACCCAGCTCCCGGAAGATGGCGGTGTTGTAAGGCAGCAAGGATTCGCCGATATGGAAGCGGGGGAAAAATTCCTTCTCCAGAAGCAGCACACGTTTTCCCGCGCGCGACAGGTAGGTCGAGGCGCTGCTGCCGCCGGGGCCGCCGCCGATCACTATGGCATCGTATTGCGTTTCCATTTTACAGGTTGAATTCGGGTCCAAGATAAATGTCGCGAGCGCCGGGATCCTGCGTCATCGCCGGGCCAGATCCCTGATAGACCACCTTGCCGCGATGGATCAGATATGCTCGATCAACCAACTTCAAAGTTTCTCGCGCGTCGTGGTCGGTAATCAATATACCCAAGCCGCGATCTTTCAAACGGCGAATTATCTTTTGCACCTCGTATTTTGCTATGGGGTCAATCCCGCTGAAAGGCTCGTCCAGCAGGAGCAACTTCGGACTCGTCACCAGCGCACGCGTGATCTCCAAACGGCGCTTTTCGCCGCCGCTGAGCATGTAGGCCTTGCTTTTGGAAAGACGGCCCAAGTCGAGTTCGTCGAGAAGGGACTTCAGCCTCAATTCCCGCTCCCTGGCGCCCATGTCGCACGTTTCCAAAATGGCGAGAATGTTATCTTCGACACTCAATTTCCTGAAGACCGATGGCTCCTGCGTCAAATATCCAATCCCAAGCCGGGCGCGTTTGTGCATCGGCAAGCCCGTGATCGATTTCCCTTCGAACATGACCTCGCCCTCGTCCGGCTTAACCAGGCCGACCACGATGTTGAAGCTGGTCGTTTTGCCAGCCCCATTCGGCCCCAGCAGCCCGACGATTTCACCCGCGTTCACGAAAATGGAAACGCCATCCACCACCCGGCGGCCGCCATAGGCCTTGGCGATGCCAACGGTGGAAAGCAGCGCGTTCGCCGGCGAAGGCGAAGGCGGAGGCGCTGCGGCGGATGCTGTAACGGTCGCGCTCATTTATTGGCCGGATGAGAAACGATCTGATAAGTGCCAAAAGCGCGGAATCGGCCGGCCTTCGGAAGCCACGTCAAATACAGGGCATCGGAAATAAAATGCTGTCCGTCATTGGCGAGCGGGTGGCCGGTCAGCTTGGCCTCCTCCAGGGGCACGGCGTAATCCGCCTTTTCGCCAGTCGCGTGAAGCGTTTGGTTGGTCCGGAATGAATCAATGACCACATGATGTTCGGCCACCGCGCGTTCGACTTGGTTCGTCATCACCTGTGAGAAATAGGCCGTCGCGAGGTCCGACGCAACTTGATTGGTGGGAACACCCGCGTTCGTGCCAAGCTGGCGGAGAATGACGTGATCGTGAGCGACAATGTCCGTCAGCATTTTCGCCACGGTATCATTGTGCGCGATCAGCGTGTCGCAGGAAATGGTGTCGAACCGGCCCAGCTTGTCGGGCGCGGTTTCGCCCGTGACGTGGCCCCGGGCGGTGGCGGTCTTGATGGCATTGCTGATCAAATCCAAATCCAGTGTGTCAGAATAAAGTGTGTCCTTCAGAACGCCGTCATCGAAGAGCCGCGTTACGACATGGCTTTTGAAATGGGTCGCGTTTGTTTCGGAATCGATGTCATCCGCCGCGATCTTCAGCCATTCATTCGTATGCGATGCTCCGCCGACTTTCTGTTCCAGCAAGGCGTCACCATGGGCGTGGTAGGTTTTGTTCGTGGCATCGGCGGTCAGCACGCGGCCGTGAATCTTCATTTCGTCCTTCCACCACATGGGATTTCCGTTCAATTGAAAAAGATTCCTGGCTCGGGAGTAATCCGCCGTGTCACCAGTGGCGCGGCTGTCATCATCCTGATTGGCAATGGCGACACTGCCGGTGGCGTGCATTGTCTCGATCGGTCCGTTGGTCAGCGGCCACTGGAGCGCCGCAAAATCGGCAAACAGCTTGCGGTAACCGTGCTCGTCGACTTTTGGCGGCTCGTTCGCTTTTTGCGGCGCGTTGGGCCACCACACTTTGACGTTGCCAATGCCGGTCAGGAGATGATGAGTGCTGTCGTAAATAAATTCATCGGCCCACGCCTGCTCATCGCCGTTGTGCCAGACGGCGCCTCCGTTCAAATTCATCATTTCCACTCCGTTGGTCACGTAATAGTTCGCCTTCGGCCCCGCCGCCCAGCCCTTGTTGGTCGTTGTCAGGACGACTTCCTCCTCGGCCACCATCGATTGAACGGTGCTGTTGGTGCCCAGCTGGATGAAAAGCTTCTTTGACACCACATCCAATTGAAAATCGATGACGTGAACATGGCCGAAATATTGGGCGGTATTGGATTCGGCGTTGAACACGGCCCAATCGGAAAAAATCTTCATGGGCTGGTTGGATGCGCCCGGCGCATTGGTTGGAGCGCTGCCGAGCATCGAACTCTTCAGCAGCGAGCGGACAATGCGCGTCTCAACATTATTGGAAACGAAAAGCAATCGATTGGTTTCCAGGAACATGTAGCCGTCCCCTTGCACCCACACATTGGACGTTGGTGTAAACAACACAATGTGACTGGAGTCCCAGCCGCGATGCTGGACTTCGTTAATGTGGCACTCTGGAGCGCGCCCGATCAACTGCAGTTCGTTGCTGCCATGAAAGGACTTCATTTGGAACGGCGTGATCACCCGTTCCGATTTCGAGTTGATAGATTGCGAGTTTCCGCTGAGCAGGAAGTTTACGGAACGCCCTTCCGCATTCGTGTGCCACAGATAAATCATCGTTTTGTAGTCCGGGAAGTCGGACGATTTAGGAGCGGGCGGATTGGTGCGCGTTTGCGCGAGGGTTTCATCGGTTGCTCGGGGCGGAGGCACCTCGGGACGCGTCTGCGCGACGGTTCCGATTGCAACAAAAACCGCCAACGCCGCCAAAAGCGATAACGCAGCGCGTGACATTACTTGACCCATGTGCGGACGAGCGCGTGCAATTTGACCAAGCCAGCCAGCAGCCGCGGCATCTCCGCCAGCGGAATCATGTTCGGCCCGTCGCTGAGCGCCTCGTCGGGTTTCGGGTGCGTCTCGATGAACAAGCCGTCCGCGCCGGCGGCAATTGCGCAGCGAGCCAGCACCGGGGCCATTTCGCGCTGGCCGCCCGAACGGTCGCCACCCGCGCCCGGCAATTGCACGGAGTGCGTCGCGTCAAAAATGACAGGATAACCGAATTGCCGCATGATCGGAATCGAGCGCATGTCGGCGACGAGATTGTTGTAGCCAAAGGTCGTGCCGCGTTCAGTGATCAACAATTTGCGGCTTCCCGCCTCGGCCGCCTTCATCGCGACCTGCCCCATTTCAAGCGGCGAAAGGAACTGGCCCTTTTTCAAATTCACGACCTTTCCCGTGCGGGCGGCGGCGTTGATCAAATCCGTCTGGCGGCACAAGAAGGCCGGAATCTGCAGGATGTCAACCGTAGCGGCGGCGAGATTCACCTGATCCTCTGTGTGAACATCGGTTAGAATAGGAACTTCAAGGTCGCACCTGATCCGCGCGAGAACTTGCAAGCCTTCGACAATGCCGGGCCCGCGGAAAGTGCGGGCGGAAGACCGGTTGGCCTTGTCGAAGCTGGCCTTGAAAATGTAATTGATGCCGAGGGTGGCGCATGTCTTGCGAAGCGACTTGGCGATTTGCAGGCAAAGCGCCTCGCTTTCAATGACACACGGCCCGGCGATCAAAGTCATCTGCTTTGAGTTTCGCAGCGAATTCCAAATGGCAGTATTGGTTAGCACGTTTTTAATGGCGTTTGTTGTACGGCAACGCGGTGGATGCCGCAAGGAAACATCGGAACTTGCCATCCGCGCATCGAACCGGTCAATCGTCAGCCAGCGTGCTAATTCAATATGAGCTGGCTTGAAATTACGCCTGCGGGGGCAATGTCGGGGGACGGGATTGGGCTTTGACGAAAGCGAGGGCGCGGCGGCGAATGCCTTCCGTAAACACCTCACGCGAGACACCTGGGGCATTCTTCAAAGCGTCTTCCAACAGCGCCTCATATCGGTCCCTCAGCAAAGAGCGATGCCTCAGGTCGCATTCGTGCGCGGCAAGGAACGCCTTTATCAGCGCCTCCAACTCTGGATTCATTCCGGAAACACTTTTTGCATCAGTTCCTCGGCCTGGGCATCGGTGAGTTTGTTGCCATGCCACATGGCGAGGTCATCTCTTAACATGCGCAGGGTGGCTGTCACGCCTCCTGCGATTTCCTTATCCGGAAAAACCGGGGAACTCATGGCGCTGTTGAGCAGCTCACCAAATGCAATCAGCCTTTCCAAGGTGGCTTTGTGTTTGCGCAGATCCTCCACCTTGGGATTTTCAACAAAATGGGTCCAAGGATAAAGGCCCACTTGACCGGCGATATTGGCCCAGTCCTCGGCATCGGCGATCAGTTCCTGGAAAATACGATTGGTGGCGCGTTCAATGAAGTTCGACGGGACGATCAAGGAATCGCTCTCGACGCTGGGCATGGCGGTCAC
Source organism: uncultured Verrucomicrobiae bacterium (assembly GCA_963764165.1). Taxonomy (GTDB): domain Bacteria; phylum Verrucomicrobiota; class Verrucomicrobiia; order Limisphaerales; family Palsa-1400; genus Palsa-1400. The sequence continues at coordinate 111,847 of CAVXRD010000004.1, forward strand.
ACTCATGGCCGCAACTTAACCGGTTCATGCTCACGAAGCAAGGGACGAAGAAACGGGACGGACCGATCAAGGTCTTCTGCTTTGAATTCCGCAGCGACTTCCAAATGGCACTGTTGCTATCTTGGTTTTGAAGTGTTCCGGCGCGGCCTTCGGGTTCAGCGCCAAGTCCCGATTCAACAGCCTGCCGGAGGGAAAGGAACTTTCACGCAGAGAAAATGAGTGCGCAGAGGGCCACAAAGACCAACCCGCGCTCCACTGGAAAACACATTGATTCATTCAATTGGATCCCTTCGCCCGGAATGTAGCGGGTCTGTAGCGGCTTTGTAGCGCCCAATGTAGCGGTTTATCTGGTTGATAATCAATGATGTAGCGGGTGTAGCGGGTTTTTTGAGATTATATGCACATTCAATGCTTTACCAAAGCCAGCGCCAACCTTGCTCTCCAAACAGGTTCCCCGCAACGGCTGCTCGGAGATTCTCTCCACCGAAAACGTCGGGCAACCAGTCGAAATTAACGTTTATCTTGATTTACAACCACTTACACCCACCCCAATTGACACCCGCCCGAGTTGTGTCAAACTATCAGTGTTAATGCAGCCTAAGTTGGCGTGGCTTCCTCCATGCCAACGCGGGGGACCCAATTCCCGGAAGTCCGGGACGGGGCGAACGGTGGTTTATTCCGCCGAGGTCACTTTCAGGACCCAGCCCGTCAGCTAACCTCGCAGGCATCTGGAAGGGCGACCCTCTTGCCCCCGCTTGTGCGGGGTTCCCACGGTCCCCGAAACGCAATGCGTTGCGCTCTCGCGCGGCCAGAAGCCGCCGCGAAGGCCCAACCACATCGGAGTTCGTTTATGAGTATTCGGACAATCATCTATATTGTCATCGGCGCAGTCGTCTTGCTGCTCTTGTTCCTTCCCACACTGCTTGGCTGGGTTCATGTCCGGGAAACGCAGGTTGGCATCGTCATCAAGCGCTTCGCGTCGCAAGGGTTGCAGCCGGGGCGATTGATCGCGCTCAATGGCGAAGCCGGTTATCAAGCCGAAACGCTGGCTCCCGGCGCGCATTTAGGGCTGTGGTTCTGGATGTATAACGTGGTCAAAGTGCCGGTCACCATCGTGCCGCAAGGCGAAATTGCGCTGGTGCTGGCGGCGGATGGCGCGGCGATTCCTTCGGAACGCATCCTCGGCAAAATTGTCGAATGCGAAAAATTCCAGGATGCGCGGAAGTTCCTGCTCAATGGCGGCGAAAAAGGCCGGCAATTGGGCATCCTGACGGCGGGAACCTATCGCATCAACACGGCGCTGTTCACGGTCATTACCGGCGCGGTGGCTCACTTGCACGGAATGACACCCGCTGATCTGCGATTGCAGCAGGTCGAGTCGGACATGGTCGGCATCGTGACAACGAATGATGGCATGTCCATCGAAGCGGGCGAAATCGCGGGGCCTGTGATTGCAGGACACGAGAACTTCCAGAACGCGCAGGCGTTCCTAGATGGCGGCGGACGCCGCGGGTTGCAGGAGCAAGTGCTCCTGTCCGGTTCGTGGAACTTGAATCCGTGGTTCGCCAAAATCGAACAGGTGCCGATGGTGAAGATCCCGATCGGCTATGTCGGCGTGGTGATCTCGTTCGTGGGCATGGCGCATGTCGACGTCAGCGGGCAGGACTTCAAGCATGGAGATCTGGTCGCGGTAGGCCACAAAGGTGTTTGGGTGACGCCCCTTTATCCGGGCAAGCACCCGATCAATTCGCGTGTGGCGAAAGTCGAACTGGTGCCGACGACGAACATCGTGCTGAATTGGGCGTCAAGAACCGAAGCGCATAATTACGATTCGAAACTGTCGTCCATCACGGTGCGGTCGAAGGACGGCTTCGGCTTCAACCTGGACGTGGCGCAGATCATCCACGTCGGCGCGCTGGATGCGCCGAAGGTGATCTCGCGCGTCGGCTCGATGCAGAACCTGGTGGATCATGTGCTGCAGCCGATTGTCGGAAATTATTTCCGCAATTCGGCGCAAGGCTACTCGGTGCTCGATTTTTTGAGCGCGCGCAGCCAGCGGCAGACGGAAGCGTCGCAGCACATTCGCGCGGCATTGTCCGCCTACGACGTGCAGGCGATTGACACGCTGATCGGCGACATCAATCCGCCAGCGGAATTGATGAAGACGCAGACCGACCGCAAGATCGCCGAGGAACAGCGCAAGACGTATGAGGTGCAGGAAGCCGCGCAAAACCAGCGGCAGCAGCTGGTGCGGCAGACATCGCTGGCCAACATCCAGCAGGAAGTCGTCGGCGCCGAGCAAGGCGTGAACATCGCCGAGCTGACCGCGACCGCGAGTGTCAAACACGCGGCGGGCGAAGCGGAATCGACGAAGCTCCGCGCCCTGGGCGACGCGGAAGCGATCCGCGCCACCGGTGACGCCAAAGCGGCGGCCTATCGCGCCGGCGTGGAGGCATTGGGCGCGCAGGGCTACACGGTGATGCAGCTCATGCAAATCGTGGGCGAACGGAATGTCCGCATTGTGCCGGATGTTTCCGTGAACGGCGCAGGCACAACCAACGGGATGGTAGACGGGCTGTTGGGAATCATGATGAAGAATCAGAATCAGGCTGCGCCGAAGCAGGCGTAGTTTAGAATAGTATTGACTCTGAGGAGCGCGCTTCGAAAAAGGCGCGCTCCTCTTTTTACGCAAAAAGGTAGGGACGCCTCGCCGAGGCGTCCGGTTGCGTGTGAAATATGCCGCGGTCTGCGCGTGCCACGCCTCACTCCGGACGCCTCGGCGAGGCGTCCCTACCTGGCTTCCCGCGACCAGGTCACGCTCTCCACTTGCCCTCGTTCGCAACCGTGTTTAGTATCCGCGCGTCAATGCAGATTTCCTTGCCTGAGCATTACCATGCGCTGCCGCCATTCCGGGAATACTTTCGGAATGGGGTGCCGATTTTGATGTACCACAAAATTGCCAAGCGCCCCCGGGCAGCGCGGTTGAAGGGCCTTTATGTGACTCCCCGGACTTTCGTGGATCAATTGGCGGAGCTGGCGGAAGAAAAATTTGTCTCGTGCGGCCCTGGCGAGGCTTGCCAAAACAGCGCGGCCGGCCCCCGCATCGTCATCACCTTCGATGATGGTTTTCGCAATGTTTTTCAAAATGCGATGCCTGCGCTGAATTCCGGCAAATGGCGCGCCCAGCAATTTCTCGTGGCCAATTGCATTGGCCAGCTCAACCAATGGGATTTGCGCGACGGCGAAATTCCTGAACCCTTGATGGACGCGGTGGAAGTTCGCGAATGGATCGCCGCCGGGCACGGCATCGGCTCGCATTCGCTTTCGCACGCGCGGCTGACGCGGCTGACATTGCGCGATGCGCGCGAGGAGATTCTCGCCAGCAAAAAAAAACTGGAGGATATGTTCGGCCTTCCCATCGAGCATTTCTGCTACCCTTACGGCGATTGGAATGAATCGGTGCGGGAGTTGGTTTCGGAAGCGGGTTACAAAACGGCCTGCACGACGCAATTTGGAGTCAACACCGAGAAGACGGAACCGCTTAAGTTGAATCGCATCACGGTCCGACACCCAACCCGCAGCCTAAAGGCGCTGAAAAACAAATTGCTGGGCGAAATCAGCTTGGGGCGTGATTAGCCCCTCGCGAGAAGCGTCGATCAAAACGAGCCGTGTTGCTTGCCCTTTACGGCTTGCGAAGCCGAGAGAGCTTTTTCCAGATTGCCCGAGGCTCGCGCCGACTGTCCAAAACAGCCCACACCCGGACCGTAGTGCGGATTTGGTCATAATAAATGGCGTAGGGAAACCGCTCGGAGAAAAGACGATGAAAGCCAAACCGTTTGACATGAATTCCCGCGTAAAGCCGCAAGGATTCAATATCGGAAAACAATGATTCCTGAAAGTATTCGCCAAGTCCCGACTGCTGCCGTTCGTAAAAATCGAAGCCTGCGGCAAGATCATCCCGCGCGGAAGGCAGAATGCGGATGGTCATTTCACCCGATTGCGAAGTTGTCGCTTCGCCGCTTCCCACTCAATAAAGGTCTCCTCGCCTTTTTTGACCCGCTTCACGCGCTCACGAAGGGCTTCCCCATGCCATCCCGGAGATTCAAACTCTTCTTCATCAGACGTCAAATTGCGCCATAGCGTTTCCATCACGCGAAGTTTCTCGGCGGTGGTCATTTTTTCCAATGGCAACGTCACTTCCATGGCTGTTTCAATATGCTCTATTTGACCGATTTGCAAGCCACGGTGTTTCCGTCCCAAAAAATCAGCTCTTTTTTCGCTGCTCGGCGAAGAATTCGCGCAATATCATACGGCATTCCTGCTCACGCACCCCTCGTGTGATTTCGCAGCGGTGATTCAGCGTCGGCCATTGCAGCAGATTCATCGCGCCGCCGCCGGCCCCTCCCTTCTCGTCATGGGCACCGTAGACGATGCGCGCGAGGCGGACATGCACCATTGCGCCGGCGCACATCGGGCACGGCTCCTTTGTCACGTATAACGTGCAGTCGGTCAAGCGCCAGTCGCCCACCGATTCTTCGGCTTGGGTAATGGCGAGCATCTCGGCGTGCGCGGTGGCGTCCTTCAAGAGTTCCACTTGATTGAACGCCCGGGCGATGATGCGCCCTTCCCTGACAATGACCGCGCCCACGGGAACCTCCTCGGCTTCGCCCGCGCGGACGGCCTGGCGCAAGGCTTCGCCCATGAAGTAATGGTCGCTCTGAAGGTCAATTATAGGTTCGGCATCCATTGAGTCATCTCAACCGCTCTCATTACACCCAATTTTGTTTACATTCCAATATTCTCTTTGCTTCCCACGGAATTGCGGTATAAATGCCCGCGGTTACGCAACCTATGCCAATAAAGAAGGTCATTCGTCAGGCCGCTTTCTTTGCCGGTCTCCGGGCTTTGTCTCTTTGTCTCCTTTTCCTGTTTGCCGCCGCGCTGCCGCTTCGCGCTGATCTTCGTTTCGATCCGTTCCTCGGTTACGACGGCATTTTGCCGGAAAACAGCTGGTTCCCGATCACCTGCGAAATTTACAACGACGAACCGGCCTTCACCGGGACGATTGAAATTTCCGGGCAGGATTTCGGCGGCGGCCAGGTGCGCCGCATGGTGGTGGACTTGCCAACGGGCACGCGCAAGCGGGTGACAATCCCGGCTTTCGGCGTGGCGCGCAATTGGCCAGTGCGCCTGTTCGATGAGCGGGGAAAATTGCGCAGCGAACAGGTTCTGCAGCCGACCCACGTGATGAAACCCAAGACGCCGTTGATCGCGGCGCTCACGCGGACGGTCAACGGGCTTCCAACGATGCCGGAATCGGAGACATTTATCACCGATAGCTCCAAATATCCCGTCGCCCGCCTTCAGGCCAATCTCTTCCCGGATAATCCGCTCGTGCTTGAAGGCATCGATGTCATGTTTCTTAGCTCCGAAAAGGCTATCGAGCTCGGCGTCGGCCAGGTCAACGCGCTGGTGGCTTGGATGCAGCGCGGGGGCCATTTGATCATTGGCGTTGAGCAGTTGACCGACATCAACGGCACTCCCTGGCTGCGCGATTTGCTGCCAGCCACGCTGACAACCGTGGTGAATCTGAGCACGCACGAGGCTTTGCAGCAATTCGCCCGCGATGCCGTGCCCGGAAATTATCGCGGCACTTTGTCTCCTGCCGGAACGGCTGATGTCACCGCCACTTCGGATGTGCAATTTGATGCGGCTCCCATTGCGGTGGCGAAGGGAACAATTCGCGACGGCACGGTCATGATTGGCGATGCCGCGAACCCGCTGGCCATCGACGCGCCGCGCGGGCGCGGGAGAATTACGCTGCTGACGTTCAGTCCCGAGCGCGAGCCATTCATTTCGTGGAAGAACAAGGCCTGGTTTTGGAAAGGCATCGCTGATGTTCCGGCTAACGTTTTTCTGCGCGGGGCCGGTGGAGCCCCCGTCGAAAATCATTTGAGCAGCGACGGCATTTTCAGCGCGATGATTCAAACCACGCAGGTTCGCAAACTGCCGCTGGGTTGGCTGCTGGCGCTGCTGGTGGCTTACTTGGTCGTCATTGGTCCACTGGACCAATGCTGGTTGAAGAAAATCAACCGCCAGATGCTGACGTGGATCACGTTTCCCTGCTACGTCGTGTTTTTCTCGGCGCTGATTTACTTCATTGGATTCCACCTCCGCGCCGGTGAATTGGAATGGAACGAAATGGATATTGTTGACATTCTCCCCGACAGCTCCGACGACGATGCTGTTTTTCGCGGGCAGACTTATGTCTCCATTTATTCGCCGAACAACGCCGATTACGACATCGCGGGCAATTTGAAATTCACCGCCCTGCGCGGCCAAAGCGCAGGCAACTTTGGGGGCAAACCCGACAACAGCCACGCGAACATTGAGCAGGTTGGCAATAATTTCAAAGCGCAGGCGCATGTGGCGGTTTGGACCAGCGAACTGTTTGTCACCGATTGGTTCCAGAAATCCACCACTCCGGCCACGATGACGATCAACCAGTCCGCCACTGGCTGGAACGTGACGATCACGAATGATTTCGGCCGGGTTTTGTCGGATGCGCGCGCGGTGGTGAACGGACGCATCTACACGCTGGGCGAACTCGCCGTGGGGCAATCGAAAACCTTCCATCTGAATGAAGGCGAAGGCACGTCCTTGGCGAATTTTGCGCAGGGTTACAGCCAAGGCTTCCACCAAGCCGTCCAAAGCCTGAATTCGAGCTTCGGAAATAACGTGAATCCGATTCCGAATGCCCACGAGGCCGCCGTTGCGGCCTCTTTTATCACCTACGTCAACAATGCAAATGCCCAGGACTCGTGGAATACGTTTGGCTGCCCGGCGGGTCTTGATATGAGCCGTTATGCCGGCGAACGCCACGTTCTTGACAGGGCCAGCCACTACGCCATTCTGCTGGCGTGGGACAAGGACCATTCGCCGACGGCGTTGAACCAGTTTAATCCGAAGCGTCTTCACCGCGACACGCTCTACCGGTTGGTAGTGCCTTTGAAAATGTGATGAACGCTTTCAATTCCAAAATGTCGTAATCCTCTATGGACGCACCGCCCATCCCTGCCGTTGAAACAATCAACTTGACGCGCGCTTACGGCACGATGACCGCGCTCAACAGCCTCAACCTGACCATCAATCGCGGCGACCTGTTCGGCTTCATCGGCTCCAACGGCGCGGGCAAGACCACAACGCTTCGAATCCTCGCCACCTTTCTTGCACCGAGCGCCGGAACCGCCAAGGTGCTCGGGCACGATGTCGTCCGCGAGGCGGATGCGGTGCGGCACGTAATCGGTTACATGCCGGACTTCTTCGGCGTCTACAAGGACATGGAGGTTACCGAGTATCTGGATTTCTTCGGCGCGTGTTACAAGATTCCCACCGCCCAGCGCGAAAAAACCGTAAACGACGTACTGGAATTGGTCGGGCTTTCCGAGAAGCGTGGTGCGATCATTGGCGCTTTGAGCCGCGGCATGCAGCAGCGCCTTGGCCTGGCCCGCGTGCTGATTCACGACCCCGCCGTTCTTTTGCTTGACGAACCCGCCAGCGGATTGGATCCGCGCGCGCGCATCGAAATGATGGCGATTTTGCAGGAACTCCAGCGCATGGGCAAAACGATCATCATCTCCTCCCACATTTTGAGCGAGTTGCAAACGCTGTGCAACCGCGTCGCCATCATCGAGCGCGGCAAATTGATTTACAGCGGGCCGGTGCAGGGAGTTCGCGACCAGATGTCCACCGGCTTGATTTATTGGGTGGTGGTGAAAGGCGAATCCCACCGGGCCATTGATCTGCTGAAAGCGCGCCCGGAAGTATCCGAGGTGATCGCAGTCGATGGCCAGGTGAAAGTGACCTTCGTCAATCACGACGTGGATCCGACATTCCTGCCGCAAGCTCTCGTGCAAGGCGGCGTTCCGTTCACCGGCCTGTGGGAGGATGAACTGGGGCTGGAAGAAGTTTTCCTCCGCGTCACGCGTGGAGAGACGCAATAGCCGAGGACTTCGAAGGAAGCCATGGTTATTGGTGGCTTGTGGCCGGTAGTCCAGCGCGAGTTGTGCGAGTCCGCCCGGCTGCCCCTCACGCATTGGCTCCGCGTGAGCGGCGCGCTCTTTGGAACGCTGGCCATCTGGAATATCAGCCGCGATGCGCCAATATCCGCCATCGGCGTCGAGATTTTCACCAAGCTGGATGTCCTGCTGACGTGCCTGATTCTATTTCTGCTTCCGGCGCTTACGGCGGATAGCATCGCACGCGAACGAAGAGAAGGCACGCTGGGGCTGCTCTTGCTGACGCCGTTGACCCCGTCGCAGATTGTCATTGGCAAGGTGGTGTCGCGGGTTTTGCGGGTTTTTGTCATTTGGCTGGGCGTCGTTCCGATTCTGGCGGTTTGTTTTATTTGCGGCGGCGTCGAGCCCGGCGACCTTTCCAGGCTTATCCTGATTCATGTTGTGTGCGGCATGATTGCGCTCTCTGCCGGGCTCCTCGCATCTTCATTTGCCAAGAGCCGAATGCCCGCATTTGTCCTCGCCTTCGTTTTGCTGGGAATCTTTATCCAGCCATTTAAGCCGATGCTGAGTTCGTTCACGCATATGGGTTCCGCTTCTAATGGTTTGAGCGGGCCGCAACTTCAGCTTCTTCTCAGCAGTTCTGGTCCGGCTGGGATGCAATTTCGAATCAACAACATTATGCAGCGAGCGGGATTCCTTGCTCCCGCTCCAACCGCGGTTGGTTATTCGTCCTTTCATCCTGGAATCGACGCCTTGCTGTTCATGAACTTTCTGGCCGCCCTGTTGCTTTGGGTCTCGATTCGGTTTGCGGGGCAGCGCGTTAAAAGCCACGGGAAGGAGGTGCCTCCGACCAAACGCCAGCAAGAAATGGCAAAGCGCTACTGCACTCCGCTGCTCGCAGGCTCCTTTCGCCGGAAAATGCGGCGGACCCTGGAGTCCAATCCCATTTCGTGGCTGCAGCAGTATTCCTGGAAAGCGGGCGCCAGCAAATGGGGCCTCTGTTTGCTGTTTGCTTGCGTCGCGACGTTCGCCATCGGTGAACGCGATCTGAGTGAATACACCCCCTCCATGTTCGTGTGCCTGCTGCTGCTGATTGGAGCTTACACGTTCGCGGGCGTCAACGGCTTTCACTATGACAAAAGCAGCGGCGCGCTGGAATTGATCCTGGTGACGCCACTCTCGATCGGCCAAATCATTTTCGGGCGCGCGCGCGGCCTGTGGAAACAATTCCTCCCTTCGCTTGTCATATTGCTCGGCTTCAATTTCCTGATTCGCTGGACAGTGACGAGCGGGGACATATTTGAGGTTTACCGGTCCTGGTACTATAGCCGCAGTGGAATTTACGGCGGCAGTGGCCGTTGGGGGCTGGAGGTGGTCGATCTTGCCACTTTCGCGTCCAACAACTTTCTTTTTATCAACCTTGAGATAATTGCCATTTATGTGACGCTTCCGATTATTGCGACGTGCTTTGCCCTCAGCGCTCGAAAAATTTTCTGGGCGGCCGCTCTTACGGCTGCTTTGGCCTTTGCCCCGCTTCTAATCATGTACGCAAACGAATCCATGGACGGATGGCGTCATGAATATCACGGTTATCGTTCACTGGAGACCGAGGCGCTGCTGGGGGCCTTGTACCTCGTTACCTCGCCCTTGGTCATCGTGGTGGCTCAAATTGTCGCAACGCTGAAAATTTACAATCGCCTCGCCGAAACGCTTGCCGCACGACGATATGCATTTTAATATCCCGCCTGGCTTCCGCGCTGAAGACGATCAGAAAGGACCGTTCGAAAAGTTATGATGAGAGGATTGCATAGTTTTTTTTAGACACGCTGTTCGGTTCCGATCGATTCGCGATATTACAATTTCCCCAAAATTGATTTCATCCGCTCCCAACTATCATCCCGCGCTTTCTTGTTGGCGTCGTACTTCAGTTTGTCGCCTTCCGCTGGCGGCGTCGGATCTTCCCCGGCGCGCATGAAGCCGTGGCCGGCTCCGTTGTAGATCACCGGTTCGTAGGTTTTTCCGGCGGACTTCATGGATTCTTTTGTCGCGGGGATTGTGGAGGAGATTCGGTTGTCGTTCTCGGCGTAAAATCCGAAGACGGGGCAGCTAATTTTCGCGAGGAGTGATTTGTCCTTGGGCGGTGGTCCGTAGAAAACCAATGCGGCTTTCAAGTCAGGTCGGTTGCAGGCGAAGTTGAATGATTGTCCCCCGCCCCAGCAAAAACCCGCCACCGCCATTCTTCCGTTTGCCGAGGGCAGCGTCTTTGCGTAGTCCGCCACCGCGTTCAAATCTCCGGTGACTTGATCCGCCGGGAGACCGCTCACCGCGCGCGTCACTTCGCCTGCCGGAAGCTCGCTGGTGCCGCCGCCGTTCGCGCCTTTGCCGGAAAGCAGATCCGGTGCAATCGCAATATATCCCGCCGCCGCCAGTTCATCCGTCAATTCCTTGGCCCAATCCGACAGGCCGAAATTTCGTGAATGACAATCACGACGGGTGCGGGATTTTTCACTTCCGGGTAGACAACGAAGCAATGCACCGTGCGCGTGCCATTCTTGACGTCCACCCACTCGCCGTGGCGCGGGGACTTTTCCAGTTTGGCCTTGGCCCATTCCTGGGCGGACACCGGCGCAGCCACGAAAACCGCCGAAAGCAAGGCAGCCAGCATAAGAGAGTATAGCTTCATAATGTTTTTCGTAATGACAAACATTAGCGCGTCGCCGGAAAAAAGCGACTGTTAAAGGTAGCAACGCCTCGCCGAGGCGTCCGAGGCCGTAGCACATCTCTAACGTCTCTTTCTTCTCGGGGTCCGCGCGAATAGTCTTTTGGTCTGTGCCGTTCTCTGCGCGAATTCATACGCCCACAAACCGCCACATCCCCGGACGCCTCGGCGAGGCGCTACCATGGGAAACAAAATCCCATCTGGCAAATGGCGTGATTCCCGGTAAACTACGCCGAAGGCATGAAACCCAAATCAATTCGCCTGTTTGTAAAACCGTGGTGCGGCTGGTGCGATCAGGCCGCCGATTGGCTGGACGAGCGCGGCATCAAATACGAGACTCTCGACGTGACGGCAGATGGCGCCGCCATGAAGGAAATGCGCGCCCTTTCCGGCCAGACGCTCGCCCCGACCATTGATGTCGATGGCGAGATTTTGGCTGACTTCGACACCCGCCAACTGGCAGAATTCTGGAAGAAATTTGAATGAATAGCGACTCTGCTTCAATTCCTGCCGCAACGGCCGAACCTCCCGGCGCGACCCGCCGCCGCCTGCCCGAATGGCTGCGCCTGCAACTTCCCACGACGGCGGGATTTGGCCGCACGCGCGCCCTGCTGGACGAATTGAAACTCCACACCGTTTGCGAAAGCGCCAAGTGCCCGAACCATTGGGAATGCTGGAGCAAAGGAACCGCGACGTTCATGATCGCCGGGGACCGCTGCACCCGAGCCTGCGGATTTTGCGCGGTATCGACGGCCAAGCCGCTGGCGTTGGAAGCCGACGAACCCGCCCGCGTCGCAGAAGCAACGCGCCGGATGCGCCTCAAGCACATCGTCATCACGGCCGTGGCGCGTGACGACCTCGCCGATGGCGGCGCGGAACATTTCCGCCAGACCATCGAAAACGTCCGCAGCTTAAATCCGGGAATCGTTATCGAAGTGCTCGTGCCGGATTTTCTGGATAAGGACGATTCCATCGAAACCGTGCTTTCGGCCAATCCAAATATCTACAATCACAATTTGGAAACCGTTCGACGCTTGACCCCGTCCGTCCGCCATCGCGCGACGTATGATCGTTCGCTCAGCGTGCTGGCCAAAGTGAAGAATCGCCGCGGCGATTCGATTCACACGAAGTCCGGCCTCATGCTCGGCCTTGGCGAGACAGAAAGCGAACTGCTTGTGGCCATGGAAGATTTGCGCCGCGCCAAGTGCGATATTCTGACTCTCGGCCAATACTTGCAGCCGACCCGCCAGCATTTACCGGTCGTTGAATTCATTCATCCCGATGTTTTCGCGCGTCACAAAAAAGCGGCGGAAGCGATGGGCTTCGTCCATGTGGCCAGCGGCCCGATGGTGCGCAGCTCCTACCACGCGGATGAATTTTCCGCCACCACCGAGCCCGCGACGGCCTCGTAAATCCGGGCAAACAATGTGAATTTCGCCCCATGAGCCTTCGTCGAGATAGCATGGCTCTATGGGCAATCGCGCTTTTGAGTGGCACCGTGCTCGCCTGTTCGAGCGCGCTTGCCGAACCGCTTCAATTTAATCGCGACATCCGCCCGATCCTTTCGGACCGTTGCTTCATGTGCCACGGCCCCGACAAAGCGGCCCGCAAAGGCGGCTTGCGCCTCGATACTTTTGAAGGCGCGACCGCAGAGCGCCCGAAGACGCACGAAAAAGCAGTTGTTCCCGGCCATCCCGAAACGAGCGTGCTCATAAAAAGGATTTTCGCGTCCGACCCGGCCGATGTCATGCCGCCGACGGATTCGAATTTGAAACTCAGCGACAACGAGAAAGAGCGCTTGCGGAAATGGATTTCAGACGGTGCGGTTTACCAGCCGCATTGGGCGTTCGTTCCCCTGCCCGCCTCAGTACCCGAGCCGCCGGTTGTCAATAAGAAATGGCCGCGCAATGAAATTGATTATTTCGTTCTGGCGCGCTTGGAAAAGGAACACATCGCGCCCTCGAAGGAGGCCGACAAACTGCGCTGGCTGCGGCGCGTCACCTACGATTTAACCGGTTTGCCGCCCTCGCCAGAGGCAGCGAAAGCCTTTCTCGCGGATAAGTCCGAGATGTCACGCGAACACGTCGTGGATCGCTTGCTTGCTTCACCACATTTCGGCCAGCGCATGGCGGTCACGTGGCTCGACTCGGCACGTTACGCCGACAGTTACGGCTATCAAAGCGACCAGCTTTGCCCGACGTGGCCGTATCGCGATTGGGTGGTGAGCGCCTTCAATCGCAATCTTCGCTACGACCAATTTATCATGGACCAATTGGCGGGCGATCTTATTCCAGACGCTGACGATTCAACCAGGCTCGCCACTGCGTTCAACCGGCTGCACCGCCAGACCAACGAGGGCGGCAGCATCGAGGAGGAATGGCGCACGGAATATGTGTCCGACCGCATTCACACCTTTGCCACCGTGTTTCTAGGCTTGACGTTCGAATGCACGCGCTGCCATGACCACAAATACGACCCGCTCACGCAAAAGGATTATTACAGCCTGGGCGCGTTTTTTAATAGTATTGACGAATACGGCCTTTACAACGACACCGCGCATGTCCCAACACCGTCGCTGCTCCTTCCATCACCGGAGCAAAAGAAAGCGATGGCAGCTTCCGATGCCGCTGTGAAGGATGCTCAAGCTGCCTTGCTCCGCGCCTCGCAGGATCCCACTTCCGCTTTCCCGGACTGGCTCGCGCACAGCAATCACACGGCGGAGATTCCGGGAATGACGGCCTGGTTCCCGCTGGACAAATTGACGGAAAGCAACGTGTTTGTGAATGCATTGAATGCTTCCAACCTCAGCGGCGCTATTGGCGGCAATTCGCTTGTCGAAGGGCACGATGGCAAAGCTGTCCGATTCACGGGCGACGATGAGCTTTCAATTCCGGGAGCCGACCTCACATTCGCTGCTTGGAATCAGTTTACGGCGGCCTTTTGGCTGCACGTGCCCGCCAGCACAACCAACGGCATCATTTGTCATCGTGAACATGGGACAGATGTTGGCTTCTCCGGGGTGGAATTATCGTTGACGGATCGGCGGCTGAAATTTGTTCTGAAACGCTTCTGGCCAGGCAACGCCCTCGCGATCGAGTCCACCGAATCCGTCCCCTCCAACCAATGGGTTCACATCGCCATAAGCTACGACGGCTCCATCAAGGCGAGCGGCATGAAACTCTTCATCAACGGCCACGAAACGAAAAACGAAATCCTTCGCGATCGACTTTATAAAAGCCCGGGGAGTGGCGAGGGCGGCCTTTCGTTTGGCGCGCTTTTCCGCGCGACCGGTTTGAAAGACGGCTCTCTGGATGACGTTCGTTTTTTCAATCGACCGCTCGCAGCTATCGAAGTGCAGCAACTTTGCGACGGTCACGCCTTGAAGGACGCGCTCGCAAATGCTGACGCCACAACGTTGCGCCCGTATTATGAGGCTGCCATTTCGTCTGCAATGGCCTCGGCGCGCTCGAATCTTTGCGCCGCCGCACGGCAATATTTCGACGCCCGCAATCCTGTGGAAGAAGTCAGCGTCATGGAAGAAACGCCGAAACCGCGCCCCACTTACATCCTTGCCCGCGGCCGATACGACGCGCCGAAAACCGAGGATCGCCGCGTGAGTCGAGCGACGCCTGCGGTCTTGCCCAAATTCCCGTCCTCTGCGCCACAGGATCGATTGGGACTGGCGGAGTGGCTTGTCGAGCCAAACCATCCACTCACCGCTCGTGTGGCGGTGAACCGGTTTTGGCAAATGCTTTTTGGGCGCGGTCTCGTCGCAACGTCGGAAAACTTCGGCGTGCAGGGAATGCCGCCGTCCCATCCTGAATTGCTCGATTGGCTCGCGCGCGACTTTGTGAATTCCGGCTGGGACACAAAGGCGCTGTTGAAAAAAATCGTTCTCAGCGCGACCTATTCCCAGGATTCCCGCCTGCGCGAAGACCTTCGCGACCGCGACCGAGAAAATATCCTGCTTGCCCGCGGCCCGTCGCAGCGCCTGCCCGCCGAGATGATCCGCGACACGGCGCTTTATGCGAGCGGCCTGATGAACGACGAAATGGGCGGGCCGCCCGCCAGCCCGTACATGCCGGGCGATTTATGGCAGGAGAGCAACGCCATGAGCCCGGCCTACCATCAAGCCACGAATTCCGCCCTTTATCGCCGCAGCCTTTACACCGTTTGGAAACGCACCGCGCCAATGCCCGACATGACCGAGTTCGACGCCCCTTCACGCGAGGTCTGCACTGTCAAGCGAAGCGCAACTTCGACGCCGCAGCAAGCGTTCGTTTTGTTGAACGATGTGCAATTCGTCGAAGCCACTCGCGTGCTGGCCGAACTTGCGATCAAGCAAGGCGGCTTGAAGCTCGCGGACCAGATTCAATTTGCCTTCTGGCGGCTCACGGCGCGTCCTCCCGATTCGCAGGAGCTTTCGCTGTTGCACGACTTGCAAATCGAGCAGAAAAAGCTTTTCGCTGAACAGCCGGAACGCGCTGCCCAATTGATTTCCGTCGGCGAGAAGAAACCGGACGCAACAATTGATAAAACCAATCTGGCCGCGATGGCCGTCGTCTGCCAGACCATCATGAACCTCGACGCCACCGTATGGAAAAGATGAGAGTCTCGCGTCAGCCTGATTTAGGTAGGGACGCCTCGCCGAGGCGTCCGGGTCGCGGCGTAATTCGTGCCTCCAACCGGATGCCTCGGCGAGGCGTCCCTACCTCCTGAAAACATGAATAGCGCTGCAACAAAATCAGTCATCGAGCCGCTGGCCATCACGCGGCGGCATTTCTTTTCCAAGACCGCGCGCGGACTTGGCGCGATTGCGCTGGGAAGCATGCTGCCGCGATTCGCCTCCGCGCGGGCACCGGGCGGTTTGCCAAGTTTTCCAAATTTCGCCCCGAAGGCAAAACGTGTCATTTACCTTTTTCAATCCGGCGCACCGTCGCAAATCGATTTGTTCGACCATAAACCACTTCTCAGGAAATTGAATGGCGAACAGCTTCCCGACAGCGTGCGCGGAACTCAGCGGTTGACGGGGATGTCTTCTCAGCAAGCGTCTATTCCGCTGGCGGGTTCCATCTTCTCATTCCAACAGTACGGCCAGAGCGGCGCGTGGTTCAGCGATCTGCTGCCGCACACGGCCAAAATCGCCGATGATTTGTGCATCGTGCGTTCGATGTATACCGAAGCCATCAATCACGATCCGGCCATCACTTTTTTCCAGACCGGCTCGCAAATCGCGGGGCGTCCGTCGATGGGTTCGTGGGTTCATTATGGATTAGGCAGCGTCAATCAGAATCTCCCCGCCTTCGTCGTGCTGGTGACGCCGCACAAATACGATCAGCCGCTTTACGCGCGGTTGTGGGGCAGCGGATTTTTGGATGCCCGCTATCAGGGAATTCAATTTCGCTCGGGCAAGGAGCCGATTCTTTACATGGCTGATCCAGATGGACCGTGCGGCAGCGGTCGCCGCGCTCTGCTTGACAAGCTCAATGCGCTCAACCGCCATCAGTTCGAGAAGGAACTCGACCCGGAAATTGAATCGCGCATCGCCCAATACGAGCTTGCCTATCGGATGCAAACGAGCGTTCCGGATGTGACGGATATGTCCAAAGAGCCGGAGAGCACGTTCGAGCTTTACGGCCCCGACAGCCGCAAGCCGGGAACGTTCGCCGCGAATTGCCTGCTCGCACGGCGGCTGGCCGAACGGGATGTTCGCTTCATCCAACTTTATCATCAAGGCTGGGATCAACACGGCGATTTGCCTGCCGGCATTAGAGGCCAGACGCGCGAAACCGATCAGGCGAGCGCAGCGTTGGTCACCGATTTGAAGCAGCGTGGGATGTTGGAGGACACGCTGGTGATTTGGGGCGGCGAATTCGGGCGGACATGCTATTCGCAGGGAAAACTAACCGCCGACAATTACGGGCGCGACCACCACCCGCGATGCTTTACGATTTGGATGGCAGGCGGCGGCGTGAAGCGCGGGATTACTTATGGCCGCACCGATGATTATTCCTACAACATCGTCGATGCCGACGGCCAAGTTATGAACCCGGACAAAAGCCAGTTCAATCCCGGCGCGGTTCACGTCCACGATTTGCAGGCGACGATTCTTCACTTGCTCGGCGTCGATCACGAGCAATTATCGTACACATACCAAGGTCGGCGCTTTCGTTTGACAGACGTGCATGGATTCGTCGCGAAAGATTTGCTGGCGTAGGCCGGGTGAAATGGTGGTGGGCGATGAGGGATTCGAACCCCCGACCAACAGCGTGTAAAGCTGCTGCGCTACCGCTGCGCTAATCGCCCGCAGTCGGCTTAACATAAGCCGGGCTCGCTCAACGTGACGAGTTAATTTTCAGCTTCTTGAGGGACGCCTCGCCGAGGCGTCCGGGGTGAGGCTTTCTATAATCTGGCCCCTCTAAATCTGGATGCTCCAGCCTGGACGCCTCGGCGAGGCGTCCCTACCTCGCTTCGCGACTATTCTAAATCCTAGATTTCTCCGCCGAACCCCTGCTGCCGCAGCGCTTCATACAATACCAACGCCGCGCAGTTCGACAAATTCAACGACCGCACCGACTCGTGAAACATGGGAATTCGCAGCCAAGATTCCGAATACTGCGCAATGATTGCCTGCGGCAAACCCGCTGTCTCGCGACCAAAAACGATGTAATCATCAGGGCCAAATTTTGCCTCTGAATAGGAGATCGGCCCTTTCGATTCAACAATCCACAAGCGCGCGCTGGCCGGAATCCGCGCTTGAAACGCCGCCCAATTCGCCCAGCGGTGCCATGAGAGATGCTGCCAGTAATCCAACCCGGCGCGTTTAAGCTGGTTGTCGTCCAACTTGAATCCGAGCGGCTCGATCAAGTGCAGGGTCGTCCTCGTGGCGGCGCACAAACGCGCGACATTGCCAGTGTTTGGCGGAATTTCGGGTTCGACCAGAACAACATTCATGTCAATAAAACACCTTCCACAGCACAAGGCCGTGTGCGGGCGCGGTCATGCCTGCGGCGCAGCGATTTTTCTTTTCGAGTATTTCTTTGATCGCTTCCGGCGGGATCTTCCCCTCCCCGACTTGCACCAGCGTCCCCGCGATGCCACGGCACATTTTGTAGAGAAATCCGTCGCCTTCGATAATGAAGGTCAAAAGCGCGCCAGTCCGACGAAGGTCGCAGCGCGTGAGCGTGCGGGTGGTTGAATCCATCTCGTAATCCCTCGTGCCAGCCAGTGATTTGAAGTCGTGGCGACCCAGAAAGAATTTTGCCGCGCGACGCATGGCCGCCACGTCGAGCTTGTGGCAGACGTGCCAGGCGGTATGCCGCAAGAGCGGATTCATGGCCGGGCCGTTCCAGACAAAATATCGATACTGTTTTCCTTTAGCGTTGAAACGGGAATCGAATTTCGCATCGCACTTCTCGACGCTCATCACGCGAATGTCCTCCGGCAGATGAGCATTGATAGCGAGGCCGACTTTCCAAATCGGCATTTTGAATTCGGCATCTGGTATTTCCAAATCAGCCACCATGCCAATCGCATGAACACCAGTGTCCGTGCGGCTGGAGCTTTTCAACCGCCCCGCGCCCGGAAAAATTTTGGCGATGGCCTCTTCCATTCGCTGCTGGACGCCGAGGCCGATTTTTTGCACCTGCCAGCCCGAGTAGGCCGCGCCGTCGTAGGCGATGGTGAATTTGAGTTTCACCGCGCCCGATCCAAATAACTTTGCAGCAAGATCGCCGCCGCCGTCTGGTCGACGCGCTCCTTGCGTTTGTCGCGGCGCATCCCCGTTTCGATCAGCGCGCGATGCGCTGCCACGGTCGTGAGGCGTTCGTCCCAAGTCCGAATCGGAACGGCGACAAAGGCCTTCAGCGATGCCACCCACTCGCGCGTTTTCTCCGCGGCGGGGCCGTAGGTGCCATTCATATTGCGCGGAATGCCAACAATAATTTCGACAATCTGCTTTTCCGCAATCACCGCTTGAAGCTGTTCGAGCAATTTCGCCGCTGGTTCCGCTGAAAGAAATTGCAACGGCTGCGCGATGGTCTGCGTTTCATCGCTGACTGCAAGACCGACGCGCTTCGTTCCGTAATCAATGGCAAGAACTCTCATGTGAAATCAATTTAGGCGCTCCACGCCACCAGGCTGATCTTGTGTTTTCTCGCCAGCTTCTCCGCCCCCTCGCGCTCTACTAGCAGCGTCTTTTCCGCCTCAAAGGCGAGAACAGAAATGCGCGCGGCATGGCAAGTCTCCACCGTTCGCGCGCCGACCGTGGGAATATCAAAACGAAGATCATGTTTTTCCTTGGCCACCTTCACGGCGACCGCTCCTTTGCCTTGGCCCAACTCGCCACCCCGCCGCAAACATGCGTCGGTTCCCTCGAATCCTTCCACGGCCAGCACCGTCCCCTCCTTCACAACGACGGTCTGGCCTATCTCCAAACGGGAAACTTCCTTGGCGATTCGAAAACCGTAGGCGACATCCTCCCGCTGCTCCGCGCTTAACGCAGGGCCGAGCGTGAATCCCGCGCCTGGCATCATTTTTCGCAGCCACGGAATTGGCTCGATCAGTTCGATTCCGTCTTTTTTTAATTCGTTGGCGATCCCGCCGAAGATGGAATGCGCGTTGCGCTCCTTCAATTTCATCAGCAAACCCAGAGCGCGCATATCGGGCCGAACGTCAAATAAATTCCTGGGCGCGATTTGTCCGAGCATGACGCATTTCGTCACGCCGCGTTCCTGGAAGGCGGAAATCATTTTGGACAATTGGCCGACTTTCACCCAGACGATTTCATCCACCTTTTGCGCCAGCGCCGGGTCCGTTTCGTTATCGAACGCGACCGCAACGATGCGCTTCATTCCCTGCGCGCGAGCCTCCTCGGCGAAAGCCAGCGGCAGCGAGCGATTGCCAGCGATGATGCCTATCGTGTCCAACGGTTTAAACACACTGCCACGTTAGCGACGGCGTCCAGCGCGGGCAATCATTTCAATTTTCAGTTCCAGACCCTCGCTATTCGATGTAAGCTGTTTGAGTGAAAGCTCTCACTCTCAAAGAGTATGGCCGGTTCGCATTGGAAGATGCGCCCGAGCCGGCGCTGCGGCCCGATTCCGTCATGATTTCCGTTAAAGCGTGCGGCATCTGCGGCAGCGATGTGCATGGCATGGACGGCAGCACAGGCCGCCGCCAACCACCAATTATCATGGGCCACGAAGCGGCCGGCGTGATCGTGCGGGCGGGCGACGAAGTTTCCGATTGGGAACCCGGCGCGCGCGTGACATTCGATTCCACCATCTATTGTGGCGAGTGCGAATACTGTCGCGAAGGCCGCATCAATTTGTGCGACAATCGCCGCGTGCTCGGCGTTTCTTGCGGTGAATATCGGCAAAACGGCGCGTTTGCGGAATTGGTGGCGGTGCCGCAGCGCGTGCTTTATCGGCTGCCTGACGAAATGCCTTTTGAGCACGCCGCAATGACGGAGCCGCTTTCGATTGCATTCCATGCCATCCGCCGCGCCACGGTCAAGCCGGGCGACCGCGCGGTGGTGATTGGCGCGGGGCTTATTGGCCTGCTGCTGGTGCAATCATTGCGCCGCGCTGGCTGCCGCCAAATACTCGCGGTGGATGTAGCGCCAGAAAAACTGGCGATGGCCCGGGATTTTGGCGCAACGGCCACAGTTGCTTCCGGTCCAAAAGCATTAAGAGAAATTACGGATTGGACCGAAGGCCGTGGCGCGGATTCGATTTTTGAAGCTGTCGGAATTGCGCCCACAGTTGACCTCGCCGTGCGAGCTGCGCGAAAAGGTGGCTCCGTCACGCTGGTTGGAAACGTCGCTCCGACGGTGGAATTTCCACTGCAAATTTGCGTCACGCGCGAATTAAATATTTACGGCTCCTGCGCTTCCGCGGGTGAATATCCGGATTGCATCAAGGCGCTGGCCAGCGGCGAAATCGACGCTGCGCCTCTCTTGAGCGCCATTGCGCCGCTGGCGGATGGTGCCGAATGGTTCGAGCGCCTTTACAAACGCGAACCGGGATTGTTCAAAGTGATCTTGCAACCATGAACGCCGCGAATTTCGATTTGACTGGAAAAGTTGCCATCGTTACCGGGACCAGCCGGGGGCTCGGGCAATATTTCGCGCGCGCCCTTGCGGCGGCCGGAGCCGATCTCGTATTGACAAGCCGCAAGGCCGAGTCGCTGCGTCCGTTTCAGGATGAAATCGAAGCGATGGGCCGCCGGGCGCTTTCGCTTTCTTTGGACGTGCGGGATTACAAAAGCATTCGCGCGATGGCCGAGCAAGCGGCAACGCATTTCGGCCGCATTGACATTCTTGTCAATAATGCGGGTTGCAACGTTCGCAAGCCCGCGCTTGAAGTCACGTGGGACGATTGGAATTTGATACTCGATACGAATTTGCGCGGCACATTCTTCGTCTCGCAAGCCATCGCGCCACTCATGATCGCGCGGCGCAAGGGGCGCATCATCAACATTGGCTCGGTGACGGCGGTGGCGGGCTACGCCGGGCTGGGGCCGTATGGCGCGAGCCGCGGCGGTGTCAAACAATTGACGATGAGCCTGGCGGATGATTGGGGCGCGCATGGCATCACCGTCAATTGCCTTGCGCCGGGATGGTTCAAGACAGCGCAGAATGCCGTGATGTATGAGAACAAGGAATGGGTCGATTATTTGTGCGACCGCATTCCGTTGAAACGCCCGGGACAGCCAGCCGATCTCGATGGCGCGATTGTCTTTCTCGCGTCCGACGCCAGCGAGTACATTACCGGCCAAACGCTGCTCGTTGACGGCGGAATTTCCACTGGCGCAACCCGCGCGCTTCCCGCAAAGAAATAGCGCGCCTTACTGAATATCCATTGGCAAGCCAGTCACCGGCCAATGGCTCACTTGCGCGTCTTCGTTCAGCGAAATGGCGACGCCCGAATCCATCGACGTGTTTACGCCAACGTTCCAGCCGTCGAGCACAACGAGAGGCATCTGCCCTTTGAAGTCCGCCTTGGCGGCCTCGATGGAAATCGTTTTGCTCTCACCCGGCGCGAGGGAAACGTAATTATCCGAATAGTAGACCGGCAGCACGCGATTGTTCGATTCATTGCAGCGCAGTTGCAGGTGCGTCATCAAGGCAACTTGAGGCGCGCCATTGTGAAGCGTCACGTCAATCATAACTTTATCGCCGTCATCCCGGCGCGCAGCTTTCGCATCCAGCGTCACCGTCGGCAAAGTCCCGAGCGATTCCAATTCATCCGGCTTCTCCCGCGTCCCCCGCCAATAAAGATTGTCCGACAGCGGCTTTCCAGAATTGTCGGCAAGGGTGAGCTTAATCAGATGAACCGGTGAAAAATTGGACGACCACTCAATCTTGGCAATGCCAACTTCAGCAGTCGGCGGAGCGCCGACCTCGAAATCGTGCGTCATCGCCTGCGTGCCATCCAAATTGTAGACGGTCACGTTTGCTTTCGCCTGTTTCAGCTCGGTGGGCAAATTATTGATCACTTCCAATTCGGCGGTTTTCTCGTTGTATTGAATATGGATCGGCTCGCACGCTTTCTTCGCGCCAAAGAGCGAGGCGTTAGGCTCCAGGTCGTGATGATAAATCTGCCAGGTGAAGCTCGGCTGGGCCGGGTTGCTCATCCAAGTGATGACGCCGGTGGAAGGTTTGAACAATTTTGCGTTGCGGCCTTCATACATGGCGCGATACGCCTCGTAATTGGCCATCTGCGCCTTCCGCGCAAAATCCGCGAGGTTCGCAACTTTGCCATAGCGCGATGCGATTATTTTCGGATATTCGTCGCCATGCTGCGCGCCGCGCGCGAAGTCGTGCTCGGCCCAATCGTTGTTAATGACCTCCCAATCCTTCTTCGGCATCATGCCGTGAATCGATTCCAGCGTCGGCACGGACATGCTGCCTGTCTCGGTTTTGAAAATGTCGTTGGTCTCAAAATCGTAAAATTCGCGCGGCGTCCTCCAACAATACGGGCCATGCGAGTAAACTCCATGGCCGGCGGTGGAACTCGGCTGATAAAGCCGCGTCGGCTCCAGTTCTGACATCAGCTTGCGCAGCGCGCCGTCGATTTCCTTCGGCGGATAACCTTCGTTGCGCGCGCACCAAATCGCAATGGACGGATGGTTGCGAAAATGGAGAATTTTGTCGCGCACATTGGCGACATAAGTCTTGAGGTCAATCGGATCGGGGCCATCGCTGGGATTTGGCTGGAAGAACTCATCCCAAAGCAGCAAGCCATATTTGTCGCACATGTCGTAAAAATCCTCGCTCGTGCTCTGGCCCACCCAATTGCGGATGATCGTGTAATTGGCGATCTTGTGCATGCGAATTTCCGCTTCCAACCGCGCGCGCGGAATGCGTTTCATCGCTTCATCAAGGCCCCAATTGCCGCCTTTGCAAAGCAAGCGGACGCCATTGACGGAGACGGTTAAATTCTCCGAATCCGGAACCGAATAGGTAATTTTGCGAATCCCAAAACTTGTCTCCGAATGATCGGAAATCTTTCCATCCACTTCGAAGTTCAGTTGCAGCGTATAAAGATTCTGCGGGCCAAAACCGTTTGGCCACCACAATTTCGGATTCGCAACGTGCAGAGCGGGAACATTCTTGGAATCGAGCGAAACGGTCTTCGAACCGTGCGCTGGAACTTCGACGGGCATTTCGAATGTCACCTCCCCGAAACGCCCTTTCAGCACGCCCTTCTCCGCGATCTCTGTCGTGTTTTCCAGCGTGGCTTGAATGGCGACGTCCGAGGAGCTTAAATCCGGCAGCGGCAAATCCGTCGTCACCAGCGGGTCTTTGATCACAACCGGGCCCGTGGCGGAAAGAAACACTTTCCGCCAGATTCCGCTGTCGCGGTCGCGAATGGCGGGAATCCAATCCCATCCGATGGTGCAAAGAAAGGCCGCGCCATCGACAGCGGTGATGCCGCCGTTCAATCCCATGCCATCTGACAAGGTGTGCTCGTGCGGCCAGCCGGGGTGCGGTTGCGGCGTTATGAGGACAGCCAACACCGCTTTTTTTCCAGGCATGACATAATGCGAAACATCAAACACGCCACGGGCGAACGCTCCGCGCATGGTGCCGATTTCCTGGCCGTTGAGCCAAATTTCCGCGGAATAGTTGATGCCGTCGAAATTCAGCCAGATTCGTTTCCCCTTGTATTCCGGAGGAACTGCGAACGTCATGCGATACCAATATGATTGACGGCAAAGCGCTTCGGAAATTTTATCCGGGCGATTGTTCTCACCGTAAAGAGGTTCGGGATAAATGAAATCATTGACAAGGCTGGTGAGGACAGTGCCCGGAACGGTCGCGTCATGCCAATCCTTCGGATGGAACGCCGCGTCGGAGATTTCCGCGCCCTTTGCTTTCACAGCAGGCGCCTCCCGCAATTGCCAGCCGGAGTTTAGATCCACAGTTTTCGGCAGGGAATCCGCGAAACATGCTGCGGCAAGGAACAGGGTTTGACCGACGAACACGAGGGTGCGTTTCATAAGCGTTTCCCTTTTTTATACCAGTCGCGAGCAAGTTGCAACGCAACGCGAAAAAATTTGAACGGGAGGAAAGCCGAGGAAACGGAGATGAAAACAAACCCAATATTGCGCAGAATATTGCCGCTTTGGAGATCTATTTCTCAGGAACCTTAAGCAATTCTGGAGCAGTCATCTGGGATGGATGCTTATCGGCACGAGCCGCTGCGACTGTTTCGGGCTTGACCGGATCGGCATGATTGCCGAAGTCGCTGCGGATGTATGTCAGCACGGCGGCAATTTCCTCGTCGGTGTAGACGTCTCGCCAGGCGAGCATTTGGAGATTCCATTCCTGGCCTTTGACGGTAATCGGCCCAATGAGTCCGTTGAGAACGACGCGAGCTATGCGGTTCGCCCCCGGCGCGAGCACCCATTCGGAACCGGCCAGCGGCGGAGCAGTTCCTTCTTTGCCCATGGCGTTGGCTTGATGGCAGGCGACGCACGTTTTCGCGAAAATAGCCTGGCCCTTCTTTCTGAGCGCGTCCGGCCCTGTCTCGGTTGGATTCGCATCCACGACTTCCTGAACCGAGTGAAATGGCGCGTAAACAGAACGGTCAAAACCCCCGGCATTCTCCGCCATGAAAAGCGC
This sequence comes from uncultured Verrucomicrobiae bacterium, assembly GCA_963764165.1. Lineage (GTDB taxonomy): Bacteria > Verrucomicrobiota > Verrucomicrobiia > Limisphaerales > Palsa-1400 > Palsa-1400. Next base: position 136,715 of record CAVXRD010000004.1, read on the forward strand.
TCCTCCGAAGACAATTAGAGCGGTCAGCAATAAAGCCCACATCGGCACGGCAGTGCGTTCCGCCACTGGCTCCGGGCCGCCATCATTGTATGCTTTTTTGGGTTCGGCGCTCATTTTTTGCTTGGCATGGCTGGCGCAACAGCGTTCGTAGGAACTGCGTTCGTCGGAGGCAATTTCGGCGGAGCATCAAACAAATATCCGTCCTGCTTCAAATTGATCAAGTAATAGACAAGCGCTTTGGCTTCGTCCGTCGGAACGATTTCGTATCCAGACGGCGGCGCATCCTGATCGGGTAGGTGCAAAGTTTCCCGAGAGGGGTGAAATCCGATTTTTTGCTTCTTAAAGAGAAAGCGATACGACGGCATGACAGTCGAATGCCCTGTGCTCTTGCCGCCACTCTTGCCCGCCACCAACTCTGGATCATAGAGGCGCAGATACACGCCGTCCAAATTCATGTCGTTGGTGTCGAAGACCAAACGCCGGCCGACATTGGCCAAATCAGGCCCCACTTGGGTCGAACCGATCATCACCGGCGTTTCAAAAACATAATCTTCAGCCACGCTGCGCCTGAGACCCCAGAAGCGGCTGATATCGGAACTTTGCTGGACCGGGCGCACAACCTGCGTATGGCAGGCAGCGCAGCCATTGGCGCGATACACTTCGGCGCCTTGGTGGGCGATTCCCGCCTGGGCTATTGGATACGATTGCGACAGCTCTTTTCCGACGACAACCGTGTTCGTTGAAGTCAAATCGCCCAACTGCATCTGCGGCCCAAGAACGAAACCGGTCCAAGTGCAGGCGATGGTCGCGAACAGGCCTACGAAAATAATCGGTCCACTGTTCATGCGGCCCCCTTTCCTTCAACGCAGCAGCGCTGGCAGGCTTTCCTCACAACGTTTCCAAAATTCAAAATAAACATCAGCGTGCCGAGTAAAATCAGAAGGTCGCCGATTACCACAAAACGCAAGGGAATGAGCGAGCCGCGCATGACCTCCACAAAAGACCTGTTCGGATCCCGCAGCATGATCCCCTGCCCGATGCCTGCGACAACCATCGGAAAATACGAAAAAAGCACGCCCAAAAAAGTGAGCCAGAAATGCCCTGCCATCAGCTTCGCGCACCACGCTCTCCGGTCAAATCCAACGATCTGCGGCACGACGTAATAAAGCGCTCCGAAAACAGTCATCGCGAAAAAGCCGTAGTGCATCAGATACTTTTGCGATGCGCCAAACCAGGTGAAATCCGTCAAGTTGCTGACATCCGGCAAAACGCCAACAATCTGCTGCAGGCCAGCGATGAACCAGAAAACGAGCCCGATATAGATGAAGCGCAAAGTTGGATCTCCATCCAAGTTCGTTGCGTCGCGCTTTGCCGTGCTATAAAGATTTGTGACGATTGAAAGAATGGGCACAATCATCAGGATGGTCCCAATCATGCTGAAACCCGGCATCCAAGCAGGCACAGGCGCGCCGTTGGGAATGCCGCCGCAGCTTCCAAATAAAGCCAGCGTCCAAAATCCAAAAGCGGCCATGTAATGACTGGCCAGGGGGCGATTCAAAATTTTTGGAATGAAATAAAAGGTGAGCGCCAATCCGCCAAAGCCGAGAAACACCGTGTCGAAATTGCGGGCGTACCACCAAGCCGAAGTCGCCTGCAGAATCCCGCGGGCAGGAACCACTTGCAGCACCATCATGGCCGTCGAAAAAATCCACGGAAACCAAAATAGGGCGCCAAGCACAAACCATTGCGACGGATAAAGCGGCGCGGCCTTTCTTGAGTGAAATGTCATCAACGCGCCAACTCCAACCATGCAGTAAGAAATGAACATCAGCCGCGTGCACCAGATTGGGATTTCAAAATAATCGTAGCCTGTCGAACGCCCGCAAAGAATGGCCGCCGCGCCAATCGCCACCGCCGAATGCCACAGAATGGCTCCGATGGTGATAATCCCCGGCAATGCCACCTGAGTCTTTCCCAACCGGCTCAACAGCCAGATTCCGAGCCCGAGAACAGTCGGCACGCAAAATCCGTAAAGGAGCAAAGCACTTCCAGCCGCAACGACGCGTCCATAGGTAAGATAACTGACGTCCGCCAGGAGTTTCGGGGCATGGAAATTAAGATCCGCCCGCATGGCGCAAACAAGCGCAAGAGCGAGCCAGACGGCGGCTCCGGCAAACAGAGCAAGCATGCCCACCGGGCAAGACGCGTCGGCTTCGTTGATCTGCGCTTGCGGAGTGGCTGGCGATGATTTAGGCGCTTGGGTCACCTTCGCGCTCATTCAAATGGGTTCTTTTTGGGCGGCGGCGCCGGAGCGACCGCAAAGGCCTTGGCGGCGCGCTCCATCAGATTCGACCTGGCCGCCACCGGGTCCTTCGACCATTCCTCAAGCACCAATTCCTTGGCGCGCTCGATTGGAATTCGGACAAATCCCTTGGCTTCATCCTGCCAGGCGTACGTTTCGACCAAGGGCTGGTTGGCGGCCTTGAATTCGGACATGATTTGCATGCGCTCCGCGCCCCGGGTGGCAGAGATTCCAGGGGCTTCCGTGTGCGCCTGCATCAAATGCGCAAGAAAACCGACGATCAAAAAAGTCCCCAGCAAGGCGACGACGTAAACGCCGCAGCTGGTTTTTTGGCAGGAAGGTTCTGAGTTCATTTGGCGCGATTCGGGGCGGTGGAAATGTCACTATGCGGCGGAACGTAGATGCCGAGCGCTTCCGCCATGCGCGGATCGCGCAGCGGATAGACTGGATATTGCTTGATGGAGCGAATCACCATCAGCATCAGCACCCCGACATAAAGCGCAACGGCTGCCATGTCCACGAACAGCCCGGGAGCCAAAAACCTGGCTTCGCGGGTTTCACGGAATGCTGGCATGATTTGAAATTCCAAGTCAACGAAGTGCATCATCCACGCCCAAACCATGAGCGGAATCATCGTGACGAGCTTTAGTTTGAAATCAATGCGGAGCAGCATCAGGAACGGGACGAAAAAATGCCCAAAAATAATGACGTACTGGCCGACATATTTCCATTGTCCCTGTTCACGCAGCCAGAACCAGAACGTCTCTTCCGGCATGTTGGCGTTCCAGATGATGAAGTATTGCGAAAAATTAACGTAAGCCCAAAACACCGTGAAAGCGAAGAACAAGGTGCCGATCATGTAATACGTATTCTCGGTTACAATGTTTCGCAAAGCCGTCGTCCGCTGGAGGATCAGAGTTACCACGTAGACCGTCGGCAATGTCAGCCAAACCGACCCGGCAAAATAAGTCACGCCATACATCGTCGAATACCAATCGTTCATCAATCCTTTCATGAACAAAATGGCCGCGAACGTGAACGTAATGGCGAAGAGCACGATGCCGGTGCAGGCGAGATAACGCATCCTGAAGGTCAGCGCGGCAGCGCCGGTCTCGTCCTGTTGCAAGGAAGCCGACCGAAGCTGGCGGGTCCAGACAAACCAGATCAGAAACAATATTGCTGAGGTGATATAGAACCCGGGAAGCGTAAACAGCGGCTTCTTCACCTCCAGAGAATGCGTCATGACCGTGGCAGTCATCCACGGATAAATCTGTTTTGCCAAAATTGCCACCGGCAGAAAGAGAATCGCCAGGGTTGGGAACAAGAGGCACGCCAGATGTTCACAGAGCCGGCGCGTGGCAATCGACCAGCTCGCGTCAAACAAATGATGCGCCATGGTCAGAAAAAATCCGCCCATCCCGAAGCTCAAACAGAACATGAAAGCCAGCAGGCACGAATACCCGACTTGCTTAGTGCCGCCCAGAGCAACTCCTGCTCCCACGCCAACCGCCCCAATGACAATCAGGATCACAGGAAGATTTTTCCATTTGGACAAATCCAACCCGGGTGCTGATGAAGTTGAAGAGTGTGAACCCATATTCTATTTCTTGAAAGGTGCGCGGTCTGGAGCCGGAACATCGTCCGGGGTCGCAAGCTGGCTGACTTGGAGCGCGCGAACATAGGCGATGATGGCCCAGCGGTCTTCGACCGTAACATTGGCACCATATGCGCCCATCAAATTCTTGCCGTAGGTAATCGTGTTAAAAATTTCGCCGTCGGTCATGTTGACCAGGCGGAGGTCATGGAAATTGGCCATGCCGATCATGCCGTATTTGCTGGTGATGCCTTTGCCGTCGCCGTCCGGACCGTGGCACGGCATGCAATTAATCTGGAAGCGCTGCTGGCCGCGTTCCATCAATTGGCGTGTCATTGGCACGGGGCTGATCGGAATCCAATTCGTCGTGCCGGTGATTTTGCCGGTGGTCACCGGAGAATCCTCGTAAGCGTAAACGGGTTTGCCGTCGACTTTCACTTCTTCGCCACCGATGACGTAGGGACCGCCACGGGGAACGGTGCCAACAGGAATCAGTCGCGAAGCGTGTTCGTCGGCGAAAAATTCGCTCGGCGTCTGGGGACGGACTTTGTTCTGCCGCACCATGTCCGGGAACAATTCAATGGGCGGTTTGCGCGACATGCTCCCGCGGAATCCGCAGATGGCCACCGTTCCAACAACCGACAGGACAAATAGCAAAAGGAAATAGCGCATTATTCGTCCACCAGTTCGATGTGCTTGCTGCCCGAATTTTCCAGGAGCCGGCGGGTTTCAGTTTCCGAATACTTGGGATCGGTTGATTCAATCACGAGGTAATAGCGATCATGCGTCGCGAGGGCAAAGCGGCGATTCTTCAAAAGCGGATGATGCAACTGCGGCAGGCGGTTCAAGAAGAGCATTCCCAGCAATGCGCCAAACGCGCCGAGCAAAATCGTCAATTCATACGACGGCGGGAAGGCCGACATCGGGCTGAACATGGGCTTGCCGCCGATCACGATTGGATAATCGTGCTTGTTCATAAACCAGATCATCAGCATTCCTGTCGTATAACCGGTGCAGCCGCCGATGAACGAGAACCAGCCGACGATGGAATGCTTCAGTCCCATCGCGCGATCCATGCCGTGAATCGGATATGGCGTAAACACGTCCCAATGGCTGAAGCCTTTGTCGCGAACCTTTTCCGCAGCGTGCAAAATAGCCGCCGGGGTTTCGAACTCGGCCATGATGGCAAACGGGGCCGGCATCAGTGTCCTCCTCCAGGTTGGGCGCCGCCCAGCGGATGATGCGGGTCGGCCTGCGGTGTGACACCTTTGACTTCAGCGATGGCAATCAAAGGCACATACCGTATGAACAATAAGAACATTGTGAAAAATAATCCAAACGTTCCCAAATACTGGCAAATATCCACCCACGTCGGACTATAATAATTCCAGTTCGAGGGCAGGAATTCGCGGTGCAGCGAAATATCGACGATGACGAACCGCTCAAACCACATGCCGACGTTCACCAAGATGGACAGGACAAAGACAGCCAGCATCCAAGTGCGCACTTTCTTGAACCAGAAGAATTGCGGCACCACCACATTGCAGATAACCATCGTCCAGAAAGCCCACCAATATGGCGCGGGACGAATGTGCATCAATGGCGCGATGATCCACGGATCGGCCGCGCGGGTCTGAAAGAACTGGAAGCGCTCATACGGATTGCCGCTATACCACGCGATGAAGAATTCCATCGCGTAGGCGTAACCGACGATTGAGCCAGTGGCCAAAGTGACTTTGCACATCAATTCCACATGGCGAACGCGGATAATATCTTCGAGATGCAGCATGCGGCGCAACGGCACCAGCAGCGTCAGCACCATGCCGAAGCCGGAATAGACAGCGCCCGCGACGAAGTAGGGCGGGAAGATGGTCGTATGCCAGCCGGGCACCTGCGACACGGAGAAGTCCAGTGACACGATGGAATGCACGGACAAGCACCAGCGGAGTCGACAAGCCCGCGAGAATCAAATACGCCTTTTCGTAATTGCTCCAATGGCGGTTGCCGCCGCGCCAGCCGAGCGCAAACAGGCCGTAGGCAAATTTGCGGATTTTGGTTTTTGAACGATCACGCATGACCGCCAAGTCAGGAATCAATCCCATGTACCAGAACAGCACGGATACCGTGAAATAGGTTGAGACAGCGAACACGTCCCACATCAGCGGCGAGCGAAATTGCGGCCAGATGCTATACGAGTTCGGAATCGGGAACAGCCACCAACCGAACCAGATGCGCCCAATGTGAATCAACGGGAAAATACCCGCGCACATGACGGCGAAAATGGTCATGGCTTCGGCGGCGCGATTGATCGAGGTGCGCCAGCGCTGGCGCAAGAGGAACAAAATGGCCGAAATCAGCGTCCCAGCGTGGCCGATGCCGATCCACCACACGAAATTGACAATCGCCCAGCCCCACATGACCGGATGGCCAAGACCCCAGACGCCGACACCGGTCGACATCAAATAAAGAATCATCACGAAACAGCCTGTCATCATCGTGGAGCTGATGGCGAAGCAGATTTTCCACCACGTCGGCAATTCCCCTTCGATCACTTCGGTGATTCGGTCGGAAAGCCATCCAATTCCACGCTGATGCCCAACCAACGGAACACGCTCCAATTCTCGCGGCGGCGGAAGCACTTTAATCGCGGCGTCGTCCATTAGCGTTTTCCTTTCTCGGCGCTTTCAGCGCCCGCCTCTGGCTCCACTTCTTCGTTGTAATTGCCCTTGATGAATTCTTCGGTCGTATAGGGCAAGGAATGTTCTTTGTGATCGGGCATTTCCGGATTGAGGTTGCGCACCCTGGCCAAATAGGTCAAACGGGGCTTCGTCAGCAGGAATTCCAAGACGGTGTAGGTTCGTTCCTGCGCTTTGGCTTTTTGGACGCTGCTCTCAGGGTCGGAAATATCGCCGAAGACAATGGCCCCGGCGGGACATGCCTGCTGGCAGGCGACCTTGGGAATGGTGCCTTCCTTCTCTGACAAGCGAATATGATCTGTGTCGCGCGCCTTGACCTTGGCCGCGATCTTGGCCTGCTCGAGGCGCTGCACGCAAAAGCTGCACTTCTCCATGACACCGCGCATGCGCACGGAGACGTCCGGATTCTTCACCAGCTTGGTCAATTGCCACTCGTCCTCGGGCAAATTGCCTTTGTCCGGGTTCTTGAGCCAGCGCATCAAATCCCATTCGCCTTCCGTTGCAGTGACCAGCGGGCTCCAATACAGCGAATCGTGTTTGACCGGGTGTCGGTTGTAATCGAAAAAATTAAAGCGGCGAACCTTGTACGGGCAGTTGTTGGAGCAATAACGCGTTCCAACGCACCGATTGTAAGTCATCACGTTCAAGCCTTCGTCATCGTGTGACGTGGCGTTGACGGGGCAAACACTCTCGCATGGGGCTGATTCGCAATGCTGGCAAAGCATGGGCTGGGTGACAGCCTGCGGGTCTTCCATCGGACCGGCGTAATAGCGGTCCAGGCGAATCCAGTGCATTTCGCGGCTCTTGCCAACCATTTCCTTGCCAACGATCGGGATATTATTCTCGCTCTGGCAGGCGATCATGCAAGCGGAACAGCCGACGCACTTGTTCAAGTCGATCGACATGCCCCACTGATGCAGGCCGTTTGCCTTGGTTGTATCCAGAGGGTTCGGGTAAAGGGGATTGGAGCCTCCAGGCGGCACTTCCGGACGCATCTTCTTTGCGAAGTCCGGGTTCTTCTTATATTCATCGAGGCTCGTTTCGCGCACGACCGGACGACCGTCCATGGTCCAGTGGCTTTGCGTATTGGCGAGTTCGTAGCTGACGTCATTCGTATCGGCCACCGTTGCTCCCGAAGCGTAATAAAGAGTTTCCGACGTGCGAAGCTTGTAACAATTAAATCCGGTGCCGGTCCCTACCCTGCCCGTTTTCTCGCGACCCCAGCCAAGCGCCAGACCAACAGTATTGTCGGCCATGCCGGGCTGAATCCAGAGCGGCGCGGTGATGCTGTGACCATTCAACGTCACGGTTACCTTGTAATTGAAAAACTTCTGGTTCTGCGCGTTTTTCTCAAGGAATTCACCCAGTTGCCTGGCGGTGTTGGGGCTGACGGCTTTTGCCGTCGTCGGACTAAGTATTATGGCGTTGTCCCAAGTGATCTTGGTGATCGGATCGGGTAATTCCTGCAGCCAGCCGTTGTTGCTGTTGCGCCCGTCATCCATTTTGGCGTCGCGGAAGAACACCACGTCCAATTTGTCTTTGGTTGGAGCGGAACCGGTTTTCAATTCACCGAGCGCGGATGTCAACGCAGCGGGATTGTGCTGAACCGAGGCCGTGGCGGATGCGCTGCCCGCAAGGAACCCGTCATGGAGAAATTTTTTCCAATTGTCTTCGCTGTCGCCGCCCATGCCGCGGAATGTTTCGCGAACAATTTCGTAGGGGCTGCTTGGCGCAACACCGGCAAGGACGGCCAAAACTTCAAGTTCCGTAATGCCGCCAAACAAAGGATCAATCAACGGCTGGACTGGAACTACGGTTCCGTCGGCCGTCCGGCCATCGCCCCACGATTCGAGATAATGTGCCAGTGGCAAATCCCAATGGGTTACAGCATGGCGTTTCTTTGTGTGCAATTCCGGTTTCGAATCAGCCCACGAGGTTTCGTCGACATAGTAACCCAGACGAACCACCGTCTGCGCGTTCAACTGAGCGTCGGTCCAATTGAGATCGACTGGCGCGTTGTAAGCCGGATTCCCCCCAAGAATCACCAGCGTCTGCACCTGTCCGGCGTTCAATGCCGTGACCAACTCCGACAAAGTCGCCTCCTTGGCGTCCGCTGTCTTGTAAAATTCAACAGTGTGGCCCACCGCGCCCAACGCATCGTTGATCGCGATAACGAGAAGATGCGCCGCCATCGGCAGACGATAGCCGCCCATGACAAGCCCTTTGCTTCCGCTTGCCTTAAGATCTTTCGCGCAGGAGTCAATCCATGGAGCGTGAGCTTTCGCTGGAGCCGCGAGTTCAGCCAATTTGGCGTCGCTCGATCCAAGCACTCCCATCGCCAATTGCGCCAGCACCGGCACAACCAAGCTCGGAGGAACGCGCAAGCGATGATCCGAATTCAAGCCGGTCAAAGTGAAAAGCCCCTCGACAGTATACAGGCGGCTCATCGAACCGTCTTTGCTGTCAAGGGTGCGGCCTTTGGCGAAATCGCGGATGTTGGCGTAGGCGTTCTGCTCGCTGCCGATAAAATCGCAGTCAATCGAAACAATGACCTCCGCTTTGTCGATTTTGTAAAACGGCTCGACCGGGCTGCCGTAAGCGAGCGAGGCGGCTTTCGACGCGATGTCCAAGTCAATCGGTTCGTAAACGTGCCATTTCGAGGCGGGAAATTTCGAGGCAATCGCCTTCTGCAATCGAGCGCGTGACGGGGAATCGTTCTGCTCGACAAGGAACGCCAATCCAGAACCATCGCCGAGCGATTTGCCCAAGCTTGCCAGCGCATCCAGCGCAACTTTCTTATCGACGCCCGAACCGTTCTTCAGGCAACGCATGGCGCGGTCCGGATCGTAAAGGCTCAACAGCGAGGCTTGCGCCAAATGGTCTGTGCCGCCATTGCTGCCCGGAAGATCAGGATTGCCCTCGATTTTTACCGGGCGGCCATCGGTGGATTTCACCACCAGCGGAATCGCTTTGCGGCGAGTCGTTATGGATGTTGCGAAATACTGCGGGACGCCGTGAACGTAGTTCTCGGGCATCTTCGCGAAAGGATAAATGTGCTCTACCGGACGGCGGCAGCCAGTGGCGCCCAATCCCGCCAGGAGGAACGAGGCCGACATGATCTTGACGAAATTGCGCCGGGAAACGGGATCGACAAATTCGCTGGCCCCGGAAGGGAACTCGCGTTCCACCCATTGGCGGAATTCCGGAGTATCCTGCAATTGCTCCAAGCTGCGCCAGTATTTCGGGCCAGTCTCGGGTTCAGGACAAATGGGCGGAATTGTTTTCATCGATGACAGGTCGAGCAAGTTTGCAGCGATTGGACATGCCAGTGATTGACGATTTCGGTTCCCTTCTGCAATTGAACCTCAGCGACTTTGGACATATCGCTCGTCGGCTTCCAATCCAAGTCCGTGATTTTGTCGAGCGGGCGAACATGCGCCGCCGGGTCGCGGTGGCAATCAAGGCAGAACGTCATGCTGAACGGCTTGGCGTGATACACTTCGTCCATGTTGTTGATCTGGCCGTGGCACTCGACACAACTGACGCCGCGGTTGACGTGGACGGAGTGATTGAAATAGGCGTAATCGGGCAGTTTGTGAATCTGCACCCATTCGATGGGTTTGCCGGTGGCCGCGCTTTCGCGGACAGGCGCGAGACGTGGATCGTCTTTCAGCACCTGATTGTGGCAGTTCATGCAGACTGAAGTGGCCGGGATGTTGGAATACCAGGATTTTTCGACGCCGTTATGGCAATAGCGGCAATCGAGCCCCAACTGCTTGACGTGGACGCTGTGCGGGAACGCAACCGGCTGGATCGGCTGGTAGCCCACGCGCGTGTATTTGGGCGTGAAATAATATGTCACGCCGCCGGCCACGGCGGTGCCCATCAACAGCGCGCCAACAATGATTTGGCGCGGCAGCCGATTTGTCCACTTTGGAAAAATATCCGACATCTCAGTGCGTATCTTTCGTCGTCAACTGAACTTCCCAATAAAACTGGCGGCGATTTTTCTTGCCGCGAGGCCGCTCGTCAACACATTTCGTGACACTACCGCAACGAACGGCATTAGCAAAACTTTCCGCAAATTCGGCGCAAAGATAAGCAATCCTTTTGAACCGTGGCATCTTAATTAAGGAGTTCCGCCCCCGCTGGCAAGAGACTTTGTGAAATTTTTCACGAATTAGGCGGCTTTAATCTTCGGCATTAGCGGCGATGAAAGCCACGCGGGCATTCTTGCCAGGCTGTCAGGCGCATATGGCTGCCCGCAACGGGCGCCAAACTGAAGGTGTCAGACTAATTCTACTTTTGTTTCCGTGGTTTGGAAGGCCTCCATGCAACCTCTTTTTCCAAGGAAAAGCGGACGAGCGGAGACCGGTCCCCGCGAAATGTAACGGGTGTCACGGCTATTTGGAGATTATATGGCATGCGAGCACAGTTTGACACGCGCGGAAGAAGCCGGTTCTGGCAGAAGTTCTGCCGACGCGGCGTCAACCATTTAATTAAGCTGCTCAATTGACGTCGGGCGAAAACCGTGAAATGTTAGTGGCGCGACACAAAACGCCCCCCAAGCTGAGCACGAAAGCATAAAATGTTGTTTTGTAATTATTTGACGGCTCCAGACGGGCAGCGCTTCCGCGTGCGCCGCAAAAGGAACCGGGCGTTTTTCAATTGCCTCTGGCTGGTTTTTCCGCTTCTGCTGGCCGTCTCGTGCGGCACGGCCACGACGTTCCGGTCCGACGGCCAGCCGTCCCGATCACCCTCAAAACTTTACCGCGCCTATGTCTCAAACGGCCTCGATCATCTCGGCGAACCCGAAAAGCGCCTGGTCATTGTATCCGCTCGCAGCCAGGCAAGAATTTATGAGCAGGCCATCCAGCGGCGCCCGGAATTGGTCTGGTCGCCGGACGAGAACATGGTGGCCGTCATCGAGGGGCTGGAGGCCAACGAAAACAGAATTGTCGTCGTCCGTCTTCCCACCGGCGAGCGCGAAATGGAAGTGTCGCGAGACAACGCAAGGACGCTCGATTCCAAATCCCCTTCGGTGCAACTTTACAGTCATGTCTATTTTTCGAATGTGAAGTGGTCCAACCGCCGCCAATTCAGCGCGACGATTGACGCTTGCGATCCATTTTGGCCAAACGTGCCGGAGACAAGCACGGCGAGATGTGATTTTGTGGTGGGACAGCGCGAGTAGCGCGGAATGTTAGCAAAGCTCGGCAGGAGCCTCGCCCTGCCGATTTTTTGGGGCTGGCGAGCTTCATACCAATTCCGGCAACCCTTGTTTTGACAGCGCGACAAGCGCGTCACCCGTCAGCCGCTGCACCGTCCATTCCGACATCGGTTGCGCTCCGATGGATCGGTAGAATTCGATGGAAGGCTTGTTCCAATCCAGCACCGACCACTCGAATCGCCCGCAGTCACGCGCCACCGCCAAACGCGCGATGTAAATCATCATCGCCTTGCCGCAGCCGCGTCCGCGGCATTCCGGTTTGACATAGACATCCTCGAGATAAATTCCCGGCTTGCCGAGGAAGGTGGAAAAATTCTGGAAGAAGAGCGCGAAACCGATATCCACCCCGTTTTCCGAAGCCAGGATCACTTCCGCCCGCGCGCGAGGGCCAAATAAATTTTGTTTTAGCAACTCCTCAGTCGCGGTCACTTCGTGTGACAATTTTTCATAGGCGGCCAAGTCCTTGATGAAATTGAGAATTGCGCCCACGTCAGCCGGAGTAGCCGGGCGTATTTGGAATCGGCATTCCATAACCGTTTTAGCTTAATTCCGCAAACGATTCCTTCGCCGCGGCGACGGTTTTTTCGATGTCCGCCATCGTGTGCGCGGCGGAAATAAAACCCGCCTCAAATTGCGAGGGCGCCAGATAGACTCCGCGTTTCAGCATCGCGTGAAAATACTTTGCGAAACGCGCGCGGTCACTCTTCATGGCGTCGGCTAAATTGTGAACTGGTTCGGGCGTAAGGTATCCGCAGAACATCGAGCCCAGGCGATTAAACCGCACTGGAACTCCCGCCGCCTTGGCCGCACGGCTCATGCCGTCTTCAAGGGCTGCGCCGAGTTGCTCCAATTTTGCGTAGACGTTTCCATCGGCCAATTCCTCCAGCGCGGCTATTCCCGCCGCCATCGCAAGGGGATTTCCGCTCAACGTTCCTGCCTGATACACCGGCCCGAGCGGCGCAAGAAAATCCATGATCTCCGCGCGGCCGCCGAAGGCGCCGACCGGCAAGCCGCCGCCGATGATTTTGCCGAAGCAACTCAAATCCGGGCGCATCCCGAATCGCTCCTGCGCCCCGCCAAAAGCCAGTCGAAAACCAGTCATCACTTCGTCAAATATAAGAAGCGAACCCGCCGTCGCCGTGATCTCGCGCAGAAACTCAAGATAGCCGGGTTTGGGCAGGTAAAGTCCGGCGTTGCCGGGCACCGGTTCGACAATGATTCCCGCGATTTGCCCAACGTTGGCTGCGAAAGCCGCCTTCACTGGCTCAATTTCATTGAACGGCAGAACGATGGTGTGCTGCGTGAAGGCGGCAGGCACGCCGGCGCTGTCGGGATTTCCGAATGTCAGCGCGCCCGAACCGGCTTTCACTAACAGCGAATCCGCGTGCCCGTGGTAACAGCCGTCGAACTTGATGATTTTGTCGCGGCCAGTGAATCCGCGCGCGAGGCGGATGGCCGACATGCACGCCTCGGTGCCGGAATTGCACATCCGCACTTTCTGAACGCTTGGCGCGGCTTGGCAGACCAGTTGCGCCATCTTGACTTCCAGCGGGTTGGGAATTCCGAAGCTCGTCCCCTGCTCTGCCGCCGCCTGAACTGCCTTGACGATTTTGGCGGGCGCGTGCCCTAGAATCGCCGGGCCCCAGGTGCCGACGTAATCCACATATTCATTTCCATCGACGTCGAAGACGTGCGCGCCCTTCGCCTTGTTTACAAATATAGGATTGCCGCCCACGGCCCGAAAGGCGCGAACGGGCGAATTGACACCGCCGGGAATGTATTTGAGAGCTTCCGCGAAGAGTTGTTCGGAACGTGTTGCCATGTGATTGAAATTTCTAAATGCCTCGATACCGCTGCGCAATCGGGAATCTTCGCCCGACGCCAAACGCCTTGCTGGTCACTTTCAAGCCGGGCGCGGCTTGGCGGCGTTTGTATTCGTTGACGTCGATCAAACGAATAACCCGCCGCACGGTGTCCGCCTCAAACCCAGATTCGATAATCTCGGCGGGCGAACGTCCGCTGACAACGTATTGCTCCAAAATGGCGTCGAGAATTTCGTAAGGCGGCAGCGAATCCTGATCCGTTTGGTTCGGTCGCAATTCCGCCGAGGGCGGTTTCGTGATGGAGGCCTCGGGTATGATTTCCCTCTCGCGATTGATCCAGCGGGCGAGACGGTAGACGGTCGTCTTTGGAACGTCGCTGATGACCGCGAGGCCGCCGCACATATCGCCGTAAAGGGTACAGTAGCCGACCGCGAGTTCGCTCTTGTTGCCGGTCGTCAACAACAGCGAGCCGAATTTATTGGAGAGAGACATCAGAATGATGCCGCGCAAGCGCGCTTGAATATTTTCCTCGGTCGTGTCTTCGGGCCGCCCGGCGAAAGCTGCTGTCACCTGCTTTTTAACCGCCTCAAATGGCGGTTGAATCGGGATGACATCGTAGCGGATGCCAAGCCGTTTTGCGAGCAGCGCCGCGTCGTCCAAACTGCCCTGCGACGAAAATTGAGACGGCAGCGAAACTCCGTGAACATTCTCCGCGCCCAACGCCGCCACCGCGAGGCACGCAACCAGCGCGGAATCAATGCCGCCACTCAGGCCCAGCACGGCGGATTTGAAACCGCACTTTTGGAAATAATCGCGAAGTCCGAGAACAAGGGCGTTGTAAATGTCCTCTTCCTCTGACGCGGCAACGTGCGGCAACGGCGGGCTTGTTTCAGTGTCAATTACAAAAAAATCCTCCGCGAACGATTTTCCCTGCGCAATCATTTCGCCTTTCCCGTTGAAGACAAGACTGCTGCCGTCGAAAATCAACTCGTCATTCCCGCCAATCAAATTGCACAGAGCCACCGGGCGGCCGGATTTGCAGGCCAGGCTCGACAGAAGATTGTAACGCAACTGCTGTTTACCCACGTTCCAAGGCGAAGCGGAAATGTTGAAGATTTGCCGCGCGCCCGCCGCCAGCACGTCGCCGATGGGATTATACCGGTAACGCCGATGCGGCCAGAAATCTTCGTCGTTCCAGATGTCTTCGCAAATCGTCATGCCGGACGGCTGGCCGCCGATGGTGACCGGCGAATTCGTCGGAGCAGGTTCGAAATAGCGATCTTCATCGAAGACGTCGTAGGTTGGCAAAAGCGCCTTGGTGCGGGTCGCGATGATTTTTCCGTTTTGCAGCAGCGCGGCTTGGTTGGTGACTTCACGTCCGGGATTGCTTTTGTTTTCGCCGACGAATCCGACCACCATCGCGGTCGGACCGCTGGCGGCGGCGAGGCGCTGCAGCACTGCGAGGTTTCCGCTGACAAAATCCCGTTTCAACAGCAAATCCCGCGGCGGATAACCAGTGATCGTCAGCTCGGGAAAAAGCACCAACTCGGCCCCCCCTGCTCTCGCCCGTTCCGCATATTCCAGGATTTTTGCTTCGTTGCCGGCGAGATCGCCAACGGTGGTATTAATTTGGGCCAGCGCAAGTTTCACTGGGCTCTCCGAAAAGTTGCTTGCAACGTTCCGTGCTCCGTCATCACTGTGGTGCCAACCACGATGTGATGGCGCGCGAACCAGTCCTTGTTCATTTCCAGCACGTATAAAATATTGCCAGCCGTGGAAGTCACGGAATTCGTGTCGAATGGGTGAAGGTCGTGAATTTCCAGGATTTGGCCCGCCGGATCGATGAAGCCGGCGGTCAAGGGCAGCGGACAATTGGCCATCCAGAAGCTGGCTTGCTGCGGGAAAGGCAGCGGGAAAATCATGCCGTTGTTTTCGGGCATGTTGGTGCGGAACATCATTCCGGTTTGATCCTGGATGGGAGTGATCGCCATTTCCGCAGTCACCTCAGCCGCTCCCATCCAGAGGCGGATGGTGGGCAGCGGCCCCTGCGCCTGCGTCGGCACCTTGTGGCCGAAGCCATCCTCGGTGACGGGCTTGAACGGCTTGCCGTCCAATCCGACCGGCAAGGGCGCGGCCGCCGTCGTGGAATTTGCGCCCGGCGGCGCGGACTTCGGGCTGCACCCGGCCACGATCACCATCGCCAAACACACCATGCCTCGCACTTTTTGCATCAATCCAAGATGCGGGGAAGAAAAGGCAATTTCAATCACGCACTTGCGCGTCGGCAGGATTAAGGCAACCTTCAATGCGTTACTGTCAATATGCGAAACCATATGTTGTGGAGGCTGGTTTTATTTTTAAGCGCCGCGTGTTTCCTTGGCTTTGCGCCGGTAGCGCGCGCGGGAGACTTGGATACCATGGGAGTCACGCTCCTTCGCGCAAGCCACTCGAGTCTGGCTGGGACGGGCGTGATCGTCGCCCAGCCGGAGGCCATGGTTGCGCAGGCGGCATTCGAGGTGAATCCCGCTGCGGTGGGCGAACCGGAAAGCTTGTTCGACTGGATTTCCACCAACGGCGCGTCGGCCGTTTTTCCTAATATTGAAGGATACGAATCCGGGCATGCCGATTTTGTGGCAGACTGTTTTTATGCTTCCGGCGGCGTCGCCACAAACGTCGCCCACGTCGACAATTATGAAGCGGACTATTTCGTCCAGTATGTGGTGCAAACCAACGCGCCAATCGATGACGAAGTCGTCAACCAGAGTTTCGCATTCTTTGCGGGCCCGCCCGAGCAGCAGGAAATCGACTCCATTTACGATGATTACACCAGCATGTTCGGCACGATCTTTGCCTCTGCGCCGAATAATTATAACAATAGTGTTGGCCCGCCCGGGACGGCTTACAACTGCATTGGTGTCGGCGCATATGGAGCCGGCGCGGTCATTACGGATGGGCCGACGCAAGATAACGGGCGATCAAAGCCGGACATCGTCGCCCCGGGAGTTGAGACGAGTTTCACCACGCCTTATGTGGCGGGCGCCGCCGCCGTCTTGCTGCAAGCGGCAACCGAAGGATATGCGGGGGACGATGCCAGCGCCGCCGCGGACGTGCGGACGATCAAAGCCATCCTCCTTAACAGCGCCTTGAAGCCTTTCGATTGGACTCACACCACCACCGCCCCTCTGGACACGCGCTATGGCGCCGGCGTTTTGAATTTGTATTACGCCTATCAGCAATTCTCGGCCGGAGAGTTTTCAGACACAACCGAATCGACGGTTCTCTCCGGTGCGGCGCACCCCCCCGTCGCATCCGGAACGCCCACTGCATCGACGCAGGGTTGGAATTTTAAGACGGTGAACATCGGACTTCTCCGGGACACTGTCGATCATTACGTGTTCAACATCACGTCGAACTCAACCGCGACCGCGACGCTTGATTGGGAGCGTCAAAATGGCGAAACCAATATTAACAACCTTGAACTTTTCCTTTACAACGCGACGAACGGCGCGCTGATCGCGTCGAGCGTCAGCATGGTGGACAACGTCCAACACATTTATGTGCCGCATCTGCCGCCGGGGAAATACGATTTGGAAGTGGTGGCGCTCTACGCCAATTCGGTCAGTTCCACGGAAACGTATGCGTTGGCGTTTCAATTCTTTGGAATGTCGCCGCCGAAGATCTCCGTGACCGAAACGGGCGGGAATACCGTTCTTACGTGGCCATGGTCTCCGACGGTTTATACGCTGCAAGAGGCTTCAAGGTTAGGCAAGCCATCACCGTGGACAAACGTAACCGCGCAACAGTGGATCACCAACACGACAGTTTGGGCCAGCGTCACCAACACCGGGAATACCGCCTATTTCCGACTGGTGCGGTGAGCCAGCCCCTCGGTAGGGCAATACTCTATCGAGCCCCGGTCAGATTCCATGACGCGCCACGCGGAAGTTGCACAAAATCCAACGTGAAATCGACAGCGTCCCATCCATTGGCGGCAGCCTAAAACGCAACAACGAAAATTTGCAGGAAACTCAACAGAAGGGAACGAAGTGAACGAAGAGGGACAAGTCCTTTGGTCGGCGGTGTTCTCCCTCCTTCGTTGGCTTCGTTTCCTTCTGTTGGCACTTCTTCCTGAGTTCCTGAGTTCCAGATTCATTTTGTCCCAGTCATTGCGGGATGGTGTTGTAGAAGCGGGCGGGGTAATTGGGGGCGTTGGTGTCGGTGAATTGCATCAGCCCGTTGGTGTCGGCGGCGGCGGTGCCTATGCCGAACCAGTTGGTCAGGTTTTGGCTGGATTCGATGGTGAAGATTTCGCCGGGGGAGCCTTGAGTCTGGAGCAGCATCGAGCCGTTCGATGTCTTTTGCAATTTGACCGGCGAATATTTGATGAGGACAAATTCGGTTCCGCCAGCCCCGGTGTCTTCATAGCCAGCGACGTAGACATTTCCCGCGTTATCCACCGCAATGGCGTTGCCGACGGCATTGCCTCCGCTGGGCGCGGCGTAGGTTTGCAGCCAAAGCTGATTGCCATTCGGGCCGTAGGCGATGGTGACGATACCGGTGGTGGAACCTGTGCATGACCATCCCGTCACATACGAATTGCCAAACGAATCAATGGCAATGGCGGCGGCCAGACTGCGCACATTCTGAGATGCCACGGCCGGATAGAGGTCTGTCCACGCCCAATCCGCATTGGTATCGGCTTTGTAGGTTCCGAACAGTAATGTACCCCACGAATAATGGGGGCCAGCATAACACGAGGTTCCTGTCACTATCGCATTTCCTTGGTGATCCAACCCAAGTGCATAAGGTCCCAAATCACTACAGTCAACAGGGTCGCTATCGCTCCAAAGCACATCTCCCCCAACACCGAACTTTATCGTGCAAGCAGGAAAACTATAGACATTTGCTTCAGCCCAAATGTTTCCGAATACGTCGATGGCAAGGGTAGTTATTGTGAATAGACCTCCAGCTAATTGGTAGGAGCCTGCCCATATTTGACTCCCGTTTGCGGCATATTTCACCAAAAGAAATTTATATTCTAGATAGTCATACGGATAGTTGCCGGCCACATAGGTGTTGCCGGCGCTGTCCACGGTAACCGCTTCGGCATATCCTGGACCCCAGTAGGATGACCCGGGATACGTGTTCATCCACAGATTGCTCCCCATCGAATTGAGTTTTACCGTCGCGTTGGATGACCCAAATCCGGTGATGGCAACATTTCCGTTTGTGTCGACCGCCATTGATGCACCGTCGTAGGGCGCAGTCCAAAGCTCATTTCCGTTGGAGTCGTATTTGGCGGTGAGCGCACTACCGGTAATGATCACGTTGTTGCTGTTATCGAGAGCCAGGGCTGCCGGTTCGGCCAATGGAAAATTCGTGGAATCATAACGGGCCACCCAAATTTGGATTCCGTTCGGAGCGTATTTGACGGTCGCGTAGCCAAGGTTAGTCTTGGCGTTCTGTGAAAACCCAGTCAGCAGAATGTTTGAACTGGAATCCATTGCCATTTTGACGGCCTGATTGGTGCCGTTGGTGATACCGTTGTTGTAATGAGCTATCCAGGCTTGTTGGATTTGGGCGTGGGCGGAGACGGAGGAGAGGAGGGACGTGATTAAAGAAAAGAAAGTTATGATCCGGGCAGCTCGTTGCCCGCAATCATTTGCGAGCGATGGGAGCGGACGCCTCGGCGAGGCGTCCCTACCTTGAAGAGAAGTCACGGCTCGACGGAGTCTCGCCCTACCAGAATGGCAGGTATCTGTCATTGCGGGATGGTGTTGTAGAAGCGGGCCGTGTAATTGGGGGCGTTGGTGTCGGTGAACTGCATCAGGCCGTTGGTGTCGGCGGTGGCGGTGCCTATGCCGAACCAGTTGGTCAGGTTTTGGCTGGCTTCGATGGTGAAGATTTCGCCGGGGGAGCCGAGAGCCTGAAGCAGCATCGAGCCGTTTGATGTCTTTTGCAGTTTGACCGGCGAATATTTGATGAGGACAAATTCGGTTCCGCCAGCCCCGGTGTCCTCATAGCCAGCGACGTAGACATTTCCCGCGTTATCCACCGCAATGGCGTTGCCGACGGCATTGCCTCCGCTGGGCGCGGCGTAGGTTTGCAGCCAAAGCTGATTGCCATTCGGGCCGTAGGCGATGGTGACGATGCCGGTGGTTGAGCCTGTAAACGAGTAGCCCGTTACATACGAATTGCCAAATGAATCGATAGCAATCGCGTATGCGCCGCTGTGCACGGACGGCGACGCGGGCATTACCGGGTAATTGTTTGTCCACTGCCAATCGCCATTCGTATCGGCTTTGTATGTTCCGTATACCGTAGTCGCAAACGTATAAATATTCGACACATAACATGAAGATCCTGTCACTACCGCGTTGCCGCCAGCATCTAACGCTAACACATGCGGGTCTTCGTCGCCGCAATTCGCATCTGGATTCGAATTGGCCCAAAGCAGAGTCCCCCCGCCTCCGAACTTCATCGAGCCGGGGACGGCATCACTGAAGTTAGCGGCAATCCATACGTTCCCATATAAATCGACTGTCATCGTCATTATTGTAAACGGCACTGTATCCAAATTCCCGCGTTCCGCTCCGGTCCAGACTTGGTTTCCGCTCGGATCGTATTTGATCAAATGCAGTTCGATATCAACGAAATCATCGGGACCATTTTGATATTCACCAGCTACGTAAGTATTGCCAGCAGAGTCCACTGCCAGGCCTCTCGTAATGCTGGCGCTCCAATAGGAACTCGGAAACGTCTGCGTCCACAAATTGCTTCCCGCTGGACTCAATTTGACCGCCTCAGTTAATGACCCGAATCCCGTCAGCGCCACGTTTCCATTTGTATCAATTCCCATTGATGTGCCGGCGTAGGGCGCCGTCCAAAGCTGATTTCCGTTGGAATCATATTTGACTGTGAGAGCGCTTCCGGTGACAAAGACATTATTGCTGATATCCAACACCAATACAGCGGGAACTGCGGCCGGAAAATTTGTGGAATCGTAGCGGGCCTGCCAGAGCGTGCTTCCGTTTGGGGCATATTTGATGGTAGCATAACCAAGATTAGTAGCGACGTTTTCGGACAGCCCTGTGACGCAAATGTTGCCAAGCGAATCAAGCGCCATCTTGACCACTTGATTCGTTCCCTCGGGAAAGCCGTTGTCGTATCGCTCCACCCACGCCTGTTGAATCTGAGCGCCAGCCAACAGTGGAAATAGCATTATGTAGAGAAATAAAGATGATGTTTTGAAGCACGACATTTTAGCCATTCCGAACGCATTGAGTTTTTGCAAGATCCTCTTCAAAGTCAAGTGGGTTTTGTGAAGGGGTATAAGGTATAATCAAGGGCGCATCTCAGTTTTTGTGAGGGCGGACTTCTGCAAAAGCCCGGCAGGTCGGCAAGTGATCGCCCTCACCCCCCAAAGCTTGGCGGGGAGAGAAAAGGGGAGAGGGGCAGCTCATTAAAACTCGGAGAGTCCAGGCGCATTGAGGGCCGATGGATTTCAGTCGTTTCCTAACCGCCCCTCTCCCCGCTGCGCGGGGCGAGGGAATCCGCGATTCGCCGGCAAGGGATTGCCAAAAAGAGATGCGACCGCATTATCGAAGGGTGTGGGTGAGGTTCGCGGATCGTTGGGCGGTGACGCGGCTGTGTCGGAGGCCAGCCGCTGCACGCTCATATCCTCAGTCGCGTCTTTCCGCTTCGGCTGGCCTGCGACAAAGCTGCGCCCGGCCAAAAAGCACCTGCCCGGGCGCCCCCTTCGCTTTTGACTTCGGCCCGCCTGAACAATCGATGCCTCGTTTGTCACGCTTCCATAATACCACTAAAGCGTGTAAATGCAATCTTAATTGACGCCGAGGGCCTTTCGGCCTTATGTTTGTCCCTGCCGCCGCCACGGCGCGTTCTTTGACATTTTGCGGACTTCCGCGCCAAGGGAACAGTTGTTCCTGGCCGGGCAGGCGCCTCGTCATTCCGAGGCGGGGCCGCCTCGGCGAAGGGATCCCCGCCAAATCGCGACCGGGGCATTGCACGCTATTGCACCCTATTGCACTCTGGGTTTTTTTTGCGACAAGGCGGGTGTCTTCACCCAGTTTTTTCTCCAAAAATCGTGCCTGAAAACCTCTGGTAGGTTTTCTGTTTTCATTTCCATGTGCCAGAATGCGTCCATGTGCATATATGTGATAGGTGTGACGGGGCTGAGGACCGATTGGAAATGGGGCCTGCGGCGTTGGGCCGAATCGTCTGCCAACCACCGCTTCGTGAAGGCGTCTGGCGCGTGGCGCCCCGCTCGGTCCTCAACAACCGCGATGGCGCGTTTGCAGATGTAAACATAAGCAAACCAAGGCAAACATAGGTAAAGAAAGGTTCCCATTGAGAGAAATGACGAAGCGCTTGAAAAATCCAGGCTGGCCGCCAGCCGGGATGCCTGCCGGGTGCTGCCCACCGCCCTCGCCGGAAGGGTTCCATGCCCTCCCTGCGAGAAGGGATGCAAAAGCGCGCGATACAATTTGCGTTTTTGACAATGTTGCCGCTATATTCCACGCAATGAGAAGGATTTCCAGTTGCTCTGTTCTGTGGGTGAGACTTGCAATGATTCTCGCCACCAGCGCGTGCTTCGGCTCGGATTCGCTCCAGTGGCGCGCCAAAGACAAACAGGTCTCGGCGGACATCCAGACTTCGGATCTTTATTCCCTCCTCGGAAAAATTGCCGCTCAAACGGGCTGGAAAGTGTTCGTCGAAGCAGGCGCGAGCTCTTCCGTCTCTGTGAAATTCAAGGACATTCCGCAGGACGAAGCGCTCCATCGGATGCTGGGCAAATTGAATTACTCGCTTTTTTCGTCCAACGGCGTCGAATGCCTTAAGGTTTATCGGACGAGCGTCAAAGCGGCATCTCAGGCGATTGCCGCGGCGAAAAAGGATTACCGCATTCACGATCAGGACTTGGTGAAGCTCAAGCGCGGTGCGACCAATTCCGTTGATCAGCTCGCGAAGAAAGTTGGCGCGACGGTAGCGGCGCGTGATGACCGCATTGGACTTTACAAATTGCAGTTCCCGGATGGGTCGAGCGCAGACGCAGCTTTGCAATCGCTGGCTTCCGATCCTTCAGTAGCAGCGGCGGATGGAAATTATTCCATTGACCGTCCGACTCCCGCCCAAATCACGCCCGTTGCCTCATCCGCCAATTCCCTTTTGAATATAAATCCGCAACCGAATCCCAATGGCCCAGTTATCGGGCTCGTGGATACGTCCGTTGATCCTCCAGCCCAGTTTTCTCCCTACGTCTTGACTCCCATCAATGTCACCGGCCAGGATGATCCGCCCGGCGCTGATCCTTCGCACGGGACAAGCATGCTGGAAACGATGCTCGAAGCGATGTCGAGCAATCCGAGCAAAATTCTCCCCATCGATATATACGGCTCCGGCGAAAGCACTTCGACTTATGAAATGATGGAGGGGATAGTTTCGGGCATCAATGCCGGAGCAAATCCCATCAGCATTAGCTCGGGCGGCACCGGTTATAGCACAATGCTCGGGCAACTGATTCAGGAGGGCGAGCAAAAAGGAATCACTTTCGTCGCCGCGGCTGGCAATACGCCCGGTGAAGGCGAAGTTTATCCCGCCTTTTATCCCGGCGTTATCTCGGTAACGGCATCGACTCAGATGCTCAGTGGCCCAATCACAACGTCTGCCAATGCCAGTGGCGCGACACAACTGGCCGCCTATGCCAACGATCCTTCCGGCACGTCGGTCATTGCGCCCGGGACGAGCCTCGTCCTTTGGAACGGCCAGACATGGGAGGTCGAAGGCACGTCACCCGCCACCGCGAGCACAACTGGCACCATTGTCGACCTGATGAATGCCAATCACTGGACTCTGTCTCAGGCGGTCAACCAAGTCATGCACGTCGCCCCAGCGCCAATGGCTCCAGGCGGCAAATAACGATTCGTTCTTTACGGCGGCGCGAAAGTATCGTTTGATCGTGCCGCTTGATCACACCAATTGTTCCAAGCGGCGAAACGGAAGCCAGCAAATCCTCCGCGCTCCAGCGATTCTTCGGAAAATTCGCGGTTCTTCACGACGCGATTCCCGAATTGTGGCTCGTCTTCGCGATTAAATTCATCAGCATCGCGGCTTACGCCGTAACCAACACCACGATTGTCCTCTGGCTCCAATCCGACCTCGGTTTTGGAGACAAGAAAGCTCTGCGCGTTGTGGCGGCGTGGTCGCTTCTGATGTCGTTTGTCACGTTGCTGGTCGGTTCACTGACGGATGTTTTGGGAATGCGCCGAACTCTCTTTATCGGGACGACGATTTGCATTGTGGCGCGATTCGTATTGGTTGTTACCGGGATCAAGTGGCTGGCGCTAGGTTTTGGCTTGGTGCCGCTGGCGGTCGGTGAAGCATTGGGCGGGCCCGTGCTTGTGGCTGCGGCTCGGAAATATTCCAATACCCGCCAGCGTTCCATGTCCTTCTCGATGATTTACGCGATGATGAATCTTGGATTCTGGATTTCCGCGTTCCTGATTGATCACCTGCGCAAATGGCTGGGCGAATACGGGCACTGGTCTCTCTTCGGAAATCCGATCTCGACCTATCGCACCATTTTCCTCGCCGGACTGGTGCTGGAGATCCTTTTGCTCCCGTTGATCTGGATGCTGCGAGAAGGCGCGGAGGCGTCGGATGCAGGCTTGAAAATTGTTCCGCGCGCCGCAAAACCGGCCGGGCGCACGATGATTCAATCCGTAGGTTTGACAATCTCCGAAGCCGCCAAAGGCACCTGGCAACTGGTCGAGAAGCTGCTTTCCCAAACGATGTTTTACCGCCTGCTGGCGTTTCTGGTGTTGATTGCGTTTGTGAAATTGATCTATCGGCAGATGGATTACGTTTATCCGCTGTTTGGCATTCGAGAGCTGGGGCCGGGCGCGCCCATCATGACGATGTGGGGATGGAATAGCCTTTTTGTCATCATTCTCGTGCCGATCATCGGCGCGATGACACAGCGTTTTTCCGCCTACTCGATGGTGATTCTGGGATGTCTGATTTCGGCGTGTTCAGTGTTTTTCATGTCGATGCCGCCATCGATGTTTGAGCCGCTGGCGAATGGGTTTCTCGGAAATTTCATTGGCCATACTCTGCTTGGAGTCCAGGGTGCCGTGCATCCGTATTACGTGATGATAACGCTTTTTGTGTTGATGCTTTCCATTGGCGAATCCTTCTACTCGCCGCGGGTCTACGAATACAGCGCCGCCATCGCGCCCAAGGGACAGGAAGCGTCCTACAGCGCGCTTTCCTACATCCCACTGCTCTTGCCCAAACTTCTCATCGGAATTTTCTCCGGCAATTGGCTGGAGCAATATTGCCCCGCGACCGGGCCGCGCCATTCGCAAACATTGTGGTTGATTGTCGCCCTGATCAGCCTCGTCGCGCCCGTCGGATTGATCGTTCTCCGGCCATTCATTCGCGTCCACGAAGCCGGGCGCGATGATGCCCATTAGGCAAAACGACGGTTGCGTTTGGGCGGGGGCGAACTTTACACTTCCGCAAATGGGCAATTCTTTTGGACATTTGTTTCGCATTACCACATGGGGCGAATCCCATGGGGGTGGCGTCGGCGTTGTAATTGACGGCTGCCCGCCGCGCCTTGCCTTGACGGAAGCGGACATTCAACCCGATCTCGACCGCCGCCGTCCCGGCCAATCCTCCATCGTCACGCCGCGAAATGAAGCGGATCGCGTGCAAATACTATCCGGAACGTTTGAAGGCAAAACGCTCGGCACTCCCATTTCGATGTGGGTGAAGAATGAAGACATGCGGCCTGAAGCCTATAGCGAAATGGCCACCAAGTTCCGCCCATCCCACGCAGACTACACTTATCAGGCGAAATACGGCATCCGCAACTGGCAGGGCGGCGGTCGCACCAGCGCGCGTGAAACGATTGGGCGCGTCGCCGCGGGCGCTGTCGCCAAGAAAATTCTCAGTGAGCAGTTCGGCGTAAACGTGCTCGCTTACGTGACGCAGGTTCAAAAAATCGCCGCGCAAGTGGACCGTGAACGCGTCACCCCCAAAGAGATTGAGAAAAACATCGTCCGCTGCCCCGACGAAGCGACGGCCCGGAAAATGATCCGGTTGATCGAGAAAATGCGCCGCGCTGGCGACAGTGTCGGCGGGATTGTCGAGTGCGTGGCGCGCGGCGTTCCTCCCGGCTGGGGCGAACCTGTATTTGACCGCCTGGAAGCGGATCTGGCCAAGGCGATGCTGAGCTTGCCGGCCTCGAAGGGGTTTGAAATCGGCTCTGGTTTCGGAGGGATTTTGCTGACCGGCCTGGCCCACAACGATGCGTTCCGGATGAAGGGCGGGAAAGTGCGGACTGTCACGAATAATTCCGGCGGAATTCAGGGTGGCATTTCCAACGGGGAGACAATTTATTGCCGGGTCGCTTTCAAACCGGTGGCCACTGTGATGCGGGAGCAGGACACTGTCGACACTGCCTTTAAAAACACAACCCTCCGAGGCCGCGGGAGGCATGACCCTTGTGTTTTGCCACGAGCGGTTCCAATGGTTGAAGCGATGGCTTCTTTAGTTTTGGTCGACCACGCTTTGCGGCAGCGCGCACAATGCGGGCAGGCTTAGGGCTTCCGCCCTTCGATTCGGGTGACTTCATGGTTCGACCGCGACACTAGCTTCTAGCTGGCAAACGCCACAAGGAAAATGTACTTGTCGGACGATAAAACAGCGGTGACAGACGCTGCGGCGGCTAATTTTCGACAGCTTCGGCGATGGGCTCCAGCTTGACCGGATCGGCCGGCGGCGGCCCGATCGTCGCGCCCGGTTTGAATTCCAAACGCACAAGCAGCGACTTTCTGGCCACCCTGCCCGTCTGCACCAGCTCCATGACTTTTTGCCGGACGTAACGCGCAATCGTCCGCGGATTGTTGGCGTAATGGCACACGGGCGGATGCAAGTCCTGGAACCAGCTATCGCTGGGCACGCAGACAAGCGAAATGTCATCCGGCACGGCGAGCCGTTTGGAAGTCATCCACGAATAGCAGGTGAGCAATTGGCCCGATGAGCAAAACACCAGCGCCGTCGGACGCTCCTCGAGGCCAAACGCTTTCGCGAGCGAACGGGCGACGGATTCCGGCGAATGGTCGTCCCTGAAAACAATCAACTGCGCCGGTTCCGGACTGGATCCAATCGCCCGGCGCAATCCGCGTTCAATCGCCAGCATGCCCGGCACAATCTGCTCGAACGCCATTTGCGCGATGACGCGGTGGCCTTGCCGGATTAATTGCAGCCCCGCGTGAAACGCAGCCGATTCCCAATCATTGACGACAAACGGCAGCTTTACGTCTGGAAACGGAGTGCCATAGATAAACACGGGCAATCCCTGCCGCTCGAACCATCGCTGTGTCGCTTCACCGACGAAATGCAGCATCCACGCCGCCGAAGGATTCTCAGCAACGAGACGTTTTAAGAATTGATCCGGCCGGCTCGAGTGCAGGTGCACCGAGGAGACAAATCGCAGCTCGCGCTTTTGCTGGTGAAGATGCTTCTCCAAATCTTCGAGTTCGACATGGATGATCCGGTCAACCATCGGAAACGGCGACAGAAACGTGACGGGAAGCGGATTATCGACTTCGGCGCGGGCTTCAGGTGGCCCCTGCTTGTGAACCCGCCGCTGCTTTCCCCGGCCGCAGGTGGAAATCCACCGCTCCTGTTCCAGTTGTTTCAAAGCCAGGCGCAACGTGTCGCGTCCGACGCCAAGCCTGGCTTTCAGCCGGAATTCCCCTGGCAGCACACCGTTGATTTCACCGTCGCTGATCCATCGCTTGAGGATCAACGCCGTTTCTGTGACTAGACTTGATCGATGGGGAAGCTGCGCCATAACGGGGGAAGCGTACGAAACCTGCGGCGGCAATGCCATGGGCAAGATGAAAGCATGTGTCTTGTTGAAAGACAAGTGAAATTGGCTTTCTTGTGACATTTGCAACCCATTCGCAATGCACTCCGGACGCCCGTTCTCATTTGCCGACAAGGAGCGAGGAAGGAGTCGCCACTTGTCTTAATGCGAATAGTCATATAATCTCCAAAAATCGGTAACATCGGTTACACTGTTGATTATAAAGCACTTAAAAGGTAACAAAAGGTTCCTCGCCATTTTCGGTGGAATGAGACAACTCGTTAGCCGTCGTTGCGGGACAACCCATTTGGAATCCAGGCTTGGCACTGGCTTGGCCAAAGCTCGGTATAATGTGTGATCTCGAAAAAGGGGCAACACCCGCTACACGGTTGACCATCAACGAGATAAGGGGCAACAAAAATAGCAACAAACCCGCAACATTTCTTCCCGCGCTGTCGGGTTGCATGAAACGCGGCGTCTTTCCGTCGTTCCCTGAAAATTTTCATCAAGATGCCTGCACCATCATTGTTCCATTGAAAACAGCGAAGAACCTCACAATTGCCGTCACAAACCCTTGCACAGAGCCATCATAAACGCGGTTGATCAATCCCGGCAGGGGGAACCCCCGTCGATCCCTCATATTAAATATTGGGCAGACGCTTGCGCGTGGGGGGCAATAGGGATTTTGTCGCGAAAACCAAGGGTGCAATAGGGTGAAACGCGCCGATCACAGTTTATTCCCAAGCCCCGAATCAGAGACTCGGAAATCCGCAAAATGTCAAAGAACACGCCCTGACGGCCACAGTGTCAAAAATAAAGCCGAAAAGTTTATTTGTCAATTAATGAGGTAATTACACGCGTATGTGGTATTGGCAAGGACAAGACAAACGAATCGTCGATTGTTCAGGCGGAACCGGTGGCAAAAAGTCGGCGGCGGCGCTGGGGGAGGAGTATTGCGGTAAACTGCATTGCAATGAATTGATGCGCCTCCTGCATTTATTCTCGACAGTGCGGG
Organism: uncultured Verrucomicrobiae bacterium; assembly: GCA_963764165.1. Taxonomy (GTDB): domain Bacteria; phylum Verrucomicrobiota; class Verrucomicrobiia; order Limisphaerales; family Palsa-1400; genus Palsa-1400. The sequence goes on from CAVXRD010000004.1 coordinate 165,275, forward strand.
CATTTGACAGCCATAGTGCCTAAAGATTTAGAACAGCTCAAGCTACAGGCAAATGAACAGCGCAAATCGGAGTCAGTTGAACGATTTTCCTCAAGGTTCCGCCGTCGATTTTGCCGCGACCCAATGGACCTCTGTCTTGCGTCAAAAAAGGCAAGTGAAGACAAGGAGGAATGGGTTCCGTTGCGGCGCGGATGGTTTCTCGGCGGCCAGAAATTCCGAAAGGAACTGCTGGCCCAGATGAGCGAACGACGCCGTGCCAGCCATTACGGGCAGGAAGCAGCGGAGAGCGACATCCAACGCGCGGAATGCGTGGTGGAATCGGATTTGGGAAGGCTCGGATGGAAGGAGGCGCAACTGGGCCGACGGCGGAAGGGAGATCCGAAATAGGTGGCCATCGCCTTGCGCCTGAGGAAAGAATCGGCGATGCCGGTGAAATGGATAGCGGAGCGGTTAAAGATGGGATCGCCGGGATCGTTGTCGAACCTGCTCCGCCAAAAGCGCAAATGACAAATATCCAAATATGTAATTATGTGGGACTGACCGCTTTTTTGACCCCTTTTTTCGTGGCGTTTAATCACGTGTTGTTCCTTCGAATACAGTATCGTGATGACGAGCCATGAAGAATACAAGGTTACCACGCTCGTCATCGAGTTTGATTGCGCTAACGTTATTGATTTTGGTGCTCGTGCTTATATTCTTGCCGCGCTCAAAGAAATTTGTGCTTTTGGACGGCACGAGGGTGACTATTTTGGCTCCGAAACCTTTTGCAACCTTGCATGACTCTATTTATCACGTTAGCACTTGGACACAAGATGGCCATACCGGCGAAATGACCTTGCATGGCGACTTTGAGCGAAACCCTATTTTGACATTCAGCGTCGCGAATGATGATCATGCCTTCTATATCCTCTACGATTGCGATGTCATGCTGCGTCTGCTTAAAATCGACACAAAACAGAGCTTTCACGGTTCTGTTGACTTGCTTGCCTCAAATGGGATTGTTGCTAGCTCTTCGCTCTACGTGGAGGAAGGAAGTAAAAGCGATTGGCTAGGAGCTTTGAACTGCCTAGAGCACATGACAGCGACTGAATTCCAAAAGAATTCCATGCCAACATTGGATGTTGGGATTTTACGGATGTATGCCAGACAGGACCTTGTGGTATCCCATATTCGGCGACAAGTGAGTGGCATGTATGGGGGAAAATCGTCTGTTTACGGTATCCGGAAATAGGGCGCGTTAATGATTGTAAGTGGAAAGAGGTCAACCATTAGGGTGCGGGCATTTGACAGCCATAGTACTTAAAGAGTTAGAACAGCTCAAGCCACAGGCAAATGAACAGCGCAAATCGGAGTCAGTTGAACGATTTTCCTCAAGGTTCCGCCGTCGATTTTGCCACGACCCAATGGACCTCTGTCTTACGTCAAAAAGGGCAAGTGAAGATAAGGAGGAATGCGTTCCGTTGCGGCGCGGATGGTTTCTCGGCGGCAAGAAATTCCGGAAGGAACTGCTGGCCCAGATGAGCGAACGACGCACTGCCAGCCATTACGGGGCGGAAAGCGACATCGAACGCGCGGAATGCGTGGTGGAATCGGAATTGGGAAGGCTCGGATGGAAGGAGGCGCAACTGGGCCGACGGCGGAAGGAGGATCCGAAAAAGGCGGCCATAGCCTTGCGCCTGAGGAAAGAATCGGCGATGCCGGTGAAATGGATAGGGAAGCGGTTAAAGATGGGATCGCCGGGATCGTTGTCGAACCTGCTCCGCCAAAAACGCAAATGACAAAAATCCAAATATGTAATTATGTGGGACTGACCGTTGTTTTTACAACTGCCCTCTGCCAAAATCACCCAGATCAAAGAGTTCACGCCAGCGGTCTGGGCCAAAGCGAGAGAGAACAAGCAATCGCTCGTTCAAGCAGCGTGAGCGCACGAAGGCATTAATGTTTTCCTCGATGCGAGCGAGCCGCAAATACGGCCGAGCTACTTTCGCTCGATCATCTTTCGAGGCGTAGGGTCTGTCGCCGGCTCGTCCATAACTTGCACATTTGGATGAACCAAAGGGATCGCTGCCTTTGAGCCGGCTACGGCCGTGGCAGAATATTCCAAATTGTAACTTTCGTTTGTATGATAGACTCCCTTCGCATCCTTGTAATCCCAAAAAAAGCTAATTAACCCATTGGTTGTTGTTCCCACAAGGTAGCCGAGATAATTGCTTTTGGCATCACAGACCTCCACCCGCCAATCTGAATGGGGAGCGGCCACCCGCGCAAAGACCCACATTTGGCTACCGGCGACGTTCCACGGAAGAAAAGTAATCCAATTCGAAAGAATAATAGAGTTTGTTGCGCTGTAATATAACGGTTCCCCGGAACCGTCATCGGCATCGTCTTCCAAATAAACATCATAAAGGCCATTCGGACAGTCTTGGGTGTGCCAATGTGCAGAGTAACGGGCAGCAGAGTCTTGGCAGATGCTGACGCTCATAGGCGACCCCGTGCTATGATTTACAATCAGGTAAATTCGCTTGTCGTTGAAGTTGGACACGTTCACTTTGAATGGCAAACTCACATCACCCTCAAGAATTTCTCCGTTGGTCAAATTAAGGAACTCCAGTGGCCGCAACCCTGGATGATTCGCTGACAGAGACGTCGCCGGGTGTTGGCAGCCGTTAAGGATTATCCAAAAAAACGATCCCACTAACAGGATGAAAGCTTGCTTCGCCATCTGACTGAGCCTCTGCGGGTTCACTCACTAAGGAACCCGCTTTTCGCGCACCTTGTCAATCAGGAAATGGCGGTATCCAACCGGCCAATGTTGAGCGGGATTCGGAAGGGCGGCCGACCTTGCGCGGCGGCGCAACCGGCAGAAGCGCGGTTAATGCGTGGCCGCTCAGGCGGATACATCGGAAGTGTCACCCGTTAGGGCGTTGTGTCAACAGATAAAACGCTTCCGTCCTCAATTTTCTTATTGCGCTTTTCCTTCGCTGCAAAAGTCTTCTTTACAGGACGCATCCGATCCCTTCCTCTCGCATTCGGCTTCGTCAATTCCCCAGAATCCGATCCGCGAAAACAACCGCCACACCCATCAAGGCCGCGCCTGCGATCAATCCGGATGCAACCGGGAAGGTGAATTCCTCGGAACTCTTCGGCGCGGCTTTGGTGTAAATCCAGCTAATCACCGCGCCCACAAAAAAGAGGAAGCTGTAGTACCACTGGAATGTCCATGCCAGCCCGAGCGCGCCGGCCGAGGGGATGTATTTCTCGTGCTTCGGAAAGATGAATCCGAGCACCGGCAGGATGATTCCCACGATCCCGCCAATCACCATGGATTTGACCTTGATTGGCTCCATCGTTTCGAAACCCTTGCTCAACGCCTCCGCGATGGCTTTCCAGGCCTGGGCGGCGGGCGCGCCAAATTTCGCCCCGCCCAGCGCTTCGGCGTGCGGGCCGATAATGACCCGGTAGGCCAGCACCGTTGTCAGGGTGCCAATGAAGATGCCAAAAAATTGCGCCAAAAACTGCTTGCGCGGATTGGCTCCCAGCAAATAGCCGCTCTTCAAATCGGTCAGCAAATCCGCAGATGATGCCGCCGAGGCAGCGGTGATGTTGGCGGCCATCAAATTGACGTTCATGTTGCGGGGGCTTAGCCAGCCGAAGGTCAATTGGGTCACTTTTCCCATCGCGCCCATGGGCGTGGTGTCGGTTTCGCCGGTCACGCGGCACGCCACCAGCGCGAGGAAAAAGCTCAAGACCACGGCCACCGTTGTTTGCCAAAGAGGCATTTTCAGCGTGTAATGCGCCAGAACCGACAGCCCCGCCCACCCGAAAATTTGGCCCGCAAAGAACCACGACATCGGCGGTTCGATGGCCTCCATTTCGTCCTTGGGCGCGGTTCGGTGAAACATCGAACCCAGCCCTTGCATGGCGCGGGCAATCGACCGCCATTGGGCCAAAAAGGAAACCAGGCTGGAAGTCAGCATGCAGGCCACCCCGCCCCAAACGGTCCACCCAATCAATGTGGGATAACTGGCCGCGCCGGTGATAAGCCCCTGCTGCTGCAAATTTGGAACGAACACCGCCCAGCAAAGCGTTCCGCCGATAATCATGCTAATGCCAACCCTCATCCCGCTGATTGCGCCGGCGGCGATGAAAACCGGATCCCATTGAAGCTGAACCGTGCGCGACAGCCATTCCTTTCCCAGCAAATGCTCGTTCGCTTTGCCGACAATGGCATCAAGGGAATAAGGCTCCAGCTTAGCGCTAATCAAATGCACGCCTTCGCTCCAAAAATCGCTGATGGCGGCCAGGACGCCCGCGATGCCGAGCGCCCTTGCCGCCCGCCTGCCCTTTTCGCCATGGCTGTGGAGCGCGCGCAGCGTCTCCGCCGCGGCGATGCCGCTGGGAAAGCGCAATTGCTCGACGTTGATCATCTGCCGTTTCATCGGGATTGCCATCGTCACACCGAGCACCGCCAGCAGAAAGACCCATCCGAGCATCAACGGCAGCGGAACGATCTCGTTATGATTAATCATGATGTAGGCCGAGAAAGCGGAAACGAGCGTTCCGCCCGTTGAATAGCCCGCCGAGCTGGCGGTCGATTGCATGCAATTGTTCTCGAGGATCGACATTTGCGATCCCGCCAGGCCCAATTTAAAAAAGGTCGTCCAAAGCGCGTAGGACATGATGCAGGCCGTGATCGCCACGCCCAGGAGCCAGCCGGATTTCAGGCCGACGTAGACGTTGGTGGTGGAAAGCGCGCCGCCGAGAATCAATCCCATCACGACCGCGCGGACGGTCAGTTGGGGGGTATTGGCGCCGCGCGGTTTGTAAACTTTCTCGAACCATTGGCGTTCGATTTCCTCGGGAGTTCCCTTGAACCCCTCGATGGGCAACTCGTAATCGTCCTCAGGATTCGCGGCTGGGGGCGGCGTTTGATTCATCCAACCGACGCTGTCCGACGGTCAGGTGAAGTTCAAGGAGAAAATCTGAGCTAGCGAGTCGAATTCCTCACTTTTCTCCTGAGGGATGGACGTGCGCGTTTGTAGTATCAATCATCGGCCTGACCCCTTCGTTAACTTTGTTCCCTTCTGTTCAAACACCTTTTTTTTCGGGTTTGAGAGTTACGCGACGGGTTGAACCAGATTAATCAGGTTGCCACACGTGTCCTCAAACAATACCGCAGTGATCGGCCCCATATTCTTCGGCTCACCACGAAACTGGACGCCGCGCTCTTTAAGCCGTTGAAATTCTGAATGGACATCGCTTGTTATGAATGCGGTTAAAGGAATCCCGGCGTCGTACAACGCCTTCTGGTAAACCTGCGCTGGCGGGAAAGCCATCGGGTCCAAAACAAGTTCGACCCCATCGATTCCCTCGGGCGACGACACAGTCAACCATCGAAATGTCCCCATTCGGACGTCATTCTGTTTCACAAAGCCCAGCTTCGTTGTGTAAAACTCGAGGGCGCTGTCCTGGTTTTTCACCATAATGCTCGCTATCTTAATTTTCATAATATTTTCTAAGCTTCATTTCTATGACGAACGAATCAAGGCTTTTTGGAAATTTAACCGTGTTATTGTTGAATTCACTTAATTTGAACCTTTTTCGAGACCGTGGCACAAAAGGGAATGGATCATGATGAGAGCGTCGCCGCGGCTTTGAAACGCCGCGATCCCGCGTCCATCGAAATGGTGATTGAGACGCTCGGGACGCGGCTGCTGCGTTCCGCCACCCTGCTCTGCGGCAATGAGACCCTCGCCCAAGATTTGGTGCAGGATGCTTTTGTCGAGGCGTGTCGATCCATCCACCGTTTTCGCGGGCAGTCGAGCCTTTACACTTGGCTGCATGCCATACTTCTGAATCTGACGCGCCGCCACTTTCGGGACAACAAACGGCTCGTCTCCGAGAACGAGGTGGCGCTTTCCGAACTACCCGCTGCGGAAATTGAGTCGAGCGCACTGGATTTGGAGTTTGCTTCAACGGAATTGGCTCGGGCGCTGGGCAGGCTATCGAGCGCGCATCGGGAGGTGATGGTCTTGCGCTTCTACGAGCAGATGAAGATCGCCGATATGGCACGGCATCTGGGGTTGTCCACCGGCACCGTCAAATCTCGTCTGCATTACGCCATCCAGGAGTTGCGGAAAAATCTGCCGGTGGAATTGAACCTTTTCGGCGCGGGCGGCACAAAGGAAAAGAAATGAATTGCGGGCAAATACAGAATCTTCTCTGCGGACTCACGGACGGTTCGCTACCGCCGCGAACGGCTGCCGCCGCCGAGGAGCATCTCAACGCCTGCCCCGCTTGCCGCCATGCGCGGGAACGCGAACGCGCGGTTTCCAAGGCTCTTTCCACGCAATTTGAAAACGCCGCGAATTCCGTGTCCTTTGACGAAGCGGCTCGCCGCAAGATGGCCGCGGGGGTTCAACGGCGCATCGCGAACCCGGGCACCGCGCCGGCAATGCCGTGGTGGAGACGCGTCGCCCTGCCCTTTGGGCTCGGCGTCGCGGGAATTGCGCTGGGCGCATTGCTGATGCAGCAATCCGTCTCAACAGGAACTCGCAGGCAGCCGGAGCCGTCCGCCCGCAACGCCACGGGCGCAATTCACATGGAGATTTCCTACTCTCAGCCCGTTTACACATTCCGGAGGCAGAGCAACACTATTATTGACTCAATCGCTGAGAGTTCGCTGACCGCCGAAGAAACATTCCAGCAGGAGCGATAAACGATTCAAAAATTCAAACCACTATGAATATATTCCGCACCAAATGCATTATCCTGTGCGCTCTTGTATCGTGCGCGACGTCAGCACTCGCAGGCGACACTCCTAGTCCAAAACCGGACGGAGATTTCCCGTATGTCATCATGTTCGAGACGGGGAGCGTCGACTTCGCACAGGGAGACGCCATAACGATCTCGGAGCTGCGCGGCTCCACTAACCGCATTGTGCAAGGCGGCACGTATTGCATTACCGGCGCCTACACACTCGATTCGCAAGATGCGGCAGACCTGTGCTTTTATGCCACTACAACAAACAAGACGGCCTCGAAGGTGGCTTCGGAGCAGAGTGTGCGAGTGTCGAAAGGCTCTGGATCGTTCCGCCTTGTTAAACGCATGGACGACCCGGGCTATTTGCATTTGTCGTTTTATGCGCATGGACACAATGTCGGCGGAGTTTATTTCGGCCAGGAACCGTGGGTAATGCGCCGCAAACCAGCTCCTCACTCCAATTCTGCGGGCGGCGCGCAAAAATATATCCCCAAAGGTCCAAACGATGCGCTTATCCATTATCTCGGCGACCCCGTTCCGCCGCCCGCCGAGTTGGATGCAGCGTATTCCAAGGACGGATTGGCGCGCGCCATCGACACTGCCGCAGCCAATGCGAACATTAAAATCGCGAAAGTGGAAATCGACGATTCGGAATTCCCTTTCCTGGTGGCGCTGGATTTCGCCAACAACGGCGACAAGGAAAAGCTAAAGGCGCAAATCGCCAAGATGCCGACCTACGCCGTAACAGGAGGAGTCGGCGGCGACACAACCTACGCCACGAGCATCACTCCGACGAGCGTCTTTCCACCCAACTCATACCAAACAATCTACCACCGCCTACTGCTCCGCGAATCGGTGCTCTTCGAAAGATTCACCGCCACGCAATAATTTCGCCATGCACTTTTGCGCTCGCTCGATTCGTTGCAGGCACTTCACGCCAGGCCGCGCTGCTCCAGGGATTGAAGCCATTCCAAATATTGATCAGTTGGAGGCGTTGCTAAGTCCATATGAAGTTTTGTAGCCAGAATATCCGTTCTACGCCCAAGGTCTTTCGGCGTTAGCTTTTCGAGCCTGTTTACTGCCAACCAATAATCCCCCTCGTCCAACTTGAATGGTTTCCATGAACATGGTTTTCCAGTCGCGCCAATGAATTGACCTCGCTGCAACACAGCAGCAACTATTCGGAGTGGAGGGATAAGTCCGCAGGATGGGATAATTCCTGAATCCAGAAGCAGATTGGCCAATGTTCGGCGCACGTAACCTTGTTTCCCAGAGTTATCGAGCGTGTATCCAAATCTCTTGCGTCGCCGCAACTCTTGTCGCTTCGCGCACGAACCGTCAGAATCCTCATAGCCATATTTTGCCGTGAGTTTCGGAAAGCGCTTGGACATCGCCCATTCCTTGAATGCCACTCCTTTGACTCTCTTTGGGTGGTGTTTGTCGCTTGGCATCTCGTGACCTGTTTTCTGCTCGTAAACGTGAATGGCCGGGTATTGATAGCCCTCGTACTGAGCGGAGTCCGGGTCAATGTTTAGGTCCGCTAGGGATTCCGAATCCGCCATCGCCTTCTCGAATACAATTCTTCCCATCGAGATCAGAGTGCCGCGGAAATCCATGAAACCATCGTCTGAGCAGCCGCCACAAATAATATATGCTGCGCCCCACAGGTCGCTGGTATAAGCCTGATAAAGAAGGGTCGTAAAATGTTGGTCGAACGACTGGACTCCGTCGGCAGCCAGCTTGCGCAACTCGTCCTCAAGCAATTCGCATTTTCTGTCCATGTTGCCCCCAGAAGCGCTGTGGACGCGGTGCACGATCGCCCAAAAGTCACCAATGGTCATGGGAAAAGTCTACAAAACCATTGGATGGCTGACGATACAAAATCTTATGGGGCGTGGATGGCCACCTTCCGCGCAATGGCAAACAATGATTATCCCCTGTGCCGCTCCTGGCGGAGCTTGATATCCATTTTGGTCGATTCTACAAAGGTGCCGCGCCGACGGCGCTTCGGCGGATGCGACGGACGACTCAGCGCTTTCGAGCACTGGCAGAAATTTCAATGGTTTTGGGTCGATATTCTCGAATCACCTCAAATTTCAGACCTTGGTCGGCTGGAGCATTCTCAATCGCGGCCATAAATTGCGAGAGGTTTTTCACAGTTTGCCCGTTTACCTGCTGGATGAAATCTGCGGTTTGAAGACCGGCGGACCTAGTAGCATCCGAATGAAGGGCGTGCGCGACCAGAACGCCGCGCGCGCCGGCCGGCAGTCCAAGGGCGGAATATTCCTCGCCGGTGAGTTCCCGCATCGTGGCTCCCAGCCAAGTGATCTGCTCGCCGGTGGCAGATAATTCGCTCTGGGTGGGCGGGGTGATTTCCGGCTTGCGGGCAATGGCTTTCAGGCGCGGGGATTGCACGCCAAATTGGTCCATCGGAAAATTCACGAAGCCGAGTTTCAACGCTGGAGATGTTGCTTTGACTCGAAAATCTCCTGCGGCGGGATTCACGAATTGGGCGTCTCCAACCAATGAATCGGCGTCACATCCGTTGGCCGTGAATTTCTGGCGGTCTGCTTGCGAGGTCGTAAACAAATTTGAATCCACTTCGGCGCCCCATTTGGAGGTTTCCATTATCGCGGGCCGGTATTCACCCATGACGATGTTCCGCGCAAATAAGTCGCCACTCTGCTCGAACCACACATGCGGATGGAGGCTGTTGTTGACAATGATATTGTTGGTGGCGACGCGCTGGTAGCCTTCGCGCAATTTAAGGCCGCCGTGCAACAGGAGGTTGTTGTAAATCCGGTAATTTGATGAGCCGTCGTCGAGATCAATGTCCCAGCCGTGGTCACAGCGCCAGCGGTTGTTGCGCAAAGTGTTCGGCGCAATCACGTCCAGGAACGGCAGGCGCGGGTCGGCAGCGACCTGTTTTTCCACAACCGCGCGCTCCGGATCCCAATAGCGGTCGCGGCCCCACGAATTAAAGCTGCCGTGATCACCGGTTTCCATCACCGTGTCGAAAATATCGCAAAACTCAATGATGTCGCCGCCCCAGCAGCCGTCGCCGATGTTGATTCCGGCCCGCGGCACGTCGTAAATCGAACAGTGGCGGATGGTGATGTTTTCCGCCAGGTCAATTTCCACCGGCGCAGTCTGTTTCTCGAAACGGCCGCTGTGCGTGATCAGGCAATCCTCGACCAAACAGTCCGCGGGATAATTCTCGGTCAGCGGGCCTGGCGTGCGGTCCAGCTTTTCGAAGTCAGATTTCTTGCTGTAGTTAAACAACGCATTGCGCACGGCCTTTGGATCGCCAACGAAGGCAACCCCGTTTGCGCCGCTGTCCTTGATCAAACAACCGCGCACAACAACACGGCGGTTGAAATTGTTGACGAAAATGGCGTTGCCGCCGAGTTGGTCAAAATCGCAGTTCTCAATGCCGACGTCTTCCGCGCCACTAAACAAAACCGCGCCGCCGCGATAAACCGTCCAATCCGAGCGCAGGATTGGCTCGCGATTTTCCATGAAAGTCCGTGTTGCGTGGCGGAAGGTCAAGCCGCGCAAGGTGATGAAGCTCACGGGCTTTTCTGTTGAGCCGACGAATTCCACTAATTGGGCCAATTGGACGGATTCGACAACTGCGGTTTTCAAATCCAGCCCCGGTGGCGGCATGAAATAAAGCATCGAATTGCTTGCATCGTGAAACCACTCGCCGGGAGCATCGAGTTCCTCAAATATATTTTCCACGAAACGATATTCGGGGTGCATGGCGCTGGGCCGATTGTTCTGCCAGCCGCCTTCATAGCGAAGTGAGCCGTCGGGATTTTTGCCAAGGATTCGGTAGTGCATGTCGCCCCAAAGCGCGTTGTGCATGGCGTGAATGAAGCCGCCGGCGGGATTGGCCCAGTGAGCGGCGCGTTCGCGCGAAATCGCGTCCGCCGCCGAGCCGTCGAACTGTCCAGCCTTTGGATTGTAATTTGGATATCGCGCCATGTGCTGGCGCTCGCCGTTGACGAACAATTGGTCCCACACAAGTCCCGGCGGCGTTTTCGCCTGAAAAATCCCATCACGATAAGGCGTCCACTCGAGCTTGAGCCGCGCGCCTCCGCTGATGACCGGATGCGCACCCACAGATGCGGAATAAATAACGGGGAATTTCTGTGTGCCGGAATCGGCGTCCGTAAATTTGAGCGTGGCTGGCAAGTAATAAGTCCCGTCGTCCAACAGAACGGTTACAGGTTCTTTGCCAGCAAACGATCGCGTCAATTTTTGCGCCGCCGCGAGCGATGCCACTGGCAGCCGCGCCGTCCCTGGGCTGCCATCGTTGCCGGATGGCAAGACATGAATTTCAGCGGCGGACAACGCTGTGGATGACGCATTGGCCAGAAAAATAACCGCTGCAACGAAGCCGCCTGCTCTTTGTCTCAGAAACATCATGCAGCATTCAACCATCCATGGCCCCAAACAATGCGCGATTTTGGCGAACGTATTCCATCGTCTTGCGATGCAGCTCGTCAAAGTCACGATCATAATCGTGAAAACGAAGGTCCCTCGACATAATCTTGCTCTCGGTCTCGTCATCCAAAGTTATTCCGTCTGCGTCTGGATCGAACGGATCGCAGCCGCCTTTTTTTCCGAACTCGCGCACGATTTCAACGCACTTCCATAACATTCCCGCAAAGACCGGCTCGTCAATCGCTTCCATCAGTTCCGCGCAGGGAATGACGGCCCAGGCAGCGTGAAAGTACATGTCCTCGAAACCATTCGGCCAGCAACACCCCGTAAAATAGGGCAGCGACATGACGCGCAATTCCGCCGGTGAACGGTTTCTAAACCCTTCTTGAATCGCCGCAAGCAATGCCCAGTAAGCCTTCTGCTTATTCTCCATCTTTAGGAAGTCGTCCACATCATATTGCGGCCGGTCAAACTCGGTGAGTGGCTCCAGCAGTTTAATTACCGGCATGCGAACAGGATGGCTGACTCTGTCATAAGCGAACGAAAGCGGCTTTCTGCCAGCGGTTGTTTTGCGATTCGGGTCGGCGCCGCTCTTAAGAAGCAGTTGGACGATTTCTGGCGAACTGCAGCCGGCCGCTTCATGCAGGCAGGTTCCACCATCGCTCATTGCCAACATGCGATTTGGATTAGCGCCGGACGCCAACAGCAGCTGCACAACTTCGAAATGCCCAAACGGAATGGCCGTTTCCATTAAACCGTTCAAATCGGGTGAGACGCCGCGGTTGAGGCATTCTTTCAATTTGTCCGCCCGCCCACTTGCGGCGCAGATAGCCGCGTCCAATTCCAGGGTCCGAACGAATGGGCTCACCGAGAACGTGAAGACGGCCCAGAGATAGGTTGGCATCTTGCCGAACATCGATTCATGAAACTCGGGCCGCTGCCACCTCAACCGTTTGTCGCACAGTTTTTGCAGGGCTGACCGGCGGGTTGCCCACCACCAACTAGCGGCAGCTTTTATCCGCTTATTGAAATCGGAGTTTCCCACTTTTCGTTTTCCCATACGGGTGTGAGCCGATTCTGGCCAATTTGAGCGCCGGTTTTCAAGGTTGTTCCATTCCAATACTTCGCGGCGTGAGAATTTGACAAATTGCCACCTGAAGAACTAAAGTTTCAGCATAAAATGAGGGGCAGGATGAGCAGTCACAAAGTCTGGAATCACTGGCGCGTCGGCGCTATTTCGCTATGGGCGTGCATGGGAATAATGGGAATGAATGCAACCGCCGCAGACAACTCACTGGTCATGTCTGTTTCACCTCCGAGCAATACCCTCGTCATGCCGCGATCCATGTTTACGGTGACATGGACGGTTCAAAACACGGGAACCACTACGTGGACACCTACCCAAAATGGCTACACCATGAACCTTGTTGGAAAAGACAGCATGGGGGCCATTCCTGTTTACACGAACACGTATTCGAAGCATTACGAGCCAAACGCAATTATTGACAGCGGAAAATCCATTGCCCCAGGGCAGCAAGCGACCTTCCGGATGACATTTATCGCGCCGGAAACCCCGGGCGCGGTCACCGACATCTTCCAGTTGAACAATGCCAGCAGCGTGTTCTTTGGACCGCAATTCGCCGCGCAAGTTGTCGTCGCGCAGGCCGGCTCGACCAACCAATATGATCGCGCCAAAGCGGTTTCGTATGCCAACAATTACGCGGGCTACATTGTTGGCGACGGTTATTTTTGGACGAATGGATCGGACTATTATTACTACGGCGCAGGGCAGCCGGTACCCACCACGCTGGTCGGCGATGATTGCGCGCATTTTGTCTCGTGCTGCATCGGCAGCCAGGGAACGCAATGGGGCGGCGGCTTGAAAATCCCGAGTCGGGTGCCCCCAACATACGGCGAACCCGGAGCTGGCGCGCTGGTCAACACCGTGTTGATCGCGCCCGGCTACGCCACTGAAGTATCGTCGCTGAGTGAAATGTCCCCCGGTGATGTCATCGGCTGGAACTGGGAGGGCGACACCGATATTGCAGACCTCGATCACGTTACGATTTATCTTGGCAACGGCCTCACCGGCTCCCACGCTGAATCTTGCCTCGATGTCTCCGCCAACACCTGGTACCAGAGCGGCGAGTCGGAAGCCGTTCGGCATTTGATTCACATCTATGATGCTCCGACCATTACATGCGGCAAAGCCGGGGGCAATTTGGTTCTGTCCTGGGGGACGAACTGGACTGGCTATGTATTGCAATCCTCCGCATCCCTGGCGGCCGGCTCAGCGTGGAGCAACGTAAAAACTGCGCCGACCAAAGTGGGAAGATTGAATCAATTAACCACACCGATGTCGCAAGCTGACGCGTATTTTCGTCTGGTTCTGCCTTGATTTAATTGACTGCACTGGGAACGGCAGGGCGATCGAACAACAAGGCCACAAACACAATGAAGTGGGCTGACCCAGCAAACTGAAGATTCTTCATGCAACACTCCAGCCATTGGGTTCACCTCAAACCGAAGGCATCCATTGGCGGACAATCTGGCTGGTGGGCACGCGGGCTTTCAACTCGTGAAGCAGCATGCACATGCCGGATTCCGTGCGGGACAAGAATACAAACTCCGGCGGCAGAAACTTGTCTTTCAATAGCGCCCCGGCTAGCCGGGTCATTTCATCCATAAACTTCCCGTTTGAAAAATCGACCGTTGGAGGAGAAGCGTCCAGAGGATGAAATTGATCGTAGAACTGGCGGATCGCATTCATGCATCGGCGAACGCGCGGTTCGGACGAGGAAACCTTCGGACCGAACACACCGTGAATCAATTCGGCGAAGAGCCTTTCGTCATTGACCCATTGGCGCGTCCAGAATTGCGCATAACTGCGGACAGCCACCGGCTTGAGGTATTTCACGCAGCCGAAATCGATCAAGCCGATACTGCCGTCACTATCAAACAAATAGTTGCCGGGATGCGGATCGGCATGCAGCGCCTGCAGGCGAAACATTTGGAAGAAGAACAAATGCGTCAGCCCGGCCCCAATTTTATCACGAACTTCCTGCGATGGGTTCTGTTCCAAAAATTCGCGCAACCGCAGCCCTCTGACGCGGGACATGGTGAGCACCTGATCGCCGCTTAGCTCCCTGTAAACTTTCGGAAGACGGACAAAATCCAACGGGGCCAAATTTTTGGCAAAGAACTGAATGTTGCGCGCTTCGTTCTCATAGTCGGTTTCCTCGAGAATGCCGCGTTCCGCTTCGCGCACAACCTCGCTCCGCAGGTGTCCGCTGAGCCGTGCCGCAAAGCCAGCCGCCCGCAGCATTTTAAAATCACTCTCGATCGCTTCCCGGATGGCCGGGTATTGAATTTTGACGGCGACCTCCTCGCCCTTTTTGGTGACCGCAAAATGCACCTGGCCGAGGGAGGCCGCCGCAAAAGGCACGGGGTCGAACGAGCGAAAGACTTCCTCTGGAAACTTCCCCAATGCGCCCTTGAATTGCGCCCGCATTAATGTGGCATGCATCGGCGGAGCCTGCATTTGCAATCCGGCCAATTCCTCCACCACATCGGCGTCGAGAAGATGGGTCTGCATGCTCAGCGCCTGCCCAAGCTTCATTACGGGCCCGCGCAACGTCTGCAAGTCTTCGCGGATTTTTCGCGCGTTCCTGCGGTGAAGCGTCTGGCGCTTTTCGTTGCTTTGCCGCTCGTCCAAAAAGAGGCGCTGAAACTGGTATCCAATGTAACTCCCGGCAATTCCCGCTCCAAGGCGAGCCAGCTTCGCCGCTCGGCCTATGGGCTTTGGTTCTGTTTTCACCAGTTCCAATCCCCTTTCTCCAGCACGCGCATGCCCAATTTCAGAGATCGATCCAGCAGCGCGACGGTCTTCTGCTTGCGCCGCGATGTGTCATGGAGCCAGTGCAGGACGATGCCAATGTAGAACAGCCCGACCGCGTAGGCACCCAAGTCGCCCACGCGCGGAATTTCCTCCTTCTTCTCCGCCTGTTCGAGGATGCCACGCACGAACCGCAGATACTTCAACCGCAACTCCTGGGACTCCAAACTCAGGGGGCTGAGCTTGGAATGCGGCTGCAGAGAACGAAAAAACACCGCGCCGATGAAATCTTCATAGGGCGCGACGTACTCCAACTGCCGGTGAATGATCGCGAAAAGCTTTTCGGGAAGCGGCGCCCGATGAAGCTCCGCCTGCTTGCCATACCACTCCACCAGATCGTTGGTTTCCTTTTGGAAAAAGAAAAGCGCGAGATCCTCCTTTGTCGCGAAATAATTGAAGAGCGTTCCCTCCGCGATTCCAGCTTTTTGAGAAATCTCTTTTGTCGTGGTTTCGTCGAGGCCTTTTTCGCGGAACAGCGCCAGCGCCGCCGCCAGGATTCTTTCCTTTGTCCTCTCCTTGTTGCTGTCCCGTTTGCTCTGCGGCTTTGCGTCCGCCTTTTTCGTCTTGCGTGAATTTTTCATAAATTATGAGCGCACTCATATTCATAAGCGAGACCCGCGATTCCGTCAAGTGCAACATGAGTGCGCTCATATTTCATTGGAATTCAGGGTGGATGCGAAGAGGAAAAGCCTGCAAGCGCTTTTTAATGAAGCGAGCTTCCGCGCCGAGAACCGGGATTTTTTGGCAAAAGAAACGCCCGGCCTCAAAGCAATCCTGTGGAAAATGATTTTGCCACCAGAGCTAAGGCGCCAGCGGCTGTTGCCATGTGTCATCGTGGGCGGCTTCTTCTTTCCGTCGCGAACCATGCGCGCAAGAGGCCAATAAAATAACAATCGCGAATGACCATCTCATAACACGTCTCAGCGGGGCTTCCGTCGAAACAAGTAGTGCGACACAAGCCATTCCTCCCCATCTCGAAATCCCCACAATTCCGCGCAGGCCATAAAAAACACCCGCCAATAGGCCCACCACCGCGTGGCGTTTTGAGCGCCGTACACTTTCGCAAAGAGAGGGCGGATTTCACGCTGATGCGCGTCCATGTTTTTGAGCCATGCTTCGGCGGTTTTTTCGTAGTGCCGCCCGTTGACGCGCCAGTAATCCTCTGTAACGAAGTGAGTTTGAAAATAGAAAAGCAGATCCTCGGAAGGCATCATTCCGCCCGTAAAAAAGTGGCGGGCCATCCAGTCTGAGTTTTCCCGCGCCACAAAATGATAAGCATATTTGCGATGCGCAAAAATATGGACGAACAACAGCCCGTCCAGCTTCAACCAGCGGCTGATGTTTCCAGAGAGCCGCTCAAAATTCTTCATGTGCTCGAACATCTCCACTGAGACAACCCGATCAAATTTCTCCGCAATGTCGAAATGATTCATGTCGCAGGTAATAACCCGCAAATTCGACAAGCCGCGCCTTTGCGCCTCGCCATCGACAAATAGCTTTTGCGACGCCGAATTCGAAACAGCCGTGATTCGGGAATTGGGATAGCGCTCCGCCATCCACAGAGAAAGAGAACCCCAGCCGCATCCCAATTCCAGAATGGAGCTGCCATCGTTGATTCTAGCCCGCTCGCACGTGAGTTTGAGCATGGCCTCCTCGGCCGCGTCGAGAGTTGTCACCCCGGCAGGCCAATAAGCGGAGCTGTATTTGAGCCGGCGGCCAAGGCAAAGCTGGTAGAACCGCGCCGGCACTTCGTAATGCTGCTCGTTGGCCGCCGCCGTCTCGATAGCTATGGGGGATTGCTTCAGGCCCGCAACGAAATTCGTCAAGCGTTCCCGCTGCAGATCCTCATTGGGTTCCATTTCTTCCTTCAATCGAGCGCGCAGCAAGCGCCGGATGCCGATGCGGATGAGCCAGTCCGGCAGGAGATTGTTTTCGAGCAAGCGGTCCAGCGTTGAGGACGGCGGCGGAGCCGGGGCGCGGATTACTTCGGCGCCGGCATTCAATGTTATTGTATCGTGATGACCCACAATTCTATTTGGTAAACCACGGCACGAACGCGCTCGTCGTGCGTTGATATTCCCGATACGCCTCACCTCGGCGCTTCAGCGAAAGTTTTTCGGTCAGGGGGATTCCCGTCACGCGCAGCAAAAAGTAAAGCATCAGCGCCGGGCAAAAAACCGTCCAGCAGCCTCCGGGCGAATTCCACGCAAACATGAAAAATCCAACCCACACCAGCCATTCGAAAAAGTAATTTGGGTGCCGTGAATATCGCCACAAGCCGGCTTTGCAAACCAATCCCTTGTTCTCGGAGCGGGAAACGAAGGTCTTCAATTGATGATCCGCCAACGCCTCGCCGATAACTCCAGCCAGTACCGACTAACGCCCCTGCCCATTCCATTGCGCTTATGCCAGGCCGCGGGTTCAGGCACGGGACTGCAAACACACTCGAAAAAGCCGCAATTGAAAGCGCCTGGAATTGAAAAAAACAAAATGTTTTCTTCACCAACTTCGGCCCCCACCCCACCCGCAGGTTGACGTAGCGCGCGTCTTCTCGCGGGTGATGGCGGTAAACGCGCCATGCGACATGGATGCCAAGCCGCGCGCTCCACAGAACGGCCAATCCCGCCACGAGCAGGCGGCGCTCGAGATCACCGAGGGTTAGCGCCGCGAACGCGATCGCCAGTGGGAGAAAACTTAGCGCCCAAGCAATGTCAACAATGCCAAGGTTTTGAATTCGCAACGCCACCCACCAGACGCAAAGCATCAACACAATTGCAAAACCCGCCGCGCCGAGAATCATCCATGGAAATTCATTCAGCATGCGGTGGAAGCCTCCGTTTCCCGGCGAAGAAGCACGTCTTGGATGCCCGCCGTGGGCGGCAGGCGAAAAAGCGTGATCAGCATGTAAATCGACATCGCGATGTTTCCCAAAAGCAAAATGGCGATCAGCCACAAGATGCGCGCCAGCCAGCTTGTCTCTTTGCATGCCACCCACGCGTAAAAAGTCAGAAAGCCAAAGTAGCAATCCAGCAGCGTCGCAATGAACCAAGGGTGGGTCGCCACGGCATGCGGCGTTTTCCAAAGGGCGCCCTGCTCGGAGGCCCAGCTTGTCCCAGCCAGCATCGAGATTAAGACGAAAATAAAACAAATTCGGAGCCGCCAGATCATGATGCCGCAAGGGTTGGGTTATTGGGCCGCGTGTAGACCGCCTGCACGACGGTGATGTTTCGCATCGCAAATGCGGCCTCGCAGTAAGAAAAATAGTAGTTCCATTTGCGAATGAAGCGCGCATCGAAGCCAAGCCGGCGAACGCCAGCTTCATTCGCGTTGAACGAAGCCCGCCATAGGCGCAGCGTTTCCGCGTAGGAAAGACCGAGGTCTCTTAGATCGTGCAAGAACAAATCCCCTGTCCGGCGCAGCGCTTGATTCACGCGATGCAATGAAAGCAGAAGCGAACCAGGAAAAATGTGCTTCTGAATCCAATCGACGTTCTTGCGAAGCGACTCGTGCCGGGTGTCGGGACACGTGATCATTTGCAGCGCGAGCAATCCATTTGGCTTCAAAACTTCATGGCACTTGGCGAAATACGTCTCGAGATACGCATCGCCAACAGCTTCAAGCATCTCTATGGAGGCGATCTTATCGAATTGGCCGGGGATTTTCCGGTAATCCATCAGCTTGATTTCAACGCGATCCGACAAGCGTTCTTTCTCGAAGAGGTCGCGCGCGAATTTGCATTGCTCCTCGGAAATCGTGACCGTGGTCACGCGGACGCCAAAATATTTTGCGGCGTGCCTGCCGAATCCTCCCCAACCCGAACCGATCTCCAAAACGTGTTCGCCGGGTTTTAATTTGAGCTGGCGGCACAACCGGTCGTATTTTGCGACCTGCGCTTGTTCGAGCGTCTGCTTGCGTGACGAAAAAAGGGCGGACGAATATGTCATTGTCGGATCAAGGAACAGCTTGTAAAAGTCGTTTCCCAAGTCGTAATGTTCCGAAATATTTCTGCGGCTTGTCGCAAGGCTATTAGGACGAAGCAAGTGTCCGAGGCGATTCCACCAGCCGAAGAGATTCACCAGAATTTTCTTAGCCTTTGCGCCAGAGAGCGTTGGTGCATTTTCGATATTCAGAATGAACCATGAAATGACGCGCGTGATATCGTCTGTCTCCCACTCACCTGCCACGTATGATTCACCAAAACCAACGTCCCCAAAAAGCACGCACCGGCGAAAGAACTCCAAATTGATTACGCGGATGTTGGCGGAAATTTCCGCCCCGGGCTGGCCAAAGAATTTCTGCGTTCCATCGGGCAGGCGCAATTGAAGGCAGCCGCGTGTCATCGTTTCCAGCGAACGCAGGACGGCTCTCTGATAAAAACCGGCGGCGCCGCCGCCCGCTTTCGACGACGGGCAGGCTGAAGTGATTGCAGCTTCGTTCGGGTTCATTTCGCAGCCAGAGTTGAATGTGGGCGCAGCACATCGCGCTGCAGCGCCAAATCGTTTTGTTTGCGATAAAACGGAACGCGTTTTAGCCACAGGCGGAACGCGTGCCAATGAATGAGAAAGATGACTTTCAGCGTCACCATCGGATATTTGATTGAGAACCAAAGAAGGTTTCGGTTGCCCAAGGCTGCGCGACACCCCGTGAGGGCGCTCATCAAGATTTTCTCGCCACCTTCGAGGTCATCGATCTTGATGTTCAGCGTTTCTCCGGGCACGCGCAGGCGAAAATCGAATTTCAAATCAAGCCGCGAGAACGGAGAGACATAAAAATGCTTGGCCGTGGTCTTTTGGAAAATCGCGTCCGCTCCAAGATTCCCGGGACCCAGCAGATACAGTTTCATTTCGCGAAATGTATTGCCGACTTCCGCCACCGCGCACACCGGCTGACCCAGCGCGTCAAAGCAGTAATAAACGGAAATGGGATTGAAGATATAGCCGAAGACGCGAGGCAGAGTCAGCAGCATGACGCGCGGCGATCCTTTAATTTCGATTCCATTCGCGGTGACATGCTGGAGAATCCGCTGTTTAAGCGAGCCGTTTCCCGCCGGTTCATGATCGGCATCGCGAAAGCTGTAAACATTCCGGCGGTTATGGCTGAAGAGGGCTAGAAGCCACCCTAGCAATTCGACCTCATCCAAGTCGATGTAGAACATGAAGATGTCATGCTTGAAGGAGTGATTTTTCGGCGCGAGCCGCTGATGCATGACCGAACATTCGTAAAGGCACGAGTTCACGACCACAACCTTTCACCAGTGACGACACGGCTGACCTCCAAGGCGGACGTGAACGCGTCTTCATGAAAGCCATTCCTAAAATAGCTCCCGCAAAACAAAACACTGCTTTTTGGCGCATTCAATTTTGGCAAGTTTTCTTGAGCCTTGATCGCGCCGAGGCTGAACAACGGATGTTCATATTGAATGCGTTTGCGGACCGCCGCCGGATTCACGGAATTTTCGCCATTGATCGAGACGAAATAATTTTCCCGGCCAGAGACGCCCTGCAAACGGTTCATCCAGTAGGTCGTTGAAGGATGGATATCGCCGCGCTCGTTCCGGTCGATGCGATAATTCCAAGAAGACCAGCACCGTTTTGCCTTCGGCATCACGCTGGCATCGGTGTGCAAGAGCGCAGAATTCGGCTGATATTTAAATTCGCCTAGCCAATTCGTTTCCCGGAGATCGGCATCTGACAAGAGATTCAAGGCTTCGTCGGCGTGCGTGGCGAGAATCACGCGGTCGTACAGCTCGGCCCCGCCGGATTCATCTGCGACACTGGCGCCGGCGCTGCCTCGGCGGACAGACACCGCGCCACGCTTCAACTTGACGCTCTCCCGAAACGGCGCAGTCAGTTTTTGGACGTAGGATTTTGCGCCATTCACCACCGTCAGCCACGGATGCTGCGTATGCAGCCCAAGAAAACCGTGGTTGTGAAAAAAGCGCAGCAGCGCCATGACGGGGAATTCGAGCATCAATTGAGGCGGCGTCGACCAGACGGCGGAACTCATTGGCACGAGATAGAAATTGAGAAAATCATTGCCGTACTTTCTTTCAGCCACGTATTCCGCCAGCGTTTGCGATTCGAAGGCCGGATCTGCCAGAGCTTCCACCGCCTCGGAATTAAAACGATTGATTTGCAAAATCATGTGCCAAAACCGCGGGCGCACGAGGTTTCTTCGCTGCGCAAACAGTCCACCCAGGCCTGAGCCGCAAAATTCCAATCCTGTCGGCAAATGCTGAACGCTGAAAGACATCGGCGCGGGCTTGGTCTCCACCCCGAGTTCGCGGAACAGGCGCGTCAGGTTCGGGTACGTTATTTCGTTGAACACCATGAAGCCTGTATCAACCGGAATGGCCCCACTCTCTTCCATAACGCAAATGGTGTTGGAATGCCCGCCCGCATACTCGTTTTTCTCGTATAGCGTCAAATCGAATTTGCGGTGCAGGAAATGCGCGCAGCCCAGCCCGGCAATTCCAGTCCCAATAATTGCCAGCCTTCGCTTGGAAATCATGGATTGGGATTTGAAACGAGTCCTGTGGGCAGAACTTCACCTTTAGGTTCATATGCGGAACGCGGGACAGATTTAAGATCCCAAATGAGGCCGGTCCATGAAAGCGCCTTCAGCAGGTAGTAGGAAACATCGAGTTCCCACCAATAAAAACCCTGCCGGGTCGCGCTCATGTAGCGGTGGTGATTGTTGTGCCAGCCTTCCCCCAGCGTGATAATCGCCAGCAGCAGGCTGTTGCGGCTGTTATCCCTGGTGTCATACCGACGTTTGCCGAGAAGATGCGCCAGCGAATTAATCGAGGATGTCGCGTGAAACAAAGCCGTTGTGCTGATGAAAAATCCCCAAACCAGCATCTGCCACGAAGATGCGTGCAGCCCCGGAAACCATCTGCCAAGGGCAAGGCCAAGAATAAATAAACACCCCGCAAATAGCACGGGAACGACTGAATCAAACCGGTTGAGAAACACCAGCTCGGGATATTTTGCCAAGTCGGCCACTTGCGAGTAATCAGTCGGAAAATTCCGCGCGCTGGTTATCCACCCAATATGCGACCACCAAAACCCCCGTCTCGACGGGGAGTGGACATCCTCCTCGTCGTCCGAATGCCGGTGATGATGGCGGTGCTGGTAGCTCCACCAGAGCGGTCCCCGTTGAACCGAGGTCTCGCCGAGCACCGCAAATAAAAACTGCGCGAAGCGCGACGTTTGAAAAGTTCGATGCGAGAAATAGCGGTGATAAAATCCGGTGATGGCAAACATGCGGATGAGATACAAAAAGAGCGCCGCTCCCACCGCTGTCCAGCTCCACCCAGCAAAAAGGACGCCAAGGCAGCCGAGGTGCAAAATGACAAACGGAAACACGCGAATAAATTCCACTTTGTCCGGCTTGGCCAGAATCTTGGCGATGTCGCCGTTGCCGTAATCGGCGTCAACCCATTGAACCAAAGAGGTTTTCGTCCTTCCCAGCCATATTCGCATTTTCTTCACAGCATTAATTTTTTCAGCCTTCCTATCAATGAATCGTCTGTGGAAGGGCAATGGATGCTAAAATGCCTCTGCGTCCGTTTGCGATCCGCGAGCGTTATTTCATTGTTGAGATGACAACTTGTAACGCGCCATCAATTTGATATGAACATCAGCGCGCAAACTTATTTTGTGCGGAGCTTTTTGCTGATTGATGAAGAGCCGTCTGGCAAATCCACAATGTTGTCGAAGCCGGTGAGCGGGACCAAAGCCACCGATGAAGATATCGAGCTGCTGCGTCAAATCGCGGCCGGGGATCGCGCTGCCTTCGCGGCATTCTACGACAAGTACTCCACGCTGCTCTACTCGATTGCGCTGAAAATTCTAAATGACAGCGCCGAAGCGCAAGACGTGCTGCAGGAGACGTTTCTTCAATTGTGGGAAAAGGCCCCTAATTTTGATCCGGCCCTTGGCAAGGCTTCAAGCTGGGTGGCGATTCTGGCGCGGAACAAAGCGGTGGACAAGCTCCGCGCGTCCCAGCGCCGCTCCCGCCTGGCTGATGAAGCCGGCGCGCAGGAAGCCATTGTTGCGGAGGGCGCGAAGACGGCCAATGAATCCGTTTACGGCCGCGAAAAATCCGCGATGGTGAATTCCGCCCTCGCCTCTCTGCCTCCAGACCAGCGCCGGCCGATTGAACTCGCCTATTTTTCCGGCCTTTCGCAAAGCGAGATTGCGGACGTTTTGCAGGAACCGCTTGGCACCATCAAGGCGCGCATCCGCCGCGGATTGCTCAAGCTTCGCGACCAACTGGAGGGCATCTTATGATGGACGAACGGATGGAACAGCAGGCCGCGCTGCATGTCCTTGGAGCCCTGACCGAGACGGAGGCGCGCGAATTCAAGCAAGCGATGCAAGCCGATCCGGAAATCAAGGAATTTGTCGCCAGCCTGAGCAAAGCCACGGGTCCGCTGGCCGGCTCGGCGCCAATGGCACAGCCGCCGGCCCAACTGCGCGAAAGCATTCTTTCAAAGGCGCAGCCTCGGCCATAAGCGGTCATGCAAGCCGGGCCGGCCGTCTGTAATTGACACACTCCGATTCATTTGCCCTAATATCGGTGGCGTTGGGGCGCGTGCATTATAATCTGCCATGAAAAGAGATACAAATAAGACAACAACATTTACTCGGCGGGCTGCCATGCGCTCGTTGGCCCTTGCTTTTGGAAGCATGGCCGCAGGAACCCGGGTGCTCGGTCAGACTCCACCTGCAAACGCCAATGCAGCCCTGACGAATCTGCATCAGGAAGGCGCCTTCAACGTGGAACCCGCGCGCCTGTATGACACTCTGCTCTCGTCCAAGGAATTCTCCGCCTTCACCAAAACGTCGGCCAAAATCGATGCTGTCGAGGGCGGCGCATTTTCGCTCTTCGGCGGATTGATCGTTGGACGCAATGTCGAGCTGACTCCCAAGACACGCATCGTCCAGGCCTGGCGCGCGGGCCACTGGGATGCGGGCTTGTATTCCATCGTAAAATTCGAACTGCGGCCGCAGGGCGCCGAAACGCTTCTTGTCTTGGATCACTGCGGTTTTCCAGCGGGCGAATACGATCACCTCCTCTCTGGTTGGAAAGCGCACTATTATGACCCGTTGAAAAAGCATTTTGCGTAGAAACCGCCCTTCCCCGCCGCTCGCTTCGCTGTGGCCGATCTCGAGCGCTTCGCAACCCTCATCAACAAAGGTCCACCAATAGACGCAAGAATCGGGTGGAACTGTCCGCATTTACGGCCATGATGCGCCGGCGGATGGCTGTAAACCCATCGCGAACAAACAGTTTTGTTTCATATTATGAGCCAGGAACAGGAAAAGGATTACGTGCTCGGAACCCACGACGAGGAAATCGCGCGGCTCGGGCTTCAACATCGCGTTTGGCGGCCCATTGTCCTGGATTGCTGGCGAAACGCGGGAATTGCGAGCGGGTCCAAAGTCGTTGATGTCGGCGCCGGCCCGGGCTATGCGACGCTGGATTTGGCGGAGATCGTCGGGCCGACGGGCAAAGTGGTGGCGGTGGAGCGTTCGCGCCGGTTCACCGACGCTGCAAGGCGTTCGTGCAATTTGCCACAGGTCAAATTTCAGGAAGCGGACATCATGGATGCGGCCATAGACGCCACCGATTTCGATGCCGCGTGGTGCCGCTGGGTGGCGTGTTTTGTTTCATCGCCTGCAACCCTGGTGCGGCGGATCCGAGAGTCCCTCAAGTCGGGAGGTGTGGCCATTTTTCACGAGTATTCAAATTATGCGACGTGGCAAGTGGCTCCCCGGAAGCAAGCGGTCGAAAGCTTCGTCACGGAAGTCATGGCAAGCTGGCGGGCGCAGGGCGGCGAACCAAACATCGCGCTCCAATTCCCCGATTTGCTAAGCGAAGCGGGCTTCACCGTAACAAGCGCGCAACCGCGCGTTTTCACAGTTGCGCCGCGCGATGAAATGTGGCGATGGCCCGCCAGCTTCATCGAAATTAATCTGACGCGCCTGCAAACTCTCGGCAGAGTAACCAGGGAATGGGCTGATGTCGTGCGGCGCGAGTTCCAGGAGGCGCAATCAAATCCCGCGACCTGGCTGACAACGCCGATGGTGTTGGAAGTCATAGCGCGCGCTGATTGAGACTTTGGCGATCGATTCTACCTAGCCGAATGCCAGCGGCATCAGTCATCATTCAATCCCTTTCCACTGAGGATTCGCGGCATGCACTTCTCCACCCTCGCCTCCCGGGTCTTGGATTGTTTGGCCGACGACACAAAAATCATGTATCCACGCTGCCGTCCGGGAGTTAGCGCGTGGTAAGCAGTTTTGAGCGCCGGAATCTCATCCAGCTTCCTTTGCAATTCATCGGGAATCTTGAACTCCGTGATCTTTTTATAAGTTACTTTCCGTCCCGATTTCTCCGCCTCGATAGCTTCGCGAATGTAAGCAGCCAATGTAGGTTTCCTCGCCGCTATCTCGCGGACGCTTGTGAACTTGATCCAGCGGCCAGATTGGGAATTCTCGCCGGGCGCGCTTAAAATGCCCTCCGCATCTTTCAACAACGCGCCTTTGCAATACATAAAGGCGCACGAATCCTTCAATGACATGATAACAACCATGTTGCTGTTCTGAAATGAGTAACAAGGCTTGCCCCACTTCAATTCCTCGGTCAATCCGCAGCCAAGACAGATTCCCCTCAACTTCTTCACTTCCGCCTGCCACTTTTTGGCCCTGTCCAAATACGCGTCAACCTTGGGGTTCCTTTTACTTGAGTTCATAGCAATTTGCCCGCCACGTCCTGCAATCGGTTATGCGCCATGTTTATTCCGTTCGGCATTCCCATTTTTACCTGTTGGTCACGCTTGGAAGCCGACTCATATATGACACGCATGTTGAGCTTGCTTGTGCCATCAGTGAGTTTGTCAAATTCCAGGAATTCGAGCTGCACGCCAAAGGGCATGTTTTCCATCTCAAAGGTGCGCGTGATCTTCTGGTTCTCGGCGAACTCATGGATAACCCCGTTGAAGCCGTATCTGTTTCCCCGTGGATCGGTTGTTTCAAATTGGTAACTGCCGTGCTTCCTGCTTTCGAGCTTCAACACTTTCGTCCCCATCCACTGCTCCACGATGCCGGGCTCCACATGCGCTCGGAATAGCAGCTCTAGCGGCAAATCAAATTCCCGTGTAATTACCAATTCCTGCTTGCCGTCTTCGGCGGCGATTTTTGTTTTATGTTCCATATATCTTATTTTATTTTTTCGATGCGTGTTGCCTCATGACTGCCTCCAATTTATTGAAGCGTCCGTCCCATAATTTTCTGAACGACTCGATGAAATCCGCCACCTCGGTCATTTTTTTCGCGTTAATGTGATAGTAAATCTCCCTGCCCTCCTGCTCCGGCTTGAGCAATTCGCATTCGGCAAGAATTTGAATGTGCCGCGAAATGGTT
This sequence comes from uncultured Verrucomicrobiae bacterium, assembly GCA_963764165.1. GTDB lineage: Bacteria > Verrucomicrobiota > Verrucomicrobiia > Limisphaerales > Palsa-1400 > Palsa-1400. Next base: position 191,813 of record CAVXRD010000004.1, read on the forward strand.
TGGCGCGATGACTTGAAATGATCGGCAATGTCCCCCGGCGTCAGCGCCTGCACCGCAAGCAAAGTGAGAATTGCCCTTCGTGTGGGGTCGGCGATTGCTTGAAATACGTCTCGTCTCGATTCCATTGCGCAGTTATGTGGCTGCGAATATACGCGCAGCTATTCGGCTGCGCAAGATTTATTTTGCCCCGCAAGAGGCCCATTCAAAAAATATTCGCCCCTCGTGTAATAATCCTCTCCTTCGCCGCGACTAATAAAATAAAGGTCCGAAACGGACTGAAAAAAAGACAACACTTATGAAAATATCTCACAGCCATCCCACAGAAAATGAAAAAAGTGTTGGCTTTCCCGTATAAACCTGCCACACGGCAGGCATGAAAAACACGATTAAGCCAACACGGAGCCAGTTCAACATTTTGCGCCAGATTTGCAATCTTATTCCAAAGCTCGAAGCCGGTAAGATAGCTCGGGAGACTGGAGTAGAAGATCAGGCTCGCACCTTCAGTCCCTGGAGCCACACGGTCAGCCTGCTGCATGCGCAACTGACTCATTGCATTGGGCTCAACGATCTGTGCGATGGCCTGCGCTTGCGGTCCGGGGCCGCTGTCGACCATTCGAGGAGCCACCGCGCCCAGCCGCAACGGCCTGTCCCATGCCAACCGGGAGCGATCGCCCGAAATGGCCGAGAAGCTTTTCTGGCGGACCTTGGAACATCTGACCCAGCAGACGCCCGGCTTTGCGGCGGGAAAACGGCGGGGGCCGGCCTTCCGTTTCAAGATGCCCATCCATGTCATCGACAGCACGACGATGGAACTGGTGGCCAACTGCCTGGACTGGGCCAAGCACCGCCGGCGCAAGGCGGCAGCCAAAACCCACATGCGCCTGAACCTGCAGAGCCTCCTGCCCAGTTTCGTCATCGTGGACACCGCCGCCGAGCACGACAACAAGCGGGCGCGCGAACTGTGCGCCGGCTTGAAAAGCGGCGAAATCGTCTTGTTCGACAAGGGTTACGTGGACTTCCTCCATTTGCTGGATTTGGACTTGCGCGGGATTTTTTGGGTGACCAGAGCCAAGGAGAACATGGCCTATGAGGTGAGGCGGGAAATGCCCGCCTCCAAGAATCCAAAGATTTTGCGCGACGAAGTGATCGTTCTGGGCAACGAAAACAAACCCGCCCCGGAACTGATGCGCCGGGTGGTGGCGCTGGTTGAGGTTGAGGGACAGGAGCGGGAGATGGTCTTCCTGACCAACAACCTGGAGTGGAGCCCGCGCAGCGTGGCCGACCTGTATCGCTGCCGCTGGCAGATCGAAGTGTTCTTCAAGCAGATCAAGCAGACCCTGCAACTGGGCGATTTCCTGGGCCACAACGCCAACGCAGTGCGCTGGCAGGTGTGGACGGCGTTGTTAACCTATGTGCTGCTGCGCTATTTGAGCCATCTCTCCAAGTGGGCGCACAGCTTCACCCGCCTGTTCACCATATTGCGCGCCGTGCTGTGGGAGAAATATGATTTGCACCGGCTTCTAGCCTGCTATGGGACAGCAGGCGGTAGCTTTCGGAATCTAGCCCGGCCCGAGCAGGCCTATTTCCCCGGGTTCCTATGAGCTACAGCCTATGGGACAGCATCCGAACCCCAGCAAAGACAACCAAGGAGCCACCTCCGGAACGAACCAAAATTTCAGAACACAATTTCGCCAAAATGGGCGCGCTTCCATTGAAAATCAACCGGTTGCGTCACGATTCATCCCGTTATGGGACGGCTGTGAAAATATCTGTATCCATAGAGCCGCGATCAACATCCCGCTTGTCACTCCACTTTTGGAACACCGATCCGATACGCACATTTTTGGCGGTTATCGCCGCGGTTCTCTTCTCCACCGGTGCAGCGCAGGGGCAAGAGACGAATTCTTGCACCAGAGTGGCCAACCAACTTGTGAGCTTGATCAATGCGGGCAATTACGCCGGCATCCAGACCAATTTCAACAAGGAGATGGACGCGGCGCTGCCGCTGGACAAATCGAAGGCGTTTTTCCGCAGGCTGTCGCAGCAGGCGGGAAGGATACAGAAACTCGGCGAGCCGCGGCCCGAGGGCGTGGCGATGGTTTATTCCGCGAAGTTCGAACGGGGCACGTTCGATATGCAGATCGCGCTGGACGATCACGGGTTGATTGCCGGCCTTCTCTTCAAACCGCACACGGCGACGAAACCCGCGCTGGAAAACCATCAGGCGCAGTTGGATCGCTACACGAAAGTTGCCAGCCAACTCGTCGAGTTGATCAACGCGGGCAGCTACGCCAGCATCCAAGCCAAATTCAACAAGGAGATGGACACAGCGCTGCCGCTGGATAAATTGACCGAGTTCTTCAAAGGGCTGACGCAACAGGCGGGGAAAATTCAAAAGATCGGCCCGCCGCAACCCGCCGGCGAAGGGATGGTTTTCCCCGCGGAATTCGAAAAGGCCGCGGTCGACATGCAGCTTGCGCTGGACGGCAGTGGCCGGATCGCGGGGCTTACCTTCACGCCGCACGCGCCGGCGAAGCCCTAGTCTGCTCATATAAAAAATTGCGATTGAATTCGACGCCCGCAGACGAACGCAAGTTCCTGGAGCTGGTGAATGAGAATCAAAACAGGATTCTCAGGGTCTGCCGCGTCTATGCCTGGAATTCCGCTGACCAGGACGATTTGTATCAGGAAATCCTGTCCCAGATTTGGCGCGGCCTGCCCGGCCTGAAAGTAGAAAAATTCGCCAACACCTGGCTTTATCGCGTGGCCATCAACTGCGCCATGTCATTCGTCCGCAAGCGCGCATCACGCTCTGAACGAGTCGTTCATTTCGAGCCCGCCGACCTGACGCGCGCGATTGAATCGCGGCAGACAATTGAAGAGAACAAGGATGACCGAATTGCAAATCTTTACACGGCCATCTACAAACTGGACGCGATAGAGAAAGCTCTCGTCACCCTTTTCCTGGAAGACTTCACCTACGAACAAATCGCGGAAGCCACGGGCATCAACGCCAATCACGTGGGCGTCATGCTGCACCGGGCCAAGAAAAAGCTTTCCGCTCTGATGAAGGAGGCGCCAAGTGAATGACGACGATTTGAAGAAACTTTGGCAGCAGCAGCCGCTGAGGGTGCCGGACATATCGGCGGCGCAACTGGTTTCGGCCATGCAAAGCAAGACGAGCCAGCTTCGCCGCATCGTGGACGCGCGCGATCTTCGTGAAGTTCTGGCCAGCGCCTTTGTTATCATTATTTTTGGAATTTTCTATTTCACTATATATAACAATCCGATTTCGCGTGTCGGCGACTTGATTGTCATTGGGGGCGCGATATTTATTGCCTGGAAGCTTGTTTACACCCGCCGGTCTCATCCGCCCGCGCCGCCGGGAGCGGCTACCGTAGAATCTCTGCGGGCGGAACTGAATTCGGTGCGCGCTCAGTCGCGTCTATTGGGGTCGGTTCTGTGGTGGTACCTGCTCCCGCTGGCTATCGGCGAGTTGATCGCTACCTGGGGCCTGCAGATCGATCTCTTTTCCAAAAGTTTTGGCGCGTTGATTTTCATTGCGGTAAATGCGTTCATCTATCGGCTCAATCAGCGGGCGCGGGCCAAACAGCTTCTTCCCGTCGAAGCGCAATTGGAATCGCTGCTTCATTCAGCCGAAACCGGCGAGCCGCTGGATGCAACGCAGGCAGCAAGTCTTCGTCCGATAGTGGTTTCGATGGCAGCCGCCGGCCATGTAAAACCCGCTGAATTCAAAGTCGCTTTTTGGCAAATCGCCATTCCTGGCGTAGCCGGATTTGTCGGAATATGGTTCTTTTTGATGATTGGCCTGGGCGTTTACCATGAAAACTGGAAGCCCAAAGAGCCGGCCGTTCAGTCCAATCCCGCTGCGGAAACAAATCGCTACTTCGTCGTCGTTCAGAAGGCAGTTGAGCTGTTCAACGCAGGCGATTACGCCGCCATGCAAAAGCTATACAATCCGGGAATGGCTCAGGCGTTTCCGCCACAGAAAAATTCCGCGTTTTATACCGACCTCGCAACACGTTGCGGCAAGATCGAAAGCTTCGACGGGCCCACCACCAACGGCTATCACGGCTGGACCGCGTTCTGGCTGCATTGCCAGCACGATGAGTTGGTCATGAGTCTCGCGCTGGATGCGAATGGCAAAATCGCCGGAATCTATTTCCAGCCTGCCTGGCTTTACCTGGATATCAAATTGTTCATCGCCCGATCTTTCAATTGGCCGCACATGGTTTTGCTCGTGCCCTTCTTTTTGGCCGGGTTGCTATATTCAAGAATGCTCCAAAAACTCACGGAGCGCGCGGTGGGGATCAGCACCCTGGGAATTCATCTGCATAAAGGACGAAACCTCGTTCTCTGGGACGAAATAAAAGAGGTCCGGCTGCTGAGGATCCTAAATATTCACTCCCTTTGGTTGATCAAAGAATCCGGCGAAAAGACAATCATGCCTTGGAGTTCCTTGGACCGACATTCAGACTTGAAGGCGGCGGTGGAAGCCTTTGCCCCGGCAAACCATCCCATACGAAAACACCTGTCTCTGCTAAAACGAACGAGCAGGTAAAGGGAATCAAACCCTCTTTTCGATGCGAATAGTTATATAATCTCCAAAAAGTGGCAACATCCGTTACACTGTTGATTATAAAGCATTTAAGTGGCAACAAAAATGGCAACAAGGTGGCAACAAACCGGCAACATTTTGGAAAAGGTTGAGCGCGGCTGTGTTGAAGACCAGCCGCAGCCACTTCGAAATAAGGGGCACGTTGGAAAGAGCACCGCGACTCGCCAGCCGCAGTTCCGAAGTTTTGACATGCTTTTCGGAGATGGCCGCAACAAGATTCGCCTTCGGTTGTTTGAGTATTGCTGCGGCTGGTCTTCGATACAGCCGCGCTCCGCCTGTCGGACTGCGTCCATCACCGCTTTTAATTGCGCCCGCCGCAACTCTTCGGGTTTGCGCGCCTGATTTCGATTCCGAGTAAAGTGGCCTGATGACAGCGGCAAAAGTTATTGAGGAAATCATGCATCTCCCTCGTGAAGAGCAATCCCAGGTCCTCGAATTTGCTCTTGAACTCAAGCGCAAGCGCCAGCTTTCGGGAAAGGAGTTATCCTCGTTGGCGCAACGGATGGTTGACTCGGACGATCCCATTGAGGTGGAACGAATGAAATCGGAGATCATGCGCGGCTTTTACGGAGACTAGCCGTGCCGCGAATCCGAGAGAAGCCATCCCGCGAACCTGTTGGCCCAGATAGGTGAGCGCTGAAATCAATTTGTTGAAAATGCTATGGCGGGTGTGAGTGCCATTAGGCACGGCATATTTGTAGCAACCACGACGAAAGAGTCCCAAGCCCCGTAGGGAGCGACATATTCCGGGCACAAAAGCAGCCAATGCCAGCCGGTTGACGATGCCGCTCCTGACGCGCCGACCGTGATATTGGACGCGATCAAAGGCTTGTGCCCCATGGCCGCCAGCACCGAAACGAGCGTCGTCTTCCCGCACCGTTTTTCCGGCGATTCAATCGCCACAGAAGCCACCGCATCGCGCAGCTCGAAGGTATAAGTGTGCAGCACCCACACCGCCAAAGCCGCCGCAGCGTGCTCATTGAGCACGACATGCCGCGTGATGACCGCTTCAATATCCGTCAACAACCCGCCAAATCGACCGCCTCTGGGTATGGCGGCACCGCGTCAAAGAGAAAAGAATCCTGTTTCATAATTGTCATTTTTCCGTTTGATCCTGCCACCGCCACTTGGACAAAGCTGTCTAGGAGGGCAGATTTCTTAATGGTAGCGGACCGTCCCGGTCGCCTCCAATCGGCGTCCCGCCAAGTGGCCGCCGCGATCAAAAGTGCCGGTCCTGGATGGACAAAGGCATCTGAAACTAAAGATGCATTCGGCGGGACGCCAAATGCGGCGGTCGAGACGCCCGCGCTCCCATGGATTCAACTGAACCGCTCCGGTCAAGCTCCGTAGACGCGGTACAGTTCGAGTAACGTCAAAGCATATGTCGCCCCTACGAGCCTTAATTCCAGAGAATGCGGGGTTCTACAACGATGTCGCACCTACGGCGCTGCTAAAAAGCGAAATGCGGTCGGCGAGGGCGCCAACCGCATCTTAGACGTCGGAAATTAGATGCGTCTGCCCTGACGAGTATGATTGAATGTGGGTGAGCCTCTCAAAAATATTTGGGCGGCGACGCAGCGCCGCCTTACCTCAATTTGGTAGGGCGGACCTGCGTGTCCGCCCAAATATTCTCACCTGCTTTCAATCGCACCCTGCGGGGAGGGCGCCTCTCACAATACACCCGGCTTGTCGAGCAGGTTGAAGCATGGTAAACTTGGGAAATGAGCGCGACATTGACGATCAATTTGGACGCGGACGGAGCGCCCTCAAAATAGGGGGCAAACATAATCACATATTTGGCACAGAGATGCCACATTGGGCCGTGAAAACAGGAGATGCAAATATGCAATCGTACTGGACTGACACCTCCATTCCACGCCAGCAAATCTTTCACCGGAACCAAGGGAAAGCAAAACTGACCACGGCGGAAGTCAAAGCCTGGATTAGATAGAGGCGGCGGTGAGCGGCAGTTTCGTTGTGGATGCGTCCGTCGCGTCTCCTTTTCCGCTTTCCCGCTCACGCTTACAGCTACAAACTCCTTAATTGGATATCTTCAACCGCTGCATGGACTTGAGTGCTCTACTTGCAGCAGACTGGACCAAAGGCTCGGCGTCATTACTCCATTCCCTCAGCGCCGAAGCAACCGCCTCATCGTAACCTTCATTCCTCTCTAAAACATGAATAACCTCCAATCGCTGATCGCCGTCTAAGACTTTCGCTCCTATTCTAATAAGAGATGGAAATCCTCGAGGCCCGAAAGCACCGATGCATTTGACCGTCGTACAAAATGCGCTATAATTGACCATCTCTTGTTCAACAGGAATTTTAGATCGTGGATGGGCCAAAACGTTTGCTCGTTCCTCCAATTTCGGAATTATGTGGCTAACGCTGTCTCCCAATACTCTAAATGCCAAAACGATAGCTTCGCCATTCGGCCCTTCGTCCAGCGGAGAGACCCGTGGCGACACAAAGGCACTTATTCTCACTTTCAACCGGGACCAAACACCCGGCTCAGTCAATAATGCAGATGGTCGACGCGTGTCCAAATTATAATCCTTAGACAACCAATATAATAAAGTTGGAATGCATTTAGAACCCATACCTCTAATTGCATGCACCGTGTCAGGAGGAGGACTAAACCCACCAAAATCGTGGTCGTAATGCGGTAAATCCGATACCCAGTCCGATAGAGTCCTTCCGTCATAAGAGGGGTCTAGCGCAGGTGTCGCCCAGAGATCTACAAAAATAATAGATATGCAGACGATAAGCAGTATAACTATAACTATCGATATTTTACTTAAAGTCCTACCTCGAAGGGATCGCCCAGGATAATCACATATTTGACACAATCTCATTTTGGCAGCACATCAGGATACGGTCCAAGAAACCGTTCACCATTGAAATGAATCATATGGTCGGGGTCTTCCGCGATCCATACTTCGGATTCCCATGCTATTTGTGAGACAAATGATTGCATGATCCGGCGGGTTTCAAACGCGGTGACAAAAACGAGGCCCGCCTTGCAGCCCGCAAATAATTCTTTGAGTTCCTTGCGACGTTTGCCGTCCACAGGCCCCGCACTTGTGACGGCTTCGATCAGCAATAGCCAATTTTTTTCGGTGTGGTGAACGATGACATCAGGAATTTTGGCGGCTGAGTCCAGTGTGACACCGAGAGACTTGAGGCGTTCAACCTCAAGATGAACGAATTTGTTTTCCGTGTCGCCGATGTAGATGACAACGCCGCCCGGAGCAAAGGCAGGACAAAATTGCTCGATGATTGCTTTGATGAGGGGATTCTGCCCACCCGGCGAAAGCGCCACCTGCGAACCGTCAGGCAATGTGACGGGCACGCGTGCGAGAGTCCGTTTCCGGGTAATCTCGTCCTTAATGGTCTCCCTGCTAGCAAGGTATTTTCCGACCGCCGGAGTCCATTTTCCGGTTCCAAAAGTCCGCAGCAATGCGAGTGCCGATGGTTCAATCTGATAGACCGTCTTCCCGCTGTTTGTTGGCCGATTTGGGTCGTCAGGGTTGCGGAGCAGCAATCCAGCCTCCACAAAAAACTTTACGGCATCGTCTCGAATTGTTTCACGAGTGTTGGGCGCGTAGCGAACCCCATATGCTTCGGCGATAAAATCGATGACTGGCGTGATGCCACGAAGGGGTGCTTGTGCATCTTCCCAAGAAACCTCTGGCCGAAGATCAAGCAACGCAAGCAAAGTGTAGGCGGCAGTCTCGTTTCTTTGCCTTGGCCCAAACTGCAACGCGGCAAGAATTTCGCCAGTTTCAGCGAGTTTCTGTTTTCGTGATTTTTCTAAACGATTTGGCCTATTGGTGGGCATGAAGATGCTTTTCGACGAGTTTATCGAGTGCTTCTTGCGGTTGATCGAGCTGTTCCAATTCGTTTCCCATTGCCTTCAATGTTTTTCGGTCAGGATAGGCCAATTTGCGCAGGTCGGTGGCATTTACCTGCGTATGCCCGCTGAAACGCCGGAAATACTGGTCAGCCACCGTGGAATTTAGGAAGGCAAAAAGTCCGACCGCCAAGTCTCTATCCAGCCCGTGACCGTCAGCGTGGAAATAATTAAGATGGTTTTCAAATCCGAGCCATTCGGCATCCACGTCCCGCGGGTCGAATAGGCAGGCAACCAGGCGGCGGCGTTCCTCTTTGGATGTGAATCGTTTCGTGAGCAAATACACCCCGGATTTTACGAGCCGGGGCCGGGTTTCGTCATTGTCAAGAATGGCGTTAGGCTTGCGGGCATCCAGTTTCGGCCAATGGACAGTTCCACCATTGAAGTGGCATGGGTAAAGCAGGGGCACGGTTCCGCGCTCCGGCTTCATGCGCAAAGCATCTTTAAGACGAAAATCAACTACGCGCCCGGTTGAAACGGCAACTCCCAAAGAGGCAAGCGTTGCGCGCAATCCATCCATGACTTTTTTTGCGCTGGCATGACCTGAAGCGGATGGAATGTGAATGAATTTTTCCGAATCGTTTTCATGAACGATTTCCGCAAATGGGATTTTTGCCTCGACGACAATATCACCATGTATCCCGCTGCTGCTGGAAACCACCAGCTTGCCGGGCTGCTTGCGGCCTTTCACGGCGTGGAAAATAATATTTTCCTGCAGCACGCTATCCTCACGGAAAGCCGCTCCGCGCGATTCAAAAACATGGAGGCGATGGAATTCCAGGTTGGCGAGCAAGTCTTCGCGAAAGGGGCGGAAATACGGGCCGTTGCAAAAACTTCTTGGGGTGATGGCCACGAGTTGCCCGCCGGGCGCGAGCAATCGGTGGATGAGCGCAATAAAGCCAGCGTAGAGATTGCTGGTTTCAACGCCTACATGGCGCAAAGCTCGCCTTTCCGCGGAATCGGTGCTGATTTTCCGATAGGGAGGATTTACGATGGCAGCATCGAAAACCGGCGGCTTCGCGCTGAATAAACTATCTCCAAGACAAGCCGACATTTCTTGAATGAAATCAGTCTCATGGATGGTGAAACTGAATTGAATTCCCGCGTTGTCGCAAATACGCTGGCAGTCCTGCATTTTTTCCAAAAGCGCATCCTGAATCAGCGGGTCGATCTCGAATAGCGTGGCTTCGACTGCGCTAACAGCGGCGCTGTTCACACATAGATGCGAAACGAAAGCTGCCGTGAGTGATCCGGCCCCGGCCCCAGCATCAAGCAAACGCACAACTTTGGGGAGCGGCGCGAACAAAGAAGCCATAAAATCAGCGACAGGAGCGGGGGTAAGGAATTGTCCAAGCTCCCCTTTTCGCTTGCGAGCTGCTGATTCTGCCACGGCCGCGGTTAACATGGCGTGAGGGTATCAAACTTGGCGTTGCTTCGCAATCGGGCAATATGGGTCAAAGGAAAGTCATCCTGAAAAATGAATCCACATAATCACATATTTGACACGTCGAAATCTCAAGGCTGCTTCGGTCGGATGATCAAAATGGGATTGCCCGGAAGTTCCGCTGTAACAACGCTGGCTGCCTTTACGTATTCTTCGGTTTGATTTCGCCACTTAATAGCCGTTCCACCTCGCGTGCCAGGCCCAGTTCGCCTGCCCAGCGGCGCAGGTAATTCCTGTCAAGGGCATTGTCTTGCACAGCCACTATCCCTACCGCGTCCCCGATTTGCCGTTCCGACGGAGAGATGCGATCCCAAACGAGCTTATGCAGGACAACATCTTCCGCTGAGGCAATCCAGGCTGGCTCTCCAAAGAGCGTGACTTCGACGCGTCTCCTCAGCATCTCCTGGTCGAACGGTTCGGGCTTGGGCAGCCAGAAGTCAACTTTAAGCGCGGACCGGGTATCAATGGCGTTAAACTGATGCGGTGGCCGGTAAGCGGAACGCACGGAGGCTTCCTCAATGTAGAAATCTCCCCTGAACTCCTCGATGATGCGCGGCACAGCGGACATCGGCATTTGCAGGACGAAGTCCAAATCGTGCGTGGTGCGCGGAATGCCCCAGTAATTGCTGGCCATCGACCCGGTGAGATAGTAGGTCACGCCCGCGCGGTTCAACCGGCGCAAACAGTCCGCCAGCAAATCGCGTTCGTTCATGCCACACGGGCCAGTTCAAGGCGGCGGCGCAGGAGGCGCTCGACCTCGTCGGCGCCCGCTTCGGGATGTTGCCGCCGGATGCCTTCACGCGCTACATCACAGGATAACTCATGCAGCTCCAGCGCAATCGACAGGCGCTGCTCGCCTGTCATTCCTCGGTAGCGCTCGATTTGCTTTTCCAATGCGGTAGCCGCGTCCATCACCACTCATTAGGCCGATTCCCCGCATTTCACAACCTCAAATGTTTGCGCAGATGCGATGTGAATTTTGGAGCGCGAACTCGACGGGGGCTTTTTCCGCGGCGGGGCGGGCGTCCTCTCCAGGACGAGAAAGGGAACTGTCCAAGCTCCCCTTTCCGCTTGCGAACTGCAGATTCTGCCACGGCCGCGGTTAACATGGCGTGGGGGTTTCAAACTTGGCGTTGCTTCGCAACCGGGCGTTGGGCAGGCAAGCGCGGGGTGATCGGAATTGGGTTGGGTGCAGCCAGCGCGGCTGAAAAAATTTGGGCGGACACGCAGGTCCGCCCTACCAAATTGAGGTAGGGCGGACCTGCGTGTCCGGCCAATAATTCTCCGGCGCTTCACGCCCAGAAAAAGGGTCGATCCAATCACGGCGGATGGGGCGAAAGTCCGGCGTTAGAAAGCGCGAATTTCGGCGGTTCACAAATCCCACTTTTCTTTCGCGGCGGCGGGCGGCAAAATGCGGAGATGGTGTCCTTTAAAGCGTGTCAACCAATCCGATGAAGCAACAAGCCAGTGTCAAATAGCGACCTCCCATCCAGCGGCCGCCCTCGCGTTGGAGTTGATTTTCATACGTGGGACGGCATTTTTCAAGGGACGCGCAGCTACATTCTTGGATTATACCGCGAAGCCATCACTTTGGCGCCGGATATTGATTTTGTCTTCTTCCTTGATGATGTGGCGTCGCTCAGGGCGGCCCACCCGGAGTTCTCTGCCCCTAACGCCCGCCTTGTTCGCATGCCGCATCGCCCCGGCCCCTGGCGCCTGGGCGTTCAATTGCCGTGGCTTCAGTGGCGCCATCGCATTGATCTGCTGCATCTCCAATACCGGCTTCCATTTCTTCGGACGGGTGATTGTGCGGTGACGATTCATGACCTGCTGTTCGAGACGCATCCCCAATTCTTTCTTTCTTCCTACGTGTGGGACGCCAAAATCACGTTTCGACACGCGGCGCGGCGCGCGAAGTTGCTTTTCACCGTCAGCGAATTCTCCAAGCGCGACATTGCGGCACGTTATGGCGTGGCTGCCGAGCGAATCCATGTCACTTGCAACGGTGTTGACGCGCAGCGGTTTCATCCGGCAGCCGATCCCGATCCGCGCCTGGCGGAACTTGGATTGCGCCACAAGAGCTACTTGCTCATCGTCGGGAGGCTGGAACCGCGCAAGAATCATCGAACACTGATCCAGGCTTATGCGCAATTGCCCTCGGATGCCCCGCCGCTGATCATCGTGGGGCAGTGCGATTTCGGTTATGAGCCAATCTTTCAATGCATCCGCGACCACGGTTTGCAAGACCGCGTTCGGGTGCTCCAGAATGTTCGGGATCAGCTTCTGCCGGTCATCGTGCGCCATGCGCGGATATTTGTTTTCCCGGCCTTTGCGGAAGGCTTCGGCATCCCCGTCGTCGAAGCAATGGCCAGCGGCGTTCCTGTGATCACATCGGACACCGCCGCGCTTCCCGAAGTCGCCGGAGAAGCTGCGCTCTACGCGTCTCCAAGCGATTCGATGGAAATCGCGCGCCTGATGCGATGTGTCCTATCAGACGAGAATTTATGCAGCACGATGGCGGCGAAAGGCCTCGAGCATGCAGCCAAGTTCACGTGGCGCGCGTCGGCTCAGGTGCTGATCGATGCCTTTCGTGGAAAAATTCTTCATTGACCTCCAAAATCCGCCGATGTATGTGTGTGACGATGATCGTTAATCTGAGCCTTCGACTGCTGCTGGAAGCGCTGCTAACAAGCCGCGCGGCGGTCGAGGTTTAGTTTTCGCTCACCCGAATTTTCAAACCCCATCGCTGGAAACGGCGGTGGGGTTTTGGCGTCTATGGAATGAATTATGAAAAAGAATCGCATTATTATATTTGACACGACGTTGCGCGACGGCGAGCAATGCCCCGGCGCTTCCATGAACCTTCGCGAAAAACTGGAGATTGCCCGCCAACTGGCCCGCCTCAATGTCGATGTCATCGAAGCCGGATTCCCGGTCATCAGCGACGGCGATTTCGCGTCCGTCCGCTCCATCGCCAGGGAAATCAAGGGGCCGATGATTTGCGGTTTGGCGCGCTGCGTGGATCGCGACATTGATGCGGCGGGCGAAGCGATCAAGCCGGCGGGAGCGCGCGGGCGCATTCACGTTTTCCTCGCCACCTCGAAAATCCATCGCGAATTCAAGTTGAACAAGGCGCAGGACGAGATCCTTCGCCTTGCGGTGGATGGCGTCAAACGCGCGAAGTCATTTGTGTCCGATGTCGAATTCTCGCCCGAGGACGGCTCGCGCACGGAACCGGAATTCCTGGTGCAGGTTTGCAAGGCCGTCGTCGCCGCGGGCGCGACGACGGTCAACATTCCCGACACCGTCGGATGGGCAGTGCCAGAGCAATATGGCGAGTTGATCCAGCGCCTTCACGATTCCGTGCCCGAATTCCAATCCGGCAAGGCCGTCATCAGCGTCCATTGCCACGATGACTTGGGATTGGCGGTGGCGAATTCCCTCGCCGCCATACGCCACGGCGCGCGGCAGATCGAGTGCACCGTCAATGGCATTGGCGAACGCGCTGGAAATGCGGCGCTCGAGGAAATTGTCTCCGCCATAAAGACGCGCGGCGATTACTACGGGGGCGTTCAATGCGGCGTGCAATCCAAGGAGATTCTCAAGTCGTCCCGCCTCGTTTCGCGCATGAGCGGACTTGTCGTGCAACGCAGCAAAGCCATCGTCGGGGAAAATGCCTTCGCGCACTCCAGCGGAATACATCAGGACGGGATTTTGAAGAAGCGCGAAACTTACGAAATCATCGACCCGCAATCGGTCGGCTGGGGCGGGACGGAATTGCCGCTGACCAAGCACAGCGGGCGGGCCGCGGTCGCCGCGAGGTTAAAGCATCTTGGCTTCAAGATGAACGAAGGCGACATCGCCGCCATCTTCGCCCGCTTCAAGGAAATTGGTGACAAGAAGAAATTCGTTTACGACGATGATTTGTCCGCGCTCGTGGAAGGCCAGATAACGGAAGTCCAGGAAACGTGGTCGCTGGATTACTTGGCGGTTTCGACTGGAAGCCAATCCGTTCCCACCGCGACAGTCCGCCTGCAAAAATTGGGCGGCAAGAAGAAGGCTGCCGTTCAGGACGCCAGCATCGGCGACGGGCCGGTGGATGCCGCGTTGAAGGCAATCGACCGGCTGACCAGCACGCATGGCATTTTGATGGATTATTCGCTGCGGGCAGTCTCGCAAGGCAAAGACGCGCTGGGCGAAGTCACAGTCAAAGTCGATTTCGGCGGCGGCAAAATGGTGACTGGAAAAGGCGCCAGCACGGATGTCATCGAAGCAAGCGCGCGGGCCTACTTGAACGCGGTGAACCGCTATCTTGGCCAGTCAAATGGACACGAGACCAAGGAAGAAACTCCATAGCAAGTTGCGTCAACTATTCGGATTTCAGCAATCCGCGCCCTTCCAGCCATCCGGAAAACAATTCGATCCAATGGTCGGTTGGCAAATGCTGCACGCGCATGCCGAACCCGTGGCCGCCTCGCTCGTAGAGATGCAGTTCGGCGGGTTTGCCGGCCGCAATCCAGCTCTGGTAAAGTTGGACGCTTTCCGGGGCCAGACCAAGTGAATCATCGGAGGCGGCGCAAATAAAGGCAGGCGGCGCATCTTTTGGAACGCCCGAGCCCTTGATCGCCCAACGGTAAGCGGGATAAATCGGGGCAACGAAATCGGGCCGATTTTCCGGCGTGTAATTCATCGCCATGGAAACGGCCAGAGTGCCACCCGCGGAGAACCCGATGACTCCAATGCGTTTAGGATTTACACCGAATTCCGAAGCGTGTTTGCGAATGTGGGCGATGGCCGCGTTGCCGTCCGCCAGAGCCAATTTCACAATCGGCGCCACCACTTCATCGAGCGGCCCGTGTGACATGACTTCGCGCGTCGGATCATCCCCATTGCATTGGACGAGGCGATATTTCAGCACAAAACACGTCACGCCCTTTTTCACCAGCCACTTCGCGACATCGTTGCCCTCGCTGTCAATGGACAGCGCGAAGAACGCGCCGCCCGGGCAAATCACGACAGCCGTGCCGTTCGCCTTGCCCGCTTCCGGCTGGAAGAGCGTCATCGTCGGACTGGCGACGTTGTATACGACTGGCGTCTGCCAAAGATTGCTTCGATTTTCCGCCTCGGAATGCTTCCAATCCTCGGAGCCAGGCGCGGGGCCATCGTAGAGTCGGATGACCTTTTGCTGCGCGTGGGCCTGGACGCAGCACATCGTGAGAAGCACAGCAAGCGTTGGCAGAAAGTGTGTCATATCCGCCATCATTGGCCCGGCGGCGCAGACGGTCAAAACAAAATGGTGGGGAAGCTTCGGCGGCGAGGCGTCCCTACCCAAAAGCCCTTGCAATTTCCACGCGCCGCCTTAAACTCCGCGCTAAATGAAGTTCTTCGCATCAATCTTGGTTTACCTGGCTTTCATGGCGATGATGGGTTTTGGGATTCTCGCCGCCGTGACGAAGGATTCGTATTGGCTTTTGGCCGGCAGTTTTCTTCTTTACGTGGGAATCATGACCAAGGTCTCGATTCTCAGGCTCCACTGATTTCCCGGCCCGTCAAACGCCCTCCAGATTCGTTCCACTGATTCCCGGCGCAACTGGCCGCGCAGGCGGCTGCGGAGGAGTCGTGCGCGTGCCCCCGGGCCGAATCGTTCCAGCGGCGTTTGAACTTCCCAGGCTTCTTCTGCTGCCGTAGCTGTAGCTGTAGCGGTTTGGGTAAGAAGTTGCTCGCCCGGTGTAGGAACGCGGATGACTCGGCGGTGCGTCCAGGATCGCGAACAAAGGCGGCGCCGCGCCGGCCGAAGCAAGGCGGCTGCCGATCGCCATTGTGTTTGACAGCGATTCATCAGACCTGGCGCTCATGGCGATGGGATTGGTCGCGGAAAGCGCCTCGGGCGCGGGGGGCAGATTGGATTCGTCCAGAAGAGTCAAAATCTTCGCCGGATGTGAAAACGACCAGATAAATTGCGCACACGATGCCATCGTGCGCAAATCAGCCAGCCACTGTTTCCTGGCAAAATAGTAGTGGCGATATTTGGCGGCTGAGATGGCAGGAGCCCGGTAGAGATATTCGGCCGACGGGATGGCGATGATCGCGGCAACCAAGAAGACAATCACGAACGCTGCTATAAAACATTTTTTCATCGACTTGCCTTTCCTGAATTTAAGTAAGTTATGACGTTCCCCACAACTACATGACCCGCCAGCCGCCGAATTGTTTCAAGGTTTCGATTCGCTCGATCCTTTTCCTTCTGAGGAAGACGAGCCGTGGTCGTGCGCAGGGCGAATCGTATCCATCATCGGCTCGACCACCTGCCAGACTTCCTTGGGAACTGACTTGCGTTCTTCGGGCGTGTCAATATTGCCTTCGAAGAGGAGCTTCCCGTGTTTGTCGCGCGCGGTCAGATGTGTCTTCTCGCCTGATTCGATGACGTATGAGCCGGTCTCATCGGTTTCGACAACGGTTCGATTTGACTTGTTGCGAACGATGACCGTGGCGTCGGAATCAATGTCCACTCCGCTCTTGGCAAGCGCGGAAAGATCGTGGCTGAGAGCGCTGAGCGCGTGCTTGTCCACGTTGGATTTTCGCATCGCGTCTTCTATGGCGCGGCGCGTTTGCTCCATCGTGCGCTTGACTTCTGAATTCATCTTGGCCCGATCGACAGAGAGCGACGTGTTCAAACCGCTCAGTTTGCCGCTCAGCCCGCGCAATTCTCCATTGAGGCCCTGGAGTTTGATCTCCATGTCCTGCAATCCGGACGGCAGCGAGACATCTTCCAGGTCGGCGGATTCTTCCAGAGTCGTCTTTCCCAGTTTGACCTCGATTGTCTGTTTCTTGCCGCCGCGATAAAACCCGATTTTCACCGAATCCCCTTCGGCGTGCATTTGCACCAGCTTGCGCAGTTGCATCGGATGAACCAGCATTTGGCCATCCAGATCGACGAGCACGTCGTTCTTGTGAAACTCCGCTTTCTGCGCCGGGCTGTCGTGCGCCACCATGCTGACCTTTAAGCCTTCACCTGACTTCAAGCCAAGTTGCGAGGACAGAGCCTCGTCAGTCTCTTCAACTCCCAAGCCAAGCCACGCGACCACCTTGCGTTTGCCACTTTTCGGATCAGGCTCGACGGCATTGATGACGATGTGGGAATCACCCGAATCATCGGTGGTTATCGCCACTGAATCGACCGACGATGAGCCGGACGCGGAGCCAAATCCGACCGCGCTCCCTGAAACTGCGGATGCGGACGGAGCCGCGGGCGTGGCGGGCGTGGCAGGGACGGATGGCGTCGCCGGCACGGGAGGCGCCGGAGGGACAGTTTGGTCATCGAACCGAGCGAAAGCCGAGCTGGCGCACAGCGCCGCCGACACGATTAAGGCTGCCGCCATTCGCATATATTTGACAGAATGAGTTCGCATATGGATTTATTTCAATTCTTGAACTTTTGATTTTTTAATAGGTCTCGAATCGCACCGGCGTGACCACAACGCGCGGGTTGCTTTGCTCAATTTCCAATCCGCTCCGCTTATCGGTGACGATCATCTGGTCGTTCCAGCGATGGCAGCGGAACCGCACCGGCTGGCCGTCGGGAAGCGTTGCCACGACATCGAACGACGTCACCAATTCGTGGTCCACCTTCACATCGTCGGCCACCCGCAGGCCGCGGCCCAATTTAGGAGGCTGAGCGACCCGAGGTGTGACGAACAGCAACACTGAGAGTGCCGCCGCCAGCGCCGGAGTCGCCCAGCCTAAAATCTTCCACCACGCAATGCCGCCCCAACCGGGTTTGCGGGACGCCGTTTTCACGGGAATGGGCAACGGCTTTGCCGCGCTCAGCCGGGCCATGAACTCGGCCGGAACTGGAGCGGGCGTCATGCGCCGCAATTCCGCTTCGTAACGATCCTGCTCGTGGTCGTTCATGCGAAGACTCCCTGGGTTAACTTGCGCAGTTCCACCAATCCGTAGCGGTAGCGCGAAGCCGCCGTGCTTGCGGGAATTTCAAGCGCTTCCGCTATTTCCGCGAAGGTCAATTCGCCCCAAACCTTGAGGGTCACGACGTCGCGATACATGGGTTGCAAATCGTTCACAGCTTTTTGAAGGACCAAATTTCGTTCGCGGTCGACCACGCTTGAGTCGAACCAAAATTGAGGCGCATCCATGCGCGACTCCGCTTCCCGCCCTGCCCTTCGGCCCGCGCTCCGGGCCAGGTCGATGGCGCGGCGGCGGACGGTCGCATAGACAAGCCCGATTGCGGGCGGCGCGCCGTCGTTTTGGCGCTGCCATGATTCGACGACTGCTTCCTGCACCAGGTCTTGCGCGTCTGCCTCGCAATGAGCCTGCTGCCGCGCGAAGAGCAACAGAGGGGGCGCATGCCGCGCCAGCCATTGCTCCCAGTTTGTGTCTCCGGGCATTTCATTTTCCGAACCGCTATTCACGCGATTTCATACTACAAGCGGCACCGGCCGGATGTTTTGTCTAAATGAAACGAATTATTTTCCGGGCTGACCGTTTGACTCCGGGCGCCAGGGATAGGTCAAGTCGAATTTAATAATCGTATAAACCGCTGTCGCGAGTATAGCCGCCCGGCCCTCCGCCGCCGGGCGCCCCACCCTCGCCGCCCATCAAATCGCCCAAAACATCGCCCATGTCGGCCTCGATTTTTTCAGGATCTTCGCCCGCTTCGAGCCGCTTGATGGCGATGTCCAATTCCTTCGGCACGGAACCGGCGGGCATCATGTCTTTCATTTTCTTCATCATGTGGGCCATGTGGCGCGGATTGTTTTCGTCCAGATGATCGATGTCGCGCTCGATTTCCGCCATGGCCCGCGCCACGCGCGGGTCATCCAAATCCGGCATCGCCCCTTCGTCCGAAGCATCGGCGGCGGGCGTTTCGGACAAGCCGCGCGGCATGGCAAAGGAACTCATTTGCTTGACCATTTTGCGCTGGCCGCATTTGGGGCACTGCGGCGGCTTCTCGGGCTGCAAGCGCTTGGAGAGAAAATTAAAAATGCGCCTGCAATGGGGGCAGGCAAATTCGTATATAGGCACAGTCGGCTCCTTTTCTTATCTTTTTGCGGGGGGTAGAATGCTGGCGGCCAGCCGTCCAATCCAGACGCGCGGCGCGGCCTGTTTCCATTCGACACCCGTTAGTTCAGGTGGCGCGGATCTCGTGAGAGCCAGGCGATCCTGCGGGCGCAACTTCTTGACCCATGGCTCGTAGTCCGCCGGGTTCCCATCGGAAGCATGCACGGCGCGATAAATTTTCAGATCGTCCTTGGGCATCAGCGCCGGCTCAAAGCCAGCCATATAGCGCCAGTCCGCGTGAGGATTCTTGTAAAATGTGTTGTAAAAGAATTGCATGTTATCGTTGTAAAAGATTCCACCCGGCCCCGGCATCCACTCTTTCAATTTTGGATCGGTTCCGTCGACAAACGGTTCAACCAGCGTCAGGGAATAACGGCGGTCCATGTCGTTGGTCATATCCAAATAAAGCGGCAAAACGATGCAACCGCAAGCGATCAGCCGGCGCAAGGGCGCGCCGTCCCACAATTTAAAGGAGGCGTTGTCGAATTCCCCGGCCATCCATACCAGCGCGGCGGGCATTCCCCAATCGGCCCAAAATCGATCGGCGGAAAATCCCAATATCCAGTTGATGAGGATCATCCAGAAAACCGGCTGGACGGAAAGCGGGCGCGCCGAACTGGCCTGCCGCTGCCGCCAGAGATAAACGAGAACCAGCATGGCGACGGTGCCGTATTCTCCGATGCTTGGCTGAAATTCGCCCACCAGCATGTATTTCGGGGCGTGCTCCTCGTAGACACACTTTGCCATGAAGATGGCGCCATAAAGAAACTTAATCGGCTGCCCTGTCAGCAATGCGCCGATGACCACCCCCGCCAGCCAGCACCCCGCCAGCCACAATCCCGCCATCCACCGTTGCGCGAGAAAAAACGCGACGAAAAGCAGCACCCACAAATACCACGCGCCATGCACCGCCACCGAGAGCGTGAATCCAAGGCACGTCAAAGCGATTTTCCACCACGGCGGAATTCGCCTTTCCTCTTTTGACCACGAAAACAGGAGCGCCATCATGATGCCCTCAGTCAATAAATAGGGCCGCCCTTGGACAAACCGGTTAATCAAATCGGGAATCGCAATGGATTGCGCCAGCAGCGCGGCCAGCCACGCCTCCGGATGTTTGACCCAAATCAGCGGCAGCCAAAACACGCACAAGGCCATCGCCACAAGCGAAAAACCAAGCAGCGAATCCTCCCCCATCCCCAGCGTTTTGTGGAGCACGCCCAGGAACCATTCCCATCCAGGGCTGTGATCGACCACGTATTCCGGGCGCATCACGACGATTTCGGAGTAAGGCTTGGCCGCGAAAGGCTTGGCGGCGTGGCGGCGGGCATCACCCGGCGGCAGGTAGCCCATGCTCAAAACTTTCAGGCAGATAAACACGCCCGTCAACAAGACAGCGATCCAGCAAATCAGGGGGGCATATCGCTGAAGAACGGCGTTTTGATTCATTCTTTTAGGCGTTGCCATGACGCCGCATCACCAGGGCAAAGGCAAGCCAATTTTCGCTGGGCGCACCGCTTCCAGCAACCCGTGGATGTTTCATCCGCTTGGTCATTTTTTCAAAATGAACCTTTGTTTACCTATGTTTGCCTTGGTTTGCCTAGGTTTACGCATGCAAACGCGCCATCGCGGCTGGCAAAAAACTCAGTCCTGGTTTCCGCTCGGCCCCTGGCCCTCAGTCCTTTCCTCCCAATCTTATCAAATATATACATGGATGCATTCTGGCACGGGATTGGAAAACAGAAAACCTACCAGAGGTTTTCCAGCACGATTTTTGAAGAAATCTTTCGGAAAATTGAATCTGGAACGCAGGAACGCCGGAAAAGAGCCTTTTTTCCGTGACAGCCTCCCTGTCGGTGCGTGCCCAATTGCAGTCCCGCCAGGGAAATGAGCCACAGACGGACACAGATCAACACAGACAAATCAAAAATCTGTGTTGATCTGTGTGATCTGTGGCCATCCCTCGATCCTTGGCAACCTCAGCCCCAATTAGAAGAGTTTTAACAGAAGGAAACGAAGGTCACGAAGGGGGAACAAAATCGTCTGTCTGGTGCAGTTCGCCATTCTTCATGTGCTCTGTTTCCTTCTGTTTGTTATTCCGTGAACAGATAACGGAGGTCGTCCAGGGTGAGGCTTTGGGAGAAGCGCTCCTCGCCGAGGACGTCGTCGGCCAGAGCGGCTTTTTGCTTTTGCAGGGCGCGGATTTTTTGCTCGATGCTTTCGCGCATCAAAAGCCGGTAAGCCATCACCTTGCTGGTCTGGCCGATGCGGTGCGTGCGGTCAATGGCCTGGTTTTCCACTGCCGGGTTCCACCACGGGTCGAATAAAACCACATAGGACGCCGCGGTCAGGTTCAATCCAAACCCGCCCGCCTTGAGTGAAATCAAAAACACCGCGCCGCCTTTGTGCGTCTGAAATTTCTGCACCAGCTCGCCGCGATTTTCCGTTTCGCCGGCCAGATAATAGTGCGGCCACTCGCGCTCGGTCATTTTTTCGCGCAGCAAATCGAGCATCGTGACAAATTGCGAGAACACCAGCACCTTGTGGCCTTCTTCCATCAGCGGCTCCAGCAAATCCTCCAGCGCGGAAACTTTGGCGCTTTCGGCGTTGCGCAACTTATCGTTCACCAGCGCCGGGTGGCAGCAAATCTGCCGCAGCCTCAGCAGCGACGTGAGAATGTTAAACCGCTCCTCGTTGAGCTGCGCGTTCGTTTGGACGCCGAGGATGAGCAGGCGCGCGCGCTTGAGTTCCGCGTTGTAAAGCGTTTTTTGCTCCCCTTCCATTTCGCAGAGCAAATCCTCCTCGATGCGGTCGGGCAAATCCTTTGCCACCTGCCCCTTGGTTCTGCGAAGCAGGAAGGGGCGGACGCGCGCGGCCAGGCGGCGGCGGGCGAGCGGATCGTCCTTCGCGTCAAAGCGGCGGAGAAAATGCGTGCGATTTCCCAGCGCGCCGGGCATGGCGAAATTAAAAATGCTCCACAAATCGAGCAGCCGGTTTTCAATCGGCGTGCCGGTGAGCGCAAGGCGATGGCTGGCCTTCAACGCGCGCGCCGCCTGCGTGGTTTGCGAATCGGGATTCTTAATGTATTGCGCCTCATCCAAAATTGCCGCCAGCCATTGCGCATTGGCAATCGCTGGCGAAAGAGAGCGCAGTTGCGCGTAATTGATCACAATAAGATCGGCGGCTTCGCGCGCGGCGGGAAGTTCGTCGGCAGCTTCCCCGCGCCACAGGCGGACGCGCAGGCCGGGGCAAAATCTTCCGGCTTCGGCGCGCCAGTTATCCATGACCGATTTTGGGCAAACGACCAGCGACGGGTTGAGCGCGCAAGGTTCAGACGGAACAGTTTGTTCGCGCAGCCATGCGAGCCAGGCGAGCGTTTGCAGCGTTTTGCCCAGGCCCATGTCGTCGGCCAGCACACCGCCGAAGCTGTTCGACGTAAGATAGGCCAGAAAGTGAAATCCCTCGGTTTGATACGGTCGCATTTCGGCGCTGATGGCTTGCGGCTGCGCCGGGGAGACGCGCGTTTTCAATTCGCTCGCGCGGCGCTGGATTTTTTCAACGCGCTCGGGTTCAAGAAACTTTTTCGCCGCATCGTCGGCCAGTTGCAGCGCGTGGAACCGCTGCGGCTCGGCGGAAAAATCCTTCGCATCGAGGCCAAGCCGCGCGAGCTGCTCGTCGTCCTCCTTCGTGAGGTTGAATTGCAGCCGCCGCCAGCCTTTCTTGCCGAGCCGCACGTAGCCGCCGCGCGCGTTGAGCAACAGTTTCAACTCGTCTGCCGTGAGCGTGGTGTCGCTAATGTTGAGGGCGACTTTGAGATCGAACCAGTCGATTCCCGCTTCGGCGACATCCAGAGAGACACTGCCGGTGATCGGCTCGTCGCGCAGCGTGGCCAATTCCTTGTCCAGCAGCACTTCAATTTCCGGCGGCAGAGATTTGAGCCACGGCACGAATATTTCGGGAGTTTTTTTGGTAAGCCGCAGCCTCCAATCGCCAGTGTAATCCTGCCACTTCAATCCCAGCGGGTCGATCCTTCGCGGAAAATGCGTTTGCGGCGTGCGGTCATGCACCACGATCGTGCCATCGCCGCTTTGGCCGGGCGAATGGGATTTGGTGGAGTAAACGGACGGAACCCCATGGCCATGAGATTCCGTCGACCATCCGTGCGGCGTGAATCTTTCCTTTGGCAAGCCGGGCGCAGTGGAAGTCACGGTGACGACAATGTCCTCGGTCCCGCTGCTGGAAAAAGCCGGCTTGACCATGCACGAGATCATCACGGCAACAGGAATCGTGCGAATGCGCTGGCTCAAATGTTCCGGGAGCGGGACGTCGGTGGCGCGCAGGAAGCGAAGGCCGTGGGGGGTTTCGAGAGCGGGCGCGGGAATCTTCTTGCGCAACTCGGGCCCCAGAACATCGGCAGGCGGGCCGGGAAAAAGGCCCCGGCTTGTCAAATACAGCGCCGGACGTCCGGACAGCGAGCAATAAATTTTTGGCGGCGGCGAGCCGTCCGCCGTGACAAGGGAAAGATCATAATCGGCGCCGCCGTCGGACGGAGGGCGCAACTGAATCTTCAGCGGATCAGATTGACGAACCAGCGGCTGGCCGCCGGCATCCACGACACGATCGGGAGCGAGCGGCATTCGCAGCAAACGATTGAGCGCCGGGCGCGCGGTGGAATCCGCGTATCTGAGCGAGCCCCAGCTTTCATAGCTCCACGGTTTGTAAGTGGCGCTCCACAGTGGAAGCGATTCGGGGGCGATGACCAGGCCGGCGCGCTCGAATTGCTCGGAGAGCCTTTTGCCGTGGGTTTGTTTCATCTCGGCGTAAGGGGTATTTGGCTCAAGACGCCATTGCAGCCGGGCTTCGGTCTCGTAAACAGCCAGGCGCAATTCCAGCACGCCAGGGTCGGACGTGCCCACGCCATGATCGAATTCATGAAACCACTGGTTCCATTTTTTGATTTCCTTTCCGCGCTCCCAATTGCTCATTTCCTTTTCAATGATGGAGAAGTCCGTGATGCCGTTCATGAACGCAGGCCACGGCATGTCGCGGCGGCGCAATTCCCATGCGACATAAAGCCAGAACTCGAAATCATCCCTGGGGAAATCAAGCCAAAGCTCGATTTTATTCCAATAATCATGATAATTTGGCGCGACCCGCAAACCGGCCAGTTCACTCAAGTCCCCTCCGGTCACAGCTCCCCGCTCGGCTTGAGCGTAATGCCGTTGCACGGTCCGAATGAAGCTGGCTTCGTCGCGAGTGAGCGCGCGCCCGAGGCTCCCCGCAAGCTTGCTGGCGAGCGGCGAAGGCGGAGGCTGCGGCGCGATTGGCTCCCTGGCCGGCGGGCCAAAACTCTTCACTTTTTTCCCGGGCGCATTTGCCTCAGCCGCAGCAGCGACGGTAGCCTGTCTTTGCAATTCCATCATGGCGGCAACAATGTGTTTGCACTCCAGCACATCCGAGCAGCCACAATCGCCATCCCATTCGCCCTTAATATATTCCAGCCCCACCTCGTAATCCGTGCCCCCGATCACTATCGCGGTGTAAAGGCAATCCGGCACCTCGCACTTTAATTCCACCACATCGCCGCGCGCGAAATAGCCGTGGCCGCGCTTGAGCGTCTTGGGTGGGATGGCATCGAGAAAACGATCAATCGCTTCCAGCAAATCTTTCCGCAACTTCATTGGCCAATAAAATGGAGAATCCAGCACAGTGTGACAAGCGGCGACTATTCACAATGAATTCACAATTTCCGGCAGGGGTATGGTTAGAGCCGCGGATGGACGCAGCCCTTCAAGCGCGGCTGTGTCGAAGACCAGCCGCGGCGCGTCGCAGCGCCGGGCGCTCCGGTCAATTCCACGTTCCTGCAACTGGTCTTCGACGCAGCCGCGCCGGTGGATGCGCCCCCGGGTGCATCTGAGTTTTTGTGAGGGCGGACTTCTGCCAAAAGCTCGGCAGGTCGACAAGTGATCGCTCTCACCCCGCCAAGCTTGGCGGGGAGAGAGAAGGAGAGAGGGGCAACTCATTAATGCTAGGCGAGGCGATGCGCATTGAGGCCGATGGATTTTAGTCGTTTGCTAAGCTCCCCTCTCCCTAACCCTCTCCCCGCTGGGCGGGGCGAGGGAATCCGCGTTTCGTCGGCAAGGGATTGCCAAAAAGTGAGATGCGCCCTGCGCCCCCCAGAATTCCACTTGCAACTTTTTCCGCGCGGCGGGTTAATACATGGGACGTGTTGAGCAACGGCAAAGATGCCGATTGCCAGGATCTCGTGTATAGTTACGGACAAGCAGCTCGGATTTATGGCCCAATTTCAATACAAGGCGCGCCGCCGCGATGGCCAAACGGTCACCGGCATTTTGGAAGTCGCCGATCGCGGCGCGGCGCTCATGCAAATTGAGCGGCTCGGATTGTTTCCGCTGGCTGTGGAAATGCCCAAAGGCAGCGCCGCGGCGGCAGCGGCGGACAAGCCGAATGCACGGTCCGGCTCGTGGACGCAATTTCTTCCCGCCAGCCTCCGCCATTATTTCGTCCGCCAGCGGAAGCCCAAATTGCAGGAATTGGCCACCTTCACCAATCAATTGGCCAATCTGATCAAATCCGGCATGCCTCTGACCGTGGCCCTCAACAGCATGACGCACCTGGAGACCAAGGGCATTCCCGCCGACGTCAGCCGCCAGCTCAAGAACGACGTGACGGAAGGCAAAGGCCTTTCGGAGGCGATGGCCAAGCAGCCCGTTATTTTTTCAAGCCTCTACGTCAACATGGTAAGAGCCGGCGAGCAAAGCGGCGCTTTGGTGGACGTTCTCCGGCGCATGGGCGAGCATTTCGAACGGTTCTCGGAAGTCTCCGCGAAATTTCGCTCGGCCATGATTTACCCGATCTTCGTCTGCTGCGTCGGAATCGCGATCAGTATTTTCTTCATGACCGTGATGCTGCCGAGCTTCATCAAATTGTTCCAGGGATTGGGGAACATCCAATTGCCGCTGATGACGCGCATTCTCATCGGCCTGAATGATTTTGTGAAGACCTGGTATTGGGTCGGGATTCTGCTGGTGGTGGCGTTCGCCATCATCTTCAATCGTTTCCGCGCCAGCCCCGGTGGCCGGCGCACGATTGACCGCTGGAAGATTTCGGCTCCGATTTTTGGCAAGGTGACGCGGCTCCATCTCTTCGGGCAGTTTTCGCGGGTGCTGGCCACGTTGCTGCACAACGGGGTGCCGGTGCTCACCTCTTTGGAAATCACCGAGCAGATCATACCCAATATCATCGTCAAGGAGGCGATCGCGAAGGCGCGCCAGGAAGTCACCGACGGCAAGGCATTGGCCCAGCCGCTCGCGAAAAGCAAAATTTTTCCGCAGCTCATGGTCGATCTTTTGAAGATCGGAGAGGAAACCGGCGACGTCCCCGGCGCGCTCGGGAATCTGGCGGAAACGTACGAAACGGAATTGCAGCTCGCGCTGCGGGTGATGACCAACATGATCGAGCCGGTCATCATTTGCGTGATGGCGCTCGGCGTCGGGTTTTTGCTGGTCAGCATTTTGTCCGCGCTGTTCGCGATCACATCCAGCATTTCGGCCCGATAACGACATGATCGCTCCCATCCATTCCCATGTTTCCCCTCCGCTTCGCGGAAAAGGAGGGGATTGGCGCCCTGGCAAGAACGGTCGCATCGAGGGCTTCACCCTGATTGAGATCATGATGGTCGTGGCCATTCTCGGACTCACCTTGACGATGGGTGTGCCCGCCTTGTGGAAAACGATTCGCCGAGAGGGCATGGGAAAAGTCGAAGCGGACTTGATCAAGGGCTGCCAGGAAGCCAGGCGCTCGGCGATTATGGACAATAAGGACGCTTTCCTGGTCATCCGCCCGCATGATCGCACGATCATGGTGGGATCGGAAGCGTCCATCATTCCGGACAATGTGATTATTGACTCACTCGGTGTTAATTTTGTCGAACTGCGCGATGCCGATGAGGCGAGAGTCAAATTCACGCCGCAAGCCAGGAGCGATGAGTTCACAATATTGATGCATGGTGTCGATGGAAGGTATCGCAAGATTTCCCTCGATACGGTGACGGCGCTGGTTCAAGTGGAGAATATAAATTGAACATCAAGCGCGAAACAGCAGCGAATCTTGGCGGGGCAAAGCTCCAGCCGGGCCTTTCCACCAAAGAGGACTCGGCAGGAGCCTCGCCCTGCCTCGCTTGCCGCCTTGCGGAGCGCGCCGTCGAAACCGCCGCTTTCACGCTCATCGAGGTGATGATTGCCATCACCATTTTTTTCATGTCCATGTTCGCGCTGCTTGGCGTGTTGAGCGCGGGCATCCATGCCGCAAGCATCCTGCGCAGCAGCGGGCCGACCGCGGGGATGGTGGCGAGTTATTTTGCTGTCAGCAATAAAATCGAGGAGGGAAGTTTCGATGGCGATTTCAGTGACATCGCCGGGTATCAAAATTATCGCTGGAAGGCCGAGGCAAGGCTGATCACGAACGATCTATATAAAATGGACTTCGTGGTGCTTGACCCCAACAATCAACAGAGTTCGTTTCTCAACGACGTGAAGTTCTACAAGCCCGGCTCCAGCCAGGGCACAAAGCTGGGCTTGCAGCCGCAGCCAGGGCAGCATTGACGACATGAAAACGCCACTCAAAATACGTCGAGACACGCTGGCGTTCACGCTGCTGGAGATCTGCATTTCCATTACAGTTTTCACTTTTATCTTGATCAGCATTCTCGGCATCTGGAAATGCATCATCAAGGGCAAGATGATCGCGGAGGACGCCGCCGCCGCGGCGCAGCGCGCGCGGGTGGGAATGAGCACCGTGGTTGAAGCGCTGACCTGCACGGAGCTGGACGCGCGGAATCTGCAGTTCTACGAATTTGACACCGATACGAGCGGAAAATTTGCGGCGCTCAGCCTCGCGGCCCGTTTGCCGGGGGATTTTCCCGGGTCAGGATTGTACGGCGATATCGTGATGCGCCGGGTGACATTCGACATCGAGCGCGACGCCGAAGGAAAGGATAACCTCGTGATGAAACAATCGCCGCTGCTGGCGGTCGTCGACAATCAACACACGCCCTACGACCTCACTCTGGCGCGGGACGTCAATGTGTTCATGCTGGAATTCTGGAGCACGCAGGATAACGAATGGGAGGTTTCCTGGGAATCGACCAGCAATTTGCCCCCGATGGTTCGTGTGACGCTGGGCTGCGGCCATTCCGCGCAGCATCCGGACGCGCCCTACACGTTGATTTGCCGCACCGTCGCCCTGCCCGCCGGAGCCCACAATTAAGTGAAAATTCGCATTTCCAAAGCATCGCCGCCCTCGGGATTCGCGTTGATCCTGGTCATGTGCGTCGTCATCGCGCTGACGGCCGTGGTCGGTTCATTCGCCATTTCGATGAACACAGAAATCCGCCTCGCGCGCAACAGCGATTATGACGACAAGACGGAGTGGATGGGACGCAGCGGCATCGAGGA
This sequence comes from uncultured Verrucomicrobiae bacterium, assembly GCA_963764165.1. Taxonomy (GTDB): domain Bacteria; phylum Verrucomicrobiota; class Verrucomicrobiia; order Limisphaerales; family Palsa-1400; genus Palsa-1400. The sequence continues at coordinate 220,357 of CAVXRD010000004.1, forward strand.
AGCCCGCTGCCTGCTGGCCAACAAATCCCCCGAGCAGAGATCCGTCGACGCGCTGAATCAATATTGGGCGCACGGCAGCAACATCGGCAGCAACGATTTGTCCATGATTATTCCGCTCGACAACGAGCCGATGGGCGAAGGCACGCGCACCCTGGTCATCGAGGACATGGAGCGGAAATGGTGCATCAACAACGTGGCCGGGGTTTTCGGCCAGCCCCAGCGGGATATCTTGCAACGGGCGCTGCAAGTGGTTGGCGTCACCGACACCGGCCTCGCCGCCACGATTGAAGATTCGATCATCGATTGGGTTCGCCCGAACACGGGCACGCAGAATGCCGCGGGCGCCAACAGCGATTATTACATGCACTTGGAGACGCCGTATTATTGCAAGGCCGGCCAGATTGACGATCTTTCCGAATTGCTGCTCATCAAGGGCATGACGCCGGATATTTATTGGGGCTCGAATTCCACCAATCATCCTGTTTCCGCCTATCAGCAGCATGGCGGCGGCGCTTTCGGCCAGCCGATTGTTGGACACGGCGGCTTCGGCGGCAATAAGGATCAGCCAGAGTATCCATACGGATTGGTGCAATTGTTCTCGCCGCTCGGGGGCAAGCTGAACATCAACACCGCCTCGGTGCTGACGTTGCAGATGATACCCGGCATGGACGAAGCGACCGCCGCGCGCATCATCCAGCAGCGCGCCGGCCCCGATGGCGTCGATGGCACCGATGACGATGTTCCGTTTATGAACATCGGCGAAATCAACGGCGGATTGCCCGGTGGCGGCGGTGCGGCGCCTGGCAACGTCGGAGTGAAGGGCGGGCCGGCGGCGGGAATCGCGGCACAGGGGATGAACGCTTACATCGATGTCCGCAGCTACGTTTTCAAAGTGCGTGTCGACACGGAAATCAACGGCTACAAGCGCAGCTATTATGGCATCGTCAGCCGCCAGGGCAGCAACGCGCAGAAATTGAACTGCGTTAAGTTTTATTGGGAGTGAAGGTACGGACGCCTCGCCGAGGCGTCCGGGGTTGCGTGCGAACGAAGCCTGCCGCCGGACGCCTCGGCGAGGCGTTGCTACCTTTTCTGGGCGACGAAACGCTTGCTCTCGACCGGCCTCTCTCGCAGGATTATCTGCATGCCTGTCCATCGCTTCGCGAACATTGCTGGCGCCATTCTCTGCTCGTGGCTTCTCGCCGCAAGTGCTGACGCGCAGAAAACCTTTTCCAACCCGCTTCCTGTCAAATTGGGCGACCCCTTCGCGCTCAAGGCGGATTCTGGAAAATATTTTCTCTACGGCACCGGCGGCGTCGAAAACGGTTTCAAAACGTATTCGTCCGACGACCTTGTCAATTGGAAAGACGAAGGGCCCGTATTCCACGGAGCGACGGGCTCTGATTGGTGCACGGGAAATTTCTGGGCGCCCGAAGTCTTCGAGCACCATGGGAAGTTCTACATGTTTTACAGCGCGGATTGGAGCGAGAATCCCACTCACGAAAAGGAAAATTTTCGCATTGGCGTCGCCGTTGCCGATCAGGCCACCGGCCCATTCAAGCATGTCCAAAACCGGCCGATCTTCGACCCGGGCTATCCAATTATTGACGCTGACGTTTTGTTCAATGACGACGGAAGGGTGTATCTCTATTTCTCGCGCTGCTGCTACAAACACGCCGTTGAATCCGAAGTCGCCGAATGGGCTAGAAAAAAAGGATGGTACAAGGAAATCGAGGAAAGCTGGGTTTACGGAGTGGAAATGAAACCGGACTTTTCCGGCGTCATCGGCGAGCCCGTTCTCCTCTTGCAGCCGCCGCTGAAGATGACCGACTCCCAGTCCGAATGGGAAAGCCGCTCCGTCACCGGGCACGAGGTGAATCGGCGCTGGACGGAAGGTTCGTGCATTCTCAAGCACGGCGGCGCGTATTACATCATGTATTCCGCAAACTTCTTCGGCGGCGAAAATTACGCCGTCGGCTACGCCACCGGTTCCTCGCCACTCGGCCCCTTCCACAAGGCGGAAAACAATCCCGTGCTGCAAAAGAACACCGGCAAAGGCGGCATCGTCACCGGCACCGGCCACAACTCCGTCGTTGCCTCGCCCAATGGCAAAGACCTTTACTGCGTCTACCATGGCCGCACCCAAACCACCGGCGACGAACGCGTCGTCTTCATCGACAAGCTCGAGTTCGACGGCAAGGGGCGCTTGCTCGTCGACGGGCCCACGACATCGCCGCAGCCGTATCCAGCGAAGTAAGAACAAATTGAAACCCAAGACAACTCGACGGATCCAAACGAAAGGACGAAACTTCTTCAAACGGTCTTGCCATTGTGCGCACAGGGCGCGGTTGGCCCGGGAAACAACATCACCAAGCCCACAGGTTGGGCGTGAGATAAAATTCTTCATGCCGCATGGAGCGCCAACGCAAAGGCGCCGTGAACATTTCGTTCGGCGGAAGCGTCTGTTGTAAACCACGCGCTTTTTGCGGCTGGTTTTGGAATTTTGAAGGCACCGAGCAATAACAGGCAAGCATTCACACTGATTGAATTGTTGGTGGTGATTGCGATCATCGCGATTCTGGCGTCGCTGCTTTTGCCGGCCTTGAGCAAGGCGAAAACCCGCGCCAACGACGCCAAATGCATGTCCAATCTTCGCCAGTGCTGCGTGGCGCTCAATCTTTACCTGCCGGATTACCATGATCGCCTCTTTTGGACTTCGACCAATGTCTCGCTGGAAGGCATGGACTGGTTTATCTGGGCGGGGCGGACCAATAACAATCATATCGGCGCGGCGCAAGGCAATCTGTTCAACGGCACAGACCGGCCCTTGAATCATTATGGATTGACCGAGGGTTCGGTGACTTGTCCGATGGATCAGGGCCGCGCCGCGGACCAGACCACCTATAATCTTTTCGAATGGGTGGGAAATTCCTATATCTTCAATTTTGGCGGCCTGCCGCCGTTCGCGCCGGGGGACGGCTTGGACGGACTCGCCTTCAGCAGTTTGACCAACCTTTCGCAAACCGTGGTGTTCAGTTGCGGCGTCCTTTCGTATCCAATGGCCGAAACGAAGGGCTGGCATCGCGCCACACCCGCCGGAAACATCCTTTTTGCTGACAATCATGTGGGTCTTTACCAGGCAGCGGCCGCGACCAAATTGAATTGGTAACCGGGCTCGATTTTTGCTTTGGCGATGGCTTCGCATCTTGCTGTTTAGGCAAATAACTGGCATGTAGACTGGAGTCGTGAGCAATCCGGCCGCGCAAGCAAACAATGCCGCGTGCCGCTCCCAAACAAAAGCGGTACTCGAATTATGAACCAGAAAACGATGCAACTCGGCATGATCGGCCTCGGCCGCATGGGAGCCAACATGGTGCGGCGCCTCATCAAAAACGGACACACCTGCGTGGTCTTCGATCGGTCGCAGGACGCGGTCAACTCTTTGGTTAAAGACAAGGCGGTCGGCGCCACGGCGCTGGCGGACTTCGTCAGCAAGCTCGAAAAGCCGCGCGCGATTTGGCTGATGGTGCCGGCGGCCGTGGTGGATCAATCCATCGCCGATCTGCTGCCGCTGCTGGAGAAGGGCGATATTCTTATTGACGGGGGCAATTCCTATTATGTGGATGATATCCGGCGCGGCAAGGAACTGGCGGCGAAGGGAATTCATTATGTGGATGTTGGCACCAGCGGCGGCGTATGGGGTTTGGAACGCGGTTACTGCATGATGATCGGCGGCGAAACCGAGGTGGTGCAGCATCTTGATCCGATTTTCGCCACGCTCGCTCCCGGGATCGGTGACGTGCCGCGCACGCCGGGGCGGGAGAAATTGGGTGGGACCTCTGAACAGGGCTACCTCCATTGTGGCGCCAGCGGCGCAGGACACTTTGTCAAAATGGTCCACAACGGAATCGAATACGGCATGATGGCCGCCTATGCCGAGGGATTGGGCGTCCTGAAAGCCGCTAATATCGGCAAGCAAAAAGGCGAGTCCGACGCGGAAACGACGCCCCTGCGCGACCCGGAGCATTATCAATACGACCTCAATCTGGCCGATATTTCCGAGGTGTGGCGTCGCGGGAGCGTCATTGCTTCCTGGCTTCTTGATTTGACAGCCGGCGCTCTGGCGGGCGACCCGCAGCTTTCCAAATTCGGCGGGCGCGTGTCCGATTCGGGCGAGGGCCGGTGGACAATCAAAGCGGCCGTTGACGAAGGCGTGCCAACGCCGGTGCTGAGCACAGCGCTTTACGAACGGTTTGCCTCCCGCGGCGAGGCGGATTACCAGAACAAATTGCTTTCCGCCATGCGCTACGGTTTTGGCGGACATCTGGAAAAGACGGAAGCCAAAAAAGCATGAACAGGGCCTTAATTTGGTGGCTGAGATTTTCAGCGGAACATCGCCTCCACTTTCACGACACCAGCGAGCCCGCTTAGATGAATCGTTCCGGCGGCGGCATCGAATTTGACCCATTTCTTGCCGTCGACGGTAACTCCGACGATGGGGGCGGAATCGGGATGGCGCAGTTCCAGAAGAACGTCGCGCGGCGATTGCCGCGATGGTAGATTTACGGTGGCATCAATTCGGCCATCCTTGAGGGCTGAATTGATTTCGTAGCTAACATCGCCAAAGTGGGTGGGCGCGTTTTGGACGGTGATTCTTTTCCCATCTTCAAGCCAGGCGCGAGGGGTGGCTCGGGCGAGCCAGAGCGAACCGCCGTCCTCTTCAACGAGCATCATGCGCAGACGCTCCAAAAAGCAGGCTTCCTCGAAAACCTTGTCGAAAGGCCCGGCGGTCGTGTGTTCGCGAAACTCGTAGCCCTCATTGGGAAGAATATCGACCGCATATTGATTGAGCATGGAGCGGATGAAATTCGGCGCATCGCCCGCCTGGATGTGAATGTTGGCGTGGCGTTCCAGACCGCATTGGTATTGCCAACTGGCGTGCGAAAACCAATCCCTTTCCGCGTCGAATCCCGGAGTGCGTTCCGCAACGTGATCATTCTCCAGCAACAAACGATCTTCGAGCACATCCAAGTGCCCTTGGACGCGCGGATCATCGGTGGAAAGCAAGCACGAGGGACTGATCAGCGGGTCCGCGGACTGGACGGTATCCCAATAAAGCGCGCCAATGTGCCCTTGGCAGCGCCGCCATCCCCATGCGCCCGAAGCAAACCCGCGCACGTAGGGCGCAAACGGAATGAACGAATGGTAGGTGCCATCTCGCGTGGCAACCACCGGGGTCAGGGTGATGGATCGATCAACAGATGCCTCAATGTCTTTCCGATAATCTCGCGCTTCCCGGGCGATTTTGGCCGAGGAGGCGGGATCCACTTGAGCCAGCAGCTCAGCCATGGAATTGACAGCCAGCCAGTAATACGCTTCGGACTCATAAAAATCCATGTGCATGACAAAACTGTCCGGCGTGACAACGTGCGCAGGCAGGAGTCCTTTGCTCCAAAGCCGTTCTCCTCCCGGAATGATGTGCTCCGTCAAACGTCGTTGGCGCAAAATCCACTCGGCGTTGGCTTTCATTCGTGGGGCGTTGGCGGCCAGCCAATTCGTGTCTCCCGTCAAACGGTAATGTTCGGCCATCGCGAACATAATCGCGCCAGGCCCCGTGCCATGAACGGCGTCCATTTGCCCGCCCACACCCGGCGGGCCGACGGCGTGGGTAAACGATCCCACGCCATCGGAAAAAAGTCCGAGAGGCCGATCCGTTTTGGAATTGCCATGGCTGTCCTTCGATGGATGAGGCTGCATCGGCAGCTTGAGCCATTGCTTGAGTCCATCGGTGGCCTCCCGGTGCATGCCCATGAGATCAAGGGCGCGAAGTATCATGTAGGTTTCGGAAGCGAGGATGCCGAAAGGATAATCATTGAAAGAGTATCGGCCACCCTCGTCCTTGACTGCGTGGCGAAGCAGATGCCATGCGCCGAGGTTCCATTGAGCCGCCAACTCTTTCGACGGGACTTCGATCTTCATGCGCGGAGCAAACGGCGCGGCCGGAAATGCAGGAAAGTTGGTCCAGTGCATGGCCGCGACCGCATCTGCCCATGTCTGCTCGGAGTGCAGCCGGGTTCGCTGGCGTATGGAAGACAGATGCCTGCCTTCCAGTATTGTCAAATACTGCCGGGCATTGATGGTTTTGGAGGACAACCCGGCAGCTTCCGCTGGACCGTCCACGGCATGAACAAAAAAACCGAATTCCGGAGCGAGAATCGGACCGTTCTCCAAATCCGCCGCTCGAAAGGAGAAACTGCCGGCCTTGGTCCATACCGTGATAATCGAACGCGCCACCTCGTCTTCGGGCGAATGATAAGGCCATATTTTCCGCAAAGGCGAGGAGCCGATATAGAGCATTTGAAATCGAATTCCATGGACGGAACCGGGTTTGTTGGATGCTTGCCAATTTCGGATGCCGTCAATCTTGGTCCCGCGGTCGCCATCTAAAGGCGCGAGACCAGAGATTCGAGCATCGTAGGCTTCCAACCGCCCGGTGTAGTCGAGTTCTGCGCGCCTTTCTTCATAACCCCACTCCAATTCGACATTCATTTGCTTCCATTTGTCAGGAGCGCAAGCCCGCAATTCCGGCACGGTGAACGATGACGCCACATTCGTTCCACGCACGGAAACCACCACTCCCCAAGTATCGACCGGGATTTTATACGAATACACATTTCCATCCGCGCTGATTTGCGGTTTGGTGGCTTCCAACATCAGGCGAGGATTCCACCAGGTGTGCGCGTTGTCGTCGGCGCCGTCGAAATACGTCACATTTAATTCCTCCGGCTGCGGCTTGTGCGCGGCTCCGGCGGGCCAGCCAACATCCAGATGATCCACATGTCGGACCTCCTCCCAGAGCAGCCCGCAGAGCGCCTGTTGAACATCGGGCGCGCTAAAATCAAATGGCTGGGTGAAAGACATATCGGCACGTTGCATGAGAAGAATCCACGCCTCGGGCGGATTTTTCTCGACCGCGCGATCGGCGCGGCAGAGATAGGCACTGGGGGCGATATCGGCGGGCTGGCCTGGGGCAGCTTCCAAATGGAGAGTGTCAGAGGGAGCAGCCCCCGCCAGAGCGCAGGCCCCGAGCAACGCAAAGAGGTAATTGATTCGGATCATTTTCGTGAAAAATCGCAGGGTGCAATAGGGTGCAATAGACTGCAACATTCCGAACGGGTTCCCGCTGAATTTAAATATGCGCCTTCCCATTCGCCGACTCTTTCGACCAGAGCCGCGTTGGCCTAAGCTCGTTCCTGTAAGAACCCGTTCTCCTTTGCTGGTCCTCGTTTTGCCCAGATTCTGACATTCCAAATTCTTCATAATGAGGAAGTCTGGCATATCCGCTGCCAAATAGGAAACCTACCAGAGGTTTTCAGGCGCGATTTTTTGGGGGAACGCTGAAAATTGAATCTGAAACGACCGAACTCAGGAAAAGAGGCCTTCGCTGAAAGCTGTCACTGGTCACTCCAAAACCAGCAAATCCACGTCTATTAATATATAATCTCCGAAAATCGGTAACATCCGCTGCATTGTTGATTATAAGGCATTTAAACAGCTACACAATCGGTGACAAGCCGGTAACAGATCGGTAACATTTCGTGGCTTCGGCTGGTTTTCCATTTGCCTCCGGGTTCTAGCGAACGCCCGCGATTGCCCGCAATTCTTGAACCAGAACCGGCAGATTTCGCTTCGCCTCATCAAGCTGTTCCTTCGTCAGGCTCGCTTCGATCGTGGCGATTTTTTCGCCTGCACGGCTATCCCCATTCTGCGCTGCGAGAGTAAAGAACGGCCATGCCTTCGCCGGGCTTGGAGCGACGCCCTGCCCTTCGAGGTAGATGCTGCCGAGTTGGGCGAACGAAGCGGCGTCGTTCGACCGGGCCGCCTTCAAATAAATTGAAAAAACTTTGAGAGTCTGGTCGCTTAAGCCAAACCCGGGGGGCATCTCGATATTGATGATCGGGCGGTCCGATCCCGTAAATGAGGATGCACTGCTCTTTTGCGGCAGGTTCAGTTGCTTGTCCACATCCGTTAAGGAATAGCGCACATTGCCGAAAGAATCTGTCCCAGCATTGATGGCGGCCCGGCAATACCACTGCGCGGCGGCAATCGGATCGCGATCGGCGGCCGGGCCGTATTGGAAGCGGCTGATAATCTCTCCATAGAGCCATGTGTCGCCAGGGCTAAGCCGCGCCGCCTTGCAAAGGATTTGCGTGGGCCGATCCTGCTCGTTCCGTGGTTCGCCGATGCCATGCTCGTAGAGCCTGGCAAGCTCATTCAATGCATCGGCGTGATTTTGGTCGGCTGATTTCCGCACCCATTCCAAGCCCTGCTCCTCGTCAAGTTCAACCCCTTTTCCTGCAAGATAGCAGCGCCCGAGGCAATACTCCGCAACCGGATTTCCCTTGTCTGCGGAAAGCCGGTACCATTTGACAGCCTCGGGCATGTTGATCCACGGCGGATTTGTTGGGTTGTAACCAACGTGTTCGTAACCGTAGCCCAATTCGACTTGGGCGTCCGCATCACCGGCCTCGGCACCCTTGATCAGCCAATTTCGGGCAACGGCGTAATCCGTTCGGACTCCTTTCCCTTCTCGATAGGCCAAGTAGAGCATGAACATGGCGCGGGCGCTTCCGCGATTTTCCGCCTCGCGAAAAAGCCGCACCGCCTCCGCCTCATCCCACCGCACGCCGATCCCATCGCGATACATGATGCCAAGCCCGACCAGCCCATTTGCGAAGCCGCCATCGGCAGCCAATTTGTTGTAACGAAACGCCCTGGCGTCATCGCGCGGCACAATTTTTTCGCGCTGAAAGACCAGGGCCAGATTCGCATACGACGGCATGTAGCCCCCTTTCCCGGCGCGTTCATACCATGTGACGCCTTTTTGCAAATCGATTCCAAATCTTCCGCTGTCCGTATAACAAAACCCCAGGTAATGCTGCGCCGTAAGGTCGTTGGCGTTGGCGGCCTGCTCGATTTCGGCCAGTGATTTGCCATCCCATTTTGCCCGGACTTCGTTGAGGGGCGGCCATCGCGGACTCGCGTTCGTGCCCTCGTCAAAGGCACAGACGACGCCGGCGTGGCACAGAAACACCAGCGCGAATAATCTGAAAAACACGCGACTCAATCGAAAAGCAGTGTGGCGGAAATTCGGATTCATGCATTCGTCCTCACCTTTTAGGGCTCGTCCCGGGCTTGGCTAGGTTTTCAGTGCGGGCGGATTTTAGAAATGCGTTCCATCGCTTTTCAATTTCCGCGCCCGGCACCAGCCAATGGCCGGGCTCTTCGTCCAGACCGATGACGACAACCCCCTGCTCCGTCACCAACCATTCGGCGACCGAAGGCCGGAACGGACTCCAGCCCCGCGGCGCGCTGCCAGGGGTCGACCGGACGAACGGATCAAAGGGCTGGCCAGCTTTCTCAAATCGAAGCGGAACCGTCATTGGGCCTGGAATGCCCGGGGCAAATCGAAGCAAAGTGGCATTGCGGTCATCCTTGAAAATGACTGGTTCATAAGACTGAAATGGATTCATCCAAAAGTGAAATTTCCTCGGCTGGACAGACCAGAGATTTTCGTCTTGAAGCGCGAAGGAGGCGACTTCCAGCGCAAATGGATCAGGCCACTGCCATCGCGGTTTCTCGTTCGCAAAAACCTTTCCGCCGGCGTTTGGATTAGCGGGGTCCACCTGTTCCAGCAAGAGCTCCGGCAACGCGTGTTTAGTTGACACCTCCACCATGCGGCTGCGCGATATTCCGGGAGCCGGAGCGACGGTGAGAATCCCGAGGCTGCCTTTGGCGGGAAACCTTGCCGGGAAGGTGGAAAACATATTCGTGGGTCTCTCAATTTTATCCCAGTGGCGCTTTTCCGCGTCGGCGACAAAGAGTCCTTTGGTGGTTTCGACGCCAAGTCTCCCGCCCCAATCGGTCATCACTTGATTGTCGGTGTTCCAGACCGGGTCCAATTCGTTCACGGGAGAGCGTCGCGAGCTGGCAAGGGTCTGAATGGCTTTTGTGTCCGGATTGATTTCCAGCAGCACATCGGCGTTGGCGAAATAAACAAAACCGTTCCAGATCGTGACGCCGCCGCAAGGCTCGGTCGGGAGCGCCATTGTTTCCCACGCCTTGCTGGCGAATCTATACCGCGCCAGTTTGCCGGGCAGGCTGACAAACAGAGAATCATCGCTGACATCGAAGCAAGGCGTGGGGTAGCCTTGCTCCCCGTCTTTCCAGCCGATGGCGGTGGACGGAGAACCCAAAGCTTGCGGAAGCATCACGGTCTCTGCCTGGCCGGTTTTCAGATCGACCGAAGCAAAAGACGCGGGCGTGCTGGGTGGGATGCCGAAACCGTTGTCCGCTGTCATATAGAGCAAGCCCCAGACTTTGTCCTGGCGGCAAATGATTCTCAGGAGCCTGGGTGAAGCTCCGACGGTTTTTAACTCATCGACATTCCAGCGCTGAAAGTGGACGGGCAGCGGCGGTTCCGCCACCTGCGGCCCGGGCCGCGCCATGTCGAACTGCGGCGGCGCGTTTGTCGCAAGCTGAGATTTCCCGGCAGCGCGCGCCACCGTGTTGAGAACACCGGGATAATAGCGGTTGCGGGACGAGCGTTGCTTCATCCCTTGCAATGCGGGCAGCAATGCCTCCGCCTCCTCCCGAGTGAAGTTCGCCGGATCGGACGGGAACAGGAAGTAGGTGAGCGATGTGGTCCAATTGGTTGACTCGGCAATGTAGCAAAGCCGCATGCGCTGGCGGAAACTCGCCCACGGTTCGAGATGGTAAGGCCCATGAAAATAATTGCCGCGTTTTTCCGCAATTGCCATTTCGGTCTTCGTCAGCAATGGCGCCTTGTCCGAAGTGTTCAGGAAGTTTGTCCGCTGCTCCCATAATCCCTCGATCAATTTTTCCTCGGCGTCGCGCAGGCTGCTGGTGCCGTCGTTAGGCGCGCGCAAAACCGAAAGGTAATTTCCCGCCAATCGAATTTCCTCGTTGGTAGACTGGCATAGGCCGGCGATGAACTGCCTGGTCACCTGCGGCACGCGCTTTCGATCTTCCCACGTCCAGCCGACGATGCGGGGCACACTTTCCGGAACCGTGCCACGCTCTAACTGCTGCCGGAAGAAGGACTCCGAGTCCTCCGGTTTCTCGAACCACAGCCCGCCCTGCTCCCACTCAACCAGTTTTACGCGCTCGAAATCTCGCCGGGATGGCCCGTCGAAGCGCATGCCTTTTGGAGCCGGCCTATTCTCGATGATCTGTCCGTAGTAATCAGCGATCGGCGGCATCTGCGAGTCCAAGACAGGGACAAATCGCCGCAGTGAGGCCCGCAATTCAGCCAGTTTCTCTTCATTTCCGGCCCGCAATTCAAAAGCGGTATAAAACCCGTCCAGAAGGTCCGCCGTTCTCTCCAGCGATTTCATACCCAAATCAAACCATTCATTGTACATTTGTGTGGGATTGGTGACAACCAAGGGCATCGCGGCGCAATAAAGATCCAGCGTGCGAATCGAAGGCGACAACAAAGCAGCGTCCGGCACGGCGGGCACGTTGATGTTGCCGGACGTCTCGTTGATCGCTCCCAGCGACTCCGAGTAACTGCGAATGCGGAGCACGGCCGTCTGTGGCGCGCGCTTTCCGAGGGCCCAGGCAGATTCACTGGCGGATTGCGCTGCTTCATACAGCCCCCAGCGAAGCGCCCACCGGGCTTCATTCTCGTACTGGTCGGCTTCCTCCAATGGCTTCCAAGCCGTCGCGCCCGGCTTGACGTTCAGGCGGGCCAGAATATGGCTGGCAAGCTGCAGCACCAACCCGGAAACGTTTGTGCGTTCGCCGCTCAATTCGATGTTGATCGGCGCGCCGCCGTTCGGAGGGACGAGGCGCAAGCTGATTGTTGCCTTGTCCGGGGAATAACCGTCGCGATCAATGGTGCCTTCCACGAGATAGCTTCCGTTCCAAAAAGAGCTATCGTCGATCGGATTCAGATCCTTCTCGGCGGCCAGGGATTGCATTCGGCGGCGCTCGAGCACAAAGAGGTTGCGTTCCTGGGTCAACCGATCTGTCAACAGCAGCGTCAAATTACGCTCCAATTCAATCTCGTCGGGATTTTGAAAGGCGGAGCGCAAATTCACGATGGAAATCGGCACCGCTTCGCTCTCGCCGACCAGCAGCTTGCCAAGCATCGGCTCAATGTGGGGCACATAACCATCGGCCCAGCCCGCCGGATCGCGTTTCGGCATGGGAACGCGCTCGCTGATGAGGACGATCCCTGTTTTAACGGCAATCAGCCGCGAGTTAAGAAACAGGTTCGTGCCAGCCTTGACCGTCTCCAGCACAAGCAAACCGTTGGCGCCCAGCACCTGCCCCATTCTCAAGTAATCACGGTTGCCCGCGAACAACTCCTGTTCGTGATAAACTTTTTCTACCTCGGCCCGCTCGAGCAATTGAATGTTTTTTTCACGCGAGAGATCGGCGGTCAGCACATCGGCCACCGTCGCCGTGAAGTCGGAATCCGAAATCACCGCAATTTTGACAGCGTCGCTGGATTGCGCCGCTAATCGCAGCGCGCATATCCAAACCATCACGATTGGCAATGTGATCTTCATCGTTCAATTCGGGCCGCGCAAATGACGCCCGGCGACGATCTCACTTGCCGAGGGTTGGAATCAAGCGCTCCGCAAGTTCGGCGGCGCCGTTCTGCAGGGCGGTCTTGGCGGCGACGTGCTCGGCCAGATCCACCGCGGAGCTGGTTTGGCGGTCAACACCAAGGATGGCGCCAGTGGCAATGTCACGCACTTTGATTTCGATGCGGGCGCGGCAGCTTTGGAGGTTGCCCTTGCGCATCCCCATCTCGCTGAAGGCTTCGCCGGTGATTTCTATTTCCGGCTTTTTCCCGGAAGCCTCATCCACAATTTCAAAGCCGCATTGCTGCAGCATGAGCGAAAGCTCGGTCTGCGCCGCCGGATCAATGACGTGCTGGCCGAAGTGCTGCTCGGGAATTTTAACCGACACGCTCGCCAGCTTCTTGCCCGCCAATTTTTTCTTGATCTCGGCGATGCGCTCCTCACGTGTCTGGACTTTGGCAACGAGCGTGTCCCCCTTCCCGACCACATCCGCCGCAATCTTTTTCGCAAGCTCGGCCGACATGTCGGTGATGTCCGAGCCGGCTTTGCCATTGACGACTTCCCCGTAAACGCGGCTGGTTTCCGTGCCGATGATTTTTGCGACGATGACGAAACTTCCTCCTACCTTGAAGACGCGCCCCGTGACGAGAACCTTGGCTCCGGTCAGATTGCCGATTTTCGCGGCGCTGTCCGTGCTCACGGCTCCAGACAGCCCAAGTTCGTGCTCTCCCAGCACCTTTTCCAATTCCGCGCGCTCCACCATCATCAATTGCGGCTCGGCGGAAAGATTAGCGCCGACCAGGGCCGCAACCTTGGGGCCAAGATCGCGCACCGCCTCGTCTTTCGATTCAAAATCGAAGACGGCCACGGAGTAAATGTCATTCGGGCCCGCGCGCAGGGCGAAGGCGGCGAGTGACGTCAATAATATAATAACCCGGGCAAACAATTTCATAATTTTTCCTATTTTTGTGACAGGTTCGGCAGCGCCGGGGGTTCCGGCATAAGCGCCAATTTGCAAAAGCGCAGCAAGTTTATCTGCGAGCGCGGATTGTCAAACAAATTAGCTACCAACTCCGGCTGCGCCACCACCACGGCAGTTCGATTTTGCGGCGCGACGTAATAAGACGGAGCCGCGGCATCCTCGTCCCGCGGCGCCCGCTGAATCCAGACCACCGGCGTCCCTTTTTTTGCCACGGCTCGAATGCGTTCGGCCAGGCCGTTCCATTCCGGATCATCCGGCTCGCAAGAACCGATCAGCGCGAGTTTTCCAGAAAATCCGCTCAGTTCAGTTTCCCCCAGATCGATGAATTTAATTTCCGCCTGCTCGAAGGCCTGCTTGAACTGATGGTGCGGATCGAGCACGCCGAAATTCGCGCCGTCATCGCCCACCAGCAATTTCAATTCGTGCAGGAGGTTGGTCGGATAAACAATCACTTCCGTATCGCCTGCGGTGTGACTCGCGGGATCCACCCATCGAATGAGCGCCTTGACGGCTTTCTCGACTTTCGGCATCTCTAGCGGCGCGGATTCGATAATGGTTTGACCCGCCAGCACGCTTAATTTCTTCCAATGCCGTTCGGCCAGCGGCGCCATTGTCGAAGAACTTGTCAAAAACAGCTTGATGCCCATCTCACCGCTAAAATCAGCATCGCCCGCATTATGGAAAACCGCTCTGACGCTCGCTTTGCTGCCGGCAAAAACGCACTGCGGTTCCGCGGACGGGACCACCTCAAGCTTGGGCTGCCCCGCCGCGCTCCAACAACCAAGCGCGATCAGCCATATGCCTGTTCTTGTGATAGTCATTTCTGACCTGTATGACGGTTCCCGGAGGCCGAACCTTTGAGAAATAGGGAAAAATGAATCTGGAACTCACGAAATCAGGAAAAGACCGGCCGCAGATGGCAAGTGCCGCCAAAAGAAAGAACCACAGATGGACGCAGACCAACACTGATAAAATCAAAAACCTGTGTTGATCTGTGTGAATCTGTGGCATCCCCTTGTCCTCGCGCCTCTTGAGCCCTTGCGTCTAAAATCTCCCATTGCCCGAAAAGCGATTCGGGTGTGTTGATCAAAAACGGGCGAGGCGCAGATGAGATTTGGGTCGAATCACCTTGGGCGGAGGCGCGCGCGGCTCTGTTCGCATGGGCGCAACGGTGAAGAATCAGCCGCAGCCCCCCGCGATTAATCGGCCCGCTTTTCGGCTCAACGTGCTGCGGCTGGCCTGCAACGCAGTTAGGTGACCTGGTTGGGGTTTGATTTGGTGGACTTATGCCAGAGGCGGCGAAAGAAATTGCCGACCCGGGTTTGGTGTGCGCGGACCTTCTCTTCTTGTGCGCGGCGTTGTTCTTCCTGCGCACGGCGCTCCTCTTCCTGCGCCCGAGCCGCCTGATACGCGTGAAGCTGATGATTGATCAACAACCAGTCCACGCCGTAATTGTGGGCGAATTCGCGCATGGGCGCGGCGATGCGTTCCGGATAAAAAATGATGACGTCGTTCAAAACCAACAGGCGGTGGCCGGAACTCAGCGGGAGGAGCGCGCTTATGACTGAATGGAAATCCGGCCAGTCGGCGCACTCTTGCGGGCGCGGCGGGGCGGACAAATAAAGCCGCGCATCGTCAATAAGCACAACGCTGTCTGAATACAGAGATTGCATCGCAGCCAGCTCTTGGAGAAGGGGACTTTGGTTGGTTTGGCCAGAAGCGTGTTCGGCTTGGCACCAGTGGGCGTCCAGCCAAAAGAAAACGGCTTGGCGGGAAAATTCTTCCTGGTGCTGCCGAAGGAACGAGGGCGAATCGCCCAGATGCAACTCAACGCCAGGCTGGTCTAGAAACCGTGCGCGCGCTTGGTTGAACAATTCCGGCGACATTTCAACTGAGCTGCATTTGGAAAAAAAACGAGAGGCAATCGCCAGCGAGTCGCCCTTGAATGTCCCCGTCTCAACAAACCGCTTAAGCGGCAGTTCCCGCGCCAGGAATTGCGCCAAATTTACGTCGAGAGAGAAAGAGATTGCGCCCATAGTCAGGAAGCTTTGAAAATCCGCCCCAGTTTCTCCCGCAAACCGCCCGTCGTTTCTGGGGAACGCCGGGTCTCGGCAGCGGTGGGGCGAGGCAGGTTTGCGGTCACATTCATGCTGAAAAGTTCTTGGGGAACAAAACAAGCGTCGTACCAGGCAAGCCAGCCGGTGGCAGTGTAATATTCGTTGAATTGCGCGCCGAGGAAATACTTCTCGTCTGCCAAAAACCGCGTGATTTCGAGGGGCGTAGCCTGTTTGACAAACCGGGGCGTGGCGAGCATTTCAACCACGATCCAAGGACGGCTGGTGCGCAGCGTCCTTGTCGCCCCCTGCAACACGCGCAGCTCGTTGCCTTGGGTGTCAACTTTGATCAAGCCGACGCGCTGGCTGAAATCCATCCCCGTCAGCAGTTCGTCCACGGTGGTTACGGCCACAGAATGCTCCTTGTGAGGGCCTGGCCGCTCATTTTGGTAGGCAAGCAACGAACCCGTGTATCGCTCCCCCTGGCAATAAAGTTTGGCGCTGCCAGCGTGATCCGAACAAGCCCTGGCTTCGATCCGGAAACGATTATCGGAGGCAAATCGCTCTCGCAGCTGGCTAAAACTTTCCGGATTCGGCTCAAGGAGAACGGCTTGGAGAAAGGGGCTATTCGGAGCCCCTGCAAAACGGAGGGCAAAGTCCCCTTGATAAGCGCCGATATCCAGCAAAAGCGGGCGCTCGCGGAAGAAGCAGTCATGATGAAAAATCTGGCTTTCCAGCCAGTCTTCCAACGACCCTCCAATATTCGGAAAGACGCAAGGAGAAGCAGCGTTCACGATAAATAGCCCGCCTTCTTCATCATAACGCCAGCCTCGCGCAGAAACGCCTCCCGCACGACAGACGGCATTTCATCCTGGTGCGAGCCGGTCTGGCCGCGGCGGATAAACGATTTGTCTTTGGGGATTTGCGGATTTTCCCACGCAAAGGATGCCTCACGCATTTTCATGGCCCCGAAGGATGCGTTTTTCGCCGCATATTCCAAGGCGGCGAGCTTGCAAGGCAAGCCCGCAAATTCACCAATGCGCAGCAATTGAGTCACGGGATCCTTTCTCAAGTCCTCATAACGGACCGTAATCATTTGCGCGGAATGCGGATTGGCCAGCCATTGCGCAACGTGCTCATGCCATTTGCAGGGAAAGAGCTTGTCGCCCAGTTGAACCAGTTGAAGAAAATCAAGCTTCTCTCCGCATAGGGCTTCCAAATAGTGCCGGTAGGAGACCATTGCATCACGCCCATCCCGCAACAAATAGACAACCTTCCGATAACCTGGCTTCGGCAAACAGTGCGATTTGAAAAAAGTGACGGGGTAATAGCGCTTGTAGAATTTCTTAAAATGGACGTCCGGCGCCAAATCCTGGATCAGGGCGTCGGGTGCGACTTGGAGATCAACGCCATAAAAAGCACCGGCCACCAAATATTGCATCCAAGTGTTCCCTGATTTGGGATAGCCGACGACGAAAACGTCGTCCTCTGCGACTCGATCAATGGGTTGAAACCCCGTGGAGGAGCAGAATTCCGCGAAGCGGTCGGACAAACCCGCCGGGGGGGGCGGGGACGGAAGCGCTGGCGCCGACGAGGACGAGTCGCCCGCGAATACTCGCATTATCCGGCTAAAATGTTGTCTAGGTGTCATCAGTCGGGCAAACGATTCTGACTCGGTTCCTTGCAGGACGCAAGCCTGGCTCTGCCTTGTGAGGCAGAACACTACACTCAACGACGAAGTGTTTAAAGCGTTTTCAATGGCATTTTTAAGTCTTTTAAAAAAATTCGGTGTTAGTCCTCACTTTTGTTTTTGTTTTTCGCAGAAGGTTCGATACATGGCTCCAACTGCCCATGTGCAGATTCCGAGCTATCCATGCCAGCGTCATCGTCGTCTCGGCCCGCAACCGGCGGGCCAGCGCGACTTTGTCCTTGTCGCCCTTCCGGCGTTCTGTCAACTGCCGCTCGTCCCACTTCAGGCGCTTGAGTTCCTCCACCACCAGGCGGCGGGCCCGCTCCTCGCCGCTCTCGGCGCGGTCGCTCCCGTAATGGTTCGCACCCGCCCGCCCCCCGGCTTCCGCCAGCAACTCCCGCCGGAATTCCTCGCTCCCCAGACACCAGCCGCGCCGAATCTGCTCTTGCTGCTCTTGGGTTTGCTCCGGTTGAACCGCTTGGTGTAAACCCCCAGCAGCCATTTCATGCCCGCCACCAAATTGGCCTCCGGTGTTTCAAAAACCAGGTGGAAGTGGTTGCGCATTAAACAATAAGCATGCACCTGCCAGAGAGTCTTTTGGCAGGCCTCGGCCAGAGTCGAGAGAAAAAGGCGCCGGTCCTCGTCGTCGCGAAAGATGTCTTCGCGGCGGTCCCCGCGATTCATGACGTGATAGACCGCCCCGTGATATTCCAGGCGCAATTGGCGCGGCATGGGCCCACCCTCTCACACCCAGCATTCACGGTCAAAACCATAGTGCAAATAGTGAGGACTGACACCGGCTCAATGATTTAAGGGTCAATTCATTGGATTGTCAATAAACGGACGTGAGAAAAAATGCATTTATCAGGCCAAGGCCCTGACTCAACGAGGCTATGGAATTCCAATTGTATCCTCGCGTTGAAATAGCTGGTGGTTGTCTGAGGCGCCCCGCCAACGCTTCCCGGATTTGGCGTTGTCACGGACACCACCATGTCCGCATTGTTGAAGGTGTATGTCGTGCTCCCGTTGCGGGCGTCCCCCGCCGCGCCTTCGCCCCAACTAATGTGTGACGCCCCTGCTTTAATGCTTGCGCATTTATTGTGATGGCACCGCACTTGCAAAGGTTGGCTCGTTCAGTTCACGTCCTTGCTGCGGAAAAGAAATCCAATTATCGCAACTTGAGCCGTAACATATGCGCCTAACAAAAGGTTTGACAGCACGAACTCAGACCTAAACGTCCGAATCAGGTATTCTGAATCTTCCCGATACACATTGCACGCTACACCAATATAATTTCCCACCAGCAGTAAAATAATTAAATACTTTATCCAGCGTTTCTTCACCCAAGGCAGTCCGATCCCGATTACCGGCCAAACAAGGAATCCAAATGGCTCGGGGGAGGCAACCAAGGCCCAAAATAATGAGCTGCCGTGACCAGCTCCGAACATAGCGATTCCCATCCAACCAAATCCCAAAGAAAATAGCGCGCCCGCGCCGCCCAATGCAATCGACAAAAAGACTTGTTTCTGTATCGGTTTTACCACAATTCTAGTAGGAATACGTTGGTGTCTCGCCAAAGCGCTGTTGAATGATCGATTGAATATTCTGAATTCGTAATTTAAGATCTCCGGTTTGATTAAAAGCTCTGACTAGGTCACTCTTAACGGTACCTATTTGAAGGGGAGCGCAACAAGGGGAATCAGAAATTAGGTTGTAAATCGTTTGAGCCGCATCCCAAGCTTTGGGGACATCAGTATAGGGATAGTCCGGAGCATGCCCGCCGAGCTCCGCATCGGCGTGACCGAGGTATCCTGAGTCTCGTCCACGCCAGGAACCAGTGCGATAGTTTATCGGTTTGCTATTTTCGGTGTCAGTCCTCACTTTTTGCACTTTTTGTTTTTGTGTTTCGCAGAAGGTTCGATACATGGCTCCAACTGCCCATGTGCAGATTCCGAGCTATCCATGCCAGCGTCATCGTCGTCTCGGCCCGCAACCGGCGGGCCAGCGCGATTTTGTCCTTGTCGCCCTTCCGGCGTTCTGTCAACTGCCGCTCGTCCCACTTCAGGCGCTTGAGTTCCTCCGCCACCAGGCGCCGGGCCCGCTCCTCGCCGCTCTCGGCGCGGTCGCTCCCGTAATGGTTCGCCCCCGCCCGCCCCCCGGCTTCCGCCAGCAACTCCCGCCGGAATTCTTCGCTCCCCAAACACCATCCGCGCCGAATCTGCTCATGCTGGTCTTGGGTTTGCTCTTCCTGCCGGCGCAGCTCCATTTGCCGCCCGAATTCCCGCCGCCCGGCCGCGCTGTCCTTGGGAATGCCTTTCTCCCCCAACAGCCGGTCCACCCGCAGCCAGGCCGGACGCTCCTTGGGCGGTTTGAGATATTCCCCGAAGCTGCTCCAGAGAAAGCTTTCCAGAGGCGCTTCCGGAGACAGCACCCTGGCCCGCACGGGATTAAGATGCACATAATCGCAAACGGTGCGCAAATAGCCGTGGCCGCTGCCATCGACGATGAGCGCCTTGTAGCGCCCCGCAAAGAGGTGCCCGCACCACTTGTGCCGGATGTTGAACCGCTTGGTGTAAACCCCCAGCAGCCATTTCCTGCCCGCAACCAAATTGGATTCCGGTGTTTCAAAGATCACGTGGAAGTAGTTGCGCATTAAACAATAAGCATGCACCTGCCAGAAAGTCCTCTGGCAGGCCTCGGCCAGGGTGGAGAGAAAAAGCCGCCGGTCTTCATCATCGCGAAAGATGTCTTCGCGGCGGTCCCCGCGATTCATGACGTGATAGACCGCCCCGCGATATTCCAGG
This sequence comes from uncultured Verrucomicrobiae bacterium, assembly GCA_963764165.1. GTDB lineage: Bacteria > Verrucomicrobiota > Verrucomicrobiia > Limisphaerales > Palsa-1400 > Palsa-1400. The sequence continues at coordinate 240,501 of CAVXRD010000004.1, forward strand.
CGCAATTGGCGCGGCATGCTGCCAACCCTCTCACACCGAGCATTCACGGTCAAAACCAAAGCGCAAATAGTGAGGACACCGGCGATGACACCGGCGATGACACCGGCGAATGACACCTGCGAACGGATTCTTTTTCGACGATTATCTGCTTCGATTTGTAACTGTCCCAGCGCTGTTGGTGTCTTCGCTGATATTCTGCATCTTCTTCCAAGCCTCGACCATCTTTTCCCAATTACGACGATCGTGCTTTTTTTTCGCGTCCATTCCTGTCCAGAAATAGCGATAAAAATCGGTTCCCATGTCTAACGTCGGCGGCAGGCATTCAACTCGGCCAGCGTGAAACTCCTTCAACTGACTTTCAATTCGATTAAACAAGTTTGTTGTCTCCGAACCGATAGGCGAATGATACTCTTCGCGCAAGACAAAGTTGAAGTGCGGAGACAGTCCATACGAGTTGCCAGTGGTTTCGGACTCTGTCGGAGTTACAACGATTCTCGTTCCGCCAAGGTCGGCTGCCTCAGCTCGAATTTCGAAACCTTCATCGTAAGCAACCCACTTTGTTCCTTGTTTAAGAAGTCTGAGAGGCATTGGGCCAATGCCGAGATTCCAAACATTCGTTTGGGGCACCGCTACTCTGGTTTGACCTGACACCACATAATTATAAGGGAACTCCGAAAGGCGTTTCCCGTGGTACGTGCCGCTTTCGAAGGACTTTTTGATCGCCACTACAACGTTCGGTAGGCTGTCTGTCACTATTAATGAACTGGCCCTGAATTCACTTTCGCTAGCGTTGCACTCTGAGAATTCTACTCCAAATATGATAGAGATAGTCAAAAAGAAGCAGCCCGCCTTGAGCACCCTAGTTATCATAGCCACCTCCATGCCTTTTGTCCACTCCGTAGGTAAAGAAATCAGCAGGGAATGGATCGCCGCCACAAGCCATGCACTTAAAATATTGTTTTCGGTGTCAGTCCTCACTTTTTGCACTTTTTCTTTTTTGTTTTTCGCAGAAGGTTCGATACATGGCTCCAACTGCCCATGTGCAGATTCCGAGCTATCCATGCCAGCGTCATCGTCGTTTCGGCCCGCAACCGGCGGGCCAGCGCGATTTTGTCCTTGTCGCCCTTCCGGCGTTCTGTCAACTGCCGCTCGTCCCACTTCAGGCGCTTGAGTTCCTCCGCCACCAAGCGGCGGGCCCGCTCCTCGCCGCTCCCGGCGCGGTCGCTCCCGTAATGGTTTGCCCCCGCCCGCCCCCCGGCTTCCACCAGCAACTCCCGCCGGAATTCTTCGCTCCCCAAACACCAGCCGCGCCGAATCTGCTCATGCTGGTCTTGGGTTTGCTCCTGCCGGCGCAGCTCCATCTGCCGCCCGAATTCCCGCCGCCCAGCCGCGCTGTCCTTGGGAATGCCTTTCTCCCCCAACAGCCGGTCCACCCGCAGCCAGGCCGGACGCTCCTTTGGCGGTTTGAGATATTCCCCGAAGCTGCTCCAGAGAAAGCTGTCCAGCGGCGCTTCTGGAGACAGCAGCCTGGCCCGCACGGGATTCAGATGCACGTAATCGCAAACGGTGCGCAAATAGCCGTGGCCGCTGCCATCGACGATGAGCGCCTCGCAGCGACCCGGAAAGAGGTGCCTGCACCACTTGTGCCGGATGTTGAACCGCTTGGTGTAACGCCCAGCAGCCATTCATGCCCGGAACCAAATTGGATTCCGGTGTTTCAAAGATCAAGTGGAAGTGGTTGCGCATTAAACAATAAGCATGCACCTGCCAGAGAGTCTTTTGGCAGGCCTCGGCCAGAGTCGAGAGAAAAAGGCGCCGGTCCTCGTCGTCGCGAAAGATGTCTTCGCGGCGGTCCCCGCGATTCATGACGTGATAGACCGCCCCGCGATATTCCAGGCGCAATTGGCGCGGCATGCCGCCACCCTCTCACACCCAGCATTCACGGTCAAAACCAAAGTGCAAATAGTGACGACTGACACTTGCGCTCCGATACCGCCAGTTGGCCCAAGCTCTGCGTCCAGCTTGATTTCCGTCGTAAGCTGCGCGTGCATAGTCGGCTCGCACAGCTCACTTATCGTTCAATCACACAAATCATTGAATTATCAATACACATCAGCGGAAGTCCATCGTAAACATCCGTCCTAACTACTCTTTTCACATGATTGTCAGATTCACAGTAACTCACCATAATGCGGCCTGAAACTATAAAAAGCTCACCCCCACTCTCATAAACATCGCCGACCAAAAGCTGTTTGGCGTCATTATTTACCATACGCTCACCGCGGAAATCGCACCTCCGTGTCACTTGCCCAGTGTTCGGGATCAAGCCGAATAGAATCCCGTCTCCGAATACAAAAATCTCTGCAGCTCCCACCGCGTAAGAAAATGTCAGTCCTCTGCTCTTTAAACCCGTGCTTGCGGGATTTGTTGGAATATCACCGGGCAAAACGAACTCCCAGCTACGCGACTCAGATCCAGCTTTCTGACCGTACAAATGATCCACGACGTTACCACCTTCCTTAACACGCTGCTCGTAGACTAACACATCCTTCCAGCAGGATAGGCTAAATGTTCGTGTTGGCAGCGTCGTTTCCCATTTTTGACTCAGCCGATCATCGACGAAGTTTATAGTATGAGTTCCAAACCAGTCGCGTAGTAGTGGAACGCCCACAGAATGCCAACCGTTTGATAATCGAATATCCCGTTTCCCGCCAGATTCCTGATCGCGCTCCTTTACAAGCTCACGCGGGCCGAAGGTTCCTGTGTATCCACTTAGTTGTCGTAAATCGAACGCCTTGGTCTTCTTCCCAGTAACCGCGTCATAGAACACTGTCATATGCCCAACATTGTCTCTTGTTGCGGCACCATTAATTTCTACCGCGAAGATCAGCGCATAACAGTTTCCAAATAACACGGCGCACTCCGGAATACAATCCTTCGGCAAGGAATTTTTCCAAACATTCTTCCCGGTCGCCGCGTCGAATTTAACAACCGCGAGCCGCCTTGGCGGCAATAAACTATCTCCGCATGCGTCACAAGCTACACACGCAAAAAGAATATACATAAGTTTATTCATAATACGCAATTATTGCTACCATATAGACGGGTCAGACCAGCATAATCACATAAATTGACTTTTGTCATTTGGTTCACTTTATTACGCCCGCTGCCGGCCCGCTTCCAGTTTGATTTTTGCTTGCGGCGGCCAATGCGGTTTCAAGCTGCGGAATCGGCATGAGCCAGATTCCGGTCTTTATGACGTTGGCGCTGGGGGCAAACACGGAGTTGCGGCCATTCAGGAGGTACATCGGGGATTCCGGTCCGATCACAAGTAAGTCTTTGGAAAAACCCATCCAAATCGGATTCCCTCCAGCAGTCACTACGGGGCGGCCCTCAGGCGAATCAAATTTCAGGAACACTGACCTTGGCTGTTTGGACTCGCCGGAATAACAGAGGATTTCGGAGTGGCAACCGTCTTTCGTTTCCACATGTCTGATGTAGGTTTTCAGTCGTGGATCATAGACTTGGTTGAACTGGCAATGGTCCCGCATCACAAATAGATCGCCGTTGCGCACGGTTCGGGCGGCGTTGGCAAACGTTTCCCCCGGCAACGTCCATTTTGCTTCGGGCCCGCTCGGTGGGGGTGTCGGTTTTGCCGCCGGTCCCCCCATCATGTGGCCGATAACGGGCCTTCTTATGGCGCGCACATCTTGCTGGCCGAGCAGATCCGCTTCCTTCGACTCTGTCGCAAGGCGATAAAGGCTCTTCGGATGGTCATTGCGCAGGCCTACAAAGAGAACCCCATCCGGAAAAATTAACGGCGGAGTCTGTCCTGACAGATCGGCAATCTCAGGATGGAAATCTGATCCCGTCCCATTGAATATCTTCCCTTCGGTGGCAATCCGCAGGGAGTGTTCAGGGCCCGCAAATACCACCGGCTCTCTAAAATCTTCCGTGTCGAGCGGCGAAGCTGGCGGCTGCCTGCGCTTGCTGGCCAGCAGTTTCGTCTGTTTGCCGTCATCGGTGATCTCGAAGATGGTATTTTCGTCCGCGGCGCAAAGCTGCCCGTTGGCGGCGAACAACTCGTAATTGTTGCCGTCCGAAATCGGATATGGCGTCCATTGCTTCGTGTCAATGTCGTAGCTCGCGATTTTGCCGTCGTCGCAATGAATCAATTTTCCGCGCCACAACGTCGTGCGATGGTAAAAATGGTTGCGAGAAAACAACTGTTCCCATCGCAGCGGAGCCACCAGCCAACTCTTTGTGGCTAGGTCGAAGACCGCTACTGCGGGGAATTCCTCAGCCACTGGTTTCATCTTCTTGGAGTTTGTATCGAACCGGTTGAAGTTGGCCTGATACTCGAAATCCAACAGGAGTTTGTCCTCGACCCAATTATGCGCGGTAATGGTCGCGCTGGTAACTTTATCTCCGTAAAGCCCGGCGTATGGGATCGAAAAAAACGCATCGATGGTTTGTATATTGGTCACCGGGTTGTCGCTTGCTGAGGCCGACGCTCGCCGACCATCCCCCGCCCCTGTTCCCACAGCGCGTGGGGCGAGCGGCGTACGCGCCAGCGGCGGGGCGGCGGATGCCTGGGCATTTTCGTCCATGTCAATAATCTTCTTAATCCTATCCTCTATTTGCCCCACCACCATGACGCCATTTCTCGCCCATTTTTGATTTTGTTTGATCTGCTCCTGCAAGTTGGTTTGGTAGGCGGCAAGCAACGGCTGGAGTTCAAGGGCCTGGGCTTTGGTGATGTCTCCTATCGTATCGAGAAACAAATGGAAGAACGTTGGGGGATCGAACGGCGTGTTGTTGGTCAGGAATTTTTTCTGCTGCGCAAATCGTTCGAGGCCCTTGGGGCCGGTGCGGCGGTCTGCGCGTTTCGAGCCTTCAACAGTGTCGCGCCAATACTGCTGATGCATCAAGTCCAGTTCCTGGTAATATTTGTGGAAATATAGGTCCTGCAGCCCACCTTCAGCCAGGGCGCCCGCATGCCATCCCATGTAGCAAATATCCGCGCGATTGGTGATCAGCGCCTCGCGATTGGCCAGCAGCTTGTCAAAGAAATTCGTAACGGCGGCGGCCCGCTTCTGGCTGGCCGGCGCGTCGGCCACCGCAAAGGCATCTGCTTCCAATTGCAATTTAATGTCGGGCGAATTTTTCAATTCCCCCACAAATTCGTTCCACAACACCGGGATTCGCTGACGGTCCGCGAACTTCCACGCAATGAGCCGGGGCCGCTCCGGCGGGCGCTTCCAGAGGTTCGCATGCAGATAACAAAACACGGGGCTCGTCATCAAATTGCGGTAGCGCGCAATCGTTTCATCCGGCGTTTCGCTCCAATAACAACCCCAATCCACCTCGCACCGGAATATGTTCGGCGTCTCATCCAATCCGTGGAGTTCGTCCGAAGTCACTAGGCGGTCTCCCACAAAATAGCTGTCATGCACGGTGGGCGCTTTGGAAATGAGGTCCGCGACCGAACGGGCCAGAGCTCGCAGCTCGACGAGTTGATCCGCGACGGATTCCTGCGCGTCGGGATGGTGATGGAAATGTTGAAGAACTGCGGAAGAGGCGGTCAGCACATCGATGCCGGCCCTGTACCAATCCAGATCCGGCTGGCCATTCCTGGCAACCTGCACGCCGACTTTCGGCACGCCTTCGGGTGAGCTTTTGGCGAACTGTTCGTAGCATTGCAGCGCGTAAATCGCTGGAGCGCATTCGTTCGCCGGCGGCCGTGTATCCAGGTGGACTTCCGGGATGATTTTCCAGTTCATCCCGTGAAGGACACCCGCCGGAACGACTTTTGGAATGGCTGCCAGGCAGGCATTCATCCGCACCATGGCGGCTTCCAGGTCATGTTTTCCAAGCGCCCAGGCAGCCTCCGAAGCCATTTGCGCCTCGCCTTTGACATCCCAGCGAAGCGCCCAATTGGCTTCCGCCAAATACTGCTTTGCCTCGTCCGCCGCGTTCCAGGATTTGACACTTGGCGACACTTTCAGCGCGTCGGCGACCTTGAGCGCCATCTGATTGACAACGTCGGCGAGATTGGTTCGGGCGCCGCTGACTTCGAATGGCACCGGAGCGCCGCCATTGGGTGGGGTCAAGCGCGCGCTCAGCGTGATGGTGTCCTTCGAATACCCCTTTTCATCCAAAACCCCTTCCAATAAATAACTGCCGTTCCAAAAAGCCGAGTGGTCTGACTTCAGATCCTTTTCCTCCGTCAGCAATTCCATGCGCTGGCGTTCCAGCACGAAAAACTGGCGCTCCTTGGTCAATCGTTGGATGGCCAGCGCTTTGACTTCGCGTTCCGAGGCGCGGCCTTCGTCGGACTGGACGGCGGAACGGAGATTCACGATGGAAATGGGAATCGCGTCCTTTTCCAAGACTCCCAGCTTCGGCAGCAGGACATCCAGGCGCGGCGCAAATTGAGAGGGCCACTCACTTAATTCCGAATCGTCGATTGAAAAGGATTCCGCAAGCAGAACCGCGCCCGGCTTTACGGCAACCAGCCGGGCCGTGAGCATTGTAGTGGCTTTCGGAGGAACGGGGCCGAAGCCTCTCGACATCGAAACGGTCGCGCTCAAAAGCACGAGCCCGTCCGCTCCCAAGAGACGCCCCATTTTAATAGTGTCACCCATCCCGGCGGAGAGGCCTTGCTCGCGGTAGACCTTCAGAATCTGGTCGCGCTCGAGCAGTTGGACTTTGTCATTGGCGGACAACTGCGCCGTCAGCAAATCCGCCAGGTTCGCCGCCGCGGGCGTTTCCGCGATCACCGCAACGCGCAAAGGCGCGGCTGGCTGCGCGAACAGCGCCGGCGCCAAAAGGAAGAGCACTGCAAGGAATGAAACGAATCTTAAAGTTTTCATGCACTGTCAATCGTTCGCCTGCTGTGACGGCTTTTCTCGCGAGACCGCCTTTTGCAGCTGAGAAATCGGCATAAGCCAAATCCCGAGTTGCTGGCTGCCAGATTCGGAACTCAAATACCCCGCGCTCCAGACGCTTGAATACTCCTGACCCATTACCAAATAATCCCCCGCAAAAACCATCCACGCCGGCGAATGCGGGCGGAACGGGTCGCCGTAGTTGAGCGCCACCGGGGGGATGCCATCCAAGCCAAATTTCAAATACACTTTCCGTGCAGTCGGAGCGTCACTGGCGAAGCAAAACAATTCCGTGTGACAGCCATTCTTGGCGACAACGAGGTTGCGAGGCCGCTGGCCGTTGCTTTGTTTGATTTCACAGTGGTCAGTCATGAGATAGAGATCGTCCTGATGAGAAGCCAGCGCCGCGCATCCCAATGTAATTCCTGAGGGCAATTTCCACTTTGGCAAGGGTTCAGGCGCAGCTTCTTTTTTGGGGCGAGGGCCAATGATCATGCCGCTCATTTGTGTTTTCTGCTGGAGCAAGAGTTCAACCGGGCCTCCGTCGTTCGGCACACGGAACAGGCGGGACGGGTTCTGGCCCCAGGTCGTTATAAAATAGGCGGCGTCCGAAGTTATTTCCGGCGCGGTCTCGAATGCAGCCAAATCCAGTTCCTTACTCCAGTCGGCGCCCGTCCACGAGAATATCCGATTCCCCGTAATGACACGGAGGGACTCGTTCGGCCCCGGCATGAGCGTTGATTTTGCAAGATCCTCGGAATCCAGCAGCGTGACGGCGGGATGCCGCCGCGCGCTCGCCATGAGTTTGGTTCGCCTTCCATTCTCGGTAATTTCAAAAATTGCGCTTCCATTGGCCGCATAAAGATGCGCGCCGAGGCAAAATAATTCGTAATCGTTGCCATCGGAAATTTCAAATTCGCGCCAGCGCTTGTCCTTGGCGTCATACTGTAGAATCTTGCCGCTCCCGCTATGAATGATCTGGCCGTTCCAAATGGTGGTGCGATGATAATACGGAGTCGAAGTAATCGGATCGATCCGCGGCAGAACAGCCACGTCCCAACGCTTGACGCCCGGATCGTAACTGGCAACGAAGGGAACCCGCGCATTCGCAGCCTTAATGACATAGCCGTTCGTATCATAGGTGCTGGCGTCGACGACGCACTCGAGATCCAGCACCATTTTTCCGCTAATCCAATGGTGAGCGGTGATGACAGGCCGGTAGGAGGAATTTTCAAAGGCCGCGTTCAGAGGAATGGGAACGAATGAATTTACGGATTCCACGTTGGTAATGGTTTCGGGCTCTACCTCAACAGGCATCGCTTTCTGCGGAGCGGCCGCGATGTTCTTTGGACCGGCTGGCGGAGACTGTATTTTTGGCTGCGCTGGCGGTTGATCCCTTATTGCAATCGTATTGAGGAACTGCTTTAGGTGTTTCTCCGCGATTCCGACATTGGCGATCGCCATATGATTAGCTCCCTGGGCTTCCAGGTTTGACTTGTATGAAGCCATCAAGGTTAGAAGTTCCTCAATCTGAGCTTTTGAAAAATCAAAATAGCCTCCCAGAAACAGTTTGCTAAAAGTCCGGAATTCGAAGGGAGTATTTGCGGATAGATAATTCCTCTGCTCGTCGAATTTGCTGAGATGGCTGGGGCTCTTGGTTGTTTCCATCCGCTGAGCGGCCGGAACCGTCGCGCTGCGGAATTCCGCGGACATCGAATCCACCGTCGAGCAGAATCGCTTAAAGTTGCTTTCGAGGAGCGCTCGCTCAGGCGTGACAACGTGGTCGTCCGGAACAATCCCTTCTGCGTGCCATTGCAAATAAAAAATATCGACCGTGTTCGTTACCAGCGCGTGCCGGTTTGCCTCAAACACGTCAACTAAATTGCTTATGGCCGCCGCCGATTTCTGATAGCCATCTGAATCTGCCACATTGAAGGCGGCGGCTTCGAGATTCCAATACACGTTTTTCGAGTTTTTCAGCTCCTCCACAAAAGCGCTCCACAAGACCGGAATGCGCGCGCGGTCTTCGGCGTTCCAAGCCACCAATCTCGGCCGGCCCGGCGGCCGCGCCAGCAAGCCTTGATGCACGTAACAAAAAACCGGCGAGTCCATCAATTTGCGATAAAGCGCAAGAGTGTCATCCGGCTTCTCGAACCAAAAACAGCCCCAGTCCGTTTCGCAGCGGAAAATCGTCGGTTGCGCATCCATCGTGCTGGCCAGCTCGTCGTAGATCGCGAGGCGATCCCCGACGAAATAGCTATCATGGACAGACGGAGCATTGGCGATCAAGCCGGCCACGGTCCGCGCCACCGCGCGTAATTCCGCCAATTCGTCCTGAACTGGAATTTGGGATTTTGGATAAAAGCTATAGTGTTGAAGCACCCTGGAAGCCGCCGTGAGCGCATCAATTCCGATTTTGTACCAATCCGAATCATGCCAATCATTCCAGCCCTTTCCCCGCCACAGCACTTTGGGTTCGCCTTCCGGTGAATTCTTGGTGAATTGCTCATAACATTTCAGCGCGTAAAGCGCGGCGCGGATGTCCTTCGGATCCGGGCGTTTCAAGTAGTGAGTCTCGACCGTCATTTTCCCCTTCGCGTAGTTGTAGGACACTTCCGGACTGTCTTCCGGCACGGCGATCACATAGGACTTAACTCGGGCCAAGGCGCCTTCGAGGTCGCGTTTGCCCAGCGCCCACGCCGCTTCCGCCGCCATCTGCGCCTCACGGCAGACCTGCCAGCGCATGGCCCAATTTGCCTCGTCCAAGTATTGTTTGGCTTCGTCGGAGGCACTCCATGATTTGACAGTCGATTGAACTTCTAACGTCTTCACCAGCTTCAGGGCCATTCCGTTGATGATCTCAGATAGGTTTGTGCGAGGGCCGCTCAGTTCAAACGAAACCGCGGCTCCGCCCCGGGGAGGAATGATTCGCGCGTGGAGCGTGATAGCATCTTTGGAATAACCGTTTTCATCCAGAACACCCTCCAGCAAATAACTGCCGTTCCAAAACTCCGTTTTGTCCGAACTTAAATCCTTTTCCTCGCCCAGCAATTCCATGCTTTGCCGTTCGAGAACGAACACTCTCTGCTCCTGGCTTAATCGCTGCATGGCGAGCGCTTTTACCTGGCGCTCCGTTTCCCGGCCCTCGTCGGTCTGGACGGCGGAGCGGAGATTCACGATGGAAATCGGGACGGCGTCCTTCTCCAGCACCGCCAATTTCGGCAGAAACGCGTTCAATCGCGGAGCAAATTGGGATGCCCAATCCACCATCTCGGATGGCGCGAGCGGAAATGAATCGGAGGCCAGCAGAACGCCGGGTTTCACCGCGATCAATCGCGCCGTCACGATGAAGGGCCGTGTCAGCGTATTGGTGTCCTTTGGCACAACAGTATTGCTGACGGCATTTAACAGCAAAAGACCGTCCGCTCCCAGGATGCGGCCCATTTTCACTGCATCGTTCATCCCAGCCGACAAGGCTTGCTCGTGGACGACCTTTTGAATTTGGTCGCGCTCGAGCAATTGAACCTTGTCATTGGACGACAACTGCGCCGTCATCAGATCGGCGAACTTCGCCGCTGATTCCGCCTCTGCAATGACAGCCATTCGAACCGGAGGGGCTGATTGCGCGGCCACCTGCGATGACGCAACGAGAAGAGCAATGAGCAATAACGCGATTTTCACAATTTGCCGGATAATGCTATATGAATATCTGCATATTTCACCGCAACACATCTGCGATCGCTTTGAACTCCACTTTCAATTCGGCCAATTCCTTTTTCGCCTGTTCCAATTCCGCCGGTGAAAGCTGCTTTCCTATTTGGCGCGCCTTTTCCAGGCCAAACCCGTCGTTGCTTTCAGCCGCCAATGTGAACCAGCACCAGGCCTTTGCCGGATTGATCGTTCCGCCGCGCCCTGTCAAATACACTTCTCCGATGATGCCGAGTTTCTTATTGTCGCCTGATTGAATGGCTTTCAGCACCAAGGACATGGTTTCCGAAAACAACTCGCTGGCCTCGCCCCCGTTCGGAAGGATGGCGCCACTCGAAAACGCAACCGCCTTGTTCTTATCCGGCACAATTTGGATTTTGTCGCGGAGCGTGTATGCACCCATGCCCGTCCAATACACGGCGTGGTTCACCGCTCCCCGGCAATACCAGCGCACTGCCTCAACCACATCACGGTCGCCGGGCGGCCCGTATTGCGCTCGCGATACAAGATGGTCGTAAGGAGCAGCATCGCTTGGTTCCGCCTTGGCAGCGCGGGCCAGCAAGTTCATGGGGCGATCCTCATTATTTCTTGGTTCGCCGACACCGTGCGCGTATGAATCGGCGAGAGCCAGCAAAGCTCGCGGGTAGTTTTGGTCCGCCGCCGCGCGAAAACATTCCAATGCCTTTTCCTCGTCAGCCGCGATGCCGTAGCCGTCGGAATAGGCATCGCCGAGCAAAAACAGGCCCCGGGCCGATTTTTGATCAGCGGCGCGCTTAAACCAATTCACCTCCAGCCAGCGCGCATTCCAGAGACCGTTGGTGGAAGGTCCGCCGACCCTGCGATCATATTCGCCAATGTCGCATTGCGCCTCTGGATCTCCGGCGCGGGCTTTTTCCAGAGTTTTCATAATCGCCGCGCGATCGTTCAAATCCTGGGCAAGTGACAGCCCGGGAGCGAATGTGACGCCCAAGAATACAAGCGCCACTGCAAACCCGCGCTTATTCCGGCGGCCCGTCAAAAAGTTGAATTGCATGTTCATGGCGCTTGCTGAGTTGGTTTCGCGGGAATGGATGAGGCGGCATTTCTCGCGGCAAACTCGGCCCAGCGCCGATTCAATTCCGACGATGGAATCAGCCAGTCCCCGACATGCGAATCAATGCTGCAAATCACCGCTCCCGCCGGGGTCAAACGCCAGAACGGCACCGCCTCCCCAAAGACAGAAAAGCCGGGCGGTGGCTGGACAAACCCGACCTGGCACGGATCGCAAACCTGGCCGTACCGTTCAAACCGCACCGGAATCCGCAGTGGTGTTGCGCATCCAGGACTGTAACGAACCAACGATGCGCTCCAATCCTGATCAATTTTGCCATCGCCATGTCCGATTGGGGACCAACTGCGCTGAACCCTCGGCTCATAGTTCCACAGATTTTGTCCGTCACGGACATAAGTGGGGTCATCCATCGTGCAGCCGTCGGGGCATCTCCACTCCGGCTCGCCAGAGCCGAATTCCGAAATGACGCCATCGGGCAGTTTTCCGGAAGTTTGCCGCAAAATTATTTTTGCGCCCCCTCCTGATTCGGGCAGCGAAACGAGAAGTCGATGCTGCGGCGATTGCGCCGGGGAAATCGTGTAACTCAACCGTTCCACCCCTGCTGTCGAAAAGAAATAAGACACCCCAACGCGCCACTTGTTGGTCGGAATCTGTGTGCTCTGCCAGGAACCGCTGGCGGCATCAAAAACGGAAAAAGAAAAGTCCGAATACGCGCACAGCTTGCCATCCCACGCCTGGTCGATGCCGTATTTGCCGCTCCAAACGGAATCAAGCGCGTTCAAGGCAGGCACCCGGCGCGCGCTAACCAATGTCGAATTGGTGCACGCAACAGGATCATTTTCCAAGAGCTCGTCCGGATTTCCAAAATACACTTTGCCGCGAGAGGCGACGATTTTTCCGTCGGCATCGGATGGGATCGGCAAAGTCTCCCATTTTTTGTCGGCGATATGGTACCAGCCTAGACGCGAGTTGAGACTGATGAAAACCGATTCAGAATCGGCGTCGAAATCCATTCCCGGAGAGCCGAATTCACTTGGAATCTCGATTTCCTCGCAGACGCCATTGGATGTATTGAACTTTAAAATCGAGCAGGGCGCCTTCCACGCCACGCCCATACCCTGCTGAACGTAAGAACACATGGCCCAAACCGTATCGCCGCGAAAGATGACCCTTTGCAGTTTGGGCACAAGCGGCAGCCGTGAGGGAGCGCCTGAAATTTTCCATGGATCGAATTTCGCCGTGAACGGTAATGAATCAAGTATCGGCGCTTGTTTCGGCTCCGCCGGACCGGCTGGGATATTTGGCGTGACCTTGGCAATCGCCGCGACGTTTCGCAAATGGCTCCCCATTTTGCGATCGGCTGGATTCTTATCCACTCGCGCCTGCAAGGCCGGCACCATTTTGCGGGCGTCTTCCTCAGAGAGGGGACAACTCCCCTTGTCGAATGCGGTCGCTTCAAAAGCGCTGGCCCACTTGGGGCAATCGGTAATCGCAAACATCCGGAGGCGCTGCCAGAAACTCCCCCACGGTTCGGCGTCGTAAGGCGAATAGTAGTGAGCGTGCTTCATGCAAAGCGTTCTTGAAAGTTCGGTCACCGTGTGAATGTAGCCTTCCTCACAAACTAGATTCGTGCGGATATCCCACATCGCCGAAGCAAGCTTTGTCTCCACCTTTTCGAGGCCGCCGACGCCATCTTCAGGCGTCATGGCATAGGCACAGTATTCGGCGCAACATCGACTGTGGAGATTGGTGGATTTCCGCAATGCATCGACGAACTGGCTGGCGAGCTGGGGCAGAGTTTTTCGGTCTTCCCATTTCCAACCGGCAAGCCGCGGCAGCGCATCGGGAATGAACCCCGACTCAATCATGTTCAAATAAAGAGGGAGCGAGTCGCCGGGCTTCTCAAAACTTAGGCCCGCTTGCGCCCATTTGACCTGTTGCAAACGCTCAAACTTGGTGATGATTCCGTGATCATAACGGACGCCTTTTTTCCTCGGCACGCCCGTTTTGAATTGACCGGCGTAAGTCTTAATGGGCGGCGACTGCGCATCGAGCGTGCTGATCAATCGCCTCGTTTCCTCGCGCAGGGACCTCAATAACTCTTCGTTCCCGGCGCGAAACTCCGCCCCGTTATAAAAGCTGTCGAGCATCGCCAGCGAGCGCTCCGCTATGCCAACACCCAGTTCAAACCACCCGAAATCGGGATTTGCCGAATTCGTCCAGACGAGGGCCGAATCATCGCAATAGAGCGCAGCGGAGCGAATGCCCCACGGGAGTTGCGATGGTTCGGGCACCATCGGATAAAGCACATTGCCAGAGCCTTCATTCAGGGAATATATCGGCTCCGTGTAGGCTCGAAGCCTTGCTTCGGCGAGTTCGCGAGAGTGGTCGCCAAGAGCCCAAGCCGATTCGGTGGCTGATTGCGCGGCTTTATAAAGATGCCACTTCAGTGCCCAGGCGCCTTCCGATTCAAATTTCCGCGCTTCGTCGGCGGCGTTCCACGAAACAACGGACGCTTCGCCCGTGACCGATTTCAATATCTGGGCGACGAGGTTTGTTGACAGTTCGTTGAGATTTGTCCGATTGCCGCTTAATTCGAAAGCAATCGGCTCGCCGCCCTTGGGAGGAACCATGCGTCCAGATAACGTGACTTGTTCGGGCGAATACCCCTTGGCATCAATGGTGCCTTCCAGCAGATAGCTCCCCTTCCAAAATGCGCTTTCGTCCAGCCCTGCGAGATCATGCTCGCCCGTCAGCGATTGCATGTGCGAGCGCTCAAGCACAAAGATCTCGGGCTGGCGTGTCAACAATTCTGTGCTCAAGCGTGTCAATTCCTCTTCCAGCGTTCGTTCCGCCGGACTCTCGACGGCGGCGCGGAGATTTACGACGGAGATTGGCAGCGCATTGCTGGCGGACACGAACAGCTTGGGCAAAATCGGAGCAAGGTGCCGGGCGAATTCGTCAGCCCATGTGAGGACATCTTTGCCAGGAATTGTTTGGTCTTCTGCTGTTAGCAACACGCCCGGTTTGACGGCTATCAAACGCGCATTCAAGACTCGCGCGGAGCCTCGGAGCCGGGAATCCAAAACCAAAAGACCGTCCGCGCTTAGGAGGTGGCCAAGTTTCAGATAGTCACGAGTCGCCACGGCAAGCTCCTGCTCGCGCAGGACTTTGTTAATTTGATCGCGTTCAAGGACGACAAGATTCGGGGTCTTGGATAATTGGGCCGACAGCGCGTCGGCGGCGGCGGACACTTCCTCCTGCTCGGTCACGACGGCGACCCTGCAGGTTCCTCCCGTCTGCGCGCCAGCCGACACGCCGAAAATGGTCATCCACACTAAAATTTTTCCGATCAAGCGCATGTCACATCGCCTGGCCTGAAATGCTTTTGGCCTCGATCTTCATGGGCTGGCCAGATTCCAATCCGCCGGTGCTGCTCCAAACGAATTGGTCTCCCGACAAAATAATTCCGCCGCGGGCATCGCAAAGAGTTGTAACCTCGCGGCCGCCGACATTCACTTCCTGGCCGCTAAACGTTACGAATGAACAACAGCTTTTCGCATCGCACAAATGCACAAAAAGCGGGGCCGAAGACCGGGTGCTTTCCTGGTCGGACAATACAATGTGCATTCCCTCGGAGTCCTCGATGATCGCGCGCACCCGATTTGGAAACATCGAGAGCACCTGCCCTATGACTTTGCCGCTGGCCAAAATATCCTCGGTTGAGTTCGTGGTTGTCGTGCGAGCAACGGTCGGATAAACCGGCCGCGAATTTCGCTCCATGACGCCAATCCCGACGACGGCCAGCACGCAGGCAGCCGCCGCCGCAACCCAGCCGAACCGCGCCGCCCAACTCAATTGCGCGCGCGGGACTCGCGGCTCGCGCTTGAGATTGGCGATGACGCTGCGCGAGAACGTTTCCGCTGATTCCTCGGAAACCGGCGGTGTTTTCGCGTTGCGCAGAATTTTATCAAGTTCGCTGTTATTCATGAGTCGCTGATTTCAGCAGCCGTTTCAACTTTCGCCGGGCGGCAAAGATGCGCCAGGAAACGGTTGTTTCCGAACAGCCAAGCGCCTTCGCCGCCTCGGCATGGCTTTGATTATGATATACTGTCAGCACGACGGCGGCGCGCTGCTTGGCGGGAAGCTTATCAAGCGCCGCCTGCACGCGCCGGGACAACTCATCAGGAAATGCGTCGCCGGCATTTGTCTGAGCGGCCGTTTCGACCGACCATTGCGAATAAATTTCAGCGCGCCGTTTCTCACGGCGTTTCCAGTCCAGGCTCAAGTTGATGGCAATTTTGCAAAGCCAGGTGGAGAACCTGGCTTCGCCGCCAAAGGAAGCGAGCTGGCGAAAAGCGCGGATGAACGCTTCTTGCGCCAGTTCCTCGGCGTCGCTCATCGAGCCGGTCATGCGGAATGCCACAGTTCGCACCATGAGTTGATGTTGATTGACCAGCGCGGCAAAGGCATCAGCGTCGCCTGCAAGGCTAAGTTCAATCAGCTTGGAATCGTTGTCGCCGGCTGCGCCAATGTGCGCCATTTTCAACCGTGTGACGGGTGTCGCCGGCAAATCCTTTGAAATAAATTTCAACCTTGTTGGTATAGGGGAAAAGACGTTGAATGGGAATACCAACGAATCGGAGGAGAAAATTGCAGCAGCGCCGTGGGCGCGAAATCTTTTTGGAACAGCGCTCCTCTGAAATCCAAGCCCCGCAGAGGCGATATCTGATTGCGCGGCGGTCGGGCGTCTATCGAGGCGGACCGAGAATCTGGGCGACTTTCGCCTTGATTTCCGGTCCGTGCAGATCTCTGGCGACAATTCTGCCCGCCGGGCCAATCAGAAAAACTGCTGGAATGTCCTGCACGCCATACTTGTCCGGCAAGGCGGTCTTGGTTCGTTCTCCGAGGAATCCTTGGGTCCATTTTATGCCGCGCTCTTCGACAAGTTTCTGCGCCGTCGCGGGATCGGCGTCGAGGCTTAAACTCAGCATCGCGAAACCCGGCTTTGATCCATACGATTTCCATGTGTCCTCCAAGTCTGCCAGTTCCGCCACAGACGGACCGCTCGACGCCGCCCAAAAATCGAGAATCAGATACTTGCCGCGGAAATCCCGAAGCCGAAGAGTCCGGCCATCCAGTGTCTTAATTTCAAAGTCCGGCGCTGGAGGACGAGCGGGCGAGATGGTGGAATTGCCCGTGGAACGAACGACCGACAGTTCCCTGGTTCCCAAGTCGATTGGCTGGTCGAGAAGCTCCGCCGTGACGGGAGGCACTTCGACAACCTCCGTGATTGTTCCGATGAGCGGCCCGACGCCAAACGACTGCAGCGGCGAATCACGAAATTGAAGCGACAACACATAATTTCCCGCCTCGACGTCGTCGACACGGAACGAACCATCTGGACCGAATTGAACTCCATAGTATCGCGGAGCGGTGGCGCTGCTTTTGGAACTGAACAAAGACTCGATGATGGACTTTTGAGGCGGCTGCAAAGTGAGCGAGAAGTAACCCAAATTCCAATCCTTGATGCGGCCTGGCTCACTGGTTGTCACCTTGCCGATAATGGAGCGGCCTTTTCCACCGTAATTCACATGTGTTACCTCGCCGCTCTTTATTTCAAGCGGCTGGATGTGGCTCCATCCCCACCACTGCTTCCCCTGCGGGTAGAGCCTGACCAGGGATTGAGCACCGGGTGGAACGTTGGAAATAACTAGATGGCCTCGGCCATCCGCTTGCGCCTTGTACTGGTCAAAATTGTATTGCAGGCGCATTCCTTCGCCCGAGGCGGTAACCAGGACCATTTGGTGTGCGGCTGGATGGCTGCCATTTTGAACGGTGCAGTCGAGGATGCCCCATGGTTGAAGCGTTAACGCATGTTTTCCCGTGGGCGCCGCCAGCGGGATTTCAGCATAGCCATCGGGGCCGGCCGCGGCGAGGCGCACCGCATAATTGGCGGCCAGCGCGAATTTTCCGTCCGCATCCGTGATGGCCACACTGTCGGTTCCGAGCCGGCCAACGGAGGCGGTAATCCGCCCGTCCCTCAATTCCATTGCCGTATCGCCGGTGATTAATGCCACTGACACTCCGGCGGCAGGCTTGCCGTCCGCCCGCGTTACGACGCCGGACGGCCCCTCGCCTTTCACGAGTTCGAAATTATACAACGTTGCGCCAGCGGCCCTTAATTTCGGCGAAGTCTTTGGCAAATAGCCCGACGCCTCCGCCAGGAGCTGAATGGAATCGCCGTCGGTCTGCTGGTCTTCGATGGCGTAGTGCCCGTTGTCGCCAAGGTTCGAGTGATACCGTTCCCAATTCACCGCCCCGCCTCCATAGTCGCGGCCAATCGTAATTCGGAATTGTGGAACCGGCTGTTTGGTCTGCGCATCAACAACCGCGCCGCTAAAACGCGAGCCGGCAGCCATGCCGACCCTGAATGAACCGGCCCGCGCGGGAGCGCTTTTCGCCAGGGCGATCTCACCCGAGTCGCCCGGGGGCAATTCCCGTTTCAGGGGATCAAATCCGTCCTTGCTGAAATAATAGGTGGCGCTTTCCGCAGGAGCCGCGTTCCAATTAAAGACGCCATTGCTGTCGGTTTGGGTGGACCATTTTGGAAAGGGCGCACCCGACCACGATTGCAGCGCGACGGTGACGCCCGCCAGCGGCTTTTTGTCGCTGTCAATAATACGGCCTTTAAGAGAATGGCCGGGCGAAAGCTTGACAGTGACCGGCTTGAGGTTCTCATCAAATGTCACCGCGTTTGATTTCGGGCCAAAATTTTCCGCGGCCGCAAAGATTGCTCCCTGGCCCGTCGCGGCGATGACGAACCTAAACCGGCCAGCGGAATCTGTGTTCGTCACTCGGTTGACCGGCAACTCCACCGGCTGCTGGAATAAAACACTGGCTCCAGCCAGCGCTTTTCCTGTGTCATCCGTGACCACCCCAGTGACGACCGCCGCCGGATTCATCACCATGATTGCGCTCAAGGCAGAGAGGTCCGCTTTCGAAACTTCGCCGGCATTTGGTGGCTCGGAAGTCGCCAACTCATATTGCGTCGGTCGAAAATCCGGCTGGCTCAACTCGAACGTCACGGATTTGAAGTTCAACGGCAGTCCTCCGTTCGTCCACTTCCCAGCGGCATCCGTGGTGACTTTTCCAACTTCCACATCGACAAATTCTCCGGCGGCATTGCGCTGGATGGCGGTGAGAGTGACGGTGACGCCGGGAATTGGATTGCCAGCAGGGTCGCGGACGATCCCGCCAACGAGCGCCCCCTTCTCCAATTTGGCCAGCCATGAGCCAGGAACATCGTTGTTGGTCCATTCGATTTGCTGCGTCCCGTAACCTGCCGCGCCGATGCGCAACGCGAGGGTCGGTTGCTCTTTGGCGGCCAGGTTGATTTCACATTGGCCGTTGGTGTCCGATTTCCAATCGCGCGGCGGCAGCGCCAGGTGCATGGACTTCATTTTGGAAGTTTGAATGTCCGCGCCGATAACAGGCGTTCCGGTGGCGGCGTCCACGACAGTCAAATGCATTTTCCTTGAATCTTTCGGTCCAGGGCCAGGGCCAAGGCGTGTCATCAGCTCGCGGGTGTTGGAATCCTGCTCCCAATAAAGGTCGGTTTGATAGATGTCGCCGGAATAACTCAAATTCAAGACGCGCCGGTGCAAATGGCAGCGGAGGATCGGAATCACAGGGCCATACTCCTGCATCTGGATATCCTTCTTGCGCCGCATGGTCAGTTCGACGCCATCTTCGTCCTTCTCTCCCGCGTCGGCGTCGCTGAATTCGTAAATGTAGGAGCTGGCCATTTTCGGATCGTAATTGGCCCATAGCGCGGAGCGGTGCGTGCGAATTTCTACCGGCGACATCAGAACGCCCGGGTCGGAAAGATATTCCGGAAAGAGATCGGAAAGCCATTTCGGCAAATCGCCGGTTTTCCTTTTGTAAGCCTGCATCGCGTCGAAGATTTTGCGGAAGTGCTGCTTGTCAATTTCCAGTTCCTGCTCCTCCAGGTTTTGCGAATCGTCGGCGGGCGCTTGCTGCGCGCGAGCCGGCCAATGGGAAACACAACAAAAACAGATGGCGGCAAGTAGAATGAGCAAACGCGGCGCCCTGCTCCATTTCGATTGTGTGAAGTTCATCGTCATCTTTTGCGGCATTTGATTCAACTCACGACATTCCGCGCAGGCGGCGGATACCCCACTCGATTGTCAGCAATCCGATGATGGTTCCCAGGCACCAGGACTTGTCCCAAACGGGCGACTTCCGGTATTCGACGCTTGAAGGCTTGGAACCGCTCAAGGCCTGGGCCATCGCCGCTGCGTTGTTCGTGCCGGGTGAGAAAACCTGCCCGCCCGACCAGCGGGAGATCGCAGCCAACGCGTCCGGCTTCACGCGAATGTCGGCCATTTCGCGATCCACGTCCTCGCCGATCAGGATTTGCTGGTCTTCGGCGGTTTTTCCGTCCGCAAACGCGGCGGTCGCCTGAAGGCGGTATTTCCCGGCGGAAGGCAGCTTAACGCTGGCCTGGTAGCATCGCTGCTCCTCCGAATAAATCGCGCGCACCCTTTGCACTTCCGCGGTCTCACTCCACAAATGCAGCGTGACTTCCGCATCGGCTGTTTCCTGGCCGCCGCGATTGGCGGCCCGCACCCGCACTGGAATATCCAAATTCGGCGCGCCGTAGGTCTGCGCCACATCGATGCCAACAAGGTCGGCCTCGAAATCAAACCGGTGCGCGGCGAGCCAGCGGACGGAGTTCAGCCAGAATTGCTTGAAATAGCGGGCGTCGCAATTGGCTTCAGAAATGCGCTGGTTGGGATCTATTTTTTCGCCCCAAATTGTTTCAAACCATTCCCCCCACAGGTAAGTCGTGTCCGTTGTCAAAGCCATGGTGCGCCCGCGCCCGACTTCCTGAGTGGCGAGGATGATGGCGGGGCCGTAGTCGGTGCGGTCGGTGGGATGCTCGAGCAAAACGGTGGCGCCGGGCTTGGCGCGGTCGCATCGGTTGTATCCTTGCAGAGGGGGGAATTTGGTGGTCCAAATCGCGCGATTTTCATCGGGATCGCCGCTGATGCGCATGATGGGATGCGCCCAGGCATTGTCCGCCACGCGGGGTTGGAAGGTGTTTTCAGTCAAGTCCGCCTCACGCTCCATTCCGACGGGAATCAGGTTGTCAATCATCGTGTGCTGGTAGCCGCCCGCGCCAAAAGAGGTGTGGCCGCCCACCATCGCGAAACCGCCGCCGAATTCCGTGACAAAACGCTCGGTGGCCTTGATCTGCTCAGGGGTGAAATCCGACGTTGCAACGTCGCTGAATATGACAACTTGGTATTTGAGCAGTTCCTCCAGCGTCCGCGGATAACCCTGGGTGGGGTGCCCGACGCGGTAAATTTTGTCACCGTTCTTCGACACGATCCTTCGCTCCACCAAAACCTTGCCGTCTTTTAGAATTCGCAATGGGACGGATTTGCCAGCAAAACCGGAAGATCGCAATTTCACCACAGCCTTCGCCGTCGATTGGCTCAGCAACGCCCGCCGAACTTGAACATTTTCCACGACGATGTCCGGCGGCTCGTTTGAACTGCCGATGACGACGGTGTGAACCGGAATTTTCCTTTCGCCAAAGGTCCGGGCGATGGACTCCGCGCTTTTCATGGAATTGTCTTCCCCGTCCGAAAGAAGAACCACGCTGGCTGGCGCATCCTGGCTGGTCATGGTGGCCAGGTTTTCGAGCGACGTGGCGTAAGCCGTTTGATTTCCATCAGCCACGACCTTTTCAAGATCGCCGCGATTGCTGAGCGGAAAGGCGTTGCTGTTGAATCCGAAATAGGAAACTTGAAAATTGGGGGGCGTTTTCAGTTCCTTTTTCAACCAGTCTTGGGCGAGCTTTAACCGGGTGCCCCCCTGCTCTTCCCAGCCCATGCTCCGCGATGTATCCACCATCACCGCCACGCATGACGGCTGATAGTGGCGGAACTCTTCCACCCGCTCCGGGTCCAGCAGGCAAACAACTAATGAGGCCACGCTGAGCAAACGCAGGGCAAACAACGCGAAGCGCCACCCGGCCGCGCTTCCGCCGCGAGCTTTGGCGTAGCTCAAGCCAATCACTCCGACCGCCATCACACTTCCCGCCAGCCACCAGCGCCAATCCAGTTTGTAGGAAAATTCGATCACGATCTTGCTGACAAACGTGGTACGCTATTGCGCGTAGGACAATCGGCGCAAGTAATCGGAGATCATCGACTGAAATTCCTTGGGGTATTCTTCGGTGGCCATGTCGGTGGCGCGTGTATTATCGTAGAGCAACTGCTCAAGCTCGTTGATGACGGACGACAGGCTGGATAATCCCAGCCCGGCGGATTGCATCGCTGAATTCGGCTTCCCTTTGGCGATTTGATTCGCCGCATCAGCCATGTGGCCCGCAGCCGCTTTCATTCCCTGGTTCAACGCCCCGCTGACACGCGGATCCTTGCCGGACAATTCGCGCAGCTTCTCGGCCAGCGCGTTCGCCTCTTCGCTCAACTGCTTTTGTTGTTCGTCCAATTGGGGGTTTTCGCTTTTGCCCGCAATATTGTTGGTTGCGTCGTTCGCTTCCGGCGGTTCAGTTGAACTTCCGCTCGCGCCGGTTTTGCCACCGTTGCTCTTGGCGGCCTTTGCGACGGCAGGCGGTTTGTTGGGATTTTCCGCGTTGGGCTTGCCGCCGGGCTTATTCTCGGGCGATTTTCGGTAAATATCCGCCAGCGCGGCTTGCTCGGACGCGAGCTTCTTGGCCGCCGCAATGATTTTTGGCAATTCCTGCTGGCGATCCTTCTTCTGGCTTTCCTTTAATTTCTCGATGGCTTCCAAAACAATTTTGATGCCCTTGCACTCGCCGCCCTTGCACATGCCCGCTTCCAACTCCGGGAGCAAGCGTGTCACTTGATACAGATGCTCAAGCGCGTCGTTTTCGGCAATGAGAGCGGCGGGGCGTTTGGCATCATCCAATTTCTCGGAGGCTTCGTTCATGCAGGCGATGGCGTCGCCAAATTCCGTTTTTGCCTCGGGCGGCGACACGCTCAGAAGAAATGAATCCCGAAAGATCTCAGCATAAGCCTTGGTCTGCCGTTGAATGGCGGCGACGGTGGGCAATTTGTCTTCGATATCTTTCTCCTCCACTGCCGTCGTCGCGGCGATGATCTGCTTCTCGAGAACAAGCAGATTGATTTTTTGGCAGGCCCCATGGCACTCAGACAACGGTTCGCCTTTGGTGGTGTATTCGACAAAGTAAACTGGAGATTTGCCGATGCCGGGGCCATCCAGCGTGTTGTTGTCCTTCGCTTCTGCGTGATAAGCGACCACCTCGTATTCGCTCAGACGGAGAGGCGCGAGATCAATGACCGCTTCGGCTGTGGCCTCCTTTTCCTCGGTTTGAATCTTCGGGCAAACAATGGTCTGCTCCTTGCCGTTCAGTTTCTGGAAAACCAGCTTGATTTCGCCGACTCCGAAATCGTCTGTCACAGAAATTTTCAACGCAACTTTGTTGGTCGGATCGGCCCGTGTGTCCATGCCGGGGTCAAGAATCTCGACCTTGGGAGGCTCGTCCGGAAGGACTTGGATGTGATACGGAGTGACGTTGCCGCCCTTGTGCCCTTCGTTGTCCGCCATTTCCACCCAGTAATAAAGATCGTTGGTCGCCTTCACGCTGCCCGTCCAGACATTGTCGGCGCCAGCAGCCAGATCAACCTTGGAATCGTTGGCAAAGCGCAACCGCGCTGTGGCAACCTTTGGCGTGCTGGTGATCCGAAACGTCAAATCGCTCGCCCGCAAAACGCTCAAACTAGGATTGCTCTGCTCGATGACGGGAGTCTTGGTGTAGGCTGGCTGGCGAACGCTTAATTTGAAATCCTTGATCTCGGGTGGAATGTAGGTTTTGACCGTGAATTCCGGAGAGACAGCATCGCTTCCGGTGACCTGGTATTTGAGCGGCGCGCGCACATTTTGGAGCAGCGATTCAAAATTTCCATTGGTATCCTTCGACATTGGCACCGTGTGCCATTTGCTGTTGGAGGCTTCCCGCCAGCGCAAACGCGCGTCTTTCGGAAGGCGGCCGGAGAAGACAGTTTGGACGGACTGATTTTCCCCCGCGCGAATCTCGGCATCGCCCGGCTTGACCGCGACGCGCGTGTACGTTTTTCCCGACCACGGCGCGGTAACGCGGGCCAGTGCGGTGAGTGAATCAGGATCGAATACAACAAACAGCAAGCACGCCATTGCAACGGCAGCCAGCGAGCCGCCCGAGATGGCAAGCTTCCGGTAGTAATTGGTTTCCACCACCAACAGGCGTTTGGCGGCCTGTTCCTGCAACGCTTCCACCAACTCCGGCTCAAATTTTTGCGATGCGGTGCGCCCGCCTTCCAGATATTCGGCGGCAGTCGACACGACGCAGCCCAGCTCGGGGCGCTGATTCTCCAATTCGAGCGCGACTTGTTTGGCGCTCGTCGGATGGCGGAGCAGTTGCCACAAGCGCACGCAGCCGAAGAGAATAATCAGGCCCAGCCCGCCGATGCCGACGAGGCGGGCAGGCACTGGCAATTGCCACCAGTAATCTCCCACGGCAATTGCCAGCACGAATCCGAGCACCACCGCGCCCAGGCTGGCCGCAAAAGCAAGACGCCGCGCGCGATCCTTTGCGACCCGCGCTGTCGCCAGCCTGTCTGCGTTGTATTGCAAATGTTTGTTCATACTCAGCCTTTCATATTGTCAAGCAAACGTGCGATTTGAGAATACAGTTTCCAAAAGAAGAAAGAGAATGCCCGTCATCAACGCCAACCGCCAGAGCCCCTGCCCGCCCTCGACGGGATCAAGCACGGATGCGAGCAGCTTGTTTCCGGCCACGGCCTGGCTGCGTGTGATCTGCGCCTGGAGGTCCGGGCTTGCGAAGCCGGCCAGATCGGATTCGCGCTGCGGCGCATTGACGGCCATCAGGCGAATGGTTTGCCCACCCGAGTCGAGCAACTCATAAAAGCCAGGAACTTGCGGCTGAAGCTCGAGCTTTCCAGCGGCGCTGGCCTTGACCACTTCCTCCGCGCCCTCCGGCGGACGCACGCGAATTCCCTGATTGGCGAAGTTGGTGCCAAGATCCATTTCCACCGGGGCCCCGGCGATGAATGAGTCTTCAAATCGCGGCCCCAAAGAAAGCTCGTCGCCCGCCAGATAATGGCATGCTCCATGAAGCCAAGGGACGAATGTTATGTGCTTCGGCCAATCGCTCCAACCGGTGTTGGCCGATGTGTCGACAAGCAGGACTCGCCCTGCGCCGACGCCTTTGCTGACGATCATCGGCGTGGAATCGCTGAAGCGGGAGAGCACCTGCGCCGAACCGGCGGGAGTCAGCGCGAACCGCCGCCAGAATTCCGGGATCGTCAAATCACCACTGTGCGCCTGGCGAAAAGCAGCGAACACCGTCGAATTGCTGTCAAAATCGCGCAGCCGCCAATAATTCTCGTAAGTCATCGTATCGCCTTCAACGCGGCCCACGCTGGCGGGGAGCAACTCGCCCAATTCCGAATTGTACTCGCTGGTGTTGACGCCGTCGCCCGCGAACAGCAGCAAACCGCCGCCAGCTTTGACGTAATCAAACAGAGCGCGCCCGGCTCCGTCCGGCAATTGGCGCATGGCCGGGAGCAGGACAACTCGATACGGCGCGGCGGCTGAATCGTGGAGCTTTCCCACCAATGCGGACGGAGGCGCTTTGTCGATCTTGAACGGCGAACCAATCGCATTCGACGCATCGCGATCCGGCTGCAGAGCGCTGAGGACGAAAAAGCTGTCCTCCGAAAATGCGTGTTTGGCCGGGTGAGGCTCGATGCACAACACCTTCAACGGCGGGGGCGTTTGAAAAACCTGGTCCCGCTCGTCGTCCAGCGCATAGGAATCGCGCGACGCCAACCGGGCGCTGATTTGATGCCAGCCGTAGGGCAGCGCCGGCAACGCGCAGGAAACGTTGGTGGTGGTGTGCGCTCCGACGGAAACCGAGCTTGAAAACGCACTCTTGCCGTTGACCACAAATTCCAGCATTGCGTCCGAAATCTCCTCCGATGAGTAATTGGCGACAGTCGCCTGAAGCGGAGACTCCCCTTTCCCGACCGCCAGATCAGAAACCGCGGCGTTCGGCGTGTTGGTGGCACCCACCCCAACTATTTTTAAGCCGATGTTTTGCGGCACGGAAATCGATTCCAGCTTCTGGCAGCTTTGCTTTTGCAAATCGCTGATGACAAAAATCTCGGATTCGCCCGGAAAATCCCGGGCCGTTAGAAGCTTGACCGCCTCCAGAATTCCGTCGCCCACTTCGCCCGACCCGAAACCTGGTTCAAGCCTGTCAAGGATTGCAATCAATTTCGGCGCCGGATCCAGCGGCGATAGCGTTTTCGGCGGCGAGGCGCAATCCACCAGTGCCGCGCGGTCATCCAATGCCATTTCTGAGACCGCTTTGCGCAAAACGTCTTTCGCTTTCTCCCACCGAGTCGTTCCGCCCTCGGTCACCCGCATGCTGGCGGAGCGGTCCAAAACAAAAACAACGCGCTTCGCCGGGCGCTCGTTGCCAGCATGGCGGGCGTTCGACATATATGGCCGCGCGAATGCAAGGACGATCAGCGAGACCAGCAAAATGCGCATCGCCAGCAAAAGCCAGTTCAACAACTTCCGCCGGCGCCCCGCTTTTTCATCCATTTGGGCGAAGAATTGGAGCGTGCTGAACCGCAGCTTCAATCGCTTTCGCTTAAGCAACAAATGGATCAGGATCGGGATGGCAAGAGCGGCCATGCCCGCCAGAAACGCTGCGTTGCCAAAAAGGATTTGCGGCATACGCGTTTAGTCGGCGAGTTTGTTCATATAAGCAGCCGTTTCTCCATGTAGGCGCTCAGGGCTTTGTGCAGTGATCCGTCCGTGCGGAGGAGTTGATAATCTATTTCATATTTGTTGCATTCGTGCTCAAGCTCGCGCCGGAACTGGCTGACCCGGGCCAGATATTCCTTCCTAAAACTGGCGGCATGCACAGGCACTTCCATGCCGGTTTCGGCGTCCTCGAACAGCCATTCGCCCTCGTATTTGAAATCAAGCTCCTCGCCCGCCATGAGATGGAACACGATGACCTCCTGCCGGCGATCGTGAAGCTGCTGGAACAATTGAAAAACGGTTTCTTTCGAGGCGAAGAAATCCGAGATGACCACCGTCACTCCGCGCCGATTGAACGTCTCCACCACGTCAAATAAATCATGGCCAAGGCTCTCCTTCCCTTCGGCGGCG
This sequence comes from uncultured Verrucomicrobiae bacterium, assembly GCA_963764165.1. Taxonomy (GTDB): domain Bacteria; phylum Verrucomicrobiota; class Verrucomicrobiia; order Limisphaerales; family Palsa-1400; genus Palsa-1400. The sequence goes on from CAVXRD010000004.1 coordinate 267,435, forward strand.
GAGCGGGACAGCATTAGAAGTATCTCGTCCAGATGCTGCCGCCCGCCCCGCGACGGAAGCGCCTGCACCGTCGCCTGCCCAAATAGCGCCAGGCCCACGGCGTCGTGCTGCCGCGACATGAAGTAAGCCAGCGCCGCGGCCAGCAGCCGCCCATATTGAAATTTGTTCCCGGCCCCGAAATCCATCGACGCGCTCGAATCCAGCAAAATTTGGCAGGCCAGGTTTGTGTCGTCCTCGAATTGCTTGACGTAGAGCTTGTCCGTCCGCGCCCACACCTTCCAATCGACGTAGCGCAAATTGTCGCCGGGGACGTAAGGGCCGTAGGACGCAAACTCCGTGCTGTAACCAAGAAACGGGCTTTGATGCAGCCCGCTTAAAAATCCCTCAACCACATTCCGCGCCACGAGCGAAATGTCCTCCAATGCGCCCAGCAAATTCGCGTCAAATGTCACTGGCGGATTCATAATAAAGCCATTTGCTTCCGTGTCATTTTTCGTCAGGCGCGACGTCCTTGAGCAATTGGTCGATGATGCTCAGCGCGGTGGCTTTCTGCGTGCGGGCGTGGAAGTTGACAAGGATGCGGTGCTGCAACACCTCGCGCGCGACGGAACGCACACCTTGATAATCGGCGCAGAAATTGCCGGCGACGGCCGCCCGGGCCTTCGCGCCGAGGATTAAGTATTGCGAAGCCCGGGGGCTCGCCCCCCACCGAACGAACTCCTTGACGTATTTTGGAGAACGCGGATCCTCCGGCCTCGTGCGCGAAACCAACCGAACGGCGTAACGAACCACTTCCGCCGAAACGGGCACCGCGCGCACGAGCTTTTGGATATCAAGAATTTGCCGGGCGTCCAGAACCGGCTCCAACTGGGGCGTCTCGATCCCAGTGGTGCTCCGCACTACCATCTCCTCTTCCTCATTGGTTGGGTAGGTGCTATGGATGCTAAACATGAAGCGATCGGCCTGCGCTTCCGGCAAAGTGTAGGTGCCCTCCATTTCTATCGGATTTTGGGTGGCGAAAACATGAAACGGCGCCGGCAGCGGATAGGTCTTGTTGCCAATGGTGACTTCGCGCTCCTGCATGGTTTGCAGCATCGCGGCCTGGGTCTTGGGCGGCGTGCGATTGATTTCGTCCGCCAGCACCATGTTGGCAAAGACCGGCCCCTGCAAGAATTCCAGACGGCGCTTCCCCGTCACCGGGTCTTCCTCGATGACATCCGTGCCGGTAATGTCCGAAGGCATCAAATCCGGCGTGAATTGAATCCGCTTGAAGGAAAGCGCGAGCGTCTTGGCAAGGGAGTTCACGAGCAGCGTTTTCGCCAGGCCCGGGCAGCCAACGATTAATGCGTGGCCGCCGCAGAAGACGGTGAGCAGGACGTTCTGGATGACTGTTTTTTGGCCGACGATGGCCTTGGCCAATTGGGCTTGAATGGCACTGTGGTGCGAGGCCAGTTCTTCGATGGCCTTGGGAGTCGACTTCTGAGTTTCGGGCGGGGGCGCGGCGGCTAGAGTCGGCATCCGTTGCCTTTCGATGTACGTTTGGGCTGATTCATTTGATTGTCCTTCGTGTTGCTGCTTATGCCAGTCATAGACATTTTACATTTGTACTAGTTCAAACTCCATTAGACCGCGTTAGTTTCGATTCATCACGTCAAATAAATTACTTCCGCGCCGAACCCGTCATTCCACCGTCAGCCCCAGCATGAACGGAGCCGCTTTGGACTGGCCGGAGACATAATCCACGCTCACCACCGGTGTCTTTGGAAGGGGGTTGGCCCAGGTGGTGCGATACAAACGAAGCGCGCCGTTTTGCGACCGGATATTCAGATTGTTGCCGGTCCAGGCCATGACGGTGTTGGGATCGCTGACCGGAGCAAACTCCCAAAACCACCAATCTCGGACGCTCTCGCCATAATTCACCGGCAGCTCCCGCCGCTGGCCATCCGCATAATGCAGGACGATGGCGGAAACTTTTACGCCGGCTTCGTCCTTGCCCGCGCACGCATGGAGTAAGTGAAGCTTTGAGAACGCTTTCCCAATCGGGATGTTGGCAACGGCCTCGGGAAAACCGCTGGCCGCTGGCGACTGGCCGTTCCCAGACAACTGCACCACACCGCCCACCTCGAACGGAATTCCGGCAACTTCGTGCGTTCCCGATGGGAAACTTGCCAGATCATTATCGGAAATGTTCGGCAGCCAGCTATCCTTCAAATTGCCATCCGACCACGGCCGAAGATCGATGGTGGTGAATCGGGGCGCTGGAACTGCTGGCGCTGGTGCTGCCGAAACGGGTTTGGCGGCCGCCGCCTTGACCTCCAGCCGGGCAGGCGCGACCACTGCCGTCACGAGCAACGCGATCAACACCGCCGCGACCGTGGGCCGCTGGCGAAAGGCGCGTCCGGGTTGGAGCAAGCTTTTGATGCGGTCTTCGAGGTCTTTCGCGTGGCCGGAAATGGCCAGGGCCGAAGCGGGGCATGCGGGTTCATAATAGGCTGCCAGACGATCCACAATGGCGGAACCGTATTCGCGCGAGTCAACCTGCAGGCTCGCCACCGCCATTTCATCGCAGCATTTCTCGCGCTCGTGGCGGATGATTTTGTTCAGCCACCAAACCAGCGGGTGAAAAAAGAACATCGCCTGAACAACAACTTGAATGAGATTGATCAATGCATCCCAGCGGCGCACATGGGCCAATTCGTGCCCCATGACGAGCGAGCGCTCGCGAGACGAGCCTTGACGCCCGAACCCCTCCGGCAGGTAAATCGAGCCTCGGAATACTCCCCACACGAAGGGTTGGCCGATGCCCTTTATCAAGCGGAGCTTGGGGCGATGCTGAATGCCCATCGATTTCGCCATATCCAGAAATTCGCATTCCAATTCCATATCCGGCTCTGTCCGCGCGCGCCGCAATCCGGCTTCGACGCGCCAAGCCTTTAGAATCGCCGTCAGGAAATAGCCCAGCGACCCCGCAATCCACGCGGCCAAAAGCCATTTCTGCCAACGAAATCGCTCCATGAAAGAAAACGCCCCGCTAGCGGTGGCGAACGAATGCCCCGACAATACACTCTCCGAAGTGAAGGCCGAAGCGGTCGCTTTTAGGCCCGAATTCGACACTATCGGTTGTTCTGGAAATACGCGCTCAACAGTCCGCGCCAACCCTGGCACCGCGACTGGCATCACCGGCGGAAAAACGCACTTAACCAAAACGACCAACCATAGAAGATACCGCAAATGCGCGCTTCCCCGCGCAGCAGGACGGACACAACTCCAACGATGGCGAACAAGGCGGCGATTTGCCAGCTTTGCGTCCAAAGGAAGTTTAGAATGCCGCGAGTCATAGAATCATCTATTTTTCAGTGCTCGGAGGGGTTTCCTTCAGAATGTCCTGGAGCCGCTTGAGGTCTTCCTGGTCGATCTGCCGGCTCTTGGCAAGGTGCATGACAAGCGGCACCGCGTCGCCCCCGAAAAAGCGCGCAACCAAATCGCTCACCGTCTTGGTGATGACTTTCTCGCGTTTGATGGCGGGAGAAAAAACATGGGCTTTTCCGGCAACTTTGCTTTTCACGTAGCCCTTGTCACGAAGGCGACGGAGCATCGTCTGGACGGTCGCGCTGGCAATCGGGCGATCCGCGGGAAGCTCGGCCCAGATCTGTTGCACAGTCGCTTCCTTGAGCTTCCATACGATATTCAGAACTTCAGATTCGGCCGCCCCCAAACCAGCCATTTCAACAGCATCGGGTTTGCTCATATTGCGTCTTCAAGATAGCCACAAACGCTTTCCACGGGACGCATCCTCTTACAATTGTACGAGCGTGTCAAGCGCCGAATTTTGCGACCGCGGCCAAACGGCGTGTGCATCAGTTGCTTGGGGATCGCGGTCGTCTCGACCGCCGTTTTCGGCGTTCCGCCGGAAACTCCTGCGGCAGCGCGGCGAAGACTGGCTGGCGAGACGCCAGCCAGGGCGACCGGGACGGTCGCGCTCCCCAAACGGGGTTGGCGCTTCACGGATCGAGCGGCTTCAAATTGATTGTCAACGTTCCCACATCCACGGGCTCTCCGGACCGTTCGGGCGGGGCTTCAGGAACGACTATCTTCTGCCGCAGAATTCCCAGGCATGTGTCAAAATCCTCGTTCGTGGCCGAGGTTACGTGGCGATGTATTTCGCACTCATAGGTGCCAGGCAGGACGTTCTCGGCGGTAAAGATATTGCTCGAGGCGAACTGGAGCGCATAAATCGTTTCCGATTTCTGTCGAGCCATCCCCTCGGCTGAATCCCAATAGGCGCGCCACCAGGCGTTGGTAGCACGAGAATCCGGCAGCTTGGGAAGCTCAACAGCAGGCAATGCTTTCCGCAAGAACGCGGGCTGCCTCCCACTCTCCCACAGGATTTGCCGGCCATCCGATGGCACGATGCGCCCCGTCACGGTACGTCCGCCGCCATCGAAAATTACCTCTGAAGTTTGGCCGGGAGCGATATCGATTGCCCGCCCTCGGGTAAATTGAGAATCCATCAGGCATCCAATCATGGCCGAAGCCGGGGGAACATAGTCGAAGACGAAACGTCCTTCGCTATCTGTCAGAGCGGTAAATGAGTTCACTTGAAACTGAGGGAAGAATGACCCGATGCGCACTAATTGCATAAGAGCGTTTGTTTCTCGCGCCGCGCTGCGTTGCACCACTCCGGAAACCCGCCCCCAGGGCTTTAACTGAATCGATTTCGTTTGTTTCAGCGCTTCCGGTGAGATTTCGGCGTAGCCTTTCTCGCTCGCCACCGCAATCCATTTGACTCCCGGCTGCGGCTGAAAACAAAACGCGCCGTGGCCATCCGTTTGCTGGATGCCGTCCACCGGTCCGCCGACAAACTCAGCCCGGCCTAGCACCGTCGTGGAATCCGCAGTGCAGAGCGCCACTTCCGCCTTCGCCACCGGCTTCCCGTCCCGTGAGCGGACAACGCCAGTCAGGGGGTCGCCTCGCTTCAAATCCAATTCCAAATCGGCCTCTTCAACCTCATCTTTAAACGGGGCTGAGATGGCGGGAAAATATCCATCCGCCTCAACTCGCACGACATGCGGCAGCGGACGGTTTGGCAGCCAAACCGTAAACTTACCGTCTCTTCCTTTGGCCGCGAAATCGACGTTCCAATCTTCGTGGTCACCGTGCATGAGCCCGGGGACAAGGCGGAATTCTGAAATGGGAGCGCGCGTTTCCGCATCGATCACCCTTCCCGACAAACGCAGTTGCTTTTTGAGCGTGACAACGTGTTCGACTCCGTCGGCCTTCACTGATTGCGACATGAGCGGTTCGCAGCCAAACCGAGTGACGTCGCAGACGATGTCTTCCGCCGGGGCAGAGAACCAAGCCAGCCTGCCTTGGTAGTCTGATTTGAAATGGGTCTGCTCAAAAGCGTCGCTTTGCGATGCGTGAACCGCCACCGACGCGCCGGGAATGGGCCTGCCTTTTGCATCCTGAATTTGGACGTCAAACACACGGCCGGGCTCCAACTGAATCCGCGCCTCTTGGATCGCACTTGAGACTTGAATTTGCGCTTTCGCAGACGCCAAGCCACGCGCCGACGCCGTCAATGTGACTTCCCCTTCTGGCTGATTGTTGAAATTAAATCGCCCGTCGGCCGTGGTCCAAACAGGATAGTCGCCCGCCGAAACAACCGCCCCCTCCACGGGGCGTCCGTTTGCATTGAGGACGACTCCATTGATTGGCATCCCGCGCTTCAAAATGAAAACCGCGTTCGAGGCCTGCAACTCAGCTTCCGTCACTCGATTGACCGCCTCGCTCATTCGCTTGCCGTGATCCATGGAAACTTCCGCGGTGACATAATCGGGATGAACGAACCGCAGCTTCAATGATTCAAGCTGCCGTGGAGCGTGATTGCATGACCACCTGCCTTTCACATCGGTTTTCTCGATATGAAAATGGCCATCCGATGCGGTCGCGCTGGAGGGCTCTTGATCGCCGCCGTTTTTGACCGACTCCACAAACACCTCGACCCCGGCAATGGGTTCTCCCATCTCATTCAACACCCGTCCGCCAACGGAGACGGCCCGCTCCAGCTTCACAGTGGTCAAATCGGGAAAAGCTCCAGTGAAGGTGCGTCGAAGAATCTTCTCACCGGGCGCGAAGCCGTCGGCGGTGATCCACAATTTCAATTCATCTTCTGTCCCGGCGGGAATAGACATCTCGCCGATGCCGTTCGATCTCGTTCCCCAATTCCCGGACAAATGGGGCAGGCCAACTTCCGCGATTAACTGCAATTTTGCGCCAGCCAACCCAGCGGGACTATTGCCGCCCACCACTTTTACGGTGATTGTTTCCTCGACGTTTGCCGTTGGTTCCGCTTGGATCGGGCCGCAACCCGCAAACACAAGCGCCGCCAGCGATAGAATCAAACGCCTCGCCAGAGGCATCTGCGTTGGCACCCAACGCCGCTGGATTTCAGTGGCAAACACAAATGATCAGACGCTGGCTCGAATTAATTGTTCACCTCGCGGAATACTTTTCAGATGTCCGGTTTTCGCGGCAGCGGCTACTATCTCATGAGTGACCGACCTGAGCGACAATCAATTGCTCCGCGCCTACGCCGACCAAAAAACTGAGGCGGCGTTTGCGGTCTTGCTCCGGCGCCACCTTGACTTTGTTTACTCGGCGGCGCTGCGAATGGTGCGCGACTCGCATACCGCGCAGGACGTAACGCAAGGCGTTTTTATGGCGCTGTCCCAAAACGCTGGCGCATTGGCCGCGCATCCGTTACTTGCCGGCTGGCTGCATCGAACAACTCAAAACATCGCCGCTCAAACTGTGCGGACAGAAATTCGCCGCCGCTTGCGCGAACAACACGCCGCCACCATGAACGACTCCAGCCTGGAAAACTCCGATGCCGTGTGGGAGGAAGTTCTTCCTATTCTTGACACGGCGCTGAGCGAATTGAATTCAAGAGACCGCGACGCTTTGCTTCTGCGATTTTTCCAGCGAAAAACCGCAAGGGAAGTGGGAGCCGCCTTGGACATCGGTGAGGACGCGGCGCAAAAATGCCTGACCCGCGCGCTGGAGAGGCTTCGGGAAATCCTGCGCCGCCGCGGAGTGAGTGTTGGGGCGCCAGCCTTGGGCACGGCGATTTCGGCCAACGCGATTCAATCCGCCCCCGCCGAAATTTCCGCGTCAATTTCCGCCACCGTCGCGGCGATTCACGCCTCCGCGCATCTCCCTTCCATTGCCACTGCCACAAAGGTTATCGCTATGACTGCATTTCAAAAGACAACCGTCGCCTTAATCGTTGCTGCCGCTCTGGGTGCGGCAATTTATGAGGCGCGCGAGGCGTCTCGTATTCGCGGCGACCTTGAAAGGTTGGCCGCGCAGCAATTGCAAACGGACGCGATGCGGCGGGAGCTTGATGACGCGACCAATCGCGTCGCGATGCTAGCCGGGGAATTGAGCCGCGTGAAGTTCAACTCGAACGAGCTGATGAGATTGCGAAGAGACGTTGCGCGCGTGCGGGACCAATCGGCGGACGCGGACCCGGCGATCATGAAATTGGCAGTCAAGGTGGCGTCGCTGAAACGGAAAGCCGTGGAGTCGCCGAAGCTCACGCTTCCCGAAATGCGCTTTCTTACCGACAAGGATTGGGCGGATGTGGCGGCGGGCGCGGATATGGCGACCGAGGACGGGATTCGCGAGGCGTTCAGCAACTTGCGCGAGAAGGCGATTGACACGTTCCTCAACGAAATGATGAAGGACGCGATGAGACGTTATCTTTCTGTCAACAATAACGTCGCTCCCGCGAGCCTCTCCGATCTGACTCCCTTTTTCAATGCCCCGGTGACGCAGGACATGCTCAGCAATTACCAATTGCTGCAGACAGGCGAGGTGGATAACTCGGCTGACCTGGTGACGCTTACCAACCACGTCGACGATGTCTACGATTCCAATCATGGCATGTCGATCAACGGCGCGCATGGCGGCGGTTACAATCGCGTCGGTGAAGCCGTCCGAAATGCGATCGTCAATTTCGTCATTGCAAACGGCGGACAAATGCCAACAGATCCAAGTCAAATCCAACCGTTGCTTTCGCAGCCACTGGATTCGGCGACGGTGCAAAAATACATAACGCAAGCGGGGGCAAATCCAGCGCCCCCTGAGTTGATGATCGTGGGGCCGGCGCTGCAGGCGTTCAACGCCGCCAACAATGGCGCAATGCCTTCCACAGCAGCGGACATCATGCCGTTCCTGACGTCACCCGCGCAGCTTTCCGCGTTGGAGAAACTGGATGGTGACGCAGGCGCGCTTGCGCCTGCGTTCAACGCGTATTCAGCGGCAAACAACGGTCAGATTCCCCGCAACATCGCGGAGCTGACGCCATTTCTCAGCACACCGAATTTGCAAGCCGCCTACCGCCGGTTTACCGGACCGATACCGCATTAAGCGCTTGTGCGTTTCGCAGCGGACGCAAATCTCTGTATTTGACGCCGTGGCTCGGCAGGAGCCTCGCCCGACCGAGCGGGTGGCACGGCGAGGCTGCCAATGAGCATTCTTGTGAAGGACGCCTCGCCGAGGCGTCCGGGGTGAGGCGTCGTTGAACAGTGCGGCCCACAAAAACTTTCACGCGCAACCGGACGCCTCGGCGAGGCGTCCCTACCTCCAAAGGCGAAATTTGTTCGTCGGAACTCGCACCAACTTTGTTGGTTGGGTCCTCCTGCCAAGCCACGCCAATTCGAGGTTCACAAATCCAATTTGTTCACCTATTTAGTTTGCCCAAGCTTTACGTAATCGAGTCCGACCATATAGCTCTTTTCAGCTTTCGGGTTTGCTCCCGTTATTTCGAACGTGAGTTTGTGGCTTCCAGCGGTGAGGTCGCGGGAACCGAGTTTCAGTTCGCTGGTAGGAATGACACCATCGTGAAATAAGTCAATGGGCTGCCCGAGTTGCACACCATCCAAAGAGACTTTGACAATGCCATAATCAATCGCCTTGGTGAATTGCGCCATGATCCGGTATCTGCCAGCATTGGTTACCGGCAATTCAAGATCAAGACGGTCGCCGGGTTTGGCGCCATTCCACCAGAGCTGCCCGTCGTTGCTCCATTGATGATCGGGCCATGCTGTCATATCCTGCTCCTCAGTGTGGCCGCCGGTGCAGGCGAGAATTTTCAAGCGCTCGCCTTCGATGGCGCCGGCGACTTTGCTCTCCGGCAACTCCGCATAATAATTGGTGCGATCGGCCAGCGGAACCGGCAAATACGGATCCTGTCCGCCCGGCGCGAGATACCAATAGGCCATGCCCGCGTAGCGGGTGGGACGCTCGTTGGAATAATACTTTTCGATGTCCCCTTCGAACTGCCGCTGGAACGGCACTTGATCCGGTATGTGCCAGCGGTTCACCGAGATGTGCCCCTTGTTGTTGTGTTCGTTGTGCGTTTGATTGTGGTAGGCGTTTTGGAACAATTTCGGATCGCCCCACGCATAGCCGAAATAATCCTCCGAACCGGTGCCAAACGTGGACGGGAATTTCTCGCCATCCACGAAAAACTTCTCATCGCCTTCGCCCCACCAGCTTCCGCGCGGATTCCAGATGTGCAGCATGAATCCGACAAAACGCCCGGCGCCGGTCGTCTTCAGAAACGGCCAATCAATCTTCCGCTCCGGTTCTGTGGGCAAATACGCATCGCGATGCCACTTGGCGTGAAAGCGGGCGTAATGCGTGAGGTCGCCCTTCAGTGCCTCGCTGTAAATCTCATAATGAAGCTGGTGCTTGTCCATCCCTTCGTTGATGAATTGGATGCTCGCGCCGTTGGTGTACGGCATGACCCAGTTCGCATAAAACCAGCCGTCGTCCGTGTAACCGCAGGGCAAGGAACGGTAAACATTCGGCCCCGGAGCGGTGCCGAAGAAATCTCCCACTGGCGCCCAAACGGACGGCGAGCTTTCGCCGTCCCACCGAATTTGGATAACGGTTTCGCGCAGCAAATCGCGGTCATCCGGCGTCAGCGGCGGCTCGAATTTCACTCGAATGCACTTCACAACACCAGATCCCGAGGGTTCCGAGCCAGACGTGCCATGCCCCGACAATATCCCGCTGCCGCTCGTGCTGACGAAATCACTTGGAAATTTTCGCGGGCCGCAATTGGACAGAATTTTGCTGGCTTCATCGAGCGCGGCGTTATCTTCCTGTGAAAGTTCGCGCTTGAAAGTTGGCACCTTCGTTCCCGCGGGAAACGCCGAGTAGCCGAAATGGTAGTACGCGCCCCAATTTTCGTCCGCGACAATTTTGCAGGATTTCTGGAACGGGATCGGTGTGTAGTTGTTCATTCCGCGAGAGGCGTCATGCACGATGGCGGCGCGATTGAACGGCGCTTCCTTGCCGGAGAAGGTACTCGGTGAATGGCAAATCAACCGCGGGCTCCGCGCTGCCGTCCAGGTAAATGCGGACATGCCCCGTGCCGGGCGCGGCCGACCAAATGCGCCAGATGCAACCCGGCCCGTTCATCTCGGCCAGGACATACTTGTCGCCCTCTTTGCGAATGACGCCGTTGTTGTCGCCGTTCGCATCCCAATTCATGTATTTGCCAGTGGCCTCGTCGTAGCGGCTCGCGCGGTCGTAGCTGGAAAATTGCGCGGTCTTTTCTCCCGGCTGCGGAAGCGTGGCCAGGTATTCCAAATCGGCAAGGCGGTGGACCAAGTCGAGGTAAGTCAAATCTGCGCCGGATGCGGCGGAATGGAGCATCAGCGCCGCCGTGAACCAAATCGCGGAGCGGGCCAGGCGCAGACTCAGTCTCGTTGAACCAATTGCTGATTTCATTTTTTCTCCAAAAGGAAGAATTGATTGCGGTGCTCGCCCTTGATTTTACTTCGCCACAAAGCTATCAGCGCTGTTGGGATCGCCGGTCCCCTTGTAATGAGCCGTGGCAGGGTAGTTGAACAAAGGCCGGGTTTTCACCACTTTGCCGCCGGCGCTCTTGGACGCGATGATTCGTTCCGGCGCATGGCTGTGCTCCACCCAGTCCACAATCACGGAAAGCCAGTCCACCTCGCTGGCGCCTGGGCCGCCACCGCAATGCAGGCAGCCCGGCACCATGAACAGCCGGCAGTAATCGCCGGCATCGGAATCATGCGCCTTCACCTGTAAATAATAATTAATCGTCGCCTGCGGCGGCAGCGCGGGATCGGCCCAGCCGTGCCAGATGATCAATTTGCCTTTGCGCAATTTCAGCGGATCCAGATTCGCATTGGTGGCATTGAGATAGGAAGCAGCCAAATGGGTGTCGCTGTCAAAATGGGCAAAGCTGTAAGTGGAATAATCCCAATCCGGATTGTTGAAGATCAGGTATTTGAAAATCTGGGTGCCGAAAGCGAACATCAAATCCGGCGCGTGTTCGTTCCGCAAGTACAGCGCCGGCCCCACAATCCAGGCAGTCCATTGGTCGGGATCGCACTCGGAGCCGGGCGTGTAGCCAGGATAAATAAGCTCTTTGCCGTTGCGCGCGCCGCCGTAGAGGGCCTCGATGGCTTTGCGCTGCGCATCGGTCAATCCTTCGACTTTCGTCAAATCGAAATTCGCCGACGGCGGGTCTTGCACGACTCCGTCCTTCAATCCGTCCTGCCCGTCGCATTGCTCAAGAATGGATTTGGACAGCTTCTCCAGCGCCGCGTGGTCCAGCGCGGTATGGTCAAGTTGCGCGGGGTCTGGATACAGCGTCATTTGCGAGGTCACGGCATTGGCGGCCAGCCCTGTCCAATCAAACGACGGCGCGCCCGCGACGATGCCATCGAAATCTCCGGGAAACCGCTGCGATTCCATCATAGCCTGCCCGCCCCCGCGCGAGCAGCCGAGGAAGAAACTGTAAGTTGGATCCTTCCCGTAATAAGTGCGGATGAGCGCCTTGGCCACTTCCGCTGTGCGATGCACCGCCAGATAGCCGAAGTTAAGCTGGGCCTCGACATTGTTATAGGCCCAGGTGGCCGAGGTGCCCGAACTCTGGTGTCCCGTATCCGTCCCGACGGTGGCATAGCCGCCATAAACCGAATAGCGCGCGCTGTTTTGCACCGAGCCGACAAACCCGCCTCCGCCACCCATGACGAACCGTTCATTCCAATCATCCGGCAGCAATAGTTCGAATCGGATCGCGCCACCGATCGTCCCTTTGACTTGGACGAAAGGCGGCGCAGCCGGGACTTTCTGCGTATCGGCCGCAACTTGCGTGGCGGACTCCAAAACCACCTCAGGCAAACGGGTTTTTTTGAAATCGTCGAGCGAGACGTGGCGCGGAGATTGAGCCGAGGAGTCAACAACAGCGCAAAATCCAGTCAGCAAGATGCAAATGGTTCGCAGTGGGCTGCTCCGCAGTGATGGCTGAATGAATTTCCGTTTCATAATTCAGTATGTGCGAATGCAAATACTGGCATTGAGTTATGGGATGTCCAGCCTACGCGATCTGGCGATCACGCGTTTCATCGATTCAATTGTCAAAAATACAAGTTGCCGCCAAAATCCGGCGTTTTTCCTTCTTTAACTTCAGCCGTCCATTTAGCCATTTTGTTCTCTCTTCCATAACTGGGCCAAAACTTCTCGCACTCCTGGAAAAACTCCAGCACGGCGTTGGTTTCCCCCTTCTCCAGCAATTCCTTGGCGAGCGACATGTTCGGACCAAAACTGTTAAGCGTGGGATCGCCCTTTGTCTTGCCGGCCTCCAAAAGGTATTTCTTCGCCTCGGCCAAGTTGCCCTCGTGCAACGCAACGCGCCCCAGCACGAGGTTGCCGAAGAAGAAAGCTCTCCCCGCGTTCCCGCCGCCACTCCATTGCATTCCCGGGCCCAAAAGCTCAGTGGCATATGCCCGCGCTTTCTGGAAGTCACCCGCAGCGACCGCCATCTGCGCCAGATTCGCCAACCGAGGCTCCCCCGGCACTGGGGGCACAGTTTGAGCCTGTGCTTTCTCAAATTCCCTGAGGGCCTTCGCCGCCAGATTCGTTCCCGGGTGGCCGTTCATTTCCAATTTGTAAAGTTGCCCCAGCTTTTCTGACCAGTCCGGATTTTCCGGTTGGAGATTTTGCGCCTTGGTTAGCATCTCCTCCGCCGCGGCGTTGTCGTAGATGTTAAAATAGGCGGCTGCATTCCCCAGGAATACAGTATTGGCTGGATCGTCCTTCACATGCTGAAGCCACAGGGCTTTTCCCCGCCGATAGGCCGATCCATCCATGACCGGGTCGATCGACATTTCGTGGCCGCTGGCCGAAAACTCCGGATGATGCTCGATGATCCATAGAACGTGCCGGGCCTTCGCCGCTCGATCTCTGAAACCATAGTAAGTTATCAAATCAATCCGCGCCGAAAAGTCCTCCGGGTCCTCCACCAATTTTGCCTCCAGGGCATCCACCTCGGCGGGAGCGAGCATTCGTGGCGGACGCATCGGCAACGGACGGCCTTTTTGCTTGCCTGGCCAATCGGCGTGGCTTGTTTTCTTGACTGAGGCGGCGACTACATTGATGCGCGACGCTTTGGCGGCGTCCATCACTTTGACCACAGCGGCCCAAGGTGTCTCCTTGTCGGCCCGGATTGCCAGCGTCGTCTGCGGTTTTTCTTGGGAGATTTCGGCTAACTTCTTTTGCAAATCGTCTGCGGTCGTGAATTTGTCCTGAAAGTTAATCGTCCCGTCGCTGGAAATGGTGATGACAAGGGTGTCTTTGGTCGCGCCGTCAATTGCCTTGGATGAATCTGAGGGCAGCGGGGAAGCCTGAGCCGCAGCCCGATGGCAGACCATCGCCAAAGCGACAAGCACAGGAAACAGCACCGCAGCCAATCCACGCAACCCAACCCGCGCCGCGCGTGGTAATCCCAGCTTCATGATACTCGGAATCCGCTCGGTCAATCCCAGCGACATCCAACGGTGGCCTATGCTTGATTTAGCCATAGCAAAAAGGTGACACATCCATACCCATCTAAACAAGTCGAATCCCCTTCCGTGATCCTCCGCCGTCGACGTGCTCGACGCACACGGGGCACATCCCGCACTATGTCGCCATGACGCGCCGATTCGAACGCTACGTCGCGATAGGTGACAGTTCCACCGAGGGGCTCGAAGACCCGGATGGGGCTGGCGGTTACCGCGGCTGGGCGAATCGCCTGGCCGAGCGCGTGGCTCAAGCGCAAGACGGGTTGCTCTATGCCAACCTCGCTGTGCGCGGCAAGCGCTCCCGGGAAATCCGAGAGGAGCAACTTCCTTCAGCGCTCGCCATGAAGCCAGACCTCGCGACGATTTTCGCGGGTTCAAACGATATCCTCGAACGCGGTTTCGACGCTGGCAAGCTGCGGGCGGAACTCGAGCGCATCATGGGGGCGCTTGTCGGAGGAAAGGCGGTCGTGCTGACCTTCACACTGCCAGACCTTTCCGGCGTCATGCCCATCGGCCGCTTCCTGGCACCCCGCGTTCGGGGCATGAATGACAGCATCCGCAAGGCCGCTGCTTCCACCGGCGCACGCCTCATTGACTTTGCCGCATACTCGGTGGGTTCCGACCCGCGGCTCTGGAGCGAGGACCGTTTCCATGTGAACGCCGAAGGACACGCCCGCATCGCGGCGGCGATGGCTCAGTCCCTCGGTTTGCCGGGCGCGGATAATTCCTGGCAGCAGCCGATGCCAGCGCCAAGCGCACGGAGCCGGTGGGTTCGCATGGCTGAATCCTGGGGGTGGTACCGGCGCCACTTGCTGGATCACCTTTTGCATGGCAGTCCGCCCGAAGAACAGCGCCACCCCAAACGTCCCCGGCTGGAGGTGGTGAATGTCCCACTGAGATGATTAGCCTTTTCAGTCCGCGCCGCTCGAAGCATCCTTGGGCGAATGTCGGAAAAAGCGCGCGCCATCTGCCCTGAACACCTGATCAATCGGGAATTGAGCTGGCTGGAATTCAACCAGCGGGTGCTGGAGGAGGCCCTTGATCGCTCCACGCCGCTGCTGGAACGGCTCAAGTTCTTTTGCATTTTTGCGGACAATCTGGATGAGTTTTTCGAGATCCGGGTGGCGGCCCTGCAGCAGCGCATCCGCAGCGCCGCGACTGAAAGAAGCCCCGACGGCCTGACGGCCACCGAAACCTATCACGCGGTCCACAAAAAAGTCCGCGAGCTGGTCACCAGCCAATACAATTGCTGGCGCGACGAATTGCGCCCGGAATTGGCGAAAAACGGCATTCTCTTCCCGGCCTTCAAGGATTTGCCGGAAGCTGATCTGGCGTGGCTGGAGAGGTTTTACCGCGGCCAGGCCCGCCCGGTGCTGACGCCCCTGGGCCTCGATCCAGCGCATCCTTTCCCGAAGCTCATCAACAAGTCGCTCAACACGATTGTCCAAATGGAAATCGTGATCAATGAAGAGCGCCGCAAACGCCTCGCTGTGGTGCAGGTGCCGCGCGTGCTGCCGCGCCTGATCAAATTGCCGGACGCGGATGGTAAGACTCAGCGCCATCTTTTCATGGGCGAACTGATTCGCAAGAACCTGGGCGAACTGTTTCCCGGGGCGGAGATTCTTGGCTGCTGGCATTTCCGGGTCACCCGGAACGGCGCTCTTTACTCTGACGACGAAGCGTCTGCAACCCTGCTGGCCGCGGTGGATTCGGATTCGCGGGCGAGGCATCACGGCGAGGCTGTCCGGCTGGAAGTCGAGCATGGCTGCCCCTCCGAGATTCGCGCCTTTCTGCTCGAGAACTTCGGACTCGACGAGGAGAGCGTTTACATCATTGACGGCCCTTTGAATCCGGTTCGATTGATCGCGGTGGCGGAAGGCGATCATTCGCCGGAATTGCGCGCGCCCGCCTTTGTCGCGCCGGTGGCCGCGCCCTTGCGGGACGAGCCGGACATTTTTGCGGCGGTTCGCCACGCGGATGTGCTGTTGCATCATCCTTACGAAAATTTCAGCAGCGTGGTGGATTTTTTGCGGCAGGCTTCCATTGATCCGAGGGTCCTGGCCATCAAGCAAACCCTCTACCGGACGAATGGTGATTTGCAAATCGTCAGCGCGTTGATGGATGCCGTCCGCAACGGCAAACAGGTGACGGTGGTCTTGGAATTGAAAGAGCGTTCCGAGGAAGGCGCCAATATCCAATGGGCCGTGCGGCTGGAGGAAGCCGGGGTGCATGTCGTCTACGGATTGGTCAATTGCAAAGTTCACGCCAAGATGTGCCTGATCGTGCGCAAGGATGCCGACGCCATCCGGCGATATCTGCATTTGAGCACAGGAAATTACAATCCGGCCACGGCGCGATATTACGAGGACGTGAGCTTCCTGACCTGCCGGGCGGACTTTGGGGAGGATGCGACCAACTTATTCAATTTATTGACGGGCGTCTGCCAGTTTCCCGGCACCAAGAAATTGGTGGTGGCCCCGTTCGATTTGCGGGAAAAGATTTTGGAATTAATCCACCGCGAAACACGGCATGCCCGCGAGGAATTGCCAGCGCGCATCATCGCCAAAATGAACTCGCTCGAAGACCCAATGATCATCGAGGCGCTTTGCCAGGCCGCGCATGCTGGCGTCAAAATTGACCTTTTGGTGCGCGGCGTCTGCTGCCTGAAGCCGGGGTTGGAGGGCGCCACCGAAAACATCACGGTGCGCAGCGTGGTGGATCGTTTTTTGGAGCACAGCCGGATTTTCTATTTCGAGAATGCCTGCCAGCCCGAGGCCTGGATCAGCAGCGCGGATTGGACGCAAATCCACCTGCAGCGGCGCATCGAAGTTTTGTTCCCGATTGATGACGGAAATTTGCGGGAGCGCATTCGCGGGCAAATTCTGGAGGCGATGCTGCGCGACAATGTGAAGGCGCGCGTCCTCCAAACCGATGGCGGCTACATCCGCGCCGTTCGCGCGAACGGGGAACGAGCGCGGCGTGGTCAATCAGAATTGCTGAAAGCAGCGACGGTTAAATCGGAATTTGAGCAGTCTCCGCGAAAAACAAACGCGAAATATCCACGGCTGAAACTCGCGCCCCATCCACTCGCAGCCAGGAAAGGCTAATACAAACCCATGTTGAACACCGAACTCATTCCCGCCAAAGAGGAAATTGAACCGCGGCTGATGATTGTGCTGCACGGCTTGGGCGACAGCATGAATGGCTATCGCTGGCTGCCGGAGGCGATGCAGTTGCCGTGGTTGAGCTATTTGCTGGTGAATGCGCCGGATGAATATTACGGCGGATTTTCCTGGTACGACATCGACGGCAATTCCGGGCCTGGCGTTGAGCGCAGCCGGAAGCTGCTGGTGCAATTGCTGGAACGCACCGAGAGCGAAGGGTTCGCGCCGGAAAAGACGGCGCTCTTTGGCTTTTCGCAGGGATGCCTGATGTCGATCGAAGTCGGCTCGCAATACCCGCACAAGCTGGCCGGAATCGTGGGTGTGAGCGGATACGTTTATGAGCCTAACCGGCTGGCCAAGGCGCTTTCACCCATCGCGGCACAACAGAGGTTTCTCGTCACACACGGCACACGGGACTCGTTGATTCCGATTGATCGCGTCCGCCCGCAAATGGAAATCCTTCGCGCAGCCGGCCTGAAAATTGATTGGCGTGAATTCGTCAAACAGCATACTATAGCTGGGGAAGAAGAACTGTCCGTCATACGCCGTTTCGTTAGCGATGGTTTTGGCAAGTAGATCAAGGAGTTGAAAGGATGCACAAGCGATTATTGGCAGGTATTCTGTGCCTTATTGCGCCGTTGCTGGCGCGCGGCGTTTCCATTACTGGATTCTCGCCGCCGTTTGGCTCACCCGGCACAATCGTCACCGTCACTGGATCGGGATTTACCGGGGCCACAATTGTGGAATTCAACACGAATACCCCCAGCCTGGTCGATTTCACCAACGTCTCGGACACGGAATTGCTGTTAGTCGTCCCGTCGAACGCCGTCAGCGGAACGGTGGCGGTTTACGTGGGCGCCGCTAGCGCTTCCACCTCCTCTAATTTCATCGTGGCTCCGGTGATCACCAGCTTTAACCCGCCGAGCGGCGCTTCGCCGACGATGGTTTATATTTTCGGCCAGAACTTCGTGAGCACGAACACGCATGTGCTTTTTTCGGGCGTGGCGACTCCGGTTTTAGCCACCTACGTGGCTGCGACGGAAATTGAGGCAGAGGTGCCGGCGGGCGCGACGGACGGGCCTTTGACTGTCTACACGCAAGCCGGGACGAATATCACGACCAGTAATTTCCTCGCCAGCACCCTGCCTTCGATCACGTCGGTTTCGCCCAATTTCGCCACGAATGGACAGGGCATCAATATCTTTGGCGGCAACTTTTTCACTCCGATCACCGTAAAGTTCGGCACTATCACAGCGGGCAGCGCTACGGCAGTTTCGACAACCGAAATTGCGGTGAACGTCCCGACCGGGGCCAGCAGTCCCGACATCACCATTACGACTCCGGACGGAAGCGTGACATACACGAACTTCACCACGGGAGCAGGGCCGGTTGTTTATGGGTTTTCTCCAAGCTACGGCGTCAGCAACAATCAAATCAGCATATACGGCGTCGATATGCCATCGGCGACCTCGGTTAGCTTCAATGGGCACTTGGAAAGAATCGTGTCCTATTCGGGAACGACCAATTTGAACGTTGCGTTGACCAATAATCCCGGCACCGGGCCGATCAAGGTGACGGCGGGGGCGAACAGTTTTACGACGTCCTCGAACTTCATCAACTCGTCCGCGCCCATTGTTTCGGATTTTTATCCAACGCTGGGTCCTCCCGGTTCCACCGTCACCATTGACGGAATTAATTTTATCAGCGGAACCGTCGCGAAGTTCGGAACCACTGCTGCGACCAAAACGACTGTAACGGGCTCCACGCAAATTTCCGCGGTGGTCCCATCCATTGGCGTGGGCGGCTATGCTTTGACCTTAAGCAGCACCGATGGCACATTCACCACTGGCAGCAATTTTACTGTAACCGGCACGGGGCCGATCATCACGAGCCTCTCGCAAAGCAACGGCGTTCGCGGGACGACGCTCACACTCAGCGGCGCTAATTTCACAAACCTGGGGTCTTCGGCCGTGAAATTCAACGGTGTCACTGGCACGTTCGCAGCTCCAACCTCAACAACAGAGCTCACCGTCACCGTTCCGGAGGGGGCAACAACAGGATATATTACGGTGACCAACGCGAGCGGCGCGGGCGGCGCGAGCCCTTCGCTGTTTTACCTCCAGCCGTGGATAACTTCGCTGAGCGCCAGCGGCGCGGCGGTGAACGGATCACTGGTCATTTCCGGCCGCAATTTCACTGGTTTGACCTCCGTTCTCATCAACGGGCTTTCGTATGCTTTCACCAACACGGCAACGCAAATCTTTCTTAATATCCCGTCCAACGCAACTTCCGGCGAGGTGAAAATCGCGACTCCAGGCGGCTCCTACTTCAGCACAAATGTGGTCGGAATTCTTCCCAACATTTACAGCTTCAGCCCAGCCATTGGCCCCGCCGGAACTATCGTCACGTTAATTGGAACAAGCTTTTCGGATGTCACTGAAGTCATGTTCGGGAGCGGCGGAACGACTGATTTCACCGCGACGAGCAATCAAATCAAGGTGGCCGTGCCGGGCAACGCTGTGAGCGGGCCGATTACCGCCGTTTCACCCTACGGAACCAGCGTCAGCTCCAATAGTTTTACCGCAACCAAAACAAGTTCGGCGCAATTGACGAAAACAGTCACTCCTGTCTTAACGACGCCGGGCACCCCGCTGACTTACACGCTTTTCGTCAGCAACGAGGGCCCTTCCATCATCACTTCCACGCTCGTGACGGATATCCTGCCGACGAACGCAGTCTTCGCGAGCGCATCCACTCCGAACGGCAGCTGGTCTTACACCAACGGCGTGGTCAATTGGAACATCGGGATCTTCACGAATGGCAGCGCCGCCACCATGACAATCGTCCTGGATGGATCGGAAACTGGAGCGATCACCAACACCGCCGAACTTTCGTTCGCAGAGAGCGCGGTGCAGCCGATTGCGGGCGTTGCCTCGGCCACGGCTTACATTATAACGCCTTCAGAGCGCACGCTGTCGATTGCGACCGCAAACGCAACCAACGCACTCATCACATGGCCGATCTCGTCCGTGCATTTTCTTCTGGAGATCAGCACCAATTTGACGACGTGGAGTTATCCGGCGACTCCGTCTTACGTGACCAACGGCGTGAACATCTTTACCAACACGTTCACCTCGCCAGAAGTATTCTTCAGGCTGAGATCGCCATAGGACTTCTTGAACTTATAGGACATATAAGAAAGCTCGGCACGAGCCGCGCCCTGCCGCATTTTGCAAATGGCCACGAACTCACTGCTTCTCGTATTCCCCCTTGCCCAAGCGCTTCAAGACCGTAAACCCAGCCTTCTTGGCATCGGTGATGGATAATGGCTTAAGCTTGGTGGGCGAGTTGAAAGAGGAAATTATTTTCCGCACAGGCTTGCGGCAGGCCGGGCAGACCTTCAACGGCGCGGCGCTGACGGGACGGCGCAAAGTGAACTTGCCACCGCACACCACACACCCACCCTCACAAAGTTCGTATTCGTATATCGGCATATCTTGCTGGTTCAGTGTAAATCAAATGTGGCCTTTGCGAAAGTGCCGTAAATAGGCCGACCGCAATGCAGCCCTCGTCTCCTTGAGCGATTTCATAAACTCCGCCACGCTCGAAAAACCGCATCGCACCGCGACCCGGTATTGCGCGGGCTCATCCAGCGGCAAAACGCGTTCGCCTTGGAAGCTCCAGCGGCAGAGAACGCTTTCAATGCGGCGCAACTCCGCGTAGCTGTTCCAAATCGCGGTCGCGTCTTCCGCCGGCAAGACGCCCTCCTTCGCCGCCCGCCGCAGCGCGCGCATGGTGTTCGGTTCGTCCCAGCCATGGGCGAGGCTGGCCGCCCGCGCCAAAATCTCCCCGTCCAGCAATCCGCCCGCGCCCGTGACAATGGCGAGGCGTTCCTGCCCGGGAGGAGTTTCCTCACGTTCGACCCGCTCGCGCCATTGGCTCAATTCCGCATCGACATTCCGCGATTGAAAAGCTTTCAACACCTCCGCCGCCAACTGCCGAAACCTCGCGCCGGTTTCCATGTTCCCCGCGATCGGACGCGCCCGGGCGATTGTCAAAACATCATCGAGGCGCAATTCCCGATAACGCGCCTCGCATGATTCCATCGTATTGACAAGCTTCAGATGAGGCTGGATTGCGACAAGGGGATCCTCATCGCCACGGCCCGAAAATAGTTCGATGAACTCATTGGCCAACAAGTTCAATTTCGGCAATTCCGCCTCGCCCAGGTCGGTTACAAAGAGAAGCTCAATCGATCTCCCATAACTCACCTCGCGGCCGGCCAGCGCGCGGCATCCCACAATGCAGAACGGCGCCTGCGTCATTTCGTGTTTGCGTATGACAACCTCCAAGGCGTACTGCACGCAGGCTTCCGTGAGGGAGGACATTTCGAGCACGTTTTCTTCAATATCGACATAGCCGAGAATGTCGCGCAAGCCGATGGCCATCGCTTCCGATTGGAAGTGGCTCCGGAGCCACTTTCGCTGATCCGGCTCCCCGGCGCCGCAATGCAATTCAGCGAGGCTTTCCTCGACACCCCGGAAGTGATGCAGCCTGCCGCTGAGGCCCAATTCATCCAAAATATCCGGCGTTTGAATGGCCTCGCGGGCGAGATATTCCGACCGGTCGGAAAGCCACAGGAGCAAGTCGAGCAGCAACGGCGTCTGCACCCAAAGTTCGTAAAGGCTCGCGCGCGCCCGGTACGAATAAACGAAAAAATCAAGCCGCGCGAGAACGCGGTCTGGATCGGACAAAACGCGGGGCGCTTTTTGCCCGTCTGCTTTCGGGCAGAGCGCGAGAAACCGAATCCAAATTTGCCGCGCCCTTTCAGCGGCATCCGGCGGCAGCGGCGCGTATTCCGGCCCAAAGAGAAATGTCCGCAAAATCTCGCACGCTTTCGCCGGTTCGCGAAAACCGTGCCGCGTCAATAATTTTTGCCATGCGGCAGCCTCTGCGTCGAAGTCCCCATGCGGCAGCGCGGGGGCGCGGCGTTCGCTTTCGACGGGCAGCGTCTTTTCGAAGATGCGATGAACCGTGTTCGTGTGACTTTGGTGGGCATCCTCGAATTCCAAGACCGTTTCAAAGCCCATCAAACGAGCCAGCCGTTCGCGCGCCTGCCGCTCGGTCGGGATGACATCGGGGGGCGCAGTGCCTTCCAATTGGAGCCGATGCTGCACCTCGCGCAAAAACGTGATGGCCGCCGCCATTTCCTCGCGTTCATGGCGCTTGAGCAGCGGATGGCGCTCCATGCGGGCCAATTGGACCAGTGAGTTCGCCACTTGAAGAGCGGGAAGCCTGCCCGCGTGGAGCACGCCGAGGGCTTGCAATACAAATTCAAACTCGCGAATTCCACCGCGCCCGATTTTGACATTTCTCTCCTGCTCCCATTCCTTGACCGGCTCGGCTTCTAATTTCGATTTGACAGCAGCCACCTCGCGAAGCAGCTCGGACGTCATCCAGCGCGGATATCGAAAGCTCTGGATCATTTGCAGAAAGTCCGCGCCCAGCTCCGCCGAACCCGCGATGGGCCGGGCTTTGGCCAGCGCCATGCGATCCGCCGCCTGGCCCCACTCCGAATAATAATTCTCGTAACTTCCCAGCGAACGCGCCAGCGTCCCGGATTTTCCTTCCGGGCGGCGTCGCACATCGACCCGGAATAACGTTCCGTCCGGCGTTTGCTTTTCCAATTCGCCGATCAAGTTTTCCGCCAATCGCGTGAAGAATTGGTGGTTGGTCATGCCCTTGCCAGTTTGCTCGTTGGGGCGTGGAGCGGCGCGAAAGACATTGCCTTCCTCGGCATAGACAAACAGCAGTTCAATCTCCGAACTGTAACCCGCTTCCTGCCCGCCAAGATTCCCCAGCGCAATAACGCAAAAATCCGTCTCTTGCCAATTCTCTTCTGAATCGAGATGCCATGGCTGACCAAATTTCGAGATCCATTCCCGAAGGCAGATTCGCGTCACGGCCTCCACGCAAACGTCCGCAACATTCGAAATCTCGCGCGTGATTTCTTCGATGCTGCCAAATCGCGCGAGCGAGCGCGCGGCGTTTTGGATCGTGGAGCGTTGCTTGAATTGGCGCAATGGGTCGAGCGCGGATGGGCCGGCGTTGCGCAAAAGCGTCCCCCCTTCTTCGCGCAATTCTTCAATTGAGCGCGTCTTGCCGAGCGATTCCTCCGATAGGACCGCTTCAAGCCAATCTGGATGCGAAGTGAAGATTTCCACCACCGCGGGAAATCCGCTCAGCAAAGCCATTAACGCGCGAGCCTGTTCCTCGGAGAATTTGCGCAAGGCAGCAGCAGCGTCCGAGGCGCGCAACTGTTCCAGCGCGGCCGAGGCGCGCGGCGGGTCCGCGCATCCCTCCAAAACGCTCCGCGAAAATCCCGTTCGACCTGAAGACTTCTGTCTCACGCCCGCATACTATCATAAACAGCCCGAATTATTTACTTTTTTCGCAAATTGGTGGACGATGCGCGAATGATTGCCATTCTTGACATCGGCAACACGCACACGCACATAGGTTTGGCCAGCGGCAAGCGCGTCGTCCGCCACATCGATGTTCGCACGCGCGACTGGCGCGACGGAGCATCGAAGGCCGCCGCGATCCGCTTCCTCGGCAAGACACCGCTGGAGGGAGCGATCATTTGCAGCGTGGTTCCCGCCGCCACGCCGCTGGTCAAAAAGTTCCTAAAGCAAATTTATCATCTTGACAGCATCGAATTAAATTCCACCACGACAATTGGCGTGGGAATCGATTATCCAAAACCGAAAACCATCGGCGCGGACCGGCTGGCGAACGCCATCGCCGTCAAACATCACTTCGGCGCGCCGTCGGTCGTGGTGGATTTCGGAACCGCCGTCACCTTCGATGTCGTCGACGCCAAAGGCAACTACATCGGCGGCATCATTGCGCCGGGTCTTAACGCGATGACCGATTACCTGCACGAAAAAACCGCCCTCCTGCCCCGCATCAAAATCCGCGACGTCACCGCCGTCGTCGGCAAAAACACGAAACAGGCGATGTTGATTGGCGCGGTGAAGGGCTATCGCGGATTGGTGCGGGAATTGTTGGGAGAATTGAAAATCGCGATGAAGTGCGGGCAATTGCCGGTCGTGGCGACCGGCGGTTACGCAAAATTGATTTCGGCAAAACTGCCGGAAATCACGGCTGTTGACCCGTTATTGACGTTGGAAGGACTAAGGCTGGCATGGATCGCAAATGCACGGAAATGAGATTATACCGCAAAGGAAAATGTCGTTGGGAGGCGCCCTCTGGAGCGCCACGATGGGTCGCTTTCTCGATTGGTTCGGCCTCAATACGGAGGAAAAACGCCTCCGCAAAAGCTTTAAAGGTCCCATTCTGTGGCCGTAGGGCCGCGGGCACACTTGATACCTTTCGTCGGCAAAAAGGAGTTAACAACCATTAACGCACCCATTCCCCCTGCCAGCGCCTCTTGGGGATTGACGGCGGCGCGGACTAGTCTGATATAGTTTTTCCGATGCCAAAAATTGACATGTCGGTGCCGCATAGCCTCACGCAGGAAGAAGCGAAAAAGCGCATTTCCCATTTAATCGAAGATTCCAAGACACGTTTTGCTGGCAAAGTGAACAACGTCTCAGAATCATGGAGCGGCTATGTTGACTCGTTCAGTTTTGAGGCGATGGGTTTTTCCGTGAGCGGAAAATTAGATGTGCAACCGGCGCAGGTGCGCATCCTCATCGAGCTTCCGTGGGCGGCTGCGATGCTCAAGGGCCGCATCGAATCGGAGATTCGAAACCAGGCGCAGCAGTTGCTGGGATGACGCGCGTTACTTCCCGGATTTTGCGCGAAAGCGGATTTCCGCCGACCAACCGTGGGCATTGAGCCCTTCCATTTCCGCAAATTTCTTGACGGCCTTCAAAGCCTTCCTGAGCGCGGGCTTTTTGTATTCGACAACGCTCGTTCTCCTCTGGAATTGGTCGACCGTAAGGCCGGCGAATGACGCTCCCGTCCCCCCCGCAGGCAAAACGTGGCTGGGTCCGGCCACATAATCGCCCAGCACTGTCGGCGATTCGCCACCGACAAAGATCGCTCCAGCCGTCAATAATTTTCCCACGATGTGGCCCGCGCCCTTGCACATGACTTCCAAATGTTCCGGCGCAAGTTGATTCGTCAACTCGATCCCCTGCTCCAGCGACTCCACATGCACCAGCCAGCCATTGTTTTTCAACGCGCGCTCGATAAGCTCGCGCCGAGAACGTTTGGGCAATTGGCGCGAAATTTCCTTTTGCACACCGCGAATTATTTTATCCGAGGTGGTCAGCAGCCAAACCCGTTCGTGTCCCGACCCATGTTCGGCTTGGGCGAGAAGATCCGCCGCGACGCAAGCTGCATCCGCCGTTTCATCCGCGAGAACCAGCAATTCGCTCGGCCCCGGCAGCAAATCCATTGCCGCGTAGCCAAATAACAACCGTTTCGCGGCAACGACATACGCGTTCCCCGGTCCATAAATCTTATTTACTTTCCCAATCGTGCTAGTGCCAAACGCCAGTGCCGCAATTGCCTGCGCTCCGCCTATGCGATAAATTTCCGTCGCCCCTGCCACCCGAGCGGCATAAAGCAGCGCGGGATTCACCTGCCCCTGGCGATCGCACGGCGTGCAAACAACGATGTCCTTGCATCCGGCGGCGCGTGCAAGCGGGATGGTCATTAACG
Organism: uncultured Verrucomicrobiae bacterium; assembly: GCA_963764165.1. Lineage (GTDB taxonomy): Bacteria > Verrucomicrobiota > Verrucomicrobiia > Limisphaerales > Palsa-1400 > Palsa-1400. The sequence continues at coordinate 293,188 of CAVXRD010000004.1, forward strand.
CAGTGGAAACCAAAGGGGCCGCGCCGCCAGGAATATAAATTCCCACGCGCAAAAATGGATCAAACTTTTCGCCGACTTGCGCGCCGTGGCTGTTGGTCATCGACCAGTTTTTCCGGCGCGAACGTTTGGCGAAGGCCGCCACATTTTTCTCCGTTTCGGAAATGGCCGCGCGCAGCGATTCATCGGCTTGCAGCGAAGCGGCCACAAGTTCCGCCTGCGTGACGGGAAATTGATCAGGCTCCAGCCGGATGCCGTTGAAGCGCTCGGTGAGTTCCGTCAGTGCCTCGTCCCCACGCGCCCGCACCGCCTCCACGATGGCGGCGGTTTGTTGTTCAATGGTTGGATCGAACAGGCTGGACGGCGCAAGCATCCGGCGCAACTGTTCCGCGAATTTGCTATCGCGGTGCGAAATGACATTCATTCGAGGATGAAACTACTGCGACGGAGAAAAATTATCTAGCGCGGTATTTGTGGCCATCTGAGGCAGGGACGCCTCGTGGTGTGATTGAAAGTGGGTGATGAACGCAGGCCGACAGGCGGAGCGCGGATGTGTCGAAGACCAGCCGCAGCAGCACTCAAACAACCGAGAACGAATCTTGTTGCGGCCGTCTCCGAAAGACATACCAAAACTTCGGAACTGTGACTGGCGAGCCGTGGAAGCCATTCCAACGCGCCACTTGTTTCGGCGCGGCTGCGGCTGGTCTTCGACACAGCCGCCCTCCGTTCAAAGCGAAATCGGCGGCAATCTCATTTTCGCCTCGCCCGTTTTTAATCGCACCCGGACGCCTCGGCCCGCCTTCGCTAAAGCTTCGGCGCGGTAAACGAGGCGTCCCTGCCTCCGCTCGGTTGCATTCAACGATTAGTCGGAATTGGACTCCAAACGTCCCTGATCAAATGTGTTTCGCTCGGCAGCACCATCGCATATTGGACACTCGGATGCGTCCACACATTCCACTCCAGATTCTCGTCGCCCTGGCGAACCGCATACGTGGAAATATTAGACGACACAGCCGCGCTCAAAACAAAGGTGGCAAAAGAAGCCGCGTTGGAGCCTTGCGGAACGCTAACGGAATATCGGCTGGCGGTGTGAACCGCAACAAGCATGGTCAGTCCGCAGGCCGCCACGGGGGAAAACCAATTCCACGCCGTCAGCCGGCGCAGCGGCGCAGACACATTTGCCGCCTGCCCAAATAGCCGGTTGGCGATTTTAGGCGACGGGCGACGCGGCGTCCACGATTGCAATTGATTCTCCACTGGGTTCATCTCGTCCATAAATAGCTCCTTTCAAGCAAGCCTTCAATTTTCCGATGCCGTAGCGGTAACGTCCCGCTGCCGTATTTGGCGATATATCCAGCACGTTGCCGATCGCCTCAAAAGTCATGTCGTGCCAAATCTTCAGCACAATGACCTCGCGCTGGGCGGGGGGAAGTTCGGCCAATTTGCGCATGGCGGCCGCCTCGGCCTGATCCGCTTCCGCCCCCTGGCTTGGCCCGCGCTCAAACCAGCCAAGCGACTCCCATTCGCGCGCGACCCGCCGCCAGAAACCACGATGATGATTCATCGCGCGGTTGCGAAAGGCGCGCAGGCAGTAGTGCTCGGGCTCGTCCGGCTTTTCCTCCAATCGCAGAAGGGCCAGAAACGTCTCCTGCAAGACATCCTCCGCCTCCCCGTGGCTGAGCCCCAGGGCGCGCCCGTAAAGAACAAGACCCGCCGCTTTCGCCTCGTAAAGCGGCTCGCACCAAGATCCATTGCGCTCTGATCCGTTCATCCGTTGATTCCGTAAAGGGCCGTAATCGCCACTTCATCTACATTGACACCAAACTCGTCCGATTTGTATAAACTTATCACAAAATGCCGCAAATAAAATTTCGGCAAGGCAATAGTCTGTCAAGGTAGAGGAGGCGTCCCTGCCTCAAAAATTCGATTTTGTTCCGCGTTGACACTGCCGAAACACGTTACTAGGCTCTGTCTGTAAATACTCGTGCGGATGCCCCGAATTTACAATTTTACAATTCGGGGATTTTTATTGCCGCGACTTGCTCGCGTGATTTTTAGTTACAATTTATGGCCAATACGATTCTTGTGGGCGCCCAATGGGGCGACGAAGGCAAAGGCAAAATTATCGATGTGCTGACGGCGAAAACAGATATCGTCGTCCGCACCCAGGGCGGCAATAATGCCGGGCACACCGTTTTCATCGGGAAAAAGAAATACGTCCTGCACCTCATCCCGTCCGGAATTTTGCGTCCGCGCAAAAAATGCGTCATCGGCAACGGCGTCGTGATCGACCCCGTCAGCCTGGTGGGCGAAATTGAGGAATTGAAGCATCTGAAGGTCAAGGTGAAGAATCTTTTCATCAGCGAATCCGCCCACATTGTTCTTCCCTACCATCGCGAATTGGACGCGCAGCGCGAAATACTCAAGGGCAAAAACAAGATCGGCACCACCAAGCGCGGCATCGGCCCCGCCTACGGCGACAAGGCGGCGCGGACGGGCCTGCGGATGATTGATTTGATCAATGCCGATCGTTTCGAAGCGCTGCTGAAATTCAAGATTCACGAGAACAACGAAATCTTGAAAGCCTTCGGCGCGAAGCCGCTTTCGTTCTCAAAGGTGCATTCGGCGTATCGGGCGGCGGGCGACCAATTGAAGCCGTTCGTCACCAACACGGTCGTCATGCTGAATGAAGCGATGCGGCGCGGCGAAAGCATTTTGTTTGAAGGCGCGCAGGGAACTTTTTTGGACATCGACCACGGCACTTATCCGTTCGTGACGTCTTCCAACACGACCTCCGGCGGCGCCTGCACCGGTTCGGGCGTCGCGCCAAACCGGATGGACCGCGTGGTCGGCGTGATGAAGGCTTACACCACGCGCGTCGGCGAAGGGCCGCTGCCAACCGAGAACGCGGAAATCGCCGACATGCTGCACGCCATGGGCCGCGAATTTGGGGCCACGACCGGGCGCGCCCGGCGCTGCGGATGGTTTGATTCCGTGGCCACGCGCCACGCCGGAATGATTAACGGCATTGATGAAATCGCGGTGACGAATTTGGACGGCTTGGACACAGTGTCCACCATCAAAGTCTGCATCGGCTATCGCGTCGGAGCGTCGCGATTGGATTACGTGCCGACGGACATCGAAGTGCTCGCCAAATGCGAACCCATCTACGCGGAGTTTCCGGGATGGGAAAAGCCCACCGACCGATGCAAATCGTGGAGTGATCTGCCGGCGAAAGCGCGGAATTATCTGCGCGCCATGGCGGAATTGACCGGGGCGCGGCTGACAATGGTTTCCGTGGGACCGGCCCGCGAGCAGACTATTTTTGTCTGAGAAATTTTATGAACACAATTGTTCCTCTCATCAGTTCCGCGGTGGCAGGCCCCCTGGGGGTGCTGCATCTGCCTCGTTTATGGCTTAAGCTTTCTCTCGGCGCGCGCGGCAAGCTGGCCCCGGGCTATGACAATTGCGGCATGGGTTACGACCAAATGGTGCTCGATGGACTCGGCCTCAAAAAAGACGATGTTCTGAAATTCATTACCGAATCCAAGCCGATGTACCCTGAGTTTGAAGCGTGGATTTTGAAGCAGCCGGGCGCGAAGCTCGACCGCGTTTCTGTTGACAAATTGAACGCCGCCATCCGCGGTTTCATTCACGAAGACCAGGTCCGCAAATCCATTCTGTCCGCAAATGGTTTGCCGGACGATTCCCGCGCCTTCCGCGACGCCGTCAACTTGAACAATCTCGACGACTGGAAGGAATTCCACACCGCGGAATTGAAGTAGCAGGCGAAATTTTTAGAAAACTCCATGCGCAACGAATCCATGTTTGTCGGGATGAAAGTCCTTCATCCCGAATACGGCATCGGCACAGTCAAGAGCATTTCCGAGCACTTTGCGGACATCCGCTTTGACTCCGGCCTGCGGACGCTGTCGCCCACGCAATGCGATTTGAAACCGGCCGAACCGCAGGCTGAAATGACGTCCCTGACCATGCCCCTGTCGTCGCTGATTGCGGAAGTGGTGGCGTCGGCTGTCGGTGAACTCGGCTTGGAACGCGACGATTCCATTGTCGAGAAACTCGCCGCGCGCTGGCAGCGTGGAACGCTCGTCCTCCGCCCCGCCGATGCGAGTTTGCAAAGCAAGGAAACGCCGCTGGAAGTGTTCTTCCACAAGATCGTGATGGTCAGGAATAATTTGCGCGTCCTGGAGCAAAAGATAAACGCCCATCCGCAATTGAGCGACGCTGACAAGGTGGAAATGCAGCAATACATCACCCGCTGCTACGGCTCGATGACGACGTTCAATATTCTCTTCAAGGACAAGGAAGATCAGTTCTCTTCGAAGGGGGAATAAAGAATTTAAAGACAAGATGAATCAGGAACGACCAAACTCAGGAAAGGAGACCGAGGTTAGCATCGCGCGGTTCGGTGATTCTCGCTTGTCCAAGTAAAAGTCGCTTGGCATTTGTCCCATCATTCATATTGCTCCCATGCCGCGAAAAATGCCGCGGCCTCCGTTCCTGAGTTCGGTCGTTCCTGATTCAATTTCTTTTCAGCTTACCCAAATCTTAAATTGACTCGCCTCGGTTTCGCCAAGCTGCCATTATCCGCACGCATGAATATTCGTCCGTTCCAAATCGCGATTTTCTCCCTGGCGACAATTCTCGGTGCAACCCGCGTGTCTGCCGCCCCGCTTGATCCGGGCGATCCCGCCCCTGCCCTGAATCCCGCCAAGTGGCTCAAAGGCGCCCCGATCACCGGATTCGAAAAGGGCAAAGTTTATGTGGTCGAATTTTGGGCGACGTGGTGCGAGCCTTGCAAGGCCAACATCCCGCACCTGACCGACCTTGCCCACCAATACAAAGACAAAGTGAGCATCACGGGCGTCAGCATTTGGGAATCCCACGATCCGACCGACACTAACTACTTCAAAAAAGTCGAATCTTTTGTCGAATCCGAAGGCGACAAAATGGATTACACGGTCGCGGTGGATAGCCCGCAAAGCGACGTCGCCAAGGCATGGATGGTTGCCGCGGGCGAAAAAGGCATTCCCGCCTCATTCATCGTCGGCAAAGACGGCCGCATCGCGTGGATTGGCTATCCCGAGAAACTTAGTGATGCGCTTGACAAGGTGCTGGCCGACAAATTCGACGTCGCCGCCGAAAAGAGCCGCCGGGACACCGATTTGAGATTGGTTCGCCCGCTGGACGACGCAATTGCGAAAAAGGATTACAAGCGCATGCTAGAACTCATCGACGCCATCGTTGCGGACAAGCCGGGCACCGCTCCCGCCTACACTTACGACCGGCTCATCGCGCTTTACCACGCCGATGTGCCCGCGGGAATCGCGCTGTCGGACAAAATACTGACGGAATCCAATCACGAAATTGGCGCATTTCGAATGATCGCCTCGATCTTCGCCACGCAAACCGATCTGCCGCCGGACGCCACCAAATACGGCCAAAAAATCATGGCGCAAGCGTTGGAAAAAGACGAAATGAAATACTTGTTCCTCGCCATGAACGCCGACTTCTGCGCCAACATGGGCGACAAGGCTGGCGCCGCGCAATCCCAGGAAAAAGCGGTCGCCGCCGCCGAAAAGGATTCTCACGCCCCGCCGGATTTCGTCGAGTCGATGAGGAAAAAATTGGGTCAATACAAAGCCGCGCTTTGAGCCGTTTGCCGCCGATTCGATTTATTACTTTCGCAGCCTTGTGCCTGTCGCTGGCACTCCGCGTTTTCGCGCAAACCAACTCGTTCGACCCTGAATCCGCCTACGCGCTGCGGCAAATCGAGGGTTGGCGGATATTGGTGAATCAGAAGTTGCTGGCGGAAACGAATCTGTGCGAGCAAACGATCAAGGTGCTGAGCATGCACCTCTACCAAATCACGCGCGTCGTCCCTGCGCCTGCCTTGGCCAGGATGCGTGAGATTCCGATTTGGGTTGAGCTCAACGACCGGTTGTTTCCCGGAATGTGCTTTCACCCATCGCGGGACTGGCTTGCCTCGCACGGCGTGAACCCAGCCAAGACGGACGGCGTGGAACTGGCCAACGCAAAGAACTTCCTCAGTTGGTCAATGGAACAGCCGTGCATGGTTCTGCACGAATTGGCGCACGGCTACCACCATCGTGTTCTGGGCGACGACGACGCTGACATCCTACGCTGCTTCAAACATGCTCAAGGCGCCGGGCTTTATGCGTCCGTCCTGCGCGCCAACGGGCACCACGAGCGCCATTACGCTATGACCAATGAGAAAGAGTATTTCGCCGAATCCACCGAGGCATTCTTTGGCGTCAACGACTTTTACCCTTTCGTCCGCGCCGAATTGAAGGAATACGACCCGGATATGTACGCGCTGCAATGCAAGGTTTGGAATTTCAAGCCGTGAGGCTGCGAATTTCGGGTGTTGTGATTAGAAGCAGGCGAGGGACACACCGTTAGGCGGAGATACGGCTGTGTCGATGACCAGCCGCAGCGCGTGGAACAGACCGCCGCACCTGTTGATCCCAGCGTACTGCGCTGGTTCTTTGTCGCTTCGCTCCGTCGAACAGCCGCGCTTGAATGCGTGTGCGCATCACCCATTTCTAATCACGCCCGGAAATTGGCGTCCCGCCCCGTTAAATTGACACCAGACGACTTTTGTCCGATATTGAGTCCATGTCGATACGGCCTTTGCTTTTTTCGGGCATGTTCATGCTGCTCACTGCCGCCGCTCACGCCGGCGAATTCCCTGATTCCTGGTCTTGGGACGTCGACGACGCTACGATGCGCGCCGAGCATGCCGCCCTTATCGGCAAGCCGATGCCCGCGCTAACATTGTCTGGGTGGTTCAACGGCGAAGTAAAACCCGCCGACATGAAGGGGAAAGTCGTGGTGGTGGATATTTTTGCCACATGGTGCATACCTTGCATCGAGGGCATTCCGCACAACAACGAAATGATGGCCAAGCATCAGAAGGACGGTTTGATCTTCGTCGGCGTTTGCACCACTAAAAGCGGCCAGGATAAGCTGGCGCAAACGGTGAAAGATCATGGCATCAAATTTCCGACCGCTGCTGACCCAACGCTGGCTACGCAAAAAGACTGGCACGTTCTCTACTATCCGACCTATGCCGTCGTTGATCGCAACGGGATCCTCCGCGCTCTCGGCGTCGCTCCTGAACACGTGGAGGACGTCGTGAAGAAGCTGCTCGCCGAAAAGGCGCAGTCATAGCAGGCCGGCCTGTTGCCGCAGTTTGGCCGAAGGAGGCTGGGACGGCTGCCGATGCGTCCGGAGTGAGAATTCCAGATAACGAATTTTTCGAGCATTCAACCTAGGAACCCGGCAAGATGGAGCTCAAGCCGAGCCATGCCGAGCCTGCGCAAATCCGCAGGCGTTCTTTACTTCGCGCTGACCGCGTCGGCGGATACCAGCGGCTCGCCCACGCGCATCGGATCGGGCATCGGGCAGAATTCCTCGATTTGCTTCCACAGCACGGAGAAATCCTTGTTGACGTCGCCGCTGAGGCAATCAGTCACGGAGCCGATGGCGTCGGGATATTTGTCGGTCAAGGCGCGGAAGCTGAATTTGGGATTGTAGAATGCGTAGACAAGGCGGCGCATGTTTTCGACGCCCTCGCGAATATATCGCGCATAAGGGGCAAAGCGTTCCGCGGAAAAATCCCGCTCGACGATCGCCTTGTGAACTTCCTCGCCGGAAGCAGTGCCGGATTTGAGCGCCAGCATGACGCCGGAGGAAAATACCGGGTCGAGAAACGCGAATGCGTCTCCAACCAGCAGCAAACCTTCGCTTCCGCAGTGGCGGGCGTGATGGGTGTATTCGCTTGTCAGGCGGTATGGGCCCGTTTGGGTTCCGGCTGCGATATGCTGCTTGATCCATTGATTTTCTTCGACAGCGCGCTTGAAAATCGCTTCTGGGCTTTTGACGCCGTCGCGAGTCAAATACTTTCCTTCGGCCACGACGCCGACACTGGTCATGTCGTCGTGCTGCGGGATGTACCAGAACCAGCCCTTTTCCGGGATGTAGGCCACGGTGGTTGATCCGCCAGCAATTCCGGGATCGCGCATGGCGCCTTTGTAATAAGTCCAAACAGCGATTTTGTTCAGGTAAGGATCCGGCATGCGCCAGTTGTTGCGCACGGCGCAGAAGGCTTCCTTCCCGGAGCAATCGAGCGTGATTGGGGCAAGATAGTCTGTTGGCGCGCCACCCTTGGTCTGAGCGCGAACACCGACGACGCGGCCGTTCTCCTTGAGCGTATCCAGGACAGTGGTTTCCTCCAGGCAGGTCGCGCCTTTGGCCCGGGCGTTGTCGAGGAGCATCTGGTCAAACTCGGAGCGGAGCACCTGCCAGGTTTGGGCCACGGTCTCGCGGTCGTAGCGGTCAAAAAAGAAGAACGGCTGGCTCGCCCGGCCGGAGGGAGAAACAAATTGGACGCTGTATTTTTTGACAAAAGCCGAGGCGCGCATCTTGTCAATCAAACCCAAACGCTCCAGCGGCTGGAACGTGAAGGGCAGCAGCGATTCGCCGATGTGGTAGCGAGGGAATTTCTCGCGTTCGAGCATGAGCACGCGGTGTCCGTATTCGGCGAGAATGGCTGCGGCAGCCGAAGCGGAAGGGCCCGCGCCGATGGTGATGGCGTCGTATTGATTCGAATTATTCATGTCAGGCAGGGGGCAGTATTTCCACGATTTCCGCCAAGGGCCGATCCCAGCGGTCGGCCAGCGTGTTGCGCCGTCCGAAAAGCATGTGGGCGCCGGTCAAACCCAGGGCGGTGTTGATAAAATTGTCCGAATTGATGCGAAAATAAAGGAGCGGCCGGCTGGAAAATTCCATTCCAGAGTCAATAAGAATTCTACCCAGCGGCTTGTTCTCGCGCAAAATCTCCTCGCGCGCCGCATCAGGGAAATGGCCGAGAAAAATGCGGATGGCGCCGAACTCCACCCGGCGTCCGTCTCCATTGAGAATCAGCGCCACTTCGCGGCCGTATTCGTTTTCAATCTTGTGCCGGGCCAGCAGTTCGACGCGCATGGATTGCTTGTAAAACGTTTCGAGGGTCGATGTCATGTCGACCTTATGCGCCAGCAGGGAGCGCTGCGGCTCCGGCATTTGACTTGCGTCGACGCATTCAAAGGAAGGAAACGACTGACCGCGCAAGAGGTAAAGCTCCTCCAGCGGCGAAAGCCGGGCCCGCGCGGCTGGCGCGGTAACCGGCGGAAGCGTTTCCGGCTTTGCGCTCAGGCGTACCTCGCGTTCCTGTGTTCCGGGAGGAAAAATTCGTGCAGCAATCGGTCCACCTGCAGCAATCCCTCGCGGTTCAGCACGATGTGATCGCCCTCTATGCCGCCGAATCCCCAATCGTGAATCGTCTGCAGCGGTTGGGCGAAACGCTGGCGCACATCGACACCGAACTTGTTTTTAAAATACTCGCAACTCGTGCGGCCGAGTTTCAACTGTAAAATAAATTCCCGTATGAGGCGCTCGTCGCCTGCCGGAGTCAGCGCGCGGTAGACCGGCAATTTTCCGGATTGCACCGCTTTCACATACGGCTCGAATTCGTGCAAATTCTGGTAGTGCGTCCCTTGCAGATGGCCAAAGGAGGCCACGCCAAGGCTGACCAAATCCGCGCCCGCCCACAGCCGGTCGCGGTAAACGAAGCGCGTCTTTTCCTTGTTTTTGACAGCGGTGTAGGCGCTGCCCACGGTGTAACCGGCGCGTTCCAATTCCGAAAATCCCCATGCGACCCAGGCGCGTTTGGTGTCCCAGTCCGCCACCGGCGCGACCAGCTTTCCCTCCGCCTTCATTTGTTTATAAATGTCGGTGTTGTAAGGAATTTCCATCTGGTAGATGGTCACGCTGTCAGGTGACATCTCGATGGTTTTGCGGACGCATTCCTTCCAGTTGGCTTCCGTTTCCTCGACCATGCCCGCGATCAAATCGATGTTGATTTGGGGGAATTCCAATTCGCGGGCGTAAGAGTAGGCGCGGGCGATTTCCTTGCTGTGATGGGCGCGCCCGTTGATTTCCAGAATATGATCGTCAAAATTTTCCACGCCAAGGCTCAGGCGCGTCACGCCCATTTCGCGAATGGCTTTGAGCTTATGCGGGGTCAGCGTCCCCGGCTCGCATTCGAAGGTGACTTCCTCGGCTTCATCCCACGGCACCAACTTTTTCATGCCGTCAGTCAGGTGAGTCAATTGATCGACCGAAAGGTAGGATGGAGTGCCGCCGCCAAAATAAACGAAATTCGCCTTGCGCCCCTGCACGGCGGGCTTGGAGGCGTAAATGGCCAGTTCCTGCAGCGCGGCATCGATGTATCCCCGAATGGCCGCCGAATCCTTGTCGGTATAAACCTTGAAATAACAGAAGTGGCAGCGTTTGCGGCAAAATGGAATGTGCAGGTAAATGCCGAGCGGCGTGCCGGGAACCGGCGGGCGCTCCATCGCAGCGGTCATGTCCGGCACAAATTCGGGTTTCCAAAACGAGAACGGCGGGTAATTGGAAACAAAGTAATTGCCGACGGTGGTTTGCTTTTGCAAAGCCGGACTGGGCGGCGCGGGCGCTGTTTCTGTTGTAGTGCTCATATCCTTTTCAACTTTTCTGGCCGAAGCAATAGACGCTGCCATCGTCAGAACCTATCACAATTTTTTCGGAAGCCACCGCGGGCGAGCTGTCCACAGCCTGCCCGATTTCATAAGACCAAAGCTGCGATCCATCCTTAAGCGAGACAATGTAGACGTTGCCGTCATCGGAGCCGACAACCACTTTGCCGTCGACGACCACGGGGGAACTCTGCACCTTTCCGTGGGTGGGAAATTTCCAGACGCTCTTGCCGTCGGCGCGATTGATGCAATGCAGCGCCTTGTCATGCCCGCCGAAGAGGACACGATCATCGGTCACCGCCGCCGCGGCCATGTAGGGAAAATCAAGATCGCGGTAACGCCACACAACACTTCCCGCGGCAATATCGACGCACAAAAACTCGTTGTCGTAATGGCCAAAGTAGGCGCGTCCACCAAACAGCGCCGCCGAAGCCGCAATGTAAGCGCCGGCGTCGATTTCCTTTATCTTCGTGCCGTCGGTCACGTTGAGGACATGCACCAGCGCGTCACATCCGCCAAAAATCGCTTCGTTTCCGGCGATGGCGCTGCAGCCGTTAATGTAATTGCCGGTTTCGTAACTCCAGAGCGGCGTGCTGTTGGTGGCGCTGAAGCAGTAGAGCTTGAAATCATAACTTCCCACGAGAATGCGCGGAACGCCGTTGCTGCCCGGAATGGCGTTGGCCGAAGCCAGAATTTTCCCCTCGGTGGTGAACTTCCACTTCTGCTGGCCCGTGGCGGCGTCAATCGAATAAAAAACTCCATCAACCGTTCCAACGAAAATGGATTTGTTGGCGTAGAGCGGCGGAGCTTGCACCGGCGCGCCCGCTTTGAATGACCACGATTCCTGACCGGACGAAAGTTTGAGCGCGTGAACCGCGCCGTCATTGGAACCGATGAAGACTTCTCCATCTTCGATCACGGCGGAAGACTTCACCGCGCCACCCGCCTTGAAACTCCAAAGAAGCGACGGCTTGGATGGAATGAAACCTTCGGCAACACCCGTCAGGCTTGGGTTTCCTCGAAAAACAGGCCAATCGGCAGGAGATGCGCTGACAGAAATCCCCAGACAGCAAATTGCCGGAAAAATGCTGCCACGCCACACCGCGACCGATGCACGACTGTCCGCCAGTTCCATAACTCGAATAATTTGGCCGCGAGCAACATGGCTTCTTCTTGCGGACTTGGCAAACAAAATAATACTTACACGTATTAATTTTGGCGGAGGCTCGAACAAACACTCAAGCAGAAATGCGCAGGACAAAAATTCTGCCGCCGTGGTAGCCGAGGCTCTCGCCTCTGCCGGGTTAATTCAGCGGCGGGATGCCGCCGCCACTCTGCCCGTGAAGAATTTTATCCGGCCCATTTCCTCTCACGCTCCAACTTTCGGATGGACATTGGAAGGCGCTCCAGTTCAACCTGACTGCGCCGATTCCACGAATCGTCAACAGTGAAAGCAGAGCCTGTCAAACAACATTCCGCAGTTGGGTGCGCGGCAATCTCGCCGCCAGCCGCACTGAACCTTCCGGCCGGCCGACGGTGAACGCGCCCTCCATTTTGCATTTAGTCCAGGGCCATTGGCTGGTGATCGGCTTCGCCGCGCTGGTCTTATGGATTGGTTACAAGTTCATTCGGAACGAGGATTTCGCTGAACACCTGTCTGTGTTGAAATTTGGGCTCGTTTTTTTGGCGGCCACGTTCCTCGCTGGGATGTCGATCGGCAAATTCTCCGGGTCGCCTTTGGCCGGGGCCTGCGCTTGTGTCGTCCTTGCGATTCCGGCGCTTGTTTTCCTCTTCAAGGTGTTTGATCGCGCTTTTAATGATTCGCTGGGCGGCTTTGTGTTCGATCTGCTTTTTAACGAAGGGCCCTTTGCCGAGAAAATTCGGACTGTCAGGAAAAAGAGGCCGAACCTGACCTTGCTGCGCCATTGGCGCGATTCGGGCCACGTCCGCAAAGCCAGCCGCACGGTGCGCGGAGCTCTTGCAAACGATCGCCAGTGCTTCGGGCATTGGCTGTTTGCCATCGAAACGGCCCTGCTTTACGAGCGGTCGCCCTATAAGGCCACGCGACTGGCCCGACGCCTCATTCGCTTGAAAGAGATAAGCGAAGAGCAGAAGCTTTATGCCGTCAAACAGCTCGAGACGTGGAGTGATTTGACCGGTAAGAGAATCAGCCTGAATCCCCCGGCGCCTGTTGTCCGGCGCAAACCGTTCGAGGAAGCGGTCGCCCTGCGCGAGCAAGGCTACTTTGAGGAAGCCGAGACCCGGCTGCGACACGTCCTGACGCGCGATCACGATAATTTCGCCGCCTTGCAACTGCTTATTCGCCTTTACGCGCAGGATTTGAAAAGGCCCGACCTGGCCGAAAAGACTTTTGATGAACTGAAGAGGACCCCGCATGTGCCGGGCTCATTGGTCGATTTCGTTGAAAAGAGCCTTTCCGATTGGATTGGGGCGCCGCCCTGCGCCGAGCGGAAAAAGAGATCGTTTTGGGAGCGATTGTCATTTCGTTCTCCAAAGAGTCCGGCATTCAGCCCGATGTCACCGGAATCGCAGTTGGCGGCCGATCAGCCAACTGCGGATTCTCCGGAACTTGGGCCCGACCCTTCCATGTCGGTCGCTGATCTTTTGAAAGACGGATACATCGGAACCGCCTTGGAACGGGCCCAAACAGAAGCCGAGGCGCAACCAACCAATTTCGCCGCCCAGCGCCAGTTGCTGGATGCCTACTGCCGCGGTTTCGTCTCCATCAAAAATGCCGAGAAACTGCTGGCGAAAATCGAGAGGGAGCCAAAATTCAAAGAGCAACAAAAACAAGAAGCCCGGGAAATCGTCAAAAATGCGAAGAGCGCGGAGCAGGAAATCTCCCGAAAAATATATTAGACTGGTTCCAACCTGCCTCCAGACTGTAGTTTTATTAATAATGGCCGAACGATGGCGCTCCACGATACCCAGCATAAAATGAAGACGAATCCAAAAAACCAATTCCCCTCGATGATTTTGATGGCCGCCCTGGCAACGCCAGCGCTAACCGCCAATGCGGTGATTGAAGCATGGCCGCAGTTTCACGGGGCCAATGGCTCCGGCGTCGCAAGCGCCGCGAAACCTCCGGTGAACTTTGGGCCGACGAATGGCGTTATTTGGAGTGTCGATGTCCCGTGGTCGCCGTCCTCACCTTGTGTTTGGGACAACAAGATTTTTCTCACGACGTTTGACAAGGGCGAGCTTGAAACCCGTTGCCACAACGCCATCGACGGAAAACTTCTTTGGGCGCACGGAGTAAAGCCCGCTGCCATCGAAGACTACCATAACACGGACGGCAGCCCTGCCGCCTCAACACCCGCTTGTGACGGACAGCACGTCGTTAGTTACTTTGGTTCGTTCGGCGTCATTTGCCATGACACCAACGGCAAGGAGCTTTGGCGTCATCCGCTGCCGGTGGCGCTGAGCGCCGGCCAATACGGCACGGGGACCTCGCCGATTATTGCCGATGGCCGCGCCATCATCAGCCGCGACCAGTTTAGGGGTTCGTCGATCCTGGCTCTAGACTTGAAAACCGGAGAGAAACTTTGGGACGCTCCGCGGCCGGATTCCCGCGGCAGTTTTGGAACTCCGACATTATGGAACAACAACGGCGTGGATGAAATCGTCCTCGCCTCGGGCGGCCACATCAAAGGTTACGATTTGAAAACCGGCGCGGAGCGCTGGGTCATTGACGGCGTGACGGGTTTCGTTTGCACAACGTCCATTGTTGCGGATGGAATGCTTTACTTCGCGGCATGGTCCAATGGGACAGTGGATTCCCAAATGCCGTCATGGGAAGATTTTCGCAAATCTTTCGACAAAAATGGCGACGGCGTGGTCACCTTCGACGAGATCGATCCCAAAATGCTGCAATACCTCCGCGGCCTGGACGCCAATCGCGACGGCAAATTCACGAAGGAAGATTTCGATTTGATGAAGGCGGGGTCCGCGCATTGCGAGAATTTGGTGGTCGCGGTAAAGCCCGGCGGCACTGGCAACATTACGGCCTCGCACGTCGCCTGGAAATTCACCAAGGGCCTTCCCTATGTCCCCTCCCCTATTTGTTATGATGGCCGCGTTTATTTTGTGAAGGACGGTGGGATGCTGACATCGCTGAACGCAAAAACCGGCGAACCGTTTTACACCCAAGAACGGCTTCTTGAAGCCACGGGAGCCTATTACTCCTCGCCTGTCGCTGCGGACGGCCGCATTTATCTCGCATCGTTGAAAGGCACGTTGACCGTCGTCAAAGCTGGCGGGGAGAAGCCTGAAATTCTGCACCAGGTGGATTTTGGCGACCGCATTCTTGCCACACCCGCCTTGGTCGGAGACAAAATTTACGTTCGGACGACTGGCAAGCTGTGGGCGTTTGGGAGGTAGGTTATCGAATGATTGCGGATCTCACCGAACTTAAATTCTCGCGGAGCCTGCATTTGAGGCGCATATAGACTCAGAGCGTGTTTTGAAAATAGCTTGGGTAAGGGATTGCGAGCGCGGCGGGGCGGATGGCGAAGCAGCCCGCAGAGCGGGCAGCTATTAATTTGTTCAGACTCGACGAAGGAGAATATCCCTCGTGGATCTTCGACTGAGGAGCAACGACCTGTCCTCCGTAGCCATGGCGAAGGAGGAAGCCAGCCGCCCCGCCCCGCCGCAAGACCGCCCAAGCTATTTTCAAAACACGCTCTCAGGCATTGACGGGCCATCCGGAATCCTCGCCCTGACATGACCGCGCTGATGCGCCTTGACTGCTTGGACATCATTGCCACGCCCTGTTAAAATGCTGGTGAGAAACCGACGAAACACTTAATATGCCGCGCAGCATGAAACGACGCACTGGAGCGCAAGATATCGCTGGAGCCCGGCGCTGGGCACGGAAGCTGTGTGCTCAAGTCGAAAAAATTGTCGCCGCTCATCCGGGCGCTGATCGCGACAATATTCGCCATACTTTGATTCTGCTCGAGCAACCCCCGCTTGAACGATTGCAAAGGAGTCTAATCCGTGGACGCGCTCTTACCATTTTCCGAAAATGAAATCCGACTGCTTGGCAGCCTGCTCAAGCACGAGGTTCGATTTATGGTAGTTGGCTTGGCCGCTGCCACGCTGCAGGGTGCGCCGGTGGTGACACAGGATGTTGATCTTTGGTTTGAAAAACTTGGAGAGGGGAAAATCTCTCGTGCCTTGCGGCAAGTCGGGGCTGCCTATGTGCCACCCTCAATCATCAACCCGCCGATGCTTGACGGCGCTGGTTCGGAACTGTTCGTCATTGCGATTCGAATGGACGGTTTGGGAACATTTGAAGATGAGTTCAAAAACTGCATCGATATCCCGCTGGCTGGATGCACATTGAAAGTCCTCGCGCTGGAACGCATACTTGCCAGCAAAATCGCGGCAAACCGGCCCAAGGATGCCCTAACCATTCCGGTTTTGCGCGATGCACTCGCCACAATCCAAGCGCAGAAGCCCAAGTCTAAGAAAAAGAATTCTTAGACGATATTATTCCCCCACTCCATTGATTAACCCATGAGCATCCCCTACTATCAAGTTGATGCCTTCACAAGCGCCCTCTTCTCCGGCAACCCGGCGGGAGTTTGCTTGTTGACAGAGTGGCTGCCAGACGCCGTCCTCCAATCCATTGCGGCGGAAAACAATCTCGCGGAGACTGCGTTTGTGGTGCAACGAGACTCCTGCTTCGACCTTCGCTGGTTCGCGCCTACCTTGGAAATGGACTTGTGCGGCCACGCGACGCTCGCCCCCGCTCATGTCATCTTCCGGCACCTCGGCTGGCGTGGCTTGGCTGTGAAATTTCAGACACGATCCGGGGTGCTTACCGTGACTCGCGAGGACGATCTTCTGTCGCTCGACTTTCCGTCCCGCCCCGCCGCCGATTGTTCCGCGCCCGCCGATTTGATTGAAGGCCTCGGTTGCACACCCAGCGCGACCGCCAAGGCGCGCGATTACATGGCCGTTTTCGACTCCGAACAGGCCATCCGAGAGCTTCAGCCGGACATGACCGCCCTTATGCGCCTCGATTGCCTGGGGGTCATCGCCACCGCACCCGGCGAGCAATGCGATTTTGTTTCGCGCTTTTTTGCCCCACGCGCCGGAGTTCCAGAAGATCCCGCCACGGGATCCTCGCATTGCACATTAATTCCATATTGGGCTGAGCGTCTCGGACGCCAAAAGTTTCACGCCTTGCAACTTTCCAAGCGCGGCGGAGAGTTTTATTGTGAGAATCGCGGCGAACGTGTTGGGATCGCCGGACGCGCCGTGACTTACTCGACCGGCTTCCTCCATGTCGCGTGAGCATGTTGTCGAGTTCGCTTAGTTGTTGCAGTTGCGCGGGTGAGCGGAAATGGAGTTGTCGAAACGCCGTGGATAGTGAGTGCCGTCAGGCACGCCATATTTATAGTAACCACGAAGAAAGAATCCCAAGCCCCGTAAGGCGCGACATATTCCGCTTCACGGAAAAGGCGTCGTCTTCCCCGCGCAATGGCCATCCTTGGCCTTCTTGACGAGCGAGTCGAGTTTCCCGGCGTGGGCATCCGCCGCAATTTGCTCATCCCAAAGCTTTTCGCGGCAATCCATCAACCAATCAGCCACTGCGTGAATATCTTTGGGCTTGAGCCGCGTGATGGCGGATTCAATTTCTTGCACCGTGCTCATGGTCTAAAATTATCTGATTGGCGGATGGTGACAAGTCCCCCGCTGCTCGTCTCTTGAGATGCGTAAGCGATCGAAATGGGCAACGCTCATTGCCATGCCCGCCTCGTTCAGGGGCGGCATCGTTGTAGTAGCGACGCAAAAAATCCTCCAAGCTCCGTCCAGGAGCGGCATCGTTAACCGGCTGGCATTGGCCGCATGTGTAGGCGGAATGTGCTATTGCGCCCGACCGCCTTTTTCATTAACACACCGCTTCAGCGGGGTGTGGCCGCAGCCGAAACCACAAAAACCGTTTTAACGGTTTCATCAGGAGCGAACGGCGTTCCAGGCGTCCCAGACTCGGCGGCGACGTAAGCCACGGCAGGGCCAGAAACCGTTAAAACGGTTTCTCCGTCCTCGGCCTCGGGCCACCTCGCTGAAGCGGTGTGTTAATGAAAAGACCGCCAGAAGAGGAAGAATCCGTCTCACACTCAGATGCATTTCATCAGCTCAATCCGCGTTGCGCACGTCATCTGGAAGCTGCGCCCAATGCAGCCATGAGATTTCGACGCGCAAACAGGTGGTTCTCGCTATTTTCGGTGGAACAGAGGCACGAGATTTCTCGGTTGGGGCGATTGCAGTCCGTCAATCCCGACGGGATTGAATCATTTAGCCTAGAGCCTGTACTTAACTTCTTCGGAATAGAGCGGCTAGCATGAGGGTGGCGAAAGCCAGCCAGTGGTATCCTGCCAGGGTTTCCGCCAGCCGTTCATAATCGCGAGCCAAGCGGCGGAATCGGGCCGCCCAAGCGAACGACCTTTCTACAACCCAGCGCCGAGGCAGCAACACAAAGCCCTTTTTCGGCTCGTGATGTTTTACCACGTGTAACTCAATGCCGTGTTGGGAGGCCGCCTCAGCGGGTTTTTCTCCGGTGTAACCTTGATCGACGAAGGCCACGCTCACGGGTTCGTCCACGGCGGCCTGCACCGCTTGGGCCAGTTGCTCCACCTGCACACGATCCTGCTCGTTGGCTGGGGTCACTGCCAGCGCCAGCAGGTGACCCAGGGTGTCCACCGCCGCATGCACCTTGGAACCTTTGCGCTTTTTATGTCCGTCGAAACCGGCGCGCGCTCCGCTCTCCGGCGTCGATGGCAAGGTCCGGCTATCCAGAATGACGGCGCTCGGATCAGCCTTCCGCTCCAAGGCCAGACGCAAAACAGCGCGCAAATCATGCGCCATCGCCTCAAAACAGCCGGCTTTGACCCAACGCCGGGTTTGTTGGTACACAACGTGCCAGGGCGGCAAGTCATGCGGCATCATCCGCCACGCCAGCCCGGCTCGGATTTGGTAGCGCAGGGCATTGAAGACCTCGCGCAACGGATAATCCCGCTGCGGAGCCTTCTCTGTCATAAGTGTCAAGTAACGGGCGCAGAAGGCCCATTCCTCATCGCTGACATCGCTTGGATAGCTCGATCGTTTTTCCTTCATCCGCAGCGTATTGCCGGGATATAAATACATTGTACAGACAATTTTTACAAAAAGTTAAGTACAGGCTCTAGAGTTAGCGCAATTCACAAAAAACCTCAATAAATGAATCAACTTCGTTTCCGAGTCAATGACGCCACCCACTAATGGAAACCCGCCCGCCGCTTTAGAGGCATAAAATGGGTCACCGCGCAATTGCGTACTTGCTTCCTCCTATTTCACGGCTCAATGTGACGTCCGCGTGTCAAATATGCGATTACGTGGGATTGACCGTTTTTGACTTTTTTGAATCGCCTTAGAATGGCCGGTTTTGATTCGACCTTACCCGGCAGCTTTTGAAGTGACAAGTGACAGAATTATGAAGCCTCAAGATCAACGAGAAATGCCGGCGCAGCTTTTGTCAATCGCGTGCGCACTAATTGCCATAATCCATCTCTGCAATTGTTCAGGCAAGGCGGATTTCGTGTTGCTTGGATTTGTGGCGCTTGGTGCCGCACCGTGGATGGGCGGCATCTTTGAAAGCATCTCTAAAGACGGTGTGAAATATCGTCAGCAAGGATCCACACCGGCTCAACCTGCGACGCCATTCGCGATCGCGCAGGCACACCCTTCAAGCATATTTTCACAAATGGCCATTCAAGAAAAGAAGGTGTTAGCGACATTGTGGAAATATCAAAAAATTCATTTTCAAAATCGCAGGGATCAGCGCTGGACTTTTACCGTGGCCACTGGCTCACCGGAATACATGGAGTTTTCCTTCGGCGTTTTGTTGCTAATCGATAAAAGATATGCGGCCGTTGCGCCTTCAGGCCAGATAATGCTGACTGAATCTGGATACAATTTCTGTCATGAACATGACCTAGAAATCTCGGCTTGGCCCACAACCTACGATAGATTTTCAAATTGAGGAGGATTATGAGACGGAGAAAGGTTGAACTTGTATTGATGATGGTGTTATGCCTGATCGCAGGGTGCAAAACAACGTACAATAATGATTCCCGGCCGCTACCTGGCGGCCTAAAGTTCGCAAAAGGAGAGACAAATGACCTCTCGATCAATCTTCACATTACAAATGAACCGCTCGACAAGGTGGTGCTGAAAGTTGAACCAACAAATTCAACTCCGGAAATTGAAATGAAAGTAAGGCTCACGGCTAAAGAACCCGAGGAAACTACCCTTCCACTCATAATGGATGTTAAGGCGACCAACAAAAGCCCAGTGCCCGTAAGCATGACAGTTTCAAATACCTCGGCGGTAGTCGTTCCGATCAACCTTTTCACTGATGCTGTCAAAGAGATTATCGTTCCAATTAAAGTCCGCCTCGACACAAGTGATTTTGCATCGGCGAAGATTTCATCAGAAATCACTTTAAAGCTGGACGACGATGTTAAGGCGCTAGTGAAACAGTTGGCTGATTGCAGTTTGGATGCGCCTCCAAAAATGAACCTCACGGGATGGGGACATAATTTATCATGGCTTTGCGATTTTTTAGTATTACTATTTATTGTTGCCGTTTCTGGGGCCGCGGGTGGTTTTTTTAGAACAGTCGCGGACGATGCTTCACGCCATTTAATATATACTAAAATTAGCGTTTTTAGAATATGGAAATCTGCGGAGCTTTTGTCTAATATCATCTTCGGCATAACTGCCGCTTTTTTAGTCCCCACAGCTCTGTATCTAAAGCACCGAAAATTTTTTGAATTGGGAGTCAAGGACCCACTTTTTTTACTAATACTGGTAAGCGCTAGTTTTGCAGCAGGATTGATTGGTGCGGTTTTTGTTCAGTGGTTCTACACAATCGCCACAAAAATGTTTCATGAAAACGAACCTCCTAAATAGTGAATATAAAGTGCGGAAATTTATGGGCCGCGCTATTGCGTCTGGGAGGCAACGAAAATTTAGAGGGCTTTAAAGCCGCATTGTTGGGCGCCCTTTCTTGAGGTTTCGACAGACTCACTCAAATCAAGCGGACGCATCCACAACGAAACTGCCGCTCACCGCCGCCCCTCGCTAATCCAAGCTTTGACTTCCGCAGTGGTGAGTTTTGGTTTCCCTTGGTTCCGGCGAGAGATTTGCTGGCGGAATTCGAAAGGTACGGCGACCGCCGCGCGCACGGATTCCAGATCGCGGCGGCCTTCGGGCACCAAGCGCGCCACCGGCTTGTCGTGCCGGGTGATGACTTCTTCACCTTGCGCTACCAGTTCAAGGAGCTGGCCAAACCGGGTCTTGGCTTCCAATGCGGTGACACTTTCCATAGTTTCGTCTCAGTCAAGATTGACCATTCGTTAGGTGCTTTAGCACAGTCCGCTCTGGGTGTGCAACGCGAGATGAGCTGACCGCCGGGGTCAGACGTCTCTGATGCGGAACGCGAGGCGCGTCCCGCTGCACGCGGGGGCGCGTGCGCTCCCTGGATCCGGCTTGGGGAGCACACGCGCCTCGCGTGTCGCGGTTGGCGCCCTCGCCGACCGCATTTCGCTTTTTAGCAGCGCCGTAGGTGCGACATCGTTGTAGAACCCCGCATCCTTTGGAATCAAGCCTCGTAGGGGCGACATATGCTTTGACGTCACGCGAACGATGCCGCTCCCACGGAGTTCGTTATTCGTTGTCGGTTGTTGATCTACAAAGATTTCGCTCCTACGGAGCTTGGCTGGAGCGATTCAGTTGAATCAAGGGGACTGCGGCCGTCTCGGCCGCCGCATTTGGCGTCCCGCCGAATGCATCTTCAGTCTCAGATGCCTTCGCACATCCGGGACCGGCGCTTTTGATCGCGGCGACCACTCGGCGGGACGCCGACTGGAGGCGACCGGGACGGTCGCGCTCCATTAAGAAATCTGTCCACCTAGACAGCCTTTGTCCAAGCAACCGTGGCAGTCTCAAAAGGAAAAAGACAATTATGAAACAAGAATCTTTTCTCTTTGACGCAGTGCCACCGTATCCAGGGACGGTCAATTTGGCCGTGTTGTTGACGGAAATCGAAACGGTTATCAAAGAACATGTCGTGCTCAATGACCATGCGGCGGCGGCGCTCGCGGTGTGGGTGCTGCATTCTTACACTTTCGAGTTGCGCGATGCCGTCGCTTATGTGGCGATTGAATCGCCGGAAAAACGGTGCGGCAAGACGACGCTTGTCTCGGTGCTGGCGGCCATGGCGCACAAGCCTTTGATTGCGTCCAATATAACGGTCGGCGCGCTGTTTCGAGCCATTGATGGGTGCAGCCCGACTCTTTTCATCGATGAGGCGGATACGTTTCTGGCCCGCAACAGCGCCATGCGGGGCATCATCAATTCCGGCAACACCTGGCGCACGGCTTATGTCCTCCGATTGTCGAAAGCCAAATTGAAACAGCCTCGGATTGAGGCGCAGCCGATGCCAGCGGTTGAAGCCGGGGAAACTGGCTTGAAGCGGTATAGCTGCTGGTGCCCAAAGGTCATCGCGCTGATTGGTGAAGCGCCGGATACCATTGCTGATCGCTCCATTGTTGTGAAGTTGTCGCGCAAACTCACCACAGAAACATGCGCGCCGCTGACGGACTTGAAAACGGCGGAGATAAAGGCGAAATGCGCGCGCTTTGCGTTGGACGCCGGGGAATCCATCGCGCGATTCGAAAAAATCCGCGGGGCGGGCTTGAACGATCGCGCGGCGGATACGTTCGACCCATTGTTTGTCATCGCGCGGCTGGCGGGGGAGGAATGGGAAAGGAAACTGCATGCCGCCGCTCTGGCGCTGACCGCATCGCAGTCAGAAAATGCCGGCACCGGACTGCTGCTGGACATCTTTTCGATTTTCGTCGAATGGGGCCGCGAGAAAATCTTCAGCCGCGAGCTGGCCAACTTCTTGCGCACGTTCCAGGGTGGAACGAGGCCGATGACCGAGGACGGTTCCACCATTGATGAGTATCGAATCTCAAAAATCTTGCGGCCCTATGGCATCAAGCCCTCGGACATAAGAATCGGCCGTGAGGTCAGCAAAGGATACACCAGCGTCGCCTTCCGGGAGGCGTTGACACGCTATGTGCCAAAAGCCGATCTCGACGCGCGGATCGAAGAAATGCACCGCAGCTCTATGCTGCACGCCGAGGCAGATGCCGAAGCAAGAAAGCAGGAAGCAAAGAGAGAGCAGGTCCAAGCCCATGAGCGTCCGCAAAGCGCGAATCCGGACCTGCTGCAAGCATTCGCCAAGCTGCGTGAAGCGAGAAAAATGAGCGGCGCTGCGAGGGCTCTACAACAAACGGAGTAAAATGTTGCGGGTCTGTTGCGGGTTTGTTGCCCCTTTGTAGCTGCTTAAATGCCTTGTTATCAACAGTGTAGCGGGTGTTGCCCCTTTTTGGAGATTATATAATGATTCGCTTCAAAACGAGGGTTGGATTGCCTTTTTCAATGAATCGCCATCCACAATTGCAATCGCCTTCCCGCGTTGCTGGCTGCTGTTCATGCAGTGCGCCCGCATGAACATGTTATTTATTTGGCGCGGGCGCTTGGTATAATTACTGAATGCCTCGTCGCGTTTTCTCGTTAACTTTGGCCTTTGTGCTGGCGCTGTTCGGCGCTTTCTTGCATGAGGTTCAGTACAGCCCTAAGCAAACCACAGGAGCGTTAAGATCAAGCACTTACAAAGGATTCAAAGGCCGGAGGAGGTTTGGGACACAGACCAACAACAACCCCGCAATGTGCAAAGGTTCAGGACACTTTTACCGAGCGCCGAGAGCGGCGTCTTGTTGCTGCTTATACATCTTCATGCCATCGACTTGGGCGGAAACGTGGCCATCGGACGGCATCGACCATTTGGCGAATCGATAATACCAATTCGTTCGGTTGACGCCCCCGGAGGCGTTCACAAACTCGACCGCCGCCTCGGCGTTCCATTTTGAAACGTCATCGCCAATATCGTTGAAGCGGATTTCAATGATGCGGTTAAGACCGACCTGGTCATTGGTTAAAGACTTCATCATGCCGTTGGTCGCTTCCAAGCGATACCTCGCCCAAGTCTGTGCGTGACTTTCAAATTCCTCCGGGCGACGGAGCCGCAACTCTTCCCGAATTTCACGCCGCTGTCTTATATCCTCCCAGTTCAGCCAATTCCGCCCTGAGAGCCATGTAAACACCGCCAATCCCGCCACCACGCCCCAAACAATTTTTCGTTTTCTGTTCATAAAAACTTATTCACAAAACGCGGAACTTATTCACATGGACAGTTTTTGTCCAACCCTCTGCCGGAAAATCGAGGGCATGAAAAATACGACTCCTCATCGTAAAATGGTCCAATTGGAATTCACCTTGGAAGCTCATGCAGGCAATTGGTCGGCTAAGAAGCGCCGTCATATGGCGGAGGTTTACCTCCGCTGGTCCCGCCAGCTTTACGTTTCCGCAAATGTCTTGGAAGGCCGGGTGGTGCCTTTTCAGCCGCCGCGATGGACTCAGCGACTTCATCAGCGGTCAGAGTTGAACTAGGCGATTTGCCCGGCTCGTTCATCAAAACTCCTTGCGGGAGGGCGGCCGGGTATCTGGCATTCTTTGTCCTTGGCGGAGCCTGGGACAATGAAGCCGGAACTTTCAGCCCCAAAGACACGAGCTTTTCGTAAACCGCCTCGCGGATGAAACGCGAGCGTTCGGTATACCCGTGCGCTTCGCAAGCCGCATCGATCTCGTCAATGAAATCCTGTTTCATCGGGATCGGAACCAGCTTCTGACCTTCGGCGCGTTGGCTTGGCACGCGGTGTATATACACCCGCGCCAAAAACTTTTCCAAACTTTTTTCTTGTCAGTTTGGTATATACTGAGTATATACACCTCCAATGAAACGCGGATCGATTAAAAAAACGAACAGCAAGCTAATCAACGTGTGGTTTCCCGATGAAGTTCTTCCTCTTATCGATGTCGCGGTAAGGGTGGCGGATTCTGACCGCTCCAAATTCATCCGCAACGCGGTCCGGGAAAAAATGGATCGGATGAACATCGCCCTTTCGGGGAAGGAGGCACAATGACCACCACCACTTCAAGTCCCCATCCATGGCGCGTCAGACAACGCCCGGCAGGCGATTGGGAGGTTTCTCGCTTCAACTACGGCACCGGAAACGCCGAGCGATGGGGCCTTTACCCGACCGAGCAAAAGGCCCGCGACGTTCAAGCCTCCCTAAACCGCCAAAACACCGCCCTTTCAACGCCCTTGAAAGCCCATTGAAATGCCCGCCATCGCCCCACAACTCAGCTTTGATCTGCGCATCAGCGAGCGCCGCCCGCTCGCGCCGCTCAAAGTCGCCATGTGGGCTTTGGATCGAAACGAAGATGACGTCCTGGCGCTCATCGGCTCGCGAGCGCTGCCGTGGGCCTTCGATCTCGCCCGCGCTGGCGCGGAGCGGCAATTCGTCGCCGTCTGGAACGGCTCGATTGTCGCGTATAAGCAGAACAGGGTAGCCGCGCCAGAATTTGCGAGCCTGACCATGGATGACGTCCTTGCCGACATCCTTCCCGACCGCCAGGCGCTCCGCGCCGTCGAGTTGAAAGCCCTTCTCGCATCCGTGGTGCAAGGCCACATCGCCCATTTGATCGCGGACAAACTGATTGCGCCCGACGCCCGGCGCAATTGCGGACTCGGGCGCGGCCAATCGCCGTGGGTCACACGGGCCAGCGTCGCCGGATTCTTGCAATCCAGACTGATCGTAGCCAGCCGGACGAGCGCATGAAAAAATTCACCATCGCACAGCGCATCCAGGCCGAAATGATCGAAGCCGACTTAATGCAAGGCTGGGAATGCCTCAGCAACGCGCAATTCGATCTCGCCATCCATCACTTCAACTCCGCCGCAGCCAAAACCGCCGAAATGCGCGATGCCTTCGCCGCCGAAGCGTCCCGTCCCAAGCCAAAGCAACTCGACATCGACATACCATGAGCAACAAATTAGAATTGACACACTCCTTGAGCGCCGAGGCGGAAAAAAAACTCGCTGTCCACAAGAAAAACATCCGCGCCTATGCCAACGGGGTGGATCGTTCCGGCGCGCAACTCTTCGGCTACGCATTTCTGGCCGGAAACGAAATGAACCTCGCCGCCGATATTCTGCCGCACGGACAATTGCTGGCATGGATTGAAAACAGCTTCCCCGATCTCTCGAATGGCACCGTGGGACGATGGCGGAATTTTGCGGACACCGTGAAAGCCAAATTTCCCACCGTGGGAAATTTGAAACCCCTTCAACTCAAGAAAAAATTCAGCAAAGTCGAGCAGGAGGAAATCCTCAAAGCCATTCCGCAGATCATGGATGGCCAGGGCATGGTTGAGTTCATGCGCTCGTGCAAGCTGCTCAACGAGCCAAAGCCCATTGGCGGCGACACACGCCAGACCTTGCCTGACGGCTCGCATCCTCCGGCACCGCCCCGCAAGCCCAACGCCCAGGAGCAAGCCCAAGCCGCTGATGAAACCGTGCGCGTCATTTACGGCGGATACCTCAAAACCCTGATCGAAGACCGCGAGAATTTCATCCTCTGCAAACTCTCGGCCATCAACGAACTCGAAGACCTGCGCCTCGCCCTGGGACGCAAAATCGAAGCCGTCAAAAAAGAACGCAAACCATGACTGACATCATCCCCGCACTCAGCTTCACCGCCCCGATCCACGACAAGCGGTTTGTCCGTCTCTCAGACGAAGCCCGCGATCTCGTCATCGCCCGGCTCGCCGCCATGCAGACCATTGCCAAGGCCAAGTCCGTCGAGGAAGGCGTCAAGGAAGTCGCATCGGCCAATCCCGGACGGCGCGGATTCGGGCAAGGAACCATTCGCAATTGCTGGTTCCGATTCAAACTCAAAAACGGCTATTGGGTTGCCCTTCTCGACCGCGCCCTGGCCGGTCCCGCGTGGTGGGGCGAAGACGCCGATGGCGAAGAACTCACCCAGGCATTTCGCGAGCATCTCGGCACACTCTGGTCCCGACGCCAGCGCGGCAAATTCCGCGCCGCCTACTCCGAAAAATTAATCCCGCAATGGCGGCGCTGGAGGGCGGGCGATGCGTCCGCAGCGATCCCCGGGTACCAAACCTGCCCCGAGCCAAATCCGCTCACCGATTTGCCGGACGGATGGACGGAAGGCAACTTGCGCCGCATCGCCCGTGCCGAAGCCTCCATCGCCGCCCGCAAGCTCGTCAATATCGGCCCAAAGTCAGGGCAGCAATACACCTACAAGATTCCCAAGACCCGCGAAGGCGTTGAAGTCGGGCAAATCCTCTTCCCCGACGATTGTTGGAATGATTTCCGCATCACCTGGCAGGGCAAAGGCAGCCGCATCATCAGCCTCCACATGCTCGATCTCGCCAGCGGCTGCAATCCGATCCGAGGCCACAAGCCAACCTGCGAAGACGAGCGCGGCGTCGAGCAGCGCCTCAAGGAAAAGGAAATGATCTTTCTGCTTGACGCGTATTTCTCAACTCACGGCTACCACCCGGCCGGCACGGAAATTTACTGCGAGAAAAGCACCGCAACCGTGCGCCCCGAGGACGAATCCATGCTCGAAATCCTCACCGATGGCAAAATCAAAATCCGTCGCGGCCCCATGGGCGGCGGCCCCGGCATCTCCGGTCTCTTCACCGGCCCAGGCGGCGGCAACCCCAATTGGAAAGCCCCCTTGGAATCGTGGTTCAACCTGCTTCACAACCGTTGCGACGACATGATCGACTTTCCCGGGCAGGCCGGAAAAAACTCTCGTCTTGACAAGCCCGAAGGCTTGGAACTCATGGAGCGAACCGACGAAGCCCTTCACCGCGCCCTGCAGGTTCTTACCCCCGAGCGGCAAAAGCTCATCAAATTCAATCTGCTCCAATATGAGCACGCTGCCCCCGCCATCGACTCCATGTGCGAGGTCATCAACACCCGGCGCGATCACAAGCTCAACCAATGGGCCGCATGCGGCAACATCATCCCCGCCTTTCGCTTGACAGAAACAACCCCGTGGATTCCGTGGACCGAACTCGACCGCCTCACCCCCGATCAGCAAGCGCACGTCCAATTTTTGCTTCGCCAGAACCCGCGCCTCTGCGGCGAAATCAACCTCAGCCCCCGCGAAGTCTTCAATCGCGGCGCGGGCAAGCTCATCAAATTCAACCCGTCGCAACGCGCCTTGCTGCTCGCGAAATTGGAAGGCAAGGAAAAGTCCGTCAGCAAAGGAGGATTGCTGGAATTGGAATTGCCGGAAATCGACCAGCGCAACCCCGTCCGCTACGGCCCCGTCTGGCGCGATTTCGACGGCAACGAAGTCGCCCTGCGCCACGGCGACAAATACTTGACACGAGTCAACGGCTTCAAGCCCAAATCCGTCTGGCTCTACAACGCCGCAGGCGGATTCGTCGGCATCGCCGCTGCCCGCTTGAACGCCGCAGGCTACCACGACGCCGAAGCCCTCAACGAGCACCACAAAGCCAAGAGCAAGCAATTCGCCCCCATCCTGGCCGAAGCCCGCAAGATCGCCGCCCCCATCAATACCCGCGCCAGCGAAATTGTTGACAACAACGCCCGCGTCTTCGCCAGCCAGAAAAAGGAAGCAAACGATTTGGCAGCCGCCGCCAGCGCGGCGCTGTTCAGAGGAAACGCAGAAAGTTAACCCGCAACAAAAAGGAGAGTTATGATTGACATGATAGGAGACAACGAATTGCCGCCAGGCGACCGCGCCGAGCGACCCGAACCAGAACCCGAAACACCCGCCGCCGAAGCGCCGGGCAAAATCCTCGACCGCCATTTGCACGCGCAAATCAAAGCCCGGCTCAACGCCGATTTCAGCCAGGCCGAACTCGCCCGCCAGATCGGCGTGTCCGCCGCCATGATCAACAAATGGATCAAAGGCGCGCCAGTCGGAGACGTTGTCAAATTGGAGTTCAAGCTGCAGGCGTGGTTGAACGGCGCGATGGAGCGCGTCGATCTCACCCGCGAGCTTCGCCACACGCCCGTCACCCAGGAGACATGCGCGATCATTCGCAGCATCATCAAGACGAACGATCTTGGCGTCATCACCGGGCGCGCCGGCATCGGCAAAACCTGCGGAGCGCAATTGTTCCTGCTCGAAGACCCGATGGCCACATTGTTGACAGCCGACTACTGCCACGGCAGCGCCGAATGCATGGTCTCCGATTTGCGCCGCAAAAACAGCATCCGCCGCCGCATCACCGATCCGATGGGCTTCAACGACATCGTCGTCGACCGCTTCACCGGCACCAGCCGCCCGCTGATGATTGACAACGCGCACGCGCTGACCATGGGCGGACTGCGATGGGCTTACGCGTTTCACAACCGCACCGGATGCCCCGTCATCATGATCGGCAACCCCATGATCGAGCAAAAAATCCTCGCCTTGCCCGACGAAGATCAGTTCACCACCCGCACCGGACAATTCCGCGCCGTGGGTGTATTTGACAACAAGACCGCCCAGGAACTCGCCGGGCTGTTGCTCGATCAATACGCCCCGCACCTGAAAGCCGATCTCATCAGCCAGGCCACCGACACCTGCCGCGCCCGTGGTTATGCCCGGCGCTTGAAAAAGCAAATCCGCCTCGCCCTCGGCATTCTCGAAGGAGGATTGTCCGACATCAACGTCATCAAAAAACTCCGAGCAGAAGGCCACACCGACGCGCAAATCGCGTTCAGCCTCGCCGCCACCCAACTGCTGTCAATCGAAGGGAGGGAAGAATGACCCGCTACATCGTCTCCTGGGTGGGCACCCGCGACGGCGAAGACTACAGCGGCGCGGGCACCTTCGACCGCGAGCGGATCGCCACCCGCGAAGACATCGACGGCATCGCCAGCGAAATAAAAGCCGAGCGCGGCTACGAGGAATGCACCTTGGTCGCATGGATGCCCGCCAAAAACGAACAGGAGGCCGCATGAAGGCTTGCATAATTCTGTTTTGCATCATCGGCTTCTATTTCACCGCGGCGATTATCGCCTTGATAATCGCCGCGCTGGAAGAGGTAGGGACGCCTGGCCCAGGCGTCCGAGGACTATCATCAGCCAACGCCGCCGTTTTGAAACTCAACCCCATCATCAAATGAGCAATTCCCCTTCGTGTCCTTTGTGCCCTTCTGTTGAAATTGCAGTTCAGTACATCGTCCTCTACAAAGGCAAATGGCCCGTCCGTTTCCTTGACACATGCCGCTGGCCCGCAGCCGACCTGCAGGCCAGCGAGGACAAAGCAACCCGCTTTCCGACCGAGCAAGCCGCCGCCAATCGCGCCGGCATGCAAGGCTGGGATGCCTCCGAAATCACCGTCAAACCCGCCGAGCCATTAACAGTCAACAAATAATTGCCATGGCCACCATCACCTGCGGGCACTGCAAGACCACGAACAGCCTCAGTTCGTTTTGCATCGGAGTGCCTCAATACGAATACAAATGCCCGGCATGCGGGCATCATTTCAGAGTCGTCGCCACGCCACTGACAGAGCCGCGCAACAAAATCATCGTCATCCGTCCAGGCAGAAAATTAACCGTCAACAAATAAATTCAAATTCAAACCTATGAAAAAAACAGAACAAGAAACGACCCAAGTCAGCAGCGACTACCTGCAATTGCTCGACATGCTCAATGTCGTCGCGACGAGCACGACGCGCCTCGCCGAAATGCAGGCCGCCATCGATCAGGATATGATCGACGCCGTCAACGAGCACAAGGACACCTACGCGGACCTGCAGACGGCCATCTCCGACGCCACGGCTGCGCTGGAGGCGATCTGCCTCGCTCACCCCGAGTGGTTCAAGGAAAAGAAGTCAGTCAAGACGCTTTTCGGCTCAGTTGGGTTCCGCGATATTCCGTCGCTCGAAATTCCTTGCGAGGAAATCACCCTCGCGCTCCTGGAAAACGCCGCCGATCAAGAGCCGATGTCCGGCATCGAACTCGCCGTCAAGACAGTCAAGACGATTAACCGCGAGGTGCTCGAAAAGCTCACCGACGCGGAACTGGCGCGATTCCGCGTCACGCGCCGGACCGGCAAGAGCTTCTCGGTGAAGCCCGCCAAAGTGGAACTCGGCAAAGCCGTCAGCGCCGGGGAGGAAGCCGATTCTCGCACCGCCGATCTTGTCGCCTGACCGCCATTCCTCATTCCCCAATCTCAATTCTCAATTGAAAAATGCCTCCGGGAAACAAACAACTCCGCGAAGAAATGATTGACAAGATAATCCAGTTGTCGAAGCCGTCGCACGCGGGGCGGTTTCGCAACTATCTTACCACCCTCACCGAAAGGCAACTGGCGGCAAAGCTGCGCGATCTGCAATGCGAGCCTGCCACGAGCCAGTTCATGACCACCGCCGAATTTTACCAGAAATTTTTCCACGCATGACAACAGAACAAAAATCCAAAATCGTTAACGCCGCCGCGCTCGCCGCTTCCAGGGTAGTGCCGCGAGGCTTTGGCTTGATCGTCATCATCGCGCCGACTGAAACCGACATTTACGACGGAGGCGAGTTGGCGGCCACAGTTCCGAAGGCCGAGACCATTGAACTGTTGCGGCAGACTGCGGACCGCTTGGAACGAAATCTGGCCAAGACTCAATAAAGCCTCCGTTCCTGAGTTCGGTTGTTCCTGATTAAAAAATTCAGAATCCCAAATTATGAAACCCAACTACCCCGGATGGAAGATGAGCGAGTCCCAGCACGGCGCATATTTCCGCCTGTTCGCCGCCGCCTGCGAAGCCCAGAAATGCCGCACCGCCAAGGAAAAGGAAGACTTGCGCCAGGCCGCACACCACGCCGCCTTCGGTCGATTCGGCGTCAGCGCCAAGGACATCGACCAAGGAAAAATGTTTGACGCCATCAAGCGCGAATTCCTGCGCCTGGCCGACCGCGTCGATCACAACGCAGACCAAGCCCGCGTCAGGCTTCTGCACGAGGCCGAGCACATGCTGGAAGTGCTCCGCGACATCACCTCCGCCGCCTACATTGCAAAGCTCTTGAAACAGCGTTTCAAGATCATCCCAGGCAAGCGCACCGTCGAAGATTTGAGCAATGGGCAACTCAGCCAACTCATCATCACCTGCAACAGCCGGATCAAGGTTTTGAGTCAATCAAAAATATCCGAAGTCGAAGTGGAAGAATCCGAAGTCTACCACGAACCCGAATCCGCCAACGTCCCGTTTTGAAAACACAATGACCGCGCCCAAACATCCAGCATTGCGCTACTACGGCGGCAAATTCCGGCTCGGTCGGTGGATCGCCTCGCATTTTCCCGCGCACGAAACCTACGTTGAGCCGTTTGGCGGCGCTTGCGGTGTCCTCTTGCGCAAAGAGCCATCGCCCGTTGAAGTCTACAATGATCTCGATTCGGGCGTCGTGAATTTCTTCCGCGTGCTCCGCGAAAATCCGCGTGGGCTTTTCCGCCTGCTTGAACTGACTCCGTTTTCGCGGGAGGAATTTGAACTGGCCTTCGTGCGGTCCGACGATCCAGTGGAAGACGCGCGACGGTTCTTTGTTTCGTCGTGGCAGGGCTTCGGCGGCTCGCGGCAAAAGACAACGGGATGGAAAACGCAGAACCGCCTGTGGGAGCGGTCACGAGCCAATCAATTGCAAGAGTGGCACGACGCCAAGCGCAATCTCGGATGCGTGGCCAGGCGCTTGCGCGGCGTTCAAATCGAGCACGCCGACGCGCTGGATGTGATTCGCAAATTCGACGGACCGAACGCGCTCTTTTACGTCGACCCGCCGTATCCCACGGATACCCGGAATGTTTCATGGTGCAAAGGAGCTTACGCATTTGAGTTTTCCGCGAGCGATCACACGCACTTGGGCAACTTGCTTTTGCGCATCAAGGGAATGGCCATCATCAGCACGTATCCCAATGAGCATTACGACCGCATGTTTGAGGGATGGCGAAAACTGTCAACTACAAGTCAGACGATGAATAAAACCGTCGCGACGGAAGTGGTATATCTCTCACCGAATATCGAATGAACCCATAAGCCTCCGTTCCTGAGTTCCTGACAAAATGAACCCTTCCCCGCTCACCGACGAAACCCCGATGCCCTTTGGCAAATGGCGCGGGACAGAAATGCGCCACGTCCCCGCCGAATACCTGCAATGGTGCGAACAAAATCTCACAGGCAAGTGGCAGAAACCGATACTTGACTACATCGCCGCCTATTGCGAGCGCACGGAGATCGACAAAGACATGCCGCTGTCCATGGCCACCTTGCGCCACAAAACCCCGCCAGGCACGCCCGTGTGCGTCAGAAGCGATACTCGCGAGGCGTTCGTGAGAGTTGAAAAAGCGCCGAAAAAACAGGCGGAACAAATACAAGTTTCCCCGCCGTTGTCAGTCAATACGAAATCCGCCGAGGACGCCTTGGCCGGATTGAGAGCACTACGGGAATCACTCAAATGAAAAATACAAAAATCCAATGGTGCCACCACACCTTTAATCCGTGGTGGGGTTGCGTCAAAGTATCGGAAGGCTGCAACTTTTGTTACGCCGAAGCATTCTCCCGCCGTCTCGGTAAAAAACTGTGGGGCAAAAATTCGGAGCGGCTGTTTTTCGGAGAGAAGCATTGGAGCGAACCGTTGAAATGGAACGCTGAGGCCGCGCAAGCGGGCGGGCGCCGCCGGGTGTTTTGCGCCAGCATGGCGGACGTATTTGAGTGCCACCCAGCGCTTGATAAAGAGCGAGAGAGGCTTTGGAAGCTGATTGAAGCCACGCCGCATTTGGATTGGCTCCTCCTTACCAAGCGCCCCGAAAACATCCTCACCCGCGTGCCAGCCAGAGAGAACATCTGGCTGGGGACATCTGTTGAAAATCAAGCCGCCGCCGATAAGCGCATCTGGGAACTCCTTCGGTGCCGGAACCTCGCCTCCGTGCTCTTCCTGAGCATGGAACCGTTGCTCTCAGAAGTGGCTTTGCAAAATGTCCGCCACGACGGGCACGTCAATATCGACTGCCTGCATGGGTCTCAATTCAGTGGCAGCTTCCAAAACTCGAACGCCGCAAAAGTCGATTGGGTCATCGTCGGCGGCGAGAGCGGTCCGGGCGCTCGCGATTGCAACATTCAATGGATTGCGGACACCGTGCGCGATTGCGTCGCAGCCCGCGTGCCGGTGTTTGTCAAACAACTCGGATCAAGCGCGATTTGTGACAATGCCAACTTGTTCGATTTCCCCGACGAAACCGAGCTTGTCGGACAAGGCGAGGGATTCGCCGCGTGCCGGATCAAGATGCGCCACCCCAAAGGCGGCGATCCTGCCGAGTGGCCCAAGAAACTCCGCGCCCGCCAATTTCCATTCATAATGAACTACGAATAAAAAAAACCAAAGCGGCCCGGCGTGATTCCAGCACACCGGGCCTGCGCAACAAGCCCATAGGTAAGTATGAGCAAGCCACGCAGGCAAAAAATATCCGTTCCCGGATTGAACGCAAAAACGAAAATTCTCTTCTCATCGCCGCCCGGCAAGACGGCGGCGCTGGTGGAAGGCGGGAAAATGACCGCCAAGCAATTCAGCGGCCCTCACGCGGCGTTGGATTGGGCGATATCCCACGGCGTGGCGTTTTTCTTCACGCCCGCCGATCCCGTTTCACAGAATTAGTTGACACGGCGTTCGCCGTTGTGAGATTGTGCCGCCAGCCGTAGGAGGACGCTCCTGCGGCTTTTTAGTTTTTCGGCTTCCAAGAAATTCTTCGGAAAAATTCGATTCTCCCCACGGTGGGGAATACGCCCGCGCCCGTCTGTGTTTCACTCGAACCGTGCTTAACGAAAAAAGCAAGGTGGGTAAAACCCGCATCGAAAGGAAACACATGAAAAAACTATTGATCGCAACTTCCCTTGTCGCCCTGGTCGCAGTCGGCTGCAAAAATCCGGTCAGCGTCTCGGGCGATTACGCCACGCCGAAGCAAACCATTGCAGGCGGCGTCACGCTCACTCCGAACAGCGTCACTGTTGACGGCTCCGTCAGCAACGCCACGCAATCAGTCGGCGGTTCCGTCACCGTTGGTAAATAACTCCCATGCGTCGCGTCATTCTCATCTCGGCGCTGGCCTTGTGCGGTGGCGGATGCTTCATGGCACCGCCCGGCCCGACCGTCAGCCATGAAGTCAAGACCTACGATCCTCAGACCGGCCATCTCGTGCGAGTCGAGCGATGGAAGGATAAATCCGGTCTGCGTGCGCTCTACGTTTTGATGGACCCGTCCGGCCAGAACGTGAACGCGTGGCATACGAATCAAGCCGCCCTCGGCGGTTGCTCCCATTTCAGCGCCGGTTCGGCTGGCGTTGTGGTTGACACAAATTCCGCCGCCATCATCGGCGAATCCGGGACTGCAGTCGGCAACGTCATCGGCGCGGCAGCCAAAACCGCCGTCAAATAATGGGCGACCGCGTCACACTCGGGGGTCAGGCCAAATCGTGGTTGAAATCGCTCTGCGAGACCGGCCCGACGCGCTACTGCCTTGACGGCGTCAAAGCGACGCTGAAACGCCAGGGCTTGGCTGTCGAGGTCGACGGCGTGCTCTCCGCAACCGACAAAGGCCGCGCCGTCTTTCGCGCAATTCAGGGTGAACCGTCCGTTTTCCAATTCGTATGATCGCACAAACTTCAAACGAATTCATCCCAGCCAATGCGCGGTTTCTTTGCCGATGCGCCGCGCAAACCTACGGCGACATCACAGCGCAAGACGGATGGACCGCAACCGTTCTTATTGACACCGGGCATTTGCTCGTTGCCGTCTTTCGTTGCGAGACGGATGTCGCAATTGCTGTGCGCGGAACGAAAAACCTGCCCAACGTGCTCGCCGATATGGACTGCATCCTGAAGCGCGATGGCGATTGGAAAGTCCACGAGGGATTTTCCAATTCCGTCGACCTCGTTGAGCAAGCCGTCGCAAACGTCATCCTCGCGGAAGCGTTTGGGCCGCGCCGAATTTGGCTCACTGGCCACAGCCTTGGGGGAGCGATGGTTCACTTGCTCGCCGCCCGCTTCGTGCGGAAATATCGCCGCCAGCCGTTCGCGGGCATCTACACCTATGGTCAGCCTCGCGTCGGCAACGCCGCTTACCGCGACTGGTACAACTCAAGCGGGCTGCAATACTACACGTTTCGCGTCGTCAACCAGGACGACATTGTCCCGCGCCTCCCGTGGTTGCTGGGCCGCTACCGACACTCCGCGCACGAAATATATTTTACTGGCGTTCAAAAGTATTTCGTCGATTTGCCGATGCCGGTGAAACTGATTTGCGACGTGCCGGGGCTCGTTCGCGAAGTCTGCAAAGACCGCGCCGAGTTCGTGGAAGATCATCACTCCGCGAGATACCTCCAAATTTTAGACGCATGAACTCACTCCAACTCGTCTCCGCATTTCTTTCGCCGATCTGCCTCGTGATTACGACAGTCCTGGCGTGGGTCGTCATATACCGCAAGCAGCGCACGGAAGTCAGCTTCACCGGCGAGCCGGTCGACAAAAAGGATTTCGAGAAAGCGGAGGCCGCGCACGCCGCTGTTCACGCGCAACTGTTCGCCAAAATCGGCGGCGCGGAGCGCGGTGTTGAAAACCGCATGGGCGAGCGCATGGCCCGCATTGAAACAAACACGGACAAAATTTGGGAGAAAATGGAGTCCGACAAAACCGAGATTTTGAAGACCGGCGAAGATCGTGCCACCAAAACCCACGACCGCATCAACGCTGTCCTCGAAGCCGTCGCCGAATTGCGCGGCCAGGTGAACGCCAAAAAATAATGAACCTTGCTCCCACCATTCTGAGAATCCTGCGCAACATGAGCGGCGAACCGCTTTCGTTGCCAGCCATTGTTGACACCGTTCGCCTGGCGCGCCCCGGCCTGCCCGAATCGGATATTGTCAGCGCGGTCAAGTCCCTGGAAGCCGGCGGCTACATCGCCGGCACGGAAAATCGCCTACTGAAAACGTCCCTCTGGACAATGACCTCCAAGGGCGACATCGCCGTCGCCCAACTGTGAATGAATGAGCGCCAACAAAATAGATCGCGACCGCCTCGCTTCGATTCTCGAACGCTTCGGCGATTCGCTGGATTCATTCGACGCGCTGCGCCCAGACTCCTACGAGCAATCGCTGGCGGCATTTTCGCTGGATGCCTTGGAATCGTTCTACTCAATTTTGTTTGCCCCGTCGCAAACGCTGGTTCAGGCGGCCGCGCAATGCCCGACCTGGCCGCTCGGGGCGAAGCGGGAGCGCCAGCGCCCATCCACGGCCATCCTCAGCCAGGTCGGCGAGCGGATGCGGACGAAAGCAGCCCTCAAGCGCATCGCGCCGGTCGGGAAATTCTTGACAGAACTCCGCAGGGAATTGAAGGCCACTCCACTCGGCGACAATCAATCGATCTTGGACGGCGTCTGCGGCGCGGTCGGGCAGAAATTAATTGCCGACATCCGCGACGGAGCGGAAGTCGATTTGAAGCTCATCGACAAACTGCAGGCCCAGCGCGTCATCGAGCAAAACGAAAAACGGATCGCGCAGAACGATCAGAAAATCGCCAACGATGGCCGTCGCATCGCCGTGCTGGAAGCCAAGCTCGCGGATGTGCAGGAGCAGAAAAAGAAAATCGAAGCCGCGCTAGTGCAGGGCAAAACCAAGGGCGGACTTACTGCCGAATCTTTGGCGCAAATCGAAGAGGCGACAAGACTTCTCTGATCATGGGCAAAGCCAAATGCATACCGAAGCGCGACACGCTGCTTCTCGAATACCAGGCCAAATGGGTCAAAGACCCGTCGCGCCTCAAGCTCGCCGAAAAATCGCGCCAGATTGGATGGACATGGGCCACCGCCTATCGCATCGCCTCACGCAAAGCCCTGGCCGACGCGAAGCTGGATGCCTGGATAAGTTCCCGCGACGATTTGCAGGCGCGTTTGTTCCTCGAAGATTGCAAGAGCTTCGCCTCGCTCCTGCAAATTGCGGCCAAGGATTTGGGCGAGCGCATCATCGATGAAAAGGGGAACACCGGCTACGTGATGCAATTTGCCAACGGACTGCGGGCGCACAGCATGTCCAGCAATCCTGACGCGCAAGCGGGCAAGCGCGGCGACCGCGTGCTCGATGAATTTGCGCTGCATCCCGATCCGCGCAAGCTCTACAGCATCGCGCTTCCAGGCATCACATGGGGCGGGCAGATGGAAATTTTCTCAACGCATCGCGGCAGCGCAAATTACTTCAACGACCTTGTCACCGAGATCAAGCACAAGGGAAACCCCAAGCGTTTCAGCCTGCACACGGTGACGCTCCAGAACGCGCTTGAGCAGGGATTCCTTTGCAAGCTGCAATCCAAATTGCCGCCCGATGACGAGCGCCAGGAGATGGATGAAGCCGCGTATTTCGATTACACGCGAGCCACTTGCGCAGACGAAGAATCCTTCCTGCAGGAATTTTGCTGCCAGCCCGCCGACGACAACGCCGCGTTCCTCACCTACGACATGATTTGCGGTTGCGAATACAAGCCGGGCGAAGCATGGGAGACGGAACTGAAATTGGCTGGCGAGCTTTTCGTCGGCGTCGACATCGGGCGCACAAAAGACCTCACGGCCATTTGGGTTCTGGAAAAAATGGCGGACATGCGTTTCACGCGCCGCCTCATCGTGCTGGAGAAAACGCCGTTCAGTGCCCAAGAGACCGCGCTCTACGAAATCCTCGATCTGCCAAACGTGCGCCGTTGCTGCATTGACCAGACCGGCATCGGTCGGCAGTTCGCCGAGCGGGCGCAAGAGAAGTTTGGCAAATACAAAGTCGAAGGCATCAGCTTCACCGGCACTGTCAAAGAGGAACTCGCCTATCCTGTCCGCGCCTCGTTCGAGGACAAAACCATTCGCGTTCCAAGCGATGGAAAAATCCGTTCCGATCTCCGCGCCATCGGCAAGGAAACAACTGCGAGCGGCAATGTCCGCTTCACCGCTGAACGCACCAAGGATGGCCACGCCGACAGATTTTGGGCGCTCGCGCTCGCGATCCATGCGGGCAAAGCGCCAGCCTCGCAATTCGGGGCGGTGGTGATATGACACTCCTTCCCCATTCCATTTGCAATTTCCCGGCAGGCCGCCCATCTGCCGGGGGACGAGAATACGGTCAGGGTGCGGACCGCCATCCGGCGAACCGGATGGGTTATCATACATCGCCCGGCCCGGTGTCGCATTCCGGCCGGAATCTCTTCAAGGTAGGGACGCCTCGCCGAGGCGTCCGAGGACTTCGCAAACCCGCAAGCTCAGAAATTGAAGAACGCTCTAAAATGCCCCAGGACGTTTTAGCGCCTCTCTCCACCTTGGTGCACGAAGAAAGGCCATTGAATCGGGCAGCCAGGCCATTGAGCGTGCCACAGGAATCTTTGGGGGCCTCGTCAAAATTGGCTATTTTTGACCACTTCTGGAAGGGGTCAGGATTCGCCACTATCCAACGGGTTGTATCAGGGAGGCTCGGATCGCGATGAAATGGCCTTGGTCAAAATCCGAATCCTCGACGGCATTGGTTAAGCAGGAAGCGCTCTCTGCGCCTGCCACCTTAACCTTTGAGGACTTCGCGCTAGGCAACGCGGCCCGCGCTGCATTGGACGATACCCGCTTCGGCAAGACCATCATTGCCGAGGTCAACGGCCAGCGGTGCGAGTTGAAGGTTATTCAGCGTGATTCGTCGTCGGTGAGCCAGGGCGTGCCCGCCTTCTGGTTTGCCCGCGCATTGGAACCCGGCCAGATGGCCAGCATGTGGCAGCCGTTCCGCGAATCCGTTTGGGTCCAGCGAGCGATCAAGATCATCAGCGGCCCGGTCGGCAGCGTCCCCCCTGATTTTTATCCGCGCAACGTCCAGGTAGGGACGTCTCGCCGAGACGTCCGCTCGCGGAGCGTGATTAAATCCTACCGCTCGTCATCTGGCCTTGCCGTCAAACGCTCCGCCGATGCCGCCATCGAAGTCCCGCAACTCTCCGATTTCCTGCGCGAGCCC
This sequence comes from uncultured Verrucomicrobiae bacterium, assembly GCA_963764165.1. Taxonomy (GTDB): domain Bacteria; phylum Verrucomicrobiota; class Verrucomicrobiia; order Limisphaerales; family Palsa-1400; genus Palsa-1400. The sequence goes on from CAVXRD010000004.1 coordinate 332,822, forward strand.
GTGCGCGGCCTCAGCTACGCCGATTTCGTCGAAGCAACCATCGGCTGGCTCAAAATGGAGGAATGCTTCTGGCTGCTGTCCGATTCCACCTTGGTCCCGTTTCCCCAGGCCAAGTCGCGCAAGCCCGATCCCATCATCATTGCGCAACCCTACCGCATGCGCCACATCCTGGGCGACGATGGCGAGCTTGCCGGGTGGACGTATCAGGACGTGCTTGGCAAGCAGTGGACTCTGCTGCCCGATCAGGTCATCCACATTCGAGGCTGGAATCCCTACCACCAATTTCGCGGACTCGGCGAATATCCGTCCGCCCAAATCGCCGCCGAAGGCGATTGGCTGGCCGGAAAATTCTCGCGAAACCTGATGGGCAACAATGGCGACACCGGCCCCTTCATCATCGCCAAGAACGGAATCCCCACCGACCCCCAGCGCGATCAAATCATCGCCGCCCTGCGCGAGAAGCGCCACGCCCAATTGCGCGGCGAATTCAAGCCGATGTTCTTGACAGGCGACATCGAAGTGCAAGACCCAAAAATCGGCAGCGTCGACGCCCCGTTCATTCAGCAGCGCATCGAAGCCCGCCACGAGATCGCGGCGGCGTTCGGCATCCCCATGTCGATGTTCGATTTGAAAGCCGCGTATTCCATCGGCGCGGACTCGGACATTTTCTGGCTCATCTGTTTCACCTGCATCCCGACCGGCGCGAAACTCGCGGGCGGACTGGAGAGGCTCGCGAAAAAACTGTTCGGCCTCGATCTCGAAGTGTTGCTCGATTGGGATCAGCACCCGGTCATTCAAGCCGCCAGGCGCGCCCGCTTGAAAGACGCGGACGGATTGTTCAGCAAGGGAATGCCCATGCGCCAGATCAGCGACTACCTTGACTTGTCGCTGCCCGAATACGAAGGCGACGACATCGGTTATTTGCCAATCAATCTCACGCCCGCCGTTCCCACCGAGCCGGACGACACCACGCAAACCCCGCTCAAGCCCGACGACTTTTCGGAAGTGCCAACCGAGTCAGGAAATCCCGACGCACCCGAGCCAGTCCAGGAAATGTTGTCGGCTTTGCGCGGATGTTCCCATCCGTCGCATTCTTCCCATGCCTCCCATCGCAGCCCGAAAAACAAGCAACTCTGGGAAAACCACATGCGCCGCCGCAGTGCCGCGACAAAGCTCCTGCAATCAAAGGCCAGCAAAGTCTTCAACGATTTTCGCGTCAAGGCGCTGAAGAAGCTCGATGCGACCTACGGGCGGAAATCCATTGAAGGCGTCACCTCCCGCTCCTTGCTCGATGTCATCTTCAGCAAAGACGACTTCGGCTCCGCGCTCACCGAGGCGCTCCGCAATCCGATCCACGCGGCGCTTGAAAGCAGCGTCGCCGATCTCATGTCCGAAATCGGACGCGCCGACGATCCGTGGAAAATGCCGCCAGCGGACGCGATCAAGTTCATCCGCAGTCGCGAAAACAAAATCAGCGGCGTCAGCGAGACGGCCTTCAGCCAGTTGAAAACCGCCCTTGAAAGCGCGGTGAAAGCCGGAAAAAACATCGATGAAATCGCCGGTGACATCAAAGGCGTCTTCAACGGATTGAGCCGCTACGAAGCCCGCAAGATCGCGATGACCGAAGTCTGCGCACTCGACGGTTTCGCCAGGCACGAGGGAATGAAGGGCGCGGGCATCGAATTGAAATCGTGGCTGTCAAGTCACGGCCCCAACGTCCGCCCGGCGCACGAAGCCGCCGAGGCGCGTTACGAAGCGCACCCCATTCCGCTCGAAGACCCGTTCGTGGTCGGCGGCGAAAACTTGATGTATCCCGGCGATCCCGCAGGCAGCGCCGCGAACGTCATCAACTGCCAATGCATCCAACTCGCCTGCACAAACAAAGGAGAACAAGAATGAACGTCACAACCGTCAATAAACATTTGCCGCAAAACCTCCGCGCCCAGCGAGGCAAGCGCGGCCACATCAAAGTCAAAGCGGCCGGGCTGGAATACCAATTCGACAAATCGAAATTCGGATCATCAGAAGAAATGGCCGCTTACGCCGCCAGCAAAATTCCGCGCTCGCCTGCCGGCATCGTCAACTGAAATGGAAAAACTTGAACAGAAGCACACAAAGATCACGAAGCAAAGAAACCGGAACTTCCATTCCCCCTTTGTGTCCTTTGCGACCTTCTGTGAATAAATAATGAAACCGCGCCGCACACTTCGTTCGCTTTACATCGAGATCATCAAATCTCGCCTGGCGGATTTCGCCGCCTGGAGGATGGCGCTCTCGCGCCCCTGGCGGATTGATCTCATCTGGATCGCCATCAAATTTCGTTTCGTCAACGCCCGCCGCCGCCGCGCCGCGCTCGCCCTGGTGAAGCGCAACATGTCCCCAGACTGGCGCGACAGCTGTCCGAAAAAAACACAACGCAAATTGGGACTCATTCCTCCCATCAACTCCCATCACTCCCATGCCAACTCTTAGACGCACCATTCATCCAGAAGTCCGCGTCATCGACGCCGCCCGAGGCACGGTGGAATACATCGCCAGCGACGAATCCATTGACAGCTACGGCGAAGTCGTGTGCGCACGAGGCGTGGACTTTACACGCATGCAGAAAAATGCCCCGTTTGTTGACAGCCACAATTATTCCAGCATCGATTGCCTGCTCGGCAAAGTGGTTGACTACAAGGTCGCGAAGAATCAGGTCGTCGAAACCGTGCAATGGGCCATCGACGTGCCGACAAATTTTCTCGCCATCAAAGGATTCCAGATGACGCAAGCCGGTTATTTGAAAGCCGTCAGCATCGGTTTCATCCCGACCAAAATCGCCCGCCCCTCCGATCCCAAGGGCGATTGGCAGAGCGCCTGCGAAGACCTCGGCATGGGCGATCTCGAAGATTCGATCAACTGCATTTATCAAAAATGGCTGCAGCTTGAACTCTCCTGCTGCTGCATCGGCGCGAACATGAACGCCGTCGCCAAATCCTACAAAGCCGGAATCCTCAACGATTCCGAATTGGAAACGCTTTTCACCCTTTCACACAAAAATCAGTCAAGTGAAACCGCACCCGTGACCGACGATCCCGCTGATGTCGCGAGTGCCAGGCAGCGGGCGCAAGACGAGTTTGTGCTGAAGTTCCAAGTAGCCCTGCTCAAATAAAAATCCGAAACAGAAAATCCCAAAATGAACTCGATCAAAAAATTCAAACTGAAACATCTGCTCATGTGCTTCGGCGCGGTCTTCGCGCTCCTGGCCGTGTTCGGAATGTTCTTCGCCAATCCCACCGCGCACATCGCCCCTGGCGGAATGCTCGCCGCCTCCGCTGGCGGACTGGTCCTCGAAAAAGAAGCCGGGGACAAAGTCGTCGAAGGTGTCAAATTCCTCACCGCCGAAAACGCGAAGTTAAAATCCGACTACCAAAAAGTGCTCGACGATTATTCGCGCACTGACAAGGAAGTGAAGAAAGCCGCCGAAGATATCCAGAAGCTGATGACGACTTGCAACGATCAGGCACAACTGATCGCGAGCCTGAAAAAGCTCGAAGCGACCGTGCTCCGCAACGCCAAGAGCAGCTTCGGTGATCCCATCCAGCGCGCCCTCGGCAACGAGGAAACCCGCGCCTACTTCCACGCCATCGGCAAATCCGTCGCAGCGAAAATGACCAACAGCCGCCTTGATCCCGCCTTCGAGAAAATCATCGGCGACGGCAACGCCGCCTTCAAATCGCTGACCGGCGTCGATGCCGGACTCGGCCAGGCCACCGTGCCGCAAGCGACGTTCAATGAAATCTACGACACGCTGCTGAATTACGGACAGTGGAACACACTCGGCGTCATGCGCGTCGGCATGCGCACCACCGTCATTCCCGTGGCCAGCGCCCGCCCGATCTTCTACTGGATCGGCTCCGGCACAGGCGGCACAGGCGAAGGTTCGGCCATCACCGCAGGCGCCTTCACCGGATCGTCTGTCACGCTCGTCATTCAAACGCTCGCAGCCTACATCACGATTTCGCGCGAGCTGCTCGCGGACTCCACCGTTGATCTCGCGCCGTATGTCATTCGCGAAATGACGCAAGCTTGTTACCAGGGGCTTGACACGGCCGCCTTCATCGCCAATGGCGCGGCTGACCAGACCAACGCCGGATACATCGGCATCTTCAACGCCGCCAGCGCCAATGTGAACATGGCCGCCACCACGGCCCAGGGAAACACAACCGTCGCCGGCACCCAGTTGGATGATTGGGAAAATGTTCTCAACACGGTCAACCCCGAAGTGCTCAATCGCGGCCCCAAATGGTGGATGCATCCGCAGATGCTGGCCAAGGCGATTTTGGTTCGCGACAAAAACGGACGCCCCATCTTCCAAACATGGCTTGAGCGCCCCGACACCCGCGCCCTGGGCAATATCCTCGGCTACCCGGTCATCCCGACCAACATCGCGCCGAGCACGGACGGCCCCGGCAACGTCATCGCCGCCTTCGGCGATCCTCAAGGCCAGGCCATCGGCATCCGCGAGGATTTGGAGATGGCGACCAGCGACGACATCAACTTCGCTCAGAACATGCGGGCCTTCCGCACGCTGCTCCGAGCAGGCGTGAAAATGAAAACAACCGCAGGCAGCACATCATTGGTGCCATTCGCGGCAATGACCTTGTCGCCTAACTAAAGGTAGGGACGCCTCGCCGAGGCGTCCGCACCCAACGCGCACTACCCGAAAGGAAAAATAAATATGTCAAATACAAATTCACCCGGCAGCCCATTCAAAGAGGAAGCCGGCACCAAGACGCCCGACTCTGAAAAAGTCGTCACCGTCAAAGTCGTCACGCCCGTATTCCTCGACGGCCAGCAATACGTCAAAGACATCACGACCAAAGTCAGCCTCAAGCAATGGCGCGCGTTAAGTCGTCATCTCGAATGGGTTGACGGTCCGAAAGAACACGATCCCGCGAACAAAACATTCGCGGAAAAAGCCGCGAAGCGATTGGACGCCCGCGAGCAAGCGCTAGCCAAAGCCGCCGCCCTCGCCGTCCTGTTCTTCATGCTGCTGTTCACGCCGGCCGCCAAAGCAGGCCCCGGCACATTCAGCCCATTGCCGATCCCTCCCATGATCGTCCTCCTGCCGACTAACGGCCTGGTGACGGCGACCAATGGGATCGTCGGCACTGGCACAAACATGAATCAGGTCTCCAACACCTGCGTCGGTCTTTCCACCGCGCAGACCAATGTATTCGTGCCTCAGACCAATTCCTTCGGCCAGATCACCAACCTTATCAGCGTCGAGAAATTCGATGAAATTTGGCTGGTGCTCAAAGGTCAGCAAGGAACGGCGGTCGGCGGCTCGGGCTTCACGAATATTTGGGAATTCTGGCAGACCGATGGCACGATCACCGGTCTCGACAGCAATCACCCCATATTCTCGCTCACGTTCAACGTGCCGAGCACATGCACCAACGGCTGCCTGATCACCAACATCAGCCGGAATTTGCTTGGCTCGACAGGCTTGATTGTTCCGGGCCGCATCTACGATGCGACCGGGACGAACGCCTGCACAAACCTCAGCTTGACGGCCTACGTCAAACCCATTCGTTCAGGAAACTGAGCGGACACGCGTGCGCCCGGCTGGGGGTTTTCTCCTCACCGCCCAGCCGGGCCAATTTTCAAAACTAAATTATGAATGACAACGAAAATAGAATGATCAGAAACGGCGAAGCCGTCACGCGCAAGCCCCTAGGTGGCAGCGGCGTCTCGCCGCTGAATCAGAGCAGGGACGGCTCTGCCACTCCACTGCCACCGGATGGCTACGCGCTCACCAAATGCCCCGATTGCGGCCGCCCGCGTGTCCGTTGCATCTGCGGCAACTCCGAAGACTGAAGACTGAAAAATGAAACAGAAGCTCACAAAGGACGCAAAGATGGGAAAGAGTTTTTTCTCCCGCCTTCCTTTGTGTCCTTTGTGACCTTCTGTAAAAAATCATGAACTGCGGCCTCTCCAATCTCGCCACGCTCAAGGCCAACATCCTGCCGGTCAGCATGCAATCGCAGACCAGCTACGATCTGAAGCTCGCCGCCATTGGGCTGACCGTCGCCGGTTTGTTCAACCAATTTTGCAACCGCCAATTCGCCTGGGGAACCAACCTGGTCGACATCTTCACCGGCGACCGCCCGCAATGGTATGTCAGCGCCTATCCCATCGCGACCAACAGCGACGCGAATCAATCCCCGCAGATTGCCGCTGTCAACATGAGATATTTTCTGACCGATAATTGGACGGACATTATCGGCGAGCCGCTGCAAGTCGACGCCAGCAAGGGAAAAATCCATTTCGGCTACACGCTTGGACGCGCTCCGCTGCAGGTGCAAGTCATCTACAACGGCGGCTACTGGTTCCAAACCGGCGAAGGCTCGCAAGCCGATCCCAACGTGAATCAGCCAGCGGGATCGACCGCCTTGCCGCCAGAAATTCAAGGCGCGTTCCTCCTGCAATGCGGCGAAATCTTCCGCAAAATGGATCCGTTGGGACAGGGCATCGCCGCCCGTCTCACCGAGGCCCAACTCAATGTCACCAGCGATCTCGCGCTGATCCCCCTCGTGAAACAGCTTTTGCAAAGCTACGTCCGCTTCCAAATGACATGAGCGAATACGTTTCCATTTCCCCACAAGCCAGGGCGATTCTTGACAACCTCAAGAACGCCCCCGCCAAGTGCCTTGAGCCGATGGCCAAAGCGATGGATCGCGAAAATGTTCTGACCGTCTCGCACATCCAGCGCGATTACCTCAGTTTCTCGCGCAGCGGCCCGAGCAACCCGGATGGGCTTCGTGTGCAAAGCGGATCGCTCCGACGCAGCCTGCGGGCCAGCAAGGCCACTCTCGGCCCCACCGGATTGACCAGCGGCATCGGCGGCAACGTCACTTCACGCGGCGTTAATTATCTCGCCGTGCATGAATTCGGCGCGGAGATTCCCGAACACACTATCACCGCGACGAATGCGCGTGCGCTGCATTTTTTCGTCGGCGGAAAGGAGATTTTCCGAAAGTCCGTGAAGATTCCCGCCATCACGCTTCCCGCTCGCGGCATGATTGCGCGAGGCATTCAAGATCGCCTGGCCAATTACGGCAAAGCCATGAGCGACGCCGTGGTGAAAACATTTGGAGGCAACTGACGTGAACGCGCTTCTTCAACTGCAAGACGACTTGCTCGACTGCCTCAATAGCGAAAGTTATTTTGACACCATTGCTGTTGCCAAGCTGCGCGACCTGGTCATCTCGCAGGAAGTCGCCGCCAGGCTCCCGCACCTCGCGGGCGCGGGCGGAAAATTAGGCTGCGGAATTATTGTCAACATGCCGGAAATTCTCGCCATCTCGCCCAACGCCACCGGGCAAAGCGAACTGATTGTCACGCTCGATGTGGTGGAAAATCCCGAGCTTAATTTCGATCCGCTCACCGGGACACTGCTGACCTGCGAGGAAGTCTCGATGCAAGTCCGCGCCGTTCTCGATGGCATGGCACTCCAATCTTCCACCGGCTGGCAGAATTTGCACACGGATGAAAACGAACATGTCATCCAGCCGATCCCCAACATCACGAAAATGTTCCCCGGCTGCGCGGGCTACCGCGTCACGCTGAAACTCGATTGGGCCGAAGCCTGGCAAGCGAAAGTCGCGCTCCCGATCATTTCGGGCACGCACAGCGCAGTGACGATCACCTGCGCGACGGGCGGCGCTTCGATTTACTACACCTTGGACGGCTCGTTTCCCGGCGTAACGGATGCCGAGGGAGCCGCCGTTCTTTACGCCGCGCCGTTCGCGGCCGCAGTCGGCCAAACCGTCCGCGCCAAAGCATACATGGCGGGCAGCATCGGCAGCGATGTCCCGCTCTTAACCATCACGTCATAGGCAAAACACATGAGCAATCCACGCCAGAACTCAATCAGGTCAGCCGGATATTTCACATGGGATTCCGCCACCGTCGCGTCAACGACATCGAACGTCATTCAATTTGACGGCGATGCCTCGATCAAGGTTGTCAAGACAACGGACATCCTCAAGACGGCCCTGCAGGGAAACATCGACGAGACGAGCCGCGATCTCGCCGTGCAATTGACCGGGACGCCGCTTGTCTTCCCCAGCGGGCAATCCAGTTTGCTCGCCTGGATTTTTCCTTGGGCCAACTCTGTGCCCGTCCCCGGCACAAGCCTCTTTGGATCGTCCGACGTGCCGGGTAATTTCCTCGCCAGCAATGGCGATTTGTGGAGCCTCTACAATTGCGCCGTGACAAAAATGCCGACGCTCACCCTTGACATCGGCAAGCCCATCATCGGCCCGCTCGAAATCGTCGCCCTCATCCGCAACGGCTACGATCCTGAGACCGCCTACGCCTACTACAAAATCCAAACCGGACAGAGCTACACCAAGCCAAAGCTCGGCCAGCAAAGCGGCGATTCGCTTGGGCGCCAGCGCTACTACGGAAATTGGGCGGCCGGCAACACGGCGACGGGCAACACGACCTTCACCAATTTTGAAGCGCAGGCAGGCTGGGAGATTTCCTACGAATTGGAAATCGAGCCATTTCTTCAGCAAGGGCGCACCCGCGATTACACCCTCAGCAGTTTCCGGGCGATGGCCAAATGCATTCCCATCGGCCCGAGCATGACGGACATCGACACCTGCCAGGGCAACACCGCCATTCACGGCGCATCCCTCAGCAGCGGTGTTTGCGGCGATTTGATCATCACCGGGCAAAATATTGGCACGTTCACCATCAAGAACGCTGTGCTGAAAACGGCGGGCTATATGTTCGGCGGCAAGCCCATCCGCAACGGCGAAATTGGATTCGTCGGAACCTTCAACCTCAGCGCCTCCACCTACACCGGCGGTCTCGGTGTGGCCGCATAACCGAAACGACTATGACACTCACACAAGCGGCAGTCACCAAGATCGGCGTGGACCACATGGTTTCCGCCAACAACATGCTCAACTCCTTGAGCGCGGCCGCCAAACAAATCGCCGATCACAACGCCGACAAAAACAACAAGCCCATCGACGCCGCGCCGGTCGCAGCATCGCTGGCCGCTGTCAACACAATCATCGGCCAGATGGCCGCGCACGTCCAAACATCCGTCAAATAGAAAGAAACACCATGCCAGAAAAAACAATCCAAGACCTCATCACCGACGCGGAAACGCTGTTCAACGACATCGACGCTTTCCACGCGGGAAACGACTTTGCCAAAGCGAGTCCGTTCCTGCGCGAAGCGCGGGCCAAGACCAGCATCGCGCTCGGGCAATTGAACAATCACGCGCAATCCGAAATCACTGCAGCGAAGAAAGCCGCCGCAGCCGCCGAGAAAAAAGCAGCGGACGAAGCCGCCAAAGCCGACGCCGATCTCGCCGCGAAAACCTCCAACCCTGCGCCAGTCGCGCCGAAGCCCTAGCGAAGGCGGATGCGCAAAGTCACCCTCACCCCAAGCGCCGGAGGAATGCCTGTCGTCATCTATGATGAGACGGCATCGCCCTCCGACGCTTGTGTCGAGGGGTTCAAGCCGAAGTCGATGCGCAAATTCCAAACCACGGAATTATTTCGCGGCCCATCTGTCTTCATGGCGGACCGCTTCAACCAGTGGGTGCAATGGAGCTTCACCGTCGATCACCGTTTCTCCACCTCATTGGCCGCGCAAGATTTCGCTGGCAACCGGCCTTACATCGCCAGGGCCGGAGAACTCACAATCTACAATTACGCCACGACCGGCGCATTCATCCGCTATTACAAAACCGCCTACCTCTCCGAGTGCGAGCCAGTCAAAGACGCGGGCTTGCGCCAGACTTTCAAATACACTTTGCAATTCAACTCCGTTTACTCGATGACCGCATGACAACAAAAAAAGAAATTTCCCTTCAACAGAAGCTCACAAAGGACGCAAAGGAAAATCAGATCGGCCGGGCAAAAATCTTTTCCCCCCTTCGTGTCCTTTGCGTGCTTCTGTTAATGTGTTTTTCCCTCCGTGTTTCCGCCCAGACCGATGGCACCTACATCCGCATCAGCGGTGATTCCGCCGTGCGCTATCCCGGCTCTGCAACCGACAGCAACACGCTCGAAGGCATCCAGTTTGTTCGCGGTGATTTCGTCGCCTTCGATTTCGCGCTGTATGACCGTGGAAATTACCGCTCGAACATATCCATGTTTGCGACGATCAACCTCCAACTGTTCGCCGCGCAAAACACGACGAACGCGCCGATCCTCGCGCAATCCATCACCAATGGAACCGCGTTCTGGAATGGATTTTGCCCCAGCAACAATTGGGTCAGCAACACGCCAGGCTTCACGAATTACAACGTGGAATTTCAATTCACCGACGCGCAAACCAGCTTCTCGCTCAACAATCAGGCCGCGCAAAGTTTCTGGCTCCGCATCTACGCCGTGACAACGGACAGCATCCCGCGCACGGTCACTTACCTCGAATGCCCGGTGACAGTTTACGACGGCCCGATCAGCCCGTTTTACACCGCGCTCAATTGGCCCATGCAGGTTTACCTAGACGGCTCGGATTTCTTAAGCCAGCAATCGACCGCCGCGCAAAATTTCGCGGCACTCACCAATGCGCTCGTCACCGGAGGATTCAGCGGCGGCGGTGGCGGTGGTGGCGGAAATAATTTTACACCCAACTTCGACACCAATGCCGGAAAGGTAGACTTGGCCACGACGATCACGCCGACGAATGTAGCCTCGCACACGATTACCAATGGCGCGTTTTCAGTGGACGCCTTTGGGAACGTGATCGCAAACAGCCTCTCCGCTCCGGCACTGGTTATCAGCGGGAGCGGCTCGGACGCGGTCAACTATAGCGGAGGAATTCAGCAAAACACGCGTGACGCAAACTACTTCAACGGCACTGACTGGCAGGACAACGGCCACGGCAGCCTGAGTGTCAGCAACGTGGCGGCGGCGGGAAGCATCACAGCCCAGACCAATGTCACGGTAGTGCATGGGCAATTCAATGGCAGCGGCGCGGGCCTGACTTCGGTGCCAACGAACTTCCCAGGCATCAACGCGACAAACGGAATCACGGCGGCGGGTGGCACAACGATTCTCGCCCCGACTGGCGACGTGACGGTCGGAGCCAACTTGCGCCTCGGCAGTGGGAATGTGGAATTCCCGCTCAGTGGCGGCCTTGCAGACAGCACCGTGTCACCGTATTCCGTGGGCGGCTCCGTCACCGCCCCGCAATTCAACGCCACAAATCAATCCGTCAACGGCTCTGGATTCACCGGCGACGGCAGCGGCCTAACGAACATACCTTCATCAGCCATTGTCGGCGGCGGCGGCTCCGGCATTGCGACCAGTGGCGGCATTGGAACAAACACATACTTGACCAACGCCACGTCCAGTGGCGAGCGCGCCACCAATTTGACCATAGTTAGCGGTAACATTTCCGGCGCCACAAATTTGCCTCCGTCAGGCTTGAGCGGCGGCAGCGCTTCCGCAGGGCAAGTGCTCGAATGGAATGGCACGGCTTGGGTTCCTACGTCCATCGCTAGCTATGTCAACATTACGAGTGAAGGCGGCGTCGGCGATGGCGTCACTGACAACACGGCGGCGGTTTCAAACGCGATGGCGGCAGCAGGAAACGGCGGGGCGATTTATTTTCCGCGCGGCAAATACAAAGTCGCTGGCAACATCAACGTCACCAATGCGAATCTAACGATTCTCGGCGATGGTGCGGGATCGTGGGCGCTAGGTCAGGCGGACACATTTGTCTCAGCCATCATCTGGTCTAATCTCGCGACCAATTGTTTCAACGCGCAGGGAAGCTATCTCACCTTTCAGAATATCGCAGGCTTTTGGACCAACACAGCCGCGCCGACATCGGGCGCATTCGTGTGCGCCACGACAAATGCCGACCAGGTCAACGGGGCGGTCAGCGTCAATTGGAACAACGTTTTGCTTGACGGTGGCTACCGTTGCGTGGATTACCAGGCCGGGCAGGGCTGGCAGGCGTTCAACCTGTCGTGGATTCGATGGTGGCAGGACGGAATCCGCATCAACAACTATGCCAATGTGGACGTCGGCGGTTGGAGCATTATCAACTCAGGCTGGGAGGCGCTGGGCAACGGGCACGCAGCCAACTGGAGCGCAGGCAGCCACATCTCCCGCAGCGCGATCCGCTGGGAGGGGTCAGGCGGCGGACAAATCCTCAACTCAGGCGGCGGCGCGTTTAACTGGGGCAGTTATGGAGACACTGGAGGATACACAAACGCCATCGATGTGCAGCCGCAATTTCAATCAGGGGCCGGATCGGACACCAGCGGTTTATTTGTCAACAACTGCATTATCGACAACTGGACAGGCAACGCGATTTATACCCACTCTGGCACGGGCGCATTTGTCAGCATTCGCATTATCGCCGTGCAAGCCGAGAGCTTCGCCAATCCCGGCACGCCGATTTCTTTGACACAGGGCATCGGCAACGGCGGCCTGATCGACGGGCTGTCCATTGTCTCGGGAGGCATCAACCCAGGTGGCTATCCGGTTTATTTGCAAAACATGACCGGGGTGGATGTCGGCTACGTTGTGTCCGGGACAAGTATTTCAGGAGCCATTTTGAACAGCGGATCTACGGCGGTAACCGTGCTTCCCGATGGCACTGGATTTTACGATCCCGATCAAGGGATGCCCCAAATTCGCGAAGGCGGCTACTTCGTTCAGTCGCAAACCAACGGCAGTTGGACGCAGTTTGCGGGCGGCTATTACACCGCTGCCAGCGGCGGCGGACTTTACTATTCCGCCAATGGCCCGGCCATGAGCGAGGACGTTTACAACAATTATCTCGGCGAGCCGATCACGTTTTCACTTTCTTTTTACCCGTCCAACGTGGCGGGCACCGTTTTGGGTTTCGCCTCGCAGACAAACATGGCCGAGTTCCGCAGCAAAACAGCGATGGGCTGGCTGAACATGACGAAATACGGCGGCCCGGCCGGTGCGGTTCTATTTGCCACAAATACAGGAAATGTTGGTATTAACACCACCACTCCCGCAGCGGCGCTGACAGTCAACGGCTCGGCTGTCGTCAGTAACAATTTGCAAGTCGTCGGCGCGATCACCGGAAGCATCAACGGCTCCAATATTACCGGAGTGCTTCAGCCGTCTCAAATGGCTAATACGAACACTTCCGGCTATCCGGCTTTATTCAGCGCAAGCACGGCTCCAAACAACGCCAACAGCCTGACGAATCTTGGCAGCCAAGCGTTCACAAATGTCTTCGCGAACACGATCACCAATACAAATGGCGTCACATGGCTCTATCCCAACAACGGTCAATTCGGCGCAACCAATTGGTGGGGAGCGAATCATTATTCCTACGATTGCACAAACACACTCCCGGCTAACACACTTGGAACGTGGTCAATTTTCACAAATTTTAGTTCATCAGCCTATACTTATCGTTTGACGGTGAGTTTTTATGCGCATTGCATCACCAATCCTCTTGGCAGTTTCATGCGCTCTCAGTCTGATGTTGTCGTGACTAATAATGGTACTGCCAATGGTTGCGGAGCCGCGAGCGTAACCACATTTGTGGCCAATGCGACGCTTGGCATGTCTGGATCTGCGCTTACTCTCAACACAACGGCGGGAGGTCAAACAGGTGGTGAAATCTTATACAACCAAGGATCTGGAACTACTAACACAATTTTGGCGTGGGCGCATGTGGAGGTAAACCCCTGATCCAGAGACCGATTTGAGTCCGTTCACAATTTAATGAATCAAGCAGAAAATCGCAAATCCGAGGTTGGCAATCGCGGCAGAGAAAAAGCTGCCTTCCGCCAACGAAAACGCGCCGCGCGGCTTGGTCCCTCCATCTGCGTAACGGTATCGGACGCAATAGAGGAACGCGAACGCGAATAAGCAAGACTCAATGAATGATATAACAGCAAGCACTAGGCTCATGCACGGTGATATAGCCGCAAACGCGTCACTTGCCAAGTTTGGAAAATGACCTTCACCACTCTCCAGATCGGCGCGAAAGAAATGTCCCTGGCGGATTGGGGCATTTCCACCTGCAGCCGCGAGGTCAGCAATCAAATGCACGATCATATCGCGTTCGATATGATGCAGCCCGCCGATGCCGCCGATCCCATTGCCTACGGCGCTCAGGTGATTTTGCGAATCGGCCGCATGGCCAAAGGCACCGGGTTGAACGCGCAGAATCTCCCCATTTCCGGCAACACGAATTGGAGCAACGGCAAAGTCTTTTTCGTCGGCTGGCGCGTCGAGAATCTCCGCACCGGCGATCCTGCGCTGGAAAAAATGGATCTGAAATTCGCCGGGCCGTGGGAGTTTTTCTTTGAGCGCCTCGTCTTCCAAAAACTCTTTGCCACCTACAACGGCACCGCCAACGTCGCGGATTGGCGAAGCCAGATTGTCCTCGGCCAAAGCGTCAACGCGCTCATCGGCCCGAATGACACCGTCGCGGGAAGCAGCGCGACAAACCTGATGTCGATCCGCCAGCAAGTGGCCGAGATCATCGCCTACGTCGTCGCGCAAACCACAGCGGTCTATGGAGCCGCCCAAGTGCAGTCCGACCCGCTGGAAGCCGAAATAGACGGCACCAATTGGGATTTATACGAGGCACCCGGACCCAATTTGCTCATTCCCGATTACATCCCCGGCTACGAAGAAAGCGGGCAAACCAGCGGCAGCGCCAACATGAAAACCGTGCTCCGCGCCCCGCTCGAATCTGTCAACGATATTACCTGCGCGGAGGCATTGCGCCATCAATTGAAATGGATCGGCCCGATGGGCGAAGCGGCTGTTTGGTTCGATTACACCACAACGCTCGCCGGCGCTGTTTGCCCGACGCTGAAAATTTGCACCCGCGATCAACTGCCATCGATCAGCGTGCCAATGGTGGGACAGAACGCCGGTTTCAAAATCAAGCGCCGCGACGATATCATTCCCAGCGCCGTGGCCTTGAAATTCCGCATCAGCGGAACATTCGACGACGCGCAATACGTTCAGGTTGAGAATGACATCGCCGCCGTCGTCAACGGCACGCTCTACGAAGGCATCGGCATCACCGGCGCACTCTACACCGCCGCCAGCTTCGCGAGTGACACTCCCGTTTTCATCGGCGGCGCGGCCAATAGCGCCACGATGCAAGCGCTGCAAAACGCCGGGCGCACCTTCGCCAGCGTCACTGCCACCTTTGACATGGAAGGAGACAGCAACAAGCTCGCCCGCTGCCTCATCAAGACGATGGCCGTCAACATCAACGATCCGAGCACGGATTCGAGCGCGATTCCGTTCTGGCAAAAAGTTTTTCCCGAGTTCAAATCACTCACCGCGCAGCCCTCGATCTTTTCCGGCTCGTCCGTCTCAGTGACCGTCGACGACTCGGGCGACGCTGACGACGGCAACACGGTTGACCTGTCCACATATCAATACTTGCTGACCGACGGCCAGGTCGCGCCGTGGATGCTCGCAGGCAACGCGCCTGGCGGCGCGGGCGCGCAAGTGGTGCAAGCCTCGATCAATGTCAAATGGGACATCGAGGAAAACACCGTCAGCGGATCAACCAACCTGAACTTGGGCCACAAGCCGTATAAAGAAAAAACCGCCCGCGTCACACTGATCAGCATTCCGGGCGGGCTGTATCAGACACAAGTCAGCTTCAGTCTCGGCGAAGTCATTCCCTACGGCCTTGCCGGATTCATTTACAACATCGCGAGCATCCCGCATTTCGAGGGCAGTTTCAGTGTGCAGGAAAACGAGATCACCGACGTCTGCCCGATGGGCAACAATTTCAACATCAGCGCCGGCCGCGCCGAATGGGCGGCGATGAACGCCAGCGTGCAGAACATCACCTACGATTTGACTGCCGGAAAAACCACGCTCGTATTCGGCCCCGCTGGCCATTTGGGCGCGAAAGATTTAGTCGAGCGCCTGCGCATCAATCGCGGCCCGCGCTCGATCTACACGATTGGCTGGAACATTGGCAACGACGCCAACGCCCAGCCCGGCGTGCAGCTCGGAAGCAACGTCGCCCAGCGCGGCCCGTCCGCTGGCTCGGAGAGTTTTGATCACGTCATCCACCCGGCGAGCTTGTCCGACCTCGGCAGCTACACCTACAGCCACGGCGTCCCCGGCGTGACAATTGACAACCGAAGCAGCGGCCAGCCTAACTACGGCAACGGCTCTGGATTGAGCGCCCCGACCGGCCCGGGTATTTTCGTGGCCGTGGGATCAGGCGGAACACTGTCAAGCTGGATACGCATTTCCACATCCGATCTTCCCAGCGGCACCGAAGTTTCACTGGCCGGTTTGCCCAGCGGCACCAACATCATCGCCTTCCAGCAACTCAGTTGGAGCCAATGCGTCAACATTGGCGGCACACCCACTATGAAGACCTACAGCATGTATGTCTGGGGAAGCCCGCCCGTCGAAACATCGTAAAGTTATGGCGACGGCAGACATGCGAATTAGCACCGGTTGCGCCTGCGCTCCATGCTCTTTGATGATGCGGTGCGTCGGCGGCGAGCTAGGCCCTGGCGGCGATCCAACCAACATCATCAACTGGACGGACGCCTACGACATCACCACGGTGGATTGGGGTGTTCGTTTGACGGGATATTTCAGCGATCCGGGCCACACATCCCCGGATAATCTGGCGACCAATGGTTGCACATCCGGCATTGGCTACCCGGAAAATTTCACGCAATGCGTCGGATGGAATGCGGACTTTACATCGTGCGTTTGCTGCCAGCCATGCAGTGTGCCGACGGTCTATAAATCGCAATTCTACCTGCCGCTGCCGACCGCTTACTACGTGATCGCCTACGGCACGAGCATCAGCCTCACCGAGGAACCGAACTGCGGCGAGAGCGTCAACTGGTTTTCGCAAGGCTGCATTTACCCCCAGCAATCCGCCGATCAATACCCCATGATCGTCGACCTTCCAATTCCTGACGTGACGCTTGATGACACCATCCAAGTTCAGCAATATTGGCTTGGAATTATTCAGCCCGGCGCAAGCCTGCCGACTTACGGAATCTTCGGCTCCGGCAACATGAGCATCCTGCCTGACCTCACCAGCATCACTCCGAGCAACGCCGGTTATTCCGGCAGCGGCCCAAGCTGGAACCCAAGCCAAACGTGCGACGGACCGACCGTCGATCCGTTCACCGGCGCATCAGAATGGCCATGAAATATCTTCCCATGAAACACGCGCCAAAAGCCGCCGCAGCCCGCAAGCCCGGCTATCTCGAAGCGTGCCTCAAGCGCGGGCAAATTGTGACAATCAGAGGCGAGCAATATTTGCAAATGAGCGAAGCATCATTCGAGGCGCTTCGCCGCGAATTTTCTTTTGACGG
Organism: uncultured Verrucomicrobiae bacterium; assembly: GCA_963764165.1. Taxonomy (GTDB): domain Bacteria; phylum Verrucomicrobiota; class Verrucomicrobiia; order Limisphaerales; family Palsa-1400; genus Palsa-1400. The sequence continues at coordinate 350,172 of CAVXRD010000004.1, forward strand.
TCGCGGCCTTGGCGACTTGGTCGAGAAGCTCGCCAAACCCGTCGCCAAAGCGCTGAAGCGCCCCTGCATCAAGCAGGACGGCACACTCAGGCCGGAAAGTGCCTGCGCCAAGCGAAGGAGGCTGCTCAACAAATTAGTCCCATCCCTCCCATTCTTCACCTAACTCCCATCAAAATTATGGCCGATTTCCAAGTAAAGATCACGACGCCAGCGCAATTTGAAGGCGCAAAAGCTCTCGCCGAGCAGCTCGAAAAGGACATCTACAAGGCGCAATTACTCGGCAAAGAATTCGCGGATTTGGAAGAACAGCAAAAGAGAGTCCAAGGCGCAATCGCCGGAGCCAGCGAAGAAGCGAAAAAAGGCGTGGACGGCCTGGAATTAAGCCACCGCGATCTAAAAGAATCCATGCGTGCCGTCAGCCAGGCCGCAGGCGGACTCGGCGAAGTGGGCTTGCTGCTGAGCGGCCCGACCGCCGTCGTGTTCGTCCTCGTGACCGCCTTCGAGAAATTGCAAGAGGCGATCAAAGAGGCGACCGAGGACGCGGTGGAATCTGCCCGCGCCATGCGTGAGTTCGACGCGACCAAAGTCGAGGCAGTTGCGGACGCCGCCCGCAACATGGCCACGGCCATGCAGCAATACTTAACCGCGCAATCAGATGCCGCGCACGGCATCGCTGCCATGGTCGCCGCCGCCAGGCAACAATCGAACCAGCGGCTTGCGGAGATCAACGCTGAAATCGACGCCACCAAACAGTTGAACGCGGCCCGCCAAAAATTGGCAGACGCCGAAGTAGATCGCATGGTGGAAATGGGCAGTATTTCAAGGGAAGAGGGAGAGCGCCGCAAGCACATGAACGAAGAGCAGAACAGCGCCGCCAATGCCAGTTTGGAAGCGCAAAAAAGGCAGGCCGCCATCGCCGAAGAAAAGCGCGAACTGGACGAAGCCAAAAAGCGACTGCCAACAGAACAGAGCGAATTGCAGGCTTCTTCTGACCGCGCCAATTCCAGCGCCGAGCAAGACCGGCTGCAGCATCAGGAGGACGAAGCCAAAAAGAAGGCGGAAGAAGCCAGAAAAAAAAGCGATGCAACGGCAGGCACTGCGCAGGTGGATCAAGAGCATCCGATTTGGGCCGTCGCCAAGGAAATGGCGACATTCGGCAACCGCAATTGGGGCCAGATTATGGCCGACGAAAAACGAGCGGCGGAAGCTCAAGCCAAATATGCCGATCTTCTTGAATCCCGCGCCAAATTCCTCGCCGAACAAATTGAAGAGGAAAAACGCCATCGCGAAGAAGCCAAGAAAAAGGCCGATGAACTGCAGGCGCAAATCATCGCTGATCAAAAGACCGCCGCCACTTTGCCCAGCAAAATCGCGAGCGACCAGCGCATAGCCGCCACCCTCGCCGCCGCCGCTGCCGCCGCCAATCAGGCAGGCGCGCAAACCCACGCCACGCAGGAAGGCGCGGCCCACGATCAGCAGGTCAATCGAGCAACTGGATTAGATCAAGCCCGCCAGCAACTGGACAGCGCCCGAATCGGCGTGGAAGCGCATACAGAATCATCGCGCCACTTGGATGCCATGATTGAGGAATTCATGATGATGGCCCGCCATTTCCATGGCCGCCTTGCCACCGCCGAAGCCAAATACGAGCAATACGCACAAGAAGCCCGCGAGTTGCGAAGCATGGTAATAAGTGGCCGATAAACCACGTTGCAACATCGTTTCAACGCCGTTTTTTCGACGCTCGCCGCTACGGGCATTATTCCAATAGTGTCCCAAACCTTTGCACAACCGTCCCAAACCTCGCGCCGCATTACGTCGGGTGCCAGGCCGCCCGCGCGGATGCGATGCTGGAATTGTTCCAACTCACCTGGCCACAGATTACGCAAAAGATGCCGGAAATCGCCGAGGCGGGTTATGACAGCCTTTGGGTGCCCAATCCAGCCAAGGGCAACAGCGGCGCATCTTCCGTTGGCTACGATGTGTTCGACCCGTTCGACCTGGGCAGTGTGAACCAGCAAGGCACCGTCGCGACGATGTATGGCACTGAGGCGGAACTGATTCAAATGGTGCAGATGGCCCATCGCTTCGGCATTCGCGTTTACTTCGATAATGTGATGAATCACCGGGCGTTCACTGTTCCGGGTTACCCCGGATCGGGCACGTCGACGAACTATTATCCCGGCCTCGTTCCGGCAGATTTTCATTTCCAAACTGTTTCCGGAGGATACGAAAATTGGCCTGCGGTCAGCGAATGGTGCGATGTGCAGAATGTCGAAAATCAACCGTTGCTCGGCCTCTGCGATCTGGCGAACGAACCCGGTTCGGTGAATTGGAATTTCGGGCCGAATCTCGGTGATACGACGAACAAGCCCGTGTTCGTTCGCTTCCCGGGACGGCCGGATCTCTATATGGACACGAACGGGCCGTTTCTCGGGACGGGATGGGCGGCGACGGGGTGGCGTCCCTTTGACGGCCATGGACAGCCGGTGGCGGAGGATGTTTCACAGTATCTTTGCCGCGCGGTCGCGTGGACGCTTTACACGACGAAATGCGACGGCTTTCGTCTTGACGCGGTGAAACATGTCCCGGTTGATTTCTTCGGCGGCGAAACCGGCCAGACGGATGACCCGCAATTTCTCGGCTACACCGGCGCGATTCAGGCGATGTTTGACTATGTCCACGGTTACGGCAGCAATGTTACCGGCAACGGCTACGTTGAAACCGATGGCAATCGCAACAGCCTGTTCAACACCGAAGCGCCTCGCAACGATGCCATGATCTTCGGCGAATACGAGCCCTCCGCCCTCGCGGCGGGCGAAGACTTTAACGATTATTTGCAATCGGGCATGCGCCTGTTGAACTTCCCGCTCTACAGCCAAATGAACAGCGTTTTCGGCGGTGCGACGATGTCCGGCATGGACGGGCGCGACTTCGCCCCGCCGGGCGGAAACTGCGATGCGAATGGAAACTTCAGCGCTGCGCAAGCGGTGAATCTGCCGCAGTGCCAGGACAGCGGCAGTTGCTGCCCGGCCAATCAGCCGATGGAGGATGCCTACTTCTTCATGCACGAAGGCATGCCGATGGTTTACACCGACGGCTTCAATCACAACACGAACGGCGGCACGCCGATTGTGTCGTATGCGAATTTCCTCGGCGAATTTGGCGACAACACGATTCCGGACACAATGTTCGTCCACAATCAACTTTCTCGCGGCGGCACCTGGTCGCGGTGGAGCGACCAGAACATCGTCATGTTCGAGCGCTACGATTATCGCGAGGGCAATTCCGGCCAGCCGCAGACACAGGCCGTGGCGCTTTTTGGCATGAACGACAAGACGAATTATCCGGGCGATATTTCATTTGACGACGGCATCAATCGTCCGAGTGACGGCTTTTACCAAAACCCTTCCAATACGACGTCGACTGCCGTCTCGAACTCGCGCGGCATAGGAATTGTGGTGGGTTTTCCGCCGGGCACAATTCTCGCGCAGCTCGCCAGCGCTTCTCCGACAGGAGGACGCGCCTACCAGAAATTGCTGGTTCACGGGGCGACCACGAATTATCAGGCCGCCTTGAATTCCGCCAGCGTCGCGAATCCAGCCCAGCGCTTGATTTATATTGGCGGCCAGACGCCCGCTCCCGGAGGCGGCGCGATTGAGCTGACGATACCGAGCGATTCGTGGGTCATGTACGGTTTGCAATGGCCGGAGGCGAGCCGCGTGGCGCTGACGGACGCCATTGAGTTTCGCCAAGGTGGAAACATCGTCCCGCGCATGACGGTTTACCGGACGGATGGCCCGAAGGGCGACACGAATTTCAATCCGCTTTATCCTTTCAAAATGCGCGGCCGAGTCGATCAAAACGGAAACGTCATCACTGGGCAAAACGTGAGCAATCTCACATATGCCATCGATGTCCCAATCCTGACGAATGGTCCGTTCGACATCATAATCCGAAACGACGCGTCGTCCTCAAACACGCTGGTGAAACTGGACGGCGGCATCGATCTCAACAGCCAGATGGGCCTCGGCGTTTCCAATACATACACGGCGCAGGCGCTTGATTTGCGCGATAACAAGCCCGGCTACGCGGACGACGTTTTTTTGGGTTACGAGCAGAGCGCATTTGATTTTCGTTATGGCCCGGAAAAGTTTGCGGCCGAGAATGTCGTGCGCAACAACGTGACGGCATCGAATGCGGAAACTTACGCTTACATCGTCGGAGGAACGAACTCCGTCGTGCCAGGGGCGGGAAACGGTAGCGCCATCACAAACAGCACCGCGACCTGGGTTTATCATAATCCAACCGACATCGTGAACATTGCCAGCGGCGCGCCGCCGACGCAGCTTAATCCGATCTCTCCCACCAACGGCCAATCCGTTGATGTTTGGGTTAAGGTCGGCTACCAATTTCAAATCAACCAATGCACGCTCTACTACACGGCGGACGGAACGGCTCCGCAGGGTTCGTTCGGCAGCGGCGCGGGCACCGCCAAAACCGTCGCCGGAGTTTGGATCGCGCACGACCAAACGGATTCCACCATTGACTGGTGGAAGGCGACCATTCCCGGAAGCGTCAATACTAGCGGAAAAACGATTCGTTATTCGGTGGCCTTGTTCAACAACGCCATTCAGCCAATCACGAATGCTGTCGCCGATAAACTGTATGGCCTCACCGAAGCTTCGATAAACGCATTTAATCCGGCGACGGCCCTCGTTTGGACGGCCAATGACCTCAGCACCAATAATCTCGTGACTGGTTTGCAGTCCGGCATGCACATCGTTCGCGCCCGGACATTTCTTCCGCGCCCGGGGCAATCAAGCGCCTACAATACGTTTTCGAAATCTTTCTTTTTTGATGGCGCCACTCCGTCCGGCGTGATCGTTTCTCCGCCTTCAGGCTCAACCGTGACCAATGGCGCCTGCACGATCATCGTCCGAGCGGATAGCTCGGCGACGGGTGCTTCCATCAATATCCAGGACAGCAACCAGGAGAACGACGACGCCGTCACCGGCTATCGTTTCGGCAACGGCAATCGGAATGGCGTTCCCACTTTCGTCAGCGCCCAGCCAGTGTCAACAACCACGCCCGCGCTTGACGCACTCTACCCGAATCTTCCGCAGGAATACCACTTCACCTACCCCGCCGTGCCTTCCAGCGGCGCCGCCAATATCACCGTTCTGCTGAGCGAAATCACCACTCCAATTTTAACGAATCGAGTGACGACACTGACTGATTCGTTTACAACGGCTGCGCCGCCGTCCACTTTGCAAATCACCGCGCCTGCCAGCGATGGAGCGGCACTTCTGCTCGGCTCGAATTCGACTTACAACATACAGGCGTGCTTCACCTCGACGCTCGACACCAACAACATCACCGATTTCACAGTTTGGATTAACGGCGCCGAGCAGCCGCGCTTTGGAGCAAATCCCGGCTCGCCTTATTCCATCGGCGGTTCGGCTTGCGGAGCGGGAATGCGCACATTTAATTTCGCATGGAGCGCGCCGACGCCCGGCACCAACACGATTCAAATCACGTTCGACGGCGATCAAGCATTAAACGCCCAGCGCACGGTTTTGGTTTTCGATCCGGCCAGCAGCTCCACGAATTTTGGATTGCCCGGTTACGATTTTTACGTGGCAGGCTCCAATCCATCCAACACCAACACATGGCTTAGGATTACAAGCGTCAATCAGGGACTGGTCAGTTGGAACAGCGTCGCCGGGAAAACGTATGAAGTGCTCGCGAGCACAAACTTGAGCAGCGGATTCAAGGCAATCAGCCCAGTGCTGACGGCGGCGGGCACGAATACGACATACTTCGACAGCGCCTATACGAACGGGCCGGATCGATTCTATTTGATTCAAGTTTCTCCGTGATGGCTGCTCGCGCCGCTGAGATATTGACAAGTGGCCGGACTCTGCCAATCATGGGAATATGCCCGGCAGTTCCAGAAAAGCAGCGAAGTGCAGTTTCCTAAATATCGCCGCAATAACCCAATGACACCATCACTTGCAGCAACCGGCTCGACGCTCACCGGTCTCGACTGGCTGGCGATCGCCATTTATTTCATCATTCTTCTCTTTGTCGCGTGGTGGGTCGTTAGCCGCCGGAAGGACACTGCCGCGGATTATTTCCTCGCCGGGCGCAATCTCAGTTGGTGGATTATTGGCGCCTCCATTTTTGCGTCAAACATCGGTTCCGAACACATTGTTGGATTGGCGGGATCCGGGGCCAAAGACGGCGTTGCCCTGGCGCATTACGAGCTGCATGCCTGGTGCCTGCTTGTGCTGGCGTGGGTTTTTGTTCCGTTCTACGCCCGGTCGATGGTCTTCACCATGCCGGAGTTTCTAGAAAAGCGATTTAGCACAAAATCGCGCTATGTCCTTTCTGTATCGTCCCTGCTGACGTTCATAGTTTCCAAAATTGCGGTCGGGATATTTGCCGGCGGAGTGGTTTTCGGGACTCTTTTGCCGGAATTGAAGCTGGATGTGGCGGGGCTGCATTTGGACAGCTTTTGGATAGGGTCAATCGCGGTGATCATTTTGACCGGTCTTTACACGATGCTCGGAGGGATGCGCGCGGTGGCTTATAATGACGCCGTGCAGGTGGCTGTCCTGATTGGCGGCTCAGCCTTGTTGACATTTTACGGCCTGCATAGGCTGGGCGGATGGGGCGAGTTGAGGACTCTTTGCGGTTCTGACATGTTCAATTTATGGAAGCCATTGGTGCCCGCCGGCCAGGTGGCGACATGGGCTCCAGTCAAGGAATTGGATCAGGCGGGGAATGTCGTGCGCCAGGCTTGGTATTTCAACGACAATTTCCCATGGCTGGGAATGGCCATTTGCGCCCCTGTCATCGGCTTGTGGTATTGGTGCACAGATCAATATATCGTGCAGCGGGCATTGGGCGCGCCGAACGAAAGAGTGGCGCGCGATGGCAGCATTTTCGCCGCCTTCCTCAAGCTCTTTCCGGTGTATCTCTTCATCATTCCGGGCTTGATCTGCTTTGCCTTGGCGAAGAGCAACAAGATTCCACCCTTGACGGAGGCGTTCAGCCAGCCCAACGGAGCGCAAGGCGCGTTCCCGCTGCTGGTTAAGTTTTTACTGCCGCCGGGACTGCGTGGGATCGTGGTGGCCGGCCTGCTTTCGGCGTTGATGGGATCCCTGGCGGGGGTTTTCAACGCATGTTCGACGCTTTTCACGGTGGACATCTACGAGAAGTGGCGTCCGAAAGCTTCGCAGCGGGAAATTGTCCGCATGGGCCGGATCGCAACCGGAGTGATGGCCGTCATCGCCATGGCCTGGATTCCGGTGGTGCGAGGGCAGCATGGGCTCTATGATTACCTGCAATCCGTTCAGGGTTATTTGGCCCCGCCGATTTTTGTCGTCTTTTTCTTCGGCGTTTTCTGGAAACGGCTCAATGCCGCCGGGTGTTTGTGGGCCATGATCATCGGGTTTGCGGTGGGTGTATTTCGCATGGTTGTGGACACGCTTTGCGCATTGAACCCGGGTTTCCATTACTCGGAAGGCTCGTTTTTTTGGATTGTCAACAATATCAATTTTCAATACTTCAGCATCCTCATTACAATTATCTCGGCAATCGCCATGGTGGTCTTCAGTTATTTGACGCCGCCGCCGGAGGCAGCAAAGATTGCAGGGCTCACCTTCGCCACCGCAACCGCCGGCGATAAGGAGCGGACTCGCGCAAGTTGGAGCGCGAAAGAGGTGGTGGCGTCCTGCCTCATATTATGTTGCATCTTGTTCGCTTACATCTATTTCCGAGGATGACATTTGGCGCAACAAATGCGGGTCATTCCACGCCTGCAGCTCAACGAATGGCGCCCGTTCTCAGGTCCAGTTTGCTCGCGGCTTGCAGCGCCCCTTCCGAAACCGTCCCTGCTATGCTGCTTTAATTTTCATCAGCTGCTTCCAATCACACCTCAAGCGGGTCTCGTCGGCGGAAACCGTTGCCCGCAATTGAACTTTGCGAGAGTGAGGTCGCATTTCCACGCGCAATTGAGGCAAATCACGCCTCGACTGGGACGCCTCGGGCGGAATTCCGCTTCCATCGGCGTCCCTGCCTTGCTTAAGGCCAAAACTTTGGTCGCAATCCGTATTTGCTTTGGAGCTTCATTGTGTCAGCCAGCGGCACGATTCCGCCGGCGCAAGTTGGGTGGAAAAGAGAGGCGGCGGCCACGCACACGCCCGTCAACAAACATTTCGGCATTTCCCAGCCTTCGTGCAGGCCGAGCAGGACGCCGGAGGCGAAGGCGTCCCCGGCTCCGGCGGTTCCCGCGATCACTTTGCCGGGAAGATTCAGCGAGGATTGCCAGAATTGCCCACCGGCGCGGGAGCAGGCGAAACTTCCCTCCGGAAAATGCACAACGACCCAGTCGCGCACGCCGCTCCCGAGCAGCTTCGCGCCAGCCTCCGGCAGCACCGCCGCATTCAGCGAGCCGTCCGCGCCGCGTATGGCGAGGCCGGTGGTTTTCCCGGCTTCCAATTCGTTGAGGATGCAGTAGTCGGCGTATTTCAATGCGGGCGGGACGACGCGCACGAAGCGGTCGCTGTCTTCGCTCACGGTATCGATGCTCGTTTTCAACCCGGCCTCTTGCGCGCGGTGAAGCAGCGCGGCGGCTTTCGTGCCGAACTTGCGGTCGGGCAAATCCAGCGCGTCCAGCAAAAGCAAATATCCGAGGTGAAAAATCCGGGCGCTGGTTTTGGCAAAATCAAGTTCCGAGCCGTCCCAAAGAGCGTTCGCGCCGCGATGATGGAAAAATGTGCGGTGACCGCCGTTTTGCTCGGTCATGACGTCCGTGTAGGAAGTCGGCGCTTTCGGAGTTTGGCAGAGGGATTTCGTGTCGATGCGATGCTCGCGGCAATCTTCGAGGATCACGCGGCCGAGGTCGTCCTCGCCAACCAGTCCGGCGGCCATTAACGGAAATGGCGCTTCCAATTTCGCAAGGTCGATGAGGACGTTATAAGGCGAGCCACCGGTTCCCTGCGATTGGCGAAGAATGTTGGCAAGGTGATCGCGCTGCGGGTAAACGTCGATGATCTTCACCTGGTCAATAATCCAGTTGCCGGCAGCCATGATGCCGTTGCGGGCGGATGTGTTTCGCTTTTTCACTGGTGCTTTGTTCACCGCACTTTAAGAACCGGAGCAGCGAGCGGCAAGAATGGAATTGGCGCGGTTGGTCTGGACGGCGAAGCGCGGAGGAGTAAAATCTCCTCCATGCCGGTTTATTTGCCTCCCATTTCCAGAAGATGTTTTCTTAAGAATTCGCTTGCCGTTTCTGCATTAGCCGCAGTTGGCGGTTGTGCTGTGAACGAGTTTGCCGCTCACGGCGATAGCTGGGCGCTGCTCTCCGACACGCACCTCGCCGCGGATCCGAATACGGTTCACAGCAACGTCAACATGACGCACAATCTTCAACTTGTGGCGCAAGAAGTCCTGGCATGGCCGGACCCTATTTCCGGCGTGCTGGTGAATGGCGATCTCGCTTTCGACAACGGCGATCCGGCGGATTATGCAGCGTTCCTTGGTTTGATCGCACCGATGCGCAAACGCGGGCCGATCTGTCTTTCCCTCGGCAATCATGATCACCGCGAGCATTTCTGGTCGGCGATGCCTCGCCAAAAAGCAACCAAGGCGGGACTTCCCGACCGCCAAATTACGATCATTCGCACGCCGCATGCCAATTGGTTCGTGCTGGATTCGCTCATCAAGACTTTGGAAATACCGGGAAATCTTGGCGAAGCCCAGCGCGACTGGCTGGCCCGCGTTCTGGATCAAAATCCTGACAAACCCGCGCTCGTCGCCGTCCATCACAATCCAAATCCGAAGGCCGCCCCCGGAACTGCTCCGGCGGCGCAACTGCACGGATTGAAGGACACGGAAGAATTGCTGGCCATTCTGCGTCCGCGCCGCCATGTGAAGGCGTATTTTTTCGGCCACACGCATCATTGGAGCGTCTCCACCGATGAAAGCGGATTGCACCTGATTAATTTTCCGCCGGTGGCCTACGTGTTTCAGCCGGGGCAGCCGAGTGGCTGGGTTTACGCCGCAATAAATCCGCAAGGCGCAAGCCTGGAGATGCGATGCCTTGACCGCGCGCACGCGGAGCACGGCCGCGTGGTAGATTTGAAATGGCGGAGCGCAATGTGACGCGGGTGACTCCCGTCGCGAAGTGAGGTACGGACGCCTCGGCGAGCGTCCCTGCCTTTAATCAGCGCGCGGCGCTAATTGCGCGGCAATTCGCGGATGTAAATATTCTTGAACCAAAGAGGGCCGCCGTGATTCTGCAATTCGATCTGGCCTTTCGAGTAAATGGGTTTGTCGCGTTCCCAATAGTTTTCCAAAGTGGTGTCGCGCACGACGCATTTGCCATTGAGGAAAACGTGAACTTTTTCGCCGACCATCAAAATCCGAAAACGATTCCACTCGCCCACCGGATTGTCCGCAAAGGCCAGCGGGTGGCGCTCGTTTTTTTCGTCGTTATACAAGCCGCCAGAACCGTCTGCCGGCGTGAATTGGCCGGGGCTGTTGGGCTCCCAGATTTGCACCTGCGGACTGCCGCGAAGATAGATGCCGCTGTCGCCCTTGGCCGGAATTTTCCAATCGACCAGCATTTCGAAATCGCCGTAATCGCGCGCCGTGCAAAGGTTGTCGCCGTGGCCGTCGAAAACAACCATTCCGTCTTCCGCTTTCCAATGTTCTCGCATGCGCTCATCGGCTTTCGCCTGCGCCGCCGCCAGTTCCTCGGCGGACATTTTTGCGCGCTTGGGCGGATCGGCCACCAAGCCCTTCCAGCCCGTCAGATCATGCCCATTGAAGAGCGCGGTGAAGCCTTCGGGCGGCGCATCGCCGGAAGGCGCAGGAAGTTCCTTGATATAAATATTCTTGAACTCAACGTAGCTATAATGTCCCAGAAGCGCGATGCGTCCGCTGTCGCGCAGCATTCCTGGATGGCCGCGCAGAATTTCCGGATTGGTCACGGTGTTCAGATTTCCGTCAACAATAGTCTGGCCGTTGAGCACAATTTTAACCAGGCGGCCCTTCATCGTGATCTCGTAATGATTCCATTCGCCGACTTTTTTCAACGCGCCGCGCTTGGCGGAAAAAATCTTGTAGAGCGACCCGCAGTATTGGCCCGGCTCGAGATGCGCGTAAGAAGGATCATCGTCATCGAGAATCTGGATTTCATTGCCGGAATAAGTCAGGTCGTTCGTCTCGAATGGCACGCGGATGCCGACGCCGTTGTTGGCGGCGGGCGTCAATTTGAAATCCATAAGCAATACGTAATCGCCAAACGTCTTATCCGTGACCAGATCGTTGGCGGCATTTGGCGGCGAGGCGATCACCCCATTTGTGACGAAATAAGACGGGCCTTTCGTTTTGTGAATTTCGGTCCAGCCGTCCAGCGACTTTCCGTCGAACAACGACACGAAGCCGCCGTGCTTTAGAGCGGCGACATCGGTGGATTCGGATTGGGCGGTTGCATTTCCCGCCAATAATATTGAGAGCGCCGCCGCCTGTAGGAATCGCATCGGTGTATTCATCATCATAGAATTCGCCGACAGAACTAATCGCGTGGTGCGCGTGCGTCAATGGCAAAGGCCCTTTTGAGGAAATGCACCGCAGCGCGCTGCGGCTGATTCTCAGTCGCCTGGCTCCTTCGAAGACAGCCGCGCTTGACGGGCGGCGTCCGTCAAGGCTGGAGCAATATCGAACCGCCGTTTGTTTTGCCGAGGAAAAATCCTTCCCCGATGGAGGAGCCTTGGAGCAGGACTGCCGAACCGCTGCTGGTGGATTTGCCCACGCCGTTTCCAAAGACAACTTTCAAGAGCCCCGTCTTCGGATTCAACGAGCCTGTCAATGAACTCGTTGGAGCGCCGCTTGATTTGACCAGCGAATTCTTGTCAAACGAAACAGGGAAATTGAGGGCGGCCGGCAATGTTCCCCCGGAAACGGAAAGAATGTCGCCCGTGACGAAACCGGCGGCGGCCTGCGATGCCAGCCAGGCCGAGCCTGTCACAGCAACCGAATTTGTAAAACCGCGCGGATAAATCCCGGTGGGCGCGGCCTTTCGCATCCACGCAAGAGTTCCAGAGGGTGCGCCGTTCTCAATGGTGAGCCAGCCAGTCAATAATTCGGCTCCGCCGCGCAAACTCATGCAGACCGGCACATTGCCGCTTTCACTAAGCGGCGCCATCTGCGAAAAAGCGACGCCATCCGCCAGCGAGCCAGCGAGCGTGATTTTGCCCAGATGATTGGTCATCAGGATGCAGCCGTAACCGGGCAGAGCGCCCGGCGAAATGGCCGCGGTGAATTCGGCGGAAGCGCCAGGTGCTGCGGAAATCTCGTTGGTCAAACCAGCCGACCAAGCCCCATTGCTGGCCGAGACGCTTCCAGTGATGAGCGGGGGAGAAACCGAGCTGTTCAGCGCCATCGACAAAATGACCGGGCCGCCTGCCGCATCGGGGCGCTTAATGACTTTCGTAGCCGGGCCGGAAGTCAGGCCGCCGCTGAGTGCGTAGCTTGCGCCGTTGAGCAGAAGCTTCCCGCTGTAAATTCCGTTTTTTCCGACCACGAGATTCTGCAGCATTCCCGAAGTCAGCAAACTGGGCGGCGTTGCGGCGAAGAGCCCATTATACGTGCCCGGGCCTACCAAAACATAAGTCTCCGCCAGCTTTGCTTCGACGCCAGCTTTAATGGCCACCGTCACACTTTGCGGCGTGGTCCATCCCGCGATCGAGCCAAACGCAACAGTGTGGCTCCCAGCCAGCAGGTTGCCCAGCACCGCACCGCTTTGCTGCCAGCTCCCGCCGTCAACCTGCCATCCCGCCCCGGCGTTTGTCAACGAACCTGGCGACAATGTTACCTTGAGCGATCCCACCTGTTCATAAGTTGCCGAGAGCGTCGAATTCGACCCCGCCGACACCGTGACGGTTTGAGAATCGGGCGCCCGCCAGCCGCTCGGCGACTCAAATGCCACCGTGTGGCTGCCTATGGAAATGTCCGCCGCAATTGCGCCGCTCTTCTTATATGAACCGCCGTCGACGTTCCACTTCGCGCCCGCCGCAACGGCCGCGACTGGCTCGATGGTCACCTCGATGGAACCGGCCGCCGTATCCGAATTCGTCTCGAATACCCCGATAAGAGCGGCCATAAGTGAAATCCCTTTCATCGATCCCCAGCCTGTGCAGAGATCGAAGCCCGCTTCCGCATCGAAACTGTTGGGGCTGTCCAGCCACGTATTGTTGCCGCTGGTAACGTCATGAAAATTCGCGGAATAATTTCCGTTGGTGGCCAGCGCGTAGAGGGCCGGGTTCAGGAAACCGACCGGTGACAATCCGTTAGTGGCGGCGAGCTGGTTCATCAACGCGGCGTAAGCCGCCCATAGAGGCGCGGCGCAGCTCGTCCCACCCCAGCCGCCTGAACGCTGGCCGTCGTCGGAATAAATGTAGCAGTTGTCGGCGTTGGCCGCGATGTCAGGAGAGTTGCGCATCGTCGCCGACCCTTTGTTGGCGCTCATGCTGATGCCCTCTTGCCACACGGGAATGCCGTAGTAAGTGCTGATGCCGCCGCTGCTGCTGGTCGCATTTTCCGCCGAAACTCGCGGGCCGCTGTCCCACGCCCAGACCTTCTCGCTGGCCCACGCATAATTGGGCGAGCCGCCGATCGTCAGGGTCGTGCCGCCGACCTGCATGATGCTTGGACTGTCGGAAGGAAAATAGACCGGGCCCACAAACGCGCCCGCGTCTCCACTGGCGTTAAAGAACGACTGGCCTTGCGCGGCCATCTGCTTGAACAAAAGCTCGGAAGCCGGATCAGCCGATGTATCCCCGCCCCACGAGCAACTGAATTGGAGGATTTCCGGGCGCGAAACCATCGCTTCAAAAACATCGTCAAAATCGCTGTTGCTCTCATATTCCCCGCCGTCTTCAAAAACGTAAATTTTCGACAATCCCGGAGCCATCGCCACAGCCATTTCGATGTCAATCGAACATTCTTCCCCGTTGTCACCGCCGTCCGCAGGAGTGGCCCCGCCCTCCAAAGACACCACAACCAATTCGGGCCGCGCGCTGCTGCTGATGCCGATGGCGTTTTCGTAAGCCACAATGTCGCTCGGGTAATAACCCTCAAACTCGACCAACCCGAGGCTTTGGCCCGCGCCCGTCAGCTTCGTGCCGGGGACGTAGGCCTTCCGAAAATCATTGCCCCACAACTGCCCGCCGGGCGCGGTGCCTGCTTTCGCCACCACGCCGGCGGGCAAAGATTGGCGGTGGTGATGATGGGGATGCGGCAGGATGTAATTGTTCAATCCGGCAATGTGCGACACCGGTATCTCCGACGGGACGGACGGTTCGGAATCAGGCGCGAAAAATGTCCGCGGCTCGCTCGGATGCTGGTAGGTGCTGAGGTGAATTTGGAACGCGGTTTCGATATCCGAAGCGGTGCCCTCGACATCAAGCACCACGCGGTTCGTATATTGGCGCGTTACGGCAAGATGATTGGCCGAGGCAAAGTCCGCCAGCGCCCGGTAGTCCTTTTCCGCCGGGCCGAATCGCGCGGCAAACTGTTCTTGCGAAAGATAGTGGTGATAATTCGTGCTGGCGGGATCGTACACTTCCTTGAGGAAGTTCTCCAATCCCTGCTCGTCCCTGGAAGCGAGCCCGACGGCAAGATGAATCCGTTGCGTCCCATGAAGGCGGCCCTTGGGCGGTATCTGCGAGACGATTTGTGGGACATGCCCCCGAATGACCACGCGCTCCCCGGCATTCGCGCCCAGCGCCGCAAGAAAGACTAATAAAACCAAAGCAGCAAGACCTTTGGGCCGGGCAAGAGTCATCAGGCGTTGCATTAAAAAATACATATCAAAAGGATCGCTATGCCCGTCTAACCGCCCAATGGAGGAGCAACTTAGCGCAATTCCGCGCATTTTCAATTCCGTTTGATCGATTTTGTCCTCCCCACATTCAACCCCCTCGTTGGAAAAAAGTCGCGGGCTTCATGGAGCGCTAGTTTGTCTTTGTGTTCCTCAGCGCCCCCATCTTCTCAGCGCGAGATTTCTTTTCCCTCTCGAATTCGGTTTCATTGTGGCAAGAGACGCCATCGCGTCTTAACGATGGTTTTGCCCGGCGCAGACCGCGCGTTCGACTCCGACTTCATGGCCGATTAGAAAGGCCAGCTCGGCAGGGGATAACTAGGCACCTTGACTGCATCGGGCGTTACGGCGAAAAGGATTGCCGCGGCAAGCAAAAGAAAGAACGCCAGCACCATCCAAACAATGACGCATCGTTCCCAGCTCGAGGTGTGAATATCGTTGCCGTGATACACGCTGCTTCTATGAAAGAAGCTCAATCTCATGATAACCTCCGCTATGAAGATAGTCCTCAGCCCGCATTAAATCAAACGGCCTTCGAGGGTTGGCCGCGCAGGGACCTCGCGATGAACTCGATTCAGCGGATTGCCCGCCAAGTAATACCCACACAGGATTGTGATTGTCATCCAAAGTGGGTGATGGACAGCCGACAAGCGCGGCTGTGTCCGCAGACCAACAACTTGTTTCAAAGCGGCTGCGGTGGGCTTCGACACAGCCGCTCAAAGCGAATCCTCGGTTATCTCACTGCGCGCCTCACCCACGTTGGCTCCCGTCCCTCGCGCATGATGCATGGTAAACGGCCCCATTGCGATAGCATAACTATCACCAAGGCCGGTTTAGGTCGGGACGCCGCCTTCGGTTTTGCCGAACGCGCGCCGCCGGAGTCAGGTCTGCCAGGTTTGCAGGAGCCGTGGGCGGCTGTTTTTCCGCGGAATCTATCGCCGCCATTTGTTCGTCAATGACGCCCAGCAACTCCTTTCGGCCGTGTCCCGTCTCCGCTGAACAGGTGAAGACCGCCGGCAACTTTTCAAACCAGGCCGAGACGCAATTTGAAAAAGCTCTAATGTTTTTCTCCACGGTCGCAGTAGCCACCTTGTCCGTCTTGGTAAAGACCAGGACGAATGGGACGGCGTGGCGCGCAAGCCATTCGACGAACTCCAGATCAATTTGCTGCGGCGCCAAGCCGGACTCAACCAACGCGAATACGAGGCAAAGGTTCGCGCGATTTTCCAGGTAATCGGCTACGGCTTGATTGAATCGGGCCGAGTCCTGTTTAGCGCCTTGGGAGAATCCGTATCCGGGCAGATCCACCAGCCGCCACGACTTGTTTATGGTGAAGATATTAATGAGCTTGGTGAATCCTGGAGTGGGCGAAACGCGGGCCAACCCCTTCTCGCCCGCCAGCATATTTAACAGCGAGGACTTGCCGACGTTCGAGCGGCCGATGAAGGCAAACTCAGGCCGTGACTCATCGGGACACGAAGCCAAATCCGGCGAGCTGCAATCAAAAATGGCGGAAATAATATTCACGATGGAAAACCCAGCTCATTGTCGCATAAGTTCGCCGCATTGATACCCTTATTGTCAGAAAAGGAGATGTTCAGCGCACAACTCCATGCGTCCGGCGTCCGCTCTTTTTGCGATCTTGCCAGCCTGCTCGCTTTTGCGCTTCGCGCAGGTTGCGGATTTCGACTTGGAGTTTGAGGAAATTGTCATACCGCTCGCGTGGGAGCCTGCCGTCGGCGAGCGCATCGAGAACCGCGCACGGATCTTCCTTAGTATGGGTGCAGTCGCGGAAATGGCAGCGCAACGAGAGCGCGTCCACTTCGGGACAGGCTTGCGCTGGCCCTTCGCCGGTAATCCAGAGGTGGAATTCCCGCATGCCGGGCGTGTCAATAACAACGCCGCCCTGCGGCAGGAAAATCATCTGGCGGCACGACGTGGCATGCCGGCCTTTGTCGTCATCGGCGCGAACTTCAATCGTGGCCTGGATGTCTTCTCCATAGAAGCGGTTGATGAGGCTCGACTTGCCCACACCCGAAGTGCCGATGAACACGGCGGTGTCGCCGGGCTTGATCAGCTTTGCCACCTTCGCTAATCCCCTTCCGGTAAGCGCACAGGCTGCAAGCACTAAATCGTTGCCAGCCACGCGAGTTGCCTCCGCGAGGCGCGAGTCGAGGTCGTCGCACAAATCGATTTTATTGAGCAGCACGACCGCGCGCGCGCCGCTTTCGTGTACCATGGCCAGCATCTGCTCCAAACGCGCGGAGTCGAACCTTGCGTTCGCGGCAACGACCATGAAGACCGTGTCGATATTCGTGGCGAGAACATGCTCCGTGATGCCGCGTCCGGCCATCTTGCGGCAGAGTCGCGTGCGGCGCGGAAGAATGGCTTGAATTATAGCCTTATCCTCGTTGGCAACAAGTTTTACAGCGACCCAATCCCCGACTTTGGGAAGCTTTTCATTTGCGCCTCGCGCTTCATGAATGCACTTGCCGGTCACTTGCGCCAGAAGCTCGGCATCCGCAGTCCAGACACGGTAGTAGTGCCTATCCTCCGAAGCGACGCGCGCTGGAATCAGCTCTTTGGCATAATGAGGCGCGAACAGCTGCTCCAGGCCAGAGTTCCAGCCCAAATTCGTCAGGTCCATCGCAGTATGCCGGTTGAATCATTCACAGCCATCAACCTACACCATGGAAACGCTCTCAAGAAGTTTAAAATTGCGGATTCCGGTCCTGAATAAAACATGAATCTGAACAGGAGCAAGACCGAGGGCACAGAGACGGAAAATCATCGTCACGCAATAAGGCATTTTTCTGCGCGTTCTTGGTCTTCCTCCTGTTCCATTTCAAAGGTCTTTCTGGCATCAGAGTTGCAATCGCACGATGAATCTCGCATACAAGCCATCGCCTTTCATGCGCGCATTTATTTCAGGTCAGCGGTGGATCAGCGAATCGGAGCCCGAACTCGGTTTGGGCACCGTCGTGGAGGCTGGCGAAGACCGTGTGCAAGTCGAGTTCAAAGCGGCTGGGGAAACGCGCACTTACGCAGTGGAACAAGCGCCATTGAAGCGAGTCCGTTTTCGCGTCGGCGACACCATCAAATCACAAGCTGGCCAGGAATTCATTGTCAAGGAAGTCATCGAGCAGCAGGGTTTATTGACTTACGCCAACGGCGGTTCCCAATTGCCCGAATCGCAAGTGAGTGACCGCCTCAGTTTGCAGGGGCCGCAGGACCGTTTGCTGGCGGGGCGCTTTGACGCTTCGTCCGCGTTTGCGCTGCGCCGCCGCACACTGGAACTGCTGCACCGTTCACGCAAATCTCCTGTGCGCGGTTTTGTGGGTGGCCGCATCGATCTGATTCCGCACCAGCTTTACATTGCGCAAGAGGTCACCCGCCGCCATGCCCCGCGCGTGATGCTTTCGGACGAAGTGGGGCTGGGGAAAACGATTGAGGCGTGCCTGATTTTGCATCGTCTGCTGCTGAGCGGGCGGTCTCATCGAGTCCTCGTCCTCGTGCCCGAATCGCTCGTCCATCAGTGGTTTGTGGAGATGCTTCGCCGCTTCAACATCTGGCTGAATATTTTTGATGCGGAGCGCTGCGCATCCATCGAAGCCGGCGAACCGGGGGCCAATCCATTTCTCGACGATCAACTCGTGATCACGAGCGTTGGTTTTCTATCGGGCGATCCGCGCCGGGCGGAACTTGCCGTCGCGTCGGGCTGGGACGTTCTGGTGGTGGATGAAGCGCATCATCTTGAATGGAGCGAAGCGAATCCCAGCCGAGAATACCAGGTCGTTGAGCAACTCAGCCGCCATGCCGCGGGACTCTTGTTATTGACGGCCACGCCTGAGCAGTTGGGAGTGGAAAGCCACTTTGCCCGTCTGCGACTTCTGGACCCGGATCGGTACCGCGACTTGGCAGCTTTTCAGGCCGAGTCGGAAGGTTACAAAACCACCGCCGAAATCGCCGAGAAGCTGCGGGGAAATGCCGCGACCACTCAAAAAGACATCGACGACTTGCGCCGCATGCTGAAGCACGATTCCCAGTTGGAGAAGAGACTCGCCGAATTGGAAAAGGGCAACGCGGAAGCCAGGCTCGCCTTAATGGAACAGCTCTTGGATTTGCACGGCCCGGGCCGGGTGTTGTTCCGCAACAGGCGCGCCGGGATGAAAGGTTTTCCCAAGCGCATGGCGCATTTGGCCAAATTGAGCCCCACGCAGGACGCGGAGCATTGGCTTGATCGCGTCTCCACCGAGTTTGCCGAGGACGCCGGGGACTTGCGCCTGCAATCCTTTCCCGACTTGGCGCGCGACCCGCGGGTTCTGTGGCTGGTGGAACTTCTGCGAAAACTGGACAGTCAAAAGATATTGCTCATCAGCCGCACGATTGAAAAAGTCGAAGCTCTCGATGCGGCCTTGCGCCGGCATCTGGCCGTCAAAACTGGCATCTTCCATGAAGGTCTCACCCTGGTGCAGCGGGATCGCAATGCGGCGTGGTTTGCCGAGCCTGACGGAGCGCGGGTCTTGCTCTGTTCGGAAATTGGAAGCGAAGGGCGCAATTTTCAATTCGCCCAGCACTTGATTCTATTTGACCTTCCGCTGAATCCAGAATTGCTGGAACAGCGCATCGGCCGTTTGGACCGAATCGGCCAGACTGCGGACATTCAAATCCACATTCCCTATCTCGCGCAAAGCCCGCAGGAAGTTTTGGCGCGCTGGTACCACGAAGGGTTGAACGCGTTTGAAAGCAATGTCGAAGGCGGCAATGAATTGCTGCGGCAGTTCGGGCGGGCCGTCCACGATTTGGCGCTGGAATTTCCAGTCGCCGACCACGAGGCCGCCCGCCATGAATTGGCGGACCTGTTGATGAAAACCAAAGTGGCTCGACAGGAAATGAAGCGTCGCCTTGAACTGGGGCGGGATCGTTTATTGGAAATGAACTCCTTCCGCCCGGCAACGGCGCAACGCATCATCGGCGAGATTCAACAACAAGACCGGCAGCCGGATTTGGAGAATTACATGCTCGGCATATTTGACCATTTCGGCGTGCAAGTCGAAGAACTCGCGCCCAGGACTTGGGGCCTGAATCCCGATGGCGTCGTCACTGAGTCCTTTCCCTCCATGCCCGCCGAAGGGATGATCGCCACCTGCGACCGTCATCGGGCCTTAAGCCGGGAAGACGTCGGATTCCTGACGTGGGACCATCCGATGGTCACCGGAGCGATGGATTTGGTGTTAGGCGCTGAAACAGGAAATTGCGCCTTCGCCGTGCTGCCCAGCGAGAAAGACCGGAGGATTTTGTTGGAATTGATCTTTGTCTTGGAAGCCATCGCGGCGCCGCATCTGCACGCCGATCGTTTTCTTCCACCGACGCCCATCAGGCTCGTTGTCAATCACAAGTCTTTGGACGTCACCCAGGATTTCAGCGGCGCAAATTGGGACAGGAAACTGGAGAAGGGCGCGCCCTACAAACTTATTGATAATGCCGAAGTTGCCCGGCGAACTATCCCAGCCATGATCGAAGCTGCCGAGCATTTTGCCGAATCCCAGGCGGCGCTTCTCCGCCAATCCGCCTTGCGCGTCATGAACGAATTGCTAGGCCACGAAGTGGAACGTCTGCAAGCATTGCGCCGAGTGAATGACCACATTCGTCCACAGGAAATCGAACTGGCGCAGGCCGAGCAGCAGGAGTTAACGGCGGCCCTGAAACAGTCCCGCGTACGGTTGGACGCCGTGCGCCTCATCTGGAATGGCCCAGCCGAGGCGCTGGAGTAATTTTGCGGATATGAGCCTGACCCGGACGTGGGACAGATTCTTGGTCTCGCGTTGCCGCTAAGGCGCATCGGCGCCGGCCGGATTGCCCCGTCGCCTCAAGTTTCTGACCAATGCCAATTCATCCTAATCGGCGTCGGATTCCAAGTCTGCGATCCGTTTACTCCTCCGATTCCGACTCTTTTTCTGGAGGGTCGGGCGGGAGAGTTTCGTGCGCGCGCGGGTTTTTTGCCCGTTTGTTGCGCGGAAGCGGGCTGATGAGGACGTTGATGTCGCGGTCCCCTATCATCTTGGGCGGCGCTTCAGCATGGCCGTAGGCGGCAACTTCGCCGACCAAGCGGTTCATGACTTGAAAGCCGATTTCCTTGTGCGCTTTTTGACGACCGCGAAAGCGAAGCTTCACGCGAACCTTCATGTCGTCGCACAGGAATTTGATCGCATGGTCTCGCTTAACGGCGAGATCATGCGGATCAATATTCGGTGAAATTTGCAGCTCCTTCATCCTGTTTCCGGGATGGTGAGCTGTCTTGGTGCGCTTGGATTCGTCGTAGAGGAACTTGCCGAAATTGACGATCTGGCAAACCGGAGGGGTTGCCGTGGGGGCAATTTCGATCAGATCCATGTCCTTGGCGCGAGCCGCTTCAAGGGCCGCGGCCAAGGACATGACTCCAAGCTGCTGTTTCTTATCGTCGATGACGCGGACTTCGCGGGCGCGAATTTTCCCGTTGCGACGATACAAATCGCGTGGAGCGAAAGGAGGCATTAATAGCGGCTGCGTCCACCGCCTTCACGGCCACCACCACCGCCACCGCCGCCATAGGAGCGGCGTTCGCCACCACCACCGCCGCCGCCAGTGCGGGGACGATCTTCGCGGGGACGAGCGAGGTTAACGGTCAAGGGACGGCCATCAACGGCCTTGCCATTCATGGCTTCGATAGCCTTATTGGCTTCTTCCGGGGTGCTCATGGTCACGAAGCCGAAGCCGCGGGGGCGTCCGGTTGCGCGATCCATCATCAGGTTGGCTTCAGTGACAGTGCCGTGGGCGGCAAAAGCGTCATGAAGGTCATTCTCGGTCGTGTTGAAGGAAAGATTTCCAACAAACAATTTGTTACTCATTTTATTATCAACTGTCCTGGCTCACTGCTTTCCCAGACTGTTCCCGAACTGCCGGGTTTAAAATCATCACTGAACCAGGTTCACCTGAGGATTTACCATATCTCGAAAGTGACAAGCTATCGAACAGGCTGCGAGATTACTCCCGCGCCGGGCAATGTCAAAAGAAAAATCGACAAAATATTTTTCGGCTTTTTATGCCCTTCGGACCGACTGATGCCAGGCTATTGAGCAACGGCGCGGTAAAAGCGCTGCCTGTTTGCTGGCGGCTGGGGATCGGAAAAGTAAAATTCGCCACCACCCACCGCATTCGTTTGCACCGAATTCCAGTTTTGAAGGTCGGGGCTTGATTGAACAACGACGGTGGCTCCTGGTGTGTTGGTGACATTGAATCCAAAAGTTCCGCTGGTGAACCCAAACGCCGAGTCAATAAGAATGGAAACAGCAGGCGGCACTACAGACAGCCGGAAAACGGTGCCGGCCTCCGATTTGCCGCCCTCAACCGTCGTGCCGTAAAAACTCCCGTCGCTTCCCTGTAGAAGCGGCGACTCGGGCGACCATGCGTTGGTGCCGCCCATGCAGGAATAAAGTGGCGTGAACGCGCCATTTGCGGTGATCCGGAAGATCGTCCCATAATATTGGTACGCCCCCCCACCGGATGCCGTGCCGTAAAAATTTCCGTCGCTGGCTTGAATCAGCGCTGCCATCGGGCCGTTGCCGTCCAGCCCGTTCGTGAAACTGTACAGCGGCGTTAAGACGCCCGCGGCAGTGATTTTGAAAATGGCGCCCAGCGAATTTGTCCCGCCCACCCCCGTCGTTCCGTAAAAATTTCCGTCGCTTCCCTGGACGAGCGCGGATTGGGGGCACCCGCCGTCAACGCCGTTAGTGAAGTAATAAATATTTGTGAGCTCGCCGCTGGAGCTGATCTTGAACACAGTTCCGGCGCCGCCGTAGGCAGAGGCAGCATGCGGCCCGCCATATTGAGTTGTCCCGTAAAAATACCCATCGCTGCCCTGAATGAGGCTGGAATTGAAGTTGACGCCAGGATACGTGCTCCCACCGGTGAATGAATACAAATTGGAGAATTCCCCGTTCGTGCTGACCATAAATATGGTGCCAAAGTTATTGCTTCCGCCGTATTTTGTGGTGCCGTATAATTTGCCATCGGCGGCTAGGATGACCCCGGTGGCGGGATATTGGCCATCAGGGCCGGAGAATGAATGGAGATAGGTCGGCGTGCCATTTGTTGTCATTTGAAATACCGTCCCCAGATTGCTCGCCCCGCCTTCTATGGTTGTGCCGTAAAAATTCCCGTCGATTCCTTTGACAAGCCCAGAGGGGGGCCCTTGGTCATCTGTATAACCGTTGAAGGAATAAAGATTTGTGAACTCGCCGCCAGGGCTGATTTTGAAGATGGTGCCACCTTCATAATAGGCTCCTCCGTTTTGTGTAGTGCCGTAAAAGTTGCCGTCGCTGTCTTGAACCAATCCAGTCTGCGTATTTCCGCCGTCCAAGCCACTGAAGGAATGGAGATTGGTGAAGACAACTTCCGCGTCAAGACTCATGATTCCACCGGCGGCGAGAGCAATGGTGAAAATCAGTGAGCGGCGGTGCAACACTCCACCTGAACTGCGATGTAACGAGGTTTTCATATTCTTGTGACGACTGACCAGCCCGGACCGGACGGGGCTATCCAATGCTCGTTTAACGACCGAAAATCAAGCGGTCTTTACATGGTAAGCTCTCGGTGGGCGGGGATAGAATTCTTCATCAGGCATCAGGAGCGGAAATCTTGCGCGCATGGCAAACGATTGGATGCAGATTGATATATAATCTCCAAAAATCGGTAACAATAATCTCCAAAAATCGGTAACATCCGCTACATTGTTGATTATAAAGCATTTAGACAGCTACAAAAGGTTCCTCGCCATTTTCGGTGGAATGAGACAACTCGTTAGCCGTCGTTGCGGGACAACCCATTTGGAACCCAGGCTTGGTCTTGGCTTGGCCAAAGCTCGGTATAGTATATGATCTCGAAAAAGGGGCAACACCCGCTACACGGTTGACCATCAACGAGATAAGGGGCAACAAAATAGCAACAAACCCGCAACAGACCCGCAACATTTCTTCCCGCGCTGTCGGGTTGCATGAAACGCGGCGTCTTTCCGTCGCTCACTGAAAATTTTCATCAAGATGCCCGCACCATCATTTGTTCCATTGAAAACAGCGAGGAACCCTACAAATGGGTAACAAGCCGGTAACAAAAGGTAACATTTCGTGCCTCCCCGCTTGTTTTCGACTCGTCCGCTTCCAATAAAAACGGGCTGCCTCAGACCTTTTACAACAAGGAAACGAAGAGTTTTGTCGAACACCCAGCCCAGTTGAAGAATGAGTTGAGCCGTTGAATTGCTTTGAAAACCGCCATCAAATGTGGCACCTGCTCCGCCAATGATAAGTGAACCGTTGCAAAAGGCCGCCGACGCGCTGGGCTTGGATCGTTATTCGTCTCACATCTTTCTGTGCGCAGACCCAACCGAGCCCAAGTGCTGCGCGAAGGAAATTGGGTTGGAATCGTGGGAATTTCTCAAGCGGCGGTTGAAGGAGCTGAATCTCGCAGGGCCCGAGCGGATCATCTTTCGCACGAAGGCCAATTGCCTTCGGGTGTGCGTCAATGGCCCGATTGCCGTCATTTATCCCGGCGGTGTGTGGTATCACTCGTGCACTTCAGCGGTTTTGGAGCGTGTTATTCAGGAGCACATTCTCGGCGGGCGCGTGGTGCGGGATTATTTGATCGCGGAAAATCCAGTTCTGTAAGCCGTAACAAACTTGTCACTGGAACTTCATTGGCTTTCGCTTGCCTCGGGCTACGCGAATCAGAATACTTCGATATGCGATTCTTGAAAACGATCTCTGCGATATTGGGTTTGGCCGCAGTTGGCCTTCCGGCGATGGGCGCCGGGAACGGAAAACACGTCATCCTCATGGTTTGGGACGGCATGCGTTTTGATTACGCGACACCGGAAAATGCGCCGAACTTGTGCAAACTGGCCGAGGGTGGTGTCACATTTCTGCATCACCACCCCGTCTATATCAGCGTGACGGAAGTGAACGCGACGGCGATGGCCACCGGCGTTTATCCCGGACAAAGCGGAATTATCGGCAACAACGATTTCCGCCCGGGAATTGATCCGAACAAACCCATTGAATCCGATTCAGAGTCCGCCATCCGCAAAGGCGACTCGGATTTGCCGGAACATTTCATCGCTTATCCCACGGTGGCCGAAATTCTTCACGCCAACGGACTGCGCACCGCCATCACCGGCACCAAGCCGGTCGCGCTGCTGCATGACCGCGCCGAGCGCGCTGATGGCGATCCGAACGGCGTGGTGTTCGCCGGCAACACCCTGCCCGCTTCGCTAAAAGAAAAACTCGAAGAAACCTTGGGCGAATTTCCAAAAGCCGGATTGGACAAAATCAAATTGGACCAATGGACGCTTGGCGCCCTGACGAATGCGCTTTGGAAAGACAACCTGCCGGATTACTCGCTGCTGTGGATGGCGGAGCCGGATTTCTCCCAACACCGCGCCGGTCCAGGCTCGGCCGCCGCCTTGAAAGCCATCAAGGGCGACGATGACAATTTGGGCAAGCTTATTGAGGCCTTGAGGGCAAAAAATATGTATGACTCCACCGACATTATCATCGTCTCCGACCACGGTTTCTCGACCGTGCTGACGAATTGCGATGTCGCCAAGACGCTTGAAATGAACGGAATTCCCGCCTATCGCCGCGCCCCGCGGGACGGCCAAAAACCTGGCGACGTCATGGTGGTTGGAAATGCGGGTTCAGTCTTCTGTTACGTCAACGGTCACGACGCGAAACGCATCGAGCAAGTCGTCCATTGCTTGCAAGCGCAGGAATATGCGGGCGTTATTTTCAGCAGTGTTCCAGTTGAAGGCGCGTTTTCGCTGGCCGACGGCCATGTCGATACGACCCATCATCCGGACGTCATCATGGCCATGCGCTGGACGCCGGATATCAGCAAGACCGGCGCGCCAGTGATGATTTATTCCGACGGCACCAGCTACACGCCGGGACATGGAACGCACGGCACCTTGAGCATGACCGATATGCACAACATCTGTTTCGCCAGTGGGCCGGATTTCGCCAAGGGCATGAAAGATTCGCTGCCAAGCGGCAATATCGATGTGGCCCCCACCATTCTCTGGCTGCTTGGTGTTCAGCCGAAAGAAAAAATGACCGGCCGCGTCTTGTCCGAAGCGTTGACGATTCCCGCGCCGCCCATCGGCGAGGTGATCGAACAGCGCAAAGAATCGTCCTTCAAAGGAGACGGTTTCACCTGGCGCCAATATCTTGACTGGTCTTCGGTCAACGGCGTGCAATACTTCGACCAGGGTGATGGGATGGTGGAAAAATCCAGCCATTGATCCGCACGGGCAAATATGCACCTATTTCGGCAAATTGCCTGGAGGCGGAATTCAGAGTTCCGTTTGCGGCAATTTGCTGGCCGCATCCCGGATGGGATGCAAGCTTGCAGCCGGTGGTTGAGCGAAGCGATGCCACCGGGAACACGCCCCACTTATCTGTATGCATCCTGAAGGGATGGCAGCCTCCCAGCCATTCTGCCTGGCTGTCACCCCGGCCGGGGTGAATCATTTCTATCTATGTAACCGGTGGCATCGCGTTGCTCCACCACCGGCTATAAGCTGCGATGCCTCCGGCATCTTGACTGATGAACTCCGAGAATAAAACGGATGGCTTGCTGAAACCCTTCGCGGTGGTGGCAGCCGTCTCGCTGATTTTTTACTCGGTGGGATTCTCCTGGATTCAACATCGCCGGACCGCCCGCGGCCCATGGCAGGTTGAATTCCAGGCCGGCGCAGGCGGCGCTCCATCGCTGGTGATTTCTCAAACGAACTTGAATGTTTTTGAAACAATCGTCTTTCCGACCAACAAGGTTTCCGCGCAGAATCTTCCGCGGACAGTTCGATTTGAGCCGAATGCGGCCGACATTCCGTTTGGGGAAGTGAAGTACCAGGATTCGATGTATCTCCCGGGAACGGTGACACTTGAGCTGTTTGGCCACGAGATTGAATTAATCCCGCGCGTTTTGAAAATCGACGCCCGGGAATATTCATGGCAGTCTGGGGGAACGCTTGAAGTCCATTGAGCAGGACGACGGTGTTTGACCTAAAGATTTCGGCCAAATTGCCGATGACAGAGCGGGACGGTGTCGCTTTCCCGCCGTCCGCGCGTCGAACGGGAGAGCTTTGATCGATTGAAAAAACAACTCTGCTTTATCGGATTTGCGGAAAGCGAACTGCTCCGCCTCCAGCCTTCGCTGGAGGCGACCGCGAATCGCTGGGAGTGCGTGCACTACCGCAGCACGGACGACGCGCTGAAAGCCATGCGCGAAACGCCGTATGATGTCATGATCGCGAACCTCAGCCCGGACGGCCTGCACGACGCCGCTTTCCTCCAGAACGCAGCCATCGCCCATCCACGCATGATTCGCCTTGTCCTTGGTGATGTGGCGGATCGGGAAATGGTCGTGGGATGCATGGGCGCCGCCCATCAATTCATTTCCAAGCCATGGAAGCCGCCGGAATTAATTTCGATCATTGAGCGCAGCCTGGCGCTTGATTCGTGGCTTTCGAGCGACAGTTTGCGGCTATTCATTCCCCGCCTGGGGACGCTGCCAGGTTTGCCTTCCACTTACTTCGAGGTTCTGAAAAAGGCCGAATCGCCCAATTGCACCGTGGAGTCAATCGCCGACGTCATCGCGCGCGACCCGTCGTTGACAGCGCGATTGCTGCAAATGGTCAATTCGCCCGCCTCTGGCTTGAAAGAAAAAATCACAAGCCCGGCCGACGCGGTTTCGATGATGGGGATCGACGCTGTCAAATCATTGGTGCTGTGCTTGCAGCTTTTTTCGCAAACGTCCCCCGCGGATGCCGCCGGTCTGTCGCTGGATCGCCTGTGGCATCACAGTTTTATGGTCGCCAAGACGGCCGCGAAAGTGGTCTTGCGCTGCATCGCCAGCGAGCGCATGGCCAGCGAGGCTTACACGGCTGGGCTCTTGCACAACATCGGCCAGATTGTCATGGCCACGAATCTCTCGGGAGAATATTCGGCGGTCGTGCTGTACGCCCGCGAAAACAAATGCACGCTGCAGGACGCCGAAATCAAACTGCTGGGCGTCACCAGCAATCAGGTCGGCGCTTACCTGCTCGGCGTTTGGGGAATGCCGCTGGCCGTGCTGGAATCCACCGCGCTTCACTTGAATCCGTCCTCTGTGCAGCCGCCGGAGTTTTCATTGTTGACAGCCGTGCATGTCGCGAATGTTCTGGCCTGGGACGAGGATTCGGGCGACCTGAAGTTTCAGTTGCCAAAATTGGATTCCGACTACCTGCGAACCATGGAAATGCCGCGGAAACCAGACGCCTGGCGGAAATTCCTGGCGGAAGGCCCGTCGCAGGAGAAAATCCAGGCGCCCCGCCCTGCCCCGACGCTGGTCGAACCACCACCGCCGGTTCGCGCCAAACCAATCAAGGTCAAGGACGAAGCCGAAACCAGGCCCTCGAATAAGCCATCCTTTTTCTTTATTGGCCTGATCGTTCTGGCCGTGCTGGGCTTGGTGGCAAAAAACCGATATTTTCCCGGCCACGCCTCGGAAGCGGGTGACAACACAGAGCCAAAGCCCGCCGGTTCCAACTCCGCCAATCCCGCCCCAGACGCGCCGGCCGCCCAGCAGCGCAAGCCAGCCGAGCCGGACCCGGTGGACTTCGATATGATCAAGCTGCAAGGCATAATTTATATGCGCCGCAATCCTGTCGCTCTCGTGAATGGAAAAACGGTGGCGCCGGGCGATATGCTGGGAGCGGTGAAAATTGTTTCCATGACGACGAACAGCGTGGTGATGTCATGCAAGGGCGTTCAGAAGACCTTTTTTCTGAAATGATGCCTCATTCAATGATTCTCACCGCCCCGTTCCGCATTGCTGCGACGCAGCCGAGATGGTCACGCTGGAAGCAAAATGCCACGTCATCCCGCAGTGCTGGCATGGATAAAAGGCGTCTCGCATTCTTCGAATGGCGGGCGAGGCCGGCATGCGCGTCGTTTTTTGTGTCGAGATAAATTTGCCGCGCGATTTGCGCGGAGTCCGAAATTTCATTGGCGTCAAACTTGTCCCACACCAAATCGCACAATGCGCCCGCCGCCAGTGTGTCTTCGTAAGCGGCTTCCTCGTAAGTGCCGGCGCACACCACGATCAGATGTTTGGCCCGGTCGCGTTCCAGTCGCACTGCGGTGGCTTGGAGATTCAGCCAGGCAGCGGCAAGAATTTGCTTCGCGCCGGCGCACGCTTGCAACGCCCTGGTCCCATTGGTCGTCGTCATGATGATGTCGCGATTGGCGACGACGCCGATTGTAAATTCGCGCGGCGAATTGCCGTGATCGAAATCAACGCTTCCTGTTTGCGCGGCAAGTATTCGCACGCCATCGCGCTCGCCCGCCAGCAGCGCGCCAGGCATCTTGGAATGGAGCTTCATTGCTTCGGGAATGTCGCGAACAGGGAGGATTGAATTCGCGCCGTTGGCCAGCGCGGTCAGCATGGAAGTTGTCGCGCGCAAGACGTCGTAGACGACACAATGCGTTGCCGATAAATCGCGGCTGGCCAGGGCGGAAAAATCGGCGGGAGTGAAGAGCACCTCCAAGGTAGATTTCATAAGTGAACTAATTTTTCCGCGGCAGCCGGCCGAGCCAATACGAGCCGACGCCGTACTTCCATTCCAATTCCGGCAAAAATGATGTTGGGTCTCCGCGCGCGCTTAAAACAAGGCGGTCGGACGGGCGCATCTTTTTGATCCATGGACGGTAAGCATCGGGCGATCCGCCGTTGGACAGAATCGCCATGTATGTTTCCAAGTCTTCCCGCGGCATGAAGGCTGGCTCGAATCCAGCGGAGTATTTCCACGGGGCGGCCGGGTTGCGGAAGAAAGTGTGATAGAAAAATTCCAGGTCGGACTCGTAGAAAATTCCGCCCGCGTCTGGAAGCCAGCCGGCGAGACGGGGATCTTCGGCAGTCAAGTATTGCATCGCGGCAGAGGACGACCAGCGGCTGTCGGCATCGCTGGTTGTGGTCACAAATACGACGACGGCCAGGCCAGCCGCGATGCCGATTCGTTTCACCGCGCCCGCTTGGATTCGCAGCGAAAGCAGCATGTCCAAATCGAGCGCGATCAAAACCATCAAAGCCGGCAGGCCCCAATCGTCCCATATTCGTTCCGCTTCAAATCCCAGCGCCCAGCCGATGGCCGCCAGCCAGAAACTCGGTTCCGACCAAAGCGGCCGGCACGGAAGTTTCGCAAGCTGACGCATCACCACCAGCGCGCCCAGCAACAGCAGCGGAAACCAATTGCCGGCGGTCGGACGCAATTCAGTAACGAGCGTGGTTTGGGACAAGTGAAGGCCAACGGCATTGCGCGCCTGCATCCACGCTTCCACGATATAGACGACGGGGTGCCCTGTGCATGCCGCTCCGAGAATCGTCCCAGCCACCCAGCATCCCGCCAGCGCGATTCCCCAGTGAAATCGCCGGGCCAAGAAAAATGCCGCCACCGGCAGCGCCCAAAAATACCACACGCCATGCAGCAAAACCGCGAGCGCGATCAAAATCGTCACGGCCGCGCACGAGCGTTTGCCCGGCTCCTTCGCCCACGGGGCCGATGTCAAAAATAAAACCGTGACCAGTTCTGTGATCGTCAACAAGAAAGGCCGCCCCATCATGAACCGCCGCATGAAGGGAGATTGGATTCCCAACGTTAGAACAAGCGTGATGAGCCACGCTTCCGGCCGCTTGAGCCAGGGCAGCGCCGACCAGCCCACCAGCACGAACAGCGCTCCCATCGCAAACAGCGCCAGTGATTCGTCAGAACAGTTCGTCCACAAATGAATTTGCCGAAGGACTGTGTGCCAGCCGATGTGATTATCAATGGCGTAATCAGGCCGGAGCACCAGAATTTCCGGCCACGGTTTTCCAGTGATCGATTTGGCGGAATCCGCCAGGACATCGTCCGGCGGCAGAAATCCATAGCTGAAAATCTTCAGCGGCAATATCAGCACAATCAAAAGCGCAATCGCGAAAACGAGCATCGGCACGTAGCGGCCAACGCCAGACACCCCGCCGTCCCCGGTTTCCGAATCGCCATTCAATGAGTGGGACGCTAGAGGATTGCTCAATCTTTGGCAAGGTAGGGCCGCCTCGACGAGGCGTCTGGGGTGAGGGATTATCCACGCGAAGGCCATGCGCTAAGTCCCGAGCAACCGGACGCCTGGGCCAGCCTTAGCGGAGCTTCGGCTCGGTAAACGAGGCGTCCCCAGCTTGGATATGGGGCGTTTGCACGCTTGTTATTTGCAGATGAGCGGTTCATTTTGTTCCTCGCGAGTGAAAAAATGGAAACGAATCGCCCTAAGAAAATCTTCGGCACCGACGGCGTGCGCGGCACGGCTAACGTCGAACCCGTTACCGCCAGCACAGCCCTGAAACTCGGCCAGGCCGCCGGGCATGTGTTCAAAAATCTCGAAACGCAGTCACGTGGGCGCGGCAAGCATAAAATTGTCATTGGGAAAGACACGCGCTTGTCCGGCTACATGCTCGAGAACGCCATTTCTTCAGGCATTCTTTCAATGGGCGTCGATGTTCTTTTCATCGGCCCCCTGCCCACCCCGGGCGTTGCCTATGTGACGCGCAGCCTTCGGGCGGATGCCGGGATTGTCATCACCGCCTCGCATAACCCTTATGATGACAACGGGATTAAATTTTTTCACGCGGACGGCTACAAATTGGACGATGATATTGAAGAGCGCATCGAAAGCCTTGTCTTCAGCGGCGAGATTGCAAAAATCCACCCGTCCGCCAGCGAAATCGGCAAGGCCGTTCGCATTGACGACGCGCTCGGGCGTTACATTGAATTTGCCAAAAGTTCGTTCCCGCGAAATCTCACCCTCGACGGATTGCGCGTCGTTGTCGATTGCGCAAATGGCGCGGCCTACAAATCGACTCCGTGCGTTCTAAGCGAACTCGGAGCGGAAGTCATCGTGTTCGGCAACGAGCCCGACGGCAGCAATATTAACCGCGATTGCGGCGCGATGCACCCGGCCCACCTCTGCCGGTTAGTGCGCGAGCACAATGCGCACGTGGGACTGGCCCATGATGGCGATGCCGACCGCATCCTGCTTTGCGACGAGCACGGCAAGCTGGTCGATGGCGACGATATCATGGCCATTCTGGCGCTGGAAGGATTGGCCGCTGGAACCATGGCGCAAAAGACGCTTGTCACGACCGTCATGTCCAACGCGGGATTGGACGCCGCCATCGAAGCCGCGGGCGGCAAGACGATTCGCACCTCGGTCGGCGACCAAAATGTGCTGGCCGCCATGCGTCAACAAGAACTTAACATCGGCGGCGAGCAGAGCGGCCACATCATTGTCCGCGATTATTGCACGACCGGGGACGGCTTGATCGCGGCCCTGCAAATTTTGAGGATCATGCAAACCCGCCAGCAGCCGCTCTCGGAACTGACGGCTTGCTGGACGCGTTTTCCTCAATTGCTAACAAACATGGTCGTGCGCGAAAAGAAACCGCTGGAGGAATTGCCGGGCGTTTGCCAGATCGTGGCCGAGGCCGAGGCGTTTCTCAAGTCGCAAGGCGGGCGTGTGCTGCTGCGCTACTCCGGCACCGAGCCAAAAGTGAGGCTGTTGCTGGAAGGCCGGGAAGCGCCGGTTCTCGAGCAGTGGAGCAAAAAGATTTCCCAAAAGTTGACCGAGGAATTGGGATGCAAATAATCGCATGAACGTCGATTTGGCATACGGCCAGGGGCGCGTCGCGGTCGATTTGCCAGACGGCCGCACCACTGTCATCTCCCCTTCCCACCGCCCCGGATTGCCGGACGAGCGCGCCGCCATTCGCGCCGCCCTCGAGCAGCCGATTTCCGCCCGGCCGCTCCGCGAGTGGATCAAGCCGGGTGACCGTGTTTGCGTTGCCTTTACCGACATCACGCGCGCCACGCCAAATCACAAATTGATTCCGTGGCTGCTCGAGTATTTGGCCGATGTGCCGCGCGAGCAAATTACCCTGTTAAACCAGCTCGGCACACACCGTCCCAACACGCCGGCTGAACTCGACAAGTTGCTGACGCCCGCCGTGACCAGCCAGTACCGCGTGCTCAATCACGAGCCGGAAAATCCAGATGCGCTGGCTCAGTTTGGAACGATGCGCGACGGCACGCCCGCACTCATCAATCGCCATCTCGCGGAAGCGGACGTTCGCATTATCACTGGATTCATCGAGCCGCATTTTTTCGCGGGGTTCAGCGGCGGCATCAAAGGAATCATTCCCGGCTGCGGAGGCTTGCGCAGCGTGATGAGCAATCACGGATTCAAGAATATTGGCGACGCCAAGTCGACTTTCGGCATCACGGTAGGCAATCCGCTATGGGAGGAATTGCGCGATGTCGCATTGCGCGTCGGCCCGAGTTTTCTGCTGAACGTCACACTCAACGAGCAGCGCGACATCACTGGCGTCTTTGCGGGGGATTTAATCGAGGCGCACCGGGTCGGCTGCGAATTTGTCCGGCAATCCGCGATGCAGAAAGTGAAAGCGCCCTTCGACATTGTCGTAACCACGAACAGCGGTTATCCGCTTGATTTGAATTTGTACCAGGGTGTGAAAGGCATGAGCGCGGGCGCCCGCATTTTGAACAAGGGCGGCCTGCTCATTCTCGCATGCGAGTGCAGCGAAGGCGTTCCGCCGGGCAGCCCGCTGGACAAGCTTTTGCTGAGCGCGCGGAGCCCGGAGGAAATACTCGTGATGCTGAGCACGCCGGGTTTCGTCCGCCCTGAGCAATGGCAGGCGCAAATCCAGGCGCTGATTCAGAGGGATGTGGAAGTTCTGCTTTACAGCTCGCTGCCGGACGACATTGTGCGCAAGGCATTTTTGAACCCCTGCCGCGACATTGGGGCCACAGTGCGACAACGGCTTGAATCTCTCGGGCCGAATGCCCGCGTGGCCGCGCTGCCGCAAGGGCCGCTGACCATTCCTTATCTCGCATGAGATGGTGTGGTAATAATTCCGCGGCGCTCAGGATCGGGATTTGCGGGGTCGTAGTGCAGAGTGCAGATTTCATGGGGTTCCTTCAGGCCGGTATAACGAACATACCATGGATAGATCGTCGCTTTCCCTTGCACCACCACTCGGACAGAAAATTTTGTCATGTCGGCCTCGCACTGCTGCTTAAAGTAAACGACGGAAATTTTGTAGTCGCCAGCCGGCGCGCCGCCCGTAGGCCAGTATATATTTTCCACGGGTTTCTCTGTGCAGTTGCTCGAAAGGTAGTTTGCATCGACATCCAGTGTGCCGCCGCTGGCGGCTGAATGCTTGTTTTGGTAGTTAATTTCTGTCCCGAATGGATCAACGCAATGCAAATCAAGGTCATTTAGATTATTCCACATGAGCGAAATTTGAATGTCCCCTCCCTTCGCCCCCGCATCGCCAAGCCGGCGCGAAAATGCGGCGGCTTCCGGGAGATTCGGGCTGGCCGACACTGCCTGCGGAGTGTCGAAAAATTCGGGGTTCATTGAAATCGGGCCGTTTGTGTTATGCAAATTCGTCGAAATCGTCTCAGTCGCGGGCGCATTGTTGGTCGTGGGTGGCGCGTTGGCCGAGCGAGGAGCTTGGGATCCCGTCAAATTGGTTTCGACGGCGATTGCTTGCGTTGAAACGCCTGAGACCGGGGCAATCGGGCCGATTGGCTGCGCGTCGCCATTCCTTCCCGCCCCTTCAAACATCAGATTAAGGGTTGAGGCGCCGAACAAATTCGTTTCCGCCCATGAGCCCATGCCGCCGAAATACTGCGGGTGCGTGCGCAGTTTCCAAAGAGCCAGGATGACCACGAGTATGGCCATCACAATGACAGCGTCCTGCTTGAGCCTGGAACGGTTCATGGCGTGTAAGGGGGCGGAACGTAGCGATATTCGCCGCGGTTGTCATTCGCAATCCGGCTTAGCACTTTCTCGGCCTCATTGGAATAGAAGCCGATGGTGAAAACCCGCGCGAGGATCGAAGAGTTCGCATTCTGGACGACGTCGATGCTGCTTTCCGGGACCGGGCCGCCCGCCAGAATCCAGATCACATCCGGCGCCGGCAGAAGTGAGAACGCGCGCTGTATGGCCTTTGAAGGATCAGGGGCGCCGCCGTTCCCCGCCGAAAAGAGCCAGTTGGTTGCGGTGTAAATATTCTCAGGCAAGGCGGTCATCGGGCCCAGGGACGGCATTCCATCATAGCCACCGCCATGGGATAAAATGATGTAGAACGAGTGCGTTGGATCCATCGCATTAAGCGAGCGAACCAGTTGCTCGCGGGCGACCTGCGATTTTCTGTTCGTTGCCATATCTAGAGAATTGTCCAAAATGAAGGCCACGTTCGTCCCGAGCTGGATGTCAAACAAAAGCGGCGGAGCGGTTGCGCCGAGGGGTTCAAACGGCAGCGGAACCTTGGGGTTTTCCTGATTCATGCCCGCCGCTTTCGACTGCGCGGCCGCTCCGCCGCCCGCCGCGGGTGAATGCGCCGAAGCCGGGGCGCCAGGCACCGCTCCCGATCCCGAAGCCCGGGCGCCAGGCACCGCTCCCGATCCCGAAGCCGGGGCCGCAGCGCCGGGCACCGATCGCGCCGCCGGGGTCGGGCTGGTCCGCGCCGAAGCCGGGGACCTTGCTTGGGGAGCGCTCGCGGCGGACGGCGGAACGGATTCAGGCGCTGGGCTTTCGTCCAGGGCCGCTCGCATGGCTGCATTCGCCGCCATTGTATTGGACAATTTGGATAATTGTGAAAGTGGCGCCGCCGGGCCCCCCGGCTTTGAATTCATTCCCGGGCCGCCGTTAAAGTTGCTGACGCCTACATACCTGCCAACCAGACCGTTGCTGGCATTTCGCGCAATCGCGCCGAAGATGGAATCCCGCTTTTCTTTAGTGTCAGCAACTGCCTCATCGGTGGCCGGTCGGCCGGGCCCGGCATTGGCGGCGCCCGTCAATGCGTTCGCGGCGGGCGCGTTTGAAATTGCCGGCGCCGCGGCGGGTTCGGCATTTGTCAGCACGGGGGGCGGGGGTGGCGCGGATTCGGCAGGCGAAGGGATGCTCGAGGCTGTTCTCGCGCCGAGGTCGCCAAAAATGATCTGCCGCACCGGCCGTTGCGGCTGCAAGAATAGCCAGACTAGTACGCCGATCAACAACCCCAGCAAAAAACAAATCAGCGCTTCTTTCCAACCACTGCGGCGTCTAGGGCTGTTCATGCATGCTCCTTAATTCTGGGGCAGCGCCACGTCTCCGTTCGTGCCGACTCCCAATCGCTCGTCAATTAAGCGCGGCTGCCAGGCGCAATGAAACCCCTGATTCGCGGCTGCGTCTCGCGCACGCCGGAATTCGGCGAAGGAGTCGGCCACCACCAGAAACAAAAAGTGATAATTGGTTCTGCCGCTGGATCGAAAGGCGTTCAAGGTATTGGCCATATACTGCTCGGGATCTTCTCCCTTGCCCGGCTCGGGTTCTATGATCTTCCGGTCAGGCGAGAACGAGAACGCGCGGACATTCGGCGAAATACCCGTGCCGTCCGCGGAGATGGTTTTGTACGGATAAATCTTCCCGTACCGCATGACGACATTCCACGACGGATTGGTGTCCTGGACCGTCGTCAGCAGATGCATCACGTTGGTGACTGGATGCTGATGCGGGTTCTGGAGACGCTGTAATGTCTTTTGAAGATCAGCTTCCGCGACATCGTTGGAGGCAATGAGGGCCGCCAGGCTGGCCGCAGCCTTGGCCGGATCCGGCGGAGGCGCCGGGTGATGATCGAGCGCGTTGCGCCCAAGGAGCGCCACGACAAGGGCAATGAAAATGATCGCCCCCAGCAGGTTGCACATCGTGTCGAGCAGCATTTCCAAGCTGCTGGAGTAAAATCCTGATTTGTTTTTCATGGCGCCGCTAAAAGATACTCCAAATCCTCTTCCGCCGCGTCATAAGCGATGTTGAAATGACGGCTTTTTGCCAACTTATCGCAGATTCGAAAATTCGCGATCGCGGATGGGCGAATGTAAAACACCAATCTGTCCCGGGTCGCATCCCAGCCGTCGAGCGCCAGTCTGAAATCCGCATTATCGGCCCGGACTGCAAACGGAACCGCGGTCGTCTGGCCGGGGCGGCTCCAAAGCCCGTTGGTGGCGGAGAGCACGATCAGCACCGGCTTAAGACCGCTTGGGTCGCGCTCCGGCACCACAAAAACGCGATTCGTCAGCGCCGCCGACTGTTCGGTGCGGCGGCGCAATTCCGCCAGGGTTGCATCCAGCTTGGACTTTGCCTGCGCAATCTGCCGTTGCATATCACTGGCTTCATTTGCGGCCGCCGACGGTGGCTTATTCAAATAAAGCGTCATTAATAATGTGATCAGCACCAGCACCCCCGTCACGGCGGTGATCATGTCAAGGAAGGCAAAGAACGACACCCTGCCACTCGTGCTGCGCAGTTTGTTCGGCATGGATTATCCGCTGGTTCCTTCCTTGTCCCGCACCCTCAGTTTGGAGATCACATGCGCGTGGCAGTAATCATTGCATTCGTCGAGGAAGTCCGTTTCCTTCTGCTGCACAAAATCCGAGAACAAGTGCAGCACCAGCGCGAAACCGAGTCCCACCAGTGTTGCTTCGAATGCGGTGGACAGGCCTGAGGTGACTTTCGAAAGATTGCTCTTTATCGCATCCATATCTGACGTGGAACCAAGCGTGTCGGTGAATTGATGAATCGCCAGGCTCAAACCCAGCACTGTGCCAACGAATCCGAGCACGGGAATGGCCCAAATCATGGCGTGGATAATTGCGTAGCTGGATGCCACCTGGTTCTCATCGTTTTCGCTTTGCGCCTTGAGAATCGTCGAGACATCGCTGACGCCGCCGATGTTGTGGAGATTTGACAGCGCACGGTCAATACGATTGAGAAGAATGAACTTCCGAGTGTCATCCACCAGGCTGCGAACGCGGTCAAGGACGGTCTTAGCCGTATCCTCGTTCAGGACAAATTCCCGGTGCTGCGGCACGGCCGCCATGTCCAATGCGCGGCGCTGCAAGCGCAGTTTGGGAATCTTGATGAGGGCCACAACGACTCCCCAGAAGAAAAAAAGCGTCGCCGGCCCGGTGGCAAAAAGGTTTCCCTCGTGGACGAATAACTCGGCAAAGTCATGAGGCAGCGTGTGATTGGGCCGTTTGTAAAAGACAAACATCAGCGCGATGAAGCCGGCCGATAGGACGGATGCGATGATAAAGGTGAAAATCTTATTGACCGCAGTGAAGCGGCCTCCCCTGAACAACCCAAAACTAATCTGGTTCTCAATATCCTCTTCGCTCCAGTTCAGCGCCGCGGCGGACACCCGCGCCGGAGCCGCGGAGACGGGAACGGTTCCGGCGGGTGTTTGCGATGCGGCGGGCCGCTTGCTTAAGAAGCGCCCACCGGAAGGATTCGGCTGTGTTGGGTTGGTTGGTTCCATAAGCAAATCACATCAAGTCATTTCGTTTCCGAGGCCGTCTCTCCGGACAGCCAGCGCTTCGACCATGGCCCATATCCACGTGGCAATCACGCCGAAGCCCATCAGAAAAGTGGCGACGCTCAACAACAATTGGAGCGCCCCGGTCGTCCATTGGCGCGCGTAAAAGTTGTGGACGCCGGTGAACCCCAGCAGCACCGCCAGCAAGGCAAAGACCAACCGATGGCGCGGGTTGCCAATCGGAGCGCGCGATGCCGGCGCCGCCGCCATGGGCGGAGCCACCGGAACTTTCAGGCGAACCAGCGGCTTATCTTCAGGGGCAGGAGCGGCGGCGGCCACTGGACCGCGCGGGGCGGTGGTTTTTTCAGTTCGGGCGAAAAACTCCTCCAAGCTCACCCACCCGTTTTCAAATAGAATCTCATGCCCCATGCCGATGCGGTGGTCATCCAGCATTTGATTCAATTCCGCGAGCGAAAACGGGCCCGTTTGGCGGCCGCGCCAGCGAATCAAGTATCGCGCGTCTTCGCTCAAGGTAATCCTCCGTAAAAGGGCGGCAAGTCATGCTCGGCAAGCGCGCGCTGGTAACCCGTTGCTTTGAGCGTCTGTTTGAGCAAGTCGCTCCGGTTGCCCGCGAAGATGAACAAGGGTGAATACGGCTGCGGGTCAGATGGTTGGGCAAAGGTTCCGCTGTCGCCATCCCGGCGGAACAGCACGGCCTCCCCCGCTCGATTCCAGCCGCAAAGCTCCACTGAACCCACCGGTGGCGAGCGAAAGACAGGTTTGCCGTCCGCATCGACATATCCTGCGTAGGAAAACCCCTTGACGCACGTGTCATGCACGAGCTGTTGCAAAAAGCGGGCTTGTTTCTCCATCGGTTTGGCTTTGGCTTTGTCGAAATAGTCCTGCAGCTTGGCTTCGATTTTTCTCTTCCGTTCCGCCACCAGCCAATCCCCGCTCTTGATATTCCCGGCCCCGAGGTCCGAAAGCGCCTGAATATGCGCGGCGGCAGCCGGACACCAGGGCAGGCCCCACTTTTCCGGACGCACTTGGGCGATGGCCCACAGTCTGAATGTGGCATAGGCGCGAAACACGGCGCTGGCCTCGCTGTCACTGTTCAATTCATCGAGCAGTTGCAAAATGGGCTTTTGATAATTGTTCGAGTCGATCAAATTTCCGAAGCCCAGCCGCTCGTAGGTGTCGCTTTCCGCCGTGCGTTGCAGGGGGGACACATGGAAATCATAGGTAGAATAACTCCTGCTAACGAAGCGCAGGGCATGCGGATCCACCGCGGGGTCATAAACCGTCCCGGCAAAGTCGCCACCATTTTGCTGTTTGTCAATGGTGCCGCGCACATAAACATTGTGGGTCATATTGCGATTTCCAGGGTGTGGATCAGCCTCCAATTTGTACAAGTTGATATTGATGGCATTCGGGTCGTCGCGCAATTTGAAGTAGAAATCCTTTTCCGCATCGGTTGTGCCTTCCGGCATCAGGCTCATGTTCCAGTCGCTGGCATTGGTCAGGGTGCTCCAGTTTGTCGGATCATTTGGCAGAAGCAATTGGCCCAGGAGCGATTGCATCGAAATGTTAAACCCGCCGACCTTTGCGACTTCCGTCTTCACCGACTCACCAGCGAATGGGGAAAGCACGATCTGATCGAGAGACTTCAAATAGTCTTCGAGCGTGGAAGCGCCCGGCAGGGCGGCTTTGGCCTCCTCCCATTTGGAGGCCGTGTTGGTCCATTTCTGGACTTCCGCCTTGATGCGCGACAGCCTTCCCGCCACCGCACCCGGAAGTTCCGGCGGCTGGGCCAGCAACGGGGCCGCCGCGGCCAGGGTGGTTTTTATTTCCTTGAATGAGTCCAGCACGCGTTCAGGGCCGTCGGCTGGCTTCACACCCGCGACGATCTCCTCCCCGCGCGACAGCGACTCCTCCAGCTTATTGCTGCGGTATGTTTGCCATTGCGCATCGAACCCGCTCAATGCGCTGGCAGCTTGCGTTCGAAATTGCGGGGCCAATTGCGGCGCCTGCGATTCACATTCCGCCCGCACAGGACCGACTTTCTCGACACCGCTGGCGAATCCTCCGCTGGCGATGCGCTGGAGCTCGGACATCCTGGCTTCGAATGCCTGCTTGATGCCCTCTTCCTTCGCAATAAAATCGTGAGCTTTTGCAAACGTCTCCTCCATTCCTGGAGCGACACCGGCGCGAGTCACCTCATTCGTCAATGCCACCACGCTGGAAACATCCCGGGCGGATTGGAGCTTCGAAAATTGGCTGGCAAACGCCATCTGCCGGACTTTATTCGAAACGTGAGGCGCGGCCGCGGCAATGCAAGCGAGGACGACAACCGCAGCCGCCGCCCAAGCCACCCGCTTTCGGCGGATGGAGAGTCGAATTTGCAACTGGAGCCACGCGCGTGAATTGTCGCACGCCGACACCAACTCATCCGGCAGGGGTTTCTTGAATCGCTCCGCTGCCGACTGCTTTTCGGCGAGCGATTGCAAGGCGGCGCCAGCCTCGATCTCAGGCATGGACCCGCGCTTGGAACGGCGGGTGGCCAGGATGGAAACTTCGTGCTCAAGCGCGCCGACGGCCCGGTTGAAATCTTGCTGGGCGACATAGGCCGCCCGCTGTTGGGCTGACCAATCCTCCATGGCCGACCAGCTATCCGCATCGGCTTCCGGCAATCGAAGATTGTAGCGGGTGGCCACCGCATGGACGTCCTCCACGGCAGTTTCCGTTTCGATCCACAATTCCTGCCGGCGCAATTCCTCGGCCCGGCGGATCATTTGTTGACAGCGCGCGATCTGCGCCTGCTGCCAGGCGGGATGTGAAACCGGCACCGGCAGGCCGGACGCTTCCAACTGGTCGAGGGCGGCCTGTGTCCCGGCGGCATCGCCGGAGGCCGCCACAGCGCGCAAACTTTCCAGTTTTGAGCGCAATAATTTATCCTCCAGGCGCTTCAATTCCTCCTTCGTGTTCGTATCCGAGGGATTCAGCTTGGCGATGACGCGCAAAATGGAAAACGCGCGCGTGTCATTGTTCTCCATGATCGCGCGGCGGTAATCCTTGTAGAACTGATGGTCGCTGTTGATGCCTTTGGCATAGGTTTCGTTGAGAAGGCGGATGTATTTGTCGTAAAACGGCTCGCTCGATGGCAGGTGATGCTGCTGGCAGAACGCCCGCCATTCAGCGGACTGGCGAAAGCTCAGCAGGGTGATGATCTCGAGGAGCGGCGGCGCAGTTTCAGCCAGTTGAAGCGCCTGGAGAAACTGGCCCGCCTCGATCATCAGCGCGCATTGCTCAAGCCGCCGGCCCGCCGCGCGGCAGAGTTCGGCGTAATCCTGGGCGAGCTTCGCGGTGTGGGCGTCCGAGGCCGGATGACTGACGGCATCGGTGATCCGCCGCACCAATCTTTCGGTTTGAGTCAATGTCATCATTGTCAACTATGGCCGCTAAGGCCCTTCGAATCGAATCATTTCCAGTCCAGGTTTCGGCTGGCGCGGGTCCACGATTCCGAGCGCGATGTACGAGACTTTGTCCAACTGAGCCAGCCGTCTTTTCACATCGTCCATTCGCGCCCGCAACCCACCCGCGTCGGCCACGATTTGCCAGGCCGCCTCAAGATAATTCGTCGCGGCTAAGCTTTGCGAGCGGCGCTCGCTCCAGGCGCCATAAATTTTCTGAAGGTTGGACACAACCTCGTCCGGCTGGCTGGCATCAAAATCGGCGCGCATTTTTTTGAGCCACGCCCTGTCCGGGGGAGCGGCGGCTTTGATGGCGCTTAGGTAATTCGAGTAGAGGGCAACCGTGACCTCGTTTGAGGCATACGCAAAATAACTCGCCAGATTTCCGTTCGTCTCGTTCAAAAGCTTGCCCAGCGGCATGCCAAGCGGCTGGCACTGCTGATCAAACCGCCCCTGCAAACTGTCCACT
Organism: uncultured Verrucomicrobiae bacterium; assembly: GCA_963764165.1. Classification (GTDB taxonomy): domain Bacteria; phylum Verrucomicrobiota; class Verrucomicrobiia; order Limisphaerales; family Palsa-1400; genus Palsa-1400. Next base: position 392,485 of record CAVXRD010000004.1, read on the forward strand.
TGTCTGCGAAGGTTTTCGCGCACACTGGCGTAATCGAGTTCGTGGCCGAAGGCCGGGACGTCATCCGGAGGCCAGTCTTTGTAAAGATATTGCGAATTCGTCCCTGCCGCCGGCACATAGGGATGCAATTGCCATTGGCGTCCGCCCATGAGATGGAAGTTCCTCTCCACGCTGGCGCGGACAGAATCCTGCAACCCGGCATTGTGATTGTCCTTGTCGATTCGGATGTAGCGGGCGGGAAGACGAACCGGCATGGGTGGATTATTTTCGCTGATGATGACAAGCCGGAACGGGTCGCAATTTGTTTCCGCCGGCTTAAATTGGAAATGAAGGAAATAAGAGCCCACGATCCCCGCTGCCTCAATCTTCAAGGGACCCGGTGGCGATGCAATGTAAGCATCAAACCCCAAAGTGCATGAGAAACCCGAGCCGGCCGCTCTAAAGCTATCGGCCTTGTAGCCCTGAACTGTCATCGGCTCGCCCTGAACGTTGATCCATTGATCGCTCGCCGCTTCAAGCATGATGTTTCCCGGGGATGTGTCCAAGTACTTGTAACGATTGAGCAAGCGCAACAAAGGCTTAATCGAGTTGGTCACCGAAACGTTGGAGGCATCCTTCGCCACAATGATGAATGTTGGACCGCCAGCAACAAACTGATCCAACGCGCTGTCATCCTGAACAACGGGTTCCGGCGGCGTGGGATTCTCGGTCTTAATATGAGGCTGATCGGGCGCGGCTGCGACGGGTTCGGCAACCGGTGGTTCGACAGTCGCGTGAGATGAGCGGCGTTTCACCCAGAACAAAACAGCCAGGACAATGATCACTATTCCCACCGATAAAATAGTCGCCCGGCTGATGCTCACCTGCAAACCTTCGCGCTTCGGAGGCGGCGGGCCGGGGCGGGGCAGCGTCAATTGCGGCGCATAATTGCCGGTGCTTTCTTGCTTGGGCAGCAAGCTGAGCGGTTTGCCTGCATCCGCCGCTTTCACTTCGGCTGCCGCCGCCTTTGGCGGAGCGGAAGGCAACGCCTGCGCTTTCGCGTCTTCGCGGGCCAATTTCACCAGGGAATTAGGCGGCACGCGAATCGATCTTAACGCGATGAGCTGGGCGGATTTCGCCATCGCCTGTTTGTGGGCCGGTGCATTCTCCTGGCAGGCGCGCCATTCAAAATCGTTCGGATTGTCCTCCGCCTGGAGGAAATTGGTGAACGTATGCCGCCACGGCCGCAACGGGGTCTGCCCATTGGAGTTGAGCAGTTGGAGCGTCTCACAATACATCGCCAGCACAAGCTCCTGGCTGTCGGGCGGGCAGCTCAAGTACGTCCCATGCAGCTCCAGCAATCCAGCCGCCCGGCCGCCGTCGCCAGTGACTTGCGTCCAGGTGCGCGCGGGCAGGCAATTCTTCGCGGCGGCGGCAAAACCCGAGGTGTCAATGCTGTCAAGCAATCGAGGCTCTCCCTGCCACGATGAAAGCCAGCCCGGCCAAAACCGCAAAATGGCGGCGGGCGAAGGCAGCCCGGATACTTCGTCGGGCTGGAAAATCAGATGGTGCGCAAGATGGTTTGTGCGGGCCGTGAAATCGAGTCCGCACGGCTGGATGCGCGTCAACACATAATATTTGGCCCCGCGAAAATCGAGCAGCCGAAACGCGGAGACGGTCGGATTCCGATTCGCCGTCGCCGCCTCGGCCACCCGGATATAGTGGTAGGAACTCATCTGCTCCAGCCGCTGGGCGACAGCTTCGCGCAGGTCAGCGCTCCGGGCGACGGTGCAGAATCCTGTATGCCCGGAAAGCAGGCCGCGCGGCGCACTGGTATAGATCAGTTGCCAGGGCATGGTTTGTCTACTGGCTGGGCACCAGGCCCGGTTCGATGCACGAAAGCAGCCACAAAATCGGCGTCTCGACCTGGAACGGCTTCAATTGCTTCGGGTCGGGAACAAAATCACCCGGACCCAATCTCACCGGCGAATGCCCAAACGAACTCGCCGGGAAAAACATCACCCGCGAACTGATCGATTCCGCGTTAGCCACGATTTGCGGCGCGATGCGTTTCATCAGGCCGCGCACGTGGTCGGAATTGGATTTGACCGCGCTCAAATCCAAGGCACCGCCCGCGATGGGCTCGTGCAACGGAGTGCCCTCAAGCAAATGTATCCACGAATCGCATTTCCCAATGACGACAGCCAGGGGAGTATGGATTTGATCCAGCAACTCAAGCTTCAACAGTTTGGAAATGCGCACTTTCATCTCCGAGAGAATCACTCCCTGCAAATCGAGGGCGGGTTTTTCCAGTTGCGGATCGTCGCGGTCAGAAATCATGTGCCGGAAATCCGGGTTGTTGAACGGGTCGAATAGAAACAAAATCCCCGCCGAACTCGCGACATGCTGGGCGCCGGGGGACTCCACGGAATCGCGCCCCGGTTGAAAATGCTCGCCGGCGTTGTCGTAAAAAATAACCGAGCAGCGGGCTGACGGCTGGCTCGGCGAGGCGGCGGAGTAAACAAACGGTTTCGGCAGCTTGACCATTCGTCCGTAACGGGGCAGGCTCACATACATGCCGCCTTCCAGTTGTGTCTTGGCCAATCGCGCCTTCTCGGGGCTTTCGGCGCCGAAAAGCGTTTGCTTCATTTCCGTCAGCAGGGCATTGCCCGCTGGATCGGCGTCTTGAAAAACGATGTTGAAATTCTCGTACAGCTTGGTGGGCAGCATCTTCATCAGCACGCTCAAATAATAGGATTTCCCCGCGCTCTGATCACCCACGATGGAAATAATATGATGCGGCATCTCGGTGAAGCCCGGGGGCAGCACGCGGCGGCAGTGCGGACACGCTATCTCTGTGCAAGGCAGCCCAAAGGCGTCCAGCGCCTGGCCGAGATCGTTGAAACGGGTGGCCAGAAAACGCTGCGGCGCATCCTCTCCCAAAACGGGGTCGCCGCGCAGAGAATCGTGGGCGGCCAGATGCATAAGGTCGCCAAGGTCAAATTTCAACCAGCACACCGGACACGTCAGCACCCGCGGTTCGGCTTCGGTGAGGTCGGAAAGCGCTTCCATGGCCGGCTCGGCCCGTGCGAGAGCTGCCAGCGATGCCTCGACATCAAGCGCATCCTCCAACAAAAATCCCTGGGTAACTCCGGCTGGCTGCACAAGAGATTGAGGATGGCGTCCGTTTTCGCGGGCAGCCTTTATCAACTCGCCAAAGCTAGCCGGGCCGTCGACTTGATTGGTAAGGCCGTCGCGCAATGTCCATTGCGCGCAATCGATTCCCTGAATCCAGTCCTCGGGATTCCGTCCGCCTCGAAGCAGGACAAAATGAGCGCCGATTTTTACCGCCAGTTCGCCCTCCGAACCGAGTGGTTGGATATCCACCGGGCTGCCATTGACGGTCAGGACTCCATTGGGATCGTGCTTGATGAGGCAAAGTCCCTGCCCTTTGATTTGATTGATGGCGCAGTGGCGCTCGGCGACTCCCTGGGAAGCAAGCCGAAGATCCGCTCCATGGCCGGAGCCAATTTCAAAAGGAAGATGTTCTACAATAAACGATTCGCCCGTCAGGCAATCCACCGCGGCCCATTGACTCTTGCGCAACAGATCAAACAAACAATCCTCCTTTGTAATGATTCACCCGGCCCGACATTATTTTGGTTGGTTTTAGTGGTTCAGAACAACTTCCACAGGATTCGGAGAGCTGCGCCCATTTACGCCAAGGCGTCATTAATGCGTTTGACAGCCTCGTCGATCTCGGCGCGGTTTTTGAAGCCGATCACGACGGCGTCGATTTCGGGGCGCGACATGGCGAAGCGGATCGCCTTGTCGCGATCTTCGGCGTTCACAAACGTTCCGTTGCCGATCATCTTCATCCCGATGACTCCCCTGCCCTTGGCTTTCATCGTTTTCAATTCCGCCAGAACGGGATCGACCGGGCTTTTGGCCATGTTGAATCCCTGATTATCGCCATCCATGAAGGCACCCTGCGGGTTGACGCGAACAAGGTGAACTTCCGTCCAATCCGTTTTGGTCGCCCCGCGCAAAGCGGGCAAACTGTGGCAGGAGACGCCTTTGGCCCGAATCCACTTTTTCTCTTTCGCTTCGTCAAAGCCGTCCATGATGCGTTTCCACGAATCCGTCCAGCCGTCCTGAATCATGCAATGGATCAAGAGGCTGTCAACGTAATCTGTGTCAAATGCTTTTCGATGACTGTCGATTTCGGCCAGAATGTTTTCGGGTTTGCCCCAGACCTTTGACTGGATGTAGAGCTTCTCGCGCGGCAAGCCTTTGATCGCCCCGCCGAGCCACGGGAAGGTTTTGTAATTGTGCGCGCAATCAAAATACGTGATGCCCTGATCGTAAGCGTAATGAATCAAGCTGTTGAATTGCTCCTGGCCAAGGCTGAATTGGACGTTTCCGCTATCGCTGCCCGTGCCCATGCCGAGGCGGCTCAGCTTGATGCCGGTTTTGCCGAGGGTGACTTGGTCGGCGGAAGTTCTTTTGCCGGAGGGCGTCGGCAGGCTTTGTCCCAGAAGTGAACCGGAAGCCAGCACGAGGCTGCCAGCGGCTGCGGTGCGTTCCAGAAATTGGCGGCGCGTGATTCGATTCTTCATAAATCTCAGTTCTCGCAACCGCGACATCTTCTGCCGCGGCAGTGGCGAAGCGAGATTAGCCGACACGCAGAATGTGTGCAAGACTTCGCTAGCAGGTCAATCTGAAGAGACAGGATCATGGCAAAATTGCTGCCGCTTTCGGAGATTTGTCTGTTTCCCGTTCAAGAAGAAAAATTTGAACACGAGGAAGACCGAGGGAGTGGAGACGGAAAAATCATTGTGGGGCAAAAGACCAGAAATGATGCCAAGGCTTGATTTTGAGGCGAACTTCGGCATCCTCCTTGTGACGGAGGGGAAGGACATCCCTAAAGGGACACCAGAGGCCGCAAGGCTGACCGCGCCCAGGGGCTTGGGCACCGTTCGCGTAATAGTCAGGCGCGAGCCTAGCCTCCGTCACTTCAAAAAATCATCTCCCCCGAATGCGGGATGTTGACGCGCCCGCGCTGCTCGTATCATACTGCTCAAATGAAGAACACTCACTTGCAACGCACGAAAATTTCTCCTGTCAGCCATTCTGTCTCGCGCCGGCAATTTCTCCGCGCCGGGGCACTGGGGGCGGCGGCCCTTTCCTTTCCCTACGTCGGAAGAGTCCTCGGGGCCAACGACCAGATCAACGTCGCCTGCATCGGCGTCCACGGCAAAGGCGACAGCGATGTCAGCGACACCGCGCGTTGCGGGGGGAATATCGTGGCCCTTTGCGATGTCGATGCCAACAGCCTGGCAGACAAGGCGAAGCAATTCCCCAACGCCAAACGCTATAACGATTTCCGCAAAATGTTCGATGAGATGGAGAAGAACTTCGATGCGGTCACAGTTTCGATACCTGATCATTGCCATGGCCTGGCGACGATCATGGCGCTCAAGGCGAACAAACACGTCTACTGCCAGAAGCCATTGACGCAGACGATTTACGAGGCCCGCCAGGTGCGCGAGCTGGCGGCGAAGAAAAAACATCTGGCCACGCAGATGGGAAACCAGGGAAGCGCCAATGACGGGCTGCGCCGCGCGGTGGAAATTATCCAATCGGGCCTCATTGGCAACGTGCATGAACTTCACGTCTGGACAAATCGCCCGATCTGGCCGCAAGGACTCAACCGTCCCGCGGGATCGGACCCGATTCCTGATCATTTGAATTGGGACGCGTGGATTGGCCCAGCCCAAATGCGCCCGTTCAAAGCCGACACCTATCACGATTTCAAATGGCGCGGCTGGTATGATTTCGGCACCGGCGCGCTGGGCGACATGGCCTGCCACCTTGTCAACATGCCGTTCCGTGCCTTGAAGATGGGTTATCCGACCGTCGTGGAATGCGAAGCGGCGTCCCAACTTTTCCCCGAGACATTCCCCAAGACCTCGCGCATCCGTTTTGAGTTCCCCGAGCGTGAGGGCCTCGTCCCGCTGAAATTCTGGTGGTATGACGGCAATCCCGATGACAAGGATACGCCAGCGCTGCGCCCCTCCAAGGAAGTCGCGGCGGAATTGCTCGATATGTATGACAACAAACTTCCCAGCGGCGGCTTTCTCATCGTGGGCGACAAAGGAAAACTCTTTTCGCCGAACGATTACGCGGCCAATTCCATGCTCATGCTCGCGGGCGACAAAGGATTCGCCGCCACCGAAAAGCACGAAGCCGCCAACGCCGTTCCCAAAACTATTCCGCGCTCACCCGGCCACAACGAAGAATGGTTCCGCATGATGCGCACCGGCGAGCCGGCGTATTCCAATTTCTCGATCGCCGCGAAATTGACCGAGATTATTCTTCTGGGCTGCGTTGCGCTGCGAGTGGGAGTTGGCAAAAATATGGCATGGCACGGCGATGCAATGAAGTCGCCCAATTGCCCGGAGGCGAAACAATTCCTTCGCCGGCAAAACCGTGTCGGCTGGACGGTGTGAAGGTAGCGCCTCGCCGAGGCGTCCGGGGATTCGCTTAGATACGGCGTATTGAAGAATTCAACCGTCGGCGCGGGTGCCTCGGCGAGGCGCCCGTACCTTTGCTTGTTGTCGTGAGAGGAATTTTGGTAACATCGAAAATCGGATGAAAGCCCGGTTCGCGCTTCTTATTTTGCTGGCCAATGCCGCCGCCCTCGCGGTTGGTTGGGTTTGGATTGGCAATTATTGGAGCAGCCAAAATTCGCGCGAGCGGGAATCAACGCAATCGCAAATCAATGCGTGGAAAGCCAAAGCCGAGGCTCCCCATCGCATGCCGCCGCCCCCTCCCCGCATCGTTTTCGAGACGAACGATTTTCATTGGAGCCAGCTTGAATCGACCAATTACCGCGTCTACATCGCCAATCTCCGCGGCGTCGGCTGTCCGGAGAGCACCATCAAGGACATCATCATCACGGATGTCATGCGGCTCTACGCGCAGAAGCGCGGGCAGTTCGCCCATAATGGCAAGCCGTTCAAGTATTGGGAAACCAACGACAAGTATAAACTCAAGCAGGCGCAGCTCGTTGAACGCGACCGGCAGCTGGCGCAGATCGACAAGGAGCTTCCAGCCGTGCTGCGGGAATTGCTGGGAATTAATTACGAGCGCGAGTTGAACAAATATTTTGTTGACGCGGACGAGGATGGCAGCCGCCTCGGTTTCCTTTCCGATGACAAACGCGACAAGGCGCTGGCCCTGCGCGACGAATACGAAGGCAAACGCGAGCGCATTTTATACAATGTGGAAAATGGAAAGCCGACCGCTCTGCAAATCGATCAGTTGCACGAACTCGAACGCCAGCAAAGCGATGCTTTGGCGCAACTGCTCGGCCCGCGGGAAAAGGAGCAATACGAACTGAGCACCTCCCCGACTGCGGACCGGCTGCGCCAGCAATTGATCGGCTTCAATCCGACTGAGGACGAATTTCGCGCCTTGTATGCCAAACAAAAGGCCATCGATGACGCCTACGAGTTCGAGGACACCAACGACACGACAGTCGCCGCCGCCAAAGCGGCCGACCTTGCGAAAATGATGAACGATTTCAAGGCCGGCCTGGCCGGCAGCCGCGTCGCGCAGTTCGACCGCTCGCAGGATCCCGAGTACCAAAACCTGACAGAATTAAGCGAGCAATTCGACCTGCCGGCCGACGCGTCGGATACTCTTCTTGACATGCGCCAGGCGGCCGAACAGGAGAAACAGATATTGCTGTCAAACACATCGATTCCCGCCGATCGGATCGAGACCGCGCTCCAAGCCATCCAGGCGGAGACGGAAAAAGCAGCCCGCCAAACGCTCGGCGAACAGGCTTTTGCGCAATATCAGCAGACTGCCGCCTGGATCAAGAATCTCGGGAAGAACTGACATGCAATCGCGAAGCGAGGCGTCTCTGCCTATATCTGCCTTGCCTACGAATTCCCGATAAGGATTCCGACGAGGAAAACAAGAATCCCTCCCAATCCAACCTGCAAAATCGCGGATGACCAGGGCGTGTCCATGAACCGGTGCCGCACCCACGAAATCACTCCCAGTTCAACGCATACAACGCCCACCGCTATCCCAGTCGCGACGCGGACGTTCTGGACAAGATAAGGAAAGGTGTGTCCCAGGCCGCCCACCGTCGTCATCGCGCCGCAAACGACGCCGCGTTTCCACGGATGGCCGCGCCCGGTCAGCGAACCGTCGTCGGATAGAGCTTCAGCGAAACCCATGCTGATGCCCGCCCCAAGACTCGCGGCCAGGCCTACCAGAAACGTGGGCTCGCTGCGCCCGGTGGCCACGGCTGCCGCAAACAGAGGCGCCAGCGTTGAAACCGAACCGTCCATCAAACCCGAAAGTCCGGGTTGGACAATTTGCAAAGCGAACATCCTTTTCTCAGTCGTGGCTTCGCTTTCAGTGTCATGTGATTCCGCCATTTGCTCGGCGGTTTGAAGGTGGCCGCGCTCCTCTTCCGCCAGATCGCCCAGCAATTGCCGAAGGGCAACATCGGTCGTCCGCCGCACGGCGGCCTCATAGAAGCGCTTCGTTTCGATTTCCATCATCGCCGCCTGTTTGCGCGCCGCTGTTAACTTGAGCGGCCGCATCCGCCAAATGGGCTGGCGTTTCACGAAGCCACGCACGTCCTCGCGGCGGATGAGCGGCATGTGCTCGCCGAAGCGCGTTTTGTAAAGCTCCAGCAGGCGATGCCGGTGGCCATCCTCCTCCCGCCGAAGCTCGCGGAATCTCTCGGCCTGTTCGGGAAAACGGTCGCTCAAGCCCTCGGCGAACTCGTCGAAAATGCGGGCGTCCTCCTCCTCCAGCGCCACCGCCAGGGCGAGTATCTCCTTTTCGTCAAGACTATGAAATGAGCGCATAAAGAGTGTTAAAACTTCAGGTTCCAGTCGTCGCGCGCATATTTTTCCGCGATCAATCTGCCGCAGTCGGGCACGGCGTCCAGCGGGGTTTCCGCCTGCCAGATTTTTCTAAGCGCGTCTTTGACCGCGGACGCCGGCAGGCCAATATTCATGACAAAACCGCCATGCGGCCTGCCCGCCCGATAGTCTGGCTGCCGCGACGGCATATTCAAGTATCGATCCATCTTGTTGAGATCGAATCGCAACAGGAAGGTGCCGTGAAAAAGCAAGACATGGCGTTTGCGCCGCTGCGCATTTCCAGAAAATTTGCGCCCGTCGATGGCGAGGTCGGTGCAGCCGCTGATTTCCACCGCACGCCCGCAAGCTTCCGACAAAGCCCGCTGCTGCCGTTCCATAATGTAGAGATTCGCCCCGGTGATGGTTTCGGTTCCGCGATGATTTTTCATTTCCAGAACCAGGGAATAATTGAGGCACCCCTCCCCTTGCAGGACCGTCCCGCCGCCGCTGCACCGCCGCAACACCGGAACCCGGTCAGCCTGGCACGCCGTTAAATGAACTTCCCTGGCAACTTCATTCGAAAATCCAACAACAACGAAATACTCCGGAGATTCCCAAAAACGCAGCACCTCTCCCCCGCCACTGTCGCAGCCTTCCAGAAGCGCCTCGTCGCACGACAGATTTTCGGCGGCGCTTGGAAATGTTCTGTCGAGATATGTCATCGAGCGCGCATGAAACCGCGCCAGGAAAAACCAATCCAGTCAAATCTTTCAACATAATCTGCTAAAACAGGTCGCGGACGATGCCCCTTTGGTCGGTCAATTCCGCCTTTCGAAGAAACGCATGAGAATTGGTGAGATTTGCTGATGCGGGTTGAAACAAAAGACCCCCGTCGCTTGTTGATCGGCCTCGGTCAGAGCTTTTGCGCGGCCTCGAGGCGCATAAATCTGCCCCACTTTCATTTTTCCAGCAGTACGCTACATTGGCTTGGGTCAAGCGTATGATTCGATTGCGCCAAGGTTTTGTTCGGTGTCCGGTGGAGATGCTCCGCCGTTCTCGCTGCTTGCAGGCGTTCTTTCCGGTTTTTGTTTTTCTTGCCATTGTCCTCGGCGTTTCCGTGTCTGTGTTTGCGGATGAACAGCCAATTATCCAGACGGTGCCGTCCAAATGGATTCATCCGCGGAATTTTACAAGGCCCGCCATTGATGATGCTCCGGCCCCAGGACAGGATTTTCGATGGCTGCTTTCGGATCGCCAGATCAATCCGGCGGTGGATGAAGTCTTTTTCCACGAAACCCGCCAAGCCATCAACGCCGCGGGCGCGGATGCGTGCGCGCATATCTCCGTGAATTTCGATCCGTCCTGCCAATCACTGACCCTGCATTGGGTGCGTGTTTGGCGCGGGCTCAAGAAAATTGAGCGGCTTGATCCGGCGCGGGTCCACGTTGGCGCCCTGGGCGCCGACGTGCCTGAGTCGCTGCTTTACCCGGGCAAGGTTGCTTACCTCGTGCTCGACGATGTGAAGCCCGGGGATATTGTTGACTACGCTTGCAGCATTGAGGGAAGCAACCCGATGCTGGCTGGAAAGTTCGCCGCCGCTGTCCCGCTTCAATTTCAACAGCCCGTGGGGCTGGCGGTGACGCGGCTGGTCTGGCCGGCGGGCCGGCGCTTCTACATCAAAAACCATTTGACAGATCTAAAGCCCACAGTCCTGCGCGGCAGCAACAGCCTCGAATATTACTGGGCCGCGACCAACGCGCCCGCCTGGCGCGTGGAAGCTCTGACGCCCAGTTGGTATGATCCCCGCCCGTGGGTGCAGTTGAGCGAATTTCAAAAATGGCCGGAAGTGAAAGCATGGGCCATCGGGCTGTTTAATTCCACGAACGCGGCCTCGCCGGAATTGGCGCGGAAAATCTACGAGTGGAAACAGATCGTCGATCCAGAAGCTCGCGTGATTGCGGCCTTGCGTTTTGTGCAGGAGGAGATTCGCAATCTAGGGCCGGACGACGCGGCTCCCGGCCTTGCTTTGGCGACGCCTTCCGCCGCCTTCGCCCGCCGCACCGCCGACAATAAGGAGAAGGCTCTGCTTCTGGTGGCGATGCTACGCTCGCTCAAAATTGACGCCTGGCCAGTGCTGGTGAATTCGCTGATGCGGCAGGAGCTGGCCGAGTTGCAACCTTCGTCAACACTCTTTAATCACGTCATCGTCCAGGTCACACTTAATGGTCAAACCTATTGGCTGGATCCGAGCGCCAGCTATGAACGCGGACGGCTGGCGACGCGATCGTGGCCTAATTATGCTTGGGGCCTCGTTCTGAATCCAACGAGCACCGGGCTGACCGCCATCCCGCCCTGCCCTGTTCAAGCTCTGACGACCGTCAATGAATATGTGACGCTCGGCAAACTGAACAATCGAACCACCATCAAGGTCGTCACCGTGGCGGAAGGCGCGGATGCGGACCGGTTGCGACGGCGTTTCGCCACGACGCCGCACGACTTATTGCAGCGCGAAAAGCTCGGCGAATATGCCAGCCGCTACCCGTCCGTCCACACCACCGCCCCGCTCGATTACAGCGATGACGAAGACAAGAATCGCATCGAGACGACCGAGTCTTACGCCATCGACGGCATTTGGATGCACGTTGGCGATGAATTGAATTACCGCGCGAGGATTTTTGCGGTCAATGTTGACGACGCCCTCGTAAAGGCCGATCCCGCGCGGACGATGCCGATGGCTCTGCCGTTCCCGGTTCACCAAATCTTCCATGCGGAAATGGCCCTCTCCTCCAACCTGCCCACAGACCCGGCGAACGTGACTTACCGTGACCCGGCCTTTTTCTTCCAACGGACCTCGAGCGTTGCCGGCGCGATGTTGTATGTGAATTACGAGTATCGCTCGCTTGCCGATGCTGTCATGCCCGAGGCGCTGGCCAATTACGCTAAGGATGTGGGAGGCGCCACGGACGCGCTCGGCTACACGATTCTAGGTTTCTAGTGTCTGTCTCCTTTTCCTTGCGGAAAAACAGGACTGAATTATTGATGGATTATGACGTTGAAATCACTTTTCCCTTTTCGGCGCATGAATTGGGCTGCCGCATGCGCACTTGGAGTTTGCACGGCCGCATTTTCCGCCAGCGGGCAGGACAAGGTTCCGCTTAATATCAAGCTGCCCGCAGCCACGTTTGTCGGCACGCCTTCCGACAAACAAGTTGATCCAGAAGTCGAAAAACCGAGCGACAAGCCGCGCCCGCTCTTGATGGTTCCGCCAGGCGTCAGCAACATCGCCCTGCACAAGACCGTCACCAGCAGCACCAACAAGAGGCTGCCGGAGGAATTGGCCAAAATCACCGACGGCGAGAAGGAGTCCGGCGAACAAACCGACGTGCTTCTGCCGAAGGGGCCGCAATGGGTGCAGATTGATTTGGGAAGCCCGAACGAAATTTACGCGGTGGTGATCTGGCACGGATACGACGAACCAAAAGTATACCACGGCGTGGTCGTGCAGGTCGCGGATGATGCCGCTTTTACAAAGAACGTCCGCACTTTGTTCAATAACGACCGGAAGAATGTGGATGGCCTCGGAATTGGAACGAACCGCGAATACTTCGAATCCAATGAAGGCAAGCTTGTGGAAGGAAATGGAACTGTCGCCCGCTACGTGCGCACTTACTCGGATGGCAGCACGGTCGCGCACTTCAACGAATACACGGAAATCGAAGTCTACGGCCGCCCGCCGAAATAAGCGGAGCAGCAGTCAACCAAATTTCCTGGCAAGGCGCTCCTTGTGGTAGGCGAGCCGCTGTTCGTTTGTCATCTTGTCAAAATCGGGCGCGCCAAATCGGGAGACGGGCCTGGCGGATTTTGCGGAGGAGGCGTTTGAAGCGGGTTTTGATCCTGCCATTGATATGGTCGCGCGCGAAGCCGCAACGCTGTCGTAACTCATCGCGAGATCGGTCAGCTCCAAATCTTTTTCCAGCGGCAGCTTGGGCTGGATTCTTTTCCCCTGCAAAACGCCGTGATAGGCGCGCACCGCTTCCTCGGGAGAAATTTTTCCATCCGTGATCAAGCGAAGCATTTCAATGAACGCCAATTGATGCTCCGCGTTGTTGATCTTGCGGCCGTACAACGCCACGCGCGCCCCGTACTTTTGCGCGTCGTGGATGAGTTTGAACGCGTCGTAAGTCGTCCCCGCGCTTCCGCCCAGGACGCCGACGACGAGATTCGGATCGTACTGCGCCAATTCTTCCATCGCCCGCGGCCCGTGGTAAACGATCTTTAGAAACACCGGGCGGCCCGCCTCGGTGACTCCCGCCAGATTCCGCAAAATCTGGTCGTTGATGAACTCGCCCATTTTCTCGGGGGCAATGCCGCTGGCGGTGTTGGGATCGAACACTTCGAGGAAATAGCGGAATTTTTTCCGCTCGGCTTCTTCGCGAAATTCCTTGAAAGCCAGCAGCGTGGCGCGATCCTGCTCCAAATTATTGACAAACGTGACCGAGTATAAGCCAAGATTTGCGCCGGGAATTTCCGCGCTCCGGTCGCACTCAACTTTCCCGCATTGGATGTGGTCGATGCTCGCGCTGCGGAATGTCTCCGCCGGCTCCTTGGTGTAACAGCCGTGACGCACTACCCAAACGTCCGTTGTATCATTGGCGCGCGCGGCGGGCGTCACGTGCGAATCGCGGAACATGCCCTCCTTGATCGTCAACAATTCGTTGACATAGGCAGACATCAGCATGATGTCGACCAGCCCCTGCTGGGTGACTTCGCGGATGATGTCGAGAAATTCGGGAAGATTGCGATATCCGAATTCTTCGCGATTCCAAATCTCCGGGGAAAATTTTGCGGGATGCGCGCCTTTGCCGGCCAGATAGCCGCGCGGGCCGGGCGCGCGCACGCCGAATGCCATGTCGGCGTCCTTGGCATCGGCGATGATGAAATCTCGCGAACCCGGCTGCGCCTTGATTTTGGCGAGTTTTGTGTCAAGTGATTTGATGGCGCTCATCTTAAAAACGGGTGACGCCCGGGCGCAACTTGCCGGAGCGCGGCTGTGTCGAAGACCAGCCGCAGCAATGCTCTAATACTCTGACGCGCCTTTCGATTCCGCCTTGCTGCGGCTGGTCTTCGACACAGCCGCGCTCCGGCACAGGCATGGCGCCACTCGCCGAAATCGCGTTCATCCCTTGCCAAGTTTGGCCATGATCTGCTCGGTGATGGCCTGAATCAATGCCTCAGCCTGCGAGTCGCCCGCGGAGCCGCCACTCTCAATTTGCTTGGGTGGAACGGCGCACATGACGCCGGGACGCCATTCATCGTTATTGCACAATTCGCATTCCTTGAGGCCGATGCGCGGATCAGGAATGCCGAGCGTCTGCTTGATCTTGAGCAAATCCTGCAAGTGCGTTTGCGAAAATGTTTTCAGCGGCGCGCCCAGTTGCGCCGCCACCACCACCGTGCGGCAATACGCCTCGATGATTTCCATCTTGAAATACGCGTCCTCGACACTGACATGGCTCCACGACACGACGCCGTGGTTTGCCATCAAAATGGTATTATGCTGGTCGCTCAAATCGGCCACGAGCTTGCCCATCTCCGGCGTGCCCGGCGTGCGATACGGCGCAATCGGAACTTTGCCAATGAACACTTCAATTTCCGGAATCATGCACGTCGGCGGTTCTACGCCAGCCACCGCAAAGGCCGTCGCGTGCGGCGGATGGCAATGCACGGTCGCCACGGCGCGCGATTGGCGCTTCATGATTTGCAGATGCATCAGAATTTCGCTGGTGCGCTTTTTGGTTCCGGCCAGCTGATTTCCGTCGAGATCCACCAGGCACATATCCTCCGGCTTCATGAAGCCTTTCGAAACCAGTGTCGGCGTGCAGAGCGCCATCCCCTCACCAACGCGAATGGCGATGTTGCCACCGTTGCCATCGACATAAGCTCGGCCCCACAATCGGCGGCCGATGTCGCAGATTTGCAATTTCAACGCGTGAATTTCCGGCGAATTGAAAAACGTCTCAATCTTCATCGAGGAAGATGAGGCAGACGGCGTTTTGACGGCGGGCGCGAACCCGTTGCCACTGGAACGCGAGCCGTTGTTTTCGAAATCGCGCACGAGGTCCCGCGCGGAGGGGGTTAGGATGGCGTCGCCTGGAATAGATTTCAGGTCGCCGCCGTTCCGCAGCATCTCCTCCACTTCCTTGGCGCTAATGATAATTCTCATTTGAAAGGTGAATAAAAAATTTCGTCGATCAATGCCGCGTTTATGGCGTCAATGGGAGTTGGTTTGTCAAAAGGCATGGCGGCCTCCCGGCCTTCGATGAAGCCGATAGTCTGTCCCACCCCGCCGCCGAGATTGTCATAAACAACAACGCTCGGTTCCTTTGTGACAGCCGCCGCGCCGGATTCGGGTTTGAAATGTTCGCGCGAACATGGGCTGACGACCAACCATCGAGCGCCGGCGAAACCTTCCGCCGTTTTCCCCAAGGTTACCCTGCCAATGACCGTGCCCAATCTCATGCGTTCGTCCCTCCCTCGGGTTCATCGACAATGCCAACGACCATCCAACGGACAGGGCTTTTCGGGTCCTTCACTGCAGCGCGCGCAGCCGAGCCATCCGAGGAAATAACAACTCGTTCGTGCATTCCGGCGCCTTGCGCATCGATGGCGATTTGCGGCGTGCCTTCGGGTTTGCCCGCGAGATCGATTGGCTGGCAAATCACGAGCCGCCAGCCCTCGAAACTTGGATGTTTCCGGGTGGCGATCACGGTGCCTTCGATGCGGGCCAGCAACATGGTTGTTTTAGTAAATCCGCAAATTGTCGACCATCACGCAACGGCGCGTGCGGGTGAATGTCCTCGGGTTTGTGATGCCCTCGCCAGTGGGTGTGGCGACGGAGAAACTCAAATAGCCCTCGCCGCCGAGGCCAAGTCCCGCCATGCACGGGCCGTTCTTGATGAACAGCGTCGTGTCCATCGCTTGCGCCATTGCCGTCATGTGTTCGACGTCGCGCGAATGGATAATCGCGGTGTGTTTGTAATTGTGCTCCGCCTTTATCGCGGCCGCGATTCCCTCCTCCACGCTCTTGACGCGCGTAATCGGGATGAACGGCATCATCTGTTCCTCGATAACGAATGGGTGATTGGCGTCCGTCTCGGCAAACAGCAATTGCGTTTTGGCCGGAAGATTTACCCCGGCTGCCTGCGCGAGAATCGACGGATCCTTGCCGATGAAATCGCGATTCACCATCGGCTCAGGGCAACCTGCGCCATGTCCTTCCTTGAAAGTGAACGCTGCCTTGGTCAGGCGCTCCAATTGCGCAGAGTTCAAACGGACGGCGCCGTTTTGCTCCATCTCAGCCATCAATTTGTCCGCCACGCTGTCAAGAACAAACACTTCCTTCTCGCCGATGCAGAGCAAATTGTTGTCGTAGGCCGCGCCTTGAATAATCGCGCGAGCCGCGCGTTTCATGCATGCAGTGTCGTCAACCAAGACTGGAGGATTTCCCGGGCCGGCGCACACGGCGCGTTTGCCGGATTGCATTGCCGCCTTTACCACACCCGGCCCGCCGGTCACACACAGCAAGCGGATAAACTGGTTTGCGCAAAGCGCTTTGAAGGAATCCAGCGTCGGCTGTTCGATGATGCAGCAAAGATTCTCAATTCCAATTTCGCGAGCAATCGCCTGATTGTAGGTGCGCACGGCAAGGGCCGCGCATTTCGCCGCCGAAGGATGGGCGTTGAATACGACAGCGTTCCCCGCCGCCACCATGTTGACGATGTTGCCGCTCAGCGTCGGGATGGAATGGGTGGAGGGAGTGATGGCCCCGATGACACCGAACGGCGTGTATTCTTCCAGTGTAACACCGTGATCGCCGCTGCGCGCATCGGGATGAAGCCATTCCACGCCGGGAACCAGTTTGATGATCTGGAGCTTTTCGATTTTGTGGTCAAGCCGGCCGATTTTTGTTTCCTCCAATTCAATCCGTCCCCATTCCACCGCGTTGGCTGCGGCGAGGGTCTTGACGATATCGACAACTTTTTGCCGCGCCGCGACTCCAGCCTTTTGCAATTGAATGAAGGATGCCTGCGCCGCCTCGCACGCTTGATTTGCGTCTTGAAACACGCCGAATTTCCCACTGATGGCCACTGCCTTTCCATGGCAATTGCAATCGGCCTTGGCTGCGGGCGCGGGCGCGGCGCCGTTCTTGACTGCGCCGAGGCGGCCAAGGACTTCCTCCACGACATCGCGAATTAATTGTTCGTTCACTGCGGCTGACATAGGCGGTTAAATCGGTTTGGCGGTTACGTTTTGGCGTTGTAAATTTCTTTCCCGAGCACATCCACGCTGTCAACAATGCCAATAATGGTCGCGTCGACGGGCGCGTCCTTGAGAAGCGGAGCGAGCTTGGCCGAGCTGCCCTGGGTGAAGATCACCATCTCGCCCACTCCGGCGCCGACGACATCGACCGCGACAATCGTATTCGTTCCCGGTCGGAACCGCGTCGGATCCTTGTCATCCACCAACTGGGGGCGCAGCAAAAGCATCTTGCGCCCATTCATGGATGGGTCTTTCTTCGTCGCGACGACGGCTCCTTCAACTCGCGCCAGGAACATAATTATTTCCCCGTGGATTTGCGGGGGAGAACGCTCTCGATGTCGGCGTTCGGCCGGGCGATGACGTGCACACTGACCAGCTCGCCTTTGTTGGCTTTGACGGCGGCCGCGCCGGCATCCGTGGCGGCTTTGACAGCGGCGACGTCGCCCACGACAACGGCGGTGACCAGGGCGTTTCCGACCTGGATCATCGGCCCGGCCAATTCAACATTGGCGGACTTGAGCATGGCATCGGTGCCTTCGACGAGGGCGATAAGCCCGCGCGTTTCGAGTAATCCTATGGCTTGATGTGGCATAATTTTCTTTCTTACGGGTTATGAGCTTGCAAAAACCGCCGCACCTCGCGGGCGACGACCAATTCTTCATTCGCTGGAATAACAATGATTTTGACAACAGATTCAGGCGCGCTGATGACGGCTTCATGCGCCTTCGTTTCGGTGTTTAATTTTGGATCGAGCACAATGCCGAGCTGGTCGAGATTGCGGCAGATCGCTTCGCGCATGAAACAGCGGTTTTCGCCAATGCCCGCCGTGAACACGAGAGCATCCGCGCCATTGAGTTGTAAAAAGTAAGAACCAACCCAGTTGCGGACACTGGTGGAAAAAACGTCCAGCGCCAATTGCGCCTGAGCGTCGCCGTTGTCCGCTCGCGCTTCGATGTCGCGATAGTCATTATGGCCTCCAGACAGCGCCTTCAGTCCGGATTCCTTGCACATGATGCGTTCCGCTTCGTCGAGGGAAATTCCGGTGGTGCGCATCAAAAACGGGATAGAGAAAGAATCGATGTCGCCCACGCGGTTGTTCTGCGGGAGGCCTGATTGCGGACTTAAACCCATGCTCGTGCCAATTGCCACGCCGTCGCGAATTCCGGTAACCGACGAGCTTCCGCCCAAGTGGCATGAAATCACCCGCAGCGACGGCTGGCGCACTGGATGCTCACCCCCGTCAACATAAAGATTTCTGGCCCGCTCCGCCACATCCTCGCGGCCCAGCAATTCCGCCGAGCGTTCGGCGATGAATTTGTGGCTCGCGCCGTGAAATCCCCAGCGGCGCACACCGGCCTGGTTCCACGATTCCGGCACCGCGTAGCGCATGGCCGCTTCCGGCGCCCATTGATAAAACGCCGTTTCAAATAATCCGACGAGCGGAACTTCCGGCATCCGTTTGGCGAACAGGCGAATGCCTGTGATGTAGGGCGGATTGTGCGCGGGAGCGATGGTGTTGTAATCCTCCATCGCGCGAACGACCGATTCATCGAGGCGAATGCAGCCGTTGACACCGCGCGCCATGATGGTTTTGAATCCGACCGCCGCCAGTTCGCTTTCGCTGGCAATCCAGCCGCCCTTGCGCAATTCCTCGAGGCACGATTCAATCGCGGGCGCGTAGTCCGTCACCCGCTCCATCCCGCCGCGAGTCAACATCCGTTCCTGGCCGTTTGAAAAATCAAACAGCCGGTACTTCAGGGAAGTCGATCCCAGGTTGGCGACGAGAATCTTCACTTGCGTCTGTGCGTATACTTATTGCAGCCACTTGCCGAGGCCGGAAAGGCCGTCGTGCGGGCGCGGAATCACCTGGACGCTGACAACGCTTCCAACTTGGGCCGCTGCCGCCGCCCCGGCGTCCGTCGCCGCTTTCACAGCCGCGACATCGCCGCGGAAAAACGCCGTGACGTAGCCGCTGCCGATTTTTTCCCAGCCGACGAATTGGACGTTGGCGGATTTGAGGGCCGAGTCCGCCGCTTCCATGAGCGCGCAGAGACCCTTTGTTTCGATCATGCCGATTGCTTGTTGAGCCATAAAATTTTGTATTGGTGGTTGGTTTACTTTTTCGGGGCGGGATCAAGGAAGGCTTTCATCAAATCTTCATGGGGGCGCGCGAGAATATGGGAGCTGACAAGCTCGCCAACTTTGCCGGCTGCCTTCGAGCCCGCGTCGACCGCGGCTTTGACGCTGCCGATGTCGCCCGTGGCGAAAACGGTGATCAAACCGCCGCCAATGGAAATCGTCTTGACGAGGGTGACGTTGGCAGCCTTGACCATCGCGTCGCTGGCCTCGACGCTGCCGACGTAGCCGCGCGTTTCAATCATTCCTATTGCTTCTTGACTCATGTGTTTTCTCCTATTGTTGTTATTGACGTTATATTAAGCGATCAGCTCGCACGGTGTGTCCGGCTGCAAATTGCAGGCGTTTCCCTCGTCGGTGTCGATGTGAACCTCCAGCTTGAAGGACGGATCGACGCGCACCAGCATCTTGTCGAGGGTCAATCCACAGGGGCCGCCGATTTTCAATTTCATGTGGGCGCCAGCTTTCACTTCGTAAAATTCCGCGTCCGTCGGATGCATGTGGACGTGGCGCATGGCGCGAATGACGCCCTCCTGCATTTCAAAAAATCCTTCCGGCCCCATCAACATGCCGCCGGTCGTGCCTTTGATATCGCCCGAACTGCGCAACGGAATTTCGAAGCCAAGAGCAATGGCATCGGTGTAAGCCAATTCGACTTGGTTCAAATTTCGGCATGGCCCCAAAATACGGAGGTTTGAAATGACGCGGCTGCGCGGGCCGATTAAAGTGACGGTCTCCTTTGCCGCATATTGCCCTTCTTGATAAAGCCACTTGTGCGGTGTCAGCGTATGACCTTTGCCGAAAAGTGCCTCAACCGCCTGCGGGGTCAAATGACAATGCCGGGCACTGACATTCACCACCAGCGGATTCGGCGCTTGCGCAGTGCGCGGCAAAGACTTCCCAAGTCGTTGATAAACAACTTGTCGCACGCGGTGTTCGACCACCGCGCGATGCGGACTATTGGCAAGAACGGCCATGAATTGAGCATGAATTTCCCAAAATCGTTCAAAATCGTCAATATATTTCTTGCAAAAGCTGCCAAAATGTTTCAAATACTACCAAATGCAGCCAGAGGCACGCCAAAAACGCATTCAAGATCATCTGAATCAGGTGGAATTTGCCTCCCTTGAGGAGTTGGCCAAGGCTGTTGACGCCTCTGTTTCGACGGTTCGCCGGGACATCGCCGCTTTGGAAGCGCTGGGCGGATTGCGCCGAATGCATGGCGGGGCACGATTGGTCGCCCCACCGTCCGATGAGTTCGCCTTTAGCACTCGCGATACCCACCAACTCGCCGAAAAGGAAGCCATGGGCCGCGCTTGCGCCGAATTGATCGGCCCGAATCAAACCGTTATTGTTGACGCTGGGACGACGGCTTATCACGTGGCGAAGTATCTCGAACCGAAGACGCCACAAATTATCACCAACTCCCTGCCGGTGGCGAACCTATACGCCGCATCGCAGCGCATTGAGCTGATCATTTCCGGCGGCGTCATTTATCCGCGCCTGGGCGTGCTGGTGGGGCCGCTGGCAGTCGAGGCTTTCTCCAAAATCCACGCCGATGTCGCGATCATGAGCGCGGGAGGAATTACACTTGACGGCGTCAGCAATTCGCATGGGCTGCTGATTGAGATTCAAGTGGCGATCATTCGCGCGGCCCAGCGGGTTATTTTTTGTTTTGACAGCACCAAGATGGGGCGGCGCTCCATTTCACCTTTGTGCGAGCTGGACAAGGTTCACACCATCGTGACCGATGAGGGCGCGCCTGCCGATTTGGTGGATTCCCTGCGGCAGCGCGGCATTGAGGTTGTCGTTGCGCCGATGGCGGCGAGTTAGTTCTCCGAAGACCGTCGCGCGCCTCACATGGGCTAATCGGTCTGATAGAACCAATAGGGCGTATAGGACCCATTAGACGAATCAGCGGAAGCCATCGAGCCAAATTTTCTCTTGCGCAGAATTGTCTTCTGGCGCGTTAAGTTTGCGCCGCTTATTTCCGATAGGAATGTTGTCTGGCATGGTAACGATAATGAGCAACCACCGGCCTGGCGCGGCGATGTTTGAGCACAAACGCTGCCCGGCTTGCGAACAGAGACGAAGGATGGCGCGTAACGCCATTCTTGGTGTCTGCATATTACATGACTGCATCTGAAATAGTCGAACAGGTGAAAGAACTGCCGCTGGTGCCTGAGACCGCGCGCAAACTGGTGGTCCTTCTGAACGACTCGGATTCCCATCGCAGCGATCTCATACAGACGCTCCGATGCGACAACGTGATGACTGCCAAGCTGCTCCGAGCATGCAATACGGCCAGGATTGGGTTGCGCGAGCCGGTCAGTTCGGTCGACCAGGCGGTTTTGCTCCTGGGAGACAACGCCATTTTTAAAATGGTGTGCGCCATCGGATTTGGCGACGCGATGGGATTTGCCATGCCCGGCTACGCCATCGAAGCCAATGGCCTCTGGGGCCATTCCCTGAGCACCGGGATGGGAGCTGAGTATTTGACAGAAATTGAAGGCCTTGGCAATTTCAAGCCATCAATCGCCTTCACCGCCGGTTTGCTGCATGACATCGGCAAATTGATTCTCAGCCAGATATTGACCCCGAAAACGCGCGGCGAAATTCGGTCGCTGATTTCACAAGATTCCCTTTCAAGGTTTCAAGCGGAAAAGATCGTGCTCGGCGCGGACCACGCCGAGGTCGGGGCCTGCCTGCTGGAAAAGTGGCTGCTGCCCAATGTCATTGTGGAAGCGGTGGCGAATCATCATTCACCGATTCTGCGCCCCGCCATCCGCATGTCCGCCGTGGTTTATCTGGCCAATTACGCCGCTCATTTGGCTGGCCCGTCCGCCGGTTGTCCGGAAGTGTTCGCGCTGCGCCCGGACCAATCCATCGCCGCCATGTATGGGATGGAGCTTAAAAAGGTGGAGCGCATCGTCACCGGCGCGCACGAAGCCATGCGCGCCGTCAACCAATATCTATCCGTCGCATGAGCGCCTCATCCCAAATTTCGCAACCGAGCGCTGAACCCAACACAACACAAGCCTATGCCAGTTAAAGTTTTATGCGCCGACGACAGCAGGACCATCCGGTTCGTCATCGCCCGCGCATTGTCGCATTACGAATGCACGGTTCTCGAAGCTTCCAACGGCGAAGAAGGCCTTGCCATTGCCTTGAGCGAGAAGCCGGATATTGTTCTGATTGACATGTCGATGCCCATCCTCGATGGTGTAGGCATGCTCGCCAAGTTCAAACAGAACGAGAGCTTGAAAAAGACGCCCGTCATCATGATGTCCGCGGAATCGGCCCGCGAAAAAGTCCTGGCGGTGGCGGGCCTCGGCGTTAACGACTACCTCGTCAAGCCGTTTCGCATGAATCACCTCATCACCAAGATTAACCAGCTCGTGCCGCTGACGAAGAAGCCGGCCAGCGCCGACGCCGCGGCCAAATCGTCCTTATGATCACCGCCGAAACCGAGATCATTGCCAAGCGATTCGGCCTGGAGCCGATTCCAAAGAGCGTCCTCCGCCTGACGAGCCTGATCGCCAGCCAGAACGCCGACCTTGATGCCATCGCGGGCGTTATCAAGGAAGACCCGGCGCTGACGGAACGGCTGCTGCGGCTCACGCCGCCGCCGCGTGACAAGACCCAGCGGCCCTCCGAAGAGTCCGCGGTGCAGATGGCCTTGATGCGTTCCGGCTTGAGCCTGATTTTTCTGCTCGCCATGGGAGACTTGCTGGGACGCGCCCTTGTTCACGCATTCGACATCATGTTGAATCTTGATCTTGATCCCGCCAATCCAAAAGACCTCTCGCCAATTCATGACAAACATCTCATGTGCGAAGTGAATTTTCGCGGGAAAGCGACCGGAAAGATTCAACTTCGCCTGACAGAAGATTCGGCGCGGCTGCTGGCCTGCCGAATGCTGGGTGTGCCGCCAGATTCTCTTTCGTCCACCGCCGAGAAAGACGACGCCATCCTCGAGTTGACGCACATCGTCACGGGAAATTTTCTATCGAACCTGGCCGACGCGGGGCTTACCTGCCCGGTCACGATTCCGGTTGTTTACCGCTCCTCTGATTTTACCATCCGCTCCATTCCCGGCGGCGTTTGCGAACGGCTTGCTTTCCGCTGTTCCGAAGCGCGTGTGTATATGGACATCAGCGTCAATCCGTGGAGTGATTAATTCGGCGCGCCTTGCCACAAGCTGTTCAGCACCGCTGACACTGTGGCCCACTGTTCGCGTTTCTGTTTAAGGGTGTCCGCGCCACTTTTCTTGATCGAATAATATTTCCGCTTGCGGCCCGTTTCGCTCTCGGCCCAGCGCGATTTGATCCAGCCGTTGTCCTCCATGCGATGCAGCACGGGGTATAGCATTCCATCGGTCCATTGGAGATGATCGCCGGAGAGGCGCTTGACTTCTTGAATCAATTCGTATCCATAACTCTCGCCGCGCGAGAGCAGCGACAAAATCAACGGCTCCGTGGAGGCCGCCACCAGTTCCTTTTCGATCATGCCGCCATAATACATTGCCATGCTATGCATGTCAAGGCTCCGTCGCAATTGCGCATGGCTGCGAATCTGGTAGACTGAATTCTTGTGATCGCTTGGCCCCCGTTGGCGATCAAATGAAATCAAAAGGCATGTCAATTAAATATGGCGGCGCCAGAACCGCATAAATCGTTCGACTCTGAAGGCGGGCCGGTGGAACGGCAGGCCGGCGCCGCGTTCCGGACCACGCATTGGAGCGTGGTTCTTCACGCTGCCGCCACCGAATCTCCTGAAGCCGCGGAGGCGATGTCGCGCCTGTGCTCGGTTTACTGGTATCCGCTTTACGCCTACGTCCGGCGAAAGGGATACAAGCCGGAGGAGGCGCAGGACCTCACCCAGGAATTCTTTGCGCGTTTGCTGGCGAAGCATTATCTCCGAACGCTTGACCGCCAAAAAGGCAAATTCCGCTCCTTTCTGCTCGCCGCCTTGGAACATTTTCTGGCCAAGGAATGGCGCGATGCCAACCGCCTGAAACGCGGCGGCGACCGAGTCATTCTTTCGCTGGACCAATGCGATGCGGAAAATCGCTACCTTGTCGAAGCGGTTGAAAATGTGACGGCGGAACACATTTACGAGCGCCGCTGGGCGCTGACGCTGCTCAATCAAGCCATGAACCGCCTGCGCGACGAGTTTGCGTCGGCTGGGCGGCTCGCGCTATTCGAAGCGTTGGAAAGCTCCCTCACCGGCGAGGGCGCGACCTCAACCTACGCCAACATGTGTGCGAAGCTGGATATGACCGAAGGCGCCATCAAGGTCGCCGTTCACCGGATGCGGGCGCGCTACGGCGAATTGGTGCGGGCGGAAATTGCGGACACGGTTTCGGCCACCGAAGATGTGGATGACGAATTGCGCCATCTGCTGGCGACGCTCGCATCGTGAAGGCCGCGATTGAATTAAATTAGTGTAACCATCTCGGAAAAAAAGGTCTTGATTGACTGGGATGTCTGTTAAATCGAACTGCGTTGTCTGCGGCGCGCCGATGCCGCCCGACTCGCCGGGTGGCAACTGTCCGCGCTGCCTGCTTGGGTTGGCCGCCGGGGGACTGCCCGCTTCCGCTCTCAATCCGCGTGAGAATTCCCCTGCTCGATTCGGCAGCCAGCCGCCCCGGTTTTTCGGCGATTACGAATTGCTGGGGGAAATCGCGCGCGGCGGCATGGGCGTCGTTTACCGCGCACGCCAGCTTTCTTTGAATCGGCTTGTCGCGGTAAAAATGATCCTGGACGGTCCGCTGGCCGTGCCCGGATTCATCGAGAGATTCCAAATGGAAGCGGAAGCCGCCGCCAAGCTGGGCCACCCCAACATTGTTCCAATCTATGAAATTGGCGAGTACGACGGACGCCACTTTTTCAGCATGAAACTGTTTGAGGGGGGACACCTGTGCGGCCAGGCCACTCGCTGCCCGCCGCCGGATCAAAAGCAGGGAGCCGCGGCTTGCCATCAGCGCCAAGTCGAAATAGCGCAACTGCTCCGCATGGTGGCTGAAGGCGTTCATCACGCGCATCAGCGCGGCATTCTTCATCGCGACCTCAAGCCGGCGAATATTTTGATGGATGACGAAGGCCGCCCGCACGTCGCGGATTTTGGGCTGGCCAAGTTGATGGGCGACAACAGCCTTTTGACCCAGACTGGCGCGCTTTCCGGAACGCCCGCCTACATGGCGCCCGAGCAAGCCGCCGGAGAATCAGCCCCCTTGACGACGGCAACGGATATTTACAGCCTTGGCGCCATTCTCTACCAACTCCTGACTGGGCAGCCACCGTTTCATGCGCCGTCGGCAGTGCAAACACTGCGGCAGGTTGTCGAAAACGAAGCTGTTCCACCGCATCGCGTCAATTCGTCAGTCGACCAAAGGCTGTCAACCATTTGCCTCAAGTGCCTGCACAAAGAACCGGCGCGGCGATACACGTCGGCGCGGGCGCTGGCGGAAGATTTGCAGCGCTGGCAAAACGGCGAAACCATCCTCGCCCTGCCTTCCACTGGGACAGAAAATTTTCTGCGCTGGTGCCGCCGCAATCCCGCCATTGCCATTCTCAGTGCGCTGGTCATTCTTTCGCTGGTAACGGTGGCGGTCGTTTCCACTTCCGAGGCTTTTCACATCAAGCACGCGCGCGACAGCCTCGCGGCGGCGGAGAAGGACGCGAAGGCAAAACTCTGGGAGAGCCTCCTGGCCCAGGCCCGCGCGGAGCGCTGGAGCGGCCGGCCCGGACAGCGCTTCGACGGACTCGATGCCATCGCCAGCGCAGCCACGATCCGCAAGTCCACCGCCTTGCGGAACGAGGCCATTGCCTGCCTGAGCCTCACCGATATTCGGCTGCTTCCCAACACGCCTGCAACAAGCAATCGCGACGAACGCCTTTACGTAGATTGGGCGCATCAGCAGTACGCCTGGTCGGCCGCAGATGGCTCTATCAGCATCCGGCGCTGGGCGGATCGTTCCGAATTGATGCGCCTGCCATCGCTTGGGAGGATCGATTTCGTAAAAAGCGTAAGCCCGGACGGACGCTGGCTGAGCGCCTCTTACACAGAAGACAGGGTTTCGATTATTGACCTTCAAAAACATGTTGAAACGCTGATGCTCACCAATGCTTCCTTTGTTTCTTTCAGCCCCAGCAGCGCCGAGGCAGTCGTGGATGTCGGTTCGAATTCCTTCACCGTCGTCAATCTCGATGGGTCAGGTTCCAGCCATGCTTATCCGCTGCCCAACAACATCGGCAATGCCAACTGGAGCCCCGACGGCGCCAAGATCGCTTTTGCAGGAGAAAAATATGTATGCGTCGTTGACGCGAATTCCCACGCTCTTATTCGGAGATTCACTCTGCCAGGCGACTGCATCCAGGCAGTTTGGAACCCGGATGGACTTCATATTGCCGCCACAGGCAGTGACAAAAAGATCCGAATCCTGGACGCGGCTGACGGCTCGCAATTGCCGCCGCTGGTCGGACATCTGGGATCGGTCACGTCCGTGGCCTTTCATCCGGCCGGACACATCCTGGCTTCCACGGGTTGGGACGGTTTAATGCGTTTGTGGGATTGGCGCAGCGGCAAAGAAATCATTCGAATTCCCGCGGGCTCAGAGGGCATCTTTTTTTCCCCGGACGGACGATTCATCGCGAACACCGGACGGGCTGAGACCATGTTGAATGTTTTCGAACTGGTCGTAAATGAAACGGTGGTGACGTTGCCGGATTGGCCACGCAACGGGGCGGGCGATGCCGTGCTCTTCGATCCGAAAAACCGGTGGTTCGCCACCAGCATCGATAACTCCACCACGTTTTGGAATCCACACGACGGTAAACTTCTGGGCCGCGTCGAGAATCTGCCGGCAGCGTGGCTGCAAAACATTCGCGGCAATCAATCCGTGCTCGCATGGGCCGACGGATTCCATCTGCTCGAACCGGGATTCGACGGGGGCTCGCTCAAACTGGCCGCACCGGCTCGCTTTCAGATCACGGCTTCCAGCGACGTTAAGAAATGGCTGCCCAACGGATTTGACAGCGACGTGCTCCGACAGGCCACGTCCCGCCTTAGCTGTTCTGCCAGCGGCAAGACCACCGCGCTGGTGGCGGGCGGCCGTTGTTTTGTCATTGATATGACAAGCAACACTCTCGAAGCCGTCACAGGCTTGCAGGAATTCATGAAGTTCGTGGCAGTCAGCCCGAACGATCATTGGATTGCCACAGGCGCCTGGAACATGCCAAACACGAAAGTATGGGACGCCGCGACTGGAAAGGAGATGGCGACTCTGCCGACCGCCAATTCCCCTAATGTCGCCTTCTCCTCTGATGGCCGATGGCTCGTGACCAGCACCGGCCGCGAATATCGTTTTTGGAATGTCAAAGGGTGGACTCCCGCCCACCGAATCGTGCGGCCGGACATGGATGATTTGCCGGGGGCCATGGCCTTTTCGTCCGACGGACGGCTGATGGCGCTGACGTATTCGCGGTCGGTCATCCGGCTGGTGGAACCAGCCACAGGCAATCTCCTGGCGCAATTGGAACCGGTCCCAGCCAACGATATTGTGGGACTCGCCTTTAACGCGGACGCCAGCGAATTAGCCGTGACGCGGGTGGATGCGCCGCCGCAGATTTGGCACTTGCGCCATCTCCAGGAACAACTCGCCGCGATGTCGCTGGAGTGGTAGCGGAACAATGACAAACCACGTTACGGCGAAGGCCCCCCCGAGCCGTCCTATAATTCGCATTATTCCCATTGCTCGCATGAAAATGGAATAATGGGACTGATGGGAATAATCGGAAAGCTGCAAAGGTCAACGACGATGGCCGTAAACAACCCACTTTTCCTGTAACCTTTGGCGCAGGAAGGGTCAGTAACCATCTGACCGACCTCTCCCTCAAGGCTCGGACGAGACACTAATCCGCTGAGAAGGAGAAATTGTATGATGAAGGTCGGAAAAGATTCTGCCGCGTTGCGCGCGGGCATGATGGGCAGTCTGCTGGCTGGCGGCGTGTCGTTCCACGCCGCAATTTCCTGCAAAAAAGGAGTCCTGACATGGTTGGATTCGTGCCTTATCGCGGCGCAGCGAACTCAGACATTCACGAAAGCCATATCCTGGCCGGTGAATTTGGGTGACTGGGCTGGTTGCGTGATTGCGAGTGCTGCGGCAATGTTTTTGATTGCTCTGTCCTGCGGAAACGCCTCCGCTGCCACACTGTATTGGACAAATCTCAGTGGAGGCGATTGGAGTGGGGCTTCAAATTGGAAGCCCAATCAAGTTCCCGGCGGAACGGACACCGCGTTCGTTCTCAGCAACGGCACTTACACGATTTCGGTGAATCCTGGGGAACTAGTTTCAGTCAGCAACCTGACGATCGGCGCCAGCAGCGGGACACAGACCCTCGATATCGCCGGCGGCCTGGTCGTGAATGGCACGTGTGTGGGAAATGCCAATACCGTGATCGAGAATGTCGATAATTATCAGGCCGACACCGCAGGCGGATTTTTGAACGGCTCCGGAACCATGACACTGGCGGGAGCGCTGTATTGGGAAGTGCCCCAATATGGAATCCTCTCAGGCCAGGTTAATGCAAACATCACCCTTTCCAAAATTTCAACCGCCAACGCGGTCCTGTGCTGTCCGTTCATTTACTCCGGCCCGGTTGGCTTTACGGGCAGCGAATGGGTCAACACGGGGAGCATGACAATTTGCCTTGGCCCGCTCAATCTGGGGACAGGCACAACTCTCAGCAATGCGCCGGGAGCGACGATTACGCTCACCCTGCTCGGCAACAACCCCAATCACATTATTCCGACCAACGGCATCGGCGGCAGCGGCACATTCGTCAACAACGGCAAGCTGCTCGTTTCGGACACGAACGGGCAGGACTTCATCCAACCCCTTTTTGTCAACAATGGCGAATTAGTGATCACCAATGGCGCCACCCTCGCATTGTACGGAGGTGGCACCAACACGGGCTTTGTGACCAATTGCTTGAATTGCGCGCTTTTGTGCACCAATGGCGCGTATGAATTCGATCCCGGCTCGATTGTTGATAGTCAAGGCAGCTTCAAAAACTGGGCCACTCTCCACATTGACGGCACTGTCAAATGCCCAACTTTTACCGACCAGGGGACAACCGAAATAAGCGGACTTTTGCAGGTGACCAACGGATGCATAGTTTATGGGACTGAAACACTGACCAACTCGGGAAAACTTCAAGCCGGCAACCTCTATATGTCGAGCGCGTTCAACCAAGTGAGTTCGGGGTCCACCGTGTCCGTTTCCAATGGGCTGACGCTCGGCGGGCGCGCGGTTGCCGTGTTTGACGGAATACTTAACATCGGAGGCACGGCCGCGTTCAATTCGTTTACTACGGCGACACTGGGCGGCACCGCTTATTTCACAAATTCCGTCGACATCGTCGGCGGCACGGTTACGGCCACCAACTTGGCCAATGTAAGCGTCGGAAATTCCGTCACTTTATCCTCCGGAAATCTAGCCTTGAACGGCAGCGGGCCGTTCACCGCCGCTTCCTTTATTTTTTCCAACGGCGTTCAGTCTGGCACCCAGCCGCTTCAAGTCAGCGGGCCGTTGTTTTGGTCTGGGGGGACGCTCGATGGCATTGTGGACTGCGATGGCGGAACAGTGACCGCATCGAACGCGACCATGACTGGCGGGCTGCTCGTCAACTCGGGAACAATGGGCTGGGCCGCCAATCCAATGAACATGTACAGCGGCGCGGAAATCAGCAATGCGGCTTCTGGAATCATCAACATCACCAATTCTCAATGGAATAACGATGCGGGTGGAGGATTGCTGGCCAACGGCGGCACGATGAATCTCTGGAACACGGACACAATCAACATCGGGCTAATGAATGCGGGCACCATCAATATCAATTCTGGCACGCTGTCAACTTTCGT
Organism: uncultured Verrucomicrobiae bacterium; assembly: GCA_963764165.1. Lineage (GTDB taxonomy): Bacteria > Verrucomicrobiota > Verrucomicrobiia > Limisphaerales > Palsa-1400 > Palsa-1400. The sequence goes on from CAVXRD010000004.1 coordinate 422,739, forward strand.
TGGCACCAACGCCGGGACGATGTCGGTGGCGTCCGGCGCAACTCTCTCCACCGCAAATTCCTACACGACATTCTCCTCCACCGGAAGTGCCGCCATCGCGGGACCGGGCACATTGAGCGTGAGTTCCGGCACGCTTAATTCAGCGGGCGCGCTGAGCCTCGCAGGGGGTGTCAATGGCGTGATTTTGAACGTTAATGGCGGAACGGCCAACTTCAACGGCGGCGCCACCGCCATGCCATCCCAAATCTCGTTCAGTTCAGGAACGATGAGCGGCAGCCAACTGTTGTCAGCCAGCGGCCCGTTCAACTGGTCCGGCGGAACGCTTGAAGCGAATGTTGAATGTGTTGGCGGGAACGTGACTGTGCAGGGCGTCAACTCATATGGCGGTCAAATCGTGAACACCGGCACAATGGGCTGGAGCGCGAATCCGATTTATTGTTACCCGGGAACATTCTTTAGCAACTCACCCACCGGCATAATCAATATCACCAATGATAATTTGTATTCCGAAAGCGGCGGAGTTTTTGCCAATGCCGGCCAGATGAATATTTGGTCTTCCAGCGCCATTGACATTCCCATAACCAACAACGGGGCAATCAACATCAATGGTGGAACGTTCAATTGGAACGGAGGCGGCACCCACTCAGGAACCCTCACCATAGCTTCAGGCGCAACGTTTCAACCAGCCAGTGGCACGCTCACCTGCGCGCCAGGTTCCACAGTCGCCGGCGCGGGTGCCTTGAGTGTAAGCGGAGCTACAGTCAATTTTAACGGCGCGCTCAACGTCCAGGGTCCATGGCAATTTCAAAACGGGACTGTCAACTACAACGGGACCACGACCTCCACCGGAAATATTTGCACCATCAGCGGAGCCTCCGTCAACGTCAACGGAACGGGAAGCCTGATCCTTGGCGCCGTGAACTTCAGCGGTGGCGGCCTGGCGGGCAGCCAGACCATTACGGACAACGGGCCATTCAATTGGTCGGGGGGCGCATTGAGCGGCATCATACTCTGCAATGGCGGCAATGTGACTGTCCCGGGCCAGAATTCATTCGGCGGCCAGATTATCAACTCAGGCACAATGGGCTGGAGCCCCAACCCGCTTTACTGCTACTCCGGCACCTTGATCAGCAACACGGCCACCGGCACGCTCAATGTCACAAATTGCACGATGTACACCGAAGGCCCGAGCACGTTCGCCAATGCCGGCCAGATGAATGTATGGTCCTCCAGCACCATTGACATTTCCCTCAACAACGTTGGAGCGATGAGTCTGAACGCCTGGACGCTGACTTTGAACGGTGGAACCAATTCCGCGACCATTACAGTTGCCGCGAGCGCGACCCTTGAGCCAAATGCCGGCACACTCACCTGTGCGTCCGGTTCTGTGGTCAATGGCGCGGGAACCCTTTACGTAAATGGAGGGACGGTCAATTTTAACGGAGCGCTGAACGTGCAAGGACCATGGCAATTCCCAGGCGGAACGTCCTATTATAACGGCACGACAACTTCCAGCGGCAATACGATCACGGTCAATGGAGGCACGGTAAGTTTTAGTGGTTCCGGCAATCTAAGCCCAGGCGTGCTCAACTTGAGCGGCGGGACGCTTGGTGGAGGCCAGACCGTAAATGTCGGCGGGCCTTTCAATTGGTCCGGCGGGCAGCTCAGCGGAGTTGTCCAATGCAGCGGCGGCAATGTAACCGTCCAGAGCGCCAATTCGTTGGGTGGCCAGATTATCAACACGGGCACGATGGCTTGGAGCCCCAATCCAATCTATTGCTACACCGGCACGATGTTCAGCAACTCCCCCACCGGCGTCGTTAACGCCACCAATTTCGTATTGTACACCGAAGGCCCCAGCACTTTTGCCAACGCGGGGCAAATGAATGTATGGTCGTCCAGCACCATCAACATTGCCCTCACCAACACAGGAAGCCTCAACGTCAATTCCGGCACGCTGAACTTGGGCGGAGGTGGCACGAATGCTGGCACGATTGCAATCGCGTCCGGTTCGACATTGCAATCCCCCAGCGCAATGACGTGCCTTTCCAACTCCGCGATCATCGGGCCAGGCACTTTGAGCATTACTTCTGGCACATTTAACTCCGCAGGCGCTCTAAGCCAGGCCGGCGGAGTTAATGGAGTCACAGTTGCAATCCCGGGTGGGACGGCAAACTTTATAGGCAGCTCGACAGCGACGCCCGCGCAAATCCTGTTGAATGGCGGAACACTGGCTGGCAGTGAATTGGTGGCTGCCTCCGGCCCGTTCAACTGGTCAAGCGGCGCCATGGATGGAATTGTCCAATGCAACGGCGGCAACGTGAATGTGTCGGGCGCCAGCATCAATGGCGGCCAAATCATCAACACAGGCACGATGGCTTGGACGACGACTCCGCTTTATTCGTACGGCGCCAGCTTGGTCAGCAACTCCCCCAGCGGAGTCATTAATATGACTAACGCCACGATCTACAACGAAAGTGGCGGAGCCGTTGCCAACGCCGGCCGGTTGAACGTGTGGTCTTCGAGCTCCATCTATATTCCTCTGACCAACAACGGAACAACAAGCGTGAACGCTGGCGCGCTGGCCTTGGTCGGTGGCGGCAGCAATTCTGGGACTGTCTCAATCGCTTCGGGCGCGACGTTTAGTCCGGCCGGCAACACCTTCACGTCTGACACCGGGTCGTTAATATCTGGCGCGGGCAATCTCAACGTCGGTGGCGGCACGGCGAATTTTAACGGCGTCGTGAACGTTGCCGGCATTTGGGGTTTTTCAGGCGGCACGGCCAATTACAACGGCACGACATCGTCCAGCGGAATGACAATCAATGTCAACGGCGGCACGGCCAACTTCAACGGCATCGGCAATTTGAATCCCAGCCTGGTGACGCTGAGCAGCGGGACGCTGGCAGGCAGCCAAAGCATCGCAGACTCTGGACCGTTCAACTGGTCCGGCGGGTCGATGGATGGGGTCGTGAATTGCAACGGCGGGATCGTCAACATCCAGGGATCGAGTATGAACGGTGGCCAAATAATCAACTCCGGCACAATGGCTTGGAGCCCCAGTCCGCTTTATTCGTATGGCGCAAACTTGATCAGCAATGCGCCCGCTGGTGTTCTCAACATGACCAATGCCACGATTTACAACCAGAGCGGAGGAACGCTCGCCAATGCCGGCCAGATGGCCATCTGGTCGTCAAGTTACATTGGCATTTCGTTTACCAATTCCGCCGCTGTAAACATCAGTGCTGGAATTTTGTCGCTCGGCATCGGCACTAACGCCGGAACGATCGCCATATCGTCTGGCGCGGTTTTGAATTCCAGCAGTCCGTTCACTTGCCTCGCTAACTCCTCGATTGTCGGTCCCGGCACGCTGAATATCAGCGCGAACACGTTCAATTCCGAAGGGAACCTGAGCCTCGAAGGCGGCGCCAGCGGCGTTATCGTCGACATCACCGGTGGGACGGGAAATTTTATCGGCTCCTCGCCTGCGACGCCGTCAGAAATTTTGTTGAGCGGCGGCACGTTGGCCGGCAATCAGCTTCTGTCGGCGAGCGGGCCGTTTAATTGGTCGGGCGGGAGCCTGAACGGTCTTGTCCAATGCAACGGCGGCAGCCTCACCGCGCAAAGTTCCAGCATCACCAGCGGGCAAATCATTAACACCGGGACGATGGGTTGGAGCCTCAGCCCGCTTTATTCGTATGGCGCGAGCGTGATCAGCAATGCGCCCACTGGAATGATCAACATGACCAATGCGACGATTTATAACGAGAGCGGCGGCGCCTTCAACAACTCAGGCCGGTTGAATGTGTGGTCTTCAAGCACCATGAACATTCCGCTTACGAACAATGGAACGATTAATCTGGATTCCGGCACGCTGAACTTGAATGGCGGTGAGAGCCTCGCGAATGGCACGCTCGATTTCGGCATCGCCAGTCTCGCGGAATTTGGAAAGCTAAACGTGCCTGGAAACGTCGATCTCGCTGGCACGGTTGCGCTAACTTTGAACGGTTACACCCCGCTTATCGGCGATACGTTCAACCTCATCTCCTACGGCTCGGAATCGGGCGCGTTCGGCACATTTACCACGCCGTCATCGGCAAATTGGCAGGAGGATTACGGCGCGACTGCGTTCTCGGTGCAAGTCAGCAACTTTGCCGCGCCCACAAATGTCACACTGTTCGCCGCCCAGAATGCGTTGGGCACAAACGGATTCACCATCCAAGTTTCCGGCCCGGCTGGATCCAATTATCTAGTGCAGGTTTCAACTAATCTCGCCGGCGTGAATTGGATTGCGGTGACGAATTTCATGAGCACCACGACATTGACCAGCGTCACTGATTCGGAGGCAACGAATGGGTACGTGAGCCGTTTTTACAGGGCCTCGATCCATTGAATTGCCCGCGAACGCATTTGCAAGCTACGGAATCGTGGATCCGTTTCCGTTCTTGTCGTACCAAGTCAGCTCGTAGCCGTTGGAAGTTTGCTGAAGGGTGTAGTTGCCCGGAGAATCCTCCTCTTTCCAAGGCTGGGATGTGTAGATGTTCGTTTGCAATTGGGCGCCCAGCTTCGCCCGGGCGTCCGAGTTGAACTGCAATTGTTGACGCGCCCAGGCAGCGTCCAGCGGCGGGCCGTAGCCCATTTTTTGGACGCGAGCGCTTCCCTCGTTCCACAACAGGTTATAGACAGCCCTTTGAAAAGGGTAGTCCATTAGCGTCTGCTGCGGCACTTCTCGAATGGCGACTTCCGGACGAAACGAACGATACAAACCCAGCCAGCAGATGCCTGCGGCTGCTATCGCCACCGCCATTACAAAATTTGACCATCGCCAACGCCCCTTGCCCGATTGTTTCCAGAAACAGAAGATCAATGCCCCCGCTAGCATCGGAACGGCTGTGTTGCAGGCGATGGTCAACGCGGCGGCTTCGGTGTAGATTTTTTTCTGAGTTTGGAAGAACGGCCTCCACGAAATGTAGGCGTCCTTTTTCATTTGATCGCCCGTCAGCGTGGCGGTGAGTTTTGTCGCCACCTGGCTTTTTGAGACCAATTTTCTCAAATACGGATGCACAGCCGGGATGCCGCCATAATCACTGTAACTTTGATAGTATCCGTCGGGAAAAATAACCTTCTCGCAGCGCTCGATTTCAAAACTCGGAGCGGAAGCTTCCGTTTCCCCGAAAACATAAAGATCGAAGCGGCACGGCTTGTTTTCGATGCCGGTTAGGCGAAGCGGATAAACAGGCCGGTCCGTGCTAAATACGAGGGAGATTGGATGCGCCTTGAACGCGTCCCCGCCTGAAGCGTCTTTGCGAACTTTGCTGGCGACGAAATACCAGCCCTCCGTTGCGTAATCTGAAATGGTTGGGCCTAGCGCGGAGGGAATTTCAAATCCGTTCCGATGAAGCCAATCGGCCAGCGATTGCCCATTTGAAGGTTTCAAGGTCGCCGTGTCATAGATTCCCACCGTCTTGCGCTCGAGCACGGCGACTTCCGACAAAGCGTCCCCAAACAAGCCCTGGCTCATTGCGGTGCGGCGGGACGCGGAAGACACCCCAATCAGGACGACGGTGGCCACGAAGACGACGAAAAGAATGGCGGCATAACGCCCCCTTCTAACTTCCCAAATGCACAACAAAACAAAGAGCGTGACAAGAATCACGGGCAAATAAAATCGCGTGACGGAAAGAACGACATGCGGGGCAAACAGCACTTGCAGCGTCGGAAATAACCCCGGGGTCGCCGCCTCCACTTTCGGCGCGCTCGGCACCGGAATAATCCATGCAAAGTTTGTCCCCTCGCCCTCCAGCGATGTATCAATCACCAGCGTTTCGATTCCATTGGTGTAATGAATCAGCGCGCGCTGATCGGGAATTTGAACTTTGGCAAATCCAATTGGGGGTATAAAGCAACCATCCGCGAAAAGGCGCGACGGCAAAAGAACGATCGACGCAACCAATGCAATGAGCCGGATGATTCGCACCTTGTACTTGTGGTAATTGCAAAGATCGTTTCCGTCAAACCATTTTCCTTATGCGAATCAGGTGCGTTGTATTATGATCAATTCCCAGCATGAACTCCTCGGATTTGTTCGCATCCGCTGATTTTGAGACTTCCGAAATCATTTTCATTGTGGTGGCGGCGATCATTGGCTTGCCAAAGATGTACGCTGTTCATTGCTGGCTGGATCGTTGCTGCGTCAGGCTCGCCCGCAAATTCTGTCAAAGGAAGGGCTTGGAAGTCAACCGAACACGACACGGAATGGCGTTCGACTCACGACGCGTGAAAACGGAGTTCACGATTGTAGAGCTGGATTGCCTCGATGGCAAAGGGCAGAGAAAATTGGTTCGTTTGGTGGTTTGGGTTTTCGGTGTTAAGTCAGTGCTCTGCCACGAGGATTACCCCACCGATTTCGATGAGAAGTGGCCTGACTCAAAACGTTAGAGACACAGTTAAATCCGCCTTCGAGAGGCAATCTCCGATTGCTGCGAGAGCCATGCCTCAACCCGGACGCCCCGGCGAGGCGTCCCAGCCTTCAAGAGCTGCTATTGCTGCGGCATCCCGGGAATGGCGGGCTCGGCTGGCTTTTCCTCGGCGGCGCCTTCCTTTTTCTCGGTCTTTTCAACCATCAATTGGGCGCGGTCGCGGATGAATGGATCGATGAGCCATGTGTTCACCAAATAAGTCCATTTGGAGAATGATTGCTCCTTTTTCAGACGGTCTTCGGCCGCCTTGTTTTTGTCCGCGAATTCCTTGTCCAATTTCGTCTTTTCCTCGGGCTTCTCGTCCTTCCCGGCTGCCCGCTCCTTCGGAATTTCAGCGGTGACGGAGACGTTCAGGTTGTAGTCATTCTCCGGCGTCTTGTTGCCGATTTTAAGTGTGTAAGTGAAATGGTCGAATGTCTGAATCGTCACCACCAGCGGTTTGTCGAGTCCGGTTTTCTCCGGCGCGGCGTCGGCTGCAACATCCACAAAGCTGGGCGCGCCGAGAGAACTCGAAAGCGACGCAACTTTGTTGGAATCGAAAGACTCGCCCGGTTTCAAATCGGCCAAAGTCCAAGAGGCGGATTCGCTGGCTCGTGTCACTTTCCAAGAATTCGTCGCGTTGGTGGAAACGAAGGTGACTGTCTCCGGTTTTTCGACTTTGAAGAAATCCTTGTTCAGCCATTCCGCTGGCTTGGGATCGACTTTGTTCAACGGGTCGGAAATGGTAATCACGGAATTCGGATTGCTTGGCAGCATCACATAGCGTCCGTCCGCAAAACCCTCGTCGCCGAACGACATGGGCGAGCGGCGCTCGGTTTCCTGCGTGTGTTTTTTGCCGACCAGCAACGATTGCATGATTTTCCCCTGCGCATCCTTGAATTCCAGAAGAATAGCCGAATCCGCGCCTTTGCCTGGGTCAGCCAAATGCATGCGGGCCAGTTGCGAAGGCGCGATGGGATCGGACTGGATGACCTTCAGGTCGGCCATTTTTAGAGCGAGGTCTCTGATGTCATCCGTGTTGGCGGGATAGCCGCCACGCTGATCCACCACCCAGCCATTCGTCTTGTTCTCAATGGTCAGTTCCGTGTCTCCCTTGATGTGGATGGCGGCGACATCACTAATTTGGAAGTTCTTGAGCAATTTCTGGCCTATTTGCGCTTCGGATTGCGTCCATGTTTCGGTATGGCGCTTAACCAAAACCAACCCGGCTCCCCCCACGATAACGAGGGCCAGCAGGAGAAGAATTAATTGTTTGCGATTCATTTTGCGGCAGTGCGGTTGCGTTTAAAAATGGCGAGCACGATGCCGGTGAGGGCCACCAGGATCGGCATCGTTGCGATATTGGCGACTTTGGTGTGAAATTCGAGGGCATCGGTTTCGCGGCGCAAATTCTTTTGCGTCTGGCGAAGATCCTTGTTGGCCTTGGCGACCGTCTCCTGATAATTGGCCAATTCCTTTTGCTGGTCCGGTGACAAGATGAATTTCGAGTCGCTGCCCTGTTTGGCGGACTGCAATTGGCTGATCTTTTGTTCCGTTTGCTGCTTCTGTTCTTCGATCGCCTTGACCTTTTGCTCCCACTCCTGGCTGGCTTTGGCCTCCATTTCTTTGACGCGGGTAAAGGGCCGGTTCAAGCTCGCCCGGCTGCGCAAGCTGATCAAATCGTTGTCGCCCGCGAGCAGTTCAACAAAGCTCTGCATCAAGTTCAGGTTTCCATTCATGGGCGTAACAAAGCGCCGGCCAGCGAAACTCGAGACTTGCACGCAGGCTTGATCGGCGACGAAATCGGTGTCTGCAATAAGGATGACGACCCCGTCGGTCTTGGATTCCTTGAGCGACGCTGAATTCGTGTCGGTCTTGGGCGCTTCCTTGTCGTCCTTGGCCGATTTGGGCTCGCCATCGGGAAACGCCGTTTTGAATTTCCCTTCCAATCGCACCGCCATCGCGTATTCCGTGTTGGACGGCTTGAAATCCTTGACGATCTGCTCTCCGGAAATGCTCGAGGTCATGGCTTCCACCAACTCCGATTGCTTCGTCGAATGGATCAAGACGGTCTCTTTCAATCCGTTGGTCGGCGTTCCGATAAATGCGCCAGCGAATGGCAGCACGAGATTGTCGATCTGGCTCATGACGATGTCATCGGTATTGACGCCCTCTTTCGTGACGAGGAGAACCGCTGGCATCGAGCCGCCGCCGTTGCGCGGGTTTCTGCCAGCGAAAGTCATGTCGACGACGACCTTGTTCATGTCCATGTCCAAGCCCCAAGCTTTGAACAACGTGGGGAGCGAGGATTGCCCGGAGCTTTCTCCCAGCACTTGCGCCATCTGATCGTGCTTCTGGTCGAAATAGGCGTGCGGATCAACCATGGCCAGCACTTTGCCGCCGCGAAGGATATATTGGTCGATGGCGTATTGCGCCGTTTCCGTGATGTCGCGTGGATGGTCAACAATAAGAACGGTGACATCGTCATCGATTTTGCTCGCGGTCATTGGAACTTCGCGCACCGTAAAATCCTGTTTTAATTCGGTGATGAACACCGCAGCCTCCGAGCCTTGCTGCCCCATGCGCTGCATCATCGGATTTGGTTCGCTGCCAAATACCGGAAGCGCGCTCATCACGCCCACGACCGGCGGCTTTGTGTTGATGACGCGGGCAATTGCGCGGGAGACGTCGTATTCCAGCATCCGCTCGCGATCCGGCCCCAGCCACGGGCACACGACCTTCTGGTCCAGCATTTTTACGAAAAGCCCGAGATAAACCTTGTCGCCGCCGAGCGGCGAGGTCAGTTGCCCTTCGACCCCGTCGAGCCGGGCTGAATCTTCCGCATCGGAATCCGGCTGCGGATCGAATTTTTGGAGAATGATTTTGCCGTGCGCGGCCTGCTTGTATTCATCGAGCAAATCCTCCACATGCTGCGCGTAAGTCTTCAAGGCCGGCGGCATCAAGTTGCCGCTTTGCGTGCAATAAAAACGGATTGTTATGGGCGATTCGATCTTGGCAAGAATCCGCCGCGTCCCGGGTGAAAGGGTGAAAGCCTTTTCCTGCGTCAAATCGATCCGCTCCTTGGCCGCGCCGGTGACGACGTAAAAGGCCAGCAGGATGACGAACATGACGATCACGCCAACCGTCGAGTAAAAATACGTTTCAAGATTCTTATGCTTCATGGCTTCTCAAAAATTCGGTTTAACCAGCCCGATGACTGCGAATGATGACGCCGGTTGTAAACAAACAAAACCCGATCACGCAGAGGAAATAGACCACGTCCTGGGAATTCAGCACGCCCTTGGTGAAATACTCAAAATGCGTCAAAAAGCTGAACGCGGAAATCGTATTGACGACCCACGGCCAGTCCAATCGCGCGAACAGATCCGTCACCGGCGGGAATCCGCACAGCACCAGGATCAAGCAGGCGACCGCTGACAAAATGAAGCTCACCACCTGGTTGCGAGTCATCGCCGAGGTCATGCAACTGATGGCCAGATAGGCCCCGGCCATCAGAAAACTGCCGACATAACTGGCGAAGATCACGCCGTTGTCGGGCGAGCCGAGATAATTCACGGTAATGACCACCGGGAACGTCAGCACCAGCGCCAGCAACAGGAACATCCACGAGGCGAGAAATTTTCCGAGGATCGCCTGCCAGGCGGTGATGGGCATTGTCAACAATAGCTCCAGTGTGCCGACCCGGCGCTCCTCCGCCCACAAGCGCATTCCAACCGCAGGCACCAGGAACAAATACAGCCAGGGATGCCAGACGAAGAACGAATGTTCCAGCGAAGCCTGGCCGTTCTCAAAAAAGCGGCCAAGCATGAAGGTGAAAAACCCCATCAACAAAAGAAAAATGACGATGAAAACGTAGGCCACTGGCGACGCGAAATACGCAGCCAGTTCCCGTTTGGTCACGGCTTTGACGATGCTAAGTGAATTCATTTTTTGTCTGCGTTGGCTGTTTCGGGCAAAGTGATGCTGCGGAAGACTTCGTCCAACCGGCCTTCTTCGGTGTGAAGTTCCTCGATCTGCCAGCTGGTGGTGGCGGCACGAATACTGCGGGCAAGATCGCCGTTGACTCCGGCGCCTTTTGGATACACGCGGGCCAGCACTTTCCCCTGCTCCTCTTTGACGATGGCGGCGCGCCGGGCATCGGGAATGGCCCCGAGCCTCTCAGTCACTTGAGCGGCGGAAAGGCCACGCACGGCAACCAGCACCGTGCCCGCAATGTCCGACTTCTGCTTCAATTCCTGCGGCGTGCCGTTGGCCACGATTTGTCCTCGGTCAATGATAATGGCGCGGGAACAAACAGCCTCGACTTCCTCAAGAATGTGCGTTGAAAAAATAATCGCTTTGCGTTCGCCCATGCGGCGGATCAAACCCCGCACCTCATGCTTTTGATTCGGGTCCAGGCCGTCCGTCGGTTCGTCAAGAACAAGGACATCCGGGTCATGCAAAATCGACTGGGCGAAACAAGTGCGGTGGCGGTAACCCTTCGAGAGCGTGTCCACGCTCTGGTAACGAACGCCCTCGAGAAAGCACATTTCAATCGCGCGCCCGATGGCTCGTTTTTTGGAATCGCCGGAAAGCCCGCGCAATTCCGCCACGAAACCAAGGAAGCCCTCCACCGTCATATCCGTGTAAGCGGGCGCATTTTCCGGCAGGTAGCCGATCAGCCGCTTGGCGGAAATGGGATTGTCAACGATGTCGAATCCTCCCACGGAAACGCGCCCTTCGGTCGGCGGGATATAGCCGGTGATCATGCGCATCGTGGTGGATTTTCCGGCGCCGTTGGGCCCAAGGAACCCGAGAACTTCGCCGCGTTCCACCGTGAAGGAAAGGTGGTTGACGGCCACTTTGGGGCCGAACGCCTTGCTTAAATTTTCAACTTTAATCATTCGTAAAAACTCCGCTCTGCGAGGAGACCGGGCTTGCGGTTATATAACACTGACTTATTCAACCGCAAGTTTGTTCAAAGGCAACTTTTTGCCTCTATGCTCGGTTAGACACAATCCAAAAAAAATGTTCAAAAAAAGTCTGAAGGCCAACCTTGGCAAAGCCCGGATCTATCCCATTGGCAGCATAATTCCCATGATTCCCATTCCTCCCATGAAGATGGGACTGATGGCAATCACGGGAATTATGGGACGGCTCGCGACTAAGCTGGTTTGGAGACCGTGGCTGGCGTCTGGAAAATCTCCTTGAAGGCGGCCATGAAGCGCCCCATTTCCTCTGCGTTCCCCACCGAGACGCGCATATAATCGTCCATCGGCGGGAACGGGCGCCCGACCAAAACACCGCGATGGCGGAATTCCGGAATGACAGAGCGAATCGGGCGGCGGATGTGAACCATGAAGAAATTCGTTTCCGAAGGAAGGCATTCGTAGCCGAGCCCTGTCAATTCGGTTGTGGTTTTCTTGCGGAGTTCAAGCGTCATGGATTTCACCTTGGCCTGCGCCTCGGTGTCCTTGATGGCAGCGGCTCCGCCCCATTTGACGATGGCATTTATGCTGGCAATCGAGCGCGGGGTCATCCGCTCGATAATCGGCGTGGGGGCAATGGCATATCCCAGCCGCATTCCCGCCAGTCCGACGATCTTTGAAAACGTCCGGGCAACTAATACCTGACGCCCTTCCTTCACATACGGAATGGAAGTCGCAAATTCCGGATCCTCCACATAATGGAAATAAGCTTCGTCAATCAAAACTGGCATGTCGGGAGGAATTCCATCGAGCAATTTCTTAATGTCCGTCTTTGAAACGATGCCGCCGGTCGGATTGTTCGGGTTGCAAATGTAAACCAGCCCGATCTCGGCGCGCCGCTCGTTGACAGCGGCGATGATGCCCGGAATGTCCTGGCGAAAATCCGGCAGGAGCGGAATTTCGATCGCGTCCGATTTCACGCCGCGGGCAAATTCGTAGACCATGGAATAGGAAGGACGCGATCCAACCATCTTCTTCCCGCCTTCCAAAAATGTTTCCGCCGAAACATCCAGTATTTCTGTCGAACCGGCTCCGAGCAACACATTCTCAGGGCTGACGCCGTGAGATTCCGCGATGGCTTCGACGAGGCCGCCATCTGGATTGCCATAGCGATTGGCAAATTTCAGCGCGCCTTTCATCGCTTCCATGACGGATTCCGGCGGGCCCCAGGGATTTTCGTTGAAGCAAAGTTTGGCCATCTTGTCGTACTCGGCGATGGTCATGGCATGACCGCCAGCGCCCGCCTCAGCTTTGGGCAGCGCCATTAATTCAGACCCCGAACGCAGTCCAAAGTAAGTTGCCGCAAAGGCAAGCCCGCCCATGAATTTCCGGCGCGAAAAAGAAGATGTGGTTTTAGAGTTCATAACTTTTTTTGGTAACCGACGACACAAGCACGCGGAGCAAAATAATGATTTCACACGGCCATGACAAGGCCAAAAAAGACCACCCATGGACTGTGGGTGTGATTGGACGTGGATGAGGCGTAACTGAAATTGCCGCCGATTTCGCTTTGAACGGAGTGCGGCTGTGTCGAAGACCAGCCGCAGCAACATTCAAATAACCGAAAGCGAATCTTGTTGCAGCCATCTCCGGAAAGCATGTCAAGACTTCGGAGCTGCGGCCAGCGAGCCGCGGCGCTCTTTCCAACGCGCCACTTGTTTCGAAGCGGCTGCGGCTGGTCTTCGACACAGCCGCACTCCGGCGGCGATCGCACTTGCGCCTCACCCACTTCCAATCGCACCTATCCGCCACGGGGCTTTCCCCGACAAATCGGGCCGTGTATTAGGCACTTGAAAATCCGCTTGCTGTCAGGTACTTTTATGGCGGGAGATCAGGAGGGTCACCTGAGCCGCTGTTTGAATTGAAATCGAACCGCGAAGCCTGGAGGGTTTCCCAAGCAACACATTATGGGTTTTAATTTGCAATCGCGGAGCGGCGTCTGCCGGTCGCTCGGTCGTTTCAAGATTCTCGCCGCGATCGTGTTCTTGTTTTCATTTTATTGGGCGCCCTCGGCGCAGGCGGAGCTGCAGATTCTTCGTGGCCACGTCCCGAAGCTTGTCGCTTCGGGCCTCAAATCGGTGGGGAGTCTTGATCCTACGAAGCGAATCGAGGTGTTGATCGGGCTGCCTTTAAGAAACGGCGGCGCGCTGACGAACCTGCTGGCCAGCCTCTATGATCCGTCGAGCGACTCATTCCATAAATTCCTGACTCCCGAGGAATTCTCGGAAAAATTCAGCCCCACTCCCAGCGATTACGATGCCGTGATTGCTTTCGCGAAAACAAGCGGTCTCACTGTGGCCGAGACTTTTGGAAATCGGACGCTCCTGCGTGTCAAAGGCACTGCCGCCGACATGGAACGCGTTTTTCACGTGAATCTGCGGCAGTACCCCCACCCCACCGAAAAACGGAATTTCTTTGCCCCTGATGCAGAGCCATCGGTCGATCTTGATGTCCCGCTGTCCGCGATCACCGGCTTGGATAATTTCGTCATCCCCCACCCGCAAAGTCTTCACCCAGCCAGGCACGACCCGGCGGTTCCCCTGGGCGGGTCGGCGCCTTCGGGCAACTATTGGGGCAATGATTTTCGCGCGGCTTACGTCCCGGGGACCTCTCTCACGGGCGCGGGGCAAAAAATTGGCCTCTTCGAACTGGATGGCTACTACGCCAGTGACATCACAAGTTACGAATCCCATATAACCAGCATTCCCAGCGTGCCCCTGTCAAACATTTATGTTGACGGTTCAACCGGCAGTGTGGGCGCGGACACCGTCGAAGTTTCCCTGGATATTGAAGTCGCCATCGCGATGGCCCCCGGACTTGCGGGCGTCATCGTCTACGAAGGGCCTAACGAGGACAATATTACCGCGCCCAATTCGGTGTTAAACTGCATGGCCACCAACAATGCAGCGAAGCAACTAAGCTGTTCGTGGGGATTCAGCATCAACAATTCGACCGTCGCGGCTTTCCAGCAATTTGCCGCGCAGGGCCAGTCGTTTTTTCTTGCTTCGGGCGACAGCGGATCGTTCACAGGCGCGGCGCAACCGCCATCCGACGATCCTTATATAACGGTTGTCGGCGGCACCACTTTGACGACCAGCGGGCCGGCGGGATCGTGGGTTTCGGAAAAGGTTTGGAATTGGTACAACAGCGGCACCGGCACCAACGGCAGCACGGGAGGCATCAGCACGACTTACGGGATTCCTTCATGGCAAGCCCCCGTCAGCATGGCCTCCAACGGCGGATCGGCTACCATGCGAAATATTCCAGACGTCGCGCTCACGGCCGATAACATCTGGGTGATTGAAAACAACGGCAAAACGGAAGAAGTCGGCGGGACGAGCTGCGCCGCTCCGCTTTGGGCGGGGTTTACCGCCCTGGCGAATCAGCAGGCGGCGGCAAACCTGCGCTCGCCCGTGGGATTTCTGAACCCCGCCATTTACTCGCTCGGATTGGGCACAAATTACCCTGCGACATTTCACGATATCACGGTTGGCAACAATACAAACGCCGCGGTTCCGAATAAATTTTTCGCCACCGAGGGATACGATCTTTGCACTGGCTGGGGAACTCCCAAAGGCACTAATTTGATCAATGCGCTCGCCCCGGCCGCAACGGTTCCCATTATTACAGGCACGGCGGCGCTCCTCTCGGAAAGCTGCACTCCAACCAATGGCGCCATCGATCCAGGTGAAACGGTCACCATCAATCTGGTTTTGTCAAACAGTTCACCGGTCGCGACGAGCAATCTGGTGGCCACCTTGCAGCCCAGCGAAAACGTGATCGAGCCGTCGGGCACCGCAGCCGTTGGCGCCCTGGGGCTGGCGGCGGCAAGCCAGGCGTTCCCATTTACGTTCACCGCCGGCGGGACGTGCGGCCAGCCAATCTCACTGGTGTGGCAGCTTCAGGATGGCGCGGCCAATTTGGGTCTGATCACGAACACATTCAACCTCGGCTTGCTGATTGGCAGTGCCACGCTTTCGCAAAATTTCGATGCGGTTGCCGCCCCTGCCCTTCCCACCGGATGGTCATCGACCGTTGTTTCCCAGCAAACGCCATGGGTGACGGTTTCCGGCGCCTACGATACGACGCCGAACTCGGCTTTCGCCAACGACCTGACTACGCCAGGGATTTCCTACCTGTATTCTCCCGTAGTCCCGGTGGCTTCAACGAATGCGCAATTAACGTTCCGCCAAAATTTCAATACTGAATATGGCGCGGCGGTCGTTAATAACCAGGTGGTCTACGATTATTACGACGGAGGCGACCTTCAAATTTCCATCGGCGGGGGCAGTTTTAGGGACATTATCAGCGCCGGCGGAATGTTTGTCTCAGGCGGTTATACCTCGTCCCTTTATGTCGGCTCGGGCAACCCTATGGGAGGCAGCAATGTGTGGAGCGGAAACTCGGGCGGCTGGATCACAACGACTTTGTATCTTCCACCCTCCGCCACCGGGCAAAACGTGCAGTTCCGCTGGGCTTTTGCCACCGACGAGGGAAATTCCATCAGCGTGACCGGCTGGTACATTGATTCTGTTGCCCTAGCCGACGAATCGTATTCGTGCTGCGGAGACACCGCAAAACTCGCCATCAGCCAATCGTCCAGCCCGCTGCCATTCACCGCTGGGCTGACCGGCACTTATGCTATTACAGTGACAAACGCAGGGCCCGATTTGGCCGCGGATGTGGTTATCACAGACACTCTGCCTTCTAACGTAACATTCGTCTCGGCCACCGACGGCGGATACTACACGAACGGAATAGTGACATGGCCCGTCGGCGCCCTTTTGAGCGGCACCGCAGCGTCCGTCAGCGTCTCCGTTTTGCCGGGAAGCGCGGGCGTCCTAACCAATACCGCTTCCGCCTCGACAGTCACTCCCACGACGTCTGCCATTGCGCCGGTGCAAGAATTCACAACGGTTGAAATCGCGCTAAGCATCAATTTGCAACCGACCAACGCCGAGACTCTCGCCGGTGGGACAGTGGCATTCCAAGTCGGCGCTGCCGGAAGCTCCCCCCTGACCTATCAATGGTATTTCGACGCGACAAATCTCATAGACGGTGCCACCAGCGCGCAATTGACGCTAACCAACATCCAGCCTTCCCAAGCCGGAATGTATTCAGTGGTTGTCAGCAGCGGAACAAGTTCGCTTGACAGCGCAACCGCATCGCTCAAAGTCCTCACCGCGCCAACGATTCCGCCGGGTGGTCTTAGGGTGGCGGGCGGCATCGTTTCGCTGCAGGTCAACAGCTACGTTGGCCTGACTTACATGCTGGCATACAAGAATTTCCTAACCGATCCCGCATGGACTCCCATTCCTTCCTCCGTTGCCGATGGAACAGGAGGAGTTATCACGTTGCAGGATCTGAGTGGAACTAAGAGCCAGCGATTTTATCAAATCGTGGCGTATTAACCCACTCTCGGCAGGGCGGGACTCTCGTGGCCAAGGCAGACGCATCTTGATTTGGATTGCGGAAGATGCGGTCGGCGGGGCGCCGACCGCGACACGCGGGGGCGCGTGTGCTCCCCCGAAAGGGAATTCACGCCACGACCACTCCTATGTCTTGGGAGCGCACGCGCCTCCGCGTGCAGCGGGACGCGCCCCGCGTCCCGCATCAGACGCTTCTGAAACCAAATGCGTCTCCCGCGCTCTCGTGGACTTGACGGACCGGACGTTTTAAGGAATCCTTAAAACGTGAAAGATTTGGGTACGATGACTGTCTCCAAAGTCGGCCAGAGCACACTTCCTAAGTGGTGGCGAGATGCCTCTGGCTTGTCTCGCGGTGGTGTGGTCGAGGTGCGGCCTATGCGCGACGGCAAAAACAGCATCGTGCTGACCCCCAAGCCCGCCAGACGTCGCGGCGCGGTCGGGCTGCTTCAGCTTTTCGCGAAATGCCCGCTTCCAATCCCGCCGCCGAACCGGTGAACTGCCATTCAACTGAGTTTCCTGATCGACACGGACTTGTGAGCACGCTAGCCCAAGCGGCAATGAGCGGTTCAAAATCGCGGCATCTGCCGCCTGAAATTGCCTTTCTCACTCTGAGGTTTCACGATTGACCTCCCCTCGTTGCCTCGCTACTCTTTGCTAGGAGAGGTTGTTTATGACTGCGAGGACGCGAAAACGTTTGTGGATTGCTGTCGGGACGATTGGCGTCTGTGTTCTTCTTTTTGCTTACAAAGAGCGTGATTCTTGCCGTTGCCAAGTGTGTTTTGCGACCAAAGATGTTTATCAGTGGAGGATCGGCGCTTGGTTTGAGCCCTCTCTTCCCCTCAGTCCGAAGTGGGAACGAGTCGCAGAAACGCATTTTGGACGCGATTTTCTTCCGACGGACCACACCCACCAGTGGCAGTTTGCCCAAGGTTCGCCCTTTTATTTTGTAGGATTGAAATGGGGCGGCTGTGCCATCGGCCCAGGCCGGCGCGTGAGCGATCTTTGCCGGGTGTACGAGTCGAGTGAAGACTTTCGGAAATTCATCCACGCCAAGCTGGAGGATGGTTCTCTAGGGCCTGTTAACACTAACGTAACGCCTCCACGATGAGCGCGAGGACGACGAATCCGGAGTACAACGCATCCAATTTGTCGAAGCGACTGAAGACTCGGCGGTAGCTTTTGAGTCGGCGAAAAAGCCGTTCAATCTCATTGCGGCGTCGGTAAAGGGTTTGGTCATACTCCCACGGATTTAAGCGTCGGGGGTTAGGAGGAACCACTGGAGCGTAGCCCAATTCCCGCGCCTGTTGCAGAGTCTCGTCCCCTTCATAGGCGCTGTCCATGATGAGTGGAAGCCCTGCCGGAACCGGCCCGCCCGCCTGCAAAAGCTCGCGTCCTTGCGGCGCGTCCCCCGCCTGGCCGGGGGAAAGCTTGAGCATTAAGGCGCACTGGGCATTCGCGGCAACCAGATGAATTTTGGTGGTGCAACCGCCTCGGGAGCGCCCGATGGCCTGTGGGCCGTTTTTTTTAGCGCCCCGGTGCCGTCGGGGTGAACCTTGATCGTCGTGCTGTCCAAGCAGACTTGCTCGATCCGGATCGCCAGGATTTGCTCCTGCTGGAGCCGGGCGAAGACTCGATCCAGCACGCCCGCTTTGCTCCAGCGGTTCATGCGGGTGTAGATCGTATGCCAGTTGCCAAAATGTTTTGGCAGGCCGCGCCATTTGCACCCATGCTCCACCACATAGAGCAGGGCGTTGAGAAGTTGCAGATTGGTCATGCTCACGTTGCCGCGCTGCCGCGGCAGACAATCAGCAACCCGCTGATATTGACTCTCTGTAAGCTCCACCCAGCCATTTTGCCTTGTCGCCTATAAAATGTCAATTAGTGTTAACAGGCCCTAACCCAATCGAATTTAATCGCATTAATGGGTATTGCCGACACTCGGGATATGACACCAATAAAGAGCCAATCGACTACGTTATTAGATGCATTTTTTCGACAGTAACCATTTCATCTTGCGCGAAGATTCAGACGGCTATCTGGTTTCAATCCAGCACGTTAAAGAGTTATCCACAAGGTGCGCATTAGTATGTCATGCTTCATACATTGTGCGAAAGTGCGATGTGTGGAAAACTCCGGGGCGATGTCAAACACGTTATCCATCCCACCTCGTTATCCACCGTTCTCCTTGTAGGGCCACGAATTTGTATAGCGCGACCAAACTAGAAACGCGATGACTCCAATCCCAAGCGCCGCCAACGACCAATTGCGCGGCACCTTGTCCGTCTCCACAAACACAAAGCACCACCCCACGAGTGCCACCAGCGCAGGCAGCGGATAAAGCCAGATGCGGAATGGGCGCGGCATGTCCGGCTTCGTCCGGCGCAGCAGCATGACAGCGCCGATCTGGCCGATGAATTGCACAATGATTCTAAACGCAACCAAAGTGTCGATGAGCGTGCCAAGACTGAAAAAGCTGGCCACCACCGACAGCGCGACTATCAGCGTTAGTGAAATATGGGGAAAGTCCTTCGTGGGGTGCAGCCGCGCGAAAATGCGGAAGAATCCGCCATCCCGCGCCGCCGCAAATGGCACGCGCGAATAACCCAGCATCAACGTGAAAATGGAACCGACCGCCGTCCAAACAATCAGAATCGAAATGATTTTCGCCGTCGTCGACCCCCAGATTTTCTCCGCGAACATGGCACCCACAGCCGCGTCCGGCTTGGCCACGATTTCCTTCCACGGCAGCACGCCGATGATCGACAAATTCATTGTCAAATAGATCGCGGCCACCACCACCAGGCTGATGATGATGGAGCGAGGAATGGTTTTGCCCGGCTGGCGGACTTCCTCGGCGATGTAACAGACATCGTAATATCCCATGTAATCGTAGATGCCGATGCTGGTGGCCGCGCCGAGGCCGGACAGGAATCCGAGCGAAAAGTCAAAGGCATGCGGCGGAAATGAAAAGGCCGTCTTGGAATCGAAATGGGAAACGCCCCCGAAAATGACCGCCAGCACCGTCACCATTGTTCCCGCCCACAGCACGACCGTAAGTTTGCCCACCGACCCAATGCGGCGATAAAGGAGCCAGAAAAGCAGCCCCGTCAATACGACATTGATGACGTTCATTTGCGCCGCCGTGACGTCTTTGCCAATCAGGTAAGCCAGATATTGCTTGAGGCCGATGAAGCCGGTTCCGATCTCCATCGGGCCGCTAATAATCAATTGCCAGATGAACAAAAACGCCATCAACCGCCCCCACTTCTCCCGTCCAAAGCCCTCCCGCAGCCACGTATAAGTCCCGCCCGCCACCGGCATCGCCGCGCTCAATTCCGACCAAATCAACCCGTCCGGCAAAACGATCAGCAGGCTGGCGATCCAGCCCAGCATGCATTGGGGGCCGCCGCCATTAATCGTAGCCATCATGGTAGGGATGGTGATGAAAGGCCCAACCCCGATCATTTGAGTGATGTTCAGCGCGGACGCCTGCAGCAGCCCAAATTTGCGGACGAGATGGTGTTCGCTTGACGGCGTTTCGCTCACGGGGCCGAACGATACCGAACGCCCGGCCCGGGTAAAAGGGAATATATTGGAAGCCTGCGCGAACGCAGCCGTCACAGGCCGTCACACAATCCCATGGCCCGGCCCGGCGGAAAATCACTCCACCGATATAGGACGGGCGGTTTTGTGACGGCTCTGTGTGAGGGTTTGTGACGGTATTTGTGACGATTTAAGTCGTTGATTGCCAACATTGTGACGGGTGTGACGGCTTTTTAGGGGGGTGTATATGCATATGCCTCTCAAATGGCCGTTTCGCTTTCCCTGCAACGGGCACGGTCCGACAAAAACATTGACCCTCATATCACCTAATCTCAGCAAATATCAGCAAATCGCACCAAATGTCACCAATCT
This sequence comes from uncultured Verrucomicrobiae bacterium, assembly GCA_963764165.1. Taxonomy (GTDB): domain Bacteria; phylum Verrucomicrobiota; class Verrucomicrobiia; order Limisphaerales; family Palsa-1400; genus Palsa-1400. Next base: position 443,529 of record CAVXRD010000004.1, read on the forward strand.
GAAAAAGCGCGGTTCCAGCCGATAATCCCAAATGTTTTGCGATTGACTGATGCGAGCGGGACTGCGGCATGATATGGTACGAATATGAATTTGGAAGAGAAACAACGGCTGCAGGTCGCAGCCTGGATCGAGGAAGGCCTCAAATTGGCCGAGATCCAGAAGCGGTTGGAGACGGAATTGGGCCTGCGCATGACTTACCTCGAGGTGCGCCTGCTGGTGGATGACTTGAAATTGAAACCCAAGGATCCCGCGCCTCCCCCCTCCCCTGTGCCCGCTCCCGGGGAAGTCCCGAAGCCTGAAACCGCCGCCGCAGCGCCGCCGCCGGGACGGGTCTCTGTCTCGGTGGATCAATTGGCGCGTCCTGGCGCTTTGGTCAGCGGCAAAGTGACTTTCACCGACGGCAAATCCGCCGATTGGGTCCTCGACCAAAGCGGACGGCTGGGCCTTGTGCCCGCTGAAAAAGGCTACAAACCGCCCGCAGCCGACGTGCAGGAATTCCAAATCGCCCTGCAGCAGGAATTGCAAAAACTGGGGATGTAAATGGCGGCGCCGTTTGAAATTAGGAAGTTCGCGGACGACAAGGCGCTTTCAGCGGCTGCGGCGCGCGATTGGCTGGAGTTGGTAAAACAGTCCACGGGCCGTTATTCGGTGGCGTTTTCGGGCGGCCGCATTGCGAAGACTTTTTTCCAGGAAGTTGCCAAATTAGCGGCCGCAAATCCGAACTTGCTGGCGAATGTTCACTATTTCTGGACTGACGAGCGTTGCGTACCACCGTCCGACCCCGAAAGCAACTTCCGGCTGGCGAAAGAGAATTTGTTCGACCCGATCGGCGCGCCTGAAGGCAACATTCACCGGCTCAAAGGAGAATTGCCGCCCGTCGAGGCCGTCTCCGACGCAATTCGCGAGGTGAAGGCCACGCTCCCCTCGCCTCCTTCGGAAATCCCGGCGTTCGACATGATTTTTCTCGGCATGGGAGAAGACGGCCACATCGCCTCCCTGATGCCCAATGCGAAGGCGTCCGTGCTGGAATGCCGCGAAGTCTTTGTCCACGTCGACAATTCACCCAAGCCGCCGCCCAATCGTTTGACCATGACGTATCCGGTTCTTGCCAAGGCAAAGAACGTTTGGGCGCTGGTGGCCAGCGCCGGAAAAACCAAGGCTTTGCGTGAATCAATGTCACCCGGGGGCGGCACGCCTTTTGCCCGCGTTCTCCGCTCCCGCGCCAAAAGTATTGTCTATACGGATTTGAACGAAGGTTGAATTTTGAGCTTCTTAGCAGGCTCAAAATCAACGGCTTAAGTGGGGTGGCCGGAATTCGCGGGAACTTAAATATACCCGCCTTTATACACGCTTTTTGTATAAGCGATCTTTGCCCTCTGCCCTTTATTGCTGGCCGGCTTCGCGGATGATTTTTGTGGCTTCACTGGTTCGGCCAGTGGCGTGGCCGATGGCGTAAATGGACATCGCCAGGAATTCGTTTTCCAGATGCACCTCGAGGCCCATTAGCTTTGTGCCCTCGGTTGCTCGCAGGTAGGAGGCGCGGGCGCGGCGCTTGGCTTCTTCCTGGATCGAAGCGGCGGCCTTCGATTGTTCGTCCGCTGTCATACTTCAGGCATATTAGCGGACGGGGATTAGGGAGCGCGGCGTCGCGCCGATCGCGGCGTAGAAGAAGCCTTGCTTGGCCGGCCATGGCACCGGCTCGCGCAATCTGCGGACATTTCCCACGCGCCAGGCGAAGCGGCCGGGACTGAAATCTCCAAACACCTTCGCGGCGCGACGTTGGGCTTTGGTGAGCTTTTCAACGGGGATGCAATCGACGAGCTCGCAGATCCCGATGATCGCGCCAAAAGGCAAATCGTCGATCGTGACGATTCGCGCCGGTCGGCGGTGCAGATTCAACGGCAGGCCCAGGAGCGGGGCGAGGCCGCGCTGATAACAGCGCAGGCCCAAGTAAATTTCCATCTCGCGCTTAACGTAGCGTTGCGCGGCGTGGATCAGGAGGGGTCCGCGAAATTTGGTGGACCAGCCGCGGGTCTCGAAGATCTTCGCGCCGGTCACCAGCAAAGAGCCGTGCGGCTGCCACATGGAAATTGCGCGCATGTGTCAACTCGATTTTTCGGGGAGGAGGAGCGCGGCGCCGCTGGCTTTGACTCGCTGCCATAAGGTTTCTTTGCCGTCCCAAATGTAGGGGAGGAAAGCTTCGCGGAAATCGGCTTGCTGCAGTTGGATCTTGCTCATCTGGATTTCAACTTCGTTGAGGCAAATTTTCCAGGCGGTGCGTTTCGCCTGTTCGTCAAATTCGTGGCGCCTCTTTTTCTTCTGGCTCGGATAGGCGGTTTGTGTTCCGTCTGCGGTGAGCTTGTCAGCGCCGACGTAATCTTTCCAAAGAGCATCCCGGCAGGCGCGGATATCTGGTGATAGGCGAATCGCGCATTTCACCCCGGCAATTTCAACGTGAAATACCAGCGAGGCTATTTCGCCTGGTGTCGGGGTGTATTGCTTCGTGATGCCGGAGACGCCGCACTGAATCAAGATTCGCTCGATGGCGGCGATGCTCTGACTCGCCGGGACTTCGCTGGTGTAGTTTTTAAGGAACATAATTTTAAGCCACGCTGTGCGCGGTGGGTTGGTCGCTGGTGAGGTTTTGCGCGCTTTCGGCGTAGGCGTTGATCTGGCTGGGTTGATTGGTGAAGGCAGCGCCGACGCTCAGGCCAATCATCATTTTTCCGGCGTCGCGATTTTTATAATTGTGTTCGAGGAAAAATTTGGTGGCCCACTCGATTTGCTTTGCAGTGAAATTATAGCCCAGCTCTTTCAGGCGCTGAGAAGAACGCTCGAAAGGAATCAGCAGTGAAACAGGTTTGAACACCAGCGCCTCGGTGGTTGCGCGGACATCATCAAGAGTGATTTGATGGGTCTGCTGTAGTCCAGCGCCCACCGCCATAGCGCGTTCGAGTTCTGCGCGGAGCGAGGCCATGAAGCTTCCGTCTATAAAATGACGGCGTTCCACGATTGCCCAACCCGGCCGGACAGATTCAGCCCAACGATCCACTTCGGATTGACGGTTGACGTGGCGAGAACGTTGTCTCTCAAACTCGAGTACGTACTCCCGTACGGTATCGCCTCTTTCGCGGGGGCCTGCCGATGCAACAATGCGATCAACGCGGGCCCACCAATCGGCGGGGACGAAATGCGGAACCTTCTCCTCCCTGATTACCGCGTCGGGATAGCCGCTGTTCGGCTGGAAATAATCGAAGCCTGGATGATGTATTCTTTCGAGCCATCTCCAGACGACCGTGTTCGTGTCGTCGAGCAATACCAAGTGTATGCGGTCAATCATGGCTGGGGAATGCGGCCGCGCTGGCGGATTAGTTTTTGGACGACGCCGATTTGCCAGCGTTGTTTCGCCGCCAAACTCATCAGGCCGGAGAGCGGGGCGATTTCTAAATTCATATTGACGTCGAAGGCGAGCATTTCGCCGCAGTTGCCGCACAGGCTCAAATCCCCAGGGCGCGGCCGCGCGGCCTTTCCGGTGATGGTGCTGGCGCACTCGGGCCGGTAGCCGCACGTCGGACACGCGGAAGTCGGCAACGGATTTCCGCTGGCGTCTAGCGAAGCGGTTTCCACGGGGGGGGGATTTTCGATTTGGGTTCATGCGCGGGCCATATCGTAATTCTCAATCGGCTGTCCGGCGGCCTCGTGCTCGAGGCGTCCGACACGGAGGCAAACAGCACGGTAGATATCGAGCAAGCTCAGCATCGAGTGATAATGCTTCTCGAAAAATTCCTTGCGCAAATGGTGGTAGCCATACATCTCGCCGGTGACCATGCCATCGACGTATTTTTCTCCACCCCACGTCATTGTGCGCAAGGTGCGGGCGAGCTGGTCGCGCTCGTTGCGCAGGAACATGAGATTATTCCAGAGCGGGCTGGATTTGCATTTTCGCAATTCTGAATCGTCGTAAAGGGAGTGGCTCATAGCGGATCGATGCCGACGTCGACGGCGGTGCGGTACCAGGCGTGGAGGCGGGCGGTGTCGCTGATGGTTTGGATATCGAAGCGCAGGAAGTTCATTCGTTCAACGTCCTGGTCGGAGTTGGCATCCCATATCGGACAGTCAATCCAGTGTTGAAAATACTGGCGGAGGATTTCCACCTGCAGCGGATTCATCTCGCCTCGCTCGCTCAAAAAAAGCATGACCGCCATTTGCATTACGCCGCTCTGTTCGTCTCGCCAGTAATAGGGACCCCCATCAGGGCGGTAAACGGGAAACATGGTAACACGGTGAGCGGTCATGCGGGTTTGGCGACGCTGGTGGACGGGACCACCTCAAAGTGGATATCTGGATGTCTGGCTTGCAGGTCCTGAATCATTTTGCCGTGTTCGATTCCAAGCCGGTACGATTCTTCAGGAGACAGGCTAAGCTCGGGATGCGGTATCTCCGCGATGGTTTTCCCATCCACGACCTTCATTTTCCATTTCAGGCGTCTGTCCATATCACGCGTGGATGCCTTCCTCGGGCGGTTCGCCTTCGGATTGTTGACTGGCGATGTCGGCTGCGTCGCGGCGGATTTTTAGGTTGACTGCGCAGGAGGCGGCGAAGAAATCGGCGCAGAAGGAATCGACGGCGCAGACATTTGGCTCTCTGGATTTCTCTTGGCAGCGCGCAGCCATGGCTTCGATTCGTTCGACGGGGAGGCTGCTCATCGATGCTTCGTTTATTTTGCCGATGGTTGCCAGCAAATCGACGAGGCCTTTCCAGGGCTGCTTTTCATCGATCATGATGGCGATGGCGCCAGGCACCCCTTTTTGCGAGGTGGCGCAGCGGCAGGCGATGCCGCGCTGTCCAAGTTCGGCGCAGGCGAGGATCTTGGTGAGGTTGGCGCAAAATGCGCCGATGGTATTTTCGCAATTTGGATCGAAGGAGGCGGCTTCCGCGCGGGCGCGGACGGATTCGGCTTCTGCGTCGCTCGCGCCGGCCAGCCGTTTTTCAATCGTATGGCAAATGCTCTTGAGGATTTTTTGCATGGCAACCCACGGTTCGACAGAACTGATGACGATCGCGTGGGCTGGGGCGGGGTTTTCGGGTTCGGTGTTCATAGGCCTTTTGAATTTTTTAGGATTTAGGGAAACGGCGAAGAAGCGCTTCGATCAGCCTGGTGCTGCTCGGACGCGCAAGTTTGCGGATGAGAAGGGCGTCGCGGATGGCCGCGACTTCGTCCCGGGTGAAATTGTCAGACCATGCGTGGCATTTGTCGCAGAGGTTTTTTTCGACCCAGCAGCATCCGCCGGCGCAGGCGCGTTCGTTGGTGCAGCCGCAGCCGCGGCATTTCCATTTGGAGGTGTCTTCGCCGAAGGGGTTTTCGATGTCGGCATTTTCGATGGCGACTTGGTTGCGCGCGGCGTTGAATTGGCGGTGCATTTCTTCTCGGCGCGCGGCGGATGTCGCGTCTGCGCGGACGGGTTGCAGGTTTCGCGTCCTCGGACGCCTCGGCGAGGCGTCCCTACCTTTTAATGTGCTCATGCGATTTTTTGGTTGGGTAACGTTACTATGTTTGACTGCGAGGGGAGATTTAGGACGGTCCACGCGGGGTCGCCTGTTGTCGGGATCCAGGTCATTTTGGGGCCGTCGCCTTGGAGCCAGTTGGTGGGGACGGCGCCGTAGGTTGTGCTGAGGAGCTGGGGCCCGCCGCGGTGGCCGATCATGATGCTGATCTCGACGTCGCTCTTGCCCCAGCTTCGCCAGGCGGTGACGAAGTAGGCGCGGGCGCCGTGGCTGGTGAGTTTGCGGCCGAGGTGTTTGCGGCTTGCATGGAGGTTTTTGCCTAGCGTGGCTTTGTTGGCGGGGCTTTTGCCGCTGGTGTTGTAGCCGGGGAAATACCAGGGGGACTCGGGCCATGCGATTTTGCGCCATTGAAAGAGGGCGTCGAGGAGCTGGCGGAGTTCGGGGGTGATGGCGATGTAGGGGTTGACGCCGCCTTTGCAGCGGGACATTTCGATTTGCTTCCAGGCGCCGGTTTGCTTGTCGACGATGATATGCCCGGGCTGGCCGGGGGCGGCGTCGGCGCGGAGGCGGAGTGCTTCCTGGGTGCGGACTCCGGTGAAGGCTTCAAATAGATATTGCCACCCGCAGACGACGGTGCGGATGTCGCTGGTGAAGAGGCGGCGGGCGATTGCGTGGAGCTCTTCGGCGTCGCGGGGCATGAATTCGCGGCAGTGTTTGACGTCGCGGGAGTTGACGTATTTGACGCGCTGGCCGTAGACGGGGTTGTATTTGGCGAGGCCGCAGCGGACGGCCCAGGTGAAGGCGTTGGAGAGGGCGCCCAACTCGGAATCTATGGTGGTGTGGCCGGGGCCGCGGATGATTTTGGAGGCGCGGATCTGCTTCAGGCGGTGGTCGCAGTAGCTGTCCATGGTCTGGAGGTTGACGTTCTCGATGGGCATGTTGTCCCAGTAGCCGAGGAGCATTTCGCAGGCGCGTTTTTGGGCTTTGCGGGCTTGGATGGGGCGCTGGGCGCGGCGGCGGTCGGGGCAGTTGTCGGCAATGTAGCGGCGAATGATGTCGCCGGTTGTGGTCAATACTTTTTTGGCGTAGGGATCGGGGGCGGCGCCGACTTTGGATTTGGCGTGGTTGAGCTGGTTTTGGGCGAGGGTTTGCCGGGCGGTTTTTTCGTGATTTGTCTCAAGGCTGCGGAAGGTGGGTTTTCCGTTGATGCGGGGGCGCTCGTAATACATGCCGGTTTTTACGTAGCGGTAGAGGCCGCCGCCGCAGCTTTCCCATGTTTTTAGTTTTAGCTCGGGCTGGGCGGTGTCGGCGGCGGGTTGAACACGCTTTTTTTTGTCTCCAAGGTTTCTAAGAGCGAGGAGTGCAGCATTTTCACTTCGTATTTCGCCAACTTGGCTTGGCAAAGAAATTCTTCCGCTTCCGCCCTGAACTTGACGCACTTCTTCCGCTCGATCCGGACGGCCACATATATCAGGAGTTGCTCGGCCAGGCAGATCGCCCAAATCAGCCGCATTAAGGTGTCGTATTTCATTTGTGGGATGGGGACAAAGCCGGGACGGCTCTGCCACTCTTTCATTGTCAATTATACATTTGTCGGGATGCATATTTTGTTTTGGGTTGAGGGTTAATCTGGAAATCAGGAACGGGGGCCGATTCTTGAAATTATCAGCTCGCCATGCTCTTGGACGGCATCAACGAGGTTGTCGGTTCGGACGTGGATCGACGGATTGGCGCCGAGCAATTCAGCGGCGCGAAATACTGCGATCAGCGAATTAACCCACGTCGGCAAATCCGTGTGCGGCTTTCCATCCGGCCAAACAAGGTCTTTGATGCGGTTGCCGCCTTCTGCGGCGTTGGCGGATTGTGTCGGGCTCTTGCCCCAAGTTAAAACGTGCGAGGTGGATCCGTCCGAACAGACGATGATGATTTCGCTCTGAAAGTGTTCCTCGGCCCATTTCTTGGCGTCTTCCCAGGGGATTTGTTTTTCGCTCATAAAGGGAAAGTTTTAATCAGGAACGTCCGAACTCAGGAACGGAGGCTGCAATTCTTGCGAGGGCCATCCAGGGGGCGACGTCTTTGCCGCGGAGGCTGTCAAAGGGTTCCCAGGGCTCCCACGGATGGCGCATGACGTGGCGGGCGTGCAAATCGCGGGCCTGCGCATACATTGCTTTGCGGCTTGGCGTCTTTGCGCCGTTGCGTTGAAGTCCGGACAGGGAACTTAACGCAAAGGCGCAGAGGCGCAGGGACGCAAAGAAGCGGCGAAACCCAAGAGTTACTTTTTCAATATTGTAGGATTTTTTGGCCATTGTCGGTAAAATTTTTTGTGGTTAGAACCAGTGATTGCACCTCGCGCAGTGGAACTTGGATGACTTCATGCAGGAGCCGGCAAAGATCAGGATCAGGCCGGTGAAGAAAACGGGTATCAGGCAGATGCCGACAATCAGCAGCGCTTTGGCGGTGCCGGTCATTTTATCCGACGGCAGAGAAGTGACGGCGGTGTGGCAACGGGGGCATTGAACGGCGCGGAACGATTGGCCATCGGCGGAAAGGGTGGATCTGCAAACAGGGCAGGAGCAAAGGCCGTGATACGCCGGGTCGGGCGCCAGCTCGTTGGCGCAGACGGGGCATGTGGTGGCGATGGCTTGCATGCTTTTAACACATCCCGGCCAGGTCGATGATGACGAGGCGCAAGGACTCATTCTCATGGGCGGAGGCGCGGATGGTTTCGACGGCTTTTTCAAACGCGCTGTCCATCTTGTTGGCTACGTAGGGCGGTGATTTTTCCTCGATGATGATGCCGCCGTGGCGCGGGCCGATCTCGACGAGCTCGCGGCCCTGGGCGGGGAATTCATCTTCGAGATGGGCGACGGTCAAATCGTATATGTGCTCGGGTTTATCGAAGGCCTTGATGATGGATTCGACTTGAGGGCGGGACGGGCTTTCGACGCGGCCCAGGGTGATTTGGTTGAGGGTGGGGCGCGAAATGCCGGTGCGCTCGGCGAGATGGCGGAAGTTCATGCCGACTTCCTCCATGACTGTTTTTAATTTGTTGCCAAAGTAGCCCATCGCTGGAAATGTTTTTAACCGCACTCCGTTTTGAAGGCAAGAACTATTTGTTAGATTTTATAGACAAAAGAAAATTGCGATTGTGAATAACTTTTTCTTGCCTTTGTCTGCGTTTTGCATCAAGATGCAAATTATGGATAGTGAATTGAATCCGAAATTGAGAGTGACGAGAATGCTGTTGAACGCGGCCAAATCGATTCGGCGCGGGAAACAGTTTGCGCTTATCCCGGCGGCGCTGGAGCTGGAAAAGGAGTTTGAGGCGCGCGTCGCTGAACTGGAAGACGAGGGCGGCAAGCCCCGGCGCGGCAAGAGAGAGCCGATCGCGGCGTAGATTCACCATTCGAAATTCACCCATCACCATTTAACTCCCCCCGCCCCTCCATGAATGCAAACCCGACAAAAGAATGCCCCGCCAACGGGATAGAAATTTTTGACCGTCCTGCGGACACCAAGCCTAACGAGGCGTTTGGTTCGATGTGCATCTTTGACCGCACGGCGGTCAATGTCGCGCGGGTGCGCGTGTCTGAGCAGGCGGATCGGAGTTTTGTGGTTTACAAGACTGCCGGGAATCGGACTTCGCGGGTGCCATACCAGCGCCGAGCGGCGGCGATTGAGTACGCCAAGAAGTGGATCGAGGAGCGCATTGCGCTGGCGATGGCTGAGAGGGAGGAGGTGGCGGCGTGAGTTCTCAACAGAAGGACGCGAAGGTTGCGGCCGGGACGGTTGAAATTCTCATTGAAAATCGCGGGCGCCGGTTTCTCTTCCAATGCAAACAGTTGGTTGAGGGGTTTGCGGTGGATCCTGTTTTGCCGCGTGAATTTGACTGCACTCCGAACGATGGCCGCACTGATCGGGATTTGGCGTGGTGGGATGTTCCTTTTATTCGGACGACGGAGCGATTTGGCGCGAACCTGCAATACGGCAGGGATGGCTTTGAGGTGCGCTGCCTGGACGGCGGCGCTTGGGATCGCTCCACTTACTTGGGCTGGGCGGATTCCGTCGAGAGGGCTGTTGAGATCGCGAAGGCTGGATCGGTTTGGAAAAGAGGCGTGCCGGCTGTTTATCCGGTGGTGGGGACGGGGGTGGCGGCGTGAGCGCGGGCACAGCAAAGACGGATCGCGACGAGGACGAGGATTTGATCCAGCAATGCATCGAGGCCATCCGCAGCGAACAGACTGCGAGTGTTTCTTTCCTGCAGCGACGGATGCGAATGGGCTACACGCGAGCCGCCCGCATCATGGATGAATTGGAATTCCGCGGGATCGTGGGACCGCTGCGCAAAAACTCAAATCTGCGGGATATCACGCGGCATAAGCCCCAGACTTCAAAGCCCGTCAGACGATGAACGTTGCGCTTCTATTTCAAGATCGCAGCCGGGCAGCATCGCTGTCGTGCCCGCAATGCGGCGCTGCCATCTATGCGCCGGATCGCGTCACGCTGCATGACAAATTGATTCTGCATTTGGATCTCTGCCCGAGGTCCATCATAGATGCCAAGGCGCGGGCGGAGGTGGCTCCCCTGCCCGCGCCTTGCGCTATTTCGGGGGAGGTTGCCACATGATGGGGCCCGGGAAATACGATTCGGTGGCGAGCGCAGCGCGCCATATTTGCGTAGCTGAGGGCGTGGTGCTGATTGTCTTCAACGGACTCGCAGGTTCTGGCTTCCAATGCCAGCTTCCACCCAAGCTCGCCGAGGAAATGCCGAAAATTCTGCGCGAAGTGGCGGAGCAGATTGAGCGTGATTTGCAGCGCGAGGCGGCGATGAACGTAACTGCGCCTCCGCCTGGTGTGACTATTTGATAATATGAAAATCGTTTCTCCATCGCGAATTTCCACGGCTGAACCGGACAGGCTGAAGCCTGCACAACTTGCGCCCGAGGCAAAATTGTCGATCGGGCGGTGCAAGTATTGCGGGGAGGCGTTTTCGGCGTCGAGCAGGGCGAAACTGGGGGCGGCGATTTCGCTGCATTTGCCGGTGTGCCCGAAGATTGAGCCGATCTTGCCGCCCGGGTTCATCACGCTGGAGGTGGCGGCGGTGCGGCTGGGGCTTTCGACGGCGACGGTTCGCAGGCGGGCCATCGCGTGGCAGGAGCATTCGGTCTTCATGTATATCCGAACGAAGATTAATAATTTTGGCCGGGTGTTTTACTGCGAGTCTGATTGCATGGCGTTGTACACGCCGGAGTCCCCGGGAGAGGAAGCGAACAAGCCGAAGCGCCGGGGCCGCAAACGTGTCTTGTTTACACATTCTCCGCGCGGGCGCGGCGACGCGACTGGCCAGCGGCAATTATCTATCGGGTGATATGGCGCTCGATGAAATATCGCACGCTACCGGACGCCTCGGCGAGGCGTCCCTACCTAATTTGGCGGTGCAAACTCGTCTGTCGGGCGAGGCTCATAAACCGTCTGAGGCGCGCGTCCTGGGGGGCGCGCGTCTCACTAACTTAAAATCTCCCGCGCTATCGAAGCGCGGGCGGCGAGGCCGCCCCGATCGGACGATGCCTTCGGGCCGTCCCGAACGGGCGATGCCGGCCGGGCGCAGTGTGGTTGTCACTGCGCCCGGTGTTTCTTTGTCGGTCGATATTTCTCCCGGGAACAGCAGCCCGGGGGAGAAACGGTGTTGCCATAGAGCATCGTCAAAGAGTGCGGTTGAATCACAGGCCGCAACGCCCGCGCGCCGAATGGAAGCGGCGCGCGGGAAGCGGTCGGCCCGCACCATTGTGCCGGCGATTCCGGAACAAGCTATTGTTGACGCTATTTTGAAGATGGCTGGCGCGGAGTTAATTTTCGCGCCGCGTTTCATTGCGTCCACCTTCGGCCTGCCGGTTGACCAGGTGCGCGTGCATTGCCAACTGCTGGCCCAGGTGGGAAAGCTGGGGCCGACGCCGCGACATGGTGAAACGTGGTACCGCAAACCGGTTTTGCGGCAGGCTGAATTGGCGTTGCCGAAGTTGAATTTAATGCAGGCTGCCGGGGGTGACGCTCCGGTTTCGCGGGCTGCGGTTCGCGATTTCCCGCAAGGGACGTAAGTGGATGTCAATGGTTCACACTCCTTAAAAATCTCATCCTGCGCCAATTTGGAAACTCAAAATTACATGGCTGTTCTGACGGTGTTTGCGTTCAGGCGCGGGTCAGAGCCGCTGGTGAAGCGGCACGACACGCATGAAATCATCGAGGCCTGCAAATCGCCGAGCGTGGCTGGCATCATTCGTTTGATCGAAGCGCCTAATGAGATCGAGGCGCGGGCCATTGCAAACAAGCTCGTGCGCGCCGGTGAATTTGAAAAGACTTTCGGACATCCCGATTACGCGAAATAATTTTATGGCGATTCAAATTCAAGAGATCACGGTGACGGCGGCGCGGACGTTCAATCATCCGCACGAGCAGTATTCCAATTTGCGGCCGGAGGTGACGATCAGGGCCACGCTGGGGCCCGATGATGACGCCACGGCGGCGGTGAAGGCGATGCAGGCGCAGGCGGAGGGTTTGGTCGAGGACCACAAACGGAACATGCTCCAAAGCATCAACGAGCTTTACGAGATGTCGCAGGAACAGGCGGAGCTGAAGGGCCTGCAAAAGCAGCTCACCGGAGCGCAGGCGCGGATTGATGAGATTCGCGCGAAACATCCGCAACTGATCGCATGATTGACTCCACGATAATTGACGAGCTGCAAAAGAATCTCGCGGCGGCTGAGGTGAATATCAGCCGTTCCGCAAAACTCCTGGAGACGCTCAAGCAAATCTCTTCCGGTCCGACGGACCATTACAAGCCGGATTATCTGGCTAAGCTCGCAGAGGTCTTGAGGATTGCATTTAAGGATCGCACTTTCACTTGGAAGGAAGCTAGACACATCTGGACGGTTCTCGATATCGAGCCCCTGAATTGCGGAAATGCGTTTGACGCCTTGTTGAGAGTTAATCAGCTCAAGAGAGTTCCGCTGGGATTTCAAGTCGTTTAATTTCCGCATGAAAATGCCTGTCACCCATAAAACGGCCGGAAAGTCCGGTTCTCAAACGCCGTCGAAATCAAAGGCGGCCAAGTGCGTCCACCGGACGGGGCTTTGGACGATGGAGGTTTTCATCGGACCGGACGGAAAGCGAAGGAAGGACCATTCGCTGACTCGACAGGTACCGGCACGATCCGACTCCCGAACTTGTGGAGTCTCTCAAGGGCTGCTCCTCACCCGAGCCGATCCTGATCATCACACGGCAGGTTGTGCGGCCTGCCCGCCAAAAGGCCGATTACACACAATTGGCGCTGCCTGGCATTGACCCGGCACAGTCACACACACATAAATAGGCTCACTCACTTCATGAGCCTAAAACACACACAGGAGGAATTGCCGATGTTCGTCCATGGCGCACTGGACGACGCGGGCCTTCCCAAACTCGACTTCCGACTCTACGGGCACATCCGCCGCCGCGGTGAATGCAAGGAGAGCTTGGAAAACATGGCCAGATATTGTCACACCAACGTTAACAAAGTGCAGGCTGCTTTGGCCAACTTGCTCGAACGGCACATGATCACGAAGGAGACGCGGATCGGCTATACCGCGATTTATCGCGTTACGCCGCTGAGCGCGTGGGTTTCGGTGCTTGAGCTACAGCCAAATGGCGCATTGGGGTTAAGCCAATCGGCTGTACCCCCACCGCCAAAGGATACAAGGGGGTTACGCCAATCGGCTGTACAAAGTGCATCCCCTGAAGTGAATCCTGTAAAGGCATTCCCATTAAGTAATCATGAACATGGGAAGAAATTAGGGGGAGATGCGCTTGCAGCGGCTGGGGATGGGAAGAACCCCAAGGGCGCGGCGACGCCTGGCCGCAAAACCCCAGCCCAGCTCGAGCTGCTATTCGAAATTGAGAAGGTGATTCCGGACGCGCAGCGCCAAATCTTCCCGCGCCTGGCTGAGAGCGATCCGGACACGCTGCGCAGGGCGTTCGACGATCTTCGCGAGCGGATGAAGTTCGCGCCGCGAATCAGAAACCCGGGCGGCTATCTTGTTGACACATTCAAACGGTTTCGCGGGCGGATGCCGGCGAAGAAAGTTGCGAACGTGTGAGGCCTGGTGAAATAGTCACGATAACCACTCCCAGCGGGTCTATATACCGGGCGCTGGTTTACGAAACGCGTATCAATCGAACCCGCTTCGATGAAATCGAGGGTGAAATTCGATTAAGGATTTACGCCGGCACGATCAGCGAAAAGCGGCCGCAGAAGACTCTCGAAGAATCGGTGGCAATCGAGACGGAGGCGGAAATCATCCAGGAGCGGAAACTGTTGCAGTGAAAGATTTGTTCGGCAATGAGGTGTTTGATTCGGAGCTTCCGCGCTCACCGGGAGAGAAAAAGAAGCGTGATGGATCGGCGCGAGGTTATAGCGGCAATCCAGGGAGAGGTCCAGCCGGAGAGAAGTGCGGCACCTGCATATTTGCGATCAATACCTATAAGAGCTTTTACAAATGCCGAAAGGTTGAACACCTGTGGACTCGCGGGAAAAAGACCGATATTCGCCTAAGATCGCCCGCGTGCCAATTCTGGGAGGCGAAGCCGAAAACAAAACCTGCAAAGCGAAACCGGTAATTTTGGACTCTCACTGGAAAAGCGGCGAGGATCGCAATCGGTGGGGGGTTGATTGAGTCAATAATAGATTCCTTGGGGGGTGCGGCTGGCGATGATTATTCCAAGGGCGTTCGATGATGGAATTAATACGCTTCAATTGCGATGCAACAGGCAACTACAGTTCGCATGCGCTCAGAGAATTCCCCCAGCGCGCCGCCATACACGCGTTTTCTTCGCGGAGCGTGGGCCGCGCGCGGTGCCGGTCGCTCTCGCTAACGCTCGCCGCAGCGCCTTCCTCTCTCCTGCGGTGCCCCTCTCCGGCGCTGGGACGCTGGTCTTCGCGCGCCAGAGGAGCCGTCTCTCTTGTCCACGCGAATTTGCAATTTCACGCGCTCAGGTTCGCAAAGCTAATCCGGCGCGCTCAGACCCCGGCACAATGAAATATTGGCGGCGCTGCGCGCCGTGAACAAATTTGCAATTTTGCAACGCGCGCGAGCCGCCGCCAGGCTCGCTGCTCGCCAAGCGACGGCCCGCGCGCTTGGGGGTTTTGGCCTGACTGCGCCGAGTTCGCATCGCGTCCGCTCCGTTCCATTTCGCAGGCTGCATTACACTCGGCGACCGCGACACGAAGTCGGCGCAGACAGGCTTTTCCCCGGCGCATGTCCATTTTCGCGCAAAGACCGCGGAGCGCGAAAGTCGACACACGCCCCCGAATTCAGACGGACCTATGGGCAAATGGCAAATTGGCCTGATCGCATTTTACCCTTACGCCCTCGCGATCTGGCCATTTGCCAATTTCCCACACGTCCGTGAAATTTGGATTTTGGGAGAGCGCGCGAAAGTGGATTCGCTTCGCGGCAGCGTGTCACGCGGAATGCTGGCCGTTCCTTCGCACAACACTTGTTGGCTGTCAGTTTTCTCCCCGCGCCAGGGCACCCGGCAAGCCACCCTATCGCGGGTCCCCGCCGCCAGGCATGAAGTCGCCGACGCGGCTTCGCAACTCAGCCCGACGCGCTCCAACATGTCCGGGCGGCCCGAAAACCGAAGCCAACAAGGAGTTGTGCGAAAGAAGGCCGGTCGCGCCAGCCGTGGATCTGCGCCCCTGATCCACGCACGGCGCGACCTGAGCATTCCGCCCGCCACGCCGCCGCTCCGCTGGCCTTCGGCCATTAGGCGCGCGCTGGACGGCATCGGCGGCCGAGTCCGCACACTTCGTGGCCGGTGCGACGCGAGCTGCGCGGCTCGGCAACGTCGCACCGCTCGGCCGCCGATGCCGTCGGGACAAAGGCATTGAAATCGGAAACGCGTTTTCGCGCGCTCGAACGCGAATCGGCGGTCGGCTACGCCTTAAACCGCAGTCGGCCATCGCATTCCTATATGCGCCATCATGCGCAACAGGGCGCGCCACGGGTGATAATAGGGCGCTATATAGCGCGCCCTATTGGCATCCAAGGAATCTATTAGAACGAACCCCCTGGGCCGGGTTTAAGTGTATGGCCTGTTTTTTCCGTGAGACCCCTATTTTTCCGGTTTCGGATTGCAGAAAATCCACCAATGAAATGCGGGAAAACGCCAAGTGCCGCAATTTGCGCACGAGGGCGGAATGCGCCGCACCAGGAAATCGAAAGAAAAAACGCCGAGGCCAAAAACTGTCAAACAAACTCCACCGCCGACAGCACCGGCACCGCCCTCTCCCGTCAATATGGAACCAATTATTGACACGATTTCCGCCCTCGAATTGGAAGAGATCACCGGCTTGACGGACCGTCGGCATCGGCAGATCGCGGACGAAGGGTATTTCCCGAAGCCTGACCTGGGGAAGTACCGGCGCGACGAGACGCTCCGAGGAATGTTCCGCTACTACCGCGAGCGCAACGACAAAGACACACTCACGGCTGAACGCGTTTTGCTCACCAAGGAAAAGCGGATCGAGCAAGAAAGCATTAATGCCGAGCGTTCCGGCCAGCTCGAATCGAAGGAAGCGATCGCGAAAAAGATTTTCGCGCTCGGGGAGGAAATAAAGTCGACGCTCAATTTTCAATTGACCGACCGCCTGCCGGCATTGAATGCAGGCCTCGACGCGCCGGCACAGCGCATTAACAACCGCGCTGTGTTTCTGGAAATTCTCAAACGCTTTCAGGAATTCGCCAAACGGTGGATCGCGCCCGATTCACCAGCCGAGAAAAAGGAAACCGCCTAATGGACGTAATGGCAAAGGCGTTGCACGACGCCTGCGAGCCGCCCGACATGCGTCCCACGCCTGAGTGGGCGGCGGAGTATTTGGAACTGTCTCCCGGTGGTTACGCCATCCCGGGATTTTTTCACGTTGAGAAATCCCGCCAGCTCCTCGAGCCGCTGCGCGCACTCGATGACGACCTTACCCGGCGTGTTTCTGTGTGCGCGGCCGTGCAGGGTGCCAAGTCGCTCATCCCGGATGTCTGGATC
Source organism: uncultured Verrucomicrobiae bacterium (assembly GCA_963764165.1). Taxonomy (GTDB): domain Bacteria; phylum Verrucomicrobiota; class Verrucomicrobiia; order Limisphaerales; family Palsa-1400; genus Palsa-1400. The sequence goes on from CAVXRD010000004.1 coordinate 460,106, forward strand.
CCGCGCGTTCTCAGCGACCGTCCGGGTCCCGCCATGTTTGTAATGCAAACGGAACAGATTGCGAAACAGCACGCGGAGGTCCGGCTCATTCCGAACATCTCAGGCTGCAAACCTCTGCAGCGTCTTCTTCCAGACAATCGTCACAAGGCGCGAACCAAGGAGATTATTTTCAAAAATGGTGTCCCTCTCTACATATTCGGTCCGGCCATCAGCAACGCGCAGTCGAAGTCCATCCGTTATCTCGCGATCGACGAAGCGTGGCTGATTGCCGCCAACCAACCCGGCCGCATTTTCGAGTTCCTTAACCGGACCAGCAAATACGACGAGATCGGCAATTCGAAGCAGCTGATCATTTCCCAGGGCGGCGACCTCAAAGTCGATCCGGACGGCAAAATTATCGGCGACGATTGGGCCATCATCTGGCATGAAGGCTCGCAGGAACTTTGGACCGTGCCTTGTTTGCACTGCGGATTCTTTTTCGTTCCGCACTTCACGATCAACGTCCCCTACCCTGGCGGAAACGCGCCGACCGGCTATGACGACAAGGCGGGGATGAAATGGGACGCCAATGGTGAACAGGTCCGCTACGAATGCCCGCGCTGCCGTCAGGCTATGATCGATACCGACGCAACCAAGGCGCAATGGAACGATCGCGGCCTCTACACGGCTACCAATCCGGCAGCCCGCAACAATCGCAGCTTCTGGTGGCCAAAGCTCATATCGGCGAAGTGGGAGCCGCTGGTGCAAAAGTTTTTGAGGGCCATGCAATCAATGAAAAGCGGGCTAATTTTGCCACTGAAAGAATTTGTGCAAAAGGATGACGCGGGGTTCTGGGACGAGCGGGCCCACACGACCGCCAACGAGATCGCCATCAGCACGGCTGATTATACGCCCGATCCTCTCAAGTCCTGGCCTGACGAAAAATTCCGGTTCATGACGGTGGACTGTCAGGCCAACCTGCTTTTGTTTTTCGTCGTGATTCGCGCCTGGTCGGCGACTGGCGAGTCGCGCCGACTCTATCGCGGCCACGTCGAATCGTGGGAGGAGGTTCGAAAACTCCAGGAGAAATTCGGCGTGCCTTCCAAGTTCGTTGCGGTCGACTGTGGCTATGAGGCGACGAAAGTTTTCCGGCAATGCTGCCGGCATGTGGAGGAAGTCAGCGCCCGCGGCTGGACGGCGTTTCGGGAATCCGATTCCGAATGGTTTATCCATCATTTCAAGGACCGCAAAGAGCGCCGGATTTATTCCGAGGTGGAATTCGCCAACGCCGCGCTGGGTCTCAGCAACCCGGATATGGCCAAATGGCTGGCCTCGGTTTCTCCGACCGCGTCAAAACTATACCAGCGCGGCAGCCTGCGCTGCTGGGTGGTCACTTGGTCGCGTCCGAGTGTGTCCGATGTCCTGGCGGGGCTGCGGGACGGCAAGGGCGCGCCGTTTCTGGCCCCAGCCGCCGACGCCAACGATCCGGAGGAAGCCGCTTATCGCCGCCACATGGGCAGCGAAATCAAGAAGCCCAAGAAAGACAAGGGCGACAAAGTCGAACGCATGCAGTGGGTGAAAGTTCTCCGCGATAACCATTACTGGTCCTGTGAAAAAATGCAGGTCGTGTGCGCAACAATTGTGGGTTGCATCAAGGTCGAACTGCCGGATGAGAGTGAAAAACCGGCCGCGTAAATTGCGTGCCGTAACGAAGCGCGGGCAGAAATGCACCGGGAAATCGCCGATCACGAGGTAAAATTTCCACCGATGCCCGGTCAGGGTTTGCCTGCCGTAACATCGCGATAGGGAATGTGCGCAATAAGTTTATCGCCCAATTGCTGTCCTTAGTGCATTCTCTTTAACATGTCTGGACTCCAAACACGTCAGGTTCTCACGTTTCAAGGATACATCCTATTCACCGGCGACCGTCAGACGCTTCCCATCACGATAAAAGCCTTTGACATGACGGGAGCGGCCGCAAAGCTCGCGCGCATCGTCAGTGACCAGCCAGGGGAAGCGATCGGGATCCAATTGCGCCAAGTCAAAGAAACTCTGATCGTGCCGGCCAATGGAGCGAGCATAAACCACTGGGGTCGGCGTCGCGGGCCAAACAGCGGAAGCTAACCGAATGTCGCACACGGACAAAAGCGCGCGGCAAGTTGTCACCAGTTTTCCCCAGCAGGAAATTGCAGCGCCGGACGCCGACATCGACGAGCGCAACGGATGGACCGACGAGCCGGATCGCGGTAACCCTCTTTCGCGCTTCGAGGAGAATCCATTTGACCGCAACGAACGAGTTTCGCTTTGCGCGGATGAACTCGGGTTGCTCTTTCAGTGGCTGCTGTTCGGCGGATCGACCCGGAACCGCTCGCGCAGCGCGCCGGTCAACCAGCGGTTGAAAGACATCTGCAAGAAACGCGAGATGAAGAAAATCTTGCGACGGCCGAGCATTATCGGCCATCGGCTGGTTGCCATGCTTTTGCGGTTGCGGCCCGATCTGCTAGACGGACATAGCGCGGCCTCCGTTTCGCGAAAGATGCGCATCTCCCCGCGCATGATGGCGCTGCACACAATGTCGTTCGGAGAGAATTTCCCACTGGCGTCAAAAACAATTCGGCGGACCAGCAAGGTTGTGAAAGAGGAAGTGTTGCGGGCCAGACACCGCGCAACTTGAAAAAGTATGACGAGGGCGAATTTAGCCGTCACGGAGAGGACGGTCGGCGATTGTTTGTCTGACCTTCGCCGGAGTTGTTACCGTGGCGCCGGCCGCGTTTCTCTGACCGGCGATACTGGTTTTTTAACCAGCATCCAATAATTCGGACACGCTTTCATTTTGTTGTCCGCATTTCTGCGGGCCAGCCGCGCCGAAGCTTTAGCGAAGGCGGGTGCCGTAAGTACGCCCCTCAGTCGAAATGACTGACGAGCAGGCGGCCACTTTAGCGGGGCAAATCACCCCAATGACCAATCAATTGATTGGCGAGGATCTTCTGCAGGGCATCGAGATTCCGCAATTGCTTGAATGGCGCCGGATGGCCTGCGAGGAATTGTTCGAAGGCATCATCCAATCTACCAGCGCCGGCGACACCTCGGCCACCCGCTTCGGAAAAGTCGACCCAAAAACGCGGATCCGCCTCATCAATAAAACCCTCTGGCTCCGCGATCCTGTCGCCTTCCCAATGAACCAGCCGGTGAAGCGCACGCGGCCGTTTTACACGTTTGGTTGAAATCCGCCATGCGCATCAATGACAGGCGATCTAGTCACGGCGGCGACGCAGCGCCGCCCTACCAGGGGAAATTTCCCGACGGATACACCCAGCTAAAATCGGGCATTGTCGTGCCGACGGTCGAGGCGGCTCAATACAGCCTCTACAACACGCCGCGCAGCTCCGGGCAGTTGGATCAATATCGCCAGCGCTGGTTTACGACCGGCGATATTCGCAAGCTGGTCACCGATTACGACCGCTGGGAATTGATGTCCTACTCGCGCCAGTTATTCGCAGGCCTCGGTAACATGCACGCGGCGATTCTGCAAAAGGCGCATCGTTCTGTCGGCGAGGAATGGCGGGCGCTTTACGCCGGCACGGAAACCGCCTGGGGAGATGAAGTCGAGGAATGGTTGGAACATGTTTGGTACCCAAATTGCGACATGCGCGGTCCGCCCTACGATTTCGTGACCGACTTAATTCTTTCGTCGATTGCGTGGGACGTGGACGGCGACGACGCAATGATTTTGACCGAGGACCCTTCGACACATTTTCCGAAGGTGCAGTTCATTCCGTCGCACCGGATCAACACGCGCATGGCCCGGGGCAGCGCCGACCAAAAATCGACCAGCGGTTGGTCCAGCGGCGCCACCGTCAGTCAGGGAATTATTTACGATCGCAACATGGCGGTCATTGGCCTGCGCATTCTGGGCGACGGCGAAACGCAGGATCGAGATGTTCCTCTGACCAGTTGCCAGCTCATGTACGACCCTGAGTGGCAATCACAGAATCGCGGACTTCCCACGCCTTCGTGTGAAATCATGGGCGCGCTGGATTACCAGGATTTCGATGTTTTTATCAAACGCGGGGTGAAAAAAGCCACGTCGCTGGCATTGATTCGCACCACCGAATCCGGTCAGGCCGATACGGGCGATGCCTTTATTGCCGACACGCCGATTCAGGACGCGACACCCGGCATCAAGCGCGAACTCATTCGCGGCGGCGAAGATTATTATTTGACAGCCAACAAGGGAGAAAAAATCGAGGGCCTCAAATACGAAATGCCGTCGCAGTCCATCGAAGGTTTCATAAAGCGCCTCGAACATCGAATCATTCTCGCCTGCGGCTGGTATGCGGAACTGCTCAACCCCAAGGAAGTCGGCGGGGCCAGTGTGCGGCTGATCCAGGACAACGCGCGGGCGACCGTGCGGCACCGCCAAAAATCCATTCGCGCCCGCTCGCTGCGCGCCATCCGTTACGCCGTCGCGAAGGCGATGAAGAACGGCTGGATTTCCCGCAATGACGTGGATTGGTGGAAATTCGATTTCGAGTATCCCGCCTTATTGACGGTGGACGAGGGTCGTGATTCGCGCAGTGATTTGATGATGCTCTCGCTCGGCACTTTGACCGAGACGAAGTACCACGCCAAATACGGCGACAACCAAAAACAGGTTGCCCGCCAAAAAGACCAGGAAGTCTCCAACCGAATCAAGCGGGCCAAATCCATTTCAGAGGAAACCGGCACGGATTGGGAGTGGGTCTATCAGCAGCTCTGGTCGCCGCGAAGCCCGCCCGCCTTGTCGGCCGAGGGCGATTGGGGACCCAACGGTCCGCCCAAAGGCGACCAGGTTGCGCCCGGTTCCGGAGGAGGCGGCGAAGAGGAAGGCGGCGGAGGCTCAGAAGGAAACCAATGAAGTTCCAACATATTATTGACGCGCTTTACCGGCAGCCGCTCGCCATTACGGAAGCGGGATTCCAAACCATCGATGCGCTGGTGCGCCCGATCATTTTTGAGGGCAAGCGGCCGGAGACGGATTTGTCCGGCTCGCCGATGCCGCAGATGAAGATTGAAAACGGGATCGCCGTCATTCCGATCATCGGCCCGCTCCTGCAGCACGCCTCGCTTTTATCAAAACAATGCGGGGCGACCTCGTATGATGACATCCGGGAGGATTTGGAAACGGCCGCGAAGTCACGGGTTGACTCGGTTATTATGAACATCAATTCGCCCGGCGGCCAGGTGATCGGCTGTCTGGAATGCGCCGAGTTCATCAGGGATTTTCAAGAGGAAACGAAGATCCCCGTCTATGCCTTCACCGACACGCAAATGTGCAGCGCAGCTTATTTTCTCGCCTCGGCGTGCGACACCATTTTCGCCGCGCGCAGCGCCATGATGGGAAGCATCGGCGTCATCGTCGCCTTCATGGATTCCAGCAAAGCGATGGATCAAGCCGGATTGAAGCCGATGATTTTCACCAGCGGAAAATACAAGGCCACCGGCTCGCCTGGCGTCGCTTTCACACCGGAGCAAATCGAATACCTCGAGTCAATGGTGGCGGATGGCTTCGCGCAATTCGCGGATTTCGTCTCCTCGCAGCGCCCTCAGATCTCCCTCGACAACATGCAGGGCCAAATCTTCTGGGGCGAGCAGGCGCTGGCAGCCGGGCTGATCGACGACACTGTCAACTCGATTGATGATCTCGGTGAGATTTTCGGATTTTCAGAGTGAAAATTTCCTGTGCCGTAACTTCGCATCGGGAGCGAATGAAGTTCTCGGAAATCGTTTCGGCGCTGGCGAGCCTCACGGCAAAAATCACGGGCATTGAAGCCAAGGTCTCTGACCTCTCGGTTAAGGCCACCAATCCCAAGCCCATCTCCGACGAGGAACGCACCGCGTTCAACGCCGAGATCGCCGGCGTCAAAGCATCCGTCACTGAACTTCAAAACGGCCTGGTCGCAGCGACCACGGCCATTACCGAGGCCACCACGGCCAACACAAATTTAACGGCGGAAATCGCTTCGCTCAAAACTCAGCTCACGGACAAGAAAGCCCTGGCCACGGCCGGAGTCGCTGCCGCGGCTGAATTGGCTGCGAGCCAGACCACGCAAGCGGTTTCGCCCAAGACCGATATCGACCCCTCCGGGAAAACGCCCGAGCAGCTTCTGCAAGCGCAGATGGCCGCGGCGACCAGCCCGAAGGAGAAAACCACCATCGCCCGCAAGCTGCGGGAATTGCGAGGAGTTTCGTTTGCCGGCCAGGAAATCAAAGCAACGGCGTAAGGGCAACGACGTCTGGCTCGGATCCCAGCGCGAAAAGGAAATCGGCTGGCTGCAGGCGCGGATGAAGGAGACGCCCGACGGCAAACAAAAGATGCGCCTGGCGCGGGAAGCGCGGTCGCTCCGGCACGGCACGGACATTTTGCGGGGCGGCCGCGACTACGACTTTAGCTCGGCGCTGCGCGGAGTGCGGCTGCCGGCGGTTCACTGACCCGCCTTCGCCGAAGCTTCGGCGCGGCGAGCAGTAGAGAAGAAAATAGAAATTTTATGGCAACATTAAGCGCAGCGGAAATTCTGGCGGACACACTGGACGCCTTCAAAACGGAAGTGCCGATTCTCTCGGCGGTTTCCACCGACCTTTCGAGCGCGCGCGCGGTCAAGGGTTCGCAGATCATCGCGCACATTTCGGTTTTGCCGACCGTGCAGGCGTATGACCCGGTGACAGGTTTCGCCAACGGCGCCACGGACGCCAGCAACCTCTTGCAGGACGTGCCGGTGACGATGAACTACTTGCCGCACGTCCCGACCGACGTCACTTACCTGGATACGATCGCGTCGCAAAAGGATTTGTACAAGGAGGCGATTCGCAATTCCACGTACGTCCTAGGAAAGAACGTCGTCGATACGCTGCTTGGTTTCATCAACGGCCCGGGCGGAAACAATTTTTCCAACAAGTATCTCGCCTCCCTGGCGAATACCACTTTGGACACCGTCGAAGCCGTGAGGTCGCTCTTGAACACGAACCACGCCGCGACTGTGGGCCGCTTTGGAATCGTCAGCACCGGGTTTGCCCAGGCGCTGCAGGAAGATCAACGCACAATGAGCGCGCTGTTCTACTCGCAGCTCAACGGCGACAACGCGCTGCGCCGCTTTCAGCGCATCGGCGGTTTCAGCAACATTTGGGAATACCCGGATATGCCGAACAACGGCATCAATCTGAGCGGCGCGTTTGCCGATCGCCGGGCCTTCACCGTGGCCACCCGCATTCCGACGCTGGGCGCTTTCGCCGGCAATCCGCTCAACGCGCCGATGACGGCCGCGTTCGAAGTCGTCGAGGATCCCGACAGCGGCCTGTCGCTCCTGGGCATCGTGTGGATTACCAACGGCACGTTCAACATGAACATGACGCGCACGTTCCTGTTCGGCATAAGCGCTGGCAATCAGGGCACTGGCAACGGCCAGAAGACGGACAACGCTTTGGTCTACACGACCACGGCCTAACGCGCAGACGGCGCAACGCATCTCGGAAAGCAAATATGTATATCGCAGTTGGATTTCCAAGCAGCGCCCGTGAAGACGGGGCTGAGGTGCTGTACGCCGGACAAGACAAAGGCGCGATGCTCAAGGCGATTGATGCCGCGATCGCCTCCAAGAAATTTCAACTGATCGGGAAGCTGCTCAGGCCGCTGTTTCAGAAACACACCATGACGCCCGGCGTGCATGTGATTGTCGATTGCAGCCCGGCCCACAACGCAGGTTTGAAAGCGCAAAGCGCGGCCCTCGCCTCCGGTGCGACTGCTGAGGAAGCGGCGTCCAAAGGCGCGAGCGTCAAGCTCGATGCCGCCAAAGCCAACGCCCTCTCGCTTGCCAAGCTCGCGGAGGACGAGCGCGGAAAATTTGCAAATTTGCAACGGGAGTGGCAACGCCAGATCGCGGCCGCCCCGGGTGACAACCGGCTCAAGGTGCACATCGGCCATTTGGAAACGCGGGCAAAAAATGTCGTGGACTCCGCGATAACGCTGGCGACGGAAGCAGCCGAACGCGCGACCGCCGCCGAGAAAGATTTAGCAGTCAAACAGAAAGCCGCCGAAGACGCGAAAGCCGCTGCCGAGAAAGCCGCGGCGGAAAAGGCGGACGCAGAAAAAGCCCAAGCCGAGGTTGAATCCAAAGGCAAAAAGAAAAAGTAATATGAAGTCCATTAAAAATTTTGCAGTGATGATCGTGGTGTTGATCGCCATGCTGTTTGCCTCATTGCGCGCGCGCGCGCAAGGCGGCGGCAGCGCCCCGCAGAACCTGGGACCGCAGGGCGCCACGACCGTTGTGCTGGCGACCAATTATCCTTTCGCCTCGCTGCCAGCCAGTTCCACCAACACGTTTCCGCAGACTTATACGGTCACGAATATTTATTCGAACGTGTTCTCGATTCCGGTCACCTACGTGACAAACATCACCACTAACACGGTGACAGGTTATATTGACCTCACCGGCCAGCTCGATCTGGCGATCCAGACTGGTTTTTCATGCACGAACCCCACCGACGTTTCGAACGTGGTTTGGAAGCTGATGCCGTCCCTCGACGGGGTCAATGCCGATACGACGAACGCCGCCTGGTGGGTCACAAACACCAGCCCGGGCAGCAATGGGCTTGTGCAGACGACTGTTTTTTCCAGCGCCCAAAAATCAGGCATTGCCGGATTCTTTGTGGGAGAGGTCATCAACCTGAATACGAACCCAATTTTCCCGTTCTTGACCAACGCGACCGGCAGCAATTACCAGTTCATGCAGGTACGCGGAACGAAGCCTGTCCGTTATTGATATGACGAAAGTAGCCCTTTTGCAATTGGCCCAGGCGACCGCCGCAACGGTGGTCACCGGGAGCGCGTCCGCCCTGGCGGCGGATCAGGCGATGGTGAATGCCTTCGTCGGCACCGGCAATCCGGCGACGGATTATCCCGGGTTCAAGCAGAGTTTCGGCCGCGAGCTGCAAAGCTACCGCCAAGCTGCACAAGCCGACGCAGCGCCCGCGACCGCACCCGGCGCAGGCCCGAGGACGCAGGCGATCTCGGCTGAAGTCTTCGCCAAATTGCCGCCTGACATGCAGGCTCGATTGGTGGCGGCCAACCCGGCTCTTGCCAATGTGGTTGCGGCTGCGCCCGCGCCTGTATCCGCAACGGCTGCGGCTCCAGTTGCATCAGCGCCACCGGCAGCGTAAGATCATTTTTTGTGTGGGGGGAATCGCGGGCGGCTTCTGTCGGGAGGCCGCCCGCATTTTTTTTCCAACCCTTGCCGCGCCGAAGCGCCAGCGAAGGCGGGTGCCGCAATTCCGCTGCTAGCTCAGAATGAGCCCACTCGGCAGCATGCACAATCAGGCGCTTCGCGACTTGGAACGTCTCCTTAAAAATCCACAGTTGAAGTGGCTTGGCTTCCCTTATGTTTGCGCGCCCTCCACGCTCGAGCGCGGGCAGACCATCGGTTTCGGGGGCCGATTGTATGACGTCAAATTGACACTCACCGTGCGGACGGAAGTTATTAAAGGCGCGGCCAAACCGTTGGAGTCAGGAAAAGTCATCGAGTATGACGATGAACAATACCGCATCGCCGTCGCCAAGACCGCCTCCACCGGCGATCACATTCGCTTGACACTCATTGATCCCAACCGATGACATGGCCAGCGATATCCAATTCTCGGTCGACATGCAGTCGTTTGGCTCGCAGCTCGCGCGCCTGGCGATGGCATCGAGGAGGACGAACAAAGAGGTCCTGATTCAACAGTGCCGGATCATGGCGGTGGATTTAATCAGATCCACCCCGCCGACCGGCAACCGGCCTTTGACCGAATCTTTTGCCGCCCAAAAGAAAAAAGGCGAAATGTCGGTCGACCGCGATATCACCAGGCTTTTTCAGCCCCTGACGACCATTCGCGCCGTGCTCGATCCCATGCCGCGGCGCGGCCACTACAAACCGAGCAGGCTCGACTATTTGAAGCATCTCGCGGAACGCGGCCAGTTTCAGGAACTGAGCGAAGCGATGTTTGATATGCAGATTACGGACGAGCGCGTCCCGATCGTCGCCGCCATCACCACGGAAGAGTACCGCGCGGAGTGGATGCTCTTCGCCACGCGCGGGACCGTCAGCGCAAAGCGGGCCCGCCGCACGCTCGTGTGGGACAGCAGCGCCCTGGCGGTCGTGCGCGAAGAGGTGAAGAAACGCGTCGGCTGGGCCAAAGCCGGCTGGATGCCCGCCGCGCGCCACTTGCAGGCGAAACGGCTGCCGGCGTGGATCACCGACAAGAACGCCCCTGGCGGCTTCATTGACGACACCAACGATGCCGACGAGCCGGCATTCACTTTCATTAACAACGTCAAGTATATTGCATATTTGAACAATGGAAACCGGCTGTTGCTCCGGGTTATTCGCGAACGGCAGCGGGCCATGGAAATTTCCATTGAGCACGCGCTGGAGCATTACATCGAGGAGTTTAACGCGGCCTGACCGCCTCTACCGTAACTCCGGGCCTCGGGCACGATGGCAAAGGCCCCTTACAGTCCCGAACTGGATACGCTGGAGTTCCGCATCGAGGCGGCGCTGAAAACCTATTTGCTCTCGGTCGGCATCACCGGCAATCCGAACATTTACACCGGTGAAGAGACTGAGGACCGCGAGCTGCCCGCCATCGTTTGTGAATGCCACGGCGGCCCAGAGAATCCTCCCGGAACGAATAATTTTCTTGAGGACGCCACTGTTTGCATTGTCTCGAATGTTGACGAAACGGAGTCCGACGCGGATCCATTCCCGCCAGCCAGGCGGCTCGTTGAGCAAGTCAAGTATTGGTTGTGGGATGCTCTTCTCGACAGCAACGCGAATGAGCACTTGCACGAGATATTGACCGCTCAGGTGCCAAACCTTCAGGTGCAAAACCAAATTCAATTTCACGGCCCGGTCATCGCGATCCACGATCGCAAGATGATCACGGAATTGAAATTCACGATGCAGGCGTATCAGGGCTTCAACGGCGTGGCTGGTCCGGCGCCGGGATTTTCGCTCCACACGCTTCTGCCCGTTGCCTGTGGCGTGGCGCAAGGAAGCACGGAATGCCACTGCCCGGCCGGGTCGACGACGATCGGCATTCTGCCAGGGATCGCCGGGAAAACGTATCAATACACTTTCCTGGTCAGCGGCCTGGTCGAGCTCAAGAGTTACACTGGCGGAACGCAGAGCGGCTTTTTTTACACGGGCGGTTCCAACGCCAACGATGGCAACGCCAATTCGTACGGACTCGTCGTCACCACGCCCGCTAATGCGCCCAACGTCACCGCCAGCCAAGGCCAGTTTTTCCTGAACGCGTCCACTGGCGGGGCTGGGAGGTACCAAAACAACGTCGTTCAATACAAAGTGACACTGACAGCTCAGGCGGGACAGGCGATGGTGCTGACCACCAATTCATTCGACGGCTTCCAAGCCAGCAACCCCAACGCTCTGACCGTTCCCGGAATCACGTCCCCTGCGCAGCCGTTCAACGGGCAATTTATACGGCTCGATCTGGTCAACGCGGTGCAGGTGTAGCCGTTGCGTAACTGAGATCGACGAATTCGAGGTCGGGGTTAAACCACAGCACCGCCTCGCCCACCGTCGACGTGCATTTCAAAAAGAACTGACAACGGGAAAGTAGGTGCGCCTCAATTAGAACATCCTTGCCGAGGCGGTAGCCATTCAGCGAACGCTTTTGGAACACGTTCTTGTCCGTCCTGGATCGCACGGAGTTGTAACAAACAATTCGCCCTTCGTAGCGGTGCTTGAACATCTCCAGGTACTGCGCCTGGTCCGTGGCAACGAAAATTCTTGCATCTGGATGCGCGGACAGCATCGGATCAATCCGGTCGAAATAATCCTGAGGCTCGATAATCCTCATGGCCCGCGGATTGGCCACGTTGGTGGCCTTGTCGGTCCCCCGCACATGAACTCCAATCACAAAACGCCCACTCATGTGGCGACCGTGGAACTTGTCAATTTCCTCGCGAATGTGGCTTTTGATTTTGACATACTTTTTAATCAGAGCCGCGCCCTTGCTCCTCTGGAGCCGGTACCAGTCTGGATCGTAATCGGCTTTCGCAAAATAAACCCCGTAGGGATAAGGAAACACGCTCTCGGGATCTTGGAAGTGGAGATGGTGCAGTTCATCCGCAGTCAGCTCGAACAATTTCCCAGGGACAGCGGCCCGCACATCCTCGTAAGTCAACCCGGCCACCGGCTCAAAGTAATAATTCCACATGTTGGAGCCGAAGCGTAAATCATAAAAATCATTGCGACCGCTGCCGGCCCGCTTCCCAAAATAAACCACCGGGAAATAGCCGTTTCGCTCGCAAAGAGACAGTTGGTTCAACGCGAAAAGGAGATATCCGAAAAACCCGACATTGTGGCTCTTAAGGGTGATGACCATGATCGCGTTGAATTCGGCGCAAGCAGCGATGGAAACGGTCCGCAAACTCTCTTCTTTCCGGAAACGCGAGATAGAGCGAACGGTCGAGGGTTTGAGAGAGTCGATGGCAAAAGACCCCAGGGCAATGCAGTCGGCGACGAAATACCTCCGCATCCAGCCCGCCGCGATGACAACGGCCGGAAGACGATTTTTAAGAAATGTCTTCAACGGGTACCAATGATAGCGATCCCTGGCGGCCCTGTCAGGCTTTAATGTGCCGTAACTTCAACCGTAGGGCGATATGTCGCTCAACGTTTTTGGCCAGGCAATCGTCCGCGACGCCGCGACGAACATCGATTTTCTTTCCTCGGGGGCGTATTCGTGCGACGACTCGGATTACTCCCAGGACTTCGGCCGCGATGATGTCGAAGGAACATCCGGCGCGCTGGCGTCCGTGCTGGTCAAGCGCCTGATCGAGAAACTCACCATCACGGTGACTCCCATGGGCGCCACCTTCGAGAACGCGCAGTCCCAGGCTGTTCTTCCTACACCTATGCAGGTCGTGACGCTGTCCGAATCGACCATCGCCAATTATAACGGCACCTGGAATTTCATCTCCGGTGGCAAGATCAAAAGCAAAAAGGCCGGCGTGACAGTCATGACTTACATGCTGGAGCGTTACGATGGCGCGGCCCTGACGCAAGTCACCACCTAAGCGCGGCGGTCCATGAGCCCGCCCGAATATCTCTCCGCTTGCATCCCCGAGCCATTCACGGTCCTGGGAATGAAACTGCGTCCGCTCAGCATCGGCCATATTCTTTTGATGCAGTGGCAGGGGCTTTCCTACGTCAGCGAGAGGCCCGAGCCGCCAACGATGGACGACTTAATTTCGGGATGCCTGATTTGCTCGATGGGATTCCGGGAATACAAGGAGTTTTTGGAGCGCCAGGATTTGCGCGAAGAGCTGACCCGGCTTGGGCGCGTCTTTAGCTTTGACGAACTTCCGGAAAAATACGCGCTGTTTCGGGCCTACCTAGACCAAGGAACCGAATCGCCCGAGGTGGAAATACCCGACAGCATTGCCAGCGGGGTTCTCCTCGGCACGCCCTGGCTGCAGAGCCTCCGCATCTGCCTGATGAGCAAACTGCACGTCAGCAACGAGGAAACATTTGATTATCCATACCGGATGGCGCTCTGGGATTGCTTCTCGGTCCGTGAATCCGAAGGCCGCCTTGTCATCAACACTGGCCAAATGGACACGGCGGCTATGCAGGAAAAAATTGAGGTAATGCAGGCGCTCAATCTGGCGTTTCTGGAACGGCTGGGAGGAATTCCAAAGTAAATGGGCCTTCACGTCAAAACATCCGTCGACGGCCACGGCTTCGCCGCCGGCCTGAAAAAGATGGAGGAGGACGCCGAGCATTTCGGCAAAAACCTCTCAGAGAAAATCTCCGGGCATTTCGGAGAAGCAGTCATGGGGGTTATCCCCGGTCTGACTAGCTCCATTGCAGGCGTTTTTGCGGCGGAAAAAATCAAGGAATCGCTCAAGGAATTTGGCGAGCAGGCCGAACGCATTGAATTTGGCTCCATCCGTCTCAACGTCGATCCAGAAACATTTCAGCGGCTCGACCGGGTGATGAAAGTCACCGGCGAGACCGCCGAGACGGCCGCGACTGCCTTCGACAAACTGGCTGTGTCCGCCACGAAAATCGAGGACGGCCGCGACAAGACAGGAGAGCTGCGCCAGGCCTTCGCGGAGCTGGGTGTCACCACGGATGAGCTGGCGAGCAAGGATTACCGCAAAATATTTTTCCAGATCGCCGAAGGCTTGAAGGATATCGAGCCGAGCAAAGAGCAGATCGCTGCGCTGCGCGAGGTCTTCGGCAAGCAGGGCGATAATTTGCTGCCCGCGTTCAAGCTTGGTTTTGACAGCGACTACGCCACGGCCGGCGTCCTGGATGAGAAGGAATTGCAGGGCATCAAGGCGGTGAATGATGAATGGCGCAAACAGGGTGCAACCACGGCTGGAATGTGGAACACCACGAAACGGGCCGCGCTTGAGGCTGCGTCCGGCCTCGCCCTCATGATCAACCCATTTAGATGGGCACAGAATTTGGGCACGCCTGATGAGGACGGATACCACCAAAAATTCATGGCCGAGGAAGCCAAACGCCTCGCCGAGATCACCGCCGAGAAGCGGAAGCAGGCGGCCGCGCAGGAAGCGCTGCATGAGGCGAATAGGAAATCGGACGAAGCGGATCGCAAGAAAGCCGCCACGATCGACAAGGAGACGGAAGCGCTAAAGGAGCGCAACCGGATCGCCGCCATGACGCCTGAGGAAAAGCGGCTTTATTTGCTCGATCAAATCCGGCAGATGCAGGGCGAACTGGATTACGGCGCCGGAAACAGCCGGGCGGATGACGCGACGTTGCGCAAAAAAATTGCCGAAGCGCAGCATGAAATTTCGCAGCTCGACAAGGTTAAGCCGAAGGCCGTCCACGAACATCTTTCTCATCTAGGCAACCAGGCCATCGGCGGAATCATGATGGGACACGACCGGCTAAACGAGATGGCCGCGCATACGCGCCGGTCGGCGGAACACCTCGCGAGCATCGACAAGAAAATGGCCGCGCGGCAGCCGTCCGGCCGCACGCAGCATCACGACCTGCCGTAATACCGCAGTCATGGTGTATGAATATAACACCTGAACGGATTGCGGACGCGATCGCTCGCGGCCTCTGCGCAAGATGTTTGCGCCGCAAACATCGTCCCGGCATGCGAACGTGCAGCTATTGCGGCCATCTGGACGCGGCACACAAAAAAAGCCACGTCGAGAGACTGAAAAAGAAAGGCGGCTGTTTCCGCTGCGCACGGCCCGCGCTGCCTGGGCGTAAACGTTGCGAGCCATGCACCATATTTCACAATGCCTATTGCGTCGCGAAGAGAAAATCATGGAAGGCGGCTGGGCTTTGCACGGGCTGCGGAAAGGGCACGCCTGCCGAGGGCAAGACCAGATGCCAGCGGTGCATAGACTGCGGCGCGCGCCGCAAGCGGTCGATGCCGTAAGTACGCCCCAGAGTCACAATGGCAGCACAAAGCGAATGGGGCCAGGCCGGCCCAATTGAAACGTACGCGGACAGCTCCTACGATCCCATGTCAGGCTGGGAGCAGGAGCAACGCTGGACCGGCTTCCCGGCCGACATCGTCGCCCTCGGCAATTCATTCATCGCCGCCGGATGGAAAGCCCGCGTCGAAACGACGAACAGCCAATGGAGCCGCCTCATTGTCTCCATCCCCAACAACGGAACCGACGATTACATTGATCGGTGGGAATTCAGCATTGGCTTCAAGCAGCAGGATTTGTTTCTCAATATTGGCGTTAACGCCTACCTGCAAAACGCCGGGCTTACCGATGCGCAAATCATTGACCTGCGCACCGTGCTCAAACCCTATCTTGATGCGAACACTGGCAACGCAGCCGTGACGGTCGCGCAAGGCGCGGCGTCCGGCGCAATTTACCAGATGCTGCAGATGGGCCAGGAATTCGTCGAAGTCGCGCAGCCGACGATTTCGCGCAAGCGAACGTACGGATACAACTTCGCTGGCACCATCATGGCGACGCGGGTGACGCAGGATGTTTGGAGCACGTCCGCTCTGATCGCCGCCTTCGGAATTCCCTCACAGGTCTCCGCGCAAATTTCGCCCGATCCCAGCGCGCCGCCGGTCACAAATTTCGCGTTCGGATGGAAGATGCGCAAAAACAATTTGGTGATCATTCCAGCCAAAAACAAAATCGAGGAGCAGCTCGAATGGGAATGGGACCAGTGGTCGACCATCGCTTACAATTATATTTCCTGATGAACCTCCCTGAGCCACTTCCAGAGACAGACGATTTCCGCCTCAAAGGTCTTTTCAGTTGGTGCAACCGCCTTCGCGATTACGCGCAGTCAATAACCCTGATGCGCAGCGCCGACTCCAGGCTTGAGCGCACGCCTGCCGGCACGCTGCTTCGACCGGCGCGGGATTCAACGCCGCGCGATCTCGGCATTCGCAGCGTCACGAATTGGTATCTGCCTCCGATCACTATCACCGAGACGGATCGCGACGGCTTTTCCAATCCGCGCCAATTCACCTGGAATGGTTTGATCGCGTTTGGCCCCTGGGTCGGCGGCGCGGCCGCCAACGAAGAAAACATTTACGGAACCGGCGGATACGGCAGCGACACTTTGTTTGCATTCGATTACGGAGTATCGGGTTTCGTTGACGGAGAAAACACCAGCCCGCCAAGCAATTTTGTGTGGGACATCGATCCAGTTGTCTGGCCGGGCTTCGCCGATTTCCAGGACGCGGCCGACAACGCGGCCTTCTACCTCGTCGACTTGCCGCCGACCCTTCGCAATCAAATCGTGGGCGGCACATTCACTCAGCAGGATCAGCGCGAAACAGGACTCACCGAATGGCTGTTTGACTACGCTTACGCTAACGGACAGCCCACCTTGCCCCAGATTTACGACCGCTACCCTTTTGATTCTACCAATGGCACATATTACGGCGACGGCGTCGGAAACGGCACCGGCAGCGGAGCGGCTACAGATGATTACACGGCTTATATCGAGCCGAGCTATTTCCCCGGCTCAACGCTCTACATTGCGAACCCCAACAGACTGCGCACCAGTCGCCGTTACTTTTACCAGGATGCCTATTTCGGGGCGACGATTGAGCTGAACATGGGATGGGTTGACTTGAACGTGGACGCCCGCCGCTGGATGGCCGCCGGTTTGGTGGAAAACCACATGAGAGTGCAGATCGCTACGAACGGGTCGGGAGTAATGATCCCACCGCCAAACGCCTCAGTCGGCCTGGACGGCAACCTTTACGTCCCCGTCAACCAGGACTCAAATTACTATCCCGCCAACACGATTTAGCCATAGCCATGCTTCGCCGCCTCGGCGTCCGCGACGCTGGCGAGCCATCCGCTCAGATTGGATTTGCTCTTCTGCGCGGCCTTGACCCAAGCCGATTTTTGCCGGGGGCGGACACGCAGCTTCACGATAGCGGTGGATGAATCCTGGCGGTGATTTCCCGGCCAATCGGCTTTTGGGTTGTTAGAATCGTTCATTGCATCTCGCTCATTAACGGAAGTTTCCTGTCAAGAATCTGAATCGCATAGTCCAGCGGGGCAACCCCTTTGAGCTTTGCCGCGCGCCGCAGCCTGGCGGAAAGGGTTTCCGGAAGTCGCGCCAGGCTAATCTGGCGGGGCTTCGGATCGCATGCATACGTGCCGTAAGTACGCCCCTCAGTCGAACGATGGCGATGCTCAATGGAATCATTCTCCGAAGTGACGGGACCGCGCCCAATCCGTGCCAGCGATGGCCGGAAGGCTGCCCCATGCCCGGACCCATCCCGACCTCGCGCGCGGGCGATCTCAATAACAGCGTGGCGCACAGCCACATTTACTTTCGGCCCATTCAAACTCCGTTCGTCGATATCGGCCAAAACAACGCCATCATCATCGGCGGTGTCCGCCGCGCGCGCATCGATGCGGAGACGGGGGCTTTCACGATTCAACTTCTCCAGGGGAATTATTCTGTCGCGGTGGGCGCCGAAGTTTTCGAAATCAACATCCCGTCCGACGCCGGCACGTTTGAGCTTTCGGCGTGCATCGTCACCGCTATGAATTTCCAACCGCCGGCGTCCAATACTTACCAGGGCAACTTCCCGTCCACCGCGGATGATTTTGTCCTGCCCGCCAACGCGGTGAATAACCCCGGCGCGCCGGTCGCCACTGGCTGGACGCAAATTGTCCAAGGCCCCGGCAAATTCCAAATCGAAGCCAGCGTGATGGTTTACGCGACCAGCCGCGACGGCAACCAGCAGGACAACGAGACGTATACCGCGTATTTGTGGGACTCGACCGACGCCGTCATTGTCGGCCAAACCGTAACCGTCGACAACATATTCACCGGCACGCAGGGGCAGATCGTTTTGCGCGGCACGGTGAACATCGTGGGAGCAACGCAAATCCTCCTGGAAGTCTACGCCGCCGGCAACCCCAACACAGCCGACCAAAGCGCCGCCCCGAATTCCGTGGGAACAATCCTCATGGATCAATCCTCAATTTCCATCACGCGACTGAATTAATTTTATGATTTTCACAGAAGCCAACGAAGGAAACGAAGGGAAAATTGCGAGGAGCGCTTTGCCCAAGTTTCTCCGATTTATTTTCCCCCTTTGTGTCCTTTGTTACCTTCTGTTAAATCCCCGGGTCCAGGCCCAGCTCGTCACCAGCCCGACCGGGCGAGCGATCGCCACCATCACCAACGGGACCAGCAACCTTGTCCTGACGGCCCAGGGCGGCAGCGCCCCGCCCGTCTGGGCCCCGGCATCGGGCTCCGGAAGCTCGACGACCATCAACGGCCTGACCGGCGCCGTCAGCGTCATCATCACAAACATCGGCGGGAATTCAGGGATGACAGAAGTCTTGTTGACCAACGGAAACTATTTGCTGATCTCCAATAATTGGAGCCAGGTCGCCACGCTCGCGTTGCTTGCGGCCCAGGGAACGGCCGACACAAATTACGCGCTAGCGATCGGCGCAGCGCTGACGAACGCGCTCGCCGCGCAAGGCGTCTCCGTGACAAATTTCGCGAATGCTGGTCTGGCTGCGCAGGGAGCGGCCGTCACGAATTTTGCCAAAGCAATCGGATCCGCAATCACCAACGCGCTCGCCGCGCAAGGAACGGTGCAGACCAATTACACCCTCGCCGTCGGCGCGGCGATTACCAACGCGCTGAATTTTGAAATCGCGGCCGCCGGAGCGCAAGCCACCAATTACGCCAACGGCATAAGTTCCGCGATTTATGTCTCGCTGGGATCGGCGGGAGCGGCGATTACCAATTTCGTCAACGCCGGTTTGGCGGCCCAGGGCACGGCCACCACGAACTTTGCCAAGGGCGTCGGAACATCCGTGACCAATGCGCTGGCCACACAAGGAATGGCCAACACGAATTTCGCCAGCGGCATCGGAACCAGCGTCACCAACGCCATCGCCGCCGGTGGAACGGCCGCGACCAATTACGTTATCGCCTCGCTCGCCGCGCAAGGCACGGCCACCACGAATGCGATCAAAGCGGCCACGAATACAATCGCGTCCGGATCGCTGGCCGGCGCGCTCCCCTACTCCGTTTACCCGTCGGGAATTTCAGGAACAGTTCTGTCAAACACAGGCAGCGCGGTCGTGTGGGCCGCATCGCCGACCGGCGGTGGAACGGCAGGCATCGGCACGCTCAACGGCGTCGGCACCAACACGTATTTGACAAACGCCACGACCAGCGGCGAGACCGCGACAAATCTAGCCATTTCGACCGGCGCGACAAAAACCAACGGGACCGGATCGGCAGGCTTCACCGAAAACATCAACCTCGGCCCGAGCGGAATTTATCAAACCGTCGTCTCAGAAAACGCCGTCCACAAATGGAGCGTCCTGCAGACGGGAACGCTTTGGGAAATCCTCGATGGCAACAGCCAGGTCGCCTTCGCCATCAATCAGGCCTCCGGCGATGTCATCTTTGGCAACGGAGGATTGTTGACCAACATCCTCATTTCGGCGCTGCAATCCAACAACGCGGCCGCGGGAACGTACTACGCATTGACCAATACCGGCAGCGGCCTGGCTCTCATGCAGATTACCGCCATTGCCGGCGTCAACGGTCAGGCCACCAATACTTACACCACGAACGGTTTCACCAGCGGCGAAACAGCGACCAATCTGACCATCTCGACCGGCGCGACAAAAACCAACGGGACCGCCTCGGCGGGATTCACGGAGAATATCAACCTTGGCCCGAGCGGGATTTATCAAACGGTCGTTTCCCAGAATGGCGTGGGAAAATGGCACGTCTTGCAGACCGCAACACTTTGGGAAATTCTCGACTCGGCCAACAATGTCGCCTTCCAAATCAACCAGGCATCCGGCGATGTCATTTTTGGCAATGGCGGATTGTTGACAAACATTCTGATCGCCGGAATTTCCAGCAACGGCGTCACGGCCGGAAGCGTTTTCGTCGTCACCAACACAGGCGCGGGCCTCGGCTTCATGCTCGCCCCTGCGGCCAGCGGGATCAACACGAGCGGCGGCTTTGGCACCAACAATTATTTGACCAACGCCACGACCAGCGGCGAGCACGCCACCAATTTGACCATCGCCAGCGGCAACGCCGGCGGCGCAACGAACCTGAACGCGAATGCCTTCACCGGAGGCACAACCGCACTCACCAATCACAACGCGGCCGTGGCCAATTTCGGAAGCAACGTGGTTACGGCCGCAACGAACGTCAGCGGAGCCATCGCCAATTCCGGAACTTTCTCCACCGACGGCGGAAACATCAGCAGCGACGCTCTTGGCCACCTGTCCATTTCGCCGAATGAAAACAACGGCGTTGGCTTGACTGTTAGCCAGGATCAGGCCGGCGACGACATTGCGGATTTCACCGATTGGAACGGCAATTTGATCTTTCAGCTCGACGGACCGAATCAGCAAGCGAAACTGGCCGCGCCCTGGATTTACGCTGGCAACGGCAGCGACCTCACGACCCTTAACGCCTCGCAATTAACCAGCGGCACGGTGCTTCCCGCGCGTCTCGGCGGCGGATCCCCCAGCTCGAGCACGGTTTTGTACGGCAATTCCACTTGGGGCCCCATCGTCGGCGGCAGCGGGATCGCGACCAGCGGCGGCGCCGGCACCAACAATTATTTAACGAACGCCACCACGAGTGGAGAGAGCGCAACGAATCTCACCATCGTGAGCGGCAACATTTCAGGGGCGACCAACCTGCCCGTTTCGGCGCTCAAGACAAACGGCCTGACGGCCGGAAGCGTCTACGTCCTGACCAATTCTGGAAGCGGAATGACCGTGATGGTTGCTCCGTCTGGAGGCGGCGGAGGAGGCTCGGGAATTCCAACCATCGCAGGCGTCGGCACCAACACGTATTTAACCAATGCGACGAGCAGCGGCGAGATTGCGACAAACATCAGCATTATCAGCGGTAATATTTCTGGAGCGACAAATCTCCCGCCGTCAGGCCTGAGCAGCGGCAGCGCGTCTGCAGGGCAAGTGCTCGAATGGAGCGGCACGGCTTGGGTTCCAACGTCCATCAGCAGCTATCTCAATTTCACAACGGTCGGCGGCGTCAACGATGGCGTCACTCTAAATGATGCAGCGTTCTCGAACGCGTGCGCAGCCCTCGGCCCGGCAGGCGGCGTGCTCTATATGCCGAAAGGCAGCGGCTACAAATTCAAAGGCGGCATCATCATCACCAATCAGCAGATCACGATCCAGGGCGACGGCATGGGTGTCTACGGCGGATTGGGCGAGCCGGACGTTTTCAGCAGCGTCATCATCTGGACCAATCTGACGACCAATCTCTTCACCTTCACAGGACAGTCAATAACATTTCAAAATCTCTCAGGATTCTGGACAAACACCGCCGCGCCGACCGCTGGCGCGTTCATCGCCGTCACCACCAATTGGGACGGCGTCAATGGACAGGTGCAATGCAACTGGCTCAACGTGCTTTTGGATGGTGGATATCGCTGTGTTGATTATCAAGCCGGGCAGAACTGGCAGGCGACTCAATTGGAATGGGTGCGCTGGTGGATGGACGGCATCCGCATCAACAATTTGGCCAATCCAGACATCGGAGGCTGGACGATCACCGGCAGCGGTTGGGCTGCCGTGGCTGGCCTGCAATACACTATAGGAGCGCATGTTGCTAACAGCGCCATTTGCTGGAACGGATCAGGCGGCGGCTCGATCATCAACACGGGCGGAGGCGCATTCAATTGGGGCGGGTATAGCGACCCCGGCGGCTACACCAATGCCATCTTGATCCAGCCGGAATATCCATCCGGCGCGGATTCCACCAGCACGTTCTTCATTAACAACGCGCTCATCGACAATTATCTTGTGCATGGAATTTACTCCGAGCCAGGCACGGGATCTTTCTCCAACATCAAATTCGTTCAGGTCCAAATGGAGTCTTTTGTCGGCGGCGCATCGTCAGCAATTTTGCTAACGGGCGGAATTGGAAATAACGGCACCATTGACGGGTTTTCAACAGAACAGCCTATTGCCAATCAAATCACCTTGAGCGGAATGGCTGGCATCGGCCTCGGTTTGATTAACAACAGCGGAGTGGAACCTAGCGTCGAATTGCTCAGCGCATCGACCTGCTACCCATTCTCTGATTTCACCGGCATTTTTGATCCCTTCGCCGGAAATCCACAATTGAAGATCGGATCATGGTTTTTGCAATCGCTTAACACGAACGATACCACCCTCGGATTCAACGGCTACTTCACCGGAAGCGGTTTGACCGCGAAGCAAACCGGCGCGGTCGCGACCATCCAGGGACTCAACCAGGGCGGCATGTTCATGACGCTCTACGGCCAGACAACCGCTGGAGCCGTCGTCGGCAGCCCCACGCAAATATTCGCCGTGCGGCCAGGCGGCATCGGCATCGGAACGTTCACGCCCGCGGCGGAACTCACAGTCAACGGGGCGGCCATTGTGAGCAACAGCGTGACCGCAAACGGCGGATTCATTGGGCTCGGCAGCGCCCTGACCAATTCCGCGGGACACAATTATCAGGACGGAGTCCAGGCAACGAACATGTTTGCCACGCTCGCCGCAACTCAGCCGACGAACCTTACTTTGACACAGATCGCCAGTCAGACGTCCACGGCGATCAACGGCGCCGGCATAACGAACATCCCTTTGTCTGGTGCGGTTGCTGGCGGAAACACCATCGCTACAAACGGCCAGGCAACCGCAACCAATAATATTGGTTTTGTGCTTCGAGCCGAAGCTTTGACCCTCAACACCTCGGCAAATTATTTCGCGCCATCTTACAATTCCACCGGAGGCACGGAGGTAAACAAGGCGTCGGGGCTGCTCGGCGGAGTCTACGGAGACAACGTGACTGTCAACTTCTCTGCCACCAATTTGCCTGGGACTAACGTCTACATAATTTGGAGAACCAACCAGATTTCTTGTGCAACCAATGTGATTTCCGGCCCCATCACGCCATTGCAACCGTACACATTTTCAAACCCACTCACCGTGACAAACGGAACAACGTGGGATTTCATCATCACGAACAGCGTAAGCACGACCGGGTACTACATCACGATGGCAGTGAGCCAGAGGCCGCTATGACCTTCATGACATGCCGTAAGTTCGCGCTGGGGTCGGATGGCGAATGATCGATGGACACGACTCGAAATAATTTTGACGGCACTGGCGATACTGACCGCGCTTCTGATCGTTCGTGGAAGCGGGCCGAAGTCATTTTTGCCGCCCTCGGCATGGCCATCGCGCT
Organism: uncultured Verrucomicrobiae bacterium; assembly: GCA_963764165.1. Classification (GTDB taxonomy): domain Bacteria; phylum Verrucomicrobiota; class Verrucomicrobiia; order Limisphaerales; family Palsa-1400; genus Palsa-1400. Next base: position 483,859 of record CAVXRD010000004.1, read on the forward strand.
ATTTGCCGGCGTCGGCTCGTGGTTTGTCCTTCCGTATCGAGTCACCGCCGCCGAACAAAAAATTGAAAAATTCGGGTCTGAGAAATCCGCTGATCACGACGTTCTGATCAAAATGGAAGAAGACTTGCGTCAAATACAAAAAACCCTCGAAAGACAAAAATAATTACGATTTTGGCGGGGTGTGGTGCGTGGGGAAATCCCATGACAGGGTTGAATTTTCCCCTCATGAATCACCCGCCGAAAATCTGAAAGTTAATATGAACGATACAACTCAAATTTTGCTGCAAACGCTCCTCAAATTTATCGCGGGCTCCCTTGTTACCAAGGGAATCCTCAGCGCGCACGACGCCTCCGCCGCATCCGAACTCGCCTACACAATCGTCGGCGCCGTGATCGGCCTCTTCGCCCTCGCCTGGCACAAAGCCCACGCAGACAAATTGCTGGCCACGCCTCCGCCTGGGAGCGCCCCGTCCGCGCCAGCATCCGGCACACTGCTCCCATTAATCGCATTCCTCCCATTCCTCGCATTGCCCGCCTTCACCGGCTGCGCGCTCCTGGACAAGCCATTGCCCGGCCAGACAACTCCGGCGCCGCTCGTAGCCTTCACCAACGGCACTGCGTATTTGCTCGGCCACGCTGCCACCAGCAATGAGGTCTACACCGCCGCCCACGACGCCGCCAAGGTCGGCACAGCCGGCTTGCTGCTCGAATTCCCGACCGCGACAAATTACATTTCAGACGCCCAAGTCGTTTTTGAAAGCTTCGCGACCGGCGGAACATTCTCGCTGCCTGAGTTGACCAACGCCATCGCGCAGATCGGCATCAAGAACGCCGGAGACGAAACCGTCGTCTCCCTGCTGGGCAGTTCCGCGCTGAGCCTCGCGGGCCTCTACGTCGCCCCGCTCATCAGCGAAGACACCAACGCCGCCCCCTACATCCACGCCGCGCTGCACGGCATCGCCGACGGCCTCTAAACCGGTAGCCGTGAACTATAGATTACAGCCATGAATTTCATCGGCCCGAATATTCAGCGCGATTGCCAGCGCCTTCAACTGGATGACTGGCCGCGACCAGATCAAAAACAGCCCTGCGATGCAAGCCGCCGCCGCCGCCAAAAGCGAACAAGCGCAGGTCGACAAGGCCACCAAGGCCATCGCCACCCAGGACACCGAAGAAATCAGGAAGGAGCTAGCCGAGTGAAACAATCCGCATCAATTCAGTGCAAATTCGCATTCCTCCCATTCCTCGCATGCCTCCTATTCTGCCATGCCTGCACAACGGTCGTTCCGGAAAAGACCGAAGCGAAAGCCCCCAGCTTTGACGGCGGGGCTCAAAACAGCGGCTTCGAAGGTTGGACCACGAACACCCAGACCGGCGCCGTGTATGCCACATTGACCAGCCACGCCCGCGACCGCTACAACGCGCTTATACAAGCCTACGGCAAGCGTTTCGCGCCGCCGTTGGTCAAAGACGCCGGACTCATCCCAACAGCCACAGGCTGGCAAATCGACTTGCAGCATCTGGCTAATTTCGCGACCATGAACCGCTGGAAAAAAGAAGCCGTCAAACCCTGACGTGCCCCTCCCTCACCTGCCCGTTATACACGGTCTTATACACAGTTTCGGAAAACCCGAATTATTTGTTGCTTCGAAAACATCCACGAAAGTTCTCTAAAGCCGACTGATTCAAGCAGTTGCACATAGATGACAGTTGTTGCAACCCACACAGTTCAAAATACGGATTTGAACGATTTGCCTTGAGCGTTGTCTGATTAATAAGAGAAGGAACATCGCTCGATGAGTGTTGGCAAAGGGATTGATTGCTGTAATGAGTTTCGAGCGGTGTGAGTGTTGACTCATTACATTTTTGTGCGCGTTGGACGGACGCGTTTGATCCCATCGTCTTGGAGCCGGAGCAATCCGGCTCTTTTTTTGTCTCGCGGGGCCGCCCCTCGCAGGAGAAACCGGGCCGATGTGTTTGGCGGTTGCTTTATTGAACCGGAATCGCCTGGCGGCAGGAGGCGACGAAGTTTTGCACGTTTACAGGTGTATTCCGATAGGCGCTGACAGCCTCCTGTTCTTCGTTATCAGTCAGTGTCAGCGTGCCGTTGGTTATCGTGCGCATCCCCCGAAAGCGCTGTGGCTGTTGATGGTCCAATCCGACGCCGCGGCAAGCGTAATCGTCACGACGCTCAGGGAAGTGCCGTTGGGAGCCCCGGCCAGTGTAACGCGGTTGGATAACCACTGATAAGAGGTGGGAGCAACCAGATTCGCTTTCGGCAGTTTGAGTGTTGCCGCGGCTGGTCTTCAACACAGCCGCGCCGCCAGCCTGCGTCCATCACCCGCTTTAATTCCCGCTCCTCGCATTATCAAAAGCAATTTTTCTATTGCCTAAAATTCTAAATGATAGTATGCGATAGTTAATGACAACACCGAATTGACTTCGACAACTCTGGAGGCTCTATGACATCACAATTGCAAACCCAATCCAAACCCTCGATTTTCAAGCGGCTCGGCGCCTTGGCGGCGATCGGCCTTCTGGCTGTGGGCGCTTATTCCATTTACGTCGCGACTCACGAACCTGATTCGCAGGAAACGGTTCTGCTGGGCCAAACGCGCGTTGCGGCCGGCAGTCCGGCTGGATTCCGGATCGTGGTGCGCAATCGAATCACGGGCCAGACCGTGCGCGGGGCCAATGTTGAAATAGCGCTCGCGTCCAAGAATTCGCAAAGGACGAGGCTCGGCAATGTTCACACCGACGCGAGTGGCACGTTTGATGGATCGCTCAATATTCCTGAGGTGGCGCCCGGGAATTATCAGCTTCTCGTCGATGTGACGTCCTCGTTAGGGCGCGATCACCTGGTGAAGAATATCGAGGTGGAAAATCCCGCCCGCGTCTTCTTGTCCAGTGACAAGCCGCTTTACCAACCCGGACAGACGATCCATTTGCGAACGATGCTGGTCAACCCGCGAACGGAAAAACCCCTTACGAACGAAACGATGACCTTTGAAATCAGCGATCCCAATGGAAACAAGGTCTTTAAGGAGACGCGTCTCCCCTCCACTTTCGGAATCGCCGCGGCGGATTTCGTCCTCGCTTCGGAGCTGAATCCCGGTCGGTACCAAATTCGCGCCGCCGCCGGCCCTGCCACGGCGGAGCGAGCTGTTGAAGTCAAACATTACGTTTTGCCGAAATTCAAAATCCGGGTTTCAACCGACAAACCGTACTACCTGCCAGGCCAGATTGTGACTGGGACAGTGGAAGGGAATTACTTCTTCGGCAAACCGGTTGCGGAGGCGGACGTCAATTTAACGGCCGCCACGGTGGAGGACAAACCGGTGGCCATCGCCGGGTTGAAGGGAACGACTGATTCCAATGGCAAATACGCTTTTCGTTTTGTTCTGCCTGATTTTTTCGCGGGGCTGCCAGAAAAGAACGCGCAGGCCTTCCTGGACCTGACCGCGACGCTGACGGACACGGCGCGGCATTCTGAGAAATCAACCCTATCGCTCACCGTCGCGCAAAGTGAATTGGAGATCGCGGCCATTCCCGAGGCGGGGACATTTGTGCCTGGGGTTGAAAACGTTCTTTACGTGCTCACGTCTTACCCGGATGGCCGTCCGGCGGCATGCAAGGTTTTGCTGAATGGAACTGCCTACGCGACGGATGCAGCGGGTGTCTGCGAAATCAAACTGACGCCTTCCGACACAACGCCGCCGGTTGAACTTACCGCGCTCGATTCGGTTGGACGGAAAGCGAAGCTGGTGTTTCATCCGGACAAGACCCTCCCTGCAGCGCCGCTGTTGGTGCGTGCGGACAAAGCGGTTTACCAAGCCGGCCAAGCTGCCAAAATCACTGTTCTCTCGTCCGAAGGCGATAACACTGTGTTCATCGACGCGATCAAAGACGGCCAGACGGTCTTCACCAAGTCGGCGTCTCTAAAGAACCATGCGGCGGAATGCGCAATCGATCTTCCCGCGTCGCTGGTTGGCCCTCTTCAGATCAACGCCTACGTTATTGCAGCCAATGGCGAAGACAGAGGCAGTTCGCGCGTGTTGTTTATCAATCCCGCATCCGGGCTAAACATTTCGGCGAAATTGTCGAAGCCAATCTATCGGCCAGGCGAGTTGGCGACGGTTGATCTGAGCGTCACAGACTCCCGTGGCCAGCCGGCGCCTGCTGCGTTAGGAATTGCGGCGGTCGACGAGAGCGTCTTCGCCCTGCACGAAAATCGGCCCGGCCTCTTGCAGCAGTTTCTCGACGCAGAAAGCGACTTGTTGAAGCCGCGCTATCAAATAAAATTCTTTGACACGCCGGACCAGATTCTTCTCGGCACGCAACAAAGGCTGGCGTCGGCGTATCTCGCTTCATTGGAGCAGCGATCCGCTCCGTCAGGAATCGAGGCCATGATTCACAGCGGCGATCCTTCGGCCCAATCTCTCGTGGATCAACTCCGCCGATTCAAGGGAACGAAGGAATATGAGTCTCTCCGCAATGACCCGCAGTTCGCCGAAGCGTTTCGTTTCGCCGAGGGCGGCGGAGGTCTTTACACGATGCGTGAAGCGACGGGTCCGGTGAAGCTTCAAGCAACGGAGGCGCACCGGCGGGCTTATTTCAACGCACTGGGCAAATATGGGCGAAATGCCTTCCTTGCGGCGGTGTTCCTTGCTCCTCTAATCCTGCTGATTTGCCTGTCGCGACGCAAATCGGCTGTCATTTCCGCGAACGCAAGCCCGGGCGCATTGCGTGGAGCAGAAATAAGCGTTCGTGTTTATAACAAGCTCGGCGCAGCGACCATTTTTCCATTGATATGGTATCCGGGTGGGCTGGCGCTGTTCGCTGGGCGAAACGATCACGCAGCGTGGTTTCTCTTCGGAGTGGAGGTGGTTGCAATTCTTCTACTTCTTTGCGTCGGATTTTTTGAAACAAGACCCACAGCGGTGAAGGATCTGGGGCGGGACACCACAAGCGCTCGCATCGGTCTCATTGCCTTTTTCACACAATTCGCATTTTCCCGCGCAAGTTTCGCCATGATCGCACTAAATCCGCCATCTTCGGAAGACATGCTCATCATGCTGCTGCTCGGGAGCGTTCTCGCGCCCCTGACCGTTTTGGCCTCCTACGGGATTCTTTTAAAGAACCAAATGGACAGTCAAAACATCACAACCCGGACTCCGCAAGTGTCCTTCGCGTTTTGGGCCTCAGTCATCGTCATGATCCTCGTCTTGTCATCCATGCTCCTGCCCTCGCTGGCGCGGGCCAAACAAAAAGCGCAACGCATTTCATTGATTAACACATTGAGGCAAATCGAGACCGAAAAGCAGATCATGGATTCCGATAATGCGGGCCCGGAAAATGCCGCCCAAAGTTCGCCCCGCATCCGGCGTGATTTTCCCGAAACGCTTTTCTGGCGGCCGGAGTTGATCACCGACGACCACGGGAAGGCGAGTCTGGAAATTCCACTGGCCGATTCCATCACAACCTGGCGCACGGCGATTGATGGAATCAGTTCCACGGGAAAGATGGGCGGCGCGGAATTGCCAATTCCCGTCTTCCAGGATTTCTTTATTGATCTCGACCTGCCCGTCTCCATGTCGCTGGGTGACGAGGTCTCAGTCCCTATTAGCTGCTACAACTATTTGAACGAAGCGCAGGACGTTCATTTGACTCTAGCGTCCGCTGACTGGTTTGAATCACCACTGCGAACCGCTGCGATCCATCTCGCGCCCAACGAAGTAAAAAGCGCGACTCTGCCAATCAAGGTTGTCCGCGTGGGCAACCGCTCCCTCCGCATTTCAGCTCAGGGAACCAAAATGTCGGACGCCGTTGAACGCGAAATCCGAGTGCTCCCGGTAGGTGAGAAAACCGAGCGGACACAAAATGAGATTCTGCAAAGCGACTTCACCGATACGATGACTATTCCGGAAGGCTCCGTGCCGGATTCGCAGAAATTGATCGCAAAGTTTTATCCATCGCGCTTTAGCGAGATTGTCGAAGGACTGGATTCGATTTTCGAAGCGCCTCATGGATGTTTTGAGCAGACCTCTTCCACCACCTATCCAAACGTCCTCGTGCTTGATTACCTCAAGCGCATGGGCCGCTTGACGCCGGAGATCGAGATTCGAGCGCGCAAGTTCATTAACACCGGTTACCAGAGGCTCTTGACCTTCGAGGTTCCAGGCGGCGGTTTTGAATGGTTCGGCCATACGCCTGCCAATGTGGGACTGACGGCCTACGGCATTTTGGAGTTTACGGATATGAACCACATTCAGCCCGTTGATCAAGCAATGGTAAGTCGAACTCTGGAATGGCTGCGGGCGCAGCAGAGCGCTGACGGCTCGTGGAAGCAGGCCGACGGCTACGACGATTGGTCGCAACGCAAGCCGCTCACCGCCTATGTGGCATGGTCTTTGGCTGAAGCGGGCGACCATTCGCCGACTCTCCAGAAGGCGCTGGATTACTTGCGAACTCACCCCGATGAAATTTCAACAACCTATGCCAAAGCCCTCGCCGCAAATGCGTTGCTCGGCAACAACCGAAGCGACGCCTTCGGTCGCCAATTGGCGACTCAGTTGCACGACACCGCTTTCAACGACTGCAAACAAATGGTTCATTGGAAATCCACCGGGCAAAGTCTTACGCATTCAATTGGAATGGGAATGGAGACGGAGACAACCGCCCTGGCGGCAATGGCGTTGATGAAAGCAGGCATGTGGCCGCAAACTGTCAAACAGGCGTTAAATTGGATCTCGAAGGCCAAAGACGCAAATGGCACATTTGGATCGACCCAAGCCACGATTCTCGCCATCCGCGCCCTTTTGACGGGAAGCACCACCTCGCTTGGACAAGATTTTGAATCCGTGATCTCAGTCAAGGTCAACGGACAATCCGTCGAAACATTCCACGTTACCAAGGATAATAGCGACGTGATGAAACAGGTTGATTTAACAAAATTCCTTCGCCTCGGCGAAAATAAAATCAGCTTTCATCAAGAGCCGGCTGGCGAACTGCCGTTCCAATTTGCCGGCTCATATTGGAAGCCGTCTGTTCCGACTATATCGGCCGCGAAGACGAACGCCGATCCCCTGCAAATTGACGTCCAATACGATCGCACCGCCCTCTCCATCAACGACCAGCTCAAATGCTCAGTCACAGTCAAGAATAACACGAGCCAGCGCATCAACATGGCTATCGTCGATTTGGGCATCCCACCGGGGTTCGAAGTGGACGAAACTTCGTTCGAGCGAATGCGCGAAAAGGATCAAATCGCCAAGTTTGAATTGACTGGAGCACAGGTCATTCTCTATTTGCGCGACCTTTCCGAATCGTCTCCATTCAAGTTCGATTACAGTTTGAGGGCCAAATACCCGTTGCGCGTCCAGACACCACCGAGCGCCGTCTATGAATACTATCAGCCCAAGAACCGCGCTGAGGCGAAGAGGGTCACATTGGAAGCCCTGTAATCGCAAATCGACCGAACTCATATGAGAGATATGAGAACCGCCAAAGAAAATGCTGACGACCTGCCGCAACGCCGACCGGCTGGCGCGGCCTTTCCCCTGAGTGGGCAGATGCATCGCGCCGACGTCTCAATTCCTAGGCGCCCGACCGGGGGAAATATTGCTTAACGAAAAATTCTGTCCCACACCACCTCAACCCTTCTTGCCACGATTGAGCGCTTCCGTGAACCAGTCCGTGGCCGGAGGTTTGGCCGGTTGAACGCGCGCGGGTGGCCGGCTGGGACCGGGAGAAGTTTTGCCCGCGCCGGTCCCGCCAATAATCGGCGCCGCCTTCATCGAAAGAGCAATGCGCTTTCTCGGCAAGTCCACTTCAGTGACTGTGACCATGACCTTCTGCTGCACCTTGAGCAATTCCGCCGGGTCTTTTACAAAACGGTCGCTGATTTGGCTGACGTGGACCAATCCGTCTTGATGAACACCGATATCCACGAAGGCGCCGAAGGCCGTCACGTTGGTCACGATGCCCGGGAGTTTCATGCCGGGTTTCAAATCCTCGATTTTCTCCACGCCAGCCTGGAAGGCGAATACTTCAAATCGCTGGCGCGGATCGCGGCCCGGTTTGGCCAGCTCGGCCACGATGTCCGTGAGCGTCGGCAAGCCAACCTCGGTGGTGACATATTTTTGCAGTTGGATTTTCTGCCTCTGAGCCACGTCGCGCATCAGATCATTGACGGTGCAGCCCGTGTCGCGGGCCATTTGATCGACAATGGAATAACTCTCGGGATGCACGGCGCTAGCATCCAATGGATGGGCGCCGTCGCGAATGCGCAAAAATCCGGCAGCTTGCTCGAATGCCTTTGGCCCCAACCGCGGCACTTCCTTCAATCCAGCGCGAGACTTGAACGGCCCGTTTTCATTGCGATAGGCAACAATATTTTCCGCCAGCGCGGGGCCGAGGCCGGAAACATATGCCAGCAACTGTTTGCTGGCGGTGTTGAGTTCCACCCCCACCCCGTTGACACAACTCATCACAACATCGTCCAGCGTCCGCTTGAGGGCGCATTGATCGACATCGTGTTGATACTGTCCCACGCCAATCGATTTCGGATCGAGCTTGACCAGTTCCGCCAGCGGATCCATCAACCGCCGGCCGATGGACACCGCGCCGCGCACGGTGAGATCATGATCGGGAAATTCTTCACGCGCGACCTCCGAGGCGGAATAAATGGAAGCCCCGCTCTCATTGACCATGACCACAGGAATTGTGGAAGGCAGCTTGAGCGCCTTGACAAATGCCTCCGTTTCGCGGCCGGCTGTGCCGTTGCCGATGGCAATGGCTTCAATCTGATATTTGCGAATCAGCCCGAGCACCGTCTCGGCCGATTCCCGCGCCTCGCCAGCCGAGGCGGCAGTCGGGTAAATTACCTCGTTGTGAAGCAGCTTGCCTTGGCGGTCCAGGCAGACGACCTTGCAACCAGTGCGGAAGCCGGGATCAATCGCGAGCACACTCTTGCGGCCGAGCGGAGAGGACAACAGCAATTCTCGGAGGTTTTCCGAAAATACGCGAATTGCCTCTGCGTCAGCCCGCTTTTTGGACTCAATCCGAGTTTCAACCTCAATTGCCGAGCCGAGCAAACGCTTGTAACTGTCCTGCACAGCCAAGCGCACCTGTTCCGCGGCGGGACCTTTGCCAGTGACAAAAAGCGGTTCGATCAAGGCAAGGGCGTCTTCCTCTTGTGGATTGATCCGCACCAGAAGCATCCCTTCACTTTCGCCGCGGCGGATGGCCAGCATGCGGTGGCTCGGGATTTTGGCGACCGGCTCGGTCCAATCGAAGTAATCCTTGAACTTCGCCGCCGCCTCCTCCTTTTCGAACATGACTTTCGACTTGACCATCCCCTTGCTCCAGAACAACTCACGCAGCCGGGCCCGCGCCTGCGCGTCGTCGCTGATTCGCTCTGCGAGAATATCGCGAGCGCCGGCGAGGGCGGCGGCCACATCCGCCACGCCTTTTTCTGCGCCGACATAAGCCTTGGCTTCCACTTCCGGGTTCACGGTGGATTGCCCTTGGAAAAGCAAGTCGGCCAGTGGCTCCAAACCAAGTTCCTTGGCGATGGTGGCGCGGGTGCGGCGTTTGGGGCGGTAAGGTTGAAAAATGTCCTCCAACACCGTCAGCGTCTCGGCTCCATTAATCGCGGACTTAAGTTCATCGGTGAGGAGGTTGCGCTCGGCGAGAGATTTAAGAATCACTTCCCGGCGCTGGTCCAGTTCCGCCAGATTAAGGAGTCGTTCGCGAACGCTGGTGATGGCCACTTCATCCAGCGATCCGGTCGCTTCCTTGCGATAGCGCGCAATGAAAGGAACCGTGGCGCCTTCGGCGAAAAGTTTGGCAGTCGCAGCAACCTGCCTCGGCTGAACTTTTAGTTCACCCGCAATTTTTAGAATATGTGCTTCGTTCATCTAAGGAAAGGCCTGCGGTTTAACGCAGCGGGCGGCGAGTGTAAATTGAAAATGAATTGTCGCGGCGATTTTCTCGGCGAATTATTGCGGCGCATTCAAACTCAGCAATTTAGCCCGCAGTGAGCGCTGCGCGTTCATCGTTGAGCGCGCCGGTTTTTTCGAGGAAATAATCGTATCCGCCAACGTAGGGCGTGATCTTGCCGGAGTTGACATGCAGGACTTTGGTCGCCAGATGGCGGATGAAATTCACATCGTGCGAAATGAACACCAAGGTTCCTTCGTAACGCTCGAGCGCGAGTGTGAGCGATTCCACTGTTTGAAGATCGAGATGCGTGGTCGGCTCGTCCATCAGCAGGAGGTTGGGTGGATCCACCAGGAATTTGACCAAGTTGAGGCGCGTCTTTTCGCCGCCGCTGAGAACTTCCGTCTTCTTGAAAATGTCGTCCTTGCGGAAAAGGAAGGATCCGAGAATGGCTCGTCCTTCTTCCTCGCGAAGGCTTGGCGCGCTGGCCAAAACTTCATCAAGCACCGTTTTCTCCGGGTCCAGCGTGGCCGCGCGATGCTGGCTGAAGTAGCCGATCTTGGCATTGTGGCCGAGATCGCATTCTCCCTGCTGGAACTGAACCACTCCGGCGAGAATCTTCAGCAGCGTTGATTTGCCGGCGCCGTTTGGCCCGACAAGCACGGTGCGCTCGCCGCGTTCGATGGTTAAATCGAGTCCCTGGTAAACTTTGTGGGCGCCGTAAGCCATGTGAACGCCGCGCAAACTGACCGCCCGTTGCCCGCCGCGTGGCGGTTGGGGAATTTGGAAGCGGAACGGCTTCTTGGGCGCGACCGGCTTCTCGAGGAGTTCCATGCGCTCAATTTGTTTGAGCTTGCTCATCGCCTGCGACGCCTTGGAGGTGACGGAGCGGAACCGGTCAGCGAATTCTTGCAGCGCCTGGATTTCCTTCTGCTGGTTTTTGTAGGCGGCCAGTTGCTGCTCGTAGCGTTCCTCCCGCTGACGGAGGTAATCGGTGTAGTTTCCCGTGTAGGCGATCAGTTTCTTCTCCGAGATTTCATGCACCTCGGTCGCAATCTCGTCCATGAACTGGCGATCGTGCGAGATGAGCAGGACGGCGCCGGAATAATTTTTCAAGTATTCCTGAAGCCAGAGGAGCGCGAGAAGGTCGAGGTGATTCGTCGGTTCGTCAAGAAGCAACAAATCCGGCTCCATCACGAGAAGGCGGGCAAGGCGGGCGCGCATGATCCAGCCACCGCTAAGATCACGCGCAGGGCGATGGACATCCGCATCGCGATAGCCGAGCCCGCGCAGCATTTTCTTCGCCTTGGTCTCCACCTGCGGATCGGCCAAGGCGTCGTGCTTGGCATGGGTCTCAAAATATTCGGCGCTGGAAACGTCGCCCGCCGACTCCAATTCGCGCAGCCGCTTTTCGAGGCGGGGCAATTCTTCCACCCGGCCCGTGGCGACATCGAGGACAGTTTCGTCGCCGAGCGCTTCGGCTTCCTGCGGAAGAAAACCGACGCTCGTCCAGACATCCCGCTCAATCGTGCCCGTATCCGGCTCCTTCTGTTTGAGGATGATCGAGAACAAAGTGGACTTCCCCGCGCCGTTGGGCCCGACCAAAGCGACGCGGTCGCCGGCATTGATCTGCAGCGAGGCGTTCTCGAAGAGCACGCGGCCCCCCAAGGTCATTTTCAAATCACGAATCGTCAGCATGGAAATAAAGTTCGAAGACGGAGAATCAGGTTCTCTGCGACAACGAGGGGTAGAGCTTATCATCAAAAACCCGCCTGTCCACCTGCCACTTTTCGGAGAGGCAAAGAAGAGTTTAGAACTGGTGCGCCCGCCGCGAATCGAACGCGGGACCCACTGCTTAGAAGGCAGTTGCTCTATCCAACTGAGCTACGGGCGCATGATTGCCTTCCTATTATGCGCAAATCCGCGGTCCGGAGCAAGCTGCCGTGCCAAGGTTCAGCTTCAGCGGCCAAGATACTTGAGCACCGCTTCCGTGCGGCTGTGGACGTGGAGCTTCTCATAAATCGTGCGAAGATGGGTGCGCACGGTTTCGAAACTTATTCTCAGAAGGTCCGCAATTTCCTTGTAGGAATGGCCTTTGGCCAGAGCCGCCAGCACTTCCTGTTCGCGCTCTGTCAAATTAACAACGGCTGACGCGTTGCGCGCGTCTGCCGGGAGTTCGCGGACGTTCTGGAAATACTGGACGACGCGGCGGGCGATTTGCCGGGACATCGGCGCTCCACCGGCGTCCACTTCGCGGATGGCGTCCAGCAGCTTATCCTTCGAGGTGCGCTTGAGCAAATATCCCGTCGCGCCAGACATAAGCGATTTGAAAATCTGCTCGCTGTCCTCGTAAACGGTTAGCATGAGGACGGGGAGCTTGGGCGTAAGCTCTTTGAGCTGGCGGACGCAATCGGTGCCGAGCATCCCGGGCAGGTTTATGTCCATCAAAACCACATCGGGGCGATTGGCTGGAATGCCGCGCAGCGCGGCGAGGCCGTCGGGATATGCGGCCTGGCATTGGAAGCCCGAGGCGCTGTTCAGCATCGCCGTCAAGTTGGCGCGCAGATTCGGATCGTCTTCCACCAGGGCAACTTGAATCGGTCTGTTCACAGTCCGCTTATTCATAGCCGTTCATCGCTCCTCCACCAATACCACATTTGAGGTATCATGACGCATCACAAAATCGAGTTAAGTGGAAAGGTCAGGACGACACGCGTCCCCTTCCCCGGTTCGCTTTCCAAATGCGCTTCTCCGCCGTCCTCTGCCAGACGCGCCCGCATGTTTTCCAAGCCGTTGCCGAGCCCCTCCGATTTCGCGATGTTGAAACCGCGGCCGTTGTCTTCCACTTCAAGAGTCACGCGCTGTTCCTGGAGTTTGATGCGCAGCCAAACTTCCGTTCCATGCGAATGCTTAAGAGCATTGTTAAACGCTTCGCGCACGGCCAAGAAGACGTTGTGGCGAACGTCCGCGCGCAACGGCACGGCGGGGAAGACGTCGGGCACTTCCTGCCAGCAGCGGATTTCGGTATACTCAAAAAACTCGTCGCTGAAACGGCTGACGTATTCGGCGAAACTCACCAGCGTGTCGTTTTTTGGGTTGGTGGCCCAGACGATTTCGTCCAAGGCCTGCACCGCCACTCGTGCCTGGCTGCCAATTCGCTCCAAACGATTCTTGACAAGGTCTTTGTTCCCGGCTTCGTTCAATCCGAGATCGCTCAATTGCGAAACCTGCGTCAACACGCCGCCGACGTGGTCGTGCATGTCCTTCGAGATTCGCAGCCGCTCGCGTTCGATCGCGTTGAGCGTTTGCAATCGCAGCAACCGGCTCGCGTAGCGGGCGCGCAGCACCCACAGCAGCAAGCCCGCCAGCATGATGAACAGCGCCGAAAACACCATGAACCGGAACCACGCCGTTTCCCAATAATACGGCTGCGCGCTCACCGCGAGGACGGCGTCGTCATCACTCCAGACGCCGGCGGCGTTGCAAGCCTGGACGTGGAACGTGAATTCCCCGGAAGGCAAGTGCGGATAATAAACCGTCCGGCGCCCCAGCGCTTCCGTCCAGGCATCGTCCAATCCTTCGAGACGATAGCGGAAGAATATTTTCTCGGGAGCCGAGAATTCCAGCGCGGTGTAGTGCAATTCCAAATCACGCGGCCCGGGCGGAATTATCAATTGCTTTCGCGTTTTTCCAAAACGGCCGGCCACCGTGAAATTCGTGGAGACTTGGGTTCGCCCATTGACAAGCAGTTCCTCCAACACGGCTTTCGGCGGCGGCTTTTCGGCGCCCTCATTGTCCTGATTGAGAAAGACCAATCCGTGAACGGTGGAAAAACAGATGAGGCCGGATTTCGTTTTCAATCCCGCCGGACAGAATCCCCCGGAACATTCGTCGGCAGGCAAGCCGTCGTTGAGGCTGAATTGCCGCGCATGAAAAAACGGGAGCGCTCCGTCAGAGCAGTCAATTAAATTCTTCCTGGCAACTTTGTAAATGCCGGAATCGCACCCGAGCCAAAGAAATCCATGATCGTCTTCGACGATTTGTGAGACGGTGCGTGGCAAGAGGCCCTGCTCCGGCGTGAACGTGGTGGTTTTGCCATTGCGCCAGCAGCTTAGTCCCCCGCCCTCCGTGCCGATCCAAAGCGTCTGGTCCGGATCCAGATGGAGCGCGCGAACGGAAATGCTGGCCAGGCCATTTGTAATCGCGAAAATGTTCGGGTTTCCCTCGTTTACCCGCTTCACGCCGCTATCGCTGGTGCCCACCCACAGGCTTCCATCGGGCTGGACGGCAAGGCAGGTCACAGAACCATGCGTGACTCGCCCCGGGAACTCCGTGAAATGCCCGCCCTGCCAATGCACCAGTTTCCCGCCGGTCGTGCCAAGCCAGAAACCGCCTTTCCAATCATTCTGGAGCGCGATGACAAATACATTCTTGAGCCAGGATTCATTGGTGAAGCAGCCTTCGAGCTGATTGTTATGCCATTGCAGCAATGACCCATTGCCACCCCACCAGACCGAACCGTCGTCGGTCGCCAGCACCGGACCAACCTCCGCGTAGTAATAAATCTGCTCGCCAAATGGCGCTGGGCGAAATTGGCGCATTTCCGAAACATCGCCGGAATACAAGCTGCCGCCCACCGTGCCAACCCACAGTTTGCCGTCCGACGTCTGGGCCACCGACCGGGCGAAATCGTTGGTCAATCCTTGCGCGCCTGCCACGACCAGCACATTTCGTTTGCTCAGGCGATTCAATCCGCCGGTTCGCGTCCCCACCCAGAGATTGCCATCAGTGTCCGGATAAAGGGAACGGATGTCATCGGCGGAAAGATGGTCCGCGCGGCGCAGGCTGGAAAAATGCCCGTTGTCGAAACGGTACAAACCTTCGTCGAGTGATCCGGCCCACATGGTTCCTGCCGAATCCTCAGCGAAGCAGCTAATGTAAGCGAAAGGCAATCCGTTGGATTCGTTGTAAACCTGCCATTCGTTGGTCTCGCGGCAGAGAACGGCGCCGTTGCCGATGCTGATCCAGAAGCGGCCCTGCCGATCTTCGTAAAGGCTGCGGCCCACCAATTTCTCGTGGTCCGGGGGACCGGGGCACCGCTCCAATTGCCCGCCCGTTTCGACCATGAGACCATCGCCAACGCTGGCGATCCACATGCTTTTTCCATCGCGGCTTCGCAGCAAATCGTGAATGGGCGAGCGAAGCAAATTGGGGAACGTCGGAACTTCCACCGATTTCCCATCGCGGCAAATCAACAAACCGCCGCGCGTGCCAATCCACATTTGGCCCAAAGAATCCTCTTGCAGGCAATTGATCGAATCGCTGCCCGAAAGATGTTCCGGGTCGGAAATCAGATCGATATGCCCATCCTGCATCACACACAATCCCGCGCCATCGGTGCCAATCCAGAGCCGCCCCTGTTTATCTTCGCAAAGGCATGAAATATCGACGCTCGAAAGTCCGCTTTCCAACCCGAGAGTTTTGAAGCGCACGCCGTCGAAGCAAGCCAGCCCATCGCGCGTGCCCAGCCACATATAACCGTCCTTCGTTTGCACGATTGCGGTGACGGTGTTTTGAGGCAGGCCGGCTTCTGTTCCCCACGAGCGAATAATCGGGGTTTGAGCCGGGCCGGTGGAAATTTCCGCACCGGACAAAAGGCTTGGCGGACAGACTAACTTCAAGACCGCGACAAGAACGAGTAATCGAAAAAGCGAACGCATCCTTTTGGCGTTAGGGCAGTCGCAGCATACCCAGACAGCGCAACGCAGGCAAGACGCTTCATTAAGCCGGAACGATTCGGTTGGATTTGGGAGCGCGGCCGTCCCGGTCGCTCTGGCCGGCGTCTCGCCGGACAGCCTGGCAAATTCTTGGCGATCACTGTTTGAAAAATTGCCTTTGCAAAAAGAGTTTTCGGCGGGACGCCGAAAACAGCGGTCGAGACGACCGCGCTCCTCGAAACCAATTTGCCTCCCAAATATTATTGAGGGTTACACTCCCGGCGCGTTTGCAATCCGTTTGGCCGCAGACGGCGTCGGACAAAAGAGCCACAGTGCCAGATCAAGCCAGCCGCGCGATCAGTAGGGCATTGAGTCAACTATAATAATTAGGCGGGAACCCTCTGGATCGGCCTATTATGCTTTCCAAAAAACAGGTGTGATTTACTGAGATTTGGTGAGATTTGCTGAGACTGGGTTGGAATCCGAGGCCCTTGTCTCTTTTTGACTCGCTTCGCCAAATCGGCCATTGGGTGGCATATGTATACATACCCCCCTAAAAAGCCGTCACACCCGTCACAATGTTGTCAATCAACGACTTAGTCCGTCACAAATGGTTCCTCCACATTTTCAGTGGAATTAGTGCCGGGCTCTGGCTATGCCTTGGGCATGACGCCAGAAAAATTATTTCACGAATTGTTGGGACTCGGAATGAAGTGGGAAGTCACCGAAAGCCGTTTTGAATCCAGCAGCGGGACGGTATCCTTGGAAATCCGTGAAACCTCGGAGCTATGGCCCACGCTTCGCTGCCCCAAGGACGGCGGATTGGTTTCTTGCTACGACCACACCGAATCGCTGACCTGGCGCCACCTCAATGTTTTCCAGCATCGCTGTGAGATCACCTGCCGGCTGCCGCGCGGCAACTGCCGCCAGTGCGGCCATGTCTTTCGGGTGCGCCCGCCTTGGGAGGGGTTGAGCACTCACTTCACCAAAGGGTTCGAAGCCTTCGCGCTCCTGCTCATGCGCGAGATGCCCATGGCCAAAGTGGCCGAGGTGACCCAGGAGAGCGACATGCGCCTGTGGCGGATGCTCTTCAAGCATGTGGAGGGCGCTTACGCCCAAGCCGATTTTAGCAACGTCTGCTGCGTGGGCGTCGACGAGATGGCCCTGCGCAAGGGCCAGCATTACATGAGTGTCTTTGCCGATTTGGCGGCCAAGAAGGTGATCTTCGCCACCGAAGGCCACGGCCACCAGAACGTGGGAAGTGTTTGTCCAGGCCTTGGAGGCTCACAACGGCGATCCGCGCGCCATCACCCAGGTGAGCATGGATATGAGCGCGGGCTACCAGAAGGGAGTCCAGGAGAACTGCAAAAACGCGCGGGTCGTTTTTGATAAGTTTCACGTCTTGGCCAATGCCAGCAAGGCGGTGGACCAAGTGCGCCGGGCGGAGTCGCAGGTGGGCGGGCAGGAGGCGCGGGAGTCGCTGCGCAAGAGCCAGTGGCTCTGGCGCAAGAACCCGGAGAACCTCAACGAGGAGGAGGCGGCCCGGCTGGCCAAGATCGAAGAAAAAAATCTCTGCACCAGCAAGGCCTATCAGATGCGCCTGGTCCTGCAGGACATCTATCGCAGCCCCACCGCCGGAGAGGCTCAAAAGCGTTTTAAGATCTGGTGCCGCTGGGTGCGGTGGGTGGCGCGATTTTACAAGTCCTACATTTTCAAGGCCATGGTCAGGATGGCCGACCAGATCACCGATCACCTGCAGGGCATCCTGGCCCACTGGAAATCGGGATTGACCAACGCCTTTATGGAAGGACTCAACAGCGTCTTCAGCGCTGTCAAACGCAAGGCCCGCGGGTTTCGTTCCCCCGTTTACCTCACCACCATGCTCTATCTGGTGGCCGGAAAACTCCGCCTCCCCCATTTCTAATTCCACTGAAAACGTGGAGGAACCTCACAAATACCGTCACAAACCCTCACACCGACCCGTCACAAAATCGCCCCTGCCAGCCAGGCGCGCCCAAAACATGCCTGGCCGCAATATGAACTTGTGTGACGGGATTGTGGTCCAGTTTGGACATGCTCCTTCGTCGAGTATTGGGCTGGCGCCCGCGCGTGGGTGCAATGCGGTTTTTGCCGCAAAAAACAGAGGGTGCAATAGGGTGCAATAGCATGCAATGCCCCGCCGCAATTTGACGGGGCGGACCTGCGTGTCCGCCCAAATATTCAGTCCGAGCCCAGCGACAACCAATTTACGGTGGGATGCGGATATGTCTTTGCGGCCACTCTGCGCACTCATCTTCTCTGCGCGAGAGTTCCTTTTGTGGTGCCATGAAACGCCATCGCGCGCGGAGTCGCCGAGAACGCAGAGATTCCTCGCCGCCTGACATGAACGCAAAATATCAAAGAACACGCCCTGATGGCGACAGGGTGAAAAATAACGCCGAAAGTCCTTCGTGTCAATTCAGCTTGTAATCGCACGTTTCTGTGGTATTGATGGTCTTGTGGCACGATTTTGGGGGAAAAATGCGAAAAACGGAATCTGGAACGCCCGAACTCAGGAGAAGTGATCGAAGTTGGACCCAAGCACATCGTTAAATTGTATGCCTTGGCCAGTGAGCGCCGTTAGACACGACATATTTGTAGCAACCACGAAGAATGAGCCCCAAGCCCCGTAGGGCGCGACATATTGGCAATGTCGCTTTTGCACCAAAACCAAAAGACCGGGAAATTCAACGCAAGGACGCCAAAGCGCAAGGGCACAGCGCGGCAAAGCCGCAACCAAAAATAAGAGGAAAGCGCCGTCCGGTCTGGGTAAGATTGGATGTATGCAAAACAAACCGCTTACCCATGACGGCGCTTCCAACTCTTTTGTACACAAACATGCTTCCTCAATTCTAGGAGTTCTTTCGGGCTTTGATCGCCTGCGATTGCGCGGGACGCTGCGCCAGTTGTACGGCCCCCAGGTGATGGAGGCCTACTTGAACGCCTGCCACATTCTGATCAAGGATTTCAGCCAGTTGGTCGAACGGACCACCAAAGCGGTCAAAGACAAAGCCAGGGCCCTGGCACAAACAGCCGGGCGGCCTTTTCTTTTCGTCCCCTCCAGCCAAACCAGCAAGGAGGAGGTGGCGCGCAAGATTGCCGCCCGCGATAAAATCACCGAGGGACTGATCGCCATTCTCAATTGCACGGAACCCTGCATGTCCTTTCAAGTCGTCGGAAACCCCCAAACCAAACACATTGAGGTGAAGGTTCAGCAGCGCAAGTGCAGCCATCTTTATTTCTATTTCGAGCATTCCAAGTTTGGCTTCATGCACCTGCGCCTGCAAACCTGGTTTCCCTTCCAGATTAATATCTGCCTCAATGGCCGGCATTGGCTGGGAAAGCAGTTGGATCAGGCAGGCATTGCCTATCAAAAGAAGGAGAACACCTTTTTGCGGGTGGCCGATATGGGGCGCGCTCAAGGCCTGCTGGACCAGCAACTGCAAACTGACTGGCCCAAGGAGCTGGGCCGGCTGCTCAATGAGGTTCATCCCCTGCACCGGTCGATTTGCCAGCCGCTGAACCTCAAATACTATTGGAGCGCTTCGGACACCGAATATGCCACCGATGTCATTTTCAAGGAGCCCGAGAGCCTGGCCCGGCTTTATCCCAGCCTGGTTCACCATGCCATCAGTTCCTTTTCCAGCGCGGACGTGATGAGGTTTTTGGGCCGATACGTTCCCATCAGCACGGGCAGGGTGTACGGCCAGTTTGAGGGCGAAATCACCAGCGACACCAAACGGCGGCCGGAGGGCGTGCGGGTCAAGCACAGTCTTAACGGCAACTCGATCAAATTTTACGACAAGCAGGGCTCGGTTTTGCGGATCGAAACGACGGTGACGCACCCGGAGGAATTTAAAGTTTATCGCAAACCGGAAGGCCGGCCCAAGGAGGCCAAACGCTGGCTGACATTGCGCCGGGGGCTGGCCGACCTGAAACGGCGCAAAGAAATCTCTCACCGGGCCAATGAACGTTATTTGCAGGCGTTGGGATCCGTCAGCGGAACGGTGCCGCTGTTCCAATGGGTTGAAAAATGCTGCAAGCCCCTGCGGCAGGCGGGGCGGCGCTACCGCGCCCTCAATCCTTGGGCCCCGGAGGACGGACGCCTTTTGGAAATGGTCAGCCAGGGAGAGTACGCCCTCAACGGCTTTCGCAGTCGAGACATTCGGCAGGCCTATTTTCCCAGCCGGTGCGATGACCGCGAACTCAAACGCAGAATGGGCTGGATTGGACGCCGACTGCGGCTCCTGCGAGCGCATGGCTTGATCGCCAAAGTCAGCGGCACCCACCGCTATGTTGTCACCGAGAAAGGGCGCACCACCATTACTGCGCTCTTGACCGCCCGCAAAGCGGACGTGGACAAATTGACCAAACTCGCCGCCTAAAACTTTGCCAAAAATGAAGAGTTTTCCGAAATAGCACTGCAAGGTTTTGGAGACAGACGTATCAATGCAAATTCCTTTGCGATTTTGCAACTTTGCGCCCTTGCGTTTAAACGGAGGCGGACGGGCCATTTTGCACGCCCCAGCCCTTGCAATGGCGCGTGAGGTTGACTAAAGTTCAGTCGTGAACGCTGTTGCGACACCGAACCATATTCACCTTGACGCCGAAGGGCGGGCCTGGATTGACGATAGCAACACCAAGGTTATCGAAGTTGTGTTGGATCACCTCGCCTATGGCTGGAGCGCGGATGAAATCCACGTCCAGCATCCACATCTTTCACTTGGGCAAATCCACGCCGCGCTTTCGTTCTATTTCGATCACCAGCCGGAATTCGACAGCCTGGTTGGGCAATCGCTTGAGCGGGCGAATAAGCGTGCCGCAGATTCCCAGGATTCACCCGGTCGCCGGCGGCTACGCGCACTGGGCAAGATTCGTTGAGCGTTCGTCTCTACATGGATGTCCATGTTCCAGCGCAGCCCGCCAATTGTTCAATCGAGTCGAGTACCTGCCGACAGCGACCGATTTCCCCCTTGCGTTCATGCTGAAAAGTATGCACTTTTCATCCGTGAAGGCGACGCAGACAGAACTGCGCAGAGACACTGGCCGCATTTTAGGAACAGTGATTCATGGACACCGCTCCGTCGAGCTTACCCAGCACGGGCAAACCGTGGCGGATATCCAGCCTCATGCAAAGCCATTAAGCGGCGCCGAATTTGCCCGCCGGTGGAAAAACCGCAAACCGCTGGACAAGGCAACGGCGCGAGAAATCGCCGCAGCGATCAAATCCGTAGGTCATCCTGCGTGAGGTTTCTCATTGATACTTCCATCCTCATCGAAGCCGAGCGCCGGAGTTTTGGCCTTGGCGCTGGCTGCAGAAGGCCGAGGAAGTTCATAAATGCGACGCGACTTGCCCCGTTTTGCCCCCTGAGGTGAGGCCCAATCCGCGCTGGAATTTCAAACCATCCTTGCAGTCGCATCCCATGAAATATATTACTTGATGGTCAAGGCGTCTGTTACCCTCAGCCGCTTCGTCGCACATAGCATGAAGACAACACATCACGGATATTTTCAATCGCTAGCGCGTGAATTGGAGTCGCAAGCGTCACGCGTCCGCCAACTGATTGGTGACGGACATTGGGCCCACGACGGGCGGCATAAGGAAGTATTACTCCAAAGTCTTATCCGTCGCCACTGTCCGTCGACCGTCCTTGTTAGCACTGGCTTTGTCGTTTCATCTAACGATCCCGAGGTTCGCAGTAAGGAGCAAGACGTGTTGATAATTAACACATCCACCGAAGCGCCATTATTTCACCAAGGAGACTTGACAGTTGTGTTTCCGCATACCGTCATTGCGGCAATTTCGGTTAAAACCACGATGAATGATGAAACCCTCAAAGATGTCGTCGACGGACTCGCCACTGTGCGGGAAACCGCGAGAGACTGTCAGTGCAAAGCAAACCGAATCTGTTGCTGCGGATTCTTTTTTAACATAAAGCCGATGATTCGCCAAAAACCTGAGGCGATTTATAAAAGTCTTAAAAAGCACATTCGATCCCGGCCTATTAAACCACCGCTCCTAGAAGACGGCCTTCCTCATATTGCAGGTCCTGATGCAATCGTGGAAGCAAATGACCTGTCATTTCTGTTAGACTATACCGTTAATAATAATATATCCGCTGCAAAAGTCCGCGGTTTCGATTGCCCGGGACTTTCCACCGCTGTATTTCTTTCATGTCTATTAGAACACATTAACTTCTTTTTTGATCAAAGGCATTCGAAATTTAACGATTTACTTTCGAATCAACGGCTCGAAAGCATTTCGCCTCCCGAGTTTCAGATTTTACCCTGACTCTTCGCCTTCACGTTAAGCTTTGCACCGCGATTGGTCCCGCAAAAGCGATAGCAATATAAGCATGAGCAATCTCTCCCTGCCTCGGCCATCGCTCATGACGACTGAGCAAAAAATCCCGACCGAATTCCTCAACTTTGAGGTAGTGCACTTCGGAATCACCGGTTATCACGCCCTGTACGGTCTTACGCACGCCCTCGCTATCGAGCAACACAGCACGAGGGTCATGCAACTGTTCCCGTGGAATCCGAGCCCTACGCAACTGAGAGAACATGGGCTCGGCCTCGGCCCACTTATGTTGTTGAACCAACGCGACCGCGCATACAAATTTGTAAAATGGATCGCCGGAATATTTTGCTGTCGCCAGAACTGTTCTTCCCAATTCGAACAAAAATGCCCAATCAATAACGCGGTTTCGCACCTTAGAATCGTAACGGCTCACATTCCATTCGTAGTAGATGCTAGCCGCTGCCGCACACAAATCCCCCGACGGCGATAGGTTCTCCGCTTGAACCATCTCAATGATCCTTTTACAATACGCAAATGCGTCGTTATATGCACTTCCCGCGTTCTTCTCGCGGGCCACATTTAACATTTTGCGCGCGGCTATAACAAAACCCTCTGGCCTCTTGAACTGCAGCCATAAGTCTTCGGCGCTCGCCTTAAGTTCGTCCAAAGGCGCCGTCCTTGCCTGCAATTTCCCCGATATGTCCTCCAAAAATTCAATATCTTTTGTTGGTTGGTCACGAGCTGGTCGCAATGGGTTCTTAAGTACAAGAAGTGACGAATCCACTGCGTCCAGCGCTTGATTCAATAAAGTAAAAATATCCGCCGAAGCGATATCATTCAGTTCCGAAATCAACCTCAGCATAAGATTTGCCTGAACATGCACCGCCCGCGAATTAAAAAACGCATCAGAACGCGCGTGGTCTAAATGACGCAATATCTCCGGCAAGCTCTCTTCGAGCCGTACGCGCCCAGCGTCCGCAGCATCGAGAATCGTAGCTGCCAAAGACGTATGCACGTGCTCATCGGCTTCAACGCGGTCGGTGTACGGATAACTCCTCGTCACAAGCGCCGTTTCCAAAACCGACTTTGCGAATAAAGGATCATTCCCTTTTGACTTAATCCACAACCCTTTTTGATGAACTAACGTCCGGTCCGGTAGCGGCAACGCAGAAAGCGCAGTATCATAGAGCTGCAGTCCGTCCGAGTACTCTAAATGGTTCAATTTGCTACAGGGAACCAATATACTAACAGAGAACTCCCTATAAACCAAACTCGTCCCGGTGCATGCTTTGAGAAGAGTCAAAAGACGTTCGACCTCACCAGTATGTGCTAACTTGCCGCCGTTGATCGTCTCTATTAAAGTGCGCGTTACAACAGAGTTACGAGGTCTGTAGCATTTTGTTGCGCCATCTGGAGTCGCTTCACCATACAACAAGCCCCACGCTGGGCCCTTTTGATCAACCGCATCTACCCACTCTCGGTAAGAAATGTCTAATGCCGACACCAGCACCTCGACTGGCAGCGGCGTGTGGTAGTGATCGCACACCGCAGCCATCGCGTAAGCTTGCTTTAAGAAGGCCGAGGTTTTGTTATATGCACCGATAATAACACGTGACAATCCACCCCGCTCTCCCAAACGCAAATATTCCTCTTGAATACTCGCCTCGATACTTTGTCGGGTCTTTGGCAAGAGCCAATATAGGAGGCCAAGCGTATCCGCCGTCCCGCGACTCGGGAAATTGGCAAGTTCAGCCTGCGCCTTGCCCTTATCAGGGAATACATTCAGGTGAACCAAATAATTTGGAAAGCTAGCTATCTCCTGCGCGTCGAAATCATCGAGCAAATTGAACTCGCGCTGCAATTCGAGCGTGCCAATCAAATCTTCAGGGTCGTTCGTCTTCCAGTCAGAAGTTCGTACAACAACGACAAATGTGCATCGAATACCGTTGTTTTGTGCGCTTGCGGCGATCGACGACACGGACAAAGAACCTAATCCAACTGGATCATCAATAAAAAAGAAAACGCGCCGCTTATTGTCTGTAATACTGCTAAGTGTCTTAAAAAAATGACCTAGTGATGTTTGAACATTCGGATAAAAGGATCTACGAAACCAAAAGACAAGATTTCCTTTAAACGCTAGGTCATACGCCAATCTTTTTGCTATCGTGGTTTTGCCGGATGCCGCGCTGCCAACCAGAGCGTACACAGGCAATGCTCGAGTTATTCGTGGTGGTTTCAAAATACTGTCTTGCAATTGGTTCTCAATTGTCCGGCGGAAATCTAGCTTGTGAAAGAACGGATCCCAAGATGGAAGATTCGGGGAAAACAGCAAATCTAATAATCGCACCCTTTCTCCCTCGCTTATTTGCGATACAAGTTGCGCATTGACAACGGTGACGATATCATTAAAAGGTATCAGCCGATCAAACTCTGATTCTTTCTTGTACAAGGCAAGTGGCTGCGTTTGTCCAGCTCCTTCCAAATCCTTCAATCGACTTATCAACTCGGGGAGACCTGCGTCCACAAAAACTACATGCAACTTTCCCGAGGTTAGCTGAAGAATAGCATTATACTCCTTTTGCGTAAATTCGGTCTTTACCAAAACCAGCGGATCTATGAAAGTCTTTCGGTCTGATAACATTTGCGACAAAAGATCAATGAAAGACCAAAGACTGCCTTTTAGGCCGAGGCATACGACGGGGTTGCCTTGCACCTTATCGGCAAAATCTTGAACGGCAAAACGCCACGTTGGGCGCCGCGCAGTGTAAATCAAGTCCGTGTATACGAAATGTTCTTCAGTATTACCAAGCAATTTAAATATTGGTACACACTTCGGCGGTAAAGGTTGGGGAAAATCCAGCACCTGTGTTGGAATCGACGCTGTAGGCTTTCGCTCTCGCTCTCTTAACAGTTCTTGATCAAAAATGGAATCTATAGCTAAGGAGATTACAGCAGACCATTTCAACGCGGAAATTCGTTTGATGTATTGATAGGCTTTCTGTCCTTTCAGGA
Organism: uncultured Verrucomicrobiae bacterium; assembly: GCA_963764165.1. Lineage (GTDB taxonomy): Bacteria > Verrucomicrobiota > Verrucomicrobiia > Limisphaerales > Palsa-1400 > Palsa-1400. Next base: position 508,870 of record CAVXRD010000004.1, read on the forward strand.
ATGCCTGAATAAACCCCTTTATGTCGTTTGGATCGATCCCCTGATCCACCGCGTGCTGTGCGTTCTGCAGATAGTTCTGAGTGCCATTCCCTCCCCATTTTGACGCGATCCCCGCTGACAAGTCGTGGTAAAAATCGCCTTCCGCGGTGATCCCGGGCCCGAAAATTAACCCCATCCGGCCGCGGAACAGCGGCTCGGCTTCGTCAATCGTAATGGTTTGCACGCCCATCTGCTTCCGAGTACGAGACTACGCCCGAATATCCCGAAGAAGCAAACCCATTCTGCCTACTGATCCAGTTTCTGCTGACGCCCCTTTTGAACGCGATCTGGGTCGGTCCATCAAGGGTGAACGGCAAACGCGCATTTCGGATTTGGATTCTGCTTTGGCGCGGGTATCCTCTGAGCGACATGCCCACCCGTGCCGCGAAGCCAAGGAATCGGAACGCGCAAGCCATAATTTTGCGACGACACATTGGTCGGTGGTTTTGGCTGCGGGGCGGCAGGACACCGCTCGCGCTCGCGGAGCTTTGGAGAACCTTTGCCAGACTTACTGGTTTCCGCTCTATGCTTATGTTCGGCGAAATGGGCGGCCTCCGGAAGGTGCCAAAGATCTGACGCAGGGTTTTTTTATTCGGCTGATAGACCATCAATCGCTGGCCAATGCCGACGGTTCTTATCCCTAAAACTCATCCGCCAGCGAATTGCGGCGGGCGGGCGGGCTCAGAACCTCGTCTTCCGGGCTGTCTGCCTGGACAGGGAACGGGATGGCCCGCCGTGTCATGATCTGCTTGTAAAAAAGCTCCAATGCCGCCCGCGGTTTCAGGCCAATCTCTTCCAAGACGGCTTCAGCCTGGCGTTTTAGCACGGGGTCAATACGGCTTCTGGCTCCTGCGCCCATGAGATCAATGTGGCCAAACTTAGCCTTCTGTCAAAAGCTCAAGCCATTATTCGCGCAACCTGAAGAACATGGTTCCCGAGGCGGTCGAGATGGTGACGCTCCGGGTCGTGCCGTTGTCGGTAACCGGCGCGGTAACCGGACTCCAGCCGGAACCGCCGAGGTCGGAGGTCTGCTCGAGGACGTAGCCAGATTGGGACGAGGGCCAGGAGATTACGATGGTGGAGGCGCTGCCGCCGCCGCTTCCGGCCCGGGTTAGCACGATTTGAAGTGAGGGATGCGGTGGCGTGGCTTCGGCCAGGCTGAATGCAAAAATCGTACCGCGGCCCGCAGCTCCTCCGTTGGCGGTGGTGGTGTAAAGCGTGTTCCCAATGATGGTGACGCCGGAATACGGATTGGCGCCGTCGAGATTGGTCTGGACAAAAAGGTTGGTGTCGGAGTTGAGCGCACTGAACGAGTAAAGGGTCACAAAACCGCTGCCGTCGTTGGTGTCCACTTCGAAAATCGTGCCGGAACTGTTCGCGCCTCCGCCCTCGGCCGTGCCGTACAAAGTCGCGCCGTTCAGCAGCAGCGCGCCTTCGGGATTCATGCCGTCGCTGTTGGTTTCAAGCAGCGTGGCGAAGTCGTATTGCGACTGGCTGAAGCTGTGGAGAACGGCGTAGCCGGAGCCGTCGGTGTTGATCTTGAAGACGCTGCCGCTGGAATTCGTGCCGCCAAGGCGGGTTGTGCCAAAGAGGGTGTTGCCCGCCTGGATCAGGCCGCCGTAAGGCTGGCCGAAGCCGTCGGCAAAGTTATGCAGCACATGAAAACCATTGCCACTGACGTTCACGGCGAAGAGCGCGCCCTCGCCGTTGGCGCCGCCCTGGCTGGCCGTGCCGTAAAGTGTGACGCCATCGCTGCCAAGCAGAAGAGGCGCGAGCGGATAGGCGCCGTCCGCGTTGGTCAGGCTGTAATTGGCCGTGTCGAACGTCACGGCCGAGAACTGATGGATAGGCGCGAGACCGCCCTCGCCAGCCGAGAAGATCGTCCCGGTATTGTTCGCTCCGCCGTAGCCGGTGTTGCCGTAGACCAAATTGCCGACGACAATGACGCCGCTGGGAAAGCTGCCTTGGCTGAAATCGCAAAGGGTGCTGAAGCCGGAGCCGTTGGTGCCAATGCTAAAGACCGTCCCGCCGCCAAACGCGCCCCCGGTTTGGGCCGTGCCGTAAAGCGCATCGCCGACGCAAACCAACGTCGCCACCGGCGACGCGCCGTCCACGTTGGTCTGGCCGATGGTAGGCAGCGCGCTGAATTGGTAAAGTTCATCGAGGACGCCGTCACCGTTCGTGTCCAACGAATAAATGGTGCCTGAACCGAAATCGCCGCCTTTGGACATGACGCTGAAAAATCGACCGCCAGCCAGCGTGAGGCCGGCCCGGGGATTCGCACCGTCGCTGTTGGTGGAAGCATTGAGATTGGTGTTGTAACTATAGCCCTTGGCGCCGAAGGTGTAAGCCGTCTGGCAGCCGGCCGAGATGCTGGGGCCGAGCGAGCCGGGAGCCGTGCCGTTGGTGTTGGTCACGGTAAGAACCACGCCGTAGACGCCGGCATTGGTGAACGTATGCGCTGGATTTTGATTGGTGCTGGTCGAGCCGTCCCCGAATTTCCAGAGCCAATTAGTGATCGGCACCTCAAGCACGTCCGCGGAAGGCGCCGTAAACTGCACCGCGAGCGGCGGTGGCCCGTTGGTCGGGGTGGCGGTGAAGACGACCAACGGGTAGTAGGCGGTGATGTTCGAGCCGCTCACCGAAATGGCGAGACCCAAATTATTGGTCACGGTGAGCTTGGGAGTGTAAGACTTGGTTTTGGTCGAGAGATACTCGGTTTCGGGATTTTGGAGCGTGCTGAAAGTGTTATTGCCGAAGCTCCAATTCCACGAGACGATGGGGTTTCCAGCCGTGTCCTCGGACGGCCCATAAAACTGCACCAGAAGCGGCATGAACCCGTTGGTGGCCGAGATCGAGAAATCGGCGCTCGGCGCGCCGACGGAGATGTTCGAAGGGCCGACGCCGGAAACCGCCACGCCATAAATGTTGGTGGCGACAAGGCTTACAACAAAGTTTGTATTCGTGACGTAGGTATGGGACGGGTTTTGCAGCGTGCTCGTGACGCCATCACCGAAATTCCAATTCCAGTTCGAGATGGCCGAGCCGCTGCTGTCGATGTTCGTGGCGTCGAATTGGACGGTGAGCGAAGCAGGGCCGTTGGTGGTGGACGCGGTGAAAGGGAGAGTGACGGCGGTGGGTGTGTAGACGATCGTGGCCTTGAGAGAAGCGGTGGCTTGGGCGGTGAAGGTAGTCACGGCAATTTCACCTTCCAAAGGTCCATTGGTCGTGAGCGACATATTGGTGTTGATCTTATTCGTCCACGGGATGCCCGCATTCGTGAGCGTGGTATAGAACGACCACGATTCGATAGCATCCAACGCCAGATCAGCGCCGTATCCCTCGTACAAATCCTGGAAGGGCGCGCCAGAATTAAGGGTGGCAAGCGTCTCCCAGCCATAGAGGGCGGCGGCGCTCAAAAAGACGTTCGACCCGCCCGTCTCGCTCGATGGAATGAAATACCAAAAGCCGTTCGATCCAAGGTAGGTGGCGCTGAGGTCGTCCGACCCGGGATAGGGACCCGAGTAGTCATCGTCCTGCGTCCACTGGCCGTTTACCGTCGTGGTGATATTTGACGCCGTGCAAGCCGCAATCAGCAAATTGGTGCCCTGAGCCCAAACGGGAAATTGTTCCTGGCCTATGATCGAGATGGTCAGATTGTCATTTTCTTGAATCGACTCGACCTCGACACCAGTCAGGACACCGTCGTTGTAGATGTTTAGGGAGCCTGTCCCGGAACCGGAGCTGGAGCCGCTGGCGCTAAGGTTGAGTTGAACGGAAATCGTCCCCACCAGGTTGGATTGGGCCCTGGCAGTGGATTGAACGGAAAGGCAGGCCAACAGGGCAGCCATGATGGCGGCGAAAAAATATAAGTTCTTCATAACAAGGCTTCGCGATGACCGCGCTCACGCAACGGCACATCCCTCTACAGACCCCTTTTGGGAAAAAGGTTACAGAAAGAATGACGCCGCAAACCGACCCATCCCTGGCCACCAGATTCAACCTCCATCCGAGCATCCAGCCCCAAAAAAATGGAAATGGCGCAGGATCATCACATGATCTCCAGGAGTGGCAAATGGTTCCTCGCCATTTTCGGTGAAATGAGACAACTCGTTAGCCGTCGTTGCGGGACAACCCATTTGGAATCCAGGGTTGGTCTTTGGTTGGCCAAAGCTCGGTATAGTATATGGTCTCGAAAAAGGGGCAACACCCGCTACACGGTTGACCATCAACGAGATAAGGGGCAACAAAAATAGCAACAAACCCGCAACAGACCCGCAACATTTCTTCCCGCGCTGTCGGGTTGCATGAAACGCGGCGTCATTCCGTCGTTCCCTGAAATTTTCATCAAGATGCCCGCACCATCATTTGTTCCATTGAAGACAGTGAGGAACCCTGCAAAAGCAGCTACAGGCCCGCTACAAACCCGTTACATTTCATCTGAGCCGGGGCGATTCAGTTCGCATGGGGAGCGCACGCGCCTCGCGTGCAGTGTTCCGCGCCCTCGCGGAACACATTTGACGGACAAACCAATTAGTGCGCCGAATTCTCGAAGGCGACTGGCGTGGGCGTCAGTCGTCCACACCCGAGGGCGGGTGTGCTCCCCGTGATACGAACTGCATCGTTCCGGCTAAGAGGGTTGCAATGGAATGAAACCATGTGCTTTCATGGCGTTTTGGACATGCTCCTTCGTCGAGTTTGGGCTGCGGCCTGTCACAGACCCCAAATTGCCCCGCCGAGCCAGACGGCGCAACCATATGACGAACCGCAGTAGGAAATTGCGTGACGGGATGTGACTAGCGGGAGGCCGATTTCTCACCGGCTTCTGATCAAGCTCCTCAGAGTCTAAACTCGCTTTGCCTTGATTCCAAATGCGGGGGGGCAAACTGAAATGGGAAGATTCTGCGCATTCAACCCGGCTTTGCTCGAATTGCAGCGCAAAGAGACGCTCAATGCCGCTAATGAACCAGCCTTCGTCGTCCTTCCAGGAGGGGGTTACGACCCGCGAGCCGGTCCCAATGGCGCTGCTCCTTCGAGCGTACGAAAGGAAATGGGGTGGCCGGTATGGCCCAATGATGTGACCGCCGTTACGAACGCTGTCGCTCAAATCGGGCCCTAAATGCTGCGAGGACGCCTGGGCGTGACGGACGGGTTATTGCCCTGTCCAATTGTAAATAAATACGAGACGAATCGAACGCGGGAAAAAATTCGATGGCGGCTTTACACTTGTAGAATTGCTGGTGGTCATCGCGATCATCGGCATTCTGGCGGCCTTGCTGCTTACGGGGATATCAAAGGCCAAGGGTATCGCCCAATCCGCCACCTGCAAAAACCATCTGCACCAAATGGGACTGGCCTTGCAAATGTACGTGGATGAACACCACGGCAAATATCCGTTTTACCACGGCTTGCCAGACCATGCGTTGGACGATCCAGTTGGCGCTTACAACTCCGGGTTTTGGTGGGCTAAGCTTCTGCCTTATTATCCCCTCAAAGTGGTTGGACCCGGCATACCACTGTCCGGGATACAAAGGCGCGATCGAAGAGTCGGCAAGAATTCCAGGCGGTTGGTTTCCTCCTCTCGGCAGCTATGCTTACAATGAGCGGGGGGCGGTTGATTTGGGCGGAAATCCCATCACAACCAACGGCCTGCTGCTGGGGTTGGGGGGCCGTCCCAGCCGGAAGTCGGGAACAGCTTCTGAAAATCATTCGGAAGATCAAATAGCGGTGCCGAGCGAGATGTTTGCCATTGGTGAATCCAGATGGAATGTCCCGGATAAAAGATCCGGCGGACATAGAGGTGGTTTTGATTACATGCAAATCGGCGCGCTGGCGACTCGGGGAATTTTCAAATTTGACCCGGCAAGGCACGGGAAGAACTACAATCAACTATTTTGCGATGGCCATGTGGGGTCGATGAATCCCTGGGTGCTGTTCAACCAAACGAATACGGCCGCCATGTGGAATTACGACCATCTGCCTCATCCGGAATTCTGGACACCGTTTTAACAATGACCACGAAGCCCAAAAGCGGCTGCACCGTTCAGCTTGTCAAATTCCGCCGCGTTAGCTCGATGGAATAAGGATCATCAGCCGCACCCTGAGCTGGTCTATTAGCGAAATGCCGCTTTATGTAACCGGTCACTTCAAAACCAGTCAGTCGGGCTCGAATTAAAACCAGCCCTTTGAACGTGACTGATTCATTTCAGGTTTCTTAATGCAGAACAGGGACTTTTCCATTTTCCCAACATTTACTGGCGCAGCGGGCAATGCCGTTACGTCCCACAAGCGTCCTCCTGCAACGGACGATTCAGGCCAGGGTGTTTCCGCCGGTTCCGCTTGAAAATCAGCAGAGAGCCAGTTGGGATGCCCAACCAAATCGCGAAAAAAGCCATCTCGTATGCTGCTGTCGCCACTTTAAGCTGTTCCCAGGTCCAACTTGGAGAAACCGTGTCACCAGCCCCTTTGTGTGTGTCCATATCCTCAAAGAATGAGCCGAATCCAACGTCATCCGTGCATTGAAACGCCCGATGCTCAATCTGAATATTCCAAGGAACCAGTGTGACGAATAAAGAAAACAATGACCAGCCAACGGCCAAGATGCCGAACATGAAGATGGTCTCCAGTTACTTCAAGGCGTCTCGCCCTGCGCAACGGCGGTTCGCAGCTCGCGATTCTTCGGCGAACCCCAAGGCGACCAAATTGATCTCTTGGGTTTATTTGCGGGCTTCATTTCAAGCCTTATAACGACTGCGCCAATGTAGCGAGGATTAAGACGGACTTCAATCAAACAAGCTTCTTTGATAACTTTTTGATGGATTGGGCTCGCATCTTAATTGGCCTAAACATCGGGCTTATGCAATCTTGTTGCCTGATGCATCATGCGCGCAACGTTTCTTGGGGCCGTCCTGCCAGTTCGACGGACTGGCCGGCTGCGCCAATCGGACGTTTCATGCAAATCGAACGATAGGCAAATTTATGAACTTCGCACTCGAAACACCCGTTCTGCAGCCTGTTGAAACCACCGTTGTGGCCGCCACTGTGACGCCGCTCGTCATTCGGGATTTCTTCAAGAAGAACACCCAGGTGAAATTCGCCACGGTTTATGCCCAGTTCGAGGACCGGTTCTTTCGTAAGACTGAAGAGCCGATTGCTGAATTGACGTATCTCAAATATAAGCTGCTGCGGATCGCGCCAGACGGCGCCATCATTACAGAACTCGGCGGCGAAGCAAAAGCCGAAGGTACAGTGACGGCGGCTTTGGAGTTTGTGAAGAAACAAGGTCACGGTGAGCCGGGCATCTTGCAGACAAATGGCTATGCGAACATCTTCTACGCCAGGGATCGAAAGGGCGTGCTTTGCGCGATTCGCCTTGGTTTGGCCGACGATGGCTGGGTGATTGATGCCATCCCGGTGGAGGACCCTTCTGCATGGAATGGCCAGCACCTGATATTCTGTCCGCGGTCTTAAAGATTCAACCAGCGCTTGAGCGCGGCTTCCACTTCACTTATGACCCGCGCATCAAATTTTCCTGGAGCTCTGCGGATAAATTCGGTGAACTTCACCGGCTGGATGCTTTGAACGTTAATGTAGCTTTGCTCCCGCAGCCACGGCACGCGAGGCAGGCTGACCTCGTAAGGCGTCTCCTCAAACTGTGTGGTAATCAAAACCACGCTGGCGAGGGCCAGTCGGGCATCGGTTTTAGCCGCCAGAACGAGCACATAACGAGGTTTACCCACCATGCCTAAATCTATGAACCAAACTTCGCCGGGTTGCGGGACGGTTCTCATCCCTAAAACTCATCAGCCAGCGAATTGCGGCGGGCAGGCGGGCTTAGAACGTCGTCTTCCGGGCTGTCTGCCTGGACAGGAAACGGGATTGCCCGGCGTTTGATGATCTGCTTGTAAAAAAGCTCCAATGCCGCGCGCGGCTTCAGGCCGATCTCTTCCAAGACGGCTTCAGCTTGGCGTTTCAGCTCAGGGTCAATGCGGCTTCTGGCTACTGCGCTCATGCGCCCAATGTGGCCCAAGCGTAGCCTTTTGTCAAAGGGCCCGGCAATCGGTTTCGAACATGGATTTGGCACCCATCATAGCTTGCAACTCCCCTTTATGTGGTATGGTGAAACGTCCCGGCTTCCCCTAACCTTCTTGGATTGAGCAGCCAGACTTGGCAAGTGTGAAAGTGTTTTGCTTTGCGGAAATACATTTGTGAGGATGTGTCGGCGATTCCAAACAATTTATGATTGAAACCAAATTCAGGCGCGGTTGTCCCCTCCTCGTTCTCACTCTTGCCCTGGCACAGTCCCATCTTTGCGCGTTCGCAGGTGATTTTACCCTGGAAAATGATCGGGTGACGGTCGTGGCTGTCTCGAAAGACGGACATCTCCTCCCCGGCAAATTGACGGATAAAAAAACCGGCGAGACGATCAGCCTGGGCGAGGATTTGTTCAGTTTGGTGCTCGATAATGCCAAACATATTCCGGCGGCGGGGTTCACGCTGGAGGGCGAGCCGAAGCTCGTGGAGTTGACGGCGAATCCGGCGGCTTCGCGGCGCGCCGAACAAATTGCCGGCCACGAACTCGTCGCGGAATTGAAATCGGCGGATGGCGATTTGAAAGTGACGTGGCGCGGGCAATTGCGTGATGGGTCGCGCTACTTTCGGCAGGTCTTTACGTTCACCGCCGGGGCGAAGGAAGTTCCGCTCAGCGGGATTCTTTTGACGGAATTGAATATGCCGGGCGGCCACGCCACGGGCACGGTCGACGGTTCGCCGGTGGCGACGGACACCATGTTTTTCGGGGCCGAACATCCCCTTTCCATCAATCGCGGAGAAATGGGTTACATTCGCTGCTTCGTGCCGCGAGGCGCATCGTTGTTGCCGGGCGAAAGTTATTCGTGCTCGTCGGTGGCGGGTTTCGTGACGAAGGGCCAGTTGCGGCGCGATTTTCTCACCTACCTCGAACGCGAACGCGCGCATCCCTATCGCCTGTTCCTGCATTACAATTCCTGGTACGACATCGGCTATTTCAGCAAATACGACGAAGCGGCGGCGCTGAACGTGATCAATGCATTCGGCGAGGAATTGACGGTCAAGCGCGGGGTGAAACTTGATTCCGCGATGTTCGACGACGGCTGGGACAATCCCGAGACGCTCTGGCAATTTGACAAGACGAATTTCCCCAATGGCTTCGCCCCGATCAAGGCCGCGGCCGCAAAATACGGATTCGCGCCCGGCATCTGGCTCTCGCCGTGGGGCGGCTATGGCCAGCCGCACGCGGATCGCATCAAATTTGGGCAGGCCAACGGCTTCGAGACGCGCGACGGGAATTTCACCCTGGCCGGTCCCAAATATTACGAGCGTTTCCGCGCCTTGTGCGTGGATGTCGTCAAGAAATACGGCATCAACCAATTCAAGTTTGACGGCATTGGCCAGAACACCGGGACGGGCGGCGGCGGCGCGCAGAGGGATTTTGACGCCATGCTCAAACTCATCGCGGAATTGCGCGCGATGAAGCCGGATTTGTATGTCAATCAAACGACGGGCACCTGGCCGTCGCCGTTCTGGCTGCTTTTCGCCGATTCCATATGGCGCGGCGGCGAGGATCATTCGTTTGTCCCCGGGACGGCGCCCGAACGCGAGCGGTGGATTACCTACAAAGACAACGATGTGCATGACGAGGTCGTGGGCCGGAGCGATTTGTATCCGCTGAATTCCCTGATGCTGCACGGCATTATTTACGCCAAGAAAGCCCATGGCTTGAATCACGACACCAATAACGTTTTCAAATCCGAGGTGCGCGCGATGTTCGGCAACGGCACCCAATTGCAGGAGATGTATATCACGCCCGCCCTGCTCACGCCCGCGAACTGGGATGCTTTGGCCGAAGCCGCGAAATGGTCGCGCGAAAATTCAGACACTCTGGTGGACACGCATTGGGTTGGCGGCTCGCCAGCAGACGGAGAAGTCTACGGCTGGGCCTCATGGTCGCCGAAGAAAGGCATCCTAACCTTGCGCAATCCGACGGCAAATCCGCGGCAAATCAAAATCGATCCCGCAAAAGTTTTTGAGCTGCCGGAAAGTGCGGCGACTTCCTACACCATCGCCAATCCGTTCAAGGATCAAAGCGTCAGCGTGACCCGACTCGAAGCAACCAAAGACACGGTCTTCAAGCTCAAACCGTTTGAAGTGCTGGTCGTCGAGGCGCTGCCGGAGAGAGCCCAGCCCACCACTGCCCGGTAAAAAAATCGCCGCCGGACAAATTGATTTCTGAAAATGAGGCGTTTCAATCCGGCTGGCTGCATTTTTGCGATGGCATTGGCGGTGTTGAATCCGCCCGAATGCTTTGCGCAGTATCATAACTTCAACGTCACGAGCGGTTCGGACTGCATCATGCAGGATTATCGCTCGCCGGATGTTCCGCCGGGGATTTACGACGCGATCCATGAAGAAAATGTGACGAGCTCGGATAGCGGCGCGGGCTATTTTTACGGCGGGTTCACGCACCAAAATCAACTTCCGAACGGCAGCTTCGGCACTCTCGTGCAGTACGTCTGCTGGCCGGCCACCGGCGGCTACGCGCCGTACTCGCAGCAGATTCCGTTTTTTGCCGGGACGAACATGGTGGGTTACCCGCAGATTGGCGAAGGGAGCAGTTGCGCGATCAAAGGTTATTGGCCGCAGTTCACCAGCAATTTGTGGACGCGCGAAGCGGTTCGCTATTGGCTTCCGTCCGACGGCACTCCGCACTTGGGTTATCAAGGCATGTGGATCAAGGATCCCGTCACAGCTAATTGGGATCACGTCGGCACGTTTCTGTATCCGTTCGCAGTTACGGGCGTGACGGGCATGAGCGGTTGGCAGGAGAATTTCTCAGGCTACACCGGCGATTACAAAGTGAACCACGCCAACGGTTATTACCACATTAACGGGGCGTGGCATATGGCCAACCAAATCCAATACACCAGCGCGGGGTATGTGTATTTGATTAACACGAACGCTGCTTCTGAATCTGACGTTGGTCACGACTACACGAATTCTTACAACAACCCGCAAACGTTGATTATGAGCGGCCAGCCGTCTGCGCCGACGTTTGACCCCATCATCGTCACCAATTTCGCTGCCTCCGTTTACGGCAGCCAGTTGCTTGTGCAATGGCAGCTTCCCCTGTCCAGTTCGCCGCAATTGAGTTATCGCGTGGATGTGTTCAACAACTCCGCGTATTCGGGAATCGCCTCGCTCAGTTACAACAACAACGACCCGGAGGCACGGCAGGTTTTGTTGACTCTGACGAATGTGGCCACGCCTTACGTTCGGTTGACGATTTCGGACATTTTCTTCAACACCAATGCGCCGATATTGATCACACCGGCCCTTGCTTCTCCGAGCGCGGCGACAAATATTTCAGGCACGGTTGGCGGTTTGGCTTTTCAATACTATGAGTCCGCCAGCGGAGATTGGGGTTCGCTGCCGAACTTCAGCGCCCTCACGCCAATTTACACGGGCGCAGTTGGCTTCACCGATGTCACACCGCGCAGGCAGCGCACTGACTACGGTTTCAATTACAGCGGTTTCATCAACGCTCCCGCAACCGGCGTTTATGCGTTCTCCTTGCATTCTGGCGACGGCAGCGAATTGGTAATCGATGGAACCAATGTCATCGACTTCGACGGTTTGCATGATTCCAGCCAATTCAAAAGCGGTGGCATTGCTTTGGCGGCCGGGCCGCACGCTTTCAATTTGCAATTCTTCAAGGGCGCGGCGAATCCCGTAAATTCCACTGCTTACACGGACGGAATTGGGCTGGCATGGCAAATCCCCGGCGCGACGGCGGCGGTCGACGTGCCGGCCTCGGCCTATTCCCGCACTCCCGCCAATGGTGAACCCTTGATTGTTTTGACGGCCCCTCTGTCAAACTCCACTGTTCCGAATTTTAACCCCGGCCTAAGCGCAACTGTGAGGGCAAACGGCAATGCTGCGAACGGCGTCTTGTTTTATTTGACAGATTACTCGGCCTATTATGCGCATCCGGCTGCCGGAATGGATTATTATTTGGGCCGGGCGTCCACCACCCCGTATTCATTGAATTCCATGATCTGGAGCGCTCGAACGAATTTGGTTCGCGCGCGCCTGATTTACAATGGCACCAATATAATTGACTCCGCGCCTGTGGGAATCGTCACCACGAATGGCTCGTTTGGCGCGTGGGCGTGGTCGCCGTTGGAGATGCACAATTATCCCTCTGGCGGGGCCATTCAGGGGAGCACGTTCTCGCTTCTTGGCGACGGGATGAATTTCATCAGCCGGAAAGTGACTGGCGACTCCACACTTGTCGCCCGTTTGGCCGGCCTTACCCCAAATCAGCCGAGCCCCGACGGAGTTTCGCCAGGCGGCTCATGGCGGGCGGGAATTATTTTCAGAGGCACCACCAACGCGACCATCGGCCAACCGCTGGGCGACGGCTCGACCACTCGCTTTGCAGCGCTTTTTAGCGCAGTGGAAGGCGGCACATATTATGAGAACGACACCATGCGCAACGGAAACGGCGATGCCAATGCCTGGTCCGGCAATCTCGGGAGCAGCTATACATGGTATAAAATTCAGCGGGCGGGCGACGTGTTCACGAGCTTCATTTCGGCTGACGGACAAAATTGGATTCAAGCGAACACCATTACCTTGACAGGGATCGGAACGAGCATTTACGCGGGGGTTTTCATCAACGCGGAGCAGTCGTTCAATCCGAACATCCATAGCGCCAGCTTCGATAGCTTTAGTTTGACAGGGACGAACGTTGCGGGAGCCGCGAGTGTATCAATCAGCCCCGCCACGAATTCGATCGTTGGCGGACAAGCAGCGACCTTCGCGGCCTCTGTCGTTGGTCCTGTCCCGGCCGGTTTTCAATGGCAATTGAACGGAACGAACATCGCCAGCGCGACCAATGCCACCTACTCCATCGCGAGCGTGACTGCGGCGAATGCGGGCACTTACACTGTCATCGCCAACGGAGTGACGAGCGCGCCTGCGTTGCTCACCATCTCCGCGCCGGCAGGTTCTGGCGTGTGGATCAACGGCGAGGGCGGGTCGTGGAGCGCGCCCGCCAATTGGAGCGGCGGATTAGCCGCTGGCGGGACGAACGCGGTCGGCGATTTCAGCACGCTCGAGCTCAGCCTCAATCCGACAGTGACCCTCAACACTCCAACGATGCTTGGCACTCTGGTATCGGACGACCAGAATCCATCTGTCAAACACAATTGGACTTATGCGCCGACGGGTGGCGCGACGCTGACGCTGGCCGTGAGCAGCGGAACGCCGAATGTGTCAATTAAAAGCGCCACGAATTTTCTTGGCGCAGCCGTGGCGGGCGCGCAGGGATTCACCAAGACTGGCCCGGGCGATTTGACTCTCAGCGCGGCCAGCACGTTCACAGGCGGCGTGAGCGTCAGCGACGGCACGCTCGAAGTCCAAAACAAATCCGGCGACGTGACGTATTCCGTCGCGGCTGGGGCGACTTTGAAAATCGGCTACACGACAGGCGGCGGTTACGCGAACACGGGATTGAGCATTAGCGGCAACGGGGCTTCTGACCCGAGTGGCTTTTACCTCGCGGGCGGGCGCACCTACAATTGCAGTGGCGAGGTAATCTTGCAAGGCGCCCCTACCACCATCCGGCAATACGGCTCCGGCCTCGCCAATCTTGGCACTTACGATATCAACGGAACCGGATTGTGGTGCACCTCGGCAGCGTCCGGCTCCGCCACAGACGCCAACGTGCAAATGGTCAGCGACGGCTACGGAATGTCCGTGCAAGTGGACCCCGGCGCGAACACCGCCACTGGCGATCTGACGATTAACGGGCCGCTGAATGTCGGGAGCCTCGGATTTTATCTGCGCGGAAATGGTTCAGTGCTTTTGAACGGAACAGCACCGGCGGGTAATGCGGCCTTGCAAATCACCAGCGGGACCGTCATTTGCGGAGCCGCGAATTGCATCGGCGCCAGCGCGGCGCTGATTATTTCTCCGGGAGCAACCCTCAATTTGAACGGCTTCAGCCAGACAATCGCCGCCTCCTCGGGCGCGGGAACAACATCGCTCGGAGGCAAGTTGCTGATGACCATCAACGGCGGCGCGTCGCCGGGCGGAAGCACGCTGGCTGTGCCGGGCGCGAATCCGCTCGCTTTCGGGGGCTCGCTCGTCGTTACAAACATCGGCGGCGCCCTCGCGGCAGGTCAAACCTTCACGCTCTTCACGGCCCAAAGTTATTCGCGCGCGTTCACCAACTTCAGCTTGCCGACGCTGCCACCTGGATTGATCTGGCAGACTAATAATCTTCCGGTCAATGGTTCCATCTCCATCAATACCAACGGACTGAGCACTTGGAACGGGAACGGCAGCAATGCCAATTGGAGCACAGCGGCGAACTGGATTGGCTCGACTCCCGCCAATCAGAATTCCCTGATGTTCGCGGGAAACGCGCAGCAAACCAGCACCAATAATTTTCTATCGGCAGTCGGACAGGTCATTTTTTCCAACGGCGGATTCAGCCTCACAGGAAATGCGGTCTCAAGCTTATGGGGGATTGTCAATCAAGCAGGAAACAACACCTGGTCCATCCCAACCACGCTGAGTGCCGCCCAATCGTTCATTAGCAGCAATGGAACGCTCACCGTGGCTGGCGCGGTCGCGACTGGCGGAAATCTCCTGACGCTGGATGGGGCGGGCGCGATACAGATTGCCAACGCCATTTCCGGCGCGGGCGGTCTTCAGAAAAACGGAACTGGCACGGCTTCGCTCAATGTGCAAAACAGCTTCACCGGCGGCACGACCATAAACAGCGGGATTTTGAATTTAACCGGCGGAGGCGGCAGCAGCGGGACGATTCGCGGCGCCGTGACGGTCAATAGCGGCGGCATTCTCGAATTGAGCACTGCCGACGCAATTGGTTATGGCGGCGGCACGACCGCTTTGACGAATATCTCTCTGGCTGGCGGGACATTGAATGTCGCGACTTCTGTCAATCAAACACTCGGAAGCGCGATCATCAACTTGACAGGCGGCGCGATCACGGGAAATGCGGGCGGCAATATCGATTTTTACGGCGGCGGCTCCGCTCTCAACAGCTGGGCCGCTTCCAAAACCTCCACGATAAGTGGCGTCCCGCTTTCCCCACTGCGGCAGGGAAGCACGACGTTCACCGTGCAAGCGGGGACGACGCCGTCTGGCATCGATTTGGATATTTCGTCGACTCTCCAAACATCGCCCAACGGAGACGCAAGCGGGGCGAGTCTTTACAAGGCAGGCAGCGGCACCCTCCGGCTTTCCGGCACAAATACCTACGCAAAACCTACCATCGTCAGCGCAGGGACCTTGTGGGTCACCGGTTCTCTCGGTGCTGCGAGCAGGCTTTCCATTGCCAAGGGCGCCACTTTAGGAGGAACCGGCGCAATCAACGGCCCCGCAACCGTTCAAGCCGGCGGCATGCTGACCGTCGGCACCAATAGCATCGGCACGCTCGCGTTCGGCTCCAGTCTAAACCTGGCGGGCAGCGCATGGATGAAGATCAGCCGAAATGGCGGGATGGCGACCAACGACTTGGCTCTCGTGGCGGGACAATTGGCGGAAGCGGGCACTTTGATCGTTACGAATGCGGGCACGAATCTCCCCGCCCTGGGCGATAGCTACAAGCTATTTTCAGCGGCGCAATTCTCGGGATCATTCACGAATTTCAATCTCCCCACCCTGCCCTCAACTTTGCTATGGAGCACATCGAACCTCGCCGCCAGCGGAGTTCTGCTGGTCGTGACAAATCCGCCGGTCACTAGCATGGCGCCCGCGGATATTAATTTCAGCCTCGCTGGATCGACCCTGACGTTGTCATGGCCAGTCGATCACGTCGGGTGGGCGCTGCTGGCGCAAACCAACAACTTGCAGTTCGGCCTCAGCCTTGATTCCAACGATTGGGGTGCGGTCAGCGATTCCACGAGCACGAATGCCGTTACGGTCCGCGTGTCAGCCACCAACAATGGCTACTATCGACTGGTTTATCCGTGAAATTGGGACGCAGTCGGGCGGGGCCAATGAACGTCGACAGCAATCTCCACTGTCAGCATCCCGGCAGGGATGCAGGAGTGTAGCCGGTGGTTGAGCGAAGCGACACCACCGGAAAATGTCCTAAAAATCCTCCCGCATCCTGAAAGGATGCCAGCCGCAGCACGCTGTCATCCCTGCCGGGATGAATCATTGTTATCGCTTTTTCCGGTGGTGTCGCTTCGCTCAACCACCGGCTACACTCTGTGATGCCTCCGGCATCTTCCGCGCAAGCCGTTTCGACGCTCCAGCAAATTAATCGGCGAGTCTCTCCCTACCGAAAATCAAGTTCCCGTGGGACGGCATACCACAAACTGCGTATATGATTCAATTGCGGGGAGTGTATAATTACAGGCGTGGGCAGCAAAACCAATTCGGTTCTAACGGCAGCATGAGAATTGTATCCAAGAGGTTAGTCAACGCCAGAAAAACCAGGGGCCAAAGGGAAGCACGCGAGAGGCGAGGTTTCACTTTGATCGAACTGCTGGTCGTCATTGCCATCATCGCCATACTTGCCTCCCTGCTCTTGCCGGCCTTGGCCACTGCCAAGCGCAAAGCGCAAGACATTCAGTGCCTCAATAATGGCAAGCAGATCGTCCTCTCCATGAAGATGTACGTCAACGACTCGGCGGACATGATGATCAGCTACAATGACCCGAGCGGGGCTTACACTCTGTGGGTCGGCCGGCTGCAATCCAACTACAGCCAGCTTGCGCAATCCCGCCTCTGCCCCGCCACACGCGATCCAAATCCGTGGGTCGAGCAGCAACCCGCCTCCACCAGCGATGGCAACGGCGGCTTGGGAGTGGCCGATTACACTTGGAACTGGGGGGTCTACAGCGCGTCGGCCTATCATGGGAGCTATGGCATCAACGCCTGGTGCTATTCGGGGCTCGACGGCAGTTCGAGCTACTTTGACAAGGAAGCAAACGTGACCAAACCGGCGACAACGCCCTATTTTTCCGACTCCATCTGGATCGACGGCGGGCCTCTCGAAGCGGATACTCCCGCTCGGAATTTGTATACCGGCGCCGACGATGAAGACATGGAACGCATCACCATCGCAAGGCACGGCATCAATCCCGGTCGCGCCCCAAGAAACGTCCCGGCGGGAACATTCTTAGTGGGCATGATTAACCTTGGTTTCGTCGACGGGCATGTCGAAGCGAAGCGCCTGGAAGATTTGTGGAGCCTCACCTGGCGCAAGGGCTGGGTGCAGCCGAACCCGCGCCCAAAGTAGCGCCTCGCCGAGGCGTCCGAGGATGTGGCGTTGTTCGCGCGCGTTCGGACTTGGGAGAGTTCCCGGGACCCCTCGGCGAGGCGTCCCTGCCTTTGAGAGGCTTGCGTCGAACATTTTGTTTTAATGAAAAAATTAATCTTGCTCGCCTTGTGCCTGCTCGCTTCGTTTCAAGCGCGCGCTGAACTGCGCATCCCCGCCTTCACCGCCTATCTCGAACCCGATTCCGATGGCGCGCAAATCTCACGAAACTCCGGCATTAAAAATTGGACCGATCCCAGCGAGAAAGTTCTCTGGTTCGGGGAGATAAAAACGCCCGGAAATTTGAATTGCGTGCTGGAAGTGCAACTGCCGGCCGACGCGGAAACTAAGTTGCGCCTCACCGTCGGAGGAGAATCACGCGAAGCAACTGCCAAAGGAGCTGGAACCAACACAACGAAATTGGACTTTGGCTCGTTCAACATTGCCGCAGCGGGTTATCAGAAATTTACTCTGGAGTCCCTGAACGCAGCCGGGGCTTCAGCGGGGAACATCAAAGCGTTCGTGCTTTCGGGAGCAGCCACGGAAGGCGCGCATTTCAATTTGAAAGAGCGCCGCAATGCCGCTTCGGTCCATCTTTCTTACCCAACACCGGGCATGACGAACATTGACGCGTTTTACTGCGAAGTCACCGGGGTGGAGACGCCGCTGTATAGTTATTTTGAAGCGTGCGGCTGGCATCGCGGATATTTCGGGATGCAAGTCAACAGCCCGACCGAGCGCCGGATCATTTTCAGCGTGTGGGACAGCGGCCACGAAGCCGTCAGCCGCGACAACGTGGGCCAGGACGACCGCGTGACGCTGATCGCGAAGGGACCCGGAGTTTACAGCGGCGATTTCGGCAACGAAGGCACCGGCGGGCACAGCCATCTAGTCTACAATTGGAAAACTGGCGCCCAACAGCGCTTCCTTGTCACAGCCAAGCCGACCGGCGCCACGCACACGATTTATGCCGGTTATTGGTTTCAACCGGATGAAAAGAAGTGGATGCTCATCTCCTCTTGGAAAGCGCCCAAAGACGGCCAATACTTGCACGGCCTTTACAGTTTCAATGAGGATTTCGCGGGCAGCAACGGCGAACTTCGCCGCAAAGCGCTTTTCGGAAATCAATGGTGCCACACCGCCGACGGGCAATGGCATGAGCAAATCACCGCAACGTTCAGCCATGACCCCACCGGAAAGACCGACCGGCTTGACCGCTTCATGGGGGTGGAGAACGGGCAATTCTTTCTATCCAATGGGGGCTTCATTTCCGGCTTTACCAAGTTCGGAGAAAAATTCGACCGCCCTCTGGCAGGCCCGGCCCCTCTGGACTTTGCCTTCTTGCCGTCGGGGATGAATTAGGACATGCAATTCAGTGGCGCGCGAAGCGCTTGCTCGATCTTTTTGCGCAATGATTTCGTTGTTCGCCGCTGGCGGGTCCCCGCAGGACATGCACGCGGCTCACTCCTCGCATTTGCGCAAAAATCTGCGTCGCAATGGCTTCCCTGTCAACTGAGTGGTTGCGGCTGCAGGTAGTCCGAAAATCCCGGTGAATTGTATTGACACCCCATACACTTCCTGTTGAGGTAGGCAACAGCCAATAAGCCATAACCTTTTCCCGGTCTCGGTCGAAAAAGAGTTTGGCGGCTCAATTTTGGCACCCGTCAAGAGTTATAAGACATTATGAATCAGCCACCTTCATTTCGCGCCAGCATAGTGATGCTACTCGCCTTCCTGGCACTTGCGGTTGAACCAGCAAATGCCGACACGGTAAGCTGGGTCAATACTACCGGCGGAAATTGGAGTTTGGGCGCCAACTGGAGCACTGGCCAGGCGCCCGGCCCCGGCGACACGGCAATTATCGATGCGCCAGGAACTTACAATGTAACCCTCGACACCGGTGTCACCATCGCCGGCCTGGTTGTGGGCAGCAGCGGCGGAACCGGCACGCAGACCTTACTTACTGGATCACAGACATTTACGGTCAACGGCGGGATTCAGGTTTACGCCAACGGACAATTTTACGTCAATGGCGGAGCGTTTGCTGGGACGAGCGTCCTGACCGGAACTATGACTTGGAGTGGTGGAGACATGGATTGCAATCTGACGGTGACCACCAACAGCGTATTTAATATCGCCCCGGGCGGCGGCAACGCCATGAAAGGCTTTGTCCTGACGAATTTCGGAACGGTCAATTGGGGGTACACTACAATTTACAGCTTTGCACCCTATAATGCGCAAATTTACAATTATGGCCTTTGGCAAGCTCAGAACGACAATGGTTTTGCCGGAGGTTACCAAGGCGGCACAACTCTGTTCAACAACTATGGAACCTTCCTGAAATCAGGCACCTCCGGCACCTCGACCTTGGATGGCGCCGTGGTATTCAACAACACGGGAACGATTGCCGTTCAAAGCGGAACGCTAGCCATCCAAGGCGGAGGGGATAGCGCCAACAGCTCTTGCTCGGTGGAGACCAACGCGGTGTTGTTGGTGGAAAACATGGAGCTTTCGGGCAGCACAACCATAACCGGAGGCGGAGTGGCGGAACTTGGCGGTACCACGACAATCAACGGCGTGTTAAGCGCCCCCAATGTCGCTCTGGTGAACGGGTCCCTGTCAGGAACCAACGTTTTCACCGGCACATTGACTTGGAGCGGCGGGGACATGGATTGCAATCTGACTGTGTCCACCAACAGCGTATTTAATATCGCCCAGGGCGGTGGTGACGCCATGAAAGGCTTTGTCCTGACAAACTTTGGAACGGTCAATTGGGGTTACGCTACGATTTACAGCTTTGCTCCCTACAACGCGCAAATTTACAATTACGGCCTCTGGCAAGCTCAGAACGACAATGATTTTGCCGGAGGTTACCAAGGCGGCACAACTCTGTTCAACAACTATGGAACCTTCCTGAAATCAGGCACCTCCGGCACCTCGACCTTGGATGGCGCCGTGGTATTCAACAACACGGGAACGATTGCCGTTCAAAGCGGAACGCTGGCCATCCAACGTGGCGGCGTCGGCACTAACAGCTCATTCTCCGCGGCGACCAACGCGGTGTTGTTGGTGGAAAACATGGAGCTTTCGGGCTGCACAACCATAACCGGAGGCGGAGTGGCGGAACTTGGCGGTACCACGACAATCAACGGCGTGTTAACCGCGCCCAATGTCGCTCTGGTGAACGGGTCCCTGTCAGGAACCAACATTTTCACCGGCACATTGACTTGGAGCGGCGGGGACATGGATTGCAATCTGACTGTGTCCACCAACAGCGTTTTTAATATCGCGCCGGGTGGTGGTGACGCCATGAAAGGCTTTGTCCTGACAAACTTTGGAACGGTCAATTGGGGTTACGCTACGATTTACAGCTTTGCTCCCTACAACGCGCAAATTTACAATTATGGCCTCTGGCAAGCTCAGAACGACAATGGTTTTGCCGGAGGTTACCAAGGCGGCACAACTCTGTTCAACAACTATGGAACCTTCCTGAAATCAGGCACCTCCGGAACCTCGACCTTGGATGGCGCAGTGGCATTCAACAACCTCGGCACCGTCACCGTGGAGTCCGGAAGCCTTAATCTCACCACCGGAAGCGGCGCGGGCGCCATATTCCAAACGGATGGCGGCGCAATTATCCGCTTTGCCAATTTTGCCTTCACCAATCAGAACTTATTTAGCGGCACGGGAAATTACCTGGTGGGAAACACGACCTTCGGCGGGGTGATATCGGGATCTCTTAATTGGGCTGGCGGCAACGTCAGCGGCGGGCTGACTGTTGCCAGCAATAGCGCCCTTAACATCCTTCCAGGCGGAGGCAATTCCATGGTTGGGCTCCTGCTTACAAATTTCGGGACCGTCAACTGGGGCTCCACCACCCTCTACTGCGTCGCCCCGAACAATGCGCAGATATACAATTATGGGGTCTGGTTTGCGCAAGCGGACAACGAATTCGCAGGCGGCTACAACGGCGGAACAACACCGTTTTACAATTTTGGCGTCTTTCTCAAATCAGGCACCGCCGGCACCACGACGCTGGACGGGGCGCTTGTGTTCAAAAACACCGGCATGGCGATTGTCCAGAGCGGGACCCTTGCCATAAACTCCGGCGCCGGAACTGGCGGTCATTTTTCAACCGTCGGCGGGGGCAATATCTATTTTGCCAACTATACTTTTGCCGGCACCAACACGCTGGCCGGTCCGGCAAGTTATCTGATAGGCGACGCCACTTTCGCCGGCACAATAGAGGGGACCCTTGGCTGGGTTGGCGGCAGTCTGTATGGGGTGATGACGGTCGATACTGGCAGCGTTCTTAGCATTTTGCCCGGAGGCGGCAATGCCATGCGCGGTTTAACCCTGACCAATCTAGGAACGGTCAACTGGGGAAGCACGACCCTTTACAGCGCCGCCCCAAACAACGCGTTTATTTACAACTACGGTGTCTGGACAGCGCAGGCCGATAACGGTTTCGAAGGCGGTTACAACGGCGGAACAACGCCCTTTTATAACTTTGGCACCTTCAGCAAGTCAGGCACAACCGGCACCACAACGCTGGACGGGGCGGTTGTGTTCAATAACACCGGCACGGCGATCGCGCAGAGCGGCGTCCTCGCGGTAAACTCCGGCACCGGGTTTGGCGGGAATTTTTCAACCGCGGCCGGCGGCAACATCTATTTTGCCAATTATACTTTTGCCGGCACCAACACGCTGGCCGGGCCCGCGAATTATGTGACAGGCAGCGCCACCTTTGCCGGCGCCATCGAAGGGACACTTGGGTGGGTTGGCGGCAGTTTATATGGTGTGTTGACGGTGGACAATGGGAGCGTTCTTAACATTTTGCCCGGAGGCGGCAATGGTATGAACGGCCTTGCTTTGACTAACCTCGGAACCGTCAACTGGGGAAATACCACGCTTTACAGCTATTCTCCCAATAACGCGCACATTTATAATTACGGTGTCTGGACAGCACAGGCTGACAACGGTTTTCAGGGCGGTTACAACGGCGGAACAACGCCTTTTTACAACTTTGGCACCTTCACCAAGGCAGGCACCAGCGGCACCACAACATTGGACGGCAATGTCACGTTCAATAACACCGGGACCATCAACGCGCAGAGCGGCATTCTAAGTTTGGCTGGCAGCTACAGCCTTGCGGGCGGTGCGATGAACTTTGGCGTCAACGGCTCAAACACTTCTGGCATGGTAGCCCTTTCAGGCAATCCAGCCACGCTTGCCGGCGCGGTAAGCGCAATTTTCAACAATGGCTATGTGCCGGCGCTGGGCGATCAGTTTCCGATTCTCTCGTTCACTAGCTTAAATGGGGTGTTTTCAAATACGAATCTACCCGGGGGGATCTCCATCTCCTACGGCAATGCCAGCGCCTCCCTGGTCGTCACGAGCGCCTTTGTGGGGCCAATCATTGCCTGGCTCCCGCCTGCCCCTGTCGTCTATGGGACAGTGTTGGACTCGAACCAATTGAACGCCACTGCCAATGTTCCCGGCACGTTTGCTTATAATCCACCAGCGGGAGCGACCCTGCCCGCCGGACTTCAAACGTTGTCCGTAGTTTTCAATCCCACCGACAATGTTAATTACAACGCGGCCACAAATACGGTCAGCCTGTCAGTCCTGCCGGCGCCATTAAGCATCACCGCAAACGATGTGTTTGTGCCTTACGGCTCAACAATTCCCGCCCTGACCGCGACGTATGCCGGATTTGTCAACGGCGAAACCGCTGCCGCGCTAAACGGCTCTCCGTCTCTGACGACGACAGCCACCGCGGGAAGTCCGGGGGGAGTTTACCCGATCACCGCCGCCCTTGGGACTATCAAAGATTTGAACTACACGTATGCCTTTCATCCGGGGACTCTAACCATCGAGGAAAGCCAATGTTTGCCGCCGCCCCCCGGGCTGGTCGCATGGTGGCCTGGAAATGGGAATGCCTCTGACGCAACCGGAGAGGATGCAGGGATTTTGGAAGGGGGAGCGACATTCGCCAATGGGATAGCGGGACAAGGGTTTAGCTTCGACGGAACGGGGTACGTTGAGGTGGGTGACAAGTTGGATCTTAATATGTCCAATAGCTTTTCATTCGAGGGTTGGATTTACCCCACAGGAGCCGGCACCGGTGGGGCGACTGGGGGCATTATTATTAACAAAGAAGACGAATATGAAGTCGCGCGCTTTGCCGACGGGCACATTAACTGGGCATTTGCAAATTCATCTCCTGGTTGGACCTGGATAGAGTCCAGCGCAGTCGCGCCGCTCAACGAATGGTCTCATGTTGCGGTTACGTATAACAACGGCCAAGTCAATACGTACCTGAACGGGTCTCTAGCTAGCAGTTACGATGGTGAAGGATCCATCGGCATTTATGCCGATCCTGGTATAACCAACGATTTTCGCATCGGAGGCCGGTCGGGTAATTCTGAATTTTTTGACGGATCAATTGATGAGGTTTCCATTTACAATGTCGCTCTGGCGGCGGATGAAATCGCCGCGATTTACACGGCTGGCTCCGCTGGCAAATGCCTCCCCAAGAATGACTGCGCCTACCCGCCCCAAGGCTTAGTCTCGTGGTGGCAAGGCGACGGAAATGCCCTCGATCTTATCAGCCAAAATAACGGAACTCTGGAAACCGGCGTGACTTTCTCACCGGGGGTCGTCGGCCAGGCCTTTGGCTTCAATGGTTCGACTGCGTGGGTCGATATTTCAAACAGCGCCTCTCTGAATCCAACCGGCCCGTTCAGCGTGGAGTTTTGGGTTAACGCCAGCCAAACCCAATCAGGCGACCATTTCCTTGTAGCAGACAAGTCCCATGGTTTTACTGACAGCAGCGGCTGGCTTTTCCAAGGCGTCTCCGCAAACGGAACGCTGTTTTTTGGCTACGGCATCGGCGGGAGCGGGTTCGACAATTTTCCCGGCGTCAGCACGATCAGAAGCGTCCTGGACGCAACATGGCACCATGTTGCGGGGGTATGGACGGGAACGCAAATCCAACTCTATCTGGACGGAGTATTGCAGGGTTCGGTTAGCGAATCCACGCCGCCCGTAAATAACACAAGAGATGTCGAATTTGGAAGCTCATGGGGTGGCGGGTCGCGCACCCGGTTCTTTAACGGGATGCTTGACGAAGTAAGTTACTACAACCGCGCTTTAACCTCGAACGACGTTGCCAGCATTTACAATGCTGGGAGTGCGGGCAAGTGCCTGCCGACAACGCTCACGATCACAGTCAACAGCACCAATATGACCTATGGCGGAACTGTGCCTCCGCTTTCACTAAGCTATAGTGGTTTTGTCAATGGCGACACGCCTTCTTCGCTTGCTGTCGCGCCTTCGCTTTCTACAACCGCTACGAGCACCAGCCACGCCGGAATCTATTCGATTATTGCCAGCGGCGCGGTTGATCCGAATTACAATATTGTTTATGTTCAGGGCACGCTCACCATTAATCCCGCGCCGCTGACAATAACCGCCAATGACGCCACGAACATCTACGGACAAACCAGCCAGTTGCCGGGCACGGCCTTTACGAGTGTCGGATTGCTGAATGGCGACACGATTCCCAGTGTGACGTTAATCAGCGCAGGCTCTCTTCCCACGGCGGGCGCGGGCACTTATTCGATTACACCGACGAACGCCGCCGGGCCGAGGGCGGCCAATTACAACATCACCTACGTCAACGGCACTCTGACAGTCAACCCTGCTGCCCTGACCATTTCCGCAAATAACGCGAGCAAGTATTTTGGAAGAACGCTCAATTTTGCTGGAACAGAGTTTGCGTCCGCAGGGTTGCAGAATGGAGACGTGATTCAATCCGTCACTCTGACCAGCGCAGGCGCGGCCGCTTCTGCTCCCGTGAACGGATCGCCATACCCGATATACGCAAGCGCGCCCATCGGCAGCGCATTTAATCCAGCCAATTACATCATTACCTATGAAAGTGGGTTGTTGACGGTCATTCCTGTTGGCGCCCCGCCGACGATTGTCTCCGTTTCACCCAGCGCTGGGCCAAATACGGGCAACTCGGTTGTAACAATTACTGGAACTGGCTTTGAAAATGGAGTTGGTGTGGCATTCGGCGCCGAACCCGCTTCGTTCGTCACTGTTCAAAGCTCGAATGTGCTGACCGTGGCAACGCCAGCCTCTCCGTCGGGGACAGTGGCGGTCACTGTCAATAATCCAGATGGAAACAGCGCGAGCGCCCCGGATGCTTTTGCTTTTGGAAACGCGCCCGCATTCACACTGCAGCCGGTCGATGCGACTGTTAATTTGGGTCAATCCGCGCAATTCCAGGTCGCCGCCACGGGCGATCCCACTCTCGCCTACCAGTGGCAATTTAACGGCGCTAATCTTTTCGAAAGCAGCCTGACGGTTGGAACGAAAACACCCACTTTGACGGTCAACAATGTGGGGCCCGGAGATGTAGGGTATTTTCGCTGCGTGGTCACCAATTTGTACGCAAGAGTCGCCACGACCTCGGCCGTGCTCAACGTTATCGTCCCGCCATCCTCAGTTGCCGTCACGCCTCCTAACATTTCGATTGGGGCGGGCGGGACCGCCAGTTATACAGCAACGGCAAACGGCACGGGGCCATTAGCTTATTTGTGGTATCAGAACGGCAGCCTCATTCCCGGCCAGAACAGTTCTGTTTTGACAATTTCGAGCGCGCAGGCGAGCGCCAGCTATACGGTCGTCGTCTCGAATGCAGCCGGTTCAGTTGCCAGTTCGCCTGTCACATTGACGCTTCTTGGCTATTGCCCGAGCGTCCAGGTGGCGCAAACAGTGTATCCAGAAGGAACAGTCGTCATTCCACTTAGCGTCAAGACATTCGACTGCCAGACGAGCGCCGCCGTGCCGAATGCGACCGTTGACGTATGGATTTACACCGGAGGGACCAGCCGCGCGCTGCCCGTCACGACGGATGCGTCCGGAAATGGGACCGCGTATTTTTATCCACTCCCCATTGAAGTCGGCTTGTGCCAATATGCTGTGGCGCTGCCAGGCGTCACGCCTGCTTCAATCGCCGGATCATTCACGCTGATCGGTATGAATTTGAGCGCGCAATCTGAATCGGCCCATTTGAATGTTGGATTCCCGCAAACCAACACGGTGCTGCTGCAAAATCTAACCGCAGTGCCACTGACCGGCATTACAGCGTCGGTCGTGGGGGCGCCCTCGGACCTTAATGTGCAAGTCAGCGCGCCCGGGTCAGTGGCCGGGAACGGAACGGTGGAAGTTACCTATATCATAGAAGCTACCGGCAACTCGCCAGCGCAAGCGCAATTCTCTATTCAGTTTGCAAGTGTTGAAGGCGCTACAGCCACCCTGCCCTTCTACGCCTATATGCCGGCGCCGATGGCTCAATTGGCCGCCATGCCTGACTCGCTCGTGGGAACGATGATTGAAGGGAACCAGACATTGGTAGTGTTCACGCTGACCAACGCCGGCGCCGCCGCAACGGGGCCGCTGCAGGTCAGCATTCCGAACGTGCCGTGGCTGTCTGTGGTGACAGTCCAGCCTATCCCGTCGCTCGCACCTGGCCAAGGCTGCCAGATCATGCTGGCTCTGACACCGACCAACGGCCAGGGGCTGGGCGAGTATCCGGGCGAGCTCGTCGTCCAAGGCTCCAACTCCTTTGTAACCGTTCCATTTGTCTTCACCGCCGTTTCGACGCTGGTGGGCAATCTTGTTGTGACGGTGCAGGACGAACTGAGTGTTTATGGCGCAGGCCAGCCGAATCTGGCGGGCGCCACCGTGGCGGTGAGCGATTTTCTGACTGGAACAAATGTGGCCAGTCAAATAACTGGTTCCAATGGGATTGTGACATTCAGCAATCTGACTTCGGCCTATTACAATGTCTCAGTGCAAGCGTTCGACCACGGGAGTTTCAAGACCACGCTGTTGGTTGCGGCGAACACAAATACGCCGGTGACCGCGTTCCTGCCCTTGCAATTGGTCAATTACACTTGGACCGTCACGCCAACGACGTTTACCGATTCCTACGACTTTACCCTTACCACAGTCTTCGTGACCGAAGTTCCATGGCCTGTCATCACCGTGAGTCCCGGTGCGATCAATTTGTGCAATATGTCGGAAGGCGGCAATCAGGTTGATTTGGTGATTACGAATGCTGGATTGATCGCGGCTGAAGGTCTGCAGCTCGCGATTGATGACTCGAATACGAACTGGTCTATCGTGGCTCTGGTGACAAATCTGGGCAATCTCGAAGCTCAGTCCAGCATTGCCATACCGGTTGTGATAACACAAATCAGATCCAATACGGATGCAAGCGTGCCAACCAGCATTCCCGCCAGCGTCAATTGGTATGTGGCGGCCTTGAATGGAACCGAGTACAACAGCACGCCCATTTTCATCTACAACGCCAATCCGCTGAATTGCGACCCGGTTGTGGGAAGCAGCACGCCGGTAACCGGAGGCATCGGGGGTGGAGGCGGCGGCGGCGGCGGCGGTGGCGGCGGTGGTGGGATCTACGGCGCTGGAATCGGCGGTGGCGGCGGAGCTGGTTCAAGCCCCGGCCAGCCGGTCATCTCGCAGCCTAATTACAACTTTCCGCCGCCAGCCAATGGCGCTGTGGTCTCGGTCACGCTCCAAATCGACCAGACGGCCGTCATTGAGGCGAACGGGTTCCATGCCACGCTCAATCTGGCCAACAGCTCCGGCGCGGAAGTCACCGACCTCAAAGTGACAATCAACCCGCAAAATCCCGATCACACGGCTGCGCCCGATGCGTTCTTTATCCAGACGCCCATGTTAACTGGCGTGAGCGGGGTCGATGGCAGCGGCTCGCTGGCCGATGGCGCGTCAGCCCAAGCCAGTTGGCTGATCATTCCAACCACCAATGCGGCTCCGAATGGATCGACCACTTACGCCATTGGAGGAAACATTTCCTATTCGATCAATGGCGAACAAGTGAATATTCCTCTATTCGCCGTGCCCATCACAGTGCTGCCGGAGCCGAAGTTATATCTCGATTACTTCCTGCAGCACGATGTTTACAGCCAGGATCCGTTCACGACCGTTATTGAGCCCCCTATTCCTTTTGCCTTGGGACTTCGCGTCCGCAATCTAGGATTGGGAATCGCCAATGACTTCACCATCACCTCAGCGCAACCCAAGATTATCAACAACGCGAATGGACTGCTCATCAGCTTTCAGATTATCTCCTCGGATGTTGGCACCAACATGACACCGGTGCCGTCGCTGACGCTGGACATGGGAGACATTGACCCGGGCACAAACGTGGTTGGAATTTGGTGGCTGACCGCATCATTGGAAGGCGACTTCACCAACTTCCAAGCCACCTTCCAGCATAGCGATGCCTTGGGAGGATTGGAAACGTCTCTTGTCAACAGCGTCAAGATCCATGAAATGAATCACGTCGTGGAAATCACCTACCCAAGTGATGATGGCATCCCTGATTTTCTTTGCAACGACACCACCCATGTAGACGCCCTCCCCAATGACGTCTACTCGAGCGACGGGAACGTCTATCCGGTGACACCGCTCACAGGCGCGGTGGCGACTGGGTCAGCAGAAACTGTCGGTTCCTCCATTACTGTCAGCGATGTGGCGGATTTCATTCCCACTGGGTTTGTCTATTTCGAGGTGCATGATCCCTCGGAAGGCCAGTTTGCCATCACCAGCGTTGTTCGTTCGGATGGCACCCAATTGCTTGTCGGGCCGAATGTCTGGCAGACTCCTTATCGGCCCAACATGGTGCCGCCGCAGCTCAGCAATTTGATCCACATTTTCGATTCCAATTCCACGGGGTCGTACACGATCACTTACGGCCTCACAACCGCAAAACCCATTGCCACGACCCTGGCGGCGAGGAATGTCACCTCGACGAGCGCGACGTTAGACTCCCAGGTAAATCCGGAAAGCGGCACAACGGAGGTTCATTTCCAATGGGGCTTGACTACAAATTACACCGCAGCCACCGCGACCGAAACATTGTCGGGAAATCTGGGATCGGAGCAAGAGGTGACCGCATTCATCAATGGATTGCCGCCGGGCGTCACCATAAATTACCAAGTGGTGGCGGCCAACAGCGCCGGGACAACCTACGGCTCCAACCTAACATTTACGACGCCATCGCTGCCGCCGCTTGAGATCGCGCAGGTTACTCCGCAATTCGCGACTGTCGGGCAAAATCTTGTGATTTCCAACACGGTGATTGCGGCCTTCCCGCCGGTTACGTTTAGCTTGGCCGCCTCCGCGCCTGCCGGCGCCGCCATTACAACTAACGGCGTCTTTAGCTGGAGCCCGACGTGTGAGCAAGGAAGCTCGTCGAACGAAATCACCATCTGGGTAACCGACAGCAGCGTTCCGCCATTGAGCAACTCGATGACATTTGCCGTGACGGTGAGCGAATGTGTTGAATTGGCCATTGGGTCGTCCGCCGCTCAAGTCGGGCAGCCAGGCACAGTTTCACTGGCGCTTTTCTCCACCGTCGGTTTGACCAATCTCACCTTTGGCATCGTGACCTCGCCGAACCGCCTTGGAGATTGGACGTTCACTTCGGGCAACGCATCGGTTGAGGCTGGAATAGTCCAGACCGCCGGCACGTATCCGACATTCACGTTGCTTGCGGAGGCTGGAAAGACCCTGCAAAGCCCAGCCTTGCTGGGAACCATCGGTTTTACCCCGCTCCCGGGCGATTCGGGTTTTGTCTCGGTGGCAGTAACGAACGTTGTTGGCGCGAAGGCAAGCGGCGGCACGGCTGGGAGTGTCAACAGTTCACCGGGTCAGGTGGTGATCGTGGGATTGCATCCGCTTCTCGTGGCCGCCTTGCAATCGAACACAAATCGAACGCTGACGCTCTACGGCAACACGGGATCCAATTACCAACTCGGCTTCAGCACCAATCTGGCTTCCACAAATTGGCAATCTGCTGGAACGATTGTTATGACCAACCTCCAGCAAAATCTAAATGTCGACCAGTCGACGCCGCACATCTTCTATCGCATCCAGTAGATTCGACTTTGCCGAGGCGAGGCAGGGGCGCTTCGCCCGGGCGTTCCTGTCTGTTTTCATGCCGTCCCACAATCCCAAAGGGAGAATGGCGCTTACTTAAGCGCAAAGCCGAGATATGCAAAGATTTGGGAAGGGCCATTCCGAGCGCGGTTAGGCGCGGCGCGGCACATTTGGACCGGCACGCGGAGCGCGACAAGTTGACCGATGCCGCTCCTACGGAGCAACGGGCATTGTTTGGCTTTGCCTACAGATATTCCGTGCCTCGGCGCCAAGAATCGATTGGTTCTTTGACGATTTCGGTGGAATAGCAGTGCAAAATTTCATTCATTTCGGCCAGGAAACTCTGCGCCCTCGGCGTCTCTGCGCGCGATTGCCTTTAATGCCACGATCAAAAGCAACTCGTTCTTATCTTGGTCTGAAACGAATCAAGGACGGCATCACCATTATCGACAACGGCCTGCAAGAGGGAAAAGAACTATCGCGCAGAGAAGATGAGTGCGCAGAGGAACAAAAAGACAACCATGCACTCCACTGAAAAACAGAGAAGAACCATTGAACGGGTGCCGTGACACGCTTTTCACCGTCTGCTCACACCGAGACCGACAAACTCGTCATTGCCAAAGGTTGTTGGGGTACATCGTATTCCACAGTTGGTGGAGGTCTTTGTCATTGAGAGTTGTCGTCGCGAAAGGATCAGAGGAGGTATTTACCCTGATGTTCTGGGTGGTGGCCATGAGCCATTTCATCTTGGCCGCGTGGCCATCGGCGTACGATAGCTGCCCAAAATTGCCATGCCTGCTGCTCGGCACGTTCCGCCAGCCGGGGCCGAAGCTTGTCTCATCCAAGGCGAAATAACCGTCGTCGATGCTGCACGTGCCTGGATTGGGCGAGGCCTGTTCCTCGATGAAAAGCGAGGCCGCCGCTGGGCCGGGATTGATAGTGCTCTGGAACCTCAAAACCGCGGGCGTTGTATGCACCCCCTGAATGGTTCCGTTGTCTCCCATCATGCAACTCATTGAGTAACTGCGATTGCGAAAGCCAACAACAACCTTGTCCTGGTCGGAAGGGCAGCGATATATCCCGTAGGATTTATTGTAAGGCCAAATCATGGCCTCCGTGATATTGAGCATGTTGGTCACGCCATCGTAACCGCTCCGCCCGCTGACATCTCCCGAAACCCATGTGTTGGTTTCCCGAATGTCGGTCGTATCATCGCCTGGATTGCTGTTCGGAGGAATATAATCGCGATTGTCCGCGGCGTAGAGGTGGGCGGCCACCGTGAGTTCCTTTAAATTATTGATGCAACTTGTTGCATTAGCCGTGTCCTTGGCTTTGCTCAAAGCGGGCAGCAACAATGCCGCCAAAATAGCAATGATCGCGATCACCACCAATAGTTCTATGAGCGTAAAGCCGCAGTGGCTTCGACCGTCTTGCTGCTGGTTGTTTTGCAATCTGCTCGCGGTTTTCATTTGAATAGCTTTTTCAACTAGTTTGCCCGGGGACTTTTGCCCCCGGGCATTTAACATTAACATCAATCTTTCGTCAACTTAGAACCCTTTGATTACGGGACTTGGGCCGGGCCAAACGGCGTCTTCAACTGCAGCTCGAAAAACGCGTCCGCGTTGTTCGTTGTCGACACGGTGGTCTGAACCTGGCTCCCAACAACGACACTGGAAACCGTCGACGCAGGCACCCATGGCCCGGTCAGGTTGGTGCTTTGCATCAGTTGGAACAGCGGTGACACAGTGACGGGCACGGACACAATCGCTTTTCCGCCGGTCGACGGCGTGATGGCCAGCGTTGGCGCGGTGGTGTAGGAGAATATGAAGTCCGAGATATATTCAAACGAGGAAATCCCGCCGTCCGCGCCCGTAAATCCAACGTAGGCGCTGCCGTTCCCGATCGTGCCGAGAATATCAATCGCCACGTTGGTGGTGAAGGTTCCGGCTGACGGATCGATAAAGGTGAGCTCCAAATTGTCGTTCTGATAATACATCTGAACGTAGATCCAGTCACCGCTGGCGATGTTGATCGGCCCCGTGCTTGAGTACGGGCCGGCATTTGTGCCATCAACAGCGATGTCGATTCCGGGCGCACCCACGGAACCGCTGTAGACGTCCAATTCAATTGCCACGCTTGGCGATATTCCAAGGTAGCCAAGGCCGCCGCCACCCGCGCCGACTGCGGTCACGCCGGTCGGTGAATTCTGCAAGGTGAAGGTCGCTCCGTCAGCGCCGCCGCCGCCATGATCTTGATACCAGAATGAGCCAACAAATCCACCCACATACTGTGCGGCATTATAGAACGCGCTGTTCGCTTCGCCGCCAAGTCCGAAGGTCAATTCGATCTGATTCGAGGCAGTCAGAGTCGCCACCGAGGCCGAGCCAGAACCGGCGTTGAAGCTCCAATTGCTGCCGCCGCCAATGATCAGAACAGGCGGAGGCGTGGTTTCGCCCACAACGCTCGCCGTGGAACTGAACGTGGCGCCGTATTGGTTGGATACCGCCACGCTGTAGCCATTCGTTCCGGCCAAAGCAGCGAACGAATAGGTGGTATTGGTCGCCCCGGAAATTGGTGCGCCGTTGAGGAACCACTGGTAAGCGACCGATGCCGATCCTCCCGAGCCAGCGACAGAGTAATTCAGCGCCGTCCCTACCGGAACGTCCGACAGCAGAGGTGTCAAGTTCGTCGTCACCTGCGGCGGCGGGTAGGAGGTGGCAGCAGTTCCAAACACGCTGATCTCGCTGTAGCCGGAATAGCCATTCGGCACTCCAGGCGGAACGGTGAAGTCGACATAGATTGCGGCGACGTTGCTCGCCAGCAACCCGGACACGGGCGTGAACGTTGCACGAAGGACAGATTCCGTGTTGTTGGGCACCGCGGGGTTGTTGGCCACTTCGACCAAGGGGATGAAGTTCGTCGGATTCTCGATTGTCGAATAGGAGATCGTGTAGTACTGGGCGTCACGACCATTATCGTTCCAACCACCAGCGATTTCGAGTTTTGAAATGTTATCGCCATACGCGTTTGCATCCGGCAGCGAATACTCCACGAACTGTCCAGCGTTCGGGCCACAAGTGGCAAAGGCCGGATGCGGTCCATTCGGGTTCATTTGGCCGTAATTGCCGTCCGTCAGAACCGGCAGGCCACCGGCTTGATCGTTGCTCAAGGGATCCGTGTCAGGGTCCTGGAAGTTGCCATTACCTTCGGCGACCGGATAAGCACCATAGATCAAACTCGCGCTGAGGGAAGACGTATCCCAAGTCGGCCCAAACGTCGAATAATGCGATGTCTGGTAAGCCCAGGCGGTGACAATGTTGTTCGTCGCCGCCGGCATCGGGTCAACCTTGACTGCGGTGGAACTGCTCACATTTGATCCCGAGGAATTATAAGCGGCAAGGTAGTAACTGCCAGTCATATTGGCGGTTAGCGGGCTCAAGTTCAATGTCGAGGACGTGGCGCCAGGCACGGCCACGCCATTCTGGAACCATTGGTAACTGTTAGCGCCACTAAAGGTGGCAGTAAGAATAATCTGGCTGCCAATGACGTCCTCCGCCGTCAAAACGTTAATGTCCTGCGTCAGCACCGGCACCGGCAAAGAGGGGTGCCCGCCCAGGCTGATTTCAGAGTAGCCTTCCCACCCGTTCTCAGCCTGGTTTCCTTGGAAGAAGAAGTTAACGAGAACGTAGGCGACGTTGTGAGCCAAAGCTCCCGAGGCTGGAATCATCTCTGTTCGCGTGGCCGAAGGCACGCCATTCGGGTTCGCCGGCAGGTAACTGACGGTCGGCAGCGGAATGAACGTTGAAGGATTCAAATAGGTTGCATAGGAAACTTGATATTCCTGTTGATCACGACCGGAGTCACCCCAGCCGCCGTAAACCGTGACGTTGGTCAAATCCCATCCGAGCGATGCTGAGGAAGGCAGTGTGTAGGTTACTGAAATGCCGCCTTCATTCGCCCCGCCAGCGGTAACCTCGGTCGGACTATCACCCACCCCGGGCCAATAAGTAATGTACCCGATTTTACCGTCTGTGAGCAAATCGGGCAGGGCATTGGTGTAGGCATCCAGAGACAACAAATTAGCCTCGTTCCAGTTGCCGCCGCCGTCCGTCACATCGCCCGCTTCTTCCGTGTAGCCATAAATCAAGTCGGCGTTTGTGTCGATGGTCCACGTTGGATAAAAGTTAGTTGAAATTCCCGTTCCGCCCGGCCAGCCCAGTTGGTTGGCTTCCGTGATGATAAGGCCGTTGGTCGCCGCCGGAAGCGGATTCACCGTCACCGGCACTCCGGTGCTGTAGGAATAGCCGCCACCGACGTGGTTTGTTGCGTTGACAGCCTGAAGTTGATAAACGCCCGAGTTATTAGTGGTCAAACCGGAGATAAAGAGTGTGTTGGTCGTGTCCCCGAGCGTGCCGGGCGTGGTGACGGGAGATCCCACATTATTCGTCACGCCGTTAACAACCTGCTGCCATTGCAAGACAGCCGGGGGTGAATTACTGAAAGCAGCCGAAAGGGTCAATGAATCGCCCACCACCGCGATTTCGAGCGCGGGCAAGCTGTCTTGAACCAGATAGGGAGAGGGCGGCGCCGTTGGAGGCGCGGAGTTGATGCCTTGGAGAATGATTTGCGCATAACCCTGATAGCCATTATTGAAACTGCCCGCGCTCAACGGGTTAAATGTAAATTTCACATAAGCGACGCTCTGCGCTATGGGCGCCACTCCGTTTTCGGAAATCGCAATGCGATTTGCCACTGGCGTGCCTCCAGCGACGCTTGGAAGGAAAAGAACCGTCGTGATTGGAATGAAGGTTGTTGGAGCCGAAACAGTGGAATAGGAAACAGTGTAATACTGCCCGTCGCGCCCGTTGTCCTCCCAGCCGCTGTAGGTCACGATATTTGTCAGATCCGAACCGAATCCGCCATTCTGCGAGCTCGGAAGCTGGAACGTCAGTGACGTGCAGCCGTTGCCGCCGCACGTGACGTAATTCGTGCTGGTGGTGTTCCCGTTTCCAGCCGAGTTTTCAACCAGGAGCATCGAAAGCGCGTTTGTGGCGCCGTCTGTCAAGCTGTCCGGTGACCGGCCGGTTGTCTCCTCACTGTAATTGCCGGTGGCGACGATGCCCCCCGATTCAATCGTTTCTCCGGCGATCAAATTCGGAGTCTCGATGGTCCACGTAGGATTAAACGGCGTTGATGAGCTTGAGCCGAAACTCGCCAGCTGGGTGGATTCCGACACGTAAAAAGGCGGGGGCACGGCCGCCGCGGACGGATTGCCTTGGATCGTAATTTCCGTATAGCCCGAGCCGCTGTTTTCATCGGACGAAGTCGGAATGGGAAAATAGAACTCAACGGCCGCCACGTTGGCCGCAATTGTTCCGCCAGCCGAGTCGGTCACCGCCACTTGCAGGGCAATTGGGCTGCCTGGCTGGTTGCCGCTGAAACCGGCTGTATAAGAGACGTTGGTCAGGAAAATGAAACTCGATGGGTTTTCGACCGTGGAATAAAACACGGTGTAATCCTGCGCTGAACGTCCGCCGTTGGCCCAACCGCTGTAAACGCTGATGTTGGTCAGGTCATATCCGTGGCTGGCCGCGGGCAGAGTGTAAATCAGCTCCGTGCCGGCCGCGCTGCCGCCGGCAACTTCCTGCGGGAATGAATTAGCCCCGGAAGTTTGCTGCGGAAGGACGCCGTCCGTCAAAATGGAAAGATTGCCGCCCGCGTTTTCAGCCGAAAAGTTGCCCGCCGAAGTGGATGGCAGCATCCCAG
Organism: uncultured Verrucomicrobiae bacterium; assembly: GCA_963764165.1. Taxonomy (GTDB): domain Bacteria; phylum Verrucomicrobiota; class Verrucomicrobiia; order Limisphaerales; family Palsa-1400; genus Palsa-1400. Next base: position 545,015 of record CAVXRD010000004.1, read on the forward strand.
CGATCAAGCTGTTGGGGGCCACTGCCCACGTGGGTGTGAATGTTCCGCCGGGATTTTGATACGCTCCCGTGACTTGCAGAAAGGCCTGGGAAGAATTGACAAATCCCAGCAAGGCGGTGCAGGCAAGGCCCGCTGCGATTTTCCATTTTTGAGGGTACGAGGTGTTCATAGTCTAATCTGGTCTAATTCTGATCTGCGATATTTTGTGTTTTGCTCGATCATGTACTGACCAAGGCATGGCGCGACTGGGAGTGCCGTGTGTTCGCTTTGCGCATGGTGCATGTGATTTTCGACGGCAATACTAGAGAACATGCTGTCCATTTCATATCCCCTAAGTGGGTGATGGTACTATCACCTAAACTGGTGGGTTGGCGGGGCGACTCCGCCCTGGGTGGCTTGGCTTAATTCCCGCTCACATCAAGGCCGACAACTTCGCCGCCCTCGCACTGAATCGAAACCTCCATTGGCCGGCAGCAAACCTCGCAATCAATCGTGAATCGCTGGTCGGCCTGCGTGGTGTCTACCGCGAGCGAAAACGTCTGTCCGCAAAATGGACATTGAATATCCTCTTCCTCTTGCACAATGCGAATCCTTTTCTTCCAATGCACTGCAATGAGACACGTTGCACCCGCCTTGTGTCCGTGTCAAATTGATGGCATAATAGGTGCTAACTCCGGTGGTTGGAGAGACATAATCGTTAGTTGAGCACTAATGACCCGTACAGCATGGAAGCAGATGCAAAGTATTCGTGTTCTTTTGATCGAAGATTCGGAATTTGACGCCGTATTGTTGCTGAGGCACTTGCAGACCCATGGATATCAGACGCAATCCATGCGCATTGCCAGCAAACCTGAAATGGAAGAGGCCATTGAACGGGAGTGGGATCTCGTTCTTTGCGACTATCAAATGCCGCACTTCGACGTGTTGACAGCATTGTCGATGTTGAAGCAAGCCAGGCTGGATTTGCCTTTCATCATCGTGTCCGGCGCCATTGGCGAGGAGCTGGCGGTCGACCTGATGCGATCCGGCGCGCACGATTTCATCGTCAAAGGCCGCCTGAGCCGTCTGATTCCGGCCATCGAACGCGAGCGGCGGGAAGCCAAAGCCCGCCGCGAACGCGCGGCCGCGCTCGAAAAGCTTGCCTATCTGGCCGCGATTGTGGATTCCACCGAGGAAGCCATCGTGGGGCAGAATATGGACGGCCTGATCACCACCTGGAACTCAGGCGCAACCCGGCTTTACGGTTACACTGCGGAAGAGGCGGCTGGAAAACCCGCGCTTATGATTGTTCCCCCGGAGCTTCACAAGCCGGTTTCCGAGGTCGTGCAAAAGCTGCGCCGCTCCGAAAGCGCCGGGCCTGTGGAATCCATTCGCAGGCGGAAAAACGGGGAAACGGTTTCTGTCTGCGTCACCATGTCACCCATTAAAGATTCAGCGGGGCACGTCATCGGGGCGTCCTCGATTGCTTACGACATCACGGAGCGCAAGAAAGCGGAAACGGAGAAGATCGAGCTGATTGCGCATTTGAACGACACGCTCTCAAAGGTCAAGACGCTCAGTGGGTTGCTTCCCATTTGCGCGCAATGCAAAAAAATCCGCGACGACCGAGGGTATTGGCAGCGGTTGGAACATTATGTCCGCGAGCACTCGGGCGCGGAATTCTCGCATTCCATCTGCCCGGATTGCATGGTGCTGCTTTATCCTGAATTCGCGCCGCGAGTTGGGGCGCCAGAAAATTCCCAGCGGGCGTAATTGGTAACGCCGCGCAAGCCGGCCTTGAAAGGTGGGGACGCCTCGCCGAGGCGTCCGGGTTGAGGCATTACTAGGCGCAAGCCGCGGCATTTTTCACACGCAACCGGACGCCTCGGCGAGGCGTCCTACCTTTTTACAGAGCTGAATGCGCTGTGGTGACCGGACCCTGATCCGCAACGCGGCTGGAGGGCGCGCTGTTCTTCGCGGCGGCGGCCGCCGCAGCTTGCGGGCCGACCGGTTCCATCGTCACCATGTTCGCCACCACCTGCACCAATCCGCCTTGTGAATTGTTTGAGAATTGGCCGCCCGTAATGGTGTTATGATCGCAACCGCGATCATTGACGAGAAAGGCTTTGCCTCCGCTGTTGCTGATGTTGAGGGTGTTAAAACTGTTTCCCGTGCACAGGCTATTGGGGAGCACCTGCAAGCCCTTCGGAGTTTGCACATCTGTTCCGGCCATGAAAATGCCGTGATGGCGGCTCTTCTTGATCGTCACATCTTCAAAAACATTGTCACGCGACTGGCGCATGAAAATCCCCAGATCATCGGCGGTGAGCACCGCGTCTTTGATGACATTGTGGGCAAAATCCAAATCCAACGAAATGGCGGCCGCAAGATTATCGTGGAGATTCAAATGGCTGAAGTGGCTGTCTTCCGTATCGTAACAGGCCAGTCCGTCGAACTGGCTGTCGTAAGCCGTGAAATTCCTAACGGTCAAACGGCGTGTTCCCGCCGATGTCACCATTCCTCCAGACCGGCAATGCGCGCATTCCACGTTCTCCACCGTCGCGTCCGTCGGGCCCCAAACATCGACCCCGTTATTATAAACCCCCGCGCCATCGGGCAATATCCGCCATACTTCCTTCGGCTGCCGTGTGCGGTTGCCGTCAATCATAAGATCAGCCAGACGGATGTTTTTAACCGGTTGGGCGTGGGGCGCCCGCAAGGAGCCAAGAATAACAACCGGGCAATTCGCATTATCGGCCAGCGAAAGTATCGTCGATGAGCCGCATCCGCGAAGCGTCTGGCCGTCTTGTTGCATAATGATTGGCTTGCTAACGACATATTTGCCGGGGCTCAAAACGATCTCACCTCCGGCAGGAAGTTTATCAAGGGCCGCCTGGATGCCATCACCACCGGCGCTTGGGGGAACCGACACGGGCGCTGCGAAACTGGCGATTGAAAAGGAGAGGAAGGCGAGTATGGCGACCGGTGTTTTTTTCAGCATAATTTCGTTTATGGCTTCAAAGAATAATGGCAGTTACGAGCGCGGCTCATCGTATTGCCTGATTTGACGTTAGGGCTTTTGCCCATATTCAAGGCAGGGTGAAAATTTTTCAAGAATTTTCGCAGTACGATCTTTTGCGCGTATTTCGCCAAGGTGAGAAATGGGAATGGCGCAATGACGGCCTTGCATTTAGAGTCTAGTTCCGGCACGCTTATTGTCATGAGCGACAAAGAGCTTGCGTTGGAATCGATCCAAGGGCTGCCCGCGAATGCGAGGCTTGAAACCATCGCGGAGCGCTTGGAGTTTCTGGCCGCGATCGGCAAAGGACTTGACCAAATCGAGCGCGGCGAAACCCTGCCGCATGAAGAAGTCAAAAGGCAATTGGCGACGTGGCTTTCAAAATAATCTGGTCTCTTCGTGCTCGCGACGATTTGCGCGATATCTTGGCGTTCGTCGCGGTAAATAATCCTTCAGTGGCAGAATCACTCGGGATTCGCCTCATTCCAAGACGTTTAGAATTCTGACCAAGCATGGGCATCAAAGAAGCTCAATTGGCGAACGATTCTGAAGACGAGGGTCTGAGCATCAGGGCCGCCGTTCTCCATCCAATGGTCTGTGACAACAGTTCTTGCTTCTGATTTTATCGCGGCGAACAATCGGACTCATGAATCGTGCAATCCGTTTCTTGAGTGGCAGTCTTGGCGTTTATTTTTGCGTGGCGGGCGCCGCTCTGGCCGAAGTGCTGCCCCCCGCCCCTTATGGGCCGGTTCCCAGCCAGCGCCAATTGGAATGGGAGCAGCGGGAATTTGTCGGGTTCGCGCATTTTACCGTGGATACGTTTACGGGCAAGGAATGGGGTTACGGCGACGAGACGGAAAATACGTTCAACCCTAGTGCTTTCGACGCCGCCCAGATTGTCCGCGTGGCTCGCGAGGCGGGCATGAAGGAATTGATTCTCACCTGCAAACATCACGATGGCTTCTGCCTCTGGCCCTCGAAATACACCGAGCATTCGGTCAAGAATAGCGCCTGGATGGGCGGTCACGGCGACGTCGTCAAAGCGATTTCGGAAGAGTGCCGGAAACAGGGTTTGAAATTCGGAGTGTATCTTTCGCCGTGGGATCGAAATTCTTCCATTTACGCGACACCGGCCTACATCACGTATTACCGCAATCAGCTTACCGAGTTGTTGACACAATACGGCCCGATTGCCGAAGTGTGGTTCGACGGCGCAAATGGCGGCGACGGCTATTACGGCGGCACGCGCGAAAAGCGGAGCATCGACAATAAGACGTATTACGACTGGCCCAACACGATTGAATTGGTGCGACGGTTGCAGCCGATGGCGTGCATGTTCAGCGACGCGGGGCCGGATATTCGCTGGGTCGGCAACGAAAGCGGCGTCGCAGGCGAAACGTGCTGGGAAACCTTGAATCGCGCCGAGTTCTCACCCGGAAATGCGGATTCCGACCGCCTCAACAAAGGCGACCGCCCCGGCACCGACTGGCTCCCCGCCGAATGCGACGTCTCGATTCGCCCCGGGTGGTTTTATCATCCGGCCGAGGATGCCCAGGTCAAAACACCGCGCCAATTGCTCGATCTTTATTTCAAATCCGTGGGCCGTGGCGCGACGCTTTTGTTAAACATTCCGCCTGACCAGACCGGCCAGATTCACGCGCAGGACATCGCCTCGCTGCGCGAGTTCGCCCGTTTGCGCGACGCCATTTTTGCGCATGATCTTGCCCGCCCCGCCAAAATCACTGCCTCGAACGTGCGTGGTAATTCGCACAAATTCCGCGCGGAAAACCTCACTGCGGGCCGCCGCGACGCCTATTGGTCAACCGACGACGCCGTTACGACACCCGAGATCGTCCTGGAATTTAAGAAGCCCGTGACTTTCAACGTCGTCCGAGTTCGCGAGCATCTGCCTTTGGGCCAGCGCGTCGAAGAATTTGCGCTTGACCAATGGCGCGATGGCCAATGGGTAAAGTTCGCGGAAGCCACCAGCATCGGAAATTGCCGCCTTCTGCGGTCGGATAACGTGACAACAACAAAGATACGTTTGCGCGTCACCAAAGCCGCCGCATGCCCTGCCCTTTCTGAGATCGCATTGTTCGCGGAAACGAAGAATTAGCACGCCACTGTTAAAAGCTCGTCTCTAACGAAGTGCAGCCGAATCTGCTTCAGCTGTGCTTGATCAAAGTAAAATGCGCGCACCGCTTCCTTCACATTGAGACGCAGCGCATCCCAAGAATCGGCTTGTGTGAAAATGTTTTCCGTCATGCACTCAGCGCAAAAACCGCCGTCTTCTTCTTCCGTCACTTCAAATACAAGTTCGTTCATCGATTCAACGTATCACACCGGGTCGTAGTTTAAATACGGCCCCAGCCATCGTTCGGCAACGCTGAGTTCAATTCCTTTGCGTTTTGCGTAGTCCTGAACTTGGTCGCGATCCAGTTTTCCGACCGCAAAATATTTCGAGTGCGGGCTGGCGAAATAAAGTCCGCTGACGCTGCTGCCGGGCCACATGGCAAAGCTTTCGGTCAGCTTGATGCCAACTTCCTTTTCAACATTCAAGAGCTTCCACAAGGTCTGCTTTTCCGTGTGGTCCGGGCAGGCCGGATAACCAGCCGCCGGCCGGATGCCGCGGTATTGCTCTTCGATCAATTGCTCAGTCGTCAGGCCTTCTGATTTTCCGAAACCCCATTCATCCCGGGCGCGCTTATGCAAATATTCCGCGAACGCCTCGGCAAGGCGGTCGGCGAGCGCTTCTGTCATGATCGCGTTGTAATCGTCGTTTTGAGCCTTGAATTCCTTCACCAATTTGTCAGAGCCCAAACCGGCGGTCACCGCGAAGGCGCCAATGTAATCCCCCGCAGGCGCGATGAAATCGGCCAGGCACCAATTGGGCTGGGAATCTGCTTTTTCCGATTGTTGACGCAGGAAATGGAATTTCGTGAGAACTTTGGAACTGCCGGGAGCATCAAGAAGTTCCACATCGTCCCCCACCGAGCGGGCTGGGAAAAAGCCGTAAACACCGCGCGCCTCGATCAATTTTTCGTCGACGATTTTCTTAAGCAGCTTCTGCCCGTCCGCGAAAAGTTCGACTGCCTGCGTACCATGTTTTTCGTGCTTCAAAATTGAAGGGTAACGCCCGCGCAATTCCCATGTGTGGAAAAATGGTGACCAGTCAATAAAAGGAACCAATTCCTCCAGCGGCACCGAAACGACTTGCGTGCCGGTGAACTCGGGAACAGTGATGTCCGCGGGGTCGGCGGCGTCCTTTGCGGCGCGGCGGCGGGCCTCCTCGATGGGAAGCAATTGGACGCGCTGGCCGGCATGCTGCAGCCGAACCTTTTCCTGCTCGTCGCGATTTTTCTGGTCGAAGGCCCCTCTAAGTTCCGGGCTGGCCAAGTGGCCGACGACGCCCACGGCGCGGGAGGCGTCCACCACATGCACGACCGGTTGCGAATAGTGCGGCGCGATTTTGACGGACGTATGCGCCTTGCTCGTCGTTGCGCCGCCGATCAATAACGGCAGCGTAAAGCCTTCGCGCTGCAATTCGCGCGCCACGTGCGCCATCTCATCAAGCGACGGCGTGATCAAGCCACTCAGGCCGATCATGTCCACCTTCAGCTCGCGGGCCGTCTGCAAAATTTTCTCGCACGGCACCATCACGCCGAGATCGATGATTTCGTAGTTGTTGCAGGCCAGCACGACGCCCACAATATTTTTGCCAATGTCATGGACATCACCCTTCACGGTGGCCATGAGGATTTTTCCCTGCACGCGCGATTCGCCGCCGGCCTTCTTTTCCGCTTCCATGATGGGCAGCAGCCATGCCACCGCCTTTTTCATCACGCGCGCGCTCTTGACCACCTGCGGCAAAAACATTTTGCCCGAGCCAAACAAATCGCCGACGACGCTCATTCCCGCCATCAACGGGCCCTCGATCACCGACAGCGGGCGTTTGATTTTCTTCAGCGCTTCCTCGGTGTCCTGCTCGACGTAATCCGCGATGCCCTTGACCAGCGCGTGCTCCAGGCGCTCCTCGACGGTTCGCTTGCGCCACTCGTCCTCGACGACGCCCGCCTTGTCCTTTTGCTTGACGGTTTCGGCGAATTTCACCAACCGTTCGGTGGCGTCCGGCCTGCGATTCAGCAGAACGTCTTCCACCAGTTCCAGCAAATCCTTGGGAATCTCCTCGTAAATCCCGAGCATTCCCGCGTTCACGATTCCCATGTCCAATCCCGCCTTGATCGCGTGATACAGAAAGGCGGAATGCATCGCTTCGCGGACGAGGTTGTTGCCGCGGAACGAAAACGAAATATTGCTGATGCCGCCGCTGACTTTCGCCCGCGGCAAATTTTGTTTGATCCAGCGTGTCGATTCGATGAAATCGACGGCGTAATTGTTGTGCTCCTCCATTCCCGTGGCGACGGTGAGAATGTTCGGGTCAAAAATAATATCCTCCGGGGGGAAACCCACCTGTTCTGTCAGAATCTTGTAACAGCGTGAGCAAATTTCCCTGCGGCGCTCCACCGTGTCCGCCTGCCCCTTTTCGTCGAACGCCATCACCACAACAGCCGCGCCGTAACGCCGAACCAATTTTGCGTGCTCGACAAACTTCTCTTCTCCTTCCTTGAGGCTGATCGAATTGACGACGGCCTTGCCCTGAACACACTTGAGGCCGGCCTCAATGACCGGCCAGCGCGAGCTGTCAATCATAATGGGAACCTTGGCAATGTCCGGTTCCGAACCGATCAAGTTGAGGAAGTGCGTCATTGCCTTGACGCCATCGAGCATCCCCTCGTCCATATTCACATCGATGATTTGCGCGCCGTTCTCCACTTGCTGGCGCGCGACCGTCAGCGCCGCCTCGTACTGGCCGTCGAGGATCAACTTGGCGAATTTGGGCGAACCGGTGATGTTCGTCCGCTCGCCGACGTTGATGAAATTGCTCTCGGGCCGAATGTTCAATGCCTGCAGCCCGCTCAAGCGCAGCCACGGCTCGACTTTCGCCGGGACACGCGGCTTGAAATGCGACGCTGCCTTCGCGATGAGCCGGATATGCGGCGGCGTCGTTCCACAGCAGCCACCGACGATGTTCAACCATCCCTCTGAAGCCCACTCAGCCAATTGGGGTGCGAGCGTCTCCGGCGTCTCGGGGAATCCGGTCGGAAGCATCGGGTTCGGCAAGCCAGCGTTTGGATAAGCGCTGACGTAAATCGGCGCGATTCGCGAAAGCTCGGAAATGAACGGCCTCATTTCCTTGGGGCCGAGCGCACAATTGATGCCAATGCTCAACAACGGAAAATGCGAAACGGAATTCCAATACGCCTCGACCGTCTGCCCGGAGAGCGTGCGTCCGCTCAAATCGGTGATCGTGAACGAGAGCATGACTGGCACTCGCGGAACTTCGTCAAACAATTTTGCGATGGCGAACAGCGCGGCCTTCGAGTTCAAGGAATCGAACACAGTTTCCACCAACAGAACATCCACCCCACCCTCCAGCAAAGCGCTTGCCTGTTCATAGTAAGCGTCCACTAATTGATCGTAGGTCACGCCACGCGCTGCGGGATTATTGACGTCGCCGGAAATGGAAGCCGTCTTCGTGGTCGGCCCGAGCGCGCCGGCGACAAAACAGGTTCTGCCCGGCTGGGCGGCCATGACGGCGTCCGCCGCGGCTCGAGCATTGCACGCTCCCGCCACGCTCAATTCGCGAACCAGTGATTCCATTCCGTAATCGGCCATGGAAATCTTGGTGCAGTTGAATGTGTTGGTCTCAATAATATCAGCGCCAGCCTCGAGATATTGCCGATGGATTTCCTGGATGACCTGCGGACGGGTAAGATTGAGCAGATCGTTATTGCCCTTAACGTCGCGATGCCAATCCTTGAATCGCTCGCCCCGGTAGGCGGCTTCATCGAGTTTGTAACGCTGGATCATGGTGCCCATCGCGCCGTCCAGCACCACGATCCGCTCGCGGAGCAATTGAAGTAGATTATCCGAACGCCTGGTTACGTTTCCGCTCTTCTCGTCCATGGGACGGACTATAAACCGCCTTCATGGATACGCAAATAATAAAATCAATATATCTTGATATGAAGATATGACTTCTAATTCTGGAACCGCGAGGCTCCGTCGAGCTAATTATCTGTTTGTTTGTGGGCGGGAGAATGGGGACCGCAGCGCTGCAAAATCCAATTTGAGTTCGACGGACCGGCCGGGATCGGAATTAGGGAAAAGTGTTCCGAAACGGGACAGAAGTTGCCCATTTCCGTTGCAACAAGCGAAAAACTTTGCTTATTCGTTGCGCGTTTTTAACGCAACGGGCCATACCACCAAAAACAGGGCCACGGCAAATAGCACCAAATACAAAGCCGAAACGTACGTATGCCCGCCCGGTCCGAAGCGCTTGTAAATCAAGGCGATGAGAATCAATAGTCCCGTGTACTGGACTATTTCCGGCGCCCCAATTGGATGTCGCTTCGGCGATGTCATTCAGTGAAAGTTTAAGCAAGATAAATGCCAAACAATACCCAAGCAAGTTCAAATTTTCTTTGGGGCAGCCGCGGCAGAGTGCCTGAAAGTCTGAAGATGCGCCAATGCCACCGCCAGAGCATCAGCCGCATCAGGGGCGGGAGGGTCGTCGAGTTGGAGAAGGCGCTGCACCATCTTGCCGACGGCGGTCTTCTGCGCCGCCCCGAAGCCAACGATGGCTTGTTTCACCTTTCGCGGGGCAATTTCATAGATTTCAAGGCCCGCTTCTCCCAACACCGCCAGCGCGGCGCCGCGCGCTTCACCCATGGTCAGGGCGGTCTGCAAGTTTTGCGCGAAAAACAATCCTTCGATGGCGCAGACGGTCGGATGATGTTGCGCAATAACGTCTCGCAACGTGCGCGAAATATGCGCGAGACAACGCGAGTGCTCCCAATCGGCCGGGCATTTGATCGTCCCGTGTGCGAGCGCGCGGGGAGAAGGTTTGCACGCGTGAATCACGCCGTAACCAGTGCCGCGCAAGGAAGGATCAACTCCGATGATGACTTGGTTTTGTGAGCTGGAAATGGCAAGGTGGGCCCTCTCCACAGTTCGGGCAGCTTTCCGCTTCGCCCCACCCAGCCGGGCCTGCATCTGCTCAAATTGTTTGGGAGTGATCGCCATGCCGCATGGTGAACGAAGAGGCCGCCCCGTTCAACCCCGTCGTTGGCCCTCCGGGCGGTTCTCCGCGCTCTCGGTCTTCCTCCTGTTCAAGGCATTCTGAGGTTGAACAAGAGAAAGACCGAGGGCGCGGAGATGGGAATCCTCTTTGCCTTTTCTTCTTCGCGTCCTTTTGCGGGCTTGCTGTTCAACCTCATGCTGTTCCCGGTGGCCCAGACAAGATCATTCGTTGGCGGCTCCCGCTTGGCTTCTTTTCATTTCATCCAAAGCGCGATTTGATCCCAGAGCAATTTTCCGTTAAGCGCCGCAATAATCACCGCCGTCACCCAAGCCGTAATAATAAGCCAACGTGGACTCACAAATTCCCCCATCTTTCGCCGGTCGCTGGTAAACATCACCAATGGCACCACGGCGAACGACAATTGGAGGCTCAGTACGACCTGGCTTAAGATGAGCAATTTGGCCGTGCCGCTCTCCCCCGCGATGGCCGTCACGATAACCGCTGGAATAATGGCCAATCCGCGCGTGAAAAGGCGGCGCACCCAGGGGCGGAGCCGAACGTTAAGAAATCCTTCCATGATGATTTGCCCGGCCAATGTTCCCGTCAGCGTCGAATTCTGGCCCGAGGCCAGCAGAGCCACCGCGAACAGCGTGCTGGCCAGCGATGCGCCGAGCATCGGTGTCAATAATTTGAATGCGTCCTGGATTTCCGCCACATCAGTCTTGCCGCGGGTGTGAAATGTCGCGGCGGCCACGATCAGAATAGCGGCGTTAATGAACAAGGCGGCTGTCAACGCAACGGTCGAATCGATGGTGGCGTAATGGATTGCCTCCCGCTTGCCCAGCGAGGTCGGCTCGAATTTGCGCGTCTGCACAATGCTCGAGTGCATGTAGAGATTGTGCGGCATCACTGTCGCGCCAAGGATGCCGATGGCAATGTAGAGCATGTCTTTGTTCCGAAGAATTTCCATTCGAGGAAGGAAGCCGGGCAAAATCTCCGCAACGACAGGATGCGAGAACAGCATTTCCAGCGCGAAGCACAGCGCAATGGTGGAAATGAGGATGATCACCAGCGCCTCCAGCCGCCGAAATCCCTTGTTTTGCAAATAGAGGATGGCCAGCACATCGAGCGACGTGATGCAAACACCCCAAAGCACGGGAATTCTGAAAAGCAAATTCAGCGCGATGGCGGACCCAATGACTTCCGCCAGGTCGCACGCGCAAATCGCCACCTCGGCCATCGCCCAAAGCGCGATGGCAGTGCCCTTGGAATAATGATCGCGGCACGCCTGGGCCAGATCCCGTCCGGTGGCGACCCCCAATCGCACGCTCAAAGTCTGCAAGAGGATCGCCATCAAATTGGAAATCATGATCACGCTGAGAAGCGTGTAGCCGAATTGCGATCCGCCCGCCAAATCGGTGGCCCAATTGCCGGGATCCATGTAGCCCACCGCGACCATGTAGCCCGGCCCGGAAAACACCAGCAGCTTCCGCCAGAAACCTATCTTGCCCGCCACGCTAATAGAACCGTGCGACTCCGGCAGGCTTTGGCCGGAACTCGCCCGCCGCCAGCCATGACCCTGCCCGGTTTTCTCTTTTGGACGCGCCACAATGATTTCTTTTATCTCAAAAATAAAGTTTTACATCAAAAACATTTCGCGTCAAGCGGCGGCATGGGTGAATCCAGGGCAGACGCATCTTAATTCCAAGGTAGGGACGCCGTTTGGAAGCCGAACTTCGGCCCGAGGCGTCCGGTTGCGCGTGAAAATGCTTTTGGCGTTGCGCGGGAATATGCCCCGCCCCGGACCCCCTCGGCGAGGCGTCCCAGCCAATCAACGATCAGGAAAAGAGGCCGGAGCTGTTATTCTGCGATGCGAGGAATGTGAATAATGCCTTGCATAAACAATTCGCCATGGCCCGGCAGATCCAGGCTGCGGGCAATGATTATGTCATCGACAAACCACGCCATCTGGCACATATACATTGGCGTTCTTACAGCCATGACTAGATATTCTTTTCTTCGATTTTTCCTCGTCTGCCTTGCCGTCGCCGCGATGGCGCATGAGGTCCGCGCCGATCAAGCCACGTTTTACGTCACGCTCGACACACGCTCCGGCGTCAATGAACTGCTCTGCGTCACCAACAATCCTTTTGGCTATGCAGTCGTTGCGTCGACGAATTCTCAGGGAGACGCGATCACCAACGAGCCAGGAGAATTAATCATGAGCTATGCGCCGGATGGCATTTTGTACGGAGCAGCCGCCAACGAACTTTTCGCCATCAATCCCTCCACGGCGGCATCCTCAAGCATTCTTGCTTTGACGGGCGAAGCTGCCGCCACGGCGGCAATGGCTTTTGCCGGTGATGGCACATTATACACGAGCGATGGTTACACACTTTACACCGCCAATCTTGGCAGCGGCGTTTGCGCGCGGGTCAATCCGTTTTACACGAACGCTCACACCTCCAAGCTCACCACACCGATTTTCAGCCTGGCGATGTCCCCGGGCGGCGCCTTGTACGGAGCCGATACCGCGCTCTATACGATCAACCCAGAGAATGCAAAAGCCACCATGGTCGGCCAGTTTTCCATTTTTCCTGGGTTCCAGGCCGAGGCGCTAGCCTTCGGCAGCGATGGAAATCTTTACATGATTGGAAACGATAATGCATTTTATCTGGTGAGCACCAATGATGCGTCGACGACACTGGAGGGCTCGTTTCCGGGGATTGCAAGCGGACTGGTCACCAGCGTGAATCCCGCCCTGCCCGCGGTCACGGCGCAACCCCGGAGCGTGACCGCGGCGCCCGGCAGCAAAGTCGTTTTTTCCGCCACTGCCACTGGCGCGCCCACGCCCGCTCCCTTCTGGTATTTCAACGGCGCGCCGATCCCTTCCGCCACCAATCTGACGCTGACGCTCACCAACGTCTCCGCGAGCAACGACGGAAGTTATTACCTCGTGCTGACAAACAGGGCCGGGTCAGTGACCAGCGACGTTGTCACGCTGTCTGTGACGGCAAATCTTGTCAGTACGAATTTCACCTTTCTGGCCACCAGCGACGCGGGTGGCGTCCATGCCAATTCCATCCTCTCACTCAGCACAAACCCCGTCTCCGAGACGGTCCTTGGCGGATTCGGCACATCCCTCATCAGCATGAGCTTCGACACCAACGGCGATCTTTACGGCACCGATGGCCAGGTGCTGTACCTGGTAGACACGAATACGTGGGGGTTGATCACGCTTGGCTCGATAGAATACCTAAACGCGGCACTGGAGGTGGATAGCATCGCCTTTTCGCCCGACAACGTGCTGTATGCGGCTGCGCAAAATGGAACGCAAAGCGGCATGTACACCATCGTTCCGACGAACGGCAGCGCCGTGGCCAGCCTCTTAACCAGTTACGCGCAGAGCATCTACATTAGTTCCATTGCCTTCGGGCCTTTGCAGACATTTTATGGCGGGGAATATGAATTGTATCAGATAAATCCCACAAATGGCCTGGTGGTGACCAAGGGAGTTCCAGTCATCGGCTCAAACGGTGTGACATCCATTCAAGGCGACATGAAGGTCGGCCAGGATGGCTATATTTATTTTAACAGCGGATCGTCGCTTTACCGGATGAATCCCTTGACCGCTCGCAACGAGCCCGTTGCGTCCTACAGTTCGTTGCTCAAGGGGCTGGCATTTTATCCGGCGCCGTTCGACATGACGCCTCCGTCCATTGTGTCGCCCCCGGTCAATGAATCCGTGGCCAAAGGGAGCGCCGTAACGTTGGCCGTGAGAACCGCTGGCGCCGGGCCGCAAATTTTCCAGTGGCAACGCAACGGGAGTCGGCTCCAGGACACGAGCCGATTGTTCGGCGCCGACACTGGCACGCTCACGATCAACAACATCCAAACCGCAGACGCGGGCAGCTATACGCTGATCGTCAGCAATACGTTTGGTTCCGCCAGCGCACCGGTGGCGACTTTGTCCGTTGGGGTTGGCCCAAGCATCACGGCCCAGCCGGCGGGCACGACGCGCGCTACGGAAGGCAAGACGGTGAGTCTTAGTGTCGCCGCCAAAGGCGCCGCGCCTCTGACCTATCAATGGTACGTCGGCGCCACACGGATTGATGGAGCGAACAGCCGCACTTTGAGTTTCCAATCGGATCCTGTCAACGGCGCGTCCAATCTGTATTACCGCGTGCTCGTTGAAAATTCCTACGGTTCAGTGATGAGTTCGCCCGCCGAAGTGACGGTTCTGCGCGACACGGCGAAGCCAACGGTGGCCATCCAGATTCCCGCGTTGCATGGGCGCACGACAAGCTCCATCATTTCCGGGACAACGTCATCCGATGCGACCCAAGTCTGGTATTGGGTCACGAATATCAACGCCGGCGCAAAGAGCGTCACCGGCCCGGTCAACGCCACTCAATCAACGCCGAAGATGTGGACGGCCACCGCATCACTGCTTCCCGGAACGAACATCCTGGCGGTGCAAAGTGAAAACGCCGCCGGAAATCTCTCCACGATTGCCTCGCGCCAGTTCTTTTACGAAGTCCCAGCCGCTCTGACGCTCAACAGCTATGGAGGAACAGGCACTTTCACAGGGAAGGCTTCCATAAAAGGTGACGTCGTCCCAGCGGCGGGGGCCGATTTGAATATCGGAGAGGGCTATTCGCTTACGGCGAAGGCCTCGCCCGGATATTTGTTTTCCTACTGGTCGGATGATACGAACACAATCACGAAACCAACGATCGATTTCATCATGGAGTCTGGCCTTGAATTGACGGCCAATTTCGTGACAAATGAATTTTTTGGATTGTCGGGAACTTATTCCGGCCTGTTCCCCGAGACCAACGCGGCCACTGAGCAATCGGCGGGCATCATCACGGGACTGAAGATCGGCACTAATGGCGCTTACAGCGGAACACTTGTTTTGAAAGGCGTGGGACACGCGTTCAGCGGGTCATTCAACGCCGTGTCATTGCAAGCATCCAACAAGATTACCGTGAGCGGCGGGCCGCTCATCTTGAAAATGACTTTGCTTGCCGGTGAGACGAACGAGATCGCCGGCTCGGTTTCAACCGGCGAATGGGACTCGGATTTCCATTTAATAGGGAAGGCGGCCGGCGCACAAACATCCGCTGCCTACACGATGTTGCTGCAGCCCACGAACACAGCCTTTGGCTGCGGTTACGCCACTGTCACTAATAAGGCGGGCTCGATCACGTTTAGCGGAAAGCTGCCAGACGGCACAGCTTTCAGTCCGTCCGCGCCTTTGTCGCAAACAGGCTCCATCCCATTCTACGCGAGCCTTTATGGCAACAAGGGGCTGCTTACCGGCTGGCTGAATTTCGATACAGGAACCTCGGGCGCGGCCGTTCCGAACGGCCAGCTCATCTGGATTCAAAAAGACGGCACGACAACAATCCTTAATGTTGACGGCTCGACGTGGGTCGCGCCGGCGGCGGGAACTGCCGCCTTGCCCTTCACGAGCGACGCTCCTGGATTATTGGCCATGTCCGGCGGCGGCATTGCGGGGACATTGGATTTCAGCGTCGTGGACAGCGCCAAGAACGTTTTATCCGCAGTGTCGTCAAGCGATGCGGACGCGACGTTCAGCGGCGCCGTTGCGGCGAAGACGGGATTGGTAACCTTTAAGGTCTCCATTGGAAAATCTGTGACGACCGCAACCGGGGTTTACTTGCAAAACACGGAGGTCGGCGGCGGGTACTTTACCGGAAACGGAACCTTTGCGCTCGAGCTGGCAAGAAACACGCCAGACTCAGGCGGCGACGACGGTGTGAGCGCCAGCATGCTCATCAACGAGGCCGCAAGCGGCCCGCCCTCTCCCACGAGGTCGCCCATATCGCCGGGTTCGCCCCCTGCTCCGCCCGGCCCTCCCGCGCCGCCCATGCATTCTTACAAATCAGACAGATAAAGCTCACGGTTACGCCAAAGATAAATCACCCCGGAGGTGAAGGTCAGAATCACCGCCACCCACAATGAGATGGGAGCGAACCATTCAACCCACGGTTTACCGGCAATATCGAATCCAAAAATCATCCCGACCGGCCCCCATTCCTTGTAGGCGTGAAGAACCAACAGAGCGATGATGGCGACAATTTGTGAAATGGTTTTATGCTTGCCAAATCGCTCGGCGGCCAGCACCAGATTTTTCGACGCCGCCAGCAGCCGCAGTCCCGTAATCGCCAGTTCTCGCGCGACGATGATGACCACCATCCACGCGGCGGTCCACCGCGTGTCAACAAACGCAATGAACGCCGAGCAGACCATGATCTTGTCCGCCAGCGGGTCCATGAGAATGCCAAAATTGGTGATGAGATGGTCGCGCCGGGCGATCTTGCCGTCAAAATAATCGGTCAGGCTCGCGATGCTGAAAAACGCCAGCGCAATCGTCTCGTAATGGGGAGGATGGGCAAACATGGCAGCCAGAAAAACAGCCGTCATGACAAAACGGGAGATTGTCAGCCTATTCGGAACGTTCATCTGCAAAATTGGACACTCGCCGGAAATAAAGTCATAACCCCGCCGCAAAGCAACCCATTTTCGTCTTCTATTGATCCGCGGACCCCAGGAAAACACAGTCGTCGGATCGCGCTCCGATGAAGGCCGTCGGGCCGCCGCCTGTCAACTTAACGACGACGATGTGGATTCCCGCGGGGAGATCGGCAGCGTAGTGCAGAGGATTGTTGAACGCCGGATCCGGTTCCCGCACTGGAATCTGTGGCGGGCGTCGAAAACCAGGAGCCGGAACTGGTGGCAATGGCGGGCCGGCGTCTTCTGCGGGATTTGGCGGCGTCACGATTTTCGGCACGGAATTAGTTGCGGTCCGCGGCTCCGGCTCGCAGACATTTACATGAGTCCAAATGGTCGATTTGTCAGGTGCGGAAATCTCAAATTTGACCGGCCCGGATTTCACGCTTCGAAAGCGTGTTCCGGCCAAAAACGGCGCGTTGCTTGTTTTCGGGGCCCGTTGACAAATGAAATGGCCCAATGCCATGAATCGCCGCTGGGGCTCCAGCCCACATTCCTGACCGTGATGGAAGCCTGGGGAAAATCGGAAGCCATCTCCACTTCCAGCCATCCCGATTCCTGTTCCCGCTCAATGAGCGCATCGCCAATCAGCACAACGCGGTCGCTGTCACGCAAGTCGAAGATCCGGCTCGCTTTTGCCGTAAAAGCAGCGAGGAACAACATCGCGATGGCAAGAGCGCCAAACAGCCGCGCCATTCGCCTCGGGAAAAAAATCTTAACAGGAGGAAACGAAGTAAACGAAGAGGGAACAAATCGTCCGTCCGGTGTCGTGTCCTCTTCATCGTTTCCTTTGTTTCCTTCTGTTATCCCATCATTGTCCATTCTTGAGTTAACGCTTATAAGACGTCTGTCAACTACAGGTGCAGACAAGATTGCGGTCGCCCCAGACGTTGTCAATACGCCCCACTGGCGGCCAGTATTTGTGCTCGCGTGTCCAGGGCGCGGGGAAACCGGCGCGCTCGCGCGTGTAGGGTTTGTTCCACGGCTCTGCCAATAACGACGACGCCGTGTGCGGGGCGTTTTTGAGCAAATTGTTCTGGCGATCCACTTTGCCGGATTCGATTTCCTGGATTTCCCCGTGAATGGAAATCAGCGCGTCGCACAAGCGATCCAATTCGTCCTTCGCTTCGCTCTCGGTTGGCTCGATCATCATGGTGCCGGGCACAGGAAAGGAAATCGTCGGCGCGTGAAAGCCGTAATCCATCAGGCGCTTGGCCACGTCTTCGACGGTCACGGTTTTGTATTGTCGCAAATCGACAATGCACTCATGCGCGACGAAGCCGCTCTTTCCTTTGTAAAGAACAGGAAAATAGGAATCGAGCCGGCGCGCGATGTAATTGGCATTCAGAATCGCCAGGCGCGTCGCGTCGGCAAGCCCCGCCCCGCCCATCATCGTGATGTAAACCCACGGGATAAGAAGAATGTTGGCGCTGCCCCACGGAGCCGCCGACACCGCGCCGATGGGATCTTCGCCGCCCAAATTCACCACCGGATGGCCCGGCAGAAATTCCGTCAAATGCTCGGCCACGCAAATTGGGCCCATGCCAGGTCCACCGCCGCCGTGCGGAATGCAAAAGGTCTTGTGAAGGTTGATGTGGCAGACATCGGCCCCGATAGCTCCGGGGCTGCAAAGTCCGACCTGCGCGTTCATATTCGCGCCATCCATGTAAACCTGCCCGCCGAACTCGTGGACAATATTGCAAATGTCGCGAATGCCTTCCTCGAAGACACCGTGCGTCGAGGGATAGGTGACCATCAGCGCCGCAAGATCGTCCTTGTGCGCCTCAGCTTTGGCCCGCAAGTCTGTCAAATCGATATTTCCACCGGAGTCGCACGCGACTGTCACAATGGTCCATCCGATCATGGCCGCGCTGGCCGGGTTGGTTCCGTGGGCAGAAGTCGGAATCAAACAGACGCTGCGATTCGGCTGATTGCGTGTCTGGTGATATTTCTGAATGACGAGCAGCCCGGCGTATTCACCCTGCGCGCCGGAATTGGGCTGCAGCGAGCAGCCCGCGAAGCCGGTGATCTTCGCGAGCCAGTCTTCCAATTGCCGGAATATCACCTGGTAGCCGCGCGTTTGCGAAAGCGGCGCAAATGGATGCAGCCGCGAAAATTCCGGCCACGAAATCGGAAGCATTTCGGAACTGGCGTTCAATTTCATCGTGCAGGAGCCGAGCGGAATCATTGAGGTTGTCAACGATAAATCCCGCGATTCCAGCTTGCGCATATAGCGGAGCATTTCCGTTTCGGAATGATGCGTGTTGAAAACCGCCTGCTTGAGATAAGGCGTCGTGCGGGCCAGCGGGGCCGGATATTCCAGCGAAATTTTCGCAGCCAGCGCCGACGGTGAAATCTCCGGCGTCTTGCCGCCGTTGAATGCGGCGAGAATTTCCACGATGTCCCGTTCGACCGTCGCTTCGTCAAGCGATATGCCAACCGCATCGCCTTCGAAATGGCGGAAGTTCATGCGGTAAGCGTCAGCGGCTTTGGCCACTTCGGCCCGCTTGGAACCCAAATTGATTTTCAACGTGTCGAAGAACGGCGCCGGCTGCGCTTGCGCAACATCGAAGCCAAGCTGCTTCAATCCCTCCGCCAGCGTGGCCGTCATCAATTGCACGCGCTGCGCGATTTTTTTCAATCCGCCGGGGCCATGATAGACGGCGTACATCGAGGCGATGTTCGCCAGCAAAGCCTGCGCGGTGCAGATGTTGCTCGTCGCTTTTTCGCGACGGATGTGCTGCTCGCGCGTTTGCAGGGCGAGGCGCAGAGCGGGCTTCCCTGAAGAATCCTTCGACACGCCAATCAGGCGGCCAGGCAAAAGGCGTTTGCAAGCCTCGGTCGTCGCAAAATACGCCGCGTGCGGCCCGCCATATCCGAGCGGCACGCCAAAACGCTGGGCGCTGCCCACGGCGATGTCCGCGCCAAATTCCCCCGGCGGACGCAATACCGTCAAAGCCAGCAAGTCCGCGGCGACGACGACCAGCGCGCCCGCTTCGTGAGCCTGCTTGGCGAACAGTTCATAATCGATAATTCCTCCGTCGGTGTTCGGATATTGCACGAGCGCGCCAAAAACCTTGTCCGAGAATTGAAAGGTCGAATGGTCACCCACGACAATTTCGATGCCGAGCGGTTTTGCCCGCGTTTGCACCACTTCAATGGTCTGCGGATGGCACTTCTCTGACACAAAAAACACGCTGCGATTCGGCTTCATGTTTTGGCAGACGTGCATCGCCTCCGCCGCCGCCGTGGCTTCGTCAAGCAGCGAAGCGTTGGAGATCGCCAAACCGGTCAGGTCACTGGTCATCGTCTGGAAGTTGAGCAGCGCTTCCAAACGACCTTGGGAAATTTCCGCCTGGTATGGCGTGTATTGCGTGTACCAGCCCGGATTTTCGAGCAGGTTGCGCAAGATGACGGGCGGCGTCACGCAGTCTGAATATCCCATCCCGATATACGAGCGGTTCACCTGATTTTTCCCCGCAATCGTGCGCAAGGTCGAGAGCGCCTCATGCTCGCCTACGCCGGCGGGAATTTGCAGAGGCTCGGACAGGCGGATTCCAGCGGGAACGACCGAATCAATAAACGCCCCAAGGCTCGCGAAGCCGAGCTCGTGCAGCATCTGCGCGGTTTCGCTCGCGTTCGGGCCGATGTGGCGATGAACAAATTTATCGGTCGGCTCCAGAGTTTGGGGGAGGCCGTGTCCTTTCGAAAGTGTCGAGAGTTCAGACATAAAACGAACGTAAATTGCCCTGAAAGCATTGCAAGCAGCTTTTTCTAGGGATGCCGCCTCTAACGCCCAGATTTGGCTCTCCCGAAGCTGACGCGAACATTGGAAGGTGAAATAGGGTGCAATAGGGTGAAACAGGCTTCCAGGCGAGACCCGTTTGAGGGTGTGTTCGTTGAAAGTGGCCGAGGCGTCTCGCCTCAGAACGGTCGACACAGCGGCGGGACGACGCCGCCACTTGGGATCCGATGAGAGAGCGCCGAAACGGCGGCGCATGAGCGCGTCATTGCGCCCTGCCCTTCTATTCTCAATACGCCCTTTCATATAAATGGACGCATTTTGGCCCGAAAGTCGCGGGATGGAAAACCTACCAGAGTGTTTTCGGCACGGTTTTTTGGAGAAACATTGGGAAAAATTGAATCTGGAACGACCGAACGCAGGAAAAGAGCCTCTTGCTGACAACATCACGCCCTGGACCGTCCACCCGGACAGGAGAAGAAAGGGGAATCCCCAAAACCTTTACGCCTCTTCGCCCTTGCGTTAGATTGGTTCGCGCTGTTTTCAGCGCCAGCCATTGCTGGGAAACCTCTTTGGAGAGAGCAAGCCTGGCACCGGCTTAGGTAAAGCGGTAAATGTCCATAATCTCGGAAAGACTGCTACATCGGCTACATCGTTGAGCCTCAATAAGATAAAGTGCAACATTTAATGCAACAGACTGCAGAATTCCTTCCAATCGGGTCTGGCTGAATTCAATCCTGTGCCTTCCCATCCGCCGATGTTTTCGCCGCAGTCGCGTGGCCAACGTTCATTCCAGTTATCCAGGACGGGTGTGCCTTGATATCACTAAGGCTGGTATTCGGCGCAACAGATGGAGTTTCCGCTTTAGTGAAATGAAAGACGATCCCGGTCGAAAAGTTGGATTGACTAAACGTATCAAAATTGATATTCCCATGCAAGCGCTATGGCAGCCACACTGACGATCCACGATGAGACCGCAACTGGTCAAAAAACGAATACCTTCACGCTGGATTGCCTCACTGAGCGGATGACAGTGCGCGAATTGATCCGTGCCCGAATTTATCAGGAGGTTCAAGAATACAACCAGCGTGAGCCGGAGTATTTTCGCGGCCTTGTAGAGCCGACAAATGCCGAACGCGTCCTCAACGGCTATAAGCTCAAGGCAAAGCGCAAGATCGACTGGCAAGAGCAACTACTGCGCGCGCTCGATGCTTTTGGCCGAAACGGTTTTTTCGTCTTGGTCGATGACAAGCAAGCCGAAGATCTGGAACAGGAATTCGATGTCAAAGTCGACACGGAAGTCAGCTTCGTCAAACTCGTGCCGCTAGTAGGAGGATAAGAGCAAGGGGGTTCTTATGGCCGCGTCGGAAGCATCAAAAACCCCGGCCACCACGCCTAACTCCGTGGATCTCCACGCGTTAGTTGACAGTTTGGCAGCACGCTCGGATCGAGGCGACAAACCCATCGGGATGGGGCGTGATAGATTCCCCATTTTTGCCGATGATCCGCTGGTTGAAGCGCATAAGAAGCTGAACTCGTATTTGAACCAAGTTGCAGGCTCGCAATCCTGGAGAGCGAAGGCACGCGAATTTCCGGCGGGGGTTTCCTTACTCGGTGGCTCGAAGGAAGAAATGGCGTCTGCTTTCCGGGCGATCTTGGTGCGTATTCTGTTTTATGCCCGGGTCGAAAAGGGCAGAAACCGGCCCACCGGTTTGCTAGACTTGCGGATCTTCAACATGCTGGCCTCGTTTGCTCGCTCCCAGGGAGGCAACGCTGAAGCACAGCCGATGAGTCCTGACAATTTTGGCAGCCTGGCTGGAGAACTCCTTCGCAAAGACATTCGGATCTCGGAGAATGATCTCGTCTTTTGTTTGAAAATTACTTCGGAGCAGAAGGCTGATTCCTACGGCTTCCAGTGTCTCTCAAACGAAGGTGTGCTGCGCGCCGTCGAATTGCATATCGATCGGCACGGGCTTAGTCCTGTCCTGCAAGCTGCTCTCACCCAGTGGCGCGAAAATCTTCAGGCATCGGAGCAAGTGTTCACCGCCGGTCGCAAACTCGTCACGCGACTCAGCTGCCTGCTCGATCTGCAGGTCGCGATTCCAATCGCTTCAGGAGAAGCATGGAGCAATGTCGCGCTCGACGATCTTGACAAAATGGCCGCCGAAACCAAAGCAAAATGGGGACGCCTGCTTCAGCACTGCGAATTGGCCGAGTCCTCCAAACCAACTCAAAAATGGCTCAAATCCGCCCGCGAGTGCGTCGAGGACGTCGACGTGATGAATTTAAAAAGTTTGTCCAGCGATGGTTTGATTTGGTTTCGCTCCCGCGCCCGATTCACCGCGAGCCAGCCTACGCCCACTCGCCGGATCCTGATCAGCTCATCGGCGATTCCAACTCCGTGGTTCTAAAAGGTCTCGCGTGGGCGTGCTCAGAATTTGAAGACAAGGACGTAGTTCGAGCGCTCTCGATCCTGGCGCAAGTATGTTTCAAAAAGGTGCGAAATCACGGCGCTCGCTGTCCCCGCATTGGCAACGGAGCACTTTACAGTCTCAGCGCCATTTCCCTGCCCGAAGCTGCTGCGGAGCTAACCCGGCTCGACCAGATTGTTAAACTGCCTTCTCTGAAAAAGGCCATCGGCAAATCGCTCGACAAGGCGGCGGAATCAAGCGGCCAAACCCGCGAAGATTTGCAGGAAGGAGCGATCCCAACTTACGGTTTGGACGCCCAAGGATATCTGAAGCAATCAATAGGCGGCTACACTGCGGAGTTCGCTGTCGCTGGACCGGACGCATTTGAACTCCTCTGGCGCAACGCGGATGGGAAAACGCAGAAATCAATTCCCAAAGAATTGAAGGAACAGCACGCCGCCGAAATCAAAACTCTCCGGCGCACGATCCAGGACATCGAGAAAATGTTGCCAGCGCAATCCCGCCGGGTGGAGCAATTGTTTCTGGCAGAACGGGAGTGGCCTTTCGCGCAGTGGCGTGAGCGCTATCTGGATCATCCTCTGATGGGGCTGATCAGTCGGCGGTTGATTTGGCATTTCCGACAAGGCGAACGCCAGTCCGCTGGTATCTGGCGGAGTGGCAGTATGGTTGACAACCAAGGTCACATCTTGGATTGGCTTTCAACTGAAACCCGCGTTCGATTGTGGCATCCTCTCGGTCAGGAAATCGATCAAGTGGCGTGTTGGCGTCAGTGGTTGCAGGAAAGCGAAGTTTCGCAGCCGTTCAAACAGGCCCACCGCGAGATCTACGTTCTGACTGAGGCTGAGCTGCAAACGAACACATATTCAAACCGTTTTGCGGCGCACATCCTCCGACAGCACCAATTTGCCGCTCTGGCCCAGGAGCGTGGTTGGAAATATCGCCTGCAAGGCAAATTCGATTCCCACAATGTGCCAACGATCGAACTGCCGAGATGGAATTTAGCCGTTGAACTCTGGCTGGAGACTGATGGGGGCGATGCTGAAGCATCTGAAATGGGAATCTATCTTCACGCTGGGACGGACCAAGTGCGATTTTGCAGCCCAGATGGCACGCCGCGTCCCTTAAGCGAAGTTCCCGCCCTTGTTTTCTCTGAATTGATGCGTGACGTCGACTTATTCGTCGGCGTCTGCAGTATCGGCAATGATCCGGCCTGGCAGGACCGGGGCGATGCGGGCGCTCCTTATGATTATTGGCGGGCTTATGCCTTCGGAGATCTTTCGGCGACAGCCAAGACCAGACGCGAAGTTTTAGAAAAACTGGTGCCTCGTCTAAAGATCGCCAACAAGTGTGAACTGCAGGAGAAGTTCCTTGTGGTCCAAGGCTCGTTGCGCACCTACAAAATTCATCTTGGCAGCAGCAACATTTTGATGGCACCCAACGACCAATACTTGTGTATCGTTCCAGATCGAAGCACCAAGGCGCAAACCTTGCACGGCACGTTTCTGCCTTTTGAAGGCGACCAGACGTTGGCGATCATTCTGAGCAAGGCATTCCTCCTCGCAGACGATGCGAAAATTAAAGATCCGTCAATCATCCGACAATTAGCAAGATGACTATCAGTCCTCACTTTTTGCACTTTTGCTTTCCTACTTTGATCCGTCATCCGCCATCGTTAAAACTATGACGGACAGGACGGTTCATCTCCAGTTTCTTTGCCTTCCCTTTTCTACAAACCAATAGTTGCGAGAAAAATTCTGGGCGTCACAATGAGAACGCCTTGGAATTCCTTTATGGCAAGCAGGTCTTTGTCTCCCGCCGGCAACCACTCTCACCGCGAGCGCGGATCTCGGCGCGCACTTCGTTCACGACGGCTTGGATTTCGTCCATGGTCTTGGGTTCGTCAGGATAGGCCCGCATCTGTTCCACCATTTGGCGAAAATCTCGCATTGGCTTGTCAAGCTGGACTTCCCGCTCAACCAATTGCGTCAGCTTGCCAGGCTCAAGCAAACCCCTGGCCTTGGCCTCGTCCGCGACGGAATCCGGCAAATCCAGTTGTATCATAATGCTCATAACCGTTATTGGCGCTAAACACCGAATACACCGCAAAGTCAATCCGGGCGACTAATCAGAAAAGACTGCTGACCATCGTTCCTAGTATGCTCAAGGGGCCGGTGTCTTCCAGGCTTTCGGTGGCTTTGTCCAGTTTTTGCAGGGAGAGTTTTGCGCCTTTGAGGAAACTGTCGTCGTTGATCAATTGGCCGACGGTGCCCTGGCCCTGGTCGATCTTGTGCGTGATTGAATTCAGGTTCGTCATCACGTTGTTCGCGTTCTTGAAAAGGCTGTCGTCCGTCAGCAATTTGCCTACCGTGCCCTGCCCGTTGCGCGCATCCGTAACCGTTTGATTCACGTTGCTCATCAGCATCTGCGCATCACTGGCGACGCCTTTGACCTGGTCCGGCAGGGTCTGCAAATTGCTGATGACGCCTTGGGCGGAGACGTAAAGCGTGTCTTCGTTGATCAGTTTGCCCACGGTGCCCTGCCCTTGCGCGATGCGATCCGTAACGGTCTTCATGTTGGCGAGCGAGGCGGTGATGTTGGTGCGGTTGTCCTTGATGAGGTCGGTGATCGGACCGAGGAAGGTGTCAATTTTCTCGCCGCTGAAACTCTTGGTCAGATTCTCAACTCCGCTGGCGACAGAATCCAATTTCGTGAATAGCTGGCTCAAATCAGGCTGTTCGATCGTTTGCAGCATGGCGTTGTCCGCCGCGAGCGGCGAACCGGGCGCGCCGAAATCAATCGCCACGTAATTCTGCGCCATCAATCCGGTGAAACTGATGGTGGCTTTGCTGTCGGTGTGGACGTCGGCTTTGCTGCGATTCAAGTTCATCGTCACGCGGACGCTGGCGTTGGTGAGTTCAATTTTATCCACCCGGCCCACTGTCACGCCCGCCATTTTGACAGGATCGCCGTCCTTCAGGTCCTGCACGTTTTTGAACTGCGCATAGACGTGGTATCCCCGCTCCAGAAATCCGAAGCTGCCCAGGTATTCGAGAATGATCAGGGCCAGAATAACGGCCAGGGCAAAAAAAAGCCCAAGTTTGCTTTCAACAGAATCTTTCATATTTCAATGGGGTCTGGGCGGCGCTAATTCCGCCGTGATAAATTTCTGAATGACCGGGTCCTGATGGCGCTGCACTTCCTCAGGCGTGCCCATGAAAAGGATGCGCCCTTCATGGATCATCGCGATATGGTGGCCCGTGTTGAAGGCCAGCTCGCGGTCGTGCGTCACCACAATGGAAGTCGCGCCCGTGCGCTCGTTCAATTTCAAAATCTCTTCTCCGATGGTCACCGCCATCAGCGGATCCAATTCGGAAGTCGGCTCGTCGAAGAGCACCAACTGCGGCTCGACGACCAGCGCGCGGGCGATGGCCACGCGCTTCTGCATGCCGCCGGACAACTCTCCAGGCGAACGGTCTTCCAATCCTTTCAACCCAACCGTCTCCAGCGCGCGGGCGACAATGTCGTCGATTTCGGACGGCTTTTTAACATGGTGTTCCGTGAGATAAAGCCCCACGTTCTCGCCCACCGACAAGGAGGTCAGCAACGCGGCCGATTGGAACACCATTGCCATCCGGTACTTGTCGCGAACCGCCCGATCCTGAACGGATTCTCCATCCAGCAGAATTTCGCCCGAGTCAGGATTCATCAAGCCGATGATGTGCTTGAGCAGCACGCTTTTGCCGCTGCCGCTGGGGCCCATGATGACGAAGCGCTCGCCTTCCTTCACTTTGAACGAAATGCCCTTGAGCACTTCGATCTCGCCAAAATTCTTGCGCAGATCGCGGACTTCAACCGTGACGCTCTTGGAATTGGATTTCGGGCTGGCGCTCATTTTTGGATATATAACAGGAAACGCGTGACGAAATAATCGAGGATCAGGATGAGCACGATGGAATTGACGACCGCCTTGGTCACGCTGCGCCCAATGCCCCGCGGCCCGCCGCGGGTGATCAACCCCTGGTGGCAGGAAACAATGCCGATGGCCAGCGCGAAAATAAAAGATTTGAATAATCCATTGACGACATCACCCATATCAACGCCCTCGCGCAAATTCTCGAAGAAACTGGTGAAATTGAGCATGACCTTCTGGTTGAACTGGCATACCAGGGCGCCTCCGATCCATCCGACCGGAATCGAGAAAAGCACCAGCACCGGCAGCGAAATCGCGATGGCCACCATGCGCGGCAGAACCAGATAACGCACCGGGTCGATATTCATTGTCTTCAACGCGTCGATTTCCTCGTAAACCTGCATGGAGCCAATTTCCGCCGACATGGCCGAGCCGATGCGCCCAGCCACCAGGATCGCAATCATCACGGGGGCCAGCTCCTTGCACATGGAAAGCCCGATCATTCCGCCGATGACGGAGCTGATCCCGCGCTTGACCAATTCCGGCCCCGTCTGCAAAGCGAGCACGCCGCCAATAAAAAGCGAGAGGATGCACACCATGAAAAGGCTCGAAAGCCCGATTTCAGTGAGCTGCTCAAACACCTTGGCCCGATGCCGCCAGGCGTCAGGAACAGCGCGCAGGGTCTGCCAGAACAGGACTAGAATCTCTCCAATATTGTGAAACATCACGGTTTTGCGGCGGAACGGCCAAAGCGGCCAAAACGCCAATGTGTGCCGTCCGGCGTGGATTCATACTGAAAAAGTCCGAAGAAGAGCGAGGCTTTTTTTGTACTGTTTCTAGTTTCGCGGCGGTAAAAATTCCACAACAGCGACTGGCAGGTGGCGCCGGTGCGGGCGTTTTTCTCGTTATGCCAGAGGGTGTAAACCGGGGAATATTCGCGCGGAATGGTTCGGTTATTCGGGAAAAGCGGATCAAGAATGGCCAGAATTTGCAACCGCCGGTTGCCATCGAGCTCGCGGTCGTAACTATAAAACGGCCAGAAATCGACGCGCCGCTTGAAATCGTGCGACTGCGTGTTCCGCTCCACCGTGTCCGAGTAAAGAAAATACAGGACGCGGCTGCGGTGGCGGTCCAGCGGCGCCGCCTGCAGGCGGTTGTATTTGTACAATAGAAATCCGTAAAAATCGCTTTGCAGCCCGTTGTGCTCTGCGTGGCTGTAGAACGGAAACACACGGTTGATGGTCTTGCTGCCCCGCGCGCGCACAAAAAGCGGCCAGAGAAAATCGTGCTCGTCATAGCCCTGCCCCCGATCATGCACAACGTTGAACCCCAGCGGAAATCCGTAGGAAAGCTGGTCGCGCAACGGCGAGTGCGATTGGCTGTAAAGCGGGATGAGCGTAAAGCTGGTGACGGGATTGGTCGTGCCCAAGCCGTCGTAATTCCGAAAGCCAAACGGCCACATGACGAAGCGCTTGTCGTAGCCGCCAATCGTCTCAAGTTCATCGACCGTGTTCGTGAAAGTCCGCGGCAGCCTCTGTTCGATCCCGTAGAAAGGCCAGATTTGCCACCCTTCCAGGTTGTTCCCATGCCGGACATCGTAAAACGGGTACATATAATTATACGTGACAACGTCCTTCTTCTCGGTTCTCGACCATAGCGGAAACATGACAAACTTGATATCATTGCGGAACATTCGATTCTCGAGATGGCCGTAAAACGGAAAGACCGCCGTGTAACCGTCATTGGTGGCCGTTGATCTCTGATGAAAATAAAACGGGAAAACGGTCGTGTGGTGGAACGTATTTGATTGCGCGGTGTCTCCGCCGGAAATGCTGAACACCTGCGCGATCTGCCAGCGATATTCCGGTCCGAACCGCCGATAATTGATTACAGGATACAAGAAATCCCATTCGCTCCAGCCGACGTCCGGCGTCACTGTGCGGCAATAAAAAGGCGGCAGCGCCCATTGCCGCTGCGCGCCAATGGTCTGCTCATAAAAGAACGGGCCAGCCATGTCTTCGCGCAGGCCGGATTCCAGCGTCAAACGATATTTGGAAAACGCGGGGCCAATATTGATCTCATCCCCATGCGCGCGGAAAGCTCCGACGCAGGCGGAGGCGGCGACAAAACAGGCTGCTAGAAATTGTTCGAGTTTAACCATGAACGCAACGATCAAGGCCTCGAGGCCTCTTCTTCCGAGGAACGCCCCCGATTGAGCCCCTTGGTTACGTTCCAGCCGAAATCGCTCAAAATGCTGATCATCGCGGGCACCAATGTGAGGCCCGCGATCATGCAAGCGCCGATTCCCAGCGACATCACCAAGCCAAGACTCCAGAGACCCTGATGTTTGCCGAGCATGAGGCAGCCGAAACCCGTCAAGGCTGTCAATCCCGAAACTAGCACGGCCTTGCCGGTGCTCTTGCCCAGAATACTGGCTTTTTCCTCTTCCGCCACCCGATTCAAAATATGAATGCCGTTGGTCACACCAATGCCGATGACAAGAGGCAGGGTCATAATGTTCGCCGGATTGAACGGCACGCCCAGCCATCCCATGAATCCAAGCGTCCAAGCTGATCCGATCACCACCGGCAGCAGCGCCAGCAGCACGCAGACCAACGAACGGAAATGGACATAAACCATGATGGCGATCACAATCAGCGAGATAATCGCGGCCTGCTGATAACTGACTTTCAACAGCGTGGTGTATTCATAGAGCTGCACGGGCATGCCGGTGACGCGATCCGCTTCTGGCCCAAGCGCGCCACGCAGTTGCGCAATGAACTTCTCCTGCACGTCATGCTTCCACACGTCATCCTTGGGAAAGACTTGCACCAGGTACTTTCCGGTCTTGCCAACAAATCGCGAATACAAGGCGGGCGGCAAATCCTCCGGGCGCAAATCGCCGCTGGCATCCTGCTTTTGGATGGCTTCAAACGTCGTGCGAATATCCGCAAACAGCGCCTCCTGATAGACGCGCAGGCGCCGGGGAATCTCAGGGTCCCCGCTCAGCATCTTCACGCGAAACTCACTGATGGAATTGATGAGATTGGTCACCTCGGCGGCCAGCTCGGGGCGCTCTTTGGCAGTCTGGTTGTAGACATTGTAAAAATAGCCCATCGTTCCGTAAAGAGTCAGGCTCAACGCGTGCAGGGCGACTGCGTTGGTATCGGCCGGCGCGAATTTCAAATCAGCGATTCCACCTTTGATTTGCCGCACCAGCTTCAACTCATCAGCTTGATTCTTCGTCATCAAATCAAACATCGCCACCCCGCGGTCACTGCCGTCGACACTTGCAACCGACGAGAGGTTGGTCACGACGTGCTCGTATTCAGCCGCCTGCTTAAGCGAATCCGCCACGATCGCCGCATACAGGAGCGATTGCCCAGGCTGCACCGCGATCACACAGGGGTAAGCGTCCTGCAGCAGCATTTGATTCAATCGAATTTCATCCGCTCCCGCCGGTTTTGACGCCAAAAGAGCCTTGGTCTTGGGGCCAAGCTGAACGGATTGAAAACGCTCGGGGGTGTAAATCAGCGGACCATCGATGATTTGGTTAAAATCCTTGACCAAGGCGGATTCCAGTTCATCCGATTCCGAATTGGTGCCGTGATAGGCTTCCAGCGCCGCCCGGGCCTGAACATCCAGGTGCGACGCGATGAAGGCGGAAACCGGATCACGCTTTTCCTTCAAATCGTCCGCCAGCACGGGAAGGTTGGTAATGTCATCGGTCGAGAATGTTGTGGCGCCGGAGAACAGCAGCTTCTTTTCGTAATCCACCGCCGCCAGGCCTTTGCTCTGCATGTTCAGGAGGTTGTAGTCGAACGAAACCTTTCCGAATTGAGTGGCCCCGATGAGGCAAGCGACGATGGTCCCACCCACCACCCAGCGCGGGCGCGCCAGCCAGGCGTTCTCAAGGCGATTGCGGCCCTCGGACGAGAGCCCGACGGCGTGATCGATGGCATTTTGGCGCCCCCTTAACAGCAGCGCGGGAAGCATCGTGAGCATGGGAATCAAACAGAGCGCCAGGCCCCCGCCGGAAATAATTCCCATTTCCTTGATGCCGCGAAAATCGGTAAAGCCCATCGCCAAAAACGCCACTGCCGTCGTCAACGCGCCTGTCACGATCCCCTGCCCTGTGAAGACGAGCGCCCGTTCGACAGCTTCCCGCGGAGACGCTTTCTTTCGCACTTCCTCCTCGAATCGAGTGATGAAATGGATGCCGAAATCAATGGCAAGGCCAATCAGAATCGGCGCAAACGTCACCGTCAGAATATTCAAATGGCCGACTGCCAGCGTGCCAAACCCCATGCTGTAACCCAATCCCACGACGAGGCACACCATCGCCTTGAGCGGGCGGCCGGTTTCGCGGTAGGCGTAAATGAAAATCAAGGAACAGATCACCAGCGAGACAAGCGTGGCCTCCGTGGCGTCGCGCTCGGATTGCACCATCTGGTCGTAATCCAGCACGGGCGCTCCCGTGACGCCAACATTCAATCCGGGAACTTCGCTGGCGGTTTCGTTGACAAGCTGCCGCATGCGGCGGACAGATTCTTCCACCACCTTGCCGTTGCGCGGGCGGGCGGTGACCAGAAAGATGCGCCCATTGGCCAGCGTGATGTACATGCGCCGCTGCGCTTCCTCGCCTGCTCCAAAGAGCGCCGTGACTCCCGGTGAAACGGGCGTCCCCGGACGATTCAAACTGTCCGTCGCCTCGTCGATGATCCGCTGCAGCGCGGGCAGAGCGCCGATGAGGGCGTTGTTGGCGGCATTTTCCTCCTGCTTGGCGGTGCGAATCTGGCGATTGACCATTCCGAAAAACGAATCCAGATTGCTGGCGGTCGTGAATTGTTGGATGAACGGCGGGTACTTCTCCAGCTTCTCGCGCATCTGCTCCAAATCGGCTTTGGGAACAAACAGCAGCGCTTTCCTGCCAAGCGACGGCAAATCTCCCTTGTAAAAAATGTCCGTGAAGAGATTGGTTTCCGGCTGCAGCTTGGCGGCGAGGCGTTCGACAAATTGCCGGTTGCGGTCCAAGTCCTCGCTTTCCACCACCACCGCCAATTCGTCCTCGCCGGGAAATTCCTCACGGAATTTCAAGTAGATTTCGTGCGACTTCTGCCCTCCGCCGACGAGGTTGTCCTGGTTCATGTCGAACTTCAGGAACAGCGCGGTGTAAAGGCAGCAGAAAGCGAAGATAACCAATTGCGGCAGGATGAACCACTTCGGGTGCTTGCACACCAGCCGCGCCACGGCGCGGAGGAACCCCGCGAAAAGTGTATGGCCGGCGGGACTCACGCGTGTTCCTGGAATTGGCAGGATTTAATGTTCAAAATCAGTTATTATCTGACAGCTCCGCCCAGGGATTTTATTCACCTGGAGGCACTGCTCACTCAGGAAATTCCGCGTTGGAATAAATTTCTTTGACGTCATCGTGCTCTTCGAGAAGGTCGATGAGCCGGGTCGTCTCCTCAACCGCCTTGCCCGCCGCCACCGGGACGGTGATGGTCGGAATCCATGTGACTTCCGCCGCCGCCGGCTTGATGCCTTTGGCTTCGATTGCTTTATTGACGATCTCAAAATGCGCGGGGTCGGTGAGAACTTCGTAGCCCTCGGGTCTCGCTTGGAAATCATCCGCGCCAGCTTCCAGGGCGGCTTCCATGACCGCATCTTCGGCTGCCGAATCGCGCGTGACAATAATCTGCCCCTTGCGCTGGAACAAACGGCTGACGGATCCGGCGGTGGCAATGGCGCCTCCATTCTTGGTCATGATGCTGCGAATTTCCGCCGCGGTGCGATTGCGATTGTCCGTGCTCAGTTCCACCAGCATGGCCACGCCATGCGGCCCGTAAACTTCGTAGGTTAAATCTTCGTAATTGATGGAATTGTCGCCGCCCGCGCCGCGCTTCATGGCGCGCTCGATATTATCGTTGGGCATATTGGCCGCGCGGCACTTGAGCAGCACCATGCGCAAGCGCGGATTCATGGCCGCATCCGGCCCGGCCAGCTTGGTGGCGATGGCGATTTCCTTGCTTAGCTTGGCAAAAATTTTGGCCCGTTTGGCATCGATGGCACCCTTGAAGTGCTTGACCTTGGCCCATTTGCTATGTCCTGCCATAATTATAAATCTGCTTGCGGCGCCCGCTTAGCGGAGGGCTTCAACTTGCACCGCGGTGCCGTAGCACAAAACCTCCGTGATGCCCGGCATGATTTCCGTGGCATCGTAGCGCACGCCGATGACGGCGTTGGCGCCGAGCTTGCTGGCGTGCGTGATCATGTCGCGAAATGCGTCGTCGCGCGCACGCTCGCACAATTCCGTGTAAATCGTAATATTGCCGCCAAAAAGGCTTTGGACGCCAGCCGCAAAATTCCCAACCACCGAGCGAGAGCGGACAACGATGCCGCGCACCACGCCGAAGTTCCTGACCGCTTTATATCCCGGGATTTCAAACGCCGTCGTTGTAAACGGATGCGTTTCGCTCATGGCACGATTGAACACCATCGCGCGAACCCGCGCAAGCCCCGAGCCGCCCATGACGCGAGACAATTATAATTATTTAATCCGCGCATTCCCACGCGATGGCGGAAAATCCGCCCTCCGACTTTTTACTAAGGCAACTGAACTTTGAGCACAGCCGTGGAGCTGACGACGGATCCCGCGGCATTGCGAACCAGCACGCGGTAATCTCCCTTCTCCTTTGTCGTAAGGCCGGTGATTGAGCAAGTGGAATTCGTCTGATTGTGGATCGATGCGCCGTTGTGTTCCCACTGATAGTGAAGTGGGGCCGTGCCGGCCGCCTCGACTGAAAACGTGACTGTGGACCCGTAAGGCGCGTTGGTGCTCTCAGGCGGCGTCACAATGCGCGGCGGCACGATAACGGAGAGAACCGCAGCGTCGCTGGCAACGGAAGAAACGGCGTTCGTCACCGTCACCGCGTAGGCCCCCGCTTCGGACACCTGAATCTTTGTCAATGCGAGCGATGCTTTGGTCGCCCCCGCGATGTTCGTGCCATCAAACTGCCACTGGTAACGCAGCGGAGCAGTCCCGGTGGCATGGGTGCTGAGCGTCACGGTTCTGCCCTCGATCCCATTCTGCGTTAACGGCTGCTTCGTGATTTTCACCGGAGTATCAACAGTCACGCGGGCATTCGTGCTGGCAACCGAACCGCCCGGGCCTGACGCTTCCACATAATACTCGCCGGCCTTGGCGGCGGAAGCGGCGATCTCATACGTGTCGTTCGTTGCGCCAGCGATTTTGCGCTTGTTGAAGAACCACTGGTATTTGGTCGCATCGAGGACGGAAGCGGACAAGGAAACGAGCGATCCAACGGCAACAGTTTCATTTGCGGGGCCAGCAATGATGCTGGGGGCGAAATTACTGATGGCGCTTTCCGCGAGTTGAGCCACCAAACCATGAGCCTTGGTCGTCGGATGAATGACATCCCAAAAAAGATAATCCGCGCCGGGCCCGTCAAACCCGGGATTGCTGAACGCATCCAGCGCGTCGGCGTCAACCACGGTGAAGCCGTACTCGGACGGATGGGCCGAGATGTTGTCCACCAGCGTGAAATCGTCGACCCAGGCGATTCGCGCATTCGGATATTTTTTGGCCACAGCTTTCATGGCTGCGGCGAGATCATTATTGAAATCGCCCACCAGCCCGCGAATCACCGAAGCCTCGGGCGCGAGCAAAATATTCGTCTTGACAACTGGCAACTGGCTCAAATCGGGAAGATTGGGAACCACAATGAAACGAGCGCCCGCCTTCGCCAGCGTGGCAACGGCGTTGCTGACATTGGCCACGCCGGTGTCGATCGTGGCACCCCAGGCGATGGGGCTCGTTCCATCGGCCTCGGCGTTATCAATAAAATCATTTCCGCCGGACCATACGGTGAAGACAGTATTCGTGTAATCCCAAGAATACGAAAGCGCTGTCGCGACCTGCCCGTCCAGAGCCGAGGTTTCGCTGCCGGAATAGGCGAAATCGCAGAGCGTCGCGCCAAAATTCGTCGCGAGATATTCGTCCCAGAGGGGGCCATTGCTGTAGCGCCCCTCCCAGTAATCGCCCGTGGCGGGATTGTTGGTGGTGTCGGAAAGGCTGTCGCCAAAGCTCACAACAGCCCCGTACGGGTGGGCGGACGCCGTTGAGGCCGACAGCAAGATTGCGAACAAAACGACGGTTAATTTGGATGAAGCGAGCACGCCAGCATCATGTCGGGTTCACCGGTCACTGGCTAGAAAAAATGAGCGCCCCTGGATGCTGCGCCTGTGATTAATAGCGGGTATGGCGGATATGAGATTGCGGCCGATTCACATTCAGCGGCTGAGTTCGAAGGAGCGAAGCGACGAAGAATCAGCCGCAGCGCGCCACGATCAACGGGTGCGCCTTCGCTTCACCGTGCTGCGACTGGTCTGCGACACAGTCGCGCTCCGCCTAAAGTTCTGCGGTTTCTCGCCCACTCCCAGTCACACCTTGTCCCTCCCTTTCTCGATCCGGCGCAGGGCTTTGTCCTGTTTTGCGATTTCCATGCGCAGCAAATCCTCGGCGGACCAGCCGTTCGATTGCGCTTCGCGGGCAAGCTCGAACAGCAGTGCGCCAATTTCAGATTTCGTCCGGCGCTTTGATTTTGCGGCTGCGGTTTCGACGAGCTTCGCTTTGCGCGCTTTTTTCATCAGCTTCTCCGCCCGCATGAGCGCCGGAAGATGGCGCGGAATTCCGTCCAGCGCGGACGGGCGGGCGTGCCGCGTGCCGTGTTTCTCGGCGGCTTTGATTTTCTCCCAATTGGCCCAAACTTCATCGACGTTCTTCACTTTGACATCGCCGAACACGTGCGGATGGCGGCGGATAAGTTTATCAGCGATCCGGCGTGTGACTGCCTCGAAATCAAAGACGCCGCGTTCGCTGGCTAGCTGACAATGAAACACAACTTGCAATAGCAAATCGCCCAACTCCTCCGCCATTTCGTGATCGTCGCCTGCTTCGATGGAATCGATCAGTTCGTAAACCTCCTCCACGGCGTGGTAGCGGAGCGACTGATGGTCCTGCTCGCGGTCCCACGGGCAGCCGTCGGGCGCGCGCAATTTGGCCATGATGGCCAGCAAATCAACAATGGCGGGATTCGTATTTTTTTTCTTCACAGGATGACAAGGTTGTCGCGATGCACCAGGACGCCCTCCAGAGTTTTCGATTTGACAGCATCGGAATCGAAATCGCACATGCCGCGCGCGAATTCCGTTCCGTTTCGGTCGCAAATCCGCACGACGTCGCCGGCGCCAAAATCGCCTTCGCAACGCGAAAGGCCCGGCGTGAGCAGGCTTTTGCCATTTTCGCGCAAGGCGGAACGCGCGCCATCGTCAACAATGAGAGTTCCTTTGGCGTGATGAAAAAAGGCTATCCAGCGTTTCCGCCCCGCCAGCTTGGAAGGCTGCGCGACGAAGATGGTCCCCTCCTCTTCACCGGCCACCACTCGGGCCAGGGCGGCTTCCTTGCGCCCGGACGCAATAACCAGCGGAATGCCCGCCCGCATGACAATCCTGGCGGCCTGCAGCTTTGAGGTCATGCCGCCGACGGACGTTTCGCTGTCCGTCCCGCCGGCCAGCGCTTCGACCGCCTCCAAATTCTCAACCGCGCCGATGATTCGTTGGTTGGGGGCGCCGAAATTCTCCAGCAAACCGTCCACCGAAGTCAGGATGACCAGCACATCGGCCGGCAGCAGGCAGGCGACAAGCGCGGAAAGTTTGTCGTTGTCGCCGAATTTAATTTCGGTGAACGAAGTGGCGTCGTTTTCGTTGATGATCGGGATGACGCCGTGCTGCAAAAGAGTCACGAGAGTGCTGCGGGCGTTGAGATGGCGTTCGTGATGTTCCAAGTCATCGTGCGTCAACAATACCTGGGCCACACAAAAACCCGCCTCGGCGAACAGCTTCTCGTAGATCGTCATCAGGCGCGGCTGCCCGACCGCCGCGCACGCCTGCAACTCGGAAAGTTGAGACGGCCTTTTGGCGTGTCCAAGAACGCCCATCCCCGCCCCCACTGCCCCGGAACTGACGAGCACAACCTGTTTGCCCTGCGAGCGGACGGCGGCGATTTGGGCTGTCAAACGGCCGATTTGGGACAAATCCGGCTGCTTACGGCTATCCGTCAGGATGCCGGTTCCCAATTTAATTATGATGCGACTTGCGCTTTTTACTGAAGCTCTGTGCATATAATAGCCGATAAGGATGGAGGAAGCGCGCCAACTTACAAAGAGAAAAGACTTGCCAGACAGCATGGAAACTCCCACAAAAAAGGGAATGGAACAGGCCGAACCGAAGAAGAAGACTATTCTTGTCGTGGAAGACGAGCCCACTCTTCGCGCCCTGGTCCGCAAAGTATTGGAGCGCAGCGGCTACGACGTTATCGAGTCTTCCTCCGGCCTGGCCGCCCTGGAACTTTGGACGCGCACCAAGCCGCAGGTGGATCTTTTATTGACCGACATGGTGATGCCGGACGGCATCTCCGGAATGCAACTGGCCGAGAAGCTCAAAGCGCAAAATCCCAAGCTTAAAGTCATTTTCACAACCGGCTACAGCGCCGAACTAATGGGAAACAACTTCGAGATCAAGGAAGGGCTCAATTTCCTGCAAAAGCCCTATCCCCCCCAGCGCCTCGTGCAAACGGTTAAGAACGGGCTGGCGTCGGAGGAGTAGCGCACTGCCTGCTCTTGAATGGTAGGGACGCCTCGCCGAGGCGTCCGGGGTGAGGCAGGATTCGGAAAAAGAGGTTGACAGATTCCCCGATGAGTCACTTTTTTGCCCAATTGAGTAAACCCAAACGTGAAACACTGCCACACCACGTTCCTCTATGGGTCGATCCCCAGAAAGAGGTTCATTTTATTACCATCGCGTGCCAGCAAAGAGGCTTAAGTGAACTGACCAAACCAGAAGTTGCCCATGCACTGCTCGACACCGTAAGGCTCCGCAACGAAAAATACATTTGGTTCGCGCACGTTTTTCTTTTGATGCCCGATCACGTTCATGCGTTGGCCTCATTTCCGCCCTCGGGAAACACAGTCCAACAAACCATCACGTTCTGGAAACGCTGGACGGCTCGGCAAATGGGAATCGAGTGGCAACGTGATTTCTTCGAGCACAGGCTGAGGTCTGATGAAAGTCGGCGCGAGAAGGCGGATTATATTTTGGCGAATCCTGTGAGAAAAGGGCTCGTTTCTGACGCATCCAAGTGGCCGTTTGTATTTATGCCTAATCCGTTGTAGCGCCTCACCCCGGACGCCTCGGCGAGGCGTCCCTACCAGTCTTTCCCACGGCTGCGTTTAATTTCGATTTCACGCTTTAGCGGCGCGCGAGCGATGGCTACCTTGTCTTCGTGAGCGAGGCCCGCACTATGCACAATCTAGCCTTGGCCGGTTTTATGGGAACCGGCAAATCCGCCGTTGGCCGGCTGGCGGCGGAGCACCTTCGCTTCGATTTTATTGACACGGATGATTGGATCGAACGCGAAACCGGCAAAGCCATTCCCGAGATTTTCGCCGCCCACGGCGAACCTGCCTTCCGTCAATACGAGCGCGCGGCCGTCGAGGCGCTGCGCAAGTGCCGAAACACCGTCATCGCCACCGGCGGCGGATTGGTCGTCGATCCCGCCAATATGGCCGATCTCAAAACGCACGCGCTGGTGGTCTGCCTTTGGGCTTCGCCGGAGAAAATTTGGGAGCGCGTGCGCTCGCAGACACACCGCCCGCTGCTCCAATCGCCCGATCCGCTGGGCCGGATTCGCGCCTTGCTGGAACAGCGCCGCCCGGCTTATCAGCAGGCGGATGTCCTGGTCCATACCGGCTGCCGCTCGGCCAGGGAAGTGGCCCACCAGATTATCCACCAATTCCAAATGGCGCGAAAGAAGCCGTGAAATCCGCCATCCGCCACAAGGCTCTTGAACTGGGCTTTGACGATTGCCGCTTCACCACGGCGCATTCGCCGGAACATGCGGATCATTTCCAGCGTTGGCTGCAAAACGGTTCGCATGGCCAGATGGAGTATCTGGCCCGCAACGCCCATAAACGCGTTGATCCAAATCAGGTGCTCCCCAACGCCAAAAGCATCATCACGCTGGCGGCCAGCTATGCGGCGGAATCCCGCCCCGTCGCTGCAAACGGCGCGGTGAAAGGCGTCATCGCGCGTTACGCCAGATATGCGGATTATCATGATGTTCTGGGCGCGCGGCTCAAAGATCTCGCGGAATTTATCAGCGCCTTCGGCTCACGAACAAAATCCTTGTGGTATGTCGATACCGGGCCCCTGCTCGAACGCGATCTGGCGCAGCGTTCTGGCCTGGGATTCACCGGGAAACATACCAATCTCATCAGCAGGAAACTGGGAAATTGGATATTTTTGGCGGAAATTATAACCACGCTGGAGCTTGAGGCCGACACGCCGGAAAGGAATCGTTGCGGTTCGTGCGAACGCTGCATTCCGGCCTGCCCAACGGCGGCGATTACCGCGCCTTTCCAATTGGACGCCCGCCGCTGCATTTCCTACCTCACGATCGAATTGAAGGGCGCAATTCCCGAAGAATTTCGGCCATTGATCGGCAATCGAATTTATGGCTGCGACGATTGCCTCGCCGCGTGTCCGTGGAACCGCTTCGCTCAGGACGGGGCGTTGATGGGCGCACATTTCCGCCGCGATTTGGAATCGCCGGATTTGCTGGAATTGCTGGCGCTTGATGATG
This sequence comes from uncultured Verrucomicrobiae bacterium, assembly GCA_963764165.1. GTDB lineage: Bacteria > Verrucomicrobiota > Verrucomicrobiia > Limisphaerales > Palsa-1400 > Palsa-1400. The sequence continues at coordinate 584,502 of CAVXRD010000004.1, forward strand.
CGCAATTCGCCGAGCGCTTCGCCGGCACGCCCATCCGCCGGACGAAGCGCCGGGGATTCCTGAGAAACGTCTGCGTCGCGCTGGGGAACATCGGCGATGAGGCCGCGCTGCCCGCTTTGCAACGCGCGGCGCAGGATCCTGAACCGCTCATTGTCGAACATGCCCGTTGGGCCATGGCGCAAATTGAGTCCCGGCGAAACAGTCCCGCCTGACGTTCGCTCTATATAGCGACTGCTGCGCGGTGAAATTCTATGCGACGAGTGTGTCACGCACGCAGGCCGACAGCCGGAGCGCGGCTGTGTCGAAGACCAGCCGCAGCAGCTTCGAAACAAGTGGCGTGTCGGGAAGAGACCGTGACTCGCCAGTCGCAGTTCTGAGGTTTTTAAATGTTTGTCGACGATCGCTGCCACAAGATTCGTTTTCGGTTGTTTGAGCGTTTCTGCGGCTGGTCTTCGACACAGCCGCGCTCCGAAGCAGAGCCAACCGGCCTTTTTTATTGAGGCGGGCTAAGGGGCAGCGGGCGCGGCGCTGGCGGCAGGTCCGTAGGCAGTTGGAACATTTCGGTGTGGCCGTCCATGTAAACGGCCTGCTTGCCGGTCTTGGGCGGGTTCGGATGAAAATCGTCGTAGTCCAGCATCATCACCGTCGCGCTGGCGGAGCGGACTATATTTGACTGGAAAAAATTGGTGAAAGCGGGCGAGGCGATGACACCGTTAATCTTGACGGATTCTCCCAAGTCGATTTTCTGCCCGTTCAAGCGGGGATTCCATCGATAGCTCGAGCCCTCAACTTCAAAGAAGTAATCGTTGTCGCGCGGACATTTGAAAATCGCGGAACTTGCGTTGGTATCGTTTTTTCCGGCGAACGGACCGAGCGCCGCGCTGATGCGGGGAAAGTGCATGCGCGGAAAGTCAGGCGCGCTGGGAAACGGCTCCACTTGGGGAAGGACGCCATTGTTGTCGCCTGCGTAAAGGCGCGCCGCCACTCCGAGTTGACGGAGATTACTAAAGCATGTCGTGTCGTTGGCCTTGATCTTCGCCTTGCTTAACAAGGGCAACAATAGCGCCGCCAGTATTCCAATGACTACAATCACCACCAGCAACTCGACGAGAGTCAAGGCCGCTTCCGCCGCACGCAGCCGTTCAAAGGCAGGGACGCATCGCCGAGGCGTCCGCTTGCGCGTGAATATCTCCTCACCCCGGACGCCTCGGCGAGGCGTCCCTACCTCAATTTGATTCGCGCGCCGTCTGGATGATAAACAAATTTTCATATTGACTGGATTAATTTCCCGCCTGTTTTCGTTTGTACGCTTCGACGGCTGCCGCATGGGCGTCGCGCTCATCGGCATTCATCTCGAATACGCCGGGGCGCTGCGGCGCCATGGTAACCTGGTCTTCTTGCTCGTGGTGAGTCAAACCAAGGCTGGATCCTTCCACTGGAGATTTGCGCAGAGAATAAATTTTCACCCAGCTCGCTCCGATCTCCTTGGCGATGCGCGCGGCATTTTCAGGGGTGGCTTCTTCTGGTGACTTGGGGTGGATCTTTGCGACGAGATCCGTCTCCGCCAGCAGGCATTCAGGGACCAATGCGCCATCCGCCTCGCCCGCCGCCATGGCATTGGCGACGGTCTTCTTTTCGGCCAAATCATCGTCTTCCACACCGGAATTTCTTTCATCCAGCCACTTTCCGGTGGCGTCCGGGCCGAGTTCCACCATCACGGTGACGATGGTTGGATCCGGTCGCATCACCATGAAAGCCGAGCCATGCGCCATCGGGCCGTGCGGAACAAAAATGCACTGTGCCTCATGCGGGGCGCGGCTCAGATTCGTCCAGCCGGCGTCCGATAGCGAAAGACCGTCGGCTAGCCCGCTCTTTAGTTTCTCCAACGCGCTCTTTGAATCGTAAATCGCATAATCCACCGTCCAGTAACCGCTCGCGCGAAAACAAATTCGGTCCAGCGCCTGGGGCAAGGTGTAATTCTTCAAGTAAATGGCCGACGGCAGAGCCAGCCGCTTGTCAAAAACAATAACCGCCCCGCTCTGCTTCTCCAATTGGCCGACGATGCCGCCGACTGAGTTGTTCTCCGCCTTGATGGCAATCAATCCGCCCGCCGCCAAAAAGAAACCCGCGCCGATCACCGCCACCGCCTTTGAATTCGACCATCCCAGCCATTTGAAGGCGCCCTTGGCAGACGCGCCGGCGAATCCGTGACCGGACGCGGCTTTCGCAATGGCGGCGGTCGCGATGGCCGCCGACAAACCCGCAGGCGCGGCCTGAGCCATGTTGGATGACAGAGCCGCCGTCAGCGCGGCAGACGGCGTGGCCAATCCCTGCCGGGCAAAAATCGCGCGCAACCGTTCCACCGCGCGGGAGACGCGCGCCTTGGCGGCGTCCTCGCTGATGCCGAGGAGGCCCGCAATCTCGCGATGGCTTTTGTTTTGGAAAAAGCGGATGAGCAGCGCATCGCGGTCGGGCTGGGAAAGTTTATCCAGCGCTTCATAAAGATGCGGCGCAATAAGTTCCCATAGCGAATCGCCCTGGTCGGGGCGCAAAGATTCGGACACGGCGGCCTCCTGTTCGTAGAATTTGCGGCGCGCTTCGGCTCGCGCCAGGTTCATGGCGGCGAATCGGGTGGCCTCAAAAATCCAGCCCGAAAGCGTCGCGTCGCGGGAGATGGTTTTGGCCTTGCGCGCCAGCGCGATGAAGACGGCCTGGGCGATTTCCTCCGAAAGGCTTGGGTTGCCGCAGCGGTTCAGGGCGGCGTGATACGCCAGACCGGCGTAGCGGTCCACCAAGGCGCGGAACGCTTCTTCGGAATTCCGCTCGGCGTAATCGTTCAGTAATTGCCAGTCATCCATTTCCATGTTGCACTCCACCATTTAACAGCCGCCGCCGGAAAAAGGTGACAGCTTATTTTGCAACCCATATTTTGGTGGTTCCTCAACGATTTCGGTGGAATAGCAGTGGCAAATTTGATTCATGTCAGCCCTGCTATGCCATCTCGAAAAAGTCTGGATTTTTGGCGAGTTTTTGACCCGGCTTTTCTTTCTGGCTGCCGCTGTCCGTGCCGCACCCTTGGGCTTGGCGTGAAGGCTCCCGGGCTCCCGGACTGAATAATGAAATAATCTGGAACTCCCGAACTCTGGAAAAGAGGTCAGAGTTGTTTTTCGAACGATGGAGGTGGCGCGAATGACGTGTATAAATACCTGGCCGCCGATCCAAATAATTCATGAGGCGCGTGAAATCAGCTTCAATCTCTTTTCCTGAGTTCGGTCGTTCCTCATTCAATTTTTCCCATCAAGGCAAGCCGGCTGCACGGAAGTTCCAGAAGGAAAAGAAATCTCGCGCAGAGAAGATGAATGCGCACAGGAACTCACATGCAAATGTCCACTTCCGGTTGGTTTTTGAAATATTTCTCCAAAAATGGCGCCGAAAACACTCTGGTAGGTTTTCGATCCAGCCCCAGCCGTGGCAAAGTGCGCTCATGCAAAAGCAAGGTCATATTCAGAAAGGCTGCGCAGCGCGCCGCTTCGCATTCACCCGGCGCGGTCTGCGTGCCCAGGCATTGGGACGCCCGAACGGGTTTCGCCGGAAGAGGTTCGTTGCACCCTATTGCACCCTATTGCACCCTATTGCACTTTGCGTTTTTGAGCCTCCCCGGCGCCCAGCTTGCACCCTCCAAAACAGTCATGAAAGCAAGGGTGACAACGCCTTGGGGGAAAAGTTTGTCGTTTTTCTTCATTGCCCCGGGAGGGAAAGGAATTTATACAAATGGGCCGTTTCCGGTGTCTAGTCCGGTGGAATACGTTGGGCAGAAGTTAATATAAAGATGAATCCGAATCCGAATCCAAAACCGCCACAGGGCGCGCCGGCAAAAGGCGACGCCACCCCTGCTGCCAAACCCGTGGCTGCGGCCGGGCCCACCAAGTCGACTACGCTGCACTCCATTACCGCGGGAGCCGTGCCGCCGCTTTATCGGCGTCTCGATTGGTTCACAGCGCTAGTGACCTTCGCTGTGGTGTGGATCATTTATTTTTGCTGCCTTGCCCCTCAAGTAACCTTGGAAGACTCCGGCGAACTTTGCACCGCTTCTTATTACGCTGGCATCCCTCACCCTCCAGGATACCCGTTTTGGACAATTTATACCTGGTTCTGGACGGTGTTGGTCCCGTTCAAGAATATCGCATGGCGCGTTGCCCTGGCTGAGGCGAGCACGGCGGCGGCGGCTTGCGGCATCCTGGCGCTCATTGTGTCGCGCGGCAGCAGCATGTTGATGGAAGGCATTGAAGAACTGAAATCCATGACCGGAAAATGGGAATCGGCCATCTGCTCCGTCTCGGGTTTTGTCGCTGGTCTCATGCTGGCGCTGGGAAGCTCCATGTGGAAGGAATCGGTGGTCATTAACCGTATTTCCCTGTTCGGCGTGCCATGGCTGGTATTGGTCATGGCGATGATGCTGCGGTGGATGTATGCCCCGCATCAGCGGCGCTACCTTTATCTGGCGTTCTTTTTCATCGGCATTTGCTCGACCATTCACCAAACGCTCACGATGGCGATCATGGGCATCGAGATTGGCGTGGCGGCCCGGGCGCCAAAACTTGGCCGCGACATGCTGGCGCTGAATTCCATTGGTTACCTGCTGGGAGTCATCGCCAAGCACGCCCACATGGTCGGCATGTTCGATACCACCAACCCGATGGTCTACACGATCTTCACCGCAGTTGGCCTTTCATCGATTGCCGGCTGCCTTTACTTAACGATTGTCACCGGCGGTTTGATGACGGAATGGCTGACGGCTTGCGTTTCGTTCGTGCTGATGCTGGGCGGGGCGTGCTTCTACTTCTACGAAGCCATCGCGGGCATGACAAACCCGCCGATGGAATGGGGTTATCCGCGCACGGTCGAAGGTTTTTGGCACGCCATCAGCCGCGGCCAATACGACAAGCTGAACCCGACGGATATCTTTCACGATTTCGGCCACTTCATCACCGAATTGGTCATGTTGTTCAAGGGTGTGGCGGATGCCTACAGTTTGGTGGCCATGTTTTTCGCGATTCTGCCGCTGGTATTCCTCTTTAAGATGAAGAAACGCGAACGCGCCTGGATCATCTCCGTGGCGGCGATTTATCCGTTCTTGGGCGTGATGCTCTCGATCTTCCTGAGTCCAACCCGTGACCGGCAGACGTCCGAACTGGTGAAAGTTTTCTTTACGGCTTCGCACGCGGTCGTGGCGGTGATGGTGGGTTATGGACTGGCGCTCATTGCGGCCTTCATGTCCACCAATTACGAGAAGTTCCGCCGCTGGGGCTTCGCGGGCGCGGGTGTGGCCATCGCGCTGGCTCTTTATTCGCTTTATTCGGTCACGGAGGAAACCTTTTTCGGCCCGGATTTGGAAGCTCAGATGAGCCTGGGCCAACTGCCTCATTTTGTGGCGCAAGCATTCGCGCGGAATCAATACGGCTCGTCGATCATCGCGGCGCTGATGCTGGTGGCGATGACCATCCTTTTTCTCGTCGCTCTGTTCGTGTATAACAAGCGCGCGCCGCTGGGCGTGACGCTGGGGTTGTTTGCGCTTCTGCCGCTGTATTCGGGAATGTCCCACTGGTACAAAAGCGAGCAGCATGACCATTGGTTTGGCTACTGGTTCGGCCACGACATGTTCACGCCGCCGTTCGTTGGGCCTGATGGACAATTGACCTACGACGCCAAGCTGCGCGATGCCGCCGCCAAAGGGCCCAAGGGCAAAATGGTTTATCCCGAAATGGCGCGCGATGCCGTGCTCTTTGGAGGCACCGACCCTGGCCGGTTTTGCCCAACTTATACGATTTTCTGCGAGAGCTTCATTCCGCACGATTGCCAGCCAGCAGCGGACACCAACTATGACCGCCGGGATGTTTACATCATCACCCAAAACGCGCTGGCGGATAACACATATCTCGATTACATCCGCGCCCAATACAATCGTTACACGCAAATTGATCCGCCGTTCTTCCAGAATTTCCTTTCCGGCAGCGCGCCGAATATTTTTCACGGCCAATCGCGGTGGCTGCGCTGGCTGGACGACATTTTTGAAGGCATCGGCGCAAAGGTCGAGCGCAACCGGCGAACAGGAACATCGTGGTTCAAGCCAGATCAATTTCTGAGCGCGAAAAGCCTCGCCGGAAAACTCCACGGGGCAACCGATCCACTGGGCAAATATCTGTATGGGCGGTTAAGCAAGCCGACTCAGCAGCTTGTCGATTCCGGCGGCGATGAAAATGCGCTCCGCTCGGCGCTGACGCCTGATTTGAACGCGATCCTGGACGGCGAAAACATCTATTCGGCCGACCGTTTCGGAGGGATCAAACTTCCCCCGCTCATTCAAGAAGCCGCGGCCAGCGCCGCGCTGACGTCCAACAACATCGTCCGCCTTAATCGGCGGATGCTGGAAGTAGCCTATCCTGATGCCATCGTTAAAAGCCTGGGCGGCGTTTATCCGGACACGGAAATCCAAACCCCCTCGCCGGACGATTCGGCGCAATGTTTTAACGACTATATTTACGACGCTCAACGCCGTCTGCAGCACGATTCATCGCATCCGAATGAGCCACGCGAAGTCAAACCGAACGAGGAAGTCCACATGGATCAAAGCGGACGCGTGCAGGTTTCCGGGCAGGTCGCAGTCATGAGCATCAATGGTCTTCTCACGAAGGTCATTTTCGACAAGAATCCGCACCACGAGTTTTACGTCGAGGAAAGCTTTCCGCTGGACTGGATGTATCCCTATTTGGAGCCGTTTGGCATCATCATGCACATCAACCGGCAGCCGATCACGGAAATGTCACAGGAAACGATTGACCGCGACCACGCGTTCTGGAGCGAGTATTCCGCCCGCACCATCGGCAACTGGATTACATACGACACCTCGGTCAAGGAGATTTGCGAGTGGGCGGAAGCGGTCTACCTGCGCCACGACCTGAGCCATTTCACCGGCAACCCGAAATTCGTCCGCGATGACGACGGCCAGAAGGCGTTTTCCAAACTGCGCAGTTCCATTGCCAGCAGCATTTACCAATGGCGCTCGCAACCGCAAAATTCCCGCAGCGCCACGGAGCGCGCACGGGTGACGAAGGAAGCGGATTTCGCGCTAAAGCAGGCGTTCGCGTATTGCCCGTACAGCCCGGAAGCGGTGTTCCATTACATGGATCTGATGCTGAAGCAAAATCCGCCGCGGCTCGACGACGCGATCATGATCCTTGAAACGTGCCACAAGCTTGATCCCTACTACACGCAGATCAGCCAGTGGATTGACGAATTGAAGCGCAGCAAAGCCGGCGGCGGAGACCAAATCCGCCAGGCCTTCTCCCAAGTGCAGCAATTCATCGCTCAAGGCCAGACGAACAACGCGGATCAGCTCCTTGATCAACTCATGAACGTTCCCGGCGCGGATATAAATCTGCTCATGGCCGTGGCTGACGCATTCCTGCGCATACACGATTATGCCAAGAGCGAGCAGGCTGTCACGAAGTTAACCCAGCTCGAGCCAAACTCTGCCCAGGCCTGGTATAACCTTGGGGCGGTTCAATCCGTTCGCAGCGAAATCCCGCAAGCGATCGAATCTCTCAAGAAAGCGATCGACTTGAATAAAGGCGAACTCGCAAGAGATCCGAAGGCGGCCAATTTGCGCGAACACCTTTTTCAGGACCCAACTTTTGCTCCTCTCCGCGAGACGCCTCAGTTCAAGGCCGCTTTTGGAGAAAAGTGACCGGGAACTTGGCCACAGATTAACACAGATTAACACAGATTTTTGAAAGAACGGATCAATCGGCTCGGGGCCGGTCTGAATCCGTGGGTGGTTCAATGGAAAGAATGGGATGTAATGAGACTTATGCGGCCTGCCTTCTGTTTGTCTGATTTGGTTTTATCTGTGTTGATCTGTGTAAATCTGTGGCCAATTCTCAGTGGCGGAATTCGTCCTTGCGGACGGCGGCAGGGCAATTATCGTTATATTTGTGTCCTGGTGGTCTGACCGTCATTTCTTTTTGCTGGCCGTAATTGTCTACGGCCTCAGCGCGCTCTACTCGTTGTTCCTCTGGCGCCGGGGCTTTCGCACCCATGACCATATCAATTATGGCTTATTGCTGACCGGCCTTTCCCTGCACACGAAGGCCATGTTCATGCGCGGATTTTCGCTGCGCGAATGCCCCGTCCACAATCTGTACGAAGCCATGACCTTTGTGGATTGGACCATCTTGGCCGCCTATCTGGTGCTCGGTTTGTGGCCGCGACTGCGGTTCCTCGGAGCGTTCGCCGCCCCGGTGATTTTCGGAATCGGCGTCTTTGCGCTCATGCCGGGATTGGATTCGCCCCACACCGCGCCTCAGCCATTCGCGGCGGCCAATGGAGTGGTCAGCTTGCACGCGGCCCTCACCCTGCTCTCGTATGGCGCGTTTGGATTGAGCTGCGTGGCGGGAATCATGTATTTGAGCCAGGAGCACAATCTGAAGTTCAACCGACTGCGCGCCCTTGGCTCCATCATGCCTCCCATTGAGCGCCTGGAAAAAATCACCAGCCGCCTGCTATGGGCAGGGTTCCTATTATTGACGGCAGGGCTGGCGCTCATCCCTGTCCTCCTGAAGAGCCGGCCCGAATTGCGGGCGGGTGGCGACCCGAAAGTCATTTGGTCTGGACTCGTTTGGGGACTTTATCTGGCCCTGCTGGTGTTGCACGGACGGTTTGCCCAAACCGGGCGGAAATTTGCCTGGGGTGCGGTGGCGGGCTTTGCGTTCGTCGTCTTGACGTTCTGGGGAGTCAACCTGCTTTCTCCGTCGCACAGATTCTAGCATGGCTCTGATTGTCATTGGCGTGAGCCACCATTCCTCCCCCGTCAACGAACGGGAGCGATTCGCCTTCACCGACGCGGCCATCCCAACCGCCTTGGAGGAAATGCGCAAGAGCGGCCTGGCTCGCGAAGCCGTCATTCTCTCGACCTGCAACCGGGTCGAGATTTACGCGGTCAGCGATCTCCCGGAGGCCCAGGCTATTGCGCAACTGCGGCAATTCCTGCTGGATTACCATAAGTTTCAAGGTGCGCCGGATGGCGAAATTTATGGGCATGGCGGAAAACGCGGTCTGGAGCATTTGTTCAAGGTCGCCTGCGGCTTGGATTCGATGGTGCTGGGCGAAACCGAAATTCTTGGGCAACTGAAAAAAGCCTACGAAACGGCGCTGCGGCTCAAACACACCGGCGCCTCTCTTAACAAGGCCTTTCAACGCGCTTTCAACGTCGCCAAACTCGTGCGCACCGAAACCAACATTCAACGCGGCAGTGTTTCGGTGGGATCGGTGGCGGTGGAATTGGCGGAACGCATTTTCAGCACACTAAGCCAGCACCCCGTCATGGTCATCGGCGCGGGGGAAACGAGCGAGAAGACGGCCCGGGCGCTCTTGAGCCGGGGCGCGCACAGCATCTTCGTCTCGAACCGCTCGCACGAGCGGGCGATGGCCCTGGCGGCCGAGTTGGGAGGGCGCGCGGTGAGTTTTGACGATTGGGCGGCGGAGTTTGCGAACATCGACATCCTCATCAGCAGCACCTCCGCCCCGCATTGCATTTTGGATCGCGCGAAATTGGAGCCGCTGATGAAGCTCCGCAAGAACCGCCCTCTTCTTCTAATTGACATCGCCGTTCCGCGCGACATTGATCCATCGGTCAATTTTCTGGACAACGTTTACCTCTACAACATCGACGATTTGCAGGCCATTGCGGGTGATTATTTGAAGCAGCGCCAGCAGGAAATTGCGCGCTGCGAGGCCATCATTGCCGAGAAGGCGGTGGCCTTGCTGCCGGCTACGGATAACGCCCGGCCCGCCAACCATCCCCTGCCCGACATGGGCAAAGTCGGAGCGTGAAAAGCAAAACCATTTACATCGCAACCCGCGGCAGCACCCTCGCGCTCGCCCAGGCCGGCGCGGTCCTTGCCCAATGCCAAAAGACGTTTCCAAAGCTCGCGTTCGAGTTGAAAATCATCAAGACCAGCGGCGATAAATTCCTGAACGTTTCGCTGGCCAAACCCGACGCCTCGCTGCCGAAAGGGCTTTTTACGAAGGAACTGGAAGTGGCGCTCCTCAAAGGCCGGGCCGACCTCGCCGTGCATAGCTTGAAGGATCTGCCGACGGAACTTCCCGAGGGCTTGAAACTCGGCGCGGTGGCCGGCAAGCGCGCGGACGTGCGGGACGTTATTGTTTACAAGAAATCCCTGGCCGCCGGCCCAAAACTCGCCGATTGGCCGAAGGGGCTGACGGTGGCCACCAGCAGCACGCGCCGCCAGGCCCAATTGCTGGCGCTGCGTCCCGATTTCAAGGTGGTGGAAATTCGCGGCAACGTCGCCACCCGCCTCCGCAAATTGGCTGAGGAGGCGGTGCTTGACGCGACGATCCTTGCCGCCGCAGGCCTGAGCCGCTTGAAATTCAAGATTTCCGCCGCGGGAAAATTATCCGGAGCAGATGTTCCCGAAGGTTTGCTGGCGAAGATTTTGGATACGGACGAAATGCTTCCGTGCGTCGGGCAGGCGGCGATCGGATTGGAAGTCCGCTCCGATGACGAACAGGCAGCCTCCCTTTGCCGAGAGTTAAACGACGAGTCCACCTTTCAATGCATTACCGCCGAGCGGGCGTTGCTGCGCGCGCTGGGCGGCGGTTGCCAGATGCCCATCGGCGCCCACGCAACGCTGAGTGGAACGGAGCTTCACTTGCGCGCGGTTTCATTTTTGGACGGCATGGTGCGCAAAGCCGAAAGCCGTGCTTCCGTTCACGAGGCTTCCAAACTCGGAGAGTCCGTTGCCGAGCAATTGAAAAAATAGCCTATTCCGCGCGGACCGCAACAGCGGGCGTATTGGCCGCTTGCGCCGTTGAAGAGGCGACTGTCACGCTTCCGACTCCGTCCACCAATACTCGCAGTCCCACCACCGTCATCGTCCCAAAATGCTCGCCGCCCAAGGTCGTTTGACCGTCGATCAAAACGTAGCCATCGGGCAGCACCACCGATTGGTTTGCCTCGCCCGTGACGGCAATCGCCTGCCCGTCTATAGTCAGGCCTTTGACCGTTGTTTTTCCATGCATCGGCACCGCCATCACATCGCCGCTGGCCACGGCCTCGGTCTGAACTTCGAGCGCGGTGATATGGTGCGAACCCAGCGTAATGTCCAAATGATTTAGAGACGCCTTGGAATGATTTTGGCCATTTGCCGCATCCGTCACCGCAAATAAATCCTGGGCGGAAACGCCGGGAGCAGGAGTTGCTTTTACTTCCGAGCTTTCGTGCTTGCCGCCGTTAAGCACGGCGGAGCCTGTGTCGCCGCAAGCCACGGCATTTTGATTCCAGGGATTTACCTGCAACGCCACAGCGCGGCCCGGGCGCGCCGTGGGGAGATTGTCGTTGTCTTGGGCGTCGGAAACGAACGGGAAGATCGAAAGAACTGCGATTGCCGAGAGCCACTTTTGTGTTTTCATAGCTGCCTCCACCAAACGATAGGCCCAAAGCAGCGTGCGGCAATGCGGAAAGACTACGCTACAGCAACTGGGTGAAAAACCGATGCCAGCGCGGCTGATAGTAGTGGTCGTGGTCCAGCGACAACACAACGCCGATGGCGCGCCCCACAATTTTGCCCCGCGGCACAGTTCCCCAAAAACGCGAATCGTTGCTGTTATCTCGATTGTCACCCATCACGAAATACCCTCCCTCGGGCACTGTCGTTGAATCGAACGTTCGACGCGCTGGGCGTTCCGGCAGAATAGTTAAAGGATGGGCCGGGCTATTCAGCAGTTTTTCACGAGTGTAAACCCGTGCGCCGTTGTTGTCGGGGGGGACGTCATGCCCCGTTGTATCCGGCAACGGTTCATAGGCCGCAGGCTGGCCGTTTACAAAAAGGCGTTCGTCCCGAAGCTCCACCTTGTCGCCAGGCAATCCCACCACCCGCTTCACGAGCCGCGTTCCATCGACAGGCGAGAAAAAGACAATGATATCGCCGCGCTTCGGATTTCCCCATGTCGCAATATGCCAGGTAGTAAAGGGGACCTTGAGGTCGTAGGCCAGCTTGTTAACGAAAACCCGGTCGCCTTGCACGATGGTCGGATTCATCGAGCCGCTGGGGACGTCATTCCAATCCGCGATGGCCGACCGCACCGCCATCAAAATCAAAATCATCAACAGCAGCGATTTGGCTTCGCGAGCGAAATTTTTCCAGCGATCCTTTCCAACTGGCTTCGATTCATCCATGGAAAATTAGACACGCAGCCCAATGCAGCGTTTAATAATAAAAAGAGGGCCCGGGGCCGGAGCGAATGGTGAACTGCTGGAACGGCCGCCACTCAACGTGCCCGTCGAACATGCCGATGTTTCCGCCCGAGGGAACTTTCTGATTCAGCATGTGCGCGCTCGTGAATGATTTGAGCACCGGGACATCCGGATCGTCCGTATGTGGAATATCCGACCACTGAAAGTTCTTGAAGGTGTTGTAGGACGACGACATGGAATCGCTCGCCGCGACGGTGCAGCACGCCAGCAAAACACGCGTCGACGCGCGAATCGGGTAGGAGACTCCGTTAACGACGATTGGCTCAGTTCGCAAGCGCGCATTGATATTCGTGGCCAGAAGAAATCCAGACGTCGACGCGTAACCGCTTACACCCGGCAGCGTCAGCGAATAGCCGACCACACGGAGCTCATCGTCATCGTCGTATTCAATGCCTGCGTTATTCCAGGATGTGACCAAGTCAGCGTCTGAATACTTCCCATACAATCCGGGATCATACCAAACTTTGTAAGTCGCACCGTAGGCTGCCAGGGAACTCCCATCGCCGTACGCAAGATCCCACGGCTGATGGGCGCCGACATCAAGCGGCAAATAATCCTTGTTTTCGTGGGCGTACATAATGAACGCCAGGGTTTCCTGCCGCTCATTGTTTTTGCACGATGTGCGGATGGCTTGATCCTTGGCTTTCGAGAGGGCTGGGAGCAAAAGTGCGGCAAGAATCGCAATAATGGCGATGACGACCAAAAGTTCTATGAGGGTGAAACCATCCGAACGCTGGCCGCAGGCAGCGCCACTGGCACGAGGGGAGGCCTGCTGAGGCCGCCTTGAAGGTGTTTCGGGCATGAGCTGGCACCGCGCACGTGTCGAGCCGATCCGCACTGAACGCAATGACGGAAGGGACTTTATGGGAGTCACATAATTGTTGCAACGATAATTTTATGGTTTTTTTGGGCCTGCCACCCTCCTGCTCTTCCCCTCCTTCAAGAGTCCCGCCTGCTGCCGGCGGCCTCATTGCGGCGCGAACTTCCGCTCGATGATGGTCTCGATTTCAACCTTTTCCAACTTCGCTGATGCGTGATTCGGATCGACCCGCTCCAGCCGGTAGGCGCCTTTTTCCAATTGCTCCGCCGACATTTCCGCCTTCAATTCCTCCGCCATCTGCGAGGCGTTGGGAATGCCGCGCCGGGCCGCCAAGCTCATCCAGGCGTAAGCCTCCGGCAAATCCACGTCAGTTCCGCGCCCGTGCCAATGGCAAAGAGCCGCTTCAAATTCCGCCATTGGCAATCCTTTGGCCGCCGCGGTGGAGAACCACCTGAAAGCTTCCGCCTCGTCGACAGCCGTCCCGGAACCTTGCTGGAAGCAACGGCCAAGATTGAATTCCGCCTCGGCCACTCCGGCGCTGGCTGCTTTCCGATACCACTCGATGGCTTCCTTTTCGTTCTTCTCAATCCCCTCGCCCGTTTGCAGGCACGCTCCCAAACTCATCTCGCCCGCGGGATCGCCTGCGTCGGCGGCTCTGCGGAACCAGAACACGGCTTCCTTCGGGCTCGTGTAGGCACCCAAGCCCTTTTGCAAACAGAGACCCAGGCTCACTTGCGCGCCGATGTTGTTTTGCTCGGCCGCTTCACGGAAAAGCGCGACCGCCTGCTCATAATCCTGCGCGACGCCCTGCCCGTTGGCATAACAGACGCCAAGGCTGAATTGGCCGCGCTGGTCGCCGAGCTTGGCGGCTTCGCCGTACCAATGGGCCGCCTCAGTATAATTCTGCTCCACGCCATCGCCCTCCGCATAGCACGTGGCCAATTCCACTTGCGCCTCAACATTGCCGCGGCGGGCGGCCATCAGCATTTGGGCATGGCGGCCTTTGAGAACCATTCGCTTGACAGGCGCTTTCTTCGGCGCCATCAATTTTTTGGCGCTGAAGATCAGGCTCCAGAAGCCCATGAAAATAACTTTAAGAAATTTCATCGTGTTGATTTATTTTGGTCTGGTTCGCTCATTTTTCGCCGTGCGTCAAATTCCCATGTTCGCCAGCAGGTTCGCAATACGGTTGACCACCCCAGACAACGCCGGATGCGTGGTTTCAAATTCCGTGACGGACGAACTCAAGCCGCCGATGGAATGGTTCAAAGTCTCCGCGTTCCGTTCGCTTCGCGTCGCTTCCCGGGTCGAGGCCTCGGCAAAAGCCGCGATGCTTTCCGCTTCTGCCTGGTGGGTTTTTGACAGGGCGTGAATTTCGGTGCGAAGCCGCCCGAGCAAGTTTAACAACTCCTCGCGCTGCTCACTGCCAAGCGCGCTTGAGGCCTGGACCCGGCTTTCGATTTTCGATACGGTATCCTGCAACATACAGAGCTGACTTCCTTTGCCCTTATCATATCAGAAATTCGCGGGTAAGCAAATGGGAGCTAAAAATCTCCCACATGGCGCCTCGAGGCTTTCTTGACCGCGCGATGGGATTTGTCGGCGAGAATTCGCGCCTTCGCTCCCCGGCTCTTTTTGCGTTTTTGCCGGCGAATCTTTTCAATCCGGGACACCTCGGCCGCCACCTGCCCGGTCTGCCGCTCTTCAATTTTGTCGAGCAGTATTCGCCGGGCGATAAATCGATTGAGCCCCTGTTGGCGGGTCTCCTGGCACTTCACCTGCAGGCCAGTTGGGCGGTGAAGCAGCATGACGCACGTCGCTGATTTATTCACATTTTGCCCGCCATGCCCACCCGATCTGACAAACGTTTCTTCAATGTCGGCGTCACGCACCCGAGCGCAGCCATTCGCTGCGCAAGTAGCTGCGACTTTTCTGTGCTTACCGGAAACGCGGTCATGTCTTTAGAGTAGGTGAATTGATCAACAACCTCAAGACCCAGCTGAAATCGGTTACTTCAAACTGGCGTGGGACAAGATTCTTCATTAAGCATCAATTCCCGACGCCAGCGCATATAGGCACTGAAGATACGCTTGAGGAAACATCTGGCGCGCGGGAAATCTCGAAACCTCCGAAGCGCCGTAGGCGCGGCACCGTTGTAGAAAAACATCCGAAACCATTCCCGAGCTCCGCAGGAGCGGCATTGGAAGCAGCGAGTTGTGCTGAGCAGGTGCCGCTCCTGACGGAGCTTGAAAACCTCTTGGCATCGTTTCTACAACGGTACCGCGCCTACGGCGCTTGGCGGCAACGCGGAATGAAGAATTTTGCCTTGCATCCAAGTCAGACTTCCGATGCGCCAGCCACGCAAATATGCGCCGGTCAAATTTAGTGATTCAGCGACCTCAGGCATCCGCATTCGAATTCTTTATTTTCCACGGGGCTGCGGCGTTAAATAATTTGTGCAGTGGGGCCCCCCAAAACTTGCAGCCATCTCAATTTTCTTCGAGCTTGAGTAGTCAACAAAATCCTGATCCCGGATGTTCAATAACTCATTGCTGCCTACAATCGTCATCCTTTCCCTCTCCGAGTACAGATCACTGTTTTGGCGAAGTTCAATGAGCGATCCCGAGGGCATCAGGAAAATTACATCCACTTTTCGTTCCCAATAAACGCTCACCAACAAATTTGTGGCGGGCTTCCCGGCATTATTCTCTCCCGCGTTCATTACAGAATATGCACTGACCACGCACGGATAAGCACGCTCAAGATTTGTAAAATTGATCGACATGACACTCCCAAAATTGGTCGCCACTTTGTAGAATGCATTTGACTCCGCCAGCAACAACGGCTCAGGAGCGCTCTTGGCGTGCTCCGGACGGTCAATTGCCCCGTTGTTCCTCATTTTCGTGACGGCGCTCAGCCTGCCCGATGAAAAAAAACCAAACGAATATCCGTGGGCATCAATCCTCCCTTCAAGCCACCTCAGAGCGGGTGGATACGCATAGGCATACCTAACATCATCCCTGGTTATGGGTTTCTGGATTGGAAGCTGCAGCCTGTCTGCAAAGTAATTTGCCTCGGTAAGCATAAGGGCAATCGCAACGTATTTATACGCCAGTGGAATTGTGGTAGCGCTCATTTCCTAGTGGTGGCCTTGCCTAACGCTGTTACGGCGAGCACAATGGCCGCAGACAACAAATACTGCTGCACAATTCTAGATTTCATACGCCCGCCAAGGAATTACCCACGAATGAGCGACACCGTCAAGCTGCAGCGGTCAACACCGTCATTCGGGTGCGTAGGAGGAACTCGCGGCCACCCAGCGCCAGAGGCGCGGAATCTTTAATAGAAACGCCCCCGGCAAAAACATCTTCGAAGCTCCCTCGGAGCGGCATTATCCGCGCTGGGTGGATACCTGTGCGCCCGTTGTAGTTACGTTGTTTTACGCCCGCCAAGCGGCTAAGCCAGATTTCCAATCCGGCGCAGACGCAGCGATGGCTCGGCCAGTTTCCGGGATTCTTCAAGGTCCACCACAAACTCCGCCACCCAATCATTATGCTCCTCCGGATCCACCAGCATTTGCTGCACTCGCCAGGTCTTCTTGTCGTCGGAGGGCAACACGTAGGTATGGCGGGCATTGCGCGCATTGGGGTCGAGGTTGATGGCCTTGTGCTCGACGCTATAAGCCTGCAACGCCTGCCGCAAACGCTCGGCAGTCCAAGGTTGGCCGTCGAGATCTTGAGGCGAGCTAAGGTGGCCGATGGCCTGGTCAAGATCGCCGATAACAAGCCCGCGCAAGAAATAGAAAATGCGAATGCGAATGGCTGCCGTGAAGGCTTTGACGTCCCGCGTGATGTCCTGCGCTGCCTCCTCGGCCCCGGGCGGGCGGACTTCCGCCCTTTCGGCCCGCAGGTATTTCGGGTCGCGCATTTTCTCCCATTCGTCCAGCAGGCTGGAATCGACCTGGCGAATCATGGTGCCCAAATAAAGCTCCATCTCGCGCAACTGATCGTTCTTGGCCGCGTCGGGCACGGTTTGCGTCAGCGTTTTGAAAACGTTGTTGAGATGGCGCAGCAGGACGCCCTCGGCTCGTTGCAATTCATAGTCGCGAATGTAATCGGAAAAGGTGCGGAACGATTCGAACATCTCCCGAGCGATGGATTTCAGGCGGATGTTTTCCTGCCCGACCCACGGGTGCTTGGCGGTGAAATTGTTGAACGTCGAATAGACGAATTCGCGGTTCGGTTTTGGATGCTCGAGCTTCTCGAGTTCGTCCATCCGCTGATTGTAATCGAGCCCTTCCATACGCATCTCCGCCATCCTCTGGTCCTTCACTTTATCCAACTGTTTGCGCAGGATGATATCGGGATCCTCCAGGATGGATTCAACAAGCGTGAGAAGCACCAGGGCGTAGTCCGGCGACTGCGGATCCACGAGCGGAATCGTGTCAAGCAAATAGAGCGAAAGCGCCTGGTCCATCGAAAAATCCTCCTGCAGATTCACATTCACGCGCAGATAGGCCCCATCTTCGGTCTGCGGGATAAATTCGATGATCTTTCGATCCACCAGCGACCGAAACAATTGCCAGGCGCGCTTGGTGTGCTCCTTTTTCGCCTTGGGAGTTTCGTGGCAGTTGTGGATTAATTTTTGCATCGCGCCGCAGCCGTCGCCTCGGCGGCTCAGCACATTGAGCAGCATGCCGTGCGTTACCTGGAATCGGGACGTCAGCTTCTCCGGCGGCGCGTTGATCAAACGAATGAACGTTTGCTTGTCCCAGTTGACGAAATTCTTCTCGGGAGGCTTGCGTTTGACTGATTTCTTGCCGTCTTTGGCCTTGGCATCCAGCTTGATGTTTTCAATGGTGTGTTCCGGGGCTTGGGCCACGACCCATCCGCGATCATCGAATCCTTTTCGCCCCGCGCGCCCGGAAATCTGGTGAAAATCGCGCGCGGCCAGGATGCCTGTTTTCTGCCCATCGAATTTGCAGAGGCGGGTGAATAGCGCGGTGCGGATTGGCATATTAATCCCGGCCCCGAGTGTGTCCGTTCCACAAATGACTTTAAGGAATCCTTTTTGTGTCAGTTGTTCGACCAAAACGCGGTATTTCGGCAATAGCCCGGCGTGATGCAATCCGATCCCGTGCTTGAGCCATCTTCGGATATCGGGTCCATATGGGCTGGTGAATTTGAATCCTTCAAGCGCCGTGCTGATGGCATTCTTTTCTTCGCGGGTGCAGACGTTGATGCTCGTGAAATCCTGCGCGCTCTGGGCCGCCTCCAATTGCGTGAAGTGGACGACATACACCGGCGCCTTGCCTTCGGCGACGAGGCTTTCCAAAGTGCTGGCCAGTGACAATTCGGAGTAAGCGTGTTCGAGAGGAACAGGACGGTCCGTCGAGGAAATGGTCACAGTGGGGCGGCCATTCAGGCGGGTCAATTCCGTTTCAAAAAAAGTGGTGTCGCCCAGCGTGGCGGACATCAAGAGGAACCGCGCCTGAGGCATGGTCAGCAACGGAACCTGCCAGGCCACTCCGCGCTCCCGGTCGGCGTAATAATGGAATTCGTCCATGACCACTTCCTGCACATTGGCCGCCGCTCCTTCGCGGAGAGCGATGTTGGCCAGAATCTCGGCAGTGCAGCAAAGAATCGGGGCCTCGCGATTGACCGAGGCATCACCGGTGCTCAACCCGACGTTTTCCGGACCAAACTCGCGGCACAACGCGATGAACTTCTCGTTGACGAGCGCCTTGATCGGGCACGTATAGACCGAGCGCTTCCCTTGCGCCAAAGCCTTGAAATGAAGCGCGGCCGCGACCAGCGATTTGCCGGAGCCGGTCGGAGTATTGAGAATGACGTTTTTTCCCTCGAACAACTCCAGAATGGCTGATTCCTGCGCCGCATAAAGCTGAAGCTGCCGACCTTCGACATATTCAAGGAAAAGCCCCAGCAGCACATCGCTGCCGGGCCGATCGTTTTTCGGAATCAGGTCATAAAGCGTCGCGGCCATAAGGATGCAACCTTACCCCGTGGAAAACCCGGAGAGAAGAAAGATGGTGGGATTTGTTCGGCAAAGTTCTCCGCTTTTTTTCAGAACGGCATTGCGCTCCGCCGCGAAATCCTGCACAACAGCGGCCCATTTTGAATCATGAAAAAAGAGCCGAAAAAGTCGAATGACGCGCAACTGCTGGATTTGCTCAAGCGCGTCCTGCCCAAAGCAACGCCCGATGCGCAATTGGCTGACAAGATTTACCACGCCATCGAAGGCGAACTCAAATCCAAGGCCCGCGTCCTGGCGTTCGAGAAATTTTGTGGCGGAATTGAATTGCCCGATCTGGAACAAAAGACGCTTGGCGACGTGAAACTCCAACTCGCCGCTTCCTTTGGCGATGGCGACATCACGCTCAAACCCAATAAAAAAGAGAAAAGCCTGTTGGTGGAGGTGTCGCTGCCCGACGGCAATCAATTCAGCAGCGAGCTGAAAGTCGGCCCCGTTGCCGCCGCTGATAGCGACGAGCAGGAAGTGACACTGAAGTTTGTGCCTTTTCCAGTCTCCCTTCCGGGCGACAAAGAACTTGTGTGGCTCCTGGCCAAGCGCGAGAACATGACGCCTGAAGAGGGGGGCATCGCTCTGGCCAAAGTGGAGGAGGACTTCTGGGCATCCAAAGCAGGGCAGAAGCTGCTCCGTGACCGGGTCGAACGTAATTTTCCGGAGTTCATCGCCCGCGTATCAGGTGGCTTGCTGACCGAAGTCGGACTTAAGCGCCATTACAAAACTCCAGAACCGGTCAAGTTGCTGCGCACAGCGCCGATACGATAAGCGACCAACAATCCCGAAGGGAGAATGGCGCTTGCTTAAGCGCAAAGCCCAGATATGCAGAGAGTTGGGAATAGCCATCCAAGCGCCGTTAGGCGCGACATATTTGTAGAATACCTTCCTGCTGTGATCATTAGCTCCGTAGGAGCGGCATATTGGACCGGCACGCCGAATGCGACGAGTCGACCGATGCCGCTCCTACGGAGCTCCGGGCATTTCTTGGCTTTTGCCTACAAATATACCGCGCCGACGGCGCTAAGAATCAAATTGTCATCTATCTTTCTGATAGAGTTTTGCGCATTAAGTAAGCGCCATTTTCCCGTTGGGATTGCCAAGCTTGCTCTCTCCAAGCCACTAGCCGTGGAAAATTTCAGCCAGGCAAGTCAATAATACTTTTGCGTTGTAAGGTTTGGGCAGGAAGCGCTTTACTCCGGCGGCAGTGGCTTGGTTTTGGTGCTGGTCGCTGGAGAGGCCGCTGGCGAGGATGACATGAACATTGGGGTTGATCTGCTTGACTGCGCGAATCAGCGCGAATCCATCCATCACCGGCATCATGGCATCTGTCAGCACAACGTGGATGCCATCATGGTGACGGGAATAAGTGGCCAGGGCATCAGCGCCATTGGCGGCCGTAAGAACGATATAGCCGAAAGCTTCGAGCGTGTCCCGGGTGAGCGAACGCAAGGAGCCTTCGTCATCTACGACAAGGACGACTTCGCCGTTTCCGCGCGGGAGCTGGGTTTCTTCGTCTGGCGCGGGAGAAGGATCGCCGCCGGTTTCCGCGGGCAGCCAAACTTCGAATATGGACCCTTTTCCCAGCTCCGTAACGACGTTGATGAATCCGCCGTGACTGCGTACGATTCCCAACGCGGTGGAGAGGCCGAGACCGGTTCCTTTCCCCGCCTCTTTGGTGGTGAAAAATGGATCAAAAATCTTTTCCCTCGCCTCGGCAGGAATGCCAGTCCCGGTGTCAATTACTTTAATGACGACATATGGCCCCGGTTTGACTCCGTGAGACACGCCCGCGCTGCCCGCATCCACTGCGACATTCTCCGCCGTAATCCTCAGGACGCCTTCGTCCGGCATGGCGTCCCGAGCATTCACGCAAAGGTTGAGCAGCACTTGATGAAGCTGGGTGGGATCGCCTGAAAGCAGCCAAAGGTTCCTGGGGGTGCTGAATTCGATGCACAGGGACTTCGGAAACGTTTGGCGGGTGATATCCACCATTTCGCGAATGAGATGCTTGGGCTGCACGGCAATGCGCCGGCCCTCAACCCCGCGGGCAAAAGAGAGAATTTGCTTGACTAGATCGGTCCCGCGCTGCGCGCTGCGCTTGATCATTTCGACCATGTCGCGCGTTCCCGCATTGCCAGCCTCCATTTGCAGCAGTTCGCATGACATGATGATTGGGGCCAGAACGTTATTGAGGTCGTGGGCGATGCCGCCCGCGAGTGTGCCGATGTTTTCCATGCGCTGCGCGCGCAGAAATTGCGCTTCCAGCATTTTCTTTTCCGTGATGTCCTCAACCATGCCGATGGCATATTCCGCCTCGCCGGTCGGCCCTCGGACCACGGAGGCTGTCAGCCGCGCATGAACCACAGCCCCGTCTTTGCGCAAATAGCGCTTTTCAATCTGGAAGTGTTCGCGTTTTCCTTCGAGCATCTCCTGGTGCAAGGCCATGCCCGCCATCACGTCGTCCGGGTGGGTGAACTCGGAGAAGGGCCTTCCGCGCAGCTCGTCATCGGTGTAGCCGAGCATTTGCTGCAAGGCGCGATTGGTCTTTAAGAAATGGCCGCCGATCCTTATCAGCCCCACCCCCAACGGGGCATTGTCGAATGTGACCCGCAGCTCGGCCTCGCTTTCTCGAAGGCTCTCCTCCAGTTTCTTGCGCTCCGTGATGTCTTCCGCCGTGCCGACAATGCGGTACACCTTTCCATTTTCGTCGCGCAAAGGAAAGGCCCGGTCACGAATCCATCGCAAATTGCCGCTGGGGCGGACGATTCGATAAACCTCATCGTACTTGCCGCTCTCCTGTTTGGTGGAGGCCGCTTCGCGGATGCGCGGCCGGTCCCCGGGATGAATCGAGTCTAGCCAGCTTTGCGGCAAACGATAAAGGCTCTCGCATGTCCGTTCCCAGATCCGTTCGTAGGCCGGGCTGATGTAAACCATCTGCTGCTTCTCCGGGTCGGTGATCCAAAAGACTTCGTTGATGTTCTCGGCCAATTGCCGGAATTTTCTTTCACTTTCAAGCAATTCGTCCTGAACCTGCCGGCGTTGCGCGCGCAAGCGCTGCTGCTCCAACGCTCCGCGCACGGCGCCTCCCAGGCGCACCAAGCTGTCCTTGAGAAGGTAATCGTTGGCTCCGTGTTTCATGGCTTCCACGGCCATGTCTTCACCCACCGTTCCGGAGATCAGAAGGAATGGGATGTTCAATCCGCTTTCCTGCAAAAGCTTTGCCGCCTCCAAACCAGTGAACTGGGGCATGGCAAAATCGGAAAGGATGATGTCCGGGCGATTTGCGATTTCGGCCAGAAACGACTTTTCCGTTTGCACGCGTTTCCATTTCGGATCGAATCCGGCCCGGCGCAATTCAATCAGAATCAGCTCCGCATCGGCTTCCGAATCTTCGACGATCAAAACGTTGAGAGGGGTTGGCATGAATCCAATCAAGGTCTGGCCTCGCGGGCGTTAGATGGTTCATCGGCCGCGGGTTTCTCCCGCGACCCGCCTTCGACGGCTTGTGTCAGCAAAGCGGGAAGCGAAACCTCCAAACTGCGGGCCAGTTTCTCCAAGGTCTTCAGGGTCACATTGCGGCTGCCTGACTCAACGCCTGCAACATAAGTCCGATGCAGGCCCGAACGTTCGGCCAAGGTCTCCTGCGAAATATCCAAACCGTGGCGCAAACGCCGAACGGCCAAACCCAATTGCGAGGTGATCTGCGATGCGTCCCTTCCTGCTCCGACAGAAGTTGAATCTAATTCTATCCGAAAACTGACTGGAATCTTCTCTACCGTCATGTAATTACAATTGACGGCACCGGACGGGGTTTCACATGTGAGTGAACTGCTTTGACACTTGTCAGTGCGGAGAGAAACGCCATGTCAGGAGAACGCCTGACCGGTGGCGGGATATCTGTTGGTTTTTTGATTCCCTATTCCACCAAGCGGTGCTTCATGGCGTAACGCGCCAGCTCGACATTGGACGTCAAGCCTAATTTCTTGGCGATGCGCATGCGATACGTGCCAATGGTCTTTTCGCTCAACGAGAGTTCGGCGGCGATTTCCTTGATGGTTTGGCCATTGGCGACCTTGCGCAGCACGAGCAGTTCGCGGGCGGAAAGCGATTCGTGCGGCGTGGGCGAACCCTTGTCACCCAGTGACGCCGCCAGCTTTTCCGCCAGCGAAGCGGTCACGAACTTTCCGCCGGCCAGAACCTTCTTCGCCGCAAACACGATTTCATCCGATGCCAGGCTTTTGTCGAGATAACCGGACGCACCCAGTTTAAGGGATCGGATGGCGAATTCCTCCTCAGGATAAGCGCTCAAAACGAGCACCGGCACTGCGGGCCGCAATCGTTTCACGTCCTCCAAGACTTCCAGCCCGCTGCGGCCCGGGATGTTGACGTCCACCAAGACCAGGTCCCACTCCTGTTTCATCAGCAGTTCCAGCGCGGCGTGTGAATTATTGGCTTCGCCCACCTTCACCTCGGGAAAGGCGTCGGCAAAAACTTCTTTCAGTCCGCGCCGCACAATCTCATGGTCATCCACGATGAGTACTCGAATCATATAAATTCTCCGCTTATCCCAGCCGCTCCGTCGATGGGAACGCGAATCGTCACAATGGTTCCTTGATTGGGATGACTCTCATAAGCGACCTCCCCACCCAGAAGAGCCGTGCGTTCCTTGATCCCCAAGACACCAAGCGAGCGGGGATTGGCCATGTCAGCTTCGGTGGTTCCAATTCCGTTGTCAGAGAGCCGCAGGACGGCAAAGCCTGATTCCACGCTCAAACGGGCCTCGACTTTGGTGGCGCGCGCATGGCGCGCCACGTTGGTCAGGCATTCCTGAAAGATTCTAAAAAGGGCGGTCGAGACCTCCACCGAAAGGCTCGGCTCAGATTCCGGCACATGCACTTCGCACGAGATCCCGGCCCGTTCCTGAAATCGCCGGCCCTCATATTGAAGGGCCGCGCCCAATCCCAGTTTGTCAAGCATCGCAGGCCGCAGGTTGGCGGCGATTTCCTGGACACTGGCGGTGATGCTGTCCACCAACCCGGTGGCGCTGACGATCGTGTCCAGAAGCGCGTTGACCGGCTGCGAGCTCCCGAGTTCTTCGATCTTTCGCTCCGCGCGAAGCAGGTCCATTCTCAATCCAGTCAGCTTTTGGCCAAGGTCATCGTGAATTTCGCGCGCAATGCGCGTAGCTTCCTCCTCCCGCACCGATTGCAGCCGAGCGGAAAGAGCGCGCAGTTGCGCATAGGAATCCCGCAGCGCGGTTTCGGCGCGCACCCGATCGGTGACATCTTCGTTGACAATAACTGCACCCACGATCTGCCCGTCCGCGTTGCGGATGGGCGCCGAAGAATTCTGGATTGTTTTCTTTTGGCCGTCGTAGGTTTCAATGTCAATCAACTCGTTCAAGGAGGTTTGGCCCTCGGAAAGGGCGCGGGCCGAAGCCCAGTCAGCCGGGGCAATCCTCTTGCCAGAGCCGTGCCAAAATGCCTTGCTCTGCGCCCATCGTTCACGGCCAATGGCGATGGTGCTTCCCCAAATGCGCTTTGTTGCCGCATTGCCGAGAACGATGTCACCCGCCTGATCGGTCACCAGCACTCCCACAGGCAATGTGGCGAGGACCAACTCCAGGAGCTGCTGGCTCTGCCGCAGCATATCCTCCGCCCGTTTGCGTTCCGTGATGTCCTGCATGCAATTGACGGCGCCCGTCAATTCTCCCCTGGCGTTTCTCAAGAGGGAAATATTCGCGAGAGCTGTGATGCGCGACCCGTCCGGCCGCTCCACCACCATTTCCCAATCGTGAGCCGGAACGCCCGTCCGCAGCACCTCCTCCATTTTTGAGTTCTCGTGCAGCACGCGTTTGCCATCGGGAGAAAAAAGCCGTAATGATCCGCAATAACGCTCCGATGCGCGCCCCAGCTCTGGCTCGCGCCCCCATAATTTGACGGCCTCATTGTTATAGCTTTGAATCATGCCTGACTTATCACACACAAAGACGGCGACGGGCATCGCCTCCAACAGCCGGCGGAATTGCACTTCGCTCTGCCGCGGCGCCTCCATCCCGCTGCGCTGCGAGGCGGTCAGCCACACGACAAAAAAGGATGTGAGCGAAGCCGCAACAAACCGCGGCATCTCCATCCCCGAACGCAAATGATAAATGGGAGCGAGAAAGCAATAGTGAAATACCAGCAGGGACAGTGCGAGCGTCAGCATTCCCGGCTTGAATCCGCCAAACCTGGCACTGACAATCATGCCGCACAAAAACACCGCAAAGGGCTCAAAATTGTAATGAGCCTCCAGCAGCCCTGCCACGACGCAAGCCGCCGCCACCGACAGAATTGCCGCGCCATACCTGCAAATCGCAGACTTCGCCGTTCGCTGCTCTTGGGCGGTAAATGCTGTGGTCATGATATCATCTTTTGCGGGCTGAACGTGTTTCGCAGACGCGGACAGGCGGTTTCAGGGGTGACGCCGCTTATATTGGTTTTCCGAGAGTTTATTTAATTCCTTCTGGAACATCCAGCCCGAATCTGAGATCTGCTTGCGTCTCTTTTCCTGACTTCGGTCGTTCCAGATTCAATTTTCCCAAATATCTCTTCAAGAACCGCGCCAAAAAACCCCCTGCAGGTTTTCGTTTTCGCGACGGATGCGCAAAAACTGCATCCATGACTGCAAAATGTCGTCATTAGCCAAACCTTTTCCTTGCCTTTTCCATTCTGCCAACGACAATACATCCCCTTTTATGGATGCTGAAACGCAATCAACAGAGTTGTTCGTTCGGGTGCTCGAGTGGCTGCATGCTCGACGCAAAATGATCATTGCCGCCACCGTGGTCGTGGTGCTCATTGGCGTCATCATCGCTTTCATGTCTTGGAAGAAAAGCCAGGACGAGGCCAACGCCAATGAGGATTTGCTGAACGTGCCGCTTCAATTGGTGCGCCCGGCTCCCATTTCGCCCAAGTCCTTGCTCGATATCGCCAACAACTATCCCAGCACACCCAGTGGCGAATACGGGCGCTTGCTGGGCGCAACCGCCCTTTTCACGCAGGCGAAATACCCGGAAGCCTACAAGGAATTCACCGACTTTCTCAACACCTATCCTGACTCGCCTTTGGCGCCCCAGGCCAAGGTCGGCGTGGCCGCTTCCCTGGAAGCGCAGGGGAAAATCACGGAGGCGGAAAATAAATATCACGATATCATCCTGACCTCCAGCGAGCCCAATATCGTTTCGCCAGCCAAGCTCACGCTGGCCCGCCTTTACGAAGAGAACGGCCAGCCGCAGCAGGCGTTTAATTACTATGTGGAATTGGCCCGCGGCGCCGCCCAGAACCAGGGCGATCCGTGGGCTGTCGAGGCCCAGGAGCGCGCGCGTTTGCTCGTGTCCAAGCATCCCGAGGTCGCAAAGGCCCTGCAGGACGCGGCCGCGAAAGCCGCGCAGAGTCCGGCGGCCGGTTTTACTTTAGGCACGCCAACACAACCAGGCCCGTCTGGAACGACTGCGGCCCCGGCGCCGTCTCCCGCTCGCCCATCGAACGCGCCGGGGAGCGCGCCTGGCGGCCAGGCGCCGACTTTGATGAACATCCCGAGCGCTTCGAACACGAACGCAACCAAACCGAAATGAAACTGACAATTATTGGCACCGGCTACGTAGGACTAGTCTCAGGCACCTGTTTTGCAGAGGGCGGCCACGAAGTCATCTGTGTCGATCGCGACGCGGAAAAAGTCAAAATGCTGCAAGCCGGCGGAATGCCGATTTACGAGCCCGGCCTCGCGGAACTAGTCAAGAAAAACGCCGCCGCCGGTCGCCTGCGCTTCACCGCCAGCACCCAGGAAGGTGTGGACAAATCGGACGTGATATTCATCGCGGTCCCGACGCCGCCGCAGCCGGATGGCGCGGTGGATTTGAGCTTCATCGAGGGCGTTTCCCGGGAGATTGCGGGCGCGATGACGGCATATAAAATTATAGTTGACAAGAGCACGGTGCCCGTCAAAACCGGCGAAAAAGTCACCGAGACCATCAAACGCTACTGCAAGGCGAAGGTGGATTTCGATGTCGTCAGCAATCCCGAATTTCTGCGCGAAGGTTTTGCGGTGGATGATTTCATGAAGCCCGACCGCGTCGTCATCGGCGTCCTCTCGCCCCGCCCCGTCGCGGCGATGAAAGAGATTTACGCTCCTTACAATGCACCCGTCATTGTGACGGATATCAATTCGGCTGAGTTGATCAAACACGCGGCGAATTCCTTCCTCGCGTTGAAAATTTCTTACATCAACGCAGTCTCCGTGATCTGCGAACTGTCCGGCGCGAACGTCCAGGAAGTGGCCCTCGGCATGGGCATGGATGCGCGCATCGGCCGGCGGTTTCTTGATGCGTCGCTCGGCTTTGGCGGGAGCTGCTTCCCCAAGGATCTGAGCGCCTTCATTCATATTTCCGAATCGATGGGCTATGATTTCGGCCTCCTCAAACAGGTGCAGCACATCAACACCTCGCAGATGGAGCGCTTCGTCAAAAAAATCACGGACACGCTTTGGGTCGTCAAAGGCAAAACCCTCGGCGTGCTGGGATTGGCGTTCAAGCAGAACACTGATGACGTCCGCACTTCGCCGGCGATTGATTTGTGCCAGCGGCTCGAAAAGGAAGGCGCCAAATTGCGCGTTTACGATCCGCAGGCGATGGAAAAAGCCAAGCCGCTCCTGCCCAAGGCCACCTACGTCAATGACATGGACGAAGTCGCCGAAGGCTGCGATGCGCTCATCATCGCCACCGAGTGGCCGCAATTCAAAAAGCTCGACCTGGATCGAGTCAAGAAGAACTTGGCCCATCCGATTATTTTCGACGGGCGCAATTTATTTGACGTCACGGAAATGGAGCACCTGGGTTTCCTCTACAAGAGCATCGGCCGCGGCAAGGCCTGACGGCCGGCGCCACAGTTGCCATGGACGACTCGGGCAGCGCGGGACGGCGTCCCATCGAAGTCGCGGCCGGCGTGGTTTTCCGCGATGGCAAACTGCTCATCACGCTCCGCCTCCCCGGCGCCCACTTGGGCGGCTTGTGGGAATTCCCCGGGGGCAAACGCGAGCCGGGCGAATCGTTCCAAGCATGCCTGCGCCGGGAACTGGCGGAAGAGCTTGGCATTGAAGTCGAAGTTCATGAGGTGATCGAGGAGTTGACGCACGACTACCCGGATCGAACCGTCCTGCTGAAGTTCTTCCGCTGCCGCTGGCTGCGCCACGAACCGCAGGCGATTCTCTGCCATGACTTCGCCTGGATTGAGGCCGCCCAGTTGTCAGACTATGCCTTCCCCGACGCCGACGCTCGATTGCTTGACAAGATCCGCCACGATTGGGAGCGGTTGGCCACCTTTTCGGCCGGGTGAGACTCTTGGGAGGCGGAACTTCCGTCGAACCCAGTATAGATTTTTTCAATCGGCGAGCGGATATCTTTCCGATCTCATGAAAGCGTGATCAGGGCTCGTCCAGAGTGTCGCCCTACCGGAAGCGTAAATATCCAGCGCGAGTCGCAAAGTTGGTGTATAATACAGCGGGACTTAACCGCATGTTTCGGTTTTACATTCGTTCATGGAGGAGGGTAGGTGTAGCGCTTGCGGCTGTCGCCATGGAGTGGAATGTACACGCGGCGAATGTGCTTCTCAGTTCGTTTCAAGCCGGCAGCGGAGATTGGCAATTGGGGGCGCCGACGGTCGGGAATATTGACAACACGCCGGACTTGGAAATCATCGTCCCCTACCGCACGACCAGCGGGCAGTGGTTTCTTGACGCTTTTAAATGGAACGGCACGGAACTGCCCGGATTCCCATGGTCGGACAGCAGCAACAGCGTGATCAACACCTCTCCGACACTTTATGACATCAATGGCGACGGGACGAACGAGATTATTTTCACGTGCGGCACGAAAGTAATCGCGTTGAATGGCAAAGGAACCGTTGTTTGGTCCAGCAACGTGGATCGTGGAAATTACATTCCCAACGGTGGCTTTCAAGTCCCCACCAATGGCTTTTATTGGTATCCCACGTATCTGTGGCTGCAGAATCTTCCGGTCACTTCCATTTTTTATTCGCAGGTTTCGCCGCCGATGATTGCCGACCTTGCGAACTCCGGACACAAGGAAGTCATCACCGCCTGGAAAATCAATCCGGACAGCACCGGAGGCGGGCAGGATTTCAATCCGTTCATCAGCCAGATTTGGGGCTCCGGCGAATGGGGCACGATGGGCGAGACGTGGTCGGGCGGGGTGGTCTTTCACAACGCCGCCACGGGCGCGCAGGATTATGTTTATCACATCGAGCAGCTTGTTGAATCCGGCCTGGCCCTTGGCCACGCCACCACCAACGTTCCGACGGATGTCTACGTCTTGAACGACAGCGACAGCGTGGCCGCCTTCGACAAATCCCAGCCCAACGGCCTTTGGGGCCGCGGCACGCTGCAAGGGATGTTTGGCAAGAACCAGCAACTGATGAGCGGCTCTTATGAATTGCCGGTGGACGTCTACACCGCGGACGTCAAGGGAGACGGCCTGTCCGAAGTTCTCGTGCCGATGACGCGCGTGCCAAGCTATCATCAACCCGGCGACACGATTCTCGATAACGATGGCGCAATCCTTTGGCGAGAGTGGCGGCAAAGCACAAATTACAATAACGTCCACGGGTGGCTCAACAGCGCCAGCATGATCCCAGTCAATCCGGACCACGACAATCACATTGACGTGCTCACGTTCGCGCAGTCGTTTGAGATAGATTACAGCTATTGGAACGGGATTGCGCTGGTGGACCATCCAGGCTGGCCGATTGATTTTTATCCTGGCCTTCCCACGCCGCCAGTGGTGGGCGATGTCGACGGCGACGGCCAACAAGAAATCATCATCGGCACCTACGATCCCACCGTCTATCCTTCGAGTGGGAATTTGTATGTCTTCGCGCTGGACGGAACACAGAAACAGGTCATCCCTGTGCCCGGCGGCGTCAAACAAATTCCGTCACTGGCGGATGTCAACAATGACGGCTCGCTGGACGTGATTTATCGCTCAACGCTGGGTGTGGTTTACGTGCAGAATTTCGGCGCGACCAATGCCACGAATGTTTCCTGGGCCACTCACCGCGCCAACGCGCAGCACGATGGCAATTACCAGGTCTCGCTGTTTCCCCCGGGCACGCCATTCATCACGAGCAAAGCGGGCGGCTTCCGCAAAGCGATGTTTAGCTGGGGTGGCCCGGCGACGAATACCGCAGCGGAATACCGAATCTATCGCGCGACGACCGCGAACGGCCCGTTCACGCGTCTCCTCACGCTTCCTTCAACCACCAGGTCTTACACCGACGGCGGGCTGGTGGAGGGCTGGCAGTATTTTTATGAAGTCGGCGCATTGCAGAACGGGCAGGAAGTTCTCTCATCCCCCTTCGCCGTGCTCTCGATGTTAAACAGCAACCTTCTGGCCAACGGCGGCATGGAGGAAAATGACAACAGCCATTGGGACAAATGGTTCACCGGCGACATCAACTGGAGCAACATGATTGGCAACACCAACGTGTTTTACGAAGGCCAGCAATCGATGGAAATCATCCTCAACACCAATGGCACGGACGGCACCATCAGCCAGTTCAACCAATATGGAATACCCGACAGCGTTTTCTACACGACACCCGGCGTGCTCTACAGCTTTGGCGGCTTCCTGCGCAGCGGCGGATTGACGCAGTCCACCGAACAGTGGTTTGAGTGGGCTTCGACACCAACCGCGGTGAACACCAATGCGCCCCCCAGCCTGCCCTATCCAAATTATTACACGCCGCACTTCGTCACCGGGACGGCGCCCAGCGGATGGGTCTATGAAAATCGCGCCTTCATCATGCCCGCGGGCTTTCCGAATGCCCAATTTTGGCAGCGCTATTCAGTAAACAGTCCGGTGAGCGGCTCCATGTATATTGACAACGCCTTTTTCAGGCCACTGCCGCCGCCCTCCAGCGCCGGGTGGAATGAGGTGCTCCCGTTTGGCTCGCAATGGCGCTACTGGCTACTTGCCGCGCCGCCCAATTGGTATGCGCCGGGATTCAACGATTCGTTATGGCCCCAAGGAAAAGCGAAGATAGGCGCAGGAACCGGGCCGCAAAACATCAACACCTACGTCACACCATTCCTGCCCGCCTACTATTTTCGGACGACGTTTACGCTGGCCAGCACGAACATCGAAGAATTCTTATTGTCAGCGACCTGCACGCAAAACCCCGCGGGGCCTTCGATGCAGATTTATCTCAACGGCCAGCTTGTTCCCGCCACGGACATCGGCGCGGTTTCTGCCCAAGGAAATCAAGTGCTCTACTTCGACCTCGCCCCGTTCATCGGGCTTTTGCAGCCCGGCACGAACCTCATCGCGGCGGTGCTCAACAATTACACGCTCCTGGCTTACGATGACGTGGCATTCGATCTCGATTTGAAAGTGATGCCCGGCGTGACGCCAAACATCGGTGCCCAGATTCTTTCCGCGACGCCTGACGCAACCGGCGTGAACCTTCTGGTGCAAGCTCCACAAAACTCGGTTTGGGCTGTGCAGTCCCAAGACAACGTCAGCGAATCCCAGCCCTGGCAATTGGTCCAGAGTTTCACCAACGGAAATTCCACCACGATCACCATCCGCGACACTGGGCAGAATGGCAGGCCGCCACCGCAGTCAATTCCGTCGCGCTTTTACCGCGTTATTCCTTACTAACTCCGCTTCGAGCGAGCACTTGATTTTATCACAGAGTGGCCCACGGTTGAACCGCTTTTATGGCACAAACGCCAAAGAATAGACCGCCTTTAGTGCGGGTATGTCCTGTTTGCAAGGGGACCGGATTAGATAAGGAATCGCACCGGAGATATACCACTGGTGGCCACGATGACCGCACTTGCAAGCGGTGCAATGGAGAATGCGTCATTGATGATCAGGATGACCCCGGCAAGTTGAACTCCCGCAAATCTGGATAGTCAAAGCAGCCCACCCACCGACTGCCGTCCGGATTCATTGCGACGAAGGAGCGATGGCACTATAATGGCACCGTAATGAGGCGGCTGAC
This sequence comes from uncultured Verrucomicrobiae bacterium, assembly GCA_963764165.1. Lineage (GTDB taxonomy): Bacteria > Verrucomicrobiota > Verrucomicrobiia > Limisphaerales > Palsa-1400 > Palsa-1400. The sequence continues at coordinate 616,756 of CAVXRD010000004.1, forward strand.
CATTCAAATTTCGTTCCTCCTGCTCCTCGCCTTTGGGGCGACAGCGCAGCCGTCGCTGGACTTTTTCACGAACAAGGCGAGCGCGCTGCTCCAAGCTGTATATGGTTTTGGCGTGACGAACATTCCCATCTACTCACCCACGGACACCAACGTCGGTTATACATCTTCAATCCATTATCTGCTCCAATCGGCAGCCAATCTTTACGACGCTGGCACACCGGCCACAAATTTCCCGTCCGTTTTTCGGCCGCTGTTTGGATGGAACAGCAATACCTTGGAAATCGTCGGCTACACGAATGTGACCACCGGTTTCTTCCCGCAAATCAGCTCAGGATTCAAAGCCCTCGGCGATTCGACGATTACCACAAACGACAATGTTTGGGGAATCCCGTGGGTTGTCGGCATGAAGAACGACCCACCGGCCTTCAGCGGCTTTGCCTATCTTACTGAGGTTCTCGCTGAGCGGCAACTGTTGTTCCAGCGCGCTACCAACGCAAACGGGGCGCCAAACACAAACATTCCACCGCAGTACACGAATCAGTTTTTTATAATGACGATTTCGAACTCCTTCGGATTGAAGGCTTGGAATTTCAACAGATCCGCATACACGAATCCAGTCACGATTCTGGTCACGAATCAAATTTTCGTGACACTGACGAATAATTATAATTGGGGCTCCGTTTATTCGGTGTCAATTGGAACGAATGAACCGATTGATTCATGGCAAGGCTGGAGCGGCAGCCAAAGTGATGGGAGTTTCTTGGTTCCAATTATAACAAACATCACTGCACTTCCGCAGTCGTATTGGTCGGAGAATCAGAGAACGATGATTGCGCTCCCGGAGGGCGTCGCAGCTTCAAACGGGTTTTCCGCGACCGACCTTTACCAAACCGGGTGGCCAGTGCATCAGTGGACCGTTGCCGTCACAAATAATCTCGTCTACGCATTGGTCGATGATAACTCGGGAGCCGTATTGGATTTTGTGAATCTTGGCGGATTTGGAAAGCTCTTTCCGATTACAACCCTGCTCCAAAACGCACCGCCAGGGGGAGTCTTTGGAGGCGGAGGCGTGCCATCTGGTGATTATTGGGAAATTGGAGCCGCAACGGAAGCGCCCAATTCACCAATTTCGACTGGAGTTCTATACCAGATCCAGCAAAGCCTCACAAACCAGTATTTTTTAAGCGCCCTGCGCGGCGTGCCGTACAGCGCGGCGAACGCGCCTGACTATCCCGGCCCTCTCTTCGGTTGCCCGTTTCAGGCGAACATCTCTATCCTGCAAACTTGCAAATGGGCCTCCGCCAATCCTCGGGTTCATTATACCATTTCAGATTTGGCAAATGTGTTAAACAACCTATTTGAGTATTCCGCGCCCTCGCCATTCGCGCTGACACCTTCATCCTACGCCGGTATCAATACCTATTATAATTCCGGCGCACCGACAGCCGAGATGGCGCTCCCTGACGGTGCGGCTCTCCAGCTTACGTTTACCGGCTCGACGAATATGCCTTACGTCGTATGGGAATCGCCTGACCTCATCAATTGGACCCCGACCGCAGTCGCAATGCAAGTCCGGCCAACTTTCGGACTAAGCTCATTTCAATTCAGCGCCATGATAAATACGAATTTACCGGCGCTTTTTTATCAAATTCGGCAGCCGTGAGCATTACGGCGTTGCCTTCGCGGGTGCGGAGTTGAGATACTGAGAATGTGCAAATGCAGGAAGCCCTCGAATTTGATTTCTTTCCGGTTGAGAAAAAATCGCCGCCGCCGAAAGGTACGCCCGCGAAAGCGCCGTTGCTCCAGCAACTGGCGGAGTTTGACGAGTTCGGCGCCAAGACGCGCATTTTGCAAACGGAAGCGAAGCTGTTTGATGGCGCGCCTGTTTCCGTTCCCACCGCGGTCAACGAATTCTGGACTTCAAAGCAGCGGGCGGCCAGCAGCTTGCATGAAGTCTCCTACCGCGCCTGCTTCAAACCGCAATTGCCGCGTTTTTTCATTCAACGCCTCACTGCTCCCGGCGAGATTGTTTACGATCCATTCATGGGACGGGGAACCACGCTCGTTGAAGCTGCCTTGCTGGGCCGCGTGCCTTATGGCTGCGATGTCAATCCGCTAAGCGCCTGCCTCGCGGGGCCTCGGCTGAATCCTCCAACGCTGCCGGAAATCGAGAAACGCCTCGCGGGGATTGATTGGAACGATTCCGATGAAGCGCCGGCGGACTTGCTCGTGTTCTACCACCCGGAAACGCTCAAGCAAATTTCCGCGCTGAAAAAGTATCTTCTTCGACGCAAATCCGCCGCCCCGCTCGACGCGGTGGATGCGTGGATTCAGATGGTGGCGATCAATCGGCTGACGGGCCATTCGCCAGGGTTTTTCTCCGTTTACACCATGCCGCCCAATCAGGCTGTCACCGTGCAAGTGCAACAGAAGATCAACGCGAAACGAAATCAAACGCCGCCCGTCCGCAACGTCTCGCGCATCATTCTAAAAAAATCAAAACAACTCCTTGGCGATTGCACACAAACCGAACGGAACATTCTGCAAACCGTCGCAGGCAAATCCCTGTTGTTGACTGGCAAGAGCGACGCGACGCCGCAAATTCCAAGCGACTCTGTTTCACTGGCGGTCACTTCGCCGCCGTTTCTCGATGTCGTCAATTACGCGGGCGACAACTGGCTGCGCTGCTGGTTCATCGGCGTGGATTCGGCGGCGGTCGCGCTGACCGTTCCGAAGAAACTTGCCCAATGGCAGGAAGCGATGAGCGCTGTATTCCGCGAGTTGGCGCGTGTTCTTCGTCCGGGTGGGCATGTGGCGTTCGAAGTCGGCGAGGTGCGCGGCGGGACGGTTCGCTTGGAGGAGGCTGTCGTTCCGTGCGGCGCCCAAGCCGGGCTGGATACGGAATTGATTTTGATCAACGACCAGAAATTCACCAAGACAGCCAATTGCTGGGGGGTCGACAACAACGACAAGGGAACGAACACGAACCGAATCGTCCTTTTCAGAAAGCGGTAGCGCAAAGGGCGAGGATCCCCCTGACTCGCATTACTCCCATTTCTCCAATGAAAATGGGACAGATCGGAGTAATGGGAATTATAGGGCGGCTCGACAGGCGCCTCGCCCTACCACGTCCAAATTCGCCGCAGTATTGTGCCGCGCAAGCGCGGTTGAATCGCGTCAAGCAAACGGATATACATGCGGGCGCGATGTCCGCATTCGTTGTTTATCTCGTGGCCGCCGGCGTTGGATTCGCGGTGGCGCACTTTATCAGCCGCGCACCCGAGTTGCGCACAATGAGGCTTTCGCAGCTTGTCCTTGTTCCTGTGCTTTTTGTCGTCGCGGCCCATTTGATCGCGCAGCCGCGGGCGCATTCGCAAATCGAAGGAATGGCGAATTTCATCGCGTTCGCCGGGGTCATGGGGTTTCTGGCTGTCCTGCTGGCGCCGAACATTGCTTATCACTGCGGCGCGGCGCTCTCGAATTTCCTCGATCCCACCGATTGGACGCCCGAGGAGGAGGAAATTGCGCTGCGCCCCATCCAGCATTTGATCGACAGGAACCGCTACCACGAAGCTCTGACCGACCTAAAACTTCTTCTAGTCACTCACAAACCGACCTACGAAGCGCGCTTGATGGCGGCGAAACTCCTGCATCATTGCGGGCAGTTGGACGAGTCGGTTTCCTCCCTCGTGAGCCTGATTGAACTCAGCCAGACTACTCCGCAACAGCTCGCCGCGATGGAACTTCTGGCCTTGCTCGAGGAATATCATCACGAAAAGTTGCCGAGCGGAAAGGCGGACACGGGCCGCATCCAAATCCGCCATGAATTGGTTTTGTTCCCCATCTCAGAGCAAGCGGTGGAACCTTACAAATTAATCGCACCCGGGACGCATGATGTGGAATCACTGTTTCACCGGAACCATCGCTGGCTGAAATTGAAAGGCAGCGAGTGGGGCAATGCCGAAATGTGCTGGCGCTCCATCGAGGGATCGCCCGGCGCGCCAGAGGCTGCGCCGCGGCGGAGCGTTTTCCGGCATGTCGCGCGGTTGCACCAATCAATCAGCCGTTGCCTGTATCGGAAGCCCTATTTGCGAAAACAAATGGAAGCCCAGGCGATGTTCAAAGAAGCCGGGCAGCTCATGCGCGAGGAAAAGTGGGCCGCGGCGGCGCCAATCCTGGAAAAGGCGGCATCACTCGACCCGGGCCGCTACGAAATCGCCTATCGGTGGCTGCAAGCAGTCGTCAGCGCTGGCAATTCCAGCGCCGCCGATTGCGCTCTGACGCAAATTCTCGAGCAAAGCCAATGGACTGAGTCGGAAGAGGAAATGCTCAAGCAGCTTCGCCGTTCTGGCGTTAAGTAGCGGCGTGCCAATGAACGGTTCGGCAAGCGCAACCGATTATAATTTGCCCCTGCCGAATAAATTTTCTTGCAGTCCCATTAAATCATGGTAATATAAGAATATGGAAATATCATTTGATGGGATTGGGGGCGGCGCGGCGGGCGCAGGCTGGCCTGGCGCCCGGCTGTTGGGCGTGGCTGCCTTCTGCGCAGGGAGGCGGGGCTCTTTTTGGGTATTTCTGACGCTGCTGTTTCGAGATGCAGCGGTTTTCCGCCAGGAGATGGGATGCGATCGGAATGGTCGAGCGCGAGTCTCTTTGCCGAAGTTGGTTTTCAGTCTGGCAGGCGCAGAATTGGGGATCGTGTGTTTGGCCGGTTCTGGATACGGGCAAGCCAGTCGCACCAAATCGCACCTGTTTTTCGAAAAATCGACAATTCGCCACATGACAAACATTTGCCTGAAATTTTCCAAAAACCACTTGACGACCACAACCCTTTGTTGTTATCAAGGCGCAACACTACATTATGTAGCGGTTGTTAAACCCTATGCGCTGTCCCAAGTGCGGCAATCAAGACGACAAAGTCATCGATTCGCGAGCCTCCCGCGAAGGATCGACTATTCGCCGTCGTCGCGAATGCCTCCAATGCGGTCATCGCTTCACCACTTACGAGGAAGTCGAACACGAAGGCCTTATGGTGGTCAAGCGCGACGGCAGACGCGAGGAGTTCTCGAAGGAAAAGCTGCTTTCCGGCTTGCGCAAAGCCTGCCAGAAGCGGCCCATCAGCCCCAAAGTCATCGAGGAGCTGGCGGAAAATATCATGGATGAAATCAGCGACAAATACGAGCGCGAAGTCCCCGGCATGGCCATCGGCGAACGCGTCATGGAAGGGCTCCGGCAAATCGACAAAGTGGCTTATGTCCGCTTTGCCAGCGTTTACCGGCGTTTCGAGGAAGCGACCGAATTTGTCCGCGAAGTCAGAAAATTGGAGGCTAATCATGATTCAACTAAAGAGTGATTGTCTGATCATAAAAACGAGCGACGGCGAACAAATCCCCTGCTCGGCGGAATGGGTCACGTTTGAACTGATGGGCGACGACGCCAATCTGCTGGACCCGGAAATGGTGCGGCACGCCTCGGCGGCGGTGCTCCATTATTTCAAGACGGAACTTCAACGCTCGGCGGTTTCGGTGTCGGAATTCGCCCAGGCTTTGGAAAAGGTGCTGCGCAGTTTCGGCTTGAGCGTGACGGCGGATTGCCCGTTGGAAGCTTCGCCGCCAGCACCGGCCCCCGCCCAGCGCACGATTGAATTCAATCTCAACGAGCTGGCGACCAGCGCGGCACGAGAGAGTTTTGAATTGGTTTTCTTCCCCACCCTGCGCCAGGAAATGAAACGGCGGCTTGACGAATCGCCGAATGTCATCCGCTTTCACAATTTGCGCGATTGCGTCAAGAAATTGACGGGTGCGCAGCGATGGAACCTGCGATGCCAGAAGCTGCACGATCAGATCGTCGATTTTCTGCGCTCCTGCTGGGTGGCCGAGCCCGGCCGGCGCTCGTGCGCGCTGGTGGTGGTATGAGCATTTTCAAAAAAATCATTGACAAAGAAATCCCGGCCGCAATTGTTTACGAAGATGACCTCGTGCTGGCCTTCCGCGACATAAGTCCGCAGGCGCCGACGCACATTGTCATGATTCCCAAGAAGGAAATCCGCCGCATCGGCGAAGCGCAAGCCGAGGACCATAAGCTTCTGGGCCATCTGCTTCTGAAGGCGGCTGCGGTGGCGGCGCAGCTTGGCTTGGACAAGACGGGCTACCGCCTCGTAGTCAACAATGGTCCCGATGGCGGCGAAACTGTTCCCCATTTGCATTGCCACATCCTCGGCGGCCGTAAAATGGCGTGGCCTCCGGGCTAGGCCCACGACAGCCGTGAAGCACAATTTCTATGCAGCGCAGGTTTCAAAACCTGCTGTATCGCAGGCTTCCAAGCCTGCATGCGGTGTTGCGGCAAGCGGATTTGGAAATCCGCGATACAGCAGGTTTGGAAACCTGCGCTACGGAAGACAGGCTGCCGCTGAATCCTTTTCCCAAGGTAGGGACGCCTCGCCGAGGCGTCCGGTTGCGTGTGAACAATGCCTCGCCCCGGACGCCTCGCCGAGGCGTCCCTACCTCTCATGATCGCCTACTTGAGCGGCCAATTGATTGAGGCTCTCCCGACCCAGGTGATCGTGGAGGTCGGCGGCGTGGGTTACGATGTCCTCATTCCACTCTCGTCGTTCGACAAATTGCCGCAACGCGGCCAGGCAATTAAATTATTGACGCACCTTGTCGTCCGCGAGGATGCGCATATTCTCTACGGATTCATGTCCGAGGCGGAGCGAACGATGTTTCGGCTGCTCATCAATGCCGTCAGCGGGATCGGCCCCAAAACGGCGTTGAACATCCTCAGCGGCATCAGCGTGGCGGCGTTTCGCGGCGCGGTGGCCGGCGGCGATGTCAAAATGCTTTCGCAGATTTCCGGCGTTGGCAAAAAAACGGCGGAGCGGATCATTATTGAATTGAAGGACAAGATCGGTCCCGGCGGAGTGCTCGAAGCCCAAAGCGCCGCGCGCGCCTTGTCCATTCCTGAACAGAAGATCAACGACGCCGTGCTGGCCCTCATTGCGCTCGGCTTCAAGCCCGCCGAAGCCCATGAGACCGTTCGCGGGGCGCAGGCAGTGCTCGGGCCGGAGGCGGGCCTGGAGGATCTCGTCCGGGCGAGTTTGAAGAAAGGGGCGTAATGGCGGAATCCGGCGTTGTTGTGCCTTACGCGCTGCCGTGGCCCAAGCGGCTTGCGGCCGCCACCGTGGCGGCGCTGTTCTGGCTTTGCCGGAAAACATGGCGGGTGCGGTGGCGCGATTCCAGTGGGCCGCCGACTTCGGGCCATGTGATTTTCTGCATCTGGCATAACCGCTTCATGGCGGCGCTGGCGAGCTACGACACAGTTGCGCGCAAGCGCTGGCAGGCAAAGGGTCTTGCCGCGATCATCAGCGCCAGCCGCGACGGCAGCCTGGTGTCCGACGTGGCGGCGCGCCTCGGCGTGCAGCCGATTCGCGGCTCGACCAGCCGGCGCGGCCCGCAGGCGCTGCTCGAAGCAACGACATGGGTCGACAGGGATTACAACATCGCGTTTTTCTCCGACGGGCCGCGCGGGCCTGTTTACGAGGTCAAGGAAGGCATTATCGCGCTGGCGAAAATCACCGGCCGCCCGATTGTCCCGGTGTCCAATTTCACGAATTGGAAAATCCGGCTGGGCAGCTGGGATCGCTTTCAAATTCCCCTGCCTTTCGCCCGTTGCGACGCTTATTTTGGCGAGCCGATCTGGGTGCCGCGCGACGCCTCGGACGCCGAGCGGGAGCAGCTTCGCGAGAAATTGGAGAAGTCCATGCGGGCGATCACGAAGGACTAATCAGAGTGGTACATGTCCAGAACATTTCTTACGTACAGCTTCGTCGCGGGGAAGCCGATTTTCCGGATGAAATCAGCGCTGTTCGTCGCGCCGCCGCCGTCCAGCCATTTGAGGACGTTGCCGCGGCCGGCGTTGTATTCCGCGAGGGCAAATGGGATCGGGTCGTCGGCGATTTTGTAATGCTGGACGGCGTGCTTCAGATACCAGCTTCCTGCGAGAATGTTCGTCAGCGGATTGAGGCATTCCACATGCTCGAAATGGGAAATGTGCTCCGCGTATGCCCATTCGGAGGCGGCGACGTCCCTGATCTGCATCAGCCCAAGCTCGCCAGCGCGGCCCCGCACGGTGGGATCGAAATTGCTCTCTTGCCGGATGACCGAACGGATGAGGGCGGGTGGAAGCTGATAGCGCCTGGCCGCCTCGTTAATGAACGCGTCGAACCGGTGGGCGCGCCAATGACGCCAGCCAATGACGGCGGACGCCGCCAACAATCCGAGCACAAGAGTGTAGCCAATCCGTTTCACCGCAAATCCGTGGCAGGGATTCTGGATGGCTTTGGCTCGGACCGCACTACCCTTTTTTCGGCTTCGGTCTCCCCGCCGGAACCGCGACCTGCGGACGGGAAGGAGGATTGGCCGGTGGCGCCGAATTTGCGGCCACCGGAGCGGGCGTGGCAGGCACTGGGGCCACCGGAGCCGCTTCGCGTTCGGGATGCTTGCGCGTGACAATTAGAAATCCCGCCAGCAATGCGCCCGCCAAAATCGCGCTGACGCTCACATAAAGCCCCGTGATCGACGGGCTGAATTTGAATTCAACCTTGTGCTGACCGGCAGTCAAATAAACGCCGCGCATGATGAAATTGCACCGCAGCATTGGCGCGGGATTTCCATCGACTGTCACGCGCCAGTTTGAGTCCCAGCGGTCGTTCAAAAGAAGAACCGCGGCAGTCTTGGCGTTGGCGTCGAGTTTGACCACCTTCGGATGATACTCGGCAATCGTCACTTCTCCAGCGTCCGCCGTGGAATCTGACCTGGGTTGCGGCGGCGGAGTGTTCGTGGCAATGAGCACTGTGTTCAACGGCTCAAAATCCTGGTTCGTCAACATTCCAAGCGTGGCGACATCGTTGGATGGCGTGAGCCAGTTGGAAAAGAGTTTTGCCCTCGGCAGCGCGCGATCGTACTCGATCATCGCGCAATCGCCCTTGCCCTGAGCTTCGACCACCGTGTAGTCGCTGATCTCAACCGCAGCCACCCCCGGCTTCTGCGTCGTTTTCATCAATTCCTTGAGCTTAAACGCATGGTGAATCGGATCGGCGCGGACGTTGAGCGTTTGCAATGCTCCAGCATTGCCGAAAAAGTAACGCGTGTTGGTGAGCTGCCATAAGCGCGCCGCCGGGCGAAGATCGGTCGAGGCAATATCCGCGCCGACAAGCTCGAACGCCTTCAAGTAGACGCGATCCAGATCCGGCATGTGCGAGGCTTGGGAAAAATCCAGCGTCTGGATGTTGTGATACGGAAAATCATTTTGCAGCCAGAAGAAATAGAGCTGGCCAAGCCCCGGCTGAACGCCGCTTCCCGGTCCCCTCGGCTCCAGTTTGCCGATCACGCGGTGCTCCCAAGGTTTGTCAATCAAAAATTCGGTCGCCGCATTCATCACATATTTCTCGCGGTAATCGTAATAGTGCAGCCAGGGAACATCGGCTCGCGCCAAATCCCAGATCATAAGGATGGCCATGCAGCTCCAGGCCCATTTCGATTCGCGCCCGGTCCACGCCCCGCAAAGAACCGCCGCGATTATGAGCATGCCGCCGAGAAGAAAGGCCACGAAAATGACGGCTTCCTCAAGCGTGAACGCGGATATTTGCCTGGCCTGGTTCAGCGTGAACGATTGCTCCCGCAAATAACGCATATGATCATTTCGATCCATGGCCAGCAGGACGGTTCCAAGAATGGCCACGCCAGCGAAAGCGAGCATGAAGATCGCCCATTTGCGTTCAAATCCGACGGCGCGCTTCCACCATGTGTGAATCTGGCTAACGAGAACATCCGTTGATTTGTTCCCGTAGTTCCTCATGTAGCGGCGGTAGAGCACTTCCATTCCGTAGGCAGCGAGGATGATCCAGGCAATATGGAACGGATGCATGAACTTGATAGGATTTCGGATCGTCGAAAAATAAGGGAGCTTGTAAATGAATTGGTAAATAAATCCAAATCTTCCCCATGCCGCGAGCAGCGAAAACACCGCCACCGCGCCCCAGTAAACGACCGACATCCATTCCGACTTTGAAAATACTCCCTCCGCTTTGCTGCGAAATATATTTGCCACTCCGAAAATGGCCAAGAGCGAGACGAGGACGCCCGCGCACTCACCCGAGCCGGAGTATCGCCAGTAAATGCCGCTCTTCCGCGTGATGTTTTGCAGTCCGGGGGTTCGCGAGAGGCGATCGGGCGTATCGAGATTTGTGCGGAACGCTTCGCCAAGCTTCATGGCGGTCAGCGCGTTCGAACGCACCACCGGATCGTCGCTGCCGAGAAGCGGAAGCTGCGGGGCCTGGCCGATTCTGCCCCAATAAGCCGAAGAGTGATTTGTCTCGTCGATATTGCCGCTGAGGCGATAGCCAAACAGCCCCGGCACCATGACTTGCAGCGACTCCGCTTTCGGCAAGCTCCATTGCGTGGCGGGATTCCAACGCGACTCCCTTGTTTGCTCGTCCTGATTCATTGCGGCGACGCCTTCAACTTCCGTCTCAACCAGGGTGTGCATTGTTTGATAAGCGATGACTGCCGCGAAAAGAACAACCAATGCGCCACCCACCGCCACGTTCACCGCCCTAGTGGCAAGGGGAGCGTTGTTGTTCACAAAGAGATGGAAGACTAGATAAACGCCCAAGTAAATACTAAGAATAGCCCCAACATCGTACCCCTCCATGACTCCCATGCCGACCGCCAATCCCGCAAGCACAGCGCGCTCCCAGACGCGCGGGATGGCCTTCGCGTTCAGCGCCGCCATGGCCAAGAAGGTGCATGCGGCCGCCAACTCCCAATGGCCCAAACCCCAGCAGGCGATGGACAGAAAATGGCCGTTCAATCCCGCCGCCACGCCACCCAGAACGCACACCATCGGGCCGAAATTAAGCTGCCGGAAAAAGAGCCACGCCGAAAAACCCAAGAATAAAAGCGTCAGCGGCGCATACATTTTCAGAAACACCACTGGCGAAAGCACCGTCGCAAGCGACATCGTAATGCTCGGGGACGCTGCCGGGGCATCGCCGCCCAGCCATGCATTGTCCGTCCAGGTGCCGGTGAAGCGGCCCGGGAGGCGGTTGCACTCCACGACCCGCTCGCCAAGAGTGTGATCGTTGTCAAAAAGAATGTAGTGGGGATTGAGGCTTTGATGGAAAAGGCAGAGCAAGGCCGCGCCAAGCAACGCAAACAACAGCCAGCACTGGCTCGTTTGGCCTGATGTCCCGGAAACGTTACGCATAACGGTAGGTTTTCCCGATTTAACGTGAGAAATTAACCGCGGGCGGGAACAGCCGTCTCAGCGGGAATATTCACTTTGGCCGGCGTAACAGAGCGGCCCATTTGGCCTCGCAGCTGTTGCTGCGACGCCAGCCTGTCTCGCGCGCGCAGCATGAGGCCCCGGCTCGCGTCTTCGATGGCCGACAGGGTTTCGGGCTTCAATTCGGATGCGCCCGATCCGTTCACTCCTCTGCGGAAGTAGCGGCTGCCCCCCCTGATTGTGCGAGCCTCGAGCGCCTGCAATTTTCCAAACCGCATATTGGATTCGGCGCGGACCACGACCGCCTCCGGGTGCGGAATTCCGGCCCAGTTCAGGGAGTCGCTCAGAACAGAGGCGGTGTCTTTGAGCATTTCCTCGTAACTTACGAGGTGAATCGGCAATCCTGCGTCAAACGCGTCCAAGTAACCGGTCACGTGCTCGACCCAGGACGGAAGAAACTCAAGGCACAGCAAATCGATATCGGCCCGGTTGTTGGTGCGTATATATTTTTCTCGCAGCGCAAAATGGTATAACGAAACCAAGACGTCCTCTGGAGCGCGAAAAATATAAAGAAACCGGAGTTTGCCGACATCAATGCTGGCTGGAAATCTCGAGCGAAGCAGCGGCAGCGTGTCATGAGTCTTGATCAAATTGCCGTAGGCCCGGCCCGCAGGCATCCGCGACGCAATGCGGTCGGCATAATAATCGGGAACAAGCCTCTCGGGCTGAACCGACCCGGTCGCAGTCTCGATTCCGTGCAACTGCAGCAGGACGTCAGACATGAGGTACCGCATCCAAGTGTTGCCAGAGCGGCCGTAGGAGCAGACAAAAGTCAATTTGCCCGGCTCCTGCGCAAGCCTGCCGAGCTCGGAATTATTAAACGCCTGGACGACCAGCCGGCGCACCGGGGCAAAGCCTTCGTCGAGCAGCCGCGGCAATTGCAAGAGTGTGCTGGGCCGAAGCAACAGGCGGCCCGTTTGGAAAAGGCCGTTCAGCATTTTTGAACCCTTCGGAGAACCATTGGTTTCCGATGGGGGCAGTTGAGCATTTTTCATGAGTTCTTACCACAAGCTGCAGGGGAACATAAACTATATGCCGCCGGATGACAAGGCGCCACCCCTTCACGCGGAAATTCATTCATGAAAACCCTCTCATGGTTGTAAGGAGATACCCTACAGAGGTTGATTTCGATTGTCAAGCCCCCGAACCGACTCTTGCCAAAGGAGATTTTCGACTTGCCCATCCCTCAAAGTCTTGTCACGGTTGAGCTTCCGTTACTGAATCGAAAGACGTCGTTTTGTCTATTATGATTGGAAGCAATTCGCGGCCTGGCGGCATTTATTTCAAGACGTGTGAGCTGGCCAAACGAGTTGCCTACCGCAGCCGCTGGCTGAACGCCTTGACCCGCCCGCGTTTTCCGCTGTTTGGAATGCAGCCCGCACAGCTTGCCTGGCTTGTCAATAAGATTGACGAAACCAAAACCGCCAATCGCGCGCCAGGGGCGATTGTGGAGGTGGGAGTTGGCTTGGGGATGACGACTGTGTTTTTGCTGGAGCACATGCGGCTGTCCAACGACAAGCGTCCTTATTACTGTGTGGACACGTTTAGCGGCTTCCTGTCCCGCGACTTGGATTTCGAGGAAAAGCAGCGAAGCAAAGTTCGCCTCGCGATGGAGGGGCGCTTTAGTTACAACAAGCGGGAGGTGTTCGAGGGCAATCTAAAGAAGGCCGGCTACACCAACCAGATTGTCATCGGCGCAGACGCGGCTGAGTTCGATTTTTTGCGCGTAGGCCCCGTTGACGTGATGCTGCTTGATGTGGATCTGTACCTTCCCACCAAAGCCGTGTTGGAGCGGGTGACAAAATTCATGAATCAAACGTCCTATCTCATGATCGACGACTGCATGCCAAATTCTCTTTGGGATGGTTCCGATCAGGCCTATAACGAGTTTTTGACAGCGCAAGGAGCGCAACGGACCATCGTCGGGACCAAGGGCGGTGTTTTTGGAAAGTCGCCTACCCTTGAGCGACGTGCTTCTTGATTAAATCCACGAAATAGTCGGAGCCAAAAGGGTCAATCTTTGTGCCGTTGACGAACTCCTCAATGGCCTGGATGCGATCCCTGTAATCCTTTTCAGTCATGCTGGCCAGGTATCGATACATGGACTCATTGTCGGGAAACTTGCGGCGGTCGACGAATGTTTCCGGCGGAATGTGCTCCACAACATCGGGCGCCCCCAGGTAGACGGGGATGCAGCCGGCGAAGAATGCGTCGAAAATCTTCTCCGTGAGATAACCCGGAAACACCGCATTTTCGTAAACGATGGCGAATTTGTATCCAATCATAACATCCCGTTTTCGGCTTACCGGCCCTCGCCACGATGGGAAGTTGCGCGTTTTGAACCGGTGGGGAGCCATGCTGTAAAATTTGGACAGGAACAGATTTAAGCGCCAGAGATGATTTGCGAAATAAAAGCGATCCCACCGCTGCCCAAACAGGTCAAATTGATCTGGGTGATTCCGCTCGAACCAGCGAATGATGTCGATGCGCTCCCGGTAAAGCCCGCACGAGTGAGTGCTATACTTTTGACTTGACAGCAGGATGGAAAATTTATTCTTGCGGGAGACGTCAATTGCCAGCGGCCGCGGTATATTGACGCAATAATGCGTGGGAAGGTATTTTTTCCCGTCGATTAGCGTTGGATCCCACGTAAAAACTTTTTCGAAGTCCTTGTGCAGCCACTTCCAATAATTGTCCGGCCGGTTCAGGCGATTCTCCAGCAGGAACACGTAAAGCTTTGTCCGCGTATTTCGCAATCGGCGAAAATGCGAGTTAAGGAATGTTGGGTGGTCAAAGAAAACTGCCGCATCGAGCTCGCCTTCGGCCCGGTCAAGCGTGTTTACGGTATGGCCCAAAGCCCGCAGCGTTAAGGCCATTTTGGCCGTGGGGTGGGTCACGTCATCGCCCGCCGCTGACGACGATTGAGCCTCAAACATTTTGTTCGCATTGTAAAACCCGTAGAAGTTCCAAAACCCGAGGTTCATTAAAATTGTGCGGGCGGCACTAATTGCCCCTTTCGAACCCGGCAAGAGTTGGCGACCAAAATGTCGACTTAGCCGCTAAACTGCTTTCAAGTTGAAACCCTCTCATGTCTGTAGTGCAAATCCTGACAAAATAAAAAACGATGTCAATCCCCTTTGGACGCATTATCGTTATGTGAAGGCAGCAACTCTTGCGTCTTGTTTCGCCGGATCAAGCAACTTATTCTAACGGTATGACGAGTGGCCAAGGAAGTAAACAGACCGCAACAGTATATCTGGTTTTTTTGTTATTATTGACGCATGTATCTTATGGAAGTACAGGCTTCGTTCCACTTCCTTTGGTGTCATCGAGTTTCAATCAGGACGTTGTCGTCGAGAAGACGGCGCCTGCCCCGATCTTCAGCGGTGAATTTACAACAGCTTCAATGGATGCCGGTCTTGGCAACTCAGGCACGAGCTGGTACGAAATGGGATTCGACACCGCTGCTCCCACGACGGGACTGCCTCACCCTGGCGTCATCTTCACAAGCCAAACTTCGTCGACGCACCAATATATCATGGCCCCGAGTTACGCGACGAATGACGCCATTCTTATTGACTCGACGTTGAAAAACTCAACGCTGGTGCTGACGACGCCGACCATTTGCAGCCAACTTTCGTTTCTGGAGAGCGCCGGGCACGGGCCGGTGTCGTTTAAGTACACCGTGCATCACGCTTCGGGCGCATCCGATACGGGCACTGGAAGCAGTGTTGACTGGTTTACGTCATCGACGGCGGCATGGACGGCGAATGGGAGAGTCGATGTTGGAACATTTGCCTTGAGCAGTGTGAACGGAAATGACCCGCGTCTTTTTTCTTTGGACATCACCCTTGCTAATACGACAAATCCCGTGACAAGCATCGATTTCACTTGGGTAAGCGGCACTGGCGAAGCGGCGGTCCTGGCCGTCAGCGGCGGCACCGGCGGGACGTTCTCGCCGTTGATTGTGACGGGCTACAACGAGGACATCATCGTCGAAGCCGCAGCGGGAACATCATTGTCGGGATTCACAACGGCGACAATGGACACCGGACTGACTAATACGCTGAATACTTTTTTCGAAGAAGGCTACGATCCATCTGCTCCGCTCGTTGGGATCCCTCCCGCTGGTTCGACGTTCACAAGCGCCTCCGCTCCCGACCATCTTTATGTCCTTCCGGCGAGCTACGCCGCGAACAATGCTCTCCTTCTCACATCCAACACACCGACTGGGACAATGACGCTCTCCAGCGCCGTTACGGAAAAGGGATTGTCATTCCTATGCTCTGCGGGAAACGGGCCGGTGACCGTCGGTTATGTAGTTCATCACAGCGGCGGGGCGACGGAGAGCAACACGCTTGTCGTGCAGGATTGGTTTTCGTATTCGCCTGTCGCGTGCTTTGCCAATGGCCGCGTCAACGTCAGCTCCAGGACCGTCAATAATATCAACGCCAGCAACCCGTGCCTTTACTCCGTCGACGTCACCTTGAACAACACCGCCCCGGTCGCGTCCGTAACGCTTACCTGGCTCTCCGGTGAAAACGGCGGCAACGCGGCTTTCTTTGCCCTCAGCGGCGGCTCCTCGACACTCCCTTTTGCGACGGACGACTTCAACACCAACAGCGCCGTCGCCGCCAACGTCATGCAGCAGTGGTACAACCAAAGCGGTCTTTACAACTCCACCGGGTGGTGGAACGCCGCCAATTGCCTCGAAGGCCTTGAAACCGTCATCGCAGCCGATCATCAATTGCAATATCTCAGCGTTCTGACCAACACGCTTGTTTTGAATTCCAACGCCAATTTTCTCAACGGTTATTACGATGACGAAGGCTGGTGGGCCAACGCCTGGATTCACGCCTACGACCTGACGGGCAGCACGAATTTTCTCCGCGCCGCCAAAATCATTTTCTCGGACATGAGCAATTCGTGGAACTCGGCCAATTGCAACGGCGGCATTTGGTGGGATAGATCCGAAACCTATAAGAACGCCATCGCCAACGAACTGTTCATGCTCGCGGCCATTCGCCTGCATCAGCGCACGCCCAACGACACCGGAGCAGGCAGTTATCTCGCTTGGGCGACCAATGAATATAATTGGTTCCTGCAAAGCACGATGATCAATTCGGAATATCTCATCAACGACGGCCTCACGAACTGCGTCAACAATGGCGGCCCGACTTTCACTTACAATCAGGGCGTCATCATTGGCGCGCTGACCGACCTTTACAAAGTCACCGGTGTCACCAACTATTTGACTCTGGCGACATCCATCGCCCATGCCGTCGTGACGAATTTGAGCAGCGGACACGTCCTCGTGGAAGGCTCGCCTTGCGACCCCACCTGCGGCGGCGGCGACGTGCCGGAATTCAAGGGAATCTGCATTCGCAACATCGCCTATCTTTACGATGTCACGCATGACCCGCAATTGTACACCCTGCTCTATGACTCCGCCCACTCCATTTGGTTCGTCGACCGCAACGTTTACAATCAACTCGGCATGTCGTGGGCTGGCGTGGTGGACGCGGTGGACGCCGCGCGGCAAAGTTCAGCGCTCGCGGGGGTCGCTGCTCTTGCGCAACCCATCACGACGAATCTTTTGTTCGTGCGCGGCGCGGGCGACCCGTCGTTCACTCACGCCATCGGAAGCGCGACCGGCGCGCTCGGCTGGACTTGCGGGCCAACCAACGCGCAGAACGCAAATTACATGCTGAGCGGGCCGCACGTTGCCTATTTGCCGCCCGGCCTGCACGCCGCGCATTTCCAACTTTCGGTGGACGCCCTCAGCAACTCGCCCGCCAGCCTCGCGATTCTCAGCGTGCTCGAAGACAATTCGTCCACGATCCTTGCGACCGCGCCGGTTCCTTGGAGCGCATTCACCCAGGTTGGCGTGCCGCAGGACTTTGTTGTTCTCTTTACAAACAATGTCGCAGGCGACCCACTCCAATTCCGCATTTTCTGGACGCGCGCCGCGGGAGGCCCGGATTTGACGGCGAATGACGTGGCGATCGATGGGCTGATGAACTGGTCGGGCGCAAATTTGATTCACGACATCGGCCACCTCGATGGATTGAACGCGTGGGCGGCGGATCTTCGCAGCTCGACCTTGTCCGGCTACTTGTCGCGCGGGCCGGGCATCAACACCCTTCCCACTGGCGATTACACGGCGACCTTCGAGTTGAAAGTGGACAACTTCAATTACGACACCGCCGTCGTGGCCACCGTCTCTGTTATTGACATGGACACGGGCGTTGCCGTCAGCACCGAGGCCATCACGCGCAACCAATTCCCGAACACGCTTTACCAGCCGTTCACGCTCAGTTTCAACGCGGTGGCGGGAACGCATTATGATTTCCGCACCTATTGGTATCGCAGCGCCAATGCGCCACGCCTGACGCAGCGCAGCGTCTTTTTGCGCCCCGGCCCGCAGGCATTTTTCACCTCGGTGCAATGGGCAAACGGCGCGCCGCAATTTGCGATTGCGGGCGTTCCCGGCCGCACCTACTCGCTGCAGGCGACACCGGACTTGACGCTGCCATGGTCAACCATCGGAACAGTGACAATTCCGGCCAACTTGGGATTCGCATCAGCGGCTGACGCCGCCGGGACCGCGGCAAAATTCTACCGGTTAAGCTACCCGTGATGTGTGGCGGCAAGGGAGGAATGCGAAGCATGGGAGTTATGGAATTACCATTCGCTTGACACTGCCCGCAGCCTTTTTTCCAGCTTTCCTGAGTTCCAGATTAAAAACGTCCCCCCGTTCTAAATCTCGTATTCCAAGACGGCCTGCCTCGCCTCCTCAACTCTCGCGCCGGACATTTCTCCAAATTGCTTCAGCAAAATTTCCGCCAAACGGAACGCCTGCGAGCGAAGCTCCGGCACCGCGCTGCTTTCCCAGAGCGTTCCCTTCAAGAGCGGCCCAATCGCAAATATCCGCGACGATGCTTTGCCCGCCGTCACGACAGCGTAATCGGAGTTCACCTGAAGCCCCATATCCATCGCGTCGGGCTCGATGACTTTTAACGAGACAAGTTTTGCGTAAAAAGGCGAGAGCGACCGGGTCAAACTTTCCGATGGCCCGGTGCAATTGATGACGGCGCATCCCTCCAGTTCACGCAATTCATCCCCGCACTTTACTGTCAGCGCTATGTTCTCGCCACGCGAGGCGCCCCCACACAAGCGGCCTTTCACGATCTCCAGCCTGCCCTCCTCCATGTGGTCGGCCAGCAATTGGTGAATGCTCTGCGCGATGCGGTGGCGCACCACATTCCATCTCGTTCGCAGATGGCGATTGAATCGCCTCTTTTCCGCCAGGGAGAAATGCTGCCAGATGCGGTGCGTGTGGGGCCGCAGTTTGTCAACAAGAATGGCTGGGTTCACGCCATCCACTTTCGCCTTTCGATAACTGCGCTTGAATGCGGCAAAGGCTTTCGCAAGCGTGATGTTGTCAGCTTTGCCGTCGATCCAGTCCGGATATTCCGCGCCCTTGAAATGCGAAAGCGGGAGAAGCCCGTTGCGCGAGACTGCGAAAATGCGCCCCTGCCATCCAAGGTCGTTCAATGAGATGATCGCGTCCACCGCCGTCAAGCCGGTGCCAATGAGGATGATGTTCTGCGTGCGATTCGTCAGTTGGGTTTCCCAATCTGACCACGGATTTTGGAAGAAACACGGGTGCGCCGGATCGAGCCCCTTGATGCGCAGCGCCGACGGCGGCGGATTTCCCGTGGCCAGCACCACCTTGTCCGCCTCGACGAGAGCGCCATCGGCCAGGACGACATTGGCGCCCGCCGCTGTCAAATCGATATTCACAGCTTCGCCCGCCACTGTTTCCATTTTGACGCCGCGGTCCGCCGAGAGCGTGGCCACCGAATAGAGGAGCCCGCGCACATAATCCCCATAAACGCGCCGAGGCATGTATTGCTCGCGCAGCTTGGCGATGGGCTCGTCCGCAAATTCCGAGCGCGTGTGCAGCCAGTCAACAAAATGATTCGGCTGATCCGCCAGCGCGGACATGTTGCGCGCCGCGACGTTGAGCAAATGATGCCCATTGCGCGTGCTGTAAGCGACGCCGCGCCCGGCTGGATAACCGCTATTGACCACCGTGATCCTGAGCGGCCCGCTGCTGAAGCGGCACAAGTTGATGGCCGTCAGGCTGCCGCTAAAACCGCCCCCGATGATGACAACGTGATTCATTTTGGAGAACGAACACTACCAGCCAGCTTTCCAATTAGCCATAAAATCAGTGTCAACTACATAGCGCACCGGCCCTGAGGTTCTCAAAGCAAATCGCCGGTGGCGTTTGGGCCATCGGCGATTCGTTGCCATTCCGGTTCCGCTCCCCAACCCCGGCCTAGTTCGGCTTCTTCTCTTGGCTTGAGCCAGACTTCGATCCCGAGGCGGAAGGTCTGCCGGGTGCCGTGCGGGATGGTGTCGTGCCTGGACGACCGGGAGCGCCATGGTCTGCCGCGGTTGGCCCATGCTCGGCCGCGCTGCGGCCTGGTTCGGCGCGGTGAGCTTCCGCCTCATGGTGTTCGACCCGGGCCACTTCTTTATGCTCCGCCACGCGCCGCTCAAAGTTGTGATGCTCCTCTGTCCTCCGCAATTCCGCGGCTTTATGCACGACGACTTCGTGGTGCGTAATGGCCGCAATGTGTTCGCGGCCGAGGCCCTCGAAATGAACATGGCCGCCTTCGACACGGAATCCTCCGTGAAACACGCTGTGCTCATAGAAAATCCGCGCCCGATCAGGCCCGAAACGGAAGCGCGCATAATCCCCGCCCCAGAAGTGATCCGGGCCGACGAACACGAAGGCGTCAAAGCCAAGCCCAAACCCGACGCCACCATCCACCACCAGCCCGCCGTGCCAGAAAAGGCCCACGCCAGCGTGAAATTCCACGCCCCACGGCAACGGGGCCCAGCCCATGCCGCCATCGCCTTCGCGCCAGCTTACCCAGGACGGAGCCCAATCGTAGGCCGGAGCCCAGGCCCAGCGGCCACCGGTGAACTCATTGCGAATCCAGCGTCCGTAGTGAAAACCAATGTCGCCCCAAGGATAGTCGGACTGCCAGAACCAGCCAGCGTCCGTGTATTCCCAATGACCTGCATCCATATAAGGACGCCATTCAAGATTGTTGGCTTCCATTGGAACCCAGACGGAACCCGCATCCGGCACCGTGATCCATTGCCCGTAAGGCGCCAGGTGCGTTTGGAAATAATCAAACGTCGGAACTTCCGGCGGCGCGGTCATCACAACCGGCTGCGGCGCGGGCGCCAGCGAAGTCAATTCAATCGATTGCCAATTTGCAAAGGTCGGACCGTGGCGGCGCGAATCCAAAACGACGTGGAACGGCCCGGCGCCGACCGGCATCGAATTCATCGCGCCGAGCTGAAAGCCGGCCGCGTCCTGGAACGAAACGGATCCCATTCCATCCGCGGTGACGGTCAGAGTCACGGTGTAAGGGACACTCGGGACGGGAGCCGGATAAATCTTGCTGCCAAGAGCCGATATCGGCTGACCGCTGCCGGTCCAGTTGGCCCAGACGCCGTGGTCCGGCGACGGGCCGCCCATCGGAACCCGCACGCCCCCAAATGGCGTGCGAATGCCCAATCCACCGCGGGCCTCCCCCATCCCGCCGACGTGCGCGGCCACGCTCAGCCACTGACGCAGATCCGGGCTGACAAGTGAAAGCTCGAACGGCACGCCTTCCGCCGATAGGGCGCTGACGCGTGCCGTTACCGAAAACGGCGCGGCATAAACACCCGCCGATTGGATGCCCGTAAATTGGCCGGGTCCATTCACGCCCGACAATTGCAGTCCAGCCGGGCTGAAAGCCATCATCGGCGGCATCGACGCAGCGCCGTTCCATTGAGCAAGATTCTGCAACAAGGGCGTCTGAATCGACCAAATCGAAGGATTCAATCCGCCGTCCGTGGTGAAATTATCGATCAAACCGGGTGGCGGCGTATAAGGCGGAGGGGCAGCGGCCATGGGCGGCTGAACGGAAACGCCCGGCGGCGGCGTCGAAGGCGTGGCAATTTGCTGCGGCGCGGGCGCGGGCGCCGGGGCAGGCGCTGCGTTGATCTTCGTTTGCAGCAAGGCGGATAAAACCGGCTGGGAAACACCCTGGCTGGTCAGATAAATCATGTCGTCGCCGGAGAGGTTGTAGGCCTTCCCAGAATTCTTGATATAGGCCAGAATGACATCATCCGACATCTTGGCTTGGGCAAATTTGACGATTTCCTGCAAATCTGGCGAGAGGTTGGCGGGAGGGGTTTGGGCCTGGCTGATGGAGCCGGCAGTCAGGACCGCGCAGGCCAGCAACGTGGCCCAACAAGCGGCGAAGACACCGGTCTTGCGATGAATTGTTCGAGTTGTTTTCATAAATAGCATCCTTAAACGTGCGTTCCTGCGTTGGCGGTCAAGCCGGGCACCATCGCCCGGATCAATCCGTTCATGCGCCAATACGCCTTGAGGGGACGAATCTTGCATGAGGGTCGATATGTACCCAGAAGACTCTCCTCACTGCTAAGCAACATGCGAAATCCATCCTTTTTTGCAAGGCAAAAAGAGGCGCAACCAAGGCTGAAAACCCACCCGCAATGACGCCCAATGACCTCCGTTTCTTGAGAATTTTGGTCTATATTATGGCTTAAGTCGCGCCTCATCATTTTCCAAAAAACAGGTGACATTTGCTGAGATTTGGTGCGATTTGCTAAGATTAGGTGACACTGTCCATCGCAGCCGCAAGCCGTCCCGGCGGCCAACAGATCAGGACGCAGATCAGGACGCAGATCAGGACGCAGATCAGGACGCAGATCAACGCAGATCAACGCAGATAAAAATTCAAGAAAGCGACCTGCGAATCCGATCCTGTCCAGCATGATGCCGCCGGGTCGCAAGCTGGCGAACGCGTGTCTTAACAGAAAATCTGCGTTCATCTGCGGCCATTTCTCAGTAGTTCCATTATCCGTTTTGTCATACGAGGCACTTTGGCACATCGAAATGAAAACAGAAAACCTACCAGAGGTTTTTGGGCACGATTTATCGAGAAAAAGCCGGAAATTGGATCTGGTACGACTCGGGCGACCTTGGCGACGGCTGCGCAGGGCATTGAATATGCATAATCTCGAAAAAGCCGCTACATCCGCTACACCGTTGATTCTCAATGAGATAAACCGCTACATTTGCCGCTACAAGGCCGCTACAGACCCGCTACATTTCCTTGGAGGAGGGGTTTGACTCGATAACTCGGTGCCTGCCAAGGCCAGCTATCCAAGCCGGAACGATTCAGCTTGGACTGGGACCGCGACCGCCTCGGTCGCTCTGGCTGGCCCACGCGAAAGCGTCTTCCCAATAATTTGTTCTGATCTCTCGCCAGCCAGCCTTGCGCCACCATCACCATTTGGTGAAGAATCGGACACAGCATGGGTTTTCGGCGGGACGCCGAAAATAGCGGTCGAGACGACCGCGCTCCCTCAAAGCAAGGGAGTCGTTCCGGCTAAGATCGACTCTCGGAATTACTGGTTCCCTTTTAGCTGGAAGAACTGGGCGCTGCCTGTGGTGGGACTCGTGTATGGGCTGGTCGCGCCCGGAATGTTCGTAAATGGACCCGGCAGCAAAGGCGCGCTCTGGAGCGAGAAGGCCGCGTTCGTCCAACTCAGCACGACGGCGTTCGGGATCTGCAGAATGTTCAGCGGAATCGGGACGAGCATCGGCGCGGCAATCGGCAGTGTGTATGAAAAAAGTGCGCCGTCATTAAATGCGCTGCCGCTATAAACCGAACCGAAAAGCGCGCCATTATACAAAGTCAAACCTCCCGTCGGCGCAGCGCCATCCGCGTAACTGAAACTGTAAAGGACGGCGAAGCCCGTTCCGTCGGTGTTGATTTGGAAAATGTTGCCTCCGCTGCCGTTGCCCGCCGCCGAGGTGGTTCCGTAAAGAATATTCCCGGAAAGCACCAGCGGCGTCACAGGAGAAGCGCCGTCAAGCCCGCTGAAATTATGCATCGACAGGAATCCGGTGCCATCGGTATTGACCTTGAACAAAGTCCCGAACCGATAAGCGCCACCTTGTTTTGTTGAACCGTATAGCGTGCTGCCGCCAACGGTCAATTGAGCGGCCGGATAGGAGCCATCGTTGAACGTAAAAGAATGAAGAAGCTGGTAATTGGAGCCATTGGTCGAGACGGCATAAACACCACCCCAAAAGCTAAACTCCGCCGTGCCATATAACATTCCCGCGGAAAATACCGGACCTGCCACCGGTTCACTAATGCTCGAGAAGGAAAAGCTGTAAAGGTTGGAGAAACCGGAGCCGTTGGTCTGGATGGTGAAAACACTCCCCACACCCTGGGAGCCGCCAAATTCCAAAACGCCATACAAAGCGGCGCCGTCGAATGCCAATCCCGGCGCAAGATAACTCGATCGGTAAAGATTGGTGAAGCCAGCGCCATTGGCGTTGATGCCAAAAATGGTCGATGAGGTCGTGCCATAAATCGCGCCATTCGCTGCAATCAAGTTGCCGGACGGATGGGAAGCATTCGTCGGAAAATTGAACAATGTCGAAAATCCCGAGCCATCGGTGTTCATGCTAAAGATCGATCCGTCACCGCTGCCGCCGCCGCTGACGGTTGTGCCATAGGCAACGCCATCGGCAAACGCAAGACTGCCCGAGGGGTTGGCGCCGTCGGCGTTAGTAATCGATGTGGCCACCGAATTGGTAAAAGAATAAAATCCGCTTGGGGAAGGCGAGTAGCCAATCGGCTGCCGATAGACTGCGCCATTGCCGCTGGCGCCCGTGGAGGTCGTCCCATAGAGATAAAAGCCCGAGGCAACGAGTCCAGATTGTGGAATAATTCCCGTGCTGCCGTTCAAGCCTCCCGTGCTCAATCCGCCCCCCGAGATCGCACCACTGAAGAAGGCCCCGCCCTCATATGTGCCTCCATTCGGCGTCGTTCCGTAAAAAGTGGAGTTTGTCACGAATAGCTGGGCCTGCGGATAAAAAGCAGTCGATTCTCCCGAGGATAAGGCATCAAGAATGGCGAAGTTTGAACCGTTCGTGGACAACGAAAAGATGGTGCCGCCATATTTGCTGCCGCCATCTTGGGCTGTCCCATAAAGCACGTTGTTATACAAAGAAAGAGGAGCCAGCGGATTTTCTCCGACCGCAAAGCTGCACTGAACAAGCGTCTCAAACCCTGTGCCGTTGGTGCCCATGCTAAAGACGGTTCCATCGCCATTCGTGCCTCCCCACAGCGCGGTGCCATAAAGTGTCGCGCCGGAAACAATGACGGCAGCCATTGGGTTGGCGCCGTCGGAATTTGTATTTGAGACCAGCGGGCTAAAACTATAGAGGTTTGAAAAGCCTGTTCCATTCGTATTGATCGAAAAAATGGCCCCTGTTCCGTTGTTCCCGCCAAACTCGGTTGTTCCGTAGAGAACACCGTTGGCGAGGGTCAGGTCCGCCATCGAACAGGCCCCGTCCGTGTTCGTGCCGTTTTGTTCGGCGCTAAAGCTGTAGAGATTCGTGAATCCGCTCCCGTTGGTTGAGATGGCGAATACCGCGCCATTGCCATTGGCCGCGCCATGCGAGGTCGTTCCATAGAGCGTGGTTCCTGCCAGCACCAAGCCGGCGGACGGATTAAGGCCATCGGTGGTGTTGGTGAAGTATTTCAACACCGTGAATGAAAGCCCGTTCGACGACACTTTGAAAATCTCCCCGCTCACGTTTCCCGAGCCGCCCTGAAACGCCCCGTAAAAAGTCCCGTCCGGGCCCACCGCCAGCTTCGCGATGCAATTGGTGCCGTTTCCGTTGGGCAGCGCGCTAAACGTGTGAAGCATGGTGAGGTTGGACTGGCAGTGAGCCGACATTGCGCCAAGCAATAGGCCCGCGAAAAAAAAGGAAACGATTTTCAGGAATTTCATTGTGCTAGAAGTATGTCAGAATTTTCGAGCGCGACTCTGGGCAAACCTTGCATGAATGTCAAGTTGGAGAGCAGCGTTAAACGGCCTTTGAGCGCGAGACGGAATTCTTCGTCGGGCCTGAACCTTCCCAACGTGTGGATATTGGATGCGCACAGATGCATTTTTGCCCGTTTGACTGCCGCAAGCCCGGAAACCTTTGAAAAATTTTGTGATGGCGAAGGAATAAACAGAAAACGAGGCCTTTCCCCTTGTGAAGAAAAAGCACCAAAGCGCGATGCACACCATCAATGCCAGGTATCCAACATCCACCCACGTAAACGCATAGCCTAAAATCAAAAGTCACCCACCTCCTAAGTTGAGAACTTGTCGGATGCAATCGGGAATTGGAATGGGAATTCCGGCGCACACCCATGTGCATTCGCTCGCACAGGAGCGCGCTTCGATCAATCACCGCCTGTAAGCCGGAATGATTCAGTTGGATTGGATAGGGGTAGGGAGAGCGGTTGCCCGCTCCCCTCCCTCCAAACCGGACGGGCGGATTTCCCGCATCCGGCTTTCCAGTCGGTGGTCTCGGTGCCGAGGTCGGCGCGCGAGGACTCAGGCTGAGGCTTAGGAGATCAACCCAAGTCGCGCTTTGGAGGCACAGATCTTCTGCCTCCATAAATTCCTCTTGCGAGGTTTTCCGACATGCACTTGTTCCACTCCTCTGCTGTGTTACTCTGCCTTGCTTAGCCAGGGGCACTCGCGGCAGTTTGTTTTGCAGTGGCGTTTCCCTCATGCTTCCACCTTCCTGTCCTCCTTAGCTTCACAGTCATTACTCGTTTCATCGCTACTATGAGGACTCTGATTCCTGTCCTGCTCCTTCCAGCACCAGCACAGGCATCCTTGATTCATGAACCTGCGTTTCCAGACATTCCGTCTCCAACCACCCCATGCGCCTCCGCTCCGGCTATGCTTTGTGCTCCGGGCGGGCTTCGCCACCGCTTCACCTTTCAGTCTGTCGGCGATCATTCGGACTTCGTTCATTGCTAGCAGTCTCATCAGTCGCATCAGGCCGCATCGAGTTTGTGTCGCGGGCCGTTGTGGCCCGTCAGTTCTACGGACTGTCCTTTCGCTTCCAGTTGCTCTCCACGCCCTGTCGCCAGAACGCAGTTACTTTCAACTCGTGGCGGGAAGCACCGCCACAGAGGGACTTCCACCCTCCTATGCACGCTCATTCTCAAGCGCACGAGCGCGACCGTCCCGGTCACTCTGGCTGGCCCACGCGAAAGCGTCTTCCCAATAATTTGTTCTGATCTCTCGCCAGCCAGCCTTGCGCCACCATCACCATTTGGTGAAGAATCGGACACAGCATGGGTTTTCGGCGGGACGCCGAAAATAGCGGTCGAGACGACCGCGCTCCCCCCGAAGCAAACTGAATCGATTTGGCTAAGCTTCTATGCCGACGGCATTGCGGACGCTACACCAGATCCGCGAGCGAGGCTCTGAATTGGTCGCGTTTGGCCTGCCAATCGGCAAGACGCTGGCGGTGTTCGGCGAGCACGTCGGGCGGGGCTTTACCTGAGAAATTTGGGTTGGCCAGCTTGGCTTCGACTTTTTGAATCTCCAACTCGACCTTTTGCAGTTCTTTGGTGAGGCGCTCTTTTTCCGCGCTGCGGTCCAATCCGGCGAGCGGCATATACAGCTTCCCGCCGAACCCCGGGTGCAACACCGGTTCGCCCTTGGCGGGCTCGTAACTGGTGCGATGCTCGATGCCTTCCGCGCCTGTCAACACTTGGATGACCCGCTTCTCCTCGGCGTCGATGTCGTTGGGGGCGCTGTAGACCAGATTCAATTTCTTATTGGCGGGAATTTTGTATTGCGCGCGCAGGTTGCGAATTTCGACCACCAGCTTTTGGCGGGCTTCGATCAATTCCAGCGCCTCCTCGAAGAGACCGTAGTGGGTCTTGAAATCGTCGTCCAGCGGCTTCGGCCACGGGGCGAACATGATGGTCTTGCCCCCTTGATCGGGCGGCATGTCGCTGGCGTAACCCATGCCATTCCACAATTCCTCCGTGATGAAAGGAAGAAATGGATGGAACAGCCGCAGCGTGTGCGACAACACGAAATCCATCACCGCGACGGTGTTGGCGCGGCGCGCGGCGTCGGTGCCTTGCAAAGCTGCTTTCGAGGATTCGATATACCAATCGCAGTATTCGCTCCAGAAGAAGCGGTAGAGCGTCGCGGCGGCATCGCTGAATTTATAATCGCCAATCGCCGCGTCCATTTCACGCATGGCGGCATCGAGCTTCAGCAAAATCCAGCGGTCATCGAGCGTCAGCAATTTGGGATCGATCTCGCCCTGGACTTCGCCTTCCTGCATTTGGCGGAAGCGGCAGGCGTTCCAAAGTTTGTTGCAGAAATTGCGGCCCAATTCCACCTGCTGTTCGTCAAACAAAACGTCCTGGCCCAACGGTGCGGAACGCATCACGCCAAAGCGCAGCGCATCCGCCCCGAATTTCGCGATAAGATCAAGCGGGTCTGGCGAATTGCCGAGGCTCTTGGACATTTTGCGCCCCTGTTTGTCGCGGATGATGCCTGTAAAATAAACATTCTTGAACGGCATCTCGCCCATGAATTCGTAACCCGCCATGATCATGCGCGCTACCCAGAAGAAAATAATATCCGGCCCAGTGACGAGATCGGTGGTGGGATAGAATTTGGCCAGCGTTTCGGTTTTCTCCGGCCAGCCCATCGTGGCAAAAGGCCAGAGCCAGGAACTGAACCAGGTGTCGAGGACATCGGGATCGCGCTGCATTTTAAAGGCATCGCTTTCCAACAATGCGGCCTGTTCGTCGCTGTAGTTCCCACATACCACTACATCGAATTTTTGACTGCTCGAAGTCTCGCACAAACTACTGCATTGGCCATAATCAAATCCGGCTCCATCTTCAAGCCCCACGAGTCTTATGTCCTCTGTTGGGTAATCCAGAGAAAGAAGATTTGCCAGATCCACCGCCTCTTTCGCATTTTCCTCGGTGGATCGCCATACTGGAATCCGATGCCCCCACCAAAGCTGGCGGCTGATGCACCAATCTTTGATGCCTTCCATCCAGTGGTCATAGACTTTCGCCCACCGCTGCGGATGAAACTGCATTTTTCCCGGGAGCGCGGACGTCCCGCCGAACGGAATCCCCCGCGACGAAGAAGCATCCGGCGGGACGCCGGATGCGGCGACCGGGACGGTCGCGCTCCCCTCTTGCGCTACACAGACGCGGGATTTCTCCACGCTCGGATACTTCAGGAACCATTGTTCGCTCAGGCGTGGTTCAATTGGGACATCAGCCCGCTCGCTGTAACCCACCTTGTTCGTGTAAGGTTCTTCCTTCGCGAGCGCGCCAAGTTCCTTCAATTTCTCCACCGCAAGTTTGCGCGCTTCGAAGCGATCCAACCCGCGCAAATCCGCCCCTGCGGCTTCGCTCATTTTTCCATTCGCCGCAATTACTTCGATTTGCGGTAAATTGTGTCGGACGCCGATCTCGAAATCCGCCTTGTCATGCGCGGGAGTCACTTTCAAAACGCCGGTGCCGAATTCAAAATCCACATGCTCATCGCCCACGATGGGGATTAGCTTTTGTTCGCGCGGCAATTCCTGCGGCAGCGGACGCAGCACATGCTTGCCGATGTAGGGAGTGTAACGCGGATCTTTCGGATTGACTGCCACCGCGGCATCACCGGGAATCGTCTCGGGCCGTGTCGTGGCGATCGTCAAAAACGTTCCCGGCTCCTCGGAGATCTCCACCTTGAAATAATAAAGGAAACCCTTTTGCTCCTTCATGATCACTTCTTCGTCGGATAACGCGGTAAGTGAGGCGGGGCACCAATTCACCATGCGCTTCCCGCGATAGATGAGACCCTTCTTGTAAAGCTCGACGAAAACTTTTTGCACGCAGCGCGAATAATCCGCGTCCATCGTGAAACGCTCGCGCGTCCAATCGCACGAGGCGCCCAGCTTTTTCAATTGCTGGATGATGATGCCGCCGTGCTTTTCCTTCCATTCCCAGACGCGCTCGAGAAATTTCTCGCGGCCCAAATCATCGCGGTGCTTGATCTCGCCGGATTTTTTCAACGTGCGCTCCACCACGGTTTGCGTCGCGATGCCCGCGTGATCGGTGCCGGGGAGCCACAGGACTTCCTTGCCGTCCATCCGCGCCTTTCGGGCGAGAATATCTTGAATGGTGTTATTGAGAACGTGCCCCAACGTCAGAACACCCGTGACGTTCGGCGGCGGGATGACGATGGAATACGCCGGCTTCTTCGAGTGCGGATCGGCGGTGAAACATTTCTGATCGAGCCAATACTGGTACCATTTTTCCTCGACCGAATGCGGTTCGTAGGCTTTGGAAATTTCCGGCATAAACTTGAATTGCGAGAAAAAGAATGTCTTACCGGCTCTTTTTCAGAAGCCGGTATTCGAGCGAATCCACCAGCGCCTGGAGGCTGGCCTCGATGATGTTGTCGCTGACGCCGACGGTGCCCCATTCCTCGCGGCCGTCGGTGGATTCGATGAGCACGCGCGTGCGGGCGGCGGTGCCTGCGCCGGAGTCAAGTATGCGGACTTTGTAATCCGTCAGGCGGATTGATTTCACTTCGGGATAAAAACTGGCCAGCGCGCCGCGCAACGCCGAGTCAAGCGCGTTGACCGGGCCGTCGCCCTCCGCGACGGTATGGGCCGTCCTGCCCGAGACCTGCACTTTGATCGTCGCTTCGCAGACGCGGACCTTGCCCGTCGAGCGCATTGAGACGTGATACGATTGCACTTCCAGAGGCAGCGCTTCCTGCCGCAGCACGCGGCGGATCAGCACCGCCAGAGAACCGCCCGCCGCCTCAAACTCGTATCCTTCGTGCTCCAGCGTTTTCACGCGGGCTAGGATTTCGCGCAATTCAGGAGCGTCGTTCGAGAGCTTGATGCCGAGATCGCGCGCCTTCATCACGATATTGCTGCGGCCTGCGAGATCGCTGATGAGCACGTTGCGAGAATTGCCGACAACCGACGGATCGACGTGCTCGTAGCTGCGAAAAATCTTTTGCACCGCGTTCACGTGCGTGCCGCCCTTGTGCGAAAACGCGGCGGAACCCACCCACGGCTGGCGCGGGTTGTGGCGGATGTTGGCAATCTCGTCGACGAATTGCGAAAGTTCCTTCAACAGCGGCAGCGATTCCACCGGAACACAGGTTTTCCCCAGCTTCAGCGCGACATTCGGAATCACGCTAGTGAGGTTGCAATTCCCGGTGCGTTCGCCGTAACCATTGATCGTCCCCTGCACGTGCGAAGCGCCGGCTTCCAGCGAAGCGAGCGCGTTTGCCAGCGCGAGGCCAGCATCGTCGTGCGTGTGAATGCCGATGCGCCCGCGCAATTTGCCGCGAGCCGATTCCGTGATGCGCGCCACTTCGCCCGGCAGCGAACCGCCGTTGGTATCGCACAACACGATGGCATCGGCGCCCGCACTTTCAGCGGCCTGCCAGGTGGCCAGCGCGTATTCGGCGTTGTCCTTGAAACCGTCGATGGCGTGCTCGGCGTCGTAGATCACAGTCTTGCCGTGATCTTTCAGAAAGCGAACCGTATCGGCAATCATGGCCAGATTCTCATCCGGGCTGGTGCGCAACACTTTTTTGACGTGCAACAGCCACGTCTTCCCGTAAATGGTGACCACAGGCGTTTCCGCTCCGAGCAGCAAACGCACCTGGTCGTCCTCCGCGACGTCAATATCCTTGCGGCGGGTGGAGCCGAAAGCCGCGAGTTTGGCCTTCTTGAATTTCTTGCGCTTGGCCTCGTTGAAAAATTCGATGTCCTTGGGATTGGAGCCCGGCCAGCCGCCTTCGATGTAATGAACGCCGAAAGCATCGAGTTTTTCGGCAATTCGCAACTTATCCATCACGGAAAAGTTGATGCCTTCACCCTGGCTGCCATCGCGCAGGGTGGTATCGTAAATCTCGACTTGCGGTTTCATATAAACTCCGCCAAAGCGGGCTAAAGTAAATACGACACCGGGGGGCAATTTGCAAAACATTACGGGCGGGGAATGGGAAGATGGATGAATCAGGAACGCCCGAACTCAGGAAAAAAGGTCGCGGAATAATCCCAATTCTCTTTTCCTGAGTTCGGGCGTTCCTGATTTAAAACCTTCTTTGTTTTCAAGAAAAACCCTCATCCCTTGCGCTTGCCATCGTGAAATCCTTCGAGAATGTGGGCGTCGCGTTGAGCCTGTCCGGCGTTTAGGATTTTCTGAACGGTTTCTTCACTCAACGTCTGGTCCCCGACGGTTGAAAACACAAGAGCTTTGCCTTTGCGCACAAAACCCGAGGCCTCTTTGTTCGGGGTTAGCTTGACACGTCCCCCATCGATCGAAATCTTGAAGTGTCGCCAGCTTTATTGCCAGTTCTTGGCGAATTTCCTTCGGAAGCACGATCCGGCCCGCTCGATCCATTGGCACACTTTTCGGTTTCATACCATTTAAGAACACCATTGCCATTTTACATAGCAATTGAAATTTGAACCTGCTTCGTGTCTTGTGTGTCTGTCCTTCGCATAAATGCGGATCGCTGTCCAATATATTTCGAATCGACGGAAGATTGCCGCATTCCTTCTCCTCTTAGCGACTGTTGGCGGCGCCGTATACTTATTAAACGAAAGCGGGATTCCAGGCGCTTTGGAATTGCCGATGCCGCTCGGCAGCAATGGCAGCTTTTCGGTTTATCCCGGAAAAGGCGGCGCAGTTTTTGTCATGCCGGACGGCTCGCTCTGGCATTGGGGCATGGATGTTGTTAATTCAAAGCGCAAACCGGAACTGGTCGACAAAACCCACCATTGGGTGGACGCCTTTCCGGTCGACAATCATTGGGTCGTGCGTGATGACAAAATCGGGTTGTGGGATGAGTCCCAAGCCACGCTGTCACTACGCACGGCGCTGACGCCAGAACATCATTGGCTCACGTTTGGCGTTCGAAGGCCAAAGCGTGTTCGGGTTGGATGCGGACCGGACTCTCTGGACTTGGCACACACTTTCCAACACGACGCTTAAAGGGATGTCGCTTGCGCTGATCGACCAGACGCAGCCATGGCAATGGCGCAGCTTCTCCTGGCTCGATTCCCGAGGACTCGCCGTATCCGTGAACGGCCGGCTTTGGGGATTTAATTTTCTTAACAATCAGAAATTCGTGCTGGCAAATGAGCTTCTGCCAGAAGGCACGAACTGGATGGGAGTTGCGGGCGGAAGTTTTGCCTGGACCAAAACAGGCGAATTGGCTGGAGCGATGATCGACAGGCTGTATTCGACCAACGTCACGGCGGCAGGACGCTTCGCTCTCGGGCAAATGATTCATGAGATTCGGCCGGATGGCACGCTTTGGCGAATTGGGGAACCTCAGATGCCCAAGCACCGAATTTACATTTGGAACGGTCCTTCGTTTGCTCCCTTCAAAGCAATGGCAGTTGAGCCATCAGCAGGACCCCAATGGGTCTCTTATTTTTCGAGTCTTAGCAACAAAGTGCCCGCCAGGCTTGCGGCCTCGGCCAAGATTTACGCCTACCGTGTTCCCACAAACATTGACACATATTCAAAAACCAAGTGGCGGCAAGTTGGGCAAAGAACGGATTGGGTTTCAGTGTGGGCTTCGGATGAAAGCTATTTCGGATTGACTGCGAATGGCACCGTTTGGGTCTGGGGAACCGACTGGGGCCAAAAACCGCGAGTCTCTTCACGCGCGCAGGCTCAACACCTATGGCTGACAATCAAATCGAAGTTTGCAAAGCCACCGCCTCCCAAACTTCTTTTCGCCAACGTCGTCCCGGCATTGGAATATGCTCTCGTTTACCAGGAAGAGCCGCGCCCGCTCATGCGCTTCGCCAAACAGGCGCAAATAAAATAGTTCAATCTGGAACTGCCGAAGTCAGAAAAAGACAATGAGCGCATTAACTCCCAGCGCCCCTGTTCCTGAGTTCGGTCGTTCCAGATTCAGATCCGCCTTTCTTCCGCTTGCGCCCGCGCTGGAAATCGGCAATCTTTTTCCCATGACCGTCGAAATTCTGGAAAACGAGTTAAAAACCCTCCCGGAATTGGAGCGAGCTAGAATCCATCAGCGGCGCCCTGCTGCAACTTTCACCGGCTTCCCTAAAGGTAATTGAGCGGCAGTTGCGCCGCCGTGTTATCATAAGATGACAGCAATACGTTGTTTCTTTGGATGTTCGCGCGCGTTGAGCTTGGCAGCGCGAAATCCGGGAGGTTTGTGGGCTTATCCGTGGGTAATCGCAAGGAAAAATATAAAATTATTTTCCTGTGTCGCCTGTGGTCTGCTTTTTTGCCCCATGCTTAACAAAGAGTGCACATCCACCAACCCGAAGCAGATTGAATAAGTTTCCCGTTTCCATTCGTCAGGATATTGGTAAAATTTTATCTGGATGCACCGCCTTTATGCCATCGGTCTGGCCGTTCTGTTTGTCGCCGCGCCTTGCGCCCGCGCTGGATTGACGCCGGATCAGATCAAAGCCCTCCCGAAACCCGCCGATCACGCCGTCGATTTCAAAACGGAGATCAAGCCCATTTTCGAAGCGAGCTGCATTCGCTGCCACGGACGAGGGCGTGATCGGGGCGGCTTTCAAATCGATTCGCGCGAGCGGTTGATCAAAGGCGGCGAGAGCGGTCCGGGGGCCACGCCGGGAAACGGCGCGGGCAGCTATTTGGTTGAGGTCATTTCCGGTTTGAACGCTGACGAAGTCATGCCCAAAAAAGGCAAGCGCCTCACGCCAGAGGAAGTCGCCGTTGTTCGCGCCTGGGTGGATCAGGGAATGAAGTGGGATCTGGAAATCAGTTTCGCGCCGGTCGCTCCGCAAAATCTCGACCCGCGATCCCCCGCCGAACCCGCTGGGCATGGCGAGGCGAATCCCTTGGATCGTTTTCTAGACGTCTATTTTGAGAAGCATCACATGAAGTCGCCGGATGCTGTCAGTGATCGCTCGTTCGCCCGGCGTGCTTATCTTGACACGATTGGCTTGACGCCACCGGCCACTGAATTGGACGCGTTTGTCTCCAGCGACAAGCCCGACAAACGCGCCGCGCTGGTGGCGGATTTGCTCTCCCGCGAAAATGCATTCGCGCAAAACTGGCTCAGTTTTTGGAACGATCTTCTTCGCAACGATTATAGGGGAACGGGCTACATCGACGGCGGGCGCGAACAGATCACCGATTGGCTATACAGCGCGCTTCGAACGAACATGCCCTACGACAAATTCGTGGCGCAATTGATCGATCCGAATAAAGGCTCGGAAGGTTTCACCAAAGGGATCGTGTGGCGCGGCACGGTGAACGCCAGCGAGATGCCGCAAATGCAAGCCGCCCAAAATGTCTCGCAGGTTTTCATGGGTGTGAATTTGAAGTGCGCCTCCTGCCACGACAGTTTTATCAACGACTGGCAATTGTCGGATGCTTACGGACTGGCGAATGTGTTTAGCGAATCGCCATTGGAAATTTATCGCTGCGACCAGCCAACCGGACAAAAGGCGGCGACGAAGTTCATCTTCTCGCAACTTGGCGATTTGCCCGCCACGACCAATAAGCAAGAGCGGCTGCGCGCCTTGGCGGGCGTCGTCACCTGCCCCAAAGACGGACGGCTCTCGCGCACCATCGTCAACCGCTTGTGGGCGAAATTTCTGGGACGCGGGCTTGTCGAGCCGGTCGATGATATGCAGCAGACAGCCTGGGACTCCGACCTGCTCGATTGGCTGGCGGAGGATTTGGTGGCGCACCATTATGATCTAAAATGGACGATGGCACGCATCCTGACCTCGCGAGCTTATCAATTGCCCGCCGTTGATTTGGGCGAGCACCAAAGCACGAATTTTGTTTTCACCGGCCCATCCGTCCGCCGGATGACCGCCGAGCAATTCCGGGACGCGCTGGATACGCTTGCCGAGGCGCGCTATCCAGTGGCCGACGCGATGGTGGATTACGGCGATGCCGCGAGGAAACAGTTCAAAATGCAGGAAGCGCCGCTGTGGATTTGGAACACGCCCAAAGCTGCGGAGGACGCGCCTGTCACTAATATTTATCTTCGAAAGACGGTGAAACTCACCGAACAGCCGCGGGAAGCGCTGGCGGTTGTGTTTTGCGATAACAGCTTCGAGCTCTTTGTCAACGGCCATAAAGCAGGCTCTGGAAATGATTACTCAAGGGCATATTTGATTGACATGCGAAAGTCGCTGAAGAAAGGCGAAAA
Organism: uncultured Verrucomicrobiae bacterium; assembly: GCA_963764165.1. GTDB lineage: Bacteria > Verrucomicrobiota > Verrucomicrobiia > Limisphaerales > Palsa-1400 > Palsa-1400. The sequence goes on from CAVXRD010000004.1 coordinate 652,273, forward strand.
CGTGATCGCGGTTCGCGCCGCTAATGCCGAAGCAAAAGCACCGAATCCCGCAGGCTTCCTTGCCTATATGCGCATCCGGATTCCGACGGACGGGGAAGAGGAAATGGCCGATTTCGCCAGCGACAAAACGTGGATCGTCACGGACGTGGAAACCAAGGGCTGGGAAAAACCCGGATTTGCCGCCACAAATTGGACTGCCGCGAGCGAGTTGGGCTCGCTCTCCATTGCGCCTTGGGGCATCACAGATGACAAACTCATCAACCCATTCTTGACGCGCATGGAGGGCGGTGTTCGGTCTGCGCTGGTGGCGGCGGATCCGCTGGCGATTGCCATGGGCCGTCCAAATCGCGAGCAAGTGGTGACCACGCGCGCCTCCCTCGCCACGACGCTGCAAGCCCTGGAGCTTACCAATGGCAAGACGCTCGAAAGCGAATTGCACAAAGCATCCGCGAATTTGCTGAAGAAGAATTCGAGCGGCCCCACGCTAGTTGCGGATGTCTACGAAAATGCCATTGGCAGAAAGCCGACCAAAGATGAATTAACGCTGGCCACAACTGTGGTCGGCCAAACTCCAACCCGCGAAGGCGTCGAGGACTTTTTGTGGGGGGTGGCGATGCTGCCGGAATTTCAATTAATTTACTGACGCAAAATATGAACGGCATGACACGCAATTGGAATCGGCGCGATTTCTTAAAGACCGCCAGCGCCGCAACGCTTGGAGCATTGGCGGCGGGCGCGCCGCGGCGGATTTTCGCGGACACTGAAGCCCCTATAAAATCCACCGCTGACACCGTCATCGTTCTTTGGATGGCGGGAGGAATGGCGCACACGGAAACATTCGATCCGAAGCGGTATGTCCCCTACTCCGCTGGAATGCCATTTTCGGACATGCTGAGCACATTTCCGAAAATCGACACGGCGGTCGATCACATAAAATTTTCGCAAGGCTTGGACAAAATTGGCGGCGTGATGGATCGCGGAACGCTGATTCGTTCCTACACGGCGGGAGATCTCGGATTCATTCTGCACACACGGCACCAATACCAGTGGCATACCGGCTACGCGCCGCCGCAAACTGTGGCCTGCCCGCACATCGGCGCGGTGATTGCGCGAACGCTGGGTCCGAAAAACCCAGCGGTGCCGGCGTTCATTGACATCGGCCAGCGTTTCGATGTGGGTGAAGGCGAGGAGTTGAAGGCGTTTCATTCGGCGGGATTTCTCGGGAGCGAATTTGGCCCGTTTGTTGTTTCCAATCCGGCCGACGCGGTGGAAAGCGTCCGGCCGCCGGAAGGAATGAGCCCATCGCGGTTCGAGAACCGTGACAAATTCTACCGTTCGCTGGTGGCGCAATCGCCCATCGGCCAGCTCGGCAGCGATTACCAGAAGCAATCGCTTCTGAGGTCGCTGGATAATGCGCATCGGCTGCTGAGTTCACCAGCCGCCAAGGCATTCGACCTGTCGCTGGAGAAGAAGGAGGTCTACGACAAATACAACACCGGGCGATTCGGCTTGGGCTGCCTTCTCGCGCGGCGATTAACCGAGGCCGGCGCGCGGTTCATCGAGGTGACGTCGGAATATATTCCATTCGAGTATTTCGATACACACGAAAACGGGCACACCCGGATGGCGGATTTGAAGAAAACGGTGGATGGGCCGGTCGCCCAATTGGTGAAGGATCTCGAAGAACGCGGCTTGCTTGACAGGACATTGATTGTGCTGGCCAGCGAGTTCAGCCGCGATGCGCTGCTGGAAGGCAAGCCCGACAAACCTGTTAAAGATCAAGTGGTGCTTCCGGAAAAGGTGACGGACATCAAATTTTACGGCATGCACCGGCATTTCACCGACGCCGGTTCCGTGCTGCTTTTCGGCGGCGGAATGAAACGCGGCCACTTGCACGGTGAAACGGCGGAAGAACGCCCGTGCAAAACAATCAAAGACCGCGTCGTGATTGAAGATCTGCACGCGACGATTTACCGCGCGCTCGGAATTTCGCCAAAGCTGTCTTACGAGATTGAAAAGAGGCCGTTCTATGTGACACGGGACGGCGTGGGCCAGCCGATTATGGATGTTTTCGCTTGAGCGACAAGCACAACCGATATTCTGTGGCATGGGCCAACCCCCTGCCCGTTCTGTCCGCCGCATGGGATGATGCAGCGTGGATGGAGGCCGCCACTGCCAGCGTTGAAAGTTTTCGTCCTGAAAGCAGCTCTCACAGGCCGCAGACGTGCTTGCGATTGCTGCACGACGGACGGACACTTGCCGGAGTCTTCAATGTGCGCGACCAATTTGTCCGCGCCGTTCGCGCGAATTATTTCGATGAAGTTTGGAAGGACAGTTGCGTTGAGATATTTCTCCAGCCGAAACCGGATGGCGGCTATTTTAATTTGGAAATGAACGCGGCTGGAGCGCATCTTTGCTGCTACATTGAGGACGTCACGCGCGTTCCAAGCGGATTTGAGAAATACACCAAATTGCCGCCGGAAATTGGCAAACGCATTCTTGTCCAATCATCGTTTGGAAACGTGGTGGAACCGGAACTGGCAGACGCCGTGACGTGGCATGTTGCCTTTTTCATTCCGCTGGAAGTGTTTGAGGAATACACCGGTCCGCTCGGCTCGCTTACAGGTCAATGCTGGCGCGGGAATTTTTTCAAATGCGCGGAGGAAATTTCGCACCCACATTGGGCATCGTGGTCGCCTGTGGATGAATTTAATTTTCATCTTCCACGATGCTTTGGCACCATCTCGTTTGCATGAAAACTTTAGCCTGCGTTGCGGGTCTTGCTCTCACATTTGCGATTTATGCGGCGCGCGCCGCGGAACCGACACTCGATATTTACTGGATTGATGTCGAGGGTGGTGGCGGAACGCTTATTGTCACACCGGCCCACGAGTCCATTCTTATTGACACCGGGTGGCCGTGGGGGCCAAGCGCGGCACGCATCCGAAATGCCGCGACGAACGCCGGGTTAAGCCGCATTGATTATCTGGTTTTGACGCATTTTCACATTGATCACTTTGGCGGAGCGGCGCCGCTGGCGAATCTTATCCCGATTGGGACGGTTCTCGATAACGGCATCCCCGACCACGATCCCGATGGCGGAAACGATCAGAAGTTTTCTGAATCGATCAAGCCGTATCGTGAATTCAAGGCCCAGCACCGCACTCAGATCAAGCCGGGTGAAACGCTGCCCCTGAAACAAGCCGGACCGAGTGCGCTGAGTTTTCAATTCATGGGTGCGCGGAAGCAATTCGCGCATCCTAAGGGAATGGGCGACACCAATTCAGTTTGCTCCGGCGGCACGCAGCTTCCCACTGACACCAGCGACAACGCCAACAGCGCTGTCTCGCTCGTGCAATTTGGCTCGTTCAAATTTTTCGACGGCGGAGATTTGACGTGGAACATGGAAGGCGAAATGGTCTGTCCGACCAATTCAATCGGAATGGTCGATGTCTACCAAGTTGACCACCATGGGATGGACATTAGCAACAATCCCCTGCTCCTCCGAAGCCTTTCGCCCGTCGTGACTGTGATGAACAACGGTGCGCGCAAAGGCGGCGCGAAAGCGACTTTGGCGACACTGCGCAGCGTGCCCTCCATTCAGACGATGTATCAAGTCCACCGCGACCTGCGTGGCGGCGCCGCATTCAACACCGACGATCAATTTATCGCAAACCTCGATGAAAAGTGCGCGGGCAATTTCATCAAGTGCTCAGTAGACTCGTCCGGGAAAAGTTACACGATGAGCATTCCTGCGAAGGGATTATCAAAAACCTACCAAACGCGGACATCTGCCCAATGAACTCGAACAACCCAGCAAACGGATTTAAAACCCACGTCACCGCAACCCTGGCTGCAAGGGATTGGGGGCGGGCGGTAGAATTCTACAAGGCGGCTTTTGGCGCGACAGAATTGCATTCTGTTCCGGGCGGTGGAGTTGCTCAGTTAAGTGTGGGCGGCGCGGATTTCTGGGTTGCCGAGGAATCGAGAGAACATCTGAATTTCAGTCCCGAATCGCTGGGCGGCTGCTCGGTGCGCATGCTGCTGATTGTCGAAGACCCGGCGGCGGTGTGTGAGAAAGCTGTAGCGGCCGGGGCAACTCAAGTTTATCCGGTTGCGGACGCTCACGGGTGGACAATAGGCCGAATCGTAGATCCATCCGGGCATCATTGGGAAGTTGCCAGAAAAACGACCTGCGTGTGAAATGCGCCGCTTCGACGACTCAAAGAATCCGGTTTTTCCAGCAGCTCGATTCAGCGCTGCCTCACGCCCGCGGGTGCGCCTTTTGATAGCTGCGCTTCAATCGCTCCGCCGTGATGTGCGTATACACTTGCGTGGTGGCGAGGTGCGCATGGCCGAGGAGTTCCTGCACACTTCGCAAGTCCGCCCCGGCGTCAAGTATATGGGTGGCAAAGCTGTGGCGGAGTTTGTGCGGCGTCAAATTCGGGTCGAGGCCCGCTGAGCGAAGATATTTCTTCAAACGCAACTGCACCGTTCTGGGTGAAAGCGGTTTGATGGCATTGGCATTGGCCCAAAAGACGGGTTCGTCAGAGCCTGGCGAATGCTTGCTGCGCGACCAAAATTCCTTGATGGCCCTGAGCGCAGGCTCGCCGACCGGAACCAGCCTTTCCTTCTGTCCTTTGCCCCGAATGCGGGCGATTTGCTCCGGCCAATCGATGTCCCCGGCTCGCAAGCCGCACAATTCGCTGATGCGCAGGCCGCAGGAATAAATGACTTCCAAAATTGCGGCATCACGAAAGTAGATGGCCGGATCAAAATCCTCTCCGCTTGGGAGCGCCTTCATCTCGTTGGCTGGCGCTTCGGCCAATGCCTCGAATTGCGCGATGGTCAGAAACATTGGATTTCGCTTTTCCACTTTCGGCAGCAAAATATTCCGCACCGGCGAGGTCTCAACCACGCCTTCGCGAATCAGGTATCTGTAAAGCGAACGCAGCGCGGAAAAACGAAGTTGGATGGCGGCGCGGCTCAATGAACGCCGGCCAAGCGACCGGAGGAAATAACGGAAGTCGTCGCGCTGCAACGCGGCCCAATCAGGAGCGGTGTTGCGCTCCTTTATCCAGCCAGCGAATTCAAGAAGAGCCTGCCGGTAATTGCGTTCGGTGTAGATAGACCCGCCCCGCGCACCGAGATGCTGCAGAAATTTTGCGCCCCAAGACCCGATGACTGATTCCAAACTCGCTTCGCTATCGGACATGCGGGGGCAAGCATAATGCCGAAACTCCACAGTCCAAAGCTAATTGAGAAGGCGAAGGCGCGCTATTTGGCCTGTCGCTGTTTTCAGTGGAATAGAGCGTGTGTTCCGGCTTGCGGGGGAAACGGCCCGGCCATGCCCCCAAAACAGCGGCGCTATTTTTTTTCGGCAAGCTCGAGTCGCTTCAAATCCTCGGCGAGGAATTGCGTCACGTCCTTGAACTTTTGCACGTTTCGCGGATCAATGCCCATCAAGGTCTGATGGGCTTCGAGGCAGTTGCGGGCGACTTCCGTCTTTGATTTGTCGGCCACAGGAGCGATCGGTTCGTAATTTACAGAAGAGGTGTCCTTGCAGCGGACAATTTTGAAGAGCTCGATCACCCCCAGATTTTCCAAAACTTCCTCGATGCGCGGGCTGGGATTGATCAGTTCCAAGGTGAAATGAGAGGAACCATTGCTGCCGCCGGACTTCAAGGCGATGCCCGCCAGCAATCCCAGAAACGTGCTGTCCATCATCAGGCAATCGCACAGTTCCAAAACGAAGCGCTGGAACCCCCGCTGGCGGAGTTCATCAAACAGCTTCTTAAGGTCAATGCTTAGATTGAAATCCCCTTTGCCACTGACCTTGATAAAGGCGACTTTATCAGATACAGCAACCATCAATTTTGCCGGCGACGCATTCATGAGACAGCCTGCTAATTATCCCCCGTTCGCCGCGTTAAGTCAAGCTGCGGCCCAGAAATCCTGCGAGGCGGGCCGGCTCACAATCCTGACCAATGCCTGCTGCAAAATAAGCGCGGGATCCAAACTGCGCGAGACGAGCTGCCGATTGCATTCCAGCAGCAAATCCATTGCGGCCACCATCTCCGCCTGCGTGTAATTGGAAGCCTGCCCCAAGGCGCGGAATAAAACATAAGGATTGGTGGCCAGCGGATTGAATTTCTTGTCATCCGGCAGCGCCTCGATGGGAACGCGGCTCAATTGGTTTTTGAAGGAAGCGAAATCGCCGCCGGGCCGCAGCCATTTTTGCGCGACCATTTCCGAAACCATAATCATGCTGCGGACTTTGCTGATAAGCCCGTAAAGCAAGCCGATTTCACTATGCTGCGGGTCGCGGCGAACTTCCCAAAGCTCCTCATCCAGACAGCGCAGGAGGCGCGGCAAATTCCGGTCGCCCAGCGCATCGCCCAGCGCAAAGGCGCGCGCCTGCTTGTTGCGCGTTACGATGGCGTCGATGTCCTCCACCTCAACTTTCGGCCGCTCGCCGCAATACAAAAACAGTTTCTCGATCTCGCTGCGAAGCCCGCGCACATTGGGCCCGACGCTGGCAATCAACTTGGACAACGCCGCGCTCGAAATTTCCTTGCCGAGTTCGCGAAAAGCGCGCGAAGCGAATGCCTCCGCCTGATCTTCCCAATCTCGATCCTCCGCCGACCACCCGGCGATGACTTCGACAGTTCCGATTTTTTCGAGCGTTTTGTAAAAGGTTTTGCGCTTGTCGACCTTGCCTGCGGTGACGAGCAGGCGAACCCCCTGCCACGAGAATCCCTTCAACTCCTGCGCCATGTCCGCCAGCGCCGCCGTCACGGACTGCGCTTCCGCCGCGCGTTCGTCGCCGAGGAAATTGCAGCTTTGCAGCCAGATGGCTTTGCCCGTGCCGAAAAAGGGAAGTGTCTGCAGCGCTTCGCGAAGCTTGGCGATGACTCTCAGCGCCTCGCCGCTGTTCGCGGCGGTGGCGTCAATAATCTCGTGATCCGTCCCTCCAATTTCCGCCGACCATTTCTTGAAAACCTCTCGGGCGCGTTCCTTGACGCCGAGATCGTCATCTCCGCAGACGAGAAGGACGGGAGCTTTGGGCGAAGCGGCTGGGGGCATGGTCGAAATGGAAGCTATTCAGGATCCTCGGCTTCGCCGGGATTTTCGCTGATCCGCTCGAGATACTCCGTCACGTCCTCGACAGTCTCGAAGAGGGCGCTGGAGACAAAAATGGGCCGCTTCTGCGCCGTCGCCAGCGCAAGGCAATCGCTCGGGCGGGCGTCGATCTCGACCCATTTGCAGCCAAGCTCGTTTTCCTGCTTCAGGATCAGGCGCGCGTAAAAGGTGGCGTTCTTGAGCTCGGTGATGACGACGCGCTCGATGGTGACGTTAAGCCCCTTGAAGATATTATTGACCAACGCATGCGTCATCGGACGCTCGGTGACCGCTCCTTTGAGGAACATGTTAATCACCGCGCCCATGGTATGCTCGACTTGAATGACGAAGACCTTGCGGGTATTGCCCACAAAAATAGCGCACCCTGTATTCGAAGGCAGAATGCCGCGAATTTCCACGGGGAGAACGTCGTTCTTCATGCGAACAGATTAAGCTCTCCGAAAAAAAACTCAACCTTTCTGAGAGCGCGTTTTGAAAATTCCACTCCATTCATCCGCCGCCGCCAGCGAAGGTTTGACACGTCAACGGGCATTTGTTCAAATTCCGGCCGAAGCAAAGTCACATGAACCGAATCATTTCCGCATTATCGCTCAGCGCGCTGGCGTTCTCCGCAAACGCCGCCGACCAACCCTACACGCTCTTCAATCCCGCCCCTGCGGATTCGCTGCGTCCGTTGAACTCCGACCAGTACGACAACGTTCTCGACGCGCGCACGCTTGACGCGGGGCACGTCCAAGTGGAGACGAGCCTTGTCAATTATTACCTTTATTCGGAGCACATAGGGTATCCCGGCGTGTCTTACAAATTCTCTGAGGAAGAATACCATTGGTCTCCGGCGATTCGTGTCGGCCTCCTGGACAATGTCGAGTTTTATGTGAACCCCAGCTACACTTCGGAGTCGGAAAATGTCAAAGGATCCTATTCCGCCCCTTATGTCCCCGTCACATTCGACAATACGACGCATCGCAGCTCATTTGGCGCCGTGAATTTGGAGCCTAAAGTGAATCTATGGGGCAACAATGGCGGAATGACCTCGTTCGCATTGAGCCCGTACCTTGGTGTGCCAACAGGACACGGAGCAGTCAGAGGTGGCGGAGCGGCAGCGTTCGGTGTCTCGCTTCCGTATGCGTTCTATTTGAAAGTTGAAAGTGAGTTATATGATACCCGCGACCACCGCACCGTTTACGGCGGATTCTATAACGCCATCAGCCTCCACAAAAAGCTCTGCTCGAAATCAGATGCGTTTGCGTATCTGGATTCCGCCGCAAGCTCGGACCCGGATTCGTCGTGGTATGGCTACACTGGATTCGGCGCAACATACAGCATTACCCGGAATCTCCAGCTTTTCGGGGCGATGGGTTTTGGCATTGTCAGCGCAGCCTTCGATTACAATCCGCGCTTTGGTGTGGTGGCGCGGTTCTAATAAGCGTCACTTGCGGTCAAACGTTGGAACATGCAAATCGAGATGGCGTTGAATAATTATATAATCTCCAAAAACCCGTTGCGTCGTCGAGTATCAACCAGATAACCCGCTACATTTGGTTCCTCGCTGTTTTCAGTGGAATGAGACAACTCGTTAGCCGTCGCTGCGGGACAACCCATTTGGAATCCAGGCTCGGCACTGGCTTGGCCAAAGCTCGTTATAGTGTATGATCTCGAAAAAGGGGCAACACCCGCTACACGGTTGACCATCAACGAGATAAGGGGCAACAAAAATAGCAACAAACCCGCAACAGACCCGCAACATTTCGCCCTTTGGCGCCGTGCCCTTCTGAGAATCCTTGTCCTGTTCCTCCAAAATTATTTTAATCTGCATCCATCTGTGGCTAAGCCAACCCCGGTTTGTCATTGGCAGAATTTCGATTTACGATGATGCTCAGTGCGGGCGGAGTCGTGAGCCAGTTTTTTATATATCTTTGCGCGGGCGCCATCGCGGCCAAATGGTTCGCGCAAATGGCGTTGGAATGGTTGAACCAGCGGCATGTGCGCCGCCATGCGGGCTCCGTGCCGGCGGCTTTCACTTCTGTCATCACTCCCGAAAATTATGCTAAATCGGTCGGCTATACTCTCGCGAAAAGCCGGCTTGAAATGGTTGAATTGACTTGGGGCTCTGCGGTTTTGGCGGCGGTGCTTTTCAGCGGCATCCTTCCTTGGTCGTATCATTTGGAAAGCCGCCAGCTCGGCCAATCCATTTGGGCGCGAGCGGTTTTTTTGCTGCTGGCAGGGCTCGCCTTGTCGATTCTTGATTGGCCGCTTGAATGGTATGGGCAATTCCGCTTGGAAGAGCGATTTGGGTTCAACACGACGACGATGGGAACATGGTGGGCCGATCGCGCCAAGGGATTTGCGCTGGGAATCATCCTCGGCGCGCCGCTGATTGCTTTAATTCTGAAACTGGCGGCGTGGCTTGGGGCGGCTTGGTGGGTTTGGGCGTGGGCCGCGCTCGGCATTTTTCAATTGGTGATGATGGTGGTCGCGCCCGTCGTTATTATGCCGCTCTTCAATAAGTTCACGCCACTGCCCGAGGGCTCTTTGCGTGATCGGCTGCTGGATCTCGGGAGGCGGGCCGGGTTCCGCGCGCGCGACATCCAGGTCATGGATGGCAGCAAGCGCTCGCGCCACTCCAACGCGTTTTTTACCGGGCTTGGAAAGTTCCGAAAAATTGTTCTATTTGACACGCTGGCGCAGCAGTTGGATCCGGCGGAACTCGAATCGGTCCTGGCGCACGAAATCGGGCACTACAAAAATGGACACATCCCAAAATCAATCTTGCTCGCGCTGGCTGGCTGGCTGGCGGCTTTTTATTTGATTGCGAAACTTGTCCCGACGACGTGGTTTCTGCCGAGCTTCGGCTTCGCCGCCGGTGACATGGCCCCTGCTCTCCTCATATTTGCAATCCTGTCAGGTGTGGTTCTGTTCTGGACTTCGCCGCTGTTCCACGGCCTGTCAAGAAAGCATGAGTACGAGGCGGACGCTTACGCGGCGCAATTGGTCAAAAAAATCTCCCCGCTGATCAGCGCACTGCGAAAATTGAATGAGAAGAATCTCAGCAATCTGACACCGCATCCGATTTACAGCGGATTCTATTATTCGCATCCCACCCTGCTGGAACGGGAGAGCGCCCTGGCAAAATTGACGATTCAGGGAGGGGGGCTCGACGCGGTGTAAACTATGCCGCCGCGCTCCAAAAGTCGAAAGTCCGGCAAAAAATCCGGCGGGCGGTTCACCGCGATTCTGTTCTTCGGGCTGCTTGGGCCTGGGTTGGTGGTGTTTGTTTTGTGGCACGCCTCGCGGCCCGATGCCGAAGTGCCGCGCAGGTTCATTCCCGCTCCGTTGCCGCACACGTCAGCGCCCGTCGCCGTTATTCCGCCAAAAACAAATCCTCCGCCAGCCCTCGTGGTTCCTGAGAAAACGAATTCACTGCCGGTGGCAGCCGCGCCGATGCCTCCTCCCGAGATAAAACCGGCCCCGCCGGTCGAAATCCGTCCAATCCCGAATCCAGCGCCAACCAACATTCCGCCGCCGCCCATCATCACCGTCCCGCGCCCTGTCGAAACCGTCCTTGAGGCGCAAGTCGCACTCGTGCGGCAAGGGATTTCTCCCGGGTCCATCGACGGCCGGTCCGGATCACAAACAAGCGCCGCCATCCTCGCCTTTCAACAAAAGCTGAAGCTTCCGCAAACGGGTATTCTTGACAGCGAAACCAGGAATGCGCTCACCATCATGCCGCCGGGAACTATTGCCTACACCGTAACGAGCGATGACTTGAAGCGCCTGCACCCGCTGCCAAAAACGTGGCTCGATAAATCGGCGCAGACTAACTTGGATTTCGAGAATCTCCTGGAACTGCTCGGCGAAAAGTCCTTTTCCAGCCCCAAGTTCATTCAGGAAATAAACCCGGGTGTGGATTGGAATAACGTGGCGGCGGGAGACAAAGTCACCATCCCGGACGTCCAATATCCCGCCCTGCCTGCCAATCCCGCTTTCATCAGAATTTCCCTGCAACGGTGCGTCCTGGAAGTATTCGACGGGCAGACCAATTTGCTTCTCCATTTTCCGTGCAGCATCGGGCATATCGCGTCCAAGCGCCCGTCGGGGCAGTTGAAGGTAATGACGGTGGCGACCGATCCCAACTACACGTTTGATCCCTCAGTTTTTCCCGAATCGCCGGAAGCACAGAATGTGGGCCACAAGCTGATTCTGCCGCCGGGGCCGAACAATCCCGTCGGCGTGGCCTGGATTGGCTTGGACAGATCTGGCTACGGCATCCATGGCACACCCGCGCCGGAGCAAGTGGGCCGGACGGAATCGCACGGCTGCTTCAGGCTGGCCAACTGGAATGCCGCCTTCCTCGCCCGGCAAGTGTGGGTGGGAATGGACGTTATCGTTGAATGAATTGTCATTTGAATCTCACCTCCCGCCAATTAGATTGACTACGAGATTATGTCTTTGCCGCGCTTAACCAAAATCATCCGGGTCCTATTACTCCCAATATTCCCACTACTCCTATCCATGTTCGTCTTCGCTTCAGCAAAAGCCGCCGATGTTCCGTCGCAATTGCTGGCCGAAATGACCAATTCGGATTTTGCCTACAACCGGCTCGCCGCGCTATGCGACAAATTCGGCCCGCGTTTCAGCGGCTCGACAAATTTGGAAGCAGCGCTCGATTGGATTATCACGCAGATGAACGAAGACGGTTTGGAAAACGTCCACGGCGAAAAAGTGATGGTGCCGCATTGGGTGCGCGGAGTGGAATCGGCTGAATTGCTGGAGCCGCGCGCTCGGAAACTGCCCATGCTGGGTCTGGGCGGAAGCATCGCCACTCCGCCCGAGGGAATTACGGCTGAGGTATTCGTCGTCAAGGATTTCGCGGATCTTTCCAATCATGTGGCGGAAGCAAAAAACAAAATTGTCCTTTTCAATCTGCCTTTCACGACTTACGGCGGGACGGTCAAGATTCGCGTTCGCGGCGCAGTGGAAGCCGCCAAAGCCGGGGCCGTGGCGAGCTTGATTCGTTCAGTCACGCCGTATTCGCAACAAACACCGCACACCGGGATGATGATGTACGAGGATGGCGTTCCCAAAATTCCTCACGCCGCCATCACGGTCGAAGACGCGGAAATGATGCAGCGCATGCAGGATCGCGGGGATAAGATCGTCGTTCGCCTCAAGATGAGCGCAAAGCAGCTTCCTGATTCGCCATCCCGCAATGTCGTGGCGGAAGTTCGCGGCAGCGAGAAGCCGGAGGAAATTGTTGTTGTCAGCGGGCACATCGATTCGTGGGATGTTGGCCAGGGGGCGATGGACGACGGCGGCGGCGCGATGGTGGCGTGGGAGGCCGCGCGTGTCATGCATAAACTTGGCCTCCGGCCGCGGCGGACCGTTCGCGTTGTGCTTTGGACGAACGAGGAAAACGGCGTTCGCGGCGGCATTGGTTACGAGGAACAGCATCATCACGAGATGAACAAACATGTTGCGGCTATGGAGTCGGACATCGGCACCTTCAAGCCGACGGGATTTTCGTTCGTGGGCGGCGATGCGGCGCGCAAGATGATTCGCGAATTCTCCAAACCGCTCGCCAGCATTGGAGCGGGCGAAGTGTTTGACAAAGGCGGCGACACTGATATTGGCGAAATGGAAAAGGACGGCGTGCCATTGCTCGCCCTGCTCGACGACGAGACGAAATACTTTTGGTACCATCACACAGAGGCGGATACGATTGATAAATTGAATCCGCGCGAGGTCGCCGCCTGCGCTTCTGCCATGGCGGTGATGGCGTGGCAAGTGGCTGATTCCCCCACTCCCCTCCCGCGCGGGGTTGTGCGAAATTCTGACAAATGAAATGTCATGAAACGCGAATCATCGCTGGCCGGCATTCTTGAGCCGGTCTTCGCGATCCGGACGGAAGACGACCTTGGCATTGGGGACACCGAGGGCGTCCGCCAGATGGTTGACTGGTGCGCGCGCCATGGGCTGAACATTTTCCAGACGCTGCCCATCAACGAAACGGGCGGCGACAACAGCCCCTACAACGCCATCAGTTCGCTTGCCATTGATCCAGGCACCATCGCGATTTCGCCGAAGCACATTCCGGACTTGTCACCGGCCAAATTCAAGTCGCTGGCTCCAGCAAGTTTGCTGGCCGAACTCCGCAAAGGGCCGGTCAATTACACGAAATGCAGGCCGCTCAAGCGAGCGCTGCTGGACGCGGCGTTTGATTATTTTTTGCGCAATCATTGGGAAAAGCAAACGGCGCGCGGCGGCCAGTTCAGGGCGTTTCTCCGTGAAAATGCGGATTGGATTTCCGACTACGCCGTCTTCCGCTTGCTCATGGAGGAGAACGGGGAAACGCCGTTTTGGGAAACTTGGAGCGTTGAGCATCGGACGCCGCCGCTGGCCCACACATGGCTGCTTTCGCTTCCCGAAAAGCGGCAGGCGGAATTGGTGCGGCGGCAGCTCTTCTTTTGTTACGTCCAGTGGATCGCTTCCGCCCAATGGCGCGCGCTTAAGAGTTACGCTCAAAAACAGCGTGTTCAGCTCTTCGGCGACATTCCCTTCGGCGTCGGCCGCGGCAGTGCGGACGCCTGGGCCAACCGCGACGTCTTTGATCTCGATTGGTGCGGAGGCGCGCCTCCTGAAAAGGCGTTCAAGGACGATCCTTTCACAGTGAAATGGGGCCAGAATTGGGGCATCCCGAATTATCGCTGGGATGACGCCCGAGGACGGACCTTTGAATGGTGGCGAACGCGGATCGAGCACATACGGCGCAATTTTCATCTTTACAGGATTGACCACGTCCTCGGCTTTTTCCGAATCTATTCTTTCCCATGGACTCCCGATCGCAACTCCGAATTTCTGCCATTGTCAAAGAAACAGGCTGCTGCAAAAACCGGCGGACGGCTCCCGGGCTTCTCGAAATTTGCCGATGATTCTCCGGCGCATAAGAAAGCCAACCAGCAGCAAGGCGAACGAATCCTCCGGTTCGTCCTGGAGGCTTCCGGGGATACGGGCGTCATCGCCGAGGACTTGGGAATGGTGCCCGACTATGTGCCGGTGACTCTTGAAAAACTCGGCATCCCCGGCTTTCGCATTCCGAATTTTGTCCGCGAGCGCGACGGAAGCTACACGGATCCCGCGAAATACACACGACTGTCCCTGGCGCAACCCGCCACTCACGATCACCCGACGATCGCGGCCATTTGGTCCGATCATTGGAGCGCCATCGACGCCGGAAAAAATGTGGCGGAGCACAAGCGCGAACTTCAGCGCTTTATGGATTTCGCTGGTGTGAAGGACAAGACGCCCCCGCGCGAATTCACGGATGCTCTGCGCGAAGGGTATTTGCGCCGAACAGCCCAGGCAAAATCGAAGATGGCCGTGGTCATGATCACCGACATTTTCGGCGGGACTGAACGCTTCAATGTGCCTGGAGCGGTGAGCAATCAAAATTGGTCCACCCGCGTGCCTCAAACCGTAAATGAATTAGACGCCGACCCGGCGCTGTTATCCAAGACGGAATCGTTCAGCAGAATCATGCAGGAAGCCGGGCGCGGGCAGTTCTTGGCAGGCAAACCCCGGTAGGTCGATTCTTCTGCCGGACCGCTCCCTTTTTGGAGGATGCCGCAGCATAAGCCTCGCCCTGCCGAGTTTAGCTCTTTGCCGGAACGATGCAGTTGAATTTGGTCGCGCGACCTTCCCGGTCGCCCTGGCCGGCGTTCCGCCCGACAGTTCTGCAGAATTTGGCGGTTACCATTCGCTGAAACGCCGCTGCAGGAAGAGTTTTCGGCGGGACGCCGAAGACGGCGGTCGAGACGACCGCGCTCCCCAAATCCAGCGACATGGTTCGGCTTGGTGAACGACTCTGGAATTGAAAGAGTGACTGGCAATCCATAGACTGAGGATCGCATGTCGCCGCAGAATGAGCGCCGCCCAAAAGAAACGAACGAACCCTCTGCGCGTCCCCCCACTCAATCCGCCGGCAATCGCAACCCTGCCCCTGCGCCCCGTTCCCTCGGTGGAGAGTGGGCGGATTGGAAGTGGGCGGTTCTGCTGTTGGCTGCGACGCTGATTGCCTATCAACCGATCTGGCACGCCGGTTTCATTTGGGACGACGATTCGCATGTCACGCCGCCTGAATTGCGCTCGCTGAGAGGGCTTCTCCGGATTTGGACGCAACTCGGCGCAACCCAGCAATATTACCCTTTTGTTTACAGCGTCTTTTGGCTGGAGAACAAACTTTGGGGCGATGCGCCGCTGGGTTACCACCTTGTTAACGTCGTGCTTCATGTTTGCTCGGCTCTGCTGGTCGTCCGAATTTTCCGTCAATTAAAAATTTCAGGAGGCTGGTTCGCGGCGGCGCTGTTCGCGCTTTATCCAATTGAAGTGGAATCCGTGGCGTGGGTTTCGGAACTGAAAAACACTTTATCCGGCGTCTTTTATTTGGGCGCGATGCTGGTCTTGCTAAAATTTGATCAAACTCGCGATGCGCGAAAATATGCGATTGCGCTGGCGTTGTTTGTCCTGGGGCTGCTTTCCAAAACCGTCATCGCCACCCTGCCCGGAGCATGGCTGGTCTTAATATGGTGGCAGCGCGGGAGGATTTCGTGGAAACGAGACGTGCCGGCCGTTTTGCCGTTCGTTGGCGCTGGTTTGGCTGCGGGGCTTGTGACTTCATTCATTGAGCGAAAGCTCCTCCACGCGGAGGGTTCTGAATTCCATTTCACTTTCATCGAACGCTGCCTGATTGCCGGTCGCGATATATGGTTTTACCTTGGCAAATTCGTCTGGCCCGTGAATCTGGCTTTCTTTTATCCGCGCTGGAACGTCAGCCAGGCTGTTTGGTGGCAGTATTTGTTCCCGATGGCGGCGGCGCTTCTGGCGGGTTTGCTTGTCTGGAAGCGCCAGCGCGGATTGCTGGCCGCGTTTCTCTTCTTCGCGGGCACGCTCTTTCCGGCGCTGGGATTTTTCAATGTCTTTCCGTTTCGTTATTCGCTTGTTGCGGACCATTTTCAATATCTGGCCATTCTTGGCCCCATCACGCTGGTGGCGGTTGCTTTTTCGGCAGCGAGCAAGCGGTTGTTGTCCGCCGCCCCGGTGCTTCCATTCGCCGCCGGATCAGTTGCGCTGGCAATCTTGGGAACGTTAACATGGCGGCAATGCCAGACTTACACCGACCCGGATGCGCTGTGGGATCATACATATCGTCTAAATCCAGATTGCTGGATGGCCCACAATTATTCCGGCTGCAAATTGCTCGATAAGGGCAAACTCGACGAAGCCATCTCGGAATTCAACATCGCGCTGGCCGCGAATCCGTTCGACGTCACCACGCGCGACAATCTCGGCATCGCCTTGCTGCAAAAGGGGAATGTCGCGGAGGCAAACGCGCAATTCCAACAGTCCCTGCAAACGGATCCCGATTCGCCCGAAACCTTCAACGATCTCTCCGCCGCATTGCGCCAGCAAGGCCGCCTCGATGAAGCGATCGCCTACGGCCAGAAGGCGGTGGCCGCGCGGCCGATTTTCACGAGCGCGCATTACAACCTGGGATTGGCCCTGGCCGACAAAGGCGACACCGAGGGCGCCATCGCGCAATACGAAGCGGCAGTCCAAATCCACCCCGAATTCGCGAACGCGCAAAACAATCTCGGTGGTCTCCTGTTGAAAACTGGCAAAGCCGGCGAAGCCATCCCGCATTTGCAAGAGGCGACTCGAATCAATCCGGGGCTTTCCCAAGCCCAAGTCAATCTCGGGCTCGCCTATCTGAATCAGGGCCAGATCAACGACGCGCAAATTCACTTTGAACTCGCGCTCAAGCAAAAGCCCGACGATGCCGACGCATATTTCAACCTCGGCAACATTCTCGCTCAGCGCGGAGATTTCCCTGGCGCGATCACGCGGTTTCAGAAAACGCTCGAGATCAATTCCAATTACACAGATGCCTTCATTAACCTCGGCAACGTCTTCCTGAAAACCAGCAAAGTGGACGAAGCGATCGCGCAGTTTCAACGCGCGCTTCTCATTTCGCCGGACAACGCGCAGGCGCACAACAACCTCGCCAACGCCGCCGCAAAAAAAGGAATGTTCCAAACAGCGATTGAACACTACGAATCCGCTTTGCGCCTGCAGCCTGCCGACGCTTCATTTCAAAACAATGAAGCATGGCTGCTCGCCACATGTCCCGACGACAGGATTCGCAATTGCGCAAAAGCAGTCGAAATCGCGTCGAAGGCCAGCGCCTCGACGCAAGGCGCCAATCCGCTGGTCCTTCACACGCTGGCAGCCGCCCTTGCGGAATCTGGGAGGTTCTCGGACGCCATCCAAGTTGCCCAACGCGCCCGCCAAGTGGCCGCGCAATCCAATCCCGGCCTCGTTGCAGCACTGCAATCAGAATTGAAGCTTTATCAGGCTGGGCAGCCGTTCCATACCACTGTTCCGCATTAAGAAAGGCTTAATGGGCGCGAGCCAGAAGAAATTTGTTCACGACCTCGCGCAATTGCTCAGGGGCCGGGGGCTTGATCAGATACAACGCCGCGCCCAGCGATTCTGCGCGCTGCTGGTCTTCAGGCTGGTTTGAGGACGTCAATACTACGACGGGCGGGCGCGGGCATTCGGCGTGGCGGCGCATCCATTCCAGAACCTCGAAGCCGTTGACGTGCGGCAGTTTCAAGTCCAGGAACATGATGTCCGGCACCGGATTGGCGGCGGTATCGGAAAACTTGCCTTTGTTCATAAGGCAATCGATGGCTTCGATGCCGTCCGAGGCGACTCGGAACGCCGCGGCGAGACCGCTTTTGTTCACGGCGCGGCGGAAAAAGAACACGTCATCCGCCGAGTCTTCAACGAGCAGAATATTAGTGGGATTACCTGTTGCAGGCATAAATTCCTATGAATTTTTCGGGGGAGCGCCATCGCGCGTGTTTTTTACCGGCAGCAAATCCACCCAAAAGCGGCTGCCCTTTCCCAGGGCCGATTCGACTCCGCACACACCGCCCATTCTTTGCACGGCGCGATTAACGATGGCCAAGCCGATGCCCGTGCCTTCGTAGCGATGCAAATCGCCCACGCGCTCAAACATGCTGAAAATTTTCCGGTGATAATCGGGATCGATTCCAATGCCGTTGTCCTCGATCCACAGCCGGACCTGATTTCCGCGAGGCTCCGTGCGAATTCGCACTTCTGGAGCAACGCCGGGCTGGACGAATTTGGCGGCGTTGCTGATCAGGTTGCTGAGGCATTGCTCAAGCAAAAACGGGTGCCCCATGACATCCGAAATATCGGGATCAATGATGAACTTCGCCGCGCCGGGCCTGCCGGCCGTCAATACTATGACAGCCTCCAGCAATTGCCGCAGATCAACCGGCTCCAGCGTTACCGATTCCCGCGCCACGCGTCCGTAGGCGAGCAGGTCGCGGGTGAGCGCATCCATCCTTTTTGAGGCGCGATCCAGCGCTTCCAGATGCCCCCTGCCCTCGTCGTCGAGCCGGGCGCCGTAATCTTCCAGCAGCACATTGACGTAACCGCTGATGGAGCGGAGCGGAGCGCGCAAATCATGCGACACGGTATAGGAAAAAGCCTCCAGCTCACTGTTGGCGATTTTCAACTCGTCATTCAATTTTTGGATGACTTCCAGCTGCTCGGCTTGCCGGCGGTTGTGGTCCACCAAATCCGCCGCCTGGCTCTTGATAAGCTGGGTTTGGCGCGCCAATTCCACAAACACGCTGACCTTCGCCTTGAGCACCTGCGGAACGACGGGCAAAAACAGGTAATCGACCGCGCCCAGCTCGTAACCTTTGAGCCGGTCGATGTCGCTCGTGTTGTAGCCGGTAACGAAAATAATGGGCGTTTTTTCAAAGCGGGGCCGCTGCCGGATGAGCGCCGCCGTTTCAAAGCCGTCCATGTTGGGCATGTTCACATCAAGAAGAATGACGGCGAAGTCGTAGCGCAGCAAATGGCCGAGCGCTTCCACGCCGTTGCGGGCCTTGACGATGTGCTGGCCCAATTCGGAAAGAATGGCCTCGTGCGCCATCAGCTTTCCTGGCTGGTCGTCGACCATGAGAATGTTGACGATCTCCTTTGGGAGGGAGTTCGCCTTTTTCTCACTTGGCGGCAGCACCGTTGTTAAGTCGTGCATAATGGGGATGGTCGGCATTTGCTCAACGATGCAGCCAGACGCGCATCAAGGATACCAATTGCTCACTGTTGACTGGTTTTGCGATATAATCAGACGCTCCGGCTTCGAGGCATTTTTCGCGGTCACCTTTCATGGCTTTGGCCGTCAGAGCAATCATCGGCAGCATTTTGTGCCGCGGATTGCCGCGAATGACTTGCATGGTCTCATAACCGTCCATTTCGGGCATCATGATGTCCATCAAGACTAGTGAAATGTCAGGTGATTGTTCCAGCAAATTGATCGCTTCGCGCCCGTTGGAGGCGCTGACGACGTTCATGCTATGGCGCTCCAGCAGGCTGGTCAGGGCAAAGATGTTGCGGACGTCGTCGTCGACGACCAGCACTTTTTTATCGGCCAGGGCCTCGTCGGTGTGATGCAGGCGCTCCAGCATCCGCTGCTTGTTCGGCGGCAGATTTGTCACAATGCGATGGAGGAACAGCGCCGTTTCGTCGAGCAAGCGCTCGGGCGATTGCACGCCTTTGATGATGATGCTCTTGGCGATTTTGTGCAGGCGGGTCTCCTCCTCGGGGGACAATTCCTTGCCGGTAAAGACAACAATCGGCAATTCGCGCAAGGCAGGCTCGCTTTCAACCTTGGCCAGCAGTTCGAACCCGGAAATATCCGGCAAGCGAAGGTCAAGCACGACGCAGTCAAATGAACGGTCATGCATCAAACTCCACGCTTCCTCGCCCGTGCCGACGCTGGTGATCTCAACGTCTCCATGCGCCAGCAATTCGATGATGGACGAGCGCTCGGTCGGATCGTCGTCAACCACCAGAAGCTGTTTGGTGCGCGGCTTGGTGAATTCCTGGATGCGGTTCAACGCCGCTTCAAGCCCTTCGGTCGTGACCGGTTTGTTCAAATAGGAGAACGCGCCGCGCTCCAAACCGTGCTGCCGCTCCTCTTCCATCGTGATGATTTGCACGGGAATATGGCGGGTGGTCGGATCCTGCTTCAAATGGCTCAATACCGTCCAGCCGAGCATGTCCGGCAGAAAGATGTCGAGGCTGATGGCGGTGGGTTTGAATTCCCGGGCCAGCGAAAGCGCCACGCTTCCGCGCATGGCCACCAATCCCTTGAATCCCTTGTCACGCGCCAATCCCAGCAGGACACGCGCATAATGCGGATCGTCTTCCACGATGAGAAGGACAGTGTCGCCATCGTGGATATTGTCGCGGTCATCCAGGACGGTCTCTGAACTCGCGGTCGGCAGCACTTTCATGGTGGGCGCCTCGGCATCCGACGGGCGGGCCACGGACGGGCCGGCGTAGGTTTGCGGCAAATAGAGCGTGAATGTGCTGCCTTCGCCCAGCGTGCTGGTGAGCCGGATTTCGCCCCCCAGCAAGTTCGCCAGTTCGCGGCTGATGGCCAGGCCAAGACCCGTGCCGCCGTATTTGCGGCTCGTTCCGGCGTCCGCCTGCTGGAACGCTTCGAAGATAATTTTCTGTTTTTCCGGCGGAATGCCGATCCCAGTATCCGTCACCTCAAACGCCAGCACCGATGGCGCGCGTTTCAACACGGGGTGATCCATGGACCATCCGGTCTGCGCGAGCCGGACGTTGAAGGTCACGCGGCCCTGCCCCGTGAATTTGAAGGCGTTGGACAAAAGGTTCTTGAGAATCTGGAACAGGCGCTTGGCGTCCGTGATGAGCTGGCGCGACAGATGCGGGTCGAGGCTCAAGGAGAAGCCAAGATTGCGCGTGTCGGCGACGTGGCGGAAGTTTCGCTCCACCGTATCGCGCACCGAGGCGAAGCTGACTTCTTCCGCCTCAATGGTGACCGTGCCGGACTCGATCTTGGACAAGTCAAGAATATCGCTGATGAGGTTGAGCAAGTCCGTTCCCGCGCTGTGGATCGTCTTGGCGTATTCAACCTGCTTGCCGCTCAAGTTGCCTTGCGGGTTATCCAGCAATTGCTGGCCGAGAATCAGGATGCTGTTCAGCGGTGTGCGCAATTCGTGCGACATATTCGCCAGGAATTCGGACTTGTACTTCGAGGTGAGCGCGAGTTCGGACGCCTTTTCTTCCACCGCGCGGCGGGCTTGCTCAATTTCCTGGTTCTTGCGCTCGACTTCGGCGTTTTGCTCGGCTAACTGGCGCGCTTTTTCGGCCAATTCCTCGTTCGTGCGCTGCAGCTCGATTTGGCGGGTTTGCAATTCGCTGGCCAGCTCCTGCGATTGCTGGAGCAAGCCCTCAGTGCGCATCGTCGCCTCAATCGTGTTCAACATGATGCCGATGCTGCCCGTCAACTGTTCAAGGAACGCCATGTGCGTTTGTGTAAAGGCGTTGAGCGAGGCAAGTTCGATGACGGCTTTGGTCTGTCCTTCGAAGAGCACGGGCAGCACGACGACGTTGGCCGGGTCGGTTTCCATCAGGCCGGATGTGATTTCGATTTGATGATCGCGGACAGAATTCAGCAGAAGCGTTTTCTTTTCAACGGCACACTGGCCGATGAGCCCTTCGCCCAGCATGACCGTTTCGCCGGTGCCGCTGCGACGGCGATGCGCGTAACCAGCCAGCAGTTTGAGGCTCGCGTCCGTCTCGCGCGATTCCATCTGGTAGATGACGCCTTGATGGGCGTTGACGAGCGGGGCCAATTCGGAGAGCAGCATGCGCCCGACCGTAATAAGGTCGCGCTGGCCCTGCAACATGCGGGTGAATTTGGCGATGTTCGTCTTGAGCCAATCCTGTTCCGTGTTGCGCTGGGTGGTGTCGCGCAAGTTGCTGATCATCGCGTTGATGTTGTCTTTGAGTTCCGCGACTTCACCGCGCGCGATGACTTGGATGGAGCGCGTCAAGTCACCCTTCGTCACCGCCGTGCCGACTTCCGCGATGGCGCGCACTTGCGTCGTCAGGTTCGCAGCCAGCAGGTTGACGTTATCCGTCAAATCTTTCCACGTTCCCGAAGCGCCGGGGACGTTGGCCTGGCCGCCAAGACGGCCTTCGACGCCGACTTCGCGGGCAACCGTGGTCACCTGTTCGGCGAAGATGGCCAGCGTGTCGGTCATGTTGTTAATCGTGTCGGCCAAGGCCGCGATTTCACCTTTCGCCTGCACCGTGAGCTTTTGGTTCAAGTTACCGTTGGCGACCGACGTCACCACTTTCACGATGCCGCGCACCTGGTCGGTCAGGTTGGCGGCCATGACGTTGACGGAGTCGGTCAAATCTTTCCAAGTTCCAGCCACACCGGGCACTTGAGCCTGGCCACCGAGTTTGCCTTCTGTTCCGACTTCGCGGGCGACGCGGGTTGCTTCGGCGGCGAAGGCGTTCAATTGATCCACCATGACGTTAATGGTGTTTTTCAATTCAAGAATTTCGCCCTTCACGTCCGCCGTGATCTTCTTCGACAAGTCGCCCTTCGCGATGGCCGTCGCCACTTCCGCGATGTTGCGGACTTGGGCCGTCAGGTTGCCCGCCATGACGTTGACGGAGTCGGTAAGGTCTTTCCACGTTCCAGCGACACCAGGCACGATGGCTTGACCGCCTAATTTTCCTTCGGTGCCGACTTCGCGTGCGACGCGCGTCACCTCGGCAGCGAAGGAGCGGAGTTGGTCGACCATCGTGTTGATGGCTTCCTTCAACTGGAGAATTTCACCGCGCACGTCCACCGTAATTTTCTTGGACAAGTCACCGTTGGCGACCGCGATGGTGACGTCGGCGATGTTGCGCACCTGGGCAGTAAGGTTGGACGCCATGGAGTTGACGTTGTCCGTCAAATCCTTCCACGTTCCAGCGACGCCGGGCACTTGCGCCTGACCGCCGAGTTTGCCTTCCGTTCCCACTTCGCGGGCCACGCGCGTCACTTCGGATGCGAAGGCGTTCAATTGGTCCACCATCGTGTTAATGGTGTTCTTCAATTCCAAAATTTCGCCTTTCACGTCCACCGTGATCTTGCGGGACAAGTCACCGCGCGCCACAGCCGTCGTGACTTCGGCGATGTTACGCACTTGCGCCGTCAGGTTGGAGGCCATGGAGTTGACGTTATCCGTCAAACCCTTCCACGTTCCAGCGACCCCGGGCACCTGCGCCTGGCCGCCGAGTTTGCCTTCCGTTCCCACTTCGCGAGCCACGCGCGTCACTTCGGACGCAAAGGCGTTCAATTGATCCACCATCGTGTTAATGGTGTTTTTGAGATCCAAAATTTCGCCTTTGACTGGCACCGTGATTTTGCGCGACAAGTCGCCGTTGGCGATCGCCGTCGCTACTTCGGCGATGTTACGCACCTGGCCGGTCAAGTTACCAGCCATCGAATTGACGTTGTCCGTCAGATCCTTCCAAGTTCCAGCCACGCCGGACACCTGGGCCTGGCCGCCCAGCGTTCCTTCGGTGCCGACCTCGCGGGCCACACGCGTCACTTCGGACGCGAACGCGTTCAATTGATCCACCATCGTGTTAATGGTGTTTTTGAGTTCGAGAATTTCGCCTTGGACGTCGACCGTCACCTTGCGGGACAAGTCGCCGCGCGCGACAGCAGTCGCGACTTCCGCGATGTTGCGGACTTGGGCGGTGAGGTTACCCGCCATCGAGTTGACGTTGTCGGTCAAATCCTTCCACGTTCCGGCCACACCGGGCACTTCAGCCTGACCGCCGAGCTTGCCTTCGGTGCCGACTTCGCGGGCCACGCGAGTTACTTCGGATGCGAACGAGCGGAGCTGGTCGACCATCTTGTTAATGGCTTCCTTCAATTGGAGAATTTCGCCGCGCACGTCCACCGTGATCTTCTTGGACAAGTCGCCGTTGGCCACCGCGATGGTCACGTCGGCGATGTTACGCACCTGAGCTGTAAGGTTGGAGGCCATGGAGTTGACGTTGTCAGTCAAATCTTTCCACGTTCCCGCCACACCGGGCACGATGGCTTGGCCGCCCAATTTTCCTTCCGTGCCGACTTCGCGCGCGACGCGCGTTACTTCGGCCGCGAAGGAGCGAAGTTGGTCGACCATCGTGTTAATGGCTTCCTTCAACTGGAGAATTTCGCCGCGCACGTCCACAGTGATCTTCTTCGACAAGTCGCCGTTGGCGACCGCAATGGTTACGTCTGCGATGTTGCGGACTTGGGCAGTAAGGTTCGACGCCATGGAGTTGACGTTGTCGGTCAAATCTTTCCACGTTCCAGCGACACCGGGCACGATGGCTTGGCCACCCAATTTTCCTTCGGTGCCGACTTCGCGCGCGACACGGGTGACTTCAGACGCGAATGCGTTCAATTGATCCACCATTGTGTTAATGGTGTTCTTCAATTCCAGAATTTCGCCCTTCACGTCCACCGTGATCTTGCGCGACAAGTCACCGCTGGCCACGGCTGTCGTGACTTCGGCGATGTTACGCACTTGCGCCGTAAGATTGGAAGCCATGGAGTTGACGTTATCCGTCAAGTCCTTCCAAGTTCCAGCGACACCGGGCACTTGCGCCTGGCCGCCGAGCTTGCCTTCCGTTCCGACTTCGCGAGCGACACGCGTCACTTCCGCAGCGAAGGAGCGGAGCTGCTCCACCATTAGGTTGATCGTTTCCTTGAGCTGCAGAATTTCTCCGCGCACGTCCACCGTGATCTTTTTCGACAAGTCACCATTGGCCACCGCAATCGTCACTTCAGCAATGTTACGGACTTGGGCGGTGAGGTTGGAGGCCATGGAATTGACGTTGTCCGTCAAGTCTTTCCACGTTCCGGCGACACCGGACACTTGGGCCTGGCCGCCGAGTTTTCCTTCCGTTCCGACTTCGCGAGCGACGCGCGTCACTTCGGAGGCGAATGCGTTCAATTGATCCACCATCGTGTTAATGGTGTTCTTCAATTCCAATATTTCGCCCTTCACGTCCACCGTGATTTTGCGAGACAAGTCGCCGCGCGCCACAGCCGTCGTGACTTCGGCGATGTTACGCACTTGCGCCGTGAGGTTGGAGGCCATGGAGTTGACGTTGTCTGTCAAATCCTTCCACGTTCCAGCGACACCGGGCACTTGCGCTTGTCCGCCGAGTTTGCCTTCCGTTCCGACTTCGCGGGCCACGCGTGTCACTTCGGCGGCGAACGAGCGAAGCTGCTCCACCATCAGGTTGATCGTTTCCTTGAGCTGCAAAATTTCTCCGCGCACGTCCACCGTGATTTTCTTGGACAAGTCGCCGTTGGCCACGGCGATCGTCACTTCGGCGATGTTTCGCACTTGAGCGGTGAGGTTGGAGGCCATGGAATTGACGTTGTCGGTCAAGTCCTTCCACGTTCCAGCGACACCGGGCACTTGCGCTTGTCCACCGAGTTTGCCTTCGGTGCCGACTTCACGCGCCACGCGCGTCACTTCGGCGGCGAATGAACGAAGCTGCTCCACCATCGTGTTAATGGTGTTTTTGAGTTCGAGAATTTCGCCTTTGACGTCCACCGTGATCTTCTTCGACAAGTCACCCTGCGCGATGGCTGTTGCCACCTCCGCGATGTTACGGACTTGCGCCGTCAGGTTGCCTGCCATGATGTTGACCGAGTCGGTAAGGTCTTTCCACGCTCCGGCCACACCGGGCACGATGGCTTGACCGCCCAGTTTTCCTTCGGTGCCGACTTCGCGCGCGACGCGCGTCACTTCAGCGGCGAACGAGCGCAATTGATCGACCATCGTATTAATGGCTTCTTTGAGCTGCAGAATTTCGCCGCGCACGTCCACGGTGATTTTCTTGGACAAGTCACCGTTGGCCACGGCGATGGTTACGTCGGCGATGTTACGCACTTGCGCCGTGAGGTTCGAAGCCATCGAGTTGACGTTATCCGTCAAGTCTTTCCACGTTCCAGTCACACCGGGCACTTGGGCCTGGCCGCCGAGCTTGCCGTCCGTTCCGACTTCGCGGGCCACGCGCGTTACTTCCGACGCGAACGCGTTCAATTGATCCACCATCGTATTAACGGTGTTCTTCAGTTCCAAAATTTCACCCTTCACGTCGACAGTGATCTTCTTGGACAAGTCGCCCTTCGCGATAGCCGTCGCAACTTCAGCGATGTTGCGGACTTGCGCGGTCAAGTTGTTGGCCATGAAGTTGACCGAGTCGGTCAAGTCTTTCCAAGTTCCAGCCACACCGGGCACGATGGCCTGTCCGCCGAGTTTGCCGTCCGTTCCCACTTCGCGAGCCACGCGCGTCACTTCGGAAGCGAAGGAGCGGAGTTGATCGACCATCGTGTTGATGGCTTCTTTGAGCTGCAAAATTTCGCCGCGCACGTCGACGGTGATTTTCTTGGACAAGTCGCCGTTGGCGACCGCGATGGTCACATCCGCAATGTTGCGAACCTGGGCCGTCAGGTTGGAGGCCATGGAGTTCACGGACTCGGTCAATTCCTTCCACACGCCGCTGGCTTTTTTCACCTGCGCCTGGCCGCCGAGCTTGCCTTCTGAACCGACTTCGCGCGCGACGCGAGTCACTTCCGAAGTAAACAAATTCAATTGCCCGATCATCGTGTTGACGATCTTGGCGCTGCGAAGGAATTCGCCCTTGAGCGGGCGGCCCTCGACTTCAAGACCCATGTCGCGGGTCAAATCGCCCTTGGCCACGGCGTCGATCGAACGCGTGATTTCGGCCACGGGATAAGCAAGGTCGGAAACGAGCGTGTTGACCGAGGATTCCATGTCCGCCCAAGCGCCGCCGCGAGCGCCGAAGTTGGCGCGCTCGCTCAATTTTCCGTCTTTGCCGACGACCCGGCCCATGCGTTCCAATTCATTCG
Source organism: uncultured Verrucomicrobiae bacterium (assembly GCA_963764165.1). Classification (GTDB taxonomy): domain Bacteria; phylum Verrucomicrobiota; class Verrucomicrobiia; order Limisphaerales; family Palsa-1400; genus Palsa-1400. The sequence goes on from CAVXRD010000004.1 coordinate 679,277, forward strand.
CCATCCGCTGGTTGGTCAGCATGATTTCGTTGAACACGTCGGAAATCTTGCCCTCGATGCCGACCATGTTGGAAGGCAGGCGGACGGAAAAATCACCGTCGCGGGCCGAAATCAAAACGGTCAGCAACTGGCCGTAGTCTAAGGCCACGATTTCCGGCGGGCGCGCCTTTCCGTTGGAGGGCTTATCGAGGTCGAGATCTTCTGTCAGGGGGGGCTTAAAGGAACTCATATGGTGACTTTGTTAAACTGCGGAAAGGTGATTGGTGGGGGCTATCTCGCTTTGCATGCCGGGCTCGCGTTCGCTCTGAACCCATTGCACGGCGTGGTGAACCAGTTCGGTGGCGGTTTGCAGGTTGAGCTTTTCCTTGATGTGGGCGCGGTGCGATTCAATCGTCTTGACGCTCAAATGGAGCTTTTCTGCGATGGGCCGGGTGCCATGCCCCTGGCCAATGAGCGAGAAGACTTCCAATTCGCGGTCGCTCAATTCCTCCACCGGCGAGCGGGCGACGGAACTGCGGCCATGCACCATGCCGCTGAGCATCGTGGCGCTGAGGCGTTCGCTGACGTAAATCTCTCCGCGAATGATTTTTCGCAGCGCCGTCAGCACTTTTTCGGTCCCCTCCTGCTTCATGATGTAACCGGAAGCGCCGGCGCGAAGGGCGCGCGGGGCGTAAACCGATTCCTCATGCATGGAAAGCACCAGCATTTTGAGCTTCGGAAAACGCGCTTTGGCGTTCTTGAGCAGCTCAATGCCGCTAGCGCCGTTGAGGCTGATGTCGATCAACGCGACATCGGGCTGGAGCTTTTCCATCGCGGTCATGGCAGAGGGGGCATCTTCAGCTTCGCCAATACACGAAAGATCGACCTGTTGATCGATCAATTGGCCGACGCCTTTGCGCATGAGAGGGTGATCGTCCACGATCAGGACGCGAGTGGGGTTCTTTTTTGTGCCGTACTCGTTCATTTTTCTTATGTCGTCGCAGGGGGTTCCCTGAACTACGACTCATATAAAACCACAAGCGGACAAAGGGAAAAATCGGGGGACTCACGGTTCGCTGCGCCCTGAATCCCTTAGAATTGCATCAGGGATTGGATGAGGAGTTTGGCGGGGCTGGAAAACGATTTCTCGAAACTGCCTCCCATGCTGGGAGGTATTGGCAACGCGAGGTTAGCTCAGAAGCCGCTGCCACGCTTCCCATTATTCCCATTCCGTCCATAAAGATGGGACTGATGGGAATAATGGAACGGCTCGCCGACAGCCCCGCCCTATCTGGCGTGGATCACGGACGATTACGCCGCGGCTACTGCCTCCGCGTCGGCTGGAATTGCCTCGGGTGGCGCGGCGCCGCCTGCGATGGCGCGTTCGCTTTGAACCCATTGAATGGCCTGATGCACCAATTCGCTGGCGCTGGCGAGATGGAGCTTTTCCTTGATGTGGGCGCGGTGAGATTCAATCGTTTTGACGCTAAGGTGAAGCTTCTCAGCAATCGGGCGGGTGCCATGGCCCTGGCCGATGAGGCTGAAAACTTCCAATTCGCGATCGCTTAATTCTTCAACGGGGGAGGTCGTGACTTTCTTCCCGCCGATGGCCGTTTGCAGCATGCGGTTGCCAAGGCGTTCGCTCAAATAAACCTCGCCTTTCAAGACTTTGCGCAGGGCTGTCAACACGCTTTCGGTGCCTTCCTGCTTCATGATGTAACCGCACGCTCCAGCCCGCAGGGCGCGGTGGGCGTAAACCGATTCATCATGCATCGAGAGCACGAGCATTTTCAGTTTCGGAAAACGGGCTTTGATGTTCTTGATCAGCTCGATGCCGCTGGAGCCATTGAGCGTGATGTCCACCAGGACGACATCAGGCAGGTTTTTCTCGATGACCGTGATGGCTTTGGGGGCGTCTTCAGCCTCGCCCACGACGGTGAGATCCTTTTCCTGCTCGATCAGCTGGCTGACGCCCTTCCGCATGAGCGGATGGTCATCCACCACAATCACGCGGGCGGCGTCCTTCTTTAAATTCACAACAGGAGTGATTTTGGCGCTGGGAGTTTCCACTGCTTTCATAGCGGTATTTTGCATAATCAAATTTCGTTTTTTTTACTCTTCGCAGCACGGGTACTATCCACGCATCTGCATCTGCATATTTAACCTGTCACTAGCATTTCTGACAATCAGGCTGCCCCATATATGGTAGACCCCGGAATCCCCTAACATGCGGTAGGGGCATCGTCTACTATCCGCCTCAGGGGCTGACGATTTCAAAATAATACGCAGGCGTGCCATTGCCAATGGGGCCGTTCCATGAGGCAGTGGAATTGCTCGCCACGAGACTGGCGAGTGATTGCCATGCAGGCGGATTAATACCGCCGCTGCCGAGCACTCGATAATTCGCGCCAGGCGTCGCGTTCCACGATAACGTGAATCCCCCGGATTGAAGGGCAATCCCAACGGTGATCGGGCCGGAATGGACGGGGCTGATCGTGGCACTGGCGAAAATCCCCAGGCTGGCGTTGTAATAACTTCCGCTTGGATTTGTATCCACCCGCACTCCGCGCACCATGTAATAATAGGTCCCCGGTATTGTCTCAGTGTCCGTGTACGAAGAGCCCGTCACAGGCGAACTGTTCACGCGCGTGAAGGGCCCAGCCGGATCCGTCGAGATATAGATGTTATAGCCGAGCACCGGGTCGGGGCCGGGGCTCCAATTCAAGGCCACCGCGCCCGCGCCAGCCGTGGCTGCAAGCCCCGAGGGCGGCGCGATGGGATCCTGCCGCAAGGCTGGATCGCCCATAAGAGTAATGTAAACGGCGCGCATGAACGCGTTGCTGGCGCTTTGGTAAAGCGCGCAATTGTTGGCGCTGAGCCTCGTCCCGTAACCAATCGTCTCTCCCAGTCCCATGTGATGCACGAACCAGTGCGGCTCGCCCACCATCATGCAGGCGAGTCCCATGGTGGGGGTCGCCAGAACGGAGCGGAGCAGATCATCCTGGCCATCCCAATTGCCCATGAAGCTTCCGAATAGCATGACAAAGACACCTTTAGCATCCGATCCGACAATGTCGGTGCTTAGGACTTCGTTGTATTCGCCGTTGGTTCCCAAATAGGTGCACCCATTCAATTCGCCGCCGCCGTCGCCAAAGACCCAAAGATAATTCGTATCGCCTTCATACAGCATCGACATCCACCGCTGCGGAACCGGCGCGTCGTCCTGAATGTTCGCGGTGATAATGTTGCTGACGCCGGCGAGCGGATCGGCCGCGCCGACGAAAGGAGTAAAATTGCGATAGCCACTGGCCGCCATGCCGAGAGTGCCATCAACATCTCCGCGCCGATTTCCCATCAACGCCTGCCGTTGCACTTGTATCTGGTCGGTCCGCCACAAATGATCCTTGTTCAAGTAGTTCCGCAGCAATTCCTGCTCGCTCGGCCAAGGCTCATAGGATCCCACCCCAACCATGTTGAACATATCCACGCGCCCAACTTCCAGCGCGAGATCAGAAGGAATATAACTTGGCCCATTGGTGGGATTATCAGGAATCTCCCAGTCGTCGTTCATCTCGCCGTAATAAGTATCGGCGGGCATCGCGCGCGTGTAATGGCCATCGTAATTCAAATATCCGGATTGCAAAATTGGGACGTGGCCGAAAAGAAAAACCGACTGCACATTCGTTGGATCATTGTAGTAGTCGGCTTGAATGATGGAGCGGACGTATTCCGGCGCATCATTGCTGGAGACATCCTCGCGCACGACATACCAGCCGTCGCCGGTAAGGTCGGTCTGCAACTGGGCAAGCTCATCGTCAAGGCCAAAGGCGGAATTGGTCGCCACAACAAGAATCAACGTCCCGCGATTTTCGATCAACGGGACATTGATTCCTGAGTAGATGTAACCGAAACCGGAATAACCGAGGCTGGCATCTTTCACGACCTGGTATTCATAGCCAACGCCCACTTGGACGTCAGTATCGGTGTAATTGGTTATCGAGCCATCCAACTCGATAACCGGATCCCCCCAATCTGTATCTTCCTTGGCCTTGCGATAAACTGTGTAGCTGTCGGCGCCATACATGTCCTGAATCCAGTTCAATGTGATGGCCGGCGGATTTGTTTGCAGGTCCGCCGTAAGCTGAACCGCGTAAACCCAGGTGGAATCGGCTTTTGCCGCCAAGGCCGCCGCCAGCGATATAACACAGGCTGCCCATGCAAAACATCTTCTATTACTCATAAGTCAGCAAGACGAACGAATACACCCTGGCGATCAGGACTGCAACCAAGCCACCCAACACTTAGATTTAACTAAGGAATAACAATCGGAGCCCCGAGAGAAAATGTGCCAACACACACAATCGGCCCTGTGTTTGTTTCGCTATAAGGCCCGGCCTCCCACGACATGGACCCATTAATGACGGCGTTGGTTGCACCATTTTGCGTTACAAAACTCTTATATGTAAATGCTGCCCCGGAGGAGTGGGAATTCGGACTTGTGTAAGTGGAATTATCAAACGTGTAAATGTAATCAACCCGGCGCTGCTGGGTTTGCGTCGCATTTGTTACAGCAGTGCGGCCGAGGGAGCCTTCCGAGCCATAATACAAACCCAATTCGGTGGTAAGGACCTGGCCGGTTGCATTCGAGATGACCTCAATAGTATCTCCCAGAGAATTCCCGTTGATATGGTAAACCAGTGAAATTGTGCTCAGATCGGTGATGTTCCCAAGGCGCGCGCGGTCAGCCAGCAACGTCTGATCTGTGATGTGTGTTCCTACAATTGTCCCGACGGCATTCGTCTGATAAGCCGTTCCGGAGAATTGAAACTTATAGAGGTATGGGCTGGTCGTTTGAGCGCTGCTTGAAGAACCCGCAAGGCCCAGACAGAATAAAATGATTGCAAGAAGTTTTTTCATGATTCCCATTCGTTAACTAATATACAGGCTGACCGAGTGTGAAATGACCGCTGCAAAGCATCGGCCCCACATTGGCTCGAGTTGGTATGACGTCCCAAAACAAAGTTCCGTCGATAAAGAGGTTTGTATTGCCTTTGCTATCCGCCACAAATCGCTTCACCGTAAAGGCGCCGCCGAGCGATTCTCCGTTTTCGTAGGTGTAGGGAGTATTGCTGAAGGTGTAAACCTGATCCACGCGCCTTTGCTCGGTCTGCGTTGCATTGGTCACCGCGTAACGCCCGAGCGTTCCGCTCTCGCCTTGGTAAGCCGAGCCGAAATACAGACCAAACTCCGTCACCAGGGTCTGCCCCGTGGCGTTGGAGATAACGTCGACCGTGTCGCCGTAAGGCGGTCCGCCGTTCAGGTGGTAAACGATGGAAATCGTGCTGAGATTGGTGATGCCGAGACTGGTGGCCTGGCTTTGCAGCAAGGTTTGATCGGTGATGGGCGTGCCGACAATGGTCCCTGCCCCGTTGGTCTGGTAGGACATCCCGTTAAAGATGAACTTATAGGCCACATAGGACGACTGCGCATAGGCGCCAACTTCACTGATGGCCAATAATGCCAATGCCAGAAATAATGTCTTCGTAAGTTTCATGGAATTTCGCGCGGTTTAAGAATTAGTACATCGGCTCACCGAGGCTGAACGTCCCGGAAACAACAATCGGCCCGTTGGTGCCTTGCGGAGCCACGCCATAGGACATATTTCCGGTGATGATTGAGTTGGCGAAGCCGTTGGTGGAGGTGACATTAACCTTATGAGTCAGGCACAGGCCCACGGAATCACCGTTGGAGAACGTGTATTGGGAATTGTCCTGCGTGTAGATGTAGTCCGCCCTCCAAACTTCGTTTTGCACCGCGTTGGAAACCGCTGTCCGCCCGCAGCAGGTCGAACCGAACCAGAAATTGAATTCCGTGGTGAGGGCCGCCGGATTGTTCGTGTAAATGATATCCACCGTGTCGCCGGGTTCTGAATCGCCGGGATTGCCCCCGATGTGATAAACAATGGCGACGGTGCTAAGGTCCGTGATTCCCCCGGGATAAGCCCGGCTGGCCAGAAGGTCCTGATCCGTTATCGGCGTGGCAACAATGCTGCCGCCCGCGTTGGTTTGATAGGCAAAGCCCTTGAAGATGAACTTGTATTCTGTGTAAGTCTGCCCCGAAACGCTGGCCACGCCGCACAAAAGAAGCGCTCCCGCCGCCAGGAAATTCATAATTTTCCGTTTCATGGCGACGAAATTAATAAGCGCCGCCGCTTTCTGCCATAGGGTCTGTTACGTAGTCTGTCAGGTGAACGCCCCCGGGGGATTTACCCCGTTGGCGCTTTTTGCCAATGTGTTTTACTGAGCGTCAACTATGAAACGAACGTCACTTAACATTGCAGTCACTCTGTCGGCGATATCCTTTCTCTCCCCGGCGTTGCACGGCGCGGGCGGAACGGTTACGGCATGGGGCGGGGGCCAGGCGGGCTTCCCTTCCGGGCTTGCCAGCGTCACCGCCATTTCATCTTCGGTGGATCACAGCTTGGCCTTGAACGCCGACGGAACCGTCACGGCCTGGGGAACGGATTTGGACGGCGACTGCCAGGTTCCTCCCGGTTTGAGCGGCGTCACGGCGGTGGCGGCAGGCGATTTTTTCAGCCTCGCGCTATTATCCAACGGCACTGTTGTCGGATGGGGCGCGGATGACCAAGGCCAATGCGACATTCCCGCCGGGCTGAACAACGTGACCATGATTTCCGCCGGCCACTCTCACGCCCTCGCCGTGCAGGCGAACGGGACTGTTGTCGCTTGGGGCTGGGGGCCATTCGGCCAAACGAATGTGCCATCGAACGTCCAAAATCCGAAAGCCATCGTCGCCGCCGGCAATCACAGCATGGCGCTTTTGCAAAATGGCACAGTCGTCGTATGGGGCGTGGATGACACGGGCGAGACGAGCGTTCCAGGAAATCTGACCGGCGTGACGGCAATATCGGGCGCGAAAGGCTACTGCCTCGCCGTGCAAAATGGCTCCGTTACAGGCTGGGGCGCTGTGCCAGCGACTCCCCCGAGCTTAAACAATGTCGTGGCCGTCGCGGCGGGTCTTTATCACGGTCTGGCTTTGACATCATCCGGCACAGTGGTTGGATGGGGCACCAACCAGGATGGGGAAATTTCCATTCCGTCCGGCTTAAGCGGAGTGAACGAAATCGCCGACGGCTATGCCTACAGCCTTGCGCTCTCAGGCGAGACCGGTATTGTCTCGCCAGTGACTCTGACGAACCCAACGTGGCATGGAAACAACTTTACCGTGTCGTTTCAATCGCAAAACGGTGTTTCCTATACGCTGCAATATACAAAAGGATTCGGCCCCTCCTCATGGACCATTGTCCAGACTGCCAGCGGCAACGGCGGCAGCTTGACCGTGACTGATTCCGCCGCGAGCGATCCGCAACGCTTTTACCGCGTCAAGGCCCAATAGACGGTGAAGGCCACACTCGTTGCATTGGTGGGTGGCAGCGGTTCCGGCAAGAGCTGGCTATCGGAAAATTTGGAAAAGACGCTCCACCGACAGGTGACGCGAATTTCGCTGGACGATTTTTACCGCGATCAATCACATCTCTCGCCGGAGAAGCGGGCGCGCCTTAATTTTGACCACCCCCGCCTCATTGATTGGGACTTGGTGGAGACAGTGCTCACGGCGTGCCGCGAAGGCCGCCCGGTTTCGATGCCGAGCTATTGCTTCGTCACCCACACCCGCAAGCCCAATGTTAAAAAGGTCAGGCCCCAGGGCGTCATTTTGGTCGATGGCTTGTGGCTTTTGCGCCGGCCGGGCGTGCGGCGATTGTTCGATTTGCGCGTTTTCATCCACTGTTCGGAGAAACTTCGCTTGAGCCGCCGATTGGCCCGGGATATCGCCAATCGCGGCAGGGACCTGGCTTCTGTGCGTCGGCAGTTCCGGACGACAGTCGCGCCCATGCATAAAAAATTCGTCGACCCGCAGGCGCGTTGGGCGGATGTCATTTTTCGCCAGCCGGTGGGCTCGAAGCACGTCGCGCAAGTAGCGCGCTTGATCGAAAAGTTTACCACACCCGCAGTTAACCCACCGTAGGGGAACGGATGCGGCGTTCGGGGAATCCCGCCCTTCCCTAACCGTTCCCGCTGCGTAAATTAATGCCAAGGTGACAGCGGCAATCTTAATAGTTGACGATCAGCCAGATGAGGCGGCGCTCATCAAGCGGGCGGTTCTCCGCCTGAGGCCGTCCGGACCGGTCATCGTTCTTCCAAGCGCCAAGGAGTTGAAGGATTACGTCAATGCCGAGGGACGGTATATTGACCGCGAGGCTTTTCCTTATCCCTCATTGATTCTGCTTGATCTGAAAATGCCGGACATGAACGGATTCGAATTGCTGGAATGGCTGAAGCGCGAGCCGCTGCACGCCGCGGTGCCTGTGATCGTGGTCAGCTCGTTTGACCGGCAGAAAGACATTCGGAAGTCGTATCAACTGGGCGCGAGCACGTTCTTAAGCAAGCCGGTGAACCCAGAAAGAATCCGCGGGGCCGTCCGCGCGCTGGGGCTGGCGGTTGATTTTGCGGATTAGCGCCACGGAAGGGCCAGACTCGGCTTGGGTCGCGACTGAATTGCGAAGGGGTTTGACGGTATGAGCGGTTCCATGCACCTTGCGGCGCATGGAACTGGATTTGGAAGGCCAATACGCTGATCGCGCTTACGCGGTGCTCGCCAGCATCGTCGTCCCCCGCCCCATCGCTCTCGTCACAACCTTGAGCCCGGACGGGAAAATTAATGCCGCACCTTTTAGTTTCTTCAATCTCATGGGCTCGTCGCCGCCTATTCTGGCGGTTGCCCCGGGCGATCGCGAGGATGGAACTCCGAAAGATACGGCCAGAAACATCCGTCTCACGCACGAGTTCGTAGTCAATCTCGTCGACGAATCAATCGCTGAGGCGATGAATAAATGCGCGGCCACCCTGCCTTATGGCGAAAACGAGCTGGTGTCGGCCGGTCTGACATCAACGGCATCTTCTGTTGTTAAACCGCCACGCATCATCGAGGCTCCAGCCAGCCTGGAGTGCAAGGAATGGGGAACGCTTCAAATCGGCAATAACCGGGTTGTTATCGGATTAATCCGGCGCATTCATTTGCGGGACGACTTGTATGACCCGGAAAAACAGCGTGTGCATTCTGAAAAGTTGGCGATGATTGGGCGGATGGCTTCACCTCATTGGTATTGCCACACAACGGACCGCTTCGAAATGATTCGCCCCAGGTAAAAAAAACGGTCAAAGGCTCGCGTTGCCAAGTCGGGTGGCCAGCGGTTGGCGGCAACCTTTCTCGAATGTTTGGCCCGACGTGCTGTGTCGCTGATCCCCGACTGCTCGCCTCCTATTCGAGTGAGTCTTCGACCTGTAGCAATATAGCCCGAAGAGCTATCATGGCCAATCGGGGACTTCCCGCAAAACCACTTCCGGGATTTCGAAAATGCCCTTTTTAGGTAGGGACGCCTCGCCGAGATTGTCTCAAAACTACAAAATCCTCAAAGTGTGTCAATACTACTAATCTCTCATTTGCGATATGGCGCATTTTTATTTTCGGCGAGGGTGTTTTGGTGGTGCTTTTTAAAGCCGTTTTTGAGTTTTGAGACAGTCTCCGCCGAGGCGTCCGGTTGCGTGTGAATGATGCCATGACTTGCTCGCGAATAACGCCTCAACCCGGATGCCGCGGCGAGGCGTTGCTACCTTCATTATTGCATCCAATCACTCGGCACAGAGGCGGCTGATGCTGTCTTTCTGCGCCAATAACCGGGCGCGGCGGCGTGACCAGTTTGTCGCAAAAGCGGGCGAATAGCCATGATGCCGATCCGCCTCGACGATGGCTTGCTCAATATCCTTCTCCGTCAACGTCGAGCGGTTCATGGCGGCCGCGTGCCATCGGGCCAGCCATAAAATGACCGGATATAACAACGCCAGCGAATTGAATCCCTCCACCAGCGGAAAATCGTAAAAGGCGCGCCCGCAGAAATGCAGGCTCTGAATTTTGACGCGGAAAAATCGGGTGAGAGTCGCTTCCGCTTCTGGAGGCAATGGGCCGAACGATTTCTCAATCGCCCCGAATTCAACCGGGCTTAAATCGGGCGACATCGCGGGTGTTCTCCCGGAAGCGCGAGCAAAACGGATCATTGCGCCCAACCACTTCAACCGTTGGCCGATGCCTGCGGCGTTGTCGCCAACGGAATCGCGTCGCGCATACGTGAACACCAGCGTGCGGAATAGCAGCCGATTTATTCCCGTAACCCGCGCCACCGCACTGCCGGTCCGGGGAACGTCGGTCAGCGCATTTTGGTAAAGCGCGCCAAGAATCTCGTCGGCCTCGCGCCCGCTCAGATGGTCGAAATCCGCTTTCTCGATTGCATTCACGACGTGCAAAGCTCGGCGCATTTTCACCGAAACAGTGAGATTCGGGGGCTCCATGATTTTTTCGAGCCATCCGACGTAGCGCATGAAATCAGGCCACGACAATCCGCCATCGCGCAGCACGGCAGGCGCAGGAATTTCTGAGAAATCGTCCGACACGACCAATTCCGCCAGGTCGCGCAAAGCTGGAAGCTGCGCCGGCAATGGTTTGCCGGAATTTGCCGCCGCCGAGGGACAGCTAAACCGGAGGCCCAACGCCACCTTGCCACCCAGCGGATGAAATACCAGCGGGTACAACCGGCAGGCGCGCGGCTTCGCTGGTTCGCCAAACCGCGCGTGAATCCGGCATCGCCCCGTCTCATCGAGAAAAACGCACGCGCCGTCGTCCTTGTGGTTCAGGCGATACTGCCCGTTTTCGAGAACCATTAATGGACCAACGCCGACACCATCTGATTCCTTCCAACCCTGCTCCTCGATTCGTTGCTTCTCCGCCTCGGAAAGCTCGATCAGGAATCCTCCGCGGCAGCACTGACTGCAGCCGTGGCAGCTCCAATTCTGAATGGAAGGGGTCTCGATGCGCAATGGCATCTCGCAGATTACTGATTATTTCGTGCGATTTCCAATAATTCGGATGGGAATTATGGGAGTAATGGGAGTAATCCGAAATTCTTTTCGTCTTGTAAATCCAGTTCATCCTGTCAAATTTTTCATTCTTGTTGACACAGGTTTCCCGCCATTGTCGATTGTAAAATGAATCGCAACCCAAATTTACCGCTTGCTGTCGGACGCTTAATCAAGTTTTAAGGTTCTACTATGAAAGCGCTCGTTAAACGCAATCGGGAACCGGGGATCTGGCTGGAAGATGTTCCAGAACCCCAAATGGGTGTCAACGATGTCCTCATCCGCGTCCAAAAGACCGGCATTTGCGGCACGGATCTCCACATCTACAATTGGGACGCCTGGGCTCAACGCACCATTCCTGTTCCCATGGTGGTCGGCCATGAATTTGTCGGCGAAATCGTTGCCATCGGGGCCAACGTGGCCGATTTCAAACCTGGTGATATCGTCAGCGCCGAGGGGCACGTCGTCTGCGGCCGGTGCCGCAATTGCCTCGCGGGCCGCCGCCACCTGTGCAAAGACACCAAGGGAATTGGCGTCAACCGCCCAGGAGCGTTCGCGGAACTTATTTCGGTGCCAATGACGAACGTGTGGTATCACCGCCCTGGCATTGACAAAGACACCGCCTCGATTTTCGACCCGTTCGGCAATGCCGTACACACCGCCCTTACCTTCCCGGTGCTCGGCGAAGACGTCTTGATTACAGGTGCGGGCCCCATCGGCGTCATGGCCGTCGCCATCGCCAAACATTCCGGCGCGCGTTTCGTCGTGGTGACGGATGTGAATGATTACCGCCTCGATCTCGCCAAAAAAATGGGCGCGACCGTCGCCTTAAACGTGACCAAAGGCAATTTGCAGGACACTCAGGCGCAACTCGGAATGAAGGAAGGCTTCGACGTCGGCCTGGAAATGTCCGGCAATCCTTCGGCCTTCCGTGACATGATCGCGAACATGGCCCACGGCGGAAAAATCGCCATGCTCGGCATCCCATCGGAGCAAATCGCCATCGATTGGAATACTGTGGTGTTCAACATGCTGACGATCAAAGGCATTTACGGCCGCGAAATGTATGAGACTTGGTACAAAATGACCGTCATGCTGGAAAGCGGCTTGGACATCTCCCCCGTCATTACCCACCGATACCATTTCACGGAATTCGAAAAAGGCTTTGCTGCGATGAAGTCAGGGCAATCGGGAAAGGTCGTTTTGGATTGGAGCAAATAACGTCCCGGCAGGGCGAGACCTCGTCGGGCCTCCTTATGGACTTTGCAGTTTTGGAACTATCAAGCGGCAGTTTAGCCAGGACTCGACACAGGCTCGCCCTGTTATTGCGAACCTGCAATAGGATGTCTTAACAGGGCAAACGCATCAATATTCCGAGGAACTTTATGCCGAGTTGAATCGAATCGCCCTCAATCGCCACGAGAGTTCGATTCACTTCACTTGCTTCAATCCGGGTTTTAATGGGAGTTTCAAGCAGTTGCGAAGAATCGGTTTCACAGGATCCTCGGCACCGGGCCTGGCACCCAAGTCAGATTCCAGTAATAGCTCCAAAGGTCTTGCAACCGCATTGGCTCAACGTGGCCATCGTAGAAACCGGAGACGATCAGGCCGGGCAAGGTCGATGTGCCAAAAGGCAGCGTCTTGGGCGCGGCCCCCGCGGATTTGCTTCCGTGGCGGGCGATGCAAACGCGAGTCAGGCCGGATGAGCCAGTGCCGGGATTATCGATTGGGTCATAGAGGCTCGTGGCGGGCGTATCGGTCACGTCAGGATATAGGTTGATCCATGCGCAATCCATGAAGACGGGAGTTTGGGCCGGCCGGCTGATCCCCGACTCTTGGTTAAAATTGCGCGGGTCTTCGCCGTACAATTGGCTGCTTTCCAGCCATTTGTTATAGCCATAGCTGGAAGCATAGATGGGCGTGGAAAGCGTCCAATGCCACGCGCGGTCAGCCATCCCGGGAGGATTCACCGTGCCGGGAGGATTGATTCCCTTGTCGGGCGCGCTCGGGCAAATGATCAGGTTGGTTGATTTCCCGTAATAAGAGAGCATCGTGCCCATCCAATCGCCGTCACTGAAATCCGGATTGTTGGTAATCGGCCCGATGAAGGTGCCCATGTCATCATAATACATCCTGCTAGCCAGTTGCAGTTGCTTCAGATTGTTGATGCATTGCGTCTGCATGGCGTGGAGCTTCGCGCTTGCCAAGGCAGGCAGCAGAAGGGCTGCAAGGATGGCGATGACGGCAATGACCACAAGCAATTCTATCAGGGTGAATGCGGCCCCCAGGGCCGCATTCCTTGAGCCAAACGGGCTTAGTTTCATTAAACTGCCTTACTCCTTGAGCAAATAGAATTGCTGGCTGACGCCCGGGGTCAGAGCGTTGGTCCAGCTAAAGTTTCCATTTGCATCGTAACTATTGGTGGCGACGGGCAGCCAGGTCTTCGAGGCCAGGTTCGTCGTTGTTAATACATAATACGTTCCATTGGCAATTCCGCCAGTTCCGCTGAGAATAATGTCCTGGCCGGAAACGTGGGCGCTGGAAATGGTCGGCCCGGTGGGAGGCGCAGTCACCACGCTGATCTCGCCGCTGCTGAGTTGTGAAATGTCCCAAGCCAGCCCTGGCCCCGGAACGGATGGCGTGATCGAAGCGAAGGATCCAGAATAGCTCGCCGCGCTGAATATCTGGAAGCTCTCACCGGCGGCCAAATCGGTTCCGCTGATGTTTTGCAAGCTCAGCGTGCCGCCATAAGTGATGGCCTCGCCCGCATCAACCACATCGTTGGAAGCGCCGTTTAGCTTGATCAGCGTTGTTCCACTCAAAGTGATGTTGGCGGAGGCGGCGAGTTCGCCGGTCGGGTTGGAGCCTGTTGTAATGCCGATGGTCGTGTTGGTGCCGGCGGGCGAAATCGTTGCGCCGGACGAAACAACCAGGCTGCCATTGACGCTGCCGATGCCGGCCAAGGTCTGGCCGCTGGCCAAGGTGAGCGTTTTATCGGAGCGCCCGCTTGCATCGACATGCATGACGGAACCATTCGTGCCACCGAAGAATATCAGGGAGCTTTGCGACATGGAGCCATTGCCAATCAGGCCGACGGCAGGACTATTCCCGGTGCTGCCAATAATAGTCGGACCGGTGTAGGTGTTCGAGGCCCCCATGACGAGCTCGTTGTTATAATAATCCAGGACAAAACCACCGGGGCCGCTGATCAAATTCGTGTAGACCATGTAATGATCGCCGATGACAAAGTGAGCAACGCCATTGAGCGTCACGGCGCTGTCAATGGGCGTGGTGGCGCCCGCATTGTAGTAGCTGATCCAAGCCGCGCCATTTTCCAGAATGAGATTGCTGCCGGTAAAGGCAGCCGGGGCCGTGTAAATGTAAACGGTGGATCCGCTTAAGCCGTGAATGCTCCCGTTAAAACCGCCGTTATAAAACGTCAACGTGCAGCCCGGGGCGATAGTGAAGAGCGTCGCCGGATTCTGGCAGATGGCGGAATCATAACTCATCCCCAGCGTGCTGCTGCTGGAGGGATTAATTCCGTTAGTCACAAAGACTCCGATAACATCAGGCCCCACGCTGACCGTATTCCACTGGCTGTAACCTGCGCCGCCGGACCAATCGAGGGTCAGGTTATGCGGGCCGCTGATCTGCGAGCCGCTCGAGAAGTCCCATCGGGCCGACCCGCCGAACAGCGCGTCTCCCGCGAGCATGACATTTAACGATTCGCCGGGATAATCGGCATAGCTGTTAACAATGGCCCCTTCGCCGCCGAAGCCAGTTCCGGCCACTGTCACGGGGGTATTATTTGGAATGCTGCCGCCCGCCAGATCCAATGTCGCTCCATTGCTGATGGAAATAGTTGAAGCCGAGTCAAAGCAATTGTTGCCGGCATAAATGACGCCGCCGTCAATATTCACCGCGCCGGTAAAATTCCCCGCGCTGTAAATCGTCAGTTCGCTTGAGCCTTCCTTGATCAGGCTGCCGCTTCCCGTGATGGTTCCCGAGCCGTTAAAGGTAAAGGCGTTTGTGCTCGCATCAACAGTAATGACGCTTGGCGCGACCGAGCCATTGATTGTCACTGTCGTCGATTCATTTGGGTCGTCATTGAACAGGACAGCGTCGCTGGAGTTAAACACTGTCGCGGAGCCATTGGAAAGGTTGATCCAGTTCGCGGTGGTCGCGGTGTCCCACGTGCCGCTGTTGTTATTGGTGGTCCACAAGAGAGAATTGCCAGGAACGAGCAAGGTCAAAGTTGCGGCCGCGCTGGTTGTTGTCCCGTTCTTGTTGCCAACCACAACAGTATAGTTGGTGGCTTCCGCGGCATTGGCATTGACTACCTTCAAGCTCGAATTCGTCTGGCCAGCCAGAGCGACCCCGGCGCGGTACCATTGATTAGTGACGGGAAACTCGCTCACCGATTGCACGCTGAATGTCACCGACCCGCCAACATACGCTGATTGCGACTGGGGTGGCGAGACGATGATCGGCGCAGAATTGCTTGGGTAGGAATTCACCATTCCAATATAGTAATGCGTCAACACCTGTGATGCGGTCAGGCCGTGATTGTAAAGAGCGACCTCGCTGATATTGCCATTGAACAAACGACTGCTGCCGGCGCTGCTGCCGTCTCCGATCACCCAATCGTCGGAAAATTCAACCGAGCCTGTCGTATCCGCGCTCTGGGCGACCAGAGTGCCGTTTTGGTAGAGACTGCAATTCGTGCCGTCGCTCGACAAAACGATATAAGACCAGTTGGTGGACTGAACTCCGCCAGTTTCGCCGGCGCTGCCCGAGCTGCCGTAGTAATTTGCCCCATAAGGGCCGTTTACGCGGAGAACAATTTCGGCATATGTCGAAGAGTCATAGCCCTTGGCGACGATATCGCCAAACAAGGATGAACTGGACGGCTGCGCCCATGCTTCCAAAGTGATCGGCCCGCTGAAATTCAGCAAGCCGGGATTGCTGCCGTCGCTCAAGTCGATGGCGGCGGCGCCGTCAAAGTAAGCGGCGTTGGTGATGTATTGGGAAGGCCCCACGCCCGCGGAAATGCCGGCGGCCTCGCCGTCGTTGCCGTTTCCAGTCAAGTCGGGAGCGGTGCTGGTTCCGTCCACTCCCGGGTTGAGAGCGTAATAGGCCAGAGGCGCGTCTCCAAGCACAACGCTCTGATACGAAGTCTGGGCCTGGGCGGCGACGCAAAGCGTCAAGCCAAACGCGCCGAGAATCAAACGGCCCGCGAGGGGCGTCAAACTTGGAGTTGTGAGTGGTAAATTCATAATGGTAAGAGATTGCTTATCTGAAGCGCGGCGTCGGCGACGCCTTTTCGATTTGAGTGATGGTCATGCTCCATTTGTTCCATAAAGGGATTCCTCAAGGAATAGACAATCCGACGAACCACATGGACAATTGACCGCAGAGATCACCCCGAAAAGAGGAGGCGGCGGCGCGCAATTCATCGTTTCATCATGGATCATGCCCCACATTGTACCATTGAAAACGTGCCCCGCCATGAGCTTTTAGGGAAAATAATTGACGTTTTTCGTCACTTATTTTTCGGGCGGGATGGCCGGGGCGGCGCGCTGAACTCGATTCGCTTTAAGAAATCCTCGGAAGGCAGAACAATATCGGGACGGCTCCTCGCCGCATGGTCGGAATTGCCGGCGGACACGCATTGGGCCTTGAATTCCGAAGGCGTCATCTTGAGTCGGCTCTTAAAAATGCGGCTGAGATGTTCGGCATGTTCCAAACCCACTTTTTCCGCAATCAGCGCGAGCGAAAAATCTGTCTCGGCCAGAAGTTGCTTAACCCGGTCCAGTCGGATGCGGAGAATTTCGTCCTTGGGCGAGCGGCCGAGAATTTTCATGAAGCGGCGGTCCAGGGTGCTGCGTGACATCGGCACGGCGCGCAGAACGTCGCTCACATCGATGCCGAGGCAGGCGTGCTCGCGAATAAAACGGGCGGCGGCCGCAATCTGGCGATCCTCCATCGCAAGAACATCAGTGGACCGGCGAGTCACAATGCCACTCGGCTTGACAAATGTCTCCACGGGCTCGGGCCTGAAACCGGCCATCATGCGTGACAAGAGGGCCGCCGTTTCGTAGCCCACGCGCTCCGCGTCGGGAACAACGCTGGACAGGGGCGGTTCGGAAAGGTTGCACAAAACGTCATCATTATCGACGCCGATGACTGCAACCTCTTCGGGCGAAGCAAACCCCGTCGCCCGGCATGCATCGAGCACTTGTTGGCCACGCATGTCGTTGCAAGCCATCAAGCCAATCGGTTTGGGCAGCTTCTTGATCCAATTCGCGACACAACCGCCGTCCTTCAAGCCGAGACCCTCGTATTGCGCCGTGTCCCCGTTGGCGAGCGGAGTCCCTTCGGAATAGACGTGGCACTCCAAGCCAGCCTCGGAAACGCTTTTGGCGAACGCGTCCCGGCGCTCATCGGAATAATCCGCACCGTTAAATCCGCAAAATGCAAAATGGCGGAATCCCCGCTCCTTAAGATGATCGAAGCAGAGGCGCGATATGGCCGCGTTGTCCGCCAGGATGCTCGGCATCCCTGAGCCGGGGCTGACGTGCCGGAGATAAACCGCGGGAAGTTTCAACCGCCGAATCACGCTGACCACGTCACGATTCTCCAAGCGCGAAATGATGCCCTCGCCCCTCCAGGTCTTCAGCCACGCCGGTGTGTCATCGCATAAATTGAGATCCTGGAAAAAGATCGACCACGGATCGTGCTCGCGGACAAACTTGGCAATTCCCCACAGTATGCCGCGCCCGTAACCCCGCGAGGACTCGACCAGCAAAGCAACTCGCGGACGTTTGAAGGATTTCACAACTGTGAGCATTTCACGAAAGTCGGAGCATTCTGCGATGGTTTGGGTTTTGCGCAAGCCTGTTTGGACGGGCACGGTCGGCCGGCGGGGCGGCGCTGGCATTGGACGACGTAACAAATTTCGTCATTGTAACTGACGGAAAGTTTCCATAGAGTGGGCCTCAAGAAAGCACTTGAAACAATCCCGGATGACTCTGCACCAAAAGTTGGACGGCTTCGCTGGCCAGCGCCTGGTGGTTGTGCCGAGGCCCGTCTTGGCCAGCGTCTCCCTTCACCCGCTGCTGCGAAATCTGCTGCCGACGGATGCAGGTTACTACCCCAGGGCCGCCGGGCATAAATGCGTGCGCGAACGGGGCTGCCCCGAGACAATCTTCATCTACTGCGCTGAAGGAGAAGGCTGGTGCGAAATAGCCGGCCGCCGCCACCAAGTGGGCAAAAACCAAATGCTGGTGATCAAGGCGGGGGCAACGCACACCTACGGAGCAGACGACGATTCACCGTGGACCATTCATTGGTTTCATGCCGTCGGCGCCAACGTGCCGCATTACCTGGAGCGCCTTGGCGTCACGAACGAGCAACCGATCGTTGCCTTCGGCGGAGATGTCCAGCTTTACGCCTTGTTCGAGGATTTGCTGGAGGGCTTGCAGCATGGTTTTACGCTGACACATATGATTTATGCCGCGCACTCGCTGGCGCATCTGATGGGGCTGATTCTGCGCCACAAAGAAGAGGCGTGGCACGGCGGAGCCAGCGCGAAGGAACGCATCAGCGAAAGCCTTGAATTCATGAAGAGCCATTTGCGGGAACCGCTGAGCGTGTCCTCGCTGGCCGCGCTGGTGAATTTGTCGCGCTCGCATTACACCACGCTATTTCGCCGGGTCACCGGCTACGCGCCTCTGAGTTACTTGAACCACTTGCGAATGCAGCGCGCGGTGGAGCTGCTGAATTCAACGGACTGGCCCATCAAGCAAATCAGCGACCACCTCGGATTTTCGGATCAATTTTACTTCTCCCGCGCTTTCACAAAAATGCACAGCCACTCTCCTTCCGAGCACCGCCGGCGTTATGGAATTTGAATGCCACTTCACTCTGCCGGTCAATTGTCCATGCCCATCATTGCAATGTCCATTCCGCTTTACCTCGGGCCGTGGCATTTTCTGTTTTCTCACAGGCAGCGCAAGGGCAATAACATGATAGCTGAACGATTTACGAAACAATGATCACCGCGGCCCCAAAAGGATCATCCAACCTTCGAGCGGATTACAACATGGGTTATATCTGGATGATGTCGGCTGTCGCGGCCATGGGCGGTCTGCTTTTTGGCTGGGATTGGGTTGTCATCGGCGGCGCGAAACCTTTCTTTCAACGTTACTTCGCGCTCACAAGTGAAGCGCAAATAGGCTGGGCCAACAGTTGCGCGCTCATCGGCTGCCTGACGGGCGCGCTGATCGCCGGAGGCCTAAGCGACAAGTTTGGGCGCAAGCGGCTGCTCATGGTGGCGGCCCTGCTGTTTGCGGTGACCTCACTGGGCAACGCGCTGGCAGGAAACTTCGACATTTTTATCGCTTGGCGCATTTGCGGCGGGGTCGCCATCGGACTGGCTTCCAATCTTTCCCCAATGTACATCGCCGAAGTCGCGCCAGCGAGGATGCGCGGCAAGCTGGTGGCCATCAATCAACTCACCGTTGTCGTCGGGATATTGATGGCGCAATTCATCAATTGGTTTCTGGTGCGAAAACTTCCCGCTGGAGCGACGGATGAGTTCATTCGAAACTCCTGGTTCGGGCAGCAAGGATGGCGCTGGATGTTCGGCCTCACAGCAGCACCCGCGTTGCTGTTTTTTGCGGGCATGATGGTGATTCCGGAAAGCCCCCGCTGGCTGCTGAAGAAGGGGAGGACAGAATTGGCGCGGAACACTTTGAGGCGGATTGGCGGCGAAAGCTATGCCCAGGCCGCAACGGCGGAAATTCAGTCAACATTAGCTGGCGAAGCAAACGAACGCACGCAATTGAGCGAGCTCTTCGAACCGAAAATGTTCAAGGTCCTCACACTTGGCGTCGCGCTCGCTGTATTCCAGCAATGGTGCGGCATAAACGTCATTTTCAATTACGCGGAGGAAATTTTTCGCGCCGCCGGCTATGACATTTCGACAGTGCTGAAGAACATCGCATGGACAGGCTCGGTGAACCTCGGCTTTACGTTGTTGACGTTCGGCTTTGTTGATCGGGCCGGCAGGCGGCCTCTGATGCTTTTCGGCGCGGCGGCGCTGGCTGTGATCTACGCGGTCATGGGCGCCTGCTATTGGAACGGGGTCAAGGGGCTTCCCATGCTGCTGCTCGTGCTGGCGGCGATCGGCTGCTACGCGATTTCGCTGGCACCCGTCACCTGGGTGGTCATCTCCGAGATTTTCCCCAATCGCAATCGGGGAGCGGCGATGTCCATAGCAGTGGCCTCGCTGTGGATAGCGTGCTTTCTGCTGACTTTCACGTTTCCGGCGCTGAACGCGACCCTCGGACCGGCGGGAACCTTCTGGCTGTATGGCGCGATATGCGTCGCGGGATTTTTCTTTGTGAAATTTCGCCTCCCCGAAACCAAGGGCAAGACCCTCGAGGAAATTGAGCGGGAGTTAGTCGATTAAGCGAGCTGCCCATGGACCCAGCGCCACATTCTCGTGAAAATCTCAACGCCGTGCAAACGCGCATGGAAGATCTCGCAATTCCCACCTACTTGCCTGCGGCGCCAGACAAGAATCCGATGTTTTTGGAGACGCGCGTGTATCAGGGAAGCAGCGGCAAGGTTTATCCCTTGCCGTTCACGGATCGCGTCGCGGAAAAGCCTGTTGAACGAATGTGGAAGGCCGTCTGGATCGAAAACGAATTCTTGAAGGTCATGGTGCTGCCTGAACTTGGTGGGCGCATCCACATAATGGAGGACAAGACCAACAACTACGACGTCATCTACAGACAGAACGTCATCAAGCCGGCGCTGGTGGGACTGGCCGGGCCGTGGATTTCCGGGGGCATCGAATTCAACTGGCCTCAGCACCATCGGCCAGCCACGTTTCTGCCGGTCGATTTCGAAATTGAGGAACATGCCGACGGTTCAAAAACAATCTGGTGCAGCGATCACGATCCTCTTTCCCGGATGAAAGGCATGCACGGCGTTTGCCTGCATCCCGGAAAGAGTTATCTGGAACTCAAGGTGCGGGCTTATAACCGAACGCCCTTCGTGCAGACATTCTTGTGGTGGGCGAACGTGGCCACGCGCGTGCATGAGAAATATCAGAGCTTTTTTGCGCCGGACGTTTCTTTCGTCGCTGATCATGCGCGGCGCTCAATGAGCGAATATCCGCTGGCGCGCGATTTTTACTACGGTGTCAATTACGGCGAGCGCGGACGCAGCGGCGTTCCCGCTGCTGAAGTGCCCTCTCAATTTGTTCCGCCTCACTGCTTGAGCAAGCTCGAAAAAGAACACGCGCTGGCTTCCGTTCCCGACTACGCGCCCAACGATCTTTCGTTCTACGCGAATATCCCCGTGCCCACTTCCTACATGTGTCTCGGAAGCAAGGAAGACTTTTTTGGCGGCTACGACTATGAGGCGCAGGCTGGCATCATCCACATCGCCAACCACCATATCTCCCCAGGAAAGAAACAGTGGACCTGGGGGAATCACGAGTTTGGCTATGCGTGGGATCGCAATTTAACAGACGCGACGCCAAGCGGTAAATTCCCGCCCTACATCGAAATCATGGCCGGCGTGTACACCGACAATCAGCCGGACTTCAGTTTTCTTCAACCTGGCGAAACCAAGGACTGGAGCCAGTTCTGGTATCCAATTCAAAAAATTGGCCCCGCCCAACACGCCAATCTCGCCGCCGCTGTCCATTGGACTCATGCCAAAGGCGAGTGGCGGCTTGGCGTTGCCGTCACAAGCCCCCAATCGCGCGCGACCATCACGATTTCGTCAAACACAAAACAACTCGCGCAATTTGTCCGCGACCTTTCGCCTTCGGCGCCGTTCGTCGAATTCGTCAAACTGCCAAAACAGAATCCGGGGGAGGAATTGCTTATTCGAGTGGCAGATAAAAACGGAGATGAACTGATTTCTTACCGGCCCAAACCTCACGTCAAGAGTTCCGCTCCATTGCCCGCGACGGAGCCACCGCCGCCCGCGGAGATCGCGAGCAATGACGAATTGTTCGTCACCGGCCTGCATCTTGACCAATACCGCCACGCGACCCGATCGCCGGCGATTTACTGGCGTGAGGCGCTGCGGCGCGACCCGCTAGATGCCCGATGCAACAACGCGCTCGGAGTCTGGCACCTTAAGCGCGGCGAATTCACCGAAGCGGAGGGGTTCCTGCGCAAAGCCATCGAGCGACTCACGCTCCGCAATGCAAACCCGTGCGACAGCGAAGCCTTCTACCACCTTGGCCTGTGCCTGCGCTATTTGAGCCGGGACACGGAGGCTTACGATGCATTCTACAAAGCGACCTGGTCGCAGGCATTCGCTTCCGCCAGTTTTCATGCGCTGGCGGAAATCGATTGCTCGCGAACGGACTGGGCGCGGGCCTTGGAGCATCTTGACCGCTCGCTGCGATTGAACACCGACAACTTGCGGGCGCGCGACTTAAAGGCCGTTGTCTTGCGCAAGCTGAATCGGCCAGGCGACGCGGACCATTTGCTGGATGAAACGCTGCGGCTTGATCCTTTGGATGGCTGGGCGAGGCATTTGAAAAGCGGCCAGGCCGCCGGGAATTTGCAAACACAATTGGACTTGGCCCATGACTGCGCCCGCGCCGGGCTCTTTGACGAGGCGATCTGCGTCTTGAAAAAAGCGGCGTTTCGCCCGAAAGATTTGCCAGACCAAAGCTGGGGCGCGTGGCCGCTGGTTCTCTACACGCTCGGATGGCTGCATGGCAAGACGGGCGAGAAAAAATTCGCGGCCGATTATTTCAAGCAAGCCGCGGTTCAGGCGCCGGATTATTGTTTTCCATCGAGGCTTGAGGAGATCTGCATTTTGCAAACGGCCATCGCGGCGAATCCAAAAGACGCTCGCGCGCCGCACTACTTGGGAAATCTTCTTTACGACCGCCGCCGGCACCACGAAGCCATCCAATTGTGGGAGCAATCGGCCAAGCTCGATCCAGGCTTCTCCATTGTCTGGCGCAATCTCGGCATGGGCTTTTTCAATATTCTGGGAAAACCGGCCAACGCCCGGCGCGCTTACGATCGCGCGTTCAAATGCAACGCTGAGGATGCGCGCTTGTTGTACGAGCGCGACCAGCTTTGGAAGAGGCTTGGTGAAAAGCCGCAAACCCGCCTGCGCGAGTTGGAGAGACATCCGCAGCTTGCATTGCAGCGCGACGACTTGAGCATCGAGCTTTGCGCGCTATACAATCAAACAGGCCAGCACGAGAAGGCGGTCGAGTTGCTCGCGAGCCGGCAATTTCAACCGTGGGAGGGCGGCGAAGGCGGCCCACTGGCCCAGCACACGCGCGCGCAGCTCGCGCTTGGCCGCGCGGCGCTTTCCGAAAAGGATTTTCCCAAGGCCAAAAACCATTTTGAATTTGCCCTTGGCGCTCCACGAAACCTGAGCGAAGCCCGCCACCTCCTCGCCAACAAAAGCGACATCCATTTCTGGCTTGGGTGTGCTCTGTCTGGATTGGGCAGGCCGGAGGCCGCGCGAGAACAATGGCTTGCCGCCGCCAAATTCAAAGGCGATTTTCAGGACATGAGCGTGCGCGCCTTCAGCGAGATGACTTACTACTCCGCGTTGTCCTGGGAAAAATTGGGCCAGCGGGCGAAGGCGAAAAAACTGCTGCGGGACTTGCTCGCCTACGCGCGAAAATTGCAAAAACAGCCCGCGAAAATTGATTACTTCGCAACGTCGCTGCCCACCATGCTGCTATTTGCGGATGATTTGCAGTTTCGCCAGGAAACAATTGCGCTGTTCCTGCAAGCGCAAGCTCACCTTGGCCTCGGAAACAAAACCAAAGCCCGCTCGCTATTGCGAGACGTTTTGCGCCGGGACCCCAATCACGCCCTCGCGGCGGACCTGCTGGCATGACGAATTCACCCGAGCAGTGCAGCATTCGCCAAGTTGCGGGCTTTGCGGTTTACGTCCTCAGAAGCGACGCTCTCGAAGTTGCGGTTGTGCCGGAGCTTGGCGCAAAAATCATTTCGCTGAAAAGTCTTCGCGCGCAGCGGGAATGGCTTTGGCATCCGAAAGATAAATTGGAATTGTTCAAAAACTCGGCGCGCGATGAATTTTCCGCCAGCACGCTCGTCGGAATTGATGAATGCTTGCCGACCATCATGCCTTGCTCGTGGCGCGGGCGCCAATTGCCCGACCATGGAGAAGTATGGCATGCGCCTTGGGCAGTCGACGCGCAGGCATGGCAACTGGGCGTTTTGAAAACGCACATCAAGCTGGAACATTCCCCTTTCGTGTTCGAGCGCGTTCTGCGACTGGAAGAAGATCAATTGCAATTTCATTATAAATTGTCCAACGCCGCCGAAGTGGAGGAATATTTTATCTGGGCCATGCATCCGCTGCTGCGGCTGAGGAAAGGCGACGCATTGGAACTGCCGAAATCAACCCGCGCGCTGTTCAACGGCGAAGCCTGGATCGACGACGTCACTTCGGCGATTCCCCAAGACGCATGTTGCAAGGCGTTCGCCCGCCCCGTCCTCGAAGGATGGGCCGCCGTCAAGAACAACGTGGATGGCGGCCGCTTGCAATTCAATTGGGATCCGTCCGCGAACAACACGCTGGGCTTGTGGCTCACGCGCGGTGGCTGGCATGGCCACCACCACTTCGCCATCGAGCCTGCCAACGCCGATCATGATTCGCTGGCCGTCGCCGCCGGCTTGCAGCGCTGCGGGATTGTTGGTGGAGGCTGTTCAGTGGCGTGGGATCTTTCCATACACGCTGGGCCATGATTTTCCGACTTATGAACCATCGATCTTCCTTCGGGCTGGCGCTGGCCGGCCTGCTTTGTCTCGCTCATTCAGCGCTTGCGGAAAGCATTTCAATTGCCACAAAGCAGTTCACGCTGAGCTTCCAAACTGGCGGAGACCATCGTCTCTATCAGCAGCCCATCGGGATCAATCCGCCCACCTGGAAACCGGAGCGGGACGACGAGTCTTATCCGCAGTCAGGCGACGGTTATATTTGGGAACCCGCTTTGCAGGCCGTCCACGCGGACGGCAATACCTCCACAGCCCTTATTTTTGACGCGGTCACACGAACCAATGCGACGGCTGACATTGAAGAAGTCCGCCTCCATCTCCACGACGCGGCTTACCCCTTTGAGGTGACGCTCTGCTTTCGCGCACACCAAAGCGAAGACGTGATCGAAGAATGGACGGAAATCGTTCATCACGAAAGCGGCCCCGTCACGCTCGCGCGCATGGCTTCCTCCTCCTTGTTGCTGGAGAACAACGTGTATTTGACACATTTTTTTGGCGATTGGGCCAAGGAAATGATGGCTCCGATCACGGAGCAAATCACGCCTGGCGTCAAAGTGCTGGACTCGAAAATCGGGGTGCGCGCCTCGCAATTTCAAAATCCATCTTTTTTCCTTTCGCTCGGCGGCAAGGCCGCGGAAAACGAAGGCCGCGTGCTGGCGGGTTCGCTGGCGTGGTCCGGCAGTTTTCAACTTGCCTTCGACAACAATGGGAAGGCCGTCCGAGCCTTGTGCGGCATCAATCCTTTTGAGTCGTCGTATCGCCTTGGGCCCGGCAAATCCTTTGCCACACCGACGATGATCTGGGTTTGGAGCAGCCACGGCTTGGGCGAAATGAGCCGCAAGTTCCACAATTGGGCGCGTGATTTCGGAATGCGCGACGGCCACAAAACGCGCAGCGTCCTGCTGAACAATTGGGAAGCAACAGGTTTCGATTTTGATTTCCATCGAATTGCGGCGCTGTTCGGACCGGCAAAGGAAATTGGCTCGGAGCTTTTCCTGCTGGACGACGGCTGGTTTGGCAATGATTACCCACGCACCAATGACACCGCCGGTTTGGGCGATTGGCAGCCCAATCGCCAGCGTTTGCCCCAGGGCTTGGCTCCGCTGGCGGCGGCGGCCGTTCAACATGGGCTCCGCTTCGGAATATGGATGGAGCCGGAAATGGTAAATCCCAACAGCGATTTGTTTCACGAGCATCCGGATTGGGTCATTCGCCAGCCAAAACGGCCGCTTGAATTGCAGCGCAATCAACTCGTGCTGGATTTGACACGCCCTGCCGTGCAGGAATTCGAATGGAAAACGATTCAAGACATATTGCGCGTGCCGGGGATAACTTATGCCAAGTGGGACTGCAATCGTTATCTCACGCAACCGGGCTCGCCTTACCTCACCGGTGACCATCAATCGGAATTGTGGATTGATTACGTGGAGGCCCTTTATGCTTTGATGGACAAAACCGCCAAGACCTTCCCCGACACCGAATTAATGCTTTGCTCCGGCGGCGGGGGGCGCGCGGATTATGGCGCCTTGAAATATTTCCAGGAATTCTGGCCGAGCGACAATACCGATCCGACCGTGCGCGTGCTGATGCAGTGGGATTATTCCTATTTCTTTCCGACGATGGCCTTAGCGAGCCACGTCACGCATTGGGGCAACCGTCCGATGCACTTCGCGTGCAGTGTGGCAATGAGCGCGCGGTTCGGGATGGATTTGGATTTAACGAAAATGTCCAAGGAGGACAAAGCGATCTGCGCTGGCGCCATTGGCGCCTATAAAAAAATCCGCGACATCACGGCGTTGGGAGACTTATACCGGCTGGAAGATCCGCACGGCAGTGAACGAGCCGCCATAAACTTTGTCGCGCCGGATCAATCGCGCGCGGTGGTGTTCGCATTTCAACTGCGTGACGGAACCAATGCCGCAATCCGACCGCAGGGACTTGCGGCGGCGAGACATTACACCATTCACGAATTGAATGCCGCACCGGGCCGCCAACCTATGGCGCATGAAGGCAAAACATTTTCAGGCGAAGATCTGATGCGCGACGGCATCGTGCCATCCTGCTCAAAAGCCCTCGAAGCCTCGGTAATTGAATTGAGCGAATGACCCGAAAGCAATTGCATTGAAAATAAGCCACCTCACCGGTCTGATATTTTTGTCCCTCAACCTTTCGGCATTTGCCGCGCCTAAGAATCACGAGTGGACGGTTGCGTCGCCAGACGGAAAATGCGCCATAACTGTTTCGCTCAGCAAAGAGGGACGCCTAAATTATCAGGCTTCTCGCGCTGGAAAAATCGTCATCGCCAACTCGCCACTTGGCCTGCGCCGTGAGGATCAGGACTTCGAAACTTCCCTCGCATTGGATGCCGCGGGCGAAATCGAACAGCGCCGCGAAACGTATGATTTATTGGCGGGCGCCAATCCGCGCGTAAGTCATGTGCTCAACCGGCGCAGCCTGGCATTCCACAACACCAACGGCGCTTCCATTGTCATCGATCTGGCAGCAAGTGGTGAGGGTGTCGCTTTTCGTTACCGTTTTACCAATGTCTCGAGCACCGTGCATGTCGTGGAGTCCGAATCAACGGGCTTTGCCATTGGGGCGAAAGCGCGCGGCTGGCTGCAACCTTACCACGCGGCGGGACCGTATACGCCCGCCTATGAGGATTTTTATTTTCATGTTTCAGCCGGCGAGGCTCCGCCCGATTCGCGGCAGAAGGCGGTCGGCTGGGCTTTCCCCGCGCTTTTCAACGTGTCTCGGTCTCATGCTTGGGTATTGCTGACGGAATCCGGAACGGATGAATCTTATTGCGCCTGCCATCTCGCGGCGGATTCGCCAGGAGGAATGTATCGGATCGCCTTTCCGCTCTCGGACGAAACGACTCGGGGCTACACCAACAAATTCGGTCCAGAGCCGCGCTTCCGTTTGCCTTGGGTCATGCCTTGGCGTGTGATCGTCATGGCCGAGACGCCCAAAGAAATTGCCACTGAATCGCTGGTGACCGATCTGGCTGAGCCCTCAAGAATCGCGGATGCATCATGGATCAAACCTGGTCGCGCCTCGTGGGCCTGGTGGTCGTATCCAGACGGTCCCGCCTCGAAAGCGCTCTTCGACGAATTCACGGATTTCGCGGCGAAAATGGGATGGGAATACACACTCTTCGACGCCGGTTGGTGGGAGCCTGGATTGAGGCCCATTTCTAATCACGCCCTGAGCAAAGGTGTCCTTCCACTGGCTTGGAATTACGCGGGCGACTTTTACGACGACAAGAAGCGAAGCGACAAACTGGATGAGATGACCGCCGCTGGCGTCCGTGGAGTGAAGGTTGATTTTTGGTGTTCGGACCGGCAGGAGGCCATCGCCGCCCAGCAGGCTCTTATGAGGGATGCGGCGGCGCGCAAAATTGTGGTGAATTTGCACGGCTGCACCATTCCTCGCGGGTGGCAGAGAACATGGCCCAATTTTCTGAGCTGCGAAGCTGTCCTTGGGAGCGAATCGTATTTTTACGAGTCAAATTACACCGCGAAGGCAGCCGAATTGGACACCGTTCTTCCCTTTACCCGCAATGCCATCGGTCCGATGGATCTGACACCCGTGGCTTGTTCGCCTAAAAAATATGCGCGCACCACCACTGCGGCCCACCAATTGGCGGCGGCGCTGATTTTTACTTGCGGAATTGTTCACTACGCCGACCAGCCGGAATTTTTTGAGTCGCTGCCGCCCGAAGCACTTCAGATTTTTCGAGATGCGCCCGCACGCTGGGATGAGACCCGATGTCTCGCCGCCGACCCGGGCACCGATGTTGTTTTTGCGCGGAAGGCCGGGGCAAGTTGGTTCATCGCCGGCATCAATGGGACTTCCCAACCGCTGTTGGTCCGACTGGATTTGTCGGCATTCAAAGATTTCCCGCGCCGCACCCTGATCGCTGAGGGCGTCAATTCGCAAATGCTAGTAAGCGCCTCTCCGGTAAAGGCGTCATCATCCTGGCAGCGCAACCTTCCTGCGCGCGGCGGTTTCATCCTGCGGCTGGATCGGTGAATATGATGCTAACGAACATTTTCAAACGACTCGCTTCGCTTGCCTGGATTGGAATTGCGATGTCGTTGGTTGCCTCTGAGGATCCAGCGGGGTCATTAGAAAACCTCATCTGGTTTGATAAGCCCGCCGCAAATTTCACGGAATCCACTCCGCTGGGCAATGGCCGGCTGGGTGCGATGATGTTCGGCGGCGTCAAGGATGAGCGCATTGTGCTAAACGAAAGTTCGGTGTGGTCCGGCTCGCATCAGGACGCGGACCGCCCGGACGCCTACAAAAGCCTGCCTGAAATACAGGAGTTGCTGATCGAAGGAAAAAATGCCGAAGCCGAGGCACTCATGAACGCGAAGTTCACCTGCAAGGGCCCCGGGTCCGCCAACGGCACAGGGGATAGCCAGTTTGGATGCTATCAGGTGTTGGGAAATCTTCATTTGTCATTTTCAGGCGAGCCCGATGTGCCGTTTGAAAATTATCGCCGCGAATTAAATCTCGACGACGCGGTGGCGCGCATGGAATTTACCCGCGGCGGCGTCACGTTTAAGCGCGAGATGTTCGCGAGCGCGCCGGATCAGGTAATGGTTTTGCGTTTGACAGCCAGCAAATCGAAACAGATTTCTTTCGACTTGCGCCTTGACCGTCCGGCGCGATTTGCAACCACCGCGGACGGCAATAATAGCCTGTTAATGACCGGCCGATTGGACAATGGCAAAGGTGGGGAGGGCATTCGCTATGCCGGCCGTGTGCGGGTTCTCATTCGAGAGGGGCAAATTTCCACTCATGGGAATCTTTTGGGCGTCAGCCATGCGGATGAAGTTCTTTTGTTGATTGCCGCCGCGACGGATTACCAGGGTTTTGCGGGCCGCCAGACAAAAGATCCGTCCGCCGCAACGCTGGACGATTTGAACAGAGCGGCAAAGAAATCTTACTCAACACTCCGCGAAGCGCACACTGCGGATTATCAAAAATACCACCGCAGAGTTTCGCTTCACCTCAACCCAACGGATTTGACGGCAGAGGCGAAGCCAACACCGGAACGTATTCGGTTGGCGAACAAAAACGGTGATCCAAGCCTGGCGGCGCTGTATTTTAATTTTGGCCGCTACTTGTTGATCTCCTCGTCCCGCCCCGGCGGACTGCCCGCAAACTTGCAAGGAATCTGGGCGGAGGAAATCCGCACGCCGTGGACGGGAGACTGGCATCTGGACATGAACGTGGAGATGAACTATTGGCCGGCGGAGGTCTGCAATCTATCGGATTTAGCGCAGCCCCTGTTCGCGCTCATAGCTTCGCTGCAAAAGCCGGGGGCGCAAACGGCCCGTGATTATTACCATGCAAACGGATGGGTGGCGCATGTGATCACAAATCCATGGGGATTTACCTCTCCGGGTGAGGTTGCTTCGTGGGGATCGACTTGCAGCGGTTCTGGCTGGCTTTGCCAACACTTGTGGGATCACTATTTATTCACGCGAGACAAAGAGTTCCTCAAATGGGCTTATCCCATCATGAGAGGCGCCGCTGAATTTTATTCCGACCTGCTGATTGAGGATCCCAGACATCATTGGCTCGTCGTCGCCCCGGCTAATTCACCGGAAAACCATTTTGAGATGCCTGACCATCAGCAGCCGGCCATCGCTTTGGGGTCCGCCTACCAATCAGAAATCACGAGTTATTTATTCAATGCTTGCATCGAATCATCTGCGATTCTCGGTGTTGATCAGGAGTTCCGAAGCAAGCTCGTGAGCCAGCGGAAAAAGCTTCTGCCGATCCAAATTGGACGGGACGGGCGTGTTATGGAATGGCCCGAGCCTTACAAGGAAGCTGATCCGCACCATCGGCATGTGTCGCACTTGTGGGGTTTATATCCCGGCGATGAAATCTCACCAGAAGCCGAGCCAGACCTCGCAGCCGCGGCGCGCAAAACGCTGGAAGCGCGGGGTGACAGCGGAGTGGGCTGGGCGCTTGCTTATAAGGCGCTTTTGTGGAGCCGATTGGAAAACGGCGACCACGCTTGGAAGCTGGTGCGCGCCGCGCTGGCGCCGGCCTCCGGCATGGATGTCCGGTACGATAATGGCGGCGGGGTTTATCCAAATCTATTTGACGCCTGCCCGCCCTTTCAAATTGACGGCAACTTCGGCATCACCGCCGCCATCGCGGAGATGCTTTTGCAAAGCGAAGCTGGCCGCATCCATTTGCTACCCGCGCTGCCCGCGGCTTGGAAAGACGGAATGGTTGCGGGCCTTTGCGCGCGGGGTGGTTTTGAAGCGGATATGTCGTGGAAGGACGGAGGCTTGGTTGCCGCGACGATTAAATCCGCCGCAGGCGGAACCTGCCAGGTTTCCTATCGAGGAAAAACGGTCATTGTTGGAATAAAGAAAGGAGAAAGCATCCACCTTGATGGAAGGCTTTCCCGTCAAGAATAGTCGAAAATGCCAAATCAACAAGGGCCTGGACCACGGAGCGAGAGGCAGCCCCAGCCTTGAGATCCCATGATTGAGTGAATAAGCAAAAATGGCGGAAGCGGTTGTTTCCGCGCCCATTTTGTCACCTTAGAAATCGAGGCAATATGGTATGATTCGCCAGGTTTTAGAAATCAGCGAACAACGGAGCGCCGGTTGATAGAGTAAGTCAGGGCGAGCGGACTTGGTAGAAGCGGCGGAAATCGTTGGTTGCCGGTTGCGTAGTGAATTGGAAAACGCCCGAACCCATATTGGTGGCGTCGCCGACGACTGTCCAGTTGCTCGACGGCGAGGAAAGGCCCCTCGCGGACAATACACCAAAAGTCGAATTCGAATTGCCTTTGCTGCGTAGTGCTGAGCAGACTCGAACCGATCTCGTAAATAGGAATGAGTTCTACAACACCGAACGATGCTCGATGGCAAAATGAAGCAAGCGGTGGGATCCTTGCATTTCCAATTTCGCACGAATGTTCGCCAGATGAGTCTCGACCGTGCGATGGCTGATGAAGAGCTGTTCGCCGATCTGTTTGCTTGTCATGTTTTCGGACAGCAGCTTCAGCACGCGGCATTCCATCGGAGACAAGCTTTCCAAACCGGGGCTGGCCTTGCGCACAGCCGTGGCGCGCTGGCTGCGCTTGAGCAGATATCCGGAAATGCCGGGACTTAAAAATATTTCCCCCGCCGCCACGCTTTTGATGCCGCTGGTGACATCGGTGACTGCGTTGTCCTTGAGGATGTAGCCTTTGACACCGCAGTCGAGCGCCGCATTGACGATGGCCTCCCCTTTGCACATCGTGAGCACAATGACGTTGACAGGAGGCCGGAATTGCTGGAGCGCGCGCGCCAATTCCAGCCCGTCGCATTGGGGCAATTCAATGTCAAGCAAAGCGACGTCGGGCTTCAGCGCCTTGATTTGCGCCAGGGCCGTGGGACCGTCGCCCGCCTCGCCGACCACGGCCAACCTGGGATCGGCTTCGAGAACCTGGCGCAAGCCTTGGCGGAAGATCGGATGATCGTCCACAAAAAACACCTTTATTTTTTGATTCATGCCTTTGGCTTCGGCAAAGGAACGGTGATTGTAAGGCGCGTGCCTTTGCCGCTGGCCGAGAGAATTTGAAAACTTCCGCCGATGAGACTGCACCGCTGCGCGATTCCTTTCAAGCCGAATCCGCTGCTTCCTTCCTCCTTCATCGCGGCGGCATCGAATCCCCTTCCGTCGTCCAGCAAGTCAAGGCGCAGGATGGGCGGCTCCCGCTTCAGTTCCACAATGACGGATGCCGCTTTGGAATGCTTGACAATGTTATTAATCGCCTCCTGTAAAATTCGATACAAGCTGATCTCCACTTCGGGCGGCAAAAGGCCTTGGACTTCATCAAGGTCCATGGAGAAACGAATGCCGCAGGCGACGGCCACTTTTCGGATCATGGATTCCGCCGCCCTCGTCAATCCGAGCCGGTCAAGCTCATACGGCCGCAAGGCGAAGGCTGTGGCGCGAATTTCCTCGATGGCGTTCCCGGCGCTCTCGGAAATGCGCCGGAGTTGTTCGGCCATCGCCGGCGAAGGATCGGAGCAAGCCAATCCCAGCACGGCCCGATTCTTAATCAGCAGCAATTCCTGGCCGAGACTGTCGTGCAATTCGCCGGCCATGCGCTTGCGCTCGGCCTCCTCGGCATTGATGAGCTGGCGCGAGAACTCCGCCTGGGCCGCATGCGCGCGCTTCAATTGCGCAATTCGATAATAAAATCCGGAAAAGACCGCCCCCCCCACCGCCAGCGCGAGCGCTGCGCGAAACCACCACGTCTGCCAGTATTCGGGCAGAACCAGAAGCTCCAGGCTTCCGCCGGCTTCATTCCAGACTCCGGCGCTATTGCAGGCGCTAACGTGAAAGCGGTAGTTTCCAGGGGGCGGACGGGTGTACCAGGCGATCTGGGACGTCCCGGCTTGCACCCAATCGGAATCAAAGCTTTCCAACCGGTAACGAAAACGGTTCTTCTCAGGAGCTGTGAAGCTCAGCGCGGCAAAACGGAACTCCAGACGCAAAGTTCCGGCCGGTATCCGAACTTTGGCGCTTTCGGCGCCGGCCACAGCTTGCCCCGCCGGCAACTCCATCGAGTTTCCATCCGCCACCACCGCCTCGATCACCACTGGAGGCGGCACCTTGTTCTCCGGCAGGCGCAGCGGATCAATGACCGCCACTCCGTCCATAGTCGGAAACCAGAGCCGCCCGTCGGCGCCCTTCGCGGCCGCAGGCTCGTATCCGCTGCATTCGTTCGATGGCAGCCCGTCGGAGCGCGTGAACACCAAGAATTCAACTTGGCCTTTGCCGCTGTCGCAAAACTCATTTAATTGGCGCAGGCTCGCGCGCAGGATTCCTTGCGGCGTCGAAAGCCACAAGTTGCCCAAATCATCTTCGATCATGGCCTTGATGAAAGGAATCGGGAGGCCGTTGGTGGCGCGAATGGCGGCAAACTTGCCATCTTTGCAGCGCGTTAGTTCACGACCACCGATCCATAGGACGCCTGCTGAGTCGCGGAAGAGCGATTGCACTGGTTTCCCGGCCAAGCCTTCGGCTGCCGCCAGAGATGTGATGTTTTCACCCTTTATCTGGCTCAATCCGCCGTCCGTGCCGATCCAGATGACACCGGAGCGGTCTTCCTCAATCGCATTGACACGGTTGTAACGCAGGCCGTTGGTTGTCGTCCAGGAACGGAATTTTCCGCTGGAATACCGGGACACCCCTCCCCTCAGGCCGCCAATCCACAAATCCCCAGTGCTGGCTTCAAAGAGGGCATCAACTGGCTCGCCCATGAAACCCGGATGTGAATCTGAGTCGATGCGCTCCCAAGGTGCCCCCGCCTGCTTATCCCACCAGAACAATCCCGCGCCGTAAGTGCCCACCCAAAGCCCTCCGTTGCGGGCATTTCGAACGCACCATGCCATTCTTTGCGGATCGTGGTTTGTGGTGAACCGAGCCCCATCAAAATGAACCAAACCACCTCCAAGTGAAGCCACCCAGACTGAGTTTGATCCATCGACCGCCAACGACAAGGCGACTTTTTTGCTCATTCCGTCCGCCACCCCCAAGGATTTCACAGCGCGGCGTTTTATGCGCACCAGCCCGCCACCGTCAGTTCCAAACCAATGGTTCCCTTCCCGGTCCACGAGTTCACTGGCAAGCGAGTCATTCGGAAAACCATCCTTCTGAGTCATGACAGACCAGCCCCCTGTGGATGCGCGGCATAATACGCCCGTTTCATTGGCAAGCCACCAATCACCCGCCGGATCCTCGGACAGGAGGAAATTGAAAATCCCGCCGGGAACGAGGTCCAAATCCGACAGCTTGCCGTTAGCAAAGAGCACGAGGCGACCTGGTTGCATCAGGGTCAGCATCGCGCCGCCTCCATTCCGCAACGCGCGCAGGGCCAAGATCCCCCCCCGCACCCCTGGAACGATCGCCCATTCTCCATCAATCAGCCGGGCGCATTGCTCGCGGCTCCACGTCCACGCGATTCCATTGACATCTACCTGAAGATTGCTCAACCGCCCCCAATCCGGCGAAGGAGGCTTGTCTTTTACCACCACGAAATGCCCCTGGTCATATTTCAGCAACCGGCCGTCTTCATCGCCGATCCATATTTTGCCATTCGCCGCCGCCAAGGCTGACGCTCCTCTCGCGGGCAGTCCGTCCGCCTCACCCAACTTGCGAAAACGCCCGTTCTGGCCCATGACGATTCCATTGTGCTCGTTCCGCATCCAGAGATTGCCCTGCGCGTCGGGGCGAAGGGTGGTGAAGATTTCCCCGGAAAGCTCCGGAAATCGATCGCTCGCAAACACTTCAAACCGCCGGCCATCAAACCGCGCCAGTCCGCCAAATGTTTCGAACCACAAGTACCCGTCAGAGGTTTGGGTCATGGATCTCACCGAGTTCTGGGGCAGCCCATCATCGCTATGCCAAACATCGATGAGGTATTCCGAAGCGGCGCTGGGCAAGGTCGAATCCGCGGCGCTCACCGGCGGCAGAAGCAGCCGCGTTGCGGTGACTGCGGTGATTGAAAACCAGCGTAACGACCCACGCATGGCTGGATCGTACAGGATAGCCAGACACTCATCAAGATTGAGAGCGATAGCGGAAGTGCGTTTCAAAGTCGTCACAAACAAACCGCCTGTTTCAGTTCGCGATTGCGCAGCGGTTCGCGTTGCAGACTGCGTAGTACTTAGCCAAAATCCGCAATCCTACGTAGGCTAAAATAAGTAGGTTCGCGTATTCCCGGCTTCACCGCACTCGGCCAGAGTTGCCGCGTTGTGGCAAAAATTCTTATTGTCGAAGATCACGAGCCCATGCGCGCCATGATCCGGCTTATGGTGGCGCGTCCCGGGGATGAAGTCCGCGAATGCGCCGAAGGAGCGGCCGCGGCCGATGCCTATGCGGAGTTTCAACCGGAATGGGTCACGATGGACATTGGCCTCGGGGACGTGGATGGCCTGACAGCCACCAGTCAAATCAAGGCCCGGTTTCCAATGGTCAAGATAGTGATCGTGACCCAGTACCGATGACCAGACCCTACGGGCCGCAGCTCTCGGCATCGGCGCCCGGGCCTACTTCCTCAAGGAAGATCTGGCGGGAGTTCGCGAACACTTAATGGGTGACGACCCTCCCGGCGGGCCTGTCGCCGCGGAGCGCAAAAAAATAAATCGCTTATGATGAAAAATCTCCACTTCCCAAAATTGTCGTTCCTGGCCGCCTCCGGCGAGATGACAGCCCGCCAGCCGGGCGTTCAAACAGGAGTACGAATCACAAATCGCTTTGCCGAGAAATTCAAATCCCTCATGAGCGCGATGGGTCTGCGCTGGATCGGAGCAATCTATGGCGGAGCCTTCGTCGTGGCGGCCGCTAGCGCGCCAGCCCAGAATCTGTTTGAGTCAGATTTGGGCAGCCAGCATGTCTATGAATTATCGACAAACGCAACGAAGAGCACCTTCGCCTCCGGTCTGGATAACCCTCAAGGACTGGCTTTTAACTCCGCCGGCGCAATGTTCGAGGCGGATGCCTTGAGTGGCAACATCTATGAATTCACTCCGGGCGGAGTTCAAAGCACGTTTGCCACAGGATTGGGCAAGACCAGAGCCCTGGCCTTTAATCGCGCCGGCGGGACGGAGTCCAACAACTACACTCTGAGCGAGGCTGGCGGCTCCGTGATCGTGACCCCGTTGCCGGTCGTCTTGACGGGCACTAGGCTCTATGATGGCACCGCAACGGCCCAAGCGTCAATTTTGACCATCAGCAACGATTTGGACGGCGCAGATCTCACCTTGAGCGGCAGCGCCACCTTGGCCGACACCAATGCGGGGTCGCAAAGTGTCACTGACTTTACGGGCCTGGCCCTGAACGGCTCGGCCGCGACCAACTACACGCTGACCGGGGCCAGCGGCTCGGTGACGATCATTTCAACGCCTCTGGCCGTAACGCTGCCTGCGACAGCCATTGTTCCAAGCTCCGCCATTTTGAACGCCTCGGTGAGTCCCCAAGCCGCAGCCACAGCGGTCTATTTTGTGTATGGAGCCACAACCAATTACGGGAATTCGACCGGGGCCAAAAACATTGGCAGCGGAACCAGCGCGGTTAGCATCAGCAGCAGCATTACGAAACTTTTGCCCGATACCGTCTATCACTTTCAGGCTGTTGCCAGCAATGTTGTCGGGATAACCTTAGGCGGGGATTTAACCTTTGCAACCGCGCCCGCCGCGCCGACGGTTACTAACCTGCCGGCTCTGGCAATCACCTCCAGCGGCGCGACCTTGGCAGCCTTGGTCAATCCTGAAGGCGACGAAACCACAGTTTCTTTTGTTTATGGCGCCACCGCCGGATATGGCTTCACCAACGTCCTTCCCAATATCGGTGACACCAATGTTTTTCTTGCCATCAGCAACAGCATCACCGGTCTATTGCCAGGGACCTTGTATCACTACCAGGTGCTGGCCTCCAACGGCGTGGCCACAACTGTCGATCAAGCGAGCGATGCTGATCACCGATTGCGCTAAGCGCGGAGTTTGGCGCATGGGTCAGAAACCGTCTTGGTCGTAGAAGATGAGCAGATCATTCGCGATTTTACCGAGAGGATGGCGGAAAAGGTTGTTTCCGCGCCCATTTTGTCATTTAGCGATCACGGCCATAGGGCACGATTCGCCACCTCTCTGGCAGCAGGTTTCCAAGCTGCTGATGGATAAAAGTTTGCGTGCGATTTGATGCATAAAGAGCGCGCATTCGGGCTTGGTGTCAGCACTTCAAAATGGTTAAATAAAACCATTCTTCTGAAATTGCGTCCCTTGTGCGCTGGCCGCGCTTAGTCAAACTGGATGCGCGGCTCATGCCACGCGTGGCCGGTTTCGGCGAGCATCTCATCGGACGCCTCGGGTCCCCATGTTCCCGCGGAATAAAATTCCCGGTTGGTCAAGGGTTTGCCGCTCCAGGCGGCGCGAATGGTATCGACGATATTCCATGCGACTTCCACCTCATCGCGGCGGATGAAGAGCGTGGCGTCCCCAACCAAGGCGTCAAGCAAAAGACGCTCGTAGGCTTCCGGCGTGTAGGCGCCGAACTCGGCGTCGTAGCTGAAATTCATCCGAACCGGACGCACACTCACGTTCATACCGGGCACTTTGCCGTTAAAGCGGAGGTATATGCCTTCGTTAGGCTGAAAGCGAAGGGCCAGCGAGTTGGAATCCAAGGTTTGCCCGCATTGTGCCGCAAAAAGAACCGTCGGTGTGGGACGAAACTGAATGCGCGCTTCGCTGGCGCTGATGGGCAGATACTTGCCGGTGCGCACAAAAAACGGAACTCCCGACCAACGCCAGTTGTCGATAAACAGCTTCAGTGCGACATACGTTTCCACGTCCGAATTCGCTTTGACTTTGGGTTCCTGTCGGTAGCCCGGCACCTGCTGGCCCTGGATCGCGCCGGCAAAATATTGGCCGCGCACGGCCTGGCGGCAAACATCCCGGGTCGCCAGCGGGCGGATGGATTTGAGCAGTTTGACCTTTTCGTCCCGGATTGCTTCCGCTTCGAGGGAAACGGGGGGTTCCATGGCCGTCAATGCCAGGACTTGGAGAATGTGATTCTGCACCATGTCGCGCAGGGCTCCCGCTTCCTCATAATAGCCGCCGCGGGCACCCACGCCGAGCTTTTCGCTGACGGTGATTTGCACGTGGTCGATGGAGTTGCGGTTCCACAATTGCTCGAAAATGGAATTGGAAAAGCGGAACATCAATATGTTCTGCACGGTTTCCTTGCCTAGGTAATGATCAATGCGGCAAACCTGCTGTTCGTCGGCGTGCCGGGTCAATTCCGAATTCAGCGCCTGCGCCGAAGCCAGATCGTGGCCAAAGGGCTTTTCCACGACAATTCGCTGCCAGCCGCCGTTGACCTTCCCACGCTGCAATAATTGAGCGCCGTGCAACCGCTCGACAACGTCGCCAAACTGGCTTGGTTGCGTGGCCAAATAAAACAGGAGATTCTGGCGCAGCGGCGGCGATCCGAAGGAGACGAGCAGTTTCTCCAGCTTCTCGTAGGCGGCGGCGTCTGTCATGTCGCCCGTGCAATAATGCAAATTGGCTCCGAATGCGCGCCACACATCCTCGTCCACCGGTTTGGTGCGGGAAAAACGATCCAGCGCCTCCCGGACTTCGGCGCGCCATGCTTCGTTCGTTTTTTCCCGCCGCGCAAAACCGATGATTCGGAAATCCGCGGGCATTTGCTTGTCTCTGAAAAGATTGTAGAAAGCGGGGAGAAGTTTGCGGGCCGTCAAATCACCGCTGGCGCCAAAAATGACGATGCCGCACGGCTCCACTGGGCGCTTTTGGGCTCCAATCTGACACACCATATTTTCGCGCACATTCTCGGATACGCTCATAAGAGGAATCAAGTTAGCCACACATTGAACCTCAGAACAATAAAGGATAACGAGACTTGCCGTCAACAGCGGGCCTCATTCAGATTGCCGGCGATTTCCCAATGCGCTTTAAATTTGAACCGCAATCAGCGCATCAGCGTTGAAGGGGCGCAGAAAGTTTGATTCAGGCTCGAAAATATTAAAATTTCCCTTTTTATTCCTGCTTTAAAACGATAGAAAGTTGACGTTGTAACCAGATGTCCCAGCGTGTCTAAGAATGAACCACGAACGAACTCGGTTTCCGGCAGATGCTCTGCCGATGTTATGATCATTGCCTATGAATCCTAACCGTGACCTCTTCAAGCTAATTTCCACCGTTTCGCTGTGCGGCATATTATTGACTCTGGACTTTTCCGCCATGGCAGGCCCCGATGCGGGTGATCAAGCCGAAGTCATCCAGCAGGCCGCCAAGTATATCC
This sequence comes from uncultured Verrucomicrobiae bacterium, assembly GCA_963764165.1. Classification (GTDB taxonomy): domain Bacteria; phylum Verrucomicrobiota; class Verrucomicrobiia; order Limisphaerales; family Palsa-1400; genus Palsa-1400. Next base: position 718,908 of record CAVXRD010000004.1, read on the forward strand.
TGGCGGCGAACAAATCCGAGGAAGCCCCGGCTGCGGGAGGAAAGGCCATTGATGCAGATGCTGAGCACGCAAAACTGTTTGTGGAGAACAAGTACCCCTCCGCCGCCACTTGCCGGACTTGCCACCCAAATCATTACAGAGAGTGGTCGGTTTCCGCCCACGCCTACGCGCAATTGAGCCCAGTCTTCAACGCCATGCAGGCCACCATCACTCGGAACACTGCCGGCGCCAATGGAGATTTTTGCATTCGCTGCCACGATCAGGTGGGGATGAATTTGGGAGAATCCACCTTTAAGAGCAACATGGACCGGCACCCGACTTCGCGGGAGGGCATCACCTGCATTGTCTGCCATCGGTTGCGCAACGACTATGGCAAGGTCAGCGGACGGTTCGCCTTGGTCACAGGCGACATTCTTCAGCCGGTTTACGGACCGACAGGCGATGCGGAACTCAAGCGCGTTCTTTCCGAGCCCAATACTTATCGCGTCGTGACGAAAGAAGGCGAAGCGGGCAGGAAAATTCATACCGACATCGAAAAATTCCCCGCTCTTCGGACCCCTGCGTTTTGCGGCACCTGCCACGATGTCAATTTGTTCAATGGATTCCGCTTGGAAGAAGCATTCAGCTCGTTCAAGAATTCGGCCGCCGCCCACCGGGGCGAGACCTGCCAGGATTGCCACATGGGAAAAGTGCCCGGCATCAAATCCGGCTACGCGGAAGAGCCCGCCGCCATCGTTGGCGGCGTGCCGACGAAACCCCGCCGCCGGACCAATCACATGTTTGCGGGACCGGATTATTCCATCGTGAACCGCGGTTTCTTTCCGCATAACGACAAGGCTGCCGCCCTGGCCAGCATGCGGGAATGGCTCACGTTCGATGACAAGGCAGGTTGGGGAACTGATAAGTTTGAGAATAGCGTGCCCAAGGATTATAAATTCCCACCCCGCTGGACCTCCGTGGATGATCGATACGATGCGCGAGCCATTCTCAATGAGCAGTACGGGCTCCTCGGGGAAATCAAGAAACAACGAGTGGCCATTCTGCGCCAAGGCTATCAATTGGGCGATTTGAAAGTCCTCCAAGCGAATTCCAAGGGCCTCAAGTTCAAGATACAAGTCCACAATGGCACCGATGGCCACAACGTTCCCACTGGATTCGATGCGGAGCGCATTAGCTACATGCAGGTTTTTGTGACCAACGCCGCTGGCAAATTAGTTTTCCAATCGGGCGACCTCGATCCCAACGGCGACGTGCGCGACATCCATTCCTCCTACGTGGAAGAAGGCAAGCTTCCTTGGGATAAGTATCTTTTCAAATTGCAATCCCCGTTCATCACCACCGAATTGCACGGCGGGGAGCGCGAACAGGTTCTGGCGGTAAATTACTCCATAGATCCGCTGCCTTTCATTCGCCCTCCAGGTTCTGCCATGAATCTAACCGGCCGTTCGCCTGGAGCGCGGATCCAGAGGCGCGGGATGGAAGCATTCAACAGCCGCTGGCCTGAATATAAGGTGAAGGCCTCGGAATTGACCGATCCCGGTCCATATACAGTCAGAATTCGCTTCCTGGCGGGCATGGTCCCTGTGAACCTCATCACCGAAATCGAAAAGGCCGGGTTTGATTACAGCATGTCCCCTCGCGAAGTGGCCGACGCGATCAAAAACGGGCAGACTCTGTTGTATGACAAGCAAGTGATGCTGCAACTCGACGGAACCCAGCCGACGATCGACTTGTCCAAAATTATGGATAAAGACGTGCTCGTTGATTCAACCAACACTGTCTCATCTTCCTCCTATGCGCAGAAGTAAGAGGCTCTCAATATGTTTGACTGACGCGCTCCGTGAACTCGCGTGTTTGTGCTTCATCGCCGCTTTGACCGCTGCCAAAGCGGATGACACCAATGACACCGCCCGTTTCTCCGATAAACCGGTTCCGCTGGCGACAAATACATTTCTGCAGCGCCCGCCGCCGCTCATAGAGTTGGGGGATCATTTCCTGGGCAACGGCAACCTGCAAAAAGGAATCAAGCTCCCAACAGGAGAAGTGATTTCACCCAACTTCTGGGTGTTTGGCACGATGCGCTCCGCTGTCCAGACATTCGACCCTGGGAAAGGCGAACCTCGCATCTCCGAATGGGCCAATCGCCTGGACATTTATGGCAATCTTCAGTTCACACCAACTGAACGCCTTGTGGTTGGGTTCCGCCCGCTCGACCGCCAATATACCCAAAACGGAGAAGTCAGCGATGTTTTTACCGGCTATCGGATTGAGCCGGTGCATTCGCCGGGTTCTCTTGTGAATGGCCAGGGAACTGTGGAAGCGTTCGGCGCCACGCCTCGCACGCTCTTCTTTGAGGGCGAATTCGGTGAAATGTTTCCCACGCTTGATAAGCACGACAAACTGAGCCTCGACTATGGTTTTTCGATTGGCCGCCAGCCGCTGGTCATGCAGGATGGCCTCCTTGCCAATTCCTATGACGTGGACATGCTCAGCATCACGAGAACGTCCATGCAGATTCCGGGGGGGTCGACTTTGCGCGTATCGGCCATCGCGGCTTGGAGTGATATCCAGGGACAGAATTACAATGTGCCGGCAAATATCCCAACATACAATTATCAGGACGCCCATTTTTTCGGCTTTGACGGAGCAGCGGATTTCCCGCGGAGCACGATTGAGGCAAACGTTCTATATGGAACGTCTGGGAATCACGGGGACGGACTTTACGCTGGCCTGGCATCCATTCAACGGTTTGGGAAGCTCAACACCACTTTCCGGGGAGTCACTTCGGTGGCGGTGGATGGCGACAGCAGCGCTACAGGGGTGAGCAGAGTGGCGACGGGCACGCTGTTGCTGAGCGAGCTGTCGTATCCGATGCTGGGATCGAAGGATTTTGTTTACATGGATGCCTACTGGGGCATCGACCGCTTCACCTCCATCGTACGCGACTCCGACGCTGGGGGGCCTCTGGGGAATGTTGGCATTCTGACGGCGGCCACGGGGCTCGGATCGTATGCGGCGCCTCTTGGAGATCAGCCGGAGCACTCCGCAGGGGGGGCGCTTGGTTACCAGATGTTCATCGGCGCTCGGCGAAGACAGCAGTTGGTTTTCGAAATTGGCGGGCGGGCGCAAACGCAAACCCCCAAGTTTGAGCGCCAGGAACCAGCCGAGGGATTTGGCGTGCAGTACCAGCAAGCCGTTGGCCAGCGGTTCATCATGGTTCTAGAGGGCTTTGCCGTAAACCGCAGCGACTATGGAGGATCCTATGGCACGCGCATGGAATGGGTGACCAAATTCTGAGTGATCTTATGGACCTTTCCAAACTGCTAGTTGGAGCCGGAGGAATTTTGTTTGTTTTGGTGGCGATTGATTTGGCAATGCTTTGTTACACAAGTTTCAGCCGCGCTGCCGCGATGGGGGCCGCGCGGGAAAATGAAGGTGAATTGCTTTCCGCGCGGCTGGCCATGGCCCGCCTGCAACTCAAGCGGCAGGAGAACATTGGATCGTGGAATGGGACGCGGAAGTTTACGGTCGATAAAGTAGTGACGGAATGCGCGGATGTCGCATCCTACTATTTGGTGCCTCACGACAACAAGCCGTTGCCGCACTTTTTTCCTGGGCAGTTCCTCACGTTTGAATTGAGCATCCCGGGGCAGCGCAATCGCGTCGTTCGCTGCTACTCGCTCTCAGACCGCCCAAGGCCCGACTACTATCGCGTCACCATCAAACGCGTTCCCGCGCCGCCCGACGGCAAGCCGGGATTGGTCTCCAATTTCTTCCATTCCTCCGTCAAGGCGGGCGACATTTTGGACGTCAAGGCGCCGAGTGGCGGCTTCTATCTGGATACAAGCCGGCTAACACCAGTGGTGCTGCTGGCAGGCGGCGTGGGCGTGACTCCGATGGTGAGCATGGCCAACGAAATCATGACCAATACTCCGCAGCGCGAAACATGGTTTTTCTTCTGCGTGCGCAATGCGCTGGATCACATCATGAAAGAGCAGTTGGAAGAATTGGCAAAAGCCAATGACAAGCTCCGCCTTCACGTCTGCTACTCCAAGCCAGGCAAGACCGACAGCGCTGGCAGGGACTATCGTCACGAAGGCAGGCTGGATTTGGCTTTGCTGAAGAAGGAACTGCCGTCCAACAATTTTGATTTCTTCATGTGCGGCCCGGGTGCGATGATGAGCGACCTGCACGAGGGGTTGCTGGAATGGGGCGTTGACGAGGAACGAATTCATTTGGAAGCATTCGGGCCTGCCAGTGTCAAGAAAACCGCTCCACCCGCCCCGGCATTGGCCGAACCGCAACTTAAGGTCACATTCTCGCGTTCCAATTGCGAAGCCGCGTGGTCCGGCAAAGAGGAAAACTTGCTCGACATGGCGTTGGCTCAAGGGGTATCGATCAGTTCCGGTTGCCGTGCTGGAAATTGCGGCAGTTGCAAAACTGCCGTCAAATCTGGCAAAGTGAAGTATCGCAAACGCCCCGGTTGTGACGTTGAATCGGGAAGTTGCCTCACATGCATTGCGGTGCCGGAGAGCGATTTGTGCCTTGATGCGTAAAGGATTAGTTGGAATCGTGGATCGAACAATTTTTAAATTATTACTGAAATGAATACGCGAAAATTGGCATTGGCCGTCAGTCTGGTGATCTCCCTCGTTGCGCTCGACTTGCGCCATCCCGCCCAGGCAGCCGAGGATCTTTACCATGCCGATCCGGCCAAGGTTATGGGGCCGGAAAGCTGCAATGAATGCCACGCCCCGATGGTGGAAGCCTGGAAGCTGACTCACCATTACGACACGTTCAACTCGATGCATCGGAAGCCGGAGGCGAAGGATATCGCCACGAAAATGGGCATGCGCCGCATCAAGGACGAAAGCCTTTGCCTCAAGTGCCATTACACCGACAAAACCGATGACACTGGCAAAGTTGTGCCTATCTCCGGCATCTCCTGCGAATCCTGCCATAGCGCCGGCAAGGATTGGATCAAGATCCATAGCGCCACCAACGAACCCGGCCATCTTGAAAAAGCCGAAAAGCTCGGGATGCTTTTGCCCAGCAATTTCTATGCGGTTGCCGCCAACTGCTTCTCTTGTCACACGGTGCCAGAAGAGAAACTTGTCAATGTTGGCGGACACAAGGCCGGCAGTGATTTCGAGTTGGTTTCGTGGCTGTCGGGCGAAGTCCGCCACAATCTTCAAAAATCCGGCGGCAAAGTGAATGCGGAAATTCCGGTCGAGCGCCGCAGGATGTTTTATATCATTGGCCGCGCCCTTGATTTGGAATTCAGCCTGCGCGGCCTGGCCAAAGCGACCGAGGATGGCGCGTATGCAAAGGCGATGCTCGCGCGGGTTGCCGACTCTCAGGCGAAGATGGCAGAAATCGCAAAAGCGTCCGATTTGCCGGAGGTCAAGAAGATGCTGGATACCGTCAAAGCGGACGATTTGAAACCCGGAAACGCGGACAAGGTAACGAAAATGGCTGATGAAATAAGCGGGATCAGCAGCGGATTGGCAAAGAGCCAGGACGGATCCAAGCTCGCCTCGGTTGACGGGCTGATTCCGGGACCGGATAAATACAAAGGGACCCCTTACAAACCGTAGCTGGGTTCAATGGGGCCGGCCAGGTATGAACTTTTGCCGCCGCGGTGGCGTCATTCACAGGCTGGTCAGACGGGTTGCGGATGCTTTGCAGACCCCCAACTGCATGGCGTCCCTTCGCGCAAATTTAACTCGGATCAATCGAATTTAATGACGAAGCTGTCTGGTTATGGCCGAAGATTCTCAAGGCATTAAGCGCCCAAGACGCTGGGATGTTCCATTCCAAAGCGAGTTGGCGGAGACGGCGGCCAATCCGATGTCCGAACAGGACGTGGAGCGGTTGATGCAAATCCCTCTTTTTAAGAAGATGGATCCGAATCGTTTCCCGCCGACCACGCCGTTGCGCGACATTCTTATCAACGACGGCCGGTTGCGCCGTTTCAAATCCGGGGACATTATAGTCCGCCAAGGGGACTATGGAAATTCGGCCTTCATTGTGCTTTCTGGTTCGGCGACTGTCGTTCTCGACAAACTCGGAGACGAAGTCACTGGGCGCAAGCAGCCGACCCGCAAAAGCTTTTTCGACGCCCTGGCGCAGTTGTGGACCAACCCTAAACTGCCTGAAGTTCGCAACCTGACGGAACGCCGCGCTCCGCGGCCGGTTGGCCAGACGGACATCATCCCCAAGTCCGAAGCGGTGTTCGTCCAAGACATCAACGTCATCATCAAGGACAAGAAAAAAGTGAACTTGCCGGCGGGCGAATTGTTCGGTGAAATCGCCGCCCTAAGCCGCACGCCGCGCACGACGACCGTGATCGCCGGCGCCGATTCGGAGATGCTGGAGATTCGATGGCAAGGATTGCGGGAAATCCGAATGCATGCCCCGCAATTCAAAGCGTACGTGGACAAACTCTACCGCGATAACAGCCTTATAAATCATCTGCGCGAAACCGCGATGTTCAGCCGTCTGGACGACGCGGCCTTGGAGCGCGTCGCCGCCTCGACCGAGTTCCTGACGTTTGGAAATTTTGAATGGTATGCCGCCTACTCAAAAATTCGCGAGGCCACCGCTTCGGAACGAATCCACGAAGAGCCCATTGTCGCGCAGGAAGGCCATTATCCCAACGGCGTTTACCTGATACGCAGCGGATTCGCCCGCTTGAGCGAAGCGTATAATAATGTCGAACGCACTGTCAGCTATTTGGGTCGCGGACAGACGTTTGGTTTTGAGGAAGCCGCGACAAATTGGAAGAAAAAGTCGGATGTGCCATTTCAGCGCACGCTCCGGGCGGTCGGCTATGTGGACGTTTTGTTTGTGCCAACGTCCGTCCTGGAACAGCATGTTTTCCCAACGATTCCCGCCGCTGAGATTCCGCAGGTGGAAGAGCGCGCTGGCAGCCGCGGATGGAGCCCGGAAAGCCCCGACACGAAAATCAGCAGCGAGATGATGGAATTCGTCGTTGAGCAGAGGTTCATCAACGGAACCGCTGCCATGATCATCGACATGGAGCGCTGCACGCGCTGCGACGATTGCGTCAGAGCCTGCGCCGCCACGCATGACAATAATCCGCGCTTCCTGCGGCATGGGCCTATTCAAGACGGGTTCATGATCGCCAACGCCTGCATGCACTGCCAGGATCCTGTCTGCATGATTGGATGCCCCACTGGAGCGATCCACCGCGAATCCGCGCATGGCCGCGTCGTTATCAACGATCAGACTTGCATCGGATGCGCCACCTGCGCGAATAGTTGCCCTTACAATAATATTCAAATGGTGACCGCGCGAAATAAAGATGGCCGCCCTTTTTTCGACCAAGCCACGAATCAACCAATTCAGAAGGCTGCCAAATGCGACCTTTGTTCAACGCAGATCACCGGCCCGGCGTGCGCCAACGCCTGCCCGCATGACGCTCTTGTCCGGATGGATATGAGGAGCGTCGACAAATTGGCGGAATGGACGGGCCGCCGATGACGCTCGTCGCGCGCCGATATCTTGGCTGGGGGGTTTTGCTGGCGGCTGCTGGCGCTGCATGGCTTGGAGATTTTGCTTTGCGGGTTCATTTGCGGCGGAGCGAGCTGCGGACCGGCGTCGCCCTTTTCGCGACAGTCATTTTATTGACGCTTTTCAACGCGCGGAAAAAGCTGCCCTTCCTCCCGCTGCTTCGCGCTTCCACATGGATGCAAATTCATATTTACGCGGGGTTGTTTAGCTGCGTTTTGTTCGCGCTCCACGTCGGGTGGAGATTTCCGCGCGGCACCCTTGAGACGGTCCTCGCGGTGCTGTTTTGTTTGGTGTCGGCTAGCGGCGTGGTTGGGCTGGTGCTTTCCCGGCGGTTGCCTTCCCAGCTTAATACCTCTGGGGAAAACGTCATATTTGAGCGAATCCCGGCCTTGCGCGCGGCGCTGAGGAGCGAAGTGGAAGCGTTAGTTCTCGAATCCGTCGCTAAAACTCAATCCTCCACCATCGCGGATTTCTACCAGCTTAAGCTGCAAGGCTATTTTGCCCGCCAGCGCCATGTCTGGCAGCACGTCGCCGGATACGATAAACCAATCTTCAAACTGGTTTCCGAAGTGCAGGCGCTCGATCGCTATCTAAACCTGGAGGAGCGTGGCATCATGACATCTGTGCTGGAGAAAGTTTTGGCCAAAAACCACCTGGATGTCCAACTCGCCCGGCAAGGCCTGCTCAAAGGCTGGCTCTTTGTGCACATCCCACTCACCTACTCAATGATTCTCGTGGCAACAGTGCACGGGTTCGTGGCGTGGAAACTTTCATGAGGCTTCCCTGATGCGCCGCCTCCAGGAATTCGGTTTCGAACAGAGCTCTTACGAGCGGCCCAATCAAAAGTGGATCTGCGGGCGCGCATGCGAGGGCAAATGCTGCCTGGCCGGGCCGGATGCCAAGGGCAACTGCAACGCTTCCGCCGAATGCCGCCCCTTGCGAAAGGGCGACCGCTGGCAATGCGCGCGCCCGGCATTTCTTGGCGGCCCGTGCGCCGACGGCCCGCTGCCGGATGGCAAATGCTGCCGGGCCATTCCCAAATGCACACCGATTCGCAGCTTGCGTTCCTGGCGGGGAATTGCGGTCTCTCTCGTTGTGGCCATCACACTGGGATTTCTCTTGCTTGCCTTCGGCTCGCGGCGTGGAAGCCAAGTGCTCTCCCCTGGTGAGCTCACATTTTCGCACAGCTTCATGGGCGACGATTGCACAAGCTGCCATGGCGCGGCGGGCGGGCGTCCGGCCGCTTGGGGGGCGGTGACAGCAGGCTCGATAGGAGCCCACGACAACAGCGCGCTTTGCCTCAACTGCCACAGCGTTGGCGCCGCGCCTCTCCAGCCGCACTCCTTATCGTCTGCGCAGCTGCAAAGCTTGAATCGTTCGCTTGTCAATCGGGACGGGTCGGGCAAGCCCCCCCTCACCTTGGCGCTGGCATCATTTGTGTCGCACCCGAATCCGCACGGCGAAGAGGGCGCCGCAGGCCTCGCATGCGCATCCTGCCACAAGGAGCATCGCGGAAAGGATGCGGATCTCCGGAAACTTTCCAACGATCAATGCCAGAACTGCCACGCCACTCAATTCAAGAACTTTGCCAGCGGACATCCGCCATTTTCCCACTATCCCACGACCCGCCGCACGCGCATCATCTTCGACCATCTGTCTCATTTGAACACGCATTTTAAGGATGCGTCTGTGGCGAAATTCGCTCCCGGCTCCTGCCTGGATTGCCACCAAACCGACCTGCGGGGCCAAACAATGGTCGTCAAATCGTTTGAAGCAGCGTGCGCGTCCTGCCATGACGACCAGATCAAGGGCAAATCCGCTGTCAAGACTGGTATCCCGTTCATTAACATTCCTCGCATGGACGACCGCGCGCTCTCTGGCGAATTTTCCATTGGCGAATGGCCCGAAGATGCGGATCAGCCAATTACGCCGTTTTTGCGATTTCTTCTTTCGTCCGATCCAGCGATGCGCGATTCCCTGGCGAAACTCAAGGGAACTGATCTTTCAAATTTGCCAAAGACCAATGCGGTAATATTGAAAGCCGCCCAGACGGTCGCTTGGGGCGTGAAATCACTCATCCTCGATCTCGAAACGCAGGGGCAGCCTGAGATGGTGAAGCGCGCCGCCTCGTCCTTGAATCGCACACTTTCCGATCACGAAATTGAGGGGCTCGTGGCATTTCTCGGCACAGAATCGCTGCGGGCCGCGTTCCAATCAGCCTTTCCGAATCTGCAAAAGGAACTTCTCGATTACCGCAAGAACTCAAAGCCCGCCGCGACGAAATTGGTATCGTCACCAGAATTGGCGGCTCCCGGTCCGATTAAGCCTCCGCCCGCAGATGTGCAGGTGGGACAAGGCGGTTGGTATAGCGCGGATGGTTCGTTCACGCTATCCTACCACCCGCGCGGACACGCAGACCGTTTTCTCAGCTCGTGGATGAGCTTGACGGTGGACGCCAGCAAGACGACTGATCCGGCGAGCGCGAGTGCGCTCTTTAACGACCTTTCCGCGCCGAAGGCGGTTGGCCTCTGCGCCAAGTGCCATAGCATTGACGATGCGCCAGTGAAATTGGTCAATTGGATGCCGCTGGAACCCGATCAAACAGAGCACGGTTTCACCCGCTTCGCGCATTCGCCACACCTCAGTTTGCTCGACAACAGGGGATGTTTGACTTGCCATTCGTGGGCGACATCAGATGGAACGGGCAAAGATTCCTACGCCGCCGCATTCGATCCAGGCCAGCGCGATCCTTCCATATTTCACAGCAATTTTCAAACGATCGACAAATCCCGGTGCGCGAGCTGCCACCAGCCCCACCAAGTGCGTGAGGATTGCCTGCTCTGCCACAATTATCACATCGGAAACTTCAAGCCCGTCGTGGCTCACGCAAAGTTCATTCCCGCCACGCCCGCCAGAATTGCTAAATGAGTTCAAAGGGCAAGCACTCGGAAAAGCGGCGTTTGGAAGAAGATGCGTCCCGGGCAAAAAATTGGAAGCGCTGGGGCCCTTACCTGAGTGAGCGTCAATGGGCCACCGTGCGTGAAGATTATTCGGAACACGGCACTTGCTGGGACTATTTCCCCCATGATCACGCCCGCAGCCGCGCATACCGCTGGGGCGAGGACGGTTTGCTTGGAATTACCGACCGGGAATGCCGGCTCTGTTTTGCGCTCGCTCTTTGGAACGGCAAGGATCCGATACTGAAGGAGCGATTGTTTGGCCTTACAGGTGAGGAAGGCAATCACAGCGAGGATGTGAAAGAGGAATACTTCTATCTCGATTCCACGCCGACACATTCGTATCTCAAGGCCCTCTATAAGTACCCTCAATCGGAATTTCCTTACGCGCAATTGCTGGCCGAGAACCGAGCGCGCGGAAGAAACCAAGACGAATTTGAGTTGATTGATACCGGGGCCTTCCATGAAGACCGCTATTTCGATGTGTTTGTGGAATACGCGAAGAATTCCCCGGACGACATTTTGATTCAAATCACCGTCGCTAATCGCGGGCCGGAGGAAGCCGCGCTGCATTTGCTGCCGACCCTTTGGTTCCGCAATACGTGGTCATGGGGATCCCGCTGCGAGCACGCGGTCGTCAAGCCACGCATCGAAAAATCCGCCCAGCAATGCCGCTTGCGCGTGACCCATGAATCATTGGGAAATTATCAATTTGTGTTTGCGCCTGAGCCAACAGGGAATTTGCCGATTGTTTTGTTCACGGAGAACGAATCAGACGGGCGCCGGTTATGGGGAGTCGGCCCGGACGGAGCTTTCGTAAAAAACGCATTTCACGAATATGTGATTGGCGGAAAACGAGAGGCTGTAAACCCGGCGGGGTTCGGAACCAAAGCCGCGCCCCATTACATGCTCCGCGTCGCGCCGGGCTCGCCGACGGTTGTGAAACTGCGCCTGTTTCCCGAAGGCGATGCCCCTCCCCTTGCTCTCGGCCCGGATTTCGACATTATTTTTGACAGCCGCCTGCGCGAGGCGGACGAGTTCTATGCGTCGGCGGCGCGAGGCAAGGTCGATGAAGCCCGACGCAACATCATCCGCCAGGGTTACGCCGGGCTTTTGTGGTCAAAACAGTTTTATCATTACGTGGTAAAGGATTGGATCACCGGGGACAACGGAATCCCACCGCCCGCCACTCGGAAGCTGGGCCGCAACCATGATTGGGCTCATCTTTTTGCCCGTGACGTCATCTCGATGCCGGATAAATGGGAGTATCCATGGTTCGCAGCGTGGGACCTCGCGTTCCACATGATTCCAATGGCACGCATCGACCCGGCATTTGCCAAAAGCCAAATATCCCTTTTCCTGCGCGAATGGTACATGCATCCCAACGGCCAGATTCCCGCCTACGAGTTCGCCTTCGAAGATGTGAATCCGCCTGTTCATGCCTGGGCGGCGTGGCGCATCTACAAAATCGCAGGCCGGCCAGGCCACCGCGACCGCGATTTCCTGGAAAGCGCTTTTCAAAAGCTTCTCTTAAACTTCACATGGTGGGTCAACCGCAAAGATGCACATGGCAAGAACCTGTTTTCCGGCGGTTTTTTGGGCCTGGACAACATCGGCGTTTTTGACCGCTCGAAGCCATTGCCCACCGGGGGGATGCTTCAGCAAGCGGACGGCACGGCATGGATGGCTTTTTACTGCGCGACCATGCTGAGCATGGCGCTGGAGCTGGCCCACGACGGCGGCGCGCTGCATTCCGCCTACGAGGACATGGCATCTAAATTCCTTGAGCACTTTGTCCAGATTGCCGACGCCGTCAATACGCTGGGCGGCAGCGGGCTGTGGAATGAAGAGGACGGATTCTACTACGACCAAATTCGTTTTGACAGCAAAAGCGTTCCGCTCAAGACCCGCTCGCTTGTCGGCTTGCTGCCGCTCATTGCGGTTGAAGTTCTGGAGGAACACCAAATTGCCCGCCTGCCCGGCTTCAGCAAGAGGCTCGCTTGGTTTCTCAAGCATCGGCAGGATTTGGCGCGGAACATCACTCATTGCGAACGCGGCCACGGACGCCGCCTGATCGCCATTCCCTCCCGCAAACGACTCGAGCGCGTGCTCCGTTACTTGCTGGACGAAAACGAATTCCTCTCCCCGCACGGCATTCGTTCGATGTCGCGCTATCACGAAGGCCATCCATACGAGTTCGTGGCGGGTGATCAAGTTTACCGGGTGGATTATGCGCCGGGAGAATCCCGGACCGGAATTTTCGGCGGCAACTCGAATTGGCGGGGCCCAATCTGGTTTCCAGTCAACTATTTGATTGTCGAGGCGCTGGAGCGTTACAGCCACTTTTACGGCGACGATCTCTTGGTGGAGTGCCCCACCGGCTCGGGAAAACGCGTCAACCTGACAAAGGCCGCGGAGGAAATCAACCGGCGCCTGGCCTCGATTTTTCTGCCTGACAAGAATGGACGCCGTCCTTTCGCCGGTGGCGATTCCCGCTGGGCGTCCGATCCCCATTGGCGCGATCTAGTGCTTTTTCACGAATACTTTCACGGCGAGACCGGCAAGGGACTGGGAGCCAATCATCAAACCGGCTGGACAGCCCTGGCCATCCGCTCGATTGAAGACACCGGCGTCCCGCCAGGCGGTCGCGAAGCCTCCAGTCCATGATGGGGGGGTGCAAACGATTGAGTTACAAAGAGGTTAAATCCCAGCGAATCTCAGACCGATCCTCCATTCGATTTGCTCTTTGGCCAAATCTGGCAAGGTTCGCGTGTTTTAATGAGCGCCTGGAGATATTTCGGAACGGCAATTTTAAACTTCACACATGCAACAACTTACATCGCATGGCGGAAGGGGTTGTTTCCGCGCCCCTTTTGTCATTTAATGATCCGGGCCATAAGGCACGATTCGCCTCCGCCCTCCGAGTTCATTTCCAAGTTACTGTTAGATAAACGGTTGCACGCGAATCTTACGCAGAAACAACTCGCTTCCAAACTTGGAGTCAGTGTTAAAACGGTAAAGAATTGGGAATCCGGTCGCACGAAGCCCGGCTTGGAAATCCGGCGCGAGCTCATGCATTTCTTCTGCGATGCATGATCATCCTCCGTCGAGAATCCATGCATTCGGCATAGAAATTCGCCCGGCTTGGCCAAAGTTCAATGCGTTGCAAAAATTGAAACAGAAGCTTTTGCGCGCAGTCCACCATCCGTCGTGCGCGATGTTGCCTTTTTGCGACCGCACCGTAAGGGCTTTGACGAGTCGGCTCGGGTCTTGCACCTCAGCTCCGCCGGCCTGCCGACCTGCTTCCCGCACCACTTTGCCCAGCACCGTACGCGCGTCATAGAGTCGCAGACAGCGGCAGGTGTGCGATCCCGATTCGCAAAAGAGGCGTACAACCGGCGGGCTTTTAATCGCTCGCTGCACTGTTGGTCAAAAAATCGGCCGAACTTCTAAAAAGAAGTTCAGCCAGACAACAATCGGTCTGAGATTGCCGCCGCGTTTGATCTGCAAAAAATGCAGAAATGCAGGCATTCGGCCCGCTCAGTTACTTAATCGGCGGATTTAAAATAAACTTTAGGGCTAAATTTCTGGTGCACGCTCAATGGCCGCACGCTTGCCGATATTCTTAATTGCGCTCGCAAGTGCCTTTTGTTTGTCTTCCTCAAATGCCGCCGAAACAGCGGGCATAATGTCGTCGGCGTCATTCAGTAAGAATTCACCCTTTTCGCGGGCTTCATCTGTCTGAAGATACCGGACAAAAGCGGTCGCACGATCCAGTCGCGACGTCATCCGGTTTCGACGTTCAACATTCGTTCCCGCAATCCGTTCACTAACAGCAGCTTTGCAGAAGGAATGATAAAGGCTTTCGTCTGCCAAGCCGCAATCCAACGAAACCATTTCCAAATACGTAAACGTCCGGGAAAGATGTTCCAGCATATAAATACCGAACGCGGTTATTCGAATCTCATCAGCGTAAATTAATTCTTTACCGTCGGTCCCAGCTTTTTCAACCGAATACGAATCCAAGCGGTTATTGGCTTCAACAAGCCCATGACGCAAAAGCACATCAAGCGCAGATTCGCAGTCCTGGCGCATTCCGAATTTACTTTCGAATTCGTCGATCAGACCATCCACGCGCCAATACCCACCCGAATCTGGCGACATTCCGGTGCCATGTCTTAACATCCGCAAAAGCCGAACCGTTGTGAAATGTGAACCGTGCTGGGGCGTTCTACATTGATAAATGTTCGGTATTAAGCTCTTATTCTCGTCGTAATTAAACCTTTGTGGCACCATCATCGGCTTAATTACTTGATGGCTGATCACCGTCCAGTGAATGTTGTTAATCATCTCTTCCACATGGGTATATCCTGAGGATACAAACTGACCGAAAAACTCCAGGGCAAGACGCGTGTTATCGCGGGAGCATTCTTCGAGAAACCGCCTGAATGCGTTGTTCCTGTCGCGAAACTGGAGCAGGCACGCAATAAAAAACTTCTTTAGTTCTTCAAAGGGAGCGTCTTCAGGAAGAGTCTCTAATATGCTGGTGCGCCCCTGCGCCGCAAGGTCCGTGATTACCATCCGAATTCTTTTCGTGAAGACGCCTGCCAAATCTGGCGCGGCGAGATGATACCCTGCATTCTGATACGCGTCCAACACCCCCACCGTTCGCGCCCGACAATATCGCTCTTCCCGCATAGAGATAATCCCGACACACTCTAATTCTCGAGAAATGTTCTGCGCCAAGAGAAAACAATGATCCTGCAAAACGGGCGGAAGTTGATCCGTGTTGTCAAAAGCAATGATCAGCTTCTTGCCATTCCGAAGCCAGTAATTTTTGAGTCGCTGAGCCACATAAACTTTGTCTTCCTTCCATTTGACAGCCAATGCATTCCGCGCGCGAATGAAGCCTCCACTTCCCATTCCGTACCCAGCAAGCTCCTGTTTCTTAGCAATCTCAAATTTATCTTCAAAAAGCTGCAAAAGACTCTCCATTGAACCATCCAATAGCCCGTCCTGATCTAAGGCAATAGTAATTTTGTTCCAAATGTATGTTGTTAGATCATTTTTTTCCTGTGGGGCCCGAAGGCAATCGACAATGATTGGAAAGCCACGAAGCACCAGCTGTGTTGGCGCATCGTGATATAGCAATCGCCTTAAAAACGTCGATTTCCCGGCTCCTTTGCCTCCATATAATATTAAAACCTCGCCGCCGGAATTCCTTTGAAGTGACCGTGCGATTCGGTCACTCAATTTTCCACCCGTTCTCACATTCGCAATATTCTCGGCCCCATCGGCTTTGAAAAAAGTTGTTAGATCGTCCGTTAGCCGTGTTTTCATTCCTTGCTCAACTTGCCGCGTTCCACGGGCAAAGACGTAACAATGATCCATCATTCTTTTGTCAGTGGAGGCTATTTCTCCAAAATATTTTCGGGAAATCGGCTCAAGGAATTTTGCAAATGGGTTCTTCTGTACGGTGGCATCATAGTGTGTGATACCATTTTTTGCATAATATAACTCACGACCGACGTCCCGCCCGAAACCAAAGGCCAACTGAAGTGAACGGTCACTCGTTATTGCCTGGCACCCAAGGAGGTTATAAGCCTCTGTAAATTTATCAGAAAAAAAGGCTAAATCGTATATTACCAAGGCGTCGGCATCCATGAAATGCTTTCCAGGAATGAAACTCCGAAAAATTATAAACTCGTGGCCATTCGTCACACATGCGTATTGGCATCCGATGTCTGGACAATATTGCGCTGCCTGCTGTACTGCACTGGCAGTGCTTGCGTCGGTCGCAAGTGTCCGCAGGCGAACCGTCCGAACATCGTGCCGTTGTTTACCCGCCCTGGTTGGCAATTTGAAATAGTCGCCCTCTCTTTTCGCCTCGATTAGCAAAACGGAACGATCAGCTTTGTCGCGTAAGACATAATCGATGTAACCGGGATGCACATGCTGCTCGCACTTTACGCTTTCGCGAGGCCAAGCCAGAACTTCATGCAAAAGAGGATCAACGATCTGGTGTCTCGTGTCGGCTTCATTAAGGTCACGAGTGCCAAATTTTTTTACAAGCTCCGCAGCGATTTCCCGTCCCGTCATATAGGATTATAGTCAGAATGGAAAACAATTCACAACGCCGGAAACGAAGTTTTTTGCAAGTTTCGTTCATAATTGAACCGAACTCCGGCCCTGGCCCCTCGACCGCCGCCTCGCCGGGTTGGATGCGAATTCGGGTTTGTTCGCCGCGCCCTCGTCCCATTTTACCATCCGGTCAAGGTCGTTCCGGATCAGCCCGGTCGAAGGCGTTCCACCGCGCTCGCCCAGCCTTGACTTCGGACAATGCATCCAGAGGGCGGGCGGTGACCGTGCCTCCTTTCCAGAATCCTCCCGCGCCTGGCGTGTGGTGGGTATACGTATGCGACGTTAAGAAACTTGATGCAGGGCGGGCGTCTCACAAGGAATTGGCGGAAATCGCCGTGGCCAAAACCGCCGCAGTCGAACAAAATATCCGGACGGCGCAGCAACTGGCGAATTCGAGAGGAAACGTCGAAACGGTCGACTACGCCTCAGGAACAGCAAAACCGAGGTCAAGCGCTGGGGACAGTGTATACGTCCAAGGCTACTATCGAAAGAATGGCACCTATGTGTCGTCGTATACCCGCAGCGCACCGTCACATCATCGTTAGTGGTTATTGGCAGCTTGATGGAACCTTTACCAACGCCCCGGACCCGTCCCAAACGTATACTCGGAACGCCCGAGGCCAGCTCCGATAAATCAAAGAAATAGGATGCTTTGTTGGCGAAAACTTGAAATTCGCCATTGTTTTCATAGCGGACGTGTCATGTATGCTCGGATTTAAGGAGACGCCCGGATGCTTGTGCCAGTCTCCGACATAGTCAATCTTCCCGTTCGATTCACGACTAACATTATCGCAAAACCTCTGAGCGTGCTCACCATCAATCGTTACACTGAAGCGCTCCAAAACCGACTTCGGCCCTGGACCGATTGCATCAACAACAATGAGCACACGGTTTTCGGTAACGTATCCCGCTAATGGCCCGCCAGTTTCAGTCCTCCACACCTTTCGAGCCTCAGTTTTGATAATATCGAGGCACTTTTTCAATATGATGACGCGGTCGAAATCCATGCTACGCGACGGCACACCAACATTCCTTTTGAAAGTCTGTCGAAAGCGCTTCTGTCAAGAAGATCTGATTCCCGTCTTTGTCCCTGCCAGACCAGCGAATGTAGTTCTTCGACAAATCAGTTTTCTCGCCGCCTGACAAAAGTGTTTCCACACACATCGAGGTTGCCAACCCGGCCACTATTCCCAGATCGTAGGTTGTACCTGTAAACGTGGGTTGGTCACAACCCGGGGCAAAAACTTCTCCTTTCGCTAACGGAGCCGATGGCGGCTTGTGGTTATAGTATTGATCCAGCCAACAAAGGTAACAGGGCGTTTTCCCCGGCACCATTCTAATAATTTCGCCAGCCCATGCGCCATTCGTCACCGAAGCAACCACTAATGGTATCCCCCTCTCGAACGAAATTTCATTCAGAAAGTGCCTCGCAGAATGAACACCCGAACAGTCAATCATAATGTCAGCGTCTTTTAGCAAATCGTAGAATTGCTGTTCCAGGGCTACGGAGCCAATCCCGCCCACTTGGAACGTAAGAGTGCTGGAATGTTCAGCGACGACAGGATTCAACGAACAGAGGCGTTCCAGCAACGCCTTTTCCTTGTTCATGCCGAAATACTCAATACCGAGTTCGTGACGAACAGAATTATTGGGTTCAAAGTAATCAAAGTCCACTAACCCGAAGCGATTCACACCGGATGCTGCTAAATTCGCAGCAATCTTTGATCCTAAGCTGCCGCAACCAATCAGCACTGCTCGCTTTTGTTCAAGGCCGTCCAAGTCGGGAATTCGAACGTAGCGCTCCTGTTGTATGTATGGAAATGTCCGCACCAAGTGGGGGTGTCCCGTCGAATTTGTCCTGATAACCATCCAAGTGAGTCGAGTTCGATTTTGCGCTCCCACCTCTTCTTGGAAAACTAGCGCAATCCAGTAAAAATCCGCCTTCTTAGAACCCTGTACCTTCTGAAAGCACTTTTTTACGACTTCTGGTAGGTTTTCCTGTGTGGGCGGTTCTTCGAGGTAAAACCATTCACCAGCAATGTCTTTACCGTGATTGCGGAGCAAGCCTGAGAATTGCGAGAAACATTTTATTGTTTCGGCTCCAAAATCGGCTTCGAATACTATTCCGCGCCCCTTCGTTTCCTTTTTTTGGTCTCCTTCATGTACAAACTTCCCCCGAAATTTACCGCTCTTATGCTTGAGCTGCCCAAATCCCTCGTATGTCGAGATTGGCGGTGGGACCAACATGGCGGTTTCAGGAATATGAAAAACGGAACGGGTCAGCGGTTCCGGGGGTTGATGTTCAACCGATACGCCTACATCTTTGAATTCTGCGATAAGTTGTTCGGCCTCGACGAGCGCGTCTTTGACCGAGAGTGTCGCGCACCATCGACTTTCGTCAAAACCAAAAAGACAGAGCTGTCGAGAATCGATTCGATGATGTCGAATTAGCAATTTACTAGGGTGCGAATCATAAACTTTTGGAGCGGAGGAAGGAAACGTCTCGGGAAAAACGACAATTAACTTCCTTCCCGGATCGCTCTTGGAATGCCCTACGAATTGGATCGCCCCTTCGTCGAAGGTTTCGCGAACAAGTGCGAAACCGGCGGCTTCAAGAATTTCCTGCTGTTGAGCAAACAACGGCGGGTCTTTCTCAAACCACCGCTTGTAATCCCGATTCACACTCATTTTGCGTGTGTCCGATTCGGCTGGGGTGGACGGTCATGATGCCGTCGTGGATGTTCATCGTGATGAGCGTGCTCTTGCTTCTCGCATTCCAGGCAGTGCTTTTTTCCGCCGTCCCCCTCTACCCGGTGCTCGGGCTTGATTCGGCGCCCGTCGGGACAGGTGTCCGTATCGTGATAAACCTCGCGATGAGTTGGGGCATGTTCGTGCGAATTTGTATGAAATGGTTTTACTTTTGCCATAAACTTTTGATGTTTCAAATTATGTTTTTAGGGGGCGTTTCGCCCCAAAACCTAAATCCCTTTTGAAAGCATCACGGATGCCAATAGTGCAAATAGCCCCACTAATAGGTAGTATATTGCTCGCCAACAACAACATCTAGCGGTCAGGCAATACCCGCACGAACCGTTCAGGTGAGTCATTAAGGCTCTTAATGATTGTCGCATGTCTCACATTTGGGGACAATTTGACTCACTTATTACCAATTCCCGCTGTCGCCTCGCCGGATTCGAAATGCCGATTCGGGTTTGTTCGCCGCGCCCTCTTACCAATACACCGTCCGGTCAAAGTCGTTCCAGCCCAGCCCGGTCGAAGGCGTTTCACCACGCACGAATACGCCCTGACTTCGGACGGTGCGTCCAGCGTGCGAGCGGCGACCCTGAGGGCCAGAGCGCGATAACGTGGAGAAACCGCCGTGGCGCTCCATTTATTTGAATCGGCCAAGAGCAGGCAATGAACGATGGAAACGATAGCACGGAGCTATGTAAAAATCGCCCCACAATTCCGGCCGCAACAAGCCGACGCCCAACACGGAATTACAGCCCCAAACCCCAAGCTTTCGTTTATTCTTTGGTGCATGGCACTAATGAATAATATCTCAGAGAACTCCAGTTACCTCATCAATCTCTTTGATCACGATCCCCTGCTCCTCAGAAAATGCTCTGCGAGCGCTACTGCATCAAAAATGTCCATCCGGCAGTCTTCGTTCATCCCGCACTTGCGCTTTGGCGGTAGGTCATCGGCGAGATCAGCCGCAAAGCGGGAGGCCAGATTCTCGGCCAACGCATACTTCGACCCCGTCGCATCTTTGATAAACGCAAGATTCAACTGTTTGCGTGAATATTGCTTCACATCGCGGTGTTCGCCTTCGGCCAATGCGACGATTTCTTTGGTGAGCGCCTGCACCCGAGAGCGCCGCCTTGATCCGGGCGACCCGGTGTCTTCCAGGGCGATTGCGTTTGGCTCATACTGCGCTATAAGATTGGCTACATTCGACAGGGAGCGATTATTTTTGTCCCCTTTCACCGTCTTGACACCCCAATCCACCAAGATGTTCTTCCCCTCCATCACGGCATAGCCGACGCCGCGCGACGACGCCACAATTCCCAAGACCCTTATATGTTTTTCTTGACGATGACTCATGTTTGTTTTGATTATTTCTTAAAATCTACGCAAGCAATTGCTGCGAGGGTCCGGCGCCTGCGGATGGAACCCTGGTTTCGTGTGCCATTGCCTTTTCTCCCCATCAGTGTTTTTGCCCGCGCTCGCACTTCTGCTTCAATCCTGTGATACGGGCCCGGGAAAAGCTCCGAAACCATGCACTGGAATATCGCTTCATAGGCGAGGGCGGTGTAAAGCCCCGGCTCCCGCGTGAACCGTTCGTACCTACTGACCTTGGAGGCGCTGACGACACCCAACAGGTAGGCCACGTCCTTTTGGGACAGCGCGGAGCGCTTGCGATATTTCCGCACATGATTGGAAAGATGTTGCGAAGCCATGAAGTGATTATGAAAGAACTCAGCCTGCGAGTTCAGAACTCCAGACTAAACGAATAATGGCGGAGGCGGTAGGAGGGAAAATTTGCCGTGCGCGGCAACTTTCCACAAAAACAGCGAGCCTGTGAGGCCCGTCCTTGCACAATATATTAAAACACAAAATTCGCGGTCTGAAAAATGACGAGTTGAGGATATTTGGGAACCACAGGGAACGATGGGCTGTGCGCTTTGGAACTTTAGCTAAGTCTGCCGATGGCCACGCAAAACCAGACATTTCTTAAATTATGGCTCGGTTGACGTACCGATTGGGTACGTTAGCATGGCAGTCAGGGTATCTGTTGGAGCGTATAGCCAACCTGAATTAAAATTTGCCGCAAAGCGCAAGAAGTCCCTCCTTCCGCCGTTCCCACGTTTCGTTACAATCGGTGGTATGGATGATCAATTTTCACCCGAATCCCCGGACAGCTTGCTCACGAACGAGCAACCAACTGGCTCACGCGAAGTCCATAATGGTCAGCCAGGTAATCGTGTCCAATTCACCAACGAAACCATAGAATCCTTGCGCGAGTATGGCGAGGTTTTACGGGCGATACATAATCGGCTCATTTCTGAAGGGTTCACCATTCGGGAAGGCAAAATATGGAAGGAACCAGCATCACCCATCATCAATGGAGATAATCGACACAGAACGCCAAACACTCAAAGACATCGTCGCGGGTAAATACCGGAACTGCTATCTCGTGTACGCCCGCAAGAGCACCGACGAACCAGACAATCAGAAGAATTCGATAAAGTATCAGCGAGGGGAAAACACCAAGTTCGCGCAACGGGAAAGCCTGGCCATCGCGCCCGTCACGCTCAAAGGATTCTCCGTGGATGGAATCGTTTCCGAGCGGCATTCCGGCTTCAAGGAAGACAATGAAATCAGCATGACGGCGAGCGGCATGGTTCAATACCGCATCGAAAGGCCGAAGTTTCAGCGGCTCATTCAATTCCTCAGCAGGGGCTCGTTCAAGGGAATCATCGTCCTCTGCTGGGATCGTGTAAGCCGCAACCGAGGCGACGACACCGTGGTCCGAAAGCTGATGAAGAAGGGCGTCGATGTACGTTTTGTCTATGCCACCTACGAAAAAACGAGCGCGGGCGCGCTTCACATGGACATAGATGGCATGTTTGCGGAGCATCATTCCCGGGTCACGGCTGAAAAAGTGACCAAAACGATGGCAAGCTTGCGTGAGCGCGGCATCTGCACTTACAAAGCCCCCATCGGGTATCTCAATGAAGGCAGGATGGAACACAAGCCATTCGATCCGGTGAGGTCCCCAATTATCAAGCGGATGTTCGAGATCCTTGCCGCCAAAGAGTGGAGTCTCTCTGATTTAACGGCTTGGGCGAACCAGCAGGGGTTGACCACCGTGCCCTCAAGGCGCAGGAGAACCCCGGATGAAATGCTCGCGGAGGAAGAAGACGATATTGAAATCGAAGCGCTTTCACGACCGATGACCATAACGAAGGTCCACAGAATCCTGACCAATCCATTCTATACAGGCAAGATTTTGGGAATTGACGGCACATACATACCGAGCACGAGCCATCAGCCGTTGGTAACGGAACAGCTTTTCAACAAAGCCCACCAGGCGCTCAATCGAAAAAGATCGAGCGTGCATTATGCCGAGACGCTGGACTTGCCGGCTCGCGGGCTGGTCCGTTGCGCCGATTGCCGGCGAGTATATACTCCGTACACAAAAAAGGGAATCTACTACTTTTATGCGCGGTGCCAACCCAACTGCCCAAACAAGCACAAGAACTTCAACTTGGATTTTTTGGAGCGGGAAATCACCAAGTCCTTGTCAGGCCTTTCATTCACCGATGATGAACTCGCCAACTTGGAGGCTCTCACCAAAACCGATATTTCCATCCTCGAGAACAAACGTCATGCGGAGCTTGAGGAAGGCGAACGCTGCAAGAAGAAGCTCCGAGAGGACCTGGCATATTTGAGGGCCAACAAGCTGTCTCTCCTTAAAACCGGCGTGTATTCGCCGGAAAGCTTCATGGAAGAGGAGAATTCGCTCAACGCGAGCCTCACTTCCCTTCACGCCGCCGAGGAAGCATCCGACGCCTCAATGCACGAGGTTATCAAGGACCTGGTAAAACTTTCAGAACTCGTGAAATATGGCTCAGGCTATTACGAAATGGCGAATTCCAGAGAAAAAGAGCAATTGGCGCGAATAATCTTTTCAGAACTTTCCGTTTCCGGAAATACCCTTATTTACCAATGTAAAAACGGATTCAAGGCTCTTCAAAACCGATTTAGCCCTGTTTGTGACCATACAGAGTGGCTTTCAGAAGCAGTGCGAAATAACAACCACATCCAGGACAGCATCGAATCGTTGATGGCAATGACCTGCAAGAGTCCACTTTGCGGGCCATGATGGGGAAGGTTTGCCGTTAAAGGCAACTCTTCCCTCCTTTTTCTCTTTTACCATTCCGTTATTATAACATCATATGATACCAAAAATACAAAAATATCCCAACACACTTCGAGAGCATCGCAAAAGGGCTGGATTGCGCCAGCATGAGGTTGCTCACCTTCTCGGGCTCGATGGAAGCACAGAGCGAATTTCCAAGTGGGAGAATGGATCAGCGGTTCCACACTTGGCTAATGTGTTCAAGCTCTCGTTGATTTACAAGGTCTCGCCGCAGGACCTGTATTCCGAGATGTTCAAAACGATTGCGACTGGCGGGAGCCTTTCTGATCTACGAGTTTCACCTCCTTCGCCGGAGGCAGGCATATCCTGCTATTGCGGACGGTGCTGCTCTCCTTCTCCGCAATCGGCACCCGCGTCGGATTGATCTTCTTTTTCAGGGCATTGCAGCCTTTGAACTGTTTGCGGGTCCAAAACTTGATGGCCGCCAGTCCCAGGGGCAGTCCGTCCAGGGTGATGGCCAGAGTGCTGTGCATTAGAATGCCGCGCACCGTAATGAATTTAATGCGTCCGTCCTTGCCCTTGCCGCAGGCGGGCCGGCCAAGGAGCCCGATCTTGGAATCCTTGTCCCGCTGAAACGAGAACTCGCAGGTGTCATGGAGCATCAGAATCTTCTGGCCGGACTGCGCGAGCCGCCCGCGGGTGGCCTGAAAATGCCCCGCCATGATCTGGTCCTCGCTCACCGATTCATTGGAGAAAAAGCGGTAAGCCGCCTTGGTATTGGCCCAATCCTGGCAGGCATACGGGACGCTTTCGCCGATTCCCTCCGACATCATCCCCAGAAGTTTGTTGAACCGCTTGGCCAACCGCACGTCCTTAAAGTCGCACCCTTCCACTTCGTTATCAATCCAGGTGCTGGCGGGAATTATCTCTGACTTCGTAACCGAATTCTTGGTTTGCATCCCAAGGTTCCACCACAAGTGGCTAAATTTGTACATTTATTTCGCAAACAATCTTCATTCTTCATCGAATACTTGTGGGTAATTGAAAGGGCTCGTGTGACGCTTACAAATGAACGGATCGGATGCAGCCTGTAAAGAAGACTTTTGCAGCGAGGGAAAAGCTGAATAAGAAAATTGAGGACGGAAGCGTCTTATCTATTGACTCAATGTCCTACTCGGTGACTCCCCTTTGTGTGTTATTTGATTGTAAGCGTCACGCGACGCACCGTGTGACTGAACTAGAGTTTTGTAGAGACGCCAGAGGCAGCTATCTCTGACATCTACGCTGCTTTTGCAGAGGGGCGGCGAGATTTGGCCCAAGCTCCTGGGGTGACTTCTGGTATTCGGTGGTTGGTCATTCGAGGCAGGCGGGCGAGAACATCGCAGAGGTATGCGTATGGATCGATGTTTCGGCGGCGGCAGCTTTCGATGATGCTGTAAACAATCGCTCCGCGCTGGCCAGCGCCGGCTTCTCCGACAAAGAGCCAGTTTTTCTTTCCAACCGCCGTGG
Organism: uncultured Verrucomicrobiae bacterium; assembly: GCA_963764165.1. Taxonomy (GTDB): domain Bacteria; phylum Verrucomicrobiota; class Verrucomicrobiia; order Limisphaerales; family Palsa-1400; genus Palsa-1400. Next base: position 743,940 of record CAVXRD010000004.1, read on the forward strand.
GACGAATGGAATTCTCGACTAAATTGTTGTCTATTTCAACGCTTCCTTTTTCAAGGTAGACGCTCAGGGTTGGCCATTGGCCCAAGGCATAATCCATGGCCTGGCCCAGCAGACTTTGCGGCAGATAGCGATGGCTGGCCTTGAGCCGGACCAGGGCGCGTTGAAGTCGCTGAACGACCGGCTTGCTTTGGCTGGCCCGGTGGGCGGCGCGCAAGTTCGGACCCGCTCGATGCTCTCTCAGCTTGGCTTCGACTCGATAAAGTTGCTGGATTTGACCCAGGAACCAAGCCGCCGTGCGAGGCGATTGCTCCAGGGCCTCGTAAAACTTGCGCCGAACATGGGCCCAGCAACCTGTCAACTGGACGGTTCCATTGCGGCTGTCGGCAAAGGAGCGATAGGCCGAGTAGCCATCACACTGGATGACTCCCCGAAAATTAACCGGGATCAAATTGTTCAGGCACTGCGTTCCGCGACTGGTTTCCCACCGAAAGACGACATCACCTCCCGGACGGCTGCAGGTCCAAAAATAACCTTGCCGGGTTTTCCCATGGCCTGGTTCCAGGAACTGGATTGGCGTTTCGTCCACTTGCACGTAGCCGCCAGCCATCACTCCGGTGAGGATTTGTTCATAAATGGGTCGCAGCCAATCCGCCGCCAGTTCCACCCAGCGGGCCAGCGTCTGCCGGGGCAGTGCAACGCCGTGGCGCTGCCGATACATCTGTTCCTGCCGGTAAAGCGGCATGTGGTCGCAATACTTGCTGACCAGCACATGGGCCAGCAATCCCGGCGCGGCCATGCCGCGCTCCAGCAAACACTCAGGCAGCGGCGCCACAATAGGCGGGCGATCCTGGTCCTGCCGGTGAACATACTTGCGGCGAATGGTGCGGCGGCGCAGAAAACGGCCCGGCTCGTAATCCAGTTGTTCGCTCACCTCCTGGCCAATGTAACGCCAGAGTTGCGGTTGAGCTTTGACCACGTCTGGATCAATGACTTCTTCCACCACCGGCAGGTTTTCCGGCAAGCGGGGTTTGCTTTCAGTGGCGGCGGGCTTGGATGGTTTAACCGTCGGAGCGATGGTTGGCGGAACATCAACGACCGATTTGATTGGCTCCGGTCCTTGCAACAAGAACTGCAACTGGGCCGGATTTATCTGCTCGCTGCTGGAGCCAAACACCCGGCGGACCAAGGCATCCACCTTTTGCCGAAGGACGGTGTTTTCCCGCCGGAGGGCTTCCTCCCTCCGCAGCGATTCAGTCAAGGCCTGCTGGCATTTTTCCAGCAGTTGGGCCAGTTGAAGTTCCTGCTCCGTCACGACAGAGCAAGGGTTTAACGGAAAACGCCCCTACAGTCAAGTATAATTAAGAAAATCCCTCACTTTTTTATGGCTGCCGCTCATACCACGGCCGCAAGGTGCCGCCCCGCAAATCAACGCCATCAGTCAGCATCGCCAAAGCCTGCGGCGTCAGCGACATTTTCTTTTGCCCGGCATCCACCGTCTGCGGCCAGAAGAAAGTGCCATTTTCGAGGCGCTTCGTCAGAAGCCAAAGTCCGGTGCCATCCCAGCAGAGCATTTTGAGCCGGGTTCGGCGGCGGTTGGTAAACACAAAGATCGCGCCTTGGCGGGGATCCTCGCCCAGCCGCTCGGTGACCAGACCATGGAGGCCATTAAAACTCTTGCGCAGATCGCACGGCTCCATCGCCAGCAACACTTTGATGCTTCCGGAAAAACTCAGCATCGCGATGGTGTGTTAAGAGCCAGCAACAGCGCCGCCGCCAGCTCGGCTTGCCGGGCATCGGCAATCTCGGCGCGAGCGTCTTTGCCGAAATAGACTTTCAGCACGGATGTCTCCTTGGAAGTCGCGACCCTGGCCTGATCGACCATCGCCTCCAACCACTGCACCTGGGCCTTTTCCTCGGGACCCTTGGCCAGCGGGGCTTCCGTGGAACGACTCCGCTTGCGCCTGGCCACCCAGGCGGCGAAGGTCGAATACTTAACCCCTGACAGCCCAGCAAATTTAGGACAACTCAACCCGCTGCGCTCAAACTCATCCAGCAACTGCTCTTTGCGCAGTCGGGGCGTCTGAAGGCGCGCCAATGAATCGGTTTTAAGAATCTGACCAGAGCTCTGTGTAGATGTCATAGCAAAAGGCTATGACGAAAATGCTGTCTTGTTACAGAGGCGCTCGGCGTGACGCTTACATTTGATTAAACTACAACCCAAATGTAATTACAGTTCATTCTGGGATTGTCCTGCACCAATGGCAACCATGGCAGATAGGACAGCTTGAATCTCCTAAACCCCAGCAAAATTGACACTCGTTTTCAGTAAATTGAATTAACCAATTGCCATTCGATAGCGCCAAGTGAAAACGTCGCCGATGCATCTGCTTCTCGTCTTTATAAAATGGATTCCTATGAACAGTAATGACTACTGCCTCCAAATTCAAATCGGTGATATTGACAATAGCCTCAGATTGGAGCATCTGCAATCTGTATGTGCTTCGGTTTAACCGGTACTCCTCACAATAATATTTTTCTAAAAACGGAGTGCGGCTTGCGAAGTGTCGTTGCTCTTCAACACATCGCGAGTGAAGGAACTCGCGCATAAACTCTTCAATTGATGGCATACTTGCTGTGATCTGAGACGTGTACATGCTTGCGCTTAACTTCTGGTCATAAATTAAAAAAGTATCTCGGCGGCCTTATCTGACTAATTCCACTTCTCAAATACATAACAGAGCCTCAACGTGAGAATCATGGGATAGGTATAAGATTGCGCGGAGGAAAAAGACGCGATACCTCACTACAGACCCAATAGGTCACCGTGCCAACTGTTGTCCAAAAGCAAAACTGCTTCTGTTGTTCTGTAACCGGCGGCAAAGTTATAACATTTGTCGGGCACGCGGGAACGGGAACTGGCACTGTGGGCGGTTTGGGTGGCGAAGGCGGTTTACACGCGTTTCGCATAGCGTTGGCTAGTCCAGCAACAGCTAGCACCTCCTGCATGGTTGGATCGTCTTTATCGTGTAATGCATTCACTGCGTCTTGATAGTTTTTAGTGGCTAGCGCACAAGCGAAACTATTAGGACCAGTCTGAGGGGTCGTTCCGTCTAAGCCGAGCGCATCATAGCCCTCTGTTGGCTGATTTTGTATGAACTCAAATAAATTATTACCACCAATTATCTGAAGCAGTGCAATCACTCGAAGCATAACGCCGTTCCGAAATCTACGCAGCTCAAACCCGCTCTCTCCAATTGGGTCCCTATTTAGCCACCTCTGAAGATTTGGATCATAATAGCGATAAGGATAATACATTAATCCGGAATTAAGGTGAGCCTCTTTTCCGGAAAAGCGATATAGATTTGCATCCGCAAGAATGCCGGCTTTCATCAGGCTGTTTCCGAAGGCATCATAAAGATATTCGGCAACAACGAAATTGGACGAATTAACCATCATTGTGACGTTGCCATTTGCATCAGAGTGGTAAAATGCAGCTTGGCCGGTTGTCATATCCGTTCGGGCAAGAAGTCCGCCAATGCCGCCGGCGCCCGTTAAACTCCCGCTCAAATCACTGCCGCATGTGTAGGTCACGCTCGGCACATTATTTGCGTTGCGCTCCTGCACAACCTCGTTGCCGTCATAGACGTAATACACAATGTTTGTTTGAATCCATGCTCCACCCTGGGACGTATATTCCTGTCGGATTCGGCGGCGCATTTTTCCATCGTACGTAAACTGGCTAAGCCATTGATTGGAAATTGAAACTTGAATCAGTTGGTTTTCGTCGTCATATGCGAAATTGCGCAAACCGTCGTTGGTCAGGTTGCCATTCCCATCGGTACTGAAAGATCCTGTTGGTGGAAAGGTTGACGGAGATGGTGTTGGTCGAGTGCCGCCCATAACTGTCAGACGCGATTGCGGTGTAGCCGGTTGTCAGCGGCATGTTCGCCGCCGCAAATGTTGCGTCGCCGTAACGCGCGGCGTTCGTGCCGTTGACTGCAACACTTGTTGCGGTTGAAGTGGTCATGCCCACAACAGTCAATGTGCCACTACCAGTGTTAGAGGTCAACTCGTTCAAATTGTTCACCTGAAACTTCTGGATCAAAGCGTTGTTCGTTCGGTAGGCAAGATTTCCAGCGGGGTCGAAGTTGTAGCCCAACTGTTCATTTAGGCGTAATGTGCCGCCAACGGCCTCGTAGGCCTGATCGCCGATTACTTGGCCTATGGCGTCGTAGGTGTAGTCAACAGAATTCTCACCGCCGCGTGTTACCTGAGTTCGTTGGTTTCCGTTATTGTACGTGTAGGCGTACAAATCCAGGTTCGTGCCACCGCGGTTGGCCAATGAGGTGACAATTGTTCTGCCATTCCCATCAAATGCGTTTGTGATGGCAGCGCCGCTTGGCAAAGCGATCTGCGAAACCAAGCGGCTTGCCGTCGTGGCTCCGCCGAGACCCGGATTGTAAGTGTAGGCGAAATTCCCGGCTGGTGAGCTGATGCTGCTCATGCGATTGACGCGGTCAAAACCGATAATCTGCGTCCAATCGGCAGTGTTAGGCTGTTGCAGGTCCAGCTTCCACCGCAGTCGGTCTGAATACGAGTACGACACAGTGTCGCTCGCCCAAGGGCCATCCTCGGAGGCAAGTTGTCCGGCCGGTGTGTACGTAAAGGTCGTTATGCCGACTCCGTCGGACATGCTGGTCATCCAGTTCATGGCATTATATGTGTTCGTAATCGGGTGGGAGGCCGCGTAGACAACGCTCGCCAAATTGCCCAGCGCATCGTAAGCATAAGTGGTATTCCCCTTAGCCAGGCTCCACCGGTTGGTCAGACGATTGTCCGCATCATAGCCGTAAGTTAATATCGTTGTTGCTGTCGCATCCACTTTGTTTGTAACGCGTCCGCAGAAATCGTATCCCCATGACGTAGTGGATCCATTTTGATCAATCAACGTACTCAAATTCCCCGCCGAGTCGTAGCTGTATCGGACAACGTTTAGCAAGGCGTTTGTTTCAGTAGTTTTCCTTCCGGCAGGGTCATATCCAAATAAGGTCGCATTTCCTAACTGATTCGTGTAAGCAGTTAATCCAAAGGGCGAATAGACGAAGCTTTCTGTTCCCCCATCAGCATAGGTACATGAGAGTATTCTTCCCAGTAGATCAAAAGCCGAAGACATCATCACGCCATTCATATTCACCGAATTTGTCAATCTATCATTGATATCGTATGATTTGCGGTAGACCTGCCCGGCACTGTTGCCGGCGACATATCCAAGACCCGTTTCATAGTTGTACAAGTTTGTGGTGCTAACGCCCGCCGAGTCAATGAAGTTCGTCCCCATGCCCCACGAGTCAAAATTCTGTAAAATCTCGTATCCGTCAGGATAAATGACGCTGATCTGCCGACCAGCGTTGTCGTAGGAGAATGTCGTCAGGTTTCCGTTTGCATCCTGAATTGAATCCAATGCTCCGCACGAGCAGTAATTGTAAAGTGAGTAATATCCCAACGCATTTGTCACCGCGATTCCACGACGAACGCCGTCGTATCCAAAATACGTTGTATTTGTCAAAGGATCTGTCACAGCGGCGAGATCAAGTTTATTGTATGAATACGAAATCGTTCCGCGCGAATCGGAGGAACTCGTTACGCGCTGCAATGCATCGTATTCATAAGTCGTGGTTAAGCCCAGCGGATCTGTATATGTTAGGACCGTGTCATTGGAATAGGTAAATGAATTGCTTCTGCCAATTTGAATGGCGGTTGTTGATTGAACCCAATTCGAGTAAGGCCCGCCTGAGGTGTAATAATTGCTCGTAGTAAGGCTAGATGGCGATACTGTTGTAATCAGACGATTCTGTGCGTCATAAGTATAGGATGTGACGTATCCAACCGCATTTGTATAATAGGTTAGTTGATGGTTCGAGTTATATGAGTAGCCTTCATCGATATTTCCTGTAGGCCCGATGTGGCCAATCAAATCCACTCCATTTGTTGAATAGATATACCGATTCGTCCGGAATAATGGCGTTACGGTCGTTGAGTCCGTGTAAGGTTGGCTCCAATGCGGGAAAACGCGCGGCAGAATCCGCGCTGATTGCTCTCAGATTCCAAACTGTTCCTTCGGCGTAGCCGACATTGAAGTAATGGCTGCCTTTCTTTCGGGCTTCGGAGGCTGTAGAAAAGAATTCGATTTAAAATAAACTCACTGCCGTTATTATCCCCAATTCTAATGTTTCTTTACCTATCTCAGCACCTAGCTGTTTTTTTATTTCTTCTACTGCATCCAGCCGTTCCTTTTCTAAGCCGGCTTCGACGAGACATCGCTTGATTTGCCACCAACCAGCATCCCAATGTTCGACTTTGTATTTCGCGGTCGGTAGATCTTTGAAATTCTCGAAGAAGGTTTTGTAAATTTCCAGGCCAAGCTCCAGAAGTTTTTCACTGGGTGCGTCCAGCTTTTGTTCCGTCAACCATTTGGCGACAAAGCGGTCATCTGGATCACGCTCAAGCGAGCGCGAAATATCAGAATCGGAAATCTTCCACTTCTCCACGGCGGAAACTTTATACGGGAAAAAGTGATTGATAATTTGAAAGGTTTTGTCTTTATATTGGACATTGCGAAGAGAAGCAGTGTGGTTGGAATCGGCAAAAAGACTCCATACGGCACACTGTCTTACGAAACTAATACCGGGTTTTGTCTTCGGTTGAAGAAATTGGTCGCGGTCATTGATCCAGTTTTTCTTCACATTCTTACGGGCGGCGTGGACAACCATCGCCTTATCGAAATTCTCCGACACAACAGATAACGCGCCCGCGCTTACATACGGGCCGGAGAGTAATGCGACGTTGTTGTAATGTTGTACATCATTACCATTGCACATGAGCGAGGCGAGAAAACCTTTTGCGACACGGTCACGCACGTCGCCGTTGTCGCCTTTCACGGAAATCGCACTGCCAAGAGGAGGAAAAATTTCCGTGGCCGGCAGCCGTTCAATCCATTTACTCAAGAAGCGGTCGCGATGTTCGGCCACAATTAGCTTGCGGCCAATTTTGCTGGTATCGTCGTCCAGCACCGAGACTTCTATTTTTTGTGCTTCGAGTTTTTTCGGCTTTGCCAAATCCCAAACAAGAAAGCCGACCGGAAACGAATTGGTTTGTTGCGTGCCGGAAAATGTCGCCGATGAAAATACAAAGCCTTCCTCGAATCCAAATTGAAAAACATTGTCGCGGAATTTCTGGTCGTTGTTGGCGTTGATGTATTTCAGCGTGGAGAAAAGTCCGAGATGCGCTTGCTTGCCGGCAAACTCCTGCCGGATGCGAAAAAGAAATTGTGCGAAAAGCTCGCGCGAAACTTCGCCTAGGTCCCACTTGTGCATGAGTGGTTGAATTTTTGTCCCGCTCACGCCCTTCTTGCTTTCGCCGGAGTAGCCCGCCTTCTGCGACGTGGCGAACGGCGGATTGATAAAGATGATCCACTTGATGCTCGTGTCGTTAAGGTCGCGGATCAGATTCGACGGGCGTTTGCTTTGATGGTCAAATAAGGACTGGCTATCAAAGACTGTTTCCACATCGTCGTTGAGGTAGTCGTATTGGAAAACCGTCGCGCCTGGGAAAACTCGTTTGCAATGCTGCACATCCTCATGATGAAGTGTCGAAAGATAGATGCTTTTGTAGGCGTCCGCCGGAAGAAACCACTCCAGATTGCCGGTGCCCGCAGCCATGTCCCACAGCCGGTAATTTTTTGTCCACCATTTGGGCCCGATCACTTTTTCTAAATAGCCATGTGCCTTTCGTGCGAATGCGACTGGCGTGAAAAATTCGCCGGTGAATCGGCGAATCGGCTCATCGGTCAGTCGGTCAACTTTTGCGAGAATGTTTCGAATGGCAGCGGCGTCTGTTATTTTGTCGTAATTAGACCAGAACCATTCGTATTCCTTTGGCAATATTTTCTTCGCACGGTTTTCATCTGGCCCGATGTGGAATACCACCTTGTTTTCCTTCCGATCGTAGGTCGAACCGTCTGGTCTGATGTCACACAGAAAGTAACGCGAAGATTTCGTTCCATTACGAACGGCGTCGCCGAAACATTGATTCCAATAGTCATAAACCTCCTCGAAATTTTCCTCCGTGATGAGTTTCTTGACACGAAAATCTAAAGTGAGCTGTTCCGCGCGATGATGCGTGAGGTTTTGGCTAAACAATTCGTATTCTGCTGCTTCAAGAACATCAAAAACCTTGATGGACTCCGTCTCCGCAAAAGCGTTGAGGTCGGTAACCAGTTTGCCGTCAGGTTGGCTTGGCGCGAGTTCCCAATCATATTTTTTCTCATTGTCATAAAACTTCTGCCACTTTTTAGTTTCCGTAAAAAATGCGTGCTGCCCATCAGCAACGCAAACAACTGGCGGAACCACCTTGGTTGCATGGCCGAGGCGCAGCCGTCGAATGTAATACATCACTTGTGCGAGAACGGCGGCACGGGAATTACGTTTCTGTAAGCTGCGGGAGAATTTGAATTCAAAAAATATTTCAGGTGAATAAAGGTCGTGACGAAATTCCGTGTCGTAATCCAATCCAAAATGTTCGGCGTAGGCGTGTTTCACTTCCTCTTCGGTCTTTGCTTTGACGAGTGCCTTATTGAAACTGGAAAATGTTTTTGCCATTTGTATCGCGCATGGGTTTAGCAGCCAGCACGGCAAAGTGCGAGAGAGAAATTTATCGTCGTTAATTTCCGCCTCTGTTCCAAAGGAAGCGGCTGCATCGTTTGGTGTGGGCTACTTGCACTGTAACCAAGCGTGTGGCTCGTGCGCCAGCCCATTTGTGACGAAAGCGGCGTTGGGTTCGCAGCCCTTTAGCGGAGAATTCGACGCCCCGCTGGTAGCACCATTCAGTTTCTAGGAGGGACAAAACTTGCCTGTCGGAATGGAGCGCCAAACAGGGCGGAGCCGAGCGGTGGCTTGGGGGGGGCGGGCGCCTTTTGACGCGACGGGCGAGCACACAAGCGGAACGCAGGCTAGATTGACGCGCAATCGAGGCTGCCGAGTTTGGTCACGACTTCCTGGCGCATCTCAAGGTGAACACGAATGGTGAATCTCCCGCCATGCGAAGCGCGCACAAAATGGTTTTAATAAATTCGCCGATGCAGGTGGCGGGCCTGACGGGATGGGAGCCTGTCCAAAAAGCCTGTTTGACAAAATGGAAGCAGACGTTAGCATCCGCACAATTGAAATGAACGCTCGTGGTCCAAATCATGATGATTTCATGGTAAGCAGTTATCCAGTCGAAGTGACTGTGGGACAACTGAAGTCGTGGATTGCACAAAATGATGCGGCCTCCAAGAAAAACCTGTTGGATTTCATATATAACCGACTCAACTATAGATATATCGAGCCATTGTTGCATGTTGCTCCGAAGGAATTTAAAAGCGGCTTTTTGATGATGGCATCTGCTTGCTTAATGATAGAGACACTGGAGTCGTTTTATGATGGAAGGGATGAAACGGAGTGGAAGGATGGCGGGCCGTCGTTTAAAAGGTTTTTTGAAAGGGAGAAGGTTTTCTTCCCAGGCTTCGCCGATGATGGAGTTGATTTTTACAGCAACATACGATGTGGCATTCTCCACCAGGGAGAAACAAAAGGCGGGTATCGAATTCTAAGGAACGACGGGCCACTTCTCGATTCCAATGCAAAATCGATTGAAGCAAATAAATTTTTGACAGCTCTAAAGAATTGCCTAGTCAACTATATTTACATCTTGACGGAAGCATCAAAAACCGGCTCGGAACGCTGGACAAAGGCAGTGGATAAGATCAATTTCATCTGCGGAAATTGCAAACGTTAGGCGTGCTGGGTCTCGAAAAAACCTTCAACGATCTCTTCAATAACCGTGCGGAAAGGGTGCCTCACGACCCACAAACATGGTTTGTAGGGGCTCTCGCCCGTCACGATTGCCTTCCACGGCTTAACCGCCGCACCACTTGCTCCCAACGTGTCGTCCGGCTATCGCCCGACTTAAAAGCGTTCCCAAGGGCTGGCGGGTGCAGGTCATCTAGCCGATGTCCTTTACCAACGCTTTTAAGTCGGCCGGCACAGTCCGATTGTCCTTTAGCCGCCGACACGTTGGGGGACTGGTATAGGACAAGGCGCTATCGCACCCACGACCGACCCGCTATCGCGACCGGTTCACGCGGGAAGCGTGGAGCACGAGCGTCGTTCGCGCTGAGGCGCGGAGTACGACGGGTTCGACACGGTCGTGCGGGCGATGCACCATAGGTAGCCCGCATGAGGAAACAGTTTTGCCGCCACTGCGGCCCGAAGAACAGCCGCGCCACCAAGCGCGACCTTTTCCGCGCGCCGGCCAGAAAACTTGCCTCTCGCGGCAACTTTACCGGACTACTCCAATCACTTTAAGGGCGTATCCTAGTGGTATATGAAAAAAACAAACAAAAGGAAAGGAGACGCGCCAAACGCATCGCAGAAGAAGCCGGGAAAAAGGGGTCGAGTTACAAAATTGCCCAAGATGGAGATGTATACGGTTTTGGGACTCGAACTGAGCAAAACCATTCTCGAGAAAGTTGCAGAAGTTGAGAAATCCGTGGAGATCCTGGCTCGTCAGAAGAAGCGGGAATTGGACTTGGAAGAAGCTGAGAGCGGAACAGATCAATAGCCCCAATTCGGATTTCAATACCAGCCGCCCTTACCTCGTCGGCTCGTCCCAAAAGCGGTTGTCGGCGTTCGCGCCCGGCAACGGGAGCGAGCCACAACGAAATTTCAAACGACACGGGGAATTTCGGCCTGGCAGGAGTGGCGGCTGGTCTTGGAACCATGAATCCTGACGCATCCATTTTAATCGGAGATCGGCACGGGTGGGCAGACGCCTACCCTTTCGGCATTTCCGCTGCCGATCATTGCCACCATGTGTATATTATCGGCAAGACCGGTTCAGGCAAAACGACGCTGCTCCGCAATTTGCTCATTCAGCATATCACCCTCGGTCATGGCGTCGGCCTCATTGACCCCCACGGCGACCTTGCCGAAGAACTCCTCAATCACATCCCGCCACCGCGAGCCGATCATCTGGTATATTTCAATCCCGGCGATCTTGAATTCCCCATTGGCCTCAATTTGCTCGCCAATGTCGAGCCGGACGACCGCCATCTGGTGGCCTCCGGCATTGTCGGGGCTTTCAAAAACATCTGGCGCGACTCATGGGGGCCGCGACTTGAATACATTTTATATAACGCCATAGCGGCTCTCTTGGATTGTCCCAACACGTCCCTTTTGGGCGTCAACCGGATGCTCACGGATGACAACTACCGTTCATGGGTCATCCGCCAGATCAAAGACCCGTTCATCCGCGCATTCTGGGCGGAGGAATACGCAAGCTACGATCCCCGGTTCCAGCGTGAAGCCATCGCCCCGATTCAGAACAAACTGGGTCAATTTCTCTTAAATCCGGTGGTGCGAAATATTTTAGGCCAGGTCGCATCGAAAGTGAGCATCCCGTTTGTCATGGACAACAGCCGCCTCTTCATCGCCAATCTCTCCAAAGGCCGACTCGGGGCTGACAAGGCAAACCTGCTTGGTGCCCTGCTCACGACACAATTCCAACTTGGCGCGATGGCTCGGGCAAAGCGACCCGAATCCGAGCGACTGCCATTTTACCTCTACATCGACGAGTTCCAGAATTTCTCCACCGACGCGTTTGCCTCCATTTTAGCCGAGGCTCGCAAGTATCGTCTGTGCCTCACCATTTCCCACCAATATATCGACCAACTTACGCTTCCGGTCCGTCAGGCGGTGTTTGGCAATGTGGGCACCTTGATTTCATTTCGCATTGGATATGCCGACGCGGAAGTCCTGGAGAAGGAGTTTGGCAACACCTTTCCTCCGAGCGCCATTGCCGACCTTGCGCAATATGAAGCGATGGTGAAATTGCTTGAGGATGGAACCAACCGGGAACCGTTTCGGGCGAGAATGCGTGCGCCCTTGGAGAGCCGGGTGGGCCGTCGCGAGAAACTGATCGCCCGGTCACGGGAGCGGTTTGCAACTCCGCGAAGCAGTATCGAAGAAAAGTTGAATCGCTGGATCGAAACGGATGCACATTGAACGCCCGTTATCCCAAACTCCGGCACGATTCAACGAATGCAACGAAATCGTCGTTTTGGAAAATCTTTGATTTCTCCCACACCGCGTGCGGGATTGGCAGCGAGAAAAACGAGCAGACATCCCGGCGCAATCCCTCCAACTTGATGACGATGCCATCCTTTGTGGCGTAATATGCGCTCGAAAGATGCAGGATGACAAAGTTCACAAACTCCGCCTCGTCCGCAGTGACGGGCTTGTCTGTCAGATCAGCGGAGGGATCAAGAACACGCGCCAATACAGAGCGGCTGGAAAAGTGCTTCCAAATTTCTCGATGATTCGTCGTGATGGTGAGCAGATTGGCAATGCGCTGCGTTTTGGCTCCCGACCGAAGCGCAGCGGCTGTAAAGAGAAGACTGCCGACGATGCCGACAGCGTTTAAGAGATTCACCCAATTGTCGGCTATCCAACGAGGGCCTTCCATGGCCCCATCCTACCATAATCGGGTGAAATCAGAAAGACGGCTTAGCCGGAACGATGTAGTTGAAAAAAAGCCACCGATCGGGAACTGATTGGTGGTATATGAAATCAACACAATCGTCGGACACACGCCCGGTTCACCAAACGGTGGCTGAACAATTTGAGATCAAAACCGGCGGCAAGACAATGGCAATTGGATTTACCGGGCAGCGGCTGAGTCCTCATGCTGGCAGCGCAACTTTTTGGGGATGGCTGCGGGAAACGGATTGGTCTGAACGCCTTGGGTCTGCTCTTCCGCATTCACTGCCTTTGTCCAACAACAATCTGCTGCCTCTGGAAAAAGCCCTGGCCTTTACTCATGGATTGCTGTGCGACGCGCGCAAGCTGACCCATGTCTCTTATTTGCGCCGTGATCCGGTGGCCCCTGAGTTAATCGGCGTCCGGCGAGTGGCCAGCCAATCGGTGCTTTCGCGCTTTTTTGCAAAGTTTGATTCGGCGGGGGGCCAACCTGCGATGTTTTCGTCCGCTGTGGCATTGGGGCATGAAGCGGTTGCCCAGCGCCAAGGAGGGCTACACGCTGGATTTGGATTCGACGCGTTTGCTGCACGAGGATGGTCATCAGCAGGGAGTGGCGGTGGGATATACCCGAGTGGGACTCAAGCCCTGTTTGCATCCGCTGTTGGCTGTTCTGGCCGAAGTGAGGGTGGTGGCGCAACTGTGGTTGCGCCCCGGCAACACTTCCTGTGGCAACAATGTCGCGGCGTTCTTTCTGGATTTATGGGAAAACTTGCCCACCCACCTCCGCCTGGGCGGGGTGCGGGCCGATTCGGGATTTTGCCTGCCTGAGTTATTGGCTTTGTGGGAGCAGCTAAACTTGCCGTATGTGGTGGTGGCGCAACTGAGCCAGCCCATCAAGAGCATCCTGCGCAGCGGCTTGGTCTGGACCCAGACCGAGGTGACGGGAACGGAAGTCGCCGAGTTGATGTATCAGAGCCTGCATTGGCCGCACCCGCGGCGTCTGGTCCTGATCCGTCATCGGGTGGCGGACAAAGACCGGGCGGGCGGCAAGAAACTCATCGACGTGCCGGGCTATCTGTTTCAAGCCCTGGTCACCAGCCTGCCGACAACCACCGCTCCATTGGAAGTGTGGCGCCACTACAACGGCCGGGCCGATTGTGAAAATGTGATCAAGGAACTGCGAGAGGGGTTTGCCCTGCCAACGCTGTGCCTGAAAAAGTTCTGGGCGACGGAGGCCGCCTTGAGCCTGGCCGCCATGACTTACAATCTGACGGTGTTATTTCAACGCCATTTGGGCTGGCAGAAAAAAGTCACTATCCAGACCCTGCGTTTCTGGTTGTTCATCACCGCCGGAGTGTTGAGTCATCCCGGCGGAAAAACCACCATCAAACTGGCGGTTCCACCTCGTGAACGGGCTTGGTGGGGACGATTATGGGAAAAAATCCTCAGTCCATTTCCCAACTGCAATGCAGTAGAAAATCGCCCCGCATTCAGTGGATGAAATCTGTGAAAAATCAATCTCTACTACATGGTTCCGGCTTAGAGCCGGTCAGGAATGGCCGACTTGGCAAGCACCAAGGTTTTGCGTGGAATTCTTACCATGCGTTCATCGGGCCCGCATCCGGCCGAGGGCGGCAGCGCCCCTGCCAAATCCGTTATGTCGGCGCCGATAACGGCGAAATCGCCGCCGTCCAATTCCCAAATATCCGGGCAGCCGTGGCAGCCGGGCGTCTTCGCTCCGTTCTCATGCGGGTCCGGGCCAATGCGTTTGATAAAAATCATGCGGAACTATTACCAATGCATTGGTAAAAAGCAAGAACTTTTTCCATCGGCCATATCATGCAGCACGTATGGGCAGAACACCCAAATCGCGGCGTGATGTTTTTGGAGCGTGGTTGCACCACTTGCGAACGGAGCAGGAATTGACGCAACAGAAACTGGCCGATTTAACCGGAATTTCCCAGCGTAACATCGCGTATTGGGAACGCTCCGGGAAACTCAAGGGCCGCACGGAGATTCTCAAGTTGGCAAAAGCCCTGGGCGTCTCGGTGAAGGTGCTGCTGCGGGCGGATCGATAGCAAAGGGTGACATGCGCGCCCTCTCTTCAAAACTGCGTGCCTCCTGGCGCGACGCAGGCTCCTTATCCCACTTGGCGCAATAGTTCTCGTTCAAATCCGTCATCCGTCTCCAGTATTCGACGGGATCGTTCTCCTTTAATTCCAAGAGTCTCGCCAGTTGAGCCGAGCTTTCGATCATCAGTGTCTTTATCTCCGCGTCCGTCATTCTCGAAAGCTCCGGCTTTTCAAGAAGCTCCGAATATCCACCCTCGTGCAGTCGTTCCAAGTAGCCACTGCGAAAGGCGTTGCAGGTCAGGGCATTGGCTTCTTCTCGTATAGTCATGGGTCGTTTCATTGCATCTCGAATATTAACGAAGCATGTCAACAATTACAACTTGCCGACGTATTGCACATTTTGAAAATGAACTTGTCAATGCTGACCTCAAACTTGCCTCAAAGCGCAACTCTTGACGCCTACCGCGCCATTTCCCTGCTGATATTCTGGAGTGATGGAGTCCAATCGTCTGCCCCGTTTCAATCGCGCCGCCGCCGTTGCCCCGATGCAGTTGACGGAACGTGACCGTGGCATCATCAAATGGGTGCGCGAGCACCGGCTTTTGCGTTCATCGCATATCGTGTCACTCGCGGACGGAAGCCCCCAGCAGGTATTGCGGCGCCTGCAATTGCTGTATCATCACGGATTCCTGGAGCGTCCGCGCACACAGATTGAATATTACCACCAAGGGGGTTCCCGCTCGGTCGTGTACGGCCTCGGAAAGGAAGGCGCGTCCGTATTGAATCGAAAGGCTGGAGGGGATAGCCAATTTTTCCAATCCGGCGGAAAGCCGCCTCCTGTGAGCCGACTCTTTTTTGAACATACCCTGTTTGTTTCCGACATCATGGTGGGTCTCGAACTGGCCTGCCGCAAAGCGGAGGGCATCCGCCTGCTTGCGGGAGAGGAATTGCCCATCGCAGGCGGTCGCCAAAAGACATTCAAATTGAGAGTCAAGGTGAATAGCCAAGTCTCACTCGGCATCATTCCTGACTGCGTGTTTGCCATCGCCTTCGACGAGGAATCGCCCGACCGATCCCCCACCGTATATTTCCTCGAAGCCGACCGGGGGACGATGCCCATTGTCCGCACCAATCTTTCGCAGACCTCATTCTACCGGAAACTCCTCGCCTACCAGGCGGCATGGTCACAAGGCCTGCATCGTTCTCAATGCGGAATTCATCGGTTCCGGGTGCTCACGGTGACGACGAGCGCAGAGAGGGTGGAATCAATGATAGCTGCATGTTCAGAGTTGAAAAGCGGGCATGGCCTCTTTCTCTTTTGCGATTGGGCTGCGTTGCAACAACACGGCCATATGCTCAGTGCGCCTTGGAAAACCGGCAGACGCGGAGAAGCCGCCAGTTTGTTGCCGTAGACGGCAATTCTTCCCTCCTACCGCGAACCCATTCCAAGGGATACCATATTCCCCGGAGACGGTGCATTTCGTGAGCCGCAATCAGTTCTTCATTAGCTCGTTGACAATTCACACCAGAAATTCGAACTGATTGAATCGCGTCAGATCAGCGGCGCGAGAGGAATAGGATGCTCTGCTCTCCGGTCATTCAACAAAAACAACCCCACGAAGGGAAAACATGAACGCAACTATGAATCCGCCCGAGGCGGAATCCATCACCCTGTATTACCGAGAGGGTTCCTCGGACAAGGTATATCAATGCAGCATTGAGCCAAGCGGGCAATTATTCGTCGTCACCTTCGCCTACGGGCGCAGAGGCGCGACGATGCAGACGGGGACCAAAACATCAGCGCCGGTCGATTACGAGACGGCCAAGGGGATCTATCACAAACTCATCCGGGAGAAAACTGCCAAAGGGTACACCCCCGGCGCAGATGGCACGCCGCATTGGCAAACCAGAAATGAAGGGCGTGCCACAGAGATTCGACCGCAACTTCTCAACCCGATTGCGGAGCATGAGGTCGAAGGGTTCATCAAAGACACGGCCTGGTGCATGCAGGAGAAAAAGGATGGAAGGCGCATCTTGCTGCAAAAGCAAGGGGCTGCCATCCACGGGATCAACAAGAAGGGGCTGCTTGTCGGGTTGCCCTCACCGATAGTTCATCAGGCAGGTAAATTCGGGAGCGATGTCATCATCGATGGTGAAGGCGTCGGAGACGTGTTGTACGCGTTTGATCTGTTGAAACTCGGTGATCAATCCCTGGTCAGCCGACCCTACCAGGCACGTCTGGCATTGTTGACCGAATTGCTGAATGCCCCGTTCGTCACGTTCATTGAGGTGGTTGACACAGCCTTCGCCCCTGCCGAGAAGGCGATCCTCTTCAACCGGCTCACGGAGGGCAGAAAAGAGGGCGTCGTGTTCAAGCGATTGGACGCGCCGTACACGCCGGGGAGGCCGGGAAGCGGCGGCACACAACTCAAACACAAGTTCTGCGCCACCCTCTCAGCCGTTGTGGCAAAGGTCAACGCGCAACGCAGCGTAGAGGTCCGACTGTTCTCTCCCGACGGGTGGGTGACTGCCGGAAACGTCACCATTCCACCGAACCATGATGTTCCGAAGATCGGCGCAGTCGCGGAGATTAAATACCTCTACGCCATGCCGGCAAGCGGCTGTCTGTATCAGACGGTGTACTTGGGTGTGCGCACCGACGTGGAGACACATGAATGCGTCGTCTCGCAGTTGAAGTTCAGAGGGGATGACGACGAGGGATGAACGTCAATGCTCATCCGAGCAACCGCACGCAGCCGCTCATACACAGGCAAAACAATCTTCTAACGCGTCTTGAATTCGAGAGATTCCATAGCGCCAAACTTCACCGTGGAGGTGGGTCTGGCGCTTTTTCTTAGAACGTGCGGAGTCTATTGCTGGTTGATTTATTGAGCCAATACTTGCCGTCGGCGGCAATTCTTACCTCCTACCCCGCTTCCGTTCCAGGGCATACTATATTCCCCGGAGACAGTTCATTTCGTGAGCCGTCCCTAGTTCTTCACCAGTTCGTTGACAATTAACCCAAGGAATACCCATGCCAAAAACAAAGTTCGTTGACTTCAAGGCCGTCAAATCAGCCATCACCATGGAGCAGGTGCTCAGGCACTACAACTTGCTTGATACGTTCAAGCGGAGTGGTGACAGCCTCTCCGGCCCATGCCCCATCCACAAAGGATCAAACCCGACGCAGTTTCGAGTGAGCGTTTCCAAGAATGTGTGGAATTGCTTTTCGGAATGTAAACATGGCGGCAACACCCTCGACTTCATCGCGAGGATGGACAATGTGAGCATCCACGCGGCGGCAGTCAGGGCCGTCGAATGGTTCAACCTCGATGCCGATGCTGTGGCTGCGGATTCCGAACCGGAACCCGAGGAAACCAATGGCAGATCGCATTCCGCAGAAAGCCCACGTCCGCGTCCGGCCTCAAGCACGCCAGTATTAGACAACGTCCCGCCCAACAAACCACTGAAATTCAAGTTGGACAAATTAGACCAGAATCATCCCGCGCTTGCGGAGCGCAAACTGACGCCCGAAACCATCAATGATTTCGGAATCGGTTTTTGTGCCAAAGGTATGATGGCGGATCGAATCGCCATCCCCATCCGCAATGCGGAGGGAGCGGTCGTTGCCTATGCAGGACGCTGGCCAGGAGAACCGGCAGAGGATACTCCCAAATACAAGCTGCCGCAGGGTTTCCGCAAATCGCTCGAACTGTTCAACATTGATCGGGCGATCAAGGAACCGAGCGAGTTGCCTCTCGTCATCGTTGAGGGATTCTTCGGCACGATGACGCTCCACCAGCACGGCTGCCGCAAGGTCGTCGCCCTCATGGGCAGCACCATGTCGGCCGCCCAGGAGGGGTTGCTACGAAAGCATACCACGGCCAACAGCCAGGTCATCGTCATGCTGGACGAGGACGATGCGGGCCGGGCGGGACGCGAGGACATCGCGGTGCGCCTCTCCAGGTTCCTCTATGTGAAGGTTCATGCCTTCGCTGAGGAGGGACGGCAGCCGGAAAGCCTCAGCGCGGAAGAATTACTGGCCATATATCCGAAGGCATGATCTATGGACGTTCATTGTTCTACCTGCGGCGAGCCGTGGGATGTCTATCATCTCTGGCACGACGCCATTTATGACGTGTTGCCGGATGACGAGGCTAAAGCCTGGTGTTCGCTTCCTCGTGAGAAAAAGCTCACGGAGGATTATCGGAAGGAATTCCGCAGCGCCGGCTGGGAATTCGGGCGGTCTATCATTAATGTCATCCGCTGCCCGGCGTGTCCCAAGGACACGAAGCCGGACGAGGAGAAAGTCCAAACCAAAGCTGCTATCGAGGAACTCTTGGGCGGCGACGAGGATGGATTGGCCGCCACATTCGAGGACTTCGGCCTATGAATCCCGAATGCACAAGCGAGAACCTCTCAGTTCTTCGTCGCGTCATCAGCACGGCTAAACCAAACAAGCCGAAAGGGCCAGATGACGTTGCCCGAGGAACGCGGGGAGTTTCAGGGTGCCAGCGTGCGGCTCTATCAAGCCTTCAACTTGGAGACGCTGCTTGCCTATCCGTATGACTATTTCGGCGACATTCTCGCTGAGAATCGTCACGGACGCCACCTTGGCTTCTATCCCACCCCCATGGATGTCTCTGTCCTCATGGCAGAGATGACCTTGGGCGAGGAGGATGCGCGGGCCAAGAGCATCTGCGATCCGTGTGTCGGAACCGGACGGCTGCTCCTTGCGGCTTCAAATCGTTCCTACCGCCTCTATGGCAACGACATCAATCCAACGGTCATCAAGGCCACGCTCGTCAACGGCTTCCTCTATGCGCCGTGGCTCGTGCGTCCCTTCCCGTTTCTTGACCCGCCGCTCTGTGATCCGTCGCAAAGCCAGGAGGTGAGCGATGCCATCGCGGCCCAGGCGAACATCCAAGGCACCGAGCACGACGCTCGCGAGCAATGGAAGTTCGAGCCGATCAAAAAGCGACGACGAATCGGAGAGCCTGCTTCAGAGCAAGGCATTCTGTTTGGCTGATTCAAACAACCTCTTTCCCACGGAAGAGGTTGCCCTTTTTCCAACGTGGCAGGGACTCCGCCACCATACCTCTCGCTGTCAACAAAGCGCCGTCCGCGCTTCCAGCAAGAGTATCTAACCAGAAGCAACCCGCAGGAACGGGTGGACGGCACAAGGAGAGTATATGGAACAGCAACCCGCGTTCAAGAGAGATGACGGAAATCCACCCTCGAATCCGATAATCCCGTCAGATCGGACACCATCCCGTTCCCTCAAAGTCGAGGCGGACGGAGGCCGGTATGACAGGGCCATCAAACCCAAAATACGGTTGAGGGGCAACTGGCTCGAACGGGCCGGATTCAAACCGGGAAGCCGGGTCAGTATAGTCTGCGTGGCTTCCGGCTTCATCGAATTGCGTTCGCAGGAGGCGGCATGAATGAAAACCAAACGCAAACCCCATCAACCCAACCTGAACCAGCCGGAACTGGTCGGGTTGGTCTGGCGGCCACGGCAATTCCAGTTCCGACTCCGCGTCGGCGATGTCGTTCGCTTGGACAATCGGCTTTGCCGTGTTGTCAGGGTGAACGAATGCGCGGCGGTTCTCTTAATGAACCAGCCCGCGCGCCAGTTCAAGACCCGCTTTGACCGGCCCGTTAGGTTCGAGCTGCCACCATCATTGACGCGGGTTTCGTCCAACGCCGACCTTGAAATCCTGAACCGCAAAGAAAGGAAATCCAGATGAGCACCAATGCGTATGACCGAGAAAGGGGGCTTTGGTTCTGACCCGTATTGCCGGGAGGAACTGATCGCCGAAATCGGGGCAGCGTTTCTCTGCGGAGAGGCGGAGATGGGCGAGCGCACCATCGACAATTCGGCAGCGTATGTCGCTGAATGGTTGAAACGTCTCAAAGAGGACAAGAAACTGATCATTCAGGCGGCAGCACAAGCCCAACGGGCGGCGGACTTCGTTCTGGGTAGGATATTCGACGACAGCGCGTCGGCCCAAGACTGAACTGCCCATACGAGAGACGTCAGTGATGTCGCACTCGGCGGGCGATGAATAATCTGTCCCAGATGTCTTTGCGGCCTCACATGGATGCAAGTTGAGCTTCCAACCCAAATACACCTAACCCCGCCCAAACAGGGCGGGGTTCTTTTTTGGCCGACATTACAATTACTCAATGCCGCGGAATCCACGATAAATGCAAATCTAAGGACTTTAGGAGAAACCGGCGCAGTTAAAGAAAAGACAACGACTTCTTGACTGGACAAAGTCGACCGACTTGGATAGACACTAGGAATACCGGTCTGTTTTTGGACGAAAACGTGTGCGAAAATGAGTCAAATAGCGAAACAATTCTTTCTGTTCCTTATAATGGCCATTGTGCTCGGTGGAGCAGTTAGGCTTGTTCGCACCCAATCCACGACGATCTCAGCTAGCCAACCGGCTCGCGCGCCAGCCTTGGCACCGGCGGCGGTTCCTACGAGCCATCCAACTGCACCCCGGCAAGCGTCTGTCTCCATTGATCAAAACGGATGGTGCGAGCCCATCGTCATTCCGAAAGGTCTGCGTGTTAAATGGCATATCAGTGATCCTAATGCTTGGCTTGATATGAGGATCAATGGGTCTCAAGAATATCGTCAGCCGCCATTCAATGATGCTCGATGGAAGGCGACTCGAATCAGCAACCGTATCGATAGTCTAGAGTTTATGATCCCTACCGGCACTCGAGTTAAAAACGCTCTGGTTCAATACGCCGTGGGAATATCTCTCACAAATGTTCAGCTTCCAAGTCTTCAGCCTCCCCCAAAAAAAGATACGTCGTGGCCAATCGGAGATCTTCCCACGCGCGAGATCACTATTCCGCCTCCTGGTTATGTATTCGGAACTGAGGTGACGGATACGATTTACCCTATCGAGGATGTGTATTACCGCATTGAGCCTGATTGGGCTGCCACACCAAATGCAGACACAGGCGCGAACTCTATTCAAATCGCTCCGCTTAAGGGAGGGATACGGAGTTCTGTTAACAACCAATGCGACGGATTACGCATTCGAGTTTCGGCTCCAGGAATGAATCCCGTTACGATTCGCTTTTCTTTTGCCCCGCAATAGGACGAAAGCAAATTTCGCCACGTTCGCAGCCCAGATAGCAATATCAATTTCGCCCCCAAAAAGATAAATATCAGATCTTGCTTTGAGCAAACTGGTAAAATTGCTCCAACGTGTCACGCGCGTCAGCCGAGTTCTCGACGTGCAGTGGCCAACTCCAATTCTAACGCATCCAAACATGCGAAAAAGGAATGACACTCGTCCTGCCAGGGACCTATAAATCTCGCCTGAAATTGTATCGCAACCTCATCCTTCCACGCGGCCTGGCATTCCAACCACGATGCCATAAATTGTGACCATTCTCGCCTAATCTCCTCATGTGTATCGGACGCATTACCCATTTAATTTCCTATTTACGCAATTTAAAATACACGTCATAAACCAGTCGGCACTTCAAGCACTACGTTGAATTTGCCAGCCTCATTTGTCATATTGATTGCCCCCTTGCTCATCAACTTCCTTCGGATGGCTAACGCGAACCAATCCCTTGAAACGGTTAGGCAAAGCGTCAAAAAACACACGCCCGTCACTTGGATATACACGGCGTGGTCCTGGCCCCCAAATCCCCTCCTTGATCAGCGATTTTGCGGTTAAGGGGTTGTCGAATGTTACCCCTTGTTTCTGGGACCACCACACCTTAGCCCTAACTTTAGGAGGGGTATGTTGATAATCCACTATATCTAGTTGTAAGATTTCGTCTCTCATGGGCTCCGTTAGCGTATCATAAAAATTGGGACGGCGCAAGGCCCGACAGAACATTACCTGGTCAAATATCGGCCCCTTTCGAGAAGCAATGTGGCACGATTTATCATGTGTCGAACGGCGTCACTGCCAACCAACTCCCTCAACTCGGGAGTCCATACGTTTTGAGTCTTCAAAAAGTGTGTTAGTCGATCGCGGCTCGCACGACTGATTTCCTCCCCGGCGGCCGGAGCCATCCGCCAATCAACTTCTCCGCTGGAGCTCAAGCAGTCCCCATTATCGATTAAAGCCAAGTCAATGCCGTCCGGTCGTTTTCGGAGCATCCAGTTGTCCCCGTGTCGATCAACGTGGCCGATAATCTCATCGAGGAGCTGCCAATCGTGGCGCTGCTCTTTACAAAGTCTATCGAGAACTGTATCGTCGAATTCACCAAGATCCTCCAGTTCTCCAAATGTTAGGTATCCACTTTGGAACAACTGCGCGCTACCAGTTCTGTTATTGTAGCGAATCACCTCGGTCGGTGGAACTAAGTGAAGGCCAAGAATGTCGTCTACTAGAGATGCTGCCTTTTCACGAAGATATCTTGTTCCTGGTGCGATACCGGGAAAATACCCTGATTGTTCACCATCACCCGGTTTAAATATCACTTGCAGATCATTCCTATCACTCGTTAGGCGGAAGGAATCATTTGCGTTATGCCCTTCGATCCGTTCGGCGGTAGTGAATCTAGCGTCTCTAATTTTCGCCCGAACACCTGGAGCCGTAATACTGAAGAGCAGGTTATCCATTGCGCACGAGTTAAAGATTGGAATCGATAACTCAGGTGCATCAATGTCCGCCTTTAAATAGGCTTCTAAATCCTCACCCGCACGATTCAAGAAGTCGCGAGCCTTGACCGAGTGTTCATCTGCCAAAGCCAACATTGTTCTGGAGTGCCGTCGATACGCATTGGACGCGACCGAAAGATCGTTGATCCTACGTTTGATACTGTCAAGATCTTCCTCAACTCCTTCAAGTCGCCTCTGCTGCCATCTCGTGTCTTCATCTTCGTCCGCGGAATCAATTTGATCTTGCAGGTTAGAAATCTTGCGATGTAAGTCACTTCGCCGATCTTCCAAGTCGTCCATCACGCGCTGGATTTGAGTGTCTATGAATAGCAAGCGCTCTTTAACGGAAGTTGCCCACCGGCGGCAGGCATTTTCCATGTTTTGAATTGCCTCGACACTGGCATTGACTCCGTCGCTCATGGAAGCAAATAGATTTAACGTCTATGCAAATATTTTTCGGCTAAAGATGCTTTCTCCCTGAGAAAGTCGGCATATTTGGTGCCGAGGCTATTCAGCTTATTGATGTCATCAATACAAGACTCCAGTCTTCGCCTAAAAACCGTGTATTTATCATCCTTCCAGACGGCATTCGCGGTAGCTACGGCTTCTCGCATTTGTTTCGTGCGACCGCGAAGGCGTTTGATCGATTCTTCCAACGAATCGGCGAAATGTTTAACATGTGCCGGGGAAACGATAGCAGTTTGAGAGCTCATAGCGTATCTGGGGCCTTTTTCAAATAGTTGAACAAAAGAAGTGCATCCTCCCTGAGCTCCGGTTCCCGCTTCTTGATTTCCTCGCTCAAGTGCTCGATCTCCGTTTTACTTCGGTCAACAAGTTGTTTGAATTTTTCGTAGCCTTCATCTTGCCATGTGGTGCCGAGGCTCTTCAGGCCATTGTCAAGTGTGCCCATTTCTGTGATGATCCCATTCACGAAATCACGAAGATCATCAGCCAGCGAAATGAGCCGTTCCGGGTTAGCGTGGAGTTCTTCTTCTGTCATAGCAATTCAGTTTAGCGATTCATCAGATTGACTCTTTTGGGCGGGATTGGAGACGGACGGCAAGTTTCTCGATCCAGGGCACTGTCGGCATCGCATACGGACGAAATGTCAAAAACTGGCCAGGTCGATCTTCGTCGCTGAAAATCATTCGATGCGGCTTAGAAAGTCGCGACGCTATGGGACTGTCAAAAACGTTCATAGAATCCTCAGCAGACATCACTCCGCCAGTGCGAAGACCGAATTCTCCAAATCTCTTCCGCCCAATCCCCCGCGTGGCGTTCGCCCATGTGTCTGCCCAAGCGATAACATGCACACCCAACTCCGGGCCGTCACGCAAAATCGCGCTGAAAAGTTCGACGGCATTATGTCCGTCCTCATCGTCGCCATCTTCCCGCAATGATTTAATCCTATGCATCCCACGGAGGACGAGGTAGATGCTCTCGCGGCGCTCGGGCTTATCGCTCCGAATGCGAAGTTCTTGTTCAATTTCTGACAACATTGAAGCGACTTCGCGTTGCAAGTTGACGATTCTGAAAGTGGCCGAAAAGGACCGCCGAATAGCCTCGATTTGATCCCTCCCTTCGCTATCGGGACTTGAGAAATCCGCAACAATAATTCGCACCCTATCAGGCAAATGCTGAAGGAGAATACTCAGAATCACAAGCAAACTCGCGCATGCCCCTTCGCTCTCATCACGAGAAACGATCATTAAGTTGCGTCCGCTTTGACGGCGGATCCGGGCGGTCACAGGAGGGCGTATTGCAATGGCCTCACCCAAAAGAAGATCGATGCTCGTTGATTGAACGGGCCAAGTGGTCAGGTTGATTAACCCGTTCAGGAAAGCACATTCATCAACTTTTGCGAGTTCGTTGCCCTCAAAAACTATCGGCCTGGCAAGAACGCCTCGCTCGCGCGCCAATCGCGAAATCGTTTCCAGGCACTTTTGTCGATCCTCATCTTTGAAGAGTGCGACCTGGAACAAACTGTTGCCTTCAATTGTGCCCGTGCTGGCATTGTAGATTGCTTCACCAGGCCGCGAGAGCATTCGTGCCGCGGCGTTGTCGCTGGCCAAAACCAAATGAGAGTCCGTTTCGCTGCATTGCATCGCAATCCGAATTCCCATTTGATCAATAGTTGTCCTAGGCAGGTTTTGGGCGCCGCCAAGCGTTTGCGACCCGAGAAGCACATGCAATCCAAAAGCCCGGCCTTGGCGCACCAGTCGATCCAAAAGCAAGGCAGCCTCTCGTGCTACAGCGTCGTCTTCCGCGAACAATTCTTGGAACTCATCAATTAGAAGCAATACACGAGGAGTGCGCACGTTCGAACTTTTCTTGCGAAATTCAGAAATATTCGCCACCCCGGCGGCGCGGAATCGATCCCCGCGCTCCTTCAATTCGTTATCGAGCCGTTGGATAACGCTTAGACCGAATTCGCGCTCGCTTTCCACCGCAATGGTGAGCGCGTGAGGCAGCTTGTGATCGGCATACGCCTTAAATTCGACACCTTTCTTAAAGTCGATAAGATAAAACTGTATCTCATCCGGAGGATAGAAGAGAGCCAACGTCGTGATAATGACGTGCATCAAATTGCTCTTTCCCGAGCCAGGGCGTCCCACAATCAATCCATGGTGGCCAAGGCCCTCACCCATAACCAAATACTGCAATTTTCCCGCCCCGGCAGGCCCGATAGGTATCTTCAACGACGATGCCGTGCTGCCCCGCCACCATTTACTTTCATTAAGCTCCGCCAACGCAAGCAGCTTTTCATAAGGCACCTCAACCTTCATTTTTGACTTCGCTTCTGATCCAGATTCTGACACAATGAACTTCAGGAGCGGTTTGGGAGGCGGTTGGTCTAACATGAGCGTGCATTCCTTCATGCCCGCCTCGTCCCATACAAAGTGCTCAGCTTGGAAACCCTCTGAGCTTGCGCGATCTTCTGGCATCGCGATTTTGATACTGCTCGCCGCGCCGGCATCGCGAAGCTTCTTCATTGCCTGCTCCGCCTCAGCCGACGAAAGCCCACGAACCACGATCTCTTTTTCTTGTAACAGGCGCAGCGTAGCCTGTTCATGGCTCAAACCTGAATTGATTTCGGAAAGCGCAACCGACACATTTTCCCTCGCCCCAACTGGCACGGGTTTTATCCGAACATCAAAAGTGATGTTCGGCTCCGTTGCCTCGTTTTGGGCTCGGTCCGATGAAATAACATTATCCGTGCTTTCTACAATGCGCGTTGCACACGTCTCTAAGTCGGCCACGTTAAATTTATGCGGCACCGGTGCATTAACGTCTCGGACGATAAGGGTAAATACGCCGCACCGAGGTCCATTCTTTACAATGCTGACCAATCTTCGCACCGCGTCGTCCGAAAAATTTACCGGGAAGTCAAAGATAATGAGAAAGCGAAAAGGTTCTGCAACATCTTGCGCCTCCTTGTTGTATTCCGTAATTGAAGGAAAATCGTTCCGAAGATACTTTTGGATAACGGTTTCCATATGGTCAGACAACTCGCTAAGACGAGTTTCAATGTGTCGTGGCTCTGTCCATGCCCTTCCGCTAATCAATGCCTCCTCGTGATCGGCAAGTGACATGTAGTCCGCCACGTTTTGCCCCAAACCCACCGGATCAATGAATGTGAAACGCAACTTGCCCGGAGGAGTATTGGCAAGCATCCGCAGCATAACCGACTGGACGGCTTTCCCGGCAATGTCCTTCGCCCTGCCTTTTGCTTCCAATAACAGACAACGGCCCTCAACAAACGGAATTAAGGCGGGCAGGCAAAAGTCGAACGTGATGGTCGGCAATTTTTGTTTCAAGTCAGGTGCCTCTATCGATAAAGTTCCAATGCGGGCAGCAAACTCAGGTGAAGGGTCTGGAAACCAATTTTCCCAATTTTTTGAATGCCAATCATCTCCAGCATACAAACTCATTTGCTTGAGTGTCTCAGTTTCCTTATGGAGTGCATTTGCACAATTTCCAAAATAAGTGGCGATTTCCAAAACCTCCGAATCGTGTTTGTCTATGACACATTGGGCCTCCCGTTCGAATTCACTGTTGGCCTGCGTTGTCATCCGCGTGCATTCATCCTCCGCAGCATCCAACCCCGCACTACAGATAAGCTTCGCTGGCATCAAACGGCTATCCTCAAGGGACTTCACCGCGGTGTCGAATGCTGTTTGTAGCTGACCCAGCAAGGGCTTTAACATTATATGATTTCTCGAACACAAATTAACCACGCGACAATACTGGCCCTGTATTGCTTTTTCCCAGAATAACTGCCAAATGAATACCAGTGCAACCCATGTCAGAACTAAGGGGGGGAAGATTAAGAGCAAGATCGCTGATACAATCACAATGGCCCATCGCCAACCGGTCTCCTTTGGCCAATATATAGGTTTTCTGCTATAAAATAGTTCTTTAAACCTTTTATCAAATGTTTCTATTTCCGCGAGTCTAGTGTCGATTTCGGCATCTGTTGTAATTACAACGGACGACGAATCTTCCTGTGCCGCCATTTGCAGCGCTTTCTTCCCGAGAAGGCTTTTTGCTTCATTGGGGAGCTGGATGGTGATTGCGATTGCGGCCTTGACCCGCGCCTCTTTTCGATGATACTCGGCCTTCAAATCCTCCAAGGCGGCCCGATAGGCATTCTCCGCCCGCGAAAAATCTCTTTTTACGTTGTTAACGGTTTCCGAGCGCTTTGCTTGTGCGGCTTGCAGGGCCGCGTCACGTTGTGTTTCTGCAGCACTCAAGCCCCTATCTTTATTTTTTTCTGCATCTTCCAATCTCTTCCGGCATGGAGCAATTAAGTCCGTGAGGATTCGAGTGACAAGCACCCGCATCTGGATTGGCAACTTGAATTCTGATACACCGTCATAAGGTTGTTTCGTTGTTGTCATGACTTGAGTGCGTTGCCACGCTTTAATTCGCGCGTCGTTGCGCTACATATTATATCCAAAACGCAAAAATCAATCCTTTTCTTCTGCGATTGGTTTATTTTTGTTGGGCCTGGTGACCGGTTGCCGTTTGAATCCGATCAATTACCATTTTCGCCCCCTCTTCCATTTGAGCCTTTAACTTTGCGGTGATATTGCCGACCCTCGACTCGTGAATAGGCAGATATCTTACCTCCGTCGGAGCACCAATAACCGCCCCAATGCTCAGTTTATTGACCGCCTCCGCCTTATACTCCAGCACTTTGTAAAAAATGTCCGTTTCTTCGTTTTGCGCTTGCGCTCCGACGATGACGCAGATGCGGCGGCCTGCGCGTGTGGCAAGAGCAGTAAGCAATTCCTGCTCGGCAACAATTTCAAAGGTGTCTAGCGTGGGCGACTTTGATTTTGTAACGTGAAAAGAGGGTTGAATCTTGAGTGCCTCCAATATCGCCGTTTCGACCTCCCTGACGGGTTTTGAGGTCTTAAATTCTTGGCTTTCAAACAAGCTGGCATCGGGGATGCGGGCCAAAGCGGCATTGAAGAGGTTCTTCCCACGGGCCAGACGTTCTTCCCGAAGCCGTTCCAATTGTTCAGTCTCTTGCGGTTTGAAGTCAGAAAATAACTGTTTCGCCTCTTCGCAATCCGGCACGGACTGAAGTGCCGCTTCCAGCTCCCTGTCAGCAGCGATATAATCTCCGCGTTTGCCAAAAAGCTCTGCCTGCCTTATATGCCGTCTCCCTTGTGCTTCCCTTTGGATCGCGCTGGCTTCCGGATCGTCTTTTTTGACTTCTAATGCAGAGCCAGCTTCCGAGAATGCTCTGTCATACTCCCCGGCAATTAAATCTTTTCGGGCCGCGTCCATCGCTCTGGCATAGCTGAGACTCACCAAATTTGTGCGGAGAATATTCGTTTGTTGCGCGACTACGTCCACAATCACATCCGCAGGCAAATAGCCGTTCAGCCGCACTTGAAATTTCTGCCGGCCTGGCGTCAGTTCGGACACGACGAGGGGTGTCACGCCGAATTCTGAACTCCCGATGAAAACAGCGGCCCCCGGCGGGTCGCTTTCCAAATGTGCAGTCCCGTACACGAATTCAATTTCCGCGTTGTTGGTAATTCCGGCTGAGATGGTAATTGATCTCTCGTTCTTGTGTTTGTGATGCCATCCAATCAGTTTGTAGTCGCCTTGCGGCACATCAAGAACGTGTGCGGGCAATTCTCCCGCTTCCAATAATTGTCCGTCGGCTTTGAACAATTGAAATGAGGCGTCCGGCTGGTTGCAGGACAATTCCACGTGGCCGATTCGTGGCGTAAAGGAGCATTTGCCTTGGACAACAGAGGCAACGTCAACTTCCTGCGTTTGCTGCCAGTGGCCGTAAGACGCAACGACTGTGTAACGATCAGTTGGAAGATTGGTTGTGATGCCGCTGCTATTGGTCAGCAGCAGTGAAAACTCTGGTCCCTGAATTGTGAGCACCGGGACTGGCGGACTGGCACTAACATTCAAACGCCCGTGGCTGCGCTTCAGTCCGAGATTGCCCAGGTTGTGTAGTCCATACCAAACAAACAGGTTCGTCGAGTATGGTTCCGCTTTCGGGTGCCTCAGCGTGAATGCGTGCCAGCCAAGCGGAATTCGCCCTCCGCTTTCAATCCGTTGCTTGTCAAAAATCGCTATCATTTCATCCTCAACGGGTCTCCCTTCTAACGTAGCAGAAAACTCAATTCGCGTGCCTTCCAACAGACGTTCGTGTGTTCGGATTCCAAAGAGAATGCAGACGATAAGCGACCACCAAGCCAACGGTCGCAGAACACGGCACCAGTGTCTGAGCCATTTCCCTTCCGCAGCGGAGGATTCTGCGCCAACGGTTGCCATTGTTTGGCTTGTTTCGCCGCTGCCTAGCATGATCCCAATCAAACCAGCAACGAACTCATTTCGGAGCTTTCGCCTTTCGGATTTTGATGTTGACACGCCACCCTGTCAAACATCACAGTGCTCTAAGAGTCCGATTCTTGACACCATTATGGCGGAAATCAAGCCAAAAAAATACGAATTTTTCCGAGACATTTTTGACTTCGTTTTTGGAATCGAAAACAAACGAGGCGATATTCTGGATCACTGGATTACCTTTATTGACAGCTTTAGCTTCCCGCCGCAGGACTTCTACGCAGCCATCGAAAAAGAGTTGGAATCCAGAAAAATCCCCAGCATGGCAATGTTTCGGGAAGAATTCGCCGAGGGTGGAGTGCTCTCAGACAAACGCATTTATTTGAGGATGTTTCGCGAACGCCTCGCGATATATAGCTGCGCCATGCCATTTGGCAGCGGCTATGTTTTTTCCTGCCGCACGATCTACGTTCCCGCCCTCGTAAGGCTTTGGCACATCCTCGCGACACTCGTCTTTTTCTCGATTGTCGGCGGACTGTTACAAATGCTGTTAGGGACGACGTTCGCCGTCATCGCCACCGTTGGCTTGGTGTTCGCATTGGCCGGAGTGTTTCGCAATGCCGCCGCTTCAGCAGTGACCAATCTTGATGCTGTGCTCCTGCGGATACCCGTCGTATCTACAATTTATGAGGACTGGTTCAGGGAAGAGACGTATTACCGCGTTGACACGAGACTCGTGTATTTGAAGCGCATCCCGGAATTAATCCGGGAGACGGCAGAGCACATCGTTGCTGCTAAAGGTGCGAGTTTGACCGATCAATTCGAACGCACGCCCATCTTTGGCGATCTTTACAAGCGTCGGATGCCGGCAAGCCCGGAAGAAAAGACCTGATATGCCGGACGCGCATGAGCAGTTCTCCGAACAGTTTCGCACATGGGAGCGGCGAGGACGGGGCTGGCAGGTATTTCCGGAACCAATTTCGCCAGAGCCGCCTTTTCGCCCATTCACCGGGCACTTTCTTACCGAAACCGCAGCTATTGATGATGGGCGAAGGCCCACATTCCTCAGCTCTCTCGTTCGGAAATTAGGGCGAAGGCTTTCCACGCTGCCAGAGCCGACGCCAGTTCCGGCACAGCCGGAGACGGAACCCGAACCAGACCTGCTTGAGCGCGACACCTTAGTTGAATTGCAAACTTCTTTGCCAGCCGAGCTTGATATTCATCGGGACGCTTTTGAAGAGTTTTTCTTGAGCCTGTCTTTTTGCGAGGAGCCTATTGCCTTTGAATTGCTTGGCGTTCCCGACCGTATCACGGCGCAATTTGTCGCGAATTCCGGCGACGCTTCCCTTGTGCAGCGTCAGCTCCGGTCGTATTTCCCCGAAGCTGTGTTCCAGCCACACGCAAACACACTCATTGACGCGTGGAATTCGTGCGCGGCGGAAGAATCATTGGTCATCGAATTTGGCCTTCGCCGCGAATTCATGTTTTCCTTGCGAAGCGGCAAGCTTGATCCCTTTATCGGCATTGTAGGGGCACTTTCGGAACTTCAAGAGAATGAATTCGGCCTGTTTCAAGTGATATGGCAGCCTGCCCGCCATCCGTGGCAGGAAAGCATTCTGAATTCAGTTTTGGGTGGCGATGGCAAACCATTTTTTGTCAATGTCCCCGAACTGGCCAAGGCTGCGGAGTCAAAATCTGCGCTTCCTATATTTGCCGCCGTCGTGCGCGTCCTAATATGCGCCGAAAGTTTTCCGAGAACCCTCAAATTGGCTCGCGATCTTGCAGGCGCACTCTCGGTATTTTCCGATCCGTCCGGGAATGAATTGATTCCCCTCAACAACGAGGATTATCCCCTGCCCGAACATATTGAGGACACGCTGCGCCGTCAGTCGAGACGGACAGGAATGATTCTCAACAGCGACGAACTCATCGGACTCGTCCATTTGCCGGGCAGTGCCGTTCAATCGCCAGCTTTTCAGCGACAGGGCGGCACGACAAGAGCAGCCCCTGCAACCGTCCGGCACGACAAGGGTTTGTTTCTTGGATACAACGACCACATCGGCGAGTCGGTTGCTGTGCAACTTTCGCCGGAACAACGGGTTCGTCATATGCACGTCATCGGCGCAAGCGGAACCGGAAAATCGACGCTGCTTTTCAATATTATCAAACAAGGCATTGAAGACGGCGAGGGCATTGCTGTTTTCGACCCTCATGGTGATTTGGTAGAGAGAGTTCTGGGAATCGTGCCGGAAGCCCGTATTGATGACGTAGTCCTTGTTGACCCATCCGACGAACACTATGCCGTGGGATTCAATGTTCTGGCGGCGCATTCCGAGCTTGAAAAGACGCTCCTGGCATCCGACTTGGTATCTGTCTTTCAACGCTTGAGCACGTCTTGGGGCGATCAAATGACGAGTGTGCTACAGAATGCGATCTTGGCGTTTTTGGAAAGTGGCGTAGGCGGGACAATTGCCGACTTGCGCCGTTTCCTTATCGAGCCCGCCTTCCGCGCCCAATTCCTGAAATCGGTTCAGGATTCCGAAGTCGTGTATTACTGGAAGCAAGGATTTCCGCACTTAACTGGCACGAAATCCATCGGCCCAATTCTCATCCGGCTTGATACGTTGCTCGCCAAGAAGCCTATCCGCCACATGGTTTCTCAAGGGGAAAATCGCCTCGACTTTGCCCACATCATGGATTCTGGAAAAATATTTCTGGCAAAATTGCCGGAAGGGCTTTTAGGCCGGGAAAACTCTCATCTCATCGGCTCGCTTCTCATTTCAAAATTCCAGCAGACAGCCATGAGCCGCCAGGCGCAGCATATCGCCGCCCGCCGTGACTACTGGATCGTAATCGACGAGTTCGCCAATTTTATCACGCCGTCGATGGCGGAGATCCTTTCCGGCGCACGCAAATACCGGATTGGCCTCACGCTCGCGCACCAGGAATTGCATCAGTTGCAGCGCAGTTCGGACGTGGCGAGCGCGGTCATGTCGCATCCCTTCACCCGTGTTGTTTTCCGTGTCGGGGATGACGACGCCAAAAAGCTCGCGGAAGGTTTTTCACATTTTGAAGCGAAAGATTTGCGCAATCTCGAAACTGGCCACGCACTTTGCCGTGTGGAGCGCAGCGACTTCGATTTTAATCTTCGCGTCCCGCTTCCCTCACCAGCGAACGATGAAGAGGCGGCTTCGCGGCGCGAGGAAGTCATCACGGCTTCGAGAAATAAATATGGGCGTCTCAAATCAGAAATCGAGGCGCAATTGCGGGCCAAGCTTGAAACGGCTTCCTCAGAGAACCAAAGCTCGAAAACTGCACATCAGTCGGTTCGGAAAGATGCGGAACCGAAACCTGTTCCGATGCCTGCGGAAGTTCCGAAAACAGTCATCACGGAACTTCTCGCAAGAAGCGCGGAGCCGCAACCGGTGGCTTCCGAAACCAAAGTTGTCAATCCCGAAGCCAACGTGGCGCGGGACTTGGGGCGCGGCGGGGCGCAACATCAAGCAATCCAGCAGAGAATCAAAACAGCAGCGGAGGAACAAGGCTTTCGGGCAACCATCGAAAGGCAAGTTCTCGACGGATTAGGAAGTATTGATTTGCTGTTGGAACGTTCAGACCAGACCATCGCTTGTGAGATTACCATTACCACGTCAATAGACCAAGAGGTCGGAAACATTTCAAAGTGTGCTCGCGCCGGATTTGAAGAAATCGCGATGATTTCGGTCGCCGAAGATAAGCTGCGAAAAATCGAATCGGCAGTGGCGGCAAGTCTTGGGCCTGACGCTGCGAGAAGGGTCAAATATTTCCTGCCCGATGCGTTCATCGAGCGGCTACGTATGACGCCTCCAGTCCCAAAGCCAGCCGCAGAACCGGAGGTTTTCGAAAGTCGCGGGCGCCGCATCAGACGCTCATTGGCGACGATGCCGCCCGCAGAACAGAAAAGACGAGACGAGGAAGCACGCCGAGCGATGGCCGAGGCAATGCGAACGAAGCCTAAGCCATGACTATTTCTTCCGTTCGAGCCAAAACCCAGGGCCACACACCCGATACGGAGAGCATGCCTCGATGATGCGCACACGTAACTTGGTGAGGCTCTGTTCAGGGTTTTCTTCCGCAAGCTGGATTGATGGTCTTGCCGCACGAAGTTCCCGCGCAATATCCGCTTTCCGTTTGCCGGACTTGATTCGCCATTTCTTTGCGAGGGCAGCCAAGTCGGATTCCTGAATTATGTTTCGTTTCCGCATTCCACGAGGGTGCATAAAGTTAGGTGAATTGCAAACTTTTTTCTTGCATGTTCAGTGTGTTTTTTGATAGGAAGTAGTGGTATGAAGGAAAATAGTGCTCAGACGACGGTCGCGATTCCTGTTGCCATCTGGATTCGAGTGTCAACCGAAGACCAAGCCAAAGGAGAAAGCCCGGAGCGGCACGAGGCGCGTGCTCGGCTGTATGCCGAGGCCAAAGGCTGGAATGTCGTCCAGGTCTATCATCTTGAGGGCGTCAGCGGGAAATCAGTAACCGAGCATCCCGAGTGCCGCAAGATGCTTGAAGACGTTCGTTCAGGGCGGATTAAGGCTTTGATCTTCTCGAAGCTTGCGCGGCTGGCGCGAAATACTCGTGAATTGCTGGATTTCGCTGATATTTTTCGAGATTGCAACTGCGACCTCATTTCGCTGCAAGAGTCGATTGACACATCGACCCCTGCTGGCCGCCTATTTTACACAATGATCGCTGCGATGGCCCAATGGGAGCGCGAGGAAACTGTTGAACGTGTCAAAGCATCAGTCGTCATTCGGGCCAAGCTCGGAAGCCCGCTCGGTGGCCCAGCCCCATTCGGATACCACTGGAAAGAGAAGAAGCTTGCGCCGCACCCGAGTGAAGCGCCTGTGCGCAAGCTGATATATGACCTGTTCCTTGAGCACAAGCGTAAGAAAACTGTCGTCCGGCTGCTGAACGATGCAGGCCACCGCACGCGCAATGGAAGCCGGTTCACTGCCAAGACGGTGGGCAGGCTGCTGCAAGACCCCACCGCCAAGGGCATCCACCGAGCCAACTACACCACTCGTGACGGCAAGGCCAAACGCTGGCACCTTAAGGACGAAAGCCATTGGGTTACGACGCCCGTTGATCCAATTGTCAGCACCGAGCTTTGGGATCAATGCAATGCGATTTTGGAACAGACGACATGCGGCGAACGCCGAGCGACCAAGAAAGCGGTGCAACTGTTCGCTGGAATCGCCCATTGTGATTGCGGCGAGAAGATGTATGTGCCGGTCAATTCACCCAAATATGTTTGCCGAAAGTGCCGAAACAAAATTCCCGTCGTCGATCTCGAAGGTTTCTTTGCCGACGAAATCAAGGCATTTTCCCTCTCGCCGGAGCAAATCAACGCTCACCTGTGCGAAGCGGACAAAACCATTGCGGAAAAAGAAGAGTTGCTCCGGCTGCAACTTGCCGACCAAAGGAAATTGCAGGGGGAGATAACGAACGTCTATCGGCTGTTTCAGGAAGGCCAGATCGATTCGAAGGGCTTCGGCAAATTTTATCAGCCTTTGGACGAGCGCGGAAAACAATTGGAACAGAGCATCCCGAAGCTCCAAGCCGAGATTGACCTCGCGAAAGTGAATGGCGCATCAGCCGAGGAAGTGGTTTCCGAAGCCCGGAACCTCGCCGATCATTGGCCTCAGATGGACACCGCCGAAAAGCGCACCATCGTTGAAACAATCACCGAGAAGATCACCATCGGCAAAAAAGACATCGCGTTCAGCTTCTACTACCTCCCTCACGGGAAAGAAGTGACAAAAGGGTGGCGGAAGGGGTGGGATTCGAACCCACGTTAGGGTTTCCCCTAAGCCTGATTTCGAGTCAGGTGCCTTCAACCACTCAGCCACCCTTCCTTCGCTAGAAATGCAGCGCCATTATGTCGCACGGCCTCCCAAAAACCGCAAGCGGATTCGCTCACGGCAGAATGGCCACAGATGGGCAACGCGCCCAATTCATCCCCGCCACCGCCGCCATCGTTATCGCCTCGCTGTCGGCTCTCGTTGCGGGCTTTTTGATTGGGAAATTTCTGGTATGAATGGACTGTCCCATTTTACGACGGAACTGTCTGCGTTGACGTCGCTCTTTTGGCGGCAATTGCTGCACGCGCCACTCTCGTGGAAACTGGCTGGATTGTTTGGCGTTGGCTTTTTTGTCGCCCTCTTTACCGCCCGCCGATCCGATCACAACCCCATTGTTCGGCTGAATGGGCTTTCTTGGTCACGAGACGATTTTTGCCGGGGCTGGCTGATAACCGGCGACACGGGTTCCGGCAAAACTCGCTCCGGTATCAACCAACTTCTGTTTCAAGTTTTTCAAAATGAACCGCGCTGGGGAGGACTCTGCATTGACGACAAGGGAATTTATTGGGAAACGCTGGTGGCGATGGCCAAGCACTTCAATCGCGAACGGGATATGGTTTTATTGCAGGTCAGACCAGACAACGCACGTTCGGACTGGAAACCAACCCAGACGTACAACCTGACTTCTGCCCCCGGCATTCCGTTCAGTACATTTGCCAAATTCGTCGTGGATTCGGCCAGCAGCTTAGGGCAACAGAACGACAAAGGATTTTTCAAAAGCCAGGTCCAAACCCATCTCACCCTTGCATTGGAGTTGATCTACGAAATCGAGGGCGATGTGACGCTGGAAAACGCGCAGAACGTCTTGCTCGACCGCAAGGACATGGAGGAGGCGATGAAAACCCTGTCCGAAAGTCATCAGACCCAACGACGAATCGAGTTGCGTGACCATTTCATCAACCGCTACCTGAATCAGCCGCCCGAACAGATGGGCGGTGTCCGTGAGACCATTGGGAATTAATCTTCAAAGCCGCCGACGAACTAGGGGTGTTGACAGCGCCGATTTCCTGGGACAGAAAAAAGTCACCAAGCGGAGTTGGGGATATTCAAACGGCATGATGTCGCGCAATTACCACGAGCAGGAAGAGCACAAAATTAAGGCTTACGAATTAAGGCACATGAAAAAACACCAATGCGTCCTCACCCATTGCGAGAAGGGTTTCAAAAAATCCGTTCTTCCACCTTTGGAACCGGATGGGAAAATCTCCTCTTGGTACAAACGAAATTGGTTCTGAGCCGATGCCCCTCCATTCGTGACACCGCGTTCAACATCATGGTAGGTCGTCTCGTCTCGGACATTCATCGGTGCCCAATAATTGAGTGAAAACGAACAGAATCTTGCAAAGGCCAATCTGGAAACGGAGCGCCAGTGCCGTTCAATACGCGATTGAACGGGAGGCGACCGGCGCTTTTCAACGCGAGGGAGGTCGAGCATCAGCAAGCTGCGGGTATTCGTCAGTTCCGTTCAAAAGGAGTTGGAAATCGAGAGAGTTGCCATTGCCTCGCTCATCACCACCGATCCTTGTTTGTTGCAGCACTGCGAACCGGTTTTGTTCGAGAAGGAACCGGCCCCGGCCCGCAAATCGAGCCAGCCGTACCTGAAATGCCTCGAAAGCTGCCAAATTTACCTACTCCTCATTCACAAGGAATACGGCAAACCCGATGGTTCTTTGTCGGCCACTCACCACGAGTACCGGCGCGCACAGAAATTGGGCCTGCCTTCGCTCATTTTCATTAAGGGTGAAAGCCCTGTTGACGATGAGCGTGCGTCTGACACCAAGGCGTTTTTTGCCGAAATCCGAAAGGACAAGCACACGTACAAGCGGTTCCTGGATCGGTTGGACTTGCGGGCGGAGGTCCGCCGCGCCTTGCTTCAATTGCTCAAGGATGATTTTCAAATCGAGCCTTCCAGCGAGGAAGCCGCTGGCGGAAAGGAACTGATCGATGCTGCGTCCGCTTTTGAATCCACTCCGTTGAATGACATCCACTGGAAATCATTGGATGAGCAAATGGTTGGAGCCTTTGCAGCCAAAGTGGTGGAGAGTCCCGGTTTGCGTGTCTTCGATGAATCCGTATTCCAAGCGCTTCACTCTCGCGGCTTGCTTTGGCGCAAGGGTGAAAAGGGCGACCACGTTGCCACCGCCGCCGGTTTCCTGCTCTTTGGCGTCCGTCCGGGCGACCGTTACCCCCAATGCGAAATCCTCGTTGACGCCTACGCCGACACGAAAATCTCCGGCAAGCCGCGCGGACAGGTCAACATCAATGCCGCCTTACCCAAGGCCATTGACCAAATTCTCGAATTTGTGGCCAAACACACGTTTCACCCGGCTCGTGTCGTCGGCATCAATAATATCGCGCTGGATGAATACCCGCAGCGGGCGCTCCGCGAAGCCCTCGTCAATGCCGTCGCACACCGCAATTATGAGGACGCCAGCCGCAAAATTGCCGTCCAAATTTTTTCCGACCGCATTGTCGTGGCCAGTCCCGGTTATCCCCCATCGCCTCTGACGTTGGCAAAACTCCGTCGCGGCAACTATCGTCCTTGCTCTCGCAATTCCGTGACTGCTCAAGCCCTTGCGACGATGAACCTCATGGAACAGCGTGGCAGCGGTTTTGCCCGAATGCGCGACACAATGCTCGACCACGGATTGGACGCCCCTCTTTACGGTCAGCAAGACGGTTTTTTCGTCATCACCTTCCACGGCCCAAACGGCAATTACGAGCGGCTAAAATTGCCCGAAGGCGCAACCGGCTCTATCACTCCTGCTGTTGAAGCGCAGTTGAGTGCGCGCCAGCGGAAGATGGTGTCCATTATGGTCCGCGGAGAATCGCTTATCAGGTGCAATTATTCCATTTCGTGGTATGCATGTTGCCGGTTTCCGCGAATGCGAGATGCATGCCGAAAGCGGAGCGAAGAGTCTGGGGGGAATGCGTGGTGCCGGCCACGGCCAGGTATTCGCGCAAGAGTTCGCGGTAATCTGGATGGACGCAGTTCCCAATGATGGCTGCGGCGCGTTCCGCCGGACATTTTCCGCGCAGGTCGGCGATGCCTTGCTCGGTGATGACAACCTGCACTGAGTGCTCGCTGCTGTCCAGATGGCTGACCATGGGAACAATCGTGCTGATTTTTCCGCCTTTGGCGGTGGATGGGCAAGTAAAGATGGAGAGGAAAGCGTTGCGGGCAAAATCGCCGGAGCCGCCGATGCCGTTCATCATGCTGCGGCCAAGGACGTGCGTGCTGTTGACGTTGCCGCCGATGTCCACCTCAATCGCCGTGTTAATGGAAATAATTCCCAGCCGGCGGACGATTTCCGGGCTGTTGCTGATTTCCTGCGGGCGGAGGAGAAGTTTGGGACGGAAATAATCCAGGTTGGCGTAAATATCGCGCAGAACCGGATTGCTGACAGTCAGGGAACAGCCGCTCGCGAAACGAACCTTGTCTTCTTTCACCAACGCAATGACTGCGTCCTGAATGACTTCAGTGTACATGTCGAACGTGGGGATATCTGGATGGCTGCCCATGGCTTTGAGCACGGCGTTGGCGGTATCGCCGACACCCGACTGAATGGGAAGAAAGGAGGCCGGGATGAGTCCGCGTTTAAGTTCAGTGGCGAGGAAGTTGGCCACATTTTCCCCGATGCGGGCCGTCGTTTCAGAGCTGTCCGCGAAGGAGCCAATCTCGTCCGGCAGATCGGTTTCGACAATGCCGGCGATTTTCTTCGGATTAACTTTGACTGTTAGCGAGCCGATGCGATCGCTGGGGCGAAGAAGGGGCAATGGTTTGCGGTACGGCGGGTCTTCCGGTTGATAGTTGTCGTGGAAACCGCGAAGCTCCCGTGGGTGAAAGCGGTTTAATTCAATCAGGATTTTGTCCGCCACCTGGCAAAAAGTCGGCGCGGATCCGACGGATGAAGTGAGAGTGATCTCGCCGTCGGGCGTGACGTCGCAGGCTTCTATTACTGCCCAATGGACCGGCCCAAGGAACCCGTAGCGAACCGCCTGGGGCAACTGCGAGAGGTGCATGTCATAGAATTTGGTCCGCCCCGCGTTGATGCTTTTGCGCAAGTCAGGATCATTTTGGTAGGGCGTTCGGAAAAGAATGGCGTCCGCCCGCGCAAGTTCGCCGTCAAGCGAATGGCCTGTGGAAGCTCCCGTGATCACGCCAATGCGAAACGGCTGTCCGGAATTTTTAATTGCGGTGGCGCGAGCGGCGATGGCTCTGGGAATTTCTTTTGGCGCGCCAGCAGGAGTAAAACCGCTGAAGGCAACGGTTTGGCCGTTTTGAATCTGCGCCGCGGCTTCGGCCGGGGTGAGGCGCGGGTATGAGTCTCTCATAAAATCAGTTCAGTTCTTTCAAATGCCGAACCTGGCAGGCTTGGTGCGACGTCGTTTCTCCGGTGTCGTTCAACAGAATCAGTTCACCGGCCCTTCCGATTCCGCCGAACATTCCGCAGCGCAATTCACCATCGAGATCAAGTTCAACCTTGCGCGGTTTTCCCCAGAGTTTGTTGACACGCGGAAGAATGGCCGCGAAGCCGTTCGGCCGCATGTCCTCCA
Source organism: uncultured Verrucomicrobiae bacterium (assembly GCA_963764165.1). GTDB lineage: Bacteria > Verrucomicrobiota > Verrucomicrobiia > Limisphaerales > Palsa-1400 > Palsa-1400. Next base: position 784,516 of record CAVXRD010000004.1, read on the forward strand.
CCACGTCGCGCAAACGGCGGAGGACAATTTGCGTTAGAGTCCGCAGCGGCGGCGTTGAGGGAATCAAATCCGCCAGCCGCACCGTTTGATTTTTCAACTCCGGGTCGCAATTTTCCGGGTGGTTGAGAACATTGATGCCAATGCCTGCCACTGCCGCGACCGGATGAAATCGCTCCACCAGGAGACCCGCCAGCTTTCGATCGTCGACAAGAATGTCGTTTGGCCAGCGCACGCGAAAGCGCTTCAAGCCGAGGCTCCGCAGGGAGTCGCACACGGCGAGCCCCACCGCCAGCGGCAATGCCGCGGCGTCCGCCCCGGCTGGCACCACGGCGGAAAGCCACAGGCCGCCTTCGTCGGAAACCCAGCCGCGCTGGAAGCGCCCGCGCCCCGCCGTCTGGCGATCGGCGCGCATCGCTTCCCAAACGGGAAGAGTCGCGGCGGCGAGATTTGTAGATGCGGTGACCGGGACTTCGTGAACGGCCCAGCCGTCGCTGACGTACGTGGGTTCGGTTACAGCGGGGGTGATCATAATTCTAACTCAGCCGGATGAGCGCCTGGCCTTCGTCGACCGCGGAGCCAACCGTGGTCAGAATTTCGGCGACCGTGCCGGCCTTGGGCGAGTTGACAGAGGTGTTCATTTTCATCGCCTCGACCGTGAGAAGGTTGTCGCCTTCCTTCACGGCCTGGCCCACTTGAACGGCGATGGCAATAATGCGGCCCGCCAGCGGGCTTTTGACATCGTCTGCGCCGTTGCCTGCGGGCGACGGTGTTGTTGTGACAGCAGATGGTGGGGGAGTCGCCGGCGCCACGAGCGCCGGGACAGGCGCGGAAATGGGAGGCAGCGCGGGCGCGGCCGATGCGCCATTTTCATCGGGCACTTCAACACTGACGTCGTAAGATTTGCCATCCACTGTTACACGAAGTTTCTTGATCATAACTTTTGTCGGCAATGGTTAACGAACTCTGTGGGACAAGAATTGTTCCACGCGGCCTTCGAGCGCCCAGACGTTCAGTTCGGGCGTGCGGACGCTGCCTTCCTGCACAGCGAGAACGCGATGGGGCCGGCCAATTACTACCGCAACCGCTGCCGCGATGACAGCCAGGATTTCCGGAGCAACCGCTTCAGCCTTGCTTGATGCTTTCTTGACAGTCTCCGCCGCCGGGACTGTCATCGCGACGAGAGCGGGGGCGGGCGGCAGCGCTGGCGGAGGATTCACGACAATCTGAGGCGGCGGCGCCACCACTTGCGGCGGATTGACCGTGACGTTAACAACGGGCGGTGGAGTGACGGCTTGCTTTCTTTCCGTAGCCCAAATGTGGTAAATCAGAACCACCACCGCCGATATGATCAATTGGACAAGTATTGTTGTAATGCTCATGGTGTTTAGAGCGGAATGGTGCCGTGCTTTTTGGGCGGGCGCGTTTCGCGTTTGGTGAGTGTGCTGCGAAGAGCCATCGAAACTCGGGCGCGTGTTTCTGAAGGCGCGATGACATCGGTAATCATGGCTTTCTTGGCGGCTTCGTAGGGCGAGCAGAATTTCTCGCGATACTCTCTGACCAATTCCGCTTCCCTGGCTTTCGGATCCTTGGCGGCGGCGATTTCGCGCTTGAAGAGGATTTTCACCGCGCCTTCCGCTCCCATCACGGCGATTTCCGCCGTTGGCCATGCGAAGACGTAATCCGCGCCCATGTCGCCGCTGCACATGGCGAGATACGCGCCGCCGTAGGCTTTGCGCAAAATGACGGTGATCTTTGGAACGGTGGCGGAGGCGTAGGCGAAGAGCATTTTTGCGCCGTGGCGGATGATGCCGCCGCGCTCCTGCTGAACACCCGGCATGAAGCCGGGAATGTCCACCAGCGTCACCAGCGGGATGTTGAAGACGTTGCAGAAACGAATGAACCGGGCGCCTTTGTCGGACGAATCGATGTCCAGCGTTCCGGCTTTCACTTCCGGATTGTTGGCGATGATGCCGACCACGATTCCCTGGATGCGCGCGAATCCAACCACGATGTTCCTGGCGAATTCCGCGTGGACTTCAAGCATTTCTCCGTTGTCAACCAAACGCGCGATGACTTTGTGAACATTGAGCGGCTCCTTGCTCGTCGCCGGCAGGAGGGCGTCCATCTCGGGATCGGCGCCCAAGTCAATGTCCTTGGCCGGTGATGCGGCGGGTCTTGCAGATTGTTCGAAGGGAGATAGCTCAGCAGACGCCGCGCGATTTGGATCGCCTCGGTGTCATTGGCGGCGATGAAGTGGACGTTGCCGCTGACGCTGGCGTTGGCGGTGGCGCTGCCGATTTCTTCCATCGTGCATTTCTGGCCGGTGACGGCCTGAATCACTTCCGGGCCGCAAATGAACATATTGGCCACGCCCTTGATCATGATGATGAAATCCATCAACGCGGGCGAATATGCCGCGCCGCCCGCGCAAGGCCCGGCGATGATCGCGATTTGCGGCACCACGCCGGAAATCAGCACGTTCCGAAAAAATACTTGACCATAAGCGGCGAGCGAATCGAAGCCTTCCTGGATGCGCGCCCCGCCCGAATCGTTGAAAGCGACCACGGGGCAGCCGGTTTTAAGCGCGTGATCCATCACGTCGCAGATTTTTTTGGAGTGAATGCGTCCGAGCGCCCCGCCGCCGACGGTGAAATCCTGGCTGAAGGCCGCCACCTGCCGTCCATCCACAATCCCAGTGCCGGTGACGACGGCGTCAGCGGGGAGAGCCTTTTCCTCCAGGCCGAAGTTGTGGCAATCGTGCGTGGCGTGCAGGCCGGATTCCTGAAATGTCCCGGCCTGGAACAGCGTGTCAATGCGATCACGCGCGGTCATCACGCCCTTCTTCCGGCGGGCGTCCAATTTGTCCTGGCCGCCGCCGGCTTTGGCCGTGGCCCGCCTTTTTCTCGAGGTCTTCCAACAATGCTTTCTGTATCATAAATTCTCCGCGCGTTCCTTAGGAAGGTTTGGGCATGCACAATTCGGTAAGCACGCCGAAGGTGGATTTGGGATGAAGAAACGCGACCAATTTGCAGCCCGCGCCCTCCACCGGATTTTCGTTGATCAATCTCACTCCCGCGCCGGAAGCCTGCGCAAGCTGGCCTGCCACATCGCTGGAGCCAAACGCGACATGATGAATTCCGCCGGAAGGATTTTTTTCCAAAAACTTCGCGATGGGGCTGTCCGGGCTGGTGGGCTCGAGCAATTCCAAATGAACTTCACCGACTCGAAAAAAGGCGGTGCGAACTTTTTGCGAGGCAACTTCCTCGCGATGCTCGCATTTCAAGCCAAGCGCCTTT
>CAVXRD010000005.1:0-93650 GCA_963764165.1 uncultured Verrucomicrobiae bacterium
GGCTATTAATCTGGGTGTTCCTGTGATTACCTGGCCGGCTCTGGCTCGTTTCACTTACGGAACAGTTTTAGGTTCGGATCAGTTGGATGCGACCGCCAATGTAGCGGGAACATTTTCCTACAATCAAAACAATGGAACTGTTCTGGATGCGGGAACGTATTCACTGACCGCAACCCTCGCCCCGGCCGATACCAATTATATCAGCGTTTCGGCGACCAACAGTCTGACGGTCGTTCCCGCTCCCCAAACGATCACCGTTGCCCCGTTGCGGGACATTAATTTCACCACCAATCTCATTCCGCTCAACGCCAGCGTTTCCACCGGTTTGCCGGTCACATGGGCGCTCCTCGGCGGCCATGCCACGCTCGGTGGAACCAATCTCTCGCTTACCGGCTTGGGTCTGGTCACTGTCCAGGCCAGCCAGGCCGGCAACAACGACTACACGGCCGCCGCTGTTACGCAATCATTCTTCGTCTCGCCGCCGGTGCTGGTGGTCTCGAATCTCAACGACAACGGCCCCGGCAGCCTGCGCGCCGCCATCCATCTGGCCAACGCGGTGGCCTTCGACATCCCATGGACCATCCAATTCGACCCGGCGCTGGCCGGCCAGACCATTGCGCTCTCCAACGTGGATGACCAGAGCTTCGGGCCGTCCGCTCTCATCGTCAGCTCCGATATTGTCATTGACGCCAGCGCGGCCGCGGGCCTCAGTGTCAGCCTCGACCCGAACGCCCAGCCGATGCGCCTGCTGCACGTGGCTCCCGAAGGGACCCTGGCCATCAACGCGCTCGCGTTGCGCAACGGCATGGCTCTTGGCGGGGCGGGTGGAGAGGGCGGCGGCGGTGGCGGCGGCGGCGCTGGATTCGGCGGCGCCATTTACAACGAAGGCGACCTGGCGCTGGAGCGAGTGACCCTGACCAACAACTCCGCCGCGGGCGGCAATGGCGGCAACTGGGCCGCTCAAGCTGCCGGTGGCGGCGGCATTCCCAACGGTTCTGGCGATCCGGCCATCGCCCCGACTTTTGGCGGCGGCGCGGCCGGTGCGATTGACTGCGGCGGTGCGGCCGGGATGGGGGGCGGCGGCGCCCTCTTCAACAACGGCGGATTGGTCGAAATGAACAATTGCCTGGTCGTCAGCAACTCCGCGGTGGGCGCCTCCGGCGGCAGCGGCCAATCCACCTGCCAGGGGGCCAACTCCCCGGGATTGGGCGGCGGATTCTTTAACCTCAGCGGCGTGGCCTCCATCTCCAGTTGCCTGTTCTCCAACAACAACGCCAGCGTCGGGGGCGGTATCTGCAACTTTGGCGACGCCTCCAGCGTCCTTTCCATTGACAACGACGTCATTACCAACACCAGCCCGACCATCACCAACGACCTCTACGTCGGCGCCACCAATGGCAGCTCCTCGGTCGTCACCGAATCCAACGATACTATTGACAGCCAGAACTCGCCCTGGATCGGGGTCATTGCCGATCTCGGCACCATTTACCTCGGCCAGCCGATCACGGTCAACCTGCCCGCCCACATTCCCGATGACGGAACGGGCTACACCGTGACCGCCACCGCCTCGAATACCACCCTGATCCCGCCCGCCAACCTCACCGTCACGCAAAACGGCGCCAATTGGCTCCTGACCATCCAACCGACCGCGGGTCAGGCGGGCGTATCGCCCATCATCGTGACCGCCAGCGATGGCGCCTTGACCGCCACCGCCAGCTTCAACGCCACTTTTGGCCTGATCGAATACCTTTCCTTCAATGCCAGCGGCTCGCTCCTGAGCTGCACCGCCGATCCCGGCCTGACCATCCAAGTCCAATACACCACCAACTTGATCTCCGGCGCCTGGACCTCCCTCGGCGCCGCCACCGAAATCTCCCCTGGCGAATACCAATTCCAAGATACCACCGCCACCGATTCCATGCGCTTCTACCGGATGAATGTTACTAACGCCCTAATTGCGCCCTGATTTCCGAGATCTCTTTTTAACGCCTTCAATTCTTAATTTCCCGTTTTTGGCTCTTTCCTCGTCGCTGACATCACTCGGATACCTCTTTCGTTTTGTACTCATCCGCGGCGTAATGCCGGGATGTAAATACGTTGTACAGACAATTTTACAAAAAGTTGAGTACAGGCTCTAACGGTTCGGTCGTAGTCTTCGATTCTACCGAAGACCGATGGCGTATACGAACCTAAGCAGCCTGACAAACATAGCCCGACTGTCAGTGAAACTGTCAGTGAAAGTAGTAGAAAGTAGTGAAAAATTGTGGCGAGTTAAACCGAATTTCCATTGACAATTCAATAGGTTACGCTACGTTGTCTCGTATCTGAATCGGGAGAAAAGTCCGATTCCGACAGCTGGCTCCATTTCCTACCGGCATTAAACTAAATCAAATGCTTGAACCGTTTGTCTTCGGCCAGCTTCTTGACCAGATCTTTGATTTTTTGGGCCTGGCTTTTGTGCGCCAGCATGACGGCGTCATCGGTTTGCACAAGAATCGAATCTCGCAATCCGACCACCGCGATTGGCGTCCGATTTTTGGTGCGCGCGTCAAATATAATGTTGCGAGCGGCGTCCACATGGATGAATTCGCCAACGGCGCAGTTGCCTTCGGGGTCGGCTTTTAAATGGCGGGCCAGCGCGGGCCATGAACCGAGATCGTCCCACTCAAAGGCGCCATCCGCCACCACCACATTTTGGGCGGGTTCCATCAGGGCGTAATCAACGGAAATCTTTTTGATGCCGGGATATTCCCTGGCCAGTATTTTCGCCAGCTTCGGAGTGCCTGCGGCTTTGAACCATCGCTGGCAGGCGGCGGCAAGTTCCGGCTGATGCTTTTCCAATCCTTGCGTGATGGTCACGAACGACCAGATGAACATGCCCGCGTTCCAGCGATACTGCCCGTTGCTGAGATATTCGACGGCTTTTTCGAGGTTCGGTTTTTCGACGAATTGCTCGGCCTTGAAGAACGCTGTTTTGTAGGGCTTTGCGCCCTGCGGCGGAGGCAGCGCGTTTCCAACGCGGATATAGCCGTAGCCAGTGGCCGGTTCGTTCGGCTTGATGCCGATGGTGACAATCACCTGGCCGCGGCTGGCGACATCGAATGAATCCGCGAGCACTTGCAAAAATTTCTTTTCGTCAGGAATGACGTGGTCGGCGGGGAGCACCGCCATCACCGCGTTGGTCGAGCGCTGGCCAACGATGGCTGCGCCGAGGGTCACGGCGGCGGCCGTGTCACGACCGACCGGTTCGGCAACGACGTTCTCCTTGGGAAGTTTCGGCAATTGCCGGCGAACTTCCGGGGCTTGCACGGCGTTGGTGATGATGATGACGTTTTTGAGCGGCACAAGCGGGAGGACGTGATCCACCGCCTGTTGCAAAAAGGAGCGTTTGCCGAGCAAGGTCACCAATTGCTTGGGCGTTTTTTCGCGGCTGACCGGCCAGAATCTCTCGCCGCGCCCGCCCGCCATGATGATGACAAACCGGTTGTCGTTCTGTGTGTTCTTTTTCATTTTTGTTTGACAGCATTTACCAAGGCCGCAGTGAAACTTGCCACGCGCTGGGGAAGATCGGAAGATTTTCCGTGCTGGGCGACTTGCTGCACCACCGCGCTGCCCACCACCACCGCGTCCGCGCTTTCAGCCACCTGCGCCGCCTGCTGCGGAGTCGAGATGCCGAAGCCGACGGCGATGGGCAAATGGGTGTGCGCCCGAATTTTCGCCGTCATCGGGCCGATGGTTTCAGAAACGCTCTTCTGCATGCCGGTTACGCCTTCGCGTGAGACGTAATAAATAAACCCGCTGCCCCGGCGGACGATGACTTCAATGCGCGAGTCCGGCGTGGTGGGCGCGACAAGATAAATCGCGGAAAGGCCGGCCTTGGCCATGACGGCTTCGTAATTGCCGGATTCCTCGGGAGGCAAATCAAGCGCCAGCAATCCATCCACTCCAGCCGCCGCCGCCGCGCTGACAAAGGCCTCGAGGCCGCGGCGATGGATCAGGTTGAAATAAATATACAGGACAATGGGAATCTGCGATTCGCGGCGGATGGCGGCGACGGTTTCCAAAACTTTTTCCGGCGTGGCGCCCGATTCCAAACCGCGTTGCGCGGCCAATTGATTGACAAGCCCGTCCGCCAGCGGATCGCTGAACGGCACGCCCAATTCCAAAACATCAACGCCGATTTTATCGAACGCCAGCGCGAGCTGGCAGGTCATTTCGAGATTGGGATCACCCGCGCCGATGTAAACAATAAATCCCTTTTGCCCGTCCGCTTTTAGCCGCGCGAAGCGTTCCTCAATGCGGTTCATTCAGCCACTTCCAAGGTAGGGACGCCTCGTTCACCGCGCCGAAGCGCAGCGAAGGTGGGCCGAGGCGGCCGGTTGCGTGGGAAAAATCTGAAACTTCCGGTGGAAAATGGGGGGGTGATCACGGCTTGCGCGGGAATACCGCCCCGACCCGGATGCCTCGGCGAGGCGTCCCTACCTTCGGAATTCCTCGCGGCGGCCATATTGTTTTATCCCGGCTCGCCGTCAGTGATGCCGACGGCGCTTGATTTCCAGTTGGGCGGTGGCTTTGGCCAGCGATGCGTTGATGGCCGCCAGTTCGCCGTCCTCAACGTGTTCGGCCAGGCGCGCTTCGGCCTTGCGGCGGGCTTCCTCGGCTTTGGCTTCGTCGATGGCGTCGGACTTGATGGCCATGTCGGTCAAGATTGAGACAGATTCGCCGGTGACTTCGACAAAACCTTCGCCCACGGCCATGTAAGTGTCCTGCCCATCCTTGCGGACGATCACTTCGCCGGGAACCAACTGCGTCATGAGCGGGACGTGATGAGGATAGACACCCATCTCGCCTTCCGAGCCTGGCAAGGTCACCATCTCGACATCGCCGGAAAAAGTCAGCGCTTCGGGCGTGACGATTTCCAATTTTAGTGTCTCGGGCATTTAATTAGGCCTCTTTGATTTTGTCGATGCCGCCCTTCATGTAGAAGTTGCCTTCCGGCACATCGTCGTGTTTGCCCGCGAGAATTTCCTTAAACGCGCGAACTGTTTCCTCCACCGGGACCTGTTCGCCCTTGCGGCCGGTGAAAACCTCCGCAACGGTGAAGGGCTGGCTGAGAAAACGCTGGATTTTGCGGGCGCGGGACACGGTCTGCTTGTCCTCGGGCGAAAGTTCATCCATGCCGAGAATCGCGATGATGTCCTGCAAATCTTTGTAGCGCTGGAGCACCTTCTGCACGCCGCGGGCGACGTCATAATGCTCCTGGCCGACGATTTCGGGCGTCAACGCGCGTGAGTTGGATGCGAGCGGATCGACAGCCGGGAAAATTCCCAACTCGGCGATGGATCGTTCCAGCACAATGGTCGCGTCCAAGTGCGCGAACGTGGTGGCTGGCGCAGGATCGGTCAAATCGTCGGCAGGCACGTAAACGGCTTGGAAGGATGTAATAGAACCCTTCTTGGTCGAAGTGATGCGCTCCTGCAAATCACCCATTTCGGATGCCAGCGTCGGCTGGTAACCGACCGCGCTGGGCGTGCGCCCGAGCAGCGCGGAGACTTCCGAGCCCGCCTGCGAGAAGCGGAAAATGTTATCCACGAACAGCAGCACGTCCTGGGCTTTTTCGTCGCGGAAATACTCCGTCACAGCGAGAGCCGAGAGCGCGACGCGGAGACGGGCGCCGGGTGGTTCGTTCATCTGGCCGTAGACGAGTCCGATTTTCGAGCCTTCTTTGATGATGGGCAGACCGTTTGCTCCGATTTTCGCGTGGCCTTTTTCGTCCTTTTCTACTTTGATGACGTCCGCCTCGATCATTTCGTTGTAAAGATCGTTTCCTTCGCGAGTGCGCTCACCCACTCCGGCGAACATCGAGACGCCGCCGTGCAGTTTGGCGATGTTGTTGATCAATTCCATGATGACGACCGTCTTGCCGACGCCGGCGCCGCCGAACGCGCCCACTTTGCCGCCTTTGAGGAAGGGGCAGATCAAATCGATGACCTTGATGCCGGTGGTAAGCACCTTGGGGCTGGGAGATTGGTCAACCAACGCCGGGGCGGCGCGGTGAATCGGGAGATACCGATCGGCCTTGACGGGGCCTTGCTCATCAACCGGGTCGCCGGTGACGTTGAACACGCGCCCCATGACGGCTTCGCCGACGGGCATGGAAATCGGCGCGCCGGTATCGGTGACTTCCAGGCCGCGCTTGAGGCCTTCAGTGCTGGACATGGCGACCGAGCGCACCCACTTGTCGCCCAGGTGCTGCTGGACTTCGAGAGTGAGTTTGGTCTTGGCGGCGCCGGGGATGGTGAACTCGACCGTGACCGCGTTGTAAATGGAGGGGAGATCGCCGGGGAACTCGATATCGACGACCGGCCCGATGACCTGCACGATTTTGCCTTTATTCATGTTGTGTGTAAATCCAGCTTTCTTCTACCTGAAAGAGCCGGAAATTTAAGAGCAGCGGGGACAGAGTGTCAAGGCCAGATTCGGCGTGGATTTTTGGTTTTTTGGTTTTTTGTCCGGTGCTTACGGGACCCTCAGGGTTTTCCACCAGGGCGGCACCGGCTTTGGTTCCTAGGTTGTCGCCCCCCGCTTAATGGCTGAATCCCCCCATTCCGCGATTCGTTTGGCTCTGGCATGTTTGGCGTTGCTATGCAGAGGATAGTTATCACCCAAATCAAATTCACCAGCGTTTTAACCCTTATCACCGGATTGTTTTTTTCAAGCGCCAACCACGCGGATGCGTCGAGCACGGAAACAAACCGTTGGACAAATTCCGCCAGCGGCAACTGGGAAAGCTCCGGTTGGTCGCTCGGAATTTTACCAGCCTTGAATCAAAGCATCGATATCACCAATGCCGGGTGGAAGGCCGTCGCCATTGGCACCAATGCCGCATTGAGCTTTCCGAACTCGCTCAGCATTGCGTCGCTGACGGTTGCATCGCCGACGAACTCGTTCAACGAGCTTCTGATGAACTACGCCGGTTTGCAAACGCCCCTGGCCGTCGGCAACAGCGGCACACTGGACGGCTCGCTCATTCTCGGCGGCAATGCGGCAATCTGGGTCGCTTCGTCCGCGCTGGCCGTGAACAACGGAGTTTACATGGGCACGAACGAGACCGGCGCGTTTTCCGTCGGCGGCACCTTCATCGAGAGCGACAATGCAAGCGTCTCGGCGGGATTCATTCATATTGGCGACGTTGGCGCGGCCAACTTCGACCTGACCAACAGCACGCTCACCGTGCAGAACTTCGAGTATCTTGGCGGCGCGTTCCCGGCCATCTTCAATCAGCAGGGCGGCTCGAATTCCACCGGCAGCCTCGTGCTGCAAGCGGGTGGCGAATACGATCTTTACAGCGGCACGTTTGACGGCGGCGTGGAATTCCAAGGCGGCAATTTCAATCAATGGGGCGGCAGCGTCACGGCGAATCTCGAATACCAATTCTGGCTCGGCAATTACCGATTGGCGGCTGGCACGCTTTTTTCCGGCAATCTCGCGATTCCAGGCATTCCGCCGGAAAACTTGCCCAAGGCCGCGGATGGGCTTTTGCTGCAAACGGGCGGGACGAATTTTGCGGGCACGGTTCAATTGGGGAATAACTACGGCACCGGCAGTTATGTTCTGTCGAATGGTGTTCTGAACGCCACGGGCTTGGAAATCGGGTATTTTGCAACCCCGCAAGGCTCCATCGACGGCTGCACCTTCACGCAATCCGGCGGCGTCAATACCAACGGCGGCGTGGAGATCTATGGCAGTTACGGTCAGAATTTCATGGTCACTCGCTCGGTTTACGCCCTTAACGGCGGAACGCTCGCGACGCCCTCGATTGACCTGACGATGGGCGCAGTGGCTCAAAGCGGCGGCACTAACAGCGTTGGCGCGCTCTGGTTGAATGATGTTTCAGCGTATCAGCTTTCGGGAGGTTTGCTCTGGGCTCAATCCATTGCGGTGACCGGTGGAACTTTCTTCGGCCAGACCGGTGGCTTCACCCAGACCGGCGGCAGCGCCATGACGGGCGATTTGTCCCTGGCAAATACCGCCGTTTACACCGAGAACGAAGGCAGCCTTTCCGTGGGCACGATTGAAATTACAGGCTCCGTTTTCCACCACTTCGGCGGCAGCGCCGCTTTCACCGGCGCGCTGACTCTGGCCAATGGCACTTGGGACGAGCGCACTTCGGGACAGGACTTCGCGCAATTGCAGTTAAACGAGGGATCGAATTCCATCATCGAGATGCCAGCGACGGCGAGCGTGATCCAATTTGCCGACAGCAGCGCGGCCACGTGGGCCACCAACGGCATTCTGACCATCGAGAATTGGACGGGTTCCATCACGGGCAATGGCCAGCAACAGGTTCGTTTCGGAACCACCGGCTCCGCTCTGACAGCGCAGCAGTTGGGTCAAATTCAATTTGTCAATCCGGCTGGGTTCGCCGCCGGAAAGTATTCGGCCCGCATTCTTTCGACCGGCGAAATCGTTCCGGTCTCGAATTCGCCCACGATGGCTGTTTCCTTCAACAGCACGAGCGGCGCGCAATTGACGCTGCAAGGCAAAATCGGCCAGAGCTACATGATTCAGGCCTCCGAGGATCTCACGCATTGGACTGACTTGACAAGCCAAGTCAACACCACCGGAACGATGACCATCAACGATCCCGGCGCACTGAATCACATCGCCCGCTTCTATCGCGCGGTTGTTCAGTGATTTCAGAGGTAGGGACGCCTCGCCGAGTCTGTCTCAAAACTCAAAAATGGCTTTAAAAAGCACCACCAAAACACCCTCGCCGAAAATAAAAATGCGCCAGATCGCAAATGAGAGATTGGTAGTATTGACACATTTTGAGGATTTTGTAGTTTTGAGACAATCTCCGCCGAGGCGTCCGGTTGCGCGTGAATGACACCTCGCCTCGGACGCCTCGGCGAGGCGTCCCTACCTTAAATGCCCTTTGCCAAGCTGGAATGGCAGTCTATGATATTGACGCATGGAACATGCAGGAGCGAAAACGTGCGTTGTCACCGGGGCCGCGGGATTCATCGGAAGCCATCTCGTTGACCGGTTGCTGGGCTTGGGTTATCGCGTGATCGGTCTCGATAACTTGATTTTGGGACGCCCCGCGAATCTCTCCGACGCTGTCAAACATAAGCACTTCCAATTTCACGAACTGGACATCAACGATGTGGATGCCACCCTCGCGTTCTTGCAGGCGGCGGGAGAAATCGAGACCGTCTGGCACCTCGCGGCGAATTCCGATATCCAAGCCGGCGGGCGCGATCCCGATGTCGATCTTCGCCTGACCTTTCTCACCACGTTCAATATTCTGAAAGTGATGCAGAAGTTGAAGATTCCGCAAATCGTTTTTGCATCCACCTCCGCCATCTACGGAGAGCACGATGGCGAATTGGAGGAGAACACTGGCCCGCTGCTGCCCGTTTCTAATTACGGGGCGATGAAACTTGCGTCGGAAGGCATCATCACGGCAGCGCTGGAAAGATTTTTGCGCCGCGCGTGGATATGCCGATTTCCAAACGTCATCGGCAGCCGCGCGACGCACGGCGTCATTTTTGATTTTCTGAAAAAATTGCGTGCCAATCCCGAGGCGCTCGAAGTCCTCGGCGATGGCGCGCAGGAAAAACCGTATTTGCATGTGAGCGAGTTGGTCGATGCGATGCTGTTCATTTTCCAAAAAGGCCCGGATCGATTGAGCTACTACAACATCGCGCCGGAAGCCGGGGCGACGACGGTGCGATTCATTGCGGAGTCTGTCGTAAAGGAAGCTGCGCCGGGCGCGGCCATTCGCTACACGGGCGGCTCGCGCGGCTGGGTGGGCGACGTGGCGAAATTCCGTTACTCGACCCGCAAATTGAAGTCGCTCGGGTGGTCGCCGCGCATGACTTCGAACGAGGCTGTGGAATTGGCCATCCGTGAAAACCTCCACGCCGCCGCCTGATGAAGCAAGCGGTCATTCTCGCCGGTGGAATGGGCACGCGTTTAAAGGAGCGCCTCGGCGATCTTCCCAAGCCGATGATTCCCATCGCGGGAAAGCCGCTGCTCGAACACCAAATCGAATTGGCCCGGCGACACGGCTTCGACGACATTCTCATTCTTGCCTGTTATCGCGCGGATTTGATTGAGGCGCATTTTGGCGATGGCAGCAAGTGGAACGTCCGCGTGCGCGTAGTCGCGGAACGCAAACCCCTAGGCACCGCAGGCGCAGTCATTGACTGCATGGATTTGCTGGCCGATCGCTTCGTCGTTCTTTACGGCGACACGATGGCTAACGTCGATTTGGAGCGAATCTGGCAGGCGGACCTTGCCAGCGATGCGGACGCGACGCTGCTGTTGCACCCGAACAATCATCCGCTCGATTCTGACTTGGTGGAACTTGATGCCGCGGGCCGTGTGGTCGCATTTCATAATCGACCTCACCCGCCTGGCAAATGGTTTCAAAATCTCGTGAACGCCGGATTGTATGTGATGCGCAAATCCGCCCTGCGCAAGATCAAGCTTACAGACAGCATTCTGGATTTTGGCCATCACGTCTTTCCTGAGATGCTTCGCCAGGGCGCGAAGCTTTCCGGCTACAACAGCCCCGAATACATCAAGGACATTGGCACGCCCGAGCGCTACGACAAAGTTTGCGCGGAATACGCCGCAGGCATCGTGCAGCGGAGTTCATTGAATGTGCCGCAACGGGCCGTTTTTTTGGACCGCGACGGAACGCTGGTCAAGGAAGTTGACGGGCTGATCTCGCCCGGCCAACTTGAGCTTTTGCCTGACGCCGCGACCGCCATCCACGAATTGAATCACCGCGGCTGGCGCGCCGTGATGGTCACAAACCAGCCCGTCGTCGCCAAAGGCTTTTGCGACGAAGCCATGGTCGAAACGATCCATCACAAACTCGAAACGCTGCTCGGTGCGGAGCATGCGTTCCTCGACCGGATTTATTGGTGCCCGCATCACCCGCAAAAGGGATTTCCCGGCGAACGCGTCGATTTGAAAATCGACTGCGATTGCCGCAAACCGAAACCGGGAATGATTCTGAAGGCCGCGGCGGATTTGAACCTGGATCTCGCGCAATGCTGGTTCATTGGCGACACCACGGTGGATGTCGAAGCGGCCCGTAACGCAGGTGTCAAATCGATTTTGGTGGAGACCGGCTACGCCGGAAAAGATTCCAAGTTCAGCGCGCAGCCGGACTTCACCGCCAAAAACGTGCTCGACGCCGTGCGGCTGATTATGGAAAGAACTACCGCGTGATTATCAGTCGCACGCCATTGCGGATGAGCTTTGTGGGCGGTGGATCGGATTTGCCGGTCTTCTACCGGCGTTTTGGCGGCGCGGTCATTTCCACCGCGATCAACCAATTTGTCTACGTCACCGTCAACAAAAAATTCGACCACAAAATTCGCGTCAGCTATTCGCGAACCGAGGAGGCCACTTCGGTCGGGCGCATCCGGCATCCGCTGGTGCGGGAGGCGATGAATCTGCTTGGATTGGAAGGCGGGATTGAGATCACATCCGTCGCGGATATTCCAGGAAAAGGCACGGGGCTGGGAAGTTCGAGTTCTTTCACGGTGGGATTGCTCAACGTGCTGCACGCCTACACCGAGCGCCACGCCGGCGCGGAGCAACTGGCCAGCGAAGCCTGCGAAATCGAGATTGGCCGCTGCGCTGAGCCCATCGGCAAACAGGATCAATACGCGGCGGCCTACGGCGGGCTCAATTTCATTCGCTTTTATCCGGACGATTCGGTGGTGGTGGAGCCGGTCATTTGCCGGCGCTCGACCCTCGAGCAGATTCAATCCAACATTCTCACCTTTTACACCGGCATCACACGAAGCGCCTCCACCATATTGCGCCATCAGCAAGCCGCTGTGGCGTCCGAGAAGAAAAAGCAAAACGTGCTAAGGCGCATGGTCGAGCAGGCCGAGCAATTGCGCGCGGCGCTGCAAGCCAACAAGACGGATGCGTTTGGAGAAATCCTGCATGAAGGCTGGATGCTCAAGCGCGGCATCACCGCCGGCATCAGCAACGACGCCATCAACGATTGGTACACGCGCGCCCGCGGCGCCGGCGCCATCGGCGGGAAGCTGCTGGGCGCAGGCGCAGGCGGATTCATGATTTTTTACGCCCCGCGCGAGCGCCACGAAGCCATTGTCAAAGCCCTCGCCGACTTGCGCCAGGTGGATTTCCGATTCGAGCCACACGGCAGCCGCATCATCTTTGTCCACCATTGAAAGAAGGCAAAAGGTAGGGACGCCTCGCCGAGGCGTCCGGTTGCGTGGGATTAGTTCCACGGCCCGCGAATATACCACGCCCCGACCCGGACGCCTCGGCGAGGCGTCCCTACCTCGCTTCGCGACCAGAATCTCGCCCATTTCCAATCACACTTCGCGAATGAGTTCGGCCAATTAATTCACTTGCGTTCATTCGTTTGCGGGCGCTTTGATAATCGCACTATGTCAGCACGAAAATTCATTCTTACAGGCGTCTTGTGCGCCCTCACTGCTCTTCAACTTTCCGTTTCCGCCATGGACTCGATTCCGCCGAAATACGACATCGGCGGATTTGCCCTTGGCTGCCAGGCCTACACGTTCAACAACTACACCGCATTCGAGGCCATCGATAAAACTGTCGAGGCCGGCGGGAAAATCATTGAGTTTTATCCAGGCCAGCGTCTCTCGAAAGATCGCGGCGACGCGAAGCTCGATCATAATATGTCCGAAGCTGACTTGGACGCCCTCAAGGCCAAGCTCGCGGAATCCGGCATCATCGCTGTCAACTACGGCGTGGTCGGCGGGCGCGACGAGGCGGAGTGGCGGAAGATTTTTGAATTTGCGCGGAAGCTGAATCTTTACGGGATTACGACGGAATCTGTCGGGCAGCTTGATATGATTGAGAAGCTGGTGAAGGAATTCGACATCCGTGTCGGCATTCACGAGCACGGCCGCCGCGACAATGATTCCAATTACAAAGTGTGGGATCCGAAATATGTTTTGTCCGTGGTGAAGGACCGCGACAGCCGCATTGGCGCCTGCGCGGACACCGGCCACTGGATGACGTCGAATCTCGACCCGTTGGAATCTCTCAAACTGCTGCGTGGCCGCGTCATCAGTTGCCATTTGAAAGACAAAAACGTGATGGGGCCAGAGGGCCATTGCGTTCCATTTGGAACCGGCGTGGGCAAAACAAAAGAACTGCTGGAGGAATTAAAATCACAAGGCTTCAAGGGAAACATCTCCATTGAATACGAATACAACTGGAAAAATTCCGTTCCCGATGTGAAAAAGTGCATCGAATTCGTCCGCGACGCCGGAACGAAATAGAGAGCCCGGTTTACGGGCGCCGAAGGAATTCCGCCACGCGATCCAGCGCGGCGCGGGCGCTGAACAACTGTTCAGTGCAAAGTTGGAAAACATGATGCAAATCCTGCCAGATTTCCAATTGCACTTCCGCCCCGCGTTCCGCCGCCGCCTTCGCGTAACGGCGCGAATCGTCAAGAAGCAATTCGTCCTGGGCCACTTGGATGAGGATCGGCGGCATTCCCTCGGCGATGCCAAACAGCGGCGAGGCGCGGGGATCGAGCGGTGAGGCATGCCTCAGGTATCGCTGGGCAGATTTTTGAACTGCCGCGAGTTGCATAAGCGGGTCGGGAAAATTGATCGTGCTGCCGCTTATGGTCAGATCCGTCCAAGGCGAGAACACGACGCACTTTGAGAGCTTGAGATGCGGGAAGTAGTCCGACCGCTGTCGCTCGACGAGACCCGCCGCAGCCGCCAACGCCAATCCGCCGCCGGCAGAATCTCCACAGACGGCCAGGCGGCGGATTCCCTGCTGCTCCAGCCATGCCACCGCTTTGAAACAATAATCATAGGCGCCGGGAAATGGCGACTCCGGCGTGAGCGGATAATCCAAAGCGAAAACGCTGATGCTCGCGCGGCAGGCAATCTGGCTGCAAAAACCACGATAGGCCTTGGCGCTGCCAATCAAATACGCCCC
Source organism: uncultured Verrucomicrobiae bacterium (assembly GCA_963764165.1). Classification (GTDB taxonomy): domain Bacteria; phylum Verrucomicrobiota; class Verrucomicrobiia; order Limisphaerales; family Palsa-1400; genus Palsa-1400. The sequence goes on from CAVXRD010000005.1 coordinate 13,993, forward strand.
GCCGTGAAGATACAAAATAGCATCGTGAGCGCGGGCATTCCGCGGCACACTCCAACAGCCGCGAACAGGCTCAACGGCTTCCTCGAACCGCACGCCCGGCGCCTCCGGTGTCATGCTGGTATAACGATCAAACGTCGTGCGAAGATCTTCTTTCTTCTCGAGAAACATGGAGCGGATGCTCTCGCGACATGACCGCGCCTGCGCGGCGTCTTGCGGATCGAGAGGAATGGTGGTGGATTTGAGCCCCCGGCCTTTCGTGACTTCCATAACGCGCCAACTATATCACAGTGCGAAAAAAAGTCTTCACCACTCTGGCTCTCCCGGTTCGCTTTTTGATTGGATATATCCAAGGGCCCCGCTTTATAGATTGTGAAGGGCAAATGAGTCTTTTCCACCATTTCGCATTTCGGCAAACGCGGACTCGGCGCGCCGCGGTATTCGTATTGACCGGCTGTGCGGCCCTGGCCGCCATGGCTCAGCCGGCGTTTCTCGATATTATGGCGCGCGAAAGCAGCGACTTTGCGGAAATTAGAAGACATGCCGAAGCTGGCGATGCAGCCGCCGAGGTGCGATTGGGTGAGATATTGGCTTCCCGATTGCGGTTCGTGGATGCGATGGCCTGGTTTCGAAAAGCAGCGGACCAAGGAAACATCGAAGGCCAGTTTCACGCAGGCAACATGCTGTTGCGCGGCGCCTATGGCGGCAGCGGGCAAATCATCAAAGCGAGTCCCGCCGAAGCGCTTCCGTGGACGTTCAAGGCCGCAACGAGGGGACACGCCGGGGCATGCGGCGACATGAGTTACGCCTACCAGAACGCGGCCGGCGTCGACCGCGATCTCGTGTCTGGCTACGCATGGCTGCAACTTTGCGGGGATTTATCGCCGGGAATGAATCCTCGCCGATATGACCTGAACGAACTCGCCCTGCGCATGAGCACGGCGGACGTCGACAGGGCAAAAGCTCTGGCGGCGAAATTCAAATCCGGGCAATGGCAATTTCCAGTTCTTCGCGCCATCCCCAATGGCGATCCCCGCCTGAAATTGAACGGAATTACAATCAGCTCCAGGAAATCGCTTGCGATTATCAACGGTCAAACTGTTTCCGAGGGCGAGACGTTCACAATCAATTTGAAGCCGGATAAATTCTCCGTGAAATGCCTGAAAATCGACACGAATTCAGTGCTCATCATGCTTGAGGAAGAGTCCCAGCCGCGAGAGCTGAAGCTGACCAAGTAACTCAGCGCTTCGGCATACCGGGCATTCCCGGCATGGCGCCCATCCGCGACATCATTTTTTGGAATTTGCCCATCTTCCGCATCATCTGCTGCATCTGGGTGAACTTGTTCAGCATATTATTGACAGCGGAGACTTGAACGCCGCTCCCTTTCGCGATGCGGATGCGGCGCTTGGCGTTGAGGATCTGCGGGTTGCGCCGCTCGTGAACTGTCATCGCGCAAATCATGCCTTCCATGCGCTTGAATTCCTTTTCCTGCTTCCCGAGGTCGGCGTTTTTGAGCATCTCGGATCCGCCGGGCAGCATGCCGACCACGCTTTCGAGCGAGCCGAGCTTTTTCATCTGGCGCAATTGATCCAGAAAATCTTCCAGCGTGAACTGGCCTTTGCGCATCTTTTCCTCAAGCTTGCGCGCCTCCTCCACATCCACCGCCTCGGCGGCTTTTTCGACGAGGCTGACGACGTCGCCCATCCCGAGAATGCGCGAGGCGATGCGCTCCGGGTGGAAGGGCTCGAAATCCTCCACCTTTTCGCCGACGCCGGCGAACTTGATCGGCTTGCCCGTCACCGAGCGCAGGCTCAAGGCCGCGCCGCCGCGGGCGTCACCATCCAATTTCGTCAGAATCGCGCCCGTGATATTCAGCGCCTGGTCAAAATGCGTGGCGACGTTCACCGCTTCCTGCCCAGTCGCGGCGTCAAGAACAAGGAGAATTTCCTGCGGCTTGACCAAATCGCGCAAACGCACCAATTCCTTCACCAGCGGCTCATCAATTTGCAGGCGGCCGGCTGTGTCAAATATAAGTGTGTTGCGATTGCTCGCGCGCGCAAAATCAAGGGCTTCGCGGGCGATTTTGAGGACGTCCGTCTCGCCTTTGCGGGCGAACACGGGTATGTCGATTTGCTTGCCGAGCGTCTCCAATTGATCCATGGCCGCCGGCCGGTAAACGTCCGCCGCCACCAGCAGCGGGGTGCGCGCTTGCTTGTGGAGCAGGCGAGCCAGCTTGGCGCTGGAGGTCGTTTTGCCGGAGCCATGCAAACCCACCATCATGACGCAGCTCGGGTTCCCGGAAAGCGCCAGTCCCGCATTGGTTGAGCCGAGCAATTTGACCAGCTCGTCATGGATGATCTTGATGATTTGCTGGCCAGGCTGGACGCTGACGAGCACTTCCTGCCCGAGCGCCTTTGTTTGGACGTCCTGGATGAAATCACGGGCGACCTTGAAATTAACATCGGCGTCGAGCAGCGCCATGCGAACCTCGCGCAAGGCCTCGCCGACGTTGGATTCGGAGATTTTGCCGATGCCGCGGATATTGCGGAAGGCTTTCTGTAATTTTTCGCTTAATCCGTCGAACATGGATTCAATTTAGAGTCCAGCCATGAAACCGCAACTTTGAAGTCGCTTGCGGCGGCGCAAATTCCTATCCTTTTCGAAAAACAAACGCGCTTATGAAGAAACTCTTTTTCGTTCTCTCGATTTTCGTCTTTGTGCTGACGCCGGTTTTTGGCGCAGATGATCCGTGGAAACCTTTCGCATTTATGATGGGAGAATGGACCGGCAGCGGCTCGGGAAAGCCCGGCGAAGGCACGGGTGAATTTTCGCTGAAGGAGGATTTGGGCGGAAAAATCCTCATTCGCCGCAACCACAATGAATATTCGCCAAAGGCCGGCCAGCAAAAGGGAACGGCACACGACGATTTGATGATCATATATCCGCCGCAAGGCGGCGGTTCATATCAGGCGGATTATTTTGACAGCGAAGGACACGTCATTCACTACACCGTTTCGTTTCCAGCCGGGAAGGTGGTGCTCGTGAGCGATGGCTCGGCTGGCCCGCGCTTTCGCCTGGCCTATTCCAAGAAATCGGACTCATCCCTCGGAATCGATTTCGAGGTCGCCCCGCCGGGCCAGGATTTTCGCCCGTATCTAAGCGGCACCGTTGCGAGGAAGTGAGCAAAATGAAAAGCCCGGGACATTATTCCAGAATTCGCTGGTGTTTATGCAGGGAAGTGAAGCGGCGATTGGTGCTCGCGTTTTGAAGTGGCGCGCCAATTTGCGCTGGCGGAGGGGATTGCCTGCTTCACGGCTATGGTCGGAACTGGCGGGCCGCCGAAACCGAGTCATCCGTTGGGTTTTGAGGACACGGTGAATTTGCCCGACGGCGGCTGGCGGCCTTGGTGCGGAAAAATGCCTCAGATTCACGTCGTCGCAGGCGACCACACCTCGATTCTGAAACCGCCGCACGTCCTCGACCTTGCGAAGTTTTGTCCGCGAAGCCATCGATCCGGGAGGCAGGGACGCCTCGTTTGCCGCGCCCAAGCATTACCGAAGGCGGGCCGAGGCGTCCGGGATGAGAATTCTCCAAAACAAATTTTCGCGCATTGAACCAATGAACTGGGCGGGGCGAGGCTCCAGCCGAGCCACGCCTTGCTTAGTCTTTGCACGCGTCTCCGCCAGGAGATGCGTCCGTCGGCTTGCGTCCATCGCCCACTTTCAAATCATACCCTCACGCGCCATCCGCGCAAACTCGGGCTTTTCTTTTCCTGTCAAGCCGGGCAATCTTCGGAATCGTTCGGCCCTGTGCGGGGCCGTGGAAAGCTGAAAGGCCATGGAAGAAAAAACCGCAGCAAGTCCGCCAGCTTCGCCTCCGGCGCAGCGTCCTCCTGTCTCTGAAATTCCTTCGGCGCCCCCGCCTCGGCGGAGATTTCGTCCGGGCATTTTTATCGTTCTTCTGCTGCTGGCCGGGGTCATTGTCGCAGTCTATCTGTATTACAAGCGCGACGTCGCGCCTTACGAGGATACGGATGACGCCTTCATTGAAAGCTACGTGACGTTTGTCAGCCCGCGGGTGGCCGGACCGGTGGTGAAATTGCTTATTGTTGACAATCAACTGGTCAAGGCTGGCGATGTTTTGCTCGAGATTGATCCGCGCGATTATCAAATGGCCGTCGATCAAGCGGTGGCCGATATTGCCACCGCCAACGCCCGCATTCATCAGGCGGAATCACAAATTCTTGTCGACCAGGCGCGGGCCGAACAGCAGCAGGCCGCGGTGATCGCGGCGCAAGCGACGGCCGAGCGGGCCGAGGCCGACCGCAAACGTTATCTGGCCGTGAAAAGCGAGGCTGTCTCAGGCACGCAGCTCGATCTGGCCAAGACCCAGGCCAGTTCTTCCGCCGCCGAAGTCGACGTCGCGCGCGGCCAGGCCAAGGCGGCGCTGGCGCAAGTCGAATTCGACAGGGCGGACGTGGAAACGGCGCGCGCCCAGGTGCAGCAGGCCCAGACTCGTCTTGACACCGCGAAGCTCCAGCTTTCCTACACCAAAGTCACCGCGCCCCGCGACGGCCTTGTGACCCGCCGGACGGTGGAGGATGGCGCGTTTTTGCAAATCGGCGAAGCGCTGCTGGCCATCGTCCCCGACGAACGCTGGGTGGTGGCGAATTTCAAGGAAACACAACTGGAATACATGCGGCCAGGCCAGCCAGTGACCATCCGCATCGACGCGTATCCGCAGCACGAATTCAAAGGCAAAGTCGACAGCCTGCAAGCGGGCTCGGGGGCGAGATTTAGTTTGCTGCCGCCGGAAAACGCAGTCGGTAATTATGTGAAAGTCGTCCAGCGCGTGCCGGTGAAAATTATATTTGATGAAAAAATCGACTTGACGAATTACGACATTGCCCCCGGCCTGTCGGTCGTCCCAAAGGTAAGGGTGCAATGAGCGAGACGACGTGGCGCCCGCGTGTCAATCCCTGGCTGATCGCGCCCGCGGTGATGCTGGCGACGTTTATGGAGGTGCTTGACACGTCGATCGCCTCGGTCGCCCTGCCCTACATCGGCGGCAATCTCGGCGCGACGCCGTCGGAAGCGACGTGGGTGCTGACCAGTTATCTTGTTTCCAACGCGATCATTCTTCCGGCCAGCGGCTGGCTTTCAAAATATTTCGGGCGCAAACGGCTGCTGATCACTTGCATCATTATTTTTTCGGTGTCGTCGTTTTTGTGCGGCGCGGCGACTAATTTGCCAATGCTGATCATCGCGCGCGTCATGCAGGGCGCGGGCGGCGGCGCGCTGCAGCCGCTGGCCCAGTCGATCATGCTGGAGAGTTTCCCCCCGGCGCAGCGGGGCACTGCCATGGCCGTATACGGCATTGGCGTTATTTGCGCGCCAATTCTTGGCCCGACACTCGGCGGCTGGCTGACGGACACATGGTCGTGGAGATGGGCGTTCTACATTAACATTCCTGTCAGCATCGTCGCCGTGATCATGATTTCCATGCTGGTGGAAGATCCTCCGTGGATTCGCGATGCCAAGGCCGGGAAAATCGATACGGTCGGCATTGGATTCATGGCCCTCGGCTTGTCGAGCCTGCAAATTCTTCTCGACAAGGGGCAGGAGATGGATTGGTTCGGCAGCGTTTGGATGCGCTGGATGGCGGTCATCACCGTCATATCGCTGGGTTTCTTCGTCTTCTGGGAATTGACGATCAAGGAACCCATAGTGAATCTGCGGGTGCTCAAAAATCGAAATTTTGGGGTGGCATGCGCGTTGTTTTTCATGTTCGGCGCGGCCTTGTATGGCCTGATCACGCTGCAACCGCTATTCCTCCAGACGCTGCTTGGCTACACGGCGCTGACGGCGGGTTTGACGGTGACGCCACGCGGCGTGGGGGCGTTGGGAGCGTTGTTTGTGGTGGGAGCGATCGCCTCCAAAGTGAGCGGACGGTATCTGACGGCGGTGGGCTTCTTCATTTTTGCGATCAGCGCCTGGATGTTCAGCCGGATGTCGCTCGACATGGCGCGCACGAGCATCATCTGGCCCAACATGGTGAGCGGATTGGGCACTGGATTTATCTTTGTGCCGCTGACAACAGTCGGCATGGGCACCTTGCGCAATGACCAAATCGGCAACGCGGCGGGCATTCAGAATCTGTTGCGCAACATTGGCGGCAGCGTCGGCATTTCCTACGTGTCAACGATGCTGGATCGCCTCGGGCAAACCCATCAGGCTTTCATGGTCTCGAGCGTCTCAACCTTGAACCCGATCTACCGGCAGCAACTGGCGGGACTTCAATCGACCTTGCAGCCGCATTTTGGCGCGGTCGGCGCGCATGTCCGTGGAGAGACGATGATTTACAACCTGGTGCATCAGCAGACCAGCTATTGGTCGTTCATCGATTTGTTTTATTCGTTCATGTGGCTTGGCTTGGCGGCGGGCCTGGCGGTTTTTCTGCTGAAGGAGGTTAAATCAACCGGCGGTCCAGTGGCCGTCCACTAAAATCCTCATATATGAAACGCATCATTGTTGTGGAACGGGAATTCGGAGCGGGAGCGGGAACTATTTCCGACATGCTCGCGCATCAACTCGGCTGGAAATTGCTCGATCACGCTTTGAGCGAGGAGATCGCCAAGCTGGCCAAGGTCAGCACGGAAACCTGCCAGAGCCGGCAGGAGAAAATGGACCCGTGGCTTTACCGGCTGGCCAAGGTTTTCTGGCGCGGGAGCCACGAACGGATGGTCATGCTGCCGGATGCCGATGTGATTGACGCGGATCGCCTGGTCTGCCTCTCGGAAACCGTGATTGAAAAAGCCGCACAAGAGGGAAATTGCGTCATCGTCGGCCGGGCGGCGGCCTATTTTTTGCGCGAGCGAAAGGACACGTTCTGCGTCTTCCTTTACGCGCCGCGTGATTACAAATTCCAACGCATCCTGAAGGAAGTGAAAAATGAATCCGAAGCGCTGCACCTCCTCGATACTGTCGACAAGGAACGCATCGAATTCATCCGCCACTACTACAAAGCCGAGTGGCCCGCCCGCCATTTGTATCATGCGATGCTCAACACAGCGGCGGGCGAGCAGGCCACTGTGGACACCATTATCAAGCTGATGGGCGAAGCCGATCCGGGAAAGGACGCTGCAAAATGAAGTTTTGTTCACGCATCACGGCGGCGGCGTTGTTTTGCCTGGCGATTTTAGCCGGTTGCACTGTCGGCCCCGATTATCATCCGCCAAAGGAAAATCCTCCGCCCCAATGGGTCTCGCCCCAGGCAGGCGGTGAGACAAATGCCTCTCTCTCGCAACCCGACGTGACTGTCTGGTATACCGGCCAAACCAACGGCATCGCCTTCGAAACAGCGTGGTGGAAATCATTCCACGATCCGGAACTGAATTGGGTGGTGTTTCTGGCGGCGAGATCAAATTTGAATTTGCGCGTTGCAACGGCCCGCTTGCGCCAGGCGCGGTCAGCGCAGAAAATTGCCTCAGCCGCTCTTTGGCCGACGCTCGATACCAGCGGTTCCTACAGCCGGGTGCGTACCAGCGCCAACGGCTATCCCGAGTTTCCCCCGGGAATTATTCCGCTTGAGGCCGATGTTTATCAGGCTGGATTCGACTCAAGCTGGGAGTTGGACGTCTTCGGCGGAACGCGCCGCGCAGTGGAAGCCGCCAAGGCGGACGTCGCCGCGGCGGAGCTGGGACGGCGGAACGTTTTGATTTCCGTGTGCGCTGAAGTGGCGCGGCAATACATGGAAGCCCGCGCCTTTCAGCGCCGCCTCGCCGTGGCCAATGACAACATCAAGGCGCAATCGCAAATCCTCGACTTGACACGAGATTTATTTGGAAAAGGGCTGACTGGGCAATTGGACGTCCGGCAATCGGAAGCCCTTCTTGCCACGACCCAAAGCCAGCCTCCGCTATTGGAGAGCGGATTCAAGCACGCTGTTTACCAGATGGCGCTGCTGCTGGGCCGGCCGCCCGGGGCATTGCTGGATGAAATGGCGCAAGCCGCACCCATTCCCGCGCCGCCTCCCGTTGTGCCCGTCGGCTTGCCTTCGGAACTGCTGGAACGGCGCCCAGACATTCAGCAGGCCGAGCGCGCCCTCTCGTCCGCGACCGCCAGAGTCGGCGTGGCGGTGGCGGACTTGTATCCCAAATTTTCGTTGACAGGCGATGTCGGCCTGCAAAGCGTCAGCGCCAGCGATTGGTTCACGGGCGGCAGCCGGTTCTGGTCAGCCGGCCCGACGGTGCAATGGCGGCTGTTCGAGGCGGGAAAAATACGCGCCAACATCAAATTGCAAAAGGCGCGGGTGGACGAAAGCCTGGCCAATTACGAACAGACGATGCTGAGCGCGTTTACGGACGTCGAGTCCGCGCTCACGTCATACGCCAAGGAGCAGCTTCACCGGCAATCGCTGGCGCAAGCCGCGGAGGCCAACGAAAAAGCCGTCGCGCTCGCCACGGATCTTTACAAGAACGGGCTCGCCGATTTTCTGCGCGTGCTGGAATCGCAGCGCGCGCTTTACCAAAGCCAGGACGAATTGATTGACAGCGATCGCGCGGTGGCGTCCAACCTGATTGCCCTCTACAAGGCGCTCGGCGGCGGATGGGAGGAAAAAAACTTCACCGCGGAAGCCGATCGCAAATAAGATCGACCGTGGCGGCGGTGGCGCCCGCATTTCGCTGCACCACTCGCAAAGCATTCGCGCCGAGTTCGGCGCGTTTTCGATCGTCTTTGAGCAACGCAACAATCGCCTGTTCCAGCGCCGCCGCATCGGGGACCTGCACGGCGGCGTTCTCGGCCAAAAATGCCGCGGAGATGGATTTGAAATTTTGCATGTTCGGCCCGTAAACCATCGCCTTGCCCAAGGCAGCCGGCTCAATCGGATTCTGCCCGCCCTCCGCAGTGATGCTCTTGCCCACAAACACCAGCGCCGCCTCGCGGTAAAAATATTTCAACTCGCCTGTGCTGTTGACAAGAAGGCAGTCAAGCGCGCTGGGGGGATACTCCTTTCCAAGCGCAATTTCGCTGCGAAGCATGAATTTCACATTTCGCGACACCAACTCTTGCGCGACCGCTTTCGCGCGCTCGAAGTGGCGCGGGACGAGAATCAGAAACAAGCCAGGGCAATGCTGGCGCAAACGCGGGAGCATTTCGGCAAAGATCGCTTCCTCACCGTCATGCGTGCTTCCAGCTATGAGCAGCATTGCATTCTTCTTGACACCGATTTGTTGCAGCAATGCGGGGACATCCAATCCTCCGGCAAGATCCGGTTTCGCGGCATCGAATTTCATATTCCCGACGGTCCTCACCGCTTCCGCGGGAAAGCCCAGGCCGAGCAAGCGTTCGGCGTCGCCGTTCTGGCAGCCGACGGCGCGGAATTTGGAGAAGATGGGGCGGAACAAAAAATCAAATCGTGAATAGCCTTTGAACGAGCGCTCGGAGACGCGCGCATTGACGAGCATCAGTGGAATGCCGCGGTCCTGCGCCGACCAAAGAAGATTGGGCCACAACTCCAATTCGACGAGAACGATCGCCTTGGGACGAATCGTGTCCAGCGCGCTCCGGACGCAGCCGGGGAAGTCAGCGGGATAGTAAACGGCGTGGATATGCGGCGGCAGGCGGCGGTTCAGCTCGCCCATCCCGGTGGAAGTGGTGGTCGAAACGATGAATTGATGCGCGGGCAGGCGGGATTCCAGCAGGCGCAGCAACTGCAAGCAAACGCCTACTTCGCCCACGCTGACCGCATGCAGCCAGATCGCCGGCTTTGTGGCCATGGCCGACCTGAATGGCGCATCGTAACGTCCGAATCGCTGGCCGAAGCCGGCCCGCCAATTGCCGCGCCGCCACATTTTCAGAAAGTACCACGGAGCGCTCAGCCAGAAAAACAGGACGAATAAAATATTATAAACGACTCGCATCAACTATCTGAAAAAAATCAGCCACTGCAAGATAAGCAGGGGCAGCAGGATTGGCACAGCCCACTTAAACAAATATCCGAAAAATGAAGGGGAGGCAAATTTATGGTCGTCCACGATGGCCTTCACCATCAGATTCGGCCCGTTGCCAATATACGTTGCGGCTCCAAACAAAACGGTGCCGACGCTCAGCGCCAGCCGGATTTTTTCATCTCCGCCGGAGGCGTTGAAAAAAGCCAGATAAGCCGGCGCGCTGTCAAGAAATGCCGAAAGCAATCCGGACGACCAGTAGACGCCGCCCGGCGTAAGATGGCCGCCGATGTGCTTGAGCCGGTCGACGGCAGGCATGACGGTGGCGAAGATGGCGAAGAAAAGAATCGCCACCTCAATCAGAGGCTTGAGCGAAAATCGGCCGGAAACTTCGTGCCGGCGTTTTGCCATGACATACGTAAATTGCGCCGCCGCGATCATAATGAGGTCGCGCTCCCATCCCGGAATCGGAATCAGGACTGTCGCGAGAACGATGGCGAGGCCGAATATGCTCCAGCTGGCCGAGAAAGTGGAGAAGGGCGCATGGCTGTCGCTCTCTGTCCGGCGGTCAATGAGGTAAAAGATGGTGAGCAGAAAACACATGCTCAACAGCCACATCGGCCAGGCATGTTTCATCACCCAGAAAAACGGAACTCCTTCCAAAAATCCCATCAGCAGCGGCGGATCGCCCAGCGGCGTCAAACCTCCGCCAACATTGGAGATGATGAAGATGAAGAAGACAACGTGATGGGCGGCCATCCGCGATCTGTTGACTTCCAGCCACGGCCGAATCAGCACGATCGAGGCGCCCGTCGTGCCGAGAAGATTGGCGGCCAGCCCGCCGAATGCCAGAAACGTTGTGTTCCAAAGCGCCGAGCGCGACCGCTCGGCCCGCCACTGGATTCCGCCGGAAATCACATAGAGCGACCCGATCAGCGAGATGAACCCCGCGTAATCTTCCCCCATGTGATTGACAGTCTCCACCGCCTCGTTGGGGAGAACGAAAAGGTAGTAGCCGAGAGTGATGAAAGCCAGACTCAGCGCGACTTTCGCGTAGTGCCTTTTCCACCACCTCGGCCAGTGCAAAGGAATCACTGCCATGCAGGCCAGCAAAAGCCCAAATGGCAGCGTCATCCATAGGTTGGGGGATACCACTAACCTCTATTATTCCGTAATTGCCTGCTCTAGCAATCCTTGTGTGCGCTCGCGAATCTCTTTTTGCCTCTCTTGCTGGAGCCGTGCGCTTTGCGCCTTCTCCTCCAGCAACGTCGGAAAAAATAGCAGAGGGAACGGCGTAAACCAAGCCGCGCCTGCCGCTTCGTTGGCAGCGCGGTGCAAGGCGGCGTTCAAATCCGACTCCACCGTTGAGGCGAGCATCGGGTTCAGCAGCCGTGACTTCAATTGTTCCAAATCATTTTCCGCCGGCCCGCGAACGGGCACGGGCGCGAGCGCACTGCCCTCCAAACGAGGGCGGCTTAACCTGAACCTGACTTTATTTCTGTTTCTTGCTTTCGTCATATTGCCTTTCAAATTCTTATTAATTCCCGCGACACCGAAGGCCGGAAATCAAAAACCCACGATTGACGAGCAATCGTGGGTTTCGAAATTATAATGTTCGCTTTTCTAAAAAACCGAACCCACGCTGCCCTTTGGCCGGGCGAGATGCCCCATGCAGCGAGCCACGCAATGGCCGCTAACATATTGATTTGACTGAATTTTCATCTGGTTATTCATTCAACTGCGCTCACTAGACCAGATGCCGGGGGTTTTGTCAAGACTCGGCCAGGAAAGTCAGGGACACCTCGGCGAGGCGTCCCTGCCACCACGGGCGACGGTTGACGATGGGGGCCGTGTTCGTTAGCTTGACCCGATATCGCAGCGGTTGACTGGAATTCTCAAATGAACGAACACGACATTTCCGACGATCAAATGGTATGCCATATCGGCGGGCAGCGGCGCCCGACGGAGCCGTGCAGCATTGTCATTTTTGGCGCCAGCGGCGATTTGACGGCGCGCAAATTGGTGCCGGCCTTTTACCATCTTTGCAAGGACAACCAGATGCCGGATGATTTCCGCATCATTGGTTTTGCCCGCCGTGAAAAATCAGACGAAGCCTGGCGCGAGGAGCTTCTCGAGGCCCTCAAGCAGTTTTCGCGCAGCAAATCCGTCGACCCGGAAGTGTGGGAGCGCTTTGCCGCCAAGCTGCATTATTGCGTTGGCGACCTGACCGATCCGGTCGCCTACCAAAAGCTCGAAAAGCAATTGAACTCCTTTGGCTCCGCTCCATTGCGGAATAATTTGCTGTTCTACCTGGCCACGCAGCCGAGCCAGTTCGGGGAGGCCGTTGAGCAGTTGCATAACGCGAAATTGCTGGCGCAAGGCAATTCCAACGGCGGCTGGCAGCGCATCGTGGTGGAGAAACCGTTCGGTCATGATTTGCCTTCGGCGCGGGTGTTGAACGATGAGCTGACCCGCTACGCGAACGAGCAGCAGGTTTGCCGCATCGACCATTATCTCGGCAAGGAAACGGTGCAGAACATTTTGATGTTCCGCTTTTCCAATTCCATTTTCGAGCAGCTTTGGAATCGCAATTCCATCGACCACGTCCAGATCACCGTCAGCGAAAAGCTCGGCGTGGGCGCGCGCGGCGGGTATTACGAGGAGGCCGGAGCGCTGCGCGACATGGTGCAAAACCACATGCTGCAAGTGCTCGCGCTGACGGCCATGGAACCGCCTGTTTCGCTCGAATCCGAAGCGATCCGCGACGAAAAAGTGAAGCTGCTCAAATCGATCCGCCCCTTGTCCAGGCAGGATTTGTGCAAGAACGTGGTGCGGGGTCAATATTTTGCGGGAACGGTGGGCGGGAAATCGGTGCCGGGCTACCGCCAGGAGCCGAAGGTGCAGCCGGATTCAAACGTCGAGACCTACGTGGCGCTGAAATTGTTTATTGACAACTGGCGCTGGTCGGGTGTGCCGTTTTATCTGCGCACCGGCAAGTATCTGCCGCAAAGCGCCAGCGAGGCCCGCATCCAGTTCAAGCCGACGCCGAATGTCCTTTTCGCCGCCCAATGCGGCCCAAGCCTCGATTCCAACGCGCTCGCGCTGCGCCTTCAGCCCAACGAGGGCATTTACCTCCGGTTCAACGGAAAGGTGCCCGGCATGAATTTGAGCGTGCGCCCGGTGCGCATGAATTTCAGCTACAACACGGAGTACGGCGCCTACACGCCCGAAGCCTACGAACGGCTTTTGCTGGACGCATTGGTCGGCGACGCGACCCTGTTCATCCGCCGCGACGAGGTGGAGGCGGCATGGAATATTGTTGACTCAATTCGCGCTGATTGGACTGGCAAGCCACTGCACAACCGCGAATTTTACTCCGCTGGGACATGGGGGCCGGAAGCCTCCGACGAAATGCTGGCCGCCAGCGGCCATGCCTGGCACGAGCCGCGAACTGAGTTTGATTAGAGGCGGCATCTTTCCCTCTGCCCCGCTTGCGGGGAGAGAGCCGGAGAGAGGGGCATCCTAGAAAATCTCCAAGAAGCCATTCGTTTGCTAAGCGCCCCTCTCCCTAACCGTCTCCCCGCAGGCGGGGTGAGGGAATAAGAGAAATGCGCTATGACGCGACGTCTTCGCCGAGCTCGACGTTCCAATAGGCGAGATCTAGGAAATGCCGCCAGCTATCGTGGTGGACGCCCAGGTTGACCTGCACAAAAGGACGCCATTTCGGGCGTTTGGGTTTGCGCACAAGATGCAAGCCCGCTTCCTGCGGGGTGTGGTTGGCCTTCTGGGTGTTGCAGCGAATGCACGAGCACACGATGTTTTCCCAAGTCGTCGGGCCGCCGCGATCGCGGGGAATGACGTGGTCGAGATTGAGGTCTTTGCGCTCGAACACTTTCCCGCAATATTGGCACGTGTTCCGGTCGCGCTCGAAAATATTATGCCGGGTGAATTTGACTTCCTTCTTCGGCAGGCGGTCGAACATCACCAGCAGAATCACGCGTGGGACGCGGATTTTGAAGGACACGGTGGAAATCGTCTCGGGATGCTGCTCTTGCAGGGAAAACTCCCGCCATTGATTGAAGCTGTAAGTTTGAAACTCGCCAGTTCCGTCATTGAGGACAACCTGTGCGTGCCCTTCGAAGAGAAGAGTCAGCGCGCGCCTGGCGGTGCATACGTTCACAGCCTGCCACAAGCGATTGAGCACCAGCACATGTTGATTGAGGAAACTGCTCATACACTCATTGGGACCGAAGGATAACATGCGCGCGGAGAAAATGTCAACGCGCCAGAGGGAAAAACCGCGGAAGACACAGGAAAGTTACATTTCCACGATTTCGTGTGGCAGTCGCCACGCTGCAATTCTCTTGGCAGAGCGATGCTTTTCCGGCACTAGCACAAGGCAGTTTGGATTCATTATGAAACTGAGACCGATTTTCAAGGGTTCGCTGGCGTTCCTCTCGATTTGTCTTCTCGCCAGCATCGCTCGCGCGGAATCCGACTTCGACCACAACTGGCCGCAGTGGCGAGGGCCGCTGGCGACCGGGGTCGCGCCGTTCGCGAATCCTCCTGTGACGTGGTCGGAATTGGACAATGTCCGCTGGAAAGTCACGATTCCAGGCGAAGGCGATTCCACGCCGATCATTTGGGGCGACAAGATTTTCATGCTGTCCGCCCAAGGCACAAAGAAGAAACCAGTGTCGCCCGCAGGCGCCGATGCGCCCGATGAAATTTACCAATGGCTGGTGACGTGCCTTGATCGCGCCAATGGCAAGCTCGTCTGGCAGAAAACCGCGCGGGAGGAGGCGCCGCATGAAGGCCGACAGGAGAACAACACCTTCGCCTCCGAATCGCCAGTGACCGACGGCAAGGTGCTGCTCACTTACTTCGGTTCGCGCGGGCTGCATTGCTACGACTTGGCGGGCAATTTGAAATGGGAGCAGGATTTCGGCAAAATGAAAACCCGGATGGGTTTCGGCGAAGGCGCGTCTCCTGCGCTGAGCGGCGACATTGTGGTCGTTAATTGGGATTCGGAAGGCGAGGATTTCATCACCGCGCTCAACAAGAACACCGGCCAGAAACTTTGGCGGACGCCGCGCGATGAACCCACCGGCTGGTCAACGCCCTTGATCGTTGATTTCAACGGCCAGAAGCAGGTGATCGTCAACGCCACCAAGAAAGTTCGCAGCTATGATCTGGCGACCGGCAGGGAGATTTGGGCCTGCACCGGCCAGACTGCGAATGCCATTCCAAGCCCTGTTTACTCTGATGGTATGGTTTATTTGACAAGCGGTTTTCGCGGCAGCGCGCTGCAAGCGATCAAGCTCGGCCGCACCGGCGAATTGACCGGAACGGACTCGATTGTCTGGCATCACGACCGGGGAACTCCATACGTGCCATCGCCATTATTGACAGACAACCTTCTCTACGTCTTGCAAGGCAACGACGCGATTCTCTCCTGCTTTAACGCCAAGACCGGCGAACAATATCTGGATCGCGAGAGATTGACAGACATTCACGAGGTTTACGCTTCGCCGGTGTCGGCGCAGGATCGCGTTTATGTATTGGGCCGCGATGGCAAGTGCGTCGTTTTGAAGAAAGGGCCGAAACTTGAAGTCCTCGCTGTCAACAAACTTGACGGCGGCAACGGCCACACGGATGCTTCGATGGCGTTGGTGGATAATGAAGCATTCATCCGCACGCCGAAGTTTCTTTATTGCATCGCGCAGAAGTAAAGATGCCGGAGGCATCGCAGCCAATAGCCGGTGGTTGAGCGAAGCGCATGCGTGTCCAGTTATAAGTGAAACAAAGGCAATGTGTTACGACTTTCCGAATCGTTTTCGGAAATGGCGTTTGTTGCAAGCAGCTCACCCAGAGGGGTTTGCTCAAACGCGCTGACGCTGAAAATTTGCAGGATTTCATACAGACTTTTCTCCAATTTCCAATGCTTTTTGGCGATGGCCACCAAGAGGTAAGTGCAAATGGCGCACCATATCTGGCATTGAATGGCGTTGCGGGAATGGCCGATGAAGCGGCGGATCCGCAGGTGCTGCTTGATCCATTTGAAGAACAGCTCCACCCTCCATCGCTTTTTGTATAATTCACAAATGGTCAGAGGAGGCAGTTCGAAATCATTGGTCAGAAACACCAGCGTGCGCTCTTCCAGCGCGTCCCGAAAAACCACTCGCCTGAGCGGAACCGGATACCGGCCTTTGGAGTCTTCGCCAGTCAAGCGAATGGTTTGATCGCACCGCAAACCGCCATCCTTGTCAACGACGCGAGATGCCTTCACCCTGAATTTGATCTGCCGCTTGTTGCGCACGACGAATTTGGCCCCGGCGGTTTCCACATTCATCAGCCTGGCGAAATCCAAATAGGCCCGGTCCATCACATGGAAGGCGCCGCGCTCCAAGGGAATCTGGTCGAGCATTTTCACGTCGGGAACAGAGGCTTCCGTGAGCGCCGCCCACACCGGCAGGTCCCCCCGGAAGGACAGCATCGTGTGGAGCTTCATCGCGCCGGCGCGGGACCGTCCCCAATAGGCCCAAGGAAAGATTTTGATGCTCAGATGAATGATGGAGCTGTCCAAAGCCAGCGCGACGGCGGGAAAATCCGGGTCTGCGTTTTCAGGCTGGTAAAGCGCGCGGGCGCGCCGCATCAGCACTTCGGCCACTCCGGCAAAGACCCGCCAATCCCGGTTTTCGTTGGAGTAAGCCAGATTGGTCCGTGTGATCCTTCCCCGAAAGCCCAAATGATACTGCATGCGTGGACGGGCCTGCAGGCAGGCAACAATGTCGCGCAGACTCTCACGGTAAGTCAATTGTCCGAAACACAGAGCCAGGAAATGGTCGTAGGCGCTGAACGAGCGCGAGGAGCGCTTCATGGGAAAGGCCTCAGCGCAACGCCGAAATTCGGACGGATAAAGGAGATCGGTTAATTGGGAAAACACGTTTTGGTGGGAAGGCATTTGCCCAGCAAACCCGCTTCCAAACTGGATATCGAGAACAAACCCCAAATTCCCCAACCCTGCGATAATCAACGACTTTGGGCGCGTTGGCAACGCCTTAACTGGACACGAGTGCGCTCCGCTCAACCACCGGCTACTAGCTTGCATCCCGGCCGGGATGCTTATTGTCAATTAAATTTCACCGCTCCGCAGAAATGCACTTCGATCCCCAATTCTGCCAGCATGGCGGCTTTGATCCGGCAGGCGCGGTGGGCTTTTTTCTCGTCGGGCGCATAGACGACCTGGATGTGGTTGGATTTGTGCCGGGCCATCATTTGGTCGCGCGTGACGCCCTCGAAAACGGTGTGCATGATCGGCCATTGTGGAGTCGTTTCGGCCCAGCGGCGTTCGGTTTCTTCCTGCGGCAATTCCACCGCTTTTCCGACGCCGAGGTCGCAATGCAATTTGCCGCCCATGATGAAAATGCGGCTCCAGACAATCGCTCCCGGCTTGCTGATGCCCTTGAGCGTGCCGCCGCCGAGGCGAAAATACATCGCGGGCTGTCGTTCACTTGACGCTCCTTTCCAGCCGCCGACGAAATGGGCGGGCGGGGCCGCGCCGGAAATCAACAGCACCCAGACGTATTCGTTCAATGTCTCGCTCTGGTAGGCCTGGCCCCAGCGCAAATCGTGCAGCGTGTTTTCCGGCGGGTAACCGAGCTTGCGCCAAAGCTGGTAAGTCAGCAATCCGTCCAGCCCGGCGCATTCATCAACTTCGTTGAAATGCGGCAGCGCTTCGCCCGCGTAAAGCTCGTGCTTCGTCACGGCATGTTTGACTGGCGGGCGGTCCACGTTGTTAAGCGTGCCCTCAACCAGATCGCTGGCCGGGGCGAGGTCCTTCAATCCTTGCTGATATTGAATGCCAATGGCGCTGCACCCAAAGTCATCCGCAATGCGGAGCGCGGCGATATACATTTTGCATTGGAGCAGCGTTTGCTCGCGGGTCAATTCAGTCTCCTCATTTTTGCCCCATTTGAATTTGACGCCGTGTTTCAAGTACCATTGCAAGACGGCATTCGCCTCGGCATCCGAAACGTCGCGCATGGCGGCGTAAAGGGCGGACTGGCTCAGGCGTTCCTTGAATGCGCCGGTGGGATGGAGCAATTCGTCGGGGATAATTGCGTTGAACATGCCCATGCAACCTTCATCGAACACGCCCAGGATGGCTTTGCGCTGCTTGAATTGCTGGCCGAAGGCGCGGCCCAATTTCTCTTCCGCCGCAGGCAAGTTCACGCCGGAAAAATCGCGCACATGACTTGTATCATGCGTGGCCGCTCCTGTTTCGAGCCATTCGCGAAGGCCTTTTTGGAAAAACTCGGCGGAGAAATCCTCGGCCCACAACGAACTATATTTAACTCCGGCTTTTGTCATCGAGCCGTTCAGATTGAGCATGCCAACAAGGCCAGGCCAGGTGCCGCTCCAATTCGCCACCGTCAAGATCGGGGCGCCATGAGTGGTCAGCCCCGGCAGAACATGATGGCTGTATTGCCAGACGGCCTCGGCGACGATGAGCGGGACCGACGGATCAAGCTTGCGGAACACCTCCATGCCCATTTTCTGTGAGTCAATAAAACCGTGTTTCTTCGCGGGGTCGCAGGCATGCGCGCGAACAACCTTCCAGCCAAGGCTTTCTATGGATTTGGCAAGGGCGGCTTCCATCTTGAGCTGTTCCGGCCAGCATTTTTGATTGGCGCTGAGGCGGAGGTCGCCGCTGGCGATGAGATAAATCTTTTTTGGGGACGAGGTTTTCTTCGGCATATGCGTAGCGTTAAGATTCCTTCAGCGAGTCCGCGGAGTCATTGACTTGGACGCAACATAAGCAGAAGCCGGGGTGCTTGGCCAGAATTTTGAATGAACCCGGCAGCGGGAATCCACCTTTTGCGTTTCTGCTTCGTGTCCATTGCGTCCTTCTTGTTCAATTCTTTGCCGGCCGCTGGCTGGTCCGGACAAGCGTCTCGCGCGCCGCGCCGATGCCGGATCAAAAAAGACTTTTTCACAACAAGGACACAAAGAGGGAAAGGGGAAGACGCCAATTCCCCTTGAATGCGTATGTTCATTGGCGCGCGAGAAACGAGACCTCGTGTGAAGCGCGCTCTTGCACTCTTTGTCCCCGCGTCCCAATACGGGCGCTGTTTTGGGGTGACAGCGGCGCGAAAAGCCCGTTATTCTGCCGGCGCCATGAGTGAAACCCTGCGATACCTGCAATCCGTGCCGGCGGAAGCGCCCCCTGAAATCGGCACGCTTGTCAAATACCTGCTTTTGGACGCCATCAAGGCCAAGGCCAGCGACATTCACATCGAGCCGTGGGAGACCACACTCGTGGTGCGAATCCGTCTCAACGGGGTGCTGACCGAGCTGGTCCACCTGCCGCTGGAATGGATGGAGAAAATTTCCGGGCGCTTCAAGGTGCTGGCCAATCTTGTGACCTACCAAACCGGCCTGCCGCAGGAAGGCCACGCGCCGGCGGATCCGGAATTGGGCGGCGTGGAGCAGCGCATCTCCATTTTCCCGACCGTGCGCGGCGAAAAGATCGTCGTCCGCATTTTTGACCCGAGCAACCGCAGCTTTGACCTCGCCGCGCTGGGCTTTGATGACGATGTGCTCCAGCAGTTTCTCAAGCTCCTCACCCGGCCGAGCGGTTTGATCTTGTTGACAGGGCCGACGGGATCCGGCAAGACCACCGCCATTTACTCGGCCCTTTACACGCTCGTGCAGCGGGCGGGTTCGACCATCAGCATCGCGACGGTCGAGGACCCGGTGGAATACAACCTGCCCATGGTCGCCCAGGCGCAGGTGAATCTGGCCCAGGAATTCACTTATCCGCGCGCCTTGCGCTCCTTGATGCGGCAGGACCCGCAAGTGATCATGGTCGGCGAAATTCGCGACGCGGAAACCGCCGCGATTGCCGTGCAAGCCGGGCTGACCGGCCACCTTGTCATCAGCACAATTCACAGCGGCAGCACGGCGGGTGTCTTCGCGCGCTTGATGAATATGCAGATCGAGCCGTTCCTGCTGGCCTCCAGCATCACAGGCGTCCTGGGTGTTCGCTTGATTCGGAAGAATTGCAGCTATTGTTCGATGCCTTATGAGCCGGACCCAGCCTACGTCAAGCTTGTTCCCATTGAGGAACGGGACAACGCATCGTTCCGCCGCGGCGCCGGTTGCGACCAGTGCGTCACCACCGGCTTCCTGGGCCGCTACTCGGTCAGCGAAATGCTCACCGTGACGCAGCCCTTTCGTGAAGCTATTGTTGACAAGGTTCCGACGAAAGCGCTGCAGCAGGTCGCAGTCGACGCCGGCATGATTACGATGTGGCGGCGCGGCCTCAACCGCGCCCTGACCGGCGAAACCACGCTGGAGGAAATCCTGCGCGTGATTTCCGTGGATGAAATCTAGTGCCGTGTTCATTGACGGCCTGGCCACCCTGGCCGCCCTCAGTTTTATTTTGACGCTTTGGCGCTGGATCGTGAGCCTGCGATTCCCGCTGCACAGGCGACCGCCGATGGCGGCATCCCTGCCCGGCGTGACGATGCTGAAGCCACTCAAGGGCTGTGATCCGGAAACAAAAGCGTGCCTGCGAAGCTGGTTCACCCAAGCCTATCCTGGCCCCGTCCAATTGCTCTTCGGCGTGGCTTCCGCCGAGGATCCCGTTTGCGCCATTGTGCGGGAATTAATTGCGGAATTTCCCGCGGCCGATGCGCGACTGGTGATCTGCTCCGAACCTCTTGGCATCAACGCCAAGGTTTCCACCCTGCGCCAATTGGAGCCGAACACCCGCCATCCGCTTGTCATGATCAGCGATGCGGATGTCCGCGTGCCCGCCGATTTCGCCGCCTGCGTCACACCGCTCCTCGGCGGGGCAGATACGGGGCTTGTCAATTGTTTTTACCGGCTGGCCAATCCATCGACGCCCGCAATGCAATGGGAAGCCACCGCCATCAACGCGGATTTTTGGACAAACGTCCTGCAATCGCGAAGCCTCAAGCCAGTGGATTTCGCGCTTGGAGCGGTGATGGCTTTGCCGGCGGCGCAACTTAAAGCCATCGGCGGATTTGCCACGCTGTCGGATTTTCTGGCGGATGATTACCAGCTTGGCCAGCAAGTCGCTCTACGCGGGAAAAAAATCGCCTTTGCCAATGTGGTGGCGGAATGCTGGGATGGGCCGATGAACCTGCGGCAAGTGTGGTCGCATCAATCGCGCTGGGCGCGGACGATTCGTGTGTGCCAGCCGATGCCGTATTTCCTGAGCATCCTTAACAACTCCACGCTATGGCCAGTTGTATTGATGGCAGTTTCGCGTCAGCCAAACGCGCTCGCCTGCGGCGCGGCGTGCGTTGTTTTCCGCATCGGAACAGCATTGCATCAGCAATTACGTTTGGCGGAAAAATTTCCGCCGCTGGCTTACTTCTGGATGGCGCCGGTGAAGGACTTGTTGGATGTATTCGTGTGGGCTGCGGCCTTCGTCGGAAACCACGTCACATGGAGAGGTCAGCGTTATGGAATTCTGCGGGACGGGCGGCTGGCGAAAGAATAAGACACCTCTAGTCAACAATACACGAGCAGCGATTGCGCAATCGGGCTGATGCGATTGTAATTCCATAGCTTGTCAATATAAGCAGCGGTGAGGCGCTGGCCATCGGGGATAAGCAGCATCCCGCTCTCGCTGTAAATGCCTTCGGCCAAAACCATCCCGGGTCGCAAATCTTTTAAGACAACCACGCGCTGTTTATTCGGGATGACGGCTTTGGGAGAAGTGCGGATGAACATGCGCACAGCCTCCGGGTCGAAAGCCTTGCCGCTGCCTTCGTTGATCATTTCCAGCGCGAGCTTTGAGTCAAGATGACTTTCGGCGTAGGCGACCGCCACCGCGAGCATGCGCGACAGCCACGGTATATCCGAGCCGCGCAATTTATCAGGATAACCGGTGCCATCGAAGCGTTCGTGATGGCCTCGGATGGTCGGGCCGACGCCTGTCAAATGCTGCACGAAGGCCGCCAATTCCTGGCCGAGAACCGGATGCTGATGGATCAAGCGCCATTCGGCATCCGTCAAGGCGCCCGGAGTTTCCTGCCAGCGCCGGATGAGCTGGCGCGGGACGCCGATCAAACCAATGTCGTAAAGGTAGCCGCTGATTTCCAGCGTTTGCTTTTGCGTCGCCGACAAATCCGAGCCTTCGGCCATCGATTGGCACAAGGCCGCCACCCGGCGCGCCTGGGTGCCAATGGTCGGATAAAATGTCCGCATGGTCTGCACGCACATTTCAACGGAGCGGCGCAGATTTTCCTCCTGGCTGTTGGCGAATGCCTGCAATTGCTTGTTCTGCTCGTCGATCTTGCCCAGTTGCGTTTCCAGGGCGTGATTCATGTCCTGGAGCTGCTGGTTCATTGCCTGCGTGGCGGCTTGCAGCCGGGCGTTTTTTGTGATTAGCTCGTGGCGCTGCACCGCGTTGCGGACGGTGGCCAGCAATTCCTCGCGCAGCCACGGCTTGACAATAAAACGGTAAATTTCCCCCTTGTTAATGGCGTCGATGACTGTGCTCAGGCTCAGCACGGCCGTGATGAGAATGCGGGTGGCTTCCGGCTGAATCTCGCGCACCTGGGCCAGGAATTCCAGGCCGGTGACCATCGGCATTTGCTGGTCGGTGATGACGACGGAGAATTGCTGCTCGTTAAGCACGCTCAAGGCGTGAATGGCATGCGGTGAGGAGACGACCTCGTAGCCCTCGCGCTGGAGGGTGTCACGCAGAGCAACCAGCACGATTTCTTCATCGTCCACAATCAGGATGGGCCGTGCGATCTCTTTGCCAGGGGTCGAATCTGAAATCATGTATCTATCAAACTCCAGTGCTCATGGGCGTTGGTCAAAAAATGCGCGCAATTTCAACAGCATGTCCTTCTCGGATAAATCCGGCCCGAGAATCATGTCCACTTCCCGCTGCACCTCGCCGCCAATATCATCCTGGCTGAAGCCCGAGAGCTTCAGCACCACCTTCAAATCCTGCTTCTGCTGGCGCAATTCCGCCGGGAGCGACATGACCGGCTCATTCGGCTCCGCCAGGATCAACACACCGTTGAACTGATAATCGGTTGAGTGCAGCAGCTCGGCCAGATTATCGGCGCCGGTGGACATGACAATATGGTAATCGTGCGAGCGAAGCAATTCCGCTGTTTTGTCCAAAACCTCCCCATCCGGGCCGATCAAAAGCAGGCTCCGGCGGGCGCTCAAACGCTGCGCCTCTTCCTCGACCCGCGAAGGCCCGGCCAGGTTCGCTTCCGGCAGCCAGATTTGGAAACTTGTTCCCAGGCCTTCCTTCGACACCACGGAGATCGCGCCCTGATGTTTCTCGATGGCCAGGCGGGCGTTGTAAAGGCCCAGGCCCGATCCTTTTGATTTGGTGGTGAAGAACGCATCAAAAATATGGGGAAGGTGGCGCTGCTTGATGCCGGCTCCGGTGTCTTGAATGGACAGGCTCACGCACGGAAGAGAGGGCATCGTGCCGCGCATGTATTCCACAACGGGAACGCTGTCGTGCCGCATCGTTTTCAACGTCAAGCATCCGCCTTGTGGCATGGCCTCGGCGGCATTGAGCATCAAGTTGATCACAACCTGGCGGAATTCCACCACGTCGAGGTAAACCGGCAGCGGGACCGGCGTCAATTCCGTTTCGACCAGGATGCGGCGCTTGAGAATTTTCGTGACCAATTCCACCAGGTCGTTGGCGACGTCGTTGAGGTTGTGGAAATTGCGCTCGCCGGTTTTGCCGAGGTGCAGATTGATCATGCGCTGCACCAGCTGGCTGGCTTGCAGCGAGCTTTTTTTGATCAGCGACAATCCTTCGTAAAACGGATGCACTGGCTCGAGCGAGCTGATGAACGATTCAGTCAGCGAATGGATGCCCGCGATGATGTTCGTGAAATCGTGCGCCATGCCCAGGGTCAGCACCGCCAGCGTCTCCTTCCAGGCGGCGGTGGACAGGCGTTTTTCGGCGATGGTCTGGCGCGTCACATCCAGCCACACCACTTCGTAGCCGAGCAAAAGGCCGTTCTTGGAAACCGCCGGCTGGCGATGCTCCAAAACATAGGCGACGCGGCCGGTGCCGGCGTGGCGGATTCGGTAGGTGTTGGTGAGCGGCGCGCCGGATTTGGCCGCGCGCTTGCATTGCTGCTGCAATTCCCCAGAGTCCCCCTCATGCACCAAATCCCAAAAACGCCCGGGCTGAACGGCCCATTCCGCCGCGTCGATGCCGGTGAGATCCTTGATATTGGGGCTGGCGAATTGCAGGGTGAAATCGGGGCGCTGGCTGAAAATGACGCACGGCCAGCGGCGGGTCAAACCTTCCAGCCGCGCCTCGGCCCGCAGCATCCGGACGAACACGTCGCGCCGCGCCGCGTCGTTTCGCAGGTGCTCATCCCAAATGCCTTCCTCCAAATCCGCCAGCGGCGGAAGAACGGAGGTCAGGCGCGCGAAAGAATTCCGCGGGCCGCGGGCGATTTCCAAGCTGAACCACTGCGTGGCAGGCCCGCCTTCAGCTCCATCCCTTGGCAGCTTGATGCTGATTCGCTCAAAAGGCGACGTGCTGCCGCGAAGCGGCTTGAGCGATTCCTCCCATTCGGGCGACAGCCCCGAAAGCGTGTCCCAATAAGACAGGCCCGCCAGTGAAGCGGCCGGTTTTTCCAGCCAAGTGCAGAGCGATTCGTTGGCGGCGAGGATGGCGCCATCGGAGTCAAGCGTGGCGCTGCCGCCCTCAAGCCATGAGCGGGGTGAAAAGGGCTTGGCTGGATCGCGCGGCTGCGAAGCATCTGCGGCTGACACGGCATTCTGGGGTTCCACGCGCACGGCAACATCCATTCGTTGAGAATCCATGGTAACTTTGCCGAGGCGGAATCTCAACGACAATATCCAGGTTTTCTTTCCGGCAAAACCGCCTGACCCCGGCGTAATCTCAGAAATGCCGGCGCATCCGCAAACTGCAGCCGGGCGCTTTGAACCATTTGGCGAGGAAATTTCTGCGTTCTCCGCGCGATTGTATTTCATGCCCATATGAAACCAAATGGGTTCTTAATTTTGGACGGGACAGATCACACGCATCTTCTGCCTCCAGCGGAAAAAGAACTCTTGCGCAGAGAAGATGACTGCGCTGAGGGAGGCAAGAGGTGGAGCGTTCCCGGCTCTGTTCATCCTCTTGATTCAGCGGCGGGACGCAACTGCCACTCTTCGCGTTCTACGCCGCGGCTTGCCGCGCCTGGCGGTGGGCGGCTTCCAGAACCTTGACGAAGTTCGGAAGTGTCAAACGCAGAGTTTCAAGCCGTTCGTGGATTTGGCTGATTAATCCGTGCGCGCCCACTCGAATGGCTTGGCGATACCAATTGAGAATTTCGCGGCTGATGGCAGGCTCCTCGGCGGGCGAGAAATTGGAATGCAATCCGCCCGTCAAAACTTCGCACAAAACCACCGCTCCCCGCTGGCGCGGCGAGACCGGAGCCTTTCGCCAAAGTTCCGCGGCATCGGCGAACTTCAGACAATAGAGCAGCGTCTCGGCCCGATGAGCTGCAAGGGGGGGATGTTTCGGGAAATGTTCGACCGCTTCGGCAGTCCAGCCAAGGGCGAAATTCAGGAACTCGGGGCGGCTTAATGCGGCTTGCGCGCCCAATTCCCACACCAGCGGTTCGAGCGGATTTTCGGACGCCAACTGCCGCAGCCACTTCAAACTTTCACCAACCTGGCCTTGCGCGGCAAGGAATCGGGCCAGATCAAAGCGCGCGCGGGACGATTTGGGATCCGCGGCAACGGCATCGGCGAAAGCTTGTTTGGCGCCTTCCGCATCGTTGAGCGCGATCAAACAGAGCGCGAGGCAATGATGCGGGCCGGCTTTCAAAATTTCTGGATTGATGGGCGACAGGCCAGGACGGCTTCTTTTGGCGAGGCAGTGGCGCATCTGCGCGGCGGCCTCGGCGGGCTGCTTTAATTCCATATGGGCCAGGCCGAGGCAGAAATGCTGCGAGGCGGTCATGCCGGCTCGTTTGGCGAATGGGCTTTGCCACATTTGCACAATCTCGCCGAATTTTTTTGCGGCCATCAAATGGGTCGGCAACTGTGTCAACAATGTTTCACGCAATTCCGGCGTCACTTCCGCTTCCGGCTGCGAGGCCATCAGGCGAAGCGCTTCCCAATAACGGTCAAGGCCTTCCTCGATTTTGCCGGAGCGCACCAGTTCCAAGCCAAGGCTCATGATGAGATTCGGCTCGCCGGGCAGTTCCTCGATGGCTTTTTCCAGGAGGCGCAAATTGCGCTCGATCTTGTTGCGGGATCTCACCATGGCGTCTGTGTAGCCGTGATGGAGCAAAATGGTTTTGCCGAGCGCATGCTTCAATCCCCATTGCTGGCAGCGCACTTGAATGCTGCTGAACGCCTGCTCATGCACGCGTCCAAGGAAGAAGATGCCGGGCGCGTTGCGGAACAGGCGCGGAACATAACTGCAGCCGCTCTCCTCGCGGCCAGTGTCAACAATAGGCATCCGGTAGCCGAAAACCGACGAGTCGCGGATTTCGCGCAAGAGCAGCCCGGCCTGATCGGGCTTTAATTCCTCATCAGCGTCAAGAACAAGAATCCAATCGCCGGCGGCGCGCTCGAGGGCGGCGTTGCGGGCCGCGCTGAAATCGTCGCACCACGGGAAGGGGTGGATCTCCGCGCCGAGTTCCTTCGCGATTTCCACCGTTCGATCCGTCGAACCAGTGTCAACAACTACAATTTGCGATGCGATCGGTTTGACGGAGCGCAGGCATTGGCCGATGAACTTTTCCTCGTTCTTCGCGATCAGGCAGACGGAAATGCGCGGTTTGGCGGAGTCGTCCGCCAGGGCGGGCGGCAGCTTGAGCCAGTCCGGTTTGGTTGATCCGCGCAGGTTCCCCTTGAGGAACTGCTTCGGCGGGGCCCAAGTGGGCGCCATGTTGCGGGCCGTCGTGGCGCAGAGGCGGGCGGAGTTGGCGTCGCCGACGGCTTGGGCGATTTCTGCCAAGAGCAGATACGCTTCGGGGTGATACGGACGCGCGAATATGGCGGACAAGGCGGCTGTCCAGGCTGCGATCCATTGTCTCTTGCGAACCAGTTCGCGCGCCTCACCTAAGTGACCAAGCATCGCGCACCCAGGAAGCGCAATGCTGGCAACTTGGCGAGAAATTTTCTGGCCTGTTGCGACAGGCGACATTTTGTCTGCCCAGCAACGGCCGTCTAAAGCCGGGGTGTGGCTGCTCTTCAATTCGGGCAGCGGGAGCCGCAGGGATTGGCCTTGCGGCAAAACGGTCGGGAAAGAGTAACCGCGCTCGATGGCGGCTTCCTTCGGCATGGCCCACTTGGCTTTGAACACATCCCAATTGCGGTCCAGGCTGGCGCGGTAATCAATCTTCGCGCCCTTGAACGTTTGTCCGCCCGTGTGATGCACAAAGGAATCCAGCGCGATGCGGGACTTGAATCCCGCGAGGCTGGCGCGGATGCAATAATCGTCATCCTCGAAATTGCCGCTGCCGAATTGCGCGTCGAGGCCGCCGATTTTCTCCAGCACGGCGCGGCGGAACAGCAGGCAGAATCCGACCAGACGCTTGGCCTCGGTGGATTTGCCGGCGAATTCGGCCGAGCGCTGCGCGGCGAACTTGGGCAAATGCTCCAAACCCGGATAACCAACAGGCGTGACGAGTTGCGGGCCGGAGACGTTATTTGACACCGGCCCGACCAAGCCACAGTCCGAATGGCCATTGAGCGTGGCCAGCATATTTTCGAGCCATCCCTGCGTGACGACCGTGTCGTTGTTGAGCAAGACGATGTTTTCGCCCTGGGCGCAGGCAAGACCCTGGTTGTTTCCAGCGGAAAAACCAAGATTGGCGCCGTTCAAAATCGTCCGGACATTTTGATGCTGCTCGGCGTATCTGCGGAAAAATGTGGTGGTGCCGTCGTTCGAGCCGTTGTCAACGAGAATGAGTTCGTGCGCGAGCGGCGTGCATTTCTCGATGCTCGTCAGGCATTGCTGGGTGTCGCGAAGCTGGTTGTGGGCAAGGATGATGATCGAGGTCAGCTTCTCGGCGGGCGGCGAATAGGGGCGTATGGCGGCGTTCGGGGCCGGCTTGCTCTTGTTCTCGCCGTCAATAAGAATATCCGCGCTCGCTTTTTCCAGCCACCGTTTATGAAAGCGCTCGACGTTTTCGGTCACGCGGCGGAAGCGCTCCGGGCCGCTTTGCGATTCGTGATGAATCACTTCGCTGGCCGGCTCGTAAACCGAGAGCCAGCCGCGTTCCTGGAAGCGCAGGCAAAGATCGACATCCTCGTAGCCGTTCCAATACTCGTCATCAAATCCGCCCAGCGCGTCGAAATAGGATTTGCGCGCCAGCATGCAGGCGGCGGTGACGGCCTGGTAAACGCGGCGCTGGTTGACCACGGGAAGACTGCTCTTTTCCTTGGCGAAAATATGGAAGGCCAGCAGGGGATCGTGGCCGCGGCAATCCGCCAGGGCGACGCCCGCGTGCTGGATGGTGCCGTCCGGATACAGCAATTTGCAGCCGACCGCAGCGATGCGGGCATCCGCCTCCGCCAGGGCGACGAGCGGGTTGAGCCAGTTGGATTTGACTTCGGTGTCGTTGTTCAGGAAGACAATGTAGCGGCCGCGAGCGATTCCCGCCCCTTGATTGCAGGCGGCGGCGAAGCCGGTGTTATCGGCATTGAAGATGGCGCGCAGGCGATTGCCGGATTCCTCGCCTCGCAGAAAATTCGGCGTGTCGTCGGTGGAACCGTTGTCAACGACAATGATTTCGTGGCGCGGCCCGGCGGCGTTCACCCGCAGGGCGCGGAGGCACTGGCGTGTCAAGTCGAGTTTGTTGAAAGTGGGAATGACGATGGAGACCAGCGGCGGCGCCTCGGTGGAGCGCGCTTTCCATCCTTTGAGCGAAGCCAGCAGGTTGACGGCGATTTGCTCGGAGGCTTCGTGCTTGATCGCTTTGGCGAGATCCGACGCAAGCCCAATTAGATGCGCAGCGCGCTGGGTGTCAAACGCCCGCATCTCGGACCCGACGTTCAGCAGAGCGTCAAGAATAATCATCGGATGCCGCGATGTCTCGACGGCTTTGACCGCTTGAATCAGGAATTTGACCGCCTTTTCCTTGTCCCCCTCCTTGGCAAAGACGCGGGCGGTTTCCAATTTGGAGCGCCACAGGACAGCCAGCTTCATTTCGGGGGAGGTCATCGACCAGTTGCCAAGTTTGGCCAGGCGCATTTGCTGTCCTTGCACGAGTTTCACCAATGGGCGGAAAGCTTCCGGCGCATCCTGCAAATAGGGGCGCAGGGCGCGCATGCGGTTGCGATACTGGCTCGTCGTGCGCATGACGCTGTCCGCGCAGATGCGATACCAGAAAAGAAATTCCGGCACTACCGTGAGCTTGTAACCTTTGAGCACCACGCGGGCGTGGAATTCCCAGTCTTCAAAAGACAGATTGCGATCCTCGGTGTAACCGCCCGCCGCGAAAAAGACCGAGCGGCGCACAATGGAATTGGCGTCACCAAGGCAGTTGTCAAATACGCCCACCGCACGCGATCCGCCCATCGGCAGCCAGACTGTCTTGGGGCCTTCCTTGCGATTTGGCGGTTCGTCGCCGGTAAAATGTTTCATGCCGCAGGCGACAATGTCTGCGCCGGAATTCACTGCCGCTTTGGCGAAGACGGTCACTTCGTGCGGCTCGGCGACGTTGTCGTCGTCCATGAACAAAAGATACTCGCCGGTGGCGTTCCGGGCGGCGGTGTTGCGCGCGGCTCCGAGATAACGATTCTCCTGCCGCACGATTTGCCAGCCGCGCTTGTCGAATTCGGGTTTGATCTGCGCGAGATAGGCGAGGGCTTCCGGTTTTGTGCTGCCGTCGTCCACCAGCACGACCTCGAGATTTGAATAGGTGATGTCTAATACGGACTCGACCGCTTGGCGAAGCAGGGTTGGGCGGTTGAAAGTTGTCAAACAAAGGCTAACCTTGGGCCATAGCGTTGGTTCGATGGACTTGGGAGTGGTCGGCGCCAACTCCGCCACGCCTTCGTGCCATGCCGCCCAAGCCTTCTCATTGACGTCGGGATCGACCGCCATGCGAGCGGGCTTGAATCCGTTAAGAAGGGCCGTGGCCACCATCGGCGCGAGAGCTTTTGGATTCGGCTCGAAGCAAACGCGGTCAACATCGTCCGGCGAAATTAATTCAGGAATGCCGCCAACGCGGCTGGCGAGAAAAGCGATTTGCGATCCCAGGCACTCATAGACGGTATTCGGCGAATTCTCCATCAACGACGGAATGACCGCAAGGCGATGCGGGCTTTGCAGGAAAGCGCACGCCTCAATTTGGTTCTTGTCAGAAATAATCTCCGTCTTCCAGGTCCAATTTCTCGCCCGGCGCTGGATGTATTCCTTGCCCGGCATTTCGCAAACGGTGGCTTCGCGCCCGAGGAACGAAACCATTTTGATTTTCCTGGCCGCTTCGGGAGGAAGTTGATCCATCGCGTCGCAAAACAGCGCGACGCCCTTGCGCGTTTCGAGCCGGCCGAAAAAGACCACTTCGTCAACCGTGCGCAAGCCGCCGGGATCCTGGGCCAGGGCGTTGCGGGCGGATTGCGGCAGGACGTATTGTTGAACAAAGCATTTCTCCGGCAATTGCCAGCCGCGGCTGCCGATGTAATTGATCAGGTAGTTGCTGGGGCTGCAAAGGCAGTCGCATTGGGCAACGCACTGGCGCTCCATGTAATCCTGCTCCAATTCGCAGACATCCTGGATGTATTCCTGGTTGGCTTCCTTGATCCATTCCAGCATTCCGTGAAGTCCCAGGCAAATGAGGCTCCGCCCAAAAGCCATGCCCTGGCGCTTGGCGAGGATCGTGTAATAACCCGGCGCCTGCCATTCGGAAAAGTGGATGACGTCGAAATTATCATTTTGCTTCAGCCAATGGTAAACCTCATAAGGTTTGGTGAAATGAATGGGCCTTTCGAGGAAGGGTTTTTTGACTTCCGGGAGGGGAACGAGATTGATGCCATCGCGCCGGTAATTTTCAACCCACTTCTGCATTTCGTCCTGGTTGAGGCCCCGAGCATCTACATAAAGACAGGTGACATCATGGCCGGCCTTGGCCAGCGAGCGCGCCAGCGATGTGTAGGCGGTGCCAATGCCGCCATTGCGGGTCGGCCCGATAAATTCCGGGCTGGCGATGCAGACGCGGACGGGCCGCGTGGGCCGAGTGGCATCTTTCCGCGGGAAAATTGGCAGCGATGGGAACGCTTGGGGTTGGGTGGGGCTTTGTGTGTCCATATTAGCAGGTTGTTTGGCCATGTGAATCACGCAGCTTGAGCCGCCAGCACTTGTTCTGGGGCCAGAATTTCTCTCCATTCAGGGTGCAGCCGAACCGCATCCTGCAAAATCAGCCGGGCGTGAGTTCGGTGATTGCGGCGGCGGGCGCATTCCAGACGCGCGCGCCAGATCTCGATTTCGTTGGGAAAGATGCTGGCCAGGGTCTGATATAACAAACCCGCCTCTTCCCAATCCTGTTCCATGAAAAAAGCCTGAGCCAGGTGCCGGAGGCCGTGCGGGGATTTGGGCCGTTTGACCTCGGGTGGCCGAGGGGCTGCCGGCTGTTGAAGCAATTGATCCTGCAATTCTAGAACGCGCATCAAAAGATCCAGCCGGTTCGTCTCCACGCGCTGCAAGAGCGGATTGCGGTCCCAGGGGGACAGCAATTTGGAAAGGGCCTCGCTCCATGGCTGGCTTCGCGAATAAATAACTCCCAATCCAAGGACTAGCGGGATGATGTTGAATTCAAAATCCCGCCGGGCGGCCAGAAAATCTTCCACCGCTGTTTTAACTCCGTTTGAAGGCCCGCCTTCCTCCAGCGCGAACGCCAGGCCGCCTCCGTAGCACATTCCTCCCTTAACCGTGCCGGAATTTCCAGGGGTGATTCCGTGCAGGCAAGAATGGGGGCGCAAGCTGGGAGCCGGAATGGTGGCAGGATTGTAATACATGTCCCGCCGGGCGCAGGGCCAGCAGACGTCGTGAAGGATCGCCACCCACGGAGCATCACCGCAGGCCTCGGCGATCAACTCCAGCTCCCGCCGCACGGTGTAATAATTGTGATCGCCGTCAATAATATAGGCATCTGCTTTAAGGCCCGGCAAAGCCTGAAGGCTGGTATTCTCGATGAACTCAAAATACGGCTGCCCCGCGTGCGTTTTCATGAACTCCGCAGCCGAGGGCTGGAGATAGGTGTCGATGCTAATCATCCGGCCGCCAATCTTTTGGGCATGGGCGCACAGGAACTCGGTGAAGACGCCATGTTCAGAGCCGACTTCGACCAAATTCTTGGCGCGGGTCGTAACCAGAATATCCATGATCAACTCGCGGAAAGTGGCCATGGAGTATGGGTAGAGATGCCTGTTCATAGCCCACGATTTGCCAAGGTCGGCGGGATTTTGATTGGCTGGCATAGCTGTGTTCTAAGTTCGGATTTTCGCGCTTTGCGAAGTTCACTGCAAAAGGTTGAGGACGTTGTTGGATAATTGATTGGCCTGAGCGGCCAGTGCGGTCTGCGGATCCTCTTGGATGCCTTGCTGGACAGATTGGGTCGTTTGCTCGGCTTCCGTTTCAGTTTGGATTTCGGCCTCCGCCTCCTCGGCTTCGTTGGTCGTGGTGGTCAAGCGCTCCAAGGACGGCGTGAGTTGCGAGAACGCATTGACAGCATTGCCAGCCTCGTTTGCAGCGGGTGTAGCGGATGAATTTGCGGCCGCCCCACTCGCATTCGCGCGCTGATTCTGCGCGCTCGCAAGCGTGGTGTCCAAGGATGCGTCAGGATTGACAAGCATGGGATGAAGTCGGTTGGGCGTTCACAATGACGGGCGCGGGCGCGGCTGTGGCGACCGCCGGAGTGGCGGCGGCGGGCTTTCGGTTGGAAGCGGTGCGTGGCGCGGAAATTTTTGCCTTGGCGGTGAGGCGCGGCAGTGTGCCTTTGGTCTGGGTCAGCGCTTCCTGGTTGTTTTTCTGGATTTCATCGTAAACCTCCTGCCGATGCACAGGGATGCTCGCCGGGGCTTCGATGCCCACTTTGACCACGTCGCCTTCCAGCCGCATGATTTTGATGGTGATGCGACCGTCAATAACAATGCTTTCACCGGGTTTGCGCGAGAGAATGAGCATGGCGGCTTTTCGGTGAAGATTTAGGAAAGAGGCAGGGGATGGCGAATGGCGTATTCCACCGCGTTGACGGGAATGACTTGCTTCCCGACGAGCGTGCGGCGGTTGATGATGATGGGACCTTTCAAATTGACCGTGGGGCTTACGCCGGGGCGCATCGTCACGATGTTCAGGACCAGCGCTTCCGAAGGGTCGTTCAACTCGAGAAACGCCACGTCCAGGTCGCTGATGTCAGGGCTGTAATCCGCCAGCACGAAGTTCGGCGGGATGACGAGGAAGGCGTGCTTGGCCTCTCCGGCCATTTGCAGCCAAAGGAACGGCTCTTCTTCCGGCCGCGTCAGCAGCACGTAATCCTTGACGCGCTCGAATCCCAGCAAACCGAAAGGAAGCTGGATGATATTCGCTTCGTTGATCTCGGCACGCTCGACCGGCGCCATTTGCAATGTATTCATGGATTTCAAAGTTGTTCGGTCAAAAGCTGACTAGCAGAGGCCATGCCACGCTGTTTTTGCCGGTTTCTCGGGGCAACGCGAGGGGCAGAAGGCCAAAACAGGAAAAAATGACCGGGTTAAACGTGCCATGCAGACAATTGTTGCCCCACGAATGGGGGAAGGATTTTAATCAGGAACGACCGAACTCAGGAACGGAGGCACAAGCAGATCTCACATGCTGGTTCATTCGTGCCCGCAGCCCATATATGTCCCATGCTTCACATTATTCCCATTACTCGCAATGCGACCCCAGCCTCCGTTCCTGAGTTTGGTCGTTCCTGATTAAAAATTTCAGCATCAGGGTTCGTGCTTGCGCGCCTCCCCTGAAGAATTAAGTTCTCTCCGAGCCGTATGATCCGTGCCGAAAACCATTTTGATTTTTCGTTCCCCCGGGAAGTTGTTTGGCCGGTGCTCAGCAAAACGGATTGGCTCAATCGCGCACTCGGCTTTCCCCCCGTCAAATACGATGTCAAACCCGCCTTGGAAGGCGGGAGCCGTGTGACTGCGGCGGCCTCGGTGGGCGGGCTGACCTTGCGCTGGCTGGAACTGCCTTTTGAATGGCTCGAGCCGGAATTTCATCGCGTCCGGCGTGTTTTCGACGGGGGTCCGTTGCGGGAAGTGGTGGCCGGCCTCGGTTTGACCTCTCTTCCGCAGGATCATTGCCGCGCCACCTTTTACTCCGAATGGACGCCGCGCGGCCTGGTGGGAAAGGCTCTGGCTCTGGTCCTGGCCAAGAAATCGCGGCGCGATCTCCAGCGCGTTCTGGCCCATGTGCAGAAATTCCTCGGCGGACGCCGGAAAATCCTGCTGCCCAGCCTTCCTTCGAGCTCTGTCCATGAAACGGCGCTGCAATCGGCATTGGCGAAGCTGGCGGAATTCGGCCAGCCCCCGGAATTGGTGGCGCGGCTGGAAAAGTTTCTGCGCGAATCGCCCGATGTGGAGATGAGCCATATTCGCGCGTTCGCGGTGGCGCGGCAATGGTCACTCGAACCGTGGGCCGTGCTGGGACTGTTTTTGCGGGCCACCCGATGCGGATTGCTCGACTTGCGCTGGGAAGTGTTGTGCCCCAATTGCCGGTCATCCCGGCAACCGCCGATTTCGTCGCTCGCGAATATCAAGAGCGCCGCCCATTGCGATGTGTGCGAAATCAAATTCGACGCCGAGTTCGACAAATCGGTGGAGTTGAAATTCTCGGTCAACCGATCCATTCGCGCACTCGAGGATCAAACATTCTGCCTGGCCGGCCCCGGCGGCAAACCGCACATCCTGAGCCAGGTTTTGATTGACGCAAAAAGCGATAAACTTTGGAAATGGCCTTCCGCCAGGTATTCGCTTCGCCTGCAATCGCCCCAGGTTTCGGCGTCGGCGGTGGTTTCGCCGGAGGAATGGCCCGGACCGGGCGAGCGGTTGGTAGTTCGGTGCGATTCGGATAAGTTCGACTTGACGCGCGAATCTGTGAAAACGAGTGAAGCGCGTGAAGCCCGTCTCATCAATCCTTCGGCGTTTCCCATTCAAGTGAGCTGGCATCAGCTTAGCTGGAGCGAAGATGTGTTGACAGCGGCCCGCGTTTCCAACTGGCAGGAATTTCGCGAGCTGTTTGCCAGCGAAGTCATTTCGCCCAGCGAGCGGGTGACGGTGGGTTCGCAAGTGGTCATGTTCACGGATTTGCGCGGTTCGACAGCGCTTTATCATTCGATGGGCGATGCCGCGGCTTACAGTCTGGTGCGAAACCATTTCGCTGTATTAACGCGCGTGATCGGAACGCATCACGGCGCGGTGGTCAAGACGATTGGCGATGCGGTCATGGCCAGTTTCAGCCGCGTGGATGAAGCTCTGCAAGCCGTGAAGCTCGCCTTCGAGCAATTGCCCGGCGCGAACCCCGGCCTCGCTGCGCCGCTGATTCTAAAAACGAGCCTGCACGTCGGCCCTTGCCTCGCTGTCAATGCGAATGACAAGCTGGATTACTTCGGCACCGCGGTGAATCTCGCGGCTCGGATGGTCGAATGCTGCGACGGCGGAGATTTAACTGTGTCCGACGATTTTTTCCAGCGCCCGGAAACCGCGCAATTTCTGGAAGGCCACAAAGCCGTTCCCGTAAGCTCGGAAATGCGCTTTCGCGGGTTCAATTCTCCTCACCGCGTGTGGAAAATCCGGATGGGGAAGGATTGAATCTGGATGTGCATATAATCTCGAAAAACCCGCTACACCCGCTACATCGTTGATTATCAACTAGATAAACCGCTACATTTGCCGCTACAGGGCCGCTACAAACCGCTACATTCCGGGCGAGGGGATCCAGTTGAGTGAAACAATGTGCTTTCCATGGCATCCTTTGACACCCGGCAACCACCGTCCAAACCTCGCGAAAAACCAAGGGTGCAATAGGGTGCAATAGCCTGCAACGCCCCGATAACGATTTACTTAGCCGGAGCCATGGAGTTCATTTCACGGGGGAGCACGCCCGCCCCCGGGTGTGGACGACTGGCGCCTCGCCAGTCGCCATTGGCAAATTCGTCGACCCAAACAATTCAGGCATTGAATGTGTTCCGCGAGGGCGCGGAACACTGCATACCGCCTAGACGGGTCGTGCGCCCCCCAATCCAACTGCATCGTTCCGACTAAGCCCCGAGTCAGAGACTCCTGTTTTTTTTGAATTTTCAAAGAACACGCCCTGAGGGCGACAGGGGGAAAAATAAGCCCAAAAATCTTTTTTGTCAATTATGCTTGCAGTTACACGGTTATGTGGTATTTAGTGGGCGTATGACAACCGTATCATCGATTGTTCAGCCGGGGCCAGAGGCGAAAACAGCGCCGGGGGCGGCGGGCCAGGAGTGCTGCGGGCCGACCGGCCGCGCCCGCACCAGCAAGATCGCGCGCCTGCCCGCCGATATCCGCGCTGAATTGAACGAGCGGCTTCTGGAGGCGGAGCCGCCTGCCGCCATTCTGGAATGGCTCAACGGCTTGTCGGAGGTGCAGCGCGTGCTGGCGCAATCTTTTGACTCCCAGCCCATCACGGAAGTCAACCTCTCGCGCTGGCGCCAGGGCGGTTACGCCGGGTGGCTGGAGCAGCGGAACACGCAGGAGGCGGTGGAAGCCGTGGCCACGGCCGCCGCCGGGGTGAAAGGTCCGGCGGCGGAAAATCTCAACCGGCATCTGGCGGTCGTATTGAGCGCGCGGCTGTTCGTGGAGATGCAGCGCTGCGGGGCCATGCCCGAAGGGCCGGACAAAACGGCGTCGCTGCACAAATTGGTGATGTCCTACGCCCTGCTGCGCCGGGCCGAGTATTATGGCGAGAAGGTGCGGCTCGACCGGGAAAAGCTGAAAATGCTGGAGGAGCGCCTGCGGCAAGAGGCGGAAAAAAACCGCAAGCGCTCGCCCGAGGAACAGGAGGACCGCATCAACAAAATCCTGGGCACAGGCCGCTTCGCCGCCAACTGGAACAACGACCTAAGACGATGGGAAGGTCCGGGAGCGGCGATGCGGTATGAGGAGGAGGAAGTCACCCTCCAGGTGCGGACGGAAATGAAGCGGCGCTATCCGAATGGCTTCCCGGAAGGCTACCGCCCTCCCTACGGCGACCCGCTGCCGGTTTACCCCAAGCTCGTTGACACACCAAAGAGTGTCAATCATTCAGCGCAGACGCCTAGTGTTCCAGCGCGCAGCGATAGCGACAGCCCGCCCAACAATTCCGTTGGGAACGAGGAACGTGCATCCGCCCCAAGGCAGCGGACAGAACAGGAGCCAGCACGAGTGGATGTTGGGCGGCAACCGACAAATGAACACCTTGTCACGATGACGCCTGCGCATGGGGTCGGGCAAACGCATCCAAACCGAATCCCGGAGGGATGTCAGATTGCAGCCGGTGGTTGAGCGGCAGCGACACCACCGGAAACAAATGCCAAAAATCCCCTCGGACCCTGGAAGGCGTCCCAGCTCCGTCCAAATACCGGCGCCGCATTTGACATCCGATGCTGGCACCCACTTCCGGGGTGCATTCCGATTTCTAAATTGTTATCCGGTGGTGTCGCTGACGCTCAACCACCGGCTACAATCTCG
Organism: uncultured Verrucomicrobiae bacterium; assembly: GCA_963764165.1. Taxonomy (GTDB): domain Bacteria; phylum Verrucomicrobiota; class Verrucomicrobiia; order Limisphaerales; family Palsa-1400; genus Palsa-1400. The sequence continues at coordinate 51,677 of CAVXRD010000005.1, forward strand.
GATGCCTCCGGCATCACGGACGGAAACCGCCGAGGCTTAGATGCGTTTGCCCTTTGCCCTTTGCGTTGAAATTCTTACCGCCTGCAAAGCGGCTTTTACGGTCCCGGCGCGAGCGGCGGGAATGGCAGCGGATGAAGACTGATTCCCATTTCCGGATACGAAAGTATCAAAAGTGAGGACTGAAGCCGGTGCGGCCGAGCTTCCAAGAAAAGCGACTCGCCTTTGCTGGTTGCGTGAGACATATTGGTGATATGGAAGCGACTCTTTTAGAGGCTCAGAAGCTGCGCCCCGAAATCATCCAGCGCATTGAAGCGATGGATGACGAGAGCTTGCTGTTACTTCACCGCCTTTTGTTGCATTTGGAAAAGGAGCGGCTGTGGCGCGAGTTGTCAGCGGAAGCCGAGGCAGACCGCCGTTCGGGAAAATTTGACCGATTGTCCGACCTCGTCCGCGAGGCGCGCGCCGAATTGCGCAAGGGATGATTGTCTGCCTTGACACCAACACAGTGGTGCAAGCGCTGGCTGAGGGGCATCCTTATCATCCGATTGTGGTTTACAAGCCGCAGCCCATCACGCCTGGCGAATTCATCTCAAAATTCGTCACAGGCGCTTCGCCCGGTTCGGCCAAATAATGGGCTTCGATGCCTGCGGCTTTGGGGGCGAAAACTTCCGAAATTCCGATGCGTCTGCCCTGTGCGGGCAATGGGACTTCCCGGGTGGAGTGAATGCGCGCTCGTCAATCCCAAGGGGATTGAATCATTCAGCCCAGGGTTGGCCGATTCAGAGAGGGCTACCCTGGGAAGGCGTTCGCAGCCACAACCCTGAAAGGAGTTGCATCAATCCCACACATACCGTTCGTCAAACGCGATTTGGTAACGCCGCAGCAATGCTCTGAATTCATCCTGAAACGAAGTCTTCCGATGATGCTCCTCCTGGCCAGCAGTGCAGGCCCGCACCGACTCGATTTGTGAAAAGCCGATGGAAAAAATGCCATAGCCATTCTGCCATGCAAAATCCTGCAAATCGGTGCATTTGGCTTTTAGCCACAGGGATGAGCCTCGCTTGGACTCCTTGACCATGGCCGCCGCTTCACAAGTGCGCGCCAGCACACAGAGGATATGAATATGATCCTCCACTCCGCCGACGATGATGAGCTGGCAATCAAGCTGGGCCAGAATCCCGCCAACGTATCGATGCAACTCCTGGCGCAACGTGGAGTCGCGCAGGAAGGGGCGGCGATCCTTGGTGGAAAACACCGTGTGAACCAAAATCTTGGCCAGCGATTGCGGCATGGCGTCAGGATGCGCAAAGGCCGGTTTTGATTCAACCCATTCTGGGTTGGGATTTTATTGCGGTTAACCCAGGGTAGCCCTCTTGGAATCGGGCAACCCCGGGCTACATGATTTCAATCCCGTTGGGATTGCTGGGCGGGCTGCAAGCAGTAACACGACGCGGTTTTTACGGCCCCGGCGCGAGCGGCGGGAATGGCAGCGGATGAAGACTGATTCCCATTTCCGGATACAAACGTGTCAAAAGCGAGGACTGACGCCGGCACCCCAAGTTTTTGAGCTAACGCAATTTAAGCTAGCTTAGTAAGTTTTTCAAATTCTAACGCAATCTCAGCTGGGTTAGGCACATTGGCAAGAGTAATCATCACGTTAGCTTCATATTTTTCGCCCCTTCGTTCGGCTTCTAGGACTTTGGAGATTTCGGCATCGACAGTGCCAGGAATGCCTTCAATTTTCTGAATCGAATCCTTGGAAAACTCAGAAATCAGATGCAGCAAGCGTTCGCATTCAGGTCTAGTATCCGCACAATTAAACTCAATCGTCCATTCAAGGAGAGCTTTCCGAATTCGAGCGAGGCGTTGGGCAACATAGAGAAGATGTTCCGGATCGCCGGCTTCGCCAGGCTTGCCTAGTGCTTCCTTCAAGGCGATATTCATCAATTTCCCCCAAGAATCGACCAAAGCTGCGATTTGACCATATTTCGCGATAATCCATTGAGACAATACATATAAATCTTCGAGCTTTTGGACGGAGGCCAATTTAAGACCATACTGTAAATCCCATTTGAATTGTCGATCACGAGCCATCTCGTCCAACAATACCGAGCTAAAGAAAAAGAATTCCCACCCTTTTGGACGCTCCATGAGCAGCTTTAAAGACTTTCCAGAAAGTGAGAGCAATGGTTCGGAAAGTTTAAGCGCTTGAACCTTCTCGAGAAGCACTAATCCCTCCATAAATAAGTATCCGAGTTGACTGCGAAGCGTTCCAGTGATGTGAATAACCTCTTCAAACTCAAAAACCCAATGATTCTTGGAGCTTCGTAAAGTTTCAATAAATTCAAATACCTTTGTTGTATCCACTCTACTAGAGTAATCAGAATTCGGATTCGCCTTCCAAATAGGCAGAATGTTTAGGATTTCTTTTAAGACGAAAACAAATATAGGTATTCCCTTTGCCCTGGCCTCAAGATACTCTAGGTTCGTGATGGATTTACCTGTTTCGTTTGTTGAGCCATACCGAGCACCTACTATTAGCACGAAAATATCAGCCTTCTCTCTCACCGCACGCAAACAATTCTCAACCGGACTGATATGTGGGGTAACAGGAAACGCTGGTGTTTCAGAAAGAATGGGATCGAAACCCATGTCGATCAAAAATCTCCGCATATCAGCACGGACTTGATTGAGATCAAAACAAGTCGAGCTGACGAAAGCTGTTGGTGCATATCCTTTCGGCATAGTGTTGGGTAACAGATCGCCCTTGCTCTGTCGATTCGAGATTTTATCTCGCAGGCATTAGTCCGCCGCACCACTCGCGTGCAGGAGTGCACGTGTCACTCATTAGGGCGTTATGTCAACAGATAAAACGCCCTAATGGGTGACACTGGCGCCTTATGGGGCAACCTCATTCATCTCTTTCTTGATGAATTCGCTAAAATCGCTGACAACCTTAATATCGTCAGCCTTTTTGTACATATTTGGCGCAACCTCCTTGAGCATCTCATTTAGGTAATACGCTGGACTGCTCGGAGTCTGCCTCCAGTTCGCACTTAGAGGATTTGCCATAACAACTTCGACCTGGGAACCCTTCCCATCGAACAGATATTCCAAACCACCTTTCAAAAATGGATGAACAGATAGACCGACAAACGATATTTTCCTTGCCGCTTCAATTTCTCGTTTCGCTCTTTCCCATATGCCCTTAAATAAGGTGTATGTCGTTCGGTTTTGCATGAAAAATTTATCTAATCCGATAAATTGTTTTTTCTCAAGTATCTCCCACGGGAATATAATTGGAGGTACGAATTTCGCCCCGTCGGCTTCAAATAGTGCCTTCGCTCTATCATGCTCGTTTGCTTCAAATAACGTCCCATACTTCGCCTCGGAACCCCTTGCACCATGCTCGCATATAGTGCCGTGAAGTTGAAGAACACAAAAGCTCTGATTAGGTGAATCATTACTAAGCCATTCACGATCCAATGGTGAATAAAATCCACTTGTGACTGCATTTAATTGAATTTCATGTTGCTTATGAGCTGCCATAGCATCCGAGTCCACTATCGCCGCAGGGCCGCCATGTTCACAAACGTATCGTCGAATGGTTAAGGCACGATGTAGCAAATACTCAAGATAAGGATCATAGTTGTATGTAAGAATTGTTATATCCTCTCGAAGTTTCGCAAGATCTTCCTTAAATAGAGCCTGCATGAATGGATAATAGTCCGATTTCTCGAAATTGTCCTCGGGGTTGAATATGCCCAATGCCGCTCTTACAAAAGTTCTAAGTCCGTTGATTTTATGCTGATAACTAGGCGTCTTGTCTGCGAGTTTGCAAAATTCATCCAATGTCGCAAAACCACCGGTCCTAAACAGCTTTAGTGCCTCTTCGTGTATGTTCCAAAACGGTATTCCTTTATTCAAAATCGAGCCCTGGGGTAACTTACGGTCTTCTTCGTATTTTAGCAGAGCTTCCTCCCAATGTTTCTTCGATGACATTAGAAGCCTCAATCCGTTCGCGAGTGGATACCCCGAGCTCACAGAGGCTCCAGCGCCAAGGAAAATAACGTGTTTGCCGTACTTGCCGTTTGCCATAAACAACGAGTCAACAAGTTACTCCCGAGAATGTCCAGCGAGAATTTGAGAATGGGCATACTCCCCGGAGGAGCGAGTAAAGATTTTTACGCCCTCTGCCTCACGTACCAACATTCAGAGAACGGGAGTTATGATGCAATGCAGCGTCACCCCTCACTTTTTGCACAAATGAGACCGGCTGGAATTTCGGCGGCTCCAAGAGGAGTTCCCGCCTTCGCCAAGGCTACGGCGCGACAAGTCCGCGGTCGCGCTTTTCGCGTTTTGGGCGGGCTAAAGTCGAAAGTATTGTCTGTCCGCCAGTGCTGAGATGTGGTAGGCATGAACAGATATGGATTACCGAAAGATTATCACCATTGAGGCTGGCAAGCGCGGCGGGCGTCCGTGCATTCGGAGGATGCGGATTGCCGTGGCCGACGTGCTGGGCTGGCTGGCCGCGGGGATGACGCACGCTGAAATCATTGGCGACTTTCCTGAATTGACGGAGGAAGACATTCGGGCATGCCTCGAATACGCCGCTGAACGTGAACGCCGCCTTGTCACTGTGGCCGAATGAAGCTGCTCTTCGACCAGAACTTGAGTTCAAATTGGCGAAGAAGCTGGGGGATATATTCCCAGAGTCGGAACAAGTGAGATTGGTCGGAATGCATGAAGCCGGGGACGACGAAATTTGGGAATACGCGCGGGTGCATGGGTTCACAGTGGTTTCGAAGGATTCAGACTTCGACGAACGCAGCGCATTGCTCGGGCATCCGCCCAAGGTCGTATGGTTGCGGTGCGGCAACCAAACGACGGCGCGCATAGAACAGTTGATTCGCTTGCGCCTGAACGAGATTCGCAGCTTTGAGTTGAACGAAACGGCAGGCTGCATTGAAATTTACTAGCCAAAGTGGCGTGCCATGCAGGTCCTCACTTTTTGCGCTAAATGAGACCGGCTGGAATTTTGGCGGCTCCAAGAGGAGTTCCCGCCTTCGCTAAAGCTACGGACGACGGGACGGATGACAGGAGGCTTCTGCCTTCGCGCTTTGGCGGGTGGGCGAGCAACAGGTCAAATTATGGGGCTGACGCTTGCGCATGGGAGATATTCGGCTCTTCGACCACGAGGCGCGATTTCCTGACTTGCTTGGTTGCGCGCTGCCGATTATGTTTCTGTCATGGTTATCATACGATTTGCCGATCAAGAGTCCAAAAGGAAGGCTCTCGGTTACATCGCCAGGCGCTTCTCCGGCAAGAGTTGGTCTACGGGCGAAGTGATGGTGCCCGAAGCGGCTTTGCCCGTGCTCGCCGCAGAATGCTTCCAGTTCACTGTCGAAGGTCCGGCCACTTATGAGCGCCTCACGTCGTTACGAGATACTCCTGCCGCTGCGGTTCAATGACGGGCAATCGGTGCCAGACGCGCTCATCTCCGACACGCTCATTGAATTGGAAAACCACTTTGGCGCGGTTTCGTGGGAAACTCAGGTCATTCGCGGGCGGTGGCGGCATGAGGAAGATGTCTTTTCTGACGATTTGATGCGGATCTGTGTGTGAAAGGGTCCTAGAAAAGTGACAATTCAATTGTGGCTTTGGCGGCGGTAGCCGTTTTGGTAAATTTGACCGGAATGAAATATGGAATTTTCTAGGACTGCCCTTTCACTTTTCTTTCAACACAACATACGACCAACCAGCCCTATAAAAACTTGAGGTTTCCGCAGAGCCGCGCACAATCCTTCCCGTGAACCGACTTCACATTTTCCGGGGAATCGCGGTGGTGGCTTTGGCATTTTGCGCCATGGGCGCAATGGGCGATTCAACTGAACCCCAACACCCCGGCTCCGACGAACTGATTAACTTCAGCCTGCTGGATTATAAGGGCAGATATTACGAATTGCGGCGGGTGGATGCCCGGGCGGTCGTTTTGTTTTTCACCGGCAATGGCTGCCCGGTCGCGCGGCAGAGCATCGAGAAACTCAAGTCGTTGCGAGAGCGCTATGCGGAGAAAGGCGTGGCCGTTTGGATGATCAACTCCGTGGCCGGGGATGATCGCGATAGCATCGAAAAGGAAGCCCAGGAATTTAAAGAGAATCCGCTTCCGGTGTTGATTGACGAAACCCAGGAAATCGCCCGCTTGCTGGAAGTGAAGCGGACTGCGGAAACGATCTGCATCAGCACGGCCAATTGGAAGGTCTTCTATCGCGGCGCGCTTGACGATCAATTGGCCGAGGGCGCTCAGAAGCCCGAGCCGGCCGAAAAATACGTCGAAACGGCGCTGGATCAGTTTTTGGCGTCGGAGAGCATCACGCGGCCCAGCACGGTGGGGCGCGGATGCCTGATCACCTACACGGCGCCCGAGGGACACGGGGCGGGGCCGGTTTGGTACACCAAGGAAATCGCCCCCTTGCTTCAAAGCAAATGCGTGGTGTGCCATTCCCCCGGCAATATCGGCCCCTTCGCCATGTCGAGCTATCAAAAAGTAAAAGGGCGCGCGGATATGATCCGAGAGGTGCTGGTTGACCGGAGGATGCCGCCGTGGGATGCCGACCCGCGTTTTGGCCACTTCTCAAATGACCGCTCGATGACCGTAGCGCAAACGAAGACGTTGCTGCGCTGGATTGATGAAGGCGCTCCACAGGATGCGGGGCCTGATCCTTTGGCGCAATCTGTGCCGGAGTCGCCGCGCTGGCCGATGGGCCAGCCTGATTACATCATCAAGCTGCCGGTTCCCCAGCAAATCCCGGCGACCGGCGTTTTCGAATACCGCTACGTCGATGTTCCTTCGCCAGTGACCAATGACGTCTGGCTGGCGGGGGCTGTTTTTCGGCCGGACAACCACCGGGTGGTTCATCATTTGATTGTCCGCGCCAAATATGAAAAGACGCCGAAACAGGCCAAAGATGATGTTTTTCTGACCGGCTGGGCGCCGGGCATTGATTACTGGGCGTATCCCGAAGGAACGGGGAAATTTCTGGGCAAGGGAGCGACGCTGAATTTTGAACTGCACTACACCGCCGATGGCAAGCCCGAGACGGACCAAAGCGAGCTGGGCCTTTATGTGATGAAGTCGCCGCCCAAACTAGCCCTGCAAACGACCGCCGCCGTGAACTGGGACCTGGTGGTGCCGCCGCATGAGGCGGAAGCGCCCAGCTACGCCATCTGCGGATTTGACCACGAAACGGTGCTTTATGATTTGGCGCCGCACATGCACCTGCGGGGCGCGTGGTTCAAATTCGAGGCTCTTTACCCAACTGGCAAGCGGGAAACGCTGCTCTCGGTGCCGCGCTATGATTTCAACTGGCAAACCATTTACCGCCTGGCCGAACCCAAAGTGATGCCGGCCGGCTCGTGGATTTTTTGCACCGGCGGCTTTGATAATTCCACGCGGAACCCAGCCAATCCCAATCCCGACAAACGAATCAAGTGGGGGGACCAATCGTTTGACGAAATGTTTATAGGATTTATGGATGTGGCGAAATTGCCTTCCGCGAAAAGCTCGGCCAAACAGGATCGGGCGGAAGTGGAAGCGGGAACAGAGACGGGCCGCGCTCTCAGCCAGTAGGTTTCGTTGTCCCCATTCGCCGCCCACAGATGAATGGGAATTTGAAGCCGCAATTCCTTTAGGGAAGGATTGAATCAGGCACGAGCGAACTCAGGAACGGAGGCCGGTTTCGCGGGCCATGCGATGGGCAGAATGCGACTGAATGGGACATATGTTATTGAGATGCGCGCGAGACCTGCTTCAGCCTCTTTTCCTGTGTTCGGTCGTTCCTGATTAAAATAAATCCAGATTAAAATTCATTGCCCCCGTTGCGCCGACGGCGTTATGCTCGCCCGCCGTGACCGGTAGGAAAACCAAGCCAGATTCCGTGACGCGGCCTAATTATATATGGTAGCCATGCGCCAGCGAATGATCCGCACTGCCCTTTTGTGCGCCGCCGTCGGCCTCGCTTCCGCTGCCCGGGCGGATACGATTCTTGGCTTTTCGCCCACCAATTCCGAAGCTGAGGTGAAATTGGAGAAATCCTTCCGCGCCGCGCCTGATCCGGAGAAACTGCGCGAATACATGGAGCGTTTGGCAGCGCATCCGCATCACGTCGGCTCTCCTTACGACAAGGAGAATGCCGAATGGCTTCAGGCGCAGATGAAATCGTGGGGATGGGATTCAACCATCGAAACTTTCAACGTTCTTTTCCCAACGCCCAAAACCCGCGTTTTGGAGATGGTGTCGCCCGTTCACTACGTGCCGTCGCTCAAGGAGCTGGCGCTGCCAGTGGATCCAACGACCAGTCAAGCAGACGAGCAGCTTCCGACTTACAACGCGTATTCCACCGATGGCGACGTGACCGCGCCGCTCGTTTATGTGAATTACGGTTTGCCGGAGGATTACAGGGAATTGGATCGCCTCGGCATTTCCGTCAAGGGCGCGATTGTGATTGCCAAATACGGGCGTTCCTGGCGCGGCATCAAACCAAAGGTGGCCGCCGAGCATGGCGCTGTCGGCTGTATATTATATTCCGATCCGAAGGACGACGGTTACACGGCGGGCGATGTTTTCCCGGACGGCCCGATGCGCAACACCAACGGCGTTCAGCGCGGCAGCGTGATGGATTTTCCATCCACAAGTCCGGGTGATCCCTTGACCCCGGGCTTCGGCGCGGTGGAGGGCGCGAAGCGTCTGGATCTGAAAGCTGTCCCCGGCATTACGAAAATTCCTGTCCTGCCGATTGCCAACGGCGAAGCGTGGCCGCTCCTTGCCCAGCTTAAAGGCGAGGTTGTGCCCGAGGCATGGCGCGGCTCGCTGCCGATCACCTATCACATTGGGCCGGGCCCGGCGGTGGTTCATTTGAAATTGGAATTCAATTGGGATTTGAAGCCTGTTCACGATGTCGTTTCTCGCATTGCCGGTTCGACGGCGGCGGATGAGTGGATTGTCCGCGGCAACCATGACGATGGATGGGTGAACGGCGCTTATGATCCCATTTCCGGCCAGGTTTGTTTGCTGGAGGAAGCGCGCGAATTGGGCCGCATGGCCAAGTCGGGCTGGAAGCCGCGCCGCACGATTATTTATTGCTCGTGGGATGGCGAGGAGCCGGGGCTGCTCGGCTCAACCGAATGGGTCGAGACTCACGCTGACGAACTCCGCCAGCACGCCGTGGCTTACGTGAATTCTGACGATACCAGCCGCGGCTTTTTGTCGCTGAGCGGTTCCCATATTCTCGGAAGTTTAATCAACGGCGTTGCCAAGGAAGTCGAAGATCCCGAGACGAAACTCACGCTTTGGAAGCGCGCTCAAGCGCTGGAAATATCGCAGACAGCAAACGCCGCCGAACGCCGCGACTTGCGCGCCGGCCACGATCTTCCGCTTGAAGCGCTTGGTTCCGGAAGTGATTATACTGCCTTCGTCGATTTTCTCGGCGTGCCATCGCTGAGCCTCGAATTTCACGGCGAAGGCGGCGATGGGGTTTACCATTCCATCTACGATGATTTTTATTGGTATACGCATTTCGCCGACACGAATTTCGCCTACGGACGCGCGCTGGCCCAAACCATCGGCACCACCGTCTTGCGCTTGGCGGATGCGGATGTCATTCCCTACGAATTTGGCGGATTAGCCAGCACAGTCACGAAATATACCGAGGATTTGCAATCGCTGCTGAAGAAGAAACAGGAGGAAATGGAGGAGCGCAAAAAGGAAATTGAGGAAGGTGTTTTCGCCGCCATTTCCGACCCGCACCATCCAAAGACCGCGCCCAAAGATGAACCAGTCCCGCCGGAACTCAATTTCGCCCCTCTTCTCAATGCGGGCAAAGCTTTGTCCGCGAGTGCCGCCCATTATGAGAAGGCGTTTGCCAAGGCGCGCCCCTATTTTGGCGAGGCGGCCAAGGCGGCGACGGTCGCTGAGCTGAATCAAATTCTCTTGCAGGCCGAGCGCCGATTGACGGACCCGGCCGGCTTGCCGCGCCGTCCGTGGTACAAGCATATGCTGTATGCGCCGGGAATTTACTCCGGCTACGGCGCGAAGACAATGCCGGGCGTGCGCGAAGGCATCGAATTCGGGCATTACGACGAGGCGGAAAAGGAAATCGCGCGCGTGGCGAAGGTGGTCGAAGCGGAATCCGCTTTGATTGACTCGGCGACGAAGATTCTGGAACGGGTGGCTGGGCCATGACGCGAGATTTGTGACGATTCAGCGTTGATAATTTGCGAGACGTTCCCTTATGCTGCCAAAGTCTGTGGCGCCCGGGCGCCCGCTCTCGAAACCAAGAAAAAACAGGTTCACGCATGACAAAAAAACATTTGTTTGACAATGGACGCAAGACACGCGGCGGGCTTTGGCCTATTGCCGGATTGGTCTGCGCGCTACTGGTGGCCGGTTGCGGGAAGTCCAACGATGCACCCGCAGGCGGCGGAACTGCTGCTGCCGGCGCGACGGGCGGCGAGATCAAGATTGGCGAATTCGCCTCGCTCACCGGCAAGGAAGGGACCTTCGGGGTCTCCTCCCATGAAGGAACCTTGCTGGCCGTCGAGCAAATCAATGCCGCGGGCGGCGTTCTCGGCAAAAAACTGAACCTCACCACGGAAGACGATCTTTCCAAAGCGGGCGAACCCGCCACGGCTGTCAACAAGCTGATTTCCCGTGATGGCGTGGTTGCCGTCCTGGGTGAAGTCGCGTCGAGCCGCTCCTTGGAAGCCGCGCCAATTTGCCAGAGCAGCCAGATTCCGATGATTTCGCCCTCATCCACCAACCCCAAGGTGACAGCGACCGGCGATTATATTTTCCGCGTCTGTTTCATCGACCCTTTCCAGGGAACGGTGATGGCCAACTTCGCCATCAAGACTTTGAAAGCCAAGAAGGTCGCTGTTTTCATTGATGTGAAGAGCGACTACAGCATGGGCCTGGCGAAATTCTTCAAAGAAGGCTTCACCAAGGCGGGCGGAGAAATCGTTTCAGAATTGGATTACAACGGCGGCGACAAGGATTTCAAAGCGCAATTGACGGAGATCAAGTCCAAGGGCGTCGATGCGATTTTCGTTCCTGGGTATTACACAGATGTCGCGCTGATTTGCATTCAAGCCAAACAGCTTAGCATAACGGTGCCGCTGTTCGGTGGCGACGGCTGGGAATCTCCCGACCTTGTCAACATCGGCAAGGACGCGGTGGAAGGGGATTATTTTTCGACGCACTACGCGCCGGAAGTGGACACGCCGCAAAGCAAGGCATTCGTCGAATCTTACAAAAAGCGTTTCAACGGCAAGGTGCCGGACGCCATGGCCGCCCTCGGCTACGACTCCGTCGCGATTCTGGCCGATGCCATGAAGCGCGCCGGGACGACCGACGGAGCGAAAGTGCGTGATGCGCTGGCGGCAACCAAGAATTTCGCCTGCGTGACGGGCGTCACGACAATCAATGCCCAACGCGATGCGACGAAACCTGCCGTGATCATGCAAGTCAAGAACGGCGGTTTCAAATACGTCGAGACCGTCAATCCCTGACGCCCGCCTGAACAAGCGTGACCTGGTTTCTGCAACAATCCATCAACGGGCTGGCCCTGGGTTCCATTTACGCGCTGATCGCGTTGGGATACACGATGGTTTACGGCGTGTTGCGCTTCATCAATTTCGCGCACAGCGACGTGATGATGCTCGGCGCGTTTGCCGCCTTCTTCATTTCGCCGCCGCTGGCGCATATTCTGACACCGCAATCATATCCGAGCGCTCTGGCTGTGATGGCGTTTTCGGCCCTGGCCTGCGCTGCGCTGGGAATGCTGATAGAATTTCTCGCTTATCGCCCGTTGCGAAATCGCCCCAAATTGACGGTTCTGATTACGGCCATTGGCGTATCACTTTTCATCGAGTACACCTGCCAGAACGGCAAAGTTTTCGGCAGCAACACCCGCCCGTTTCCGAAATTGATTCCTGAAAGAGATTTTCAAATCGGCGGCGTGTCGGTTAACACGGTCGATGTGGCGGTGCTGGTCGTGACAGTTATCTTATTGACGCTGTTGTGGTGGATTGTTCAACGGACACGCGTCGGCATGGCCATGCGCGCGGTTTCCTTCAATGAGCGGGCGGCGGCGCTGATGGGCGTCAATGTAAACCGAATCATCAGCTTCACCTTTGGCCTGGGCTCAGCGCTCGCGGCGGTTGCGGGCGTTTTTTATTCGATGCGCGCGCAAGGCATAGAGCCTCTGATGGGCGTGCAGCCGGGCTTGCGCGCGTTCACGGCGGCGGTCGTCGGCGGCATCGGGAATCTGCCAGGCGCGGCGCTGGGGGGTGTGGTCCTCGGGTTGTTGGAAACCTTCGCGGGCGGCGTGCCCTTTCTTTCCAATTATCGTGACGGCATTTCATTTGCGATTTTGATTTTGATCCTCATTTTCAAACCGGCCGGATTGCTCGGCAAATCGCAGGTGGAAAAGGTATGAATGGACGCGGTGGAAAACGCTGGCTGCTCCTCGCGATTCTCGCGGCCGCTGCCGTATCTTATTTTTCGCCCCATTACAATCGTTACTACCTGGGTGTCGCCATGGATTGCGGGATCGCCGTCATCATGGCGGTAAGCTTGAACTTGATCAACGGACATACCGGCCAATTCAGTCTCGGCCACGCGGGTTTTATGGCAGTGGGCGGATTTATGGGGGCGAAGCTGACGCTGATGACGTCACCCGCCATGTTCCCGGTCAGCCTGATTTTCGGCGGATTGATGGCGGCTTTGGTAGGACTGATTGTCGGTGTGCCTTCCCTTCGACTGCGCGGGGATTATCTGGCTATTGTCACGCTGGGGTTTGGCGAGATTATCCGCGTCATCTTCCAGAATTCGCAAGCCTTCGGCGCCGCGACGGGTTTGACGGGAATCCCCCGCCTGACCAGTCTCTTTTGGGTATGGGCTGCCGCAGCCATTACGGTCTATGTCGTAACCAGCCTTGTCAATTCTACTTATGGCCGTGGCTTCATCTGCGTGCATGACGATGAAGTGGCGGCTTCGTCGATCGGAGTGAACCCGGTGCGTTACAAAGTGACGGCGTTCGTGGTCGGCGCGTTTTTTGCGGGAATTGCGGGCGGACTTTATGCGCATCAGAAAAGCGTGATGCAGCCGGACGGATTCAATTTCATCAAATCAATCGACTACGTTGTCATGGTCATCATGGGCGGAATGGGGCGGACGGCGGGTGTGATCGCGGCGGCAATTATCCTGACGCTTTTGCCGGAATTTTTGCGGCAATTTTCTGATTACAGGATGATCATTTATTCGCTGCTCATCATTGGCCTGATGATGGCGCGGCCGCAGGGGTTGTTCACCTTTCGCAGGAAAAAAACGGCCAGCGTATGAGCAGCGGACTGGCGCTTGACCATGTGACCATCAAATTCGGCGGCCTGACCGCCGTTTCCGACCTGACGCTGCGGGTCGACAGCACCGAATTACTTGGCCTTATCGGCCCCAATGGCGCTGGCAAAACGACCGTATTTAATCTTATCACAGGTGTATATTCGCCCACTTCCGGCGCAATCAGTTTCGACGGCAAACCGACCGCCCGGCTCAAAGCCCCGCAGCTCGCGCGGCTCGGCCTGGCCCGCACCTTTCAAAATATCCGGCTGTTCGGAAGTTTGAGTGTCTTTGACAATGTTCGCGCGGCGATGCAATTGCATCGCTCCCATGGCGTCATCAACGCCCTCTGGCGCGGCGGCAGTTTTCACGATGCGGAAAAAACCGTCGCCAGCGAGGTGATGGAAATTCTGGATATTTTCAGCCTGGCCAAATTCCGCGACGAACCGGCCACCAGCCTCCCCTACGGCGCGCAGCGGCGATTGGAAATTGTCCGCGCTTTGGCCACCAAGCCAAAACTTCTTCTTCTTGACGAGCCGGCCGCTGGCATGAACCCGACGGAAAAGGTCGAATTGATGAAGCTGATTCAATTCGTCAAAGACAAATATAAAATTGCCGTGCTGCTGGTCGAGCACGACATGCAGGTCGTCATGGGCATCTGCCAGCGCATTGCCGTTTTGGATTACGGCGTGAAAATCGCCGAAGGAACGCCCGCTGAAGTGCGCCAGAATCCGAAAGTCATCGAAGCCTATCTGGGCGACGATCATTTGAAGGAGGGCGGCCATGCTTGAAGTAAAGAATCTAACCGTCAATTACGGCGCGATTTGCGCGTTGCGCGGCATTTCGCTCGAAGTGAAGCAGGGTGAAATCGTCACGCTGATCGGCGCCAACGGGGCCGGGAAAACGACCACACTGCGGGCGATTTCAGGAATGGTGAAACCGGCCAGCGGCGAAATCATTTATCAGGGAGAAAACATCTCCGGCCGCCCAGCCCATAAGATTGTCAAAATGGGTTTGTCCCATGTGCCGGAAGGCCGGATGGTCTTTGCGAATTTAACGGTTTGGGAGAATCTGGTCATGGGCGCGTGGCTGCAAAAAGACAAGGCCGGCCAGCGCAAGGACATGGATTACGTCTATTCCGTTTTCCCGAGATTGAAGGAGCGCCGGGAGCAGGTCGCGGGCACGCTTTCAGGCGGCGAGCAGCAGATGCTGGCCATCGGGCGCGCCTTGATGAGCCGGCCGAAATTCCTGATGCTGGATGAGCCGTCTCTTGGCATCGCTCCACTTCTGGTCAAGACGATTTTTGAAAAGATTGTCGAGATCAACCGAGAGCAGGGCCTGACCATTTTGCTGGTGGAGCAGAACGCGAATCTCGCCCTCGAAATTTCGCGCTACGGCTGTGTGCTGGAGACAGGCGAGATTATTCTTCGCGACAAGTCTTCCGCCCTGCGGGAAAACCCGCGTGTGCGCGCGGCCTACTTGGGCGGCAGCGTGTAGGATGGTTGATTGGATTTCCTCCGATTGCCATTTTCGGGATACAGATGGACACGATGGCAACGACGCGGACTTGCCATCGCCGTGATTTTATGACCACTATTGCCACATGAAGAAAGAGTTCGTGTTTCAAATCGAACTGGATGACGACATGCTGGTTGCGACCTGTCACGAACCGGAAATGGCGACTCAGGGAGAAAATCTCGACGAACTTCCCGCCATGATTCGCGATCTCATCCGTTGCCGGTTTGACGATGGCGATGAGCGCCTGACCTGGCCGATTCGCCTTCATTTCCTCCACGACCCTGTTTTGTCCGCGCCGTTGGCGTGAAGCTCCCTCGCGACCTTTCCGGCGATGAGGTGTGTCGCGCATTGAAGCGCCTCGGCTTTGAATTTGTCCGGCAGACGGGTTCACATCGGCATTACGCAAAAGATGGCTTGCACCCTTGCGTGCCCATGCACCGGGAGATAAAACCGAAAACGCTCCAATCCATTTTGAAGCAAGCCAACATCACCATCGAAGAATTATTGGAAAATCTTTGAGGTTCTTTTTGGCCCTCGGATTTCTCGAAAAAACTTCCACTTGGACAGCCTTTGTCCAAGCGCGTTTCGTAAATTGGTTCCAGAAAGTTGGAACTATGAATGCGAAACAAGTCGATCAAATGGAGTTGGGACTCGAAGCCCGGGCGCGCCGGAATGCGAGTTACAAGAATCGCGCCAAGCAAAACCGGCAGCAGGCGAAGTGGTGGTTTTCACGGATGCGCCAAGTCGTGGGCTCGGCCATGGAATGGGCGCCGGAAACAGAAGGGCGCCCTGTTCAGGCTTGCCTTGAGCTGGCACCCAAACAGTCGTGATTCAATCCGGCGCAAGGGACGCCTCGCCGAGGCGTCCAAGGATGTGGCGTTCTTCCGGCGTGATCCATTGTCATCTTGCTTCTCCAATAGACGTTCCCGCATTCCCTGCGAAGTGCTTGGTGACAAATGCACGCGCCCGCAACGTGCCGCGCCCTCGGACGCCTCGGCGAGGCGTTCCTACCTCGCTTCGCGACTGCTCGCAACCGTTTGGCTTGAGTTTTGGGGCAGGTGGAGTGATGTTGGGGCATGGATTTTGTTACCGTGTCCAAGGCTGTCAGCGATGCTGAGGCGGAACTCGTCAAATCCCGCCTTGAAGCCAACGGCTTCTTTGTGAATCTCAAGACTGAAGATGACGCGGTCAGCTTCGGCTATGGCGCAGCCGTTGGCGGCGTCCAGGTTCAAGTGCCGGAAGAAGAAGCGGAAGATGCTCGCGCTTTGCTGGCTTCGATTGAGCCGGAGGCTTCGTGAAAATAGCGCCCCTCCAGCGGCTCCTGCCGGCCGGGGAATTGTTGACTGATTCTCCCACGCTCGAAAAATACTCGGGTGACAAGTGGTTCGCCCGCCATCTTCCCGAAGCGGTCGCGCTTCCGACCAGCACGGAATCGGTCTCGCGCCTTCTGAAATGCGCTTGCAAACATGGCATTCCGCTGACGGCGCGCGGTGCGGGCTATGGATACGTCGGCGGCTGTGTTCCTGAACGCGGTGGAATTTTGCTCTCGCTCGAACGGATGAATCGCATCAAGGAAATCAATTCCGGCGATTTTGTCGCGGTCGCGGAATCTGGTGTCATTCTCAAGACATTGCAGGACGCGGTGGAAGAGAAAGGAATGTATTATCCGCCTGACCCGGCCAGCCGCGCGGATTGCAGCGTTGGCGGCACAGTGGCCACCAACGCCGGCGGACCGCGATGCCTCAAGTACGGCGTCACCCGCGATTACGTCCTTGGAATGAAAGCGGTGCTGTCGGACGGCTGTGTGGTTGACTTGGGCAGCCGCACGCACAAGAATAAAACAGGTTTCGACTTGACGCGCTTGATGGTCGGCTCGGAAGGATTGCTGAGCATCATTACGGAAGTGACTTTGAAATTGATCCCGCTGCCGCCTTACCGCGCTTTGCTCGTGTCGGGGTTTGATTCCATGAAGGCTGCGGCCCAAGCAATCAGGGCAGTTTTTGCCAACGGCTTTTTGCCGTGCGCCTTGGAAGTGGCAGACTCATTCACGCTGGAAGCCGCCGCCCGCCGGACGGGCAGCCAGCGCCTGGCCGGGTCGCGCGCTTTGCTCATGGTGGAATTGGATGGGCGCGCGAAATCCGTGCGCGGCGACGCGGCTGAACTGGCGAAATTGCTGCGCGATCAGAAGCCGGTTTTCGTGCAGAAGGCTTATGGGCCGGAGGAATGCGAGAAGCTGTGGGGATTGCGCCGCGAATTTTCCTATGCCTTGCGCGACACCGGGCTTATCAAATTGAACCAGGACATCGCGGTGCCGCGCGGAAGGCTGGAGGATTTATTTGACTTCACCGCGCGATTGCAAAAGAAAACCGGCCTGCCCATTGCCTGCTTCGGGCACGCGGGCGACGGCAATATTCACGTCAATATTATGTATGACGCCAAGTGGCCCGACATTGAAGGCAGAACGCGAGCTGCGCTTGACAAGCTTTTTAGCCAGGTGCTCGCGTGGGGAGGAGTAATCACGGGCGAACACGGGATAGGATTGGCCAAGAAGCCTTGGTGGCCACTGGCCGTTTCACCCGCCGTGCAGGCCATGCACGCGAAAATAAAGGAATGCCTGGACCCAAAGGGCATTCTGAATCCAGGGAAATTCGTTTAGAGCGTGTTCTGAAAACGCTCTGGGTTGAACGGAAGCCAGCTGCGAACAACTGGCAAAGCTTAACAACGAACCGACTGCGGTTGGTTAGCGATAACCGCCACCGCCGCGGCGCTCTCCGCCACCGCCACCGCCACGGTAACCACGGTCTCCGCCGCCGCCGCCGCCACCACCGCGATAGCCACGATCTCCACCGCCGCCGGGAGGACGTTCTTCACGCGGACGCGCTTCATTGACAGTGAGCGGACGGCCTTGGAAGTCCTTGGAATGGAACATCTGGATGGCTTTTTCCGCGTCTTCCTTGGAGGCCATCTCAATGAAGGCGAAGCCCCGGGAACGACCTGTCATGCGGTCCTGCATAATGTTGACTGATACCACGACGCCTGCTTGCGCAAAATGATCTTGGAGGTCATTCTCTGTTGCCGTGAAGGTGAGGTTACCGACGAATAGTTTTGCTGACATATAACTTTACTGTTGCCCCACTGGCTTTGAACGGTCCCCGACTTGGGCTTTTTACCGAACGTTCCGCTTTGGGACTAAGCTGAATAAGCCGACACTAGGGAAATGAATAAGTCAAATCAAGAAAAAAATTTGACAATCTGTCACTTCAATTCTTGTTCCATCAAAACGACAAATTCCCCCTTGGGCGGCCTGGCCTTGAATTCAGCCAGCAATTCCGCGGGAGAGCCCCGGCGGAATTCCTCGAATTTCTTGGTTAACTCCCTTGCCAGAACCAACTTGCGCGTGGGATGCAAATCCGCCAATTCCTCCAGCAGCTTGACGATGCGGTAAGGCGATTCATACAAGACAAGCGTTCCAGGAATTGCCTTTAATTCCTCCAATTGCCGCCGGCGCTGCCCGCTTTTGTGCGGGAGAAAGCCCACAAAATGGAACTCATTTGTCGGCAATCCGCTGGCGGTCAGCGCCGCCACCAGCGCGCACGCGCCCGGCACGGACTCCACCCGGAGCCCCGCCGCAATCGCCGCCCCCACCACCCGCGAACCCGGGTCGCTGATGCCGGGGCTTCCGGCATCCGTCACCAGAGCCACCTTTTCGCCGCGCTTGAGCCGTCCCAGGATTTCCTCGCTGCGCCGCGCTTCGTTGAATTGGAAGTAGCTGAGCATCGGCTTGGAAATTTCAAAATGCTGCAAGAGCCGGCCCGTGTGGCGCGTGTCTTCGGCGGCGATGATGTCGCACTCGCGCAAGACGCGCAAAGCCCGGAAGGTGATGTCCTCGAGATTCCCGATTGGCGTGGCCACCAGATAGAGCGTCCCGCCCGTCAACGGGGGCAGCGTGCTGTCGCTCATAATTTCTGGCGCCCCGCGTCAAGAGCGGGGCGTGACCGCCACCGGTAGGTAAATCGTGAAGGCCGTGCCCTTCCCCAGTTCGGAATGGACATGCAGGCAGCCCTTCGCCTCCCGCAGAAGGCGGTGGACGATGGCGAGCCCGAGGCCGGTGCCCTTGCCCGGCGCTTTGGTGGTGAAGTAGGGTTGGAAAATTCTCGGCATCACCTCTGGCGGAATTCCCGGGCCGTCATCCGATACTGTCAACTGCAACAAGGGCGCCGAATTGGAGAAGCCCGGCCCCGTCAGGCTGCGGTCGGCGGGGCCGTCCATGAGGGCCTGGACCTCCACCGGCGTTTCCCGGATTTTGCCCGATATGTCCACCATGTGATTTTCAGTGGTCGACTGAAGGGCGTTGATGGCCAGGTTGAGCAGAATTTGAATAAGGTCAGTGCCGTTGATCTGCAATTCCACATCCTGCACCAGCGGATGAATCTTCAAGGCGTTCTGCGCCTTGCTCGGATGGACGTTCAGCAGCTCGCGCAAATCGTCAAGTATTAGATTCAGGTTGATCCGGATCGGCGCCGCCGGCTGCTGCCGCATGAAGCTGAGGTAGCGATGCGAAATTTCGATGCAATTGCTGACTTGCCGCGCGATGCGCCGCAGGCGGTCCTGCACCATCTCCACGTCGTCACCTTCCAGCCGTTTCACGTTGCTCATGCGCTGATTGATGATCTGGACGAAGCCGGAGATGATCGTCAGAGGGCCGTTGATGTCGTGGATGATGCTGGCGTAAATTTCTCCGCGCGTCCGGGTGATTTCCTCCTGCAATCGCTGGTCGTGCAACTCGACCTGCAAGGCGGAAAGGCGGTCGTTGTTGCTGCGGATTTCCTCCGCAAAGGCATGCCGCTCCATCGCCGTCGCCACGGATTTGCGGATGGTGGAGACATCGAACGGTTTGTTGAGATAATCGCACGCGCCCAGCCGGAGTGCCTGCCGGATGGTGTCCACCGTTTCGTAGGCGGTGAGCATGATGACCTCGATGGACGGCTGGATGGCTTTGAGCTTTTCCAAAAGCTCCGTGCCGCTCATGCCGTTCATGCGGATATCGAGCACGGCCGCGTTGATTTTATTCTGGCGGGCCAGCGCCAGCGCATCCGGCCCGTTGGCGGCCAGGAGCAGGGAATAATCGTCCTTGAATACCACCCGGAGCGATTGCCGCGGGCCTTCTTCGTCATCAACGATCAGGAGCGTCCGCCGTGTTTTTTCCGGCGGCCGGCTCCCTTCAGAAGTGAATCCCGAAGTTAATGGTGAGTGCATTGCTAAAGAATTCATAAGAGCCATCCGCGTATCCGTCTCCCGAAATGGACCGCGACGGCCCCCACCCGAATTGATACGCCGCATCCAGACTGAACTGGTTCCACCGCTTGCCCACGCCGACGCTGAAAAGGTAGCGATCCGAGTCCGCCACCAGCGGGTTGAACGATCCGGATGGCGACGAATTCATGCTGTACATCCAGCCGCCGCTGACGCGCCAGCCGTCGCCCAGATAGCGCGTGGCTCCCAGATCCACCATCCAGCTTGGCTTCCAGTCGAAGGGCAGAGCCGGACCGTAAGGTTTGACATCCACGGTTTGCAGCGAGCTCCAATCCGTCCAATTTGCGTCGGCCTCGAAGTTCCATTTCTCCGTGGGGCGAAACGAATATCCAAAGTTTACGGATTTTGGGAAATGAAAGTCCGCCGAAACGGGTGTTCCGGGGAACGGCAGATTGCCGTGGCCGTTGTAATTCATTTCCGTCGCGCTGTGATACGCCACGCCGACGGAATGCTGTTCCAAGAACTTGTACATGACGCCGAGCGTGTATCCGGCGCTGGTGGCGTTGCCGTGAAATTCGTCGACAAAAGGGACGAGAAATTTGAGTTCCGCGTCCGAGTAATTGAGCGTCGGGCCGGCGGCAATGGACAGGCCTTTGAAAATGTCCCAAGGAAGCTGCCATGCCAGCATGGGGGCAGCCGTGCCGTAATTAATTTGCCCAGTGCGCTCCGGAAATGGCGATTTATCGGGCCAGTTCATTCGCAAGCCAAATGGCGAATACGTGCCAAAGCCCAGGGTGAGATGGTAATTCGTAAAGCTGACGCTGGAGAAAACTTGCGGAATGGCGGCCCACTGCGTTTTTGCATTAACGGAGCCGCCCGCTCCCGTGTAACGGTCGCTGTAAACGATGCCATAAGCGCCGAGGCTCAAATTCATGCCGCTTAACTGCGACAGGCCGGCGGGATTGTAATAGACAGCGGCGGGGTCATCAGCCGTTGCGACGAAGGCGTTGCCACGGGCGGTGGCAAAGGCGTCCTGGTCGGGCAGCGTGATGCCCAAGCCGCGCGCAGTGCGGGATCCCCCGGCGAGGGTCAGCACGGAGGCCGCAGCGGTGATTGCGATTTGCGTTCGGCGGGTTCTTGTCAGTTTTAGGTTGTGCATAACTGGCGTAGTCGACAGGAGACTACTGACAAAGAACCCTTTCGAGGACAAGGCAAATCTTCGCGAAATCTTAAATTCAGGTGCCCAAAAAATGTACACTCGTCTCCCACCGCCGCGGCATGGCTGGGCGGTTTTCGAGGGAAAGCCTCAATTCAACCGCCCGGCACAGGCTGGATTTGTGTAACATATAATTACATAAATGAATGGGAATTATGTGAATAACGGGAATAATCCCGTGGAGCGAATCTTGGCAGGGCGAGGCTGCCATTCTTCCTATTTCTCCCATTCTTCCCATCCGAAGAGTGCCCGGCGGGAGCCTCGCCCAGCCGAGCGCCGCGCTATTCCAAGCCCGCCGGCGGAATGCGCCCGATCCACGCCCCCAAATCCTCCACCGTCCAATTGGGTTGGACGGAATTGAGGTGGTCGGCGGCGGCGCCGTGCTGCCACACGGCATAGCGGACGGCGAGCATCGCGTCGCGGCGCCATTCCGGCTGCGCCAGCAGTCCCGCAATGTAGCCAGCCAGCAAATCGCCGCTGCCGCCTTGCGCAAGAAATGGATTGCCGGAATTGTTGACAAAAATATCGCCCGTGGCGCGGCCAATCAGTGTTTGATGGCCTTTGAGCACGACAATGCAATTGAAGAATCTTTCGGACAATTTCCGCAGCACCGCCACGCGATTGCCCTGCACCTCGCTGATCGGAAGATGCAGCGTGCGGGCCGCCTCACCCGGGTGCGGCGTGATGACGCGGACGGCTCCGTGCGGCGGCGGGCGCTGTTCCAGCCACTCAATGGCGCTGGCGTCGACGACCATTGAAATGGGGGAGGTGCGCCAAAGGTCACGCGACATGCCTTTGACGCTGGAGGGCAGATTTTCCGCCGCCAATCCCGGCCCGACGAGAATGGAACTGCAATTTTTGGGCAGCACGATGGTGTCCCGCCAGGGATGAACCATGGCCGATTGCAATTGGGTGGCCACAGCGCCGTAAGTCAGTTCCTGCGCATAGACGCTCACCAGCCCGGGATGAGCCCGCCGGGCGCCAATCGCGCAGAGGACCGCCGCGCCGTGATAACCCAGGCTGCCCGCCACGATGGCGACATGCCCGAAATCCCCTTTATTTGACACAACAGGGCGCCTGGGTGGAAGCCCGGCAAAATCCGATGGCAGCGTCCATTTTAATTCCGCCTCCGGCGGGCCGCCAGCCAGCCCGACATTCGAGATGACTTCGACTCTTCCGGTAAACGCCGGGCCAAGGAGCAATCCTTTCTTTGGAGCGCCGAGGGTCAACGTAATCGCGGCCTCGACCGCCGCTCCCTCGGGTTTTCCGGTGTCGGCGTTCAACCCCGATGGTACGTCCACCGCCACAACGGGGAGGTCAGCGGCATTGATGGCGGTGACCAACGCTTGCCAATCGGGATCCAGAGGACGGTCAAGGCCGATTCCGAAAAGCGCGTCAATGATCCACAGTGGTTTCTCCGGGTCTCGGTCCTTCAAGGCCGCGGTAAAATCAGAGAGGCCATGTTTGGGATTTTCGACGCTGGTCAAAACAACCTCGCGGCCGGCAAGGTGAGGCTGGGCCGCCCGCGCGTCGTCGCCGTTGTGCCCTTTGCCGGCCAGGATCCATATTTTATCGTTTGGCCTCGTGAGTTGGAGGATGCGTGCGGCCAATTGGGACCCCGCGTTTTGGATCACGTCCGATTCCTTTTTGCCGGCGTCCCAGGAGGCTTTTTCCCA
The DNA here is from genome assembly GCA_963764165.1 of uncultured Verrucomicrobiae bacterium. Classification (GTDB taxonomy): domain Bacteria; phylum Verrucomicrobiota; class Verrucomicrobiia; order Limisphaerales; family Palsa-1400; genus Palsa-1400. The sequence continues at coordinate 74,733 of CAVXRD010000005.1, forward strand.
CTGGCGCATCTGTTCCGTTGAGATGACCGATATCTTTGACAAGCCACGCAGTTTAAGGCGGTTGCGGGCAGCGCGCAATATCATTTTGCCGAAAGGCAGGAAGCCACAGATTGACACAGATCAACACCGATAAAACAACGGCGAAAACGAGCATTCATATGAGCTGGGTTCGATCACGTCGGCGGGTCGGAATCAGTTCATCGAAGCCTTTTTCAGAAAATCTGCAGACCTGACCGTTGTGAACCCAAGGGACAGCTCAATAATCCAGAAGCCGACTAAAACGCGCTTCCATCCCAGCCATGTCATCGTGTGCCGTTTCTCTGTATTCGTTGTTATTATTACGGGATGAATTTGAATCCTGGCGCCTAGATTGGCTCGCCGCTTTTTGCTGAATTTTTTGCGGATTTTGCCGCAAGGCATTTGCCGGGAAGCAAAATTCAACCAGCAATGGACAAGGATGGGGTAGCTGCTTTGGGGCATTCTGGCAAATTGATGCCGAACAAGAAGTGAAGCCGAAGGAACTAATATGTCCGCGAAATTATGTGCCATTGACGAAGCAAAGCCGCAAGGCGGAGCGAGATTGGAGACGGCTTTTGGCTGTCCACGCAATTTTCTCGGGAACCGCTTTGTCTATGTCGTGATCTCGCCCAGGGCGCGCGGGCTTTCCATAGGCCTCAATATGAACCCGGACAAGTTTTGCAATTTCGATTGCGTGTATTGCGAGGTGCATCGAAATATCCGGCCCACCGAATCCGAACTGGACACGGCCGTCATGGCGGCGGAATTGGAGAGGACGCTGTTGCTGATCCAATCGGGCGGCATTCGGCAATGCGCCGGTTTCATCGGCATCAGCCCGGAATTGCTTCGGCTGCGCCACGTTGCATTCAGCGGTGACGGCGAGCCGACTTTATGCCCGAATTTTGCCGAGGCGGCGCAGTCGGTGGTGCATGTGCGGGCTTGCGGACTGCCTTTCTTCAAGATGGTTCTCATCACCAATGGCACAGGTCTGAACTTGCCGCAGGTCCAGGAGGGACTCCGATATTTCACCCGCGACGATGAGATTTGGTTCAAACTCGATGCCGGCACGCAGTCCTATATGGATCGAGTCAATCGCAGCGAAGTCCCGCTGGAGAAAATCATGGACAACGCGAGGTTAACCGGGCGGAAACGCCCGATTGTTATTCAAAGTTTGTTTCCGTTGATCGACGGCCAGGAACCTCCGGCGGAGGAGATTGAACATTACATCCAGCGCCTTCGCGAATTGAGAGATGCCGGGGCGATGATTTCGCTAGTTCAGATTTATTCGGCCACGCGGCCCACTCCAAATTCTGAATGCGGCCATCTTCCTCTTCCACGCCTGGCCGCCATTTGCCAGCGCATCAAACTCGAGACTGGATTGAAGTCGGAAGTGTTTTGAGAACAGCGGCGCCAGTCATCAAAAAGAAGCGTTCTTCATTGGCCTGCGCCTTCCGATTCGACCCACCTGACAGCATAGTGGATCAATTCAGACATGCTGTGCAATTTAAGCTTCGCCTTGATGTTGGCGCGATGAACCTCAACGGTTTTGGCGCTCAGGTGAAGCTTCTCGGCCATTCGTTTGGTTTCAAGCCCTTGGCCGATGAGCCGAAACACCTCGAACTCACGGTCCGTCAGATTTTCCACCGGCGAGGCGGCCGAATCCGGGCGGCGCCCGGAGAAAATTTCCAGGATTTTTGACGACATTTTTTCGCTGACGTGAATTTGCCCGTCCAAGACGCGCCGGATGGCCTCGGCAATTTTTTTCCCTCCTTCCTGTTTCATAACGTAACCGCGCGCACCGGCCCGCAAGACCCGCTCCGTGTACAGCAGCTCGTCGTGCATCGAGATGACCAGCACCCGGACCTGCGGGTGCATCGCCTGAATGTCCTTGATCAATTCCAACCCGTTTTTTCCGGGCAAGGTAATATCGCTCAGGACAATGTCAGGTTTCAGAGATGCTATCTTTTCCATTGCTTCGCGCGCGTCTCCAGCTTCGCCGCAAACTTGAAGATCCGGCTGGTTTGCTATCAGCGCAGCCAGGCCTTCCCGCGTCATGGGATGGTCATCCACGAGAAGCACTTTTTTCCTGGCTCGAGCTTTTTTTCGAGAAGTCATTTCTAATTCGAGTTGGCAGCTTGCGGCAGGGAACAAATGACTTCGGTGCCTCCGGTGGATTGGGTTTGGATCAAGACTTGAGATCCGATTAAGTCGGCGCGGTATTTCATGATGTGCAGCCCCATGCCTTTGCCAGCGGCGGAATTCGGCGGCAGGCCCGCGCCATTGTCCTGAATTGTCAGGACGATTCCTTTTGGCTCGGCGGCGAGGCGGATTTTTATCGATTTCGCTTTGCCGTGCTTGATGGCATTTGCCACCGCTTCCTGGGCGATTCGGTAAAGATGCGTGGCGGCGGCGTTGTTATGGACGTGGACGGGAGCGTCATTATTGAATCGGCACTGAATGCCGAATGCCTGGCTGGTGTCTTCCGCCAATTTTGCCAGGGCCGACATTAGACCTTCCGATTCCAGAACGACGGGCACGAGGCCATGCGCCAGTGAACGCGTTTGCGCGATGGCGTCGCGGACGCGGGCGGCGATGAGACCCACTTCAGCGGCTTGAGTTTTGCTAGGCATATTCTCCGCGACGGCCTGCAGTCTGAATTCGATGCCCGCGAGCTGCTGGCAGATTCCATCGTGCAGGTCCTGTCCAATCCGGCGCTGTTCCAGTTCGCTGATTTGCAGCACCTCCTGCTCCAGCCGCTTGTGCTCGGTGATGTCTGTGCGGATGGCGATGTATTGCGCCGGTTTTCCCTCGACGTTGAGATACGGATAAATTGTCGTTGCGACCCAATATAATTCTCCGTCCTTGGCCCGATTGCAGATTGCGCCCTGCCAAACTTTGCCATGCGCAATTGTTGTCCAAAGCTTTCTGAAAAATTCCTTGGAATGATGGCCTGAATTAATAATCCGATGATCCTGGCCGATCAATTCCTGCCGGGAGTACTTGGAAATTTCGCAGAATTTATCGTTGACGTAAGTGATTCGGCCTTGCGCATCCGTAATCGCCACGATGGAATGGGTATCGAGAGCCGATTTGAGATCGCCAAGTTCCCTGAGGAGCGAGGCGCCGCTGGCTTCAACGAGCGGAGAGGCCGCACCCGACTCCACAGCCCGGAGCCGTTCCACTAAAGCGGATTTGGTCATCTTCGCGTATTTCATGGCCGCCTCATCCTATACTCGCCCCCTTCACGAATCACCAGAAAAGGAGCGGCGGGACGAAGCAGCCAAAATGGTTAAATCCTTAGGCGGGAGCCAATTGCCTGCGGTATTCCGTCGGCGACTGTCCGGTGACTCTCTTGAACACGCGGTTAAAGTGCGTCAACGATTGGAAACCAATTTCGAAGGCGATTTCGCTGATCCGAAGGTTTCGGTTCAGCAGGAGGTTGCGGGCCTTCTCCACCCGGACCCGGGAGACGTAATCGGTAAAATTCAACCCAGTCGCTTTTTTGAACATTTTGCAGAAATAAAACGCGCTCATGTTCACGGCCTTGGCGACCATTCCGAGTGAAAGATCTTCCGACTGGTTATCCTGAATAAATTGTTTGGCGCGGGTGATGGACGCGGGCTCCGCGCTGGCGCGCTGAACCAAAATCTGGTTGCTCACCATTGAAATATGCTGGCCAAAAATGGCGAGCAATTTGACCACACCTTCGTGCTGCGCGGAAGAAAGCACTTTGGTGGCAAAGTAAGCGTTCTTGAGCTGGTCTTTTTCAATTTCCAGCCCCCATTGCGCCACCTGCTGGGCCGCTTGGTTGAATCGGTTTTCCGTTGGCTTTTTGCGAAAGACCTGTCCCGTTTGCAGGAAGCCAACGAGACGGTTTCCAAATCGAATGGGCACGGCGGTGTCCGACAACCCCAGTTCGCACACGACGGTTTTTGGCTCATTCTGAGCTGTCTCGGAAAGCTCTTGCTGGACGCGGAGGCATGCGGCGCAAGCCCGGCTCTTTCCGGCCATCATGGCGCAGAATTGGTTTTCGTGGCGCTTGCCGCGATGCGGAAGCTGCCATGATTCCACGCTCCGGATGGAAACAGGGAGGCCGGTGGTCTCGCTGAAAGCCCTCTCATAATCCTTATAAATCGTGGAATTGGCCAGAGTTTCAACAAGTTCGTTGTTCTCGTCATTGATATTTTCGTTGCTGGCTTGTTCGACCGCATCACCAATTGTTGTTGTCATGCGAGCAGAATAGAGCCACCCGCGGCGTTAGGATATTGGGCGCAAAGCAAATGCTGAAGTGTGGGAGTCAACTAGGCCGACTAAGGAATTTCCTTAGGGGCGTCTTGGCAAAACACCGCAGTTCCGTCGGCGAGCTTTTGAGCTGCGCCCCCGCCGATGCCAGATGCCTCTGATAGGAAACCCTTTGTTTTCATTTATGCGTCTCATTAATTTCCGCGGTCTAATACCTGCTGCAATTGGAGGCATTGCGTGCGGGTGATTTGCAAACGCTTGACCACCACAGCGACGATCCGCTTCATCAATTCGTAGCCGAAGGCAGGGTTTGTTTCGCACTCTTCGCGCAGGCGCGCGCCGTAAAGGAGGATGGCGGTGGTGCCGGTCACAGCGCGCGCGCTGAAATGCCAATAATACGGTGGAAAAAGCCATGACCAGCCGAGCACCTCGTTTTCTCCGACAAATTGAACCAACGGGGCCGAATCGCCCTGGCTGGCTTCCAGCGAGACCTTTCCCTCGCAAATCAGGTAAAATCGATTCGCGGGATCACCTTCGCGAAATATATTCTCGCCGGATTCGAACCGTTTGACCACGGCGGCGTCAGCCAAGATTTTAAGATGCTCAGGTTTCAGATCCGCCGAAAACCGGTGGGCAGCAATCGATGGCATCAATTCGATTTTGTTTTCAGTAATCGCATTCATATCTTTTGCCTGCATTACCTCACCGAAACGCAATGGATGCTTCTTATCTCTTGCCCAGGTTCACTCCGAATTTGGCAAGGTCCATTGGTCTTCAAGTTGGAGCTGCATCTCTTGGAAATGCTCCGATCCGGCAGTCGCGCAAAAAGTGCTTTATAGTTGGCAAGGATGGGTTAGCGCCGCTTTGCGCCGGAAACTAGATTCACCTCCAGATGTGAATGCTTGCATTTATGAATAGAATCAATAAAAAATCAATGGGCCTGGCGGTTCTGGCCGCCCTGGCAGGTTACTCTCCCAGCGTATTTGCTGGAGAGGCGGATATTAAAATTCCCGATCTCACCTCGGTGAAGTTTGACGGCCTGTGGGGCGTCAGCGGCACCGCGCTTCTGTGGGCGGGATTGGTCGTTTGCCTAGCAGGGGCGATTTTTGGCCTGGTGCAATACTTTCAGACCAAGGCCCTTCCCGTGCATAAGAGCATGGCTCAGGTTTCAGAGACAATTTGGGAGACTTGCAAGACCTACCTCGCAACGCAGGGCAAGTTTCTCTCCATCCTTTGGCTGCTGATTGCGGCATGCATGATCTACTATTTTCGCGGCCTGCAACACGAGTCCGCAGGCCATGTCGTGCTTATTTTGCTAGCCTCCATACTCGGCATTCTTGGCTCGTATGGAGTGGCGTGGTTTGGCATCCGCATTAATACGGTCGCCAATTCGCGCGCGGCCTTTTCCGCGCTTCGCGGCAATCCGCTGAACACGCTGGGCATTCCTCTTCGCTCGGGCATGAGCGTCGGCTTGCTTCTGGTTTCGGTGGAATTGTTCTGCATGATTTGCATCCTGCTGTTTCTTAAAGACCTGGCCGGCCCGTGTTTCATCGGCTTCGCCATTGGCGAATCGCTGGGCGCGTCCGTGCTCCGCATCTGCGGCGGCATATTTACCAAGATTGCGGACATCGGCTCCGATCTCATGAAAATTGTTTTCAAGCTGCCGGAAGATGATCCGAAGAATCCCGGCGTGATTGCCGACTGCACCGGCGACAATGCCGGCGACAGCGTGGGACCGACAGCGGATGGTTTCGAAACTTACGGTGTGACCGGCGTGGCGCTCATTGCATTCCTCGCGCTGGCCATGACGGACAAGATCAACCAGCCAGCCTGTGCGACGCTGATTATCTGGCTCTTCGCCATGCGCGCATTGATGATCATCACTTCGCTCTTTTCCTACGGTGTCAACGAAGTCGCCAGCAAGAGCCTCTACGGCGGCAAGAAAGACTTCGATTTTGAAGCGCCATTGACTCATCTGGTTTGGCTGACCTCGGCGGTCTCCATCGCAGTCACCTTTGTTGCCAGCAAACTTCTATTGGGCGATTTCAAAGACGGCGCGGGCGCGGCCCAGCCGGCCTTGTGGTGGGTATTGTCCGTGATCATCAGTTGCGGGACGGTGGCGGGGGCGCTTATTCCCGAATTCACCAAGGTTTTCGTCAGTGTCAAATCGCGCCATGTGCGCGAGGTGACCAACTGCTCCAAGCACGGCGGCGCTTCGCTGAATATTTTGTCCGGTTTTGTAGCCGGCAATTTCTCGGCCTTTTGGATGGGCCTTTGCATCATGGCGCTGATGGCAGCTTCGTATTACTTCTCCCAAAATGCCGCCTTGCATTCGTTCCTGCCGGGCAAATTTGCCTTTGCGGCGCCGATCTTTGCATTCGGCCTGGTGGCTTTCGGCTTTCTAGGAATGGGACCCGTCACGATCGCGGTGGATAGCTACGGCCCGGTCACCGACAACGCCCAATCAGTCTTTGAATTAAGCCAGATCGAGCAGCGCAAAAACATCAGCGCGGAAATCGAACGGGACTTTGGCTTCATTGCAGATTTTGAGAACGCCAAATACCAACTGGAAAAAGCGGATGGCGCGGGCAACACCTTCAAAGCCACCGCCAAACCGGTGCTGATCGGCACCGCTGTTGTCGGCGCGACCACAATGGTGTTCGGCATCATCATCTTGTTGCAGAAAATGTTCGACCTTCAGGTGGCTTCGGGCGTGCCCGGCCCATTCAAACCAGTCATGGAGGCATTGAGCATTGTACAACCCGAGATTATTCTTGGCCTGATTATGGGCGGAGCGGTCATTTACTGGTTCACCGGAGCCTCCTGCCAGGCTGTCGTCACCGGCGCTTATAGCGCGGTGGTTTACATCAAGGAGCACATGAACCTTTCGGCCACCACGGCCTCGCAAAAAGACAGCAAGGAAGTCGTTCGCATCTGCACGCGCTATGCCCAAAAGGGAATGTGGAATATCTTTGCCGTTGTGTTTTGCTTCGCCCTCGCGCTGCCATTCTTCAACGCCTACTTCTTCATCGGCTATCTGGTCGGCATTGCATTTTTCGGTCTTTTCCAGGCCATCTTCATGGCCAATGCTGGCGGGGCGTGGGACAACGCCAAGAAAATCGTCGAAGTAGACATGCACCAGAAAGGCACCGAACTGCACGCAGCGACTGTGGTGGGCGATACAGTGGGCGATCCCTTCAAAGACACATCGTCAGTCGCGATGAACCCGGTCATTAAATTCACCACTCTCTTCGGTCTCCTTGCCACGGAAATCTCGGTAACGATGAAAGACCAGACAGCCAAGACTGCCATTGGCACAGTCTTGTTCCTTGCCGCGCTCGTCTTTGTTTACCGCTCCTTCTACTGCATGCGCATTCCCTCGGAATCTGCAGTGAAGGAAGAAACTCGCGTAGACGAAGAGCGCTTCGCAGCAGTCAAGTAACACTAAAACCGCCAGCTCTCCGCGCCGCGAATTCCCATGCGGCGCGGATTTTTTGTTTCATGCGGTGGATCTCCCAATTCTAGTCGCTCAATGGAAGACAAGCTGGCCGCGGGCCATGTCAAGCGTGAACAGTAGCCAGGGCAGCGGCGGCGCGTTCGCAGGTTTCGGCTGGCGAGCCGCCCGCATCGATTGAAATCAATAATCCGCGCTCCCGATAAAACCGAAGCAGCGGCAATGAACTGCGCTCATGCTCCTGAATTCGCACTTTGATCGATTCCGGCTGGTCGTCCTCTCGTTGGATAAGCTTCGCGCCGCAACGGTCGCACCGGCCAGAAACTCGAGATGGTTTCATGACAACATGGAACGTTGTTTTGCAGCCGGGGCAGGTGCGCCGGCCGGAAAGCCGTGCCATGATTTGTTCGGATGATAACGCTAGGTGGATGGCTGCGGTTAAAGTCTGGTTTGCGTCTTGCAACATTTGTTGCAGGGCCTCCGCTTGGGCAACCGTCCGCGGAAAACCGTCCAATACAAAGCCGATCAAGCATTGCAGGCACTGGCTGCGCTGTCGCACTAGTTCCAGCACGGTATCGTCCGGCATCAATTTCCCTTGCCTCATATAATCGCGAGCCTTGCTTAATTGAGGATCCAATTCGCTGGGAGCAGCCAGCTTGGCGGCGCGAAATACGTCTCCCGTTGAAAGATGGCAGAGGCCGAATCGCGCGCAGAGCAATTCCGCCTGCGTTCCCTTGCCGGCGCCAGGCCCGCCCAATAGAGCCAGACGGAACAGGTGTTTTTGGTTTGCCGCGAGAGCGCTGCAACGCGCCGAGCCGCCCTTAAACCAGGCAGCCTGATCGTTTGGTTCATTCATGAATTTACACTAGTTGCAAGTGCGGCAATCATCTTTGCTTCCTTTGCCCAACCTTTGCCTTTTCTTGCCGAAGCTACGGCGCGCCGACGCAATTTTGGTGCGTGGTTTGGCAACAAACGGTGAGCGCAGCGCCCCACAGCGGGCTAGAAACGATGCAGGATATGAAAACGGTTTTGTTCAACAACACTGTGCTGCGGGATGGGCATCAATCCATGGCAGCCACACGCATGACTACCGCCCAAATGCTGCCAGCCGCTCCCATTCTTGACGGAATGGGATTCAACGGATTGGAAACATGGGGCGGCGCCACCATTGATTCCTGCCTGCGATTCCTCAATGAGAATCCATTCGACCGCCTGCGCACGCTTAAAAAAGTGGCGCCGAAAACGCCGCAATTAATGCTCCTGCGCGGCCAAAACATCGTCCAATACGCCAGCTTTCCCGACGACGTTGTCGAGGCGTTCGTGAAATGCATGTGCGACGACGGGATGGACATCATCCGAATATTTGACGCCTTGAATGACGTCCGCAATCTCCGCACGGCGATTCGCGCCGTCAAGAATTGCAAGAAACATGCGCGAGGCGAACTGTGCTACACCATCAGTCCGGTTCACACCGTCGAGAATTTCGTGAAGATGGGCGTCGAATTGGAAAAGATGGGTTGCGACTCGCTCGGCATTAAGGATATGTCCGGGATTCTCCAACCCCGCATCGCTTTCGACCTCGTCAAGGAACTCAAGGGCAAGATTGGCATTCCGATTACGCTGCACACCCACGACACGGCGGGATTGGGCGCGGCCAGTTATCTCGCGGCGATTGATGCGGGCGTCGATTGCGTGGAAGTTTCCATCGCGCCTTTCGCCAACGGCACTTCGCAGCCGGACACGCAGCGCATGCTCGCCTTGCTCGATGGCCATCCGCGCTGCCCGAAATTCGACACGGACAAGCTCACCCAGTTGCGAGCCTATTTCGAGGGCGTTTACAAAGAACTTTCGAAGTTCACCAGCCCGGCCAATGAGCGCGTCGACAGCGATATTCTCATTTATCAGGTTCCCGGCGGCATGCTTTCGAACTTCCGCACGCAATTGAAAGAGCAGGGCATGTCGGATCGTTTTGACGAAGTCGTGCGCGAAATTCCCGTCGTGCGCGAAGCGCTGGGCTGGATTCCGCTGGTCACGCCCACGTCGCAAATCGTCGGCACGCAGGCGATGATGAACGTGAAATTTGGGCGCTGGAAAATGATCTGCCAGCCGGCCCAGGACATCGCGCTCGGCAAATACGGCCGCACGCCCGGCCCGATCAATCCCGATGTGCTGGCCCAGGTCGAAAAAACGTCCGGCAAGAAACCGATCACAGAACGCCCGGCGGATTATCTCGAACCCGGCCTGGAAAATTACCGCAAGCAAGCCGCAGCCAAAGGCCTGCCAACGAGCGACGAAATGGTGGTGCTGTTCGCCATGTTCCCGCAGCAAGTTGAAGCGCTTTGCAAACCGAAACCGGCTGCGCCCGCCACACCTGCACCTGCTCCCGCGCCAGCCCCAGCCCCAGCCCCAGCCGCCGCGCCGGCTCCCGCGATTGCAGCCGCCCCGAGCTACGCCGCCACTCAAAACGGCGGCGGGCGAGGCAAGCATCTTTACGTCACCTTGAACGGCCAGCGCCACGATGTGCTGGTCGAAACATTGGAAAATTAATCGTTCGTTTTTTATGAATGCCACCGAATCCAAACCTGAAACAGAGAAGCTGCTGGCGGAATTTCCGCCAGTGGGTTACGGCGATTGGCAGCGGCTTGTCGAAGCGGAGCTCAAAGGCGCCCCGTTTGACAAGAAGATGTTTTCGTCGACTTACGAAGGCATCACCCTCAAGCCGATTTATTGTCCCGAGGACGTTGCCAATCTTCCCCACCTGAATTCGGTGCCTGGATTCGCGCCCTTCGTCCGCGGCACCAGCACGACCGGCTACAACGGCCAGCCGTGGGCGGTCTCGCAGGAAATTACCAGCTCGAGCCCGGTGGAATTCAATCACGAAGCGCGCAATTGCCTGGCTGGCGGATTGAACGCTCTGAACATGGTTCTCGACAAGGCCACCCGCAACGGCGCCGATCCCGATTGGGCGAACGCCGATCAAGTCGGCACCGGCGGACTTTCGATTGCCACGCTGCGCGATCTTGAGCACGCCCTGGAAGGCGTTGATTTGCGTTCGACATTTTTGTTCGTCCGCTCCGGCGCATCCGGAATGCCGTTCGCGACGCTGCTGATCGCATTGATGCGCAAGCGCCGCCAAACTCCAAGCTTGCTGCTCGGCTGCATCGAGATTGATCCGCTGGGCGTGCTGGCGGGCGAGGGAAAATTGCCGCAGTCTCTCGAAGGAGCTTATCGCGAAATGGCCGCCTTCACCCGCTGGTCGTCCGATCACGCGCCCCGTCTGCAATCCATTTGCGTCCATAGCCGCGCCTGGCATGAATCGGGCGGGAGCGCTGTGCAGGAACTCGCGTTCACTCTGGCCACCGGCGTCGAATATCTGCGCGAAATGCACGAGCGCGGTTTGGAAGTCGACACCGTTGCGCCGCGCATTCGCATTGCGGTGACGGTCGGCGAGAATCTTTTCATGGAGATCGCCAAGCTGCGCGCGTTGCGCATGCTTTGGTCTCGGGCTGTTTCCGCTTTGGGCGGCAGCGAGGAATCGCAGAAGTTGTCGCTGCACGTCCGCACTTCGCAGTGGAATAAAACCGAATGCGATCCCTACAACAATATCCTGCGCTCCACCGTGGAGGCTCTGGCCGGCGTGCTCGGCGGATGCGACAGCATGCAAGTGGGCGCGTTCGACGAAGTGGTCCGCCCGCCGGACGATTTCAGCCGCCGCGTCGCTCGCAACACGCAATTGATTCTGCAAAAGGAATGCAATCTCACCCAGGTCATCGATCCAGCGGGCGGTTCATGGTACGTGGAGTCGTTGACGGCTGAATTGGCTGATCGCGCGTGGCCGCTTTTCCAAGCCGTCGAAAAACTCGGCGGCATGGCAGCGGCGCTGAGGACTGGCTTCGCCCAGGAATCGGTGCATGAAGTTGCTCTGGAAAAAATTCTTAACGTCTCGCGCCGCCGCGATTCGATTGTCGGCGTCAATCAATACGCCAACACCAAGGAGAAACCGCTCGAAGTTCCGGCGGTGGATACAAATTCATTTTACAAGCGCCGCTCGCAGCAAATCGCGGCTTACCGCACATCGATGGATGATCCCGAGAGTGAAGTGGTGCTGAAGCGCCTGTCGAACATCGTCAACATTCGCGGCGAAGGTTTGTTTGCCGAATGTGTCGAGGCGGTGGTTGCCGGCGCGACGCTGGGCGAAATTGTCCGCGCCATTCGCATTCACGATCATCCGTGCGCTCCAGTCGCGCCAGTGGAAATCACGCGCGCCTCCCTCGCCTTCGAACGCCTGCGCGGCGCTGTCAATAAATATGTGGCCGCCGGCCATGCCGCGCCGCAAGTGTTCCTGCTCAACATGGGATCGCTTCGCGACCACAAAGCTCGCGCGGACTTTTCGCGCGGCTTCTTCGCGGCTGGCGGTTACGAGGTGGTTTCCCCCGAAGGCTTCAAATCGAGCGAAGCCGCTGTGGACGCCTTCGCAAAATCGACTGCGAACGTCGCGGTGATTTGTTCGACGGACGAAAATTATCCCGCGCTTGTGCCGCCGCTTGTGAAGGGCATCCGCAGCGTCAAACCGAATGCCACGATTGTGCTGGCAGGGCTTCCGAAAGATCAAATCGAGGCCCTGAAAAAAGCGGGCATTGACGAATTCATTCACCTTCGCGCAGACGCGGCGGCATTGCTCCACACCATTCATTCGAAACTAGGAATTACCCTATGACGAACTATCCTGATTTCACCAAGATCGACTTCGAGGCCAAGCCGAAGCACACCAGTTTCGAGGATTGGCGAAACCACTTCGAGTCCGATGCCCGCGAATCGCTTGACGAGGCCATCCACAAAACGCTTGAGGGCGTGGACATCCGCCCGCTCTATGTCGCGGACGATCTCGCCGATTGCGAGCATCTCCAAACCATGCCGGGCATCGCGCCCTTTCTGCGCGGGCCTTATGGATCCATGTATGTGACAAAGCCGTGGACCGTCCGCCAGTACGCGGGATTCTCGACCGCGGAGGAAAGCAACGCGTTTTATCGCCGCAACATCGCGGCCGGGCAGCAAGGATTGTCGGTGGCGTTCGATTTGCCCACCCATCGCGGCTACGATTCCGATCATCCGCGCGCCATTGCCGACGTTGGCAAGGCGGGCGTGGCGGTCAATTCGGTGGAGGACATGAAGATTCTCTTTCAATCCATTCCGCTGGATCGCATTTCTGTTTCGATGACGATGAACGGCGCGGTGCTGCCCGTGATGGCGTTTTACATCGTCGCCGCCGAGGAGCAGGGAGTGAAGATCGAGCAGCTTTCCGGCACGATCCAAAACGACATTCTGAAGGAATACATGGTGCGGAACACTTACATTTATCCGCCCGCCCCTTCGATGCGCATCATCGCGGACATTTTCAAATTCACCTCCAAGAACATGCCGAAATTCAATTCGATTTCCATTTCCGGCTATCACATGCAGGAAGCGGGAGCGACGGCGGACTTGGAAATGGCCTACACGCTGTCGGACGGCTTGGAATATGTCCGCACGGGCATCAAGGCGGGAATTGATATTGACGCCTTCGCGCCGCGCCTTTCCTTTTTCTGGGCGCAGGGAAAAGATTTCTTCATGGAGATCGCGAAGATGCGCGCCGCCCGCGCTTTGTGGGCCAAGCTCATCGCGCCGTTCCATCCGAAGAATCCGAAATCGCTCGCGCTGCGCACGCATTCGCAGACATCCGGCTGGTCTCTGACGGAGCAGGATCCGTACAACAACATTTCCCGCACGTGCCTCGAAGCCATGGCCGCGGCTTTCGGCCAGACGCAATCGCTGCACACCAATTCGCTTGACGAGGCCATCGCGCTGCCGACGGATTTCTCGGCGCGCATCGCCCGCAACACGCAGCTTTTCCTGCAAGAGGAAACCGGCATTTGCAAAGTGATCGATCCGTGGGGCGGCTCCTATTTCGTCGAGGCTCTCACGCAAGCCCTGATGAAACGCGCGTGGGCGCACATCCAGGAAGTGGAAGGCTTGGGCGGCATGGCGAAAGCCATCGAAACGGGTTTGCCGAAATTGCGCATTGAAGAGGCAGCCGCCCGCCGCCAGGCCCGCATCGACTCGGGCAAGGAGGCGATTGTCGGCGTGAATATCTTCCGCCTGGAAAAAACCGAGAAGCTCGACGTCCGCGAAGTGGACAACACCGCCGTGCGTCAATCGCAAATTCAACGCCTGCAAAAAATCCGCGCCGAGCGCGACAGCGCCAGGGTTCAAGCCGCGCTGGATGCGCTGACGCAAGCCGCAGAATCCAACACCGGCAATCTTCTCGCGCTGGCCGTTGACGCCGCTCGCGTCCGGGCCACGCTGGGCGAAATTTCATATGCGCTTGAGAAAGTTTACAGGAGGCATAAAGCTGTGATTCGCACTGTGTCCGGGGTTTATCAATCGGAATTTGGGCAAGATCCGCAAATCGAACAGGTTCGCAGGCTGACCGACGATTTTGCCCGCAAACAAGGACGGCGCCCGCGCATTCTCATCGCCAAGATGGGCCAGGACGGACACGACCGCGGCGCGAAAATCATCGCCACCGCCTACGCCGATCTCGGATTTGACGTGGACATCGGCCCGCTCTTCCAGCAACCCGACGAAGCCGCCCGCATGGCCGCTGAAAACGACGTCCATATCGTCGGCATCAGCTCGCTGGCCGGTGGACATAAGACATTGCTCGTCCAATTGGTGGAGGAACTCAAAAAAGTTGGACGTCCCGACATCATGGTCGTGGTCGGCGGAGTCATTCCGCCGCAGGATTACGATTTTCTCAAGGAAAACGGCGCGGCGGCGGTGTTCGGCCCGGGAACGTGCATCCCGGACGCCGCGAAGGAATTATTGACACAACTGGCCGCCCGCCTGGCCGCATGATTCATGCAATCAGCGTCATCCAAAACGTGGAGTCCGAAGGACTACGTTACCGGTGTCTTAGCCGGGGATCGCAGCGTGCTCTCCCGCGCCATTACGCTGATTGAAAGCCAGTCGCCCCGCCACGAAGCGATGGCCCAGGAGGTTTTGCAGACTCTGCTCCCGCACACTGGAAAGGCACGCCGGTTAGGCATTACCGGCGTGCCTGGTGTGGGAAAGAGCACGTTCATCGAGGCTTTCGGATGCTATTTGACAGGGCAGGGGCATTCACTGGCGGTGTTGACGATTGATCCCACCAGCAAGCGTTCTGGAGGCAGCATCCTCGGCGACAAGACGCGCATGGAAAATTTGAGCCGCGATCCCAAGGCATTTATTCGCCCGTCGCCAGCGGGCGACACCGTAGGCGGCGTCGCCCTGCGCACGCGCGAAACGATGCTCTTGTGCGAGGCGGCGGGATTCGACCTCGTGCTGATCGAAAGTGTTGGCGTCGGCCAAAGCGAAACGGCGCTGCGCTCAATGGTGGATTTCTTTTTGTTGCTGCTGCTGCCGGGTGGCGGCGACGAATTGCAGGGCATCAAGCGCGGCATCATCGAAATGGCCGACGACATTGTTGTCAACAAGGCGGACGGCGAAAACCGTTTGCGGGCCGAGCAATCCCGCCTCGAGCAGCAGGCCGCGCTCGGCTGCATGCAGCCCGCCACGCCCGGCTGGAAAACGGAGGCGAATCTCTGCTCTGCGCGATCGGGCGAAGGCATTCCCGAAATCTGGCAGCGCATCGATAAATTTTTCAGCGAAATGACCGCCAAGGGCGTCATCGCCAAACGCCGCCAGCAGCAATCCGTCGAGTGGCTGGCCGATTTCGTCCGCGAGGAACTGCAGCGCCGCTTCGAGACGAATCCGCGCGTGCAAGCCCATTATCCCGACATCCGCGGCGCGCTGCTGCGCGGGGACTTGACCGTCGTCGCCGCCGCGCGGGCGCTGCTGGCGGATTTTGACGGCTCGCCGGAGAACATGTTTTATGATAACAAAAATTGACCATCTCGGAATTGCTGTCCCATCGCTGGATCAAGCCGTGCCGTATTACGAAAAGGCGCTTGGCTTGAAATGCGAGCATCGCGAGGAAGTTGCCTCGCAAAAAGTTCGCACCGCCTTTTTTCGAGTCGGTGAAGTTCATTTGGAATTGCTCGAGCCCACCAGCCCGGACAGCCCCATCGCGAAGTTTTTGGAAAAAAATCCTTCCGGCGGAATTCATCATGTCGCGTTTGGCTCCAGCGATGTGGCAGGCCAGCTTGCGCAGGCTTCCGGCGCGGGAGTGAGATTGATCAACGAAAATCCGGTGGAGGGCGCGGGCTGCAAATTGGTCGCGTTTCTTCATCCCAAATCCACCTTCGGCGTGCTTACCGAATTGTGCATGCCCAAACCTTCCTAAGGAACGCGCGGAGAATTTATGATACAGAAAGCATTGTTGGAAGACCTCGAGAAAAGGCGGGCCACGGCCAAAGCCGGCGGCGGCCAGGACAAATTGGACGCCCGCCGGAAGAAGGGCGTGATGACCGCGCGTGATCGCATTGACACGCTGTTCCAGGCCGGGACATTTCAGGAATCCGGCCTGCACGCCACGCACGATTGCCACAACTTCGGCCTGGAGGAAAAGGCTCTCCCCGCTGACGCCGTCGTCACCGGCACTGGGATTGTGGATGGACGGCAGGTGGCGGCCTTCAGCCAGGATTTCACCGTCGGCGGCGGGGCGCTCGGACGCATTCACTCCAAAAAAATCTGCGACGTGATGGATCACGCGCTCAAAACCGGCTGCCCCGTGGTCGCTTTCAACGATTCGGGCGGGGCGCGCATCCAGGAAGGCTTCGATTCGCTCGCCGCTTATGGTCAAGTATTTTTTCGGAACGTGCTGATTTCCGGCGTGGTGCCGCAAATCGCGATCATCGCCGGGCCTTGCGCGGGCGGCGCGGCATATTCGCCCGCGTTGATGGATTTCATCATCATGATCAAGGGCGTGGCCAATATGTTCATTTGCGGCCCGGAAGTGATTCAGGCCGTCACCGGCCAGAAATGCACGATGGAAGAAATCGGCAGCGCCACCGCCAACGCCAGCGTCAGCGGCAACGTCCACTTCATCGCCGCCAATGACACCGAGGCGATCCAAATCGCGCGGCGTCTGCTGAGCTATCTCCCTTCGAACAATCTGCAAGACCCGCCGCATCAACCGGCCAAGGACATTGACTTGGGCGCCGATCCCGAGATGGACGCCCTCCTGCCGGCGACGAGCAAGGAGCCGCTCGATGTTCACAAAGTCATCGCGCGTTTGGTTGACAACGGAGAAATGCTCGAAGTCCACGCGGAATTCGCCAGGAACATCGTGGTTGGATTCGCGCGCATCCAGGGAATCGTGGTCGGCATCATCGCCAACAATCCGGAAGTGAAAGCCGGAACGCTGGACATCGATTCGTCCGACAAAGGCGCCCGGTTCATTCGTTTCTGCAACGTCTTCAACATCCCGCTGGTGACGCTGGTGGACATTCCCGGCTTCATGCCGGGTGTTCAGCAGGAGCGCGGCGGCATCATCCGCCACGGCGCAAAAATGCTCTTCGCCTACGCCTCCGCCACCGTTCCAAAGATCACCGTCATTTTGCGCAAAGCCTACGGCGGCGCGTATCTCGCCATGTGCAGCGGCGACATGGGCGCGGATTACGTCTTCGCATGGCCAACGGCGGAAATCGCCGTGATGGGAGCGGAAGGCGCGGTGAAAATCCTCTTCAAGCGCGAAATCGCCGCCGCCAAGGATCCGAAAGCCAGGGAAGCGGAATTGGTCAGAGAGTATCGCGAGAAATTCTGCTCGCCCTACGAAGCCGCCAAGAAAGCCATGATTACCGATGTCATCGCGCCTTCAGAAACACGCGCCCGAGTTTCGATGGCTCTTCGCAGCACACTCACCAAACGCGAAACGCGCCCGCCCAAAAAGCACGGCACCATTCCGCTCTAAACACCATGAGCATTACAACAATACTTGTCCAATTGATCATATCGGCGGTGGTGGTTCTGATTTACCACATTTGGGCTACGGAAAGAAAGCAAGCCGTCACTCCACCGCCCGTTGTCAACGTCACGGTCAATCCGCCGCAAGTGGTGGCGCCGCCGCCTCAGATTGTCGTGAATCCTCCGCCAGCGCTGCCGCCCGCCCCCGCTCTCGTCGCGATGACAGTCCCGGCGGCGGAGACTGTCAAGAAAGCATCAAGCAAGGCTGAAGCGGTTGCTCCGGAAATCCTGGCTGTCATCGCGGCAGCGGTTGCGGTAGTAATTGGCCGGCCCCATCGCGTTCTCGCTGTGCAGGAAGGCAGCGTCCGCACGCCCGAACTGAACGTCTGGGCGCTCGAAGGCCGCGTGGAACAATTCTTGTCCCACAGAGTTCGTTAACCATTGCCGACAAAAGTTATGATCAAGAAACTTCGTGTAACAGTGGATGGCAAATCTTACGACGTCAGTGTTGAAGTGCCCGATGAAAATGGCGCATCGGCCGCGCCCGCGCTGCCTCCCATTTCCGCGCCTGTCCCGGCGCTCGTGGCGCCGGCGACTCCCCCACCATCTGCTGTCACAACAACACCGTCGCCCGCAGGCAACGGCGCAGACGATGTCAAAAGCCCGCTGGCGGGCCGCATTATTGCCATCGCCGTTCAAGTGGGCCAGGCCGTGAAGGAAGGCGACAACCTTCTCACGGTCGAGGCGATGAAAATGAACACCTCTGTCAACTCGCCCAAGGCCGGCACGGTCGCCGAAATTCTGACCACGGTTGGCTCCGCGGTCGACGAAGGCCAGGCGCTCATCCGGCTGAGTTAGAATTATGATCACCCCCGCTGTAACCGAACCCACGTACGTCAGCGACGGCTGGGCCGTTCACGAAGTCCCGGTCACCGCATCTACAAATCTCGCCGCCGCGACTCTTCCCGTTTGGGAAGCGATGCGCGCCGATCGCCAGACGGCGGGGCGCGGGCGCTTCCAGCGCGGCTGGGTTTCCGACGAAGGCGGCCTGTGGCTTTCCGCCGTGGTGCCAGCCGGGGCGGACGCCGCGGCATTGCCGCTGGCGGTGGGGCTCGCCGTGTGCGACTCCCTGCGGAGCCTCGGCTTGAAGCGCTTTCGCGTGCGCTGGCCAAACGACATTCTTGTCGACGATCGAAAGCTGGCGGGTCTCCTGGTGGAGCGATTTCATCCGGTCGCGGCAGTGGCAGGCATTGGCATCAATGTTCTCAACCACCCGGAAAATTGCGACCCGGAGTTGAAAAATCAAACGGTGCGGCTGGCGG